>VWVT01000001.1 GCA_008638415.1 Nocardiopsis sinuspersici
GTCAGAGGCCAAGCGGCGGGAGGCGTTCCCGGGGTGGTTGCATCACTACAATCACCACCGGTTCCACACCGCGCTCGGTGGCCCTCCCGCCTCCCGCGTCACCAACCTCTCAGGGCAGTACACCTAGTGCCCCCGGCAGGGCAGTTCACGCACCCGGCGGGTCGTCGAGGCGCGCTCGGCCAGCTCCTCGTCGGGCGGGTAGCGCACCTCCTCCAGGCTCAGTCCGTGCGGCCCCACCACGTGGACCGACGAGTTCCGCTCACCGACGCCGAGCACCCCGCCCGGCCAGTCCACGTCCCTGCGCCCGTCCCCCACCGCCAGGAGCGCGCCCACGAGCGCGCGCACCATGTTGTGGCAGAACGCGTCCGCCTGGACCGTGCCGTGCAGCAGGTGCCCGTCCACCCGCGTCCACTCCAGGCGCAGCAGCTCCCGGATGGTCGTCGCGCCCTCGCGCTTCTTGCAGAACGCGGCGAAGTCGTGCTCGCCCAGCAGGCGCCGGGCCGCCTCGTTCATCCGGTCCACGTCCAGGGGGCTCCGGTGCCACAGCACGTCCCTTCGCGACAGCGGGTCCACCCCGTAGGGCGCGTCGCTCACCCGGTACAGGTACCGCCGGAACAGCGGTGAGAACCGGGCGTCGAACCCCGGAGGCGCCAACCGGGCCGCGTTCACCCGCACGTCCTTGGGCAGCACCCCGGCCAGGCGGCGGAGCACCCGCTCCCCCTCCTTCTCCCACGTGTCCACCGGGATGTCGGCCTGCGCCACCTGCCCGCGCGCGTGCACACCGGCGTCCGTGCGCCCCGCGCACGTCAGCGACACCCTCGGCAGCCGCAGCACCCGCTCCAGCGCCGCCTCCAGCTCCCCCTGCACCGTGCGCCGGCCCGGCTGGGCCGCCCATCCGCTGAAGTCCGTGCCGTCGTAGGCCACGTCCATCCGCACCCGCACCGTCGTCTCGTCCATGCCACCCGTCTTCCGTGTCCGGAAAAGACGAGTGCCCGACCCCCATGGGATCGGGCACTCGCCGGGCAACGCGCACGGGGACCACCCGCGCTTCGCGCCCTACTTGTCGTCAGCCGACTTCTCGCCCTCGGCCTGGGCGGTCTCGTCGGCCCCGGCGGTCTGGCCGGAGGTGGTGCCCTCGGCGGGCTGCTCGCCCGCCTCTTCGGCCACGACGGTCTCGTCGGCCTGGGCGGTCTCCTCCACCGCGGGCTCGGAAGCCGGGGTGGACGGGGCCGCGGGGGCGCTCAGCGCCTCGACCAGCTCGATGACGGCCATCGGGGCGTTGTCACCCTTGCGCGGACCGATCTTGGTGATCCTGGTGTAGCCACCGGGACGGTTCTCGAAGCGCGGGCCGATCTCGGTGAACAGCTCGTGCACGACGGCCTTGTCCGTGATCTTGGCCAGGACCTGACGGCGGGCGTGCAGGTCACCGCGCTTGCCGAGGGAGATCAGCTTCTCCGCGTACGGGCGCAGACGCTTGGCCTTGGCCTCGGTCGTGCGGATCCGGCCGTGCTGGAACAGCGAGGTGGCGAGGTTCGCCAGGATGTGCCGCTCGTGAGCGGGCCCGGAACCCAGACGGGCGCCCTTGGTAGGCGTGGGCATGGTGTCGTTCTCCTAGTGATGCGGTCCACGGCCGCACTCGGCCGGGGACCATGTGGGCGACGAAGGTCGGTTAGTACTGCTCCGTCTCGACGAAGGACTCACCCTCGTCGTCGTCGGAGCCGTAGGAGTCGGCCGCCGTGCTGGGGTCGAATCCGGGCGGGGAGTCCTTCAGGGACAGGCCCATGTCGATGAGCTTCTGCTTGACCTCGTCGATGGACTTGGCACCGAAGTTGCGGATGTCCAACAGGTCCTGCTCGGAGCGGGCAACCAGCTCACCAACGCTGTGGATGCCCTCACGCTTGAGGCAGTTGTAGGACCGGACCGTGAGGTTGAGGTCCTCGATCGGCAGGGCCAGGTCCGCCGCCAGGGCGGCGTCCGTCGGCGACGGGCCCATGTCGATGCCCTCGGCGTCGACGTTGAGCTCGCGCGCCAGGCCGAACAGCTCGACCAGGGTCTTGCCCGCGCTGGCGACCGCGTCACGGGGACGGATGGCCGGCTTGGTCTCGATGTCGACGATCAGGCGGTCGAAGTCGGTGCGCTGCTCGACACGGGTGGCCTCGACCTTGTAGGTCACACGCAGGACCGGGGAGTAGATGGAGTCGATCGGGATGCGACCGATCTCCTGTCCGGCCTGCTTGTTCTGCGTCGCCGAGACGTAGCCGCGGCCGCGCTCGACCGTGAGCTCCATCTCCAGCTTGCCCTTGCCGTTGAGCGTGGCGATGTGCAGGTCGGGGTTGTGCACCTCGACACCGGCCGGAGGAGCGATGTCCGCGGCGGTCACCACGCCGGGGCCCTGCTTGCGCAGGTACATCAGCACCGGCTCGTCGTGCTCGGAGCTGACGACCAGGCCCTTGAGGTTGAGGATCATCTCGGTGACGTCCTCCTTGACACCGGGCACGGTGGTGAACTCGTGCTCGACGCCCTCGATGCGGAGGCTGGTGACGGCCGCACCGGGGATGGAGGACAGCAGGGTACGCCGAAGCGAGTTACCGATGGTGTAGCCGAAACCCGGCTCCAGCGGCTCGATGACAAACCTCGAACGCAGGTCCGAGGCGACTTCCTCGCTGAGCGTGGGACGCTGTGCGATCAACATGGTCCGTGTCTTCCCTTCCACATGGCCGCCCGCTATTTGACGGCCACCGGACGGACACCGCGGCGGCGGTGCCCATTACTCGGATTCCTACCCCGCCCGCGCGGTCCCCATCGGGTCCGCGCGGGATCAAGCGCGGCGCGGCGCCCGCGCGGATAGGACCGCGGGCGCCGGCTGTCGGGATCAGACCCGGCGGCGCTTGGGCGGACGGCAGCCGTTGTGCGGAACCGGGGTGACGTCCTGGATGGAGCCGACCTCCAGGCCGGTCGCCTGCAGCGAGCGGATGGCGGTCTCCCGGCCCGAACCCGGGCCCTTCACGAAGACGTCCACCTTGCGGACGCCGTGCTCCTGGGCGCGGCGGGCAGCGGCCTCGGCGGCCATCTGCGCGGCGTAGGGGGTCGACTTACGCGAACCCTTGAAGCCCACCTGTCCGGAGCTGGCCCACGAGATCACGGCACCGTTCGGGTCGGTGATGCTCACGATCGTGTTGTTGAACGTGCTCTTGATGTGAGCGTGTCCGTGGACAATGTTCTTCTTTTCCTTGCGGCGCACCTTGCGCGCGGCACCCTGACGGCCCTTAGGCGGCATGAGCGAAACTCCCAGAGATCATCGGTCCGTGTCGTTCCGGACGCGGTCGCATTAGTCCAGTCCGAGCGGACTACTTCTTACCGGCCTTCTTCTTACCGGCCACGGTCTTCTTCTTGCCCTTGCGGGTGCGCGCGTTGGTCTGCGTGCGCTGACCGCGGACCGGGAGTCCACGGCGGTGGCGGATGCCCTGGTAACTACCGATCTCCATCTTGCGACGGATGTCGCCCTGCACCTCGCGGCGCAGGTCGCCCTCGACCTGGTAGTTGGCGCCGATCCAGTCGCGCAGCCGGACCAGGTCCTCCTCGGACAGCTGGTGGACGCGCGTGTCACCGTCGACGCCGGTGTTCTTCAGGGTCTCCAGCGCACGGGTGCGCCCGATCCCGAAGATATACGTGAGAGCGATCTCCACCCGCTTGTCGCGGGGAAGGTCAACACCTTCGATACGTGCCATGTGGGCGAGACTCCTTGTTGCCCTATGCGGAGGTCTGACCCGTTCCACCCTCTCGTCGCCCAATCGACGAGGCCCCGGCCTCCGACCGGGGGTACCTCCCGCGCCCTCGGCGCCGGAAGTCGGAACAGGTTTTCGTGGTTTCGTGCGTCCGGTACGGGCGGTCACGCCCACCGGGCCGCTCGCGGTACGTGAAGCCGCGACCAGCGAACCGGGGTTCTAGCCCTGGCGCTGCTTGTGACGCGGGTCCGAGCAAATGACCATGATCCGGCCGTTACGGCGAATCACGCGGCACTTCGCGCAGATCTTCTTCACGCTCGGCTTGACCTTCATGGTTACTCCGAACTCATCCCTCGCGGGCACGCGGCCCGCGACGGGCTACTTGTAGCGGTAAACGATGCGCCCGCGCGTGAGGTCGTACGGGCTCAGCTCCACGACGACGCGGTCGTCGGGGAGAATACGGATGTAGTTCATCCGCATCTTGCCGCTGATGTGGGCAAGGACCTGGTGCCCGTTGTCGAGCTCTACCTTGAACATAGCGTTGGGTAGGGACTCGACAACGGAACCCTCGATCTCGATGGCGCCGTCTTTCTTGGCCATGTCCTCCACGCCTCGCTCATCGATTGGTTGATCAGGACAACCCGACGCGACCCCAGTGGCCTCGCATGACGCGACGGCCCCGGCGACAGGGAATACCGTCGCCGACGCCAGGACACACTGGAAGTTCGGGTCAACTGCAAGAGCGTGCGTCGATGAGAAGACGCGGCACAAAAAAGGCAGACTGACCCAACAGCCCGCGTATGGGCAATGACAGTCTATCCCCTCGGGGCAAGTACTCTTGACCGCCGCGGGCAGAGCACCCTACACCGCGTGTCCCCGAAGGGGAACGCCCGTACGGGACGCGGATCCGGGAGCGGACGCCTACCCCTCGTCGGAGGACTTCTTCCGTGCGGGCAGGACCCCCATGGTCACCACACCCATCACGACCCCCCAGGGACCCATGACCCACAGGAACCAGGGATAGTCGTGGTCGGTGGTGAGGAACAGGATCAGCCAGATCACGAAGCACAGGGCGTTGACCCCGAGGTACAGCGCCCACGGCACCATCAGGGCCGGGTCACGCAGGCTGATCGGGGGCGCCACCGCGGACTCCTCCTGCCGGGACGCCGCTCCCCCGACGTCGGCGAGGTCTCGCTCGGGCAGGTCCCCCGTGACCGTGTCCAACTCCCCCACGGTCCTGGCCTTGTAGACGCGGCCGAGGCGGTCGGTGAACTCCTCGTGGTCCAGGCGCCCCTGGGCGAAGTGTTCCTGTAGCAACTGCGCGACGCGGTCGCGTTCCACGTCGGACGTCCGTATCGACGGCACCGGGTCGGACACTGCGCGCACCTCGCATCTTGACACGGAGGCGGCCCTGCCCCGCGCTCCACGCGTGGGACGAAGCCCCTACCAGGTCGGCTGGACGAACCCCATGTCGGCGATTTTATCGCGGTTGGACTCTCGCGCGGTCAGGACGAGGGGGCCGTCGGCGGTCACCGCGACCGTGTGCTCGAAGTGGGCGGCCGGCTTGCCGTCCCGCGTCACCACGGTCCAGCCGTCGTCGAGCTGGACCACGTCGTGGCGGCCCAGGGTGGTCATCGGCTCGATCGCCAGGCACATGCCCTCGACCAGCTTCAGCCCCTTGCCGCGCTTGCCGTAGTTGAGCACGTGCGGGTCCATGTGCATCTCGGTGCCGATGCCGTGGCCGCCGTAGTCCCGGACGTTGCCGTAGCCGCCGTTGCGGGAGATGTGGCCGCCGATCGCGTGGCCGATGTCGCCCAGGCTCCTGCCCGGACGCAGCTCGGCGATCCCCTGCCACATGGACTCCTCGCAGACCTCCATCATCCGCAGGTCCTCCGGGCGGCCCTCGCCGACGGCGACCGTGATCGCCGAGTCGCCGTGCCAGCCCTCCAGGATGGCCCCGCAGTCGATGGAGATGATGTCGCCCTCGGACAGCACCCGCTCCGCGCTGGGGATGCCGTGGACGACCTCCTCGTTCACCGAGGCGCAGATGGACCCGGGGAAGCCGTGGTAGCCCTTGAAGGAGGGAACGGCACCCGCGTCGCGGATGACCTTCTCCGCCACGGCGTCCAGCTCCAGGGTGGACACCCCGGGCCGCACCGCGGCCCGGAGGGTGTCCAGGGCGCGGGCCACGACCTGGCCCGCCGCCCTCATCATGGCGATCTGTTCCGGCGTCTTGATCTGCACGTCCGGTTCGCTCCTGCGGAACATCAGGACTGGGCCCCGGTCTTCTCCTCGATGGCGGCCTTGGCCCGGGCCGTCACCTCCTCCACGGGTCCCGTGGCGGCGATGGTGGCCAGCAGGCCCTCGGCCTCGTAGAACGCCACCAGCGGGGCGGTCTGCTCCCGGTAGACCTCCAGGCGGTGCCTGATGGTCTCCTCGCGGTCGTCCTCACGCTGGTACAGCTCGGCGCCCTCGTTGTCGCACCGGCCCTCCACCTTCGGAGGGTCGTACTCGACGTGGTACACCCGGCCGCACTCGGGGCACGAACGGCGGCCCGAGAGGCGCTTGACGACCTCTTCCTCGTCGACCCTCAGCTCCAGGACGACGTCCAGGCCGGTGTCCAGGTCCGCCAGCATGGTCCTGAGCGTCCCGGCCTGTGCGACGTTGCGCGGAAACCCGTCGAGCAGGAAACCCGCGGCCGCGTCGCCTCGCGCCAGCCGGTCCTTGACCATGGCGTTGGTGACCTCGTCGGGGACGAGGTCACCGCGGTCCATGTACTGCTTGGCCTTCTTGCCAAGCTCGGTGCCGCCGCTGACGTTGGCCCGGAAGATGTCGCCGGTGGACACCTTGGGAATCGACAACTCGGACGCGAGGATCTGGGCCTGGGTGCCCTTGCCGGCCCCAGGCGGCCCCACCAATACTGCTCGCATTTATCGCAGAAAACCTTCGTAGTTCCTCTGCTGGAGGTGACTCTCGATCTGCTTCACCGTGTCCAGCCCGACACCGACCATGATCAGGATGCTCGTCCCGCCGAACGGGAAGTTCGCGTTGGCGCCGGTGGCACCGAGCGCGACCATCGGCAGGAGAGCGATCACACCCAGGTACAGAGATCCGGGGGTCGTCAGCCTCGTCAACACGTAGTCGAGGTACTCGGCCGTCGGACGCCCTGGTCGGATACCCGGGATGAACCCACCGTACTTCTTCATGTTGTCGGCGACCTCAGTGGGGTTGAAGGTAATCGCCACGTAGAAGAACGCGAAGCCGATGATCATGACGAAGAACGTCGCCATGTACACGGGGTGGGTGCCGGTGAGGAAGTACGTCTGGACGAAGGTCACCACGGGGTTCGTGGAGTCCTGGCCCAGCAGGCCCACGAGCAGCTGCGGCAGGTACAGCAGCGAGGAGGCGAAGATCACGGGGATGATGCCCGCCTGGTTGACCTTCAGCGGGATGTAGGTCGAGCTGCCGCCGTACATGCGGCGGCCGACCATGCGCTTGGCGTACTGCACCGGGATACGGCGCTGGGCCTGCTCGATGAAGACCACCGCGGAGATGAGCACCAGGCCCGCGACGCAGATGATCGCGAAGACCCAGACGGACTGCTCCCTGTACAGGCTCATGATCGAGGAGGGGAACATCGCGATGACCTGGGTGAAGATCAACAGCGACATGCCGTTGCCCACGCCCCGCTCGGTGATGAGCTCACCGAACCACATGATGATGGCGGTACCGGCCGCCATCGTGAAGACGATGGTCACCAGGGTCATGATGTCCTGGTTGGGCATGTAGGAGCTGACCGGGATGGCCCCCTGGAACAGGGCGCCCGTCCTGGCCATGGCGACGATGCTGGTGGCCTGTAGGACCGCGAGCATCAGCGTCAGGTAGCGGGTGTACTGGGTGATCTTGCTCTGCCCGGACTGTCCCTCCTTCTTGAGGGACTCCAGGCGGGGGATCACCACCGTCAGCAGGTTGATGATGATGCTCGCGGTGATGTACGGCATGACCCCGAGCGCGAACACCGCAAGTTGCAGTAGCGCGCCGCCGCTGAACAGGTTCACGAGCGCGTACACGCCCGAAGTGTCCGAGGCGGTGATCGCCTCCATCTGGTCCCGGATCGCCGCGGAGTTGATACCCGGAGCGGGGATCACCGACCCCAGACGGAAGATCGTCAGGATGAACAGTGTGAACAGCAGCTTATTGCGCAGGTCGGGCGTGCGAAATGCACGAACGAACGCACCTAGCACGTCTCCTCCTGCGCGGCTTCGGCGGCGGAACGGGTTCCAGACATCGCGGCCGATCCTGAATCGTCGTAGAACGTCAGCTCCGGACTGGTCGCCCGGGGCTCGGAAGTATTCACATTACGTCAAGCGGTGAACTCAAACAGATGGCACTGTAACAGTGATCACTCGACGGTTGAGTTCGTGAGACATAACGATCACCGCTCACAACGCACAGGGGCGTCCGCCCGGCAGGCCCCTCACGGGTCTGCCGGACGAACGCCCCAAGTCGCACACGGCGGGGAAGTCCCTACAGCTCGGTGACGGAGCCACCGGCGGCGGTGATCTTCTCCTTGGCCGAGGAGGAGAACGCGTTCGCGCTCACCCGCACGGCGGAGGTGATCTCGCCAGTGCCCAGCACCTTGACGAGCTGGTTCTTGCGCACCGCGCCCTTGGCGACCAGGTCCTCGACGGTGACCTCGCCACCCTCGGGGTAGAGCTCGCTCAGCTTGTCCAGGTTGACGACCTGGTAGGTCGTCTTGAACCGGGCGTTGCTGAAGCCCTTGAGCTTGGGCACCCGGCGGATGAGGGGCATCTGCCCGCCCTCGAAGCCGGGACGCACGGTGTTACGAGCCTTCGTGCCCTTGGTGCCACGACCTGCGGTCTTACCCTTGGACGCCTCGCCACGACCCTTGCGGTTCTTGGCCTTGTTGGAGCCCGGGGCGGGACGCAGGTGGTGCAGCTTGAGCAGCTCGTCGGGGTTGTAGTCGCTCATTCGGCAACCTCCTCGACAGAGACGAGGTGCGCGACGATCGTGATCTGCCCGCGAACCTCAGGGCGGTCCTCACGGACGGTGGACTTGCCGATCCGCCCCAGCGCGAGCGACTGGAGGGCAGCGTGCTGCTTCTCCTTGCCGCCGATCTTGGAGCGGGTCTGCGTGATCTTGAGCTTGGCCATGGTCAGGTCCCTGCCTTCGCCTCAGAGCGAGCACGCAGCATGGCGGCCGGGGCGACGTCCTCGATCGGCAGGCCACGACGCGCGGCGATCTCCTCGGGCTGGTTGATGCCCTTCAGAGCCGCCACGGTGGCGCGCACGATGTTCAGCGGGTTGGACGAGCCGAGCGACTTGCTCAGCACGTCGTGGATGCCGGCGCACTCCAGCACGGCGCGCACGGGACCACCGGCGATGACACCGGTACCCGGGGCGGCCGGACGGAGCAGGACGACGCCGGCGGCGTCCTCGCCCTGGACCCGGTGCACGATCGTGCCCTGGATGCGGGGGACGCGGAAGAAGTTCTTCTTCGCCTCCTCGACACCCTTGGCGATCGCGGACGGGACCTCCTTGGCCTTGCCGTAACCGACACCGACCATGCCGTTGCCGTCGCCGACGACGACCAGGGCTGTGAAGGAGAAGCGACGGCCGCCCTTGACGACCTTCGAGACCCGGTTAATGGTCACGACCTTCTCGATGTAGGAGACACCCTTGTCTGCGGCGCCGCCGCGGCGATCGTCACGGCGATCACGCCGCTCGCCACCGGCGCCGCGCCGCGGTGCTGCAGCCATCAGTGGTTCCTCTTCTCGTGGTTGATCTTGGCCGTTACAGAGGTCATCGCTAGAACTCCAGTCCGCCCTCGCGCGCCGCGTCGGCGAGCTTGGCGATACGTCCGGCGTACTGGTTGCCACCACGGTCGAAGACGATGGTGGAGATACCAGCGGCCTTGGCCCGCTCAGCGATGAGCTGGCCGACCTTGGCTGACTTGTCGGACTTGGTGCCCTCGGTGCCACGCAGGTCGGGCTCGACGCTGGAGGCGGCGACCAAGGTGTGGCCCTTGGTGTCGTCGATGATCTGCGCGACGATGTGCTTGGAGGAGCGGAACACAGCCAGGCGGGGACGCTCAGCGGTGCCGACGACCTTCTTGCGCACGCGGAACTGGCGGCGCGTACGGGAGATGGCGCGCTTGGAGGTCCGCTTACGGTTCGCGGTGATACCCATGCCTACTTACCAGCCTTTCCGGCCTTGCGGCGGATGTGCTCACCCTGGTACCGCACGCCCTTGGCCTTGTACGGGTCAGGCTTGCGCAGACCGCGGATGTTCGCGGCGACCTGTCCCACCAGCTGCTTGTCGATGCCCTCCACGTGGAGGATCGTCGGCTTCTCCACCCGGAAGGTGACACCCTCCGGGGGCTCCACCACGACGGGGTGGCTGTAGCCCAGCGAGAACTCCAGGTTCGCGCCGCGGGCCTGGACGCGGTAACCCACACCGTGGATCTCCAGCGTCTTGGTGTAGCCCTTGGAGACGCCCTCGACCAGGTTGGCGATAAGCGCACGGGTCAGACCGTGCAGCGAGCGGTTCTCCGGCTTGTCGTCGGGACGCAGCACCGTGAGCACCCCGTCCTCCAGAGAGGCGGTGATCGGCTCGGCGATGGTGTGCTTCAGTTCGCCCTTCGGCCCCTTGACAGTGACGTCTTGCCCGTTAATCGTGACTTCGACGCCCTTGGGGACCGAGAGCGGCAGTCGACCGATTCGCGACATGCTTCAATCTCTCCCTCTACCAGACGTAGGCGAGGACTTCGCCGCCCACGCCACGCTTCTTGGCCTGCTTCTCAGTCATCAGGCCACCGGACGTCGAAATGATCGCCACACCGAGGCCACCCAGCACCCGCGGCAGGTTCTCCTTCTTCGCGTACACCCGCAGACCGGGCTTGGAGACCCGGCGGATGCCCGCGATGGAACGCTCCCGAGTGGGGCCGTACTTCAGGTCCAGGACGAGGTTCTTGCCCACAGGGGCCTCCTCGGTCCGCCAGCCCTGAATGAAGCCCTCCTGCTGGAGGATCTCGGCGATGTGCGCCTTGATCTTGGAATACGGCATGGTCACGGTGTCGTGGTAAGCCGAATTCGCGTTGCGCAGACGTGTCAGCATGTCTGCGATCGGGTCGGTCATCGTCATGGCCGACTGGCCCTTCCTCACTGCGGTTTCCGAGCGCGGGCCTTCCCGGGGCCTGCCCTTCCGCGGGTTTCATCCCGCGAAGGTGCACAAACGGACCTACAGCGTGGTCGTGGGCACCGCGGTCCTCTGGAGGACTGCCGTGCCCTGATGGTTGGATGTTGCTGGACCGTGCCGCCTGGTGCGGTCACGATCACTTCTGTGGACCACCAGGTGATGGCACTTCGGGGGGCCGACTCCGGGCTCGGTGACGAGCGCCTGGTCGGCCCCGCCGGAAACTACCAGCTCGACTTGGTGATACCGGGCAGCTCGCCCCGGTGCGCCATCTCGCGGAAGCAGATACGGCACAGGCCGAACTTCCGGAAGACGGCACGCGGGCGTCCGCACCGCGAGCATCGAGTATACGCGCGGACTGCGAACTTCGGCTTCCGCTGCGCCTTGGCAATCAGGGACTTCTTGGCCATATGTGCTTACCCCTCAGGCTTCCTTGAACGGGAAACCGAGCCGCTTGAGCAGGCTGCGGCCCTGGTCGTCGGTCGTGGCCGTGGTGACGACGGTGATGTCCATCCCACGCTGCCGGTCGACCTTGTCCGGGTCCACCTCGTGGAACATGACCTGCTCGGTGAGCCCGAAGGTGTAGTTGCCGTTCCCGTCGAACTGCTTCGGGGAAAGGCCGCGGAAGTCTCGGATCCGGGGCAGGGCCAGCGAGAGCAGCCGGTCCAGGAACTCCCACATCCGGTCGCCGCGCAGCGTGACGCTGGCGCCGATCGGCATGCCCTCGCGCAGCTTGAACTGCGCGATGGAGTTCTTGGCCCTGTTGACCCTCGGCTTCTGGCCGGTGATCGCCGACAGGTCGGCGACCGCGCCCTGGATCAGCTTCGCGTCACGAGCCGCGTCGCCCACACCCATGTTGACCACGATCTTCGTCAGACCGGGGACCTGCATGATGTTGGCGATGTCGTGCTCCTCCTTGAGGGCAGCGACGATCTCGTTACGGTACTTCTCCTTGAGCCGCGGCATCGGAGGGGCCGTGATGTCGTTGGTAACCGTCATCAGATGTCCTTACCGGTGCGACGGGAGACCCGAACCTTGGTTCCGTCTTCCTCGAAGCGGTAGCCGGCCCGGGTGGCCTTGCCGTCCTCCGCGAGCGCTACGTTGCTCACGTGGATCGGAGCCTCCTTCGTGACGACCTCACCCTGCTGGCCGCCCGCCGGATTGGCCTTCTTGTGCTTCTTGACCAGGTTGACGCCCTCGACGATGACACGGTCTTCCTTCGGCATGGCCTTGACGACCTTGCCGGTGGCACCCTTGTCCTTGCCGGCGAGGACGATGACCTCGTCGCCAGATTTGATCTTCATCGCTTAGAGCACCTCCGGCGCCAGCGAAATGATGCGCATGTACTTCTTGTCACGCAGCTCACGGCCGACAGGGCCGAAGATGCGGGTGCCTCGCGGGTCCCCACCGTCCTTGATGAGCACGGCAGCGTTCTCATCGAAGCGGATGTAGGAGCCGTCGGGCCGGCGGCGCTCCTTGGCGGTGCGCACGACAACGGCCTTGACGACGTCGCCCTTCTTGACTCCAGCGCCAGGCAGGGCGTCCTTCACCGTGGCGACGATGGTGTCGCCGATCCCGGCGTAGCGCCGACCCGAGCCACCGAGAACACGGATGGTAAGGATCTCCTTGGCACCCGTATTGTCGGCGACCTTGAGTCGCGACTCCTGCTGAATCACGTCTGCTCCTGATGTGATGCGTGCGGTCCACTGCCGCACGGCTAGGTGGTCTCACCCCTCGCGCCGGCGGCCGACAACGGGTTGTCGGCCGCCGACAGGCTGGGGTTACTTAGCCTTCTCCAGGATCTCCACGACGCGCCAACGCTTCGTCGCGGAGAGCGGCCGGGTCTCCATCAGTCGGACCCGGTCGCCGACGCCACAGGAGTTCGCCTCGTCGTGCGCCTTGTACTTGGACGTCCGGCGGATGACCTTGCCGTACCGGGCGTGCGTGATGCGGTCCTCGACCTCGACGACGACGGTCTTGTCCATCTTGTCGCTGACGACGTAGCCCTCGCGCACCTTGCGGTAGTTGCGGGTCGCGGTCTGGTTCTCACTCATTCGGCTGCTTCCTTCGACTCCTGCGCCGACTCACCAGACAGCGGGGCGATGCCCAGCTCGTGCTCCCGCATGACCGTGTAGATCCGCGCGATCTCGCGCTTGACCGTACGCAGTCGGCTGTGGTTGTCGAGCTGACCGGTGGCGGCCTGGAAGCGGAGGTTGAAGAGCTCTTCCTTGGCTTCCTTGAGCTTGGAGACCAGGTCCTCGACGGACTGGTCCCGGAGCTCATGGGCAGTCACGGACTTAGCCATCACTCCCCCTCCCGCGTAATAAACTTGCACTTCATCGGGAGCTTGTGCATCGCACGGCGCATCGCCTCCTTGGCGATGGCCTCGGGCACGCCCGACAGCTCGAACATCACGCGACCGGGCTTGACCGGCGCGACCCACCACTCGGGCGAACCCTTACCGGAGCCCATACGGACCTCGGCGGGCTTCTTGGTCAGCGGGCGGTCCGGGAAGATGTTGATCCACACCTTGCCGCCACGCTTGATGTGACGCGTCATGGCGATACGAGCGGACTCGATCTGGCGGTTCGTCACGTAGGCCGACTCCAGGGCCTGGATGCCGAACTCGCCGAAGTTGAGCGTCGTGCCACCCTTGGCCTTGCCGCGCAGATCCGGGTGGTGCTGCTTGCGGTACTTGACCTTACGAGGAATAAGCACTGTCAGCTCCCCTCGGTCTTCGCGGGCTCGGCCGGAGCCTTCGCCTCGGTGTTCTGCTGCTGTCCACCACCGGCGGCACCGCCACGACGACGGCGCTGCGGACGCTCGCGGCGCTGACCGCCGCCACCGCCGCCACCGCCGGCGGAACGCTGCGCGGCCTGGACCGCCTCGCGCTCGGCGCGGGTCGCGGGCGCGTCGCCCTTGTAGATCCACACCTTCACGCCGATGCGTCCGAACGTCGTACGGGCCTCGAAGAAGCCGTAGTCGATGTCGGCGCGCAGCGTGTGCAGCGGGACGCGACCCTCGCGGTAGAACTCCGAGCGGGACATCTCAGCCCCGCCCAGACGGCCACCGCACTGAATACGGATGCCCTTGGCACCGCTCTTCATGGCGGTCTGCATGGCCTTGCGCATCGCGCGGCGGAACGCCACGCGGCTGCTCAGCTGCTCGGCGACGCCCTGGGCGACGAGCTGGGCGTCGATCTCGGGGTTCTTCACCTCGAAGACGTTCAGCTGGACCTGCTTGCCGGTCAGCTTCTCCAGGTCCGTCCTGATGCGGTCGGCCTCCACACCGCGGCGGCCGATGACGATGCCCGGCCGGGCGGTGTAGACGTCGACACGGACGCGGTCACGGGTGCGCTCGATCTCCACCTTGGAGATACCAGCGCGCTCCATACCACGGGTCAGCATCCGACGGATCGCGACGTCTTCCTTGACGTAGTCCTTGTAGGACTTGTCGGCGTACCAACGGCTCTTGAAGTCGGTGGTGATGCCGAGGCGGAACCCGTGCGGGTTTACCTTCTGCCCCACTATCGGGTCCTTTCCTTCGTCTTGGACGAGGCGCCCGAGCGCTCAGCGACGACCACGGTGATGTGGCTCGTACGCTTGGTCACCCGGAAGGCGCGGCCGAAGCCTCGCGGACGAATGCGCTTCAGGGTCGGACCCTCGTCCACCCACGCGCCCTCGACCACCAGCGTCTCGCGGTCCAGCTTGTCGTTGTGCTCGGCGTTGGCGACGGCACTAGCCAGTACCTTGCCAACGGGCTCGCTCGCCGACTGGGGCGCGAACCGGAGCACCGCCTGTGCCTCGTCAGCGGGCAACCCGCGAATAAGGTCCACCACCCGGCGGGCCTTCCGGGGCGTAACACGGACGAACCGTGCCTGTGCCCTCGTTCCCATCGCTTTTCCCTCGCTCACGGAAATCATCCCCACTCACCGTGGAGAAATGGTTCTTGATACTGCTGCAACCGCTAACGGCGGCTACGGCGGTCTTCCTTGACGTGGCTACGGAAAGTACGCGTGGGAGCGAACTCACCGAGCTTGTGGCCGACCATCGACTCCGACACGAACACGGGGACGTGCTTGCGGCCATCGTGGACGGCGATCGTGTGACCGATCATCTCCGGAACGATCATGGACCGCCGGGACCACGTCTTGATGACGTTCTTGGTCCCCTTCTCGTTCTGCGTCTCCACCTTCTTGATCAGGTGGTCGTCGACGAAGGGACCCTTCTTAAGGCTACGTGGCATCAGACGTGCTCCTTACCGCTTCTTCTTACCGCTACGCCGACGCCGCACGATCAGCTTGTCGCTGGGCTTGTTCTTGGACCGGGTCCGGCCTTCCTTCTGACCCCAGGGGCTGACCGGGTGACGGCCGCCCGAGGTCTTGCCCTCGCCACCACCGTGCGGGTGGTCGACCGGGTTCATCACGACACCGCGGACGGTCGGGCGCTTGCCCTTCCAACGGGAGCGGCCGGCCTTGCCCCAGTTGATGTTGGACTGCTCGGCGTTGCCGACCTGGCCGACGGTCGCCCGGCAGGTGACCTCGACCATGCGCATCTCGCCGGAGGGCATACGCAGCGTGGCGTAGCGGCCCTCCTTGGCCAGGAGCTGGATCTGCGAACCAGCGGAGCGGCCCAGCTTGGCGCCGTTGCCCGGCTTCAGTTCGACCGCGTGCACGAACGTACCCGTGGGGATGTTGCGCAGCGGGAGGCAGTTGCCGGGCTTGATGTCGGACTGCGGACCGTTCTCGACCCGGTCGCCCTGCTTGAGGCCGGCGGGCGCCAGAATGTAGCGCTTCTCGCCGTCCACGTAGTGGAGCAGGGCGATACGCGCGGTGCGGTTCGGGTCGTACTCGATGTGAGCGACCTTGGCCGGAACGCCGTCCTTGTCGTGGCGGCGGAAGTCGATCACGCGGTAGGCCCGCTTGTGACCGCCACCCTGGTGGCGGGCGGTGATACGGCCGTGGCCGTTACGCCCACCCTTGGAGTGAAGCGGACGCACCAGGGACTTCTCCGGCTCCGAGCGCGTGATCTCGACGAAGTCGCTCACGCTGGAACCGCGACGACCCGGTGTCGTCGGCTTGTACTTACGAATGCCCATCTTCTTCGCGCATTCCTTTACGTATTGCTTGGTGTGTAGCGGTCAGACCCGGAGAAGGTCAGACACCGAAGATGTCGATCCGGTCGCCTTCGGCGACGCTGACGATCGCGCGCTTGGTGTCGGGACGCTTCCCGTAACCGAAGCGGGTGCGCTTGCGCTTGCCCTTGCGGTTGATCGTGTTCACGCTCGTGACCTTCACCTCGAAGATCTTCTCGATCGCGATCTTGATCTGGGTCTTGTTGGCGTCCGGGCTGACGATGAACGTGTACTTGTTCTCGTCCATGAGCCCGTAGCTCTTCTCGGAGATCACCGGCTCGACGATGATGTCCCGGTGGTCGGCGATCCTCACTGGTCGTCCTCCTCGGACTGCGCGGCCTTGGAGGCACCGGCCGCGTGGGCCAGGAACTCGGCGTAGCCCGCCTCGGTGAAGACCACGTCGTCCGAGTACAGGACGTCGTAGGTGTTCACCTGGTCCGCGTCGAGGATGTGCACCTCTTCGAGGTTGCGCAGGGCACGCCGGTTGTGCTCGTCGTCGCGGGCCAGGACCACCAGGACCTTGTCGGACTCGGTGACCTGACGCAGCGCCTTCAGAGCGTTCTGCGTGAGCTTGTTCTCCACGCCCTCGGCCACGAACTGGCTGACGACGTGGATGCGGCCGTGGCGCGCCCGGTCGGAGAGGGCACCGCGCAGGGCGGCGGCCTTCATCTTCTTCGGGGTGCGCTGGCTGTAGTCGCGCGGCTGGGGGCCGTGCACCGTGCCACCGCCGGTGTACTGAGGAGCCCGGATGGAGCCCTGACGGGCCCGGCCGGTGCCCTTCTGGCGGTAGGGCTTCTTGCCACCGCCGCGGACTTCACCGCGGGTCTTGGTGGCGTGCGTGCCCTGACGGCCGGCGGCCATCTGGCCGTTCACGACCTGGTGGATCAGCGGGATGCTGACCTGCTGGGCGAAGACGCTGTCCGGCAGCTCGACGCTGCCCTTGGCGCCGCCCTCGGGGTTCTTGACCTCGATCTCGGCCATGGCTTACTTGTCCCCCTTCACAGCGGTGCGGACGAGCACCAGACCGCCGTTGGGACCGGGGACCGCACCCTTGACCAGGATGAGCCCCTTCTCCGCGTCCACGGAGTGAACGGTCAGGTTCTGGACGGTCTTGCGCACGTTGCCCATACGACCGGCCATCCGCATGCCCTTGAACACGCGGCCGGGCGTGGCGCAGCCGCCGATGGAGCCGGGTGAGCGGTGCTTGCGCTGCGTACCGTGCGTGGCGGAGAGACCACGGAAACCGTGGCGCTTCATCACACCGGCGAAGCCCTTGCCCTTGCTCTTGCCCGTGACGTCGACCGTCTGGCCGTCCTCGAAGGCGTCCGCGGCGACCTCCTGGCCGAGCGTGTACTCGGAGGCGTCGGTGGTGCGGACCTCGACGTAGTGCCGGCGCGGGGTCAGGTCGTGCTTGCGCAGGTAGTCGCCGAGAGGCTTGCTGACCTTGCGCGGGTTGATCTGCCCGTAGCCGAGCTGGACGGCCGAGTAACCATCGGTGTCCGGAGTCCGGATGCGGCTCACGACGCACGGACCGGCCTTCAGAACCGTCACGGGCACCATGCGTCCCGCGTCGTCGAAGACCTGGGTCATGCCGAGCTTTTCGCCCAGAACTCCCTTGATCTGCTTGGTGGCCATGTCTGTGCGTCCTTAAAGCTTGATCTCGATGTCAACGCCAGCCGGGAGGTCGAGTCGCATGAGCGAGTCGACCGTCTTCGGCGTGGGGTCGATGATGTCGATCAGCCGCTTGTGGGTGCGCATCTCGAAGTGCTCGCGCGAATCCTTGTACTTGTGCGGCGATCGGATGACGCAGTAAACGTTTTTCTCCGTCGGCAGCGGCACCGGGCCCGCGACCTGTGCGCCGGTTCGCGTCACAGTTTCGACGATCTTGCGCGCCGAGCTGTCGATGACCTCGTGGTCATAGGCCTTTAGCCGAATGCGGATCTTCTGTCCCGCCATATGGCCTGTTCGTCCTTCGCTTCAGTGTCTGCAACGGTGAACTGTCCGGTCACAGACGCCCAGGCCCGGCAGAGTCCGCCGTGTAGCCGTGAGCCTCTATTTCCTTGAGAAACCGCAACAGGGATTGCCCCTGCGGTGCGTCACCGCTACAGAGCCCGATGACGTCTTGTCGTGTGGCGGGGCGGGCCGCCAATGGGGGGCGGCCCGCCCGCCACGCCCGGGACGGCTCCGTGTGGAGTCGCCGCCCGGCGTGTGTGTACTACTTGGTGATCTTCGTGACGCGACCGGCGCCCACGGTCCGGCCACCCTCGCGGATGGCGAACTTCAGGCCCTCTTCCATCGCGACCGGCTGGATCAGCTGGACGGACATCTCGGTGTTGTCACCGGGCATGACCATCTCAGTGCCCTCCGGCAGCGTCACGACGCCGGTGACGTCCGTGGTGCGGAAGTAGAACTGCGGGCGGTAGTTGTTGAAGAACGGCGTGTGGCGGCCACCCTCGTCCTTGGACAGGATGACGACCTGGGCCTCGAACTCGGTGTGCGGGGTGGTCGTGCCGGGCTTGATGATGACCTGGCCGCGCTCGACGTCCTCGCGCTTGGTGCCGCGCAGGAGGAGACCGACGTTGTCGCCGGCCTGGCCCTGGTCGAGCAGCTTGCGGAACATCTCGACACCGGTGACCGTGGTGGTCTGCTTGTCTTCCTTGATGCCGACGATGTCAACGGTCTCGTTGACGTTGATGACACCGCGCTCGATGCGACCGGTGACGACGGTGCCGCGACCGGTGATCGAGAAGACGTCCTCGATCGGCATCAGGAAGGGCTTGTCGGTGTCGCGCTCGGGTTCGGGAATGAAGCTGTCCACGGTGCCCATGAGCTGCAGGATGGCGTCAGCCCACTCCTGCTCGCCCTCGAGCGCCTTCAGGGCCGAGACCTTGGTGACGGGAACGTCGTCGCCGGGGAACTCGTACTCGCTGAGGAGCTCACGGACCTCGAGCTCGACGAGCTCGAAGATCTCCTCGTCGTCGACCATGTCGGCCTTGTTCAGGGCGACGACGATCGCGGGGACACCGACCTGGCGGGCCAGGAGCACGTGCTCCTTGGTCTGCGGCATCGGGCCGTCGGTGGCGGCCACGACCAGGATCGCACCGTCCATCTGCGCCGCACCGGTGATCATGTTCTTCACGTAGTCGGCGTGGCCGGGGCAGTCGACGTGAGCGTAGTGACGCTCCTCCGTCTGGTACTCGACGTGAGCGACGGAGATGGTGATGCCGCGCTCGCGCTCCTCAGGAGCGTTGTCGATGTCCTCGAACGGGGTGAACGGGTTCAGCTTCGGGTACGCGTCGTGCAGCACCTTGGTGATGGCTGCGGTCAGCGTGGTCTTGCCGTGGTCAATGTGACCGATGGTGCCGATGTTGACGTGCGGCTTAGTCCGCTCGAACTTTTCCTTCGCCACTGGAAGTCTCCTAGACGTACAGAGCTATCTGGTCCATCCCCGGCGCGTGGCCGGGAATCGGATTGGTTACGTGTCCGCGATTACTCGCCGCGGACCTTCGCCACAATTTCTTGGGCGACAGCGGACGGAACCTCCGCGTAGGAGTCGAACACCATCGAGTAGTTGGCTCGACCCTGCGTACGGCTGCGCAGGTCACCCACGTAGCCGAACATTTCCGAGAGGGGCACCTGGGCCTTGACGATACGGACGCCGGAACGCTCGTCCATGGACTGGATCTGTCCACGGCGGGAGTTCAGGTCTCCGATGACGTCACCCATGTACTCCTCGGGAGTGGTGACCTCGACGGCCATGACCGGCTCCAGGAGAGTCGGCTTGGCCAGCTTGACGGCCTCCTTGAAGGCCATCGAACCCGCGGTCTTGAACGCCATCTCCGAGGAGTCGACCTCGTGGTACTGGCCGTCCTGCAGCGTCACCTTGATGCCGACGAGCGGGTAGTGCGCGAGCACGCCCAGCTCAGCGGCCTCCTGGCAACCGGTGTCCACCGACGGGATGTACTCCCGGGGGATGCGGCCACCGGTGACGGCGTTGACGAACTCGTAGCCCGAGGCGTCGCCGTCCTCGCCCGTGAGGGGCTCAAGGTCGATCTTGACCTTGGCGAACTGGCCCGATCCACCGGTCTGCTTCTTGTGGACGTAGGTGTGCCCCTCGACCTTCTTGCGAATGGTCTCGCGGTAGGCCACCTGGGGCTTGCCGATGTTCGCCTCGACCTTGAAGTCGTCGCGCATGCGGTTGACGAGGACCTCGAGGTGCAGCTCGCCCATACCGGAGATCACGGTCTGGCCGGTCTGCTCGTCCGTGGCGACCTGGAACGAGGGGTCCTCGTCCGCGAGACGCTGGATCGCGATGCCCAGCTTCTCCTGGTCGCTCTTGGTCTTGGGCTCGATGGCCACCTCGATGACCGGAGCCGGGAAGGTCATGGACTCCAGGACGACCGGGCTCGCCGGGTCGCACAGGGTCTCACCAGTCGTGGTGTCCTTAAGACCCATGACGGCGATGATGTCGCCCGCGCCGACCTCGGCGATCTCCTCACGCTTGTTGGAGTGCATGCGGTAGATCTTGCCGATGCGCTCCTTGCGGCCCTTGAGGCTGTTCAGCACCTGGGTGCCGGCCTTCATGACGCCCGAGTAGATGCGCACGTAGGTGAGCTTGCCCAGGTGCGGGTCGCTCATGATCTTGAAGACCAGGCCGGAGAACGGCTCGTCGTTGCTCGGCTTGCGGACGAGCTTGGTCTGCTCCGTCTCGTCCTTGGGGTCGTAGCCCTCGACGGACTCGACGTCCAGGGGCGAGGGGAGGTAGGCGATGACCGCGTCGAGCAGGGGCTGCACGCCCTTGTTCTTGAACGCGGTGCCGCACAGGACCGGGACGGCCGTACCGGCGATGGTCGCGCGACGGATCGCGGGAACGAGCTGCTCCGTGGTGGGCTCCTGGCCCTCCAGGTACAGCTCCATGATCTCGTCGTCGGCCTCGGCCAGCGTCTCGATGAACTGTTCGCGCGCCTCGCGGGCCGCGTCGACGTGGCTCTCGGGAATGTCGACGGTGTCGTACATCTCCCCGAGCGCGGCCTCCGCGTTCCAGACGTAGGCCTTCATGAGCACCAGGTCGATGACGCCCTTGAAGTCGCTCTCAGCACCGATGTTGAGCTGGATCGGCATGGCGTTCGCGCCGAGGCGCTCACGGAACATGTCGACACAGCGCTGGAACTCGGCGCCGATCTTGTCCATCTTGTTGACGAAGCAGATACGCGGAACGCCGTAGCGGTCAGCCTGGCGCCAGACCTGCTCCGACTGGGGCTCGACACCTTCCTTGGCGTCGAAGACCGCGACGGCACCGTCGAGAACACGCAGCGAACGCTCGACCTCGACCGTGAAGTCCACGTGGCCGGGCGTGTCGATGATGTTGATGGTGTGGTCGTCCCAGTGGGTGGTGGTAGCAGCCGAGGTAATGGTGATACCCCGCTCCTGCTCCTCCTTCATCCAGTCCATCGTGGCGGCGCCGTCGTGGACCTCACCCACCTTGTGGGTGACACCGGTGTAGTAGAGGATCCGCTCAGTCGTCGTGGTCTTACCCGCGTCGATGTGAGCCATGATCCCGATGTTGCGGACCTTGGCCAGGTCTAGAACAGTCTTAGCAGCCATGAGGCTCGTCGTCCCTCGGTCTTTTTCGTTCCGCCGCTTTACCAGCGGTAGTGCGCGAAGGCCTTGTTCGACTCGGCCATCTTGTGCGTGTCCTCACGCTTCTTGACGGCCGCGCCGAGACCGTTGCTGGCGTCGACCAGCTCGTTCATCAGACGCTCGGTCATGGTCTTCTCACGACGCTTGCGCGCGAAGGAGACCAGCCAGCGCAGGGCCAGCGTGGTGGACCGGGAGGCGCGGACCTCGACCGGCACCTGGTAGGTCGCGCCACCGACACGGCGGCTGCGGACCTCCAGCGCGGGCTTGACGTTGTCCAGTCCTCGCTTGAGAACGACGAGCGGGTCCTGGCCGGTCTTCTCACGGGCGCCCTCCAGGGCGTCGTAAACGACGCTCTGGGCGATGGAGCGCTTGCCGTCGAGCAGCACCTTGTTGATCAGTGCGGTGACGAGCGGCGAGCCGTAGACCGGGTCGGTGATGAGCTGGCGCTTCGGCGCCGGGCCCTTGCGCGGCATACTTACTTCTCCTTCTTGGCGCCGTAGCGGCTACGCGCCTGCTTGCGGTTGCGGACACCCTGGGTGTCGAGCGAACCGCGGACAATTCGGTAGCGGACACCCGGCAGGTCCTTCACACGGCCACCGCGCACGAGCACGATGCTGTGCTCCTGGAGGTTGTGGCCGATGCCGGGGATGTAGGCCGTGACCTCGATACCGCTGCTCAGCCTCACTCGAGCGACCTTGCGCAGAGCGGAGTTCGGCTTCTTCGGCGTAGTGGTGTAGACACGCGTGCACACACCACGACGCTGCGGACTCCCCTTCAGCGCCGGGGTCTTGTTCTTTGCGACCTTGTCCTGTCGGCCCTTACGGACCAGCTGCTGGATGGTGGGCACCGCGTCTCCGTCTTCCTCGTGACCTACGCCGGTTCTCGTAGCCGATATCGCTATTGACCTGCTGAATTTCCCGAACATCCCCGGCCCCCGATGTCGGGCGTGTCGCGTTCGTTCCCACGCATGGCGAAAAGGCGTTCACACCCGGCACGAGGCCGATCTTGGGAGGGGGCTCACATGCGCCGCGCACCGTAGGCCCGCATCTGCTGGGACCGGGGCGCCGCACACGCACGTGTGACCCGTCGACTCACGGGCACAATCACACAGGCTACCGTTTGCCGTCATGGCGGTCAAAACGGTGTGCGACACGGCGAGAACCGCGGAACCGGTCTCGCACAGCCGTGGGTCACCGCTAGTCTACGCGGTCCCGGGATTGCTTCGTACCCGGTTCTCCCGGGAAACAGCCGAAGGCGAACCGGCCGCCTTCCTGGTGACTCATTATCGCCGGAAGGCGGCCGTTCGCGCTACAGGATCAGCCAGATGGCGACGGAGATCACCGTCACCAGGATGCCGAGCACGGCGAAGACCGTGCCCACCGTGATCAGACCGAGTCCGTCCAGCTGTCCGCGGGACTCGCGGATCTCCTTCTTCGCCTTGGGCCCGGTGACCAGAAGCGCCACGAGGGCGGTGGCCAGTCCCACCCCCGGGAGCAGCGAGGCCACACCCAGCCACAGGGTGATGACCGCTCCCCGCTCGGTATCGGCCAGGAAGTCGATGTTGTCGTAGCCGGGGTACGGGTCGCCGGCGTCGCCGCCCAGGGGACGGTCGTCGAAACCGGGGAAGTCCCCGGCGATGGGGTCCCTGCGCCGCCTCCGGCCGGCCGGAGCCTCGGACATGCCGTAGTCCGCCGGGGTGAAGCCGTCGTCGTACTCCGACTCCTGCGTCCCGGCGTCGTACCCGGGCTCCTCGGGACCGTCGTCGTATTCGGGTCCCTCGGGAGCCGGGGCGTACCCGGGTTCGTCCGGACCGGCGTCGTATCCGAGTTCGTCCCGAACCGGGGCGTACCCGAGCTCGTCCGAACCACCCTCGTACCCACGACCACCCTGAGCCGGGGCGTACCCGAGCTCGTCCGGACCGGTGTCGTACCCGGGTTCCTCGGGAGCCGGGGCGTATCCGTACCCGTCCGGACCACCGTCGTACCCGAGCTCGTCCCGAACCGGGGCGTACCCGAGCTCGTCCGAACCACCCTCGTACCCACGACCGTCCCGAGCCGGGGCATACCCGTACCCGTCCGGACCACCCTCGTGTCCGAGTTCGTCCCGAACCGGGGCGTACCCGGGTTCGCCCGGACCGGCGTCGTATCCGAGTTCGTCCCGAACCGGGGCGTACCCGAGCTCGTCCGAACCACCCTCGTACCCACGACCGTCCCGAGCCGGGGCATACCCGTACCCGTCCGGACCACCGCCGTACCCGAGCTCGTCCCGAACCGGGGCGTACCCGAGCTCGTCCGAACCACCCTCGTATCCGGCTTCCCCCTCGTCCCGGGCACGGCCGTATCCAGGGTCCCGGAGGTCGTCCCAGTCGCCCTCCCGGACGTCGAACATCCCGGTCGCCTCACCGGGCTCCTCGTCCGTCTCCCCGCTCCTGGACCGTGCACGCGTCTGCATGTCGGCGATCGCGGCCAGGGGGTCGTCCGACGCGGGCACCGCCGCGGAGAGCTCTCCGGTGTCGGGGCCCTCCCAGCCGGAGGCCCCGGGCCGTTCGGCAGCGGACTCACGGCGCCGCTGCTCGGCCTCCCGGACCACGTCCGGCATCCGGGGATCGTCACGGCCGAACACCCAGGTGTTGCCGGACCCCTGGCCCGGAGCCGGGGACGAGAGCTCGTCCCCGTGCCCGGCGGTCCACGGTTCGTTGGCGCCCGACCCGGCCCAGCCGTCCTCGCCCTCCCGGGGAGGCGTCCACGCGTCCAGGTCGTCGGTGCCCGTGGTGGCCGCGGCGGTCTCGTCGGTCCCCCACGAGCTCGCGCCCAGTTCGTCGGCGTCCCATGAGCGCCCTCGCGCCCCGCCTCCGCCAAGCGGATCGTCGGCGTCCCAGGAGCGCTCTCGCGCCTCGCCGCCCCCGAGGGGGTCGTCGGCGTCCCACGAGCGCTCGCCGGGCGCGCTCGTACCCGTGGGAGACCAGGCGCCGGAGCCCTCGTTCCATGAGGGAGAGCCCTGCTCCCAGGTGTTGTCCCAGGACCGGCCGCCGGCCGTCTCGGTACCGGAGGGATCGGAGGTCCCGTACGCGGAGGACGGTGCGTCCCAGGCGGTGTCGCGACCGCCCGCCCCGGGTTCGCCGGCGCCACCGGCGGGGGCGTCGGCGTCCCGGGCCGGGAAGCCGAGCTCGTCGCCGTCCCACGGCCGTCCGCCGGCGGTGTCCCACCGGGTGGAGCCGTCCACGTCACCGGAGCCGGGTCCGTGCCCCGGGTCGGAGGGAGTGTCCCAGGCTCCGGGGCCGTCGTCCCACGGCTGCCCGCCGAACTCCTCGGGGCCGGGCGTTTCCGGGGCCGGGGAGGGCCAGGAGCCGGGGCCGTCGTCCCACGGCTGCCCGCCGGCGGCCCCGTCGCCGGGAGCCGCGGCGGGGACGTCACCGTCCCAGGCGCGTGTGCCCCCGTCCCACGGCTGGTCGGCGGGAGGAGCAGCGGATTCGGGGGCGCCCCAGGCGGGGACCTCGGAGTCCGCGCCGTGTTCGTCGGGGTCCGCCGGAGCGGCCTCGGCTCCTCCGGAGGAGTCCCAGGCGCCCAGGACGGGAATCTCCTGGGTCCGCGGACCGTCGTCGGACCAGGAGTCCTCCCGGCCGTCCTCGGCGGGCTCCTCGGGAAGGGGAACACGTGCGCTGGCCGCCACACTCGGCAGGCTCGGCTCCTCCGACTCCCCGGGGATCCTGGTCAGCGGCTGGTAGGCCGAGGCCCCCGCCCCCGGGTAGGAGATGCCGTTGGAGGGCGGAGGACCGCCCAGCGCCTCCGGGTACGGCTCCACCAGTGCCGGCCGGGACGAGCTCAGCCCCGTGTACCCACCGCTGTCGGGAAAGACCGTCTCCTCGGCCTCCTCGCCCTCCAGCGGATCCTCGTACTCCGACTGTTTGAGATAGCGGTTCTCGCTCGGCTTGAACCACGAGTCCCCCGAACCGGAGTCCCGCCGCTCTCCCCCGTTATCAGTCACCTGTGCCTCTTCCGCCAGCGCAGTAGCGCAATCTCCCGTCCGCGTCAGCGGACCCTCCACGCGACGACGGCGGCGGTACCACCCCCTGAGGGGGTGGCGCCCCGCCGCCGTCGGCTAGCAAACCACTCTGTTACCTGTTGTACGGCCCGAAGTCGTACTCCTCCAGCGGGACTGCCTCACCCGAGCCCTGACCGAAGGTGTACTCGCTCGGCTCCTCGTACCCGGAGACCGAGTACATCGAGGCCTTCGCCTCCTCGGTGGGCTCCACCCGGACGTTGCGGTACTGCGGAATGCCGGTACCGGCCGGGATGAGCTTACCGATGATGACGTTCTCCTTGAGGCCGAGCAGAGGATCGCTCTTGCCGTGGATCGCGTTCTCGGTGAGCACCCGGGTGGTCTCCTGGAAGGAGGCCGCGGACAGCCAGGACTCCGTGGCCAGCGAGGCCTTGGTGATACCCAGCAGCACCGGGCGTCCGGCCGCGGGCTGGCCGCCCTCGGACACGACGCGGCGGTTGATCCGCTCGAACTTCACCCGCTCGACCATCTCACCGGGCAGCAGCTCGGTGTCGCCGGACTCCAGGATGTTCACCCGCTTGAGCATCTGGCGGACGATGATCTCGATGTGCTTGTCGTGGATGGACACACCCTGCGACTTGTACACCTCCTGGACCTCCGACACCAGGTGCTGCTGCACCGCGCGCGGGCCCTGGATGCGCAGGACCTCGTGCGGGTTGATCGCACCCTGGATCAGCTGCTGACCGACCTTGACGTGGTCGCCGTCGGTGACCAGCAACTGGGCACGCATCGGGACCGGGTAGGCGATCTCGTCCGTGCCGTCGTCGGGGATGACGACGATCTTGCGGCTCTTCTCGGTGTCGTCGATCCGGACCCGGCCCTCCATCTCGGAGATCGGGGCCACACCCTTGGGGACGCGGGCCTCGAAGAGCTCCTGGACACGGGGCAGACCGTGCGTGATGTCCTGACCCGCGGAACCACCCATGTGGAAGGTACGCATGGTCAGCTGGGTACCGGGCTCACCGATGGACTGGGCCGCGATGATGCCGATCGCCTCACCGACGTCCACCGGCTTGCCGGTCGCCATGGAGCGGCCGTAGCAGGTGGTGCAGACGCCGATCTTCGCCTCACAGGTCAGCGACGAGCGGATGCGGACGCGGGTGAGTCCGGCCCGGACCAGCTTGTCGATGTTCGGCTCGGAGGTGTCGCTCAGCGCGGGCAGGACGACGTTGCCGTCGGCGTCCAGCGCGTCCTCGGAGAGGGTGCGGCCGAAACCGGTGTTCTCCACGTTGTGCTTGCGCACCACGACGCCGGCCGCGTTCTTCTCGCCGATCTCGTGCCAGATGGAGCGGTCGGTCTCGCAGTCGATCTCGCGGACGATGACGTCCTGCGCGACGTCCACCAGACGACGGGTCAGGTAACCCGAGTCGGCGGTACGCAGGGCGGTGTCCGCCAGACCCTTGCGCTGGCCGTGCGTGGAGATGAAGTACTCCAGCACGGACAGGCCCTCACGGTAGGAGGACTTGATCGGACGCGGGATCGTCTCACCCTTGGTGTTGGAGACCAGGCCGCGGATACCCGCGATCTGGCGCACCTGCATCGGGTTACCGCGGGCGCCCGACTGGACCATCATCCACACCGGGTTGTCGGCGGGGAAGTTGTCCTCCATGTTCTGGGCGACCTCGGTGGTGGCCTGGGTCCACACCTCGGTGAGCTCCTGGCGGCGCTCGTCGTCGGTGATCAGACCACGGTCGTACTCACGCTGGATCTTGTCGGCCTTGCGCTCGTACCCCTCCAGGATCTCGCCCTTGCGCGGAGGCGCGACGACGTCCTCGATGCCGATGGTCAGGCCGGACCGGGTGGCCCAGCGGTAGCCGGCGTCCTTGAGGGCGTCCAGGGTCGTGGCGACCTGGACCTTCGGGTAGGCCTCGGCGAGCTCGTTGACCAGCGCCGACACCTGCTTCTTGCCCACCTGGAAGTTGACGTACGGGTAGTCGACCGGGGTGGTCTCGTTGAACAGGTACCGGCCCAGGGTGGTCTCCAGCAGGTAGTCGTCACCCTGCTGCCAGCCCTCCGGCGGCGTCCAGTCCTTCGGCGCCGGGGCGCCGTCGGCGATCCTCAGGTGGATCCTCGCCTGCAGGTGGAGGTCACCCAGGTCGTAGGCCATGAGCGCCTCGGCCGGGGAGCGGAACGAACGGCCCTCGCCCTTGGCGCCCGCCTTCTCCGTCGTCAGGTAGTACAGGCCGATGATCATGTCCTGGGTGGGCATGGTCACGGGCTTGCCGTCGGACGGCTTGAGGATGTTGTTGGTGGCCAGCATCAGCAGCCGCGCCTCGGCCTGGGCCTCGGCGGACAGCGGCAGGTGCACGGCCATCTGGTCACCGTCGAAGTCGGCGTTGAACGCCGTGCACACGAGCGGGTGGATCTGGATGGCCTTGCCCTCGACGAGCTGCGGCTCGAAGGCCTGGATGCCCAGGCGGTGCAGCGTCGGAGCACGGTTCAGCATCACCGGGTGCTCGGTGATGACCTCTTCGAGGACGTCCCACACCACGGGGCGGGACCGCTCCACCATGCGCTTGGCGCTCTTGATGTTCTGCGCGTGGTTCAGGTCGACCAGGCGCTTCATCACGAACGGCTTGAACAGCTCCAGCGCCATCTGCTTGGGCAGACCGCACTGGTGCAGCTTCAGCTGCGGGCCGACGACGATGACCGAACGGCCGGAGTAGTCGACGCGCTTGCCGAGCAGGTTCTGGCGGAAGCGGCCCTGCTTGCCCTTGAGCATGTCGGACAGCGACTTGAGCGGACGGTTACCGGGACCGGTGACCGGGCGGCCGCGGCGGCCGTTGTCGAACAGCGCGTCGACGGCCTCCTGCAGCATCCGCTTCTCGTTGTTGACGATGATCTCGGGCGCACCGAGGTCGAGCAGCCGCTTGAGGCGGTTGTTGCGGTTGATGACACGGCGGTACAGGTCGTTGAGGTCGGAGGTCGCGAAGCGGCCACCGTCCAGCTGCACCATCGGACGCAGGTCCGGCGGAATGACCGGGATGCAGTCCAGCACCATGCCCATGGGGCTGTTGGTGGTGTTGAGGAACGCCGAGACGACCTTGAGCCGCTTCAGGGCGCGGGCCTTCTTCTGGCCCTTGCCGGTGCGGATGGTCTCGCGGAGCTTCTCGGCCTCGGCGTCCAGCTCGAAGTTGGCGAGCCGGTCCTGGATGGCCTGGGCGCCCATGCCGCCGCGGAAGTACTTCCCGAAGCGGTCCCGCATCTCGCGGTAGAGCATCTCGTCGCCCTCGAGGTCCTGGACCTTGAGGTTCTTGAACCGGTTCCAGACCTCGTCGAGGCGGTCGATCTCCCGCTGGGCGCGGTCGCGGAGCTGGCGCATCTCGCGCTCGGCGCCCTCGCGCACCTTGCGGCGGGCGTCGCCCTTGGCGCCCTGCTCCTCAAGCTCGGCCAGGTCGGCCTCGAGCTTGCGGTGCCGGTCCTCGACGGTGGAGTCGCGGCGCTGCTCCAGGTGCTGCTTCTCCACCGAGATCCGCGCCTCCAGGGACTGGAGGTCGCGCTCACGGGCCTCGGTGTCCACCCACGTGACCATGTAGGCGGCGAAGTAGATGATCTTCTCGAGATCCTTCGGCGCCAGGTCGAGCAGGTAGCCCAGGCGGGAGGGCACACCCTTGAAGTACCAGATGTGCGTGACGGGAGCGGCCAGCTCGATGTGGCCCATCCGCTCACGGCGCACCTTGGCACGGGTCACCTCGACGCCGCAGCGCTCACAGATGATGCCCTTGAAGCGGACGCGCTTGTACTTGCCGCAGTAGCACTCCCAGTCCCGGGTCGGGCCGAAGATCTTCTCGCAGAAGAGGCCGTCCTTCTCGGGCTTGAGGGTGCGGTAGTTGATGGTTTCGGGCTTCTTGACCTCGCCGTGCGACCACTGGCGGATGTCGTCGGCCGTGGCGAGACCGATGCGCAGCTCGTCGAAGAAGTTGACGTCGAGCACTTAATTCGTCCCCTGCTCTCGAAGAATGCGGAAGTTAGACCTCTTCGACACTGCTCGGCTCACGCCTACCCAGGTCGATTCCCAGTTCTTCCGCGGCGCGGAAGACGTCCTCGTCGCTGTCCCGCATCTCGATGGACATACCGTCACTGGACAGCACCTCCACGTTCAGACAGAGCGACTGCATCTCCTTGATGAGCACCTTGAAGGACTCAGGGATGCCCGGCTCGGGGATGTTCTCGCCCTTGACGATGGCCTCGTAGACCTTGACCCGGCCCACCACGTCGTCGGACTTGATGGTGAGCAGCTCCTGGAGGGCGTAGGCGGCGCCGTAGGCCTCCAGCGCCCACACCTCCATCTCACCGAAGCGCTGGCCGCCGAACTGCGCCTTACCGCCCAGCGGCTGCTGGGTGATCATGGAGTACGGGCCGGTGGAGCGCGCGTGGATCTTGTCGTCCACGAGGTGGTGGAGCTTGAGGATGTACTTGTAGCCGACGGAGATCGGCTCGCCGAACGGCTCGCCGGTGCGGCCGTCGAACAGGAGCGCCTTGCCGTCGGAGTTGATCAGGCGGTTGCCGTCCGCGTTGGGGCGCACCGACTGGATCAGGCCGCTGAGCTCGTCACCGCGCAGGCCGTCGAAGACCGGCGTCGCCACGCGGGAGTTCGGCGGCACCTCCGTCGCGCCGATGGCGTCGAGCGACTTCTGCCACTCCTCCTCGACCCCCTCGACCAACCAGCCGTTCTTGGCCAGCCAGCCCAGATGGACCTCCAGGACCTGGCCGACGTTCATACGGCCGGGGACGCCCAGCGGGTTGAGGATGATGTCGACCGGCGTGCCGTCCTCCAGGAAGGGCATGTCCTCCTGGGGCAGGATCTTGGAGATGACGCCCTTGTTGCCGTGGCGCCCGGCGAGCTTGTCGCCGTCCGTGATCTTGCGCTTCTGGGCCACGTAGACGCGGACCATCTCGTTGACGCCGGGGGCGAGCTCGTCGCCCTCCTCGCGGCTGAACACGCGGACGCCGATGACCTTGCCGGTCTCGCCGTGCGGCACCTTGAGCGAGGTGTCGCGGACCTCGCGCGCCTTCTCACCGAAGATCGCGCGCAGCAGGCGCTCCTCCGGGGTCAGCTCGGTCTCGCCCTTGGGCGTGACCTTGCCGACGAGGATGTCGCCGTCGACGACCTCGGCGCCGATGCGGATGATGCCCCGGTCGTCCAGGTCGGCGAGGACCTCCTCGCTGACGTTGGGGATCTCCCGGGTGATCTCCTCCGGACCCAGCTTGGTGTCGCGGGCGTCGACCTCGTGCTCCTCGATGTGGATCGAGGAGAGGACGTCGTCCTGCACCAGGCGCTGGGAGAGGATGATCGCGTCCTCGTAGTTGTGGCCCTCCCAGGACATGTACGCCACGAGCAGGTTCTTGCCCAGCGACATCTCACCCTGGTCGGTGGAGGGGCCGTCCGCGAGGACCCTGTTCTCCTCGACCCGCTGGCCCTCGGCCACGATCGGCCGCTGGTTGAAGCAGGTGCCCTGGTTGGAGCGCTGGAACTTGCCCATGCGGTACGTCTTGCGCGTGCCGTCGTCGGCCATGACGGTGACGTAGTCGGCGGTGACGTCCTCGACGACACCGGCCTTCTCGTTGAGGATGACCTCACCGGCGTCGGTGGCGGCGCGGTACTCCATGCCGGTACCGACGAACGGCGACTCGGCGCGCAGCAGCGGCACGGCCTGGCGCTGCATGTTGGAGCCCATGAGCGCGCGGTTGGCGTCGTCGTGCTCCAGGAACGGGATCATGGCGGTGGCGACCGACACCATCTGGCGCGGCGACACGTCCATGTAGTCGACCTCGTCGGTGCTGACCTGCTCGAACTCCCCGCCCTTGCGGCGGACGAGCACACCGGCGTCGGCGAAGGAGCCGTCGGGGTTCATCGGCGTGTTGGCCTGCGCGATGACGAAGCGGTCCTCCTCGTCCGCGGTCAGGTAGTCGACCTGGTCGGAGACCTTGCCGTCGATGACCCGGCGGTACGGGGTCTCCACGAAGCCGAAGGAGTTGACCCGGCCGTAGGCGGCGAGCGAGCCGATCAGGCCGATGTTGGGACCCTCGGGCGTCTCGATCGGACACATGCGGCCGTAGTGCGAGGGGTGCACGTCCCGGACCTCGAAGCCCGCGCGCTCACGGGACAGACCGCCCGGACCCAGCGCCGAGAGGCGGCGCTTGTGGGTCAGGCCCGCGAGCGGGTTGGTCTGGTCCATGAACTGGGACAGCTGCGAGGTGCCGAAGAACTCCTTGATGGAGGCCACGACGGGGCGGATGTTGATCAGGGTCTGCGGCGTGATCGCCTCGACGTCCTGGGTGGTCATCCGCTCACGGACGACGCGCTCCATACGGGCCAGGCCCAGGCGGACCTGGTTCTGGATGAGCTCGCCGACGGTACGCAGGCGGCGGTTGCCGAAGTGGTCGATGTCGTCGGTCTCGATCGGGTTGAGACCGACGACGGTCTCCTTCTCGACCTCGCCCGCGTGCAGGCGGACCATGTAGTCGATCGTGGCGACGATGTCCTCTTCGGTCAGCGTGCCCTGCGTGTAGTCGGTGTCGAGGCCGAGCTTCTTGTTGATCTTGTAGCGGCCGACCTTGGCCAGGTCGTAGCGCTTGGGGTTGAAGTAGAGGTTCTCCAGCAGCGCCTGGGCCGACTCCTTCGTGGGCGGCTCTCCCGGGCGCAGCTTGCGGTAGATGTCCAGCAGCGCGTCGTCGGTACCCGCGGTGGGGTCCTTCTCCAGCGTGTTGCGGATGGACTCGTACTGGCCGAAGCGCTCCAGGATCTGGTCCGTGGTCCAGCCCAGCGCCTTGAGCAGGACGGTGACGCCCTGCTTGCGCTTGCGGTCGATACGGACGCCGACGAAGTCGCGCTTGTCGACCTCGAACTCCAGCCAGGCACCGCGGGACGGGATGACCTTGCAGCCGAAGAGGTCCTTGTCCGAGGTCTTGTCGATGGACTTGTCGAAGTACACGCCCGGCGAGCGAACCAGCTGGGACACGACGACGCGCTCGGTGCCGTTGATGATGAAGGTGCCCTTGACGGTCATGAGCGGGAAGTCGCCCATGAACACCGTCTGGCTCTTGATCTCACCGGTGTCGTTGTTGATGAACTCCGCCGTGACGAACATCGGGGCGGAGTAGGTCATGTCCTTGTCCTTGCACTCCTCTTCGGAGTACTTGGGCGGCTCGAACCGATGGTCGCGGAACGACAGGGACATCGTGCCCGAGAAGTCCTCGATAGGACTGATCTCCTCGAAGATCTCTTCGAGACCGGACTGCTCCGGAACGTCCTTGCGGCCAGCGTTTCGGGCCGTCTCAACCCGGGTCTTCCACTTCTCGTTGCCCAGCAGCCAGTCGAACGACTCGGTCTGAAGGGCGAGGAGGTTCGGGACCTCCAGTGGTTCCTGGATACGGGCGAAGGAAACGCGGTGCGGACCAAGGGCGTTAGCGGAGGCGTTGCGCGAGGCTGCCAACAGGGGTCCTTCCGAAGGCTTGTGGCGGTTGAAGCGCGCACGCCAGACGATCCGTCGCGAGAAGGACCGCCGCAACACGGTTGAGACGGTCACATCGTGCGGGAGCGGGCCACCGTATGTTCCGGAAATGGAGTGGGCGGCAGCCGTTCACCGGCACAGGGATCACCAAAGGGCAGCGCAAAAGAGCAGTGTAGCCGAACACCACACCGCTGTCCACTCACGGTCCACAGCGCCACTCACGACACCGGCAGGATCGCCCGTCGAGGGCGATCCGTCAACCCCAACCAGGTGGTTCTCACCTCGAACCCGACTCACCGGACTGATCCGGCGGTCGTCCCGGTGGACTGGTGCGCCTGCCCTGGCCCGGGGGTGGAAGCCAACGGACATCCGAAGGATTCCCCCGCCGTGGGCGGGTAAACACTTCCTCAGCGCCCCACCAGGTTTCCCGGGACGGGAGATTACCGCGTCCTGGGGACAGTTCGCACACGCGCCCCTCGCCCGGGCTCCCGGGCCCGCCCAGCTTCGCACACGCGGCGGAGGGAGCGGTGGCGGACACGGCGCGCGGCGCCCGGTCGGCGCCCACGGCCCCTCCGCAGGTCACCGGGACGGCGGGCCGCCCCGGGCGGGAGGGAGGCGCGGGCGGACCGGGCGGCGCCCCGCGCAGGGCCCGTGAAGGACCCCGGAAGAACAAAAAGGCGGCCGCCCCTCCCCGGAGGGAGGGACGGCCGCGCCACGCAGACCAGCGGGCTTCTGCGGCCCGCGGAGGACTACTTGAGGGTGACGGTGGCGCCGGCGCCCTCGAGGGCGGCCTTGGCCTTGTCAGCGGCCTCCTTGTTGACGCCCTCGAGCAGAGCCTTCGGGGCGTTGTCGACCAGGTCCTTGGCCTCCTTGAGACCCAGGCTCGTGAGGCCGCGGACCTCCTTGATGACCTGGATCTTCTTGTCGCCGGCGGCCTCGAGGACGACGTCGAACTCGGTCTGCTCCTCCTCGGCCTCGGCCGGGGCGGCGGCCGGAGCGGCGGCCACGGCGGCCGGGGCGGCGGCGGTGACGTCGAACTTCTCCTCGAAGAGCTTGACGAACTCGGAGAGCTCGAGGAGGGTCATCTCCTCGAACGCGGCCATCAGGTCGTCGTTGCTGAGCTTCGCCATGGTGCGATCTCTCTTTCTCTACAGACACGTGCGCCTGTCGGCTTCACGTGCGGGCCAGTGGCCGGGCACCCTCGGTACCCGCCGGGTTCGGAAATGTTCAGGCGGCTTCTTCGGAGCGCTTGTCCGCCAGGGCCTGTGCGAGACGCACGGTCTTGGAGGGCAGCGCCTGGAAGACGGCGGCGGCCTGGCCCTGCTTGGCCTTGAGCACACCGGCCAGCTTCGCGAGGATGACCTCGCGGGACTCCAGATCGGCCAGCTTGGTGACGTCCTCGGCGCTCATCGACCTGCCGTCGATGACGCCGCCCTTGATCACCAGGGACGAGTTCGCCTTCGCGAAGTCACGCAGACCCTTGGCGGCCTCGACCACGTCGCCGTGGACGAAGGCGATGGCGGACGGCCCCTCGAGCAGGTCCTTGACCTGGTCGTCGAGTCCGGCCTCCGTGGCCGCGATCTTGGTCAGCGTGTTCTTGACGATACGAAAACGCGCGCTCTGACCGAGGCTGCGACGCAGTTCGCTGATCTGCGCAACACTGAGCCCCCGGTATTGGGTCAGCACGGCGCCGTTCGATCCGCGGAGCTCCTCCGCGATCTCGGCGACCGCGGCTGCCTTGTCCGGCCTCGCCATGGGACTCCTTCCAACAGTGAACGCTGGCTGACTCCCAAGGACCCGTGCGATCGGCGTCAGCACGAGAAAAGGCCCCGGGCGCCAGGCGCACGGGGCACGACCGCGTTCTGCTGGGCACGCGGGGCGCGCCCGGAACGGGAAGCTCTTGTGACACCTGCGCGGGCGCCCATCGCGGATGGGTCCTTGGGCCACCCGTTTCGGGTGGCGACCAGCGGTCTTCGGCAATAACCCATGCTACTGCACACATGGAGGTGCTCGTCCATCCTCACCCGACCGGACGGGTGAGCGCGCTCACCCCCGCGAGGGCACGGAACCGTACCGAAAGACCCTACGTCGCAGTAACGACCCCCGCGGACCGGACCCGAACGTCCGTTCCCCGTGGCAGCATGATCCGAACCGGGTCCGTCCGCCCCAGGACGGGCCCTTCCCCCGCACAAGAGAAGAAGGCGAAACCCCCGTGAAGACCCGTATGCCGGCCCTGATGACCGCCGGCACCCTGGCACTGGCCCTCACCGCCTGCGGCGGAGGCGCCCCAGAGGAGGAGCCCGCGGACGCGGCGGCGGAAACGCCCGAGGAGAGCGGTGGCGGTAGCATCCTCGACCTGGTCGCCGGCCTCGGCGAGAACACCCAGAAGGTCGACAACTACACCCTCGACATCGCGATGACCATGCCGGACCCCGACATGGGCGAGATCGACATGGACATGACCTACGAGGTCATGGACGACCCGCAGGCGTCCCAGGTCACCGTGGTCATGCCGTTCCTGGGCGAGAGCCTCCTGGAGCTCGCCCGGTTGGGCGGCGCCGACCCCGGCCTGACCGCGGAGGAGCTCGGTACGTCCATCCTCATCATTCCGGCCGAGGGCGAGGCCCTGATGTCCAACCACAACGGCCTCCAGGAGGTCGACACCGCGTGGGTGCGCGGCGTGGAGGACACCGGCCAGATCGCTCCCGAGGAGATGTTCGACATCGGCGCCCTCCCCGACATCGCCGGGGCGTTCGCCGAGATCGAGCAGATCGAGGAGGTGGGCACCGAGGAGGTCAGCGGTGTCCGAACCACCCTGGTCGAGGGCACGATGACCAGCGAGGACGTCGACGCCCTGAGCCCGGAGCAGCAGAAGGCCGTCAGCGATCTCATGGGCGGTGTCGAGAGCAGCGTCGACGCGTCCCTCTGGATCGCCGACGACGGCTTCCCGATGCGCCTTGACTTCACCGACGAGGAGGCCGACGTCTCGATGGTCTTCTCCAAGCTGGGTGAGACCTCCTTCGAGATCCCGGGTGAGGACGAGATCACCGACAAGTAGGCGGTCCCCCGGCGCACGGTCGGCGGTTACCGGGCGCGGCGCCTCCGGGAGGCTCCCGGAGGCGCCGTGCCGCGGTGGGGCCTCCCCGCGCCACGGCACGGGGAGGCCCGGAACACGAAGAGCGGCCCCCGCCGTCCTCTCCCGGACGGCGGGGGCCGCTCTCGTCTGCGAGGGCCCTGAGAGGCTAGGCCTCGAGCGGGATGCTCGGGCCCATGGACGTGGAGACCACGGCCTTCTTGATGTAGCGGCCCTTGGCGGCGGACGGCTTGATGCGGTTCACCTCGTCGATCGCGGCCCGGTAGTTCTCCACGAGCTGCTGCTCGGCGAAGGAGGCCTTGCCGATGATGAAGTGCAGGTTCCCGTGGCGGTCCACGCGGAACTCGATCTTGCCGCCCTTGATGTCGGCCACGGCCTTGGCCACGTCGGGGGTGACGGTGCCGGTCTTGGGGTTGGGCATCAGGCCGCGCGGACCGAGGACGCGGCCCAGACGACCGACCTTGCCCATGAGGTCCGGGGTGGCGACGACGGCGTCGAAGTCGGTGAAGCCCTTCGAGACCTTCTCGATCATCTCGTCGTCGCCGATGATGTCGGCGCCAGCGGCGACGGCCTGCTCGGCACGCTCACCGGTCGCGAAGACCAGGACCCGAGCGGTCTTACCGGTGCCGTGCGGCAGGTTCACGGTGCCGCGGACCATCTGGTCGGCCTTGCGCGGGTCGACGCCCAGGCGCAGGGCGACCTCGACGGTCGCGTCGAACTTCGTGGTGGAGGTCTCCTGGGCGAGCTTCACGGCCTCGGCGGGGCTGTAGAGCTTGTCCCGGTCCACCAGCTGGCTGGCTTTGCGGTGGTTCTTGCTGCGCTTCACGCGGTTCTCCTAGGGAACTTGTGGTCACTGGGCCAGCGCCTGGCCCTGCCACTGCGGTTCTTGGGGGTCGAGCGTCCCCGGTCGCTCCGGTCCCGGTCGGACCGGTGCCACCGCGGGGCTACTTGACCTCGATGCCCATCGAGCGGGCGGTACCGGCGACGATCTTGGCGGCGGCCTCGATGTCCTCGGTGTTGAGGTCGGGCAGCTTGGTCTGCGCGATCTCGCGGACCTGCTCGGCGGTGATGGAGCCGGCCGTGGTGCGACCCGGGTCGGCGGCGGCCTTGTCCATCCCGGCGGCCTTCAGGATCAGCTTGGGCGCCGGAGGCGTCTTGGTGACGAAGCTGAAGGAGCGGTCCTCGTAGATGGAGATCTCCACGGGGATGACGCTGCCGCGCTGGGCCTCCGTAGCAGCGTTGTACTGCTTGCAGAAGTCCATGATGTTGACGCCGTGCGGACCGAGGGCGGTACCGACGGGCGGCGCCGGAGTGGCCTGACCAGCGGGAAGCTGCACCTTGACGAGTGCGGCCAGTTTCTTCTTCGGAGGCATATCGGGTCCTTTGCCTGATCTGCGTTGTGTGCTGGCCCCTGGCCTCCCTGACGGCGCCGCGCGATCGCGAGGGACCGGGGCACCGCTGCCGAGGAGAGGCACGACCCCGCGCGCCGTGGCGCGGGGCGGCGGCCCGCCGGGGCCGGGCGGACCGGGATACGGTCCGCCGGGGCGGGACACGCGAGTGAGTCCGCCGCGGGGGCGGACTCACCAAGTCTATGCGGCCCGGTCGGGTACCCTGACATGCGCTCCGCGCCGGCAGGGACGCGCGACCGGGCGTCGGACGGGGTCAGATCTTGGCGACCTGGTTGAACGAGAGCTCGACCGGGGTCTCGCGGCCGAAGATCGACACCAGCACCTTGAGCTTCTGGGTGTCGGCGTTGATCTCGCTGACCGTCGCGGGCAGGGTCGCGAACGGGCCCTCCATGACCGTGACGGACTCACCGACCTCGTAGGCCACGTCGGCGCGGACCTCGCCGCCGCCCCTGGCCTGCTGCGCCTGCTCCGGCTCCTCCTCCGGCTCGGGCGCGAGGAGCTTGGCCACCTCGGTCAGGCTCAGCGGGGCGGGCTTGTTGGACAGGCCCACGAAGCCGGTGACGCCCGGGGTGTTGCGGATGGCCGACCAGGACTCGTCGGTCAGGTCCATGCGGACGAGGACGTAGCCGGGCAGGACCTTCTCGGTGACCTGCTGGCGCTTGCCGCTCTTGACCTCGGTGACCTCGTGCTCGGGCACCTCGACCTGGAAGATGTAGTCCTCCATGTTGAGGGACTGGGTGCGGCTCTCGACGTTGGCCTTGACCCGCTTCTCGTAACCCGCGTAGGTGTGCACGACGTACCAGTCGCCGGGCAGCAGGACCAGCTCGTTCTTGAACTCCTCGACGGGGTCCAGACGGGGGGCCTCCTCGGCCTCCGCGCCCTCCTCGCCGGTGCTCTCCTCGGCCTCGCCGGCCTCGTCGGTCTCTTCGGCCTCGTCAGCGTCACCGGTCAGCTCAGGGCTGTCGGTGTCGGCCTCGCCGGCCGCGTCCTCCGGCAGCTCACCCGCCAGGCCGGTCTCTTCCGCCGACGACTGATCCGGCTCCTCTTGGGGGAAGTCGTCAGAGGTCAGTGGGGACTCGGACACGGCTGCTCTTTCTCTCGTCGGATTCGCTCTGCGGGCCGACGCATGCGAGACAGCGCCAAGCGTCGGACCCGGTCATGCCAGCTTACGGTCTCTTCGGGTGGACCGGGACCAACGCACGGACGAGAACTGCCCCGCCCACGATCATCAGCGAGGGGGAGCGGCCGTGAGGGGGCGTCAGGATCCCTGCGGAGCCGCCTGAGGAGTACCGAACGTGCCGTACAGCCAGGTGACGGCCTCGGCGAAGCCCCAGTCGAGAAGGGAGACGTAGCCCAGGACGATCAGCACGAAGACGAGGACCACGATGGTGTAGGTCACCAGCTCGCGGCGCGTGGGCCAGCGAACCTTGCGCAGCTCGCCGACGACCTGCTTGGTGAACGTCACCGGACCGGTACGACGCTTGGGCTCCCTGTCGGGCTTGGCGTCGGCGTCAGTCTGAGTCACCTGGGGTCCTTAGGGTCGCGGGCTGCTGGATTTCCCCGTGTTGTTCGTTACCCGCGCGGCGCGACGACCGTGAAGCCGCCGCACCGCACGAGCGGATGTGCAGGGCAGGAGGGACTCGAACCCCCAACCGCCGGTTTTGGAGACCGGTGCTCTGCCAATTGAGCCACTGCCCTTAGCGGAAACTGCGATCCCACCATAGCCGGTCCCGGCGTGCTACGCACACCGTGTGTCCGAAGACACCCGAACCGCGACCGGCCGCGCGAGAGAGTCTATGCGCTCACCGGCCCCCCGGCCAAACCGTTTGTCCTTCCGAGTGGGGAAACGGGGGCTTCGTCCCCCAGCCCCCCGCCTTCCCGCCACGGAGCGGGAGCCGCATGACAACATGGGACCATGACTGATCGACCCCGTATCTCCGCACGTGTCAGCGCCATCTCCGAGTCCGCCACCCTCGCCGTGGACGCCAAGGCCAAGGCCATGAAGGCGGAGGGACGCCCCGTCATCGGCTTCGGTGCGGGAGAGCCCGACTTCCCGACCCCCGACTACATCGTCGAGGCCGCGGCCCAGGCCACCCGTGAGCCCCGGTTCCACCGCTACACCCCGGCGGGCGGCCTCCCCGAGCTGAAGCAGGCCATCGTCGAGAAGACGCGGCGCGACTCCGGCTACGAGGTGGAGCCCTCCCAGGTCCTGGTGACCAACGGCGGCAAGCAGGCCATCTACGAGGCCTTCGCCGCCATGCTGGACCCGGGCGACGAGGTCATCGTCATCGCCCCGTACTGGACCACCTACCCCGAGTCCATCAAGCTCGCGGGCGGCGTCCCGGTCTACGTGGTCACCGACGAGAGCACCGGCTACCTGGCCGACGTGGAGCAGTTGGAGACGGCGCGCAGCGAGCGCACCAAGGTCCTGGTGTTCGTCTCCCCGTCCAACCCGACCGGCGCCGTGTACCCGCGCGAGCAGGTCCGGGAGATCGGCCGGTGGGCGAACGAGCACGGCCTGTGGGTGCTGACCGACGAGATCTACGAGCACCTGGTGTACGGGGACACGGAGTTCTCCTCCCTGCCCGTGGAGGTACCCGAGATCGCCGACCGCACCGTCGTCGTCAACGGCGTGGCCAAGACCTACGCCATGACCGGCTGGCGCGTGGGGTGGATCGTCGGCCCCAAGGACCTCGTCAAGGCCGCGAGCAACCTCCAGTCGCACGCCACCTCCAACGTCGCCAACGTCTCGCAGGCCGCCGCCCTGGCCGCGCTCTCCGGCGACCTGGAGGCGGTGGCGGCGATGCGTGAGGCCTTCGACCGCCGCCGCAGGACGATCGTGCGCATGCTCAACGAGATCGACGGCGTGGTCTGCCCCGAGCCGCAGGGCGCCTTCTACGCCTACCCGTCCGTCAAGGGCGTGCTGGGCAAGGAGATCCGCGGCAGGACGCCGCAGAGCTCCACCGAGCTGGCCGAGCTCATCCTGGAGGAGGCCGAGGTCGCCGTGGTGCCCGGCGAGGCCTTCGGCACCCCCGGGTACCTGCGCCTGTCCTACGCGCTCAGCGACGAGGACCTCGCCGAGGGTGTGAGCCGCATCCAGAAGCTGCTGGCCGAGGCCAGGTAGCACGCTCCCGAACGCGCCCCGGTACCACGACCGCGCCGGGGCGCGTTCGCGCGTCCGGGGCCGGGTCCGGGCGAACGGAGTCCGCCGTCCCGGCACCACTGGTGCTCTCCATACGGCAGGCTTGGTTCATGGAGACACCGACCAGCGCCCGCCGGTTGGACCGGCTGCCCAAGGCCCACCTGCACCTGCACTTCACCGGATCGATGCGCCACTCCACCCTGGTGGAGATGGCCCGGGAGAACGGGATCCACCTCCCCCAGGCCCTGGTCACGGAGTGGCCCCCCAAGCTCCACGCCACCGACGAACGCGGCTGGTTCCGCTTCCAGCGCCTCTACGACGTCGCCCGGTCGGTGCTGCGCAGACCGGAGGACATGTACCGGCTGCTGCGCGAGGCGGCCGAGGACGAGCGCGCCGCGGGATCCGGGTGGCTGGAGATCCAGGTCGACCCGAGCGGCTACGCGTCGCTCTTCGGCGGGCTCACCTCCACCCTGGAGCTGGTCCTGGACGCCGCCCGCTCCGCCGAGCGCGAGACGGGCGTGGCCATCGGCCTGATGGTGGCCGCCAACCGCACCAGGCACCCGCTGGACGCCAAGGTCCTGGCCCGGCTGGCCCGCCAGTACGCGGGCAGGGGCGTGGTGTCGTTCGGGCTGAACAACGACGAGCGGCGGGGCCGTGCCCTGGAGTTCGAGGGCGCGTTCCGGATCGCGCGCCGGGCCGGGCTGCTGTCCGCGCCGCACGGCGGAGAGCTCCAGGGGCCGCGCAGCGTACGCGAGTGCCTGGACGAGCTGCGGGCCGACCGGGTGGGACACGGGGTGCGCGCCGTGGAGGACCCCCGCCTGGTGGAGCGGATCGCCGCCCAGGGGGTGACCCTGGAGATCTGCCCGACCTCCAACGTGGGCCTGGGGGTCTTCGCCGAACTGGAGCACCTGCCGCTGCGCAGGCTCTTCGACGCCGGGGTGCCGATCGCGCTGGGGACCGATGACCCGCTGCTGTTCGGCCCGCGCCTGGTGGAGCAGTACCGGATCGCCCGCGAGGTGTTCGGGTTCTCCGACCCGGAGCTGGCCGAGCTGGCGCGGATGTCCATCCGCGGTTCGGGCGCGCCGGAGTCGCTGCGCAAGGAGCTGCTGTCCGGGGTGGACACGTGGCTGGCCGAAGAACCCCGCGGATAGCCTCCTCGGCACCGGGGCGTGTCTCACGCCCGGCCGTCCGTGCGTTCGGGCGCGGACGTCATCGGGCCGAGGATGCGGAGTCCCCCCGGGCCGTCACCGCCCGCCGCCGGATGGTGGGCCTCGCGGGCGAAGGCGGCGCGGAGCCCGGCCGCCGTGCGGACGAGTGCCGCGACCTCCTGGGAGCGGCTGCCCGGCGGCCACGCGACCACCGTGGTGACCTCCGGAGCGTCGACGACGGGCACCGCCACGTGATCGGGCCACTGCCAGGCACGGCTGGAGGCGGGGATGACGAGCAGCGCCCTGCCGAGCGCCACGAGCTGGGCGAGCTGCGACTGGGTGCGCACCTCCGGTCCGGGCCCGTCCGGGTAGGACCCGTCGAGCCGGGGCCATCGAGCGATCGGCAGGTCCGGAACGTCGCGGACGTCCGCCATCGTGAGCCGACTGCGCGAGGCGAGCGGGTGGGCCGCGGGAAGGAGCGCGACCTGGCCTTCGGCGAGGATGTCCTCGGTGTCGAACCCGGCGAGGTCGTCGAACGGGCGGTGCATGAGCGCCGCGTCGGCGTGGCCGTCGCGGAGCAGCCGTGCCTGCTCGCCGACCTCGCACAGGAGGACCTCGACCGGCGCCGCACCGGGTTCGCCCGCAAGCGCGTCGAGGAGCCGCCGCAGGAGCTCGTGGGAGGCTCCGGCCTTCGTCACGAGCACCAGCGGCCGTTTCGGGTCCCCGGCACGCCGCGTCCGGCGCGCGGCGGCCGCGACCGCGTCGAGGGCCGCTCGGGCCTCGCGGAGCAGGACCCCGCCGGCGTCGGTGAGCGCCACGCCGCGGCGGTCCCGGTCGAGGAGCCGGACGCCGAGCCGCCGCTCCAGCCGGCGGATCGCGCGCGAGAGCGGCGGTTGTGCGATCCCGAGCCGGTCGGCGGCGCGGCCGAAGTGCAGTTCCTCGGCGACGGCGACGAAGTAGCGCAGCTCACGGGTCTCGAGGTCGTCCACGGACGCAGCCTACTGTCCGATACCCGGCGGGTATCACAGCGTGCCGTACCGGTCTTGGACGGCGAGCGCGCGGCCCGCCCAGTATGGGTCGGGTGAACGACACTAAGACCGCGCTGGTCACCGGCGCGAACAAGGGAATCGGTTTCGCCGTCGCACAGGGCCTCGGGGCGGTGGGCTTCACCGTCGCGGTGGGCGCGCGCGACGACACCAGGCGCGAAGAGGCCGTCGGGCGTCTGCGGGCCGCGGGCGTCGACGCGTTCGGGGTCGCCCTCGACGTCACCTCCGACGACAGCGCCGCCGCGGCGGCGGCGACCGTCGAGCGGACGGCGGGGCGGCTCGACGTGCTCGTCAACAACGCGGGCGTCTCCGGCCGGACCGACGGTGGCGCGCAGGATCCGACGACGCTCGACATCGACGTCGTCCGCACCGTCCTCGACACGAACGTGTTCGGGGTCGTTCGGGTGACGAACGCGATGCTCCCGCTGCTCTACCGCGCGGACTCGCCGCGCGTCGTCAACATGTCGAGCAGCATGGGCTCGCTGACGCTGCGGACCGGCCCGGTCATGGCCGCGTACGCACCGTCGAAGTCGATGCTCAACAGCCTCACGGCGCAGTACGCCCGCCGACTCGCCGATACGCGTGTCATCGTGAACGCCGCCTGCCCCGGCTACGTGGCGACCGACTTCACCGGCTTCGACGCGCCGCGAACGCCCGAGCAGGGCGCCGCGATCGCGATCCGGCTCGCCACCCTGCCGGATGACGGACCGCGCGGCGGCTTCTTCGACGACGCGGGCGTCGTCCCCTGGTGATCCGGACGGACGGGAGGAGCGGGGCGGCACCCGCTCGGCGACACGTCCTAGGCGAGGAGCGTCCAGGCGCCCTGGCCGAGCATGGCCGCGCCCGCGACGAAGAACAGGACGGCGGCGCCGACCTGGATGGTGCGCTCGGGCAGCTTCTTGCCCAGGACCGCGCCCAGGGCGATGGCGATGGCGTCGGCCGCGACCATGCCGACGGTGGAGCCGATCCACACGGGCAGCCAGTGGTACTGGGTGCCGACGGTGATGGTGGCGAGCATCGTCTTGTCGCCGAGCTCGGCGACGAAGAAGACGAGGAGGACGGTCACGAACCCGGAGCGGATGCGCCGGGAGGCGGCGCGCTCCTCGTCCTTGTCGGTCATCTCGTCGCCGCGCAGGGTCCACAGGCCGAAGAACACGAACGCGGCGCCGGCGGCCAGGGTGAGCCATTCGGTGGGCAGCGCGGCGCCCAGGACCCCGGCCAGCAGGACGCTTCCGGCGTGCACGGCGGCGGTGGCGACGGTGATGCCGAGGATGACCGTGAGGGCCCGGTAACGGGTCGCCAGGGACATCGCCACGAGTTGGGTCTTGTCTCCCATTTCGGCGATGAAGATGGCGAGGGCACTGAATGTCAGGCCCGTGATAAACCCTGTCACGCTTTCCCTTCCGTCCTGGGCGCACTGGGCGGAAGGCGGCGGCGGACGCCACTTCAACCCGGTCTTGTCCGGGTCAAAGGTCTCGTCCGCCCCTGGACGGGTCCTGGGTCCTGACAGGGCTCGTACGACCGGGCCGCGAGGGCCAGGATGTCGATCGCACGCATTGGGGACTACTCCCCTTCGACGCGTACGACTTTATGGGAGGACAGAAGGGAAAAGCAATTCATGGCTTTACTGTATTCTTTTATCAGCCAACCCTGAAAAAGAAGTTGGCCGCGCCCAACTCAGCGTTCGGGCGCGGCCGTGGAGAGGTCAGAGCGAGACGCCGACCATCACCGGCTCGTTGACGAGGCGGACTCCGAAGGCCTCCTCCACGCCGGCGCGCACCTCGCGGGCCAGGTCCAGCAGGTCCTCGGTGGTGGCCCCGCCGGGGTTGGTCAGCGCCAGGGTGTGCTTGCCGGAGATGCGGGCGGGACCGGCCCCGTACCCCTTGCCGAACCCGGCCCGGTCGATCAGCCAGGCCGCGGACAGCTTGACGTTTCCCAGGCCGTCGGGGTGGCCGGGCACCTCCGCGTCGGCGCCCAGGCGGGCGGCGGCCCGCTCGCGCACGGCCGCGAACTCCTCGGCGGTGACCACCGGGTTGGTGAAGAAGGACCCCGCGCTGCGGGTGTCCGGGTCGTCGGGGTCCAGGACCATGCCCTTGCCCCTGCGCAGCCCCAGGACGGTCTCCCGCGCCCGCTCCAGCGGCACGCGGTCCCCCGCCTCGGCCCCCAGGGTGCGGGCCACCTCGGGGTAGGCGATCGGGCGGCTGAGCTTGGAGCGGTGCAGGGCGAAGGTCACCTCGCACACCACGTGGCGGTCATCGCCCTTGAAGACGCTGTCGCGGTAGGTGAAGCCGCACTCGGCGTTGGTCATCCGGCGCCGCTCGCCGGTGCGCCGGTCGTGGACGAGCACCTCGCGGATGGTCTGGCCGACGTCCTGGCCGTAGGCGCCCACGTTCTGGATGGGGGTGGAGCCGACCCGGCCGGGGACGCCCGACAGGAACTCCACGCCGCTCAGGCCCTCGGCGACGGCCCGCTCCACCAGCGGGTCCCACTCCACGCCCGCGTCGGCGCGCACCAGCACGACGGGCTCACCCGTCTCGTCGGCGCCCGCCTCCTCGAAGGACACCTCCTGGGAGTCCACCAGGACCACGGTCCCGGGGAACCCGGCGTCGGAGACCACGAGGTTGCTGCCGCCGCCCAGGACGAGGACGGGCTCGTCGGCGGCGTCGGCCGCGGCCACCGCGGCGACCAGCTCCTCGGTGGTGGCGGCCGTGCGGAACTCCCTGGCCGGGCCGCCCAGGCGCAGGGTGGTGTACTCGGAGAGTGTGCTCACGTCTACCTCGCCAGGCGCACGGTGGCCTTGGACTGCGCCAGGACCTTGGCGCCGCCGGAACGGGCGGTCAGCAGCACCGCGACGGTGCCGTCGTCGTTCTTGGCCCTCACCTTGCCCCCGACCGTGATCTCGGCGCCCTCGTCGTCGTCCGGGACGACCACGGGCGCGGAGAAGCGCACCGAGTAGTCGACGACACAGCCCGGGTCGCCCGCCCAGTCGGTGAGCACCCGCGCGGCCTCGGCCATGGTGAACATGCCGTGCGCGATCACGTCGGGCAGGCCCACGGACTTGGCGAAGCGCTCGTTCCAGTGGATGGGGTTGAAGTCGCCCGAGGCCCCCGCGTAGCGGACCAGGTCCAGGCGGCGGACCGGGAAGGTCCGCTCGGGCAGCTCGGTGCCGACCTCGACGTCGGCGTGGCGCAGCCTGCTCATTCCTCTCCTCCCCGCACGACGAGCATCATCGTGGCGGTGACCACGTGCGCGCCGTCGGCGTCGTCGGCCACGGTCTCCAGGGTGAGCAGCTCGTTGCCGCCCAGGGACTTGACGCCCGTGATGCGGGTGACACTGCTGAGGAGGTCGCCCGCGTGCAGCGGGCGGCTGTAGTGGAAGCCCTGGTCGCCGTGCACGACCCGGGAGAAGTCCACTCCCAGCGCGGGGTCGGCGATGGCCTGGGCCGAGCCCGCCATGCCGAGGATCACGGGGAAGGTGGGCGGGGCGACCACGTCGGGGTACCCGGCGGCCCGGGCCGCGGCGGGGTCGAGGTAGACCGGATGGGGGTCGTTGACCGCCTCGGCGAACTCCCGGATCTTGCCCCGGGTCACCTCGTAGGCCTCGGGCGCGGGGTACTCCCGGCCGAGGTAGTCAGGGTTGATCGCCACGCTCTCTCCTGTCGTGAAGGGGCCCGGAGACGCGAACGGCCCGGTGAGCGGATCGCTCACCGGGCCGGAAGTTCACGTGAACTGCCTCTGCGCCGTCGCACTCAGAGACGATCGCGCTCGAAGGGGCGCGGTCGGAGACTAGCGGGTCTCGCGGTGCTCGTTGTGCTTGCGGCAGTTCGGGCAGAACTTCTTGATCGCGAGACGGTCGGGGGTGTTCCGACGGTTCTTGCGGGTGATGTAGTTACGGTGCTTGCACTCCTGGCAGGCCAGGGTGATCTTCGGCCTCACATCTGTGGCAGCCACGTCGGAGTGCCTTTCTCGCTGGAAACAGTACAGAACGCCCGCGACGACCCCTGAGCCATGAGCCTCAGGGGTCAGCGGGTGGTAGCGGGGGCCGGACTTGAACCGACGACACAGCGATTATGAGCCGCTTGCTCTACCGACTGAGCTACCCCGCCCCGATCAACGGGAACAGCCCCATACGGGGCGCCCCGGTTCAGGTCGGCAGATCCTCCGCCGACCACCCACCTGAGTGGACCGGACGTCGTCAAGTGGTGGAGCCCCTTTACGGAATCGAACCGTAGACCTTCTCCTTACCATGGAGACGCTCTGCCGACTGAGCTAAAGGGGCGCGCTGCTGGGGCTTCCTTGTCGTCCGCCCCGGGGGCGTTACCCCCTTGCGCTGGTCATGACTATACAGGGATTCGGGGGTGCTCTGCCAAATCGGATGCCCCGCGCCCGCCCCCGAACGGAGAAACCCCTGCTCACAGGCGCTTCCGGTGCGGTGATGTGACTCAGACCGCACCGTCGGAGACCCACACGTTGGACATGGCGTCCCGGTTGATCGTGCGGATGTCCGCCGGCAGGCCCAGCCGGCGCAGGGCGTCGGACAGGCGGGTGTCGTGGGTGAACACGATCAGCTGCCGGTGCCTGCCCACCTCGGCCAGCACCGAGGACAGGCCCTCCACGGTCTCGGTGTCCATCGCCTGGACCGGGTCGTCCAGCACCAGGAAACCGAACGGGTTGCCCTCCACCAGCGTGCGCGGCAGGCAGATGGACAGCGCCAGGGCCTGGAACTCGCCCTGGCTCAGCAGACCTGGCGCGCTGGTCTGGTCCTCGACGCCGTCGACCGACACGTCCACCTCGACCCTGCGGCGGACGCCCCGGCCGGTCAGCCGCATGCCCTGGAGGTCGATGTGGCGCTCTTGGCGCAGCCGGTACCAGACCTGCTCGGCCTGTGTGGCGACCGGGCCCAGCCGCTCCGCCCGCAGGACGCGCGCCTGCTCCGACAGCCAGTTCAGAGCGGCCTCGGCCGCGTTCAGGGTGTCCCGCGCCGAGATCGCGTCCTGGGCGTCGTCCAGCCAGCCCGAGAGCTGCCCGGCCAGCTCCGCCCAGCCGCCCGTGGGGTCCTCCAGGCGCTCACTGGCGTCGCGGCGGGCACTCACCGCGGCCGCCCGCAGCTTGCGGCCGACCACCTCGATGTGCTCGGCCAACTCCCCCAGGTCGGTGATGTCCGCACCGGACTCCCACAGCGCCCACACCTGGCCCAGCTCGCTCTCCGGCGGCAGCCAGCCCGGCGCCGGCGACATCAGGAAGCGTGCCTGGTCCCTGGCCGCCTCGGCGCGGTCGTAGGCGGCCGCGACGACGGCCGCCTGCGGTCGCAGCGCCCGCAGCTGGGCGTTGGCCCGGCGCGTCCAGTCGGCTCCCAGGGGCGCGGAGCACGTGGGGCACTCGGTGTCCGTGGGATGCCGCTGGTGGTGTTCGAGGGCCTGCTCCAGGAGCCGGACCACCCCGTGGGCGCGGTCGCCCTTGCTGCCCGCGGCCATGGCGAGCTCCATGGACGCGCCCCGCAGCTCGTTGACCACGTCGGCCATCACCGTCCGCTCGGGCACCGACAGCCGTCTCAGGCGGCGCATGACCATGTGCAGGTCGGGGTCGCTGGGCCCGTCGTCGGCGGCGAGCCTGCGCAGGGCGTCCATGTCGAAGTAGGAGGACGTCAGGAGGCGCACGGCCTGGTCCGCCCGGGGGTCGCTGGACTCCCGGAGCCTGTCGAGCAGGTGGCGCAGCTCCCGTGAGGGCCGGTCGCGGCGCCTGACGAGTCCGTCGCACACCTTGGCCAGGCGGCGCTCGGCCTCCGCCAGGCTGCTCAGCCCCAGCAGGGAGGTCAGCGTGTCGTACAGCTCGGCGGAGCGCCCGCTCACCGTGCGGCCGAGCTCGTCGTAGGACAGGAAGGGCCGGTAGCGCACGAGGTTCTCGCCCCACTCCAGCGTCCGGAGCGACGAGACCTCGCCGCCCGGGTGGACGACCTCGCCCCGCGCGGAGCGAACGCTCTCGCCCGTCCACCTGCGGCTGATCCGGGTGGAGCCCGGGTCCCCGGCGATGTGGATGTCCACGGACGCCTCGGTGCGCTCGTCGTAGTGCAGGTTGCGCCAGCCGTCGCGCCAACCGGTGGGCATGGCGTCCCACCGGGGGTTGCGTCCGGTGAGGGCGGCCTCGGCGGCCTCGGCGAAGCTCGACTTGCCCGAGCCGTTGCGGCCCACGATCACCGTGAGGCCGGGACCGGCCCCGAAGGTGAGCTCGGCCGGGCGGCCGATGCCCCGGAAGCCCTGGACCCTGATGCCCGTCAGGTAGGCCCGGCGGATCCTGCTCGTGTCCGCCGGCTCGGGTTCCGGTTCGGGCACCTGCTCGCCCTTCAGGCGGGCCTCGAGCGCGTCGTCGCCCCACAGGGCCGCGGCGACCCAGGAGCGGATCTCGCGGGGGAGCCCGGAACGCGCCAGAGCGTCCAGGAGTGCCCTCCCGCCCTCGAACGTCTCGGTTACCCGAGTCACCTACGCCACCCCGCTCCTTCGTCGTTCCTGCACAAGCAGACTAAGGCGTGTTCGGTGGATGCTGCTCGTCGCTTGGAGGGCGCTGCGCGCGAAGCGCGGCCGTTGAGGGCGGTGGGAGGGAGACGGGCGGGCGTATCCGGTGGTGGCCTCGCAAGGCCGAGGAAGGAGCGCCCCTACTGTGCCTGCCTCGCGAGCTCGGCGGTGTCGCACAGCGGGGGCCCTCCTGGTTCGGCTGTCGACTGATGAGGACGCAGCGGGAGTTGTGCGGTGGAAAGAACTGCGCGAAGCGTCCGCTGAGGGTCGGTGGAGGGCGACGGGCGGGCGCGCAGCAGAGTATGTGTCCGCCGAACATGCCTTAGGACAGGCCGGGAGGAAGCGCTCGCCGAACACCCGGGGCGGGCTCCCCGCTCCGGCGCCTCCTACACCCCGACGAGGCGTCTCCTGCTGCCGTCCCACGTGAAGTGCAGGGTCGCGATGCCCGGCACGTTCGGGTCCCTCAGACACTCGTAGATGTTCAGGCTCGGCACGCTGGCGAAGCATCCCCACACCCGTTCCGACGTCAGGACGAAGTCCAGGTCCAGCTCCACCAGCAGACCGAGCAGGCGCCCGTGCGTGGGCTCGTCGACCTTGGCGAAGGCGTCGTCGAGCAGGATGAGCCTCGGCGCCCACGGAACACGCGCGGCCAGGGCGTCGAAGTGCGCGGCGGCGGCCGCGAACAGCACCAGGTAGGCCACCACCCGCTGCTCGCCCTGGCTGAGCGCCGTGCGGTGGCCCAGGCGCCGCTCCTCGCCCGCGGCGTCGGTCACGTACACCGTGAACGTGAACCAGGACCGGTAGTCCAGCGCGGCGCGCAGCTGCGCGCCGCCCGTGGCGGTGGGGTCCAGGCGGCGGATCGCCTCGATGCAGCGCCGCAGCGCGTCCCGCAGCCGTGTGGTCTGCACACGGGTGCGCTCCTCGGCCGGCGTGGCCAGGAGCGGCACGACCGCCTCCACGTCCGCGCCCGCGTCCGGGGCCAGCCGCCAGTCCAGGCGCACGCCGAGCCCGGCCGAGGTGGTGACGTCCTTGAGGACGTCGTTCATCGTCGCGATGAGGGCCCGGGCCTCGTCGATCTGGCGGGTCAGGTGGCCGGCCAGCTCGCCCAGCAGGTGCCGCTCGAAGGCCTCCTCCTCGGCGATCGCGACGGTCTCCTCGGCCCGGGTGACGGCGGTCGCGACCCGCTCGGCGTAGTCGGTGACGTCGTGGGCGCCCTCCTCGTCGTGCACGGTGAGGCGCTTGATGCCCCGGGGCTCGCTCATCTCGGTGCGGATCTGCGCCCAGCCCGTCGACGCGAGCAGGCGGTCGAGGTCCTCGCGGCTGCCCAGGATGGCGCTGTCGTCGATCTCCGCTCCGGCCTCCGGGTCGGTGAGCCCCTCCTCCACCTGGTCGACGAAGGCCTCCAGCAGGGCGAGCCGGACGTCCGGACCGGGAGGGGCCGCCTCGCCACGGGCGGCGAGGTAGGCGGCCAGGGGGGCGTCCCGCCCGGCGCGGGAATCCAGGCCGGCGGCACGCAGCAGCACCGTGTCGGGAACGTCCTCGCCCGCCGCGTCCTCCGTGGTGACCGCCGAGACCAGCCCGTCCCCCGACGCGAGCGCGCGGCGCACCTGCTCGGCCCTCTCCCGCGTCGCCACGGCCAGGCGCGCCTCCGCGCTGATCCGCTCGTCGCGGGCCCGCTGGGCGTCGCGTTCGAGTTCGGGCAGCCGCTGGGCGGCCTCCTCGGCCCGGGCCCTCACCTGGTCGCGCGCGGAGTCGAGCTGCTCGGGGGCCACGCCCCGCGCCCGGTCGCCGAGCTCGATCTGGCGGCGGACGGTGATCATGTCGTCGATGGCCGCCGCGCGGGCGTCCTCGGCCAGCACCCGGTCGGCCCGCGCGGCCCGCCACGTGGCGACGTGGTTCTCGTGGTCGGCCAGCTCCCAGGCCAGGACGTCCAGGTCCCGCAGCGCCGAGGCGATGAGCACGCGCAGGTGGTCCAGGGCGCGCAGGGCGCTGTCCAGCCCGGCGCGCGTGGTGGGCAGGTCCCGCTCCCACGGGGAGCCCTCCGACTCCTCGGCGCCGCCCACGGCGGCGGAGGCGCGCAGCCTCGTACGGATGTCGAGCAGCTCGGACCGGCAGGACTCCGCGGCGGCGCGCGCCACGTCGTGTGCGCGGCGGGCGGCGGCCACGTCCCCGCGGGCGACCTCCAGCGTGGCCCAGGCACGGATCAGCGGGGCCGGGTCGGGCAGGTCGCGGGAGACCTCCATGAGTTCGGCGTAGGAGTGCTCGACCGCCCAGCGGCGCTCGCCCGCCTCGGCGAGCAGGGCCTCGGCGATCGCCATCCGGCGGTCGGTGTTGGCCGACTTCCGGTCACGGGCGCGCTTGCGGGCGGCCTCGCCGATGTACTCGGGTTCGCTCTTGTGGTGGGCGCCGGAGGCGACGCCCAGGCGCCAGCTCCCGGAGAGGGACACGGCGCTGGACAGGACGACGGTGCCCTGGCTGTCCCGGCGGTGCCTGGGCTGCTCGGTGTCCGGGGAGCCGTGGCCCTCACGGCGGTGCCTGGCGTCGTTGTCGGTCTCCTCGCCCCGGGACCGCTCCATCTCGGCGTCCGAGTACAGCGCCACGGAGGACAGCAGGGCCCGCAGCCCGTCCTGGTCGACGGCGCGGCCGGGCCCCGGACCGGAGGCGGCGGCCGGGACGAGGACGTCGAGCAGCGTCCGCCCCCTGAACGGCCTCGACAGCGCCGGGACCGGAACCGGGGAGACCACCAGGTCCCGCGTCATCGGGTCGTGGAGGGTCCCGTCGGCGCGCACCCACCCGGCCAGCAGCCCGCTGGCCTCCAGCGCCGCCTCCAGTCCGGCCTGCTCGCGCGTGCTGAGCCCCTCCGCGAAGTCGACGACCGCGTACAGCGGGGCGCCGTCCCCCGCGGACCGCGGGTGGGTGGCCCAGGAGGGGCGCTCGGGGGCGTGCTCGGTGTTCCTCGTCCGCCGGTCCGCCAGCTCGGCGAGTTCGTCGGAGAGCTGGCCCTCCTCGCCCACCGCCACGTCGCGGCGGGAGCGCAGCTCCTCCAGCAGGGGGTCCACGGCCGCGTACGCGAGGCGGGCGACCGTGGCGGGCACGTCCGGGTCCAGGACGCGCAGGGAGTCGTTGATGGGCAGTTCGACGCTGCCCTCCAGCTCGTGGATGGCCTCGCCCAGGGCGTGCGCGTGGCTGGAGTCCCGCAGCCGCGCGGCCCACGCCCGGACGCCCTCCGCGTAGGCGGCGCTCTCCCGCCGCACCCCGTCGACGGCGTCCCGCTCGCGTGTGTGGGCCTGTTCGAGCGCGGCGTCGGCGCCCTCTGCCTCGCTCGTCAGGGCGACCAGGCGGCGGTCGGCCTCGGCCTCGGCGGACGTGAGCCCGGTCAGGCGGGTGACCAGGTCGGTCCGGTCGGTGGCGCGTCCGGCGATCCCCGTGAGCCGGTCGTGGAGGCGTCCCAGGCGGTCGCGCAGGCCGTCCAGGTCGATGCCCTCCACGGGTTCGCGCTCGACGGCCTGCTCCAGCCCCTGCAGGTCCACCCGCGTGGTGCTCTCGCGCGGCGCGTGGACGGTGAGGACCGGGTCCGGAACGGCGCCGAGGACACCGGGGTCGATCCCCGCGGCCGTGGCCGCGCGCGAGGCCTCGGCGTGGGTCTGGCGCAGCACGTCCAGTGCGCGCTCGACCGTGTCGGAGTCCTCTTCCAACCGCTCGACGGCGTGCCGTTCCACCCGCTCGGCGTGCTCGGCGGCGAACCAGGCGGCCTCCGCCGCGCGGATGTAGGCGCCCACGGCGGCGTCGTAGGCGCGGCGCTCGTTGCCGGTGGCCGCGGCGGCGCCGTCCTGGGCGGTGGCGAGGGTCCCGTCGTCGGCCCGGGCGGTGTCGCGGGTGCGGCGGGCCTGGTCGCGCTCCTCGGAGATCTGGCTCTCCGCCGTGATGAGGCGGTCGAGTTCGGCGCGCAGCCGTTCGGTCTCCTCCGTGCGGTGCGCGGCGGCGTCGATCTGCTCGCGCGCCTCGGTGACCCGCGCGCGCAGCGCGTGGACCAGGTAGCCCCGGTAGTCCTCCAGGAAGGCGGTGACGCCCGTCCGGGCCTCGGCGAGGGCGTCCTTGTCGGAGCGGGCCTGCTCCAGGTCGGCGATGTTGCGGGCGACCTCGTCCAGGACGGACTCGTCCATGGGCGGCAGCGCCTCGGACAGGACCCCTACGAGCTCACCGGCCTCCAGGCGGTCGCCGATGGTGGGACGGCGCAGCCGGTAGAGCAGGTGGATGAGGTTGCGGTAGCGGACGGAGTCGTCGATGCCGAACAGGTCGTGCATCACCCGGGCGCGGTAGGGGACGGCGCTGGTGAAGCAGTTGTCGGTGCCGATCTCCGAGCGGAGGCGGTCCACGGGCTTGGGGCGGCCGTCGGTGACCAGGTCGAGGTCGTGGCCGACCCGGCGCTCGGTGACGAAGAACACGCAGCGCGGGTCGGAGTCGCCCACCGCCATGACGGCGGCGCCCAGTGTCAGGTGGCGGGGCGGGGCGCCGGGGTCGCGGGGCTCCTCCCGGCCCGCGTCGTGCTCCGCGTCGGCCGCGGTGCCGGCGGCGCTCGCGGCGAGCAGCGCGGAGGCGCTCCTGGGGCCCGTGTCGGCCCGTGCCGCGGCGTCGAGTCCGCGTTCGCCGCGCTCGGTGGTGAACTCCACCCACAGGTAGCCGAGCCGGGTGGCGGGACCGGTGCTCCCGTCGTCGGCGGCCGAGTCCTCCCCGTCCACGGCGTCCTCATCGGACTCGGGGCCGCCGAGCAGGTCGGGGCCGGTCTCCTCGGAGGCGGGGAGGCGGCCCGCGTCGGAGCCCTCGGCCATCAGCCAGCGCAGGCTGGTCCTGTTGGTCCCGGTGGTGTCCAGCCGGCGCACGTCCCCGTCCAGCAGGAACGGGAGCAGCATCTCCAGGGCCTTGGACTTGCCCGCGCCGTTGCGGCCGCGCAGCAGCAGCCGTCCCTCCGCGAAGTCCAGGACGTGGTCGTCGTACTGCCAGACGTTGCGGATGCCCGCGCGTTCGAGGCGGTAGCGGGGGACGCCGTGGGAGGCACGGGGCCCGCCGGCGGGGGCTTCAGCCGGAACCGTCGCCGTTTCCGCCCCCGGGGCCTGGCTGGTCTCCTGTGTCACCACTGGACGCGCTCACCTTCTCGTTCGCCACCGCTTGCAGCACGGACGCCACCCGGCTCAGATCGCCCTGGGGATCGGCGGGAGCCTCGGGCGCGGGGCCGTCACCGGAACCACGTGTCTTGTCGGGTCGTGTCCGGCCGTGTAGGTCATTGTCCTGGATCGGCGGGACGTACTCGTCCGCTTCGCTCCCGTACCGGGCGGCCGCGGCGGTGAGCCGCCAGTGCCCGGGGCCGCCGCGCAGCAGCCCGAGGCCCGACAGCAGGGCCAGCACCCGTTCCCGGAGCCGCGCGGGGTCGGGCACCTCGGGTCCGGCGGTGCGGGCCCACTCGGCCCGCGCGGGGGCGTCCACGCCGCAGAGGGCCTCCAGGGCGGTGTCCATCTCCCGTTCGGGGACGGGGACGGAGGTGGCGGGCCGACCGGGATGCAGGCGGCCGGAGAGGTGCCGGACCAGGGACAGGGCCACCTGGCCGACCGGGTCGTCCGAGGGGAAGGCGGGGCGGGCCCCGGCCTCGTCGGGCATCACGAGGGCGACGCCCTCGGCACGGATCTCGGTGTCGCAGCCGAGCAGGTTGCCCAGCGCGGCGGCGGCCCGCCACTGGTGCGCGGCGAGGCGGTCGCGCTGCCGGTCGGGAAGCTCCTCGCGGTAGACGACGGCGGTCTCGGCGAGGAGGCGGCGCAGGACGGTCTCACCCTGCTGGTCGCCGTCGGGGTCGGCGTCGGAGGCGGCCGCGAGGAAGGAGTCCTGGTCGTCGTCGGCGCGGGGCAGGTGGGCGGCGACCGAGCGAAGGACCTGTGTGCGCGGGAGCAGGTGCGGGTCGGCCGCGGGATCGGCCTGGTGGTCGGCGATGGCGCCGGAGGTCTCGGTGAGGGCCCCGAGCCCCGCCAGGTGCCGCAGGGCGGCGCAGAAGGCGCGGCGCTCGCCGAGGCTCCGCGCCGGATCGGCGTCGATTCCGGCCTCGTGCGCGGCGGAGCGGACCTGGTCGGCCAGCCGCAGGACCGTGGTGGGGCCCTGCTCCTCGACCAGGACGGCCAGGGCCAGGGCGAGGTAGGTGTGCGTGCGCGGGGTGAAGGGCGCCCCGGTCGGGCGCGTGAGGGGCCGCGCGGTCTCCGTGGCCGGGCCCCTCTTGACCAGGCGGGCGTGGTCGGCGGCGACGGTCAGCCGGTAGCCGAGCACGCGTTGGAACCTCTGGATGAGCCACTCGGCGTGGGAGCGCACGAGGGGGAACTCCGCCGGGTGGGTGCGCTCGGTGAGCAGGGGGTGCGCCAGCAGGGCGCGGGCCGCGGCCTGGCGCTCCCCGATGAGCGCGGCGTCCTCGCTGTAGGCGTTCGTCTCCATCACCCCCACGACCGGGACCGGTTCCCGGACAGGTCGAGTGGACCCGTGGTCTCGGCGTCCGGGTCCGGTCCAGGGAGGTTACCGGTGGGTTCGGGGTCTTCGGCAGGGGTCTCGGGGAAACCTTCGGCGCCTGGTTCCCCGGTGTCCGTTCCGGAGGGTTCCTCCTGGTCAGCCGGATACACCCGGGCGGGTGGAGCCTCCGGGTCCTCCAGGGCCTGCGGGGGGAGCGGATCCGTGAGGGGGTCGAAGGGGGCCGGGGCCCGAGGCGTGGAGCCCTCCCCTGGGTCCTCCTCCCCGGGGGCGTCGTCCGAGGGGCCGTCGCCGGTGCTCCCGGCGGCCTCCTCGACGGTGTGCTGGTCGTAGGCGGTGACGCACAGGCGCAGCCCCTCCAGGGTCAGTTCGCCGCCCTCGCCCTGGATGGTGACCCCGGCGCCCGGGGCGGTGATGACGTGCAGGCGCAGTGAGAACTCCAGGTCTCCCGCCGACGTGGAGTGCCTGCTGGCGTCGCCGGAGCCGAGCGCCGCGGTGAGGAGTTCCATGAGGACCTCCATCCCGGCGCCGGACAGGTCCAGGCGGGCGCGGTCGCCGGTGGGCTCGGTGAGCAGGGCGCGGATCTGCGCGGCGCCGGCGCGGCGCCAGTGCGCGGAGGACTCGGCCGCGTCGCGCAGGCGGGCCTGCTGGGCGCGGTGGTCGCGGACCGGCTCGGGCAGCCGGGTGCCGGGACGCTCGATGACGGTGCTGCGGTCGGGGTCTGCCTGCCACCAGCTGGTGGTGGCGGCGACGCCCTCGTCCACGCGTCCCTCCAGGTGGAGGGCGGGGTGCAGGGCGTAGGCGGCGGTGGCGAGGGCGTCGGCCCCGTCGGGATCCGCCTCCTCGAACCAGGTGGCCAGGCGCAGCAGGGCGGCGCGGCCGTGCCGCGGCGCCGGTCGGCCTCCGGTGCCCTGTGCGTCGTCCGCGCGGTTGTCCGTCCGCTGGTTGAGTCCCACAACTCAGCAGACTAGAGACCTCCCGGGCGCGCCACGCCCGTTTCGGCACCGTCTGGCCCTGCTGAGAGGGCCGTGTCACCCGTTCTGATCAGGCGTTATGTTCTTTTGAGGAACTTTGGCATGATTCTGCGAAGCCGTGACGGAGGCGAACCTCACCTTCACCGGGCACGCACGCCCCCGGATCCGTCGCCGCGCCGGAGTTCACTCGGAGGGCGGTAGCGACAGGCGCCCGTCGTCGGCCTCCTGCATCGCCTGGCGCGTCTTCGCCGACATGTCGCCGTAGTCGGTGATCGTGTAGGTGGAGAAGAAGGTGCCGCCGCCGACCTCCACCGGGTCCCCCAGCTCGACCTCGACGTCGTAGGGGTCCTCCTGGCAGCCCGTCTCCAGGCACCAGGTCCCCGACACCCCGCCCTCGCCGTGCGCGACCTCGTCCGACCACTCGCTCCACTCCATGTCGGAGAAGGTGGTGAACTCCGTGGCGACGTAGTCGGTGGGACGCAGGTCGGGGAACCCGTCCTCGTCGCCGTAGCGGTTGAAGACGTAGGTCCCCTCCTCTCCGGTGGCCTCGTCCCCCGGACTGTCCTGCTCCCCCTCCACGGGTTCCTGGTTCTCCTCGACCGTGGGCTCCTCACCCGGGGTGCCGGTCGCCGACGGGTCGCCGCCCTCCTCCTGCCGGCTCTGCTCGGCCTCCGGACTGGGGGCGGGCAGGTCGGGCGGAGCCACCTGCTCGCCGCAGGCCGTGACCGCCAGCAGTAGTGCCGCCCCGGTCAGGATCGTGCGCCTCATCTGGCCTCTCTCCTCCTCTTTCGGTCCCTCTCGGGCCACCGGCCCCCTGTGGTCGCGGGCCCCGCGCCCGGACCCCGGATCCGCCTACCCGCGACCCGTCACCCCATGTGTCCGGCTGGGCGACGGGCGGTGGGCCCGGAGCCGCGACAAGGCCCCCCGGCAGGATGCCGGGGGGCCTACGGACCATGTGCTCCGTCACTGCGGGACCGGAGGCCCCACCACCCGGAGGTGGCCAGTGACCGTGGCCGTTGTCGTCCTCACCCTCGTGGCCGTCCTAGCCCGCGTTGGTCCATTGGGGACCGTTGACGCAGTCGCCGGCGGTCTGCGGCGACAGGATCGGCACGTTGACCGCTCCCAGGCCGACGGACAGCTCGGTGTTGCAGAGCTGGATCGGGACCAACTGCAGGTTCTGGTTGAACTGCTGGTCCCCACCGTGCGTACCGGCGGAGGCGGGCGAGGCGGCGAGCATCATGCCCAGGGCGGCACCGGCGATCGCGGTGGCCGCTGTGAACCTGCGCAGCATGCTGTCCCCTAGTCGATGTTGGTGCTGATCGGGCCGTTGACGCAGTCGCCGGTGGTCTGCGGCGACAGGACCGGCACGTTGACCGCGGCCAGGATGCCCACGACGATCTCCGAGTTGCAGAGCTGCACGGGAACGGCCTGCAGGTTCTGGTTGTACTGCTGGTCCCCGCCGTGCGTACCGGCGGAGGCCGGCGTGGCGGCCAGAACGGTGCCCAGGGCGATCCCGGCCACAGCCGCGGCCGTGGTGAGCTTGCGCAGCATGTCGGGATCTCCTAGTCGATGTTGGTGCTGATCGGGCCGTTGACGCAGTCGCCGGTGGTCTGCGGCGACAGGACCGGCACGTTGACCGCGATCAGGCCGACGACGGCCTCCGTGTTGCAGAGCTGCACGGGAATGGCCTGCAGGTTCTGGTTGTACTGCTGGTCGCCGCCGTGCGAACCGTGGTGGCCTCCACCGGCGAAGGCCGGGGAACCGGAGAGAACGACACCGAAAGCAGCACCAGCGACGAGGCCGGCAACACCGAGCTTACGCAGCATTGAATTACCCTTCGAAAAAGTTTGAGATATTGTCTCGGTCGGACGGATTGCCGGAACTAGCTGATGTTGGTGCCGACAGGGCCGTTCACGCAGTCACCGGTGGTCTGCGGCGACAGGATCGGGATGTTGACCGCGACCAGGCCGACGCTGGCCTCCAGGTTGCAGGACTGGATCGGAACCAGCTGCAGGTTCTGGTTGAACTGCTGGTCACCACCGTGCGAACCACTGGCGTGAGCGGGAGCTCCCATGAGGAGAGCGCCCATCGCGGCACCGGCGACCAGGCCAGCAGCGGCCATCTTCTTGATCATGTTTCCCCCGAGAATCGGATACGAGGATTGACAGAAAAAGACGCAGGCGCTTCTTGCACCTGTGTCGCGGTGGACTGGGGCAATCATCATCCGCCCCCCGGTTTTTGTCAACGCCGAAACTCGGAAAGCAATTTGTCCAGATTGTCGCGAGGATTCTTTTCGCGTCGGCCACAAATGGATATATTGGATCTCTTTTTGCACGACCCACGCAAAGGACTGACTTCCATCCAGACCGGGCCCTGAACGGCGAAGCGGACACACCACACGCCATCCACACAGTCGCGACCGCCACCCAGTCCGCGGATCGCCTGAGGGAAGGGCGAAACCGCAGTTCAGAGCCCTCTGGAGCGCACACCCCGCCCGCGGGCCGTCCGCCCCCGGACGGCAAAAACGTCGTTACCGGCCCGTGTCCCGAACGCGACAGACACGCGATCGGCCGAATCCCGGAAGCGGCCCGGCCCTGATCCGGAACACACGCGCCCTCCGCCGACCGGTGCGGATGTGACACACGTCTCCCCGGTCGGGAGCACGGCCGTGGCCCGGCCGGCGGGCACCCCGGACACGACGAGGCCCCGGCACCTGATGGTGCCGGGGCCTCGTTCCCCAGTGTGGCAGGTCAAGGATTCGAACCTTGGAAGGCTAAGCCGACGGATTTACAGTCCGCTCCCATTGGCCACTCGGGCAACCTGCCTGGGCTGCGGCGACGTGTTCGTCGCGGCGCACCACCGAGAATAGCGGATGATCCGCCCGAACCTGAAATCGGTTCTTCGGGGCGCGCCCCGAACAGGCGCTTCGGCAGCCTGAGCAGGGCGCGGCTAAGCTCTGAGGTCCTGCCCGCACCGGGGTCCGGAGCGGGCCGACAAGACCCACGCGGGTGCCCCCGGGCGCCCGCGACCCATGATGACTAGCGGGGTGTGAGCGAACGTGGCCGCCGAATCCAGTTTCGACGTCGTGTCCAAACTCGACCGTCAGGAGGTCGACAACGCCCTGAACCAGACCGGCAAGGAGTTGGCCCAGCGGTTCGACTTCAAGGGCACCGGTACCACCATCGCCTGGCAGGGCGATGACGGGATCGAGATCAAGGGCAACTCCGAGGAGCGGGTCAACGCCGCGATGGAGGTCTTCAAGGAGAAGCTGGTCAAGCGCAAGCTCTCCCTGAAGATCCTGGACCCCGCCGACGAGCCCCGCCCCTCCGGCAAGGAGTACCGCCTTCCCGTCAGCCTCAAGGAGGGCATCACCTCCGAGGACGCCAAGAAGATCTCCAAGCTGATCCGCGACGAGGGGCCCAAGGGCGTCAAGGCCCAGATCCAGGGCGACGAGCTGCGCGTCAGCGCCAAGAAGAAGGACGACCTCCAGTCGGTCCAGAACCTCATCAAGGAGAAGGACTTCGACCTGGCGCTCCAGTTCGTCAACTACCGGTAGCGACGACCGAACGGCCGCCCGCCTCCCCGGTGGGCGGCCGTCGCCGTGTCCGGCGGCCCTCGCCGTGCCTATCCGCCCAGGTCCCACTCACGCCGCAGCCGACGCAGCCGGCGGACGCGCTCGGTGGTGGGCGGGTGGGCGGCGAAGAGGCGGCCCACACCGCACGGGAACGGGTTGGTGGTCATCAGGTGGGCCGAGGCCAGCAGGCTGCGCTCCCGGGGCAGCGGGTACCGGTACGTGCCCGCCTCCAGCTTGCTCAGCGCGTCGGCCAGCCCCTCGGGGTCCCCCGTCATCCTCGCGGCCTGCTCGTCGGCCCGGAACTCGCGCCGGCGCCCCACCCCGAAGTGGACGACCAGCGCCGCGAGGGGCGCCAGCAGCACCAGCATCAGACCGCCCAGCAGGTTGGGCATGTCGGTCTCCTCCGACTCCCCGAGCGGGAGGAGGAACGCGACCGCCGACATGGCCGCGATGACCGCGGTCAGGGTGGCCGCCACCGAACTGATCAGGGTGTCGTGGGAGCGGATGTGCGCCAGCTCGTGGGCGATCACCCCGCGCAGCTCGCGCTCGTCCAGAGCGCTCAGCAGTCCCGTGGTGCAGCACAGGGCGGCGCGGCGCGGGCTGCCGCCGGTGGCGAAGGCGTTGGGCGAGCGCACGGGCGACAGGTACAGCTTCGGCATCGGCTGCCTCGCCGCGGTGGCCAGCTCACGGACGATCCGGTACAGCTCGGGCTGCTCGATCTCGCTGACCGGACGGGCCCGCATCGCACGCAGTGCCAGGGACTCGCCGAAGAGGTAGACCAGCACCCCGGCGCACACCACCAGGGTCGCGGAGAACTGGGCGCCCTTCTCGGCGCCGCACAGCCAGCCGACCGCGACGACGAGTACCGCGACACCGACGAACAGACCGATCGCACGGACCACGTTGACGTGCACGCCGCCACCTCCTCGCTCAGCCGACCACGGATGCGTATACATGGTGACAAACGTGCGGGTCGGCATCCCGCGTTCCCCGTGCGGCCGGCCACCGGTCACATCCCCGGCCCCGGCCTCCCCCGCGCCCCGCCGGTTCCTCCTCCGTCCCGCGGCGCTTCCGCCCCGGATCCCAGCGCATCCGCCCCTGTCGGCCCCATCGCACGTGTGAGAATCGCCACCCGGCCGCCGCCCCGGCACCCCCGACGACCTATAGTGCGAGCGTGGCTCTCATCACTCCGCTCACCAGGCCGTCGGGACTCCGCCCCCTCGGCCGGATGTGCGGATGGCCGTGTCGTTGAAGGCCGACTCCTTCGCGACCCGGCCGTCGCGGCACGACCACACCGCGCGAGACCGGGTTGGCGCATCCGGCGATCGCGAGGGCCGCGAACGCTGTCCCCAGGTCCCCGAACCAGACATCCGTCCCACGGCGGTACGGTCCGGTCGGGGGCTGACACCCGAGCGCCGCCGCCCTTCACGACCGGCGGCTCACCAAGGAGGTCGTCGATCTCAGTGGCCAAACAGATCGAACAACTCGACCGCGTCGTCATCCGCTTCGCCGGTGACTCCGGCGACGGCATGCAGCTGACCGGTGACCGCTTCACACAGGAGACGGCGTCGTTCGGCAACGACCTGTCGACCCTGCCGAACTTCCCCGCGGAGATCCGCGCGCCCTCCGGAACGCTTCCCGGAGTGTCCAGCTTCCAACTGCACTTCGCCGACCACGACATCATGACCCCGGGTGACGCCCCGGACGTGCTGGTGGCGATGAACCCGGCGGCGCTCAAGGTCAACCTGGGCGACCTGCCCAGGGGTGCCACCGTGATCGTCAACACCGACGAGTTCACCAAGCGCAGCCTGACCAAGGTGGGGTACACGGTCGACCCGCTCACGGACGGGACCCTGGACTCGTTCAAGGTGAGCGCGGTGCCCCTGACCTCCATGACGGTGGAGGCGCTGGCCGGCGTGGACATCTCCAAGAAGGACGCGCAACGGGCGAAGAACATGTTCGCCCTGGGCCTGCTGTCCTGGATGTACAACCGGCCGACCGAGGGGACGACCTCGTTCCTGAAGTCGAAGTTCTCCGCCAAGCCCGACATCCTCGCCGCGAACCTGACCGCGTTCCAGGCCGGGTGGAACTTCGGTGAGACCACCGAGGACTTCGCGGTCTCCTACGAGATCAAGCCCGCCAGGCTCCCGGCGGGCACCTACCGCAACATCACCGGCAACCTGGCCACCGCCTACGGCCTGATCGCCGGATCCAGGCGGTCGGGTCTGCCGCTGTTCCTGGGCTCGTACCCGATCACCCCGGCCTCGGACATCCTGCACGAGCTGTCCAGGCACAAGCAGTTCGGTGTGCGCACGTTCCAGGCCGAGGACGAGATCTCCGGTGTGGGCGCCGCCCTGGGCGCGTCCTTCGGCGGGTCCCTGGGGGTGACCACCACCTCCGGTCCGGGCATGGTGCTCAAGCAGGAGACCGTGGGGCTGGCGGTGATGACCGAGCTTCCGCTGGTGGTCATCGACGTGCAGCGCGCCGGGCCGAGCACCGGCATGCCGACCAAGACCGAGCAGACCGACCTGCTCATGGCCCTGTACGGGCGCAACGGCGAGTCCCCGGTACCGGTGGTGGCGCCCGCCTCGCCCGCCGACTGCTTCGACGCCGCGCTGGAGGCGGTCCGGATCGCGGTGCGCTACCGCACGCCGGTGGTCGTGCTCTCCGACGGGTACCTGGCCAACGGGTCGGAGCCCTGGCGGTTGCCGGAGGTGTCCGACCTGCCGGAGATCGATCCCGGGTTCGCGACCGAGCCGAACGGGGAGGAGGGGGACTTCCTGCCCTACCTGCGCGACGAGGAGACGCTCGCCCGCCCGTGGGCGGTGCCGGGCACGGCCGGCCTGGAGCACCGGATCGGCGGCATCGAGAAGCACGCGCGCAGCGGTGACATCTCCTACACGCCGTCCAACCACGACCTGATGGTGCGCACGCGCCAGGCCAAGATCGACGCGATCGCCCGGGACATCCCCGAGGTGGAGGTGGACGACCCCGGCGGGGAGGCCGACGTCCTGGTACTGGGCTGGGGCGGCACGTACGGCTCGATCACCGCGGCGGTGCGCCGTGTGCGCCGCGCGGGCGGCCGGGTGGCGCAGGCACACCTGCGGCACCTGAACCCGTTCCCGGCCAACCTCGGCGAGGTTCTGCGCCGCTACGAGCGGGTGGTGGTCCCCGAGATCAACCTGGGCCAGCTGTCGCTGCTGCTGCGGGGCAGGTTCCTGGTCGACGTCATCGGTTACAACAAGGTCCGCGGCCTGCCTTTCAAGGCCGAGGAACTCGCGGACGTGCTGCAGGAGGTCATCGACCGTGACTGAGAACGCGACGGGGCACGGCCCCGGCCCGGGCGGCCACGACCACGGCGGCCCGGAGGACGGGGCCGGCACCCTGGGGGGCCTGCGCCTGGTGCCCAAGGGCGACACCGCGTACAAGATGAAGGACTTCAAGTCCGACCAGGAGGTGCGCTGGTGCCCGGGGTGCGGCGACTACGCGATCCTGGCCGCCTTCCAGTCCTTCCTGCCCGAGCTGGGCGTGCCGCGCGAGAACATCGTCATGGTGTCGGGGATCGGCTGCTCCTCCCGCTTCCCCTACTACCTGAGCACGTACGGCATGCACTCGATCCACGGGCGCGCCCCGGCGATCGCGACCGGCCTGGCCACCAGCCGCCCGGACCTGTCGGTGTGGGTGGTGACCGGTGACGGCGACGGGCTGTCCATCGGCGGCAACCACCTCATCCACGCGCTGCGCCGCAACGTCAACATCAACGTCCTGCTGTTCAACAACCGGATCTACGGGCTGACCAAGGGCCAGTACTCCCCCACCTCCGAGGCCGGGAAGATCACGAAGTCCTCGCCGGTGGGCTCGCTGGACCACCCGTTCAACCCCGTGTCGCTGGCGCTGGGCGCGGAGGCCTCGTTCGTGGCCCGCACGGTCGACTCCGACCGCAAGCACCTCACCTCGGTGCTGCGTGCGGCGGCCGACCACCCGGGCGCCTCGTTCGTGGAGATCTACCAGAACTGCCCGATCTTCAACGACGACGCGTTCGAACCGCTGAAGGACCCGGCGGCGCGCGACACCCGCCTGCTGCGCATGGAGCACGGCGAGCCGCTGCGGCTGGGCTCCGACCGGGGCGTGGTCGCCGGGGAGTTCGGCGGCCTGGAGGTCGTGGACGTGGACTCGGTGGGCGAGGACCGGCTGATCCGGCACGACGCGCACCGCGAGGACCCGGGATACGCGTTCGCGCTGTCGCGTCTGGACCTCCCGGCGTTCGAGCACGTGCCGATCGGGGTGTTCCGGGACGTGCGCCGCCCCACCTACGACGACCTGCTGAACGAGCAGGTCGCCGACGCCCGCGCCGAGCGCGGCGACGGCGAGCTGGCCGCCCTGCTGGGCAGCGGGGACACCTGGACCGTCGAGTAGGACCGGAGCCGGGCTCCGCGCGGGGCCGAGAGGCCGTGCGCGGAGCCCGGAGCGCTCCTCCCGCCGCCGGGGTCGCGCCCCGGTTCCCGGCCGCCGAGGGCATACGCTTCTCCCATGCGTATCGTCATCGCCGGGGGACACGGGAAGATCGCGCTGCGGCTGGCCAGGCAGCTGGCCGACCGCGGTGACGAGCCCGTCGCCCTCATCCGCAACCCCGACCACTCCCAGGACGTGGTCGCCGCCGGCGCCGAGCCGGTCGTGATCGACCTGGAGAAGGCCACCGTCACCGAACTGGCCGAGAAGGTCATGAACGCCGACGGCGTCGTGTTCGCCGCGGGCGCGGGCCCGGGCAGCGACGCGGCCCGCAAGGAGACCGTGGACCACAAGGCGGCCGTGCTGACCGCCGACGCCGCCTCGCTGGCGGGTACGCGCCGCCTCGTGCAGGTGTCGGCCATCAACGTGGACGAGCCGGTGCCCGAGGGCACCGACCCCCGCGGAGCTTGGGCGGCCTACGTGGAGGCCAAGCGCGCCGCCGACGCCGACCTGCGCGAGCGCGGGCTGGAGCTGGACTGGACGATCCTGCGTCCGGGGCGGCTGACCGACGACCCGGGCACCGGGAGGGTGGCGCTGGGCTCCGACGTCGAGCGCGACTCCGTGACACGTGAGGACGTGGCCTCGGTGATCGTCGCCCTTCTGGACGAACCGGGGACGGTCGGGAAGGTTCTCAACCTGGTGAACGGAGAGACGCCCGTCGTCGAGGCCGTCCGCGCCGCCGCCTCCTGACCGCCCGCCGGGCGCCTCACGGGGAGGGCGGCCGTTCGGGCTCTGTGGCCAGACGCGCCCGCAGGGGGCATCATGGTTGCGGAGCCCGGCGGAGTCCCCGCCACTGTGGACGCGGATGACCGGGTAACGGCTCGACGGGTACGGCAAGCTCCACGCAGAGCAGATGGGTACGGTTATTCATGAGCGTCACGCAGGTCGTGAGGGACAGCACGGTCGTCGAGCATGCCAAGGTCGCCGCGCAGCAGAAGCGCCGGATGTTCATCATCCAGTTGGAGGTGAACGCCTACGACGAGCCCTCCAGCAAGCTGCGTCCCGGGCTGACCCGCATCCTGGAGGGGATCGAGGAGGCCGGCTGGCGCCTGGACCTGATCACCCCGGGCGAGGAGGGCGACAAGCCCGCACGCCTGTTCATCTTCCGCCCTGACCCGGACGGCAAGAAGGACGGGCCCGAGGCGCCCCCACAGGAGCCCTCGGGCCAACAGCAGCCCTACCAGCACCAGCCGACGGGGGCGCAGCAGCAGGACCCGTACGGGGGGTACGGCCAGCAGCCCGGGTACGGGCAGCAGGGCTATGGCCAGCAGGGTTACGGGCAGCAGTACCCGGGATACGACCAGCAGCAGTACCCCGGGTACGGACAGCAGCCCGGCTACGGTCAGCAGCCGGGGTACGGTCAGCAGCCCGGCTACGGGCAGCAGTACCCGGGGTACGGCCAGCAGCAGGGCTGGTAGACCCGGCACCGGCCCCCGTGGGTTGAGCGTCCGCCCGCCCCGGGGACGCCGTCCGGACACGGACACGGACACGGGGCGGGGCCTCCTCCCCCGCGGAAGTACCGTCGAGACACAGGGCCCGCATGGTTCATCACCATGCGGGCCCTTTTGTATGTCCGATGTCGGATAATCACCGGTTCCGATGCATTCGCCAGATACGGGTTATCGCCGTGCTTTCGGTTAAGTAACGCGGTGACGCTTCGAAGTGATGACATGTCCGTCATGTCCCCTACGAAGCCGAGGAAAACCCAAGGAAACTCTGGATCCTTCCTCGAAAGTACTCCAAGCACGCCCATCATTACGCTAAGTTATTTACGGCGGCTACAGCCAGCCCGTTTTGAACTTCCGAAAGGCAAGAAGAATGTCCCGTATCGCCAAGGTTTCCGGCTTCGTCCTCGCCACCGGCCTCGCCTTCGGTGCCATGACCGGCACCGCCGCGGCGGACAACAACGCCGAGATCCAGAACATCACGATCCCGATCTGCCTGGACGTCCTCAAGGCCTCCGGCGTCAGCGGCGGCGACTGCAACGTCGTGAACTGGGACTCCACGAGCGGCATCGCCGTCGACGACTAGGACCGGCTCCGCTCACGTATCCAGTCTGTCACCACGGGACCCACAAGGTCCCTTCAGCATCAACGATCACACCACGAACCGAAAAGGACCAACACCATGAAGCGTTTCGCCTCCGTCTCCGGCCTCATCCTCGCCACCGGCCTCGCCTTCGGCGCCATGACCGGACCCGCCGCTGCGGACAACAACGCCGAGATCCAGAACGTCACCGTGCCGATCTGCGCCGAGGTGCTCGCCTTCTCCGGCCTGAGCGGCGGCGACTGCAACGTGGTCTCCAAGGACGTCACCTCCGGCATCGTCGCCATGGACTAGTAGTCCGTGCTCTCCTAGGGACTCCGCTCCATCCCGTGTTCGGGCACTCCGGAAGGCGGAACCGCCGGCGCCCGAACCGCACCGGGTCCCTCGGACGCGCGGACGCCGTGGGGACGCGGGGCACGGCACGGCCGCGCCCCGCGTCCTCGTACGTGCCGGGGCCCGTACGTCCATCGCGTTCAGTACGCGCAGGGCCGGAGCTCCACACCCTCCACCGGGTCGGTGGCCAGCCGGGCGTGCGTGCCCGTGTCGAACCGCTCGTCGCCGTAGCGGAGCTTCTGCCGCTCGACCCCCTCCGGCCGGAACCCGGACCGGCGCGCCACCAGGCACGAACCCGGGTTGTTCATGCGGTGGCCCAGCTCCAGCCGGAACAGGTCCAGCTCGGCGAAGGCGAAATCGCAGACCAGCAGTGCCCCGGCCGTGGCCACACCCCTTCCCCGCGCCTCCGTCAGGGTCCAGTACGACACCCATCCGAGGTCGAGGCGCCTACTGGTCACGTCCACCTGGACGTGCCCCAGAACCGGCCCGTCCGCCTCGACGACCGCGAACCCGAACGCCGAGCCCTCCCGCGCCAGGAGCCGCTGCCGGACGATCCACTCACGGGCCTGGTCCGGGGTGGTGGGCACCGTCGGCGCCTGCCAGGCCAGCTCCGGTTCGGCGAACGCCTCCAGCAGCCGGTCGGCGTCGCCCGGCTCCCACTCCCGCAGTCGGTACACACCGGCCCCTCTCCCTCGTCCGATCTCCGACCGCGCCACGCTACCCCTCCGGGCGGGCACCCCCCGGCAGGGCCCCGCCGGTGCCGGCGGACGCCTCCCGGCGACGGCCGGCGGCGGCCGAGGACGGCGGACCGCCACCGGACCGGTGCCGACGGAAGACGTGGACGGGCGTGTCACACACGGACCGGGCTGATACGTCTTCCTGTCATGACGACCGATGTCTTCGAAGAACACCGCTCCCTTCTGACCGGTATCGCCTACCGCATCCTGGGCACCGCGTCCGACGCCGAGGACGTCGTCCAGGAGGCGTGGCTGCGCTGGTCCGCCGTCGACCCCGACTCCGTCGACGAGCCCCGCGCCTACCTGGTCACCGTCGCCTCCCGGCTCGCCATCGACCGGCTGCGCAGCGCCCGTGTCCGGCGCGAGACCTACGTGGGCGCGTGGCTGCCCGAACCGGTCAGCGACATCCCCGACGGGGCCGAACGCGCCGAACTGGCGGACTCGGTCGAGTTCGCGCTCCTGGTGGTCCTGGAGACGCTCAGTCCGCTGGAGCGCGCGGTGTTCGTGCTGCGCGAGGCCTTCCAGATGCCCTACGCCGAGATCGGCGGGATCATCGGCCGGGAGGAGGCCGCCGTCCGGCAGCTCGCACGGCGGGCCCGTGAGCACGTCCGGGCCAGGCGCCCCCGGTTCGAGGCCGACCGGACCACCCGGCGGCGCATGACCGAACGCTTCCTCCGGGCCTGCCTGGAGGGCGACCTGGACGGGTTGACCGGCCTGCTCGCCGACGACGTCACCCTGGTCAGCGACAGCGACGGCAGGGCCAGGGCGCCCCGGCGTGTCATGGAGGGCGCCGCGAAGGTCGGCCGGTTCCTGTCCTCCCTGGTACTGCCGCGCAACGCCGAGCGCTTCCTGCGTTCCGTGGGTCTGGACGAGGCCGGGACGGAGGACCTGCGCACCACGGTCACCGAGGTCAACGGCGGCCCGGCGGCGGTCGTCTCCGCCGGGGGCAGGGCGGCCGTGCTGGTGTCCCTGGACATCGCCGGCGACCGGATCCAGCACGTGTACCTCCTGGTCAACCCCGAGAAGATGTCACGCCTGCGGGCGCCCGAACCGTCCTAGGGGTATGGACATCACCGTTGTGGGCGGTGGCCTCGCCGGACTGACCGCGGCCATCGCCAGCGCCGAGAGGGGCGCGAACGTCACCCTGTTGGAAGCACACCGGGCCCTGGGCGGGCGGGCCCGCGCCACCGATCCGCCGTACGTGGCCAACGAGGGACCGCACGTGCTGTACGGCGACGGGGCCCCGTTCACGTGGCTGGCGGAGCGCGACCTGGTCCCGCCGTCCCTGCCCTTCCCCGCCCGCGGCCTGGCCCGGATGCGGGTCCGCCACCGGGGCCGTGTGGGCATGCCGCCCGCCGCCCTGCTCAGGGCCGCCGCGCGGCGGCGGCTGCGGGCACCGCACGACCGGGACTTCGGATCATGGGCTGGGGAGGAGATCGGGGAGGAGCCCGCGCGCGTGGCCGCGAACCTGATGGGCGTGGTGCTGTTCGACTCCGATCCGTCGCGGTTGTCGGCCGCCTTCGTCTGGGAGAGGTTTCGCCGGGCGACCGCTCCGGTGTGGCCCTCCCCCAAGTACCTGGTCGGCGGCTGGACGTCGCTGGTGGAGCGGCTGGCCCGGCGGGCCCGCGAGATGGGCGTGCGCGTCGAGACCGGGGCCCGGGTGGACGCCGTGCCCGACACGCCGGCCATCGTCGCGACGTCGCTGGCGTCGGCCCGCGCGCTGCTCGGGGACGACTCGCTGGAGTGGGAGAGCGGGCACACCCTGATGGTGGACCTGGGGCTGTGGCGGGGCCGGGACCCGTTCGTCGTCTTCGACACCGACGAGTGCGGTTTCCTGGAGCGCTACTCGCTGGTGGACCGCACCCTCGCGCCGGAGGGCGAGGAGCTGGTGCAGGCGCAACTGCCGGTGCGCCCGGGAGAGTCCCGGGCCGATGTCACCGAACGCATGGAGCGGTTCCTGGACCTGTCCCTGCCGGGGTGGCGGGAACGGGTGACGTGGCGGCGCGACCAGGTGGCGCGCGGGCGTACCGGGGCGCTGGACCTGCCGGGCCGCACGTGGCGCGACCGCCCCGCGGTGGACCGGGGCGAGGGCCTCTACCTGGTCGGCGACTCGGTGGCGGCGCCGGGCCTGCTGGGCGAGGTGGCGTTCAACAGCGCGGTCGCCGCCGCGGAGGCGGCCACGGGCAGGCGCTCCGCCGGAGCCGCGTAGGCGCGGACGCGGGAGGCCGACCGCCCCGGGGAGGCCGACCGGCCTCCCCGGGGCGCGCGGGACGGTACTCAGGCGGGGACGTGCGAGACGGCCTCGACGTTGTTGCCGTCGGGGTCGCGCACGAACGCGCCGTAGTAGTGCTCGTGGTACTCGGGCCACACCTTCGGCTCGTGGAGCACCTCCGCGCCCGCCTCGACGGCCGCCGCGGAGAAGGCGTCCACCGCCGCCCGGTCGGGCGCGGTGAAGGCGATGTGGGACTCGCGGGCCTCACCCGGCGTGTTCGCGGGCCCGATCCAGAAATCGGGGGCGGACGTGCCGTAGCCGATGTTCTCGCCGAAGTCGAGGACGCGTCCGGCCCCCAACGGCGCGAGGACCTTGTCGTAGAAGGCGGCGCTCGCCGCGGGGTCGCTGACCTGGATACCGAGATGATCCAACATGGGGCCGAGTGTGACACGCGACACCGACATTTCCCGGATAACGGCCCAGGAAGGTCCGCCGGATCCGGACGTCCCCACGAGGCCTCTTCCGCGAAACCGGCCGGCAACCGAGCGTGCATCCGAATACCGGTCTTCATGAAGACGAGGAGGCATGGTGTCGGTCATGACTACCAGGCACCCGGAAGCACCCGAACGACGCCTGACCGTGGACGGCCTGGAGCGCACACCGGACGACGGTCGGCGGTACGAGCTGTGGTCGACGGGCGGTTTGACGTGTCACCGGCTCCCAAGCCCGTGCACACGCGCGCTTCCCACCGCCTGGGTTTCCACCTCGGTACCGATCTCCCCTTCCCCCTCAGGCTCATGCCCCACTGGCTCACCGCCAGCGACCCCTGGAGGAGGCACATCGGCGGCGAGCCTGAGTCGGAGGGCGCTCAGGCCACCCAGCGGTAGAGGTGCTCCGGGCGGCCCGCCGAGCCGTAGCGCATGCGCAGCTCGGCCCGCCCGTCCGCGCACAGGTGCTCCAGGTAGCGCCGCGCGGTCACCCGGGACACCCCGGCCCTCTCGGCGGCCTCCGAGGCCGACACCTCCCCCTCCGCCTCACGCAGCACCCCCGCCACCAGGTCCGCGGTCGCCGGGGTCAGCCCCTTGGGCAGTGACCGGGCGGCGGGCGGGCGCAGCAGCCCGAACAGCCGGTCCACCTCCTGCTGGGTGGCCTCCCCGTCGGCGTCCATCCGGCGGCGCGCCACCGCGTACCGCTCCAACTGGTCGCGCAGAACGCTGAGCGGAAACGGTTTGAGCAGGTAGTGGACGGCGCCGCCGTGCAGGGCCGACCGCACCTGGGCGATGTCGCGCACGGCGGTGATCATCAGGAAGTCCGTCCGCTGCGGCCCGGTGCTGGTCGCGGCGGCGCGCAGGGCGCGCATCACCGAGATCCCGGACGCGTCGGGCAGCACCAGGTCCAGCAGCACCAGGTCGGGCTGGTGGCCCCGGATCTGGGTGAGGGCCGACGCGGCCGTGTGCGCGGTCCCCGCCACGGTGAACCCGGGCAGCGACTCCACCAGTTCCTGGTGGTTGCGGGCCACCCGCACGTCGTCGTCGACGACCAGCACGCGGATCACGGGGCCGCCCCCTCCGCCGCCGCGGGCACCCGCAGGGGCAGGCAGGCGGTGAACACCGCGCCCTCGTCGGCGTCGGGCGCCTCCATCTCCACGCTTCCCCCTCTGCCCTCGCACACCTGCTTGACCAGCGCCAGGCCCAGTCCGCGCGTCCCGCCGTCCCGGGACGCCTTGGTGGTGAACCCGAGCCGGAAGATCTCCCGCGCCACGTCGTCGGCCACCCCGTGCCCGGAGTCGGTCACCCGGATCTCCAGCAGGTCGTGCGGCAGGCCGCCGGTGTCCGCCGTGTGCAGCCGCACCATCAGCTCCACCCACCCGTGCTGGGCGCCGACCACCGCGTCGAGCGCGTTGTCGACCAGGTTGCCGAGGACGAGCAGTGCGTCGGAGCGTACCTGCCTGTCCAGGGCGGGGACGCTCGTCATCGGGGACAGCCGCAGGTCCACGCCCATCTCGGAGGCCTGCGCGGACTTGGCGATGGCCAGGGCGGCCAGCGCGGAGTCCGCGACGTGCTCGGAGATGTCCGTGCTGGTGCGGGTGTGCGTCGCCGACAGGTCGGCCAGGTAGGCGCGGGCCTCGTCGTAGGCGCCGAGTTCGAGCATCCCGGCGAGGGTGTGCACCCGGTTGGCGAACTCGTGGGTCTGGGCGCGCAGTCCGCGGGTGACCGTGCGCGCGCCGTCGAGCTCGCCGGTGAGGCGGTCCAGTTCGGTGCGGTCCCGGAAGGTGACGACCGCGCCGGCGTCCTCGCCCCGCACCCGGACCGGCATCCGGTTGGCGACCAGGACGCGGTGGCCCGCCAGCAGGATGCGGTCGTCGCCGGGGTCGTCGCCGGAGACGATGTCGCGGACGCGTTCGGACAGGCCGAGTCCGTCCAGGCGGTGGCCCTCGGAGCCCTCGGGCAGGCCGAGCATGTCCCGGACGGGCTGGTTGGCCAGGACGAGACGGCCCTCTCCGTCGACCGCGAGGACGCCCTCGCGGACCGCGTACAGCAGGGCCTCGCGGCTCTCCAGCAGCGCGGTGATGTCGGCGGGTTCGAGTCCGTGGGTCTTGGCGCGCACCTGGCGGGAGAGCACCCAGGCCCCTCCCACGCCCAGGAGCAGGACCACGGCCACCATGCCCAGTATCGCGGGGACGGCGGCGCGGGCCTCGGTGGTGGCGCTGGAGGTGAGGACGCCCAGGGAGACGTAGCCGATCACCTCGCCCCGGTCGTCGCCGCCGTTGACCGACCCCCCTCCGGAGAACACGGGGACCTTGGCGCGCACGCTGCGTCCCTGCGTCCCCTCCTGCACGCCGGTCCACTCCCGGCCCCGCGCGGCCGGGCCGGGCGGGGTGGACACGGTGCGGCCGATGAGGTCGTCGTCGGGGTGGGAGTGGCGGATGCCCTCGGGGGAGGCGATGACCACGAACTCGGCGCCGGTGGCGGCGGCGACGCCGTCGGCCAGCGGGTCGAGGACGGCCGCGGGGTCGGAGGACCGGAGGCCCTCGACGACGTCGGGCATCACCGCGACGGACCGGGCCGTGCTCAGGACCCGGTCGGCGTGGTGGCGGTCGACGACCCGGTCCAGGTGGACCACCCACAGGGTGCCCACGGCGGCCAGGGCCAGGGCCAGCAGGAGCACGTAACCGATGAACAGGGAACCGGTGAGCGAGAGGCGGCCGCGCACGGGGGGCGTGTTCATGGTGTCCTCCAGTCGCCGGGGTCGGGGAGCGGCGGGGAGATGCGGGGATCCGGCCGGGAGAACGCCCGGTCGGGCGACTTCACGAACAATACGACCAATATGACTCCAGTGTTAACAAAGCTCTGACGTGGACGTGCCCGGGGTCACACTGTGGCCTGGATCTCCCCGGTGCCGAGGCTTCGGGGGGACGCACACGTTCACGGAGGAGGAGAGGACCGATGCGCGATCGCGGCGTCCTGATCCGCCTGGCGGGAGGGCTCTGTGCCCTGCTGCTGGTGGGGACGGCACTGTTCGACGTGCGGCAGAGCGCTGCGTCCGGAACCGGCCAGCAGGAGAAGCTCCTGCTGATCGCGCCCGCGGCACCCGGCGGCGGCTGGGACGCGCTGGCCCGGGAGATGCAGAACGGACTGCGCGAGGAGGACCTGAGGTTCAACGTCGAGGTGCGCAACGCCGAGGGAGCGGGCGGCACCATCGGTCTGGCGCAGACCGTGAACCGCGCGGGCCAGGCGAACGTGCTGACGATGACCGGCATGGGCATGGTCGGCGCGGTGGAGACCACCGGTTCCCCGTACACGATGGCCGACGCCACCCCCGTCGCCCAGGTCGCGTCGGAGTACCTGGCCGTGGTCGTACCCGCCGACTCGCCCTACCGGACGCTGGACGACCTGGCCGGGGACTGGCGCGAGAAGGTCGGGACGCTCCCGGTCTCGGGCGGCTCCATGGGCGGCGTGGACCAGATCTTCGCGGCGCGGGTGGCGCGGTCCATGGACATCGCTCCCGGCGAGATCAACTACCTGCCCTACTCGGGCGGCGGCGAGGTGCTGACCTCGCTGCTGTCGGGCACCTCCGACGTCGGCTTCGGGTCGTTGAGCGACTTCGGCGACCAGATCGGCGAGGACGCGCCGCTGCGCGCGCTGGCGGTCTCCTCCCCCGAGCGGCTGGAGGGCGTGGACATCCCCACCATCGTCGAGCAGGGCTACGGCGTGGAGATGTCGAACTGGCGCGGGGTCATCGCCCCTCCCGGGCTGACCGGGAAGGAGGTCGAGCGGCTGGAGGAGCTCGTGGCCACCCTGGTCGCCACCGACTCCTGGGCCGGCACCCTGGAGCGCTACCGGTGGACCGACACCCACCAGGGACGTGAGGAGTTCGTGGGGTTCCTCGACGAGGAGATCACCATGACCCGGGAGACCATCGAGGAGTTGGGACTGTGATGTCCAGGAGTGAGGGTCCGGTCTCCGTTCCCGAGGAGGCCCCGGAGGCGCGGGAGGACACGCGGGTACCGGACGGCCCCGGGACCACCGCTGCCGTCGATCCGGAGAGCGCGCCGTGGAGCGGTCCGGCCCGGTGGGTCGTACCCGCGCTGCTCGCGGTGGTCGGGGCGGTCGCCCTGTGGGGCGCGTTCACCGTCGAGGCGCCGCCCAACGCCACCAGGCCGGGGCCGGGAGCCTTCCCCGGTGCGGTCGGGGCCCTGCTGCTGGTGGTCGCCGCGTGCCTGGCGGTGGCCGGCCTGCGCGGTTCCCGGACCGGGGACGGCACCGCCGGGAACACCCTGTCCTGGTTCGGGGCCCGGCCGGTCCTGGTCGTCATGGCGGGCCTGGTGGTGCACGTCGCGCTGCTGGAGGTCCTGGGCTGGCTGCTCGCGGGGGCGCTGCTGTTCTGGGTGGTGGCCTACGCGTTCGGCGCGCGGGCCCACCTGCGTGACGCCGTGGTGGCGCTGTCGATGTCCGCCGCCGTACAGGTCGGTTTCTCGCTCGGTCTCGGGCTGAGCCTGCCCGGCGGCCTCCTGGAGTTGGTGCTCTGATGGAAGCTCTGTCCCTGCTCATGGACGGGTTGGCCGCGGCGCTGACCCCGCAGAACCTCGTGTGGGCCTTCCTCGGGGTGCTGCTCGGCACCGCCGTGGGCGTGCTGCCCGGCATGGGCTCGGCGATGGCCGTGGCCCTGCTGCTCCCGGTGACGTTCCGCCTGGATCCGACGGCCGCGCTGATCCTGTTCGCGGGCGTGTACTACGGCGGGATGTTCGGCGGGGCGACCACGTCGATCCTGCTGAACACGCCGGGGCAGGCGTCGTCGATCGCCACCACCTACGAGGGCCACAAGATGGCTCTGGCGGGCCGTGCCGCGCAGGCGCTGGGCACAGCGGTCATCGGTTCGTTCGTGGCGAGCCTGATCGGCACGCTGGTCGTGGCGCTGTTCGCGCCGTTCATGGTGTCGGTCGCGCTGAACTTCGGCCCGGGCGAGTACTTCGCGCTCACGGTGTTCTCGTTCGTGGCGGTGGCCGCGGTCGTGTCCGGATCGGTGCTGCGCGGCCTGGCCTCGCTGCTCATCGGCCTGGCGGTCGGCCTGATCGGCATCGACTCGCAGAGCGGCACCCCCCGGTTCGACTTCGGGTCGGCGACCATGCTGGACGGGATCGACATCGTCATCGTGACCGTCGGTCTGCTCGCCCTGGGCGAGGTGCTCTACGTCGCGGCGCGCGGCAGGTCCGCGCCCGACCTCGCGACGACCAGCGCCGGACGCCCGTGGCTGAGCCGGGGGGACTGGGCCCGGTCCTGGAGGCCGTGGCTGCGCGGCACCGCGCTGGGCAGCGTCTTCGGTCCGATCCCGGGCAGCGGCGCGGAGGTCCCGACCTTCCTGTCGCTGGGCCTGGAGCGCAGGCTGTCCGCGCGCCGGGAGAGGCGCCGGGGCGTGCGCGACGAGTTCGGCGAGGGCGCGATCGAGGGTGTGGCCGGCCCGGAGGCGGCGAACAACTCCAGCGCGGCGGGCACGATGGTGCCGCTGCTGGGGCTGGGCCTGCCGACCTCGGCGACGGCCGCGATCATGCTGGCCGCGTTCCAGCAGTACGGGCTCCAGCCGGGCCCGGTGCTGTTCGAGCGCGACGCCGAACTGGTGTGGACGCTGCTGGCGAGCCTGCTGATCGGCAGCGTCATGCTGCTGGTCATCAACCTGCCGTTCGCGCCCCTGTGGGCGAAGCTGCTGCGGCTGCCCAAGCCGTACCTGTACGCGGGGATCACGCTGTTCTCGGTGCTGGCGGTGTACGCGATCAACACGTCGGTGGTGCATCTGGTGATGCTGCTGGCCGTGACGCTGCTGGGACTCATGATGCGCGCGTTCGGCGTCCCGGTGGCTCCGGCCCTGATCGGCGTGGTGCTAGGCCCGATCGCCGAGACCGAGTTCCGCCGCGCGCTGGCCGCCTCCTCGGGTGATCCGTCGATCCTGGTCGGCAGCGGTATCTCGATCGGCCTGTACGTACTGGTGCTGGTCGCCGCCGCGGTGCCGGTGGTCACCGCCCTGCGGCGCCGGCGGAAGGCGCGGGCCTCCGCTCCCGCCGAGCGGGAGACCTCCGACCTGGGCTGACCCTCGTGGTCCGCCCCTTCCCCGCGGCCCCCGGCTCCGTCCGCCGGGGGCCGCACCCGTGTCCGGGGGCGGCTCCGGAGCGAACCAGCCGGGCCCCGGAGGGATCTTTCACCCGTACGGGGCCTCCGACCGGACGCCCCTTCGAGCCCGGGCCCTGGCCCAGCCGCGGGCGGAACCTGGCGAACGACACTGAACGGCGGTCGTATGGGATTCCTGCGGAACTGGCCTCTCCTCCTGCGGGCACTGGGTCCCGCGGGTCCCGTCCTGGTCGCCTCCCTGGCCGCGGTCCGGTTCCTGGAGCGGCTCGTGCCCGCCGTGACCGCGCTGGCCCTGGCCGCGCTGGTCGGGGTGCTCGCCCCGCCCGCGACCCCGGGCACGTTCACGGCCGCGCTGCCACCGATCCTGGTCCTGGGGCTGGTCGTACTCGGCGGCCACGCCGGTGAGGCGGCGGCCGCGCCGCTGGAGTACCTGGCGCGGTCGCGGATCGACGGGGCGCACCGGGAGCGGATCGGCCGCGCGGTGTCCGGGAGCCGGGGGATCGCCGCGCTGGAGGACACCGCCAACCAGGTGCTGCTGCGGCAGGTGCGCGCCGACCCCGAGCACGGTGTGGAGTCCACGCCCGGCAGCGGGGCGGTCGCCGCGCTGCGGTGGACGTGCGGACTGGCCGGGGCGGTGGTCACCTGCGCGATCCTGGCCCGGTTCGCGTGGTGGCTGGTCCCGGTGGTGCTGGTGCCCGCCGCGGCGCACCGGTACCTGCGCCACCGGTGGTCGCTCACCGGGGCGGACCGGTGGCGGACGGCGATCCGTGGAGAGCTGCACGCGGACGTGTGGCGCGGGGCGTCGGTCTCGCCGAGCGAGGGCAAGGACGTCCGGGTCTTCGGGATCGGGGACTGGATGGTGGACCGGATGCAGGGCCACCTGGTGGAGGCCAACAAGCCGCTGTGGTCGCACATCGACCGCACCCTGCGGCTCCAGTGGTCGCCGCTGCTACTGGTGTTGGCGGGCCTGGTGCCCGCCTACCTGCTGGTGACCCACGGGGCGGTGTCGGGGACGACCACGGTGACGGTGCAGACCGCCGTGCTCGCCGCCGGGTGGTCGCTGTACCAGGCGCTGGGCGGTTCGGCCGACCTGTTCCACATGGCGGGTGCGGCGAGGGTCCTGTCGTCCACCGCCGAGCTGCGCGGACGGTTGGCCGAGGGCGGCCGAACGGCCACAGGCGGCGGGGGCGCCGCGGACGGTTCGGCGCCGCCGCGCGGGAGGGGCCCCTCCAGGGTGTCGGTGATCCGCTTCGAGGACGTCTCCTTCACCTACCCCGGCACGGACTCCCCCGTACTGGACGGGGTCGACCTGGAGATCCGCACCGACGAGCTCCTGGCCGTGGTCGGCCTGAACGGCGCGGGCAAGTCCACGCTCATCAAGCTGCTGTGCGGGCTCTACCGGCCCACGAGCGGCCGTGTCACCGCGGACGGGGTGGATGTCGCCACCATGGCCGCCGGCCAGTGGCGGTCCCGTCTGGCGGTGGTCTTCCAGGACTTCAACCGGTACGAGCTCTCGGCCCGGGAGAACGTCCTGCTCGGGCGGGCCGGCCCGCCCGACCGGGAGGCGCTGGATGCGGCGGCCGAGGAGTCCGGGTTCGCCGGGGTGCTGGAGCGGCTGCCCCGGGGATGGGACACGCCGCTGTCCCGGGGCCGGGCCGGGGGCGTGGACCTGTCGGGCGGCCAGTGGCAGCAGCTCGTCCTGGCGAGGGCGCTCTACGCGGTGCTCGGCGGGGACGTTCCGGCGAGCCTGCTGGTCGCCGACGAGCCCACCGCCCATCTGGACGTGCGCACCGAGTTCGCCCTCTTCCGTCGACTGGAGGAGCGGCGACGGGAGACGGGGATCGTGCTCGTCTCGCACCGGCTGTCCACGGTCCGGCGGGCCGACCGGATCGTCCTGCTGGACGGCGGTCGCGTCACCGAGTCCGGTACGCACGAGGAACTGGTCGCGCTGGGCGGGCGGTACGCGCGGATGTTCGCCGTGCAGGCGGAGCGCTTCCGGACCGACCGGACCGCGCCCCGGGAAGGGGGTCCGGCATGAGCCGCTACCCGTCGCTGTGGTGGGAGGTGCTCCGCCTGTCCTGGCGGACCGCCCCGGGCCTGACCGCGGGGGCCTACGCCGCCGTGGCGGTGTCGGTGGGCGCGGTGGCGGCCGTGGGCCTGTCCCTCCGGGCCACCGTGGACGCGACCGCCCAGGGGGCGGCCGGGGCGGCGCTGCTCGGAGCGGCCGGGGTCGCGGGGGCCTACGCGCTGACCCTGGTCCTACAGGACCTGACCACGGAGCTGGTCGGCACGGTCTCGGACCGCACCGGGCGCATGGCGGTCCATCCGAGGGTGCACCGGGACATCAACGCGGTACAGGGTCTGGAGCACCTGGAGCGCGGCGACTTCCTGGACCGGGTGAGCCTCGTGCGCCGCTCCACCGGGTCGATCGCCCGCAGCGGGTGGAACGCGGTCCTGGCGGTGGCCAGCGTCCTGAAGCTGCTGGTGACGGTGGTGCTGCTGGGCGGTGTGGACCCGGTACTGCTGGTGCTGATCCCGCTCGCGGCGGCCCCCGTCTGGTGCGACCACCGGGGACAGCTCCTGGTGCAGCGCGCCGAGGTGGAGGGGGCCGAGGCCCACCGGGTGCAGCAGCACCTGTTCGACACCCTGGTGGGCGCCGCCGGGGGCAAGGAGGTCCGGGTGGCCGGTGCGGCCGAGCGGCTTCTCGGGATCCAGGCCCGGGCGTGGCGGGAGGCCGAGCGGGTCCGTTTCCGTGCCAGGGCGTTCGCGGCGCTGTGGACCCTGGCCGGATGGACGGTGTTCGTCGCCGGGTTCACCGGTGGCATCGCGCTGGTGGTCCGCCTGGCCGCCGGCGGCACGGGCGGTGTCGGGGATCTGGTGTTGACGGTGATGCTTGCGGTGAGCCTGCGGCAGACGATGCAGGGCACGGTGGCCACGGCCGCCGAGGCCACCGGGATGAGGCGGGTCATCGAGCCCTACCTGTGGCTGCGCGACCTCGTGCGGGCGGAACGGGAGCGCGGTGCGGCGGACGAACCGCCGCCCGAGGCCCTGTCCCGGGGGATCGCCCTGGCCGGCGTCTCCTTCACCTACCCGGGTACCGGACGCCGCGCCCTGGACGACGTGTCCGTGCTGCTGCCCGCCGGCTCCGTGGTGGCGGTGGTCGGTGAGTACGGGTCGGGCAAGACGACCCTGGTCAAGCTGCTGCTGTCCTTCTACGAGCCGGACTCCGGGTGTGTCCTGTTGGACGGCCGTGACCTCGGACGCGTCCGCACGGCGGGATGGCGGGCCCGGACCAGCGCGGTCTTCCAGGACTTCGGCCGGTTCCACACGGTGTTCCGGGAGACCGTGGGGATCGGCGACCTGCCCCGGATGGGCGACGGTGAGGCGCTGCGGGAGGCCGTGCGCGCGGCCGACGCCGAGGCCTTGGCCGAGCGGCTGCCCGAGGGGTGGGAGACCCAGTTGGGCCGGGAGCTGGGCGGTACCGAGCTGTCCGAGGGGCAGTGGCAGCGGACCGCCCTGGCCCGGGCCTCGATGCGCGGGGACCCCCTGCTGTTCGTGCTGGACGAGCCGACGGCGTCGCTGGACGCGCCCAGCGAGGAGGCGATCTTCCGGAGGTACATGGAGCGGGCCCGGGCGCACGCGGCCGTGACCGGGGCCGTGACGGTGATCGTGTCGCACCGCTTCTCCACCGTCGCCGGGGCCGACCTGGTCCTGGTGATGGACCGGGGCCGGATCGTGGAGTCCGGCACCCACGGGGAGCTGCTGGCCCTGGACGGCCGTTACTCCGAGCTGTACGGGATGCAGGCCCGCGCGTACGCCCCCGAGCCCGGAGGGTGAGGCGCCGGCCGGGAGTACCTGATCTCGGGACACGCCAAAATCTGTGTTGGCCGTAGTAGACATGCGTTTCCAGGGCTGCTAGATTTCTTCTCGTAGCCACAGAGATCCAAGAGGGACCACCGGATACGCCGGTGGAGAGCAGTACGGCAGTACCGGTGTCCCGCCCGCACGGGGGACGCCGTGGCAGCAAGAAGGACGCGGTAGGGCTCGACCGGCACGGAGATGTCGAACAGCGCCGGGAGCCGGTAGGACCGCAGTACGGCAGTACCGCAGTAACGGCTTTCCGCCCGCACGGGGAAGGCCGCGCGACAACACGGCAGGTCGGCTCGACCGGCGTACACGTGCTTCAAGACGCCGGGAGCCGGTGGTATCGCAGTACCGGTGTTCCGCCCGTACGGGGACGCCGTAGCAGTGAGAAGAGCACGCAATGAGATCGAGAGGAGCAGATGCCATCAGGATCGCCCGGGTGTGAGGACATTCCGCTCGGGTACCGCAGGCCCCGGTTCGGAAGAAGGTGGTCCACGGTCACACAACCGCGATCCCCGCGATCCCGTCCCAGCTTGACCTCGGGAAGCGGAAGACCGGCAGCGTCCGGTAGATGGTATTGAACTCTCGGGCCCCAGCGCCGTTCGGCGCTGGGGCCCTCGACGTGCGTTCAGGAGAGAAAGAGAAACGCTTGTCCCGTCCCGAAGCCGAAGACCGGTTCGACGATGACGACTACCCCGCCTACACCATGGGCCGCGCCGCGGAGATGATCGGCACCACGCCGACGTTCCTGCGCGCCCTCGGCGAAGCCCGGCTGATCGAGCCCCTGCGCTCGGCGGGCGGCCACCGCCGCTTCTCCCGCTACCAGTTGAGGATCGCCGCCCGCGCCCGCGAGCTCGTGGACGAGGGCACTCCGATCGAGGCCGCATGCAGGATCATCATCCTGGAGGACCAACTGGAGGAGGCGCAGCGCATCAACGAGGAGCTGCGCGCCTCCGAGGCCGGCTCGCGAAGCGACGAACAGCCTTCGCGTTAGCGGGTCCCGGCCGGGAGCGGACCCGGCCGGGACGGCCGCACCGCCCCGCGGAAGGCGTCCGGGCACCGCAGCGCCCGAAGGCCGCGGTACCAGGCGCCGCCGACGCGTGCCCCCGGGGCCCGACGGACTAACATCTTCCCCATGGCAACCGGGAGCACGGGTCGAAAACGCCCCACGATCAGCGACGTCGCCCGTCGGGCGGGCGTGAGCAAGGGCGCTGTGTCACGGGCGTTGAACACCGGTACCGGTACCAGCGCCAGCACCCGTGAACGCATCCGCCAGGCCGCGGTCGAACTGGGATGGAGCCCGAGTTACGTAGCACGCGCGCTCAACGGCAAGTCGCTGGGCACCATCGGCCTGGTCGTACGCCGCTCCCCCGAGATCCTCGACTTCGACGCGTTCTTCCCGTCGTTCCTGTCCGGTATCGAGTCGGTGCTCTCCGGCGAGGAGCACGCCACCGTCATCCGCTTCGTACCCGACGAGCGGACCGAGGCCGCCACCTACGAGCGGCTGTTCAACGAGCACTTCGTCGACGGTTTCCTGGTCACCGACCTGCGGACGGACGACGGCCGTCCCGCGATGCTGCGCCGTCTGGGCGCGCCCGCCGTCGTGGGCGGTGCGCCCGAGGGCTCCTCCGACCTCCCCACCATCACCAATGACTCCGAGGAGGCGATCCGCGGCCTGGTCCGCCGCTTCGCCGAGGCGGGCCACCGGCGCATCGCCCACGTCCAGGGCGACCCCCACATGCTGCACGCGATCCAGCGCCGCCGCCACTGGGAGAAGGCGGTGCGCGAGTTCGGACTGGAGCCGGGGCCGGTGGAGGAGCAGGGCGGCTACACCATCGAGGGCGGGGCCCGGGCCACGGAGCGCATCATCGCCGGGCGCGGCGGCGAACGCCCCACCGCCATCTTCTACGGCAGCGACCTCATGGCCATAGGCGGCTACTCCGTGCTGAGGGAGGCGGGTCTGACCATCCCCGACGACATGGCGGTGGCCGGGTTCGACGACATCCCCCTGGCCTCGTTCGTCACGCCGCCGCTGACGACCGTCCGCAACAGGCACCGTGCGCTGGGCAGTGTCGGCGCACGCATCCTGCTGGACATGCTCAAGGGGCAGGAGCCGCCCCTGTCGACCGTGCTCACCGGCGAACTCCGCCTGAGGGAGTCCTCCGGACAGCCGGACCATCGCTTGTAACGTTTCCACAACTGCCTCTCCTGCCTTCCTGTGATCTCACCTACACTGGCCAGGTAAACCGGTTTACTTAATCACTTGGCTACAAAGAGTGACATGTGACCTGGTTTCGGATGCTCTTGCCCACGGACCCACGGGCACGTCCGACCTGCCCGTTCCGTCACCGCCGACGCTGACGACGGGCGCGCATGGCCTACGGAGAAACGGAGACGGCCGTGAGAACACCCCCCGCAGCGCTACTGTCCGCTTCAACCGCACTCGGGCTCGTCGCCGCGCTGACCGCCTGCGGTCCCGGCGAGGATTCCGGGGACCAGACGCTGACCTACTGGGCCAGCAACCAGGGAGCGAGCGTGGAGGAGGACCAGGAGGTCCTCCGGCCCGCGCTCGACCGCTTCACCGAGGAGACCGGGGTCGAGGTCGAACTGGAGGTCGTCCCCTGGAGCGAGTTGTACAACCGCATCCTCACCGCGGTCAGCAGCGGCGACGCGCCCGACGTACTCAACATCGGCAACACCTGGGCGGCCAGCCTCCAGGAGACCGGCGCCTTCGTGCCCTTCGAGGGTGAGGACCTCCAGGCGGTGGGCGGCGAGGAGCGCTTCGTCGGCACCAGCTTCGCCACCGGCGGCGCCGAGGGCGAGGCGCCGACGTCGGTGCCGCTCTACGGACTGTCCTACGCGCTGTTCTACAACCCCACCATGTTCGCCGAGGCGGGTATCGAGGAACCGCCCGCGACCTGGGAGGAGTTCGTCGACACCGCGGACGAGCTGACCAGGGACACCGACGGCGACGGAGAGATCGACCAGTACGGCTTCGTGACGGAGGGCGGCAACGAGCGGCAGAACTCCCACATGGCCTTCATCCTCGGCCAGCAGCAGGGCGGAGCGCTGTGGGGGGAGGACGGGCCCACCTTCTCCTCCGACGAGCAGGTCGCCGCCGTCAAGCAGTGGGTGGACCTGATGGCCGTGGAGGAGGTCGTCGACCCCAGCAGCGCCGAGTTCAGCGACGGCACCCAGGGCATCAGCGACTTCGTCGACGGGCGCGCCGCCATGACCATCGTGCAGGGCAGTGCCCGCACCACCATGGCCGCCCGCGGATTCGACGACTACGAGGTCGCCCAGGTCCCGATGCCCGACCCGCTGCCGGGCGAGCCCGTCCAGAGCCACACGGCCGGGATCAACATCAGTGTCTTCAACGACACCGACGACAAGGAGGGCGCGCTGCGGCTGGTCGAGCACCTGACCAGTCCGGAGGAGCAGGTGTACCTGTCCCAGGAGTTCCAGACCCTGCCGGTAGCCACCGAGGCCTACGAGAGCGAGGAACTGCAGAGCGAGTCGATGGACACCTTCCGCACGATCCTCGCCGAGCACTCCGCACCGATGCCGCTGATCCCCGAGGAGGGCCAGATGGAGACGGTGCTCGGCGGAGCGATCAGCGACCTCTTCGCCCGCGTGGCGACCGGCGACGAGGTCACCGAGGCCGACGTCCGCCAGGCCATGGAGGAGGCCGAGACCCAGATGGACGCCGCGAACTAGGCGGTACGGCTCTTCGGCCGCCCCGTCCCCGCGGCGGGGCGGCCGTTCGATGGAGGCGCTAGATGTCGACTACCGAAGAACAGGGGTCCGACGCCGCGGAGGACCTGTCCGCGGCCGGCCCCGCGAGAGAACCCGGCGGGCGGCGTCCGCGCCGCCCGGGGTGGTTCCTGCCGTACGGCATGGTGCTGCCGGCGGCGGTACTGGAGCTGCTGGTCCACGTCATCCCCATGGCCCTGGGGATCTACATCGCGTTCACCTCGTTGACGCAGCTGACCATCCGGCGCTGGACGACGGCGCCGCTCGTCGGCTTCGAGAACTTCGTCCGCGGTCTGGACCCCGGAAACGCCCTGGGCAGTGCCCTGTTCGAGAGCCTGTTCCGCACCACGGTCTACACCGTGCTGGTGGTGGGGCTGTCGTGGGTACTGGGGATGGCCGCGGCCGTCGCCCTGAACACGAGGTTCCGGGGGCGCGGTGTACTGCGCACCCTGTTCCTCGTGCCCTATGCCCTGCCTGTCTACGTCGCCGCGATCCTCTGGGCGTTCATGTTCAACCAGCGCGACGGCATGGTCAACCAGCTTCTCGTACAGGACCTGGGAGTGCTGGACGAGCGTCCGTTCTGGCTCATCGGCGAGAACGCGTTCTGGGTGCTGGTGATCGTGTCGGTGTGGCGGCTGTGGCCGTTCGCGTTCCTGATGCTGCTGGCGGCACTACAGAGCATCCCCGAGGACATGTACGAGGCCGCCGCCATCGACGGCGCCTCGACCTGGAGGCGGTTCACCGGCATCACGCTGCCCATGGTGCGCTCGGCGAACGCGGTCGTGCTGCTCGTCATGGGGCTGTGGACGTTCAACGAGTTCAACATCCCCTTCCTGCTCTTCGGCGACGTCTCGCCCGAGAGCGCACGGCTGATCTCACCGCTGATCTACGAGCACTCCTTCGTCAACTGGAACTTCGGACTGGGCGCCGCGATGAGTGTGCTGCTGCTCATCGCGCTGATCATCGCGTCGGCGGTCTACGTCCGCATGGTGCTGCCCAAGGGGAGTGGCAATGAATGAGACACGGGGATTCCGCTGGTTCCGCCGGATCGTCCTGACCTTTCTCACCGTGTTCACGGTGCTGCCCCTGTACGTGCTGGTGGTGACCTCGGTGAAGCCGCTGGAGAACGTCCGGGGAGCGTTCACCTGGCTTCCGGAACGCGTCACCCTCCAGCCGTACGTGGACATGTGGACGACGATCCCGCTGGCCCGCTACCTCACCAACAGCCTGGTCGTCACGACCACGGCGACCGTCCTGGCGCTGGTGGTGGCGGTGCTGGCCGCCTATCCGCTGTCACGGCTGCGCTTTCGCGGCAAGCGGCTGTTCAGCATGACGGTGCTCTCGACGCAGATGTTTCCCGGCATCCTGTTCCTGCTGCCGCTCTTCCTGATCTTCGTACGGCTGGAGGACTTCACCGGCATCGAGTTCACCGGCTCCTACACCGGGCTCATCATCACCTACCTGACCTTCGCCCTGCCGTTCTCGATCTGGATGCTGGCCGGGTACTTCAGTGCCATCCCCGAGGGCCTGGAGGAGGCGGCGATGATCGACGGCACCGGCAGGATCGGTGCCCTGGTCCGGGTCATCCTCCCCGTGGCCCGCCCGGGCATCCTCGCCGTCGGGGTGTTCGCGTTCATCACCGCCTGGGGCGAGGTGCTGTTCGCCTCGGTGCTGACCGACACCGAGACCCGCACGCTCTCCATCGGGCTCAAGCTCTACACCAGCCAGACCGACACCCTGTGGAACGAGCTGCTGGCCGCGTCGCTGACCATCTCCCTGCCGGTGGTCGTCGCCTTCATGCTGGTCCAGCGCTACCTCGTGTCCGGGCTGTCGGCGGGCGCGGTGAAGTAGCGGGCGGGGCCTCGCCCCCTCCCGCGGCACCGCGGTCCCGGCCCGCGCCCGAACGGCCGGAGCGCCGCGTCGTGCCGGGGGCCGGGACGCCGGCGCGGACGCGCGGGCGTACCCGGCCCCCGGCCGCCGGTGTCCGCGGTCACTCCGTGGAGGCCACACCGATCGGGCAGCTGGCGCCGGTGCCGCTGATGCCGCAGTAGCCGCCCGGGTTCTTGGCGTCCGACAGGTACTGCTGGTGGAAGTCCTCGGCGAAGTAGAACTCCCCGAGCGGCGCGATCTCGGTGGTGATCGGCCCGTAGCCCGCCCCGGTCAGAGCCGGCTGGAACGCGTCGCGGCTGGCCTCGGCCGCGGCCCGCTGGGCGTCGTCGTGGTACAGGATCGCCGACCGGTACTGGGTACCGACGTCGTTGCCCTGGCGCATCCCCTGCGTGGGGTCGTGGCCCTCCCAGAAGACCTTGAGGATCTCCGTGTACGAGATGCGCTCGGGGTCGAACACCACGCGCACCGCCTCTGCGTGGCCGGTCATGCCAGAGCACACCTCCTCGTAGGTGGGGTTGGGCGTGTAGCCGCCCGCGTAGCCCACCGCGGTCGTGATGATGCCCCGCTCCGGGCCCAGGCGCCAGAACATGCGCTCGGCGCCCCAGAAGCAGCCCATCGCCACGTCGGCGATCCGGCTGCCCTCCGGGTAGGGCGGTGTGAGCTTGGTACCGAGGACGGTGTGCCTCCCCGGCTCCGGCATCGGGGTGTCGCGGCCGGGAAGGGCGCGGGCTGGGTCGACCATGGTCGTCTTTGTCCCGAACATGTGTCCAGGGTATCCACGGGAGGAGTGCGGCGCACGGGTTCCGCCAGGCCCGTGGACGACCGCTTCCGGACGAGACGGCCGGTTCCGGACGGAACGCCGGTTCCGTGCGGCGGGAGGGCGACATGCCGGAAAATTCGTCCTACCATTGCGGGCGTGCCCGAATCCAACCGTGGCGTCGCCCTCGGGGCCCTCGCCTTCTTCCTGTGGGGCGTCGCGGCCCTGTACTGGCCCCTTCTCTCCGCCGCCGAACCCAGCGAGATCCTCGCCCACCGCATGGTGTGGTCCCTGCTCGCGATGTGCGTCTTCCTCCTCCTCTCAGGCAGGGGCTGGTCCTGGCTCCCGGCGGTGGTGCGCAGTCCCAGGCGGCTGCTGCCGGTGGCCGGGGCGGCGGTCCTGATCTCCCTCAACTGGTGGGGGTTCATCTTCTCGGTCTCCATCGAGCAGACCCTCCAGGCCTCGCTCGCGTACTTCATCAACCCGCTGATGTCGGTGTGCATCGGGGTGGTGCTGTTCTCCGAGCGCCTGCGGATCACCCAGTGGGTGGCGGTCGGCCTGGGCGCCCTGGCCGTCCTCGTGATGGCCGTCGGCTACGGCGTGACCCCCTGGCTGTCCCTGCTCATGGCCTCCTCCTTCGCCGCCTACGGCGCGGTGAAGAAGTACGTGGACCTGGACGGCATGCAGAGCCTGACCGTCGAGACCCTGGTGATGTTCCTGCCCGCGCTGGGCTTCGTGGCCTACCTGGAGGCCACCGGGGCGAGCACCGCCCTCTCGGTCTCGCCCTCCCACACCGCCCTGCTGGTCGGCAGCGGCTTCGTGACCGCCGTTCCGCTGCTGCTGTTCGGCATGGCCGCCCGCAAGGTCCCCCTGAGCATCATCGGCATACTCCAGTACATCGCCCCGACCCTCATCTTCGTCGTCGGCTGGCTCATCCAGGGCGAGGAGATGCCGCTCGCCCGCTGGCTGGGCTTCTCACTGGTGTGGCTGGCCCTGTGCCTGTTCGCCTTCGACCAGGTACGCGACCTCCGGTCCCGCCACCAGGCCCGTGCCCGGATCCGGCACGACGAGGCGGCCGCGGCGGCCGAAGTGGCCGAGGCCGCCAGGACGCCCGGGACGGCCCCCGGAGGGGAGTCCGGGAAGCGCGCTCCCCTCCGGAAACCGCACTCGGAGGACCCGGCGGGTCCAGGCCCCGCGGACTGACACCGGTTCCCGGTCGTGGAAAACCCAAACTACCCTCTGTGACTCTGTGCTAACGTCAGGTCGCGGGCCGGGGACCTCTCCCGGCCCCGACCCGGCCGCACGTCCCGGAGGGCCCTTCCATGCCTCGCACCAGCCGAACGGCAGGCGCCATGCGCGCCGCCGCGGCCGTGTGCCCGCCGGCGCCCTCCCTGCTCCTCCTGCCGCTGGTGGTCGGCGCCGTCCTCACCGCCCTGTGGCTGCTCGGCGCCGCCCCCGCCTCCGCTGACGAGGGCCTCGTCGGCGACGGTCCGGGAGGCGTCGGCGCCCTCCGCGGCGATCCGGCCGGTACCGGATCGCCGCCGGCCGACGGCTCACCGGAAGACGGCGTCCTGAGCGGCGAGGCCCCGGGCGACGGCGTCCTGGACGACAGCGCCCCGGACGGCGGGGCCCCGCAGGGCCACGGTGCTCCGGACGGAGACACCCTCGGCCTGCGGGACTCCGCGGCCCTGAAGGGGGTGGTCCCCGGCGAGGTCGCCGAACCGGTCGTCTCCACCCTGGGAAGCGTCCACCACCGCCTGGAGGAGGGCGCCGAGCGCACCGCCGCCGGAACCGCCGCCGTCCTGCCCCGGACCGCCTGGGGAGTCGGCGAGGTCGGTGAGGGGGCCCGCCAGGTGATCCGGGAACTCGACCGGACGGACGGCACCGTCGAGAACGCCCTCGCCCCCGTGGCACGGGCGGCCACCGGCCCCTCCGGACCCGCGGACCGCGGCGACGCGTCCGGCGCTGACCGGCGCCCGGCCGGACACGAGCGCTCCGAGGGCGGCGCCACGGACCACGGCACCTCCCACGAGACCTTCCACGGCCACTCCCCCGGCGTCGTCTTCGGCGCCTTCCCCTCCGCGGACTCCGCCGCCCCCTCGGGCGGCCCCACGGACCACGACTCCGGCGCCCCGGCGCCCGCCGCCCCCGCCGGTCAGCTGAGCACCGGTTCGGCCGCACCCACCGGAGGCTCCGCCCCCGCGCCCGGCGTCGCGGGCTACCTCACCGCCGCGCCCTCCACCGCGCCCGCCGCCGGGGCCGTGCCGCTCGCCGCCCACGCCCTGCACCCCGTGCCGGGCGGCCCGAGCGACGACCCCACCGTCTCCCCCGACTAGGACGGGTCCTCCCCGCGCGGCTCCCGCCCGCGCACGGACCCGTTCCCAGCCACGGCCCCTTCCGCGCCGTTTCCTCTGGGAGTTGACGTGGGTCCCGTGCCGACGTTCACGGAACCCACGTCAGCCGGTGGTCCGCCCCGGCTCCGGCCGACCGCGCCCCACGCGCACGGCCGTCCCGTATCCACTGATCCAGATCCGGACCGCACCTTTCGGAAGGAAACCCATGACCCACTCCAAGCGCATCTCCGCCCGCACCGTCCTCCTCGCGGCGGGAGCGGCGGGCTTCGTCGCCCTCGGCTCCGGGGTGGCGGGCGCCGAGGCGCTCTCCTCCCCCGCCCACGAGATCGCGCCCCTCGTCGAGCGGGCGCTCGTGGAGGGCGTCGCCCCCACCGTGAACAGCCTGGCCCCCGAGGGCGTCGGCCCCGTCGCGGACAGCGCCCTGTCGGAGCTCCAGGAGACCGCGCACAACCCCGAGAAGCCCGCACCCGACCTGTCCGCGCCGCTGCCCGAGGGCGAGGCCCTGCGCACCCCGCTCGGCGACCTGCCCAACCCGACCTCCGCCCTCGCCGACACCGTCTCCAAGACCCAGGACGCCACCGGACTGGACGGCGACCCCCACGACACGGTCGGCCACGACCTCGGCAGGGCCCTCGAACAGGGCGGTCAGGAGGCGGGCGTCGCCGTGGAGGACGCGGCCACCCGCACCGGTTCGCGCGCCGAGGAGACCGCCAGGGAGGTGCTGCCCCACACCGTGGAGTCCGTCTACGGACTGCGCGAGGCGGTGGACCTGCCCAGGATCGGCCAGGTCGCCCAGCTGCCGGACACCGCCGGCCTGCCCTCGCCGACCGGCCTCCTCGGCCTGCCCGACTCCGCCACCGTCCCGCAGTCCTCGCCGAGCGCGCCCGGTCTCGGGGACCTGACCGGCGCCGTCCTGTCCGGCGACGTCCCGGCCGCCGAGCTGAAGACCGTCAACGTGGACGGCCCCCTGGCCGACTCCGGGCTGCCCCGCATCTCCGGCACCGGCCTGCCCCTCGTCGACGACACGGCCGACGCCACCCTGCCGCAGCTCGCCGGCGGCGGTCTGCCCGAGGTCACCGAGGGCGTCGACACCCAGACCGCCGAGGACCTGGTGAACGAGCTCGGCCGGGGCACGGACCTGCTGAACGACGTGGACACCAGCGACCTGGTGTCCGTCGAGGGGGGCACCGCCCCGAGCGAGACCCCCGAGGGCATGACCCAGCACCCGACCTTCATGGAGCTGCCCGGCTCCCAGGCCCTGCCCGTCGTGAGCTAGCCCCGACCACGACGACGGCGCCGTCCCTGTGGGGCGGCGCCGTCGTCGTGTACCGGCCGCGGCCCGTGACCGCGAAGAGGCCCCCGCCGCACCGAACACGGTGCGGCGGGGGCCTCACAGGGTTTCGCAGGCCGGAACGGGGCCAGGGGCCGGGACCGCCCGGGTCAGCCGGAGCGCTCGACCACGTAGTCGCACAGCGACTCGAAGGCCTCCCTCGCGGGAACCTCGGGCAGGGTCGCCAGCTCGGCACGCGCCTTGTCGGCCCAACCCCGCAGGGTGGCCTCGGCCTCGGCCATCGCCGGGTGCACCCGCAGCAGGGCCAGGGCCTCCTCGGCCTCGTCGTCGTCCAGCGGGCGGCCCAGCAGCGACTTGAGCCGCGCGTCGGCCTCGTCCCGCGAGCGCAGCGCGTAGAACATCGGCAGGGTGAGCACGCCCTCGCGCAGGTCGGTGCCCGGGGTCTTGCCCGAGTCCGTGCTCTCGCTCGCCACGTCCAGGATGTCGTCGGCCAGTTGGAAGGCCATGCCCAGGGCGTCGCACGCCCGCGTGACCGTCCCGACCGTCTCCGGGTCGACCTTGCCGAACATCCCGCCGAACTCAGCCGACGACGCGATCAGCGACGCCGTCTTGTCGCTGATCACCCTCAGGTAGTGGTCCAGCGGGTCGGCGCCCTCGGGCGGGCCCGAGGTCTCCAGGATCTGTCCCTGCACCAGTCGCGCGAACGTGACCGCCTGCAGCCGGACCGCCTCGGTGCCCAGGTCGGCGAGCATCTCCGAGGCGCGGGCGAAGACGTAGTCGCCGGTCAGGATGGCGATGCTGTTGCCCCAGCGCTGGTTGGCGCTCGGCTCGCCCCGCCGCAGGTCGGCCTCGTCCATGACGTCGTCGTGGTAGAGCGTGGCCACGTGCGTGAGCTCCACCACGGCCGCGGCCGGGATGAGGTCGGGCACGGTCGGGTCGCCGAAGTGGGCGGCCAGCAGCACCAGGGTCGCGCGGAAGCGCTTGCCCCCGGCCGCCAGCAGGTGGGAGGCGGCCTCGGTCAGCAGGGGGTCGCTCGACGCGACCGACTCCCTCAGCAGGTTCTCGACCTTCTCCAGGTTGTCCTCGACCTCACGGGCGAGGGCAGCATCGACTCTCGGCAGAGCGAGAAACCCGCTCGGGACAGCACCGCTCACCGTAAAGCTCCACCTGTTGAACGGGCACGGCGGTGACCCCCGGTAAGGGGGCCACCGTGTGCTCGGCACATGAACATGATCCGACTTGCCACGGTATCCGACCCGGAATGAACAGCCAAAGCCACACCCGGATACGGGACCGTCCAGTGCCCAAGCGCAGGTCAGACCGGATAACCGGTCATTTCGCGCCTGTTTCCGTGGACGCCTGGTCCACCATCACCGCGACCGGCTCGGAACCGGCCTCCGAGGACGGCAGCAGGTGGTCCAGCACCGGTCCCGGGTACAGGCCGAGCAGCAGCGTCGCCGCCACCCCGATCACGATGACCCCGCCCGTGGCCGCGCCCGCGCGCACCACCGTGGGGCCCTCGCCCTCCGGATCCCGGAAGAACATCACCACGATGATCCGCACGTAGAAGAACGCGGTCACCGCACTACTCAGGACACCCACCACCACCAGCGGGGTGGCACCGGCCGCCACGGCCGCCTCGAACACCGCGAACTTGCCGATGAACCCGCTGGTCAGCGGGATACCGGCGAAGGCCAGCAGGAACAGCGCCAGCGCGCCGGCCAGCGCCGGGGAGCGGCGGCCCAGCCCCGCCCACCGGTCCAGGTCGCCGAGCTCCTGCCCGCCGTCCCTGGTCCGCACCAGCGTCACCACGGCGAACGCGCCCAGCGTGGTGAACCCGTACGCCGCCAGGTAGAACATGGCGCCCGCGAGCCCGTCGGTGCTGCCCGCCACGACCGCGGTCAGGACGAACCCGGCGTGCACCACCGACGAGTAGGCCAGCAGCCGCTTGACGTCGCGCTGGGTGACCGCGATGACCGCGGCGACGACCATCGTCAGGACGGCCACCACCCACAGCATCGGCTGCCAGCTCTCCGCCGAGCCGCCGAAGGGCACGAAGAACACCCGCAGCAGCGCGCCGAACGCGGCGACCAGCGTGCAGGAGGCCATCAGCGCCGTGATCGGGGTCGGCGCGCCCTGGTACACGTCCGGCTTCCAGTTGTGGAAGGGCACGGCGCCCACCTTGAACAGCAGGCCGATCGCCACCAGCCCGATGCCCATCAGCAGCAGCGGCTCGCCGTCGCCGCCCCGGAAGATCTCCGCGCCGCCCGCCTCGACGGCCAGGCGGATCTCACCGAAGTTCACCGACCCGGCGTAGCCGTAGACCATGGCGGCGCCGAACAGGAAGAACGCCGAGGAGAACGCGCCCAGCAGGAAGTACTTGACCGCGGCCTCCTGCGAGAACAGGCGGCGGCGCCGGGCCAGCCCGCACAGCAGGTACAGCGGGAGGCTCATCACCTCCAGCGCGATGAACATCGTCAGGAAGTCGTTCGAGGCCGGGAACATCAGCATGCCCAGCACCGCGAACAGCACCAGCGGGTACACCTCGGTGTGCTGGGAGCCCGCCATGATGTGCGCGCGCTCCTCCTCGCTCCCGGGCACCGTCGCCGCCTGCGCGGCGAAGGCGTCGCGCCCGTCCCTGCGCTCGGAGATCAGCAGCAGGCTCACCAGCGCCAGCACGGTGATGGTGCCCTGGAAGAAGATCACCGTCCGGTCCACCGCCAGCACACCGGCGGCGACCGTCACACCCGACTCGTCGGCGGGCAGCGAGCCCACCTGAAGCACCAGCAGCACGAACGCCGCCAGCAGCGCGAGCACCGCGAGCCCGATCTGGATCCCGCGGCGCCGCCCCTTCGGAACGAACGCCTCGAACAGCACGCCGAGAACACCGGCGGCGAACACCGTGGCCAGCGGCGCGAGCAGCCACCAGTCGATGTTCGGCGGCGTCTCGGTGATGACGGGAAGGTCCATGTGGGGGATCACTCCGCGTCTCCTTCCTCTTCCTGGGTGCCCGAGGCGCCCTCACTGCCGCCGTCCGCGGCCGCGTCCGCCGTCCCGGAGCCGATACCGACGGTGCGTTCGACCGCGGGGTTGATCACGTCCAGCACCGGCTGCGGGTACAGGCCGAGTACGAGGATGAGCGCGAGCAGCGGGGCGACGGCCCACGTCTCCCGCGCGGACAGGTCGCGCAGACCGGTCAGCCCCTCCTTGGTGGGTCCGTTCATGGTGCGCTGGTACATCCACAGGATGTAGAGCGCGGCCAGCACCACGCCCACCGCGGCGACGACCGCCGGAGCCGGGTGGAAGGCGTAGACCCCGACGAACACCAGGAACTCGCTGACGAACGGCGCCAGGCCCGGCAGCGCCAGGCCGGCCAGACCCGTCACGAGGAACACCCCGGCGAGCTTGGGCGCGACCCTTTGCACACCGCCGTAGTCGCTGATGAGCGAGGAGCCGCGCCGGGCGACGAGGAAGCCCACGATCAGGAACAGCGCCCCGGTCGCGAACCCGTGGTTGACCATGTACAGGGCGGCTCCGGCCTGCCCCTGCGCGGTCAGGGCGAAGATGCCCAGGGTGATGAAGCCGAAGTGGGACACCGAGGTGTACGCCACCAGGCGCATCATGTCGTTCTGCCCGATGGCGAGGATCGCTCCGTAGATGATGCTCACCAGGCTCAGTCCCACCACAGGCCACACGAACCACGACACCGCCGCCGGGAACAGCTCCAGGCAGTAGCGCATCATGCCGTAGGTGCCGACCTTGTCGAGCACGCCCACGAGCAGCACGGCGGTGCCCGGGCGCGAGGCGCCCGCCGCCGAGGGCAGCCAGGTGTGCACGGGCCACATCGGCGCCTTGATCGCGAAGGCGATGAAGAAGCCGAGGAACAGCCAGCGCGCCGTGGCCGGGTCCACCGCGGCGAGGGCGCTGCCCTCACCGACCAGGTCGGTCCACAGGAAGCTGCCGCCGATGACGTACACGCCGATCACCGAGACCAGCATGACCAGGCCGCCGGCCAGGCTGTACAGCAGGAACTTGACCGCGGCCGCGGACCGCCCGTCGCCGCGCCCGTAGCGCCCGATCATGAAGTAGACCGGGATGAGCATGGCCTCGAAGAACACGTAGAACAGGAAGACGTCGGTGGCGGCGAAGACGCCGATCATCATCGCTTCCAGGACCAGGATGAGCGCGAAGTACCCGCGCCCGCCGTCGAAGCGGTCGTCGTGCTCGTTCCAGGCGGCCAGGACGACCAGCGGCACCAGGACGGCCGACATCAGGATCAGCACCAGGGCGATGCCGTCCACGCCCACGGCGTAGTGGACGCCGAAGCGCTGGATCCAGGGGTGGACCTCCTCGAACTGCAGGCTCGCGGCCCGGGAGGTGTCGAACCGCAGCGCCATGGCCGCGACCACGAGCAGGGTGGCGATCGAGAAGCCCAGCGTGATCCGCTTGGCGGTCTCGGCCGATCCTCCGCCCGCGGCCGTGGTGGCGGGGCGGACGGCGGTGGCCACGCCGCCACCGCCCGCCGGGGCCTCGGCGGCCCCTCCGGCCTCGGCCGTACGGGCGGCTCGGGCCGGGGAGGCCTTCGCCGCCGTGCGCGGTAGTGCCCAAACCAGGGCCGCGCCGACCGCGGGGAGCGCGATCGCGATAGTGAGCCAGGGGATCATTGTCACAACCTCACAGCCAGCGTCGCGGCGACGACGACGGCGCCGAAGAGCATGGTGAGCGCGTACGTGCGGGCGAACCCGGTCTGGGCCCGGCCCAACCCCTTCGAGGAGTCGAGCACGCCCGCGCCGAGTCCGTTGACCGCCCCGTCGATGACCTTGTCCTCGATGAGGAGCAGCGCACCGGTGAGCGCCTGGCCGGGCCGCATGAGCAGGCCCTCGTTGATCTCGTTGCCGTACAGCTCGCGGCTGGCGGCGACGGTGACCAGGTTGCCCTTGGGGGCGGTGGTGGCCACCGGCTTGCGCAGGTACACCGCCCAGGCCGCCGCCACTCCGACCACCATGACGCCCAGGGCGGCCAGGCCGTAGGGCGAGGTGAACGCGTGCGCCACGTCGAAGTGGTGCGGGTGGGCGCCGGTGGCCGGGGCGAGGAAGCCCGCGAACCGGTCGCCGAGCGTCAGGAAGGCGCCGAGCGCGACCGAGCCGATCGCCAGCACCACCATGGGGGCGGTCATGCTGACCGGCGACTCGTGCGGGTGCACGCCCTCGTCCCACCGCTTCCCTCCGAGGAAGGTCATGAAGACCATCCGCGACATGTAGAAGGCGGTGAGCCCCGCGCCGGCGATGACGGCCGTCCCGAGCACCATGCCCTCGGTGCCGCCCACGCCGAAGGCCGCGGAGATGATGCTCTCCTTGGTCCACCAGCCCGACAGCAGCGGGAAGCCGATGATGGCCAGGTAGCCGAGGCCGAAGGTGGCGAAGGTGACCGGCATGACCCGGGCCAGCCCGCCGTACCTGCGCATGTTCACGCCGTCGTTCATGGCGTGCATGACCGATCCGGCGCCGAGGAACAGCCCGGCCTTGAAGAAGCCGTGGGTGACCAGGTGGGCGATGGCGGCCACGTAGCCGACCGGGCCCAGCCCTGCGGCCAGCACCATCATGCCGATCTGGCTCATCGTGGACCCGGCCAGGGACTTCTTGATGTCGTCCTTGGCCGAGGCGATGATCCCGCCCGCCAGCATGGTGGCGGCGCCCACGACGGTGACCGCGGTCTGGGCCACCGGGGCGCCCTCGAAGACGGGTCCGGCGCGCACGATGAGGTACACGCCGGCGGTGACCATGGTGGCCGCGTGGATGAGCGCGGACACCGGGGTCGGGCCCTCCATGGCGTCGAGCAGCCACGCCTGCAGCGGCAGCTGCGCGGACTTGCCGCAGGCGCCCAGGAGCAGCAGCAGCCCGATCGCCAGCAGCACGCCGTCACTCGCGCCGGGGACGGCGGCGAACACGTCGCTGAAGCTGACCGCGCCCAGTGCCGAGAACATGATCATGATCGCGATGAGCAGGCCCATGTCGCCGACACGGTTGATGAGGAACGCCTTCTTGGCCGCCACGGCCGCGGAGGGCTTGTACTGCCAGAACCCGATGAGCAGGTAGGACGCCAGGCCCACACCCTCCCAGCCGAGGAAGAGCAGCACGAAGTTGTCCGCGAGCACCAGCACGAGCATGGCCGCCACGAACAGGTTCAGGTAGGCGAAGAAGCGCCGCCTGCCGGGGTCCTCGGCCATGTAGCCGACCGAGTAGACGTGGATCAGCGAGCCCACGAAGGTGATCAGCAGGACGAAGCTGATCGAGAGCGGGTCCACCAGCAGGTCCACCCCGGCCTCGAAGCCGCCGACGGAGAACCACTGGTAGACGGGGACGGAGACGCCGCGCGCGTCGGGGGCCCTGCCGAGCAGGTCGAACAGGACGAGGAGGGCCCAGGCGAAGGAGGCGACCGGCAGGGCCGTGGCCAGCCAGTGCCCCCACTTGTCGGTGTGCCTGCCGCCGAGCAGCAGGATCGCCGCGCCCGCGAGTGGCAGGGCGATGAGCAGCCACGCGCCCGACAGCACCGCGCTGTCGGCCGCGGTCGCCACCGCGGGGTCGGCGGCGAGGTACGCGTGAGATGTCACAGCCACGTCGCCTTCTAGTACTTGAGCAGGTTCGCGTCATCGAGCGACGCGGACCTGCGGGTTCGGAAGATCTGCATGATGATCGCGAGGCCCACGACCACCTCGGCGGCGGCGACGACCATCACGAAGAAGGCGATGACCTGCCCCTCGATGTCCCCGTGCATCCGGGCGAACGCGACGAACGCCAGGTTGCAGGCGTTGAGCATGAGCTCCACGCACATGAAGACGATGATCGCGTTGCGCCGGAGAAGCACGCCGACGGCGCCGATGGTGAACAGCAGCGCCGCGAGGACGATGTAGTTCATCGGGTCCACGAGGACTCGACCTCCTGCCCGTTGCCGTTGCTGTCGGAGCCGTCCGTCTCGTCCGTCTCCGCCGTCCCGTCCCGGCCTCCGGAGGCGCCGGGGGTGTCCGGGCCGCCCTTGCCACCGGGGCCGCCCGTGCCACCGCCGTTCGCGCCCGGTGTGCCGTCCGCACCACCCGGCTTCCCGGAGTCCCCGGGGTCCTCCGCGCTGGGCCGGGCACGGTCGCCCGCCGCCGGCCCGACGACCTTGGCCTCGGCGGAGTCGGACGCCCCGCCGAACAGCGGCGCCTGCTCGGCCCGCACGTCGGAGGGCACCCGCGACTGGTACTCGGGGTCGCGCGCGGTGAGCACCGGGTTGAGGGACAGCTTGGCGACCGTGCCGTCCGGCAGCAGCGCGGGCATGTCGATCGCGTTGTGCCGGGCGTAGGTGCCGGGTCCGGGCAGCGGGGTCGGGTGGTCGCCGCGGATACGCTCCTCGGCGATCTCCCGCTGCGTGCGGCGCTTCTTGGTGCGGGCGGTGTGCGCCAGCACCATGGCGCCCAGGACGGCGGTGATGAGCAGCGCGCCGGTGGCCTCGAAGGCGACCACGTAGCGCAGGAGCAGCTCGCCCGCGATCCACGGGATGGTGCCGCCCGCCGCCGCGGCGCCCTCGGTCAGGCCCACCGGATCGCCCACGGCGATGCGGGTGATGCCGGTGGCCAGGGCGCCGACGAAGCACAGGGCCACGACGGCCGTCATGATCCGCTGCCCGCTGATCGTCTCCACCAGGGAGTCGGCCGTGCTGACGCCGACGAGCATCAGCACGAACAGGAACAGCATGAGGACGGCGCCGGTGTAGACCACGATCTGCACGACCATCAGGAACGGCGCGGCGTTGATGCCGTAGAAGACGGCCAGGCCGACCATGGTCAGCGCCATGGACATGGCCGAGTGCACGGGCTTGCGCGAGAAGACCACGCCCAGGGCGCCGAGGAGGACCACCGATCCCAGGATCCAGAACGTGGCCGCCTCACCGCCGCCGATCGGGGCGGCCAGGTGCAGGGACCCGTCGAGCGGCGCGCCCGGGGAAACACTGGTGAGCGGGTTCAACGGACCGCCTCCGTGCTCTCCGGCGGCTGCTGCCCGTCCTGCGAGCCGTGCTGGCCGCGCCCGGTGGCGTAGTAGTCCTGGTCGCTGTCGCCCAGGCGCATCGGGTGCGGCGGCGGCTCCATCCCCTCCTTGAGCGGGGCGAGCAGCTGCTCCTTGGTCCAGATCAGGCTCTGCCTGCTGTCGTCGGCCAGCTCGTACTCGTTGGTCATCGTGAGGGCGCGCGTGGGGCAGGCCTCCACGCACAGCCCGCACAGGATGCAGCGCAGGTAGTTGATCTGGTACACCCGGCCGTAGCGTTCACCGGGCGAGTACCTGTCGTCGTCGGTGTTGTCACCGGCCTCCACGTAGATGGCGTCGGCCGGACAGGCCCAGGCGCACAACTCGCACCCGATGCACTTCTCCAGGCCGTCGGCCCACCTGTTCAGCTGGTGCCGTCCGTGGAAGCGCGGCGCCGTGGGGCGCTTGACCTCCGGGTACTCGACGGTCGGCACCTTCGTGAACATCGCGTGGAAGGTGACACCGAAACCCTTGACGGGGTTGAGCCACTCAAGCACCGGTAACCTCCTCACCCTTCTTGTTGCGGTCGGCAGCGGCGGCCGGAGCCGTCCGCGGCGGTTCGGCGAGCACGCTGCTGCCGTAGTGCGGGGCGGTGCTCGGTGGCACCGGGAACCCGCCGAAGGCGGGATCCTCGCGCGCGCGGCGGGCGCTCTCGGCCCGCTGGATCGCCTCCTCCGCGCGCTCGCGGCGCGCGTGGCGCAGCCAGGCGGCGAAGGCGGCCACCGTGGCGGCGGTGAACGCGGCGACCACGAGGCCGACGACCACCGGCGAAGCGTCCTCCAGGACGAGCATCCGCACGACGGCGACGGCGGTGATCCACACCAGCTGGATCGGGATGAGCACCTTCCAGCCGAGCTTCATCAGCTGGTCGTAGCGCACCCGGGGCAGGCTGCCGCGCGCCCAGATGAACAGGAACATCACGCCGACGAACTTGAGCAGCCACCACAGGGCGGGCCACCATCCCTCGTTGGCCCCGGGGAGGAACGCGGTGATCCCGGGCGGGGCGAGCCAGCCGCCGAGGAAGAGCGTGACGGACACGGCCGCGACCGTGCACATGTTCACGTACTCGGCGAGGAAGAACATCGTGAACTTCATGGACCCGTACTCGGTCATGAAGCCGCCGACGATCTCGCCCTCGCCCTCGGCCAGGTCGAAGGGCAGCCGGTTGGTCTCGCCGACCATCGTCACCAGGTAGACGAGGAAGGACGGCAGGAGCAGCACGGCGAACCACAGTCCGCGCTGGGCCTCGACGATCCCCGACGTGGTGAGGGTGCCCGACATGATGAAGACCGCGACGAAGGACAGGCCCATCGCGATCTCGTAGCTGATCACCTGCGCGGAGGCGCGCAGGCCGCCGAGCAGGGCGTAGGGCGACTGGGAGGCCCAGCCGCCGAGCACGAACCCGTAGACCCCCAGCGCGGCGGTGGCCAGGACCACCAGGGCCGCGACGGGCAGGTCGGTGAGCTGGAGCGGGGTGATGACCCCGAACATGCTCACCTCGGGCCCGATCGGGATGACCGAGAACGCGATGAAAGCGGGCACGGCCGCGATCATCGGTGCGGCGATGTAGACGAACCGGTCCACCCCGCGCGGGATCAGGTCCTCCTTGAGGGAGAGCTTGATGCCGTCGAACAGGGACTGGAGCAGGCCGAAGGGGCCCATCCGGTTCGGCCCGTGGCGCTGCTGCATCCGGCCCATGACCTTGCGGTCGGCCATGATCATCATCAGCACGCAGACCATGAGGAAGACGAAGATCCCCAGCGCCTTGATGGTGGTGATCCACCAGGGATCGCCGCCGAAGGCGCTCAGTGTCTCCTCGGAGGCCAGGTGGGCCACGCGCGGATCGAGAGCGGCGGGGGTCACTGCTGCCTCCCGGATGTGGTGGTGGACGCGGCCAGCAGGACGGTCTGGCCCGCGCCGCCGCCCAGGTCGCGGGGTACGTCGCAGCCGTCGGCGTTGGCCGGGAGCCAGACGACCCTGTCGGCGATGTCGGTGACGACCACGGGCACGGACACCGACCCGCGTGCGCCGGTGACGTGGAGCGTGCCGCCGTCGGTGACGCCGACCTCGTCGGCCGTGGCCTTGGACAGGTAGGCGCGGGCCTTGCGGGCGGTTCCGGCGAGGTAGGGCTCGCCGTCCTCCATGCGGCCGGTGCCGAGCAGCTGGCGCCAGGTGGAGAGGACCGCCTGGCCGGGTTCGGGCCCGGAGGCCTCCACGGGGCGTGTCCGGGGCGCGGCGGTGCGCTGGCCGGCCCACAGGCCCAGTTCCATCAGCTCGCCGTAGGCGGACGCGGCGTCCGGCAGTCCCAGGTGCACGTCCATCTGGTCGGCGATCGCGGAGAGCACCCGCAGGTCGGACAGTGCGCCGGGCACCCTGAGCGCGTCGCCGAAGGGCCGGTGGCGGCCCTCCCAGTTGACGAAGGTGCCGGACTTCTCCGCCACGGAGGCCACCGGCAGCACCACGTCGGCGCGGTCGGTGACGTCGCTGGCGCGCAGTTCGAGGCTGACGACGAACGGCACCCGGGCCAGGGCCTCACGCGCGGCGTCGGGGTCGGGCAGGTCGTCCAGTTCGACCCCGGCGACGAGCAGGGCGTCGAGCTGTCCGGACGCGGCGGCCTCGATGATGGCGGCGGTGTCGCGTCCGGGGGCCTCGGGCAGGGAGCCCACGTTCCAGGCACGGGCGACCTCCGCGCGGGCGGAGGGGTCGGTGACCGGACGGCCCCCGGGCAGCAGGCCCGGCAGCGCCCCGGCGTCGACGGCCCCGCGCTCGCCCGCGCGGCGCGGCACCCACACCAGGCGGGCGCCGGTCCGCGCGGCCAGGGCCGCGGCGGCGGTCAGGGCGCCGGGCACGGCGGCCAGGCGCTCGCCCACCATGATGACCGAGCCCTCCTCGTTCAGGGCCGACACGACCTCCGGGTCGTCCGTGTCCAGGGCGTTGAGGACGCGGCCCTCGTCACCGGGGACCGTCCTGACCAGCGTGCCCTTGGTCTTGGTCAGGCCCAGGCTGGCGTGCGAGGCGACCGAGTAGACCTTGAGCCCGCGCTTGCGCACGCCCTTGCGCAGCCGCAGGAAGACCAGGGGCGACTCGTCCTCGGGCTCGAATCCGGCCAGGAGCACCGAGGGCGCCTTCTCCAGCGCGGTGAAGTCCACGCCGACCGGTGTCCCGGCGACGTGGGCGGCCAGGAAGGCGGCCTCCTCCTCGGAGTGCGCGCGGGCACGGGCGTCCACGTCGTTGGTGCGCAGGGCCACGCGGGCGAACTTGGCGTAGGCGTAGGCGTCCTCGTAGGTCAGGCGCCCGCCGACCAGGACGCCGACCCGGCCGCGCGCGGCGGACAGGCCCTGGGCGGCCATGCTGACGGCCTCGGGCCAGGAGGCGAACTCCAGGGCCCGGGACTCCTCGTCGCGCACCAGCGGACGGGACAGGCGGTCGGACTGGGTGGCGTAGCTGAACGCCCACCGCCCCTTGTCGCAGTTCCACTCCTCGTTGACCTGGGGGTCGTCCCCGGCCAGGCGGCGCATGACCTTGCCGCGCCGGTGGTCGGTGCGCTGGGCGCACCCGTCGGCGCAGTGCTCGCACACGCTGGGCGTGGACACCAGGTCGAAGGGGCGCGACCGGAACCGGTAGGCGGAGCCGGTGAGCGCGCCGACCGGGCAGATCTGCACGGTGTTGCCGGAGAAGTAGGACTGGAAGGGCTCGCCCTCGGCGATGCCGACCTGCTCCTGGGCGCCTCGGTCCATCAGTTCGATGAGCGGGTCGCCCGCGATCTGGGCCGCGAAGCGGGTGCAGCGGGCGCACTGGACGCAGCGCTCCCGGTCCAGCAGCACCTGCGAGGACAGCGCGATCGGTTTGGGGAAGGTCCGCTTGACGTCGACGAAGCGGGTCTCGCCCTGCCCGGTGGACATGGCCTGGTTCTGCAGGGGGCACTCGCCGCCCTTGTCGCAGACCGGGCAGTCCAGCGGGTGGTTGATGAGCAGGAACTCCATGATCCCGCGCTGGGCCTTCTCCGCCACCGGGGAGGTCAGGTGGGTCTTGACCACCATCCCCTCCATCACGGTGATGGTGCAGGAGGCCTGCGGCTTGGGCATGCCGCGCCCGTTGCCCATGTCGGGGATCTCGACCAGGCACTGGCGGCAGGCCCCGACCGGGTCCAGGAGCGGGTGGTCGCAGAACCTGGGGATCTGGATGCCGAGGAGTTCGGCGGCCCGGATCAGCAGGGTCCCCTTCGGCACCTGGATCTGGAAACCGTCGATGGTGACGGTGACGAGGTCCTCCGGGGGCGGCGCCGGCGCCGATCCACCGGAGGAGTTGGAGGTGACTGTCACTGGTGTCCTCCCGTCGAGGTCGGCTGGTCGCCCCACAGGGTGGCCTTGGTGTGGTCGAAGGGGCACGCGCCCCTCTCGACGTGGTCGATGTACTCCTGGCGGAAGTACTTGATCGAGGACATGACCGGGCTGGTCGCGCCGTCGCCGAGGGCGCAGAAGGCACGGCCGAGCAGGTTGTCGCAGATGTCCAGGAGCTTGTCGAGGTCGGCCTCGGTGCCCTCGCCCCTCTCCAGCCGGTCCAGGACCTGGACCATCCAGAAGTTGCCCTCGCGGCAGGGCGTGCACTTGCCGCAGGACTCATGGGCGTAGAAGGCGATCCAGCGGCCGACGGCGCGTACCACGCAGGTGGTCTCGTCGAAGATCTGGAGCGCGCGGGTGCCGAGCATGGACCCGGCGGCGCCCACCGACTCGAAGTCGAGCGGGGTGTCCAGGTGCTCCTCGGTGAAGATCGGCGTGGAGGAGCCGCCGGGGGTCCAGAACTTGAGCTGGTGCCCGGGGCGGATTCCGCCCGCCATGTCGAGCAGTTCGCGCAGGGTGATGCCGAGCGGCGCCTCGTACTGTCCCGGGTTGGCGACGTGCCCGGACAGGGAGAAGAAGCCGAACCCGGCGGACTTCTCGGTGCCCATGGACGTGAACCACTCGGTGCCGTTGGCGACGATGCTCGGCACGCTGGCGATGGACTCGACGTTGTTCACCACGGTGGGCGAGGCGTAGAGCCCGGCCACGGCGGGGAAGGGCGGCTTGAGCCGGGGCTGGCCCCGGTAGCCCTCCAGGGAGTCCAGCAGGGCGGTCTCCTCACCGCAGATGTAGGCGCCCGCCCCGGCGTGGACGACGACGTCGAGGTCGAAGCCGCTGCCGAGGACGTCCTTGCCCAGCAGCCCCGCCTCGTAGGCGTCGGCGACGGCCTGGCGCAGGCGGCGGATGACGTGGAGGACCTCGCCGCGCACGTAGATGAAGGCCTGGCTGGACCTGATCGCGTACGCCGCGATCGCCACGCCCTCCACCAGCACGTGCGGGTTGGCGAGCATGAGCGGGATGTCCTTGCAGGTGCCCGGCTCGGACTCGTCGGCGTTGACGACGAGGTAGCGCGGGTTGGGGTTGTCCGCGGGCAGGAAGCCCCACTTCATCCCCGTGGGGAACCCGGCGCCGCCCCGGCCGCGCAGGCCGGACTTCTTGACCAGGTCCACGATGGCGTCGGGCTCCATGCCCAGGGCCGTGCGCAGGGCGCCGTAGCCGCCGGTGGCCTGGTAGCCCTCCAGGGTGAAGGAGTCCGGGCGGTCCCAGTTCTCCGAGAGGATCGGGGTCAGGGTGGTCATGTGGCGTCCTCCTCACCCTGGTCGGAAGGCTTGGGAGGGAGGTTGTTCGGGTCGGGAGCCGACCATCCGCGCTCCCTGGCCAGCCTGAGCCCGGCCAGGGAGGGCGCGGCGGCCTGGACGCCCTCGCCCGCGCGGCCGTCGTCGAACCCGGCCAGCACCCGCGAGGCCTGCTTCCAGGTGCACAGGCCGGCGGGGCCGCGCGTGGGCGCGACGTCGTTGCCCAGGCTCAGGTCGTCCACCAGCTTCCTGGCGGTCTCGGGGGTCTGGTTGTCGAAGAACTCCCAGTTGACCATCACGACGGGCGCGAAGTCGCAGGCCGCGTTGCACTCGACGTGCTCCAGCGTGACCTTCCCGTCCCCGGTGGTCTCGCTGTTGCCCACCTCCAGGTGGTCCTTGAGGCTCTGGAAGATCTCGTCGCCGCCCATCACCGCGCACAGGGTGTTGGTGCACACGCCCACCTGGTAGTCGCCGCCCGGACGGCGGCGGTACATGGTGTAGAACGTGGCGACCGCGTTGACCTCGGCGAGGGTGAGGTCGAGCTGGTCGGCGCAAAAGCGCATGCCGGCCTTGCTGACGTGCCCCTCCTCGGCCTGCACCAGGTGCAGCAGCGGCAGCAGCGCGGACCGCGGCCGGGGATAGCGGCCGATGATCTCCTTGGCGTCCGGTTCCAGCCGGGCCGTGACCTCGGCCGCAAACGCCTCGCGCGGCTCGGCCGCCTCGGTGGCCTCGGTGTTCTCGTGCTCGTTCACCGGTCCACGCCTCCCATCACCGGGTCGATACTGGCCACGGCCGCGATGACGTCCGCCACCGTGCCGCCCTCGCACATGGCCGCGACGGCCTGCAGGTGGGTGAACGAGGGGTCGCGGAAGTGCACGCGGTGCGGACGGGTGCCCCCGTCGCTGACCGCGTAGCAGCCGAGCTCGCCCTTGGCGCTCTCCACGGCCGCGTAGGCCTGGCCCGCGGGGACCCGGAAGCCCTCGGTGACCAGCTTGAAGTGGTGGATGAGCGCCTCCATGGAGCCGCTCATGATGTGCGCGATGTGGTCGGGCGAGTTGCCCAGGCCGTCGGGACCCAGTGCCAGCTTGGCGGGCCAGCCGATCTTGGCGTCCTTGATCATCACCGGGCCGGGCCGGAGCTTGTCCAGGCACTGCTCGACGATCTTGAGGCTCTCCTCCATCTCGGCCATGCGCACCCGGTAGCGGGCGTAGACGTCGCCGCCGTCGGAGACGGGGACGTCGAACTCGTAGTCCTCGTATCCGCAGTAGGGCTTGGCCTTGCGCAGGTCCCAGGACAGGCCGGAGGCGCGCAGCAGCGGCCCGGTGATGCCGAGCGCCATGCAGCCGGGCAGGCCGAGGTGGGCAACGTCCCTGGTGCGGGCGAGGTAGACGGGGTTCTCGTCCAGGAGCTTGCGCATGACGCGGATGCGCTTGGGCATCTCCTTGAGCAGCTCTCGGATCTTTCCGACCGTGCCGGGCGGCAGGTCCTGCGACACTCCGCCGGGGCGGATGTAGGCGTGGTTCATCCTCAGGCCGGTGACCAGCTCGAAGATGTCCAGGATCATCTCGCGCTCACGGAAGCCGTTGGTCATGACCGTGGTCGCGCCCAGCTCCATGCCGAAGGTGGCCATCGCCACGAAGTGCGAGGCCATCCGGTTGAGCTCCATCATCATCACGCGGATGACGCTGGCCCGTTCGGGGACGCGGTCGGTGATGCCGAGCAGCTTCTCGACCGCCAGGCAGTACGCCGTCTCGTTGAACAGCGGCGTCAGGTAGTCCATGCGGGTGACGAACGTGGTGCCCTGGGTCCAGGTGCGGTACTCCAGGTTCTTCTCGATACCGGTGTGCAGGTAGCCGATACCGACGCGCGCCTCGGTGCAGGTCTCGCCGTCCAGGGTGAGGATCAGCCGGAGCACGCCGTGCGTGGACGGGTGCTGGGGCCCCATGTTGACGACGAGGCGCTCGGCGCTGGTGGCCTGCGCCTTCTCGATGACGTCGTCCCAGTCCCCGCCGGAGGCGTCGATGTAGTCCTCGGTGACGGTCATGCCTTGCCTCCCTTCGTGACGGAGTGCGTTGGGGTGGGGATCTGGCGCCTCACTTGTAGGACCTCCGCTCGTCCGGCGGGGGCACGGTGGCGCCCCGGTACTCGACCGGGATGCCGCCCAGCGGGTAGTCCTTGCGCTGGGGGTGGCCGTGCCAGTCGTCGGGCATCTGGATGCGGGTCAGCGCGGGGTGCCCGTCGAAGACGATCCCGAAGAAGTCCCAGGCCTCGCGCTCGTGCCAGTCGTTGGTCGGGTAGACCGACACGATCGAGGGCACGTGCGGGTCGGCGTCGGGGCAGGTGGTGGCGACGCGGATCTCGCTGTTGTGGGTGAGGGAGCGGAAGTGGTAGACCGCGTGCAGCTCCCGGCCGGTGTCGTCGGGGAAGTGCACGCCCGCCACCCCGGTGCACAGCTCGTAGCGCAGCGACGGGTCGTCGCGCAGCACGCGCGCCACCTCCAGGAGCGCCTCGCGGCGCACGTGGAAGGTGAGCTCGCCGAGGGCGACCTCGACCCTCTCGACGGACGCCTTCGGCGCGGAACCCTCCTCGCCCTCGCCCAGGGCGGCCTCCAGGGCGTCGGCGACCCGGTCGAAGTCCGCGGTGCGCGGGTCGTCGGGGTCGGTGAAGGGGCGCCGGCTCCGCGCGGGAGCGCTCCCCCGGACCCGCAGCCCGCCGTACCCGGAGGTGTCCCCGGTGGTGGTGGCGCCGAACATCCCGGTGCGCCGGACCGGAGCGTTCAGCCGCTCGCGTCCCTGCTTCTCGGGGAGGTTGGCGGCTTCCTCGTCGCGTTCGCGTTCGTTGTCGGTGCTCATGTCAGTCCTTGCTCACCAGCGGCAGCGAACGGCGGAGCATGCGCTCCTCGTTCTCGGTGATCTCCTGCTCCCGGTGGGCGCCGAGCTTGGTGTTCTGCACCTTGTCGTGCAGCTTGAGCACGGCGTCCAGGAGCATCTCCGGCCGCGGCGGGCAGCCGGGCAGGTACATGTCGACCGGAACGATGTGGTCCACGCCCTGGATGATCGCGTAGTTGTTGAACATGCCGCCGCTGGAGGCGCACACGCCCATGGCGATGACCCACTTGGGTTCGGGCATCTGGTCGTAGATCTGGCGCAGGACGGGGGCCATCTTCTGGCTGACGCGTCCGGCGACGATCATCAGGTCGGCCTGGCGCGGGGTGGCGCCGAACTTCTCCATGCCGAACCGGGCCAGGTCGTAGTGCGGGCCGCCGACGGACATCATCTCGATGGCGCAGCAGGCCAGACCGAACGTGGCGGGCCACATGGAGCTCTTGCGGGCCAGTCCCACGACCTGCTCGACGGTCGTGAGCACGATGCCGTTGGGCAGTTTCTCTTCGAGTCCCATCAGCTGAGGACCTCCTCCGGGCTGGGCTGCGGGGTCGGTGCCCTGTTCGGGCGTCGGCGGGCGACGGGTGGGCCAAAGCGAAGCGAGGGCCCGGAGAAAACACCGGTCAGTCCCATTCGAGGCCTCCGCGACGCCACTCGTAGGCGTAGGCGATGGAGACGTTCACCAGGAAGAGGACGATCGCGACCAGGCCGAACCAGCCCAGGGCCTCGAAGTGCACGGCCCAGGGGATGAGGAAGATGATCTCGATGTCGAAGATGATGAACATCATCGCCGTCATGTAGTACTTGACGGTGAAGCGCCCGCCGCCCGCGGGCTGGGGCGTGGGTTCGATGCCGCACTCGTAGGCCTGCATCTTGGCGCGGTTGTAGCGCTTGGGTCCCAGGAGCGCCCCGGCGACCATCGACACCACGACGAACGCGGCGCCGATCCCGCCGAGCACGAATATCGGTGCGTACAGCTCCACGGTCACCCTCCTCCTGGCTGGTCGGCACGCCCGCGCGGCGTGCCCGGAGCGCTTGTGATTGCTTTCACTTGTGCGGGCTCTTCTCTGGCTCGTCCCGTATGTCTTGTCCGTTGCTCCGGGCGCGGGCCGCCCGGCTGTGTCCTCGTGGGGCTCCGCCCCGGCCGGCCGCCTAGGCCGCGGGGGCGATGCGGGACAGGCCGTTGATGACCCGGTCCATGGCGTCGCCCTGCGTGGGCTCGGTGAGGTTGGCCAGCATCTTCAGCGCGAACTTCATGAGGGTGCGCTGGCGCAGGCCGTACCTGGTCGCGTACTTCATGAACTCGGGCTGGCCGAGGACCTTCACGAAGTAGCGGCCGAGCGTGTAGTAGCCGCCGTAGGTGTCGGCGAGCACGTCGGGGTAGCGCAGCAGGGCCCGCTCGCGGGTCTGCTGGGTGGGCCTGCCGTGCGCCTGCACGATCACGTCGGCGGCGATGTTGCCGGCCTCCATGGCGTAGGCGATGCCCTCGCCGTTGAAGGGGTTGACCATGCCGCCCGCGTCGCCGACGAGCATGAGGCCGCGGGAGTAGTGCGGCACCCGGTTGAAGCCCATGGGCAGGGCCGCGCCGCGGATGGAGCCCCGCTGGTTGTCCTCGGTGAAGCCCCACTCCTCCGGCATGGAGTCGGTCCAGCGGCGCAGGAGCTTGCGGTAGTCCACGTCCTTGAAGGAGGCGGTGGAGTTGAGGATGCCGAGCCCGACGTTGCTGGTGCCGTCGCCGACGCCGAAGACCCAGCCGTAGCCGGGCAGGAGGACGTCCTTGTCACCGCTGCGGTCCCACAGCTCCAGCCAGGACTCCAGGTAGTCGTCCTGGTGGCGGGGGCTCTCGAAGTAGGTGCGCACGGCCACGCCCATGGGGCGGTCGTCGCGCTTGCGGACGCCCATGGCCACGGACAGCCGGGAGGAGTTGCCGTCGGCGGCCACGACCAGGGGCGCACGGAAGGCGACGGGCTCGCGGTCGGAGTTCCTCGCCTGGACCCCGGCGATGCGGTTGCTGCGCTCGTCCATGAGGGGGCCGGTCACGGTGGTGCGCTCCAGGAGCTTGGCCCCCGCGGAGACCGCCCGGTCGACCAGGATCTGGTCGAAGTCGTAGCGGGTGCGCACGAGGCCGAAGCCGGGATAGGAGGCCAGGTCGGGCCAGGGGAGTTCGAGGCGGGCACCGGCACCGACGATGCGCAGGCCGTGGTTCCTGATCCACCCCTCGTCCTCGAAGGTGATCCCCATGGCTGTGAGCTGTTTCACCGCCCGCGGCGTCAATCCGTCCCCGCAGACCTTCTCCCGTGGGAAGGAGGTCTTCTCCAGGAGCAGGACGTCCAGTCCGGCCTGGGCGAGGTAGTAGGCGGTGGTGGAGCCGGACGGACCGGCGCCGACGACGATGACGTCGGCGTCGTATTCGATCCGTTTCCGGTCTCTGGGAGAGGAGGTGGCTGTCTCGCTCACGGATGGGTCCTCGACTGCTCGCGCGGGTGCACCGTGGCGGGCCTGCTTGCGGGTCGGGCCCGCGCACGGGGGGAGTTATGGGCGCTCCGGGGCGCCCGTTATGTCCGACATAGAGTGCTGTGTCCAAAACCTCGTGGACTTGTGAAGCACTTCACAAGCCTCTTTTCCGAAGTCTAGACCCTCCCGGACCCCGAGGCGAGTCCCAGGGGGGTATACAGACGGCCTCCCCCCAAACAGGACATAGCTCTACAGACGGCTTCACAAGCCCCCTAAAGACGCCACTCCCGCCAAAGACCCAGCTCAGCTCGGTTTTCGGCACCCCGGGCGCCTCACAGGCAACACAAAAGAACCCGGGGAGGCTGAGTGCTCCCCGGGTTACAGGTTCCTTATGGGCCGCGTGGTACGCGCGGACGGTGTGGGCGGTGCGGCGGCCGCTACTTCTCCCGGAAGCCGCGGTGCAGGGCGACGATCCCCGCCGACAGGTTGCGCCAGGCCACCCGCGACCAGCCCGCGTCCTGCAGGTGCCGCGCCAGGACGGGCTGGGTGGGCCAGGCCATGATCGACTCCGACAGGTAGTCGTAGGACTCGGCCCGGCCGGAGACGGCGCCCGCGATCCTGGGCAGGGCGCCCATCAGGTACGTGGCGTAGAGCTTGTCCACGGACTCGACGGGGATGTGGCTGAACTCGCAGATGACCAGCCGGCCGCCGACCCTGGTGACCCGCCGCAGCTCGCGCAGCGCCTGGTCGACGTCGCTGACGTTGCGCAGGCCGAAGGAGATCGTGACCGCGTCGAAGGTCTCGTCGGCGAAGGGCAGGTGCAGGGCGTCGCCCGCCACGAAGGTCACGCCGCCCCTGGAGGCGCCGCCGCGCCGCCGCACGCCGGTGCGCAGCATGCCGAGGGAGAAGTCGCAGGCCACCACGCGGGCGCCCTTCCTCACGAAGGACTCCGAGGAGGTGCCGGTCCCCGCCGCCAGGTCCAGGACCAGTTCGCCGCTGTAGGCGTCGACCGCGTTGACGGCGGCCTTCCTCCACAGGCGGTCCTGGCCCAGTGAGATGACGTCGTTGACGAGGTCGTAGTTCTCTGCGATGCCGTCGAACATCGCCGCGACGTCCTGGGGCTTCTTGTCGAGCTTGGCGCGGGTCATGGCACAAGACTAAGGGTGCGCCCCGCTCCTTCCGTACCCGGTATGCCGGGTGTGCGCGTGCCCGGTGCGCCGGTGTGCCCGCGCGCGGCGGCCGTCTCCGGACATCCCTCTGGGCAAGCGCGGCCGAGCGCGCGAAGATGGGGATCGGCGAAGCGATTCCCGAACCGGGGCGGGGAATCGGACGTCCCATGTCCATGAAGCACGGTCCCGGCCGATGACGACGAGGGGGGTACATGAAGTTCGACGTGGTGGAGCCGAGCGACGAGCAGGCCGTCCTCGGCGAGGAGGAGGCAGCCGAGGCGGAGGAGCTTCCCCGCGGCGTGCACCCGAAACTCGCCCAGGCCTCCCGGCGGATGCGCGCCAGGGTCCGGGACGACCTGGCCACCCTGCACGCGTCCCTGGGAAGGCTGAACGAGCACGTCCAGATCGCGCAGCGCCGCGAGCTCGACGACGCCCCGGCCGGTCCGCCCCCCACCAACTTCCGCGCCGCGGCCTTCTCCCGGCCCGGCGCCCGCTGACCCGGCCCCGCGGGCCCCGGCTCCGACCCCTACCCCGAACCCCCGAGAGGAGAGTGTCCCCATGTCCAAGTGGAACATCCAGCCCAGCGATGTCGGCGGCGTGCTGACCGCCGTCGCCGCGCACATCGGCGAGGAGGGCGGTTCCGAGGGGCTCGTCGGCGCCATGACGGCGGTCGAGGAGCTGGTCACGGAGATCAGCACGGAGGCCAACAGCGCACCCGTCAGCGTCGCCCTGGGCGAGTTCGCCCAGCACAACTTCGACCTCATGGGCGACATGGCCTCGCTGACGGTGAGCGCCGTCAGCGGAGCCAGCGAGGCGACCACGCAGTACGTCAACGGCAACCTGGACATGGCCGCCGAGGCACAGGAGAACGCGGGCGTGGTCCCCGAGCCCCCGACGTACGGCCCCAACGTGCCCGTGTAGGCGCCGTGCGGGTGCCGTGTCAGGCACCGCCGCGCGGGCGCTCCTCCCCCGCCTCCCGTCCCCCGCCGTTCCCCTTCCCTCCCGTACGGTCCCCCGGCCCCGGAGACCCCCACCACGATCCTCCTCCGGCTCTCAGATGGAGACATCCCCGTGACCGAGATGTGCACACCCACCGGTGGTCTGATCAACCCCGCGAACTTTCCGGTTCCCACGGCCAGTCCCGGCACCCTGGAGATGCACGCGAGGGCCCTGCGGCGCAAGGGGTCCACGGTGTCCGGGCTCGGCAGCGACATCAAGAGCGACTGGGCGGGGCTGACCTCCTGCTACTCCGCTCCCGAGGCCGAGACCCTGTACGCGGTGGTCGACCCGGTCGCCGCGGACGGCGACAAGGTGGAGACCTCCTTCGGCAAGGCCGCCACCGCGCTGGAGAACTTCGCCGACGCGGTCCGGGACATCCAGGGCAAGTGGGCCACGCTCAAGACCGACTCCTACGCCTTCCTCAGCTCCATCGAGGGCGACGAGGACTGGCGCGAGGCCGACGGGTTCATCGACGGCCTGCTGGGGCGTGAGAGCGACAAGGTCGGGGAGCACCAGGCGCTGCTCGACCGGGCCGACGCGCTGCGCAGGGAGTACGAGACGGCCGAGATCGCCTGCGCCAACGCCCTCAACGCCGACATCCAGGGACGCACCAGGTTCGTCGCGGGCGACGGCGACGGCAAGCCCCCCGCGCCGGGCGTGTACGAGCACGGCTACGACGGCTACCTCGGTGACGTCGACATGGCCTGGGGCGGTTCCGTCGAGACCGACCACGGCTGGTGGGTCGACGCCGGCTCCGCGGTGAAGGACTACGCCGTGGGCATCGCCGAGGACCTCGGCGGCATGACCGGGATGTACAGCTCCGAGGGCTGGTTCCAGAAGTCCTGGGGCGACGCGCTGTTCGAGTACCACGAGGGCAACCTGCAGTCCCTGGCCTCCCTGGCGGGCATGTACGACTCCGAGAACGACAGCTGGGGCTGGTCGGGCTGGGACACCGTCGGCAACGCCTGGAAGGACGCCGCGCACGCGGTGGTGCCCTGGGAGGAGTGGGGCGACCGCCCCGGCTACGTCATCGGCACCGCCCTGCTCAACATCGGCGCGACCGTCGGCGGTGCCGTCCTGACCGCGACCGGCGTGGGCGCCGTCGTGGGTGTGCCGCTCATGGCCTGGCGCGGTTCGGCGATGCTCAACAAGATGGGCGGCGACGGACCGGGCACGCCCGACGTGGACGTCCCCGACATGAGCCAGATCAGGCTGCCCGACCTCCCGCGCTTCGGCGGCAACTCCCTGGCCGACCTGAACATCGACCTGAGCCGCTTCACGGGGGGATCGTTCAGCCCCTCCCAGCTCTCCGGGATGCGGACCCTCCTGGAGCGGCTGACCAGTCAGAACGCGATCGACAGCGGCGGCGGGAACACCCCGCAGACGCCCGACTCCTCCGTCAGGCCGGTCGTGAACGACGGCGGCGAGGACACCCCCGCGAACAACCGCCGCAACGTCGACCCCACCACGCAGAACCTCCAGGACACCGCCGACTTCCTGGAGATGATGAACAACCCGGACATGAACTCCCTCGACGTGGAGCTGGACCGGCGCTACCAGAACGGGTTCGCCGAGAACGACGGCAAGCCCCAGCCCGACCGGGGCCGCGGAGAGGGTCCGTGGGAGGGCGACGACATCGGGCCCGACCGTCCCGACGACGGCCTGGAGAACGAGCCCGCCCTGGTCCGCGTGGGCGGCGACGACACCCTCACCGCGGAGGCCGACGCGCCCCGCGACCGGACCGACCAGGTCATCGGCGACCGCAGCGCCATCGACTCCGACGCCCTCGGCGACCTCGGCGACGGGTTCGACGACATCGTCGGCGACCGCTTCGACACCGACGGCCCGCAGATGCGCGACCGCACCTCTCCCGTCATGAACAGCGACGGTGACGGCGGCGACCCGCTCGACGGCACCGGTGACCCCCGTGGCGGCACGGACGTCCCCGACGAGTCGCCCTCCGGTGACGGCGGCGGTACGGGCAGCACCGGAGGCGGCGGGCAAGGGGCGGGCGACACACGGCCGACCAACGTCGGGGGCGACCTCATCGGTGGCGGGGGTGACCAGAACGGCGGCTCGGAGAACACGTCGATCAAGGACCAGCCCGAGCTTCACCGAGGCAGCACGGACGACCCCAGAGTCCAGAGGCTTCTCCCGGAGAACGGCCTGCGCTTCGCGGAGTACAGGGACGACAGCGGTGATGTCCAGAACATCAAGCTGGAGGAGGACAGCAGGTACGTGGTCGTCGAGGAGGACGGCAACCGGCGTACCGAGTACATCACCGACGGAGAGGGGAACATCAAGGAGATCCGTGCTGGTTCCCAGGGTTGGGACTCCAAGCACCCGGAGTTCTTGGCCCCCCGGCCGGACATGACCTACAACGTGGACGGCTACACGTACAGGACTGATGAGTACGGTCGTACGGTCTCCGTCGAGGGGACACTGCACAAGGACCCGAACGTTCGCAACGACGACGAACAGTCCAAGGTCAACAGCCAGGGATCGGATTACTACAAGGAACTCAACAAGCAGAACAGGGCTCAGTTCGAGGCGGATCACGGCCGTCCACCGGAGCCGGGCGAGATCCCTGAGTACCAGGGCATCCAGTGGGACGGCGGCCATCTGATCGGATACGCCGAGTTCTTTGGGATCGGTGAGCGCCTGAACCAGGTCCCCATGCGGTACGACGTGAACCAGAACAGGACCGAGACCGCCCTGGATGACATTCCGGAAGATGTGCGCGGCGGCATCGAGGGAAGTTACAGAAACATCGAGCGGTCCTGGCGCGGGATCATGAACCATGGCGCCAATTGGCATAATTTCGACAACCCGAAGTTCAACGACGGGAGCTGGAATGACGCACTTGCGCTGAATCCGGACAGCCCGAAGGTCGAGGTCAAGATCACGAACATCTACAATCCCGAACTGCCCGTGTTGGAAGACAAACACGGAAATCCGCTCCCGCCTCCACCAAGCAAGATCGTAGTAGAGTGGAGCCTGAATGGGGTGGACATGAAACCGCAGGAATACAATAACATTCCACCTAAAGTAAAAACGGGAGGACGAGAGGCATGATCAGCCCTTACGCCAAGAAAGGCCATCTAGGGCCAACTGAGCAGCAGGATATCCTTCAGGAGGTCGGTGTCCGAATACTGGACCGGGCACCGAAGGGATGGGCGAAGATTACCTATACCAGGGAATCTGTCATCGAGCACGCTTCCAGTATCATTATTGTCGAGTTCGAGGACGGGACGACCCAGAGGAAATCTCCACCTCCGGAGATCAGCGTTATGCTCGACAACCTCAGGGCTGGAATGTACCAGGAGGGCAAGGGCACCTGGTTCTCCCTTGAGTACGTCATAACTCCGCCCGGGAAGTTCAACGTCAACTACAACTACGACGAGGACCCCGGTATCACCTTCCCCACCGCTTTCGGCTTCACCAACGATCTGGAGTATTTCCCCCGCAACGAGGAATACATGACCGACTGGCTCCGCGAGAAGCTCCAGGAAGAGGCCGAGGGCCGGGCGATGGAGTGATCCGAATGCCCGAAGCACCTCCATCGGCCACGGCGGGGACCCTGACACGTTTACCGCCGGCATGAGCGACCAGGCGTCCCGGTTCCGGAACAGAGCCGACGGCGACGAAGCGGGTGATGGCAACGGTGCCGCTGGCCGCATCCGTGGCGTGGCGGCTCCGGGCCGCCGCGCCGTTCAGGCACGGTCTGTCGTGGTCAAGGCGGGGCTGATGGACGACCTGCTCACCGGTCGGGTCCGCGTGAACCAACTCAAGGACCTCCCCGTCTGACCACCCCAGACACACGTGTGGCCCGGGAACAAGAGGAGGGAGAAGAAGGAACTGGTCCTGCCCGAGATCAAGGTGCGTCCCGAAACCGGTTCGACCTGTCGGAGAAGAAGGCTTCATGACCACCCGCGTGTCCCGTCATGAGATCGACCACGGAGTGGACCAGGATTTCATCGAGCATGAGACCAAGCGTCGCGCGAAGCTGATCCGCAGGCTCGAACGGGACTGCTCCAACATCGACCTGTACCTCTTCCCCGTCTACGACCTCGCGGAGACGATGCTCCTGCTGGACCCCGAGGCCGCGACGGTGGAGACATGGGAGTCGTGGGCGATCGCCATGCAAGTGCATGGCACGGTCTTCGCCGTCTCCGAGGCCGAGAAGGGCTCCCGGGTCGAGTACATGATCGACCACGAGGTCCGCGAGCTCACCGCCCCCGACATGCTCTACTGCGCCGACCCCTCCACCTGGGAGATGGCTTTCCACCTGGCGGTGGTGTGCCGGGACAACGCGCACGCCGAGGCGCTGTGCAGGGTCCCGGTGGAGCGCCTGCGCGAGGCGGCCCGGGGCGCGAAGGTGGAGTACAACGACTACCTCTACCACTGGGTCGCCGCCCTCCAGGCCTTCGTCAACGGCACCGACGACCTGGCCTCCGAACTGCGCCGGGCCATGGAGCTGTCCGATCCCCGCGGGGGCGCCTTCGGCGGCGAGACCCTGGACCTGCTGGTCTTCCCGAAGATGGAGGTCTTCCGTCAGCTCCTGTCGGGGGACTCGGCCAAGTTCAACGAGGCCCTCGCACACGCCCTGGAGAGCCACAAGCGCTACCACACCAGCCGGGAGGACGAGAACAGGGTGAGCGGCATCGTTCCGCTGTCTCTGCTCGCCCTCGCCTGCCTGGCCCACGACACCGCCGAGCGCACCCCGGGCTTCTCCCTGGACGTGGAGTCGGAGTACCTGCCCAAGCACCTCGTGCAGAGGTCCTGGTACGGCGAGTTCCCCGTCTGAGACCCGTAGAGGCCTCCTGAGGACTCACCACACGGCGGTCGGCGGCGGTCGAGGCTCCACCGACCGCTGCCGTCGCCTTCTCGGGCCGGACACGGATCCGGGCCCGCCGCCACGAACCTCACGCCTGCGCGTGCGGCAGGTCCAGCTCGAACCACACCGTCGTGCGGTTCCCGTCGTGGAAGGTGCCCCAGCGGTCGGCCTCGGCGTCCACCAGGCGCAGGCCCAGCCCGCCCTCCCGTCCCGGGTCGACCGGACGCAGGTGCGGGGAGGAGGCGCCCGCGTCGCGCGGTCCCTGGTCCACGACCTTGACCTGGATCCGGCCGGGCAGCCGGTTCACGGCGACGACGACCTCGCCGCCCTCGTCCCCGCTGCGCGAGTGGGTGACGGCGTTGTTGAAAAGCTCGCTGGCCAGCGTCAGCACCGTGTCCGTGACGGAGTACGGCACCACGGCGGTCAGGCGACCGCGCAGCGCGTGGGCCTGCTCCGGCAGCCCCGGCACCCTCATCGCGTGGCCGGGGTGGTGCGACGGTGACCGGCTCAGCGTGATCGGTGCCCGCACCTCGGAATCGGTGACCCGCTGAGGCAGAGTTCCGACCATGTCGGTCATGTGGCTTTTGCTTAGATTTATGTGAATCACTGACCCACCTTGAATTCATCCCCCGGTCGCCACACCCCCTGTGGCTCGTGGCACCACCTTGGGCAGCGCCGTTCGGGCGCGCCACGGATATCACCAAAGGGTCACACTTCGTCGTTCTCCGCACTATCGAGTCGTGCCCTGGTCTTGCATTGGTGATAGTGGCGATAACCCGGAAATGGGGGTCGTATTGAGTCGCAGTGCCAACCCCAGGTGGAGACGTCTGGGGAAGAAGGTCAGCAACTGCCGCAGGCAGGCCGGGATGACGCAGGGCCAGGTGTCACAGGCGCTGCGGGTGGTGCAGTCGACCGTGTCGGCGTGGGAGCGCGGCACCCGCGGGCTGCCCTCCGACCGGGCCGCGGAACTGGACGAACTGTTCGGTGCGTCGGGTGCGATAAAACAGGCGTGGAACACCGCGAACGCACCCGACGCACTACCGCCCTGGTACACCGAGGTCGGCCAACTGGAGCGCGAGGCGGTCGAGCTCCGCGAGTACCAGCCGGTGATCTTCCCCGGCCTGGTGCAGTGCGAGGCGTACACCAGGGGCCTCCTCGCCGACACCGTCCCCTGGTTCTCCGCGAAGAAGGTCGGCCAGATGGCCTCCCTGCGGATGGAACGCCAGGAGATCCTGAAGGGGGCGAGCCCACCGCTGGTGTCGGTCGTGGTGGAGGAAGCGGTACTCCGACGGACCGTGCAGGGTGGAAAACCGGTTCTTCGTGAACAGATCGGTCGGGTTCTCACATTAATCGACAAAGGGGTGATCCGTTTCCAGGTGATCCCGTCGGACACCGAGTGCCATCCGGGAGGATCAGGCCCGTTCCGACTCTATACATTTCCCGACAAACCCACAGTCGCGTCCGCAGAACACATGGAGGGTGAGCAACTCATGGATGACATGATGCGGGTACAACACTGCGCAACTCTCTTCGGCGTTCTCCAGTCGGAGGCGATGTCGCCCCGTGCGAGTCGGGAACTGATCAGGAAGGTCAAGGAAGAACTCGATGACAAAGCGTGAGCCCCACTGGCACAAGAGCAGCTACAGCGGCGGATCCGGCAGCTGTGTGGAGGTGGCAGAGGGGGAGGCGGTCCTGGTGCGCGACACGCAGAACCGCGGACTCGGACACATCGACTACACGCCGGGAGCCTGGACCTCGTTCCTGCACTGCGTCAATCTCCCCACCCCCTGAAACCGGGACATAACAACGGCCGTCCGGCATTCCGGTCGGCCGTTTTCTCGACTCGCACCACATTACTTACCAGTACCGTTCCACCCCACCCCCTCCATCCCTTACTCTCTGTTTCGAAAACGTAACTCGACCAAAGACCCCGCGGCGGCTGAGTACCGCCCGGGGCCGTGGCCAGCAACTCCAACCTTTAACCAAAGGACTGCCAGCATGCGTCAGTTTAGCGCTGCCCTTCTCGGCAGTGCCCTCGGGACGGCCAGGGCCCTCTTCGCTCCTTCGCGCGTACACCGCTCCGCCTCCGCGGCCGGGCGCCGTCACCGTTCCACCCGGGTCCGCCGCTACGTGTCCACGCCCGTTCCGGCCTCCGCGCCACCCGGCGAGGCCGTCCCTGCCGGACCCGTCGCCCTGGACCGGCCCGGACACCCGCGTGTGGGCCGCCCCGCCACGGTTCCGGCTCCTCCATCTCGATGAGCACCGGCCAGAACAGGAAGTCCTCGTCAAAGGTTCCGTCTCCTGAGGAATCCGGATTCCGGCGTACCTCGACGTCCATGCCGCGAACATCCGCCTCGCCCTCCTGGGAGAGGGCGCCCGACTCCGGGGAGAGGAGTCTCTGAGCGGAACGCACGTCCGCTCCGGCAACGAAGACCTTGCAGTACAAGAAATCCACCGACGTCTGGAGAGGCCCCGCAGGCCGCCTTGACTCGATCGGCCCTCCAAGGGATTCGGCCGGCCAGCCCCGCCGCAAGCGCCTGGCAGCCGTGCCGTCCGTGGCACCTGAGACCTCCGGCACCAGGGCTGTGCCTTGTCACGGGGATCCGGAGAACGGTGACGACTGCACGCCGGCGCGTGGTCCACGCGGCACAGGGTAGTCCTGGCTCTGACCGGGGACCGAACTGCCAGGAGGGGACCACGGATGAAGCGTCTGATCACGCGGGCGGGGGCCGTGCTGCTCACCGTGCTGGTGCTGTTGGTGGGCTACGGAGTACTGATAGAGCCGCGGTTCCTGCTGAACGAGGAACGGTTCACGGTGACGCTGCCGCAGTTGCCCGCCGACGCGCCGGAGAGGACCGTCGCGGTGTTCTCCGACCTGCAGATCGGCATGTGGTTCTCCAACGACGACATGGCGGAGGACATCGTGGAGAAGGTGGTCGAGGAGCGTCCGGCCGCCGTGCTCATCGGGGGTGACTTCGTCTACAGCCGCAGTCCCGAGCCCGCCGAACAAGTGGACGAGGTCGTCGAACTGCTCGCTCCGCTCACCGAGGCCGACATCCCGACCTTCGCGGTCCTCGGGAACCACGACTACCGCGTCGACGCGTCGGAGGAGGTGGTCTCGGGCCTGGAGGGCATCGGGATACGCGTCCTGCGCAACGAGGCGGCCCCGATACCCGGTGCCGGGGCGGGCGACACGGCGCTGCACGTGGTCGGGCTGGGTCCGGCTCGGCCCGACCGCACCGACGTCGACGCGGCGCTCGCCGAGCTGCCGGACGGTGCGCCGAGGGTGGTGCTCATGCACAATCCGACGTCGTTTCCCAGGCTGCCCGCGGGCAGTGCGCCGCTGGCCTCGGCCGGACACACGCACTGCGGCCAGATCACCATCCCGTTCTTCCCGCTGTGGTCCTATGCCGAGCTCACGAGCAAGGAGCGCACTGTCACCGACGGATGGGCTCCCTCCGGATACGGTGCCGACGGAAACCGGCTCCACGTCAACTGCGGCATCGGGTTCAGCCTCGTCCCCATGCGGATAGCGGCGTTTCCACAGGTGGTGTTCTTCGACCTGCGCGGAGCGGCGTGACGGATCGGAGAGCCGCACCGCCACAAGCCTCTCCCCGTCACACCGGTGCCGTATGCGATAAACGCACTAGATGGGGAACTCGCCGTACCAGGAACGCTGGAGAACGTGCTTGGGCAGGTCGTCCGGGCTCAGACCGGGGGCGGAGTCGGGAACGACCTGGCTGAGGCCGCAGGCCAGGCAGGCGTCACCGATGCGTCAGTTCCCGCGATCAGAATTTGCCTCATCGATTTTCTCACGCAACCATTCTGGCATAAAATCTTCACTACGAGGAAAGAGCTCCACCTCCCGAATATACTCGCGAAGATCGGGCTCGAAGAGAAACTGAGGATGATCATCATAGTCGAACTCAGACCTATACCTTCCTTCACTCCAAAGCATCAGCCTGAGGGAGAACCAAGCACCCTCGCCCTCCTTGTACATCCCGGCCCTTAGCTTCATGCACTTCATTCCAGAGTCAGGCGGAAGTTCAGTTCTGACAAATTCCCCATCCTCTTTCTGCACCTCGATTACTTCATTAGCATAGGCTCCCATGATTCTCACGTGGTAAACCGCGGACCCCCATTCATCGGGAAAGAAACCCGGAAGTCCGGAGGCGATGCCGACGATCGCTTCCTGCTCTTCGGTCGGCCCCATGTGGCCCTTTTCCCTGCCGTACATCATCTATTCCTCGGCCAACTCGCCGGCGATACGGTGCGCCCTGCCCTGCGTGAAGCACCCGCCCGAGAGCAGACTTCCTCCACGTGAGTTCGCTTCGAACGCGAACACCGTATTACTTGTTCCTCTGCGACACATACCATTCGACCCCGGGCCCTGCGGCTCTGGATGTGCTGACTCTCCATAGGCCGGTTTCAGTCCAGTCTTGCCAGGACCACCACCTCCGCCGGCTGCTATCGACCCTCGCACCCCCTGTCATTTTGAAGACCCCACACCCGGCACCGGAAACCGGGCCTCCCTGACCAACCCTCTTCTTGGAATCCGACGACAGGCCCCTCAGGATCTACGGGGTTCACTCCTTCGTTGAACCCAGGGCCGGACTCCTCCATATCCTCAACGGACCCTGCCGGATAAACCTAAAAGGTTCTCCCGCGGGAGTTCGCGCCCCATCGCCCCCTCGCGCGCTACTCCCCGGACGTTCGCTTCCGTATTCGATTCGGGCGGAACCGTCGCCGTCGCCGTCACCGTCGCCGGACGTCGAGCCGGTATCGAAGGTGCCGCCCCGGGGTGTCCTGGACGGGCCGTCGCCGTTGCCGGAGTCCGGGTCGCGTGAGGCCGCGCTCCCCGTGTTCACCGCACACGTCCCATCCGAGCCGCTCGTGGGCGTCCGCCTGAGACGGGAGCCGCCCGGGAGCCGCTCCGGCTCCCGTCCCCGGCCTCCGGCCTCCCGGGCCCTCCGGCGAGGGAACCGCGAACGGCCACGACAAGGCCCGATACTCACCGTGATTATGTTGCGACTCTTTGCAAGAATATGGTCACGCTCCGAACAGGCCAGTTCTCCAGCGCGCCCGTACGACCGCACGACCAGGAAGAGTCCTCCGTGAAATCCAGCCGCCCGTTCCTCGCCCTGACCATGGGCACGATGCTCCTGCTCCCCGTCGGAGCCGCGACGGCCGCGTCCGCGGCACCGACCGCGCCGGCGGCACCTCCGGCGGACCACTCCCGCGTGGTCGGCGAGCAACCCGTGCGGTGGACGCCGCACGTCCTGGACGGAGCGGTCAAGGACATCCTGCGGATCGGCGACACCGTCGTCGTCGCCGGGAGCTTCTCACGGGTCGCCGAGGCCGGAGGCGGACGCACCCACGACCTCCACCACCTGTTCGCGTTCGAGCACGGCACCGGTCGGATCCTCCGGGGGTTCTCGCCGAACGTGGACGGCACCGTCACCTCGCTGGCCCCCGGGCCCGGCCGGACGGTGATCATCGGCGGCGAGTTCGACTCCGTCGACGGCCGCGACTCGGAAGGGCTGGCCCGCCTGTCGCTCCGTGACGGCCGGGCCGCGTTCTGGTTCCGCGCCTCCCTCGACGGGGGCACCGCCCACCGCGTCGCCAGCGACGGCGAGCACCTGTACGTGGGAGGCGACTTCACCGGGGTCAACGGCGTGGAACGCACCGCGCTGGCCCGTCTCGACGCGCGGACCGGCGCGGTGGACGAGGAGTTCGCTCCGCGCGTGTCCGACCCGCGCAGGAGCGTCCTCAAGGTGCAGGAACTGGCGCTGAGCCCGGACGGGCGGCGACTGGTCGTCAACGGCACTTTCACGAAGGTGGACGGGCACGACCGCTACCAGATCGCCATGATCGACACCGCCGACGGCTCGGTCACCCCGTGGTCCACGTCGGCCTACGCGGCGGACTGCGACTACTCGCTGATGCAGACCTACATGCGGCAGATGGACTTCTCCCCCGACGGCTCGTACTTCGCCGTGGTGACCGCGGGCGGGCCGAAGGTCAAGCCGGGCCTGTGCAAGTCCGCGGCGCGCTTCGAGAACACCGACACCCCCGACTCCGAGCCCACCTGGAGCAACAAGACCGGTGGCGACTCGCTGTACTCGGTGGAGATCACCTCGTCGGCGGTGTACGTGGGCGGGCACCAGCGCTGGATGGACAACCCCGAGGGCGCGCTCAACCCCGGACCCGGTTCGGTGGCGCGCGAGGGCATCGCGGCGGTGGACCCGGAGACCGGCAAGGCCCTGCCCTGGAACCCCGGCCGCACGCGCGGGCACGGCGCGGAGGCCCTGCACGCCACCTCCGGCGGGCTGTACGTGGGCAGCGACACCGAGCGCCTGGCCGGCGAGTACCACGCCCGCCTGGGGATGTTCCCGCTCTCCTGAGGCCGGGGCGGATCAGGCCGCGGGGTGCGCGAGCGCGCCCCCCGCGGCCGCGGTGCCCGGACTCGTCCGTTCCGCTGAGCGACTGCTGGACGCGCTGGGGTGAGAGGCCGACGACGTCCGCCATGGCCCGCTGTGTGAGACCCGCCTTCCGCAGGGTCTCCAGCGCCCGGGCCCGACTGCGGTCGCGCTCGTCTTGGGACCGCCGGAACTCCTCCTCCGCCACGAGGTACTGGAGGACTTCCTCGGTCGCGTCCTCACCGCCGGACTCGTAACGCCAGGTGATCGTGAAGTCCTCGGGATCGCTGCCCGCCAGACCGGCGATGAACTCCGGCGCCTCGTCCTCGATCTCGGAGAAGTGCGGATAGTCGGCCACTCCCGCGACGTTCTCCGGCAGGCCGTCGATGGTGACGGCCCACAGGTCTTCGTCCCGGATGACGGTCACGGTGTAGCCGGTCACGACTTCTCCATCCACTTCTCTCCGAACGGATGCTCCAGGCTGTCTTCGATACCTTGCGGCACGGTCCGGCCCAGCCCCCTGGGATGGTCCGTGAGGCCGAAGCAACCGGTCGTTTCCCCGTCGGCGCCGACGACGTAGTGCTTGTGCGAACCCTCCCACCGGCCCTTGAGCTCCTCCACACGCAAGCCGTTCTTCCGCGCCATCCGGCGCACCAGGGCGAGTAGGACCCGCGCCCTCGTCCGCTTGTCGACCATGGGTCGAAAGCCGGCCCCTGGCCGGGCAGGCATCCAGCGAACTAGACCATCCTGCCTACGACCTCGTCGGTCAAGGATTGCCGGAACCAACCAAGACTCCTTGGCCAACGACCCTTGGCCAAGAAGCCTTGGGCATCTACGGTGACGTCATGAACGACGACACCTCCCGCGACACCGGCGTTCCCGACCCTTTCGCGAAGGCCGCCACCCTCGACGCGCGCTCCCTCCGGGGACTGGCCCATCCCCTGCGCATACGCATCCTCAACCTCCTCCAGGACCGGGGCCCCGCCACCGGCAAGACCGTGTCGGAGTGGGTGGACACCTCCTCGGCCTCGGCCAGCTACCACCTGCGCCGGCTCGCGGCCCACGGGTTCATCGAGGAGGACCCGGACATGGGCACCTCGCGGGAGCGCTGGTGGCGCGCCCGGCACGAGGGCTTCCGCTTCCCCGAACACCTGGACACCGAAGAACCCGAGCTGAGCACCGCCGTGCGCATGGCCCTGGCCGTCGGCTGGAGCGAGCGGCTGGCCGCGGCGGTCAACATGTGGGCGGTCCAGCCCGAGGGCTGGCGCGAGGCCCAGGTCATGTCCGGGCGGCGCACCGAGCTCACGCTGGAGGAGTTCGCCGCCTTCCGTGAGGAGGTCCGCGCGCTCTTCGACCGCTACGCGCGCGAGGGCGAGGCCCCCGGGAGCCGCCCGGTGCACATCCAGCTCGCCGCCTTCCCCGACCCGGAGGACCGGGGCTCCGACGGGGAGGGGAGGACGTGAGGGGCGTCGCGGGCCTGGTCACGGCCGAGGCGCTCTGCTACACCGCCACCCGGGTGGCGATGATCGCCATCCCCTGGTTCGTGCTGGAGAGCACCGGCAGCCCGGTGTCCATGGGGCTGGTGGCCTTCTTCGAGATCGGCTCCTACACCCTGGCGCGGCTGTTCGGCGGGCCCCTTCTCGACCGGGCGGGCCAGCGCGCGGTGAGCGTGCGCGCCGACCTCGTCGCCGCCGGCGCGGTGGCCTGTGTCCCGCTGCTGTACTCCGCCGGGCTGCTGCCCTTCCCCGTGCTCCTGGCGCTGGTGACCCTGGTCGGCCTGGCCACCGGGCCCGCGGAGGCCGCCAAGGTGTCCATGGCGCCGGCCGTCGCCGAACGCACCGGCACCCGCGTCGAGCGGGTCACCGGGCTCACCGGCACCGTGGACCGGCTCTCCATGACCGTCGGCCCGGTTCTCGCGGGCGGGTTCGTTTCCCTGGCCGGACCGCTTCCGGCCCTGTACGCGAACGCCGTCCTGCTGGTCGCGGCGGCGGCGACCCTGGCCGCCACCCAGCCCCGGGACCGGCCCGCACCGGGGACGGACCCCGAGGCCGGATCGGGCTACCTGGTCCGGCTGCGCACCGGGTGGAGGGTGATCTGGACCGACACCACCCTGCGCGCCCTGGTGGTCATGCTCGCGGTCACCAACATGATCGACATGTCCGTGACGTCGGTGCTGCTGCCGGTGTGGGTGCGGGAGAACGGCATGGGACCGGCGGTCGTCGGCCTCATGGGCGGAGTGCTGGGCGCGGCGTCCGTGGCCGGCTCGCTCGTGGCCACGGCGGTCGGGCACCTGCTGCCCCGGCGGGCGGTGTTCTTCGCGGGGCTGGTGGTCGCGGGACCGCCCCGCCTGCTGGTGCTGGCGCTGGACGTGCCGCTGTGGGCGGTCCTGGCCGTGTGGGGCCTGTGCGGGCTCGGCGGCGGCGTGCTCAACCCGATCCTGAGCACGGTCCTCTTCGAGCGCCTGCCCCGCCACGTCGTGGGGCGGGGAACCGCGATGATCGGCGCGCTGACCCGTGTGGCGGCCCCGCTCGGCGCCCCCGTGGTGGGCGCGGCGCTGGGCCTGGCCGGAGCGGCGCCCGTCCTGGTGGCGTGCGCGGCCCTCTACCTGGTCGCGGTCCTGGCTCCGCTGGCCGGCCGCGCGGTCGGCGGACTCGACGCACCCGAGCCCGACCCCGGTCGGGCGCAGACCCCCGGGTGAGGCGGTCCGGGGGCGTGTCCGGTCAGGACTTCCGGGCCGCCGCCGGCGCGCCGGGGTCCTGCTTCTCCGCGTCGGTGGGCGCACCGTCGTCCGCACGCGCTTCGCCGTCCCCGTCCCTCGCGCCGTCCGCGCCCCTCGTGTCCGCCTCGGCGGCGGGGGCCTCGTCGGCCTCCCGGACGTGCTCCTCCTGGAGGGCGTCCTCACGGGCGGCGGCCTCCGCCAGACGGGCGCGGCGGTTCTCCATCCGCCGCACCGCGCTGATGGAGACCTGGTCCCGCAGCTTGGACAGCAGGACGTAGGAGGCCAGTCCACTGATCAGCCAGGCGAGGAGGATCGCGACCAACGAACGGGCGCCGAAAAGATAGACCACTCCGAAGGCCACCGCGAACAGTCCCAGACGGGCAGCGGTATAGGTCAACAAGCTACGCATCCAAAAGCCTCACAACAGATGATTACCTGGACTAGATTGGTCGCTACGCCCATCGATGACACGGGACGACCGGCCATACCCGCGGTCCGCGCCGTCCGCGGCCCCGACCGGGGTCGGGCGGGTGGCGTCCCACGTGCTCTTATCTCCAGGTTAAGGGCGTGCCCGGTACGACGGGCATCGGGGCGGCGTGTCGTTCTCCGCACAGGTGAACGGAATCCGCACAGGTGAACGGAATCCGCACAGGCGAACAGGACGTACGCGGGCTCGATTCACACAGTCATGGGATGTTTCCAATCCCGACAGCAGGGCCTGAACATTACGTTCCGGTCACATATCCCGTACTCCTCCCCCCAACACCGCAATTTCTCCGAAAACTAGGGAGGAAACGGACCAACTCATGCACACTAGGGGATCAAACGCCCGCCGCCCCCACAGTCCGAGGCGGGCACGATTGGGGGAACGTGAAGGTGGAACGAGCAAGCGAACGCCTGTTGACCCCCGGGGAAGTGGCCTCACTCTTCCGGGTTGATCCCAAGACCGTGACGCGCTGGGCCGCCTCCGGGCGGATCAGCAGCATCCGCACTCCGGGCGGACACCGCCGCTTCCGCGAGTCCGAGGTGCGCGCCCTACTTCTCGGCGAGCCGAGTGAGAGCACCCCCTGAGAACGGGTACCACCCTGAACGGGTATCGCCCTGGGAGCAGATCCGGGCCGGCACTCCTGGGGCGGGGCGGCGACCCGACCGCTACGGCCGCGCTCCGCACGCGGCCGCAGGCGGCCCGGCCAGGTGTGCCGACCGTGAGGAGTGGACAGCAAGAGTTAGGCTGGAACCATGGTGTGGCTTGGTGGCCTGATCACGCTCGTATCGATCGTTCTCTGGGTGTACGCGTTCTTCGACGCGCTCACCACCCCTTCCCACGAGGTGCGTAATCTGCCGAAGATCCTCTGGGTGGTCGTTATCGTGCTGTTCATGCCCGTCGGCTCGATCCTGTGGCTCTTTCTCGGCCGTCCACGCGAGACGGCCGCCGTCGAGGGGTTCGCGTCCGCCCCGGCTCGGGACGCCTCCTCGGTCGACGACCTCGACCCGTCCGACTTCGCCGAGCCCTCGGGGAGCCCGCATCCGCTCGGACCGGATGACGACCCCGAGTTCCTGAGACGCCTCGACCGGCGCATAGATCCGGACGAGTGACCGCACCGGCACGCTGACGACACAGCGGTGGGGCCGCGCCCGAACAGGGGCGCGGCCCCACCGCTTTCCTCTCCCGTCCCCGCGGACCCGCCCCGGGTCCGCCGCCGGGCCCGCCTCCCTGTGCGGACCCGGCTCGGGGCCGCCTCAGAGCCGTCCGGCGCCCACCTTGCGCGGCAGTCCGCGGATCGCGTGCACCGGCTCCACGCGCGTGGAGAACTCCGGCGTCCAGGTCCGCTCGGTGCCCAGCGCCCGGCCCGGGTCGGCCTCGTTGTGGGCCTCGACCAGGTCGACCCCGGTGATGCGTCCGCGGCCGTCCCTCATCAGCGCGTTGCCGTGCTCCACGATGTCGGTACCGCCCCAGTTGCCGATGATCTCCTCGGCGCCGATGCCGTCACGCATGTCGAACAGGTTGTTCTCCGCGTAGAGCTGCGACTCGAAGCCCACGCCCAGGCTGTACTGGTACATGCCGGTGGCCACCGTGTAGTGGTTGTTGTAGACGTGCACCTGTCCGTAGCGCACGCGCGGGGCGCGCTGGCCCAGCCCGTCGAAGTGGTTGTGGTGGAAGGTGACCCGCAGGAGCCCGCGGTCGGTGGTCCGGCCGTCGCTGTTACCGACCAGGATGGCCTTGTCGCGGTCAGCGAAGCGGTTGTAGGACACCGTCACCAGGTCGCTCGCCCGCACGACGTCGAGCAGGCCGTCGTGCACCTCGTACCTGCGCCCGAAGCGCTCAGGCAGCTCCGAACCCGGGTTGTCGCCGTCGTCGAACGTGTTGTGGTCGATCCACACGTTCGTGGACCCGGAGACCTCCAGGTGGTCGTACTCGGAGTTCCAGTTGCCCTCGCCGCCGTCGCCCGGATCCCATCCGGGGAAGCAGTCGTACGTGTCGGAGAGGGTCAGGTTCCTGAGGATGACGTTCTCCTGGTTGACCACCCGGATGCTCATCCCGGTGATCTCGGCGTCGTCGCCGGCGCCCACCACGGTCGTGTTGGAGCCGACCTCCACCCGGACCCGCTCCGCCTGTGCGTCGGCCGACGCCTCCCGGGCCTCCTCCAGCGGTCCGCTCGGCTCCTCCCAACCCCACACGTCGGGGTCGTACGCGGCCAGGTAGTCCTCCAGCGTGTAGCCGCCCACCGCGTAGTCCTCGCACGACAGGGGCGTGCCGTCCGGCGCCGAGTTGGCGTCGATCGTGCCCTCGACGTGGACGATCTTCGGCTCGTCGCCGCTCACCGCCTCGCGGAACTCCTCCGCCGTGGAGACGCGGAAGACGTTCTCGGGAGAGGCCTGCGACCCTCCCGTGGTCCCGGCGCCGGCCGAGCCCCAGCCGTCACCCTCGGGCAGGACCTGCCTGCCCGTGTCGGGTGCGGCCTGGGCGGGTGTCACGGCGGTCATCACCAGCGCCGCGCTCAGAGGGAGTACGAGCCTTCTCATGGTCCTGCTCCTCAGGGGGGAAACTGCAAACGGTTGCATGAACATCTCCCACCACGCCGATCCGCGTCAACCCTTCCCCTCAGGGAAAACCAGGGAAAACCAGGCACCAAACAACAAACCACTCAGTAGCGGACCACAACCGGTTGCCGTTAGTCTCTCTCCATACCAACGCAAAGGAGGCCACGGGTGGCCGTGACCATCAAGGACGTCGCCCACGCGAGCGGCGTCCACGTCTCCACCGTCTCCCGGACCTTCTCCGCGGCGCACCTGGTCAACCCCGAGACACGCGCCCGCGTCGTCGCCGCGGCCAACGCCCTGGGCTACCGCCCCAACCGCGCCGCCCGCGCCCTGTCCACCCGCCGTACCGGCAACCTGGGACTGATCGTCGCCGACATCGCCAACCCCTTCTTCCCGCCCCTCATCAAGGCCGCCCAGGCACACGCGCGCAGAAGCGACCACCACGTGTTCGTCGCCGACACCGACGAACAGGTCCGCGCGGAGGAGGAGCTGATCCGCTCCATGGCCACCCAGGTCGACGGCGCCCTGCTGGTCGCCCCGCGCCTGAGCAACCGCCTGATCGCCGAACTCAGCGCCGACGTGCCCTTCGTCGTCGTCAACCGGCAGCCCGCGAACCTGCCAGCCGTCCTCATGGACGTGGCCTCGGGCGCCCGGCAGGCCCTGGAACACCTCGTCTCCCTCGGCCACCGCGAGATCGCCCTGCTCACCGGCCCCCGCGCCTCCTGGACCAACCAGCGACTGGAGCGGGCGGCCACCGACGCCGCCGAGCACCACGGGTTGCGCCTGCACCGCCTCGGCCCCAACCAGCCCACAGAGGGAGGCGGAGCCGGTGCCGCCCCCGGCGTACTCGCCAGCGGGGCCACCGCCGTCCTCGCCTACAACGACCTGGTCGCCCTCGGCCTCCTACAGGAGCTCCGCGGCCGGGGCCTGGCGGTCCCCGGCGACCTCAGCGTCATCGGCGTGGACAACACCCACACCGCCCGCCACTGCGGCCTCACCACGATCGACATGCCCACCGCCGCGGCCGGACGCGCCGCCATCGACCTGCTGCTGCGCCGCATCACCAGCGAGGACGCCCCCGGCACGGTCACCCTGGACACCCGCCTGGTGGTGCGCGGATCCACCGCGCCCCCGGCGGACGGGTTCCAGGGGCCCTAGGTCCTTGTTCGGTGGACTGGGTCCTGTGCTACCAGGGGTGGTGGCGAGGGCGCCGACGGGGTTCTGGAGGTCCCGCAGGTGTGCCCGTGAGGTACGAGCGGGCGCACCGCAGGGGCCGAAGGTTCCCGTGCCTGCGGCGCCCGAGCACGAGGCGAAGCGCAGCGCAGCCTCAAGGAAACACGTCGCGGGTGTGACGTGCGGGACTCCTCCGCCTCCCGGGCGGGTACTCCCGTCAGGCGTAGGAGTGCAGGCCGCTGAACATGTAGTTCACCGCGAAGAAGTTGAACAGGATGGTCACGAAGCCCAGCACGTTGATCCAGGTCGCCTTGGGGCCGCGCCAGCCGCCGGTGGCGCGGGCGTGCAGGTAGGCCGCGTAGATCACCCAGGAGATGAACGACCAGACCTCCTTGGGGTCCCAGCCCCAGAAGCGGCCCCATGCCTCGTCGGCCCAGATGGAACCGGCGATGATGGCGAAGGTCCACAGCGGGAAGGCGAAGAGGATGAACCGGTGGGAGATGCGGTCGAGCAGCTCGGGGCTGGGCAGGCGGCCGGCGATACCGGCGACCTTCTCGCCCAGGGCGCGCCTGGCCTCGGCACGGTGCGAGACCAGGTAGGTGACGCCGGCGGAGCCCGAGACCATGAACGCCCCGCCCGCGATGATGGCCGCGGTCACGTGGATCGGCACCCAGTAGGAGTGCAGGGCCGGGATCAGCGGACCCGGTTCCACGTACAGCCACCGGACGCCGACGCCCAGCAGGATCAGCACCGGAACCAGCACGAAGGCGCCGAGGAAGCGGGCCTGGAAGCGGAGGGACGCGTACAGCAGCCCGCCCACGGCGACCAGGCACAGGGCCACGACGAACTCGAACATGTTGCCCCACGGCCACCGGTCGGCGGCCAGGCCGCGGCTGACGATCTGCGCCACGCCCGTGAGGAAACCGAACCCCGTCACGCCTAGGGCGATCCCGCCCAGCACGCTCCGGGGGGCCTTCGCCTCGCCCTCGGCGGTGCGGACGTTCACCTCGATGCCGTCGTCCTCCGTGCCGTCGCCCTCGGGGCCCCCGTCGGCGCCGGCGCGGACCGGCATGAGCCGACCGGCCCTGAGCCTGGTGCGTTCTCCGTAGGCGGCCTCGATGGCGAAGAGGAACAGGGCCACCGCGTACGTGACGATCATGACGATGATCAGCGAGTCACTGGCTGACGCCATCGCCTCGTCCATCGTTGCGGCGAACGTGTACGTCACCGGTCACTCCCTCGTTGTCGTCGACTCTGGCGGGTCGGTTGGTGTGTCGGTCTCTGCTCCGGCGGAGGTGCCCTCCGGGTTCGGGGACCCGTCGTCCGAGCCGCTCCGGAGCCGTTCGGCGAGTGTCTTGGTGAGCTCGTGGAACTCGGCGTTGTTCCCGGCGACCTCGGTCTTGCCGAGACCGGCCAGCTCCACCCGGGTACGGCCGTCCTCGCCCGGCACCGCGCGCACCCACACGCGGCGGGGGCGGACGAACAGGGTGATGACCAGGCCGAGCACGGCCAGGGAGGCCGCGGTCAGCGCGGGCAGCCGGGCACCGTCCCGGTTGGCCTGGAGGCTGATGTACTCGCTGTAGCCCGAGAAGGTGATCGACCCGGCGCCGTCCGGCAGCTCCCAGGTGTCACCGATCTCCATCACGGGCGAGCCGCCGAGCTCATCCATTCCGCTGGTGTTCAACTGGTAGACCGACTGCGGGCCGACCAGCCCCAGGTCGCCCTGGTAGCCCTCCAGCGTGACCCGCGGGTTCCTCGCCCCGGGGAAGTCGGAGACCAGTTCGCCGCCCTCGGTCTCCGTGGCGCTGGGCAGGAACACGCCCACGAAGCCCAGTGCCTCGCCACCGGTGTCGGGCACCTTGACGACGCCGTCGGAGGTGAAGGTCCTGGTCTCGCGGTGCAGGAACGGGACCGCCTGGTCGAAGACCACGTCCCCGTCGGCGTTGCGCACCTCGAACTCCGGCGCGTACCCGTGGCCGAGCAGGTAGACCTGCACCCCGTCCACGGTCAGCGGGTGGTTGACCTCCAGCCGGTGCCGGGCCTCCTCCGAGCCCGGGGACCTCACGTAGGTGATGTCGGCGACGTAGGACTCGGCTTGGCCGCGCAGGTCGCCCTCCTCGATGAAGGAGGCCTCGAAGTCGTCCAGGTGGAGGCTGAACGGCTCCAGGTCGCCCGTGTCCGTCCAGTGGCCGGGGTAGAAGGCGTCGTAGGAGGTCAGGGTGTTGGCGAACCCCTGCTCCTCCACCAGCAGCATGTTGCCCCGGTAGCCGAAGAAGGCCCCGGCGGCCAGGGCCAGCAGCAGGCCGAGCAGTGCCAGGTGGAACAGCACGTTCCCCGCCTCGCGCAGGTACCCGGTCTCGCTGGAGAGGGAGTCCCCGTACCTCTCGGTCCGGTAGCCCCTGAGGATCCCTCGGGCCTGCTCCAGGACCGTCTCGGGGGCGGCGTCCGTCGTGAACCTCGCCGTGTACGGCATGCGGCCCAGGTTGCGGGGTGTGCGGACCGGCCTGGCCCGCACCGCGCGGGCGTGCGCGATCGCGCGCGGGATCACGCAGCCCGCCAGGGAGACGAACAGCAGCAGGTAGATCGCCGCGTACCAGGGCGAGGAGAACACGTCGAAGAGGTAGAACCGGTCCAGCCAGGGGGCCAGCTCCGGGTGCTCCTGGAAGTAGGCGTTCACCTCGTCGACGCTCACCACGTTCTGCGGCAGGAACGAGCCGGGGATGGCGCCGACCGCCAGCAGGAACAGCAGGATCAGGGCGGTGCGCATCGAGGTGAGGGTCCGCCAGGTCCAGCGCAGCCAGCCGATCGGGCCCAGCCCCACGGGCCGGTTCGCGGAGCCGGTCTCCCCGGCCTCGGCGCGGGCGGCGTCGTCGTTCGTGGTCGTGCTCATCAGATCACCGTCTGGAAGTCGGCGGCCCATCCCTGCATGGCGATGGTCAGTTGCGTCCACAGCCCGGTCACCATCGCCAGGCCGACCAGGACGAGCATGGCCCCGCCGGCCACGGTGACCGCGCGGGTGCGGCGCTTGAGCCAGCCGAAGGCGCCCAGGGCGCGCCGGTACAGGAGCGAGGCGAGGACGAAGGGCAGGCCCAGCCCGACACAGTAGACCAGGGACAGCAGCATGCCGCGTCCCGCGCCGCCCTCGACGAAGGCGAGGGTCTGCACGGCGGCCAGGGTCGGCCCGATGCACGGGGTCCAGCCGAGGCCGAAGAGGACGCCGAGCAGGGGCGCCCCCGCCAGTCCGGCGCGGGGCAGCCGGTGGAAGCGGAACTCGCGGCCGAAGCCCGGCACGAGGCCCATGAAGGCGAGGCCGAGGACGACGGTGAGGACTCCGAGTACCCGGGTGATGGGCTCGGTGTGGTCCATGAGGACCTCGCCGAGCCAGCCGACGAAGCCGCCGACGGCGACGAACACGAGGGTGAACCCGGCGATGAAGAGGACGCTGCCGGTGACCATGGTCCAGCGGCGGGAGGCCAGTTCGGCGTCGGCTTGGGCGACGGTCGCCGTGGCGGTCCCGCCCCCCGCGCCGTCGGCCCCGGCGGCGCGCTCGCGCATGTGGGCGCCGCTCATGCCGGTCACGTAGGACAGGTAGCCGGGCACGAGCGGGAGAACGCACGGGGAGAGGAAGGAGACGAGCCCGGCGGCCAGGGCCAGCGGGACCGCGGCGAGCAGGGAGCCCGTGAGGACGGTGGTGCCGATCGCGCCCATCAGCGGCCGTCCCCGGAGGACTCGCCCTCGGCGTCCTCCTGGGGAGGGGCCTCGGACGGGTCGCCGGAGGGGTCTCCACCGGTCGCCTCGGCCTCCTCGGCCGCCTCGGCTTCCTGCTCCGCGACCCTGGGGCGCTCCTCCGGGTCGCCGAAGCCGGACTCGACCACCAGCGGGTTGAGCAGTTCGGTCAACTGGCCGTAGGTGGTCGGGCCGATGACGCGTGCGGCGATGCGGCCCTCGGGGTCGATGACGAGCGTGCTGGGGATGGACCTCGGCGGGACGGTGTCGCGGAAGGCCTGCGGTACCTTGCCGGGCTGGTCGTACAGGCTCGGGTAGGCGACGTCCTTGCTGTCGACGTAGGACCGGGCGGCGGTCTCGTCGTCCTTGATGTTCACGCCGAGGAAGTCCACGCCCAGGTCGGCGTACTCGGTGTGGACCTCGTCCAGGACGGGCTGCTCGGTGCGGCAGGGGCCGCACCAGCTCGCCCAGACGTTGAGGACGAGGATGCCGCCCTCGTAGTCGCCGAGGGAGATCTCGTCCCCGTCGAGGCTGGTCCCCGTGACCTCGGGCGCCTCGACGCGGTCGGCCGCCTCGAAGGAGGTGGCGCTGCCGTCCCCGGAGACGAAGCGGCTGTCCTCGTCACTGGCCTGGATCTCGTTGCCCCCGGCGCATCCGGTCAGGGCGAGTGCGACGGCGAGTGCGCTCGCCGCCAGGCGCGGCACGGCACGGCGTCGGCGCGCACCGGTGCTGTTGCTGGGCATCGAGGGACCTCGCGAACGGGGTGTGAACAGGGCGGACTACAACAACGACAAAGTGTAGTAGATGCCCTGGCCGCCGTCTCGCCGCCCCGGCACAAGCGTCGACGCGGGTGGCCGGCCCCGTACGGCGGGGCGTGTGGCGGGAGGAGCCCCGGAGAGGGGGAGGAGGGGGTGGGGGCGATGGCCCTGAGGGCACCGCCCCCCGCGTTGTGGCTGACCGGAGGCTGGGGGCAGCCCCGGTCGGCCCGGCCCGGATCAACCAGCCTCGACGAAAGCCTCGCGAAGGTAGTCGTGTACGGCCCGCTCGGGGACCCGGTAGGAACGCCCCACGCGAATCGCGGGGAGAACTCCCGAGTGCACCATTCGGTAAACGGTCATCTTGGACACACGCATGATCGTGGCGACCTCCGCCACCGTCAAGAACCTGACCTCTTCGAGAGGCGGCTTGCTCCCGTTCATCTTCCGACGCCCTCATTCCCGGACGTGAGCATTGTCTACCGTTCAGCCCGGCGTGGTGCACGGCGGGAAGGACGACCCCGGTGTGCCCGTCCCAACGCCACGCCAGCGTGTCGTGCTTTCACTACTGACACGTCCGTTTTCAGGGTAGAGCCGAGTCCCCTCCAGCGAAAGGCCGTTCGTACTGTCTTCGCCGATATGCGTTGATGGCGGGGCGGTTGAGGTTTAACGCTGGGTATAAATGGTGCTCCCCTGTCACAACAGACCGGCCCGAGCGAGAACGTACTGGCGTAGCGGCGCATAGTCCTCGGTCAGATATCCGTCGTCCAAAGGCACGGTGACCAGTAGTTTTCCCTCGGACTCGGCAAGGAACAGCGCGGGGTCGTTGCAGTCGGCGAAGCCCACCGTGGGCACCCCCGCCTCCCCTGCCGCACCCGCGAACCCGTGATCCGCGATGACCAACTGCGGCCACGCCTCACCGCGGTCCGCGAGGTCGGCCAGGATGGCACGCATGGCGAAGGGGTGGTGGCTGTGGCGCGCGAGGTGTCCGTCCGTGACGATCGCGACATCGTCCTCCCAGACAACGATCCGGCGGTTCGGAGGACGTTCTGTGGTCACCTCGTAGGAGTAACCGCCTCCCGCGGTGACGACCGGGCAGCCGCGTTCGGCGAGGGCGTCCTTCCAGGCCCGGTAGGTCTCGCGGAGGTTGCGGGGGTGGCCGGTGGCGAACATGACCCGCTCCCGGCGTTCGGCGGCCAGGGCCATCCGGTCGGCGAGGCCCTCCAGGGCGTCGATGGTCAGGTCGGGGTCGATCGTGTCGATCCCCCACACGTACTCCTCGTCGGAGACCACTCCGCAGCGCTTGCTCATGAGGGCCAGGACCTCGGGGTAGGTCCAGTCGTGGGCGAACGTGAGGCCGAACTGGTGGTAGGGGTCCTTCTGGACGAGCCGCCGGTAGTGCCGAAGGTTGTTCTGGCGTGGGGTGTCGACGTGTCCGGCGATCCCCGTGCGCACCAGATAGGTGATGAGTTCAGCGCGTGTCGGCGGCGTCACCTGGTGTTCCCCTTCCTCGTCTGCGCAGCGAGCGTGCGCCACGCCGTGCTGCCACCACGACGCCTGCTCCTGTTCGCCCGGTATTCAACCTCTGTCCTACCCGCTCGGGGCGCGTCACGCGCGGGTACCCCGGAATTCGCGCCGGTCGACACCGGGGTGTTACGGAAGGGTCCGCGCCGCCGGTTCCGGTGCGGGAGAAGGGGACGGGGACGCGGTCCGGGGCCGCCGGAGGCACCGCCGCGTCCCTCCTCCACTCCGCTACAGGCTCGGGTCGATGCCGTGGCTGGGGAAGACCGCGGTACGGGTCGCGTGGATGGCGCGGTCGACCGGGTCGCCGGGGTCGTAGCCGTTCTCGAAGGGTTCGAAGGACACGTCGCGTCCGTCGGTCATGTACAGCGGCGCCAGTTCCCCGGTGCGCCGGCGCACGAAGTCGCGCCAGCTCTGCGGGGTCTCGGTGTCGGGGTGGATCGGGTGCCCGGCGGCCTCGCCCAGCAGGTGGGTCCAGGCGCGCGGGACGACGTGCACCAGACCGTACCCGCCGCCGCCGAACAGCAGCCACCGGCCGCCGGCGGTCTTCTGGGCGAGCTTGTGCAGCTCGGTGTAGGCCCGGCGCTGGCCGTCCACGCTCAGTGTGAGGTTGGCGAGCGGGTCCAGGGCGTGGGTGTCGCAGCCCTGCTGGGTGACTAGTATCTCCGGCTGGAACTCGTGCAGCAGCGGCGGCACGACGGCGTCGAAGGCGCGGTGCCAGCCCGTGTCGCCGGTCCCCGCCGGGAGGGCGACGTTGACCGCGTAGCCCTCGGCGTCCGGCCCGCCGGTCTCCGAGGCCTGGCCGGTGCCGGGGAACAGGGTCGCCGGCGACTCGTGGAGACTGATGGTGAGTACGCGCGGGTCGTTGTAGAAGGCCTTCTGGACACCGTCCCCGTGGTGGACGTCCACGTCCACGTAGGCGATCCGCTTGGCCCCCTGCTCCAGCAGCCAGGCGATGGCCAGGGCGGGGTCGTTGTAGACGCAGAAGCCCCACGCGTTGCCGCGCATGGCGTGGTGCAGGCCGCCCGCGATGTTGGCGGCGTGCGCGCACTCGCCGGACCACACGGCCCGGGCCGCGGCCACGGACGCGCCGGAGATGAGCGCGGAGGCGTCGTGCATGTTCTTGAAGACGGGGTTGTCCGGGGTGCCCAGCATGTGGGCATCGTCGGGCTCCATGGTGCGGCCCGCGCGTTTGACCGCCTCGATGTAGGCGGGGTCGTGCACCAGGGCCAGCAGTTCGTCCGAGGCCGGCTCGACGTCGAGCAGACCGACTCCCGCCGCGTCCAGGACACCGAGATCGCGGCTGAGCGCCATGGTCAGCTCGACGCGGACCGGCGCCATCGGATGCTGGGGTCCGAAGTCGTAGGCGGTGAGTCCGTCATCCCATGCCACCCGAAGCGAGCAGGACGTGCGTCCTCCCATGTGGTGACCCCCGTTTCAGGTGTGCGTGCTCCGAAGCACACAGTACGCAAAACCGGACGGCGACCCGAACCCCGGGGTGGCACGTCGACCCGCGGGACCGGGGCCGTGGCGGGGCCGCCGGGCCCGGCGCGGGGTCCCTCCCGCGCCGGGCCCGGGTACCCGGCTACTCCTCGGTGACGTAGTAGCAGGACTCGTGCTTGTCGCCCGCCTTGAAGTCGACGTTGCCGTGCAGGGGCGCCGCGAAGAGCGAGTCGTTGGAGGTGAGCAGCACCCGGTACTCGCCCGGCTTGAGCTCCAGCTTCATCACCTCGCCCTTCTCGAAGCAGGAGTTGCCCGTGGGCGGCGAGCTGTAGGCCTCGCAGTCCTCGCACGCGGGGGTGAGGATCTCGTCGTGTACCTTGCCCGGCCCGACGTAGAGGAACCGCATCTCGTACGGCGAGTTGTTGGTGATCTCCAGAACGGTCTTGTCGTTGCCGGAACTGCCCGTGGGGGTCGGGGAGAACTCGACCTCGCCGATGGCGGTCATGGTGTCCATCTCGGACTCGATGCGGCCGGCCCCGATGTGGACGACCATCTTCTCGACGTCCTCGGCCTCGTGGTCGGGGTACTCCGCCTTCAGGAGGTCGACCATCTCCTCGGCCGGCGCGAAGCCGCCCTCCTCGACGTGCTCCCAACCGCACTTGAGCGCGGCGTTCGGGCGTTCGGCGGCCATGCGCTCGGCGACCTCGGGGACGGTGTCCCAGGCCAGGTCGGAGAACATCTCGATCTGGTCGAAGCCCGCGCACCAGTTCTCGGCGGCGTACTGGCTGGTCCCGGTCTCGTACAGCTCGGTGAGCGCGTCGGGCACGCTCCCGGCCGCCTCGGTGCCCTCGTAGTCCACGGGGATCACGCTGTAGATCTCGTGGGCCTTGCGCATGTTCGCGCGGTAGTCCTCGGTGACCTCGCCGCCGAAGTCCTCCTCGGCCGTGGACACCAGGTTGGCGGCGTAGGAGAGGTGGATGCCGGCGACCTCGCCGTCGGTGTCCTCCCAGCGGGAGGCGGGGTGCTCGAAGTAGGAGCCGTAGGAGCTCAGGGCCTGCTCGTACTCCTCGGCGGCCACGTCGGCCTGGGCCTGCTCCAGCAGGGCACAGGCCTCGGCGCCCGACCGGGCCCGCTCCATGAGCGACGGGGAGAAGGAGAGCTGAAAGAGGTCCTCCACGCTCCCGTAGGCGTCGACGGCCTCGGTCTCACCGCACTCGCCGCGGGCGTGGGCGGCGTCGGCCACACGCAGCCGCCACTCACCCGCCTGCCACACGCCGGTGAGGGAGGCGAGCAGGGCGACCACCAGGCCTCCGGCGACGAGGAGGGGCATCACGCCCCTGCCCGGCTGCTCTCCCCGGTTGAGGGCGTGCTCGTCCCGGGAGCGCCCGGCGAAGAGGCCGTGCACGGCGGCGGCGACGAACCATGCGGCGAAGACCGCCACCCAGAGCAGGACGTTGTCGGCGGCGCCGATGACGGCGGCGGTGACCAGCAGGCCGACGGTGATGATGAGCGCCGCGGCGAAGAAGGGCCACTGGCGCAGGTAGAAGTATCCGGCGCCCATCCCGGAGGCGTTGAGCAGCGAGGCACGCACCGCCGAGGGCGAGGAGAACAGGCCCAGCCTGCGCGGCTTCGGGGGCGGGGGCGGGGGCGGACCGCCGAACTGGCCCGGGGGCATCCCGCCCGGAGGAGGGCCGTTCGGAGGCATTCCCCCCGGAGGCATTCCTCCCGGAGGGGGGCCGTTCGGAGGCATTCCGCCGGGGGGCGGACCGCCTGGAGGCATACCTCCGGGTGGAGGTCCGCCCGGGGGCATCCCGCCCCGGGGAGGGCCGTTCGGAGGCATCCCGCCGGAGGGCGGGCCGCCGGGGGGCGGGCCGCCGGGGGGCGGGCCCGGCACACCGCCGGCGTACATCCCTCCGGAGGGGGTCCCGCCGTAGGGGGCTCCTCCGGTCGGGCCGGCGCCGGTCTGGCCGTGGGGCGCACCGCCTGCGGGCGTACCGCCGTGGGGGTTCGCCTCGGGAGGAGTTCCGCCGGGGGGCGTGCCGCCCGACTGCGGGGAGCCCTCACCCTGCGACGGGGACGGATCGGACGGAGGAGGGGATGAAGTCATGGAGGACCCTGGGTTCGGCGACGGGGGAGACCCCGTACCGCACGGGGCCGAAAGGGGCGCGTACACCCTTTACCTATGCACATTACCCATGTGGGCCGACGCGTTCCCCCGTGGGGCGGACCGCTTCCGGCCATCTTCGGGCCCGGCGATCCTCCTGGTCCCGCCCCTCGCCGGCGTCAGGACGGCCGCGGCCGCCGTAGCCCCCGGAGGAGCAGTTCGACCAGCCGGCGGGGGTCGTAGCGGGGATCGTCGTCACGTCCGGCGCAGAGGTTGCCGATGCCGCGCATCAGTTCGTAGGCGTGCGTACCGGGCCTGGCCTCGCCGGCGTCGACCGCCGCGTCGAGCAACCGCGCGCAGACGGGCACCAGGCGGTCGAGGAAGTAGGCGTGCAGTGCCTCGAAGCCGCCGCTGTCCGACTGCATCGCATTGGCGAGTCCGTGCTTCGTGACCAGGAAGTCGACGAAGAGGTCGACCCACTGGCGGAGTGCCCCGAACGGAGAGTCCGCCTCGGCCAGCAGGGTCGGCCCGGCCTCGGCGCAGGCCTCGACCTGGTGGCGGTAGACGGCGACGACCAGGTCCGCCCGGGTCGGGAAGTGGCGGTAGATCGTCCCCGTCCCGACGCCCGCCCGGGCCGCGATCTCGCGGATCGGCGCGTCGACTCCGGAGGCGGTGAACACCGCGGCGGCGGCGGCGAGCAGCTTCTCCTGGTTGCGCCGCGCGTCGGCCCGCCTGCCTCGGGCGGGCTTCTCCCCGGACTCGCCTGTAGTGGGCACCACGCTCTCCTTCCGACGGCGCTTGACAAAGCGGAACATTGTTCCGCATGCTAAGAGGAACAGCGATCCGCTTTTCAGTCTAGCCGAGGCGGACTGAGGCGGGACGCTTCCGAACGCCTCGCCCGCCGCCGACCGCATGGGACCGGCGGCAGAGGCCATCGAAGGGAAACACGCGTCATGAGCGAACCGACCGGCACGGCCGACACCCTCGGCCCGCCCGTTCCCGTCCTCTCGGTCAGTCCGGTGGTGCTGTCGGCTCCCGACCGGGCCGTGGACCTCCGGGTCCGGGTCTCCGCGCCCGTGACCGGGAGCGAACTGCCGATCCTTCTCCTCTCACACGGCCAGGGCCACTCGAACCACCTCTCCTCGCTGAACGGCTACGCCCCGCTCGTCGACTTCTGGGCGGCACACGGCTTCGTCGTGATCCAGCCCACCCACCTGAGCTCGACCTCGCTGAACCTGGACTCCGACGCCCCTGACGCGCCGATGCACTGGCGGTCGCGGGCCGAGGACATGACACGCGTCCTCGACCGGCTCGACGAGGTCGAGGCCGCCGTTCCACAGCTCCTCGGGCGACTGGACCGGGACAGGGTCGCCGTGGCCGGGCACTCGATGGGCGGGCACACCGCGAGCCTGCTGCTGGGAGCCCGGCTCACCGATCCGCACGACGGAACGGAGGTGGACTTGGCCGAGCCCCGGATCAGGGCGGGTGTACTGCTCGCCACGACCGGCGGAGGGGGCGACGCCCTCACCGGGTTCGTGGCCGAGAACTACCCCTTCCTCCTGACCAGCGACTTCTCCGGGATGAGGACGCCCGCGCTCGTGGTCGCCGGCGACAAGGACGCCTCCGCCCACCTGACGGTCCGGGGACCGGAGTGGCACGCCGACCCGTACTTCCTCTCCCCGGGCCCCAAGTCCCTGCTCACCCTGTTCGGCGCGGAGCACGGGCTCGGCGGGATCTCCGGATACGACGTCGCCGAGACCACGGACGAGAGCCCCGAGCGGGTGTCGGCGGTACAGCGGCTCACCTGGGCCTACCTCCGCACCGAGCTCTATCCCGGGGACCCCGCCTGGCGGGAGGCGCGTGAGGCACTGGCGTCCGACCCGCACCCGCTCGGCCGGGTCGAGTCCAGGTAGGCCGGGGAAGCGCCGCCGCCCAGCGGCACAGGACCGGGTCCACCGGACGGGGCCTAGTCTCCCGAGAGCGCGTTGCTCCGGTCGCGGGCCGCCTCGATGGCGTCGGTGAAGGCCGTGCGCACACCGTGCCGCTCCAGCTCGCGCAGTGCGGCGGCGGTGGTGCCGCCCGGCGAGGTGACGGCCTCGCGCAGCACCACGGGATGCTCCCCCGAGTCGGTGAGCATGGCGGCGGCGCCCGTGATGGTCTGGCCGACCAGCCTCTGCGCGGTGGCGCGCGGCATCCCCATCGCCACACCGGCCTCGATCATCGTCTCGGCGATGAAGTAGAAGTAGGCGGGGCCGCTGCCGGAGATGGCGGTGACGGTGTCCATGTGCTGCTCGCCCACGCGGACCACCTCGCCGACCGTGCCCAGGAGCGCCTCGGCGCGGTCCAGGTGGGCCCCGCCGGTGTGCGCGCCGCCCGCGACGGCGGTCATGCCCCGCCCCATGAGCGCGGGGGTGTTGGGCATCGCGCGGACCACGGGCGTGCCGGTGGGCAGGTGGCCCTCCAGCACGGCGGTGGTGATCCCGGCGGCGACCGAGATCACGAGGTGCGCGGGCGACAGGTACGGTGCCAGCTCGTCCAGCAGCGACACCATGTCCTGGGGCTTGAGGGCGAGCAGCAGCGTGTCGGCGCGCTTGGCCGCGTCCGCGGCCGTGACGACCTCGACGCCGTAGCGCCCGCGCAGCTCCTCGGCGTGGTCCTCACGCGGCTCGGTGACGAGCACGTCCTGTGGCGCGTGGCCCTTGGCCAGCATTCCGGCGAGCAGCGCCTCGCCCATCTTCCCGGCACCGATGATCGCGATCATGAGGGTTCCTTCCTGCGGATACCCCCACGCTAGCCGCATCCGCGGCTCCGGGTGGACGGTCGTCCCACTCCGTGGACACTCAGTCCGAGTCCGGGTCGACTGCGCCCTTGTCGTCGGCGGTCCCCCCGGTGTCCACGGCGAAACGGCGCGGCGGCTCGTCCGGGGCGCGGCGCAGCAGCGCCACGCGCTCACGCCGGTCGCGGGGACGGTCCCCGTGGCCGGTGGTCCGGGCGAAGTGCAGCCGGGTGAAGGCCAGCGCCTCGGCCAGCTCGCGCATGCGCGCCTGGCGGTCGGGGGCCTTGCGGGTGCTGACCTCCAGGACCAGCTGGCCCTCGTAGCCGCCCCCGGCGAGGTACTCCAGGAGCTCGCCGACGGGTTGGCGTCCGCGCCCGGGGATGAGGTGTTCGTCGAGGTTCTGGCCCCCGAAACCGTCGGCGACGTGGACGTGGGAGAGGCGGTCGCCCAGGCGCTTGGCCATGTCCATGGCGTCGGAGCCGGACATGGCGGTGTGCGACAGGTCGAGCGTGACGTCGGGGTAGTCCCGGTCCAGCGGGTTCCAGCTCGGCGCGTAGGGGACGACCTCGCGGTCGCGCACGCGTACCGGGTACATGTTCTCCACCGCGAAGACGACGTCGGTCTCGTCCTGCATGCGGGCGATACCGGTCTCGAACTCGCGGGCGTACTCGCGCTGCCAGCGGAAGGCGGGGTGGACCACGATGGTCTTGGCGCCCAGGGCCTCGGCCATCTCCTGGGAGCGGACGAGCTTGCCCCAGGGCTCCCTGCCCCACACACGCTGGGTGAGGACCAGGCAGGGCGCGTGGACTGCGGTGACGGGCATCTGGTGGTAGTCCGAGAGGCGCCTCAGGAGTTCGACGTCCTGGCTTGCCGGATCGGAGGAGACGAGTACCTCCACGCCGTCGTACCCCAGCTTCGCGGCGATCTCGAAGGCGGCCGGGGTCTTCTCCGGGTAGACCGACGCCGACGACAGGACGACGGGCGCGTCTGGGACCTGGATAGGGCTCACGGGACACAGACTATGTGCTCCCGCCCCTCGGGTGTGTACCGCCCGCGTGAACGCGGCGTGCCGTTCCCGTGCGCGGGGCCGCCCGCCCGTGGACGGGCGGGCGGCCCGGAGAACATCTGTGTGTCGGACGGGGCGGCCCGGCGCCGCCCTCGCGTGGACCGGTCCGCGGTGAAGGCGGTACCGAGCACCTGGCACAGGGGTGCTTGTCAGAGTCGGCCGGGTTCACTCCCCGGGGCGTGTGGGCGGCCGTCAGCGCGCTGCGCGAGGCCTGCCCGTCTCACAGGCGGACCGCGCCGCCGAGGTTGTAGTGGTGGACGTCCCGCTCACGGACGTGGTCCCCCGAGCGGGGCGCGTCGATCATGCGGCCGTCACCGAGGTAGATGGCGACGTGGTAGGCGTATCCGCCGCTGTTGGCCCAGTAGAGGAGGTCTCCCCTGCGGGCCTCGGAGTAGGGGATCCGGGTTCCGGCCCTGGACTGGTCGTGGGCGATGCGGGGCAGTCCCACCCCGGCCTGCTGGTAGGCCCACTGCACGAGGCCGGAGCAGTCGAAGCCTCTGGGGCTCTCCCCTCCCCAGACGTAGGGGGTGCCCTTCTGCGACTCGGCGGCGTCGATGGCCCTCTCCGCCTTCGGCGCGGAGAGCGCCTGGTGGACGCGCCGGGAACCGTCGGATGCCTGCTCGGCGGCCGACAGGTGCTGTACCGGCCGCAGCGGCTGGACGGGCTGGGCGAGGGCGGGCGCCGAACCGGCGGCCAGGGCGGCCGCGGTGAGCGCGGCGACGGCGATCGCTCGCGGTCCGCTCCGCCGTGTGGGAACGGGCGAGGCCTGCCGCCCCGGGTCCGTGGGACGGCAGGCCTGCGTTTGCTCGTAGTGTCGCTGTATTCGCATGACGGTGGTTCTCCACATTCGGTAGGCGCGTCGCGGCGCCCACGCCACTGTGGCGTGAATCCCTCCGCCGCGACGTCCTCACCATTCGTCACACAATCAACACAGAAAGTCACTCTCTGTAGTGCGATCGACCGCCAAAGAAGGCAAAGAGTCCTTGACCTTTGCGGGATAAAACGGTCGAGAACGGGTCAATCTGACTCGCTTTCACAAGAGCCGTTCACAGTGGGCTACGCCGCGTCGTCCACGGGCAGACCGAGCTCGGAACCCACGAAGTCGGCCGTGGCCCTCATGCCCAGGTAGTTCGGGTGCACCGGAGCCCCGTTCTCGGGGATCAGGCCCTCCACCCAGCGGACGTCGGAGGACGTGCAGACGTCGTGGCCGCGTTCGAGGACGTCCACGAAGATCGCGCCCTGGGCCTGCGCCTCCTCCGCGATCATCTCGTTCAGGGACGTCTGCGCCTCGTCCAGGAACGGCACGTCGCCCACCGCGATGGGCGTGCTCGGCCAGCAGCCCCACTTCTCGGGCAGGATCTGGAGGTAGCCCACGGCCAGGACCGTGGCCTCGGGGCTGCGCTCGTTGATGTCGGCGTAGACCTGGGAGACCTCGGGACGCAGGTTCTCGATCCGCTCGTCCAGTTCGTCGCCGTAGTGGTCGGCGCACGGGTCGCCCAGAGGGTTGCTCAGGCTCTGCTTGGCGCACTCGACCAGGACGTCGGAGAAGCCGAAGTCGTTGCCCGAGATGCCGACCGTGACCAGGTCGGTCTCGGGGGTCAGCGCGTCGAACTGGGGCAGGGTGTCACTGAACTGCCGCTCGTAGAGGTCGTTGATGACCGCACCGGAGCAGCTCGCGTCCGTGAACTCGGCGACACCGAGCCGCTCGGCGAGCATGGTCGGGTAGTTGTTGGACGTGCGCATGCAGCCCAACAGGGGCATCCGGGTGCTGACCCTCTCCTCACGGATGAGCGGACCGGCGACGAAGGAGTCGCCGAGGGCGACGTAGTGCTGGAAGGACTCGGTGGCCTCCGCCTGCTCGGCGGCGGCGGGCGCGGCGGCCAGGGACACTCCCAGCGCGGCGGCGGCCAGCGGGGCCAGCACGCGGCGCAGGGCTCGGAACGGTGACACGGTGACAGCGGATGTACGGGGCACTCGGGCTTCCTCTCTCAGGAGCGGGGGCGTGAAGCTTCGGACCCTAAGAATTCTTTAACACGACCTACGGAGAAAGACTCCTAACCCGTAGGTAACTTTCGTGTGTCCCCGAGTCAGTGTCGCCCCTGGGCCTCCGTTTCACTTCGGTCCGTCCGTCGCCCTCCATCGCCCGCCGGGGCGCTTCGCGCCTTGGCGGACTACCACCCCCAACGGACGCTCCGCGCAGCACTCTCCGTGTCCGGGCGCCCGAACCGCGCCGTGCGCCGGAGCTGTCCCCGGCAGCCGCTAGCGTTGCGAGCATGGCAAAGGCAGCGAAGACCACGTTCCGGTGCGTGGAGTGCGGATGGAGCACTCTCAAGTGGGTGGGCCGCTGCGGCGAGTGCCAGGCCTGGGGCACGGTCGAGGAGGGCGGTGCCCCCGCGCCCTCCGCCGTCGCGCCGGCGCCCGTCACCTCCCGGGCCCGGCCCATCACCGAGATCAGCGTGGAGAGCGCCGAGGCCGTCCCCACCGGCGTCGACGAGCTCGACCGGGTCCTGGGCGGCGGCGCGGTCCCGGGCGGCGTGGTGCTGCTCGCGGGCGAGCCCGGCGTGGGCAAGTCCACCCTGCTGCTGGAGGTCGCCGCGATGCGGGCGGCCGAGGGCCCCGTTCTGTACGTGACCGGCGAGGAGTCGGCCGGTCAGGTGCGGCTGCGCGCCGAACGGCTCGGCGCGCTCTCCGACAAGCTGTACCTGGCCGCCGAGACCTCCATCGCCTCCCTGGTCAGCCACGTGGACGCGGTCGCGCCCCGGCTGCTCATCGTGGACTCGGTACAGACCATGGTCTCCCCCGACACGGTGGGCGTACCGGGCGGTGTCACCCAGATCCGGCAGGTGGCCGGCGCGCTGATCCAGACCGCCAAGGAGCGCGGGATCGCCACCGTGCTGGTCGGCCACGTCACCAAGGACGGGTCCATCGCCGGCCCCCGCATGCTGGAGCACCTGGTGGACGTGGTGCTGCACTTCGAGGGCGAGCGCCACTCCCAGCTGAGGCTGCTGCGCGCGGTCAAGAACCGGTACGGGCCCACTGACGAGATCGGCTGCTTCGAGCTGACCGAGAGCGGCATCGTCGGCCTGCCCGACCCGAGCGGGCTCTTCCTCACCGAGCGCACCGCCCCGGTGCCGGGCACGTGCGTCACCGTAACCCTGGAGGGACGGCGCCCGCTGATCACCGAGGTGCAGGCGCTGGTGGCCACCAGCCCGCTGCCCGCACCGCGCCGCGCCACCTCGGGCCTGGACACCTCACGGGTGAACATGATCCTGGCGGTGCTGGAGAAGCGCACCGGCATGCGGCTGGCCAACATGGACGTGTACGCGTCCACGGTGGGCGGTGTGAAGCTGACCGAGCCGGCCGTGGACCTGGCGCTGGCCATGGCGGCGGCCAGCTCCAACAACGACGTGGCCCTGCCGACGGGGTTCATCGCGATCGGCGAGGTGGGCCTGGCGGGCGACGTGCGCACCGTGACGGGGGTGCGGCGCCGGGTGGCCGAGGCGCAGCGGCTCGGGTTCACCGAGGCCGTCGTGCCCAAGCACTTCGGCGACCCGGTCCCGGGTATCCGGGTCCACGAGGTGGAGGAGCTGAGCGAGGCCCTGTCCAGGGTGGCCAAGCGGCCGAGGCGGGCGCGCGCTTCCCGCGACGAGGACTGAGGACCGCGGCCGGGACCGCGGGACGGGAACCGCCCCGCGGCGCTCCGGGGCCGTGGCGAGCGCCCCTAGAAGTCGAAGACGGCGCCCTTCCCGGCCGTGAGCAGGCAGCGGTTGGAGAACTCCCGCTGGTACTCCTCGGCGCCGGAGGCCGTGGCGACGACGGGGTCGTGGATCATCGTGCAGTCGCCGCCCGGCCCCTCGACGCCCTCGATCGAACCGCCCTCGGCGATGGCCTCGCAGGCCTCCTCGGCCTTGGGGTGGGTGCCGCCGGCGGGGTGGCACTGGAGGCTGATCGCCTTGGTCGCGCCGCTGGAGACGTCCCGGACGCTCAGGACGTAGATCGCGGGAGAGGTCTGTGCGGCCTCGGCCGCGTGCACGGGCGCGGCGAGTACCAGTGCGAGGACGGGAGCGGCGGCCAGGGCCGGGATGGTGCGCTTCATGACGGACTCCGGAAGTGTGGGAGCAAGGTTCACCACGCATGGTAATCGAGTCGACACGAAAGGTTTCCGATTTCGCGCAAGATCGCCGGAACCCGGATCAACCGTGTTCCGGCCCTGCCCGAATACGAAGCGAAACGCCGAGAAAGCGCACTACGTCCGGACTCTCCGGACTCCTTCTCCCATCCCGGCCAGATGGGCCACGACCCCGTAGCCGTCGGGCCGCAGGTCGCCCGCGGCGTCGGCCGCCCACCGGCTGACCGAGGCCGTCCCCAGGGGCTCCTCCCTGCTGATCCGCCACACCTCTTCCTCCGGCAGGCCCTCCAGCGCGCCGCGGAGGAGGACCACGACCGGTTCGTGGGAGAACAGCAGCACCCGTTCGCCGGGGTACTCCGCGCACACGTCCCGCAGGAAGGAGCGCAGCCGCAGCAGGACGTCGGCGAGGGACTCCCCGCGCTCTGGGCGGTGGTGCATGCGGTCGGCGAGGCGCCTGGGCATCTCCTCCGGGTCGTACTCGCGCACCATGGCCGGCGTCATGAAGCCGAACAGGCCGGTGTCGTGGTCGCGCAGCCGCTCGTCCGGGTGCACCGTCAGGCCGAGACCGGCCGCCTCCAGCGCCAGCTCGGCGGTGCGGCGGGCGCGCAGATAGGTGGAGGAGAACACGACACCGGGCACGCGGTGCGCCGACAGTCCCGCGAGCCAGCCCGAGCCCACCGCGCGGGCCTGCGACTCGCCCAGCGGCGTGAGGTCCACGTCGGCGTTGCGCGCGGGCAGGCCGTCGGTGTCCAGGCGGCCGCCGTCGGGCCCCGCGGCGGCCAGCGCCGCGTTGACCCTGCTCTGGCCGTGGCGGACGACGACCAGCTCCGCCGGTCCCCGATAGCGCATGTCACGCCCTCCTGTGTTTCGGCCGCACACGCCACCGGTGTGGCGTTCGGGCTCCTCCTCCCGCACCATACGGAGTCCTGGGGCCGTGTGCCCTCCCGGCCGGAGCGCCGGGCGGAGGAGGTCGGCCTCCGGGAGTCCCGCGACCGAGAGCGGGCGCCCCCAGAGGGGAGCGCCCGCTTGGGAGCGCTCCCAATCGCAGGAAGGCTATCCCCTGACCATGTCAGGAGTAAAGGGCGCACCCCCTCGACGTGCCGCGGGGCCGGGGGCGACGCGCGCTCCCGGCCCCGTCGGACCGCTCAGGCCTTCAGTTGGAAGACCAGTTCGGACTGGTCCCCGACGTAGTCCCCGTGCAGGTTGGCGCGGTACCAGCCGGGCTTGACCTTCGACGTGCCGCCCCGGCAGTCCTCGAAGGAGCGCTCGCGCTCCCACTCGACCGTGTGCTCGTACGGGACGCCCCGGCTGAGCTGGCGCTCGTCGGTGCCCTCGCCCTTCACGCAGTCGGCGGTGGAGAAGATCCTGTCCTCACCGGAGTGGATGCGGATCTCCAGCGCCTTGCCGCCCACGTCCACGGTGCATGTCTGCTCGTTGGTGTTCACCACGGTGACCGTGAACTCCGGGCTGTCCCCCGCGCCGTAGATCTGCTGGTCCTCTTCGGCGAACTCGAAGGTGACCACGACGTCCTGCGGGCGGCAGTGGTCCTCGGGGCGCTCCGGAGCGGGCAACTCGCCGCCGTCGGCGGAACCGCCGTCACCGGCCGCCTCACCACCGGACTCCTCGCCGCCCTCGGCACTCTCGCCGCCTTCGGCTCCCCCGGCGCCCCCGTCCCCCTCCGAGGGCTCGGCGCTCTCCCCGGCCCCGTCGGCCCCGGATCCCCCGCTCTCGGCGTCGGAGGGTTCGGTAGGTGCGACACTGGGAGAGGACTGTCCGCCTATGCCCGCGTCCGACCGGCTCGGTTCACCGTTCTCCCCACCGGAGGGACGGCAGGCGTACACGATGATCGTGAGCGCCAGCATGATCCCAGCCAGCACGAAGGCACGCCGCCTCCAGTAGGTCTCACGGCTGACGGCTCCTGGATGTCCGGTACTTGACGCCATGCGCCGTAGTATTGCGGTTTTGCGTGGACCCCACCTACTCAACCCGCCGATTCCCGGTTAAAGATGAGCGATAACCCTTACAGCACCGCTGTTCTGGCGTGGTACGAAACCAACGCCCGCGACCTTCCCTGGCGACGGCCGGAGGCCTCCGCCTGGTCGATCCTCGTCAGCGAGATCATGCTCCAGCAGACGCCCGTCGTGCGGGTCCTGCCCGCCTGGCGCGCCTGGATGGAGCGCTGGCCCACCCCGGCCGACCTGGCCCGGGAGCCGTCCGGCGAGGCCGTACGCATGTGGAACCGGCTGGGCTACCCACGCCGCGCGCTGCGCCTGCACGCGTGCGCGGTGGCCGTCACCGAGGAGTACGGCGGCCGGGTCCCGGACGACCACGCGACCCTGCTCTCCCTCCCCGGCATCGGCGCCTACACCGCCGCCGCGGTGGCGAGCTTCGCATTCGGACAGCGTCACGCCATTCTGGACACCAACGTTCGACGTGTCCTCGCAAGGGCCGAAACAGGGATCCAGTACCCGCCGAAAACACAGACCAAGGCGGAGACCGCCCTGGCCGAGTCCCTGCTGCCGCCCACGCCGTCGGTCGCCGCCCGCTGGGGCGTGGCCGTGATGGAGCTGGGCGCGCTGGTGTGCACCGCCCGCGCGCCCGCGTGCGCGGACTGCCCGATCGCCGGCCAGTGCGCCTGGCGGCTCGCGGGCAAGCCCGCCCACGAAGGCCCGCCCCGGCGCGGTCAGACCTACGCGGGTACCGACCGGCAGGTGCGCGGAAAGCTGCTGGCCGTGCTGCGCGACTCCGTCCATCCGGTGTCCAAGGACGCGCTGGACGTCGTCTGGGACGACGGCGTCCAGCGCGAGCGGGCTCTGGACGCGCTGGTGTCCGACGGGCTGGTGGACCCGCTCGACGACGGCCGGTACGCCCTTCCCGGCTGAAACGCCGTCCGGGCGCCGTGAGGGGCCCGGACGGGCCCGGTCTAGCCGGTGAACTCCGAGGCGTCGATCCCGGCGCCGACGGCTCCGGTGCCGGTGCCGGTGGTTCCGGTCCCGGAGCGGCCGCCGCTGCACGCGGCGCCCGGCTCGGGGGTGTTCTCCCCCCGCACGTACTCCACGAGGTACTCGACCAGGCGCGGGTCCGCGGGGTCCTCCAGGCGGATCTGGGAGCCCCAGGCCGACGCCACCACCGGGGCGGGCAGGTCCTCGGCGGGGCTGATCACCAGGTAGTCGCCGGGCGAGTAGTGGCTGCGCAGGATCTGGACGTCCGCCTCCGACAGCCCCGGGTCGTAGGTGATCCACACGGCTCCGTGCTCCATGGAGTGCACGACGTACTCCGAGCGCAGCGGCTCCCCGTAGACCCCGCAGTCCTGCCAGACGGGATAGTGCGGCCCTCCCGCGGGCGGGTACACCTCGTACTCGACGGTCTCGCCCTCGTCGACGTGGTCGGCGGCCAGGGCCGAGAACTGGCGGACCGTACCGATGCCCTCCGCGGAGGCGGTGCCGCTGTCGTCCGGGGAGAGCGTCCAGAACGCCACCGCGCCGCCGCCCGCCATGAGGACGAACACGAGGAGCACCGCGCCGATGATCAGGCCGGTCCCGGCACCGCTCCTCTTCTGCGGCGGCTGGTACGGGTAGGCGCCGTGGGGTCCGTGGGGTCCCTGCGGGCCCGTGGGAGGCATGCCGCCGGGAGGGCCGGCGGGGGGAACTCCGGGGGGACCGGTGGGAGGACCGGCGGAGGGCGTTTCGCCGTGGGGGGCCGGGCCGGGCCGCGGGGCTCCCCCGCCCTGCTGGGGACCGTGGGGGACATGTCCGGGCTGCGGGTACCGTCCCTGTGCCTGCCACGGACCGTGCTGTCGGGGATCTGGATGAGTCACGCTCGCACACTAGCCCTCCAACGCCGACGGGGGCACCCCCGAAGGGATGCCCCCGTCTCAGACGTGGACCGGCGGAGCGGCTACTCCCGCTTGCCGGCGGCCGACTCCTCGACCTCGGGCGTGTCCGGCACCTCGGCCGGCTTCGGCACACCCTTGAAGAGGAACTTGGCGTCCTTGCCCTCGCCCTCGGCGTCGATCACCACGATCTGACCGGCCTTGAGGTCGCCGAACAGGATCTTCTCCGACAGCTGGTCCTCGATCTCCCGCTGGATCGTCCGGCGCAGCGGCCGGGCGCCCAGCACCGGGTCGAACCCGCGCTCGGCCAAGAGCTTCTTGGCCTTGGGCCGCAGCTCGATCCCCATGTCCCTCTCCTTGAGGCGGGTGTCGAGGTTGGCGATCATCAGGTCGACGATCTGGAAGATCTCGTCCTCGGTCAGCTGGTGGAAGACGATGACGTCGTCCACACGGTTGAGGAACTCGGGCCGGAAGTTGTTCTTGAGCTCCTCGCTGACCTTCGCCTTCATCCGCTCGTAGTTGGTGTTGGCGTCGTCCTCCTTGGCGAAGCCCATGGCCACGCCCTTGGAGATGTCCCGCGTACCCAGGTTGGTCGTCATGATGATGACCGTGTTCTTGAAGTCGACGTTGCGACCCTGGGCGTCGGTGAGACGTCCCTCCTCCAGCACCTGGAGCAGCGAGTTGAAGATGTCGGTGTGGGCCTTCTCGATCTCGTCGAACAGGACCACCGAGAACGGCTTGCGGCGCACCTTCTCGGTGAGCTGGCCGCCCTCCTCGTAGCCGACGTATCCGGGCGGGGAGCCGAACAGCCGCGAGACCGTGTGCTTCTCCATGAACTCGGACATGTCCAACTGGATCAGCGAGTCCTCGTCCCCGAACAGGAACTCGGCCAGGGTCTTGGACAGCTCGGTCTTACCCACACCGGACGGGCCGGCGAAGATGAACGAACCGCCCGGACGCTTGGGGTCCTTCAGCCCGGCACGGGTACGGCGGATCGCCTGGGAGAGCGCCTTGATGGCGTCCTCCTGGCCGATGACGCGCCGGTGCAGCTCGTCCTCCATGCGCAGCAGCCGGGAGGACTCCTCCTCGGTGAGCTTGAAGACCGGGATGCCGGTGGAGGCGGCCAGGACCTCGGCGATGAGCTCCTCGTCGACCTCGGCCACGACGTCCATGTCGCCGGCCTTCCACTCCTTCTCCCGCTGCGCCTTCTTGTTGAGAAGCTGCTTCTCGTCGTCGCGCAGCGACGCCGCCTTCTCGAAGTCCTGCGCGTCGATCGCGGACTCCTTGTCGCGCCGCACGCCCGCGATCTTCTCGTCGAACTCGCGCAAGTCCGGCGGAGCGGTCATCCGGCGGATGCGCATCCGCGAGCCCGCCTCGTCGATGAGGTCGATGGCCTTGTCGGGCAGGAACCGGTCGCTGATGTAGCGGTCGGCCATCTGCGCCGCGGCCACCAGGGCCCCGTCGGTGATGGAGACCCGGTGGTGGGCCTCGTAGCGGTCGCGCAGACCCTTGAGGATCTCGATCGCGTGCTTGATGGAGGGCTCGTCCACCTGGATGGGCTGGAAGCGCCGCTCCAGGGCGGCGTCCTTCTCCAGGTACTTGCGGTACTCGTCCAGCGTGGTCGCGCCGATGGTCTGCAGCTCACCCCTGGCCAGCATGGGCTTGAGGATGGAGGCGGCGTCTATGGCACCCTCCGCCGCACCCGCGCCGACCAGCGTGTGCAGCTCGTCGATGAACAGGATGATGTCGCCCCGGGTGCGGATCTCCTTCAGCACCTTCTTGAGGCGTTCCTCGAAGTCACCGCGGTAGCGGCTGCCCGCCACGAGGGCGCCCAGGTCCAGCGTGTACAGCTGCTTGTCCTTGAGCGTCTCGGGGATCTCGCCCTTGACGATCTTCTGGGCCAGGCCCTCGACCACGGCGGTCTTACCGACGCCGGGCTCACCGATCAGGACCGGGTTGTTCTTGGTACGCCGCGAGAGCACCTGCATGACGCGCTCGATCTCGTTGTCCCGGCCGATGACCGGGTCGAGCTTGCTCTCACGGGCAGCCTGGGTCAGGTTGCGACCGAACTGGTCCAGCACCAGCGAGGTGGAGGGGGTGGACTCGGAGGAGGCCCCCGTGGCCTGCGGCTCCTTGCCCTGGTAGCCGTGCAGCAGCTGGATGACCTGCTGGCGCACGCGGTTCAGGTCGGCGCCGAGCTTGACCAGCACCTGGGCGGCGACGCCCTCACCCTCACGGATCAGACCCAGCAGGATGTGCTCGGTCCCGATGTAGTTGTGGCCGAGCTGAAGCGCCTCGCGCAGCGACAGCTCCAGGACCTTCTTGGCACGCGGGGTGAAGGGAATGTGCCCCGACGGAGCCTGCTGGCCCTGGCCGATGATCTCCTCAACCTGCTGCCGAACCGCTTCGAGGCTGATACCAAGGCTTTCCAGAGCCTTGGCGGCGACGCCCTCACCCTCGTGGATGAGGCCGAGCAGGATGTGCTCCGTACCGATGTAGTTGTGGTTGAGCATCCTGGCCTCTTCCTGGGCCAGAACCACCACTCGCCTCGCGCGGTCGGTAAACCTCTCGAACATGTCTCGTCGCTCCTCTACAGAGCGGTCAGGCAGGGACGGTTCACTCCGACCCAACTCTTCCGCATATCGGCCCCACAGGGATTAACCGCCCCGGGGAGCACTGTCGCACCCGTCCGAACAGCCGACCGGAGGCCGACCGGACGGACGTCTCCGCACCGGCGGCCGAAGCCGCCCGTGCCAGAGACTTTCCCCGACGATAGGGCGTTCATCCACATCCAACTACCAATTGCCGCGTCAGATTTCCCTGTACGCCGAAGGCGAACGGCCCGGGCACTCTCGGGAGTGAGAGTGCCCGGGCCACACGCGTGTAAGCCTTTTCGGCCCTGAGCGAACAGGGCGGCATTGTTGACCGACCGATGGGGGAAAGCGTGAAAATGCGCGCCGCCGGATCGGCCGGCCTCGCGGGGGCGGCCCCGGGTCCCGCGGCTCGTCGGTGCCGCGGGACCGGGAGCTGAGGGCCTCCGCGGGAACGGGGAACGCGTGGCGGTTCCGCGTGTGTGCTCGACCGGGCGTGTGGTCGGCACGCGACCAGGGTCTCGCGGCGGCTCGGCGGGAATCCGGTCCCGCCGGGACTCGCCGTCCGGCCCACCCCGTGGGTGTGGCGGCGGAGACCCGAGGCCGTGACCGGTCACCGCTGGCACCGGTCGGGAACCTGTTCCTCAGTCACGTCCGATGAACCCGTGTATCCCCTGGCGTCCCCGTGTCACTGGGCCGCGCACGGCCTGGGACGGGTCGGGTTCGGGTGTCCTCCGGAGCGCTCTGGTCGCCATTCGGTCAAGACCTGGCAACATTCCGGCGGACGGGGGCCATCGGCAAACCTAACCCTTGACGGCCTCATATTCGGCGACGATCGCCGCGGGGATACGGCCGCGCTCATTGACGGGCTTGCCCGCGGCCTTCGCCCACGCGCGAATCTCGGCGCTGCGCTCACGGCTGGGAGCATTCCGGCTGGTACCCCTGCGACCCGTACCGCGGGACGCCTTGGCCGGGGCCTTGCGGGCGGCTTCGACGAACGGAGTAAGGGCCTCGCGGAGCTTGGCGGCATTACCCGCGCTGAGGTCGATTTCGTACACGGAGCCGTCCAGACCGAACGTCACCGTCTCCTCGGCCTCGCCGCCGTCGAGGTCGTCGACCAGGAAAACCTGGACCTTCTGTGCCATGGATTCAAACCTTTCAGAAGAGCGGTGTCTTCACACCTGAATATAAAGCTATCTCGCGAGAACGCAGAAGACAATTCCCGGCGTGCCTGAAATCACCCGGATCCGGCGCCGGGTTTCAGGGCTCGCTTGAGCAGCGCGGGGCGGCGGGATGGCCCGCGCACGTGTGCGGCTACTGGTCCGGGCCCCGCGGAGCCCGTGATCGGTCAAGTACCGTATCAACGACCGTCGGATTCGGCGCGTTCCCCGTCGCGGACAATCGGCGTACCGTCCTCGGCCGCGGTCTCCCCGTCGGCGTCGGCACTCTTACCGTCGTCCGCGCCCTCGGCCGCATCACCCTTGCTGACCAGGCTTCCGTCCATCCGCCGGGGTGCCATCTCCTTGCGCAGGAGCTGGATGACGAAGGTGCAGAAGACCGCGCCGACAACCACTGGCGGGATGAGCGCCGACAATACGTCGATCAGTCCGGCGGGAAGCACCGAGGACAAAAAGTCACCCATCGAAGCGGTCCACCCTTCCTGGTTGTTACTTATTGCAGCAAATACCCGACTCAGTGTCGGCTCGCTCCTGGGGGATGGCCGTCGGGGACCCGGTCAAACGCATACCCGACATCATAGACATCGTTTGCCCCCGGTTTGACACCGGACGTACCCGGGCGACCTCCGGCAAACCCGGTGCGGGCCAATGTCCGGCCGTGTGTTCGGCGTCCTCGTACGGCCCCGGCGGGAACACGTCTCCGTGAGTCTGAATCGCGACCCTTCGTCACCGTCACTTCAACGCGCGGGAGGGTCTCCCCTCGTACACGGACACATTACCCGCCCCCTTCGGTTCCCCCACCATCCGGTTGTGCATAAGCGCGTACGGTCGAGGGCACCGGTGTTGGCCCGTGGGGCGCCGTAAGGGAACTGGGTCCCCTAGTGAGCGCGAAAACCTTTAGGCGCGGGCGGTTCGCGTTGCCTCGTCGAGGTACACAAGCATCCGTGTGTTCCCGAGAGTGTTGGGCTTAACCCGCTCCAGGTCGAGGAATTCGGCGACTCCCTCGTCATAGGAACGCAGGAGTTCCTCGTACACACGGGAGGACACGGGTGTCCCCTGGATCGGGGCAAAGCCGTGTTTGGCGAAGAAACCGGTCTCGAATGTCAGACAGAACACACGGCGTACGCCCAACTCGCGCGCGGTGTCGAGCAGTTCCGCCACGATCCGGTGTCCGACGCCGAGTCCGCGCAGAGAGGGGTCGACGGCGACGGTGCGCACCTCCGCCAGGTCCTCCCAGAGCACGTGCAGGGCTCCGCAGCCCACCACACGGCGCTCCGGCCCGGGGTCGGCGGCGGAGGCGTCCAGGGGGTTCTGCGCAGGAACCGCTCCCGGAAGGGGTGCGTCGGAGGCGGTCTCCACCTCGGCCACCCAGAACTCCTGGATGTCCTCGTAGAGGTTGACGGTGCTCTTGGAGAGCACGCGCCGGTCGGTGGTGTAGGTGTCGACGAGCCGGCGGATGTGGGCGACGTCGCGCGTCCTGGCTCGGCGTACGTGAACATGGCGAACGGGCATAGCCGGACCAGACTATGCCCATGCCCCGTCCCGGCGGGCGCCGTGCGGGCGCGGACGGGCCGGACGAACACGTCGGCACCCGCCGGATGACTCCGGCAGGTGCCGCTGGGATGGGACCGCCTCAGATGAGCTGGCGCCGTGCGGCCCAGACGACCGCCTCGATGGGTGTGTTCACGCCGAGCACGTCGCAGATGTTGCGAATGCGGCGGCGCAGGGTCCTGGCGCTGAGTTCGAGGTGCCGTGCGGCCACCTCGGTGGTGACCCCCGTGGCGATCTCGGCGAGCAGTTCGAGATCCTCGTGGTTCAGTTCCACCGGCGCGTAGTGGCTGCTCACAGCCGCTTCACGCGGGCGGGTCTGAATGGGGACCACGTTCTCCCGGTGCTCCCTGGTCCGAAGAGCGCCCTGGTCCTCAGCGGTACGTCGTACGAGTGTGGCCTGTTCCACTCCGTCCTCCCTCATCCATGTGAGTGCGGAACATCAACTCGTCACCTGGTGGAGGCGAGTACACCGGAGGCGAGGGGCCACCCCTGCCAACCGGTTTGACGGAGTACGCCGTGCACCGCGGAGTCCCCGCGGACCCCTCTGGCACAGGGGTCGGGGGTGGGCGCACGGGTAGCAGGGCCGGTTCGCTGGGGTCTGGGACGGACAGACTCCACCGAGGGCGCGCATGCGCGCGGGACCGGCGGGCCGCTTCGGGGCAGCCCTGGTCCCGCTCACCGTCGTTCTCGATCCACTTCGGCAAACTCGCGGGCCTTGACCCGCCCTCAGCACGCTAGGCCGCCGAGATGATACCGTCAAGGCCCAATAAATCACCATGTGTGATTATGACACTTCCCTCCGTCACAATGTCACGGAAGGGAAAATTCCTTGGCCATGCTGACCTGCGTAAACAATCTTCACCGGAGAGTGTCCGCCCACGGGGCCCGAACACGGGGGAAAACACCGCCCTGTCGCGGGGGTCACCCACCTCTGGCCGCGGGTTCGTGCCCTGTGTCCTTCCGGTGAGGCGTGTCCCGTGGTCCGCTCCGCGTTCCGGCCGCGGACGGCGGGGGCCGCCGCACCCCCGGTGCGACGGCCCCCGGCCTGTCTTTCGGACATCTGGTGGAGCCCTTTATGCCCCCGGTAAAACCGGGGCACAGTGATCCGGGTCAGTCTCCGGAGGGCTTCACGATCGGGAAAAGGACAGTTTCCCGGATGTTCTTTCCCGTGAAGGCCATGAGCAGCCGGTCGATACCGACGCCCACCCCGCCGGTCGGCGGCATGCCGTACTCCAGCGCGCGCAGGAAGTCCTCGTCCAACTGCATCGCCTCGGGGTCGCCCTCGGCGGCCATCAGCGACTGCCGGGTGAGGCGCTCACGCTGCTCGACCGGGTCGACCAGCTCCGAGTACCCGGTGCCCAGCTCCATGCCGAAGCCGATCAGGTCCCACTTCTCGGTGAGCAGCGGGTCCTCGCGGTGCTGGCGGGTGAGCGGGCTCGTCTCCACCGGGAAGTCCCGTACGAAGGTGGGCTGGACGAGCGTGTGCTCCACCAGCTCCTCGAAGAGGTGCTCGACGAGCTTGCCCTGGCCCCAGTCGGGGCCGTACTCGACGCCCCTGGCGTCGGCTAGGCGCCGGACCTCCTCGATCGGGGTCCGCGGACCGACCTCGGCCTCCAGCGCCTCGGAGACAGCGCCGTACAGGGTGACCTGCGGCCACTCCCCGCCCAGGTCGTAGGACTGGCCGTCACGCTCGATCACGGTGGAGCCGAACACGGCACGCGCCGCCTCCTGGAAGAGCTCCCGGGTCACGTCGGCCATGACGTTGTAGTCGGCGTAGGCCTGGTAGAACTCCAGCATCGTGAACTCGGGGTTGTGCGTGGAGTCCGCGCCCTCGTTGCGGAAGTTCCGGTTGATCTCGAAGACCTTCTCCAGGCCGCCCACCACCAGCCGCTTGAGCGACAGCTCCGGGGCGATACGCAGGTACAGGTCCATGTCGTAGGCGTTGATGTGGGTGACGAACGGGCGCGCCGTGGCGCCTCCGTGCACCCGCATCAGCATGGGCGTCTCGACCTCGATGAAGTCGCGGGAGCTGAGCCCCTCCCGGATCGCCCGGATGGCGGCCGAGCGGCGGCGCACCATCTGCTGGGACTCGGGGTTGACGATGAGGTCGACGTAGCGCTGGCGCACCCGCGCCTCGGGGTCGGTCAGGCCCTTGTGCTTCTCCGGCAGCGGGCGCAGGCACTTGGCCGTGAGCGTCCAGCCGCGTACCAGGATCGACAGCTCGCCGCGGCGGGAGGTGATGACCTCTCCCTCCACGCCCACGTGGTCGCCGAGGTCGACGTCGGCCTTCCAGGCGTCCAGGCGCTCCTTGCCCACCTGGTCCAGGGAGAGCATGATCTGGACGTCGCCGGTCTCGTCGCGCAGCGTCGCGAAGCACAGCTTGCCGCCGGTGCGGTAGAGCATGACGCGGCCGGCGACGGAGACCTCCACACCCGTACGGGTGTCCGCCTCCAGGCCCTGGTGTTTGTCTCGCACGGCTCCGATCGACGTCGTCCGCGGGAAGGTCACGGGGAAGGGGTCGGTGCCCTCCTCACGCAGCCGGTCCAGCTTCTGCCGCCGGACACGCATCTGTTCGGGCAGGTCGTCGTAGGTGTCGTCGTGCGCGTGGTTCACGCGCACGATCCTACCGGCGTCCCGGCGCCCGGCCGACCGGTCCGCCGGTCGCGCCCGGCCCCGCGGGGGCCGGGACGGCGGGGGCGCGGGACGGGCCCGGGCGAGTCCGGTCACTAGTATTGCGCTGCCCCACCCCGGCGTTTTTCCGGCGTTTTCCGACCAAGAGCAGTACCTACGAGAGATGGACCACTGGTGAGTGTTGAGGGAAGCACGAAGGCCGTCGTCATGGCCCTGTGCGCGAATCTGGGAATCGCCGCGACCAAGTTCGTGGCCTACGCCCTGACCGGATCGTCGTCGATGCTGGCCGAGGCCATCCACTCGGTCGCCGACTCCGGCAACCAGGCGCTGCTGCTCATCGGCGGCAAGCGTGCCCGCCGGGGCGCCACCGCGGAGCACCCCTTCGGGTACGGCCGCGAACGCTACGTGTACTCGTTCATGGTGGCGATCGTGCTGTTCAGTCTCGGCGGCCTGTTCGCCCTCTACGAGGCCTGGCACAAGCTCTCCCACCCCGAGCCCATCACGAGTTGGCAGTGGGTGCCCGTGGCCGTGCTGCTGGTCGCGATCGCGCTGGAGTCGTCCGCCATGCGCACCGCGATCAAGGAGTCCAACGCGGTCCGCGGCAACGCGAGCTGGGTGCAGTTCATCCGCCGCTCCAAGTCCCCGGAGCTGCCCGTCATCCTGCTGGAGGACGCGGGCGCGCTGGTCGGCCTGGTGTTCGCCCTGATCGGCGTCAGCCTGACCCTGGTCACCGGCAACGGCGTGTGGGACGGCCTGGGGACCGCCGCCATCGGCGTCCTGCTGGTGGTCATCGCGATCGTGCTGGCCATCGAGGTCAAGAGCCTGCTGATCGGCGAGTCGGCGACCGTCGAGAACGTCCAGGCGATCCGCAGGGCCATCGAGTCGGTCGACGCCGTGGACCGCCTGATCCACATGCGCACCATGCACGTGGGCCCCGAGGAGCTGCTGGTGGCCGCCAAGGTCGCCGTGGACGCCCGGGACGACGCGGGCCGGGTGACCGAGGCGATCAACGAGGCCGAGGACCGTATCCGCTCCTCGGTGCCCATCGCCACGCTGGTCTACATCGAGCCGGACCTGTTCCGGGCCGACCACGCCGTGCCGAGGACGCCCGGATCCGTCTGACACGGGCTCCGGGGCGGGGAGCGCCCGCCCCGGAACCGGCCCCGGCCGGGTCAGCCGACGTTGCGCGCGAAGACCAGCCGCAGGCCGATGAGGGTCAGCCACGGCTCGTGCAGGTCGACGGTCTCGCACTCGCCGACGACCGTGGAGGCGAGCCCGCCGGTGGCGACCACGGTCACGTCGTCGGGTGAGTCGGTGAGTTCGGCGACCATGCGGTCGACGATCCCGTCTACCTGGCCCGCGAAGCCGAACACGATGCCCGAGCGCAGCGCCTCGGTGGTGTTCTTGGCGATGGCCGACCGCGGCCTGACGATCTCCACCATGTGCAACTGGGCGCCGCGCCGGGACAGTGCGTCCACGGAGATGTCGATACCCGGGGCGATGGCGCCGCCCACGTACTCCCCCCGGGCGCTGATGGCGTCGAAGGTCGTCGCGGTGCCGAAGTCCACCACCACCGCCGGACCTCCGTAGAGGTGGGTGGCGGCCAGCGCGTTGATGATCCGGTCGCTGCCCACCTCCTTGGGGTTGTCCATCCGGATCGGCACGCCGGTCTTGACGCCGGGTTCGACGATCACGGCGGGGATGTCACCGAAGTGGCGGCGGAACATGTCGCGCATCTCGTGCTGTACCGACGGCACCGAGCAGCACATGGCGATCCCGTCGATCTCGTCGGGCCCGTTCAGGCTGCTGCCCTCGACGAGGCCCCTCAGCACCACGGACCACTCGTCCGCGGTGCGCCGCGTGTCGGTCCCCACCCTCCAGTGTTCGAGAAGGTCGTCGGCTTCGAAGAGACCGAACACCGTCTCGGAGTTACCGACGTCGATCGCGAGCAGCATGCTGGGGGCCTCATCCGTGGTCGAAGTGGTGTGTTCTCAGGGAATCTTCCACCAACCGGGGCACTCACAACAGGTCGAGTGCGATATCCAGTGCCGGACTGGAGTGGGTGAGCGCGCCGACCGCCAGGTAGTCGACCCCGGTGCGGGCCACGTCGCCCGCCACGTCCAGGGTCAGTCCGCCGGAGGACTCCAGCCGCGCACGGCCCGCGACCAGCGCGACCGCCTCGCGGAGCCGCTCGACGGGGAAGTTGTCGAGGAGGATCTCCTCCGCACCCGCGGCGATGGCGTCCTCGATCTGGTCGATCCGGTCCACCTCGACCTCCAGGGGCAGGTCGGGGAAGCGCGCGCGGATGGCGCGGACCGCCTCACCGACGCCTCCGGCGGCGACCACGTGGTTGTCCTTGACCAGGCCGGCGTCGCTGAGGCCGTAGCGGTGGTTGACCCCGCCACCGCAGCGCACCGCGTACTTCTCCAGGGCGCGCAGCCCGGGCCGGGTCTTGCGGCTGTCGCGGATCCGGGCGCCGGTCCCGGTCACGGCGTCCACCCAGGCGCGGGTGGCGGTGGCGATTCCGGACATGTGGGTGAGGAAGTTCAGGGCGGTCCGCTCCGCGGTGAGCAGGTCGCGGGTGCGGGCGTTGACGGTCATCAGCACGTCGCCGCGCTTGACCGCGGCGCCGTCCTCCACGGTCCGGTGCGCCTCCAGGGCGCCGTCGCAGACCATCCAGAACACGAGCTCGGCGAGCGGGAGCCCGCTGACGGTGCCGTCCGCGCGGGCCACCACGTGCGCGGTGCGCACCTGGTCGGCCGGGATCGTGGCGACGGTGGTGACGTCGATGCCCGGACCGGCGGTGAGGTCCTCGGACAGGGCGCGGCGGACCAGGTCCACGTGGGACTCGGAGGGCGCGGTGTGGGCGAGGGTGAACTCGGCGCGGGAGTCCGGGTCCGGGCGCCCCGGAAGGCGGGAGCCCCCCGCCTCTCCCGTGCCTGGCTCGCTCCCCGCCGACGGCACGTCCGACGCCTCCGGAACCCCGCCGGCGCCCGAACCGGCGAGGGGAAGGGTGATGGCGTCCAGCTCCGCGACGAGCTCGGGCGGCAGTGAGGGCGTCCAGTCCTCGTCGGTGGTCACGGCGGTGTTCCCTTCCAGTCGGACGACGACGGGCCGGATCCGGAGTCCGGGCCGGGGCTCGGGGTGGTCGGCTCGCTGGTGGGAGCCCCTGCTCTCGGTCCTGTGCAGCGCGGCGGCGGCCACGAGCCGGGCCACGGTGAGCAGGTTGGCGGTCTCCCAGGCGGCCACGTCGGGGGTGGCCGGGGAGGACGGGCGGGCGAGGGCGTCGAGTTCGGCGGCCAGCCCGGCCAGCCCCTCACCGGTGCGCAGGACCCCGGCGTGGCGCGACATCAGGGTACGCACCCGGGCGGCGCAGGCGGGGTCCGCGAGCGGTGTGACGGTTCCGGAGGCGACGCCGCGCGCGGGCCGGGGCACGGGCGGCGCCTCGGCCAGGCGCCGGGCGATCCGGTCGGCGTAGACCAGACCTTCCAGCAGGGAGTTGGAGGCGAGCCGGTTGGCGCCGTGCACCCCGGTGCGGGCGACCTCGCCGACGGCCCACAGGCCGGGGACCGAGGTACGGCCGTCGATGTCGACCTCGGCGCCGCCGGAGGCGTAGTGGGCGGCCGGGGCGACGGGGACGGGCTGGACGAGCGGGTCGATGCCGTGCTCGCGGCAGGAGGCGAGGATGGTCGGGAAGCGCCTCTCCCAGGTGGCCCGGCCGAAGTGGCGGGTCTCCAGGTAGACGTGGTCGACGCCCTGCTCGGCCATGGTGCGGGCGATGGTGCGCGCCACCACGTCGCGCGGGGCCAGGTCGGCCAGCTCGTGGACGCCCTCCATGACGCGGTCTCCCCCGGCGTCCACGAGGTAGGCGCCCTCGCCGCGCAGGGCCTCGGAGACGAGGGGCTGGCGGCCGCGCGCCTCGGGGCCGAGCCAGAGCACGGTGGGGTGGAACTGGATGAACTCCAGGTCGCGCAGGCGCGCCCCGGCCCGGGCGGCCAGGGCGAGGCCGTCGCCGGTGGACACGGGCGGGTTGGTGGTGGCGGCGAAGATCTGCCCCATGCCCCCGGTGGCCAGGACCACGGCGGGGGTGAGGACGGCGCCGACGCCGTCGCGCGCGCCCTCGCCCATGACGTGCAGGGTGGCGCCGCGGACGGCCCCGGTCCCGGGGTCGCGCAGGGTGTCCAGGGCGACGGCGTGCTCGATGGCCTCGATGCGCTCCTCGGCGAGGACGGCGGCGACGAGGGCGCGCTGGATCTCGGCACCGGTGGCGTCGCCGCCCGCGTGCGCGACGCGGTCGGCGCGGTGGCCGCCCTCCCGGGTGAGCGCGAGGCCGCCGTCGTCGGTGCGGTCGAACTCGGCGCCCAGGCCGATGAGCCAGCGCAGGGCGTCGGGGCCCTCGGTGGCCAGGACGTTGACGGCGTGGGGGTCGGACAGGCCCGCCCCGGCCAGGTGGGTGTCGACCATGTGGGCGACGGGCCCGTCCTCGGGGGCCATGGCGGCGGCGATCCCGCCCTGGGCGTAGGCGGTGGAGCCGGTGGACAGCCGGTCCTTGGTGACGAGCACGACACGTCCGCGCTCGGTGAGCTGGACGTAGCGCAGTGCGGTGCTCAGGCCCGCGATGCCCGATCCGACGACCGCGACGTCGGCCTCGACGGTCCACCCGGGTTCGGGTGCGTCGAGCCGTGTCTGGGTGGATGTGCTCATCTGGGTTCTCTTTTCCGGGGCGCCGCCGGTGCGCGACGCGGCCGTGTCGTGGTCCGGACCGGTGGGGGGCCGGACACGGCTACAGGGTCACCGACACGTTGTCGATGAGCCGGGTCGTGCCCACGCGGGCGGCGACGGCGAGGACCGCCTCGCCCTCGTGGTCCGCGGGGGCTTCGGCGAAGGTCGCGGGGTCGACCAGCGCGAGGTAGTCGGGTTCGACGGGCGGTTCGGCCCCGGCGGCCTCCTCCAGGACGGCCCGCGCGGCGGCGCGGACGGCGTCGGGGCCGTCGGCCGCGGCGCGGCGGCCCGCCGTCAGGGCGCGGGACAGGGACAGGGCGCTGGCGCGCTCGGCGTCGGAGAGGTAGACGTTGCGGCTGGAGGAGGCCAGGCCGTCGGGATCGCGCTGGACGGGAACGCCGGCGATCTCCACGGGCATGTCCAGGTCGGCGACCATGCGGCGGACGAGGGCGATCTGCTGGGCGTCCTTCTCCCCGAAGACCGCGAGGTCCGGTCGGACCAGGTGGAACAGCTTGGCGACCACGGTGAGGACCCCGGTGAAATGCCCGGGGCGTGAGGCGCCCTCGAGCCGCTCGCCCATGGCGCCGGCGTCGACGGTGACCATCTGCGGGAGGGGGTACATGGTCTCGACGGCGGGGGCGAAGACGACGTCCACGCCCTCCTCGGCGCACAGCGCGGTGTCGCCGGGCAGGTCGCGCGGGTAGCGGTCGAGGTCCTCGTCCGGGCCGAACTGGAGCGGGTTGACGAAGACGCTGACGACCACGGTGTCGGCACGGTCCCGGGCCAGCCGCATGAGGCTGCGGTGGCCCCCGTGCAGGGCGCCCATGGTGGGGACGAGGGCGACGCTCCCGGCATCGGAGAGGGCGCCGCGCAGCTCGTCGGGCGTGTGCGCGACGAGGGGCCTGCCGGTGGTCGCGGAGTGGGGTGCGGGCTTGGTCATCGGTGGGTTTCCCGTGGTGGTGTCCTGTGCGCGGGCGGCGGGGGCGCCGTGGTCGGGGCAGGCCTCAGCGGCGGAGGACGTCGAGCAGGCGCGCGGCGTCCTCGGGTTTGAGCATCCCGGCGTTGATGGCGCGGTCGGCGGTGAGCCGGGCGAGTTCGACGTAGCTGGCCACGCTCTCGGGGGCGTTCTCGCGCAACTGCTCGATGTGTCCGGCGACGGTCCCGGCGTCACCGCGCAGGACGGGCCCGCTCAGGCCGTGGATGCCCAGGCGCAGGGCGTTGTCCAGGGCGGCGCTGAGCATGGGGGCGAGCACGCGTCCGGGTTCGGGTACGCCGGCGGAGACGAGCAGGGCGGCGCTGTCGGCGACCAGGGTGACCAGGTGGTTGGCGCCCCCGGCGAGGGCCGCGTGGTAGAGCGTGCGCTTGTCCTCGGGGATCCACACGGGTTCGGCGCCCATCTCGACGACGAGGGCCTCGGCGATGGGGCGCAGCTGCTCGGGCGCGGTGATGCCGAAGGCGCAGTTGGCGAGGCGGTCGACGTCCTCGTCGCGGCCGGTGAAGGTCATGGCGGGGTGGAGCGCGAGCGGGAGGGCCCCGGCGACGGTGGCCGGGGCGAGGACGCCGTAGCCGTGGGCGCCGCTGGTGTGGACGAGGATCTTGCCGCGCAGGTCGGTTCCGGTGGAGGCGAGGCCCTCGACGAGGTCGGGCAGGGCGTCGTCGGGAACGGTGAGCAGGACGAGGTCGCAGGCCTCGGCCACCTGGGCCGGTTCGAGGACGCGGGCGGTGGGCAGGCGGTCGGTGACGCGTTCCTTGGAGGACTCCGAGACCGCGGAGGCGGCGACGACCTTGTGTCCGGCCCGGCCCAGTGCCCGGCCGAGGACGGAGCCGACCCGGCCGGGGCCGATGACGCCGACCCGTAGACGGGCGGGGCGTCCCTGCGTCGTCTCCATGTGCGTGCCCCCTCGTGGTGCGGTGCGTCTGGTGCGTCCGAGTCCTGCCGCGACGTGACGCCTGAGCACACGATAGCCCTCTTGGAGCGGTGACCTGCCGCCCCGCCCCCGTGCACGCACGTGGGGACGGACACGGTGTGTCCGCCCCCACGTCCGGCCTCCGGTCCCCCTAGTTCTGGATGATCACTCCGGAGTTGAAGCAGGAGGCGAGGGACCTGCCCAGGACGGCGTTGGAGTTGCCGCAGCCCGTGTTCTCGTTCATGACGCCGTTGACGTAGGACAGGTTGTCGCTGAGGTCGGATCCGTGGTTGGAGGTCCAGGTGCCGACGTGCGCCGCCGCCGGTGCGGCGGTGAGGAGGACCCCGGCGGAGGCGAGGATCACGGCGCCGGTGGCGAGCGTCTTCTTGAGCACTGCGCGTCTCCTTCTGTGTCCGGTCGGGGGACCGCCGGACTGGTGGTCTTCCGTCGGCGCCTTGGTGCGCCGAGACGGAAGTTACCCCCGGAGGACCCTCGCCCACCCGCGTTGAACTGGGTTTATGGCGAGGACCCCTCCGGTGTTGACACTCTGTGGCCGCCCGTCCCGGGGTCGATCGGGACAAAGGTTCCACATCGTCGGGAGGGGTGAATCCGCAGCGTCACGGGCGGACGTGTTTCCAGACGGGTGCCAATGGGTGGTTGCGGTCGACCGGGACGGGCGGGACACGGAAGGGGCGGGCCCCGCCCTGTCCGGGACACGGCGAAGGCGCCACCCCGTTGTCACGGAGTGGCGCCTCACGCGTGGAACCCGCGGCTTCCGGCCGGTGCCCGGCTGGAACGCCTCCGGCCGGGCACCGCCGTCCGGCCGCGCCGGAGCGGCCGGCCCCGCGTCAGTCCTCGATGACGGTGGCGCCGGAGTCGACGCAGTTGGCGCCGGCGACGCCGAGGACGGCGATGGCGTTGCCGCAGACGTTGACCGGGACGTTCAGGTCGGCGACGAGCTGGTTGCCGCCGAGGACCGATCCGTTGCCGGAGGTGAAGACGTCGTCGGCCATGGCCGGAGTACCGGTGAACAGGACGCCCGCGGCGGCGGCGACGATGGCGCTGGCGGCGAAGGTCTTCTTCAGCATGTGTTTCTCCCGTCGGACCTGTTGGTGGGGGGTGCCAACCGGTCGATAACGTTGACGATGTGTATGACAGTGAACACTCGCCGTGTTCGGCCACCATTTAGCCATACTCAACCGCCCCGCGTGGCCAAAATGCCGAAGTGTTGCGCGCCCGCGAGCTGGAGTTATCACCTTCAGTGCGCATCCATGTCCGACATGTGAGCCATAACTGGAAGCACTCTGACCCCTTAATGTGATGCATGACACATCAGGGTTCGGGGGTGTCCTCCCGGCCCTCCGTCCGGCCCTCGGCAGGAGTGCCGAATGTGCCGGTCCTCCCGGTTTCCGGCTCCCCCGGTTCGGGCTCCTCCCGTTCGGCGCCCCGGCCTTCCGCCTCCGCGAACCGCGGCCGCCGGGACCCCTCCGGACCGCTCCCGGGCCGGGCGGCGGTCTCCTCGGCCGCGTCGGGCCGGCGGGTCAGGGTCGACCGGGTCGCCCAGCGCTCGGTGCCCGCGGAGGGCACACGGGCCCGGCGCCCGTACTCCACCAGTGCGTCCAGGAAGCGGCGCGCCTCCCCCGCCTCACGGCAGGACGCCTTCGCGCGTACCGGCCCCGGAGGCGTGTCCACGTCCACCGCCATCCGGCCGGTGAAACGGGCCAGCGGCCCCGCCACCAGGCGCACGGCCTGCACCCGCTCCACCGGAACGATCTCCGTCACCAGGCAGAACAGGCCGCGGGTGCTGACGAACAGGTGCTCGTCCACGCCCACCATGCTCGGCACCGGACTCCGGTTGGGCACCAGCGGCACGTACGCGGCCTCGCTCTCCGGGAAGAGTTCGTTGACCAGCGCGAAGGCCCTGCGGCGCGGTGCGGCGGGCAGCAGCGTGGCCGAGTCGCCCTGGCGGGCACCCGCGTATCCCGCGACGTTGGCCTCGACCCGAGCCACGCCCAGGGCGCGCCAGAGCAGGGGCTCGACCACGCGCACGGCCTGCACACGGCCCGGGGGGACCGTCTGCATACGGCGCTGGAACATGCCGTAGCGCAGCCGCAGGCCGTCGGAGGACAGGGAGGCGTAGTAGTCCGTGTAGCGGGCCAGCGGGCCCCAGAAGTAGCGCAGCAGCCCCAGGGTGAGCGGCAGGATCGCGCCGACCACACCGGGCTCGGTGAAGACCGCGCCGGCCGTGGCGAGCATGAGCAGCAGGATGAAGGACAGCAGGATCGGAACGCGGAAGGTGAGCGCGCCGAGCAGCAGCGGGAACGGCAGCCGGTAGAACGGCCACTCCGGCGCCTCGGGCGAGCGCCCGGGGAGTCCGGCGGCGTGCGCGAGGATGGCCACCCGCATGCGCTCGGCCAGGTTCCGGGGCAGGCAGCGCAACCGGATGTCGCTCCCGTCGCCCCCCGCCATCTCGATGTGGAGATCGGCCATGCCGAACACCTGCATGAGCAGGGGCCGGACCACGTCCACCGCCTGTAGGCGGCTGAGCGGGACCTCGCGTGAACTGCGCATGGCGAGGCCGCTGTGGACCACCAGGTGGTCCTCGCGCAGCCCGAAGGTTCCGTACCACCAGGCGGGCAGGGCGTAGGCGAGGGCGCCGAAGACGACGGCCACCGTCATCATCACCACCCAGCCGATGCCGAAGGTGTTGAGGATCGGGCCGATCAGCGCCACGAACACCAGGGTCACCGCGATGGTCTGGAGCGGGACGACCATCCAGTGGGAGCGGTACACACCCGTGGTGACGTCGTCCTCGGCCCGGGGGCGCGACACGGGTGGCGGCCGCCACCCGACGGACGGCGGCAGGAGTGTGGGCGCCTGCGGGGGCGGCCACGGGAGTCCCGGCGGCCCCGGGTGCCCCGCGGGCGCCGTCGGGGCTCCCCCCGGCCACTGTGGAGCGCCGGGGCCGCCCGGTGGCGGAGCGGGCTGTTGCGGGTGCCCGGGTTGACCGGGCTGCCGCGCGGAGCCGGGCCACGGTCCTCCGTGGGGTTCCTGTGGTGGGTGACCTGGTCCGTGCACTTACAACCCCGTCGAGAAGCTCTCGCTGCGCGCCGCGAGCCGGTCGCGCATCTGGACGGCCTCGGTCAGCGGGAGTCCCACCACCCGGGTGTCGGCGGTGCTGGCGGCGGTGCGCACACGCACTGTGGCGATCCCCAGGGCCTGTTCGAGGAGGTCGGCGGTGACGTCCACGACCTGCATCCGTCCGTAGGGGATGACCACCAACTGCCGGACGAACACCCCGTAGGTGAGGTAGAGCTCCTCCGGGCCTTCCGTGTACCCCCACGACCGGCGGAAGCGCCCGGCCAGGATCCAGCCCACGACGAAGACCAGCAGGACGGATCCCGCCCAGGCGGCGGCCGGGGGCCAGGAGGTCCAGAGGAGCAGCAGGGGCACTCCCACGCCGGCGGCGACCAGGCACAGGGCGCCCACCACGATCCTGCGGTACCAGGCCAGGGCGGGCGACACACGGCTCCACGAGGCGTTCGCGGGCGGCGCGAACGCGGCGTCGAGCGGCCGCGCCGCCTCGTCCGGCTGGTCACGCCCGTCCGACTGGTCCCGCCCGTCCTGTGGGGCGGGGCTCGGCGGCGGGGTCGGTTCACTGGTCTCCACGGAGTCAGTCAACCATCCGCGGGCAAGGGTCCGGCGGAGCGGCTCGGCGTGGAGCCGAAGTCGGACGAAAGATTGCTTTCCCGCTTCTTTCCGGCGCCCCGGTCCCGGCGTCGGCAGCCGGTCGGCTACGACCTCGAAGGTCCGCGGTCAGCCACGGACGTCCAGGCCGTCGCGGTCGAGTGCCGCTCGGATCCGCCTGAGCCACTCCGTGCCCATCCGGCGCCCGTTCGGGAACTGGTCGCCTCGGTCCCAGCGCCACGTCGTGACCATCGCCAGCACGAGGATCCGGCACGCGCGCAGCAGGCCCTGGTCGAGACCCGGGTAGTGCTCGCCGGCTTCCTCGGGCGCGTGGGCGAGGTCGAATTCGACGGGCCCGCGGCAACACGTCTCAAGGTCCACGAACAACAGCCCGTTCTCCGTGGTGAGCACGTTGCCCGGGTGCGGCTCGCCGTGCAGCGGCTGCTCGGCGCCGCCGCGCTCGCCGATCACCCGTCTCAGGCCTCCCAACGTGTCGCCGAGCAGCTCCCGGTCCGCGTCGGCGAGCGCCGGAGTGCGGTCGCGGTCCGCCACGAGTCCTCGGGCCTGCTCGACCCGGTCCGTGAAATGCGGCACCGGGACGTCGAGCTCGCGCATGCCGGCGTGCAGCCGCCCGAGCGCATCGGCGTAGTCGGCCGGTGAGGCCTCTCCACGCGCCAGGGGCCCGTAGTAGGTCCACAGCGTGACCGTGAAGCCGTCGTGCTCATGGACGCGCGGCTCCACCCGGGGATCGAGGGCGGCCACGGGACACCCGGATTCGGCGAGCCGCCGGGCGAGCTCCACCTCGAACCGTGCGGCCCGGTGCGCTACGGGTGCCACCCGGGCCAGGACCTCACAAGGCAGCAGACGCAGAGTGAGCCTGTTCGAGTCGTGGAGGACGACCGCGTCGTCGGCTGTCAGGCCGAGCGAGGAGGCGGTCGACACGGCCGCGGCCACCGCGCGCGGGACCTCTGACGCCTGCATCGTCGCCCGGCCCCTCTCGCCTGAGTGCCGCCATGGCCCTCCAGGCGGTGCGATCGCTCACCATACCGGGTCCTCGGCCGAAGAGCCGCGGTGGCGCGACGGGCTGGACGCGACCGTACCGGCGCTCCGCCCCCGGCCGTTCAGCCGGCAACCGTCGGACGACGCGGGCGACTTCCGTCGCGGAGCCGGGTCCTGTCCGGTGGACTCGGTCCTGTGCCGCCGGGGGCGAGGGCGCCGACGGGGTTCTGGAGGCCGCGCAGGTGTGCCCGTGAGGTACGAGCGGGTGCACCGTAGGGGCCAAGGTTCCCGTACCTGCGGCGTCCGAGCACGAGGTGAAGCGCAGCGGAGCCTCAGGGACGACACAGCGGGGGCGCCGACGGGGTTCTGGAGGCCGCGCACGAGCGGGCGCACCGCAGGGGCCGAAGGTTCCCGTGCCTGCGGCGTCCGAGCACGAGGTGAAGCGCAGCGGAGCCTCAGGGACGACACAGCGGGGGCGCCGACGGGGTTCTGGAGGCCGCGCACGAGCGGGCGCACCTGCGGGGGCTGAAGGTTCCCGTACCTACGGCGTCCGAGCACGAGGCGAAGCGCAGCGCAGCCTCAAGGAGACACGGCGCTAGCTCACGCCGGGCGGGTCGTCGTCCTCGTCGTCGGGGATCCGGCAGGCGTACTCCAGGTAGAGGGCGGCGGCGAGCAGCAGCCCCGCCGACAGCGCCGTGCCCAGCGCGGTGAGGAACACACTCCAGTGGGTGGGCAGCACCAGCGTGTCCGACACCGACAGCGCCATCCCCGCGAAGAAGCCCAGCGCCAGCGAGGCGAACAGCGCGCTGGCCTTGGCCAGGGCGACCAGCCGGGCGGCGCTGAGCGGCTGTATCGGCTCGGTGCCGGGCTCCCGCCGGATACGCCGCCGGGTCCGCCCGGCCGTGTAGCCCTCCGCCAGCGCGAGCAGCACCAGGGTCGGGATCGCCGACCACGGCAGCGGCGGCAGCCCCGACAGGGAGTTGGTGAGCAGCACCCCCAGGAGACCGCCGACCACCGCCAGCAGCGCGGGGACCCGCCACCCGGTGGGGCGCATCCTCCGCTCGTCCTCCTCCGGCATCAGTGCCCGTTCCCCTCATCCGGCAGGCGCAGCGCCAGGTCCGCGCGCCGGAGCAGCAGCTGCTCGCCCGCGACGTCCTCCGCCGCCACCGCGGCCAGCAGGCCGGCGACCGGGCCGCGGCCGGGCAGCTCCGCGCCCGGGTCGGTGTCCAGCCACGGCCGGAGCACGAACGCCCTCAGGTGCGCGCGCGGGTGCGGCAGGGTCAGTTCCGGGTCGTCGTCGCGCACGTCCCCGAACGCGACGACGTCCACGTCCAGCGTGCGCGGCCCCCACCGGACCTCGCGGACCCGCTCGAGGGCCCGCTCGGCGGCCCGGGCCCGCTCCAGCAGGTCCCGGGGGCCGCCGCCGGTGTCCACGACGAGGACCGCGTTGAGGAAGGCGCCCTGTTCGGGGCCGCCCACGGGCGCGGTCTCGTAGACGGGGGACACCGCCACCGGGACCGGCGCGTCCGCGCCGCCCAGCAGCGTGTCCACCGCGCCCTGGAGGGCCGCCATCCGGTCCCCGAGGTTGGAGCCCAGGGAGAGCACGGCGCGGGTCACGTCCGCACCCGCCCCTCGCCCCGGTCCCCGGATCCCGTCGGGTCCTGCGGACCCCCCGGGTCCCTGGGGTCGCCGAGGTCGCCGGGTTCCCGCCGGGTCCGCCCTCCGCCCTCCCCGGGCTCCGACCGGTCCCGGGTGACGGTGACCGCCACGTCCGCGAACTCGTGCTCGATGGGCGCCGACGGCTTGTGCACCGTCACCTCCGCCCGATCGACCAGGGGTTCGGCCAGGCACTCCGCGGCCAGCCGCTCGGCGAGGGTCTCGATCAGGTTGACCGGTTCCCCCGTCACGATCGCGGCCAGCCGGTCGGCGAGCAGGCCGTAGTGCACGGTGTCGCCCACGTCGTCGGAGGCCGCGGCCGGGGCGGTGTCCAGGTGGAGCACCGCGTCGACCACGAAGTCCTGGCCCTCCCTGCGCTCGAAGTCGAACACGCCGTGGTGGCCCCGGGCCCGGAGTCCGCGGAGCGCGACACGGTCACGCATCCTCGGCCTCTCCCTCGTCGTCCTCCTCCATCAGCACCGGCGAGGCGTGGTGCGACCACAGCCGCCACCCCTGCTCGGTGTCCACGAACAGGTTGGTGGTCACCACCTGTCCGCCCGCGACGAAGCCGGGGCTGTCCTCCTCGGCGGTCAGCACGTTCTCCTCGCACGTCACCATGGCGATGTCGCCGCCGACCCCGATGTGGGTCTCGGTGAGGACGTACTGGATGTAGGTGACGTTGGCCATGATCAGCGACCAGGCGCGCATGATCTCGGTGCGCCCCCGCAGCAGCGGCCAGCCGGGGTTCACACACACCAGGTCGGGTGCCTCGTGCTCCTCCGCCCACACACTGCGCATCAGGTCGATGTCGCCGTTCTCGATGGCGCTGTAGAACTGCGCGTTGGACTCCGCCACGCGCTCCATGACCTCCTGGCGGGACTTCACAGGCCGCCCCGGTTCACCGGCTCGGCGCGTCCCTCGTCCAGGCTCGCTCCCCCGTCGGCCCAGGCCGCGGCCACACGCACGGCGTCGGCGTTGGGACGCACGTCGTGGACCCGCACGGCCCACGCCCCCCGGTCCGCGGCCAGGGTGGTGACGGCCGCGGTGGCCGCGTCGCACCCGGTGAACGGGCGGTCCCCGCCCTCGGGGTCGCCGAGCAGCCGGCTCAGGAAGCGCTTGCGCGATCCGGCCACCAGCACCGGGCGGTCGAGTTCGTGGAAGCGTTCGAGGTGGTGGAGGAGTGCCCAGTTGTGGGCCTGCTCGGGGCGCTTGGAGAATCCCAGCCCGGGGTCCAGAACGATCTGGCCGGGGTCGACACCTGCGCTGATCATGGCCTCCATACGGTCGCGGAGCTCATCGAGGACCTCCTGGACGACATCCGTGTACACGGCACGGCTCTGCATGTCATGACTATGCCCACGCCAGTGCATCAACACGTAGGCAACGCCGGAAGAAGCCACGAGTCGTGCCATGGCCGGGTCGGCCAGCCCGCCGCTGACGTCGTTGACGAGGACGGCTCCGGCCTCCACGGCCCTCTCCGCCACCTCGGCGCGCATGGTGTCCACGCTGACGGCGGCACCGCGGGCCACGAGCTCGCGCACGACCGGCTCGACCCGGCGCAGCTCCTCGTCGGCGGAGACGCGCTGCGCTCCGGGACGGGTCGACTCACCGCCCACGTCGACGATGTCGGCGCCCTCCTCGACCAGGCGCGCCCCGTGTTCGACCGCCCTGTCGGGGTCGAACCAGGCGCCGCCGTCGGAGAAGGAGTCGGGGGTGACGTTGACGACCCCCATGACCAGGCACCGCCCGAGGTCGGGCAGGCCCGGAAGTGTGTGTTTCGGCCCCATAAGGATCACCCTACGCGTACGCCGAGGGGCGGGGGAGCGTCTCCCCCGCCCCTCGCGCGGGTGTTCGCGGCACCACTCGTCCACAGGCCGTGGACTCCCCCTGGCGGACGAGCCCCGTTGTGGGATCTCATGGACAAGGGGGGTTCCCACCCCGTCGGCGGCGTGCTGCCCTCGTTCGACGGGGCCGGGGAACCCGGACCCGACGGCCCCTACCCCCGGTTACCCGCGACCACCTGCGACCACCTGCGACCACCTGCGACCACCTACGGCTACCTGCGGCTACCTGCGGCTACCTGCGGTCGAGGATGAGGCTCATCGCCTCGGAGCGGGTCCGGTCGCTGCTGCGGAAGATTCCGCGCACCGCGGAGGTGACGGTCTTGGCCCCCGGCTTGCGCACCCCGCGCATGGTCATGCACAGGTGCTCGGCCTCGATCACGACGATGACGCCGCGCGGCTGGAGGTGGCCCATGATCGCGTCGGACACCTGCCCGGTGAGCCGCTCCTGCACCTGGGGCCGGCGCGCGTACACGTCCACCAGGCGGGCGAGCTTGCTCAGGCCGGTGATGCGCCCGTCGGCGCCGGGGATGTAGCCCACGTGCGCCACCCCGTAGAACGGCACCAGGTGGTGCTCGCACGTGGAGTAGAGCTCGATGTCCTTGACCAGGACCATCTCCTCGTGGTCCGCCTCGAACACCGTGGTGAGCACGTCGCCGGGCTTTTGTCCCAGGCCCGCGAACTGTTCCTCGTAGGCCCTGGCGACCCGCTCGGGGGTCTTGAGCAGGCCGTCGCGGTCGGGGTCCTCGCCGATGGCGATCAGGATCTCGCGGATGGCCTTCTCGACGCGCGGACGGTCCACGGACCTGGGCGGTAGCTGCTCGTCCTCGCTGCTCACGACTCGTCTCCCTCGGTACCGGCGGACGATCCGGGCAGCTGTCCGGTGGTGGCGGAGGACGGGAGCTCGGCGCCGTTGAGCCTGGCCAGCTCCTTCTTCGAGCGCACGGGCGGCCGCTCGGAGGGCTGGCGCTTGCCGTAGCCGGTGTAGGAGCCTCGGTTCGGGCGCTTGCGCACGGGCTCGAAGATCTCCAGCACCTGGCTCTTGCTCAGGGTCTCCTTCTCCAGGAGAGCCACGACCAGGTCGTCCAGGACGTCCCGGTACTCGACGAGGACGTCGTAGGCCTCGTCGTGCGCGGACTCGATGAGGCGGCGCACCTCCTCGTCGATGATGGAGGCGATCTCCTCGGAGTACTCGCGGGCGTGCGACATCTCCCGGCCCAGGAACGGCTCGGTGTTGGAGGAGCCGAACTTGCGGGCGCCCAGACGCTCGCTCATGCCGTACTCGGTGACCATGTTGCGGGCCAGCGCGGTGGCCTTGTCGATGTCGTTGCCCGCACCGGTGGTGGGCTCGTGGAAGACGAGCTCCTCCGCGGCGCGTCCGCCGAGCATCATGGCGAGCTGGTCCATCATCTGCGAGCGGGACGTGAGGAACTTGTCCTCGGTCGGCACCGACATCGTGTAGCCGAGGGCGCGGCCGCGCGGCAGGATGGTGATCTTGTGCACCGGGTCGGAGTTGGGCAGCGCGTGGCCCACCAGGGCGTGGCCGCCCTCGTGGTAGGCGATGACCTTCTTCTCCTGGTCGGACATCACACGGGTCTTGCGCTCGGGCCCGGCCATGACCCGCTCGATGGCCTCCTCCAGGATGGCGTGGGTGATGACCTTGTAGTCACCGCGGGCGGACAGGAGCGCGCCCTCGTTGATGACGTTGGCGAGGTCGGCACCGGTCATCCCGGCGGTCTGGCGGGCGATGACGTTGAAGTCGACGTCGTCGGCCATGGGCTTGCCCTTGGAGTGGACCTTGAGGATGTCGCGGCGGCCGTCCATGTCGGGGCGGTCCACGACGACCTGCCGGTCGAAGCGGCCGGGACGCAGCAGCGCCGGGTCGAGGATGTCGGGCCGGTTGGTGGCGGCGATGAGGATGACGCCGCCCTTGACGTCGAAGCCGTCCATCTCGACCAGCATCTGGTTGAGGGTCTGCTCGCGCTCGTCGTGCCCGCCGCCCATACCGGCGCCGCGGTGGCGGCCGACGGCGTCGATCTCGTCGATGAAGATGATCGCGGGCGCGTTGGCCTTGGCCTGCTCGAACAGGTCGCGCACACGGGAGGCGCCGACACCGACGAACATCTCGACGAAGTCCGAGCCGGAGATGGAGTAGAACGGGACCTCGGCCTCGCCGGCGACGGCGCGGGCCAGCAGGGTCTTACCCGTACCGGGCGGGCCCATCAGGAGCACGCCCTTGGGGATCTTGGCCCCTATCGCCTGGAACTTGGCCGGGTTCTGGAGGAACTCCTTGATCTCGTGGAGTTCCTCGATGGCCTCGTCGGCGCCGGCGACGTCGGAGAAGGTGTTCTTGGGCGTGTCCTTGGTGATGAGCTTGGCCTTGGACTTGCCGAAGTTCATCACGCGCGAGCCGCCGCCCTGCATCTGGCTGAAGATGAACCAGAAGATGACGATGATGATGATCAGCGGCAGCAGGCTGAACAGGGCCGTGGTCCAGACGGGCGTGGTGGCGACCGAGACCTCGTAGGACTCGAGGTTGGTGTCCTCGCTGTCCAGGGAGGTCTGGAGCATCTCCGCCAACTGGAGTCCCTGGCCCTCGACCCAGTACGCCTCGTAGATCTCACCGTCGACCGTGGTCAGCACGATGCGCTGGTCCCGGTCGATGATCTCGGCGTTGTCCACCTGGTCCTGCTCGATGAGCTGGTGGACCTGCGAGATGTCGGTCTCCTCGGGCTGAGGACCGCCACCGACGTCGAACACGCGGAAACCGATGATGAGCATGAGGCCGACGGCCAGGATCCATATCCACGGGCCGCGGAAAAAGCGCTTCAGATTCATGTGAGCGAAACCCTGTCGGGTCCGTCCCTCCTGACCAGGCCGCCCGCCTCAGAGGACTTTCCGAAGCAGGACCTAACGGACACGTGGTACCCCCGCGGTATGCCGGGATATTCGACGGTACACCTCGCCCCGCCGGGCGGGCGTACCGCGCGGGAACGGACGGGGGCCGTCATGGGAGCAACGATCGCGCACCGCCGTGTTGTTCCCGGTACGGCCTCCGCCCGTTCCCCTGCGGCCCTCGCGGGGCCGCACCCGGCGGCCCGGGTCAGTTCTCGTAGACGTGCGGTGCGAGTGTGCCGATGAACGGCAGGTTGCGGTACTTCTCGGCGTAGTCGAGGCCGTAGCCGATGATGAACTCGTTGGGCAGGTCGAAGCCGATGTACTTGACGTCGAGGTCGACGTCGAAGGCCAACGGCTTGCGGACCATGGTGCAGACCTCCACCGACCGGGGACCGCGCGACCTCAGGTTGCCGATCAGCCAGGACAGGGTCAGACCCGAGTCGATGACGTCCTCGACGATCAGGACGTTCCGGTCCTTGATGTCGGTCTCCAGGTCCTTGAGGATACGGACCACCCCGGAGGACGTGGTTCCGGCCCCGTAGGAGGAGACGGCCATCCAGTCCATGGAGACGGGGGTGTGCAGTACCCGTGCGAGGTCGGCCATGACCATGACCGCGCCCTTCAGCACTCCGACGATGAGCAGGTCCTTGCCCGCGTAGTCCGCGTCGATCCGGGCGCCCATCTCCTCCAGGCGCGTCCTGATCTCTTCCTCGGTGACCAGGACCTTCTCCAGGTCCTGGCCCATGTCCTTAGCGTCCACGCTCGTTGTCCTCGCTGCTGGGTTCCCCGCTTGCGGCAACCAGGATAAACGTGCCGAACACGGCGGCGGCGCCGGGCCGCGGCCCCCTCCACCGGAACGGCGTGTCCGCGGGCGGGACACGCCGGACACGCACGGGCGCCTCACACGAAGCGGATCCGGTCCGCGACACGGCGGCCGCGTACGCCGCCGGGCAGGTCGATGTGGGCCTGGCCACGCCACTCGGTGACCAGACGGTCCAGCTCGCGCACGTGCCGGGCGGTCAACGCGCCGGCCGGGCATCCCGCGGCCAGCGCGGCGCGGCGCAGCACCCGGGTGCGCAGGGATTCGGGGGCCGCCTCCAGCGGCGCCACCGCCAGCTCCGGTCCGCCCGGGGCCGCGGGCGCGTTCCCGGACGCCTCGGCGTACAGCTCACCGGCGAGCAGGTCCAGGGTGTCGGCGTCGGAGCGCAGCATCCCGGCCGTACGGGCGAGGGCGGCGGCGATCCCCGGGCCCAGTGCCCGTTCCAGGGCGGGCAGCGCCTGGTGGCGCACCCGGGAGCGGGCGAAGCGGGAGTCGGCGTTGTGCGGGTCCTCCCAGGCGTCCAGCCCCATCCGGTCGCAGGCCTCGCGCACGGTGGCGCGGTCCAGGTCGAGCAGGGGACGCAGGTAGTGGCCGGTGCGCGGGGCCATCCCCGCCAGGGAGCGCGCGCCCGAGCCGCGGGCCAGGCCCAGCAGGACCGTCTCGGCCTGGTCGTCGAGGGTGTGGCCGAGCAGGACCACCGCCGGGGCGTGGTCGGCGACCGCGTCGTCCAGCGCCTCGTACCGGGCCCGTCGGGCGGCGGCCTCGGGGCCGCCCCGCCCGCCGACCTCCACGGTGTGGACCAGGACCGGGTGGAGGCCGAGTCCGTGCAGGGCCTTGGCCACCGACTCGGCGCGCTCGTCCGAGCCCTCCTGGAGCCCGTGGTCGACGGTGACCGCCCCGGCGCCTCGGCCCGCGCGCGGTGCCTCGAAGGCCAGCGCGCCGGCCAGGGCCAGGGAGTCGGCGCCGCCGCTGCACGCCACCAGCGCCGTGGTGTCGGCGGGCAGGGCGGACAGCGCCCGCCGCACCGCCGACCGCACGGCCGCCACGGCGGGGTGCGGACCGCTCACTCCGTGATGGCGGCCGGGCGCACGACCCGGTCGACCCAGGCGGTGGGGTTGCGGATCTCCGCCAGGGTGGGAAGGGTCTCACTCGACGTCCAGACCCTGTTGAACTCGGCCATGCCGACGTCGGCCACCACCGCGCGGACGAAGGCGGCCCCCTCCTCGTACTGGCGCATCTTCATGTCCATGCCGAGTAGCTGGCGCATGATCCGGTCGACCGGGTTGACCGACGCACGGCGCTTCTGGAAGCGGGCGCGGATGGTGGCGACCGTGGGCACCACCTCGGGTCCGACCGCGTCCATGACGAAGTCGCCGTGGCCCTCGGCGAGGCTCATGACCGCGGTGACCCGGTCCATGATCTCCCGCTGCTCCGGACTCTGGATGGCGGTGATGAGGTTGCCCTCGCCGTTGCCGCGGACGGCGTCCGCGACGGCCTCGCCCGCGGACCGCAGCCTGCTGACGAGGTCGGCGGCGTCCATCTCCGACGACAGCAGGAGCTCCTGCATGAGCTCCTGGACGTAGCCGCGCAGCCACGGCGTGGCCGTGAACTGCATGCGGTGGGTCTCCTCGTGCAGGCACACCCACAGTCGGAAGTCCCGGGAGTCGACGTCCATCTCGCGTTCGGTGCTGACGATGTTGGGCGCCACCAGGGTCATACGCCCGGTCGGCAGGCTGCCGTCGGGGTCCGGCGGCAGGAAGAGCTCGTACTGGCCGAGGACCTTCCCCGCCAGGTAGGACAGCACCGCACCGAGCTGCATCCCGGTGATCCGGGAGCCGACCGCGCTGGTCAGGTTCGCGGACGGGCTGTTGCTGGGCCGGTCGGCGCCCATCTGTTCGAGTACGGGTTCGATGACCACTCGAAACCCGTCGACGTTGGCTCGGATCCAGCCGGGGCGGTCCACGACGACCGCGGGGCCCGCTGGTTCGAGGGGGTTCATTCCGGTGAATTCGCGCACGTGCCCGGCCGCCACGGTGGAAAGCTCGCGCAACTGCACCACGGCCTGCCGCGCGTCGGACAGGTCCACCTGAGGCCCAGGGCGCACGAGGCGAACGCCGGTGTTGACGGCTACGTCCCAGTCGATCACAGTCACACCGCCACCCTACCCACGCGGTGCCGATGGGCACGGGGATCAGGGACGCAATTCCGGGTACGGCCCGGGATCTCCCCCAGGACACCCCGATCCGCACCCGGCGGCGGCGCGCTCAGGAGCAGCCGCACTGGCTGAGCGCGGCGGCGAGGGTGTCCAGGTGGGAGCCCTGGGCCAGCGGGTGGTTGGCCATGAAGGCGAAGAAGAACGTGTTGCCCTCCTGGTCGCGGATGCTTCCGGCCAGCGTGCTCACCCCGTTCAGGGTCCCGGTCTTGCCGCGCACCAGACCGGCGCCCTCGTGCGCGGCGGAGTACGAGGAGTAGCGGCCCGCCTTGGCCAGGGTGCCCGTGGAGTTGGCCGTGGGCAGCCCGGTGAGGGCGGCGTTGAGGTCGGAGTGCTCGCTGTCCGCGGCCAGCCGCAGCACTTGGACCAGGGCCCGCGGCGTGATCTCGTTCCTCGTGCTCAGGCCGCTGTTGTCGGACAGCCGCACCCCCTCCACACCCAGGTCCGCCATGACCTGGTGGGTGGTCTCGGTGGCGCCCGCGAAGGTGGCCTCGTGGCCGGTCTCGACCGCGGCGACCCGGGCGATGGCCTCGGCCATGATGTTGTCGCTGGCCAGCATCATGTTCTCGACCAGCACAGCCATCGGGGCCGACGCCACCGAGGCGATCGGGGTTCCCGATGCGGTGGCGGGGACGGGTTCCCCCTCGACCGTGGTCCCGGCCGCCTCCAACTGCTCCGCGAAGGCGCGGGCCGCGTGCACCGACGGCTCGGTCGAACGCGAGCCGTAGCCCCTGGCCTCGGGGGAGACCCGGCCGGAGTCGATCATCAGGGCGGTGACGGGGGCGGCGTTCCCCTCGGGGATGTAGTTGGGCTTCCAGCCCGGCGGCGAGGTGGGCCCGGTGAACATCGAGTCGTCGTAGCCCAGGGAGACGGTGTCGGTCCCCTCCGCCGCCAGGGCCTCGGCGGTGCGCTCGGCCAGCTCCTCCAGTGTGGCTACCTGCGGGTAAGCTGCGGAGTCGGCGGTCGCGGTCAGTGTCGCGTCGCCTCCGCCGCGCAGTACCACCCGGCCCCGGTCGGGATCGAGGTAGGCCTCGGTGCGCAGCACGTGGTCGGGGCCGACGGCGTCCAGTACGGCGACGGCCGTGACGATCTTCGTGGTCGACGCCGGGGTCACGGCTGTGTCCGGGTTCTGGTCGAAGAGGAGTTCACCGGTGGCGCCGTCGACGACGAAAGCGGAGAGGCCCTCCTCGATCCCCGAAGCCGACATGGGATCATCGAGGACATCCGCGATCCGTTCCGGGTCCGCCGGAGTCGAGGCCGCGGGTTCCGCCGCCGCCACGCCCTCGGCGTCCGTGACCGGGTTTGGCACCACGGGAAGCGGTCGTGCCTCGATCACGTCGAGGGCGACGAACCCGGTGACCAGCACGAATATGTTGAGCAGGGCCAGCGCGAAGAGCGCCTCGCCTCGTACCCGTCGCACCCGGGGCACCTGCCCTTCCTTCGGTGTCGCGGCCTGACGTTGTAGATATACGGCGACATTAGTCGCATTGGGAGCCGAAAACAGCATGGAATTCGACGTTACGATCGAGATCCCCAAGGGGGAGCGCAACAAGTACGAGGTGGACCACGAGACCGGCCGTATCCGTCTCGACCGCATGCTGTTCACCTCCACGACCTACCCCGCCGACTACGGGTTCGTCGAGGGGACCCTCGGCGAGGACGGTGACCCCTTGGACGCTCTCGTCCTGCTCAAGGCCCCGACCTTCCCGGGCTGCCTCATCCGGGCCCGCGCCATCGGCATGTTCCGTATGCGCGACGAGGCGGGGGGCGACGACAAGCTGCTCTGCGTCCCGGCGACGGACCCGCGCCAGGAGCACCTGCGTGACATTCACCACGTGAACGAGTTCGAGCGCCTGGAGATCGAGCACTTCTTCACGGTGTACAAGGACCTGGAGCCCGGCAAGTCCGTGGAGGGGGCCACCTGGGTCGGCCGCCACGAGGCCGAGCAGGAGATCGTGACCTCGGTCAAGCGCGCCGAGGAGGCCGGGGCGCACGGCGACCCCTCGCACATCTCCGACCTCGACGGCGGCAAGCTCGAGGGCGGCAAATAGGCGGCGGCCACCCGGTCCCGTTGTGACGACGGCCCGGCGGGGATCCCCGCCGGGCCGTGGCATGTCCGGGGACGGGGCGCCGGTGCCGGCCGGGCGGTTCAGCCCCCGTCGAGGGGGCGGCGTTCCGGCCCCCGGGAGGCGCCGGAGCCCGGTTCCGCGTCCATCGGCCACGGGGTGCGGGAGCGCAGCCACAGCAACACGAAGGTGAGCACGGCCAGGGCCGTGACCAGCGCGGCGGCCCCGGGGCCGAGGAAGCCGAGCGCCATCACCCCGGCGGCCGTGGTGACGAGCGCGCGTACCAGCACACGCGCCCACAGCCCCGGTGCCTCGGGGTTCAACTGCGCCTTCTGGGGACGGATGCCATAACGGCCGCTCCTGTCACTACGGCTGAGGGGAGGACGCCTCTTCCTGCGGAGCCGCACACCGTACTCGGGTTCCACATGTCACCACCGCGGGGCGCGGCCCGCAACACACCCGGAAAGCAGCCGGGCGGGGAATCGGCACGCGGGCTCGCCGGACCACCGCTTGACTCCTCCCTGACTTTGCTGATCTCCTTACACCCATGTATCCGCACACCCGCACCGACGCCATGGCTCGTACGGCCCCCGGGGCCTCCAGCCGTCTGGCCCGTGCGGCGTGTCCGTGTTGTCGTCGCTGAGCCCTCGCGCGTTCCCACACGCCACCGCTCACCGAGTGCCCCGCCGCGCCGTCCACCCCACCGGGTGATCCGGCCGCGGGCACATCCCGCAGGGTGATCTCCGTCTCCGCACGTGTGCACGGAGCCGCACCTGCCGCCCCGGCAGGCCGGGGCCCACCAGACGACATCCGCGCGCTCCCGTTCCCGGGGCGCGCACACGTGAAGGATCCTCTCACGATGCCCCAGAGCACTCTCTCCAGCACCGCCGTCCTGCCCACCTCGGAGACCGTCACCACCCGGACCCCCGGCGTCTCCCCGGAGGGCATCGGTGACGTGGTGGACGCCGGACGCCGCTCCGGCTACGCACACCTGGGCGAGCGCCGCCTGCCGACCCTCGGACGCCTGGCGGCCGCCGCCCGCGGCGCCGCCGCCCTGGTCGGACCCACCCTGTGGCCGGCCCGGCGAGGGCACTGGCAGCCCGCTCCCCGCGCCGCCCGCCGCCACGCGGGCGGCAGGCTCCGCGTGACCGCGGTGGTGCTCGAACCCAACGACCTCGTGTCCGGCTCCGCTCCGCGCTCCGCCCGGGCACGCGGCATGGAGGTGCTGTACCTGGTCAGCGGTCGCGCCCATCTGATCACCTCGGCTCCCGACGGGCAGGTGCGTTCGGCGTCGGAACTCGCCGCGGACCGGGTCCGGGTGGTGGGCGCGGCCGGGAGCTCCGGGAGGAGCGGCCACTTCCTGGTGAACACGGGCGACGAGGTGGCCGTGGTGGTCCGTGTGACCGCCTGAGCGTCCGCCCGGACGCGGGAGGTCACTCATGCGCACTCCGTTCGGCGGCGGCCGCGCGCAGGGCGGCGTCGACCGCCTCGACCGACCTGAGGACCCCCGCCATGCGCTGCCCCTCGGCGAGGTAGGCGTTCATCACCTGGTCGAGGGCGTGCGCGGGCAGGTGGTCGCGCAGGTCGATCCGCGCCGTGCGGTACCCCTCCCGAGCGGCCTCCAGCGCCGAGGAGACGTACTGGCGGGCCAGTCGGGAGAGGGCCACGGGATGGCGCCGCAGGACGCCGTGCAGGCGGTAGTCGGCGGGCACGTGGTCGAACAGCCACACCAGGGCCGTCTGCTCGAAGGAGTCCGAACCGGGCGGGTGGACACTCGCGGGCCAGTCCGGCGTCAGCGACTGATCGGGCATGCCCTCAGCATACCCCTTGTTCGAAAGTGTGTTCGATTCAGTCGTGGATCAGTCCGCCGTCTCCGAGGTCTCGGACGTCCCTTCCCCCGCTGACTGCCGTCTTTCCAGCTCCACCCGAAGGGCGTACTCCGCGGCGTCCACGGCGGCACGCGCGGTGATGGCGTTCGTGTGCGCCCGGTCCAGCTCCTCCAGCAGAATGCAGTCGTAGGAGACCCGGGCGTCGTGGATGGCGGCTTCCAGTTGACGTGATGCCTCTTCCAGACTCATATCCTCTCCCTTCCCCAGAAGTCGGCACTCGCACACACGAGCCACATGTGCCTCCGCACGCGTTCGTCTCCGGACTGTCACCGGGCCGTTCTACGATGTTCCCGAATCGCCGCTGTTCACGGCAGTGCCGACCACTCGGCCCGAGAGGAACCCATGCGCAACCGCTACCCCGGGACATGCACCGACTGCCAGACCGCGGTCGGCTCCGGCGAGGGTGTCGTCGTCAGGGAGGGCGGCCGCTGGCGCACCTACTGCGCCGAGCACGAGCCGCGCCCGACCCCTCCCGCCCGGGGCGACCACCCGGGCTGGCACACCTCTCCCCTTCTGGGCTTCGACTCCGAGACCTCCTCCCGCGACCCCGACGCCGCCTTCCTGGTGTCGGCCGCGCTGGTGGACCGCGAGGGCAAGGCCCGCACCTGGCTGGTGGACCCCGGCCCCCGGGAGATCCCCGCGGACGCCGTCGCCGTCCACGGCATCAGCACGGAGCGGGCCCGCGCCGAGGGGCGCCCGGCCGCGGAGTGCCTGGAGGAGATCAGCCAGGCGCTGGTCGACCACCTCTCCGCCGGTCAGGGACTGGTGGTCTTCAACGCCCCCTACGACCTCCGCGTGCTCTCCTACGAGCTGGGGCGGCACGGACTGCCGTCACTGCCGGAACGCCTTGGCGGGCCTCCGGCGCCCGTGGTGGACCCCCTGGTGATCGACCGGGGCGTGGAGCCCTACCGCAGGGGCAAGCGCAACCTGGGCGCCATGTGCGAGTACTACGGGGTGGAGCTGACCGACGCCCACACCGCCTCCGGCGACGCCTCCGCCGCACTGGCCCTGGCCGAGGAGATCGGCGCCCGGCACCCGGATCTGGCCTCGGTCGGCCTGACCGAACTGCACCAGCGGCAGATCGACTGGTCCCTCGCCTTCGCCCGCAACCGCCAGGAGTGGCTGGACCGCAGCAGGCCCGACCACGGGATCGTCGTGGACGGCACCTGGCCCTAGGCGTGCTGCCCCGGCGCGTTGGTGACGAGCGAACCGCCCTGGCGGACGCTGGACACCGGTGAGGGCCTTCTGGTCCCGGTGTGGACTGCGAGGTCCGCACCGACGCCCGGGAGGCCCCCGTGGCCCACCGCGACCCTCCACTCACTCCGACGGGACGGCTGCGCCCGGCCCGCCTCGTGCTCGGACGCCGAAGGCACGGGAACCTTCATCGGCCCCTACGGTGCCCCCGCGCACGGACTCGCGGGCGCCGTCGAGGCCGTCCTCCCCGGCGTCGTGGGAGCGCCCCCGCGCACGGACCCGCGGATGGTGACGCGGTGGCGCCGGAACCAGAGCGGCCCCGCACGCACGGGCTCGTGTGCGAGCCGTCACGGAAGCGGGTAGGTCTCCTGACCGAACGCACGTCTTCGGAGGGCGACATGGTCTACTTCATCCTGGTGCTTCTGGCGGTGTGGCTGGTCCTGACCATCCTCGGCATGGTCGTCAAAGGCCTGCTCTGGCTCGCCTTCATCGGCGCCGCCCTGTTCGTGGCCACCGCCGTGTGGGGCAGGATCCAGAGCCGGAAGCGCGCCTGAGCACCCCGGCGGCACGCGGCCCTCAGGACTCCAGGATCCTGCCGTCGCCGCCGAGTCCGGCGACGATCCTGCGGGCACGGGTCTCATCGACGCCGACGCGGTCGCGGACCATCCGCACCGCCTCCTCGCCCCGGTCCAGGGCGACCAGGTCCCGGACCCGGGCGCACGTGGCGGGCGGCAGCCCGTCGGACTCGCGGGGCGCGGGAACGTATCCGCCCACCTGCGGTTCCGGCTCCACCTGCGGTTCGGGCACCGGGAGATCCGCCGCGGCCGTCCCGTTCCTGCGCGCGAGGATCCAGCGCAGCGCGTAGGAGCCACCGCCCAGCACCAGAAGGGCCCCTGATAACGCGAACAACATGAACATCAAGCTCATATCGTGCGCCTACCCACGTTTCCGGCGGTACACATCCGACGACCGGTACATGGACAGCGTCCCCCGGGGGACGTACCCCGAGACGTCGCCGACGGGAGCGGGAGAGCCCGGAAACGCCGCAGGCCCGCCCGGATGACCGGGCGGGCCTGGTGTCTGAGCCGCCTGTCGGAATCGAACCGACGACCTATTCATTACGAGTGAATCGCTCTGCCGACTGAGCTAAGGCGGCGCCGCGCCGCGTGTCACCCGCGGCGAAGCGGTCACCAGTCTAGCGCCTCAGCGGAGTGCCGGGTACATGTCCGTGGCCCCGGTCAGGCGCAGACCATCCCGTCCTCGGGCACGGCGAGGTCGATCAGGTAGGCGTCCACGGTCTCGTCGATGCACCGGTCGCCCATCCGGTAACCGGTGTGGCCGTCGCCGTCCCGGGTCAGCAGGAAGCCCGAGTCCAGCTGCTCGGCGAGCGCCTCGGCCCACGCGTACGGGGTGGCCGAGTCCCGCGTGGTGCCCACCACCATGACGGGGTCGGCCCCCGCCCCGTCGAGCTCGGTGGAGGGGGCCACCGCCTCCTCCGGCCAGTACGCGCACGGCAGCGCGCCCCACGCCAGCGCGGGGCCGAAGATCGGCGCCTCCTCGGCGGCCTCGGCGGCGGCGTCGGCGTAGGCCTCCACGTCGCGCGGACTGGGCGAGTCGGAGCAGTTCACCGCGATGAGCGCCGCCGTGGAGTTCTCGTAGGCGGCCGTGTCCCCGCGGCTGTACAGGTCGTCGGCGAGCTGCATCAGCATGGTGCCGTCACCGTCGCCCATCGCGGCGGTGAGGCCCTCGCGCACGCGCGGCCACCAGTCCTCGGTGTACAGGGCCGCGAGCACGCCCAGCTCCGCGCGGGCCCGGTTGACCTCGCGGTCGTCCATGCTGTTGGACAGGGGGTTCTCGGCGGTGTCCGCCAGGAAGCCGCTCAGCGCCCCGACACCGTCGTCCACGCTGTCGCCGGAACCGCCGAGGGGGCAGGCCGGCCGGGCGAGGCAGTCCTCCACGAAGGACCGCAGGGCGGTCCTGAAGCCGTTCGCCTGCTGCACGCTGAGTTCGAGCTGTCCCTGGCTGGGGTCCATGGCTCCGTCGAGCACCAGAGCGCGCACCCGGTCGGGGAACTGCTCGGCGTACTGGGCTCCGATGTGGGTGCCGTAGGAGGCGCCCAGGTAGGTGAGCCGCTCGTCGCCGAGCAGGCCGCGCAGGATGTCCATGTCGCGGGCGACGTTGGCGGTGCCCATGTGCAGCATGAGCTCGGGAGCGTTGGCCTCGCAGGCCTCGACGAAGCCGCGGCTGTCCTCCTGCAACTCCTTCAGCTCCGCGTCGCTCACCTCGGCCATGTCGCCGTCGCCCTCGACGCCGTCGATCCCGCCGAGGAAGTCGTCGATGCCCCCGGCCTCCAGACAGGTCAGCGGTGAGCTGCGCCCGACCCCGCGCGGGTCGAACCCGACCACGTCGAACTTCTCGCGTACCGCGTCGCTGACGATGTAGGGGGCGTGGTCGGCGAAGTCGTACCCGGATCCGCCGGGTCCGCCGGGGTTGACCACCAGGGAGCCCAGGGCGTCGCCGCCCTCGGCGGGGAACCGCTTGACCGCGATCTCGATACGCTCGCCCCCGGGGGCGTCGTAGTCCATGGGCACCTCGTAGGTCGCGCACTCGGTGCCGGGCGCACCGCTGTCGCACTCGCCCCAGTCGAGCTCCTGGTCGGCGAAACCGGCCAGCACGTCCGCGGCCTCGGTGACGCCGTCCTTCCCCGCCGGCTCCCGCGGAGCCGCCGTACACGCCGTCGCCAGCAGCACGGCCCCGGCGAGCACAGCCGCCCACGGCCCTCGAACCCTCGTCCCCACCGGCGTCCGCCCTCCTGTTGCCGCCGACCCTGGCCGACGTGTCGTCAACGCCGCACCATTGTCCACCAACGGCGCGGTCCCCGCTCCCGTAACACCGACGGACGGCCGGTCGGCCGAGGTCTAGCCGGCCAGGAGGGCGGAGGTCATGGCCTCCATGGCGATCTGGGGGTGCACGTTCGCGGCGATACGCTCACGGCACTGCATGATGGCGTCGATCCGGCGCAGCGTGGACTCGGGGGTGCCGGCGCGCGCGACGCGCTCCAGGTCGCCGGAGCGCTCGGCCGTGGACAGCTCCACCCGCGCCCCGAGCTGCAGGGTGAGCACGTCCCGGTAGAAGGCGGCCAGGTCGAGCAGGGCGCGGTCGTAGGAGTCGCGCTTGGTCCGGGTCGCGCGGCGCTTCTGCCGCTCCTCCAGGTCCTTCATGGCGCCCGCCGAGCCGCGCACCGCCTTGGCCACGCCCTTGCCCGTGGAGCCCTCGCCGAACGCGGCTCTGAGCTCACCCCTCTCCTTCTCGTCGAGTGCCGTGGTGAGGGCCTTGGACTCCTCCTCGGCGATCTCGTAGAGCCGTGCCGCGGAGGTGACGCACGCGCCGAGGCCGTCGAGCCGGACCGGGATGGACAGCACCTCCTCCCGGCGTCTGCGCGCCTCGGGGTCGGTGGCCAGCTGCCGGGCCCGGTCGATCCGCCCGGCGGAGGCGACCGCGGCCGAGCGCGCGGTGTCGGCGTCGATCCCGTCGCGCTGGACGAGGGCGTCCGCCAGCTCCCGGGTGTTGGGGGTGGCCAGGGCGACCGTGCGGCAGCGGGAGCGGATGGTGACGAGCATGTCCTCGGGGGTGGGCGTGCACAGCAGCCACACCGTGCGCGGGGAGGGCTCCTCCACCGCCTTGAGCAGGGCGTTGGAGGCGCCCTCGGTGGCGCGGTCGGCGTCCTCGAACAGGATGATCCGGAACCGCCCGCCGGAGGGCTTGGAGCCCGCGCGCAGCACGAGGTCGCGGGTGGCGCCCACGCCGAAGCTCAGGCCGCTGGGCCGCACGTACAGCATGTCGGGGTGGGTCCCGGCGAGGGTCTGGTGGCAGGAGTCGCAGTGCCCGCAGCCGCCGTCGGCGCACTGGAGGGCCGCGGCGAAGGCCCGCGCGGCCTCCTCGCGCCCGGAGCCGGGCGGCCCGGTGAACAGCCAGGCGTGGGTCATCCCGGCGCCCCGGCCCCCGGAGAGGAGGTCGGCCGCACCGGCCACGGCCCGCTGGAGCTGGCCCACCGCTCCCTGCTGGCCGACGAGGTCGTCGAAGACCGTCACTCTTCCCCCCGGGAACCACCGCTGATGTCTGGACCTCCAGGATAGGAGCCGGCACCGACGCGCGGGCCGTCGTCCACAGGCCCGTCCCGCCCGCTCGGACCGCACGCACGCCCCGCTCCCCTCCCGGGCCGACCGGAAGAGGGCGTTCACCGAGCGTGACGACGCGCGACTCCCGCCAAGGTTGCCCCAGGTCAAAAGGTTGTCCGCATCAGGCCAGAGGGCACATCGACGCGAACTCCGGGCGCCGTCCCCGGATCTCCCCATGTGTGACCGGGGAGACGGTCACGCGTACGGGGGAACGAACCAAGGGGGAAGACCATGACGAACACGCACAGCGAGACCAAGCGGAACACGGCGGTGGCCGCCGAGTGGCCCGAGCTGTCGGAGGGGCAGCGGACCTGGAGGGTCGCCGTCGTCGAGTACGTGCTCGCGGACCTCGGCTACTACGGCCTCAGGACCGTCGACGAGCGGTTCGGCCCCGCGCTGACCGAGGCGCTCACCGCGTACCGGGCCGACCGCGGCCTGGAGGACGACACCGGCCGGATCGACGCCGCCACCTGGGAGCAGCTGACCGAGGACTTCGGCGTCGTCGTCCAGGGCCACGAGGGATCGAGGGTCCGGGCCGTGCAGTACGCGCTCAACGAGGGCCACGGCGGCGGCCTGGCCGTGGACGGGATCTTCGGTTCGGCGACCCGTTCCGCGGTCGTGTCCTTCCAGAGGGAGGCCGAGCTCAGGATCGTCGACGGCAAGGTCGGCCCGGAGACCTTCACGGCGCTGATCATCCGCGGGGCCTGAGTCCGGACCCGGCCGGGAGGGACGGTCGGCGCGCACCGTCCCTCCCGGCCACCACCGGAGCGGCCGACCGCCGCCGCTCCCGAAGGACGAGAAGGGTTCCCTCCCGCGGTGGGAGGGAACCCTTCCGGTGTCCGTGCCGCTCGGTCGCTCCGGCCGCCCGCTCAGTCGTTCCTGATCACCGGGATCATGCCGGTGACCGCCTCCGCGCTGCTCGGGACCGGGTCGGGCAGCAGGGAGCGCACCCGGCGCTGGATCTCGCGGGTGGTCCTCTCCTTCGGCTCGCGTGCGTCGAGCACCAGATAGCGCTCGGGGTCGGCCTTGGCCAGTTCCAGGAAGCCCTTGCGGACCCGGTTGTGGAACTCCGCCGACTCGCCCTCGATGCGGTCGACGGGACCGCCCAGGCGGGACAGGCCCTCCTCGGGGCGCACGTCCAGCAGCACCGTCAAGTCCGGCACCAGGCCCTGTGTGGCCCAGTCGCTGATGTCGCGGATGTCGTCCACCGACAGGTCCCGGCCGGCGCCCTGGTAGGCCAGCAGCGAGTCCACGTAGCGGTCGCTGATGACGATCGCGCCGCGCCGCAGCGCCGGCAGGATCTCCTGCTCGACGTGGTCGGCCTTGTCGGCCGCGTACAGCAGCACCTCCGCGCGCGGGGTGATGTGCGAGTTCTCCCGGTCCAGGAGCAGGCCGCGCAGGCGCATGCCGAGCTTGGTCGCGCCCGGCTGGCGGGTGCCGACCACCTCGAAGCCCTGGTCGCGCAGCCACACCGTCAGCTCGCGCACCTGGGTGGACTTGCCCGCGCCCTCGCCGCCCTCGACGACGATGAACGCGCCGGAGGGCCTGGACTCCTCGTCCTCGTCCTCCTCCGTGATCGCGACGCCGCGCAGAGCCGCGAACAGCTCGGGAAGCAGGCCGGGACCGGCCTCGGGGTCGTCCTTGCGGTTCATCTGGCGGTAGCAGACCAGGGCCACGACGACCGTGAGCAGGCCGGAGGCCATCAGCACGACACCGCTGCCGCGCAGGTCGTAGGTGAGCGGGCCGAGCGGGATGGCGTAGCCGCCGATGAATCCGGCGGCCAGGGGGGCGAGCACGGTCGCGCCCAGCAGGGCGATGCGGGCGGCGCCGTGCAGGAAGGCGAAGGCGGGACCCCGGTCCTCGTCCTCGGCCTCGTGGCCGAGCAGGGCCAGGCCGATCACCCAGGCGACACCGGCCCCCACGCCGAACAGGGCGGTGAGGACGGCGGTGAGCACCATGTCGGCGACGGCGCCCGCGAACAGCAGGGCCAGGCCGGCGAGGGCGGCGCTCAGGCCGAACAGGCGCCTGCGGCTGAACTGCTTGAGCACCCGGGGCCCGGCGAGCATGCCCAGGGCCATGCCCGCGAAGACCGCGGCGAAGACCACACCGAACCCGGCGTTGCCCGCGCCCAGGTTCTCGACGTGGAGCCGGCCGACGCCGATGGCGGCGCCCCCGGCGGCGAGGACGCTGAGCGTGCCCAGGACCAGGCCGCGCACGAGCGGTGATCCGCCCGCGTGGCGCCGGCCGGTCCGCACCGAGCGCAGGATGGCGCTGTCGCGGGTGTCGCTCTCACTGTCCTTGGACGGCTTGTGCTTGGGAATCGGCAGACCGGCGACGACGACCGCCGCGACGAGGAAGGTCAGGCCGTTCAGGTAGAGGGCGACGTCAGCCTCGGGGCTGGCCATCGAGGGCAGTACCGCGCCGAGCACGTTGCTGGCGGAGGCGAGCCCGGCGAACAGCAGCGCCGCGACGGGGGCGGTGCCGTAGGCGGTGAACAGGCCCAGCCGGTCGGCCTGCCCCAGCAGCTTGCGGGGCACCAGGTTGGGGACCGTGGCGTCCTTGGCCGGCGCCCAGAACAGGGCGACGACCTCGGCCAGGAAGCTGGCGACGAGCAGCCACTCCAGCGCGAAGCCGGGGAGGAAGAGGCCCGCGAGGGGGATGGAGACGTACAGGAGGGCGCGCAGGACGTCACCGAACACCATCGTCCACTTGCGGTCGAGGCGGTCGGCGACCATCCCGGCCAGCGGGCTCAGCAGGATCGACGGGGCGAGCTTGATCGCCACGACGCCGCTGACGGCCAGGTACTGGACGAGCTGGGAACCGTCGGCGGTGAAGATCACCGCCAGGGACATCAGGGCCAGCAGGCTCAGCCAGTCGCCCAGGCTGGAGAGGGCAAGCGAGACCCACAGCCTTCGGAAGGGTGTGATCGCGAGGACGTTACGCGCCTCGGACGGCGCTCCCGGTGATGCAGATCTGCTCATAGCGCTCAAGATTATTCGGTGAGGGGAAAGGGGGATGACGGACCGCGGGTCCGCCTCAGATTCGGTGGGTACCTCTGGGGCCACACACGTTTCCGCATCCCCATCAGTTCCACCAAGCGTAGTACGGAAGACGCCTTCCGAACAGAGTGAGAACACGCCCACCCGGGGTGAAGGCGAGAGGCGGTGCCCACCCGGGCACCCCGTCGGGGCGTGCCCGGGTGAGCCTACGCGTGAAGGGGGCGGGCGGCGAACCCGTGGGCCGGGCCGCCGCGCCCGGCTACTCCTTGGTGGAGGACCCGGGCGTACCGGTCTTCTTGGCGGGAGCCTTCTTGGCGGCCGTCTTCGTGGTGGACGCCTTCTTCGCCGTGGTCTTCTTCGCGGCGGGCTTCTTCGCCGCGGGCTTCTTCTTGGCGGGGGCCTTGGCCCGCCGCTCGGCCAGCAGCTCGGCGGCCCGCTCGTCGGTGATCGACTCGACCTCGTCACCCTTGCGCAGGGAGGCGTTGACCTCCCCGTCGGTGACGTAGGGGCCGAACCGTCCGTCCTTGACCACCATCTTGGCGCCCGACTCGGGGTCGGTGCCCAGTTCGCGCAGCGGCGGAGCGGCGGCGCGGCGCCCGCGCTGCTTGGGCTGGGCGAACAGCGCCTCGGCCTCCTTCAGCGTGACCGTGAAGATCTGCTCCTCGGTCTCCAGGGAGCGGCTGTCGGTGCCCTTCTTCAGGTAGGGCCCGAACCGGCCGTTCTGCGCGGTGACGTCCTCGCCGTCGAGCTGGCCGACCACGCGGGGCAGCGACAGCAGGCGCAGCGCGTCGTCCAGGGTGACGGTGTCCAGGCTCATCGACTTCAGCAGCGAGCTGGTGCGCGGCTTGGGCTTGGCCTTCTTGCCCTTGGACTTGGCCCCGCCCTCGGCGGCCTCCTCCGGCTCCTCGATCACCTCGGTGACGTAGGGGCCGAACCGCCCGGTCTTGGCCACGATCATGCGCCCGGTCTCGGGGTCGGTGCCCAGCTCACGGTCACCGCTGGGCTGGGCGAACAGCTCCTCGGCCTTCTCCTTGGTCAGCTCGTCCGGGGCCAGGTCCTCGGGCACGTTCACCCGCACGCCGTCCCGGTCCAGGTAGGGGCCGTAGCGCCCCACCCTCAGCACGATGTCGGTGCCGGGCAGCGGCAGGGAGCTGATCTCCTTGGGGTCGATCTCGGCGAGCTGGTCGCTCACCAGCTCCTTCAGGCCGGTCTCCCGCTGCCCCTCGGAGTCCTCGCCGCCGAAGTAGAAGCGGCGCAGCCACGGCAGGCTCTCGGCCTCGCCCCGGGCGATGGCGTCGAGCACGCCCTCCAGGCGCGCGGTGAACTCGTAGTCCACCAGGTTGCCGAAGTGCCGCTCCAGCAGCTGCACCACGGCGAAGGCCAGGAAGGACGGCACGAGCGCCGTGCCCTTCTTGAACACGTAGCCGCGGTCCAGGATGGTGCCGATGATCGAGGCGTAGGTGGAGGGGCGGCCGATCTCCCGCTCCTCCATCTCCTTGACCAGGCTGGCCTCGGTGTAGCGCGCGGGCGGACGGGTGCTGTGCCCCTCGGCCTCCAGGTTCTGCGCCTTGAGCGGGTCGCCCTCCGCCACCGGGGGCAGGCGGCGCTCGCGGTCGTCCAGGTCGGCGGCCGGGTCGTCGGAGCCCTCCACGTAGGCCTTGAGGAAGCCGTGGAAGGTGATGACCTTGCCCGACGCGCTGAACTCCGCGACCTCGCCGTCGGAGGAGGTGCCCTCCACGCGCACTGTGACGGACTCGCCGACCGCGTCCTTCATCTGGGAGGCGACGGTGCGCTTCCAGACCAGCTCGTAGAGCCGGAACTCCGGGCCGGACAGGCCGGTGGCGGAGGGGGTGCGGAAGGTCTCGCCGGACGGGCGGATCGCCTCGTGGGCCTCCTGCGCGTTCTTGACCTTCTTGGCGTACACCCGCGGCTTGTCGGGCAGGTAGTCGCCGCCGTACAGGTTGCGCACCTGGGAGCGGGCGGCGTTGACGGCGCTGTCCGACAGCGTGGTGCTGTCGGTGCGCATGTAGGTGATGTAGCCGTTCTCGTACAACCGCTGGGCGACCTGCATGGTCTGCTTCGCGGACAGGCCGAGCTTGCGGGAGGCCTCCTGCTGGAGGGTGGTGGTGCGGAACGGCGCGTAGGGCGAGCGGCGGTAGGGCTTGCGCTCCACCGAGCGGACCGAGAACCCGGCACCGGTCAGGCGCTCGGCCAGCCCGCGGGCCGCGGCCTCGTCCAACTGGCGGACGGCGCGGTCCGAGCGCAGCGTGCCCTGAGTGGTGAAGTCGCGGCCGACGGCGACGCGGGTGCCGTCCACCGAGACCAGGGTCGCGGGGAAGGCCCCGGTCCCCTCGGCCGCACCGGCCTCGGTGGCGTCGAAGAGCGCCTTGAGGTCCCAGTACTCGGCGGAGGTGAACGCCATGCGCTCGCGTTCGCGCTCGACCACCAGGCGGGTGACCACGGACTGCACGCGGCCCGCCGAGAGCTTCGGCATGACCTTCTTCCACAGCACGGGGGAGACCTCGTAGCCGTAGAGGCGGTCCAGGATGCGCCGGGTCTCCTGGGCGCTGACCAGGCGGGTGTTGAGCTCGCGGGTGTTGTGGGCCGCGCGCTGGATCGCGTCCTTGGTGATCTCGTTGAACACCATGCGGTGGACGGGGATCCTGGGCTGGAGCTCCTCCATCAGGTGCCAGGCGATCGCCTCGCCCTCGCGGTCCTCATCCGTGGCGAGGAGGAGTTGGTCGGCCTCCTCCATGAGCTCCTTGAGCTTCCTGACGTGGGACTTCTTGTCGGTGTTGACGACGTAGAGCGGCTCGAAGTCGCCATCGACGTCCACGCCGAGCCGTGCCCAGGCCTGTCCCTTGTACTTGGCGGGGATCTCGGCGGCCTTGTTGGGCATGTCACGGATGTGGCCGATGCTGGACTCCACGACGTAGCCGCGCCCCAGGTAACCGGCGACGGTCTTCACCTTGGTAGGCGACTCGACGATGACGAGGGTGGTGCCCACCCCCTGTTGTCCGTTGTCCTTCGAGCCGTTCTTGCCGGCGCTGCCCTTCGTGGGTGGCACGCTTTTCCCCTACGTCTAGCCTTCTTGGTTTATCCGGCCGCGGTCCGTCGATGTCCCGTGGGAACCGACAGTAACCGAAACTCCAGGCACTCCCCCGTCGGTGGGTGGGCGGCGGCCCCTCCCTCACGGACGGATGTCCCGTCGTCCTGGGCAGGCACCCGGCTCTCACCCACCGGCATCCGCAGAATAAGCGCTTCCCGTACCACTACCGGTCCGTAGCGTACGTGAGCCGTCCCGGCAACGCGGGTCGGTTCGCTGCCACCGGCTCTGACGAGCACCGACAACACCCCGCTCGGGTGACTTCGGTCACACTTGACTGCGGCTGTGCGTTACTTCCCCCAGAATGCGGCGAGTCCTCCCGGATATTCCCGGGAGGACTCGGCTCACGTCCTTGACTGGCGGCCCCCACCTTCGCGCTCCCCGCAGTCCACCGCGTTCCTCACGGAACGGGGAGTACGGAAGGCGAGCGGCCCGGCCCAGTCGACGCGCACGGCACTCGGGGTGCCGGTACGGGAGATCCCGTCCCGGGACACCGCCGCCCTGTGGTGTTCGGCACCTCGCAGTCCACCGCGTTCCTCACGGAACGAGGAGCCGTCCGTCCTCAGGGCCGCGCGGTCGCCCGCGGGCACGATCCCCCTGTTCGGTCGCTACAGGCCCACGCCCGCGGCGCCGAGAACCTCGCCGACCGGGTCGGCCACCTTCAGCGGCGCGGACTCGGGCAGCTTGTCGGCCTGCTCCGGGGCGTGCTGCTCGACGGCCTGCTCGGTGGTCTCGCTCACCTCGTAGGTGACGGGCAGCATCTCCGAGACCGGGACCTCGGGCAGCTCGTTCACGAGCGGCATGGAGTCCAGCGCGCCGGCCTGGTGCTCGGTGGCGCTCTGGTGCACGACCGCGGAGCCGTCGCCGGTGCTGCTGGCACCGGCCATGCCCGCGACCGCGGCGATGGCGTTGCCGGAGACGTTGACGGGAACGTCGCCGTCCACGACCAGCTGGTTGCCGCCGACCGCGGAACCGTTGCCGGAGGTGGCGATGTCCTCCTCTTCCTCCACGACCAGGGCGCCGGTGTCGGTCGAGGCCGCACCGGCCACACCGCCGACGGCGCCGATCGCGTTGCCCGCGACGTTCACGGGCACGTCCAGGTCCACGACGGCCTGGTTCCCGCCCAGCAGCGAGCCGTTGCCCGAGGTGGCGATGGACTGGTGCTCGCGCTCCGCGGACTGGTGCTCGCGGGGAGCCGACTGGCGCAGGACTCCCGTGTCCACACCGGAGGTGTCGGGCAGCGGCAGCACCTCGGCGTTGCGGGCGGCCTCGCCCACCAGGTCCATGGCCGTGTACTCGGCGGGCGCGGACTGGTGCTCGCGGTGGCCGTGGTGGTCGTGGTGGCCGTGGTGGTCGTGGCCCTCGTGCACCAGCGCGCCGGTGTCGGTGGCCGCGGCTCCCGCGACCCCGCCCACGGCGCCGATCGCGTTGCCCGAGACGTTGACCGGGATGTCGCCGTCCACGACCAGCTGGTTGCCTCCCAGGAGGGAGCCGTTGCCGGAGGTGGCGACGTCCGGGTCGTGGTCGTGCTGGTGGATCACGGCGGCACCGGTGCCGGTGGCGCCGGCCCCGGCCGTGCCGAGCACGGCGCCGATCGCGTTGCCCGAGACGTTGACCGGGATGTCGCCGTTCACGACGGCCTGGTTGCCACCGAGAACCGAGCCGTTGCCGCTGCTCGCGACGTCGCTGTCGGCGAAGGCCACGCCGCTGCCCAGCGCGACGAAACCCGCTGTCATCAGCACGGATTTCGCTGAGATGCTGGCCCACTTACGCATGTGGGGCGTCCTTTCGGAGAGTGAGTATCGATGAGAAGGTGTGTGCTTGGGCCACAGGCCGTTCCACATCCCTGGATGGGGTGCGGGCCCTCGGCCAAGGCCGGGGATCATCCGGTCGGCCTCGCACCTGGGCGGTGCGTGTCACCGGTTCTGGAGAGTGCGCCGCGGTCACGCTCCGCTGGTTGCGGGCGGACGCGCGCACCCCGTCGGTCAGCTCCGCCCCGGGGGCGGCGGCTGACGTGAACCCCGCGCACATGGCCTCGGCCGGTGCTACGGGACTCGCGTCAGCCCCCGGGCCGCGAGCGGCCCGGGAGGCCGACATCAGGCGCGGGCGCGGCGGCGCCTGCCGGCGAGGACCAGGCCGACACCGGCCGCGATCGCGGCGGCGGCGGTGGCGAGCAGTCCGGACAGGGCGCCGCCGTCGGTCCCGGTGAGGGCCAGCTCGGGAGCCGGGGTCTCCTCGTCATCGGCGGGCGGGGAGGTGGGCTCCTCCGACGGCACCTCGTCACCGCCACCGGGGGTGTCCTCCTCCGGCGTCTCCCCGTAGCCCGGGTCCTTGGGCTCCTCGGGGTGCTTCGGCTCCTCGGGGTCCTTGGGGTCCTTCGGCTCCTCCGGGTGCTTGGGCTCCTCCGGGTCCTTCGGCTCCTCCGGGTGCTTGGGCTCCTCGGGGTCCTTCGGCTTCTCGGGGTGCTTCGGGTCCTCGGGCTCCTCCGTGACCCCGGCTCCGCTGTCGGTGCAGTTGGCACCGGCCGCGCCGACGGCGGAGACGGCGTTGCCGCAGGCGTTGACGGGGACGTCGCCTTCCACGACGGCCTGGTTGCCGCCCAGGACGGAGCCGTTGCCGGAGGTGGCGACGTCCGAGTCGCCGTGTTCGCTGACCTGGGCTCCGCTACCAGTGCAGTTGGCACCGGCCACGCCGAGCACGGCGATGGCGTTGCCGCAGAGGTTGACGGGGATGTCTCCGTCCAGGACGAACTGGTTACCGCCCCCGAGGGAGCCGTTTCCGCTGGTCGTGGTGTCGGCGTAGGCGATGCCACCGGTGGTGGCGATGAATCCGGCGGCCACCAGGGCGGCGATCCGGGCATGCGTGGTGTAGGTCATCACGTGTCCTTTGGTCAGCGAGAAGTAAGGCCGGGCGTCTACTCGTGGACCGCGGACGGAGAGCTTCGTGCTCCGGGGATGCCGGGGAGAAGGCGCGCCCGCCGGTGAGGCGGGGCGGCTGCGCACAGGGGCGCACGGACCGGCCGCGGTCGGATGACGCGGCTAGTCAGGCGAGAAGGTGGGGTCGTCCGCGGCGTCGCGGACGACCAGGGTGGGGTCGCCGGGAAGGGCGACCCGCTGGGCCCGGGGAGCCAGGTGGTCGGCCCGGGCCATGAGGAATCCGGCCGCGGCGGGCACGGGGAAGGACGGAGCGGCGGCGCCGGTGGCGTCCGTCGTCCCCGCCGGATGGTGCGCCCCACCCGCGATGAGGTGGATGCGCTCCCCGGAGTCCTCGTCCGGGACCTGGTCGACGGCCTCGGCGGCGGCCGAGTGCCACACGGCCGGGTCCACGGGTGTGTGGACGGCCGCACCGGAAGCGGTACGGCCCCGTTCCTCCACGCGGTCGCCGGTGTCGGCGGTGCGCTTGTCCGCGGCTTCGGCCGGCATCCGGGTGAGTTCGTCGGAGGCGCCGAGGACCGGCAGGCCGAGCGGTGCCGTGGTGTTCACGGCGTCGTCGATCCTGCCGTGGACGACGCGTGTGGAGTCGGCCAGCCCTTCGGTGACCGTGCCCACGAGACGGCTGTCGCGCAGCGACTCGTCGGTGGACTCCACGACGTCGTGACCCCTGCGGGCGAGACCGCCGACGAGGTCGCCCGCGCCGCGGGCGGTGCCGTCGACGGCCTGGGTGGTGTCCTCGACCATCCTGTTCGCGGCGGTGCCGGTCCTGGTCTCGCCGAGTGCCGAGGAGACACCGGTCTCGTGCAGGGCGCCGGCGGGAAGCGCGGCGGCCTGGGGCACGACGGTGTCGGTGAGCGACTCGGTGGTGGAGGCGGCACGGGCCGTGGCGTCGGAGAGGCGCGCCTCGCGCATCTCCTGGGCCGCGGCCTGTCCCGCGCCCTCCGCGCCCTCTCCGACCTCCAGGACGTGGTCGACCAGGCCCTCGGGGTCGAGGGCGGTCTCGCCGTGGGCGACACCGAACCCTCCGGCCAGCCAGGCGACGGCGACGATGCCGGACAGGAGCAGCAGCCGGGTGTAGGCACTACGGGACACGCGGACAGCGCGACTGCTGAACAGCCACTCCCGACCCGCGAGCACCATGGATGCCCCCTCGCTTCGCTGCCACTGGACGGTCCCGTGCGGTGGTTCCGTCACGGTCGCACGGCGGTGTCGTGCCTGTTCCGCACCCGTGTGGGCGTGCGGAGGGCCACGACACCCTCGAACTCAAGGAAACCGTAGCATCACGCACGGTGATCATGGGCCGGATCGGCGACCGTGCCGAGAAAGTTCTCGGCACGGTTCGCCACGAGGGCACCGCAAAGCGGTCCGAAGTCAGCTCAACCCGACGAAACGGTCAAGGACACGGACGCCGAACCGGAGGCCGTCGACGGGGACGCGCTCGTCCACCCCGTGGAACATGCCCGCGAAGTCCATCTCCGGGGGAAGCCTCAGGGGGGCGAAGCCGTAGTTGCGCACACCGAGCCGGGAGAAGCTCTTGGCGTCCGTGCCGCCGGAGAGGCAGTAGGGGACGGCCTTGGCGCCGGGGTCCTCGGCCAGGAGGGACTCCGACATGGCGCTGACCAGCCCGCCGTCGAAGGTGGTCTCCACCGCGGGCAGGTGGTGGATGAACTCGCGGCTGACCTTGGGGCCCAGCAGGCGGTCGATCTCGGCGAAGTACTCGTCCTCGGTGCCCGGCAGGAAGCGGCCGTCCACCTGGGCGGTGGCCTCGCCCGGGATGACGTTGGCCTTGTAGCCGCCGCCCAGCACGGTGGGGTTGAGGGTGTTGCGCAGGGTGGCGCCGATCATGCGGGCGATGGGTCCCAGGCGGGCGACCGTGGCGTCGACGTCCCCCTCCTCGAAGGGAATGCCGAACTCCTCGCAGATCTCCTCCAGGAAGGTCCGCACGGTCGGGGTGAGCTGCACGGGGAACCGGTGCTCACCGAGCCTGGCGACGGCCGCCGCCAGTTCGGTGACGGCGTTGTCGGAGTTGACCATGGAGCCGTGCCCGGCGGTGCCGCGCGCGGTCAGCTTCATCCAGGCGATGCCCTTCTCCGCGGTCTCCACCAGGTAGAGGCGGCGGTCGTCCCCGGCCGTGAACGAGAAGCCGCCGACCTCGCTGATCGCCGAGTCGCAGTCGGCGAACAGCTCGGGGTGCTCGTTCACCAGGTACTGGGCGCCCCAGGTGCCTCCGGCCTCCTCGTCGGCGAGGAAGGCCAGGACGATGTCGCGCGGGGGACGGCGCCCCTCGCGCAGGCGCTGTCGCAGCATCGCCAGGACCATCGCGTTCATGTTCTTCATGTCGATCGCGCCGCGCCCCCACACGCAGCCGTCGGCGATCTCGCCCGCGAAGGGATGGTGGGTCCAGTCCTCCGGAGCCGCGGGGACGACGTCCAGGTGGCCGTGGACGAGCAGCGGGGGACGGCTGGAGTCCTCCCCCGCGATCCGCGCCACGACGTTGCTGCGTCCCGGGTGCTTCTCGTAGATCCTCGACTCGACGCCGACCTCGTCGAGTCTGGCCGCCACGTACTCGGCGGCCTTGCGCTCCCCGGGGCCCGAATGGTCGCCGTAGTTGGAGGTGTCGAACTCGATGAGCTCCCGGCACAGGTCGACCACCTCGACCTCGGCCGTGCTCAGGTCCCTGTCTGGCTCTGCCATCTGACACTCCCGTCCAGCCACACCTATTGCCCTACTGTCCCGTCCGACCCTGCCACGGTCTTCCCCGGCGGAAAAGCTGGTTCGTGCCACCTCAGACCTTTGCTATGGTTGATCTGTCCGACGCGAGAGCGCCGGACGTGCCCGGTCCGGGTGGCGGAATAGGTAGACGCGCTAGCTTGAGGTGCTAGTGGCCGTTAAGGCTGTGGGGGTTCAAGTCCCCCCTCGGACACGAACCCTTCCCCCACGGGAAGCGTTGAACTTGCGGTGCGGGTCGAGTCGAATCTCGGCCCGCACTTTGTTTTCCACTGGGTGGTAGCGCGTCCGCAGGCCCGGCCCCCGGTACAGACCGGCCTTGTCCTCCAGGTCAGCACCACCGAGTACAGCGGTGATGTCGCCCAGCGTGTGAACCATCTTCATCACGTCTTCCCCGTTGCTCTTCTCCGGTGACCGGCCTACGCGGGCCAGCCCTGCCTCAGCGGCCGACTTCTCGGCCTGGGTCTCCTTCATCCACTTCGTGACCTCCACAGGATCGGCTCCGGCCTCCAGAGCGGCACGGTGCTGGGCGAGCTTGCGATCGCATGCGGACAGCTTCTCCCGAAGCCGTGCCATCTCGCGGGCCACCCCGGTGTCCCGTTCCTCGTCCGCTTCCATGAGGGCATCCACCGTGGTCGCGATCCTGCCTGGGGCGAACTCGGCGGCGATCCACCTGTCCAGTACTGGGACCACGTCAGCCTCGCGCAGGTAGACATTGCGGGGGTGGTGGACCTTGTTGGCCAGCGCGTACTCCTCCGGGAACCGGCAGCGGTAGTACGCCTGACCGTGGGACCACTGCCCCTGCATCCTGCGGTCGCACAGGCAGCACTCGAAAGCTCCCCGGAACAGGTACGGGTTTCGGGTGCGGCGCGTCTTGCGCTCCCCGCCCGGGGTCCGCCCTCGCGAGCCCATCAGCGCCTTCGCCTGAGCGAAGTCCGCGTGCGTGACCAGCGGATCATGGACCCGGTCCCGGGACCACGCCCATTCGCATCCTCATTCCACCGCAGCAGGGTCTGATGACCGAGCTGAACGCCGTTGACGTCGATGAGGACCTCGTCCTTGCGTTGCTTGGCCCACACCTGGTGACCGGTGTACCGGGGGTTCCTCAGAATCACCCGCACCGCGCCCTTGGACCAGGCGATACCGGAACGGTGCCGGTTGCGCTTCCGGTCGTGGGCCGAAGGCGAGGGGATGCCGTCACGGGCCAGCCCTTCGGCGATCGCGAAGATGCCCATACCGCTCAGGTACTCAGCGAAGATCCTTCGCACCACCCAAGCCGTCTGGGAATCGGGGGCCAGCCGGTGCAGCCTCTTGCCGTCAGCAGCTCTGGACGGGTTGGGATGCGGGCCCGCGTCCACGAGCCTGTATCCGTACGGCGGCGCCCGCCCAAGTACCGGCCTTCCAGGAGAGCCTGGGCTGTCATGGCAGCGCGGACCCGGGTCCTGATGCGGGTCCGTTCACCTTTGGAGATGCCGCCGTACATCGACATGATCAGTTCGTGGGCTTCGTCGGCCGGGTCGATGGGACCACCGATCTCGGGCACCCACAGTTGCACGCCGTAGTGCTCGAACACCGGTGACGTCATCGTGAACTGGCTGCCGAACGGGATCGGTCAACCGCGCCGCCACGGCGGAATTCCCCGACTGCGGAAGTACCCCCCGTCGCTGTACTCCGGCGCCTCCGACGGCGACTCCTTCGGCAACGGCCGGTACCGGTACGGCCCGTGGGGACTCCAGTCCCCGACGAAGGGGCGCGGCTCGTCCGGAGTGGGAACTGCGTCGAAGGACTGGCTCCGCAGTCCTGAGTCGGATCGGCCGGGGTCCCGGCTTCGGGCGGTTTCCTCTCCCCACTGCGCCCACTGCCTCAGCCGCTCGGCGTGCTCAGGATCGGCGCAGCCGCCGGCCTCCTCCTCCAACTCCCGACAGAACCGCCGGATCCCACCGACCGTGGTCCACGATTCCACCGCATCGCGGAAGAGCGCGTTGCGTTTCGCCACGACGGCCCGGCTTCGGGCTTCGGCCATCGCCTTCTCCCACGCGGCGCGCTTTTCACGGTCCCGGCGCTCCTGTTCCTCTTCCCGCTCCCTGAGCCGGCGCTCCGCTCCAGTCGGCGCATTCGGCGTACGTCTCCGGTGAGGCCCCGAGTCGCAGCCGACCGGTCCACCTGTGCTCGTACTCCGGCGGGTGCCGCCGATAGCGGTCGCCTGAGCGCCTGAACCCCGAGGGCGTCGGTTCCCCCACCCGCTCCTGGTCCTCCGTGACGGTCAGGTCATACTGGTGACCGTCGACCGTGACGAACAGGCCGGTGTTTCGGGGCTTCCTGGTCAGCACAAGCCGGTAGTCACCCTTGCTCACCGCGGTGCCGACAGCCTCGACGACAGCTATCGCGCGAGGCAGCATCTGCTCGGGCACCTGAACCATCGAAGGATCACGACGGAGCTCGTCCACGATCGCCGCTGTCCCTGTACAGGTAGTGCCGGCGCTACCCCGGATCCGGTTCCACTCTGTCTCGCCGCCGTTGGCCGGATCGATCAGCTGGATGATCAGGTCTTCGGAACTGCGCCCGGTGTGCCGGAGCGATTTACCCGCCGGGACGAGCCCGTCCCGCTTGGCGCGATCGAGTGCCCTGCGGTGACGGGCCCGGGTCTCGGGATCCGGGTTCTCGATGTGCAGACCGCCTTCGGCCGCGTTCGACTGCTCGATCAGCTTCGCGGCGTCGCTCCCAGCACTGGCCTGCAGGCTCTCAGTCTTTGCCTGCTTTGCGCTGGCGGAAGGTGTCCGTCGTCGGCGGGATGACGGCCGGGGCCGTCAAGAGGTGAGTGCGACGCTCATGCAGGTCGAGGCCCCCATGCCGCGTAACCGATCACCCCCGCGGCGGCGAACACGAGTGCGGTGGTCATCGCCGCGGCGCTGTCCGCGGGCTGCACCAGCCAGGTCAGTACCCGCAGCGCATCCGAGTCCGCCTCGATCGGCACGTTCGCCAGTACGGTTGCCCCGAAGGGAAAGGACCAGCCGAACGAACCGCCGGCCAGGGCCGCGCCGACCCCGGCCAGACCGACCAGGCCAACGGCGTCTCTGACGATCACTTCGGTCTGCAGATGGGAATCGGCCAATACGTCCACCACAAGGGGGCCGGCCGCTGCCATCGCGGCGAGGGCGACCAGGTGCGCGGCACGCCGTGGCGGCCAGGTGAACGAAGCCGTACGCTCACATGCGGCATCGAACCCGCACAGACCGGCCGAAGCCGCGGCCACCCCCAGTACCATCGTCACGCTCATCAGTCGGCTACCGGTCTGGTCGGCCCCCCACCAGAGGGTGAGTCCCCACAGAAGGACGGCTCCGGCCAGGAACACGAGCAGTACGATCGGTAGCTGCCGGGACCGCGTATAGAGGGTCAACCATCTCATTGAGGGTTCACCCCTTGGGTGAGGAGATCGAGCTGGTCGCTCTCGCAGGTGAGTCCGGCCTCGCGCACGGCGGCGACCCGGCGTATCTGCTCCTCGCGCGGTAGGGACCGCAGCGTTTCCCAGGCCGGGCGCACCATTTCCTGATAGGCGGAGCCATCCTCGGAGATCCACGGGTACAGGATCGGTATCGGCTGCAGTTCCGCACCCAGCAGCCAGTTGGCCGTGACGATGCGCGCGGAGATCTCCGTCTCCTCAACGCCGCAGGCCGGGGTTCCGGCGCCGGCGAGGAGTGCCATAAGCAGGCCGTCCGCACCATCGGACTCCCCTTCTCCACTCTGCTCGAACTGCATCAGTATGTCGGAGCTCACCGAGACCGTGTCCGCGGTCCGTGGCAGCGAAGCCCGCTCCTCATTACCGAAAACGGGTACTTCCTCCACCGAGGTCGGCGCTTCCGGCAGGACTGCGAGCTTGGCGAGCGCCTGCCTGGCGGTACCGGCGAAATCGTCCAGCAGGTGCTCGTGCGCCCGGGTTACGCACACCCGCGGCCCGTCCTCGTCGCACACCAGCGCCGCCGCTTGGGTGTCGTGGGGGTAGGCCGCGCTCGCCTGGCCCGGTAGCAGGACCATGGCCAGCACACCGCCGAGGAGACCGGGCACCGCTGAGGCGATCCTTGTCCAAGAATCCCGCGCTGCCAGCAGGATGAACCCGGTCGCGGCGATACCGAGGAACCACAGCGCCTGGGCAAGGCTCACCTGGTGGGCCACCAGCCTGTAGGCGCTCTCGGCACCGTCGAGTCCCGGTGAAAGCAGCGCTGCTTTCATGCGCCACGGGTCGGGATCGGCCTCTACGGAAATCTCGATATTCAGCAGCAGCATGACCAGCGCGTAGCCGCCGGCCGCCACGAGCGGCGGCGTCACCATATACGGCAAGAGGTGGCCGAGCCCCATTCCCAGCAGGCTCCCCGCGACCAGCGCGAGAACACCGACGGCGAACACGGCCAGCCAGGAGAGCGAGAAATAGCTGGTGGCCGAGGCCACCTGCGCCGCCCCCACCGCGAATATCGCTGTGCAGGCGACGGTCAAGCCGATCGCCACCGCTGCCGCGAGCACCGCCGAGCGCTGCCACGAGGATCGCGGCGTGCTGGAAAGTACCTCGTCCATCCGCGAACGGCGCTGCCGAGTGCCCTGCCAGGCACCGAGGCCGACCACCACCGGCCAGGTGAGCATGAGCATGGACCGCTGCCATTGCGCGAGTCCCTGCCACTGCTGGTCCCATGCGCCGGTCCCCTTGCCCCAGGGGCCGGGGAGCAGGTACAGCAGGGCCAGTGTGAGCACGGCCAAGGCCAAGCAGATCCACGGTGCGGTTGAGCGGCGCAGCTCGGTGCGCAGAATCCTCGTGCTCATCGTGTTCCCTCCCCGGTGGCGTGGTGGCGGGCCAGCAGGGCCGAATACCCCCGCTCGCTCGGGCTGTCACCGGAATCGGTGCCGCTGCCCGCAGCGGCGAGATCGGCCGCTCGCCCTTGGAACACCAGGCGCCCCTCATCGACAAGTGCCACGTCGGTGCACACGGTGGCGACGTCCTCCACCAGGTGCGTCGACACCACCGTGCAGGTGTCCTCGCTCAGCCCGCGCAGCAACTGCCTGAACTGCATGCGCTGCGATGGGTCCAGGCCCGCGGTCGGCTCATCGAGCAGCAGGATCCGCGGGCCGTTCACGATGGCCTGGGCGATTCCGGCCCGGCGCGCCATGCCGCCAGAGAGCGTTTTCATCCGGTCATCGGCCCGGTCTGCCAGACCGACTTTTTCGATGGCATGCTGCACCGCATCGGCTATACCGCTCTTGGGTACCTCCTTGAGCCATGCCATGTACTCGACGAACTCGCGGACGGTGAACCTGCGGTAGAAACCGAAGTCTTGCGGCAGGTACCCGATCTGGCGCCGTATGCGGCGCATATCGACGCGCCCGCTGACGGACTCGCCGAGCAGCTCCAGTCCACCGCCTGACGGGCGCAGTACCGTGGCCAGCGCCCGAATCAAAGTGGTCTTGCCCGCCCCATTGGGACCCAGTAGGCCATGCACTCCCGTGCCGAACGTCAGATCGATCCCGTCCACGGCCATCCGCCGCCCGGCGGCGACCCGCAGCCCTTCGGCGCGGATCTCCCAGGCATGGTTCGCCGGGGCGGTCTCGGCCGCCCCCACCACGCGTGCCATCACATCTCTCCTGTCTTCTCCACCTGCTGGGTTTCCGGCTTGAATACCGGCTTGAATTCCGGCTGCTCTCACATCCGGACGAACGACCTGGCGCGCAGCATCAGCACCGCGGCTGCGACCGCGAAGACCGCGCCCCACACCGGAACGGCCACCGGGGCGACCGCTACCGGCAGTTGCGACGTCAGCAGGCCGGGGGCGAGCACACCCAGCGACCACAGCGTCACGACCACAGCGGCAGCGCGCTCCAACCTGATGACGCTGCCGAGCGCGAGGGTTACGGCCGTGCAGGCCAGACACGGCAGTAACCAGACCACCGATGACGTGCCTGTGGTGAGGCCCGCGACGACCAGCACCGGCATCACCACCGCCAGCACGGCTACCGTGCGCCGCAGCAGCAGATAAAGCCCTGCTCGCGGGGTCGCGGTCACCAGCTCATACGCCGGATCGAGACTTCTCGTCCATACCGCGGCGATGCCGAGCACCGGAATGACCGGGGCCAGCAGCAGCACCAGCGGACGGCCTCCGGGGACAGCGAAGAACGAATCGACGGCCACAGCCAGCACTGCCACCAGTGCCGCGCCAACGACCCACGGAAGCATCGCCGGCGAGGTCCAGCCCGCCAACCGTGCCAGCCGCCCCCGGCGGGGTACGGGCGGGCCGGTGGTCAGGGACGGTGCCAGTGCTTCCCAGGTTCGATCGACTAGCGCCGCCGTCCGGGGCGCCTGGCCGGGCACTTCCTCGGCGAGGCGGGCGCGACAGGACGGGCAGGATTCCAGGTGCGATTCCAGCGACCACAGCACCTCGCCGGCGATCGCGTCAGCGCGCGCGTAGCGGCGGATCAGCTCGATGGAAGCATGCGTCTTGTGCTGGTCGTTCATGACAGTGCCTCCCGCATGATGGTCCGCGCCCGGCGCGCCCGAGTCTTCACGGTTCCCTCCGGCAGTCCCAGCAGCACGGAGGTCTCCCGCACCGACAGCCCGTCGAGCACCATGGCCTGCAGCACCTGCCGCAGTTCGGGTGCCAGCGTGTTCAACGCGCTTCCCAATTCGCCGCTGACCGCTCCGGCTAGCGCTTCGTCCTCCGCGGCTGGGGCGGCCACCGGTTCGGCGGCTTCCGGAGGCGGATGCAGATACCGCGCACGGCGCCGGAACGCGTCCACGAGCCGGCGCGCGGCGATGGTCCACAGCCACCCCGCGGCGCTGCCGTCCACCGCTGTCCCGGCAAAACTTCCCGCCGCCCGCCATACGGCGAGGTAGGACTCCTGCAGCACCTCGGCCACGATCTGCTCATCGCTGCATCGGCGCCGCAAACGTAGGGCCAGCCATGGCGAGGTCCGGCGGTACAGCTCCTCGAAAGCCGCCCGGTCCCCCTTGGCAACCAAGCGGACGAGGCCGGCCTCGTCGGCCGACTCGATCGCTCCCCGAGTTTTTCTCACGCTTGGCAAGACGTGGCGGATCCGCGATCGGTTCTCACAAAAAGGTGATGCGGGTCACATTGCTATTGCTCGTGCCGCATCGGTCACGGTTCTCCCCGCCGCGGCGTGGTTCATCGAGCTGGGGAAAATCGGGATCACGACCGGGGCAGATCGGACGCGGAGACCCTCACTTTCCCCAGCTCGATGAAAACCGGTCAGGACAGGGCAGCCCCTGAGAGTTCATCTCGAAAGCCCAGCGAAGTAGCTCTGCGCCTGGCATGAGCACACTCTGTGATTGATGTGTTGCCCGACGGGCTCTGGGAGATCGTCCAGCCGCTACTGCCCCCGCCACCGAAGACCGGTCGCCCCCGCGCCGACCAAAGAGCGTTACTCACCACCGTGCTGTTCTTCCAGGCCTCCGGCTGTTCATGGGAGAAGGCCGACGGCCTCTTTGGCGTCACCCGCGCCGCCCACCGCTGGTTGAAAGACCTGGACCGAGATGGGCCTGTGGCCCAAGATCCACCGCACAATCCTGGACGAGCCGGGCAGACGCGCCCTGCTGGACTGGTCCCGCCGGCGGAGTTCGAGGAGAGCTTCTATGGGCAGCGGGTCGGGTCAACAGAAGGCGAAGCGTTGGTTCCGAGCCTCCAATAAACCCGGCACGAGACACCGGTGCCGCCGCGACCAGGAGGCCGGCCTCCCCGGCGGGTCGGAGCACGGCCTCGGCCCCGGGCGTGACGCCGTCGCGCCCGGCCGCTCCGGTGAGCCCCGGACCCAGGCGGTACACGTCGGTCCGGGACGTCTCCGGGGAAGGCGCCCCCGCCAGCGTGTCGAGGACGACGTCGACGAGGCTCATCGCCTTGGACGGCCGGCGGCCGGGCCCGTTGGCCGGAAACCGTATGCGCGGGCGAGTAAGCCCTCGGACGACGCGGGCATGCCCCGCCCTGCGGTGTCGGCAGGTGGGCGCCCCGAGGCACCTGCTTCCGGGGCCACGCGTTCCGAAGGCGCACTCCGGGCAGCGGATAGCATGCCCCCCATGGCGACCGAAGGCTTGCGAGACCTCGAACAGGAGGCGTGGAGAGGGTTCCTGCTCACCCATGACCGGCTCTGGCGCGCGCTGGAGGCGGGGCTCGCCTCCCTGAACGTGAGCATGGCCGAGTACAGCGTGTTGGCCACGCTCGACGCCGCCGGACCGAACGGCATGCGGATGTCGGATCTCGCCCAGAGCCGCCTGATGTCCAGCGGCGGGTTCACCCGCCTCGCCGACCGGCTCGAGAGCCGCGGACTGATCGAACGGCGGCGTTCGGCCGTCGACGGCCGCGGCTTCGACGCGGTCCTGACCGACAGCGGACGGACGTGCCTGCGTGAGGCGCGGCGCCGGCACCACGGCGATCTGCGCGAACTCTTCTTCAGCCGACTCGACGACGACCACCTCCGCGACCTCGTCGACGTCTGGAACCGCCTCGATCCCGCGGTCGGCGCCGACGACGAGGACACCCCCTGCTGAAGTGGGACGACGCCCCCTCCCCGGCGTCCTGAACCCCGGGTTCCCCCTGGGACGCGTTGCTGGGGCGTGTACGGCGGATACTCACCCTGCTGCGCGACGCCCCGGCGGCACCCTCGCCGCGTTCTCATCGGTCGACAGCCGAACCAGGAGGGCCCCGCCGTGCGACACCGCCGAGCTCGCGAGGCAGGCACAGTAGGGGCACTCCTTCCTCGGCCTTGCGAGGCCACCACCGGATACGCCCGCCCGTCTCCCTCCCACCGCCCTCAACGGTCGCACTTCGCGCGCAGCACCCTCCAAACCACGGGCGGCACCCACCACACACGCCCTAGGGGCGCCCGTGCGCGACCGGCACCACCGCGACGGCGGCGGCGGAGAAGACCGCGGCCACCGCGAAGACGGCGGGCAGGCCCGCGAGGGTGATCACGGCCGCCATGAGTACCGGGGTCAGCGTCGTGCTGATGGCCTGGAGCCAGTTCTGCACGGCCAGGGCCCTCCCGGCCCAGGAGGTGCCCGCGATCTCCGCGACGGCGGTGAAGGTCAGACCGTTGTGCCACATCGTCAGGACCAGGCAGAGCAGGACCATCGGCACCGCCGTCCAGGCCCAGGCGTTCGGCAGCGCGGTGAGCAGGACCAGGCAGGTCCCGGAGGCGACCGCCAACCACCGCACCGGCCGCATCCGGTTCCCGGTCCGGTCCGACCGGACGCCGAGCAGCAGTCGCCCGGCGGCCCCGGGCACCTGTGCCGCCGCGACGATCGCGCCCGCGGCGGGCGCGCCCCACCCCTGCTCCTGGACCAGGTAGATGACCGCGTAGGTCATGAGGGTGATCTGCGGGACCCCGAGCAGCATGCTCACGCCGTGTACCCGCCAGACGGCCCCGTGACGGTAGGGCGATCCGGCCGGGGAGGCCGGCGCGCGCTCCGTGTCCCCCGCCCCGTCCGGCGCCGGGGCGCGCACCGGGGCGTCCACGGGCGGCTCCGCGGGCATCATCAGCACGAGCGCAACCGCGAGGAGCGCGAGCACGGCCGGGATCGTCATCGCCCCGACGAACCCCCACGCCTCGGCCGCTCCGGGGAGCACCAGGCCGGAGACGCCCACGCCCAGGGGCAGCGCCGACTGCCGGACGCCCATGGCCAGACCGCGCTCCCCCGCCGGGAACCAGGTCAGCACCAGCCGCCCGCTCGCGGCGTTGACCGGACCGCCGACCGCTCCCACCAGCAGCAGGACCACGGCGGCGCTCCACAGGTGCGAGACGGACCAGAGCAGCCCGAGCGCGCCCGCCGTGAGGACCAGGCTCAGCGCCATCGTCCACCGCTCCCCGGCCCGGTCGATCACCAGTCCCCAGAACAGGAGCGTGAGCAGCAGCCCGAGCGACGGCAGCCCGGCCAGCACCCCGGCCTGCGCCGTCGTGACCCCGAAGGCCTCCCGCAGCTGCGGCAGCACGACGGGCACGCCGAACATCGCCGACACACTGGCCACCTGCGCCACCATGCTGACGGACAGGACGGCCCAACGGCTGCGCACGAGCATCCCGACAGCCTAGGGAGGGGAGGGACACCGCCGGCGGCGGGGCCGGCCCGGCGCATCCGGGCCGGAGGGCCGGAGGCCGCCTCACCTCCCGCCACCGGTACGTGTTCGCTCCGTCGACCGTGGGCAGTGCTGACTACGTCTTCGGGGATCGGTATTGGAGAGTGAGATGCAGCCACTGTGGTACCGCAACAGCGCCGTCTACGCCGTCGACCCGGTCCTGTTCAACGACTCCGACGGCGACGGCTGGGGCGACCTGCGCGGTCTGACCCAGCGGCTCGACCACGTGCGCGGGCTCGGCGCCACGTGCCTGTGGCTGCTGCCCTTCTACACCTCGCCGTTCCGCGACGGGGGATACGACGTCAACGACCACCTCGCGGTCGATCCGAGGCTGGGCGACCTCCCCGACTTCGTGGAGCTGCTGGAGAAGGCCGAGGAGATCGGTCTGCGGGTCATCATCGACCTCGTCTTCCAGCACACCTCGGACCAGCACCCGTGGTTCCAGGAGGCGCGCCACGACCGCACGTCCCCCTACCGGGACTACTACGTGTGGGCGGACGAGCCGCACGAGACCGACGTCGAGCCCATCTTCCCCACGGTCGAGGACGACGTCTGGACGTGGGACGAGGAGGCGCAGCAGTACTACCGGCACGTCTTCTACCGCCACGAGCCCGACCTGAACCTGGCGAACCCGCGGGTACGCGAGGAGATGTACAGGGTCATGGCGTTCTGGCTCCGGCTCGGCGTCTCCGGGTTCCGCGTCGACGCGGTGCCCTACATGGTCGAGCGGGCGCGGGAGGCCGACCCGGCCGAGGACGGGCGGTGGCTGCTGCGCGAGATGCGCGACTTCGTGTCACTGCGCCGGCCCAACGCGGTGCTGATCGGCGAGGTCGACGTTCCGATCGGCGAGTACGACGACTACTTCGCCGACGGACAGGGCCTGACGATGCTGCTGGACTTCTGGCTCAACAACCACCTCTTCCTCGCGCTCGCCCGCTCCGACGGCGAGCCCCTCGCGCGGGCGCTGCGCGAGCAGCCGCCACCGCCGAGGTTCGGGCAGTACGCGAACTGGCTGCGCCACCACGACGAGCTCGACCTCGAACGCCTCGGCGACGCGGACCGCGAGGAGGTCATGCGCGCCTTCGCCCCCGAACGGTCGATGCGCGCCTACGGACGCGGCATCCGCCGGAGGCTGGCCCCCATCCTCGGCGGCGACGAACGCCGGATCCTGATGGCGCACGCCCTGATGCTGTCGCTGCCCGGCACCCCCCTGCTGTACTACGGCGAGGAGATCGGCATGGGCGACGAGCTGGCCCGTCCCGAACGCCTGGCCGTGCGCACGCCGATGCAGTGGTCCGACGACGCCGGCGCCGGCTTCTCGACGGCGCCCCCCGAACGCCTGGCGGCGCCGCTCATCACCGGCGGACGCTACGGCCACGAGCGCGTCAACGTCTACGCCCAGACGCTGCGCCACGACAGCCTGCTCTCGAAGACCGGCAACCTGGTGCGCACGCGTCTGGGGCTGCGCGAGCTCGGGCTCGGCCGGACCCGCGTCCTCGACGTCGGCCGCCGTGCGGTGCTGGCGCTGCGCCACGACCACGAGGGGTCCACCGTCATCACGGTCGTCAACCTCTCCGCCGACGACGTCGAGGTGAAGGTCCCCGAGGGCGAGGGCGACGGCCTGGTGGACGTCCTCGCCGACACCGGCTATCCGCCGTTCGACGCCGGCACCCGGACGCTGGGGCTGAGCGGTTACGGCTACCGCTGGCTCCGGCCGCGCCAGCACCTGGTCGGGTGAGCGGCGGACGGGGCACACCCCACCGCTCCCAGCACGGACGCCGCACGTCCACGGCCGCCTCGGCGACCAGCGGCACGGTCACCGGGCCGCGGCCTTCGAGCTGCCCGGTGAGCGCGCGTACGAGGCCGGGGTGACCCTGGAGACCGGGCGCACGGTGGCCTCGGTGGAGGACACCGAGGACACCGCGTACACGCACCTGGCCGACGGCACCGTGGTGGAGAGCGACGTGGTCATCGCCGCCGACGGCCTGCGCTCCGTCGTGCGGGAGCAGGCCATCGGTGATTCCACCGTGGACTCCGGCTACGTCGCCTACCGGAGCGCCCTGCCCCTGCCCGAGGGGAGGAGCCCGCGAACGAGGTCGTGGCCCGGATCGGCCCCGGCTGCCACTTCGTCCGCTGTCCCCTGCGCCAGGGGAACATGCTCAACTTCGCCGCGGTCCTCCGCAGCCCCGCCTTCGACCGCGGCGAGACCGGGTGGGGAGGTCCCGAGGAGCTGGACGCCGCCTTCGCCGACTGCTGCGACGCGGTGCACTCGGCCATGGAGCACCTGTGGCGGAACCAGTGGTGGCCGATGGCCGACCGGGAGCCGATCTCCGGCTGGGTGGACGGACGCACCGTCCTGGTCGGCGACGCCGCCCACCCCGTGCTCCAGTACCCGGCGCAGGGCGCGTGCCAGGCGCTGGAGGCCTTCGCCGAACGGCGGACGCCCCGTACCGAGCGGGTGCGGCGCACCGCCCGCGTGTGGGGCGAGATCTGGCGCGTGGACGACGTGGGCCGGACCCTCGCAACGAGCTCTTCCAGACGCGTGACGAGTCCAGCTACAAGTACACCGACTGGCTGTAGGCCTCGTAGCGGACGGGAGCACCGACGGCCCGGCGGCGCGGGTTCCCCGAGGGGAGTCCGCGCCGCCGGGCCGTCTTCCTCGCCGAACGCGGACCTCATCGGGGAAACGACCTGTTCCGTGTCCGACCGCCCCTCACCCCGTTGTCAGCGTGTTCGCGCCGACATACCTTCGCGTGGCCAGCAGTGACCAACGACGGACCGTCCGTGTTGGTACGAACGAAAGGCACCGCAGTGGCTACGAAAGCGCACCGCCTCACCACGGTCACCGCCCTCGGAGTCAGCGCCGCACTCGGGATCAGTACCGCACTCGCCTCCCCCGCCGCGCTGGCCTCCCCCGCCGACGACGCCCTGCTCCCGGTCCCCGTCCCCGAGATCGAGGGCCCCCTTCCCGGAAGCGTTCCCGGCGACCCCCTCGCCGACGACGTCGAGGACACCTACCCCTTCTTCTCCACGACCGAGAACCTCGACCTCTACGACTACGTGGAGGAGGAGTTCGTCATCTCCGGGACCGCCAACCGGTACTCCGGCGGGGAGGTCGTCTCCGAGCACCCCTACCGGACCCGGGTCGTGGTCCGCCGCCCCGACGATCCGCGCGACTCCAACGGCACCGCGCTCACCGAGTGGCAGAACGTCAGCGCGGGCAGCGACCTGGACGCCCTCTGGGGGCCCAGCGCCAAGCACATCATGCGCTCGGGCTACACCTGGGTGGGGGTGTCCGCGCAGAACGTCGGCGTCTCCCATCTGACGGAGTGGAGCCCCGCGCGCTACGGCCGGCTGGACGTCACGGACGGCGGCACCGTCGGCGGCGACCAGCTCTCCTACGACGTCTTCTCGCAGGCGGCGCAGGCCCTGCGCTCCTCCGGCGACCTCACCGGCGGGATCGGGATCGACCAGGTCCTGGCCATCGGGGCGTCGCAGTCCGCGGGCCGCATGACGGTCTACTACGAGGAGGTCCTTCCCCACATCGAGCCGGTCTTCGACGGGTACGGCTTCGTCGTGGGCACGGCCCCCGAGGCCGACCGCACCGAACCGGTGTTCCAGGTGCTGTCGGAGACCGACGTCGCCTGGATCGGTCCGGCGGAGGACACCGGGACCTTCCGCCGCTGGGAGGTGGCGGGCACCGCGCACTCGGGCTGGGCCGGAAGGCGGGCGCGTGCGGAGATCGAGGAACGCGACTTCGGCCGGCAGTCGCAGTACGACTGCGTCGAGCCGCCGTTCAGCCGCGCGCCGCTGCACCACGTGCTCAACGCCTCCTACGACCACCTCAGTGCGTGGGCCTCGGACGGGACCCCGCCGCCGAGCGCGGAGCCGATCGCGCGCACCGGCCAGGGGGAGATCGTCCGGGACGGGGACGGGTTCGCCGAGGGAGGCATCCGTCTCTCCCAGGTGGAGGTGCCCACGGCGCTGAACACCGGCGACAACGCCCCGGCGAACCCGGAGGACTACTTCTGTGTGCTGTTCGGCTCGCACGTCCCCTTCGACGAGGACGAGCTGGTGGAGCGCTACCGGAGCCACGCGCAGTACGTGTGGGAGGTCAACCGCGTGGAGAACGAGAACGTGCGCGAGGGCTACGTCACGCGTGCCGACTCCCTGCGGACCAGGCTGGAGGCCTCGCGCCGCTGACCGAACGTGCGGCCGGACGGGAGGGCACCTCCCGGTCCGGCCCACTCCAGCGTGATCCTGTACTCACGGCGGGGCCGGGCGGGACGCGCTACAGGTACGGGACCGCCGCGAAGGAGACCTCCTGGTTCACACCGGCGACGCCTCCGGCCGGTCCACCGACCGGTGGGGCCGAAGATCCCGCCCTCCTCGACGGCAAGGGCACATCGTCGACGGCGGCCTTCTCCCCGTGGCGCTCGTGCGGGTTCCCGGCGTCGGTGGTCGGCGTGTCCCGGGCATCGCCCGGAGGGGTGTCCCGCGGACCGCCCGCACGGCCACGGGACCGGCGGATCGCGCGGGCCGACCGATCGGTCGGCCCGCCCCACCGATCGGCCCGGGGGCGGACGCCGCGGCTCGGGGCCGGGACGGGACAATGGGCCCGATGACCGACAGGACCCGCCCCCACGCGCCGACACCCGTCTCCTCCCCGCCGGAAGGCGCCCGGTGAAGCCGACCGGGAGCCCCGCCCGCACGGCCCCCTCACCCGCACGGGTCGTGGCCGCGTCCGCGCTGGTCCTGGCGCTGAGCGGTCCGGGACAGACCGCGGGTGTCTCCGTGTTCGTCGACCACCTCGTCACCGACCTGGACGTCAGCCGCTCGGCCGTCTCCCTCGCCTACATGTGCGGCACGCTCAGCGGCGCGCTCGCGCTGCCCTGGCTGGGGCGGGCCGTCGACAGGTTCGGGGTCCAGCGGGTCCTGGCCGCCGTGGCGCTGGGTTTCGGCGGGTTCCTGGTCCTGCTGGCCTGCGTGCAGGGCCTGGTGGGGCTGACCGCCGGCTTCGTCGGGGTGCGCGCCCTGGGCCAGGGCGGCATGTCGCTGATCGCCAGCACCGCCGTCGCGATCTCGGTGACCCGCGGCCGGGGCACCCTGCTCGGGCTCACCACCTCGGCGGGGAGCGCGGGGATCTCGCTGTTCCCGCTGGTCGCCGAGCAGGTGGTCTCCGTGCTGGGCTGGCGGTACACCTTCGCCGCCGAGGCACTGCTCATCTGGGTGGTCGTGCTGCCCCTGGCGTTCTGGGGCCTGCGCGGGGTCGCCCGGGTGCCCGAGCGGACCGGGGAGCCCGCGGAGCCCGGGAGGTCCGGGGAAGCCGGGGAGCCCGGGAGGTCCGGGGAAGCCGGGGAGCCCGGGAGGTCCGGGGAAGCCGGGGAGCCCGGGAGGTCCGGGGAAGCCGGGGAGCCCGGGAGGTCCGGGGAAGCCGGGGGGCCCGGGAGGTCCGGGGAAGCCGGGGGGCCCGGGAGGTCCGGGGAGCTGGAGGAGCCCGTACACGCGGAGCCGGCCGCGACCGCCGAACCGGAGTGGCCGCTGCGGGCGATCGTGCGCACCTCCGTCTTCTGGGCGCTGACCGGGGCGGTGGCGTGCAGCGGCCTGGTGTCCACCGCGGTGTTCTTCCACCAGATCGCCGTGCTGGGTGAGCAGGGGCTCACCCCGACGCAGGCCGCCGCCAACTTCCTGCCCCAGACCGTCGCCGGACTGGGTTCGGCGCTGCTGTTCGGCTCGGCCGCCGACCGGGTGTCCCCCAAGGCGCTGATGTGCGCGGCCATGGCCATGCACGCTCTGGCGCTCACCCTGTTGCCGCTGGTCTCCCCGGGCCTGGCCGCGGTCCTCTACGGGATGGCGCTGGGCGCCGCGGCCTCCGGGGCCCGCGCGGTGGAGAACGCCGCGCTGCCCTTCTACTTCGGCACCGCCAACCTCGGCTCCCTGCGCGGGGTGACCCAGTCCGTCGCGGTCGCCTCCACCGCGGTGGGGCCCATCCTGCTGTCCCTGGCCCACGAATGGGCGGGGTCCTACCGCCCCGGCGTCCTGGGGCTGGCACTGCTCTGCGCGCTGATGGCGGTCGCGGTGTGCTTCGCCCGGCGGCCCGTGTCCCCGCGCCGGCGCGCGGCAGGAGCCGGACACCGGCGTTCCTGACGGGCACGGGGACGCGCGACGGCGTTCGGTACGAGACCGTGGAGACACACGGGAGCGGCGGTACGCGGTTTACAGAAAGCCCGCACCCGACACATACAGTGGCGAAGGTGGCGGCAGGGGTTCCTGGTAACCCTGGGGATCCTTTACGCTACCGGTTAGTAACGTCCAAATATGTCCACACTTCTGTTACATTGCCACGACGTACACGCGAGGAAGGGATCGGATCATGCGAGCGGTGAAACGATCGCCATCCGCTCCCCGTGCGGCGTTCACAGCCGCCCGGACCGTGGACGGACACTGAATCCGGAAGAAGAGAACGAGGCAGCGATGAGGGATCCCGCCAACCTCGGCACTGCCGGAGGGACGGCACGTCCGCTTCCCTCACCCCGAACCGCAGAGGGGCCGCCGTGCCCGCGGTGACCTGAGGACCGATCCTCACACGCGGCACCCGGCACGACGCACGCGGGACCGGCACCGTCGGCCCCGCGCGGAACCGGCGGGCACACGTCTTTCGCCATTTCCAGGATAGTCACTCTCAGTATCCACGTTGTCGTGGTGTGTGCGCCCCCGTGGTGTTTCCCCTCCCGCAACCCCGATTGGAGGCTTCCTTTGTCTCCCCGTTCCATCAAAGAGGTTCCGCTTCCCGCCCCGGCCGTCATCGAAGCGGTCCGGCACTCCTGCTCCTCCTTACCGCCCGGGTCGACCCGCCTGGCCGAGCGCTTCTACCAGAACCTGTTCTCCATGGCGCCCGAGGTCCGGGCGATGTTCCCCGAGAACATGCGGACCCAGAAGGAGCGCATGGCCTTCGCCCTGCTGGAGGTCGTCCACTACCTCGACCAGCCCGACGAGGTGGCCGGTTACCTACGGCAACTGGGCGCCCAGCACAGGCGCGAGCTCGCCGTCGAACCCGAGCACTACCCCTACGTGGGCCGTGCCCTGGTGCGTGCGGTCAGCGAGATCTCGCCGACCTGGTCCTCCTCCATGAGCTCGGCCTGGGTGATGGTCTACGAGTGGATCACCGCCAACATGCTCGAGGGCGCGCGCGACGCCGACGCCGGCAGGCCGGCGAAACGCAGCCGCCACGCGGCCGCGCCCTCCGAGTCCCGGCCGGACCAGCCCGCCCGTTCCGACCGGTCCACCCAGTCCGACCAGCCCGCCCGTTCCGACCGGTCCACCCAGTCCGACCAGCCCGCCCGATCCGACCGGCCCGCACCGCCTGACCGGCCCCACCGGTCCGACCGGTGGTTCGAGGCACCCGAGGCGACCGGCACCTCCTCGCCGGTCCGCTGACCCGCCGGCCCACGGACCACCCCGGCACCACCCCACCCTGACTTACCTCCCAGGGCCCACTGCGGTATCGCAGACCCCATCAGCCCCTTTAGTCCCAGTGAGAGGCAGTGATGCGCGAGACCTCCCCACGACACGCACCCGGCAGTGCGGGCGAGCGCCGCGTCCAGGAGATCACCGGCACGAGCGAGCGCGCCGAACGCTTCTACCGCGACCAGATGCTCGACCACCTGAATCCGCGGATGCGCGAGTTCGTCGCCCGGCAGGAGATGCTGTTCGTCGCCACCTCGGACCGCCACGGCGAGTGCGACTCCAGCTTCCGCGCGGGACCGCCCGGCTTCGTCCACGTGATCGACGAGCACACCCTGACCTACCCGGAGTTCCGGGGCAACGGCGTGTTCGCCAGCGTGGGCAACATCCTGGAGAACCCGCACGTGGGGCTGATGTTCATGGACTTCGGACGCGACCGCATCGGGCTGCACGTCAACGGCCGCGCGACCCTGTTGGAGGACGTGGAGCTGCGGCGCCACATCCCCGGTCTGCCCACGCCCGAGATTCCCGGGCAGCGTGCGCTGATGTGGACCGTGGTGCACGTGGAGGAGGCCTACATCCACTGCCGCAAGCACATCCCGCACCTGCGCAAGGTCGACCGGGACGAGTCGTGGGGCACCGACGACACCCTGCGCAAGGGCGGTGACTTCTTCGCCGCCAAGGAGACCTCCAAGCCGTGGGACGCGCCCTCCGCCCCCGCCCGTACCGAACGCCCCGCCCACCCCGCCTACCCGGGCTGACCCCGCGGCGGCGGAGGGGACGCGGGACCCGCCCGGACGTGCGGCCCCTCCCCTCAGCCGATGACGCGTCGGCGTTCGGGGACCCCGGCCAGCACCGTCTTCTGGAGGGCCTCTAGCGGGCCCGTGCGGAAGCGGCGCAGCCACAGCGTCGACGCGGTCAGGAGCAGGGCGCACACCGACGCCCACAGTCCCATCACCCACCACGGGCCGGCGCCGGCCAGGCGGGAGGCCAGGCCCAGGCCGAAGCCGTAGCACACGAGCACGCAGACGACGTTCTGCGCCACGTAGCCGCTCATGGCCATGCGTCCCAGGGAGGACACGGCGGTGACCGCGCGTCCGGCGGGGTCGGCCCGGTCCACGATCCAGCCGACGGCGCCGACGAGGCCGAGCCCCACGACGGGGGCCGCGACGTAGCGGTCCAGCATGAACAGGTCGGATCCGGCCAGGGACGCGGCCAGGTTGACCGGCACCCCGATCCCCAGCCCCCAGACGAGCAGGCGGCCCCGGATCCGGCGGCCGGTGTCGTCGTCACCGAAGGTTCCGGCTCGGAAGAGCCGTACGCCCAGCAGGAACATGAACACCATCAGGGCGAAGGTGATGATCGGTTCGGCGCGGAACAGGAGCGCGTTGTCGAGACGGAAGGCGACCTGCTCCAGGTAGCCGCCGTCGGCGTACAGCTCCACCGCCCCGGGCGGGACCTCGGCTCCCCGCGGGTCCGGTTCGGAGAGGAGAGCGGCCGTGACCAGGCCGACGAAGGCCAGGTGGAGGGCGGCGGCCGTCCACATGACCGCGTTGCGCACCCTCGGGGCACGGCTGAGCAGCCAGGCCACCGCGATCGAGGCCACCGCGTACCCCATGAGCACGTCCGCGGCGAAGACCAGCGTGAAGTGCACGAGCCCCTCCGCGAACAGGAACAGCGCCCGCCACTTGTAGGGGCCGGGCCAGCGCCCGCCGCGCCTGGCCGCGGAGCGGAACTGGATGGCCAGGCCCACGCCGAAGAGCAGGGTGAGCAGGGCCAGGAACTTGCCGTTGGCGGCGAAGGCGAACAGGCCCTGCGCGAGGGTCGCCGCCGACGGGTCCTCACGGAAGGCCGTCATCGGGCCGATCGTGTCCGGTACGAAGATGATGCCCGCCTCGGCACCCGGCGCGGCGAACAGCCACACGTTGGTGCCCAGGGTGCCCATGACGGCGACGCCGCGCAGGACGTCGAGAAGGGGGAGCCGGGCGCCGGACCGGGCCGGCGCGGGGGTCTGCTGGTTCGTGCTGGTCATACGGCCGCCTCACGGTCGTGCCGGTGTGGGGTCACGGGCTCTCGGGGACCGGGAGGAGCCGGTCGAGGTAGGTGTCGAGCGCGGCACGGACGGCGTCGTCGGAGTAGACGCCGCCGGTGACGAGGCGGTGCAGGGTCAGGCCGTCCACGAACGCGACCAGGTCGGCGGCCTCCGTGCGTGCGTCGGCGTCGGGTGTCAGCTCTCCCCCGCGCCGGGCCTCCTCCAACGCCTGCGTGAACATGTCCACGAGTGCGCCGGTGGTGTCCCGGTGCAGGCGCGACATCTCCGGGTCGGACATCGTGGTCGGGAGGAACTCCAGCCAGACGGTCAGCTCCGCACGGCGTTCGCCGTCGAGTGGCAGGAGGGTCTCGGCGGCGCGGAAGACCCAGTCCCGGACCGAGGCGACCGGGAGTCCGTCGCCGCCCACCGCCCGGAGCCGGTTCTCACCCTGTTTGTAGAGGTACTCCACACCGAAGCGCAGCAGCTGCGACTTGGTGCGGAAGTAGCTCTGGACCAGGCCGATCGAGACGCCCGCCTGGTCGGCGACGTCGGCGAGGGTGGTCCGGGCCAGTCCCCGCTCCCCCACCGCGCGCAGGAGCGCCTCGGCGACCTGCCTCCTGCGCTGTTCGTGGTCCGCTGTCCGTGCCATGAAAAAATAATACCGAACTATTTTTATGCGCGCGAGGGACCCCGAGGACCCGGCCGGGCGGTGTGCGCCGCCCGGACCCTCGGCCGATGTACTTCAGCCGCCGGCCGGCACCGTTCCGTTGATGCTCGCGACGCGGTGGAGGTCGTCGAAGTCCACGGTCGCTCCGAAGCCCTGGGCCCCGAGGGTCAGCCGCCTTCCCCGGGCGTCGAACACCGGGTTGAACCCGCGCATGGTGGCGTAGCTGTACAGGGCGCGCCGGTGGTCCGACAGGGGCAGCTCGGCGAGGGACTGCTGGAGCAGGCGCATCGTGCGGGCGGGGGAGGGCGGCGGCAGCAGGAACGCCGGGTGCTCGATGAGGAAGGCGACTCTGGTGCCGCCTCCGGCCTCGCCGGTGTAGGAGGTCCAGGTGCCGGTCAGGACCTTGGCCGCCTCGGTGAGGACGGCGGCCGCCATGACGGGGTCCCCCGAGGCGTGGGGCAGCGCGTCGATGGGCACCTCGGGGCTGGAGAGCTCGGCGATCCCGTACTGGTGGCCGAGGTCGCGGACCTTGGCGGAGAGCGCGGTGAGCTCCGCGGGGAAGCCGGAGGGGTTCGCCCAGGCCCACATCCACGATCCCGGACCGGGTGCGGCGCTGCCCAGGAGGTGGAACCGCTCACAGGTCAGGGTCCGCTCCCCGGTGAACTCGAAGACGGGGTTCTGCAGGTCCACGCGCCAGTCGTGCTCCCCCAGCACCTCCGAGAGGTGGATCTGGTGTTCGAGCGAGAGGATCGCCGCGTCGTCGAGGATGTCGGTGAGGGACTGTGGAGTGTTCAACATCCATGGATGCTACCCCCGACGATCCGACCCCGGCGGGCGCCGGGGCGGCCCCCGTCCGGCCCGCCGGGTCCCGCCTACATCAGGGCGTTGAGCAGCGGGCCGAACTCCTGGTCGTCGGTGTACAGCGAGACCGACCGGGTCTCGTGGTCCACCTCGGCCGCCACGGCGCTCAGGCGGGGCACGTCCGCCTCGGCGCCGGAACCGGGCCGCCACCAGTACAGCCGCGAGCTGACGGGCTTGTCGGCGTCGGCCACGAACCGCTCGGCGAGCTCACGGAGGCGCCCCATCGCCGTGACCGGGTGCCCCTGGCCCAGCGGGTGCGCCAGGACCGCCTGCGGCACCGGGAAGGCGACGAGCGCGCCGTGCGGCGCCTCCCCCAGGTGGCGGCCGAGGACGTGCACCCGCGCCGAGACGTAGGGGTGCCGGCCGCCGACGTGGACGATCCGCACCCCGTCGATCTCGTGCTCGCTGGTCTCCACCGGCTCCTCCAGGGTGTGGGCCACGGCCTCGGCGAAGGCCTCCTCCGTGGACCGGCCCGACCTTTCGTGGGCGTGGCGGCTGAGCGGCTGCACGCTGTCGGGGCGGTCCACCGCCACGGCCTGCCACAGCCCGGGGGCGAGTTCGCGGGCCACGAGCTTGTCGATCACGCCCTCGGGGAAGGCGCTGTCGGGGTAGAGCCGGACCCGCAGCCGCTCGGCGGGGACGGACTCCTGCTCCCGCGAGCGCTCGATCTGCCGGGACACCGCCCGGGCGAAGCGGCCCGCCTCGTCGAAGGCCTCGTCCACGGAGGCGTTCTCCACCTCGGCCAGGTAGGCGCTGACGTCGGTGGTGGCACGCCCCTCTCCGGGTACGGGCAGGCTCAGGACCTGTGGTGACTCGAAGCGGGCGTCGACACCCATGTGCTCGAAGACCGCGATCAGGGCGCCCCGGCCGTGGTCGTCGGAGCGCGGCGGGTAGTGGGTGCCCAGGGGCAGGCCCCGCTCACGGAACATGCGCGTCGTGGCGCGGACGACCTCGTCGGCCATCCGCGGGTACTGCTCGACGGGATGGGCGCGGGCGCGCTCGGCCGCCTCCCCGTAGTCGGTCTCCAAGGGTTCGGCGCCGGGAAGGGGGACGCGTACCCCCGTGGCGGACAGCCGCTCGGCGCGGATGCCCGCGCGGTGGTAGGCCTCCACCACGAGTGCGACGAAGTCCGTGTCCCGGCCCCCGGGGTTCGATGTCCGTGCCATATGTGGCTCCTCGCTCACGTCCGCGGTTCGCGGGTCGCGGAGGGTTCGCACGTTCCGGATCCGCTCCGGATACCGGCGTTCCCCCGGTCCTGTCCCGCAACCCTTCGCCGCGCCCGTCCGACCATGGCACACGCCACGCGCGGCCGGGATCTCCCGTCTGCCCGTTGTGGTGCAATTGTCTACGGGTACGCGGAACCGTGAGGACCCACGTGGCCCGCAACAGCACATCGACAGAGGGGGGTTGGTGCCCGATGACCAACCGCGCGTACGTGATCGCAGGGTCGGAGGCCACCGGCGGCGCTGGTATCCAGGCCGATCTCAAGGCCTTCCAGGAGCTGGGCGTCTACGGCATGGGGACGATCACCTGCATCGTGTCCTTCGATCCGAAGAACGACTGGGGCCACCGCTTCGTCCCGATCGCCCCGGACGTCATCGCCGACCAGATCGAGGCGGCGACCTCCTGCCACGACCTGGACGTGGTCAAGCTCGGCATGCTCGGCACCCCGGACACCATCGACGTGGTCGCCGAGGGGCTGCGCCGCCAGCCGTGGCGGCACGTGGTCCTGGACCCCGTGCTGATCTGCAAGGGGCAGGAGCCGGGGGCCGCGCTGGACACCGACAAGGCGCTCACCGCTCAGATCCTGCCGCTGGCCACCGTGATCACGCCCAACCACTTCGAGGCGCGCACCCTCGCGGGCATGGAGAGCATCGAGACGGTGGACGACCTGGTCGAGGCCGCCCGCCGCATCCACGCGCTGGGTCCCCGGCACGTCGTGGTCAAGGGCGGTGTGGAGCTGCCCGGCCCGGACGCGGTGGACGTGTACTTCGACGGCGAGGAGGCGACCGTCCTCAGCGCGCCCAAGATCGGTGACGCGCGCGTGAGCGGCGCGGGCTGCACCTTCGCCGCCGCGATCACCGCCGAGCTCGCCAAGGGCGGCGACGTGGGCAGGGCCGTGGACGTGGCCAAGGCGATGGTGCGCGAGGGCATCGACCAGCGGGTGACCACGCACGCCCCGTTCGCCTCGGTGACCACGGCCACACCTGGTTCCTAGGATCCTGACCCGCGTCGGACCTGCATATTGTCCGTTATGCCCAGATTTACGGCGAGAAGATGATTGCGGCTCCCACTCGGCGGTTACGGGTGCGGGTAGGACCTGACACCGACCAGGGGGTGGGTATGTCCGATCGCGACCAGGCCGGCCACAAGGCCGAGGAGTTCAAGGGCAAGGCCAAGGAGGGCCTCGGCAAGGCCACGGACAACGAGCAGTGGCAGGCCGAGGGCAAGACCGAGAAGAACACCTCGAAGCTCAAGCAGGCCGGTGAGAAGGCCAAAGACGCCCTGACCGGGGACCGCAAGCACGACAAGTAGCGAGGTGGCTCGGGGAGGCCCCGACGCGTCGGCGCCTCCCCGTTCGCGTGTGCGCACCCGCTCCGGCCGCGTGCCGCGGGCTCAGCCGACCGGCGCGAATCCGAGCCGGATCCGGTGCCGTCCGGCCTCCAGGCGGTGCCCGGGGAGCGTCCCGGGCCCGCACGAGGCCGTGCCGACGCCGTGGTGCGCCTGGTCCAGGTGCAGATGGATCCGGTCGCCGGGGACCAGCTCGTGGGGGTGGTCGGCCGCGTCGAGCGCCGCCGTGTCCCAGCGGCGCGCGGTGAAGTCGAACACCGGGTCGCCCTCCACCCGCAGGCCCCCGCCGTCCCCGGCCCGCAGGACCAGCCACCTGGCGTCCATGCGGTTGCCGTTCTCCTGGGGCCGCAGGTAGGGGGTCTGCAACCCGTCGACCGTGGTGGAGAACCGGCCCACCCGCGCGGCCTGGGACACGTCCCGGTAGGCCTCGCCGGGCCCGCGGCCGAACCACTCCACCCCGCCCAGGGAGGAGGGCACGGCCATGTGCACGCCGAAGCGCGGCAGCGGGCAGGGCCACTCCCCCTCGGCCTCGGCCTCCACGGTCAGGAACAGGCGCTCTCCGTCGGTGCTCCACCGGTGGACGACGCGCATGCCGATCTCCCGGGCTGCCGGGGCCAGCCTGCTCCGGACGACGAACACGCCGTCCTCCCGCCCGGTGGACACGAGGCGCGAGGTGAGCCGGTCCAGGCCGGCTCCGCGCCACCAGGCGGCCACGGAGATCCCGTGCGGTGCCACGTCGTTGTCGGTCGGGGCGCGCCACAGGTCCACCGTCGGCGTGTCCACGGACAGCCCGCCGACCGAGAGCAGCGCGCCGGTCTCCGCGTCCAGCAGCCCCGGGCCGATCCGCACGGTCCCGTCCCCGGCGGCGTACGGCGCCCCGCCGCCGCCGGCGGCGGCGGGGGCGGGGGCGGGGGCCGGAGCCGCCGGTCCGGCCCCGAGGGCGCCGACCCGGGCCTGTCCCCAGGCCAGCTCGTGTCCGGCCGGCGCCCAGGGCCGGTCGTCGGCCAGCCGGACGGACACGGTCAGCCAGGTCTCCCCGGACGGCTCGGGCAGCGCGGGCAGCGGCACGTCGGCGGTCGCGCCGGGCGCGATCACCGGCACGTCCAGGACGCCCTCGCCCAGGAGGGACCCCTCCCCCTCGACCCGCCAGACGAAGGCCAGGCCCGAGGTGTCCCGGAAGTCCCAGGTGTTGGTGACGGAGACGGTGCCGGCCCCCGGGTGGGGGGCCACGCGCACGGGCTCGACGGTCTTGGCGTAGGCGGTCAGCCCCGGGCTGGGCACGCGGTCGGGCAGCAGCAGGCCGTCCGCGACGAAGTTGCCGTCGTGCAGGACCTCGCCGAAGTCGCCCCCGTAGGCGAACCACTCGGTGCCGTCCGGCTCCCGCCGGCGGATCCCGTGGTCGATCCACTCCCAGACGAACCCGCCCTGGCAGCGGTCGTGCCGCTCGAACAGCCGCTGGTACTCCTCCAGCCCGCCGGGGCCGGTCCCCATGGCGTGTCCGTACTCGCACAGGATGAAGGGCAGCCCACGCCGGTGGGCGTCGACCGCCGGATCCGCCGCCTCTTCCTCCTCGCGCCCGCCGATGGCGTCCACCTCGTCGTGCGGCGCGTACATGCGCGAGTACACGTCCACGTACGCGCTGTCCCGGTCGCCCTCGTAGTGGACCGGCCGGGAGGGGTCGTGCTCACGCGTCCACTCCGCCATGGCCTCCAGGTTCTCCCCGGTCCCGGCCTCGTTGCCCAGGGACCACAGGATGACGCTGGGGTGGTTGCGGTCGCGCTCGACGGTGCGGCGTATCCGGTCCAGGTAGGCGTCGCGCCAGCGCGGGTCGTCGGAGGGGTTGCGGCGCCATCCGACCTCCTCGAACCCGTGGGTCTCCAGGTCGCACTCGTCCACGACCCACAGGCCCAGCTCGTCGCACAGGTCCAGGAAGTCGGGATGGGGCGGGTAGTGGCTGGTGCGCACCGCGTTGACGTTGTGCCGCTTCATCAGCAGCACGTCCTCGCGCATGGTCTCCCGTGGCACGGCCCGGCCGTGGTCTGGGTGCCACTCGTGCCGGTTCACCCCGCGCAGCAGCAGCGGGCGGCCGTTGACGCGCAGCAGCCCTCCGGAGACCTCCACGGTCCGGAAGCCGATCCGCGCGCGGACCCGCTCCCCCGGCGCGCGTACCTCGGCGTCGTAGAGGCGCGGCACCTCGGCCGACCACGGCTCCACCGCGCCGACCTCGTGTTCCACACCGGCGGCGGCGTCCACCAGTCCCAGCTCGGGGACGCTGACCAGGGCGTCCGGCGCCCCCTGCGCGTCGACGCGCAGGGTTCCCGTCCCGGTGGCGTGGTCGTAGGCGGCGTGCACGGCGAGGCCGTCGATCCCGTCGGACGGGCGGGCGAGGAGGGTGACGTCGCGGAAGATCCCCGACAGCCACCACATGTCCTGGTCCTCCAGGTAGCTGGCCGCCGACCACTGGTGGACGCGGACCGCCAGGGTGTTGCGCCCGGGGCGCAGCAGGTGGCCGACGTCGAACTCGGCGGCCAGGCGGCTTCCGGTGGAAAAGCCCAGCTCGGTGCCGTTGAACCAGGCCCGGAAGCAGGAGTCGACCCCGTCGAAGCGCAGCACCGCCGGTCCCCGCGGCCACTCCTTCGGGAGGTCGAAGTCCCGCCGGTGGTCGCCGGTCGGGTTGGCGTCGGGCACGTGCGGCGGGTCGATCGGGAAGGGGTAGGAGATGTTCGTGTAGGCGGGGGAGCCGTGGCCGTGCATCTGCCAGTGGGCGGGCACGGGAAGGTCGCACCACGCGGAGTCGTCGAAGCCGGGGGCCTCGAACCCGTCGGTGCCGGCCTCGGCCCGGGGCAGCAGCCGGAACCGCCACGTACCGTTCAGGTCCAGCGAGGGGGCGTCGGAGGAGAAGCGGGCGCGGGGCGCTCGGGTTCCCCGGGAGGGGGCGAAGTCCTCCAGGTAGGCGGGCTTGCGGTTCGCGGGCACGTCAGGCCTCCCTCAGGTGCAGGAGCAGGGCTTGGGACGGGTTGAGGTTGGGCAGCTGCACGCCGGACCGGGTGAGCACCGCGCCGGACACGGTCGCCCCGCCCTCGGCGAACCACTCCGGGAGCACGTGCTGCATGGTGGAGGGCCGCCCCGCCTCCCGCCGCCACACCAGGCGGTAGGTCAGGTCCCGGCGCAGTCCGGGCAGCCGGACGCGCCCGGGCAGGGCGCGCGCGGAGGTGGCCAGACGCGCGTACCGGAACACCGCCTCGCTCCCGTCCGGGTCGACCACCCCGTCGAGCTGGTCGGCGGGGTCGGGGGTGTCGGCGTGCACGGCCTCGCCCGAGTGCAGCAGCGGGCGTAGCTCCTTGTACAGGCCGATCCAGGAGGCCAGCGTCCCGAGTTCGTCGTCGGTGCACCGGGTGATGTCCCACTCGATGCCGGCGTGGGACATCAGGCCGGCCAGGCAGCGGAAGGACAGGTCCGCGTCCCGGCCCGTGGTGTGCGCGGTGCGCCCGCCGACATGGCTGCCGACCAGCTCGGGCGGCAGCAGCAGGGCGGTCCAGCGCTGGATGGCCAGCCGTTCCAGGGGGTCGTTGGTGTCGGAGGCCCACACGCGGTCGGTGCGTTCCAGGATCCCCAGGTCCACGCGGCCCCCGCCGGAGGAGCACGACTCGACCTCCAGGGCCGGGTGGCGCTCGCGCAGCCGGTCGAGCAGCGCGTAGGCGGCCAGGGTCTGCCGGTGCGTCCCGGCTCCGCCGGTGGGCGCGTGCACGGGTTCGAGCAGGTCGCGGTTGTGGTCCCACTTGAGGTAGTCGAGCCGGTACTCGGTGACCAGCGCGTCCAGGCACTCGAACACGTACCGGAAGGCCTCGGGGCGCGACAGGTCCAGAAGCTGCTGGTTGCGGCTGGGCGGGGCCGTTCGCCCCTCGGCGGCCAGGATCCACTCGGGGTGGGCGCGCACCAGGTCGGAGTCGGGGTTGACCATCTCCGGCTCCACCCACAGCCCGACCCGCATCCCCCGGGATCGGACGTGGACGAAGAGCGGGTGCAGGCCCTCGGGCCACACCCCGGTGTCCACGGTCCAGTCGCCGAGCCCCGCGGTGTCGTCGCGGCGTCCCCGGAACCAGCCGTCGTCCAGGACGAACCGCTCCACGCCGATCCCGGCGGCCGTGTCGGCGAGCCGCTTGAGCGTGGCGAGGTCGTGGTCGAAGTAGACGGCCTCCCAGGTGTTGAGGACCACCGGGCGCGGGGAGGAGGGGTGGTGCGGCCGGGCCCTCAGCCAGCGGTGGATCCGCGCGGACATGCCGTCGAGCCCCCGGTCGGACCAGGACAGGAACACCCACGGGGTGGAGTAGGACTCGCCCCGCGCCAGGCGGACCTCGCCGGGGTGGAGCAGCTCGCCGCCGGCGATCACCGCGTCGGCCTGTCCCGCGCCCTCGGGCAGGCGCTCGGCCAGGTGGACGTGGTCACCGCTCCAGGCGGTGTGCACGCCCCACACCTCACCGCCGCGGAAGCCGAACCCGGGCGTCCCGGCGACGAGCAGCAGCGGGGCGTCGTGTCCGGTCCGGCCGCGGCGTGAGGCGCGCAGCCGGGTGCCCATCGTGAGCTCCTGGCGCTGGGGCGAGCGCTCGCGGCACCAGCGCCCGGTCAGGTCCAGGACCTCCTCCGCCTCGCGGGGCAGGGGCAGGGTGACCCGGAGGGTGTCCAGGGTCCACGGATCGGCGTCGGTGTTGGTGACCGTGTTGCGTGCGCGGACCAGCCCGGAGGCCTCCATCCGGAGCTCGCACCGCAGTTCCAGCCCGGCGGCCTCCGCCAGGACCGTGAGGGCCCCGCCGACGCCGGGGCCCGCGCCCGCCAGCGGGTCCTCGCGGACCTCGCGGACGGTCCAGTCGGGGAAGGTGGCCCGGCCCTCGTGGTGCCCGGCGATCCCGGGGTGGCCGCGCCATCCCTCGGGCTGGGTGGGCACCAGCGACAGCCACTGGGACACGTCCACCCCGTTGTGCGCGGCGGGTGGCGCCGACACGGCGGCGAGCCCTCCGGTGTCGGGCAGGTAGGCGCCCCAGTGCAGGACGTGGGGCAGCCCGGTCTCGGGCACGCCGAGGACCAGGGTGGTCCCCGCCGCGCTCAGGCGAACGGTGCGGTAGGTCATCGGCTCTCCGGGTGTGAAGACCCCGTCCTCAGGCGGGGAAGGAAGGCCACGGGGCGACCCGTGGCGGGGCCCAGGCCCCGAACCAGCGGTAGGTGGTTCCGTGGTCTCCCTCGTTCGTGAGGGAGAAGAAGTCAACCCTTGCTCGCTCCCAGGGTGAGTCCGGCGACGAAGTGGCGCTGTAGCAGGAAGAACACGACCAGAGTCGGCAGGGCGACGATGACCGACCCCGCCGAGAGCAGGTTGTAGTCGACGAAGAAGGCGCCCTGGAGGTTCTGCAGGGCGGTGGTGATGGGCAGCTTGTCCCCGCTGGACAGCAGCGCCAGCGCCCAGAAGAAGTCGTTGTAGATCCAGGTGACCAGCAGTGTGGCCAGGGCGGCCAGGCTGGGGCGGCACAGCGGGAGCACGACCCTCCAGTACTGCTGGAGGACCGACGCCCCGTCCACCTTGGCCGCCTCCAGCAGGGAGTCGGGCATGGCCTTCATGAAGTTGCTCAGCACGAACGTGCAGAACCCGATCTGGAAGGCCGTGTGGACCAGGATGATGCCGAGGTGGCTGTCGTAGAGGGAGCCGGACTCGCTGATCCAGTACGGCAGCGGGATGGAGGTGTAGAGCCGGAACAGCGGGACGAGCAGCGCCTGGGGCGGCAGCAGGTTCGCGGCCAGGAACACCGCGAGCATCACCAGGTTGAACCTGCGGGAGTAGCTGGAGAGCACGAACGCCGCGCAGGAGGACAGGAGCAGCGTCAGCACCACGGCCGGAACGGTGATGACCACCGAGTTCCAGAAGTAGCCGGGGAGCTCGCCCTGGTTCCACGCGTTGGCGTAGTTGTCCAGGGTGAAGCCGCCCAGGGACAGGTAGCCGTGCACGGCGGTGTACCCGTAGTCGCGGAACGAGTTGACGAGCGCCCACAGGACGGGGAAGAACCAGGCCAGCGCCGTGGCGCCGAGGAAGGCGTGCAGCGCCACCCGGGCCGGGCGGATCCTGCGGCGGCGGTACCGCCGGGGGGCTTCGGGAAGGGTCGTGGCGGTCACCGGTGGGCCCCTCTCAGCATGGTGGACACGTAGACGATGATGAACACCAGCGAGATCACCAGCATGATCACGGCGAGCGCGGAGCCGAAGCCCACACGGCTGGCCTCGCCGATGACGTTGGAGGTCACCAGCGCCGATATCAGCTCCAGGCCGTTGCGGCCCCGGTTGATGATCCACACGATGTCGAAGGCGCGCAGCGCGTCGATGACGGTCACGACGAGCACGACCAGGTTGATGGGCAGCAGGGCGGGGAAGACGACCCGGGTGAACGTGCGCACCGGCCCGGCGCCGTCGATGGCGGCGGCCTCGCGCAGGGACGGGTCGACCGCCTTCAGCCCGGCCAGGTAGAGCAGCATGATGTAGCCGGTGTGGCGCCACCCGGCCGCGACCAGCACCGCGTACAGGTTGATGTCGGGGTCGCCGAACCAGTCCACGGGCGGGGCGTCGGCGACCACGGCGAGGAAGGCGTTGAGCAACCCCTGGTCGCGGGAGTAGATGAGCTGCCAGATGAACCCGACCAGGGCCAGCGACAGCACGACCGGCATGTAGAAGACGCTCTGGTAGACCGATCCGCCGCGCAGCTCCCGGTCGAGCAGCACCGCCAGGAACATGCCGAGGACGGTGGGGACCGCGAACAGGAACACCAGCCAGACCAGGTTGTGGCGCAGCGCCGGTTCGAAGGGCGGGTAGATCGTGAACGCGTCCACGTAGTGCTGCGTGCCGATCCACTCGATGGTCTCCAGGCCGCCGATGCCGTCCCAGCGGGTGAACGACAGGGCGACGGTGACCATCGCGGGCAGCCAGACCAGGCCCACCACGAGCAGGGCGGGCACCCCCAGCATCAGTGCGAGGGTGATCCGGTCCGCTCTGCCGTTGCGCAGGCCCGTGCTCCGGCGCCGGGCCGCGCCCGGCCGGCGCGGCGGACCCTCTCCCGGCCGCGTGGCCCCTTCTCGGGGCGGTGAGGGGGCGTTCGACACCACACCCTTCTCCCTTCTGGTTCAGTGACCGAAGATGGACGCCTTCTGGCGCTGGATGCTGGCGGTCAGGTCGGCGATGTCGTCCGGCTGCCGGATGAAGCGCTGGAGCGCGGGGATCATGACGACGGAGGCGAAGTCGGGACGGGTGTCCCGGTCCATGTACTGGGTGAGTGCCCCGGCGTTGACGACCATGTCGTTGACCTTGGCGTCGAGGGCGCTGAACCCGCTGGTGTCGGCCTCCGTGTGGATGGGGAGCGCCTGCGGGTCGATCGCGGTGTAGATCTCCTGCGACTTCAGGGCTCCCATGTGCCCCACGAGCTCACGGGCGCCCTCGGGGTTGCGCGGCTCTCCGGAGAGCATGAACCCGTCGATGGGGGCCTCGACGGCGTCGGCCCCGATCTGGGCGTCGAACTCGGGGAAGGCGAAGCAGTCCAGGTCGTCCAGGTCCTCCTCGGGGAAGGAGTGCGCGATGAACATGCCGCACAGCATCATCCCGGCCTCACCCCGGACGAGCGCCGTCTGTGCCTCGTTGACGCCCCGGCCCAGGGGGTCGGCCTGGTGGTGGGGCAGCAGCTCGGCCCAGGCGCCGAAGACGCTCCTGACCTCGGGGGAGTCCCAGGAGTGGTCGCCGTTGAGCAGTTCCAGGTGGAACTCCGGGCCGTTCAGCCGCAGGTTGAGGTGGTCGAACGTGCCCATCGCGGGCCAGCCCTCGCGAACACCCGAGGCGAGGGGCGCGAGCCCGTCCGCGCGCATCCTCTCGCACAGCCCGACGAACTCCTCGCGGGTGGCGGGGACCTCGTAGCCCCTCTCCTCGAACAGGCTCCTGCGGTGGAAGACCGCCCAGGGCGCGGTGGAGTCGGGGACCATGTACTGCTTGCCGTCGTCGGCGGTGCACAGGTCGCGCACCTGGTCGGTGAAGGCGCCCCGGAGGTTGCGCTCCCAGACCCCGGAGACGTCGGAGATCAGGCCGCGTTCGGCGAAGAAGCGCATCCGATAGCCCGCGAACCAGCCGATGACGTCGTCCGGGGTGCCCTGGAGGTAGTTGTTGACGCTCTCCTGGAAGGCGGTGGACTGGAAGGTGTTGACCTCCACCGACAGCCCGGAGTCCGCCTCGAAGTTCCCGACGCTCTCGGCGATGGCCTCGCGCTGGGCGGGGTTGGCCCGGTTGGAGGCCATGGTGACCAGGTCCGGGTCATCACGCCTGCTCCCGCACCCGGCCAGGCCGGGCAGTGCCAGCAGTGCCCCGGCGCCGGCCATCCCGCGCAGCAGGGTGCGGCGCCGCGGGCCCGGTGGTCCCACAGGTCTGTGGTGCATCGGCGGCTCCTCCGAACAGGTGTGAATGCGGTCACACGGACGTTCCACACATGTTCGACATCCTGACTCTGCGTTGTCAACACTTACCAACGTTTTCCAACAGTTTTCCCGAGTGGAATCCCTCAGGATTGACACCAGAGGGGAACATGCAAAACTGGAACCAACAGGTTCACACAATTTCGATCACGCCTGGGGGGCGGATGCTGGCTGCGCAACGGCAGGAGCTGATCCTCGAACAGGTGCGGCGCGCCGGGGCCGTGCGGGTCGCCGACCTCGTCGAGAGCCTCGCCGTGTCGGACATGACCGTGCGCCGCGACCTCGACGCCCTGGAGAGCCGGGGCGCGCTGCGCAAGGTGCACGGAGGCGCCGTCTCCTCGGACGGCGCCCGCACCGAGGAACCCGGCTTCGAGGCCAAGTCCACCCGCCAGGAGGACGAGAAGCACGCGATCGCCCGGGCCGTCGCCGAACTGGTCGAACCGCACAGCGCCGTAGGCCTGTCCGCGGGCACCACCACCGCCACCGTCGCCGGGTACCTCACCGACACTCCTGGGCTGACGGTGGTCACCAACTCCCTGCGCGTGGCCGAGGTGTTCTACCAGGCCGCCCGCCCCGACCAGACCGTGGCGCTCACGGGCGGCTTCCGCACGCCCTCCGACGCGCTCGTGGGCCCGCTCGCGCTCGCCTCCGTCCGCGGCCTCAACCTGGACACCCTCGTCCTGGGCGTGCACGGCATGCAGGAGCGCGCCGGGTTCACCACCCCCAACCTCATGGAGTCCGAGACCAACCGGGCCCTGGTGGAGGCCGCCGCCTCCCTCGTGGTCGCGGCCGACCACAGCAAGTGGGGCACGGTCGGCATCAGCACCATCGCCCCGCTGAGCCGCTGCGACGTGCTGGTCACCGACTCCGGCATCGACCGGACCGCACGGGCCGCCCTGACCGAGCACGTGGGCCACCTGATGGTCGCCGACGTCCGACCGAGGAAGGAGGACGGATGAGGAGGACCTCCGCGCGTCTGGCGGACGGCCGCGAGATCGTCTACTTCGACGAGGGCGACACCGTCCGCGAACCCGCACCGGACCTGCGCGACCTCCCCCCGTCCGCGACGGGCGCGGAGATGCGCTTCGACCCCCTGCTGCGCGAGTGGGTGGTCGTGGCCTCGCACCGCCAGGGCCGCACCCACCTGCCGTCCAGCCACGACTGCCCGCTGTGCCCCTCCGCGGACGGACGGCTGACCGAGGTCCCGGCCGCCTCCTACGACGTGGTCGCCTTCGAGAACCGCTTCCCGTCTCTGGTCGCCGACGACGGCCGGCCCCTGGAGGAGGTCGGGGAACTGGAGCCCTCCCGGCGCGTGGCCGCGGGCCGCTGCGAGGTCCTCGTCTTCGGCTCCGACCACGGCGCGTCCTTCGCCGACCTGTCCCCCGAGCGGGCGCGCACGGTCATGGCCGCCTGGGTCGACCGGACCGAGGCGCTGTCGGCGATGCCGGGTGTGGAGCAGGTGTACTGCTTCGAGAACCGGGGCCCCGAGATCGGGGTGACCCTGCACCACCCGCACGGGCAGATCTACGCCTTCCCCTTCGTCACCCCTCGCACCCGGCGCGTGCTCGACTCCGCCGAGGAGTACCGCGAGCGCACCGGCGGCGACCTGTTCGCCGACGTGCTGCACGCCGAGCAGAAGGCCGGGATCCGGGTGGTCGCCCGGACCGAGCACTGGACGGCCTTCGTCCCGGCCGCGGCCCGCTGGCCCGTGGAGGTGCACCTGTACCCGCACCGCCGGGTGCCCGACCTGCCCGCGCTGTCAGAGGACGAGCGCGAGGACTTCGGCCACCTGTACCTGGATGTGCTACGCCGCTTCGACGCGCTCTACGACGCGCCCCTGCCCTACATCTCCGCCTGGCACCAGGCGCCCGTGCGCGACCGGCGCGCCCTCGCCCGCCTGCACATGGAGCTGTTCTCGGTGCGGCGCGCGCCGGGCAAGCTCAAGTACCTCGCCGGGACCGAGTCCGGCATGGGCGCCTTCATCAGCGACGTCGCGCCCGAGACCACCGCCCAGCGCCTCCGGGAGGCCGCACCGTGAGACTGCTCGTCACCGGCGGCGCCGGATACGTGGGGAGCGTGGTGACCGCCCTGCTGCTCGGGGAGGGCCACGAGGTCACCGTGCTCGACGACCTGTCCACCGGGCACGCGGACGCCGTCCCCGAGGGCGCCCGGCTGGTGGTCGCCGACCTGCACGAGGCGGCCGACGTGCTGGACCCGTCCGTGGACGCCGTCCTGCACTTCGCCGCGAAGTCCCTGGTGGGCGAGTCGGTGACCGCCCCGGAGAAGTACTGGCGCACCAACGTGTCGGGGACCCTGGCGCTGCTGGAGGCCGCGCTGCGCCACGGGGTGCGGCGGCTGGTGTTCTCCTCCAGCGCCGCCGCCTACGGCGATCCCGGATCCGACGCGCCGATCGGCGAGACCGCCCCGGCGGTGCCCGCCAACCCCTACGGTGCGACCAAGCTCGCCGTCGACCACATGCTGGAGTCGTGGTCGGGGGCCCACGGACTGGGCGCGGTGAGCCTGCGGTACTTCAACGTGGCCGGTGCCCACCTGGGGGCGGGCGAGCGGCACGACACGGAGACCCACCTGGTGCCGAACCTGCTGCGGGTGGCCGCCGGCGGGGGCGGGAGCGCCAAGGTGTTCGGCACCGACTACCCGACCCGGGACGGGACGGCGGTGCGCGACTACCTGCACGTCGCCGACCTGGCCGAGGCGCACCTGCGCGCCCTGGAGCACGTGCGGCCGGGGTCCTTCCGCGTCCACAACCTGGGGACGGGCGGCGGGCACAGCGTGCGCGAGGTGATCGAGGCCGTCCGGCGGGTCACCGGCCGCCCGGTGCCCGTGGAGGACGCCCCCCGCCGCGCCGGCGACCCGGCCGTCCTGGTCGCGGCCAACGACCGGGCCCGCCGGGAACTGGGCTGGGAACCGGTGCGCACGCTCGACGAGACCGTCGCCGACGCCTGGGAGTTCGCCCTCTCACGCCGGGCCCCGGCCTGACGAGGAAACGGACCGGCGCCCCGGCGTGATCTTGTACTTATAGCGAGGTTCGGCGCCGAACCTCGCTATAAGTACAAGATCACCGCAGGCCAAACCTCGCGTGTCACACCCGCAACAGTTGCGGCCAGCCCGGGACGACCGAACGAAGAACCGAACCAGCAGTCGAACAGGGAGACAGGACGCATGGACGACGTGACGACCGCGTTCCGCTCGGCGTTCGGGTACGGGCCCGAGGGCGTGTGGGCCGCGCCGGGGCGGATCAACCTCATCGGCGAGCACACCGACTACAACGACGGGTTCGTCCTCCCGTTCGCCCTGCCCCACGCGCTGACGGCCTCCGCGGCCCGGCGCACGGACGCGGCCGTGCGGTTCCGGTCCCGCCAGTCCGAGGACGGGTTCGAGGCCCGGCTTCCCGACCTGTTCCCCGGCGCGGTGGAGGGGTGGGCCGCCTACCCCGCGGGCGCGCTGTGGGCCCTGCGGGACGAGGGGTACACGGTGGACGGCCTGGACCTGCTGGTGGACAGCACGATCCCCACCGGCGCGGGCCTGTCCTCGTCCGCCGCGCTGACGTGCGCGACCGTCATGGCCACCGCCTCCCTGCACGGCGTGGACCTCGGGCCGGCCGAGGTGGCCCGGCTGGCCCAGCGCGTGGAGAACGACTTCGTGGGCATGCCGTGCGGGATCCTGGACCAGTCCGCGTCGATGCTGTCCACCGAGGGGCACGCCCTGTTCATGGACACCCGGACCATGGGGACCGAGCAGGTGCCCTTCGACCCGTCGGCGGCGGGGCTCAACGTGCTGGTGGTCGACACCCGGGCCCCGCACCGCCTGGTGGAGGGGCACTACGCCGACCGCCGCCGGGCCTGCGAGGAGGCCGCGCGCCACCTGGGGGTGGCGGCCCTGCGCGACGTCGCCGACCTGCCGGAGGCCCTGGCCGCGCTTCCCGACGACGTGGCCCGCCGCCGGGTGCGCCACGTGGTGACCGAGAACGCGCGGGTCCTGGAAACCGTGGGCCTGCTCCGGTCCGGGGACCTGCGGGCGGTGGGGCCGCTGCTCACCGGCTCCCACACCTCCCTGCGCGACGACTACGAGGTCAGCGTCCCGGAGGTGGACACCGCCGTGGACGCCCTCCTGGCCGCCGGTGCGCTGGGCGCGCGGATCACCGGCGGCGGTTTCGGCGGGTGCGTGGTCGCCCTGGCCGACGCCGACCGCGTGGAGGCCTGCGAGAAAGCGGTGCGTGAGGCCTACCGGGAGCGGGGCTTCGCCGAGCCGGCCGTGTTCGGGGCCCTTCCGTCTGCGGGAGCGCGCCGGCTGTATCCGTGAGCCCCGTGGCGTACGGGTCACCGTCCGGCCGCGCCGCGCCCCCGTTCCCCGGGGGCGCGGCGCGCGGGCGGGCGGGTCACCACTCGGCGGTGGCGAGCACGTCCTCGGCCTCCGCCAGCCCGTAGCCGTCCACGACCAGGATCCCTGCGTCCTCCACCAGCCAGAGGCGCTGCTCGAAGTGGCGGAACCCCTGGGACTCCACGTCGTAGCAGATGGTGGGTCCGACGCCGTACCGGGCCGGCTCACCGCCGAGGTCGCGCTCCTCCACCTCCCAGGGGAGGAGTCCCGGGACCTCCTCCGTCCCGGTCGTGTGGGAGGGAACCCCCTCCGGGCAGGGATGGGGGTTGCCCGAAGCGGTGTAGGAGGTGTGCGAGCCGACGGTGTCCAGGTCGATCGGGCCGTACCCCGATCCGCCGTACCGGATACCCAGCGGTCCCAGGACCTTCAGGTGCCGGCAACCGGTGTGGTTGTCGGTCCAGGTCCACTCGTTGCCTTCGCATTCCGACTGGTCCCGCGGACGGAGGACCAGCCACTCCTCCTCGACGAGGTCCTCGGGAGGCCCGGACATGACGCCGAATCCCTCCCGGACGGTCTGCGACGTCCAGCCCCCGGGCAGGGCGACCGACATGCCCCGGTACCCGACGCGTTCGCCCTCCGGGGAGGGTTCGGGAGAGGGAGCGGTGTCACCGGTGGTGGGAGCGGCGGCGCCGAGCGGCAGGACGGGATCGCCCGCGTACAGGCGTCCGCCGACCCAGCCGCCCGCGCAGACGGCGGTCACCAGCACGACGGCGCATGCCACCGCCAGGGCGGTCCCGCCCCGGGGCTTCGACGGAACGGGGCTCGGGGGAACGGGGTTCGGTGGGAGGGGGTCGGCACCCGCTGGGGGGTCCCTGGGCGGCATCCGTGGCTCCTCTGGTCGGATCGCGGGTTCACCGGACACCCGGTGAGAGCGTCCCGGGGGCCCGCCGGTTCGGCGCTCGCGGGGTCCGGCGCACCCGCCCCTCGCCATGGGAGCGCTTCCATGGACAATGGGCGGTGGTCGAGACTAGGGAGTACGGCATGAGCCTCAGGTTCGGACTGCTGGGCACGGGCTACTGGGCGGCGGAGACGCACGCCGCGGCGCTGGACGCGCACCCCGGCGCCACCCTCGCGGGGGTGTGGGGACGCGATCCCGCCAAGGCCTCGGCGCTCGCCGAGCGGTACGGGATCCGCGCCCACGGCGACGTCGACTCGCTGCTGGCCGACGTCGACGCCGTGGCCGTCGCGCTGCCGCCCCACATCCAGGCGGAGCTGGCGCTGCGCGCCGCCCGGGCCGGAAAGCACCTGCTGCTGGACAAGCCGGTGGCGCTGTCGGCCGCCGCGGCCGACGCGCTGGTCGCCGAGACGGAGGCGCGCGGGCTGGCGTCGGTGGTGTTCTTCACCAACCGCTTCTCCGACAACGTGACGGAGTTCGTGGAGTCGGCCGCCGGAGAGGGCGGCTGGCACGGGGTGCGGGCGACGCTGTTCGCGTCGATCTTCCAGCCCGGCAACCCCTTCGGCGCCTCCCCGTGGCGCAGGGAGAAGGGCGGGCTGTGGGACGTGGGTCCGCACGTGCTGTCCCAGGTGCTGCCGGTGCTCGGGCCGGTCACGCAGGTGACGGCGCTCGCCGGGCCGCGGGACACCGTGCACATGCTCACCCGGCACGAGGGCGGCGCGGTCGGCTCGTTCGCGGTGACCCTGGACGCCGCTCCCGACGCGCAGACCTTCGAGGTCGTACTGCACGGCGAGCGCGGCTGGGTGCCGGTGCCCGGCGGCGACCGGAACCCGGTGGAGGCCTTCGGCGCCGCGGTCGACCGGCTGCTGGCGCAGGTGGAGGGCACGGTCGGCGACCCGTGCGACGTGCGGTTCGGACGGGACGTGGTGGCCGTGCTGGAGGCCGCCGAGGCCTCACTGCGCCTGGAGCGGACCGTGGGCGTGGACGGGGCCGCCGGGTAGGCGCCCGGCGGCCCGTGCCGGGGCGGGACCGCCTCAGGCGGTTCTGCCCCGGGTGCCCTTGGAGCCCTTGGAGTAGAGGCCGTCCGCGAGGTAGACGATCGCGGCCGCCACCAGTACCTGAACGATCACAGTGATGATCAGGCTGCCGGTGAACATGGCGGCGAGCCAGCCACCGACGAAGGCCGCCACGATGCCCAGAAGCAGGGTCAGCCAGATCGGAAGATGCTGTTTGCCCGGGACGATGAGACGTCCCAGCGCGCCGATGATCAGTCCGACGATGATCGCGCTGATGATTCCGGTGATCTCCATAGGTTCCTCCGGATGTAGACGCCTTCTCCTCCTGCCCGCTCCGGAGGTGGGAAAACACCGGCGACACGCGCCTGGGGACAAGCCTTTGCCACTTATGGGGACACCCGTGGGCGGCGCTTCGGCCCCGGCCCGGTTCTGCCCCTCGCAGAAGGCCTGTGGACGGCTCCCCGTCGCGCGGCCCGCGGCGTACGCTCGGGAGGAGACCGTCGCGCACGCAACCGTGGAGGCCCCGATGTCCGACGTCCTACGTTCCCTGGACGAGGCCCGCGCGGGCGGGCGCGCCGAGGCCGAGGAGCCGGGGGACCCCCTCATGCGCGACCTCGTCGGCGACCTGCTGCGGCGCACCCGGACCGAGCAGGGCCGGACGCTGCGCGAGGTGGCGGAGGACGCCCAGGTGTCCCTGCCCTACCTGTCCGAGATCGAGCGCGGGCGCAAGGAGGCCTCCTCCGAGGTGCTCGCCGCCGTCTACCGCTCCCTCGGGCTGAGGCTCTCCGACGTGCTGGGCGAACTGTACGAGCGGACCGTGGCGGTCGGGCTCCGGCGGACCGGCACCTCCCTCGGCGACTACCGTCCGGCGGGCGCCTCCCCCGCGTCCGTACCCGCCCACCGGGCACAGGTGCTGTCGCTGGCCGCCTAGGGAGCCGCGGCCTGCTCCCGAGATCGGCCGGGCCTTCCGCCCGGGCCCCCTGGGCGGGACCACCCGCACAGGCTTGGCCGGCCCCGCGGGAGCGGAGCCGGCGGGGCGGGGAGGTCGCCTCCGGTCCCACGCCCGGCGTTCGCCACGCCGCCGATTCACACGGCCAGGCCGCTCCCTGGCCCGTGTGGCGTCTCCGTCGGCGGCTCGTTCCGTTCGGGGGCCTTCCGGAACGGCAGCAGTACCAGTGCGGCGACGAACGGTGCCGGCAGGGCACCTCCCGGGCCGATCGGCACGTTGACGTAGAAGAGGGCCAGCCGGGACCCTCGGTGAACAGGCGGCCCACCGTGACACCGGCGACCGCGGCGACACCGCTGAGCGCGCCCGAGACGCCCAGCGCGCGGTTGCGTTCGGCCCCCTCCGCGAAGGCGTCGCGCAGCAGGCTCAGCGCCGCCGTGGCGATGAAGGCCGCACCGAGCCCCTGCACTCCGCGGGAGACGATCAGCATCATCGGGGTCAGGGCGAGTGCCGCGGTGGGGGAGGCCAGGGCGAAGACCGACAGGCCGGTCTGGAGCATGAGACGGCGGCCGAACGTGTGGCCGGCCTCCCGCACAACAGGAGGAACCCGCCGAGCACCATGCCGTACGTCGTGACGATGTGGGGAAGGTGTGTGGAGGGGACGTGGATTTCGTCCTCGATGGTGGGCGGGGCGACGTTCACGATCGACACGTCGAGGAATGTCATGAATCCGGCGGTGCTGAGAAAGGCCAGTACCAGTCCCGGCCGCCGCAGGCGGGGTTCCTCCGGCTCGGAGGTGGTTTCCGGCATGGGTTCTGAGGTGGACATGGCGCTCCAGGGAAAAAAGGGAAAACACATTTGCGCGTCGAAAGGAACCGGCACCGAACAGATGGATCCGGTTGGTACGCCGATTTCTTCTTCGACGCTGGCACCGGGGATAAATTAGGTACCTGGAGGAAAGTGGCTTCCCCTGGATATACCGTTATGCCCCAGAGCGTGGAACACCCCTCACCGGCCGATTCGGAGCAGGCCTGCCCGATCGGCCCTGCGGTGGACATCGTCTTCGGCCGTTGGACCACACCGGTTCTGTGGACCCTCGACGAGTACGGAAGACAGCGGTTCGTCGAACTGCGGCGCCGCATCAGCACCATCACTCCCAAGGTGATGACCCAGCGCCTGCGGCAGTTGGAACGGGACGGACTCGTCCGCCGTACCTACCACCCCGAGGTGCCGCCGCGCGTCGAGTACGAGATCACCGACCTGGGGCGCAGCCTCGCTCCCCTCTTCTCCACCCTCGCCTCGTGGGCCTCGGGCCACCTGGAACAGGTCGAGGCGGCGCGAAGGGAGTTCAACGAAGCCGGGTCCGGCCGCTCCCTGTGACCCCGGACGAGCGGGGGACGCACCGGACCGGTGCGTCCCCCGCCTCCGCCCGGGCTCCGGACGGCTCCGCTACGCGGCGCTCCCGACCGCCGGCGCGACCTCCCTGGTCGTGATGACCCCGTCCACCAGGCCGTACTCCCTGGCCTGCTCGGCGGTGAAGATCTTGTCCCGGTCGGTGTCGGCGCGCAGGCGCTCCTGTGTCTGCCCGGTGTGCCGGGCCAGGATCTCCTCCACCTGGGAGCGGACCCGCAGGATCTCCCCCGCCTGGATCTCCAGGTCGGCGGCGACCCCCTGCCCCTCTCCGGACGGCTGGTGCAGCAGCACCCGCGCGTGCTCCAGCGCCATCCGCTTGCCGGCCGTGCCCGCCGCGAGCAGTACCGCCGCCGCGGAGGCCGCCTGGCCCATGCACACCGTGGCCACGTCGGCGCGCACGAACCGCATGGTGTCGTAGACGGCGGTCAGTGCGGTGTTCGAGCCGCCCGGCGAGTTGATGTAGAGCTGGATGTCGGTATCGCTCGACTCGTGGTCGAGGTGGAGCATCTGCGCCATCACCACGTTGGCGACGTCGTCGTCGATCGGCGTGCCCAGGAAGATGATCCGCTCCGAGAGCAGCCTGCTGAACACGTCGAAGGACCGCTCGCCGTGGGGCGTGCGCTCCACCACCACCGGGACCGTGTAGCGCCCGCTCATCGCCGCCCTCCCCTCACCTGGGTGGCGAAACCGGGTGAGTCGGCGCCCAGCCGCAGACCGCCGCCGCCCATCTGCGCCACGGACTCGACCACGTGGTCGACGAACCCGTACTCCCTGGCCTCCTCGGCGGTGAACCACGCGTCACGGTGCTGGTCCCGGGAGATGATCTCCTCGGTCCGGCCGGTGTGCTTGGCGATCAGCCGCACCATGGTCTGCTTGGTGTACGCCAGGTTCTCCGCCTGGATGGCGATGTCCGCGGCGGTCCCGCCCAGTCCTCCGGAGGGCTGGTGCATCATGATCCGCGCGTGCGGCAGGCTGTACCTCTTGCCCGGGGTGCCGACGCAGGCCAGGAACTGGCCCATGCTGGCGGCGAAGCCCATGACCAGCGTGGACACGTCGTTGGGCACGAAGTTCATGGTGTCGTAGACGGCCAGGCCCGCCGAGACCGACCCGCCCGGGCTGTTGACGGCCAGCGTGATGTCCCTGTGCGGGTCCTCGTCGGCGAGCAGCAGGAGCTGCGAGCACACCCGGTTGGCGCTGGCCTCGTCGACCTGCGTGCCCAGCAGCACGATGCGGCTGCGCAGCAGGCGCGCGGCCAACTGGTCGTCGAAGGCTCCGCCCGAGCTCTCGTCCGGGGCTGCGAGCCGTTCTTGGATCAACATGGCACTCTCCCTCACCGGCCCCCTGTGCGGGGTGGTCGCCCGCCCGGCCGGTGGTCCCAGCCTGCGGCGGCGGACCGGGCGGCCGCCAGCGTTTCGGCCCGGGGCAGATCTGCCCATGGCAGACCCCGTGGCCACGCCGCCCTCAGGTCTCGTCCAGGGCCTCGCGGAGATCGCGCAGGAGGGTGAGCACCAGGGGGCGCAGTGACGGCCTGATGGCGTCGAAGACCTGCCGCTGCTTGCCCTCCAGGTTCTTGCGGCGGACCGCGAGCGCCCGCTCGCCCTCCTCGGTGATGGCCACCACGGTGCTGCGCTCATCACGTTCGGAGCGACGGCGCGCCATCATGCCCTTGCGCTCGAGCTGTTGGATCATGCGTGTGGCGGAAGGAGAAGAAACACCGACAATCTGGGCGACCGAACCGACGCTGGGGTGGTCCATTCCGCGTACCGCCTCCATGAGGAGAGCCTGGGTGAGAGTGAGATCTTCGGCACCCCGGTGGCCGTGTCCGCTGCGGGAGCGGGCGTGGATCGCCGCGTTGATGAACTCGGTCCAGGCGCGCTGGAACTCCTCGAGTTCGACATCGTGCTGCTCAGCACGGGGTTCGTGAGTCTCGTCGGGCGCGCACTCGTGGGTCTCGTCGGGCACGGAACGGTCCTCGCATGCTGGGCGGACGCCGCGGGTCCATGACCGCGCGGTGGTTTGACGTTTGTGTAGTCTAGCTATTAGATAGCCTTTGCACGCAAATTCACATACATCCTTGCCCCCTCCGAACCGTAGCGACACCCCGCCCACTGATCCGGTCGTGGACGGGACGGACCGCTTCTGGGGGCAGTGGACGTCCGCCCGGGACCAGGGCGGGCCCGGGCCGGTCCGGGAGGGGCGCATTGACCACTGTGCTGATCGCGCATTTCGTCGCGGCTGCGATCGCGCCCTTACTGGTGCGCCAGTGGGGCCGCAACGCCTTCCTCGCGCTCGCCGTCGTCCCGGGCGCGTCCACCGTCTGGGCCCTCTTCCAGGTACCCGCCGTCCTGCGCGGGGAGACGCTCTCCTCCTCCATGCCCTGGGCCCCGGAGTTCTCGCTCCGCCTCGGCCTGTACCTGGACGGCCTGAGCCTGGTCATGACGCTCATCGCCGCGGGCGTGGGCGCTCTGATCCTGGTCTACTGCGCCCGCTACTTCGACGACTCCGAAGCCGGCCTCGGCCGCTTCGCCGGGGTGTTCGTCGCCTTCGCCGGGGCCATGCTCGGCCTCGTGCTGGCCGACGACCTCATCCAGCTCTTCGTGTACTGGGAGCTGACCACGGTCTTCTCCTACCTGCTCATCGGGCACAGCACCGAGCTCAAGGAGAGCCGGCGGTCGGCCATGACGGCCCTGACCGTCACCACCTTCGGCGGCCTGACGATGCTCGTCGGCATGGTCGTGCTCGGCCAGGCCGCCGGGACCTACGTCATCTCCGAGATCGTCGCCTCGCCGCCCAGCGGTACCGCGGTCAACGTCGCGCTCGTCCTGGTGATGGTCGGCGCGATGTCCAAGTCGGCCCTGCTGCCGTTCAGCCTGTGGCTCCCCGCCGCCATGCGCGCTCCCACGCCGGTCTCCGGCTACCTGCACGCCGCGGCGATGGTCAAGGCCGGCGTCTACCTGGTCGCCCGGCTCACCCCCGCCTTCCACGACGCCGTCGTCTGGCAGTACACGGCGCTGTTCTTCGGCACCCTCACGATGGTCCTGGCGGGCTGGAAGGCGCTGCGCCAGTTCGACCTCAAGCTCGTGCTGGCCTACGGCACCATCAGCCAGCTCGGCTTCCTCATCACGCTGCTGGGAGCGGGAACCCGGGCCGGCGCCCTGGCCGGGATCTCCATGCTCGTCGCGCACTCGCTGTTCAAGGCGCCGCTGTTCCTCGTGACCGGCGTCATCGACCACGGCACCGGCACGCGCGACCTGCGCGAGCTCTCCGGTCTGCGCACATCCATGCCGGGGTCCTTCTGGACGGCGATCGTGGCCTCGGCCTCGATGGCGGGCCTGCCGCCCACCCTCGGGTTCGCCGCCAAGGAACTGGCCTTCGGCGCCTTCGCCCACGGCGACGGCGTCGACACCGCGGTCCTGGTCGGCATCACGTCGGGCAGCGTCCTCACCGTCGCCTACACCCTGCGCTTCCTGTGGGGCGCCTTCTCCGACAAGCAGGACGTCTCGCCCACGCCGGTCCACTCCCCCGGCCCGCTCTTCCAGGCCCCCGCCATGGTCATGGCCGGACTCGGACTCCTGGGCGGCCTGCTCTCAAGCCTGCTCGACCCCCTCCTCGCCGTGTACGCGGACACCGTTCCCGCCACCCCCGGCAAGGAGGAGAAGCACCTGGCCCTGTGGCACGGCCTCGAACTCCCGCTGCTGCTGTCGGCGGTGTGCGTCGTCGGCGGCCTGGCCATGTTCGGCCTCCGCCACCAGATCGTGTGGGCGGGGACCCGGACGGCGCTGCCCGACCCCAACCGGGTCTACCGCCGCATGCTCGCCTGGCTGGAGAACCTGGCCCTTCAGGTCACCGGCGGCACCCAGCGCGGTTCGCTGCCCATCTACCTCGGCACGATCCTGGTCGCCCTGGTCATCGCCGCCGGATGGTGGATGGTCAGCGGCCGGATCTGGAACGGCGACTACCCGCGGCTGCGCCTGTGGGACTCCCCCGTGCAGATCATCCCCGCCCTGATCGTCATCGTCACCGCCCTGTTCACGCTGTACGTGCGGCGCCGCCTGTTCGCGGTGGTCCTCGTCGGCACCAGCGGCTACGGCATCGCCACCCTCTTCTACGTGATGGGCGCTCCCGACATCGCGCTCACCCAGTTCCTCGTGGAGACCGTCAGCCTGGTGGTCTTCGTACTGGTGCTGCGCCGCTTTCCGCCCCGCTTCTCGGCACCCGCCCTACGCGGCCGCCGGGTGTGGAACCTGGCCCTGGGACTGGCCACCGGCGTCGTGGTCTCCTCGATGACCTGGTACGCCCTGGCGGGCCGCCGGGAGCCGTCCATCTCGGAGGGATACCCGGCCGCGGCGAAGGAGGCGGGCGGCGAGAACATCGTCTCCGTCCTGCTGCTCGACATCCGCGCCTGGGACACCATGGGCGAGATCTCGGTGCTCGCCGCCGCGGCCGCCGGCGTGGCCAGCCTGCTGTTCGTGCGCCGCCGCGCCCAGCCCCGCAAGGCCCCGGGCGGCGTGATGGCCCTGTCGGTCACCCAGCCCCCCGAACCCGACGTCGGCCAGGACAAGGCCGACCTCGGCGGGGTCCGGATCGCACCGCAGAACATGCACCTCAAGCCCCGGTGGCAGCACTCCTGGCTACCGGGCGCCGACGCCCTGCCCACCGAGCGCCGGTCGGTCATCTTCGAGGTCGTCTCGCGCTTCCTCTTCCCGGTGGTCATGGTGATCTCGGTGTACCTGCTGCTGACCGGACACGGCTCGGTCGGCGGCGGCTTCGCGGGCGGCATCGTCGCGGGCCTGGCGTTCACCGTCCGCTACCTCGCCGGGGGCCGTTTCGAGCTGTACGCCAGCGCTTGGATCCAGCCGGGCGCGCTGATCGGCGCCGGCCTGGCCGTGGCCACCGGCACAGCGCTGGGCGGCGCGGTCTTCGGCACCAACGTCCTGGCGGGCGGCCACGCCTACATCGACCTCTGGATCCTGGGCACGGCCCACGTCACGGTCTCCATGATCTTCGACATCGGCGTGTACCTGCTGGTCATCGGACTGATCCTGGACATCCTGCGCAGTCTCGGAGCACGTATCGACGAGCAGATCGAGCGGGACGCCGCACCCGGGGCGGCGGAGGACCGGAGCGAGGCACCAGGAGTCTCCGAGGAGGTCATCTCGTGAACGAGTCACCCAGTCTGCTCGTCGTCATCGTCGTCGGCGTCCTCGTCGCGGTGGGCGTCGTGCTCCTGCTGGAGCGCAGCCTCACCCGCGTACTCCTCGGCTTCATCATGCTGAGCAACGGCGTCAACCTGATGATCCTGGCCATGGCGGGCGAGCCGGGCGGGCCGCCGATCCTGTGGCTCACGGAACCCGAGAACATGACCGACCCGCTGCCGCAGGCGATGATCCTGACCGCGCTCGTCATCACCCTCGGCATCACCGCCTTCCTGCTGGCCATGGCCTACCGGAGCTGGCAGTTGGAGGGCAACGACGAGGTACAGGACGACATCGAGGACCTGCGCATCTTCCAGGGCGAGGGCCGGCGCGCCGTGCGCCAGCGCTTCCAGAAGGAGCGGCGCAGGCTCCAGGCCGACATCCGCCGCCAGCGCGCCGAGCTCCAGGCGACCATCGCCGTCGCCGACGCCCAGGAACTGGCCGAGCAGGCGCGTATCAAGGCCGAGATCGCCAGGGCACGGGCCGAGCTGGCCCGCTACGAACTGGAGGCCGAGGACAACGACCCCGACGAGAAGTCCCAGGAGACCATGCGCCGCCTGAACGACCGAGCGGAGAGCATGACCGCCCAGGTCCAGGAGCTGCGCGGCCGGATCCGGCAGGGGCGGAAGCGGCTGCGCGAGCACCGGCGGGCCGACCGCGCCGCCGAGCGCGAACTGTGGCGCGAACTGCGACGCCGCGTCCGCTCGCAGCGGCGCCAGGCGCGCCAGACCATGCGGGCCGAGCGCGAGCGCCTGGCCCGTGCCGAGGACAGCGACCTGCAAGGGAGCGAGTGACCATGGGTGTGGAAGACCTCGCCGGGATCCTGCACTACCTCATCCCCCTGCCCGTGGTGCTCCCGCTGTTCACGGCCGGCGTCAAGCTGGCCCTCGGCATCCGCCGGCCCCGGCTACAGCAGTGGCTGAGCGTCATCTCGCTGGCCCTGGTCCTGGTCATCGGCCTGGTCCTGATGCTGGGTGTGCACGAGTTCGGTCCGCTGGCCGTGCAGGTGGGCGGCTGGGAGGCGCCGATCGGCATCACCCTGGTGGCCGACCGGCTGTCCGCGCTGCTGGTGACGGTGTCGGCGGCGATCACGCTGGCCGTGCTGGTGTACTCCATCGGCCAGGGCATGGTGGGCAAGGCCGAGGTGGCGCCCCTGTCGGTGTACCAGCCGACCTACCTGATCCTGGTGGCGGGCGTGTCCAACGCCTTCCTGGCCGGCGACCTGTTCAACCTGTACGTCGGGTTCGAGATCCTGCTGACCGCCAGCTACGTACTGCTGACCCTGGGCGGCACGCAGTCCCGTATGCGGGCGGGCGCCACCTACGTCGTGGTGTCGCTGGTGTCGTCGGTGCTGTTCCTGATCGCCATCGCGCTGGTCTTCGGCGCCACCGGCACGGTGAACATGGCCCACCTCGGCGAGCGGCTGCCGGAGCTGTCCACCGACCTCAGGGCCACCCTGCAGATCGTGCTGCTGTTCGCCTTCGGCATCAAGGCGGCGGTGTTCCCGCTGGCCGCCTGGCTGCCCGACTCCTACCCGACGGCGCCTGCGCCGGTCACCGCGGTGTTCGCGGGTCTGCTCACCAAGGTGGGCGTGTACGCGATCATCCGCACGCAGACCCTGCTGTTCCCCGGCGAGCAGCTCAACGGCCTGCTGATGTGCGTGGCGCTGGCGACCATGATCATGGGCATCCTGGGCGCGGTCGCGCAGACCGACATCAAGCGTCTGCTGTCGTTCACGCTGATCAGCCACATCGGGTACATGATCTTCGGCGTGGCCCTGGGCAGCGATCAGGGTATGGCGGGCGCGGTGTTCTACATCGCGCACCACATCACGGTGCAGACCACGCTGTTCCTGGTCACGGGCCTCATCGAGCGCCGGGGCGGGTCCACGTCCCTGGACCACCTGGGCGGCCTGGGGCGGATCGCGCCGGTGCTGGCGGTCCTGTTCTTCATCCCGGCGATGAGCCTGGGCGGCATCCCGCCGCTGTCGGGCTTCCTCGGCAAGATCGGCCTGATACAGGCCGGTGTGGCCGCGGGCACGCCGCTCGCCTACACCCTGGTGGGGACGTCGGTGCTCACGAGCCTGCTGACCCTGTACGTCATCGCCCGGGTGTGGAACTACGCGTTCTGGCGGAGACCGTCCGAGGGCATGGTGGCCGAGCCCGGTACCGTGCTGGAGGACGTCGAGGCCGACGACACCTCCACCGCGGCGCTCGGTCCCGGCGAGGCGGTCGGACCGTCCTCCCGGCTGAGGGACACCACGACCGCGGCCACGACGGTGGTCACGTCGGTGGTCCTGCCGAAGAGCATGGTCGGCGCCACGGTGGCGCTGGTGGCGTTCAGCGTCGCCCTGACGGTGTTCGCGGGGCCGCTGATCGAGTACTCCTACGACGCGGCCGTGGAACTCCAGGCGCGCACCCTCTACATCGAGGCCGTTCTCGGAGGCGACCGATGACCAGACCGCGGAAGAGGAAGAGGGCCGGCCTGACCGCGCTGCGCAGGCGCGTGGGCAAGGTGCAGGTCCCGGTCGCGCTCGGCATGACCCTGGTGTGGATGCTGCTCTTCAAGGGCTTCCAGCCACGCTGGGAGTCGCTGGGCCTGCTGGTCCTGGGCTTCCTGGTGTCGGTACTGATCATGGTGCTGTTCCCGATGCCGCCGATCACCCCGATGCCCCGCTTCCATCCGGTGCACCTGGTCCGGCTGGTCCTGTACGTGCTCGCCGAGATGGTCGTGGCCAGCTTCCAGGTGACCGTGATCATCTTCACCCGCCGACAGGCGCCCAGCTCGGTGGTGGCGGTGCGGATGCGTACCGATTCGGACCTGACGATGGTGTGCACCGCGATCGCCGCCTCGATCATCCCCGGCACCCTGATCGTCGAGGTCAACCGGTCCGAGCGCGTCCTGTACGTGCACATGCTGGGCGTGGGCGACGACGAGGCCGTCGAGCGGGGCCGACGGGACATCTGGAAGCTGGAGAGGCGGTTCGTGATGGCCCTGGGCACCCACGAGGACATCGCCGCGCTGCGGGCCGGCGGTCCCGAGGCGCTGGATGAGCAGGAGACGCGCGAGGGAGGGGAGAGGCCGTGAACGCTCTGTGGACCGCCATCGGCGTCATGCTCGGGGTGGCGGCGCTGCTGGGCATGATCCGGATGCTGATGGGTCCGAGCGTCCTGGACCGGGCGCTGTCCGTGGACGTGCTGATCGCCTCGGCGCTGACCGGTACGGGGGCCTACGCCGCCTTCCACCGCGACCCCACGGTGCTGCCGACCCTGCTGGTGCTGTCCCTGCTGGGCTTCGTCGGTTCGGTCAGCATCGCCAAGTTCGTCGCCCGGCGCACGCTTCAGGAGCGCTCCTCCACGACGACCAGCGTGCACCCGGTCTCCACGGCGACCGACCCGCATCCGGCCCCGGCCGCACCCACCGACACCGCCCCCGAGCCGGAGAAGGGGGAGAACCCGTGAACGAGACGCTCGGCGCCGTCCTGGACTGGGTGGCGATCCTGTGCATCCTGGCCGGGGCCATGCTCTCCCTGGTGGCCGGGGTGGGGCTGATCCGCCTGCCCGACCTTCTCTCGCGCATGCACGCCGCCGCCAAGCCCCAGGTGCTGGGGCTGGTGCTGGTGCTGGTGGGGATCGACATCCGGCTCATCCCCGTGGAGACCAACGTGTTCAACGTCGGGACGCTGGTACTGGTGGCGCTCTTCCAGATGGCGACCATCCCGGTGGCGGGACACATCACCGCCCGGGTGGGCTATCGGACCGGACGCATCGAAGAGGGCCTGATGGCGCGCGACGAGCTCGCCGAGCGCCTGGAGGCCGACGAGGCCGCCGCCGGGGACAGGGGCGGGGACGGCGCGGCCCGGTAGGCGCTCGGCGCCCGCGCGGCGGGAGGCCTCAGGGGCTCCCGGCCCCGTCGTCGTCCATCAGTCTGGAGCGGATGAGGAACCGGTTGCCGGTCGGCGCCTCCAGGGAGAAGCCCGAGCCCCGTCCCGGGACCACGTCGATGGTCAGGTGGGTGTGGCTCCACAGCTCGAACTGCGAGCGTGACATCCACACCGGCACCGGCTCGGGCGCGCCCACGTCCAGGTCGCCCAGGTGGACGTCCGACCCGCCGACGCGGAACTCCCCCGCCGGGTAGCACATCGGTGAGCTGCCGTCGCAGCATCCGCCGGACTGGTGGAACATGAGCGGCCCGTGCTCGTCGCGCAGCAGGCGGAGCAGGGCGGCCGCCGCGTCGGTGACGGCCACCCTCTCCACCTCCGCGCCTTCGGCGGCGGAGTCCATCAGAACAGCCCCAGTGCCTCGTCGGAGTAGCTGACCAGGAGGTTCTTGGTCTGCTGGTAGTGGTCGAGCATCATCTTGTGGTTCTCGCGGCCGATCCCGGACTGCTTGTACCCGCCGAAGGCGGCGTGCGCCGGGTAGGCGTGGTAGTTGTTCACCCACACGCGGCCCGCCTGGATGTCGCGGCCCGCGCGGTAGGCGGTGTTGCCGTCGCGCGACCACACGCCCGCCCCCAGCCCGTACAGGGTGTCGTTGGCGATCTTGAGGGCGTCGTCGTAGTCGTCGAAGCGGGCCACCGACACCACCGGGCCGAAGATCTCCTCCTGGAAGATCCGCATGCTGTTCTGGCCCTCGAAGACGGTCGGGGCGACGTAGTAGCCGCCGGACAGGTCGCCGCCGAGGTCGACCCGCTCCCCGCCGGTGAGCACCCCGGCCCCCTCCTGGCGGCCGATGTCGATGTAGGACAGGATCTTCTCCAGCTGGTCGTTGCTGGCCTGGGCCCCGAGCATGGTGTCGGTGTCCAACGGGTCGCCCTGCCGGATCCGGCCGACCCGTTCGAGGGCGTCGCCCATGAAGCGGTCGTAGACGGCGTCCTGCACCAGGGCACGGGAGGGGCAGGTGCACACCTCGCCCTGGTTGAGGGCGAAGAGGGTGAAACCCTCCAGCGCCTTGTCGTAGAAGGCGTCGTCGGCCGCGGCGACGTCGGAGAAGAAGATGTTGGGGCTCTTGCCGCCCAGTTCCAGGGTGACCGGGATGAGGTTCTCCGACGCGTACTGCATGATGAGGCGCCCGGTGGTGGTCTCACCGGTGAAGGCGACCTTGCCCACGCGCGGGCTGCTGGCGAGCGGCTTGCCCGCCTCCGCGCCGAAGCCGTTGACCACGTTGAGCACGCCGGGCGGCAGCAGGTCGGCGACCAGCTCGGCGAGGAGAAGGATCGAGGCCGGGGTCTGCTCGGCGGGCTTGAGCACGACCGCGTTCCCGGCGGCCAGCGCGGGCGCGAGCTTCCAGGTGGCCATGAGCAGCGGGAAGTTCCACGGGATGATCTGGCCGACCACCCCCAGTGGCTCCTGGAAGTGGTAGGCGACGGTATCGCCGTCGATCTGGGAGTTGTACCCCTCCTGGGCGCGGATGGCCCCGGCGAAGTAGCGGAAGTGGTCCACGGCCAGCGGCAGGTCGGCGGCCAGGCACTCACGGACGGGCTTGCCGTTCTCCCAGGACTCGGCGACGGCGAGCCTCTCCAGGTTCTCCTCGATGCGGTCGGCGACGCGGTTGAGGACCAGGGCCCGCTCGGCGGCGGAGGTGCGTCCCCAGGCGGGTGCGGCGCCGTGTGCGGCGTCCAGGGCCAGTTCGACGTCCTCCGCGCCGCTGCGGGCCACCTCGGTGAAGGTGCGGCCGGTGACGGGGGTCGGGTTCTCGAAGTAGCGGCCCCTGACCGGCTTGACCCATTCGCCGCCGATCCAGTTGTCGTAGCGGGGGGCGTACTCGACGACGCTGCCCGGCCGGCCCGGGGGTGCGTAGATCGCCATGTCGGTCTCCTTGCTTCGCGTGGCACCGGTCGTGGGACCGGAAAGCCGCTTCCGGGAAGTGGAGTGTGACGCTAGCCACACCGACGTTGCGACCACGTTGCGAGCAGAAGGCCTCAGTCGCCGAGCCAGCGCAGCCTGCCCCGCAGGGCGGCGTGGCGGGGCGAGCCGGGGGCGAGGGCGGGCAGCACGGCCGCCAGGACACGGGGGTCGTCGCGCCACTCGGGGTGCTCGGCCCAGTCCATGAGCACGTCCGGCGCGGCCCCGGCTCCGAGGACCTCGCACACCTCGGCCTGGAGTTCACCGCGCGCCTCCGCCACTCCGGGAGCCTCCGAGCGGGGCAGGACCGGCCCCGCGTAGGACTCCAGCGCCCGTCGGTACGAGCCCTCGGACAGGTGGCGGCGCACCTCGTCGATGTCGGTGGCCAGTGGACGGCACAACCGGTAGGGGCGGGAGGCGAGCAGGCCGGGACCGAGCAGGCGGCGCAGGCGGGACATCTCGGCGCGGACGGTGACCGGGGAGGCGTCCCGCTCGTGCAGCCGTGCGCCGAGCGCGTCGCCGGTCAGGCCGCGCGGGCTGCGGGCGAGCAGGAGCAGGATCTCGGAGTGGCGGATGCTCAGGTCGCGGGAGCGGCCGTCCAGGGTGATCCGGGCGCTGTCACGGCCCAGTACGCGGAGCCGGGCGCCGCCGGCGGACTCCCGCGGCGCGGGCGGCCCGCCGCCCTCGCCCGGGTCCGGCGGCGCGGCCCCGTCCCGGGGCGGGCGGCGGGGCGTGGGCAGCCGGCCGCTGATGCGCAGGGCGCGCAGCTCCATCTCGGCCGCGGTGGCGGCGGTGCGGGCCAGCGCCAGGGCCTGCGGCGAGGCGAGGTGGCTGTCACCGGTGAGGTCGAGGACGCCGAGGAGGGCGCCGGTGTCGGGATCGTGCAGGGGCGCCGCCGAACAGCTCCAGTGCTGCACGCCCCGGGCGAAGTGCTCGCTGGCGAAGACCTGGACCTCGTGGTCGAGGGCGAGCGCGACGCCGGGCGCGTTGGTCCCGACCGAGCGCTCGTGCCAGTCGGCGCCCTCCACGAAGCACATGGCCTCGGCGCGGCGGCGCAGCCCGCGGTCGCCCTCCACCCACAGCAGGCGGCCCGAGGCGTCGCCGACCGCGACGATCTGGGGGCCGGGCGCGGTGTCGACGAGCAGGTGCCGCAGCAGCGGCATGACGAAGGCCAGCGGATGCGCGTCGCGGTAGTCGTACAGGGTGGGGCCGGTGAGCTCGACCCGGGGCAGGGTGGTGTCTGGGTCCACGCCGTGCAGGGCGCTGCGCAGCCAGGAGTCGCCGACGACGGGACGGACCGGGCCGCTGACACGGCCGGAGTCGGTGAAGCGCTCGTGCGCGACCGCCACGTCCCGGCGCACGGCCTCGGGGTCGGTGTCCCACGACCACGCGTTCCAGGCCCCGGACATGTGCGCCTCCCCTCCGCCGGGACGGCGGCGGACCGTGCCGGCGGACCGCCCCGAACCTGATTGAATCCGTGTCCACCTCCGCTGACAAGGGGTTCGGGCGGATCGGGCCGCGTTTCCCCCCGGGGCCGCGCGAACCGCCACCGCCTCCGCGGCGTCCCACCGGAGCGGATCCGTACAGGATCCGCCCGCAAGACTCCCCCGTCCGGGGACACGTCCGATCCGCTGGAGACTCCCGTGTCCGCTCACCCCCCGTTCCCCCCTCCCCGGGTCGACGCCCGGGAGCTGAGCCCCGGGCGCTTCTGGTACGTCCTGGGCGCCGGGTTCGTCGCGCTCGGACTCCTGGTGGGGACGGCCGTCTTCATCGCCATGGTGTACCGGACCGCTGGGGTACCCGGCTTCGACGCCCGGCTCCGGGGGGCCGGCGAGGCGGTGTTCACCGCCGACGGGGAGTTCCCCCGTATCGGGCTGTACTCCAGCCCCGCGGGCGCGGACGGGAGCGCCTGCTCGCTCGTCCTGCCCGGCGGTGAGGAGAGGGCCTTCGAACCGCCCCCCTACAAGCACACCGTCCAGGGCGGCGACGGGGAGTGGTCGCTCGTAGGGGCACACCCCGGGGCTGCGGGCGAGCACACGCTGGTGTGCGACGGCGCCCCGGGGACGGTCTACGCGGTCGCCGGGCTACAGGGCGGTTCGCGGTTCTTCGGAGACCTCCTGACCGCGCTGGCCTCGTTCGTCGGGATCCCCCTCGCGGGGCTGCTGGTGGGTGCGCCGATCCTCGTCACCACGGGCGTGCGCCGCAGCCGGCACAGGAAGCGGCTGCTCGGCGAGCGCGCACGGCACCCGTACAGGCCCTGACACGTCCCCGGCCCTCCCACCGCCGCCCTCGCCTTCCCTGCCTTCTCCGTACTGGTCGAGCCCTCCGCCGGGAGATCCCTCCTTCGGGGCTTGACTTTTCCTCTTTGTGAGTGTGTACTCACACACATGAGCACCACAGAAGCGCCCCGTTCCAACGCCGAAGCCCGGCGCGCGGCCATCCTGGCCCAGGCCGTCCCCGTGTTCGCGCGGACCGGCTACCACGCCACCCCGGTCACCGAGATCGCCGACGCCGCCGGGATCTCCCAGGCCTACGTGTTCCGGCTGTTCCGCAGCAAGCTGGGCCTGTTCACGGCGGCGCTGGAGCGGTGCTTCGACCTCATCGGGACGGCGCTGCGCCAGGGCGCCCGGAGCGCCGCCGAGGCGCCGACCGCCCAGGTCCTGGAGGCGATGGGCGACGCCTACGCCGACCTCATCGCCGACCGCGACCTGCTCATGCTCCAGGTCCACGCCCAGAGCGCCGCCGACATCCCCGAGGTGCGCGAGGCCCTGAGGCGCGGCTACGCCGGGGTGGTCACCCTCGCGCACGAGTTGTCCGGCGGCACCCGGGACCAGGTGCAGCACTTCGTCGCCATGGGCATGCTGTGCCACCTGGTCACCGCCCTGGACCTGGACGAGGTCGACGCTCCATGGACGCGCACGCTCACCCAGGGCCTGCGCCACGTCCCCAAGCCGCCCGCGGGGAGGTCGGGACCGTGAACGGGCCCGCCGGGCGCCGGACCGCCCCGACCCCGCCGACCGCCACCTCGCTCGCCGCCCGGAGCTGATCCGCGCACCACCGCGCCGCTCCGGGCGTTCTTCGGCCTCTTTTTGTAAGTGACTACTCACAAACTAAGGAGAAACGCCATGACACAGCAGCACCCTCCCGCCCGACAGGGCCGACCGGCCGGCGGCTCCGCCCGAGGCGCCGTCGAGGTCGTCCTCCCCGGCGTCGTGGCCGCCGACGGCCTGGAGGTCCGCCGCCGTCCGCTCGACCCGCCCGGCCGCGGGCAGGCGCTCGTCCGCATGGAGGCCACCGGGGTCTCCTTCGCCGAGCAGCAGATGCGCCGGGGCAAGTACTTCGACCAGCCGCCGTTCCCGTTCGTCCCCGGATACGACCTCGTCGGCACGGTGGAGGAGGCGGGGCCGGGGGTCGACCCCGCGCTGGTCGGCGGGCGCGTCGCCGCGCTCACCAAGACCGGCGGTTGGGCCAGCCGGGTCCTCCTGGCGGCCGCCGACCTGGTTCCCGTGCCCGAGGGCGTCGACGCGGCCGACGCCGAGGCCGTGGTGGTCAACGGCGTCACCGCGTACCGGATGCTGCACCGGCTGGCCCGGGTCCGCGCCGGTGACACGGTCGTCGTGCTCGGGGCCAACGGCGGTGTGGGAACGGTCCTCGTGCGACTGGCCCGGCACGCGGGCGTCCGCGTCATCGGCACGTCCTCCGCCCGCCACACCGAGGCCGTGCGCGCCCTCGGCGCCCTTGCCCTCGACCGTGCGGACCCCGGCCTGCACGCCAGGATCCGCGACCTGGCCCCGGACGGCGTGCGCGCGGTCTTCGACCACGTGGGCGGACCCGGCATCGTCGACTCCTTCCGGCACGTGGCCCGGGGCGGCACCCTGGTCTCCTACGGCACGGCCTCCACGCGCGACCTGCCCGGTGACCCGCGCGTTCCCGTGCTGGCCCTGTTCGCCCGCCTGCTGCTGTGGAACGCGCTGCCCAACGGACGCGGTGCGCACTTCTTCAACCTGTGGGCGGGCCACCGCCGCACGGGCCGCTACCGGGAACTGCTGGCGAAGGACCTGGGCGCCGTCCTGGGCCTTCTCGCCGAGGGGGTGGTCACGCCGCGGGTGGCCGCGCGGATACCGCTCAGCGAGGCGGGCGCGGCGATGGAGCTGGCGGAGTCGGGTGGCGTGGTGGGCAAGGTGGTGCTCGTCCCCGACGAGGAGGAGTGAGGGAGCCGGCCCGCGCGCGGCCCCGTCGCACAGAGCGCGAAGGACACCCCGGCCAGGACCGCGCCGGGCGTACGGGGCGCCCCGCCCGGGTCACACCGGCTCACGCGAGGCGTCCCCGCCGGTCTCACACCGGTCATATGGAGCACACGGGGCGCCCCGCCCGGGTCACACCGCGGCCGCTCCCTCGTCCGGGCCGTCCACCAGGGCGGCCAGCGCGACCGTCATCGCCACGCGGGCCTCCGGGTCGTGCAGCCGCAGATCCGCGACCGCGCCCATCCGGCGCAACCGGTACCGCACCGTGTTCGGGTGCAGGCCCAGGGACTCCGCGGCCCGGCCCAGGTCCCCGTGCGCGTAGAGCCAGGTGCGGAGCGTACGCACGTGGTCCGTGCCGTGCTCGGCGTCATGCCGCGCCAGGTCCGCCACCGGGTTCCGGACGGGCAGGCGGCCGCTCTCGGCCACCAGCCGCAGACGGCGCAGCAGCACGAGGTGCCATGCGTCGTCGTAGACGATCGCGTCGGCCCCCTCCGGCTCCCGGCCGTGCAGCGTCAGGCACTCGTCCGCCTCCTGCCGGCTCGCGGGCAGGCCCGAGACGTCGGCGACACCGCCCACGCCGGCGACGAGGCCGGGGGATCCGGGCAGGCCGCGCAGCGCGGAGCGCGCCCACTCCACCGCGGGGGCGGGATCGCTCCCGCAGGGCAGCACCGTGTACACGGTGGTTCCCAGCAGCGTGCTGCGCCCCGGACGCGACCACCCGAAACCGGTGGTGACCTGCTCGAACAGGTGCAGGACCGCGGCCTCGGGCTCGCGGCGGGCGCGGGCCTGGAAGGCGACCACCCGCAGCCCGTCGGCGAGCAGGCCGATCCGTCCGGCCGTCTGCGCCGGGTCGGCCGGCCCCTCCAGGAGGTCGATCACCGACTCCGACTCGACCTGCCGCTCCAGGTCGCTGCTCACCCGGGCCCTCAACATGTGCAGGCCGACCGTGTACGCGCCCTCGCGCAGCGCCCGCGACCGCTCCGCGTCCAGCGGCGCCGCACACGCCACCCACAGCGATCCCAGGAGCTCGCGCCCCACCCGGATGGGCACGGCGGTGCGCCCGCCCATGCCGAGCGCGGGCACCCCCGGAACGAACCGGGGCTCGGTGGACGCCGCCAGCCGGGTGAACACCCCGTCCGCGCCGAGCCGCTCCCGGACGGCCTCCGGCACCCGCCGGTCCACGAGGGTGTCGCGCCGCACCGGGTCGGTGCCGCCCTGGGAGGCGGAGTAGGCGATCACCCGGGACGCGCGGTCCTCGATGGTAACGGGCCCGCCCGTCTCGGAGGCGATGGTGTCGGCGAGTGCGAACAGGTCGCTGGGGCCGCGCCCGGCCTCGGTCTCGCGCCCCTCCAGCACCAGCCCGTAGACGACACCGGATATCTGGCTCCACGACACCGCGGGGTCCACGGTGAGCAGGGCGGGGCCGCTCTCCCGGAGGCGCTCACGCACCTCGTCGCCGGGCTCGTCGGCGGACCGGACGATGACGACGGTCGCGCGGGCCCGTTCGGCGAGGCGCACGGCCTCGGCCGCCGAGTCCACGCCGACCGCGAGGAACGCGTCGCCCAGGAACAGCACGTCGTCGGTGGGGTCGTGCATGGCCACGCTGCGCAGCTCCCGGCGGCGCAGCGGCTCCGGGCCGAACAGCCGGGCACCGTATCCGCCCAGGACGTTGACGAGGCGGTCGAGGTGGATCACGTTTCCCCTTCCCCTGACAGGGGTGTTGTCCTGTTTCCACAAAGAACGGTCGGTTGATTGTCGTCCGAGGATAACGCCCGGCACCGCGGTCGTGGACACACTCGTTATGAGTGGCAACACCCCCGGCCCTCGCTGTGCTCGCCCGCCCGCGGTCCGGTCCGCGGGCGGCCTGTGAAGACAAGGAACGTCCCATGGCGAAGACCACCGACCGATGGATGACCCGGGAGGCCCACGAGCGGCTCCTGGAGGAACTCCGGGCACTGCGCTCGCTGCCCGACGGCGATCCGGGAGGGTCGGACGGGGGCGCGGGGGACACACTCCCCGCGCCCCGCTACATTCACGACCCCGCCGTGCGGCAGGCCCGCGTGCAGACCATCGAGAGGCTGCTCAGCGAGGCCGTGGTGGAGGAGGCCGCGCCCGACGACGGGATCGCCTCCCCCGGCAAGGTGCTCACCATCCGCTACGACGGCGAGGCGGAGACCGAGGAGTTCCTGCTCGGAGTCCGGGACGCGTCCGTGGCGGACCGGATGACCGTGTACTCCCCCGACTCCCCGCTGGGCGCGTCGCTGCTGGGAGCCCGCCGGGGTGAGCGGCGCACGTTCACCGCGCCGCGCGGCGCGGTCATCGGGGTCACCCTCGTGAACGCGCAGCCCTACCGGAGCGCCGCCGCGCACCGAACCGGCCGCACCGGTCCGGCGGAGCACTGACCCGGCCGTGCGGTGGCCCGGCTCCGAGGCCGGGCCACCGCCTCGGGAGGGCCCGCCTCAGAGGGCCGCGGAGGCCGCTCCGGGCCCGGTGCCCGGGTACCGGGTCGCGGTGGGCGGGGACGTCGCACCGTCCCCGCGCAGGATGTCCGCGGTCCGGCGCAGGTCCGCGACCGCGTCGGCCTCCAGCACCACCAGGCGCCACACCAGCGCGATCGTGTTCGCCAGTTCCGCCAGGTCCTCCAGGTCCCGGAAATCGTCGCCCTGCGACTCCTCGGCCTCGGCGTCCACCTCCACCTCCATCGTCACCCACCAGCGGCCGTCCACCTCCGTGACCGGCGACAGGAGGAGCACGGACCCGTGCCCCTGCACGCGAGAGCGCAGGCGGACGGGCGGCGGGCCGGGGATCCCGCGCAGGCGGAACCACCACGCCTCGGCGTCCACCTCCACCTCCATCTCCACCGCCGTCCCGTCGTCGTGCGCGCCGTCCGGCCCGTGCGCCTCGTACGCGAACACCAGGCCCGCGAACCCGCCCGCGCCGCCGCGCAGCTCCAGGCGCGCGGTGCCCCCTCCCCCGTCCGGTCCGTCGTCGACGAGCCCGGCCGTCAGCAGGGTCGTGCCCGCGGGGTCCCACGCCCGCACGGACACCTCGGTCCCCACTCCCTCCGGGGCGGGACCGGTGAGCCGGTAGACGGCCCCCGCACGGCAGTGCTCACCGCCCACGAGGCGCACGTCCGCCCCGGCTCCGTCCGCCGGAGGCGTGTGCGGGCCGCCGAACTCCCCGTCGAGGAGGTCGTGCTCGGCCTCCTCCCATATCCGCCTCTCGGCGTCGGCCCCGTCCACGAGTTCCAGGGCCCGCCAGATGTCCAGACCGGCGAACTCCTCCCGCCGGGGAAGGAGGACCCGCCCCTCCTCGACCCGCAGGCCGGCGGCGGCCCCGTGCAGGGCGGAGGCGACGTCCGCCAGCCAGGCGGGGGACACGGCGGGGACGACGAAGTCGTGGCGTAGGCGGATCATGGGGCTCCTGTCAGACGGGGGTTCGGTGGAGGTTCGACGCGCCCGGTGCCGCCGTGGTTGCGCCGCCCACGCCGAAGGAGGCCCGGAAGCCTCCGCCCGAGAGGCCCTCCCCACCGCTCGCGCGCCCCGCGGATGAACTGGATCACACAGACCCACCGTCACCACGAGAAACATCCGCCCCCGAAAACACATGCTGTTACACCGGTTGACGTGAGCGTCACTAAATGATCACTTAGTTTCCAGTCTCTACCCGCTATGAAGGAGACCACGTGATCAACCGCAGACTCTTCCTCGGAGGGGCCTCCCTGGCCGCCGGGGTCCCCCTGCTCGGTGCCTGCTCCCCGTCCGCCACCCAGACCTCGCTCCAGTCGAACACGAGCGGCGGCGCCAACCCGGGGGCACTCCCCGTCAGCATCGCCAACGAGACGGGTCGCTACTCCGACGGCGAGGTCCTCGTCTACGTCGTCGGCACCGACCTGACCACCGGCGGCCACTGCTGGGTGGACTCCGACGGGACACCGCACCCCGTCAGCGTGGACGACAACACCGACGGCGGATACGCCGACTACTCGATCCCGCTCGACGCCCTGCCCGCCGACATGAGCCTGCCCTACATGTCCGGGCGGATCTACGTCGCGCTCGGCGGCAAGCTCGGCATCCGCATCGTCATCGACGGCAACGGCAAGCCCGCCCTCCAGCTCCCCGCGGGCTGGGTGGAGAGCGACCACGGGTACGGCGTACTGCACGACTCGGTCGAGTTCACCCACAACGAGGACGGGATGTTCTGCAACACCAGCATGGTGGACCAGTTCAGCGTCCCGATCGGTATCCGGCTCACCGGCGACGCCGACCAGACCACCGGCACGTTCGTGCCCGGCGGGCGCGCCGCCGTGTTCGAGACCCTCGCCGCGGACCCCGTCTTCTCGTCGCTCGTCGTCGACGACCTGCGGGTGATCGCGCCCGGGCACGGGCTCGACGCCGGACTGTTCCCCACCGACTACTACGACCCCTACATCGACGCGGTCTGGTCCCACTACACCGCCAACGACCTGCGGGTCACCACCAACGCGGGAACCTTCACCGGAAGGGTGCAGGGCGACCGGTTCGTGTTCGACGGCGGGGTGTCCCCCATCTCACGGCCCTCGACCAGGGACGTCCTCTTCTGCGACGGCAACCTGGCCGCCCCCAACGACGGGCTCACCGGCCCGGTCGCGGCCATCCTTGGCGCCGCCCTCAACCGGTCCACCCTGCTGACCTCCGCCGAGCAGCCCACCAGCGACCCCGACACCTTCTACCTCGCGGAGGTCACCAACCGCTACGCCGGGGTCTTCCACGAGCACACCGTGGACGGCAAGGCGTACGGGTTCGCCTTCGACGACGTGGCCGGTTTCGCGTCCTACATCCAGGACCACGGCCCCGCCGAACTCGACATCACCCTGACGGCCTTCTAGGCACCCGTTCCGCCGAACCGGTCGCCGGGGACCCGTCCGCCGCGTGTGGGGTGCGGTCCGGGGACCCTCCGGCCCTGCGGACCGGGGTGGGGCGGGCGCCGCCGTGCCCTGCGGCACGGCGGCGCCCGTCTCCGTCTCCGCCGCCGTCCTCAGAGGTCGGCCAGGCCGAGCGGGCCGTCCGGAGCCGGGGCGAAGTGGCGGGCCACGTCGTCGTCGGTGACCGCCTCCAGGGTGTCGGGCACCCACTTGGGGGAGCGGTCCTTGTCGACCACCTGCGCCCGGATGCCCTCCACCAGGTCGGGCGAGGCCAGGGCCGCACAGGAGACCCGGTACTCCTGTTCCAGGACGGCCGCCAGGCCGGGCAGGCCGCGGGCGCGGCGCAGCGCGGCCAGGGTCACCTTGACCGAGGTCGGCGACTTGCGCGCGACGGTCTCGGCGGCCAGGGCGGCCTCCGGGTCGCCGTGGTCGCGCAGCCGGGACACGACCTCCTCGGCCGTCCCGGCGGAGTAACAGGCGTCGATCCAGTGCCGCCGGGCCTCGATTTCCGGTGCGGGTGCGGGCTCGGCGAACCGGGCCACCGCCTCGTCGATCCCGTCCGCGGTGGTCCCGGCGAGCGCCGCGGTGAGGTCGGCCAGCCGGCCCGAGGGCACGAAGTGGTCGGCCAGGCCCAGGTACACGGCGTCGCCCGCGCCGACCGGCTCGGCGGTGAGCGCCAGGTGGGTGCCGGTCTCCCCGGGCGCCCGGGACAGCAGGAAGGTGCCGCCGACGTCGGGCACGAACCCGATGGTGGTCTCGGGCATGCCGACCAGGGAGCGCTCGGTGACGACGCGGACCGAGCCGTGCGCGGACACGCCCACGCCACCGCCCATGACCACACCGTCCATGAGGGCGACGTAGGGCTTGGCGTAGCGGTCGACGTGCGCGTTGAGGAGGTACTCGTCGCGCCAGAACGCGGCCGCCCGCCAGCTCCCGTCCCGGGCGCTGGACCGGATCGCGCGGATGTCGCCGCCCGCGCACAGCCCGCGCTCCCCCGCGCCGTCGAGAAGGACCGCGGAGACCGCGTCGTCGTCCTCCCAGGCGGTGAGCGCCTCCCGGACGCGGCCCACCATGGCGTGGTCGAGGGCGTTGATGGCACGCGGCCGGTTCAGGGTGAGGCGTCCCAGGTGTCCCTCGACACGGACCAGGACCTTGTCCCCGTCCTCTGGCACGGCCCGTCCGTGGGCGGTGGTGGGACTCGTGGCCACGCTGTCTCCCTCCAGGTCGAAGGCCCCCGCGGTCGGCGCGGGCGCAGGTCGCCGACGATCCTCCCAGTGCCGCCCCCGGCGGGGTCGCCCGCCCCGGGAGAAGCGGCGGCGTCCGCCGCGGAGGATACCGGGGCGGGAGGGGGCGCCGCGCTCCGTGCGGACCGGCGCGGCCGGGTAGGGCTTCCGTGAGGCACTCCCGGGCGCGCCCGGGTACCGGCCTTCCGTGGGACCATACGGCCGATCACGGGAACGACGGCGAGGGGAGCCCGAGCATGGACGAGCACAGGGACGACACGCGCTGGGCCCCGGTCCGGGACTGGCACACGGCGGTGAACGGACGCGACCTGACGGCCGCCAGGGCCGTCGTCGACCCCAGCGTCAGGATCGGCGGCCCCAAGGGCTCCGCCCGGGGCGTGGAGGTCCTCCTGGACTGGATCCGCGGGTCCGGGATCCGCCTCGTACCGGTCGCCTGGCACGACGTCGACGACGAACGCGTCGTGGTCGAGCAGGACGCCACGTGGCCCGACCGCGCCGACTCCGGCCCGGACGAGGCCCCGCGGCGCACGGCGACCCTCTTCGAGGTGCGCCACGGCCTCGTCACCGCCGTGCTCCGCTACGACGAGGGCGTGGACACGGCCCTCGAAGCGGCGCGGCGGACCCGCTGAACGGCACGGACCCGCCGCCGCCGTCGCGGTCAGGAGACCGTCTTCCCTCCGATGGTGCGCAGCAGGCCGTAGGTCTCGTCCAGCCGGACGGGGAAGGCCTCGGGGTTGTCCGCCAACCGCATGGCGGTGAGCTCGCAGGCCATGGCGGTGTTGGCGGCGAGCACGGCGACGTTCTCGGCCGCGCCCGCCTCCACCAGCGCGCCGGCCAGCCTGGCGGCCCGCCGCTGCCGGGTGAGGAGGTAGCGGGAGCGCAGGTCGCTGCTCTCGCGGAGCAGGCGTGCCAGGACGGCCGAGTGCGCGGGCGAGAGCGCGGTGTGCGGCCTGGTGGCGGCGTCCGCGTCCCTGAGCAGGTCGACCGCGGTGCACAGGTCGTCGCCCAGCGGTCGGGGCGCCCTCTCCCCTATGTGGGCGCACATGCGGTCGGCCTCGACTTCCTCGTCGGCGAACAGCACCTGTTGTTTGTCGCCGAAGTACCTGAAGAAGGTGGTCCTGCCGACTTCGGCACGCTCGGCGATCGCGGCGACCGTGACGTTGTCGAATCCGTGTTCGGCGAAGAGCTGGAAGGCTGCTGACACGATCATGGCCCGGGCCTTGCGGCGTTTGCGTGCGTGGAGCGTGTCCGGGGGGTGGTGCATGAGGCGACCCTATCGAGTGGGGACCCGGTTCTCGCTGGTACTCAGGACCATATTGGGACGGTAGTCCTGAAACGCGCCATGGGAACCGGGATAGCGGGAAGTCGTCTGCCCTGTTCGTGGTGGGGAACGCGGCCGGTGGGCACAGGACGGTCCCACACGGGCGCACCGGTCGGCCCGGAATTTTATTGCAGAGGAGCCCTCTCCTGACAACCGCCTTCCACTTCGCGGTGAACACCTGCCGAGAAAGTGGTTCCCCCCTCACGGAAGATATGCCTTCGGCGGGCACACCATTTCCGGTCGGCGTTCATTGAACATCTTCCTGGAAACCTTTCAGGTTCCTAACTATTAACCTTCCCGAGCGACCGGAACCCGTGTCTCCCACCGTGTCGGCGCGCACTCCGTCGAATGTCGGTGCCCTGTGTCACAGTGAAATCCTCCTTCCCACACTGGAGTCGGTCGTGGCATACCTCCTGGTCATCGGTACACGTAAGGGGCTCTTCACGGCCCGAAACGAGGATCGGCGCGAGTGGGAGGTGAGCGGCCCCCACCGGCTCGACGCCGCGGACTACGCCAGCATGGGCGCCGTGTACGCGGTCGGGATCGACCCGCACAGCGGTCGTGTCCTGGCCGGGGCGGAGAGCTCCCACTTCGGGCCGAGCGTCTGGTACAGCGACGACCTGGGGCTGAGCTGGCACGAGCCCGCCTCCGCGCCCATCGCCTTCCCCGAGGACACCGACGCCTCCCTCGTCCGCGCCTGGCAGTTCGCCTTCGGCGACGACCCCGGGACCGTGTACGCGGGGGTGGAGCCGCACGCCCTGTTCCGGTCCTCCGACGGAGGGATGAGCTTCGAGCTCGTCCGCGCCCTGTGGGACCACCCCCACCGCGCCGACTGGTACCCCGGCGCGGGCGGCGGCGCGATCCACACGGTCCTGCCCGGGATCCTGGGCTCCGGTGAGCGCTCCCCGGACGCCATGACGGTGGCCATGTCCACCGGCGGCGTCTACCAGACCCGTGACGGCGGAGCCGGCTGGGCTCCGGCCAACCGGGGGATCTCGGCGGTGTTCCTGCCCGACGAGGAGCCCGAGTACGGGCAGTGCGTGCACAAGGTGGCCGCCGGGCCGAACGGCGTGCTCTACGCCCAGAACCACCACGGGGTGTACCGCAGCGAGGATCCCGCCGGACAGGGGTGGACCGCCGTGGAGAAGGGCCTGCCCACCGACTTCGGGTTCGCGATGGTCGCCCACCCGAGGCGGCCGGAGACGGCGCTCAACTTCCCCGTGGTCAGCCAGGAGGTGCACCTGCCGCCCGACCACCGGCTGGGGGTGTACCGGACCGACGACGGGGGCGGCAGCTGGCGGCCGTTCACCCGGGGCCTCCCGCAGGACCCCTACTTCGGGATCGTGCTGCGCGACGGCGCCTGCACCGACGGCGCGGACGAGCCCGGGTTCTACTTCGGCACGCGTACCGGCGACGTCTACGCCGCCACCGACGGCGGGGAGGGCTGGCACCAGGTGGCCGGACACCTGCCCGACGTGCTGTGCGTCCGCGCCACGGAGGTGTGACATGCGGGTGACGGTACATCTGCCGGGGCTGCTGCGCGCGGACGCCGACGGCTCCGCCCACGTCCCGCTGGAGGTCGACGACGGCACCGCGCTGGACGGGGTGCTGGACGCGCTCACCGCCCGGTACCCGGGCCTGGACCGGCGTATCCGCGACGAGCGGGGACGGCTGCGCCGCTACGTCAACGTGTTCGTGGACGAGGACGAGTGCCGCACGGTGGGCGGGCTGGCCGCGCCGCTCCACGACGGCGCTGACGTGCGCGTGCTCCCGTCGGTGGCGGGCGGCTGACGGGTCGTCGGCGCCGGCCGCGGGTGGGCCGGGCCCGGGCGGCGGCGTGCCACGGCCGTGGATCCGAAGGGGCGGCCGTGGAACCCCCGGCTCCTGGTCGGCGGGCCCGTCCTCGGTCCGGCCCCGCGGGGGTCCGGAGGGGCTGAGGGGTATCGGTCACTTGACCGGAATCCGGCCCTCGTCCCAAGTGTCGGCTTCGTTCGAGGTCGTCCTCCCCCGATGATGACCATGAGGAACCTTCGACGAGAGCGGATGTGAGGATCTCCATGGCCACGATGCGTGCGGCCCGGCTCAACGTGAGGACCCGGACCCTGGAGCTCAAGGACGTCCCCAGACCCGTCCCCGGCCGCGGCCAGGTCCTGGTCCGGGTGAAGGCGGCGGGGGTGTGCCTGTCCGACGTGCACCTGATCGACGGCACCCTCAAACCGCTCTACCTGGAGGGCGACGAGGTCACCCTGGGGCACGAGGTGTCCGGTGTGGTGGAGGAGATCGGACCCGACGTCATGGACCCCGAGGTGGGCGACCGGGTGATCCTCCAGGCGGGGCAGACCGACCGTTCCGGGAAGGTGCTCACCCGGGGCGTGGACTACGACGGCGGATGGGCCGAGTACGCGCTCGCCGACGAGGAGACCCTCGTGCCGATCCCCGACGACCTGCCCTTCGACCAGGCGGCGATCATCCCCGACGCCGTGTCCACACCGTGGGCGGCGGTCACGTCCACCGCCGACGTCGGAGCGGCCGAGGCCGTCGCCGTGTGGGGCGTGGGCGGCCTGGGCGCGCACGCGGTGAAGCTGCTGCGCCTGGTGGGCGCGGCTCCGATCATCGCCGCCGACCCGGACCCCCAGGCCCGAAAGCGCGCGCTCGCCTTCGGCGCCGACGTGGCCCTGGACCCGGCCGGCTCGGACTTCCTGTCGACGGTCGGTGAGATGACCGGTGGGCAGGGGCTCAACGTCGCCTTCGACTTCGCCGGTGTCCCGACCGTGCGCGAACAGGCCCTCCGGGTGCTCGGGGAGCACGGCCGCCTGGTGCTCGTCGGCCTGACCGACAAGCCGCTGGAGGTCAGGGACGGTACGCGTTTCAGCTACCTGCAACAGCAGATCCTCGGCCACTACGGTTCCGAGCCCGAGCACGTCGTCCAGTTGGTGGAGCTGGTCAACGCGGGCCGCGTGGACTTCGCCAGCTCGATCAGCGGCACCCTCAGCCTGGAGGAGGCGCCGATGGCGGTCGAGCAGTTGGAGAAGCGGACCGGCTCCCCGATCCGGCTCGTGCTCGAACCCTAGCCGTGGGCCTCCGTCGCCCCGGCCCCTCGCCCTCCCGGCGGCGGGGCCGGGTGACCTCCCGGCCCCTCGCCGAGTGGTGTGTGGTCCTGGACGCCCTGGCCGCCGCCGTCCCGGGGCGGGACCCGCTCCGGCCTACCAGTCGGCGGGGGCGTAGTCCTTCAGGAAGCACCCGTGCAGGTCCTCCCCCAGCTCACCCCGCACGATGGGGTCGTACACGCGCGCGGCCCCGTCCTCCAGGTCCAGCGGCGCGTGGAACCCGGCCTCGGCCAGCCGCTCCTTGTCCGGATGCGGCCGCTCGTCGGTGATCCACCCGGTGTCCACGCTGGTCACCAGGATGCCGTCGGACTCCAGCATCTCCTGGGCGCTGGTGCGGGTGAGCATGTTCAGGGCGGCCTTGGCCATGTTCGTGTGGGGATGCCCCGCGCCCTTGTAGCCGCGCCCGAACACCCCCTCCATCGCCGACACGTTCACGACGTAGGTACGGCGTGCGGGGGACGCGGCCAGGGCCGGACGCAACCGGTCCACCAGCAGGAACGGCGCGCTCACGTTGCACAGCTGCACCTCCAGCATCTCGACGGGGTCGATCTCACCGACCCGCTGCGTCCAGCTGTTCACCGGCGCGAGGTCGGGGACCAGTCCGCCCGCGTCGATCGCCGTCCCGGCGCGCACCCTCTCCATCGACGCCGCACCCGTGGTCAGCGCCAACGACGTGAGCATCCGCGGGGTGAACGTGTGCCGCGCCAGGGTGGGCGCACCCGTGTCGGAGCCAGCGTCCGTACCCGCCTCCGAGGCGGCTCCGCCCACGCTCCCGGCCGGGGCGTCCTCCAGCACGCGCGGACGCACACCGCCCAGGACCAGCGGCTCCGGCAGGCCCTCCCCCGTCAGCGGTTCGGCCTCGGCCTCCAGCAGCGGGCCGTACGAGGCCGGCGCCCTGCGCACCGTCTGCGCGGCGTTGTTGACGAGGATGTCCAGCGGTCCCTGCTCCGCCACCGAGTCGGCCAGGCGCACCACCTGGGCGGGGTCGCGCAGGTCGACGCCCACCACCCGCAGCCGGTGCAGCCACTCGGCGCTGTCCGGCATCGCGGCGAAACGGCGCACCGCGTCGTTGGGGAACCGTGTGGTGATGGTGGTGTGCGCACCGTCCCGCAACAGCCGGAGGGCGATGTACATGCCGATCTTCGCGCGGCCGCCGGTGAGCAGGGCCCGCCGCCCGGTCAGGTCGGTACGGGCGGCCCGGCGCTCCCTGTTGAACGCCGCGCACGTCGGGCACAGCTGGTGGTAGAAGGCGTCGACCTCCCGGTACCTCTCCTTGCAGACGTAGCAGGGCCGGGCCTTGCGCAGCACTCCCGCGAGGGCGCCGCCGCTCCCGCTGGTGAGGGCGCGGCCGCTGGTCTCGTCGTCGATCCGGTCGGGCGCCGCGGTGGCGGTGGCCGCGAACACGGCCTGGTCGTGGGCCTTGCGCCTGGCCTGGCGCTCCTTGCGGCGCTGTTCCTTGACCCTCTTGAACAGCCCGGCGGTGGCCCGTTGCAGGGCCACCGAGTCCGGGTGGTCGCTGGGGAGGCCGCCCGCGCGGGAGAGCACGTCCAGGCACACGGCCAACCGGTCGGGGTCGATGCCCTCCGCCGGCTCCGACCGCGTCCCCATCGGGTCCGCCGGGGTTTCCCGCTGTGTCCCCTGGTCCGTTTCCGTCATCGTGTCCGTCACCACTCCGCCGCCGCGTCGCCGCCACACCGCTGCCGCCGTCCTCACCCGGTGTCCCGGTTCGCCCGGCGAACAGCACGGCTCCCGGTTCGGAGCCATCAGCACCTTATGCGTATCCGGACACCACGTGGGGCACGAACCGGTACGGGGAGCAGGTGACCATAGAGGACAGACAGATGACGTGTGGGGTCCCCGGATCCCACGGCAGGGGGAGATTCCGTGACGCAGCCGACGGCCGCCGCGACGAGTACCGGTTCCCAACGCGAGCTCGTGGTTCTGCTCGACGAGGACCACCGGCGTGTGGGCGTCGCCGACAAGGCCACGGTGCACACCGGGGACACCCCCCTGCACCTGGCGTTCTCCTGCTACGTCCTGGACCCGGACGGACGGGTGCTGATCACCCGCCGGTCCCTCGACAAGACCACCTGGCCGGGGGTGTGGACGAACAGCTGCTGCGGCCACCCGGCCCCCGACGAGGGCTTCGAGGACGCCGTGCGCCGCCGGGTCTCGCAGGAGCTGGGGCTGGACGTCACGGAGGTGCGGCCCGCGCTGCCCGACTTCCGGTACCGGGCGGTGTCGGCCGAGGGGATCGTGGAGAACGAGTTCTGCCCGGTGTTCTGGGCCCGCGCGGAGGGGGCGACGGCCCCGACGCCGGATCCGGACCCGTCCGAGGTAGCCGAGTACGCGTGGGCGGAGTGGCCGGACCTGGTGGCGGTCGCCGAACGGACCCCCTGGCTGCTGAGCCCGTGGGCGGTCGAGCAGATTCCCCGCCTGAATCCCTGACGACGGCCGCGTGCGTCCACGGGCCGGGTGAGGACGGTGCTGGAGGCTCCCGTGCGTGGGTAGGAAGCCGTACGGGAGTCCCCTTCGTCCCCCTGGAGCCGCGTCCATGTCCCAGCGCCCCGCCGGGCGGCCGCTCCGCCCGGCCGCCCTCGTCTTCGACGTCCTCGACACCCTCTTCCCCCTGGCGCCCCTGGAGTGGCGGTTCCGGGAGGCCGGTATCCCCCGGGTGCTCATGGCCCGCTGGTCGGCCCACCTGCTACGGGACTCGTTCGCCCTGGCCCTGGCGAGCGGTGGCGATCCCGGCGGCTCCGGCGCCCCCCGCCCGGTCGACCGGTCCTTCGAGGACGTGGCCCGGGGCGCGCTGAGGGACATCACCGGCCACCAGATCGCCCCGTCGGCCGAGGACGCCGTCATCGAGGGCATGGCCGGGCTCGACCCCCGCCCCGAGGCGGCCGCCGCCCTGCTCGCGGCGCGCGGGGCCGGGCTGGGGGTGGCGACCCTGAGCAACCACGACGACGCCCTGCCCCGGACCCTGCTGGAGCGCGCCGGCCTGCTGGAGCTTGTGGAGGACGTGCTGGCCGTACGCCCCGCTCGCGAGTGGAAGCCGACGCCCGGCGCCTACCACGCCGCCGCACGGTCCCTGGGGGTCCCCCCGGAGCGGTTGGCCCTGGTCACCGCGCACGGCTGGGACGTGGCCGGGGCCGGGGCCGCACGGCTGGTGACCGGTTGGTCCTCCCACCTGGAGGGGCGCTTCCCGCCGGTCTTCGCCCCGCCGGACGTCTCCGGCCGGGACCTCGCCGAGACGGTGGACGGTCTCCTGGCCCTCTCCGGCTGAGCCGTCCGGACCGTCTCGCGACGGCCGACGCGCCTTGCCTCACCGCTGCCCGCGGGCCACCGGCGAGCGCCCGGAGAGCGGCTTCCGGGCATCCCCGCCCCTCTTTTCGGAGGCAGCCGCCTCCCGGAGGCGCCCTTCCCCACCGGGCGGAGGGTCACTCCCCCCAGGACTCGTCGTACTCGGGATGGGCCCGGTACACCCCCGCCAGGTACTTCACCGCCAGCCGCCAGGCCAGCAGCTCCGACCAGGGGTCGCCGCCGGACCGCCGGGGATCGGGGCGAAGGTGGGAGGAGGAGTGGGTGTCGGGGGTCAGAACCGGTTCGAGACTGCGCATACTCACGCTGTGGGCTTCGACGTATCCGCGGACGATCTTGCGTTTGGCCGCGACCTCCGCCAACGCCCGGTCCCGGCCGCGCGCTCCCGCGGGAGCGGTCTTCGACGCACGTTCGTCCTCGTCCAGACGCGCGTTCAGGAACTCGACGATGGTCAACGGACGACTCCTATCCTGTCCCCCCGTTGCTCTGCAAAGGATCAGTATCTGCCATATACCCCGCTTCGACCACACCCGAAGTCGTGTGGGGGACACCCGACCGATCCCGGCCACATCCCCGCCTCCGCCGGACCGTCCTCCTCTCCACCTCCGTTCCCACGGGCACACCCGTCCCTCTCTCAGACGCATCCCTCGAACTGGGGCACACTCTTCACCAGCTTGAGCTCGGCCTCGCCGAACCAGGTGTCCAGGAGCTCCCCGGCCCTGCCGCTCTGGTACATCCGGCTGATGGCGTCGTTGACGGCCTCGCAGCCGCGGATGTCGCCACGCGGCAGGCCGACGCCGTACTTCTCGTCGGTGAAGGGCTCGTCGACGAGGTGGAAGGAGGAGGGGTCCTCGGCGAGGAAGCCGGCCAGGATGAGGTTGTCGGTGGAGACGGCGTCCACCCTCCCCTCGCGGAGGTCCTCGATGCAGGCGCTGTAGCTGGGCGCCTCCGTCTTCCGGACGCTGATGCCCAGCCCCTCGGTGATGCGCGCGGCGGAGTTGGAGCCTTCGCCCTGGCACACCCGGAGGCCCTCCAGGTCGTGCACGCCCCGGATGCCGGAGTCCTCGGCACGCACCAGCACGTCCTGTTTGGCGACGTAGTAGGGGCCGCCGAAGGTCACCTGGGTCTTGCGTGCGGGGGTGATGGAGTAGGTGGCCACGACCATGTCCACATCACCCTCGATCAGCTTCTGCTCGCGGTTGGCGGAGGTGACGCCGGTGAACTCCACGTCCTCGGCGGACACCCCGAGCCGGTCGGCGATGTAGAGGGCCACGTCCACGTCGAAGCCCGTGATGTCGCCGTTCTCGTCCTCCAGCCCCAGTCCGGGCTGGTCGGTCTTGACTCCGACGGTCAGCGAGGTGGCGTCGGCCAGCGACTCCTGCTCGCCCAGCACCGTTGAGCAGGCGGGCAGTCCGAGGACCGCGACGGCGGCCAGGGCGGCCGCGGTGATACGGCGGTGGCGGGACCTCATCGGCCTGTTCCTTGTCTCTCAGGGGCTCTCGGGTTCTTCGGTGTTCGTCGTGTCCTCCGGAAAAGCCCTCGGAGGCTTCCCGGGGCTCCCGGTTCCCTCTCGCGGGCTTTCGGACGTCAGCGGTACTCGGCCAGCCGGGGGCGGACCCCGAGCACGACGAGGACGAGCAGGAGGAGCGTCCCCACGGGCAGCGTCCACGTCCAGGGCGCGAGCACCGCGTCACCGCGCTCGATCCCCTCCTCGAACGCGTCCATGTGCAGGCCGATCAGCTCGTCGAGTGCGGTCTCGTAGGTCCGGAAGGTGCCGTCCTCGATGTGGGCGACGCGCATGCGGATGTCGAGGGCCCCGGCCAGGTCACCGCTCCCGGCGGCCGAGCGCAGTGCCCGGTCCTCGCCTTGGAGGTCGTTGTAGGAGCCCAGCACCTCAGCGAGCGCGTCCCCCTGTCCGGGCAGCAGCGCTTCTTGGGCGCTCCTCCCCAGGTAGCCGAGTGTGCCCGGGTCCGGGTCGTCGGGGTCGGGCCTGTCCGGTCCCGGCAGGTCCGGGTAGGAGGCGGCCACCTCGTCGACGGCCTCGTAGTAGGCCTCCAGGTTGTTCGCGGGGCGGGACAGCACCTGCTGGGCCCACCCCAGGTACACCTGCTGGTAGTTGTCGGCGTTGGCCGGGTCGACCAGGTACCGGCTCTCGTACACCTGCATGTCGGTGGTGATCGCCCCGGCCCGGGAGAGTGACATGGCCGCGTCCAGGCCCTCCTCCTTGGCGTCATGCTGGTGGCCGTTGCTGGTGACCAGGGCGAGGACAACCCCGGCGGTGAGCAGGACGGCGCCCGCAGTCGCCGCGGTCAGCGAGGCGTTGAACCGCCGGCGGAACCGCGCACGCAGGTACATCTGGAGTCCGACCAGCGCGGCGACCGTCACCGCGCCGGCCGCGCCCACCCACAGCAGGCCGATCGTGACGGCCTCCTGGCGCTCCTCGTGGTTGGCGCGCACGCTCGCCGACGAGTCCAGCCCCAGGTTGAACGCCTTGGGAAGCAGCTCGGTGTGCATCAGCCGCGTGGCCCTGAGGTACGTCTCCAAGGCTTCCCGGTCCACCCGCCCCGGCGGGGCCTGTGCCTCGTCGTTGAGCAGGAGCGCCTCGGCGGCCCACTCCTCGTAGGCGCCCATCCCGGCCAGAACGGCCCGGACGTTGCACTCCTCCACGTCCTTGCACTTCTCCACGTAGTCGCCCTCGATCAGCGAGGCCACCTGTAGCAGGGCCTTGCCGGCCTGTGTCCGGCTGGCCTCGTACTGCTTCTGTACCTCCTCCCGGCCCGATCCGAGGTCGTGGGCGGTGCCCATGAGCAGCATGTCGGCCACACGGGCGTCCATGTCGGCGAGCGCCAGGTACAGCTCGGTGGTCGCCTCGGCCTGCGGCCCGTCGCGCCCGAGCACGTCGAGGCCGTCGCGTGCCTGGCCGAGGGTGAGGGCCGCCGAGCCGAACAGCCCGGCGATCGCCACCGCGCACACCGTGGTCAGCAGCCACACCCGGGCCGGGGTGGTGTCCAGCCGGCGGCGGGCGGCGGCGCCCCGTTCACGCGCACCGGTCCGCCGCGCCTGGTCGGAGTCAGGGGACGTCAACGGGGGTCACCCCTTCTGGAGGATGATGACGGTCCATGCGCCGACGTAGATCCGGTCACTGTCATGCAGGGGAACCTCCACGTTGGGGGCGATGGGATTGGCGGTCCCGTTGATCGTGGTGCCGTTGGTCGATCCCGGGTCGAGGAGCGCCCATGCGCCGCCGGGCTTGGCGATCAGGACCGCGTGGACGTGGGAGATCGCGGGGTCGCCGCCGGGCCCGCCCAGGTCGATCTCGGGAACGAAGCCGCGGGAGGCGTTGCGCCGCCCGATGTGCACCCGGTCGCCCGTGAGCGCCACCCGGCGCTGCGCGCTGCCCGCGGGGAAGGAGATCCGGGTGGAGTCGAGCATGCCCTGGTCGACCATGTACTGGTAGTACGCGGGATCGGCGGCCACGATCGCGCGCCAGCGCGGTCCGGCCGACGCGCCTTCCGCCCCCGGCTGCCCGTGCTGGTGGCTCCCGGACTGCGAGGCGAAGTCGAACCCGCACTCCTCGCAGAACCGACCCGCCCGCGAGGTGCCGCACTCGGGGCAGGGGCCTCCCCTGGGCCCGCTCGGCGGGCGGCGCGGAGCGGGGGCCCGCGCCGGGGACAGGGGCGGCGTCGGCGGGGTCGGATGCCGGTGTGACGGGGGTGGCGGCGTCGGGGAACGGGTCTGGAGGCGCAGTCCGCAGACGTCGCAGAAGTCGGTCGCCGTGGAGCGGTGCCCGGAGGGGCAACTCGGCATGGGTCCCTCCTACCCGGGTACGGGGGCACCGCCGGTGTCCGGCCCGCCCTGTCGGGGCCGGGTCCGTACGGTCCGGGTCGAGTTGGTGTCCAGGGTCATCTCGTCGACCTTGGCCACACCGGGCTTGAGCCGAACGGTTCCGGCCACGGGGTCGACCACGTCGACGACCCTGCCGAGGAGCCTCGCGGTCTCCTCGTTGCCCGACTCGTGGGCGAGTGCGACGGCTCGGCCGAGCCGTGTGGTGGCGGTGTCGTCGTCGCCGTCGCGACGGGCGGCGAGCCCGTCCTGAACGGCCTGGGCCAGTTCGGCCTGGCCGGTGTAGTGGGCCACCCGGAAGTCGATCTCCGTGGCCCTGCCCTCGTCCGGCGTCCACTCCGCGAGGATGTTGCCCGAGGCGAGGACCCGCTCCGGAGCGCCGTCGGTCCCGGGAAGCACCACGCGCACCCATCCGGCGCGCAGTCGGCGGCCGGGATCGCCCGGCGGCACCTCGACGCACACGTGGTAGTCGCGGCTCTCGGTGCCCCAGGAACCGGTGGGGTAGTCGCCCGTCTGGGGCGTGCGTTCCACCTCGCGCCCGGTGAGGTCCCGCACGGTGGGCGCGACCTGCTTGACGTGGCGCACCACGGAGCCCCGGGGCGTCCACAGGCGCAGCGCGACGTCGGCGACGGCCTTGCCCATGGACGCCCGGGTCATCGCCCGGAAGTCGGCGGCCATGTCGCCGGGGTCGGCGATGACGCCGGGGCCTCCGCCGAGCAGGGCGGCGTCGATCCGGCGCAGCTCGTCGACCTTCCAGTCGGTGCCCACTCCCCGGCAGTCGCACACGAACGCGCCGGTGACCCGGTTCAGGGCCCGCTCGAAGTCCTCGTCGGCCTCGTTGTTCTGTCCGTCGGTGAGCAGGATGGCGTGTTTGACACCGTCCCCGACCGTGGCGAACAGCTCGGCCGCGCGGGTCAGCCAGGTGCCCATGCGGGTGCCGCCGCCGGCGCGCAGGCGGCCGATGGCCGCCAGCGCCTCGGCGCGTGTGGTGTCGTCGGCCCGCGCCATGCCCGCTCCGTCGCCGGGGTAGACCACGTGGGCCCTGGTGTGGCCGGAGACCACCGCGAAGCGGACACCCTCGCGCAGGGTCTCGACGGCGGCCCGGGCCGCATGCTTGGCGGCGTCGAGCCTCTCCCCGTACATCGACCCCGAGGTGTCGACGATGACGGCCTCGGCGGCGTTCACCGACGCGCCCGTCGGCACGGGGCCGTGGGAGGTGACGCCGACGATCGCGTGCACCTCGCGCGCGCCGATCGGCAGGAACCTGTTCTGGTCGACCTCGATCCGGAAGGCCGGCTCGTCGGCACGGGCGGCGCGGTCAGTCGTGTCCGGCACGGGAACCCCCTGGAGGTACGGGAACGACGACGACGGTGATGTTGTCCTTGCCGCCCGCCCGGAGGGCGAGGCTGACGTAGGCGCGGGCGGCGTCGCGGGGTCTGGCGCCCGCTTCGGGTACGGCGTCGGTCAGGTCCTGTGCCCCGGGGTAGTAGTTCCACAGGCCGTCGCTGCACAGCACGACGGCGCCGGGGCCGGTCGGGGTGACGGTGGAGATGTGCGCGTCGATCTCTCCGGAGTCCGCTCCCATCCACGCGATGAGTGCGTGGGCGTTGGCCGAGCGCATCGCCTCCTCCCGGGAGAGGGTGCCCATCTGCACCATCGCCTCGCTCCAGGAGTCGTCCTTGGTCAGGAGCGCGGAGGCGCTGGAGGAGGGGCCGCCGGAGAGCCAGTAGGCACGGCTGTCGCCGACCCAGCCGACGGTGACGGTGCCCGTGGCGGGGTCGACCACCGCGGAGACGAAGGTGCAGGCGGGTGCGGAGCCGGCCGAGTCGGCGATCCCGGCGACCGCCTCCGCGGCCCTGGTCATCGCCGCCCCGGTGGCCTCGCGGGGGTCGGCGCCCCCGCGTACCCGTTCCGCCAGAACCGCCACGCCGGTCTCGGCGCTGACCCGGGAGGCCTCGTCCGAGCGCGGTGAACTGGAGACACCGTCGCAGACCACCGCGCAGACCACTCCGGGCGCGTGGGGGGCGTCGGCGTCGATCACGCGGATCGCCATGGCGTCCTCGTTGCGCTTGTGCCGCAGTCCCCGGTCGCTGACGCCGACGGCGGCGTGCGTGCGCACCTCGACGTGGTCGCGGCCGGTGGGCTGGAGGAGGCCGCACTTCTCGCAGTAGCCGTCGCCCACCCGGCCGGGGCACCACACGCACAGTCCGGGGCCGGCGGGCGGTGCCGGCGGGTCGCTCCGGGTGGCGAGGGGGGCGGCCAGGCTCACCTGCGGCGCCGTCGGAGCGCCCTCGGTCGGGACCAGGCCCGGGCGCTCGTCCGACACCGCGTTCAGGCTCACCTGCGGTGCGGTGGGGGCTCCCTCACCCGGCACCAGGTCCGGACGTGTGCCGCCGCGGGACGCGTCCGGGGCGGGGCCGTCAGGCGGCGCCGCGCCGGACATGCTCGCCTGGGGAGCCGTGGGCACCGAGTCGGGGTGCCCCGCGGGCACGGCCCCGACGTCCTCGGGGAGGGGGCGGCCGCACCCCTCGCAGAAGGCGTCTCCCACAGCCACCCTGTCCGAGCAGGCAGGGCAGGTCCGCACCTTGGTCATCGCCGTTCCCCCGTTCCTCACAGCAGCGTCACAGGGCGTAGGGAGTTGGCCCTGTCGATGAGTCCGTAGCGTTCCGAACGCACGGTGGCGCGCTGGGCCAGAGCGCGGTAGCGGCGTTCCAGGTTGGCCCGCACGCCCTCCTCCGTGAGCGGGCCGCCGAGCAGTTCCTCCCGGGCCGTGTCCCGGCCTCCCGCGTGGAGCCAGTCCAGGGCCGACTCCAGTACCTGGACGGCCAGGCGGTCGGCGGACTCACCGTCCAGGCCGATCCGCTCCAGGCGCCGTCCGGCCCGCACGAGGTCGGCGGCGTCCGTGCCGTGGTGCTGGGCCGCGAGCACGGCGACCAGCGCGGTCTGGGCGTGGACGTGGAGGCTGGACAGTTCCGGGACCGTGTCCAGGACGGCGATGGCCTCGGCCCGGTTCCCCTGGGCCAGGCGGATGCGGGCCAGGCCGAAGGCGGCGCTGACGAAGGAGTGGTCGGTCCTCCAGGCCGTCTGGAACTGGCGGGCCGCGGTCTCGTGCTCGCCGGTCCGCTCGCAGGCCAGGGCCAAGCCCAGCTTGGGCGCGGTCTCCCCGGGCAGGTGGTCGTACAGCTCGTCGAAGTGGTCGCGGGCCTCGCGGAACCGGCCGGTGCTCAGCTCGGCCACCGCCAGGTACCACATGGTGCGCCAGTCCCCGGGGACCATCACGCTGAACCGCTGGAGGGCGTCCATGGCCTCGCCGTGGCGACCGGCGGCGATGAGCGACCGGGCCAGCATCAGCAGTGTCTCGGGGGTGGGCTCGGGCATGGAGCGCAGCGCGGGGACGAGGTCCTCGGGGGCGAGCGCCTGGAAGCCGCGCAGGTGCTGGGCGGCCGGGTCGTTCGGGTCAATGAGGGGCGCGGGCAGCAGCGCGGCCGCGTCGTTGGGCGGGGGCGGCGCGAGCAGGCGGTCGGCGTTGTGGGCGCCGACGGCACGGCCGATGGCGGAGTTCTCGCCGCCGAAGAGGGTGGAGGCAGCCGGGTGCGGTACGCCCTCCATGTCGGAGAGGACTTCGCGCAGCACCCCGGTGAGCTGGTCGATCATGTCGTGGGCGTCGTGGAAGCGCAGCTCGGGCTCGCTGTGGGTGGAGCGGCGCAGCAGCCGGTCGAAGGACTCGTGGCGCCGGAGCAGTGGTACCGCCCCGCGCGGCGGAATGCCGTGCGGGTGCTCGCGCATGAAGCTGAAGCGGAAGCTGAGCACGGCCAGGGCGCGGCCCACCGAGTACAGGTCGGCGCTGACGGTGGGGCCGGGATCGCGCAGCTCGTCCTCGGGCACCCGGTAGCCGGGGGTGGTGTAGACGGGGCTGACGGTGTCGTCCATGCGCCGCACGCCGCCCAGGTCGATGAGCTTGATCTGCTCCTCGCTCTGGATGACGTTGTCGGGCTTGAAGTCGCAGTAGAGCAGGCCCTTGGAGTGCAGGTGGCCCAGGGCGCGCAGGACCTCCAGGCCGTAGGAGATGACCTGTGGCAGGGGCAGGACCGCGTCGGGGCCGTCCTCGCGGCGCTCGACGAGCAGCTCGCGCAGGGACTTGCCCCCCACGTACTCCATGACGATGAGGCCGCCGGGGATGCCGGTGCGCGGGTCCGGGTGCTGGGAGAAGTTGATGATCTTGACGATGTTGGGGTGCTCGACCTTGGAGAGGAACGCGCGTTCGGCGGCGGCCGCCTTGTGCGCCTCCGCGTCACCGGCGTTGAGCAGGCCCTTGAGGACCACCCAGCGGTCGTTGACGTTGCGGTCGCGTGCCAGGTAGATCCAGCCGAGGCCTCCGTGGGCCAGGCAGCCGAGCACCTCGTACTGCCCACCGACCATGTCACCGGGGGAGAGCTTGGGGGTGAAGGAGAACTGGGTCCCGCACTTGCGGCAGAAGCCCTCGGTGCGGCCGGGCTGGCCGTCCCGGGTGCGGCCGACCCTCTCACCGCAGTTGCCGCAGAAGCGGTTCTTCTCCGCGACGGCGGGGTTGTCCATGACGGCTTCGGCGGGGTTCCGGTAGGGGACCAGGGGCACCTGGACCATGCCCATGCCGAGCGTGCCGCGCGAGGACCGACGGCTGCCGCGCCCCGCGCTCCCGCCGCCGGCACCGGTACCCGCGGTGCCGGAGGCACTCCCGGGACCGGAGCGGCCGGAGAGCCTGACGTTGCCGGAGACGGGATGCGAGTGCACCGGATCGCCGCTGACGGGGTCCCGGCCCGAGGGGCCGGAAGGCGGCCACTGGTCGGGGGCCTCGCCCCGGCCGCCGTGCGGGGCACCCGGGACGGAGGGGTGGGGCGGCCTCCTCGGTCCCGGAGCCCGCGGGGGCGGGCCGAGGGACGCCTGCGGGCCCGAGCCGTGCCCGGGGAGGGCCTGCGGAGGTCCCGCCTCCACGGGGGCCAGTCCGCACACGCCGCAGAAGCCGTCCTCGATCAGGCCGTGGCAGCCGGGGTCCGCGCACTTGGTCATCTGCTCACACCACCCTCGCTCTCGCCGTCTGATGCGCCCGCGTCCGGTGTGGTTCTGTTCACAGGGGCGCCGGTCCCTCCGATCTCCTGGAGCGCGCGCCGGTACGAGGACAGGGCCGCCGTGGCCGCGCGCAGGTCGCAGGGCGCGGTCCACAGCGCCCAGTGCGCCACACGGTGGAGTCCGACCAGCCGTCCGTCCCCGGCGACCCCGAGCCGGACCGCACGGGCCCGGTAGGCGTCCAGCCGCCCGCGGAGCTCGGCGCGGCGCTCCAGGAGCCCGGTGAGGTCGGCCTCGCGCTCACGCGCGTCGTCGGAGGCCTCGTGGACGGCGCGCTGCAGTGAGCCGAAGCGCGCGCCGAGTTCGCGCCACCGCCCCCGTGAGCGCAGGGCGTCCATGTCGGCGACACCGGTCCGCAGCGCGGGAACGTGGTCGGGGACCCCGACCGCGGGGGGCGAGGAGATCTTGGCGACCACCTGTTCGCGCAGTCGACGGGCGCGGGCGAGGACCTCGCCGACGTCGTCGATGGCGGAGCGGAGCCGCTCGACGCTCTCGTCGTAGGAGTCGCGCATGCGCAGGGCGTCGCGGAGCTCGCCGCGTACGCGCTCCAGCCGGAGGCGCAGCCGTTCGAGGGAGGAGGCGTCCACGTGCCCGTCCTCGACGAGTGAGAGGGGATCGCGCCGCACCGTGGCGCCCACCGCGTCCAGGTCGGCGCGCAGGGACTCGTGCTCGTCCTCGCCGAGCCCGACCAGGTCGGAGAAGGTGCAGATCTCGTGCCACATCGCGTCGAGTTCGGCCAGGCGCGGGTGGAGGGCGTCCCAGGCCGTCTCGACGGCCGAGATGACCTCGGTGGCCTCCTCGTAGTCGGCCGACATCCGGGCGACGGCGGCGGCGAGGGTGGTGGACTCCCCGCCGGCGTGGAGCAGGCCCCGTTCGCGCAGCGGGACCTCTCTGGCGGGCAGCGGCACGGAGGCGTCGTTGAGCAGGGAGGTCAGGAGGGCCTGGTCCTCGTGGCCTCCGCCTCCGGAGACACGGAGCTCCTGGATCCGGTCGACGACGCGGCGGAACGCGTCGTAGACCGCCCACAGGTTGTGGACGTGCTCGCTGGCGTGTTCCCAGCGCCGCCGGGTGCGTCCGACGAGATCGGCTCCCCGGAGCATCCGGTGGCCGACGTGGCCGTCCAGGTCGGCGAGGTCGAGGGCGATCCGGTCGGCCTCTCCGCGCACCCGGTTGAGCGCGTGGTCGATGCCCTCCCAACTCATGGGCGGCGTGTTCGCCCCAGACGCGCTGGCCACCTACCGCGTTCCTCCCGGCGTCCCGGTCCCGCACCCGTCTCGGGCGTGAACGGTCAATGCTCCTTTACCTAGACAAGAGTCTGGCGGCGACCTACGGGAACCACAAGGGAAACCGCGGTTTACGGCCGCGACCGGCCACATATGCCCTGTTTGCGAAACACGGGCACCGTCACATAACAAAGGTCTCTCCCAGTCACAGGAGTCACATCCCACCCGTCCTGTGCTAGTGCCCGCGTGTACCTGGGGACGTATGGGACAGGATGAAGCGGGCTCGCTCGGCGACCGGAACGCGCGGCAGTTCCACCGGCTCGTAGCCGCACGCCGGGTAGGCCTCGATCATCGCCCGGTACGTGCGCTCGGCCTCCTCCGGGGACTGGTGGCGCTCGGTGTCGCCGGTGAAGACCTCCGGCCACGGCGGGGCGACGAACACCCTGCGGTGGTACCGGAACCTGCGGGCCGCCTCGGTGACGTGCTCCGGGACCGGCAGGCCGCGCAGCAGGAAGTAGCCGACCACGTCGGGAACGCCCCGGTCGCAGAAGACCGGCCCTGGCAGGGCGGCGGCCTCGCGGTGGGTGCGTATCTCCCACGCGAGCATGAGCTCGGCGAACAGGTCGTCGTCGCGCCAGGCCAGGCCGCGGCCCCCGATCTCCCTCTGGTCGCGGATGAGCGCCCGTCCGGCCTCCGTGGTGCGCGCGTACCCGAGCGAGGCCAGGTGGTCGATCAGGGTGGTCTTGCCCGAACCCGGGCCTCCGGTGACGACGACGAGGTGGTCCATGGTCCCTCCGCGGGGTGTCGGGCGGGTGTTCCGGTGCGTGTCCGGAGCACGGGGCCGGTGCGCCGCGTCCGAGGACACGGCGCACCGGAGGAACGGAGCGGGTCGGGGCCTTCCGGCTAACCGGGCAGTTCCGCCTCGATCAGGTCGGCCGCGTAGGAGGTGCCGCCGGCCTGGAGCCGGGCGCTGACGTCGGCCAGCCTGCGGGCGACCTCCGGATCGGAGGTCAGCTCCAGCAGCGCCGAGCGCAGCCGGTCCGCGGTGGCGTCCTCGGTGTCGATCCGCCGGGCGACGCCGAGTTCCTCCAGGCGGTCGGCGTTGCCGAACTGGTCGACGGCCTGCGGGACGGCGATCATCGGGACCCCGGTGTACAGGCCCTCGCTGGAGCCTCCCATGCCGGCGTGGGTGACGAAGGCGTCGGCCTGGCGCAGGACGGCCAGTTGCGGCACCCAGGAGTGCGTCTCGACGTTGGCGGGGACCTCCCCCAGCTCGGCGGGGTCCACGTACTTTCCGGTCTGTAGTACCACGTGCCACCCCGGCAGGTCCCCGAAGGCCCTCAGGCACTCGCGGTAGAACCCCGGCTGGTTGGTGTAGGCCGACCCCAGGGACACCAGCAGGACCTTGTCCGCGTCCGCCGGGCGGGTCCACTCCCCCTGGTCGGCCCGCTCCCCGAGGCACGGCCCGACGAAGGTGACCGTGTCGGGCACGGTGTCGGCGAACGGCTGCATCTCACGCGGGATCACCGCCAGCGACCGCTCCGGACGGGCGACGAAGGAGGTGTGGTCCAGGCCGGTGACACCGTTCCCGGCCAGCCAGGCCGCCATCCTCCCGAAGTGCTCCTCCGCCCCGGGCAGGGAGCGCAGTTCCTCCATGACGGTGTCTCCGTAGTCCTCCCAGGCCACGTAGGTGGGCGAGAGCTGCACGGACGGAACGCCCCAGCCGATGCCGAGCACCCGGGCGGCGTATCCCGCGATGTCGTACAGGAACAGGTCCGGGCGGTCGGCGTCGTAGGCGGCCCGCAGGACGGGTAGCTGGGTGATCGCCTCGTCCAGGAAGACGTCCATCCCCGCGACGGGGTCGTCGGGCCACTCCTCGTCCCCGGTGGGCAGGGTGGTGGCGTACGGGACGAGTGCGGCGCCGGTACCGGTGACCAGGTCGGCCAGCACGGGGTCGTTGGCGTAGGTGACGCGGTGCCCCCGGCTCACCAGTTCGCGGATGATCTCCAGGCTGGGCAGGGTGTGGCTCACGGCGGGGGTGCCGATCATGGCGATGTGGGCGCGACGGGTCATCGCTTGCTTCTCCAGAACTCGGTGTCCAAGGACAGGGCTGGGAGGCACCCGGCCCCGGGCGGGGCGGATGCGCGGCGTCGGGGACGTCCGCCCCCGGGCCGTGTTCCCTTGAGGCTCCGCCGCGCTTCGCCCCGTGCTCGGACGCCGCAGGCACGGGAACCTTCGGCCCCTACGGTGCGCCCGCTCGTACCTCACGGACGCACCTGCGCGGCCTCCAGAACCCCGTCGGCGCCCTCGCTGTGCGGTGGCACAGGACCGAGTCCACCGAACAGGACCCGGCCGTAGATCTGGAGGAGGTGCGCGGCCGATGCTAGCCGTGCCCCCGGGGAGCGCACAAAGCATTTCCCGGGACCTGCCGGCCCGGTCCCGGGGGTGTGGTGCGGGCGCCGGCGGAGCGCGGCGCCCGGGAACACGTCTAACGCGGCTCGCCGGGATGGTCGGGGTGTCCCTCGTCCTCGTCCCGGGCGCGGTGGCGGCCGCCTCCGGAGGTCTCGCCCCGGTCCTCCCCGACACCGTCGTCGAGGAGGTCCCCGTGGGTTCCGGTGGTCTCCCCGTCGACCGGCTCGTCGGGACCGCGGAGGTCGTCGAAGGCCCCCGTCTCCGGGCCCAGGAAGGCGTTGGCGGCGCCGCGGAGGCGGAACCCGGCCACGGCCATCACCGCGCCGAAGATGATGGCGTACATCGCGATCACGAACATGACGGCCTGCGCGCCCGCCAGGGGCCAGAACCACAGCAGCAGGCCGAAGACGATCGAGAGGGCCCCGACGAAGATCAGCAGCCACTCGGAGCTGATGTGCGCGCGCAGGCGGATGGCGGTGATGATCTCGGCGACGCCGGTGATCACCGCCCAGGCACCGATGACGAACACCAGGGCGACGACCGCCAGGAGCGGCCAGACCAGCGCGACCAGACCCGCGACGACGCTGATGACCGCCTGCACGACCAGGGAGAGGCGGTTGCCCGGCGCCGCCCGGTAGGCCGCGTACCCCAGGGCGGCGCCGTCGGCCAGCGCGTAGACGCCGAAGACGATCGCCAGGACCACCAGGGTCTTCTCCGACCAGATCAGCGCGACCACGCCGAAGAGGACGGCGGCGATCCCCCGGAGGACCACCAGCCACCAGTTCCGGCTCAACTCGTCGAGCAGGTCGCCGGCCAACGTGTACCGGACCATCGTCGCCTCCCTCCACGGCTCCGTCCGGAACCGCGCCCCGCCCCTTCCCCGGAGTCGTGGCCGGGGTCGGCTGGCCGCGGAACGCGGAAAAGGACGGGACCGCTCATAGGTGTCCTGGTACGGGTGCTACCCGCAGCGTCCGGCGCGCAACAGCGAACGGCGGAAAAGGCACGAGAGCGCCCGCCCCGTCGGTGACGCGGGCGGGCGCTCTCGGTGTTCTCCCGGGAGGTTACTCCAGGCCGGGGAGCCGGCGCTCGGAGGCGCCGACGTAGTGCTGGCGCGGGCGCGCGATCCGGAAGGCCGGGTCGTGCAGCTGCTCGCGGTAGTGGGCGACCCAGCCGGGCAGGCGGCCGATGGCGAACAACGCGGTGAACATGTTGTTCGGGAAGCCCATGGTGCGGTAGATGACGCCGGTGTAGAAGTCGACGTTCGGGTAGAGCTTGCGCTCGGTGAAATAGGGGTCGGCGAGCGCCGCGGCCTCGAGCTTGAGGGCGAGCGCGAACAGCTCGTCGGGGTTGTCGTCGCGGTCGAGGATCTGGCTGGCCAGAACCTTGATCTCCTTGCTGCGCGGGTCGAAGTTCTTGTAGACCCGGTGGCCGAAGCCCATGAGGCGCATCTCGCGGGCCTTGACCCGCTCCAGGAAGTCCTCGATGGAGATGCCCGAGTCGCGGATCTGCTCCAGCATCTCCAGCACGGCCTGGTTGGCGCCGCCGTGGGAGGGGCCGGAGAGCGCGTTGAGACCCGAGGCGACGCTGGCGTAGATGTCGGCCTTGGAGGATCCGACGACGCGCACCGTGGCGGTGGAGCAGTTCAGCTCGTGGTCGGCGTGCAGGACCAGCAGCATGCCGACGGCCTGGTTGAACAGGTCGCCGAGCTCGCTGTCGGCGTGGGTGTCGCCGAAGGTCATCCGGATGAAGTTGTCGACGTAGTCGAGCGAGCTGTCCGGGCTGATCGGCTTCTCGCCGATGGAGTTGCGGTAGATGCGCGCCGCGATCGTCGGCAGCTTGGCCAACAGCCGGATCGTGGCGAGCTCGACCTGGTCCTCGTCACCGGGGTCGACGCTGTCGTCGTAGTAGGCGGCGAGGGTGTTCACGGCGCTGGCCATCAGTGCCATGGGGTGGCCGTTGCGGGGCATCGCGTCGATGAGCGTGCCCATGTCGGCCGGGATGTCGGCGTTCTCGCGCAGCTTGTCGGAGAAGTCCTTGAGCTGGTCCGGCCCGGGCAGCTCGCCGTAGATCACCAGGTAGGCGACCTCCAGGAAGGTCGCGCCCACGGCGAGGTCCTCGATCGGGTACCCGCGGTAGCGCAGGATCCCGGCGTCCCCGTCGATATAGGTGATCTTCGAGCTACACGAAGCGGTGTTGCTGAACCCCGGGTCCAGGGTCGTCATACCGGTCGACCCCAGGAGGGTCTTCAGCTCGATGGTGCGTTCACCCTCGGTACCGGTGAACACCGGCAGCTTCAGCACGCCGCCCTCGTAGTGGAGCTCCACCGTGCGCTCTTTGTCGTCTTCGCTCATGCCCGAGGTCAACCTTTCCAGGCGGGGGATACGTGAGATGCGTCAGACGCGGGGCGGTCCGCCGCCACGTTCCTGCTTCACTCGTTATTGTTCTGTTTTGTTAAACGACAGTTAAGCAAAAGCATATAAGTTTCACCGATTCACGGACAGGTGACATGCAACACATACCCCGGCGTGAGCAGAATTACCGCAAGGTGAAGATTTACAAACTTTGCCAGACGTCGATTACTCCGTGATCGCCCTGAGACGTCATGAGCGGAACCGAGGGTCCGCCCGCCGCCGCTCCGTCTCCTGTACCGGTCCCCTGAGCACCCCACCACCCGGCCCGAACCCGCTCCTTCCGGCCGTCCTTCACAGAAGTGGACAGAGCCGGACGAAGCCCGGTGCGGCCGGGTGCCCGAACGCGCCCTAGTGGCCTTCTCCCAGGGTACCTTCGCCCTGATCACGGGGGTCGACACGGGGTACCCGACAGCCGGTGACATTGACCTCTGCCCGGGGCACTGGGGCCCCACAGGCCCCTCCCCGCACACCGGGCCGGCCCCGTCGTGACCACGGTCTGTGCGTGGGGCACGGGAGTTCACACACCATCCGCGCGGGACCCGTCCGGGCCCCGCGGCACCGCCCAATTCACGCGGATCCGCGACCCGGGGGCGACAACGGGTTATCGGCATTCACCCCAGGTAAACAGGGCGGCGCGCTTAGCCGAAAAGGCGGCGGGCACCGGTACCGGTGCCCGCCGAAGCGTTCCGAGGGACCTCACACGCCCTCGTCGACCCCTCCGGCCAGCAGCGGTTCCATGAACAACTCCGGATGGTCGCGCTCGATGACGCGCAGCCGCCACTTGTTGTGCACCAGCACCAGCAGCTCACCGTCGTTACGGCGCTTGAGCACCTCCGCGCCCGAGAGCGCGTGCAGCGCGGGAGCCGACTCGGTGTCCGTGCGCCGGGCCACGGAGTAGTCCAGCGGCGAGGTCTCGATCGGCGAGCGGAACTCGTGCTCCATGCGGTGGCGGACCACGTCGAACTGCAACGGGCCCACCGCCGCCAGCACCGGCGCCTGCTCACCGCGCACGTCCGAGGTGAGCACCTGCACCACGCCCTCGGCGTCGAGCTGGGCGATCCCGCGCTGGAACTGCTTGTACTTGCCCGCGTCGACGGCCCGGGCCACCACGAAGTGCTCGGGGGCGAAGCTGGGGATCGGCGGGAAGACCACCTTGGGCCCGTCGTAGAGCGTGTCGCCCACCGCCAGGGCCTGGGCGTTGACCAGCGCGATCACGTCACCGGGGTAGGCGGTCTCGATCGTGGACCGGTCCGAGCCGAACACCGCCTGGGTGTACTTGGTCGCGAAGGGGCGCCCCGTCTCGGCGTGGGTGAGCACCATGCCGCGGTCGAAGCGGCCCGAGGAGATGCGCACGAACGCCATCCGGTCCCGGTGGTTCTTGTCCATGTTGGCCTGCATCTTGAACACCTGGCCGGAGAAGGGCTTCTCCACCGGCCGCGGCCGGCCCTGCGCGTCCGGCTTGGGAGCCGGGGGCGGGGCCAGGCCGACCACGGCCTCCAGCAGCTGGCCCACCCCGAAGTTGGGCAGCGCCGCGCCGAACAGCACCGGGGAGGACTCCCCGGCCATGAAGGAGTCGTGGTCGAAGTCGGCTCCCAGGGCTTCGAGGAGCTCGATCTCCTCGCCGGCCTCCTCCCACACGGAGCCCTCGGCCTTGGCGGCCTCGTCCGCGGACAGGACCTCCTCGACCGCCTTCTTCGCTCCGCCCGGGGTACGGGTCATCTTGGTGTAGGTGCCGCTGCCGCGGTCGATGAGGCCGCGGAAGTCCCCGGCGATGCCCACCGGCCAGTTCAGCGGGGTGGGGCGCAGCCCGATGCGCTGCTCGATCTCGTCCAGCAGCTCCAGCGGCTCGCGTCCGGGGCGGTCCCACTTGTTGACGAAGGTGATGACCGGCATCTTCCGCGCGCGGCACACGTCGAAGAGCTTCAGCGTCTGCGGCTCCAGGCCCTTGGCCGAGTCCAGCAGCATGATCGCGCAGTCCACCGCGGACAGCACCCGGTAGGTGTCCTCGGAGAAGTCGGCGTGGCCGGGAGTGTCCACCAGGTTGAGCACCCGGTCGGCGTAGTCGATGCGCAGCGCGGCGGAGGTGATGGAGATCCCGCGGTCCTGCTCCATCTCCATCCAGTCCGAGGTCACGCCCCGGCGGTCGCCCTTGCCGTGCACCGCGCCGGCGGAGGAGATCGCGGCCGCGTGCAGCGCCAGCGCCTCGGTCAGCGTGGACTTACCGGCGTCGGGGTGGGAGATGACCGCGAACGTCCGCCGTCGGGACGCCTCGCGTACGACCTCTGACTCCTGCTTGGTGGCGCTCGCCGTGTCCACGCTCATTTCCGCTGCCCGCTCCGCCTCTGTGCTGCCCGTCGTGCCCGGTTCCCGGCCTCGTCCAGCCTACGCGCGTCACGGCGCCGACCGGACCGAGCGAAGCAGCACAGGACCGTGCGGGCCGGCGTGCGCCAGGGCTGTCCGGCCCTCAGGAGCCCTCGGAGGCCTGGACGGCGGCGCCGATGCGGCGGAGCAGCTCCTCCCGGCCGGTGTCCCCCGGGTAGACCGCGACCAGTACGTGGTCGCGCCGGGGCCCCCGCTCGGCGTGCAGCATGGGTTCGGCGGCCCGGCGGACGAAGTCCATGGCCTCGTCGAAGCCCGCCCACACCTCTCGGCTGTCCTGTTCCGGGCGGCGCAGCCAACCGCGCAGGACGTGGTTGTGCGCCGAGATGAGCGAGGCGGCCGCCACACCCGCTGCCAGGGAACGGCCCTCACGGCCCCCGCCGTCCCCGCACCGGGACAGGTAGCTGCTGAACGCGGCCTGGTAGCGGGCGGTCATCGCCACCTCCCGGTCGCGCAGCCGGGGGTGGGCGCGGACCAGGCGGTAGCGGGGCACGGTGATCTCCGGGTCGCGCAGGTATCCCTGGAGCACCAGGCGTGCGGCTGCGAAGACCGAGGTCAGCGGCTCGTCCGGGGACGCCTCCAGGTAGCGCACCACGGTGGAGAACAGCTCGTCGTGCTCGGCGAACAGGATGTCCTCCTTCGAGCCGAAGCGGCGGAAGAGGCTGCGGCGGCTCACGCCCGTGGCGGTGGCGATCTGGTCCATCGTCGTGTCGTCGAAGCCGCTCTCGGTGAACAGCCGCACCGCGGCCAGCACCACCTCGCGGGTGGCCACCCGCGGCTGGCCGCCCCGGCCTCCCGACCGTTCCATGGGTCCGCTCCCCTCACGCCGACATCCCGAAGCTATCCGAGTCCGCCGGTGTACTTCGCCCTCCCTACCCCCTATTCTGGCACCGAATGCCACAAGAAGGCACGCAGTGCCAAACACCGAGGGGCGACTCCCCCGGGGAGGGAAGCAGATGAGCGACTTCGACCTGTTCAGGACCACCGAGGACCACGAGGAGCTGCGCGAGGCCGTGCGCTCCGTCGCCGAGGGCAGGATCGCTCCGCACGCGGCGGAGGTCGACGAGAAGAGCGCCTTCCCGCAGGAGGCCCTCGACGCCCTGGTCGCCACGGACTTCCACGCCCCGCACATCGCCGAGGAGTACGACGGCGTGGGTGCCGACGCCCTGGCCACCTGCATCGTCATCGAGGAGGTGGCCCGCGTGTGCGCCTCCTCCTCCCTGATCCCCGCGGTCAACAAGCTCGGCACCATGCCGCTGATCCTGGGCGCCTCCGACGAGGTCAAGCGCCGCTACCTGCCCGAGGTCGCCGGCGGCGAGGCGATGTTCTCCTACGGCCTGTCCGAGCGCGAGGCCGGCTCCGACACCGCGAACATGCGCTCACAGGCCGTTCCCGACGGCGACGGCTGGGTGCTCAACGGCCAGAAGTCCTGGATCACCAACGCCGGGGTCAGCAAGTACTACACGGTGCTGGCCGTGACCGACCCCGAGGGCGCGCGCGGTCGCAACGTCTCGGCGTTCGTGCTGCACGCCGACGACGAGGGCTTCACCCTGGGCGAGCCCGAGCGCAAGCTCGGCATCAAGGGCTCCCCCACCCGCGAGCTGTTCTTCGACAACGTGCGCGTTCCCGGCGACCGCATCGTCGGCGCCCCGGGCGAGGGACTCAAGATCGCCCTGCGCACCCTGGACCACACACGCGTCACCATCGGCGCACAGGCCGTCGGCATCGCCCAGGGCGCCCTGGACCAGGCCGTGGCCTACGTCAAGGAGCGCAAGCAGTTCGGCAAGCACATCGCCGAGTTCCAGGGCGTCCAGTTCATGCTCGCCGACATGGCGATGAAGCTGGAGACCGCGCGCCAGATGGTCTACGTGGCCGCCGCCAAGTCCGAGCGGGGCGACGAGGACCTGCCGTTCTACGGCGCGGCCGCCAAGTGCTACGCCTCCGACGCCGCCATGGAGATCACCACCGACGCCGTGCAGCTGCTGGGCGGCGCGGGCTACGTGAAGGACTTCCCGCTGGAGCGCATGATGCGCGACGCGAAGATCACGCAGATCTACGAGGGCACCAACCAGATCCAGCGCATGGTGATGGCCCGCCAGCTCCTGAAGTAGGCCGGTCCGCGGTGCGGAGCGCCCGTCCCCTCGCGGGGCGGGCGCGCGGCGCTCCGGGTCAGAGCACGGCTTCGCGGACGAAGCGGGCCAGCGGGATGGGATCGCGCCTCAGGGCGGCGCGCACGTCCTCGGTGACCTCGGCGGCGCGTCCGGCGACGGCGGCGGCGAAGCGCTCGTTGAGCGTGTCCACGTACCGCTCGCCCCATCCCCGGTCGGTGGCGCGGAAGTAGAAGCCCGCCTCGTCGACGGCCTTGAACCGCCACACCGGGCTCTCGGTGCCCCTGGTCTGCTTGACCACCTCGCGGAAGGTGTGCGCCTGCGGGCCCGTGAGCGTGTACTCCCTGCCGCTGTGGTCGTCCAGCAGCGCGGAGACGGCTACGTCGGCGACGTCGCGGGCGTCCACGAAGCTGATCGCCGTCCTCTTCTTGACCGGCAGTTCGAGGCGTCCGTTGCGTGCGCGCGCCATGCTGGCGAACGTCCCCTCGGTGAAGTCCTGGAAGAGCCAGTTGGACCGCAGCACGGTCCAGCGGCCGAACAGGTCCTTGGCCCGCAGCTCGGCCGCGCGCTGGTCGGAGTCCGACGGCGCGTACTCGGTGCCCATGGCCGTCATGACCACGGCGTTGCCGACCCCGGCCCCCGCCGCCTTCTCCAGGAACCCGGCGACCCGGTTGCCCAGGGCGCTCCCGACCGGCGTCACCACGAAGACGCTCTTCACGCCGTCGAGGAGCTCGTCCCAGTTGGAGGTGTCGGTCCAGTCCAGACGTGTCTGTGAGGTGCGGGACGCGCCCGTCGCGGACAGGCCGCGGCTCCTCAGCTGGGTGAGGATGCGGCGGCCCACCATGCCGGTGGCTCCGGTGACCAGAGTGCTCATCGGTTACAAGGTACCGACACGCGGTACCCGACCTGACACGAATCGCCCGGCCCACCGTGATCCCGGACCGGTCCGCGTCGGCCCCGCTCCTCCTCCCCGTCCGGGGCCGGACGTAGAATGCCCGGCGATGAACGCTATGGCCGTTCCGCGGCGGCGCGGCGCGCGCGACTGGATCGTGGACTCCTCCGCCTTCCTCCTCGCGGTCCTCTTCGCACTGATGGGCGCCGCCGAGTTCCCCGAGTTCCCCACCGAGCCCGTCCTGCCCGTGTGGCTCAGGGGCGTCGACGCGCTCCTCACCCTCCTGGCCTGCCTGTCCCTGTGGTGGCGCCGCTGCTGGCCGGTCCAGATCGCCGTCGCGCTCGTCCTGTTCTCCGCCGTCTCCGGCATGGTCTCGGGCGCCATGCTCATCGCCCTGTTCTCCCTGGCCGTGCACCGGCCGCCCCGCACGAGCCTGGCCGTGTACGGGCTGAGCGTGGGCGCCGCGTTCGTGAACTCCGCGCTGTGGTCCGACCCGCACGCCCCCTTCCTCGTGCTCTTCCTCCTGGGCGCGGCCCTCCAGGGCGCCGTGACGGGGTGGGGGCTCACCGTCCACCACCGGCGCGAGCTGGTGGAGTCGCTGCGCGACCGCGCCGTGCACGCCGAGACCGAGGCGCGGTTGCGCGCCGAGCACGCCCAGCACCAGGTCCGCGAGGCCATGGCCCGCGAGATCCACGACGTGCTCGGGCACCGGCTTTCCCTGCTCAGCGTGCACGCCGGCGCCCTGGAGTACCGTCCGGACGCCTCCGCCGAGGAGGTGGCCCGCTCCGCGAAGGTGATCCGGGAGAGCGCCCACCAGGCCCTCCAGGACCTGCGCGAGGTGATCGGGGTGCTGCGCGCCCCGGTCGGCGAGCTGCCGCAGCCGACCATGGCCGACCTCCAGCAGCTGGTGGAGGAGGCCGACGAGGCCGGGGCACGGGTGGAGTTCGTGGAGGGGTACAGCGGCGCGGTGCCGGAGCGCACCGGACGCGCCGCCTACCGGATCGTCCAGGAGGGGCTGACGAACGTGCGCAAGCACGCCCCGGGCGCGGACACGCGCGTGCTGGTCAGGGGAGCACCCGGCGACGGGCTGCTGGTGGAGGTGCGCAACGGCCCCTCCCCCGGCCCCGAGCCCGACGCCACGGGAGGGGACGGACGCGGCCAGGGCCTCGCCGGCCTCGCCGAGCGGGTGTCCCTGGCCTCCGGGCACCTGGAGCACGGACCGGACGCCGGTGGTGGCTGGCGGTTGTCGGCATGGCTACCGTGGCCGGTATGAGCGAGACGGAGCGCGGTCGGATCGGGGTCGTGATCGTCGACGACGACGCGCTGGTGCGGGTCGGCCTGGTGATGATGATGGGCGGAGCGCCCGACATCAGGGTGCTGGCCGAGGCCGAGGACGGCGGCGCGGTGCTCGACCTGGTGCGGCGGCACTCCCCCGACGTGGTCCTGATGGACATCCGCATGCCCACGGTGGACGGGCTGACCGCCACCGAGCACCTGCGCGCCCTGGAGAGCCCGCCGGAGGTGCTGGTGCTGACCACCTTCGACGCGGACGAGCACGTACTGCGCGCCCTGCGCGCGGGCGCGGCCGGGTTCCTGCTCAAGGACACTCCCCCGGCGGAGATCGTGGAGTCGGTGCGCCAGGTGTCCCGGGGGATGTCGGTGCTGTCCCCGGCGGTGACGCGGCGGCTGATCGACCGGGTCGGCGCCAACGGCCACGGCGAGCGGGCCGACCGTGCGCGCCGGCGGCTGGCGGCTCTCAACGGCCGGGAGCTGGAGGTGGCCGTGGCTGTCGGCGAGGGACGGTCCAACGCCGACATCGCCTCGGCCCTGTTCCTGAGCGTGCCGACGGTCAAGACGCACGTGTCCAACATCCTCACCAAACTCGGGCTCAACAACCGGGTGCAGGTGGCGCTGCTGGTGCACGACGCCCAGCTCCTGGACGAGGGCGGCTGACACAACCGCGCGGCCGGTACGCGGCCGCGTACCGCTCGGATGCGGTACCCGTGCACGGCGGTGTTCTGGGTAGTCGGGAGGGGTCAGGCCCTGGTCGGGAGGGCGTCGGAACTCGGCACGGGAGGACGCGGTGACCCAGACGTGCGACGGTGACGACTACGCCGGTGTGCTCGAAGCCGTCATGGACAGAGTGCGGCCGCGCGTCGGCGAGGGGAAGGTCGCCGACTACATCCCCGAACTGGCCAGGGTGGACCCGGCGCAGTTCGGGATCGCGGTCGCCACGGTGGACGGCGGCCTGTACGTCGCCGGCGACGCCGGCACACGCTTTTCCATGCAGAGCATCACCAAGGTGTTCGCCCTGGCCCTGGTGATGAGCGGGTCCGGCGGCGGCGTGTGGGGGCGGGTCCACCGCGAGCCGTCGGGCGCGCCCTTCAACTCCCTGTACCAGTTGGAGTTCGAGGGGGGCGTCCCGCGCAACCCGATGGTCAACCCGGGCGCGCTCGTCGTCACCGACCAGTTGCTGACCGACACGGGGGGCGCCTCCAACGCGCTGCGGGAGCTGCTGTGCGCGGAGGCCGGGGCCCCGGACCTGGGCTCGGACGAGGCGGTCGCCCGCTCGGAGAGCGAGCACGGGGAGCGCAACCGGGCGCTCGCCCACCTCATGGCGGACTTCGGCACGATCCACAACCCGGTGGCGGAGGTACTGGAGCACTACTTCCGGCAGTGCTCGATCACCATCAGTTGCGAGGAGCTGGCCAGGGTGGGGCTGCTGCTGGCACGGCACGGCAGGCGCGCGGACGGCTCCCAGCTGCTCAGCAGGCCCGACGCGCGCCGCATCATGGCGGTGATGCTCACCTGTGGCACCTACGACGCCGCGGGCGAGTTCGCCTACCGTGTCGGGCTCCCCTGCAAGAGCGGGGTGGGCGGCGGCATCCTCGCGGTCGTGCCCGGGCGCTGCTCGGTGGCGGCGTGGGGCCCGGGGCTGGACGCCAAGGGCAACTCGGTGACGGCGGCGCTGGCCCTGGAGGCCTTCACCGACGTCACCAGCTGCTCGATATTCTGAACCGGTCGGCCGCCGTGCTCCGCCGCCTCAGCCGGCGGGTTCGAAGCTCCGGGACATCCGGTCCAGCAGCGCCCGGTTGGCCTCGGGGTCACCGTTGTCGGCCACCAGGAACAGGGCGTAGCCCTTGTCCTCGGTGTGGAAGCCCCGGTTCACGGCGTGCATGCCGCCGCTTTCGAAGGTGAACTCCCAGTCGGCGGCGCTGACGTAGTCCTCCGCCCAGTCGGCCTCCACGTCCTCGATGCCGATGAGCTCGTAGCCGCCGAAGTTGCCCCGGGCGGAGGGCTCCAGGGCACGCCAGTCGTCCCCGGCGTCGGCACCCGGGTCGTCGGTCTGGTCGACCAGCAGGTATCCGCCGTCGGGGTTGTGGAAGTAGACCATGTGGTCCCGCCGCTCGACCTCCCAGTCCTTCGGGACGTCCACGGAGAACCCGCTGGGGTCCTCGTGGCGGGTCAGGAAGTCCCACCTGCCGTCTTCCTCGTCGTCCTCCTCGGACGGCTCGGCGGAGGGCTCCTCGGACGGTTCCGCGGGATCGGACGCCTCCTCCGGCGTACCGGACTCCTCCCCGCCGGTGGGACCGGGGTCGACGGCGGCCTGCTGACCGGAGCCGTCGACCAGCCCGGCCCCGGAGCCTCCGGGGCGGTTCATGCTCACCAGGACGCTGGTGGTGGCGCCCACGACCAGCAGTACGACCACGGCCGCGACGACCAGCAGCGTCCTCACGCGGGACGCGGCGCCCCCCTCGCGGTGGGAGACGGCGGGCGGCGGGCCGGATCCGGCCCGTCCGGGGCCGGGTTCCGACGCGGCCGCTCCGGTGCGCGTGGCCGGGCCGGTTCCACCGGTCTCCTCCGGTTCCCCCGAGCCCTCCGGCTCCTCCGCCGACGCGGTGACGGCCGGGGCCGGGGCGGCCGCCGGGGGACTCCCGGTGCCGTCCCGAGCCTCGCGTAGGAGGGAGCGCACCTCGCCGACCGACGGCCGGTCCTGCGGGCGCTTCTCGCACAGGGCCTCCAGGACCGGGCGCAGCGGACCGGCGTTGGGCGCCTCCGGCAGGTCCTGGGTGACGATCGCGGTCAGCGTCGCCATCGGGGTCGGCCGGTCGAACGGCAGCGTGCCCTCCACCGCCTGGTAGAGGGTGACGCCCAGGGCCCACATGTCCGAGGCCGGGGTGGCCGCGTTCCCGTGCGCGACCTCCGGGGCCAGGTAGCTCGGGGATCCGATCAGCAGGCCGGTGCTGGTCAGGTGGGTGGCGCCGTCCAGGTGGGCGATGCCGAAGTCGGTGAGGACGGCCCGGTCGTTCCCGGCGATGAGCACGTTGCCCGGTTTGATGTCGCGGTGCACGATGCCGCGGGCGTGCGCCTCGGCCAGGCCCGCGGCCATCTGCTCGCCGATGTCGGCGGCCCGCCGGACCGGCAGCGCCCCGTCGTCGCGGATGAGGTCGCCCAGGGAGGGGCCGCGGACGAGCTCCATGACGATCCACGGGCGGCCGTCCTCCTCGGCCACGTCGAACACGGTGATGATGGCGGGGTGGCTGAGCTGCGCCGCGCTGCGCGCCTCGCGCAGCATGCGGGTGCGCAGCACCTCGACCTCGTGCGCGGGCAGGTTCGGCGGTGTGGTCAGCTCCTTGACCGCGACCGGCCGGTCCAGGAGGGTGTCGGTGCCCTGCCACACCCGGCCCATGCCACCGGCACCGATGACCTCGTCCAGGCGGTACCGGTTGACCAGGAGACGACCGGGATCGGCTTCCGAGCTGTTCATGAAGGCGCGGTTCCTCTGCGGGGAAAGTGCGGTGTGGAGGCTACGGGGGCACTGCCCTGGGGCGGGAGGGTGTGTACGGGCGGAAGGGGGCACGGGCCCGCCGGGCGGACCCATGGCCGTGGAGGCGTGTATCGCGAGTACCCGCCCTGCTACGCGAAGGGCGGCACCCACCACACACGCCCTAGAGAGTCTAGAAGTCCGCGACCACTGGTGGCGCTGTCCGCCACGGTGGTATGTGTGTTTCCCCGGTACTTCGGATCCGCCCACAACCCCCTGAAATGCAGATATCCCGCCGGAAACGTCGCAGGACGCCGTTCCGGCGGGATCGGGATCGGGCGTGTCCGGTCCCGGAGGGCGGATCATCCCGGGGATCACCGCAGGCGCACGGGAAGGGCCTCCACGCCCGAGCCGATGATCGACGGGAGCGGGACCAGCTCCTCGTCCGCCACCGCGACGTCGAGCCCGGGGAAGCGCCCGAACAGGCGCGGCAGCGCTTCGAGGACCTCCATACGGGCCAGGCTGGCTCCCAGGCAGTAGTGCCGCCCGTGGGAGAAGGTCAGGTGCGAGGTGTCCTCGCGGGTGACGTCGAACAGGTGCGCCGTCGGCCCGTAGCGCTCCTCGTCCCGCCCGGCCGAGCCGTAGCCCATCAGCAGCGGCTCACCCGCCGGGACCGCGACCCCGGCCAGCTCGACGTCCTCGGTCGTGTAGCGCATCGGTACGAACTCGCCCGGCCCGTCCCAGCGCAGTACCTCCTCCACGGCCCTGGACCACTCGACCTCGCCCCGCAGGACCATGTCGAGCTGGTCGCGGTGGCCGACCAGCGCCCGCACCGCGTTGGCGATGAGGTTCATCGTGGTCTCGTAGCCCGCGCTGATGATGAGTACCAGGCTCCAGATCAGCTCGTCCTCGCTGAGCCTGTCGTCCTCGTCGCGGGCGGCGATGAGTGCGGAGGTCAGGTCGTCGCCCGGTTCGGCGCGCTTGGCCCCGACCAGCTCGGTGAGCAGGCCCCACATCTCCATGAAGGTGGTCATCGCGTCCTCGGGCGTGACGCTCTGGTCGAAGAAGACCCCGACCAGCCGGTGCAGCTTCGGCCGCGCCTCCTCGTCCAGTCCGAACAGGTCGCTGATCACCGTCATCGGCAGCGGCTGGGCCAGCAGCGCCTTGAGGTCGACCACACCGTCCGCGCTCGCGGCGGCCTCGGCCTCCACCCGGTCCAGCAGCCCCTCGACGATGGCGACGACCCCCTCGCGCATGTGCTCGATCCGGCGCGGGGTGAACGCCTTGGAGACGAGCTTGCGCAGGCGCGTGTGCTCCTCACCGTCGCTGGTCAGCATGTTCTCGGCGATGATCCAGGAGATCAGCGGCCAGTCCGGCGGGATCTCACCGGCGTTGAACGCCCGCCAGTGCTTCTTGTCCTTCTGCACGCGCTGGTCGGCCAGGGCCTCGGTGACCGCCGCGTGCGTGGTCACGACCCACGCAGCAACCTCACCAGGAAGTTCGACAGGGACGACAGGCCCGAGCTCACGGAGGTGGGCTGCTTGGGCTCGGAGGTTTCCGGGTGCGATGCGGACGGGCTCCAAGATGTTCCTTCCTCGGGGTCAGAGGGCGGGGGAACCTGCGGGGCGAACTCGACGGGGAGCTGGACGGGGGTCCAGGACAGGGTCGACAGCCGCCAGCGCAGCTGTTCCGGCGGAACGGCCATACGGAGCCCGGGAAGGCGGGCGAGGAGCACGCGCACCGCGATGATGGCGATGGTGGTGGCCTCGTCGCGCGCGGGGCAGCGGTGGGGGCCCGCGCCCCAGGCCACGTGCGCCCGGTTGGTGCTCTCCTCCATCTGCTCGGCGTTCTCCCGCAGGAAGAAGTGATTCGACGCGGCGAAGCCCAGCAGCACGGGGGTGCCGGCCCCGATCACCCGGCCGTCGCCGAGGGGCACGTCCACCCGCGGGTAGACGGCCGGGTAGTTGGTGATCGGCGGGTCCTGCCACAGGACCCGGTCCAGGAGGTCGCCGAGGGCGGTGTCGGAGAGGGAGGCCGAGCCGTAACCGGTCAGGGCGGGGTCGTCCAGGGCGGCCCTCAGGGACGCGGCGATCAGGTTCGCGGTCGGCTCGTTGGCGGCGGCGATGACGAGGAGGAGCTGCATGATCACCTCCTCGTCGCTGAGGGCGGCGCGGTGCTGGATCAGCCGGGTGGTGAGGTCGTCGCCGGGCTCGCGGTGCTTGGCCGACACCACCTCGGACAGGGCCCGCTCGGCCTCGGCGTTGGACCTCTCCGCGTCCACGCCCTGCCACAGGTTGCGCATGGCGGCGACGAAGCGCAGGCCCTGGTCCTCGTCGAAGCCGAAGAGGTCGTTCATCACCAGCAGCGGCAGCATGCGCGCGTACTCGTTGAGGGCGTCGGCCCGTCCGCGTTCGCAGAACTCGTCGATGAGCCGTTCGGCGTACCGGCTGGTGATCCTGCCCAGGTGCTCGGTGTCGATGGCGCCGATGCCGTCGGTGATCGCCCGCCGGTAGCGCTGGTGCTCGGTGCCCTCGACGAACAGGGCGTTCGCGCGCGGGGCCATCATCGGCAGCAGCGGGGAGTCCGGGTTGACCCGCCCCTCGGTGAAGTCCCGCCACAGCCTGGCGTCGTGGCTGAAGGTGGTGGTGTCCCGGGACCAGGAGATGAGTGTGGCGTAGTCCGTGACCAGCCATCCGTGCACCCCCGGTTCGAGTTCGACCGGGACCACCGGGCCGTGGTCGGCGCGCATCCTGGCGTATACGGCGTAGGGGTCGGGGTGCGGCTCGTCCTGGTACAGCGCGGCACGGGGGCATCCAGAAGACACGGGGAACCTCGGCTGGAGCGGTCGGATGCGGGCTGGGATCCGTCCTTCACGTCAGGGGGCGGGTCGTGTCCTTCGCGTCGTCTCCGGCGTACGCGTCCACCGGAAAGGCCGACGGAGAACACTTCCAGGGGCTCAGCCTCGGGGGCACGGGGCTGGTTCACGGGTTTTCGGGCAGGGCCCGGCCGCACGGTCCGCGAGCGTGTGCCCGGGCTGTACGGCCTCGCGCAACCCTAGCGGCCCGCCCCGGCGGGGCGCGAGACCCGTTCTCACCCCCATTGAGGGAGCAATCGCCCTTATCTGCCATTTCGCCGCAGAATTTCGCGGCCCCCGGGTGAAGGGGCGACGGCGGAGGGGAACGGCGAAGCCCCCGCCTCCGGGACCGGAGGCGGGGGCGGCACCGAGGGAGGACGCCGGGCGGGTGCTCAGGGGGTGCGGTCCGCACCGTCCGTCGCCAGCGGGCGGAACCGGCGCAGCCGCTGGCTGTTGCTCACCACGAACACGCTGGAGAAGGCCATCGCCGCACCCGCGAGCATCGGGTTGAGCAGGCCCGCCGCCGCCAGCGGCAGGGCCGCCGCGTTGTAGGCGAAGGCCCAGAACAGGTTCCCCCTGATCGTGCCGAGCGTGCGGCGCGAGAGCCGGACCGCGTCGGCCGCCGTCCGCAGGTCGCCGCGCACCAGGGTCAGGTCGCTGGCCTCGATGGCCACGTCGGTTCCCGTACCCATGGAAAGCCCCAGGTCGGCCTGGGCCAGGGCCGCCGCGTCGTTGACACCGTCGCCGACCATCGCCACGGTACGGCCCTCGGCCTGCAGCCGCCTGACGACGTCGACCTTGTCCTTGGGCAGGACCTCGGCGATCACCTCGTCGATACCGACCTCCGCGGCCACCGAGCGCGCCACGGCCTCGTTGTCGCCGGTGAGCAGGATCGGGGTGAGGTCGAGCTCGCGGAACCGGCGGACCGCCTCGGCGCTGGTGGGCTTGACGGTGTCGGCCACCACCAGCACGCCCCGGGCACGGCCCTCCCAGCCGACCGCGACGGCGGTGCGGCCCTCGGACTCGGCGTCCCTGAGGGCGGTGGCCAACTGCTCGGGCAGGGAGGTCCCGTGCTCCTCCAGCAGCGTGACCCGGCCGACCAGGACGGCGCGGCCGTCGACGGTCCCCCGGACGCCGAGGCCCTCCACGTTGGCGAAGCCCTCGGGTGCGGGCAGGGTGCCCACCCGGTCGGCGGCGCCGGAGGCGACCGCCCGGGCGACGGGGTGCTCGGAGGCGTTCTCCAGCGCCCCCGCCAGTCGCAGGACCTCCCGCTCGTCCTCGCCGTCGGCGACGGTGACACCGGTCAGCGCCATCCGGCCGGTGGTGACGGTGCCGGTCTTGTCCAGCACGACGGTGTCCACGCGGCGGGTGTTCTCCAGGACCTCGGGGCCCTTGATGAGGATGCCGAGCTGGGCGCCGCGACCGGTGCCCACCATCAGGGCCATGGGCGTGGCCAGGCCGAGGGCGCACGGGCAGGCGATGATGAGCACCGCGACGGCGGCGGTGAAGGCCGCCGTGGCGGACTGGCCGGCGAGGAGCCAGGCGCCGAGCGTGCCGAGCGCGATCAGGATGGCGATCGGGACGAACACCCCGGACACCCGGTCGGCCAGGCGCTGGACCTCGGCCTTGCCGCTCTGGGCCTCCTCCACCAGACGCGCCATCTGGGCGAGCTGGGTGTCGGAGCCGACCCTGGTGGCGCGTACCACCAGGCGTCCGCCCGCGTTGACCGTGGCGCCGACGACGGAGCTGCCGGGCGAGACCTCCTCGGGGACGGACTCACCGGTGAGCATGCTCATGTCGACGGCGGAGGTGCCCTCCTCCACGGTGCCGTCGGTGGCGATCCGCTCGCCGGGCCGGACGAGGAAGCGGTCGCCGACGGCGAGCCGGTCCACGGGTACGAGCACCTCGCGGGGCGAGGGGCCCTCACCGCGCAGGACGGTGACCTCCTTGGCGCCGAGTTCGAGCAGGGCGCGCAGGGCGTCTCCGGCACGGCGCTTGGAGCGAGCCTCGAAGTACTTGCCGAGGAGGATGAAGGAGGTGACGCCCGCGGCGACCTCCAGGTAGATGTTGCCCGCCCCGTCGGTGCGGGCGATGGTCAGCTCGAACGCGTGCGTCATGCCCGGTGTCCCGGCGGTGCCGAGGAAGAGGGCGTACAGCGACCACAGGAAGGCGGCCGAGACCCCGAGGGAGACCAGCGTGTCCATGGTGGCCGTGCCGAGCCTGAGGTTCTTCCACGCGGCCACGTGGAAGGGCAGGGCGCCCCAGACGACGACGGGTGCCGCCAGGGTCAGGGAGGCCCACTGCCAGTAGGTGAACTGCAGCGCGGGGACCATGGCCATGGCGATGACGGGCACCGAGAGCACGAGGGAGACCACGGCGCGGTTCCACAGCGCCCGCACGGGATCGTTCGGATCGACGGCGGTCTCGGCCGTCTCGGCCTCGGTCCGGGGGACGGTGGCGGTGTAGCCCGCCTTCTCGACCTGGGCGACCAGGTCGTCCACCGGTGTGGGCGTCCCCTCGAAGGAGACACGGGCCTTCTCCGTGGCGAAGTTGACGGTGGCGCTGACGCCGTCGAGCTTGTTGAGCCGCTTCTCGACCCGGTTGGCGCAGGCGGCGCAGGTCATCCCGCCGATGGCCAGCTCGACCGGTTCGGTGCCGGTCGGTTCCGCCGTGGCTCTGCTGGTACTCATTGACCCCTCCCGGAGGTCCGGAAAATCCTGGTGTCCGTCGGCGCCTCGCGCGGTGTCCCGCCGCGACGCCCGGGAACGGTCCGCCCCGGACGCCGCGGCGGACGTGTGCGCGGGGCCCGCTGCGCGGACCCCGCGGCCGGGTCCGTGTCAGTCACGGACCTCGTATCCGGCCTCGTCGATGGCGGCGCGGACCGACCCGTCGTCGACCGGGCCGTCGCTGGTGACGGTCACCTTCTTGCTGTCGAGGTCGACCTTGACGTCGGTGACTCCCGCGACCTCGCTGACCTCCTCGGTGACAGAGTTGACGCAGTGCCCGCAGCTCATGCCGTCAACGGTGTAAACAGCGGTCGTGGTGGCAGCCATTTCGCCTCCTGGGACATGTGTGGTGTGTCGGTCGTCCTGAGACCGGCCTCCGATGACCCCCAACATACCCCCAAGGGGTATGCATCTGTCAAGTGCCGCCCCGGGGTCCGCGCCCCGCACGCCCGGGAGAAACCCCAGGGAGACGGCCTCCGCCGCCTGGCGCGGAGGCCGGATCCCCCGCTCGGCACGGTACCCGGTGGGGGTACCCAGGCGAAAGCGGCCGCTCCGGACACGACGAAGGCCCCCGCACGTCGTGCGAGGACCTCGGAGGCGGTCCGCCCCGGCTCCGGGTACCCTCCCCCCGTTCCACGAAGGGCGAAAGACCCGCCTTCCGGATCCGGAGGAGGGGAGCCACGGGGGGACGGGGGGTTCGGAGAGGTGGGGCTCGGGGGGTTGGGGGGTTCGAAGAGGCGGGGGTCGGGGAGGTCGGGGGTTCGGAGGAGGCGCCGGGGCTCGGAGCCGGCCGGCTACTCGGCCTTCAGCTCCAGGCGGGCGACCACGCGCTCGCTCAGGTGGTGCCCGTTGAGCGTGAAGCCGGCCCGCTGGAACATCTCCACGGTGCCCGTGTAGACCTCCGCACTGGGCGCCCGGCCCCCGGCCGTGTCCACCGGGTAGGCCTCCAGGACGCGGGCCCCGTTGCTGCGGGCGTACTCGATCGCCCCGTCCAGCAGGCGGCTGCCCAGGCCGTGCCTGCGCCGCCGGGGCGGGAGCCAGAAACAGACCAGCGCCCACACACCCGGCTCGTGGGGGTCGGCCGGACGCAGGGAACGCGACCGCGACAGGCGGATGAAGTCCTCGCGCGGGGCCACGGAGACCCAGCCGCACGGGCCGTCATCGTCATAGGCGAGCAGGCCGGGTATCCGGCCCTCCAGGGTCAGGCGGCGCAACTCCTCCTTGTTGTCCACTCCGCGCGTCGAGCGCTCACAGGAGGTGCTCGCCGTGTGGTCCTTGGCGCGCCTGCGGAAGAACGTGCACCAGCAGTGCCCGTACGCTCCGGTCGGTCCGAACAGGTTCTCCAGGTCTTCCCACCGCTCGGCGGTGGCGGGCTCGATTGAGACGATGGACATCGGACTCCCTCGACGAGACACACGGGCCGCCACAACTGTGACCCAGCACACTAGCGATTATTCGTCGTGACCGAAAGAACACAGATGCACGAAAGCGCCTTGCTTGGCGGGTTTCGTCACTGAAAGCCGGTGTTGGGAAGCTCGCGGGGCGGAGGGCGCACGGCCCTCCGCCCCGTTCAGCCGGTCGGTCCGGGTCGGGTCAGGACGAGACCCGGCCCGCCTCCTCGGCGGACTCCGCCTTTCCGGGCTCCCAGCACTCCACGCCCCGCAGGCCGCTCAGCCGGTCCCGCGTGAACACGGGGTCGATGCCCTGGCGCCGCTGGTCGGTGTAGTCCTTGAGCAGGCGTGCCGCCGTCGCCGCCAAAGGCGTGATGGCGATGAGGTTGACCAGCGCCATCATGCCCATGGTCGTGTCGGCCAGCGTCCAGACCAGGTCGATCGAGCCCAGGGCGCCCAGGAAGCTGGCGGCGAGGAAGACCACCTTGTAGCCGACGAGGACGCCGTGGCTGTTGGTCAGGTACTCCAGGTTCGACTCGCCGTAGTAGTAGTTGCCCAGCACCGACGTGAACGCGACGATGACGATGATCAGCGTCATGAGGTGCAGCGCCCACGGGCCCAGGTGGGAGGTCACCGCGATCTGGGTGAGGTCGCCCTCAAGCTGTACGTCGGTGTCCCTCTCGTAGCCGATGAGGATGATGAAGGCCGTGATGGAGCAGACCACGAGGGTGTCGAAGTAGACGCCCAGGCTCTGCACCAGGCCCTGCTTGGCGGGGTGGGTGACCGAGGCGCTGGCCGCGGCGATCGGGGCCGAGCCGAGCCCGGCCTCGTTGGAGAACATCCCCCGGCGCACACCCTGGATGATCACCGTGGCCAGACCGGCGGCGGCGAACTCACGGATGCCGAAGGCGTGCTCGAAGATCAGCGCGAACATCGTCGGGATCCGCTCGAAGTTCATCGCCAGGATGACCACGCCCAGGACCAGGTAGATCGCGGCGAAGGCCGGGATCAGGGCCTGGGCCGTGTGCGCGATCCGGCGGACGCCGCCGAAGATCACCAGCGCGGTGAGCACGACGACCACGGCCCCGACGATGGCCGACAGCCACACGCCCGAGCCCCCGCCCAGGCTCGCGGAGGAGTTGGCCACGGCACCGGCGATGGTGTTGCTCTGCACCGCGTTGAAGACCATCGGGAAGGTGATGATGAGGACGACGGCGAACAGCACGCCCATCCAGCGCTGGCCGAGGCCGCGCTCCATGTAGTAGGCGGGACCGCCCCGGTAACCCGTGGAGTCCCGGACCTTGTAGAGCTGGGCCAGGGTGGACTCGATGAAGCTGGTTCCGGCGACGACGGTCGCCATCAGCCACATCCAGAAGACGGCGCCCGGGCCGCCGAGGGAGATGGCGACCGCCACGCCGACGATGTTGCCGGTACCGATGCGGGCGGCGGCCGAGATCATGAACGCCTGGAGCGACGAGACGGCCCTCTTGCCGTCCGGTGCGATCTCGGGCCGGCTGCGCAGTACCCGGAACATCTCCGGGAACAGGCGGATCTGGACGACTCCCGTCCTGATCGTGGCGTAGAGGCTGACCACCACCAGCAGCGGGATCAGTACCCAGGACCAGAAGAAGTCGTTGTTGAACGTGCCGATGGCCTCGGTGATGCGTACACCGATGCCGGGCGTTGCGTCTGCGATTAACACGGGAACGGAACTCCTTGCTCCAAAGAAGGACAACCGCCCTCACATACCCGTGAAGTGCGAGAAGTCACCACCCGGGACGTGCTGTGGTCGGATGGTGATGTTCCCGTTACTGCACCCCACCTCGGGATCGGCCGCGGACTCCCGCGGACGGCCCCTCGGATCAGCCCTCGTGGACCAGATCCGCGTAGGACGGGTTCCTCTTGATGTAGGCCTGCGCGAACGGGCAGATCGGTACCACCTTGAGTCCGCGTTCCCGGATGTGGTCCAGGGACTCGCGCATGAGGTGGCTGGCCACGCCCCGCCCCTCGAAGGCCGAGTCGACCTCCACGTGCGGCAGGGCGTACACGCCCTCGTCGATCAGGTGGTAGGCGCAGAACCCCACCACCGTCCCGTCGGCGCTCACCTCGTAGCGCGACCGCTCCGGAACATCGACAACCGTGAGGTCCATGGCACTCCCCTGCTCCCTGCGTCCGCGCACGGGTGTGCGCGTGAGCCCAGTGCCCACGTTCCCACACATACACGTCACACACACCCCCCGGAGGCGTCGGCCCAGGTGAGGGGGACGGGAGCCCGTCCGGAGCACGGGTCCCGCGCCCTCCGTTCGGGGGTCACCGTCCGCCGCGGTAGGGGTCGGTGGCCCCGCCCGGGCAGGCCAGGGCCTCGACGTCCCACCCGGCCAGCCCCGCGCCCGCCCGGTAGGCGCTCTCCATGAACTCCAGGACGGTCGCCTGCGGGTCGGCCGCCCGGCGTGCGTCGGCGTAGCGCAGCAGGGCCAGGTGCCCGTTGCCGCTGGGGACCCACTCGGCCGCGGCCGGGCTGAGCGGCTGTTCGGTGAGCCCCTCCGGCTCGGGCGCGGTGTAGGAGTAGAAGCAGGGTTCGGGGACGTTGTCGTCGCCGAACCAGAACCCGAAGCTGACGACCTCGCGCGAGTACGCCTCGCGCACCACCTCTCCCGCCTCCCTCGGCTGCGCGACCGTGTGCGCGGAGAAGCGGGTGACCGCGATGTCGAAGGTGTGCCAGAAGTGGTGCACGGGACTGGTCTTGCCGGAGAAACCGCCGGCGAACTCCTCCAGCACCATGTTGACCTGGCTGAGCACCTGCCAGTAGCGGGTGACCTGCTCGGGGACGTAGGTGGCGTGCTCGCGGTCCTGCGCGAACGGGCGGTCGGCGTCGGGCAGGTCGAACGGGTGCGCCGTCGGGATGGAGCCGTTCACGCCCAGGCTGTCCAGCGCGGACTGGAACCGCAGGTAGAACGAGGCCACGCTGTTGCCCTGGAGCGGGAAGGAGACCGTGCCGCCGTCCAGGGACGAGACGACCAACTGGTGGCGGACGAAGTCGAAGTCCACGGTGAAGACCGGGTTGCCGTCGCTCAGCCCCATGGGGCGGGAGGTGATCCCGCTGCCGGTGAGGTGGAAGGGCACGTTCCACCAGTGGTTGCGGCGCGGGCTGTGGTGCAGGCGCACCTTGCCGACGATCTGCTCGAAGCGGTGCAGGGTCTGTTTGGTGTCATGCCAGGCGTGGAGGGGGAGGTCCGGGAACAGCTCCATGGTGACGGCTCCTTGTCGTGTGTACTGGTGGCAGCGGTGCGGTCGGACCGCGTCCCCTACGGTTCGTCCCCGGGCCGGCCCGAGGCACCGGTGTCCGTCCGGGCACTGGTGTCCGTACCGCTCCGCGGCGGCGGGACCCGTGTCCCGTCCGGGCTCGCGGCTCCGGCGGGCGGACCCGGTACGGACGGGTGGAGGACGGCGAACCGGCGCGCCGGCCGTTCCCCGTCCGGGCGTTCGGGCAGGGTCGCCCGGACCGCGTCCACGACCCGCGCGTACGGGGTTCCGTGGTCGTGCAGGGCCTCGCCCAGCAGGTCCAGCCCGGGGCGCAGGCTCAGGAGCAGCGCCTCGCCCGCACGGGCGTCGGCGCGGGCGGCGAACTCCAGGACGGCCCTCAGGTGGTCGGGCGGTTCGTCGGCGGGGGCCGCCCCGCCCGCCTCGGCGTAGACACGGGTGACCTCGGACAGGACGCGGTCGCGAGGTGAGGTGCCGCCGTAGCGGGTCAGGCACAGGGACCTCTGGCCGAACACGTCCGCGTGGTGCTCGCACAGCTCCGGCTCGGGTGTGGTGGCGGCGTGTTCGCAGAATCCGTGGAGCGCCGCGCGCACCGTGCCCCAGGGCAGTTCGGCGACCGCCCGGGCGACCAGCGGCAGGCTTTCGAAGAAGTCCTGGCCGGGATAGCCCAGCAGGACGGACGCGGCCTGGCGGGTGACCGCGGTCCGGTGGGCCCTGCGGACGTCCCGGCCCGCCTCCAGCCATCCGGCGGTGCCCCGCACGCTCCCGTGCGGCGCGCTCCGGCCCGCCGCGTCCTCGTTCGCGCCGTCAGTGGTGGTGCTCATGTCCGCCCCCTCACGCGGTGCGGCTTCCCTGCCGCTGTCACCGCCTCGGTGTCACCTTCGGGAAGGAGTCCGCGGGGCGGCCTTCGCCGTCCCGCGAGCCCGGGCCGCGTGTGCACCCGGGAGTCGCTGCGCGGGGAGGAGGAACACGCTGGAGACCAGCAGTCACCGCTTCCGTTAACGAATATGCCTCGTCTGCGGCGAATGTCACGTATCCCACACCGTCACGTCCGAGAATCACCACACATCGGAAGGAGTCGGGACCCGTGGCGGCGACGGTGGCCGGGGCCTGTGGGGATGAGCGCCTGCCCGGGCACCGGGAGGTGCGGTGCGGGCACCGGTGAGGGCTGGTGGTGCCGTGGGCGGCCATCTGCGGAGGCCGCGACCGGAGTCCGTACGTCGGGCTGGCGGGAGGGCGAGGCCCTACGGGGCGACGTCGCGTGCGCGGACCAGTACCGCCGCGCGGTTGCCGACCTTCACCCGCTCCAGCGCGCGCACGCCCTCCGGCAGCGTGACGCGCCGGGTCCTGGCCGTCACCACCACCACGGCGCGCTCGGGCAGCACCCGCCCCAGGGATTCCAGGAACCCCCGCATCGGGTCCTCACCGGGAACGGCGCCCGCCCACCGGGTCATCTCCCCGTAGGGCACGTCCGTCACCACCAGGTCGGCGTCCACGGGCTCCGTCAGGGAGAACACGTCCGCCACCGCCGACTCGGAGGGCAGGTCGCCGCCCATCGCGGCCAGTCCGGCGGCCAGGTCGCGGGCGGCCTCGGCGCGCTCCACGAAGGTCACACGGCCGAAGTCCAGGGCGGACCGGCGCAGTTCCTCCTCGCGCTCCACGAGTCCCTCGGCGGTCAGCAGCCGCAGGTTGCGCTCGGCCAGGGCGACCGCGTCGGCGTCCACGTCCGAGGCGCGCACGTGGGAGAGGTGGTCGCGGTGCAGGAATCCCAGCACCGTCGCGAGGTATCCGCTACCGCAGCAGGGGTCCCAGAGGCGTACGGTCTCCTGGCCGGTGTGCACCATCGCCCTCTGGAACAGCTCGCTGGCCAGCCGCACGGGGAAGCCGGGGAAGCCCGGCGCCGAGCGCAGCACGTGCCCGCTCGCCAGCGCCGAATGGTCGGTCCGCTCAACGGCGTACCGGTAGCTCAACGTACTTCTGCCCTTCCGTACTGGCCGGAGAAAGCCGAAGGCCCGGTGCCTGTGGACACCGGGCCTTCCTCATGCGGTCCTGACGGGATTTGAACCCGCGGCCTCCACCTTGACAGGGTGGCGAGCACTCCTAACTGCTCCACAGGACCTCGCTGCGGACACAACTCTAGCGCGACTCTGGAGTACTTCGTACCGGTGGCCGCCTAGAGTTGGCCCACAACGTCCCAGAGAAGCGAGAGGAACCGGCGTGAACGAGTCATCGGCCCCCCTGCCTTCGGGACCGGAGAGCACCCGGGTCGACCGCTGGCTGTGGGCCGTGCGCGTGACCAAGACGCGCTCGGACGCCGCCCAGGCCTGCCGTGGCGGGCACGTGCGCGTCAACGACCGCCCGGCCAAGCCCGCCACCGCGGTCAAGGCCGGCGACAAGGTCCGCGTCCGTCTGCACGGGGTCACCCGCGTGCTCGACGTGAGCCATGTCATCGTGAAGCGCGTGGGAGCGCAGATCGCGGCCCGCTGCTACGTCGACAACACGCCCGCCCAGCCGCCGCAGGCCACCATGCCCGTCATCAGGCGGGACCGGGGCGCGGGACGGCCGACCAAGCGCGACCGCCGCCTTCTGGACAGGGTCCGCAACGACCTCCACCAGGGGCCGCCCCTCCCCTAGGAGGTGGCCACGGGGGCCCGCCGGGGCGGTGCCGTCCAGCGTGGAACCTCCTGCGTCACACCTGCGGCGGTTCCGGCCGACCCGTCAGACGGGGACGGGGACCGCCGCTCCGGTCAGTCCCGCGCGGAGAGCGGGTGCTCCGCGAGGAAGTCCAGGACCTCGCGCGTGGCCTTGGCCCCGGCCTCGTGCAGGTAGCCGTGGCGCGTCCCGGGCAGGACCAGCAGCCGGGCACGGGGGATCCGCTCCGCCAGGAGTGCGGCGTTGCCGACCGGGGTGAGGGCGTCGTCCTCGCCGTGCACGACCAGGGTCGGCGCCTCGATACCGGGCAGCAGGTCCCAGCCGTCGTAACCCGTGCTCGCGCCGAAGTGCAGGCGTTGGGCGCGCAGCGGGCCGCGCGGCAGGACGCGGGTGACCGTGTCGGGGTGCGCGGCCGCCCACGCGGGGGTGTAGAAGAGCTCCGCGATCATGTCGCGTCCGGCGGCCGTGCCGGCCCGGCGCAGTGCCAGGGTGGACGACCTCGGGCGTTCGACCTCGTTGCGGCCCCCGGGCGCCGTGGCTCCCAGGACCAGTGAGCCGAGGCGTTCGGGAGCCGTGGCCGCGAAGGTCTGGGCGACCTTGCCGCCCATGGAGAACCCGTAGACGTGCGTCCGGGTGATCCCCAGCTCGTCGAGGACGGCGAGTGCGTCGCCCACGAACAGCGCGAAGGTGTAGGGCTCGTCGAGGGGCGCCTCACTGCCGCCGGTGCCGCGGAAGTCCATCCGCACGACCCTGTGGCGCCGCGCCAGCTCGGTGTGCACCCCGTCCCACATCTCGTGGTCGAGGGACTGCCCGTTGAGGAGCAGGAGGGGATCGCCCTCCCCGAGGACGTCGTACCAGATGCGGGTTCCGTCGGCTGCGGTCACGTGGCTCACGGATCCGGACACTACCCGAAGAACCACGCATACGACATGGTCGGCGTCGCTCCCCGCGCGGGGGCTCCGGGGGTCACTGCGCCGGGGTCCCGGTTCCCTGCCCCGGGGAACCGCTGGGAGGCACCGGGGGACGCTGGGAGGCGCTGGGAGGCGCTGACAAGGGCGGGGCCGGGCAGGCCCGATCCCGCCCCCGGGCCAGCGCCCCGCGTCACACGGTGCGCGGGCGGGGGCGGCGTCCCCAGGTCGCCCAGCGCCACAGCCACTCGACCGGCCCCTGGCGGAACCGGCGCAGCCACAGCGTGGAGAACACCCACTGGGCGGCCAGGACGGCGCCGGAGCCCAGGAGCACCTCCGCCAGGGAGGCGAACCGCAGGCCGAGGACGTGGGCCGTCGCCAGCACGAGGACCGTGGCCGTCAGGTAGTTGGTCAGCGCCATCCGCCCCAGGGGATCGAAGACGGCGCGCAGCACGGGCCGCAGCGGCGTCCCGAGCAGGACCAGCAGGGCGCACACGTACACACCGGTGAGCAGCAGCCCCGTCAGGAGGAACGCCAAGGTCGGCGGCTGTGCCGTGCCCGGGCTGACCTGTGCGTCGGCCTGCGCCCACAGGGCGAGGGCCTCCCCCGCCGCGAAGACCAGGCCCAGTAGGGCCGGTCCCCGGACGGACCGGTCGATCCGCTGGACCATCCCGTATCGGGCCAGTGCCGAGCCCGACAGGAACAGCCCCGCGATCAGCAGGGGTCCGCCCCCGGCTCCGACCAGCGCCGTCGGGACGAGTACGGCGGCGAGGCCGGCCACGGCCCACCGCGGCAGCCAGGTCGAGGGCAGCAGCACCAGCAGGCCGACGACGGCGTAGACGGTCAGGATGTCGCCCCGCCACAGCAGCATGTGCACGAGGCCGATCGCGAGCAGCGCCAGAAGCCGGCGCAGCAGGACCAGCCGCGGGCGGGGTGCGCGGTCCGCGGCGGAGTCCGACAGCAGCGAGAACCCGATACCGAACAGCAGGGAGAAGACCGGGAGCCCGAGCCAGGCCTGCGCGCCGCCCATGGGCGGCGTCACGGCGGCGGTGTCGGCGTTGGCTATCAGTTGGATGTTGGCCACCAGGATCCCGCACAGGGCGAACCCCCGAAGCACGTCGAGTGCGACGACGCGGGTCCGGTCGGGCGGGGCCCCGGTGGCGTGCTCCGGGAGGGAGGCCTCATGTGTCATGGGACCCGATCCTGGGGGCCGGCGCGGACCCCGTCACGGGGCGAAAGAAGGGTTCGCGGCGCCCGCGACGGTACTTTCGGCCGGTTGGGCGGCGGGGAGGGCCTCTCTAGGCTGAGTGGCGTGAACAGTGGGGAAGGCCGGCCCGGACCGCCCGGCTCGTCCGGACGACCGGTGTGGCCGGGGCTACCGGGGCGATCGGTGTGGCCGAGGCGGCCATGGTGGCCGAGGTGGCGCGGGCGGCCCGTGCGGCCGGGGTGGCTCGGTCGGGTGGCGGACGCCGGTCTCGCCGCGGTCCTCGCGCTGGTGCTCGTGTTCCAGGCGGTCGGTATCGCGTCGACCTGGGGAGGCGGCTACTGGTGGTTCGACGCCGCCGCGGGTTCGGTGGTGTGCGTGATCGCGCTGGTGCGCCGCCGGGGCCGGGCCGCGGCCGCGGCCGCGGGACTGGCCGTCGCCGCCGTCTCCGTGCTGGTCTCCTGGCTGGCCGGGCTGCCCTCCGAGCCGGGTCCGGCCATGGCCCTCGCGCTGGCGGTGCTCATCGGATCCGCCGTCAGGGAGCTCCCGGCCCGGCCGGCCTGCGCGGTGGCGGCCGGAGGACTCGCGGTGATCGCCGCCAGCCTGCTCACCCAACTGGGGTCCACCTCCGGCATGCCCGTGGTGGTGCTGAACTCGCTCACGTGGCTGGGCGGTGTCGCGGGCGGCCTGGGACCGCGGCTGCTGGACGCCCGGCGCCGGGCGGTCGCCGAGGGGGTGCGCCGCGGCGAGCGGATGAGGCTGGCCCGGGAGATGCACGACGTCGTCGCCCACCACGTCACCGGCATCGTGGTCGAGGCGCAGGCCGGACAGCTCGACGCACCCGGACGGCCCGAGCAGGCGCGGGCCTCCTTCGCCGCCATCGAGGGCGCGGGATCCGAGGCGCTGACCGCGATGCGCCGCGTCGTCGGCCTGCTGCGCGACGCCGACGGAGCGGCGCCCACCGCGCCCGGCCCCGAACGGCTCACCGCGCTCGTCGGGCGGTTCCGGGAACGCGGCGGCCCCGCCGTGGAACTGCGCCTGTCGGAGGACGAGGGGATGTGGCCGCACGAGGTCGCCGCCACCGTCTACAGGGTCGTCCAGGAGTCCCTGACCAACGTCGCGCGCCACGCCGCACACGCCGGGACGGTCACCGTCGACGTCGCCCGGGACGGGGAGGAGGTCACCGTGGAGGTCGCCGACGACTCCCCGGGCCCGTCCCACCGGAGGCGGGGCGGGTACGGACTGGTCGGCATGCGCGAGCGGGTCGAGGCCCTCCGGGGCACGCTGGACACGGGGCCACGCCCCGGGGGCGGCTGGTCCGTGCGCGCCGTCCTTCCCCTGGAGGAGAACCGATGACCATCCGGATCCTGTTGGCCGACGACCAGGCGATGGTCCGAGGCGGCCTGCGCCGGATCCTGGAGAGCCGGCCCGACCTCACCGTGGTCGCGGAGGCCTCCGACGGGGCCGAGGCGGTCGGGCTGGCCCGGCGGCTGCGCCCCGACGTGTGCCTGGTGGACATCCGCATGCCGCGCCTGGACGGCCTGGAGGTCACCCGCGCCCTGGCCGGACCCAGGACGGCCGACCCGCTGCGGGTGGTCGTGGTGACCACGTTCGACCTCGACGAGTACGTCTACGGGGCGCTGCGCGGAGGGGCCGTGGGATTCGTGCTCAAGGACGCGGGCCCGAACCTGCTCGTGGAGGCCGTCCGCTCGGCGTACGCGGGGGACGCCCTGATCTCGCCGTCGATCACCCTGAGGCTCCTGCGCCACATCACCGCCTCGGGCTCCCCGTCCGGCGGCGGCCGACCGCATCCGCTGTCCGCCCGCGAGACCGAGGTCGTGCTCGCCATCGCCCGCGGCCGTACCAACCAGGAGATCGCCGACGAGCTGTTCATCTCCCTGAGCACGGTCAAGGGCCACGTGTCCGCCGTCCAGGCGCGCCTCGGCCTGCGCAACCGCGTCGAGATCGCCGCCTGGGCCTGGGAGAACCGACTGATGGACGCCGTCTAGACCGGAAGCGCCCGGACATCGAAAACGCCCGGAGCCAAAGGGCTTCCGGGCGTCGGTACTGCTCAGTCTGGGTGGCTAGGGGCGGGGTCGAACCGCCGACCTTCCGCTTTTCAGTAGGTCTCGCTGAGCACGTATGCACGCTAGTTGACCTGCCCGGATGTCGGAGCCAGCTTGGCCGTGGCGGAACTTGGCCGCATATTGGCCGTAGGCGGCAGCTCCGTACCTGCGATCCAGGGGTCACGGTTCCATAGAACATGACGACAGCACACCCCTTCTGACCTGAATCTGAAGCGTACGGGGTGGAGTGGACGTCCGACTACTCAACGTGTACTCGCAATAGATCGACCGTCCGTAAGCAGGAAAAACTTGTCCTTACCTTCCGCAAATCAGGATGAAAACCGCTTAATAGGCGGAATCGGTCAAGCCCGCCCGGCATGGACAGGGGAGTATGATGAGTGCGTGACTATTGAACCTGACTCAGAACGGCGCCTGAAGTTCTATGGCCTCAATGACTATGGAACCTACCACCAGGTTGAGCGTGTCAAAGAAGTCTTGGAAGTCTTCGATCCGCTAGCCGTCGGATACAGCACCTCCGACATCATTGAGTTACACAACGCACAACTGTTCATCGAGAATCAATTGTACCCTCAGTCGTTCGACAGTGAACAGCGCGCAGCATGGCAAGCACTCCGCCCACAACTGCGCACCGTGGTTGCCAAGTTTTTCAACGCACTGAATGATGATAATTTCGCAGACGTTATTACTGACGTCCACAACGAGTACAAATCCGACCTACTGCAACTCCTTGCGAAGTTTAAAGTCTATGACCGCTGCTCCGCAACCACAGTTTTGCCAGCCTTAAAAGCAGTGCGCATTAGCATGGGTGGACTACTGGGAAACAAAAGACTAGTGCAGAAATATAACCACGAAGTTCGAGCGCTAATCCTTGCCGATTCCGCCAATGCTGAATACCTGGCAAGGAAACATCTGGAGAATAATGCACAACAAAGCGTACATCTCCCATCGAGCCTAACCATCGATGATCAGCGCGCCCTTATAAACAGTTATGTCGATAGCGATGACCCGAATCCTAATTATGTAAAATTGATCTCATTCGCACCTCTACATACGGGCGATGCTGTTGATGCGAAGCTGAAATTGAAAGCCCGGCGCAAGCACCAAAAATGGACGGAGGAGTTTTTCAAAAAAAATACCGGAATCGCGACCGGCTGCACGGTAGCGGTCGACGATGAGCAAACTGATCCCGCTAAGCTTGAAATGGACGGGATGGTAGCTAATTTTTCGTACAGTCGACTCTGGCTCGAGGACACTCTCGATCAACCATCCATTCTTAATAATTTCCTTTATGTTTTTGAGTTCGCAAACTACCACATGTTGCTAACGCTTCCATCGTATCGAGCGCAGCTTGGAGTGCTTGAGCAGTTGATGGAAGTCAAAGTAAAGGGCGCCTACCCACTCGACTCAGCATTCCGCAGCAAAGAGGGCAGTTCGTCCCTGCAGTTAGCATTCTACAGGGATTACCTGAAAAGCAAGGACGTAGAGATTGAGTCAGTTATCGCATGGTTCTTTTCTTCTTACCTTAAGGACGAATTTGAGGTACTGAACTTTCGATTCACACCGTCAAGCACAGCATCAACTTATCTGGAAAAATGTCGTCACACTTTCGCCGAAATGGAGAGCATCCTCCAGCAGTTCACTCTCTATGCAAAAGAAGGTGAGTTGGACCTTGAGCTGCTGAACATGAATTCCGAACAAGTAAGCTATAAAACTATTCCGAGCCTACTTAAAGGCAAGTACGCCTATCCGACTAGCAGTCAAGACGTCCATGCCATCCTGTATCTCCTCTTCTCAGACCAGTCAGAACTGACGTACATCAGCGAAGAACTGCACGGAAATAATGCGGTAGATCTTCTGATAAATCATGAAGTATCATACGATGACTTTGCCGACTACCAGAAAGATTCAGTGGATTACCTCATTGACCAGGAGGTTCTCAAAAATAACGGCCAGCGGATCGTCTTCGCTAACTGTAGACAGCTCCTCGTGCTTCGAGATGTCGTCGATGACGAAGTGGCTAGCTACTACCACTACTCGACTAAAAGTCGTGCGGCTATCGATGAACTAGTAGAACGGGAGTGGCTTGTGAGACGAGAGTCCCTACTCTCCGAGGCCGAGGCTAGCTATTTCAACTATTACCTCAACAAGGCCGAGTTCACCAATGGTCCAGATTTGCGAAACAAGTACATGCACGGATCAAATGTGGACGCAGCCAACGAGCAAGAACACTTCTCTACCTACATTTCCGCCCTCAAACTTCTGATCGCGCTCGTCATAAAAATCAATGACGAATTCTGGCTCAGGTCAGTTCAGATGGATAACTAGCCTGACTCTCCTTATTGCGCGATGCTTTTTCATTCTTCCTGCAATATTCCGATACTATCTGCGGAATCCGAAGGGGCACAGGCGTGTTGCCTGTACCCCTTGCTAGTCACATCTCGTTAGCGGTTTCGGGACTCGTCTGCTCGCGCTTCGTCGGACTCTTCCCAGGTGCGGTCCATCGCGCCTTTGAGGGCTTCCACCTGGTCTACGACGGGATCGATCCCGAAGGAGCGCAGGAGCAGCATCGCGGCGTGTTCCGGCTTGGGGTCGTCCTGGGCGAGCGGCTCGAGCCCTTCGCTCTCCAGGAGTTCCCGCACCTGGCGCACGAGCTTGTTGCGGTCGTAGCTCTGATACATGCTCACGCCTCCCAGCGCTTGCCGGTGATCCGCTCGTAGACCTCGATGTAGCGGGCCCGGGTCGCTTCCACGATCTCGTCGGGGATCTCGGGGCCGGGCGGGGTACGGTCCCAGTCAGTGACCGTGCTCGACCAGTCCCGCACGAACTGCTTGTCGAACGCGTGCTGGGGCCGACCCGGCTCCCAGTCGTCTGCCGGCCAGAACCGGGATGAGTCCGAGGTCAGCACCTCGTCGGCGAGCACGAGCGTACCGTCCGCCGCACGGCCGAACTCCAGCTTGGTGTCGGCGATGATGATGCCGCGCTCAGCGGCGATCTCCGCCCCGCGCTTGTACGCGTCCAGGGTCACCGTGCGCAGGCGGTCAGCGGTCTCCTGACCGATCTCCTCGACCACGTCCGCGAAGGTGATGAACTCGTCGTGGCCCTCGGTCGCCTTGGTCGTGGGGGTGAAGATCGGCTCAGGAAGCTTGGACGCCTCCACCAGGCCCTCGGGGAGCTTGATTCCCGAGACCGTGCCCTGCTTCTCGTACTCCTTGAGCCCCAGGCCCGCGAGGTAGCCGCGGGCGATCCACTCCACCGGGAGCATGGTGAGCTTCTGGCAGCGCACCGCGCGGCCCGCCCACTCCTCCGGAACGTCCGTCGCCGAGATGACGTGGTTCGGAACCACGTCGGCGAGCTGCTCGAACCACCACAGCGAGAGCTGCGTCAGGATCTTGCCCTTGTCCGGGACCGGGGTCGGCAGCACGACGTCGTAGACGCTCACGCGGTCCGAGGCCACCAGGATGAGGTCATCACCATCAGCGTAGACGTCGCGCACCTTGCCTGAGTGCAGCAGTTCCATGTCGCTCCTACCTGGAGATCTCGTAGTTGTAGGTGGCCCAGCGTCGGGCCACGGAGACGGACTGGCCGAACTCGATCACGTCGCCTTCGGCGTTGAACACCCAGTTCTGCTTGCGCAGGACCGGGGAGCCGAGCGGGATGCCCAGCGCTGCGGAGTCCTCTTCCGAGGCGATGTCGGCGCGGAGCTGGTCCTTGCCGGTGGCGGGTGTGAGCCCTGTCTTCTCCTGGACGTACTTCGGGGTGCCCTGGGGCAGCCGCTTCGCCTCCAGGAGCAGCGGTGCGCTTTCGGCCAGCTCTCCGTTGAACCAGGACGTGCTGGCCGAGGAGGGCACGTCATCCCGGAGGGTGACGCGCTGGCGTCGGATGACGTTCGTGCCTGCGGGAACGCCGAGGGCGTCCGCGACGCCCTCGGGTGCCGGCACCAGTTCGGCCGCGCGGATCTCGGCACGCTCGTTCGCCGCGTAGATCCGGCCTTCCAGGCTGCGGACCACACGGTCCTTGGCGCTGTCCGCCGCCTGGTCGCGGGTGACGATGCTGCCCTTGCCGGGTTCGCTGCGCACCAGGCCCTCAGCCTTGAGCGTGCCGACGACCTTGGTCGCGGTCGCCAGCGAGATCTTCCACTTCGCGCTGATGGCGCGCACGGAGTCGATCTTCTGCCCGTCCTGGAGGACACCGGACTCGATCTCGGCCTTGATGTGCTTGACGACCTGCATGTAGGGCGGGTCGGTGCGTTGGACCTGAGGGGACACGTGTGGCTCCTTCGTGGTGAACATGATCAGTGTACTAGTACGCATAGAGGTTCAGGCATGTGAGCTCGGGCTCTACGACCTGCAACGCGCTCAGGCCCAATGAATATGCCAACTGTACTAGTACGCCAAACGCTCGCGTGCTATAACAGTTGCACGGCCACAGGCCGCAGCCCGGAAGAGGACTCCGGTGACCAGGGCAGAGCCCTGTCCACCGCGTGGAATCCCGGAGCGCACGAGCTTTCACAAGCCCTTGAGGCACATAGCGCGCACGCCCTGACCCCATCCCGAGCTCTCAAGGGACGGCGAAGGGAAGACGTGGCCACGGCACCCCATAAGGGTGCGCCGCCCCAGCAAGAGCAGGGGCCGCACGGCATGGCCGCGCCGCACCCCAGGGGTGCCTGTCCGCCCCCGCTTCCCGGCACAACACGGGACACGCGGGGCCGGGCCGGGACCACCCGGGTCCACGAGAAGCCGCTAACGGCTCGAACCACTGATCAAGCAGAGACGAGCCCCGCCGGGATGCCGCCCGACGGGGCTCTTACGCACCCGCTCACCTGCAAGGAGCAGCACATGCGCACCACCATGATGCCGTCCCCGACGGCCCACGAATTCCCCACCCCTCCCCCGGCGCTGTTCGAGGTCGCCCCCGCAGCCCTGGACGTTCTCGGCATCACCGACACCGAGGACCTGTTCGCCGTCGCACTGCCCGACGAGACCCCCGAGGAGGCCGCCGCCCGTAGGACGGCCGCAGCCGACATCCTCGACGACCGTCTGACCGACATCGCCACCGAGGCCCTCACCCACGACGTGGTCCAGAAGTGGTCCGTATGACCACCGACCTGCTGCCTGCCGTCATCGCGACCGCCGGGGTGGTGCTCCTGCTCGTGCTGGGATCCCTCCGGGTCGCCGCTGGCTACCGCAGGGTGCGCAACACCGTGCGCCGCTGGGGCCGCACCCGGCTGGTCCTCACCCACACCATCCGCCGCAAGGGGGTTCGTCGCTGATGGCTTCGCTGATCTCGCTGTTCGCCCTGTTCCTGACCGCTGCCCTGGTCTACCTGATCGTCGGTAACCCGCTGATCGAGCGCAGGTCCGACCTCGAAACCCTCGTCCGCCTTTCCAAGCTGGAGGAGCACCGGTGAAACTCCGACGCATCCCCAAGAACAAGCCGACCGAGGTCACCGACGTCGTGGCCGACCTCAAGGCCCGTACCCAGCAGGCCCAGTCCCTGGCCAGCGTTCCGCGTCAGGAGTTGTTGGCCGATCCCCGGCTCAACCCCTCTACCCGCGCGCTGGCGGACCGGCTGGAGGCCGACCGGCTGCGCGCCCGACTGGACTGGGAGCACCGCCGCTACCTGCGTTCGGAGCGCGAAGCCGACCGCCGCGCGGAGGATGCGATTCGGGCCGCTGAGGCCGTGGACCGCGCCCGCGCCGCGACCGATCCGGCCTACACCGTCCTGACACTGGTTCGAAGCAGGGGCCGGTTCGCGGCCCTGTCCCTGGGAGCGTCCCTGGTGCTGTCGGTCGGGTCCGCGATGGGCCTGGAGGCCGCCGTCACCGCGCACTACCCCACCGCCCCAACCGGTATCGGCTACCTCGGAGAGGTAGCCCTGACCGGCATGTCGACGGCCGCGATCATCTGGGCGGGCCTGCTGGCCCGGTCGCAGGCGTTCCCGACCGGTGGCCGCCGCGCCGCGCTGATCGGGCTGATCGTGGTTCCGCTGCTCGTGAGCATCGTCGGGTCCACGATCGGCTCCGGCCCGGTCGGGGCCGTCGCCTCGCTGGGATCGGCCGCGTTCTCGTGGTTCGCGTACCTGATCGCGGTCACATCCGCCGACGCCATCGGCCAGCTCGTGAAGCGCATGGGCACGGCCACCACGGCCACCGAGATCCCCGTCGACAACGAGGACCAGGAGTACGAGGAGCCGACCACTCCACTGCCCCACCGCACCGCCGGAGAGGCTCTGGAGGTCGTCGGGGAGGAGCTCGCGGAACAGGTCGACGACTACCTGCGCTCGCACGGGAGCCCGTCTGAGCGCTCGCACGGCCAGACCCGCTCACACGGGACCGGCCCGGAGCGCTCACACGGGGACGCCTCTCCCGCCGACGACGGGGCGGACGCCGAGTCGGCACAGGTCACCCCGTCTGAGCGCACGTCCGAGCGGGACCGCTCGCACGACGACGGGGAGTCGCCCGAGCGAGTGCTGACCGCGCAGGAGCGGCGCCGCCTGGAGGGTCTCCAGAACCGCCGCCGGGTCGCGAACTACCTCTACCGCCGTCCCGACGCTCACACGGCCGAGATCGCGACCGAACTGGGGTTGGGGGAGTCCACCGTCCGCCGGATCCGCAAGGAGCTGGAGAACGGGGGCGAGCCGTGACCATTCGCCACCGCCCGAAGGTACGCCGCTGGCACGAGGAGACCAGTCAGGGAGAGGCCTGGTGCTACCAGGTCCGGTGCTCGTGCGGCGAGGAGTTCGACGAGCACTACACCAAGCGGCTCGCGGAGTCGGACAAGGCCCGTCACCTGATGGACGTGGCCCCGCCCGTCTCCGAGCGGTGCCGCGACCCCAAGAAGCACCGGACGCAGAGCCACGACTACTGCCCGGTGTGCGCCAACCAGCTCTGCCTTCCCGGGTTCGAGGGCCTGGAGGCGACCGGATGAGCCGCACCGACTGGCGCACCCGCCTGCGGGCCGCCGCCTCCCTGGCTGACCACCTGCTCTGCCACGCCGACTCCGTGGTGTCGGCCTGGCTGGACATCCGCCCGGTCCGCCACACCCTGGCCGACTGCGCTCGCTGGCTGGGGCGCACCTGGAGGGCGCACCTGCACCGCGCCCGCACCCACAAGTACGGCCCCGGCCGGGGCCTGATCGCCGTCGTCATCAACCGCCCGAACGAGAACGAGGAGACCCGTTGAGCGACTCGCAGGCGTCCGAAGCCCGCCGGATCATCGCTGACCTGGACGCGATCGAGCTGGACACCGGATCCGACATCCGCCGCTACACCGAGACCGTCCGCCAGTTGGCCCGCGCTCTGGCGATGGAGTTGGAGTTCACTGCTCAGGAGTTGGAGGCGGCCCTGGCCGAACTGCCGCCCGCTCAGGGGGAGTCGCGGCTGGCCATGCGCCGCAAGGCCCGCTCGGTCGCCAAGCACCTGCGCCGCGCCGCTGAGGCTCAGCGCACCGTTGGCGTGGAAGGAGTGCGCACCTGGGGCTCGCTGCGCAAGCACTTCGAGCACCTGGTCAAGAAGCGCCCCAAGCGCAAGCCCCTGGACCTGTCCGCCTGACCCGACCGGATCCGCGGGGGCCGCCCGGCGCGGCCCCCGCCCCCACCACGAAGGAGAAGATCAGCATGGCTCGCAACGAGCTGGTGGTGCGCGGACGTGACCGGGACCCGGAGACCTCGGTCCGGCGCGGCCCCGCCTTCCTCGACTACGCCCGGCCCTGGATCGCCGCCCCGGCGCTCATCCCGGCCGGATTCCTCACCCACTGGATGTGGGGCGACCTCGGTCTCGGGACCGGCCTGGCCGCCGCCGCCATCGCGGCAGCCGGCGGGGTGGTCGCCTACGCCGCGCACCGGCTGACCGCCGCGCGGACCTGGTACGCGCACCACATCTCCACCGCCATGACGGGCGGGGCCGGGGCCTGGCTGGCGCTGGCCACCGCGTTCGGTCCCGGACGGCCGCTCATGGACGCGCTGCTCATCGGGGGATCGGCCGCCGCCGCGATCGCGAACGTCCACCTGTGGGCGCGCCACCAGGGCACGGGAGACGCCCGTGGGAAGGGCACCGGCCGCATCCTGCCGACCTTCGACGAAGTCGCCGCCAAACTGCATCTGAAGAACGTACGGGCCAAGCTCACCTCCGACACCGAGATGCAGCAGCGCCACCAGATCACCCTGGACAACGGGACCACGGCCGAGGAACTCCAGTCGCGCGGCAAGGAGCTGGCCTCCGCCTACGGGGTCGCCCCCGGCGCGATCCGCGTGATCGAGGACCAGGGCCGCGCCGACCGCGCCGAGCTGGTCATCACCAAGAAGGACGTCATGGGCAAGCTCATCCCCTGGCCAGGACTCAACCCCGCGCACGTGGGCACCTCGATCGCGGACCACCCGTTGGAGCTGGGTGTCTACGAGGACGGCGAGACCTTCACCAACCAGATCACCAACCGGCACTCGCTCACGGTCGGCATGGCCGGTGCTGGGAAGAGCGTGTACGGCAAGGTCAAGATGGTGCAGGTCGCCGCCCGATCCGACACCTTCACCCTCGCGATCGACCTGGCCAAGGGCCGTCAGACCCTCGGTCCGGTCGAGGGCGCGATCGGCTGGCCCGCCTACACCAAGAAGGCCGCGCGCGGGCAGCTCGACGCGGTCAAGCGTGCGATCAAGGCCCGCGCGAACCACCTCGCGGACGCCGGGCACGCCCAGTGGGTGCCCGGGTGCGGGCTGACCTTCCTCTACCTGCTCGTGGAGGAGGCGGCCGAAGTCGTCGACTTCGACGAGATCGTGGAGATCGCGCGGGTCGCCCGGTCGGTCGGCATCCACCTGGAGCTGAGCCTCCAGCGCGCCACGTGGGGCAACCTCGACACCGACACCCGCGCCAACCTGGGTGACGGGCTGTGCTTCGGGGTCCGCGACTTCGCAGACGCCTCCTTCGTCCTGCCGGACTACGTGACCGACGCCGGGTGCGACCCGTCCCGCTGGCGCAAGTCCAGGCCGGGCGCGGTCTACGCCGCGATCGAGCACGTGGACGTGGACCGGCACGCGGTCGCGGCCAAGACCTACGGGCCTCCCTCGACCGACCCGGCCGAGGAGAACCGCGACCTCAAGGCCGCCGCCGACGCCCTGCCCGACCAGGACGCCAAGCTCGACGCCGTCACTCGCACCGCGTTCGGTGCCGAGTACGCCGGGTTCCTCGGGAACCGCACCGGCACCGCCACGGCCGCCGCACCGGTCCCGACCATGAACGAGACCGTGGACGACGAAGAGCTGATCGTGGACGAGGACATCGAACCGGTCGTGCTCCAGACCCCGGACGACGACCCGGAGATCAAGGGCGACCTGGACACCGAGATCCCGCCCCTGGAGGAGGGGGAGGACTTCGCGCTCCCGAACCGCAAGAAGGGCACCAAGGCCAGCGCGGAGGAGGCCCGCGCCGCGGTTGAGGGCCTGATGGAGGAATGGGGGCCGGGCAAGGAGTTCGGAGCCTTCGATCTGAAGACGGAACTGGCCGAGATGGGCGTGGAGCGCAAGCGGTCCTGGATCTACGGCCAGCTTCGCCGCCTGGAGGAGGAGGGCCGACTCCGCCACGAGGACTCCGGTGCCTGGACCGTGCTGGAGAGCCGCGAGATGGCGGGTGTCTGACGGTCTGGAGCTCCCGTCCAGGCCGAGTCCGGACAGCCGTCCAAACCCTGTCCAAACCGGGTGTCCAGACCCCGTCCAAACCGGTTTGGACACCCTCTGACCTGTAACACCGCGCCGGGGCGTCCAACGCGCGCTCCGGCCTGTCCAACACGAAGGCCCGCCCCTTGCCGACCAAGACCCGGGGCGGGCCTTCTCACTCCAGTGAGGAGCACTACCAGTATGACCACCGACACCCGCGCCACCGCCCGTGACGTGCGCTGCCACGCCGTGCAGGTCCTGGCGGACCTGCTCGCCGAAGACCTGCCCGAGGTCACCTGGCGGGTGCGCACGGTCCACAGGTTCCTGCGCCTGTACGTCTCCTATCCCCTGGACCACGAGGTCTTGGAGGGGCACGCCGACTCCCACCGGGCCGTACGTGAATGGGCCGCGCACCTGGGCGTCGACGTAGAGCTCATGCACGGCGACACCCCGGCGGCCAGGGCGGTGATCGACGGCATCGGAGTGTGCGTGTGGTGCGCCCCCGAGCGCCGGGACGACGTGAACGCCTCGGAGGAGTAGTGGCACCGGCTGACCCGAGCACGGTGCGCGGGCGGTGGCTGCGCTACGTCTACGCCACCGCCCGCGTTCCCGACAGCGTGCGCGTACTGCTGCTCGTACTCGCGGAGCACATGGACGAGGACGGCCGTGTCGAGGTCAGCCGCGACGACCTCGCGGCCCTGCTCTCCCGGGCCCCGAGACGCATCTCCGCCCGGCTGGCCGACGCGGTCGCGGCGGGGCTGTTGACCCAGGTACGCCGGGGAGCACGCGGCAGGCCGTCCGCGTACCAGGCTGCCCTGCCGGACGGTCTACGGGTGACCCCCGGGCAGCACATGCTTCCGGGGAAACAGGTGACGGAACCCAGCACCCTTTCCCAGGAAGAGGGTGTCCCCCGGGGAGCACATGCTTCCCAGGAAACGGAGGACACCCGGGGGTCACGGGATGACCCGAACTGGTGCCCCACGGGGGTCACCAGTCCCGGGGCCCCTATAAGGGAAGATTCGCGCGACCAGCAGTCACAGGCGACCCCGAGCGCCCCTCCGAAACGGGACGGTTCACCGGCCCCGATCGACCACAAGCGGGTCAACGCGCTCGCGACCGTCTACCACCGGGCCACCAACGGCATGGGCGACTGGAACAAGATCCGCGCCGTCGTCAAGAAGGCCCTGAGGAACGGCTACTCGGACGAGGAGATCTCCCGGGGGCTCGAACACGTCGCGGCAGACGGTCGGTTCACCCTGACCGCCGACACCCTGCGCATCGCGATCAACCGCACCCGGCCACGGCCGCAGCTCCGTGTCGTGGGCGGCCACACCCCGTACCGGAACCCCAGCGATTACGGCGACGATCCGGACCCCTGGTCCTGAGAGGCACCGCATGAACACGACCACCGAAACGCAGTTCTTCGCCAGACTGGCGCGCATCACCCGTGAGAAGGGCCTCGACACCAGGCCCGGCCCGGTCGAGGACGCACCGCACCCCGACCTTCCGGGCCACCCCGCCTACCACCACAGGCAGCGGGTCAACGCGGCCCTGACCAAGTTCGAGCGGGCAACGCCGCCCCGGTACCTGACCGCCTCGACGGAGCACCCCCGGGTGTGCGACTGGGCCGACCAGGTGGCCGCAGACGTCACGCAGGCGCCTTCCCTCATGCTCTGGGGCGGTACCGGCACCGGGAAGACCCACGCGGCGTTCGGCGCGGTGCGCAGGATCGCGCTGACCGGCCCCACACGGTTCGGCTTTCTGGCCACCACGTTCCCGGACCTGTACGCCGCGCTCCGTCCGGGAGCGGGCAACGACGAGGAGCGCGAACGGCTCATGCGCCGCGTGCTGAGCGTGCCCGTGCTGCTCCTGGACGACCTCGGGACCACGAAGTCCTCGCTGTGGACCGAGGAGACGACGTACCGGATCGTCAACCACCGCTACAACCGCATGCTCCCGGTCATCGTCACGAGCAACGAGCCGCCCGCAGCCCTGCCGGAGCTGCTGGGCGACCGGATCGCGTCGCGGCTGATCGAGATGACGACCCGTGTCGAGATGAACGGCCGGGACCGGCGGCTCACCCGGTGAGCGCCGCCGCCCACCTCAGGAAAAGCGACTCCGGCCTGTACCGCCAAGCACCGCCGGAGCCGCGCCCCGAACCCCGTGAGAGGCAAGGAGCACTTCCCATGATGACCGACCGCACCAAGCCGCGCCGGGTGCGACCGGCCAAGACCCCCACCGTCCCGGCACAGCGTGCCCGGGGCTGGCTGACCGTGGACGAGTTCTGCGGGGAGCTGATGATCAGCCGCGACACCTTCTACGACTGGCGCAAGAAGGGGCGCGCCCCCAAGTGCGCCAAGCTCCCGAACGGGAGCCTGCGCATCCGCCGTTCGGAGTTCGAGAAGTTCATGACCACCGCTGAGGACAACGCCTGATGATCGACTCTGACGACCTGAGCTACAAGGTCGCCGTCTGGAAGGTCACCACCTACAAGGGCACCCGGGGCACGACCTACCGGGTGCGCTGGAAGGTCGGCACCGAGGAGTTCAAGGAGCCGTTCAAGAAGCGGGCGCAGGCGGACGCCTTCCGCTCCCAGCTCGTGCAGGCCCAGAGCAGGGGCGAGGCGTTCAGCCTGTCCAAGGGACTGCCCGTGAGCATGCTCCGGGAGGAGCGGCCGGAGATGTCCTGGTACGACTTCGCGGTCGCCTACGTCGACCACAAGTGGCCGGACATCTCCGCCAAGCACCGGGGCAACATCGCGTTCGCCCTGATGATGGCGACGACGGCGCTGTTCACCACCGAACGGGGGATGCCGGACCCGGCGCTGCTCCGGGCCGCGCTGAGGCGTTGGGCCTACAGCAAGACCTACCGGGCGGCGGAGCGTCCACCGGAGGTGGAGGACGCCTTGCGGTGGGCCTCCCGGCACACCCGCGCGGTCGGTGAGCTGGCCGACCCGAAGGTCGCGGACGCCGCCGTGCGCGCGGCCATCCGCGACCTGGAGGGCAGGAAGCTCGTGGTCGGATCCCAGCGGCGCAACCACGGCATCCTCAAGGCCGCGCTGGCCTACGCCGTGAGCGAGGGCCTGCTCGAACGGAACCCGATCGGGGAGCTGGAGGCCACCACGTCCCGCTCCGTCCACCAGGTCGACCGGCGGTGCGTGGTGAACCCGGAGCAGGCCCGGAACCTGCTCGACAAGGTGCGGGAGTACGGCTACGAGGAGACCGAGCGGCGACAGGGCATGAAGTCCGGTCCGCGGCTGGTCGCGTTCTTCGGGTCGATGTACTACGCCGCGCTCCGGCCCGAGGAGGCGGTGAACCTGCGCAAGCACAACCTGTCCCTGCCCGCGCCCCGGATCGACGCGACCGGCTCACCGGTCTACGACTGGGGCGAGATCTACGTGGAGGAGGTCACCCCCGACGCACGGCCGGAGTTCACCGACGACGGCACCAGCCGCGACACCCGGCGCGGCCCGAAGCAGCGCGAGGCCGGAGAGGTCCGGCCGGTCCCCTGCCCGCCGGAGCTGGCCCGGCTCTTCTGGGAGCACCTGGAGGGCTTCGGCACCGACCCGGAGGGGAGGCTGTTCACCGGCGTGCGCGGCGGTCCCCTCGCGACGATCACCTACCGGCGCGCATGGGCCTGGGCACGTGAGGAGGTGCTGAGCGAGGCTGAGGCGCGCTCTCCGCTCGCGAGGCGTCCCTACGACCTCCGGCACACCTGCGTGTCCACGTGGCTCAACGCGGGCGTCTCGGAGACGCTCGTGGCCCAGTGGGCGGGGCACAGCGTGGCCGTGCTCAAGAAGATCTACGCGAAGTGCCTCGTCGGGGAGGAGGACCGGGCCAAGCGCCAGATCGAGGAGGCCCTGCGCCGCTCCTGAACGTGGCCGCGCATTGGCCGTAGGCACCCACCGAGGCCCGCCACCGCCCACCGACAGCCACCGACGCGCGAAAAGGCCCCGCCATCTGTTTACACAGGTGGCGGGGCCTTTTTGCATGTGTGTGGGTTGTGGCTAGGGGCGGGGTCGAACCGCCGACCTTCCGCTTTTCAGGCGGACGCTCGTACCAACTGAGCTACCTAGCCGCGCTCGCCGATCTCTCGGCGACAGCGGTCCTGACGGGATTTGAACCCGCGGCCTCCACCTTGACAGGGTGGCGAGCACTCCTAACTGCTCCACAGGACCTTGTTCTGTTGTCACGCCAGGTCGGTGACCCCGCGTGTGGCTGCGCTTCTCATTCTGCCAGATGTCCGGCAGTGCTCGAACCGCCTCGTACCCCCAACGGGATTCGAACCCGCGCTACCGCCTTGAAAGGGCGGCGTCCTAGGCCGCTAGACGATGGGGGCCCGTGTGACATGCCAAGCATAGGGGAGATACCCGACCAACACCAAAGTGATTCCCCCGGGCGGCCGGAATCAGCCCCACCTGCGGGAACTCCGTCGTCAGGGTGTGCGCTCGGCGTCGTCGGCCTTCTCCGTCGGACTCTCGTCCGGTTCTCCCACGGGGCGGTCCGGATCCGACTCGATGTGCCGCTCGACCTGCGCCGAGGTGAGGCCGACACCGCCCAGGTCGATGTCGTCGCGCGCCTGGAGGCGCCCGGTTTCGGCGTCGAAGTACAGAACCGACGCCTGGTACGGGACCGGACGGCCGGATTCGTGATCCAGGCCACGCAGCCCGGCGCCGCCGGTGGATCCCTGCACCAGGAACCTGGTGCCCAGGCCGGTCAGCTCGGTGGAGCGCAGGTGCTCGCCACCCGTCAGGACCAGGGGCACCACCCCGTCGAACGCCTCCGCCTGCGTGCGCGTGTGCATGAGGACCACGTCCACGTCCTCCTTGGAGCTGATCACCTTCTCGGCCTCCTCCTCGCCCTGGGCGGCCACCTCGGCGGCGTCCGGGTTGAGGCGGGCCGCGTCCGGGGCGTACCTGGGGTCCCCCGATCCGTAGAAGGTCAGGCCGCCCACCTCCTGGACCTCGCCGTCCAGCACCACGGCGTTCTCCTGCGCCGCCACGGCGCGCTGCGTGCCCATGGAGTCGTGCTGGCCGCGCACCCACACGTACGGGACGTCCAGCTCGCCGATCTCCTCGACGAACACGTCCTCGGCCGCGCTGCCGCGGTCGGTGATGTCTCCCGAGTCCACCACCATGTCCGCCCCGTACTGCTTCAGGAGCGTGCTGATGATGCTCCACGACGCCGGGTTCAGCTGGATGTCGGACACGTGCAGCACACGGATCACCGACTCGTCCTCCTCGTAGAGGGGGAGGGTGGAGGTGGCCTCGTAGATCATCGCGACGTTGCCGACCAGGCCCGCCAGCTGTTCCTGGTACTGGCTGAACCGGCCCACCACCTCCTCGGCGCTGCCCACCACCTGCGGTGCTCCCGCGATCAGGCCCGTGTAGCGGGGCTCGGCGATGGAGCTGGGGTTGAAGGTGTTGGCGGCGACGGCGCCGGAGGCCGCGAGCACGCTCAGCGAGACGAGCGCGCTGGCCAGGGCCCGCCACACGTTCCGGAAGAGCAGGAGCCCCGTCAGGGCCGCGCCGAGGACCGCGACGAGCACCGCGCGCACCAACAGGTCGATGACCCCGGCGCGCAGGTCGGAGCCGATGCCCGCGGCCATGCGGTTGATGGCGTCGGGGTCGGCGAAGACCTTCTCGGCGGCGGACAGGCGAATGTCGGTGATGGTCGCCTCGAGCTTGAGGGGGGCGTCGTGGGTGTCGAAGGCCAACTGCCCCAGCGGGGCGACGTTGACGACCGTCTCACCGTGCCACTGGGGGCTCAGCCCCAGCGTGACGTCGGCGGGGCCGATGGGGGTGACCACCTGCCCGCCCAGCGCCAGGCCGAGCCAGCCCCCGACCAGGCCCGCCACGACGACCCATACCCACCTCCACGCGCGCCCCGCACGCAGCCGGTCGAAGGTGCCGCGGAGCCGGCGGAGGGCCCCACGGAGGTCGTACCCGCGGATCGCTTCCCAAGACAACACACCCCCATCATGCCGTCGTGGGAGGCCGTTCCCAATGTTTCCTCCCCTCCAGAGTGTTATGTCTCTTCCGGCGGGCGGCGCTCAGGCAGCACAATGGCGGGTGTGGTGGAACTGACACGCAGGGACTTCGAGGAACTGGTCGCCGACGCCCTGGACCAGATCCCGTCCGAGCTGGCGGGGCTGATGGACAACGTGGTGATCACCGTCGAGGAGGAGTCCCCGGACGGGCTGCTCGGCCTGTACGAGGGCATCCCGCTGACCGAGCGCGGGGACGCCTACTTCGGCGTACTGCCCGACCAGATCTTCATCTACCGGCACAACATCTGCGCCTTCTGCGAGAGCCCCGAACAGGTGGTGGAGGAGGTCCTGGTCACCGTGGTGCACGAGATCGCGCACCACTTCGGGATCGACGACGCCAGGCTGACCGAACTCGGCTGGGGGTGAGCCGCCACGCCCGCCCGGCCCCCGCTCCCGTACCGCGGCTCCCGTGAGGGGCGCGGAGGACGCTACTCGCGACTCTCCGTAAAGGCCAGGGAACTATTAGCGCATACCTGGCATTCCTGGTCATCCCGAGATCTCTTGCTCAAATATCCCTGCCAGGGAGAACAATCCGTTCATGACCTGCGGAGGACGCGACCGAATCCGCTCCAGCATTCCTTACTCACAGCAACGAATCAGACACGAATTTCCGGAAAAGGCTTGCGATGAGGGCCACCTTCCGGAACTGTTGGTTATTGGGACACGACACAGCGTGATTACAACCCTGTAACAGTAAGGGAGTGCCGGGTGGCCAATCCGCGCCTCGACAACACACCTGACAACGAGGACCACGAGTCCTCGAGCGCCCCCAACAACAACGACGACTGGCGGAGCAGCTACCGCGACGTCATGGCGATCGGAGAGTTCCGCTCCGTCTGGCTCGCCCACGCGCTGTCGATGATCGGCACGAACCTGCTGAACATCGCCACCAGCGTCCTCGTCTTCCAGGTGACCGGATCGGCGCTCGCCGCGGGCGTCACCCTGGCCCTGACCTTCCTGCCGCCGATCATCAGCCCCCTGATCGCGGGACTCGCCGACCTCTTCCCCCGTCGACGCGTCATGATCGCCTGCGACATCGCGCGTGCGGCCGTCATCGTGCTCATCGGTATCCCCGGCATGCCGATCTGGGCCATCTGGATACTGCTGTTCTGCTCGGTGCTGCCGTCGATCCCCTTCGCCGCGGCCCGGGCGGCGATGATGGCCGAGATCGTCCAGGGCGAGCGCTACGTGGCGAGCACCGCCATCATCCAGCTGACCTCGCAGATCGGCATGCTCGCCGGTCTGGTCGCCGGCGGCGTGATCGTCTCCTACGTGGGCCCCAACATCACCGTGATGTCGACCGGCATCCTCTTCGTGCTGTCCGCCGTCGTCGTGCTGCTGGGGGTCAAGGCCCGTCCCTCGCCCCACGCGGACAAGGAGGACCGCCCCGGGTTCCTGGCCATGACCCGCGACGGCGCCAAGCTCGTCTTCGCCGATCCCCGTCTGCGCACCCTGGCGCTGCTCGCCTGGCTCGCCGGGCTGTACGGCATCCCCTACGGCCTGGCCAACCCCATGGCCCAGGAGATCGGCGCGGGTCCGGCCGCCGCCGGGTTCATCATGGCGGGCGCCCCGATCGGAGCCTTCGCCGGCGGGCTCGTCCTGACACGGATCATCCCGCCGCCCACCCGTATGCGCCTGCTCGGCCCGCTGGCGGTGCTCACCTGTGTGCCCCTGCTGCTGTGGCTGACCGGCCCGCCGCTGTGGCTGATGGTGACGGCCCTGGCGCTCTGCGGCGTCGCGGGCTCCTACCAGTTCGTGGCCAACGCGGCCTTCGTACTGTGCGTGCCCCAGGAGGGCCGCGGTCTGGCCTTCGGACTGGTCGCGGCGGGACTCCAGGCGGCACAGGGCGTGGGCATCCTGGTCGCCGGGTTCTTCGCCGAGCACTTCGGTACCGGAGTCGTCATCGCGTCGGCCGGTGTCCTCGGCGTCGTCTGCGCGGCGCTGCTGTCGATCCCGTGGTCGCGGATGGCCGGGCAGACCATCGAACGGATGAACGCGACCGGGAACGCCTAGGGCCCCGCGCGGCGGGCTGTGCGCCCGCCGGACACGTTCTGGTGTCTAGTGCTCCTTGGCGCACTCCGCGGGGGTGTCGCGGGTCTCCTCGACCTCGCGCTCCTCCCGCGGAGCGCGCAGCTCACGGCGTTCCCAGCCCGGTTGTGCTCTGAGGGTCCACATCAGTTCTCGCTCGGCTTTCCCTGGAAGTTGCGGATGATCTGCTCCAGCAAGGAGCGCTTCTCGTTCTCGGCCGGCATGATCAGCCAGGCCAGGATGTAGACGAAGACGCCGCTGAACCCGAGGGCCGTCAGGACCACGAAGGCCAGGCGGACGATGGTGGAGTCGATGTTGAGGAACTCGGCGATCCCGCCGCACACGCCGGCCAGGTACCGGTCGGAACCACTGCGTCGGAAGCGCTTGTTCTGGTAGCTCTCGTTCATGTCTCCAGCTTGCCCCCTTCCCACGACGATTCCCATCGGGGACAGCCCTGGGCCTCCCCTGACATCCCCCCGAGCCCCCTGGAGGGGCCCGGATACGGGATGCCCGGGCACCCCTGGGAGGTTGGACGGCCGAGGAGGCGAAGGCGTTCCTGAGGCGTGGGACACATCATGGGGCACGGCCTCCCCGGCCGGCGGGAGCCCCGCGCCCGTGCGGTGGGTCCATGCGCCCGCGCGGTGGGAGCCGCCCCCTACACGGAGTCCCTGACGTCCCCGCCCCTGACGTCCCTCCCCTCACGGGGGCCGCTCTCCGCTCCCTCCGTGCTCTCCTTGCCCTGCTCCGTGCCGCCGACGGTGGTGGCCAGCGGCTTCTCGGTGATGAACCAGGAGAGCGCGAATCCGACCAGGGCGATCGGAACCACGTAGAGGAAGATCGGGGGCAGCGCACCGGCGAAGGCGTGCACGACGAACTCGCGCACCGGGCCGGGCAGGCCCTGCAGCATCTGCGGGGTCATGGAGCTGATCCCGGCCTCACCGCCCTCGAACTCCAGGCTTCCGCCCGGTATGCCGGCCATCCGCTCGTTGAGACGGGACACGAAGACCGATCCGAACACGGCGATGCCGAAGGACGCACCGATCTGGCGGAAGTAGTTGTTCGCCGAGGTGGCGGCACCGAGGTCGCGCCGGGGAGCCGTGTTCTGCACGATCAGCACCAGGTTCTGCATCACCATGCCCACGCCCAGACCCATGACCAGCATCGCCGAGCCGTTGTAGAGGTAGGGGGTGTCGGCGTCCATCCGGGAGAGCAGGACCAGGCCTACCGTGATGATGGCGGTGCCGATGATGGGCCAGTGCTTGTAACGGCCGGTGGCGGAGATGAGGCGACCGGTCGTGATGGTGCTGATGAGCATGCCGAGCACCATCGGGAGCATGAGCAGCCCGGACTCGGTCGCGGTGGCGCCCTTGACCATCTGCAGGAACGTGGGCAGGTAGGAGACCGTGGAGAACATCGCGATGCCCACCGTGATACCGATCAGCGCGGTGAGGACGAAGTCGCGGTCACGGAACAGGCGCAGCGGGATGATCGGCTCGGCCGCACGCCGCTCCACCAGCACGAACAGGAACGCCGCCGCGATCGCCGCCGCCCCCAGTCCGAGGATCTGCGGGCTCACCCAGTCGTAGGTGTGGCCGCCCCAGCTGGTCAGCAGCACCAGGCACACGCTCGTGGCGGCCAGGAGAACGGTGCCCGTGTAATCCAGCTTCGGCCTGGGCCCCTCGGGCTTGGGCAGGCGGATCATGGTCGCCGCCGCGACCAGGGCGACCGCTCCCAGGGGCAGGTTGATGTAGAAGATCCAGCGCCAGTCCAACTGGTCGGTGAAGAAGCCGCCGAGCAGCGGACCGGCGATCGAGGAGACCCCGAACACGGCGCCCATGATGCCCATGTACTTGCCGCGTTCCCGTGGGGAGACGACGTCGGCGATGATCGCCTGGGCGCTGATCATCAGACCGCCGCCCCCGATGCCCTGCAGGGCGCGGAAGAGGATGAGCTGGGTCATGTCCTGGGCGAGCCCCGACAGCACGGAACCGAGCAGGAAGACCACGATCGCGAACAGGTACACGTGGCGGCGGCCGAAGATGTCGCCCGCCTTGCCGTAGATCGGCATGCCGACGGTGGCCGCGAGCATGTACGCGGTGACGACCCAGGACAGGTGCTCCAGGCCGTTGAGCTCACCCACGATGGTGGGCAGGGCCGTCGCGACGATGGTCTGGTCCAGGGAGGCCAGCAGCATCGTCAGGATGATCGCCAGGAAGATCCAGCGCAGCCTGGTGCGGCTGGGGGTGGTGGGCATGGGACTCCGTTCGCCTGCTAGGAGGCCCCGAGGGGCCGGAGTGCCCCGGTCAGCCGTTGGGCGCGGACGGCCCGTAGGCCTCGCCCAGATGACGGAAGGCCGCGCGGATCTTGGCGCGGACGTCCGCGGTCTCCTCGCTCTCCGAGAAGTGGAGGCTCTTCATGGTGTGGCGCATCACCGACATGGCCGACGCGGCGACCAGGAGGGGACGGTCGTCCCCGGCTGAGGCGCCGGTCCGCTCGGCGATGGCCGCGGCGAGTTCCATTTCCACGTTGTGGAAGCGGGCGAGCATGCCGCGCACGAGCTGAGGCTCGCGTTCCATGAGTTCCCTGCGCAGGCGCATGTCGGCGCGCTGCGTGGCGAGATCGTCGGTACTGACCAGGAACGTGATCAGCACGGTGATGAGGTCCTCGACGAAGTCGCCGGTGGGTCCGCCACCGACGAACTCCCGCCGTGCCTCCTCGTCGGGAGTCTCCGGAACGTCGCCGAGGAGGGCGTCCTCCTTGGTGGCGAAGTAGTTGAAGAAGGTCCGGGTGGAGACGTCGGCCTCGGCCGCGATCTCCTCCACCGTCACGTTCTCCAGACCGCGCTCCAGGGTGAGGCTCACGGCCGCGTCCTGGAGCGCGCGGCGCGTGGCCTGCTTCTTGCGTTCGCGCAGTCCCAATGGTCCTCCCCCGTGCACGACCAATTATTGCAGACCATGCAAACTTTCTCAACAGGTACTTTTGCGGGACGGAAGCCGCATGCTCCGGGGCGGCCGGTGCGGCCCCACCGGCGCGGGGCCGCACACGCGCCTACCGGCCCACGAAGCGCTCGGGGCGAACGTAGACGATGACGCGCTCCTCCTGGGGGTCGTCCCAGGGGTAGGGCTTCCCGAGGTACTTCTGGGACATCTCGTTGATGAAGGCCTTGTCCTCGTCCTTCTCCACCCGGTCGCACACGCCGCGGACCTCCACGTACATGTAGGGGTCGTCGGGGTCGACGGCCGACACCGCGATCCGGCCGTCGCGCTTGAGGTTGTGCAGCTTCTGCCGGGTCGTGGTCTGGCTGAACCTGAGGAACTCGCCGTCCCAGTCGATCCACACGGGGCTGGACTGGGGTCCACCGTCCGGGCCGAGGGTCGCCACGTGCCCGAACGCGGGTTTGCGCAGGACCGCCTGCTGCTTCTCGGAGAACGCCATGATGCTCCTTGTCGTCGGTTGGCTCAGGATGCTCTCCGAGTACACCAACATGCCCCGTCGCAGGTGCGGCGACGCGCCCGGCCCACGTCCGCGGGGCCGCTGGATCCTCTTCCCACAGGCGTGTTCACCGCTCCACGACCGTTGTGGCGCTGCGGTAGAGTTGTCCCGGTGAAACTCCGGCAGCGCCCGGACGTCCACACGGGGCCTTAGCTCAATTGGCAGAGCAGCGGACTTTTAATCCGCGGGTTCAGGGTTCGATCCCCTGGGGCCCTACCACCGCTCACCTGGGATAACGCCCGCCGAACCCCGGCGGGCGTTGCCTTGGTGGGACCCGGGTGGGGCCCGCATGGGACCACCCCTCCGCTTCCTTCGACGTCGGAGCGCACGGTGCCGAACCCGCGCCGACCGGGCATCACGCAGCACTAGCGCCGCTGTCGCCTCCGCCGCCTCGTGAGCGACCTCGGGTAGCACACTCGTGTACGTGTCCGCGGTCAACACGATGCTCGCGTGCCCCAACATCGCCTGCACCGTCTTCAGGTCCACCCCGGCCGCCAGCGCGAACGTGGCCGCACCGTGCCGCAGATCGTGCAGCCGTACCGGCGGCAGTCCGCTCTCCGTGTTCAACTTCCGGAACGAGCGACTCAGCCGGTCCGGGGCCAGGCAGCCTCCCTTGATACAGGTGAACACCAGGTCCGGGTCCGCACGCCCCGTTCCCGACCGCTCGCTCTGCTGCTTCCTACGGTGGGCACGAAGCACCTGGACCGTCACCTGATCCAGAGCAACGGTGCGGCGGCTCGCCTCGCTCTTGGGCTCAGCTACCACCACGCACCCTCCCACCTGCTGCACCTGGCTTTCCACATGCAGCACCCGCGCGTCTAGGTCCACGTCGCGCCACCGCAGCCCGAGCACCTCACCGCGCCGCAACCCCAGCAGCACCACCAAGTGGAACAGCGCATACAACCGGTGCCCGGCCACGAAGTCCAAAAAGGAGCGGGTGTGCTGCACCGACCACACCGCCACAGCCGGACGGTCACCACCACGCTCCCACTCACGCTGGGCGTCCTGCGTCCACAGCACCGGACGCGGCCGCCTGCCCGAGGTCAGCTTCAACCCCTGGGCAGGATTGGCGTCAAGGTGCCCCTCCCGCACTGCCGTGTTCAACGCCGCTCGCAAAGTGGCCCGCACCCTCTGCACGCTCGTGAGAAGAGGGGCAGTTTCCTGCCCCTCCCGAGGACTCACCAGTGCGGAGGCTGCCGTGCTGGCTGCCTCACGTGAGGCAAACCCTCCACGTCGGACTCGTCTCCGCACCCCGTCACGACGCGGCAGCTCCACCGAGAAGTACCAGCTCCCGTGTCCGCGCCGTCCCAGGTTCGGGCAGCCCTTTCCTAGAGACTTCCTCCGTGCGTCCCGGCACCCACACCTCTTAAAGACCGACATCCCGTTGACCATCGCCACCACCTCCACCCCACCCATGCCCACACTGGCTCGGCCGTCAGTGTGGGGAAATCACCGGGGGCACGTTCCCATGGGCGATGGCGCCCGCAGCGAAGCCCTGTCCTCGCTGGAGCCAGTGGACTACGACTGTGCACTAGTCCAGGGCACGGACAAGGTGTTTCGCGCCGGATGTGGCGGCGGGACTCAGCTGTTGGTCGACGGCCCTGGCCCAGTCGCGGAGTACCGGGCGACGATGGTGCGGACGGCCTCGTCGACTACCTGAGCGACGCGTTCGGCGCTCACCTCCCAGCCCGGCACCAGAAGTGTCGGCCAGAAGACATAGTTGGAGATCATGCCCAAGAACTGGGTGGCTGCGAGGTCCACGTCCTCGACCCGCACCGTTCCCGCCTCGTGCTCAGCCAGGAGGTAGCTGCGTAGGGACTCGAAGTAGGGCATCTTCCCGTGCGAGAACTGCGCATGGGCCAGCTCAGGGAACCGCGGCAGCTCGGCGATGACGATCCTGAACAGGTCGGTCATCTGGGCACGGCCCAACAGCTCGGCGTAACGGCGACCGATGATGCCGAGCCCGTCAACGACGTTGCCTGCCGACGGAGGATCCTCCTCGTCAGCGGTCGACCAGGACTCGGTCACGATGGCGTCGAAGAGGGCGGCTTTGCTCGGAAACTGCTTGAACAAGGTAGCCCGCGAAACGCCCGAGGACTCTGCGATCCGCGCCAACGACGTCCGGTCGTAGCCCAACTCGAGAAACAGTGCGGTCGCGGCCGTCACGATCAGGGCGCGCTTCTCCTGGGCGACGCGCTGGTGATACGTCGTCACGACTCTGCTCATGGGCCAAGCATACGAGGTGAGTGGCTTGACTCACCACTGTCGCCGACCTAGTGTCAGAGCAATGGTGAGTCGCACGACTCACCACTGGCCGCCGGTTCATCACTGGTGATCCCGGTCATTCACCCACGCAGCGAAGGAACATCTGATGCCACGCTTCGACAACCAGACCGTACTCGTCACTGGTGGGACCGGCGGCCAGGGAGCGAGTCACGCGCGCGCCTTTCACGCGGAGGGAGCGAACGTGGTGATCGGCGACATCGACGCGGAACGCGGCGCCGCTCTGGCCGACGAGCTCGGAACCCGCGCTCGCTTCGTCCGCCTCGACGTTACCGACCAGGGCTCGTGGGCCTCCGCTGTGCTGGCCGCCGAGAGCGCCTTCGGCGCCGTGAACGTGCTCGTCAACAACGCGGGCGTGCAGAACCCGCCCGCACCGATCGAACACACGGACCAGGCCACGTGGTCGCGGATCCTCGACATCAACCTCACGGGGATCTTCCTCGGCATCAAGGTCGCAGTCCCCGCTCTGCGCCGCGCAGCCGGAGGGGCCATCGTCAACATCGCCTCGACCATGGGCCTGGGCGGCACGGCGCACTACGCGCCCTACGTCGCCAGCAAGTGGGCTGTGCGAGGCCTCACCCAAACGGCAGCGCTCGAGCTCGGGCGCGACCACATCCGGGTGAACACCATTCACCCCGGTGTGATCGCGACCCCCTTCATCCAAGAACCAGCTGCTGGCGCGACCGCGGCGATCGCCGACTTCTACTCACCCGAGCCGTTCGCCATCCCCCGACTCGGGGAGCCGACCGACGTCAGCCGTCTTCTCCTGTTCCTCACCTCATCGGAGGCGTCGTTCATCACGGGATCGGAGTACGTCATCGATGGTGGACTCCTCCTCGGCCCCGCCCTTCAGAGCGAGACCGTATGAGCACTCCAGACACGACCGGGTCGAACGACTCCGCACAGGACGCATCCCTGTCCCACCTGCCCAACCACATCCGACGAGCCATCGAGATCACCCCCGCCGCGGGCACCAGAGAGCGGATCATCGACATCACGACGCTGGGCCGCCGCACCGGTCGTCCACGCCGCATCGAGATCTTCTTCTACCGAGCTGCGGACACCACCTACCTGTGTAGCGGCGCTGGCGGTGCCGCGACCGACTGGCACGCGAACCTGCTCGCCAATCCCGACCTCACCTTCCACCTCAAGAACGGGATCCGCGCAGATCTGCCTGCACGAGCCACGCCTGTCACCGACCCGGCTGAACGTCAGGCCGTGCTGGCCGAGATCGTCACGGATCTCAATCAGCCCCACGACCCCGGCACCATCCGGCCGACTCGGCTCGAAGACTGGGTCAGCAGTCGGCTGATGCGCATCAGCTTCCACCATCAGCCGTGATCGCGGCCCCTTCGGCAGACCCGGCACATCCAACGGCCAGACCGAAGCGATCACGGCTGACTCGAGTACCTCTGCGACTTGGGTGAGACCCGCGCGCGCAGGGAAGGAGCGGCCGGATCGGGTCGCAGAAGACGTCGACCTCGGGGCGAGACCAACACACGCAAAGAGCTACCGAGCAGATATGCGCCCCACCTCGAGCATCCAGCGGATTTTGACCGCGCTCCCGCAGAACTGCGAATTAGCTCCGTTGTGGCTCCGGTGCTCCGGAACCCCCTGGTCGGCGGTGGCCTCCCGTGGTCCCTGGTGGCACAACCGCACCCGAACAGGCCAGAGCGAACAACCACATAGGTCACGAAACGCCCACCATCCCGTGGACTTTTAATCCGCGGGTTCAGGGTTCGATCCCCTGGGGCCCTACCACCGAAACCCCAGGTCAGATCACGTTCACGGTGCTCCCGACCTGGGGTTTTCTCGTGTCCGGCACCTCGAAAATGCTCCTGGTGCGCTCCCCGGTACGGGCGGAGCGCAAGATCAGTAGAGATCCACCTCAACACGGCCCGGCGCGGAACGCCTGCCAGATGCGCACGAGACCGGCCAACTCTTCGAGCTCCCCCGGCCCCCAGCGAACCGGCATACGCGCCAAGGCAGCCCGTACCGCACTCACACGGTCGTCCTGCCGGACCAGGTACGGGCGCGCTCCCCGGTGACGCCTACGGCGCTTCCCACGGCGGTCACTCACCATCTCTCCTCCTTCTCTTCCCTCTGCCTCAAGCCAGCCAGACCGGAACACCATGAGTGTCAATGGCTCCGGAAGAAGCCGGAGCTGCGCTTCCCATGGCGGCGGTGACCGAGGTCAAGCAGCCGTGAACGAAACCCCACTCACCCGCCGCCGAGCACGTTCGGCTACCAGGCACCGAACGGCGTCGGCATCGATCTCGCCCCCGTCCTGTGCCACCGCGAACCACACCCGCTTGCCCTCACCACAGCGATAGGCACCGCACACCTCGCGAGTGAAGGCCTGGATGAGCCCCAGCCCGCGACCATGCTCGGCCACCGCATCCGCCAACTCCCACGTCTGCGGGAAGACCGGCACCGTGGCCTCGGTGTCGTACACCTCGATCACGGCGCAGTGCCCGGGCTTCGACCACACCTCCACGCCCACCTCCGGCCGCCCATGCACGAGGGCGTTCGTGAACGCCTCACTCACGGCCAGCCGAGCTGCTGCACGTCCCGCCTCCCCCACTCCGGCCGCCACCAGAGCGTGGTCGACCAGACCACGGGCCAGACCCACGTCCACCGGCCTCGGCCTCGGCCTCACCCAGGAACACACGACCCCGTCCATCGAGCACCACCTCGCCTACGTCCATACCGAATCGACACAGCAGGACCCGTCACCCATCCGGCATCAGTCCGCTTGTGTCCATCATGATTTGCAACAACGCAAATTACAAGTGCAGCAAGTTGATTTGCGTACAATGAGTAATGATGCGTGCTTCTCTGTCAGTGGGAAGATGACAACGCCAGCACAGCGACGACAGGAGGTGGAGATGCCCGAGGGCACTCCGGTCCAGGGCTCCCCCGCCCGGCGGCACTACCTGATCAGCCAGCTCAAGCGACTACGTGCCAGGACCGGCCTGTCGCAGGAGGAGGCCGCCGAGGAGATGGGCTGGCACAAGTCCAAGGTCTCCCGTATCGAGAACGGGAAGTGGAAGCGCCTCAGCGGCCCGGAGATCGACGCCCTCTGCCGCTTCTACACGGCGCCCGACGAGCTACGCGAGGAACTCACCCACATCGCCAAGGCAGCCAGCCGCAACCGCTCCTCCGCCTGGTGGAACGCCTATGAGGACATCCCCGGCGGCGCGTACTACCCGCTGGAGTACGAGGCCGACCAGATCTTCGAGTACACGCTCGGGCTCTTCAGCGGCCTGGCCCAGCACCCTGACTACATTCGAGCCCTGATGGGTCGCGGAGCGGTACCCGACGAGGCGGAGCGAGAGCGCAGGCTGGAAGCCCGAGTGGAACGGACCCGCAGCATCCTCTATCGCGAAGCTCCTCCTCGGATGTGGTGGGTCATCGACGAGCCGGTCCTCACCTGCCAGGTGGGTGGCCCCAAGGTGATGCGCACTCAGCTCGAACACCTCCTGGAGCTGAGCGACCACCCCAGAATCGACCTCCAGGTTCTGCCCCAGTCCGAGGGCATGAGCCTGAACTACGGGTTCTGCCTACTGTGGATCGGTGACGACCGCGTCGGGCACGTGGATGTCCCGCCACAGGGTCTGTTGTTCGACGCACCCGAGGACGTGCAACACCACGAGTTGAGGTCCAACCACCTCCGGGCCGCAGCCATGTCCCAAGAGCGTTCCCGCGACCTGATCCGAACCCGAATCACCGAACTCGACGCATGAACGAGGTCACACAGATGAGCATCCCGACGAAGCCCTGGCACAAGTCCAGCTACAGCAACGAGGCCGGCACGTGCGTGGAGGTCTCGGAAGGAGCCGTCACCGGTGTCCGGGACAGCCAGAATCCCCACCTGGTTTCCCTGGAGTTCCCCGCCTCGGCCTGGACCGGATTTCTCTCGGGGATCGGCTCCCCCAGAACCTGAACCTCTGTGTGCCCGCCAGGCGGCGGGCACACAGCCGTTGATTCAGGTAGTGAACTGCGCCTTCACCAGGGACTTCCACGGAACATCCTCGGGAACCGCGTCCATCAGCACGTCGTTGACGGTCTCGCCCAACCACTGATTGGAGTTGCGACGTATGCCCTGCCGCTTGAACCCGGCCTTCTCGTAGGCGCGGATCGCCCCGGCGTTGGGTTCGATCACCGTCAGGTACACGCACCGCAGGTTGGTCACGTGGAAGGCGTAGTCCAGCACCAGCCGGGTCGCCTCACTGCCCACACCCTTCCCTCGGGACTCCCCCATAGCCACCACGTACTCGCCGTTGCGGCGCATCGGATCGACGTACACCTGGGCCAACCCGACAGGAGATGGTTCGTCCCCGCTCAGGTCGTAGAAGGTGAACCGCAGTTCCCGGTCCGAAGCACGCCCGTAGCCCTCGACCAGGATCTCCCGGGTGGTCTCCATCGGCTGCGGGGTCTGCCGGTTGTAGCCGACGATCGTCGGGATCGACTGCTCCCATCGCCAGTATTCCTCCGCCAAATCGGCGCGCAACGGGCCGATCCCGGCCTTGTCCCCTCGAAGCCACATCAGGGGTTCACTCACGTGCTCTCCTTCATGCTGGGGATGGTCAGCAGTGCGGTGCACCGCCGTGTGCTGTCCGGCTCCTCCACAGGCCGGCCCTCCACCTCGATCCAGGCGTGCAGCCGGATGGGATCCGCGATCACCCCATGGCACCAGCGCACTCCACGCCCGCGTATGGCCAGGGCCAGCACCGCGGCCACCGATTCTTCCAAGCACGCGACGCGCACGGGCGAGAACAAGCCCAGAGCCCGTACCGCGTGCACGGCTTTCTCGGCCTGGTGCGTATCGGCTGGACGGCGATGTAGCCGCGAAGCGAACTCCATGAGCCGGAGCATCCGCCTCATCCGAAACCGCCGTCGGCCGCCCCAGGAGACAGCGAGCACCAGGAGGAGCGCTGCTACGGCAGCCCATCGGTAGGGGCCCGGAACTCGGGGGAACTCGGAGAACCCCATCGGGAGCTCCTGAACGCCCCAGCTCGCCTCCCACCTATGACCGCTGACGGCAGGCGTCCCAGCCATGGCCGCCTGCCTTCCGGCCTCAGAAGAAATGACACGGACCGCGCCGGTTCCGTAGTCGACGACCACGGTCGCTGCTCCCAGATCGCAGGCACGGATGTCAGACAGGCCGAAAGACGTGACCTTCATGCCGCCCTCGCTTCGATCTTTTCCCATGGGATCGCCGGCGCGGAGCGGACCGCGCGCAGCCATGCCTCGGTGGCCACGGCGGACTCGACCTGGGCCAGTTCGTCGCCTACGCCCATGGCGGCGCGCCGCATCGATCCGCGCAATCCGGCGACATCGACCAGCCCTTCGCCGGCGAGATGGCCGTCCATGAAGTCGAGGAGTGCGGGCAGCGCCTTCCTCAACCCGTGGTGGTGGTCGCTGGAGGCGTCCCCCTTCGTGGTGCGCCGGGCAAGGCGTTCTGGGAACAGGTCCCGCATGGCCTCGGCCATGATCGGCTTGTAGCGGGACGGCCCTGGAAGGCTGTCGACCGGCACGGACAGATAGGCGTCGATGACCTGGGAGTCGAAGTAGGGGTTGTGGAGCGCGATCCCGAAGGCTTCGGCGATCTGTACGTCGGAGCGAGCCGTGCGCCCGGCCTGGGCCATCGTCCGCATCAGGGCACGCAGAGTAGGGCTCTCCAGAGAGAAGGGGTCCTCGCCGCCGACCACGGGTTGCTTCGCACCAGCCCAGGACGGGACCGGGTCCGGTTCTGCCCTGGAGTTCGCGGTTCGGAAGGCGTCCAGGATCGACATCCGCCGTACGTGCGCCCAACGCGCCGCCTCACCGAGAGCCCGCCGGATCCTGCCCCGCTTCAGGAGTTCGACCAGGTAGTACGGGGGCGTGAAGAGGAGAGCATCCCCGCCGTCTCCGGTCATGTGCATGTCAGAGCCGACTTCTTCGGTGAGCCAGGTCAACTGGCCAGAGAAGTAGGCATAGGAGACCGTCGATGGTGCTGGCTCGTCCGTGGCGGGAACCAGATCGAGCTTCCCGTAGGGAGTGTGGTCGTCAGTGACCGGCATCCAGCGGTGATCGAGTCTCGGATGGTGGGCGGCCTCTCGGGCGTAGTCGAGGTCTCCGCCGTGATGGACGCCTTCCGGGTGAACGGTGACGCCCACGATCCCGCGTCCCTCCGGTGCCAGGCATTCCGCGGCCAGGAGTCCGAGCGCTGTGGAGTCGAATCCACCAGAGAAGTCCGTGCTCGGCTGCGCCGAGTGGTCGACACGAACAGCGACGGCGTCTTCGAGCGCGGATCGAAGCCGGAGTGCGTGACCGTCGGCCATCGGGGTCGGTCGCCACATCACCCTCGTGTCCGGTTCACGACAAACGGTCAGTCGGAACCGGTGTCCGGGTGGCACGCGTTCGATCCTGTGGAAAAAAGAATCCATTCCGGCCTCCGCCGTATCAGGGCTGACCAACCGTGCGGCGACCTTGTCCAGGTTCACGCTCGGTTTTTCGTCGAAGCCGGCCAGCAGACGTGAACTGGAAGCCCACAGCACTCCTTCGGGAGTGCGTCGCGTGTACACCGGGATCGCCGAGGCGAGATCGGTCCAGATCGTGACCGTTCCCGGCTCGATCTGCGCCACGACATAGCTGCCCGGCCACCGCCAGGCCACGTCGTCAGGCACAGAGTGCCCCGTAACCCGGACCAGTTCTTCCTCATCGACGCCGCAAGGGCCCAGCACCACTACGTGACGCCCTCGGTGAGAGGCGACACGTCGCTCGTGGTCGGGCCAGTCAGAACTCGTCCATACCTGCGGCAGATGCGGAGCAAGAGGGATGGAACCACGGGGGCGGGCGAGGGGCGGCAGGCCTGTCGAACCACCGAACCACATGGGCTTTCTCCTGCGCTCTGAGCGGGTGCCCGGAAGGGGTTGCCCCGGGCACCCGAGGCGGTCAGTTGTAGGGGTTGCGCTTGTTCTCGTTCTGGGCCTGCCCCTGACCGAGGGTCAGTTCGGCCACGTCGCCCAGTTCGACCAGCAGTTCCTCGTGGGTCTCTTGGCCCTCAGCCTTCACGTTGTCCATCAGCCCTCGCTTCGCTCTCGCGGACGGTTCCGCCACCGGCGCTTACCGGTCCTACCGTCCACTTCCTTGCCGCTCCCGTGAAGGCGCGGACTCAGGAGACGAACGTGCGCTCCTTCGGAAGGAGTGTGAAGGGGGAGTGAGCCTCCCGGTATCCCCACTCCCGCAGCAGCAGCCGTGTCACACTGCCTTCGACTCGGACCTGTGGAGAAGAAGCCGTGACACGTGCCCCCAAGCAGCCGAACATCCAACTCGTGGAGCTCCTGGACGAGGCCGGAATGCCCGCCAAAGGGCTCGCCCGCAGGGTAGTGGCCCGAGGTAGGGAACAGGGTTTGGTGCTCTCCTACGACCACAACAGCGTCCGCCGCTGGATGTCGGGCGAACGCCCCCAGCGACTGGTTCCCGGGATCATCGCGGGAGTCCTCTCCGAAGCACTGGGGCGTCCCGTGCTCCCCGAGGACTGCGGACTTCCCGAGGACGAGGGACAGACCCTGGAGTTCCCTCTGGCTTGGACCGCGGGGATCACTACCGCCGGCCAGCTCTACCGGGCCGACGGTGAGCGCCGCCGTGATCTCCTCGGCGGGTACTCGACGGCGGCCTACCCGAGCGCGACCGTGCGGTGGCTCACCCAGCCCTTCGTGGCTGGTCCCGCCCACCGCGGACGGATCCGTGTCGGACAGCCCGAGATCTCGGCCATCCGGCAGATGACGCGCGCTTTCCGGGACCTGGACAACCGCGTCGGCGGGGGCCGCATCCGCAGCACCGTCGTGCAGTACCTCGACGCCAACGTCGCCCCGCTGCTACGGGGCAGTTACACGGAGGAGATCGGCCGGGATCTGTTCTCGGCGGCCGCCGAACTCACCAAGGCCGTGGGGTGGATGGCCTACGACTGCGAGGAGCACGGTCTCGCCCAGCGGTACCTGATCCAGGCACTGCGCATGGCCCAGACGTCCGGGGACGACGGGTTATGCGCCGAGATCCTTGCGGCCATGGGCCACCAGGCCACCTATATCGGGCGGTCGGCCGAAGCCGTGGACCTGGCGAGGGCTGCGCAGTCCGCCGCGCTCCGGGCCGGGCACCCCGCGCTAGCGGCGGAGTGCCACCTCATCGAAGCGCACGGGCACGCAGGGCTCTCGGACCCACGGGCCACGTCCCGCTCCCTGCGGGCGGGTGTGAAGGCCTTTGAGACGGACGACCCTAATCCTCCGGAGTGGCTGGCCTACTTCGACAACGCCTACCTCGCGGCCAAGGTCGCGCACTGCTTCCTCGCCCTCGGCAACGACGCCCAGACGGCCGTGTACGCCAAGCAGTCCCTGAGGATGAACACCGACTACGTACGCGGCAGGACGTTCAACCTCCTGATGCTCGCCACCGCACATGCCATCGACGAACCGGATGAAGCAGTACGGGTCGGCGGGGTGGCTCTGGACCTGGTGGAGGGATTGCAGTCACAGCGTGCCCTGTCGTACCTGCGCCGACTACGGAGCAGGCTGCGGCCTCACGAGAAGCTGCCGGAGGTGGAGGAGTTCACGGTACGGGCCAAGGAGGTCATACCAGGGTGATGGCCCGGTACAGGGCGACAACCGTGGATGCGCCGATGACCTCTCCTCGAGCAATCATCTCCACCGCCTCCCCGAGCGGCCACCAGCGGATCTCCTGGGCCTCGTTGACGTCTGGCGAGGTATCGGTGAGGTCGGCGCCCCGTGCCAGGTAGATGATCTGGGGCTGATCCACCGATCCGATGGCGGGTTGGAAGGTCACCATGTGCTCCATCGAGCGCGGCCGCCACCCGGTCTCCTCCTCGACCTCGCGTGCCGCCGCGGCTCCGATGTCCTCGGCACCGTCGACGTAGCCTCCGGGCAGTTCCCACACCCACCGGTCGATGATGAACCGGTGCCGCCGCATCAGCAGGGCTTCGCGCTGGTCGTTGACCACCAGTGTCATCGCTGCCGGAGGCATGGCGACGACGTACTGCGTGAAGGACACACCGTCCGGGAGGGTGACGTCGACCGTGGACAGACGGATATGCCGGTTCTCGTCCACAAGCTTCTCGCCGTGGATCGTCCATTGGGTGCTCACACCCGCACCCTAGAGCAGAACGCAGCGCGGCCCCCTTACGGGGGTGACCTACATCAACCTCACTGAAGATCGAATACACAAAGTATCCTCTGCAGACCGATCTACGCATTCCCTTGCTAAGTGCGCGAGCCAATGCCGACGATTAACACCTTCGCAATATTTACGGAAATTCCAACCCAAAAAGCGAATCGATGATCACCATCACCAACCCTCGCATGAACCAATCACCAGCAATACGCGGAGCCCGTAAAGACCGAGCACGGGCACCTGTAGTTTAATCACCGGTTCTCTTGGATTTTATCTAGCAGCGAAACCACTCGAGCATTTGCCTTGCGAAATTCTTTTCCTTCTGGCTCGGTAAATTCTGTGGCCCCGACTGACGGCTTGCGAGAAGTAACGGTGCGGAACAAAGTATCAGGCACACGACACTGCTCAATAAGGCTTACCTCAGATATGCCCTCTTTGCCTAGAAGTTCAACGGCTCTGGGCAAGAGCGAAGGTTGCTCCAAAGCAGTCACAAGCCCGGGTTCACCCCTGCGCCAACCACGAGCAGAGACGGTGGTCATGGCGTTTCGATAGGATACGTCACTGAGGACCCCGAGTTGACGGGCACGGTAAAGCAAAGCCTGAATACTCACGCCCCACCGTTCCTTCAAACGGGCAAGTGACCTCCAAGCGTCACCACCCATACTATTCGGCAACAAGTTTCTGACCTCATCAGATGGCATCAGCAACTCGGAAGCAAAGCGATTTGCCTGGTTCTCCACGATACGCCCTCCTGGTTCAGCATCGGTATGCATAACCAGGTGGCCCAGCTCGTGGGCGACATCAAAACGTTGCCGATAGTAATCACGCTTGATTGGATTCAAGACCATCACGGGGCGCAGCCTGCTATCAAAAGAGTACGCATCCACTGATGCCGCCTGTGGCGGGCTAAAAACTACCAAAATCCCGCGATGTTCAACCAGACGAATGAGATGACCAATCGGCCCTTCCTCAATCCCCCAGATTTTACGAACTGCGAGCGCAGCACGCTCAGGTCCATCATCGTCGTGATCCTCTATCAAGACAGGCTCACTAGGAATATCGGGGTTGGGAAACTCGACGTGTTTTTCCAAGCTTGTCGAAATGTCAACAGCCAGTTGACCGTAGGCGAAAGCTTGGTCCCGAGCAAGCTGACTAGTCGAACGTAGAGAGCGGAAGTGGGGTGTGGTGCTCAAGGCGGCAACATCATCTGCTCGGGTAGCAAAGAACCCCGGGTCGATTGACAAACTCAGCGCCAACTGGGCAACTGTTGCGGGCGAAGGGCTCTTAGCTCCAGATTCCCAGGCTGTGACTGCGGTAGGACTCTTGCCAACCAGAGCAGCCAGCTCGCTCTTGCGCAAACCTGCTAGCTGTCGTGCCAAGGTCAAACGCGCTCGGTCGAAGAGAGCAGCGGCACCGGCTGCTCGGTCGGTCGTAGTGGTTCGAAAGCTCACTTGTCTACACTCGCACGATCACCGAGTCGTTCTTCCGTGGCACGACGCAGCCGAACGGGAGCATCCGGAACCGTGCTCGGCCCGGTAGGCAGCGGAGTGTCATCGATGCGACGGTTTCCATGGAAGGGAGGGAGGCTCAAGAGGTCCTGCCGCCAGTGCCAGGCGGCTCCCCCTCCGAAGTTGAGTTTGGGACGGCCAAAGACGAGTTCCATTTTTCCAGTGATGGGATCGAGGCTGTGAGCAACGACAAACGTCACCAGATCGAGCTCGTCCCGGTTCACTAGAGCCGCCTCCAAGCCGTCGACCTCTTCCTCCACGAACCAGTCGAACAAGGTCGGCTGACGCGGATCCGGGCTAAATTGCCGCGCAACCCGCTGCTTGGTGGGGCTCTTCGAGGGCCAAGGAATCTGATCAATCGCACCGTACTTGCACGAAGCCAGAAGAAAGCGGTACTGCTCGAAGGCCCAGCCGGGGCTGCTCTGAAGATCGGCGAGGCGCACTAGACCAGGGTCAAGGTTGGGCATGGTGACCCTGTCCTTGGCAGCCAGCTCAGCGTAGAGGAGGTCCTCATCAACTCCCTCATCGCCGGCATAGCGATCGCAGGAGAACACTCGGTTCAGCCGGTTGCGGAGCAGGGTGTGTCTCGTGTTACCGAACCAGCTCCCATCATGACCGTCAGCTTCGGAGTAGGTGTCCAAGGTCCGGCCACAAGCCGAACGATACGCCCAGCTCAAACCGGCAAGGATTCCGGGCCCACCGAGGTGGGTGATGATGTCTTCCTGTTCGTTCACGGGAGTAAAGCTACACCATATCCAGTATTTTGTGATCAGGATTCAACCATCTGAGTCGCATCATGCCGTTGATCCCACCCTCGCGCCTCCATGCCACCGACACCAGCAGACTCCGCCGAAGCCACGTGACCAGTAAGCTTCGCCCCGAAGCCGCCAAGGTCCCAGCGGACTCGATCCGCACCTCAGGGGCGGCCGGATTAGCTCCGTCGTGGCTCCGCTGTTCGGGAGCCCGGTAGTACGGGGTGGACTTCTGTGGTCTCCGGTAGCACAGCGGCTCCCGGATACGGACGCACGAAACATCGCCTACCGGGCAAAACACACGGAAAGCAGCGGACTTTTAATCCGCGGGTTCAGGGTTCGATCCCCTGGGGCCCTACCACACGAGACCCCGGGTCAGAGCGGCTTCCCGCCGCCATCGACCTGGGGTTTTCTCGTCTCGACCCGCTAGGGCCAGATCATCGCGGGCGGGCAAGGATAACGACCGTGGCGCGGTTGACGGGGCACAGGCGGCTGGACACCACCCGACGCTGCGCGCTGTCCGCCGAGGCCGACATGGAGGTGGCAGTAGCCCGGCTCCCCGCCTCCCCGACGGCGGCTGAGCGGCAGGTGTCACGGAGAACCGAACGCTAGGCGTTGGATTTTCCGTGAAAACCACCGGGACCCCCATGACCCTGCCGCACGGCCCCGGACACCCAGCAGCATCTCCCAGGTCAGTCCGGTGGGCACTCACGCAGCGGGGACCCCTCGAAATCGGGAACGGGCCGGGCCTTCGCCTCCTCGAGCGTCTCGGCCTCCCCGTTCTCCTCGATGTCCTTCATCAGCCACTCCATCTCGCTGATCTCCCGCTCCTGGGCAGCGATGATCTCGACGGCCAGCCGGCACACCCGGACGTCGGTGATCTCGGCGCGCTCGGATCGGGTGATGGCCAGCGAGTGGTGCGGGATCATCGAGCTCATCCAGGCGGTGTCCTGCACGGTGGCCTGACTGCGGTCGAGGAACACGCCGCCGCCCAGCAGCAGGAGGCTCGCCACCACTATGGCGATGTTGCCCTTCATGTTCTTGTACATGTCGAGCATCCACGCGAGCATGACCAGCCCCATGGCGCCACCCATGGTGAGTGCCATGAACAGGCGGCTCTCGCTCCACTGCACGTGGCTCCACTCCCACGTGCCGACGAACATGGTCCAGTACATGACGACCATGGCGGTCAAGATCATGGCTGCGAAGCGCAGGTACATCTTGTTCTGGTGCGACAGGCCGCCACCCTGTTGGTGGTCGTTCCCCTCGGCGTTCTCCGCCATGGATGGGTCTCCGTTCCGTCGTTATCGGTGGAAGGGGTCCACACGCGCCCCCGCCCCGCCGTCTAACGCCTCTATCCTTGTCTGGTGACGCCGAAACGGGCCGTGGCGGAGGGGGCTCCCGCGCAACGCCGAGGACCGCGTGGTGCAGGCGGCGATGCCGTGGGGCCGAGTACCGCCGCTGCTCCGTCCCGCCACACCGGCTACGAAGCCGACATCGCGCGCGATTACCGGTGACGGGCCTGTGGCAGCAGGTGCTGACAGCCCCCAACCAGCCGGGCGCAGGTCTCGACCGGGGAACTTGACGTGGTCAGCGCCCCGGACGTCTGGGAAGCCCTCGACGCCGACGTGTTCGCCCACGACCGCGTCGACGTCGACCGCGGCGGGCTGACCTTCTGCGACCGCACCGGCCCGCCCGCGCTGCCGGCCGACAGTCCGGCCGGTCATGCGGCGGACCAGATCAGCGCCTCCCGAGCGGTCGGCGATTCCGACCGCCACCGCCCGGGTGCACGCCACCTTGGCCCTAGCGACTACGACGAAGCTCTGGGCCGACCGTCCCGAGCACGAAGACGAGCGACCCCTCACACCCCCGAACATCGCGGTGAGATCATGACGTCACCCGGGCACGGACGAACAAAGAACCACGCACCGGGGCGGGTAGCTCGCTTCCACCTGGACTTTTGATCCGCGGGTTCAGGGTTCGATCCCCTGGACCCCACCACCTCGCGACCGTTTCACCTGGGCGCTCCCTCCGGGCGGGGAGCGCCCTTCGCCGTTCCCCGCCTCCTGGGAGCCCGTGGGGGCAGCCCTGGCGAAGGACGGCGCCCCCGTCCTTCCGTGTGGAAGGACAGGGCGCTTCCACCGTGTCGGCTAGCCCCCTGCCCGTGGAGATCTGGTCGACGCGGCCCGGCGAGGCTCCGGAGGGAGCCGGCGGCGACAGCCCCTGCGCGGCGGAGCACCCCGAGCCGTACGCGGGTGTCGGGCGGCCCCTCACGGCCTCTGGTAGCTGGACACCGCGAAACCGAGGCCGGGGCGGGGCTCGGGCAGGACGAAGGTGACGGTGGTCGTCTCCCCGCCGCTGAGGAAGTCGATGCGCTGGTCGGCCAGCTCCTTCCCATCGGGGCCCTCCATCACGACCTGCACGCCGGCCGCCGTGCGGGTGCCCTCGTTGCGGACCTCCACGGGCACGTACACGGTGCCGGAGACCTCCCGCATCGGACGGGCCGTGGTGCTGAAGGCGGGGGGACGGCTCTCACCCGCCAGCCACAGCCAGGCCACGGCCACGACGATCACGAGCAGGACCGCCGCGGACACGGCCAGCATCGTCCACTCCGCCGCGCTCCGCTTGTGCGCCTCCTCGTTGTCCTCGCCGTCCCGCTTCCTCTGCTGCCTGTCGCGGCCTCGTTCGTCGCCGCTCATCCCACCACCAGCCTTCCTGCGCTGCCGCCGATCGCGGCGGGGAATCCGAGTACCACGATCCTGGCCACCGTCTCTTCCAAGGGAGCGTCGAGTGCCAGGTTCTGGAAGAGCGCGAGCAGCACGGCCGAGACCAGGAGGGACACCAGGTAGGCGGTGACGGTCTCGGTGACCGGGTGCTGGAGCACGCCGCGCTGCGCCCGGCGCTTGCGCTCGTCGAGGAAGCCGGAGGCGAACACGATCATGTAGGAGACCACCAGGGACAGGGCGATGACGGCCAGCAGCCGTATCCCCCCGACACCGGCCACGAGGAGCGGTATCTCGTCGGTGGGGGCGATCGCCATCCCGATCACCACCGCGCCGACCGCGGTGATCCCGATGTCCTTGACCGTCGCCTCGGCCCGGGAGTGGCGGTGCCCGTTCTCCTGGTCCTGCGGCTCCCGGCTGGACGAGCCGCCCACCATGGTGGAGGCCAGCCCCGCGCCGAGCGCGAAGGGGATGGCCTCGTACGTCAGCCGTCCCACCGCGTCCGCCAGCGGCATCGACCAGGTCACCCTCGCCAGGGCGAACAGGACCACGCCCGCCACGGCGTAGGAGATGCCGACCGCCTGGACCGTCTGCATCACGGTGCCGCCGAGGTGGTTCGGGGGCCGGGACCAAAAACCCGTGACGAAGACGAGGAGGAAGACCGGCACGAGGCAGGCGAGCAGGCCGGCCAGGAGGTAGGGCGGGGAGACGTTCGCCCCCGCCCACCAGGACTCCATCGTGTACAGCAGCGGGATCCCGACGACCATCCCCCCGCTGACGGCCCGTGCGACGTCCCTGCCCGCCTCGCGCCACTCCTGGCGGGTCCCCTCCCCCGCCGCCCTCCTGCTCCCCGTCACCTGCGCCTCCCTCCGTCGCACGCGTCCCGGCGCGACCGACCCGGTGCGGAACCGCCCCCTCTCCTGTTCGAGGAGGCCCCTCGAAGACGTGTGGGGATCCGCCGGTCCACCATCCGCTTCCCACAACGAACGCCAATTACACAACGCGACGCCACGATCACCGGACACGGACCCGGATCCGTTGTCCAGCTGTGATGGGCAGCGGCCCGCCCATCGGGTAGGTAACGGCCGTGAACAGGCGCACCGAGACGGACAGGCCGGGTCACGGCCGCGCTCGCGAACGCCGGAACCGGGTGATCCGGCCCGCTCTCCTCTGGTCCGGCCAGCAGGCGATCCGCCCGGTCCGGTCCCTCACCGACCCCGTAGGAGGCACACCGTGAGCACCACCTCGGTCACCACCACCGTCCAGCTCTCCATCAGCCAGCCCGACGCCGAGGACGTCAGGGTGTTCTGGCGCGAGGACAACCCCGAACTCCTGGCCCTGGCCCTGGTCGACGTGGCACCCGGGGTGACCCTGCACCTGCACGACGACAGCAGGGACCGCCCCTACCTGGACAAACTGATCGCGACCCTGTCCGAGGTACGCGACCGGATGTCCGAGCAGGCCCGGGACCAGGGCGCCTGAGCCACGCCGTCGGGCGGCCGTGCGGCCGCGCGGCCGCCCGCACCCCGCTCCTCAGTGACGTGCTGATCCGGAGTTCTCAGTAAGCTTCGTGGACCGTCCCCTTTTCCCGAGCGCGCCTCGCCGTGCCCGAGACAGTCGTCGCCCCACCGGCGACCGAAGCAGCCTGGAGCAGACTCTGCCGTGTCCATCTTCGAAGCAATCATCCTTGGCCTGGTCCAGGGGCTGACCGAGTTCCTCCCGATCTCCTCCAGCGGGCACCTGCGCGTGGTGTCGGCGTTCTTCGGCTGGCCCGATCCCGGCGCCGCCTTCACTGCCGTCAGCCAGCTCGGCACGGAGCTGGCCGTGCTGATCTACTTCCGGGAGCGGGTCTGGGCGATCCTGTCGACGTGGTCCCGGTCACTGGTCAACCGGGACCTGCGCGGCGACATCAACGCGCGCATGGGCTGGTACGTCATCCTCGGCTCGGTCCCCATCGTGGTCCTCGGCCTGCTCCTGGAGGAGCAGATCGACAGCGTCTTCCGGGACCTGCGCCTGATCGCGCTGAACCTCATCGTCTTCGGCGTGATCCTCGGCGTGGTGGACAGGTACACGCGCAAGTACCGGAGCCTGGAGGACCTCAACGTCCCCCGCGGCCTGACCTTCGGCCTCTTCCAGGCACTCGCCCTGATCCCGGGCGTCTCCCGCTCGGGCGGCACCCTCACGGGTGGGATGCTGCTCAACTTCCAGCGCAAGGACGCGGCCGAGTACGCCTTCCTGCTGGCGCTGCCCGCGGTCTTCGGCGCGGGCCTGTACAAACTGACCGACATCGGTAGCGCCGAGTACGCCGGGTGGGGGGCCACCATCCTGGGAACGGTCATCGCGGGCGTGGTCGGCTTCGTGGTGATCGCCTGGCTGATGCGCTTCATCTCCACGCACAGCTTCATGCCGTTCGTCTACTACCGCATCGCCCTGGGCATCCTCGTCCTGGCCCTGGTGAGCTGGGACGTGATCGACCCGCAGGGCGGCGCCGGGGCACAGCCCGCCGAGAGCGAGATCGTCTCCGAGGAGCGGGGTCCCCAGGAGGAGGACCAGGAGCCCGGATCCGCCTCCGACCCGTCCCCGGAGCCCTCGGCCGCCCCCTCCGGGCCCTCCGAGGCACCCTCCGGCGGGCCCTCCGACGAAGCCGTTCCGACGGTCGACCCGGTGACCGGCTGGGAGATCGACCCCGAGGTGGGGCTTCCGCGCAACCCCGACACCGGCCTGTACTACGACCCGGACCTGGGGATGGACGTGGACTACGACTTCTCGACCGGCATGGCCACCAACCCCATCACCGGAGAGACCTACGACCCCACACCGGCCGGTTAGGCCCGAGCGGCCGGAGTCCCGCCCGGGGCCCGGGCAGGACTCCGGCCGGCGTCCGTGCAGGACCACGTTCCGTGTGCGGGCGGGAAGCACGCTCGGGCCCCGCGCCGTGGTCAGCCGCCGAGGTTCCTCACCGCGGTGTCCAACCGCTGGGCGAGGGCCTCGGCCTCCTCCCGCGTCGGCTCCCCGCCCCTCTCCGACGCGAGGTCACCGCGGTCGGCCACGCGCAGCGCTCCCTCGTAGCGCGGGTCGTCGAGCTCGGTCGACTCGACGACCTCGGCCCGGCCCCGGTGGACGATCAGCACCGGGTCGCCGCCCTCCGTACTCAGCAGCCGAGTCACATGCTCGGCACGGACGATCTCCACCACTGCCTCCTGGTCGCTGTTCTACCGAAGCACCTGCCTCCCCCCTGCCCGGGTACGGCGACCGGGAACATCCCTCGCGGTCCCCTCGTCCCCGGCGGCCGCCCCGTCCGACCCGGGCCGGGGGGCGGACACATCCCGGCGGGGAATCCGGCACTCCGTTTCACGTCGGACCGGCACCCCGTTTCAAGTCGGGCCGGCGTCCCGCCTGTGGGAACCCGCGCATTTCCCCGGGTCCGATATCCCATCCCGGTGAACAACGGGTGACGCCACGTCCCGGCTGCCGGGCGAACACTGCCTGAACTGGCGTTCTTCCAAATCAACGGGGAGAGGAATTGGGAACCGCCTTCCCCGCCCTTCCCATTACCAGCGAGTAACTCCAGGCCTCCGCGCGCGAGGCCACGGACGGCGCCGGAGGGCCTGCCGCACCGGGACTCTGGAACGCGGTTCGGTCAATGTGAGCCACGACACTAATATCCGGGGAAAACCCAGGTCGGGACACCGAAGAAGCCGGATTCCGAGGTTCACCCAGATAACCACGGCACTTGTGTGGCCCGTGTGCATTAAAGTTTCCTTGTTATGAGGCATTCAGCGAGAAGCCCGTCGCCGGAGGACATAACACGATCGGCTCGACAGGGCAATACAGAACTCACCAGGGCACTCTCCGCCTACCTGGGAACCGAACTCACTCCCCGTGAGTTCATGCTCGCGGACGGAACGCGGGTCGGGGTCGACGGCGCCGACGGGGACCGGCCGACCGTCCTGGCCCAGTTCTCACCCCTGCACGGGCCGCTCAAGTCGGCACAGCGCAACAAGGTCATCGCGGACGCCTTCAAGCTCGTCTGGCTGCGCGACCGCCACTTCCCGGACGCGCGCGCCCTCCTGGTGCTGGGCGAACCCCTCGCCAAGCTCTTCGGCCGCGGCGCCTGGCTGCCCGCGGCGTTCGCCGCCCACGGGATCACGGTCGTCGTCGCCGACGACCAGCACAGAATCCGCGCTCTTGATATCAGTACGTGATCAACGCTTCATAACGCGTTAATAAGCAATCTCTAACATTCGACGCGTCAACGATCCCCGCGGGCCGTCGGCTGCTTCTTCCGCCCGCTCTCCATCGAAGGTCTTCGGCACCTCCTGCCCGGAGACAGCTGTCTGGAGGGTGTCCCGTGGGTTGTCCCCATGCGGCCGTACTCGCCGGTGTTCCCCGACCGCGTACCGGAACGGCCCCCCGCGTCCCCGTGTCACGTCCCCGACCGGGCCGCGCCACGCACCCCGCCCCGGCCCCGTACCGCCCGGCCTCCTGCTCGGCCGGCGGCGCCGCGACCCGATGACCTGCGCACTCCTTCCGACCCCCCACTACCCGTTCACCACGAGAACACGGTGTGCGATCATCCGACCACACTTCCCAAGGAGCAGGTATGGCATCCCCACACCCCGGCCGTCCGGAACCAGCCGGAGGCCACACGGTCCCCCGCGTCCCCGCGTACGTCCGCGCGCCCCGGCCCGAAGACCTGGACACCGCGTGAGCGACGACAGGATCGAGGTACGCGGACTCACCAAGACCTACGAGGGCGGTGATCCCCGCCGCCCCGCACTCGACGGCGTCGACCTGGACATCCCCCGCCGCCGCTTCGTGAGCCTCATCGGCCCCAGCGGCTGCGGCAAGTCCACCCTCCTGCGGGTGATCGCCGGCCTGGAGGACCACGACACCGGCACCGTCACGGTCTTCGGCTCCACACCCGAGAGCATGTGCGAGGCCAAGGCGGTGGGCCTGGTCCCCCAGACCCCCGCCCTGCTGCCGTGGCTGAACGTGCGGCGCAACGTGTCCCTCCCCGCCAGGGTCAACCGCCGGGCGGGTCGGGGCAGCGAGGACCCCGACCTCCTGCTGCGCATGGTCGACCTGGAGGACGCCGCCCGCAGGTACCCCCACGAACTGTCCGGCGGGATGAAGCAGCGCGTCGCCATCGCCCGCGCCTTCGGCCTGCGGCCCGACCTGCTGCTGATGGACGAGCCCTTCTCCGCCCTGGACGAGTTCACCCGCGAGGCGCTCCAGCTCCAGCTCCTGGGCCTGTGGGAGCGGATGTCCACGACGGTCGTGTTCGTCACCCACTCGGTGCGCGAGGCGGTCACCCTCTCCGACGAGGTCGTCGTGATGTCGGCCCGGCCCGGACGTGTGCACGAGGTGCTGCCCGTCGACCTGCCCCGCCCCCGCGACGGGGCCGTGGTGACCGGGCCGCTCATGCACGCCCTGGAGGACCGGGTCCGCGCGTCCCTGCAGTCCGCGTGGGAGGTCGGAGCCGCACCCGACGACCTGGTCCGCCGATGAGAGGAGTGGAGACCATGGCCACCAGTACACCCGTGCGCTCCCGCTCCGGAGACGACGCACCCGTGCGCCGCCGCGGCACGCGCGCACGCGGCTCCGCCCTGAGTCCGGGCGTGTGGCTGCCCACCGCCGTGGCGGTGGTGCTCGTCGGCTTCGCCTGGTCGGCGATCGCCGCGGACCAGCCCTACCTCCTGCCACCGCTGTCGGAGGTCGGGGCGATCCTCGTCGAGGACCCCCTGCTGTTCCTGACCAACGCCTGGTCCACACTCAGCATCGCCCTGCTGGGCGTGGCCTGTGGCGCGGGCACGGCGTTCGTCCTCGCCCTGCTGATGTCGGAGGTCCCGGTACTGCGGCGCGCGATCATGCCGTTGGCGGTGGTCCTGAACGTGACCCCCGTCGTCGCCCTCGCCCCGGCCCTGGTCGTGGCCTTCGGATTCGGCATGGCCCCCAAGGTCATCGTCACCGCGATCATCACGTTCTTCCCCGTGCTCATCAACGTGACCACCGGCCTGCGGTCGGTGTCCGTCCCCGTCCTGCACGTCTTCTCGACCCTGCACGCCTCCCGCATGGAGGTGCTGCTCCGGCTGCGCGTCCCCAGCAGCCTCCCCTACACCCTCGCCGCGCTGCGAGTGGTGTTCCCCCTGTCCATCGTGGGCGCCGTGGTCGCCGAGTTCGTCGCGGCCGGGTCCTCGAGCGGCCTCGGCACGATGATCCGGAACTCGGCCGCGACCGCCCGCCTGGAGTACGTCTACGCGGCCGTCGCCTGCCTGGCCACGATGGGCGTGCTGATGCTCGCACTCATCACCCTCCTCGAACGCAGACTGCTGTTCTGGCACGAGTCCCAGCAGCGAACCACCTCCTAAGGAGTCCCCATGAACACTCCGCCCTCGCGCCCCCGCGACCGGCGCCTGCGCCCCGTCCTGGCCACCGCCGCGGCGTCGGTCCTCCTCCTCACCGCGGCGTGCGCCGGGGAGGAGGCGGCCGACGACACGACCGAGGCCGCCACCGTGATCGACGAGGAGCGCTGCGAGGCCAACCGCGCGGCCGGGACGGTCACCTACATCACCGGCTACCAGTACCAGGCCTCCGTCAGCATCCTGGAGGCCGTCGCGGCCGACGCCCTGGGCTACTTCGAGGCCGTGTGCCTGGACGTGGAGATCCAGCCCGGCAGCGGCGACACCATCGGCAACTCGCAGCTCGTGTCCGCGGGCACCGCGCACTTCACGTCCCTGGGCAACGAGGCCGAGGTCCTCCAGGCCAACGACGCCGGGCACGACGTCATCGGCGTCGCCACCTACGGGCACGTCCCCATCGCCAGCCTCCTGACCGGTACCGGCATCGAGGAGCTCAAGGACCTGGAGGGCACCACCCTGGGCCACAAGGGCATGCTGCCCGCGCCGCTGGAGGCCATGCTGGTCGCCGACGGCGTCGACCTCGACAGCATCGAGATCGTGGAGGTGGGCTACGACCCCAGCGTGCTGCCCCGCGACCAGGTGCAGGCGCTGACCGCGTTCCGCTCCAACGAGCCGTTCCTGCTCTCGGACATGGGCGAGGAGTACAACGAGTGGCTCCCCGAGGACTACGGTGTCGTCGGCTCGTTCGGCGTGATGGCCACCAACCCCGCGTGGGCCGAGGAGAACCCGACGGCGGTCGAGGACTACCTCCGTGCGCTCTCCCGCGCCTTCACGTACTGCCAGGAGAACGGTGAGGAGTGCGTCGGGTACGCCGCCGAGCTGGCCGAGGCCGGATACGACGTCGACCACAACCTGCGGATCTGGACCTCCGAGAGCAGGCTGGTCACCGCCTCCACGCCCGACGACGCCACGGTCGGCTACATCGACCTGAGCCTGACCGAGGCCGAGGGCCAGACGCTCGTCGACAACGGCCAGCTCGACAAGATGCCCGACGTGGAACCCCTGTTCGACCCCCGCTACCTGGAGGCGGTCCACATCGCCTCCGAGGTGTCCTGGCCCGGCGAGTAGGCGCCGAAGAGCACACACGACGACCACGCGCCCCGGTGCCGCGCACGCAGCGCGAAACGCGCGGCGTAGGAGCCGCGCGGCACGGGGCGCACCACGCGCACGGCGCACAACGCACGAGAACGACAACCGAGGAGCCAAGGATGGCAGCACCAGGCGGGCCTCCGGCCGCCGACACCGAGTACGGCATCTTCCTGCCCATCGGCAACGGGGGGTGGATCGTCTCGGAGACCGCACCGCGCCCGGAGGCGACCTACGAGTACAACAAGAAGGCCGCGGTCCTCGCCGACGCCTACGGGCTCGACTTCGTCATGTCCATGGGCAAGTGGCGCGGCTACGACGGTGCGACCGACCACTGGGGCCGGACCCTGGAGTCGATGACGATGATGTCGGGGCTCGCCGAGGCCACCGAACACGTCAAGGTGTGGGCGACCGTCCACACGAACCTGTTCAACCCGGCCATCGCCGCCAAGATGTACACCACGCTCCAGGACATCAGCGGCGGCCGGGCGGGGATGAACATCGTCGTGGGCGCCTACGCGGACGAGTTCGCGCAGATGGGCCTGTGGCGGGAGGACCTCGGGCACGCCGACCGCTACCGGTACACCGAGGAGTGGACCAGCGTCCTCAAGAGGCTGTGGACCGAGGACTCGGTGACCCACCACGGCGAGTTCTTCCAGCTCGACGACTGCCGCTCCCGCCCGCACCCCGCCCCGGCGCCGACCCTGATCAGCGCGGGCCGCTCCGACACCGGCCTGGACTTCCAGTCCCGTCACTGCGACGGCTCGTTCCTGACCGCGCAGGACCTGCCCGGCCTGCGCGACGCCAGCCGCGACGTCAAGGAGCGCGCCGCCAAGCAGGACCGGAGCATCAAGACGTACTCGATGCTCACCGTCGTCATGGCCGACACCGACGCCGAGGCCGAGGAGCGGAGGCTGGCGTACGGGCGCGGCGCGGACGTCGACGCGATCGTCAACCTCAAGCTGTCCTGGGGCCTGCCCCTGGACAAGGCCCTGTCGCTGACCTCCGAGAGGCCCGAGGACGAGGCGTTCCAGACGCCGTTCGTCACCGGCTCGCCCGAGACGGTGGCCGGGCGGATCCGCGAGATCGTGGAGTACGCCGAGCTCGACGGCCTGATGCTGATCTTCCCCGACTACCACGCGGACATGGTGGAGTTCGGGGAGAAGGTCCTGCCGATACTGCGCCCGGGCCGTGAGGCGGACGCGGAGCGGAGCTGACGGACCGCCCCACCGGCCGTCCGGCCGCCCGTGGCGGGGATCCGCCCGTGGGCCGGGCGGCCGATGTGTCCTCCCGTGTCCCGCGGGTTCCCCGTGTCCCGTCGGGCCCGACGATTGGGCCCGGCCCGATCGGGTAGCAGTCTCCGTGTCCTGGCAGGTCAGACTGCTTCAGCGCCGCTGACCGGCGTGGAGCGTACCGGCTCTCGCACGAGACGGAGGGACTGACGATGAGCGTCAAGCATGGGATCGAGGGGCTACAGGCAATCCTGGGCGAGGTGGACTTCCCCGCGGGCAAGGACCGGATCGTGGAGCACGCCCGGAACGCTGAGGCCGACGAGGAGTTGCTCAGCGCTCTGCGGGCGATTCCGCCGGCCGACTACTACCAGCCCGAGGAGATACTGCGCTCGGTGCCCCTGTCCCGGTCCGACCCGGACTCCCACCCCGAGTCCGCCCGCGCGCAGCACCGCCGGGAGCACGGCAAGCCCGGCATGTCCGAGTCGACGAAGGAGACCCGGCCGGTCAACCCCATCGAGGACGAGCTGGGCGAGAACCGCAAGGCCTGACCCGCGCACCGCGGGGCCGCCGCGGTGTACCCGGTCGCGACCGGGCGCACCGCGGCGGTGGGAGCGCGGCGGCGGGAGCCCGCCGCCGTGGCGGATCATGGACGCGTGAACACCCCTGCCGCGGACGTCGACGTCACCGTCCCGCTCGTCGAGCGGCTGCTCCGGCAACAGCACCCCGACCTGGCCCGCCTCCCCCTCGTCCCCCTCGCCAGCGGATGGGACAACACGATCATGCGCCTGGGCGGACACCTCACCGTCCGGCTTCCCCGGCGCGAGTCCGCCGCCGCCCTGGTCCTCAACGAACAGCGCTGGCCGGGGCGGATCGCCGCCCGGGTCGGTGTCGCCCTTCCCGTCCCGGTGCGCACCGGGGTGCCCGGTTGCGGCTACCCCTGGCACTGGTCCGTCAACCGCTGGTTCGAGGGACGCACCGCCGCCGCCCTCCCGGTCCCCGAGCGGCGCCGCCTGGCCCGCCCCCTGGCCGGGTTCGCGGCCCGCATGCACGTGCCCGCTCCCGGCGACGCGCCGGCCAACCCCTTCCGCGGCGTGCCCCTGGCCGCCCGGTACACGCTTGTGCGCGCACGCCTGGCCGCGGGCCCGTTCCCCCGTGCGGGCGAGCTCCTGTCCCTGTGGGAACGGCTGGCCGCCGCCCCGGCGTGGCCGGGACCACCGCTGTGGCTCCACGGCGACCTCCACCCCGCCAACATCCTCGTCACCTCCGGGGGCGCACCGGAACCGGCGGCCGTCCTGGACTTCGGCGACCTGACCCCGGGGGACCCCGCCACCGACCTGGCCGTGGCCTGGCTGCTGTTCGACGCCCCCGGCCGCGCCGCCTTCCGTGCCCGGCTGGAGGAGTTCTCCCCGGTGGACCCCCACACCTGGGACCGCGCACGGGCCTGGGCGCTCCTCTTCGGAAGCCTGCTGTACGCCTCCGACGACGCGTCCTCGGCCTCGGCCGGCGCGCACGCCCTCGAACAGGTGCTCTCCTGAACCAGGACGGCGCACACGCGCCCGCGAGGCGCACGGCGGTGACCGGGCAGTGCGGGCGATCGGCCGGCGGACCCGTGAGCGAGCGGTCCGACCGGGCCGGGAACACGTACGCCTCCGACGGCGGGCCCGTGAGGGTCAGTCCACCGAACGCAGCAGTTCGGCGACCCGCTCGGGCTGCTCGTTCAGTGCGAGGTGGCCCGCGCCCTCCATGACGGCCACGTCCGCGTCCAGGAAGCGGCGGGCCGGGCCGTGCAGGCGCGCGGGCGAGTAGAACGTGTCGTGGGAGCCGGTGGCCACGACGACCGGGGTGTCCTCCCAGGGCCGCAGGCACTCCATCGGCAGCGGCCCCGGGGCCAGGCTGGTCCGGCAGTGGCGGCCCACCAGCGTCATCCACTCCGCGTAGGGGTGGGTGCCCGCGGTGACGTGCGCCGGGCCGCTCATGAAGTTGAGCAGGCGGGTGCTCTTGTCCCTGCGCGGGCCGATCATCCACGGCAGGGCGGCCCGCATCAGCTCCGGGCTCTTGGCCGCCGTGGTCAGGCCCGCGGGGCCGACCAGCACCAGGGCGTGGACCAGCGGCGAGGGTTTCGCGTTCAGGGCGACGACGGCGCCGAGGGAGTGGGCGAGCACGGTGACGGGCCGCTCGGTGAGCCGCGGGAGCACCTCGTCGAACCAGCGTCCGTAGGCCGAGGCCCTGTTGGCCCGGGGGCGGACACCGGCGCTGAGGCCGGGCTGTCCTGGCAGGTCGGCCAGGAGGACCTCGCGGTCCCGGGCGATGACCCGGGCGGTGTCCACCGAGGTCGCCGAGTTGAAGTTGGTCCCGCTCAGGACGAGTGCCGGAGTGGCGTCCCCGCCCCGGGCGCGGAAGGCACGGGTGGCTCCGAGAGCGGTGTCCAGTTCGGGCAGCGCGTCGAGCCCCGGCCAGTCGGCGAGACGTCTCTCGCACCAGGCGCGGATCTCGCGGGCTCCGGCCTCGGAGCGGTAGACGCGCACGCCTTGCGGGTTGGAATCGGGCATGAGCCACCTGCTGTTTCGGGGTAGGCGACAGCGACCGCCGACCAGTCTTCCCGGCACATCTGCGGAAGACTGTACTCACCGACCTCCGGGCGCGCCATCAGAATCGGACACATAGCCCCTGGGCTGGACATTTACCGCACCTTCCGGGAGCATGGCCGAGGCGCACTGCGCCTAGGTGTGCCGGGAAGACTGGTCGGCGAGTCCTTCAGTCGTACTCCCGAAAGGTGCCTATGAGCATCGACCCGATCGAGCATCCCCGGAGCCCGGGGCTGCTCTCCCGCTTCGCCGACGTACTCCGCAGCGACAGTGTCGGCGGCTTCCTGTTGATCGGTGCCGCGGCCATCGCGCTCGTCTGGATCAACTCCCCGTTCGGTGAGGTCTACGAGCGACTGCGTTCGATCACCTTCGGGCCGGAGTTCCTGCACCTGGACCTGACGCTGGAGACGTGGGCGGCCGACGGCCTCCTCGCCATCTTCTTCTTCGTCGTCGGCAACGAGCTCAAACAGGAGTTCGTCCACGGTGAGCTGCGCAATCCCAGACGCGCCATACTGCCGATCGTCGCCGCCGTCTGCGGGATGGTCGTGCCCGCCGCGATCTACGCCGCGATCAACTTCACCTCCCCCGACACCATCCAGGGTTGGGGCATCCCGATGGCGACCGACATCGCCTTCGCCATCGCCATCCTCGCGGTGGTCGGCCGCGGGCTGCCCGTGGCGCTGCGGACCTTCCTGCTGACGCTGGCGATCGTGGACGACCTCGGCGCGGTCGTCGTCATCGCGGTGTTCTACACCTCAGGCATCAACTTCGTGGCTCTGCTGGCCGCCGTCGCCGGCCTGGTGGTGTTCTGGTACCTGCAGAGGGGCAGGGGGCTGGCCGCCAGGCTCAACGCGTCGGTGGTCCCCAACTGGCTGGTCTACGTGCCCCTGGCCGCGGTGATCTGGTTCCTGGTCCACGAGAGCGGTGTGCACGCCACCATCGCGGGCGTGGCGATGGGCCTGCTGATGCGCACCGACAAACTGCCCGGGGAGGAGCACGACCCCAGCCACGGCGCGGAGCAGATGCTGCGCCCCTGGACCGCGGGGCTGGCCCTGCCGATCTTCGCGTTCTTCTCCGCCGGTGTGGTCTTCGACGGCCTCGGCGAGATCGTCACCGACTCGGCGGCCTTGGGCATCATCGCCGGCCTGATCCTCGGCAAGGTGATCGGTATCGCGGGCGGCTCCTGGCTGACCACCAAGGTGACCGGCGCCGAGCTCAACCCCAGCCTGAAGTGGATCGACATCATCGGCATGTCGCAGTTGGCCGGTATCGGCTTCACCGTCTCGCTGCTGATCAGCGAGCTGTCGTTCCTGGGCGCTCCGGAGCACCTGGCGCACGCCAAGACGGGCGTGCTGGTCGCCTCCCTGATCGCCACCGTCCTGGCCGCGGTCATCCTGGGGCTTCGAGCCCGGCACTACCGGAAGCTGGGCTACCCCACGAGCACGTCCGCCGAGTAGGCGGACGCGGAAGAGCACGGCGGCACGGGCCCGCCGCCCCGGGACTCACCGGGGCGGCGGGCCCGCCGCCGTTCATCCCCTCCCCGACGCGAGATAGGCGAGCCAGCCGCCGTGGTGGCTGACGTCCTCGGCGCCCTCGGCCGCGGCCGGGTCGCAGGCGAAGCCGACCACCGCACGGCCGTCCGCCAGGGTGACCGCTCCCAGTGCCATGGGCGGGGGCAGAGCGGCCAGGAAGGCACCGAGCCCCGCCGGGGAGATCCGCCAGACCTCGCAGCGCAGGGAGGTACCCCGCCCGTTCGTCCGGAGCACGCCGGGTTTGGACGGTGACGCCTCCGACCTCCCGTCGGGTGCGGCGGTCCCGGGCAGGGCGACCATGCGGTAGTCCGCGCTGGTGAGCGCCTCCTCGACGAAACGGGCTCCCAGACCGGTGAGCTGGTGGTTGAGCGGCTGGCCGCGCAGGTGCGCGCCGAACACCGCCAACTCCACGCCCGGCGCGGGGTAGGCCTCCCCCGGTTCCTCACCGACCAGGCCCGCCGCCAGGTCGAGGGCCACCTGGTCCTCGAACGCGCGGGTGAGCACGCTGACCCCGAAGGGGCGGCCGTCGACGGTGCCGGCGGGCACCGCCACCGCCGCCATGTCCAGCAGGTTCACGAAGTTCGTGTACGTGCCCAGGCGCGAGTTGGTCTCGACCGGGTCGGCCGCCACCTCCTCCAGGGTGGGGTGGCCGACCGTGGTCGGCAGGAGGAGGGCGTCGAACCCGTCCAGGATCCGGCGGGCCTCGGCTCCGTGGGAGGCCAGCCTGTGCTGGTCCGCGGCGAGCCGGTGGGCGGGGACGCCCTCCGCCGCCAGGATGATCGCGGAGACGGTGGGGTCGGCCCCCTCGGGGTGGCCGGCCAGGAACTCCCCCACGGCGGCGTAGCGTTCGGCGACGAGCGCACCGTCGTAGAGCAGCCGCGCCGCCTCCAGGAGGGGGGACACGTCGACCTCCGCCGTCCGCGCTCCGAAGGCGCGCAGCGCGTCGACGGCCTTCCCGAAGGCCGCCCGTTCCCCGTCCGCGAGCGGGGCCAGCGCCTCGTCCGAGGGAACCGCCACGCGTCCCCCGGGCCGGGCGGCGAGCCGCACGTCGGCGGGCCAGTCGCGGCCGAACGGGTCCCCGGGCTCGGGGCCGGTCATCACGGCCAGGGCGGCGCCGCCGGAGGCCAGGTCCCGGGAGAACACGGTGACGCAGTCGTAGGGGCGGGCCGCGGGGACCACATCGGAGGACGGGACCAGGCCGAGCGTCGGCTTGAGCCCGACGATGCCGTTCAGGGCTGCGGGCACCCGGCCGGAACCGGCGGTGTCGGTACCCAGGGCGATGTCGGCCATCCCCAGGGCCACGGCCACGGCCGAGCCCGAGCTGGACCCGCCGGCGATCCGCTCCGGGTCGTGGGCGCCACGGACCGCGCCGTGGGGGCTGCGGGTGCCGACCAGCCCGGTGGCGAACTGATCGAGGTTGGTCTTGCCGAGCACCAGGGCGCCCGCGTCCACCAGCCTGCGCACGCACGGCGCGCTCGCCTCGGGGGTGAACGCGTACCCGGGATGGGCGGCCGTGGTGGGCAGGCCCGCCACGTCGATGTTGTCCTTGACCGCCACGAGCGTCCCCGCCAGCGGCAGCTCCTCTCCTGAGGCGAGCCGCTCCTCCAGCGCCTTGGCCTCCACGGCCAGATCCTGTTCGGGGCGCAGGGTGATCCAGACCTCGGGCCGGTCGGCCTCGGTGATCCGGCGGTAGGCGGAGCGGACACGGTCGGTGGGAGTGGGCATCAGGCGGATCCTCCTTGGGCGATGACGGCCATGGCGCTCCCCGGTTCGAGGTGCTGGCCCGGTGTGACGAGGACGTCCGAGACCCTTCCCGCTCCGGGGGCTCGGACGACGACCTCCAGCTTCATGGCCTCCAGGCGCACGAGGGGCTGCCCCTCCTCCACCATGTCGCCGGGAGCCGCGTCCACCTTCCAGACGGAGGCGGACAGGGGCGCCTCGACGAGGCGGGCGCCGGGCGGCAGGTCGGGTGCGGCCGTGGCGACGGGCTCGGGCTCGGGTCGGTCCTCGAACTCTCCCGAGGCCTCCCACGCCCGCCGCTCGGCCTCGAAGGCCGCGGACCGGCGGCGCTCGAACTCCCCGATCGAGTCGGCGTTCTCGGCGAGGAAGCGCTCGTGGTCGGCCAGGACGAACTCCCCGTCCGCGACGGCGAGTTCGTGACGTCCGGCCAGCAGGTCGGCGCGGACGTCCAGGAGTTCTTCGTGGCCCACGGGATACCAGCTGATCCGGTCGAAGAACCGCAGCAGCCACGGGGTGCCGGGTTCGAAGGGGCCGTACTGGCGCAGCCCGGACCAGATGGGGACCGTGCGCCCGATGAGCTGGTAGCCGCCGGGGCTCTCCATGCCGTACACGCACAGGTAGGCGCCGCCGATGCCGACCCCGGCCTCGGGAGTCCAGGTGCGCGCGGGGCTGTACTTGGTGGTGACCAGGCGGTGGCGCGGATCGAGCGGGGTGGCCGCCGGGGCGCCCAGGTACACGTCGCCCAGGCCCAGGACCAGGTAGGAGGCGTCGAAGACGGTGTCGCGGACCTGGTCGGCCGAGTCGAGGCCGTTGATCCGGCGGATGAACTCGATGTTGTCGGGGTTCCAGGGCGCGTCGTCGCGCACGCCGGTCCGGTAGCGGGCGATGGCCTCGTGGATGGACGGGTCGTCGTAGGACATGGGCAGGTGCAGGGTGCGGCTGGGAACCCGCAGCCGTGAGGTGGGCGGCAGTTGCCCCTCGATCTCCCGGAGCAGGCCCAGGAGGGTGCGCAGCGGCAGGACCCGGGGGTCGGTGTGCAGGTGCAGGGAGCGGACACCGGGGGTGGAGTCGACGATGCCGGGCGGCGCGGCCTGGTCGAGGGCGGCCATGAGGGCGTGGACGCGCATGCGCAGGCCCAGGTCCAGGGACATGGGCCCGTACTCGACGAGGAGGTTGTCGTGGCCGCTGCGCCGGTAGGTGACCTCCGGTGTGCCCTCGCCCGCCGGGACGCGGGCGAGGACGCCATCGTCGCCGTCCGCCCCGCTGCCGCGCAGGAGCGCGGCGGCTTCGGGGGCGGTGTGGATCCTCTCGGCCGCGGCCTCGGTCACCGGGTGGAAGCGCACGGTGTCGCCGGGGCGTAGCTGGCCGACCTTCCACCGGGATCCGCTGACCACGGTGACGGGGCAGACGAACCCGCCCAGGCTGGGGCCGTCGGGGCCGAGCAGGACGGGTGTGTCGCCGGAGAGGTTGACGGAGCCGACGGAGTAGGCGGTGTCGTGGATGTTGGAGGGGTGCAGCCCGGCCTGACCGCCGTCGGGACGCGCCCAGGACTGCTTGGGACCGGACAGGCGGACTCCGTTGCGCGCGGACTGGGAGTGCACCCTCCAAGCGGTGGCGTAGAAGGCGGCGAGCCCCTCCCGGGTGAGGAACTCCGGCGCGGCGTGCGGCCCCTCGGACACCTCGACGTCCCAGTGGGAGCCCGTGCCGTCCGTGGAGCGCCCGGCGGCGGTCTCCGGATCGGTGCCCGCCGGGTCGGTGTCCGCCGTTCCGGACGGGACCGGGATCACGGGCCGCTCGGCCTCGGGGACGGGCCCGGGCGCGGGCGCGTCGGCGGGCTCCGGCAGGGAGCGGAGCACGTCCCCGAGGCGCAGGGCACGGCCGCTGTGGCCTCCGTACCCCCCGGCGGTGAACGTGGACGCGCTGCCCAGGTACTCGGGGACGTCCAGCCCGCCCCGGACCAGTACGTAGGTGCGCATGCCGGGTCCCCGGCAGGCTCCGACGTCGAGCAGGCCGCCCGCCGGCACCCGCACCGGCTCCCACTGGAGGACCGGGGCACCGTCCACGGCGACCTCGGCGGGCGCACCGGTCACGCACACGGTGGCGGCGGCGGAGAAGCGCAGGGCGGGACCCTCGATGGTGCACTCCAGCCCGGGGGCGCCCTCGGGGTTGCCCAGGGCACGGTTGCCCAGACGCAGGGAGAGGTCGTCCATGGCGCCCGACGGCGGGACGCCGACCTGCCAGTAGCCGGTGCGGCCGGGGAAGTCCTGGACGGTGGTGAGGGTCCCGGCCCGCTCCACCTCGATGCGCGGCTCCCGGTCGCCGACCCCGGCACAGGTGGCCGTGGTGTGCCCGACGGCGCGGACTTCCTCGTGGCGGGCCAGGGACCTCAGGAGGCCCAGGTTGGTCTGGAGGCCGTCGATCCGGACACCGTCCAGCGCGGCGCCGAGCCGCTCCAGGGCGTCGGCCCGGTCCTCGCCGTGCACGATGACCTTGGCGAGCATGGGGTCGTAGTCGCTGATGACGTGCTGTCCGGCCTCCACCCAGCTGTCCACGCGCACTCCCGCGGGGAACTCGACCCGTGTGAGCAGGCCGGAACTGGGCCGGAAGCCGTGGGCCGGGTCCTCGGCGTACACCCGGGCCTCGACCGCGTGGCCGTTGCGCGCCGGCCCCTCCGGGGGGACGTCGGCGAGGACGTCCTCACCGCGGGCCAGGCGGAGCATCCAGGCGACCAGGTCCACCCCGGTGACCTCCTCGGTCACCGGGTGCTCGACCTGGAGCCGGGTGTTGACCTCCAGGAAGGACGCCTCACCGCGTTCGACGTCGTAGACGAACTCGACCGTCCCGGCGCTGCGGTAGGACACCCCGGCGCAGAGTTCGCGCGCGGCGCGGTGGAGTTCGGCGCGCAGGTCCGCGGGCAGGCCGGGGGCGGGCGCCTCCTCGACGACCTTCTGGTTGCGGCGCTGCAGGGAGCAGTCGCGGTCCCCGAGGGTGACCACCCTGCCGTGCCCGTCACCGAACACCTGCACCTCGACGTGCCTGGCCCGGGAGACGAAGCGCTCCACGAACACGCCGCCACCGCCGAAGTGGGTCTGGGCCATCCGGCTGACCTGGTCGAAGGCGGAGCGCAGGGACTCCTCGCCGGAGCAGGGCCGCAGGCCGATGCCGCCTCCGCCCGCGGTGGACTTGAGGATGACGGGGTAGCCGATGTGCTCGGCGGCGGCGACCGCCTCCTCCACGTCGGCGAGGACGTCGCTGCCCGCGACCATGGGCAGTCCGGCGGAGGCCGCGGCCTTGCGCGCGGTGTGCTTGTCGCCGAACTCCTCCAGGTGGCGGGGCTCGGGGCCGACGAACACCAGGCCCGCCTCCTGGACGGCCTCGGCGAAACCGGCGCTCTCGGACAGGAAGCCGTATCCGGGGTGGACCGCTCCCGCCCCGGAGGCCGCGGCCGCGGCCAGGACGCGTTCGGTGTCCAGGTAGCTCTCGGCGGCTGGAGCGGGCCCCAACCGGACGGCCTCGTCGGCGAGACGTGTGTGGAGCGCGCCCGCGTCGGCGTCGGAGTAGACCGCGACGGTGCGCAGTCCGAGTTCTCGGGCGGAGCGGATGACGCGGCAGGCGATCTCGCCGCGGTTGGCGACGAGCACGGAGTCGAACACGCTGGCTCTCCTTGGTCCGGGGGCTTTGTGTGCTGAGGTGCGCGGGGAGGAGTTCAGGGGGCGTGCGCGTACAGCGCCATCTGGGTCAGGGCCCGACGGGCGCGTTCCAGGACGACCTCCATGGAGGCGCCGACGTGCTCGTACATGGCGTGGTAGGCGGCGTCCAGCTCGCCCGCGACGAGGTGCTCGGCGATCCCGATGTGCTCGTCGATGGTGGAGGTGATCCGGTCCTCGGTGAGGAAGTCGTACATGCGCACCCTGCGGATGCGCCGGTTGACGGAGACCAGGGACTCGGTCAGCGCCCCGTTCCCGGAGGCCCGGGACAGCGCGGCGTGGTACTCCTCGTCGAGGAGGACGAAGGAGGGGTCCGGCGGGGGCGGATCTGCGCGCAGGCCCCGCCAGCGCTCCAGCTCGACGGCGAGGATCGCGGGATCGTGCCGGACACCGGGGTCCTCCGTGGCACGCGCGATGCCGCGCAGTTCGAGGGTGACCCGGAGCTCGTAGAGGTCGCGGAGCTCGGCGAGGTTGGGAACGGTGGCGTAGAAGCCGTTCTCGCGCCGTTCGACCAGCCCGTCGGAGTGCAGGCGTGCCAGGGCCTCACGTACCGGGGTGCGGGAGACGCCGAAGCGTTCGGCGAGCCGGACCTCGCCCAGCCGGGTGCGGGGGCCGGTCCTACCGCTCAGGACCTCCTCGCTGATCAGGGCGTAGACCCTGTCGCGGCGCGAGGTGGCCGCCGCATCCACCAGGGGGCCGGGACGTGTATACATCCGTGTGTCCATGGGGACCGACGCTAGGAAGGGCGTGTTTCGGCGGCCCTCTCCGAGGATGAAACGTGGGTTTCCTCGTGTTTCGGCGTGTTTCACGCCCGCTCGCGCCCTGTGCCGGGGCACAAGGCGACGGGCGCCGCGGCCCGGTGGGACGGGGGCTTTCGCCCTCCACCGGTGCCACGGCGCCCGTGGGAGCCGTCCGCCCTGCGCGGGCGGCCGCGTCAGAGGCTGATGCCCAGGGCCCAGCTCATGAGGCCGTACATCGCGCCGAGGATCAGGACGAGCCCGACGAGGTTCAGCCAGAGGCCGCCGCGCATCATCTGGCCGATCCGCACGTGGCCGGTACCGAAGACGATCGCGTTCGGCGGGGTGGCCACCGGCAGCATGAAGGCCATGCTGGCGGCGAGGACGGCCGGGATGACGAGGACCATCACGTCGACGTCCATGCCGATCGCCACACCGCCGAGGATCGGCAGGAAGGTGGCGGCGGTGGCGGTGTTGCTGGTGAGCTCGGTCAGACCGAGGACCAGGGCGGCGACCGCCAGGATGATGACCCAGACGGGGACGCCCGCCAGGGCGGAGACCTGTCCGCCGACCCAGGTGCTCAGTCCGGTGGCGGTGAACTGCGAGGAGATGGCCAGGCCGCCGCCGAAGAGCAGCAGGACGCCCCACGGGAGCTGGACGGCGGTCTCCCAGTCCAGCAGGCGGGTCCCGCGGCCGACGGGGATGAGGAACAGCGCGATCGCGGCGGTCATCGCGATGACCGCGTCGCCGAAGCTGCCCAGCCACGGGGCGACGGCGGCGACGGCCTCGACGTCGGCCAGGACCGGGACGAAGATCCAGGAGAGCGCGGCGAGGGCGAAGACGGCGAGCACCATCTTCTCGGCGCGCGACATCGGGCCCATCTCGGCGAGCTCGCCGCGGATCAGGTCCTGCGCGCCCTCGACCTTCCGGGTCTCGGGGCGGAAGACGCGGACCAGGACGAACCAGGCGATGAACAGGAAGACCACGGCCAGGGGGACGCCGGCCGCCATCCACTGGCCGAAGCCGATGTGGACGTCGTGGTTGTCGGCCAGGTAGGCGACCATCAGGACGTTGGGCGGGGTGCCGATGATGGTGGCGACCGAGCCGATGGAGGCGGCGTAGGCGATACCGAGCATGAGCGCGGTGGCGAAGTTCGCGTCCGTCCTCCCGTTGCGGAACTGGGTGATGAGCGCGACGACCGAGATGCCCACGGGCAGCATCATCACCGCGGTCGCGGTGTTAGAGACCCACATGGAGATGAACGCTGTCGCGATCATGAAGCCGCCGACGAGGCCGGCGGTGTTGGAGCCGACCTTGGAGACGATGGTCAGCGCGATCCGCTTGTGGAGGTTCCACCTCTGCATCGCCAGGGCGAGCATGAAGCCGCCCATGAACAGGAAGATGGTGTCCGAGCCGTAGGACGGGGCGACGTCGTCGACGGACGTGCCCTGGATCATGACGGGGAAGAGCACTAGGGGCAGCAGCGAGGTGGCGGGGATCGGGATGGCCTCGGTGGCCCACCAGATGGCGATGAACGCGGTGATGCCCGCGACGGCCCGGCCGTTGGCCGACATGACCGGATCGCCGTCCTCCCCCTCGCCGAGGGGCATGGGCATGTCCGGCATGAGGAAGTAGACCAGCAGGCCGACCAGCGGACCGGCGACCAGGCCGATGACGCGGGAGCGGGGAAAGCTGTTCGCGGGCTTGCCGTCCTGTGTGGGCGACGTGGTGTCCGGCGTGTCGACACCCTTCGGGGACGCCATGGGTTCCTCCTGTTACGGGCGACTGGGGGCGGGGTTTCGCCCACCGGGGGACTCCTGCGTCTCACTGGGTTTGCCTGCCGGTTTCCCCCGGGTTACTCCGACTTGCTACAGCGATGGTGGGTATCTCCCCCAGGGGTGTCCAACACCTCACCCAAAACTTGAGGTTCCTCTGACATTGGGACACGGTGGGTCGGTGACCTGGGACACGGGGTGATCCGCGAGACGGTGCGCCGGGGCACCGCTCCACACTGCCTAAGCTGCACATATGCATCCGAGGGGACCGAACCGGCGTACCGCCCTGCGGGGCGCCGCGGGCGCCCTCGCCCTGGCGGCGGTGAGCGGTTGCACATGGCGGGAACCCCCGTCCCCGGCCCCGGTGTTCGTGGTGGCCACCGGCCCGCCCGGAGCCGTGTACCGGGAGATCGGTGCGGAGATCGCGCGCCTGCTGGACGAGCGCCTGCCCGGGACCCGGGTGAGGACCGTCGAGACCGGCGCCTCGCATGACAACCTGCGCCTCATCGAGGCGGGTGAGGCGCAGCTCGGCCTGGCCAACCTCGACTCGGTCATGGCCGGCGAGGTGGCCGGCGCCGACCCCCTCCGCGCGATCGGCCGCCTCTACGACAGCTTCGTGCACCTCGTGGTCCTGGACGGGTCGCCCGTGCGCCGTCTGGGGGACCTGGAGGGACGCAGGATCTCGGTGGGCGCGGACGACTCCGGCACCGAGTTCACCGCGGACCAGATCCTCGCGGAGACCGGGGTGGGAATGGAGGTGGTGCGGATGAACCAGGCGGACTCCGCCCGGGCCCTGGGCCGCGGGGAGATCGACGCGATGTTCTCCCTGACGGGGCTGCCCACCCCGGCCATCGCCGACCTGGCGGAGCGGCACGTGATACGCCTGATCGACCTCTCCGACGCTGCGGCCGCCATGGCCGGCGTCCGCCCCGAGGCGTACTTCCCCGCCAGTGTCCCGGCGACCACCTACGAGGGCGTGCCCTCCTGCCCCACCATGTCCGTGCCGAACCTGCTGCTGTGCTCGGCCGACCTGTCGGAGAGGCTCGCCCACCTGGTCGCCGACACCGTGTACACGGGCGCCAGGAGGATCGCGGCCTCCCGCCCGGAGGCGGCCCAGATCAACGTGCGCACCGGCATCTCCACCGGTGCGGTCCCCCTGCACCGCGGCGCCGTGCGCTGGTACCGGGAGAACAAACCCGCGTGAGGCCCTCCAGGGACCGGTGAGACCCGTGGGGTCTCCGTCTGAGGACCCCGTGGGGACCGGGCGGCTTCCCGGAGGGCCGGACGACGTCCCGCGAGGGACCGTGCGGCGTCCCGGGGGTCAGTCGGCCTCCGGCGGCGCGGGCGGCAGGGAGATCACCGCGCCGAACCCGGGGCGCCCGTCTCCGGGCAGGCCTTCGCCCAGCGCCAGCTCCCCGCCGGCGCCGCGGACCAGGTCGGCGACGATCGCCAGCCCCATCCCGGTCCCCTCGGTGTTCTGGTGCCGGGCTGAGCGCCAGAAGCGGTTCAGGGCGGTGCCGAGCTCCTCCTCGGCCAGTCCCTCCCCGTCGTCGAGCACGCTGATCCGGACCGGGTCGCCCGCCCGGACGCGCACCTCCACCCGGGTCCCCCCTGACAGCCGCAGGGCGTTGCTCACCAGTTCGTCGAGGATGCTGCCCAGGCCCCCGGCCGGAGCCTGTACCCGCACCCCCTCGGGGACGTCGGCGGACACGGAGATCCCCCGGGCCGTGCCCAGGGCGCGCCAGCGCTCCGTCCGCGTGTCCAGCAGTTCGGCGACCTCCACGGCCTCGGTACCCGTCACGCTCTCCAGGCGGGTCGCGGCCAGCAGGGAGTTGAGCATCCGGTGCATGGCCGTGGTCTCGTCCACGGCCACGGCGTGCGCCTCCCTGGCCTCCTCCGTGGTGAGGTGGGGCGCGAGGTTCTCCACCGCCAGACGAAGGCTGGCCAGGGGGTTGCGGAGCTGGTGGGAGGCCTCGGAGACGAAGGAGCGCTGGCGCTCCAGGGATCTGCGCACCACGTCGACCATCGTGTTGAAGGACTCGGTGAGGCGGCGCAGCTCCGGCGGGCCGCGCTCGGCGTCCACCTGCACGTCCAGGTCCCCCGAGGCCACCGCGGTGGTGGCCGCGTCCAGTCCGCCGATGGGGCGCAGGACCCAGCGCGACAGCGGCAGCGAGACCGCCACCAACAGCCCCAGGGGCACCAGGCTGAACAGCGCGAGCCACCCCCACGACCCGAGGATGTCGGCGCCGAGGCGGTCGGTGGGGGCGACGAGGACGACCGCGCCGACCACCTCGCTGTCCCTGCCGACGGGCTCGGCGACCACGAGGGGCTCGGGCGCCCAGGGCCAGACGGTGGTGGGCGGGGCGGGACGCTCCCCGGCCAGGGCGACGGTGACGGTGTTCGGGGAGTCCAGGTCCGCGAGGACCTCGTTCAGGCGCCCGGTGCCTCCGGACCCGGTCACGGTCCCGCCGTCGGGTGCGACCACGGCCACCGGGATGCCGTACAGGTCCTCGTAGCGGGACATCTCCTGTACGAGCGCGTCCCGGCGGTCGGTCTCCAGGGCGGTGCGGGCCAGCGCCGCGAACCGGCCCGCGTCCCCCAGCCGGTCGACGTACACCTCCTGGGTCCGCTGCTGGGCGATGACGGTCCCCAGCGGGACGACGGCCGCGGCGACCAGGACGAACGCGGCGGGCAGGAGGACGGCGAGCAGTCTGCGGAGCACGGTTCAGGACCCGTCGAGGACGTATCCGACACCGCGCACGGTCCGGATGCGGACGGTGTGGCCGAGCTTGGCGCGCAGTGAGCCGATGTGGGTGTCCAGGGTCCTGGAGGAGGCCTCCCAGGCGGCGCCCCACACCTGGTCGAGGATCTGGTCGCGGGCCACGACCGACGGGGACCGGGAGGTGAGGAGGGCCAGCAGGTCGAACTCCTTGCGGGTCAGTTGGAGCTCGGTGCCGCCGGCCACGGCCGCGCGGGAGCCGGTGTCGATGGTGAGCGCGCCGGCCCTGAGCCGGGGCTCCTCGTCGACGGCCTCGGCCCGCGCCGTGCGGGTGCGGCGCAGGACCGCGTCGATGCGGGCGAGGAGCTCGGCGACGCCGAAGGGCTTGACGACGTAGTCGTCGGCCCCGGCGCGCAGTCCGCGCACCCGGTCGCGTTCCTCGCCGCGCGCGGTGACGGCGATGATGGCGGTCTGCGGGCGGTCGCGGAGCCTGCGCAGCAGGTCGATGCCGTCGGCGTCGGGCAGGCCGAGGTCGAGGAGGACGACGTCGGCGGGCGGGGCGCTGAGGGCGCGCTCGGCGGTGGCCACCCGCTGGACGTCGAAGGAGGCCGCCCGCAGAGCGGTCACCAGACCACGGGCGACCCGGTCGTCGTCCTCGACCACGAGAATGCGCATGACCTGCATAGTAGGCAGTGTTCACCCCTTTTACGGCACTCCGCCGGACCGCTGCCGTCGGCGGCCGGCCGCGGCGCCCGTTCGGCGGCGCGCGATCGACGACGACATCCGGTCGGCGGTGGCGCGCGACCGCGGTCCGGGGGGGCGGACGCGTGGGGTCTGAGGTGCGTGGGTGGGACCGGGGCGACTACGCGGGGCTGGGACAGACGCGTGGGGTTGGAGAGCAGGCGTGGGGGCTGTGCGAAATATGTCCTTCTGTTCGGCGTGCGGAACCGAATGTTCTCGTGCGCTAACTCCGTCCGTCTTTCACGAAAGTCCGGGGGCGCCGTGCGGCGCCGGGAAGTACGCGGTGTTCCTCTGTCTGATGTGTGAAAGCGGATAAGCAAGTGAAAAAGTGTTCCTGGCACAGGTGGCTCGTGAAAAGCCACCCGGGCCGTCCGCCTCCGGCGACGGACGGCCGGGTGCCCTGGTCAGGAGGCCGGTACGGGTTCAGAGGCCCGGCGGCGGGGTCGGCCCCACGGCATGACGCGGTCCAGGGAGTAGCGGCCGCCGGCGAAACCGAGGGCCAGAGCGGTGGCACCAAGGACCAGGAGGAACTCGAACCCGCCGACCAGCGGGTCGCCGAGGTGGGCGAAGTAGTAGGCGTTGGCCATCATGAACGCCAGGAGGAATCCGGCGAGGGGCAGGGCGAAGCCGACGATGAGCGCCAGTCCGGCGCCCACCTCGATGAGGGCGCCGAGGAGGGCGGAGAACTGGGGGAAGGGGATTCCCAGGGAGGCGAAGCCCTGGGCGGTGCCGTCGAGGTCGGTCGCCTTCGGCCAACCGTGGGAGACGAAGACGACGCCGACCACCATCCTCGCGAGCAGTGTGGTGACGTCGCCGACTCCGGACAGGAGCGATCTATCGGTCATGGGGATTCCTGTTCTGTGAGCGGGTATTTCCGAAAAGAGGCCGCACTCCCGGCCGGATAACCGGGATGACCTTTTCCGAAGGACAAATGGTAATACCTATCCCTCTGGCCACATAGAGTGCGAAATCGAAAGATTCCCCGCGCCGGGCATTCACCCTGGTGGGGACACATAACAGAACGTGGTTCAGTCCTGGCTCCCCGTACCCGTCGGCCCCGCGTACCGGGGATCCTCCTCCGCGGACCACCGCCGCCCCCGCACACCGGGCACCCCCGCCGACCGGACGCATCCGTACGCCGGACGCACCCGCGGGACGGCCACCTCCGCGCGGCGGCCGTCCGTCACCGTCGTCTGGGACACTTCCCGCCATGACGGACACACGCGACCCCGCGGGCGCGCGCACGGTGGAAGAGCTGATCGCCTCGACGGGGCGGGCGAAGTACCTGTGCTTCTGGGGGCACAAGCCGCCCGCGGACGGTGGTGTGTCGGCGAGCTGCCTCTCGCAGTGGTGGCCCGCCGCCTTCACCGTGGACGGAACCGGCTACCCCACCGCGGAGCACTACATGATGGCCGCCAAGGCGCGCCTGTTCGGCGACGCCGAGGCCGAGGAGCGGATCCTCGCCGCGGGCCATCCCCGGGACGCCAAGGTGATCGGCCGACAGGTGCGCGGCTTCGACCAGGAGGCATGGGAGGCGGCCCGCTTCGGGATCGTGGTCGAGGCCGGCGTCGCCAAGTTCGGCCAGAACCCGGACCTGCGGGAGTTCCTGCTGGGCACCGGCGGGCGGGTGCTGGTGGAGGCGAGTCCCCGCGACCGGGTGTGGGGCATCGGACTGGGTGCGAAGAACGACGACGCGCGGGTACCGGAACGCTGGCGGGGCCTCAACCTGCTGGGCTTCGCGCTGATGGAGGCCCGCGCCCGCCTCGCCTCGTCCGCCTCCTGACCCGCCGCCGGGCCTCAGACCTCGTGGCCCGCGCAGGTGCGGATCTGCGCGTCGTCGCGTGTGCGCACGCCCGGCAGCCAGCCGGCGGCGCCGCCCCCGGTGGTCACCCGGCACATGGTGCTGGAGCTCTTCCCGCTCTCGTCCGTGACGGTGACGCCGTTCGTGACCCGGCACGTCGTCTGGAGGACGTCGCCGTGCCAGACCCGGCCGGCCCGGTTGCCCGGGTCGGCGTAGGGGGCGTACGGGTCGTGGACGATCCGCAGACCGCACTCCGGCGCGCGCGAGGCCTGACAGGGCCCCTCGGCGTTGAACACGGTCAGCGGCACAGTCACCGGTTCCGGCGGGGTCTCGGGTTCGGGCTCCTCCGAGGGCTCCTCCGACCGCTCCGCCTCCTCCGGCTCCTCGTCGGGTTCCTCGGACGGCTCCTCCGAGGGCTCTTCGGACGGTTCCTCCGAGGGCTCCTCGGACGGCTCCTCCTGGGAGACCGGCCCGGGAACGCGGCGCTCCTCCTCCACGGGCTCCCCCTCGGCGGGTTCGGGCTCCTCGCCGGCCGCGAACCACGTGGCCATGGGCAGGTGCTCCCAGTTCCGGCCGAGGGCCACACCGCCCACGATGAGCCCCGCCAGGAGGACCAGGGCCCCGAGGGCGGCCCCGGCACGGGCCAGGACCCGTCGGGTCCGCCCCCACCGACCGCGGGGATCTCGTACTCGCGCTCGGCGCCCGTCCGCACACCGTGCCAGTCGCGGTCCAGCAGGCCGGCGGTGGCCGCCGCGGCGGTCCCGACGTCGCGGACCGGCGCGATGGCCCGGCCCGGGGAGGCGGCCTGGACCACGCCGTGCACCAGTTCCAGAGCGGTGGGCCGCTCCGCCGCCTGCTTGCTCAGTGCCCGCAGGGACAGGTCCGCCAGGGGGCCCGAGAAGCCGTCGGTGTCGGGCGGGGTGTTCAGCACCCGGTGCGCCACGGCGGCCGCGTTCCCCGACCCGAACGGCGGGCGGCCCGTCGCCGCGTACGCCACCAGCGCGCCCCACGCGAACACGTCGTCGGCGGTGGAGACCGGCTCGCCGCGGCAGTGCTCCGGACTGATCCATCCGGGCGACCCGCTCAGCATCCCGGTGCGGGTGATGGCCGTCTGGTCGACCGCCCGCGCCACCCCGAAGTCCAGGACGCGCGGCCCCTCCGGTGACAGGATGATGTTCGAGGGCTTGAGGTCGCGGTGCGCGATCCCCGCCTCGTGGATATGGGCCAGCGCCTCGGCCACCCCCACCGCCAGGCCGCGCAGCAGTTCCCCGTTCAACGGGCCGTGCTTGCGCAGGTGTTCGCTCAGCGTCATGCCGCGCACGAGCGGGTTCGCCAGCCAGGGCCGGGCCGCGTCGGTGTCGGCCTCCAGCAGCGGCACGGCGCAGGCGCCGCCCACACGGTCCAGCAGGTCCACCTCGCGCGCGAAACGCGCCCGGAAGTCGTCGGCCGACGCGTACTCCGGGTGGATCAGCTTGACGGCCGCCAGACGGCCGCTCTCGTCCCGCGCCGCTTACACGAGGCCCATGCCGCCCGCCCCCAGCCGTTTGAGCAGCCGGTAGGGGCCGATCCTGACCGGATCGCCGGGATCCAGGCCGGTGACGGCCGTGGGCAGGACGACGGTGAAGGAGGCCGTGGGCACTGGAGGGGAACCTCGCTCATTCGGGGCTGGGTGGCGTGGAGGGACAGCACTCGGGAGCGAAAAGCGCCTTCACGAGGGTGGTCGAGCCCCACCCGTCCGGGGTCCCCGACGGCCACGGTCCCGAAGGCCCCGCCCGGCCCGGTCGGGCCGGTCGGGCCGAGGACCGCGTGGCGGGACGCGTGGACGGCTGTGCCGGATGCCGAGCCCGGGCAATTATTTCCCTATTGCTACCGGAATGAGCGCAATGTGGCGATAACAGAGCCTTTCTCCGAATCCGAATCCATGATCACCGCCGGATCATCCGAATTTCATCTGCCCTGCCTCCGTTCACGGCCGTGCCCCGCACCGGACAGGAGTAGAGTCCGATAACACAGACGGCACGGTGCCCCGGCACCCGCACCTGTTTCCCCGGAGCACTCCGGGTCGCGGCACTTCCGCCGCCGCCCCGCAGGCGCTCCCGCGGCACGACCACGCACGTCCCGCCGCGCGCCGCCCCGGGAAACCGATCCCCCACGCACCCACCGGTGCCCACGCGCGTTCCGGGAAACGCACCGTCCTTTCCGACCAGGACGAACCACACTCCCAGGGAATTCCCATGGCGTACTACCGCATCCAGTTGTGCGACGGCTCCTCCCACACCCTGCAGGCGGTGCGTATGCGCACCGACGCCGGCAGCCTCTACCTGGAGGAGCGCACCGCCGGGGCGTGGACCGAGGTGTTCGCGAACCCGATCACGGAGGTGGAGCGCGTCCAGCGCCGCTTCACCGAGAACGACGGCACCTGGACCTGGCTGAACGAGCGCCTGCCCGCTCCGGTCGGCGGCGTCCGGGCCTGGTGAGGGCCGGCGCCGGGCGGGGCGGCGCCCGGCGCGGCCCCCGCGGCTACCAGGGCAGGACGCCGTAGCTCTCCGGGGCCGACTCGGAGGCCAGGTGGCCCCACAGCACCCCGCTCGGCCCGTCGTCGGGCAGGGTCGCCAGGTGCAGGCTCACCCGCGCGCCCTGTTCGGGGGTGCGGTGGCCCGTGTTGTGGTTGAGGTCGGTCTCGCAGTATCCGGGGTTGGCCGCGTTCACCTTGGCCCCGGCGGGTGCGAGGGCCTTGGCGTACAGGGCCGTCACCATGTTCACCGCCGCCTTCGAGGCGGGGTACCCGGCGTTGCCCTCCATCGCGAAGAACGGGCTGGCCGGGTCGGTCATCGTCCCGATCGAGCCGATCTCGCTGGACACGTTCACCACACGCGCGGACTCCGAGCGGCGCAGCAGGTCCAGGAACGCGTCGGTGACCGTCACCGTGCCCACCACGTTCACCTCCAGCGTCCGGAGGAACGCGGTCGGGTCGGTGTCGCCGATCCCGCCCCAGTCCATGGCCACGCCCGCGTTGTTGACCAGCACGTCCAGCCGTCCGAAGTCCGCCTCCACCCGTGCGGCGGCGGCCCGGACGCTCTCGGCGTCGGTGACGTCCAGCGCCAGCGCGCGGGCGTCGGCCCCCTCCTCGCGCAGGGCCTTCTCGGCCTCGACGCCGCGCTCGGCGTCCCGGGACCCGACCAGCACCGTCATCCCCTCCAGCCCCAGCAGCCGCGCGGTCTGGAATCCGATCCCCTTGTTCGCCCCGGTCACGAGGGCGATCCTGTCGTTCTGTGTCTTCGCCATGCCCCCATCGTGGGGCCGGACCGGGTGGTGAGGAAGGAACGGCCGAGACTGGTACCGGCGGTACCACTGTCAGGAGCGCGTTCCTGGGGCATCCTGGAGGAGGACACCGATCCGAGGAGGCAACCGATGGTGGACCGCGGCGAACTCGCGGCGTTCCTGCGCGACCGGCGCGCCAGGATCGGCACCGGCGACGTCGGGCTGCCCGACACCGGGCGCCGGCGCACCCCCGGCCTGCGCCGCCAGGAGGTGGCCCAGCTCGCCGGGATGTCGGTGGAGTACTACGTGCGGCTGGAGCAGGCACGCGGCCCCCATCCGTCACGGCAGGTGCTGTCGGCGCTCTCGCGCGCCCTCATGCTGGACACGGACGAGCGCGCCTACCTCTTCCACCTGGCCGGAGCCGAGCCGCCCGTCACCCGGCGGCCCAGCCGAGAGGTGACCACGGCGGTGCGGCACCTGCTGGACGGCCTGGCCACCACCCCCGCCTACGTGCTGGACGCCAAGTACGACGTCCTCGCCTGGAACCGGATGGCCACCCACTTCATCGGGGACATGACGGCGCTTCCGGCGGACCGGCGCAACATCATCGAGTGGATGTTCTCCCAGCCGGACGACGACCCGCACTGGGACGATCCCAACGCCGAGTGCTTCACCCACTACTCCGTGGCGGACCTGCGCACCGCCTACGCCCGCTACCCCGGCGATCCGGGCATCGCCCGGCTGGTCACCACGCTGCTGGGCACCTCCCCGAGGTTCACACGGATGTGGGAGTCGCGCGAGGTGCGCAGCAGGCGCGGGTTCACCAAGAGGGTGGAGCACCCCCTCGTGGGGACACTGGTGTTCGAGTGCCAGGTGCTGTACGTCCCCGACACCGACCAGCGGGTGATGATGTACGTCCCCGAGCCCGAGTCGCCCACGGAGCGGGCGCTGGCGCGCCTGGCCGCGGAGTCCCCCGCGCCCGAGCCCCACTGGGGTCCACCGCCGCCCGGGCCGATGCCCTGCGGTCCGGACGGCGTGGCCGAGATCCCGCCGCCCGCCATGGAGCACGACGGACGCTGACCCGGCCCGGGGAGGCCGGGGCCGGGGAGGCGGGACCCCCGAAGGGCTCGATCGGAGGTCCCGCCGACGCGGGTCAGCCCTTGACGGCGCCCGCGGTCATGCCTCCGCGCCAGTAGCGCTGGAGGACGATGATGGCGATGACCAGCGGGATGACCGACAGCATGGAGCCCGTCACCACCCGCGTGTACATCTCGATGTCGCGTCCCTGGTAGGACTGCCAGGTCACCAGCCCCAGGGTGATCGGGTACAGCTCCTCGTCGGCGAGCATCACCAGCGGCAGGAAGTAGTTGTTCCAGATGCCGACCATCTGGAACAGGAACACCGTCACCAGCGCGGGTGCCATCATGCGCAGCCCGAGCGTGAAGAAGATGCGCCCCTCGCCCGCGCCCTCCAGCCGGGCCGACTCGATGACGGAGTCGGGCACCGAGGCGTCCGCGTAGATCCGGCACAGGTAGAGGCCGAACGGGGAGATGAGGCCGGGCAGCAGGACCGCCCAGTAGGTGTTGGCCAGGCCGATCTGGCTGAACAGCAGGTACAGCGGCAGTGCGGTGGCCGCCGCGGGGACGAGCACGCCGCCCAGGACCAGGCCGAAGACCAGCTCCCGGCCCCGGAAGTCGTACTTGGCCAGGGCGTACCCGGCGGCGGCCGCCAGCAGGGTGGCCAGCAGGGCGCCGAGCACCGAGTACAGGAGGCTGTTGAGGGTCCAGCGCCAGAAGACGCCGCCGTTGTAGGTGAGGACCTCGGAGACGTTCGCGAACAGGACGAACTCCTCGCCCAGCCCGAAGCCGAACGAGTCGAACAGGTCCGAGGTGGTCTTGGTCGCGGCCACGAACACCCAGTACACCGGTACCAGGAAGTAGACGGCGGCGACGGCGAGGATCGCGGTGACCAGGATCCTGGACCTGGCGGATGCGCCGGTCGCGGTGCCCCCGCCCCCGCGGCGGCGCCGCGCGGGCGCCCTGTCGTCCTTCTTGACGTCGGTCGTGGTCATCGCCGCCGGTCCTTCCTGTTGACCAACCAGAGGAACCCGAACGAGAGCACGAACGCGGTCAGGGCCACGACGACCGACTGCGCCGCCGCCACGTTGTAGTCGTTGTCGGTGAACGCGGAGTTGTACGCCGCCATGTTCGGTGTGTACGCGGAGTCGATGTTCACCGTGAACGCCGCCAGGATCTGCGGCTCGGCGAACAGTTGGAGGGTGCCGATGATGGAGAAGATCGTGGTCAGCACCAGGGCGGGTCGGATCAGCGGAAGCTGGATGTTCCATGCGGTCTGGAGCGGTCCGGCCCCGTCGATGCGCGCCGACTCGTACAGCTCGCCGGGGATCGTCTTGAGCTGCGCGACGAGGATCAGCATGTTGTAGCCGATGAACATCCACGTGATGATGTTGGCGATGGACCACAGCACGCCGCTCGGACCGAGCAGGTCCGGTTCCAGGCCCACCAGCCCGGCCACGTCCAGGATCGGGGACAGGCCCGGGACGTACAGGAATCCCCACAGCAGCGAGGCCACCACGCCGGGGACTCCGTAGGGCATGAAGTACAGGGCGCGGAAGAAGCCGGGCCACCGGGCCGAGGCCGACTCCAGGAGCAGGGCCAGCACCAGGGCCAGGCCGAGCATGACCGGGACCTGGACAGCGCCGAAGAGCAGCACGCGGCCGATGGAGTCGACGAACGTCTCCTGCCCCAGGGCCCGGGTGTAGTTGTCCAGCCCGGCGAAGACGGTCTCCCGGCCCTCCTCGCCGAACAGTCCGTACCGGCGGATCTGGATGAAGCTCTGGTAGACCGCGTACAGGATCGGCAGGACGAAGCACAGGGTGAACAGTGCCAGGAACGGTCCGACGAACCCCCAGGGGACCAGGGCACGGGACCGGGCCCGGGACCGGCGTCGGGGCGGCGCGGCGGTGGCCGTGCGCGGCCCGTCCGGGGACTCCTCCCCGGGCGCGCTGCGCGTGGTGGCGGTCATGACGCGCTCCTCACCGACAGGCCCTTGTTCCGGATGTCGTCGACGGTCCTCTTCTGCGCGAGGGCCAGGGCGTCCACGAAGGAGGTGCCCTCGGCGACGGCGGAGCGGAACGCGTCGCCGATGTGGTCCTTGGTACTGGACAGAGTGGGCCCCCACTCCCAGTCGGTGGGGATGTACCCGGTGGCCTCGGCGATGGTGCTCGTGTAGTTCTGGTCCGAGAAGTAGGGGTCGGGCCCCTGGTTGCGGACCGAGTTCGTGTTGAGCTCCTCCGAGGCCGCCCAGCCGATGCCGCACTCGGTGATCATGGCGTCCACCGCGCGCTGGTCGGTGCTGAGCCAGTTCGCGAACAGCATCGCCTCGTGGGGGTGGGGCGCCCCGGTGAGCACGGCCGAGGCCGAGCCTCCCCAGGTGCCCTCCCGCCGCTCCCCGCCGCCCCACTGGGGCATGCCGGCGGCCTTCCACCGGCCGGGGTTGTCGGGGTCGTTGCCCCTGATGATGGCGTCGCCCCAGCTTCCGACCGTCCACGTGCCGATGGTGCCCTGTTGCAGGCCCTGGAACCAGCCGGTGGACCACACGGCGCGGGTGAGGTCGAGGACGCCCTCACGGACCAGCCCCTCCCAGAACTCGGCCACCCGTACCGAGGCGTCGTCGACGAGGTTGACCGACCACTCCCCGCCCTCGGTGCCGAACCACCGGGCTCCGGCCTGCATGCACATGGCAGCGAGCCAGTCCGCGTCGCCGACGGGGAAGGACTCGATGAAGGCGCCGTCCCCCGCGGCCGCCACGCGGCGGGCCGCCTCGGCGTACTCCTCCCAGGTGGCGGGCGCGCCGTCGACGCCCCACTCCTCGTACTTGTCGGCGCGGTAGAAGTACGTCATCGGTCCGGAGTCCACGGGGACGCCGTAGTGGCCGCCGACGTAGGAGGCCTGGAGCCACTGCCACTCGTCGTAGCGGTCGGCGTACTCCGTCACGCCGTACCGGCCGAGGTCCTCCAGCCCGTTCTCCAGCAGGAACGAGGGGATCTGGAAGAACTCCACCTGCGCCAGGTCGGGCTGGTTGCCCGCGATCAGGGAGTTGAACATCTTGGCGTAGCCGCCGTCGAGTCCTCCGGGGATGGTCACGGCCCTGACCTGGATGTCGGGGTGCTCGGCGTTCCAGATGTCGGCCACGGCCTGGAGGCCCGGCCACCAGGTCCAGTACGTGAGCGTGATGTTCTCGTCGGGGCCCTTGGGAGGGACGAGCGGCCGGTCCTCGGCCGGGCCGACGGTGGCGGCGCACCCGCCGAGTGCCGCGGCGGAGCCGAGCGCCGACGCCGTCAGACCCGCGCGGACCAAGTCGCGGCGGGACATACCGCCGGGCGGGGGGAGGGGAACTTTCATGCTGTCTCCTGGGGGAGGACCTTCTGTGGGGGTTAGAGGTCGAGGGAGAGGCGGTGGGCGACGGAGCGGCTGGATGAGCCGACCGCGAGGCGGTAGGCCCCCTTCGGGGTGCGCCACGCGTGCGTGGCGGTGTCCCAGACCGCGAAGGCCCGCGGCGGGACGTCGAGGCGGACGGTGGCCTCCTCCCCGGGTTCGGCCCGGACGGAGGCGAACGCGGCCAGGGACCGTACCGGACGCGTGGTGCCCGCGCCGTCGGCGGGGGGCTCCACGTAGACCTGCACCACGTGGCGGCCCGGCCGGGCGCCGGTGTTGGCGAGCGTCGCGGTGACGCGGACGGGGCCGTCGAGCAGGCCGCCGTCGCGTTCGGGGAGGGCGCCGTCGAGGGAGGCTCCCGTGATCTCCCAGTCGGTGTAGCCGAGCCCGAACCCGAAGGGGCGGTGGGGCTCGCGCCCGTCGCGGTCGTAGGCGCGGTAGCCGACGAACACGCCCTCGTCGTAGGCCATGACCCCGTCGTGGGGGCGGGTGTCCATGACGGCGGCGTCGGCGTGGTCGCGGGGCAGGGTCCAGGGCAGGCGGCCGGTGGGCTCGGACCGCCCGGTGAGGGTGTCGGCGAGGGCGTGGCCGTACTCGTGGCCGCCGAACCAGGACCACAGGACGGCGGGGACCTCGTCGAGCCAGGGCAGGAGCACGGGGGCTCCGGCGTTGACCACGACGGCGGTACGCGGGTTGGCCGCGGCGACGCGGCGGACGAGCTCGTCCTGGCGTCCGGGCAGCGCGAGGGTGGGCCGGTCGTAGCCCTCGGACTCGACCTCGTCGTTGGTGCCGACCACCACGATCGCGACGTCGGCTTCCTCGGCGGCCCGGACCGCCTCGGCGATCTCCTCCTCCTCGGAGGGGCCGGGCGGCAGGTGGCGGATCTGGGCGACGACGCCGCGGCCGAAGCCGCCGAAGTCGGCGACCTCCACGTCGATCTCGACGCGGACCGTGCGGGGCGCGTCGACCTCGACCCCGGTGCGGGGCCCGTCGGGGTGGCTGTGCCGCGACTCCAGGATCTCGGCGTCGGAGGCGGTGCGGCCGCCCTCGGCCAGGACGCCGCCGTCGACGCGGACGGTGTGGCGGCCGACCACGCCGACCTCCACCTGGTGGAGGCCCCGCCGGGTGAGGCGGAGATCGGCGGTGACGACGGCCCTGACCGCGCGGGGGTCGTCGACGCCGAGGTGGAAGGCGGTGCGGTCGAGCTCGGGGGCGCCGACGGGCTCTCCGGAGGCGTCGAGGAGGGTCGCGCCCAGGGAGGTGACGACGTCGAGTGAGGCCGCGGGCAGGAACCGCCGGGGGTCGCCGCCGCGCACGACGGTGAGCTCGACGCCTTCGGGCAGGGCCTCGCGGAGCCCCTCGGCGGGGCTGACCAGGTACTTGGAGTTGACGTGCGCGCTGCCGCCGCCCTGGGTGTAGGCGTCCACAGCGTTCGGGCCGATGAGCGCGATCCGGCGCACTCCTTCGACGGCGACGGGCAGCAGGCCGCCCTCGTTGCGGAGCAGGACGTGGCCGCGCGAGCCGATCTCGCGCAGGAGGACGCGCTCGTCCTCGCCCTCGACGGCGGGTGAGGTGTCGTGGTCGAGCTTGCCGACCCGGGCGGCCAGGCGCAGGATGCGCACGACCTTGTCGTCGACGACGGACTCGGGGACCTCGCCGGAGCGGACGGCCCGCAGGAGGGCGTCTCCCTCGGCCCAGGGGCCGCGCGGGCCGGGCATGACCAGGTCGAGCCCGGCGTTGGCGGAGGGCGCGGTGCTGCGGGCGGCGGTCCAGTCGCTGACCACCACGCCGTCGAAGCCGAGTTCCCCCTTGAGCAGACCGGTGAGCAGGCGGTGGTGGTCGGTCATGCTGTTGGACTCCACACCGTCGTCCACGCCGTTGTAGGCGGCCATGACGGTCCACGCCCCGGCGGCCAGGGCGGCCTCGAAGGGCGGCAGGTAGACCTCGCGCAGGGTGCGCTCGTCGATGCGGGCGCGGTAGCTGGTGCGCTCGTACTCGGTCTCGTTGCCGACGAAGTGCTTGACACAGGCTCCCACCCCCTTCCCCTGGACGGCGCGCACGAAGGCCGCGCCGAGTTCGCCGGTGAGGAGGGGGTCCTCGGAGAAGCACTCGAAGTGGCGCCCGCCGACGGGTGAGCGGTGGAGGTTGAGCACCGGGGCTAGGACGACGTCGACGTCCTTGCGGCGGGCCTCGGCGGCGAAGAAGCGGCCGACGCGCTCCATCAGCCCGGTGTCCCAGGCCGCGGCGACCGCGGTGGGGCTGGGGGTGCTGGCCGAGTGCTCCTGCTCGGTGGCCTCGGTGCCGCGCACCCCGGCGGGGCCGTCGGAGACGGTGATCGGCAGCAGCCCGGCCTCCGGGCTCTCGTGCAGGACCCACCCGGTGCGTCCGGTCAGCAGGCGCACCTTGTCCTCGATCGGGAGCCGGGTGACACGGGCGTGAAGGTCTGAAGTCATGAGCCCCTGGTCCTGTGACGTACGTCTCGTGGAAGGACCCTACTTACTTAATATTTATTAAGCAAGAGAGGTGGGGGGACTCGATACCGTAGAGGCGGGTCCCGACCCCAGCCACGGACCCGGAGCGCTCCCGAAGGAGCGCAGGAGCGGAGAGCAGGAATGAGCGAGACGACCCCAGCGTCGGACACCCACCCCTCCCCCGGCGCCGAGGAGGCCCCGACGCCGCGCAGGAGGGTGAACCGGCGCGAGCAGATCCTGCGTACGGCCGCCCACGTGTTCGCCGCGCAGGGGTTCCACAACACCTCGCTGGCCGACATCGCGGCGATGCTCGACATCACCCCGGCGGGGGTCCTGCACCACTTCGGTTCCAAGACCGACCTGCTCACCGCGGTCCTGGAGCTGCGCGACGACATCGACCCGGCGCCGGAGGGCGGCCGGATGCTGGACCACCTGGTGTCCACCGCCGAGCGCAACGCGGCCCGCCCGGGGACCACGCGGCTGTACGCGGTGCTGTCGGCGGAGAGCGCCACCGACGGGCACCCGGCGCAGGAGTGGTTCCGGGACCGCTACAAGGTGCTGCGCCGGGCGATCGGCGACGCCGTCCTGGACCGGCTGGGGCCGGAGTACCGGGAGGCGGCCGCCGCTCCGGGTCCGGACGGGCGCACCCCGGCGCAGGACGCCGCGGCCGCGGTCATCGCCGTGATGGACGGCCTGCAGGTGCAGTGGCTCCTGGACCCCGAGGCCGTCGACATGGCCGCCGTGACCGAGCTGGTGATAGACGCCGTCGTCGCCCGGCTGTCCCGGGAGGCCTGACCGGGGCGTCCGGGGGGCCGGACGCGGCGGGAAGGAGCGCGCAAGCGGAAGGGGGCGTCGAAGCCGTGCGGCTTCGACGCCCCCTCGGCGTCCGGGATGCGGTTACCGCTCGGGTTACTGCTCGCCGTGGACGGAGCCGGGGGTGCCGGAGCCGTCGGTGATCTGCGGCTCGCCGGTCACGCTCTCGGCCAGCCAGTCGTCCCAGGACTTCTGCCAGAAGCCCCAGCCGTTGTTCCACTCGAACTCGCGGTCGGTGCCGGTGGTGTTCAGCACGTCACCCATGAGGGTGTTCTCGAAGAACCACTGGGCGTCCTCCATGCGCAGGTTGGTGCAGCCGTGGGAGGTGTTGGCCGAACCGATGGCGGGGTTGTAGGAGGCCTCGTGCACGAACTCACCGCTGTTGGAGGTGCGGACCGCGTACTGGACCTCCACGCTGTAGGAGCCGGGAGAGTCCTCCGCGATGCCCACGGTGCTGGAGTCCATGGTGATCTGCTCGTACCGCTCCATCAGCACGTGGACGCCGCTGCTCGTGGTGTCGAACCGGCGGGTGGCCTGGCCGTTGCTCACGGGGATGGTGCGCTCGTGCTCACCGTCGACGGTGATGACCATCTCGTGGTCGGGCACGTGCATGGTCGCGATCAGCTCGCGGCCGACCTCGAAGTCGATCTGGTAGTTCTTCACTCCGTAGACGCCCTCGGAGGCCTCGACGCCCGCGAGGTGCAGGTCGACGGTGACGGCCTGGTGGGGGTCCCAGTACTCCTCGGGGCGGAACACCGCGGTCTGGTCGTTGGTCCAGTTCCAGGCGCCCGCGATCCCCTGCTCGGAGACGACCTCCATGGAGTTCTCGACCTGCTCCTTGTTGGTGACGGGCAGGTCGAAGTTGATCACGATCGGCATGCCCACGCCGACGGTGTCACCGGAGGAGGGGTAGTTGGACGCCAGTTCCAGGCGCTGGCCGGGAACGGCGGCCAGGGTGGTGAACTCGTGGACGAGCTCGGTCTCCTCGCCGGCGTCGTTCTCGGCGGTGGCGGTGACCACGACCTCCGAGCCGGGGCGCAGGTTCCAGTCGCTGACCCACTCGGTACCGTCCCCGTTGAGGGTGCCGGTCATGTCGTAGAGGCCCGGGTCCTGCTCCTCACCCGTCGTCGAGGCCTCGTCGACGACGGACTGGGCCACCTGGACGTCGGTGATGACGCCGTTCTCCGCGGTGACCCGGACGGGGGAGTTCGGAGCGACCTCTCCGGCGCCGTCCTCGGGGGCGATCACCAGTTCCGCGGGGGGCGCGGCGTCGGTGGGCTCGGAACCCCCGCTCTGGGTCTCGGCCGTACCGGACGTGCAGGCCGTCGCGGCCAGCGCCAGCGCGACCAGTCCGATACCGAACCGGCGTATCACCACCGGGGGTGTCTTTCCCGTCACGTCTGGTACCTCCATGTCATGCTTCGAACGCCGTGTACTGCCAGTAAGACGCGCGAGCGCCCAAAAGGTTCTGAGATCTCACGCATCGGTATAGATCGGTTATCACCGACGCGGAGGGACACCGGACCGCGACAGTACACCCCGGGGGTATGAGTCAGTTTCCTTCGGGTATGAGATTACGGCTATCCGTAACTTGCGTCGCACCTGGGCGAGCCTCTGCCCGGGGATCTGCGCCTAGAATCTGGTGCGAACGCTCAGGTTTATGCTCCGCCAAAGCCTGGCCGAAAGCTCGTTTCTCCTGTTGGGAGGCCTCATGTCGTGGCTCTGGTTGGTCGGGGCGATCATCTCCGAGGTGATCGGCACCACATCGCTCAAGCTCTCGGAGGGCTTCACCCGCCTGGTCCCCACGGTCTTCGTCGTGCTCGGTTACGTCGGCGCCTTCCTCATGCTCAGCCAGTCCCTCACCCGGGGCATGGACCTCGGTGTGGCCTACGGCGTGTGGGCGGCCGTGGGCATCGCGCTGGTCGCCATGGTCGGCACCATGCTCTTCGGCGAGTCGCTCACCTGGGTCCAGGTGGGCGGGATCGCCATGATCATCGCCGGGGTGATGGCCCTGGAGATGGGCGGGCGGCATTGAGCGGGGGCGGCGTGGAGGCCACCGGTCCGGAGGCGATCACCGACGGCCGCAGGCGCAAGGGCGAACGGCGGCGCCGACTGCTGCTGGACGCCGTCATGCGCGTGGTCGAGCGCGACGGCGTGGCCTCGGTCAGCCAGCGGCGCGTCGCCGCCGAGGCCGGGGTCGCGCCCAGCGCGGTCACCTACTACTACGCGGCCGTCGACGACCTGCTCGTGGACGCCCTCACCCGGGTCAACGACACCTACGTGGCCGCCCTGGCGACCCTGCCCGACGGGGCGGACGCGGCCCTGCGCGCCCTCGCCGGGATGATCGCGGCGGGGTCGGGGCCCGACCGGGCCCACGTGATGGCCGAGTGCGAGCTGTTCCTGCTCGCCGCGCGGCGACCGGCCCTGCGTCCCCAGGTCGAGCGCTGGAACCGGGCCGTGGACGCCTTCCTCACGCCGTACCTGCCCGATCCGGACGACCGCGCGGGCGTATGCGCCGCCGTCGACGGCCTCTTCGTGCGCGCCTGCGTCGAACCGGAGCTGACGGCCGCGGAGGTGTACCGGACGCTCAGCCGGCTGGTGTCGCGCGCGTCGCGTAACGGCCGGGGGTGACTCCCAGTACGGCGGTGAACTCCCTGGTCAGGTGGGACTGGTCGCTGAACCCCAGCTCGGCGGCCAGGAGCCCCCAGTCGGGCGGCGACCCCCTCCTGGCGCGCTCGGCGGCCTCGTAGAGCCGGTACCGGCGTATGACCGCCTTGGGTCCCAGGCCGACGTGGTCGGCGAAGCGGCGCTGGAGGAGGCGCACACCGATCCCCTCCCGCCCGGCGAGCCCGGACACGCTGACCTCCGAGGGGTCGTCGGCCACCCGCTCGACGGTGTCGCGGGTGTCCTCCGCGGGATGGCGCCGCACGGGGAGCAGACCCGACAGGACGCGGTCCACCTCGGCCATGAGCGCCGCGGGCTCCTCCGGCCACGCCGCCGGGTCCAACGCCTCCGGAGCGGGGAGTTCCGCGTCCACGATCCCGTTCATCGGGCGGCCGAGGAGGGGGCGGAAACCCGCGGGCCGAAACATCACGCCCAGCGCCCAGCCCTCGCCCTCCAGCACGCGTGAGGTGACCCGGGTGGTCGGGCCGTGCACCGTCGCGGCGGCGCCGGTGAACACCAGGTTCACCACGGGGTGGGCGAGGACCCGCTGGGTGTACGGTTCACGGCCGGCCAGGTTCCACGAGGCGATCCAGTAGCGGTCCACGAAGCGGGCGACGTGGCCCGAGGGCGCGTAGCGGTCCAGCCGGAACCGGGTCAGCCCGGTCTCCGGGTCGAGGATGCCGCGCGCGTCCCTGTCCACTCCCGCGGAGTACGGTTCCACGGCCCCAGACTAGTACCGCGGCCGGTCCTTCGACCGGACGGAAGCGGTCCGGCGCCCGCACGTCCTGTCGCGTTTCTTCAAGACGGGGCCCGGACGCGCGCGGAGGATGGTGGGACACAGCCGACCCTGAGGGGGACACCGATCATGAGTGACGTCTGCGCACGCTACGCCCGCCTGTCCGAGGACTTCGCCGCGACGGTGGCGGCCGTCCCGGCCGACCGCTGGGCCTCCACGTCACCGTGCGAGGGGTGGGACGCCCGCGACGTGGTCCGCCACGTGGTGGACACCCAGGGCATGTTCCTCGGCCTGGTCGGCCGCGAACCGGGCCGCGTCCCGTCCGTGGACGAGGACCCCCGCGCCGCCTGGGACGCCGCCCGCGCGGCGGTCCAGGCCGACCTCGACGATCCCGACCGCGCGAACACGGAGTTCGACGGCTTCTTCGGCCGCACCACCTTCGCCGAGGCCGTGGACCGGTTCCTCGACTTCGACCTGGTCGTGCACCGCTGGGACCTGGCCCGCGCCACCGGCCAGGACGAGCGCCTGGATCCCGACGACGTCCGCTGGGCGCACGGGGCCACCGCCGCCTTCGGACCGCACATGCGCGCCGAAGGCGTCTGCGGCCCTGAGCTCACCCCGCCCGAGGGCGCCGACGCCCAGACCCGGTTCCTCGCCTTCGTGGGCCGCCGCGCCTGGTAGGGGCCGGTGAAGGACCGAGGGGCCACGGGGATCGTCCCGTGGCCCCGGATCAGCGGCCCGGCGGACCAGGCCCCCGGCGCGTCAGCAGGTCAGCTCCCAGGAGCACTCCAGCTCACCGCCGCCCTCCGCGCGCGCACTCTGCGGACGGACGCCGGCGAGTGACGCGTGGCCCACGTACTCGGCCAGCCGGACGGCGATCGCGTCCTGTACTCCCCTGGGCGCCGGACCGCTGTGGCCGTTGTTGACGATGCTGAACACCAGCTCGTCCTCACCCGGCCCGGACACGTACCCCGACAGGGCGCTCACTCCGGTCATGGTGCCGGTCTTGGCCGACACCGCGCCCTCGGCGGCGGTGCCCCCCATCCGGTACCTCAGGGTGCCGCCCACGAACGGGTCGTCCTTCCCCGCCACCGGCAGGGACTCCCTCCAGGTCCCGTACCAGGAGGCGTCACGCGATCGCGTGAGCAGGTCCACGACCGTGTCGGCGGTGACCAGGTTGCCCCGGGACAGGCCGGAGCCGTCGTTGAGGACGAGGTCGGAGGTGTCCACGCCCAGCCCGGTCAGGGCCTTCTCCACACCGGCGAGCCCGGCGTCCCAACTGCCCTCGTCCGCGGTCTCCCTGCCGATGCTCTTGACGAGCATCTCCGCGTGCCCGTTGTTGCTGAACTTCATGAACGGGACGAGGATCTCCCCCAGTCCGGGGGACTCGTGGTCGGCCAGGACCCTGGCCCCGGACCGGTCCGAGGGCGCGCCGCCGAACTCCACGCCGCCCACCACCTCGACCCCGTGCCGCTCCAGCGCCTGCTCGAAGAGGTGCCCGGCCAGCCCGGCGGGTTCGTGCACCGTGCGCAGGACGGCCACGGGGGCGCCGTCGGCCGGGATCGCGCCGCTCACCGTGATGGTGTTGGTGCCCAGCACACGGTCGACGACCAGGGTGTTCCCGCTGCCCGGCGCGCCCGTGCGGGCCTGGTTGTCCAGCTCGGCGTAGCCCTCGGCCGCGCCGAGGTCGACCTCGGGGGGCTCCCCCGCGCTCCCCGGGGAGACCGAGACCTCCGTCACCCCGGTGTCGTGGCGCTCCCCGTGCGCGACCGTGAGGGCGGAGATCTGCGCCGAGTACGCGTACGGCTCGTCCTCGGGCCACCAGTCGTCCACGAGGCGCTCGGAGTCGAACCAGGTGTCGTCGGCGTGCACGTCGCCCCGCACGACCCTGACCCCGGACCCGGCCACCTCGGCGGCCAGCTCGTCCAGGTCGCCCTCGGACAGGGTCGGGTCGCCGCCGCCCACCAGGTACAGGTCCTCCACGGAGCGCCGGTGCCCCGGGCCCCTCTCGGCCACCACCTCGGTGGAGAAGGTGTGGTCGGTGCCCAGGACCTCCAGGGCGGCGGCCGCGGTGAACAGCTTCATGTTGGACGCGGGCAGCAGCCGCTCTCCGCCGTCGCGCGAGTAGAGCACCTCGCCGGTGTCGGGATCGGAGACGACCACACCGGACACCGCGCCCTCCAGGGACGAGTGCCTCAACAGGGTGTCGATGTCCTCGCGCAGGTCGGCCGGGCGCTCCCCGGCCGCGTCCGTGTCAGCGTGGGCCGGGGACGCGCCCAGCGGCGCCACCGGAAGCAGGGGAAGCGCGACGAGTGCGGCGGTGACCGTCCACAGGGCGCCGCGACGGGTTCCGGGCGAGTGCTTCCGGGGAATGGCGGGGGCTTCCAACTCTTCGTCTCCTGCCGGTCACGAGCGGTAAGGGGCAACGCACCCTACCCCGTGCGGAGCCCCCGGTTCCAGGACCTCACGCGCGGTTCGCCGACGGAGGGGACCCGGAAGGCGCCGCGGCCGTCCGGTGACGGGCGCGAACGCGTTCCGCCGCGCGGAGCCGTGTCCGGTTCCGGCCGGCGAGCAAGGCGGTGGGCCGGCGCCGGGACGCGAGTCCCCGCACCGGCCCACCGGATCCACCGTCGCGCGGAGCGCGTCAGATCAGCTCGACCGCCCGCGAGTAGTGGCAGGCGTCCGGGTGCCCGGTCCCCCGGTCCACCAGCTCCGGCGGCTCCTCCACGCACTTGACGCGCTCGCTCTCCGACAGCTCGTCGGCGAACTTCGGGCACCGTGTCCGGAATCGGCAGCCCGACGGCGGGTCGGCCGGGCTGGGCACGTCGCCGGTGACGACGATCCGCTCCCGCGTCCGCTCCTTGACCGGGTCGGGCAGCGGGATGGCCGAGATCAGCGCCTGCGTGTAGGGGTGCGCGGGCGCCCTGAACAGCTCCTCGGTCGTCCCCGTCTCCACGATCTTGCCGAGGTACATCACGGCCACCCGGTCGGCGATGTGCTTGACCACCGACAGGTCGTGCGAGACGAACAGGTACGACAGGCCCAGGTCGTCCTGGAGGTCCTCCAGCAGGTTGATCACGCCCGCCTGGATGGACACGTCCAGGGCCGAGACCGGCTCGTCCAGGATGAGCACCTTGGGGTTGAGCGCCAGTGCGCGGGCGACGCCGATGCGCTGTCGCTGACCGCCCGAGAACTCGTGCGGGTAGCGCGAGCCGTGCTCGACGTTGAGGCCCACCAGCTCCAGCAGCTCCCTGACCCGCTTCTTGGCCTCGCCGTTGCGCCGGCCGTGGATCCGCAGCGGTTCGGCGACGATGTCCGAGACCGTCATGCGCGGGTCCAGGGAGGCGAACGGGTCCTGGAACACCAGCTGGAGGTCGCGGCGCAGCGGCCGCAACTGGCGCTGGGACATCGAGTGCAGCGGCTGCCCCCTGTACTCGACCTCTCCCGACGTCTGCCTGATCAACTGGAGCATGAGCCGCGCGGTGGTGGACTTCCCGCAACCGGACTCACCGACCAGGGCGAGCGTCTCGTGCTCGTACAGGTCCAGGGAGATCCCCGAGACCGCCTGCACCTCGCCGATCCTCCTCTTGAGCAGGCCCTTGGAGCGGATGGGGAAGTGCTTCACCAGGTCCCTGACGGTCAGGATGGCCTCCCGGCCGCTCCCGTCGGCGGTGTCCCCGGAACCGTCGGCCCGGGCGAGCGCCCGCTCGGCCTGTTCGGCCCGCTCCTCGCTCTCCGCCACGGACTCGGCGGTGCCACCGGTGTCGGCGGTGCCACCGGTGTCGGTGGTTTCGGCCCCCACCGCCGTTCCCCTGAACAGGTCGGTGGGTTGGGCGCCCTCCAACTCCTCGCTGAAGTGGCAGGCCGCCGTGTGCGCGCCGGTGTCCTCCACCGGGACGCGGACCCGCTCCCCGTTCTCGGCCGTCGCCAGCAGGCTCGGCTCCTGCTCGTGGCAGAGGTCCCTGGCCATCGGGCAGCGCGGCGCGAACGCGCACCCCCCGGGCAGGGTGAGCAGGGAGGGCGGGGTCCCCAGGATGGGGGTGAGCCGCTCGTTCCGGTCCTCGTCCAGCCGGGGCAGCGACCCCAGCAGTCCCAGGGCGTAGGGCATCCGCGGCCGGTAGAAGACCTCCTCCACCGGTCCCGTCTCCACGAGGCGGCCGCCGTACATCACACCGACCCGGTCGACGTGCCCGGCCACCACGCCCAGGTCGTGGGTGATCAGCACCAGCGCGGCGCCCGTCTCCTTCCGGGCCGACTCCAGGGCCTCCAGGACCTGTGCCTGGACGGTCACGTCCAGGGCCGTGGTCGGCTCGTCGGCGATGATGACGTCCGGCTCGTTGGCCATCGCGATCGCGATCACCACGCGCTGGCGCATACCGCCCGACAGCTCGTGCGGGTACTGCTTGAGCCGCTGCGCCGGGTTGGGTATGTCCACCAGCTCCAGCAGCTCCAGCGCACGGGCCATCGCGGCCTTCTTGCCCACCTTGTGGTGCGCGAGCACGGCCTCGGCGATCTGGTAGCCGACCGTGTACACGGGGTTGAGCGAGGTCAGCGGGTCCTGGAAGATCATCGCGATCCGGTTGCCGCGGACCTTGCTGATCTCGGCGTCGTCGAGGCCGACGACCTCCTGGCCCAGCACCTTCGCCGATCCCTCGACGCGGGCGTTCTTGGGCAGCAGTCCCATGATCGCCATGGAGGTCACGGACTTGCCCGATCCGGACTCGCCCACGATCCCCAGCGCCTCGCCCCGGCGCAGGACGTAGGACACCTCGCGCACGGCGGGCAGCGGCCCGTCGTCGGAGGGGAAGGTCACGCTGAGGTCGCGGACCTCCAGCACCACGTCGCCGGTTCCCGGCGAGGAGGTCTCCTCGTTGCTCATGTGCTCAGTCGTGGTCATCGCCGCACCATGCTCTGTCGTGGGTCGAGGGCGTCGCGGAGCCCGTCGCCGATGAAGTTGATCGTCAGGCAGATCGCCAGCAGCATCAGACCCGGCGGATAGAACAGCCAGGGCCGCGTGGAGACCGCCGTGCGCGCGTCGCTGATCATCTGGCCGAGCGAGATGTCGGGCGGCTGGATCCCGAACTGGAGGAAGGACATGCCCGCCTCCAGCAGGATCGCCACGGCGATCAGCAGGGTGGCCGCGACGATGATCGGTCCCGCGGCGTTGGGCAGCAGGTGGCGCACGATGATCCATCCGGGCGAGGCTCCCGACGCCCGCGCCGCCTCCACGTACTCCTGCTCGCGCAGGGACAGGACCACACCGCGCACCACACGGGCGATCTGCGCCCACGCGAAGAAGCTGATGATGAGGGCCACCGCGTACCAGGTGGTCCCGCCCCGCACGTTGCCCGCGATCGCGGCGACCATGACCAGCAGCGGCACGATCAGGAACACGTCGACGACGCGCATCATGAGCCCGTCGACGCGGCCGCCGTAGTACCCCGCGGTGGCGCCCCACAGGGAGCCGATGACGGTGCCCAGGACCGACACCGTGAACGCGACCTTGAGCGTCTGCTGGGTGCCGCGCATGAGCTGGCCCAGGACGTCGTGGCCCGCGGTGGTGGTGCCGAGCGGGTGGTCGGGATTGGGCGGCACGCTCGGCGGGACCTCCAGGTGGACGGTGTGGTCCCACCGCCAGAGGAGGGGTCCGACGAAGGTGAACAGCACGATGACGACCAGGACGGCCAGGCTGATCATGGCGGCCCTGTGCCGGAGGAACCGGGACACGATCATCTGGAACTGGGTGCGTTCGGCGCCCCCGACGCTCTCGGCGTCGGCGCTCCGCGGCGCTACGGGCGCCTTCTTCTCACTCATAGCGAATCCTCGGGTCGAGCACGCCGTACAGGAGGTCAGCGACGAGGTTGGCCAGGATGACCGTGACACCGCTGAGCAGCAGCCACGCCATCAGGGCGTACGAGTCGTTCGTCTCGATCGCGTTGACGAAGAACTCGCCCAGGCCGCGCCACTGGAAGACCTGTTCGGTCAGGACCGTACCGTCGATGACCCCGGCGATGCCGACGGCGACCACCGTGGTCAGCGGGATGAGGGCCGTGCGCAGCGCGTGGCGCCGGACGACGACGCGGTTGGGCAGGCCCTTGGCCTTGGCCAGGCGGACGTAGTCGCTGTTGAGCACCTCGAGCATGGCGGTCCGCTGGTACCGGCTCCACGACGCGAAACTGGTCAGCATCAACACGATCGTGGGCAGTGTCATGTAGGCGAGGGCGTTGGTGATCCTGCCCCACAGGTCCTCGCCCTGCGCCTGGTACAGGCCGTCGCCGATCGTGGCGAAGACCTGTTCTCCCACGAGGTCGTTGAAGCTGACACCCGCGTGCTGCATGATGCCGCCGAACCAGAAGACGGGCATCGACAGGGCCAGGAAGCCGATGAACGTGAGCGTGTAGTCGATCTTGGAGTACTGGCGCATCGCGCTGACGACACCGGCCAGGATGGCCAGGCCCAGCGCGAGGAGCATGGCCGCCCCCACCAGGCGCAGGGTGACCCCGAGGCGCTCGGCGAGCTGGGCCCCGATGTCGTAGCTGTTGCTCTGCGTGGAGGGGCCGAACTCGCCTTGGAGGAGTCCGATGTCCCCGTGGCCGCCGATGCCGGTCACCCAGAGCCAGTAGCGCTCGGGCATGGACCGGTCGAGGTAGAGCCGCTCCTCCTGGAGCTCGATGACCGAGGGGTCCGGAGGCGGCTGCTGCATCCTGAGCTGCGTGAGGGGGTCACCGGAGACGTCGATCAGCACGAACGTGAGCACGGACGCGAGGATCAGGATGGGTATCGTGCCCAGGACGCGCCGCACCGTGTAAACGAGCATGGGTGTGATCCTTCAGGGGTGAACGAGGACCGGCCCGGATCCGGGAGGATATCCCGGACCCGGGCCATGTACCTGAGCCGAGTTACTCGGCGATGTCCCACTCACCGATGTTGTAGGTGGCGCGGTAGCTGGACTGGAGGTTGTCCTCGACGTTGGCGAGCCGCTCGCTGGCGAAGAAGTAGTTGGGCTCGGCCATGATCGGGAGCACGTAGGCCTCCGGGACGATGGTCTCCACCGCCGTGTTGGCGTGCTTCGCCGCCTCGTCCAGGCCGGAGGCCGTGGCCGAGGCCTCGGCCGCCTTGTCCACGTCCTCGTTGGAGAAGCCGCCGAAGTTGCTCTCGCTCTCGGAGTGCCAGAACTGCTCGGCGTTGGAGGCGAAGTACTGGCTGCCGCTCCAGCCGAACTGGACGATGTCGAAGTCCTGCTCCCCGAGCATCGTGCCCAGGTCGTCGGTCATCTCGATGGTGGTCTTGACGCCGATCTCGTCGAGCTGCGCCTGGATCAGCTGGAGGGAGTTGCTGCGGGTGACGGTGTCGGTGCTGCGCAGGCGGAACGGACCGACCTCCTCGCCGTCGAGCGTGAGGGTGTCGCCGTCGAGCTCGTAGCCGGCGTCCTCCAGGATCTTCTTGGCGGCCTCGATGTCGCCGTCGCCCTGGGTGGTGTCGGAGAGGTGGTCCTCGAAGTACTCGCTCTGGCTGCTGAAGATGTGGTTGTTCTTCAGCTCGTAGTCGGGGTAGGTGGAGCCGAAGTTGCGGCTGGCGATCTCGTCGCGGTTGATCGCGGTGAAGACGGCCTTGCGCAGCTCGACGTCGGAGAGCCACTCGTTGTCGACGTTGATGTCGACGTGCTCCCAGATGTTGCCCTCGGCGATGCTGAGGGTCGCCTCCATGTCCTGGAGCTGGGTGACGATGTCCGCGCTGTACTGGGCGGGGTTGGCGCCGTCGATCTCACCGTTCTGGAAGGCGGGGATGAAGGTGCCCTCGTCGGTGTTGTACGGCATGACGATGCGGTCGAGTGCGGGCTGCGTCTCGCCGAACCACTCGGGGTTGGGCTCCTTGACGACCTGGTTCTTCAGGTCGCCGTCGACGATCTTGTACGGGCCGCCGGACCACTCGGGGCGCGTCTCGTGCAGCCAGGTGAAGTACTCGCCGAGCTGGTCGGGGTCCTCGACGTCGAAGCCCTGCTCCTCGGCCAGGTGCGCCGGGTAGAAGCCGCCCGCCACGCTGTGCGCGTCGAACATGCCCTTCCACTCGGGGTTGGCCAGGCCCTCCTTCAGCTTGAAGGTGGCGGTCTTGCCGTCGACCTCGACCGTGTCGACCATGTCGGCACCGGTGGTGCCGCGGGAGTCACAGGTGGTGCAGTAGCCCTCGTCGGGGGACGCGGACATCATCATGGTGACCCGCAGGTCCTCACCGGTCATCGGCGTGCCGTCGCTCCACACGGCGTCCTCGGCGAGGGTGAAGCTGAACTCGAACGGACCCTCGTCGGGGTTGTCGTTGATGAGCTCGGGCTCCTCGGCGAGGACGTCCATGTTGTACTCGTACGTCGCGTCGGGCTGGTACTGCCCGGTGAAGGGGATGACGCCGGAGAGCATCTGGATCACGTAGACGCTGCCGCCGGCGCTGCTGATGGCTCCCCAGGCGGCGGGAAGGCTGTTGATCACCCATGTGACCTCCTTCTCCTCCTCCGCGCCGTCACCGCCGCCGCCGGAGCAGGCGGTCAGCGCCATCAGCGCGGAGAGTCCCGCCGCCGCGAACGCGAGCGTCTTCCTTCGTTTGTGCATCAGTTACACCCTTGATCACTAATACGAGCCCGACCCCGGGGCTTGTGTGGTTCGCACACGCCCCGCAGAAATTAGGCGATTAGTCGTTCAGAAGACCATTGAGCGAAATGTCTGTATAGCCCCACTGCCGGATTCGTGACCCATCCGCAACCGGTTCGCGCTCATCGTCCCCCGGCAGCCGGCGCACCCCGCCGACGTCGGGAAACACCGTCGTTACCGCAGTTCAGGGGCCGGGGCCGGGGCGCACTCCCGCACTCCCCGATTCGGACAAGCCAGAAATACATTGCGGGTCGCTTACTTTGGTCAACGGTGTTTATAGTAAAGTAAACGCCGTTTAACTACACAACCGCCCCAGTTGACTACACAGAGGGAAACGGACAAAATACACCAAAGCTCACATATAACATGCAAGCTTCACCACGGGGCCCCTGGTGCTCCAGTAGTCAGTTCTCGGCGCACTTCGATGCGTGATTCATAGGATGATCTGATGATAATCAGATAGAGCTGACATAGAGCACGAAAGGTGCCAAAGCACGTAGATCCGGGTTGAAATCTGCGTACCCGGCTGTCCGAAACCACCGTGCGCGCAGCATCGGAGCAGATAAGGTTTCGTACGGCGATCGCCGTCACCCCACACGCAGTATCCAGCGAGAGAGGCCTCTGCCGTGTCCGAAACAGTCCGCCTGGTCTGCCCCGCGGGCCGCAAGCACGTGGAACTGTGGGCTGGTTACGCTCTGGTGGCACTGGGCGCCGTGGCGGTCGCGGTCGACCCCTCGCACTGGGCCAACGTCACCCTCGGCGTCCTCCTGGTCCTCGTGGGCGCCGCACTGGCCGTGCACGGCCACATGATCAAGTCCCCCGTGCTGGAGGTCTCCGACGGGGAGTTCCGCTACGAGCGCGGCCGCTACATCGTGCGCGTGCCCTTCCACGACATCGGCTCCTACCACGTCCTGCCGGGCCGTATCCGCTCCCTCGGGCTGTGCGACACCGCGGGCCGCCCCAAGCGCTTCCCCTCGCTGCAGAACCGCCGCACCTCGCGCGCGTACCTGCCGCTGACCGGGATGACCAGTCCGGCCAAGGTCGAGTCCTTCATGGCGGTGGCGGGCATCCCGCCGCGCAAACGCTCCCTGACCTCCTGAGGGCCCGCCGACGGGATCAGGGCAACTTCGGGCACAGCGGACAATTACTCACCACACGCCCCACGGACATACCACCGCAAGCCCGTGTCCTCTACTCTCGATGGGGTGAAGCAGTCCAGAATCACCGCCATCCTGACCGTAGCGGGGATGCTCGCGGCCATGTGGGTCTTCGAGGTCCTCGACAGCCTCCTGCTCCGCGGAACGCTCGACCAGCGACTCGGCCTGCGCTCCTGGGACTTCCAGGGGCTCTGGACCATGTTCACCGCGCCGTTCATGCACGGCAACCTCGAACACCTCATCGGCAACTCGCTGCCGTTCCTCGTACTGGGCGTGCTCGTCGCGTTCAGCGGCCTGGGGCGGTTCCTGCTCACCACGCTGATCATCGTCGTCGTCAGCGGCGTGGGCGTGTGGCTGTTCAGCTCGCCGACCTCCCTCACCGTGGGAGCGAGCGGCCTGGTCTTCGGCTACTTCGGCTACACCGTCCTGCGCGGCATCATCGAGCGCAAGACCGTCGACATCGTCATCATGATCTGCGTGGTGCTCTTCTACGGGACGATGATCTGGGGGGTCCTGCCCCAGTACCCCGGTGTCTCCTGGCAGGCGCACCTCTTCGGCTTCCTCGGCGGCCTGCTCGCCGCGTACCTGCTCCCCAAGCGCGAGAGGAGCAGGCAGCTCAACCAGGGCTACGGAGGCGCCCAGGGCGGCTACTACGCCCCCTGAGGCCGGCTCCGGCCCCGCTCGGGGCCGAGGACGCGCGAACGGGCCGCCCCCGCGAAGGGGAGCGGCCCGTCGGTGTTCACGGTCCCCGGTCCGGGGCCGGTCCCCGGAGGTCACACGAGGACGAGGACGTCCGGGAGCCGGGGCGGAGCCGGCCCCCGGAGTGAACCGGGGCGCCCGGCTCCGGGGCGAAGCGAAGCCCCTCCAGGGCGAAGCGAAGCGGAGCCCCGAAGCGAGCAGAGCCGGGCGCCGGCGGGGTCCTGGAGGAGCCGGAGGCGGGTTCGCGAGGAACGAGCCGACCCACCGGAGGCACCGAAGGTTCCCGCCCCTGTGGCGCACGGATCCGGGGCGAAGCGAAGCGGAGCCCCGAAGCGAGCAGAGTCTAGAACTCCAGGCCCTCGGCGTCCTCGCCCAGGGTGCGCTCCAGGAACTCGGGGTTGTCCGCGAGCCAGGCGCGGGCGCCCGCCTCGGGGTCGTCCTCGTGCTCCTGAAGGGTCAGGACCTCCAGAGTGGCCAGTTCCTCGTCGTTGAGCTCGAAGTTCTCCATCCAGCCCGCGAGCTCCGGGTAGTCCTCGCCGAAGCCCGTGCGGCCGACGGCGTGGATCTCCTCCGCGCCACCCATCAGACCCTCGGGGTCCTTCAGGTCCTTCAGGTCGTACTGGGCGTAGGCCGGGTGCGGACGCCAGAGGGTGACCACGATGGGCTCCTCCTCGGCGATCGCCGAGTCCAGCTCGGCGAGCATCGCGGCGGTGGAGGAGGTGACCAGTTCGAAGTCCTCGTCCAGACCGTAGCCCGGCATCGCTTCGTTCTGGGTGGTGGAGGTCAGCCCGGCGCCCGGGTCGATACCGATGATCTGGCCGCCCAGCTCGTCGGCGTGGTCGGTCAGGTCGGGGATGCTGTTCACGTCCTCCATGTAGGAGGGCACGGTGAGGGTCAGCTTGGCGTTGTCGTACCAGACGCCGAGGTCCTCCAGGCTGTCCCCGTAGTCCTTCCAGTAGTCGGCGTGCGTGGTGGGGAGCCAGGTGTCGAGGAACAGGTCGACGTCGCCGTTGGCCGCGCCCTGGTACATCGGGGCGACGTCCACGTCGGTGACCGTGACGTCGTAGCCCTTCTCCTCCAGGATGACCTTCCACATGTTCGTGGTGGCGATCGCCTCCTCCCAGGCGATCAGCGCGATGTTGATCTCCTTGTTCTCCTCGCCGCCGTCCTCGGGGCCGGTGAGGTTCTCACTGCTGCCGCCACCGCCGCAGGCGGTCAGGAGGAGAGCGGCGGTCATGCCGGCCGCGGAGAGGGCCGTCATTCGCTTGCGGCTGTACATCGTGGGAGTTCCTTCCCTCGGGGAATTCTGTGTGCGGACCCTGGTGTGCGGGGTCTTTGTGCGGGGCCCTGGTGTGCGTACGCGCCCGGGTCAGGCGGCCGATGCGCGCGGACCGTTGCGGGTGACGGCCACGGTGAGGCGGTCCAGGAAGATGGCCAGGATGACCACCGCGATACCGGCCTCGAAGCCGAGGGCGCCGTCGTTGCGGGTGATGCCCTCGTAGACCTCGCTGCCCAGGCCCCCGGCGCCGACCATGCCCGCGATGACGACCATGGACAGGCCGAGCATGATGACCTGGTTGACGCCGGCCATGATGGTCGGCAGGGCCAGCGGCAGCTGGATTCCGGTGAGGATCTTGCGGCTGGGGGCGCCGAAGGACTCGCCCGCCTCCACGAGCTCCCGGTCGATCTGGCGGATGCCCAGCTCGGTCAGGCGCACGCCGGGCGGCATCGCGAACACGATGGTGGCGACCACGCCGGGCACGGCGCCGATGGAGAAGAAGAAGATCGCCGGGATCAGGTAGACGAACGCGGGCAGCGTCTGCATCAGGTCCAGGATCGGCTTGGCGATCTTGCTGACCAGGTCGCTGTATGCGGCCAGGATGCCGATCGGGATCGCGATGGCCACGGCGATGGCGCTGGCCACGAGCACCAGGCCGAGCGTGTCCATGGCGTTGGTCCACTGGTCGACCGACGCCACCAGGGTGAGCGCGACGAGGCCGAACAGGCCCATCCGCCATCCGGCCACCGAGAACGCCAGGACGCTCAGCAGCAGGATCATCACCAGCGCCTTGGGGTTCGTGACCAGGGCGGGGAGGACGAGCCAGCCGAGCAGCACCAGCACCAGCCAGCCGCCCGCGACGACGCCGGTGCGGACGCGGGTGCCCTTGTCGAGCGCGCCCAGCACGGCGACGGCGACCAGGAAGAGCAGCGAGATGCAGAAGTAGGCGTCCACGTACTGCTGGTCGAACAGGTTCATCGCCCACAGGAAGACCTGCGGCGGCAGAACGTTGATGACGGTGTTACCGAACGCGAACTGCGCGTGCAGGACGTAGAGCGCCGAGACCGCGGCGACGATGGCCGCCAGCGGCACGCGCCGGGTGCGCAGCAGCGGGACGGCGATGATCACGGCGGCGATGAAGGCGAGCTGTCCCGCCGCGGGTTCGGTGAAGAACCCGGACAGGACCTCCACGGCCCAGCTGACGAACACGGCGATGGCGTCGAAGACGGGGCCGAAGTTGTTCTTGAGCCAGGAGTTGAGGGCCTCGAATCCGTCACCGATCGGCAGGCTCGGCGGGAAGTCGACGGGTGTCACGACGTCTCCTTTCCGGTCGCGAGCGCGGCGAGTACGGAGTGGCGCGTCACCGTGCCCAGCACGCTGCCGTCCTCGTCGACCACTCGGAGGTGGTCGGAGGCGGCCGCGCTGGCGTACAGGTCGGCGACCGGTGTGTCGGCGCTGACCTCGGGCGTGGAGGTGTCGGCCGAGGGCGCGTCCGGGTCGATCACCGATGCGGCGGTGAGCACGCGGGTGCGGTCGACGTCCTCGATGAACCGTTCGACGTAGTCGTTGGCGGGTTCGCTGAGGATCTCCTCCGCGGTGCCGACCTGGGCGACGCGGCCGTCGCGGAGCACGCAGATCCGGTCACCGAGGCGCATGGCCTCGTTGAGGTCGTGCGTGATGAAGACGATGGTCTTGCCCAGGCTCGCCTGGAGCTCCAGGAGCTGGGTCTGCATGTCCCGCCGGATGAGCGGGTCCAGGGCGCTGAAGGCCTCGTCCATGAGGATGATGTCGGTGTCGGCGGCCAGTGCCCTGGCCAGGCCCACACGCTGCTGCATACCTCCGGAGAGCTGCTGGGGGAGCTTGTCCTCCCAGCCGTCGAGACCCACCAGTCCGAGGGTCTCCTTGGCCTTGCGGACGCGCTCGGCGCGCGGCATTCCGCGCAGCTCCAGCCCGTAGGCGGCGTTCTCCAGGACCGTGCGGTGGGGCAGGAGGGCGAAGTGCTGGAAGACCATGCTGACCTTCTCGCCCCGCAGCTTCAGGAGGCTCTTCCTGTTGAGGGCGGTGATGTTCACGCCGTCGACCTCGACCGTCCCCGCGGTGGGTTCCAGGAGGCCGTTGAGCATCCGGATCAGGGTCGACTTCCCCGATCCGGACAGGCCCATGACGACGAAGATCTCGCCTGGTTCGACCTCGAACGACACGTCGACGACGGCCGCCGTCACGTCGAGGTCGGCGATGGTGTCACGGTGGCTGCCGTCGGAGAGCCGCTCGACGGCGGCTCCCGACTGTCTGCCGAACACCTTGTACAAGTGGTCTGCGCGTACTGCTGGCACGGTCTCCTCATGAGGGCTGTCCCGGCCGCGGGGCGCGCGGGGCACAGTTCGCCCCTTCGCCGGCCCGCGGTTGTCACAGGTAGTCGGCCCGCGCAGAGCCCTTTGCGTGCCCCTCACCAGGGCGGAACCGCTACCTGGTTCACGTCACAGGGCGCAACCCTACAGAGGTGCATACACGCAGTTCAGACGGCATGTAACCGGCAAATAACATGTTTAACCCGCATAAAAACCGTCTTCCGACCTGTGGCGGCGGATGCCGACTCCGCGAAGTGCCTATATGTGATCTATGCCACAGGCATGCATGAGGTGACCTTAGTCACATAAGAGAGACATGCGGGACATGCGACAGAAAGTGTCAGTTCATAACCGTACCGTAAGCGGTTTTTCCTGTCTTCCCCCGACTACTCCGGGTTGATACGGGTGCGGATGAAGTTCTGGTGGGACCTGGACGGCGTCGGCCCGCGTTGTCCCTGGTAGCGGGACCCGTAGCCCGCGGAGCCGTAGGGGTGCTCGGACGGGGAGGAGAGGCGGAACATGCACAGCTGACCGATCTTCATGCCCGGGTAGAGCTTGATCGGCAGGGTGGCCACGTTGGAGAGCTCCAGGGTGACGTGTCCGGAGAAGCCGGGGTCGATGAACCCGGCCGTGGAGTGGGTGAGCAGTCCCAGACGCCCCAGGGAGCTCTTGCCCTCCAGCCGGCTGGCGATGTCGTCCGGGAGGGAGACGACCTCGTAGGTGGAGGCCAGCACGAACTCGCCCGGGTGCAGGACGAAGGCCTCCTCGCCGTCGGTCTCGACCAGACGGGTGAGGTCCGGCTGCTCGGCCGCGGGGTCGATGTGGGGGTACTTGTGGTTCTCGAACACCCGGAAGAAGCGGTCCAGCCGCACGTCGATGCTGGAGGGTTGGACGAGTCCGGGGTCGAAGGGGTCGATCCTGACCCGCCCGGCGTCGATTTCTGACCTGAGATCACGATCGGAGAGCAGCACGCTCCGAACCTATCGCCTGGGGCAACGCTACGTAGTCGCGAGTCCCCCGCCCGGGCCTGGCCCGCGCCGACTTGCCCACGCGGTCCGGAGTTGGGCTAGGATGACATGCGTTGCCAGCCGGTACTCCCGGCGGGTGCGACGCGGATGTAGTTCAATGGTAGAACTTCAGCTTCCCAAGCTGATAACGCGGGTTCGATTCCCGTCATCCGCTCCAGACACACAGACGGCCAGGTCGTTCGGGGTTCTCCGAACACCTGGCCGAACTGCTTTCCGGGGGTTGGTCCCGGTCGCCGTGCCACACACGTGCCACACGCGCGGACGCCGACCTCAGCGACGGGCACCCGTGGGCGGCGGACCGTCGCCGTCATCCTCAGCCCGGTTCGCCCTCAGCTCCTCGGCCACCCTCTCCCCCAGCCTGTCCGCGATCTCGCGTTCGCGTTCGTCGCGCGCGTGGAGGTAGATCATCGCAGCGCGGGCACTGGAGTGGCCCATCCGCCGCATGAGTTCGCGCACGGAGGCACCGGCCTCGGCCGCGTAGGTGTTGCCGGTGTGCCGAAGGTCGTGGAGGTGGACGTCCTCCAGGCCCACGGCCGCGCAGGCGTCCGCCCAGTACTTCGAGAAGTTGCCCCGGCGGAGCTGGTTGCCGCGTACGCCGACGAACACGAACCCGTCCGGTCCGGGTGCCGAGTACTCGTCCAGGTGTCGGCGCAGGTCCGGGACGACCAGTTCGGGGAGGGACACCGTCCGGTGGCCCGCCCGGGACTTGGGTTTGCCCTTGTAGAGCCCGCCCACGTCCGAGACCGTCTCGCGCACGGTCACAGTCCGCTTGTCCAGGTCGAGGTGTCGGCGGCGCAGGCCCGCCAGCTCTCCCCATCGCAGACTGCCGAACGTCGCAAGCAGCACCAGCGCTCGGTACCGCGGTTTGATCGCCTCGGCCAGCTCGAAGACCTCGGACACCGAAAGCACCGGGCGTTCCTCGGTCTCCTCCAGGCCCGCGCCGTCGATCTGGCAGGGGTTCTCGCGGATCAGCCTGTCCTTGACAGCGGTGTTCAGCACGGCCCGCATCAGCCGGTACGCCTTGGGAATCTGGGCCTTCCCCCTCTTGCGCCGGAGCCGGGAGGAGCGCCAGCGGCGGATGTCGGCCTCCTTGATCTCGCTCAGGAGCATGTTGCCGAACGTCGGGGCCAGGTGGAGGCGGAGCAGGTCCTCATAGGTGCGCCTGGTCTTGCGCGTCAGGTCGCGGTGCTCGATCCACTCGGCCGCGTACTCACCGAAGGGCAGGGCGCCGGCCTCGGGGGCGAACCAATCCCCCTGGGCGATCTCCGCCTCCTTGAGCGTCAGCCAGCGCTGCGCGGCCTTCCTGGTGGCGAACGTGGTCGGGGCCGGTCGTGTGCGCCCGTCCGGACTGCGATAGCGGACCTGGAAGCGCCCCGAGGACAGAGGGCGGATGTTGCCGAAGGCCCGCGTCTTCCTGCCCGGCATCAGGCCGCCCCTCGTATGCGCAGACTGACCGGCTCGACGGTTCCGGCGGTGATGAACTCGTCCAGCGCCGATTCCGGGATGCGCACGTGACGGCCGACCTTCACGAAGGTGATGCGCCGCTCCTCGATCAGGCGACGGGGGTAACGCTCGGAGGTGTTGAGGCGTTCGGCCGCCTGCGCGACGGTCAGGAGACGGCCGGTCGGACGGGTCTTCTTGCTGGCCATCAGGCAGCCCTTTCCGTTGCCGAGGGGACGGGGGTTCGAACGGCGTCGAGTTGGGCGCGGCGTTTGAGGGCTTCACCCACCGCGCGGAGGAGGCGTTGTTCCCGGGGTGCCACGTCGGGGTCGGTGGGTCTGGCCAATTCCCACTCGAAAGAGCCCGAGGAGACCGAGGCCAGCACCGGAGGCCCGTTCTCCTCGTCGCCCTGGTCCTCGTCGGTGGCGGGATCGACGCCGAGGGTTTCCAGAACCCAGGCGAGCCGGTCCGCCTTGTGGTCAGCGAGCGTCTTGCCCGACCACTTGCGCGAGACCAGGACGCGGCGGCCCGCGTAACCCAGGTGTTCACGCCGGTGGGCTTTGGACCGGCAGAACCCGGGGCGAAGGCCCGCTTTGGGCTGGTCGGGTTGGATGCCGTAGCGCAGCCAGTTGGAGCACCGGGGCGAGCACGGCTCAAAGCGGAGAGCATCCAGGAGCCGGTCCACGTGCTGTTCCTGCGAGATCGTTTCGATGGTGTGGCAGTCGGCGATGTCCTTGGTCAGGTACTTGGCCAGGTAGCGCACACACCGGTTGGCGTCCTCGGAACCAGCCACGACCCCTTTGGCGTCCACCTGACGGCCGAACCGCACCACATGGAAGGGTTCCGCGTCCGGGTCATCATCGAGGGCATCCAGCGCCTCGTCCCACGTCGGAAGCACTTCGCCCGTGGTGGGGTCGAGGTAGGTCCCGGTGTCCTCGTCCCACGCGGGCAGGTGGTCGCCCTCGAAGCGGACCGTGTCGGCGGCAGGCCACCACACCTGGTGATAGGTGGCAGCAGCGATCTGGCGGAGTTCGGCCCGAGGAATCGTGCCCCGGGTGGCCATGTGCAGGTGCGGTGCCAGCCGTCGTTGGGGTTCCACGGCGGCGAAGTACTGGACATCGAACCCCGCGACGCGGCGAAGGTTCTGCACGAACCGGTCGATGAGTTTGGAGAAGTGCAGGGTGTCCCGTGCGGCCCGCCGGTAGTCGTACGTCGAGGGGTCGACCGGGGTTCCGTCCGAGCGCACCCGCCCGTAGGAGTCCAGCGTCAGGGTGATGAACAGCGAGGGCCGAAACACCTTGCCCGAGGCAGGGTCGGTGAAGGCCCGCCCGACCGTTTTCCTCGTCATGGGTCGCTTGGGCAGGTCGGGCACGTCCTGACGGCGTTTGGTGGAGCGAATCCGCCGCGCCCCCGACGAGCCCGAGGAGTCTGCGGAGCGGGTGATGGAGCCGCGTAGGCCGGAGGCGGTGATCTCCTCGTCCAGGTCAGTGATCGCCGCATCCAACGCGGAGAGCTGTTCGGGATCAGCGGCCCCCGTGGTGGCGAGGCGATCCCGTTCGGCGGTGACCATCGCCCGCTGTTCCACCCAGGAACGCTGTTCCTCGGACGGCGGGTCCGGTTGCACAACGGGTTCCTCGGCCAGGTGCCAGCCCTCTTCGCACTGGGTGCGCCGCAGCGACCTCTTGCGCTTGGCGCAGGCCGGGCAGCGGGATTCCAGGGTGGACCCGCAGGGGACGTCGATGACCTCGGTGGCACCGGTGGCGATGTTGGTGCGTCGGAGGGACACGGGGCGGATGCACACTCCGTGGTCAGCGGCGACCTGTTCGGCCACCTCACGGGCGAGCGGTTGCGCGAGGCGTTCGGCCCGGGTGGACTTACCGGTAGGAGTCGGCATCAGCCCACCCCCACAACCACAGAGCAGGAGCCTCCAACTACATGAAAGCTTCCTGGGAACCACTGTTGCTGTTCATGGCCTTGATCAACCTGGGAGGTGTGATCCTGTCCTTCGTGGAGGTGCTGGCCTTGCCAGGATTCATGTTCTTCAGCAACGCCTGGATCTTCTTCATACTGCTGAGCAGGATGAGGAAGCAGGCGAAACAGCACGCGCCTCACAACGTCCCTCCTTCAGCAACCCCGTAGCCGTCCGCCATTGCGGTGATGTCCCTGTCGCAGACGTAGGCAGCGCGCACCCGCACCGGAGTCGGGGAGCCCTCCAGACGGACGTAGGCCACCCCGGGAAGGGTGGGGTCGATCAGGTGGGCTTCTGCCCCGCGTTCGCGTGCTCCTTCGCCGAGGACCATGTCCACCTGTGATGCTTCGTCCAACCTCAGGGCGACTTTGTCGGGGAAGAAGTTGCGCAGGTTCATGACCTCCTTGCGTGGGTCCTGCAAGGCGGCCAGGACGGCGAAGCCGACCGAGCGGCCCTGTGAGGTCAGGGTGGCAATGGCGTTCTCCGCACGGCGGCGGATGTCGCGGTCGGGGTGGTAAGCGGTCAGAAAGGCGACCTCGTCCAGGAGCACGGCCACGAACGGGTCATCGGTGGTCGGGACGTGGGAGCGCTGTTTTCCGGCGTAGCGTTCGGCCCGCTCCTGCATCGAGGCCACCGCCTTTTCGAGGAGCGCCACCGCGGATTCGCCGGTGTCGGCGTAGCGGGCGAACAGGTCCCGCCCGTAGGCCAGTTCCATGCGTTTGGGGTCGATCGCCCACACCTCGGCCGTTCCATCGGCCAAGGCGGGGAGCATGGCGCGGACGGTGGACCAGATCACCGACCCCTTGCCGGCCCCGGTCACCCCGACCACGAGCACGTGGGTTCCGTGCAGCCGCAGCAGCCACGGGGAACCGTCCTCGCGTCGTCCCACGGGCAGGGCGTTGAGGTCCACGTGGTGGGTTATCGGGAAGGCGTCGAGAGGTTCGGCCAAGGTGTCGCGGCGGGGGAACTCCAACGTGATGTCACGCGGGCCGTTGACCACGACGCGGCAGGAGGGGGCGGCGAAGCCGTGCGCCAGCTCGGTGACACGGTGTTCGAAGTCGGCCGGGGAGGTGCCCGCGACGAGGGAGACGCGGACGTAGTCGGCCCAGGAGTTGCACCGGACACGTCGGATGCGGGGCAGGTAGCGGCGTTCCTGGTAGGACTCGGCCAGCCCGGAGATCACCAGGACCGGTTGCCAGTGTCGCTTGTAGACGAACAGGTGCCGCCACCAGGCCAGCAGTCGGAGCGTGACGCAGGTGCGGTAGGAGTCGGGCCAGGTCCGCCACCACACCAGGGACACCACGGAGGCAGCGGCCCACAGTCCGGCGAGGCCGGGCCAGTCCAGCCACCGCCAGGCCCCCGCCGAGGCGGTCAGGCAGGCGACCATGACGGGGAATCGGAAGGGCAGGGTGGCCAGGAAGCGGACCAGCCGCCATACCCAGGAGGCCAGCACGACGATGCCGGGGGTTTCCACGATCGGCGTGGTCCACCGCACCCCCTGCGCGGGCGTGGGCAGGGTCGGGGAGGACTGAGCGGCCCCCACCTTGGGTTGGCGCATCATGACAAGCCACCCCGCTTCTCGTTCTCGATCTGGGCCAGGAGCCGGTCACGGTCAGCGCGAGCACGGGCGGCGAAGACCGCAGCCGCAGGGTTCTCGTCCCGGTCGGTGAGGGTGGCGAACACTCGGGCCTTGAAGTCGAAGAACTCCGCACGCTCGGCGTCGGTAGCAGGCGGGGGGTTGGTCGCGTCCAGCAGCAGGCGGACCAGTTCCGGGCTGCTCAGCCCGGACAGGTCACGGGGGTCATCGGACATACTGAAGACACCTCTTCACGAAGCTTGTGCAAGGGCTTGGGGAGGGGTTCAAGGGGCGGCCGAGGTGCGCCAACACCAGGCCGCCCCGCTTCTTATCTGGGGTGGGTCAGGCGGCGTCCTTGGCCGCCGGAGCGCGACGACCACCAGCACCGCCGGGAGCCTTCACGCCACGGGCCCGCAGCGAGTACGCCACCCGGGGACGACGCCCGTTGTCGTCGACGTAGGGCATGACCGCCATCGCCTCGAACTCGATCGGCCGGAACGGCAGCCCGGGAACCTCGTCCGGCAGGGTTGGGCAGACCTCGGCGGCGACCTTGACCTTCACCGACTTGGCCTTGCCCCGCGCTTCGGGGTCGGCATCGATCACGTCCACCGCCCACAGCGGCAGGCCCGTGTCCTTGTCGAGCTGGGGCCGCTTGGTCTCGAAGTCGGTGATCGCCTCCACCCCCAACGCGAATGCACCATGCGGGAACACCGTCCCGAACGCGACGGGCAACGCACCCTGAATAGCCATGGGATGAGTCCTCTTCTCGTTGTTCGTGCTGTTCACGACCCTCGGCACGACCGACAGGCGATCGCCTCAACCGAGAATCGATACATGTATAGCATGTATCTAAGTTGGCAACCAGTGGTAGCCGCACGCTCCTGTTCGTCGCTGTCGCATCCGTCGCCGCTCTCGGGTGGCGGCGAGGGTTCCACCATCCCTGGCAGGGCCGGGACGGGATCACTACATGGCTGGACGTGTTCAGGACGTCTCGATAATGTGAGCGCGTCCCCAGACATCCAGCGAACCCCCGAGGTACATGCCGAACGAGAGGTTGCGAGCCGCGCTCCTCCAGCGCGGAGCCACCCCGGCCACTCTGGCCGAGGAGATCGGCGTGGACGCCAAGAGCGTGGAGCGCTGGATCACCCAGGGGCGCACCCCCTACCGCCGTCACCGCTACGCGGCAGCGGCCTACCTCGGCGTGGAGGAGACCTACCTCTGGCCCAAGGCCCTGTCCCCCGAGCAGAGCAAGGCCGCCTCACAGAGCGAGATCGTGGAGATCTACCCGCACCGGTGGAGCGTGCCGAACGATCTGTGGCGTCGCATCTTCGAGAACGCCCAGCAGGAGATCTCGGTCCTGGTCTTCAGCGGGTTTTTCCTGGCCGATGATCCGAGCATGATCAAGCTGCTGGCGGACAAGGCCAAGGCGGGGGTTCGTGTGCGCATGTTGTTGGGAGAACCCGACAGCGAGGCGGTGGCCCAGCGCGGCCGGGACGAAGGCTTGAACGAGCTGTTCGCGGCGAAGATCCGCAACGTCATCGTGCTCTACCGGTCGTTGCGCCAGGTGGAGGGCACGGAGTTCCGTCTCCACGGGACGACGCTGTACAACTCGCTCTACCGCGCCGATGACCAGTTGATCGTGAACACGCACGTCTACGGCGCGATGGCCTCGGAGGCCCCCGTCTTCCACCTGCGCAAGATCCCGGGCGGGGAGATGGTCAGCACCTACCTGGAGAGCTACGAGAAGGTATGGGGCGAGGCGACCCCACTCGACTGAGGGAAGAAGCCCATGGGCAAGAGGATTGACTACTACGACGACCCCCAGGCCCCGACCGCGAACAGCCTCGTCCCATCAGTGAACGTGTTCGTGGTCAACCACCGCGACGAAGTCCTGATGATCCGCCGCACCGACAACGACAACTGGGCCGTGCCCGGAGGCGCGGTGGACCTGGGCGAGTCCGTCCCGCAGGCCGCAGTGCGCGAGACGCTGGAAGAGACCGGCGTGACTTGCGAGATCACCGGGATCGTGGGCATCTACAGCGACCCGAGGCACATCATCTACTACACCAGCGACGGCGAGGCGCGGCAGGAGTTCTCGTTGGTTTTCACCGCCAGGCCGCTGGCAGGCGAACCGGCCCCGAGCGACGAGTCCAAGGAAGTCGTCTGGGCCCCCAAGGTCGAACTATCCGGGTACCGGATGGACCGGTCCATGCGGATGCGGGTGGACCAGTTCCTCAACGGAGGCCCTGCCCACATCGGGTGAGCGGTCAGCCGACCAAAGAGTGTCGTACCACCCCATTAATGTTGCGGCATGACACAGAACACATGGCCACGAGACAGATACACCGGCGCTGGTGGTGGGCTTTACACAGGAGCAGGTGGCGGCCTCTACACCGGGGCTGGTGGAGGGGCTTCCTCCGGGCCGGGTGGAGGTCTGTACAACGGACCCGGCGGAGGCCTCTACAACGGACCCGGCGGAGGTCTGTACAACGGACCCGGCGGAGGCCTCTACAACGGACCCGGCGGAGGCCTCTACAACGGACCCGGCGGAGGCCTCTACAACGGACCCGGTGGAGGTCTGTACAACGGGCCGGGTGGAGGTCTGTACAGCGGGGCCTGTGAGAGTCCGTATCGGAGCAACCAGCCGCCGATGAAATTCTTCATTGACTACCTGGAACGAAATGGGATGCATAATTATGCACGAGTACTGAAGCAGGCACACGGAATCGGTTAGGCGCCTAGAACCAGGACTGAACCCGAGAGAACCCAAGGGGGATTCTTGCCATTTTCCGACTGGCGCGAAGCGAATCGAATTCTTTCAAAGAAGATCCTACCTGTCTCCGATGAGCAGAGGAAGCTTGCCAATTTTGCGAACCTAGACTTGAGTCAGGTCAAGTTCCATATTGTCGCAGCAGCCATGCTAGAGGATCATCTGCACCCGATGATCTGGGGTGAGAATGGGTTTCAAGCTGCGACATCCCGGCAGCATGAGTTCCTTGCCGACCTGGGCTCTTGCGCCGCAGGAGACGCATCCCTGTCCACTAGACAGGCTTCCGCTTGGATCCAACTCCAACTGGCCTTGCTTAATATAAAATCTCTAGAATCCATGAAGCTCTTCACGGGAGACGTGGTCACCGAGAAGGATTTTGAATCTGCCGACGACCTAAAGTCCCAGTTGCTTCAATATAAATATACCGTTTCTAGAATTGGTCGAGACGGCCGAGTTTACTTCAAAGACGGTGGCGGAAAGTCGGCATGGGCCTATAAGTTGAAAAAGCATTCCGGGGGCTAAATGATAGTTACACCTGGAAGTGGGACAAACGTGCTTCTATATTTTTCACTGATGCCACCAGTACTGGTGAAGCGCGCGTGATGGAGCGGTGGACCAGGTCCTCAGGGGCGTAGCGCTCCAAGATCTCCGACAGGCGCCGTTCCACGGGCAGGTGTGTGCCGTCCGGGCCGGTGGTCATGTCCGCGTAGGTGAGCGCGTCCAGCAGGTCATCCGGTGGGGCGTCGAACTCGTCCTTGAGTGGAGCGAGCAGGCCCCGCTCCTCGGCTTCCACCACGGCGCAGGAGTGGTAGGCCACCAGGGAGACCAGGGCTTCATCAGCCTTCTGTGCCTCGCGCAGGTACCGGGCTCCGTCGAGGGGGTGGAAGCCCGTGGTCGCCAGGTCCGGGGAGTACCCGATGTCGTGCAGCCAGGCGGAGGCTTCCACCAAATCAGCATGTGCGCCGAGCACGCCTCGGAGAGACCGCGCCTGTTCGGCTACCCCCTGGGAATGCGCCCAGCGTCGGGGAAGCGGCTGTTCGAGCAGTTCTCGCGCGAGATTCCGCGCCCAGTGAACATGTCCCACATGTACCAGGCTAACCCGCGGTCGTTTCGGCCCCTTTGACGAACCGGCCCTTGCCGTGGACCGCGACGACGAGCCCCGTCCCTTCCAGCTCGGAGAGGGCCTGACGAGCCGTCCCGCGCGACACCGAGTACTGGCGGACCAACGCGGCCTCACTGGGCAGGGCGTCACCGGGGGCGAGGTCCCCGCTGGTGATGCGCTCTCGCAACTCGGCGGCGATGCGCCGGTACTGGGCAGACGGTGCGTTCGCAGGTGCGCTCTCACGCTCCTCGGTGGTACACACGACACGACCGGTCCCCGGAAGAGCCTTGATCAACCGCTCCGCCTCCAGTTCGGCCAAGGCGCGACGCACGGTGGTGCGGGAAACGTTGAACTCCTGGCGGAGAGCCGCCTCGGAGGGAAGCGCGTCACCCGGGGCGAGGTTCCCCGAAGTGATCCGCGAACGCAGAGCTTCCGCGATCTGGTGGTACGTCCCCCACGGGGTGCGCGGACTCAAGCAGGTTCCTCCGGGGTGAGTGCCAACATGCGACGGTTGCATTTTTAGACGTCAGAAAATCAGTATGCGCTGTCTGTTCGTACAGTGCGGACTGTACGTACAGACGTCCGCCGGTGCCGACCCAACCCGAGGGCCTTCCCCCGGTCGACACCAGCAGACGTCCCAACCGCAGAGCCAGCGTTAACGCACGAAGACGGTGGCACTGGCCTACGGTCGGCCTTTACCCCTGCCGTTAGCCAGTTTCGGCACGCGACTCGGTTGCGCGGAGGCGCTCGCTAGACAGCTCGGAGTTGCCGATCCCCGGAGGCGGATACTCCAACTGGTGGACGAAGACCTCCACGTCCTCCTCGATCAGCGTTGGCGCGTGCGTGATCTCGTGACGGATGGCAGTAGCGATCCACAGGCCCCCGTGGCGGCGGATCGACCACTGCTGTGCGTAGTGGCGTTGCAGGACATGGAGCAGAGTGTTCGGAACATCTCCAGTACTCATGCGGCGACAGCCTCCAAGCGAGAGATCTCCAAGAGCAGTTCCAGACCAAGCTGGGACCGGTCGGCCAGCTCCACCGGGCGATGCCTCGTGCCGTGCAAAACGTAGGGGCGGACCAGCCGCGCCAGTGGCGCAACGGGATGCTCTGGAGGTGGAAGAGTGAACGGGAGTCCCGTGCACGGTGTGGGCTTGGCAGCCCGAAGCCGTGTGGGTCCGCGTGTCCGAAGGTGTGGGATCAGGTTCCGCATGGTCACCCCTGGTCAGTCCGGGTGAGACTCACGGCGAGACGGAGGGAAGCGCCGGAGCCCTCTTACATGCGGAAACAATGCTCTGAGTGAGCGGACATGTGTACCACGTATCGGACAACTTGAGGGACGTCTAGGGACGTCTTCTGTTATCGTCGGGTTCCCGCACCCCGGAGGGCACCGACGTGAACGTTGCACTGCGCAAGGCACTGGCCGCGTCCCGACTCACCGAGATCGACGTGGCAGCACACCTCGGAGTCGATCCCAAGACCGTCCGCCGGTGGCTCTCCGGTCAACGGCCCTACCCCCGTCACCGCTGGGCTTTGGCTGATCTCCTCCAGGCCGAGGAAGACACTCTCTGGCCACCAAGCAGCCAGGAAGACGAAGCACACGCACCCGCGTCCAAGCACGTTCAACGTGTCTACGCACACCGCTGGCAAGTACCAAGAGAAGTGTGGTGGGACCTGTTCAACTCAGCGGAGCAGGAGATCGGCATCCTGGTCTACAGCGGCCTTTTCCTCGCTGACGACGCAGGCATGTTGGAGGTGTTGAGAACACGTGCCCGAGACGGCGTCAGCATCCGGATCCTGCTCGGGAACCCCGAGTCCAAACAACTTCAACAGCGAGGAGAGGATGAGGAGATTGGGGATGCTTTGCCCGCAAGGGCACGTAACGCCTTTTTGCTCTTCCGCCCACTTCAGGACATCGACGGCGTCGACGTTCGGACACATTCAACAGTCCTGTACAACTCCGTCTATCTGACGGAGAAGAGAATTCTCGTCAACCAACACGTCTACGGACTTCCAGCTGCGAAGTCCCCCGTGGTCGAAATCGATCGGGCCACTTCCCCAGAAATGGCCAAGGTCTACGTGCATAGCTTCGATCTTGCATGGAATACCGCAGGACCCATAGATCCATGATTATAGCAAAGGAATCCACTAATCACTTTCCTCTTTGGTATGATCTTGAAAAATGGGATAAAATGATTCGGCTCTAAATGTCCTTTCCATTGCGTCATGGAACACTAATTTATACCCACGCATCTTCCCCTGATTGAGGGATTTTGGAACATGAAATCCAAGCCGCTTTGATGTCGATCCCCCGGGTCCAACCTCAACCGGAAAATCTACTGGTTCAGACACGGAGTCTCTTTCTGAATCAGGGAGGTCGTGGCCATAGGGAATTACGAAATAGACTAGCATCCCATTTCCTTGATCGTAAAGCACTTCTAATTGAGCATCTGTCACCGAATTTGCTGACGTTGAGGGATTTCGGATTTTAACATCCAGGAGAAGGACCCTACCATCTTCGATTTCTTTGATGACTTGCTGACCAAAACTTGCACTCATTTGAATTTTACTTCGTGTATCTTGGTCGCGAAGCATTCGGAAGCTGCCATGGGCGACGATCGCAGAAGTCCCAGCAAAGAATGCGGAAAGCAAGGCGATTGCCAGGGAGATTAGAGATATCCATTCCTCTGTGCTTCTGACGCAGTCCAACATGAGAACGCCTTTGTGTTAATCCCTATAGAATTGCCGAATTGGGCTGTATGGGATCAAGGCGACGGCGCAAGCGCCGTCGCTGCGGCCCCGGCCGCCGCTCGGGCTGCGGGCTGCCGCCCGGTCCCGAGCGCACGGCCGTCGGCCGTGCGCTACATGGCTTCTCTCGGATAGGTCCGTACAGCGAGCGTGGCCAGAGCTACCCGAGAGAACCAAGTGATCCAGGCCATACCCTCTGCGCAGGAGTTTGAGTACCAACGGTTAATGACGCGCTCAGGTCCCGAGGCACCCGATAGCGCGACTCGAACTGTCTGGGGTGACCGGCCCCGGCGCTATCGGGCACCTCGGACCGGAACCGTGGTTGAACGCCACTGGGGTTGCTGGAGCGGCAGTGAAGGCAACAGGGAACCCGCATCGCCAGCGCTACGAAGCACTCCCGGCGTGCCACACACGTGCCACACGGGGCGGTCAACGGCGGGGAACCACGGGGAATCGCGGGTATACGGGCCGCGTCAGCGCAGGCAGACGAGTCACAAGGTCAGCCGCCAGAGGCGTTCTCGGCTTCCCAAGCTGATAACGCGGGTTCGATTCCCGTCATCCGCTCCAGACACACAGACGGCCAGGTCGTTCGGGGTTCTCCGAACACCTGGCCGCACTGCTTTCCGGGGGTCTGTCCCCGCCGCCGTGCCACACGCCCGAACACGGCAGACCGTCGCCGACCCCACCTTCCGACGCGCTCTCGTTTTCGGCGGCCTGTCCGGCCACCTCACGAACCAGCGCTTGCGCGACCCGTTCGACCCCGGTTGTCTTACCGATAGGCCCCCCGACAGTGAAGGCGCTCCCATGGACACAGATGACTGGAGACCCATAGTCACGAGCATCGGCATCACAGCCGCCATGGTCATCGTGATCGCTCTACCCATCGCCCTGCTGACCGACTGGCCTTTCTGGGTGCACCCGGTGATCGCGGGAACCATCGGCGGCATCGTCGGTCCCACCGTGAGCTCCCGGATCTGGTCTCAGCGAGAACGCCCTCGGAACCGCCCTCCACAGGACCATGCCGACCGGTAGCCGTCCGCCGGGGCGGGGAGCATGGCAAAGGCGGCGGGCCGGCGGACCACCGAACCTCCCTCGGGCCTCGGGCTGAACAGTCCCCACAACCACAGAACGGAAGCCCCACCATATGAAAGCTTCCTGGCAACCACTGCTGCTGTTCATGGCCTTGATCAACCTGGGAGGGGCGGTTCTGGCGTTCACCGAGGCTCGGGTGTTCCCAGGGGTCATGCTCCTCGGCAACGCGGGATCTTCTTCACGCTGCTGAGCAGGGCGAGGAAGCAGGCGAGGCAACAGGCACAACACGTCGCCGTTCCCGTGCCGGGAGCCGGAGGCGCGCCGGTAGGCGCACGGAGCCGAGGACCCTCATCGCACGACGCTCCCCGGCTCCGGCCCTGAGCAGGCCGGGCGGCTCCCAGGCACAAGCCGTCGGCCCCGTGCCCGGCGAAAACGGGTTGTCGTTCCATGTGCCGTGCTGAAGACTCCCGTCCCATGGAGGGTTTTCATCCCACGACCGGTTTCGGGCCGGACACGGCACGGCGCTACGACGACCGCCTCCGCGGCGACGAAGAGGCGACGGCCTCCTTCCTGGCAGAGTACGCGCGGGACGGGAGGGCCCTGGAACTCGCGATCGGTACCGGGCGTATCGCGCTTCGGCTGGCGGAACACGGTGTGCGGGTCGACGGCATCGAACTCTCACCGCACATGGTGTCCAGGCTGCGCGAGAAGGCAGGGGGCGACGGCCTTGACGTGGTCCTCGGTGACATGGCGTCTGAGACCACAGGCAGGACCTATCCGCTCGTCTACCTCGTCTTCAACACCCTCTACAACATCCTGACCCAGGAAGGCCAGGTCGAGTGCTTCGAGAACGCCGCCCGCCACCTGGGCGAGGACGGGGTGTTCGTGGTCGAGGCCGCTCCGCCCTGGGCATGGATCCGGGGTGAGCAGTTCGTCAACGTCGAGCGCGTCACCTCGGGGTCGGTGACCCTCGACGTGAACCGGTACGACCACGTCACGCAGATGCTTGACGAGAGCCATGTGAGCCTCAGTACCGACGGGATCGACCTGGCTCCCATCTCCTGCCGCCTCGTCTGGCCCTCAGAGATGGATCTCATGGCCCGGTCGGCCGGTCTGCGTCTCGTCGAGAGGTCGGGAGGGTGGAGCGGCGAGCGGTTCGACGCGTCGAGTCCTTTCCACGTCAGCGTCTACGGTCGGGCCTGACGTGGCGGCTGGATCGGGGCGCCGGTTCGTTCCATCGCCCGGATGCCGCCATCCGAGACGGGAGGTCCCCCGTCCACGCGGGCGCGGGCGGGAGGACCCGTTACTGCGACAGCCGCGTTCTGGCCTTGTGAGCAGCCAGTAGCGTCCCACCGGCAACGGCGATGCGGGCGGCGTTGACCCGGTACCAGGTCCGCAGCAACCGGTCCCGCTCATCCGCGCCGAGCGGCTGGTCACCGAAGAACAGCCTCAGGTTGACCGCCCGGACGAGGTACACGCTCGCCGCGCTGCCGGCGATCGAGCACGCGGCCGCCGTGGCAAGCCACGACCGGCTCTCCCGCCGGTCCCAGCCGCAGGCCGCCGCGGCGAGCACGGCCGGGGTCGTGGCCGGCATCGCCGCCGCGTAGTAGCGCACGGGACTGCCGGGACCGAGCGGCGACAACGCTCCCCCACGGCCTGGAACCCCGTCATGCCGCCCGAGGAGGTCGGGAACCCTCACGACGGCCTCATAGAGGTTCCCGAAGAACCAATGAGCGTGTCCGGCCTGAGCCAGCCCCAGAAGTCCGGCGGCGACACGGTGACGAGGCGACGGGCCATGTGCGGGCATGGGACGAGTATGTCAGAGGCCCGCGGAGGCACTCCGGAGGCGGCTCCACCGGGCCGCACCACCCGAACCGCCGCCCTCCGCCGCCTTCCGTCGCGAACTCCGACGCGCCCGAGGAGGCGAGCGCCACCGGCCTGCCGGCGACACCCCATGTGGTGTTCGACGGATCGCCGCACCGTCTCCTGCCGTGCACGGTCCTGGACTGGTAGCGGATCCCGTACCGGATACGCGCCGTCCGTGTCCTCGTCCGACACGCGTACCTGGTCAGACCATGGGCGCGTTTTGGCGGGGGCTTTGGGGGCAGGCGGAACGACAGGAGGTGGCCCCATGGAGACCGGAACCATTGTCATCATCGCCATCATCGTGGTAGCGGTGGTCGTCATCGCCGGAGGAATTGCGATCGCTGCGCGGTCCTCCCTCCTTCCGGGTCGGCGCACCACCCGACTGAAGAAGCGTTTCGGCGCGGAGTACGGCTACGCCGTGGAGGCCCACGGCGACGAGGCGGCCGCCGAACGCGACCTGTCCGAGCGGCTCCGCCACCGTAAGAACATGAAGCTCCGCGAGCTGAGCGACCAGCAGCGCGCGGCGCACACCGACACGTGGACCGTGGTGCAGCAGGAGTTCGTGGACGACCCCGTCCACTCCATCCGCAGTGCCCGCGGCCTGGTGGAAGCGATCATGATCGATCGCGGCTACCCCGACCACCCGTCGGGCGCCGATGACCCCACGGGCTTCGAGTCGCGCCTCAGGGACCTGTCGGTGGACCACCCCGACGCGGTCGCCGAGTTCCGCCGCGTGCACGCCGCCGGGCGTCCCGTCGAGGCGGACCCGACCGGCACCGAGCACATGCGTGAGGAGCTGGTGGCCTACCGCGGCCTGGTGGAGGCCCTGCTGGGCGAGCTGCCCGCCGCCGACGGAACGAACCACCGGACCGCACCGCGGCCGAGGGACGCGACGGAGCAGCAGCAGCGGGACCGGGACCCGAGGACACAGCGGTGAACGGCTCCGACGGCGCCTTGGCGCACACGGAGCGGGAACACCGACGACGAGACGAGGAGGCCGAGATGGTCGAGCGCGCGACGCGCTCCGAAGAGGACCGGGGGACGCGACCGGACGGGTACCGGTCGGACGCGGCCGAGGTGCCCGGGCCCCGAACGGACTCCGGCGCCCCGGGTGCGGTGGCTGTCGACGCGCAGGTGACCGATCCCGCGCGGGGGCGCTCCACCGCCGCCACGGACCGCGGGCCGTGGCGGCTCGGGCCGCGCGGTATGGATCCCGAGTCGGTACGGAAGCGCTGGAGTGAGGCGCAGAACAGGTTCGTCGACGATCCCCACGAGGCCGTGCGCGAGTTGGACGCTCTGGCCACGGAGGTCGCCGACGCCGTGGTCGCCGAGATCGAGTCGCGTCGCTCCGCGCTCCGGGCCGCCTGGAACGAGGACGGGGGCGCGGACACCGAGGAGCTTCGGCTGGCCCTGCGCGACTACCGCTCCTTCGTGGAGCACCTGGTCGGCGGCCGCGCCTGACCTGGGGCGTCCGCCGTGAGGCGCACTAGGCCTCCGTGACCGGTCGGCCGCGGCCGGGGAACTCCGTTCCTCGCGCCCCGGCGACCGGCGCGGTGGCCGCTGGAGGTCCTGGCCCCATCGGGCCGGGGCCTCCGTTCGTCCGGGACCCCTGTTCGTCCGTGGCCGTTGTGGCCGTCCGGTCGTGCGTTGTGCACGGTCCTCTCACAGCGGGGCCCTCGTCCGTCCGTGACGCACGGACCTCGGTCCCCTTCTCCGGATCTTCCCCGGATTCCGCTTTCCGCCGCAGCCCCGGTCGGCGACCCGGTCGGCGATCAGAATGCCGTGGCACACGTTGGCGGTGTGAAAGCGGAGGATCACCCCTATTTCATCCAGGGTCGCTCCGCATATTTTGGGAACTCTTTTCGGTCACCTATACGCCACGTATTTCGGCCACCGTTTCATGCGCCGAATACGGAGTGCGGTCCCGGACGGGAGCACCGCGGCACTCGGCCGCGAGCCCGTCCGGGACCGCTCTCGGAGTCGTACGGACGGCGGGTCTCCTCCCTGGCCCGCCGACACCGGTCCGCGTGTCGTGCACTCCCCACATGTCCACGACGACCGGCGTGGACCCTCCGGCGACTCCGAGGGGACGGGTGCCCGGCCCCACGGGGCGGGCACCCGGTTCGGGGGTTCCTAGACCAGGCCGTCCAGCAGGTCGGCGTCCTCGGTGTCGAGCGCCTCGCCGGTCAGGCCGCCGGTGGCCTCCTCCAGGCCGTCGGTGGCCTCGTCCACGGTGCCGGTGACGTTCGCGTCGGCGACCCCGCCGACGGTCTCCTCGACGGCGCCGCCGACGGGGGCCTCGGGCAGGGCGCCCGTGTCCACGTCGGCCGCCTCGGTCACCTCGGTCACCTCGGAGGCCTGGGAGACCTCGGCGGTCTCCGGCAGGTTCCCGACCGCGCCGTCGACCGCGCCGTCCGTGGGCAGGTCGGCGATGTCGATGACCTCCAGGTCGGCCGGGCTCACGTCGTTCGCCAGGTCCCCGGCACCGACCAGGGCGAGGCTCTCGACGCCGTTGAGCCCGGCGCCGAGACCGCCCACGGCCTGCTCGGCCACGGAGCCGAGCTCGTCGGCCACGGCCCCCGCGTCGCCCTGGGCCTCGTGCACGACGAACACGACCGGGACGAGGGTCTGCCCGGCGATCGTGGTCGCGTGCTCGGGGGCCGCACCGGCCTGGCCGAGCACGTCACCGGTGGCGACCGCACCGGTCACGTGGGAGGTGGTGCCCAGGGCGGTCGGCAGGACCGTGTGCTCGACGTGGGTCCGCGTCGGGTGGAGGGCTCCCCGGGCGCCGGCGACGTAGTTGTCGGCCTCGACCTGCGGCACGTGCGCCCGGGGAACGGGCACACCGGAGCTCCTGAGCCGGCCGTGGGCGGAGCCGAGGACACCGTTGGCCGCCGGCACGGCGCCGTTCAGGGAGGGCAGCGCGGCGGCGGTCGGGGCGGCCTGGCCCAGCTGGCCGAGGTGGCTCAGCGCGACGCCCCGGACGCCGTCGATCTCGGCGATCTCGGCCAGGGAGGCCAGCTCGGGGACCTGACGGAGTTCGGCGGCGCTCAGGACCCCGCTGTCCAGGACCTGCCCGAGCCCGGGAGCCCCGACCTGGTGCACGCGGGAGAGCCCGAGGCCGTCGGCGGGCAGCGCGGTACCGGCGGGCAGCACCGTGTTGGCGGGCAGCACGGTACCGGCGGGCAGCGCCGTGTCGGTGACGCCCGCGACCTGGGGGAGGCCGTTGGCCGGGAGGGTGGCGGCACCGGCCGCCTGCCCCGGGACGTCGCCTCCCAGCGCGCCGGTGACGTCCTTGACGGGGTCGGCGGACGCGAAGCCGCCGCTCAGGGCGACGAAGCCGGCGGCGCCCGCCGCGATGAGCAGGGTCCTGGCCTGGATACGGGTGTTGCTGGTCATGGGGATCCTTCCGGATTCTCGTGTGCTTCCGACTGGTCGGCCCGGGAGCATGCGGTGCTGCCCGTGGCCGGTGTGGTTCTCGACGGGGGATGTCAGTCCGTGGCCTGTGCCGGCCGCCGACTGACGAGAACTCCGCTGTCTTCGGGGAAAGCGGGGCTCACGACAGTCCCCAGCGCGTCCGGTCGGTCACGGACCGTGGGAGTCCGTGCCGGGTCTGGGAGAGGGCGTGTGCCGGCGTGGTGTCGCGCTCAGAGGCGACGGCGAAGACGGATCCCTAGTCGGGAGCGAAGGTCGGCTCGTCATCGGCCGCGCTGGGAAGCGCGTGCGAGGCGTGCCGTGCGGCCTGTGTCGGTCCGGGTTCCGGAAGGAGGGAACCTGCCGTGGTCAGGAAGCCCGCGACCACGGGAGCGGAGGCGCCGCTCGTGGCGGCGGAGTCCATGGTGATCGTGACGGCGGGGTCCGTCGTGGGCGCTTCCGCGGAGGGGGCTCCGTCGGTGGTCGCGCCGCCGGAGACGGCCTCGTCGGAGGCCGGGAACGGGAGCTCGGCGACCGCCCGCACGCCCTCCCGCGCGTCCGTGGAGTCCACGGGCTCGGTGCGGATGCTCTCGGCGCCGTGGTTCCCCGGCGCCTCGCGGCCTTCGGCCGACGCGTACACGGGCTCCCCGTGGCCGGACGGGCCGGTGGTGCCGAGCAGGGAGCCGACGCGGCCACCGAGTCCGGTCGCGGTCCCGTTCACGGCCCGGTTCAGGTGCCCGACCACCTCGGCGTCGCCCTCGGCCGTGTGCCGCGCGAGCGCCTCGGAGGTGTCGTGTCCGACCTCGGTGAGCCGGTGTCCCCCCTGCACCCCGGCTTCGAGGTGCCCGGTGGCGTGGCCTACCGGATAGACCGACTCGACGGGTCCGGTCGACGCCGCGGGCCGGATCGGCTCCTCTTCGGAAACGGCCGTCCCGACCGGCTCGGCCGACTCCGTCGCCACGACAGGCTCGGCCGGCTTCGTGGCCCCGGCCTCGGACTCCTCCGGTGCCTCCGGCTCCGCGCCGGGGAGCGCTTCCGTCGCCTGCTCGGCCGTCTCCCCCACGAGCGGGGCGTCCTCGGCCGCTCCGAGCGCCTCCGCCTGCTCGACGGTGCCCTCGGCCTGCGGCAGCTCGTCGGCCTGGGCGAAGGAGGTGCCGAGGAACCAGACCGCACCGATGGTCCCGATGAGGAGCCCGACGAGCGTGAGGGCGCGTCGAGCCGACGCGGACGCCACGGCGTCGGCGCCGGGGGCGCCGAGGAAGCCATGAGGTCCGGACATCGGAATTTCCTTCCACCGAGGGAGCGGTGCGAATACGTGGGGGAAGGGGGAAGGCCAAGACGAAACGGGAGGAATGGCGTGATGGGCGTGAGCCCATCTCATCGGGACAAGGCCCGAAATGACCGTCATCGTCTGACCGGAAATGACGCTATCACGCTGTGCCCCTCCGAACGCAAGCCGTGAACACGTCTTTTTCGGATCCGGTGTTCGGCCGTACGAAACCGGGACGCACAGGCCCAAAGGGAATGGCGGACAACCGGCACGGCGAGGACATGACCCATGCCGTGACCTGCCCTTTTCCTGGATCCCGCACGGGACCGCCCGGAGGGCTCCGAGCGGTCCCGTGGCCCTCGCGTGCTCCATGCTCACGGAAGGCCGGCCGTGCGCCCCGGCTCTCCCGTGCCCCGCGGGAGGCCCCGGTGGGCGGAACCTCCGCAGGTGGAGGGGGAGCCTGGAGACGTCCGGACCCCGCGTGAGCTGTAGCATCGGGGCCGGATTCTCCCCTGCCCGCGTGCTCCCCGCTCCCCCGGAGAAAGCCGTGCGGCGGGGCCTGCGACACATACGGGACACACACGGGAACGGACGTTCATGGACGCTGAAGAGACCCAGGTCTTGACCAGGACCGGCGAGTTCACCAGCACCACTCTGAGCTGGGACACCGCCGTTCACGGCCGTGTCGCCGCGGCGGTCGACCGCCTCACCGGTCCGCTGAACGAACTCATCGAACGCGACGCCAACGACGGCGACACCCGCATGCTCGTCGCCGACTTCTTCAGCGTCGGACTGAACTTCAGCAAGTACCAGGACATGACGACCGAGTACCGGACCAGCGGTGACTCGATCGACTACGCGATCGTGCTGGACGGCAAGCTCTTCGCGCCCGTGGAGGTGCGAAGGGTCGGCCAGGAGCTCGACCAGCGCAACATCCAGGTCTCCCGGCGCGTGGCCGCGGAGGAGGGCGCCGAGTGGGTGATCCTCACCAGCGGCCGCCTCTGGAAGGTCTACCACCTGCGCCCCGACGACAAGGGCGGCAACCGGCCGGTGGAGGTGATCAGCGTCGACCTCACGGACCCGGACGCCTACCAGCACAACATCGACGCCCTGTTCCACATCACCCGCGAGGCCGTCGACCACGGCCGGCTGGACGCGCTGCGCCGCTGGAAGGAGGCCGTCGAGGCGGCCCCGCTCGCGGAGGTCCTGCGCGGCGACGCCGTCGTCGAGGCGGTCCGCGCCGAGGTGCGCGCCGCCACCGGCCACCAGGGGCACACGGGCGACGCCGAAGAGGTGCGCCGCGCCCTGGTCGAGGAGGTCGTCGCCCGGGGCCTGCTCTCGGGCTGACCCCCTCGCCCCACCGCTTCCGTCCTCGGCCCCGTCTCCCGCACCGCCACCCCGCGCACCCGGTCTTCCCTGGTACGCGGGGTGTTCTGCTTACCCCCATTGACATGTGTGATGGGCGACACAAGAATGGTCATACTTTTGGGAGCGCTCCCAGTGCTTCCGGCCGCTTACCCCCCAGCGGAAGGACCCGACCCCCTTGAGCCCGGCACGAAGGAACACGGCGACGGTGCTCGGCACCGTCGCCGCACTCAGCGCGAGCCTCCTCGCGGCCTCCCCCGCCCAGGCCGACGACGCCCCCGTCGAACAGGTCACCAACGGCGACTTCAGCGACGGCACCACCGGCTGGTGGGCGACGGAGGGGATCGAACTCGCCGTCAACGACGACGGCGCCCTGTGCGTCGACGTACCCGGCGGCACCAGTGCGGCATGGGACCAGATCGTCGGCCAGAACGACATCCCCCTCGTGGCCGGGGAGTCCTACTCCCTCACGTTCACCGCCTCCGGAGCCGACGGACTCCCCGTCCGCGCCCTGGTCCAGGAGCCCGTGGACCCCTGGACCACCCATCTGGACGAGCGCCCCGTGCTCACCGAGACGGCCACCGGGTACGAGTACGTGTTCACCGCGTCGACCGACATGGAGGACGCCCAGCTCGCCTTCCAGATCGGCGGGTCCGAGGAGGCATGGACCTTCTGCCTGGACGACGTCTCCCTCCTCGGCGGCGCCGAACCCCCGGTCTACGAACCCGAAACCGGTCCACGCGTGCGGGTCAACCAGGTCGGCTACCTCCCGCAGGGACCCAAGAACGCCACCGTGGTCACCGAGGCCGAGGAGGCCCTGCCCTGGACGCTGGCCGACGCCGGGGGCGCGGTCGTGGCCGAGGGCAGCACCGTCCCGCACGGTCTGGACGAGTCCTCCGGGCAGAACGTGCACACCGTCGACTTCAGCGACTTCACCCGGACGGGTGAGGGCTACACCCTGACCGCCGACGGGGAGACCAGTCACCCCTTCGGCATCACCGCCGACCCCTACGCCACCCTGGCCACGGACGCCCTGGACTTCTACTACACCCAGCGCAGCGGCATCGAGATCCTCGACGAGCTCGCCCCCGGGTACGGCCGTGAGGCCGGGCACGTGGGGGTCGAGCCCAACCAGGGCGACACCGAGGTCACCTGCCACCCCTCCTCCCCCTGCGACTACACGCTCGACGTGTCCGGCGGATGGTACGACGCGGGCGACCACGGCAAGTACGTGGTCAACGGCGGCATCTCCGTCCACCAGCTGATGAGCGTCTACGAGCGCACGCACACCGCGCCGACCGGGAGCCCCGACCGGGTCGCCGACTCCACCCTGGCCGTCCCCGAGCGGGACAACGGCGTGCCGGACGTCCTGGACGAGGCCCGCTGGGAGATGGAGTTCCTGCTGTCCATGCAGGTCCCCGAGGGCGAGGAGCTCGCGGGGATGGCGCACCACAAGGTCCACGACGAGGCCTGGACCGGTCTGCCCCTGCTGCCCTCCGAGGACCCCCAGCCCCGCTACCTGCACCCGCCGTCGACGGCGGCCACGCTGAACCTGGCCGCGGCCGCCGCCCAGTGCTCCCGCGTGTTCGCGCCCTATGACGCCGGCTTCGCCGCCGAGTGCCTGGATGCGGCCGAGACCGCCTGGGACGCGGCCGGGGCCCACCCCGAGCGCTACGCCGCCGAGGGCGGCCAGGGCGGCGGCCCCTACGGAGACGGCAATGTGGCCGACGAGTTCTACTGGGCCGCCGCGGAGCTGTACCTGGCCACCGGGGACGACGCCTACGAGGAGGCCGTGACCTCGTCCGGGTCGCACACCGCCGACGTGTTCTCCGGGCACGGCTTCAGCTGGCAGAACACCGCCGCGCTGGGCCGCCTCCAGCTCGCCACCGTGCCCAGCTCCCTGGACGGCCGCGACGAGGTCCGCGCCTCCGTCGTCGAGGGGGCCGAGCAGTACGTCAGCGCCCTGGAGGCCAGCCCCTACGGCATCGCCTACGCCCCCGAGGACGGCGCGTTCGTCTGGGGCTCCAACAGCCAGATCCTCAACAACCTGGTGGTCGTGGCCAGCGCCTACGACATCAGCGGGGACACGCGCTTCCGTGACACCGTCCTGGAGGGCATGGACTACGTCCTGGGCCGCAACGCCCTCAACCAGTCGTACGTGACCGGGTACGGCGAGAACGCCGCGATGAACCAGCACAGCCGCTGGTACGCCCACCAGCTCGACCCGGATCTGCCCAACCCGCCCGAGGGAACCCTGTCCGGCGGGCCGAACTCCCAGCCCTCCACCTGGGACCCCGTGGCCCAGGCCAACCTGGACGGGTGCGCCCCCCAGTTCTGCTACATCGACGACATCGAGTCGTGGGCGACCAACGAGCTGACCATCAACTGGAACGCCCCGCTGGCCTGGGTGGCCGGGTTCGTCGCCGACCAGGGCGACGCCTCCGTGGCGGCCGGGGCCTCCTGCGAGGTCGACTACGTGGTCAACGACAAGTGGCCGGACCGCTTCAACGCCCAGGTGACCGTCCGCAACACGGGAGGCGAGCCCGTGACGGACTGGGAGCTGGAATGGTCCTTCACCGGCGCGCAGACCGTGGAGCACCACTGGAGCAGTGAGCTGACACAGTCCGGGCACACGGTGACCGCCCGGAGCCTGGACTGGAACGGCGACATCGCCCCCGACGGAGAGGTGACGTTCGGCTTCGTCGGCGAACTCCCGATCGGGGCCAACCCCGTGCCCGAGAGGTTCACCCTCAACGGCTCCGTCTGCGGCTGACCCCCACGGGCGGGCGCGAAGGGCGCCCGCCCCGCACACCCCCTCCGGGAAAGAGGACGGGGCCCCGCAGGAGAGCGTGGGGCCCCGTCCGCCGTCTTCGGCGGCACCCCGCCGGGCCTCCCGCGCGGTGCCCGGGCACTCCGCGGGGCGCCGCGCGCGACGGCGAGCGCCGGCTCCCCCGGCCCCTACTCCAGCGGCACCCTCAGGATGCGGTCGTCCTCCGCAACGGGATTGCCGAGAGCGTCGAGGTTGCTGGTGGTCAGCCACAGCCCGTCGCCGCCCGGAGCGGTCGCCACCGTGCGCAGGCGGCCGTACTCCTCCTGGTAGTGCGCCACCGGTTCGCCCAGCCCGTCCTCGGTGAGCGGCACCTCCCACAGGCGCTCGCCGCGCAGCGCGGCCACCCACAGGGAGCCGCCCGCGATCGCGGCGCCGCTGGGCGAGGCCTCCTCGGGACTCCAGGTCACCAGCGGGTCGACGTACTCGTCCCCGCCGCCGGGGCCCTCCACCTCGGGCCACCCGTAGTTGTTGCCCGCCTCGATCAGGTTGATCTCGTCGAGCTTGTCCGCGCCGAACTCGGTGGCGTACAGGTTCTCCTCCCCGTCCCAGGCCAGGCCCTGCACGTTGCGGTGTCCGTAGCTGTAGACGCGGTTGTCGAAGGGATTGCCCGGCGCCGGCTCCCCCTCGGGGGTGATCCGCAGGATCTTGCCCGCCAGCGAGTCGATGTTCTGGGCCAGGCGCGACCGGCCCGCGTCCCCGGTGCCCACGTAGAGCATGCCGTCGGGTCCGAACTCGATCCGGCCGCCGTCGTGGTGGGACGAGGAGGGAATGCCGTCGAGGACGACCTCGGCCTCCCCGAGCTCCCCGCTCCCCGGGTCGTACTCCATCCGGCTGATCCGGTTGTCGGACTCCGAGGTGTGGTAGGCGTACAGATACGGCTCGTCGGGGAAGTCCGGGTGCAGGGCCAGCCCCATCAGGCCGCCCTCCCCGACCGGCGAGACCCCCTCGACGGTTCCGACGTCCGTGACGGCGCCGTCCCCGGACACGCGGACGATCTCGGCCAGGTCGCGCTGGGAGACCAGGGCGGAGCCGTCGGGGAGGAAGGCGACCCCCCACGGCACCTCCAGGCCCGTGGCCACCACCTCGGGCTCTCCGGGATCGACCGCGGTGGCGCTGGCGGAACCGCTTCCGTATCCCCCGCCCCCGTTCTCCTCCGTTCCTCCGGTACCGCCCTCCTGGCCGCCGCATCCGGCGACCAGCACGAGGGCGCCGAGGACGGCGGCCACGCGGACCGCCGGTGTCCCGTTCGCTGCGGGTCCCATGTCCGCTCCCTTCCCCCGTCGTGTCCTGCCCGGGTACTCTCACGTACCTCCGCGCTCGCTGCGCTCGGTGTTCTCATGCCCCGCGTACAGTTCCTCGAACAGGCGCGCCATGTCGGTGAGCATCGCGCTGTGCACCGACCACAGTTCCTCGGTCCCGTACTCGTCGATGCGTTCGCGCGTCTGCGAGATCCTCTGGAACGCCTCTTTCAGACAGGACTCCAGATCGGGTGAGTACGTCTCGCGTTCGGGCTCGTCGGCGTCGTGCACGGCTTGGAAGGCGTCGGCGGCCGCGTCCAGGACCGGGGCGAACGCGCGCAGGAAGGCGTCGCTCGGCTCGGGGAAGCTGGAGTGGGAGGAACGCGCGAAGGCCAGGGTGCGGGTGAGGGACTGCAGGTGCCGCGAGGCCCGTCTCAGGCCGGTGATCCAGTCGCGGTAGGCCACCGGCCTGTCCTGCGGAGGGGGCCCGCTCACGAGTGTGCGCGGGTTCAGGCGCGTGCGGTACTCCTGCTGCGCGACCGTCTCCTGGGCGTTGTGCGCGGTGTCGTCGAAGCGGCTCGCGGTGCGCTTCCAGTAGTCGGCGTCTTCGAGCCCGTCCCTGCCCTCCCGGAACCCGTCCGCCATCTGCCGGGAGAGGTCGCCCAGGGCCTCGGCGAAGTCGAGCACGGCGTTCTTGGCGTCACGGAAGCGGATCGCGGGGGCGAAGACCGCGTTCGTCACGACGGCGGTCGCCGTCCCCACCAGGACCATGAGCAGCAGCGCCCCCAGGTTCGCGAGGCTGCCCGCGGTACCCCCGGCGAGTGCGAACGCCGCGACCACGGCGATCTGCTTGCCCTGTTCCCCGAAGACCGAGAGCTGTCCCACCAGCAGCGCGACCAGCACGACCAGCGCGAACAGCCAGATGCTCCTGCCGATGGGGATCCCGCCCGCGCCGGCGATCAGCGCGCCGAGGAGGACCGCGGCCACGTAGCGGCCGGACTGCAGCACCGACCCGTACACGCTGGGCGTCACGACCAGGAGGGCCGAGAAGGGCGCGAACCCGATCTGGGAGGAGCCCCCCACGAGCGAGCCCAGCACCCAGGCGACGGTCGAGGCGATGACGCTCTTGAGGATGATGACGGCGGTCTCGCGCTCGTATCCCCGGTACGCGAGGGCCCGGCGCACTCCTGTGAGCCAACGGCTGTCGGCCACGGCCTCCCTCAGCCGATCGATCATCGTCCCCCTCCACTCCCCTGGTGCTCTGCTTCGGCCGGTTTCCCTCCCGCGGCCGGCGCGGTGGCCGGGAGCCGGGCCGCTGACGGGCGCGCCGCCGAGGGGTCCGGCTCCGTCGGCGGTGGCTAGTCCCTCTCCTTCACCAGCTCGACTCCGTCGGCGCCCGCGAGGGACTCGGCGGCCTCCGGCCACCGCATGGGGGGCGGCATGGGCTGCCGCCCGCGCACCCGCGTCAGCTCGCGGTGGAACCGGGCGAAGACCGCGAAGTCGCGGGGGAAGGCAGACGGATCCGTGCCCAGGAACGAGCCCACCTTGGTGGCCCGGTCCAGTACGCGGGCCCACTCCTCGGCCCGCGCCAGTCCCACCGAGTCCACGCCGTGGGAGAACAGGGCCATCCGGATCTCCTCGTAGTCGGGCACCCGGTCCAGGTACTCCTCCAGGTTCCGCAGTGACGGCTCCTTGTTGAACACCGTCCAGAAGGGGACCGAGCCGGTGCGCAGGGCCCAGTAGGGCTCGACGAGCATGAAGGACTCCACCAGCAGCCGGTCCGGCGGCAGGCCCCGGCTCCGGTACCAGTCGCGGTACAGCTCCGCGACGGCCGGGCTGGGCGACTCCGGTTCCGCGTAGCGCAGCCGCCGCAGCGTCCACCCCTCCTCGTCGGCGAGTTCGCGCAGGTCGTCCATGAGCTCGGGGGCGAACCCCCACTCCGCCTCGGGGCCGTCGCCGTCCGGCTCCGGCCCGTCGAACTTCGTGTGGTCCGACCCCTGGGCGCGCAGGAACTCGCGGACGCGCTCGCTGCCGTACCGCAGCTCCTCCGGGGCGGCCCCGCCGAAGCCCCCGTGCTGGAAGACGTACCGGTCCGAGACCCGTGTGGTGGGCCACCGCAGGGCGCAGTCCGAGACGACGAGTGTGCCCCCGGGCACCAGACGCGAGCGCAGGAAGCGACGGTAGGCGTCGGGCAGCCGCAGCCACTTGACCCGGAAGTAGCACATGCCCGAGATCATGAGCCGGTCCTGGTTGGGGTCGTGCATGTGGTGCAGCCGCCAGTCGGGGTTGGCCCGCACCAGCTCCTCCCCGGTGGATCGCATCCTGCGCAGGTCGGCCGACGCGTCATCGGGGGGTACGCCGCCGCGGCGGACCGGGATGAGCAGGGTCTGCGGGAGCCACGGTGCCTCCAGCGCGGCTGCCAGGTGGGTGAGCGCCCCGTTGGAGGAGCCCACGAAGGCAACCTCGGACTGCTTCCCCGGGTAGTGGCCGGTGACCCAGGAGGCGAGCTCGTCGGAGTCGATCTCACCGACGCGCTGCCGCGGGACCGCCTCCGACCAGCCCGCCGCGGCGTAGACGCGTTCCTTCAGACGTCGGGGGGCGCGGTTGGCGGCCTGTGCGGCGAGCGCGACGGCTCCCTCCAGCGTGCCGGGCGCCTCCCCCGCGAGCGGGACGTCCCCGCCCGCGTTGTAGGACGACAGCGTCCGCAGCAGACTGGTGGCCGAGTCGAAGCCCGCCACGGACCGCTCCGGTGTCATCCGCCCGCGCCGTCTCATCGGACCGCCTCTCCGACGAAGTCGTGGACCAGGTCGGCGACCCGCCCGGGGGCCGCGGCGGTGAGCGCGTGGGGCTGCCCGGGAACGGTCACCAGACGTCCCCGGGGCAGCAGGCGGGTGACCTCCTCGGCCCAGTGCCCGGGACAGAGGGGGTCCTTGGTCCCGCGCAGGACCAGTGCGGGCCGCCCGACCTCGGGCAGGACCCGCTCGATCCGGTGGTCCCGGCTGGCCAGCCAGCTGCGGAGGACCCGGAGCGGTCCCGCCCTGCGGTAGTCGGTGACGCCGGAGACCACCAATGAGGGGCCCTCGCGGAAGTTGTCGAGCATGAGGCGCGCGGCCAGCACGGGCAGCGAGCGCAGCCGCGGGTCGACCGTCGGCCCCGCCAGCACCACCGATCCCACCTCGCCGGGCGCGCGTACCGCCGCCTCGACGACCACCTGGGCGCCCATGGAGACCCCCAGCAGGCAGGGCTCTGTGAGCCTTTGGGCCCGGACCCAGTCCAGGAGGGCCTCGGCGAGGCCGGTGACCGTGGGATCACGGTCCGGTGCGGTGCTCTCCCCGAACCCCGGCAGGTCGACGGCCCAGGCCTCCATCCGTCCGGAGAGGGCCCTGACCAGGGGAAGGGTCTGCTTGGAGGAGACGCCCGCGCCGTGCACGCAGACCAGCGGCGGCCCCTGCCCCGGTACACACCACGAGACCATGGTTCCGTGTACGAGCTCGTCCGTTCCCCGCCGCGGCTCCATACATCCCCCGGTTCTGCTCCCCGTGTCCTTCCGCCGGTGTGGTCCTCCCGCCGGTGTGGTGGTCACGACTACCCACGGGCCTCTCCGCCAACCCACGCCCGTGTCGGGCGTGTGGGAACGCGCGCACCGGTCAGAGGGGATACACGGCAGGTGCATGTGTGAAGGGAGCCAGGAGATGACCCGGAAGCCGGATTCCCCGCCCAAACGCCCCTGGATCAGGGGTGTCGTGCGCGGGGCCACGGGTGCGATGGCCATGACCGGTATGCGGCAGGCCGAGGTCGGCCTGGGATTCGTCAAGCGCACACCGCCCGACGCCATCCTGAAGGAGGGCGTGCCCGCCGTCCTGAAGAGCGTCCCCAAGAACCGGAGGAAGGCCGCCGTCGAACTGGCGCACTGGGGGTACGGGGCCACGGCGGGTGCCCTGTTCACCCTCCTGCCGAGGAGGCTGCGGCGTTCTTGGCTCGCCGGTCCGGTCTACGGGGTGATGGCCTGGGGGGCGTTCGAGCTGGTCATCGCCCCCGCTCTGGGCCTCGCCCACGCCCGTAGGTCCCGCCCCCAGGAGAGGGCGGCGCTCCTCGCCGACCACGTGGTCTTCGGGTTCGTCATCGGGGAGCCGCCCGAGGCCGAGGTGGCCGGGACGGAGGGGCCCGAGGACGCCCGGGGCGGTGGGGACACCGAGGACACCGGGGATGAGCGAGGCGGTGGGAAGCGGGAACGCCGCAAGCACAGGGAACGCCGTCGGCACGGTGAGCGCCGCGTGCGCGGTGAGCGCCGTCAGCACGGGGAACGGCGCGAGGGCGGAGAGCGCGGAGAACGCCGCGGGCGCGGGGAAGGCGGGGAACGCAGCAAGCACAGGGAACGCCGCGGGCGCGGAGAACGGCGCGAGGGCGGAGAGCGCCGCCGGTCCTGACGGCGGGGACGCCGGAAGGAGGCGGGGACGCCGGAAGGACCGGGCGGCCCCGGCGTGCGGCTCCGCGAGCTGCCCGCCTCGCCCCGGACGATCTTGCTCTCGGCGTCACTGTCGGACGTCGAGAGTGGCACTGGGAGCAAGATCAACGGGAGAGGGCACCCGGCGCCCTACTCCTGCGCCTTCTGCAGGCGTACGTACGCCAACTGGAGCCAGTCGGACACGGCCACGGAGCTGAACACCGCTCCTGCTCCCCTGGTGGCGTTCGGCGCGAACACCAGGCCGAAGGCGTACGCGGTGGCGATCCACTGCGCGGTGCAGAACGGGCAGGTGACCAGTTCACCGACGGCCCGGCGTCCGCCCTGGCCGCGTACCTCCTCGGCCAGCTCGGACGGCGCCGAGACCCCCTTGAACCGGGTGAAGAACGCCCGGAGGGGGCTGGTGACCGGGTCCTTGGCCACCAGGCGGGACAGCTTGTGCGTGGTCAGCGCCATGAGCACCAGGTCCCACGGGCCCACGTTCGCGGCCGCGCCGCCCCGGCGGGACCTGCGCGCCGCGAGCAGCCCCGCCCCCGCCAGGGCCGTGTAGACCGAGACCGTGGCGGCGTATCCGAAGAGGGGTTGATCGCTGTCGCCCCGGTAGGCCTCCGCCTCCTGGTGGAGCGTCTCCTTGATCTCGCCGGTGGTGTTGTCAGCCATCGCCTCTCGTTCCTCCTTCGTCGTCCCGCTCCGCTGCCCGGCCTGTCGTGCGTCCGGTCGTGCGGTGCGGCGCCGCCCGATGCGGCGCCGCCGGCGTGGTGGGCAGCGGGTGCGGTGAACGCGGGTACGGCGTTGCGGGAGGAAGCCGTGCTCGCCGGTGTGCACCGCGCTTCGCCCCGCCCGTCCCTCCGGACCCGTGCTGCCGTTGAGGGTTCCCTTCCGCTGGCGACTGCCCAGGGACGCCCACCGGGAAACAGCGGTTCAGAAGCTTGCCGTGACGTGTACATAACGGATGGTGCTCCCGGGTAGCGGGGACGGAGGGAGCAGCCGAGAGGCCGTGTCGACCTTGCGGGGAGGTGGCCGAGGTGGCCGGGGAACCGAGCAGCCAAGTCGTGGTGATCAGCGGGGCCAGCGCCGGAGTCGGCCGGGCGACCGCCCGTGAGTTCGCCAGGAAGGGATACGCCCTGGCCCTCCTCGCGCGGGGGCGGGCCGGGTTGGACGCGGCGGTGGAGGAGGCCCGTGCCGAAGGGGTGCCGGCGATGGCGGTGCCGGTGGACGTGACCGACGCCGGCGCGGTGCGCGAGGCCCTGGCACGGGTCGAGTCCGAGCTGGGACCGGTGGACATCTGGGTCAACTGCGCTTTCGCCTCGATCATCGCTCCGTTCATGGAGATCGAACCGGAGGAGTACCGCCGGGTCACCGACGTCTGCTACCACGGCTACGTGCATGGCACACAGGCCGCCCTGGAGCGCATGCTGCCCCGGGACCGGGGCGTGATCGTGCAGGTCGGGTCGGCCCTGGCCTACCGGGGCATCCCCCTCCAGGCCGCGTACTGCGGGGCCAAGCACGCGATACGCGGGTTCACCGACTCGGTGCGCTCCGAACTGGTCCACCAGGGCTCGCACGTCAAGGTGACGGAGGTGCACCTGCCCGCGGTCAACACCCCGCAGTTCACGTGGGTGCGCTCGCGCGTGGGGGGCCGTCCGCGCCCGGTCCCGCCGGTGTACCAGCCGGAGGTGGTGGCCGATGCGATCGTCTGGGGCGCCGAGCATCCGCGGCGGCGCCGGTACTGGGTGGGGGCCTCGACGGTGGTCACCGTCCTGGGGCAGCGGCTCGCGCCGCGCCTGGTCACCTGGCAGCAGGGGCGCAGCGGGTTCAAGGCCCAGATCCGCGACCTCCGGCCGCCCGAGCGGGACAACCTGTTCCAGCCCCTGGACGACGAGCGCGACTACGGCGCGCACGGCGAGTTCGACGGTGAGGCGCACGAGTCCAGTCCTCTCCAGGAGATGAACCAGCGTCGCCGCACCGCGGCCCTCGTGGGCGCCGCGGGTTTCGCGGCCGGGGCCGTGGGCTTCGCGGTCACCCGGGGCAGACGCCGGCGGGTCTGACCGCGTAGAACGAAGCCAAGCGAAGGGGGAAGAGATGGCTGAGCACGATCCCGTCGTCGAAGAGGTGTGGAACGACTTCCACTCGGTGGTGAACATGACCGGCCAGGAGTTGCGTGAGTGGCTGCTCACGAACGCCTCCGGTGAGAACGCCTTCAGCAACGACCCCGCCCACCCGGTGTGGAGGAGGGGCGAGGCGATCGTGAACCTGCTGAACAAGCGCCAGGTGGACGTGACCAAGGACGACGTCGAGCTGATGCGCGAGGTGTCGGAGTTCGTCCGCGACCGGTTGGCCGATCCCCACCGAGAGGACGCGGAGTGGCGGCACCGACTGATGTCGGTGGGACACGACCCGCTCAGCCCGGACTCGGCGCGGCCCGACGAGGAGGAGGACCTCGAGAGGTAGCGGGAGAGACGACGGGGACGACACGACGGGGACGACGCGGTGTCGGGGCGGGCGCGGTGCCCGCCCCGACCCGTGTGCGGCGCTGGTGGCGCCGGACCGTCACGGCCTCCGGCTCACCGGGATACGTCCGACGGCTGCACGGTCCGCCTCCTTCCGAGGACCAGGACCACCACCGCCGCCAGGAGGGCCGCCCCGCCCAGGGCGGGAGCCACCAGATGGAACGCGTCCGTGAACCGCTCGCCCTTCAGACGTCCTCCGGTGAGCACGGCCAGAGCGGCGCCGACGGCGGCGAGGGCGACCGTCTCCACGGTGATCCGGGTCGCGTTGAACACCCCGGCCGCGACGCCCGTCCGTTCGACGGGCACCACGCCCATGGCCATCCCGTCCACGGTCCCGTTGGTGAGGCCCACACCTGTCCCGATCAGCAGGAACGGTGCCAGCAGCCGCCACGGGCCGGTGTCCGGGCCCAGCGCCAGCAGTCCCATGGCACCGGTTCCGCACAGCAGGAGGGCACCGACCACGACCGCCGTGTGGGGCAGGCGCGCCGCCAGCTCCGCGCCCAGTGCGGGCAGAGGCAGCGTGGGAAGCGTGAGCATCAGCAGCCACAGACCGGCCCGGCCCGCGCCCAGGCCGACGACGGCGATCAGGTACGAAGGCAGGTACACCAGCAGCGGCACGAGCACCGCCATGAACGCGGCGGCGGCCAAGGCGTAGGCGACGAACCCGCGGTTGGCCAGCAGTCCCAGGTCCACCAGGGGTTCGCGTGCGCGCCGCTCGACGAGCACGAAGGCGACCACCAGGGCCGCCGACACCGCCAGTCCCCCGAGCACCGTGGGAAGCCCGTACCCGGGACCCTCCACCAAGACGGCGATCAGCGTGAGCAGCGCACACGTGAACAGGGCGGCTCCGGACCGGTCCACGGGCCTGCCGGTACCGCGCGAGGCGGGCACCAGGGGCACCAGGACGAGCACCAGTCCGGCGACCGCCGCCGGAAAGGCGAAGGCGGCACGCCAGCCGAGGGTCTCGACGATCAGGCCGGCGACGGCCGGGCCGAAGGCGGTGCCGGCCCCCAGGACCGTGCCCAGCAGGCCGAAGGCGCGTGTACGTGCCGGGCCGTCGAAGGCCGCGGCGATCATCGCACTGCCTCCGGCGACCGCCGCCGCGGCGCCGACACCGCCCGCGGCGCGCAGCAGGTTCAGGACCACGATGTCCTGGACGAACAGGCACAGGAGTCCGCTGACGCAGAACAGGGCGAGGCCGAAGGAGTAGACCCGGCGGCGGCCGACCGCGTCGGCGACCGACCCCGCGCACACCAGGAAGGCCGCGAAACAGGCGTTGTAGGAGTTGACGACCCACTGGCCGGCGGACAGGGTGCCGCCGAGATCTGTCTGGATGGAGGGCAGCGCCACCGAGGCGCCGGTGATGGCCAGCGGGAAGGTGAGTGTGGAGAGCAGGACGGCGAGGAGCAGTACCCCGCCGCGTTCGCGTGTGGACAAGAAGGGGCTCCGTGGCATCGGAAGCGGAGCCGGGCAGCACGCGGTGCCGCACCGGCATGGTCGCTGATGCGGCGGAGAACTCTGGGGTCGGCCGCCGCTAGGCGGCCACGTCAACCGATTCGGGCACGGACGGGAGCCTAGTCGATTCCCGGCTCACCGAACCAGCGGGTTCTCACGCTCGGAGGGACGGCGACCGTGCTCCACGACCGTCGCGAACGAGATGCCGACAACCGTGGCCGCACCGGGTCCCTCGCGCCGGTGAGGCCGCTGTGTGGCCGGAGTGGTCCTGGTCCGACGGTTCCGCCGGTTCAGCAGGTTCAGCCGAACAACCCGGTGAGGTGCTGGGCGAGGGCTCCCGATGCGGCAGCGAGGGCGTGGCAGGCCACCGTCCAGCCGACGCGGCGGCGGGGTTCGCGATGGCTCGTTGGACGGCGGGAACGGTCCGGCCTGCGCGGGAGCGGCGGCACGGGACACTGGCTGGGCGCCCCTTCACATACGTTCGTACCGGAGCGGGACTCCACGCACCGACGCCTGAGGTTCCTGTAGGCGGTTATGCCGCTGCGTCGAGTACCTCGGGCACATACAGGAGGCTCCGCCGTCCGGTCACTCGACTGCTCTCCCGACAGCGCCGATGCCCGAAAGAAGCGAGAGATCCCGTGTCCAACATCTTCACGAGCTTCCTGCGTGTCATCTCCCGTCCTGGTCGGAGTATCGGTCGCGACGAGGCCGTATGGATCATCGACCGGGTGCTCAACGAGCGCGGGTCGTACAACGTCCCGGTGGTGGTCCGGCGGACGGACGACGGAAGTCTCCTCGATATCCAGGCCGGCTGCGGGAAGAACCCGGGCTTCTACGACTTCTGGGAGGACCACCGCGACCAGTACGCCTGCATGTGGGAGCGCTTCTTCGACGATGGCGGTTTCCAGGACACCATCACGCACTTCGGCCAGGAAGGGGAGACCAGGCACGGCGCGTTCTGGTACGGGTTCGACGAGGTGCGAGTGCTCGGAGCTGCCGACCGCCTTCCCGACCTCGGCATGCCGTCCGTCTCCTGGGAGCCGGACGGCGACGGCGCCTGGCGTGTCGGCGTCACCGGCCGCTACCAGACCGGGAACGACCGGACCGACATCGAGAAGGCGGGGCCGTGCTCGACGGAGGTCGAGTGGGACCCGCCGGTCATGGACGTGGCCCCCGGCGGACTCGCCACACCGACGACTCCCAGTTACTGGAACGCGGAGATCATGGGGATGGAGCCGGACGGGCTGCACGGATTCGTGGAGCGCGGCTACCACGGCTCCGCGAGGGAGTCCCGTGTGGAGCGTGTGGAGCTTCTCTGGCGCGGACGCGTGGTGCACCGGGCGCAAATGGAGTACGACGCCCAACTCGATGAATACGACTGGGAGCAGCGCAGCGCCGACGACTGGGACAACTGCCTGAGCCCGGACTACCTTGCGAGCACGCGGAGCGCACGGCAACTCCGGCAGCACACCTGAGAAGACGGCCCGTGCGGTCGGCTCGCCTCGTCCGCTGTCACGCGCACCGGCCCGCTGGCTCGGAGCGGGAATGCACGGGCCGGAAGTCGAGCCGACTCAGACGATTCTGTCAGTGAGGTCGGGGGCGCGGCCGTCCACGATCTCGTAGGGTTCGGGGGTGCCTGGATGCCGTAGCCCTCCACAACACCGAAGTAGGTGGTTTCCCCTGGATTGGTTTCGGACCGCAGGGTGGACTCGACCTCCTTAGAACTACTGAAAGTCGTGGAGCGTTAGAGGCGTGCACCTCTGGATGAGGAGCGCCGGAGAAGGCGTAGCACGCCCAGACGTCGTGGTGAACGGCCACCTCCACAGCAACGTCCTCGAACAGCGGCGTCGTCTCCAGAAGGACGAGGCCGGCTTCCGTGTGAGTATCCCCCCAGGCGTCAATCCACGTACCACCACCGTGCGCCCGCAGCAGCTTCACCTGTGCGTCAGACGTATCCCGCGGACGTGAAGCCAGGATGCTCTGAGCACACTCAGGCGTGTTGACGGCTCCGGCAACCGGGACGGTCCGGTAGGCATCGGGCCTGCGGCTTCGGGGATGCTCCCAGCAAAACTCGACGGCTTCGACCTTCAGCAATCCGTGGCGGCGGAGGATCCCGGCGACGGTCCCCAGTGCGGAGAGGCATTCGAAGACACCTGCCTTCTCGCCCGTGCCGACGAACCACTCCCATGAACCGACAGCCTCCGGTGCTCTCAGGAGTTCACTCATCAACCACCCTCCTTGGAGATCTGCGCGCTCCGAGGAAGAACGATCACCTCATCAAACCACCACCCCCTGCCAGGTAGACCGGTGTCTCAGACAGGGGTTACTTCCGGAGAGTCCTGCGAACGAGAGGACGGTCGTTCTCATCGAAGCGGGCACCAAGCTCCCACGTTGTCCTCTGCACGAGGAGATCAAAGAAGAACTGAACCCTTTCAGGCCTTTCCGTCCATGTTGTTCCGTACACGTCTATGGAAGTCACGAAACCTTCGTATCCATCGAATTCTTCTACGTCTACCGCAAGGTCGCCAAACATATCCGAGATATCACTGAAGTAGAACTCGAAGACATCGCCATTCACTTCTTCAGAAGTGACTTCCGGGAAATCTCTAATCTTCTCGACGACTTCATTGACCCCTGCGGATACCATGATTGTTTCTACTTTCGCCACTGTCATCCCTACGGCCAGACGATGACGAAACCGCCACCGATAACGATCAGTTCGTCCAGGTCTCCACCATACCTGCGGAGTGGTGAACCCAATGCCGCCATGGAGTCTTCCTGACTCATCCCCGAAGGTCGCAGGTCAAGGACTAGACGACTTGACTGTTTACGTCCTCCCTTGATGTTCGATCGGATGGCGTTCGCGGACGCCGAGTCAAGAGTCTTAAATTCAACAGTGTGCCCGGTTCCTGAAATGACAGCTTCGGGCGACTTTTTGCCAGCCTCCGTGGACTCTGCCACCGATTGGACCTGAATCCCATATTCTTCAAGAAATTCTGCGATTTCCTTTTCCTTGGATTGGAAGTACTCCCAACCCTCACCGATCCGGCCTTCTCTGTGGAGATCTTCCACTGTGGGCTGACTGTAGCTCGCGGGACCAACGTCTTCAGGCCGAGGGACTCGACCGTCAAGTTCTACCTTGTCGGGAAAAACATCCAGCAGCCTCTCCGGGTTACCAGCTCCCGTATCGACTTCCTCATCGCCTGCGGCTTCGTCATCGCGCCCGTGGCTTTCGTCGTCTGCATTACCGTCGCCTCCGGTGCCGGTGCGGTCCTGGGGCGGATCGTCGCCACCGCCGCCGCCATCGCTGCCGCCGCCTGTGGCGGGTTCGGGGCGCCCCTGTTCCTCGCGCGGCCCGCCCGTACCCTCCTGCTCATCGTCGCGGCGCTGGGTCGGGTCGTCATCCTGACTGTTCTCGACATCCTCATCGCGACGCGGGGGACGCTCCCCGGGATCGTCCTCGCCGCGGGGCGCCTCGGTCTCACCCCGTTGGGACTCGCTCTCCGGACGCGGGGGCGAGGACGCGGCGCCGGGCTTCTCCTCGGGTCTGCTCGGCGCGTCCGCGACCTCCCCGTCAGGACGGGGCTCGGTCTGGTCGCCCTCGCCGCTCGGGCGGTCGGGTGGTGTGCCGCTGTCCTGGGGCTGTGGGGTGTCACCACTCTGCGGCGTGGTCGGCTTCTGAGAGGGCCGTTCGCCACCGGAATCGGGCGCGGGGGTGGAGGGCGTGTCCGGCCGGGGCGAGGGTGAAGGGTTCTCGCGGAACCGGTTCGGGTCCAGCAGCGACTCCCGCAGCACCGTGAGCGGGTTCTCGAAGCGCTCACCGGTGGGGCGGCTGCCCTCCCCGGCGTTCGGCAGCGGGCTGCTGGGCCACTCCCCCGTCCCCGGGCCGCCCTGCGACGTGGACTTGTCCGAACCGCCGGAGCCGCCGAAGTCACCAGAGCCCTCGGAACCCTCCGAGCCGTCGGAGGGCATACCGCCGGAGCCGCCCACACCGGTTCCGAGGACGATCTTGGCGAGCTTGAGGGGAAGCCCGCCGGTCATCAACGCCACGTTGGCGCCGATGGTGGTGTTGGAGTAGGCGGTGCCGTCCTCGCGCGTGGACCAGGCGGTGTGCCCCTCCCACAACTCGTCCTTGCTGGCGTCGAGGTTGTCGGTCCACCGGTCCCATCCCGCGCCCCACCCCTCCCGGCCGCCCGCTCCGGGGTCCCACAGCCATCCGTGGTCGTCGTGGATACCGATGAGGGCGGCCGCGTCCATCTTCGCGTCGTCCCAGGCCGCCTTGGCGTTCTCCCAGCGACCCGATGCGTCGAAGCGCCACCCGTTCTCGGGGTGCCAGTACCCGAGCTTGGTCGTCAGCCCCACCGCCGAGCCCCACAGCGCGTCGGTGACCACCGTGTCCCAGAGCGCCTGGCCCTTGTCGTTGCCCCAGTCCATCTGGGAGGGGTGGAACTCGCTGCCCGCCCACGCCGCGGCGTCGTTGGCGAAACTGTTGACGCCCTCGAAGCTGAAGGCGGTCTCCAGGGAGAGATCGCGCTCGCCGGCGTCGGTGGGCAGCCCGTAGACGAGCACGCCGTCCCCGCCCGCCTGGCCGGGCGAGGCGTAGGCGGGACCGCCGAACACCGCCGAGATCCGGGAGGCGCAGTCGTTCTCGGCCTCGTTGAACGTGGCCCAGGCGGCGTTGACCGCGTCCTTGAGGCGCATGTTCTCCGTCAGCGCCCACTCGTCGGTCTCCTCGTCCTCGGTCAGCCACCACACCTTCTCGTCGTGGTGCCGGTTCCAGAAGCCCTGGGCCTCGATCCGCAGGGTGTTGAGCGACCTCCGCGCGGTCTTGGCGGCCTCGGCCAGGTCCTCCAGCGCGGCGGCGACGGTGGCCAGGTCGCCGGAGATGTCCTCGCCCTTGGTCACCACCGGGTCCATCTTGGAAAAGAGCGCCTCGCTCTCGGGGGCCTCGTAGTGGGCCTGGAGGCCCCGCCAGGTGGAACGCATGTCCTCGGCCCCGCCGAAGAGGTCCTCACCGCCGGTGCGCAGCGTCTCGGCCGCGTAGTTGAGGGACCACACGTCGGTCAGGGGATAGGGGATGGCCTCGGGGTCGATGAGCGTGAACATGTTCGAGTCCACGCCGTCCTGGGGCTGGGTGGGTTCGAAACTCACCAGGGGGCCTTCCGTGGGGGCGGGGAGGGACAGGGAGGGATGGGGGAAGGGGCGGTGCGGGGAGGGACGGAGCGTCGGGTCAGAGGTCGAGGTTGTCGCCGGTGCCCGCCTGCCGCTGGGCCTCGGCGGCCATCTCCTCCTGGCCCTCGTTGTAGGCCAGGGTGGCGTCGTTGGCTCCCTGGAGACAGGAGAGGCTGCGGGTGAACATGGCGTCGGTCTTGCCGGTGAAGTGGTCGAGGAACCCGGCCAGGGCGGTCTCCACGGGCGGGCTCTTGGCGTTGTTCAGCGCCATGTCGATCCCGTCGGCGGTGGAGTCGATGGTGGCGGAGAACCCGCCTCCCTCCAGACCGAGCTGGTCGCCGAGGCCGGTCAGGACCAGCGCGACCCCGCCCACGTCGATGTCCCACTTGCTCATCGGTCGTCCCTCCCCGCCGGGGCGGTGAACCTGTGCGGGCGGAACGCGGCCCCGGGGTCGGCCGCCGAAGCGGAGGCGGCCGAGCGGTGGGCCTCCGCCATGCTCTGCTCGGCGACGTGGGCTTGGAGCAGGTTCAGCGAGGCACGCACGCCTTGGACCGTCCTGGCCATACGTTCCCCGACGGGCTTGACGGAGGTCTCGTCCGGTTCCGGTGCGGTGGGCGGTGCCCGTCCCGCCGGATCCTCGTCAGCGGGCGCCGAGTGACGGGGTCGTCGGGGTCCGGCGGCGGGGACACTCTCGGCCGACGGCTCGACCAGCTCGAACTTCATCCGGCGACACCTCCTGCGTTCGTTTCGTCGACATCCCACGCCCCACGGCCTCAGGGCACGGCTGTAGCAGTATGCGCATACGGGGTGACACTTCACGATCGGTTTTGGTTCGGGGGAAAACCGCGTTCGCGGTGATCAGGAGGTGGATTCCCGGCCGCCGGGCGAGAACGCGCAGATGAGGACGATGCGCGTGACACACGTCACTTTCACCGCACGGGAGAAAAGGCCCGGGCAACGGGGCCGTGTACGAGGGCCACGCACGTCCCTTTCCCGGAGGTCACTCCCGTCTCCTTGTCACCCTCGGGAGGCCGCGGTCAGGTAGGCGGTCTGCCTCCGCGTGAGCTCCAGTGCCCGCATGGGCGCGGCCGCGTCCTCCAGCACCGGGTACCAGGCGGCACGCTCCTCGCCCTCGCCGACGAGCGTGCCCCTGATCGGTCCCGCCTGGGCGCGGCCGGCCCCGACCCGGCGCAGGCGCTCCGGTCCGATCGCCAGCCCGACCGGAACCGCGGGTCCCGCCCACACCGGCACGTAGGTGGTGTCACCGCGCCCGGGAAGGCGGCGCACCCGCAGGCTCTCCAGCAGTCCCTCCTCCGCGAGCGCCTCCACCAGCTCCGGGAGCGCGTCGAAGGGCACGGATCCCTCGCCTTCGAAACCGACCACCACGGAGATCCTCTCCAGGGCGTGGGCCCCGCGCCAGGTGAGGCGGATCTGCCCGGAGAGGGGATGTCCCAGGCCCAGTGGCCCGGACAGGTACAGGATCGACGGCTCGGGCCTGCGCTGCTGGACGAAACCGGACAGCCGCTCGCGGTCCCAGGCCATGAGCGCGGGCTCGTACGGGCCCCACCCGGAAGGCGCGGTCCCGGCCAGGTGCTCGGCGACGACCTCCGCCGCACGGCCCGGACGCGGGGTGAGCGGGTCGCGGTGGAGCACGGACACGTCCACCACCAACTGCGTTCCGGCGGTCTCGGCGAAGTCCGCGAGGAAGCCCGGAACCGGCTCGGCGCCCGGTTCCTTCCCGGCCCAGTCCACCCCCGCCGGCTCCTTGGCCGGAATGAACCCGTACTCGGTGTCCCAGTGCACCGGAAGCCCGGTGATGCCGTCGTGGCAGTCACCGTCCTCGCCCCGTACCACCCAGCGCCCCAGCGGTCCGGCCAGGAAGGTCCGGGCCCCGTAGGTCAGCCGCGACGTCGCGGGGGTGAGCACCTGGAGCGTCCTCTCCCCGGTGTGCGTGGCCACCGCGTCGCTGAGCCAGGAGTCGAAGGGCACCACCGCGCGGTCCTGGACGACCAGGAGGGCTCGGGCCGCGGTGCGGTCGACGGCCGGGTGCCCCGGTTCCTCCCACAGGCCGAAGTCGGCCCCGCCCGAGGTCCACACCGCGCCTCCGAGCCGCAGCGCGAGCCCGTCGGCGAACCGGTGCGCCACCTCGCGGCCCCGCGCGTCGGGGCGGGCACGTGTCTCCACCCACCAGAACGTGTCCGGCAGTCCCGCCACGACCTCCGCACCGAGCAGGCGCACGACGTCGTCGGGGCGCTCCACCCGCCGCCCGGGTTCGAACGTGGCCAGGAGGTGACCGTCCCCGTCCCTGATCTGTAGGACGTCGGTGTCCCCGTGCTGGTGCAGCCGCAGCTTCGGGTCGACGTCTTGCAGGGCGTCGGCGACCGCCGGCTCGTCGGGTCTGTCGGCGACCAGGGCCACCACGTCGTAGCTCAACGGTTCTCCCGGTTGGAGGGTGGAATGGAGGGCGGGACGAAGGGGGCGGCCGGCGCCGCTCGGAGCGGACGAGGAGCGGGTCACCGTTCGCGGGCGAGCATAGCCAGTACGTCACCGACGAGTGGCTCCTACCCCCGTGCCGCTCTCCTGACCGTCCCGCCCCGGCCCTTCTGCCTCCCACCCGGGGCTTGTGGGACCGATCCGGGCCTGTGAGAGGCGCACGAGGCGCATGAAACGCACGAGGACCGGTCGCCACCCGTGGGGAAGCCGGAGGGCGGGCGGGGACCGCCACGGCCCCGCCCGCCCGGATCAGGCGTCCTGGTGCTTCTCTACCCAGGACGTGAGGGGTTGCCCCTGGATGGCCGCCGCCATCAGCTCGGGGAACGCGTCGGGGGTACAGGCGAACGCGGGCACCCCCATCTCGGCGAGCGCGGACGCGTTCCGGCGGTCGTAGAACGGCGCGCCCTCGTCCGAGAGGGCCAGCAGTACCACCACCTGGACCCCGGCCGCCTTCATCGCGGCCACCCTCCTGAGCATCTCCTCTCGGACACCGCCCTCGTACAGGTCGCTGATCAGCACGAACACCGAGTCGTTCGGCTTGCTGATCAGCCCCTGGCAGTAGGCGATGGCCTTGTTGATGTGCGTACCGCCGCCCAACTGGGTCCCGAACAGCACCTCGACCGGGTCGGTGAGCTGCTCGGTCAGGTCCACCACGGCGGTGTCGAACACGACCAGGGACGTGCGCAGGGTCTTCATGGAGGCCAGGACCGCGCCGAACACGCTCGCGTAGACCACGGAGGAGGCCATGGAACCGCTCTGGTCGATCGCCAGCACCACGTCCTTCTGCACCCCGCGGCTGCGGCGCCCGTATCCCACCAGGGTCTGCGGCACGATCGTGTTGTGCTCGGGCAGGTAGTGGGCCAGGTTGCGGCGGATGGTCGCGTTCCAGTCGATGTCGGCCGCCCGGCGCGGCCGGTGCGTGCGGGCCGAGCGGTCGATCGCCCCCTGCACCAGGGACCGCGTCTTCTGCGCCACCCGGCGCTCCAGGTCGTCGACCACGCGGCGCACCACCGCGCGGGCGGACTCGCGGGCCTGGTCGGGCATCACCCGGTTGAGGGAGAGGAGGGTGCCGACGAGGTGCACGTCCGGCTCGACGGCCTCCATCATCTCCGGCTCCAGGAGGAGCTGGTGCAGGCCCAGGCGGTCCATGGCGTCCTTCTGCATCACCTGCACCACGGAGGACGGGAAGTACTCCCGGATATCGCCCAGCCAGCGCGCCACCCGGGGCGCCGAACCGCCGAGTCCGGCGCTGCGCTCGCCGCTGGAGGACCCGTTCCCGGAGCCGTCGCCCCGGTTGTACAGCGCCTCCAGCGCCGCGTCCATCCCCTGGTCTGCGGTGCTGAGCCCGGAGGGGCACTGCGCCTCCCGGCCCAGCACCAGCCGCCAGCGGCGCTCCCGTTCGTCCACGGCGTTCATCCGCGGCTCCTTCCGTCGGTGAGGATGGCCAGCGCGGTGGCCAGGGCCGGGGCCGCGCGCTCGGTGTCCACGTCCACGCGGACCTGGACGCCGCCGTCGGCGGCGGGCTCCGACCCGAGCCGCAGGGCGGCCGCGCCGATCTCCTGGCGCTCGGGGCCGTCGAAGGCCCCGAAGGTGCGCCGCAGCAGCGGGAGCACGGCGGTGAACCGCTCCTCGGGCAGGGCGAGCAGCCAGGTGTCGATCAGCCCGAGCAGGTGGTCGTCGTGCACCAGGATCAGCCCGCTGCCCTGGAGGAACCCCTCCAGCCACGCGGCGGCCGAGGAGGGCTCGGCGCCCGGGGACATCGCCAGGCCGAGGCGGCGGCGCAGTTCGCCGGCCTCCAGCAGCCCGGCGTCGGACAGCATCCGGTTGACCCGTCCGGCGATCCGTCCCGGCAGGGTGTCCCGCCCGGCCAGGGTGACCAGGGCCGCGGTCCAGGCCCGCGCGCCCTCGCCGCCGAGGAGGGTGGCGGCGGTGTGCGTGGCGTCGATGAGCTTGACGAACCTCGCCGCCGCGTCGTCGTCCAGGCCGTGCACCGCCGGGACGAGTCCGACGCACACGCGGCGCAGGATCTGCTCGGCGACCGTGCGCAGGTGCGCGCCGTCGGTACCGCGCACGTCCCCGTACCGGGCCGAACGGGCCAGCGGGGGCAGCGCCTCCATCAGGTGGGTGACGTCGCTGTCGGTGGCCGCCCGGTCGGTGAGCAGGGACAGCACCCTGGGCAGGGCCCCGCCCAGGTCCGCGAACAGGCACCGCTCGGTGAGGGAGGTCAGCGCGGGCAGGGACGCGCCCTCGGCGAGGTCGGCCGCCCTGGCCGTGGCCGCCAAGGCCACGGTGGTGCCCCACCGGCTGGCCTCGATCAGCGCCACGTCCATGTCCGGGTCCCAGCGCAGCCGCCACGACTCCCGGAAGGTGCCCTTCTGCCCGCCCTCGGGCGAGCGGGGAACGCCCCACTCGACGCCGAGCAGCCGCAGCCGGTGCAGCAGCACGCTGCGTTCGCGCTGGCCGTCCTTGCGCAGGTCCAGGTCGACGTCGCGGTCGAAGGGTTCGGCCTTGAGCCGCAGGCGCTTGCGGATCGCGATGAGGTCGCGCTGGAGCGGGACCATGGGCGTGGACGGGGGCACCGAGCCCATCCGCTCGCCGAGGGCCATCCTCCGGTGGACGAGGGCGGCCCGCGTGGGCTCGCCCTCGCACAGGACGGCGGTGAGCGCCTCGGACACCTCGTCGAGTCCGGCGAGCGGGCGCCCGCGCAGCACCGCGAGGCTCTCGGCCAGCCGCACACCCTCGATGACGTGCGAGGAGGACACCGACAGCCCCTCGCCGCGGAGCATGCGGGCGGCGTCGGTCAGCCACCGGTGCACCGGCAGGTCGGGCGCGGTGAACAGGTGGTGGTACCAGCCGGGCGCGGCGACACCGGCGCCGTAGCCGCTGGCGGCCGCCAGGCGCCCGTGGGTCCACGGAACCCAGGTGGCGGTGACCTTCACCTTGGGCATGCCCCTGAGCAGCGAGGCGTCGTCCTTGACGGAGTAGTCGGCCAGGTCGCGCAGGGCGGGGGCGTGCCAGGCGCCGCAGACCACGGCGACCCGCTGGTGTCCCTCCTTGAGGGTGGCGCGCAGGGTCTGGCGCATGTACGCCTCCCTGCGCGCGTCCCTTCCCCGCTCGGGACCGGACTCGGCGCGGACGGCGGCCATGGCGTCGGCGATCGCGGGGAAGGGGGAGGGCTCCCCGTCGCGGCGCTGCTCGATGACGTCGTCCCACCAGCGTTCGGCGTCGTCGTAGCCCGCGGCCTCGGCGAGCACTCCGAGGGGGTCCAGCCGGACCCGCTCCGGTTCGCCCACCTCGCCGTTCTCGGTCTCCTTCGCGTCCGGTCCGCCGGACGCGGCGGCCCCATCGACGGAGCCGGCCCCGGCGTCCTCCTGTCCGGCCCCGGTCCGCTCCCCGGTCCCGCGTCGGCCGTCCTCCTGCTCGGCTCGCGCGTTCTCCTCCCCGGCCCGGCTCCGCTCCTCCGCCTCGGCGATCCGCTCGGCGAGGGTGTGCGCGGCGGGGAGGTCGCAAAAGCGCACCGGCACGTCGCCGGCCACCGCGTAGCGCAGCGCCTCCCACTCCGGGGAGAAGCTGGCGAAGGGCCAGAACGCCCAGCCCGCGTCCGTCCGCGCTCCGCTCCCCTCCCCCGCCTCGTCGCTCCTGGGCGTGTCGGCGAGGTAGGCCAGCAGTGCCACCGGCGGCTCCAGTTCGCCCACCAGGGAGGTGAGGGCGTCCGCCTCCGGCGGCCCCTCGATCAGCACGGCGTCGGGCTTGATCTCCTCCAGGGCCGCCCGGACGGCCCGGGCCGAACCCGGGCCGTGGTGCCGCACGCCCAGGACGTGCAGCCCGCTCGTGTCCAGTCGGGGTCGACCCATCAGGCGCCCACCTCGCGGCAGGCGCGGTAGAAGTCGCCCCAGCCGTCGCGCCCGCGCGCGACGGTCTCCAGGTACTCGCGCCACACCACGCCGTCGGACACCCGGTCCTGGACGACGGCGCCCTGGATGCCGGCGGCCACGTCGGCCGGACGCAGCCGCCCGTCGCCGAAGTGCGCGGCCAGCGCGATGCCGCTGGTGATCACCGAGATCGCCTCGGCGGTGCTCAGCGTGCCGCTGGGCGACTTGACCTTGGTGCCGTTGTCCTCGGTCACCCCCGAGCGCAGCTCGCGGAAGACGGTGACCACCCGCTGGATCTCGGTGAGGCTGGTCGGCACCTCGGGCAGCTCCAGGGAGCGGCCGAGCTGCTCCACCCTCTGGGTGACGATGCGGACCTCGTCCTCGGCGCTGTCGGGCACGGGCAGCACCACGGTGTTGAACCGGCGGCGCAGCGCGCTGGAGAGGTCGTTGACGCCCCGGTCGCGGTCGTTGGCGGTGGCGATGATGTTGAACCCGCGCCGGGCCTGCACCTCGATGCCCAGCTCGGCCACGGGCAGGGCCTTCTCCGACAGCACGGTGATGAGCCCGTCCTGTACGTCGGAGGGCATGCGGGTGAGTTCCTCGATGCGGCCGATGGAGCCGCGCGCCATGGCGGTCATGACCGGGCTGGGCACCATGGCCGCCTCGGAGGGGCCCTCGGCGAGCAGCCGCGCGTAGTTCCAGCCGTAGCGGACGGCCTCCTCGGAGGTTCCGGCGGTGCCCTGGACGAGCAGGGTGGAGTCACCGGAGACCGCGGCGGCCAGGTGCTCGGACAGCCAGGTCTTGGCGGTGCCGGGGACGCCGATGAGCAGCAGCGCCCGGTCGGTGGCCAGGGTCGCCACGGCGACCTCGACCACGCGGCGCGCGCCGATGTACTTGGGGGTGATCTCGGTGCCGTCGGGCAGGGTGGTGCCCAGCAGGTACCGGGTGACCGCCCACGGGGAGAGCCTCCAGCCCGGGGGGCGCTGCCGGTCGTCGGTCTTGGCGAGCGCCTCGAGCTCGGCGGCGTAGGTCTGCTCCGCGTGCGGGCGCAGGGCCTGCGCGGCGTCGGTCTGGACGGAGGGGGCGGAGGTGGTCAACTAGAACTCCCTGTGCATGTCGAGCCGGAACCGGAGGGTGTCCCGGAGCCGGAGGTAGGTGTCGGCGGAGGAACCGTCGATCGGTGGCTGTTCGTGCAGGTCGGCGAGGTGTTCGGGGGGCATGTGCTCGGCCGCGGCCCCGCAGACCTCCTGGTAGCCGTGGGGGTCGTGCTTGGGCCGCGCGGTGTGCAGCAGCCCGACCACCCGGGCGCTCAGCTCCCGGGTCCAGGGGCCGCGTGTGGCGCGCAGCAGCTGGGCCCAGCGGACGAGGGAGGCCTCGGCGCCGTCGAGCACACCGCACACGTGCGCGCAGCGCTCCTGGACGGGCAGCAGGTCCAGCAGTTTGTCCAGTTGGAAGGAGCCCCGGTCGCGGGCGGCCCGGAGGCCGAGCGTCCCGAGGACCGCCCTGGCCCACTCCGTGTCCCGCTGGACCGTGACGGCGTTGACGAAGGCGTCGAACAGTCCGTCGGATCTGGCCGCCTCTCCGCCCGCCGCCGCGAGGACTCCGGAGGGGTCGGTGCCGAGCAGTCCGGGCCACACGTCCAGGGGCGCGTGGGTGACCAGTGCCCACACCCGCTCGTGCCGTTGGTGCTTGGTCTCCTCGGGTCCGGTGGGCGCGGCCAGGGCGAGGTCGCGGTGGACGGCGGCGTCGCGCGTGTGGACGGAGTCCACCCGCAGGGAGCCGTCCCCCCGCTGTGACGCGTGCTCGCGGACGTAGCCGCGCAGCCGCTCCGCGTGGGCGCTCCCGGGCATCCGGGTGAGCAGGGACAGCGCGGTTCCGCGCACGTTGGCGCTCCGGTCGTCCAGCGCACCGCCGAGGAGGTCCTCGTCGCCTGGTCCGAGTCCGGTGGCGAGCGCCTCCAGGAGGCCGCGGCGCAGTTCGGCCCTGGCCAGGCCCGGCCAGGCGGCGGTGAGGAGGTCGCGGCCCCGGCCGGGGTCGGCGGCGCGCAGGGCGACGAGGGCGCGGCGCCGCTCGCCGGGGGTGCCGTGTTCCCAGTCCCGCTCGCCGAACCGGTCGGTGGGCAGCGGCTCGGCCAGGACGTAGGACCAGGAGGGCTCGAACCGGGCCATCCACTGGCCGCGCGTACCGATGGCGGCGGAGATCGCGGGGCGCAGCCGGCTGTGGCGCACGCCCTGGCCGAGGAGGGCGGGAAGGCTGGAGTGCGCGGCGCGCCGCCCGCCGGCGGCCACCAGCTCCAGCCACTCCGGGAGGAGGTCCTCCCGCCCCTCGACGATGCGCTCCAGGCAGTCTGTGGCGGCCCGGCCGGCCTCGGGGCGCTCGTCCTCGGTGTCGGGGGTGAGGGGCGTGATCCCCGTGGCGGGGGTGTATCCGGCCACGCGTCGGACGGCGGCCAGCGCCGCCCGGCACAGGAGGGCGTCGGCGCCCTCGTCCGCGGAGGCGCCGGGCAGATCGGGAAGGTCGGGGGTGTCGGGGACGGAGCGCCGGGAGGTGCCGACCAGGGCGGCGGAGACCAGGCGGCCCCAGGAGTCGGCGGGGGCCAGGGGATCGGGGGATGCTGGGGCGCGGGTACCGGTCACAGGGAGACCGCCTTTCCGTTCCGGTCCCATACGGCGATGGGGGTGAGGCCCTCCGCGGGGGACCACTCGGCGGCGACGGTGGCGGGGTGGCCGCCGGTGACCGCGAGGAGCCGCCAGGGTGGGGCGGGGGCCAGGGGCAGTGCGGTGCCGTCGGGGTCGGTGAGGTACCACCGGCCCTCGCGGGCGGGCGCGGCGCGGTCGAGCACGACCGGCCAGGTGTCGCACCAGGGGTCCTCGGCGACGGCCGCGGCGAAGGCGTCGAGCGCCTCGGTGACCGTGCCGCCCTCGGGCGGGGCCGCGGGGGCGGTGTCGCCGTCGCGGACGGGGACGACGCGGTGCCCGTCGGGGTAGAACGCGAACTCGGCGGTCACCTCGGTACCGGCGCGGAAGGGGGTGAGGGGGGTCTGTCCGGAGCGGGCGAAGGTCAGTGACAGGGCGGTGCGCCCGGTCCGGGCGCCGCGCAGCCACAGGCGGCGGGCCCGCATGTCGGCCTCGGGGGCGGTGGTGTCGCGCCAGCCCAGGACCCGCCAGGTGTCGTGGACGCGCTCACCGGTCGCGAGGACGTCCTCGGCCCTGGTGGTGATACCGACGCGGGCGCGTACGACGCCGCGGGTCCGCTCGTCGAGGGCGTCACCGGCTCGGTAGGCACTGGCCAGCAGGTGGAGGAGGCCGAGCCTTTCGAGCAGGCGCTCGGGCCAGCCGTTCCCGCGGGCCGCTCCGGGCAGTTGGGAGACGAGGGCGGACGCGCCGCCCGCCTTGGCGTCGACCAGGCGCTTGGCCATGCGGTCCCAGTGGCCGTAGCCGTACTTGGGGACCTCGGCCAGTCCCGCGTCGACCTGGTCGCGCAGCCAGAGCCGGAGCTCGTCCATCCCGGCCCCGACCGACTCCTCCCTCTCCCTGAGGGTGGCGGCCGCCCTCTCCGGGTCGGCGGGGGCCGCGGAGGCACCGCTCTCCGCGCGCGTCCGGCGGGCGGCCCGGCCGGAGAGCCACTTGGCGACCCATTCCGGCCTGTCCTCGCGAGGCGCCACCTGCTCCTGGGACCACAGGGCGAGCAGGGCCAGGGCGTGCTTGCACGGGATCTTGCGGCTGGGGCAGCTGCACTTGTAGGCGGTGCCTTCGGCTCCGTCCAGGTGGACGGCGGCCAGGTAGGGCTTGGATCCGCTGCCCTTGCACTCACCCCACACGGCGGAGGTGCCGCCCGAGGGGGCGGTGACAGCTCCGCGCTCGGGCCAGGACCCCTCCTTGGCCACCTTGAGGGCGGCCTTCCGGGAGGAGGCGTCCGGAGCCAGAGCCCATACGTCGTCGGTACTCCATCGATCGCTCACACAGAGAACACTACGGACCGGTGGTGACAGAAACGGGGGCTCCGGAGGGCGCTCGGGCGGCCTTTTCCGAACGGCCTTACGAGCCCTTCACGGGCCTCTGGAACTGTCGCACCCCTGTGACAGACTCGGGCCGCGGAGTGGTCCCCGTGGAGCACGGACGCCCTGCGCATACGGCGTTTCGCGTGCCTGAATATCTTTTTGCGTTTTATGGACTGTTTATCCAGGTATCGGAATCCCGGAATCGTGCATTTCCCCAGGCGTGTTGAAAAGGAACTTCCGCACTTCTAGAATGCCACGACCAGGGAACCGTCACCCGACGGGCCACCGACGAACCGTTCCGCACCGCTTTCGGGAACGGCCCCGCTTCCCCGCCTCCCGCCGCACCAGCACGACATCTTCCCGAAGGGAGGGAAGCGGCTCCCGCTCCCCGGGTACCGCGCACCCGATGACGAACGCCCACCCCGTCGAGGTCACCCGGCTCTACGGCACCACCCCCGGCGCCGGCCGCGACGACCTCTGGAACGCGCTGCGCGAGCACCACGGCCCCGTCGCCCCGGTGGAGTTGGAGAGCGGCGTGCGGGCCTGGCTGCTGCTGGGCTACCACGAGAACCTCGCCGTCCTACAGAACCAGCACCTCTTCTCCCGCGACACCCGGCGCTGGAGCGAGGTGGCCGCGGGCCGCGTCGACCCCGCCACCGCCCGGCCCACCCTGTCCTGGCGCCCCAACGCCCTGTACGCCGACGGAGCCGAGCACGCACGGCTGCGCTCGCCCATCGTGGACAGCCTGGCCAGGGTGGACATGAGCGCCACCGCGCGCACGGTCCGCCGGATCGCCGACGAACTGGTCGACGCCTTCGTCGCCGACGGCAGCGCCGACCTCGTCTCCGAGTACGCCGACCCGCTGCCCGTGCTGGTGGTCAACAGCCTGTACGGGCTCCCCGACGGCTACGGGTACATGCTCGGCGACCTCACGGCCATCGTCCTGGGAGAGGACTCCAGACGTGGCGAGGAGGCCGTCGCCCGCATCCACCAGTACTTCTCCGAACTGGTCGTCCGCAAGCGCGAGCGCCCGGGGCCGGACCTCGTGTCGTGGATGCTGGAGCACCCGGCCGGGTTGAGCGACGACGAGGTCGCCCACCAGGCCGCGCTCATCAACAACGCCAGCCACCAGGCCACCACGCACCTCATCGGAAACACGATGCGCACCCTGCTCACCGATGCCAGGATCCGCACGGCGCACACCGACGCCCTCCTGCCGACCCATGAGCTCCTCGACCACGTGATGTGGACCGACGCGCCCTGTCAGATCCTGCCCGCCAGGATCGCCCTCCAGGACACACGCATCGGCAACGCCGAGATCCGGGCGGGCGACGCCCTGCTCATCGGCTTCGCCGCCGCCCACCTCGATCCGGCCGTGCGGTGCGACCGCGACGGCGGCACCGGGGTGTCCAGCGGCCGCCGGGCCCACCTGATGTTCGGCGCCGGACCGCACGCCTGCCCCGCCCGCGAACTGTCCAGGATGATCGCCGTGATCGCCGTCACCGCGCTCCAGGAACGGCTGGCCGGGATGCGGCTGGCCGTGGCGCCCGAGGAACTGCGCTGGGTGCCGTCGCCGTTCACACGCGGACTCCGCGAGCTGCCGGTCACCTTCACACCGGGCGAGCCCGTCGCCCCGCCCCGCCGGGAGTCCGCCGAGCCCGGAGGCGCCCCGGAGGCCGAGGAGGCCGACGCTCCCGAGGACGACCTGCTGGGGCGCCTCCTCCACTGGTGGCACGACCTGCGCGTCTAGGGCGTGCTTCCTTGGAGCTGCGTCGCGCTTCGTTTCCTTGGAGCTGCGCCGCGCTTCGCCCCGTGCCCGGACTCCGCGGGCACGGGAACCCTCGGCCCCCGCGGCGCGCCCGCTCGTAGTATCCGCGGAACCTCCAGAACCCCGTCGACGCCCCGCCGCCCCCGGCGGCACAGGACCGAGTCCACCGGACAGGCCCCGGACCGTGTACGGCGGGTACCCGCCCTGCCGCGCGACGCCCCGGCGGCACTCACCGCACACGCCCCGGGCCGCTTCCCCGGACCACCCGCGCTCGCGGCCCCCGGTCCGCCCCTCGCCGTGGCGGCGACGCTCATGGAGCACGACCGGGCCGAGCCGCGCTTCTCGTCCCGCGGGAGGGGGCCGTGCCCCGACACGCCAAGCGCGACGAACGGCCCCGCGGGCGAGGAGTGACGTCGGATCTGGACGGTGGGCACTTGACATGACGGCATCTATGGCGTCATTATGACGTCATGGATCTGATGCCGTATGTCGACGAACTCCGCCGCCAGCTCCTGGTGGCCGCCGAAGCCGGGGACGAGGACACCCGGGTCATCGCCGAGCGCCTGAGCACCGCACTGGAACCCGCCGCGCGCCTGACCCTGTTGGACGCCCTGTCCGCCGCCGCGGACGAGATCACGAGGGACCTCGCACCCGGATCGGTCGAGGTGCGGCTGCGCGGACGGCAGACTGACTTCATCGTGACGTCACCCGAGTTCGACGACGCCGGAGACGACAGCTTCGCGACGTCACACACGCACCAGGGTGACGCCGGAGAGGGAGTCCTCGCGAGTCAGCTCCGGGCCGAGGCCGAGGACGGGGGCACGTCGCGGATCACCCTCCGCATGCCCGACCGCCTCAAGCCGCTCGTCGAGGAGGCGGCCCGCGGCGAGGGACTGTCGGTCAACGCCTGGCTGGTGCGCGCGGTGGCCTCGTCGCTCGACGGCGGCAGGCGCCGTCCGGACACCCGGGCGCGCCAGATCGGCCGCGGCTACACCGGCTGGGTCCGCTGACCGGACCCGACCGCCCAACCTCCACCACCACGTCTCCCACCAGCGGAGACGACCACCAACGCCACGCCTGGGAGACAGCCATGCCAGTTTTCGACACCCCCGAACCGATCACCGCCGACATCACCCTGGTGGCCGGCGCCGTCCAGGTCAACGCCGGAGACGGTGCCGAGACCACCGTCGAGGTCCACCCGCGCGACCCCGACAAGGACGCCGACGTGCGGGCCGCGGAACAGGTCGAGGTCGCCTACGCGGGCGGCCGCCTCGAAGTGCGGGAGCCCCAGCTCTCGGGTCTGGGCCGGATGATCGGGCGCAAGGGCATGGTCGACATCACCGTCGAGCTGCCCGCGGGCTCGCGCGTCCACGCCACGGGCGGCTTCGGCGGCATCCGCTGTGAGGGGCGCCTGGGCGCGTCCCGGATCGACTTCTCCAACGGCAACATCGCCGTCGACCGCGTCACCGGCAACGCCGAGCTCACCACGGGGCACGGCTGGATCCGGGCGGGGGAGATCGACGGCTCCGCCGTCGTCAAGTCCACCGGCGGGGCCCTCACCCTCGGCACGGTGACCGGGGAGCTGCGGGCGAACTCCGCGCACGGCGACATCACCGCCGACCGGACCCGGGCCTCCGTCACCGCGCGTACCACCCACGGCAGTATCCGGCTCGGCCAGGTGGTCCGCGGCAGCGTCGACGTGGAGACCTCCTACGGCGAACTGGAGATCGGTGTCCGCGAGGGCACCGCCGCCTGGCTGGACGCGGTGTCCAAGAAGGGCGTCGTGCGCAGCTCGCTGGAGGCCGCGGAGGGCCCCGGCCCCGTCGAGGAGACCGTCGAGGTCCGCGCCCGCAGCGTCTACGGCGACGTCGTGGTCCGCCGGTCCTGACCAGAGAGAAACGAGGCAGACATGGCACAGCACACCCCCCGCACGGCCATCACGGCCACCGGGTTGCGCAAGTCCTACGGCGACCACGTGGTGTTGGACGGCGTCGACCTGGAGATCCCCGCGGGAACCGTCTTCTCACTGCTGGGACCCAACGGGGCCGGCAAGACCACCATCGTGAAGATCCTGTCCACACTGATCGGCGCCGACGGCGGCCGGGCCCGGGTCCTGGGGCACGACGTGGCGACGGAGCCCGACGCGGTGCGCGCCGCGATCGGCGTCACCGGGCAGTACTCGGCGGTGGACGGCCTGCTCACCGGGCACGAGAACCTGATGCTCATGGCGAGGCTGCACCGCCTGGACCGGGCCCGCGCCCGGCGGCGCACCGCCGAACTGCTGGAGCGGTTCGACCTGGTCGACGCGGCGGGGAAGCCGGCCTCCACCTACTCCGGGGGAATGCGGCGCCGCCTCGACCTGGCGATGACCCTGGTGGGCGAGCCGCGGCTGATCTTCCTCGACGAACCCACCACCGGCCTGGACCCGCGCAGCCGCCGCGGCATGTGGGAGATCATCCGGGGCCTCGTGGCCGACGGGGTCACCGTCTTCCTCACCACGCAGTACCTGGAGGAGGCCGACCAGCTCGCCGACGGGATCGCGGTCCTGGACCACGGCACGCTGGTGGCCGAGGGCACGGCCGCGGAGCTCAAGCGCCGCATCCCCGGAGGCCACGTCCGCCTGCGCTTCACCCGGGCCGACGAACTGGAGTCGGCGGCCCGAGCCCTGGGCGGCGAGACCGACGACGACGCGCTGGCGCTGAGGGTTCCCGGCGACGGCGGGGTCGCCTCGCTGCGGTCCCTCCTGGACCGCCTCGACACCGCGTCGATCACCCCCGAGGAGCTGTCGGTGCACACCCCGGCCCTCGACGACGTCTTTCTCGCCCTCACGGGCCACCGGGGCACGGACGAAAACGAACGGAAGGCAGGCCGATGAACACCCTCACCCACGCCGTCGGCGACTCGGCCACGATGGTGGGCCGCCAGTTCCGGCACATGGTGCGCTACCCGTCCCTGACGCTGATGCTCGCGGGCCAGGCCATCGTCCTGCTGCTGCTGTTCGTGTACGTCTTCGGCGGTGCCATGGGCACGGGAGCCGGCGCCGCCACCAGTCGCGCCGACTACCTGGAGTACATCACTCCCGGGATCATGATGATCGCGGTGGCCAGCGCGGCCCTGGGAACGGCCATCTCGGTGGCCACGGACATGACCGAGGGCATCGTCGCCCGGTTCCGGACCATGGCCATCGCCCGCGTCTCGGTCCTGACCGGGCACGTCGTCGGAAGCCTCTTCCAGGCACTGCTGTGCGTGGCCCTGGTCACCGGGGTGGCCCTGCTCCTCGGGTTCCGGCCCACCGCCGGTCCGGGAGGGTGGCTCGCGGCCCTCGGCCTGGTGCTGATGGTCTCCTTCGCCCTGGTCTGGCTGTCGGTGGCGCTGGGCCTGGTCTCCAAGACCGTCGAGTCCGCCAGCAACCTGCCCATGCCCCTGGTCTTCCTGCCCTTCCTCAGCAGCGGCTTCGTGCCCACCGAGACGCTGCCGACCGGTCTGCGGTGGTTCGCCGAGTACCAGCCGTTCACGCCCGTCATCGAGACCCTGCGCGGACTGCTGATGGGCACCGGGACCGGTGGCAGCGGGGTCGCCGCGGTCGCCTGGTGCGCGGGTGTCACCCTGGTCTCCTACCTGTGGGCCAGGAAGCTGTACAACCGCGACCCGGCGGCCTAGCGGACCGACCGGTGGCGTCGCCGGCGCGACCGGGGCCGCTCCACCCCCGGATGGTCCTGTACCCACGAGCGCCGAAGCGCGCTGTGGGTACGGGACCACGGCTCGGGGGGACGAGCCGGTGCACCTTCGCGGTCACCGCGCTAGGCACTGTTTTGTGAACGGGTCAGGTCACGGAGCCAGATTCGGATCGAGGCGACCTGCACGGTCCCGTCGAAGATCGCGGCCCGCTTGTCGTAGCGGGTCGCGACCGCCCGGTTCTGCTTGAGCAGGTTGATCGCCCGCTCCACCGTGTTGCGGTCGCGGTAGGCCACCTGGTCGAAAGCCGGGGGCCTACCGCCTGCCGACCCCTTGCACCGGCGGTGCTCACGCTGGTCGCGGGGCTGGGCGATGGTCGCTTTGATCCCGCGGCGCCTCAGGTGGTCCCGGTTGGCGCGGCTGGAGTAGGCCTTGTCGCCCAGGACCCGGTCGGGGCGAGTACGCGGCCGACCGACGCTGCGAGGCAGCCTCAGCGATCGCATCAGGGGCTCGAACATGGGACTGTCCCCGCGCTGGCCCGGGGTTGTGGCCAGCACCAGGGGCCGCCGACGGGAGTCGGCGAGTAGGTGGATCTTGGTGGTCAGCCCGCCTCGGGAGCGCCCCAGTGCTTCGCGTCCGTCCGGTTCGTCCCGCGCCGTGTCCCCTTTTTCGCTGCCCCGGCCGCGTGCTGATGGGCTCGAACCGTGGTCGAGTCCACGCTCGCGATGAGCTCTTCGCCGCTGGCCGCGTCGATCCTGAGCCGGTCGGCGATCCTCTGCCAGGTGCCGTCCATGCACCAGCGACGGTGCCGCCCGGCGGCGGTCTCCCAGGGCCCGTAGCGCTCGGGCAGGTCCCGCCAGGGGATCCCGGTGCGGGTGCGGAACAGGATCGCGTTGATGACCTTGCGGTGATCGGCCCATTTCTTGCCCTTGGGCGCATCGTCGGGCATGAGCGGGGCGAGCAGGGCCCACTCGGCATCGGTGAGTTCATGACGGCCAGGCACGTTCACCAAGCCTGCCAGGGCAGACCCTGCTCCGCTCCCACTTCCAAAAAACAGTGCCTAGGGCGTGTGTGGTGGATGCCGCCCGTCGCAAGCGGCGTATCCAGTGGTGGCCTCGCAAGGCCGAAGAAGGAGGCATCCTGGTTTGGCTGTTGACTGATGAGAACGCAGTGAGGGTGCCGCTGGGGCGTCGCGCAGCAGGGTGAGTATTCGCCATACATGCCCTAGATCGGGGACACCCCCATGTTCCGGATCGGTTCGTACAGCTCCCTCTCGAAGAAGTCGAAGAACCCCGCCGGATCGGGGCCCGCGTTGATCAGGCACAGGTGGTCGAACCCGGCGGAGGCGAACTCGCGCACCACCTCCAGGTGCCGGTCCGGGTCCGGCCCGTACCCGAACACGTCGCGCATCGCGTCCCTGTTGACCAGGGCGCTGGCCGCCTCGAAGTTGACCGGGTTGGGCAGCTCGGACTGCACCTTCCACCCGGTCAGGGCGAAGCGGAACATGTCGCGCGCCGAGTCCAGCGCGTCGCCCTCGTTGGTCGCCCAGGCCAGGGGCACCTCCGCGTAGCGGGGGCCGGTGCCCCCGGTGTCCCCGTAGATGCGGGAGAGCGTCTTGCTGGGCTCGGTGCAGAACATGCCGTCGCCCATCTCGGCGGCGAGCAGGACGGCCTCCTCCCCGCCGGCGGCCACGATGATCGGCGGCGACTCGTCGGGCAGGTCGAACACCTGGGCGTCCTCCAGCGTCAGGTACCTGCCGTCGTAGGAGTGGTAGCCGCCGGACCACAGCAGGCGGATGATCTGGATCGCCTCCCGCAGCATCTCGTGGCGCCTGGTCGCGTTGGGCCACCCCTCGCCGACCACGTGCTCGTTGAGGCGCTCACCCGCGCCCAGCCCCAGGGTGAACCGGCCCTCGGACAGGATGGCGGTGGTGGCCGCGGCCTGCGCGACGATCGCCGGGTGCACGCGCAGGATCGGACAGGTGACACCGGTGGCCAGCCCGACCCGGTCGGTGCGCTCGGCGATGGCGGCGAGCATCGACCACGCGAAGCCGGAGTGGCCGTGGCTGAACAGCCACGGGTGGAAGTGGTCGCTGATCTCCACGAAGTCGAATCCCGCCTGTTCGGCGCGGATGGCCTGGTCCACGATCTCCCGGGGACCGAACCCCTCGGCGAACAGCTTGAAGCCGACCTTCATGACGTCCCTCTCCCCTTGATCACGCTGGCACCGACGCGGTGGGCCGGTCCCAGTAGCGGTGTGCTCCGAGCAACCGGGTGAACTCGGCGACGCTCTCCTCCCCGGCCTCCGGTGAGACGACCACGCCCAGCTCCGTCCGGGCGGTGCCGGCCGCCGCCGAGGTGACCTCGTCCGGCAGCGGGGGTGCGAGCAGGTCGGTTCCCGCGCCGACCGCCGCCACCGGCTTGTGGTGCTTGTACGCCTCCAGGACGAAGTGCCGTGCGCCCCCGTCCCCGGCCAGCGTCCGGGCCGACTCCGGTCCCCCCGGGACCACGACCGCGTCGTAGAGCACCGAGGAGACGGTGGTGTAGGCCCGGTCCACGGTGACCACTCCCCCTTCGGAGGTACGGACCGCGCCGTCGGTGGCCGCCAGGAGTTCGACCACGGCTCCGGCCCCGACCAGGGGCTCACGGAACGCGTCCACGGCGGCCTCGTCCACCCCGTCGGCGACCAGGACGGCCACCTTGCGGCCGACCACGGGACCGAACGTGGTGCTGAGCTGGCTGACGGCGGGCGAGGAGCGCCCGTGGTTGGGCCCGGCCTCCTCCTCCGGGGGTTCGACGCCGATCCCCTCCGCCACCCGCACGGACAGTCCGTGGTCCACGTGGTTGAGGTTGGCGACCACCCGCTGGCGCACCTCCAGCTCCTCGCAGTGGCCCAGTTCGAAGCGGAACGCCTCCACCAGGTGCTCGCGCTCCCAGTCGGCGAGGCTGTTGTAGAAGAGCGTTGCCTGTGAGTAGTGGTCGGCGAAGCTCTCGCTGCGCACCCGGACCTTGTCGCCCTCCACCTTCTCGGTGTAGTGGTGGTAGACGCCGCTCCCCCCGCCCAGGGCCGGGCAGCCGCCGCCCAGGCTGTTGCCGAAGTAGGAGGTCCTCCCCCGGTGCACGCGGTGCTGGGCGAAGCCGTCCCGCTGGTTGTTGCTCACCGGGGCGACCGGGCGGTTGACCGGGATCTGCTGGAAGTTGGAGCCGCCCAGGCGCAGCAGCTGGGTGTCCAGGTAGGAGAAGTTGCGGGCCTGGAGCAGGGGGTCGTTGGTGAAGTCGATGCCCGGCACCACGTTGGCGGTGTGGAAGGCGACCTGCTCGGTCTCGGCGAAGAAGTTGTCCGGGTTCCGGTTCAGGGTCAGCTTGCCGATCGGGCGAACCGGAACCTCCTCCTCCGGAATGATCTTGGTGGCGTCCAGCAGGTCGAAGTCGAACTTGTGCTCGTCCTCCTCCGCCACGAGCTGCACGCCCAGCTCCCACTCCGGGAACTGGCCGCGCTCGATGGAGTCCCACAGGTCGCGCCGGTTGTAGTCGGGGTCGTTGCCCTGGATGCGCTGTGCCTCGTCCCAGACCAGGGAGTGCGTGCCCAGCATCGGCTTCCAGTGGAACTTGACGAAGGTGCCGCGCCCCTCGGCGTTGACGAAGCGGAAGGTGTGGACGCCGAAGCCCTGCATCATCCGGTAGCTGCGCGGGATCGCCCGGTCCGACATCAGCCACATCATCATGTGCATGGTCTCGGGCTGTAGTCCCACGAAGTCCCACAGGGTGTCGTGCGCGGACTGCGCCTGCGGGATCTCGTTGTGGGGTTCGGGCTTGACCGAGTGCACGAAGTCGGGGAACTTGACGCCGTCCTGGATGAAGAAGACGGGTATGTTGTTGCCGACCAGGTCGTAGTTGCCCTCCTCGGTGTAGAACTTCGTCGCGAACCCGCGCACGTCGCGCACCGTGTCGGCGGAGCCGCGCGACCCGGCGACCGTGGAGAAGCGCACGAAGACCGGCGTGACGACGTCGGGGCCGCTCAGGAAGTGCGCCGCGGTCACGTCGGAGAGCCCCTCGTAGGGGCGGAAGTGCCCGTAGGCGCCCGCGCCGCGCGCGTGCACCACCCGCTCGGGGATGCGCTCGTGGTCGAAGTGGGTGATCTTCTCCCGGGCGTGGAAGTCCTCCAGCAGTGTGGGCCCCCGCGCGCCCGCGCGCAGCGAGTTGTCCGTGTCGCCCACCTTGACCCCGGTGTCGGTGGTCAGGGGCCGGTCGGAGTCGACCCGGTCCCCGTCGAGCTGTCGGTCCTTGGCGTCGCGCTCATCCGCGGCCATGGCGAATCCTCCGTGGTTCGGCGTGCTCCGTGGTCGGGGGTCCCTGCCTCCCGTCCCTCTGACCGACGCGGTTCGCGGACAAACGTGGTTGACCCCGTTTTGGAGCGGCGTTCACCGCCTCCCGGGCCGGGCAAAGGAAGGTTCCGTGATCGCGCCGGGCCTGAGTCGGAGGAGGCGAAGCGGGTAGGGGCGAACGCGCGAAGGACCCAGATGACACGGGGGGAGACGACCATGCCCGAGAAACCGCTTCCGGCACAGAGCCAGCCGTACCCGGGACGGACCGAGCCGATGGACCCGAGGCCCAGGGACGAGATGCGCGACTACGAGGGTCGCGGCCTGCTCGAGGGGAAGCGGGCGCTGATCACGGGAGGCGACTCCGGGATCGGCCGCGCCGTCTCCGTGGCCTTCGCCAAGGAGGGGGCCGACGTGGTCTTCGGCTACCTCGACGAGGAGGAGGAAGAGGACGCCCGGCACACGGAGGAGCTGGTCCGGGAGCAGGGGCGCAAGGCCGTGAGCGTGCGCGGTGACGTGGCCGACGAGTCGTTCTGCTCCCACCTGGTCCGGCGCGCGGTCGAGGAGCTGGGCGGGATCGACGTCCTGGTCACGCACGCCGGGACCCAGAAGCCGGTCGACGACTTCACCGGGCTGAGCACCGAGCAGCTGCGCCGCACGTTCGACGTCAACGTGATGGGGGTGTTCTGGACCGTCCGCGAGGCCCTGGAGCACATCCCCGAGGGCGGATCGATCGTCATCACCGGATCGGTCAACGGCCTGCGCGGCAACAAGTCGCTGATCGACTACGCGGCGAGCAAGGCCGCGGTGATGAACCTGTCGTCCTCACTGGCACAGACGCTCATGGGCCGGGGCATCCGGGTCAACTGTGTGGCGCCCGGACCGGTGTGGACCCCGCTCATCCCCGCCACTCTCGGGGAGAGGGGCACCGAGGGCTTCGGCGGGCAGGCGCCGATGGGCCGGGCCGCCGACCCGGACGAGATCGCGCCCTCGTACGTGTTCTTCGCCAGCGGCCGGACGTCGTCGTACTACAGCGGCGAGACCCTGGCCCCGATCGGCGGGGAGATCCAGTCGAGCTGAGCCCGCGCGGAGCCGGATCCGGGTGGGGGCGGGACCCGCGGGACCCGCCCCCACCGCTTCGCCCGGCGGGGACCGCACGCGGCAAGGGCCGGCCCCCTCCACCCGCGTGGAGGGGGCCGGGTCAGAGCGATGGGCCGGAACCGGCGGCGGGTCAGGACGAACGGGCCTTGGCGGTGCGCCGGGCGTTCTCCTTCTCCAGCGCCTTCACGAGCTGTTCCTTGTTCATCGAAGAGCGTCCCTCGACACCGAGCTTCCTCGCCTGCTCGTAGAGGTGCTCCTTGCTGGCGTTGGCGTCCACTCCCCCAGCGGTCTTCTTGTCCTTGCCCCGGCCGGGGCCCGCCTTGGGGTTGGACGCCTGCTCGTCCGAGGGGCCCGAGCGCTGCTTGGGCACCCAGCGGTCGCCCTGCTTCTCGAACTCGTGCTTGACGGCCGCGAAGGCGACGCGGTGCGCGCGCTCGCCCTCGCCGTACTCCTCCACGGCGGAGTCGTGCGCCTTGATCCAGGTGCGCTGGGCCTTCTTCGGAGACCGTTGGAGAGTCGACGGAAGTTCGCTGGCACCAGGCATGGTTCTCACTCCCTCGTCGTACGCCTACACGACCCGCCTGCCCCTGAACACGCCACCGAAAACACCGAATCACTCACAATTCGGCCCATACCATCCCCGTGAACTGCGCTCCGTCACTACTGGTGATTCAACGGATGCACGTTTACCGAAGCGACACCATAGTGAAATCACGAACGAAGGGAGGTTGGTTTTCGGCACCCGGTTCCTTTCCCTCTCCCCCCATGAGAGGGCGGGTCGCCTGATGGCGGTCGGCGTACCGAAACCCCTGTAGTACGGGTAGGCCGACTGTTACCCCCCACGGGAAACCCCCTGGTCCGCGACGCGAGACGCGGATTCCCGCTGCACGAGAAAAGGAAAAAGGCGTGCGAAATTATCCCCTTGCCCCCGAAACCGACGGCGCCCGCCGCAGTCCCCGCTCCCGGGTGTCCCGCATCGCCGCCCGGGCGGCACTGACCCTGACGCTCGTGGCGGGCGTCACCGGCGGTGTCGTCGCCCCGGCCCAGGCCGCCAGCCCCTACGAGCGCGGACCCGCGCCGACGGAGTCGAGCGTCACCGCGACCCGGGGGTACTTCGACACCGACACCGAGAGCGTCTCCTCGTGGGTGAGCGGCTTCGGCGGCGGCACGATCTTCTACCCCAGCGACTCCAGCCAGACGTTCGGCGGCGTGGTCATCGCACCCGGCTACACCGCCAGTTCGTCCACGATGGAGTGGATGGGGCACCGGATCGCCTCGCAGGGCTTCGTGGTGTTCACCATCGACACCAACACCCGCTACGACCAGCCCGACAGCCGGGGCCGCCAGCTCGAGGCCGCCCTGGACTACCTGGCCGACGACAGTGACGTGTCCGACCTGGTGGACGGCGACCGCATGGCCGTGATGGGCCACTCGATGGGCGGTGGAGGTACGCTCGCGGCCGCCGAGGACCGGCCGGAGCTGCGCGCGGCGATCCCGCTGACCCCCTGGCACACCCAGAAGAACTGGGACGACGTCCAGGTCCCCACGATGATCATCGGCGCCGAGAACGACAGCGTCGCCTCGGTGCGCTCGCACTCCATCCCGTTCTACGAGAGCCTGGACGACAACCTCGAGAGCGCCTACGTGGAGCTGGAGGGCGCGAGCCACTTCGCGCCCAACATGTCCAACACGGCCATCGCCAAGTACAGCATCTCCTGGCTGAAGCGCTTCGTCGACGAGGACGAGCGCTACGAGCAGTTCCTGTGCCCGCCCCCCAGCACCGGACTCTTCTCGGACTTCTCCGACTACCGGGACACCTGCCCGCACCTGACCTGATCCGGCGCCCCGGTCCGCGCGGAGACGGCGCGGACCGGGGCCCGAGACACCGCGGCGGCCCGGAGGGACCATCCTCCGGGCCGCCGCCCTGTGCGCCGGAAGCCCCGTGTATCGGAAGCCGCGGACCCCGGGACGTCGGCGGTGCCGGAAGCCGCGCGTGCCGGAAGCCCCGTGTACAGGAAGCCGCGTGTGCCGGGAACCTCTGTGCGCCGGAAGCCCCGTGTATCGGAAGCCGCGGACCCCGGGACGTCGGCGGTGCCGGGAGGCCGTCGGCCCGGGAGCGGAGCCTCCCGGAGGCGCCGGGGTTCCGCGGAGGGGACCGGGGGACCGGGGACCGGCCACGCACGCCGGCCTTCCGCGCCCGGCCGGCCGCCGTGTGAGGGCTCACCCCGACCGCCCGCGCAGCACCCGGGACGCCGCCGTCCTCCCGGTCGGCGCCTTGGAGAACCTCGCCTCCGACCCCTCAAAACCCACGGTCCCCGCGACTCCCTGGATTCCAGGGTGTCGCGGGGACCGCCAGAACCCGCGAAGCCCGCGGGGCCGAGGCCGACAGGTACCGGAGCGGCCGTGGGGGTCAGGGCGGGCCGTCCGGCACCGGCGCCTCCCGGAGGAGGCGCCGGTCGGGGGTCAGTCGTGGAAGACCAGCTCGTCGGGGCCGAGGGGCTGGAAGTCGGTCTCCTCGATGGGACCGCCCTCACGGTCGGTCACACGCGTGTCCTGGACCATCTCGACGGTGCCGCCCTTCTGGTACTGGACGACGTACACACCCTGGTGGCCGCCGTGGTCGCCTTCGCTGGAGGCGAAGGGGACGGGGCTGGGGCCCTGCCACTCCTGGGACTCCAGTGCGTCGATCAGCGACTGGCGGGTGAGGTCCTCGCCCGCCGACTTGAGCGCCTGGGCGAACATGACGGCCTGGGTCATGCCGTAGACGTGCGTGTTGGTGACCGTGCCGCCCTCGCCGTACTCCTCGTACACGTCGAGGAAGAACTGGGCCCACTCGTCGTCCGGGTCCTCCACACGCGGCATGTAGCTCGTGATGAGCATGCCGTCGAGGAAGGTGTCGGCGGGGACGCCCTCGGCGTCGGTGTCCTGCGTGAACTGGGACAGCAGCCCCTGGAGCGTCGCGGTGTCACCGCCGATGCTGGAGACCACCCACTGCGGCTCGTAACCGATACGTGCCGCCTCCAGCATGCTGAGCGCGACGAACGCCGGGATGCAGGAGCACACGACCACCTCGGCCTCGGAGCGCTCCAGCTCGGCGATCTGGGCGCTGAGGTCGGTCACCTCGGACTCGTAGTGCTCCCTGGCCACGACCTCGTCGTCGAGGTACTGGTCGAGCCCGGCCTGGGAGTCCTCGCCGATGTCGTCGTTCTGGTACAGGTACCCGACGCTTTGGCCGGCGAAGTTCTCGGCGATGTACTGGCCCTGGACCTTCGCCTCCTTCGTGTAGTCGGTCTGCCATCCGTAGGTGAGGGGGTGCTCCTCGGGGTTGTTCCACGCCAGCGCGCCCGAGGACGGGAAGACGTCGGGCACGCCCTGCTCGTTGAGGTAGTCGACGACACCGCTGTGGGTGGGCGTGCCGAGGCCGCCCACCATCGCGAAGATCTCGTCCTCCAGGACGAGCTTGCGGGTCACGTCGATCGTCTGCGCGGGGTCGTAGGCGTCGTCCTCCACCCGGTAGTCGATCTCGCGCCCGTTCACACCGCCCTGGTCGTTGATGTACTCGTACACGGCGCGGGCGCCCTGGGAGATCGAGAGGTACCCCGGGGCGGCCGGCCCCGTCAGGGGCTGGTGGGAGCCGATGACGACGGAGTCATCGGTGACGCCGGTGGAGACGTTCAGGTCGACCTCGGCGTCCTCGGTGACCTCTCCCGCGCCGCTGCACGCGGTCGCGAGCATCGTCAGGGCCAGGGCCGCCGCCAGGGCGGTTCTGGTGCCGCTGCGGTTTCGCATGGTGTTCTCCTTCGTTGGGGGGTCGGACGTGTCGTTCGGGCGCGGCGGGGTTCTGGAGGTGCCGGAGGTGGGACTGCGAGGAACGAGCCGTCACACCGCAGGCGCCGGGGGTCCCCGCCTTCGGGGCGCCCGAAAGGGCACTGCTAGCGGGGCTGGTCGGGTCTGACGCGTGAGGCCAGACGTTGGAGTGCGCCGTGGATTCCCAGGGGCCAAAAGCGCAGGACGAGGATGAGGAGCACGCCGAAGAACACGACCGGGAGGTTGTTCTCCGCGTCGCGGCTCAGGCTCAGGGCACCGGCCAGGTCCGAGATCCAGACCTCCAGGTAGACGATGGCGACCGAGGCCCACAGCGCGCCCCAGAGGCTGCCGATGCCGCCCAGGACGAGGGCCGCGAGCAGGGTCAGGGACAGCGCGAGGGTGAAGGTGCTGGGAGTGGCGGTGCCGAGCACGTAGGCCTGGAGGCCGCCGGCGAGGCCGCCCGCGGCCGAGGCGATGACGAACGCGACCACCTTGGTCTTGCCGACGGGGATCCCGGCCATGGAGGCGGCGGTCTCGTCGTCGCGGATGGCGCGCATGCGGCGGCCCAGGCGCCCGGTGGAGACGATGGCCAGTACCGCGAGGCCGATGACCACCACGGTCCACACGGCCAGGGCCTTCCACTCGCTGTCCGAGACCAGGCCCTGGAGGAGGGGCGGCGCGCCCGCGGTGCGGATGTTGAGGCCGTTGCTGCCGCCGAGGAGGTCGTGGTAGCGGTGGGTCAGCCCGGGCAGGCCGACGGCGAGGATGAGGGTGGCGCCCGCGAGGTAGGGGCCGTGCAGGCGTGCGGTGGCGGCACCGACCGCGATCCCGGCGACCACGGCCACCGCGACGATGATCAGCATGTTCACGGCCAGGGGCAGCATGGGCTGGTACAGGACGAGCAGCGCCATCGTGTAGGCGCCGATCATCATGAACGCGCCGTGCCCCAGGGAGACCTGGCCGCTGCCTCCGACGAGCAGTTGCAGTCCGGCGACGGCCAGCATGGTGTAGCCGATGGCGGCCACGCGCAGCGCGACGAGGTCACCGGTGACGAACAGCAGGCCGGTGACGGCGGCGAGCCCGAGCGCGGCCAGCAGCAGGTGGCGCAGTGGTGAGGGCAGGGACCGCCAGCGGCCCTCGGAGGGGGCGGCGGGCGGGTTCGCGGGGGCGGCGGCGCGTTCCGCGCGCTGCCGGGTGGGTGAGGACATCGGCTACACCTTTCGCGCGGTCGGGCGGGACAGGATTCCGTCGGGGCGCACGCTCAGGACCACGACGACGATGGCGAGGGCGGTGAGGGTGGCCAGCTCGGGCCCGGCGTAGCCGGACACGTAGGACATGCCGAGGCCGATGAGCATCCCGCCGAGGACGGCGCCGAAGGGGTTGTCCAGGCCGCCGATGACGGCGGCGGTGATGCCGTAGACGAACACGACGTCGAAGACGTTCGGGGAGATGAACGGGGGTCCGGCGAGCATGCCCGCCAGCGCGCCGATGCCGGAGGCGATCGCCCACCCCGCGGTGAGCATCAGGCCGACCTTCACACCGCTCAGGCGGGCGGCCTCGGGGTGGAAGGCGGCGGCGCGCATGCGCAGGCCCAGCGGGGTGAACCGGTACAGGGCGAACAGCAGCAGGGCGACGGCCCCGACGGACACCAGGGCGAACATGTTGGCGGGCGAGAAGCGGCCCACGTAGCTGAACGCGTACCCGAACCCGTGCTGCTCGTTGCCCCAGATGACGCCGACGAGTCCCTGGATGACCAGGAGGAGGCCGAGGGTGACGATGATGGCGTTGAGCTGGGAGGTGCGGGCGATGGGCCGGACGATGAACCGCTCGACGAGGGCACCGGAGACCAGGCCCGCGGTGAGGGCGGCGGCGAAGCCGATCCAGTACGAGCCGGTGAGCTGGGTGACGGTGTAGGCGGTGTAGACCGCGATCAGGGCGAGCGCGGGCTGGGCGAAGTTCACCAGGCGGGTGGCCTGGTAGATGATGACCAGGGACAGCGCCAGCGCCGCGTAGGTCGCCCCGGACGCCAACCCGTTCAGGGTCAGGTTGATGAAGTGGTCCATGGAAGATCCCCTCAGAAACCGAGGTAGGCGTGGCGCGTGCGGTCGTCGGAGAGCAGGTCGGAGGACGGGCCCTCCGCGACGACACGCCCCTGGTTGAGGACGAACCCGGTATCGGTGACCGCCAGGGCCCCGGCGGCGTTCTGCTCGACCAGGACGACGGTGAGTCCGGTGCGGTCGCGCAGGTCGCGCAGAAGGGTGAAGATCTGCTCGGTGATCAGGGGTGCCAGCCCGAGCGAGGGCTCGTCCAGCAGCAGCACCTTGGGCCGGGCCATGAGGGCGCGGCCGATGGCGAGCATCTGGCGTTCGCCGCCGGAGAGGGTGCTGGCGGACTTGCCGCGCCGCTGGGCCAGGGGCGGGAAGAGCTCCAGTACCTCGTTCAGGGTGGACTTGTCGCGGCGGTCGGAGCGCCACAGCCCGCCCAGGCGCAGGTTCTCCTCGACGGTGAGTTCGACGATGACGCCGCCGCCCTCGGGGACGTGGGCGAGGCCGCGGGTGATGACCTTCTCGGCGGGCAGGCGGGTGATGTCCTCGCCGTCGAGCAGGACGCGTCCGGAGGTGGCCGGGTGGAGTCCGGTGAGGGTGCGCAGCAGGGTGGTCTTGCCCGCGCCGTTGGCGCCGAGGACGGCGCACACGCCCTTGGCCGGAACGGTCAGGGAGACGCCGTCCAGGGCTCGGACGGCACCGTAGGAGGCGCTGACCTCCTCCACGGACAGGAGGGGCTGTGCGGTCATCGGGCGGCTCCGTTCACGTCGCCGGAGGTGTCGGCCGGTGTGCCGAGGTAGGCCTCGGTGACCTGCGGGTCGGCCTGGACCTCCTGGGGGGTTCCGGTGGAGATGACCCGGCCGAAGTTGAGCACGACGATGTGGTCGCAGACCTCCATGACCAGGTCCATGTGGTGCTCGACCAGGACGACGGCCATGTCCCGGCTGAAGCCGCGGATCTGGTCGGCCAGGGCGCCGATCTGCTCACCGGACAGGCCGCTGGCGGGTTCGTCGAGCAGGAGGAGTTCGGGCTCGCTGACGCAGGCGCGGGCGAGGGCGACCTGCTTCTGCAGGCCGTAGGGCAGGGTGCCGGGCATCCGGTGGGCGTACTCGGCCACGCCGAAGCGCTCCAGTGCGGCCATGGCGCGTGCGCGGAGCTCGCGCTCGTCGCGGTGGTGCCGCCCCAGGCCGGTGATCAGGGAGAACGGCCCCCCGGTGGCGAGGCGGTCGGCCCCGGCGACGACGTTGTCCAGGACCGTCATCATCGAGAAGAGGTTGAGGCCCTGGAAGGTGCGGGCGATCCCCGTGCGGGCGAGGTGGTGGGTCCGGCGCCCGGGTGGCGGAGCGCCCTTCCAGGTGATGGTGCCCGCCGTGGGGCGCAGGACGCCGGACAGGACGTTGAACAGGGTGGTCTTGCCCGCGCCGTTGGGACCGATGAGCCCGACGACGGATCCGGGCGCGACCTGGAGCCCGACGTCGTCGAGCGCGGTGAGGCCCCCGAAGCGCACGGTCACCCCGTCCGCTCTCAGGAGGTGCTCCGTTGCGGTCGTTGTCATCACTGCCTTTCTCGCGGAATCCGTACCGACCAGTTGGTATGAGGGGGTTGTCAGTGACACCGGCCCCACTCCGACCGGGGTCAGTTGAACATGCGGGCCAGGTCCACGCGGGACCTGATGTTGAGCTTGCGGAAGATGCCGCGCAGATGGTGTTCGACCGTGCGCGGGCTGATGAACATGTGTGCGGCCACCTCCCGGTTGGTCGCCCCTTCGGCGACCAGTCGGGCGATCTGCTGCTGTTGCGCGGTCAGCTCGCTCGTGGAGGAGGGATCGGGGCCGCGTTCGGCGGTCCCGATCGCGCGCAGCTCGGCGCGGGTCTGTCGCACCCACAGCCGTGCTCCGAAGCGCTCGAAGGTCTCCAGCGCGTTGTACAGGTGCTCACGGGCCCGCCCGGGCAGGCGGATCCGGCGCAGGTGGGCGCCGAACAGCAGTTGGGTGCGCGCGTGCTCGACGTCGTCGTCGCCACAGGCCCGGTGCAGGGCCAGGGCGCTCTCGAAGTGGTCGGCCGCCTCCTCGCCCGTGGCCAGCAGGCCGGAGCCGCGGGCGGCCAGGGCCAGCGTGCTGGGGTTGCCCACCGACTCGGCCCAGCGCCGGTATCCGGCCAGGGACGTGTGCGCCCACTCGGTCTCGCCCATGCGGGTGGCCGCCTCCACGAAGTGCGGGGCGGTGAGCAGCCGCATGGTGGGGTGGCCGTGCCCGGGGGTGGCGTGCACCAGGGCGCGCAGCCGGAAGAACGCCTCGGCGGCGTTGCCCCGGGACAGCTCCAGGACGGCCAGCGCCCACGCGGCCAGGGCGGCGGCCAGCCCGAGGCTGTTCTCGCTCGCCTGGGCGGCGACCGCGCGGGCCCGGATACGGCAGGTGTCCACGTCGCCCTGGATGGCGGCGATCATCGCCAGCGAGGCCAGGTGCTGGGTGGCCCAGACGGTCTGGCCGCTCTCCCGGGAGACCCGCAGGCCGGTGAGCGCGGTCCCCGCGGCCGAGGGGAAGCGCCCGCTCCAGAACTCGGAGAAGACCAGGAAGCCCAGCGCGGCGGGCATGGTGGCCTGCTCGCCCCGGAGGCGGCCGAGCTCGACCGCGCGGGAGGTCGCCGACCGCACGAAGGGCGCGTCGCCCAGGCGCAGTCCGCTGACGCCCGCCCAGATCAGCTCGGAGGGCTTGGCGATCTCGGCCAGCCCGGTGGCCTCGCGCAGCAGGGGGGTGGAGCCGGGGTAGTCGCCCCTGAAGGAGATGGCGCACCCCTCCAGGAAGGAGGCGACCATGCGCATGGGCTTCGGGTCGTCCGGGCGGACCAGGGGGAGCGCGATCTCGGCGGCGCGGCCGTGGAGGGCCGCGTCCCCGGCCAGGGAGGCGGAGTCGGCCGAGCGCACCAGGGCGCGCAGTGCCAGGGAGCGGTCGTGCGGGACGAGTTCCTTGCCGACGGTGAGCAGGCGCTCCGCGACGTCCAGGGCGTTTCCGCCGCGCATGGCGAGCTGGGCGTCGATGTAGTCGGCGGTCACGCGGCGCCGGTCGGACACGGCGAGGGGCCGCGCCCTGGCCAGCAGGCGGGAGGCGCGGTCGGAGTTCCCGGCCATGTAGGCCTCGTAGGAGGCGGTGGTCAGGCGGCACGCGCGCTCGTCGGAGTCGGGCGAGAGGTCGGCCGCGCGCTCGAAGGCGTGGGAGGCGCTGAGGCGGCCCGAGAGCCTCCGGGCGCGGTGGGCGGCCTCGGACACCGTGTCGGCGAGCGCGGCGTCGGGGGTGCTGGTGCCCGCGGCGGCGTGGCGGGCGAACTCCACGGGCGAGAGCTCGGGGTCGCACACTCCGGCCAGGGCGTGGTGGGCCGCGCGCAGCCGCCCGGCGGGAGCGTCCTGGGCGATGGCCTCGCGCGTCAGGGGGTCCGTGAAGACGACGGTGTCGCCCTCCACACGCACCAGGCCGCGCTCCTCGGCGGGTTCGAGTGCGCCGACGGTCGCCTCGGGTTCCCCGGAGGCCTCCAGCAGCATGTGGAGGCGGGAGGTCTCGTTGAGCGAGGTGAGCAGGAGGAGGTGGCGGGTCTGTTCCGGCAGCTCGTGGTAGGGGACCAGGAACCCGGCGCGCAGGCGGCCGGGCAGGCGCGGCGGCTCGGGGAGGGGCTCCTCGCCCAGGAGCTGGGCACGGGACAGCCCTCGCAGGAAGCCGAGGACGGCGGCGGGGTTGCCGTGGGCGGCGCGGACCAGGGCCGAGCGCACGGCGGCGGGGAGGGTGAACGGCGCCCTGTCGGTGAGGATGTCGTGTATCGCCCGCTCCTCCAGGGGCGGGAGGAGGTGCTCGGCGATACCGGGGACGAGCGCGTCGGGCGTGGGTTCGGCGGCGGTCTCGGGCAGTCGGGACCCGGAGGGCTTGCCGTGGCCCTCGCACGCGGTGAACACGACGGCGACGGGGGTCCCGCCGAGGCGGCGCGCGGTGAAGGAGAGCGCGTCCAGGGAGGGGGCGTCGAGCCGGTCGGCGTCGTCCACGCACAGCAGCAGGGGCCGGCCGAGGTCGGCGGCGGTGCGGGAGAGCAGTTCGAGCAGCCCGGTGTAGAGGGCGAGGCGGTCGGCGTCGGCGACGGTGCCCCGGGTGAGGGCGTCGCGCAGCGGACCGCACCAGGGGTCGGGGAGCCGGTCGGCCACGTCCGCGAGGGGGTGCAGGAGTCGCTGGAGTCCGGCGAAGGGCAGATCCGCCTCGTCGTCGATCCCACTCGCGTGGAGCACGGTGAAATCGCCTGCGGACACACGGGTGTCGTCCAGGAGGGCGGTCTTGCCCCGCCCGGGGCCGCCGGAGACGAGCAGGGACGCGCCTTGGCGGGCCCTCGCCCGGTCCAGGACGTCGGTGAGGACCCGCTGCTCCGTGTCACGACCTCGGAGGCGGACTCTGGGGGGTTCCGTGTTCCTGCCAGTCACCTGCTCACATTCGCACAGCGAGTCCTCGTAGCGGCAGGTGTGAGCAGGGACACTGGTGGTTTCACGGATACCCGCACGGAGTCGCACGGATCCGTTCGGACGCGTCCCCCAGGGGGTACGCCGGGGGTACGCGGAACATGTGCCCGGACGCGGAATCCCGGTGCCCACCTGCGCTTCCCGCGCCCGGGAGAGTGATGGGGGTCACGCCGGAGGGGGTTCGCGGACCCGCCGCCGGGCCGCCGCGGCCCCGGAGGTCGGTTATCAAGTCGCAACGTGCGCGCAACAACACACCCGCGATACCGACAAACAGGACAAAAGAGCACATAGATATCTTTTTGTCTTCTTCAGAACACTGTCGAAACCGCGTTCCCGGGGGACATCCAGTCCGATGGCACCTCGGGGAGGGTATCCCGACCGCAGGAGGGACCGACGCCCATGGAGCAGCACTCCACGGCAGCGGGGAACCGCTCCACGACGGCACACGGGGGGCGTCCGGCGTCCGCCGACACCCGTGCCGGGAACCGTACGGCACCGCCCACGTTCGGTGTCGAGGAGGAGTTCTTCGTCGTCGACCCCCGCACCCGGGGCATCCTGTCCCGGGGATCCGAGGTGCTCGCCGACGCCCGGCTGGCGGACGGCCGTCCGACCGGGGAGTTCAGCCGCGCGCAGGTGGAGGCCAACACCCCCGTGTGCGACGGGGCCGGCGAGGCCCTGCGCTCCCTGCGCGCGGCCCGCGAGGAGTTCGGCCGCTCCGCCGGTGCGGCCGGCCTCTCCGTCGTCGCCTCCGGCACCCCGGTCCTGGGCGATCCCGCCTCCGCGCTGGTGAGCGAGGACCGCCGCTACACCAGGATCGCCGCGCACGTGGGCGCCCTGCGGGAGGCGCTCGTCGTGTGCGGCTGCCACGTGCACGTGGGCATCCCGGACCGGGAGACCGCCGTGGCGGTGAGCGACCACCTGCGCCGGTGGCTGCCGTTCCTGCTGGCTGTGTCGGCGAACTCGCCCTTCCACGCCGGACGCGACACCGGGTACGCCAGTTGGCGGACGGTCACGTGGAACCGCCTGCCCTCCGCCGGGCCGCCCCCTCTGCTGCGCTCCCCGGCCGAGCACGACCGGATCGTGCGGGCCCTCGCCGACACCGGGGCGATCCTGGACCAGCACATGGTCTACTGGGACATCCGCCCCTCCGACCACCTGCCCACGCTGGAGATCCGGGTGGGCGACGTGGCCGCCACCGCGGAGGAGGCGCTGCTGCTCGCCTGCCTCACCCGCGGCCTGGCCGCCGGCGCGCTCACCGACGTCCACCGCGGTGTCCCCGCTCCGGACATCCCCGACCACGCGCTGCGCGCCGCCGTGTGGCGGGCCGCCCGGGACGGGCTGGAGGGCGTGGTGCCCGACCCGCTGACCGGCGAGGCGCTGCCGGGGGCGTCGGCCGCCGACCGGCTGCTGCACGCCGCGCTCCCCGGGCTGCTCACCAACGGCGACGCCGACCTGACCGCCTCACTGCTGGACCGCGTACGCGTGTCCGGAACGGGCGCGGCGCGCCAGCGCGCCGTCCACGCCCGCCGGGGCAGCCTGGCCGACGTGGTGGACCACCTCGTCGCCGAGACCCGTGAGGGCCTGGCCTGAGGCGGCACCCGTGTCCGGCCCCGACCGGCGAGGTCCCGTACCCGTGGCGGGGCCGGGCGCCGGAGACCGCGACGGGTACGGGGACATCGCGGGAGGCCTCTGCCCACACCGGCGGCGGTTCCGGCCGGTCCGCTAACGCTCCACGAGCTCCTCCGGCTCCTCGCCTCGGCCCGCGAGCTCGTCCATGGTGGGCGGGTCCGCGCCCTCCCGGGTCACCGTGACCGCGGCGACGGAGACCGCGAACCCCAGCAGGTCCTCCAGGGCGGCCTCGTCCAGCCCGGCCAGCCGCGCCCGGGGCTCCTCCCCCAGCAGGCCGTGGCGGTCCAGCCAGTTCAGCAGTGCGCCCATGAAGGAGTCGCCCGCGCCCACGGTGTCGGCCACCTCGGCCCGGGGCGCGGCCACCGACACCTCCGTGCCGTGGGAGACCGCGAGGGCTCCGTCACCGCCCATGGTCACCACCACCAGCGCCGGGCCCAGCGCGGCGACGGCGTGGGCCGCCCGCACCGGGGACAGGTCCGGGTAGAGGAACGCCAGGTCCTCGTCGCTCGCCTTCACCAGGTGCGCCTGCGCGGCGTGCCGCAGGGCCAGCGAGCGGGCGTTCCCCGGATCGCCGATGACGCCCTGGCGGATGTTGGGGTCCAGGGTGAGCGTCACCCGTCCGCGCCCGTGCTCACGGCGCAGCAGCGCCTCGATCATGGTGGCGCCGGGCTCCCGGAACAGCGCTATCGACGCGGCGTGCACCGCGCGCACCCCCGGCTCCAGCTCCTCGGGCAGCTCCCCCGGGCGCCAGCGCCAGTCGGCGGCGTCGTCCATGCGGAAGTCGTAGCGGGCCGACCCGTCCGGGCCGAGCGTGGCCATGGCGAGCGCCGTCGGCTCCTCCGCGGCGATCAGCCCCGAGGGGTCCAGGCCCTCGCCGAGCAGGCGCTCGCGGATCAGGTCGCCGAAGCCGTCCGCGCCGATGCGCGCGAGCAGGCGGGTGGGGGTACCCAGCCGGGCCGCCGCGACGGCCGTGTTGGCCGGGCCGCCGCCGGGCGCCGCCCGCAGCACGTCGGCGCCGTGCGCGGTCGGCAGCAGGTCCATGACGTTCTCGCCGATCACGACCAGCCGCGGGTCCCCTCCCCCGGCCCGCTCCCTCGCGGGGGCCTGGATGTCCTGTGTGTTCTGGGTGGTCACGCGTCCCCTCCGGGGGTGTGTTCCGACGCGGGCGCCAGCGCGGCCGCGATGGAGGTCGACAGTTCGACCTGGGGCAGGAGCACCGCCTGGTAGGCGTGGTAGACGTCCGGCTTGCCCGACCACACGCCTCCGGCGGGCCGGTTGCCGGGGTCCAGCTCGTGGTGCCAGCTACCGTGCTCGCGGTCCACGTGGTGGCGGTCGGCGTAGGCCCACCAGCGGTCGTACAGGTCGGCGTAGGAGGGCTCCCCCGTGTGCTCGCCCAGCGCCCGGGCGGCCATGGTGGCCTCGGCCACCACCCAGTGCATGCGCTGGCGCACGACCGGGCGGTCCTCCCAGTCGAGGGTGTAGACGAACCCGTCGGCGCCGTCGACGGCCCAGCCCCGGCGGACCGCGCCGGCGAACAGCGACTCGGCGTCGGTGCGCAGCCAGGCGGGAACGGGCTCCCCGGCCCGGGTGAGCGCGATCTCCAGGTGGACCAGGAGCCGCGCCCATTCGAGCAGGTGGCCGGTGGTGCTGCCGAAGGGCCGGAAGGGGTGGTCGGGCTGGTCGCGGTTGTAGTCCGGGACCGGCTCCCAGCGGGGGGTGAAGTGCTCGGGCAGGCGCCAGTCGTGCTCGGCGGCCACCCCGTGGATCAGCCGTTCGGCGATGGAGAGCGCGCGCCGGGTCCACAGGGTGTCACCGGTGGCGTCGGCGGCGGCGAGGAAGGCCTCCACCGCGTGCATGTTGCTGTTGGCGCCCCGGTACTCCTCGGTGGCGGTCCACCGGCCGTCCCAGCTCTCCCGGAGCGCACCGGCGGACTCCTCCCAGAAGCGGGTGTCCACGACGCGCAGCGCCTCGTCGAGCAGCTCACGGGCTCCGGGACGCCCGGCGGCGGTGGCGGTGGAGGCGGCCAGGACCACGAACGCGTGCTCGTAGGCGGACTTGCGCGGGAGTTCATGGGAGCGCTCCCGTAGCGTGTCCGGACCGGACGCCGCGGGTACCTGGTCGAACCATCCGCCCGCCGCGGTGTCGTGCAGGGGCCCCTCCGCCAGGGCCGCGACACCGTGGTCGGCCAACCGTCCGGCCTCGGCCGAGCCCCGCAGGTGCGCGAGGGAGAACACGTGCGTCATCCGCGCGGTGATCCAGGCGGCGACGGGCCGGTCCTCCACCCGTCCGTCCGCGTCGAGCCACCCGAAGCCGTCGGAGACCGCGGACCCCGCGGCGAAACCGCACAGGCGCCGCTCCTCCGCACGCAGCCACTCGGGGCTCCCCGGGACCGGGTGTGTCGATGCTGTCAATCCACTGCCTCCTCAGGGCGTCGGTTCGCGGGACCACGCTATCCCGCCGTCTCGACACGGCGGTAGACCGGGGACCCGGATCGGCGCGGCACCCGCCACCAGCGGAGTCGAGCGCTTCGGGCCCGGACGGGACGGCCCCGAAAACCGGATGCGCCGGAGACCCCCCTCTGCCAGAGTCACTCCCTCCCGACCACGTCACAGGCAGGAGAGCCGTCATGACCCACTCCCACCCCGCGGCGCGCCCCGGGGAGGACGACCTGTCCCGCGACCCGCTTCCGCTGCGCGGCCGGACCGCCCTGGTCACCGGGGCCAGCAGGCGCGGCGGTATCGGCTACGCCGTCGCCCGCCGCCTCGCCGCCCACGGCGCCTCCGTGATGCTCCACCACCACCGGCCGCACGACGAGGAGATGCCCTGGGGCGGCGACGACCTCGGCGAGGTGATCGACGGTGTGCGCGCGGTACTGGGTGACCCGGGGGCCCGTGTGGCCGACGTCGGCGCGGACATGGCCGATCCCGGGTCGCCCGCCCGGGTCGTCGGGGCGGCCGTCGCCGAGTTCGGCCGCCTCGACGTCCTGGTGGCCAACCACGCGCGCAACGGCGGGGACGCGTCACTCGCCGAGGTGACCCCGGACATGCTCGACGGACACTGGGCGGTCGACGCCCGCGCGCCCATCCTGCTGGCCCAGGCCTTCGCCGCCCGGCACGACGGACGCCCCGGCGGCCGGGTGCTGTTCATGACCTCCGGGCAGATCCACGGCGCGATGCCCGGCGAGGTGGCGTACGCGTCGGCCAAGGCGGTCCTGGCCCAGATCACCCCGACCATCGCCGCCGAGCTGGGCCCGCGCGGCATCACCGTGAACGCCGTCGACCCCGGTCCCGTGCAGACCGGCTACATCGACGACGAGCTCCTGGGCCACGTCCTGCCCCGCTTCCCGGCGGGACGGGTGGGCGTGCCGGCCGATCCGGCCAGACTGCTGGTGTGGCTGGCCACCGACGAGGCCGAGTGGGTCACCGGCCAGGTGATCAGCTCCGACGGCGGCTTCAGCTGCTGACGGACCGTCCGGGGCAGGTGCGGGGCCGGGTCCGGAACCCGGGTCGGGATCAGGTCCCGGACTCCGTGCGCCGGGCCCTCCCCGCCGCGTTGCGCGCGGCGGCCCTGGGGCTGCCCAGGTCGGCGGCGCGGCAGGTCCACCGGATGTGCTCGGCGGCCGTGACCGGATCGTCCGCCATGGGGATGTGCCCGCTGCCGATCAGCGAGACCATGCGCGCGTTGGGCACCCGGCGGTGGGCGTGCGCGGCGCTGGACGGCAGCAGCGTCCGGTCGCGGTCGCCCCAGGCGATGGTGACCGGGCACCCGATCGGCCGGGCGGTGAACTCGTACTCGGCGATACGCGACACCATCCGGATGAAGGGCGAGCCCTTCCGCAGTCCCCGGACGCTGAACCGGGTGGCCTTGGCCGTGGGCGACCTGGGGTCGCCGCGCAGCGCGGTCCGCGCGAGGGCCCTGGCCGGCGCGGTGTCGGCGAGGCGTTCCTTGACCGGCATCGGGACACGTGTGGCGAGCCGGGAGAGGCCGCCGACCGCGCGCATCCCGAGCTTGGCGACGTCGTCGGAGAACCCGGCCGGGGAGAACACCGTCACCGACGCGGCCAGGCCCCGCACGCCCAGTTCCAGGGCGATCGACCCGCCGAGCGAGTTGCCGGCCAGGTGCGGCCGGTCCAGTCCGTGCAGCTCGCAGAACGCGTGGATGTCGTCGGTCAGGCTGTACACGTCGTAGGGCTCGTCGGGGGCGGGTGCCGGGGTGGCGCCGAATCCGGGCAGGTCCACGCAGACGACGCGGTAGTCCGCCGCGAGCCGGTCCACCACGGCGGTCCAGCTCTGGCGCCGGTCACCGAGGCCGTGGAGGAGGACCAGAGGGCGGCCGCTCCCCCGCTCTTCGAAGGCGATACGTTTCGGGTCCATAGTGCCTGGTCTACCCGATACCGCCTGTCCCAGCGCCCCACGGGGCGCGGAAGCGGGCGGGGACGCGGAACGGACGCGGCAGGACCCAGGGCGCGGACCGCGGTCCGCCCCCGCCGAAGTCCCGGGTCAGCGTCACGCCCACCAGCACCGCGAACAGGCCGAGCAGCGGAACCGGGCCCAGTCCCAGGCCGGACACCGTCAGCGTCAGCATCCCGCCGCCGACCAGCGCCGCCGCGGCCAGGGCGCGCACCATGCCGGGGGAGCCGTCCAGCGCCTTCGGCGGGTTCTCGAACCGCACCGCCCAGTGCGCCAGCGGCACGACCAGGGGCAGCACCGCCGCGACGCCCAGCACGCCCCACAGGAACCACAGGCCCGTCAGCGGCTCCGGGGTGTCGATCCCCAGCCCGAACACCAGCGTGCCCGCCACGACGCTGACCGGCAGCATGTGCCACAGGTAGACCGTCATCAGCTGCGGGCAGATCCGGTCCAGCAGCCGCGCCGGCCCGGGACGCTCCGACCACGCGCTGATCCGCTCGCGCAGCAGCACCGCGACACCGACCTGCGCCACGCCCAGTGCGGCGAGGACCAGGGTTGGCGGGGAGACGTTCGAGGTCTGGGAGGCGAACACGCCCGTCATGTTCAGCGAGTACGGGCCGACCAGTGCCAGGCCCAGGGCGGTGGCCGCGCCTCCCACCGCCATCCAGGCGGCGTAGCGGAGTCGGATCGCCCCCGTCGCGTAGCGAAGCCCCAACTGGTGCACGCCCAGCCACACGAACGCCACGTTCAGGTAGCCGGCCCAGTCCGTACCGGTTCCGAACCGGACCAGGTCCACGGCCGCGGCGGCGGCCAGGAGAGCGGCCGGGACCCACCAGCCGAACCGCTCCTGGGCGCCCACCAGCACCGGGGTCGCCACGACCACCAGCACGTACACGGCCAGGAACCACAGCACCATGCCCGCGGCCTCCGCGCCCACGAGCACGGCCTGGGCCGGGGCCCCGCCCAGGACCAGCAGGTGTGAGCCGACGATCCACACGGCCGCCAGCGGCACCACGGGCCAGGCGAGCCTGCGCAGCCGCCTGGCGTACCAGGTCGGTACGGACACGCCCCGGCCGGAGGCCGCGCGCCAGCTGATGAGGTTGGCCGCGCCGCCGACGAAGAAGATCAGCGGCATGACCTGAACGACCCACGTCAGAGCGAAACCGCCCTCGATGGCCAGGACGCTCCCCGCGCTGAGGGTGTCCTGCTCGTGGACCAGGACCGGCAGCCACCAGTGCTGCAGGACCACCAGGGCCATGACGAACAGCCGGATGACGTCGAGGAACCTGTCCCTGCCCGCGCCGGGGCGCGGCGCCCGGCCGCTCCGGGGAAACGTCGCTACGGCGGTACCGGAGGGATACGCCGACGACGTGCCTCCGTGTCCCTTCCCAACGGTCACGGTCATCGGTCGCTCCTTGGTCTTCCCGCGCACGGGCCCTGGCACGGTGGGGGGCGCCGGGGCCCGGTCGACCGGGTTCAGGGGGTGGCGACGCGTTCTCGAACGCGCCCGGTGGCGTGGCCGCGTCGGTTCAACGGATGATGATGACGCGTCGTCAACGACCCTAGGGCGGGCCGGGGGGTGGTCGCTATGGATCTGGCGCCCCTCTTGGAACGGCGGTGCGCCCACCCGGAAAAGGTGGTGCCCGCACCACCGCGCACAGGAGCGCGGCGGTGTAGGCCCTGCTCGGACGGGCCGTCCGGAAGGAGGGGCCCGTGCGGGGCGGCGCCCCTGGAACCCGTGAAGGTTTTCCACACGGTACCCGGACGAACGCGCGTCCGGAACGGTCTCAGGGGGCGGTGGGGAGTGCGCGCTTGTGGGCGGTGGCGCGGTAGCGGTCGACCAGGGTGGTCTCCACGTGCCCGGGCACGGGCAGGCCCTCCAGGAAGTCGTCGATCTGCTCGTAGGTCAGGCCGAGCGCCTCCTCGTCCGGCTTCTGCGGGGTGAGCGTCTCCAGGTCGGCGGTGGGCACCTTGTTCACCAGGTCGCCGGGGGCGCCGAGCGCTGCGGCGACCGCGCGCACCCGGCGCTTGGTCAGGCCGGCCAGCGGCACGAGGTCCACGCCGCCGTCGCCGTACTTGGTGAAGAACCCGGTGACCGCCTCGGCCGCGTGGTCGGTGCCGACCACCAGGCCGCGCAGGCCTCCCGAGACCGCGTACTGGGCGATCATCCGCTGCCTGGCCTTGACGTTGCCGAGGACGAAGTCCCTGGAGGAGTCGTCGGCGTAGGCCATCCCCGCGTCGTCGAGGGAGGCGGCCATGGCGTCGGTGGCGGGTCCGACGTCCACGGTGAGGCAGCGTTCCGGCGCCGTGAACGCCACGGAGCGGGCCGCGTCCTCCTCGTCCTTCTGCTCGCCGTAGGGCAGGCGCATGGCGACGTACTCGCACTCGTGACCGCTCTCCCGGGCACGGTCCACGGCCAGGCGGCACAGGCGGCCCGCGGTGAGCGAGTCCACACCGCCGCTGATACCGAGGACCAGCGCCCTGGATCCGGTGGCGGTCAGCCGGTCGGCGAGGAAGGCCACGCGCCGTCCGATCTCGGCGTCCGCGTCGAAGTGCGCGGGTACTGCGAGGTCACGGATGATGTCGCGACGGGCCTGGCTCAGCTCGGTGTCGGTCACTGCGGTCCCCCGTGGGTGTGGTGCGCGTACCCGTTGATTATCGCCTGTCCCGCGGCACGGGGCGAGCCCGGGAGGGGCGGAAGGGGAGGGGGCGCGAGGGTTCAGGCGTCCGTACGCAGGCGGCGGGCGAAGCGCTCGTAGTCGACGACCACGCCGTCGCCGTCCACCGACAGCCGGTACTCGCCGTGCAGCGGATCGCGGTAGGTGTAGCGCTCCAGGCCGTCCTCGGCCGGGTGGCGGGTGTAGCGCTGCCTGACCCGGCGCACCCGCAGGGAGGGGATGTCGATCCAGGCCACCACGATGTCGCGGTACTCGCCCGGGCGCAGGCCGAGGCGGCGGATCGGGAGGGTGTTGGTGAGCGGGGTGGCGGCGACGTCCACGTCCAGGCAGCCCACGAGCTCGGGGAGGGGGACCCCGTCTGCGTCGGCCCAGTGGCCGCCCCTGACGCTGAGGACGACCGACTCCAGCCCCTGGGCGGACAGGACCTCGGCGCGTACACCCCGGGTCGTCCACGCCAGGTCGGTGCGGACGGTGAACCGGGTCAGGAAGCGCTCCTCGCCCACGACGACGGTCTCCCCGGCCTCCAGCCGGTAGCCGTCGGGTTCGGGGATGAGCGTGCCGAGGCCGAGCCCCTCGGGGACGTCGGTCCGCGCCCACACGGCGGGGTGTTCCGTCAGTGACGACATGTCACCGTTCTACCGTTCCGGGGACGGGTGCGCCAGAGCGGCCCGGGCCCGCACCGCCTGTGCGGTACGGGCCCGGGGCGCGGAGCCCGGGGAGGGAGGTCCGTCCCGGGCCGGCGGCCGAACGCGTGTTCCGGTCCTCGTGGTCGGACGGCGCCGTCGGACCGTGCGGCCGGCGGAGCGGTCAGACCTTCGCGGCCTCGCCCTCGGCGGGGCCGGACCTGGCCGCGCGGAGCTCGGCCTCGACCCGGTCGAAGTCGCTCTCCATCTGCGGGCTGACCCTGGCCAGGCCGTTGAAGACGAAGATCGCGGCGACGCTGAGGATCACGGCCGGGACCATGGCGTACAGGCCGGTGCCGAAGTACGCGGCGTCGAGGATGTCCCACACGATCGCGGTGGTACCGCCCGCGATCATTCCCGCGAGGGCGCCGGACCAGGTCATGCGCTTCCAGAACACGGAGAGCACCAGGATCGGGCCGAAGCCGGCGCCGAATCCGGCCCAGGCGTAGCCGACGAGGTCCATCACCGACTGGTTGCCCCACAGGGCGATGGCCGCGGCGCCCAGGGCCACGGCGATCACGGTGACGCGGCTGATCCACAGCAGCGTCTTCGGGCTGGCGTCGCGGTCCGCGAAGGCCTTGTAGCCGTCCTCGGTGAGCGCGGACGCGGCGACCAGCAGCTGGGAGTCGGCGGTGCTCATGACGGCCGCGAGGATGGCGGCGAGCAGCAGGCCGGCGACCAGCGGGTGGGTGAGGGCCTCGATCAGGAGCGGGAAGACCTGCTCGGAGTTCTCCAGCGGGGCGTCGAAGTAGGCGATGCCGATGAAGCCGACCACCACGGCCAGGAACATGGCGGTGACCGCCCAGGCGACGCTGACGATCCCGGCCTTGGGGATGTCCTGGACCGAGCGGATGCCCATGTAGCGGGAGAGGATGTGCGGCTGGCCGAAGTAGCCGAGGCCCCAGGCCAGTCCGGAGACGATGACGACCCAGCCGAGGGTCTCGGTGCTCACCCACTGGCCGGCCTCGGGGTCGAGGGCGGTGCCGCCGACGGCCGAGAGCAGGCCGGTGCTCTTCTCGGAGACGCCCTCGGTCAGGCCGCCGAGGCCGCCGAGCGCGGTGACCGCCATGACCGGGACGACCAGCAGGGCGATCCACATCATCGCGGCCTGGATCACGTCGGTGTAGGACACGGCGAGGAAGCCGCCGAGCACGGTGTAGAGCACGACGATGCCCACGCCGATGGCGATGGCGGGCGCCGGGCTCAGGCCGAGGACCTGGTCGAACAGGGCGGCCATGGCCACCAGGCCCGAGGCCACGTAGAAGAAGTAGAAGACGAGGATCAGCACCGCCGAGACCCCGCGCAGCAGCCGGGTGGGGTCGTTGAAGCGGTTCTCCAGGAAGGAGGAGAGGGTCAGGGAGTCGGAGTCCCCGCCGGAGCGGGCGTCGGTGACGCGCTCGGTGTACACGCGCAGGCGGGGGGCGAGGAGCACCCAGCTTCCGGCGAAGCCGCAGGCCAGGCCCACGGCGATCCAGGCCTCCCCCAGGCCGGAGACGTAGATGGCACCGGGCAGGCCGAGCAGCAGCCACCCGCTGAAGTCGCTGGCGTTGGCGCTCAGACCCGCCACCCAGCTGTTGAGCTGCCGTCCTCCGAGCACGAAGTCCGACTGCGAGACGGTGCGCTTGTAGGCCCAGAGGCCGATGGCCACCATGATGGCGAGGTACACGCCGAAGGTCGCGATGGACCAGACCACGGATTCGCTCAAGACCGTCCCCTCCCTTCCTTGCGCGCGACGGAGTCCCTTACGCGCTGGTTGTGAACATTGTGGGAGATCATTGCCCCTTGTTCGACGAGTCACAACGGCCTTGCGTGGAACAACACCGCTTCGATACCTCGCCGAGTCCTTGACCAGGCACGATTGTCCGCCAGGCCATGCCCCGGCGCCGGTGTTTGTCGGATCGGACATACGGGGGAACCCATGATCGGGCCTTCGGACGTCTTCCGTGACGCGTGTCCCGGTACCACCGGAAACTCCGTGGAGCGGCGGAGCGGTCGGGCTTCTCCTGGTTCACCCGCCACCCGAGGGGGAACGAGTCCTGGACAGAGCGGATCGGAAAGAGGTCCCCCGAACGTGGCCACCCCCCATATCTCCCGTGGCCTACAGCCACACGAGCCCCCGTGGCAGATGCGAGTGCTCGACGAGTACGACGTCGTGGGCGGAGCCGTACTCCTGTCCCCCGGTCTGCTGATCACGTGCGCGCACGTCGTCAACGCCGCACTCGGCCGCGACGGGGACAAGGAGGAGCACCCCGGCTCGGAGGCCACCGTGCGCCTCCAGTCGTTCGACGACCGGGTGTGGAGCGCCAGGGTCGACACCCAGTTGTGGTCCGCGGGTCCGGAGAGCCGCGACCTGGCCGTACTACGGCTGCCCGGCGCGGGGCAGCCCGACACCACCTTCCCCGTGCTGAGGGACTGCGCGAGCCTGTCACCGGACCAGGCCCTGTCCACGACCGGCTATCCGGAGGGCATGCGCTCCCTCCAGGCCTCACTGGTCTACCGGGGCCCGGGCGGACCCACCGGGGTCACCCACCAGGTCGAGACCCCCGGGTCCCGGCGGGTGCAGATCACCGGCGGGTTCAGCGGCTGCGCCGTGCGCACCGAGACCGGCGAGCTGGCGGGCGTCATGCAGAAGAACCACCACTACGTGTGGAACGACCCCGACCGGCCCTCCGGCGTCGCGTTCATCCTGCCGGTGGAGGAGCTCGTGGGGGTGCGGGACGGCGGTGAGACCGTCTCGGTCCAGCGCCTGGCGGACGAGTCGCTGTGCGGCAGGCAGACCTACGACAGGCTGCACGACCTGCTGGACTCGATCTCCCTGGAGGACGTTCCACCGGACGAGCTGCTGCGTCCCCACGAGCAGCGCCAGCTCAGGCGGCACGGTTCGGGCTCCACGGCGTGGCGGGTCCTCACCGCGCTGTGGGACCTGATCCCGCCCTTCGGTGAGCCGCCGCCCCGGGTGGCCTGGGTGCACCACGTCTACCAGCGGATCAGGCACCAGCGGCCGCTCCCGCCCACGGTGTGGTCGTGGATCAGGCAGGAGGCCTCTCCGACGGGGCGCGACTGGGAGGAGGCGCTGACCCGGGACCGGGACCGCAGGCTCCTCAGGAGCAGGGAGCCCGACGCGCCCGCCGCGCTCCCCGACCACGGCGAGGAGCCGCCCGACACGGTGGTGCTCTTCGAGCTGGAGCCGGTGACGGGCGGCTACAAGCTCTCGCACAGCGTCGTCCACATGAAGGAGGAGAGGTACGACCTCCTGCCGCAGGGCACGAAGCTGGTCAGCGAGCCGGAGATCCGCGACGAGATCGGCGACCTCATGGGCGAGGCGACCATGCAGAGGCTCGTCACTCCGGAGGAGGAGTCGCTGCGGCTGCGCTTCCTGCTGCCGAAGGACCTGCTGCACCTGAACCTGGGCCAGGCCACTCCCCACCGCGACCTGCTGGAGTTCCCGCCCCAGCTCTGCACCATGTACGAGATCGTCTACCACGTCCGCGAGCGGGTCCGGATATCGGGTTACCTGGGGACTCCCCCCGGCCGCTGGCGCCTGCGTTCGGGGAGGCAGCGGGCCAGCCCGCTGGTGGAGGACCGCAACGCCCTCAGCACCTGGCGGCAGGAGGTGAGCGAGGTGACGCACGCCCTCACCAACGAGGACGTCACCTTGGTCGTGACGGACTCCGACAACAAAGACGTCCATCATGTGTACGACACCGCGTTACACCACGGCATCCCCACTATTATCAGGGGTCCCAGAAAAGCGGTGATCAGCCTCGCCGACGAACTCCTCAACCGGGAGCCCGGCTCGCGCGTGAGGATCTCCGGCCTGCCCCGCTATCTTCGCGATCGGGCAAGAGATAATTCGGACAGTCGAGAAATAGCTCTAATCCATGACCTATTTGAGGATCCCCTCTTCCGGGAAGTACTCCGGGGCCCAGAAGGGCCCGAGAGCCCGGTCTCCTCTTGATCAATCCGCGATCTGAGGGACCATGGGAGGGAGCGCCGCAAGCCGGGACGGGCTCCTCGACGCACCGCGCATTCGTGACTCCGGACCGTCACCTACCCCCTTCCGCCTCCTCGTCTCCACCGACACGGATATTTCCCCACGGGAAAGTGAAGCCGGTTCCAGCAAGTCGCTTCCGCGACCACTCAGCGCCTTCGCTAGGATCTGTATCTGTCTGGTCGGTTTCCTAGCCTGAGAAGAACTTGCAGGAGAGCAGAAACAGGCCCACAGAACCAAACCATGGTCCATTAAGGGCAAAAACGACATCATGGATGATTTGTCGCACAGGTATCATCATGCTCTCAGCAACCTGACAGGCGGGCCGTCCCGCCTGGTCGTGCTTGTCGACTCCTCGCCCCTGATGGCCCTGCACCAGCACACCGTCGGCCGACTGGTCGAGGAGGCCGAACGCGCGGGATCATCCGTCGTCCGCTTCGATCCCGGCCGCCCCACGCTCCCCGGCACCCCGCACGACGCGTCGGCGGCCGTCATCGTCACCGACACCCAGGACCGGGGCTGGCGCCGGCCGAGGCTGCGCGCGTCACTGGCCTCGCTCGCCGCCCGCGTGCCGACCGCCCTCCTCCACCTCCTCGACCGCTCCGTCTGGTTCCGGGGACCACTCGCCCCGCAGCCGATGCGCATGACGGGCCCCAGCCCCGCCTCCCCCTCCTCCTGGTCACCCGTGAGCACCCAGGACGACACCGCCGGCACCGTCCTCCCCCAGGACGCGGCGGTACTGCCGGTCCTGGAGTCCGGCCCGAACGCCCTCACCGAGTGGGACGCGGCGGTGCACGGCCGGAGCAGCGCGTGGGAGGCGGACGTGTGCGTCCTCCCGCCCGACGGCGCCCGGCCGCCGAGCGCCCTTCCCTGGGACCCCGACCCGGTGTCGCGCTTCCTGTCCCACGCCTCACGCGGGGCGCGCGAGCTCGCCGTGCGCCTCGCCCAGGCGCCGGTGAACCTCCCGGTGGCCGAACTGATCCAGCGCAACATCCCGCGCGCGCCCCGCGACGAGCGCGCCGCCGTCACCGAGATCGCCGAGGTGTTCGGCGGTGAGCTGATGGACCCGACCCTCCCGCTGGGCGACCTGGACGACCCCGCCGGCACCGCCCTGGACTTCCTGCCCGGCGTGCGACGGGACCTCCTCGGCCGCTTCGGCGACCTCAGCGTGATGCGGTCGGTCTACTACTCGCTCGGCATCGAGTTCAAGGACTCCGCCCTGATCTACCAGTGGCTCTCCCGGATCGAGACCGGAGCGCCGCTGGTCCCCTCACTCGACGGTGAGGAGGACCTGGCCAGGGCCATGCTCCCCGCGCTGTCCGAGATGCCCGGAGAGTACCGGCGTTTCGCCGAGCACATGCGCGCCGCCCTGGACGGGACGCCCGGCCAGGACACCACAGCTCCCCGGGGCGCCGACGCCTCCCCCGGTACCGCCGCTCACCGACCGACGCCAACCGCCCCCCGAGAGGAACCGAGCTCGACCGTGACCGACTCCCAGATCTCCGAGCCCACCCCTTCGGAGCCCACCGCCCTCCGTCCCGGGAGGAGGCAGGCTCGGGGCAGGAACCTGGCCAAGCTCCGCGGCGTCCCTCCGCACAACCTGAACTTCACCGGCCGCGAGGAGATCCTCACCCGCGTCCACGACCTGCTCACGGAGGCCTCGGGCGGCGTCTACCTGCTGTCCGGCGGAGGCGGCATCGGCAAGACCCAGATCGCCACCGAGTACGCGCACCGGTACAGGGACGACTACGACCTGGTCTGGTGGATCCCAGCCAACAGCTCCGCCGACGTCCACCAGTCCTACCTGCGCCTGGCCCGGCACCTGGGCCTCGTCGAGGAGAGCGGCAACCTGGAGAAGACCGCCCAGCACGTCCGGGACGTACTGGAGAGCGATCCCGAGGTGGGGCACTGGCTCCTCGTCTTCGACGACGTACCCGACCTGGACCGGCTGGACGAGGCGGGCCTTCCCTCGAACGGTCCCGGCGACGTCGTCATCACCTCCCGCGACCAGAGCTGGATCCCCAGCGGACGCAGCGAGGGATCGGTCGTGCCCAGCCTGACGCCGGAGGAGAGCGTCGCCCTGCTCCGCAAGGTCTGCCCCCAGGGGCTGGAGGACGACACGGACGCCCTGCGCATAGCCGAGCGGCTGGAACACCTCCCCCTGGCCCTGGCCCAGGTCGGCGCCTACCTGCGCGACTCCCTGATGGACGTCGGGGACTTCCTCCACATGCTCGAGGACAAGTTCGACGAGCTCGTCTCGCACGTGGAGCCGGAGGACCTGTACCCCCTGCCGCTGGCCGCCGCCTGGAACATGCAGCTCGACGACCTGCGGCGCGGCACGGGAGGAGGGGACCGCGCCCTCAAGAGGATGGTCCGCGAGTTCGTCCAGCTGTGCGCGTTCTTCGGCCCCCGGCCGCTGGCGCGTACCCTGTTCCACCGGGCCCGGGGACTGAGCGCCAACCCCGAGCTGGCGCAGATCCTGGGCAACGAGATGGCCCTGTCGAAGGTGCTGCGGTACGTGAGCAGGCACAGCCTCGCCGAGCTCGACCGGACCAACCACACCTTCCAGATGCACGTCACCTTCCAGACCGTCGTCCAGAGCACGCTGGGCGACGAGGCCCGTGTGCGCTACCGGGACCTGGTCCACCGGCTGCTGGCGCAGAGCGACCCGCTCGGCCCCGAGCTCCCGCAGAACTGGCCCGAGTACCAGCTGCTGTTCAGCCACGTGGCCGCCTCCGAGGCCTGGCGCAGCCACGACCCGCAGGTCCGCGGACTGGTCCACAACGTGATCACGTACCTGGTGGAGACCAAGAACGAGAACGCCGCGCTGGAACTGGCGGACCGGGCCATCGAGGCCTGGTACGACGACACCGCCCAGCGCTTCCAGATCCAGCTCATCCGCACCAGGATCCTCCGGCTCCGGGGCGACAGCGACGTCGCCCTCGCCGAGGCGGAGCGGATGTACGCGGAGCAGGTGGAACTGGACGGCCCGGAGAGCGAGGAGGCCCTGGACGCCAACCGGGCGCGGGCCATCGCGCTCAGCAATCTCGGCCACTACGGCCAGGCCCTGGACATGTTCGAGGAGATCCACCGGGTCAGGACCAACCGGTTCACCGAGGAGGACGAGAAGACCCTGGTCATCGCGCACGACATCGGGGACTGCCTGCGCCGCCTGGGCCGGTTCCAGGACGCGCTGGACATGGACCGCCGCACCCTCGAACAGCGCAAGTACCTGTTCGGGGCGAACGGCATCCCGACCCTGCGCACCCGGCTGTCCATCGGCCTGAGCCTCATGGCCCTGGGCCACCTGCAAGATGCCGGGGAGACACTGGAGGACTGTCAGAGGCGCTTCGAGGCCACCGAGGCGGACGCCAGCACCCACACCGAGGAGATCCCGGTCTTCCTCTCCGTGATCAACCGCAGGCTCGGCAACCACGAGACGGCCCTGGAGCTGTCACAGCAGGTGTGCGAGGTCAACAGCGCGCGCTACGGGGCGCATGCCAAGCCGACGCTGCACGTCAACAGCATCCACATGGTGAACCTGGCCTTCAACAACCGGGGGGAGGAGGCCCGGGAGCTGGCCGAGGACCTCCTGACGCACATGGAGGACAAGTTCCCCGACCGCCACCTCTTCCCCTGGGCGTCCCGGGCCAACGCGGCCATCGTGCTCCGGGTGGTGGGGGACTACGAGCGGGCCCACGAGCTCGACCGCTCCGCCCTGTCGGAGATCCGCCGCCTCTTCCCTGACGCGCGGATCACCCTCGCCGCGGTCGAGGTCAACCTGGGCAACGACCTGTTCTCGCTGGGGCGGCTCAAGGAGGCCCGGGCCCAGGACGCGGCGAGTGTGGAGCTGTGCCTGGAGGTCCTGGGCGAGCACCACATCTTCCTGACCACCGCCCGGCGCAACCTGCTGGTCAGCCGGCGGGCACTGGGAGAGGACGTCCGGGAGGAGTGGGAGGCCCTGCGCGACCTGTACGCCGCCCGGTTCGGCCCCGAGCACCGCTTCGTGACCACGATGGCGGACTTCGTCCGGCTGGACACCGACATCATCCCGGTCGGTAGCTGAAACGTGGAATCCGGGATCCCGGACCGTTCGACGCGGTGTTCAGGGCAGGGACGAGAGCAGCGACAGCCACTCGCGGGCACGGAACCGCAGGACGTGTCCGTCGGGGTGGTGGGAGTCCCGGAAAAGAACCGCACCTGGTTCGCCCAGGGAGGCCTCGCAACAGTCGGGTTGTGCCCCGGACCTCGACGACTTACGCCATCCGACGCCGTCGCTTCCGTCCCGCCAGGTGGCACGTGCGTCGTCTCGCCCGGTCATCACTGGTTCGTCCCACCGTTTCCTCCGCGCGGACGGCAGCGGAATCTCCTCTTTTCCGGACATCTCTCAGTATTTTACTTTCCGAATCCCTCCACAGGAATGGCAAGTCCCCCTACAAGAACCCCTGAGGTCAACGTGAACAAAGTGATCGACTTCGTCACCGATGACGGCACCGTGGTCAGTATCGAATCCGTCCCGGCCCGACGGGAGGGCGCCTCCAACGTCTCCAAGAGGTCCGAGGACACCACCGGCGACAGAAGGCTCGACTCGGTCCTGCTCCGCATCCGCAAGGTCGCCGAGGCCGTTTCCGGCCAGTTGCGAGAACTGTCCGAATCCTCCCGCGCCCCCTCGGAGACGGAGGTCGAATTCGGGGTGAGCGTGACCGCCGAATCCGGGGCCGTGGTCGTCAAGGGAGGCGCGGAGGCCACCTTCAACGTCAGGATGACCTGGTCGGGCCAGAGCTGAGAAAGGCCGACGGCCCGGGTCGCGCACCTCGACCCGGGCCGTCCGCGGGAGGACCGCTCCCCCTGGGGAGCCCTCCGCCGGGCGGAGCGGGTCGCCCGCTCCGCCGAAGCGGGCGACCCCGTCCGGTGGATCAGTCCCAGTCCAGGCCGCCACCGGTCTGGTACTCGATCACACGGGTCTCGAAGAAGTTCTTCTCCTTCTGGAGGTCCATCATCTCGCTCATCCACGGGAACGGGTTCTCCGTCTCACCGAAGATGGGCGCCAGGCCGATCTGCTCGGCGCGGCGGTCGGTGATGAAGTGCATGTACCTCTCGCACAGCTCCGAGTTGAGGCCGAGCACGCCGCGCGGCATGGTCTCGCGGCCGTAGGCCACCTCCAGCTCGCAGGCCTCGGCGAGCATCCCCCTGACCTCGGCCTGGAACTCCTCGCCCCACAGGTGCGGGTTCTCGATCTTGATCTGGTTGATCACGTCGATGCCGAAGTTCAGGTGGATCGACTCGTCGCGCAGGATGTACTGGTACTGCTCGGCGATGCCGACCATCTTGTTGCGCCGGCCCAGCGACAGGATCTGCGCGAAGCCGGTGTAGAACCACATGCCCTCGAAGATCACGTAGAAGGCCACCAGGTCGCGCAGGAACGCCTGGTCGGCCTCCGGGGTCCCCGTGCGGAACTCCGGGTCCTCCAGGTTCTGGGTGTACTTGAGCGCCCAGGCGTCCTTGGCCGTGATCGACGGGACCTCCCGGTACATGTTGAACAGCTCGCCCTCGTCCAGGCCGAGGCTCTCGCAGATGTACTGGAAGGTGTGGGTGTGCACCGCCTCCTCGAAGGCCTGGCGCAGCAGGTACTGGCGGCACTCGGGGTTGGTGAGCTGGCGGTACACGGCCAGCACGATGTTGTTGGCCACCAGCGACTCGGCGGTGGCGAAGAAGCCGAGGTTGCGCTTGAGCATCAGGCGCTCGTCCTCGGTCAGCCCGTCCTGGGACTTCCACAGCGCGATGTCGGCCTGCATGGCGACCTCGGTGGGCATCCAGTGGTTGTTGCAGCCCGCGAGGTACTTGTCCCACGCCCACGTGTACTTGAGCGGGAGCAGCTGGTTGACGTCGGCGCGCGCGTTGATCATCGCCTTGTCGTCGACGTTGACGCGCTCGGCGTCGCGTTCGATCTCACCGAGGCCGCTGGTGGTGCTCGCGCTGTTCTCGGAAACTGCGGTCATCCTGGGGTTTCTTCCGTTCTCCGGCCGTGCCGGGCACGTCGTTTCTGGGGCGGGGCCGCGGAGGAGGCTCCGCGGCCCGTGGGCCGTCGCCCGGAAGGGGCGAGGGGCGGTCCGGAACCGGACCCGCCCGGCCGCCGGCGGCCGTTCGCCCGGGAGGGGCGCCCGGCCGCCGGAGCGGCGGGGTTACTGGCAGGCCTCGCACTCGGGGTCGTCGATCGAGCAGGCCTGGCCGTCGACGACCTCGAACTCGTCCTCCTCCGCGGCGCTCGCGCCGCCGGTGCCGGGCGCCGGGTTCGGGGAGGGGGCCGGTGCCGGGCTCGGGCTCGGGGACGGCGCGGGCGAGGCGGAGGGGCCGGCCCCCGGGGTGGCGGCGACCGCGTTGAGGCGGCCGTCGGTGCCCTTGAGCGTGCTCTTCTCCACGTGCGTGGCGCTCTGCGAACGCAGGTAGTAGGTGGTCTTGAGGCCGGAACGCCACGCACGGCGGTACAGGGAGTCGAGCTTCCTGCCGCTGGGCGCCGCCATGTACAGGTTCAGCGACTGGGCCTGGTCGATCCACTTCTGACGGCGCGAGCCGGCGTCCACCAGCCACTCCGGGTCGATCTCGAACGCGGTGGCGTACAGGGCCTTGAGGTCGTCCGGGACACGGTCGACGGCGCCGAGGCTGCCGTCGTGCATCTTCAGCGCGGAGACCATGTCGTCGTCCCACAGCCCGCGCGCCTTGAGGTCGCGCACCAGGTAGGGGTTGACCACGGTGAAGTCGCCGGACATGTTCGACTTGACGTACAGGTTGCGGTAGACCGGCTCGATCGACTGGCCCACGCCGGTGATGTTGGCGATGGTCGCGGTCGGGGCGATCGCCATCACGTTGGAGTTGCGCATGCCGGTGGCCTTGACGCGCTCGCGCAGCGAGTCCCAGTCCAGGGTCTCGCCCCGGTCCATGTCCAGGTCGCCCTCACGCGCCTCGGCCAGCAGCCGCAGCGAGTCGATCGGCAGCACGCCCCGGCTCCACAGCGAGCCCTCGAAGCTCTCGTAGGAGCCGCGCTCGGAGGCCAGCTCCATGGAGGCCTCGATGGCGTAGTAGCTGATCAGCTCCATGCTCTCGTCGGCGAACGTCACCGCGCCCTCGGAGGCGAAGGGCGTGCGCAGCTTGAACAGGGCGTCCTGGAAGCCCATCAGGCCCAGGCCCACGGGGCGGTGGCGCATGTTCGCGCGGCGCGCCTCGGGGATCGTGTAGAAGTTCACGTCGATGACGTTGTCGAGCATGCGCACGGCGGTGCGGACGGTGCCGCGCAGGCGCTCGACGTCCAGGCCGTCCGGGCCCACGTGCTGGGCCAGGTTGACCGAGCCCAGGTTGCAGACCGCGACCTCGTCGGCGCTGGTGTTCAGCGTGATCTCGGTGCACAGGTTGGAGGAGTGCACCACGCCCGCGTGCTGCTGCGGCGAGCGCAGGTTGGCCGGGTCCTTGAAGGCGATCCACGGGTGGCCGGTCTCGAACAGCATGGTGAGCATGCGCCGCCACAGGTCGACGGCCGGGATCTTCTTGGAGACCTTGATCCGCCCGGCCTCGGCCTCGGCCTCGTAGCGGACGTAGGCCTCGGCGAACTCGGTGCCGTACTTGTCGTGCAGCTCGGGGACCTCGTCCGGCGAGAACAGGGTCCAGGTGCCGCCCTGCTCCACGCGCTTCATGAACAGGTCCGGAACCCAGTTCGCGGTGTTCATGTCGTGGGTGCGGCGGCGCTCGTCACCGGTGTTCTTGCGGAGGTCGAGGAACTCCTCGATGTCGATGTGCCAGGTCTCCAGGTAGGCGCAGACGGCGCCCTTGCGCTTGCCACCCTGGTTGACCGCGACGGCGGTGTCGTTGGCGATCTTCAGGAACGGGACGACGCCCTGGCTCTTGCCGTTGGTCCCGCGGATGTGCGAGCCCAGGCCGCGCACCGGGGTCCAGTCGTTGCCGAGGCCGCCGGAGTACTTGGACAGCATCGCGTTGTTGCTGATGCCGTGGAAGATGGCCTGCAGGTCGTCGCCGACGGTGGTGAGGAAGCAGGAGGACAGCTGCGCCCGCACGGTGCCCGAGTTGAACAGGGTGGGCGTGGAGGCCATGAAGTCGAACGAGGACAGCAGCTCGTAGAACTCGATGGCGCGGGCCTCGCGGTCGTCCTCGTTGAGGGCCAGGCCCATGGCCACGCGCATGAAGAACGCCTGCGGCAGCTCGTAGCGGACCTCGTCGCTGTGCAGGAAGTAGCGGTCGTAGAGGGTCTGGATGCCGAGGAAGGTGAACTGCTCGTCGCGCTCGGGGCGCAGCGCGGCGCCCAGGCGGTCCAGGTCGAACCCGGCCAGCGCCGGGTCGAGCTGGCCGAGGTCGATGCCGCGGCTGACGTAGGCGGCGAGGTAGGAGGCGTAGCGCTCGCCCATCTCGGACTGGCCGGCGGCGTCGGGGGAGCCGCTGATGAAGGTGAGGGCCTCGCGGCGCAGCTTGTCCAGCAGCAGGCGGGCGGCCACGTAAGAGTAGTCGGGGTCCACCTCGACGAAGCTGCGGGCGGCCATGACCAGGGCCAGCTCGATCTCGGCGTCGGACATCCCGGGGTAGAAGCCGCGACGGGCCTCGGTGAGGACCTTCTCCGCCGAAACACCGGTGAGCCGCGCGCAGGCCTCGGCCACGACGTGCTCGATCCGGTCGACGGCGGCGGGGGGACTGCCGTCGTTGGTCGGTGCGGACCGAACGGATGCGGGCACGGCTTCGACGTCAAGGGTCATACAGCGGCTCCAAAACCTCAATAGAAGAGTCCCGGCGGGGAGGGGACCGAGATGCGAGGCGCACGGCGCCCACCGGTGGACCGGCGCACTGGGTGCGTACGGTCGTCGACCGGTGGATCGCGGCGGCTCACCCTCGAAGCCCCGTCGTCGGCACACGCTCACGTGCGCACCGGTGGCAGGTCTTCGGGCTTGTGGAGGTCACCGCTCCGGGATGTCCTCGGGGGTTCCCGGCGCCTGTGGCGGCCTCGTCTCCACTCACCGCTGCGGGGCAGCCCCGGTTTCGCACCGGATTCCCTCTTGCCTCACCCCAGGAGGTGAACCACCAGCGGGAGAGATACTACATCTAGGGGATGGAGGGTTGGAACACCGCAAGATGATGGCGTGTCACTGATTTCTCAGATGCTTCGACGACTGTCGGACACACACTCAGAGCGTGGTATCGGGGCCCGTTTCCACCCGCTCACCGCAGGGATCACGCCTCGTGGGGCAACGTTCGGGGGTGACTCGACACAGCCTAGGACGTCGCCGGGGCCGCCCGCGCCGAGGCGTCCTCCACGGGCCCGGAGAACCCGCCTGCGGCACGGCTCGGGTGCGTTCGCGGAACCCGGCGCACCCCGTCCGGAGGCCGCCTGCAAGGGCCCTGCGCGGGGACGGCACGCGTCGGCGGCCGGCTCCGGGCGTGTCGCACGCCCCCCGTGGACGTCGGAAAGCTCACCCGCCTGCTTCCCCGCCGACCCGAGGGGTTCGGGCGGCGGTCACCCCTCGTCGAGCCGCCGGTCCAGGGCGTCCTCGTCCAGCCCCAGGTCGACGCGGATGCGGAAACGGATCCGCAGCAGTTCCATCAGGAGGTCGCGGACGTAGGGCGAGGAGGCCAGGCCGAGGAAGCGGCCCGCGCCGACCGTCGCCCACCGCTCGGCCCCCTCCATGTCGTCGTGGGCGTACAGCGCCTCGGCGACGTGGATGTAGGTCTGCAGGCCCGGGGGATCCTCCGCCTCCAGGCGCTTGAGGTGCGCGTAGGCCTGCTCGGACTCGTCCAGGTGCAGCAGGGCCCCGGCGCTGAGTGCGCGCGCGTCGATCACCGTGGGCCCTCCGTCGTCGATCGCCCGCTGGTAGGCGGCGCAGGCGCGCTCGAAACTCCTGGGCGATCTCCCACTGTTCTCCCGCGCGCACGAACAGCTCCGCGCGGGAGATCTCGCTTCCGGCGTCGACCTGGTTGGCCAGGTCCAGGAGTTGGGCGGCGACCGGTCCGTGCTCACCCGACCGAACGGCGTGGAATTCCAAACGGTCGAGTTCTGCCGTCGTCACGTGGGTCAACCGCATCGCCCCCATCCCCCTACTCGCACTCCCATGCTCAAGGTCAGGGTCTGGCGCGCTCCAGTGCCTGCCAGAACCCCTGGCGCAGTCCGTCCCGAACCTCGTCACGCAACAGGTGGTCGATCGGCAGCGAGGAGCCCTGAAGCAGACGCGCCTCCAGGTCGGAGGGCATCCTGGGTCTGCGGGCGAGGACGGCCTCGACCCACAGAGCGGGCGCCTCGCGAGCGATCGACTCCGCGAAGTCGTTCCCTTCTTTGTGCGCAACATGCACCGCTTCGTCAACGGTATGCGCGCCGGAGTGCGTCTGCTGGGGATATCCAGGACTGGGACGCGGTTCCTGGTAGTGGCCGGCGTCGAACCGGTCGGCGTGCTCGGGACCAGTAGGCGGCGGCCCTCCGTAGGAGGAGACCGCCCCACCGCGGTGGGCGGTGTCAGTTTCCGTACTGGTCCCATAGGTAGGGTTTGCGTCGGACGCACCCCCGAAGCCGGGATTGTCCCCGGCACCGAACCTGGGGTCCTGTGGTGGTCCGTTTCTCTGCGGTGGTGTGTGCCCCGGCTGTCCGTGCTGCCCGTCCTGGGCGAACGAGCGCTGCGCCCCGGTCTCGTGCGCGAAGGACTGCTGAGAGCCGGTCCCGCCGTTGAAGGCCTGTTGCGGCCCCGTCATGTGCTGTCCCTGGCCGGGTCCCGGTCTCGCCGGCAGCCCGTAGCCCGACTGGTCGGCGCCGCGCATCGACGGGTGGCTCCCGGTGGGGGGATATCCCCCCTGGCCGTTCGGAGCCGGGTGGCCCCCGGTCATCGGGGCACCGGGATAGGCGCCGTTGCCCCCCACGTTCGGCGGGGGCTGCCCTCCGGAGGGGAACCCGTTGGCGTCGATGGCCCCGTGCTGCTGGCCGTCCGCGCCGGATCCGGCCAGGTGGTCGCCTCCGCGCTGCTGCTGGGCCAGGCTCCGGCGCATGGCGCGCAACTGGTCCATGGCGTTGCCCTGGGGGACGGGCTGCCCGCCGGTCCCGGCGAACATCGCCTCCAGGCCCGCGTCCGAGGAGGCGGCCGGCTCGACCCGGTTCCCGCCGGGCTGGGCCGCGACGGGCTGCCTCGGTGTCTCGGGCGCCGAGCGGGCGCGGCCGTTGGCGAACGGCGTGGTGGTCTTGGCCGCCGTCTCCTGGGCGGAGCCGCCGCTGGAGAGGAGGTTGACGTGCGGGCGCAGGTGTCCCGCGCCGATCTCGATGAGGTCGTCGCACTCCCGGCGCAGGGCGCGGGAGATGGTCCAGTTCCCCTCCACGGAGATGTGCACGACGGTGACGCGCACACCCATGTCCTGTACGTCCGCGACGACGGAGGCCATGTCCTCGTCACCGCTGACCAGGACGGCGTCACACAGGACGCCGGTGCGGGCCAGCGTGGTGAGGTCGCGCTGGACGTAGCTCTCCATGCCCTCGCGGCGGCCCGGCCTTATCCGCGCGCCGCGGAACTTGACGCCGGGGATGTCGGCGATGCCGTCCTGTTCCTGGGACCGCCGGTCGTCGGCGACGGCTTCGTACCAGTAGCAGCGCAGGAGCGGCAGGCCGGTGCGGTCCCGCGCAACCTCGTTGAGGAACTGGACGAGACCGGTGTAATCCCAGGAGACGGAGTCCCGGTTGCGGGTTCCGTGCACGGCCATCGCGCCGTCCGCGAGAAGGTATCCCGCGTCAACGAACAACGCGCAGCGGTCCACTCACACCGCCCCCTTCCCTGTTGTCTCTGGGCCATGTCCATGACCGGGGCACAGCCTAGCCAAGTCTGTATGGTTTTGCGTGCCCCTTGTGGACACAGAGAGTTACGGTCTTACTACCCAAAGGCGATTCTTCGGGGTGATCGTGAACTCACCCTCCGCGGGAGTGCCCCGAAGAATCCGTGCGGAATCCGGACCTCAGGTACGCGTGGGAGCCGTGGGAACCACGGCTCCCACCACTACGGAGCCCTGGTCAGAGAGGATTCGGATATCCGTTTCCCGGCCGAGCGCGGGGGCGAATCAGACCGCGTCAGTACCGAGCGCGTGAGGGGCACGCGCTCCCCGGACCTAACCGGCGAACGCGCTGCCGGTCTCCCCGTATCCGTGGGCACATCGCCCGGCGCACTCGCGCTCCCGTCAGGGTTCTCTCCGAGCTCTTTTTCCCCAGTGGTCACATCTTTCTCGAAGGGTGCTTCCGGTCCCGGATCCGGCTGTTCCTATCCGAGGGTTCTGAAGCGTCCGATGTCCGTCATCGGGGCGGGGGATTCGGGGAGCGGCACGCGAGCACGGGCCGCCGGACCCACGCGGAAGGCCGGCGGTCCGGAGCCGTGCCACGGGCGGCGCCGAAGCGGGGACCGTGCGGTCCGCTCCCCGGGGCACCGGTCGGCGGCCGTGGCCCCGGCCACGGGCTCAGCCGAGGTTGAGCCGTCCTCCGGTGGCGGCGAAGACGGCGCGCCGCCAGGGAGAGGCCGGGATCCTCTTCACGGCGGCGATCCGCTGCTCGTACCCGCCCGGAACGGGGGTGTGCCCGTCGCTCACCACCTCGATCCAGGACTCGATCCCCGGGACCCCCGGCTGCGCGGGCTCCGGCTGCACGGGATCCGGCTGCACGGGATCCGGCTGCACGGAGGCGTCCGAAGGGCCGGATGGTCCTCCCCGGAGCGTGCCCCGGACCTGTTCCGGGCGCTGCGTGTCCGTCCGGTGCGCGTCCGGAGCGCCCTGGAAACCGTGCGGCCCCGACTCCGCGCCGTCCTCGGAGACGGCGGTGGAGGGCACGGCCTCCGGGGACGCGGGAAGTGCCGCCGCTCCGGCGCCCGCCTCCCCCGCCTCGGGGGCGGGCGGGGAGGAGTCCCGGGACGCCGGGGAGTCCCCGCCCTCCGGGCTCTCCCGCTGCTCCCTCTCCTCCCTCTCCTTCCGGGCTCGCCGGTCGGCGCTGAGGACCAGGAAGACGTCCGTCTCCTCCGCGTCGGGGTCGGGTGAGTCCTCCTCACCCCACGGGCTGACGGTCGGCGGATCGGCGGGACGCGGCGGGCCGACCTCCCGGGGCCCACGGCTCTGCTTGGAGGCCCTCCGGGAACGTGACGCGTCGGAGCGCGATGACTTCCCGAACCACGCGCGGGCGGGCGGGACCTCCTTCTCGCGTTCCGGCGCGGGGGAGGGCTCCCGGCCGCGCGCCGGCTCCTGGGCCGGAGGCTCCGGAGGCCGCGCGGGCGGAGCCGCCGGAGGGGAGGGCGGAGCGGCCGCCGCGCCCTGGTGCGAGGGCACGTCGGCGTCCGGCCCCCGCCACGGCTGCTGGGTCGGGGGCTGCGGACCCGACAGCGGCTGACGCGGTTGAGTCCCGTGGGGCTGCTGCAGGCCTGACGGCACCCCGTGTTGCTGGTGCGGTTGAGGCTGATATGGCTGCTGCGGACCCGACAGCGGCCGGTGTGGCTGCTGGGGTTGCTGCTCTTGATGTGGCTGCTGCGGACCCGACAGCGGCCGGTGCGACTGCTGTGGCTGTTGGTGTGGCTGCTGCGGACCCGACAGCGGCTGCTGGTACGGCTGCGATTGATGTGGCTGCTGCGGACCTGACGGCGGCCCGTACTGCTGGGGACGCTGCGGGGCCATGGGAGGCGCCGGGGGCCGCTGGGACGGTGGCGCGGGCATGGGTGTCCCAGCCAGGAAGGCCTCGGCCACCGAGTCCTGGGCGAAGGCACGCGGAGGTGTCGCGCCCCCGGGTGCCGCCGGGGGCCGCTGCGGCCCCGAGTGGCCCGACCACGGCGCCTGGTTCGGGCCGGTGGGCTCGTGCGGCCCGGGCGGCTCGACGGCGTAGGGAGCCGGGGGGAGCGGGCTCCGCAGCGGCGCCGGCTGCGCCCCGCCCGGCATCCCGCCGGGCGGAGTGCCCTGGCCGTGCGCCTGCTCCTCGGGAAACCACGCGCCGGTCCCGGGAGCCTGGGGCCCGCTGGGACCCGCGTACCCCTGCGGGCCGGGCTGGGGCGGTGTACCCGCCTCCGGCTGCTGGAGGGGTCGCCGGCCACCGGACGGCACGCCCCGCCCGTGGCCCTGTCCGCCCGGTGGCCCGGGCGGAGCCCCCCGCCGCGGGACGTCCTGGCCGGCGGCGGGCCGCGGACCGCCGGGCGCGGCGGTGCCCCACTGCGGGGCGCTTCGTCCACCGGGCGGTGTGGGCTGTCCGGCACCCGTCCGGCCCTGCTGTTCCCCGCCGTCCCTCTGGGGCGCGCCCTGGGCGGGGTCCTGCCCGGATGCGTGCTGGTCCGGGCTCCCCGGCCGGCCGCCGGGAGGAGTCCCGTGGTCCGGCTGCTCCGCCTCCCGGGGGGAACCCTCCTCCGGATCGGGTCGCTGGTGCTGGTCCATGGCCTACTCCCCTCCTTCCGCGCGTGCCCGCCCGAACCCGGCACCGCCGACGGCCCGGTCCAGGGCCTCGGCGGCCACCAGCTGAACGGTCCGGTGGGTGGCCTCGCCGATCAGCCGCGGGTACACGGACGTCCCCTGCGCCAGGTGCCGGTCGTACGGCAGGACGATCACGCCCGCACCGCTCTCGGAGATGACGCGGGCGGTACGCGCCACGTCCAGCCCGGGGTCCTCGCGCCGCCGCTCCTCGAAGAGGACCACCACGGTCCGCTCCATCTCCTCCTGTCGGCCGCTTCGCACCAGTGCGTCCAACTCCCGGCCGACCCTCAGGGCGGCGTCCCGTGTCGCGCGGACCACCCGCACCCGGGCGTGCGCCCCCGAGCCGACGGCCTCCACGAAGGACCCTCCCGACTCCCCCGCCACCAGGGTCACCCCGAAGAAGCGGGAGATCGGCAGCAGACCGGACATGTAGGCTCCCGCGCCGTCGGGGGCGGCCCGCACCGTCCACAGGCGCGCGGTGACCTCGCCCAGGCTGTCGCGCACCGAGTCGAAGGAGGCGGAGTCGACCCCGTCCAGGTCGCCGGCCCCGTCGGCGCCGAGCCGCTCGGCCAGCGCCGGGCCCCGGGCGGTGGCGTCCACGGCCAGCACCCGGTCGTGGCGGAAGTGGGCCAGGGAACGGGCGACCAGGGCGGTCACCACCGCGGCGTCGGCGCCCGAGCCCAGGTCGTCCACGACGATCCGCCGGCCGGTCGAGGTGGGGCGCTGCAACCGCGTTCCCAGCGCGATGGCGTCGGCCACCTCGTCCACAGGGCGAAACGGCCGCAGGACGGCGCGCCCGGCCCGGCGCACCCAGCGGTCTCCGGGGACCGGCCGGGATCCGGCCGGGCTCGCGGAGGCCGGCGCGGCCGCGGACGCGGCTCCGGTCTGGGAAGTGTTCATCGTCCCCCGCTCAGAAGGTCGTGAGGAGCCGCTGGAAGGTACCGAACGCACCGATCGCCAGGGGCACGAGCACGACGACGGCGATCGCCTCGAACCTGCTGGTGACACCGCGCAGCCGCGCACGCACGTGTTCGGGCTGCTCGATGGACAGCACCACCGCCGGGATGGCGGCGACCGCGACCGTGATCCCCAGCGCGGGCCACACGCCCCACGCCACGGCGTTGGCCCAGGAGAGCAGGAAGGCCACCAGCACCACCAGGCTCGCGGCGACGAGCACCGACTTCTGCGCGATCAGCGGGAACAGCCGGGCCCGGCTGGCCACCACGAGCGCCAGCACCACCGACAGTCCCGCCGTCCACCAGTCGAAGTGGGTGGCCAGGCCGATCCCCGCGGTGGCCGCGGCGACCGCGACCGCGACCGTGGCGATCACCAGGCTCCGGTGGGCTCCCGCCACCGAGGTGAGCACGTCGCCCCGGGCCACCGCCTCTCCGGAGCTGCGCCGGTCGTCCAGGACCGCCAGTCCCGAGAACATCAGCGCCAGCCGCAACAGCAGGCTCAGCAGGATCACGCAGGCCACCGCCATGATGACGGCGACCTGGTACGTGGGCAGGCCCAGTGCCGCGCCCACCGTCCACACCGCGGCCAGGGCGAGCCCGACACCGCCGCCGGTCAGTCCGCCCCGGCCCAGGTCCGAGGTGAGTCCGAGCAGCAGGATCAGGCCGGCGACCAGGGCGGCGCCGCCGCCCCAGCGGACCCACTCGGGCCAGCCGAGGTGGTCGCAGGCCAGCCACAGCGCCAGCCCGCCGACCGCGGTGCCGCTGATCGCCAGCGCCGTGCCCAGGGGCTCCCGCCAGGCCGGTCCGATCACCGCGCCCGTCGCCACCAGCACGGCGGCGACCACGGCCAGCCCGGCGAGGCCGCCGGTGCCGGAGAAGTACTCCTGCACGATCCAGCCCGCGCCCAGGGTGAGGGCGACCAGCGACACCGTGGCGGTCCACCTGGCCGCGTCCGGTGACCAGCGCCCCTGGTGGTCGTCCAGGGCCATGGAAACCGCTTCGGGGACCTCGTGCACCACCGGTGCGGGCACCGGGTCCTCCGCCCGGACCAGCCGCAGCACGGCGCCGTCGGCGACCTGCCGGTCCGCGAGGGTCGTGTCGCCTTCCAGGACGATCCCGGAGGCGGTCACCAGGTGCCGCAGTCTGGCCGGGTTCTCCACCTGGTCCCCGAGGAGGTCGAGCACCTCCGGCATGAGAGCGCCCACGGGTTCGCTCGCGGGCAGGACCGCGTCGACCCTGCGCTCCTCACCGACGAGCGTCACCCGGCTCCAAGCGGTCATTGCCTTCCCATCCTCACTGCTGCGTCTTCCGGTGGCGGGTGCCCACCGTTGTCGGGTCCGGACCCCTCGCTCCCGGACCACATCGGTCGCACTTCCTAGCCGGGCACGTCGTTCACCGCGATGCGCTCCAGGTAGCCGTGGCCGATCAGCCAGCGGACGGTCGGGGCCGGGGGGACCTCGCTGAAACCGGCCGTGTCGAGGGTGAAGCGGATGCCTCCGCCCGGGTGGTCCTCGTGCGAGGGAGCGCTGGTGGCACTCACCTGGAAGGGGTGGATGACACGGTAGCGGTGGTAGAGGTCCTCGCCGTCGGGGCCGGTGCGGGCGTAGTCGGGCAGGCCGCGCTCTTCGAAGGGGGTGCCGTCGGGGAACAGGTAGCGGCCGCTCTCCTGGCCGAAGGCGTCCACGACGTCGCCGACCTCCAGGCTGTGCAGGTAGGAGCCGCCGCTGCGCTGCTCCAGGTTCTCGCGCACCTCGGTGTCCATCTCCGCCACGGCCTCGGCGGTCTCCCTCTCCTCCGCCTGGGTGAGGACGACCGGTTCGGGCTCGGTGGTGGCCAGCTCCTGGTAGAGCCAGCGGGCCGCCTGGTCCTCGGTGGTGAACTCCGTGCCGGGGCGGCCCTGGTCGAAGTCGATGACGGCCGCGGACAGGTAGCCCTCGGCGTCCTGGGTGAGCAGGTAGTAGCTGTCGATGGTCCCGGGTTCGGGACGGGTCTGCCCGGGCAGCACGTACAGGCTGTCGGGGACCCCGGCCGCGTCCAGCTCCCCGCGCAGGTCCTCGAACGTGACCTGGGAGCCGACCCAGTCGCCGGGGATGGGCGGGACGGCGTTGCTCGCCGGACCGGACGACGCCTGCTCCTGCTCGACCCGCTGGGTGCTGAGCTGGTTGCTGACGAAGGACCAGCCGACGGTACCGCCGCAGATGACCGCGGCGAGGCAGGCGCTGATCGCCACCTTGCCGAAGTTCTCGTCCAGGCGGCGCCTGGTGCGCTGGCCGCCGAAGAGCACCGCCTCGCGCAGGCGCTGCCGGCGCACGGCGACGGACTCCAGCAGCTGACTGTCGTAGTCGCGTGCCAACCGTGCTCCTCGCTGCCTCTCGTGGTGTCGTCGTCCCGCCCGGGACCGGTCAGATGTTCTGGACCGCGGCGTTGGCGCGGCTCAGGGCCTCCTGTGCGGTGGAGTCGTTGGTCTCCAGCGTCTCGCGCACGAGCCGGATGATCTCGCGGACCTCGTTACCGGCGTTGTGCCACTTGAGCTCCTTGGAGCTGTACTCCTCGGAGACACCGGTGGCCTCGAACTCGGCCATGGCCTGGTTGACGTCCGTGTCGTGCTCGCCGATCAGCGTTTCGAGGCGGTTCATGATCGTGTTGATGTTGCCCTGGGCCTCCTGGGAGGCGCCGACGTCGTAGGCGTTGTTGCTCACGGGTGCTCCTTCCGGGGGATCAGCGGAACTTGGCGGCGTCGAAGTTGGCCGAGCCCATCTTCTGGTTGGCTTCGTCGGCCATGGTCTCGGCGCCGGTGCTGAAGGCGCTGTTCATGCCCGTCTGGCCTTCCTGGATGGAGCCGAGGCCGGCGCGCAGGTCGGCGGTGATGCCGTCGGCCCTCGCCTTGAAGGAGTCGAAGGCGGCCTTGCCCGCGCCGTCGAACTTGCCGGCCAGGGGTTCCGCCGCCTGGACGAGCTGCTGGATGAGGCTGGTCAGCTCGTCACCAGTGGTTCCGGTGTTCTGGGACAGGGCGGTCAGGGTGTTGCTACCGATTTCCCAACGTGACAACTGTTCACCTGCTTTCCGGGGGTCCTCGCGAGGCTGTCGCCTCCCGTTGGGGAGGATGCACGCGGAGTGCCCGTGGTTCGGAAGGGGGCCCGCGACCGGACAACGGACTCGATCCCGCTAATAGGGAGGATCTGCATCATACAAGTGGCCCCCGACGGAGAAACAGGCACGATCCGCGCCTGTGGACGGCGGGGAGCGGGACCACGGGGAGCGTCCTGGCGGGAACGGAGTCCGTGGCCGGATCCGGCCACGGCCGGGTACGTCGTTCCCCCCGTTCCCGGGATCGGACACGCCGTGCCCTCCGTTCCCGGTTCGGTAGGGTTTCCCCGCCCGCGACACCCCCGAAGGAGTCCTCGTGAGCCACGACGTGGTCGCACTGCTGGCCGAGGCCCCCGCCCGGCGCAGCCTCATCGACGCGCTGGTCGAGGCCGGCCCGGACCTGCGTGTGCGCTCGGTCTCCGAGGGCGCGGTGATCGAACTGCGCGACGGCTCCGGCAGGCTCGTGGCCGCCATGCAGGCCGCCCAGAAGCTCGCGCTTTCCGCCGAGGCCGACCGGCTGCTCACCGAGGGCGTCGGCGACGACCTGCCCGCCCAGCCCTACTGGGTGGAGGCCCGCGGCGCCGAGCTCGCCGACGCCGACACCGCTGCGATGGTCCACCGCTTCGCGCGGAACCTGGTCGACCGGCACGGCGGCGCGGTGTGGGTTCCCGAGTCCCGCATGGCCAGGGACGACGGCCACCTCACCGGCGCCACGGACCACCCCGCGGTCACCACTCTGACCGAGAAGGCCTTCGTGGTCGTCCAGGACCGCCCGCTGGTCCCCTTGAGCGGCTGGCTCGTCGACGCCACGGCCGCGTACGGCCGCGGGGGCCGCCACCTGCAGCTGGTCACCCCCTCGACCAGCCGCATCACCCACGCGCTGCGCTCCCTGCTCGCCAGGCCCGCCGCCCGGTGGGTCGTGCGCGACGGCGACGGCGGCTACTACGACGGCTTCTCCGGGGTCCCCCTGGTCTGGGATCCGGAGTCCGCGTTCACCGTGGACCCGGACGCCTCCGCCGCGGAGGGCCCCCACCCCGACTTCCGCTGGTCCGAGGCCGACGGCGCGCCCGGCACCCAGCTGCTGGTGGACCTGCAGGTCCTCCACCCCGCCGACCGGGGCCTGCTCCTGGGCGGCGCGGCCGAGATCCTGGCCGAGTACCTGGCCGGTTCCACCCCCGCCCTGTGGGGCACCAGCGAACCCCTCGCCCACGCCTGGAACCGGGGCAGGATGACCGGCCTGTGCCGCCGCCGCGCCCCGGGGTCCACCTGGATCGCCCTCACCGGCCGGCCGGAGGGCGTGCGCGAGCGGGGTGCCCGCCCCATCGCCGGAACGCAGCGGGTGAGCACGGTCCCCGACGGCGTCCGGGAGAGCATCACCCTCGCGGTGGGCCACCCGCCCGGCGAGGAGCCCGACCTGTCCGGGCTGGCCGACCTGGCCGGGGAGCTCACCGCGAACGAACTCCTGCGCGGCATGACCGTGCAGCGCCTCCTCGGGCGCCCCGACCTGACCTACGCTCCGCGGTGGTCCGGCCCGCCGGTTCCCGTGGGCCTGGCCGTGGGGGTGGAGGGCGTATCCGAGATGGGCACGGACCACGCCCTGTCCGCCCCGGTCCGGGGGGTCCCGATCGGACCGCCGCTGACCCCCGCCGTCTGGTACCGGGTCGGGGACGGCACCGAGCCCGGGAGCTGGGACCGCTTCCGCGACCTGATGTCCCACCTGCGTCCCGCGGACTGACCTCCCCGACGACCCGCCGCCGAACGCGGTCCGCGCTTCGCGGGGACCGCCTCCCCCGGCGCGGGGGCGTCCGACGCTTCGCGACAGAACCAACACGTTCCGCTGAACGTCGCACCTGGGGGCACCCCCGGGCGGCGTGTGTGGACCGACCGTCGCGAAAAGCCCCTTTGACACCGACTTCGATAGGGTTTTCCCGCACCCCAGCGTCGTCCCCCGCGTCCCTCGCCTTCCCGCCCCTGCGCCGAGAGGAAAGCCGATGAGCCTTCGCGTCGTGCACCGGCCGACACGAACCGTGCATCCCACTCCGGCCCGGGAACCCCACGAGGTGGAGGCCCCGCCGACCCTCCCCGACGGCAACGCGCAGGGCAGTCCCCTGATGACCATCCTTCCGATGGTCGGCATGATGGCGTCGATGACCATCATGATGGTCATGCGCAATCCGGCGTTCATAGCGCTGGGCGGCGTCATCCTGGTCGTGGCCCTCCTCGCCGCCCTGGCCATGCTCTTCTCCCGGCGCGGCCAGGTCGGTCGGCAGCGCCGCAACCAGCGCGAGCTCTACCTCCAGTACCTGGAGGAGCTGCGCGAGGAGCTCACCGGCTGGGAACAGCGCACCCGCGCCCACGCCCGCCTGCTCGACCCGCCCCCCGAGGCCCTGTACGACGTCGTCCGCGACCCCACCCGGCTGTGGGAGCGCCGCCGCAGGCACCGCGACTTCCTGCGGGTGCGCGTGGGCACCGGCCTGACCGAGGGCCGCCCCCTCCGGCTCGCCGAGCAGGGCACCGCCCTGACCCCCACCGACCCGTTCATGCTCTCCGAGGCGCAGGCCGCCATCCGCCGGTTCGCCTCGGTCCCCGAGATGCCGCTCACCCTGCCCCTGGACATGGCCGGGAACGTCAGCCTCATCGGCGAGCGCGAGGACGTGATGCGACTGGTGCGCGCCCTGGCGGCCCAGTTCGGCGCCTTCCACGCGCCCGAGGACGCCGGGATCGCCGTGTCCTACCCCGCCGAGAACGCCGACGACTGGTCGTGGCTGCCCTGGCTCCCCCAGGTCCTGGACCCGCAGCGGCGCGAGGGCGGCGCCGCCGTCCGCCTGATCGCCCCCGACCCCGCCGAACTGGGCGGGCTGCTCGCCGACGAGCTGCGCTCGCGCACCGACTTCGCCTCCGAGGTCCGCCGTGGCATGGGCAAGCGCGAGGCCTACCAGATGATGCGGCGGCTGCTGGTCGTCCACGACACGCACGGCGGAGTGGCCGCCGAGCTCGTGCGCCCCGACGACGCCGTGGGCCCCGCCGAGCTGGGTGTCACCGTGCTGCACCTGGTGTCCCGGCAGGTCGACGAGCCCGGCGACGTGAACGTGCGTGTCACGGTCACCGGCGACCAGGTCCGCGTCGAGGAGCTGCGCGGCGCCGACCCGGTGGTGACCACGGGCACCGTGGACGACGTCTCCGCCGCCACCCTCACAGGCCTGGCCCGCATGCTGGCCCCGCTGCGCCTGTCCCCCGAGTCGGTCGAGGAGACCGCGCAGGAGGGCGGCAGCGTCGACTTCCCCGCGATGATGGGCGTCCAGGACCCCGGTGCGATGGACGTGCAGCGGCTGTGGGCGCCGCGCAGCGAACGGGCGTTCCTGCGGGTGCCCATCGGCGTGGACGACATGGGACGGCCCGTGATCCTGGACCTCAAGGAGTCCGCGCAGCTGGGCATGGGACCGCACGGCCTGTGCGTGGGCGCCACCGGCTCCGGCAAGAGCGAGATGCTGCGCACCCTCGTGCTGGCGCTGGCCGCCTCCCACCCTCCCGAGCGGGTGAGCATGGTCCTGGTCGACTACAAGGGCGGCGCCACGTTCGCCCCGTTCGAGGACATGCCGCACGTGGCCGGGGTGATCACCAACCTGGAGGACGACGCCGCGCTGATCGAGCGGGTGCACGCGAGCCTGTCCGGCGAGGTGCAGCGACGCCAGCAGGTCCTGCGCGACGCCGGGAACGTGGCCAACATCGGCGACTACACCTACAAGCGCGAGCACGACCCGAGCCTGCCGCCGCTGCCGCACCTGCTGGTGATCATCGACGAGTTCGGCGAGCTGCTGACCGCCCGTCCCGACTTCATCGAGCTGTTCCTGTCCATCGGCCGGATCGGCCGCAGCATCGGCGTGCACCTGCTGCTGTCCAGCCAGCGCATCGAGGGCGGCAAGCTGCGCGGCCTGGACACCTACCTGTCCTACCGGCTGGGCCTGCGCACCTTCTCCGAGGAGGAGAGCCGCACGGTCCTCAACACCCCGGACGCCTTCCACCTGCCCTCCCTGCCGGGGTTCGGCTACCTGAAGGTGGACACCAGCGTCTACCAGCGCTTCAAGGCGGGATACGTGTCCGGCCCTTACCGCGGCCCCGTGGCCGAGGAGGAGCCCTCCGAGGGCACTCCCTCGGTGCGGCTGTACACCGCCTACAACAACGACGCGGAGCAGAGCGCGGGCGCGGCGGCGGAGTCCTCGGGCGAGGACGTGCCCATGCCCTCCCGCACGATGGGACCGACCCTGCTCGACGTGATGGTGGGCCAGTTCGACCGCCACGGGGAGCGGACACGGGAGATCTGGCTGCCGCCGCTGCCGTCCGAGACCACCCTGGACCAGGTGGCGGGCGAGCCGGAGGAGAGCGACCTCGGGCTGAGGCTGCCCGGCACGCACGAGCCGATGCGGGTCCCCCTGGGCCTGCTGGACGACGCCGCCAAGCAGTGGCAGGGCGTGTGGAGGCTCGACCTGACCGCCTCCGGCGGCCACGCGGCGGTCATCGGCGGCCCCCAGAGCGGCAAGACGACCCTGCTGCGCACGCTGGTGCTGTCGCTGGCGCTCACGCACACCCCCGAACAGGTGGCCGTGTACTGCCTGGACCTGATGGGCGGCGGCCTGCAGTCGCTGTCCGTGCTGCCGCACGTGGGCGGGGTGGCGGCGCGCACCGACGCCGAGCGGGTGCGCCGCACCGTCGAGGAGCTCCAGGGGATGCTCGAACACCGGCAGGAGGTGTTCCGAGAGCGCGGGATCGACTCGGTCGCCCAACTGCGCCGGATGCACGCCCGCGGCGAGGTCCCCGAGCTGGCCAGCGCCGACGTGGTGTTCTGCGTGGACGGCTTCGGCGCGCTGCGCAAGGACTTCGAGGACATCGACCCGATGGTCACCGAGCTGCTACAGCGCGGCGGCGGGTTCGGCGTCCACGTGGTGGCGGGGATGCTGCGCTGGAACGACGTGCGCATCGCCGCCCAGTCCAACTTCGGGCAGAAGGTGGAGCTGCACCTGAACGACTCGTCGGACTCCACGATCGACCGCAAGCTGTCGGAGACGATCAGCGCGAAGGCCCCCGGCCGGATCCTCACCGACGGCAAGCTGTTCGGCCAGGCCGCGCTGCCCCGGATCGACGGTGTGGCCGACAGCGACAACCTGGGCGAGGTCGTGGAGAAGGCCGTGCGGTCGGTGGACCGGTCCTGGAGGGGCAAGCGGGCCCCGAAGGTGCGGATCCTGCCGCACCGGCTGTCGGCCCGCGTCCTGCCCACGGCGGAGTCGGAGCCCAGGGCCGTGCCGATCGGCGTGGACGAGCGCGCCCTGGAGCCGGTGCTGCTCGACCTGTTCGAACGCGACCAGAACCTGCTGGTCATGGGCGACGGCGAGTGCGGCAAGACCAACCTGCTGCGGCTGGTCGCCGAGGGCCTGGTGGAGCGGTACTCCTCGGACGATGTCGTGTTCGCGGTGATGGACCCGCGCCGGACCCTGCGGGGCGTGGTGCCCGACGAGTACATGGGCGGGTACGCGAGCAGCCCGCGCGTGTGCGCGGGGCTGGCGGGCGGTGTGGCCAAGGAGGTGGAGGAGCGCCTGCCCGAGGACGGTGACGTCGACTCCCTGGAGCCGGGCTCGTTCAAGGGTCCGCGCATCGTGGTGCTCGCCGACGACTACGACGTGCTCACCACGGCGGGCCAGAAGCCGCTGGCGCCGTTCGTGCCGTTCGTGCCTAACGGCCGCGACATCGGCCTGCACTTCGTGGTGGCGCGCCGGGTGGCCGGTGCGGGACGCGGCATGTACGACCCGCTGGTGCAGGCCATGCGCGAGATCGGCACGAGCGCCCTGGTGATGTCCGGCGACCGCAGCGAGGGCCAGCTGCTGCCCCGGGTGTACGCGGCCAACCAGCCCGCCGGGCGCGGCAAGTGGGTGACCCGCGGAGGCTCCCCGCGGCTGGTCCAGACAGCGCTGCGCGAGCCCCGCGACGAGGAGGGGTGACCGGCCCGCGGAGGGCGCCGGCCCGGACGGACGGAGCCCTCCGCGGAACCGGCGCCCCGGCAAACCGCCTCCGCCTCCGCGGCGCCGGACCGTACGTGTGCCGGGGTCCGTCCCCGCCCCTCCGCACTCTGGCGCCGTCGCCACGGCACGCCCCCGACGACACCGAGGAGCACCATGCAGCCCCCGTACCCGCCCTCCGACCAGGGCGATCATCGGCCCTCCCCCGCCGCCTGGCCCCCCGGAACCCAGCCTCCGCCGGCGCCCCCGTACCCGACCCCCGGTCACCCCGCGCCCGCGTACCAGCAGGGCTACCACCCTCCGCCGCGGAACTGGCTCCCGCCGGTGATCACCGACCCGGGGCAGTGGAGCCCGGCCCGGCCGCAGGTCGGCCTCGCCGATCCGGGGACGCGCTTCGTGGCACGGGCCATCGACACGGCCGCCCTCGTCCTCCTCTGGTTCCTCATGATGCTGCTGGGGACCTTCGTCAGTGTGGCCCTCGGCGGAGGCGAGATCGAGGGCGGCGCCTCGAACGTCTTCATGGTGTTCGCCGTCTTCAACTTCTTCCTGCTGCCCATCGTGGTGGAGTGGCTCCAGGTCCGTGTGTGGGGCCGGTCGATCGGCAAGATGCTGTTGGGGCTGTGGGTGGTGCGCTCCGACGGCGGCGGAAGGGTCACCGCCGGTCGCGCGCTGGTCCGCGCGCTGCTCTACGCGCCGGGGCACACCAACCTGGTCAACTGGCTCCTGCCGTGGTCGCTCACCAACGTCCTCTGGTCCCTGCGCGACAAGACGCTGCGGCAGTGCCTCCACGACAAGGCGGCGGGAACCGTGGTCGTCCAGGCCCGCCGGTAGGGGCGCGGACGGTACGAGGGGCCCGGCCTCGGCGACGACCCGGACGGTTCCGCCGCGTGGACGCCGGGTTCCGTCTCTTGCTAGCTTCGCGATATGACGCGATTCGTGGGATTCCTCATCGGCGCGGGCTTCGGCCTGGCCTTCGTCCTCGCCAACTCCGGACCGCCGCTCGACCCCACCGCCGCCCTTGTGCTGCGGGTCCTCGCGGTCGCGGCGCTCCTCGCGGTCATCGCGCTGGTCGTGGCCCTCGGCCGCAGGTCCTCCGGACCGGTCCCCGGCTCCGGTTCCGCCGCGGAATCCGCCCAGGAGGGGCCCGGGATGCGGTTCGGCCCCTTCTACGGCGTGGTCGTGGCCCTGGAGGCCGTCCTGCTGTTCGGAGGCATCCAGGTGCTGCGCGCCCTGGACGCGCCCGTGCAGGCCAACGTCGCCTGGATCGCCCTCACCGTCGGACTGCACTTCCTCCCGCTGGCCTGGTACTGGCGGACCCGCTCGATCCTGGGCGCCGCCGTCTACCTGACGGTGCTCGGTGCCGTCGGCCTGGCGATGGCGTTCACCGGGCACGCGGACCGGGTGCCCCTGGTCAGTGGCGTGGCCAGCGGGGCCGGCATCCTGACCGGCATCCTGGTGTCGCTCGTCCTCATGAACAAAGCCGCCGGCGCCTCCGCCGACGTGTCGCCGGCGCGCCCGTCATAGGCGTGCGGCGCCGCCGGCCGCGGCGGACCGCTACTCCCGCGAGGCCCCGTCCAGCCCGAGGAGCGGCAGGCACGGCTCCAGACCCGTCACGGTGACCGAAGCGGTGCGGTGTGCCTCCCAGCCCTCCCTGGTCAGCCGGTAGCGGTTCTGCACCACCCGCTTCCCGCGGACTTCGACCAGGTCGATCCCGTCCCTCTGGTACCCCAGGCGTTCGCAGACCCTCTCCGAGACCCGGTTGCCCTCGTTCACCGTCGACACGGCGGCCACTGCGCCCAGCTCCGCGAAGGCCAGGTGCAGCACGGCCGCCCGCATCTCGGTGCCGACCCCCCTGCCCTGGTGGGCCCTTCCCAGCCACGAGCCGGTGCCCACCTGCCGGACGACCGCGAAGTCGCGCGCCCTCATGTCCTGGACGCCCACCACGGCGCCCTCGTGGACCACCACCAGGTTGAGGTTCCAGTCCTTCGGCGTCCACGAGGCCATCCGCCCCAGGTTGTGCTGCACCACGCCCAGCGCGAGTCTGTCCGGCGGCTGGTCGGTCCAGGGCACGGAGAACGGCATCGTGTCCGGGTCGTGGACGCCCTGCATCGCGGCCTCCGCCAACTGGCCGAGGTCGTCGAAGGACGGGATCCGCAGTTCGAGGCGCGGTGTGCGCAGCCGCAGCCCAAGCAGCGGGAAGTGGTCGGTGATCATGCGACGATTCTCCGGAATCCGTCCCCGCGGTGCCATCCGGTTTTCCGCCCCGGCTCGGCGCCCGCACCGTGTCGCCGCGCCGCGCGCCTCGCGAGCGCGGCCGGACCACCCTGACCGGGCCACCCCGCCCGGTCCGTTCCGCTCAGGCCATCCCGCGCAGTTCCACCAACAGCTCGGCCAGGGCCTCGGACGCCTCCTCCGGAGCCGCCTCGCGCACACTCCAGCCGCGCAGCCCCGCCAGGCGCGCCACGTGGCCCAGGCCGGGATCGGTGAGCAGGTAACCGCACGGGGCGTCCGGCCAGTCGGCGGCCATCGGCAGCGGCTCGGTCCGGTAGCCGGGCGGCTCGTCCGCGGACACCGCCTCCGGATCCGCGTTCTCGGGGCTCTGGGACTTCGCTATGTCCACGCGGGTGGGGCTGCCCGGCTGGGGCAGGAACGCGTCCACCAGCACGTAGCCGAACACGGGCCGGTGCGCCGACCTCTGGGCCGCGCCGACCGCTCCCAGCAGCGGTCCCGCGCCGCCCTCGGCCACGAGCGCGGTCGGGGCGTCGGGTGCGACCAGGCGGTTGACCTCCAGGCTGGCACGGGCGACGTAGCGGGCCGCGTGCGGCGGGTGCTCGTCACCGCCCACCTCGGGGCTGACGGGGGTGAGCCCGTGCTCGGGGAGTCGGTCGGCCAGGCCGGGAAGCCGCGTGGGGAGGCCGAGGGTCGGGGGAAGCAGGACGGCGATCACGCGGAGGTGCCTCCCCGCGTCTCCTCGCGCACCCACTCCAGGTAGGAGGAACCGCCTCCGGTGACGGACACGGCGACGACCTCGGGGACGTCGTAGGGGTGGACGCCGTTGATGTGCGCGGTGAGGTCGTCCAGCCGGTCGGCGGCGGTCTTGATCACCACCATCCACTCCTCGTCGGCCTGGATCCGGTCCTCCCAGCGGTAGAAGCTGGTGATCGGCCCGCTCACCTGGGCGCAGGCCGCCAGGCGGTGTTCGACCACCGACCGCGCCACCCGTTCGGCGCCGTCCCTGCTGTCGACGGTGGTCTCGACCCGAACGGTGTTCGCGGACTGTGGCATGGCCGTCCCTCCGACCGGGTGCCGCGGTGCCTTCCGTACCACCCGGTGTCCTAGGCTCACTGATCATGAGCGAACGTGATGAACTCCTGCGTCAGATCAACGATAAGGCGGTCGTGCGGGGGAAGGTGACCCTGTCCTCGGGCATGGAGGCCGACTACTACGTCGACCTGCGCCGGGTCACCCTGGACGGGGAGGCCGCGCCGCTGGTCGGCTCGGTCATGCTGGACAACGTCGCGGACCTGGAGTTCGACGCGGTGGGCGGTCTGACGCTGGGCGCGGACCCGGTGGCCACCGCCATGCTGCACGCCGCGCACGCACGCGGGCGCAGGCTCGACGCCTTCGTGGTGCGCAAGGCCGGCAAGGCGCACGGCCTGCAGAAGCGGATCGAGGGAGCCGACGTGCGGGGGCGGCGCGTCCTGGCCCTGGAGGACACCTCGACCACGGGCGGCTCGGTGCTGACCGCGGTGGAGGCGCTGCGCGAGGCGGGCGCCGAGGTGGTGGCGGTCGCGCTGATCCTGGACCGGGGCGCGCGTGGGCGGATCACCGAGGAGGGCCTGGAGTACCGGGCGGTGTACGGGGTGTCCGACCTGGACGTCTAGGAGGTCCGGGCGAGGAGGAGGGCGCCGTCGGCCGGTCGGCGGTGCCCTGTCCCTCGTGTTCGTGTCGGGACAGGAGGCGCCCCGGCGGTGGCGGGCCCACTGGCTCCGCCCCGTCGACGGTCGGTGCGTACCGTTCCGTGCCCGGGCGTCGTCTAGCCGTCGATCGTGAAGCTGTAGTCCGCGCTCTCGTCGGAGATGTCGCGCTGTTCGCCGTTGACGAAGACCTCGACGGCCGAGGGGTCACCGATGGTGACCTCCAGGCCCTGTTCCGCACGGTTGTAGTCGACCGACTGGCCCTGGCTCATCTCCTGGTCCATCAGGACGTCGCCACCGGGAATGCGGACGAAGACCTCGCTGGACTCACCGATGACACGGATGTACAGGACACCCATGTCCTCCGGCTGCTCGCCCTCCGATGCCGCACCGGAGGCGTTGGCACTCACGTCGGTGCCTGGAAGCGAGCGGTACAAGAAAAATCCGCCGAGGGCCAAAAGCGTCACCAGGAGCACGACGGCCCCGACGATGGCCATCACCTGGCCAACGCCGCGAGGATCATTCCTATGCCTTCCCACGGCGTTGAATGTAGCGCGTATCACGGCAAAAAGCGACAGCAGTCGCCTGGAAGCCCAGGACTCCCCACAATTCGTCCGCAAAGAGAACAGAGGGCCCACAAACCGTCGCTCCGGGTACACGGAGCCGGTCGTCTCGGCCCCGTCGGCCGCGCACGTGCCGACAACCCCGGGCAATCTGGTCTAGACCTTTTCAAGGGCTCCGGGTATTCGGGATACTTGGGTGACACCTGGTGGACACGTCCGGACCCACGGCCCCCCGAGGGCCACCCCCCGGAGTCCGGGCACCACCGGGGCAACGCACGGGGGGTGCCGTCGGCCCAGGTCCGGCGGCCGCTCGCTCCAGGCCGAATCCAGGGAGAGTCAAGCATGCCCATCGCCAGCCCCGAGGTCTACACCGAGATGCTGAGCCGCGCGAAGTCCGAGGGCTTCGCCTACCCGGCGATCAACGTGACCTCCAGCCAGACGCTGCACGCCGCTCTACGCGGCTTCGCCGAGGCCGAAAGCGACGGCATCGTCCAGATTTCCACCGGCGGCGCGGAGTTCCTGTCCGGCGCCACCGTCAAGGACATGGTCACCGGATCGGTCGCCTTCGCCGAGTTCGCCCGCGTGGTGGCCGACAAGTACCCGGTGAACATCGCCCTCCACACCGACCACTGCCCGAAGAACAAGCTCGACGGCTTCGTCCGCCCGCTGCTGGAGATCTCCAAGGAGCGCGTGGCCAAGGGCCAGGAGCCGCTGTTCCAGTCCCACATGTGGGACGGCTCGGCCGTCGAACTGGAGGAGAACCTCGAGATCGCCGAGGAACTGCTGGCCTCCTCCAAGGCCGCCCGCACGATCCTGGAGATCGAGGTCGGCGTCGTCGGCGGTGAGGAGGACGGCATCGTCGGCGAGATCAACGAGAAGCTGTACACCACGCCCAACGACGCCCTGCGCACCGCCGAGGTGCTGGGCCTGGGCGAGAAGGGCTACTACATGACGGCCCTGACCTTCGGCAACGTGCACGGCTCCTACAAGCCGGGCTTCGTGAAGCTGCGCCCGGAGGTGCTCAAGAACGCCCAGGAGGCCGTCGCCGAGAAGTACGGCAGGGCCAAGGCGTTCGACTTCGTGTTCCACGGCGGCTCCGGCTCCACCATGGAGGAGATCCAGGAGGCCATCGGATACGGCGTGGTGAAGATGAACGTCGACACCGACACGCAGTACGCGTACACCCGCCCCGTGGTCGACCACATCATGAAGAACTACGACGGCGTGCTGAAGATCGACGGCGAGATCGGCAACAAGAAGGCCTACGACCCGCGCGCCTACGGCAAGGTCGCCGAGGCCGGCATGGCCGCCCGCGTGGTGGAGGCCGCCCAGCACCTGAAGTCGGCCGGCAACAAGATGAAGTAGTCACACGCTCCCACCACGGTTCGTGATAGGTGCCCGGCGGCCTCGGCCGCCGGGCACCTCGCGTTCGTCGGGCGCCCTGCTCCGCCGGGCATCCCGCCTTTCCGCGCACCGCACCGGCGTACTCTGCCTACAAATCACATCGAAATACCCGAAATCACATTCTCCTCTTTTCCACAGCCTCCACATCCTCGCTTCCCCGAGGGGCATCCGGGAATTACTCTGAAAGCCCACACCCCCTCGAAGTGGAATGAGGAGAATTGAAAGACAAGAATCGCGCTGTCCGAATCCTCGCGGCCTGGATACTCGCCGCGGGTGCCGTGCTCGTCGGCACGTCGGCGGCCGGGACGGCGTGGGCCGGAGGCGAAGCCGTGGCCGAACGCTCGTCCTACTTGTGCGGCCTCGGCGCCAGCACTCCCGCCACCTCGGGGAACACCATCTCCGGAATCGGATCCCGCACGGGGTGCGGCGGCACCGTGACCCTCACCGTCCAGGTGCGCAAGCACCGCCCCGCCTGGCCCGACAAGGTCGTGGCCGAGGCCAGCCGTACCGGTTTCCGAAACAGCAGCTTCTCGGCCGACGGAAGGTGCGACGGCAACGGCACCTATTTCACCGAGACGCGGAGCTCGTCCGGAAACAAACTGGCTTCCGGGCGCGCCAATCGATGCTGACCGAAACAGAACACACGCATTCCCGTGCGGATGCGGCGAGTGGGAACAGGCGAGGCCATGCGCATCACCGCTGAGGACCTGGAGTTCGTCCGTCCCGGACGGAGAAAGGTGCTGGACGGTCTCACCTGGACCGTGGAGCCCGGTGTCACCGGGCTCCTCGGTCCCAACGGCTCGGGCAAGACCACGTTCCTCTCACTCGTCGTGACGCTGCTCCCGGTACGGAAGGGGCGCCTGCTTCTCGGCGACCACGACCTGTCCACCGCGGTCGGCCGCTCCGGGGCACGGCGGATGCTGGGATTCGTCCCCCAGCGCTTCACCCTGGCCGGGGAGCTGACCGTGACGGACACGGTCGCCTACGCCGCGTGGGTGCACGGGCTGGCCCGGCGCGAGTGCGGGCGCGCGGCCGAACGGGCGCTGGACCTGGTCGCTCTGAGCGACCTCGCCGACCTGCGCACGCGCGTCCTGTCCGGAGGGCAGCGCCAGCGGGTCGGCATCGCCGCCGCGCTCGCCCACGATCCCCGGGTCCTGGTCCTGGACGAGCCCACCGCCGGACTCGACCCCGGGCAGCGGCTGCGCGTCCGGGAGGTCGTCGCACGGCTGGGACAGGACCGGACCGTCCTGGTCTCGACCCACCTGATCGAGGACGTCGCGCACCTGTGCACCACGGTCGGTGTCCTCGCGGGCGGACGGATCGAGTTCCACGGCACCTTCCCCGAACTGGAGGCGCTGGTCGAGGACACTTCCGGCGAAAGCGCCTACGGCTCCGGGTTCGAGCGGGCCTACGACCGGTTGATCGAGCGGATCGGGGAGCGCGCGTGAGTCCTTCGACGGCACGGCTGCGCGCCTCGCCCCTCTTCTGGCCGCTGCCGCCGGCCCTCGTCCTGGCCCCGGCGGGCCTCATCCTCGCCATGACCCTCGCCGGCACCTGGGACCGGCTCGACTGGCGGGCCCTGGACTGGGTGTACCTCTCCGCGCAGGTGGGCGCCCAGGCCCGGCTGCCGGTCGTGGTGGCGGCCGGGGCCGCCGCCCTGGTCGCCGGCCGGTTCACCCGCAGGTCCCTGGTGTTCGCCCAGCCCTGGCAGCCGCGTGCGGAGCGGGACGTCCCCCTGCGCCACACGGTGGTGGTCGTGGCCTGGTGCCTGGGGGCCTACCTGGTGGGCCTGCTCCCCCTGACGGTCGTCACCGCCACGCGGGGCGCGGGATCGCCGGACGCCGTCGCCGTCGCGGGTGCCCTGACCGGGTTCGCGGCCCTCACCCTGCTGGGCTATCTGTGCGGTGTCGCGGCGCGCGGCCTGCTCGCCGTGCCCGTCGCGGTCGGCACGGTCTTCCTCCTCACCAGTCTGGTCTTCGTCTCGGATCCCTGGACCGCGCTGTCGCTCCAACCGCCCTTCGAGCCCTTCCTGGGCATGCGCGAGGCCGCCGCCCTGGGCCCGTACCGGCTGGGATTCTTCCTGCTGCTGACGGTCGCGGTCGCCTGGACGACCGCCTGGCTGCTGCGGGCTCCCAGACGGTTCTCGGCCGTCCACGGGGCGGCCGTCGCCGCCGTCGCCGTGACCGTGGTCCTGCCGCACCTGCACCCGTTCCCGCTCGTGGTCCGCGCTCCTGGGGCCGCGGTCTGCGACGAGCACGGCGGTGTCCGCTACTGCGTGCACGAGGGACACGCGGAGGAGCTCACCGCGATCACCGGCCTGGCCGCGCCGGTGTTCGACGCCTACGGGGTGGCCGACGCCCTTCCCCGTGAGGTCCGCGACCAGAGCCTGGCACGCGGTGACGAGCAGGCGTTCGACGGCCCCGGGCAGGACGTGCTCTGGCTGCCCGTCTACCCCGGCTGGGACCCGTACGAGGAGGTACCCGAGACCATGGCCGACTGGCTGATACCCGACGTGGGGCGCTGCGGTTCCGGGAGCGTGGCCAGCCTGGACCGAGGCGCCCGGCCGCAGGAGCGCCGGGCCGCCGTCGTCTACGGGCTGAGGGCGTGGCTGGCCTCCCAGGCCTTCGGGGGCGGTGCCAGCGGCCATGCCCTGTTCGCCGACGCAGACCCCGACCAGGTCAGCGCGTGGATCCGGCAGGACCGCGAACGGCTGGCGTCGTGCGAGGTGGACCCCGAGGAGCTGCCGTGGCGAACGTGATCCTGCGTCCCTCGCTGCTGCCGGTGCTCGGCGCGCTGGCCTCCGCCGCCGTGGCGGCGGCCTTCGGCGCGGCCGCGCTGGGGATCGTGGTACCGGTGGCGGTCTTCGACTGGCCCAACGAGGAGCAGCGCGTACCCGTCGCGGAGCTGCTGTGCGTGTGCGCGGCCATGGCGGGCGCCTGGGCCAACCGTCCCCGGCTGTGGGTCTGGGAGCGCCTGGGCGGTGTCCGGACCCGCGTGCGCGCGGCCGCGGTGGCCGCGGTCGGCGTGTCCCTGCCGGTGGCGGCGGGGGCCGCCGTACTGGTCGCCTCTCCCTCCGCCGAGAACACCTGGCTGCTGGTGACCAACGTCCTGCTGGCGACCTCCGCCGTGTACCTTCTGGCCCCCTTCCTGGGCGCGGTGCCGTCGGGCCTGGCCGTGCTGGCGGGGATCTTCCTGGGGGCCGCGGCCTGCAACATGGTTCCGGGGCTGGACCGGGTGAGCCCGTACGCGTACGCGGGGAGCGACGGGTGGGTCGCCCCGGACCTCCTGCCCGCCGGGGTGGTACCGGCCCTGGCCGTGGGCACGGCGGTGGCGGCGCTGGGAGTGCACGCGGTGACGCGCGGCTCGACGTCCCGGGTCCACCAGCGCGGGGAGGAGGCCGGGTGAGCCGGTTCTTCGGGAAGCTGTACCGCCCGGTGGCAGGATGGGGTCATGAACATGCACCAGAACCTGTTGAACGAGCCGCCCGAGACGCGCCTGGCCGACCATCCCGAGGCCAGGGAGGCGCTCGCCGCGTCCGACGACCCCACGCCGGTCGCCGGACGCTTCCCGGAGTACTCCGCCGCGTGGGCGCGCCTGGCCGAGCTGGCCCTGGCCGACGGCCAACCGGTGACCGCCTACGCCTACGCCCGCACGGGCTACCACCGGGGTCTGGACCAGCTGCGCCGCTCGGGGTGGAAGGGCCACGGCCCGATCCCCTGGGAGCACGAGCCCAACCAGGGCTTCCTGCGCGCGCTGCACGCCCTGGGCCAGGCCTCGGCCGAGATCGGCGACACCGAGGAGGCCGAGCGCTGCGCCACCTTCCTGCGCGAGTCCAGCGCCGAGGCGGACAAGGCCCTCAACGGCTGACACCGCGTCCCGTGGCCGTAGGGGGCCGCCCCGGGTTCCGTGGAGGAGCCCGGGGCGGCCCCCTCACGTGCCGTGGCTTCCGTGGGACGCGCCCGTGGGAACAGAACCCCATGGGACGGTCCCCACGGGCCGGGGCTCCCGTCAGCGCGGCAGGGCCCCGGCACCGATCACGGTGCCGCACGGGTCCACCGCGCCCCGGCACGCTCCACGTCACCGGCCCCGGCGTCCTCGGTTCCCGAGCGGGTCCACCACTCCACCCACCCCTGTGAGGGGGTGCGGAAACCGCCTCTGCGTGCGCTCTGAGACAGGCGGGAACCGTGTGCCGCAAGTGCCCTGGCGTCCCACTTAACCCGGATGCGGTGGTCGTGTACCCTCAATACGCAACGGCCCCTGTCGCAGCCTTGCGCCAGGGGTTTTCCATGTTCGGGGCCGGAAAAGCCCCGGTCAGGTGTCGAACGAAAAGGTAGAGACCAATGCCGGCGATCACGCTCGTGGGTGCCCAGTGGGGCGACGAGGGCAAGGGCAAGGCGACCGACCTCGTCGGCGAACGCGTGGACTACGTGGTGCGCTACCAGGGCGGCAACAACGCCGGGCACACGGTGGTCATCGGCGAGCAGAAGTACGCCCTCCACCTGCTCCCCTCGGGCATCCTGTCCCCGAACGTGGTCCCGGTCATCGCCAACGGCGTCGTCATCGACCCCGGTGTGCTGCTGGAGGAGCTGCACGGCCTCCAGGAGCGCGGCGTGGACACGTCCCGCCTGCTCATCTCGGCCAACGCGCACCTGATCATGCCCTACCACCGGGCCCTGGACAAGGTCAGCGAGCGCTTCCTCGGCAAGGGCAGGATCGGCACCACCGGGCGCGGCATCGGCCCGACCTACGCCGACAAGGTCTCCCGCCAGGGTGTGCGCGTCCAGGACATGTTCGACCCCAAGATCCTGCGCAAGAAGATCGAGCTGGCCCTGCACGACAAGAACCAGCTGCTCACCAAGGTGTACAACCGGCGCGGCCTGGACGCCGAGCCGATCATCGAGGAGTACCTGGCCTACGCCGACCAGCTGCGCCCCTACGTCGCCGACACCTCGCTGATCCTCAACAAGGCGCTCGACGAGGGCAGGACGGTGTACCTGGAGGGCTCCCAGGGCACCCTGCTCGACATCGACCACGGGACCTACCCGTTCGTGACCTCCTCCTCCCCCACCTCGGGCGGCGCGGCGGCCGGTTCGGGCATCGGTCCCACCCGCATCACCAAGGTCGTGGGCATCCTCAAGGCCTACACCACCCGTGTGGGCTCGGGCCCCTTCCCCACCGAGCTGCTCGACGAGCAGGGCGAGTGGCTGCGCACGCAGGGCGGCGAGTACGGCGTCACCACCGGACGCAACCGCCGCTGCGGCTGGTTCGACGCACCCATCGCGCGCTACGCCACCCGGGTCAACGGCATCACCGACTTCTTCCTGACCAAGCTCGACGTGCTCACCGGCCTGGAGCGCATCCCCGTGTGCGTGGCCTACGACGTCAACGGGGTCCGCCACGACGAGATCCCGATGACCCAGACCGACTTCCACCACGCCGAGCCGGTCTACGAGTACCTCGACGGCTGGTCGGAGGACATCACCGGCGTCCGGGAATTCGACGAACTCCCCAAGAACGCGCAGGCCTACGTGCGTACTCTGGAGGAGATGGCGGGGGCCCCGATCTCCGCCATCGGTGTCGGACCGGGCCGCAACGAGACGCTCGAACTGCGTTCCCTGGTCTGACCCCCACGTCTATCCGCCTTCAACACGAAGAGGCCCCCTGTAGTGAAAGCCCTCGTTCTCGGCGGCGGAGGCCGCGAGCACGCCCTCGTCCGCGCGCTGTCCCTGGACCCGGGCGTCACCAGCATCCACAGCGCCCCCGGTAACCCCGGTATCTCGGAGCTGGCCGAGAACCACGTCATCAACGTGACCGACGGCCTGGCCGTGACCGAACTGGCCGCGCGCATCCGCGCCGAGCTGGTCGTGATCGGCCCGGAGGCGCCGCTGGTCGCCGGTGTGGCGGACGCCCTGCGCGACCGCGGCATCCCGGTGTTCGGCCCCGACCAGGAGGCCGCGCGGCTGGAGGGATCCAAGGCCTTCGCCAAGGAGGTCATGGAGACCGCCGGGGTGCCCACCGCCAGGGCACGGGTGTGCAAGACGGCCGGCCAGGTGTCCGAGGCGCTGGACGAGTTCGGCACCCCGTACGTGGTCAAGAACGACGGCCTGGCCGCGGGCAAGGGCGTCGTGGTGACCGAGGACCGCGCGCTCGCCGAGCGGCACGCGCGCGAGTGCGGCCGCGTGGTCATCGAGGAGTTCCTCGACGGCCCGGAGGTGTCCCTCTTCGTGCTGAGCGACGGCCTGCACGCGCTGCCGCTGCTGCCCGCGCAGGACTTCAAGCGCGCCTACGACGGCGACCAGGGGCCCAACACGGGCGGCATGGGCGCCTACGCGCCGCTGCCCTGGGCCCCGGCGGGCCTGGTGGACGAGATCATGGGGTCGGTCGTGCGGCCGACCCTGGTGGAGATGAACCGGCGCGGCAAGCGCTACCAGGGGCTGCTGTACGTGGGTCTGGCGCTCACGTCCCAGGGCCCGCGCGTGGTGGAGTTCAACGCCCGGTTCGGCGACCCGGAGACCCAGGTGGTCCTGGACCGGCTGGCGACCCCGATCGGCGCGGTCCTCCAGGCCACCGACACCGGCGGTCTGAAGAACATCGGCTCCCTGCAGTGGAAGAAGGGCGCGGCGGTCACCGTGGTGATCGCCGCCGAGAGCTACCCGGGCGACCCGGTCAGGGGCGACGTCATCGGCGGGCTGGACACGGCGAACGCGCTGGACGGCGCGTACGTGCTGCACGCGGGCACCGCCTGGGAGGGCACGAGCGGCGTCAAGTCCAACGGCGGCCGGGTGCTCAACGTGGTCGGCACCGGCGCCGACCTGCGCCAGGCCCGCGCCCGGGCCTACGACGCGGCGTCCCGGATCGAGCTGCGCGGCTCCTTCTACCGCACCGACATCGCCGAGCGGGCCGCCGCCGAGCTGTAGCGGACGGGCGCACCCGCGAGCGGGCGTGCCCCGGCCCCTCCGACCCTGCGGACGGCCAGGACCGAACTCCCAGAAAGGTACGGACCCGTGAGCGGTTTCGTCGTCAAGCCCGAACCCGTCCAGGTCGAGGGGCTCACCCACCTGCACACCGGCAAGGTGCGCGATCTGTACGCCGCGGCCGACGGCGCGCTGGTGATGGTCGCCAGCGACCGGGTGTCGGCCTACGACTGGGTGCTGCCCACCGAGATCCCGGGCAAGGGACGGCTGCTCACCCAGCTGTCCCTGTGGTGGTTCGACCGGCTGGGCGACCTGGTGCCCGACCACGTCGTGTCCGACGCCCTGCCCGAGGGCGCTCCCGCCGACTGGGCCGGAAGGACGCTGGTGTGCCGCAGGCTGGACATGGTGCCCGTGGAGTGCGTGGCGCGCGGCTACCTCACCGGATCCGGTCTGGAGGAGTACCGGGCGGACGGCACCGTGTGCGGGATCGCACTCCCCGACGGGCTGGTCGACGGTTCCGAGCTGCCCGAGCCGATCTTCACCCCGGCGACCAAGGCCGAGGTGGGCGACCACGACGAGAACGTCTCCTTCGAGGCCGTCGCCGCCGCGCACGGCGAGAAGCTGGCCGCCGACCTGCGCGACCTCACGCTGCGGGTGTACGGGCGCGGCCGGGAGATCGCGCGGGAGCGCGGCATCATCCTCGCCGACACCAAGTTCGAGTACGGGCGGGACGGGGAGGGGAACCTGGTGCTGGCCGACGAGGTGTTCACGCCCGACTCCTCCCGCTACTGGCCCGCCGACGCGTGGGCCCCCGGACGGCCGCAGCCCTCCTTCGACAAGCAGGTGCTGCGGGACTGGCTGCGCTCGCCCGAGTCCGGATGGGACCGGGCGTCGGAGACCCCGCCGCCGGAGCTGCCCGAGCACGTGGTGCAGCACACCCTCGACCGGTACGTGGAGATCTACGAGCGCCTGACCGGGGACGAACCCGCCCTGTGAAACACCGCCCGGGAGTGATTCGGCGCACGCGGTCGCCGTTTCGTGTCCAGGAGCGCGTATGGTGGTTGACGTTGTGCGCAGCGCCGGTACCGGCGTACACCCACGCGTGCGGCAGCCCTGGTTTTTCCCGCCGGCGAATACCCCTGTGGTCGTTTGACGGGACTCCATCCGCGATTCGCGGGTATACCACGCTCTGGATCGGTACACGCAGGCGAGTGCTATAGAGTCGTCGCGCACACCGTTTCACTGGCCGCGCAGGTCACACGCACGATGGTCGCAACGTTCCAGGGGAAATCCGCGTCCAATACAGGCGAAGCCCGACGAGGGTGACCTTTTTTTCACATCTGCCTCACAAAGGAGCACATGAGCATGGGCCAGGAGGTTCGTTACCGCGTCCGCGGCGGACGCCCCCTCAGTGGAACGGCGTTCATCCAAGGCGCGAAGAACGCCGTCCTGCCGATGATCGGGGCCGCCCTACTCGCGGCCAGGGGCCGTACGGTGTTGCGGAACGTTCCGGTTATCGAGGACGTCTACCGAGCTCTCGAGCTCGCCGAACACGTGGGCGCCAAGGTCGAGTTCCATGAGGCCGAGCGAACCGTCGTCATCGACGCCTCCAAGCTCAACGACCCCGAGCGCGCCGTCCTGCCCGCCGACATCGCGGCCCGTTTCCGCGGTTCCGTGCTCTTCGTCCCCGCGCTGATGCACCGCACCGGCCACGCCCGCATCGAGGGCGTCGGCGGATGCAACCTGGGCAGCCGCAACCTGGACTTCCACTACCGGGGCTTCGCGCGCCTGGGTGCCGAGGTCACCGAGGACACCGAGCGCAACCACATCAACGTCGAGGCCAGCAACCTCCGCGGTGGCCGCCTCTACCTGGACACCCCGTCCCACACGGGTACCGAGAACCTGATCATGGCCGCGGTCCTGGCCCCCGGCACCACCGTGATCGAGCACGCGGCCCTGGAGCCCGAGGTCCTCGACGTCATCGAGTTCCTGAGCGCCATGGGCGCCAAGATCAGCGGCGGCGGCACGGGCTTCATCACCGTCGAGGGCGTCGAGCAGCTCACGGCCGTCGAGCACACCATCATGGCCGACCGCATCGACGCCGGCGTGTTCGCGATGACCGTCGCCGCCACCGGCGGCGAGGTGAGCCTCGTGGGCGCCCAGCTGGAGCACCTGGGCGTGGCCCGCTGGAAACTCGAGCAGATGGGCGTGGGCTTCTCCCAGGAGGGCGCGGTCCTGCACGTCCAGCGCGACCCCTCGGTGCCGCTGCGCCCCATCAACGCCGTCACCTCGCCCTTCCCGGGCTTCGCCACCGACCTGCAGTCGCCGCTGATGGCCCTGGCCACCCTGGCCGACGGTGAGAGCTACATCCACGAGGCCATCTACGACGGCCGGTTCGCCCTGGCCGACGAGCTCACCAAGATGGGTGCCAAGATCGAGGTGGAGGGCACCCGCGCGATCGTGCACGGGACCACCAACCTGCGCGGCGCCGAGGTCATCGCACACGACCTGCGCACCGGTGCGGCCCTGGTCCTCGCCGGACTGGTCGCCGAAGGTGAGACAATCGTGGCGCCTGGTTATCTGGTGGACCGCGGTCACGCTCAGTTCGCGTCTCGGCTCGCCGCGCTAGGCGGTGACGTGGAGCGCGTCACCGTCTCGTAGGGAGCCGAAAGCGCAGTTCAAGCCGGGGTGGGGGCCCGTCTCCCACCCGGGCTTTCGGCGTTGATATGGAAAACGATCTTCTTAGGCCCCGCACAATGGGTACGATCTCGGCAATCATGCCGTGACAGAGATCGGGTCGGGAAACCAGTGGGCGCACATAGTGAAGAGCGTGGAATGGTAGCGGGGAGCAACCCGAGGTGAGTGCCCAGCGTACTGGCGATTTGACGATCGGCGTCATAGGACCCCATGAGGTGGTCGAACGGGTCATGCTCATGGGCCCGGGGTCCACAGGGCCCCTCAACGCCAGACTCATCGCCGCCGCGTACCGAGATGAGCAAGAGGCGACGGACAAGGTCGTCAGGCTGGGTTCGGCGATCGACGCGTATCTGTTCGCCAGCCCTGTCCCCTACGAGTTCGCACGCAAGGCCGGTGTGCTGACCATGCCCGCCACCTTCGTGCCCCTCGGAGGGGCGAGCCTGCACGAGGCCCTGCTCCGAGCGACCCTGGACGAGCGCTACGACCCGACCAGAGCCAGTCTGGACGTGCTCAGCCGCGCCGACGTGGTCGAGGCCTACTCCGAGGTCGACCTGCCCGTGGACGGTATCCACGTGCACGAGGAGCTCACCAACACCGCGCAGCTGACGTCCTTCCACGAGGGCCTGTGGCGTCGCAAGGCCACCAGGATGGCGATCACCTGCGTACGCGGGGTCGCCGAGCGCCTGGAGGCCATCGGCGTGCCGGTGGTCCGGCTGCGGCCGACCAACGCGGGTGTGCGCAGCGCCCTGCAGACCGCGGGTCTGCTGGGGGCGCACCACCGGCTGGAGGAGGCGCAGCTGGGCGTCGTGGTGGTGGACGTGCCCACCCTGCGCGACTCGACAAGGCGTTCGACCCCCCGGTACTGGCGTGACGAGCTGCGTCTGTCGCTGCACCGGCTACTGCTCCAGGAGGCGCACCGGATCAACGCCACGGCACACCGTCTGGACGACCACTCGTTCATGGTGACGGCGACCCGGGGCTCGCTCGTGACCGCGACCGAGGGCTTCCGGCAGCCGCCGTTCGTGGAACGGATCAAGGCGGAGCTCGGGATCGCGATCGAGGTCGGGATCGGCATGGGCCGGACCACACAGGACGCCGAGGCGCACGCCAGGGCGGCCCTGAACCGCGCTCAGGCGTCGCGTCAGAGCTTCGCGGTGGACCGCGAGGGCCGTTCCCTGGTGCCCGCCCAGCGCGCACCCGCACGGCAGTCCTCCGAGCCGCTGCGGACCAAGGGGCGCGAGACGCTGGTCCGGCTCTCGGAGAAGATCGCCGAGGAGGACGGGCCGCTGGTCGTCGACGCGGAGAACGCCGGGCGGATGCTCGGGGTCACCTCCCGGACCGCGCGCCGGCTGCTGCGGACCCTGGTGGAGGAGGGGTTGGCGTGGCCGCTGCCGCCCAACCGGACCCTCCAGCCGGGCCGCCCCCGCCAGCTGTACCGGCTGATCGTGGAGAAACTGGACAAGGACGCAGCCGGTAAGTAGCCGCGGACGGTGTTGGCCGTGGACCTGTGCGAACCGCGTGGACGCGACGGACGGGGGTGCTCCCGAGGGGGCGCCCCCGTTCTCATGTGTGCCGTGGAGGTCCGCGTGGGCCCGAGGCGGGACCGGAGCGGCCGGGCGGAACCGGCGTGCGGCGGGCCGGGGCCGTCCACAGGCTGTGGATAACCAGGTGACCCGGAGGCCCTTGCCTGTCAGGCTGGCGCGCATGGGCGACGGCGCGGACGACGACGGCACACGGAAACGGCTGCTCCTCATCGGCGGAGGCTCGGGAACCGGCAAGACCGCGGTCGGGTGGGAGGTCTCCGAGATCCTCAAGCGGCGCGGGACCGCGCACTGCGTCCTTGAGGGCGACTACATGGACCAGGTCCACCCGGCCCCGCCCGGCGACCCCCACCGGGCGGCGATCACCGAACGCAACGTCACCGCGGTCTGGGCGAACTACGCGGAGCTCGGGCACCACCGCCTGATCTACACGAACACCGTCAGCGTCCTGGCGGAGGACATGCTCCGCCGCGCCATGGGCGGCGGGGACGTCGGAGCCACCCGTGTACTGCTCACCGCGGGCGAGGACACCGTGCGCGCGCGGCTGGCCGTACGCGAGACCGGCTCGCAACTGCTCCCCCACATCGAGCGCAGCCTGCGCGCGGCCGTCCACCTGGACGCGGAGGCGCCCGCGGGGACCGTGCGCGTGGCCACGGACGGCCTCACCGTCGAGGAGGTCGCCGGGAGGGTCGTGGACGCCGCCGGGTGGTGAGCGCCGGGCCGGCGCGGTGGGCTCCGGCCCGGCGTCCCGCCCGTCCGTCCACAGCCTGTGGACGACCGCCCCGTCGGCGCCGGGCGCCGGAGGAGCTAACGGCGCTTGTCGTAGGAGGTGGCGACGGACAGGAACACGTCGTTCTCCTCGGGGGTCCCCAGGCTCACCCGGGCGCCCTCGCCGGCGAACGGGCGCACCGAGACGCCCACCTTCGCGCACTCGGCGGCGAAGTCGTTCGTGTCCTCGCCCACCCTCAGCCACACGAAGTTGGCCTCGGTCGGCGGAACCGTCCACCCGGAGGCGATGAGCGCGTCCCGGACGCGCTCACGCTCCTTGACCGTGTCCGCCACGCGCTCCAGCAGCTCCTCCTCGGCCCCGACGGAGGCGACTCCCGCCGCCTGGGCGAGGTGGTTCACCGCGAACGGCACGAGGGTCTTGCGGACGGCGCCGGCCACATGCGGGTGCCCCACGAGGAAGCCCAGGCGCACGGCGGCGAGCCCGTAGGCCTTGGAGAAGGTGCGCAGCACGGCGACGTTGGGCCGGTCGCGGTACAGGGAGACGCCGTCGGGCACCTGCGGGTCGCGCACGTACTCGTGGTACGCCTCGTCCAGGACCACCAGGACGCTCTCGGGGATCCGGTCCAGGAAGGCGACCAGCTCCTCCTCGCGCACCGTGGTACCGGTCGGGTTGTTCGGGTTGCACACGAGCACCATGCGGGTGTTCTCGGTGACCGCGTCCGCGATCGCGTCCAGGTCGTGCGTCTCGTCCTTGAGCGGCACCCGGACGGAGGCGGCCCCCGTCAGTTCGACGAGCAGGGGGTAGGCCTCGAAGGAGCGCCACGCGTAGACGACCTCGGCTCCGGGCTCACCGACCGCTTCGAGCAGCTGCTGGAGCACGCCCACCGAGCCGGCGCCGAGGGCGATGTGCTCCTCGGGGACGTCCAGGCGCCGGGCGAGCACGGAGACGAGCTCCTCGGCGCCCGGGTCCGGATAGCGGTTCAGCTCCTCCGCTGCCCGGGCGATGGCCTCGCGCACCGACGGGAGCGGCCCGTGGGGGCTCTCGTTGGAGGACAGCTTGATCGAACGCCCGTTGGGCCCGACGACCTTCAGGCCCGGTTTGTAGGGCGGGATGCTCTCCAGCACCGACCGCAGATATGGCGATTTCGACTCCGACACCATTGTCCTTCCTCAATACTTTGTGCTAACCCCTCGACACGTTCAGCAATATCGCGTCCGGGTGGGCCACCGCTCCCAGCGGAAATATCGCACAAACGAGGAGATATCACCATGCGCTTGCGTCCCTGTTCCGCCAGCTCGACCCGAATCGCTACTGGTCCGAGCTCCCGGGTGGGAGAGCCTCGGGGGATCGTCCGGTCACTGGTTCTTCCCGTGGCCCTACCCATGACGATCCTGTTGAGCGCGTGCGGTGGCGGCGGAAGCGACCAGGCCGATGAATCCGACGCCGATGCCGCGGCCGCACTGCACGAGGCCCAACCCCTGCACGTCCGCGACGCCACGCTCATGTCCGAGAGCAGCGAGAACGGTACCTACTCCGAGCTTGCCACAGTGGAGTACAGCGAGAAGGTGCGGGCCTCCACCCAGCTCGACAAGCCCGAGTGCCTGGACGCCGCCAACCGGTGGGGCAGCCTGGAGGGCGTACACGAGGCGCCCGCGTCGGTGGCCGCCTACGAGTGGGACCAGGGCTCGGTGACGCACATGCTGGTGCGGGTGGACGAGGAGACCGCCGCGGAGGCCCTGTCCACGAAACCGCCGGAGAGCTGCGACGAGTACACCGCCACCCACGAGGACGGGAGCTCCTCCCACTACGGGGTGCGCGACCTGGAGGACGTACCGCGGGTCGGCGACGAGTCGCGGGCCTACGCCATCGATGTGCGGACGGAAGGGGAGGAGAGCCGTATGTTCAGCCTCATGTACCGCAACGGCGGCCTCGTCGGCACCACGTCCATCCTCGGAGCCGGTGAGCTGGAGGACTACGAGAAGATGCTCGTGGAGTTCAGCGAGGCCGCCGTCGAGAGGCAGCGGCAGATGCTCGGTTAGAAGGACGCGGGCTCAGGGACCGGCACCGGACCGGACACCGGGCGCGGGCCGGCCCCGGGCGTCGGGCCGGGTGCTCATCCGGCCGGCGTGGACTCGCGCCCGTCCGGGTCCCGGCCGTCCAGGCCGTGCACGCCCGGACTGCTCCCGGCGGGGTGCGCCCTCGCGGTCCGCAGGGTCCGTGCCGCCCTGGCCGCGTCGTACCGTCCCGCCTCCTGCCTGGCCGCCTGGCGCGGGCGGGGCAGTCTGCGCGGCGGGCTGGGCAGGGCCGTCCGGGCGACCGCCCCGAAGGAGGCGACCACCGCTCCGCTGCCGCGGTCGATCAGAACCGCGCGCACGGCCGTGTCGCGCCTGCCGTCGACCCTGACCGCGTACACCACGTCCATGCGCCGTCCGTGACGTGTCGCGTCGTAGCGCAGGAGCCGCCAGCAGCCCTGGCGCCACACGTCGTCGGGTTCGGACCCCGTCGCCGCCGGCATGTTGGTACGCCACACCTCGCTGCGGCGCAGCACCCTCATGGTGTGGCGCAGCGAGACGTCGCGCAGCTCGCACGGCTCCCGGCGGAGGGAGCGCGCGGCCACGTCACGCAGCTCGGGGCTGAGCAGTGCCAGGAGCAGGAGTTGCGCGCCCAGCACTCCGGCGTGCGGCGGCGCGGCCGAGGCGACCACCTGCCATCCGGCGGGCTCCAGCCCGAGCGTGGTCAGGGCGGCGGCCGACAGCAGCCCGGCCCGGGTCAGCGCGCGCCAGCCGACCGGGATCCGGCTCAGCCCGCCGAAACAGCCGCAGCCCGCCTCCGGGTCGCGCCTGCGGACCAGCACCAGGACCACCACCGAGACGGCGAACACGACCGCGGTGAGTGTGCGCACCACCTCACCGGGGAGTCCTGCCACGGTCAGCAGGCCGACCGCCAGCGCGGCTTCCAGCAGACCCGTACCGACCGTGGACGTGCGGCGCAGGCGTTCGGGCACCAGGACGGCCAGGCCCGTGTCGGCCGCCCTCCTGGTGGTCTTGGCCGCGGCCCCGAGCAGGAGCAGCACCGCCAGGAGCGGTAGCTGGACCTCGCGGGCCGCCTCGACGATCTCCGGCAGCATGGGCATGGGTCATCCCTCCCCGTCGTGGACGGTGACGGTCGCGTCGAAGCAGCCGTCCTCCAGCCGCCCGCCCAGGGCGACGAAGCCGTTCATGGTGAGGGAGGCGATCCGCCCGGCGCCCCGGCCGCCGCAGGCGGGGCACAGGTCGCACAGCCAGCTGTCGGCGGCGGCGCAGTCGAGGACCGGGAGCACGGCCGCTTCCCGGGTGCAGTCGTTGCGCAGGCTCACCGCGGCGCCGACGGACAGCAGCGGCAGCGGGACACAGGGAGCGCGCCGGTCGCACGCGGCGTCGTGGCCGACGGGGTCGAGCGCCGGGTAGGCGACCCCGTCGACACGGGCGCCCGGGTCCAGGTGGGGGGAGCGCCCCCAGGCCGGGTCGTACCAGGTGGCGGTACCGCGCAGTGTGGAGGCGTACCGGTGCGCGGGCGGCCTGTGCGGTGTGGCGGCGAGCGGGTGGGGCGGCTGTGCGGTGGCGGGGCGCGACGCCCACACGGCCCCCTCCGACCAGACGCCGACCGCGTCGAAGACGTAGCCCGGCTCCAGCCTCGGGTGGCGGACGGAGATCCGGCCCGAGCTTCGGCGGGGGATGACGACGGTCAGGCGGGGACGCCCGTGGCCGGGGTCGATCTCCAGGGTGTCGGTGCCACGGTCGACGATGACGCCCGTGGCGCGGGCGGCCTGGGCCCACACGCGCTCGGCGGCGGGGCGGCCGCCGGGCGCCCCGAGCACCACGGCGTCGTCGCCGGTCCGGAGCCCTCCCGGACCGACCTCGCCGCCGCGCCAGAACGAGGTGGTGTGGTCGTACGCGAGCCGCTCCTCGCCGCCGGGGACGGCCAGGCAGAGCACGCCGGAGCTCGCATCGACGACCACGCCGCGCACGACACCGTGCCCGAGGGGTGTGGGCTCGGGTGCGCTCCGGGGGCCGAGCACCGTGGAGGTGAACCTCCTGCGGTCCCGCCTGTCGTCCGTCACCGACATGTCGGCTGAGCCTCCCTCGCAACACGACCCGTCTTCTCGCTCCCGCTGCTTCGATCGGTCCGCACACCGCCGGCACGCCTGCGTGTGCCGCACGCGGCGGTCCGCGTCGGCGGTGCGCCGGGACCGCGCCGCGTGTCCGGCGCTGAGGACCGTCGGTGCGGAGCCCCGTGTGGACCGGTCCTCCCGTCCGGCACGAGGTGCGATTGCCTCACCACAGTCTGTGCCCATAAAGCCACGCATAGACCCTAGAGATCTTGAAAGAGACACAAATATGTACAAGCAGCCCCAGAACATCGCGGCCCCGGCCACCTCCGAATCGCCCGGGGCCGGCACGCCCCCGTCCGCCCGGGCCCCCGGCCGTGCCCGGGGAAGCGGCGGGGAACCCGGTCCGGCAACCGTTGCGCGGTTTGTCAGCACGTGGGACACAGGTGCCTGGATGTTTGCGCTCGCTGTGTGAGAGTTAGGAGGGAGGAACGCGACGAAAGCACACGCAGCGCCCGTGAAAGTCGGTGGTCGGCGTGACGGGAACGACCCGGACTCCCAGGTACGACGAGTTCAGCCGCTACGTGGCCGAGCGCGGCCCGGCCCTGCTGCGGATGGCCAGGTCTCTCACGAACAACCACGCCGACGCCGAGGACCTGCTCCAGGCGGCTCTCGTCAAGACCTTCCTCTCCTGGGACCGGATCACCAACCCGAAGGCCATCGACGGGTACGTGCGCCGGGCCATGGTGAACACCCAGATCTCCGAGTGGCGCCGCAACCGGCTGGACGTCTACCCGACCGACGAGATCCCCGAGCAGCGCGTGGACGACCCCACCTGGCGCAGCGACCTGGCCGACGTGGTGAAGCGCGCCATCGACCGCCTGCCCGACCGGCAGCGGACCACGGTGGTGCTGCGCTACTACGACGACCTCACCGAGGCGCAGATCGCCCAGCGGATGGGGGTGACCCTGGGGACGGTCAAGAGCACGCTGTCGCGGGCCGTGGAGAAACTGCGCCTGGACGCCGACCTCATCATCGAGCGCACCCTCGGCTGACCCGGTGCCTCCCGGGTGATTCCGGCCACTCCGGGCGCCCTGCGGGGTGGAGTCCTCCGCTCGCGGGGATCCGGCCACTCCGCCCGACCGCGTCGGCGGTACGGCCGCACGCCCGGCGGCGGCTGCGCCGGTCGGAGCGTTCACACGGACATTCGCTTTGCGCAACGGTCCGTGGTGTCTGTAGGCTTGTCCAAGCCGGGAGGATTCGCCTAGAGGCCTATGGCGCCGCACTGCTAATGCGGTTGGGGGGCAACCCCCTCATGGGTTCAAATCCCATATCCTCCGCGCTCGGACCTGGGGCTTCTCGTCGCGCAAGCGAGAGAGGCCCCAGGTCTTCTTCATGTTCGGGGGTCGACGTTCGGGGACCGGCCGGCGCAGGATCCGTGCCAGCCACGCACGCCGGATGCCCACGATCCGCCGTTCCCCGGCCTCCGAGCCGCGAGAACGACTCCCACGAGCAGCTTGGGACCGAGAGGCTCCACCGAAGGCATGCGGTGGCTTCCAGTCCTCCAGAGCCTCGACCCAGGCCAGACCTGGCCCAGATCCGGGCGACTTCGCAGCGGCAGAGGGCACGACGAGGAGCACCTGCGCCCATGCTGCGCGGGCGTGGAACCGCCGACCGTTCGGCCCGGGCAGAGACGCCGAAGCGACTGGGACGGCCCTGAGGCGGGCCAGGTGCACCATGGCTGGTCAGTCGGGCGCCTGGCCCGAACACCGGTCGCTATTCCAGGATCGCCGGAGGAGGTTGGCTCTGAACTCCTGGGGACGAGCCCGGCTGAGCGCCAAGCCGCGCGGCGAGGACCCCCCGCACCTACAGGCTCTCTACCTGGTCCTGGGCGCTCAGAACATGGTGGCCAACGTCGTGGCCCTGCGCCACTGGCGCCACGCCCAGCGGCGCGAGCGCGATGGGAGTGGTCTGCTGTGGACGCACACCGGGCTGGTCTTCACCGATCGTGGGACAAGCGGGTCAGCCGCCACACCCCGCGGGAGCGCGTCCTCCACCTGTCGGACGAGACCGGTCTGCCGCCCATCCGGTTCCACGGCCTTCGGCACCGCGCCGCGAGCCTCACGTCGGCCGCGGGCGCGGACATGAGGATCATCTCCGAGACGCTCGGGCACAGCAGCCCTGCCTTCACCGCTGACGTCCACACGAACGCGATGCCCTACAACGACCGCCAGGCCGCGGAAGCGGTCTTCACCCTCCTGGGCCGTGAACCCGCCTGGACCCCGATGGGCAGCAGTGCTCGGTGGACACGCACCTCCTGTCCCAGGACAAAGCCTTCCGCACGTGTGACCGTGCCGGTTCGGCCCCAGGAGACGCACCCTTCAGCGTGGACGGTCCATGGAGCCGTTGAGCGGTCGCGGCAGATCACCACGGTCATGGCCATGATGATCCTTCGATGGAGGCCCTCTGTGGGAGCGTTGAGGTCAGCCCATGGGCCCGGCTGCTGTTCACCGCCATGTGCTGTGTCACGTCGGCCTGATCTCGGTAGCGGGTGGCCAGTTGCGGCCTTCGCCCTCCACACGTCTGGGATCAGCTGTAGCGTGACGGCGCCCTGCCCGCCGCAGTGAAAGGCGCCCATCGTCGACATCACTGACTCACAGCACGCTAACCGCTTGATCAAGCTCCTCGTGATGCTTCCCGCACCTGACGCAGAAGACACACACGCCCCGTTTTGGGATCGTGTCGCCGAAGAGCACAGCGTCAGCCGTGACTACCGTCACCGAGAAGATCGCCATGCACCTCAAGTTGCTCCTGGGGATGGAGGATTCGATCCTCCACCGTAGAAAGCCGGCATCGTACGCCTTGTTCTTTTTCGTTCAGGCCAGTGACGGAATGGTGCGGAGTGTCACCACCGAGGTGAACGTGGGTGCTCCCAACAACGCAGCGGGACAGATGTGGATTCAGGAGCTGCGCGCCACCGCATTCGCTGTCCTCGAGGAGGCTTTCTCTGAGGACAGAGTCCAGAAAGCCACCACCAGTTGGGCCCGATCCGGCCGCTGATAGGGCCAAGCCTTGCAAAGGTCCGTTGCGAGGTCTGGTCCTACCTGGGCTTTCGCCAGGTGTGGTGCGCGTGCCAAGCCTTGCTCAGTTGCTCGGGGCCGAGCTGGTCGGCGGATCGTTGACAGATCCACTCGCTGGTGAGCAGCACGGTCACATCAACGAGGTGATCCACTGTGTGATCGCCGTCGTGCAGGTAGTTGGTGAACTTCGGCAGAGCGCAGTTGAGGAGAACTTTCGTGGAACGCACCGACCTGTTGTTCGTCGGCGGAACGGTGTTCGACGGCCTCGACCGCTTACCGGACGCGGACTCTTTAGCTGTCTCTGATGGTCTGGTCACCGGAATCGGCACGTCGGCGGACCTACGAGCGCGCGCCGACGGCGGAACCCGGATCGTCGACCTCCAGGGGCGGCTCCTCTGCCCCGGCTTGCAGGACGCGCACGTCCACCCCCTCGCTGCCGGGATCCTCGAGACGTGGTGCGACCTCCGTCCCGCCGCCGACCGAGAACAGGTACTGAAGTTGGTCCGCACGTACGCCGAGGACAACCCGGAGAAGTCGTGGATCGTGGGCGGTGGCTGGACGTCCAGCCTCTTCCCCGAAGGGCACCCGACCGCCGAGCTCCTCGACTTGGCCGTGCCCGACCGCCCGGTGTACCTCCTCGGCGCGGATCTGCACGACGCTTGGGTGAATAGCGCCGCGCTGGACCGGGCCGGAATCACTTCCAAGACCCCGGACCCAGCGCACGGCCGGATCGTGCGCGATCCCCTTGGCCATCCGTCGGGGCTCCTCCAGGAGACCGCCGCCGACCTTGTCTCCTGTCTGCTGCCGGAGTTGGAGCCAGGCCACGTCCGCTCCGCCCTCCTCGCAGCCCAGCGTGGGCTCCACGAGTACGGTGTTACAGCCTGGCAGGACGCCCTGGTCGGTCCCTACCTCGGTTTGGCTGACCCGTTGCCCGCCTATCTCGAACTGGCTGGTGCTGGGGCGCTGACCGGACGGGTCTCACTCGCCCTGTGGTGGGATCCAGAGCGTGGCACCGAACAAGTCGGCACGCTGCTCCACCGGGCGAAGATGGCGCAGCGGGTGGGCCTGCGCGCGGACACCGTCAAGATCATGCAGGACGGGATCTGCGAGAATGGTTGGGCCGCCCTGATCGCTCCCTACGTGAACGGCCGTGACAGCGGGGGTGGCCGACTCACCTCAGAGGAGCTCGCATCAGCGGTCACAGCCCTCCAGAACGTTGGGCTGTCCGTGCATTTCCATGCGGTCGGCGATCGAGCCGTGCGTGAGTGCCTGGACGCGGTCGCAGCTGCCAAGGCCCGCGTTCCCCGGCACTCCCCCGGGCACCGGATCGCCCACGTGCAACTCGTTGCTCCCGCCGACCTCGGACGCTTCGCCGAGCTCGGCGTCACCGCCGTCGTGCAACCGCTCTGGGCGGCGGAAATCCCCGCCACGCGCGAGGTGTTCGGTCCGCTGATCGGCACTGACCGCATCGAGCGCCAGTACCCCTTGGCGAGCCTGGCCGGGCACGGTGCTCGCCTGGCCGCAGGCAGCGACTGGCCGGTCAGCAGCCCCAACCCGGTGTGGGGGATGTACGTCGCAGTGACACGGCGCCCCTCCCTGTCCAGTGCGCCCTGGCTCGGGCCAGAGGACGCCAACCGTGTGCTCAACCCGGCCGAACGGCTATCCCCGCGCGACATCCTGCGCGCTTACACCTCCGGTGCCGCGCATGTCACCGGTGTGCCCGGAACCCTCCGCAGAGGTGCCCTCGCCGACCTGACCGTTCTGGACCGTAACGTCCTCACCCGCGACGCACACGGGTGGGAGGATGCCCGCGCCGACCTGACCCTGGTCGGAGGCGTTCCCGTACACGACCCTCTCCAGGAGTTGGCATGAGCGATCTTCTCGAAGCACGGTTGAGCCGTTGGTGGTGTGACCGGCCGATCATCCGCACCATCGACGAAGCCCAGGCGTTCGTCCAGGACGTGGGATTCGCGGTGCTCTTCGGCGGCGACCGCCCCACCTATCCCTGTCTGCGGGAGATCTCCCGCGACGACGACGCCAAGGTGCTGCCCTCGGGCATGGGAGAGGACTTCGAGGCGATGTGGACATGGAAGGACTCCCTGCCCGCCCAGGGCAAGGCCTGGCTCGGCCGGCTCCTCGGGAGCAGGCAGACCCTACTGAGCCCGGACCTGTTGGCCGACCTCTACGAGTACCCGGGCGAACCGGACGACTTCACACGTTGCGGGCACCTGAGCCCAGGTGCCCGGAACCTGGCCGAGATGCTGCTCCTGGAGGGGCCGATGACCACCCGGGCGGCACGGTCCGCGCTCGGGATGAGGGGTAGGGATTTCGATCGGCTCGTGGCCGAACTCGGCCGGTCCCTGCTGGTCACCGGGTACGGAATCAATGACTCGGGCCCCGGGTGGCCCGCCTCGGTGATCGAGTTGACCGCCCGCGTCTTCGACGTGCCCGGGGACGGCGACCGGGAGGAGCGGGACGCCTCCGCCGCCGCCCGGTTTCTGGACACCATGGTCCAGGCGTCCCCGCGCGAACTTCAGCGGGCCTTCCGTTGGGACCGCGACAGAGCCCACCGTGCCCTGCGGCGGGCCGACGAAGGGTCCTGATGGGAGGGCCCTTCGCGGCGTCATTCTGACGGGCGTGCCTCCAGCAGAGCGGACCTGGGGCCGGTGCGTGTCGAGGTGAGGGTGAACCCGCCTGCGGCGAACAGTCGCTCCCACTCCGGCTCGGCCCGCTCCCTGCCCCCGAGCAGCACCAGCATGTGCAGGTCCAGAAGCAGCACGGGGTCGGGGACACCGTCGTCCCGCAGGATCTGTTCCACCACCAGCAGACGGCCGTGTGCGGGTACCGCCTCCCGGCAGGTGCGCAGGATACGCACGGCGTCGGAGTCGTCCCAGTCATGCAGGATCTGTGAGAGCACGTACACATCCGCTCCCTTGGGCACTTCCTCGAGGAAATTCCCGCTGACACGGACAAGGCCATCCCCTTGGACGTTCTCCACCACGTGGGGGAGATCCAGGAGGGTGCCCGACAGGTGGGGGTGGGCGGCGAGCACCTTCCGGAGCAGGGCACCATCGCCTCCGCCGACATCCACGACCGAGTTGACTTCGGACCAGTCCCACTCCAGCAGCGGCAGCAGGCGCAGTTCCACCAGCCCCGCTTGGGCCCTGTCGAAGCGCTCGGCGGCCTCTGGCTGTTCCGTCAACCACGTGAAGTAGGGGCGACCGAACATCGAGGGAAAGGCCGAGCCGCCACTGCGCAGGGATTCCTCCGCCGCTTCCCACACGAGGTAGGCCTCCGCTGACATGAGTTCGGTGAAGTGGCGTAACGACCCCGGGACGTCGGCACGTAACAGGTTCCCTGCGGCGGACAGTGCGTAGACTCCGGGCTCCGGTTCGATGAGAATCCCCTCGGCGGACAGCACTCGCAGGAACCTGCCCAGCGCACCCGGGTCGGTCCCACTGGCTGCGGCGAGTTCGGCGACGTCGCGGGGGCCGTCCGCCAACAGGTCTGGCACCCCGGCCCGGGTAACGGCGCACACAGCCCGGGAGACGATGAAACCCATGATCGTGCGCCGCATGGCGGTGTTGTGTGACGTGGCGGTGTTCGTATCCATGAATGGGACCCCAGTCAGGCCGGTGTGGACAGAAGAGGGAACAGTGGGCGTTGCGCGGTGACACGGAGATAGTCGGCTCCCGCCGTTCCACCGGTGCCCCGCACCTTCCCGATGGTCTTGAGGGTCACGCCCCAGTGACTGCGTTTCATCGCCCGCCAGGCGGAGTCGAGTTCACTCATCGTCTGCCGTACGGGTGTCGCGGCCTCACGGCCGAGTTCCCTTTCCCGAAGGAGCAGGATCTCTTGGAGGGTGGTCCCGCATCGGTCCGCATCGGTTGTGGAGGCCTGGGAGCCGCCTGGGGGTCGCGGCGCGCTCAGATCCTCCACTCGCCGGTAGGGGCGGGACTGCACCGCGCTCCGCCCGTGTGTGTGCGCACGGATGACCGCGAACGCGTCGGGTGGCATGGTGGTCAGCACGCGGTAGAGCACCCGTGTGGCCCGCACCCTGCGGGCAGCCTCCGCCAGCAGTGCGACCGTCTGGTCCGTGTTCCCCGCGTCCAAAGCGATGATGCTTTGTGCGACACGGTCAGCGACCTGCCGGTACAGGCTTTCGAAGATCTGGATGCACCGTACGAACATCTGTTCGTCATGCACTCTGGTGGTGGGTAGCAGAGTGATGTCAATGGCGTCTCGGACCACTGAGGGCACCTGACCGCTCACCGCCACCGCGCACTGGTAGGAGGCGTGAGCGGTCGCCACATCGTTCATACGGGCCCACCGATCCAGGAGTGCCAAGGGCTCGTCGATCAACTGACGCGGCAGTGCGAAACCTGGTGCGAGTTCGTGTACACGCGTCAGCACCCGGACAGAGGAACGCACCCGGACCGACTGGGCCACCGAGGGATGTGCGGTCAGCGCCTCTGCTTCCAGCATGACCAGATCCGCCGTGGCAGCGACCAGAGTCGCGTCCACCAACTGCTCGGACGCCATCCCTCCCTCGGTGGCTGAGGCGGCGGTCAGGATCGCGTTGCCCACGTAGGAGTCGTAGTCGGCGTCGTCCTGGTCCAGGGCCATGGGGAGCCACTCGCGGAGCAGGCCACTGCCAGGCCAGGTGTAGGCGCGCGCGGCCACGAGTTCCGCTCGCAGGTCGGGGTCGATCCGTGACCGCCCCACCGATTTCAAGTGCGTGAGAACCTCGGTGAACGGGAAGGGGCGTAGTTGTCCCGAACGCCGCTCACCGGACCACTCACGTACCGCGCGCCGTGCGGTCATCAGCGCCCGGAGGCAGGACGTGGGCGGCAGTACCCGAAGGCTCGTCCCGCCGACGCCCGCCTCCGCCAAGCCGGTGGTGTCCTCTGTCCGCGCGAGGCCGGTCGGGGCGCTCACAGCGCCTCCGCTGCCGCAGCCAGGCTCCGCACCGGCGTGCCCCGGTGGATGACGCTGGTCCTGGCCTCGCAGGGGCCGAGTGTCCGCAGGACCTCCTCAACGATCTGTTCCGGGTCGCAGCGGGTCCCACAGGTGAACGCATCGACGAACACCGATCGCCGCTCGGGGTAGGTGTGGACCGACACGTGGGATTCGGAGAGCACGAAGACCGCGGTGACTCCCAGCGGTTCGAACTTCTGTGACCGGGTTCCGCACAGGGTCGCTCCGGAGGCTTTGATTCCCCGGAGCACCGCGTCCAGGACGAGGTCGTCGTTCTCGATCAGTTCCCGGGCCACCTCACTGATGTCACACAGCACGTGCGTACCGGTGAAGTCGAAGTCGCTCATGGCGTCTCCCATTCCATGGCTCGCGACGCCCACTCCATACAGGAGGACAGACGTTCCTCGACCAGTTCGTTGGACGTTCCCGACACGATCAGTCCCATGACGGTGTCGGTGCTGGCAGCGGCCGGGCCGAAGACCTGGGGAGGCGAGGCGTTCATCCGAACGTCCGCGTACACCGGATAGTCGTCGGCGATCGACCGAAGTCGGCCTTGGCGGGGCGGTACCAGGAGGAAACCGAAGCGTTCGGAGGAGAACTCTGGTCGGTCCGCGCGGTGAGGAAGCCCGCACTGGCTCCGGTACCACTCGCGCACACAGTTCATTCCGGTGGCACGTTCGAGGACGTCCAGGATGTGGCCGCCTCCGGTGCGGGCCGCCGTCTCACAGAAGTACAGTTCGCTGGTCTTCGCGTGCTGGAACACCTCGAGGTGGAACGGTGTGGGCTCCGGGATCGGGAGCACCTCCGCCACCGCCTGGGCGAAGGCTTCGAGCCGCTTGGTGAGGACGTCTTCGGGGTCCGTCTGGGCGCTGCCCAGGGACGTGCCCTCCTGCCAGGACAGGCAATTGTTCAGGTAGCGGGAGGAGACCGACCAGAGGACCTTTCCCTGGTAGGCGAAACCGTCGACGTGGTGGACCGTCCCGGGGACGTACTCCTCCAGGAGAAGGTCGTCGCCGGAACGACCGACCAGCTCCTCACGGAGGGAGTCGGCGTTACCCACCACCCGCACACCCCGGGACCCGTATCCCAGGCGCGGCTTGACGACCACGGGCCAGCCGGCCTGTTCAGCGAATTCCTCGGCTTCGCCCAGGCTGTCGGGCACTGTGTAACGCGGGGTGTGCACCACGGTCGACACCGCGTCCTTCATCAGCAGCTTGTCCCGGTAGGGAAGAGTTTCATGCACGGTCATGCCGGGAATCCCCCAGCGCTCGCGTGCCCCTGCGACCCTCAGGGCGTCGTCCTCGGTCCCACAGACGATCCGCTCGACCCTGCGGGTACGGCACAACTCGTCCACGTGCTCGACCACGGCAGGGTTGTGGGGGTAGTCGTCAACGGCGATGACGTAGTCAAGAACGTCGCGATACCCGTCAGCGGACTCGGTCGAGGTGATGAGGACGATTCGGTCCAGGACCTCGGAAAGCCACTCGTGTAGTGGAGTGATGGAGACCGGAACCCGGTGAACGATGACGAGGGTTCCGGGTTCTCGAACGCTATTCATGGTTCACCGCCCCGTCCGGTGTGGGAGACGAGGCTGACGGCCCGGTTTCGGGGTCTCCACCCTCGGTCTGCCCACCTGCTGTGCTGATCCGCATCAGCAGGGGCAGGCACAGGAAGATGAACAGTCCCATGAACAGGAAGTAGGAGGAGACATGGGCGTCCAGGAGCCATCCACCCGCCACAGGGCCGACGAAGAAGCCCAGGTGGCGCAGTTCGGACAGCCCGAAGTATGTGCCCTTGTGCTCGTCCACTGCCAGCTCGTGCACGGCGATGTCGGGCATCGGTAGCAGGATCGCCTCGCCCAGCGTCCAGAAGACGATGCCGACATACAGCAGCGCCAGGTGGACGGGGCTCAGCCAGAAGAACGCGAATGCCAGGGCAAAGGACACACAGCCCAGGAGAATCAGCGGGCGCCGAGGAAGCTTCTCCGACAGCCACATGATCGCCGGTTGCATGGCCAGCGCCAGGACCGCGTTGCAGATGAGAAGCAGAGCGAAAAGGTACTCGGTCCGCTCGGCGTACTGCACCCTCATGTACAGCGGGATGATCGACTCGACCTGGGAGAAGACCAGGAAGATCACGGCGCCCGCTCCCACCGCCAACAGCAGCGAACGGTCCCTCAGGGCCGTGCCCACAGCGTGGGAGGAGCGCGGGTTCGGGGTCTTGGGCCCTTCCAGGGCGTTCAGCGAGCGAGCCCGCGTCAGCGCAAGCAACAGGTACAGGGCGAACAGGGCAGCCGGCACCAGGAAGAACGCCAGCGCGCTCATGTTGTAGAGCACCGCGCCCACCGCGGGACCGATGATCGCCCCCAGGCACAGGGTGATGTAGCGGACCCGGAAGATCCGCCCGTCTCCGGTGTCTGCCAGGGACAGGAGCTTCTTCGTGCCGGGTTCGACCAGGGTGCGCGCCGCACCGAGCATCAGCAGGAGCACGATGATCATCACCGGAGTCCGCACCAAGGCGAGCATGCAGTAGATGATGACGTTGGCGGCCAGACCGAGACTCATCAGGCGCAGCGCTCGCGAACGGTCCACGAGCGCACCGCCGAACAGGCCGCCCACCGCCGCGATGAGGGCGATACCTCCAACGACCGCGCCGATCAGCGGGGTGCTGAGTTCGGTCCGGTCGGCCAGATAGAGCGAGGCGAACGGTAGCACCGCGAAGAAGGCCATCGAGTTCAGCAGAGCACCGGTGATGAGGGTGCGCTCGTCCGGGCTGAACGTCCAAAGGGAACGTGTGGACTCGCTCATACGCCCGCCTGGTCCAGCAGCGGAAGCATCCTGTTGTCACCGTCGGTCAGCCCGCGTGTCCGTCGCTTGAGGGTGACGAAGTCGTCGAGGATACGCTGATCGGTCTCCGGGGACAGGTAGTACATCATGTTGACGTACCAGATCCATCCCAGCTCGGTGATGCGGTACTCGTGGTCGTCCTCCACAAGCATGCGCTCGGCCACCAGCCGGTCGAGCTTGCGCGGGATCTCCGCGGGGACCCGTTCCCAGAGGATGCGCTCCTTCTCCAGGTAGCCGAAGTACGGCAGGTGGAAGACCACCCCGCGTTCGTAGGGAACCTCGTCGGCGATACTCAGGTTGATCTTGACGTCGCCGTCCTCCAGCATGCGCCGCACGTAGGTGGTGCGGTTCTCGTCGTTCATGACGGTGTACTTGCCGAGCTGGGAGATGCCGCTGTTGCCGAAGCCGATCAGTTCGTCGTCGTGGTGTGACCAGGTGTGGGTGTTGTAGAGATTGGTGTAGTCGCGCGAGATGAAGTGCGGTCCGGGCTCCTGGCCCTCGGGGAGCCGGAGAAAGCCATGGCCGTTGTGTTGCTGGAACCCGGCCGCGCGCATGTACTGGTTCAGGTAGATGGTCATGGCCATCTTGTGGGTGAAGGACAAGGGCTCCAACCCCTTCTCGGCGTAGCCCTTGTGCAGTGGCGCCTGCGTCACGATGTTGGTGATGGGGTAGAGCTCGATCGTCTCGGTCCCCATGCTGACGGCTTTCTCGATGTCTCGGGAGAACGCCTCGAAGGACTGGCCGTGCATGCCGTAGATCATGTCGAAGCTGGTGTAGTCGAAGTAGCGGCGGAACAACTCGACCGCCTCGTACTCCTGGTCCAGCGTCGCAGTCACGTTGAACAGCTCGCGGTAGACCGGGTCCAGCGTCTGAAGCCCGAACCGGACCTTGTTCACCCCGATGTCACGCATGGCCGCGCACTTGGCCTCGTCGACACTCTTCACCTCGGTCTCGAAGGTGAACTCACGCAGTTCGGAGAGGTCGAAGTTGTCGTGGATGGCGCGGCCGACGCGGGTGATCTGCTCCGCGGTCAGTGTCGAGGGGGTGCCACCACCGAAGAAGATGGCCCGGATCGGCAGTGAGGTCAGCGACGCGTACCGGCCCTTCAGCTCGATCTCCTTGACCAGGGCGCGCACGTAGGTCTCGATCTGTTCGTCACCGGTGCTTCCCAACCCCCGGTTGAGCGTGCAGAAAGTACAGATGGTGTCGCAGAAGGGAATGTGGAAATACAGGGCTCTACTGCGTACTCCCTCCGCTCCGACACCGCTGTAGAAGTCGTGGTGGGTGACGGTGTCGAGCTCCTGCCCCTTCATCGGGTAGAGCCAGTTGTAGACGGGGAGTTGCTGGTCGAACTTCATCAGGGACTTGCCCGGAACCAGGTTGATCATGCGAGCTCCAATTTCACGTGGGAACGGACGCGGGACATGTACTCGCGCAAGGTCTCGTGCTCCGGAGCGCTGACGAGGACGAAGCCCACAAGGCTTCCCAGGTCACGAGTGAGGGGGATGATGTCCCCGGGCGAGACGTGGAGGAAGACTTCCTCGACCCCGGGCAACCCCGCCAGTTCGTCGGCGCTGGTGAGGGCTGTGATCGTTCCGGGTCGGTCGTCGTTGCGGAGGCAACAGACACCGAGGGCCCGGTCGAAGCCGAGGTCGCGCTCCAGCAGCCCGGTGTCCTCACCCAGATAGGCGGCGAGGGTGTCCGCGTAGGGGCGGATCGTACTGTTGCGCTCCCAGTGGTCGACCATGTGGGCGCCGGGCAGACGGGTGGCGATCTCGATGAGGAAGTCGCCCTCCAAACCGATCTTGACCTCGACGTGTGCCGGACCCAGCTCCACCTCGTAGGCGTTCAGTACCCGTAGGGCGAGGCTGGTCGCACGGGCGAGGCCGGGATCGTCGGGGGAAAGCTGGACCACGTCCCAGTACGGCTGGTCGTAGTCGCTCTCGGAGGGCTGGCAGTACTCCCACACGTCCAGGACTCGGTGTCGACCGCCCTGGGAGAAAGTGTTCACCGCCAGTTCCCGGCCCCGGACGTAGCGTTCAACCAGCCAGGTACCGACGGGAGAGCCGAAGGTGTCGACGGTCCGGAGGTCGAGGGATGCGGCCTCCGCCGGATCGGCCACCAGGACGGTCCCCTGCGAGCCCGCGCCGGTCGCTGGTTTGACGATCGCGGGATGTCCGACCCGGCCCAAGGCCGCAGCGACGCCCTCCGTGGATGTCGCCTCGAAGTCCGGTACCGGAACTCCTCTGGCCGCAGCGTGCGTGCGCATCGCTGTCTTGTCGCGTCGGGCGAGGGCGGTGGCGGTGGGATTGCCGGGGAGCCCGAGTGCCCCGCTGAGCCCGTCGGCGATGACAACGGAAGGCTCGGTGGTCGGAATGACCGCGCGTACGGGCGATGCCACCAGACCCTGCGCGGCCGCGGCGTCCCGGGCGTACAGGGAGAGGTCGTCCCCGCTGGTGTAGTCGGCCTGGAGTGAGGAGAGCAGCCCGCGGTCCAGGGTGTAGAGGGCTACCACACGCAAACCGCGCTCCCGGCAGGCCCGTTTGAAGCCATAACCCGTCATCAGGGGGTTGACGAGCACCACGTCACCGAGGTCCGCGGCCACGGACTCGGTGTGTACCGCGGTCATTCGTCCTCTCCCGAGGGAACGGTCCGGAACACGAGTTCCTCACGGACCACCTTGAGTCGAGCCTCCAGCTCGTCCGAGGTATCGGCCCTGACGATCACGACCCCGACGCGGTCCATGGACGAACGTAGCGGGTTGACGCTGCTTCCGGGCTCGACGTCGATCTCCACCTTCACGACACCCTCGTGGGAGGCGACCCTGTCAGCTCCCACGATCTCGACCACCGTGCCCGGATCGGGGGTGGGGAACCACACGGCGGCAGCGCCGTGTGAGGGCTGGATCCGGTGAGGGCGCTCGCCGCAGGCGACGGCGACGACCGCGTCATAGAGATCGACGCTGAGAGCGGCTTCCACACCGTCGAGGATGTAGTCCCCGGGGGTACGTACCGCGACCTCCATGATGCGCGGCCCCCCGGGTCCGTCCCGGTACTCCAGGTGGAGGATGCCGCTTCCCATCCCCAGCGCTTGTACGACCCCCCGCAGCAGCTCGTCGGCGTCCTGTTCGGCGGGGATCCTGTGTTCGGTCTCCACGAAGAACGGCGGCGCACCCGTGGTCTTCGCGGTGACGCTGGAGAATACGACGGAGCCCCGATCGGTCACCGCCTCGACGCTGTACTCGGGGTGATCCAGGTACTCCTCGATGAGCATCGGATCTTCCGTGGCACGCTCTTCGAACCAGGCGCGAAGCTCTGACTCGTCGTGGACGATCCGGACTCCGAGGCTGCCAGATCCGGAAATGGGTTTGGCCACCACGGGCCAGGAGGTGCCCACCCAGGCGAGCGCCGACTCCACACCTCGGGCGACATGGAACGCGGGCTGAGAAAGCCCATGCCGCTGGAACAGCTCGCGCTGGGCGACCTTGTTCCGCGAGGTCAGGGCGGCTCGGACACCGGGACCGGGGAGCCCGAGCTCCTCGGCGAGCATCGCAGCCGCCAGTACGTGGGGTTCGGAGAAGGGGATCACACCCGCGACCGGGCCGTCCGCCAAGGCGTCAGAGGCTCCGGAGAGCCAGGCCTCGTGGTCGCGCCCGGAAACAGGGTAGGTGCGGTCCAAACGCCCCAGGGCCTCCTTGGTCTCAGGCCATGTGAAGGCCTCAGGGGAGTCGAGAACTGCGACCTGCAGGCCCCGGCCATGGGCCCTTTGCAGATAGGGACGTCCCATCCACCCGCAGCCGACCATGAGAATTCTACGCAAGAAACGCCTCCACGCCGATAGAAAATTCGGGGGTGCTGTGATCGGCCCTGATACTGCCCGAAGCGCAATATCGGAGGCAAACATGAACCAACAGGAGTATTTATGTGCATTGACTTCCATCAATGGATCTGCTAGAGGAAGTTTTCCACCCGTGTTCTTAATTCGCTGAGCAGGGAGAACGCTCGCTCCCGTGGTGTGCCATCAAGGAGTGAATCGGTGGCCCAAAAGATCAATCCACCCAGAAGCAGAAAAGAACTGCCTTCCGATCTTCTCGGTGGGGCCTTCAAAACCTGGCCGCATACGGCCAGGTTCCTGTCCACATACGGCCATGCTCCTGTTCAGTTCAGGAGGCCTCTCATAATTCCTGAAGCATCTACCGGAACGGCACCTTCACCCTCGCGTGGGGCCTGTACGAGGCGACCGAGAACTTCGCGCGCATCGAGGTCGCCGCCCGCACCGCTCTGTTCCAGTCCCTGTTGCTGGGCGGCATCGATCACGTCGTGCCCGATCCCCTGTTCCCCCGGACCGCAACAGGGTGAGCCAATGCGTGACGGGCGGAGACGATCGCAGCGATGACAGCGACTCCGCATGCCACGAGCCTGGCACGAACCTTCCGACACGAAGGGGTACAGGGCAACACGCCTTGGCGCACCAAGCTGCCCCTGACCATATGAAATGGCATTACGGGGCACCCAAAGAGATCGTCAGATCCTGCTCTATGGCCCTGTTGATGCGGTTGGGGGCAACCCCCTCATGGGTTCAAATCCCATATCCTCCGCGCTCCGAAGGGGTGTCACCGATCTGGTGGCGCCCCTTCGTCATGTTCAGGACCGCCACCCCGGCCACGGTCCGCCAGAAGACACGGGCTCCGCGTCCACGGCCCGCATCGAGGGGCAACGGGCCTTGGCCTAGGCATCCGCGCGGGTGGAGACACGCCCCGGAGCGACCGCGGGGGTCCCGGCCAGCAGCGACACCGCGGCCAGCACCCAGAACCCGGCGTGCGCGCCGGCCGCGGCGGCCTCCTGTGCGACGTCGCCGCGGTCGAGGTGGGCGGTGACCACGACCGTGGAGATCGGGGCGACGATCGCCAGTCCGACACCGGCGCCGGACTCGTCGACCGCGCCCGCGTCGACGGCGACGGACGTGCCTTCCAGCTCCGCCTCACCCGCAAGGGCCGCCGCGTCTACTTCGCCGCATCAGCGACCCTCGTCGAAGTCTTCGAGCAGGTCACCCGCGAGAACACCCTGGTCACCCGGCTTCTCGCCACACGCACGGCCTGACCCGGGCGACGGCCCGGCGGCCTAGCGTTCGGCGGCGAGGCCGCTGTCGTGGGCGATGATGGCGGCCTGCACGCGGTTGCGCACACCCAGGCGCACGTACACCGCGCTGACGTGGGTCTTGACGGTGTCCTCGGCCAGGTGCAGTTCACGGGCGATCTCGGCGTTGGACGCACCCGCTCCGAGCAGGGCCAGGACCTGGCGCTCGCGCGGGCTCAGTGCGGCGACGCGCTCGTGGTCGGGGCGGGTCCGCGCCTCGCGCCTCGCGCGAAAGCCCGTGATCACGCGGCGGGTGACCTTGGGGGACAGGAAGGCGCCGCCCTCGGCGACCGTGCGCACACCGGTGAGCAGTTCACGCGGGGTGGCCGCCTTCAGCAGGAAGCCGTTCGCTCCGCCGTCCAGGGCACGGGCCACGTAATCGTCAGTGCCGAAGGTGGTCAGCATCGCGACGGCGGTCGCAGGTGAGGCCCGGTGGACCAGTTCGATGGCGGTGAAGCCGTCGGCCCCGGGCATCTGGATGTCCAGGAGCGCCACGTCGGGGCGCTGGCGCCCGGCGAGGTCGGCGGCCTCGTGTCCGTCACCGGCCTCGGCGACGACGGTGATCCCGGGGTCCGAGGACAGGATGGTGCGGATGCCCACCCTGATGAGGGGCTCGTCGTCGGCCAGCAGCACGCGGATCACCGGCTCTCCTCCCGGTCGGCGCCCAGGACGAGCACGTCCTTGGACACGAGGACGCCGTCGTCGAAGCACAGGCGGTAGGCGTCCACCCGCGCACCCGGCCAGGCCATCCGCGAGCGGTAGTGCGAACAGGCCCAGGCGCCGGGGACGGGTGCTCCGGCCTCCGTCGGCGGGTCGAGCATCGTCTCGGCGGGGAGGACGGCCGCCGCGTCCGCCCGGGACTCCCCCACCTTCAGGGCGGCGAAGCCGTCCGGTGGCAGGACCGAGCGCGCGGAGGCGTGGACGTAGTACCCGCCCCAGAGCAGCGCCAGGAACAGGAGCAGGCAGAGCGGGACGGTGACGGCCGCCAGCAGCGCGCTCCGGGCACTGCTCCGGCTGGCCGTGCGCTGGCGCCCGGACTCCGAGGCCGGCCCCGAGGCCGGGGACGGGGCCGAAGCCGGGCCGGGGAGCGGGGCTTCTCCGGCCAGCGGCAGGCGGGCCCGTACGGTGAAGCCGCCGTCCGCCTCCGCCTCGGCCAGGAGGGAGCCGCCGGCGGTGCGCAGCCGCTCGCGCAGCCCGGACAGGCCGTGTCCGCCCGAGGCCAGGGCGGAGCCCTCCGCCTTCCGGGAGGCTCCGTTGGCCACCGTCAGGACGCTCTCACCCCCGGCACTCCGCAGTTCCAGGGTGACCGGCGCGCCGGGGGCGTGCTTGGCGGCGTTGGTCAGGGCCTCCCGCGCCACCGAGTACAGGACCTCCCGGGCCCGCGGGGAGAGGGTGTCCCACAGCTCCTCTCCACGGGAGTCCACGCCCATCCCCGACTCACGGACCCGCTCCACGAGGGATCGGAAGTCCTCCCGGGAGGGGTCGGTGGGCGGTTCATCCGACTCCTCGCGCAGCAGCCCGATGATCTCCTGCAACCGCTCCACCGAGCTGATCGCGCCCGCGCCCAGTTCGGCGACGCCGCGCCGGTAGTCCTCCGCCTCCAGGTCCCGGTCCACCTCCAGGGCTCCCGCGCGCACGGCGATGAGGGTCAGCTCGTGCCCCAGGGAGTCGTGCATGCGCGCGGCGATCCGGGCGCGCTCACGCACGCGCTCGCGCTCGGCCGCCACCTCCTGTTCGCATTCGAGCAGCTCGGCGCGGCGCCAGCCGAGTCCGGCGGCCTCGGCACGCCGGCGCAGGTAGCGGCCCGCCAGCCACGGGGTCACCGCGCACAGCACCGCGAGGGCGCCGCCGGCCAGGGCCGGGGTCGGTCCCCGGTCGAGCATGAGGGCGAGGACCGGGTGCAGCAGGAGGACGGCGGCCACGGTGGGACAGGCCACCCGGGCCGGAACCGGGGAGCGCCCGAGCAGGTAGGACGCCACGGCCAGGCCCGCGGAGGCCTCCGGCAGCAGGCCGTCGACGCCGAAGGGGAGTACGGCGTTCAGACCGGCCAGGAGGACCAGAGCCGTCAGGAGGAGTCCGTCGAGGGCTGTTCTCACGGTGGCAAGGCTACAAAACGCGATGTCAGGCGGATATCACCCGAAAGTGCCGACCGGTAAGCGCCCACCGCCACGAAGGGGGCGCGCGGTCCGCCGGACCGGCCGCTCCCGGGGGATGTGTCCGCCTCGCCGCCGCGCCTAGCGTGCCTGTCGCCGCATCCGGGCGATCATCCCTTGGAGGACGACGATGCACCACCCACCCGACGCGCCGACGCGGCGGGGCGCCCTGGTCACCCGCTCCCCGGTCACCCGCTCACTGTTCGTCACCGCGCTGGCCGTCACCGTGCTCTGCCCCGCCCTGTCCCCGGTACCCGCCGCGGCGTCCGGTGTCTCCGTATCCGGGGAGCCGGTGAGCGCGGCGGAACTGGACCGGTTCGCCGCCGCGTACGTGGAGCGCAGGGGCCTGCCCGGAGCCGCCGTCGCGGTGACCCTGGACGGGGAGACCGTGCACACCGGCGGATACGGCGCCGACGGCGGGGGCGAGCCGCTGCGCGCGGACACCCCGATGCGCATCGCCTCGCTGAGCAAGTCGATGACCGCGCTGGCCGTCATGCAACTGGTGGAGGGCGGCGACGTCGAACTGGACCGGCCGGTGTACGACTACCTGCCCGGCTTCGGGATCGCCGACCCCCGAGGCGCACGCATCACCGTGCGCCAACTCCTGGGCCAGAGTTCGGGGATGTCGGACCAGGGCTTCTCCCCGGTCGACCGCCCACGGCGTCCCACCTCCCTGGACGAGGCGGTGGCGCAGATGGACGGGGCCGGGTTGTCCGCCGCCCCGGGTGAGGAGTGGGAGTACCACAACCCCAACTACCATGTCGCGGCCCGCCTGGTGGAGGTGGTCGGCGGCCGGCCCTTCACCGAGTACATGGAGGAGCACGTCTTCGCCCCCGCCGGGATGGACGACACCTCCTCCCCGGACCCGGCCACGGGTACCGTGCCGGACCCGGCGCGGGGCCACGTGCGCGCCTACGGCCTGAACATCCCCGCCCCCGAGCCCGAGCACTTCAGCACCGGGGCGGGCGGGGTGGTCTCCACCGCCGAGGACATGGCGCGCTGGGTGATCCTCCAGGGCGACGGCGGCCGCGCGCCGGACGGCACGGAGCTCGTCTCGGCGGAGTCGGTCGAGCTGATGCACACCCCCTCGGCACCGAACGGACGCTACGGGCTGGGCTGGATGCGGCGCGGCCCGGAGGACGGCGCCGGAGCGGACCAGGTCTGGCACGGCGGCATGGTGTCCACCTACTCCTCCTACCAGGTACTGGTCCCCAGCACCGGCTACGGCTTCGTCGCGCTGTTCAACAGCGGGATCACCCTCACCGAGGAGGACACCTGGGGGCTGGTCGAGGGCCTCATCGCGCTGACCGAGGGCCGTGAGCCGCCGGTCGGGGACTCCGTGCTGTGGAAGGTCGACGCCGCCTTCGGCGCGCTCACCCTGCTCGCGCTGGTCCTGGGCACGCGCGGGGTGCTGCGGGCACGTGGATGGGCGTCCCGCCGCGCCGGTCGTCCCCGGTGGCGGGTCGGATCGACCTTCCTGCCCTACCTGGTCCCCCCGGCGGCGCTGCTCGGCGCCGACAGCGCGATCACCCTCGTCATGGGCGGCAGGGAGGGCACATGGCTCCAGCGCTTCTACGGCGTACCCGCCGAGCTGACCTTCCTCGCCGTCGCCGCCCTGGCCTGCCTGGCGGTGATCGCCGCCCGGACCGCCGCGGTGGTCCGGGCACGGCGATCGGCATGAGCCCCTCACCGAGGGCGGGCTCGGGTGGCCGCACCGGACCACGCACCGTTTGCACGCCTGCCTGCTGGGTAGCGGTGAGCACGTTCTCCGCGGCTCAGCTCTGAGAGGAGGGGTGTCGATGCCGTCGAAAGACCGGATCGCCGAACCATGGGGGTCACGGACCCCCTACGGGCCCGGCCAGGGATGGCCGACCAGGGTGGACAGCCACCTCGCCGAGGGGGTCACGCCCGACCAGGTGGACCGCTGGGTGCAGTCCGCGACGATCCTGCACTCCAACGGCGACGGACTCGACATCGCCGTCAAGGACGGGCAGATCGTGGGGGTACGCGGCAGGGAGGTCGACCGGGTCAACCACGGGCGCCTCGGACCCAAGGACCTCTACGGGTGGCAGGCCAACCACTCACCGGACCGGCTCACCCGGCCCCTGGTCCGGCGGGGCGGTGAGCTGGTCGAGACCGACTGGGACACCGCGATGGACCTGGTCGTACGGCGCAGCAAGGAACTGCTCGACGAGCAGGGCCCCAGCGCGCTGGGCTTCTACACCAGCGGACAGCTCTTCCTGGAGGAGTACTACACGCTCGCCGCCATCGGCCACGGCGCGCTCGGCACCAACCACATGGACGGCAACACCCGGCTGTGCACGGCGACCGCGGCCGCGGCGCTCAAGGAGTCGTTCGGCTGCGACGGGCAGCCCGGCTCCTACACCGACATCGACCACGCCGACGTCATCGCCCTCTACGGCCACAACATGGCCGAGACCCAGACGGTGCTGTGGACACGTGTACTCGACCGCCTGGCCGGGCCCAACCCGCCCGAGCTGCTGTGCGTCGATCCCCGGCCGACCCCGGTGGCGAGGGAGGCCGCGGTGCACCTGGCGCCGCTCCCCGGGACCAACGTCGCGCTGATGAACGGCATCCTGCACGAGATCATCCGTCGGGACATGGTCGACCACGACTACGTCGACGCGCACACGGTCGGTTACGAGGAACTGGCCAAGCGGGTCGCCGACTACACGCCCGAGCACGTCGCCGACATCTGCGACGTCCCGGCGGAGCGGATCCGCGAGGCGGCGGAGCTGCTCGGAAACGCCGAGCGGCTGATGTCGACCGTGCTCCAGGGCTTCTACCAGTCCCACCAGGCGACCGCCGCCTCCGTCCAGGTCAACAACATCCACCTGGTCCGCGGCATGCTCGGCAAGCCCGGGGCGGGGATCCTGCAGATGAACGGGCAGCCCACGGCGCAGAACACGCGCGAGTGCGGAGCCGACGGCGACCTCACGGGCTTTCGCAACTGGAGCAACGACAAGCACATCGAGGACCTCGCCGCGGTGTGGAACCTCGATCCGATGCGGATTCCGCACTACGCGCCGCCCACGCACGCGATGCAGATCATGCGCTACGCCGAGAAGGGGTCGATCCAGTTCCTGTGGATCAGCGCCACCAACCCCGCGGTGTCGCTGCCGGAGCTGGAGCGGATCCGCTCGCTGCTCGCGCAGCAGGGCCTGTTCCTGGTGGTACAGGACATCTTCATGAGCGAGACCGCCGAACTCGCGGACGTGGTCCTGCCCGCCGCGACCTGGGGTGAGAAGACGGGGACGTTCACCAACGCCGACCGCACCGTCCACCTGTCCGACAAGGCCGTCGACCCGCCCGGCGAGGCCCGGTCGGACCTCGACATCTTCCTGGACTACGCGCGGCGGATGGACTTTCGCGACAAGGACGGGGAGCCCTTCCCGCAGTGGCACGACCCGGAGTCGGCCTTCGAGGCGTGGAAGCGGGCCAGCGCCGGCCAGCTGTGCGACTACACCGGACTGACCCACGAGAAGCTGCGCGGCAGCGGCGGCGTCCAGTGGCCCTGCAACGACGAGAACCCGGACGGCACCGAGCGGCTCTACGCCGACGGCCGGTTCTGGGCCGAGCCCGACCAGTGCGAGAGCTACGGCCGCGACCTGGTCACCGGCGCACCGCTGGAGCCGACCGAGTACAAGGCGATGAACCCCGAGGGCAGGGCGATCATCAAGGCCGCCGAGTACCTGCCTCCGCACGAGAAGCCGGACGGGGAGTACCCCTTCGCGCTCATCACCGGCCGCACGCTCTACCACTTCCACACGCGCACCAAGACCGGGCGCTCTCCCCAGTTGCAGAAGGCGGCCCCCGACGTCTGGGTGGAGATCTCCCCCGACGACGCGCGGGAGGCCGGGGTGTCCGAGGGCGACCACGTCGAGGTGGCCTCGCCGCGCGGGGTGATCCGGGCACGGGCGCGGATCAACGAGATCCGCTCCGGGGTGCTCTTCGTCCCGTTCCACTACGGCTACTGGGACACCGTGACGGACGAGGAGGCCGGCAGGAGGGACCGGGCGGCCAACGAGACGACCGTCACCGACTGGGACCCGGTGTCCAAGCAGCCCCTGTTCAAGACCTCGGCGGCCCGGCTGCGGCTCGTGGGCTCCGGTGGCGGCGTACCGGCGCCCGCGCCGACGACGACCGCGTCCCGGCCGGTCGGCGCCGGGACGACCGAGACCACGGGCGGCCCCGGAGCCGCCTCCGAGGAGCGCCTCGGTGGAGGTACGCGATGAAGATCGGTGTGGCACTGCGTGAACTGTACGACTCGGAGAGCGCCCTGGCAGGGGAGCTGCTCAGGCTCGCCGACCGGCACGCGAAGGAGCAGGAGATCCACCACGTGGCACAGGACCTGGTCCGCTGGTCACGGGAGCACGTGCGGGAGATCGTCGCGGCCGGGCCCCGCTACGGCCTGGATCTGGGGAACCCGGACCTGGAGAACCCGGAACCGCCCACGGAGGAGGCGGGTGAGATCCCGGGCGAGGACTCCGGCCCGGAACTGCTGCTCCTGGCGGACCTGCGACGGCTGTACCGCATGGCCGCGGGCGTATCCCTGGACTGGGACCTGCTCGGACAGGGTGCGCAGGTGGTCGCGGACCCCGACCTGCTCGCACTCACCAAGCGGTGCCACCCGCAGTCCCTGCGGCAGATGAAGTGGGCCGACGCGATGCTCAAGACGGTCTCGCCGCAGATCCTGGCGAGCTGAGGGCCGCCGCCGTGGCCGCCGCCCGACGCGGAGGCGGCCACGGCGACGCCCCCGTGTTCCGAGGAGCCCCTCCCCGCCGGTGACGCCGCGCGTGGAGGGCCCGCGCGCACCAAACGCCGTTTCGGTGAGTGGGCCGCCCTGCTTACGGACCATCAACACTGTCCGTAACCAGCGATGAGGTGTCGACTACTTTTCGTGCCCGGTCACGCTGGGTAGCTACGTGGCGTCTCGTTCTCCTTCAGCGCAGGCGGCTCGTCATGACCCGTGACCACGGAACTCCTCCCCTGACCACCATCGCGCCCTCCGACAAGCGCTATCCGGCGCTCAACCGGGGGTTCAACCAACGCTGGATCGCCCGTCCCGACTACGTCCGCCTCGTGGGCTCGCCCGAGGGTGCCGCCCGCGCCCTGTCCGAGGCGGTCAACCAGGCGCCGGAGCATCCGGAGCGCACGCGGATCACCGTGCGGTCGGGCGGCCACTGCTACGAGGACTTCGTCTGCGGCGACGACGTCCGGGTGATCCTGGACGTCAGCCCGATGTGCGGGGTCTACCACGACCCCTCGCTGGAGGCGTACTGCGTGGAGGCGGGGGCCACCAACTGGCACGTCTACAGCCACCTGTACCCGCTCAGCGGAAGGGCCCTGCCCGGCGGCTCCTGCTACTCGGTGGGGACGGGCGGCCACATCACCGGCGGCGGCTTCGGCCTGCTCTCACGCCAGTGCGGGCTCACCGTGGACTACCTGTACGCGGTGGAGGTGGCGGTGGTGCGGCCCGACCGCACGGTCGAGCTCGTCCTGGCCACCCGGGACGACCCCGACCCCGACCGCCGCGAGCTCCTGTGGGCGCACACCGGGGGCGGCGGAGGGAACTTCGGGGTGGTCACCCGCTTCTGGTTCCGCGACCTGCCCGAGCCCCCGTCGAACGTGCTCCTCACCGGACGCTCGTGGAAGTGGTCCGACTTCACCAAGGACGACTTCGCCGACCTGGTCACGGCGTACGGCGAGTACTTCCGCGACCACCAGGACCCGGAGGAGCCGTCCGGGAAGCTGTTCGCGATGCTCAAGCTCAACCACGTCAGCAACGGGGAGATCGGCCTCGTCGCCCAGGTCGACGCCGACGACACCGGGGGCGGGCGCGCCATGAAGGAGTTCCTGGACGCCGTAGACGGCCGGATCGCGCCGGAGTCGGGGCAGATGTCGGCGCCCATGGGGGAGCACCCGCCGGTCCAGGGCATGCTGGAGCCCCGGCACCTGCCCTGGCTGACGGCCACCCAGGCGCTGAACGGCTCCGGGGAGAACCGGTGCGGCAAGTACAAGTCGGCCTACCTGCGCAGGCCCTTCAGCCGGGCCCAGATCGAGGCCATGTGGGCCTACCTGGGCAAGGAGCACTACACCGGCTACGTCAACAAGGAGGCCCTGATCCAGGTCGACTCCTACGGCGGCGCCATCAACAGGCCGTTCCGGGAGACCGCCGTACCCCAGCGCGACTCCGTCCTGAAGCTGCAGTTCCAGGTCTACTGGAAGCGCGTCGAGAAGGAGTCGGACGTGGACATGCACATCAAGTGGATCCGCGACATCTACCGCAAGACGTTCGCCTCCACCGGCGGGGTCCCCGTGATCGGCGACGCCACCGACGGCTGCTACATCAACTATCCCGACGCCGACCTGGGCGACACGTCCTGGAACCACTCCGGGGAGCGCTGGTCGAAGCTCTACTACAAGGACGCCTACCCCCGGCTGCAACGGGTCAAGAAGCGCTGGGACCCGCTCAACGTGTTCCGGCACCGGCAGTCCGTCGAACCGCCCGCGAGCACGTCCGGGTCCGGGTCGGACCCCGGCCCCTCCTGACCGGCCCCTTCCGGGCCGGGCCGGCACGAAGGGGCCCGCCGCGTGTGCGGCGGACCCCTGGTGCCGGCCCGTGGCCGGGGCCGGACGTCCCCGGCCGCGGATCAGCGGATCAGCCGGTGTAGTTGGGGTCCGCCGGCACGGGGGCGGCGGCCTCGGCCTCCTCGATCGCTTCGAGTTCGTCCTCCACGATCGCCTCCTCCTCGGCTTCCTCCGCGGCCTCGTCCTCGGACGGCGCGGGCTCCTCCGCCGGCGAGGGCGGCATGGGCGCCTCGGACGGCGCGGGCTCCTCGCCGGGACCGGCGTCCGGGCACGGCTCGTCGCTCCCGGGCGGCACGGCGCCCTCGCCCGGCGCCCCGGCCCCCTGGCTCGGCGTCGCCCAGCAGTCGGCCGGAGGGGTGGAGCCGTCGCCCTCCCCGGCGAAGGCCGGAGAGGCTCCGAACAGGGCCGCCGCCGCGACACCGATGATCACGTAGGACTTCAGACGCATGGTGGTTCCTTGCTGTCGGTTCGTGTGCGCGGGATACCGCCCCGCGCGGCGGTCCGGAGCCGGTGGCCTCATCCGGAGATCTCCACCGGGGCGCCGACCGGCAGGTTCTCGGCCATCCAGGTGACGTCCTCGTTGGAGACCCGGACGCACCCGTGGCTGACCCGGCGGCCCAACGCGTCCTCGTCGTTGGTGCCGTGCACGGCGAGCTGGCCGGGTCCGCCCGCGAAGGTCTCCAAAGACTCGGAGAACCCGCTCAGCCCGAAGGCGTAGACCCCGTAGGGCCCCTCCGGGTCCTTCGGCCGGAGCAGTTCGGTGAAGTAGTAGCGGCCCGGCGGGGTGGGCGTCTCGCCCTCCCCCGTACCGATCACCCCGGTACGCACCTCCTCGTCGCCGTCGAAGACGGTGAACGTGAAGTCCCCGGTGTCGATCTCCACACGGAACGGCGTGGAAGTCAGCTCCACCTCGTCGCTCCTGATCCAGCCCGTGCTGCCGTTCGGACGGACCGGCAGCAGCACCTCCAGCCACTCGCCCCTCTTCTGTTCGACCAGGAACGTGCGGTCCACCCCGAAGTCGTTCGGGCTGGCGAGGGTCTGCGACACCTCGCCGCCACCCGGCTCGGTGCGGACGTCGATCCCGTCGCCGACGACCGTGGCGATCTCGGCGGGAGCGGTCCCGTCAGCGGCTCCGGCGGTCGGCTCCCCGGTCGCCGAGGCGTCCTCGGCGGGAGCGGACGAGCAGGCCGTGAGCACGGCCAGGGCCGCGGCGGCCGCGATCTGCGGCAGGACCCGGGCGGGCCGTGCGGGCATCGTGGATCGGCGCATGGAATCCATCCGGCTTCGTTCGTGGAGGCGTCCGACGGGCTGCTTCCCTGCCGGACGCCACGAAGACTGGCGCACGGATGTGAAGAACCTGTGTGCCTGCCGTGTATGTCCTGTGTGTTGACCTGCGACGGCTCTGAACGCCTTGTCCGGGCACCTCCGCCGACACGTACGATCGAGCCGCACCGAGGCCCCGGAGCACCGGGCCGTGAGCCGATCGGAGGTCACCGTGTGCGCGCATGTCCTGGTCGCCGAGGACGACGTCAACCAGGCCGACCTGATCCGGCGCTACCTGGAGCACGAGGGCCACTTCGTCCGCGTCGTCCACGACGGCCGCGCGGTGGTCGAGGAACACCACCGGGAACGCCCCGACCTGGTCGTACTGGACGTGATGATGCCGGTCATGAGCGGCCTCGAAGCCTGCCGGACACTGCGTGCGGAGTCCGACGTCGCGGTGCTGATGCTCACCGCCCGCTCCACCGAGGAGGACCTGCTGACGGGACTGGACCTGGGAGCCGACGACTACGTCACCAAGCCCTACAGTCCGCGTGAGCTGATGGCACGGGTGCGCACGCTGCTGCGCCGTTCGAGGAGGGGCGCGGAGGAGCCCGACCGGGTACTGCGCGCGGGTCCGGTCGCGGTGGACCCGTCGCGCCACGCGGTACGGGTGGACGGCTCACCGGTGGAGTGCACGCCCGCCGAGTTCCAACTGCTCGCGGCGCTCGCCGCCCGGCCCGGCCGGGTCCTCACCCGGGCACAACTGCTGGAGCACATCCACGGCATGAGCCGGTTCATCACCGAGCGCACCATCGACGTGCACGTCAAGAACCTGCGGAGGAAGCTGGAGCCCGACCCGCGCAGACCGGTGCGCCTGGTCACCGTCTACGGGGTCGGCTACAAACTCGTCGGGACCCCCGATGGCCGCTCGGCGTAGGGGCGCACTGCGGCACAGCCTGCTGGCGCGCATGCTGGCGAGTTCGGTGCTGGTGGCCGTCTGCTCGATCACCGCGACCGCGTGGCTGGCGGTGCAGGGGACGTCGGAGTCGCTCACCGTGCAACAGGGGGAGACCCTGGCCGTGGACACCCGTATCCACGACACGCTCGTGGCGTACGCGGCGGCCCATCCCGAGTGGGACGGGGTGCGCGGGACGGTGCGGGAGCTCGCCGGGGAGACGGGGCGCCGGATCGTCCTGACCACGGAGAACCACGGCCTGATCGCGGACTCGACGGACGAGGCGCGGCCGCTTCCGTCGCGCACGTCGTCTGTGGTGGACCCGCTGGCGGTGGACGTCACCCTCGCCCCGGACGTCTCCGGGCGCATCGACCCGCGCGCGGTGGGCCCCTTCGCGCTGTCGGACGACGACGGCGCACGGCTGCTCGACACGGCCACGGCCGGCGCGGAGTGCCTGGTCGCGAGGTACGGCCTGGCCGTGGAGGTGGAGACCGGCCCGAGCGGGAGGCCCGCCGTGACCGGGTCCCGGGTGGACGCGCACATGTGGGCGGACTGCTCACTCGAAACGCTGGACGAGCCCACCGAGGGCGAACGGAGGGCGCTGGAGGAGCTGAACCGGCTGGTCCGGAGCTGTCTCGGCGCCGAGGAGGCGAAGGAGGAGGTCCGGGCCGAGTTCCGGATCGACGGAGCCGCGGGTGTTCCCGTGGCGATGCCTCCGCTCCCCCCGCCCGCCGACGAGGCACGCGCTCCCCTGGAGCCCTCCGTTCCGGGGAACCCGTCGGAGGAGCCCACGGAGGGCGGCGCACCTCCCTCCACTGTGCCGGAGGACGAGGCCGGGGGGATGGTGCCCGACGACGGGAACGGGGAGCCCCAGCCCTGGCTGCCCCCGCAGGAGTCGGCGGGACCGGAGGCGCAGGAGGAACCGGCGCCTGCTCCCGAGCCGACACCGGAGTACCCGGTCCCCGACCCCGCGTCCGACGCGGTCGGCCCCCGGGAGGAGGCCCCCGCTCCTCCCGAGCCGCCGAGGTTCGACGCGCGCACCTCCTCCTGCCTGGACTCCGCACGCCGTGAGCAGCTCGATCCGTACGTCGCCCCGGCGGCGCTGCTCTTCATCGACGACCCGGAGCGGGAGGCCGCGGGGGTCATGCCGCTGACGGGCGAGAGCCTGCTGCGGGTGTTCGGCGTGGTGCTTCTGGTACTGGTGCTGACGGTGGTCGTGAGCGTGGTGTTGTCGACACGGCTCGTGCGACCCGTGCGGGCACTCACCGACGCGGTACGGCGCATGCGCGAGGGCCGTGCGGGCTCCCGGGTCAGGGTGCGCGACTCCGGCGAGATCGGGCAACTGGCGGACGCGTTCAACGAGATGGCGGAACACCTGGAGCGGTTGGAGGAGCAGCGCAAGGCGATGGTCAGCGACGTCTCCCACGAGCTGCGGACACCGCTGAGCAACCTGCGCGGCTGGTTGGAGGCGGCCCAGGACGGGATCGCCGACCTGGACCGGGACCGGATGGGGATGCTGGTCGGCGAGACGCTGCTGCTCCAGGACATCGTCGACGACCTCCAGGACCTGGCGCTGGCGGACGCGGGCAAGCTGCGGCTCTCACCGGAGCCGGTGGACGCGGGGCTCCTCGTGGAACAGGTGGTGGACAGCCAGAGGCTGAGGGCCGGTTCGGCCGGGCTGCGGCTGGTCGCGGAGACGGAGGACGTGGTGCTCGTGGCCGACCGGACGCGGTTGGTCCAGGCGATCGGGAACCTGCTGGGCAACGCGCTACGGCACACTCCGGCCCCCGGGACGGTCACCGTCGGGGCGCGGCGTTCGGGCGGGGAGGCGGTCATCGAGGTGGCGGACACCGGCGTGGGCATTCCGGCGAGGGACCTGCCGTACGTGTTCGACCGGTTCTGGCGGGCGGAGAAGTCGCGCAACCGGCGCACCGGCGGCAGCGGGCTGGGACTGGCCATCGTGCGCAACCTGGTGGAGCTGCACGGCGGCTCGGTGACGGTGGACAGCGTCCTGGGCGAGGGCACCACGTTCACGGTGCGGCTGCCGTTGGCGGATCCCGGGAAGACGCCGGAGGACTGACGGTCCCGGAGAGGGCGCCTCGTGTGGTGGAGGGTGTCTCTGAGACGTGTGGGCCCTCGTGTCCGAAAGCGGCCACGCCGCGTCCGCCATCCCCCGCCTCGTCTAGGATTCGGGCAGGCGCGGCACCGGCCCGATCGCGCTCCCCCACCGCGGGCCCCACGGAGGACCCGTGCACCAGCCCCCGAACGTCCGCCTCCCGCCGAGCCACGGAGAGCTGTACGGTCCCAGGCTCGTCGTGACGGCCTTCTGCTGGACGGCGTCCGGCGCACTGCTGGTCCTCACCATCGGGGCCAGGGCCGCCGCCGCGGTGACGGGCACCACCTGGTTCGGCCCTGATCCGGCCTGGTCGGAGGCGTCCGGGCTCCTCTCCGACACGCTCGGAACCGTCGCGATGGGAGTCCTTCCCGTTCTCATCCTCCTCGCGCTGGCGTTCACCGTCTCCCTGGAGGCCGTGCACCCGAGGTCCCTGCCTCCGTGGACGACGCGCGAACAGTTGCGCAAGGCGCGGGTCCTGGCCGGCAACGCCGTCATGGGCGATGACCCCCGGATCAACCTGCTCGCCCGTGTCCACGCCGGAGTACACGTCAGGTCGGCCGGTTGGCTGCTGTACCGGCCGGCGCTGGCGGGCCACCTCGTCATCTTCGGGGTGATGAGCGGCAGCGGCGTGCCCCTGCTCGTGCGAGGGCTATCCGACGAGGACCCCGCCCTGACGGCGATCGGCCTGAACACGGCCCTTCTCTTCGCCGGCTTCGCCGTTCTCGCCCTGGCGCTGGCTCCCCGGCGCCGCCGGATGCGTGAGTTCTGCGCCCTCTACGACGCGGCGCACCAGCGGGTGGCCCGGTGAGCCGACGGCGCCCTCCCCTGTTCCTCCGAGTCCAGGCCTACGCCCAGCGGAGCCCACGGCGGTACGGAGTCGTCGCCGGTGTCCTCTGCGGCGTCCTCTTCGGGTGCTGCATGTCGGTGTTCCCCCTGTTCGTGTACTCTTCCGAATCCGTCCTGACGGCCCTGCTGCTCGGAGTCCCCTCCGGCGTGTTCTTCGGAGTTCTCATGGGAGTGTTCGCCACACGGGTGGCCCCCGAGGAGCCCCTGCCCCCGGACACCGGCCACGCCCGGATGCGTGAGGTCCGGCGGCTGGTACGCGCGGGTGTCCCCGGCGCTGATCCCGTGGTCAACCGAATCGCCCGGGACCAGGCCCGGATGCTGCTGGCGGCCCCGTACTGGCCCAGGACCCAGGGCGCCCTCTGCCTCCTGTCCCTCGTCCTGAACGTGGCGGTGCTGGTCGACGCCCACACCGGCCCGGGCATCAGCGGCCTGCGCTGGCTCAACCTGGCCGGGGTCGCGCTGTTCGCCTTCCTGCTGTTCGTGCTGCTCCCGCTCACAGCCCGTCGACGCAGGCGGGCCCGGGTCTTCCTCGGCCACTTCACGACCTGACCCTCATCGCCCGAGGGAGCGGAACCGCCGGACGCAGAGCGGGAAGAAGACCGCTGTGATCACCAGCGGCCAGACCACGGCCATGAGCACGGCGTTCTGCGCGATCCAGCTCTCACCTCCCCAGCCCGGGTTGCCGAACAGCTCCCGGACCGCGGCGACGGTGGAGGACAAGGGGTTCCAGTCCGCGACCGCGCCCAGCCAGAGCGGCATGGAGGCCGTGGCCACGAACGCGTTGGACAGGAACCCCAGGGGGAACTCCAGGGTGTGCACGGCCGTGACCGCCCCCTCTCCCCGGACGGCCAGGCCGACGTAGACACCCACCCACACCAGGGAGAAGCGCAGCAGCAGGAGCAGTCCGATCCCGGCCGCGGCCTCGCCCGGGGTGCCGTTCCACTGCCAGCCCACCAGCAGCCCGCAGACGACCAGCAGGGCCAGGGTGACCGCGGACCTGAGCATGTCCGCCGCGCACCGGCCCACCACGACGGCCGAGGGCGCCATGGGCATGGAGCGGAACCGGTCGGTGACCCCGCGCGCGGTGTCGTCGGACACGGCGGTGACCGTCTCACCCACCCCGAAGACCATCGCCATGGCGAACATGCCGGGCATCAGGAACTCCCTGTAGTCCCCGCCGCCGGGCACGGTCATCGCCCCGCCGAACAGGAACCCGAACATCAGCACCATGGCGACGGGGAACAGCAGCCCGGCGACGAGCTGACCGGGCCGGCGCCGCCAGTGGAAGATGTCGCGCCGGGTGATGGTCCACCCGTCCGCGAGCGCCCACAGGAGGCGGTCGGCCACCGTCGGTCCACCGGTACGGGTCGTGTTGTCGTTCATCGGGTCTCCTCCGCCCGGTCGCCGGTCAGGTGCAGGAACACCTCGTCCAGGGTGGGGCGGCGCAGCGCGATGTCCTCCACCGCGATCCGCTCCGCCTCCAGCGCCCGTGCCACGCCGGTGAGGGCCGCGACCCGGTCCCCCACACCCACGCTGATCCGCCGTGTGTCGGCCTCGGTCCCGGGCCGCTCGCCGACCACCCGTTCGATGAGGGCCGCGCTCGCGTCGAGTGCGGCGGCGTCGCGCAGCACCACGTCGATCCGGTCGCCGCCCAGGCGGGACTTGAGCTCCTCCGGGGTGCCCTCGGCGACGACGCGTCCGGAGTCGACCACCGAGATCCGGTCGGCGAGCTGGTCGGCCTCCTCCAGGTACTGGGTGGTGAGCAGTACCGTCGTGCCGTCCGCCACCAGCTCGCGGACCGCGCTCCACACCTCGCCCCGCCCGCGCGGGTCGAGCCCGGCGGTGGGCTCGTCCAGGAACAGCACCGGCGGGGACAGGACCATGCTCGCGGCCAGGTCCAGGCGTCGGCGCATACCGCCGGAGTAGGCGCTGACCGGCTTACCACCGGTGTCCGCCAGCCGGAAGCGCTCCAACAGCTCGTCCGCACGTGTGGCGGCCCGCCGGGCGCCCAGGTGGTACAGGCGTCCGAACATCTCCAGGTTCTGCCGCCCGCTGAGCACCTCGTCGACGGCCGCGTTCTGTCCCACCAGCCCGATACCGCGGCGCACTCCGTCCCCGCTCGCGGCCACGTCGTGCCCGGCGACGACGGCGGTGCCCTCGTCCGCGCGCAGCAGCGTGGCCAGGACGCGCACGGCGGTGGTCTTGCCCGCGCCGTTGGGTCCGAGCAGCCCGCACACGCTGCCGACGGGCACGTCGAGGTCGAACCCCCTCAGCGCCCAGCTCCTCCCGTAGCGCTTCCCCAGACCGCGTGCGGTGACCGCGTAACCGGTCGCTTCCACTGCGCCTCCCCTCTCGCCACCTGATCCCGTACGGCGTACAGTACGCCCTACGCTCCAAGCAACACAAGAGCCCCGGGAAAGATTCCGTACGGCGTACAGGATCTTCCCGGGGCGGGTGGGCAGGCGCCGGCCCGGCCCTTCCTCCGGGGGCCGGGCCGGATCGGGTCACAGGCTGCCGGCACCGCCGACGACGTGCGGACGGGGCCTGGGGAGGTCTTCCTCCACGGGCAGTTCGACGACGGGCACGTACCTGCCGGCCGCCTCCCCGCCGTGCTCCTCGCTGTAGCTGAGGAACCCGCCGCCCGCACGGACCCTGTGGGCGCTGTTGAGCAGCATCAGGTAGGAGCTCACCTCCTTCGAGGTGGGCGGGGCGCCCTCCAGGTCCATCCTGTTGGTCATCCGCACCGCGCTGGCCGCCACGGCGAACGCGTCGTGGTTGATCAGGGCGTATCCGTTGTGGAGGGCGGTGGGGTCCTCGTCCCCGACGTACTCGTGGAAGGCGTTCACGAACGACATGTAGTGGGGCGGCCTCTCGACCGAGGGGTCGCCCGCGTTCCAGCGGTGGTCGACGGAAGAGGCGTAGACCAGGGTGATGTCACCGTCCCTCAGATAGCCCTGCACCTCCTCGTCGTCCATGGCGGTCAGGCCGATGGCGACGAACAGCACCCGGAAGGACTGGTCCGTACAGTTCCGGTGGGCGAGGGAGGCGATGAACTCCTTGAGGTCCGGAGCGCGTCCCGCGAAGAACACCGTGTCGGTCTTCGCGACGCACATGTTGAGGACCACCGTGTCGAACAGGCCCGCCTTGGGAGGGTCGCCGACGGTCGTGCCCATGTACTCCTGGGGGTGCCCGGAGATGTAGACGCCGAGCTGGTTCTCGTAGGCCTCGCGCAGGGACTCGACGAACAGGTCGGGCTCGTTGTCGTCGTAGACCAGGGTCGCCCGAGCCGGTTCCTCCAGGTCGTCGAGGTAGGCACGCAGCGCCCGCACGTACTCGGTGTTGCTGGGGGCGGCGCGCACCAGGCCCGGCGTCTCCGGTTGGGCGAGGCCGTCGGCGGTGACCGCGGAGGACACCATCGGGATGCCGTGCGTGTTGAGGCGGGCGGCGACGTCCCGGGTGGAGTCGATGCTCACCCCCATGCCGATGACCGCCACGAGGGGGTTGTCCTCGTCCTCCGACATGGCGACGAGGTCGGACACGACCGGCTCCCACTGCCTCTGCTGACCGCCCATGTTGGCGAGGTAGAGCTGGATCCCGGGACTTTCGTCACCGAAGTGGGGAGAGTGGTTGGCCCGCATCTGGGCGGTGTAGGCGCCCTCCAGCGACCTGACCATACGGACGGGGTCCATGGGGCTGACATCGCCGAAGGTGAGCGTGCCCAGCAGGGCGATCCGGACGACGTGCCCGCCGGCCTCCTCCGCCACCCGGGCGTTCTCCCGGGCGATGTCGGCCTGCACCTCGGTGTACTGCTCGTGGTAGAGGTACGAGCCGTCGGTGACGCCCACGCACTGCCCGTCGACCAGGCGCACGCCGCTGGTGGGCCCGCCGCAGGTGAACACGTCCCAGTAGAGGGCGACCGGGACCACGAGCAGGAGTACCAGGGCGGGCACGAGCAGTCTCCACCAGCGCCTCAGCCACCTCCTGAAGACGGATCCCGGTTCACCGGGCATGTGCGCGAACGAGGGTGCGTTGTCGGGGCCGGTCATGCTCGTCCCTTCTCTGGTGGATGGCCGCTCATGCCCTGGCTCCGAACTTGGCGACCAGCCTCAGGTGCCAGGCCGCCTCCTCCAGGATGTGGGCGGCTCCTTTCGGAGCCCGCCCGGCCAAGTCGTTCAACGCCATGTGGCAGACCGAGTGCAGGGCCCCGGAACGGAAGTGGTCGGGGTCGTTGAGGATCTGGAGGGCCGCGACGAGCTTGAGGATGGCCTCGGTCTCCTGCGCCCCTTCCGTCTCCTCCGTGGCCGCGTGCGGCTGCCACATGTTCGCCCACGCGTCCAGAAGCGGAAGCGACGGGCGGACCCGCAGGGGTGCCGCGGTGACCTCGCGCAGCAGCCTGACCCACTCCTCTCCGCCGATGTCGGGGGCCTGGAGCCAGCCCTGGAGGTGCCAGGCCACGCGGGAGAGCTGTCCGGCGCAGAGGCGGTGGTGGATCTCGCACTCGGCGGGGCTCTGGTTGTCGGCCTGTCCGCTCTGGTAGTAGTCGGCGAGTGCGAGGTGGACCGCGTCCCAGTTCCCGGGGGCGCCGGTCGAGCGCCTGGCCAGGCGCCGGGACAGGAGGCGGCGCAGCACCGTGGTCGCCTCCGGATCCGCCCGGTCCCACAGCGGATAGGCGAGGAGGCGGTCCTCCTCGACGCGTTCGGTGAGCTCACCCGACCGGTTCAGCCACAGCCCCGCGTCGGGGTCCCTGGCCGCGGAGCAGGTGACGAGCGCCTCCCTGAGCCGGTGGTCCAGCAGGTCGGGGTCGGCGCCGAGTGCCGTCGCGAGCATGTGCTCCTCGACGGTCACGGTGGACTCCAGCCTGGTGACCGTGTCCACCGGGCGGTGGGAGAGCGCGCCGTGCAGGCTGTTCCCCTGGACCGCGACCCAGGCGTCGGTGAGCTGGGCGGTGGTTCCCGGATGTCCCCCGGTGAAGTTCACCAGGAGGTCGACGATCTCCTTCGAGACACGGCCGCTGCCCTTGGCCCGGGAGCGGGCACGGGAGAACAGCTCTCCGACGTCCGGTCGGCCCAGGGGGGCCAGGGAGGAGAAGCGCATGTACTGCCGGATGTCCTCGTAGAACCGTTCGAGGGGCACTCCCTCGACCGTCTCGGCCGTGGTGGCGACGACGGTGAGCGGCTCGGGGAAGCCGACTCCGCCGAAGAGCCCCGTCCTGGCGAAGGGCGCCGGCGCCTCGGCCAGGGACCTGAGCAGTACGGGTCCCACGCCCTGGTCGGCGTTGTCCAGCAAGAGGACGGGGGTGGGCTGGTAGCCCACGCGCCTGGCCGCGTGCTGGAGGTCGGTGAACATGGCCTCGCTCAGGAAGCGGCCCACCTTCTCCCGGTTGGAGATACGGGACACGGCGTCCACGGCGTCGGGTTCCCGCGCCTGTAGCCACAGGTGGTAGAGGGAGTCGGCCACCTGTTCCCTGGCCTGGCCGCCCTGCCCCTGGGTGCGCATCCAGTCGAAGACGCGTTCCAGTACGCGGGCGCCCACCCCCGAGACCGCGGCGACCCACCTGGCGATGTCGACGGGCAGGGGGTCGACGCCGATCAGCTCGGCGGGCGGAATGAGGTTGCCCGCCTCACCCAGGAACCTGCTCAGCCGCCCCATGCCGTCGGGCCACACCTGGTCCACCAGCTTGGTGATCTCCGCGTGCGCCCGGTCGTTCCTGCCCTGGATATCGCTCTCGTCGTCCGGCTCTCCGTCGAGGTCGATTTCCAGGCGAATGGTGATCAGGCCGATCCAGAGCCGGGGAAACTGGAGGCGCCCGTAGTACTTCAGGGCGCGGGCGAGTCCTTTCTCCTGGTGGGAGGAGATGGCGGCGAAGGTGTCGGGGACACTGGAGTGGTACCTGGCGTCGGACAGGTCCAGATGGGCGTAGGGGACGCCGATCCTCTCCAGCTCCCGAGCCTTGTGCCGCACGAAGTGCGACTTGCCGTATCCCTGCGGCCCGCGAACCACCATGATGGGGCGCCGACGGCCCGGCGGTCCGGACCAGCCGGGATCCATGAGCTCCTTGCAGTAGGCGGCCTGTGCCTCCTGACCGACCGGTGTCTCATGACCGTCCGGCATCTCCGAGCCACTCGCCACGATCCGGTCGCCTCCCGCTCTCCGCACTATTTTCTGGTCCACCACCGCCATATGATGCGCGTTCTTCCCGGCATTATGGCTGGAACCATTTTTTGTGACGTACGTGTTATGAGGATTGTCCACCTATTAGCACCCTGATCCCTCTTGGTGCAATTGTTACCGTGGGTGCCTATGATGCTGACGATCCGTCATAACGCGCGGTGGAACGGGGAATTCCGGAGCCGTCCACAGGTGAATGAGGCACCTTCCGCCCACAGAAGGGACCTGCTTTCATGGGATGAATTCCATGATCTGAGCGGAGGAGTCCATGGCGGGCACCGGGACGGCCGCGGCCGCGAGCACACGCGGGCGGGCCCCGCCTCACCACCGCGACCGCCCGCGCCACCACCGCCGCCGCGGCTGCCCGCGACCGGGACACCGGACGCCCGCGGACCCCGGCGTCACCTGTGGTGGCTGATCGCCTCGCAGCCGTGGAGGGTCCTGGCCGGCTCGTTCCGGGGTACCGCCCGGATGACCGGATTGATGGTGTCGCCCCACCTCCTCGCCCGCGCGGTGGACGCGTTCCGGACTGTCACCGGAACCGGGCACCATGGAGGCGACCACCGCCGCCTGCCCCGAGGAGCTGCCATGTCCGACCAGCGCTGTGCCTGGGCGCGGGGGGCGTCCGAGCTGATGAGGGCCTACCACGACGAGGAGTGGGGCAGACCCTCACGCGACGACGCCCACCTGTTCGAGATGCTCGTCCTGGAGGGCGCGCAGGCGGGGCTGTCCTGGGCCACCGTGCTCAACAAACGGGAGAACTACCGGCGTGCCCTGGACGGCTTCGACCCGGACCGGATCGCGGACTACGGCCAGGAGGAGACCGACCGGCTCCTCCGGGACGCCGGGATCATCCGCAACCGGCTCAAGGTGGCCTCGCTTCCCCGCAACGCACAGGCCTTCCAGAAGGTACGCGCCGAGTACGGCACCTTCGCCGACTACCTCTGGGGCTGGGTGGACGGATCGCCCGTGGTCAACCGCTTCACCGAACCGTCGGAGGTCCCGGCGAGCACCCCGTTGTCGGACCGGGTGAGCAAGGACCTGCGAAAGCGCGGTTTCACCTTCGTCGGCACCACCATCGTCTACTCCTACCTCCAGTCCGCGGGCCTGGTCGAGGACCACCTGGTGAACTGCCCGGCCAAACCCGCCTGAGCACCGACGGAGACGCCCGCGTCTCCACCCCGGCGCGTGAACGCGCTCCCGGCGCCCGGACGCCGACCGGCCCGCGCGGGCGCCCTGCCCTACACTGGCCCCCACCCGGACCGAGAGCAGGACGGCCGATGCCCACGCAGTACCCCAGGAGCGGCGACCCCGCACGCAGCCTCGCCCTGCTGTGGCGGACCCAGGAGCCCGTCAGCCGACGGAGCAAACCGGATCTGAGCGTGGACCGGATCGTGGCCGTGGCCTCGGAGACGGCCGACACCGACGGGCTGGCCGCCCTGTCCATGCGCAAGGTCGCCGAACGCCTGGGCGTGGGGACCATGTCGCTGTACACCTACGTCCCCGGCAAGGGCGAGCTGGTCGACCTGATGCTCGACGCCGCGTACGCGGACCTGTACGAGGGCGGCGAGCGGCCCGGGCACTGGCGGGACCGGCTGGGCGCGGTCGCGTACGCGAACTGGCGGCTGTTCCTGCGCCATCCGTGGATGCTGCAAACCCCCCGGAACCGCCTGCTCGGCCCCCACCTCATCGCCAAGTACGAGTACGAGCTGTCGGCCGTGGACGGGCTGGGCCTGACCGACGCCGAGATGGACTCCACGGTCAGCCTGGTCAACAGCTACGCGGAGGGCGCCGCCGGCCAGGCCGTGGCGGCGGGTGAGAACGAGAGGTCCTCGGGGATGACCGACGGGCAGTGGTGGCGCACCCACGGCCCGCTGCTGGCGGCCTTCGTACGCGACGACGACTACCCGCTCGCCTCGCGCGTGGGCAGCGCGGTGGGCCGGGAGCACCAGACGGCGTACGCCCCCGAGCACGAGTTCGCCTTCGGACTGGAACGCGTCCTGGACGGCGTCCAGGTCCTGGTGGACTCCCGGAGCTCCCGGGACGCCCCTCGGGACCGCTCCTGAAGGGGCGCCGCTCCGCAGGTGGGAACTGTGTGATCCGACCGGCCGGGGGTACGGTAAACCCGCATTGACGTCGCGCGTGACGACACCGGAGGGGAACGGCATGGGGGACATCGACCTGTCGCTGATCGGGGACCTGTACCGCAGGTACCGGGATCCGCTGGCCAAGGTCCGGGACGCACAACGCGACTTCCTCCGTCGGACGCGCGGGCGGATGACTCCGCAGCTCGACGACCTGGAGGCGGAGATCACCTACATGCTGCTGCGTGAGACGCGGCCGGACACGGTGATGGAGCTGGGCACCTTCCACGGCTGGTCCACCACGTGGATCCTGCAGGCGCTGCGCGACAACGGCACGGGGACGCTGCACTCCTTCGACATCGTGGACAACGTGGTGGCGAACGTGCCCTCCGACCTGGCCCTGGGCCGGTGGGAGTTCCACAAGGGCGACATCCGCGAGAACATGTCGCAGGTCCCGGAGGGGATCGGCTACCTGTTCGTGGACGCCGCGCACAACGGCCGGTTCGCGAAGTGGTACCTGTCCGAGCTGTTCCCCCGGATCGCTCCGGGAACCCCCGTCAGTGTCCACGACGTCTTCCACGGCAGGCGGGCCCTGCCGCTGACCGAGGGCGCCGCGGTGCTGTCGTGGCTGCGCCGCACCGGCACGGACTTCTTCACCCCGTCCCGCAAGCGGGCGCCCGCGCCCCACGTCGCGCTCCTGGAGCTGCGGGAGGACCTGGGGCTGGGCGAGCCGGTGCGCACCAGCACCGACAACCCGATGATCTACTTCCGGATGCCGGAGCACCACGCCGCCCCGACCGCACGCTGAACGGTGACCGGAAAAGCAGGTCCCCCGGTCACCGCCACGGGGACCGGGGAACGCGCGAGGACGGCCCGGGTTCTGTTCGGTGGACTAAGTCCTGTGCCGCCGGGGGTGGCGAGGGCGCCGACGGGGCCGCCGGAGGCCCTGCGGTGCGCCCGTGAGGCACGGGCGCACCGCGGGGACCGAGGACTCCCGTACCTGCGGCGTCCTGGCACGAGGCGAGGCGCGGCGGAGCCTCAAGGAAACACGGCCTAGAGGGCCGCGGCCTCCCGGGCCAGACCGGTGATCCGGTCCCAGTCGCCCGCCGACACCAGGTCGGACGAGGTCAGCCAGCTACCGCCCACACAGCCCACGTTCGGCAGGGCCAGGTAGGTGGAGGCGGAGGCGGCGGTGATCCCGCCGGTCGGGCAGAACCGCACCTGGGGCAGGGGGCCCGCCAGCGACTTCAGGAACGCGGCGCCGCCCGCGGCCTCGGCCGGGAAGAACTTCATCTCCGACACCCCGCGCTCCAGCAGCGCCATCGCCTCGGACACGGTGCCCACACCGGGCAGGAAGGGCAGACCGGTGTCGGCCATCGCCGAGACCAGGCCGTCCGTGCAGCCGGGGCTGACCAGGAAGCGCGCACCGGCCCCGGCGGCGGCCGACGCCTGTTCCGTGGTGACCACGGTGCCCGCGCCCACCACGGCCTCGGGCACCTCGGCGGCGATCCGCCCGATGGCGTCCAGCGCGGCCGGGGTCCGCAGGGTCACCTCGATGCCCGGCAGTCCGCCCGCCACCAGCGCTCGGGCCAGCGGCACGGCGGTCTCGGCGTCGGAGACCACCACCACCGGCATCACCGGGGCCAGGTCGAGGATGTCCGCGCCCGAACGGGGGTTCGTCGTCATGTCGTGATTCTCCAGGGTCGGTCGAAGGTTCGGGGTGGGCACGCCGCGGCCGCGGGGGCCGGCCCCCGGCGTGTCCTCAGGACTGGGACGTGAAGATCCCGGCCCCCGTCTCGGCGGGGCCGACCACGCCGCGCAGGGCGGCGAAGAGCTCACGGCCGGTGCCGCTGGAGGAGTCCACGCTGGGACGGGCGGGCTCGCGGCCGGTCAGGTCCGCCAGCACCTCCAGCGTGCCCGTGGTGGCGTCCAGGCGGATGGGGTCGCCGTCACGCACGTAGGCCAGCGCTCCGCCCGCCTCGGCCTCGGGGGACACGTGGATGGCGGCGGGCACCTTGCCCGAGGCCCCGGACATGCGCCCGTCGGTCACCAGGGCCACCTTCTGACCGCGGTCCTGGAGCACCGCCAGCGGCGGGGTGAGCTTGTGCAGCTCGGGCATGCCGTTGGCACGCGGCCCCTGGAAACGGACCACCGCGACGAAGTCACCGGTCAGCTCGCCGGCGGAGAAGGCGTCCTGGAGCTCGGCCTGGTCGCCGAAGACGCGTGCTGGGGCCTCCACCACGTGGCGCTCGGGCGCGACCGCCGACACCTTGATGACGGCGCGGCCCAGGTTGCCCGAGAGCATGCGCAGGCCGCCGTCCGTGGCGAAGGGGTCCTCCACCCCGCGCAGCACCGTGGTGTCCCCGCTCTCCTTGGGGCCCTCGCCCCAGGTCAGCTCGCCCCCGTCCAGGCGCGGGATCTGCCGGTAGCGGCCCAGCCCCCCGCCCATCAGGGTGCTCACGTCCTCGTGCAGGAGCCCGGCGTCCAGCAGGGAGCCGATGAGGTAGGCCATGCCGCCCGCCTCGTGGAACTGGTTCACGTCGGCCGCGCCGTTGGGGTACATGCGGGTCAGCAGCGGCACCACCTCGGACAGGGCGGCGAAGTCGTCCCAGACCAGTTCGATCCCGGCGGCGCGCGCGATGGCCACCAGGTGCAGCGTGTGGTTGCTGGACCCGCCGGTGGCCAGCAGGGCGACCACGGCGTTGACGATGGCGCGCTCGTCGATCTGGCGGCCGACGGGGTTGTGGTCCTCTCCCAGGGCGGTCCGGGCGAGCACGCTGCGTCCGGCCTCGGCGGTCAGGGCCTCCCTCATCGGGGTGCCCGGCTGCTCGAAGCTGGCCCCGGCCAGGTGCAGGCCCATGACCTCCATGAGCATCTGGTTGGAGTTGGCGGTGCCGTAGAAGGTGCAGGTGCCGGGCGAGTGGTAGGCGGCCGACTCGGCCTGGAGCAGCTCGCGGCGCTCCACCTTGCCCTCCGCGTACTGCTGTCGCACGCGGGCCTTGTCCTTGTTGGGCAGCCCCGAGGCCATGGGGCCGGCGGGCACGAACGCCACCGGCAGGTGGCCGAAGGACAGCGCGCCGATGAGCAGTCCGGGCACGATCTTGTCGCACACGCCGAGCATCAGGGCGCCGTCGAACATGTCGTGGGACAGGGCCACGGCGGTGGCCATCGCGATGACGTCCCGGCTGAACAGGGACAGCTCCATGCCCGCCCGGCCCTGGGTGATGCCGTCGCACATGGCGGGCACGCCGCCCGCGAACTGGGCGACGCCGCCCGCCTCGGCCACGGCGGCCTTGATCAGGGCCGGGTAGGACTCCAGCGGCTGGTGCGCGGAGAGCATGTCGTTGTAGGCGGAGACGATCGCCAGGTTGGGCGTGACGTCACCGGACAGCTTGAGCTTGTCGGAGACGCCGCAGGCCGCGAACCCGTGGGCGAGGTTGGCGCAGCCCAGGGACGTGCGGGTGGGGCCCTGCCCCGTCGCCTCGTCGATCCGCGCCAGGTAGGCGGACCGGGTCTCGGCGCTGCGCTCGGCGAGGCGCCTGGTGACGTCGGCGACGACGGGGTGGACGGCGGGTCCGTGCCCGGAGTCGCCTGCGTTGTCGGGGGTGTGCGCGGTCATCGGGGTCGCTCCTCTTCATGCCACGTCCGGCCGGTACGGCCGATGAGCCGGTGCGCGCCCGCGGGGCCGGCGCTTCCGGCTGGATAGGTCTCGGGGGTGGTGCTCAGGCCGTTCCACGCCTCGATGACGGGGTCCACCCAGCGCCAGGCCGCCTCGACCTCGTCGCGGCGCATGAAGAGGGTGGGGTCCCCGGCCAGGACGTCCGTCAGCAGCCGCTCGTAGGCCTCGGGCGCGCGGTCGGCGAAGGTGTCGGCGAAACTGAGTTCCAGGGGGACCGGCCGTAGCCGCAGCGCTCCGGCGCCGGGCGTCTTGGCCAGCATGGTCAGGTGTATGCCCTCGTCCGGCTGGAGCCGGATGACGAGGCTGCCCGGTCCGGGCATGTCGGTACCGGGGAAGATCGTGTGCGGTACCTCCCGGAAGCGGATCACGATCTCCGAGCGCGAGTGCTGCATGCGCTTGCCGGTACGCAGGTAGAAGGGCACACCCGCCCAGCGCCAGTTGGCGACCTCGGCGCGCAGTGCCACGAAGGTCTCGGTGTCGCTGGTGGCGGGTCCGCCGGGTTCGTCGAGGTAGCCGAGCACCTCGGTTCCCTGGACGGCGCCGCGCCCGTACTGGCCCCGCACGGTGTCCTCGGCGACGCGGTCGCCGGTCAGGGGGCGCAGGGATTGCAGGACCTTGAGCTTCTCGTCGCGGACGGCGTCGCGGTCGTAGCTGGCCGGGGGCTCCATGGCGGTCAGGCAGAGCAGTTGGAGCAGGTGGTTCTGGACCATGTCGCGCATGGCGCCGGAGGTGTCGTAGTAGCCGCGCCGCCCGCCCACCCCGACGGTCTCGGCCGCGGTGATCTGGACGTGGTCGATCCAGCGGGAGTTCCACAGGGGTTCGAGGAAGACGTTGGCGAACCGCAGCACGAGCAGGTTCTGCACCGTCTCCTTGCCCAGGTAGTGGTCGATCCGGTAGATCCGCGACTCGTCGAAGACCTCGCCCACCGCGTCGTTGACGGCTTGGGACGAGGCCAGGTCGCGGCCCAGGGGCTTCTCCATGACCACGCGGGAACAGGGGGTGACCAGCCCGGCGTCGGCCAGGCCGCGGCAGATGGGGCCGGAGATCATCGGCGGGACGGCGAGGTAGAAGACGCGGTCGCGGCCGGGCTCCAGGACCGCGGTGAGGTCGTCCCAGCCGAAGGGGTCGCCGCCGACGTCCACGGTGACGTGGTGGAGGCGGCCCAGGAAGCGGTGGAGAACGTCGGGCTCGGCGATCCGGACGGCGTGGTGGCCGCGGACCGCGGCGGCGGCCTTGTCCCTGAAGTCGGCGTCGGTGAGGCCGTCGCGCGAGACGGCGACGACACGGGTTCCCCCGTCCAGGTGCCCGTCGCGGTCCAGCAGGTACAGGGAGGGGAGGAGTTTGCGCATGGACAGGTCGCCGGTGCCCCCGAAGACCACCAGGTCGGTGGGGTGGGGCGCGGACTGCTGCGGCATCTTCGGTCTGCTCCAGCGGAGAGGGAAGGGGATGGGGGCCGGGGGGCGGGGGGCGGGGTGTGACGCGACGGGGGGTGCGGGAGGGCGGTGCGGACCGACCGGATCCGCTCTCCGCTTCTGACCCTAAGCCGACTATGGTAAAAAACCAAGCACACTTGAGAACAATTCTTTACATAACCTCTCAGCCTTCACGACGTAACCCCATGGTTGAATGAAATATGGCCAGAACCCCGGGACGCCTGTCCTCCGCTGCCACGAGCGGCCACATCCTGGAGCTCGTACGTTCGGGCACCGCGACCAGCCGCTCCGAGATCGGCCGGGTCACGGGCCTGTCCCGTCCCTCCGTGGCCCTGCGGGTGACCGAGCTGATCAACAGCGGGCTCGTCACCGAGGGCTCGGGAGCGGCCTCCAGCGGCGGCCGGCCGCCCACCCTGCTGGAGTTCAACGCCGGCAGCGGCCTCATCCTCACCAGCGCCCTCGGCATGGTCCGCAGCCAGGCCGCCGTGTGCGACCTCAACGGCGACGTCCTGGCCCGCACGCCGGGCTCACCCGACATGGAGCAGGGCCCCGACGACACCCTCCCCTGGCTGCTGGACACCTGGTCCGAGCAGATCGCCTCGCTGGGCCGCGACCCCGGTGACGTGCGCGGCGTGGGCATCGGCCTGCCCGGGACCGTCGAGTTCCACGCGGGCCGCGCCGACGACCGCCCGTTCCTGGGCAAGTGGGCGGGGGTGGCCCTGGCACCGCTGGTCTCCGAGCGCTTCCCGGTGCCGGTGACGGTCGACAACGACGTGAACGTGATGGCGCTCGGCGAGCACATCGCGGGCGGGCACGGACACCCCGACGACATGGTGTTCGTGAAGGTCTCCACCGGGATCGGCGCCGGGCTCCTGTCCGGCGGACGGCTGCTGCGCGGCTCGCTGGGCGCCGCCGGGGAGATCGGGCACATCCCGGTGCGCGACGGCGGCGGCCTCCCCTGCCGCTGCGGCAACACCGACTGCCTGGAGGCGGTCGCGGGCGGGCGGCGGCTGCTGGACAGCGCCGCCGAACAGGGGCGCGAGGTGCACACCCTCAAGGACCTGGTGGCGCTGGCCTCCGGGGGCGACCCGGTCGCGGTGACCCTGGTCCGGTCCGCGGGGCGGCGGCTCGGCGAGGCGCTCGCCGGGGCGGTGAACCTGCTCAACCCCGAGGTGATCGTTCTGGGCGGCGACCTGTCGGAGGCCTACGACCACCTGGTCGCGGGCGTGCGCGAGGTGGTGTTCCAGCAGTGCACCGCACTCGCCACCCGGCAGCTGCGCGTGGTGGCCAGCTCCCTGTGGGACGACGCGGGCGTGCGCGGCTGCGCTGCCATGGTGACCGAGGAGATCCTGTCACCGGAGGCGGTGAACAAGCTCCTGGCCGGGTGAGGGATCTGACGGCACTCCCCTCCACCGGCTCGGGACGGAGGAGTTATCTCCCGGCCCGACCGGGCATCCTGAGAGGGGGACCTCGGTCCCCCGTACCCGATCCCGCACTCCCCGTACCGAACCGGTCACTCCACCACTGACGCTGACCTGCGATGACGCCGTCGGCCACGAGCGCGTGCCCCGCCTCCATACTTGACAACCGCCCCTGATGTGGCGAATAGTCACCCAGCATCCCCAGCACCGTTCCCTCCCCCCGCCGCACACTTCCGTCACCCCCGTGACCGCGCCCGTGCGGGCCCCCGCCCGGAAAGGTCCCTGCCGTGCTTCTAGAGAACCCCCTCCTCCTGATCCTGCTGGGTGCCGGAATCAGCCTGGTCACCAGCGTCGCCGTGACCGGCTTCCAGGCACGCCTCGTCAGACGCGGTGACACCCGTACCGCCTCCCGTGCCTCCGCGCGGACCCTCACCAGCGCCTTCATCGCCGAGCGCGACATGTCCGACAGCAAGGAGAGCTTCCTCTCCGAGGCGGAGCTGACGGTCATGTCGATGACCGACCGCAAGACCCGCGAGCGGCTGCGCGACGTCATCCGCCTGCTGCGCGAGCGGGCGCTGCCCGAGGTCGAAGAGCTCAGCGGCGTCAAGTCCGAGCGTGCACGCCAGATGCTGTGCGACCACGCCCTGGAGGTGCTCGGCGCGCACCTGCGCTCCGAGAAGCTGCCCGAGGTGCCCGCCCCGGTCCGCAAGATGCTGTCCGTGGAGGAGGAGGCGCTGAGCATCCACTCCGGTGAGGCACCGCGTCCCGGCGAGCCCATCACCAAGAGCGCGGTCACGGCGCGCCCCCGGCACACCGAGAGCGCCAAGCCCGCCTCCCCCGCCCGCAAGAACACCAAGGGCGCCGCCGGCAGGACCGCCGCCGCGAAGCCCGCGGCGGCCAAGGGCGGGCGCTCCACCGCCACCGCCACCGCCACCGCCGACGAGGAGGAGCCCAAGAAGGAGAGCGCCTTCTGGGACGACTGATCCGGCAGGCGCCTCTTCGCGCGCGGGAGCGGGCCGCCAACGGCAGCAGGCCGTCGAGTTCGCTGGCGGCCGCCTCTTCGCGCGCGGGAGCGGGCCGCGGGCCCCGCTACCGCGCCGACACCCCTGATCAGAAGGTTTTCCTGAGGCCGCTGAGGGAAAAACCAGACGCACAGGTTCCACAGGACGATCACAGGGCTGAGGAACTGTGCGGCGCAATGGTGGTCAGGTATCCCGCCCGAGGACGATCCGGGCGCGCGGCAGGAGAGAATTTCACCTAGGATCTCTGCCACGCGCGGTTTTCCCGTGTCGTTGGCAGCAGCCGCTTCCCGGTGCTGCCGGTGCCCCGCGGTCCGCCCCCGTTTCCTCAGGAGGCCCCGGACTCGGCGGCCACCCGTCTCCTCCGCCCCGCGCGAACTCCACCTTCCCCCGGACGCGTGAGCCCCCGGACCGGTGTCCGACCGTTGGCACGTCCCGCTGTCCGCACTCACCGAGATTGCACGATGCCCGCTGACGAGAACTCCGCCGACCCAGGTGCGGACCACACACCAGACGAGACGCCCGAGAAGGGCTCCGACCCCGGAGACACCGGTTCCGACCAGGCCGGTTCCGACCGGGCCGGAGACACCGGCCGGGACCATCGGGACGGCTCGGGCGGGACGGTCTCCGGACCCCCCGAGAACCAGAGCGGGAACGAGAACGGAGACGGGGAGGACGCACGGGACACCGCGTCCTCCGAGGGCTCCGACGACGGGGAGGACGCACAGGACGCCAAGCCCTCCAAGGACTCCGGCGGCGGGGAGGACGCACAGGACACCGAGCCCTCCAAGGACTCCGGCGACGGCGACGAAGGCGAAGGCGACGCCACGGCCGCCGCTGCGCCGGTCCGCGGAAGACGGCGCCGTGTACGCCGGATCCTGATGTGGACCGCCGTGGGCCTGGCCCTCGTCCTGACCGCCGGAGTCGCCACCGCCTACGGCTACTACCACTCGCTGCGCTCGGGCATGACCCAGCACGACATCGACTCGGCCCTCCAGGAGGAGGACCGCCCCGAGCGGATCAACGACGCGGTCAACATCCTCTTCATGGGCACCGACGGCTACGAGGAGGGGACGACCGCCTACACGCAGGAGTTCGAGGGCGAGCGCTCGGACGCGATCATGCTGGCGCACGTCTCGCCCGACAATCGCGTATCGGTGATCAGCTTCCCCCGGGACTCCCTGGTGAACCTGCCCCAGTGCGAGCCCTACGGCGAGACCGAGGGCACACAGGCCTACTTCGGCATGATCAACGCCGCGATGTACCACGGCGGTCCGCCCTGCGTGGTCCGCACCGTCGAGTCGCTCACCGACATCCGGATCGACCACTTCGTGCACCTGAGCTTCATGAGCTTCCGCGACGTGGTGAACGCCATCGGCGGCGTGGACATCTGCATTCCCGAGCCGATGCGTGACAGCCGTTCCGGACTCGACCTCCAGGCGGGACGGCAGACGCTCGACGGGGACGAGGCGCTGTCGTTCGTCCGGGCGCGCTACGAGATCGGCAACGGCAGCGACATCGGCCGCATCGACCGCCAGCAGATGTTCCTGGCCGCCCTCGCCGACCAGGTGACCAGCAACGAGGTACTGAGCAGCCCGACCAAGCTGAACGGCATCCTCCGGGCCGTGGCCCGCAACAGCGCCACCGACCAGAAGCTCACGCTCGACAGGATGCTCTCGCTCGCCGTGACCCTCTCGGGTGTGGACCTGACCGACATCCAGTTCCACACCGTGCCCTGGTACCAGGCGCCCTTCGACCCCAACCGGGTCATGTGGCACGAGGAGAAGGCCGACGCGCTGTTCACCGCCGTGCGCGAGGACCGGCCCGTGAGCGGGCTGGCGGCCGACGACGCCGCGGCGCCGCAGGAACCGCCCGGCACCTCGCCCTCCCCGGTGGACGTGAGCTCCGCGCACGCGTCCCCGCCGCCGGAGGCGTCGGAATCCGCTCGGCCGGACCACGGTCAGGGGCGTGACGCCACGTCCGACCCGTGCTCCGACGGCCTGGGCTACGGCACGGGGGAAGAGGCCGAGTAGAGGCCTGACGGCCGGTCGAACGTTCCGGGAAGCACGTGGGCCCCGGGAGCCGGTACGGACGCGTTTTCCGTACCGGCTCCCGGGGCCCTTCTCCGTGTCCGGAGTACTCAGGCCCCGACACGACGAGACCGCGGCCCCGGATCCCCCCAGGTCCGGAGCCGCGGTGTGCCTCGGGCGGCGGGAACTCGACTCCCCCGCCGGTACGCGCCTGGAACCCCCACAGTTCCGTTCGGCGCCCCAGTCAGCGGTGGGTGGTCCCGCTCACCGCCCGAGGCCGGTGCGCCCGCCACGATCGACGGGCGCACGTTCCAGGAAGGTCAGACGAGGTCACCCGGCAGCGTGTCCTTCAGCGCACCCGCGTCGACGTCGGGCCGGCCCAGCTCGGGCATGCCCTCCACGCCGACCAGGTCGTTGCCCAGCGAGTCGCCGACGGGTGCCAGCTGCGTCGTGCGCGCGGTTTCGGTGACCATCTCGGTGGCGGCGGCGACCTCGGAGCCGGCCACGGGCAGGGCGTCCTCGGACACCGGCAGCAGCTCGGTCGGAGCGGCGCCGAGGGGCTGGGGCAGCGGGTTGCTCCCGGCGGACATGGGCATCACGTCGTCGGACAGCACCAGGTCGGAGACCGCGTCACCGGCGCCGCCGGTCAGGTCGAGGTCGGTGTTCTGGCCGTTGACCGGAGCGACGGGGCCGTCCATGGCCGCGGCCAGGGGCAGCGGCTCGCCCGGGGTGGGCAGGGTGGCGTCGAGGCCGTTCAGGTTGCCGCCCACCTCGTGGGTCCCCTGCTCGACCGCCGAGCCCAGCCGGTCGACGGTGGCGCCGACCTTCTCCGTGGAGCCGGACAGGGGCACGGACGGCTCGGCGTGGCTCAGCGGCAGCGTGCCGCCGCCCAGGCCCAGTCCGCTCAGCAGGTCCGTGCCGCCGCCCAGGCCGCCCAGCGGGCTCGCGGAGAGCGGGGTGGTCGAAGCGTGCGACAGCGGCAGCGTGCCACCGCCCAGACCGCCCAGACCGCCCAGCGGGCTCACACCGCCCAGCAGACCCGACAGCGGGCTCGACGAGACCGGGCTCGCGGAGAGCGGGGTGGTCGAAGCGTGCGACAGCGGCAGCGTGCCACCGCCCAGGCCGCCCAGCGGACTCGCACCGCCCAGCAGACCCGACAGCGGGCTCGACGAGGCCTGGCCCACCGGCAGGCCCTCGGTCACGGTGTTCAGGTCCAGCGGACCGACGTTGGCGGCGTTGTCCTCACCGGCCTCGACCGGGGTGTCGGTGGAGACGGTGTCCCCGACGGCTCCGCTGAGGGGCTGCTCGGGCGCGGACTGGCGGCGCACGTCCGGCTGGGCGGAGAGCTGGCCGGGCTCGACCTTGACCAGGTCGCCCAGAGGCGTGGAGACGCCCTCCGTCAGCGATGCCGGGACCTGGCTGCCCAGGTCGTTCAGGGGCAGCCCGTCCGTGACACCACCGAGGGCGTCCGCCCCCGAGATCCCGGCTCCCAGGGCGACGAAGCCCGCGGCGCCGGCGGCCACCAGCATGGTCCTGGCGGAGGTACGGGCGGTGTTGAACATGTGTGTTCCTTCCGGAGTGTCGTATGTGGCTGTCGCGAGCGGGGCGGATGTCGTTCCCCGCCGCCCGACGGCTCCGCTCCCCTGGCCGGGAGGAGGGTCCGTCTGGTTCGAGCTTTCCGGTGGGGGAGCCTGTCGCACCTGGAGGGAGCGGCGGGGCTCGGCCGGTCATCAGTCGTGGGTCTGGCTGGCCACTGACTGACGTGAACCCCGCGTTCGGGGTGCGCGGCTCACGTCAATCCCCAGAGGCGTCCGGACTCATGGCTCACCGTGGTCGTTCGTGAGCGTTCCGGGGCTGGGAAGGGGGTGCCAGAGAACAGGTCGCGGAGCGACCGTCTGGAGAGGGCCCGCTAGTCGGGCGAGAAGGTCGGCTCGTCGGCGGACTCGGCGGGAACCGAGCGCAGGACGTGCCAGGCGGCCTGGAGTTGGCCGGGGGCCGGTGCGGGGGCGCCGGTGGTGGGCAGGTAGCCCGCGACGCCGCCGCCGGTCGCGCCACCCGGCGCGGAGCCGGTGGCGGTGGTGCCCGACGCCGAGGAGGCGACGGCCTCGCCCGTGAGGGGCGCGGGGACGCTCTCGGTGACCCGGTCGGCGGAGTACCGCGCCGTGGTGTCCTGGGTCGAACGGAGTTCGGTGGAGACCGCGCCGGTAGCGTGGCCCGAGCCGATCAGGACGGTGTCGCCCTCCCCGACCCGTGCGTCCCCGTCCGGACCGGCGCCCTCGGCGGAGGGCTTCTCGGCTTCCGGCTCCGTGTCGGACGCCGCGTCCGCGGCGAAGCGGTCCTCCACGAAGGCGGGCATCCCGGGGGCGGTGTCGCGGACCTGCCGCGCGACGCCGTTGCCTCCGGTCCCGAGACCCGGGGTTACGGCGGCGGAGGCGTCGAACACCACGCGGGTGGTCTTCCTCCCCATGGCGGCGACCGCTCCGGTCACGGGCTTGTCGAGCCTGCCGGGAGCCGCCAGGACACGGCGCTCCGTGTCCGCGTTCGCGTTCGTGGAAGCGTTCGTGCGCGCGGAGGTGTCGGTGCGGGCGGTGTCGGCCCGGCCGCTGGGCGCCCGGTCGGCGTCCGCCGCGGTGGTCCGGACCGTCTCCGGCCGACCCGTGCCCGTCTGGGCCGCGTCGGACCGGGGCTTGTCCGTCTGAGCCGTGTCCGTTCGACCCGTGTCCGCCTGGCCCGCGCTCGGGCGGGCCGCGTTACCGGCCTGTTCCGGGAGCACCTGTTCCGCGGGAGCCCCCTGCCCCTGTCCTCCGGCGCCGGCCTCGGCCCCGTGCACCACGGCGGTGGGCGCCGACTTCTCCTGCGCCGACACGGGGTCGGGGGTCGCCAGCCATGCGCCGGCCAGAGCCCCGAAGACCAGGGCGGAGAGCAGCAGCGCCCGCCGGACCGGTGCGGGGAGCACGGCGAAACGAACGCCGGAGGCGTTCGTGAGACCGTGGACTCCAGACACCGGGGGTTCCTTCCGCCATGGGACGCGGGCTGACACGGGGGCCGGTCACGTTGCCGTGGGCAGCGTGTGCCGGGCCGCGGAACGCGAGGTCGGGTCGACCTTCGTGCGTTCGCTGGACGCGACGTTAGCATGAATTAGACGACCGGAACCCTCAATCCCCGGGAATTCCTGCCCTTCCGGAACCGGCCTCTGAGCAGCAGATGTGGCAAACCGGAGAAAAACCAACGACAATTCGACCATTACACCCCAGGAAAAGCGCGCATTGCCCGACCGCCCGACCGGCTCTGCGGAGGTTGACCCACACATGACCGAGATCCCCCAGAGCCATTCGCTGTCCTCCAAGAACATGGACGACCTGCTGACCGAGGTGCACTCGCTGGACTCCCGCCTGTCCGCGCACGGCCGTGTCCACTCGCTGCTCCAGGCGGTCCTGACCATCGGCGGCGACCTGGACCTGGCGACCGTGCTGCGCAGGCTGACCGAGGTGGCCGCGCAACTGGCCGGTGCGCGGTACGCGGGCCTGGGCGTGGTGGACGAGGACGGTGGTTTCAGCGAGTTCATCCCCGTGGGGATCACCGAGGAACAGGCCGCGAAGATCCACCGGTTCCCACACGGCCGGGGCGTTCTGGGGGTGCCGCTGCACGAACGGGCCCCACTGCGCCTGACCGACCTGCGCGAACACCCCGACTTCGAGGGATTCCCCGAGGGGCACCCGAACATGGGCGGTTTCCTCGGTGTGCCCATCCAGGTGCGGGACGAGGTGTTCGGAAACCTCTACCTCACCGAGAAGGCCAACGGAGGGGAGTTCGACGAGGAGGACGAGGCGATGGTCACCGCGCTGGCCACCGCGGCCGGTGTGGCGATCGAGAACGCGCGCCTGTACGAGGAGGCGCGGCTGCGCGAGCGGTGGCTGGCCGCGTCCACCGAGGTCACCACCCGCCTGCTGTCGGGCGCCGACACCACCGAGGTGCTCGCCCACATGGCGGCGCAGGCCCGGGAGATCGGCGACGCGGACACGGCCGTGGTCATGCTGCCCGATCCCCGTGCCAGGGGGCATCTGTTCGCGGAGATCGCCGAAGGCCCCATCGCACAGGAGATCCTGGGGACGCCGGTCGAGATCCACGACTCCGTCTGCGGATGGGTGTACGAGACGGGCGAGGCCAAGGGGATCCCCGACCTGGGCCGGGCGAACTGCCCGATGCTCACCCATCGCGGTTACGGCCCCGGCCTGGTGGTGCCCCTGGGTACACCGGGGAACACGCGCGGAGTGCTGCTGCTGGGCAAACTGGCCGACCGGGCGCCGTTCACCGCGGCGATACGCCGCATGCTGCACGGCTTCTCGGTGCAGGCCGCGGTGGCCCTCGAACTGGCCGAGGCGCGGCGCGACAGCGAGCGCCTGGTGGTGCTGGAGGAGCGCGACCGGATCGCCAAGGACCTGCACGACGTGGTGATCCAGCGGTTGTTCGCGTCGGCGATGACGCTGATGAGCACGATGCGGCTGATCGCCTCTCCCGAGGCCGAGGAGCGGGTCCAGCGGACCATCGACGAGCTGGACGGCACCATCCGGGAGATCCGCTCGACGATCTTCGACCTCCAGAACCCGCCGAGCCACATGGACACGTCACTGCGCGAGCGCGTCCTGAGGCTGGCCGAGAACACGGCGCACAGCCTGGGGTGCCATCCGGGGGTGAGCCTGGACGGGCCGATCGACGCCTCCGTGCCCGACGACATCGGCGAGCAGTTACTCGCGGTGCTCGGCGAGGGGCTGACCAACGTGGCCCGGCACGCACGCGCCACGGAGGTGCACGTGTCGGTGGTGGTGGAGGAGACCGCGGCCAAGGGCCACTCCACGGTCCTCACGCTGACGGTGACCGACAACGGCGTGGGACTGCCCGAGGAGGGGCGTCGCAGCGGACTGCGCAACCTGGAGCAGCGGGCCCGGGCACTGGGCGGCACGTTCACCGCGAGCAGGAACGAGGGCGGGGGCACGGTGCTGGTGTGGCGGGTGCCCGTTCCCGACGACGCCGTGCCGCCTCCGAGCAGCTTCTGAGCCACCGCCGACGCCGACGGTGTGACCGACGGGAGCGGGGCCGTCCTTCGACGGCCCCGCTCCCGTCGGCGCGTACCGGCGTCAGTAGCGGCGGCCGCGCAGCTCGGCGACGAGCACGGCGGCCTGCGTGCGGCGCTTGAGGTCCAGCTTGGACAGCAGCGCGGACACGTAGTTCTTCACGGTCTTCTCCGCCAGGTACAGGCGCTCGCCGATCTGCCGGTTGGTCATCCCCTCGCCGATGAGGTCGAGGATCTGCCGCTCCTGCGGGGTCAGCTCGGCCAGCGGGTCCGGTTCGGCCTGGGCGCCGCGCAGCCGCTCCAGCATCGCGCCGGTGCTGCCCGAGTCCAGCAGCGAGCCGCCGGAGGCCACGGTGCGCACCGCGCCCACGAGGTCGGCGCCGTGGATCTGCTTGAGCACGTACCCGGCCGCGCCGGCCATGACGGCGTCGTACAGGGCGTCGTCGTCGGCGAACGACGTCAGCATCAGGCAGGCGATCTCGGGATGGTCCGAGCGGATCTCCCGACACACCTGCACGCCCGATCCGCCGGGCAGCCGCACGTCGAGGACCGCGACGTCGGGCAGGACCACCGGGATCCGCGCCAGTGCCTGCTCCGCCGTCCCGGCCTCACCGACGACGGTCATGTCGTCCTCGGTCTCCAGCAGGGCGGCCACCCCGCGGCGGACCACCTCGTGGTCGTCCACCAGGAACACCCTGATCTGTTTGCGAGCGCCCTTGGCTCCACCGCCCGTCATCGGCCCATCCTCATCCCTGCGTCACCGCCGTCCAGACACCGCTCCGAGGAAAACGGTAATACGTGCGAAGGGCGGCGCGTGGGCCGTTAGGCACCGAACTGCCCGGACGAAGGTCCTGTAAAGGGATAATTCTCCTTCGTCCGGGTGACAAAGGGCCTGATCACCCCGGGTCCGAACACCGTCGTCCGCATCCGGGGCCACAGTACGAATTCGATTTCACGGCCTCCGGTCGGCCCAGGGCCGGGCGATCTCGAACGCCCGGCAGGCCGCCAGCACCCGTGCGTCGGCGTGACGGGGCCCGACCACCTGGAGCCCCACCGGCAGACCCGCCGGAGTGAACCCGCACGGCACGCTCGCGGCGGGCTGCTGGGTCATGTTGAACGGATAGCTGAACCCCGCCCACGCGGTCCACCGCTCGCCCTCCAGCTCCGGCGGCGACTCCAGCCCCGCCTCGAACGCCGTGACCGGCACCGCCGGGGTCAGCAGCAGGTCGTGTTCGGCGTGGAAGCGGCCCATCCGCAGGCCCATCTCCATCCGCAGGGCCATCGCGGTCAGGTAGTCCTTCGCCGAGTAGGTCAGCCCCTCCTCGGCGATCTCCCGCAGCCCCGGGTCGAGCAGGTCCCGCTGACGGTCGGTGAGCCCGTCCGTGGCCTTGGCCACCCCGGAGTACCACAGCACGTGGAAGGCCTCCCGGGAGTCGGGCAGGTCGGGATCGGTCTCCTCCACCCGGGCGCCCAGCTCCTCGAACACGGCGACCGCGTCGGCCACCGCCCGGGCCACCTCCGGGTCCACGTCCAACCCGCCCAGGGTGGGGCTGTAGGCGATCCGCATGCCGCGTACCAGCTCCTCGGCGTCGGTGCGCAGCCGCACGTCGCCGATCCCGGGCGCGGGCGGCGCCAGGGCGGCCCAGTCGCGCGGGTCCGGCTGGGCGACGACCTCCAGCATCAGCGCCATGTCGCCCACGGTGCGGGCCATCGGCCCGGTGTGCGCCAGCGAGCCGAACGGGCTCGCCGGGTAGTGCGGCACCAGGCCCCACGTGGGCTTGATCCCGCAGACGCCGGTGAAGCTGGCCGGGATGCGGATCGATCCGCCCCCGTCGGTGCCGGTGGACAGCGGACCCATCCCGGACGCCACCGCCGCCGCGGACCCGCCGCTGGAGCCGCCCGGCGTGGTGGACAGGTCCCACGGGTTGCGGGTGACGCCGGTGAGCGGGCCGTCGGTGACGCCCTTCCACGCCAGTTCGGGCGTGGTGGTCTTGCCGACGAGGACCGCGCCGCTCTCCCGCAGCCGGGCCGTCACGGGGGAGTCCTCCTCCCACGGCCCCTCCTGGGAGCTGGTGACCGATCCCTTCAGGGTGGGCCACCCCCTGGTGAGGTGGACGTCCTTGATCGAGGCCGGTACCCCGTCCAGGGCGCCGGCGGGCTCACCGCGGCGCCACCTCGCGGCGGACGCGCGGGCCGCCTCGCGGGCCTCGTCCGGACGCACCAGGCAGAACGCGTTGAGCGCCGGGTTGTCCCGCTCGATGCGCTCCAGCACGGCGTCGACGGCCTCCACCGGGGACAGGCTCCCGGTGGCGTAGGCCGTGAGCAGCTGCTCGGCGGACAGGTCGGCCGGTGTCGCGAGTTCGCCGGGCCGCGCGTGTGGAACCGCGGCGGCCCCCAGGGCGCCCTCGGCCGTGCCGATGGCCGCCCCCGCGTCCTCGGTCCCGGCCCGGTCGGAACGGATCGTCACTTCAGCCTCCCATGTCACGCCATCAAGGGTCAGCCGGGCACGTAGCCGCGGCTCTTGTCGACCACGTTGAGCAGTTCGCGCCCATCCAGACAGCGGGCGAGATTGTCGAGGAACAGGTCCATGAGGTCCTCGCGCCAGCCGACGACGTCGCCGGACATGTGCGGTGAGACCACCGATCCGGGCAGCCACCACAGGGGGGAGGTCGCCTTGAGCGGCTCGTCCTCGAACACGTCCAGCGCGGCGCCGGCGATGACACCGCCCTCCAGGGCGGCGACCAGGTCGGCCTGGACCACGATGGGCCCGCGCGCCACGTTGACGAGTCGCGCGGTGGGTTTCATCTGCCCCAGGAAGCGTCGGTCCACCAGGCCCCGGGTGGAGTCGGTGAGCGGTGCCGCGACCACCACGTAGTCGGCCCCGGGCAGCCTGCTGAGCAGGGTCGGGCCGCCGTCGGCACCGTGCTCGGAGAGGCTGGACTCGACCACGGTGCCGAAGTCGGGGTCCCCCTCGCGCGCGTGGCTGCCGGAGGCGCACACGTCCATGCCCACGGCCGTCAGCTTGCGGGCGATGTGGCGGCCGATCGGACCGGTTCCCACCACGAGGGCCCGCCGACCCGACACCCGCTCGGTCTCCCGGTGCTCCCAGCGGCGTTCGCGCTGGTGGTCCCAGGTCTGGTGGAAGCCCTTGGCGAACGCGACGACCTGGCCGAGCACGTACTCGGCGATGGGTTCGTCGAAGATCCCGCGCGAGTTGGTGACCACGGCGTCGCCGTCGACCAGGCCGGGGAACATGAGGTTGTCCACCCCGGCGGTGGCGGCGTGCACCCAGGCCAGGGAGTCGGCCTCGTGCCAGGCGGAGGCGAGTGCCTCGGTGAACAGGTCCCACACCAGCAGGACGTGCGTGCCGGGCAGCTTGGCCGACAGTTCGTCGGCGGTGGCGTAGACGACCTCGCCGAGGCGTGGATCATCGTCCAGCCGCTTGTGTCCGGGCGGTAGGTCGTCGCCGTGGAGGACGAGGACTCTGGGGCTGTTCGTCGAGGTGAGACGGTTCACGGGCGTGTGCACTCTCCGGTTGGATGCGGTGGTTCAGAGAGGTCGTCGGGAATGCGGGGATCGCCCTGCATGGGAAACGCTAGGGAGCCGACATAGGATTGTCAACAATAAACAAACCGGTCGTTTCCCCCGAACCGGCACCTCTCCTACCAGCTCTGACGCGCACGGGATACCCACTCGCATCGGGGTTATTGCCGCATCCCGCCTGTGGAACATAGGATTGTCGACAATCAACAGCCCCGTCGCGGGGGCTGTTTCCCGCGAGTCCCGCCACCCGACGTCGAAGGGACCACCCCAGTTGCCCAGGTACATGACCATCACTCTGGCCGGACGCGGGGTCTCCTGCGTGGCCGAACTCCTGGACAAGGACGCGCCCCGTACCTGTGAGGCGGTGTGGAGCGCCCTGCCCCAGGGCGACGCCGTCCAACACGCCAAGTACGCGCGCAACGAGGTCTACACGATGGTGCCGAGGTTCGCCGAGGCCGAGCCCGGCCAGGAGAACCCCACCGTCACCCCGATCCCCGGGGACGTCGTCTACTTCTCCTTCGACGGCGGCATGCTCGACCGCTCGTTCAAGGAGGAGAAGGGGATCGACCACCTGCCCGGCGTCATCGACCTCGCCCTGTTCTACGGACGCAACAACCTGCTTCTCAACGGCGACGTCGGCTGGGTTCCCGGCAACGTGTTCGCCACCGTCGTCGAGAACCTGCCCGCCATGGCCGAGGCCTGCAACGACGTCTGGCGCTCCGGGAGCGTCGGCGAGCGGCTGCTGTACGAGCGCCTGGAACGCTGATCCGGAGCCGGGGCCGCACGGTGTCCTCGCGTCCGCGTCACCGCGCACGGGCGGCACCCGTACCGACCACGACACCGGACACGGGTGGCGCCCGCGTCCTGAGCGCGCAAGCCCATGCCCGTACCGACGAAGGAACGACAACGCATTCCCGGGAGGTGAGTGACCGATGCGGACCGATGGAGACCACATGAACGGCACCGACGCGGAACACCAGATCGTCGAGCTGGCCGCGACCACACGGACGCCGTGGCAGGCGGGAGTCGGTGTCATCGCGCCCTACGACTTCGCGCTCGACCGCGAGCTGTGGCGCTGGACGCCGGACGACGTCTCGTTGCACGTCACGCGTTTGCCGTGCGTGCATGTACCGGTGACGGTGGACCAGGCCGCCGACCTGTCCCGGGAGGAGCACGTGGCCCCGGCGGTCCGCGCGCTGCTCGCCCCCGAACCCCTGGCCGTCGGCTACGCGTGCGCCTCGGGCAGCTTCGTGCACGGCAGGGCGGGGGAACAGCGCCTGCACCAGTCCATGGTGGACGCCGGCGCACCCGCCGCCGTCACCACGTCCGGTGCTCTGGTCCGGGCCCTGGACGCGCTCGACGTCAACCGGATCGCGGTCGTCACGCCCTACGTGGACAGCGTGACCGACCGGCTCCTGTCCTACCTCGCCGAGCACCGCGTCGAAGTGACCTCCAGCGTGGGGCTGGGCCTGCTCAGCCACATCTGGCGGGTCACCTACGCCGAGGTGTCCGCGGCGGTGCACTCGGTGGACCGGCCCGACGCCCAGGCGGTGTTCATCAGCTGCACCAACGTCCTCACCTACGACATCATCGCGCCGCTGGAGCGGGAGCTGGGCAAACCGGTGATCGCGGCCAACCAGGTCACCATGTGGGCGGTGATGCGCGCCGCGGACCGCCAGGCCGTGGCCCACGGACAGAGCCTGATCAACGTCGCCGCACCGAGCGCCGCGTAGTCCCGCGGGCCGTGACGAGAAGGAGAAGCCACATGACCCGCGTCGGATTCCTCTACCCCGGCTTCAGCGCCGAAGACGACTACAAGGCCTTCGCCGACCTGCTCGGAGGGGACGTCGAGCTCTCCGTGGTGCACACGCTCATGCGCGAGGACGCGCACCGGGTGGACGCCCTGCTCGACGTCGGCGGCGACGAGGTGCTCGACAGGGGCGCCCGGGAGCTGGCCGCGATGGAGGTGGACGCGGCGGTGTGGGCGTGCACCAGCGGAAGCTTCGTGTTCGGCTGGGAGGGCGCCCGCAGACAGATCGAGGGGGTGCGCCGGGCGGCCGGGGCACCGTCGTCGAGCACCTCGTTCGCCTTCGTGCACGCGCTGAGCCAACTGGGCGTGTCGCGGGTGGCGATCGCCGCCACCTACCCCGACGACGTCGCCCAGCGGTTCGTGGAGTTCCTGACCGAGGCCGGGGTGACCGTGCTGTCGATGGCCAGCCACGGCATCGCCACCGCCGCCGAGGTCGGCGGTCTGGACCCGGACGACGTCCTGGACTTCGTGATCTCCAACGACCACCCGCGGGCCGAGGCCGTCCTGGTGCCGGACACCGCCCTGCACAGCGCGCACCTGATCGACCCCCTGGAGGCGCTGCTCGGCAAGACCGTGCTCACCGCCAACCAGGTGAGCGTGTGGGAGGGACTGCGTCTGGCGGGGGTGACCGCGGGCCAGGGCAGGGGGCCGGGAGTGCTGTTGCGCTCCGGTTCGGCCGCCGTCAACAGCGCCCTGGCCTCCCGTTAGCCTCGACGCGTGCCCGCTGTCTCGTCCTGTTGTGTCCCGAATCGAAAGGAAGGCACCCATGCCGTCCCCCGGACAGCTCAGACCCGTGCCCCGGCGCTCCACCGCCGAGCTGATCGCCGACCAGCTTCGGTCGGCGATCATGTACGGCTCCCTCGCTCCCGGGGACCAGCTCGGCGAGTCGGAACTGGCCGGGCAGCTCGGAGTGAGCCGGGGCCCGCTGCGCGAGGCGATGCAGCGCCTCGTCCAGGAGGGGCTGCTGCGCAGCGAGCGGCACAGGGGCCTGTTCGTGCGTGAGCTGGCCCCGGCCGACGTACGGGACATCTACGTGGCCCGGCTCGCCGTCGAGCGGACCGCGTGCGAGCTGATCATGCGCGGCAACCGGGGTGAGGCGGTCGCACGGCTCACCCCGGCCGTGGACCGGCTCGTCGAGGCGGCGGCCGGCCGGGACCGGAACGCGATGAGCGACGCCGACCAGGCCTTCCACCAGACCCTGGTGAGCTGCGCGGGCAACGGCCGTCTGGAGCGCATGGCGCAGACGCTCCTGGTCGAGACGCGGATGTGTCTGACGGTGATGCAGGACGTGTACCCCGAGCCGGAGGAGATCCTGGACGAGCACCGGCGCATCCTGGACGCGATCGTGCACGGGGCGGAGGACGAGCTGATGCGGCTGATCGAGACGCACATGATGGACACGGTCGACCGCATCAACGGCGGCTCCCCGGGCCCGGAGGCGGGCTCCGGCGCCTGACCGCCCCGGCGGAGGCCGGGGCGGCGCCGCCGTCCTCGGGGGCCCGCGTGCCGGCCGGAGCCGCCGTGGGGAGCGCCTTGTCCGCTCCCCACGGAGCCCCGGAACCGTTGGACCCGGGCCGCGGTGGGGTCAGATCCCGCCGATCCCCACGTACTTGGTCTCCAGGAACTCCTCGATGCCGACGTTGCCGCCCTCGCGGCCCAGGCCGGAGTGCTTCACCCCGCCGAAGGGCGCGGCCGGGTTGGAGACCACGCCCTGGTTGAGGCCGACCATGCCGGTCTCCAGGTCCTCGCTGACCCGCAGCGCCCGGTTGAGGTCGCGGGTGTAGAGGTAGCTGACCAGGCCGTACTCGGTGTCGTTGGCGAGCCGCAGCGCCTCCTCCTCGGTCTCGAAGGGCAGCACCGGGGCCACCGGGCCGAAGATCTCGGTGGTGGACAGCTCGGCCTCGGGGGGCACGTCGGCGAGCACGGTGGGCTGGTAGAAGTGGCCCGCCCCCTCACCGGGTCCGCCGCCGACCAGCACGCGGGCGCCCCGGCTCACGGCGTCGTCCACCAGGCGCTGCACCTTGTCCCGGGCCTTGTCGTCGATGAGCGGCCCCACGTTCACCCCCTCGTCCAGGCCGCGGCCCACGCGCAGCTCGCCCATGCGCCGGCTGAGGCGCTCGGCGAACTCCTCGGCGACCCCCGCCTGGACGTAGATGCGGTTGGCGGCCGTGCAGGCCTCACCGATGTTGCGCATCTTGGCGAGCATCGCCCCGTCCACGGCGGCGTCCATGTCGGCGTCGTCGAAGACCAGGAAGGGCGCGTTGCCGCCCAGCTCCATGGAGGTGCGCAGGACCTGCCCGGCGCTCTGCTCCAGCAGCTTCTTGCCGACCGCGGTGGACCCGGTGAAGGAGACCTTGCGGATACGTCCGTCGCTCAGCAGCGGCTCCGTGACCGAGCCGGGGTCGGTGGCGGGGATGACGCTGAGGACGCCCTCGGGCAGGCCCGCCTCGGCCATGATGCCCGCGAGCGCGAGGGCGGACAGGGGCGTCTGCTGGGCGGGCTTGAGCACCATGGTGCACCCGGCGGCGACGGCGGGGCCGATCTTGCGGGTGCCCATCGCCATGGGGAAGTTCCAGGGGGTGATGAGCATGGAGGGGCCGACCGGCTGCCGCATGACGAGGAAGCGCGACTTGCCGTCGGGTGAGATGGAGAACCGCCCCTCGATGCGGACGGCCTCCTCGGCGAACCAGCGCAGGAACTCCGCGGCGTAGGCGATCTCCCCCCTGGCCTCGGCCAGGGGCTTGCCCATCTCCAGGGTCATCAGGACCGCCAGGTCCTCCTGGCGTTCCATGAGCAGCTCGTAGCTGCGGTGCAGGATCTCGCTGCGCCTCCTCGGCGGCGTCCTCATCCACTCGGGCTGGGCCCGGTGCGCCGCCTCCAGGGCGTCGAGGGCGTCGTCCTTCCCCGCGTCCGCGACCTCGCAGAGCACCTCGCGGGTGGAGGGGTCCTCCACGGGGAAGGTGTTCCCCGAGGAGGCGTCGCGCCACGTTCCACCGATGAACAGCTTCTTGTCCACCTGCGCGACGACCCGTGCTTCCTGATCCGACATGTTCACTACTCCCCGGTCGAGAATCGGCCTGTGGTCAACTGCCCAACGTGCGTCCACTGGACACCGTCACTGCCCGGATGCTTCCATAGCAGCGTCGATTGTCAACAATCCTACGGAACCCGTAACACGGAATCGAGGCATCGCATGGCGGAGCTCTCCCCGATCCTCAAGCAGGCGACCCAGGTCGTGGCCGCCCGAGGCGAGGGTGCCTACATCTACGACGAGGACGACCGCCGCTATCTCGACTTCACCGCCGGTATCGGCGTCACCAGCACCGGGCACTGCCACCCCCGGGTCGTGGCCGCCGCGCAGGAGCAGGTGGCCACCCTGATCCACGGCCAGTACACCACCGTGATGCACCGCCCCCTGCTGCGGCTCACCGAGCGGCTCGGAGACGTGCTGCCCGCGGGGCTCGACCGGCTGTTCTACGTGAACTCGGGCAGCGAGGCCGTGGAGGCGGCCCTGCGGCTGGCCAGGCAGGCGACCGGCCGGCAGAACGTGCTCGTGTTCCAGGGGTCGTTCCACGGCCGCACCATGGGCGCCGCGTCGCTGACCACGTCCGGGGTCAAGATCCGCGCGGGCATCGGTCCGCTGATGCCCGGCGTGGCCGTGTCGCCGTTCCCGTACGCCTACCGGCTGGGCATGTCCGAGGCCGACGCGGTCGCCTACGCGCTGCGCGAGCTGGACTACCAGTTCGCCACGGTGACCTCCCCGAAGGACACCGCCGCGGTGTTCGTCGAGCCGGTGCTCGGCGAGGGCGGGTACGTGCCCGTGCCGGACGCCTTCCTCCAGGGACTGCGCGAGCGCGCCGACCAGCACGGGTTCCTGCTGGTCGCCGACGAGGTGCAGACCGGGTTCGGCCGCACGGGCACGTTCTGGGGGCACGAGCCCTCGGGCGTCCGCCCGGACGTGGTCATCACCGCCAAGGGTCTGGCCAGCGGCTTCCCGCTTTCGGCGGTCGCCGCGCCCGCCGCGGTCATGGAGAAGGCGTGGCCGGGTTCCCAGGGCGGGACCTACGGCGGCAACGCGGTCTCCTGCGCCGCCGCGCTCGCCACCCTGGACGTGATCCAGGAGGAGGGCCTGGTGGAGAACGCCGCGCGCATGGGCGAGCGGTTGCGCCTGGGCCTGGAGAAGGTGGCGGAGGCCAACCAGGTGATCGGCGACGTGCGCGGCCGCGGGCTGATGCTCGGCAACGAGTTCACCGCCGCCGACGGGACGCCCGACGGCGCCACCGCGGTGCGCGCACAGCAGGCCGCCGCCAGGAACGGGCTCCTGCTGCTCACCTGCGGTCCGGAGGGGAACGTGGTGCGCATGATCCCGCCGCTGGTCGTCAACGGCGAGCAGGTCGACAACGCGGTGTCGCTGTGGGCGGCCTCCGTGGAGGAGGCCGTCGCGGGCTGACCCCGGTCCGTCGCGGCCGGCCTCGGCCCACCGCCTGCGTACCGCCGCCCCGGCACGGCCTTCCGTGCCGGGGCGGCGCCGTGTGCGGACGGTGGGCCGTGTGCCCGCGTCCGCCTCCGGGGCAACCGTGCGCCGAAACCGTGCGTCACACACGGGAGGAAACGGACGGAAGGGACCCTGTGGCAGGTCGCGGGAAGAAGATCACGAGCACCATGGGCGGCGGCTCGCGCCCCGTCCTCGACCCCGCGTCGCCGCCCCGCGTCGCCCGAGCGCTCGGGAGGAGGCCGTCCGCCCTGCCGCCGAGGAGGACCCGGTCGAGGCGGCCCCGGTTCCCGGACCGAACGCGCATGATGGTGGCCGGGACGGCGGTGGCCGCGCTGAGCACGGCCTGGACGCTGGGAAGCGGCCCGCTCCTGTCGTGGTCGGCGCCGTTGTACTTCGCCGCCTTCCTGTCCCAGGCCGCGGTCGTGGGAGTGGCGGGGTTCGCCGCCACCCGCGCACGGCTTCGGCCCCTGCTCCCGCCGTGGCTGGGCACCAGGGCGGGGCAACGCTGGTGGAGGGTGCTTTCCCTGGGTTTCGCGCCCGCCACCATGGCGACGTGGTTCCTCTTCCCGGCGCCGGACTGGGTCCTCACCGTCGGATGGCACGCACCGGGCGCCGTGTGCGCGGCCGCCGCCCTGTGGGCGGGGTGGTGGTGGCCCCGGAACGAGCGCCTCGCGGCGGCCCACGCGGACCGCTACCTGGTGGCCGGCGACCTCGGCCGGCACGGGTCCGAGCTGGTACTCCGCGTACAGAGGACGATCGACGCCGTCGTGGAGGCGGACCGGAGGCTGGGCGACTCCTTCGACTCGACGCGGTCGCTGGCGGTACTGCGCGACGAGGAGTGGCGGATCGCCTCGATGCTGTACCACCACGAGCGGCTCCGCGAGGAGCACCGCGCCGACTCCCGCGAAGCCGCCTCCGACCGGGTGCGTTCCCTGCTGAACCGGCAGCACGAGCGGCAGGAGGCCGCCTACCGTGAGCTGGCGGCGCAGGTCGACGCGATCCGCGAGTACGGCGTCGCCGTCGAGGAGGCGCTGAACGCCCACAAGGAGTGGGAGCAGCTCGAACGGTCGGAGATCCGCGGCGCACAGCTCGACGAGCTCCTCGTCCGCTCGGCGTCCGGCGAGGGCAGCGGCGAGCTGCTCCGGGACGAGGTCCTGGACGCCCGCGCCGCCAAGGAGGCGCGGGACGAGCTGATCGACCGGGCGCTGGAGGCCGGACGCCTCCTGGAGGCTTCGAAGGCCTGACCGGCAGGCGGCTCCGCGGCCGGTCCCGCACCGGCCGCCCGGCTCGGGCCACCGAGCACACGGGCGGCCACGGTGCCCTCCGCCCTCTCCGGGAAGGGGAGAGAGCCAGCGGAGGGCACGCCTCTCGTGGCGGGCGGAACCTCGTGGAACCCGTCGCCCATCCCTCGGCTCCCTCGGCGACGGAGGCCTTCAGGGACGCGCGCCCGACGAGGACGCTCACCCTCGGTGCCGAGAGTGCTTCGGCCGGTGTATGACATAGTTCACATGGCAACTTTGTTACCAGTAAGAACACGGAGACGTCTCGAAAGGATCGCGGACCCGGGTTGACGCCGTGGTTTCGCGGTCGACAGATTGGGGCCGTCTTTCCAGCCCCTCACGTGGGGCGACCCCGGACCCGTCCCGGCCGTTCCCCGGCCGGGGCGCCCGCCCCGGCCCCTCCCCGAATCCGAGGTGTTCCCCGTGCCCACCCGCATCCGCATCCGCGTCGGCGGCGCCGCCCTGGCCTGCGCCGCCGCGCTCCCCCTGGCGTCCTGCGCGATGGCCTCCCCCACCGAGGTGGAGGCGGTCTCCGACCGGACCTCCGCGTCGTGCGGCCTGTTCTTCGACGACTTCGACTACGGCGGCCCCACCGACCCGGCCCTGCGCGACCAGGGCTGGAACGTCCGCAGCTGGGCCGGCGGCCCCGGCGTGCCGGGCGCGTCCTGGGACGCCGACAACGTCTCCTTCACCGAGGAGGGCGGCGACTCCGTGTTGCGCCTGACCTCGACCACGGACGGCACCCCGGCGGGCACCAGCCAGGCCGAGCTGGCCTTCGGCGAGGAGAAGTTCCACGAGGGGACCTACGCCGCCAAGGTCAGGTTCGCCGACACCCCGGTCTCCGGTGAGGACGGCGACACCGTGCTCCAGACCTTCTACACGATCACGCCCCTGGCCCACGACAACGATCCCGACTACAGCGAACTCGACTTCGAGTACCTGCCCAACTCGGGGTGGGGCGCCCCCGCGGAGGCCATGTACCTGACCTCGTACCACACCTACCAGCGCGACCCCTGGAAGGCGGACAACACCAGCGACGTGGTGGACCGATCCTTCGAGGGGTGGCGCGACCTGGTGGTCCAGGTGGAGGACGGCCTGGTCCGCTACTACGTGGACACGCACCTGGTGGCCGAGCACGGCGGGAAGTACTACCCGTCGTCGCCGATGTCGATCAACTTCAACCAGTGGTTCGTCGACATGAGCGGCCACACGGGCGGCCCGAGCACCTACGTGCAGGACGTCGACTGGGTGTACCACCAGCAGGGCGAGTCCGTGGCGCCCGAGGAGGTCAACCGGCGCGTGGGCGGGCAGCGCAACGCCGGCGTCTCCCGCGTCGACGGGGTCGTCCCCGGCGGGGCGTGCTGACCCGTCGGCACCCACCCGTTCCCGGGGCGGCGCCGGCGCACCGTTGCGCGCCGGCGCCGCCCCCGCCCCGGTCGACCGAGAGGCCCGGACCGGCATGACCGGTCGCACACTCACAGAACGGTTCGAGGCCCTCTGACACCGTGATAGAGTCAAAGACGTCGCCAGGGAGACCGGGTGACACACAACTGAACAACCTGCACTCGTAGCTCAATGGATAGAGCATCTGACTACGGATCAGAAGGTTGGGGGTTCGAGTCCTCCCGAGTGCACCACCTTGAGACAGTGACAGAGCGGCCCTGAACAGCGTCAAACGCGGTTCGGGGCCGTTTTGTGCAGTGTGATGAACAGGGAGGGCCGGAACACCTTCCCGGGATTCGGATCGGTGAAGGCACGCCCGACCGTCTTGCGGGTCATCGGCCGCTTGGGAAGGCCGGGACGTCCTGCCGGCGCTTGGTGGAGCGCACCCGACGTGACCCCGACGAGGAGGTATCGGCCGAGCGGGTCACCGACCCCCGGAGTCCGGAGGCCGTGATTTCCTCGTCCAGGTCAGCGATCACCGCGTCCAGTCGCGCCAAGTCCTCGGCCGACGCAGCTCCCGTGGAGGCGAGCCGGTCCCGTTCGGCCGTCACCATGGCCCGCTGTTCCGCCCAGTCCCGTTGTTCCTCCGAGGGCGGGTCAGGCTGCACCGCGGGTTCTTCCGCCAGGTGCCAGCCCTCTTCACGCTGCGTGCGCCGCAGCGACCTCTCGCGTTTGGCACAGGCCGGACAGCGGGACTCCAGCTTGGACCCGCACGGAACGTCGATCACCTCGGTGGCGCCGGTGGCGGTGTCGGTGCGTCGAAGGGACACCGGCCGGATGCAGACCCCGTGGTCGGCGGCGGCCTGCTCGGCTACCTCACGGGCCAGGGGTTGCGCCAACCGTTCGGCCCGTGTCGACTTACCGGCAGGAGTCGGCATCAGCCCACCACCCGGAAGACACGAAAGTCTTGCAGCCTAGGGACGACCGACGCCGCCTTCGGCTCGCGGCCTTGTTCATCCTGCCCCCGATCCTGCTCATGCGGTTCGTCGACTTCCCGACACACGTGTTCGGAGCCGTTCTGTGGTGGGCTCTGGTATCGGTGTGGGCCGAGTGGTACAGGCGTAGGAAGGCAGGAGCCGACACCCATCAGGCCACCTCAGGATCGGAGGACGATTCTGCTCCATGAGCGGTGGTCATGGCGGTGATGTTGTCGTCGGAGACGTAGGCGGCGCGCACCCGCACCGGGGGCCGGTGAGGTCTCCATCCGCACGAAGCCCACCCCGGGCAAGGCCGGGTCGATCAGGTGGGCGTCGGCCCCTCGATCGCGTGGGCCACCGACCGCGTCAGGTCCCGCATGTTCGAGACCTTCTCCCCCGAGGAGATCAGGGAGCGCGTCGCGGGGCGGCGGAGGGGCAGTAGCCGGGCCGGCCGCGGATCCTGTGGGACGGGCCGCTGCGCAGAGGACGGTGATTTGTGGGTGTACGACCGCTCTGGCAGATTGGCGGAGTGCGTGTCTCGATGCTGGGTCCCTTCCAGGTCCGGGACGGGAGGGGCCGCGCCCTGCCGCTCGGAGGAAGGCGCATGTCCGCCCTGCTCGCCCGGCTGGCCCTGTCGCCGGGGCGGGTGGTCCCGGTCGAGGCGCTCATCGACGACCTGTGGGACGACGTTCCCCCCGACGGCGGCGCGGACACCCTGCGGCGCCTCGCCTCGCGCGCCCGGGCCCGGATGCGCGAGCACGGCCTCGCGATCGGTCCGGTCGCCCACGGCGGCGGGTACCGCCTGGACGTGCCGCCCGACGAGATCGACGCCCACGTCTTCGAGCGGCTCGCCGCCGACGGCGCCCGGCTGCTCCGTGAGCACGCCCCGGACCGGGCGGCGGAGGTCCTGGACGAGGCCCTGGCGCTGTGGCGGGGAACCCCCTTCGGCGGAGTGGAGGCGGAGTTCGCCCGGCGGACGGCCCCTCGTCTGGAGGACCTGCGGCTCACCGCAGTCGAGGACCGGATCGACGCCCTGTCCCGCACCGGCGACCCCGCCGGACTCGTCCCCGAACTACGCTCCCTGTGCGCCGCCCACCCCGTCCGGGAACGCTGCCACGGCCTGCTCATACGGGTCCTGCACGAGACCGGTCAGGACGGCGCCGCCCTGACCGCCTACGAGGATCTGCGGCGAGCCCTGGCCGAGGAGCTGGGCGCCGACCCCTCCCCGTGGATCGGCGGACTCCACGGAGAGATCCTCCGCGACCACGCCCCGGCTTCCTCCCGGGGGTGGACCAATCCCTACCTGACCCGCTTCTTCGGCCGCGAGGACGAACTCGCCACCATCGGCACGCTCATGGGCCGTACGCGCCTGGTGAACCTGCTCGGCCCCGGAGGGGTGGGCAAGACCCGCCTCGCCGCCGAGTACGCCGCCGGAGCCGCCCCGCGCACCCGGGTGTGCTTCGTGGAGCTGGGCCCCCTGCGTGAGGAGGACAGCCTGGTCGAGGCCGTCGCCGCGACCCTCGGCACGGGCAACACCTCCCTGGCGGCCCCCGGCCACGTCCGGTCCACCCGGCTGGTGTCCGCCCTGTCCGCCGTACCCACCCTCCTGGTCCTGGACAACTGCGAGCACCTGGTGGACTCCGCCGCCGACCTCGCGGTCCGCCTGCTCGCCCAGTGCCCGGACCTCCACGTCCTGGCCACCAGCCGCGAACCCCTGGCGGCCGAGGGTGAGGCCCTGGTCCGGGTCGAGCCCTTGGGGCTCTCCGAGGACGACGGCGGCGAGGCCGTCGCGATGTTCGCCGAGCTCGCCTCCCTGGCGCGGCCCGGATTCACCGTCGGCCCTGACAACGCCGAGGCGGTCGCCGAGATCTGTCGTCGGCTGGACGGGCTCCCCCTGGGCATCGAACTGGCCGCGGCGCGCACCCGGTCGATGACGGTCCAGCAGATCGCCTGGCACCTCAACGAGCGCTTTCGCCTGCTGTCCGGGGCACGGCGCGCCGGAAACGCCCGCCACCGGACGCTGCGCGCCGTCCTGGACTGGACCTGGAACCTGCTGACCGACCAAGAGCGGCTGATGGCGCGCCGTCTGTCGGTCCTGCCCGGCGGCGCCACCGCCGACAGCGCCCGGGCGGTCTGCGCCGAAAGCGACGTGCCCGCCGACGAGGTGCCGTTCCTGCTGTCCTCGCTCACCGACAAGTCCCTGCTCATGGCCACGGAGTCGTCCTGGGGGGAACCCCGGCACCGCCTCATGGAGACTCCGCGGATCTACCTGGAGGAACGGCTGCGGGAGGCCGGTGAGGAGGGGCGGGTGCGCGACGCCGCCGTCAGCTACTTCGCCGACCTGGTCGAGAACGCCTTCACGATGCTGCTCGGAGGCGACCAGCCCCGTGGGCTGGCGGTCCTGGACACCGAGCACGACAACCTCCTGGAGGGCATGCGGCACGCCTGCCGGGGCGGGGACGCGGCGCAGGCGGTGCGGACCGCCACGGCACTGAGCTGGTACTGGATCATCCGGGGCCGCTACGAGGAGGCCGAGCGCTGGTTCGGTGAGCTCGACCGCCACCCCGGGGCGCTCACCCCCACGGCGCGGACGGTCTCCGCCGCGGTCCGCTCCGTCCTCCCCCGGCAGGAGGTCTCCGACCAGCCGGATTCCGGACCCCGCCCCGGGCCGCCGGCCGCCGATGCCGCCGCGCTGGCCAGCCACCCCCCGCTGGCGATGATCACCCCCAAGCACCGTCTCCTGGCCGGTGACCACGAGGGGGTGCTCGCGGACGCCGGGACCGCCCTGGCCCACCCCCACCCCTGGGTGCGCGCCGCGGGCCTGGCCACCTCCGCGCTGGCCGCCGAGGCCGCCGGGGACGCCGCCGGAGCCGAACAGCACACCGAGGCCGCCGCGGCGGCCTTCCGTGTGCTGGGCGACCTGTGGACGACCGCCCAGCTGGTCGCCGCCCTGGCCGGGTTCCAGTCCTCACGCGGCGACGTGGACAGCGCGGTCGCCAGCCTGAGGCGGGCTCTGGAACTGGAGCGGTCGCTGGGCGCCTCGGAGCGGTTCACCCCCACCCTGATCCTGTTGGGCGGCGAGCTCGTCCGGGCGGAGCGGACCGGCGAGGCCGAGGAGGTCTTCCAGGACGCCCTGGACACGGCCAAGGCCCCGACCGCGGAGCACCGCATCATGTGCCTGGCCGGGCTGACCGACCTGGCGCTGCTCCGGGGGAGGACGGCCGACGCCCGTGACCTGGTCGCCCGGGCCCGGCACCTGCTCGCCGGGCCCCTGGCCGACCCCGGCTACCTCCGGGTGGCGGTCCTGTGCCGGGAGGGCGCGCTCGCCCTGGCCGAGGGCGCCCGGGAGCGGGCGCGCGAGACCGCGCTGCGGGCCTGGGAGGCCGCCGGGCTCCTCGGCGACGCCGCCGTACGGGCGGAGACGGCCGAACTGGTGGCTGACGCCCTGTGGCACGCGGAGGACCCGGAGGGGGCTGCCCGTGCGCTCGGCACCGCCGCCCGGATCCGGGGGCGGCGCGACGACGGCAGTCCACGGGTGCGCTCGCTGGTGCGGGCGCTGACCGGGGCGATGGGCCGGGAGGGCTTCGAGCGCGGCTACGCCGAGGGCGCCTCCGGGGCCGCGCCGCTCCTGAGGTAGGCCAGCACCGCCTGGACCCGGCGGTGCCCGCTGCCCTCCTGGGTGAGCCCGAGCTTGGCGAAGATCGAGCCGATGTGCTTGCCCACCGCCGGGGTGGACAGGCCCAGCAGCTCACGGATCCGGGTGTTGTCGTGTCCCTCGGCCATGAGCCCGAGCACCTGTGTCTCCCGGGGGGTCAACGACCCCAGCGGGTTCTTCCGGGACGGGCCGTGCAACAGGTGCGACACCACCTCCGGGTCCAGGGCGACCCCGCCCCGGGCCACCCGGTTCAGCGCGTCGGCGAACTCGGCCACGTCTCCGATCCGGTCCTTGAGCAGATAGCCGATGCCCTCGCTGTCGGTCAGCAGTTCGGCCGCGTACTCGTCCTCGACGTGGGCCGACAGGACCAGCACCGGAAAGCCCGGGACACGCTCGCGGAGGCGGGCCGCGGCCTCCAGCCCCTCGCGGCGAAAGCCCGGCGGCAGGCGGACGTCGAGAACGGCGATGTCGGGACGGTGCTCCTCGAAGAGCGTCCAGAACTCGGCGATGTCCCGGGCGGCCCCAGCGACCTCGAAGCCCTCCGTCTCCAGGAGCAGCACGAGCCCCTGGCGCAGGAGCACGTCGTCCTCGGCGATCAGAACGCGCACGGCAGTCTCACCTCTATCGTGGTCGGCCCGCCGGGCGGGCTGGTGATCCGGGTCCGTCCCTCGAAGGCCGCCACCCGCTGACGGATTCCGGACAGACCGCTTCCCCCGTGCTCGTTGGCGCCTCCCCCGCCGTCGTCGGTGACCTCGACGGCGATCTCGCCGCCGTGCTCTCGGACGGTGACGCGGGCGCCGGTGGCCCCGGAGTGCTTGACGACGTTGGTCAGCGCCTCGGTGACCACGAAGTAGGCGACCGTCTCCACCGCGGCCGGGAGACGGGGCAGCCCTCGTACGTCCACGGAACAGGGAACCGCCGACCGCGAGGCCAGGGAGGTCACCGCCATGGCCAACCCCTGGTCGGCGAGGATGGGCGGGTAGATGCTGCGCACGACACCGCGCAACTCCCTGAGCGCGTCCTCCGCGGCGTCCTTGGCGACCGTGATCAGCTCTCGTGTGCGTTCGGGTTCCTCGGTCAGGAGGCGCTCGATCAGGCCCAGGTGCATCCGTACCGCGACCAGGCGGTTCTGGGTCCCGTCGTGCAGGTCGCGCTCGATCCTGCGCAGCTCCAGGCCGTGCGCCTCCAGGGCCGTCTGGCGCAGCGCGGTGACCTCCGCGATGCGGGTCCGCAGCCGACCGCTGTCCGTGCCGGTCAGCATCCGGCGGGCCAGCAGCGCATGGCCGGTGGCCAGGCGTGGGACGCAGAACACGAACAGGCCGAGGTAGGCCAGGCCGACGAACGGCGTGAGCAGCGCCGCGGGCCAGGAGTCCACCGGATAGCCGCCCGGGCTGACCGCGATCTCCGACGGAAGCGCCCACCACCACAGCGGGCAGGTCAGGGAGACCGCCACTCCCACGGTCAGCACGAACGCCGTGAGCACACAGGCCAGGCCGGCCAGGGAATTGACGGCCGACCAGCAGATCGAGTCCCAGAATTCCGTCCTGGGGGGCGGCGTTCCACTCTTTCCGGAGTCCCGGCCCAGGTGCGCGTCGGCTAGCCGGATATCCCTTTCGGTGCTCCGTTCCAGCAGCGCGGCCATCCGTCTGAGCAACGGGGCTCCGACGAGGAGGATGACCAGTACCTGAATGAAGAGGAAACCACCGATAAGCAGCCAGGCGCGCATCGTCCCCGCCCCGGCCGCCGCGACGTAGCGGGTACCGCGAGCCGCACGCTCCAGCACCGCACGGCGGCGGGACAGGAGCGCGCCCACGTGCACCAAAGGAGAACCCCCGAAGGCCCGAAAAAGAAAGAAGACAAATTCCGGGCCGATGGTAGCATTCGCCGGAGAATCGAAAAAGGAGTCCCCGTGTTCGGAAGAAGAAAATCAGGCCAGGGGGTCGCTTTCGGGCCGCCCGAAACCCCGGAGAGAACGCCCGCACTGAGAATGGGCGAAGTTTACCGTACCTACGACTCGGGTGCTGGAAAGGTCACCGCTCTTCAGGGTATTTCCGTAGAGCTTGCGAAGGGCAGCTTCACTGCGGTAATGGGTCCGTCCGGATCGGGCAAGAGCACGTTCCTGCACTGCGCCGCCGGGCTCGACCGGCCGAGCAGCGGCGAGGTGTGGCTCGGCGGGACCAGCCTCTCCGGGATGTCGGAGAACCGCCTCACCCGGCTGCGCCGCGAACGCGTCGGCTTCGTCTTCCAGGCCTACAACCTGCTGTCCGCGCTCACCGTCCAGGACAACATCACCATGCCGCTGCGGCTGAACGGCACCGCCGTGGACCGGGGCTGGGCCGAACAGGTGGTCTTCCAGGTCGGGATGGCCGACCGGCTGCACCACCGCCCCGCCGAGCTGTCCGGCGGACAGCAGCAGCGGGTGGCCATCGCCCGCGCCCTCATCACCCGCCCCGACCTGGTGCTGGCCGACGAGCCCACCGGCGCCCTGGACTCCCGCGCAGGCGCACAGGTGCTGTCACTGCTGAGGGACACGGTCGCCGCCCTGGGCCAGACGGTCCTCGTGGTCACCCACGATCCCGTGGCCGCCTCCTACGCCCAGCGTGTGCTCTTCCTCGCCGACGGAAGGCTCGTGGACTCCCTCGACGCCCCGACTCCCGCCGCCGTGGCCGAGCGGATGAGCCGGCTCGGGGAGCGGTGATGATCGACATCGCGTGGAAGACCCTGCGCGCCCGCAAGGGCTCCTTCTCCGGGGCGTTCGTCTCCCTGCTGTGCGCCACCGCGCTGATCGCCGCATCCGGAATCCTCGCCGAGTCCGGCCTGCGCTCCTCCGTCACCCCCCACCGCTACGCGGCCGCGGACGCGGTGGTCGGCGGCGAGCAGACCCTGCGGCTGCCCGGCGGCGACTTCACCGTCTCCGCGCGCCTCCCCGAGACCGTCCGACTGCCCTCGGATCTGGTCGACGCCATGGGCGCCCTGGACGAGGTGGAACTGGCGGTCGGCGACCACCATCTGCCCCTCGCCGTCGGATCCCCGGACGGCGCCGAGCCGCGGTCCGTGCTCGGCCACGGCTGGGACACCGCCCCGCTGGGCCCCTTCGAGCCGACGGAGGGCACGGCCCCACGGCGATCCGGGGAGGTGGCGCTGACGACCGGCCTGGCCACCGCCCTGGGCACCGCCCCCGGGGACCGGGTGCGGATCGTCAGCGCGGCGGAACCGGCCGAGTACCTGGTCAGCGGCACCGTCGACCACCAGGGCTCCGGGGAGGGGCGCGGCGGTTCGGTGTTCCTGCACCCCGACGACGTGGAGCGCCTGGCACCCGGCCCCGAGGCCGTCGACGCGATCGGGATCATCGCCGCGCCGGGCGTGGGCACCGACGAGCTCAACGCCGCTCTGGCGTCCGCCGCGGGTGACACACCCGTCACGGTCCACACCGGTGCGGCCGTCAACCGGATCGAGTTCTCCGACGTGGGAGCCGCGCGCGGACTCCTGCTGGCGATCTCCGGCTCGTTCGGCGGACTGGCGGTGCTCATCGCCCTGTTCGTGGTGTCGGGGACGCTGTCCCTGTCGGTCAACACCCGCCGCCGCGAGCTCGCGGTGCTGCGCGCCATCGGCTCCACCCCCGGCCAGCTCCTGCGCATGATCGGCGCCGAGGCCCTGCTGCTGTCCCTGGTCGCCGGGATCCTGGGGTGTCTTCCGGGGATCCTGGTCGCCCGGGCCATGCACGGGGCCTTCGTCCGGCTCGGGGTGATCCCCGCCGACCTGCCGCTCGTGGTCGGCCCGCTCCCCCTGGCCGCCGCGATACTGCTGACCACGCTGACCGCTCTGGTCGGGAGCACGGCCGCGGCGCTGCGCCCGGCCTGGACCAAGCCCGTGGAGGCGATGCGCGAGTCGTCGGCGGACCGCCGGGCCCCGGCCCGCTGGCGGGGCACCGCCGGGATGGTCTGCCTGGTACTCGGCATCAGCTCCGCGATGACACCGATCGCCCTGCGCAACGACGCCGGAGCCGCCGGGACCGGGGGCTCGGCCCTGCTGCTGGTGGTCGCGGTGGCCCTGCTCGGCCCGACCGTGCTGCGTCCCCTGGTCGCGGCCGTCGTGCGCCCGCTGCGCCGGTTCCGGGTCAGCGGATTCCTCGCCGCGGAGGCCACCGAGTCCGACCTGCGCCGGTTGGGGACCGTCCTCACCCCGCTCGTGCTCGCCGTCGGATTCACCCTGTCCATGGTCCACACCCAGTCGGTGCTGGCCGAGGCGGTCTCCGACCAGGTGGACGAGGGGGTCACCGCGGACGCCGTGGTGGCCGACACCGGTTCCGGCGGCGTCGGCGCGGACGTCGTCGGCGAACTGGCGGCACTGCCCGAGACGGGCCCGGTCACACCGCTGCGGGAGACCCGGGTGTTCGTGCCCTACTCCGTGTTCGGCGACCCCGACCTCGCCTCCTTCCCGGCACGCGGGGTCGCCCCCGAGGGGCTGGAGGACAACCTGGACCCCGGGGTCGCCGACGGCGACCTGGGCGACCTGGCCGGTGCGACGGTCGCGATGGAGCGCTCCGGCGCGGACCTCCTCGGCGCGGACGTCGGGGACGAACTGGACGTGCGCCTGGGGGACGGCACGCCGGCCACGCTACGGCTGGTCGCCACCTACGAGCGCGGCCTGGGGCTGGGCGGGGCGATGGTGCCCCAGGAGGTCGTGGACGGGCACGCCGGACCACCGTCCCGGGTCCTGGTGGGCGCGGCCGAGGGCACCTCGCCCGAGGAGCTGGCCGCCGCGCTGGAGGCGTTCACCGAGCGGTACCCGACACTGCTGCTCGACGACCGGGACGGGTTCGCCGACAGCGCACGGGCCGAGGCGGACCTGGCCGCGTGGGTCAACCTCGTCGGTCTGGCGGTCATCCTGGGCTACATCGCGATCGCCGTGGTCAACAGCCTGGTGATGTCCACCGCCGCACGCTCGCGCGAGTTCGCCCTGCTGCGGCTGATCGGCACGACCCGCCGCCAGGTGCTGCGGGCCCTGCGCTGGGAGGCGTGGGTGATCGTCGTGCTCGCGGTCCTGCTCGGCACGCTGGTGGCCCTGCTCCCCCTGTCGGTTCTGAGCCTGGCCTTCCTCGGCACCCCCGTCCCGGCGGGCTCGCCGCTGGTGTACGCCGGGGTGGCCGCCGCGACGGCGGTACTGGGGGTCGGCTCGGTCATGTTCCCGGTGCGCCTGGCCCTGCGCACCCCTCCGGTGGAGGCGATCGGCCTCCGCGAGTGACACCGGTGTCCTCATCCGTCCGCCCGCTGTCCGCCCGGTGTCCGCCCGTGCCGGGAGAGTGGCGGCGGACATGAGGAGGAATCGTGATGGACACCTGTATCCAGGCCGTCGGCCTGGTCAAGCGGTTCGGTGGGACGACCGCCCTGGACGGGGTGGACCTGGAGGTCCCCACCGGATCGATCCTGGGAGTGCTGGGCCCCAACGGGGCCGGCAAGACCACGGCGGTACGGATCCTGGCGACGCTGTCGTGGCCCGACGAGGGCAGCGTGCGCGTCGCCGGCCACGACGCGCTGCGCGACCCGGTGACGGTCCGCGGCCTGATCGGCCTCACCGGGCAGTACGCGTCGGTGGACGAGGAGCTCACCGGCAGGGAGAACCTCGAACTCATCGGGCAGCTCCTGCGGATGCCCTCCCGGGAGTGGAGGGCACGCGCCCGGGAGCTGGTGGAGCGCTTCGACCTGGTCGAGGCCGGGAACCGCCCCGTCAAGACCTACTCGGGCGGGATGCGGCGCCGGATCGACCTGGCGGCCAGCCTGGTCGGCCGGCCCCGCGTGCTCTACCTGGACGAGCCGACCACGGGTCTGGACCCGCGCAGCCGGGGAGACCTGTGGCGCATCGTGCGTGAACTCGCCGACGACGGCACCACGGTCCTGCTCACCACGCAGTACCTGGAGGAGGCCGACGAGCTCGCCGACCGGATCACCGTGATCGACCACGGCCGCGTGGTGGCCGAGGGTTCGCCCCAGGAGCTCAAGCGCACGACCGGATCCCAGACCCTGCACGTGCGCCCGGTCGACTCCGCCGACATCGACCGAGTGGCCGGCCTCGTCACCGACCTGCTCGGGAGCAGGCCCGTCCTGAGCTCGGACGGCACGACGATCACCGCGCCGACCGACGACCCGGTCCTGCTGTCGTCCCTGGTCCGGAGCTTGGACCAGAGGGCGATCGCCACCGACGAGCTGGCGCTGCGGCTGCCCAGCCTCGACGACGTGTTCTTCTCCCTGACCGGCCGCCCCCTGCCCGACCACACCACTGAGGAGAGCCCCGCATGAGCGCCCCGACCCTCGCCGCTCCCGCGCCCGCCCTGAACCCGGAGGCCAGACGGCGGATCGGCGTGTTCGAGGGGCTCGGCCACAGCCTGACCCTGGCCAAGCGCAACCTGCGCTACGTCGCGCGCACACCCGCGACGCTGATCGACACGGTCATCCAGCCGGTCCTGTTCCTCCTGGTGTTCGTCTTCCTGTTCGGCGGAGCGATCTCCGGCGGCTGGCAGGACTACCTCCAGACCCTGGTCCCCGGACTGATGGTGCAGATCACCATGTACGCGAGCATGGGAACCGGGATGGCGCTCAGCACCGACATCTCCAAGGGTGTGTTCGACCGGTTCCGGAGCCTGCCGATCGCGCGGTCGGCGCCGCTGGTCGGCGCGGTGCTGGGCGACATCATCCGCTACGTCGTGGCGGTGACCGTCCTGCTGCTGCTGGCGTTCGCGCTGGGCTTCCGGATCCAGACCGACCCGCTGTCGGCGCTGCTGGCCTGCGTCCTGGTCATCGTGTTCGGACTGACCCTGTGCTGGCTGTCGGTGCTGGTCGGGATGGTGGTCGCGAGCCCGCAGGCGGTCCCGGGGGTCGCGACGGCGGTCATCCTGCCGCTGACCTTCGGCAGCAACATCTTCGCCGATCCGCAGACCATGCCCCACTGGCTGGAGGTCTGGACCGGGATCAACCCGGTCAGCTACTTCGTGGACACGGTGCGCGGGCTGATGATCGGCGGTCCCGTCGCGGAACCGCTGGCGGTGAGCCTGGTCGCCGTGGCCGTCTGCCACGCCGTCCTCCTACCGATCGCGGTACGCGCCTACCTGCGCAAGGTCCGGTGACACGACGGATGGCACCCGTGTCCCCTCCGAGGCGGAAAGGACGTCCCACGTGACCAGAGTCCACCTGACGACGCGGGACGCGGCGCGTGTCCGCGTTCGGCCAGAACTGTCCATGCTGATCGAGGCCGCCCACGCTCTGGAGTCCGCTCTCTCCGGCGCGGCCCGTCCCGGGGCCTCCGGGTGGGCGCGCCGTACCCGGCTCCGGCTGTCCACGCTGCCGCTCGTACGGGCGGAACTGGTGGAGGCCCACGGGCTCCTGCCCGACGTGCTGTCCCTGGCGCAGTCGCCCGAGGGGCCCCGCGCCCCCGAACCGCACACACCCGACCGCGTGTGGCGCGCGGTGCGGACCCTGGGCCGGGTGGCCCAGGTCCTCGTCCCCGGGCAGGCCCGCGTGCGGGCACTCCAGGTGCTGGCCGCCGACCGGATCGGGGCCCTGGCGGCCGGGGAGGGGACGGCGGTGGCGGTGGAGTCCCTGGGGGACGCCTGCCGGTGGACGGACACGGGCCTGGAGGTCGCCGACGGCCGGGACCTGGACCTGGACCCTCGGGGACACGGCCTGGACCTGCTCCCCTCGGTGTTCCTGGGCTCCGGCCCCCGGGTGGAGCAGTGGGCCGACCCGGAGTCGGGACTGCCCCGGACAGCGCTGCTGTTCCCGGCTCTGGGCCCCCGCGAATCGCTCGACTCCCTGCTGCCGGAGCCGAACCGGTCCCCGGAGGCGCTGGGCCGGCTGCTCGGCCGGACCCGTTCCGCCGTCCTGGGCGGGCTGGTCTCCCCGGTCTCCACGGGAGAGCTGGCCGAGGCCCTCCACGTGTCGCCCACCTCGGTAAGCGAGCACACCGCGGTGCTGCGGGAAACGGGACTGATCACCACGACCCGTGACGGGAACCGGGTCCGGCACCTGGCCACCGACCTCGGCCGGGCCCTTCTCGACCACTGCGGCACGGGAGGCGCGGGGCACCGCACCCGGAGCTGGGCCCGCTTGGCCGAGACCGCCTGAGCGACCGGAACCGCACGGGGCGGGGGCGGCCGGGTCCGGCCGCCCCGCCCCGTCGTGGCGCCGCCTACTCGCCCAGGGCGGTCACCAGGCTCTTCGGACGCATGTCCGTCCAGTTCTCCTCCACGTAGGCCAGCGCCCTCTCACGGGAGGTCTCCTCCAGGGCGATGTCCCAGCCCTCGGGGATCTCGGCGAAGGACGGCCACAGGGAGTGCTGTCCCTCGGCGTTGACCAGGACCAGGTAGGTGGCGTCGTCGTTCTCGAAGGGGTTGCCGCTCATGTTCTTCCTCGTCTCTCTCGTACTTGCGGTGGGCGGGGTCAGTTTCGGCGGCCGCGCCGGGCCGGGGCCGATGCGACCAGCTCTCGCAGGGCGCCGGTGAAGGACCGGGCGAGTCGTTCCACGGTCGCGTCGCGGTGCCGGTTGGCCGAGTAGGTCCAGGAGAACTCCAACCGCCCGCCGGTGACCGAGCCGGTGACGTCGAGCAGGTTGGTGCGCTCCTCGTCCGGGGCGTGGTCCGGGCCGGGAACGGGGGCGAATCGGCGGACGAGTCCGTCCCCTTCCGCCTCACCGAACCGGCCCAGGTAGTTGAAGGAGACCGGGACCTCCGGCAGAGCACGCAGCGGCTCGGTGTCCGGGCCCTCCGCCAGGTACCGCAGCGCCCCGAACCCGATGCCGCGCGGGGCACTCCTGGTCTGGCGCTTGACGGCGGCCACCGTCCCCGGCCAGCCGTCCCCCTCCGGCAGGTCCAGCACGACCGGGTAGACGGTGGTGAACCAGCCGACCGTGCGGGACAGGTCCACGTCCTCGAAGAGGTCCTCGCGGCCGTGTCCCTCCTTCTCCACCAGGATCCGGCCGGAGCCGGTCCAGTCGGCGAGGACCCGGCCGAGCGCGGCCAGGAGCACGTCGTCGATCCGGCACCGGAACGCCCCCGGCACCCGGGAGAGCAGGGCGGCGGTGTCCTCCTCCGACAGCTCCGAGGTGAGCACGCGTTGGGAGGCCACGTCGTTGGGGCCCCCGTCCAGGTCCAGGGGCAGGGCCGTGGCGGCGCCGGAGAGGGTCTCGGCCCAGGCCTCCACGTCGTCTCCGAACCCGCCCTCCCGGACGAACGCGGCCAGACGGTCCGCCCAGACCGGGAACGGGGTGGTCTTCGCGCCGAGGGACACCGGACGCCCGTCCCACAGCTGCCCGTAGGCGATGGCGAGGTCCTCCAGGATCACCCGCCAGGACACCCCGTCCACCACCATGTGGTGCGCCGACAGCAGCAGCCGGTGCCGGTCCGCCGTCCCGGTGTCCACGACCACCGCCTCGAACAGCGGCCCCTCGGCCAGGCGCGTCGAAGGCCGGTCCCGGCCCGCCTCGGACGCGAGGAGCTCCTCGACACCGGCCTCCGACAGGCCGGCCGCGTCCACGACGCGCACCGCCCCGGGTGCGGTCTCCGCTTCCAGGTGCTGTCGCCACTCCCCCTCGGCGCGCTCGACCCTGAGCCGGAGCATGTCGTGGTGGGCCAGGACGTGCTCGGCGGCGCGGGCCACCAGACGCGGGTCGGTGCCCGGCACGGTCTCCGCCAGCAGGGACATGTCGAAGTGCTGGGGGAAGCGCGGATGCGTGTCGAGGAACCAGCGCTGCACCGGCGTGAGGACGACCTCCCCGGTGACCGGCCCGGCCGCGGCGTCCTCCCCACCGGGACCGGCCTCCTCCCGGGCGTCCATGGCGGCGGCGAGCGCGTCGACGGTCTGGTGCAGGAAGACGTCCTTGGAGGCCAGTTCCCGCCCGGCGGCGCGTACCCGGGACACCAGCTGGATGCTCAGGATCGAGTCACCGCCCAGGTCGAAGAAGTTGTCGTGGGCGCCGACCTTCTCGATCCCCAGCAGCTCCCCCCAGACCTGGGCGAGGAGGGCCTGGGTCGGCCCGTGCGGCGGAACGTACCCGGCGGTGCCGAACGCGTCGTCGGCGGGGGCGGGCAGCGCCTTGCGGTCGGTCTTGCCGTTGGCGTTGAGCGGGATGTCCTCCAGCACGACCACGGCCGCCGGCACCATGTAGTCGGGCAGCCGCCGCGCGGCGCCCTCCCGGACGGCCGCGGCGCCCGCGTCCGGCGCGCCCTCCTCCGGAACGACGTAGCCGACCAGCCGACGGACGCCGGGACCGTCCTCCCTGACCACGGCGGCCGCGGAGCGGACCCCGGGCAGCGCGGCCAGCACCGACTCGACCTCGCCGAGCTCGATCCGGAAGCCGCGGATCTTGACCTGGTCGTCGTCTCGCCCCAGGAACTCCAACTCGTGGTCGGCGGTCCAGCGAACGACGTCCCCGGTCCGGTAGATCCGGTCCCCCGACCCGTACGGGTCGGCCACGAAGCGTTCGGCGGTCAGCCCGGGCGCGCCCTCGTAGCCCCGGGCCAGCGACGGCCCGGCCAGGTAGAGCTCGCCGCGTACGCCCGGGGGGACCGGCCGCAGCCACGGGTCGAGGACCAGGGCGCGGGTCCCGGCGACGGGGCGGCCGATCAGCGGGCGTGCTCCGGGCCGGACACGCCAGACCGTGCTGTTCACGGTGTTCTCGGTCGGCCCGTAGAAGTTGTGCACGGCGCGGACCCCGGCCGAGGCGAGCCGCTCGGCCAGGGCCTCGTCCAGCGCCTCGGCGCCCACGGTCAGCACGGTGAGCGGGTGACGCCCCTCCTCCAGGAGCCCGGAGGCGACCAGGTGGGCCAGGTAGGAGGGGGTGGTGTCGAGGTAGTCCACCCGGTGCCGGTCCAGGTGGTCGCGCAGCGCCTCGGCGTCGGTGCGGGTCCGCTCGTCGACCACGTGCAGGCGGTGGCCGCTCAGCAGCCAGGCGAACGGGTCCCAGGAGGCGTCGAAGGTCCACGCGGCCAGATGCGCGGCGGTGAGCCCGCGGCCGTCGGTGTCGGGACCGTCCAGCACCGCGGCCCGGTAGGCGGTGACCATGGCGCACAGGTTGGCGTGGGTGACCACGACCCCTTTGGGGGTCCCGGTCGAGCCGGACGTGAACATCACGTAGGCGGGGTGTCCACCGTGCAGGGGGCGCGTCCGGTCGGCGTCGGCGACCGGTGCGCCCGACTCCTCCGACGCCTCGTCCACCACCGTGACCGGTACCCCCTCGCCCAGGGACCGCCGGGCGGACTCCGCCGTGTCCCGGGTGGCGAGGATCCGCCCGGCGCCCGAGTGCTCCAGGACGGTGCGCGCCCGTTCGGCGGGGGCCGCGGGGTCGACCGGGACGTAGGCCGCCCCGGACCGCAGTACCGCGAACAGGCCGACGACCGCCTCGACGGTGCGGGGCAGGACCGTGACCACCCGGTCTCCGGGACCGACCCCCGCCCCGGCCAGGCGCCGGGCCAGGCGGTTGACGCGCTCGTCCAGCTCGCCGAAGGACAGGGAGTCGGTCCCGTCGGACAGCGCGGGACGGCCGGGTCCGCTCGCCGCCAGCTCGGCCAGGTCGTCGAGGACGTGGCCCCCGCCGGGACCGCTGGTTCGTGCTTCAGGCGCCCTTCCCGCGGCCAGGAGGGCGGCGCGCTCGGCCCCGGGCATGAGGTCCACCGTGTGCACCGGCGCGTCGGGTGCCCTCGTGAGCCCCTCCAGCAGGGCGCACACGTGCTCGGCGAAACGGTCGACGGTCCGTGGGTCGAACAGGTCGGTGTCGTACTCCACCGAGCCGTGCAGACGCCCGCCGTCCACGTAGAAGTCCACGCTGAGGTCGAACAGGGAGCTGCCCCGGGTGAGGGGCTGCTCGGCGACGGACAGCCCGTCGATCTCCCAGACCTGCCCGGGGGCGTTCTGCAGCGCGACGACGGCCTGGACCAGAGTGGGCCGGGACGGGTCGCGGCGCGGGGCGACCGCGTCCACCACGGTGTCGAAGGGGACGTCACCGTTCTGGAAGGCGGTGAGCAGGGTGTCGCGGACCGCCGCGAGCAGCTCGGTCCCGGTGAGCGCCTCGTCCACGCGCATCCGCAGCGCCAGCGTGTTGACGAAGAACCCGACCACGTCCTCCAGCTCCACGCGGTCGCGGCCGGAGACCACCGTTCCGAGGACGATGTCGCGCTGCCCCGTGTAGCGGGACAGGACCACCTGCACGGCGGCGGTCAGCACCATGAAGAGGGTGGCGCCGGTGGAGGCCTCCAGGTCACGGACGGCGGCCAGGGTCGCCTCGGGGACCTCGAAGGCACGGGTCGCGCCCCGGCCCCGGCGCACCGGGGGCCGCGGGTGGTCGGTGGGCAGGGAGAGGGGCTCGGCGCCGGTCAGCAGCTCCCGCCAGTGGTCGAGCCGCTCCTGGAAGGGGCCGGACTCCAGGTAGGTGTCCTGCCACGCCGCGAAGTCGGCGTACTGCAGGCGGGGCGGGCGCAGTCCGGCCCGTTCGGCGAGCGCCTCCGGCCCGGTGCCGGCCCCCGTCCGGGCGGCGGCCCGGTAGAGCGCGCCGAGCTCCCGGGTCAGGACCGACAGGGACCAGGCGTCCACGACGATGTGGTGGATGCCCAGGGCGAGCACGTGCTCGTCGGGGGCCAGGGTGACCAGCAGCGCCCGGAAGAGGGGACCCCCGGCCAGGTCGAAGGGGCGGTGCACGAACTCGGCGAGCACCTCGTCGAGCGCGGCCTCCCGCTCCCGCGCCGGGACGGCGCTCAGGTCGGCGGTGGCCTGGTCGGCCCCCGTGGGGGCTCCGATGGTCTGCACCGGGCGCCCGTCGTGCTCGGCGAACGTGGTGCGCAGCGACTCGTGCCGGTGGACCAGGGCGTCCAGGGACGCGTTCAGGGCGGACACGTCCAGCGGCCCGGTGAGCCGCAGCGCACCTCCGGAGTTGTACTCCGAGCCGCCGGGCTCGTAGCGGTCGAGGAACCACAGGCGGCGCTGGGCGGCCGACAGCGGCAGGTCGGCGTCACGGGACACGGGAACGAGGGCGGTGTCCGCGGCGTCGGCGCCCTTGGCGCTCCCGGTGGTCAGCAGCTCGGCCAGTTCGGCGACGGTCGGGTGGTCGAAGACCGTACGCACCGGCAGCCGGGTCCCGAAGGCGTCGGCGGCGCGGGCGACCATCCGGACCACCCCGACGGAGTCCCCTCCCACCCGGAAGAAGTCGTCGTGCACCCCGACCCGCTCCAGGCCGAGCAGGTCGCACCACAGGGCGGCGAGGTCGCGTTCGGCACGGGTGCGCGGCTCCGTGTACTCGGCCCGGGACTGCCCGGCCCAGTCGACCGGAGGCAGTGCCCCGCGGTCGGTCTTGCCGTTGGCGGTCAGCGGAACGCGGTCCACCAGGACGAACGCGGCGGGGACCATGTACCCCGGCAGCACCCCGGCGGCGCTCTCGGCCAGCTCCGCCGGCGTGGGCGCGGTCCCGTCGGCGGGGACGACGTAGGCGGCGAGCCTGTGCCCGGATCCGCTCCCGTCCACCACGACGACCGCCCGCCCGACCTCGGGCAGGCCGGCCAGCGCGGCCTCCACCTCGCCCGGTTCGATACGGTGCCCGCGAACCTTGACCTGGTCGTCCGCCCGGCCGAGGAACTCCAGTTCCCCGTCGGGGCGGCGGCGCACCACGTCACCGGAGCGGTACATGCGCGACCCGGACGGCCCGAAGGGGTCGGCGACGAAGCGCCCGGCGGTGAGCCCGGGCCGGTTCCAGTACCCGTGCGCGAGCCCGTCCCCGCTGATGTACAGCTCGCCGGGGACACCGTCACGCACCGGGCGCAGCCAGCGGTCGAGCACCTGGACCCTGGTCCCGGCGACCGGGGCGCCCATGGGCGGCGTTCCCGAGCCGGACAGCGGAGTGCTCATCGTGGCGCACACCGTGGACTCGGTGGGCCCGTAGGCGTTGTACATCCGGCGGCCTGAGAAACGCCCGACCAGCTCCCCCGGCCAGGCCTCGCCCGCGACGAGCAGGTGCTCGACGGGGCCCAGGTCGGCGGGGTCCAGGCCCGGCAGCAGCGCCGGGGGAAGGGTGACGTGGCTGATCCGGTGGTCACGCAGCGCGGCGGGGAGCCCGTCCCCGACCAGGCCGGCCCGGGGAAGCAGGACGGTGGCGGCTCCGTTGAGCAGCGCGACCAGCAGCTCGGCGACGGACGCGTCGAAGCTCGGAGAGGCGAACTGCAGCAGTCGGGAGCCGGTGCCGACGTCCATCAGCCGGCCCTGGGTCCGGGCCAGCGCCGCCATGCCGTGGTGCGGGACGACCACGCCCTTGGGACGTCCGGTGGACCCGGAGGTGTAGATCATGTACGCCGGGTCGTGCACCGTGAGGGCCTCGCGCAGTGGCTCGCCCTCCCCGCCGTCGCCCGGGAACAGCACGCGCGTCGACCCCGGGAGGCGGTCTGCTGACTCCGGGGCGGCCAGGACCACCGTCAGGCCGGCGTCGTCGGCCATGTAGGCCAGCCGATCGGTCGGGTAGTCCGGGTCCAGCGGCAGGTAGACGGCGCCGGCGTACACGACGGCCAGGAACAGCACGGCCGTCTCCGGCCCGCGCTCCAGGCACACCCCCACCCGGTCGCCGCGCCGCACACCGTGCTCGCGCAGGTATCCGGCGATCCGGGCCGCCCGGTCGTCGAGCTCGGCGAAGGAGACCGTCTCGCCGGGCCCGACCAGGGCCGGGGCGTCGGGGTGGGCGGACACCCGTGCGGCCAGCAGCTCGGGCAGGGTGCGCGGACGGGGGCCGGCGGGCCCGTCCAGCACGACCGCGTCCTCCCCACCCGGTCGCAGGGCCCGCAGGGGACGGTCGTCGCCGACGCCCTCCAACACGTCGCGCAGGTCGGAGACGAACCGGGCGACGGTCGCCTCGTCGAAGATGTCGGTGTTGAACTCGGCGGACCCGGCGAGCCCTTCGGCGTCTCTCCGGAACTCCAGGGTCAGGTCGAACACCGCGTGTTCGCGCCGTACCGGGAACGGCCGTACATCGAGGTCGCCCAGGGAGGCCTCCCCGCCGTTCCCGACGTTCTGCAGGACGACGGCGGCCTGCACCAGCGGCGGGACGGCGGGGTCCCGCTCGGTCAGCACCGCGTCCACGACGGCGTCGAAGGGGACCTCGGCGTGGTCGAAGTCGGCCAGGACCTCGTCCCGGGTCCGGGCGAGGTTGCCGGAGAAGGAGAGCGTCTCGTCCACCCGGCCGCGCAGGGCGAGGGTGTTGACGAAGAAACCGACCAGGCCGTGCAGCCTGGGGTCCTCCCGGCCCGCCGTGACGGTACCCAGGACCACGTCCTCGTCACGGGTCCAGCGCGCCATGGCGATCCGGGACGCGGTCATCAGCACCATGTACAGGTTGGCGTTGTGCTCGTGCCCCGCCTGTTCGAGCCGGGCGACCAGCGCGTCGGGCAGGCGGAAGCCGTGGCCGGACCCCCGCATGCTCCGCGCCGGAGGACGGGGCCGGTCGGCGGGCAGCTCCAACGGCCGCGCCCCGGTCAGGCGCTCCCTCCAGTGGGCGAGCGAGCGCTCGTAGGCTTCCCCGCTGAGCCGGTCGCGCTGCCAGGCGGCGTAGTCCACGTACTGGAACGGGAGGGGGTCCAGGGTCGCGGCGAGCCCGTCGCCCTCCAGGTGCGGGTTCTGGAGCGCGGCCGTGTACAGGCGGTCCAGCTCGTCCTGGAGGGTGCCGAGCGACCAGCCGTCGGTGATGATGTGGTGCAGGACGGCGAGTAGGACGTGGCGGCGCGGGCCGGTCCGGAACAGGTGCACGCGCAGCAGCGGCCCGGACTCCAGGTCGAAGGGGGCGCCGTAGTGGCGGCCGACGAGCTCGGCGAGTCCGTCCTCACCGGTGTCGACGACCGTGAGGGGGAGCGGGGCGGGCGGGCCGACGACCTGGCGGCCCTCCCCGTCGATCTCGCGGAAGGTGGTGCGCAGCGACTCGTGCCGGTGGACCAGTGCGGTCAGTGCCCGGTCGAGCGCTTCGGTGCTCAGGTCACCGTGCAGGTCCAGGGCGAAGCCGGAGTTGTAGTCGGCCCGTCCCGGCTCGATCCGGTCCAGGACCCACAGCCGCTGCTGGGCGAAGGACAGCACGGCCGGTGCGTCCCGGGTGAGGACGGGCACCTCGTCGGTGCGTCTGCCCCGGTCGCGCAGTCTGCGCATGACCTCCTCCCTCAGCCGGGTCCGATCCTGGTTCATGCCGTTGGCGTCGTTCATGGTTCGTGCTCCTGCCGTGGTCGTGGGATGGGGGGTGGAGGCAGCGGGGAACGAGACGACCGGGGCGCGGACCGGGCTCGGGCCCGCGCCCGCGGGGTCAGTCCGCCAGCTGGCCCATGAGCTCGTCCTCGACGGCCCGGGCGTAGGAACGGACGGTCTGGTGGTCGAACAGGGCCCGGGTGGGCACGGTGACGTCGAGGGCCTCCCGGATGCCGCCGACGACCTGGATGCTCTTCACCGAGTCGCCGCCGACGTCGAAGAAGTTGTCGTCGCGGCCGACCCGGTCGAGCTTGAGCGCCCTGGCCCAGACCTCGGCCACGAGTTCCTCGGTGGGCGTCTGCGGCGCGACGTACCGGCTCTCGGTGATCCGCGCCCAGTCAGGGTCGGGCAGGACCCGGCGGTCCACCTTGCCGTTGGCGTTGAGCGGCAGCGACTCCATGACCGTCAGGACCGACGGGACCATGTAGGAGGGCAGCGCCCGGGCGAGCTCCTCGGTCACCGCCGCGGTGTCGACGGTGCCGGGCACGGACTCGGTCAGGTACCCGGCCAGGACCCGCGTTCCGGAGGGCGACGCGACCACGGCCGCCACGGCCTGGGCGACGCCCGGGCCGTTCGCCAGGGCGCTCTCGATCTCTCCGAGCTCGATCCGGAACCCGCGGAGCTTGATCTGGCCGTCGGATCGGCCGACGAACTCGATCTGCCCGCTCCCCTGCCACCGCACCAGGTCGCCGGTGCGGTAGAGGCGGCCGCCGGAGCCGAACGGGTCGGCGACGAAGCGCTCGGCGGTCAGCCCCGGCCTGCGGTCGTAGCCGCGTGCCACGCCCTCTCCCGCGATGTAGAGCTCGCCGACCGCGCCGACGGGGACCGGCCGCAGGGCCGCGTCCAGCACGTGGGTGCGGGTGCCGTCCATCGGCCGGCCGATCGGGCAGTCCCCGGCCCGCGCCCGGTCCGGTCCGATCGGGGTGCACGTGGCGAACGTGGTGGTCTCGGTCGGACCGTAGACGTGCACGACCTCGGTGTCCCCGCACGCCTCCAGCACCCGGGTGAACGAGGCCGGGTCGGCGGCCTCGCCACCGGTCCACACCTGGCGCAGCCCGGTGAAGCAGCCCGGGTCCTGCTGGGCGAAGAGGTTGAACAGGGCGGTGGTCAGGAACACCGAGCTCACCCCGTGGTCGCGCACGCTCGTCCGGACCATGTCGGCGGTGACACCTTGTTCGGGCGCCACCACGACGGTGCCGCCGCTGAGCAGCGGCACCCAGATCTCGTAGGTGGCCGCGTCGAAGGCGTGCGGGGAGTGGAACAGGACCCGCCCGTGCGCCCCCGGCCACCTGCCGTCCCGGGTGAGGGCCACGATGTTGCGGTGGTCGACCACCACGCCCTTGGGCGTGCCCGTGGACCCGGAGGTGAACATGACGTAGGCGGCCGAGGACGGCAGCGTCCGCGTGTGCGCTCCGTCGGCGGTCGCCCCGTGGGCGGACCGGGCCCGGTCGGACCAGTCCGCGGCGACCGCGGTGATCCCGTCGGGTCCGTAGCGGTGCACGGCGATCGGTGTCGCCCCGGCGTACAGGTCCAGCGCCCCCGGATCTGCGATCGCGGTGTCCACCCCGTTGTCGGCGGCCAGGACGGCCACCCGTTCGGCGGGGACGGTGTCGTGCAGCGGGACGTAGGTGCCCCCCGCTTTGAGGACCCCCAGCATGGCGGCGACGACGCGCGGCGAGCGCGGCATGGACAGGAACACCCGGGACTCGTGGGCGACCCCGTGGGCGCGCAGGTGCTCGGCCACCTCCTCGGCCCGCCGGTCCAGTTCGGCGTAGGTCCACTCCGTCCCGTCGCCGATGAGCGCGGTCGCGTCCGGGCGCACCCGCACCTGCTCGGCGAACAGCTCGGGCAACGTGTGCTCGGGCGGGTCCAGTGCGGCACCGTCGGTGAAGGCGGCGGTGGCGGAGGAGTCCGCGCCCGCCACCGCGCCCAGGGGACGGCTCGGGTCCCGCACCAGCGAGGCGAGGACCGCCGACAGGTCGTCGAGCAGGCGGTGGGCGGTGTCCTCGTCGAAGTGGTCGGGCTCGTAGCCGATGAGCAGGCGGATCCGCTCGGTGGCGTACGCGCTGAGCGCGAGCGGGTAGTTGGTGGCCTCCTCGGCGGTGACGTCGAGGACCCTCAGTCCGTGGTCCCGGGCGGCCTGTTCGTCCACGGGGTAGTTCTCGAACACCACCAGGCTGTCGAACAGCTGTGTGTCGCCCGGCAGCCCCGCCTCACCCTGGATCCGGGGCAGCGGAAGGTAGTCGTACTGGCGCGCGGCCACCTGGCGTTCCTGGAGTTCGTGGAGCCAGGTGTTGACGGGGGTGTGGGGGGTGATGCGGACGCGGACGGGCAGGGTGTTGATGAAGATGCCCACGGCGGACTCCACACCGTGCTGGTCGGCGGGGCGTCCGGAGGTGGTGGCGCCGAAGACGACGTCGGTGTCGCCGGAGTGGGCGGACAGCAGCAGCGCCCACGCGCCCTGGACCAGCGCGTTCACCGTCAGACCCTGCTCACGCGCGAACCGGTGCACGGCGCCGGAGTGCTCCTCGGACAGACGTGTCTCGACACGGACCCTGGAGCGGGCCGTGCGCACGTCCTTCGGTGCGCGGTCGTAGGGCAGCGGGGTGGGGGCCTCGATGCCGGCGAGGCTCTCGCGCCAGTGGTCGAGCCCGGCCCGGTCGTCCTGGCGGGTGATCCAGGCCAGGTGGTCACGGAACGGGGGCCG
>VWVT01000002.1 GCA_008638415.1 Nocardiopsis sinuspersici
CAGCATCGGCAGCGGAGCCACCGAGGGCTACCTCGGCGAAGGCCTGGGCAGCCTCGCCGACGGACGCGGCTGGGACGCCTCCGCCTGGTCCGCCACCGCAGGCGCCACCCAAGCAGGCATCCAACAAGGCGCCACCGACAGCGCCCTGGCCGCCACCGACCTGTTCCAAGACAAGGACAAACCCCACCTCACCCCACCCCCACCACCACAAACCGAGAGCGATTCCTCCGCCGAGAGAGGGTCCGGAGTTCCCGGTGACGGGAACGGCTTTTCCGAAGGCGGCTTCGACCCGCGGGGTCAGGGCGGATCCGACGGGCAGGACCGAGGCCCCGGGCGCGACGGCGACGGCGGACCCTCCCGGGAGAACGGCGGGCCCGACCGCGACGCCGCCCCCGTCCTCGCCTCGGACGACGCCGGTGACCGTGACGACCGCTCCGACGTCGACGACGTTCCCGACCTGGTCAGCGACACCGGGAGCGACAACGGCTCCGAGTTCGGCGACCCCGACGACCCCGACCGGCCCTCGGACGACACCGTGCGCGTGCACGACGACGAGGACACGCGTACCCCGTTCTCCGACCCCCTCAAGACCCCCGGAGCCGACAAGGACCCGTTCGCCCCGTACGGTTCCCCGGACCCGAAGTCCTCTCCGCACGGTTTGGGATCCAACCCCTTCCTTCCGGGCCCGCTCCCGCCCGGCCTGGCGAACGACCCGCTGACGGTCTACTTCCTCAACGAGATCGTTCCCGCGAACCCCGAGGCGGGACAGTTCCCCCCGGCCCAGGGAGCACCTCTCCCGGGCACGGAGACCACCGCGCCACCAACCGCGCAGACGGGGCCCGCACAACCGGAAACCGCTCAGCCGGGGACCGCGCCCGCCTCCCCCGGGAACGGGCAGGAGCAGGAGGACCGGTCCGCCCCCTCCACCCCGGCCGGTACCGACAACCCCCAGGGGCAGCCCCCGGGTTCCGGCGACGGTGACACGCCGACCGTGGAGCGGCCCTCGTCCGCCGAGAGCGCGCAGACCCACGTGTCCCCGGACGACGCCAACCGTTCGCAGCAGGAAGGCGACGACCGGAACGGTCCCACGGCCGACACGGAGCAGGTCGACACGGAGCAGACCGCCCAGGACACGGCGGTGAACGACACGGACCAGGAGACGCCCGCACCGCTCCCTCCGCACGGCGCCGAACAACAGGACTCCCCGGAGCACCAGTCCTCACCCGAACCCTCACCCCAGCGGCAACCGGAGAGCGCCACCTCCTCCGACCGGGGAAACCCGGAACAGGAACAGCAGGAGGACCCGGGCCCCGAGCCGGTCTACGCCCCTCCGCCCCCCGGATCCCTATGGACACCCGGTCAGCAGAACCCCCTCCCCGCCCCGGCACCGGTGGCCTCGACCGGAGGCACCCAGAACCCGGCCCCCGCTCCGGCACCGGAGAGGGAGGGAAGCGGACGACCGCACCAGAACAGCTCCGACACCCGCGGCACGAACAGCGGCACCTCCGGGAAGCGCCCCGCCCCGGGCACGGACGACGTCTCGCGGGACCAGGAGACGCCGCTGCTCCCACCGCCCGCCGCGCCCGTTCCGACCGACACCGACAGCGCGGTACCGGAGCCGCCGGTACCGTCGGCCGACACCGGTGACACAGGCACGGACACGCAGCAGGCGCCCCCGCCACCCCCGCAGCGCACACCCCCACCACCTCCACCGCCTCCGCAGAGCAACACCGAAAACACCACCGGCAACAGCGACGCGGACACGCAGCAGGCGCCCCCGCCACCTCCCCAGCGCACGCCCCCGCCTCCGCAGAACGACACCGAAGACACCACCGCCCACAACGGCGACGACGACACCGGCGACGCGCACACGCAGCAACAACAGGAGGAGGAGACCCCGGACCGGAACTACCCGGGCTCCGTGACGCCGGACCGGACGGGCGTCCCCTACGACATCGGCTACCTGCTGACGTCCAGCCTGGTGAACTCCAGCATGATCCACGCCGAACACCTGCGTTCGTTCGTGGACGACACCCTCTCCGGTAGCGCCGGACGCATCGACGCCGAGGCGCGCGACGCCGTCAGGGAGCAGGTCGACGCGCAGGCGCGCAGGCAGATGAGCGCGTTCTTCCGGCCGGAGGGGTTCTCCACGACGGTCACCGGGGCGGACGGCTCCACATGGCGGGCGGACCTGCGGCTCAACCCCTCCCGCGAGGGCTTCCACCACGCGCCCACACAGCCGGAACAGGGATCGGCCTCCACCGAGCTGAAGCTGGTGGACGAGGCCGGGGAGGCCAACCCGGCCGAGGGCGGCGGCGGCCACGGCGGCAGCAAGCTCGTCGGGCTGGGGTTCCAGGTCTCCCCCCTGCTCCTCGGCACGGTGGGCGGAAGCGACATCGGTCCCCGTTTCACCGTCAGCTTCTCGGGCGGAACGCGCCAGCGCCAGACCGGGGAGACGACGGCCAGCATCCACGACGGCTACACCAGCTACGAGATCAAGGGCAAGCCCGAGGTCTACGCCGCCGACCTGAGCATGTCCTTCGACCTGACCCCCGTTCCCGCCCCGGGGAACGGACCGGCCCGCGACGACGCCCCGGCGAACCAGGGCGTGAACGCCCGGGCCGAGTCCCCCAACGGGGTGCTCCTGGTCCTTCCGGGCAAGGTCGTGGCCAACTCCGGTCCGGAGTCGATCCGCCTGCGCGACCCCTTCGCGACCGAGGACCACCAGCGCGGCCGGGACGACGACGCCGGGCCCGCGGGCCCCCACACGGACAAGGGACACCCCGTGTGGGTGGGCGACATCCGCCTGAGCGACGGGTCCTCCGACAAGCCCTTCTCCGACTGGGTCGCCGACCACATCTGGCCCCCCGAACAGGACCGCGGGTGGTGGCGGCCCATGGTGGACAAGGTGACGCCCGCGTCCGTCGAGAAGCGCAGGCGGCAGAAGCTGGACGCCTTCCGCGACCAGGTCGGGGAGACCTTCTCGGAGAGGTCCGTCCGCAACAACCTGCCGAAGATGACCTCGGGGCCGGCGGTCTTCACCGTCACCGACCCCTCGGGCACGCCCCGTCTGGTGAGCGTCCAGTCGGTGCCCACCTCCTACGACGCCAAGCCCCACACCATCCAGCCCGCGAAGTACATCAAGGGCAACAAGTCCGAACGCGAGAGCGGGACCACGCTCCGCCACCACGACGTCCTCGGCGGGAGCCTGGGCGCGGGCGTGAGCGTCGACGCCGGGGTACCGGGCGGCTCCCGCAAGGCCCGCGTCGACGCGATAGCCCTGGAGGGCGGTGTGCGGGGCCGGGCGACCGAGGAGGGCTCACGGTCGTCGTCGGGATCGGCCAACCGCATCAACTACGGCAAGACCCCGTCGTCCGCCTACGACGTCCAGCGCAACTACTACGTGCACTTCGACGGCGAGCCCACCGTGTACCGCTTCCAGGGCGACACCGTCGAGATCCTCACCGTCCAGGAGGCCCGCATCCTGAACGGGGACGAGCCCTCGGACAAGGTGCCCGCGCCTCCCGCCCCCGTCCAGACGGAAGGGGACGGCACGGCGCCGGCGCCTCCGGCGGTGGACGCCCCCGAGGCCGCTCCCGACACCGACGGCGACCAGCGGTCCGGGGACCATCGGCCCGCGGGCGGCCAGGACGGGAGCGGGCAACCCGCGGGTGAACAGCCCGGGAACGGGCAGGACGGGAGCCAGGGCAGCGGGGACACCCGGGCCGGGGAACAGCGTCAGCGGCGGGGGGAGGGGCAGGACGGGGAGCAGCGCCCCCGGGAGGAGCGGTCCGAGGTCCCGCGGCCCCCTCGTCCGAACCTGGCCGAGGACCGGCCGCTCACCTTCCACGGAGCAGTGCCCCGCGACTTCACCTGGCCCGACGGCAGCCAGTACCGCGACGTCGACGGGCAGCAGCGCAGCATCTACCAGCAGATCGCGTACGAGGTGCTGACCGGACTGGCCGCCAAGCGCCCGGGCCTGGTCCTGCCCGAGCTGGCGCGCGACCCGAAGGACTTCGCGCGGCGGCCCGGCCACGAGACCGCGGGACCCTTCACCGGTTCCACGCGCGAGCACCGCCCCTTCCGGCGCGACCACGACGCCGCCGTCTTCAACACCCACAGGGTCATGGACGCGATCTCCGCGTCCGCGTTCAAGAGCGGCACGGACGACCTGACGCTGCACGGCCAGCCCGTCCACCTGGTCGACACGGGGAGGTTCGACCCCAGCGCGCTGTTCAAGCCGGGCAAGGACGTGCTGCGCCCCCCGTTCGTCGCGGTACGCGTCACCGCGGACTTCTCCTCCCTCAGGCACGCGGGGGAGACCAAGAGGGGCACCGGAGGCGAGTACGCGGGCGCCTCCGAGCGCACCACCGGAGACGGCTCGCAGACGCGCAAGATGGCCCGGCTCACCAGCGGCGCCTACATCCGCCGGATCGACGCCGTCGACGCGGCCGGGAACCCGGGCGACGGAGGCGTGTTCTCGGTCTCCGGCCAGCTCAGCAGCACCAAGGGGAGCGGCCGGGGCCTGGGCGTCAAGGCCCAGAGCGAGGAGGTCGTCCAGTACGCGGAGGACTCCAGCGTCTGGAACTCCACGGCACGGTTCTCCGCGAAGCTCTACGAGAACGACGACCTCGGCATGGTCCTGGGCGGCGACAGGCCGCTGGCCGACCGCGGGCACGACCTGCTCGACGCCCCGGTCGAGGCGCTGGCCACGATGGACACGGCCAAGGCCGTCACGGGCGGAGAGCGCGGCGGCCGGAACGGCACCGCCCCGCAGGCCACGCGGATCCGGCCGATACCCGTCGAGCGGGCCAAGGAGCTGATCGACGGCCACACGGCGCCGGCGCCGGACAGCGTCCGCAAGCGGCGCGACGTGACCGGGACGGTCAGGAGGTGGTTCGGCGGAGGACGGGACCAGCAGCCTCCGGGCGGACGGCGGGGCGACGGCGCACCGCCCGTCAACCCCGCCCCGCGGCCGGAGAACACCGCGGGGAGCGGTACCGGGCAGCGGGACACGGCGGGAAGCAGCACGGGGCAGCAGAACACCGGCACCCGGACCGGCGAGGCCCCGGCCCCGCCGACGACGGAGACCACGGGCACCGACGGCAACACCACCGGCACCACCAGCGACAACACCGACACAACCGACACGGGCGACGACACCACCGGCCGGCAGGACACGGAGGCCGCCCCGGCGCCGGACACGGACACCACCGGGCAGGACCGGGAGCGGTCGAGAAGCGACCACGACGGCGTCCCCGACATCCGCACCCCCCAACAGCGCCGGGCCGAGCTGATCCGCGACCTGGGGCCCACCGTCGAACACGTCAACACCCGGTTCACCACCGGCGACGGCAACCGGGTGGGCAGCCTGCTCGACGCCTCCTACGAGAACTTCTCCTCCGTCCCGCCGTGGGAGAGGGGCGACGGCGTCCAGCGCACCCCCGGAAGGTTCGGTTTCGAGCGCAAGCTGCGGCACTTCCTGGTCCGGGGCCAGGGCAGCAGGCAGTTCTACGCCAACGCCCTCTCCCCGGAGAACCTCGCCGGGAATCCGGCGTTGCAGTCCTCCGGCGGCACCCGCACGCGCACGGAGATGAGCGGAGGCCTGCTCTCCCCGCACCACGTCCGCGCGACGACGGCCACCCGGTTCGACATCGACTCGGTCGACCGCTTCGAGCAGTCCGACGGCGCGATCGTCTGGAAGGACAGGAACACCCTGGAGGTGTTCACCAGGACGGGGAAGAGGACCGACCTGTCCGTCCTGGCCACCGGCGGGGGCCGGTTCAACACCAACCCCGTCCAGCCGTCCGGGCAGCCCGCCGACGGCACCGCCCCCGCGCCCGACTCCGCGAGCGCTCCCCTGATCCAGCTCGGCCCCTCAGCGGGAAAGAGCCTGTTCGACCGCTACACCAACACCAAGCCCACCTCGAAGTTCTCCGAGACGGTCGAGTTCCACCCCAAGATCCCGATGTCGTACGCGTTCTCCGCCTCGGGGCGCGTGACCCAGGCGATGGAGTTCGTCAAGAACTGGAGCATCGGGCCGACGATCCCCCGCGCCGCGCGCTACCGGGGCTGGCAGGCCGACGTCCGCGACCTGGTCACCGGGCTGGTCCACATCCGCGACGCCCACCAGGCGGGCCTGGTCGAGGACCGGGTCGAGGAGACCGACAGCGGGCCGGTCCGCGTCCCCCAGCCCGAGCCCGACCGGCCCGCGTCCGTGCGGCCGCGCCCGGGCTTCGAGGACTCCGGCAGGATGATCCGGCCGGCCGACCCGGACGAGGCCCTCCAGAGCCTCGCCGACGACCTGGCCTCGCAGGGATGGGAGCTGACCGGGGACAGCCGGGAGACCATCCTGCACACCCTCAACTCCCACACGGGGCTCAACCCCAACACCGGAACGCCGGTATCGGTGAAGGTCCGCCCCATCGACCACTCGATCGGCGACCTCAACGCCCCGACGACCGCGCCGCTCTCCCTGGACGCCACCGTGAACCTGCGGCTCGACAGGGGCGACACGGAGGTCAAGTACCTGGGCGGCAAGACGGAGTACCGGCAGCGGCAGGGCTGGGAGAGCGGGGACAGGCTCCAGCAGGGCGAGGAGGGCTCCGCGTCGGCGGGAGCACAGGGCTCTCTCCTGACACCGCTGCCCCGGTCGGGGGGCGACCAGCCCGGGGGCGCCAGCCCGCCGAGCCGCCCCTACCTGATGGGCCTGTACGGCGACGCCTCCGCGGCGAACGCGCACGGCAACGGCGGAATCGCCCGGAACACGGACAAGCGCTCCATCGGCCTGACCATGGAGACGCCCTACGCGCGGGTGTCCTCGGACACGCGGCTGACGATCGACCTGCACATATCCGACAAGCAGGGGTTCGCCAACTCCCTGACGCGGGAGACGCCGGGCTCGGGCGGACGGCGCGACTTCACCGGTACGGGCGACTCGGGACGGGTGGAGGCGCTCTACCCGACCCCCTATCTCGACCTTCCGCGAGAAGGGGACACCGCCGGCGGGAACGACACCACCAGGCCGGACGGCGACCGCAGGCGGGCGGGGAACCGGACCTCGCCGGAGAACCCCTCCAACGACCACCACGCCTCACTGGCCGACATGATGCGCAACTGGTCGCGGACCAGTGACCCGGACTCCCGGGGCGACTTCAAGGACGCCGTGGTCCTGCCCACGGCCGTCGAGGACAACGGCAGGGACGTCCGCGACCTCGCGCACGTCGTCGTGGCCAGGTCGCTGGGCTGGACCCCTCCCGAGGGCTCCGTCCGCGACGGGCGCTACACCCCGGACTCCGTCAGGCAGGCGGCCGAGTACGCGGCGGACAAACTGGAGCTGAACTCCCGCAACAACGCCATCGACCAGTCCCTCAACGGGATCGCCCTCAAGGCCCTCTTCCCCGAGGCCAACGCCGAGGCGGGCACCGAGCTGATCGAGATGGGCCGGACCACGTGGGGTGTGCGCGCCGTGCCCCGGCCGGAGACGGCGCGCGTCATCGACTACAACCCGAGCGTGCGCCTGACCGACTCCTCGGAGTCGGGCAGGACGTTCTCCCCCTTCCACAACGACTCGTCCACGACGACCACGGGGTTCGACGCGCGCCCCTCGGGACGCACCGGGACGGGGCCGCCGACGACGGCCACCCACTACGGCTCGGCCGGCGCCACGGGATCGTCCACGTCCGGGGGCGACACCGCGCGGGGGAGCAAGCCGAAGGAGCCTCCCCACTCCGACCGCGTCCGCACCGGCCCCGCCTACCTGGTGGAGATCGACACCGACTGGGCCGTCGGCGCCAGGTCCGAGCTGCGCGGTCCCTGGTACAAGCGCTCGGCGCGCTACGTCGGGGACAAGGCCGCGTCCGCGGGCAAGTACACCGCGGCCAAGGTGCGCGGCGTGTTCGGCGACCGGAGCGCCCCCGCCCCCGGGCCGTCCCGCCCCGCCCGGTGGCAGCGGGGTGAGACCTCCGCCAAGGTGACCGTCTGGCTCTCCCACGGCGACGCGGTGAAGCTGGGCGTCCTCACCCCCGGCGACACCGCCCGGACCGCCCCCCTGACCGAGCGGTTCAACGCTGCTCAGAAGGCGCTCGGCGACGCCGAGAAGGCCTACCTCGAAGCCCGTCTGCCGCTGGACGGAGCGGCCGCCGACCGGATCGCCTCCCCCGACGACCCGCGGGTCCGGCAGCGCTACGACGACCTGGAGACCGCCTACCGGGACCGGTTGGAGGAGTTCAACACGGCGGAGCGCGACTGGGAGACGGCGCTCAGGCAGCTGCGCGAGGGGCTGGCCGCCCCCACCGCCCTCCCCCGCCCGCGCACGCAGAGCGCGCCCTCCCTCGACACCGTCCAGGAGGAGCCGCCGCCCCCGCCGCAGGGGAACACCCAGGACCCCGCCGCCGATCCCGAGGCCATCGAGCTGCCCGAGCGGAACGACCGGCGAACCGAGCGGGGCGACCGACAGCCCGAGCAGGGCGACCAGCGGCCCGAGCAGGGCACCGGGCGGCGAAGCGCCGAACCCGGCCTTCTCGACCAGTTCGGCTCGGACCTCAACCTCCGGCCGAAGGAGGCCGAGCGAAACGGCGCACCGCCCGCGCCCGGGCCCCAGGCGGGGAGCGCCCCCGCGCCCGAGCCGGGGACCGGTGGCCTGTCCGAGGCCGGCCCGTCCACGAGGTCGCCGGAGGAGCGGGACCGGTTCTTCGAGAACCCGGACCTCGGGCGCCCGCCGACCCCGCCGCGGTGGACGGAAGGGGACTCGCTCCCCGACCACGGAGGACAGAGCTCCGCCACCCCGCCGGAAACGCACCACACCCCCGGGAACCAGCCCACTCCCCGATCGGAGACCGGTCCCGCACAGGAAGCACGGCGCTCCCCCGCCCCGGCCGAGGCGGCCCCCGATCCCGACGGACGGCCGCGGGGCGGGGCAACCGCGCAACCGCCCCTGCCGGTCCCCCAGGAGACCTCCGGCACGGAACCCCGCCCGCGTTCCCGGGCCGAGGGCGACGGGGACTCCCACGTCCTGCCCCGGGAGCACGGGGACACTTCCCAGCAGAAGGAGCCCCCGCTCCCGGAGGAACCCTCCGACCCGGCGTCCGACCTGTTCGCGTTCTTCGACCAGGCGCTGAACGGCCCCGCGGACAACGCAGACGGCGGCTCCGCGCAGGACACCACGCGCACCTCCTCCGGGGAGGAGGCGGCGGCCGGGCCCGCTCTGACCGTCGACGGCGACCAGGTACGGGAGACCGCGGGTCCCCGGACAGCGCCCGAGGCGACCGAGTCCGGCCCGCCCCGGAAGCAGCCCGAGGACGGGGACGGGCGGACGGCGAGGGACGGGGACGGTTCCGAGGACACCCCCGACGGGAACGGCCGGAAGAAGGACGACGACAAGGACGGCACCGGAGGCGGCGAGGGTTCCGGCGGCGACCGGTCCGGCGGCAGCGGAGGCCCCGCCCCGGAGGGGGACGGCGGTCACTCCTCCGCACAGCCGCAATCCGACTCCGCGTCCCAGGAGGGCGTTCCCGGCACCACCGGGCAGGACCGGCACACGGACGTCTCCGCCGGAGCCGAGAACACCGAGAACACCGACCAAGACGACACCCGGGAAACCCAGGAAGAAGACAACAGACCAGCCACCGAGATCCTCGGACTGGAAGGCGAACCCGAAGGAGACCCCTGGTTCCCGAGTGACCTCACCGACGGAAGAATCCTCGGCACCATCCCCGACAACCGCACAGGAAAGGACGACAACGGAAGGATAATCACGGTCGACGGAAAGCCGCTACAAGAATTCCAGAACGACCTGCTCACCATGCGCGTAGCGGAGATCAAGAACATCTTCAAAGAAAAGATCCCCGTCAGGGTTGATTCGAGGACCTTCCACAGACCCGACGTCAATCCCCCCTCGGACCCGGACGCGAACCCCCTCACCGAGGTCATCCTCGCCAGGAACGACCTGGGGGCGGTCAACGGCGCGGTGAACGCGATCGTCGTGGACCGCGTCACCGGAACCGTAGCGGAAGGGCTCAACGGAAGAGCCAGGTTCTCCGTCATCCCCGAAGACCGACTACACCCCAGACTGAAAGAGCGCATCGACGCCATGTACAGCGAGAGGGGATACCACATGTACGATCCCCTCACCGGCGAACCCATGATGGTGACCGGCAGAGACGGCCGAACCACCCAAAGAACCAGCTCCTATCCCCACAACGACCTCCCCACCCGGCACGCGGAGATCAAGGCGATCAACACACTCCTCTGGGAACGCGACGACGCGGAGATCAGCGATTTCCAACTCGACACCTGGTTCACCCTCAAGAACGACGGTTCGATCTGCCCGTGCTGCGCGAACTGCACCCGGATCACCAGGGGGGCACGCGCGCCCCGCTCCGGAAAGAACTCACACCCCCCGGGCCACCCGGAATGGTCCAGGAAATACAACGACGGATTCCCCGATGCGCAGAGTTGACGACGAGGAGCTCGACCACCTGGAGGAGACCACAGCCGTACTCCACGGCGAAGGCTTCACCGGACAGGTGGTGGAGGCGGACGAGACCGAGGTGACGGCCCGCACCTTCGTCAACGGCGTCGCGAGCGGCCCCGACCTCTCCTGGAACGGCCGCGGCCAGCTCGTCTCCCTGGGCAATCTCGCCACCGGAGGACTGCCCGTCGGCCCCTCCCACCACTGGGACGCCCAGGGCCGCCTGGTGTTCGAGTACGTCAACGACGTCTCCGGCAACCACCGCCTCTCCCGGCGGTGGGACGCCTCGGGCCGCCTCGTCAGCGAAGAACGCCACGAGGCCCAGTTCGGCGGGTTCGACCCCGCCACCGGGGAGAGGGTGTTCCTGCCCTGGCAAAGGATCAGGCTGGCCCCGGACATGCGGCCCCCCGAACACGGGGGCTTCCTGCCCGCGGTCGGCCTCGACGCCCTCACCGTCTCGGACGTGGAGGGGCTCGGCCGCCGGGTTCTGCTGAAGGGCACGCCCTACACCGGGGAGGCCGTCACCCGCGACCGCCGGGGCCGGGCCCAGATGCACACCTTCGTCGAGGGCGTCGAGGACGGCCCCACCCTGACCTGGGCGCCCAGCGGCAAACTCGTCATCCAGGGCATCACCCAGCACCCCCACGGCCCCGTCGGCCCCTGGCACCAGTGGGACGAGCAAGGACGGCTCCTGCGTGAGATCGTCCACGACGCCCTGGGCAACCGCGTCATCGTCCGCGAACTCGACCGGTCCGGAAACATCACCCGCGAGGAACGCAGGCCCCCCACACGCCTGGCCCGCGACCCCGAAACCGGCGCGGAGCACCCCGCCCCCTGGCTCTGAAGGCCACCACACCCGCCGCGGCGGCCCGCGGAGCCCCCGCCCCACCTTCCGTGGAGCCCCCGCTCCGAGGGAAGCGGGCCCTTCCGCGGTTGAGGATGCGGTCGGGGGCGGGTGTCGGCGGGTGGGCGTCGGGGTCCACCGTCCGGAAGACCCCGACATGCTCCACGCCGTCTTCGCCGCGCCCTGTCCGACCACGTTCCGCCGTCTCGGCGAACTCGGTCCGGAAGCCGTCGGGCAACGCCCTGGGCCGGACCAGCCGGTGGTCCGGAGCCGGGGTCGCCGGGCCGCGTTCACCGATGGGCGGCCAGCACCGCCGCGAGGCCCTCTTGCAGGTCCTTGACGAAATACTCGGGAACCTCCAGCGACGGGAAGTGCCCCCCGGTTTCGGGCGCCCTCCACCGGACGATGTGCCGGTACCGCTCCCGCGCCCAGGGGCGCGGGTACTTCTCGATGTCGCGGGGATAGGTACTGATCGCCGACGGGACGTCGACCCGGAGTCCGGGGTCCAGCGAGTTGTGGCTTTCGTAGTAGATGCGGGCCGACGACGCGCCGGTCCGCGTCAGCCAGTACAGGGTGACGTTGTCGAGAACGCGGTCTCTGGAAATCGTCTCGAACGGGCTGTCCTCGGTGTCCGACCACTCGGCGAACTTGTCGAGGATCCAGGCAAGGAGCCCGACCGGTGAGTCGACGAGCGAGTAGCCGATGGTCTGCGGCCGGGTCGCCTGCTGTTTCGCGTACGCCGCGCGGTTGTGCCAGAAATCGCGGGTTTCCTCGGCCCACTCGCGCTCGACCGCCGTCAGCCCGTCCGTCGTCAGTCCGGGCGAGGCATGCGCGACCGTTGTGTGGATGCCGAGAACGTGTGCCGGGAACCTGCCGCCGAGGACCGTGGTGGTATTACTTCCCCAGTCGCCGCCGTGGGCTAGGAACTTGCTGTATCCGAGCCTTCCCATGAGTTCGACCCATGCGGCCGCGATCTTTTCGATTCCCCACCCGGTGGTGGCCGGCTTGTCGCTGAAACCGAAGCCTGGAAGCGACGGGACCACCACGTGGAACGCCGGCGCATCCGCGTCTTTCGGATCCGCCAGCTCGTCCACCACATCGACGAACTCGGCGATGCTGCCCGGCCAGCCGTGCGTCAAGATCAGCGGAGTGGCGTCGGCGCGCGGGGATCGGCGGTGCAGGAAGTGGATTCCCAGGTCGTCGATGGTCGTGCGGAACTGGCCGATCCGGTTGAGGCGCTCTTCGAACGACCGCCAGTCGTACCCGGTGCGCCAGTAGTCCACGACATCGGCGAGGTCGGCGAGGGGAACGCCCTGTTCCCATCGGCGGGAATCGGGCGCGGGGCGATAGACCGTCTCGGCCTCGGGCAGCCGTGCCGCGGCCAGTCGCGCGCGCAGATCGTCGAGGTCGGCGTCGGTTGCGTGGGCTTCGAACGCTTGCACGTCGCTGGTTGGACCGGACATGGGACCTCCTGGCCGTCGTGGAACCGGTCACGATCTACCGAGAACCTTCTTAGACGGTTCTAGCAGGCCTCCGCTCCAAAGTGCAACCTGCTAAGGTGGTTCCATGCCTGCCGAGTTCCCTGACTTCCGCCTCGGCAACGTGCTCGCGACCAGCTTCACGGCGACCCTGACGGAGCGGCGCGGCAACGCCGTGGAGCGCATCCCCACGCCGCACCGACTCGTCGACTGGCTGGCGGTGAACGGCCTCGCCGTGGACTCCTGCACCACCGCCCAGCTCGACCTCGCCCGGGAGCTGAGGGAGTCGATCCACGCCGCCGCGACAGCGGCCGCGTCGCAGCAGGCTCTCCCCGCCCCCGCCGTCCACGTCATCAACGACCGCAGCGCCCAGGGCCGGGCCGCGGCGGTCCTGACGCCCGGGGGTGAGCGGCGATGGCGGCTCAGCTCGGCTTCCCGCGTGGAGGACGCCCTCAGCGTGATCGCCGCCGACGCGATCAGCGTCATCGCGGGCGAACGAGACGGAAGACTGGCCTTGTGCGCGTCACCGACCTGCCAGGCCGCGTTCTTCGACACCAGCCAGAGCCGCACCCGCAGATGGTGTGACATGAACACGTGCGGGAATCGGCAGAAGAAAGCGCGCCTCAAGGCCAACCAGCACAAAAAACCCAGATCAGCGGAGTGATCGTTACCCGGGCAAGCACGTGGTGCGGGCCGTGACCGACGCGGTCACCAGCGGCGTCCCGACGGCGATGAACCGGGAAACGACGCGAACCGGTCACCGGACGCTCATGGAACGTACACGGGAAACCGAGTACGCTACCGCAGTCGGCCCTCCTACCCGAGGCCCCGCCCGCACAGACAGCGGCTCCTCCCACGGCGACGGCCGCGGTCCCGTCCAGCGCGGAAGGGATCCGACGGGACGGCTGTGAGCGGGCCCCGGAAACGGCGCGCCGCGGTGAGGCCGGCGCAGGAACGGGGCTTTCCCCGTGCCCCTCCCCCACACGACCTCCGCGCGGGAGGACGTATCCCCGCCCGGGTCGCCCCACCGGACGCGAAGCACCCCGAGGACCCCCGGACAGTCTGGAGCACACAGCAGGTGACCGCACACACCGATCCGGGGACGGCCCGGTCCCGGCGCCGCCGCACCGCCGCCGCGGCGCTGGCCCTGGGACTCCTCGCACCCCTCCCGGCGGCTCCGGCGGCGGCCGAGACGCCCCGGGACCCCGTCTCACTCACGCAGGTCCACCCCTTCAAGGGCGACAGCCAGCCGTGTGCGGCCGCCGGCGGGGACGTCGTGGAGCAGACCCCCTGGACCCACCACTTCCTCGGCCTGTCGCGGGCCCACGAGCTGAGCACCGGCGAGGGGGCGGGCGTGGCGCTGCTGGTCCCGGAGGTGGACGGCGGCGTCCCCGCGCTGGCCGGCGCCGTGGAGGGCGGGCGGTCCACCGACTGCCTCGGGTTCGGCACGTCGCTGGCCGGCGTGGTCGCCGCCCGCCGGGTGGAGGGCAGCGGCCTGCTCGGGGTGGCGCCGGGCGCGTCGGTGACGGCCGTGGCGACGGGGGATCCCCGGACCGGCATGGCCACCTCGCAGGAGGTCGCCGCCGGGATCGAGAGCGCGGTGGACTCCGGGGCCCGCGTGGTCCTGGTGGGCACGGGCTCGTGGGAGGGGTCCGCGGCCCTGGAGTCCGCGGTGGCCGCCGCCGAGGAGGCCGACGCGCTGGTCGTGGCCCCGGCGACGGTCCCCACGTCGCGGGGGCCGATGCCGGGCCACCCCGCCCAGCACGCGGCGGTGCTGAGCGTGGCCGCGCACGACGTGGAGGGCGTGCCCGTGGCCCGGGGACCGCTGGTCCTGCCCAGCGGCGACCTGGCCCGCGTGGACCTGACCGCGCCGGGAGACCGGGTGGTGGGGACCGGCCCGGGCGGCGGCCACGTGGCCACCGCGGGCGACGGCGTGGCCGCGGCGTTCGTGGCGGGGGCCGCGGCCCTGCTCATGGCGCGGGAGCCGGACCTGGGCGCCGAGCAGGTGCGCGAGCGGCTGGCCACCACGGCCTACGCCTCCCCGAGGGGGGACGCGGACCCGCTGTCGGGGCACGGCCGGGTCGACCCGCTGGCGGCGTTGGCCGTCACCCCGGGCGGCGCCCCCGCCGGGGTGGCGGGCGAGGGGTTCGTCCCCGGCCCCTCCCCCGAGGGTTCGGTGGACGCGCCGCCCACGGCGGCCGTCGTGTCCGCCGCGCTCCTGCTCATCGTGCTGTGCGGCCTGGGCGGGGCGGTGATCAAGCGCGGACGCGCACGCGGCTGGCGTCCGGCCGCCCCCGGCGAACCGGTGCGCTGACGCGCGGAAGGGGCCCGGTGCGCACCACACGGTGTGCCCCGGGCCCCTTTCCGCGTCCCGCGCGGGGCTCAGTCCTCGGCGCCCTCGGCGATGGCCAGCTGCACCTCCACCGGATCGCGGCGTGAGATCCACAGGGCGCGGCCCGGAGGCATCGTCCGCGCCCGGATGTTGCCGAACAGCATGCCCTCGGAGGGCGGGGCGGACAGCATGATGCTGGGCGTGTTGGAGTCGATGAGCGACCGGATGACGGGGTCGGAGGAGGCCCGGCTGAAACCGCCCGCGGCGTGCACGAGCACCACGTGCATGCCGATCTCCGCGCCCTGGCTGAGCATCGGCAGGAGCGGGGCCAGCGGGTTGGGCCCGCTGCCGGAGACCATCTCGAAGTCGTCGATGACGATGAACAGCTCGGGGCCGGTCCACCAGTCGCGTTTGCGGATGCGGTCGGGGGTGATGTCGGGTCCGGGCAGGCGCGCCTTCATGGCCTGCGCGGCCGCGGCCATCATCTCCTTGACGTTCTCGCCCGACACCGCGTAGCCCAGTTGCATCTCCTTGGGCACGGCGTCGTAGAGCTGGCGGCGCTGGTCGGCGAGGACGACCCGGCCGGTGGTCGGACCGTAGTGGCTGCGGATCGCGTTGGTGATGTGGCGCAGCAGGGTCGTCTTGCCGGTCTCGGTGTCGCCGACCACGAGCAGGTGCGGTGTGACGCCGAAGTCGTGCCAGAACGGCTGCATCCGACGGCTCTCCAGACCCAGGGGCACCTTCAGGCCGCCCGCCTTGGTGAGCTTGGAGCCGGGCAGCTCGTTGGCGCGCAGCAGCGGGGGCAGGGTGCGCACCGGCGGGGCGGGCGGTCCGGTCCAGGCCGCGCGCACGCGGTCGACGAGCTCGGTCATGCCCGCGGACAGCGAGACCGAGTCGGCGTTGCCGTCGGCGCGGGGCAGGCCGGTGAGGAGGTGGTGCTTGGTGTCGGTGATGCCGCGTCCGGGCACGCGGGGCACGGTCTGCGCCGCGCGCATGTGGACCATGGAGTCGACGGGGTCGCCCATCCTCAGTTCGAAGCGGGTGCCCATCAGGTCTCGGATACCGGTGTGGAAATCGGCCCAGCGCGGGGAGGCGACCACGATGTGCAGCCCGTAGTTGAGGCCGCGCTGCACGAGTTGGACGATGGGCCCGACCAGGTCCGCGTAGTCCTGGCGGATGGTGCCCCAGCCGTCGATGACGAAGAAGACGTCGCCGTAGGGCTCGTCGGCGAACTCCCCGGCGGCGCGGCGCCTGCGGTAGGTGCCCATGGAGTCGATGCCGTGCTCGGCGAAGAACGTCTCGCGCCGGGTGAGCAGCTCGTTCATCTCCATGACGGTGCGGGTGATGCGCCGCTCGTCGGTGCGCGTGACGACGCTGCCCACGTGCGGCAGGTCCTTGAGCGAGGTCAGCACGCCGCCGCCGCAGTCGATCCCGTAGAACTGGACCTGTGCGGGGGTGTTGCACACCGCCAGGGTGAGGATGAGCGTGGCCAGCATGGTGCTCTTGCCGCTCTGGGGACCGCCGGCGACGCCGACGTGCCCGCCGGCCCCGGCCAGGTCGGCGACCAGCGGCAGGCGCCTGTGCTCGAAGGGACGGTCGATGATCCCCAGCGGCACGCGCAGGGTGGTCCCCTTGCCCTGCCAGGCCAGACCGCCCGCGGGCAGGCGGGTGCCGACCATGGCGAGCAGCCCGTCCACGAGCGGCGGCACCTCCAGCGGGGGCAGCCACACCTCGCGGGCCGCCGGGCCGAGGCCGTCCATCCGCGCCAGCGCCGTCGCGAGGAGGGACTCGCCGCTCTCCTCCTCCTGGGCCTCGGGCTGCTCGGGTTCGGGGGCGTTCGCGGCCACGGGGGTGTCGGTGAAGAGCACCACCTCGCCGCCGACCGTGTTCCTGCGGGCGGCACGGCGCTTGACGCGGTAGGGACCGGAGACGTAGGCGGCCTTGAAGCGGGTGAGGGTCTCGGTGTCGGTCTTGAGGTAGCCGTTGCCCGGGGAGGAGGGGAGCTGGTGGGCGTCGGGGACGCCGAGCACGCCGCGGCTCTCGATGGCGGAGAAGGTGCGCAGCGCGATCCGGTAGGACAGGTGGCCCTCCAGCTGGTGCATGCGGCCCTCGTCCAGGCGCTGGGAGGCCAGCAGGAGGTGGACGCCGAGGCTGCGGCCCAGACGCCCGATCATCACGAACAGGTCCATGAAGTCGCGGTGGGCGGCGAGCAGCTCGCTGAACTCGTCGACGACCACGAACAGCGTGGGCATCGGCTCCATGTCCGGGTTGGTCTCGCGGGCCCTCTCGTACTCCAGGGCCGAACTGAAGTTGCCCGCGGCCCGCAACTGTTCCTGGCGGCGGACCAGCTCGCCGTGCAGGGCGTCCTGCATGCGGTCCACCAGGATGGCCTCGTCCGCCAGGTTGGTGATGAGAGCGGAGGTGTGCCGCAGCTTGTCGAGGCCGATGAAGGTGGCGCCGCCCTTGAAGTCGACGAGCACGAAGTTGAGGGTCTCGGAGGAGTGGGTCAGGGCCAGGCCGAGCACCAGGGTGCGCAGCAGTTCGCTCTTGCCCGAGCCGGTGGCGCCGATGAGCATGCCGTGCGGGCCCATGCCGCCCAGCGCCGATTCCTTGAGGTCCAGCTCCAGCGGCGCTCCGTCAGCGTTCATGCCGATGGGCACGCGCAACCGGTCCTTCTCGTGCAGCTCGCTCCACATGCGCTCGGAGTCGTGCCGGTGCAGGTCGGGGATGCCCAGGAGCGTGGTCAGCTCGAAGTCGGTGGTGAGCGGCTCGGTGACCTCGGCGACCATGCCGATCCGGTAGGGCGAGAGCAGGCGGGCCAGGGAGGTGGCGCGGGGCAGGCTCAGGGAGTCGGGCCGGCCCAGCACCTCCTCGGTGTCGCGGCCGCTGTGGTCGCGCGAGAGCATCACCAGGCGCTCGGACTCCACCCGCAGGGCCAGGGTGTAGGGGTCGTCCTCGGGGGGCATCGGGTCGGCGACGTCGATGACGACGGCGTTGCGGTAGCCCCCGCCCAGCATGCGCGACCCGGGGGGGACGCGCCCGCCGTCCACGACGATGACGGTGAAGGGCTCCTCGCGGCTGGGGGCGGCGGCGGGGTCGAAGCGGGGGCGGTCGGCCAGGTCCGCGACGAGCTGTTCGAGCTCCATCGCGTCCGTGCACAGCAGCCGTGCCTGGCCCGCGCCGTCGCGTGCGGTGGGGTGCTGGCTGTGGGGCAGCCACTTGGCCCACGACCACAGGGGCAGGGACTCGGCGGAGGCGCACACGGCGACGCGCAGCTCGTCGTGGGCGTGGAAGACGGTGAGCTGGCCGAGGAGGGCGCGGACGAGGCCGCGGCCGGCGTCCAGGTCGCCGCGCATGGTGATGCGGGAGTATCCGCGCAGGTAGATCTGGACCGGCTGGTCCTCGACGGTTCCGTAGGCGCGGATGAAGCGGCGCAGCGCGTGGGCGCTGAGGGGTTCGAGGTCCTCCACCGGCTTGGAGGAGACCGGGGAGATGGCCATGGACAGTGCCTGCTCGCCCACGGCCATGCGCGCCTCGGCGAAGTCGTCGTCCGTGCCCCGCCGCTCCCACAGCCGGGAGGTGCGCACGATCGACCACAGGGCGTCCGGGTGGGGCGCCCGCCACAGCATCGCGTCGCGCTGCTCGGTGACCACTCCCCGCAGGCGGGTGCGCATCTGCTTGAGGTAGCGCAGGTAGTCGCGGCGGTCGTCGTTGAGCTGGCGGCGGCGTTCCAGCATGGTGCGCAGGTACTGGCCGCCGAGCATGACCACGGCGCCCACGAGCATCATCCCGCCCGCCAGGTAGGGCATGACGGAGCTGCCGCCCCCTCCCGTCGCTCCGGGACGGATGAACAGCAGGACCATCGCCATCGAGGTCATGGCCATCGGCAGGTAGGTGAACACCGCCGAAACGTTGGCCTGCGCCTCGGGCAGCTCCGGGGGCTCCTGGAGGCTGACCTCGCCTGAGGGCAGGTCCGGCCCGGGACGCCGTGGAGGACGGCGGACGAGGATCGTACTCACGGGGCGGGGTCCTCCCTTGCAGGTAACAACGGGGAGCGGTCCGGAACCGGGACCGTAACCGGTATCCAGACCCGGACGCCGGAAGCAGAACACTACTATTGCCAATCAAAGTGACAGACATCAAAATTTAAAACAACACACCTCCAAAATGGGCCGTCGGAGTGTTACCGTCACTTCCGCTCCTGTCACGACCCCGCCTCATGATGGGCCCCACCGGATGAACGATGTCGCCTCCCCGGACCTGTGCCGACTGCTGATCCGCGCCCCCGGGCGCTCCTTCGAGATCGCGGCGCCCACCGAGGTCCCCCTCTCCGAGATCCTTCCCACCCTCGTGCTCTACGCCGAGGGCGACAACGGCGAGGACCTGGACGAGAGCGGCCTGGAGCACGACGGATGGGTCCTCCAGCAACTGGGCGACGAACCCCTGGAGGAGGACGAGACCCTCCGCTCCCTGGGGCTCTGCCACGGCGAGACCCTCTACCTGCGCCCCCGCCGCGACCAGCTGCCGCCGGTGCACTTCGACGACCTGACCGACGGCGTCGCGACCGGCATGGGCGAGCGCTCCGACAGGTGGCGCCCCGAGTCCACGCGCGTCCTGCTCCAGGCGCTGGGCCTGGTCGTGCTGTTCACTGGTCTGGCCGTCCTGGTCAGCGGCGGCACCGGACTCCTGACCGCGGTGTCCGCCGCGTGCTCGGCGATCCTCATGCTGCTGTCGGCCTGGGCGGCCTCGCGCGCCATGGGCGACCTGACCGCCGCCACCGGCCTGGCCGCGGCGGCCACCCTGTACATGGCGGTGGCCGGGGCGTCCGTGCCCTCCGGCGACCCCGGAACCGTCCTGACCGGAGCGCGCGTGCTCACGGGCGCCGTGACCGCGGCGGGGGCCAGCGTGCTCGGACTCGCGGTGGTGGCGGGCTCCGTGCCCTTCTTCGTCGGGCTGTTCACCGCCGAGGTGCTGTGCGCGCTGGGCGCGCTGGCCCTGATGTTCGTCCCCGGCGCCGTGGCCCCGGCCGTGGCGGGGATGGTGGCTCTCATCGCGCTGCTCCTGGGCACGTTCGCCCCCCAGCTCGCCTTCCGCCTCTCCGGCCTGAAACTGCCGCCGCTGCCCTCCAACCCCGATCAGCTCCAGGAGGGCATCGAGCCCTATCCGGCGCGCGGGGTCCTGGACCGCGCCGCGCTGGCCGACCGGTTCCAGACCGCCCTGTACGCGTCCACCGGCGCCGTCCTGGCGGCCTGCCTGGTCGTGCTCGCCGCCTCCTCCGGGTGGGTGCCGGCCACGCTGTGCGTGGTGGTGTCGCTGGTGATGCTGCTCCAGTCACGCGGGCTGGCCGGGGCCTGGCAGCGGTCGTTCGTGGTCGCACCGCCCTGGATCGGACTGACGGCGCTGGTGCTGACCCTGGTGTGGACGGCCGAGCCCATGCCCCGAACGCTGGCGATGGTGGGCCTGTTCGCCGCCTCCGCGATCCTGGCGGTGGTGTCGTGGAACCTGCCGGGAACACGCCCCCTGCCCCACTGGGGCCGGGCCGCCGAGATCATCCAGTCGCTGCTGACGGTGGCCGTCGTGCCCCTGGTCCTGGCCGGTTTCGGCGTGTTCTCGCTCCTGCGCGGAATCGGCGGCTGACATGCAGTCACGTCGCGACAGGGTGATGGCCCACAACTTCACCGTGGGCCGACTGGGCACGGCCATGCTGGAGGGCGACCCCGACGCGGTCGACGCCCCCATGCGCCGCACCCGCACCGGCACCTACATCGGCATCGCGATCGCCGCGGTGCTGTGCGTCGGCTTCCTCGTGTTCGGCCTCATCTTCCCCGGGGGCGCGACCAGTTGGCGCCAGGAGGGGCGGCTGATCGTGGACCGCGACACCGGGGCCTCCTACCTCTACTCCTCCGGGGTGCTGCGCCCCGTGGACAACAGCGCCTCGGCCCGCCTGGTCCAGGGCGCCGACGCCGCCGTGAGCCTGGTCTCGGCCAGGTCCCTGGAGGGCGTTCCCGTGGGCGGTCCCGTGGGCATCGCCGGCGCGCCCGACGCCCTGCCCACGGAAGCGGGACTGGAGGAGTCGGTCTGGCGGGTGTGCGCGCTGCTGCCCGAGGACGAGGAGGGGGAGCGCGGCCGCACGGCCCTGGTGGTCGGCGACGCCCCCGCGCCCGTCTCACCCTCCGCGGAGCAGGCGGTCCTGGTCTCCGGGCCGGACGGCGCCCCGCACCTGCTGTGGAACGGCACCCGCCTGCGCCTGGACGAGGAGGGCGGCGCGGTCCAGGCCCTCGGCTACGGGACCAGCGACGCCCTGCCCGTCACCTCCGCGTTCCTCAACACCGTGCCCACGGGCCCGGACCTGACCGCGCCGGAGGTCCCGGGCGCCGGTGAGGACGCGGGCGCGTCGGCGGGCGAGCCCCGGCGCGTGGGACAGGTGTTCGCGGTGTCCGCCGCCGAGCAGGACGTCCAGCACTACCTGCTCACCAGGGACGGCCTGGTGCCGCTCACCACGACGCAGGCGCTGCTGCTGCTGGCCGACCCCGACGTCTCCGGCGCCGCCTACCCCGACAGCCCCGCCGAGGCGCTGCCGATCCCCGCGGGCGAGGCGCACGCCCGGCTGGCCGAGGGCTCCGGCCCGCGGGAGGACCGGCACCCGGCGTCCCCTCCGACCCTGGTCGGAGCCGGTTCGAGCGTTCCGTGCCTGCGACTGGCCCCCGACGGCTCGCTGTCGCTGACCATGGACGACCCCGCCGGGGTGGAGGCGTGGCCGGTGCAGGAGCAGCCCGGAATCGCTCCGGGATGCCCGACCCCCGACCTGGTCGGCATCGCCTCCGGCCGGGGAGCCCTCGCCGCGGCCCGGCCCGTGGGCGGTGGAGGAGCCTCCACCACCCGCTACCTCGTCACCGACAGCCCGGCCAAGTACCCGGTGCTCGACGACGCCGCCCTGACCGCTCTCGGCTACCAGACCGGCCAGGCCGTTCCGGTCCCGACCTCCCTCCTGCGGCTGCTGCCCTCCGGGCCGGTGCTCGACCCGGAGGCGGCCGCCCTCCCCCTGGCGCCCCCGAACACCGCCGAGGACGCCGGCTGCCCCTGATGGAACGAACCGAGGAGACCCCGTGAACCAGAGGACAAGGACCACAGACGAGGCCGAGCGCATCGCCCAGGACGCGATGACCGAGGCCCACGGCAACTGCGACACCATCTACACCAACGTGGACAGCACGCGCGACAGGCTGCGCATGTCCTGGCAGGGCGCGGCCTCCAACAAGTACAGCGAGGCGGTCGTCGGCTGGCTGGACGAGCTGCGGCTCATCACCAACGACATGAACCGGATGATCGGCACCTTCGGCGGCACCGTCCACGCCATGCACGCCACCGAGGACGCGGCCGTCATCACCGGTTCGCGGTGGATGAGCGAGCTGAACCCGAACCAGCCCGGCTGAGGCCGGACAGCCGCCCCCACCAGCACAAGCCCCCTCCGGAAGGCGAGAACATGACCATCAACGGTTTCGACGTCAGCTACGCCTACGTCGACGAGGCCACCGACGAGCTGCGCACCCAGACGAAGGCCGTGCAGGACCAGATCGAGTCGCTCGACTCCCAGATGCAGGTGGTCAAGGCAGACCTCGACGGTGCCATGGCCGCGGAGTACGACCGCAAGGTCGCGTCCTGGCGGGCCAACGTCGTCGACATGCAGCTCCTGCTGGGCAAGGCCGAGGCGGCTCTGAACGAGATCCGCAACAACTACGCCTCCACCGACGGTCGCGAGGCCATGAACTGGCAGGCCCTGCTGTAGTCCGCCTCCCCCAGGGGCGGGCGCGACCCACCGCTCCCCTCGGCGCGCCCGCCCCGCCCCCGACAATCCAGACGAACGACCGCCCTGCGGGCGGTGAGGAGGTCCTGACGTGGAGCCCCCCCTCTTCGACTTCCGTGCTGCCCTCTCCGGAGAGGAGCCCGACCCGACCGCCCCCGAGGAGGGCACCGCCCTCCAGGGGCAGGGCGCCAACACGAACCGGTCGGAGTCCGCGCCGGTCAGTGTGGACCTGACCAGCGGACTGCTCCTTCTCCGGAACGGAGCCTCCTCGGTCGAGGTGGACACCGCCACCCAGGAGGCGGTACTCGACCCGGGCGGCTCCGAGGTGACCGTCGGCGACGACGGTGTCATGCTCCTCGGCGCGCAGCGGGACGGGGACAGCGCCTCCTCGCTCCTGTTCGACGGCGAGGCACGGCACACCGTCGCGGTGGCCTCCCCCGAGTTCGGGGACATCTCCGGCCAGGAGGTCCACCGGGGCGAAACACCCGACCCGGCGGTCCAGGGGGAGCCGACCACGCTCCTCGAACCACAGATGCTGGGGGAGCCGGCCATGCTCCTCGAACAGCAGAACGTCCCAGCCGGGGCGGCCTTCGAGGAGACGGCCCTCCTCGAAGGCGAGACGAGGCTCCCCGAGACCGTGCCGGCGGAGCCCGCCGTGCTCGCGGAGCCGTTGGAGACCACGGCGGTCGAGCCCGGGGAGCTGTTGGAGCCGCTGACCCCCCAGCTCACCGAGGCCATGGAACCGGTCTCCGGTATGGAGCTCATCTCCGCCGACGCCGACGACCCCGCCTTCGGCGAGACCGCCTCCGAGATCGACGGGGCACCGGTCGTGACCCTCGACCCCGACACGGGCGTCACCACCGTCGAGGCGGGTGGGCTCAGGTTCGTCCTGGACGCGGACACCGGCACGATCAGCATCGAACCCGGTGACAGGGACGTGCCCCTCGACCCCGAGGCGGCGCCGGTCACGGTCGAGGCCGGGCACCTGAGCCTGACCATCGATCCGGCCGAGGGCACCGTCGGAATCGAGACGACCGGCCCGGGCGACGGCGACGAGGTCCTCCCCACCACGATCGAGATCGGCGACCTGCGGCTCACCCTGGACCCCGAGACCGGCGAGGTCTCCCTCGACCCCGGCGACGGGAACGTGGAGGTCGATCCCGAGACCGGCCTGATCACCGTCTCCGAGAAGGACGAGGGCGACGAGGACGGCGACGAGGAGAAGCCGGGCCAGGACGGCCAGGACGGCGGCGAGGAGCAGGTCGGAGGCGACAGGCCCGGCGGCGGTGACGCCGAGGGCGGGAGCACACCCGGTGGTGAGGACTCCCCCGACCACGAAGAGGAGTACCGGCCCGGCAAGCCCGACCACGAGCACACCGGCCACGGTGACGACAGGTCCGAGCATCCGGGCGAAACGAGCGGGGAGGACTCCTCCGACCACGGGGAGAACCAGCACCCCGACCGCCCCGGCGCACCCGATCCGATCGGTGGCGGGACACCCGGCCCGGTCGGTGGCGGGACACCCGGCGTTCCTGTGGGCACCACCCCGCCTCCGGTGGGGGGAGGCGCTCCTCAGGAGGAGCAGGGCACCTCCGACGAGGAGCAGAACGCCCCCGACGATGAGCAGGTGTCTGGGGAACCGGGCCAGGTGACCGAGCCTCCCGTCCAGGAACCGGGCGACGCCCCCGGCGAGCCCACCGAAACGCCCTCGGACGAAACCCACACCGGCTCCACCCCCGACACCAACGAAGAACCAGGCGACGCCCCGGGCGGAGAAACGCCAACCCCCGAACCGACCGAACTCGTAGAACCGGGCGTCGAGCAACCGGGTGACACCCCCGGCGAACGCATCGAAGCGGGATCGGACGGGCTCAGCACCGAACCGACCGGCGACAACGTCGAGGAACCGGGCGACATCCCGGGCGGAGAGACGCCGGATCTCGAAGCGACCGAAGCGAACACCCGGCCCGCGGTGGCCTTCTCCGGCGCTCCCGACGACGGTTCCGAAACGGATACCTCAGAGGGCGAGGGACCGAGCAGAGGCCGGACCGAGGCTCAAGGCAACAGCGAGGACGAAGAGGAAGAGGAGGAAACCGAGGAGGACGGAGACGAGGAGGAAGAGGAAGAAGAAACCGAGGAGGACGAGGAAGAAGGCGAGGAAGAGGAGGAAGGCGAGGAGGAGGAAGAGGAGAACGAAGAGGAGAACGAAGAAGACGGAGGCAACGGCGACGGTCAGGGCGAGGACAGCGGGAACGGCAACGGGCAGGACGGGGACGGCAAAGGTGGTGAGGGCACCAAGATCGATCTCGACAGGATCAGGGATTTCCGCGAGAAGATCGTGACGCCCCTGCGCGAGGCGGTCGACACCCAACTCACAGCGTTCTCCGTGTACGAGGGAATCGGCGGCGGCGAGGGGGGCGGGTACCACCGGCTCGGCAATCCCGAGGGGCTTCCGATAGCCGGAAGGCTCGCGGGGAAGATCGACACCTCGATGGGCAACATCCACCAGTTCCTCAGTGACCTGCAACTGGAGCTGACCGAGATCGAGGACAGGCTCTCGGAGAACCTCATCACCTTCGTCGACCTCGAGGACGAGCAAAGCCTCACGGCCCAGGAGATCCACAACCTGATCGGCTCGGGCACGGGCGGCACGTCCAGCTCGGGCGGTTATGGCAACGGTTACGGCAACGGCGACAACGAGGACGAGGACGAGGAAAGCAGCGAGTCCAGCGATTCCCAAGCCTGAAGCTCGATACACCGGAGGAGGTCAGTATGCCCGAAGAAGTTCCTGAAAAACAGCTACATGAGATCATGAACATCTTCGCCAACAACGGCGGAGAAGACTACGGCCCCATGGAACCCGTCAGCAAGGTGACCGAACCTCGGTGGGTCGACGGCGGCCGTTACCATTTCCACGAGGACACCAAGCCCTTCGTCGGCTTCGAGTGGGGCGACACGGATCGCTGGTGGAGTTACAAGGACTACTACACCGCATACATGTCCGGCTATGGGGGTTATTCCTACTCCTACCAGACCTACGGCATCGACTACGCCGGCTACGACATGCAGGACCAGTTGTGGACCGACGAGAACAGTCAGCAGAACAAGTTCCGCCAGCAGTTGCTCAACCTGGCGACCATGGCCGACTACGAGACGAACAGGTTGGTGTCCGATCACTGGAACCTCACACGGCTCCAGGAGACCGTCGACAACCTGGACAACCTCCACAAGGCACTGACCCCCTACATCGGAGGGGATGAGGGCGGCAGCCTGAACAAACTGTGGAAGGAGATCGACACCCCGGACGGGCCCATGACGGGTTCGGCCGCGTCTGCGTACCAGTACCGCCTCAAGGACCTCGCGTACCGTCTGACCCAGATCCACGACAAGATCCCCGACTTCAAAAAGGAGTTGGAAAAGATCAGGCCGGATCTGAAGACCAACACGTATAAACTCTCCCAAAGCGTCAATAATGCCATCAACACGTACGGTGGCACCATCAAGGACGTACTCGACAAGTGGTATTTCAACACCGCCGCGGGGTCGGAGAGGTTCGTCGAAGAACGCGATCAGTTCGACATCCGGATCGTTGCAGCCGGAACCGGTGAAGACGGGAACTCCCAGGGGGAAGTGCGCGGCATCGTCGGCGACGACATCACCGACAGCAACGTCAACAACACCCTCTACAAGATGTTCCGGGACCACTACAAGGCCGTCTACGAGGCGGCGAACACGCTGCACACGCAGATGGCCAAGGATTACTCCGATATCCACACGGCGCTCCAGTCCATCCGCCCTCCCCGGCCGCTTCCGACGGAGACCCCCGGCAGCGTGGGGAACAACGGCCCCAGCAACAACCCCTTCGGCGACTTCGAGATCGACAACCCCTTCGACGACATCGAATTCGACAATCCCTTCGACGACTTCCAGTTCGACAACCCCTTCGAGAACTTCGAATTCCCCCCGCCGCCACCACCGCCGCCACCACCGCCGCCGCACCTGGGATACAACGGCCCCGGAACCGGTGACGGCCTCGGCGACGGAGGGCCCGACCTCAACGAGGTCCTGACGCCCCCGCCTCCCCCACCGAACCTCGGTCTCAACGGACCCACGGGCAACGAAGACCCCGAGGGGCTCGGCGGACCACCACCTACGCCGGATCTGGGTCTCAACGGGCCCACGGGCAACGGAGGCCCCGAAGTCGTCGGCGGCCCCGGCCCCGGCATGAACGACCCCCTCACGCCTCCCCCGGCCCCGCCCAACCTCGGCCTCAACGGACCCGGCTTCGACCAGGGCACCAACAGCGGCCCCGGCCCCGGCATGAACAGCCCCCTCATGCCACCGCCGCCCCCGCCCAACCTCGGCCTCAACGGACCCGGCTTCGACCAGGGCACCAACAGCGGCCCCGGCCCCGGCATGAACGGCCCCCTCATGCCACCGCCGCCCCCGCCCAACCTCGGCCTCAACGGACCGGGAAGCGGTCGTGGCGGCCCGGGAGGCTACAACGGTTCACTGGAGCGCGACCCGGCGACGGGTCTCCCCATCAACCCCGAAACCGGTCAGCCCTTCCCCACCGACCCCGAAACCGGACTGCCCTTCAACCCCGAAACCGGGCTGCCGATCAACTACGACCCCACCACCGGCCAGGTCCTGCCCATCGACCCCGTCACCGGACAACCCATCCCCGGCGGAGAAACCGGCAGCCTCCTGGAGCGCGACCCGGCGACGGGCCTCCCCATCAACCCCGAAACCGGTCAGCCCTTCCCCACCGACCCCCAAACCGGACTGCCCTTCAACCCCGAAACCGGGCTGCCGATCAACTACGACCCCACCACCGGCCAGGTCCTGCCCATCGACCCCGTCACCGGACAACCGGTCGGCATAGACCCGCAGACCGGGCTGCCGACCGACTACGGACACGGGTCGCAGCCACCACTGCCACCACCGGACCTGGGCCTCAACGGCCCCGGCTTCGGACCGGACACCGAGGTCCCGATCAACCCGGTCACCGGTGAGCCCTTCCCCACCGACCCCCAAACCGGACTGCCCTTCAACCCCGAAACCGGGCTGCCGATCAACTACGACCCCACCACCGGCCAGGTCCTGCCCATCGACCCCGTCACCGGACAACCGGTCGGCATAGACCCGCAGACCGGGCTGCCGACCGACTACGGACACGGGTCGCAGCCACCACTGCCACCACCGGACCTGGGCCTCAACGGCCCCGGCTTCGGACCGGACACCGAGGTCCCGATCAACCCGGTCACCGGTGAGCCCTACCCCACCGACCCCCAAACCGGACTGCCCTTCAACCCCGAAACCGGGCTGCCGATCAACTACGACCCCACCACCGGCCAGGTCCTGCCCATCGACCCCGTCACCGGACAACCGGTCGGCATAGACCCGCAGACCGGGCTGCCGACCGACTACGGACACGGGTCGCAGCCACCACTGCCACCACCGGACCTGGGCCTCAACGGCCCCGGCTTCGGACCGGACACCGAGGTCCCGATCAACCCGGTCACCGGTGAGCCCTACGTCATCGACCCGATCACCGGCCAGCCCTACCCGATCGACCCCGAGACCGGCGCACCGGTGACGGGCGACTTCGACGTCCCGGACGGGCCGATCCCCGACACGCTGCCGCCGTTGCAGTCACCCGAGGACGTGGGACTCAACTACGGCGGCCTCAGTCCCGGTCCCGGTCCCCACTCCAGCGACGGCCTCGGCGGCGCTCCGGGCAGTTCCGACCGCTCCTCGCTCTTCACCGCCCCTGACGGCACCCAGTACCAGGCGGGCGACCCCAACGGCGCCCCCGCCGGACAGGGCGCCCCGGGCGGCGCCAGCGGGCTCGGCGGTGTGGGGAACCTGGGCGGCCAACCCGGAACAGGCTCCGGGGCGGGCGGCATGGGCGGCATGCCGATGATGCCGCCCATGATGGGCGGTATGGGGGGCGGTACGGGCGGCGGCGCGGGGGACAACAACCGCGACCGGCAGCGCTCCACCTGGCTCTCCGAGGACGAGAAGGTCTGGGGCACCGCGGCCGACGGGCAAAGATCCGCGCTGGGACGTCCCGTGCCCGGTCAGAACAAGAAGGGAACACCCCGGCATGAGTTCGCCGATGCAGCGTCAGATGGAAGAGGAACTGGCACAGCTTCACAGGACGATGGGCCGGCTGGCGGACGCAAGCGCAAGCCTGGAGTCGGCAACCGAAGAGGTCGTGGCCAAGAACAGGCTGGTGGGCGCGAAGGTGGACGCGACGGGGGAACTGGTTGAGCTGAAGTTCCACACCCAGGCCTACCGGGACATGGCCCCCACCGAGCTGGCCGCCGCCATCACGGAGGTGGTCAACAAGGCACGGAGCCGGATGGCCGAGCGCGTCGCGGAGGCCTACGGCCCCTTCCTCCCCGAGGTGGCCGGCGCGGAGGAGGTCATGAACGGCGACCTCGACCCGCTCAAGCTGCTCGACCGGTTGGGCATCCCCTCCGACGACCCGGGGCAGTAGGCACCCCCACGACACCCACGGCCGAGGAGCAGGAGACGACCATGACGGACGGCGACGGCGGCCTCTTCGCCGACCCCGAGGGCCTGGCCAGGGACGGCTGGAAGATCCACGACACCGCCGAGTACACCTACGAACTCCGGCAGTGGCTGGACAACGAGCTGGCCTCCCTGGGCGACATCTGGGGCAGCGGCGACGAGTTCGCCAACGACATGGACAAGTCCCTGGGGGTCCTCAGGACCTCCATCAGCGAGTACATCGACTTCCTGGTCACCGCCCAGAAGGACCTGGCGGACCACACCGTGCAGATGGGCGGGAACTACGGACGCGCGGAGGGCGTGAACGAGGACATCGCCTCGGGCATCGACCCGGCGAACGGGTCCCGTCCCGGCGGAGGACGCCGGTGATCCCCGCCCCCACCTCTTCGGACGGCCGCTCCCGCGGCCGTCCGGCCCTCCCGAGAAGGAGTCCCGATGTCTGAGAACGCGCAGGCGCGCGGCACGGCCGACGACCGCCCCGCACCGGCGGCCGAGTTCCGGTCGGTGCTCTCCGGCGGAGTGGGCGGCGCCGCCTCCGGCGAACCCGCGGGCTCTCCGGTACACGACCCGCCCGCTCCCCCTGCCGGGACCGCCGAGGGAGCACAGGAGGCCACGGCCGTTCCCCGGATCACGGGTGCCCTGAGCGAGCCCTCCGCGACGCGGGGCCGGGAGGAGGCCCTGGACCGCCCGGGCAGGCCCGTCCTGGCGGGCGCCGCCATCGCGGGCCTGCTGATGGTCGCCGCACCCTTCGCCATGACGGCGGGGGTGCCCGGGGTGACCCTGGAGTCGACCCCGCTCGCCTCGGGTGCGGGCGGTGCCGGCGGCCAGGCTCCCGGCACCGCCGAGGCGGACGGCTCTGGCGGCGGTGGGTCCGGGGGCGCCGCGGCACAGGCGGACGCGGGCACCGCGCCCCAGCAGGGCTCCGCGCCCCAGGAGACCGGCTACATCCCCGAGGTGGTCGGGGACGGGTCCACGGCCCCGACGATGCCCGACCCGGGCACCGGCGTCACGGGCGGTACGGGCGGGGAGGACCCGGTGGAGGCCGCCCCCGCCGTGCGGGAGGGGTCCGAGGAGGCGTCGGCGCCCGCGGGCGAGTCCACAGCCGAGGAGTCCGGTGCCGAGGCCGCGGTGTCCGGAGAGGGCATCGGGGAGGGAACCCCCGCCGACGGCGCCGAGGACGGGGCCGCTGCCGGGGACGGAGGCGGTGAAGCCGACGTGCCCTCCGGCGGGGACGGAACCGCCGCCGAGGCGTCGGCGGACGGGAACGGCGCGAACGCGCCCGCCGCGGACGCCGAGGCCGCCGGATCGGGGGGCGGCGGCGAGGAGGGGACCGGAGCGAACCGGGAGGGCGGCGACACGGCGGCCCAGGAGCAGGACACCGCTCCGGCCGACACCGCGGGGGACGGCTCCGGCGGTGCGGCCGACACGGGCGCCGAGGGCGTCCCGGGCACCTCCTCCGAAGGACAGGCCGCCGAGCCCCGGATGGCCGAGGGCCAGCACGGGGCGGACCCGCAGCCCCCCTCCGAGGGAGGCGGCTCCGTCCTGGAGGACGCGGTCGCGACGACGGGGGCCTCCGAGGCCGAGCCCTTCCTCGCCGTCGCGGGACCCGGTTGCCAGGCCTCCCCCGGCGCCTCCTACACGAACGCGGGGCGCTGGGACAGCGCGGAGGGCACCTCCAGCTGGGCCACCCGGCCCGGCGGATACGCGCAGGAGGGCTGCGACGGCGGTTACGAGGCCCTTCCCGTCTCGGGCGACCCGGAGCGGGGCGACGGCCAGTACGCCGCGTGGACGTTCACCCCAGGGGAGGCGGGAGTCGTGTGCGAGCTCTACGTCCACGTGCCCGACGACGAGAGCCCGCTGTGGGTCTCCCCCGGCGAGGCCCGCTACCAGCTCTTCTCCGGCCCCGCGGCCGAGGGGTCGGCCGTGGCGGTCTTCGGGTTCGACCAGGCACGGATCCGGGGCGGCTGGGTCCAGGTGACCGGGTTCACCTCCCCCACGGAGGAGTTCACCGTCCAACTCACCAACGCGGGGGCCGACGCCCTCGCGGACCGGGAGCACACCAGCGCGCACGTGGCCGCCTCGGCCGTGCGCGCGTCCTGTTCCTGACCACCACCGGCGGGGCGGTCCCGCGCCGCCCCGCCGCCGCTCCTCCCCCGACTTAGGAAGACACCGATGACCAGGCAGCTCCTCACCGTCGACGCCGACGCGCAGGACGGGCACGCGACGATCACCGAGGCGGTCGAGGCCGCCGGCAGCGGCGCCCTCATCACCATCGCCCCCGGCCGCTACGAGGAGAGCCTCGTACTGCGCGACGTGGTCACCCTGATGGCCCGCGACGGCCTCGGCAGCGTGGAGATCACCACCGGCACCGGCAGCGCCGTGGTCTCGGCCGCCGAGGCGGTCAAGCTCTCCGGCCTGGTCCTGCGTGGACGCCACGCCGACTACCCGGCCGTGGACATCCCCGTCGGGCAGTTGGAGATGGCCGACTGCGAGGTGGAGGGGGCGTCCTGGACCGCGGTGTCGGTGCGGGGCGGCGGCGCGCTCGCCATGCGCGACAGCCGCGTCACCTGCTCCGCGGGGGCGGGCGTGGTGATCACCTCCTCGGGGCCGAGCGTCATCGAGGACTGCGTGGTCGAGGAGGTCGAGACCAGCGCCGTGGTGATCGGCGAACAGGCGCGTCCCACGCTCCGCTCCTGCGTCCTGCGGGACGCCGGGGGCAACGGCGTGTTCGCCAGCGGACAGGCCGGGGGCACGGTCCGGGACTGCGAGATCTCGGGGACCAGGAAGCCCGCGGTGGCCCTGGAGGAGGGTGCGGCCACCTCGCTGTCGGGCGTGCGCGTACACGGCACCGAGGGCGACGGGCTGTCGGTGTCCAGCCGTTCCCGTCCGGTCGTGGAGGACTGCGTGTTCGAGGACGTGGGCGGGCGCGGTGTCGTCGTGCACAACGGGTCCGACCCGCAGGTGGCGCGGGTGCGCGTGGTGCGTTCCAAGGACGTGGCCGTCCACCTGACGGGACGTGCGCGCGGCACCTTCACCGACTGCGAGGTTGCGGAGTCGGGCGGCGACGCCGTGTACGCCGGGGAACGCGCCTCCACCGCCTTCCTCGGCCTGGTCGTGCGCGGCGGCCAGGGACTGAACCTGGGCGGCGACAGCGCCGTGGAGTTCGACCGCGGACTGATCAGCGACACCGCCGGTCCCGGTGTGGTGGTCGAGGAGTGCGCCCCCTTCCTGCGCGGGACGGCGATCAACGACACCCGGGGGCAGGGCGTGGTGTTCGGCAGGGGCGGACGCGGACGCCTGGAGGACGTGACGCTGAACCGCAGCGGCAAGAGCGCCGTGTCCGTGGACGAGGGGGCGCGTCCGCTGCTGACCGGCGTGCGGATCGCCGGGAGCCGCGACGCCGGCATCGCGGTCGGCTCGGGCGGGTCCGCGGACGTGCGTGACTGCGACGTCTCGGAGTGCACGGGCGACGGTATCGCCGTGCGGGCCGGGGGCTGGGCGACGGTGCTGCGCACACGCGTGTACAACGGCCGCCGCAACGGCGTGCTGGTGGCGGCGAGGGCGAGCGCCACGCTGCGGCGGTGCGAGGTGTTCGGCAACGGGGCCGACGGCATCCTGGTGCACTCCGCCGAGGACGTGGCGGTGGAGGACTGCTCGGTGCGCTCCAACGGCCGATCCGGACTGCGCCAGACCGTGGCCAGTGAGAGGGTGCGCACCGACGAGCTGCTCAGCCACGGCAACGGGGCCCCCGACGCGTTCGGCGCCGAGGCGGGTGCTCCCGTCCCGATGCCGGAGGTCCCCGTCTCCGAGGAGGGGGGCGAGGACGTCGAAAAGGTCGGCCCGCTGCTGGAGCTGGACGCGCTGGTGGGCCTGGCCGGGGTCAAGCACGAGGTCAGGACGCTCGTCACCCGCAACCAGATGGCCCAGCGCAGGGCGGAGATGGGCCTGCCCACACCGCCCATGAGCCGCCACCTGGTCTTCGGCGGCGCGCCCGGCACCGGCAAGACCACCGTGGCACGGCTGTACGGGCAGATCCTCGCCGAACTGGACGTGCTGCGCTACGGGCACGTGGTGGAGGTGGCCCGCGCCGACCTGGTCTCGCAGTACGTGGGCGGCACGGCGATCAAGACCACCGAGGTGTTCGAGCGCGCCAAGGGCGGTGTGCTGTTCATCGACGAGGCCTACACGCTGGCGGGCGGCGGCGAGGGCGGCAGCGGCCCCGACTTCGGCCGGGAGGCCGTCGACACCCTGGTCAAGCTCATGGAGGACCACCGCGACGAGGTCGTGGTGATCGTCGCCGGCTACACCGACGAGATGCAGCGCTTCCTGGACACCAACCCCGGACTCGCCTCCCGGTTCAGCCGGACCATCGAGTTCGCCAACTACGCGCCGGAGGAGCTGGCGGAGATCGTGCGCAGGATGTGCGGCTCGCACAGCTACCGGATGGCGGACGAGACCGAGGAGGCGCTGCTCTCCTACTTCGAGCGGGTGCCCAAGGGCCCGGCGTTCGGCAACGGCCGTGAGGCCCGCAAGGTGTTCGAGGAGATGATCGACCGCCAGGCGTTCCGGCTGGGCGGGACGATCCCCGACAGCCCGGACTCGCTCACCCTCCTGCTGCCCGAGGACCTCGGGCAGGCGGCCGGGGAGGAGGAGCCCGGCGGCACGGCGGAGGGGATCGCGGCCCTGCGCGGGGAGCTGGACGCCATGGTGGGCCTGGCGAGCGTCAAGGAGACCGTCAACGACCTGGCCAACCTGCTGCTGATGTCGCAGCAGCGGCGCGCCATGGGGCTCCCGGTGGCGCCGATGAGCCACCACCTGGTGTTCGCCGGTCCCCCCGGCACCGGCAAGACGACCGTGGCCCGCCTGTACGGCAAGCTCCTGCACGCGCTCGGGGTGCTGCGCGGCGACCACGTGGTGGAGGCGGCCCGATCGGACCTGGTGGGGCGCTACGTCGGGCACACCGCCCAACTGACCGCCGAGGTGTTCGAGCGCGCCAGGGGCGGCGTGCTGTTCGTCGACGAGGCCTACACGCTCGCGCCGCGCGGGTCGGGCAACGACTTCGGCCAGGAGGCCATCGACACCCTGGTCAAGCTCATGGAGGACCACCGCGACGAGGTCGTGGTGATCGTCGCCGGCTACACCCACGAGATGCGGCGCTTCCTCGACTCCAACCCGGGCCTGGCCTCGCGGTTCAACCACCAGGTGGAGTTCCCGGACTACGGCGACGACGAGCTGGTCACCATCGTCGGGCGGATGGCGGCGGGCTCGGGGTACACCTGCGGCGAGCCGACGACGGCGGCCCTGCGGGAGCACTTCGCGGGAGTGCCGCGCGAGGCGGGCTTCGGCAACGCCCGCTACGCGCGCCAGGTGCTGGAGCGGATGATCACCCGCCAGGCGGGCCGTCTGGTCAACGACGTCCGAAGCGCCACACGGGAGGACTTCACCGCGCTGCTCCCCGAGGACGTCCCGCCCCACTGACCCGGGCGACCGGACGGACACCGTTCCCCGGCCGCGGCCACCCACGTGCTGACCTGCGCGTCCTCCCACGGTATGCCGCGGCGCCCGGCAAGGATGGGGAGCACGCACTACGACCTCACTGCGGGAGGGTGGGATGGGCGCGGGCGAGGCCGCCGCGGACCGGGCCGGGACGCTGTGGCGTGCGATGCGGGGGCGGGATCCGGGCGAGGAGCACCGGGCGGCGACGCCGTTGGAGCTGTTCTTCGACCTGACGTTCGTGGTGGCGGTCGCCCAGGCCTCGGTCCAGCTCCACCACGCCCTGGCCGAGGGCCACTCCGGCACCGGGCTGGCGGGGTACGCGGCGGTGTTCTTCGCGATCTGGTGGGCGTGGATGAACTTCACCTGGTTCGCCTCCGCCTACGACACCGACGACGTGCCCTACCGCCTGCTGACCCTGGTGCAGATGGCCGGCGTCCTCGTGCTGGCCGCCGGAGTGCCCGCCGCGTTCCAGCAGGGTGACTTCTCCGTCGTCGTGGTCGGCTACGTCGTCATGCGCGTCGCGATGGTCACCCAGTGGCTCCGGGCCGCCGCGGAACACCCCGAGGGCCGCGTGAGCGCACTGTGGTACGCCGCGGGCATCACCGTGGTGCAGGTCGGGTGGATCGCCCGCCTCTGGGCCCCGGGTGTGTGGGCCCCGGTCACCTTCGTGGCGCTGGTGGCGGCGGAACTCGCCGTCCCGGCGTGGGCCGAGTACCGCGGGGGCTCCACCCACTGGCATCCCGGGCACATCGCCGAGCGCTACGGACTGTTCACGATCATCGTGCTCGGCGAGGTGGTCCTCGCCACGCTCGCGGCCTTCCGGTCCGCGATGGCCGACCACGGCCTGTCCGCGACCGTGCTGATGATCGCCCTCGGCGGCCTGCTGCTGGTCTTCGGCCTGTGGTGGACGTACTTCACCGGCGACGACGCCGGCCTGCCCACCCTGCGCACCGCCCTGGCGTGGGGATACGGCCACTACGCCGTCTTCGCCTCCCTGGCCGCGCTCGGCGCCGGCCTGGGAGCGGTCCTGGACACCGTCGAGCACCACGCGCACCTGTCCGGCCAGGCGGCCGGACTGGTCGTGGCCGTACCCGTGGCGGTCGTGCTGCTCCTCCTGGGCCTCCTGCACCGGATGACCGGCACCGGCGCCGTGGGGCACGGGCTCCTGGTGGCGGCCGGTGCGCTCGTGGTCCTGGCCCTGGGCCTCTCCTCGCCCGTACTGGGCGTGGGAGGCGCCGTACTGGGCATGGGCCTGGCCGTCGCCGCGACCCTGGCCGCCAACGTCGTGGTCCTTCGCCGCCGCACGGGCGGAGCGGGCTGAGCCGGCGCCGCGCCCCGAACGGGCCGCGGCGCCTGGTGCGAGGACCCGGCCCGGCCGAACTCCGGAGCGTGGGGGTTGTCACAGGGGCGAGTGTTTCCTAGCATGGCGGGCATCCGTCGAATCGATTCGACGGATGTGCGCGCCGGTTTGTCGAAGCGCTTCGACACCGCAGAGGGAGGACGCGCACCGTCCACCGAACCGACCGACCGCGTCCCCCACGGCGACAGCTCCCCACGGCCCGCACCGCATCGCGACGCGGCCGCCGCGCCCACCTCCCCGCCGAAGAGGCCCCGATGCACGAACACCCCCACCGTCCGCCCCGACCGGTGTCCGCGGCCGCCTGCGCCCTGGCGCTCGCCCTGACGGGCGTCGGCTGCGCGGCCGAACGCGACCCGGACGTGTACACGATCATGAACTCCAGCACCGACGAGCCGTACCACACCTGGGACCAGGAGGCCATGGACTCCTGCGGAGCCCGGGTGGGCGTGGAGGTACGCCAGATCAGCGTGCCCGCCGACCAGCTCGTTCCCAAGGCCCTGAGGATGGCCTCCTCGAACTCCCTGCCCGACGTCCTCTCCGTCGACGGCTCGGACCTGCCGCAGTTCGCGGCCGCCGGCGGCCTGGTCCCGCTGGAGGAGGTCGGCCTGCCCACGGAGGACCTCTCCGAGGGCGCGCTCTCCATCGGCAGCTACGAGGGCGTGTACTACGGCGCGGCCCGGTCGGTGAACTCCCTCGGCCTCTTCTACGACACGGACGTCCTCGCCGAGGCGGGCGTCGAGCCGCCGCGGACCTGGGAGGAGCTGCGGACCGCCGCGGCCGAGCTGACCGGAGGAGAGCGCTACGGCCTCGCCGTCAGCGCCCTGGCCACCGAGGACGGCGTCTACCAGTTCCTGCCGTGGCTGTGGTCCAACGGCGGTGACGAGAGGGAGCTCGCCTCGCCCGAGTCGGTGGAGGCGCTGGAGTACGTCACCTCCCTGGTCGAGTCGGGGTCGGTCTCGCCCTCGGTCGTCAACTGGACTCAGGCCGACGTCAACGACCAGTTCATCGCGGGCAACGCGGCCATGATGGTGAACGGCCCCTGGCAGCTTCCGGTCCTGAAGGAGCATCCCGAGCTCGACTGGGCCGTGACGGAGATCCCCGTCCCCGAGGCCGGGGACACCTCGGTCGCACCGATCGGCGGGACGACCTTCACCGTGCCGGTCAACGCCGGCCACCCCGGCCGCGAGCGCGTCGCCGCCGAACTCGTGGCCTGCATGACCACGGCGGAGGCGCAACTGGACTGGTCGACCAAGGGCAGCAACGTGCCCGTCGCCCCCGAGGCGGCCGAGCGGTACCGCGAGGAGGTCCCGGAACTGGCGCCCTTCGTGGACCAGGTCCGCACGGCGCGCAGCAGGACCGAGCACGCCGGCACCGAGTGGAACACCTATTCCCAGGCCATCGGCACCGCGCTCCAGGCGGCGCTCACCGGCGAGGCGAGCCCCCGGGACGCGATGGAGGGGGCGCAGGCCCGGGTCGAGGCGGAGCTGGAGGACCGGTCATGAAGACGGCGACGACCGCGCCGCTGCGGCGGGCCCCCACCCCATGGCTGTTCATCGTCCCCGCACTGCTGTACATGCTGCTGTTCTTCGGGTATCCGCTGGTCCGCAACGTGGTGATGAGCTTCCAGGACTACACGTTCTCCACGTACTTCACGGGAGAGGCTCCGTTCAACGGCCTGGAGAACTGGCGGGCCGTCTTCGCCGACGACCTGTTCGGCGCGTCCCTGTGGCACACCCTCGTGTTCACACTGGGATCTCTGGCGGGCCAGTTCGGCATCGGCATGGCGCTCGCGGTCTTCTTCAGCCGCAGGTTCCCGCTGTCGGGGATCATGCGGTCCCTGCTCCTGCTGCCGTGGCTGATCCCCATGGTGGTGGCCGGCACCGTCTGGCGCCGGGTCCTGGACCAGGAGACCGGCGTGCTGAACGAGTCGCTCCAGGCGCTGCACCTCACGTCGTCGGCCGTTCCCTGGCTGAGCAGCCCCGACCACGCGCTGCTGTCGGTCGTGCTGGTCAACATCTGGATCGGCATCCCCTTCAACATGGTGATCCTCTACGGCGGACTCCAGGAGATCCCCGCGGAACTGCGCGAGGCGGCCGTCCTGGACGGCGCGGGCCCGCTGCGCGGCTTCTTCAGCGTGACCCTGCCCATGCTGCGGCCCGTGGTGACCGTGGTGCTGGTGCTGGGCTTCATGTCGACCGTGAAGATCCTGGACCTGATCCTGGCCCTCACCAACGGCGGACCGGCGCACTCCACGGAGACGCTGGGCACCCTCACCTACCAGTTGTCGTTCCTCCAGCTCGACTTCGGCCAGGGCGCCGTCGTCGGCAACGTCCTGATCGTCATCAGCATGGTCTTCGCGGTGATCTACCTGCGTGCCAACCGAGGAGGTGTGGCCCGATGAGCGCCGTGCCGAGCAGTGCCGCGTCCAAGGCCTCCGCCCCGGCGGGACCGGCCCCGCGGGGCGGGGCGCCCGACGCCGCGCCGCGGCCCCGGCGGCCGCGCGTGACGCGCAAGGCGCGGGGCGACGCCGCGAGCACCGTGTTCGGGGTCCTCGTCCTGGCCGTCCTACTGTTCCCGCTGTACTGGATGGTCAACACCGCGCTGCAACCGGGCGCCGCGATGGCCGAGCTCCGGTGGTTCCCGCGCACACTCGACCTCGGCAACTTCCAGCGGGCCTGGGAGTCGCAGGCGGGCAACCTGCTCACCTCGATCCTGGTGGCGCTCGGCGCGGTCGCGGTCTGCCTCGCCGTCGCCGCCCCGGCCGCCTACGCGCTGGCGCGGTTCCGGCTGCGCGGCGCGGACACGGTCGTGTTCGCCACACTGATCACCCAGATGGTCCCGGGCGTCGTCGTGGCGAACGCGCTGTACAACGCCTACGTCGAACTGGAACTGGTCAACTCCTACCTCGGGCTGATCCTGGCCGACGCGTCCCTGGGCATCCCCTTCACGATCGTCCTGCTGCGCGCGTTCATGGTGTCCATCCCCGAGGAGGTACTGGAGGCGGGGATGCTCGACGGCGCCGGCCGGCTGCGCGTCCTGGTCTCGGTCGTGCTGCCGATGAGCCGCAACGCGCTGATCACCGGAGGCCTGTTCACCTTCCTGTTCGCGTGGTCGGACTTCCTCTTCGCGCTGACACTGAACACGACCGACGCGGTGAAACCGGTGACGCTCGGCATCTACGAGTACATCGGCGCGCACGTCGGCGACTGGGGCGCCGTCATGGCCGTGGCCGTCCTCTCCTCGATCCCCGCGGCGGTACTCCTGGTCGTCGCGCAGAAGTACGTGGCGGCCGGGATCTCCGGCGGATCGATCAAGTGACCCACCGCCCGCACCACCGGCGGACCGAGACGAAGACGAGAGGGAAGAGCCACCCATGAAGTTCACCGACGGCTTCTGGCAGATGAGGGAGGGCGTCCGCGCGCACCACGCGCGTGAGGCGCGCGACGTCCAGGTACACGACGACCGGTTCACCCTCTACGCCCCCGTGCGCCCGATCCGGCACCGCGGGGACACGCTCAACACACCGCTGGTCACGGTCGACTGCTGGTCGCCCGCTCCCGACGTGATCGGCGTCCGGACCACGCACCTGGCGGGTTCGGTCCGGCGTGCGCCGGTGTTCGACGTGCGCAACGACCCCGGCGCCGCTCCCCGGGTGAGGCGGGACGGCTCCGCCGTCGAGCTGACCAGCGGGGCGCTGTCGCTGCGTGCGAGCACCGACGGCCCCTGGCGGATGGAGTTCCGCGCCGGCGACACCACGCTGACCAGCGTCGACGCGAGGGGAACCGGCTTCGTCGAGGACGCGGACGGCGCCCACCACATGCTCGGACAGTTGTCGCTGGGGGTCCGCGAGCTCGTGTACGGCATGGGCGAGCGCTTCACCCCGTTCGTGCGCAACGGCCAGACCGTGGACATCTGGCAGGCCGACGGCGGCACGAGCAGTGAGCAGGCCTACAAGAACGTGCCGTTCTACCTGACCAACCGGGGCTACGGGGTGTTCGTGGCGCACTCCGGCCCGGTGTCGTTCGAGGTCGGCTCGGAGTCGGTGGGCCACGTGCAGTTCAGCGTCGAGGACCACGCCCTGACGTACTACGTCGTCCACGGGTCGAGTCCCAAGGAGATCCTGTCCAGGTACACCGCGCTCACCGGGCGTCCCGCGCTGCCTCCGCAGTGGTCGTTCGGGCTGTGGCTGTCCACGTCGTTCACCACCTCCTACGACGAGGACACGGTGAACCGGTTCATCGACGGCATGGTGAGCCGGGACGTGCCGCTCAGCGTGTTCCACTTCGACTGCTTCTGGATGCGCGAGTTCCACTGGTGCGACTTCGAGTGGGACCCGGAGGTCTTCCCCGACCCCGTCGGCATGCTCTCCCGGCTCAAGGCCCGCGGGCTGCGCACCTGTGTCTGGATCAATCCCTACATCGCCCAGCGGTCGGCGCTGTTCGAGGAGGGCGCCCGGCTGGGGCACCTGGTCCGGCGGCCGGACGGAACCGTGTGGCAGTGGGACATGTGGCAGGCGGGGATGGCGCTGGTCGACTTCACGTCCCCGAAGGCGCGCGCGTGGTACGCCGACAAGCTCAAGCCGCTCCTGGACATGGGCGTGGACTGCTTCAAGACCGACTTCGGCGAGCGGGTTCCGACCGATGTCGTGTGGTCGGACGGCTCCGACCCGCACGGCATGCACAACTACTACACACAGCTCTACAACGCGACGGTGTTCGACCTGCTGCTCCGTGAGCGGGGGGAGGGGGAGGCCGTCCTCTTCGCCCGCTCGGCCACGGCCGGCGGCCAGAGCTTCCCGGTGCACTGGGGCGGCGACTGCGCCTCGACGTTCGAGGCCATGGCGGAGAGCCTGCGCGGCGGGCTGTCCCTGGGACTGTCGGGGTTCGGCTTCTGGAGCCACGACATCGGCGGCTTCGAGGGCACCCCCGACCCCGCGCTGTTCAAGCGGTGGCTCGCCTTCGGCCTGCTCTCCTCGCACAGCAGGCTGCACGGCAGCCGCTCCTACCGGGTTCCGTGGGACTTCGACGACGAGGCGACCGACGTGGCCCGCACGTTCACCCGGCTGAAGTGCGAGCTCATGCCCTATCTGTTCGGAGCGGCCGTGCAGGCCCACCAGCGGGGTGTGCCCATGATGCGCGCGATGCTGCTGGAGTTCCCCGACGATCCGACCTGCCACCACCTCGACACGCAGTACATGCTGGGTGAGGACCTCCTGGTCGCTCCCGTGCTGAGCCCGGACGGCTCCGTGGAGTACTACGTCCCCGAGGGCGTGTGGACCCACCTGCTCACGGGCGAGACCGTACGGGGCCCGGCCTGGCGCCGCGAGGTCCACGGCTTCGACTCCCTGCCCCTGCTGGTCCGGCCCCGCGCGGTCCTGCCCGTCGGAGCGGTACGCGACCGCCCCGACTACGACTACACGGACGGACTGACCCTGCGCGTGTACGGCGCGGGGGACCCGGCCCCGCCGCCCGGCTCCCCCGCCGGCTCCCCCACCGTCGTACCGGCCGCCGACGGCTCCGCCGCCGCGGTCTTCCGTACCGTGCGCTCCGGGGACGGGATCACCGTGGCGGCCGACACCGCTCCCGTCCACGGATGGAGGGTCCTGCTGGTCGGCGTGCGCGGCGCCGAGGCCGCCGATCCCTCCACGGAGGTCGCCCTGACGGCCGAGGGGACCCTCGCCTCGGCCTCGGCCGGAACTTCTTTCATCCGCCTGCACATGCCCTGACCTGGGGTTTCGTCGCCGCGGGTCACGACGGCACAGGTCCCGGCAAAATTTGTTCCAACTGGTGCGGCTGGGGCGGAATACATCGAGGGTGGTGTTGTTGTATTGGGTGATCGTAGTTTTCTGTGTATGTGTTTGACCTAGTGTTTGACGCTCGCGGGAGTCGACGCGGGTGGTAGTCCGGCCAGGGATGGTGGGGCGCGCCGCTACTCGAGTGCGATCACGAGTCCGCACCGTGGATTCGTACCCATCTGCCTGTCAGGAGACAGTTATGGCTCAGGGAACAGTGAAGTGGTTCAACGGCGACAAGGGCTTCGGCTTCATCAGCCAGGATGAGGGTGGCCCGGACGTCTTCGTCCACTACAGCAACATCGAGGGCAGCGGCTTCCGCAACCTCGAGGAGAACCAGCGCGTGGAGTTCGACGTCACGCAGGGCCCCAAGGGCCCGCAGGCCGAGCAGGTCCGCCCGGCCTAGTCTTCGGACACGTGCCGCGGCGAGGCTGATACGCCTCTCGTAACACCGAAGCCGCCCTCCGCCCTTCCAGGCGGGGGGCGGCTTTTCCGTGTCCTGGTGCTCCGTGCACGGGCGGCGTGGCCCCGGGCACGGTCGTCGGCGGCCCCCGGAACCCGTTCCTCCTCAGGACGCGTCGGCCTCGCCGCCCGCTTCGGACAGCTCGTAGGCCAGCGCGGTGACCACGCCGAAGGCCAGGTGCGGCACGAGGTCGGAGATCCACGACGTGGCCGACCACTCGCGGGGATCGGTGACCCCGAGCGCGGTCATGGGCGCGGTACTGCCCAGGTTCGCCGCCGCACCGGCTCCGACCGCGAGCAGGGCGACCGGCAGCCGCGGCCAGCGGGAGCGGACGGCGCCGTAGAGCGTTCCCGCCGCCACTCCCGTGGCGATCCCGAGCAGGGGTCCGAGCCCTGAGCGCCGGTTGGCCTCCTCCCCGGAGTCGCGCCCGGCCCGGGACAGCCGTGCCCCGGCCACCTCCTCCATTCTTTTGACGGTCTCCTCCGGAGTCGTGCTGGCGGGCCTGGCCCGCAGCGCCATGTCCAGGTAGGTGACCGTGTTGAGTGCCGTGGTCCCGGCGGCCCCGGCCACCGCACCGCGCAGCAGATGGGTCATGGCCTTCTCCCGTACGTCGGCTTCGTGCGCCTTGTGGCGGAACCCCCCTATCCCTGGTGAGGGCCCGCAAACCCGGGGTGACGGCGGCGCCGCGGCAGGTCCCGGTGGGATCCGCGCATCCGGGACACGGGAAGATGAACGACATGACCTTCCGAGACGACGCACAAGAACTCCTCCGGACCGCACAGCACGTCAAGGCCGACAAGGGCGGTCTTCCGATCAACGTGGGCGACCTCGCCCGGGAGACCGGCTGGTCCATGAGCGCGGTGCAGACGGTCCTGAGCCACGTGGACGGCAAGGGCTACCTCGCCGGCGTCTCGTACTCCGACGGGGACGGGGCGGTGGAGAACATCGGCAGGGACACGATCGTGTACTTCGACGACCTGACCGAGGCCGGCCACGCGGCGGTCGAGGTCGGCGTCGATTAGGCCGTGTTTCCCTGAGGCTGCGCCGCGCTTCGCCTCGTGCCCGGACGCCGGGGTCACGGGAACCCCGGCCCCCGCGGATGCGCCCGCGCCTACCTCACGGGCGCACCCGCGGGACCTCCGACGGCCCCGTCGGCGCCCCCGCCACCCCCAGCGGCACAGGACCCGGTCCACCGAACAGAACCCGGGTGTGAGGGGCCGCCCGCGTGGACGGCGCGACCGCTGACCGAGGTGCCGGTGCTGGTGGGAACGGGGCCGACCGCCCGCGTGGACGGCGGGGGCCGGTGCGTGCTGGCGGTCAGCCCAGCCAGAGGGCCACGACGGCGAAGACCACGAAGCCGACGGTGAGGTAGAAGCTGTCCAGGCGGCTCTGCCTGGCCTCGTGGGCCTTGGGAATCATCTCCTCGATCACCACGCTGAGCAGCGCGCCGCCGGTGAAGGACAGTACCGACAGGGTCACCACCTCCGGTGCGTCGCGTAGTACGAGATAGCCCAGGACCGCGCCGAACAGGATCGGCACCGTGAAACCGGCGCCCGCCAGCACCCGCCACCTCCGTGCCACACCGGCGCGGCGAAAGGCCGCCTGGGCCGCGAAGCCCTCGAGCAGGTCGGCGGGCGCCTGCCCCACGGCCAACAGCAGGCCCAGGGCGGGGTTGATGACGCTTCCGGTGCCGATCATGACCCCGTCGCTGAACAGGTCCAGCGCGACACCGGAGTAGACGCCCAGGGAACCGCCCCCGCCGCGTCCCGGGACACGGGCCTGGACGAAGCCGGACAGGGCGTCCACCCCGAGGAACAGCCCCCCGCCGACGGTGAAGGCGACCAGCGGGGCCCAGGCCGGCTCGGCCGCCAGCGCGCGGGGCATCAGCTCCAGGCCGATGACCGCGATGACGATGCCGACGGCCAGGTGGAGCGCGGCGCTGAAGACCCTCTCCGACAGGGAGACGACCTCGGCGACGAGTCCGCCCAGTATGTTGGCCGCCGCGGGCACGAGCGCCAGCAGCATCACGAGCAGCAGGTCCTCCACGAGGGTCCCTTCCCTCCCCTTGCGGACAGGGGTGAGCGGAGGGCGTGGAGGGCCGCCGGGGCGCAACCGGGACGGCCCGGCGACGCGGCCTGGGCGGTCGGCGCCGACCGGACACCAGGGCGAGCGGTCTGGCGGCCGGGTCCGGCGCCCCCGCACACCGCCTTCGGGAACCGGGGACCGCGGAATCCGCCCGCGCCCGTCGGAGTCCGCCCCCGTCACGCACCCGTCCGTCGACGCGGACTAACCTCGCGGGACGTGGTCCTGGTGGACGAAGGGCTTGTGCCCGCGGACCGCGGGCTGTCCCTCGGGCGCCGTCTCCTCCCCCTTGTTCGTACGTGCGTCAGAGGAGAGCCACTGCTCGGCGGGCTTGTCGACGTAACGCCACTCGGTGCCGTCGGGCCACGGCCCCTGGCCCTCGTTCCAGGGGCCACGCGACGTCTGGCCGTCGGACATGTTGAAGGCGAGGTTCTGGAAGCGGTCGTCGCCGGTGAGCTTCCCGGGCGGGAAGTTCTCCTCCAGCCCGTTGAGCGCGGCGGTGAACTGCTGGAAGTGGGCGACCTCGCGCGTCATCAGGAACGTCAGCGTGTCCTGCACTCCGGGGTCGTCGGTGAACTGCTTCAGGTACTCGTACACGATCTTGGCCCGGGACTCCGCCGCGATGTTGCTCCGCAGGTCGATGGAGGGTTCTCCGTTGGAGTTGACGTAGGAGCCGCTCCACGGCGTGCCGGCCGAGTTGACGACGTCGGGCCCGCCACCGCTGAGGGCGTAGTACAGCGGTGTGGCCGCCACCTGGTGGATCACCTCCTCCTTGCCGTCACGGCTGGCGACGTAGGGCATCCAGTCGCAGTGCTCGGTGGCCTCCTTCAGGTCGTCGTTCAGGCCGTCGAGCAGCATGGTGATCGTCGTCCCGACGATCTCCAGATGGGTCAGCTCCTCGGTGGCGATGTCCATGAACAGGTCGTACATCTCGGGGTTCCTCCCCCGCAGCACGAACGCCTGGGTGAAGTACTGCATCGCGGCCTTCAGCTCGCCGTTCGCACCGCCGAACTGCTCCTGCAGCATGGTCGCGAAACGCGGGTCGGGGCGTTCGACGCGGACTTCGAACTGGAGGTCTTTGACATGAGTGAACATGGAGGTTCCCTTCGAGATGAGACTCGAAGTTACCATGTGTGACATATATATAACTGTCAGTGCAATCGCCGTGTCGGCCCCTCGGACGCACCGCCCGGTGAAGGCATGGAGCGCCCGGGGGCCGACTGGCCCCGGCCGAGCCCCCACGTGCGAACGAACCCCGGGCGCCGGCGACGCCGTGGATCGCGGCCGCGCCAGGACCTCGGCCCCCGGACGCACGGACCTTGGTCCCGTGAGCGCGGACGATCAGCCCCTGGGGGCGCGCACCGGGAACTGCTGAGATCGGGGAAGGCGACGCGCCGCGGCTCCGCGGCCGCCGCGGACCACCGCCAAGGCATCATTGCCAACAGTGTTCGTGCTACTACCCTCCGCGTTCTCTGTCCCGCGCGGTTCGACCTCCGACCGGCTCCGGCGGGCGGCGCGCCGCCACGGGGCGGTCCAGACAGGGCAGGCAGAAAGGTGCTTCCGCCGTGAAACAGGCAGATCCGCGTGACAGAGGTGGGAAGCGACCCGGCGCGGGACTGGACGGTCCGGTGACCGAGGCGCTCCTGAGGACCCGGAGGTTTCTGCGCCCCCGTGAGGTGTCCCAGGACCTGCGCACCGTGCACCGGACCGGGGGCCGCGACGCGGACACCTTCTACAGGGACCGCTGGAACCACGACAAGGTGGTGCGCTCCACACACGGCGTCAACTGCACCGGCTCGTGCTCGTGGAAGGTCTACGTCAAGGACGGGATCATCACCTGGGAGGGCCAGCAGACCGACTACCCGTCGGTGGGGCCCGACCGCCCCGAGTACGAGCCGCGCGGCTGCCCGCGGGGCGCGGCGTTCTCCTGGTACACCTACTCCCCCACCCGGGTGCGCTACCCCTACGTGCGCGGCGTGCTCCTGGACATGTACCGCGAGGCCAGGCAGCGCACCGGCGACCCCGTCCTGGCCTGGGCCGACATCGTCTCCGACCCGGAGAGGTCCCGCCGCTACAAGGCCGCGCGGGGCAAGGGCGGCCTCGTGCGGGCCTCCTGGGACGAGGCCGTGGAGATGGCCGCCGCCGCCCACGTGCACACGGTCAAGGAGTTCGGTCCCGACCGGATCGCCGGCTTCTCCCCCATCCCGGCCATGTCGATGGTCTCGCAGGCGGCCGGATCGCGGTTCTACTCGCTGATCGGCGGGACGATGCTGTCCTTCTACGACTGGTACGCCGACCTGCCGGTGGCCTCGCCCCAGGTGTTCGGCGACCAGACCGACGTCCCCGAGTCCGGGGACTGGTGGGACGCCGGATACCTGATCATGTGGGGGTCGAACGTCCCGGTCACCCGTACGCCCGACGCCCACTGGATGGCGGAGGCCCGCTACCGGGGGCAGAAGGTCGTCGTCGTCTCACCCGACTACGCCGACAGCACGAAGTTCGCCGACGAGTGGCTGGCCGCCCAGCCCGGCACCGACGGCGCCCTGGCCATGGCGATGGGCCACGTCCTGCTCAAGGAGTTCTTCGTCGACCGGACGACCCCCTACTTCGACGACTACGTCAAGCGCTACACCGACCTGCCGTTCCTCGTCCGCCTCGACCGGGACGGGGACTCCCACCGGCCCGGCAAGTTCCTCACCGCCGCCGACCTCGGCGACACCGGCGAGAACGCGGCGTTCAAGACCGTGCTGCTGGACGAGCACACCGGAGAGGCGACCGTGCCCAACGGCTCCCTCGGCTTCCGCTACGGCGACGGGGGCAAGGGCCGGTGGAACCTCGAACTCGGCGACACCGCGCCGCTGCTGACCCTGTACGCCGAGGGGGGCGAGACGGCCGCCGTCGACCTGCCCCGCTTCGACGGCGCCGACGGCACCGCGGGGTCCCTGCGCCGCGGCGTGCCCGTGCGCGAGGTCGGCGGTCACCTGGTCACCACCGTCTTCGACCTGCTGCTGGCCCAGTACGGCGTCTCCCGTGACGGACTCCCGGGTTCCTGGCCGACCGGGTACGACGACGCCACCCAGCCCTGCACCCCGGCGTGGCAGGAGGCCGCCACCGGCGTCCCGGCCCACAAGGCCGAACGCATCGGCCGCGAGTTCGCGGCCAACGCCGAGGAGTCCCGCGGCCGGTCGATGATCATCATGGGAGCCGGGACCAACCACTGGTTCCACTCCGACACGATCTACCGGGCGTTCCTCGCCCTGACGACGCTGACCGGCTGCCAGGGCGTCAACGGCGGAGGCTGGGCGCACTACGTCGGGCAGGAGAAGGTGCGGCCCATCACCGGGTACGGCCAGCTCGCCTCGGCGCTGGACTGGTCGCGCCCGCCCCGGCAGATGATCCAGACCGCCTACTGGTACCTGCACACCGACCAGTTCCGCTACGACGCCTTCGGCGCCGACACCCTGGCCGCGGCGAACAGCGACGGAGCGTTCTCCGGCAGGTCCACCGCGGACGTGATCGCCCAGTCCGCGCGCATGGGGTGGATGCCCTCCTACCCCACCTTCGACCGCAACCCGCTCCAGCTCGCCGACGACGCCGAGCAGGCCGGCCTGCCGGTGTCGGAGTACGTGCCGCGGGAGCTGAGGGCCGGGCGGCTGCGGTTCGCCTGCGAGGACCCCGACGCCCCGGAGAACTTCCCCCGTGTCCTGACCGTGTGGCGCGCCAACCTGTTCGGCAGCTCCGCCAAGGGCAACGAGTACTTCCTCAAGCACCTGCTGGGCACCGACTCCTCCGTGCGGGCCGCCGAGGCCCCTCCGGAGGCGAGGCCCGAAGACGTCGTCTGGCACGAGGAGGCTCCGGCCGGAAAACTCGACCTGCTGCTGTCGCTGGACTTTCGGATGACCAGCACCACCGTCTTCTCCGACATCGTGTTCCCCGCCGCCACCTGGTACGAGAAGCACGACCTGAACACCACCGACATGCACCCCTTCGTGCACCCGTTCAACCCGGCCATCGCACCTCCCTGGCAGGCACGCACCGACTTCGACGCCTTCGCCACGCTCGGCCGTGCCTTCAGCCGGCTCGCCGTCGACCACCTGGGCGTGCGCAAGGACGTCGTCGCGGTCCCCCTCACCCACGACACCCCCGACGCGATGGCCAACCCGCACGGACGCGTCCGGGACTGGAAGGCCGGGGAGTGCGAACCAGTACCCGGGTCCACGATGCCCAAGCTGGTGGAGATCGAGCGCGACTACACCGCGATCGCGGACAGGATGGGCGCCCTCGGCCCGCTGGCCGAAAGCCTCGGCGCGACGACCAAGGGGGTGACGTTCGACGTCAGGCGGGAGGTGGACTACCTCGCGCACAAGAACGGTTCCGTCCGCGGCGGGGCCGCGAGCGGACGGCCGGCCCTGAGCCGGGACGTCCACATGTGCGAGGCGATCCTGGCGCTGTCGGGGACGACCAACGGGCACCTGGCCACACAGGGGTTCCGCACCCTGGAGGAGCGCACGGGAACCCGGCTGGCCGATCTCGCCGCCGAGCACGAGGGCAAGCAGATCACCTTCGCCGACGTCCAGGTCGCACCCGTTCCCGTGATCACCTCCCCCGAGTGGTCGGGCAGTGAGAGCGGCGGACGCCGCTACTCGCCGTTCACCATCAACGTGGAACGGAAGAAGCCGTGGCACACCCTCAGCGGGCGCCAGCACTTCTTCCTCGACCACGACTGGATGACCGAGATCGGCGAGAACCTGCCGGTGTACCGGCCGCCGCTGAACATGCACGCCCTCTTCGACGAGCCCGAGATCGGCGACACCGGCGAACTCGGGGTCACCGTGCGCTACCTGACCCCGCACAACAAGTGGTCGATCCACTCGGAGTACCAGGACAACCTGCTCATGCTGAGCCTGTCACGGGGCGGGCCGACGATCTGGATGAGCGTGCGGGACGCCGCCAAGGTCGGGGTGTCCGACAACGAGTGGATCGAGGCGGTCAACCGCAACGGGGTCGTGGTGGCCCGCGCCGTCGTCTCCCACCGGATGCCGGAGGGGACCGTGTACATGTACCACGCCCAGGACCGGCTCATCGACGTCCCCAGGTCGCAGACCTCGGGCAAGCGCGGGGGTATCCACAACTCCGCCACCCGCCTGCTCATCAAGCCCAGCCACCTCATCGGCGGCTACGCCCAGCTCAGCTACGCGTTCAACTATCTCGGCCCGACCGGTAACCAGCGCGACGAGGTGACCGTGATCCGCCGGCGTTCCCAGGAGGTGCGGTACTGATGCGCGTCATGGCCCAGATGGCGATGGTGATGAACCTCGACAAGTGCATCGGGTGCCACACCTGTTCGGTCACCTGCAAACAGACGTGGACCAACCGCACCGGCATGGAGTACGTGTGGTTCAACAACGTCGAGACCCGCCCCGGCCAGGGCTACCCCCGCACCTACGAGGACCAGGACCGCTGGCAGGGCGGCTGGGAGCTCAACAAGCGGGGACGGCTCACCCTCAGGGCCGGCAACCGGCTGAAGAACCTCCTGACCATCTTCTCCAGCCCCAAGATGCCCTCCATCCAGGACTACTACGAGCCCTGGACCTACGACTACGAGACCCTGACCGACGCGCCCCTCCAGGAGCACACACCCGTCGCCCGCCCCAAGTCCCTGATCAGCGGCAAGGACATGGACATCTCCTGGAGCGCCAACTGGGACGACGACCTCGCCGGCGCCCCCGAACTGGCCAAGGACGACCCGGTGCTGCAGAAGGTCTCGGACAAGGTCAGGTTCGAGTTCGAGCAGACCTTCATGTTCTACCTGCCCCGCATCTGCGAGCACTGCCTCAACCCCTCCTGTGCCGCCTCCTGCCCGTCGGGAGCCATCTACAAGCGCAGCGAGGACGGCATCGTCCTGGTCGACCAGGACAAGTGCCGCGGCTGGCGCAAGTGCGTCACCGGGTGCCCCTACAAGAAGGTCTACTTCAACCACCGCACCGGCAAGGCCGAGAAGTGCACCTTCTGCTTCCCCCGGATCGAGGTCGGCCTGCCCACCGTGTGCGCCGAGACCTGCGTCGGACGGCTGCGCTACATCGGCCTGGTGCTCTACGACGCCGACGCGGTCCTGGAGGCCGCCTCGGTCGAGGACGACCGGGAACTGCTCGCCGCCCAGCGGCAGGTCCTCCTCGACCCCGACGACCCACGGGTCGTCCGCGAGGCCGAGCGCTCCGGGATCCCCCGCGACTGGATCGAGGCCGCACAGCGCTCACCCGTCTGGTCGCTGATCAACCGCTACGAGGTGGCGCTGCCGCTGCACCCGGAGTACCGCACCATGCCCATGGTCTGGTACATCCCGCCGCTGTCACCCGTGGTCGACGTGGTCTCCGACACCGGTGAGGACGCCGAGGACCGGGGCAACCTCTTCGCGGCGATCGAGTCCCTGCGCATCCCCGTGGAGTACCTCGCCGAACTGTTCACCGCCGGCGACACCGCACCGGTCACCGCCGTGCTCAAGCGCCTCGCCGCGATGCGCTCCTACATGCGCGACATCAACCTGGGGCGCGAACCCGACGAGTCCATCCCCGAGGCGGTCGGTATGGACGGCGAGTCCCTCTACGACATGTACCGGCTCCTGGCCATCGCCAAGTACGACGAGCGCTACGTCATCCCGCCCGCCCACGCCGAACAGGCGCACGGCCTGGAGGAGCTGGCCACAGAGTGCAGCCTCGACTACGAGGGCGGTCCGGGCATGGGCGGCTGGGGGCCGTTCGGCGAGGGCTCCGGCGGCACCACGCCCATCGCGGTGGAGAACTTCCAGGCCCTCAAACAGCGCCAGACCACCAACACCCTCGGCGACCCCGAGGACAAGGAGAGCCGCGTCAACCTGCTCAACTGGGACGGCAAGGGCAAGCCCGAGGGACTCTTCCCGCCCAGGCCCGGCCAGGACCGCGGCGCTCCCGAGCTCATGGACGGAACCGACCCCGACGCGGAGACGGACCCCAAGCCGTGAGCCGGATCCTGAGCGCCCTGCGCCGCCACCCGGTCACCGAGCGCCACCGCGCACTGACCCACCGGGTCGCCGCCCTCCTGCTGGACTACCCCGACGAGCGGCTCACCGCTCTGCTCCCGGTGCTGCGCACCGCCGTGGACGAGCTGCCCGATCCCATGCGCGGACAGCTCGGCGGGGTCCTGGACCACGTGGAGCGGACCCCGACGCGGAGCCTGGCCGAGCACTACGTGAAGACGTTCGACCTGCGCCGGCGCTCCTGCCTGCACCTGACCTACTACGCCTACGGTGACACCCGCGAACGCGGCACCGCGCTGCTCGGGTTCACCCACGCCTACCGCCTGTCCGGCTTCGACCCGGACACCGAGGAACTCCCCGACCACCTGTGCGTCGTGCTGGAGTTCGCCGCCACCGTCGACCCCGGCGCCGGCGCGCGGCTGCTCGTCCAGCACCGGGCCGGACTGGAGCTGCTGCACCTCGCCCTCCAGGACGACGGCTCGCCCTACACGGGCGCCGTGTCTGCCGTGAGCGCCACCCTGCCTCCGCTGACCGGGCGGCTGCGCGACGCCGTGGCCCGCCTCGCGGCCGAGGGGCCGCCGGACGAGGAGGTCGGCCTCGAACCCTTCGCACCGACGGACCACACGAAAGCGCGCCCATGACCACCACACCCGACCTCGTGCTGTGGGTCGTCCTCCCCTACGCCTGCCTCGCCGTCTTCGTCGTCGGCCACTACTGGCGCTACCGCTACGACAAGTTCGGCTGGACCACGCTGTCCTCCCAGCTCTACGAGAGCCGGCTGCTGCGCTGGGGCAGCCCGCTGTTCCACTTCGGCATCCTCGCGGTCCTCCTCGGCCACGTCATGGGCCTGGGCATCCCCAAGAGCTGGACCGAGGCCGTGGGGATCTCCGAGGGGGTGTACCACGTGCTGGCGGTCGGCGTCGGCGCCGTCGCCGGGTTCTGCACGCTGGTCGGCATGGCGATCCTGATCTACCGGCGGCGCACCGTCGGCCCGGTGTTCAGCGCCACCACGCGCATGGACAAGGTCATGTACCTGGCCCTGGCCGTGGTGATCCTGCTGGGGATCGCCAACACCGTGGGCGGCAACATCATCGACCACTACGACTACCGCGAGGGCCTGTCGGTCTGGTTCCGCGGCATCTTCCGCCTCGACCCGCACCCCGAGATCATGGCCGGGGCCCCGTTCACCTTCCAGGCCCACGCGGTGACCGCCTTCCTGCTGTTCGCGCTGTGGCCCTTCACCCGTCTGGTGCACGTCTTCAGTGCGCCCATCGGCTACCTGTGGCGCCCCTACGTGCCGTACCGGAGCAGGGAGGACCGCCTGGGACAGCGCCGGGGAGGCCGCGGCTGGGAGCGCGTCGGCGAGAACAGGCGGAGATGAACACCCGTACGGGCCGGGGGACGGTTCACTCCATCCCTTCGGCCCCCGAAAGGCGACGGCCCGGTCCCCGGGCCGCGCCGGACCCGAGCGACCTGGACGACCTGGAGATGGACCGCGATGAGTGCCGAGGCGGAAACGACCGCTTCCCAAGGACGCGCCGGCGTGAACCTCGCCCTGGCGACGACCGCGTTCGCACTGCTGTTCTGGGCGTGGAACCTGGTCGGGCCGCTGGCGCCGGCCTACAGCGAGCGCCTTGGCCTGACCCCCACCCAGACGTCGGTGCTGATCGCCTTCCCCGTGCTGATCGGCTCCCTGGGGCGCATTCCGGTGGGCGCCCTGACCGACCGCTACGGGGGGCGGCTGATGATGGCCGCCGTCTGCTTCGCCTCGATCGTCCCCGTGCTGCTCCTCGGGTTCCTCGGAAGCTCGTTCGCGGCGCTGCTGGTACTCGGCTTCTTCCTCGGGGTCGCGGGGACGTCGTTCGCCGTGGGAGTCCCCTTCGTCAGCGCGTGGCACCGGCCCGAGCGGCGGGGTTTCGCCACCGGCGTCTTCGGCGCCGGCATGGGCGGCACCGCGCTGTCGGCGTTCCTCACCCCCTATCTCGCCGAGATGCTCGGGATCACGGCGACGCACGTCCTCATGGCCGTGGCCTTGGTGGCCATGGGGGTCGCCATGCTCGTCCTCAGCCGTGACGCGCCCGGTTGGCGGCCCAGCACCGCGCCGGTGCTCCCCCGGATGAGGGAGGCGCTCGGCATCAAGGCGACCTGGCAGAACATGCTGCTGTACGCGATCGCCTTCGGCGGTTTCGTGGCGTTCTCCACCTATCTGCCGACGCTGCTCACCACGGCCTACGGGTTCGCCCAGACGGAGGCGGGGCTGCGCGCGGCGGGCTTCTCCCTCACGGCGGTCGTCGCACGTCCCGTGGGGGGCGTGCTGTCGGACCGGATCGGCCCCGTACGGGTCTGCCAGATCTCCTTCTCCGGTACGACGCTCATGGCCCTCGCCCTGGTCTTCCACCCTCCGGCGGAGCTGGTGGCCGGCACCGTCTTCGTGCTCATGGCGGCCTTTCTCGGGCTCGGCACCGGCGGTGTCTTCGCCCTCGTCGCCCAGCTCGTCGAACCGGCGCGCGTCGGCACGGTCACGGGCATGGTGGGAGCCGCCGGCGGCCTCGGCGGCTACTTCCCTCCCCTGGTCATGGGGATCGTGCTGGAGGTCACCGGCGCCTACACCGTCGGCTTCGTCCTGCTGGCGTGCGCCGCCCTTGGAGTGATGGTGTACACCTCGCGCGCCTTCCGCGGCGTGTCGAAACCGGCGTAGGCCGGTGCCCGCGGCGCGCGGACGTTCGGGGCCGCCTCGGCGTGCTCCTCCCCACCGCGCACGTGCCGCCTTCGGTGGAGCGGAGTCACACGGCGCCGACACGACGGCCGGTGACGCGCTCGGGCTCGACACGGACCCAGGCCTCGCGCTCACCGCCCGCCCACGGGCGCGGGGAGTGGTGTTCGCGCAGGGCGGCCAGCTCGGCCCCTCCGTCGACACGGCGGGCGTGCCCGGCCACGAGCACACTCCAGCCCTCGCTCATGGCGCTGTCGAGCCGGTCGACCTCGAAGCCCATCGGACCGGGTACGTGCCGGGCGATGACGCCGTCGGCCGCTGTGCGAAAGACCACCGTGTCCTCGCTCAGGACGTAGTTGACCGGCAGTACGAGGGGTGCGGTGTCGGCGGTGTCGGCGAAGGCGACGCGTCCCACCCCTCCGGGGTCGATGAGCGCCAGGCACTCTTCGGTCGTCAGTGTCCGTATCCCCGGTTCGGGCACGGCGGTGGAGGAGCTGCCGGGCGGTGTGTCGGTGTCGGCTCCCAGCAGGTGGTCCGGAGAGGTGTGCAGCGCGTGCGCCAGGTGGTACAGCGCCTCCTGGCTGAGGCGTGCCGGCTGCTCCTCCATATACGCCACGTAGCCGGGATCCATCCCGGCGCGCTCGGCCAGTTCGGCTCGGCTCATCCCCAGTTCGGACCGGCGCTGGGTCACACGGCGCCCGACGTCGCTGGCGTTCGCGTTGCGTTCGAACCCCATCACGCCTCCCCTGCCTCTTTGCCGTTCACTCAGGTCATCGTGCCCCTCTTCCCGCGTCGCCACGCACGGGAGGTGAGCGGACCGTGGGACGTTGGCGCCCTCGGGCCGGGACGTAGGTCCCCTTTCGGACGCCGGCGGCCGGGACGAAGGTCGTATCGCCACGGGAACAACGGTGCTGGCACGCCGCGGGCGCTCCGAACAGACTGGGAGAGCCACCGGACCGCCACCACGGCGTCCGGCGCCACCGCAGCGGATGAGAGGGCCACACCGTGAACCACACCGACAGCACCGACGACGCCCGCGACGTCGGGAACGCGCGGGCGCACCGCGACACGACGGGCATCGTCGTGGGCGTGGACGGCTCGCCGGCGAGCCGTGCGGCCCTGGAGTGGGCGGCCCGGGAGGCCGCCGGCCGCGGCCTGGAACTGCTGCTCCTGCACGCGCTGAGCATGCCCGTGATCGGCGCGCCGCTGGGACACACGCTGCGGATGCCGCCGTCGCAGGAGCTCACCGACTGGTCCGCGCACCTGCTCCAAGAGGCCGTCGACCACGTCACCCGGACCCGCCCCGACCTGGAGGTGCGCACCAGGAGCTCCATGGTCGATCCCGCCCACGCCCTGCTCAACGCCTCGCGCGCGGCCTCGATGGTCGTCGTGGGCTCGCGCGGCCTGGGCGGTGCCGCCTCGGCGTTCCTGGGGTCGGTGAGCATCCGCGTCAGCGCGCACGCACCCTGCTCCGTCGTGGTGGTACCGGCCCCCGGAGAGGCCCCGGACGGCGAGGAGCGACGGGCGCACGAGGGCCGCGGACGCGTGGTGGTGGGCCTGGACGGGTCCCGCGACGCCGAGGCCGCGCTGCGCTTCGCCCTGGAGGAGGCCGCCCGTACCGGTGCGGAACTCGTCGCGGTGCACGCCTGGACGGTGTCGGTGCCCCTTGACCTCACGGCGTTCGCGGCCGACGCCTACGCCGCCGAACGCGAGGACCTCGCCGTACACGCCGACAAGTACGTCCGCGCCGTGGTGGAGGAGGTGCGCGACGAGCACACCGGGGACGTGCCCGTGAGCTTCGCGGTGGTGGAGGACCAGGCGGCCCACGCCCTGCTGTCCAGGGGCGGGGACGCCGACCTCCTCGTCGTGGGCTCGCGGGGGCGCGGCGGCTTCGCCGGGCTGCTGCTGGGCTCGGTCAGCCAGTCGGTGCTGCACCACGCCCGGGTACCGGTGGCCGTGGTGCGCCCCCGTCCGGAGGAGGCCGGCGGCTGACCTGCGGTCCGCTGCGCGGTCTCAGCCGAGGTCGTCCTCGTCGAGGGGAGCGCTCCAGCTCAGCCGGGTGCCGCCGCCGGGCCGTCGGCCCGCCTCGAACGCGCCGCCGCACCGGGCGGCGCGTTCGGCGAGGTTGCGCAGCCCGCTACGGCGTCCTCCCCCGGGCAGGCCCACACCGTCGTCCTCGACCTCCACGCCGACCCCGCCCTCGACCACGACACGGATCTCCACACGTGAGGCGCCGGCGTGGCGGGCGACGTTGGACAGCGCCTCGCCCAGCACCGCCAGCACGTGCTCGCCCACGTCGTCGGGGACCCGGCTGTCGATGGGCCCCTCCAGCCGCAGGTCGGCCGAGAAGCCCAGGGGCTCGGTGGCGGCGTTGACCACGTCCAGGATCCGGTTGCGCAGCCATCGGTTCTCCTCGCCCACGTGCTGAAGCGCGAAGATGGTCGAACGGGTCTGCCGGATGGTGTCGTCCAGGTCGTCCACCGCCTGCTGCACCCGCTGGGCGGGTTCGGGGTCGTCGATGCGGCGGATGGAGCTCATCAGCGACATCGCGATGGCGAACATCCGCTGGATGATGACGTCGTGCAGATCCTTGGCGATGCGGTCGCGGTCCTCCAGGATGCTCAGCCGCTCGGCGTCGCTGCGCGTCTCGGCCAGCTCCAGGGCCACCGCCGCGTGGCCGACGAAGGTGTGCAGCATGCGTACCGTGGTGCGCGCGAACGGCGCGGCGCCCTCACCGCGCCCCAGCACCAGTACACCGCGGGTGTTCTCACCCGCGCCCAGGGGCACCAGCAGCACCGGCCCCAGCCCCAGCCCCTCCAGCAGGGGCGTGGACTCGGAGTGGGGGCGGCTGATGTCGGTGATGACGGGTGCCTCGCCGCGGAAGGCCCGCCCGGCCAGGGTGCCCCGCGTCGCCGCGGAGCGCCCGCGGATGCGCACGGCGTCGGGCCCGTCGGCCACACGGACGGTCAGCCGCTCGTCCCCCTGCCCGGGTGTGGCGATGGCCACCAGGCCGGCGCCGGACATGCTGCGCGACCGCCGGGCGATCAGGTGCAGCACCTCGTCGGTGTCGGCGCCGGTCAGCAGACGGGTGGTGATCTCGTCGGAGGCCTCCAGCCACATCTCGCGGCGGCGGGTCTCGTCGTAGAGGCGGGCGTTCTCGATGGCCACGCCGGCCGCGGTGGCCAGGGCCACCACGACGGCCTCGTCATCCTCGCCGAAGTCGGCGCCGTCGGCCTTCTCGGTGAGGTAGAGGTTGCCGAAGACCTCGTCGCGTACCCGCACGGGCACGCCGAGGAAACCGCGCATGGGCGGGTGGCCCTGCGGAAAGCCGCGGGACTCGGGGTGGTCGGCGAGCTCGCGCAGCCGCAGCGGTCGCGGATCCTTGATCAGCAGGCCGAGGATGCCGCGGCCCTCGGGCCAGTGCTCGATGGCGGCGATCCGCTCCCCGTCCAGGCCCACCGGGATGAACCGCTCCAGCTCTCCGTCGTCGCCGATGACCCCCAGAGCGCCGTAGCGCGCGTCGACCAGGTCCATGGCGGCCTCGACGATGCGGCGCAGCAGCGTCTCCAGATCGAGGCCGGTACCGATCATGACGACCGCGTTGAGCAGGGAGTGCACCCGGTCGCGGGTGAGGATGGCCGCGCTGAGCCGGTTCTGCAGTTCCGCGAGCAGCTGGTCGAGCTGCATCTGCGGAATCAGCACCCGCATCCGATCGGTCTCGGAACCGTCGCCGGACACTTTCACCTCCGAGACGCCGATGCGGTCCGCGCACTGGCCAAGGACCGTACCCTACGCACGGATTCTAGGCCGGTGCTCCCACCACCCCGGCGGCGGCCGGGTCGGAGCCGTCAGTCGAAGCCGCGTCCGGGCGTCCGCGACTTCAGCTTGGCGGCGTAGGCGGCCACCTGGGTACGGCGCTGCATCTCCAGTTTCGACAGCACGCTGGAGACGTAGTTCTTCACGGTCTTCTCGGCCAGGAAGACGCGCTCGCCGATCTGGCGGTTGGTCAGTCCCTCGCCGATCAGCTCGAAGACGCGGCGCTCCTGGTCCGAGAGGGCGGCCAGCGGGTCCTCGTGCGCGGCGCCCTCGCGTATGCGGCGCATGATCCGGGCCGTGCTCCGCGGGTCGAGCAGGGACCCGCCCGCGGCGACGGTGCGGATGGCGCCCACCAGGTCCGAGCCGTGGATCTGCTTGAGCACGTAGCCCGAGGCCCCGGCCATCACCGCGTCGTAGAGCGCGTCGTCGTCGGCGTAGGAGGTGAGCATCAGACAGGCCAGCTCGGGCATGCGCGAGCGCACCTCGCGGCAGACCTCCACGCCGCTGCCGTCGGGGAGGCGGACGTCCAGCAGCGCCACGTCGGGCCCGACCGCCGGTATGCGCGCGATCGCCTCGGCCGCGCCGGCGGCCTCGCCCACCACCTCGATGTCGGGCTCGTCGCTGATCAGCGCACCGACGCCGCGCCGCACCACGTCGTGGTCGTCGACCAGGAACACCCGGATGGAGCCGTCGTCCTCGGCCACAGAAGGTCACCTCACTTCCACCGCGGCACCGCCGCCAGGGCACCGCGCGGGCCAGGATCCGCCGCGCCGGTGACCACACAAGTCTGCCATGTCCCGACTTTTCGGCCCCACCGCCGTCGTCGTGCGCACCTCGCGCACGAACGCGCCCGCGGGGCCGGTGGCCACGCCCGAGAACGGCTCCCGCCGGGAACGCGAAGAGGGGCCCGCCACACGGCGGACCCCTCCACGACCTGCTACTGCCCTGTCGGGACGGCGGGATTTGAACCCACGACCCCTTGACCCCCAGTCAAGTGCGCTACCAAACTGCGCTACGTCCCGTTCGCCGCGCGAACGCCGTCTCCGGCGCCGCCGACGGGAAGACTCTACCGCATTCGCGGGGCCGCCCGTACCGCGGTTCCGGCTCGCCGCCCCTCCCCGACGGGCCCGGTTCCGCGCCGCAGAAGCAGGCGTCGCCCCCGGTGCTCGGAAGAGTTTTGTTCTGATCCATCCACAAAATGATATCGTCTCCCCATGGGGAGACCACGCCAGTTCGACGAGGAGCGGGTGATCCAGAGGGCCTGTCGTGAGTTCTGGGCCAAGGGGTTCGACGGGACCTCCACGGCCGACCTGTGCCAGGCGACCGGACTGACCCGCAGTAGCCTCTACAACACCTTCCACTCCAAGGAGCACCTGTTCCGACGGGCGCTCTCGCACTACGTCAACACCATGACCGCACGCCAGGGGACGGTCCTCGACGCCTCGGGAAGCAGTGGGCTGGAGCGCATCCGGTCACTGCTCACCGTGATCGTCGACGACGAGACGGCCAACCAGGAGAGCGGCCACGGATCAGGATGCTTCACCGTCAACACCATCACCACGATCGCCTCGCGCAACCCCGACATCGCCCGGGTGGTCGAGGCTGATCTGCACAGACGTCTGTCATCGCTACGCCTGGCCATCATGGACGGCCAGCTCGACGGCTCCATCGCCGCCGACCGCGACCCCGGAGACCTGGCCTGGTATGTGACCTCCCTCGTCTACGGGATGAGGGTCGCGGCCCAGTCCGGCGCCGGACGAACTGCGCTGGAGGGCATCGCGTCGACCGGGATCGAGGCCCTCACACCCTGACCCGCTGACCACGGCCCCGACCGCGGCCGCAGGGCGTCCGCCCACACCCTGCCCCGTGTCGGCACGTCGTCCTCCGACACTCCCCATGCGCGCTCTTTTTTTGTTCTGATCTGTACAAAACCGAGAAGGAAGAGTCGATGCCAAAGTCCGTCTACCTCATGGCGCTCGGCATCTTCGCCATGGTCACCAGCGAGCTCCTCGTCGGTGGGCTCATGCCGCAGATGTCCGAGGACCTGGGGGCCACCATCCCGCAGATCGGCTACCTCATCACCGCGTTCGCGCTGGCGATGGCGCTCGGCGGCCCGCCGGCCACCCTGGCTGTGCTGCGGCTGCGTACCGACCACGCGCTCCTGGTGCTGTTCGTCGTCTTCTTCCTGGGCAACGCCCTGGCCGCGCTGTCCACGACCTACTGGCCCATGCTCATCGCCCGCGTCATCACCGGAGCCGCCTCCGGCGCGTTCTTCGGCGTCGCCCTGTCCGCCGTCGCCCAGGTCACCGAGCCGCACCTGCGCGGACGCGCCACCGGGGTGGCGTTGCAGGGCCTCATGGTCGGAACGCTGCTCGGCCTTCCCCTGTCCGCGCTCATCGGCGGTCAGTTCGGGTGGCGGGTCGCCTTCGCCGCCGTCGGCGTACTGACCGTGATCGTCGCCGTGGCCACCATGGTGGCCCTGCCCCGGCTTGAGAAGTCCGACGAGGCCGGAGAGCTCCGCACCGAGATGGCGGTGTTCCGCAGGCCCCGGCTCTGGTTCGTCATGGCCACCTCCACGCTCATCATCGGCGCCACCTTCGCGGCCTTCTCCTACTTCACGCCGATCCTCACCGAGGTCACCGGCTTCTCCCGGGACATCGTGCCGCTGCTGCTCCTCGGCTACGGCGGAGCGACGGTGATCGGCAACATCGTGGTCGGACGCCTGGCCATGTCCCACACCATCACGGTCATCGTCACCGGCCTGGGGCTCAACACGCTCTTCCTGGTCACCTTCGCCCTGTTCGCCGACCTGCCGGTCCCCGCGCTGCTGGCCATGGTGGGCATCGGCCTGGTCGGCATCACCCTGAACCCGGCGATGATCACCCGCGTCCAGAGCGCCGGGAACGCCCGAGCCCTGGTCAACACCGTGCACTCCTCGTTCATCACCATGGGTGTGGTGCTGGGCTCGTGGATCGGCGGCATGGGCATCGACGCCTTCGGCCTGCGCGCACCGCTGTGGGTCGGCGTCGGCCTGGCCCTGCTCGCGCTGCTGGCGATGGTGCCCGCGGCCCTCACCGCGCGCCGGGTCGGCCACGAGGCCACCGACACCCCGAGGGCACCCGCCCACCGCGAGCGGCCGGTGGAGCAGGACCGCGCCGCCCGTACCGCGGGCGCCTGGCCTCCTGCCGGCGCCACGAGGGCGTGGCCGGGGAGACCGTCAACGCGCCGGCGTTCATGAGGGCGTGCGGGACCCACCCGCGCCGAGGAGCACAGGACCCGGCGGTTCGACGGCTCCCGAACGAGGTGCGCGGCTTCTTCGAGGTCCACGAGGCTCCGGGCACCCACGCGGGCGGCATCCACGTGGAGCTGACCGGGGACGACGCGACCGATCGCGTGGGCGGCGACGGGATCGCCCTGCTCGCTCCGTCGGAGGGCGTCCTCCGACGGAGCGGCGGCTCTCCAGGGTGGGCAAGATCGGTCAGGCGCCCGCGCCCTCCCGGCGAACATACTGGTCGCATGACCGAGTCCACCCCGGGCCGGGACCGCCTGCGCGAGCTGCTCGACGCGGTCCTGGACGAGGAGAACACCCGCCTCACCGACATGGCGGACCACGCCTTCGCCTCGCCGTTCCACTTCACCCGCAGACTGACCCGCGACACCGGGGAGTCCCCGGTCGCGCTGCGACGCCGGGTGCTCCTGGAGCGCGCTGCCTGGCAGATCGGCCAGGGCAGCAGCGTGACCGACGCCGCCTTCGCCGCCGGATACGGGTCGGTCGAGGGGTTCATACGCGCCTTCGGACGCGCCTTCGGGCGTCCGCCCGGCTCCACCACACCGGGCAGCGGCACCTGGCTGTCCGCGCCCAACGGCATCCACTTCCACCCGCCGATCCACCTGTGGGTCCAGGAGAGAACCGAGGACCGACCCGGAATGGACCTGATCGCCCTCCAGATCCACCACGACGTGGACGACACCGCGCACCTGATCCGCCTGGCCGAGGGGCTCTCCGAGGAGGCCTACCGGCGGGTGCGGGCACCCGGGCTGACCGTCCTGGAGTGGGACGGGCCCGAGGAGTCGGTCGCCGCCGTCCTCGACCACCTCGTCCGGGCCAAGGAGGTGTGGCTCGCCTCGATCGAGGGGGCCGACCTCCCCGAACCGGGCGCGGACGACACCGGGGGCCTGCTCGAACGGCACACCCGTGTCAGCGCGCGCTGGATCGCCACGGTCGACGACATCGGACGCCGCGGCGCCTGGGGCGACCGGCTGATCGACGCCCTGTGCGACCCGCCCGAGAGCTTCGTCCTCGGCAGCGTCGTCGCACACGTACTGACCTACTCCGCGCACCGCAGGCAGCTCGTCCGCCACATGCTGCGCGCGGAGGGCCTGGAGGTGGGTCACGGCGATCCCATCGAATGGCTACAGGACCGACACCACGACGGAGGTACACAGTGAGCAGGACGGTCTACAACACCGCGACGAGCCTGGACGGCTTCATCGCCACCGAGGACCACTCCCTGGAGTGGCTCTTCTCCGCCGACGGGGACGACGCCCTGGGGGAGGTCGAGGACTTCATCCGGAACGCGGGCGCGATCCTGTGCGGCGCGAGCACCTACGAGTGGATCCTGCGCCACGAGGGTGACAAGCCCTGGCCCTACGGCACTCCCACGTGGGTACTCACCCACCGGGACCTGCCCAGGGTCGAGGGCGACGTCCGCTTCGCCGGCGCGGACACCGACCAGGAACTGCGCGACCTGCACGCGGAGATGGTCGAGACGGCCGACGGGCGCGACGTGTGGCTGGTCGGCGGTGGCGGGATCGCCGCGGACCTGGCCCGGCTCGGGCTGCTCGACGAGGTGGTCGTGTCGATCGCCCCGGCCACCCTGGGCTCGGGGGCGCCGCTGCTGGCCGGACGTGTGGACCTGAGGGTGCTGGACGTGCACCGCGCCGGGGACTTCGCCTGCGCACGGTACGAGGTCGTCCGCCGCTGACGGGGACGGGGGACGCCACGGGACGGCCGGAGCCGGGGCCCGCCGGAAGGACCGGGCGGGTCCGCCACCAGGACGCCTCGGACCCGGGGCGTCCCTCAGACGTGTTCCAGCGCGCGCAGGCGCTCGGCGGCCCGCGCGATCTCGTTCTCGGTGAACACGGCGACGCCGTGCTCCTGGAGCAGCCGCGCGGTGACCCCCTCGCCGGGCGCCTTGCGCCCGGTGAAGGACCCGTCGTAGACCTCGTGCAGTCCGCAGGACGGGCTCGACTCCTTGAGCACGGCCACGCCCACGCCGTGCGCCCGGGCGGTGGCCAGCGCCGCGCGGGCGCCGTCCACGAAGTGGCCGGTCACGTCCCGCCCGTCGGGGGTGAGGATGCGCGCACGCCCCGCGAGCACCTCGGCGGCGGTGGCGCCGGGCTCGATCTCGGCGGGCGGTCGGGGCACCGGCAGGCCGCCCGCGACCTCCGGGCAGTGCACCACGAGGCGCCCCTCCTCGCGCCAGCGGGCGACCACGTCGTCCTCGACCGTCTTGGCGCGTCCGTCGTAGCGCACCCTGCGTCCCATGAGGCAGGCGCTGACCAGCACCTTGCGCATGACTCCCCCTCTCGCCCGGTCACCACGCTACCGGGCCGCGGCACGGGCGGACCGTTCCCGGCCGCGGTGCGAGAAACCCACGGTGCACGCTCGCCCGTACCGGCTGCGGGGGCGTTGGCCGGATGCCGCAGCGGTTCGGGCGCCCCCAGGCTCCCACCGGCGATGATCTTGCTCCCAGTGGCACTGCCGGCGGCCGAGAGTGCCGCCAAGAGCAAGATCATCCGGTGCGGGTCCCGGTCAGCGCGTCAGCGGCGGCGGTGCTTGCGGTCGGGACGCACGCTGCCCCTGGAGGCGCGTCCCGGAGCACCGGCCCTCTTCTCGCGGATCCGCATGCTGATGTGCACCGGGGAGCCCTCGAAACCGAAGTCCTCCCGCAGGCGCCTCTCGATGAAGCGGCGGTAGTTGTCCTCCAGGAACCCGGTGGTGAACAGGACGAAGTGCGGCGGACGCGCACCCGCCTGCGTCGCGAACAGGATCTTGGGCTGCTTGCCGCCGCGCACCGGCGGCGGGGTCGCGGCCACCAGGTCCTTGAGCCAGTTGTTGAGCTGCCCGGTCGGGATGCGCTGGTTCCACCCGCTCAGGCTGGTCTCGATCGCCGGGACCAGCTTCTCCATGTGGCGCCCGGTCTTGGCCGAGACGTTCACACGCGGGGCCCAGGCGACCCTCGACAGTTGGCGGTCGATCTCCTTCTCCAGGTAGATCCGGCGCTCGTCGTCCAGGACGTCCCACTTGTTGAAGGCCAGGACCAGGCCGCGGCCGGCCTCCAGCACCTGCTCGACGATCCGGATGTCCTGCTCGGCGAGGGGCTCGCTGACGTCCATCAGCACCACGGCGATCTCGGCCCGCTCCAACGCGGTCCCGGTGCGCATGGTGGCGTAGTAGTCGGCTCCCTGCAGGTTGCGGAACCGGCGGCGGATACCGGCGGTGTCGATGAACTTCCAGGTCCGGCCGCCCAGTTCGACCAGTTCGTCCACCGCGTCGCGGGTCGTGCCCGCCACCGAGTCCACGACCACGCGGTCCTCGTCGGCCAGCCGGTTGAGCAGGCTGGACTTGCCCACGTTGGGGCGGCCCAGCAGCGCGATGCGGGGCGGGCCGTCCTCGCCCTCGTCGTCGTCCTCCCCGATGGGCTGCTCGGGGAACTCCGCGACGAGCGCGTCCAGCAGGTCGCCGGTGCCCCGGCCGTGCAGGGCGCTGATCGGGTAAGGCTCGCCCACGCCGAGCTGCCACAGGTCGAGCGCGTCGGCCTCCTGCTTGCTGCCGTCGACCTTGTTGGCGGCCAGCACCACGGGGCGCTTGGTCGAGCGCAGCACACGGGTGACGGCGGCGTCGGCGTCGGTCACGCCGACCGTCGCGTCCACCACGAACAGGATGACGTCGGCGGTCTGTGCGGCGTACTCGGCCTGCTGGGCGACCATGGCGGCCAGACCGCTGAGGTTGCTCTCCCAGCCGCCGGTGTCCACCAGGGTGAACTTGGTGTTCTGCCACTGGGCGTCGTAGGCGACCCGGTCACGGGTCACACCCGGCACGTCCTCCACCACGGCCTCGCGGCGGCCGATGATGCGGTTGACCAGGCTGGATTTGCCCACGTTGGGGCGGCCGACCACGGCCACCACGGGGAGGGCCGCGGGCTCGGCGGCGTCGGCGCCCTCATGGCCGACGTCAAGGTTGTCGAAGTCACTCATGTACTGCTCCCGGTTCTTCGTCCTCGCGCGCCCAGGATGCGTGCCGCGAGGATGCGTAGGATCGACCCCGCCCCGGTGTCCCGGAGGGCGCGGATCGGCGAACGGGCGCTGTCGGCGCCCGTGTACTGGCCACGGGGAAAGAACCCCCGCGGATGTTCGTGTGTTCCCCGAAAGTGGTTGTTGTCGGCCGGTGTGGCCGGTGTTACCGGTCGCGGGCCTCGTCGGCCAGCTTGGAGACCAGGGCGACGACCTCGTCCAGGGTCAGCCCGGTGGTGTCGAGCTCGGTGGCGTCGGCGGTCTGCCTGAGCGGCGAGTGCGCCCGGTTGGAGTCCAGCTCGTCGCGCCGGGCCAGGTCGGCCTGGGTGGCGGCGACGTCGCTGGTGCGGACTTCCTTGCTGCGCCGCTGGGCACGCGCCTCGGCGCTGGCGGTCAGGAACAGCTTGACCGTGGCGTCGGGGGCGACGACGGTGGTGATGTCGCGGCCCTCCACCACGATGCCCGCGCTCTCGGCCCTGGCCTTGGCGATGATCTCGCGCTGGGAGCGGACCATGCGCTCACGCGTCTCGGGCACGGCCGACACCGCGCTGACGTTGGTGGTGACGTCCCTCTCGCGGATCTCGGCGGCCACGTCGCGGCCGTCCACGGTCACCGTGGGGGCGTTCGGGTCGGTGCCCATGACGATGACGGGGCGCTCGACGAGGGAGGCCACGGCCTCGGCGTCGTTGACGTTCACGTCGTTGGACAGCATCCACCAGGTGATCGCCCGGTACATGGCCCCGGTGTCGAGGTAACGCAGGTTCCGCACCCTGGCCACACCCCGGGAGGTGCTCGACTTGCCCGACCCGGAGGGACCGTCGATCGCGATGACGATGCCCTCGGTGCTGTCCTGCGCGCTCACTGCCGTTGACTCCCGCTTGCTGCCACTGTTGCCGACGCCCAACCCTACCGGTGACCCGTGTGTGCGGCGGACCGTACGGCCCCGCGCCCGAGCGGTCACACCCCGGGGTGGACCGACCAGCCGTCGGCGGCCAGTGCCCGCGCGAGCGTGTCCACGGCGTCGGGCAGCACGTACAGCTGCGCCACACCCAGCGGCAGACCGGGGGTGTGCTCGATGCGCACGTCCTCGATGTTGACCCCGGCCTCCGCCGCGGCGGCGAACAGCCGGCCCAGCGAACCGGGCTCGTCGGGGATGACCACCGGGATCACCGTGTACTCGGGCCTGTGGACGGTGCCGTGCTTGCCGGGGATGCGGCCGTGCCCGGACCGCCCGCGCTCCAGCAGGTCGCGCACCGGCGCCAGGGTCTGCGAGGACGGGCCGTCGTGCGCCCGTCCCGCCGTCGCGCGCAGGGCGTCGGCGGCCGCCGCCAGGTCGGCGGCCATCGCCTCCAGCACCTCCGCGACCGGGGCGGCGTTGTGCGTGAGGATCTCGGACCACATGGCGGGGTCGCCGCCCGCCACCCGGGTGACGTCGCGCACGCCCTGTCCCGCCAGGGTCAGCGCCGCTCCGTCACCGGAGACCAGCCGGGCCGCCACCGCGGAGGAGGCCACGTGCGGGGCGTGCGAGACCAGCGCCACCGCGCGGTCGTGCGCCCCGGCGTCCAGCACCGTCGGGTCCGCGCCGCACAGGCGGGCGATCTCGGCGACCGCCGCGACGGCCTGCGGGTCGGCCTTGCCGGTGGGGCACAGTGCCCAGGAGCGGCCCAGGAACAGGTCGGCGCGTGCGGCGCCGGGCCCCTGCTTCTCCCGGCCGCCCATCGGGTGCCCGGGGACGAACGTGGCCATGTCGCAGCCCATCCGCTCGGCCTCGGCCAGCACACTCGCCTTCACACTGGCCACGTCCGTGTACACGTGGGCCAGGCCCCGGTCCTGCGCGCGGCGCAGGACGGAGGGGATGGCGGCGGGCGGCGCCGCGATGACCGCGACGTCCGCGGGAGCCGAGGACGGGTCGGCGGACTCCTCCAGAGGATGTCCGGCGCCCAGGTCGCAGGCCAGGCGGAGGGAGGCGCTGTCGGGGTCCGAGAGGACGACGTCGACGCCACGGGAGCGCAGGGCGAGCGCCACCGACGTTCCGATGAGGCCGGTCCCGACCACCGCCACCCGGCGCACCGCGGGCCGCTGATCCTCGATGCCCCGCCCGTCGCTGGTGTTGCCCACTGCTCTCTCCGCCTCCGACGTGTCCTGTGTTCCCAGCCTACGGTCCGGCCGGGAGCCCGTGCCGCTCTACTGAGCGATGTCCAGCCGCAGGGCCTGGGCCCCGCGCAGGTAGACGTGCTGCAGGTCCGAGCGCGGCCGGTCCGTCTCCACGTGCGCCATGAGCCGGACCACACGCGGCAGGGCGTGCGGAACGGCGATCTCGGTCGCGCACATCAGCGGGACGTCGGTGAAGCCGAGCTTGCGCGCGGCCAGCGCGGGAAACTCGCTCTTCAGGTCGGGGGTGGCGGTGAACAGCACGCTGATCACGTCGTCGGTCTCCAGCGCGTTGCGCCGCATCACCTCCGAGACCAGTTCGGCCGTGGCCTCCAGCACCTGATCCCGTTCGTCCGCGTCGATCTGCACCGCACCGCGGATGGCCCGTACCGCCACGTTCGATCCCGCCTTGTCCTCGTTCGCCGTACCGTCCCCGCACAAGGGGACGGCGGCCGCCACCCGGAGGGGGACGGCCGCCGTCAACTGTATCTACAGGCCCGCCGCCTCGTAGAGTTCGCTCACCTCACGGGAGGTCAGCGCCCGCATCGTGCCCAGCTTGAGGGTGTTGAGGTCGATCGGGCCGACCTGTGTACGGGCGAGGTCGGCGACCGGGTGGCCGACGGCCTCCATCAGGCGGCGCACGATGTGCTTGCGCCCCTCGTGCAGCCGGATCTCGACGAGCGCCTTGGGCGGCTCGTTCTCGACCACGCGGAAGGAGTCGACCTCGACCGGGCCGTCCTCCAGCTCGACGCCCTTCTGGACCTCGCGCACGACCCGGTGCGGAACCGGGCCGGGCACCTTGGCGATGTAGGTCTTGACGACCTTGTACCGCGGGTGGGTGAGCCGGTTGGCCAGCTCGCCGTCGTTGGTCAGCAGGATGAGGCCCTCGGTCTCGGTGTCCAGCCGGCCCACGTGGAAGATCCGCTCCGTGGTCTGGCCGGTGTAGTCGGCCAGGGTGGGACGGCCCTCGGGGTCCCACATGGTGCTGACGACGCCGCGCGGCTTGTTGAGGGCGAAGTACAGCTTGTCCGGGGCGGTGACCACGCGCATGTCGTCGACGCGGATCTCGGAGGTCTCCGGGTTGACCCGGGCGCCGAAGCGGCGCACGACCTGGCCGTCCACACTGACGCGTCCGGCCGCGATCATCTCCTCGCTGGCGCGGCGGCTGGCGACACCGGCCGCCGCGAGCGCCTTCTGGAGGCGGATCCCGTCCTTGACGTCGGTGTAGGTGTCGCGGTCCTCGTCGGGGACGCGGTCCTCGTCGTTGGGGTCGTAGTCGGCGCGCAGTGCCTTGAGCCGCTCGCGGGCGGCCTTGGAGAGCTGGCCCTCCTTCTTGGGACCGCTCGCCGGTGCGCCGCTCTGGGGCGCGGGACGGTTGCCGCGCTCGCCCCCGAGGGCACGGCGCTTGTCGCGGTCGCTGAGCTTCTCGCGGTTGCTGCGCTTGTCCCGACCGCCGCGGGAGTCACCGCGGTCGCGGTCGTCGCGTCCGACACCCGGGCCACGCCCGCTCCGCTCGTAACGGCCGCCACCACGCTGGTCGTCACGACCACGGCCGGTGGAGCGATCACCCGCACCACGGGAGTCACGGCCGTCACGGTCGCCATAGGAACGGCGGTCGTCGCGCCCGCCCCCGGAGGAGCGGCGGTCGTCCCGTCCACGGTCATCACGGCCACGGTCGTCGCGGCCGCCCCGGTAACCACCGCGGTCGCCGCCGAAGGAGCGGCCCTCGCCGCGCTGGCCGTCCCGGCCACCGCGGTTGTCGCGGTCACCGTGGGAACGGCGGTCGTCGCGGTCACGGAAGTCGCGCCCGCCACGGTCGTCCCGGTCCCCCCGGAACCCGCCGCGGTCGCGGTCGTCGCGTCCGACACCCGGGCCACGTCCGCCCCGCTCGTAACGGCCGCCACCACGCTGGTCGTCACGACCACGGCCGGTGGAGCGATCACCCGCACCACGGGAGTCACGGCTGTCACGGTCGCCATAGGAACGGCGGTCGTCGCGGTCACGGAAGTCACGTCCGCCGCGGCTGTCACGGTCGCCGCCACGGAAGTCGCGTCCGCCGCGGTCGCCGCGCTGGTCCCGATCACTCCGGAACCCGCCGCGGTCGCGGTCGTCGCGACCGCCCTGGAAGCCGCCGCGGTCGCGGTCGTCGCGGCCACCGCCCTCGGAGCGGCGGTCGTCACGGCCCTTCCGGCCGTGGTCGTCCCGGTAACCGCCGCGGGGACGGTCGTCCCTGCGGTCCCGGTCCTCACGGCGGCCCTGGCCGCCGCGCTTGTCGTAGTCGCCGCGCTCACCGCGCGGGGCATTGTCCCGCGCACCGCGGGATCTTTCGTTAGGTGTGCTCACCGGTGTCGTCTAGACCTTCGATGTCGTCGGGGAGGAACGGCGCCAGATCAGGCAGCTCGTCGAGGCCTCGCAGGCCCAACCGTTCCAGGAAATAGGAGGTGGTCCGATACAGCAGCGCACCGGACTCGGAGTCGTGCCCGGCCTCTTCGATCAGCCCCCTCAGTACGAGGGTACGCATAACCCCGTCGCAGTTGACACCGCGTACGGCGGAGACCCTGCCCCGCGAGACCGGCTGGCGGTAGGCCACCACCGCCATCGTCTCCAGCGCGGCCTGGGTGAGCCGCACCTCCTGCCCCTCCCGGAGGAAGTGCTCGACGACGTCGGCGCACTCGGGACGCGTGTACACGCGCCATCCGTCGGCCACCGCCCGAAGGTCGAAACCCCTGCCCTGCTCGGTGTATTCCCGGGACAGGGACTCCAGGGTCCGTGAGACCACGGTGACGGGCACGTCCAGGGCCCGGGCCAGGTCGTACTCCGACACCGGCTGGTCCACCACCATCAGCACCGCCTCCAGGTCGCGGCGCAGGGCGGGCGGGGCCTGGGCACCGTCGACCGTGCTCCCGGCGGCCGCCTCCCCGACCACCACGTCCCCGGTGCTTCCGGCGCTTGCGGCCGTCATGTCCTCGGCGGTCATCCTCGCTCCTCCGTCTCCCCTGGTCCGTCCGCGCTCCCGGCGCCGACGGCCCCGGCACCGTCGGAGCCGTCGTACTCGCTGCGCACCTCGACCTCGGCCTCACCACCGGTCCAGGTGACGAGCAGCTCACCCAGCGGCTCGGGCTGGTCGAAGTCCACGCTGGAGGCCCGGTACAGCTCCAGCAGCGCCAGGAAGCGGGCGACGACCTCGAAGGTACCGGTGCAGGCCGCGGTGAGCTCGGCGAAGGTCAGCCGCCCGTGCTCGCGCAGCTCCGCGACCATCAGCTCGCCCTGCTCCCTGACCGAGGTCTTGGTCTGGTGGATGTGGGTGACCGGCACGCTGGGCGGTTCCTTGGGTGTGAACACCATCCCGGCCAGCGCCGCGAACTCCTGGGGACCCAGCTTGAACAGCACCTCCGGCCTGAGGGCGGCGAAGCGCTCCTCCAGCGGGACGGCACGTGCGTAGCGGCGCCCCTGCGAGGCCAGCCGCCCGCGCATGAACGAGGCGACCTCCTTGTAGGCCCGGTACTGCAGCAGCCGGGCGAACAGCAGGTCGCGGGCCTCCAGCAGGGCCAGGTCCGCCTCGTCCTCGACGTCGCCGCGCGGCAGCAGCCGGGCCGCCTTCAGGTCCAGCAGGGTCGCCGCGACCAGCAGGAAGTTGCTGGCCTGGTCCAGGTCCCACTCCTCGCCGTACGCACGGATGTGGGCGATGAACTCGTCGGTGACCCTCGACAGGGACACCTCGGTGATGTCCAGCTTGTGCTTGGAGATCAGCGCCAGGAGCAGGTCGAAGGGCCCCTCGAAGTTGTCGAGGTGCACCTGGAAGGCGTTCTCGTCCACCTCGGCCTCGGCGTCCACCCGGGTCCCCTCAACCACCATGGCACCGACCCCACGTCGTCTCACTCATGCAACAAGGGTGTCACCGGCGTGAACCCGCCGGTGACACCCGCGACCCTTCCGTCGCCGAACCGGTACCCCCTCCGGTACCGGTGCGCGAGCTCAGTCCTCGCTCAGCCTGCGTACCAGCATGCTGGAGGATCCGTGCTCCTCGAAGTCGGCCAGCAGCACCGCGACCGCCTCCCGGACGAGTCGGCCCCTGTCGGCCGCCAGTCCGTGCTCGGCCCGCAGCGACAACCGGGTCTGCTCCAGTGCCAGTAGTTCGGGCGCGGAGACGTAGACGGTGATCTTCTCGTCGTGGCGCTGGCGCCCGCTGGGTTTGGGCGCTCCCCGCACCCTCGTGGCGGACCGGCCCTTGGACCTGCCGTTGGGGCGCGCCGACGTCTCGGTCTTCCTGCTCTGCTGCTCCGGTGCCGTGTACTGGCGTTCGGTCTCTTCCGGCGCCTCCTCGGCGCCGTTGGAGCGGAAGAACATCTCGTCCGCTCCGGGTAGGGTCACGCGCCGTGACCGCTGAGAGGCCACCTCGCCAGCACCTCCTTGGCCAGATCCCGATAGGCGTTGGCCCCGGCCGAGGACGAGTCGAACCTGGTGATGGGTTCGCCCGCCACGGTGGCGTCCGGGAAACGCACGGTACGGTTGATGACCGTGCCGTAGACCTTGTCACCGAACCCGTCGATGATCGTGGACAGCACCTCACGCGCATGGAGCGTGCGCGGGTCGTACATGGTGCCCAGGAAGCCGTCGATGACCAGGTCCTCGTTGAGCCGCTCCTGGACCTTCTGGATGGTGTCCATGAGCAGGGCCACACCGCGCAGCGCGAAGAACTCGCACTCCAGCGGCACGATGACGCCGTCGGCCGCGGTGAGCGCGTTGACGGTGAGCAGGCCCAGCGAGGGCTGGCAGTCGATCAGCACGACGTCGTAGTCGTCGATGATCGGGCGCAGCGCCCGGCCGAGCATCTGTTCGCGCGCGACCTCTCCGACCAGCTGCACCTCGGCCGCGGACAGGTCGATGTTGCTCGGGATCAGGTCCAGGCCGTCGATGTCGGTCTTGAGCAGGACGTCCTCGACCGCCACGTCCCGCTGCATGAGCAGGTTGTAGACGGTCAGGTCCAGCTCGCGCGGATCGAGGCGGCCCAGGCCGACGGAGAGCGCGCCCTGCGGGTCGAAGTCGACCAGCAGCACCCGTCTTCCGTACTCGGCGATGGCGGCACCGAGGTTGATCGTCGTGGTGGTCTTGCCGACCCCACCCTTCTGATTACAGAGTGCTACAATCCGTGCCGGGCCGTGTTCGTCGACGGGCTCGGGCTCCGGATACGTTCGCTCGGGTCTTGTGGTGTGCAGATCAGCCCCCGTGTTGCGTGTCGTCCCCCATGGATTGGTCACCGGGTCGACGATTGCCTCCTCGCCGACGGGTGCGGTGCTCGCAGCCTCGTCGTTCTCCCAGTTCACAACCCTTGACCTCCCCTACGGACTGGCCACGGCTCCGAGGGACACCGTGCTCCTGGGCCTGGCCGCCGTCGGAAACTCAATATGTCGACAGCAACGTACCTCTGTGCGGCGACTCTAGAACGCCGACACGACGCACTTCAACGAAACGTACGGGTAGAATCCCACGCCTTCGCCCCAGGAGGAAATCGAAAGGTCCCGAACCGGGCCGCTTCGCCCCGCCCCGCGGTGGGGGATCCCCGCGTCCGCGGCCGTCTCAGCGCCGTGCCCTGGGATGACTCGACGCGTACACCTCGCGCAGGTGTTCGACTGTAACGAGTGTGTAGACCTGGGTGGTGGTGACCGAACTGTGCCCTAGGAGCTCCTGCACGACTCGGATGTCCGCCCCGCCGTCGAGGAGGTGGGTGGCGAAGGAGTGGCGCAGCGTGTGCGGCGACACCCCCTCGACTCCGGCGCGTTCGGCGACGGCCGTCAGGACGCCCCAGCCCCCCTGGCGGGTGAGCCTGCCGCCGCGGGCGTTGAGGAACAGCGCCGGACCGCCGCGGCCGGAGGCGGCCAGGCTCGGCCGGGTCCTTACCAGGTAGCCCGAGAGCGCCCGGCGGGCGTAGGAGCCCAGCGGGACCACCCGCTCCCTGCCGCCCTTGCCCCGGAAGCGCACCAGGCCCACCGATTCGCCGTCCTCCACGGCGTCGGCGACGTCGTCCACGTCCAGCCCCACCGCCTCGGAGATGCGCGCGCCCGTGCCGTAGAGCACCTCCAGCAGGGCGCGGTCGCGCAGGGCCAGCAGCGCGGCGCGGTCGCCGGAGGCCGGGGCGCCGGCCGGTCCGGCGGCGTCCAGGAGGCGCTCCACCGAGTCCAGCGACACCGCCTTGGGCAGCCGCATCGGCGGGGCCGGCGGGGAGACGTCGGTGGCCGGGTCGGTCCGCGACCACCCCTCGCGCGCCGCGAAGCGGTGCAGGCCGCGCACAGCGGCCAGGGCGCGCCCGGCCGAGGCGGCGCCGAGCGGCGGGTGGTCCTCGTCCCCCTCTCGCAGTACCCGCAGGAAGTCGCCCACGTCGCCCGGTCCCACCGCGTCGGGGGAGGTGACTCCCCGCGCCGCCAGGTGGGCGCGGTAGCGGCGCAGGTCGCGCCGGTAGGCCATGAGGGTGTTGGCGGCCAGGGCGCGCTCGGCGCTGAGGTGGTCCAGGAAGGCGGAGCACACCCTCGCCAGCGGCCCCGGCTCCTCCTGCGGTCCGGCGGGGTCCGGTCGCTCGGACACGGTCAGTCCGCGCCGGGCTCGCGCAGCGACGCAAAGCCGTCCGCGGCGGCGGCGTGGGCCGCCAGGATGCCGATCTGGGTCGCGCCGTTGTGCAGCCGGCCCGTCATGACCAGGCCGACCGCCTCCTCCAGGGACACCCACTCGGCGACCAGGCCGACCTCCTCGTGCTCGCGTTCGAAGTCGACCTCCTCGTCGGGCACCACCGACAGGTCACGGGCCAGGAACACGTGGATGCGCTCGTTGGAGAATCCCGGACTGGGGAAGAAGTCGGCCAGTTCGTGCCAGCGCCCGGCGCGCAGGCCCGCCTCCTCGACCAGCTCGCGCTGGGCGGTGGGCAGCGGCCCCTCGCCCTCCACGTCGATCAGCCCCGCGGGCAGCTCCCAGAGGGTGTGCCGGGTGGCGTGGCGGTACTGGCGCTGCAGGAGCACCCTGCCGTCACCGTCCAGGGCCAGGGCCGCCGCGGCGCCGGGGTGGTCCATGTAGTCGCGGGAGGCCACGGTCGTGCCCTCGCCGCCCGCCCCGGGCATGCGCACCCAGTCCGTACGAACTCCGCACTTGACGCCGCGGAAGCGTTCCTCGGACCGTTCCACCGGCCACGACTCGGGGGCGTCCGCGAGCTTCGCGTCCGCCCCCGTGGTCTGGTCCGGATGGGCGTCACTGGGCATGGATCCCGCCTCTCAGGACTCGTGCCCCGCCCGGCCCGGCCTCCGTCAGGAGTTGTGGTACTCCAGGGCCGCCGAGACCAGTCCGCGGAAGAGCGGGTTGGCCTTGGTCGGACGGGATCGCAGCTCCGGGTGCGCCTGTGTCGCGACGAAGAACGGGTGGGCGTCCCGGGGCAGTTCGATGTACTCCACCAGCTTGCCATCAGGGGAGAGCCCGGAGAACACCAGGCCCGCCTCCTCCAACTGGGAACGGTAGGCGTTGTTGACCTCGAAGCGGTGGCGGTGGCGCTCGGAGGCCTCGCCCCGCCCGCCGTAGAGCTCGCGCACCACGGTGCCCTCGCCCAGCTCGGCCGGGTACATGCCCAGGCGCATGGTGCCGCCCATGTCGCGCTCACCGGCGACGACGTCGGTCTGGTCGGCCATGGTGGCGATGACCGGGTTCTGGGCCTTGTCGTCGAACTCGGTGCTGTTGGCGCCCTCCAGGCCGAGCACGTCGCGGGCGTACTCGATGACCATGGCCTGAAGCCCCAGGCAGATGCCCAGCAGCGGAATCCGGTGCTCGCGGGCGTAGCGGATGGCGCCGAGCTTGCCCTCGATACCGCGCACACCGAAGCCGCCGGGGACGAGGACGCCGTCCGCGCCGTCCAGCTCGGCCGCTGCGCCCGAGGGGCTGGCGCAGTTGTCGCTGGCCACCCAGCGGATGTTCACGCGGGTGTCGGTGGCGAAGCCGCCCGCGCGCAGCGCCTCGCTGACCGACAGGTAGGCGTCGGGCAGGTCGATGTACTTGCCGACCAGGGCGATGGTGACCTCGTGGTCGGGCTGGTGCACTCGGCGCAGCAGCTCGTCCCACTCGGTCCAGTCCACGTCGCGGAAGGGCATGCCGAGGCGGCGGACGACGTAGGCGTCCAGGCCCTCGCGGTGCAGGACCTTGGGGATGTCGTAGATGGAGGGGGCGTCGGGGGTGGAGACCACACCGGCCTCGTCCACGTCGCACATGAGGCTGATCTTGGACTTCAGGCTCTGCGTGATGGGGCGGTCCGAGCGGCACACGATCGCGTCGGGCTGGATACCGATGCTGCGCAGGGCGGCCACGGAGTGCTGGGTGGGCTTGGTCTTCATCTCCCCGGCCGGGCCGAGGAACGGGATGAGGGACACGTGCAGGAAGAAGCAGTTGTCCCGGCCGATCTCGTGGCGGATCTGGCGGACCGCCTCCAGGAAGGGCTGCGACTCGATGTCGCCGACCGTGCCGCCGATCTCGGTGATGACGATGTCGACGTCGGGGGCGTCCATCGCGTAGATGCGCGCCTTGATCTCGTTGGTGATGTGCGGAATGACCTGCACGGTGTCACCGAGGTAGGCGCCCTGGCGCTCCTTGGCGATGACGCTGGAGTAGATCTGGCCGGTGGTGACGTTGGCCGTCGCGGACAGCTCGGTGTCCAGGAAGCGCTCGTAGTGGCCCACGTCCAGGTCGGTCTCGGCGCCGTCGTCGGTGACGAACACCTCGCCGTGCTGGAAGGGGTTCATCGTCCCCGGGTCGACGTTGAGGTAGGGGTCGAGCTTTTGCATGGTGACCCGCAGGCCGCGCGACTTGAGAAGTCGTCCCAGGCTGGAGGCCGTCAGGCCCTTGCCAAGACTGGAGGCGACGCCGCCAGTAACGAAAAGGTGCTTGGTACTCGCGGCGGATGCCAAAGTGATGCTCCCGTGGGTTGAGTGGCTACGGCTGGCTCGGGGCGAACTGAGCGGCCGTGCGGCGGTCCGGTTGCGGGCGGTTGCTCATCGCTCCGGCCGCCGGACTCCACGGGGCACCAGGATAACAGGCCCCCCGTACATACACACCGAGAACACCTCCGTGTACCTCGCTGTTCCCCTCCCCCAGCCGTCACGGCCGGGCCGCGGGGCCTGTGGCGGCACCGTGGCCGGAAGGCCCGTGCCCGACCCGTTCCCGGCCGCGCGGGGCGCCTTCTCCGACGGGCGCGGAACGCCTTCGCGGCGGGTGCGGCGCCGGGGCCCGGTCCGGGGAGGGGCGGTCCCGGGCGACGAACGCCACACGGCCGTGTCCGGACCGGGCGCCCGCGGACCGCCGGTACCCGGGCGACGGTGTGTCAGGCGGGGAAGGCGCCCGCGCGTCCCAGGTAGGCGGGCGGCTGCTTGTCCAGGCGCTCTCCCATCCACTCGCCCAGGGCGGCGGCCTCCGACAGGCTCACACCCGTGTGCAGGCCGCTGCGGTGCAGCATGTACAGCAGGTCCTCGGTGGCGATGTTGCCGGTCGCTGCGGGTGCGAACGGACAGCCGCCGAAGCCGCCCAGGCTGGAGTCGAGCACCCGCACTCCCCCGTCCACGGCCGCCAGCGCGTTCGCGTAACCGGTGTTGCGGGTGTTGTGGAAGTGACAGCGCAGCCCGCGGCCGTCGGCGACCTTCCCGACCCTGGCCAGGAGGTCGCCCACCTGCCGGGGCACACCCACGCCGATGGTGTCGGCCAGGGCGATCTCCACGGCACCGGTGTCGGCGATACGGCGGACCACCTCGACGACCTGCTCGGGCGGTACCTCACCGTCGAAGGGGCAGCCGAACGCGGTGGAGACGGTGACGCTCAGCGGGATGCCCGTACCGGCGAGGGCGGCGTCGATGTCGGCGAGGACGCCGAGCATCTCCTCGACGGTGCACCCCTGGTTGCGGACGCAGAACCCGTCGGTGGCGGGCACCGCCACGTTGACCTCGGAGACCCCGGCCGCCACCGCGCGGTCCAGGCCGCGCCGGTTGAGCACCAGGCCGATGTGGGAGACCCCCGGCGCGCGCGTGACACCCGCCATGACCTCCTCGGCCCCGGCCATCTGCGGCACCCGCTTGGGGTTGACGAAGCTGACCGCCTCGATCCTGCGCGCACCGGCGGCCGCGGCGCGGTCGATCAGTTCGACGCGGTCGTCGACCGAGAGCGTCCTGTCCTCGTTCTGGAGGCCGTCGCGCGGCCCCACCTCGACGATCTCCACGTGTTCCGCGCCCTGGGGCCCACGGTCGTTCGCGGTCATCCTGCCTCACCCTCCACGCACCGTCGCGCTTTCGCGCACAGGTTAGTGGACCTTCCCGCGCGGGGTCCGCACCGGGTCGTCAGCGCAGGGCCAGGGCGGGGCGGACCTCCCAGGTCGTCCACACCGGGCGGTAGCCCATGCGGTGCCAGAACGGGCCCGACAGCGGGTTCATCGCGGCGTAGTTGAGCACCGAGACGCCCACGCCGTGGCTGTCCAGGGCCTGGTGCGCCTGGCCCACCAGTGCGGTGCCGATCCCGTTGCCGCGCTCCTGCGCGACCACCACGCCGTAGCCGATGTGCGCGATCGGGCGGGCGTTGACCAGGGACTTGGCCCACCGGGACCGCTCGGGCGGGGACACCCACAGCAGCCCCACGGCGCGACCGCGCCGCTCGGCCAGCCAGATCCAGGAGCGGGAGCGGTTGAGCGCCCGCGCGGCGACCTTGCGGGTCTGCTCGGCGGTGTCCTCCTGCAGGAACACCCCGCCGAAGTGCTGCTCGTAGCGGTGCTCCTCCATCAGGAGCCCGACCACCTGGGTCAGGTCGCTGCGGTCGGCCAGCCTGATGGTCACGTCGCGCGGCGGCAGCGACGGAGGCACTCCGCGGCGGCGCTGGCGGGCGGCCAGCACCGTGTAGGGCTGTAGGCCGTGGCGCTGTAGCGGGATGATGCCGCACACGTCGCGGGCGGGCCAGCTCACCAGGGCCGCCGACTCCGAGCCCGTGCCGGTCGGCAGGTCCTCCAACTGGTCGCGCCAGCTGGTCAGGAGGGAGTCCAGGGCGCGGCTGGGATCGGGACCGCCGACGATGGGGGTCAGCCAGTGCTGGTCCGGCACGCCCCAGATCCGGCCGACCTCGCCGGGCTGGTACCACGTGTAGTGCATGGTGCCGGCGGCGACGGCGCGACCGTCCTCGTCGCTGACGGTCAGGAGGGGGTAGGAGCCCGGAGCGAAGTTGACGGGCTCGGGCAGCAGGGGATCCGTGTCGGCCCAGCGCTGGGCGGCCGACCGCACCAACGGGTCCAGGCCGACATCGCCCCCGGGCGACTCATCATGTCGCACCCGCGCGACATAACCGCTCATCCACCCCTCCCCTAGCGGGTCCTCACGTCGAACACGCCGTCCCTGACCGGTGACCGGAAGGGCGCGTGCGACGCCGCTGACCGTCGTGCCGCCCCGACGGAACCGGTTGTACCGCGGGCGGGACGAATCGACCGTACCGCCTCGGAACCGGCCGAGAGGACGAAATCTCCGATTGCAACCGAGAATTCACTCCGCGTCGCCGTGCCCACCCGACCTCGGTGTCCGCGCGCCCCTGCGCGGGCCGGGCGGACTCGCACCACGGTAACGGATCGAAGGTCACTCCGGGATGCCGGGGCGGTCAACTCACCGACACGAAACCGCCCTGCCCACCGGCCTTCCCGGATCACTTCCCGGCGACGCCGCCCTCGGTCACCGTGGTGTTGCGGCCGTGGTTGACCACCTCGGGCCTGCCCGAGGCGAAGGAGACGACGTTGTCCACCCCGATCAGCACGATCTTGTCCGCCGAGCCCACGTCGACGGTGGACCCGCGTCCGGTGGCCCGCACCAGCCCGCAGTCGCCGTGCAGTACCACGACGGCGTCGTCCGCGGTGACCATGACCTCGCGGCCGTCGCAGTCCTCGTTGATCTCGGCGCCGTCGTCGACGACGATCAGCGTGTCGCCGTTGCTGACGTTGTGGTCGGGTATGACCACGTCGTCCGCGGCGTCCTCGGTGCCCGGTGCGCCGTTGGGCACCTCGACTTCCTCATGCCCGAAGGCGAGACCGCAGCCCGGAAGCAGGGAGGTGAGCAGCAGGCCACCGCCTGCGGCCGCCAGGAGCCGAACCCTCATGTTTCCCCCACAACCGAACAACCGGCAATTGCGACATACAGCTTGCGCGAAGCCAAGAGTATGTCACGCGGAGGTAACCACGCGACCTCGCTGTTCCCCAAACGTTCTTGTTCCGATACCCCTGGGCCGCTCCGGTCCCGGCCTCCCCGGGCCGGAACCGCTGTCCCGTGGGGATCGGCGTCACCTCACCCCGGCCGCGTCCATGCCGCGAAGCTCACGCTTGAGCTCGCCGATCTCGTCGCGCAACCTGGCCGCCAGCTCGAACTGGAGGTCGGTCGCCGCCTGGTGCATCTGCTCGCTCAACTGCTCGATGAGGTCGGCCAGCTCCGCGCGCGGCATGGAGGAGACGTCGGCCGAGCGCTCGCCCAGCGCGGGCACCGGGGCACGGCCGCCCTTGGCGGAGCTGCGGTAACCGGTGGCCATGAGCTCCTCGGTGTCCACGTCCTCCCTGTTGAGCGTGTCCAGGATGTCGGCGATCTGCTTGCGCAGCGGCGTGGGGTCGATCCCGTGCTCGGCGTTGTAGGCCAGTTGCTTGTCCCGGCGCCGGGTGGTCTCGTCGATCGCCGACCGCATCGAGTCCGTGACGTTGTCGGCGTACATGTGCACCTGGCCCGCGACGTTGCGCGCCGCGCGGCCGATCGTCTGGATCAGCGAGGTCTCCGAGCGCAGGAAGCCCTCCTTGTCCGCGTCCAGGATCGCCACCAGCGACACCTCGGGCAGGTCCAGGCCCTCGCGCAGCAGGTTGATGCCCACCAGCACGTCGAACTCGCCCACCCGCAGCTCCCGCAGCAGCTCCACCCGGCGCAGCGTGTCCACCTCGCTGTGCAGGTAGCGCACCCGGATGCCCATCTCGGCGAAGTAGTCGGTGAGGTCCTCGGCCATCTTCTTGGTCAGCGTGGTGACCAGGACCCGCTCCTGGCGCTCGGCGCGCACCCGGATCTCGTGCACCAGGTCGTCGATCTGCCCGTCGGTCGGCTTGACCAGCACCTCCGGGTCGACCAGGCCGGTGGGACGGATGACCTGCTCCACCACGTCGCCGCCGCTCTGGCGCAGCTCGTAGCGGCCCGGCGTCGCCGACAGGTAGATGGCCTGCCCGATCCGCTCGGTGAACTCCTCCCACCTCAGCGGCCGGTTGTCCATCGCCGACGGCAGCCGGAACCCGTGGTCGACCAGGGTGCGCTTGCGCGCGGCGTCGCCCTCGTACATCGCGCCGATCTGCGGGACGGTCACGTGCGACTCGTCCAGCACCAGCAGGAAGTCCTCGGGGAAGTAGTCCAGCAGCGTGTTGGGCGGGCTGCCCGGCGCACGGTCGTCGAAGTGCCGCGAGTAGTTCTCGATGCCCGAACAGGTACCCAGCTGGCGCATCATCTCCAGGTCGTGGGTGGTGCGCATGCGCAGGCGCTGTGCCTCCAGCAGCCTGCCCTGCGCCTCCAGCTCGGCCAGCCGCTCGCCCAGCTCCGCCTCGATCAAGCCGATGGCGCGCTCGGTGCGCTCCTCGCCGGCCACGTAGTGCGAGGCGGGGAAGATGAACATCTCCTGGCTCTCCCCCAGCACCTCGCCGGTGAGCGGGTGCAGGGTGAGCAGGCGCTCGACCTCGTCACCGAACATCTCGATGCGGATCGCCAGCTCCTCGTAGACCGGGATGATCTCGATGGTGTCGCCGCGTACGCGGAACGTGCCGCGCGTGAACGCGGTGTCGTTGCGGGAGTACTGCATCTCCACCAGGCGGCGCAGCAGCTGGTCGCGGTCGACCTCCATGCCCACCGCCAACTGCGCCATCCGGTCCACGTACTCCTGCGGGGTGCCCAGGCCGTAGATGCACGAGACCGACGCGACCACGATGGTGTCCCGGCGGGTGAGCAGCGAGTTGGTCGCCGAGTGGCGCAGCCGCTCCACCTCGTCGTTGATCGAGGAGTCCTTCTCGATGAAGGTGTCGCTCTGCGGGACGTAGGCCTCGGGCTGGTAGTAGTCGTAGTACGACACGAAGTACTCGACCGCGTTGCCCGGCAGCATCTGCCGCAACTCGTTGGCGAACTGCGCCGCCAGGGTCTTGTTGGGCTGCATCACCAGGGTCGGCCGCTGGAGCTGCTCCACCGTCCACGCCACGGTCGCCGTCTTACCGGTACCGGTGGCGCCGAGCAGCACCGTGTGCGGGTCTCCCGCCCGCACCCGCTTGCTGATCTCGGCGATCGCACCTGGCTGGTCCCCCGCCGGGGTCATCTCCGAGACCACCTCGAAGGGCGCCTCGCTGCGCTTGATGTCGCTGACCGGTCGCACGTCGCCTCTTCTCCCATCGAACGGCGGGCCGCCCCCGCGTCCGCGTGTCCCTCACACCCAACGCTACAGACCACCTGTGACATCCCTGGCCGGTCGTGGGTAGGGAGTCAGCATGGACCCGGCGCCCCGTGTCCGGAATGGAGGTGTCAGCCGTGTCCCGTCCTCGCCGACCCACCTTCGACCCGGCCCTGCCGCCCCGGGCGGTCGCGCGCATGCGGGCCCGTCCCGAGAAGCTGCTCCCGGCCTCGGCCAAGTCCTCCCGCCGCCTCACGTGGAGGCGGGGGGCCGCGCTCACCGCCGTGGGAGGTACCTCGCTCGCCGCCGTCGCCCTGCTCTCACCGGCCGCCGGTGCCGTCCTCATGCTCCTGCTGTGCCTGGGGACGACCATGGTCGTTCTCGGACTGGTCTCCCTGAAGGACTCCTTCACCGACGACTGGGCCGACCTGGCCATGCACGCCTTCTGGGCGCTGCCCGTGTCCGTGGCCGGGGTCGCGGGCGCCCGGCTGCTGCTCGAACAGGTCGTCGGACCGCTCGGATCGGTCGTCCCCGGCGACCCCACGACCGCGGCCCTCTACCTGACCGCCGCCGCGGGCGGGACCGGAGCCATCATGCGCCCGGGCATGGTCACCCGCCTGGCCTCGGAGAACGCCGACCACTACGTGCTGCCCGAGGACTTCGGCCGCCCCTACAGCTACGCCAGCCGCCGTGAGGAACCCGAGGCACACCTGTTCGCCCGGCTCCAGCAGGCCACCGACCGGGTGGAGGAGGGTATCCGGGTGCTGGGCGGGTCCTTCGACGCCGACCACACCCTGTCCCTGCTGCGCGAGGAGGAGTGGCGGATGGCCCACGAGCTGCTGCGGCTGCGCTCCCTGCGCGAGGAACTGCTGCGGCGCGGGCGCGAGGCGGTGTCCGACCAGGTCACCCGGGCGCTCGAACCGCAGAAGGAGGCCGTGGACCGCGCCCACGCGGCGCTCTCCGAGCGGGTCGGGGTGCTGGCCGGCTACGGCGAGCGCGTGCACGCGGCGGTGACCGCCCACCGCGAGTGGGAGCAGTGCCAGGAGATCGCCGACCGCGCCGCGGAGTACGCCGACCTGGCGCTGTCCTCGTCCCAGGAGTCCGTGCACGCCGAGGAGCTCGACGACGGCCTGCTCAGCGTGGAGGCCGCGCACTCGGTCCGGGAGGAGCTGGTACGCGAGGCCGTGGACGCCGGCGCGTCCCTGTCCGCGGCCCTGCGCCGGGGACAGGACCGGGACGGGAAGGAGGACGGCTAAGCCAGGCCGGCGAAGAACGCGCGGACGTCCTCGACCAACAGTTCCGGCTCCTCCATCGACAGGAAGTGGCCGCCCCGGTCCAGTTCGGTCCACCGCACGACGTTGTGGTCGCGCTCGGCCCACCGGCGCACCGTCACGTCGTGAGTGGAGACCAGCACCCCCGTCGGCACCGTCCCTCGGCCCGGGGTCCAGTCGCCCGCGGCCCCGCCGTGGCCGGTGTCCTCCTCGGAGCCGCCCCACGCGTTCGCTGAGATCTCCTCGTAGTAGATCTGCGCCGACGACCCGGCGGTTCCGGTCAGCCAGTACAGCGACACGCACGTCAGCATGCGGTCACGGTCCAGAGCCTCCTCCGGCAGTCCCTCCTCGGGCTCGGTGAGCTCCTTGAACTTCTCCACGATCCACGCGAGCTGACCGACCGGGGAGTCGTGCAGCGCGTAGGCCACCGTCTGCGGCCGTTTGGAGTTGCACTGCAAGTAGCCGTCGTTGAAGTCCTGCATCGACTGCCAGCGGCGCTGCTCGACCACGGTCAGCCCCTCGGTGTCCCCGTCGGTGAGCGGGAAGGTGATCATGGCGTTCACGTGAACCCCGATGACGCTCTCGGGCCTCAGCCCTCCCATCTCCGGCGCGACCCACGAGCCGGTGTCGTAGCCGTGGACGCCGTAGCGCCCATAGCCCAGGCGCGACATCAACTCCGTGAGGACCCCGGCCATCCGGGCCGCGCCCATCCCCGGACCGGCCAGCGGCGTGGACATGCCGAACCCCGGCAGGGAGGGGACGACCAGGTGGAACGCCTGGGACGGATCACCGCCGTGGGAGCGGGGGTCGGAGAGCGGCCCGACAACGTCGAGGAAGTCCGTGACCGTCCCCGGCCAGCCGTGCAGCAGGACCAGCGGGGTGGCGTCGGGCTCCGGCGAGCGCACGTGCAGGAAGTGCACGTTCTGCCCGTCGACGGTGGTCGTGAACTGGGGGTGGCTGTTGAGCTCCGCCTCGTGCCTCCTCCAGTCGTAGGAGGTACGCCAGTACTCGGCGAGCTCCCTCAGGTACCCCACCGGGACTCCCCTGCTCCAACCGACGCCCGGCAGCTCGCACGGCCAGCGGGTGTCGGCCAGGCGCGCCCCGAGGTCGTCGAGCCGCTCCTGCGGGATGTCGATGCGGAATGTGTGGACGTCGCGGTCCGTGTTCGTCATGGGCACTACGCTAGGGAGGAGTTAGGACAGGTTCCTTCCCAACCGGATGACAGAGTCGGATCCATGGCTGAGACCTCCGCACGGCTGCTCGCCTTGTTGTCGTTGCTCCAGACACACGGGAACCGGTCCGGTGCCGACCTGGCGGACCGCCTCGGCGTCACGGGCCGCACCGTCCGCAGGGACGTGGACCGTCTGCGCGAACTCGGATATCCGGTACACGCCACCCGGGGCACGGCCGGGTACAGCCTGGGCGCCGGCGCACGCATGCCGCCGCTTCTGCTGGACGACGAGGAGGCCGTGGCCGTGGTGGTGGGGCTGCGCACCGGCGCCGACGGTTCGGTCAGCGGCATGGAGGACGTCTCGCTGCGCGCGCTCGCCAAGCTGGAGCAGATCCTGCCGGCCCGGCTGCGCCAACGCGTGAACACCCTGCACGGCTCCACCGTGCGCGCCGGAGCCGAGCCCGGTCCCAGGGTCTGCCCCAAGGTCCTCATGGCGGTCGCCGAGGCCTGCCGCCGCGGGGAGGTCCTGCGCTTCGACTACACCGGCCCCCGCGGGGGCACCGCGGTCCGGTCGGCCGAGCCGCACAGTCTGGTCAGCTTCGGCCGCCGCTGGTACCTGGTCGCCTTCGACCACCACCGTGACGGCTGGCGCACGTTCCGCCTGGACCGCCTCACCCCGCGCACCCCCACCGGTCCGCGCTTCACACGGCGCGAGATCCCGCACGGTGACGCCGCCGTCTACGTGTCCCATCAGCTGTCCTCGAACGCGTGGCCCTTCCGCGCCGTCGTCGAACTCCACGAGTCGGCGGAGTCCGTCGCCGACCGGGTGTGGCCCGGCATGGGTGTGCTGGAGGCCGCCGGCCCGGACCGCTGTCTGCTCCACCTGGGCGCGGAGACGCCCGATGACCTGGTCTGGATGATCACCTCGGTCAGGACGGACTTCACCCTGGTGAGCGGCCCGCCCGAACTGAACGACGCCCTCCGCGCCCAGGCCGAACGCTGTGCCGCGGCCCTGGGCCCCCGGTGACGCCGGTGCGGCTCCCCCCGTGGCGCGGCACCGCTCCGCGTTCCGCCGGGAGCCCGAAGGCCGCCGGCGGACACCTGGTGCCGGGTCGGAGCCGCTAGGCGCGTTCGAGGAGTTCGCGCCAGAGCTCGGCGACCCGCTCCCGCAGCTCCTCGCGGGTACCGGAGTTGTCCACCACCAGGTCGGCGGCGGCCAGGCGGGTCTCCCGGTCGGCCTGTGCCCGGATGCGGGCACGCACCTGCTCGCGCGGCATGTCCCGGTTGACGGCCACCCGCTCCACCCGGACCTCGTCGGGGGCGTCGACCACGACCACCACGTCGTAGAGCGGTCCCAGGTCGTTCTCCACCAGCAGCGGGACGTCGTAGACCACCACGCGCGTCCCGGAGGCCACCGCCTCCTCCATCAACCGGGCGCTGCGCTCGCCCACAAGGGGGTGCACGATGGCGTTGAGCCGGGCCAGGCGCTCCTCGTCGGCGAAGACGATCTCGCCCAGCCCGGGCCGGTCCAGCCGCCCCTCGGGAGTGAGCACCTCCTCCCCGAACTCGGCGACGACCGCGGCCAGGCCGGGCGTGCCCGGCTCGACCACCTCCCGGGCGATGGCGTCGGCGTCGATGACGACGGCTCCGTAGGCCGCCAGTTCGGCCGAGACCGCGCTCTTGCCGGAGCCGATCCCGCCGGTGAGTCCCACTTTCAGCATGCTGGGCAGCCTAGACCGCCGCTCCCCGCTCGGAGAGGCCGCCCCCGCCGGACCGGCCCGGGACGAGTTCCTTGCGCATGTGCACCATGACCAGGTGTTCGGCCACCCGCTCCCGGGAGGTCTCGGTGTATCCGAGCCCGCGGTAGAGCCGCTGCTGTCCGGTCTCCTGGGCACCGGTGGACAGGTCGAGCGCGCTCAGGTGCGGGTGGCGTTCGCGCAGGTGTCCCTCGACGTCGGCGAGCAGCGCCCGCGCGATCCCCCGGCGGCGCAGGTCGGGGACCACCGCCAGGCGGCCGATCACGGCGCTGGTGCCCATCACCCGCGCCCGGACCGTTCCGACCAGGCGTGCCCCGGAGACCGCCTTGAGCGCGAGGGTCTCTTCCTGTCCCAGCAGCCTCTCCACTCTCTCCAGGCTCTCTGTGAGCGGCAGCACGAACGGGTCTCCGAAGGCCTGGGCCTCGTCGACGAACGCGGCCCGCTGGAGGGTGAAGATCTCACCCGCGTCGGCGGGGGTGGCCGGGTGGATGTCGAACACGTCGCCTCCTCAACACGCCCCCGCCCTCGGGGACACGCCACGACACTATTCCCCGAGCCCCGGGAGCGGCCCCGGACACGGCGAAGGGCCGCCCCCTCCGTGAGGAGGGGACGGCCCTTCGGGGCTGTCAGCGAGTCCTGTCGGACCTACTGGCTAGGCGTCGCCGCCCGCGAGCTTCTCGCGGAGGGCGGCCAGGGCCTCGTCCGAGGCCAGGGCGCCGCTGGAGGAGGCCTCCGAAGCGGGCTGGTTGGCGCTCTGGCCACCGTTGCCGCCGGTGTACTCCTCTTCCTCCTCCGGGGCGGCGGGCGCGTTCGCAGCGTCGGCCTCGGCCGCGAGGGCCTCCTCGACCTGCTTGCGGTGCGCCTCGAAGCGGGCCTGCGCCTCGGCGTAGCTGCGCTCCCACTCGTCGCGCTGGGCCTCGAAGCCCTCGAGCCACTCGCCGCTCTCGGCGTCGAAGCCCTCGGGGTACTTGTAGTTGCCCTGCTCGTCGTAGTCGGCCGCCATGCCGTACAGCGTGGGGTCGAAGTCGACCTGGTCCGGCGAGACGCTCTCGTTGGCCTGCTTCAGCGAGAGGCTGATGCGGCGGCGGTCGAGGTCGATGTCGATGATCTTGACGAAGATCTCGGTGCCGACCTGGACGACCTGCTCGGGCACCTCGACGTGGCGCTCGGCCAGCTCGGAGATGTGGACCAGGCCCTCGATGCCCTCCTCGACGCGGACGAACGCACCGAACGGAACCAGCTTGGTGACCTTGCCGGGAACGACCTGGCCGATCTGGTGGGTCCGGGCGAACTGCTGCCACGGGTCTTCCTGCGTCGCCTTGAGCGACAGGGAGACGCGCTCGCGCTCCATGTCCACGTCGAGAACCTCGACGGTGACCTCCTGGCCGACCTCGACGACCTCGCTCGGGTGGTCGATGTGCTTCCAGGACAGCTCCGAGACGTGCACCAGTCCGTCGACGCCACCCAGGTCCACGAAGGCACCGAAGTTGACGATCGAGGAGACGACGCCCTTGCGGATCTGCCCCTTCTGGAGGGTGTTGAGGAAGGTCTGGCGGACCTCGGACTGGGTCTGCTCCAGCCAGGCGCGACGGGACAGGACCACGTTGTTGCGGTTCTTGTCCAGCTCGATGATCTTGGCTTCGAGCTCACGGCCGACGTAGGGCTGCAGGTCGCGCACACGGCGCATCTCGACCAGGGAGGCGGGCAGGAAGCCGCGCAGGCCGATGTCGAGGATGAGACCACCCTTGACGACCTCGATGACGGTGCCGGTGACGACGCCGTCCTCCTCCTTGATCTTCTCGATCGTGCCCCAGGCGCGCTCGTACTGGGCGCGCTTCTTGGACAGGATCAGACGACCCTCCTTGTCCTCCTTCTGGAGGACGAGGGCCTCGACCTGGTCTCCGACGGCAACAACCTCGCCGGGGTCGACGTCGTGCTTGATCGAGAGTTCCCTCGAAGGGATCACACCCTCGGTCTTGTAGCCGATGTCGAGCAAGACCTCGTCTCGATCGACCTTCACGATGGTGCCCTCGACAATGTCACCGTCGTTGAAGTACTTGATGGTCTCGTCGATCGCCGCGAGGAAGGCTTCCTCGGACCCGATGTCGTTGACCGCTACCTGGGGTGCCGAGGTGGCTTCGGTGCTGCTCGTCATTTGTGGGTGGACTCCGGATACGGACAGATTCAGGAAGATGGGCACGCCGTAGGTTCGAGCCCGTCGATCCGTCGTCCAGAGGTGAGAAGCAGGGTCACGGCGACATTGAGCCGCCTGACCACCAGCCGCCGGGTCCAGAGTGTTGACCGAATCGGCGCCATCCCGTTGTCCCTCATCGGAGACAGAGGACGCCCGCACGAACCCACAACGCTGCCCCCAGAATATGAGACAAGGGCGTCCTGGTCAATCGGAACCCCGGCCCGCCAACCCGACTTAGGTCACAATGGCGGCAATTTACCCGAGTATGGCAGTCAAGATCAACTAGCGGTAGCCCCACGTCCGCAGGGGCGTACCGCCTCGGGGTGAACGCCGGGCGCACACCGGCGGGACACCTGTGGGGCGCCGAAAAAAATTGTGGGGAACGTGCGGGGCCGGGTCCCGGTCAGTCCATGGGAGGCCGGGAGCGTGACCGCTTGACCTCGCTCCGTTGCCGTTTGGCGTCCATGCGGCGCTGTCTGGCCCTCCGGCTGGGGCGGGTCGCACGGCGCTCGCGGGCGGGCGGGGCCATGGCCTCCGCCAACAGGGCCGCCATCCGCTCCCTGGCCTCGACCCGGTTGCGCGCCTGCGACCGGTGCGTCTGCACCGTCACCGTCAGCACACCGCCGACCAGGCGCCCCTGGAGCCGCTCCAGCGCGCGCTGGCGCCGCGTGTGCCCCAGGCCGGCGCAGGAGGCCACGTCGAGCGACAGCGACACCCGGGTGTCGGAGGTGTTGACGTGCTGGCCGCCCGGCCCCGAGGAGCGGGAGAACCGCCACGTGAGCGCGTCGGCGGGAACGGTGACCGAGCCCACGGTCAGTCCTTCGGGGGCTCCGCCGTGTGTCGCCACCGTTCCCGCCTCCTCGCCTCGTTCCACGGTTCTCCCGCGCCGCGGCTCAGTGCGCGGCGTCGTGCCAGTTGTGTCCGCTGCCGACCGAGACGGCCAGCGGGACACGCAGATCATAGGCGGAGCCCATGTGCCGCGTCACGAGGTTTTCGACCTCCTCGCGTTCGCCCGGAGCGATCTCCACCACGAGTTCGTCGTGCACCTGGAGCAGGACCCGCGAGGAGAAGCCGCCCTCGGTGAGCGCCGCGTCCACCCGGAGCATGGCCACCTTGATGATGTCGGCCGCCGACCCCTGGATGGGTGCGTTGAGCGCCATCCGCTCGGCCATCTCCCGGCGCTGGCGGTTGTCGCTCGTCAGGTCGGGCAGGTAGCGGCGGCGTCCCAGGATCGTCTCGGTGTAGCCGACCCTGCGGGCCTCCTCCACCACCGAGTCGAGGTAGTCGCGCACTCCGCCGAACTCGGCGAAGTAGTTCTCCATGAGGCGCTTGGCCTCCTCCGGCGCGATGCCCAGCTGCTGGGACAGGCCGTAGACGCTCAGCCCGTAGGCCAGGCCGTAGCTCATCGCCTTGATCTTGGAGCGCGCCTCTCCGTCGACCTGCTCGACCTCGACGTCGAAGACCTGCGCGGCCATCTGCGCGTGGAAGTCGTAGCCGCTGTCGAAGGCCTCGATCAGCGCCTGCTCGCCCGACAGGTGCGCCATGATGCGCAGCTCGATCTGGCTGTAGTCGGCGGTGAGCAGCTCGTCGAAGCCCTCCCCCACCACGAACGCCCGCCGGATGCGCCGTCCCACGTCGGTGCGCACCGGGATGTTCTGCAGGTTGGGCTCGGTGGAGCTGAGGCGACCGGTCGCGGCCACCGTCTGGTTGAAGGTGGTGTGGATGCGGCCGTCGTCGGCGACCGTCTTGATCAGCCCCTCGACCGTGGTGCGCAGCTTGGTCTGGTCGCGGTGGTGCAGCAGTACCGCGGGCAGCTCGTTGTCGGTCTGTGCCGCCAGCCACGCCAGCGCGTCCGCGTCGGTGGTGTAGCCCGTCTTGATCCTCTTGGTCCTGGGCAGGCCCAGCTCCTCGAACAGCACCTGCTGGAGCTGCTTGGGCGAGCCGAGGTTGAACTCGTGCCCCACCACCTCGTGCGCCCGCTCCACCGCGCTGCGGGCCGCGGAGGCGAACTCGCCCTGCAGGCCCTCCAGGTACTCGGTGTCGGCGGCGATCCCCGCCCGCTCCAGGCGCGCCAGCACGTCCACCAGCGGCAGTTCGACCTCGTGCAGCAGGTGGGTGCCGCCCCGCTTGTCCAGCTCCGCGGACAGCACCCCGAACAGGTCGCGGGTGGCGCTCGCGCGCACCGCCAGCAGGTGCTGGTGGCCCGAGCCCGCGTCGCCGCCGTCGCCCAGGTCCAGGGTCAGCTGGTCGCCGGAGGAGGCCTCCTCCAGCTCCCGGCCCAGGTACCTGCGGCACAGGTCGGCGAGGTCGAAGCGGCGCTGCCCCGGCTGCACCAGGTAGGCGGCCAGCGCGGTGTCGCTGACCACGCCGCCCAGCGTCCACCCGTGCGCGCCCAGGGCGAGCAGGGCCCCCTTGTACTCGTGGACGACCTTGGGGCGGCCGGGGTCGGCCAGGAAGGCGGCCAGGGCCTCGGTGTCGGCCGGGTCCAGCACGGTGGGGTCGACGAACACCGCCTCCCCCGTGGGCACGCTGATGGCCAGCGCGTCCACCCTGCCGGTGCCCCGGCCCCAGGTGCCGTCCACGGCCACTCCGGCGGGCGCCGTGGGGGTGAGGGTGTCGCTGCCGGCGGTGTCGGGGGCTGCGTGCTCGGTGATCCAGGAGGCCAGCTCCCCGGTCCCGGCCACGGTCAGGTCGACCCGGAAGCCCTCGGAGGGCGCGGCCTCGGCCGTCTCCGCGCCGTCCTCCAGCCGGATCACGGAGTACAGGCGCTCGCGCAGGTTGGAGGCGAACTCCAGGTTGTCGAAGAGCGCGTCGATCCCGGTCCGGTCGGCCTCGCCCAGGCCCAGCGCCCTGACGTCCACGTCCAGGGCCACGTCCGTGGCCAGCCGGTTCAGGCGCTGGTTGCGCAGCACGTCGTCCAGGTGGTCGCGGAAGTTCTGCCCCGCCTTGCCGGGGATCTCGTCGGCGTGGGCGACCAGCTCGTCCAGGGACCCGTACTTGGTGATCCACTTGGCGGCGGTCTTGGGTCCCACTCCGGGCACGCCGGGCAGGTTGTCGGCCTTCTCGCCCACCAGGGCGGCCAGGTCGCGGTAGCGCTCCGGGGGGACCCCGTACTTGTCCTCGACCGCCGCGGGATCCATGCGCCGCAGGTCCGACAGGCTCTTGCCCGGGTACAGGACCGTGCAGGAGTCGGTGATCAGCTGGAAGGCGTCGCGGTCTCCGGAGGCGATGAGCACCTCCATCCCGGCCTCTCCGCCCTGGTGGGCCAGGGTGGCGATGACGTCGTCGGCCTCGAAGCCCGGCGCGGACAGGTTGGCGACGCCGACCAGCCGCATGAGGTCCTGGGTGAGCGGCACCTGGGAGGGGAGCTCCGGCGGTGTGTCGGAGCGTCCGTCCTTGTACTCGGCGTACTCCTCGTGCCGGAAGGTGGGGCCGGACAGGTCCCATGCCACCGCTATGTGGGTGGGCTCCTCGTCCCGCAACAGCTTGACCAGCATCGACGCGAAGCCGTAGACGGCGTTGGTCGACTGCCCGGTACTCGTGCCGAACTTCTCCACCGGGAGCGCGAAGAACGCGCGGAAGGCCATCGAGTGGCCGTCCAGGAGGAGGAGGCGGGGGCGCCGGCCACCGCTGCCGGCGGGGGCCGCGCCGCCCGCCCCGGTGCCGGCCTGGGATGTCTGGTCGGGGGTCTCTCGCTTGGTCACCACAGACGAATCCTAGGATGCGACGCGGACACTTCGCGGCCACACCGCGAGAACACCGGAGGCCACCGCCCCGGACCGGAGACCTCTCCGCCGTCCGGAGCCGGGTGGCACCCGGCCGATCGGAAGGCACACATCATGACGACGGACTCCGAGGCGATGCGCCGGATGCTCGACACGGGCGCCCTGACCAGCGGTCTGGGCGAGCGCATGGGCATCGAGGTCACCGAGGTCTCCGCCGAGCGCGTGGTGGGACGGATGCCGGTGAAGGACAACCTGCAGCCGTTCGGGCTGCTGCACGGGGGCGCGTCGTGCGTGCTGGCCGAGTCCCTGGGCTCGATCGGCTCCACCGCGCACGCCGCCCAGTTCGGCAGGGTCGCGGTCGGCATCGAGATCAACGCCACCCACCACCGGTCGGCCACCGACGGGTACGTGACCGGAGTGGCCACACCGGTGCACCTGGGCCGGACGCTGGCCACCTGGGACATCACCATCACCGACGACGGGGGCCGGAAGGTGTGCACCTCCCGGCTCACGTGCATGCTGCGCGAGATGCCCGCCAAGTAGGGCGGGCGCGCGCGGCCGGGGAGGGACACGTGGCCGGCGACGGCCGGAGGGACGGCGGCGTATATAGGTCAAGGGTTTTTCTGCTTACGGAAGGACCACTTCACACACGCGTGCAGCGCTCCTGTAGTTTTCCTACAGCCCGACCGTAGCTCTTGACGGTCGGGCTTCGTCATGCCTGGTCGTCGCGACAGTTTGCTGCCCCCTGCACACGGATAGCTGCGAACTGTAAAAACATCGGGCGTGGAAGACCAATGATGACTACAGAGGCATAACAGCATGACGGCGAGTCGGCACCAACGGTCTTCCTGCGCTTTCCGATCCGGAACTTTCGTGATTAAGCTCCGCTAATGCTCCTGATTAAGTCATGCCACACACCGCGGACATCAGGACGCACATGCACATCGGCACGGCTGCGTCACGCAGTGCGTGTTTCGCCGGTTGAACGGAGTGACCACGATCATGGCAAGCAAGAAGGCCCTAGGCCTCACTGCCGCAACCGCGGCCCTTGTACTCGGCCTGACCGCGTGTGGCAGCGGGGGCGGCGAAGGAGACGGCGGTGACGGAGGGGGCGAGGAGTTCACCTACGGCATCCTCTACCCGCAGACCGGCAACCTCGCCTTCCTCGGCCCGCCCCAGATCAGCGCGGCGAAGTACGCGATCGCCGAGATCAACGAGGCCGGCGGCATCCTCGGCACCGAGGTCCCCGCGATCGTCGAGGGCGACGAGGCCGGCGACAACGCCCAGGCCAACGAGGCCGCCAACAGCCTCGTCTCGGACCAGGTGAACGCCGTCATCGGCGCCGCCGCGTCCGGTATGACCCAGGCGACCTACGACACCGTCACCGGCGCCGAGATCGTCCAGTGCTCGGGCTCCAACACCTCCGCCGCACTGAGCGACATCGAGGACGACGGCTACTACTTCCGTACCGCGCCCAGCGACAAGCTCTCCGCCGTGGTGATGGCCCGCAAGATCGCCGAGGAGGGCCACGCGAACGTCGCCATCGTCGCCCGCGCCGACGACTACGGCGGCGGCTACGCCCAGGCCCTCCAGACCGAGCTGGAGAACCTCGGCGCCCAGGTCGTGGTCAACGAGACCTACGACCCCATGGCCACCACCTTCGACTCGGTCGTCAACAGCGTTGCCAACGAGGAGCCGGACGCCGTCGCGCTCATCGCCTTCGAGGAGGGCGCACAGGTCATCGCCCAGTTCCTGGAGAGCGACGTCACGGGTGACCAGATCTACGTCACCGACGGGCTCAACGACCCGCAGCTGGGTGAGACCGTCAACCAGGAGGACCCGAACAGCGTCAAGGGCATCACCGGTGTCGCCCCGAGTGCGGAGAACCCCGAGTTCACGGAGGGTCTGACCAGCTTCAACGAGGAGCTGGAGGTCTTCCAGTTCGCTCCGCAGGTCTACGACTGCGTCACCGTGATCGCTCTGGCCGCCGAGGCCGCCGGCAGCGTGGACCCGTCCGAGTACGTGGCCGAACTGCCCAACGTCAGCCGCCCCGAGGGCACCGAGTGCTCCTCCTTCGCCGAGTGCAGCGACCTGCTGGCCGACGGTGAGGAGATCAACTACCAGGGCGCCAGCGGCAACATCGACTTCGACGACAACGGCGACCCGACCGCCGCCACCTTCGAGATCTTCCACTACGGAGACGACGGTCACGAGGTCCTCGCCTACGAGGAGCACTCCCTGCTGGACTAGGGGGAGGGCCGGCTCCGGCCACCCGACACCGATTCACGGGAAGCGCCCCGGGAGAAGGATCTCCCGGGGCGCTTCCCGTCGTCCGCGGCCGCTGCCCGTGTCGGAGGGGGAGGAGGCGCGGGGCCGGCGGCCCGCCCCTACCGCTCCTCCCCCTCCCCGGTCACCGGGACCAGCGGCGGGCGATGTCGGCGGCCAGGGCGCGCAGTTCCTCTGCGGAGCGGTTCATGGCCGCCTCCACCGAACCGGAGGACTCGACGAGGGAGTAGGTCTCGGTGATCCCGGCCTCGGCGGCCTCGGCCCGGCCGACCTTCACGGCCCCGGCGGTGACGATGCAGGGGACGCCGTGCCCGCTGGCGACCTGGGCGACGCCGTGCGGGAGCTTGCCGCGCAGGGACTGGGAGTCGAAGGAGCCCTCGCCGGTGATGACGAGGTCGGCGCCGTCGAGGCGCTCGGCCAGGCGGACGGAGTCGAGGACACGGCTGATGCCGGACTCGACGGTGCCTCCGAGGAGGAGCAGGGCGAAGCCCAGGCCGCCCGCGGCACCGGCGCCCGGGACGTCACGGGTGCCCTTGTCGGGGTCGACCCGGTCGGCGAAGGCGGCGAGGGCCGCGTCGAGGCGCTGGACCTGGTCGGGGTCGGCGCCCTTCTGGGGGCCGAAGACGGCGCTGGCGCCGTGGATGCCGAGGAGGGGGTTGTCGACGTCGGTGGCGGCGACGAGGCGGACCCCCGCCACGGCCTGGCGGGCGGCTTCGAGGTCGACGGCGTCGACGTGCTCGGCCAGGGTGCCGCCGCCGTGGCCGAGGTGGTCGGAGGGGGTGGCGCCGAGGGCGGCGAGGAGCCCGGCTCCGGCGTCGTTGGTGGAGCTGCCGCCGAGTCCGACGACGACGGTACGCGCACCCGCACGGACCGCGTGGGCGACCAGTTCGCCCACGCCGTGGGTGGTGGTGCGGCCGGGGTCGCGGTCCTCCGCGGGCACCAGGTGGAGGCCGCAGGCCTGGGCGCTCTCCACGTAGGCGGTGTCGCCGTCGAGGAGGTACTCCGCGGTCACGGGTGCACCGAGGGGGCCGGTCACCTCGGCCCGGTGCACCTCGCCGCCGAGGGCGGTGTGCAGCACCTCGACGAACCCCGGACCGCCGTCGGAGAGCGGAAGCAGCTCCGTTCGGGCGGAGGGGTCGGTCCGGTGCCAGCCGTCGGCGACGGCCTGGGCGGCTTCGAGCGCGGAGAGGGTACCGGCGAACTTGTCAGGAGCGATGAGGATACGCACGGGACCAAGTGTGCCAGGCCACATCGCCGGGGGTTCGGGGCACCCCTGGTCAGAGGCCGCGCTTCCCTGCTCAGAGCCCGGGGGCGCCGTAGACCGGGAACCAGCGGGATCGGTCCTTCTCCAGGGGCAGGTCCGTGCCGATGGCCGCCTCGGCCTGGAGTTCGAGGGCGTTGTCCCTGCGCTGGCCGCCGACGGGCGCGAAGGGGTAGAAGGTGCCGCGCTTGTAGAGGTAGACCAGCCCCAGGGAGCGGCTGCCGTCGGTGAAACCGACCAGGGAGCACAGCAGGGAGGGCCCGTACCCGTTGGCCTCCAGGGTGGAGTTGACGGCGTGCAGGTCGGTCACCAGGCCGGTGAGGTCCGGACCGCTGCCCTCGCTTTGGAAGTCCGGAGGGGCCGGATCGCTCCGTGAGCGGACCACCAGCCAGGTGTAGCCGTAGTCGTCGGTGACCTGCTCGACGGGCGGGCCCTCGTCGGCGTCGAGCAGGTCGGTGATGTCGCGCGCCAGGTCGGCGAAGGCGGCGCCCTCGGTGGCGCGGAAGGCGACGGAGCCGGTACCGGTGGGCCGAAAACCCGCGGCGGCCCGCAGGGTGACGGACGCCGAGGGCAGGCCGAACAGGGCGTCGAGGTCGGGCTCGGCCGGTTCGGAGCGCCCGAACAGGGCTCGCCAGAAACTCATCGTGTCCCCCTCGTCCTTTCGGGTCTGGGATCGGCCGGGTCCGGCCAGTCGGTCGGAGGCCGGCGGAACCGGCCGGGACCGGCCGCGGTCAACCGCCCTGGCCGAGTTGCCGGGAGATGTCGGACAGCTGGGCCAGGCGCTGCTGCACGGGCGGGTGGGTCGCGATCAGTTGGCTGAAGCTGAACCCCTTGCGGGAGAGGGCCGGCGCGAAGAAGAAGGCGTTGAACGGCTCCACCTGGCGCAGGTCGCGGGTGGGGATCCGGACCATGTCGCCGGTGATCTTGGTCAGGGCGCTGCCCAGCATGGACGGGCGCCCGGTGAGGTAGGCGGCGGCGCGGTCGGCGGACAGCTCCCGGTAGCGCGACAGCGCCCGGGTGAGCAGGAAGCTGAGCGCCCAGGCGACCGCGCTGACCAGCACGACGAGCAGGGCGATGACGGCCGGGGCCGGCCCGTTGTTGTTGTTGCCGCGCATCCCCCCGGTGAACAGGGCGAAGCGCAGCCCGGCCTGGGTGAGGAACCCGGCGACGATGCCGAGGAACCCCGCGATGGTCATCACCATGACGTCGCGGTGGGCGACGTGGGACAGCTCGTGGGCCAGGACCGCCTCCAGTTCGGGGCCCTCCAGGCGGCGCATGAGGCCGGTCGTCACGCAGATGACCGCGGACTTCTCGTTGTGCCCGGTGGCGAACGCGTTGGGGACGTCGGTGTCGGCGATCCCCACGCGGGGCTTGGGCATGTCCGCCATGGCGCACAACCGGTCGATCACGGCGTGCAGGTCGGGCGCCTGCTGTGGGGTGACCTCCTTGGCCCCCATGGAGAACATGGCGATCCTGTCGGAGGCGAAGTAGCTGAACAGCGCGAACCCGGCGACGATGAGCAGGACCAGCCACACGCTGAGGCCCGCCAGGACCAGCCCGGCGATGAAGGCCGCGTAGACCAGGGCCAGAAGGCCCATGGTCATCACCATGCGGGTGGTCAGCCCCCGGTCAGGTCTGAACTTGGAACCGGCCATGCCGTTCCCCTCCCCGACACGTCGACTGTCTCGGAGTGTAGTTCGCCCAGGTGGGAAAGGGTCCGAGGCGGCCCGCCGTGTTCCCGCCACGGCCGCCCCCGCACACGGCGGGGCCGCCGTGCCCCGGGGGTCACGGCGGCCTGGAAACGCGCGCGCAGGCACCGAGCTGGACTCCGACCGGCCGTGGCCTGGCCCGTCGGACCCGCTCACCCTGTCCGGAGGCACCTGGACGGAAACGGTGCGTCCGGACGGAAACGGCCCTCACCGGTCCTAGCCGGGGATGAGCCCGTCGTCCTGCAGCATCTCCCGCACCTCTTCCATGGTGGCGTCGGCGGGCGGGAGGATGAACTGCGAGGGCTCCAGCGCGTCGGCCGGCAGTGGCTTGCCGTCCTCGCGCACCTTCTCCAGCAGGTCGTGCAGCGCCTGGCGGAAGGTGGCCTCGTCGCCCGACTCGATGGCCGACTCCAACTGGGAGTCGAAGGAGTTGAGCAGTTCCAGGTCGGCGTCGGTGAGGTCGAGCTGCCCCTCACCCATGATGCGGACGATCACGCGCCCTCCCGGTTGCCGGTGTTGCCAGCGCCGTTGCCGCGCTCGATCTGCGGAGCGGACTCGCCGCCGCCCTGCCCGAGCTCCATCTTCATGCGCTCCAGGTCGGACTCGACGCTGGTGGTGCTGGCCATGCGGTCGAGCTCGCTCTGGATGTCGTCCCGGGCGGTGCCCGTGACGTCGTCGAGCGCGCCCGAGGCGAGCAGCTCGTCGACGGCGCCCGCGCGGGCCTGCATGTCGGCGGTCTTGTCCTCGGCGCGCTGAACGGCCATGCCGACGTCGCCCATCTCCTCGGAGATGCCCGAGAAGGCCTCGCTGATCTGCGTCTGGGCCTGTGCGGCGGTGTAGTTGGCCTTGATGGTCTCCTTGCGCGTGCGGAAGGCGTCCACCTTGGTCTGCAGGCGCTGCGCCGCCATCGTGAGCTTCTGTTCCTCGCCCTGGAGGTTGGCGTGCTGCTCGCGCAGGCCCTCGATCTGCTGGGCGAGGCCGGAGCGGCGGGTCAGGGCCTCGCGGGCGAGGTCCTCCCGGCCCTGGGTCAGCGCCGCACGGCTCTGCGTCTCCAGCTTGCCGGACTGCTGTTCCAACTGCTGGATCTGGAGCTCGACGCGCTTGCGGGAGGTCGCGACGTCGGCCACACCACGACGCACCTTCTGCAAGAGTTCGAGCTGTTTCTGGTACGAGTAGTCGAGTGTTTCCCTTGGGTCCTCGACCGAGTCCAAGGCTCTGTTGGCCTTGGACCTGAAGATCATCGAAAGTCGCTGAAACACGCTCATCGGCGTGGCCGTCCCCTTCTCGGTGCGTACATCGGCTGTTCCCAGCGGGCGCTTTGCCCAACCCTACGCGCTCTGGCCTGCGGTCGCCATAATGCGACGAGCGGCTACCCTGTGGGTGTGTTCCGACGTCGCTCCGCTTCCACAGCCCCGGACTCGGCCACCGCCGAATCCGCCAGCCCTGAGGCCACTGAGGCCACCCAACCTAAGGGATATACCCCCAAGAAAGGGGTCCCCACCCCAAAACGCAGGGAATCCGAGGTGGCCCCGCGCAAGCCGCTGAAGGCGCCAGAGACCCGCAAGGAGGCCTACCGGGCCTACCGGGAACGTCTCGAACGTCAACGCGGCTCCGGCGCCAGGGGTTCCAGCGCGCCCAAGGGCGTGCCCAAGGACGAGGCCCGCCACTACCGCCAGCAGGACATGGGCGAGGCCCGGGCCTTCGCCCGCGACTTCGTCGACTCCCGCCGCAGCGCCAGCGAGTTCTTCCTCCCGTTCTCGGTCCTGATCGTCGCCCTGCTGTTCGTCAACAACCCGGTCTTCCAGGTCGGCGTGGCCTACGTGGCGTGGCCGCTGATGATGGTGACGATCATCGCCGAGGGCGTCCTGGTGGGCCGCACGGTCAAGAAGCGCGCCACCGAGTACTTCCCCGGCGACCCGACCGTCAAGGGCATCGGGATGTACGCGGCCATGCGCCAGTTGCAGTTCCGCCGCCTGCGCCTGCCCAAGCCGCGGCTGAAGGTCCGCGAGGACCCCACCCCGCGCGGTGCGCGCTAGGCCGTGTTCCCTTGAGGCCCCGCCGCGCCTCGCCCCGTGCCCGGACGCCGAAGGTACGGAAGCCCCCGGCCCCCGCGGTGCGCCCGCGCCTGCCTCACGGGCGCACCCGCGAGACCTCCGGCGGCCCCGGCGGCGCCCTCGCCACCCCGGCGGCACAAGGCCGAGTCCACCGAACAGAACCCGGCCCCATTCCCCCTCCCCGCCCAGGTGGAGCAGCGTGAGCAGGGCCGGTGTCCGCACCGGCCCTTCACCGGCCCCCTCATGGGAGCGTTCCCATTCCTTTCCGTGCATCCGGTCGGAAACCTCGCGAAGGGCCACAACCGCCTACTAGAGTGCTCGGCATGGACTTTCGGCATCTAGGCAACAGCGGTCTCATGGTCAGCGAGATCGCCTACGGGAACTGGCTCACGCACGGATCCCAGGTGGAGGAGGACACGGCCAAGGCCTGTGTCCGCGCGGCGCTGGACGCGGGTATCACCACGTTCGACACCGCCGACGTCTACGCCCAGGGACGGGCGGAGGAGGTGCTCGGCCGCGCCCTGAAGGGCGAGCGCCGGGACGGGCTGGAGATCTTCTCCAAGGTCTTCTGGCCCATGGGAGAGGGCAAGAACGACAAGGGCCTGTCCCGCAAGCACGTCATCCGCGGCGCGGAGGACTCCCTGCGCCGCCTCGGGACCGACTACCTGGACCTGTACCAGGCGCACCGGTTCGACTACTCCACGCCGCTGGAGGAGACCATGCGGGCCTTCGAGGACCTGGTCCGCCAGGGCAAGGTCCTCTACGTCGGGGTGTCGGAGTGGCGTGCCGAGGAGATCGAGCGGGCGCTCAAGATCGCCGACGAGATGGGTTTCGACCGGATCGTCTCCAGCCAGCCGCAGTACAACATGCTGTGGCGGGTCATCGAGCCCGAGGTCGTCCCGCTCTCCGAGCGCGAGGGCATCGGCCAGATCGTGTGGTCGCCGATCGCCGGAGGCGTCCTGACCGGCAAGTACAAGCCCGGCCAGGAGCTGCCCGAGGGCTCGCGCGCCGCCGACCCCAACAGCGGGAAGTTCCTGCGCGGACCGCTTGAGGACCAGGTCCTGCTGGAGCGGGTGCAGCGGCTGGAGCCGCTGGCCGCCGAGGCGGGCCTGTCCCTGGCCCAGTTGGCCGTGGCCTGGGTGCTGCAGAACCAGAACGTGTCGTCCGCGATCATCGGCGCCTCCCGCCCCGCGCAGGTGGAGGACAACGTCAAGGCCGCCGGGGTCAGGCTCGACGAGGGGCTGCTCACCAGGATCGACGAGATCCTCGGCGACAGCGTCAAGCGCGACCCGGCGCTGACCAAGAGCCCGGAGAACATCCGCGGCTAGGCGGTGCCTCCTTGAGGCTCCGCCGCGCCTCGCCCCGTGCCCGGACGCCGAAGGTACGGAAGCCCCCGGCCCCCGCGGTGCGCCCGCGCCTGCCTCACGGGCGCACCCGCGAGACCTCCGGCGGCCCCGGCGGCGCCCTCGCCACCCCGGCGGCACAGCACCGAGTACACCGGACAGAACCCGGGTGTGCTGTTCGGGGGCTCCGCCCCATCCCGCGTTCGGGCGCCTTGGAGGCGGAGGCCTCCGGCGCCCGAACCACCCCCGGGGCCTCGGTCACCGCCCGCCCGTCGCCCTCGGCGGACGCCTGCGGCGCGGAGCCCTCCTCGTCCGCGCGCACCGGTCCCGACCCCCCGGGTGGCCGGGGCCCCTCGCGTCCGCCCTCCACGAGGGCCCTGGTGTCGAACCGCCCACTCTGGGTAGCTGCTGCCCGACACACGCCGGGGAGGAGGGGCCCATGGACATCGCAGAGGTCATCGAGGCGGTGGGGACCGCCGTGGACGTCGCCGGGGTCGGCGTCATCGTCATCGGAGCGGTGGGCGCGACGGCGCTGTTCGCCTACCGGGTGGTGAGCGGCGGAGCGTTCATGGAGGCCTACCGGCCCTATCGGCAGGGGCTGGGCCGGGCGATCCTGCTCGGTCTGGAGTTCCTCGTCGCGGGGGACATCATCCGCACGGTCGCGGTCTCCCCCACCTTCGCCACCGTCGGGGTGCTCGCGGGGATCGTCCTCATCCGGACCTTCCTCAGCTTCTCCCTGGAGGTGGAGCTGGAGAACCGCTGGCCGTGGCAGTCACGCCGCTCCCCCTCCCCCGGTGCGGGCTGACCCGCACCGCCCGGCTCGGACGCGGGCTGTCAGCGCGCCATGTCGCGGGACAGGTGGGAGCGGTGCAGGCGCCGGGTCCGCAACAGCCGGGACAGGTCGGCACGCGTCTGGTGGGACAGCTGGACGTGGAAGTAGTTGACGTGCTCCAGGACCGCGAACAGCCACAGGCCCAGACCCGGCCACACCCGGGTCCAGGGGACGCCCTCGGCGAGGGCCGCCGCCACAACCGCGCCGCCCGCGAGGAGCAGCGGCGGGTTCACCCGCCTCAGGACACGGAAGACCGGCATGCCCTCCGGGGCCCGGGCCCGCGTGCGCAGTTGGCGCACCTTGATCCACCAGTAGGCGCCGCCCTGGACCAGCAGCAGGGCGAACAGGGCGAACCCGGTCAGGTTGGCCGGGGAGGCGGGCACGCCCAGGAGCGGGAAGAGCACCACGGCGAACAGGGGGATGTTGGCCAGTTCCATGACGGCCATGTTGCGCAGAGGAGAGATCACGTCCCGATTGTCCTCGCATGTGCTCCGGTACCGTCCGCGAGGAGGGACCGTGCCCCGGCGGGGCACGGCGGAGGCGTCCGGGGCCTGCTCGGTGGAGCTCCTGCGCCACCGGGGGCGGCGGAGGCGCCGGCGGGGCCCCGGAAGGTCCCGCGGGTACGCCCGTCCGTACCTCACGGGCGCACCGTGGGGGCCGGGGGTTCCCGTACCCCCGGCGTCCGGGCACGGAGCGCAGCGCGGCCTCGAGGAGACACGCCCTAGTCGACGGGTTCCAGGGACATCGCGTAGACCTCCTTGTCGTCCTCCAGCAGGGCGACCCGGTCCACGCCGCCCTCGGAGAGTTCCTGCCAGTTCTCGCCCAGCCAGCTCTCCGCGTCGCCCCGCGAGGTGAACGACTCGGAGGGCAGGTCCTGTCCCGCCGAGCCGGAACCCTCGGCCCCGTAGTAACGCCAGGTCCACGCCATGTCCAACCACCCCTTCGTCGAGGAGGCCACGGCATCCGGTCACCGCGGCCCTGCGCCGAGACTAACCACTGGGCGGCCGGGCCGGGGCTCCACCCGCGGACCGGATCCGCCCCGAAACCGGGAAGCTGACCGGGACTTGGTGGACCATGCGGTTTACTCGTTCGGGTGCGTATCCGTTTTCTCGGGACAGCCGGCCATGCGGGATGGCCCGCCCCGCAGTGCACCTGTGCCTCCTGCAACAAGGCCCTCGCCGAACGGCGCCTGCCCCTACGCGTGACCGTGGACGACCGCTTCCGTATCCGTGAGTCGGGTGCGGTGGGCCCGGTGCCCCCGGGGTACTCGGTGTTCCCCACACCCGACGGCGTCCTGCTGGAGGGCCCCGACGGCGGCAAGCTGCTGTACGCCCGCACGGGGCCCGGCCCCCTGCCCGGCGTCCCGCCGGTGGAGGCACGGGCGGAGGGCTCCTCCGGCTACTCCTCGACCCGGCCCGACCAGCAGGTGGACATGGTCGTCGTGGACGCCGCGCAGCGCCCCGAGGTCATCGGCGAGCTGCGCCGCTCGGGGGTGGTCGGGGTGACCACGGCCGTCGTCGCGGTCGGCGGCGACCACCGCGTCCGCTCCCCGGCGGAGTTCGCCCGACGGGCACGGCTGTGGGGCGCCCTGATGCCGGGCGACGGGCAGGTCCTGTCGTGTCCGCCCGCCGTGTGGCCGGAGCCTCGGCCGCACGGTCCGCACCGGACCCTGGTGACCGGCGGCGCCCGGTCCGGCAAGTCCACCGAGGCCGAGCTGCGCCTGATGGCCGAGCCGAAGGTGCTGTACGCGGCGCCCGGCCCGGTACCGGACCCCGCCGAGGACCCCGACTGGGCCGACCGCGTGGCCCGGCACGTGCGGCGCCGCCCGTGGTGGTGGCGCACCGAGCAGACCACCGACCTGGCGGCGGTGCTCAAGCGGTCCCGGGGCGCGGTCCTGGTGGACTGCCTGGGCACGTGGCTGACCTGGGTGATGGGCGAGGCCGGCCTGTGGGAGGAGGCCCCTCCCCCCGACGCCGAGGACCAGGTGGAGGCCGCGGTGCACGGACTGCTGGAGGCCTGGCGCGAGACCCAGGCCTACGTCGTGGCGGTCACCAACGAGGTGGGGTCGGGCGTGGTGCCCGCGACCCGCGCCGGAAGGCTGTTCCGCGACCACCTGGGCCGGTTGAACCAGTGGGTGGGCGCCGAGTCCGAGGAGGTCGTACTGGTGACCGCGGGCCGCGTCATGGAGTTCCCGTGACCGGTGCGGCCCGCGGCGGCTCCCCGGGCCCCGGCCGCGGCCCGGCCCCCTCCGGAGCGGTCTCCGACGCGGTCGCCGGTGCGCGGATGGCGCTGGGGACGTTCACCGTGTTCCCCGTGCGCGTGGAGCGGGTGGACCGCTCCGTCGCCGGCTGGGCGATGGTGTGGGCGCCCGTGCTGGGCGCGTTCCTGGGCGCACTGACCGGCGCGGTGGCCGTACTGGGCACGGTGGCGGGGCTGTCCGCTCCGCTGGCGGCGGTGCTCGCAGTGGGCCTGGCCGCGCTGCTGACCCGGGGGCTGCATCTGGACGGCCTGGCGGACCTGGCCGACGGGCTGGGCAGCGGCCGTCCGGCCGGAGGCGCCCTGGAGGTGATGAGGCGTTCGGACATCGGCCCGTTCGGCGTGGTCACCCTCGTGGTCGTGCTGGGCGCACAGGTGCTGGCGCTGGGCCAACTGGCGGCGGCCTCACCGTGGGCCGCGCTGACGGGCGCGGCGGCGGCCGGGACGGTGGGACGGCTCGCGGTGGCGCTGGCGTGCACACCGCGCGTGCCGCCGGCGCGGCCGGAGGGTTTGGGCGCGCTCGTGGCGGGGACCGTGCGCTGGCCCGGAGCGCTGGCGGCCGGCGCGTTCACGGTCGCGGTGTGCCTGACGGGCTGGGCACATGCTCCGGTGTTCGCCCCGGCGTGCGTGCTCGCGGCGGCCGCGGGCCTGCTCGCGGCGGGCGGTGTACTGCGCCGGGCGGTGCGGCGGCTGGGCGGTGTCACCGGCGACGTGCTGGGCGCTCTGGCGGAGTCCGCCACGACGGCGGTACTCGTGGTGGCCGCGGCGGCCTCCGCATGGGGGTGAGGGCCGCCGGACCGGGACGCGCGGGATCCGCCGTGCACACGGGAGGCGGTTCCCACCAGTCCCACCAGGCGGTTTCCCGACGACGGGCCGCCTCCGGGGCCTCCCGATGTCGGGATCATCACATTTTTTCACACGGGGTTTCACGGATTCCGCACACGGGGAACCGGCGACCCCCCGGCGACGGCGCACGACGCCCTCCACCGGCAGTCAGAGCCCTCCTGGCCGCCCGAGCGGGCCGGAGCCGCCCCGGGGAACCCCCGCTCCCCGGGATCGTCCGCAGCGCCGTGTCAGCCCCCCTCCCACGCCGGGGCGCCGCGTCGCCGCCGAGCGCGCGAGGCGACTAGCATCGGGAACGTGAGCACGTCGTTGTCAGTAAATACGGAGTCCCCCAGTTCGCTCGACGCCGACGCGGTTGTCGTCGGTTACCACTCCGGAGGCGATGCTCCGGAGCCCGCGTCGGGCGCCCAAGACGTCGATGCCGCCTTCTCCGGCGGCCTCGCCCATACCCTGTCGCTCATGGGAGCGAGCGGCGCCCCCGAGGAGGTGCACACCCTTGCCTCCCTCGGAGCCGTCAAGGCCCCGGTCGTCGTCGCGGTCGGTCTCGGCCCGGCGCCCGCCGAGGGCCCCGTCGACTCCGACGTCCTGTCCCGTGCGGCCGGTGCCGCGCTGCGTTCCCTGACCTCGCGTCCGGAGGGCGCCGGCCGGGTCGTCCTGGCCCTGCCCGCACAGACCTCCGCCGAGGCCGAGGCCGTCGCCCTCGGCGCACGGCTGGGCGCCTACGGCTTCGACCGGTACCGCACCGGGAAGACCGAGAAGACCACCGAGCTGGTCCTGGCCTCCTCCGCCTCCGACGCCGGTGACGCCGCCGGGCGCGCCGCCGTCCTGGCCGAGGCCGTCAACCTCACGCGCGACCTGGTCAACACCGCCCCGGCCGACCTGGTCCCCGAGGACCTGGCCGACACCGCCCAGGAGATCGCCCGGCAGACCGGCCTCCAGATCGAGGTCCTGGACGAGCGCGCCCTGTCCGAGGGCGGCTACGGCGGCCTGACCGGGGTCGGCCAGGGCTCGGCCAACCCGCCCCGCCTGGTCCGGCTCTCCCACACCCACCCGGAGGCCACCCGCACCGTCGCCTTCGTCGGCAAGGGCATCACGTTCGACTCCGGCGGCCTGTCCCTCAAGCCCGCGGGCTCGATGGACTGGATGAAGTCCGACATGGCCGGCGCCGCCTCCGTGCTCGCCGCCATGCGCGCCATCGCCGCACTGGGCCTGAAGGTCAACGTCGTCGGCTACCTGGCCGTGGCCGAGAACATGCCCAGCGGCACCGCCCAGCGCCCCTCCGACGTGCTGACCATCTACGGCGGCAAGACCGTGGAGGTGCTCAACACCGACGCCGAGGGCCGCCTGGTCATGGCCGACGCCCTGGTCCGCGCGCAGGAGGACGGGCCCGACCTGGTCGTGGACATCGCCACCCTGACCGGCGCCCAGCTGGTCGCGCTCGGCACCCGCGTGTTCGCGGTCATGTCCAACGACGACGACGTGCGCGCCGACGTCGTCTCCGCCGCGGGCGCCGCGGGCGAGACCTCCTGGCCGATGCCCCTTCCCGAGGAGCTTCGCTCGGGACTGGACTCCTCGGTCGCCGACATCGCCAACGTGGCGGGCGAGCGCTGGGGCGGGATGCTCTCCGCGGGCGTCTTCCTCAAGGAGTTCATCGAGGACGGCGTCAAGTGGGCGCACCTCGACATCGCGGGCCCGTCCTTCAACCAGGGCGGTCCGCACGGCTACACCCCCAAGGGCGGCACCGGCGCGGGCACGCGCACACTGGTCCGCATCGCGGAGGAGTACGCCAGATAGTCCCCGTGGACGGGGCGGGGCTCTGTGAGCCGGAGCGCCCGCCCCTCCCCGGCACCGCGGACGCGGACGCCGCCCCCCTCGCTTCCCCAGCCCCGTCCGCGGCCCCACCACCCATCACCAGCCACACAACAAGGAGTTCGTTCCCGTGAGTGAGAGCGGCGGCACCTTCGACCTCGTCGTCCTTGGCGGCGGCAGCGGCGGCTACGCGGCGGCACTGCGCGCCGCGGAGCTGGACATGAGCGTCGTCCTGATCGAGAAAGACAAGCTGGGCGGCACCTGCCTGCACCGCGGCTGCATCCCCACCAAGGCCCTGCTGCACTCGGCCGAGGTCGCCGACTCCGCCAAGGAGAGCGAGAGCTTCGGCGTCAGGGCCACCTTCGACGGCATCGACATCGAGGCCGTGCACAAGTACAAGGACAAGGTGATCGGCGGCCTGTTCAAGGGCCTGACCGGCCTGGTCAAGTCCCGCGGCATCACCGTCGTGGAGGGTGAGGGCAAGCTCACCGGCAAGGACGAGGTCACCGTCGGCGGCACCGTGTACAAGGGCCGCAACATCCTGCTGGCCACCGGTTCCAAGCCCAAGACCCTGGGCCTGGACATCGACGGCGAGAAGGTCATGACCAGTGACCAGGCCATGGACATGAACCGTGTCCCCGAGTCGGTCATCGTCCTGGGCGGCGGTGTGATCGGCGTGGAGTTCGCCAGCGTGTGGCGCTCCTACGGCGCCGACGTCACCATCGTCGAGGCCCTGCCCCACCTGGTGCCCGCGGAGGAGGAGTCGAGCTCCAAGCTGCTGGAGCGCGCCTTCCGCAAGCGCAAGATCAAGTACGAGCTGGGCACCCCGTTCGAGTCGGTCAAGACCACCGACTCCGGAGTGACCGTCACCCTCAAGGGCGGCAAGACCCTGGAGGCCGAGATCCTGCTGGTCGCCATCGGCCGCGGACCCGTCTCCGAGGGCCTGGGCTACGAGGAGCAGGGCATCACCCTGGACCGCGGCTTCGTCCAGGTGGACGAGAACCTGCACACCGGAGTGGGCAGCGTCTACGCCGTGGGCGACCTCGTCCCCACCCTCCAGCTCGCCCATGTGGGTTTCGCCGAGGGCATCTTCGTCGCCGAGCACATCGCGGGGCAGAACCCGCCCGCGATCGACTACGACGGTGTTCCCCGCGTCACCTACTGTGAGCCCGAGGTCGCCTCGGTGGGCCTGACCTCCGAGGTCGCCAAGGAACGCGGCCACGACGTCGTGGAGATGAACTACAGCCTCGCGGGCAACGGCAAGAGCCAGATCCTGCAGACGCAGGGCGCGGTGAAGGTCATCGCCGAGAAGGACGGCCGGGTACTGGGCGTCCACATGGTCGGCAGCCGCGTCGGCGAGCTGGTCGCCGAGAGCCAGCTGATCTACAACTGGGAGGCGCTGCCCTCCGAGGTGGCGCAACTGGTCCACCCGCACCCGAGCCAGTCCGAGGCGCTCGGTGAGGCGCACCTGGCGCTGGCGGGCAAGCCGCTCCACGTCCACGACTGACCGCACCATCCGGGGGCGGGCCGCCAAGGCCCGCCCCCGCACACATCCGCGCTGCCCAGTCAAGGGGTTGGGCAGAGACCGCGCCCAGATCCAACGAGGAACCCATGCCGACTTCCGTTTCCATGCCAGCCCTGGGTGAGAGCGTCACCGAGGGCACCGTCACACAGTGGCTGAAGAACGTGGGCGACACCGTCGAGGCAGACGAGCCGCTCCTTGAGGTCTCCACCGACAAGGTGGACACCGAGATTCCGTCACCGGTCTCGGGCGTACTCACCAAGATCCTCGTCGACGAGGACGAGACCGTGGAGATCGGCGCGGAGATCGCCGTCATCGGCGACGAGGGCGAGAGCGCCGACGAGGGCGGCGGCGAACCCGCCGCCGAGGCCTCCCGGCCCGAGCCGGAGGAGGAGCCCGAGCCGGAGCCCGCCCCCGAGCCCGCGGCGGCCGAGGAGCCGGAGCCCGCGCGCGAGCCCGAGCCCGCCCCGTCCGCGCCGTCGGAGGCCTCCTCCGAAGGTCCGAAGACGTCGGTGACCATGCCGGCCCTGGGTGAGAGCGTCACCGAGGGCACCGTCACGCAGTGGCTGAAGAACGTCGGCGACACCGTCGAGGTGGACGAGCCGCTCCTCGAGGTCTCCACCGACAAGGTGGACACCGAGATCCCGTCACCGGCCGCCGGTGTGCTCACCAAGATCGTCGTCGGTGAGGACGAGACCGTGGAGATCGGCGATGAGATCGCCGTCATCGGCGGTACCGGCGACGAGCCCCCGGCCTCCTCCGAGGCGCCCGCTCCGCCCGAGGCCGCGCCGAAGCCCGAGCCGGCACCCGAGCAGCCCGAGCCCGCCGCGAAGCCCGAGCCCGAGCCCGCACCGGAGAAGCCGAAGCCCGCTCCCGCTCCCGAGCGCGAGCCCGCCGCGGACAGGGAACAGGCCCAGGAGGGGCCGTCCGTGGACATCGAGACCCTCAGCGGCACCGGCCGCGCCTCGGGCACCGACTCCGGGACCGAGGCCTACGTGACGCCGCTGGTGCGCAAGCTCGCCGCCGAGCACGGCGTGGATCTGGGCCGCGTCAAGGGCACCGGCGTGGGCGGACGCGTCCGCAAGCAGGACGTGCTCAAGGCCGCCGAGGAGCAGGGCGAGGCCGCGCGCGCCGCCGCACCGGCCCCGTCCTCGGCGCCGAGCAAGGTGGCGGACGACGCCTCGCTGCGCGGCCGCACCGAGAAGCTCAGCCGCCTGCGCCTGTCCATCGCGGACCGGATGGTGGAGTCGCTGCACGTCTCGGCCACGACCACCCAGGTCATCGAGGTGGACGTCACCAAGATCGCCCGTCTGCGCGAGCAGGCCGCCGACCGCTTCGCCGACCGCGAGGGCATCCCGCTGGACTTCTTCCCCTTCTTCGCGCTGGCCGCGGTGGAGGCCCTGCGGTCCCACCCCAAGCTCAACGCGGTGGTCGACAGCGACAAGCGGGAGGTGACCTACCACGACGTGGAGAACCTCGGCGTCTCGGTGGACACCGCGCGCGGTCTGCTCGCCCCGGTGGTCAAGGAGGCGGGCAAGCTGAACCTGAGCGCCCTGGCGCGCAAGATCACGGACCTGACCGAGCGCGCCCACACCGGCAAGCTCGGTCCGGACGAGCTGGGCGGCGGCACGTTCACCATCGCCGAGACCGGCTGCACCGGCGCGCTGTTCGGCACGCCGATCATCAACCAGCCGCAGGTGGCGATCCTGGGCACCGGCGCGGTCGTCAAGCGCCCCGTCGTGGTCGAGGACCTGTCCATGGGCGACGAGGTGATCGCGGTGCGCTCGATGGTGTACCTGTCGCTGGCCCACGACCACCGCCTGATCGACAGCGCCGACGCCGGCCGCTTCCTCCAGGCGGTGAAGGAACGCCTGGAGCAGGGCGCCTTCGAGGGCGACCTGGACCTGTCCTAGGCGGGTCGGGCCCGGCCCGACCGCATCGCACGACCCCGCCGGGTCGGGTGCCGTTCCCGCGGTTCCCGGCCCGGCGCCGTCTTCCGGGTCGGCCTCCTCCCGGTGGCGGACCTCCGGGGCCCGGTCGATTTGACCTCAAGCGCTGTTGAGGTTCTAGCGTTGGCCCGTCCCGAAGAACCGACGGTGCGCCGCGCGGCTCCTTTCCCGGCAGGGCAGAGCCGATCCGCGCGTGCCCGCCCGACGTGCCCGCTCTCCCGTGGGCCGAGACGGCACCAAGAAGCAAGGACCCACATGAACAACCTTCGGATCGCGGTCATCCTCGGCGGTAACCGCAGGGGCCGCACCGGCCCCGCCGTCTCGCGCTGGTTCGTGGACCGCGCCGCCAAGTACCCCGACCCGGACGTGGAGTTCGGCTTCCTGGACGTGGACGACATCAGTCCGGCGGACGGCCACGGCGGGCCGATGGCCCCGGACTCGGCGCGGACCGTGGACGCCGCCGACGGGTTCGTGGTGGTGACTCCGGAGTACAACCACGGCTACCCCGGTGAGCTCAAGAGCGCCATCGACGCCGCGCGCAGGGAGTGGTTCGGCAAGGCCGTCGGGTTCGTCTCCTACGGCGGGATGTCCGGGGGCCTGCGCGCGATCGAGCAGCTGCGGTCGGTCTTCTCGGAGCTGCACACCGCCACGATCCGCGACACGGTCAGCCTGCACAACGCGCAGACGATGTTCGGCGCCGACGGAGAGCCGGTGGTGGACATGTCGGAGGCGGAGGCGGCCGTGGAGAGGATGCTGCACCAGCTCGCGTGGTGGGCGCTGGCCCTGCGCGAGGCCCGGGAGCGCCGCCCCTACCCCGGTTAGCGGAGCCCCGGGGAGGTGTCGTTCGGGCGTCGGCGGGGTTCTGGAGGATCCGCTGGCGGGACGGCAGGTACCGCGGCCGCAGGCCGTCCGTTGGGGGTGGTGACGGACGGGCTCCGGGGCGAACACGGTGGACGGGGCGGTGCCTCACGGCACCGCCCCGCCTTTCTACCCCACCAATCACCATCCCCTGATGATCCCCATCATCAAAGGTCTGTGTCGGGCGCGCGGCAGCCAGCCCGACAGCGCGTCGCCCACAGTATCTCCGCGGTGACGCGGAGTTCCTGTCCCACCTTCAAGGTAGAAGAGCGGGGAGCCCTTCCGCAGCTCTTTCGCGGAAAAAGCCGAGGAAAAAACCGGTGGGCGCCCCGGGACGCACCTTTGACGGCCTCCGTCACGGGAGTTCGGAGGCCCTGAGGGTAGACCCTGGACCATGAGAGTGGCGATCACGGGGGCATCAGGACTCATCGGCAGGGCGCTGGAGGCGTCCCTCCTCGACGACGGGCACACGGTGGTGCGCATGGTGCGGCACCTGCCGCGGGGGCAGCATCCACCGCACGTGGAGGAGGCGGAGTGGCGCCCCGAGCAGGGGCGGGTGGACACCGTGGCCCTGCACGGGGCGGACGCCGTGGTGCACCTGGCCGGCGCGCCGGTCGGCCCGGCCCTGTGGACACGGCACCGGCGCACCGTCATCCGGCGCAGCCGTGTGCGCGGCACCCGGACGCTGTGCCAGGCGCTGGCGGGCATGGCCGACCCGCCCCCGCGGCTGCTGACCGCCTCGGGGACGCACTACTACGGGGACACCGGCGGGCACGCGGCCACCGAGGACAGCCCGCCGGGCACCGGGTTCCTGGCCGGGGTCTGCCAGGACTGGGAGGAGGCCGCCGCCCCCGCAGCCGAGGCGGGCCTGTCGGTGGCCCACATGCGCACCTCGGTGGTGCTCGACCGCTCGGGCGGCATGCTGCGCACGCTGCTGCCGCTGTACCGGGCCGGGCTGGGCGGCCGCCTGGGGTCGGGTGCGCAGTACATGAGCTGGATCGCCATGCGCGACCACATCGGGGCCGTACGGTTCCTGCTGGAGCACCCCGAGATCACCGGACCGGTGAACATGTGCGCGCCCGAGCCGGTGAGCAACGCGGACTTCTCCCGGGCCCTGGGACGGGCCCTGGGACGCCCGGTGTTCCTTCCGGTCCCGGCGGCGGCGCTGCGCGCGGTCCTGGGGGACTTCGCCGAGGAGACCGCGCTGACCGATCTGAGAGTCCTGCCCGAACGCCTGGCCAAGGCCGGATATTCCTTCGCGCTGCCCACCCTCGACCGTGCGCTATCCGACATCCTGGCCAGACCGGGGCCCTCCACCGGGGCGTAAGGTGGGTGTGTGAGTGATCTCGTTTACGCATGGCTGGGCGACGCTCCCGTCCCGTACCACCAGGGATGGGACCTGCAGAAGCGGCTCCACGAGCGCCGCGTCGCCGATGAGGTGGCCGACACGGTCCTGTTCCTGGAGCACGAGCCCGTCTACACCGCCGGAAAACGCACCGGGAGGTGGGATCGTCCCATCACCGACCCCGGGGCGCCCGTCGTGGACATCGACCGGGGCGGCAAGATCACCTGGCACGGCCCCGGACAGCTGACGGTGTACCCCATCGTCAGGATGCCGGACCCCGTGGACGTGATCGCCTACGTACGGATGCTGGAGGAGGCCATCATCCGCACCATCGCGGAGTACGGTCTGACCGGCAGGCGGGTGGAGGGACGCACCGGGGTGTGGCTGGACGCCGACCCCGGGCGCGGCCTGGTCGAGCGCAAGGTGGCCGCCATCGGCTGCCGAATCGCGCGGGGGGTCGGTATGCACGGACTCGCGTTGAACTGCGACAATGACTTGTCGTGGTACGACCGGATCATCCCGTGCGGAATCACCGACGCCGGGACCACCTCGCTCTCCGTCGAACTGGGGCGCGACGTGACCGTGGCCGACGTACGGCCGCGGATGGAGCGCCACCTGGCGGACGTCCTCGGCGCGGAGGGGTACAGCCACACCGACGGCGCCGAACTCCTCTCCGGCGCCACCGCCCGTGGATGACACACCACACCATGAGCCAGTCCCCGCAGGGACGAAGCGCCCCCACAAGGGGCGGAAGGGTCCCCGTCACGGGGCACAGAAGGGAACGGGTTCACGTTGACCATCGCTCCTGAGGGCCGCAAGCTGCTGCGCGTGGAGGCGCGCAACAGCGAGACCCCCATCGAGAAGAAGCCGCCGTGGATCAAGATCAAGGCGCACATGGGGCCCGAGTACACCGAGCTCCAGTCCCTGGTCAAGAGCGAGGGCCTGCACACGGTGTGCCAGGAGGCCGGCTGCCCCAACATCTACGAGTGCTGGGAGGACCGGGAGGCGACGTTCCTCATCGGCGGCGACCAGTGCACGCGGCGCTGCGACTTCTGCCAGATCGCCACCGGCAAGCCCACCGCCCTGGACCGCATGGAGCCGACCAAGGTCGCCACCTCCGTCCAGAAGATGGAGCTGCGCTACGCCACCGTCACCGGTGTGGCCCGTGACGACCTGGAGGACGGCGGCGCCTGGCTGTACGCGGAGACCGTCCGCAAGATCCACGAGCTCAACCCGGACACGGGCGTGGAGCTGCTCATCCCCGACTTCAACGCCGAACCGGACCAGCTGGCCGAGGTGTTCGGCTCGCGTCCGGAGGTGCTCGCGCACAACATCGAGACGGTGCCGCGGATCTTCAAACGCATCCGTCCGGGCTTTCGCTACGAGCGCTCCCTCCGGGTGATCACCGAGGCCCGCGAGGACGGCCTGGTCACCAAGTCGAACCTGATCCTGGGCATGGGCGAGACCCGTGAGGAGATCAGCGAGGCGATGCGCGACCTGCACGAGGCCGGGTGCGACCTGCTCACCATCACCCAGTACCTGCGCCCCTCCAAGCTGCACCACCCGATCGACCGGTGGGTGCGGCCCGAGGAGTTCGTGGAGCTGGGCCGGGAGGCCGAGGAGATCGGTTTCGCCGGTGTCATGTCGGGTCCGCTCGTGCGCTCCTCCTACCGCGCCGGCCGTCTGTACAAGCAGGCGCGGGAGAAGCGGGACGCCGAGAACGCCGCCCTGGCGAACAACGCGTAACGGGCTTTCCGCCCGAGTCGTGACCAACCTGGAACGGTGGCCCGCGGGCCACCGTTCCTCACATAGGAGCACGTCCACATATCCTGGTGAGGAAGAGGCGCCCCGTCGGTGGCGCCGAAAGGCGCCGCACCCAGGTCGACCGCGAAGAGGAGGCAAGGCAGCCCGGGGATCTCCTTCCCCGCCGACCGGTGTCGGCGCACGCTGCCTGAGAGCACGATGGCGAAAAAGGGTTCCCAGAACACGGCCCAGGGCAAGGACGGGGCCGAGAAGCAGCCGGGCCGGCTCAAGCAGATCGGCATGGTCGCCAAGGTCGTCCACCAGCAGAGCCCGCGCAGTATCCCGCTGGCGGTCGCCGCGGCGGTGGTCATCCTCGCGGTCTTCATCGGTATCGGTCTCTGGACCGGCTCGTGGATCCTGTGGCCGCTGACCGGTCTGCCGGTCGCCTTCCTGGTCGGCTTCATCATCTTCACCCGCTCCGCGCAGCGCGTCCAGTACAAGATGCTGGACGGACGCCTGGGCGCGGGGATGGCGATCCTGGAGAACATGCGCGGCAACTGGTCGGTCGAGCCGGGCGTGGCCGCCAACAAGCAGATGGACGTCGTGCACCGGGTGGTGGGCCGCCCCGGCGTGGTCCTGGTCGGCGAGGGCGACCCCAACCGGCTCAAGCCGCTGATCGCCGGTGAGAAGAAGCGCGTCTCCCGTGTCGCCAACGACACCCCCATCTACGACTTCAAGGTGGGCAACGGCGAGGACCAGGTGCCGGTCTCCAAGCTCCAGCGCACGCTGGTCAAGCTGCCCCGCAACCTGGACAAGGCCGGGACCGCCGAGCTGAACTACCGGCTCAAGGCGCTGCCCGCCAAGATGCAGATGCCCAAGGGCCCCATGCCCAAGGGCGCGAAGATGCCCAGGGGCATGCGCGGCCAGATGGGCGGCTAGGTTCTGCTTGGTGGACTCGGGCCTGTGCCGCCGGGGGGTGGCGAGGGCGCCGACGGGGTTCTGGAGGCCCCGCAGGTGCGCCCGTGAGGCACGAGCGGGCACACCGCAGGGGCCGAAGGTTCCCGTACCCACGGCGCACGAGCACGAGGCGAAGCGCAGCGCAGCCTCAAGGAAACACGTCCTAGACGGCCCTGCCGGGCCCGAACACGTGGAGGGGGCCGCCGCACCCCTCGGTGCGGCGGCCCCCTCCACGTGTTCGGCGTCGGCCTGCGGGCTCAGCCGGACCGGTCCGGTTCCCCGGGGTCCGTCTCGGGGTCGTAGCCGATCAGGTCGCCGGGCTGGCAGCGGAGCTCCCGGCACAGCGCGGCCAGGGTGGAGAAGCGGATCGCCCTGGCGCGGTCGTTCTTGAGCACCGACAGGTTGACGACGGTGACGCCGACCCGCTCGGCGAGCTGGGTGAGGGTCATCCCGCGCTCGGCCAGGAGCCTGTCCAGGTGGACCCGGATCCCTGTGGCGTCCTCCGGTGGCATCAGACGAGCCCCCTGACGTCCTCGCGCGGCCGCGTGCCCCGGCGGAAGACCTCGGCGAGCGCGGCCAGGACGAGCCCGGCGAAGACGTGGGTGAGGGAGACGCCGTCGGGGCCGCCCACCGTGAAGGTGAAATCCTCCGTGCCGAGGGCCCGGGACCGCAGGACCCCGTCGCAGGCCATCCTGGCGAGGGGGACGAGCACGGAGGCCGCCAGGACCGTGAAGGCGATGGCGGAGACACGGCGCACGTTGGCGGGGACGAAGGGGTCTCCCTGGCCCAGGCTCCGGATGACGCGCGACACCATGGCCATCACCACGAGGGCGGCGAGGCCCAGCAGGGCCGGGAACACCAGCAGGAAGCGCTCCAAGGTGGTGGGGTCGTGGAACGTGAGCCGCACGAGTCCGACCGGTCCGGCCTCGTAGGCGGCGCCGGTGGTCGCCACGTCGACCCGGGGCTCGGGAGCGTCCTGCGGGAGCCGGGACGTGACGGTGTTGACGGGCATACCTTCGCCGGCGGGGAGCAGCGGAGTGATCCACACGAGGGCGTAGAGGCCCGTGAGGCCCGTGACCGTGATCCCGAGAACGAGTGCGCCGTGGACGATGAGGTTGTCGACCCTGCTCCAGCGGAGCCGGTACCACCTGGACATGACACACCCTCCATATCGTTTATCGATAATAACGATAAACGTTATGCCATGGCCTGTCACGTCCGGACCGTGTTCCGGCCCCGGCGGCCCCACCGGCTCCCCGGACACGAGGAGGGCCCGTGGGCACCTCGGGGTGCTCACGGGCCCTCGCCCCTCGCGGCCGTCGGTACTACTCGCAGGAGACCGTGTCCTCGGCGGCGGAGGTGGCGCCGAGCTCGGCCAGCGCGCCCTCGCCTCCGCCGCCGGTCGGGGCGGAGCCGTCGCCGGCCAGACCCTTCCAGTCGGCCGCCATCACCAGCTCCAGCTCCTCGCCGAAGTCGGGGACCTCCTCGGTCCGCACGGTGTCGAGAGCGGCGGCGAGGGTCTGTGCCGCGGCCTCCTGGCCGGGTCCGTGGTAGATGGTGCTCTGCTCCGGGTTGCGCGGTCCGGGGTTGCCTACACCGGCGACCGTGAAGCCCTGGTTCTCCAGGAGCCCCTGAAACGTGTCGGCCAGGCCGGTCCTGCCGGTGCCGTTGAGCACCCGCACGGACACGTCGCCGGGTTCGACGGCGGGCTCCGCGGACTCCTCGTCCTCGCCCTTGTCCCCGCTCTCCTCCTCGGGCAGCACGTCACCGGAGGCGACCGCGGCGAACAGCTCGTCAGCGGCGGGCTGCTTGGGATCCACCTTGTACTGGTGGGTCTGTGAGTTCACGACCGGCACCATCACCATGTTGATCCGGCTCAGGTCCACCTCACGCATGGCGATGGCCAGCTCCGCCATCTTGTCCACGGTGAATCCGTCGTCGGTCACCATGCTGTCGGTGACCGACCCCAGGAAGTCGTAGAGCGTCGTGGGACTGGATAGGGTCTCACCGCTGGTGACCTTGCGCAGGATAGCGCCGATCAGCCGCTGCTGGCTCTTGATCCGCCCCATGTCGTTCTTGTGCTCGGTGCTCTGGCGGGAACGGGCCAGGGCGAGTGCTTCTTCGCCGTTGAGGGTCTGTGTCCCCGGGTCCAGCGACAGATGAGCCTTGGGATCGTCGAGCGGCTTGGAGATGCACAGTTCGACGCCGCCGATGGTGTCCACGATGTTCTCGAACCCGGCGAAGTCCACCATCACCATGTGGTCCAGGTGGATGTCGGTGGTCGTCTCCACCGTGTTGCCCAAACAGTCCAGACCGCCGTAGGTCGCGGCGTGGTTGATCTGCTGTAGTCCGCCGGGCCATCCGGGGAACTCGCCGACCGGATCACACTGGGGGATGTCCACGATCAGGTCGCGGGGCAGGTTGACCATGGTCGCGGTGCCGTTGTCCACGTTGATGTTGACGATGACCAGCACATCGGGGCGTTTGCCCTCCGACTCGTTGTCCCCACCCAGCAGCAGGATGTTGTGAATGCCCTCCACCTGTGCGGGGCGGTCGCCCCAGGCGTCGGTGTCGATCTCCTCGGTCGCGATGCTGAGGGCGTCGCGGTATCCCGCGTAGACGGTCAGGCTCGCCGCGATGAGCAGGCCGGTCATCCCGCACGCCACCCACTGGCCGGGACTCATCTTCCTGGCCGGGGCCGAGGACACGTTTCTGGGAGCCACGAGGCACCTGCGATTCGGTATGGGACAGGGGCTGGTCCGGTCGCGGTGGGGGCCGGGGCACGCGGTGCGCGCGGCGACACGGACGTAACGGGCGGATGCTACCGGAAGGTACGTACCGTGTCAGGTCGCACCCGCCCGCCGGACGCCTCAGCAGGCGCTCTCCTCCGCCTTCTCCGCGGTGGTACCGCCCAGGTCCTCGGTGACGGAGAGCTCCGGTTCGGAGGAGCCGCCGCCGTCGGTGAAACCGCCCCAGTCCTGGCCGATGACCAGCTCCAGGGTCTGGGGGAGGCCGGCGACCTCCTCGGTGACCGCGCTCTCCAGCGAACCCGCCAGCAGGTCGGCCGCCGCCTCCTGGCCGGGCGCGTAGTAGACCGTGGTATCCAGCGGAGCCCGGTTCACGGGGTTGCCGACACCGGTGACGCTGTAGCCCCGGTCGAGCAGGACGCCCTCGACCTCGCCCGCCAGGCCGTCGATACCGGCGTTGTTGATGACCTGCACGGAGATCTCGGAGGGGGCGGGCCCGGACTCGGCGCCACCGGACTCCTCGGGCTTCCCGGACTCTTCCTTCTTGTCGCCGCCCGAGAGGTCGGTGCCGGAGCTGATCGCATCGAACAGCTCGGAGGCGGCGGGCTGGCTCATGGCCAGCCGGTTCGGGTCGGCGGGGTGCTGGCCGTTGGGCACGGTGACGAACTGGACCCGTTCGAGGTCGACCTCGCGCATGGAGATGGCGATGTCGGTCATGATGTCGACGGTCAGCTCCTCGTCGGTGGTCACCGAGTCGGTGATCGCGCCGAGGAAGTTGGTGATGGTCACCGGGCTGGTCATGACCTCGCTGCTGAGCACCTGGCGCAGCATCGCGCCCATGAACTCCTGCTGGCGGTCGATCCGGGACAGGTCGCTGCCGTCGCCCTGGCCGTAGCGGGAGCGCACGTAGCCCAGCGACTCCTCACCGTTGAGCTTCTGCGTCCCCGCGTCCAGCGACAGGTGGGCCTTGGGGTCCTCGATCGGCTGGGGAATGCACATCTCCACGCCGCCGATGGCGTCCACCATGTCCTTGAACCCGGCGAAGTCCATCATGACGAAGTGGTCCAGGTGCACGCCGGTGATCTGCTCGATGGTCTGCCACTGGCAGCCCACGCCGCCGAAGGTCATCGCCGAGTTGATCATGCCGCTGTGCGCGTTCATCCCCGGGTAGTCCTCCGTCGCCTCACAGGCGGGCAGGTCCACCATCAGGTCGCGGGGCAGGTTGACCAGGGTGGCCGCGCCGTTGTCGACGTTGATGCTGGCGATGAGCATGGTGTCGGGACGCGCGCCCTCGGCCTCGCCGTACTCGGCGTTCTCCCCCGAGCGGATGTCGGAGCCCATGATGAGCAGGTTCATCACGCCCTCGACGCTGCTGGGCCGGTCCCACGTGTCGGTGTCCACCTGCGCGGTGGTGATGTTGCCGACGATGCCCTGGTACCAGCCGTAGCCGCCGAGGCTGACGGCGATGGCCAGGGCGGTGGCGACACAGGCGACCCACTGCCCTGCGGACATCCGCATAGCGTTGAGTACGCCCGAGGGGCGGGGAGCGGAGCGTTTGCCAGCCATGCGAACCTTCGGACGGATGCGATGTGCGTGGGAGGGGTGGGGGCTGAGCACCGTGCGGGGTCCTCGGTCCGCCCGAGCCTCACAGGTGCTCCGCGGACACACGTCCGCCCGTCGTCCTCCGACCGCCCTCGGCCGGTGCCTGGGGCACGGTGGTCTTCGGGCGACGCGCGGGGCCCGCGTGACACGCCCTGCGATGAACGGATGCTAACAGCAGCTCGGAGGGGGCGCGCACACGCGTGCGGGCCCGCCGGCCGCCCCGGGGACGAGGCGTGAGGGGTCAGTAGCGGGTGGCGACCGTTCCGGCCGCCCTGTCGTGCAGCCCGCGGGTGTCGCGGTCGTAGACGACGGCGGGGACGACCAGGCACAACAGCAGGGTGCGCACCGTCATGGAGACGAACCAGGGCCAGGAGCGCTCGCCGGTGGCGCGGATTCCCACACCGGCGACGCGGCGGCCGACGGTCGTGCCGAAAAGGGTGAGCAGGAGGATGCTCATGACCGCGAAGACGACGAGGGCGGTGTTGCTGACCATCGGCGCGACCTCCTCCGCGGCGGTCGGCCCCGAGCCGACCAGGCCCAGGCCGTAGGCCGCCCAGGCCAGCATGAGGGCCAGCGCCCAGTCCAGGGCGAGGCCGACCAGGCGGCGGGAGATCCCGGGCACCGAGCCCGTACCGCTCTCGGGCAGGCCGAGCCGGTTGCCCCGGTACCGGAAGTCGTCTCCGGGGGCGGTGGTGGTGGCGCCCCGAGTCTCGTCGCTCATGCCCCAACGGTATCCGCGTCCCCGGCGCACCCGCGTCCGGGCCGGTCGCGACGGCGTGACGTGCGCTCGGCGGCCCGGTGACGGAGGACACAACCGGTGTTGCGAAGCGTCCCGTTTCGGCCCCGTACGGGTAAAATAACCGGGTCAGACGCGTTGGACTGCGAAAACGGTCGGCTCCGTAACACGCAGGAAACAATCGAGACATGGCACGGAAACGGCCCCCTCCTAGCTTCGGTAGCGAAGCCGGGAGACGGCGCGCGATCCGACGTGTCCTCGATGGAGCGGACCCCGGTCCACCGTCTCAGCCACCTGCACGGAGGTTCGTTTTGTTCAGCAGCGTCGACGAGGTGCTCGCCTATATCCGAGAAGAGGACGTCAGATTCCTCGACGTCCGTTTCACGGACCTGTTCGGAGGCGTGAACCACGTTACCCTCCCGACCGAGAACGTTGACGAGTCCACGTTCACCGACGGCCAGATGTTCGACGGCTCCTCGATCCGCGGCTTCCAGGCCATCCACGAGTCCGACATGCTGCTGCTCCCGGACCTGAGCACCGGTGTGCTGGACCCGTTCCGCAAGCACAAGACGCTGAACATGACGTTCTTCGTCCACGACCCGCTGACCCTGGAGTCCTACAGCCGCGACCCGCGCAACGTCGCCCGCAAGGCCGAGGCCTACCTGCGCGGATCCGGTGTCGCCGACACCGCCTTCTTCGGTGCCGAGGCCGAGTTCTACATCTTCGACGACGTCAAGTTCGAGACCCGGGCCAACACCGGTTACTACGAGATCGACTCCATCGAGGGCGCCTGGAACACCGGTTCCACCCTCGAGGGCGGCAACCGCGGCTACCGTCCCCGCTACAAGGGCGGCTACTTCCCCGTCGAGCCGGTCGACCACTACAGCGACCTGCGCTCGGACATGGTGCAGCACCTGATCAAGTCGGGCATCGACGTCGAGCTCCAGCACCACGAGGTCGGCACCGCGGGCCAGGCCGAGATCGGCATCAGGTTCGGCACCCTGCTCCAGCACGCGGACCGCGTTCAGCTGTACAAGTACATCGTCAAGAACGTCGCCAACGCCGCGGGCAAGACGGCCACCTTCATGCCCAAGCCGCTGTTCGGCGACAACGGCTCGGGCATGCACTGCCACCAGAGCCTGTGGAAGGACGGCGAGCCGCTGTTCTTCGACGAGTCCGGCTACGGCCAGCTCTCCGACACGGCCCGCTACTACATCGGCGGCCTGCTCAAGCACGCCTCGGCGCTGCTGGCCTTCACCAACCCGACGGTCAACTCCTTCCACCGCCTGGTGCCCGGCTACGAGGCCCCGATCAACCTGGTCTACAGCCAGCGCAACCGCTCGGCCTGCATCCGCCTGCCGCTGACCGGCTCGAACCCGAAGGCCAAGCGCATCGAGTTCCGCGTGCCGGACCCGTCGGCCAACCCGTACCTGGCCTTCTCCGCCATGCTGATGGCCGGTGTCGACGGCATCAAGAACAAGATCGAGCCGCCGGAGCCGATCGACAAGGACCTGTACGAGCTGCCCCCGGCGGAGGCCCAGTCCATCAAGACCGTCCCCGCGTCTTTGGACGAGGCCCTGGAGGCCCTGGAGGCCGACCACGAGTTCCTGCTCGAGGGCGGCGTGTTCACCAAGGACCTCATCGAGACCTACGTGGACTTCAAGCGCACCGAGGAGATCGACTCCCTGCGCCTGCGCCCGCACCCGCGTGAGTTCGAGCTCTACTACGACGTCTAGGCGGCGGCCGGGTCCGCCCGGCAGCTCCCCATCGGGGCCGGTATCCGTTCGCTCGGGTACCGGCCCCGACCCGGTTCCGGGCCCCGGTGCCGACCACCGGGCACGGGAGCGGCGGGGCGGCCGGGAACGCCCGGACGCCGACCGCACGGTTACCGTTGACGCGTGGCAAGGGACGGAAGAACAGACATGACGGCAGGCGCACTCGCCAGACGCGGTTTCAGCGACAGCATCCGGGCCCTGCGGCTGGTGGCGGAGGCCGGTCTGGACGCCCAGGCCGACACCGACGTCATCGACGCCCTCGCGGCGGCTCCCGACCCCGACCAGGCCCTGCTCGGGCTGATCCGGGTCCTGGAGTCCGACGCCGATCCGGACGAGGTCCTGGACGCGCTGCGCGAGGACCGCGAACTGCGTGCACGACTGTGCCGGGTGCTGGGCACCAGCCCCGCCCTGGCCGACCACCTGGTGCGCCATCCGGGCGACTGGCGGGAGCTGCGGGGCGCCGACGCCGCCCGCTCCCCCGAGCAGGAGGAGGTGCGCCGGGGGCTGATGCACACCGTGGGCGCCGACCCCAACGGTCCCGCGCCGGTGGCCGACCCCGCCGTGTCCGAGGACGGGTCCGCCACCGCCCTCCGCCACCTCCTGCGCGTGGCCTACCGCAGGCGGGTGCTGCGCCTGGCGGGGCGGGACCTGACCGGCATGTGCACGGTGGACGAGGTCGCCGCGGAGCTGGCCGACCTGGCCGCGTCGGTGCTGGACGCGTCCCTGGCGGTGGCCCGCGCCGAGCACCCCGAGGACGCGGCGCTGTGCCGCCTGGCGGTCATAGGCATGGGCAAGTGCGGCGGACGGGAGCTGAACTACGTCAGCGACGTGGACGTGGTGTTCGTGGCCGAGCCGGTCGAGGAACCCGGCTCCGACGAACCGGTGGACGAGCAGGCCGCGATGCGCGCGGCGACCCGGCTGGCCACCGCGATGATGCGCGTCCCGTCGGAGACCGACGCCGAGGGCACCCTGTGGGAGGTGGACCCGGCGCTGCGGCCGGAGGGGCGCAACGGGCCGCTGGTGCGCCCGCTGTCGGGACACCGCGCCTACTACGAGCGCTGGGCCAAGACCTGGGAGTTCCAGGCGCTGCTCAAGGCCCGCCCGATCGCCGGCGACGCGGAGCTGGGCCGGGCCTACATGGACGTGATCTCCCCGATGGTGTGGGGTGCCGCGAACCGCACGGACTTCGTGGAGGACGTGCAGGCGATGCGCCGCCGGGTGGTGGCGCACATCCCGGCCGGTGAGGCCGAGCGGGAGCTCAAGCTGGGGCCGGGCGGGCTGCGCGACATCGAGTTCTCGGTGCAGTTGCTCCAGTTGGTGCACGGGCGCACCGACGAGCGGCTGCGGTCGGGCAACACCCTGGAGGCCCTGCGGGTGCTGTCCGAGCACGGGTACGTGGGGCGCGGGGACGCGTCCGGGCTGGCCGACTCCTACCGGTTCCTGCGGCGGTTGGAGCACCTGCTGCAACTGGAGCGGCTGAGGCGCACGCACGTGATGCCCGACTCCGCCGGCCCGGAGGGCTCCGAGCACCTGCGCCGCCTGGGGCGGGCCCTCGGTTTCACCGCGGACCCGGTCAGGGAGCTGACCGGTGCGCGCCGCCGGGTGTCCTCGGAGGTGCGGCGCCTGCACGAGAAGCTGTTCTACCGGCCGCTGCTCAACGCGGTGGCCAGACTGCCGGACGAGGAGGCCCGGCTGTCGCCGGAGCAGGCCAGGGACCGCCTGGAGGCCCTGGGGTTCGTGGATCCGGGCGGTGCTCTGCGCCACCTGGAGTCGCTGACGTCGGGGGTCTCGCGCCGGGCCTCGATCCAGCGGACGCTGCTGCCGGTGATGCTGGGCTGGTTCTCCGACTCGCCCGACCCCGACTCGGCCCTGCTGGGGTTCCGGCAGGTGAGCGAGGCCCTGGGCACCACCCCGTGGTACCTGCGGCTGCTGCGCGACGACGTGCGGGTGGCCGAGCGCATGGCGTGGCTGCTGGGCACGAGCCGCTATGCGACGGAGCTGCTGCTGCGCGCCCCGGAGGCGGTGGCGATGCTGGCCGACGACGCCAACCTGGCGCGCCACAGCCCGAGGGTGCTGGCGGCCGAGGCCGAGGCGGCGCAGCGCCGGTACGACACGGCCGAGGAGTCGGTGGCGGCGGTGCGCGCGCTGCGCCGCCGCGAGCTGCTGCGCACGGCCGCCGCCGACCTGCTGGAGGTGTCCTCGATCCAGGAGGTGGGCTCGGCGCTGACCGACATCGCGGCGGTGACCATCGAGGCCGCGCTGCGCCTGGCGCAGAACCGGGTGGTGGCCGCGTCGCGGGACGAGCCGCTCACGCGGGTGTGCGTGGTGGCGATGGGCCGGTTCGGCGGCGGGGAGCTGACCTACGCCAGCGACGCGGACGTGATGTACGTGCACGATCCCCTGCCCGGGGTGGACAAGGGCGCGGCCACCAAACAGGCGATGGCGATCGTGCGGGAGCTGGCGCGGCTGCTGGAGATGCCCGCCGCGGAACCGCCGCTGAAGGTGGACACCGACCTGCGCCCGGAGGGGCGCAGCGGCCCGGTGGTGCGCACGCTGGAGTCCTACGCCGTGTACTACGGGCGCTGGTCGCAGGTGTGGGAGAGCCAGGCGCTGCTGCGGGCCAAGCCGGTCGCGGGCGATCCGGGGCTGCGTCAGGCGTTCACGGAGCTGATCGACCCCATCCGGTATCCGAAGGGCGGGATCGACTCCTCCGCGGTGCTGGAGATCCGCAAGCTCAAGGCGCGGATGGAGTCCGAGCGGCTGCCGCGCGGGGCCGACCCGACGCTGCACACCAAGCTGGGCCGGGGCGGGCTGTCGGACGTGGAGTGGGTGGCCCAGCTGACTCAGTTGCGCCACGCCCGCGAGTACCCGGACCTGCGGACCACGGGCACGCTGGAGGCGCTGGAGGCGGCCGTGGCGCACGGGCTCCTGGACGAGGAGGACGGCGAGGTCCTGGCACAGGCATGGAAGCTGGCGTCGCGGGTGCGCGGGATGGTGATGCTGGTGCGCGGCCGGGGCGGCGACTCGCTGCCCACGGACCTGCGGGTGCGCGCCGCGGTGGCGGGTGCGATGGGCTGTGGCGGCGACGACGAGGACGAGGAGGTGTGGGAGGGCCCGTCCGACCGGCTGACCGAGTCCTACCTGCGTACCACCCGTCGGGCGCGCGCGGTCATGGAGCGGGTCTTCTACGACGACTAGACCGTGTCTCCCCGGGGCTCCGCCGCGCTTCGCTGTGCGCTCGGACGCCGGGGGTACGGGAACCCCGCCGGCGCCCACGGTGCGGCCGCTCCTGCCTCACGGGCGTACCCGCGGATCCTCCGGCGGCCCCGCCGCCCCCGGTGGCGCGGGACCGAGTCCACCGGACAGGTCCGGTGCGCCGGCCGCGAGGGCCCGGCCCGCGTTGGCCCTGTGCCTGTGGACGCCCTCGGCACTCGAAGTGCGCCGTGAGTACGGGATCACGGTGTACGGGGCCCTCTCCGGTCACAGCACCGTGGTCCCCGGGAGGGGCGCCCCCGTGTCGAGGGAGTGGGGCACGGGGGCGCCGGGGCCGGGAGTGGTTCGGCCCGGGGTGGTGGTCGGCGGATTCCTCGAAGGTCCTCGCCCGCCGGTCCCTCCGGACGGGCGGGTGGACGGGCGGCGCCCCGAAGCGGGGCGGCGGGGCGCCGCGACGGGGCCGGCGGGGTCAGTCGCGCCAGGTGACGGTGGAGGCGGGGCCGACGCGGTTGGCGCCGGACTCCCACTCGGCGTTGCCCGCGCCGTCGACCTTGACCAGCTTCCACTCGGTGTCGGCGCCGAAGGGGACGGTGCCCGACCACACCGGGTAGGTGGACTCGTCGGTGGACAGCCTCACCCCGTCCAGCGGGTTCCAGGAGCCCAGCTCGGGGGTGGAGCCGACCACGTACACCTCCTGGCCGTACCAGGTCTCCACGGTGGCGGAGACGCTGCTCCCGGCGGGGTCGTCCGGGTCACCGGGGTCGGTGCCGCCTCCGCACTCGGCGGAGTCGTCGCAGGTGCCGCCCACGTGCAGGGCGACGGCCCCGTTGGCCGGAACCCGGGCGCTGACCCGGCCGTCGGCGACGGTGAGGGTCCCGCTTCCGGCCGCGTTCTCGTAGCTGCCGTCGGGCAGGGCGGTGTCGGCGGTCAGGTTCCAGGTGCCGCCGCTCGCGTTGAAGGCGGCGAAGCCGCGGTCGCCCCGGTCGAAGGCGAGCCGGGAGGCGCCGTCGGTGGCGCGCTGGACCACCGGGGTGTCACCGGTGGCGTTGCGGAAGGCGGCCATCCCGGCGACGGCGGGGTGCCTGTGCTCGCAGACCCACTCGGAGTCGGAGCAGTCGGCGTCCTCGGTGATCCAGCCCGCCGGGTTGCCGGGCTCGGATCCGGTGCTGGGCGGCCCCTCGGTCACGTTGTCGCCGAAGTCGTAGCTCGACATCACCACCGGGGTGCCGTAGGGGTGGGCGAGCATGAACGCCGTGGCGAGGTAGTACCGGTCGCCGTCCTTGAAGGTCAGGGTCGGGTGGTAGCGCTGGCTGTCGTGGTTGTCGATGAAGACGGTGGCCTGCTCGTCGCTGAGCCCGCCGTAGTCCGGCAGGTGCGCCAGGCCGGAGATGTCGCCGTTGGCGAACCTGCCCGAGATGTCGCGCTGGTAGTCGAAGGCGGTCACGTCCCCGTAGGGCGTGTAGGCGGTGTAGGGGATCGTCTGGTCGCCGATCACCTCCTGGTAGATCTCCGGCCGGCCGCCGAAGACCGGCACCTCGTGCAGGTCGGAGAGGATGGCCCCGATGTGCTCCTCGGGGACGTGCTTGGCCGCGTCCACGCGGAAGCCCGCCACGCCCATGTCCACCAGGTCGTTGAGGTAGCGGCGGATCTGCGCGCGCACCCGGGGGTCGGCGGTGTCGAGGTCGGCCAGGCCCACGAGCTGGCAGTTCTGCACCTCCCACTTGTCGTTCCAGTCGGCGATCTCCTCGTAGCAGGGGCCGAAGTCGGCGCGGTCGTAGCCGGCGCCGCCGTCGCCGAACAGGTCGGGGTGGTCGTACTTGGCCCATTCGGTGCCCGCGCTGCCGGTACCGGAGCCGTCGCCGGTCATGTGGTTGATGACGGCGTCGACGTAGACCTTCACACCGCTGTCGGCGCAGGTGGAGACCATCGCCTCGAACTCCTCGGCGGTGCCGCGCCGGGTGTTGTCGATGCGGTAGGAGACGGGCTGGTAGTCCTGCCACCAGGGGTGGTTCCCGCCTTCGGCGTAGGGGATGACCACGTGCTCCTGGGGCGGTGAGACCTTGACCGCGCCGAAGCCGCGGGGGCCGAGGAAGTCGGTGCACTCGTTCGCCACCGCGTCCCAGGTCCACTGGAAGAGGTGGACGACGGCCTCCCCGTTGCCGGTGGCCGCGGCGGTGGCGTCGGTGGAGGCGGTCTCGATCTGTCGGGGGGCGGGGCCGGGCAGGAGGGGAACCGCTAGCAGGCCGGCTCCCACCAGAACCGACCCGGCCGCGGCGCCGAGTCCGGATAGCTTCATGTGCGCTCCTCGGGGGAAGGTGCGCGGTGGGGCGGCACTGCCCCGACCGCTGTCCTCTTGCAGTTATTGCAAGAGTTTGCGTGAGCGTGATGAAGGTAACAGAAGGGTTCGCCCTTGTGAACAGCCCGTGTCACCGGGGTGTCGCCTTTCACGCAGCGCGACGAATGCCGACCCCACCTGGGCGGACACCGGGTACAGCGGCGCCTTCGCGGCGAAGGCGGACCGGGGGCGCCGCCGCCGTGAACTGCGGGGACGGCGATGCGGGACCTTCGGCTTGAAGCACGAAAAACCTTGCAAGATTACTGAAAGGCACAGAAAAAGCCGGTGGTGGTACGGACCCCGGGGTCCGTACCACCACCGGCGGGGGCGGCCTGCGGGGACCGCGCCGGGGGACGCGGGAGGGCGGGGAACTACCAGAAGACGGCCACGCCGATGTTGACGACGGCGAGCACGCCCGCGATGACGGCGAGCTTGTCGGCGGGCTTGCGCAGGTTCAGCACGCCCACCACCACGACGGCCAGCGCGACCACCAGCTTGACCGCGATCTTGACGTGGTTCATCTCCGTGAGGTCGGCCATCTCGGCGACCCCGACCAGCAGCAGTCCGGTGACGAGCTGGAGCAGGGAGCTGTGCAGCAGGACCTTGGTCGACTTGGCGTTGCCGGTCATGACCTGCATGAGGAAGCCCGCGAGGACGCCCGCGAGACCGAGCATGTGCAGGAAGACGAGCGCGGAGTAGAAGATGTCCATACCGGAACATTACTACGCCTTGTAGTTGCCAGTGCGCCCCGGCCGCCCACCGGGGCGGTACGCCAGACGGGGCCGGGCGGGACCGTACGCCGGGGCGGCGCGGCGCACGTCCCCGCCCCGGCTCACCCGCGCGCCGAAGCGCTCCTGCGCCGCCACAGCACCCAGGCCAGACCGGCCAGCAGGGCCACCCCCGCCGCCCTCACCAGGCCGTCGCGGTCCATGTACTCCGACGCACGTCCCGCCACGGTCGTCTCGGCCACGACCACCGTGTCGCTCGCGCACATGGCCGGGTCGGAGTCGCGGTCCAGCAGCAGGCAGGCGGTGCTCGTCAGGCGCTCCCGGCCCTCGGCGTCCTCCGGCACCCGCACACGTACCGTGTACGCCGTCTCCTCCCCCGCGGGTACGGCGACCCGCCAGTTCACGATGCCGTCCTTGACCACCCCGTCACCGCCGACCTCCACGATCTCCAGCGACTCGGGGACGTGCTGGGCGAGCAGGGCGCCCTCCACGGCGCCACCGCCGCCGTTGGCCAGGGTGGCGCGCAGCGTGAGTTCCTGCCCCGGCCCCGGCGGCTGCGCGCCCGCGTCCAGGGTGAGGCCCATCCCGGCCGCCGGACCGGCCCCGTCGTCGGCGAGGGCCGGCGCGGCGAGCACTCCCGTCGCCATCGCCACCAGGCCGGCCGCGGCCGCCCGCCCGTACGCCGTGTTCCGACAGCCCTTCCGGACCATTCCCGTCATCCCGCGCCTCCCGCGTGTTCACGATCCGACACCCCTAGGAAACTATGCGTGATCAGGTGAGTGCATGCGGTGACACGCCTTCCGGCCGTGGGACTCGGGCCGGCGGCTCCGCCCGGGGCCTTAGGGCCATACGTGCCCCGTCCCGCCCCAGGACGGGGATTCCTCCCCATGTGCGCCCCGGGGTCTTAGGGCGATCGTGGACACCAGACGGCGGGGACACCGGGTCCGCGCCCCGAGGACGGGGAGAACACCGTGTTCCACACCGAGCTGATGAACGCCAACGCCCGGGAGATGACCGAGCAGCGCGTCCGCGAGGCGCAGAACGTCCAGGCGGCCCGCCGGGCCCACGCCAGGGAGCGCGCGCAGCGAAGGCACGAGCGCGCGCAGCGCAGACAGGAGCGCCGCGAGCACCGCCTCCTGTCGCGGAAGCGGGAGGACTACGGCCGCGCCGTCTGACTCCGCCGGACGGCCGTACGCCGCCGCTGCCGCACCGAGGCCTCCGGCACTTCCCGGACCTGCTGGCGCTCTGTACCGACTGGACCCGGACGCCACGGCGGTACTGCGCGCGGCCTCGGTCGGCGCGGTCGGCCGCGCCGTCTGACTCCGCCGGGCGTCGGAACTGGCCGAGGACATACCGGGGTCGTCCCCGCACACGCCGGTGGACGCCCGCCTGTTGCGGGTGATCGGGGACGGGTACCGGTTCCGGCACGCCCTGCTGCGCGAGGCCGTCCACGGCTCCCTGCCGCCCGGAACGCGTTCCCGGCTGCACCTGCGCTTCGCCCAGCTCATCGACGAGCACCCCGACTACGTGCCCGCCGAGCGGTGCACCGCCGAGCAGGCCCACCACTACCACTCCGCCCAGGACCCGCCCGAGCGATGCAGGCGGCGTGGGTGGCGGCGTGGCGGTCCGGGGGCCGGGGAGTCGCTGGCCCACAGTGAGCGGCTCGTCATGCCGGAGCGCGTCCCGGCCCTGTGGAACCGGGTGCCCGACGCCCGTGCGCGCGGGGGCCGGGAGGAGGCGGTGCGGCGCTGGGAGCGAACGCCCCTGGTGCTGCACCTGGCCGAGGCCCGGCTGCGTGCGGCGCACGCGGCGCTGGCCGGACACGACCAGGCCGCGGCCCGCGCATGGCTGGGACAGGCCCAAGGCGCGGCGCACGGGTGCGGGGCGGTGCCGCTGGAGCGGTCCGCCGCCGGGCCGGCCCGGCGTGCGGGTCTGCGGCTCGGCGGAGCCTCGGAGCCCCCGCGGGACCGACTCCGCGCGAGACGGAGGTGCTGCGGCTGCCGGCGGTGGGCAGCACCGACGCCCAGATCGCCGGGGAGCTGTTCATCTCCGCCAAGACGGCCAGCGTGAACGTGTCCAACATCCTGGCCAAGCTCGACGTGCCCAACCGGGCGACGGCCGGGGCGCGTGCCCGCGACCTCGGCGCGGTCTGAGGGCGCGGTAACGCGCGCGGGGAGCGGCGGGAGGAAGGTGTCCGGGCCTTCCCTTCGCGTGCCGTGCCGCGTGGCGGAGGAGCACCTCGGTGACGGGACGCCCTCTCGGGCGGGGCGCCCGCCCGGACGGCCGACGAAACGGGCCCGGTCCGGTTCGAGCCCGCGGCGTCTCAGGCGGGGCGGCCGTCTTAGACCGGGCGGCCTCCCAGAGCGGGCGGTGTCCTACGGCCAAGGCGTGCGCGGGGCCGGGAACGGGGTGTTCTCCCCATGTGGGGACGGGGGTCTTAGAAGCATCGTGGGTGGTGCCGGTGAGGGACACCGGACCAGCACCACCAGGAGAGACCGTGATCCACCCCGAACTTCTCGCCGCCGTCACCAAGGAGACGACCGAGGCACGCCTGCGTCGTACCGAGGCCGTACTCGAGGCCCGCCGCAAGCGCGCCGAGGAGCGTGAGCGCCGCCGCGAGGAGCGTCGTTCCCGCTTCGGCCGGGCCGTCTGAGATCCGGCGTGCGATTCCCGACGACACCCACGGTGTCCGACCTTGTAGGCATAATGAGCGTCATGCCCGTTCTTGTCGAGAGCAACACCGTGTTCGTGGGCCGTGAGCCCGAGCTCCGGCTCCTCCGGGACCATGCCCGGCGATCGCACACCGAGGCGCCTGGAGCGGTCCTGGTCGGCGGGGACGCGGGAGTGGGCAAGAGCCGCCTGGTCGGCGAGTTCGTCTCGGCCCTGCCCCAGGGATCGGTCTTCGTCGGCGGCTGCCTCCAGCTCGGCGTGGACGGACTGTCCTACGCACCCTTCACCGCCGTCCTGCGCCAGCTCCTGCGCGAACGCGGACGGGAGGCCTTCGAGACCGCCGCACCCGGCGGGGTCGGCGAGTTCTCCCGGCTCCTGCCCGAACTGGGCGAGGTACCCGCCCAGCGACCCGAGAACCGGGGCATCCTCTTCGAACAGGTCCTGCGCCTGCTCAACCAGGCCGCCGAGGACGGCGGTGTCACCGTGGTCCTGGAGGACCTGCACTGGGCCGACGGCGCCACCCGCGACCTGCTCGTCTTCCTCGTTCGCAACCTCGACCTGCCGGGCGTGCAGATCGTCGCCACCTACCGCAGCGACGACCTGCACCGCACCCACCCGCTGCGCCGCCTGCTCCCCGAACTGCGGCGCGCACCCGGCGTCGAGGCGCTCGAACTGGCGCCGCTGAGCCGCGACGAGGCCGGCGCCCAGGCCGCGGCGATCCGGGGCACGGCGCTCACCCACCACGAGATGGACGAGCTCTACCGGCGCACCGAGGGCGTCCCCCTGTTCGTGGAGTCCTTCGCCGAGTCGGTCGGCGATCCCGCCGGCGACGACCACGGCGTGCCCGACCAGTTCCGCGACCTGCTCCTGGAGCCCCTGCACCGGTTCGACGACACCGCCATGTCGGTACTGCGCGTGGCGTCGGTCGGCGCGGTCTCGGGCAGCATCGAGCACGAGATGCTCTACCACGCGGCCGGCCTGGCCGAGCGCGAACTGGAGCCCGCCCTGCGCACCCTGGTGGACGCCAACGTGCTGCGCGCCGACCGCACCGGGTACCGCTTCCGGCACGCCCTGCTGCGCGACGCCGTGCACGGCGAGCTGCTGCCCGGTCCCCACGCCCGGCTGCACATGCGCTTCGCCCAGCTCATCGACGAGTACCCCGACTCCGTCCCCCTCGACCGGCGGGCCGCCGAGCAGGCCCACCACTACAACGCCGCGCAGGAACTGCCCAGCGCCCTCCAGGCCGCCTGGTGGGCCGCGGTGCGCGCGAGCGACACCCTCGCCTACGGGGAGGAACTCGACATGCTGGAGCGGGTCCTGGCCCTGTGGGACCGGGTACCCGACGCACGGGAGCGGGTGCAGGGCCTGTCCTGGGCCGAGGTGGTCAGCCGCGCGGCGGGGGCCGCCGTGGAGGCGGGCCGCCCCCGGCGCGCCCTCGACCTCGCCGACGAGGCCCTGGCCACCCTGTCCGAGGACGACCGGGACGACCACACGCTGATGGTGCGGGCGTGCCTGCTGCGCCGTCGCGGGCTGGCACGCGCCGAGGAGGCCTGCGGCAGCGGGATCATCGACCTGATCACGGCCCTGGAGCTGCACCCGCCGCACATGCCGGGGTACGTCATCCTGCTGGCCATCCTGGCCAGGGAGACCATGGTCCACCGCGGCGACCGGCGCGGGACCCCCGGACAGGAGCGCCTGAAGGAGCTGGAGAAGGCCGGAAGGTCCACGCGCGCGCTCGCGGAGGAGGCCATCGCACTCGCCGGGTCCGCCGGCCAGGAGGACATGTGCGCGGCCGCCGACGCCCGCATCACCCTGGGCGGGCTCCACATGGACTCGGGGGACCTGGAGAGGGGCCGTCCGCTGATCGAGGAGGCCATCGGCTACGCCGCCGAGATCTCCGACCCCTCCCTGGAGGCGCGCGGAGCGGGCAACCTGGGCCACTTCCTGCGGGAGCTGGGCCACCACGAGGAGGGACTGGCGGTGCTGGAGGAGTCCCTGGCCCGGCACGAGGCGATGGGCTGGGCGTCCGTCCACAAGACCTTCAACCACCAGAACCGCGCGGAGATCTACTTCGAGCTGGGCGACCTGGCCGGGGCGCGGCGGATCGTCGAGGCGGTCCTGCGCACCCACCCGCTCAACAAGCACCGCTACTACGTCGACGCGGTGCTGGTCCGGGCGGCCGCCGCCCAGGGGGACCTGGCCGCCGCGCGCCGGGCCATGCAGGTGCCGGGGCGGTCGGACGCGCTGACCTCGCAGCGGATGAACATCGTGCAGCTGTCCCTGCTGGCGCTCCTGGAGACGGACCTGGCCGCGGGCGCGGTCGACGACGCGCTCGCGTTGTCCGAGCGGACCCTGGAACGGCTGGTCCTGGAGTCCGCGCACGGTTACACGTGGCCGATGGCGGACGTGATGGCCGAGGCCGCGCGGCTGGGCACGGTCTCGGGACGTCCCCACGAGACGGTGGACCTGGCGCGCCGGGTGCGGGACCTGGTGGCCGACCTGGTGACGCTGATGCCGGCCCACGGAACGGCGCAGCAGGCCTACCGGGCGTCCGTGGCGGCCCGGCTGGCCGCGGTGGACGGTGCGGAGCCCGCCCCGCTGCTGGAGCGGTGGACGGCGGCGGTGGAGGCATGGGAGGCCACGCCGATGCGGCTGCACCTGGCGGGAGCCCGGCTGCGGGCGGCCGAGGCGGCGATGGCCGCCGGGGACCGGGGCCGCGCCCTGGAGTGGGTGCGCCGGGCGCACGCGGCGGCCGAGGAGTGCGGAGCGGTACCGCTGGCCGACGCCGCCGCGGACCTGGCGCGCAGGATGGGGGCGGGCCTGGTGGAGGACGCCGCCCCGCCCACGGCACCGGCCGGGCTGACCGCGCGCGAGGCGGAGGTGGCGCGGCTGCTGGCGGTGGGCAGCACCAACGCCCAGATCGCCGGGGAGCTGTTCATCACGCCCAAGACCGCGAGCGTGCACGTGTCCAACATCCTGGCCAAGCTCGACGTGCCCAACCGGGCGACGGCCGGGGCCCGGCTGCGCGAACTCGGCCTGGCCTAGGGCTCGTTGCCCGCGCCCTCACGGGCGCCGCCGGGAGAGACCGGGTCGGTGACGTGCCGATGGGGCGGGCGGGGTTCAGCCCCGCCCCAACTCGGTGCAGACACAGGCTTTGTCGCCGTCCGGGTCGGCCAGCACGACGAAGGCCGGGGCATGGCCGTCGTCGACGACGCGTCCGCCTGCGGCGACCGCCGCGGCGATCCGCCGGTCGGCGGCTTCCGGGGGAACCGTGACGTCGAGGTGGAAGCGCTGTCGGTCGGGTGCGGTCGAGTCGGTCGCCTGGAACCACAGCGGCGGGAGCTCCCCCGCCGGGTCGACGACGTCGCCGCCCGCCTCACCACCGCCGAGAACGGCCGCCCAGAACGGCAGCACCGTTTCCGACACGGGCGCGTCCAGGGCCAGCTCCAGCACCTGTACCCGCTCCGGGCACGGGGTCAGCCCCTGGTCGGACGCGAGCGCGCTGATCCTCTCGGCCAGTCGGACGTCCCTTTCGGTCACCCCTCCGACGTCGTGGCTGCGCAGCACGAGCTGGACATGCTCCGCACGCAGGTCGACGTCGGGATGATGGCCGACCGTGTCGGTGAGCCGCCCCATGGCGGCGACGAACGCGGCTCCCGCTCCGAACGAGCCGGTCCCGAACCGAGCACGCAGCGCTCCCAACAACCACCGCCAGTCAGCCAGATCGACCTGCCGGACCCCGAGACGAGTGGTCTGTCGCACCATGCCCCGACGATAGGCCACGGCTCCGCGGCCACGCCCCCGCGGCCCCCTTCCGCGACACCGGCGACGAGCCCGGGAATGTCGTAGGCCGGAGTGATGATTCCGGTGTCCGCCCACGACCACAGGCACGGGACGAAAACCCGTTCCCAGGAGTATCCGATGACACCACCAGCACACTGCCCGTGCCGCGGAGTCCGCCGGTGAGCGGCCGCGCGGACCTGTGGCCGCTGATCCACCAGGAGCGGGCGGCGCTGGCCGACGACCTGTCCGAGCTGACCGAGGAACAGTGGGCGACACCGTCGCTGTGCGAGGGCCTGACCGTGCGCGAGGTACTCGCGCACCTGACCTCGGCGGCGACCCTCAACGGCCTTCGATGGCTGGCCGGGGTCGTCCGCTGCCGGTTCGACTTCGACGCCCAGGTCGCGATGCGCCTGGCGGAGCAGATGGGCACCTCCGGCGCCGAGACCCTCGCACGCTTCCGGGGGGTCACGAGGAGCACGACGTCACCGCCCCTGCCCAAGCCCGCCATCCTGGGGGAGGCGATCGTGCACGGAGAGGACATCAGGCGGCCCCTGGGCATCGTCGGCGCCCGTCCGATCGCCACGCTGACCCTCGTGGCGGACTACTACCGGGGCTCGGACCAGGTCGTCGTCGCCAAGAGCCGGGTGCGGGGGCTGAGGCTCCAGGCCACCGACGGTCCGTTCGCCTCCGGCACCGGACCGCTCGTCTCCGGGAGCACGCTCGCCCTGGTCATGGCGATGACCGGTCGCTCCGCGCACCTGGACGAGCTCACCGGCAGCGGTGTGGACATCCTGCGCGAACGTGTGAACGGCTGACCCGCACCGGCCGTGGCGCGGGAGGACGCCCGGCCGGTGACCCCGGAGAACGGGACTTCTCCTTCCGTGGACAACGCCGAAGGGGCGGGCGCGTGGCCACGCGCCCGCCCCTCACGGCTCGTCCCGGAAGCGGTCCGGAAGCGGCCGGTCAGAACAGCCCGGTCTCGCCCTCCACGATCACGCTCACCTCGCCGGGCGCGTGCAGCGACACGTCGGCGACCACCATGTCGTCACCGACCTCGTCCCCGGTGAGCTCCCGCATCTCCCCGCAGAGCCCGTCCTCGGGAGCCTGCGGGGGGTCGTTCGGCCCGGGGGCCGGCCGCGAGCCCTCCCCCGCGGCCGACCCGTTCTCGGCGTCGGTGTCGGTGGAGGCTGGCTCCCCGTCGGCGTCGAGGTCGTCCGTGTCGTTCTCGGACCCGCCACAGGGCTCCTGGACCGGCTTCCTGAAGCCGGCGATCTCCTGGTCGACCCCGGCGAGGGCGTCGCGCAGCTCACCGACGGTCATCCCCGCGGGTTCCATGCCCTCCAGGGCCTCCCCCGGGGCGGTCGCGGCGTTCGTGCTCTCGTAGTGCTCCCCGGCCTCGGGTTCCCGGCCGAAGACCACCTCGACCGGGTTGTCGTAGTCCTCGGGGATGCGCACACCCACGGGGCAGCCCCCGCCCTGAGGAGTGCACTCCCCGGGCGAGGTCACGACCTCCACGTCGCGTTCGTCGGTGCCCTCGCCCGTCATGTTGTCGTCCAGGTAGACGAGGTTGCCCACGACGGTGGGAGACGCCGGGACGAAACGCAGCGTGACGTCGAGGCCGTGCTCGGCGAACTCGGCCGCGTACGCCTCGGCGTCGGCGGTGGGGTCGAGCACCTCGGCCACCACCACGCCCTCCTCGACACTGACGTCCAGTACGGCGGCGGCCGCGGGCTCGGGGCCGAGCGGAAGGGAGGAGCCCTCATCGGCGGAGGGGTCGAACAGCACGGTGGCCGCGACGCCTCCCACGGCGAGGGCCGCGGCGATCGGAGCCGCGACGAGCAGGCGCTTCCTGCGGGGGGACATGGACATGGTGGTCTCCTGGTTCCGGGTGGGGATCAGCGAACGCAGCTCACGCGCGGCGGGGGCCGCGGGGTCGAGCCGGTGGGACGCGTCCACCTCGGGGCGGAGTCCGGCCACCATGCGGTCGATCGGGTCATGGTTCATCGCGCCGCTCCTTTCAGGGACGTGGCACGCCGTGGGCGTGGGGTGGTGACCGAGGAGGGGGCTCCGGTCCCGGTGTCCAGGCCGGCCCTGCGCAGGGCCCTGGCGAACCGGTTGCGTGCCCGGTGCAGGCGCACGCGGGCGGTTCCCCGTGCGCACCCCAGGGCGACCGCGATCTGCCCGGTGTCGAGCTGTTCCCAGCCCGCCAGGGAGAGGATCTCCCGGTCCCGTTCGGGCAGGGCGCGAAACACCCTGCCGACCTCGCCCAGGCCGGGATCACGTGCCTCGGGCAGGGTGACGGCGACCTCGCGCAGGTCGGCACGCAGGCGCGCGGCCAGGGCGTTGCGGCGCTGGTCGCCGCGCCGGTGGTTGGCGAGCACCTTGCGTGCCACGCCGAACACCCACGGCCGGGCCTGGTCCTCCGGCGGGACGTCGTCGATCCGGGACCAGACCACCGTGAACACGTCGGCGACGAGGTCGGCGGAATGGTCCGGGTCCTGTGTGCGGCGCAGCAGGTAGCCGAGCACGTCACGGAACGTGGACTCGTAGAGTTCCTCGAACCGTGCGACGGACTCCTCCCGCGACCGCACCGGGTGTTTTCGGGGCAACGTGCACCCTTTCCCCTCGGTGGTGGTGCGTCCTACACCCCCACACATGTCCGGACCCCGCTCAGCGTTACGGGTTCGGGAGGAAGAACCGGAAAAGTACGCGGAAGTCCCCGGACCGACCGGCGGACCCCGGCCGTGCGCCTGTGCGGATGGTGTGCCCCGGGCAGGGCACTCTACGTCGGCCTTCGGGTCGGGCCGCCGCCGGACCCCCGGCGGGGACCCGCGCGTACCGCCTCGGACCGAGGAGTTCCGTCACACTCGGGGAACCGCGGGCGAGGCGAGGTGGCGGAGCGAAAGCCCCGGCCACAGGTCATAATGCGTGTGCGGGGAACGGACCGGGCAGGCTTGTCGGCGTGTGCGGAAATACCCCGGAAATATCCGCACGGCAGACTGGTCCCGGGACACTGTGTCCGGCTCGGCTCCGCGCACGGCGGAACAGTATCCGGACCGACCGGCATCAAGGAAGGTTGACCGTGAATCGACAGCAGGAATTCGTGCTCCGCACGTTGGAGGAGCGCGACATCCGGTTCGTGAGGCTGTGGTTCACCGACGTGCTCGGGTACCTCAAGTCCGTGGCGGTCGCCCCCGCCGAACTGGAGGCGGCCTTCTCCGAGGGCATCGGTTTCGACGGCTCGGCGATCGAGGGGTTCGCACGCGTCTACGAGGCCGACATGCTGGCCCAGCCCGATCCCTCCACCTTCCAGGTGCTGCCCTGGCGCAACGAGCCGCACGGCACGGCGCGCATGTACTGCGACATCCTCATGCCGGACGGTTCGCCGTCCTCGGCGGACCCGCGCCACGTGCTCAAGCGCCAGCTCGGCAAGGCCTCCGACCTGGGGTTCACGTTCTACACCCACCCCGAGATCGAGTTCTACCTGCTCAAGAAGATGCCCGAGCAGGGCGAGTTCCCCGAGCCCAACGACTCGGGCGGCTACTTCGACCACACGCCCCACAACAGCGCGCACGACTTCCGGCGCAACGCCATCAACATGCTGGAGGCCATGGGCATCTCCGTGGAGTTCAGCCACCACGAGGGCGGCCCGGGACAGCAGGAGATCGACCTGCGCTACGCCGACGCGCTGACCACCGCCGACAACATCATGACCTTCCGGCTCGTGATGAAGGAGGTGGCGATGGAGCAGGGCGTGTACGCGACGTTCATGCCCAAGCCGTTCACCGAGTACCCGGGCTCGGGCATGCACACGCACCTGTCGCTGTTCGAGGGCGACCGGAACGCCTTCTACGAGCCGGGCGCGGACTTCCAGCTCTCCAAGGTGGGACGCGGATTCATAGCGGGCCTGCTGCGGCACGCCGACGAGATCACGGCCGTGACCAACCAGTGGGTCAACTCCTACAAGCGCCTGTGGGACGACCCGGCGGCCTCCGCCGGCATGGGCGGTGAAGCCCCCGCCTACATCTGCTGGGGCCACAACAACCGCTCGGCGCTGGTGCGCGTGCCGATGTACAAGCCCGGCAAGTCCAACTCCAGCCGGATCGAGATCCGCTCGCTGGACACCGCCTGCAACCCCTACCTGGCCTACGCCGTCATCCTGGCCGCCGGGCTCAAGGGCATCGAGGAGGGCTACGAGCTGCCCCCCGGCGCGGAGGACGACGTGTGGGCCCTGACCGACTCCGAGCGCCGCGCGCTGGGTATACGCCCGCTGCCGCAGAGCCTGGACGAGGCCCTGCGGATCATGGAGAACAGCGAGCTGGTCGCCGAGACCCTGGGCGAGCACGTCTTCGACTTCTTCCTGCGCAACAAGAAGGCGGAGTGGAACTCCTACCGCCGCCAGGTCACCCCGTACGAGCTGGCGCGGTACCTGCCGACGCTCTAGGCCGCGGGTCCTCCGCCTGCGGCGACACGTGCGTGAGCCCTCTTCCCGGGCGTCCGGGAAGGGGGCTCGGTGCGTCTGGGGGCTCCAGAAGGTTCAGGGTGTGGAGCCCTTCACCGCCTCCAGGAGGGCGGTCCACTCGGCTCCGGTGGCCTCCAGGCAGCCCAGGTGCCGGTTCTGGGTGTCACGCACGGCGGCGCCCGTCGTGGTTCTCCGAGCTTCGACGCAGTTTCCACCGTTGCCATGGCTGAAGGTGGACTTCTTCCACTTAGGTGAGAGCTTCGTCATCGTCATCCCTTAACCGCTCCCAGGAGGGCGGTCCACTCAGTGTTGTTGGCTTCCAGATGGCCGAGGTGGCGGTTCTGGGTGTCACGCACGGCGACGGCGGCGCGCGCAGCGTTCTGCCTGGCCTCTACGCAGTCACCGCCGTTGCCACCGCTGTAGCTGGACTTCTTCCACTCAGGTGAGAGCTTCGACTTCGTCATCATGCTTCCTTCGATGCTGGTGGAGAACCTTCAGCGACTTCTCAGGCGACAGCGCGACCCCCAGGAGGTCGCTGAAAAGCGTATCCATCCGGGCCACGTCGTCCTGCTCGGTCACCATCCGGCCCGATAGCGCGTCCTCCAGGTACAGCGTGTCCGACTGGTCCTCGAAGCTCAGGAGGGTGAAGGGCATGACCGCCGGGGGACCCGACGTGTCCAGAGGAACGACATGAATCCTGATCCGTTTGGTTTCCACCATATCGATCAGCTTGGTGATCTGCTCGGACAGGACCTGCGGTCCGCCGATAGAGGCCAGGAGGACCGCTTCGTTCAGAACGACCACCATGCGGGGAGGGTCAGGGAGGTCCCAGAGCCTTTGCCTTTCCATCCGACCTGATACCAGCTCCTCGATATCGCGAAACGGTGCGAGGCCGTTGTTCGCCACGACCAGGGAACGCGCGTAGTCCTCCGTCTGGAGGAGGCCGGGAATGACCGTGGCCTCGAACTTGCGCATGACCGTTGCCATGGGTTCGGCCTTCACCAGGTCACCCGCCCAGGCGGGGTAGGCCTGCTTGGAGTTCAACCGGTCCCAGAGCCTGACGAGGGTCCCCTCCCCCGCGACCAGGACGTCCAGTTCCACCGCCATCTCGCGTGAGGGCCAGTGCGTGCCGGACTCGAATCCGGAGATGAGCGTGTCAGAGCAGTTCAGCGGAGCGGCCAGGCTCTTCTGGGTCCTGCCCGCCCTGGCCCGCAGAACCTTCAGTTCAGTTCCCCACTCCCGGGCGTTCGGCCTGATCTTGTGTTTCGCCATTACTCCACCCTTCTCCACCATCCTCGCACCACCGAGAACAGCACTCCTCAAATTCTCCCATAAGCTCATGCACTCTATGGTTCCGAGCTCCTCTCTCGGATGATCGAATTCGAGGCCGACGGCGATTCATGGCAGCGGCCTCGAGAGCATTCCACCATTCCACAGAGAAAAGGGACATGTCAGAATCGAACAGCCCGGCAACGGTGACCAGGGAGGCGGCCAAGCGGCTCGCCCTGGAACTGGACGCGCTGAACCTCAAGCCGCTCCCCCAGCCGGGGATGGTGCTGGTGGCGAAGCGGGGTTCCCAGGAACAGCCGGTGCGCCTGATGCGGACGGACTCGGGACAGTGGCACTGGTTCTGGATGTGGGAGCCGTTCCGCACGGAAGGCACGTGGGAGTACGAACAGGGCCTTCCCCTGGGCCGGGAGCGGGACATGGCCCGCCGTCTCCTGGGTGTCCTGGAGATCGCGGAGGCCGGGGAGAAGGTCACGTGAGCGCGCACGAACTCCCCCGGTTCCTCGCCGAGGTCGGCCCCGAGGCGGCCGACTCCCTCGCCGCGACGGCGGGGGTGGAGAAGGTGGCACCGCGGCGGATCCTGTGCTCGGCCGTCGGCCTCCTCAACCTGCGCAGGCCCGGGGGAACCGTCTTCTTCGCACGCGGCGGAGCCGTGCTCACCCGCCCCGGGCAGAGGGTGGTGACCTTCTCCGAGCTCCGTGCGGGCGACCTTCCCGGGGAGTGCCTGTGAGATCCGGAGGCCCCGCACCGAAGCGCACGGGCCCCTCTCCCGGGCAGGGCTCCGGGAGAGGGGCCCGTGCGCTGGGGGGTTCGGCCGTCCGCGACCGCCCGCACACGGTTGCCGAGCGCGGGGCGGCCGTGCGAGCGCACCCGCACGACCGCCCCGACCCGCCCGGTGGTCAGGGTGTGTACACCTCCGGCCAGGGAGCGGGCTCCATGCCGTCCCCGATGAAGAAGCTCGGGTGCGGCGGCTGGTTGTAGGCGGTGTTCTGCCAGGCGACGGCCACCCGGTACTGGGTGTCGTGCATCAGGGTGGGCATCCGCAGTTCGGTGGGGACGGGCGTGGAGTAGATCCGCAGCGCCCGGTTGTCCTCGGTGCGCCAGACGACCTCCTCACGCCAGTCACCGAGGATGTCGCCGCTCAGCGCCGGTGTGGACTTGGTGCCGTTGTTGGAGGCCACCCCGGAGCCGGTCAGCAGCCGGGTGTCGCCACCGGTCCCGTACTCGTCGATGCGGGTGCCGTCCAGCAGTTCCCGCAGCGGATCGCCGTCCCACCAGCTCACGAAGTTCACGGAGGAGGGAGCACGAACACCCAGGCGGTCGCCCTCGGCGTCGTACACGCCGCTGACGCCGCCCCCCGCGACCCAGAACTCCGAGCCCGGGTTGCCCGGCCACACGTCCGCGGCCACGCCCCGGCCGGGCCCCTCCTCACCGCTGGCGGTGGGCCTGCGCCAGACCACGTCGCCGGTGGCGGCCTCGGCCACGTATGCGCCCGCCGCGCCTCCCGTGCGCTCGGTGATGGTGAAGACCTCCAGGCCGGAGCGGTCGGGCAGCAGGTCGCCCACGTGCATGGCGTCCCCGTGACCGTGGCCGGTGCTCCACATCCCGCCGCCGTCGTCGTCGACGGCCATCGAGCCGTACATGACCTCGTCGCGGCCGTCGCCGTCGGCGTCGGCGATGCTCAACTGGTGGTTGCCCTGTCCGGCCCACTCCGACCCGGCGTCGTCGCTGTCGAAGGTCCAGCGGCGGGTGAAGCGCCCGTCGCGCCAGTCCCAGGCCGCGATGACCGAGCGCGTGTAGTAGCCGCGCGCCATGATCAGGCTGGGCCGTTGGCCGTCCAGGTAGGCGACGCCCGCCAGGAACCGGTCCGCACGGTTGCCGTAGCAGTCGCCCCAGTCGCAGACGTCGCCGCGTCCGGGCACGTAGTCCACCGAGTCCAGTTCGGCCCCGCTGCGGCCGTCGAACATGGTGAGGAACTCCGGCCCGCTCAGGATGTAGCCGTCGCCGTTGCGGTGGTCGGCCCCGGCGTCACCGATGACCCCGCCGGTGCCGTCGACGGTGCCGTCGGCCGTCTTCGCGGCGACCTCGGACCGCCCGTCGCCGTCGAAGTCATAGACCTGGAACTGGGTGTAGTGCGCACCGGCGCGGATGTTGCGCCCCAGGTCGATGCGCCAGAGCCGCTCACCGCCGAGCTCGTAGGCGTCGAGCAGCACGGGGCCGGTACGACCCGCCTGGGAGTTGTCCTTGGCGTTGGTGGGCTCCCACTTCAGGACGATCTCGTACTCACCGTCGCCGTCGAGGTCGCCCACGCTGGCGTCGTTGGCGTCGTAGGTGTAGCCGCTGCCGCCGGACGGGACGTCCAGGGGGACGTCCAGGTAGCCGTCGCGCAGCGCCAGGGAGGTTTCCGAGGCCTCCGCCTCCTGACCGCCGACCACGGGTCGGACCGTGTAGCGGGCGTCGGCGGAGGCGCCGCCGTCCAGGTAGGAGGTGGCTTCGGTGAGGGGCTGCGGGTTGAGGAGCGTGGAGCCGCGGTAGACGTTGAAGGCGACGTCCTCGGGGTCGGTGGCCAGCAGGCGCCAGCTCACCAGGTTGCCCCGCGAACCGTGCACGCTCACCAGGCCGCGGTCCAACTCCTCGACCTGGCGCCCCTCGCCGGTGGTGGGCGGCTCCTCTTCGTCGGGCGGCTCCTCACCGGGGGGCTCCCCGGTGTCGCCGGTGCAGGCGGTGCCGTTGAGCGTGAAGGACTCGGGGAGCTCCGGGGCGCCGCCGTGGGAGGCGTTGAAGCCGAAGCCGACCGAGGCTCCGGTGGCGATGGCCGCGTTCCACCCGGCGTCGCCCACGCTGACGTGGTCCCCGGAACCGGCGAACTCGCCGTTCCAGCCGTTGGTGACGCGCTCGCCCGCGGTGAAGTCCCACTCCAGGGTCCAGCCGTCGACGGGATCACCGAGGTTGGTGACGGACACGGCCGCGGTGAAGCCGTTGTTCCACTGGTTCTGAACGGTGTAGTCGACCTCGCAGCCGGCGGCGGCGGAAGCGGGGCCGGTCGCCACGGCGGCGAACGCGGCGCCCGTGACGAGGGAGACCGCGAGGGATGTGACGCGCCGTGTCCGATGACGGGCGGCGGGGGGTATGGGGGGCATGGGAAGGACACTCCTTACCGCATCCGGTGCCGACGTACCACGGCGGCCCGGATGCATCGATGGAGTGGGAGCGCTCCCGAAAACAACGAGAATGTAACACGGACGGTAGCGGCTTGGGAACAGCTCTTTCTAAACCGATTTATACCTGCCGGAAGCACCCGCGTCCCAGTTGGCACAGGACCTCCGCCCGCCATGCATCCAGGGTGAGTGGGAACGGGGTAGTTGAAGATAAAACGTTTCAAGCCCGGGTCGCCACCCCGTTGGCACGGACGGCCCCGTGGGCCTTCCGGCCGGACACGCCCGCCGGGACCGGACCGGCCCGGAGCCCGAGGACGGATGAGGCGGTGGTCTCGGGCCGCCGGTTTCCCGCGGGTCCCCGGCCCCCATGCCCGTGGAGCGACAGGGGCGGTCGCCCCGGCCGCTCCCGGCGGGGGCGCCGGAGAGCGCTCCGCTGGGAGAATGCCCTCATGCACCCGCCTTCCCGCCCGGTGGCCTCCACCTCCACCCTGGTCCTCGCCTCGTCCGCCCTGCCGGCGGTCCCCGCCTCCGCCGGGGCCTCGCCGTCGGTCCCCGGCCCGCCGGGCCCGCACGAGGTGAGGTTCGCGACGTTCAACGCCGCGCTGGAGCGCCCGGAGCGGGGAACGCTCGCCGAGGAACTGGCCGCTCCCGGCAGCGAGCAGGCGCGCAACGTCGCCGAGATCATCCAGCGCGTGCGCCCCGACGTCCTCCTGGTCAACGAGTTCGACCACGACGAGGAGGGCGCCGGTCCCCGCCTGTTCCAGGACAACTACCTGTCCGTCGGCCACAACGGCGCCGAGGCCGTCGAGTACCCGTACGTGTACACCGCGCCCGTCAACACCGGTGTGGCCTCGGGAGTGGACCTCAACGGCGACGGGGAGGCGGTGACCGAGCCCGGCGGTCCCGCCTACGCCGAGGACGCCTTCGGCTACGGGCTCTTCCCCGGCCAGTACGGGATGGTCGTGTACTCGATGTACCCGATCATCACCGGGCTGGTGCGAACCTTCCGCACCTTCCGGTGGGCGGACATGCCCGGCGCGCTCCTGCCCACCCTCCCCGGGACCGGCGAGCCCTACTACTCCCCCGAGGCCCTCGAAGTCCTGCGGCTGTCCTCCAAGAGCCACTGGGACCTGCCCGTCGACACCGGCGGGGGGCGCCTGGTCCACTTGCTGGCCAGCCATCCCACGCCGCCCGCCTTCGACGGACCGGAGAGGCGCAACGTCGCGCGCAACCACGACGAGATCCGCTTCTGGGCCGACTACGTCACCCCGGGCGCGGACTCCTACGTCTACGACGACCGGGGACGGCGCGGCGGCCTGCCCGCCGGTGTGCCGTTCGTCATCGCCGGTGACCTGAACGCCGACCCCGACGACGGCGACGCCCACCCGAGGGCCGTCGCCCGGCTCCTGGAACACCCCCGGGTCAACGACGTGCGCCCGTCCAGCCAGGGGGGCCGGGGCGCGGCCCGGCGCCAGGGCGGCGCCAACGACGGGCACGCGGGCGACCCGGACCTGGACAGCGCCGACTTCACGGACGAGCCCGGCCCGGGCAACCTGCGCGTGGACTACGTGCTGCCCTCGCGGACCCTCACGGCCCGCTCCTGCGGGGTGTTCTGGCCGACCGTGGACGACCCCCTGTTCCGCCTGACCGGCGACCGCCCCTTCCCCAGCTCCGACCACCGCCTGGTGTGGGTGGACGTGGTCCGCCCCGGGGCGGGGCCTTAGGGCGTGTCCGGCGGGTGCTGCCCGTCGCGCGGCGGGGTACGTGCCCGCCGGACACGCCCTGAGGGCTCACGCGGTGTGCGCGGCCTCCTCCTCGGCCGCGGCCAGTCCGGCGCTGATGACCTCGCCCATGATGGAGGCCAGCCGCTCCGGACCCAGGCGCGGGGCGCGCTCGGCCATGCGCTCGACCAGTTCCCGCTCACGCCGCATGTCGCGCCCGGCGAAGTAGCCGACCGGCTTGAGCCGCTGCACCCGGGCGGCCACGAGGGCGCGGCGTTCGAGGAGTTCGGCGAGCTCGTCGTCCATCTGGTCGATACGCCCGCGCAGCCGGCGGATCTCCTCGTCCGTGGAGGCGTCTCGGGGCGCCGGGGACGCGGAGGCGGAGTGGTTCTGGGACACGGTGTCTCCCTCGGTGTGGGAACGGGCCTTCAGGGCCCGGTACGGACGCTGTGCGGCCGTACGTCCCCCGCGGAGCGGTGCGTGGAGAGCGTGTCGTGGGGCGTCGGCCGCCTGGAGAAACGAAAGAGCACCGGGGCCCTGGCCCGGGTGCTCTGTTGCCGACGATCCCTGCTGCCGCCTACGTGCGAGCGGCCGACGGGAGCGTCGGCTGGCTAAACACGTGATAACGGCGGATCATGCCGGTGATGTTACCGGAACCGCCGCGGGAAGTGCCACGGCGCGTCCGAGAACGTCCTCTCGGTCCGTACGTCGGAGGGGGTGTCCGCTGGTCGGCCGCGGTCAGCCCTCCTGGGTCCCGGGCACGCTGACCTGGATCATGAGGGCGGTCGCCTCGGCGGTGACCTCGCCGTGGGCGCGGATCCGTCCGGCCACGAAGACCTTGCGGCCCTCCACCCGCTCCACCCACGAGGTGACCTCCAGCGGGGTGAACAGCGGCGTGGGCCTGCGGTAGTCCACGTTCAGGTTGGCGGTGAGCCCGGGCGCGGTCTCGACGGCGGAGACGCTGCCGACGGCCTGGTCGAGCAGGGCCGCGATCCAGCCGCCGTGCACGAGTCCGGGCGGGCCCTGGTAGACGGTGTTGAGGGTGACCTCGCCGCGCAGGCCCTCGGGAGTGCGCTCCAGCAGGAGCGGCGGGGCTGCGGGGTTGGTGTCACCGGCGACGATGTTGGTGATGGTGCCGAACTCGGTGTCGCCGGACTGGAGGTCGCGCTGGACCATGGTGCCGATCTGGCGCCGGGCGACGTTCAGCCCGTCGGTGAGGCCCTCGACGGTGGAGGCGGCCTCGGCGAGGGTGTCGGCGTCGGCCTCGGTGTTGGCGACGGCGTCGATGAGGTCGTGGACGCGGGCCACGAGGGAGCGGAGCTCAGCGGGGATCTGGGCCTGCTCGACCACCGGGAGACCGAAGGCGCGGGGGTCGGGGCGCTCGGCTACCGATTGCGTGTTGACCGTCATGTGTTCCTCGTCGATTCGGCGTGTGCACGGGCGGCTGGGGGCACCACCAACGAACCGAATCCTACTCGGTGGTATTCCGTCTCGCCCGGGCTCGGCGGTGCGCTCCCCGTCACAGGACTCGGAGACGGGGAGCACCGACGACGCCGTCAGCCCAGCTCACGCACCATGTGCAGGTGCGGGATCCCGGCGTCCAGGAACTCCTCGCCGTGAGCCGTGTAGCCCAGTTGTGCGTAGAAGCCCAGCGCGTGTGTCTGCGCGTGCAGTTCCACCGCCCCCAGTCCGCGCTCGCGGGCCCGCTCCTCCGCCGCGCGGACCAGCGCGGCGCCGGTACCGTTGCCGCGCCCCTTGGGCAGGACCGCCAGGCGGCCGAGGAGGCCGGTTCCGCCGCCCAGGTCCACCAGGCGCACCGTTCCCACGGGGACGCCGCCGTCCAGGGCGAGAAGGTGGTCGGCGGTGGCGTCGCGCTCGTCCCACTCCTCCTCGATGGGCACCTCCTGCTCGGCGACGAACACGGCTCCCCGGATGACGAACACTGCGGCACGGTCGCGCTCGTCGCGCGCCATGCGGATCTCGGTCGTAGTCATGCCCGCAGGTTAGCCCCGCCGCCCGACCGCTCTCCCCGCGGGTGGCCCCGGGCATCTCCGCCGCACGGGGAGGGGTGCGCCGCACGGTGGAGGGCGCGATGCGGTGGAGGACGTGCGCGGGGGACCCGGCGGGGAGGCACGCCCGAGGCGGGCTGGCAGGCGGCGGGGCGGCGGGTACGGCAGGCACGTGCGGGGTGGACTGGCGGCGAGTGCGGTGAGCGAAGACGTCGGGGCCGTGGGCGAAGGACACGGCGAAGGCGGGCGAGGCGGGAGGGAGGCGCCGGGGCGGCGGCCGCCTCCGCCGGCGGCACTCCCTAACCTGGGGGTATGGGCATGCCCAGCGACATCCACCCGAAGGTCGAGGACCCCCGTGCGGAGCACGCACGCTACTGGCGCTTCTCCGGGCTGCCCGAGACCGAACTCCTCACCGCGCACTTCGTCACCACCACGTTCACCCGGCACACCCACCCCACCTACACCATCGGGGTGATCACCAACGGCATCGAGGAGTACTCGCACGCCCGGGGCCGGGTGCGGGTGGGGCCCGGCGGGCTGGCGGTGGTCGGTCCCGGGGAGGTGCACACCGGTCACGCCGGGGTCCCCGAGGGCTGGGGCTACCGCGTCTTCTATCCCTCTCCCGACGTGGTGGTCGGCATCGCCCGCGAACTGGGGATGCGGGGCACCCCCGGGTTCACCGAGTCCGGTATCGACGCGCCCGAGGCCGCCCGGGTGCTGGCCGCCGCGCACGTGGCCGCCGAGCGGGGAGACCGGCTGGCCTCCTCCTCCCTGGCACGGCAGGGGCTGGGGATGCTGCTGCGCTCCCACGGAAGCGAGCGGGCGTCCGATCCGGTCCGGCGCACCGCCCGCCCCGAGGTGGAGCGGGCACGACGGATCCTCGCCGAACACCTGGTGGACCCGCCGACCCTGGAGGAACTCGCCTCCCGGCTGGGCATCGGGCCGTTCGCCCTGTCCCGGGCCTTCCGCGCCGTCCACGGGCTGCCCCCGCACGCCTACCTCAACCAGTTGCGGGTGGACCGGGCCCGGTCACTGCTCGCCTCCGGGCGCCGGGCGGGCGAGGTCGCCGTGGAGGTCGGTTTCGCCGACCAGCCGCACCTGACCCGCCACTTCAAACGCCACCTGGGAGTGCCGCCCGGCGCCTACCAGCGTGCCCTGCTGGCCTCCTGAGGCCTCCTTACGCTCCTCGCTCCCGGAAGGGGAGGAAGGGGCGGGCGGGCGGGACGTGGTCGTGCGCGGTGCCGCCGGAGGCGGGGCCGCAGGGGCAGGGGCAGGGCCGCCGGAGCCAGGATCGGGGACGGGGACGCGGGCGGCAAGAACGTTCAAGACACCGAACGGCCCCTCCCCCTAGCGTCGGACGCGTGAAACCCTTCTCTCTCCTCCGTTCGCCGGTGGTGCGCGACAGCATGGGCATCGGCGTCGCCGTGGGCGCCGCCGGCCTGGCGTTCGGCACCGCGGCCGTGACCGCCGGGCTGTCCCCGGCGCAGTCCGTCTTCCTGAGCCTGTTCATGTTCACCGGGGCCTCCCAGTTCGCCCTGGTCGGGGTGATCGCCGGAGGCGGCAGCCTGGTCGCGGGAGCGCTGGGGGCGCTGCTCCTGGGCGCCCGCAACACCCTGTACGGACTGCGCCTGGCGGACGTGCTGGGCTGGAGGGGCGCGCGGCGGGCACTGGCCGCGCACGGTGTGATCGACGAGACCACGGCGGTGACCCTGGTCCAGCCGGACCGGGAGTCGGCGCGCACCGCGTTCGTGACGACCTACATGGTGCTGGGCGGCTTCTGGGTGTCCACGACCCTGCTCGGCGCGCTGGCCACGGAACGGGTGAGCGACATCAGCGCGTTCGGGCTGGACGCGGTGGGCCCCGCGATCTTCCTGGGGCTGCTGTGGCCCCGCCTGCGCGAGGGCGACGGCCGCACCCGGCTGACGGCGCTCCTCGGCGCGGGGCTCGCCCTGGCCGCGACGCCGTTCCTTCCCTCCGGTGCCCCGGTGCTGCTGGCCGCCTCGGCCGCGCTGGTCGCGCTCCTGGGCCCCGACACCGAGGCGGGTACCCCCGCCGAGGCGAACCGGCCAGAGGAGGTCCGGCCGTGACCCTGTGGATCGCGCTCATCGCCACCGCCGCGGGCTGCTACCTGCTCAAGTACGCGGGACTGGCCGCGCCCCGACGGCTCCTGGACAACCCGTGGCTGCGCCGGTTCGCCACCGCCGTGCCCGTCGCGCTGCTGGCCGCGCTGATCGCGGTGGAGGCCCTGCGCGGCGAGGGACAGGCGCTGGCCTGGGACACCGCCCGGATGGGCGGCCTGGGCGCCGCCGTCCTCGCCCTGGTCCTGCGCGCGCCCTTCCTCGTCGTGATCGTCGCCGCCGCGGCCACGACGGCGGGCCTGCGCGCCCTCGGCGTCGGCTGAGCCCCGGCGGGGCCGTCCACAGCCCCTACCGAAGACCGCCGCGCTGCGGTTTCCTGGACAAAGGGGGGCCCACCCCACGGCGGCCTCGTGCTGCCCCCAACCGATGTCCTGCGACCGCGGCGGTCCTTCCCGTCACCCTCCACCACCGCCGACCGGCGGCCCACAACCGCAACAACCCTCCCGCTACCCCCCACCACCCCGACCGGCGTCCTGCGGCCGCAGCGGCCATCCCCGTCCTTGACCGGCCCGGGGCGGGCTGTCAAAGTCGGCCGCATACGCCCGGACACGCCGCGTCATCACGCGCCGTGTCCGGACACACCGCGTGGACCTTGCGACGATGGAAGGAAATCCACCCCCATGGACACAGCCGCCGACCGCCCCCGACCGCCCACCGACACCGCCGCGCACGCGGTGGCGGAGGTCCTGTCCGCGGCCGGGATCAGACGGTGCTACACCGTCCCCGGCGAGAGCTTCCTGGAACTCACCGACGCGATCGACCAGCATCCCCGGATGCGGTTGGTCTCCACACGGCACGAGAACGGCGCCGGGTTCATGGCCGAGGCCGAGGCCAAGCTCACCGGCGTCCCGGCCGTGGCCGCGGCCACCCGGGGCCCCGGAGCGTCCAACCTGGCGGTGGGCGTGCACACCGCCATGCAGGACTCCACCCCCATGATCGTGTTCCTGGGCCAGGCCGAGACCGAGCGGTTGGGCAGGGAGGCCTTCCAGGAGGTGGACCTCACCGCGTTCTACGCCCCCATCACCAAGTGGTCCACCACCGTGCACCGGGCCGACCGGCTCGCGGAGACCACCGCCAGGGCGATCCGCGTGGCCACCACCGGGCGGCCCGGGCCGGTCTCCATCGCGGTACCCGGCGACCTGTTCGGCCAGTGTGTGGGAGCGCAGGACCCGCCTGAGCCGCACGTGGTCCCGCGTCCCGTCCTGGGCGAGGCGGCCCGGGACCGGCTGGCGACCTGGCTGGCCAGGGCCGTGCGCCCGGTGATCATCGCGGGGGGCGGCGCACGCGCGGCCCGCGAGGACCTCGTCCGGGTCGCCGAGCGCTTCAACACCGGCGTGTACGCGGCCTGGCGGCGCCAGGACGTGTTCCCCAACGACCACCCGCTCTACCTCGGCCACCTGGGGCTGGGGTGCCCTCCCCCGGTGCTGAACGCGCTGTCGGAGGCCGACGCGGTCCTGGTCGTCGGATGCCGGCTGAGCGAGACCACCACACAGGGGTACCGGCTGCCCGAGCCGGGCGGACGCGTACGGGTCGCGCAGATCGACATCGACCCCGGCCAGGTGGGGGCCACCGCCAGCCTGTGGTTCGGCGCGGTCGCCGACGCGCGCGAGGCGCTGCGCGAGCTGGCCGAAACCCCGGTGCAGGCGCCCTACCGGGACTGGAGCTCGGCGCGCCGGATATGGGTGGACACCGCCACCGTGCCGCCCGAGGCGGTCGAGGGCACCGGTTCGCGGATGCACCCGTGGGCGGTGGTCGCGGGGATGCGCGCGGCGCTGCCCGAGGACGCGCTGATCACCAACGACGCGGGGAACTTCGCCTCCTTCCTGCACCGGGGCTGGTGGTTCCGGCACCCCGGCACCCAACTGGCGCCGACCAGCGGGGCCATGGGCTACGCCGTGCCCGCCGCCGTGGCGGCCAAGATCACCGCCCCGGACCGGACGGTGGTGGCGGTGGCCGGTGACGGCGGCGCCCTGATGACCGGGCAGGAGCTGGAGACCGCGGTGCGGATGGGCGCGCCGATCACCGTGGTGGTGTTCCAGAACGGCCTGTACGGCACGATCGCCATGCACCAGGCCCGTGAGCTGGGCCGGATCGCGGGAACCCGGATCAGCGGACCGCTGGACCTGGCCGGGTTCGCCCGGTCGCTGGGGGCGCGGGGCGCGACCGTGCACACCCGGGAGGAGTTGGAGAAGGCGCTGGCGGAGTCGGTGGAGGCGGATCTGCCCACCCTGGTCGACGTACGGACGGATCCGGAGGTGATCAGCCCGTCCGCCACCCTGTCCGGCCTGCTGGACGGCTGAGGAGGCGCGGTCCGCCGCCGCTCCCGGTAGCGGCCCCGTCCCTCTCCAAGGTTCCGGCAGGCCCGTCACCGGCCTCAACGCCCACCGGCCCCGGCCCGCGCCGGGGCCGGTGACGGTGGATCAGCCCCCGTAGGCGGCGGCCGCCTCGCGCAGGGCGCGGACGGTGGCGCGGATCCCCGGTCGGCGGGAGGCGTCGGTGCGCCAGAACACGTACACCTGGCGTACCAGCGCGGGCTGCACGGGCACCACCCGTACGCCCTCCGGCAGGGGTCCGCGCCCCAGGCGGGGCATGACGGCGGCGCCGATCCCGGCGGCGATGAGCGCCAGCTTGGTCTGGTGCTCCTCCACGTTGTGGATGATGGTGGGCTCGCCTCCGCGCGCCCGGATCATGCCGTGCAGCCAGTCGTCGCAGACCGATCCGCGGGACCAGCTGATCCAGGGCAGGTCGAGGATCTCCTCCGGTGCGAGGATCTCGCGGTGGGCGAGGGGGTGGTCGGCGGGCAGGGCGATGTCGCCGACGTCCTCCATGAGCGGGGTCCGGCTCATGCCGCTGGGCAGGCTCAGCGGGGCGCCGACCCAGTCGATGACCATGGCCAGGTCGGCGTCTCCCCGGGCCATGGCGGGCACGCTCTCGTGCGGTTCCTCCTCGTGCAGCTCCACGTGGAGGCCGGGGTGGGCCTCGCGCAGGGAGGCGAGCGTGTGCGGGAGGAGGCCGCGGACCGCGGTGGGGGCGGCGGACAGGCGCAGGTGCCCCGTGACGTCGTCGCGGTGCGCCTCCAGGTCGGCCTCGGCGCGCTGGACCATGGACAGGATCCTGGCGGTGTGCTCGACCAGGAGCTCGGCGGCGTCGGTGAGGCGGACGCCGCGGCCGTTGCGTTCGACGAGGGGCTGTCCGACCTCGCGTTCGAGTTTGGTGAGCTGCTGGGAGACCGCGGAGTTGGTGACGTGGAGGGCTTCGGCGGCGGCGCTGAGGGAGCCGTGCGCCGCGATGGTGTGGAGGACCCGGAGCCGGTCGACGCTGAGCATGTAAGCGACTCTAACGCCTGGCTTAAGAAATACGAAGTAGACCTAAGACCTTGGCCGACGCTACAAACATCCCATGCCCGTTGTCTTCCCCGCGTCCGCTCCGTCCACCACTCCCCGCCGCCGCCTGCTGTCCGACTGGCGCGCCAAGTTCGTCCTCCTCGCCCTGATCTGGGGCATGAGCTTCCTGTTCATGAAGGTCGCGGCCGAGGCCCTCTCCCCCATGCAGATCGCCCTCGGACGCATGGTCACCGGGGCCGTCCCCCTGCTGGCGGTCCTGCTGCTGCGGGGCGGCCGCCTGCCGACCTCTCCGCGCCTGTGGGGCCACCTGTTCGTGTCGGCCCTGCTGCTCAACACGATCCCCTTCACCCTGTTCGGGTACGCGGCGCACCTGATCCCCTCCGCCCTCATGGGGATCGTGAACGCCTCGACGCCGCTCTTCGGCGTGGTGTTCTCGATGCTCCTGCTCTCCGACGAACGCCCCGACCGCGACCGGGTCCTCGGCCTGGGCATCGGGTTCCTTGGCGTGCTCACCGTGTTCGGGGTGTGGAACTCCCTCGGCGAGGTGGCCGTCGACGACCGCGAAGCCGTGCTCGGCATGCTGTTCGTCGTGGGAGCCACCGCCTGCTACGGGATCGGGACCCCCTACCTGCGCCGCTTCGTGGCGGGCAGCTCGCACGGCGCCCTGGAGCTGAGCGCCCTGCAACTGCTGCTGGGCTCCGTACCGCTGGTGCTGCTGGTCCCGGTGCTCACCGAGGCACCCACGGGCCTGACGTGGCAGGTGGTGGTGTCGGTGAGCGTCCTGGGCGCCCTCGGAACCGGCCTCGCCTATGTCCTGCAATACGCGATCGTGCGGGAGGCCGGAGCGACCGTGGCGACCACGGTCACCTACGTGGCCCCGGTCGTGGCGATCACCGCAGGCATCGTGCTGATGGGCGAGACCCTGAGCTGGAACCAGCCGCTGGGCGCGGCGGTCATCATCCTGGGCGCGGCCCTGTGCCAGGGCGTGGTCCGCACCCGGTACGTGATCCCGCGCTCACGGAGAGGCTGACGTCCTCCCCGGGGGTTCCCACGGCCTCGCGGCCGAGGGCGCTGCACACCTCACGGTGTCCGCCGGTTCCCGGGCGGCGGTGCCGTCCACAGGCCTCGGAACGGTCTGGCGGTGGGCACCGGCCGGAGCCGCGCTCCTCGGCGGGGGCACCTCGCACCGCCTTCGGGCGACCGCGTCGCCCCCGGCCCCGACCATCCCCCGGAGGGCGCGGTCCCCGCCCGCACACCTGTGGGCGGCGCCACCGGGAGGCGGGGAGGCCGGGTGCCGGCCACCCGCTCCGGCCGGGTCAGTCCTCGCGCAGGACGTCGATCGCGGCGGCGAGGTCGTCCGGGTAGGGACTGGAGAACTCCACCGGGCGGTGCTCGCCGGGGTGCTCGAAGCCCAGCCGTACCGCGTGCAGCCACTGGCGGCGCACGCCCAGCCTCTCGGCCAGCGTCGGGTCGGCCCCGTAGAGCGTGTCGCCCACGCACGGGTGCCGCAGCGCGGCCATGTGCACCCGGATCTGGTGGGTGCGGCCCGTCTCCAGCTTGATCTCCAGCAGGCTGGCGGCCCGGAAGGCCTCCTGCGTGTCGTAGTGCGTCACCGACGGGCGCCCGCCCGCGACCACGGCCCAGCGCCCGTCACCGGACGGATGCCGGTCGATCGGCGCGTCCACGGTCCCCCGGAACGGGTCGGGGTGTCCCTGGACGAGCGTGTGGTAGCGCTTGTCCACGGTGCGCTCCTTGAACGCCCGCTTGAGCGCGCTGTAGGCGATCTCGCTCTTGGCGACCACCATCAGACCGGTGGTGTTGGCGTCCAGCCGGTGCACGATGCCCTGGCGCTCGGCGGCGCCTCCGGTGGCCACCTGCACCCCGGAGGCCAGGAGGCCCTCCAGGACGGTGGGCCCGGTCCAGCCGACCGTGGGGTGGGCGACCACGCCGACCGGCTTGTCCACCACGATGATGTCGGCGTCCTCGTGCACGATCCGCATGCCCGGAACGGGCTCGGGGCGCGGGACGGGGGCGGTGGGCGGCGGCGGGAGGGTGATCTCCAGCCAGGCCCCCGCCTGGACGCGGTCGGACTTGCCCGCCTCGGAGCCGTCGACCAGTACCTCGCCCTCGCCGATGAGTTCGGCGGCCCGGGTACGGGACAGGCCGAACATGCGGGCGATGGCCGAGTCGAGCCGGTCGCCCTCCAGGCCGTCGGGCACGGGCAGGCTGCGGGTGTCGCTCACTGGCCTCTCCCCCCTCTCATGTCGTCCTCACCGGTGCCGGAGTTCACGTCACCGCCGCCGTCCTGCTCTCCGGGGCCGTCGGCGCCGGCGGCGCCTCCGCCGTCCTCCTCGCGCTCGTCCACGACGACGCTTCCGTCCAGGTTGAGCCCCCTGAAGGTCAGCACCACCACCAGGACCGCGCCCACGACCACGCACGAGTCGGCGATGTTGAAGACCGGGAAGTTCCCCACGCTGATGAAGTCGACCACCGCGCCGTGGAAGGGTGCGGGGTCGCGGAAGAGGCGGTCCAGCAGGTTTCCTGCGGCGCCGCCCATCATCAGGCCGAGCGTCACCGCCCACCAGCCGTTGCGCACGCGCAGGCCTATGTAGCCGATGGTGAGGACCACGAGGCTGGCGATGCAGGTGAACACCCACGTGAAATCGGTGCCCATGGAGAAGGCGGCACCGGTGTTGAACACCAGGGTGAACTGGAGGATGCTGCCGATGACGTCGAGTCTCTCGCCCTCGGAGAAGGCCGACAGGACCCACTCCTTGGTGAGGAGGTCGACGCCGATCGCGGCGAACGCGACGAGCAGCAGGAGAAGGTACCTGCGCGGACGGACGCCGGTGTTGTCGGTCGTGGTCGTGTTGCTGTCCCCGGAGGGCTCTACCTCAGTCAGCGACGCTCCTCGCGCTGTGTGCGGGTGACGCACGGGGCCGTGCGCGGAGAGGCCCGAAGGCGTGCCCTCCCGGTGGCCCGACCGCATGTGTCACAGACCCCCGTGGGTTCCCGCGTCCATCCGTTCGATCGCCCGCTCGCGTTCGGCGAACAGGTCACGAGTATTGTAGGCCAACGCCGGATCGCGTTCGTGCTGGAAGGCGCCGGGCCGGAGCCCGCCGGACCGCGCGTTCCCTCCCCGCACGCCCTCCCGGGCAGTGCCCCGGACGGTTCCGGGAAAGCCCGGGTGCCCCACCCGTACAAGGCGCCACGGCCCTCAGAACTTCCGGCGGTACCGCACCCGGGGCAGGACCACGCCGTTGATGGGCCCCTCCTCGGTGACGGTTCCGTCGGCCTCCCAGCCGTGGGCGGCGTAGAAGCGCCGGGCGCGCGGGTTGTCCCGGAGCACCCACAGGACGGCCTCGGCGCACCCCGCCGCGGCGAGGGCCTCGTGCACACCTGTGATCAGCCGCTGGTTGACCCCGCTCCCCCACACCTCGGGGAGGGAGTAGAAGGCCTCCAGTTCGAGCGGTTCCCCCGCGCCCCTCCCGGCCTGCCCGCCGCCCTCCTCGGCGGGGGCGAAGCAGGCGAAGGCCGCCACTTCGCCGTCCCCCTCGGCGACCAGCATCCCGGCGCCCGGCCAGGCGGCCCCGTCGATCCGGTCCGTCCACCGGGCGCCCCGCCGGACGGTGTCCATGGCGTCCAGGTAGTCCTGTGGGACGAGGCCCCGGTAGGCGGTCCGCCAGGCGCGGACCTGCACCTCGGCGACGGCCGGACCGTCCTCGGGCACGGCTCTGCGAATCATCATGCCCGCATTCTCACGGTCCCGGCCGCGCGCACCAAGTCCTTTCCGCCCGTCCGGCGTACGGCCGCACGCGGTCCCGGCCGGCCCACGGAAGCGGTCACTCCGCGACCGCGAAACCGCCGTAGTCCTGCGCCAGGGCCGACAGGTGGGGTTCGTCGAACACCGCCGGACCGCCGTGCGGCCCCGTGTGCACCTCGATCACCCAGTCCACGTCCTCGGCGTCGTCCTCGCCCGCGAGCATGTCGCGGTGCACCAGGCACGGCTCGTAGTTCTGCTCCAGGAGCTGCTCGGCCAGCTCCTCGGCGTCCTCACGGTCGGGCAGTGTCACCAGGACCGCACCTTGCACGCCCTTCACCAGACGGCCCCCTTCCACGAACTGCGCGGCGGGCCTCACCCGCTGCGTTATCCTGACTCCAGGTGTCGATGGGGACGAGTAGTGCTGGCCCCGACCGGACGGACACAGCCTAGGAGGGCTGGTCCGGCCAAGCGACCCGGGGGTGGTGGGAGCCCGGGGGCACGACCAGCGCGAAGATCACCCCGGAGCCGCCGGAAGAACGGGCGCCAGCGCGGCGAGCGCCCCAGTAGAACCGGCACAGCGCAACGAAGAGGGATCCGTGACCTCGCCGTCCTGCGGCGTGGCCGTGGTCCAAGGAGGGTGGTACCGCGGGGCCGTGCGCCTCGTCCCTCCGTCAGGAACACCCCTGATGGAAAGGTACGACGGTGGCCAACGACCCCCGGCCCGAATCCCGCGCGCTGCCCCAGCTGCCCGCGCAGATCGACCTGCCCGCCATGGAGCGCGAGATCCTCGGCCGCTGGTCGAAGGAGAACGTCTTCCAGCGCTCGCTCGACCAGACCCGCGGCGGCCCCAACTGGGTCTTCTACGAGGGCCCGCCCACCGCGAACGGCCAGCCCGGCGTGCACCACGTCGAGGCCCGCGCGTTCAAGGACGTCTTCCCGCGCTTTCGCACCATGCGCGGCTACCACGTGGACCGCAAGGCGGGCTGGGACTGCCACGGCCTGCCCGTCGAGGTCGCCGTGGAGAAGGAGTTGGGCCTGTCCGGCAAGAAGGACATCGAGTCCTTCGGCATCGCCGAGTTCAACGACCGCTGCCGCGAGTCGGTCCTGCGCAACGTGGACGCGTTCACCGCCATGACCGAGCGCATGGGCTACTGGGTGAACATGGACGAGGCCTACCGCACCATGGACCCGCAGTACGTGGAGTCGGTGTGGTGGGCGCTCAAGCAGATCTGGGACAAGGAGCTGCTGGTCCGCGACTACCGGATCAGCCCCTACTGCCCGCGCTGCGGCACCACCCTGTCCGACCACGAGCTGGCCCAGGGCTACGAGACCGTCACCGACCCGTCGGTGTACGTGCGCTTCCCGGTGACCTCCGGCCCGCTGGCCTCGCCCGAGCACCCCACCTCGCTGCTGGTGTGGACGACCACTCCGTGGACGCTGGTGTCCAACACCGCCGTGGCCGTGCACCCCGAGGTGGAGTACGTGGTGGCCACCGACGGGAACGAGCGCCTGCTCGTGGCCCGTCCGCTCTTCGAGAAGGTGCTCGGCGAGGGCTGGGAGCTCACCGGTGAGAGCTTCGAGGGCGACGAGATGGAGCGCTGGACCTACCAGCGCCCCTTCGACCTGGTGGCCTTCGACGAGCCCGCCCACTACATCGTGCTCGCCGACTACGTCACGGTGGAGGACGGTACCGGCCTGGTCCACCAGTCGCCCGCCTTCGGTGCCGACGACATGCTGGTGTGCCGCGCCTACGGCCTGCCCGTGGTCAACCCGGTCCGCCCGGACGGCACCTTCGAGGCCGAACTGCCCCTGGTGGGCGGGGTGTTCTTCAAGGAGGCCGACAAGACCCTGGTCCGCGACCTCAAGGACCGCGGCCTGCTCTTTCGCCACGTGGCCTACGAGCACTCCTACCCGCACTGCTGGCGCTGCCACACCGCGCTGCTGTACTACGCGCTCCCGTCCTGGTACATCCGCACCACCGCGGTCAAGGACGAGCTCATCAGGCAGAACCAGGCCACCAACTGGGTGCCGGAGAACGTCAAGGAGGGCCGCTTCGGCGAGTGGCTGCGCGGCAACGTCGACTGGGCGCTGTCCCGCAACCGCTACTGGGGCACCCCCCTGCCGATCTGGGAGTTCCCCGACGGCCGCCAGATCTGCGTGGGCTCCCTGGAGGAGCTGGGCCGCCTCAGCGGGCGGGACCTGTCCTCCCTGGACCCGCACCGGCCCTACGTCGACGACATCGTCATCCCCGACCCGGACGCCGACCCCTCCCTGCCCGAGGAGGAGCGGGTGGCCCGCCGCGTCCCCGAGGTCATCGACGCCTGGTTCGACTCCGGATCCATGCCCTTCGCCCAGTGGGGCGCCCCGCAGCGCCAGGAGGAGACCTTCCGGGCCAACTTCCCGGCGCAGTACATCTCCGAGGCCATCGACCAGACCCGGGGCTGGTTCTACTCGCTGCTGGCGGTGAGCACCCTGGTGTTCGGCCGCAACTCCTTCGAGAACGTGGTCGTGCTCGGCCACATCCTCGCCGAGGACGGCCGCAAGATGAGCAAGCACCTGGGCAACGTCATGGAGCCGATCCCGGTGATGGACCGGCACGGCGCCGACGCGCTGCGCTGGTTCATGCTGGCCAGCGGCTCGCCGTGGACCGCCCGCCGGGTGGGCCACGCCGCCCTGGAGGAGATCGTCCGCAAGGTGCTGCTGACCTACTACAGCACCGTCTCCTTCCTCACCCTGTACGCGAACGCCGGTGAGGGCTGGGACCACTCCAGGCTGGCCTCGGCCCCCGAGCCGCAGGACCGGCCGCTGCTGGACCGGTGGCTGCTCTCGGAGCTGAACGAGGTCGTCCGGGACGTCACCGAGGCGATGGACTCCTTCGACACCACCACGGCCGGTCGCCGCCTGACCGCCTTCGTGGACGACGTGTCCAACTGGTACGTGCGCCGCTCCCGCCGCCGCTTCTGGGGCGGGGCCGGCACTCCCGAGGGCGCGGCGGCCTTCGCGACGCTGTTCGAGGCGCTGGAGACCGTCACGCTGCTGATGGCGCCGATCGTGCCGTTCCTGACCGACCACGTGTGGTCGGCGCTGCGACGCCCGGACGCACCGGACTCGGTACACCTGGCCCCGTGGCCGAAGGTGCGCGAGGACCTCATCGACCCGGGGCTGTCCGCCGACATGGCGCTGACCCGCCGCCTGGTGGAGCTGGGCCGCTCGGCCCGGGTGGACTCGGCGGTGCGCACCCGTCAGCCGCTGGCCCGCGCCCTGGTGGGCGCCTCGGGCTTCGCGGACCTGCCGGAGCAGCTGCGCGGCCAGATCGCGGACGAGCTGAACGTGGCCTCGCTGGACTCGCTGTCCTCGGTGGGCGGCGACCTGGTGGACTACGTCGTGAAGCCGAACTTCCGCGCACTGGGCAAGCGGTTCGCCAAGCGCACGCCGCTGGTGGCCAAGGCCGTCCAGGCCGCCGACCCGGCCGCCCTGGTGCGGCAGGTGCGCGACACCGGCTGGGCCCGGGTCCACGTCGAGGACGAGCCGGTGGAGGTCAGCTCCGACGAGCTGCTGGTGACCGAGCAGCCCCGCGAGGGCTGGACGGTGGCGTCCGAGTCCGGCGAGACCGTCGCCCTGGACCTGGAGCTCACGCCTGAGCTGCGCCGCTCCGGGCTGGCCCGCGAGATGGTCCGGATGCTCCAGGACGCCCGCAAGAGGAGCGGGCTGGACGTGTCGGACCGTATCGAGGTGTGGTGGTCGGCCACGGACGAGGCCACCGAGCTGGCGCTCGACGAGCACGGCCGGGCGATCGCCGCCGAGGTCCTGGCCGACACGTTCGCGCCCGGCGACCCGGGCGGGGAGCTGTACACCGTCTCCTCCGACGAGTTCGGTGTGGCGTTCGGGCTCCGCAAGGCCTGACCGGGGCCGTCAACGCGGACGGGCGCCGCTCCTGCCGGAGCGGCGCCCGTCTTCGTGTGCGGGTTCAGCGGCCGTCGTCGGAGCCGCTGCCCGGGTCACCCTCCGAGGCGGCGGCGTGGACCACGGCGGAGTCGTCCTCCCCGTCCTCCCCGAGGTCCTCGGAGTCCTCGGGGGCTTCGGAGCCCTCGTCCTCCTCGGCCGTCCCGTCCGAGGGGCCCACGGGAACGCGGTAGCTGAAGGGCTCCGAGGGCTCGGAGTCCTCGTCGGCCACCGCTCCGGGCCCCTCCCCGCCGTCCTCGTCCGCCTCGGTGCCGTCCTCCCCCTCGAAGACGTCCTCCTCGGGCTCCCCCTCGGGGGAACGGCCGGGAATGCTGTAGGAGAAGGAGGAGGCGCCCGGGGAGTCGGCGGCCGTGTCAGCCGCCTCCTCCTCTTCCTCTGTCCGGTCCTCTCCCTCTGTCCGGTCCTCGGCGCCGTCGGCGGAGGCCTCCTCCTCGGGCTCCTCCGACCAGTCCCCGGAACCGCCGGCGGAGAGGCCCTCGGCGGCGTCCGCCTCGACCTCTTCCCCCGTCCCCCAGTCCTCTTCCTCCGACCAGTCCCCGGTGCCTCCAGCGGAGGCCTCCTCGAAGACGTCCTCCTCGGGCTCCTCCGACCAGTCCCCGGAACCGCCGGCGGAGGCCTCCTCGAAGACGTCCTCCTCGGGCTCCCCCTCGGAGGGACGGCCGGGAATGCTGTAGGAGAAGGGGGAGGCGTCCGGGGTGTGCTCACCGGACTCGTCCCCGGCCCCGGGCTTGGGACCGGGATCCGGTTCGGGGGCCGTGTCGGCCACCCGCTCCTCGGATGCCTGGGCGGGGATCCGCCAGCCGCCCTCGGCGGGGGTCTCCCGGCGGAGGGGCTCCTCCTCGACCGGAGCGGGGCCGGCGGCCACCGTGTCCGGTTCCGGCCAGTCGTGGGCCGTGGGAGTCTGCCAGCGGGGAACGTCGTACTCCGGCTCCTCGTGGCCGGAGTCGTCCGACGCCGGAGCCGGCCAGGAGTGCCGCTCCTGGAGAGGGAGTTCCCGCACCGGTCCGGAGACCGGCGCGGGTACGCGCCCGGAGTGCTCCGGTTCCACGTGTGTGCCCTGTGCCGCCGCGTAGGCGGGCTCGGTGTGGACGGACGCCTTCCCCAAACCGTCCGTCCCGAAGCGATCCGGGTCGTCCCCGCCGGACCTTCCCTGGACGAGCGCCCCCAGCAGCAGGAGGACGCTGATGCCTGCCAGTCCCAGTGCGACGTACACCAGGACGGTTTCGGCGAGAACCAGGGCAGCCGCGATGACGGCGATGGCCGCCAGCACCGCCACGGTTGCGAGGATGCTAAGGATCACGGATCGACCAGGGCCTTTACACGTGTTGTGCCGGAGTCTTCAGTTGTTCGGAGCAGATGCCGCCTGATCGTCAGCGACGCTCGTGCGGAGCCTCGCCCGGGTGGAACCCACCGTGCTGGGCGGGCTCGGGCTGCCCGAACGGGTTGCCCGCTGCGGGGCCGTGCTGCTGGAGGGCGGGCGCGCCGCCGGTCTGCGGAGCCATCGTCTGGAAGCCGCCCGTGGTGTTCGGGTTGGGCTCCGCGGGCTTGTTCTCCTCGTTGAGCTCGCGCAGCTGGCGCTCGAAGTAGTCCTTCAGGCGGCTGCGGTACTCGCGCTCGAAGCCCTTGAGGACGTTGACCTTGTGCTCCAGCTCCTCGCGCTGCTGCACGAGGCTGCCCATGACCTGGCGGTGGCGCTCCTGGGCGTCCCGGTCCAGGTTCTCCGAGCGGGCGCGGGCCTCACCGATGATCTGGTCGGCCTGCTGGCGGGCCTTGCCGAGGATGTCCTCGGACTCGTGGCGGGCCCGGCCGAGGGTCTCGTCGGCCTCGCGGCGCGCGTCGGAGATCGCCTGGTCGGCGGTCTGCTGGGCGAGGGCCAGGACGCGGGCGGCCGTGTCCATGTTCTCCTCGCCGCCCATGGCCAGGTTCGCGCCGGTCATCGGCATCTGCTGCTGGGCCTGGGGCTGCGGCTCGACGGCCTGGGGTGCCTGGACCGGCTCCGGGCGCATCTGCTCGTGCTGCTGCTCCGGGGCCTGCTCCTGGAAGTCCTGCATACCGGCGTTGGGTACCTTGCCCCGCAGGCACTCGGCCAGCTTGCCGCGCAGTTCCTCGTTCTCCTGGATCAGGCGGTCGAGTTCGGACTCGACCTCGTCGAGGAAGGCGTCGACCTCTTCCTCGTCGTATCCCGGTCGAAGCCGGGTCGTACTGAACTGCTTGTTCCGCACATCGGCGGGTGTTAGCGGCATCTTCGTCTCCTTGGCGCGCTTGGAGTCTGTCCGTAGGGACGCTACCCGATCGTGACCTTACGGCAATCCGGATCATGACCAAGACCACATAGCGGAATCCGGGGCGGACCTTCCGCCCTCCGCCTCTTCCCTACCGGGCAAAAGGGGTGAGCAGGGCAATCAAGATGTACACACCGATGAAGAGGACCAAGACGCTCAGGTCGAGGGAGATGCTCCCCAGGCGTACGGGCTTGATGAACCTACGCAGGAACCTCAGTGGCGGGTCGGTGATCGTGTACACGATCTCGGCGATCACGAGCACGAACCCCGTGGGGCGCCACGTTCTGGAGAAGGACTGCACCATCTCCAGGATCACCCTCGCCAACAGCACGAAAATGAAGAGCTGCAGGAGGAAGATCAGCACGGACAGGACGATACTCACGGTCGTTCCTCGACCCAATCTCTGGACAAAAGTGATGTTCTAGCTCTGATTGAAGAACCCTCGCTCGGCGATCCGCGCCTTGTCCTCGGCGGTCACCTCGACGTTGGCCGGGGACAGCAGGAACACCTTGTTGGTGACGCGTTCGATACTGCCATGCAAACCGAAGATCAGGCCAGCCGCGAAGTCGACCAGACGCTTGGCGTCGCTGTCGACCATCTCGGTCAGGTTCATGATCACCGGCGTGCCCTCCCGGAAGTGCTCTCCGATGGTACGCGCCTCGTTGTAGGTGCGGGGGTGGAGCGTGGTGATTCGCGCGAGGTCGGCGGTGGAAGCGGTCGCGGTCGAGCCACCGCGTCGTTCACCTGTACCCAGGTATCCGCCGGTGTCCATCACTGCGTCGCCTCGTGCTTCCTCGCCGGGTGGGCTGTCAGCGTCGCGGGCGCGCTGCTCGTCCACTCCCTCGTCGAAATCGTCGAACTCATCATATTCGTCCGCATAGCGGTGGTCGTAACGGTCGTCCTCCACGAGGCCGAGGTAGACCGCCATCTTGCGCATCGCGCCGGCCATCTCATGCCCTCCGTCGTCCCCGCGGCCTTCACCGCGCCGACTCCTCCGTACTGACCCGTCCAGCCCCGTGTTCTGGGGGTGGGCGCCCATTGGGGCGAATTCCACAGACGGGCTCCAAGGTCTATGTGGGGACATTACCCCACGATCGGTTCCCGGTTGCCGAGCAACGCCGTACCGAGCCGCAGGTGTGTCGCGCCTCGCTCGACCGCCGCTTCGAGGTCCGCGCTCATACCCGCGGAGATCACCGTCGCCAGAGGGTGGCGATCGCGGATCCGGTCGGCGACCGTGCGAAGCCGTGCGAACGCGGCTCCGGGGTCGCCCCCGCGGGGAGCGACCGCCATCACACCGCCGAGGGTGAGCGCCTCGTGCTCGTCGATCCGCGCGGCGATTTCGAGGGCGTCATTGGGATCGACGCCACCGCGCGGCCCGATCACCCCGGCCCGCGAGTCCTCGTCGAGGTTGACCTGGACCAGGCAGGTGAGGCGGCGGTCGGCCGCGGCGGCGCGGTCGCCCAGGACGCGGGCCAGTCTGGCGCGGTCGACCGAGTGCACGACGTCGGCGTAGGAGGCCACCGACCGGGCCTTGTTGGTCTGCAACTGGCCGACGAAGTGCCAGGTCAGACCGAGGTCGGCGGTCTCGGCGGCCTTGGGGGCCGCCTCCTGGTCGCGGTTCTCCCCCACGTCGGTGACTCCGAGGGAGGCGAGGATCCGTACGTCGGAGGCCGGATAGGTCTTGGTGACGGCGACCAGCGACACCTCCTCGGGGCTTCGTCCGGCCGCGGCGCAGGCCGCCTCGATCCTGCCCCGTACGGCGGCGAGGTTGGCGCGGACCCGCTCGACGCGAGCGGGGTCGGCGTGTGTCACGGTCTTCCTTCCCTGGGACGGATCCCACTGCTGTTACTTCCCGCACTCTCGTGCGTACTACACGGTCCCGGTGGCCGCCACCCCGGTCGGCGGGGACGGGGCGCGTCCACCACCCCTCCCGCCGGGAAAGCGGTGGGGCCTACGGGGCGGCTGGTCACCGGGAAGCAGGAAGTACCTGTGTGACCCCGGTGGCCCCTGTGATCTCTGGAACACATCCTGGCGGCCCGGTACGACAGTCAGGTCCGCCAGAGGAAGGACGCGAACCTTCCGGTCGGCGCGTTCCGGCGGTGGGAGAACAGCTCGGGGCTCTCCAGGGTGCAGCGACCGTCGGCGCGGATGTCGGTGACGCCCGCACGGCGCAGTTGGGCGGTGACGGCGGCGCGCATGTCCACTCCGGCGGTGCCCCTCCTGGTGGTGCAGGCCGCCTCGGGGGTGTCGCGGGCGGTCTCGTCCCGTACCCGCGGCGGTACCTCGTAGCACCCGCCGCAGATGGACGGGCCGAGGAAGACGGTGATCCGGTCGGCGCGGGCGCCCTGGCCGGCCATGGCCTCGACCAGGTTGGCGGCCACCCCGTGGGCGGTGCCGAGGCGTCCGGAGTGGGCGGCGCCCAGCACGCCCGCCTCGGCGTCGGCGGCCAGGACGGGCAGGCAGTCGGCGGCCAGCGAGGCCAGGACCAGGTCCGGACGGGTGGTGACCACACCGTCGCAGGTGCCCACACCGCCGGGTTCGGTCGCCACGAGGACGTCGGCGCTGTGCACCTGGTTCATCCACACGATCCGGCCGGTGTCCAGTCCCAGGTCCCGGGCGGCGGTCTCGCGGTTGGCGAGTACCGTCCCGCGGTCGTCGCCCGAACCCAGTCCCAGGTTGAGCGAGTCGTAGGGCGGGGCGCTCACCCCGCCGTGCCGCTCGGTGACGGAGGCGCGTACCCCGTGCCCAAGGTCGATGACGTTGCCCATCCGTTCGCGTCCTCCCGCTCCTCGGGAGGGGACCGGTGCGCACCGCGGACCATGGATCCGGCGCGGGCACCGGCGTCCCGGTCGGGCCCGGGCGAAGGGTTTTTCCGAGGAAAGAAGAAAGGTGGCCGTTACCGGCCTGGCCGTTACCGACCCCGCCGTCCCCCCGGTCCAGGACCCTACCACCGCCGTTTCGGGCTCACGGGGCCCGGCCGTCCCGGTGGTGGGCCTCCGGCGGCGCCGGCGGAGGCGGTCGCGCCGAGGTACCGGGCGGCGTCCCCACCACCGAGGGCCCGGCCGCGCGCCGCCTCCTTCGAGGAGGAACCGCGCACGGCCGCCCCCGGTCCCGGGACGAAGGTCCCGGGTGGGGCGGCTACTTCAGGAACTCCGGCACGTCCAGGTCGTCGGGGTCGTCGAAGATGACCCGGCGGCGGGGCGTGGGTGCCTCTCCCCGCCGCTCGGCGGTGGAGTCCGCGACGGCGTGGATGCGGCTGGACTGGCCCTCCCCGTACGCGGACGGCTCCTCCTGGGCGGCCTGCGGCTCCTCGGCGGCGGGCTCGGCCGCCGGAGCCGCGGGCGGAGCCTGCTCGGTGAAGGCGGACGTGCCGTGGGCCGGGGTCTGCGCCCCGGTGTCCTGCTCGACCGGTGCGGGCCGCTCCCGCGGAGCGGGCTCGGCCTCGACCGGCTGCTGGGCCTGCCGCTGCACGGGCTGTGGCTGGACCGGCTGCTGCACGGGCTGCTGGGCCTGCTGCGGCTGGGCCTGCTGCTGGACCGGCGGTGTCTGCGGACGGGCCGCCTCCGGGGCGGACTCGGCCGAACGGTTCTGCGTGATCCACGGCATGCTGGTGGCCGACGTCCCGCTCGCGCCCGCCTCGGCGGGCGCCGCCGGAGCGGACGACTCCTCCTTGGCGAACGTGATGCCTGCCTTGGGGACGACGGCCTCAGGAGGGTCCACCGGACGGCGCTCCCTCACCACCGGTCCCGTGATCTCCGGCTCGTCGAAACCGGCCGCTATGACGGTGACCCGGACCTCGTCGCCCAGGGCGTCGTCGATGACGGCGCCGAAGATGATGTTGGCCTCGGGGGCCGCCGAGTTCGCGACGAGCTGTGCCGCCTCGTTGATCTCGAACAGTCCCAGGTCGGAGCCGCCCTGGATGGACAGCAGCACACCGTGGGCACCGTCGATACTCGCTTCCAGGAGTGGTGAGGAGATCGCCATCTCCGCCGCCGCGACCGCCCGGTCGTCCCCGCGTGCGGAACCGATGCCCATGAGTGCCGACCCCGCCCCCGACATGACCGACTTGACGTCGGCGAAGTCCAGGTTGATCAGTCCCGGTGTGGTGATCAGGTCGGTGATGCCCTGCACACCGGAGAGCAGGACCTGGTCGGCGGCCTTGAAGGCGTCCAACACGCTGACCTGGCGGTCGGAGATGGACAGCAGCCGGTCGTTGGGAATCACGATGAGCGTGTCGACCTCCTCGCGGAGCATCGCTATCCCCGACTCGGCCTGGGTCGCGCGCCGCTTGCCCTCGAAGCCGAAGGGGCGGGTGACCACACCGATGGTGAGGGCGCCCAGGGAACGGGCGATGTTGGCCACGACCGGGGCGCCGCCGGTGCCCGTGCCACCGCCCTCACCGGCGGTCACGAAGACCATGTCGGCCCCCTTGAGGACCTCCTCGATCTCCTCCCGGTGGTCCTCGGCGGCCCTGCGGCCGACGTCGGGGTTGGCTCCGGCTCCCAGGCCGCGGGTGAGTTCACGGCCGACGTCGAGTTTGACGTCGGCGTCGCTCATCAACAGCGCCTGGGCGTCGGTATTGATGGCGATGAACTCGACGCCTTTGAGCCCCTCTTCGATCATTCGGTTGACGGCGTTGACACCGCCGCCGCCGATGCCGACGACTTTGATGACCGCGAGGTAGTTCTGCGGTGCTGCCACGACGAGGGGCCTTTCCGCTCGCATACGCCGCTCCGCCTCCGCAACCGGTGGCTGTGTGCCACCGGGTACGCCGCCGGACCGGCATCCGGTTCTACAGTGTGCGTTTCGGGTTCTCCGACGGGGCGTGTGCAACGCCGTGGTCGGGAGACCCCGGGCCGCCGGTTCCGTCTTCCGTCTTCCGTCTGCCCGGCGGGACCGGTGTGGTCCGCCGTGAAACGGGATGGAACGGTTCCTGCGTACCCGAAAAGCGTGTTTTGCTGCTTTGTTGACGTTGGTTGTGCTTCCCGACAGTAAGCGGACCGCCGACCACGGGCAACCGGTGACGGGTTCAGCCTAACGTCGCACGACACGGGGAAGCGATGTGCTGCCTCGGCGCGTCGCGTCTGGAATGTCCGCGCGTACCGTCCCGGACCTGGCCACACGTGTCCCGGAGGCACCCGTGCCGGACGGTGAACGGTTCCGCCCGCGGCGTCCTCTCCTTTTCCAGGTCCTGAAGACCGCTTCACCTGACGATGGCCAGATCGGGGGTCGCCACGTCGTACACACGCCCCTCCTGGGGCGGGTGCTCTCTCATGAGCACCTTCAGGATGGCACTCTTGTCGGCCGTGCCCTCCGACGAGCCCCACTCGACGAGGGAGCCGTCGGTGAGCTCGACGGCGATCGCGTCGGACTCGGTGGCGTCGATGAGCCGGATCCGGGTGATGAGGGAGTCCGGAGCCTGTTCGACGATGTCCGCGGCCGCGCGGACGCCCCCGTTGCCCTCGATCTCCCCGGTGACCCGGACCAGCGGGTAGGCGTCGGGACGGTTCCCGGAGTCCTCGATGCGCACACCGTCACCGTCCACGAGCCGGTACTCCTCCCCCACCTGGACGGCCAGCAGGGGCCGGCGCTCGACCACCTCGACCTCCAGGGTGGCGGGCCAGCCGCGTTCGACCGTGGCCGACTCCACCAGGAGCAGGGACTCGGCGCGCTCGCCGCTCCGGTCGAGGTCGACCCGGAGCAGGGGTGTGCCGGTGGCCACGTCCAAGGCCGCGACCACCTCCTCCTTCGGGACCCGTTCCACTCCGGTGACCGTGATGTCGCGGACCACGAGCAGCCGGGAGCCGAGCAGGATCCAGGTGACCACGCAGACCAGGGCGACCACCAGCAGCGCCACGAAGGTGACCTTCCACGGGTCGGACCTCCCGCGCGGCCCGGCCTCCACGGCGGTCTCGTCCCGCTCGGCGTCCACCTGTGCCTCCCCACTGTGTGCTCGTCCCGGTCCGTGCCCGCCCCGTACCGGCCGGGGACGGCCCGACGTGCGGACGGGGCCTCGGTCCCCGGTCCCCGTGCGCAGGCGGGCGGCACGGCCCCGCGGTCAGCCCCGGGCGTCGTCGGCCGCCCCGGCGACGGCGTCCACGATGCGCGGACCCAGCTCGGTGACGTCGCCCGCGCCCATGGTGAGCACGATGTCGCCGGGTCGGACCAGTTCGGCCACCCTGCGCACGACCTCGTCCCTGCCGGGCACGTACCACACGCGGTCGTGGTCCACACGCGAGGTGATCAGCTCGCCGGTGACCCCGGGTTCGGGGTCCTCCCTCGCGGCGTAGACCTCCATGACCACGACCTCGTCGGCCAGGCTCAGCGCCGCGGCGAACTCCTCGGCGAAGATGCGGGTGCGGCTGTACAGGTGCGGCTGGAACAGGGCGACGATCCGTCCCCCGGGGCGCTCCTCACCGATCTCACCGGCCGCCTCGGCCTCCTCGGCGAAGGACGCCAGCACGGCCCTGGTGGCGTGCAGGTCGGCCTCGATCTCGGTGGGGTGGTGGGCGTAGCTGTCGTAGACGACCACGCCCCCCGCCTCGCCCTTGAGCTCGAAGCGTCGGGCGGCGCCGGCGAAGTCGGCGATGCCCTCCACCGCCACGTCCAGGTCGTGGCCCATCTCGTCGGCGACGGCGACGGCCGCGGCCGCGTTGAGCACGTTGTGGCGGCCCGGCACGGCGATGTGGCCGTCCACGGGGTCGCCGTCCGCGGTCTGGACGGTGAACTCGGTGGTGAAGCCGCGTGCGAGCACCCGGGTGATCCGGTAGTCGGCGTCCTCGGCCTCGCCGTAGGTGAGCACCTTCTTCCCGCGCTCACGGGCCAGCTCGGCCACCTGCCGGGCGCCCGGGTCGTCGACCCCCACGATCAGGGTGCGCTCGACGCGGTCGACGAACGAGGCGAAGTTGGCGTGGATCTCCTCGATGCCGCTGTAGTTGTCCAGGTGGTCGGCCTCGACGTTGGTGACCACGGCGATCTTCGGGGAGAGCATGAGGAAGGAGCCGTCGCTCTCGTCGGCCTCCACCGCGATGACCTCGCCCATGCCGGCGTCGGCGCCCAGGCCGGTGGTGACCAGCTTGCCGCCGATCACGTAGCCGGGGTCGACCCCCAGGTGCTGGAGCACGACCGTGACCATGGAGGTGGTGGTGGTCTTGCCGTGGGTGCCGGAGACGGCGATGCCCTCGCGGCCCAGCAGCAGCGCGCCCAGGGCGGCGGCCCGGGGCAGCACACGCAGGCCCCGGCGGTGCGCCTCGGCCAGCTCGGGGTTGTCCTCGCGGATGGCGGAGGAGACCACGAGGGTCTCGGCCGTGCCGAGGTTCTCGGCGGCGTGTCCCACGTGGACGTCGGCGCCCATCTCCTCCAGCTCGCGCAGGGTGTCGCTGTCGCGGGCGTCGCTGCCGGAGACCTCAACCCCGGACTGCAGCAGTACACGGGCGATGCCGGACATACCCGCACCGCCCAGCCCGATGAAGTGGGTACGCCCCAGCTTGTCCACGGGAATCGGCTCGGTCGGCCGCACCAGGCTCATCGGGTGTCCTTCCCGTCGTCGTAGAGGACCTCTTCGCCGTCGTCGTCGGGCAGCGGCAGGTCGGGGGTGGGCTTGTCGCCGCGAGCGATGGCCATGACCTCGCGGGCCAGTTCCATGTCGGCGTCGCGGCGGCCCATCCGGGCGGCCGCCTCGGACATGGCCACGACCCGGTCGGTGTCGGTGAGCACCGGGATGAGCTGCCGCGTGATCCACTCGACGGAGACGTCGGCGTTGTCGACCATCAGGCCGCCGCCCGCCTGGACGATGGGCTCGGCGTTCAGGGCCTGCTCGCCGTTGCCGATGGCCAGGGGCACGAAGGCGCCGGGCAGGCCGACGGCGGTCAGCTCCGAACAGGTCATCGCGCCGGAGCGGCACATGGCCATGTCGGCGGCGGCGTAGGCCATGTCCATGCGGTCCACGTAGGGCACGGCGACGTAGGGGATGCCCTCCTGGGTGAGGTCCTGGGGTTCCTCGGCGTTCTTGGGGCCGACGACGTGCAGGACCTGCACACCGCTGTCGCGGAAGGCGTCGCGGGCGGCGAACGCGGTCTCGTTGATGCGCTGGGCACCCTGGGACCCGCCGAAGATCAGCAGGGTGGGCAGGTCGTGGCGCAGGCCGAAGTAGGCGCGCGCCTTGTCCCCCATGGCCAGGCGGTCGAGCGTGGTGATCTGCTGGCGCAGGGGGATGCCGACGAAGCGGCCGTTGCGGATCTGGGTGTGGGGGTGCCCGGTGTACACGTGCGGGGTCAGGCGCGCGCCCAGCCGGTTGGCCAGCCCCGGCAGGGGGTTGGCCTCGTGCACGACGATGGGGATGCGCCTGCGCCGCGCGGCCAGGTAGCCGGGGGTGGCCACGTAGCCGCCGAAGCCGACGATGACGTCGGCCTGCAACCGGTCCAGCTGCTCGCCCGCCGCGCTGAGCGCGCCCGCGAGCTTGCCCGGAACGGTGAGCAGCTTGGGGGTGAGTCTGCGCGGCAGGGGAACGGCCGGGATCAGGCCCAGCTCGTAGCCGCGCATGGGCACCAGGCGGGTCTCCAGGCCCCGCTCGGTGCCCAGGCAGAGGATCTCCGTACTGGGGTCGATGCGCCGCAGCGCGTCCGCAAGGGAGAGTGCGGGCTCGATATGCCCGGCCGTGCCGCCTCCGGCGAGGGCTACCCTCATCGTCGCCGATTCCTCCTTGGCCGGTCACCAGCAGGGACCGGTCCGCTCCTGTGCTTGGCCGTTGTCCCGCCACCGCGGGGCTCCGCCGTGCGCGGGCCGCGTGTCGTGGTGGCGCGCCCGGAGGGCGCGGCGCCGCGGTTGTTCACCGAGGCAGCGGCATTCTCCAGGCCCAGCCAGCTTAGAGCCCTTTGTACCCGGCTGGGACCTCGGGCCTCCAGGGTCTTCCTCGCCTGGGGCTCGGTCTTGGCCAGCGCCAGGAGCACGCCGAGGGCCACCATGGTGGAGACCAGCGACGAGCCCCCGTAGGAGACCAGGGGCAGCGGGACGCCGGTGACGGGCAGCACCCCGATGACGGCGCCCACGTTGATCATGGCCTGGCCCAGGATCCACGTGACGATGGCGAAGGCGGCGAGCCGCGGGAAGGGCTCCTTGACGCGGAAGGCCACGCGCAGTCCGGCGTAGCACAGCATGCCGAACAGGGTGAGCACGAGCAGGGTGCCGATCAGGCCGAACTCCTCACCGATGATGGCGAAGACGAAGTCGGACTCGGCGAAGGGCAGGAAGCCCCACTTCTCGCGGCTGGCGCCGATGCCCAGCCCGAAGATCCCGCCGGTGCCGAGCGCGTAGAGCCCGTGCAGGGCCTGCATCCCCGAGTCCATGGGGTCGGCGCCCGGGTCCAGGAAGCTGGTGACGCGTGCCATGCGGTAGGGCTCGATGGCGATGGCGATGACGGCCAGGCCCAGGACCAGGCCGAACATGGCCACGAAGAGCCTGCCCGGAGCGCCGACCACCCACAGCAGCCCCAGGAAGGTGACCAGGAACACCAGGGCCGTGGACAGGTTGGAACCCAGCATCACCAGCAGGACCAGCATGCCGCAGCCGGGCAGCAGTGGAATGAGCAGGTGCCGCCACTCGGTGAGCTCGCGCAGCTCGTCCTTGCGGGCCAGGATGTTGGCGCCCCACAGGGCGAAGGCCAGCTTGGCGGGTTCGGAGGGCTGCACGATCAGGCCGCCGATGTTCAGCCAGCGGGTGGCGCCGTTGACCTCCACGCCCTGGATGATGGTGAGCAGCAGCAGCGCCGCCGCCACGATCATCGCCGGGTGGCCGACCTTCCGGAAGAGCCGCTGGGGCATGTGGGAGGCCAGGAACATCAGGGGCAGGCCAATGGCGGCCGAGACCATCTGCTTCTGGAACATGGAGAAGGCCGAGCCGGTCTCGGCGATGGAGTTGACCATCGTGGACGAGAGCACCATGACCAGGCCCAGGGCGATGAGCAGCACCCCGGTGCCCAGGATCAGGTAGTAGGAGGTGAGCGGCCGGTCCAGGGACCGCGCCCACTCACGCCACAGGGCGCGCTCGCGCCCGTTCGTCGCCACACGTCCCGTTGTCGCCGCGCGCCTCTTGGGCCGGGCCGCCCGGGGAACCGCCGTCGTCGCCATCCACACCCTCCGCACCACTAGCGCCTCAATACTGGCGTACGGGCGGGTAGGGAACCGTGGACATTCTCCGCGTGTTGGCCATCTTTGGCCGCCGGGAGGGTGTTGGAGGGCACGGCGCGGCCCGCCCGCGCGTGTTCTGTCACGCACGGGCGGGCCTTCGCCACTCAGAGCAGTCGGCTGACGGCCTCGGCGAAGAGGCGCCCCCGCTCGGGATAGTTGGTGAACATGTCCATGGAGGCGGCCGCCGGTGCCAGCAGCACGGTGTCCCCCTCCTTCGCCAGGGAGGCGGCGGCGGCGACCACCGCGTCCATGACGGTGTGGCCCTCGGGGGCGTCGGCGGCGGGTCCCTCGACCTCAGTCACGGGCACCTCGGGCGCGTGTTCGGCCAGGGCCTCGCGCAGACGGGCGCGGTCGGCGCCGATGAGCACGGCCCCGCGCAGCCGGTCGGCGGCCGCCGCCACCAGCTCGTCGACCTCGGCCCCCTTGAGCAGGCCGCCCGCGATCCAGACCACGGAGGGGTAGGCGCCCAGCGACGCGGCGGCGGCGTGCGGGTTGGTGGCCTTGGAGTCGTCGACGTAGTCGACTCCCCCCGCCGTCGCCACGAACGCGATGCGGTGCGGCTCCGGTTCGAAGGCGGCCAGCCCCGCCCGGACCGACGCGGGCGCCACGCCCACCGACCGGGCCAGCGCGGCGGCGGCCAGGGCGTTGGCGACGTTGTGCGGAGCGGCCGGGCGCACGTCGGCGAGCGTGGCCAGCTCCTCGGCGCCGCTGTGCGGCTCGTCGACGAAGGCGCGGTCCACCAACAGGTCCTCGACCACACCGACCTCGCCCGCGCGGGGGGTGTCCAGGCGAAAGCCCACCAGGGGCGTGTGCGGGTCGCCCTCCTCCTCGGCCAGGCGCGTGGACCAGGCGTCGGCGGTGTTGGCCACCCGGATGGTGCCGGGCGCGAACACCCGTCCCTTGGCCCGGGCGTAGGGGTCGATCCCACCGTGCCAGTCCAGGTGGTCGGAGGCGATGTTGAGCACGGTGGCGGCGTGCGGGCGCACGCTGGAGGACCAGTGCAGCTGGAAGCTGGACAGTTCCACGGCCAGGACGTCGTGGACGCGGCCGTCGGCGCCGGGCAGCACGGCGTCGATGACGGGGGTGCCGACGTTGCCGACGGCCAGGGCGTCGCGGCCGTCGGCGCGGAGCATGGCCTCCAGCATCCGCACGGTGGTGGTCTTGCCGTTGGTGCCGGTGACGGCCAGCCACACCTGGTCGGCGGGCTTGAGCCGCCAGGCGAGCTCGACGTCCCCGATGACCTCGATCCCGGCCTCGGCGGCCCGGACCAGCAGCGGGGAGTCCGGGCGCCAGCCCGGCGAGGTGACGACCAGGTCGCAGCCCTCGGGCAGCGGGGTCCCGCCCAGGACCACCTCGGCGCCGGCCTCCCTCAGCGCGTCCGCGACGGGGCGGACGGTGTCGTCGTCGCGGCCGTCGACGACGGTCACGCGGGCCCCCCGGGCCAGGAGCGCCCTGGCCACCGGGGGTCCGGACACCCCCAGACCGGCGACGCAGACCAGCCGCCCCTCCAGCTCGTCCGAGCCGGGGGCCGGGTCGTTCGGTGTGTCGGCAGCGTGGTTCGACATGCCTACCTCGGCATCCATTCCAGGTAGAAGAGCCCGATGGCGATCGCCACGAACAGGCCCTGGATGATCCAGAACCGGATCACGATGGTGGGTTCGGCCCAGCCCCTGAGCTCGAAGTGGTGCTGCAGCGGCGCCATGCGGAACACGCGCTTGCCGGTGAGGCGGAAGGAGGTGATCTGGATCATCACCGACATGGTGATGATGACGAACAGTCCGCCGATGAGCAGCAGCAGGAGCTGGGTGCGGGTGGTGATGGCCAGGCCCACGATCAGGCCGCCCAGCGCCAGGGAGCCGGTGTCGCCCATGAAGATCTTGGCGGGCGGGGCGTTGAACCACAGGAAGGCGATGCAGGCGCCGAGCACGGCGGCGGCCACCACGGCCAGGTCCAGGGGGTCTCGGACCGTGTAGCAACTGTCCGACAGGTAGGACACGCAGGACTGGCGCAGCTGCCAGTTGCCGATGATGACGTAGGCGCACAGGGAGAGGATGGTCGCGCCGGTGGCCAGTCCGTCGAGGCCGTCGGTGAGGTTGACCGCGTTGGAGAAGCCGACGATGAGGAACAGCGCCCAGAGGATGAACAGGCCGATCATCATCGGGGGGCCGAAGTCGCGGAGGAAGGAGAGGCTGGGGGCCGCGGGGGTGTAACCGTACCCGTTGGGGAACTGGGTGACGCCGTAGGCGAAGCCCACGCCGACGACGGCCTGGCCGACCATCTTGGCGCCGCTGCGCAGGCCCAGGCTGCGGCGCTTGTAGATCTTGATGAAGTCGTCGAGGAAGCCGACACAGCCCATGCCGACGAACAGGAACATCACCAGCAGGCCGGAGGCGGTGGGCCCCGTGGAGGAGGGCTGCACCAGCCACAGCACCAGGTGGGAGCCGAAGTAGCCCACCACAGCGCCGAGGATGACGACGACGCCGCCCATCGTGGGCGTGCCCTGCTTGGTCTTGTGTCCCTCGGGTCCGTCGTCGCGTACCTCCTGGCCGAACTTGAACCTGTACAGAAGCTTGATCAGTGGCGGCATCAGCGCCATGGAGACGATCAGCGCCAGCGCTGACGCGATGGAGATGCCGATCACTGGACATCACCTTCGGTGATGATGTCGATGACCTTTTCGAGAGCTGCCACGCGCGATCCCTTCACAATGACGACGTCTCCTGTGCGCAACCGTTCGCGCAGCGCCGCTGCGGCCTCCGGAGCGTCCGCCACGCGAACGCTCTCTCCCTGCCACAGCCCCTGCCGGGCGGCGCTCTCGGCACCGGAGGCGATGCCCTCGGCCGCCTCCCCGACCACGATCAGGTGGGCCACGCCCGTGCGGGCGGCCAGCTCACCGATCCTCTCGTGCTCGACGTGCCCGTCCTCGCCGAGCTCGGCCATGTGGGCGAGGACGGCGATCGAGCGGCGGTCCCGGGCGAGCGCTCCCAGAGTCGCCAGCGCCGCGCGCATGGACTCGGGGTTGGCGTTGTAGGCGTCGTTGACGAGTGTGGCGCCCTCGTGCTCGGTGACCTCCATGCGCCACCGGCTGGCCGGGGTGGCCGCGGCGAGCGCCTCGGCCACATCGGCGACGTCCATACCGAGTTCGTCGGCGACCGCCGCGGCGGCCAGCGCGTTGGAGACCTGGTGGGCGCCCACGAGCGACAGGTCCACCCGGGCCTGCCTCCCGCCCAGGTGGAGGGTGAAGGAGGGGGCGCCGGAGTCTCCCAGGACCACGTCGGTGGCGCGTACGTGCGCTTCCTCCGCCAGGCCGTAGGTGACCACGCGCGCCCGGGTCCGCGAGGCCATCGCGTTCACCCTCGGGTCGTCGGCGTTGAGGACGGCGACTCCTCCGGAGCCCCTGCCGTCGGAGCCGGGGGGAAGCGACTCGACCAGTTCGCCCTTGGCCTTGGCGATGGTGTCCCGGTCGCCGAACTCGCCCATGTGGGCACTGCCGACGTTGAGGACCACACCGATCCGGGGCGGGGCCACGCGGCACAGGTGGGCGATGTGCCCGATGCCCCGTGCGGCGACCTCCAGGACCAGGTGCCGGGTGCCGGTGTCGGCGCGGAGCACGGTGAGGGGGTGGCCGATCTCGTTGTTGAACGAGCCGGCCGGGGCGATGGTCGGACCCGCGCGGCCCACGACCTGCGCGATGAGGTCCTTGGTGGTGGTCTTGCCGGAGGAGCCTGTGACCGCGACGATCTCGGTCCGCTCCGCTCCGCGCCGGGGATCGCTGAGTTCCAGGGCCGTGTACCGGGCGAGCCGGGCCAGTGCCTCGACCACCCCGTCGTCTCCTCCCTGAGCCAGGAGGTGCGGTGCGTCGACGGGGCGGGAGACCAGTGCGGCCACCGCTCCGGCCTCGACCGCGGAGGCGGCGAAGTCGTGCCCGTCGACGTGCTCACCGCCCAGGGCGGCGAAGAGCGCGCGGGGCGCTGCCTGCCGCGAATCGATGACGACGGGGCCGTCGACGACGGCGTCGGGGCGCGCTGATCCGCCTATGGCGGTTTGGGTGATCTCAGCGATCCGATCGAGCGTGAGCGCGATCAAATCCACTCCTCATGTCAGGCCCGGTCCACGGCGCCACAGGGGCGGCTGGCCACCCGGCCGGAGTCAGGTCAGGGGATGGCACCGCGGAAGCCGTGCGCTGCCGCGCCGGGCCTCACCACGGTGTCGGCATAGGCCGCGTCATGGGCGCCACCGTGGGCGGCACGTGTCGGGCTGCGATTGCCGGACCTACCTTAGAACATATTGGGGAGTCCGGGGTCCCTCCAGGGCCTGTGTGCAGCAATATGCTCCGCTTCGTAACCGTTCGGTTCCCCGGCGCCGTGTCGCGAACGCCCGGGGACCGGCGCGAGGAGGGGGCGCGGGCCGTGCCCGCGCCCCCTCCTCCCGGCTGCTCCGACCAGTGGCCTCTGGCGTGTTATCCCTCGTCAGGCACCCGGTGGACGTCCTGGAGGGCTACTCCCAACCGCTCGCGGGCGCTCATCCCGAGGTGCTCCTCGATCATCGAGCGCAGCACCTCGCGGTCGTCGAAGGGCAGGATCTCGCCCTTGACGTACTGGCCGGTCTCGTGGCCCTTGCCCGCGACGACCACCACGTCGCCCGGCTGGGTGCGCTCGACGGCCAGGCGGATGGCCTCGGTGCGGTCGAACTCCACCGTGACGCGGGCCCGCTGGTCCTCGGGGACCTTGGCGACCCCCTCCAGCATCGACGTGGCGATGGTGAGGGGGTCCTCGGTGCGCGGGTTGTCGTTGGTGATGATGAGCTGGTCGGCCAGGCGCGCGGCGGCCTCGCCCATGAGCGGGCGTTTGGCGCGGTCGCGGTCACCGCCGCAGCCGACCACCATGGTCACGGCGCCCTCGGTGGTGGCGCGCAGGGCGGTCAGGACCGCCTCGATGGCCCCGGGCTTGTGGGAGTAGTCGACGAGCGCGGTGAAGTCCTGGAAGGCGTGGGAGACGTCGCGCGCCACGACCGGCTCCATTCGGCCGGGTACGCCCGGCGCGTCGGCCACCCCGGCGATCGCGGTCTCCAGCGGCAGTCCGGCCTCGACCAGTCCGACGATGGCGGCCATCGCGTTGGACACGTTGAAGGGGCCGGGCAGGGAGACGGAGGCGTCCGCCTCCATGCCGCCGGGGCCGACGATGCGGAAGGCGCTGCCGGTGGCGCCCAGACGCACGTCCACGGCCTGCCAGTCGGCCTCCATGGCGGTGGCGGGGTCGGCGTCGGTGTGGCCCTCCACGGAGAAGGTGGTGACGGGGACGCTGCCGTCGGCCTCCACCATGTCCACGAGGGCCCGGCCGAACCGGTCGTCGGCGTTGACCACCGCGATGTCGCAGTACTCGGGGGTGAACAGGCGGGCCTTGGCGTCGAAGTAGTCGCGCAGGTCGGAGTGGAAGTCCAGGTGGTCCTGCGACAGGTTGGTGAAGACCGCGACGTCGTAGCGCGTACCGCCGACCCGGCCCAGCGCCAGGGCGTGGCTGGAGACCTCCATGGCCGCGGCGGTGACGCCCCGTTCGCGCATGAGGGCGAACAGGCCGTGCAGGTCGGTGGCCTCGGGGGTGGTGAGCGAGGACACGACGCGCTCGTCGCCCACGCGCATCTCCACGGTGCCGACCAGGCCGGTGTGCATCCCGGCGCGGCGCAGACCGGACTCGACCAGGTAGGTGACGGTGGTCTTGCCGCTGGTACCGGTGGTGCCGATCAGCAGCAGGTCCTGGGCGGGGTCCTTGAAGATCCAGGAGGCCGCCCGGCCCAGTGCGGCGCGTGCGTCGGGGACCACGATCACGGGCAGCCCGGTGGCGGCGGCCCTCTCCGCCCCGGCCGGGTCGGTGAGGATCGCGGAGGCGCCCGCCCCGGCCGCGTGCGCGGCGAAGTCGGCGCCGTGGGCGCGGGTCCCGGGCAGCGCGGCGTACAGGTCGCCGGGGCCCACCTTCCGGGAGTCGTGGGTGATGCCCCTTACGTGTACCTCCCTGTCGGGCACCTCGGGGGGTCGGTCCGCGCCGAGGTCCGGGCGCAGGAGGGTGGAGTCCGGCCCGAGCAGCGCTGCGAGGGCGGACAGGGGACGAAGTGGCGTGTGTTCAGGTCGCATTACCGGTGGCACGTGTGGAGGTTAACCGCTGCGGACGACCGGTCGGTAATTTCCACGCTGCGTCAGCCGGAGTTTCCCGAACCGGGTGTTCGGCCCAGGTTACGTGTGCCGCGCCGAACGCGTCGATGGCCGTCCGGTGTCCTGTGGACGGACCGCTCCCCTCGCGCACCTGCTTCCCCGGCCGGGGCCCTGGCGCGGGGGTGCCTCGGAAGGCCCGCGGGCACGGGACCGCCGGGGCCGCGGAGCGCACGCCCGGCCTAAGCTGGAGGGATCCTCGTGCGTGGAGGTTCGACATGCCCGGAACCGCTTCCGGCGGGCGTCCGCTGGTGCTCGACGGCGGGCTGGCGACCCGCCTGGAGTCCTACGGCTGCGACCTGGGCGGCGGGCTCTGGTCGGCGCGGCTGCTGGCCGAGGCGCCCGAGCTGGTCCGCCGGGCGCACCGCGACTACTTCGAGGCGGGCGCGGACGTGGCGATCGCCGCCGGGTACCAGGCGAGCGTTCCGGCGTTCACCGCCCGGGGCGTCGGCGAGGCGGAGGCCCGCGCGCTGGTCGCCCGGTCGGTGGAGCTGGCGCGGGCCGAGCGCGACGCCTTCGGCCGCGGCCTGGTCGCAGCCGGGGTGGGCCCCTACGGCGCGGCGCTGGCGGACGGTTCGGAGTACACCGGCGACTACGACCTGGACGAGGACGGCCTGTACTCCTGGCACCGGGAGCGGTGGCGGGTGCTCGCCGACGCCGGGGCGGACCTGATCGCCTGCGAGACCGTCCCCTCGGTGCCCGAGGCACGGGCCCTGGCCCGGCTGCTGGAGGAGTCCCCCGGCGCCCGCGCGTGGATCAGCTTCTCCTGCCGGGACGGCGAGCGCGTCAACGACGGCACCCCCCTGCGCGAGGCCGTCGCCGAGCTCGCCCCGCTGCACGCCGCCGGGCGCCTGGTGGCGGTGGGTGTCAACTGCACCGCTCCCCGGCACGTCCCGTCGCTGGTGCGCGCCGTCGCCGGGGCCGGCGTCCCCGCGGTGGCCTACCCCAACTCGGGCGAGGTCTGGGACGCGGCGCACCGGCGCTGGACGGGTACGAGCGAGCCCGAGGAGTTCGGCAGGGCCGCCGTGGACTGGTACGCGGCCGGGGCCGTGCTCGTGGGCGGGTGCTGCCGCACCGGCCCCGAGCACATCCGCTCCGTGCGCGACCACCTGGACCGCGCCGTCGGCTAGGGCCGTGTTTCCCTGAGGCTCCGCCGCGCCTCGCCCCGTGCTCGGACACCGCAGGCACGGAAACCTTCAGCCCCTACGGTGCACCCGCTCGTACCTCACGGACGCACCTGCGGAACCTCCGGCAGCCCCGTCGGCGCCCCCGCTGTGTCGTCCTTGAGGCTCCGCTGCGCTTCACCTCGTGCTCGGACGCCGCGGGTACGGGAACCCTCGGCCCCTGCGGTGCCCTCGCTGTGCGGTGGCACAGCACCGAGTCCACCGAGCAGCACACCCGGGGCCGTGAACGCCGCGGGGGTGACGCGGGAGGTTCCGCTCCGGGCGGGGCGGCGTCCCGGCGTCCCGGCGTCCGCCACGCTAGGGCGCGTTCTCGAACAGGCGGATGGCGGGCGGGTCCGTCTCCGTCGGGGGGACCTTCAGCGACTTCAGGGCGAAGGACATGATGTCGTTGAACACCGGCCCGGCGGCCTGGCCGCCGTAGTAGGTCTCCTTCGGGTTGTGCAGGACCACCTGGACCACGACCTGCGGGTCGTCGGCGGGCGCGAAACCGGCGAAGGTGGCCGTGTAGCCGCCGCCCTCGTAACTCCCCGTCTCCGGGTTGATCCGGTTGGCGGTACCGGTCTTCCCCGCGACCCGGTACCCGTCGATGCGGGCCTCCGGCGCGGTGCCCTCGTCGCTGGTGACCGCCTCCAGCATCAGCGCGAGCTGCTCGGCGGTCTCCTCGCTGACCACGCGCCGCCGGTCGGGCTCCTTCGCCGGGGCGAACTCCCCGTCGGGGTCCACGGTCCCCGCGACCACCCGGGGGTCCACCCGCACGCCGCCGTTGGCGATGGTGGAGTACACCGACGCCAGCTGCGCGGCGTTCACCGACAGGCCGTGGCCGATGGAGACCGACGGCAGCTGGGTGCCCCACCAGTCCTCGGGGTCGGTGAGTATGCCCTCGTTCTCCCCGGGCAGCTGCAGTCCGGTCGGCTGGCCGAGGCCGAAGTCCTCCATGTAGGAGTGCAGGACCTCGGCGCCCACCTGGTCGGCGATCTTGATGGTGCCGACGTTGCTGGACTGGGCCATGATGCCGTTGACCGTGAGTCGCTGGGTGCCGTGGTTGGTGGAGTTGCGGAAGGTCTGATCCTGGTACTTGATGCTGTAGGGCACGGTGTACACCGTCTCGGGGGTGGTGATCCCCTCCTCCAGCGCGGCGCCCAGGGTGATGACCTTGTTGGTGCTGCCCGGCTCGAAGGTCTCCGACACCGCGCCGTTGAGCCACTCCTCCGCGCCGCTGGTGGAGATGTCGTTCGGGGAGTAGGTCGGGTAGTCGGCCATGGCGAGGACCTCGCCGGTGCCGACCCGTTCCACGATGACGCTGCCCCCTTCGGCGTCCAGTTCCTCCACCCTGTCGGCGAGGGTCTGCGCGGCGTACCACTGGATCTCCTGGTCCAGGGTCAGCCGCACGTCCTGGCCGGGCTCGGGCTCCTGGACCAGGCCGCCCGCCATGGGGATCTGTGTGCCGTTCAGGCTCACCTCGACCCGGCGCTTGCCCGACTCCCCTGCCAGGGTGTCGTCGAGGTAGCCCTCCAGCCCCTCCAGGCCGTGGCCGTCGTCACCGACGAAGCCGACCAGGTCGGCGGCGCCGGTCTCCTCGGGGTAGACGCGGTTGTAGGAGACCTTCGAACCCACCCCGGCCAGGCCCAGTTCCTCTAGTTCCTCCCAGTCCTCGGGCAGGACGTCGCGGGCGATCACCTCGTAGCGGCTGGGATCGGCGTCCACCTTCTCGGCGACCTCGCCCCTCTCCAGGTCGAAGCGGGTGGCGAGCTCGTCGATGAGCTGGGCGCGCTGGTCCCCGTCGACCACCCCGGGGTCGACGAAGACCGTGCGCACCTCCAGCGACAGCGCGAACGGGTTGCCGTCCGCGTCGGTGATCTGGCCGCGCAGGGTGGGGATGTCGATGGTCCGCAGGCGCGTGTTGGAGGCCGCCTCGGCGTAGTGCTCGGCGTCCACGACCTGGATCTGCACCAGGCGGCCCGCGAAGAGCAGCAGGATCACCAGGACCAGTACCCCGCCGACCTTGATGCGCCCGAGCGGCTCGCCCCGGCGGAAGGTGCGGCGCAGCAGCGGCGGGGGCGGAGGCGGGGACGCCGGCCGGCGGCGGGCGCGCTCGCCTCCGCGCGCCTCGCGCGGCGCCCGTCCCCGGGAGCCCGCAGAGGGGCTGGGGCGCACACCGCCGTCGGGGCGCCGCGGCTCGCGCTGGGGCCGCTTACTGGGCCGGGAGCCCGAGCGGCTGGTCGCTCCGGGTCTGCGGGGGTCTCGGGGGCGTCGGTCCCTGGGCGCGCTCACTCACCGCTCCCGGCACTCCCGGCGATCTCACCGCGCTCGGGGTCGAGGAAGAGCGGGGCATCGCCCTGCTCCATGCCCATGGCCTCGGCCTCCTCGGAGATGCGCTCGGAGGTCTCCATGTGGGCGACGGTGCTGCGCAGTTGCTGCTCCTCGTAGGAGAGCTGCTGGTTCTGGTCCTGGAGGTTGGCGATGGTGAAGGCCCCCTCGGCCACGACGCTGCGCAGTACGAGCAGGCTGACCAGGGCACCGCCGAGCAGGCAGAGGATGAGCAGGACGAAGGGAATGCGCGGCGCCCGTACCTGGGCGCCCGCCCTCGCCCGTGCGCGCTCCGCGGTCGGGCGCGCGGTGGTGCGCCTGGTGGGCGCGGGGGATGCGGGTGCGGTGGTCCCCGCGGTGGTCCCCCTGCCGCGGGCGGGTGCGCGGCGCGTGTCCGTCCTCGTGCTCATCTGTTCTCCCTACTGCCGCGGCGGCCGCACCCGCTCGGCCGCCCGGAGGCGGGCCGACTGGGCGCGTGGATTGCGTTCTTTCTCTTCGTCCGGGGGGAGTTCGGCCCCCCTGGTGAGGAGCCGGAGTTCGGGCTGTCGGTCGGGGAGGGGGACGGGCAGGTCGGCGGGGGTGGTGTCGGTGGACAGCGCGGCCAGGGCCCTCTTGGTCATCCTGTCCTCCAGGGAGTGGTACGACAGCACCGCGACGCGCCCGCCCATGCCCAGGCGCGCTACGGCGGCGGGCAGGGCGCGTTCGAGGATGGACAGTTCGGCGTTGACCTCGATGCGCAGGCCCTGGAAGGCGCGCTTGGCGGGGTGGCCCCCGGTGCGGCGTGTGGCCGCGGGGATGGCCTCGCGCACCAGTTCGGCGAGTTCGCGGGTGGAGTCGATGGGCGCCTGGGCGCGCCGGCGTTCGATGGCCCTGGCCACACGCGAGGCGAAGCGCTCCTCGCCGTAGGAGCGCAGGACGTGGGTGAGCCGGGCGAACGAGTAGGTGTTGACCACCTCGGCCGCGGTGAGGGACTGGGTGCGGTCCATGCGCATGTCCAGGGGCGCGTCGTGGGCGTAGGCGAAACCGCGGTCGGTCTCGTCCAGTTGCGGCGAGGACACCCCGAGGTCGAGCAGGACCGCGTCGGCCTCGGCGGCGCCCGCCTCGTCCAGGGCGCGTGGGATGTCGGAGTAGACCGCGTGCACGAAGTGGGTGCGGTCGGCGTAGGGGGCCAGGCGTTCGGCGCTGCGCTCCAGGGCGGTGGTGTCGCGGTCGACGCCGACCAGGCGCATCTCGGGGCACGCCTTGAGCAGGGCCTCGGAGTGGCCGCCCAGGCCCAGGGTGCCGTCGACGAACACGGCGCCGGGCCTGCTGAGGACGGGGGCGAGCAGCTCGACGATCCGGTCGAGCATCACGGGCACGTGCAGGGGGTCGAGTCCGGCGCGGGCCGCCGCGACGCGCGCCTCGATGCCCTGTTCGCCCTGTTCCCCGTCGGGGCGGGCGCCGCCCCCTGGCTGGCCGTGCTGCCGGATGTCCCCCATGCGCTGCTGTTCCTCCACGCTGTCACCGTCTTCCCCGAGTCGCCGCGGCCGCACCGTGGTCGGTGCGCTCCGCGGTGTCCCTGCGTGGCCCGGCGGACTCCGGCGGGCCCCCGGACACGGCCGCTATTGTCCACCTTCCGGTGGACCCGCGTTCACGACCTGGCACCGGGGAAGTCGCGCCAGCTCGTGGGGACCGCGTCCGGAGGCCGTTGCCGGACTCCGGCTTGGGAGGGTGTGGACTGTGTGCTGGTCGGACCGGCGGTGGATCCGCCGGGGTCACAGCACCCCGGGCAGCACCTCCTCCGACAGTTGCGCGAAAGCGGGCTCCTGTTCGGCCTCGTACTGCGACCACGCCTCGGCGTCCCAGATCTCCAGGCGTGTGTTGGCACCGATCACGACGCACTCGCGGTCCAGGCCCGCGTAGTCGCGCAGCTTGGCCGGAATGGTGACCCTGCCCTGCCTGTCGCAGCTTTCGTCCGAGGCGCTGGCGAAGAGGACCCTGCTGTAGTCGCGCACCGCCTTGGCGGTGACCGGGGTGCTGGCGAGCGCGTCGGTGATGCGCCGGAACTCCTCCGTCGGAAAGACGTAGAGGCAGCGTTCCTGGCCCTTGGTGATCACCAGACCCCCCGACAGCTCGTCGCGGTACTTCGCGGGGAGAAAGAGCCGCCCCTTCTGGTCGAGGCGGGGCGTGTGGGTGCCGAGAAACACACTTCCACCTCCCTCTCCCTCGAAGCGGAGAATTCACCCTCTCCACGTTGCCCCACCTTACTCCACACTTCCCCACCGTCAACAGCTTCTATGGGGATTCGGACCCCGAAGAATTGATAAATACGCAGGTCACAGCATTGAATGCTGGGGTGGGGGAGAGTGGAGCGCAAGGTGGGGCCGTGGAGTGTCGCCTCGCGGCGGAACCACCCGTCACTCCCCGCCCGGGAACGCGTTGAGTCCCACGGACTCGTGAGGCCCCGCGACCCGGCGGTGCGCTGACCAGCACCTCGACTCCCATATACGGGGAGGAGTGCCTCCGATTGGCTCATACTGTGCTCTCGCGGGCACCTGGTGCGTATCCTGGTGGTTCCCCTTGGGTCACCCGGCCAGGGTCGGGAAAGACCAGGGAAAACTGAGGAAACTGTCAAACCTCGGTTCCGAAGACCGGCACATGAAGCCATAGGAAGCGGGAGGGGTCTGGTGTCACTCGGCACACACCACGGCGGTCACGGGGGCGGCGTCCAGGAGGACGTCGGTGAGATCGTCGCCGTGGCCGACCGCGTCCGCGGCGCCATCGAGACCGTCATCGAGGGCAAGCCGGAGGTGCTGCGCCTGGCGCTGACGGTCCTGCTCGCCGAGGGGCACCTGCTCATCGAGGACGTCCCCGGCGTCGGCAAGACCATGCTGGCCAAGGCCCTGGGCCGGGCCGTGGACTGCTCCGTGCAGCGCGTCCAGTTCACCCCCGACCTGCTGCCCAGCGACATCACCGGCGTCAGCGTCTACCACCAGGACCGGCGCGAGTTCGAGTTCAACCCCGGACCGGTGTTCGCCAACATCGTGCTGGGCGACGAGATCAACCGGGCCTCGCCCAAGACCCAGGCCGCCCTGCTGGAGTGCATGGCCGAGCGGCAGGTCAGCGTCGACGGCCAGACCCGCGCCCTGGAACGGCCGTTCATGGTGGTGGCCACCCAGAACCCCGCCGACATGGAGGGCACCTACGCCCTGCCCGAGGCCCAGCGCGACCGGTTCATGGCCCGCGTCTCGGTCGGCTACCCGGCGCCCCAGGCCGAGCTCGACATGATCGACTCGCACAGTTCCCGCTCACCGCTGGACGACCTGGCCCCCGTCACCAGCGCCGCCCAGATCCGCGACCTCGCCGACCGGGTGCACTCGGTGCACGTGGCCCCGGGCATGCGCCGCTACGTGGTGGACCTGGTCAACGCCACCCGGACCAGCCCGGAGCTGCGCCTGGGCGCCTCTCCCCGCGCGACGCTGCACCTGGTCCGGGCGGCCCGCGCCTACGCCGCCCTGGACGGGCGTCACTACGTCGTCCCCGACGACGTGCAGGCCCTGGCCGTGCCGGTCCTCGCGCACCGCCTCCTGCCCGGGCCCGAGGCGCAGATGGAGCGCCTCTCCCCCGAGCAGATCGTGGCCAAACTGGTCGCGCGCCTGCCGGTCCCCGGCCCCCAGTAAGCCCCCGCTCCCCCGCCGCCGTCCGCCCCCTCGTCCCCTGTTCGCATCCGCCCCCAAGAGAGGGTCCATGCGCCCGCACCGAACCCTCACCGCACGAGGCGTCTGCATGCTCGTCCTCGGCCTGGTCGCCCTGGTGTCCGGACTCGCCGTGGGACAGCGCGAGATCGTGGGCGTGGGCGTACTGCTGGTCTCCGTCCCGCCGCTGTCGGCCCTGACGGTCCTGGGCGGCGCCTCGCGCCTCGTACACAGCCGTACCATGACCCCCACCCGGGTCCGGGCCGGGCACGACGCCCGGGTCCAGGTGCGCGTGGGCAACTCCTCGCCGGCCTGGCCGGTGACCTCGGTGTCGCTGTCGGACACGCTGCCCGTTCCGCTGGGCGCCGAGCCCCGCTACACGGTGGGCTACCTGGGCCCGCGCGCCGTACGCGACGTCAGCTACCTGGTACGTCCCGCCGTACGCGGCAGCTACCCCGTGGGCCCGTTGCAGGTCGGGGTGACCGATCCGCTGGGGTGCGTGCAGGTCAGCCGCTGTCTGGGCGCGCCCTCGCACCTGCTCGTGACCCCGGCGACCGTCCCGCTGGGCACGCTTGGCGCCGCCGACGGCGCCAAGGGCGACGACTCGCCGCGCCGCTCGGTGAGCGGTGTCGGGGAGCAGGACCCGGTTCCGCGCGAGTACCGGTACGGCGACGACCTGCGCAAGGTGCACTGGCGGTCCACCGCCAAGCACGGTGAGCTGATGGTGCGCCGGGACGAGCAGCACTGGCGCGAGAACAGCGCGGTCCTGCTGGACACGCGGCGCCGCGCGCACGGCGCCCCGGGCCCCTCGGGCTCCCTGGAGACCGCGGTGAGCGTGGCCGCCTCCGTGGCGGTGAGCCTGCTCGGCGACGGACACGACCTGCGCCTCCACACCGAGCGGGGCGGGGTGCAGACCGTGACCGCGGCCGGCGTCCTGGACGGCCTGGCCCTCACGGAGCCCTCCGACGCCGCGGGGCTCCTCGGCGGGATCGGCATGCTGGCCAACACCCGCGGGACCACCAGCCTGGTGGTGGCGGTGCTGGGCGCGGTCGGCCCGGAGGAGGCCGCCGCACTGTCCCGGACGGGCGGCAACGGGATCCGTGTGGCCGTGCTGTGCGCACACGCCGCCTGGCCCGACCGCGACGCCCTGGCCGGGGTCCACGACGTGCTGGCCACCGCCGGCTGGCGCGTCATCGTCCTGTCCTCGGCCACCGAACTGCCACCGCTGTGGAGCCGCGCGACCGGGCCCGCGGCGGCGTCCACCGCGAGGACCGCGCACGCCGGTCCGCACACCCCCGGGAGGGGACCGCGTTGAGAGCACTGATGCCCCTGGGCTCCCTGGCCTGCATGCTGATGGCGCTGCCCCTGCTGGATTCACTCGTACGCGGCGGAACGTGGTGGGTCCCGGCCTTCGTCATGATGGTGGCGGTGGCCGGTGTGTCCGCGCTGTACCGGTTGAGCGGATGGAACGTGCTCCCGGTGCCGTTCCTGCAGGCGTTGGCGGTGGCGCTCCTGGCCACACCGCTGTTCGCCGGGCACATGGCGCCCCTGGGGCTGCTGCCCACGGAGCGTGTTCTGGTACATCTGGTAACGGTCTTCGAGCAGGGCATGAAGACCATCGACGCCAGCGCGCCACCGGTCTCGTCCTCCGCCGGGGTCATGCTGGTCATCGCGCTGGCCCTCGCGGTCCTCACGGGCGCCGCGGACTTCCTCGCGGTGACGGCGCGCTGTCCCGGCATGGTCGGCGGCCTGCTGCTGGCACTGGTGTCGGTACCGGTGCTCCTGGACGGCTCCGGGCTGGACTGGCTGCCCGCGACCGCCTGCGCCGTCGGCTTCCTGGCGCTGCTCGCGATGGACATGTGGGTGCGCGGCCACGAGTGGGGGGCGCGCGTCCCCGACGAGCGCGGCTCCCGGGCGGGGACGCCGGGGTCGGTGCGCGTCCCCGACGGGCCCGACTCCCGGGCGAGGAAGCTGGGGGCGGTGCGCGGTGTGGCGACGGTGTCGCTGGCCTCGGCCGCCGCGGTGCTGCTGGCGGTGACGGTGCCGCTGATGCTGCCCTCGCTGCGCACCGACACGCTCCGCACGATGCTCGACGGGACCCGCATCGGCACGGGCGGGAACCACATCACCACCACGCACCCGCTGGTCTCCCTGCGTCGCGACCTGTCCTTCTCCGACCGCAGGGTGCTGACCTACCGGACCGACGCCGAGCAGCCCCCCTACCTGCGCACGTACGTGCTGGACGAGTTCGACGGCGTGAACTGGACGATGACCCCGGTGAACGCCTCGATCGGCACCAGGGTCGACGGGGAGCTGCCGCTGCCGACCGGGTGGGGCTCGGCCCCCTCCGAGGACGTGGTGACCACGCGGATCTCGCTGGACTCGGAGACTCCGCGGATGGACTTCCTGCCGCTGCCGTACTGGGCGCGCACGGTGAGGGCGCCCGGCGAGTGGTACGCCGATCCCCGGAGCCTCATGGTGTTCACCACCGACAGTGCTCCCACGGGTCTGAACTTCACCGTGGAGACCGTGGACCGGGTGCCGACGGCCGAGGAGCTGGCCGACACCGGGAACCCGCGGTCCCTGCCGGGCGACTACCGGAACCTGCCGAACGGGCTGGACCCGCGTGTGCGGGAGCTGACCGACGCGTTGACCGAGGAGGCGCGCACCCCCTACGAGCGGGCGGTGGCGTTGCAGGAGTACTTCACGGGGGGCGCGTTCACCTACGACCTGGACCCGCCCTCGGTTCCCAGCGACGCCGACCCGCTCGTCCACTTCCTGCTGGAGGACCGGGTGGGCTACTGCGAGCAGTTCGCGGGGGCGATGGCGGTCATGGCCCGGCAGGCCGGCATCCCGGCGCGGGTGGCGGTGGGCTACACCGCGGGCGAGCGCATGGGCGACGGCCGGTGGGCCGTGTCGTCGGGCGACGCCCACGCCTGGCCGGAGCTGTACTTCGAGGGCGCGGGCTGGCTTCGGTTCGAGCCGACCCCGGCGGCGGCCGACGGCCAGGGGTCGGCGTCGGTGCCCGACTACTCGCGGGGTTCGGAGGAGGGCGGCGCGGACAGCCCCGGCACCGTCCCGGAGGAGTCCGAGCTCTCGCCCGACGAGGCCTCGGAGGACCCGCGGGAGGACGGGGCGCCCGAGGAGGAGCCGAGCCAGGCGCCCGAGGAGGGTGGGGAGCCCGAGGACGAGCCGACCTCGTCGGTGGCGGCGCCCGGTGACGGCTCCCCCACCGCCGGGGGGCTGGCGTGGCTGCCCGTGGCGGGTGCCGCGGCGGTCGGAGTGCTGCTGCTACTGGTGCTGCCCGCGCTGGTCCGCGCCCTGGTGCGCTGGTCCCGGACGACCGCGCTGTCGGCGGGTACCGCCGGGGCGGCGGAGGCGCACACCGCCTGGCGGGAGCTGCGGGACACGTGTTTGGACCTGGGCGGTACGTGGACGCCGGCGGAGAGCCCGCGGGCCACGGCCGAGCGCCTGGCCCGCTCGGGACCGTCGCCGGCGACGGCGGAGCCGGGAGGACTGATGTCGGGGGCCGCACGGGAACCGGTGCCTCCGGAGGCCGCGGAGGCGCTGTGGCGCCTGGCCCTGGCCGAGGAGTCGGCGCGCTACGCGCCCTCTCCGGGATCCCCCGAGGGACTGCGCGAGGACCTGTGGACCGCCCTCTCCGGACTGGACGCGGCGGTCGGCCCGGGGGCACGCCTTCGCGCGGTGCTGCTGCCCCGTTCCCTGGCACCGTGGCACCGTCCGCGTCCGGCTCCGGGCCCCGGACCCGTGACCCTGTAGCACGCCGGCCGGGAACCCCGCCGGTGTGGCGCGCGAGGGTTCCCGGCCGGTGACCGGGGCGGGAAGGACAGGTGCGCGCGCCGCGGGGCGCGGGCGGCCCGGGAACACGAGAACGTGGTGGGGTCCCGCACGATCGTGCGGGACCCCACCACGTTGTGCTCCGTGCCGGGCGGGATCCGCTCGGAGAATCCACCGGCGGGGCCGTGACCAAGTGGGCGGGGGCGGCCGAGAGGCGGTCGGAGGCCTACTCCTCGCCCTCCTGGCGTCGCCGCCAGCGCTCCTCGAAGCGGTTCATCATACCGGGGCGGTTCCCGCCCCTGCGCTTTTGCTTGGGCTCCGCCGCCGCGGCGGCGGCCTCGGCGCCGCCTCCCGACGCCCTGCGCCAGGCACTGGCCCCCCACAGGAAGCACGACAGCATGACGAGGAAGCCGAGAACGCTGATGGCGACCTGGGCGACTGTGGACTGGAGCATCAGCCCCGTCATCAGCAGGACCACGCCGACGACGAATCCGAGTCCAGCCTTGATGATCCAGCGCTTGTAATGGACCGCGGGGTTCGTTTGCCGAACAGTGTTCGCGAACTTCGGGTCCTCGGCATACAGCGCCCGCTCGATCTGGTCGAGCATGCGCTGCTCGTGTTCAGAGAGCGGCACGGCGCCTCCCTACGGCAGTCCCCGGTTGGGGTGACGGGTACTGATGAACATTCTCTTGGTCAGTGATATGCCCAGAATACGGTGCGCTAGCGCCCGGTGGAAAGAAAAGCTGCGTGCGTACATGGCCCACAACGGCCACGATACCCTCGCCCTGTATCGGAAACACCGGCTTCCATGCCTCTCTTCTACCCTGACTCCGGTCCTACCCTTGGAACGCTTCGCAGGCCCCGGAAGTTGCCGCATCATACGTCGTTTTCGTCACGCTTGGCCAGCACGGCCGACTGTATCGCCCCTGGACCGAAACGTGCCGTTACACGGTCCATCACCCGTTCGACATCCCTCCATCCCGATTCCTCCTCCCCCAGCGCCAGCTGGTGGTGCGCCCGCTCCACCGGCATGACCCCCTCGACCCGCACCCCCACCAGGCGCAGCGGCACACCGCGCAGACCGGAGGCGGTGTACAGCTCGCGGGCGAGGGCGCTGATCTCGCGGGCCACGTCGGTGCCCTCGGGCAGGGTCCGCGACCGGGTGATCGTGGAGAAGTCCCCGCGGCGCAGCTTCACGCTCACCGTGCGCCCCGCCTGGCCCGACGCCCGCAGGCGGCGCCCCACCTTCTCCGCCAGCCTCAGCAGTTCGCGGTCCACCACGTCCGGGTCGGCGACGTCCTCGTCGAAGGTCTCCTCCGCGCCGAGGCTCTTGTCGGGGGTCTCCGGCACCACCGGGCTCTCGTCCACGCCCCGGGCCAGCTCGACCAGCCTGGTCCCGGCCTTGTCGCCCAGCTCCATGCGGAGCATGTCCGGCTCGTAGCGGGCCAGTCGGCCGACCGTGCGCACGCCCAGCTTGGCCAGTGTCCGCTCGGTCCGGTCCCCCACACCGGGCAGCGCCCCGACCGGGAGCGGATCCAGGAAGCCCCGCACGTGGGCGGTGGGCACCAGCAGCAGGCCGTCGGGCTTGCAGTGCGTGGAGCCGAGCTTGGCGGTGAAGCGGGTGGCGGCCACCCCCACGGAGCACGTGAGGCGCTGCTCGGCGCGCACCCGCTCGCGGATCATCGCGGCGATCCGCACCGGTCCGCCCAGGCGTCGGCGCGCGCCGGACACGTCCAGGAAGGCCTCGTCCAGGGAGAGCGGCTGCACCAGCGGGGTCACCGAGCGCAGGATGTCCATCACGGCCTCCGACACCTGCCGGTAGGCACGGCCGTCGGGCGGGAAGACCAGGGCCTCCGGGCACAGGCGCGTGGCCCGCGTCATGGGCATCGCCGAGTGCACGCCCTTCGCGCGGGCGAGGTAGTCGGCGGAGGAGACCACGCCGCGCGGGCCGGTACCGCCCACGATGACGGGGCGCCCGCGGGCCTCGGGGCGGCGCAGCTGCTCCACGCTCGCGAAGAACGCGTCCATGTCCAGGTGCAGGATGTGGCAGTCGGAGTCCGGGCCGGACCCGTCCGCGGGGAAGTCGGCGCCCAACGGCACGATCCCGCTCGGGGAGACCATGCCCCGCATCGCGGTACCGCGTTCCAGTTGGCGTCGGCTCATGATGTCAGGCTATGTCCTGCCGGTACGTGCGCTCCTTCGGGCCCGGAGCCGCTGGCCGCCCTCCCGTACGCCTCGCGGCGCGGGGCCGGGGGCTCAGTCGCGGTGGGCGACGACGTGCAGCTGGGTGGCGACCCCGATCAGCTCGGGGTACTCGGCGGCGGACCTCTCCAGCTCCACCAGGCGCTGCCCGGCGTGGGCGTCGCCCTCCCAGGCGTGCCCGGGCACGAGGTCGGCGAACGTCCGGACGCCGCGGACGCTCTCCCCGGTCAGCCCCGCACCGCCGATCAGCTCCAGGACCTGCTGACGGGTGAACCGGCGCGGCATGGGGTCGCCCTCGCCCCAGCGGCCGTCGGGGTCGCCGAGCAGGTGGTGCGCCTCGTCGATGTGCCCGGCCAGCGCGCGGTGCAGGGCTCCCGCGACCGCGTTGGTGACCAGCAGGCTCACCGCACCGCCCCCGCGGGTGATACCGACCACGTCGCGCAGCGCCGCCGCCGGTTCGTCCACGTACTCCAGCACGTTGTGCACCAGCACGAGGTCGGCGCTGCCGGGCTCGAACATGGAAGCCAGGTCGCGGGTCTCCCCCTGGACCCCGCGCACGGCCACGTCCCGTTCCGCGGCGCGGCGCTCCAGTGCGGCGAGCGAGTCGGGGCTGGGCTCGACCACGGTGACCCGGTGGCCGAGCTCGGCGAGCGGAACGGCGACACCGCCGGTGCCGCCACCCGCGTCGACGATCTCCAGGGGGCCGCCGTGCCCGAGCCGGGACAGCAGTTCCACCAGGGCGTCCCACACGACCGCCGTCCGCGCCGCGTTGGCCGCCCGCGCCGGTCCGGTCGATCCCCCCGCGCCGAGGCCGCCGCCGGCGGTCGCGGTCGCGCTGGTCCTGTCAGTCACCTGCGTCCCCTCAATCCAGGTTGCCCCGACGGTCCCCGCCCACCGGTGTCAGAGCGAGAGCGTCGACTTGTTCTCCATCAGCCTGGACAGGAGTCCGCTGATGAAGTTGGGCGACTCGTCGGTGGACAGCTCCTTGGCGACGCCGACCGCTTCGGCGATCGCCACACCGTCCGGGATGTCGTCGGCCCAGAGCAGTTCGTAGGCGCCCATCCGGAGGATGTTGCGGTCCACGACGGGCATGCGCTCCAGGGTCCAACCGATGGCGTAGGTGTTCAGGAGCTCGTCGATGCGCTCACGCCGCTCGTCGACCGAGCGGGCCAGGCTCTCGGTGAACTCGTTGATCGGCGGTTCGGGCTGGGCCCGGCGGCGTCCGATGACGTCCTCCACCGAGGTGGCGCGTACTTCCGACTCGTAGAGGACCTCGACGGCGCGCCGCCGCGCCTTGCGCCGTGCTCCGCTCATCAGTTGACTCGCCCGAGGTAGTCACCCGTACGGGTGTCGACCTTGATGCGCTCGCCGGTGGTGATGAACAGGGGCACCTGGATGGTGGCGCCGGTCTGGACGGTGGCGGGCTTGGTGCCGCCGGTGGAGCGGTCGCCCTGCACGCCCGGGTCGGTCTGGGTGATCTCCAGCTCGACGGCGGCGGGCAGCTCGATGTAGAGCGGGTTGCCCTCGTAGGTGGCCACCGTGGCCCTGGTGTTCTCCAGCAGGAAGTTCTTGGCGTCGCCGACGACCGTGTCCGGGACCGGGATCTGGTCGTAGGTCTGGGTGTCCATGAAGATGAAGGACTCGCCGTCGTTGTAGAGGTACTCCATCTCGCGGCGGTCGACGTTGGCGAACTCGACCTTGGCGCCGGCGTTGAAGGTCTTGTCGACGATCTTGCCCGTGAGGACGTTCTTCAGCTTGGTACGGACGAACGCGCCGCCCTTGCCCGGCTTGACGTGCTGGAACTCCAGGACGTTCCAGAGAACGCCGTTCTCGAGCCGCAGGGTCGTGCCGTTCTTGATGTCGTTCGTCGAGGCCACGTCGGTCGTCTCTCCAAGGGGTCTGACACGTCGGGAACCGGGCCCGTGGGGTCCGGTCGGTGGTCGGTGGGGCTGTGCGCGGGCACCTCGGGGAGCCTCCCCTGGCGCACCGGTGCGCATGTCGCCTGTGTTCAGTCTAGTGGCTTTGTGGAACACGGGCGTCGCCCGTGACCGCACGATAGGCCTCGTCGAGCAGCTCGGGGGCGGGACCGCTGAGGATGGCGGGCCGGGCCGGGCCGTCCAGGACGACGAAGCGCAGGGTGGCCCCGCGCGCCTTCTTGTCCACGGTCATGGCGGCGCGCAGCTCGGGCCACGCCTCCTGGGCGTAGGAGGTGGGCAGGCCCACCGACGAAAGCAGGGAGCGGTGCCGCCGGACCAGGTCGGCGCCCACACGGCCGTCCAGGCGGGCGAGTTCGGCGGCGTAGACCATGCCGATGGAGACCGCGTAGCCGTGCCGGAAGGTGTAGTTCTCGGCACGTTCGATCGCGTGCCCCAGGGTGTGCCCGTAGTTGAGGATCTCGCGGCGGCCGCTCTCGCGCAGGTCGCCGGAGACGACGTCGGCCTTGACCCGGACGGCGCGCTCGATGAGCTCGCGGGTGTGCCTGCCCTCGGGGGTGGCGGCGCCCTCGGGGTCGTCCTCGACCAGGTCGCAGATGACGGGGTCGTCGATGAACCCCGCCTTGACGATCTCGGCGAGGCCCCCGACGTAGTCGGCCCGGGGCAGGCTCGGCAGGGTGGACAGGTCGCACAGGACCCCGGCCGGGGGGTGGAACGCGCCGACGAGGTTCTTGCCCTCGGGGGTGTTGATGCCGGTCTTGCCGCCGACGGCGGCGTCGACCATGCCCAGCAGGGTGGTGGGGACCAGGACCGAGCGCACACCGCGCAGCCAGGTCGCCGCGACGAACCCGGCCAGGTCGGTGGTCGCTCCCCCGCCGACGCCGACGACGGCGTCGCTGCGGGTGAAGCCCCGCCGTCCGAGCCGCGACCACAGGTCGGCGGCGACGGCGGCGGTCTTGGCGGCCTCGCCGTCCGGGACGGGCATGGCGTGGACCCGGTACCCGGCGGCCTCCAGGGCACCGAGCACGGGGCGGGCGATCGCGCCCAGGCCCTCGGGGTGGATGACGGCGACCTGCGCGGCGCCGCCGACGAGCGAGGGGAGTTCGGAGAGGACACCGCTGCCGACCACCACGTCGTAGCGGTCGGCGGAGTCGCCCACACCGATCCGTGTCACGGTCACTGCTGAGCCCTTCCGGTGTCCTGTCCGGCCAGCGAGGGCAGGATGGCGTCGACGATCTCCTCGGGGTGGTAGCCGGTCGTCTCCACGGTGACGGTGGCCAGGCGCTCGTAGACGGGAAGGCGCTCGTTGAGCAGTTGGCGGAGCCGGGTGCGCGGGTTGCCCGCGAGCAGGGGGCGGGCGACGTCCATGCCCACGCGCTTGGCGGCCTCGCCGAACTCCACGTGGAGGTAGACCACGTGGTGTCCCTCCAGGTCCTTCCGCGTGGCCTCGTCGAGGACCGCGCCGCCGCCGACGGCGATCACGCCCTCCCAGGCGCGCAGGCCCTCCGCGACCACCTCGCGCTCCAGGGCGCGGAAGTGCTCCTCACCGTCCTCGATGAAGATGTCGCCGACGGGCTTGCCCGCGCGTCTTTCGATCTCGGTGTCGGTGCACAGCAGGTCCGAGCCCAGCCGCTCGGCCAGGGCCTCGCCGACGGTGGACTTGCCCGATCCGGGCGAACCGATGAGCACCGCGATCGCTTTTGCCACGCTCTGCCTGCCTAGGGGATCCGTGGGGCCGCCCCGCCCGCGCGGGGACGGCACCGTGTGACGTACTCGTCTCTGTCTAGCAGACACACGGCTCCGTCGTGTGGGACGTCCCAGCACGTGGACACCCGCACGCCCGCCGGGTCGCGTCAGGGCTCCCCGTCCCCGCGCAGCAGGACGAGGGCGAGCACCGTCGTCCACGCCAGTCCCACGACGAGCGAGAGCCGCTGGTAGAGGCCGCCCAGCTCCACGAGCTCCGGCGCCTGGGAGAACCCGAGGCCCGCCAGGAGGAACAGGCCGAGGAACAGGACGGCGCTGAGCACGGAGTACGCGCCGAGGACCCACCTGCGGCCGCGCGCGAACCAGAGGGCGAACGCGAGGCAGGCCAGCGGCAGCCCGAGGAAGAACAGCATCGACGCGGCGTCGTGGAGGGCGCCGGCCGGGGTGTACACCAGTTCGTCCGGCGTGCCCGGCGGGTAGCCGCTCACGGGATCGGTCGGGAACAGCCCGGCACCGAGCAGCCCGACACCGGCGGCTCCCAGGGGCCACGGCTTCACCCCCGCGCCCGAGGACCGTCCCAGAAGCCGCCGCACGCCCACCGCGAAGGCCACCAGGAGAGCCCCCGCGACCAGGAAGTTCGCGGTCTGGTTCCATCCGGCTCCGGTCAGCGCCAGCGAGCTGACGGGGTGGCGCAGCGGAAGGTAGCCGGGACGCACCGCCCCCGCGACGGTGAACACCGTGGCGAAGAGGGGCCCCGCGACGATCCCGCACGCCAGGAGCCCGCGTGTCATCGACATGGGGCCGCCTTCCTCGGGGGACGCTCCGCACCCAAGGTAGACGGTGCCCAAGGCCCGTGGGAGACCGCCGCCCCCGGCCCGCCCCGGGAGGAGGGGCCGGGCGCGGGGCTCAGCTGATGGTCAGCGAGTCCAGGTAGCCCCTGAGGTTGCGCGCGGTCTCGGGGACCGAGTCGCCGCCGAACTTCTCCACGGCGGCCTCTGCGATCACCAGGGCGACCATCGCCTCGGCGACCACACCGGCGGCCGGGACCGCGGTGACGTCGCTGCGCTGGTGGTGGGCCCGCGCGGGCTCGCCGGTCTCGGTGTCGATGGTGTCCAGCGCCTTGGGCACCGTCGCGATCGGCTTCATCGCGGCGCGCACCCGCAGCGGGTCGCCGGTGGTCATACCGCCCTCGACACCGCCGGCGCGGTTCGTGCGGCGGCGCACGCCGTCCGGGCCGGGCTCGATCTCGTCGTGCGCGGCCGAGCCCCGGCGGGCGGCGGTACGGAACCCGTCGCCGACCTCGACGCCCTTGATCGCCTGGATGCCCATGAGCGCACCGGCCAGGCGCGCGTCCAGGCGCCGGTCCCAGTGCACGTGGCTGCCCAGGCCAGGCGGCAGGCCGTAGACCAGCACCTCGACCACGCCGCCGAGGGTGTCGCCGGACTTCCTGGTGTCGTCGATCTCCTCGACCATGCGCGCGCTGGTCCGGGAGTCGAAGCAGCGCACCGGGTCGGCGTCGACCGCCTCCAGGTCCTCCGGGCGCGGCTCGGGAGCGTCCTCGGGCACCGCCACGGGCCCCATGGACACCACGTGGCTGAGGATCTCCGCGCCCAGTGCCTGGCGGCAGAACTGGCGGGCCACCTCGCCGATCGCGACGCGGGCCGCGGTCTCACGGGCGCTGGCGCGCTCCAGGATGGGCCGTGACTCCTCGTGCCCGTACTTTTGCATACCGACCAGGTCGGCGTGCCCGGGGCGGGGCCGGGTGAGCGGCGCGTTGCGCGCCACGCCCTCCAGCTCCTCGTCGGGAACGGGGTCGGGCGACATCACCTTCTCCCACTTGGGCCACTCGGTGTTCCCGACCTCGACCGCGACCGGACCACCCTGGGTACGGCCGTGGCGGATGCCTCCGATGACGGAGACCTGGTCCTTCTCGAACTTCATCCGGGCCCCACGTCCGTACCCGGCGCGACGGCGGAGCAGCGCGGCGGCGATGTCGTCAGAGGTGACGGACACACCGGCCGGGAGGCCCTCCAGAATCGCGACGAGTGCGGGTCCGTGGGACTCCCCCGCGGTCAGCCAACGCAACATGTGCACGATCCTCCCACGGATCGGTGTACGGCGGCGCACCCGGGCTCAGGGTTGGGGCAGCAGCGGCCCCTCGGCCAGGACGGTGGCGAGGGCGGCGGCGAGCATGAACGGGCCGAGCGGCAGCGGGTCCCTGCGGGTGAGCCGCCGGAGCGCCATGAGGACGAGGCCTACGAGCGAGAAGGCGGCGAAGGCCCAGAAGACGGCGACCAGCGCCCCGAGGGGGCCCGCGGCCCAGCCCGCGTACAGCCCGGTGAGCCCGGACAGTTTGACGTCGCCGAACCCGAGCCCCGCGCGGTGCACCCGCCACAGCAGCCAGTACAGCACCGTGACCAGGGCCATGCCGACCAGTGCGTCGACGAACCGGTCGGTGTCGGGGCCCCCGGGCGGCAGGAGGGCGGCCGCCCCGATCAACACCGCGGCCACCGGGTAGGCGGGGGCCACGACGGCGTCGGGCAGGCGCATGACCCTCAGGTCGATGACGGACAGCAGCACGCCGACGGCGACCAGCCAGAGCACGGCGAGAAGGTCGAACGGGCACCAGGGGGACCGCGTCAGGGACCAGAGTCCGGCGGCCCCGAAGAGGAGGGCGGTCAGGGCGACGACCGCGGGGTCGGGGCGGATGACCTGCTCGCAGTGGGGACAGGCCCCGCGCTTGCGCAGCGCCCGGGCCTCCACGACGGGAAGCCAGCGCAGGAAGCGGAGTTCGGCACGGCAGTGGGGGCAGCGGGGCGGCGGCGGCCCCTCGTCGTCGTCCTCCTCCGGCGGCGGACGCTCACTGGGCACGCCCTCGGTGTCCACGTGGACCCTCGTGGCGTCGTTCCCCCGCTCCGCGGGGAGCGGCAGGTTCCCGCGCGGTGCGGGTGGGTTCGGGGAACCGGGGGTCAGCGGTGCCCGCGCCGGGCCGAAGAGGTGGACCAGGCGGCCGTTGAGCCGGCCCGCGACCGCACCGAGCAGGGCGAGGAGGACGACGGTGACGGCCGTCCACAGAAAGGGGTGGAGCGCGAATGCCGAGGGGATGGGCATGTTGGGAAGTTACCGTTTCGGGCCCCGCGGCGACACCACCAGGTCCGGCCTGTGGACGACCACGGCACGGTCCCGGCGGCTCCGGACACGGGGAGGGCGCCGCCGCGCCTCCGCCTACGCACCGCCGCCGACCCGTCTCCGTGTCGGCCGTCCCTCCTCCGGGCTACTCCTCGTCGGCCGCCTCCCGGCCGGGCTGCTCGTCGGCCGCCTTCCGGCCCGGCTCCTTGCCGTCGTCCCGCCGGGCGCGCACGACGGCGCTCAGCTCGATGCCTCCGGGCAGTACGTGCCGCAGTTCGGCGGTGAGCCGCTCGGCCACGCGCCGCAGGGCCTCGTCGTCGCGCTCGTCGAGTTCGAGGCGGATGCCGATGTCGCCGCGCTCGGAGGGGTGGATGCGCACGCGCTCGATGCCGAACTCGGTGTGTGTGACCTGGTAGACGAGCGCGAGGACCTGCGGGTCCTCCCTGGGCTCGGGAACGGCGCCGGTCTCGGCGAGCATGGTGAGGAAGCGGCCCTGGACGGTGTAGGGCGCCGGGCCCGCCACGTCGACCACGAGGGCGTCCGCCCCCTCCTCCACGGCCGCCTGGCAGGCGTCCTTGGTGGTGAAGGGCACCGGCCGCGCGTCCGGGCGCCAGCGGCGGACCGCGTCCACCGAGGTGAAGGCGAGCATGCCCCGGCGCCCGTCCTTGCCCGTCATGATCGGGACGGCGACCTCGCTGTGCTTGTCCTTGGTGAGCCCGCCGAAGCCCTCCTCCGTCCCGGTGGCCGTGGCGACCACCGGGATGAGCACGCGGGACCCGCTGAGCGCGGCCAGCACCTGGCGGTCGCCGTTCCGTCCCGACGCGTGTTCGCGCAGGCGCGCCTCGACCTCGGGGTCGGCGCTGCCGTCGTCGTCACGGAAGTTCTGGGCGCCGGTGATGGATGGTCTGCTCACGGGCACCGACTCTACCGGGGGCCGGTCGGCGGTGCGCCCCGCGCTCGCGCGAACCTGGCGGACCTGTCCGGGCCCCCGGCCGGCGCGGGCCCCGCGCCCGTGCGGACCTATCCGCGGGGAGGGGTCCCGTCGCCGTCGAGGGCGGCGATGATCGTGCTGAGCTGGGAGACCTGCTCGCCGGTGAGCTTGTCGAACATCAGGGAGCGCACACACGCGGCGTGTCCGGGCGCGGCCTGGTCCAGGAGCAGGGATCCCTTCTCCGTGAGCACGGCCCACAGTCCGCGCCGGTCGTCGTCGCAGTGCTCCCGGCGCACGTAGCCGTCGCGTTCGAGCCTGGCGACCTGGTGGGAGAGCCTGCTCTTGGAGACGATGACGCTGTCGGCGAGCATCCGCATGCGCATGCGCTGGTCGTGCGCCTCGGACAGGTGCACGAGGATGCCGTACTCGATGAGCGAGAGCCCGGTGCTCGCGCGCAGGTCCCTCTCCAGCTCGTCGTAGATCCAGGCGTTCATCCTGAGGAAACCACGCCAGACGTGCTGTTCCTCGCCGTCGAGCCACGTGGCCTTGTCCATGGGCCCCATCGTAGTGGCGGCCTGCGGGCCGGCCTTGCACGAGTGCGTCGGAACACGTAACCCCTTCCAGGGAAGATACTTCTAAGGTACCTTGTTACTCAGCAGTGAGCAGGACCCGACCCCGGGTCCGCCGACCCGACGAGGGAGACACCATGGCAGAGCAGGAACTGAAGCCCGGCACCTGGACGATCGACGCCGCCCACAGCGTCGTCGGCTTCTCCGTACGGCACATGATGGTCAGCAAGGTACGCGGCCGGTTCGAGAAGTTCGACGCCACGCTGACGGTCCCCGAGGACCCCACGCAGTCCTCCGTCGAGGCCACCATCGACGCGGGCTCCATCAACACGGACAACGGTGACCGCGACACCCACATCCGCTCGGCCGACTTCTTCGGCGTCGAGCAGCACCCGCAGTTCACCTTCCGCTCCACCGGTATCGAGGCCAAGGGCGAGGACTTCGTCCTCAAGGGTGACCTGAGCATCAAGGGCAACACCCGGCCGGTCGAGATCGCGCTGGAGTTCAACGGCTCCACCATCGACCCCTACGGTCTGACCCGCGCCGGCTTCACCGGCTCCACGCAGATCAGCCGCAAGGAGTTCGGCGTGGACATCGAGATGCCGATGGAGAGCGGCGGCGTGGTCGTCGGCGACAGGATCACCATCGACATCGACGCGGAGTTCACCCGCCAGGACTGAGCGGACGCGGAACCGGGCGGGGCCGCACGGGACCGCGGCGTCGGGACGGCATCCGCGCCGGAGCTTTGACGACACACCGTCACCATCTCCGGAGCCCCTCGGATATCGTCGGCGGGGGAGGGCCACACGCCCTCCCCCGCCCGCTTTTCCCGCATGCGCCCGCCCGCCGGCCAGGAGGTCCCGTGCCCCCGACCCACCCCTTCTCCCCCGAGGTCGTCGCCGCCGTCACCGCCCACATGAACGGCGACCACCCCGAGGACACCCTGCTCATCTGCCGCGCCCTGGGCGGCCTTCCCGAGGCCACCGCCGCCCGCATGACGGGCCTGGACGGCGACGGCGGCGACTACGCGGTCACCGCGGGCGGCGCCGAGCACACCGTCCGCATCCCCTGGGCCCGGCCGCTGACCGAGCGCGCCCAGATCCGCGCCGAGGTCGTGCGCATGTACCAGGAGGCCCGCGAGAAGCTCGGCGCGGCCCCGCGCGAGGGGCACTGAGCCCCCTCCGCGTCACCGGTCCCTCCCGGATCACACTTGTTCGTCGGAACTCCGCGCGGCCGCGGGGAGTCGAACGAAGGCAGGGAGATGACGACACGTCCCGGACAGTGCCGCCGACGGCGCGCGACGGGCCGCACCGGCCTACTCTGGAAGGACCGTCGATCCCCCGCCCGTACACGACAGCAACGCCTATCCGAAGGACGGCCCCGGCCTCCATGGTGATGCCCGACCCCGGCGACGACAACGCGCCGACCCAACGGATCGAACCCACCGCGCCGACCACGCGAACCGGCCCCGGTGCGGGCTCCACCCGCACGGGAGCCACACGCTGGGTCACGCGCGTCCTGCGCCCGGGATCCGCGCGGCGGGACGACACGGCGCCCACCCGCGTCACCGCCCCCGGCGCGGAGCGCACCAGCGCCCTGCCGGGCTCCGCCCGGGCGGACCGCTCCGCCCCCGCCGCCCCGACGGCGGTGGCCGGCGCCCCACGGTCCGCTCCCACCGTCCCCGGCGGCGGACGCGGTGACGACCGCGCCCCCTGGTGGCGGGCCCTGTTCGGCCCGCTCCTGGACTGGATGGCCCGCCTGGTCTCGCGCGTGGTGGTCGGACCCGCGGGCGACCTCGACTACGCGGTCCCCGCCGAGCTGCGCCGCCGCTACCGCGTGCTCGACCACATCGGCGCGGGCGGCGAGGCCGTCGTCTACCTGGCCGAGCCCACCGACTCCCCCGGACGCCGGCTCGCGCTCAAGGTCTACCGGCCCGGACACGACATCAACCGCGAACTCCTCGACCGGCTCCGCGCCCGCGGCACCGCGTCGCCCCACGCCCCCGCCATCCACGGCTACGGCACCGCGGCCAGCGCCTGGGGCGAGGACCTGGCCTGGGAGGCGCAGGAGTACTTCTCCCGGGGGTCGCTGCGCACGCTCATCGACCAGGCCCCCCTGGAGGAGGAGCGGGCCAGGGCCGTGGTCTCCGCGGTCGCCGAGTGCCTGCACCACTGGCAGCACGAGCTCCAGCACAACCACACCGACGTCAAACCGGAGAACCTGCTGGTGCGGTCCCTCGACCCGCCGGTCGTGGCGCTCACCGACTTCGGCGGCGCCGTGCGCGCCACCATGAGCCGGGTCTACGGCGGGCTGGCCATCACCGAGGACTACGCCGCGCCCGAGGTCGTCGAGGGCCGCCGCGAGGCACCCGCCGCCTGGTGGTCCCTGGGCGTGATGGCGCACGAGCTGGTGAGCGGCCGGCGCCCCGAGCGCGGCGGCAACTGGCTGACCGCGCGCAACACCGAGGTGGACATCTCCGCGATCACCGACGAGCGCTGGCGTCTGCTGGCCCGCGGCCTGCTCGCGCCCGCCCCGTCCGCGCGCTGGGGTTACGACGAGGTCGTCCAGTGGCTGGCCGGCGAGCGCCCGCAGATCCGCACGGCACGCCGCCTGCGCCCCATCGACTTCGCGGGGGTCAGCCACGAGGACCCGCCGAGCCTGGCCTTCGACCTGCTCGACCGCTCCGACACCGGCGCCATGTGGCTGCGCAGCCACTGGCCGCAGCTGCGCACCTGGCTGGACCGGGAGGTCAACGACTACACCTTCGACCGCGCCTACCTGACCGGCCTGGACGCGTACCCCGAGCGGGCGCACGTGGCGATCAGCGCGCTGGCCGCCCGGTACGTGCCGGGAATGCCGCCGCGCTTTCGCGGACACGAGATCAGCGCCGACGGGCTGCTGGCCCTGGCCACCGGCGAGGCCAGCCGGCACGCGGTGGTACGCGAGGCCGTGGCCTCGGGCGCGGTCGGGCTGGGCGCCCAGCACTGGTGTCCGCACCCGGGCTGCCGTTCGGGCGGCTCGGGCCGGTGCGCCCTGCTGGAGCGCGTCCAGCACGAGGTGCCCCTGATCATGCGGCGGGTGTCCGAGACCCTCGACCGGCTGGTCGGCTCGGGCCCGGACGCCCCTCGGAGCCCGGACACCCACGAGACGGACACCGCGTGGGCGCGTGCGGTCGAGCTGGTGCTGGTCCCCGAGAGCGCGTCCCGGTACCGCTCACTGCTGCGGCACCAGTCCTGGCACCCCCGTCGGCGCAGCACCGCCCCGCACGCCCCCTGGTGGGCGGAGCAGCGGCGCCTGGCACTGCGCGACGGCACCGGACGAGACGCCCTGGCGACCAGGAGCGCCCTGGTCACCGCCGTGCTCCTGCTGCCCGAGGCGGTCCGGGTGGGCGGCGGTATCGCCGAACGCGAGCGCGCCGACGGCAGGGCACGCCGCCAGGACCGGTGGGCGGCGCTGGCCGGTTCGGCCCGTGAGCGCTGGTCCCAGGTCCGGGAGAGGGTCTCCGCCCCCGGGCGGCGCGGGACCGGGGCCGCCACGGCACCGACCAGGCCGGACCAGTCGGCCGTCCCGCAGCCCTACGGCCCCGCGGGTACGCCGGAGCCGGTGCCGAGCCCCCGCGAGCAGGAGCGCCGCAGGCGCCGGGCCGATCGGACCATGGGCCAGATCCAGCGGGCGATGAAGGCGGGCAAGTGCCGCCGCTTCGCCTATCCGGCGGCGCTGCTGGGCCTGGTGGACGGACTGGGCCGGGTGGTGCGCCCGCCGCAGGGCTTCTACCCCGAGAGCGAGTTCGTGACCTCGTCCTACACGGGGCTGTTGGGCGCCGCCGACGGCGCCGTCCTGGGCTGGCTGTCGGAGGTGACCGGTTCGGTGACCGGGCTGCTGCCGGGCGGCACGGGCGACGCGTGGTGGTTCCCGGTGCTGTTGTCGGTCGTACTGGTGGTGCTGGGGCGCTCGGCGGCCAGCAGGAAGCCCACCTCCCGGGCCCGCCGCCGCCTGGGGGCGTTCCGCCTGGCCGTGGCCGGATCGCTGTTCATGGTGGTGGTGCTGTTGTCCACGGGCCTGGTGGCACTGGGCTCGGGCGTGCTGATCCCCCTGGACGGGCTCCTCGGCTGAGCACGCGAGGATCCTGCTTGCGGGACATCCCTCGCCCGTCTGGTGTGCCGACCGTAAACGTTGCCGGTGTGGCGGGTGGGTCCGGACCGGCCGGAGCAGCATGCCGCCGCACACGCTTGAGGACCGACCCGGCCGGAAGCGGCGAGGGGCGCGGTACCGCGCGTGGGGCGCGGCCACCGGGGCCGGTGTGGGCTATGATCACCCGGTTCGGCATGCGTCCGGACGAGACCACGACGGGGAAGCGGGTGACAGGTGGGTGACGTGATCGAACTGCACGCCGGAGAGTACCGGGCGGGCATCGACCACACGGGGGCGGCTCTGCGGTCACTCACCTGGCGCGGCCGGGACGTGGTCTGGCCCTACGGCGCGGACGGCCCCACGGCCTTCCAGGGCCAGGTCCTGGCGCCGTGGCCCAACCGGGTGACCGAGAAGGGCTACCGGTTCGGCGGCGCCGAGTACCACCTCGAACCCAACGACCCGGCCACGGGCACGGCCATCCACGGCCTGGTCCACGACCGGACGTGGTCGCCGGAGTCGGTGTCCGGGGACGCGGCCACCCTGCGCCTGGACTTCGAGGGCACGCCCGGCTTCCCCTTCCCCCTGGAGCTGTCCGTCACCCACCGGCTCACCGGGGACGGGCTGGAGGTCACCACCACCGCCCGCAACCGGGGCGGCTCGCCCGCGCCGTTCGGGCTGGGCTTCCACCCCTACCTGACCCTGGGCGAGCCCCTGTCGGCGCTGGCCGAGCGCGGCGAGCTCACGCTGGAGGTCACCGCGGGCGCACGCCAGCCGGTCGACGAGCAGATGCTGCCGTCGGGCGCACCCGTCCCGGTGGACGGCGGCCCGCTCGACTTCCGACCGCCGGGCCGCGGGCTCGGCGACACGGTCCTGGACACCGCCTTCACCGCGCTGGAGCGCGACGGCGACGGACGCGCGTGGGTGCGTGCCAGCGGCCCGGAGCACCGGGTCTCGCTGTGGTGCGACTCCAGCTTCGGCTGGCTGCAACTGTTCAGCGCCGACACCCTCGGCGGGGCCGACCACCGGGCCCACCTGGCGGCCGAGCCGATGACCTGCCCGCCCAACGCGCTGGCGACCGGCACCGACCTGATCGTGCTCGCGCCGGGCGAGTCGACCGGGCACACGTTCGGCATCACGGCCGAGGCCCGGGGCTGAGCGCCGCCGGCCGGCCGCGCCTCATCCCGAGCCGGAGGGCTCGCGGCCCAGAACGTCGCTGAGCCGCTCCAGGTCCTCCACGGTGTCGATGTCCTCCGGGCTGGCGACGTCGTCACAGGCCACGGGGGTGACCAGGTGCGAGTACGCCCGCAGGAACGGGCGCGCTCCCACGTCGTGCACGGCCATGGCGTAGACGGTCGACCAGTGCTCGCGTCCCAGCAGCACCGGGTTGCGCTGGTTGCCGTGGTAGGTGGCCACCGCGGCGCGGGCGCCCTGCTCGTGCGCGCGCACCAGGCGGCGCACCGCCTCGGGGGTGACCAGGGGCTGGTCGGCCAGCGCGATCAGCACGGCGTCCACCGTGCCGGGCAGTGCGTCGATCCCCGCGCGCACCGACGACCCCATACCGGTCCGCCAGTCGGGGTTGTGCACCGTGTGCGCGCCGTCGACCGGCGTGTCGGCCGCGCCCAGCACCACCATCGCGGGGGCGCATCCGCCCTCGGTCAGGATGCGCACGCCCCGGTCGACCAGGCGCTCACCGCCCACCTCGACCAGCGCCTTGGGGCGCCCGAGTCTGCTCCCCGCCCCCGCCGCCAGCAACAGGCCCGCCACCCGGCCGGCACGCTTCCACTCCCGGTCCTGCGCGTCCCCAGTACCCATGACGAGATGATGCCACGCGAGCGCGCTCCGGGTGGGCCGCCTGGCACAGCCGGTCCGGGCTCCTCACGCGGCCCCCCTCCTTCCCCCGCGGTGACCAGGTGCTTCGACCCGGAACGGGTTTCGGTTCACTCTGCTGAGTGACCGAATCCGGCCGGAATGAGGGACGCCTTCGGCGTGTCGTGGTGGATGCGTCCGCTGGTCTCGCGCAGCGCGCGGCCGCTGCCGCCCCACCGGTCGCGTACCAGCTCCGCGGCGATCGACACCGCCGTCTCCTCCGGGGTGCGCGCCCCCAGGTCCAGGCCGATCGGCGAGTGCAGGCGCTCCAGCGCCTCCTCCTCCACCCCCGCCTCGCGCAGCCGCTCCAGCCGGTCCTCGTGGGTGCGTCGCGACCCCATCGCGCCGATGTAGCCCGCGCGGGTTCCGAGGGCGGCCCTGAGCACCGGCACGTCGAACTTGGGATCGTGGGTGAGCACGCAGACGGCGGTGCGCTCGTCGATCTCGTCGGCGATCTCGTCCAGGAACACGTGCGGCCACTTGACCACCACCTCCTCGGCGGTGGGGAACCGCTTGGCGGTGGCGAACACCGGCCGGGCGTCGCACACCGTCACCCGGTAGCCCAGGTAGGTGCCGAGGTCGGCCACGGCCGCCGCGAAGTCGATCGCGCCGAACACCAGCATGCGCGGCGCGGGCGCGAACGACTGGACGAAGACCTCCAGCGCGTCGCCGCGCCGCTGCCCGTCGCTCCCGTAGCGCAGCAGGCCGGTGCTGCCCTGGGCGAGCATGCCCCGCGCGTCGTCGTCCAGCGCGTCGGCCAGCCGGTCGCTGCCCAGGTCGCCCTCGGCGTGGCCGGGCCAGATCACGCGGCGCCGCCCCACCCGGCCCTCGTCGGAGGGGTCGGAGACGATGGTGGCCACGGCGACGGGCTGATGCTCGTCGACGGCGCCGATCACCGAGCCGAGCTGGGCGTAGGTGGCCCTGCTGATCGGCTCGACGAACATGTGCAGGGTCCCGCCGCAGGTCAGCCCCACGCTGAAGGCGTCGTCGTCGCTGACCCCGTAGGTGCGGCGCACCGGCACGCCCGTGCGGATGACCTCCAGGGCCTCCTCGTAGACCGCGCCCTCCACGCAGCCGCCGGACACGCTTCCCACGACCTCGCCGGAGGCGCTGACCAGCATCGCCGCGCCGGCGTCGCGCGGTGCGCTCTTGTAGGTGTCGATCACCGTGGCCAGCGCGAACGTCTCGCCTGAGGCGTACAGGTCGGACACGGCCGCTCGGATGTCGCGCACGCGGTACCTTCTTCCACGTTCGGTCAGGTGGCTCCCAGTACCAAACTACGTGGCTCACGCAACACCGCGGGAGTCCCCGATCCTCAAGAATCCGGCGCCTCCCTCGGGAGGTTCCTACGAGTATCCGGGCTCCTGGGCCTCGCCGCGGTCGTGCAGCAGTGCGCGGAACTCCGCCAGGCCGCGCCGGGCGAGTTCGCCGTCGGCGCTCTGGATGCCCATCACCGCCAGGGTCGTGCCGTCGGACAGGTCCACCGAGGGCCAGGGCTCACCGGTCGGCATCCGGATGTCCACCACCTCGGCCCACGACAGCACGTGGGTGCGGATGCTGTTGACCACCGTCACACCCTCCTCGGCGGCCACCAGCCGGGGCCGGGCGAGCAGGTGCAGCGCGGCGGCGATGACCAGGCCCGTGCCCACCATCAGGAACCGGTCCATCGGCCCCCACTCCCCCGGCATGATCACGGCGAGCACCGTCAGGGTGGCCACGATCAGCAGGGCCAGGCCGTAGGCGACCCACCGCACCGACCGGGGCCGCCACGTCCTGGGCAGGACCGGCCGCTTCGACGCCTCGTCCACGGGCTCTTCCCTCGTCCGCACCGACTACTCCACTCCTGACCGGCCCGTGTGGCCGGGCGACCGCCCGACCACCGGGAACACCGTTTCCGCGCGACCCGGTCCGGTCAGCGGCGCAGACCGCGCAGGACCACCGCCGTGTCCAGGGCGGCCAGCGCGGCCTCGGCGCCCTTGTTCTCGGCGCTCCCCGGCAGGCCGGCGCGGTCACGCGCCTGCTCCAGGGTGTCACAGGTGAGCACGCCGTTACCGACGGGGGTGGAGTGACGCAGGGCCACCTCGGTCAGGCCGTGGGTGACCGACTGGCACACGTAGTCGAAATGGGGCGTGCCGCCCCGGATGACCGCGCCCAGGGCGATCACGGCGTCGTGCTGCCGGGCCAGCTCCTGGGCGACCACGGGGATCTCGACCGCCCCGGCGACCTCCACCACGGCGGGTTCGACCACCCCCGAGGCCTTCACCACGTCCAGGGCGTTGGCGAGCATCGGCTGGACGAGGGAGGCGTTCCAGCGGGTCACGACGATGCCCACCGACATCCCCGAGGCGTCCACGGCCTGCTCGTCCGGACGTCCTTCACCACTCATGGGTCCTGCTTTCTGTCTGTGCCGCGGAGGGGCCGACCGGGCCGCCCCGCGGGGTCCCGCCGGTTCCGGGGACCGGTCTCAACGGGCGACGCCGGTCAGGTCGTGGCCCATACGGTCGCGCTTGGTACGCAGGTAGGTGAGGTTGTCCTCGGTGACGAAGGAGGGCATGCCCACCCGCTCGCCGACCCGCACGCCGTGGCGTTCCAGCCCCTCGGCCTTGTCGGGGTTGTTGGTCAGCAGCCGTACCGAGGACACGCCCAGGTCGGTGAGGATCTGGGCGCCGGCGCCGAACTCGCGGGCGTCGGCGGGCAGCCCCAGGCGCAGGTTGGCGTCGACGGTGTCCACGCCCTGGTCCTGGAGGCTGTAGGCGCGCAGCTTGTGCAGCAGGCCGATCCCGCGGCCCTCGTGCCCGCCCAGGTAGACCACCACGCCGCGCCCCTCCTCGGCGATGTCGGCCATGGCGGCGTCCAGCTGGGCACCGCAGTCGCAGCGGTGGGAGCCGAACGCGTCGCCGGTGAGGCACTCCGAGTGCAGGCGTGCCAGGACGTCGGCGCCGTCGGACAGGTCGCCGTAGACCAGCGCGACGTGCTCGGCGCCGTCGGTGGTGCCCTTGAAGCCGATCGCGCGCCACTGCCCGTACTTGTTGGGCATCCGGGTCTCGACCATGCGGGTGACCAGCGGCGGGTGGGCCTCGTCGTCGGTGAGGACCTCGCCGAGAGCGGCGCGGTGGACGGCCAGCTGCTCCACCGACACCAGCTTGAGCCCGTGCTCGTCGGCGAACTCGCGCAGCCGCGGCAGGCGTGCCATGGTGCCGTCGTCGTTGACGACCTCGGCGAGCACGCCCGCGGGGCGCAGACCCGCCAGCCGGGCGAAGTCGACGGAGGCCTCGGTGTGTCCGCGCCGGGCCAGGACGCCGCCCGGGCGGGCGCGCAGCGGCAGGATGTGGCCGGGGCGCACGAAGTCGGTGGGACGGGTTCCGGCCGAGGCCAGCAGGCGGATGGTGCGGGCGCGGTCGGCGGCGGAGATGCCGGTGGTGACCCCCTCGCGGGCGTCGACGGTGACCGTGTAGGCGGTGCGCAGGCTCTCCTCGTTGCGCGCGGTCATCAGGGGCAGGTCGAGGCGGTCCAGGTCCTCGCCCTCCATGGGCACGCACACCACGCCGGAGGTGTGGCGGATCATGAACGCCAGGAGTTCGGGTGTGGCGAGTTCGGCGGCGAAGATGATGTCGCCCTCGTTCTCGCGGTCCTCGTCGTCCACCACCACGACGGCCCGCCCGGCGGCGAACTCGGCGATGGCCTCCTCGATGGGGTCGAGGACGACGGCCTGGTCGGTCTCGGTGGTGGCCGGGGTGGCGTCGGTGACGGTCATTGCCGCTCCCTGGGGTGACTCGTGGGTGGAGATGGTGTGCCGGGTGGCGGCCCGCCCGCGCGGGTCCGCCCCCTGGTGCCGTGTGCCGGGTCGGGGCTCACGCCCGTGGACGGGCCGAAGCCACGGCGGTGATGCGCTCGACGTACTTGGCGATGACGTCCACCTCGATGTTCACGGTGGTTCCGGCGGTGAGGCCCCCCAGGGTGGTGGCCCGCAGGGTCTCGGGGATCAGGCTGACCTCGAAGAACTCCTCCCGCGCTCCGGGGTCGCTGACCGCGGAGACGGTGAGGCTGGTGCCGTCGACGGTGACGGAGCCCTTCTCGACCACGTACGGGGAGAGGTGGGCTGACAGCCCGAAGCGCAGAACGTCCCAGTTGTCGCCGGGATTCCGGGAGAGCAGGCAGGCGGTGCCGTCGACGTGGCCCTGGACGATGTGGCCGCCGAGGCGGCCGTCCACGCGGGCGGCGCGTTCGAGGTTGACCGGGGAGCCGACGGTGAGCGAGCCGAGGCTGGAGCGGTCCACCGACTCCTTCATCACGTCGGCGGTGAAGGTGTCCCCGTCGCGGCCGACGACGGTCAGGCACACGCCGTTGACCGCGATGGAGTCGCCGTGGCCGACGTCGGAGCTGACCAGGGGTCCGCGCACGGTCAGGAGCAGGGCTTGGCCGCCCGCTGGTTCGATGGAGACGATCTCGCCGAGTTCTTCCACGATTCCGGTGAACACGCCCTTGCCTTCCTTCGCCTGGTCGGCTCCGGGGCGTCAGGGGTGTGGAACGGGTCCACGGCAAGGCGGCACCGGCTCTACCGCGCGCGAGGGGCGCTGCGACAGGCGGACCGTCCCGACACGTACTGCCTCCCATCCGGACTTTCACCGTCGGTACCGGAATCTCACCGGTTCAACCGGCCGATGGATTCGGCCGGGTCGCGGACTGTCACCGCCGGTTCGGAATTACACCGACCCCGGAGCACGTGTTTGACTGTTGTCTCAACGATTCGGATCCTAACCCCTCGTCAGCCGGAACACATAGCCCGTGTGACACGAATCATCCGCGTTCGCCCCTGTCAGAGGGATCTGCGGAGGTGTCGGACGACGTGTCGGCGGAGGCGTCTTCGGGTGTGTCACCGGTGGCGCGGTCACCGTCTCCCACGGGTCCGCGGGCGGAGTCGCCGGCCGGATCCGGGGGTCCGGGCCGCTCGGCCAGGCCGCTGCGCACGAACATCTCCGGGGCGAGGTAGGAGGCCCAGAAGGCGATCCCGGCGTAGGCGAGGAAGGCCGCGGCGGACGCGGCCGGACCGGACAGTTCGCCGAAGAGCACGTCGACGACCACCTGGACGAGCACGATCACCGAGATGCCGAGGACGAAGCGGGCGGCCCGTGAGACGAGGGTGCCCCGGGCGCTGTACCAGCCGCGTCCGGCGAGCAGGGTGAAGCCGCAGAGCCCGCCGAGCAGGGTGCCCGAGGCGGTGTACAGGCCGGTGAGGGTCTCCCCGGCCGGGTCGGTGGGGATGGCGCCGGTCCACGCGACGGGAGCCGTCCAGCCGTCGCGCACCAGCAGCTGCCACAGGGTCGCGGCCACGCAGGGCAGCAGGGTGAGGGCGAGGGCACAGCCCACCCAGCGGGCCGTGCTCAGCCCCAGCCACCAGGCGGTGATCCGCTCCTCCCAGCGCAGGGCCGCCCACAGCACGAGCGCGCCCAGCAGCAGGCCGGCCAGGACGTCGCTGATGAAGTGCGCGCCCAGGTAGACCCGCGAGAGGGCGACGAGCGCGATGACGGCGGCGGCCGCCCACAGCACGGCACGGCGGCCGGAGCGCAGACCGAGGTAGCCCCAGGCGACCATGGCGCCCTGGGCGTGCCCGGAGGGGACGCCGAAGCTGCCATGGCTCACGTGGGCCTTGATCCGGGCGTCGAACCAGGAGGGGCGCGCACCGTAGAGCACCGACTTGAACAGGTAGTTCAGCACGCTGGAGGAGGCGACCACGACGAAGAGCCGGACGCCCAGCCCCGGGCTGAGGCACCAGAAGACCAGGGTGAGCCCGACGATGACGACGGCGTGGGAGCCGAGATGGGTGACCGCCCCCAGCGGATAGGCGAGCCAGTCCCCCAGCCCCTGGAGCCACAGGACGGGAGTGGCCTCCGCCTCCCACAGCACGTCCGCGACCCCCTGCTCGGCCGTCCGATCGTTCAACGCGTACTCCTCACGGGTCCGCGCCTGGCAACGCGCTCACGCCGCGCCGCTCCCCCGCACGCGTGGACGCGGAGGGGAAGACGGAGCCGCGACCAAGCGAAATCAACGACTACGAGTCGCACAGCCTAGGGCCGTGGGCCGCCCGCGTGCCACCCGCGCACGGGCCGTGTCGGGATCGTTGCGCACGGGCGGACCGGGAGGCGGAGGCGGGCCGGCCGGGTCTGCCGGGTTCCGACCGGGGTCACTTCCGTCCGGAGGCCTCCGCGGCCAGGGAGCGCAGGGACTCGACGGCCCCCGCCGGGTCCTGGGCCCCGTAGACGGCCGAACCGGCGACGAAGACGTCGGCCCCGGCCTCGGCCGCGCGCTCGATGGTCTCGGCGCTGACACCGCCGTCGACCTGGAGCCAGACGGAGGCGTCGCGGCTGTCGAGGAGCTCGCGCGCCCTGCGGATCTTGGGCAGGACCATGTCGAGGAACTTCTGGCCGCCGAACCCGGGTTCGACGGTCATGAGCAGGAGCATGTCCATCTCGCCGATGAGGTCGGCGTAGGGCTCGACCGCCTCGCCGGGGTTGAGGGCCAGGCCCGCGCGGGCGCCGAGGCGGCGGATCTCACGCAGGGTGCGCACGGGGGCGCCGGCGGCCTTGGCGTGGATGGTGACGCTGCCCGCGCCCGCCTCGGCGTAGGCCGGGGCCCACCGGTCGGGCTCCTCGATCATCAGGTGACAGTCCAGCGGGGTGTCGGTCGCCTTGAGCAGGGACTCGACGACGGGCAGTCCCAGGGTCAGGTTGGGGACGAAGTGGTTGTCCATCACGTCGACGTGGAGCCAGTCGGCGGACGGGGACACGGCGGCCGCTTCGTCGGCGAGGTGCGCGAAGTCGGCGTTCAGGATGCTGGGTGAGATCTGGATGGTCACGCGTGCAGTGTAACCACGCGGCTCCGAACTGCGTGTACGCGGTCGGACGGGGTCCGTCCGTTCCTTTCCCACGAAACGAACAGAACGTTCGTCCGGCACCTTTACGGCGTAGATTCACCAGGTTTCCCGGGGACGCGGACCGGGGGCACGGACCGGGGTCCGGGCGCTCAGGCCTCCCCGCCCCTGCGGAACAGCGCCAGGAACATCGCGTCGGTCCCGTGGACGTGCGGCCAGAACTGGGCGTACCTCCCCTCGGGGCCTGCCGCGAGGTCGGGGACCTCGTCCAGGTGGTCGGCGGCGCGCAGCAGCGTGAGGTCGTCTCGCTCGGAGAGGACTCCGCGAACGATCGCGTCGGTCTCGTCCAGGTGCGGCGAGCACGTCACGTAGGCGACCACCCCGCCGGGACGGACGGCGTCGGCGGCGCTGTTCAGCAGGGCGTGCTGTAGGGGCGACAGGTCGGCGGCCGAGGACTCGGTGCGCCGCCAGCGCGACTCCGGACGGCGGCGCAGCGCGCCCAGACCGGTGCACGGGGCGTCCACCAGCACCCGGTCGAAGGCCCCCGGGCTCCAGGCGGGCGCGGTGCCGTCGGCGACCACGACCCGTCCCGCGTCGCGCGGGGCACGGCGTACCGACCTGGCCACCAGGCCCGCGCGCGCGGGCTGCACCTCGGCGGCCAGCAGGCGGGCGTCGCGCTGTCCCGCCAGGGACGCCAGCAGGGCGGCCTTGCCGCCCGGACCGGCGCACATGTCCAGCCAGCGGGCGTCGTCACCGCGGACGTCGACCCTGGTCAGGGCCAGGGCGACCAGTTGGCTGGCCTCGTCCTGGACCGCGGCGCGGTTCTGGTGCACCTCGCGGATCGAGGCGGGATCGCCCTCGGGCAGGTAGGCGGCGAACGGCGAGTAGCGGGCCTCCTCGGCACCGGCGGCCACCAGGTCGGCGACGGTGGCGCGGCCCGGCTTGGCCACGAGGGTGACCCGGGGGCGCTCGTTGTGCGCGGCGAGCAGGTGCTCGGTCCTGACCAGGCCGTCCTTGGACCTCTCCCCCAGCGCCCGGGCCAGCTCCTTGACCACCCAGCGCGGGTGGCTGTGCACGACCGACAGGTACCCGCTGGGGTCGACGGCGCGGTCGGGGGCGACCACGGACATCCACGCGTCCAGGTCACGGGCGGACACCTTGCGCAGGACCGCGTTGACGAACCGGCCGCGGTGGTGGCCGACGACCCTGCGGGCCAGGTCCACGGTCGCGCTGACGGCGGCGTGCGGCGGGATCTTGGTGGACAGCAGCTGGTGGGCGCCCAGGCGCAGCAGCGGCAGCACCTCGACGTCCACGGAGGAGAGCGTGCGGTCCACGCAGCGCTCCAGGACGGCGTCGTAGGAGCCCTGGAGGCGCAGGGTCCCGTAGGTCAGCTCGGTGGCCAGCGCGGCGTCGCGGCCGCTGATGCCGCGCTCGCCGAGCAGGGAGGGCAGCAGCAGGTTGGCGTAGGCGTCGCGCTGGTCGACCGCGCGCAGCACGTCGTAGGCGACCCGGCGCGCGGGATCGCGGGGCGCGGGCGGCGGTCCGGACCTGCCCTGGCCGCCCTGGCCGGGCCTGCCGCCCCTGCGAGGGTGGCGGTACGGGGATCGGGACTGCTCGCTCAACGTGTGTGCCTCAACAAACCGGGGACGGGGCCTGGGTCGTGTTCCCTGGCGGGCTTCGGCCCGCCAGGTCGAGACTACGGCAGCTCAGCGGCCCAGGCGGTCGTCTTCGGTGGGACGCACGCCACGTGCCCAGTCGACCGCGGCCATGGCGCGCTTGCCCTGGGGCTGCACCTCGCCCAGGGCGACCGGATGGGTGCTGGTGCCGACGACGACGCGCTTCTTGTCGACGTGCAGCTGGCCGGGGTCGAGCGCCGGGGTGTCGGCGTCGGGGAGGGGGGTGAGGGGGCCGACCTTGAGGCGGCCGCCGCGGAAGGTGGTCCAGGCGCCGGGCGCGGGGGTGCAGGCCCGGGCCACCCTGTCCACGCGCAGGGCGGGGGCGGTGAAGTCGAGTTCGGCGTCCTCGGGGGTGAGCTTGGCGGCGTAGGAGACGCCGTCGGCGGGCTGCTCGACGGGGCTGAGCCGCCCGGCGGCGATGCCGTCGAGGGTGCGCACGAGGAGCTCGGCGCCGGAGACCGAGAGCCGTTCGAGGAGTTCACCGCTGGTGTCGGTGGGGCGCACGTTCTCGGTGAGGGTTCCGTAGACCGGCCCGGCGTCGAGCTCCTTGACGATCTGGAAGGTGGAGGCTCCGGTGATGTCGTCGCCGTGCAGGATCGCGTGCTGCACCGGCGCGGCGCCGCGCCAGGCGGGCAGCAGGGAGAAGTGCAGGTTGACCCAGCCGTGGCTGGGGACGTCGAGCGCGGACTGCGGCAGGAGGGCGCCGTAGGCGACGACGGGACAGCAGTCGGGGGCGATCTCGGCGAGGCGCTCCAGGAACTCGGGGTCGCCCGCCTTGGCGGGCTTGAGGACCTCGATGCCCTCGCCGGCGGCGAGTTCGCCGACCGGGCTGGCGGAGACCCTCCGGCCGCGTCCGGAGCGGGAGTCGGGACGGGTGACCACGGCGGCGACCTCGTGGTCGGAGTCGAGCAGCGCCCGCAGAGACGGCACCGCCACCTGTGGTGTTCCGGCGAAGACGAGCTTCATGCTTATATCCCCATTCACTGGCCCGGGACCGCCCACGGGTGTCCGCGGCCCGGGTCCCCGTGCGCGGGGCCCGGTCGGGGGAGGCGGAAGAGCCCACGAGCGCGGTCTGTCGGGTTCCCATTTCTACCAGTCGCCGGGAGCGGGACCCGCCCGTGCGGGAGCGGTGTCGCCGTGTCCGTGGAGGCCGCCGGACCCGCCGCGCTCGAAAGCGGTGTCGCAGGCCTCTGGTAGACAGAAAGCGATGACAACGCAGCCCGGCCAGCCCGACGGGGCCCTCTTCGACCTTCCGGAGAAGAGCGGGGCCCCGGCGGCCAGGAAGTCCCGCCGTCCGGCCCCGCGCAGGCCCGCCGAGCGGCTCCCGATCGCGCGCGTGGTCGTGGACACCCCGCTGCCCCACCTGGACCGGTACTTCGACTACCGGGTGCCGGCCGACATGGACGAGGCGGCGGTGCCCGGCTGCCGGGTGAGGGTGCGCTTCAACAACCGCCAGCTCAACGGCTTCCTGGCCGAGCGGGTGGAGACCTCGGAGTTCGCGGGACGGCTGGCGTACCTGGAGGCGGTCGTCTCGCCGGAGCCGGTGCTGACCCCCGAGACCCTGGAACTGGCCCGCGCGGTCGCCGACCGGTACGCGGGCACGCTGAGCGACGTGCTGCGCCTGGCCGTGCCGCCCCGCCACGCCCGCGTGGAGAAGGAGGAGGCCAAGGCCTCCGCGGCCGCCTCCGAAGCCGCTCCGGCGCGGGAGGCCGACGCCGACCCGGACACGGCCGGGGAACCTCCGGACGCGGCGCAGGAACCCGCGGCCGCGGAGGACGGGGCCTCCGGCCTGGAGAGTGCCGGGGCGGCCCCGGACGGGGTGGAGCCCGGGCCCTGGGCGGACTATCCCGAGGGCCCCTCCTTCCTGCGGGCACTGCACGAGGGCCAGCCCGCCCGCGCGGTGTGGAACGCCCTGCCCGGCACGGACTGGGTGGAGGCGGTGGCGGTCGCCGCGCGGGCGACCCTGGCGGCGGGGCGCGGCGCCGTGGTCGTGGTGCCCGACGGCCGCGACGTCGAGGCCGTCGACGCCGCGCTGGGCCGCCGCCTCGGCGGGGGCCGGCACGTGGCGCTCACCGCCGACCTGGGACCCGCCGAGCGGTACCGGCGCTGGCTCTCGGTGCTGCGCGGGCGGGTCCGGGTGGTGGTCGGCACGCGCGCGGCGGTGTTCGCGCCCGTCCGTGACCTGGGACTGGTGGTGCTGTGGGACGACGGCGACGACGTGCACGTCGACCCGCACGCCCCCTATCCGCACGCGCGCACGGTGCTGTCGATGCGCGCGCACCGCGCGGGCGCCGGTGCCCTGATCGGCGGGCACACCCGCACCACCGACACCCAACTGCTCGTCGAGTCGGGGTGGGCGCACCCCCTGACCGCCGACCGGACGACCCTGCGCCGCCGCGCGCCGGTGGTGCGGGCGGCCGGGGACGACCGGGAGCTGGCCCGCGACGAGGCGGCGCGGTCGGCGCGGATGCCGAGCTTGGCCCTGCGCGCCGCGCGCGAGGCCGCCCGCACCGGCCCGGTGCTCTTCCAGGTGCCGCGCCGGGGCTACCTGAACACGCTTGCGTGCGCCGGATGCCGCGAGCCCGCCCGCTGCGACTCCTGCCGGGGCCCGCTCGCGGTGCGCGGATCGCACGCCATGCCCTCGTGCGGCTGGTGCGGCCGGGTGGCCGGCCAGTGGGCGTGCCCGGAGTGCGGCCTCACCCGCATGCGCGCCGTGGTGGTGGGCGCGCGCCGCACCGCCGAGGAGCTGGGCCGGGCCTTCCCCTCGCTGACCGTGCGCACCTCGGGCCGCGAGGAGGTCCTGTCGCGGGTGGCGGACACGCCGTCGCTGGTGGTGGCGACCCCGGGCGCGGAACCGGTGGCCGAGAACGGGTACGCGGCGGCGGTGCTGCTGGACGGCTGGGCGCTGTTGAACCGGATGGACCTGCGCGCCTCGGAGGAGGCGCTGCGGCGCTGGCTGAACGCGGCGGCGCTGGTGCGGCCGGGCGGCACGGTGGTGGTGTCGGCCGACGTCTCGCTGCCGGTGGTGCAGTCGCTCGTGCGCTGGGACCCGGCGGGCTTCGCCGAGCGTGAGCTGGCGGAACGCCGGGAGCTGGGCTTTCCCCCCGCGGTGTCGATGGCCTCGGTCACCGGCGGCCCCGAGCACGTGCGCGAGCTGCTCGACCAGATCGAGCTGCCCGAGGGCGCCGAGCTGCTGGGGCCGGTGCCGGTGGGTTCGGACCGCGCGGTCGGCCCGGACGGCACCCACCAGACGGAGCGCGCGCTGCTGCGGGTGCCCCGCGCCGGGGTGGGCGCGCTGACCCGGTCGCTGAAGGCGGCGGCCTCGGCCCGCAGCGCACGCCGGGACGAGCACCTGGCGCAGGTGAGGGTGGATCCGCCGCACGTGGTCTAGAAGCCCGTGCGGTGGGCGCCTCCCGGGGAAAACCGGTGGAGGAACCACCGGAACACGTGGAGACTGCCTGCCATGGCACACTCCGCCGCGGACCTCTTCGACTCGGTGGCCGACGTCTACGACGAGTCGGTGCCCTTCTTCGCCACCTTCGCGCGGCGGCTGACGGCCTGGGCCGGGCCGCCTCCCGGCGCACGGCTGCTGGACCTCGGCGGCGGACGCGGAGCCGTGTCCCTCGCCGTCGCAGAGGCGCTGGGCCCCTCGTGCGCGATCCTCGCCGTGGACGTCTCACCCAGGATGGTCGACGCCCTGGCGGCGCTGCCGGTCCCGGGGCTGCGGGCCCGTGCTATGGACGCCGCCGCGCTCGACCTGCCCGACCGCTCCCGCGACGCGGTGCTCAGCGGATTCCTGCTCCACATCCTGCCGGATCCGGGCGCGGCGCTGCGCGAGGCGGCCCGGGTGCTCCGGCCCGGCGGAACCCTCGCCTTCTCCGTTCCCGGCCCCAGCGCCGACGGAGGATGGTGGTCGCGCTACGGGGAGGTCCTCGACGAGTTCGGGTCCGCGCACACCCTGGACGCACCCGCCGGGATGGGCGGCGGGACGAGCCCCTCCTGGGAGGAGCTCGCCGAGCGGTCCGGGCTGCGGTACACGCGCACGGCCGCCACGGAGGCCGAGTTTCCCCTCGACGGGCCCCGGGCGCACTGGGACTGGCTGCTCTCGCACGGCAACCGCTGGCTCCACGACGCGCTGGAGGAGCCCCACCGCCGCGCCCTCGAACAGAGGGTGTTGCGCACTCTCGACGAGCACCACCCCACACGGGGGCACAGCCTCATCGCCGGAGCCGTCCTCCACGAGATGACCAGGCCCTAGGACGCCTTCGGCCTCCGTGGCGGCGGGGCGGCCGGCTCCCGTTCAGCGTCCGTACCCGGCGCGGTACAGGTCGCGCAGCACCGCGATCTCGGCGCCGTGGTGGATGATCTCCCGGTTGAGGTGGAGCACCAGCGCGACCATCGGGAGGTCGTCCCACTGGGATGACTCGGCGCCGCCCACGGGAGCGGCCAGGCCGTCCTCGTCCAGCGCCTGGATGTGCTCGGACCAGGTCTCGTAGGCGTGGCGCAGCCGCTGCCTGGCGTCGGTGGCGGTCACGGGCCAGTCGATGCCCCGGCTCGTGGCGGTTCGGTCGCCGAAGTGCCAGTTGATGCGGGTCTCCAGCACGTCCACGACGATGTGCCCGAGCCGCCAGGCGATGGTGGTCACCGGCGGCGGGTCCGGTTCGGGGACGGCCACGTCGGGCTGGTGCCAGCCCTCCCGCACCTCGCGGACGGTCCAGGCGTCGGGCACCGGCTTCCAGAGGAGCTCCTCGTCGGTGAGCCCCTCCAGCCTGGGCCACAGGGAGTACTCCCAGTAGAACTGGAGCTGTGCCAGAACCTCGCCGGTCCAGTTCACCGCCATCGGTGCGTTTCCCCTCCCCGCTCGGGTGCCCGTCGGCCGAGTCCCGCCAGGATTCCGGTGCCCTGGCCGGACACGTCCTCGTCAGGGTAGGGCCACCACTCGATGTCGGCGACCCCCGGCTCGATCGGCTGGAAGGGGGAGAGCGCCCGCTCGACCACCGGCCGCGGCTCCGGGGAGGCGAGCGCGAGGTAGCCGCCGCCGCGCATGAGGGCGTGCAGGTCCCCGATCCCGACGGGCGGGCCGTCGGCGGGAAGGGACCGGGTCATCAGAACGGCGACGGGCTCGTCGAAGTCGACGAGCCCGGAGGTGCTGAGGCGGCGCAGGAGCGTGTCGGATCCGGAACCGTCCGCGGAGAGCACCGAGGTGCCCGCTCCGGAGAGCATGCCCGCCGCGCCGGACGGGGCGACGTGGACCACCGAGGCACCGGGGCTGGCGGTGTGGACGCGTTCGGCGGTACCGGGCACGGGGCATCCCCAGTCGACGAACTGGCGCACGCCCGCGTCGGCGCACAGGTAGTCGATCACCCGCCCCAGGAAGGCCTGGTGCGGGCGGGTGTGCGGGAGGGCGGGCGGCTCGCCCCCGCGCGGGTCGAGGCCCACCACACGTGGCCGTCGGCCGGGGACCGGGACGGGCTCGCGCCCACGGAACACGGCCCTGAGCGGACCTGTCTTGGGTCCTCGGACGTTGGTCACGATCACGCTCCCCCAGCCGGTTCGCTCGCGGGAGGCAGGACGCGCCACGGGGAGGGCCGGTCGGGCCCGGACAGCGTTGCGCCATGCCGTCAGGGCCCGATGGTACCGCCTGGGAAAGTGATCCTCGGCACATGCATGGGTGTTATGTGCCCCATTTCGCCGTTTGTGGAGTCCTGTGACGTAAGGGAGTTCTCGTCGACCCGCGGGCGGGCAGGCCACGGCCTCCTGCCCGGGCCCGGCAGGCATCCGTGCGCCCGCGCGGGCGGCATCCGCCCCGGGAGTGGGGGGAGTGGAGCCTCCTGGCGCGGCGCCCCGCCGAAGGGGACCCGCCCCGCCGCAGGGGGCCCGGCGGGGTGGGTCCCTCCCCCGGATCGCAACAGCTTGTCAGAACGCCCTGTCGGGATCGGGTACCGGGGCCAGGCGGCCGTCGCAGTCGGCGTACTCCCAGCGCGGACCACGGGCGACCAGGTCGGCGACCGCGCCGACGAGCCGGTCCACGTGCTCCCGGGTGGTGCCCACGCCCAGGCTCGCCCGCACCGCCTGGCCGTGCCCCTCGGGCAGCAGGTGGCGGGTGAGCGGGTGCGCGCAGAACAGCCCGTCGCGCACCCCGATCCCGTACTCGGCGGACAGCGCGGCGGCCAGCAGGTCGGCGGGCAGGCCGTCCACGGTGAACGACACGATGCCCACCCGGGGGTGCTCGTCCCCCCACAGGGTCAGCTCGGTGACGCCGTCGATCCCGGCCAGTCCCGCACGCAGCCGCTCCAGCAGAGCCGACTCGCGGATGTGCAGCGATCCCTGTGTCCGGGGGGTGAGGGTGTCACAGGCCGCGGCCAGCGCCACGGCGCCCAGCACGTTGGGGCTTCCCGCCTCGTGCCGCGCGGGCAGGTCGTTCCACACCACGTCGTGCTCGGTGACCAGCCGGGTGGCGCCGCCCCCGGACAGGTAGGGGGTGGCCTCGCGCAGCCAGTCGGCGCGCCCGGCCAGCACGCCGGAGCCGAAGGGCGCGTAGAGCTTGTGGGCGGACAGGGCGACGTAGTCCGCGCCGGTCTCCGCCAGGCTGAAGGGCAGGTGGGGCACGTACTGGGCGGCGTCCACGGCCACGCGCGCACCCTCGGCGTGCGCCGCCTCCACCAGTTCCCCGACCGGCCAGATCTCACCCGTGACATTGGAGGCGGCGGTCACGCACAGCAGCCGGGGCCCCTCGGGCGCCCCGCGCAGCGCGGTGCGGGCGGCCTCCACCGCGGCACCGGGGGTGGCGGGCAGCGGCAGGCGCACCACGCGTCCGGCGCGGGAGGCGGGGTGCTCCCAGGGCAGCAGGCCGGCATGGTGCTCGGACTCGAACACGACCACCGTGCAGCCCTCGGGCACCGCGCGGGCCAGCAGGTTGAGGGCGTCGGTGGTCCCGCGCACGAACACCACGGCGTCCGCGGGCCGGGAGCGCACGCCCAGGAAGCGGGCCACGCTGCGGCGCGCGCGTTCGTAGGCTTCGGTGCTGACCTGGGAGTGGTGGCCCGCCCCGCGGTGCACACTGGCGTAGCGGGGCAGCGCCTCGGCCAGGGCCTCGGCCACCGGGGTCAGGCAGGGGGCACTGGCCGCGTAGTCGAAGTTGGCGTACTCGACGCGCTCGCCGGTGACCAGGGGGACGCCCTCCTCGGAGGCGAGGACCGTGCACCGGTCGGTGCCGGACGAACGCGCCGAACGGGCGGAACGGGCGGTGTGGATGGAGCTGACAGTGGTCATGGGGCACCTCGCCTACGGGTCGTGGGACCCGCGGGGGTGCCGTCACGGCGACGCCTCGGGGTCCGCGCTTGTCCGACACGGACGTGTCGGGACCTGGTCCTCACCCGGGGCACCCCACCGCGGAAGGAGGGTTGCCGGCCAGCAAGCCGGGGCTTGACGCTGGCACTCGTGACCTGCGACGCAGATTAACACAGCCGTCCCCCGGCGGACAGTGCGAGCCGCGTGTGGCCCGAACCACCGCCCCGCTTGACAGCCGCGAACGCGTTGGGGACATACTTGTCCCTGCCTGCCCTCACGCCGCGGGTGTCCGGTTCTCCCCGGCCGCCCTCCAGGCGCGAGACTCCAGAGCGTTGGAGTTTTCGCGTGCCCGCGAGCGAGAGGTGTGCATGTTGCAGGGCAACGACCGTATTCAGCAGGTCTTCCGTAATCCCAGGGTCGTCCTGGTCTCCGGCTACGCCCGTCTTCCCGACTCCGTGGCGAGCCACTCCCAGTACCAGCGCCTCGGCGTCGTCCTCGCCGTGGACACCGCGGACGGCCGTATCGTCGCCGCGGACACCACCCTGCTCACCGACCTGGCCAAGGACTTCTTCCGCGCCCTGGTCGAGGGCTCCTCGGTGACCGAGGACATCGCCGAGCTCGTGCGGCGGGTACAGACCCGGTACGCGGGCCAGTCCGGTGCCGCGCTGACCACCGCCCTGCGCCGGTGCCTGGAGACCTACGGCCAGCTGCGGGAGGGCGACCAACTGCCCGGCGGCCCCGACGGCGAGGAGTGAGCACCCCGTGACCGACACCCGTTCCGAGTCCGGCTCCCCCGCCCCGCTGCCGCTGGCGGGGGTGCGCGTCGCCGACCTGTCCCGGGTCCTGGCGGGCCCGTACGCCACCATGCTGCTCGCGGACATGGGCGCCGAGGTCGTCAAGGTGGAACAGCCCGGGCGCGGTGACGACACCCGCTCCTGGGGGCCGCCCTGGGCCGGGGCCTCGGAGTCCTCTCCCGGCGAGGCCGCCTACTTCCTGTCGGTGAACCGCAACAAGCGCAGCCTGGCCGTGGACCTGAAGGACCCCGAGGGCCTGGCCGCCGTACAGGAGCTGTGCGCGGCCTCCGACGTGGTGATCCAGAACTTCCGGCCGGGGGTGATCGACCGGCTCGGGCTCGGCTACGAGGCGGTCAGCGCCCGAAACCCGGCCGTCGTGTACTGCTCGGTGAGCGGGTTCGGGCCCGAGCACGACCCGGGCACGCGCCCCGGTTTCGACATCGTGGTGCAGGCCGAGAGCGGCCTGATGGCCACCACCGGGCCGGCCGAGGGGCCGGCGAGCAAGGTGGGTGTGGCCCTGACCGACGTGCTCACGGGACTGAACGCGGCCGTGGGCGTCCTCGGCGCGCTCATGCGGGCCCGTGTGACCGGCAGGGGCGAGAACGTCAGCGTGTCGCTGATCAACTCCACCCTGTCCGGCCTGGTCAACCTCACCCAGCAGGCGCTGGTGACGGGTGCGGAGCCCGCCCGGGTCGGCAACGCGCACACCACGATCGTGCCCTACCAGACCTTTCCCACGGCGGACGCGGAGATCGTCGTCGCCGCCGGGAACGACGCCCTGTACCAGCGGCTGTGCGCGGCCCTGGACCGCCCCGACCTGGGCGGGGACCCCCGCTACGCCACCAACCCCGGGCGGGTGGCGCACCGGGAGGAGCTGGTCGCGGAGCTGTCGGCGACCCTGCGCGCCCGGTCCGCCGACCACTGGATGGAGGTCCTGGTGGAGGCCGGGGTGCCGGTGGGGCGGGTGCGCGGGGTGCTGGACGCGCTGCGCACCGCCGACGCCAGCGGCGACGACGTCCTGCGCACCGTGGAGCATCCCACCGCCGGGCTGGTCGAACAGGTCCGCGCGGGGTTTCGGCTGGAGAACAGCCCGCCGCCGCTCACCGCTCCGCCGCTGCTGGGCCAGCACTCCCGGCAGGTCCTCGCCGAACTGGGCGTGGACGATGCGACCGTGGACGGGATGGTCGGGCGCGGCGCCGTCCAGCAGCCCGACCTTCCCTGAACCGGGACCGCCCGTACGGGGCCGCACGCCAGGACCGACCGACAGCACGAACACGAGGACCCCGCACCCGCCTCCCCTCCGGCCGCACGGGCCGGACGCACCACGAAGGGACACCACCATGAGCGACCACCGCAAACCCGCGGCCCCGGACCCGCACGACTTCCTGGCCGTGGACGCCGACCTGTCCGACACCGAGCGGGACGTCCGCGACGCCGTGCGCGGCTTCGCCGAGCGGGAACTGCTGCCGAACGTGGCCGACTGGTTCGACGCGGGCACCCTGCCCGACCCGCGCGGGCTGGCCAAGGCCTTCGGCGACCTCGGCGTGCTGGGCATGCACCTGGAGGGGTACGGCTGCGGCGGGTCCAGCGCGGTCGCCTACGGCCTGGCCTGCCGCGAACTGGAGGCGGTCGACTCGGGCCTGCGCAGCTTCGTGTCGGTGCAGGGTTCGCTGGCGATGGCGGCCGTCCACAAGTTCGGCTCCGAGGAGCAGAAGAACGAGTGGCTGCCGAGGATGGCCGCGGGCGAGGCGATCGGCTGCTTCGGCCTGACCGAGCCCGACTCCGGCTCCGACCCGGGGTCCATGCGCACCCGTGCCCGCAGGGACGGGTCGGACTGGGTGCTCAACGGCACCAAGATGTGGATCACCAACGGCTCGGTGGCCGACGTGGCGGTGGTCTGGGCCACCACCGACGAGGGGGTCCGCGGGTTCGTGGTACCCACGGGGACCCCCGGGTTCTCGGCCAACGTCATCCACAAGAAGCTGTCGCTGCGCGCGTCCGTCACCGCCGAACTGGTGCTGGAGGACGTGCGGCTGCCCGCCGACGCGCTGCTGCCCCTGTCCCGGGGGCTGGGATCGCCGCTGTCGTGCCTGAACGAGGCCCGCTACGGCATCGTGTGGGGCGCGGCCGGCGCCGCCCGCGCCTGCTACGAGGCGGCGCTGGAGTACGCGCTGAGCCGCGAGCAGTTCGGCCGACCCATCGCCGGGTTCCAGCTCACCCAGCGCAAGCTCGCCGACATGGTGGTGGACGTCAACCACGCCGGCATGACGGCGCTGCGGATCGGCCGGCTGAAGGACGAGGGGAACTGCCACCACAACCACGTGAGCTTCGGCAAGTTCTCGTGCGTGGCCGCCGCCCAGCGGGTGGCGGCCGCCGCGCGCTCGGTGCACGGCGCCAACGGCATCACCCTGGAGTACCCGGTGATGCGGCACATGGTGAACCTGGAGACGGTCGCCACCTACGAGGGCACCGAGGAGATCCACGCGCTCAGCATCGGCCAGGCCGTGACGGGGATCTCCGCGTTCCGCTAGGGGGTCGGGGTAGGAACGCCGGGACGGGGCACGGACACGTCCCCTCCCCGGTGTCGTCGGCCGCGCGCACCCGCCAGAATGGGGAGCATCCGAGCGAGGGAGTTGCCGAGATGGGGAACGAACCGACGAAGCGGTTCGAGATGACGCGGCTGCGGCGGACGGCCAACGCCTGCGTCAGCGGCTTCGTCAAGTACGGGGTGTGCCTGCCCGAGTTGCACCTGCTCACCACGCGTGGGCGCAAGACGGGCTTCCTGCGCACCATCCCGCTCAGTGTGCTGGACAGTGACCGCGGCCGGTTCCTGGTCTCCCCCTACGGGGAGGTCGACTGGGTCCGCAACCTGCGCAAGGACGGTTTCGCGACGCTGCGCCAGGGAGGCTGGATCGAACTGGTCAGCGTGCGCGAACTGGGCGCCGAGGAGGCCGCCCCGCTGTTGAAGGAGTACCTGGACCATCCGCGGGCCGCCGTGGTGGGGCTGTACTTCGAGACGCCGCCGGACGCCCCGGACGAGGCGTTCGTCGCCGAGGCCGAGCGCCACCCGGTCTTCGAGATCGTGCGCTCCACCACGATCCGCATCTGAGCGGAGGGTCCGCAGTGCCCCGGGCGCTCCGTGCGCCCGGGGTCCTCAGTTGCGGACGCGGTAGACGTCGTAGACGCCGTCCACGCCCCGGACCGCGCGCAGCACGCTGCCCAGGTGGGCGGGGTCGGCCATCTCGAAGGTGAAGCGGCTCTGCGCCACCCGGTCGCGACTGGTCTGGACGGTCGCGGACAGGATGTTGACGTGCTGGTCCGACAGCACCCGGGTGATGTCCGACAGCAGCCGGGACCGGTCCAGGGCCTCCACGTGCAGCGCCACCAGGAACATGGAGTCCTCGGTGGGCGACCAGTCCACCTTCACCATGCGCTCGGTGTCCAGGGTCGCGGTGTTCACGCAGTCCTTGCGGTGCACGGACACCCCGTTGCCCCGCGTCACGAAACCGACGATCTCGTCTCCCGGCACGGGCGTACAGCACTTGGACAGGCGCGCCCACACGTCGGCGTCGCCCTCCACGACCACGCCCGGGTTGCCGGACTGGTGCTGGCGGAGCGCCGCCTTGGTGGGCAGGGCCGACTCGGCGATGTCCTCGGTGTGGCTCTCCAGCCCGCCCATCGACTCGACGAGCTTGCCCACCACGTGCTGCGCGCTGACCTGGTGCTCGCCCACGGCCGCGTACAGGGAGTCCACGTCCGGATAGCGCAGGTCCCTGGCCAGGGCGATGAGCGCCTCACCGCTGAACAGGCGCTTGACCGGCAGCTCCTGTTTGCGCATGATCTTGGCGATCTCGTCCTTGCCCTGTTCTATGGCGGCCTCGCGGCGCTCCTTGGTGAACCAGTGGCGGATCTTGTTGCGGGCGCGGGCGCTCTTGACGAAGTTCAGCCAGTCGCGGCTGGGCCCGGCGTCGGGCGTCTTGGAGGTGAGGATCTCCACCGTCTCGCCGTTGTGCAGCTTGTTCTCCAACGGCACCAGGCGGCCGTTGATACGGGCGCCCACGGTGCGGTGGCCGACCTCGGTGTGCACCGCGTACGCGAAGTCGACGGCGGTGGCGCCCTGCGGCAGGGAGATGACGTCGCCGCCCGGGGTGAAGACGAACACCTCCTGCACCGACAGGTCGAAGCGCAGCGACTCCAGGAACTCGCCCGGGTCCTTGGTCTCCTGCTGCCAGTCGATGAGCTGGCGCAGCCACTGCATGTCGGAGCCGCCCCTGGGTTTGCTCACGCCCCCGCTGGTGCGGTCCTCCTTGTACTTCCAGTGCGCGGCGATGCCGTACTCGGCGCGCCGGTGCATCGCCCGGGTCCGGATCTGCAACTCGACCGGGTTGCCCGAGGGCCCTATGACCGTCGTGTGCAGCGACTGGTACATGTTGAACTTGGGCATCGCGATGTAGTCCTTGAACCGCCCCGGCACCGGGTTCCACCGCGCGTGGATGGTCCCCAGGGCCGCGTAGCAGTCGCGGACGCTGTCCACCAGGACCCGCACGGCGATGAGGTCGTAGATCTCGTCGAAGCCGCAGTTGCGGGCGATCATCTTCTGGTAGATCGAGTAGTAGTGCTTGGGGCGCCCGCGCACGGTGGCCTTGAGCTTGGACTCGCGCAGGTCGGCCGAGACCGCCTCGATGACCTCCTGGAGGTAGACGTCGCGGCGCGGGGCGCGCTCGGACACCAGGCGGGCGATCTCGTCGAAGCGCTTGGGGTAGAGGGTGGCGAAGGCCAGGTCCTCCAACTCCCACTTGATGGTGTTCATGCCCAGTCGATGGGCGAGGGGGGCGAAGATCTCCAGGGTTTCGCGAGCCTTCTTCTCCCGTTTGGCACGGGATGGCAGGTAGCGCAGGGTGCGCATGTTGTGCAGGCGGTCGCACAGCTTGATGACCAGCACGCGGATGTCGCGGGCCATGGCCACGACCATCTTGCGGACGGTCTCGGCCTGGGCGGCCTCGCCGTACTTGACCTTGTCCAGTTTGGTGACACCGTCGACCAGCTCGGCGATCTCGTCGCCGAAGTCGGCGCGCAGCTCGTCCAGGGAGTACTCGGTGTCCTCGACGGTGTCGTGCAGCAGGGCGGCGGCCAGGGTGGCCTCCTGCATGCCCAGCTCGGCGAGGATCGTGGAGACGGCGAGCGGGTGGGTGATGTAGGGGTCGCCGCTCTTGCGCTTCTGGTCGCGGTGGTGGTGGGCGGCGACCTCGTAGGCGCGCTCGATCAGCCGCACGTCCACCTTCGGGTGGGTGGCGCGCACTGTCTTGATCAGTGGTTCGAGCACCGGGTTCATCGTCACTCCCCGCTGGGCGCCGAGTCGGGCGAGCCTTCTGCGTACTCGCACCGTGGAGGGCGTGGTGGAGGGGGTCGGCTGCCGCGTGGCCCCCGCTCCGGAGACGTCGGAGGGCGCCGCTCCACTCGCGGCGCCCTCCGGGCGGTCCTCCTGTGGTCTTGTGGCGGCGTCCGGCGCACCGGTGCCGTCCGCGTGCCCTCCTGGCATGGCCGGCCGCGGTTCTCCGGGGGCGTTCCGCCGCGTCTCGTCCGCCGCTACCGCCCCGGTCGAAACCACTTCGCTTGGCATGCCTACCTCCCGCGGATCCGCCCGGGTCGCGCGGGCGCCGTCGGCGCCGCCCGGCTCCACCGGTGCACGTGCGTGTCATCAGGGCCAGTGTGGCGTGGCCGCCGCGGTACCTCTCCCACCAGTCTAGTGGGACCGTCCCCCCGGGTACGGGAGACGGTCGGGCCTTCCCGCACCCGCCGTGACCGGCGGGTGTGACACAGGCCACCAGGAGCGTCACTCCTGGTGGTGGAGTATGTCAACGATGACGGACCGTCGCGCATTCCCGTGCGGGAGGGGCGCCGGTCGCGGCGCGGGTCGGCGGAGTCAGACCGAAAGGAGGGTGTGCAGCTCCACGTCGGGCATCTTCTCGTGCCCCCGGAGCGAGGAGAGCTCCATCAGGACGGAGAATCCCACGACCGTACCACCCGCCTTGCGGATCAGGTCCACCGCGGCCTTGCCGGTGCCGCCGGTGGCGAGGACGTCGTCCACGATCAGCACACGGCTGCCCGGGGTGACGGCGTCGGCGTGGATCTCGACGGTCGCGGTGCCGTACTCCAGATCATAGGCCTGACCGATGGTGCTCGCGGGCAGTTTCCCCGCTTTGCGCGCGGGAACGAAACCGGCGCCCAGCGCCATGGCGACCGGGGCCCCGAAGATGAACCCGCGTGCCTCCAGGCCGACCACGTGGTCCACCCCGGCGCCGAGGAAGGGCGCGGCGAGGCCGTCCACGGCGGCGGCGAGGGCCTCCCGGTGGTTGAGCAGCGGCGTGATGTCCTTGAACAGGATGCCGGGGTGCGGGAAGTCCGGGACGTCGCGGATGTGGGCCTGGATGAGTTCCAGGTCCGGGGCGGCGTCCGTGGTCGCGGTGTCGTCGGACATGTGCGGTGGGACCTTCTGCTGGAGAGGTGAGGACTGTCGGGCGGGATCCGGCCCCGACACGGCGGTACCGACCCCCGGGCGGGGGTCGGTACCGAAGCCTGTCGGGCCGTGCGCGGCCCGCGGCGGAGTCCGCCGCACGCGGGCGGGCGCCGCTCCGCCGTCCGGGGCCGGGGTGGCGAGGGGACTAGCCCTTGGGGTTGTCGTCGTCGCCGAAGTCGGGACGGTCCTCCACCGGAGTGTCGCTGGCGGCCGGGGTGATGACCTCACCGATACCGGCCTTGAGCATGCGGATGCGGGTACCGGGCGCGATCTCCAGCACGACGTCCTGCTCGTGGATCTCGACGAGGGTGGCGAAGATACCGGCCTTGGTCATCACCTCGACGCCGGGGACCAGGGAGCTCTGCATCTTCGTCTCCTGCTGACGGCGCTTCTGGTTCGGGCGCCAGAACAGCAGCCAGAACACCACGAGGATCAGCAGGAACGGGAACAGCATACCGAGGAGTCCGCCCGTGGGCTCTCCTTCGGCTGCGAGGTGGTAAAGGCCCTGCACGGGGCGTCCTTCCTGACGTTTCGTCGTGTGGCCGACGGATGTCGGCTCGGACACCACCACGGCCACCTTGTTCGCGCCGGTCCGGACCGTCGCGGCCCGAACCGTACCCGGCACGTACAACGTGCTGGAGGGCCGACTCGTTCCGCCGGTGTCGAACGACACGTACGGAGCACTGCCCCGTATCGGCTGGTTCGTCCCAGCTTACGTGGCGTCGGTCACCGGTATCCCACCGGTCGAGATCGGAGTGTTAACGGTTCGGCCCCGGATTCTCGTGCGCAGCACCCATTGTGCCCGGACCGACGCCCCGTGTCAGCACACCCGGTCAGGGACCCGACGTGCCTCCGGCCCCGGGGCCGCCCGTGGAGGAGGGCTGGCCGTTGGCGGCCGCCGCGCCGAAGGCCGCGTCCGGCGGAGGCGTGAGCCCCATGTGCGCCCAGGCCTGCGGGGTGGCCACCCGGCCGCGCGGGGTGCGGGCCAGGAAGCCGGACCGGACCAGGAAGGGTTCGGCGACGACCTCCACGGTCTCGGCCTCCTCCCCCACCGAGACCGCCAGCGTGGACAGGCCGACCGGGCCTCCGCGGAAGCGGTTCATCAGCACGTCGAGGATGGCCCGGTCCAGCCGGTCCAGGCCCAGGCGGTCCACCTCGTACAGTTCGAGCGCGGCGCGGGCGGTGCCCAGCGACAGCTTGCCGTCGCCGCGCACCTCGGCGTAGTCGCGTACCCGGCGCAGCAGCCGGTTGGCGATCCGGGGCGTGCCGCGCGAGCGCCCGGCGATCTCCCGGGCGGCGTCCTCGTCCAGGGGGGCGCCGAGCAGGCCGGCCGAGCGGTACAGGATCAGTTCCAGTTCCGCGGGCGTGTAGAAGTCCATGTGCGCGGTGAACCCGAAGCGGTCGCGCAGGGGGGCGGGCAGCATGCCCGCCCGCGTGGTGGCCCCGACCAGGGTGAACGGGGCGATGTCCAGCGGGATGGCGGTGGCCCCGGGACCCTTGCCGACCATGACGTCGACCCGGAAGTCCTCCATGGCGACGTAGAGCATCTCCTCGGCGGGGCGGGCCATCCGGTGGATCTCGTCCAGGAAGAGCACCTCGCCCTCCTGGAGGGAGGAGAGCACCGCGGCCAGGTCGCCCGAGCGCTCGATGGCCGGACCGGAGGTGATGCGCAGCGGGGCGCCGATCTCGGAGGCGATGATCATGGCCAGGGTGGTCTTGCCCAGGCCCGGACCGCCGGACATCAGGATGTGGTCGGGCGCCCGGTTGCGCCGCTGGGCGCTGTGCAGCACCAGGGAGAGCTGTTCCCTGACGCGTTCCTGGCCGACGAACTCGCTCAGGACGCGGGGGCGCAGCGCGCCCTCGACCTGGTGGTCGTCCACGCTGACGTCGGGCGAGACCGCCCCGCGCTCGTAGGCGGGGGCCTCCTCGGCGGTGAATCCGCTGTGGGGTTCCTCGTGGGAGTCGTACACGGGAGTTCCTCGTCCCTCCTAGGCGCGGCTGAGCCTGCGCAGGGCGCTGCGCAGCAGGACGGCGACGTCGTCGGTCTTCTCGGCCTCGGTGGCCACGGCGGCGGCCGCGGCCTCGGCGTCCTTGGCGGGCCATCCCAGGTTGACCAGGCCGGACACGACCTGGCCGCGCCAGGCGTCGCCCGGCCCGCCCTCAGGTGCGGCGGCCTCGGCACCGGGGAGGGTGCCGTCGGTGAGTACGGGCGCGTCGAGCTTGCCGCGCAGTTCCAGGACGATGCGCTGGGCGCCCTTCTTGCCGATGCCGGGCACGCGGGTGAGCGCGGCGGTGTCCTCGGTGGACACGGCGTGGCGCAGGCTGGAGGGACTGTGCACCGAGAGCATGGCCAGGGCCAGGCGGGGACCGACGCCCGAGGCGGTCTGCGCCTGTTCGAACAGGTGCTTCTCGTCGTCGTCGGCGAACCCGAACAGGGTCAGGGACTCCTCGCGGACGACGAGGCTGGTGGCGACGGTGCCGGTCTCGCCCACGTGCAGGCGGGACAGGGCGGAGGGAGTGCACTGCACGGTCATTCCGACCCCGCCGACGTCGATCACGGCGCTGCCCGCGCCGCGTGCGGCCACCCGGCCGGTGAGGAACGCGATCATCTCGTGTGGGCACCGGGGACGGTGCCCTTCTCCTTCCTGGGGGCGTGGCGCTACCGGCCGCGGGTGCGGCGGGCCAGTTCCACCTTGCGGGCGAAGTCCTGCTGGGCCTGGGCGACGCGGGCCTGGGCCCCGCCGCGCCAGATGTGACAGATGGCCAGGGCGACGGCGTCGGCCGCGTCGGCGGGCCTGGGCGGTCCGTCGAGTCCGAGGATACGCGCCACCATGGTGCCGACCTGCGCCTTGTCGGCGCGGCCGTTGCCGGTGATGGCGGCCTTGGCCTCGCTGGGCGTGTGCATGGCCACGGGCAGGCCGCGGCGGGCGGCGCAGACCAGGGCGATGCCGCTCGCCTGGGCGGTGCCCATGACGGTGCTGAGGTTGTGCTGGGCGAAGACGCGCTCGACCGCGACGGCGTCGGGCCGGTAGTGGTCCAGCCACTCCTCGATGCCGCGTTCGATGCCGACGAGCCGCTGGGGCAGGTCGGTGTCGGCGCTGGTGCGGATGGCGTCGGCGCCGAGCAGGGCGAGCGGCCGGCCGATGGCGCCCTCGACGGCACCGATGCCGCACCGGGTCAGTCCCGGGTCGATCCCCAACACGCGCACGCGTTTCACCCTCGTCTTCTCGAACGTTCGTTCGCCCACATGCTAGCGGCGGGCACCGACCTTCGCCGTAGGCCCGCCCGCGTGTCAGCGCGCGGTCGGCCGCCGACCGGTGCGGGCGGGGACATCGGCCCCGGTCAAGCCTTCCACCCCGGGCGCCCCCTGAGGACAGTATCCGCCTCGGGCCCCGGCGCGCGCACGGCCCGGACCCGGTCGCGGCCCCGGGAAGGGGGTGGACGGCGCCGGAGGAGCGTGCTAGGTTGCACTCAGTTCGAGAAAAACTCACTATGAGAGCAACATGGGGGCGCACGTGACCGCCGAAGAACCGCGACAGGAGGAGGGCGAGGGCCGGTTCCTCGCCGGCTACGACCCGCACGCCTTCGCGCCGGCCGCGGTCACCGCCGACGTCGTCGCCCTCACGATCCGGTCGGGAGAACCGCACGTGCTGCTGACACGGCGCGCCGCCCATCCGCAGCGCGGCTGGTGGGCCCTGCCGGGCGGATTCGTCCGGGCGCAGGACGGACCGGACGGGCCCGCGGACCCCGACCTGCCCGACGCCGCCCTGCGGGTGCTCTCGGAGAAGACCCTCCTGCCCACCGAGCTGCACCTGGAGCAGTTGGGCACCTACGGCGCCCGGGACCGGGACCCGCGCATGCGCGTCTTCTCGGTCGCCTACGTGCTCCTGGCCCCCGACCTGCCCGACCCCCGCACCGGCCGCGACACCGAGGAGGCCGCCTGGGTCCCGTGGCGCGAACTGGGCCACGGCGACGGCGCCCGTGCCGGCCGCGAGCTGGCCTTCGACCACGGCCGCATCCTCGCCGACGCCGTCGAGCGCGCCCGCTCCAAGCTGGAGTACACCGCGCTGGCCACGGCGTTCCTGCCCCCCGCCTTCACCATCACCGCGCTGCGCGAGGTCTACCAGGCCGTGTGGGGACGGGCTCTGCACGCCGCCAACTTCCACCGCAAGATCCTGGCCACCCCCGGGTTCGTGGAGGACACCGGGGAGCTCGCCGAGCGCGGCGGCGCGGGAGGCGGGCGGCGTGCCCGGCTGTACCGGGCGGGCGGCGCGGCCCTGCTGCACCCGCCCCTGCTGCGGAGCACCCAGCCGGCCGCGGGAGGAACCCCCCGATGACCGGCCACCGAGGTGGGGCCCCGACCTTCGAGGACGCCGAGCGCGACGTCGCCATGGCATCCGGGCCCGTCGAACTGTTCGGCCCGCCGCCCGAGGACGGCTCGGTGCCCCCGGCCGCGACCGACCGGTACCGCCGGCTCGCCCGTGCGCTGCACCCCGACAGCGCGCCGCGCGGGAGGGGCGCCGCGTCCTTCACCCGCCTCACCGAGCTGTGGGACCTGTACCGGGAGACGGCCGCGGGCGGCCCGGGCCTCACCGAGCCCACCCTGGCCACCCGCACGCGCGTCTACCGGGTCGACGGCCCGAGGCTGGCCAGAGGACACGTCGCCGACCTGTACCCGCTGCGCCACCGGGCGCCGGAGTGGCGCGAGGCGGTGCTCAAGCTGCCCCGCTCCCCGCGGGACAACGACCTCATGGAGGCCGAGGCGACCGCCCTGCGCCGTGTCCGCGAGCGGGGGCACGAGCGCTACCGCGCGTTCGTCCCCGACCTGGTGGAGTCGTTCAGGCACCGCGACGCCGCGACCGGCGCGGAACGGCGCGCCAACGTCCTCGGGCGGCTGCGCGGGTTCCACACCCTCGACGAGGTGCGCCGCGCCCATCCCGACGGCGTCGACCCCCGCGACGCGGCGTGGATGTGGCGGCGGCTCCTGGTCGCGGTCGGCAACGCCGCCCACGCCGGGGTGGTGCACGGCGCGGTCGTACCCGAGCACGTGATGGTCCATCCCGGGGAGCACGGCCTGGTGCTGGTCGACTGGTGCTACTCGGTGACCGCGCACGCCCCGCGCACCGCGCCGCACGTTCCCGCGACGGTGCCCGGCCGCGAGGACCTGTACCCGCCCGAGGTGGCCGCCCGCCGACCCGCCCTGCCCCAGACCGACATCCACATGGCGACCCGGTGCGTGGAGTACGTCACCGCGGGCCGCCTGCCCCGGCGGCTGAGGGCCTTCGCGCGCGGCTGCACCCTGCCCGCGCCCGAGCGGCGGCCGCGCGACGGCCTCGCCCTGCTCCGCGAGCTCGACGAGGTGCTGGAGCGCCTCTACGGGCCGCGCCGGTTCCGCCCCTTCTCCATGCCGGATCCGGTCCCCCGCCCCTGATCCGACCGACCACGACCCGGCCCCGGCCCCCGGCCTCCGTCCACCCCCGCACCGCACCCCCACGAAGGAGACCTCCCATGGGAAGCAGCAGTTGGTCCACCGACGCCTACCACGCACGTCAGGCCTACAACTCCTCCGTCGGCTCCAGCAGTTTCGGCTACACCGACGACGTGCTCTCCTCCACCCCGCGCAGCGCGTGGAGGACGCACGCGTCCCTCGACCCCGAGGGGGTGGCCACGCGCGAGAGCCGTGACTCCGCCGAACACCCGAACTCGCTCGCCATCTCCGTGCTGTTCGACGTCACCGGGTCCATGCGCGACGTGCCGCGCGTGCTCCAGACCAAGCTGCCGGACCTGTTCGGCCTGCTGCTGCGCAAGGGCTACGTGGAGGACCCGCAGATCCTGTTCGGCGCGATCGGCGACGCCACCTGCGACCGGGCCCCGCTCCAGGTCGGCCAGTTCGAGTCCGGCAACGAGCTGGAGGACGACCTGGGCAACATCCTGCTGGAGGGCGGCGGTGGCGGCCAGGTCACCGAGTCCTACGAGCTGGCCATGTACTTCATGGCCCGGCACACCGCCATGGACTGCCTGGAGAAGCGCGGACGGCGCGGCCACCTGTTCGTCATCGGCGACGAGATGGCCTACGGGTCGGTCAAGGCCGGGGAGGTGCGCGAGGTGATCGGCGACGACCTCACCGAGGACATCCCCTTCCCGCGGATCCTCGCCGAACTGCGGCGCCGTTTCGAGGTGTACTTCATCATGCCGACCGGTAGCGGGCACTTCCACAACCCCAAGGTCCGCGGCTTCTGGGACACGCACCTGGGCCAGAACGTCATCTACCTCGACGACCTCGACGCCGTGTCGGAGACCATCGCGGTCACCGTCGGGCTGGCCGAGGAGGCCATCGACCTGGAGGAGGGGCTGGCGGACCTCGCCGAGGCGGGCTCGGAAGCGGGCGCGGCGGTCGGCAAGGCGCTGCGGCCGCTGTCGCGCACGCGCGGCTCCGTGGTCGTCGCCGACGCTCCGCGCGGGATGGGCGGGGACGGCGGCGGGGTGGACCGGCTGTGACCGCCGCTCCCCCGCCGTGGGCCGACGGGCACGCCGCCGTCGTCGACCTGGGCTTCGGTGACGCGGGCAAGGGCGTGACGGTCGACCTGCTGTGCGCGCGGCGGCGCTTCGGCTCCGTCGTGCGCGCCAACGGGGGCGCCCAGGCGGCGCACAACGTGGTGACCCCCGGCGGCCGACACCACACGTTCGCGCAGTTCGGCGCGGGCACGCTGGCTCCCGGCGGCCCCGTGCCCACGCACCTGTCGCGGTTCGTGGTGGTGGACCCCCTCGCCCTGGCCGCCGAGGCCGGGCACCTGGCCGCGCTCGGCGTCCCCGACCCGTTCGCGCTGGTCACCGTGGACCGGCGGGCGCTGATCAGCACGCCATGGCACCGCGCCGCCAACCAGGCGCGGGAGCGGACGCGCGGAGGCGGACGGCACGGGTCCTGCGGGATGGGGGTGGGCGAGGCCACGGCCTACGCCCTGGCCCGCCCCGAGGACGCGCCGACCGTCGGCGACTGTGCGCACCCGGAGCGGCTGCGCCGCAAGCTGCGCCGCCTGGCCGACCACCTGTACGCCGTGCGCCGGGAACTCGCCCGCCTCGGTACCGGCACGGAGGAGGGAGGCGGAACCGAGGCGAAGGACACGGAGGGAGGAGGCACTCCCGCGAGCACGCCCGCGAACGGCCCCGCGGACCCCGGCGTCGAGGAGTGCGTGGAGGCCTACCTCGCCTTCGCCCGACGGGTGCGGCTGGTGGACGAGGGATACCTGCCCCGGCTGCTCACCCGCTCCCCCGTGGTGTTCGAGGGCGCGCAGGGCGTGCTGCTGGACGAGTGGCACGGCTTCCACCCCCACACGACCTGGTCCACGACGACCACCGCGAACCCGCTCACGCTCCTGGCCGAGGCCGGGCGGCCCGGCGACGCCCGCAGGATCGGGGTGGTGCGCACCTACACCACCAGGCACGGCGCGGGTCCGCTGGTGGCCGAGGACCCGGCGCTGGGCGCGGTGCTGACCGAGCCGCACAACGGCACGCACCCCTGGCAGGGGGCCTTCCGCGTGGGGCACCTGGACCTGGTCGCCCACCGGTACGCGGTCGCGGCCACCGGCGGGGTGGACTCCCTGGTGGTCACCCACGCCGACGCGCCCGCCCGCGCGGGCGGGAGGCTGCGCTGGTGCACGGGCTACACCGCCCCGGACGGGTCACCCCTGGAACCGTCCCCCGCCGAGGCTCCGGCTCCCACCCGGCCGGGTGCCGCCGTGGACGGCGCTTCCCACCTCGCACGGCAGGAGCGGCTCACCCGGGCCCTGCTGGAGGCCCGGCCCGTGCTGTCGGCGATGCCCGGCTCCCCCGCCGAGGCGGTCGGCGAGGCGCTGGGACTGCCGCTGGAGGCGGTGTTCTCGGGGCCCTCTCGCGACGACGCCCGCGCGGGCGCGCGACGGCCGCCGCGTACGTGGACACCGCACGGACGCGCGGACCCGCCCGCGCGGTCCGCCACTTCCCGAGACAGCGCCGTGTCCTGCCGGAGGAGGCCTCCGCCGCGCACTAGCGTGAACCCGTGACTTCCATCTCCGACCCCAGGGTCCGCGACTTCCTGCTCCAGGGCACCCGCACCGGCATGCTCGCCTACACCGCCTCGGACGGCCGGCCGCTGGCGGCGCCGGTGTGGTTCACCGTCGAAGGCGACGAGATCGTCTTCAACACCGGTGAGAAGACCGCCAAGGGCCGCTCGATCGCCCGCGACCCGCGCGTGACGCTCACCGTCGACCTGCCCGAGCCGCCCTACGCCTTCGTCCAGGTGCAGGGCGAGGCCAGTGTCTCGGCGGACACCGACGAGCTGGTGCGCACCGCGACCGCGATCGCCCGCCGCTACGTGGGATCGGAGCAGGCGGAGGAGTTCGGTCGGCGCAACGGCGTTCCCGGCGAGCTCGTGGTGCGGTTGCGCCCGACCAGGGTGAACGCCGCCTTCGACATGACCGACTGACCACCGCCCGGAGCACGGGCGCCGCGGAGTTCACCGCCCGGGTGCTCGCCCGCCCCGGCACCGACCCGGGGCGGGGCCGCACCACCCCTCCTCCTTGGCCCAAGCCCACAAACAGCGGATGTCTCTTTGTCCGTTCCCGACAAGCCGTGTCCCGGCATGATCGAGCAGGCTGGTGGTGGGAAGCAGAGGTCACTGAGGGGGAGACGCGGGAATGGCGGACATGGGGCTCGACGGCCACGCACGGAGGGTGCTGGTCGTGGGGGCGGGGATCGTCGGACTCTCGACGGCGTGGTTCCTCCAGGAGCACGACGTACACGTCACCGTGGTCGACCGGGACGGCGTCGGCTCGGGTTCGTCCTGGGGCAACGCCGGGTGGCTCTCCCCCGGGCTGGCCCTGCCCCTGAACGAACCCGGGGTCCTGCGCTACGGGATCCGCTCCCTTCTGGACCCCGCCGCCCCGCTGTCGGTTCCGGCCACCCTCGACCCCGAGCTGTGGCTGTTCCTCGCACGTTTCGCCGCCCACTGCCGATGGGGCGCGTGGAACCGGGCCGTACACGCCAACCTGCCGCTGAACACCGCGTGCCTGGACGCCTTCGGCCTCCTGGCCAAGGGCGGCGTGGAGACGACCATGGTGGACGCCCCCGTCACGGCGCTCTTCCGTTCGCCGGGCGCGGCGACCGGTCTGGTGCGGGAGCTGCGACGCGTCACCCGCTCCGGCCTGCACGTGGACCACAGCGCGCTCACCGGTGACCAGGCGCGCGAGGCGCTGCCCCAGGCCTCCGAGCACATCGGGGCGGCCGTGCGCCTGGACGGACAGCGCTACGTCGATCCGGGCACGCTGGTCCGGAACCTGGCCCGGTCCGTGCTCGAACGCGGCGGGGAGATCCGCGGCGGGTTCGAGGCCGTCGACGTCCGCGCCGGTGGCGGCACGGTCGTCACGACCTCCGCCGAGAACGAGCCGCTGCCCGCGGACGCCGTCGTGGTGGCCAACGGCGCCTGGTTCGGCAGGCTCGCCCGCGCCCTCGGTGTGCGCACCCAGGTCCGCGCGGGCCGAGGCTACTCCTTCACCGTGCCCACCCGTGAGCCCGTACCCGGCCCGGTCTACCTCCCCGAGGCCCGGGTGGCGTGCACGCCCTACCAGGGGGCCCTGAGGGTGGCCGGAACGATGGAGTTCCGCCCTCCCGACACGGCCCCGGACCACCGGCGCGTCGAGGCCGTGGCCACCTCCGCCCGGTCCTACCTGTCGGGTGTGGAGTGGGACGGCCGCACCGACGAGTGGGTCGGCCCCCGTCCGGTCACCCCAGACGGTGTCCCCCTGGTCGGGGCGACCCGTGTGCCCGGCGTGTACGTGGCGGGCGGGCACGGCATGTGGGGGCTCACCCACGGGCCGGTCACCGGGCGGCTGCTCGCCGAGCAGATCGCCACCGGAGAGCGCCCCGAGGAGCTGCGCGCCCTCGATCCCCTGCGCTGAGGAGAGGCCCCGGCCGGGCGTTCCGTGCGCGGAGCGCCCGGTCGGCGTGCCGTCGGCCGCGCCCGCTTCGCCCGCGCCCCCGGGGCAGTCCCCTCCCCCGTCCTGGCACACGCGGTTCAGGGCCCGCGTCGTACGCCGCCGGTTCCCGCCCTGTCCCAGGTGAGAGATGTTGATCCAGGTACCGGTGTACGGACATGTGTACCGATCCAGACCAGGCGAGACCGCGGTGCGTTCGTGGTGTGAGAGGGAGTTGGCCGGTGGTCCGGGGACGCGTTCCCCGTACGACCTGACCGCGGACGGGCGACCGACCCGGGTGCACGTACTGGAGGGAGGCCCGGGGACACCGGTCCTGGTCCTGTCGGGTGCGGTCCTCAGCTCGGCGGCCCTCACCGGGCTCGCCCGCCTGGTCCGCGCGGACCGGACCGTGATCCTGGCCGACATGCCCGGGCAGCCGGGGCTGAGCTGCTCGCGCCGCGTGTCCGGACGGCGCCCGGCGGCCTACGGGGCCTGGCTCGACGCCCTGCTGCCCCAGGTCACCGACCGGCCGGTGGTGCTCCTGGGGCACTCGCTGGGGGCGGTCGCCGCTCTGTCGTCACTGCCCTCGCCGTTGGTGAAGGGCATGCTGCTGGTCGGTCCGGCCGGACTCGCCGACCCGGTGCTCGGTCTCGAGCGCCTGCTCGCGACGTGCACATGGCGGTTCTCACCCGGTGAGCGGACCAGCCTCCGGCTCCTGGACGCGCTGTGCGGTCCGCGTGGGGCGGGCCCGGGACCCGGTCCCCACCCGCTGGAGGAGTGGATGACGCTGGTGGGACGGCACTGTCGGGTGGGATCGCTGCCGGGGATGCTCCGGGGCGAGGAGTTCGGCGACTGGCGCGGGACTCCCGTGACCGTGGCGACGGGCTCCCACGACCGCGTCTTCTCCCCCGCGCTCCTGCACGGCGCGGCCCGCCGCCTGCTGGACACCGGAGTACACGTGGTCGAGGGCGCGGGGCACCTGGTGCCCTACGAGGCGCCGCACCGCGTCCGTGAACTGCTCAGGCTCGTCTCCTGACCCGGCGCGGCCGGGACGTCCGGCGAAGTGGGGCGGGGCACGAGGAACGGTCGGCCCGTGCCACCGGCCGGAGGCCTCCGGTGGGAGCGGCGTGCCCCGCGCGAACGCCTGTGGCCGCGGCCCGGAGGGGGCGCGGCCACAGGCGTCGGGTCCGTCGGGTCAGCCGATCTCGGCCATGACCTCGTCGGGGATGTCGGCGTTGGTGTAGACGTTCTGCACGTCGTCGGAGTCCTCCAGCACGTCCACCACCCGCAGGACCTTCTTGGCCGCGTCGGCGTCGACCGGGATCTCCATGGTCGGCAGGAAGCTGGACTCGGCGGAGTCGTACTCGATCCCCGCCTCCTGGAGCGCGGTACGCACCTGCACCAGGTCGGTGGCCTCGCAGACGATCTCGAAGGACTCGCCCAGGTCCTCGACGTCCTCGGCGCCGGCCTCCAGCACCGCCATGGTCACGTCGTCCTCGGTGGTGCCCTCCTTGGGCACGATCACGACGCCCTTGCGGTTGAACAGGTAGGACACCGAGCCGGCGTCGGCCATGTTGCCGCCGTTGCGGGTCACCGCCACGCGCACCTCGGAGGCGGCGCGGTTGCGGTTGTCGGTCAGGCACTCCACCAGCAGCGCCACGCCGCCGGGCGCGTAGCCCTCGTACATGATGGTCTGCCACTCGGCACCGCCGGCCTCCTCACCGGAGCCGCGCTTGCGGGCGCGCTCGATGTTGTCGGCGGGCACCGAGTTCTTGCGCGCCTTCTGGATGGCGTCGTAGAGCGTCGGGTTGCCTTCGGGGTCCCCACCACCGGTACGCGCGGCCACCTCGATGTTCTTGATCAGCTTGGCGAAGAGCTTGCCGCGCTTGGCATCGATGACGGCTTTCTTGTGCTTCGTGGTGGCCCACTTCGAGTGGCCGCTCATGAATGTCCTTTCACAATGTCGACGAAGAGGCGGTGGATGCGCGTGTCGCCGGTCAGCTCGGGATGGAAGGACGTGGCCATCAGGCCGCCCTGTCGTACGGCGACGATCCTACCGGCCTCGTCGGGGCCGGGAACTTCGCCGAGGACGGTGACTCCCGGCCCCACCGACTCCACCCAGGGAGCGCGGATGAACACCGCGTCGAAGGGGTCGCCCTCCAGCCCGTCGATGTGCACGGCCGTCTCGAACGACTCGGTCTGGCGCCCGAACGCGTTGCGGCGCACCGACATGTCGATCCCGCCGACGGTCTGCTGGTCCGCGGCCGCGCCCAGGAGGCGGTCGGCGAGCATGATCATCCCGGCGCACGTGCCGTAGGCGGGCATCCCCGCCGCGATCCGCTTGCGCAGCGGCTCCAGCAGGCCGTACCGGACGGCCAGCTTGGACATGGTGGTGGACTCCCCGCCGGGGACGACCAGTCCGTCCAGGGTGTCGAGCTGGTCGGGGGAGAGCACCTTGACGGTGTGCGCGTCCAGGGCGTCGAGGACGCGCAGGTGCTCGGCGACGTCGCCCTGTAGGGCGAGGACGCCGATGGTGGGTCTTGCGGTCAAGAACGGCCTCACTCGTTTGGCTCGCGTACTGGCTGGGCGGGGGCGGGACCCGTGCGGTCCCGCCCCCGAGGTCGTCCGCCGGTCGGCGCCGGTGGACGTGCCGTCCCGGTGCGCGCGGGCGCGCCGAGGCTGCGGGCTACCAGCCGCGACCGGCGTAGCGCTGGGCGTCGGACAGGTCGTCCAGGTTGATGCCGACCATGGCCTCGCCCAGGCCGCGGGACACGCGCGCGATCACGGCGGGGTCCTCGTAGTGCAGGGTGGCCTGCACGATGGCGTCGGCGCGCCCGGCCGGGTCGCCGGACTTAAAGATGCCCGAGCCCACGAACACGCTCTCGGCGCCGAGCTGGCGCATGAGCGCGGCGTCGGCCGGGGTGGCCACGCCTCCGGCGGAGAACAGCGGAACCGGGAGCTTGCCCAGCGACGCGACCTCCTTGACGACCTCGAACGGGGCGCGCAGCTCCTTGGCGGCGCCGAACAGCTCGGGCTCGTCCAGCGTGCCCAGGCGCTTGATCTCGGAACGGATGGAGCGCATGTGGCGGGTGGCCTCGACGACGTTGCCGGTGCCGGCCTCGCCCTTGGAGCGGATCATGGCCGCGCCCTCGGAGATGCGGCGCAGCGCCTCGCCCAGGTTGGTCGCACCGCACACGAAGGGGACGGTGAACGCCCACTTGTCGATGTGGTAGGCCTCGTCGGCGGGCGTGAGGACCTCCGACTCGTCGATGAAGTCGACGCCGAGCGACTCCAGGACCTGGGCCTCGACGAAGTGGCCGATGCGGACCTTGGCCATGACGGGGATGGACACGGCCTCGACGATGCCGTCGATCATGTCGGGGTCGGACATGCGGGCGACGCCGCCGTCCTTGCGGATGTCGGCGGGGACCCGTTCCAGGGCCATGACCGCCACGGCACCGGCGTCCTCGGCGATCTTGGCCTGCTCGGGCGTGACGACGTCCATGATGACGCCGTTCTTGAGCTGCTCGGCCATGCCGCGCTTGACGCGCTCGGTACCGACGGCGTTGTCGGAGGTGTTCGATGCGTTGTTGGCCACGGTTGTGGGCTCCCGTTGTGTCGTTGCTGAAGGGCTGCGGTCCCCCGGCAGCGCCGCTTCCTCCCGGCCGTGCCGGGTGCTGCGGGCGGTGCCGCGGTCTCGGGCAGCGGAGTCGGCGGCCTCACGCGGCGGTGCGCGGACACCGTCGGCGCCGCGCACCCTGGTCGACCAGCCTCCCATCCTACTTCCACCCCCTTTCGGGGGTTTTGGCCAGATCGGTGTTTTCGGGGTCCTTCCCCTTACGGGGTGTCGGGCCCGACGGGGAGGAGCGGGATGCGCGGCGGCTGGTCGTCGATCTCGAAGAAGTCCGGCAGCGGCGCCGTGCCCGCCAGCCGGAACGCCCGTACGAGTCTGGAGCGGCGGGCGCGGCGGGTGTCGGAGACGGCACCGTTGTAGAACGTGCGGGCCATGTGGACGCCCTTGGCGGCCGCCTCCACCTCGGCCAACTGGGGCCGCAGCAACTCCCAACGCCCGGTGGCGCCGTGGGATTCCAGGGAGGCGCGCAGTGCCCGCGAGAGTGTGCTCTCGGCCAGGTCGCGCTGGCCCTCCCCCGCGTGGCGCGCGGCCTCGGCCGCGTCGGACAGCCCGCCGAACGCACCGGTGTCGGCGGCGGCCAGGGCGAGCGCGGCGTCACGGCGCCGGTGCAGGGCGGCCTCCAGACCGGCGCGGGCGATGTCGACCCGGTGGTGCAGGCGGTGCAGGCGGGTGGCACGCCACGACAGGTAGAACCCGAACAGCACCAGCGCCAGGAGGGTACCGACGACCGTGATGGCGAAGAGGACGTCCTCGGTCAGGGCCGTTCACCCCGCTCGGACAGGACGCGCACGCGTCCGTGCGGATGGGCGTCGGTCACGGTGCCCCCCGGCGCAGCAGGGCGGTGGCGCGGGGCCCGGTGTCCAGGCGCACCCCTTGGGGGTGGCCGTTTCCGGCCCCGCCCCACATCAGGACGGTCCGGTAGACGTGGGCGACGTCGGCGGCGACCGTGTCCCAGTCGTAGGCGCGCACCGCCTGGCGGGCGGACAGGGACAGCTCGGCGCGCCGCTCGGGGGCGTCCAGCAGCACCCCGGCGCGCTCGGCCAGGTGGGCGGGGTCGCCCGCGGTGAACAGCTCCCCGGCGGCACCGCCGTCCAGGACCGCGGAGAAAGCCGGGATGTCGCTGGCCACGACGGCCGCGCCGGCCGCCATCGCCTCGGTCAGGACGATGCCGAAGCTCTCCCCGCCCAGGTTGGGCGCGCAGAACACGTCGGCGGAGTGGTAGGCGCGCACCTTGTCTTCGTCGTCCAGGCGGCCCAGCAGCACGACGCGTTCGCGCAGGTGCTCGGGGACGGCGGCCATGGCCGCGGAGGGGTCCCCGGGGCCGGCCACCAGCAGGCGCAGGGACGGGCGCGCCGGCGCCATCAGCGTGAAGGCATCCAGCAGGACGCCCAGACCCTTGCGGGGTTCGTCCAGGCGGCCCAGGAAGCCGATCGAGCCGCCCTCACCCGGCCAGCCGGGCAGCGGCTCGGCCTGGGCGAACCTGCGTACCGACACCCCGTTGGGGATGAGCACGGCGTCCCCGCCCAGGTGTTCGACCAGGGTGCGCCGGGCCGCCTCGGACACGGCGATGCGCCCGTTGATCTTCTCCATCGCCGAGCGCAGCGCCGGGGAGCTGACCGCCATCGCCCGCGAGCGCGGGTTGGAGGTGTGGAAGGTGGCCACCAGCGGCCCGTCGGCCGCCCAGCACGCCAGCAGCGAGACACTCGGCGAGGAGGGCTCGTGGATGTGCAGGACGTCGAACCCGCCCTCGGCGATCCACCGGCGCACCCGCGAGGCGATCCTGGGCCCGAAGCTGAGCCTGGCCACGGAACCGTTGTAGGGCACGGGGACCGGCTTCCCGGCGGGAACCAGGTAGTCGGGCAGGCGGCTCCCCTCGGCGTCGCCCACCGGCGCCAGGACCGACACCTCGTGGCCCATGCCGACGAGTGCCTCGGCGAGGTCGCCGACGTGCTGCTGCACCCCGCCTGGGACGTCCCAGGCGTAGGGGCAGACCAGACCGACACGCATGGCCGCGGTCACCCGTTCCGTTCGTCGTGTTCGGGGGTCCCCGCCCCGCCGTGCTCCGCGGCACCGGCGCCGGGCGCGGGAGCGGCGGCCGCCTCGGCCCGCCCTCGGGAGGCACCGTCGCGCTCGCGTTCGTGGTCGGAGCTGAACACCGGCTGGAGCATGTGCCAGTCCTCGGGGTGCTCGGCGATCGCCCCCTCGAAGACGCGGACCAGCTCCTGGGTGGTGTTCTGGACGCGTTCGGCGCGGGTGGCTCCCCCGGCGACGGGGATCTCCTCGTGTACGCGGATGTTCCAGTACGGACCGTCGTACCAGAGCGAGACCGGCATCAGGGCGGCGCCGGTGTTCAGGGCCAGGGCGGCGGGTCCGGAGGGCACGCGCGCGCTCTCCCCGAAGAACTCCACCTCCAGGCCGCTGCCGCCGACGTCGCGGTCGGCGAGCAGGCACACCAGTCCGCCGTCGCGCAGCCGCCGGGCCAGGGTGCCCACGGTGCTGGAGCCGCTCCCGGTCAACGGCAGCACCTCCATGCCCAGGGACTCCCGGTAGGCGGTGAAGCGCTGGAACAGGCTCTCGGGGCGCAGCCGCTGGGCGACGGTGGTCAGGGGGATGCCGTTGAGGGTGATCCAGGCACCGGCGTGGTCCCAGTTGCCCATGTGCGGCAGGGCGGCGACCACTCCGCGACCGGACCGGATGTGCTTCTCCAGCACGTCGATGCCGGTGGCGCGGGTGCGGTCGAGGATGTACTCCTCCCCCATCGCGGGGAGGCGGAACATCTCGTAGTAGTAGCGCATATAGGACCGCATACCCGCGCGCGACAGAGCACGCAGCCGGGCGTCGGTCGCCCCGGGGCCGAGCAGGCGCCGCAGGTTGCGCTCCAGGCCGCGGGTCCCGGCGTCGTGGGCGCGCCAGGAGCGGTCGGCCAGGCGCCGGAAGACCGCCCGCCCCGCGCTCTCCGGCGCGCGGCGGACCATCGCCCAGCCCGCGGAGTAGGCCAGGTCGGCCATGCGTTCGTCCACGTCTTCTCCCCCGTACTCCCGGTCGCTGTCAGGCCTCGCCGCCGACGTCCCCGGCCTCGGCGGCGTCGGCGGGGTCGGGGTCGTTGAGGCGGGCCCGGGTCTCCACCAGGCGCTGCAGGACCGTGGTCAGGCTCATCACGGCGAGCAGCCACAGGCCCCCGGCGAGGATGTAGGGCACGCCCATCTCACTGAGGCCGACGGCGACCAGGATGACCACCAGGCGCTCGGTGCGCTCGGCGACGCCGACGTCGCAGTTGACCCCCAGTCCCTCTGCCCGGGCCTTGACGTAGGACACCATGAATCCGGTGATGAGACAGAAGAGGGTGAGACCGGCGAGCAGGGGGTCGTCGCCCTCCCCGATGAACCACCACAGGAGTCCGGCCAGGATGGCGGCGTCGGCCACCCGGTCCAGGGTGGAGTCGAGGAAGGCGCCGAACGCGCTGGCGCTGTTCCCGGCCCTGGCCACGGCGCCGTCGAGCATGTCGAAGAGGGCGAAGACGGTGATGACCACCGAGCCCGCGTACAGCTGGCCGCGCGGATAGAAGTACAGGGCGCTGACGACGACGCCGGTGGCGCCGATGATCGTGACGAGGTTCGGGGTGAGGCCGATGCGGGCCATGCTCCGGCCGAGCGGAGCGGTGACCCGGGAGGTGATGGGGCGAAGGATTCTCAGCATGTCTTCTTGGGATCGTAGGGCGGGAACGGTCGCGGAGGTGGGAACCGCACCGGTGGGGGTGGCGTGCCGCCGGACGCCGTCCGGGCGGGGCGGAAGGAGGCGCCGGTCTCCGGCCCCGGGCTCTCAGTCCCTGGGCCAGTGCTCGGCGAGCCTGGCCCGGGTCTGCTCCAGCATCTCGGGCAGTACCTTGGTCTGGCCGACGACGGGCATGAAGTTGGTGTCGCCGCCCCAGCGGGGAACGATGTGCTGGTGCAGGTGCGCGGCGATCCCCGCACCCGCCACGGTACCGAGGTTCATGCCGACGTTGAAGCCCTGCGGCCCGTAGGCGGCTCCCAGCGCACGGATGCCCGCCTGGGTGAGCGCGGCCACCTCGGCGGTCTCGTCCTCGTCCAGGGAGGTGTAGTCCGCGGCGTGGCGGTAGGGGCACACCAGCAGGTGGCCGCTGTTGTAGGGGTAGAGGTTGAGCACCGCGTAGGCCGACTTGCCCCGGGCGACCACGAGGCCCTCGGGGTCGGACAGTCCGGGGGCCCGGCAGAAGGGGCAGCCGTCCTCGGGTCGGGAGCCGGTGGGCTTGTTCTCCCCCTTGATGTAGGCCATGCGGTGCGGCGTCCACAGCCGCTCCCAGCCGTCGGGGCTCCCCGTCCCCGCGCCGGGAGGGTCCCCGGGACCGTTTCCGTGCTCGTTGTCGGCACCGCTCATGGCTCGTCCGTTTCCGTCGCCTGTCCGTACTCTCTCGCCCCACCAAGCATAGAAGCGCGGGAGGGAGGGCGCGTCGAGGGCGGTGGACCCGTGGGCGGCTCCGCGGGGGCGGTCCCGGCCCGGGGTGCTCCGGGCCCCGCCCGGGCGTCCCCGGGGGCACGGAGGAGCCGCGGAGCCCTCCCCCGACAGCCTCGTTTGCGTGATCGCACTGTCCCCGCCGCTCCGGCGGACCACGAGGCGCTGACCGCGTTCCTGCGCGGGGCCGACCTGACCCTGAGCGGGCTCGGCTCCCCGTCGGTACACCTGTGGAACGAACGGGACGCCGACGGAGCGGTCGCCGCCACCACGGGCTTCGAGCTCAGCGCCGACGGACGCGACGCGCTCATCCGCAGCGTGGCGGTCAGGGAGGACCGGCGCCGCGCGGGCGCCGGGTCCGCGCTGGCCCGGTACGCGATCGAGCGGGCCGCCGCGGGCGGCGCCCGGCGGGCGTGGCTGTTCAGCCGCCGCTCCGGTCCCTTCTGGCGCAAGCTCGGGTTCGAGGTCGCCGACCGCCACGAGCTGGCCCGCAGGCTGCCCGACACGTACCAGGTGCGCCTGTTCGGGGAGACGGGCCAACTCGACCGGGAGGTCGCCTGGCGACGCCCCCTCCCGTGAGACCTGTTTTGAGTGAAGCCGCAGCCCCAGGGGGTTGGTTCGGGCGTCCACGGGGTTCTGGAGGCGCCGGAGGTGGGACTGCGAGGAACGAGCCGTCGCACCGCAGGCGCCGAAGGTTCCCGTCCTCCGGACGCCCGAACACGGGCCGAAGCGAAGCGAAGGCCCAAAGAAAGCACACCCGCTCACAGCCCCAGCAGTGTGCGCAGGTGGCGCGGGGGCGGGCTGCCGTGGGCGAGCATCGCGTCGTGGCGCTGGCGCTCGGTGAGCGAGGGGCGCGCCGCCGCCAGGTCGCGGGAGATGTCGCCGACCTCGGCGTAGCCGACGTAGTAGGTGGACAGCTGTGCGCTGGTGAGCTGGGCCCTGCGCCACTTGCCGACGGCCTCGCCCTCCTCCTGGTGGCCGCGCTGGGTGAGCAGGGCGATCGCCTCGGACTCGGTGAGGTCGCCGGTGTGCAGGCGCACGTCCAGGATCGCGTTGAGGATCATGCGCAGGCGCATCTTCAGCTGCACCAGGCGCAGGGCGAGGTTCTCGCGGCGGTCCCCCGACCAGCCGTGGCGGGCCATCGCCTCCTCGGCGTAGACCGCCCAGCCCTCCACGAAGGTACCGCTGAGGAGGACGTTGCCCACCCGGGTCCCGCCGGTGTGGCGGGCCGCGTGGGCCAGTTGCAGGGCGTGGCCCGGTACGGCCTCGTGGACCATGAGGTTGCGCAGCATGCACCCGTTGTACTCGCGGAGGAACGACTCCCTCCGCTCGGCGGGCCAGTCCGCCGGCGGCGGGGACACCGCGATCAGGGTCGGCTGCTCCCTGAGCCGGGGGTCGGGCGGGGAGGGGACGACCGCGCCGGAGGCGTCCGTGGAGGGCGGCGCGGGGAGGCGGGCGGGCGGATCGCAGTAGGCCACGGAGATCCCCCGGCGGGACTCGGGCATCGGGACGATCCGCACCGGGTCGTCGTGGACCGTCACCATGTCGAGTTCGCGTACCCGCCCGTCCAGGTGCGCGAGTGCGTCGGCGCAGACGGGGCGGACGGTATCGGCGCCGGTGGCGTTCTCGTCGGCGAGCGCGGAGAGCACCTCGGCCACCTGCCCCCGGCGGCGCGGCGTGCCCTGGTACTCGGCGGCGGCCTCGGCGATCGCCTCCTCGGTGGCGAGCAGGTCGCTCTCGGCGCGGACCAGGAGCGCCTCGGGGGACAGCTCGGAGTCGAGCGTGTACCAGAGCTGGGCGGCGAAGTCGCGCTCTCCCAGGCGGGGGTCGGCGGTGGCGTCCTCCAACCGGCCGCGCAGCCAGGCCGTGTACTCCTCCACGGCGGCCAGGGCGGCCTCGCGGGCCGGTTCCACCTCGGAGGCCGCGGACGGCTCCTTCGCGGCCAGGGCGGGCACGTCGGAGAGGAGCATGGTGCGGGCCCCCTCGGCCTGCGCCAGGGCCGTCTCCACGTGCACACGGGGCATCCCGGGGCCCTCGGACAGGCGCGAGCGTGCGGTGGCGAGGTAGTCGGGGAGCGCGGCGCAGCGCGCGGCGAGCGCCGAGAGGCGCTCGGGAAGGGGGAGGGTGTCGCGTTCCAGGAGGGCGTGGAGGGCCTCTCCGGGCGAGTGCAGGAGCGGGTCCCACGTGTGCGGCCGCAGCTCGGCGGTGTGCCACAGGTCGGCGCTGACGCGGGTGCGCAGTACCTCCAGGTCGACCAGGTCGCCCTCGGGGATCAGGTCGGCGTCGATCTCGTCCAGGGAGCCGAGGGCGTCGGTGAGTACGCCGACACGGCGCACGTCGGCGTCGGCGGAGTGGTCGGACAGGCGGGCGGCGCCCCGGGTGTCACCCAGGTCCAGCGCCCACTCGGGGGCGTCGTCGAGCAGGGCGTCGAGCACGCGCTCGGCCACCTCGCGGAACCGCCGGGTCATCGCCTCTGCGTCGGGCTGGGAAGAGCTCATTGCGCCATGATGCCAGCACGGACGCCCGGTTCCCGACTTGCGGGAACCGGGCCGTGCTCTGTGCGGGACCCCGGCCCGGGTGGCCCTCCTAGCGCCAGGAGTTCTGGCCGCCCGTGGATGTGGGCTGTCCGGCGGCGCCCTCGGGGTCCCCCACCGTGATGGCGTGTTCGACGAGGGTGATGAGCGTCGACTTGGTGGAGGCACGGTCACGTGCGTCCACCTGGACGATCGGGATCTCGGGACTGAGAGTCAGAGCGTCCCGGACCTCGTTCGCGGCGTGGGGGTAGTAGCCGTCGAAGCCGTTGATCGCCACGATGAAGGGCAGGCGCGCCTCCTCGAAGTAGTCGATCGCGGGGAAGCAGTCCGCCAGGCGGCGGGTGTCCACCAGCACGACGGCGCCGATCGCGCCCTTGACCAGGTCGTCCCACATGAACCAGAACCGGTGCTGTCCGGGGGTGCCGAACAGGTACAGGATCAGGTCCGAGTCCAGGGAGACACGACCGAAGTCCATGGCCACGGTGGTGGTCTGCTTGTCCGGCGTCTTGGCGAGGTCGTCCACCCCGACACTGGCGCTGGTCATGACCGCTTCGGTGGTCAGCGGCACGATCTCGGAGACAGAGCCAACGAATGTCGTCTTCCCGACACCGAAGCCCCCGGCGACGACGATCTTGACCGACGTCATCGCGTTCCCCCCAGCACCGCCTTCCTCGGCTGGGCTAGAGCTTGCGAAGTCCACTGAGCACCCTTTCAAGCAGGTTGGTGTTGGGACGGGCTTCATTGTTGAGCGAGGACCTGATCTGGACCAGTCCCTGCTCGGACATGTCCGCCACAAGCACCCGCGCCACACCGAGCGGCATCCGCAACAGCGCGGAGATCTCCGCCACGGAACGCCACTCCCGGCACAGGTCGCTGATCGCCTGCCACTCGGGCGTCAGCGTCCCAGACTCGTTGCGGGCCGCCGCGGTGGCCGAGATCAGAGCTTCCAGGGGAAGCTGCGACTTCGGCTTGGTGCGGCCCTTGGTCACCGCGTAGGGGCGGACCAGAGAACTGGGCGCGCTCCCCGCGGGGGGTCGTTGTTCGTACGGTTGTTGGATTGGTCGGGGAACATCTCCGCCGCCCGGAACCGCCGGCATTCCCCCCGTGGGGGGACCGCCCGGCTGTTGTCCGAACCACGAGGCGCTCCCGGCATCTCTACTGTGAGGTGCCACCACTTCCTCCTGTCGGTGGTGGTTCAGTGGATTCCCGAGGTGCGCGCCGTTGGTGTCAGCGCCCGCCCCGCCCGCTCGACGAGCAGAGTCATCTCGTACGCGACCAGGCCGAGGTCGCTTTCCGCCGCCGCCAGGACCGCGAGGCAGGAGCCGTCGCTGATGGCCATGATGAGCATCAGCCCCCGCTCCATCTCCACGACGGTCTGGGCGACCGCGCCACCCTCGAACACCCGGGCCGCGCCCTGCGTCAGACTCGACAGGCCGGAGGCGATCGCCGCCAGCTGGTCGGCCCGGTCAGCCGGGAAACCCGCCGACGAGGCCAACGGGAGGCCGTCAGAGGAGACGACGATCGCGTGGGCGACATCGGGGACCCGGTCGGCAAAGTCAGTGATCAACCAGTTGAGTTCATTCACCTGTCGACTCATCTGATCTCCTGTCCAAATTCGCCGGCTGATCTGTGGGCACTGCTACCGCCGGCACAGCATGTGACAGCACTGCCTCTACGAGCTGCCCGGCCCCTCCCGCGGGGGTGACCGGGAGTCTGGTGTTCCGCTCTCGTCAAGCTACGGGTGTGGCGCGTCCGAGAAGCTCGGTCGATGCTATTGCATCCGGCCCCTGTGGATAAGAGGGACCCCGTCCCACCAGGTTTCACTGGAGTCATCCCTCCGTCGGACCTTCGCCGAGCCGGTTCCGGCCCTCCCGGACGCCCTTCTGGAAGCCCGAGAAGCGGTTGCGGACACGGTCCGCGCTGCGTACGGGCATCTGCTTGAAGTTCTCCGGCTTGGGTGCCGTCCCCGGAACAAGGTTTGCCTTGGGGACCCGTTTTGGCAAGCCCGAGGTGGTCAGCCCGCCCGCGAGGGGCTCGGCCGCGGTGCGTGCGGCCTTCCAGCCGCGGTCGGCCGCCGAGTTCCACTCCTGCTCGGAGTGGGTGCTCTGCTCGGTGCGCGCCGCCGTGCTCCGGTCGGCGCCGTTGCTTTGCCGGCGCTGCCCCTTCTCCGCCGAGACCTGCTGGATCGGCCCGGTCTCGGTGGTGTCCACGGTGGGACCGCCGCTGCGGCGCTTGAACCAGTTGGACTCGATCGCGTCGAAGATCGGCAGCGAGTCGCTGTCCTCACTCGCCGGGGACGGCGGCACGACCGTGTTGTTGGGCCCCTGGGCGCCGCCGTAGCGGCGGGAGAGGTAGGCGGTCGAGCCGTAGCCCTCCCTGGAGTCGGTACCGCCGTCGGAGCGCCGGTTCCCCGTGTCGGAGGGCGGCGGGGTCTGTGCGGCGCCGCCGTTCCAGTCGGAGGAGACGGCCGGGAAGGTCTCGGTGTCGTCGCCGCGGACCGGGGCGGCGGAGCCCTCGTGGGCGCTGGTGTCCCGGCGGAACAGGTCGCCGCCGCCGGCGCCGGAGTGCTCCTGGGGCGGCGTTCCGGTGTTGCCGAAGCCGTCGTAGGAGTCCTTCGCCCCCGCCGGCTGCCGGAAGGCGCCGGTGTCGGTGACCGGGCGGCGGAAGGCGCCGGTGTCGGTGGTGGGACGGCGGAACGCTCCGGTGTCGGAGGGCCTGCTGAAGGACCCGGTGTCGGAGGAGCGTCCCACGGAACCGCTGTCGCCGAAGGACGGGCCGCCGCCCGCGTCGGAGCGGGGAGCCGGGTCGAAGAGGCTGCGGCCGCCGCTCTCGGGCTGCGGGCGCTGCGGCTCCTCGTCCTCGGGGACGTCGTAGGGGTCGACGACCGTGCGGCCGCCGTCACCGGCGCCGCCGCCGGTGGTCCCCGCCCCCCGGGTGGTGTCCCACACCGAACCCGAGCTCGACGCGTTGCCCCACAGGTCCTGGCCGCTGGGCGGGTGCTCCTCGGTACGGGCGCCGCCCGGCTGGCGCTTGGGCAGTCCGCCCAGCTCGCCGGGGCCGGCCCCGCTCTCCTGGGTCTGCCAGGGGTCACCCGGCTCGGCGGGCGCCTGGGTGGAGGCGAAGGCCGCCTCGGCGTCGGCGTAGGTGTTGGGCGCACCCGAGGTGAGCTCGGGGCGCTGGTCCGCGCCGCCCAGGGAGTGCTGCCCCTCGACGGGGGTGATCAGCAGGTCCGGCGGGAAGACGACGTGGGCGGTGATCCCGCCGCCGTGCGCCTCCTCCAGGCTGAGCTTGACACCGTGGCGGTGGGCCAGGCGCGAGACCACGAACAGGCCCATGCGGCGCGAGACCGCGACGTCGATGACCGGCGGGGCGGCCAGGCGGGCGTTGACCGCCTCCAGGTCGTCGGCGGCCATGCCGATGCCGCTGTCGGTGACGTCGACCTGGACGCCGCCGTCGTCGAGGCTCTTGGCGCTGACCAGGACCTCGGTGTCGTGCGGGGAGAACGAGGTGGCGTTCTCCACCAGCTCGGCGACCAGGTGGATGACGTCGTTGACCGGGCGCCCGAGCACCGAGATGTGGGAGGGGGCGCGCACGTTGACGCGCTCGTACTGCTCGACCTCGGAGACGGCGCCGCGCAGGACGTCGACCAGCGGGATGGGCTGGGCCCACTTGCGGGTGTTGTCCTGGCCGGACAGGACCAGCAGGTTCTCGTTGTTGCGGCGCATGCGCGTGGCGAGGTGGTCCAGCTGGAACAGGTCGGAGAGGCGGTCGGAGTCCTGCTCGGACTGCTCCAGACCGTCGATGAGGCGCAGCTGCCGCTCCACCAGGGTCTGGCTCCGGCGGGACAGGTTGACGAACATCGCGTTGACGTTGCTGCGCAGGGCGGCCTCGTCGGAGGCCAGGGTCAGGGCCACGCGGTGGACCTCGTCGAAGGCCCGGGCCACCTCACCGATCTCGTCGTGGGTCTCGACCTCGATCGGTGCGACCCTGACGTTCTCGGGGACCGTCCCGGCCTCCTGCATCCGGTTGATCGCGTCGGGCAGGTCGCGCTCGGCGATCCGGCGTGCGCCGTCCTCCAGGGCGCGCAGCGGGCGCACCAGGGAGCGGACCACGAGGGAGGTGAGGATGAAGACCGCGAGGAGCACGACCGCGACGACGAAGAGGTCCATCAGGGCTCGGCCCATGGCCGCGTCGCGCAGCGTGTCGGCCTCGGCGGCGATACCTTCGGCGAGCCCCTCCTCGACCTTCTGGAGGCGGTCCAGGGCGACGTCGGCGATGGCCCTGTAGTCCTCGGGGCCGTCGTTGGCGGTCACACCGGTGAGGTCGTCCTCGCGGTCCGCGCGGTACATGACGCGCATGCGCATCGTGGAGACCTGGCTGACCTCCAGGCCGGTGAAGTTGTTGTCGAAGAGGGTGCGCTGGTCCTCGCTCGCCGCCTGGACGAAGTTGGAGATCTCGTTCTCGTAGCGCGCGCGGCTGGAGTCGATGGCCTCGGCGATACCGCCGGTCATCGTGTTCCGGGACAGGGCGTGGCTCATCAGCGCGGTCTCGTACGAGAGCTGGTCGCGCGCGTTGGACAACGCGGTCAGCGTGCGCACGCTCTCGCGCAGGGCGGTGTCTCCGGTCGCGTCCGCGATCGTCTGGTTGAACTCGGCCAGACCGCGGGTGATCGTCCGGTACTTGGTGACGACCGGCAGGACGGTGATGCGCGTCTCGTCGACCTCGGTGCGCAGGGACTCCAGGGTGGAGACCTGGCTGCGCATGGTGGACAGGCGGGTGGCGGCGTTGCCCTCGACCTCGCCCATGTCCTCCAGCTCGGCCTTGAGGGACTGCTGAAGGTCGCGGGAGGTGTCGCGCTCCTCCTCCAACTGCTGGCGCAGCTCCTCCGACCGCCGCTGGGGGTCGGCGTTGTCGGAGATGTAGATCGCGCTGGCGGAGCGCTCACGACCCAGCTGGTTGGCCAGCTGCACGATGAGGACGCCCACCTCGGCGCGGTTCTGGATGTGGGCGTGGGTGACGGTGGAGACCGCCGCCTCGTAGACCCGCAGACCACCGAGCGCGAGCGCTACCGCGGTGGGAATGACGATGAGGGCCACCAGTCGGGAACGCACCCGCCAGTTACGTGGCCGCCACCAGTCGGCTCTGCGCTGGGGCGTGGCATCGGCATGTTCGGCCTGCGCTGCCTCGCTCTGCGCGCTGGCCCCGTTTTTCGTCGCTCGTGTCGACACGGACCCTCGCAACCTTTCGTGTCACCGCTTCGAGCGGCTGGTTGGACCCCAGGGGCCGACCACTCCGACCGAAGAATCTTCGGGAAAGCCGGTATAGACCAAGGTCCACCGAACCGGGAGCGGTGGGGAATGTGGGGAGATGTGAAGACTGTCCGCCGGACTCGCCTGGGAGGAGAAGAGCCGCGCACCCCAAGGTTTCCGTGTAGGTGCACGTGCGGTGGATAGCGTATCAATGGGCGGGAAGGACTCGCTTCGGCGGTTTGACGGCGATCGACGAGATCATCTTCGGTTGCCCGGAATCATAATGCCCACAATGTCGGCATTATGACCAACCCAGCAGGTCAGACACGGGGACCGAAACCCCAAGGGACACCCAGGTAACTTTTTGGACACACCGCCAACTTCTCCGCCAACACCACCCTGACATGACATCGTGACAAGACGTATACGCAGGTCCCGGGGAGGAAGCGGAAATGCGTCCCTCGTCATGCCCTGACACGAGCACGTTCGGTGACAAAGCACAAGCGAAGGGTTTCACGCGTGTGCGGATCAAGGACGCCTTCCGGCGCGCCTTTTCGGTCAGTACCGCGCTGCCAGTGGGGATGGCGGTGCTCCTGGCCCTCTCCGCCGCGGCGCCCGGAGGCGCCGACGACTCCGGCTCCGCCGAGGTGACCACGCTGGGCGACGTGCGGGTCGAGCTGGCCGCCCTGCGCGCGGACATGGAGACCCTGCGCCAGGAGGCCTCCGCCAGGATCGAGGAGTACCAGGCCGCACGTGAGCGCCTGGACGAGCTGGTCGAGCGCAGGAAGGCGGCCGACGAACGCGCGGAGAGGGCCGACGAGCGCGGCGAGGCGGCACGCCTGGCCGCGGCCCGTCAGGCCGCCACCGCCTACAAGGGCGGTGGCCTGGGCATGGTGAACGCCTGGGCCGGCCCGGAGGGCCCCGAGGGAATGCTCGAACGCGGTGCCTACCTGCTCCTGCTGGGCGAGCACCGCGAGGCCGACGTGGACCGGGCCGAGGCCGCGCGTGTGGCCACGGACACCCTCGCCGGGATCGCCGAGACCGCCGAGCAGGAGCAGGACGAGGCGGTCGAGGCCGCGGACGCCGCCCGGGAGGAGGCCGTGCAGGCGGTCGCCGACCAGGAGGCGGCGGTCGAGGAGCTGCTGGAGGAGCAGACCCGGCTGGAGGCGCGGCTCGCGGAGGCGCGCGACGCCGAGGCCGAGGAGAGGCAGCGCGAGGAGGCGCTGTCGGACGCGCGCTCCGCGGCGGGGAACGCAAAAGGCAACAATGACCATTGGCGCAATAACAAAAAGAAGAAAGGTGACGGGGAGACGCACTCCACAGCGGAGAATGCGAGCAGCGGATGCACCGCGGGCGGCGCGGCCGTCCACGCCAACGGACACCTCCCGGAGTCGGTGCTGTGCCCCCTGCCCCAGCCCGGCGAGCGGCTGCGGGCCGACGCCGCCGAGGCCTTCATCGAGCTCGACGGCGCCTACCGGCAGGTGTTCGGGCGGCCGATGTGCGTGGCCGACTCCTACCGCCCCTACCACGAGCAGGTGTACCTGTTCCAGCAGATGCTGCCCGGTATGGCCGCCAAGCCCGGGACCAGCCAGCACGGGCTGGGCGTGGCGGTGGACCTGTGCGGCGGCGTGAACCGGCTGGGCACGCCCGAACACGAGTGGATGCTGGCCAACGCCCCCGACCACGGCTGGCACAACCCCGCCTGGGCGCGCGGCGGCTTCGAACCCTGGCACTGGGAGTTCACGCCCTAGGAGGCGTCCGGACACGGAGGGCGCCGCGCCGCAGGCGTCCGTTGGGGGTGGTGGAGGGCGACGGGCGGGCGAAGCGGAGCGGAGCCCCCAAGAAAGCACCAGGGCGGCGGCACTCAGACCTGGGAGCCCACCCGGACCTCGAAGGTGCCCAGCGCGTCGGCGTCCACGAACAGTTCGTCGTCGGCCTCCAGCGGCGGTGTGGCCACCGGCAGCAGCGCGCGCACGCCCGCGGATCCGGACACCAGCCACTCGTGGTCGGGGGCGACCAGCCCGCGGCCCAGTTCGCGGTCGTCCACCGAGGCGCTCATCCGCAGCGGTTCCCCCGCGACCTCGTCGGCGGTGACCAGCACGGGGCCCAGGCTCAACTGCACCGGCCGCCCGGCCCGGTCCAACCACAGGCATGCGGGCGTGTACGCGCTCACCGGGCCCCCTCCCCCGGCGACGGCGGCCACGCCCACCCTGGCCGAGCGCGCGTCGGGCGGCACGGCGTCGTCCACGCCCCGCACCAGTCCGGGCGCGACCTCCCACACGTCGTCGCCCGCCCGCACGGCCACCGGGGCGGCCGGCACCACCGGGGCGCACATACGCGCCTCCGGCTCGACGATGATCTCGATCGGCGCGTCGAGGGCGCGCCCGTGGGCCGCGCCGAGGGCGTCGCCGCCCGCCTCCAGCAGGTCGGCGAGGCGCTCGGCGCCGGGGCTGCCCAGTACGTCACCGTCGTCCAGGGCCCCGAGGCGCTCGCCACCGCCGCTCGGCGACAGATAGGTCACCCAGCGCATGTACGTCTCCTTGTCCACCGCGGAAGCGGTCCGGGGCGTGTCGGTACAGCGGGCAGGTGTCCGCCGGGCACGCCCCACCTCAGTGGGCGGCGGTCGGACTGTGCTCCTTGCCCGTCCCCGCGCAGCCGCGGCAGGGCTCGTCGACCCGGAGCCAGACGATCACCCCGCTGCCGTCCCGGTGCGGCTGCTCCGGCCGCCACCAGCCCGTTCCGGAGCAGAACCGGCAGTCGACGCCGTCCTGCTCGCACCATCCGCACGAGGAAATCGCACACCGGGCGTGTGTCGGTTCCCGCATCGGGTCCATGCGCTCCCACCGTCTCCCGCGAAATCGCGACCAGCCTTGCACAGCGGTCGCGTGCGCGTCCAGCGGGGGCGGCGCGAACGGGCGGGTCAGAGCCCTCCTGAGCCGTCCGTTCCGGCTTGCTCAGCCCGACGCGCGCACCACCAGGTGGGTGTCGAGCATGATCGTCTCCGCGTCCCTCTCCCGCGGGATCGCCACGTCCACCAGGAGCCGCGCCATCTCCTGGCCCATCTGCACCGTGGGCTGGTGGATGGTGGTCAGCGGCGGATCGCAGTGCTGGGCCATGACGGTGTCGTCGTGACCGATCAGGGCGATGTCCTCGGGCACGCGCAGGCCGCGGGAGCGCAGCACGCGCAGTCCGCCGATGGCCATCATGTCGGAGGCCACGAACACCCCGTCGGGGTCCGCCCCGCTGTCCAGCAGCCGCTCCATCGCCTCCGCGCCCCCGTCCACGCTGAAGTCGCCCTGGACGACGAGCTCGTCGCCGACCTCGATCCCGGCGGAGGACATGACCTCGCGGTAGCCGCGCAGCCGCTCCACACCGGCGTTCATGTCCTGGGGGCCGGTGATGGTGGCCACCCGCCGGCATCCGCGGTCCAGGAGGTGCCGGGTGGCCGCCTTGGAGCCGCCGATGTTGTCGATGTCGACGCAGAAGGGCGCGGGCTGGTCGGGCGAGTGGGGGCGTCCGCCGTGCACGACGGGCACACCGGCCTCGGCCAGGCGGGCGGAGAGCGGGTTGTCGCGGTGCAGGGACACCAGCAGCGCCCCGTCCGCGTGGAAGCCGCTGAGGTAGTCGCCCACGCGCTTGTGCTCGGACTCGGTGCGGGCCGTGGTGAGCATCAGCTGCAGGTCGCGCTCGTGCAGGACCGAGCTCACGCCGCGGATGATGTCGGCGAAGAAGGGGTCGGCGAACAGCCGGTCACGGGGCTCGGAGACGACGAGCGCGATCGTGTCCGTGCGCCTGGTGACCAGGGTGCGCGCCGCCTGGTTCGGGCTGTAGCCGAGTTCGGCGATCGCGCTGTGCACGGCCTCACGGGTACGGGGGCTCACCTGGGCGGAGCCGTTGATCACACGCGAGACGGTTCCACGTCCGACCCCGGCACGTTGCGCCACCATCTCCAGGGTCGGACGCTTCCGACCCTCACCGATCTTGACCACTTGCGGGGCTCCCTCTGGGATCGTGTGCCGCGGCCCGGCATCGCACCGGGCCGCGGCCTGTTCGACGGGCGTTCTTTTCCTACCCGCCGGAAACGACTGTGTGGGGCGCCCCGTGAGACACCCCACCGTCGTCCGTGGTTCACCGCTTAGCGCTCGGGGAAGACTCCCGTCTTGGCCAGCTCGGCGTACCAGTGCCCGCTGTCCTTGACGGTCCGCTTCTGGGTCTCGTAGTCGACGTGCACGATCCCGAACCGGCGGGAGTATCCCCACGCCCACTCGAAATTATCCAGGAGTGACCAGGCGAAGTATCCACGCAGGGGCACTCCGGCCTGGATCGCCTCCTTGGCGGCCCTCAGGTGGCCCTCGTAGTAGTCGACTCGGTCGGTGTCGTTGACCTCGCCGTCCTCGGTGACGGTGTCCTCGAAGGCACACCCGTTCTCGGTGACGTAGAGGTCGATGCCACCGCTCTCCCCGGCCAGGCGCATGAGCACGTCGTACAGGCCGGTGGGGTCGATCTCCCAGCCCATGTGGGTGACGGGCAGGCCCTGGGAGACGTGCACCTCCTCGGGCTCCGCGCCGAGCCAGGCATCGCCCTCGCCGCTGACCAGGGCGGGGTCCAGCCCCTTGGCGGAGGCGGCGACGAACTCGGGTGAGTAGTAGTTGACGCCCAGGAAGTCCATGGGGGCGGAGATGGTGTCCATGTCCCCGTCGACGAGGAAGGAGAAGTCGCTGACCTCGGCGAGGTCCTCCCTCAGGTCCGCCGGGTAGCGGCCCTTGAGCAGGGGGTCGGTGAAGACGCGGTTGCGCACGGCGTCGGCGCGGCGGGCGGCGCGGGCGTCGGCCGCGCTGGGCCCGTGGGGGCGGATGACCGCCTGGTTGTGGGCCAGGCCGACCCGGGCCGGGTTCCCGGTGGAGCGGATCGCCTCGGCCGCCAGACCGTGGCCGAGCAGCAGGTGGTGGGCGGCGGCCAGGGCCGCGGCCGCGTCGTGGTGGCCCGGCGCGTGGTGGCCGTTGTGGTAGCCGAGGAAGGCCGCGCACCAGGGCTCGTTGATGGTCATCCAGTTGCCGACGCGGTCGCCGAGGGCGTCGGCGACGACCTGGGCGTAGTCGCGGAAGCGGTAGGCGGTGTCGCGGTGGGGCCAGCCGCCCGCGTCCTCCAATGCCTGGGGCAGGTCCCAGTGGTAGAGGGTGGCCCAGGGCTGGATGCCGGCCTCCAGGAGGCTGTCCACCAGTCGGTCGTAGAAGTCGATCCCGGCCTGGTTCACGGCGCCCGCTCCCTCGGGGAGGATCCGCGGCCAGGCGATGGAGAAGCGGTACGCGCCCAGGTTGAGCCGGCTCATGAGCGCGACGTCCTCGGCGTAGCGGTAGTAGTGGTCGTCGGCGGGGTCGCCGGTGTCTCCGCCCAGGATCTTGCCGGGGGTCTCGGCGAAGGTGTCCCAGATGCTGCGACCTCGGCCGTCGGCGGTTGTGGCGCCTTCGATCTGGAACGAGGCGGTGGCCGCCCCCCAGAGGAAGCCCTCAGGGAAATCGTTGCGGTTGCTCACTGCTTGTGTACGCACCTTCCATGACGAGGGGACATCGTTTTGGGAGCGCTCCCATAAAAGAAACAGAGAAGTACCTTGGTGTCAATCAACACACCTGGCACCGCAACCCAACCGTTACGGGCCGAAAGCGGTGGTCGCGCCGGTGCCCTCGCCGGATCCTCGTGCCCTCCGTGGTCGCGGCTCTCGGGCCACCGCTCCCCGACGTCCGCCAGAATGTGTCCCTCGTGGACCTCTGCGAGACATCGACCGTTATGAGTTGTATCAGACCCTATGCGGCGAAGTCTTCAAAAAAGTCCTGTTCACCGCGCTCCCCCGTCGCCGGTGGGACCGCCCGTGGACGCGGAAGGGTCCCCGCGGCCCCGGCCGACGACTCCCGTCAGCGTCGGGACAGCCTGCGCACCAGCAGGTCGCCCAGGCTCTGGGCGATCTGCACGATCACGATGAGCAGGATGACGGTGGCCCACAGGTAGTGCTCGTTGAAGCGCTGGTACCCCTCGCGGATGGCCAGGTCGCCCAGGCCGCCGCCTCCGATGGCACCGGCCATCGCCGAGTAGGAGATGAGGGTGACCACGGTCATCACCAGGCCCGCGATGAGGCCGGGGAGCGCCTCGGGCAGCATGACCTTGCCCACGATGGTGGTGCGGCGGGTGCCCATGGCGTGCGCGGCCTCGACGACCCCGCGGTCCACCTCGCGCAGGGAGGTCTCCACCAGTCGGGCGAAGAACGGGATCGCTCCGATGCTCAGGGGCACGACCGCGGCGGTGGGCCCCAGGGTGGTGCCCACCAGGAATCGGGTCAGGGACAGCACCGCCACCATCAGCACGATGAACGGCAGCGAGCGGCCGACGTTGACGATCCCGCTGAGCACGGTGCGCACGGCCGGGGCGGGGGTGAGGCCGCCCCGGTCGGTGGTCACCAGCAGCACGCCCAGCGGCAGGCCGACGAGGACGCTGAAGACGGTCGCCCACAGCACCATGTAGACGGTGTCCAGGGTGCCCAGCCACAGGTCGGGCCACATGGCGGGCCACGCCCGGACGAAGGCCGCGACGGAGTCCCAGGCGCTCGCGCCCTCCGTCGCGGCGGCGATGACGAGGGAGGGATCGGTGGTCACTTCGCGGCCTCCTCGACCAGCAGGCCGTGATCGGACAGGTAGGTCAGCGCCTGGTCGCGGCGGTCGCCCCGCAGGTCCACGCTCAGGCGGCCCACGGACTGCCCGGCGACCTTCTCCACACCGCCGCCGAGGATGTTGACGTCCACGTCGAAGCGGCGGGTGAGCTCGGACATGAGCGGCTCGTCGAAGGAGCGCGGGTAGGTGACGTAGACCGTCTCCGGCCCGCTGTGGGCGGGCAGCGGGAAGAGCGACCGCGCCAGCAGCGAGCCGGGGGTGCCGATGAGGTCCAGGACCCGCCCGGACTCGCGGAACCCGCCGGACTCCATGATCGCCGCGGAGTCGCAGATCCGTTTGATCACGTTCATCTCGTGGGTGATCAGCAGGATGGTCAGGCCGAGCTCGTCGCGCAGGCGGCGCAGCAGGACGAGGATGGACTCGGTGGTTTCGGGGTCGAGCGCGGAGGTGGCCTCGTCGCTGAGCAGCACCTCGGGGCGCGAGGCCAGCGCGCGGGCGATGCCGACCCGCTGCTTCTGGCCCCCGGAGAGCTGGGAGGGGTAGGCGCGCGCCTTGTCGCCGAGCCCCACGAGTTCGAGGAGTTCGCCCACACGCGCCCGGCGGCGGGCGCGGTCGACGCCGGAGACCTCCAGGGGAAAGCCCACGTTGCCCGCGACGGTGCGCGAGGACAGGAGGGCGAAGTGCTGGTGGACCATGCCGATGCCGCGGCGGGCCGCGCGCAGGCGGGCGCCTCGCAGCGCGGTGAGCTCCTCGCCCGCGACGTGGACCGTTCCGGCGTCGGGGCGCTCCAGGAGGTTGATCGAGCGCAGCAGGGTGCTCTTGCCCGCGCCGCTCTGGCCCACGACCCCGAAGATCTCGCCGGGCTCGACGTGCAGGTCGACCCCGTTCAGGGCGTTCACCCGGTGCTTCTTCAACCGGTAGGCCTTGTGCAGGCCCACTGCGTCAATCACGGTCTTCCCATCGGCGTGTCAGCGGTGGTGTCACGACGCGGCCGCCGGCAGCGGCCGGCTCCACACGGTGGTCCGCCCAGGTGGGCGCGGTGGTCGCCTGGTCGTACGCGGGATCCCCCACGTTTTCAACACAACCATGGGCATAGGAGTCGGTTAGCCGGAATCGCCCCCTTTGGCTAGGTTATGTAAGCCACATCGAGGCTCTCGGCGCACGGTGGAATCGTCCCGTCTCTCCCGGTTCCCCGTACGAGTGCCTACACTCGGGACCGTCCCGCTTCCTCCCGCCCCCATCCGCAGGCGCGCGGGAGAGCCGGGGCTGCCGGGCACACCGACAGCCGCGGACCCCCCGTCCGGGAAAGACGAGAAACAGTGCCCGTCCCGCCCCCGCTGCCCGCGGAGAGGCGCGACCGGGCTCAAGGAGCGACCACACCGTGCAGTTCGACCGCCAGAACCGAGTGGACGATTTCGCCGACTTCTGGGCTCCCGATCCCACCGACCCCACCTGGGTCGACCGGGCCGAGGCCATGGCCGCCGCCCTCCCCGCGCTCCTCCGTCCCGGTCGCGCACGGGTCGCCGCCCTCGCGGTGGCCCTGTTCGGAGCCTTCCTGGCCCTTCCCCAGGCAGCCGTCTCGGCGGTGCCGGCGGAGCCCGAGAGCATGAACTCGCTCAAGGAGCGCGCGGACGCCCTGGGCGAGGAGTACAACGGCGAGCTGCGCGACATGGAGGGGGTCATCCAGGAGGCCGAACTCGCCCAGAAGCGCGCCGAGGGCACCCGTGAGGAGGTGGAGGCCGCGCGCGGGCAGGTGAGGTCCCTGGCCGTGGCCACCTACATGGGCGGCGGGATCGACCTGTCGATGCTGCTTTTCGCCGGGACCGAGCCCGACGAGGTCATCGACCGGGCGGTGCTGATCGACTACCTGTCCACCAGCAACCAGGAGAAGATCGACCACCTCGCCCAGGCGCTGAGCCGTGACGAGACCGCCCAGGAGACCGCCGAGGGGAAGCTGGAGCAGGCCGAGGAGGACCTCCAGGAGCTGGAGGAGCGCCGCACGGAGGTGCAGCGGATGATCGCCGACCACCCCGCGCAGCCCATGGGCGGCCCCTACAACATCACCCCGCGCACCGAGCAGATGCGGGCACTGGTCATCGAGGAGTTCGGCGAGGGCGAGAGCGTGGGCGGCGTGGGCTGCTACCGGGCGGTCGGCGGCTGGGTCGTCGGCGAGCACCCCAAGGGCCGGGCCTGCGACTTCATGCTGAACCCCAACGGGAGCATGCCCTCACAGGAGCAGGTCGACCGGGGCTGGGCGATCGCCGAGTGGGCGAGGGAGAACGCCGAGGACCTCGAGATCATGTACGTCATCTACCGCCAGCAGATCTGGGACAGGCGCCGGGGCGACACGGGCTGGCGTCCGATGGCCGACCGCGGCAGCGTCACCCAGAACCACTTCGACCACGTGCACATCTCGATGTGGTAACCCCGGGTGTCCGGCGGGCGTCCGGGCGCTCACCGGAGGCCCCCGCCGGGGATCCCGGTGGTGCGGCGGCGGACCAGCGCATACGCGCGGCCGGAAGCGTCGGCCGCGGGGACGCGTCCCTTTATCCCGGACAGGGCACGTACGTCCACCGGCCGGAATCACGATTGCGTCACTTACGCGGCGAACTCCCTCACAACCGACACAAAACAGTGACGATTCCCCCCTCCGGCCCCGGCCCGACCTGCCCTCGGACCCTCGGGCACAGCTAGGATGCACACGTTCCGGTCCGGTCCGAGGAGTCCCTCGACCCCCGGCCTCCACCCTGGCGGCCGGTGCCCCGGTCTGCCGGAACCCTCCTCACGCACACGGGAAAGCCCCGCCCCACGCCCCCGCTTTTCGCCCGCGGCAGGGCCGCGCGGGAAGTCGTGAGAACCCATCGGCGCACACACGCGTCCCAGACAACACGGTCAGCACACACGGGCGAGGGGAGCCATGAGCGAAAACGGACCTTACAACCAGCCACCGCAGAACCCTTACGGTGGCGGGGACAACAGTGGGGGCCAGCCGCCCTTCGGCCAGCCCTACGGCGACCCCAACACCGGCGGGCAGCCCGGCTACGGCCCCCCCAACACCGGTGGACAGCCCGGATACGGCGCCCCCGCGGGTTTCCCCGGCTCTCCGGAACAGCAGATGTACGCGGGCGGTCAGCCGCCCTACCCCGGCGGCCCCGGTGGTCCTGGTGGTCCCGGCGGCCCCGGTTACCCCCCGCCGCCGCCCCAGCCCTCGGGCGGCGGCAGCAAGGCCGGCCTGTGGGTCGTGATCGGCGGCGGCGCCGTGATCATCGTCCTGGTGATCGCGGTCGTGGTCATGCTCATCACCAACGGCGGCGGCAACGACCAGGCCACCCCGCAGCCCGCCCCCGATCCCTCCCAGGGTGCCGAGGCGACCACCGGCGGGGACGACGGCGGCGACGGGGAGCCCGAGCCCGAGCCCGACACCGACACGGCCCCCGCGGGCGAGCCCCCCTACACCGTGCCGGCCGAGCCCTGTGGCGCCTTCACCGAACAGGTGGTCTCCGACTTCCAGATCAACGACGGCGGCAACAAGTCCGTCCGGGACGAGAACTCCTACTGCGACACCCTCGAGGCCTCGGTCCCCGAGGGCAACCCGGCCGAGGGCTACGCGGCCTTCGAGGTCGTCTACGAGACCCCCTACTCCGCGTCCGACTCCGTCGAGGCCGCCGAGAGCGACTACCAGGCCAACGTCCAGGAGGTCACCGGCGAGGACCCCTACCTCGACTACTACAAGGCCGAGGACGTGAAGGAGAGCAAGGAGGTGGACCTCGGCGACGAGGCCCACTACGTCCTCACGAAGTACGACTTCCTGGGTGACAAGGTCCCCCAGGCCGTGCTGATGATCCGCACCGCCAACCTCAACATCCGGATCGAGTACCAGCTGCACCCGCCCTTCGGCGAGGAGGACTCCTCGGAGGACCTGGTCATGCCCGACAACGTCGAGGAGATCATGCTCAACGCCGGCGCCGACGCGCTGGCCGTGGTCGGCACCTGACCGTCCCCGGACGGCATGGCGTGGGGAGAGGGGGCGCGGCGGGGCCCCCGGCCCCCCCCCCCCGCCCCCCACCCCCGCCCGGGGCCGGCGCGCGGGCGGGGGGCGCCACCTGCCCGCCCCGGGCGGGCTGGGGGGGGGGTGGGGGGCCGCGGCGTTCGCCGCGGCCCCTCTCCCGTACCGCCCTCCCCGGCCGTGCGCGGCCCGGACCCGGTGGCCGGCCGGAGGCGTCGCCGGTGGGGCCGGAGGGCTCCGGCCCCCGGTGATCCCGTACCCGTGGCGGGGTTCGCCGCTCCGGGCGCGCTACGAGTACGGGATCACGGCGCGTGGTGCGGGTCGGCGCGCACCTTTTCCGGTCACCTCACCGGCGCAGGTCGGCGCGTACCCGGCGGGCCGCCTCCACCATGTTGCGCAGGGCCTGTTCGACCTCGGCGTAGCCGCGCGTCTTGAGGCCGCAGTCCGGGTTGACCCACAGGTTTCCGGCGTCGATGTGCGCGACCGCCAGCCGCAGCGCGTCCTCGACCTCCTCCACCGGGGGCACCCTCGGCGAGTGGATGTCGTACACGCCCGGGCCGATCCCGCGCTTGTAGCCGCGCTCCCCGAGGTCGCGTACCAGTTCCATGCGCGAGCGGGCGGCCTCCACGCTGGTGACGTCGGCGTCCAGGGCCTCGATCCCGTCGACGATCAGCCCGAACTCCGAGTAGCACATGTGCGTGTGGACGGTCGTGGACGGCGACACCCCAGAGGTGGCCAGGCGGAAGGATCCCACCGCCCAGTCCAGGTACTCCCCGCGCCGCTCCTCCCGCAGCGGCAGCAGCTCGCGCAGGGCCGCCTCGTCCACCTGGATGTGGCGGATCCCGGCGCGTTCCAGGTCGGCGGCCTCGTCGCGCAGTGCGAGGCCCACCTGGCGGGCGGTCTCGCCCAGCGGCTGGTCGGTGCGCACGAACGACCAGGCGAGCATGGTCACCGGTCCGGTCAGCATGCCCTTGACCGGCTTGTCGGTGCGCGACTGGGCGTAGGTGGTCCACTCGACCGTCATCGGCTCGGGGCGCGAGACGTCGCCGAACAGGATCGGCGGGCGCACGCACCGCGAGCCGTAGGACTGCACCCAGCCGTTCGAGGTGGTGGCGTAGCCCTCCAACTGCTCGGCGAAGTACTGGACCATGTCGTTGCGCTCGGGTTCGCCGTGCACGAGCACGTCCAGGCCGATCTCCTCCTGGAGTGCGACGACCCGGTCGATCTCCTCGCGCAGGATCTGCTTGTAGGCGTCCTCGGACAGCTCTCCCCGGCGGTGCGCGGCACGGGCGCGGCGCAGCTCCGGGGTCTGCGGGAACGATCCGATCGTGGTCGTGGTGAGCGGGATCTCCGTGGGCCTGCCCCGGTCCTGGGGGCGCTCGTAGGCCTCCGGGCCCAGCGCGTCGAGGCGCGCGCGCACGCGGGCGTCGGTGAAGGCCGGGGGACGGACGCCGCCCCCTCCGGTGTGCTCGGCCTCGGCGCCCTCGGAGAGCACGCGGCCGAGCAGGGCCACCTCCTCCGCCTTCTGCCTGGCGAAGGCCAGGGCTTCGCGCAGCCCGGGGGCCAGGGAGGTCTCGGCCTCCAGGTCCAGGGGCACGTGCAGCAGGGAGCAGGAGGTGCTCACGGTGAGCTCGTCGGTGAGGGCGAGCAGTGTGCCGAGCGTGGCCGCGGCGGCCGGGACGTCGGTGCGCCAGACGTTGCGGCCCTCGACCACGCCCGCGACCAGGCGGGTGGCCCCCAGGCCGGAGACCTGTACCAGGTCGTCCACGCCCTCGTCGTCGGTGACCAGGTCCAGGCCCACGGCCTCGACCGGGGAGTCCTTGAGGACGCGCAGGGCGGGCGCGCCGATGGAGCCGAAGTAGGTGGAGACCAGCAGGGCGGGACGGTCGGAGAGGGAGCCCAGGCGCTGGTAGGCGCGCTCCAGGCGGCCGACGGCGGCACGGCCCTCGTCGGTGGCCAGGATCGGCTCGTCCAGTTGGACCTCGGTGGCGCCGGCGGCCCGCAGCTCGCCGAGGAGCCGGGCGTAGGCGTCCAGGAGCTGGTCGAGCAGGACGATGGGCTCCCACCCCTCGGGAGCGTCGTCGGCGGCCTTGGCCAGCATCAGGAAGGTGAGCGGGCCGACCAGGACCGGGCGGGTGTGGAACCCCGCCTCGGCGGCCTCGCGGAACTCGGCGACGGGCTTGTCCCCGACCAGGCGGGGACGGGTGCTCGGTGACAGCTCGGGGACCAGGTAGTGGTAGTTGGTGTCGAACCACTTGGTCATCTCCAGCGGCAGGGCTCCCTGCTCGCCGCGGGCGAGGGCGAAGTAGCGGCGCAGCTCCTCGTCCCGGTCGTCCGCGGCGGCGGGCGGGGCGAAGCGCGGGGGGACCAGGTCGAACAGGACCGCGGTGTCCAGGACGTGGTCGTAGTAGGAGAAGGTGTTGGACGGGATGTCGTCCACGCCGGCCTCGCGCAGCTGGGCGTAGACGCCCCGGCGCAGGTCGGCCGCGACCGCGTCCAGCTCCTGGGCGCTGGTCCCGCCCCTCCAGTAGGACTCGCTGGCGCGCTTGAGCTCCCGGTGGGGGCCGATACGCGGGTAGCCGTGCACGGTGGAGCGCACGGAGGCGGGAGGTGGGGACGCGTCCGGGGAGGCGGGGGCCTCCGCGGGCCTGGGTGTCTCGGTCATGAGCTTCTCTCCCTCGTCGAAAGCCGGGTACCGGCCACGAGGCGGAGCGAGGAGCGGACCCGCCGGTGAACGCGCCGTGAGCGCACACCCGCCGCCGTCCTCGGCCCTCCCTCGGGGCGCGGGACCACCGGCGGCACGGGTGCGCCGCCGGGTGGAGGCAGGTCTTCGGACTCGGGGGCTCGGACGGTGCGGACACCGTTCCTCCTACTGGCCGCCGCTTCCCGGTTTCCGACCTTTCCGACCGGACTACCAGTGCTTGTGGCGACGCTCGTTCCCCCATACCGCTGCGGGGCAGTCCCGGATTCGCACCGGGTTCCCTCTTGCGACACGCCCCTCCCCACCGGGTACCGTCCCGACCGCGGGGTGGCGCGTGTACCTTCCACGGCTGCAAGTATAGGGAGACCCCTCGCCCCTGTACCCGGCGTACACCCCCTGTGTCCGGCCCCACGGCGTGAACCCCTGCCGCACGACCGGCATCACACCCGATGTGAAACGTCGCGCGGGCGAGTCTCCCCTGTCTCTCCCCGCGGACGTTCGTTCGACGATGAGCGCGGAGATCCCCTGGTGAAGAAGCACTCCCATCCGACCATGGACCCGGACCACCCCCTGATCACGGTTCTGGTAGCGCTACTGGTTCTGGCGGGAATGGTGTTACTGGCGGCCCGGCCCTCCGACGAGGCCGGTCCGCCGGCGGACGAGGCACCGGCGGCCGCCGCCGAGGAGAAGAAGGCGCCGCCCCGGGCCGAGGGCGGCCCCGACGGGCTGACCGTGGTGGACGCGGCGGACGTGGTGGGTGTCGGGGAGGCCGAACTGGCCTACGACGGCGGGATCCCCGCCTCGGTGACCTACCCTGTCATCCCCAACGCCGAGCCGCTGGCCGACTTCCTGAAGCGCGAGCTCGACGCCGAGGTGCGCGCCTTCGAGGCCGCGAGTCCCGGCGCGGTCTCCTTCGAGGCGGACTGGAACCTGACCACGGCGGGCGACGGCCTGGTGGGGGTCCGGATGACACGGGTCGAGACCGACTCCGAGGGCTCCAAGGAGGGGTACACCACCTACTGGTACGACACCGCCACCGCCCAGCACCACCCCTCCACCGCCCTGATCGCCGGACAGGAGGAGCTGGAGGAGCTCAACGCCCTGGTGCGCGAGACGGTGGGCGGCAAAGACGGCGGCCTCCACCCGATCAGCTCCCTGTACGACTCGATGGGGTTCAACCCCGACGGGGACCTGGTCGTGGAGTTCGACGCCGGACAGGTCGCGGCCGCGTCGGAGGGCCGCGCGTACGCGGTGGTCGACGCGGAAAGGGCCGGGGCGCTGCTGTCCGAACTGGGCGCGCGCGTGCGCGACGCGGCGACCGTGGGCGTCGAGGACTTCGAGATCCCCACCCCGCCCCCGGCCGGCGGGGACGGCGGTGGTGACGCTCCCGTGCCCGGGGAGCTGAGCCCGACCGACGACGGCGTCGACTGCTCCGACCCCGACACCAAGTGCGTGGCGCTGACCTACGACGACGGCCCCGGCGGACGCACCTCCGAGCTGCTGGACGTCCTGGCCGAGCACGACGCGCGGGCCACCTTCTTCCTCACCGGCCACCCGGTCATGGAGCACCCGCACACGGTGCGGCGCGCCTACGCCGAGGGGCACGAGCTGGCCAACCACACCCTGAACCACCCCGACCTGGCCGCTCTGGGCGCGGGCCGGGTGCGTTCGGACCTGAACACCGTGCAGGCGCTGGTGTACCGCGAGACGGGATACCCCATGAACCTGATGCGTCCGCCGTACGGCTCCACCGACGACGGCGTGGCGTCGGTGACCGCCGACATGGGCCTGGCCCAGATCCTGTGGAGTGTGGACACCCTCGACTGGAAGGACCGGGACGCCTCGACGGTCCGCGACCGGGTGCTGAAGGGCGCCTCGGAGGGCGCGATCATCCTCATGCACGACATCCACGGCACCACCATCGACGCCGCCGGCTCGGTCATCGAGGAGCTGGACGCGCGCGGGTACACCATGGTCACCGTGTCCCAACTGCTCGGAACCACGACCCCCGGCGAGACCTACCGCGACGGGGTTCCCGACACTCCCGAGGAGGACGCCCGGGCCGACGCCTAGGCATGTGACGGTGACCACATGCGGTCACCTCCACGGGACCGGGCACGACGTCCTCTATGTTGCTCCCATCAGCCACGTCAGCCTCCGCGCAGGGATGAGGGAGTCCGGTGTTGTCGTCGACCCGAGTTCGTCCGAGCGAGGCCGTCCGGTGTCCGGTGGACGGAAGGCGCGGACCGCGGGAGCGCAGACCGCTGTGGCCCGCGGCCGTGCTGGCGGCGCTGGTCCTGCCGCTGGCGGCCTGTGGCGTCCAGGAGGCCACCTCCGGGGTCGAGGATCCGGAGCTGATCACGGTCCTGTTGGACGAGCCGGGTGAGGGGGTCACCGAGTGGCGCGGTGACGCGGGCGACTTCGCGGACCACCCGTACAAGCCGGAGGGCCTGGAGGTCGACGTCGCCTACCCCCGGTTCGAGGGGGCCGAGGCCTTCTCCCGGGGGCTGGCCGCGCGGGTGGACCAGGAGGTACGGGACTTCCGCGGCGCCAGCCGGGACCCGGTGAGCCTGGGCATCGGGTGGGAGGTGGCCGCCGCCGGGCACGGTGTGCTGGGCGTGCGTCTGGTGCGGACCGAGGAGGACTACCACGGGCTGCGTCAGGGATACGGGACGTACTGGTACGACACGGCCACCGGCCACACCGCGTACGCCACGGAGCTGCTGGCCGACGACGCGGCGCTGGAGAAGCTCAACGGGATCGTGCGCGAGGCGTTCGCCGGGGATCCGGACGTGGACGTGGAGAGCCTGCACCCGGTGATGCGCACGTACGACTCGATGGGGTTCAACACCGACGGGGACCTGGTCGTGGAGTTCGACGACGGTCACCTGTCCCCGGTCGTGGAGGGCCATCCGCCGACGTCGGAGCCGGGGCGGATGGTCGCGGTCGTGCCCTCGGAAAAGGCCCTGCCGCTGCTGTCCGACCTGGGTGAGCGGGCGCGGAGGGCGTCGCTGGCGGAGGATCCCGTACTGGCGGTGGAGGCCCCGAGCAACGCCCCGGGCCCTTCCCCGGGGGTGCCGGGGGTGGTCTCTTCCGGTGGCACGGACGTGGACTGCGCGAAGGACAAGTGCGTCGCGCTGACCTTCGACGACGGCCCGGCCAAGACGACACCGCACCTGCTGGACCTGCTGGCGGAGGAGGACGTGACGGCGTCGTTCTTCCTGAACGGCGACCCGGCCCTGACCCGGCCCGGCGTGCTGCGGCGCGCCTACGCCGAGGGGCACGAGATCGGCAGCCACAACGACCTGCACGAGCACATGCCGAAGCACTTCGCCGGCGAGGAGCTGGCCGGCCAGGTGGCCGCGGTGAGCGCGATGGTACGCCGCCAGACGGGTCACACCGTGAAGCTGTTCCGGCCGCCGTTCGGGGACAGCTCGCCGGAGGTGCTGGGGGAGATCGGCAGGCAGGGCATGGCCGAGATCCTGTGGAGCCGGGACAGCGGGGACTGGACCGGCGCGAGCCGCGACGAGATCGTGGAGAACGTGGTGGGGCAGGCCGAGCCCGGCGCGGTGGTGCTGCTGCACGACACCCTGGCCCCGACCCTGGCGGCGGCGCCGGAGATCATCGAGAGGCTCCGTGGGCAGGGGTACGTGTTCGCGACCGTCAGCCAGGTCTACGGCGGCCCGGAGGCCGGTGAGAGCTACCCGCCCGAGGGCCTGGCCTGACGGCCGCGCGAAGACCCTGCGGGTGCGCCCGCGGGGTGGGCGCGGGCGCACCCGCGGGGGCCGGGGGTTGCCCGTACCCCCGGCGTCCGGGCACGGGCGAGGCGCAGCCTTGGGAAGAGAAGCTCTAGCCGCCGGTGGCGGCCGCGGAGTCCGGCCGCTGCCCGGTGTCCGCGGGAGCGGGGACGTCGGCGCCGACGGCCTCGCCGATGGAGCGGTAGCCGGCGGAGCGGACCAGCCGGGCGAGGCCCCGGTGGATACGGCGGGGCCAGAGGGGGCCGCCGTAGATGAGACCGGTGTAGCCCTGCACGAGGGTGGCTCCGGCACGGATGCGGGCCCAGGCGTCCTGTGGGGTCTCGATGCCGCCGACGGCGACCAGGGTGACGCGGTCGCCCACACGGGCGCGCAGGCGGCGCAGCACCTCCAGGGAGCGCTGCTTGAGCGGAGCGCCGGACAGGCCGCCCGCGCCGGCGGCCTCCACCTGGTCGGCGGAGGTGGTGAGGCCCTCGCGGGAGATGGTGGTGTTGGTGGCGATGATGCCGTCGAGGCCCTCGGCGAGGGCGAGGTCGGCGACGGCGTCGACGTCCTCGTCGGCGAGGTCGGGGGCGATCTTGACCAGGAGGGGCAGGTCCGGGTGGCCGGCCTCGGCCATGGCCTCGCGCACGGCGGCCAGGAGCGGGCGCAACTGCTCCACGCCCTGGAGGTTGCGCAGCCCCGGCGTGTTCGGCGAGCTGACGTTGACCACCAGGTAGTCGGCGTAGCGGGCCAGGCGCAGGGCGCTGACGGCGTAGTCGGCGGGAGCCTCCGCCTCGGGGGTCACCTTGGTCTTGCCGATGTTGACGCCCAGTACGGGGCGGCGTCCGCCGCGCCGGTGGTGGAGGCGCTCGGCGACCAGGGCCGACCCCTCGTTGTTGAAGCCCATCCGGTTGACGATCGCGCGGTCGCCCACCAGCCGGAGCAGGCGCGGTTTGGGGTTGCCCGGCTGGGGCTGGGCGGTGACGGTGCCGATCTCCACGAAGCCGAAGCCGAGCGCGGCCAGTCCGGCGGGGCTCTCCGCGTTCTTGTCGAAGCCCGCGGCGAGCCCCAGCGGGCCGGGGAACTCCCGGCCCAGGGCGTGCACGGTCAGCTCCGGCTCACGCGGCCCCAGGACCCTGCCCATCGCGGCGGCGACGCCGGGGAGGGCGGTCACGCCGCGCAACGCGGCGAAGCTGAGCCTGTGGACCTTCTCCGCGTCCACGCGGCGCAGGACCGCGCGGAAGACAATCTGGTAGAGCACGGTCATCCGTTTCCGTCGCCCTCGCGCTCTGCGAGGTAGCGTTCGAGTTCCGCGCCGAGCTCGTCGGCGGTGGGCAGTTTGGCCTCGTCGTCGGCCAGCGGGAGCGTGGGACGTTCCTCGGGGTCGGTCTGCGAGGACATGATGTCGTCGTACTGGCGCTCCAGGTTGGCCACGACACGCTGGACCTCCTCGGAGGCCGCGACCTGTTCGGCGATGTCGACGTCGGTCGTCCGGGCGGCCTCCTCCAGCTCCGCGGTGGGCAGGGCCAGGCCCGTGGCCCCGGCCACGTACTCGGTGGCGGCGATGGCCGCGCGCGGGTACTGGGACTGGCCCAGGTAGCTGGGCACGTGGACGGCGTAGCCGACGAAGTCGTGACCGCTCTCGCCCAGCCGGTACTCCAGCACCGAGACGGCGCTGCCGGGCACCTCGACGCGGCCGATCCACGGGATGTGCTCCTCGACCAGCTCGGGGCGGGTGGAGTGCGGGGTGACCGTGATCGGCCGGGTGTGCGGAACGGCCATGGGGATGCCGTGGGTGCTGATGGACAGCGTGACGGAGAAGTGGTCGACGAGTTGGCCGACGGCGGCGGCGAAGGCCTCCCACTCGCGGTCCGGCTCCGGGCCGTGCAGGACCAGGAAGGGGGCGTCCTCCTCGTCGTGCATCCGGTACAGGGCCAGCTTGGGCGCGTCGTAGGCGGTCCAGGTGTTCTCGACGAAGGTCATCATCGGACGGCGCGACCGGTAGTCCACGAGGCGGTCGGCGTCGAAGGTCGCGACCTCCTCCGCGGTGAACCGCTCGAACAGCGCCGTGGCCATCTGGCGTCCGGTGTGTCCGGCGTCCACGAAGCCGTCCAGACAGACGAGCATCGCCAGCCCGGCGACGTCGTCGAAGCCAGGGTGGAGTTCGTACAGGTCTGCGGGATCACGCACCGGGTTCTCGTCTCCAAAAGGGTCGGGGTCGCAGGGCCCGTGTTCACCCGGCGGCCGGGACACGGCCGGACGGGCCCGGCTTGGTATCGCCTGGGATGTTGTGCCCTGCTTTTCCACAATACCGATCCGGCTCCCCCGGAACTGAGCCGCACGGTGTCCCCCCACCGGATCGGTGGGAGCCGGTTCCCCCGGAACCGAGCCGCACGACGTCCCCCCACCGGATCGGTGGGAGCCAGCTCCCCCGGAACTGAGCCGCACGGTGTCCCCCCACCGGATCGGTGCGAGCCGGCTCCCCCGGAACTGAGCCGCACGACGTCCCCCACCGGATCGGTGAGAGCCGGCTCCCCCACAGCCGAGCCGTGGGACGTTCCCCACACCCGGAGCGGTGCCCCCACCGCACGGCGGGGGCACCGCTGCCCGTCAGCGCAGGTCGGCCACCCGCAGGGCACGCAGCCGGTTGAGGACGGCGGCGACCTCGTACCGGCGCGGCAGGACGTAGTCGCCGCCGAAGTCGGAGCCGAGCAGCGTGACTCCCCTTCTGCCCAGGGCCTCGTCCAGGGAGTCGAGCGCCTCGGCGAGGGTGCGGGCGCCGTCCATGTGGCGGCCGCCGACGAGTTCGCGCAGGGCGAGACCGGCTCCGGTGATCTGGCCGGGGTCGGCGAACTGCTCGATCGCGCGCACGTCGATGTCGCTCTCGCCGAACACCAGCACGTCGGTGTCGCGGCGCTTGATCCTGCCCCGGCCGCGCGCGGTGGTGTCGTCCACGGAGGCGGGGTCGACCACACGGGCGCGCGGCAGGGTGAAGTCGGCGTCGACGCGCTCGTGGGCCAGCGCCCGGGCCTGGTCGGTGACGTCGTGCGGGTGGTAGGCGTCGAGCATGACGACCTGGTCGGCGACGTCGAAGTAGTCGCCGCTACCGCCCATGACCAGGACCGTGGACACCCCGTGCTCGCGGTACAGGGGTCGGACGAGGTCGATGAACGGGACCAGGGGCTCGCGGTCGCCGTGGACGAGGGCCTGCATGCGCTCGTCGCGGATCATCAGGTTGGTGGCGGTGGAGTCCTCGTCCACCAGCAGCGTGTGCGACCCCGCCTCCACCGCCTCGCAGATGTTGGCGGCCTGCGAGGTGGATCCCGAGGCGTTCTCGGTGCGGAAGTCGCTCGTGTCCGCGCCGGTGGGCAGGTTGCGCACGAAGGGGCTGACGTCCACGCGCTCGACCCGGCGGCCCTCCTCGGCCCGGATCTTGACGGCGTCGTCCCTGGTCACCACGAGTTCGCGCCCGTCACCGGGCACGTGGTCGTAGACGCCGCGCTCCAGGGCGTGCAGCAGCGTGGACTTGCCGTGGAAGCCGCCTCCGACGATGAGGGTGATGCCCTCGGGGACTCCCATGCCGCTCACGGTGCCCCGGTGCGGCAGGTCGACGCTCACCCTCAGGCTCTCGGGTGGGCTGAAGGGCACGGCGCCCCGGGTCATGGGCTCGTCGCTGACGCCGCTGCGCCGGGGCAGGACGGCTCCCTCCGCGACGAAGGCGACCAGGTTCCGCTCCGCCAACTGGGCGCGCAGGGCGACCGTGTCGGCGACGGTGTCGGCGAAGGCGACGGCCTCCTCGGTGTCGATCTCCTCCCAGTCCAGGTCGTCGACCAGGTCGGGCAGGGTCCGGCACAGCTCGCGCTCGGCGGTGCGGCCGTCGATGCGGCGGCCGTGGCCGGGCAGGTCGATACCGATGCGCAGGTCGATGCCGCCGTCGGTGAGCTGGCAGGAGGAGCGCTCGATGACCTCCTGGCCGCCGGTGTCGATCTTGAGCAGCGATCCCCGCAGCAGCCTGCGTGCGCGCCGCCCCAGGTAGTCGGCGGTGGCGCGGCGGCGCACCGGGTCGCCCCAGGCGCTCTTGGGGATGCCGGTGTCCGGGACGAGCACCCGCACGCGCGAGGGCGGGGCGAAGGGGTCGGACTGGACCCGCTGCACGGTCAGGGTGAAGTCACCGAAGTCCCAGTCGCCCTTGAGGGACTTGTAGCGCCCGTAGGAGGCCCCGTCCATGCGCAGCAGCTCGCTGGAGAGCCTGGCCTCGTCGCGGACGCCGCTGATGGGTTCGGGCTCGGGTTTGCGCCCGCCGCCGCGGCCTCCACCGCCGCCGTACCGGCGCCCCTGGCCGCCCCCGTACCGTTCCGCCATGGCTGTCCCCCTGGGTGTCGCTTCTGCTGCTCCGGCCAGGTTAGGCGTTTCGCGGATCCCCCGCAGAGGGCCTGTGGACACACCGCGGGCGCCGCGGGACGCACGGACCCGTGTCCGCGCCCGGGAGCGGTGGGGCCCGGACACGAGACCGGCCCCGGGGGGTGCCGGGGCCGATCTCTCGGGGGTACGCCACACCTTCCTCCGGCACCAAGGGGGTGCGCCGGAGAGTGTGGCGGGCACCTCCCCGGGAGGGGTGGGGAGGTGCCTCGGTTCAGTTTTACCGGAAGTCGGGGGCGTGCGCGGGGGAAACCCGGATTTCGTCGGCCCCGGAGGCGTTTTCGAAGGTCACCGGGGGTTCTCCGGCGCTCGTTGTGCCCGACCGGACTTCCAGATGGTGTCCGGTCAGCCCTCCAGGGCGACGCGCAGGGCCCGGTCGTGGTCGTCCACGGGACCGTCGGCCGGGTCGTCGACGAACACCGCGACGAGCTCCCCTCCGCCGTCGGCGACCCGGCCGAGCAGTTCCCGCCAGTGGTGCAGGTTGGGGTGTTCGAGCTCCGTGCACGCCTCGGCCGGGGCCAGCTCCGCCACGGCCGCCTCCAGCCGGCTGGTGGGGAGGGGGTGGCTGGCGGTGCCGCTCCGGTGGCCGACCGCGCGGGCCAGGACCACCGCGGGCAGGTAGCCGCCGCCCTCGTTGGCCAGCTCGAACACGGTCTCCCCCGCGTGTACGAGGCCGACCCCGTAGGCGGCGGGCCTGCGCCAGCCCGGGTGGGCGGCCTCCAGGCGCTCGCGTGCGGCGACGATCTCCTCCTTGGTGGTCCACCGCTCCGCGGAAGGCTCCTCCCGCTGGTCGCGGCCCACCCGGAGGTGCAGGGTCCCCGTGGCCACGGACACCGCCTCACCGCCGATCAGCACGCGCTCGCCCCGGTCCTCCAGGAGGAGGTCGCCGCCGCGCGCGGAGGCCTGGTGCGCGGTCAGCGCGCTCCGGCCCAGGCGCCGGGCCCAGAACGGGGTGAGTACGGTGTGCGCCCTGCCGGTGACCGGGTCCTCGGGCACGCCGATGGCGGGGGCGAAGACCCGGGAGACGAAGTCGGGACCGCCGTCGGCGCGCGCGGTGACGATCACCAGGTGGTACGGCATCCGGGCGAGCGCGGCGGTGTCGGGGGCCAGGCCGCGCACGGCGTCCTCGTCGGCGAGCTCGACCAGCAGGTCCTCCTCCCCTCCCAGACCCACCCACAGGGGTCGGGCTCCGAGGGCCCGGGCCAGTCCCTCAGGCGCCTCGGTCCGCTTCGGGGGCTCGGCCGGGAAGTCCATCCACAGCCGACCGTCGCGCTCGGTCACGGTGAGGAGGCCGCTGCGGGTGGTGAAGCGGTAGGGGCCGGGCAAGCCGCGCTCAGCCAGGGTGTGGGCGGTGGCCAGGGTCGCGTGCCCGCACAGGTCGATCTCGACGGTGGGCGTGAACCAGCGCAGCTCGTAGTCGGCCCCCTCCTCGTCCACGGGACGGGCGAAGGCGGTCTCGGACAGGTTGAACTCGGCGGCCACCCCCTGCGCCCAGCCGTCGGAGTAGTCCTCGTCCATGACCAGGACGGCGGCGGGGTTCCCGGCCAGGGGCCGGTCGGTGAAGGCGTCGACCACGCGGTACTCGGGCATGGGCCAAGACTAGGTTCTGCTTGGTGGACTCGGTGCTGTGCCGCCGGGGGCGAGGGCGCCGACGGGGTTCTGGAGGATTCGCAGGTGGGGCTGCGAGGAACGAGCCGCCATACCGGAGGATCCGAAGGTTCCCGTACCTACGGCGCACGAGCACGAGGCGAAGCGCAGCGCAGCCTCAAAGACGACACAGCCCAGGGTTCTGTTCGGTGGACCGGGTCCTGTGCCGCCGGGGGTGGCGAGGGCGCCGACGGGGTTCTGGAGGTCCCGCAGGTGCGCCCGCGAGGCACGAGCAGGCGCACCGCAGGGACCGAAGGTTCCCGTACCCGCGGCGCCCGAGCACGAGGCGAAGCGCAGCGCAGCCTCAAGAAGACACAGCCCAGGGGCGCGCCAAGGTCCGGTCGGGGGCCCGGTGGACCCTTTCCCGCCGCGCCCGGGTGCCCTCCTACAGGGGCGGCTCGTCGAGGATGAACATGGTCTGCGTGCTCTTCACCTCGGGAAGGCGCTGGAGGCGTTCGAGGACGAAGGTGCGCAGGGCCGCGGCGTCGGTCACCCGGACCAGCAGGAGCAGGTCGACGTCCCCCGAGACCAAGGCGGCGTGGTCGACCTCGGGGATGTCGCGCAGATAGCCGCGGAAGCGCTCCCAGGAGTGCTGTTCGATGCGCACGGACACGTAGGCGGACAGGGCCGTGCCGTACTTCTCGGGGTCGATGACGGCGGTGAACCCGCGGATGACGCCCTCGCCGCGCAGGCGCTCCAGGCGGGAGTAGGCGTTGGCGCGGGAGATGTGCGCCTGTTCGGCGACCGCGCGGATGGACATGCGTCCGTCGTCGCGGAGCAGGGAGATGATGCGACGGTCGGTGTCGTCCAACTGCACGGCCATGTGTCTTACCTCATACCGCTCACACGATGATCGAAGGAGAACATCCGGATCGTCGGGCCGCACTACTGGGCAGTTCGTCCAGCATCGGCGTGGGGATATCGACAATATGGGGTTATTCACCTCATATTCAAGACATGAAGCACATCGATGGGCGATCTCAGGCTCCTCCGCTCCCCTGGACGGAGCCCGGGCGCCTCGTGGACCGGCACGGCCGGCGCGCGGAACGCCTCCCGCGGCCTTCCTCCCGCGGAACGGCCACCGGGTGATCGGCGTGCCCCGGCGGATCCCTCCTCGGCGCCGCACGAGGCGGTCGCGGCCGGCGCGTCCCTGACCGCCGTCGCCCCGCCACGCACATACCTCCGTGCCGGCCTCCGAAAGGAACCCGGACCCGTCGGCGGCAACGGCGCCGCCGACCACGCGGGCCCGGGAACCGCCCCGGGGGCCGCGGCACGGGACCCGGGCGCGCGGACACCGCGCCGACGCGCCCGCGGGGAGGGCGGGCCGACACGGTCAACGGCGACCGGCGGCCCGTCCACGCCCCCGGCCGGGCGGACCCGCGTCCGCTGCCCGACCACGTGTGCGACGACCGCGTCGAGGGGCCGCGGCACCACGCCGCGACCCCTCGACCGCCGTACGGGGTTCTCCGGGACGCCCCCGACCCCCGCCGTCGTCCTACCTGCCGCGCAGCCTGTCGACCACGGAGTTCAGGCGCGAGCCCAGGCTGTGGCGGCCGCTGCTCTGGGCCGTCAGGCCCCTGCCCCTGTCGCCGGCACCGGCGTGCGCGCCGGACGGGCGGCGGGTCCAGGCGAAGAGCAGGGCGATCAGCAGGGCCGGGATGACGGCCATGGCCAGCAGCCCGGTGCCGCCCATGACACCGTTCGCACCCATGAGGTCGAAGCCGGAGAGGTCGTTGGCGGCGGTCTCCGCGGTCACACCGCCGTCACCGCCCTCACCGCCGGTGGCCGCGCCCTCCTCGGACCGCTCCTGCTTGGCGGCGTCCCGCCCGGAGCCGCCGTCGGTGGCCTTCTCGGGTGCCTTCTCCTCCTTCGAGGGCTCCTCCGAGGGCTTCTCGGCGGGCTCCTCGGACTCCTGCTCCTCGTCGGCCTTCTGCTCCTCCTGGGGCAGGGCCTCCTCGGGGATCGGGGAGACCGCGTCCTCGCACTTGTTCCCCGGCTGCTGGAAGGGGTGCGGGGCCCCCTCGGTGCCGTTTCCGTCGCCCCACTCGGTGATGTAGTACTCCACGTCGAGGTGGCCGTTGCCGCCGCTGACGGTGTAGCTGGACTCGTTCCAGGTCTCACCGGTGATCTCGGCGAAGGTCTTGCCGTCCATGTCGAGCAGCACGTCGCAGTTCTGCGAGGGGGCGCCCGGACCGCGGTCGCCGATGAAGAACTCGGCCTTCTTGCCCTCGTAGACGACGTAGCCCTCGGTGCCGAGCGGCCAACTGGGGCTGGAGAACAGGCCCTTTTGCATGGGTTCCCCGCTGGCGGGGGCTCCCGTGTCTCCGTTGATGCCGGAACCGTCGTCCCAGAAATAGGTCGCGGTGACTTCGCCGTATTGAATCGGAGTGTCGTTGCTCATGAAGTGAAGGCCAGGTAGACGACAGGGCCGAGAAGACCTTGGACACGACGCGTCGAACACGCGGGCACGCTGGTGCGCGCCCACGCGGGGGCGTGTCATGGCAGGGTTCTCCCGCGTCGCTGGCGGCGATGGCGGGCGGGAACGGGAGGTGTCTCCGCTGGCACAGGCACGTGGATTCGTGCGGCCCTGATCCCGAGGGTGAGGTCTCGACTCCCTTGCGGCGCGCGGCCGGTCAAGGGCTCGGCATCGGTTCGCCAAGAGGTAATAACGAACCGATCACGATGGACCCTAACCCACCCTTTGAGTAAAGCGTGCGACCTTGCGGGTAAAATGACTTTGCGTGTCTGCCGCAATACGTTATGAATAGGGACGTACAAGGGGCCGGAAAGGCGAAAAACCCCTCTCCAGGAGGGGTTTACGGACCCGCCCGAGGACGACGGGCGGGTCCGCGCGTGGCTCTCGTCATACGCCGGCGCCCGTCCGTGCGCGGCGGATCGGGGCGGATCGGGGCCACATGTGCACCGGTGGACCGGGGACTCCCGGGGCGACACGGATCAAAGATGGACAAAGGTGGCAAAAACCACGCCATCCAAGCACTCGGTGGCGGTCAACGGCCGTCAGGTCACCTGTGCGCGCCGGGAGAAGCGCTCCTGGCGCCACTCCCCGGTCTCCACGACCTCCACCAGGGCCGTCGCGGCGTCCCACACGTCCACATAGCGCAGGTACAGCGGGGTGAACCCGAACCGCATGACGTCGGGAGCCCGGAAGTCGCCGATCACACCGCGCTCGATGAGCGCCTGCACGATCGGGTACCCGGCGCCCTCCTCCGGCTGCACCAGGGCGACCTGGCTACCGCGCCGCTCGTGCTCCGACGGCGTGATCGAGGAGATCCCCACCCTGGCGGCGCGGTCCAGGAACAGGTCGGTCATCGCCAGGCTCTTGGCACGCACCAGGTCCAGGTCCGCCTCGGCCCACACGTCCAGGCTCGCCTCCAGGGCGGCGTCGGCCACCAGCGGCTGCGAGCCGCTCAGGAACCGGGACACGCCCTGCGCGGGCTCGTAGCCGGTGCTGAAGTCGAACGGGCGCGCGTGCCCGTGCCAACCGCTGAGCGGCTGGTCGGCCACGCTGTGGTGGCGTCGGGCGGCATACAGGAACGCGGGGGCGCCCGGACCGGCGTTGAGGTACTTGTAGGTGCACCCCACCGCGAAGTCCGCGCCGCTGCCGGACAGGTCGACGGGGACCGCGCCCACGCTGTGGCACAGGTCCCAGATCACCAGGGCGCCGTGCTCGTGGGCCAGGCGGGTGATGCCCGGCATGTCGCGCAGGATGCCGCTGCGGTAGTCCACGTGGCTGAGCAGCAGGACCGCGACGTCCCCCGCGGCCAGCGCCCCGGCCAGCCCGGGACCGTCGGGGTCCACGCGCCGCTGGGTGGCTCCCGCGAGGGCGGCCGCGCCCTCGGTGACGTACAGGTCGGTGGGGAAGTTGCCCTCCTCGCCCAGCACGACCGAGCGGTCGGACATGCGCAGCGCCGCGACCAGCGTCTTGAACAGGTTCGCCGAGGCGCCGTCTCCGACGACCACCTCGTCGGGCCCGGCCCCGACCAGCGGTGCGACCTTGGCGCCCAGGGTGCGCGGCTTGTCCCACCACCCGGCGTCGTTCCAACTGCGGATGAGGTCGCGCCCCCACTCGCGTTCGATCATGTCGGCGACCCGGCCGGGGGTGGAGCGCGGCAGCGCGCCCAGCGAGTTGCCGTCCAGGTAGATCACACCCTCGGGGAGGACGAACTCCTCCCGGAACGCGGCGAGGGGGTCGGCCTCGTCGAGCGCGACGCATTCCTCACGGGTGGTGGGGATCATGGGGTCCTGCTTCCTCGGAGCGGTACGGGCGGGGGACGGGAGCGGGGGCAGGCGGTGCTGCGCCCGGAGAGGGCGGGTCAGAGGCGGACAGGACGCGTCAGACGGTACTGCGGAGGGACCACAGCTCGGGGAAGACGTCCTGCTCGGCGTTGCGGGCCAGCCAGGTCAGGCCGTTGGAGCCGCCGCTGCCGGTCTTGCCGCCCATCGTGCGCTTGACGGCGACGAGGTGGCGGTGCCGCCACCCGGTCACCCGCTCGGCGACGTCGAGCAGCGCCTCGGCCAGCAGGAACAGGTCGTTTCCGGGCCGGTCGTCGGCGTAGACGGCCTTCCACGCCTCCTCGACCCCGGCGCTGGGCTCGTAGGGCCGGGTCCAGTCGCGCTCGGCCCGGTCGTCGGGGACCGACAGGCCGCGGCGGTGCAGCAGGCGCAGCGCCGCGTCGTAGAGGCTGGGACGCTCCAGCAGACCCGTGAGCTGGTCGACGACCCCGCTCATGGCCTTGTGCGGGCGGATCATGGCGGCGGACTTGTTGCCGAGCAGGAACTCCAGCTTGCGGTAGCCGTAGGACTGGAAGCCCGAGGCCTCGCCGAAGGAGTCGCGGAAGCGGTTGAACTCGGTGGGCGTCATGTCGGCGAGCAGGCCCCAGGAGTCGTTGAGCACGTCCTGGGCCTTGCACGCACGGCGCAGCCAGGCCAGGGCGCCGGGCACGTCGTCGGCCTCCAGCGCGTCGCGCGCGGCCTCCCAGCGCTCCTGCACGAGGGCGAACAGCAGCTCCATGACCTGGGTGGCGATGATGAACGCGGACTCGGCGGGCTCGTCGGTGCGCGGCTTCTGGAGGCCCAGCAGGGTGTCGATACCGGTGTAGTCGACATAGGGGGTGTTCCGGTCGAAGGACAGGTTCGGCCCGTCCTGCTCGGATCCGCCCTGATCGGCTCCGTCCCGCCGCGCCCCAGCCGCCTCGACCGCATCGGCCGCACCGGCCTCCGCGGCGTACGGGCACTGCTGGGCGGTGGTGGAGAGCATGGAAAAACCCCTTGTCGGACTCGCGTGAACGGTGGTGCGGCCAGGGCGCCGCGGGGAGGGAGCCCCCCGCACGCGGCGCCGTGGCGTGAGGTCACATCATCGGACAACGGCACCCCGGAAAGGAATGGCCACCGGACACGCAATCCGGGCATTGGTTTAGCATTCGTAAGAGATAGCGCCCCTCGACTTTGGGAGCACAAAGCATGGCCTCACGGTTGGCAACCCCGTTGGACAGCGTTGACCAGCGCATCCTCTCCGAGCTCCAACAGGACGGGCGGCTGTCCTACAACGAGCTGTCACGACGGGTGAACCTGTCGGCGCCCGCCGTGGCCGACCGTGTACGCCGTCTCACCGACCGCGGGGTGATCACCGGCTACCACGCGCACGTGGACCCGGCCGCCGCCGGACTGCCGGTGACCGCGCTGGTGCGCATGGAGTGCTTCGGAGCGCACTGCCTGCTGCGCGAGCGCTCCTCGCTGGAGCTTCCGGAGATCCTCCAGGTCCACCGGGTGACCGGGGACGACTGCTGCGTACTGCTCATCGCGGTCCGCTCCATGGAGCACTTCGAGGAGGTCATCGACAGGCTCGCCGAACACGGCCGGCCCTCCAGCACCATGGTCATGTCCAGCCCGGTGCCCTGGCGCGCCGTGACCGCGCCCGTGTCGGGACGCCCCTGACCGGCCGTCCGCCCACGCGCGTCCACCGCTCGCCTAGAGTTCTGTGGTGAGCGTTCTCATCGACACCCCTCTCTGGCCCGGGCCGCGCGGCTGGCTGTTCGCCCACCTGGTCAGCGACCGCTCCCACGAGGAGCTGCACACCTTCGCCAGCGCGCTCGGCGTGGACCCGCGCGCGTTCGACCGCGACCACTACGACGTCCCCGAACACCTGCACGCCCGCGCCCTGGAACTGGGCGCCGAGCACGTCGGCAGCCGCGAGCTGGTCACCCGCCTGCGCGCTTCGGGACTGCGGCGGCCCAAGGCCCCGCGGGCGCGCGACCGCGCCTGACCCCGCGGACCGGCCGGAGGAAGGCGTCGGACACGCCGCGCGGAGCGGGGCCGGTTCAGGGCGGGGGCAGCTCCTCCGGGGGCCGCGCGTCCAGCCGGTCGAGCTCGGCGAGCATGTTCACCCGCGCCCGCGCCTCCCAGCGCGCACGCCCGAACGGGGTGTGGAACAGGTGCGGGGCCTCCAGCAGCGACCGCAGCACCCCGGTGCGGCCCGCGCGGAACTCCTCGTCGGAGACGTGGCGGTACTCGGCGCGGATCGCCGTCGTGTAGGCCAGGTACTCGTCGGCCGGAGCGGCCAGCACGGACAGGTCGGCGTCACAGAGCACCGCGCCGTCGGCGTCCCACCTCCCGGGCCGGTGCGTCGCGGTCACCCCGACCAGGCGCGCGACCTCGCGGACGAACGCGGGCTCGGCCCCCATCAGGGACAGCAGCCGCTCGGCCAGTTCCGCGCTCTCCTCCTCGTCGCGTCCGGGGACCCCCTCGTAGACGGCGTCGTGGAACCAGACCGCGTAGCGGACGCGGTCGGCGTCGCGGGCCTCGTCCCGGAGGAGGTCGACCGCGCGCAGCGTGGCCTCCAGGTGGGTGAGCGTGTGGTACCGGCGGTGCGGCTCGTTCCAGCGCCCCAGGAGTTCGGCGCCGACCGCCACCGCCTCGGGGGTGTTTCCGGCGAGCCCGCGCCAGGCGGCCTCCAGCCGTACCGCGATCCGCTGGTTCGGCGGTGGCGCGCCACCGGGGCTGTGAGAGCTCATACCCCCTTCCTTCCCACCCGGTCGCTTCGGGCTCAGCCGCGGGAGGTGTCCACGAGTCCGGCCTCGTAGGCGAGGATGGCCGCCTGCACCCTGTTGCGCATCTCCAGACGGTTGAGGATGGCGCTGACGTAGCTCTTGACGGTGCCCTCCACCAGGAACAGCCGTTCGGCGATGTCGGCGTTGGACAGCCCCGCGCCCACCAGGGACAGCACCTCGCGCTCGCGCTGGGTGAGCTCCTCGATCCGGGCCGCCGCGGCCGCCTCCCGGGAGGCCCGGGCCCCGCCGAACCGGGCGATCACCTGGCGTGCCACCTGCGGGGACAGGTAGGCGCCGCCGTCGGCGACGGCGTGCACCCCGCTGATCAGCTCGCGCGGGTCCCCGGCCTTGAGCAGGAAGCCGCTGGCGCCGCCGCCGAGAGCCTGGGAGATGTAGCTGTCCTCGCCGAAGGTGGTGAGGACTACCACGGCGGTGGCGGGCGCGACCCTGCGGATCTCGACGGTGGCGGCGAGCCCGTCCATCCGGGGCATCCGGATGTCCAGAAGCGCCACGTCGGGGCGGTGGGAGAGCACCAGTTCGACGGCCTCGCGCCCGTCCGCGGCCTCGGCCACCACCTCGATCTCCGGATCGCTGCGCATGATCGCCCGCACACCGGCGCGGATCATCGCCTCGTCGTCGGCGATGAGCACCCTGATCACGTCTGTTCTCTCCTCTGGTGTCCGGTTCGGGGGGTCGTGGTCAACGTAGCGGCGCCTCGCCCTTGGTCAGCAGGCGCCCCTCGGCGAAGCACACCTGGTAGACGACCTCCTCGGACGCGAAGAACGCGGCGTCACTGCGGTAGTAGCTACAGGACGCGCCCTTGGGGACGGCGTCCTCCTCCAGCATCCGGGCGTCCACGTACATCGAGGCCGCCGGAAGCGCCTCCTCCACCTCGGCCTGGCTGTCCCCGACCTCCAGGGAGGCGAACTCCTCCGGGGTCAGCGCGGTCTCCTCCAGGCTCCTGACACCGGTCCAGCCCAGGGCGAGGACGATCATCACGGCCGCTGTGACCGGTGTCAGCACCAGGGCCAGCGACCAGCCGCGCGCCCTGCGGTGGGCGGCCGACTGGAGCTGGTCGATCTCGGCGCCGTCCTCCGTCGAGGTCTCCGCCTCGACGGTGCCGTCCAGCGGCATGGCCGCGCAGACCTCCCAGCCGCCGTCGCCGTCCGGTCCGGCGGCGAAGGAGCCCCCCGTCAGGCGGACGCGCTCGCGCAGGCCGATGAGCCCCCGCCTGCCGCCTCCCTCCGTCTCCGGGAGCCGTCCCCGGGGCATGGAGTTGGTCACCCGGACCTCCAGCCGCTCCCCGTTCGCGGTGAGCCACACGGTCACGTCGGAGCCGGGCGCGTACTTGGCGGCGTTGGTGAGCGACTCCTGGACGACCCGGTGGACCGCCCGGTCGACCATCGGCAGCAGGCCGGAGGTGTCGCCCTCGCGTACCAGGGCGACCCGCATCCCGGAGTCGCGGACACGGCCGACCAGGGCGGCGACGCCCTCGTCCGCCGGGGACATGGGAACGGGTTCGGCGTCGGTGCGCAGCACACCGATGATCTCCCGCAGGTGCTGGGTGGCGGTGACGGCGGTGGCGCGCAGTTCGGCGGCCGAGCGGCGGTGCTCCTCCTCCAGGTCGGGGGTGACCTCCAGAGCTCCGGCGCGCAGGGCGATGAGACTGAGCTCGTGGCCCAGGGAGTCGTGCATGTCCTGGGCGATGCGGGAGCGCTCGCGCAACCGGGCCTGGTCGACGGTGAGCCGGTGCTCGCGCTGGAGCTGCCTGGCGTGTTCCCAGCCCGCGGTGGCCAGGGCGACGTGCTGGCGCCGGTAGACGCCCACCAGCCAGGGGAGCACGACGCTGAACACCATGGTGCTCACGGTGGTGGTCCACACCACCACGTCACCGGGCCCCGTCAGGGACGCGACCGCCAGCCACAGCACTGTGCCGGACACGAAGAGGACCACCGCGGACCACACGTCGGGCATACGGCGCCCGACCAGGTAGGACACGCAGATCACCAGGACACCGAATCCGTACACCCAGAACGAACCGAGCAGGGCCACGACCAGGGAGAGCAGCGGGTAGAGGCGGCCGAGCACGACGGCCAGGACGGTCAGTGCGACGGCGGCCGCCGCGGTGGCCGCCGCCTCGGCGGTGGGCAGGCTCCCGGAGGTCCACCGGAAGAGGAACTCCACCAGGCACAGGGCGGTGATCGCGGCCCCGAACAGCACGTCGCGCAGGACGGCGCCCCTGGTGGGCCAACCCGCCAGCGGACGCAGTGCGCGCTGGACGAACGCGCGCGGTTCGGACAGATCCATGCCGGTGAACCTACACACTCCACCGGTGGGAGCGGCACTGCCGAAAGTCGGGGTGGCGCTCCGCCGGCCGCCCGGACCCTCCGCCTCCGTCAGGGCCCCTTCCGGTCCGCGCCTCCCAGGTGGGGAGTGGGAGGCGCGCGGGAACCGGGGCCACCACTGGGAATCAGCCATATCATGGGATGAATTCTGGTCCTTCCGTGATGAACCGCGCCGTACCGCCGTGCCGGAGTCCGAGGGGCGCGGGCACCACCACAGGACGAGGACGGATGTCACCACTGCAGACCCTGCGGCGCATGCACGACATCGCCGGATGGCCGCTGCTCCTGACCACCTTCCTGGCCCGCCTGCCCATCTCCATGTCCCTGATCGGGCTGCTCACCCTGGTCACCACCACGACCGGCAGCGTGGCCGCGGCCGGTGCGGTGACCGGCGCCTTCGCCCTCGGCGAGACCGTGGGCGGCCCCGTCATCGCCCGCTTCGCCGACCGGCACGGGCAGCGGGTCCCCGTACTGGCCACCGCGCTCGTGGACGCCGTACTGATCACCGTGCTCGTCGGCGCCGTCCTGGCCGGAGCCGCCGCTCCCGTCCTGGCCGTGCTGGCCGCCGTGGCGGGCATGTGCATGCCCCAGATCGGGCCCATGGCCCGCACGCGCTGGGTGGTGCTGATCCGTCGGGGCGGGTACCGGGGCGTGCAGCGGGAGCGGTCGCTGTCGGCGGCCATGTCGGTCGAGGGGGTGCTGGACGAGGCCGCGTTCGTCCTCGGCCCCGCGCTGGTGGGCCTGCTCACCGTCGCCCTCTCACCGTCGGCGAGCGTGCTGGGCGCGGCGGTGCTCATCGGCCTCTTCGGGTCCGTGTTCGCCCTGCACCCCACCGCGCCGCCCGGGTCCCCTCCCGCACCCGGCGCCGAGGGCCGCATCGCCACGCCCGCGCTGCTGGTCCTGGCCGTTCCCATGTTCTGCCAGGGCCTGTTCTTCGGCGGCATGTCCACCGGTGTGACCGCGTTCGCCGCCGACTCCGGACACGGCGACCTGTCCGGGCTGATGTACGCGGTGATGGGTGCCAGCAGCGCCGCCGCGGGGCTGATGATGGCCTCCCTGCCCGTGGGGTTCGCCCTCACGGTGCGCACCCGGATCGCGGCGGGCGCGCTGTTCCTGCTCACACTGCCGCTGTACCTGGACCACGGCGCGGCCGGCCTGGCGGCGGCCGTCTTCGTGCTGGGCGCGGCGATCGGCCCGCATATCGTGAGCCTGTTCGGGCTGATCGAGCGGGCCGCACCCGCCAGCCGCCTGTCCCAGTCGATGGCCGTCATCCTGAGCTGCCTGATCCTGGGCCAGGCACTGGGGTCGACGGCCTCGGGCGCCCTCGCCGACGCCCACGGCCACCAGGGCGCGTTCGCGCTGGCCACCCTGGGCGGGCTGGTCTCCTTCGCGGTGACCACGCTGGCCATGCGCACCCGTTGGTACGGCCCCGCGGAGGGCATGGCGCCCTCCTCCGCGGCGAGGACGGGAACCGCGGCGGAGCCCGCTCCGGAAGACTGAGCGAAACACCCTGCATGAACAGGGTGATCCCGGGAACATCGGGCGTTAAACCCGCGTTAAAGAGTCGCCCATCATTCCGACTCCGACCTAGGCTCGATGATCGTGCTCGACCTACTGGCCACCATCGGCCCCCGCCGCAAAGAGGTGCCCGTGCCACAGCTCAACGGGCTCGCCCGCGTCACTCTCTCGGTCCGCGACCGCGACGAGAGTGTGCGCTTCTATCGCACGGTCCTGGGCTTCCAGGTCCTGGGCAAGCGCGACCACGAGGGCACACGGCGCACCGAGTGTCAACATCCGACCTCGGGACTGCTGCTGGCGCTCATCCAGCACCGAGACAACTTCAAGGGCAGGTTCGACCGCAGACACTGCGGTCTGGACCGCCTCACCATGGGTGTCGCCAACCTGGGCGAACTGGAGGCCTGGGAGGAACGCTTCGCGGAGATGGACGTGGAGCACTCCCCGGTGATGCACGGCGTGGAGGGCTCCACACTGCTCTTCTACGACCCGGACGGCACCGAGCTGGCCCTGTTCGCCCGCGCCGAGATCGACGCCGACGAGAGCTGAGGGTGCGAGGACGCACCGGATCCAGAGGAACCCGCACCACCGGGGTACCGCGCCGCGGGCCCTCCACCGAGGTGGTGCGGGTGTGTACGCACCGCACCCCACCACCCCCGCCGAGAACCCCTACTCCACCTCGACCAGATTCAGGCGGACGTCGCGCTCGGCCAGGTCGTCCACGGCGGAGCGCGGCAGCCGGTCGTCGGTGATGATCAGGTCGAACTCCTCCAGGCTGGCCACCCTGAAGGTGCCGAACTTGCCGTACTTGGTGCTGTCGACGGTGAGCACGCTCTTGGAGGCGATCCGCAGCAGCGCCTGCTTGGCGACCACCTTGGCCTCCGAGGGGGTGGTCGACCCCCGTTCGGCGTCCCAGGAGCTGCTGGCGATGAAGGCCAGGTCCACGTTCACCTGGCGCAGGAAGTCGGCGGTGAAGCGGCCGACCGAGGAGTGGTCGGAGTGCGAGACCACGCCACCGGTGTGGATCAGCTCGATCCCCGGGTACTCCATCAGGTGGCCGACGACGTTGAAGTCGCTGGTGATGACGGTCAGGCCGACCTTGTCGGTCAGCAGCGGGACCATCTGCAGCGTGGTCGTGCCCGCGTCCAGGTAGATGGTGAAGTTCTCCCGGACCAGGTCGGCGGCGGCCCGGGCGATGGCCCGCTTGGCGGGTACCTCCAGTTGGGCCTTGGCCAGGTAGGAGGGTTCGCTCTTGAGCCGTGCCGCCAGCCGCACACCGCCGGTGACCGACAGGACCTTGCCGTCGTTCTCCAGCGCCTGGATGTCGCGCCGGACCGTCATGTGGGACACGGACAGCATCGACGTGAGCTCGTTGATGCTCAGCACGTGGCGCTCCTGGAGGAGCTTGAGGATGTGCTCTCGTCGCTGGTCCGGAATCATCATTCGCCTCACACTCAGGGACGGCCATGGGAACGCCGTGCGGTCACGACGCCGTGTGACAAAGTTTCCCAGTTCACCGCACCGCGTCGGTGCCCGTGCGACGTGAGTCCGCTCGCAGTCGTGTGCGCCGCGTGTGCGCACCGCCGCCCCGAGCGGGAGCCGACCCGGCCCTCCGGGCCGTCCCGGTGGACGTTTTTCCTGTTTACACCACGTGGAGCGGAAGTCTTTGCCACTCTTGGCACCATGACGCTGTCCATCGCACTACGCGGAGACACCGCACGCTTTCCGGGAAACACCCTTCCGGCCCTGCGTTCAGCCTCACGTGCCGGGGCGGACCTGGTCAAGATCGACGTCCACCTGACCGCCGACGGGTACCTCGTACTGATCGACGAACGAACAGTGGCCGCCCCTGGTTCCCCGCCCCGGCCCGTGGGCGAGCTGAGCCTGGCCGAACTGGCCGCCGCACGCGAGGACGTGGAACGGCGCGTGCCCACCCTCATGGAGGTCCTGGCCGAGTTCGAGGGCGGTGGTCCCCCTCCCCTGCTCGTGGACGCCGGCGCGCCGGAGACCGCGCTCGCGGCGGACACCCTGCTGCGCGGGCGCGGGTTCGGCGACCAGGTGCTCTTCACCGGCTCCACCGAGGCCCTCGGCGCGCTGCGTGCCCGCAGCCCCGACGCCCGGCTGATGCTGGCCTGGGACCAGCCGGGGCTGCCTCCCGAGGACGTGACCCGCTCCCTGCGCCCGAACTTCCTCGGTGCGCACCACACGCTGCTGACCCGGGAGTTGGTCGAGGAGATACACCGTTCCGGTCGCCGCGTCACGGCCTGGACGGTGAACGACTTCCCGGAGATGGCACGCCTGATGGGGATCGGCGTGGACGCGCTCGCCACGGAGCGGGTCGAGGACCTGGTGTCGCTGACCACGGGCCGCGCGCGGGGCGAACCGGCCCCCGACCCGGTCTGACGCGGGCCGGCGTTCCCCGTGGACGGCGCCGAGGACGGTCCCCGGTCCCCGCGTCCACGTCGCACGGCCGCCGGAGCCGCGCGGTACGCGACGCGTCGGACTCCGCCGCTCCGCGTCCTTCCGCGATGGCACGGACTCCCGAAGACAACGACCCGCTGGGTGAGGACCACACGCCCTCGCTCCCCCCTCGAAGGCGTACCCCAACCGATGAGACACCACCGCATGACGGCCGGCACCTCCCCTCACGCGCTCCGCACGACGGCCTCCGTCCTGGACTGCGCCGCGCGCCTGTTCGCCGAACACGGCTCCCGGGGTCTGGCCACGTCCGCGCTGATCCGCCGCGTCTCGGCCGAGACCGGGACCGACGCCGCCTCGCTCAGACGCGCCTTCCCCACGTGGTTCGACCTGGCCTACGCCGTCGTACTGCGCTCCACCCGGGAGCGGGTCGACGGGCAACTGGCCGCGGACCAGCCCGGCCTGCCCGCGGCCGAGCGCATGTCGTCCCTGGTCAGACGGCACGTGGAGATCGGTTGGAAGCACCGTGCGGCGACCTCGCTGGCACACGAGATACTGCCGGTGCTGCGGGCCGTCCATCCGGACCGCCACCGCGAGGTCGGCTCGCTGACCCGCACCTACCGCGAGCACGTCCGCGGGATCATCGTGGACGGCCTGGTCGCGGGCGCCTTCGGGGTGGACGAGCCCGGACGGGCCGCCGACGAGGTGCTGGCGACCTTCGACTCCCTGCTGCACTGGTACGAGCCCGAGGCCGGGCTGAGCCTGGACGACCTCGGCGCCGTCTACGTGGACCTCGTGCTCCACCACCACCTGGGGCACCCGCGCTGACCGTGGAGGCTAGCTCCCGACGAGCTGGTACAGGTCGATGGACTCGGCCAGCGCGCGCAGGCCGGCGTCGCCGGGGTGGAGGTGGTCCCCCGAGTCGTAGGCGGGCCGCATACGGGCGGGGTCCTGCGGGTCGCGCAGGACGGCGTCGAAGTCCCACACCCCGTCGAAGGGCGACATCGGGTCGTTGATCTGGGAGCGCAGGTAGGTGTTGACCTGCTGGCGGGCCTGCTCGACCTCCGCCGTACAGCGCGGATCGCCCCCGCACGGGCCGAGCGTGGCCACGAACACCCGCAGGTCGTACTCGTGGGCCAGCCGTGCGATGTGTCCGATCCCGCTGATCACCGCCTCGGGAGAGGTGCCCAGGCGCAGGTCGTTGATGCCGGCGAAGACGACGACGGTGTCCACGCCGTTCTGGACGAGCACGTCCCGGTGGACCCGGCGGGTCATCGCGACGCCCCTGGGGATGGTGGCCACCCCCTCGCCCGGGTAGTCGTCCCTGACCACGTGGTTCCCGGACACCCCGAGGTTGAGCACGCCGGGGTCGGGCAGCCCGGGCCGCGCGGCCAGGCGGGCGCTGAGCACGTCGGGCCAGCGGGAGTAGGCGTCGCGGGTGGAGCGGACGCCGTCGGTGATGGAGTCGCCGAGCGCCACGATCGCTCCCGGCCCGTCGAGCACCTCCACGCCGGTGAGGAAGGGCCACTGGTCGATCCGGCCGGTGAACGGCTCCCCGGTGGTGTCCAGGGTGTGGTCGCCGCTGCCGGGCGCGCTGGTGTAGTTGGTGTCCACCGAGGCGTAGTGCACCGGCGCGGTGGCCACCCGCTCGGGCAGGTAGACGCTGACCAGGACGTTGGTCTGCGGCGGCACGGAGATCCCGGCGGGATCGCTGAACACCTGTCCCCCGGCCGGTATGACGGTCGCGGAGCGCCCGCCGAAGGTGAGCGGGACCGCGGAGCCCCTGACGGCCGCGCCGGTGTCGCGCGGGGCCAGTGAGGCCGCTCCCACGGTGACGGGGGCGTCGGCGAAGGTGTTGTCCAGACGGATCCGTACGTTGGCGCCGCCGGTGGTGGTGCGTACCGACAGCCGCAGGGTCTGGTCCTCCCAGGGGCCGACCTCCATGTAGCCGGAGGTGGCCCGGGCCCAGGTACCGGTCCACTCGGGGCCCACCTCGCGCCCGCCCACGGAGAACAGGTGGATGCGGCCCTCGCCCTCCCCGGTCTCCGGCAGCACCACGTGGGAGATCTCGCGTGCGGGATCGACCGGGACGTCACGCGCGTACAGGCGCACCGCGCCGAGCCCCGGGTCGGGGCCGGAGGCGGAGTTGGCGTAGGGCAGGGTGAGCGCGGCCTCGCTCGCGGGCCCGGTGATCCAGTCGGGGACGGACAGGACGAACTCCTGTTCCCTCCCGTCGGTGTAGACCACCCGGCCGGTGCCGTGGACCTCGGCCCCGGCGCCGCCGGTGTCGATCCCACCGGCCCCGGTGTCCCCGGTCTCGGTTCCGCCGGTGCGGGTGGCGGTGGCCAGGAAGGTGAGCGAACGGTAGCGGTCGGCGCCGAGCCGGACGGCCTGGCCGTCGGAGACCAGGTGGTCGGGGCGCCCGGGTGCGTAGTCGGGCAGTTCCAGGGGTGCGCCGAGGAGGACGACCTCGCGGCCGGGGATCCACCCGGCCGAGGCCAGGGTCTGCGCGGACAGGCTGTTGCCGGAGCCGTCGAGGTCGACGTTGGCGCTGGAGCCGTCCCGGGATACGCCGATCCGGTCGACGAGGGCGCCGAAGGGGGTCCCGGGCGCCTGGGGGTTCGTCTGCTCGGCCTGCTTCGGGGGCTCGGTCCCGAGTCCGTGGGAGACCGTGATGGTGACGACCGTCGCGAGGAGCACCGCCGCGACAGCCGCCGCCGTACCGCGCAGCAGGTAGTAGGCCGGGTTCCCGCGGCGGCGGCGCCCACGCCGCCGCGATGTTCCGTCCGATCCCAACACTCGCCTCCCCGGAGTACACCCGTCCACCGATCTGTCGGACGACGCCGGGCACGCGGTGGTTGCCGAGACGTGGCACACCACGCCCCTCTGGCCGGCCGTCAGTGTAAACGAGCGGGCTCCGTGCGGCGGGGAGGTTCCAGGACCGCGTCGCGCACCGTTCCCGGTGCGCGAAGGCGCAGAGCAGGTGAGGGGGCGGGCCGGGCGGAAGCCGGATTCGTGCCCGAGGGCGGGTCCCCGGACCGACCGGCGTGGGCGGCCGTCCCGGACCGTGTCCGTCGCCACGGCCGGGACCGAAAGTCACCGGGACGAAGCACAATGGCCGGAGCACTTCCGTCTCCGATCCCTCCCCCCTGTCCGCCCGTCCTCACCGCACGCGTTCCGAACCGGCGAGAAGCGAGCACCCCCCGAGTCCGGCCCCGTCCCGAACCCGGATTCCAAAAGTGCGCGGCCGCGCCCGCCCGTTCCACGGAATCCGGTTCCCGAAGCCGCATCATCAGAGGAAGCGCCGAGCTTCTCCCGTCGAACCCCCGACCCCAGAAGGGCCCGCATGACCTGGCACACCCGTCCCATGGCCGCGTTCGACGTCGAGTCCACCGGCCTGGACCTGGACCACGACCGGATCGTCACCGCCGCCCTGTGGCGCATCGACCCCGTCCACCGCACCAAGGAAGTCACCACCTGGCTCATCGACCCGGGCATCGACATCCCCCAGGAGGCCACCGACATCCACCACATCACCACCGACCACGCACGCGAGCACGGCCGGCCCGCGTCCGAGGCGGTGCCCGAGATCGGCGCCGCCCTGGAGAAGGCGGCCGTGGACGGCCTGCCGGTGGTGGTCTACAACGCCCCCTACGACCTGGGACTGCTCGCGGCGGAGCTCCAGCGCCACCAGTCCGGGGCCCGCTTCGACGAGATGCTGCGCGTCCTGGACCCCCTCGTGCTGGACAAGCGGGTCGACACCTTCCGGCGCGGCTCGCGCAAGCTGGTCGACGTGTGCGCCCACCACGGCGTGCGCCTGGACGCCGACCAGGCGCACGGGGCCGCCGCCGACGCGCTGGCCGCCGCCCGACTGGCCTGGAAGCTCGCCGCGACCCACCCCGAGCTGGCGGACATGGGCATCGACGAGCTGCACACCGCACAGGTCACCTGGAAGGCCGAACAGGCCGCCGGTCTCCAGGCCTACCTGCGGCGCAAGGACCCCGAGGCGGTCGTGGACGGCTCCTGGCCACTCGCCGCCCGCGCCTGAGCGCACCGGCCCGGCCGCCTCCCCGACCGCACGCGCTCAGGAGGGCTCGAAACACCAGCCCGTCTCCGCGAGCGCCCGCGCCCGTGCCTCCACGACGGCCGTACGAGCGCTCCGCTCCCGCTCGTCGGCGTGCGGGGCGGCGGCGGTGGCCTGCCCGGGCCACTTGCGGTAGAGGAGTCCGGTCCGCGCCGTGAACCAGCCGCGGCTCACGGCGTTGAGGGCGAGGAGGAGCCCGGTGTCCTCGGACGCCGGCAGCGCCATCCACCCGCCCAGGGCCAGGAGCAGGTCCCGGCGTACGCACAGGGTGGCCGGGTGGACGGGCGGCAGGAAGCCGTTCGCCTTCCAGGAGTCCAGGACGGCGCCCCGCTCGATCGGGCCCTCCGGCGGGTCCCCCTCGAACCCGGTGGTGGACCCGTCGGGCATGAGGTCCAGGGCCCGCGAGGTGGTCCAGCAGACCCCGGGCGTCCGCGTCAGGGCCCCGATGTCCCGGGCCAGCGCGCCCGGCGTCAACTGGTCGTCGGCGTCCAGGACCCGGACGAACTCGCCCTCCGTCCGGGAGAGCGCCATCGTGCGCGCCGTTCCGGCGCGGCCCGCCCGGCCCTGCCCGAAGCTGACGCGCGGGTCGTCCGGCACGCGGGACCCGACGGCGTCGGTCTCCCCGTCCTCCTGTACGACCCACTGCCAGTCCCAGCCGTCGGGGAGGACCTGCCCGGACAGCGACCTGTACGCCTCGGGTAGGAATCCGGCGCCCGGGGCGTGCACCGCCGTGACGACGGAGACGAGACCGGCCATGGTCACCACCGTTCCAGACGAGTCGTGAAGACGGCCTCGGTCCGGTCGCCCGGAAGGATGACCTCCGACCAGTCCACGACGCGGCCGTCCGTGTCGACGCAGGCCTTCCGGAGCACCATCACGGCGGTACCGGGCGGCAGCGCGAGCTCCCGTGCCTCCTCGGCGGTGGGCGGCCGCGCGGTGACCCGCTCCTCGACCCGGTCGACCTCGACGCCCACGGTACACAGCTGGCTCTGGGTACCGCCGGGCCACGGCTCCCTGGCCGCGTCGAGCAGGTCCGGGTTGGAGGCCACCATCGCGTGCACCAGGTAGGAGCGCGTCATGTTGAGGGGCGCGGCCTCCTCCCGGTAGCGCGTCCGGTAGAGGCGTTCCACCAGCCTGGTCCCCACGCGCACGCGAAGGGCTCGGGCCAGCTCCTCGTCGGCCCTCACGTCGTGGTACTCGGCGTGGAACACGAGGTCGTCCACGGTGAGCCCGGTGTCGTGTTCCGTGGCGCCGGTCGCCCCGCGCTCCTCCCGGCCCGCCCGGGCGCGGTTCTTCTCCCACTGGTGCCGCTCGTTGGTCCTGCGCACGAGGCGCCGGGGCCCATGCCCGTACGCCCTTCCCCGAACCACTTCGGTACTCACCCGCCTCCGTCGGCCGACACGCACGCTCCAGGCCCCGGGAGAGACCGGGAGCCTCTCCGAGGGCGCGCGTCCTCTGGATCTATTCCGACGGCGGGCCGATGTCCAGCCACCTCACCGGCGCGGCGCGGCAGGAGGGCCGTGAGTTCTCCGGCGCGCGGCTCCGCCGTACCCACATGACCGAACCAGGGTTTTGTCCACCACAAGTGGCGGAATGGGCGGAACACAGCCTTGATGTCCTACTTCGTATTCAAGCCCGCCGCCTTGACGAGGGCGAACGCGAATCACGGTGCGGGACCGCGGACGAGGGCGCCGAGTTCTGGGCCCCGGACTTCGGCGCGTATTCCCCGCGGCCGTCCGGACGGGACCGTATCCGGCCGCACACACCCCGATAGCGAAGAAAGCGCCGCTGGCCCGTATCCGCAGGTCGGCGGCGCTTTTGTCATGTTCGGAAGGGGTAGGCCGGGCAGGACTCGAACCCGCGACCCAGGGATTATGAGTCCCCTGCTCTAACCAACTGAGCTACCGGCCCGCCGTCATCGGCGAACGTCATCCTAACAGGGTGCGTCCTCCGTTTCCGCGCCGTAAATCCGTTACCGCACGGAACCCGCGACCCCCGGCGAGGGGCACGCGGATCCCCTACCGCGCACCTGGTTCACGCTCCGCGAGGACGCGAGGTCTAGGGTGGTGAGGTGCGCGGCGCGCACCTGGACGACCCCAGCGCCCGGTACCGACGCCGCGTCGAACCCGTTGGTAACATCGCGGGTCGCACAACGTCGTTCAGGAGAGTTCACGCATGTCCAAAGCACCCGTCAACATCACCGTCACAGGCGCCGCCGGCCAGATCGGCTACGCGCTGCTGTTCCGGATCGCCTCCGGGCAGCTGCTCGGCGCCGACACCCCGGTGAAGCTGCGCCTGCTGGAGATCCCGCAGGCGGTCAAGGCCGCCGAGGGCACCGCGATGGAGTTGGACGACTGCGCCTTCCCGCTGCTCCGGGGCATCGACATCTTCGACGACGCGGCCCAGGCCTTCCAGGGAGCCAACGTCGCCCTGCTGGTCGGCGCCCGCCCGCGCGGCAAGGGCATGGAGCGCGGTGACCTGCTCGAGGCCAACGGCGGCATCTTCAAGCCCCAGGGCGAGGCGATCAACGCCGGCGCCGCCGACGACATCCGCGTCCTGGTGGTCGGCAACCCCGCCAACACCAACGCCCTCATCGCCCAGAGCCACGCCCCCGACGTCCCGGCCGAGCGCTTCACCGCGATGACCCGCCTGGACCACAACCGCGCGCTCACCCAGCTCGCCAAGAAGCTCGGCGTGTCGATCAACGACATCAAGAAGCTCACGATCTGGGGCAACCACTCCGCCACCCAGTACCCGGACCTGTTCAACACCGAGGTCAACGGCACCAGCGCCGCCAAGACCGTGGGCGACCAGTCCTGGCTGGAGAACGACTTCATCCCGACCGTCGCCAAGCGCGGCGCCGCGATCATCGAGGCCCGTGGCGCCTCCTCCGCCGCCTCCGCCGCCAACGCCGCCATCGACCACGTCCACGACTGGGTCAACGGCACCCCCGAGGGCGACTGGACCTCCGCCGCCATTCCCTCCGACGGTTCCTACGGCGTACCCGAGGGCCTCATCTCCTCCTTCCCCGTCGTCTCGCGCGGGGGCCGCTGGGAGATCGTCCAGGGCCTGGAGATCGACGGCTTCTCCCGCTCCCGCATCGACGCCTCCGTCAAGGAGCTCGTCGAGGAGCGCGACACCGTCAAGCAGCTCGGCCTGGTGTAGCACCCGCCCGGGCCCGCGCGCCTCGCTCGGGGCGGGGGCCGGACCGTGTGCGCGGGCACGCCTCGTTCGGGGCGTGCCCGTCGTCGTCTCCGAGGCGGCCGGACGGGTTCCGGGGCCTGCGGGACCGGCCCCGGGCGACCGGACCGGGCTCCGTGAACGGGCACACGGCACTGTCCCGGGGGGCCTCGGGAAGCAGGCAGTATAGAGACCGTGAGTCTCATCGATGTACTTCCGGCCGAACCAGAACCCGACTCCCTCTTCGAGGCGTTCGCTTTGTGGGCCGAGGAGCGGGGCCTCACCCTCTATCCGCACCAGGAGGAGGCGCTCATCGAGGTCGTCTCCGGGTCCAACGTCATCCTCAACACCCCGACCGGATCGGGCAAGAGCATGGTGGCCACGGGCGCGCTGTTCGCCGCCCTGGCCCGCGACGAGTGCGCGTTCTACACCGCGCCCATCAAGGCGCTGGTGTCGGAGAAGTTCTTCGACCTGTGCAAGATCTTCGGTACCGAGAACGTCGGCATGATGACCGGGGACGCCAGCGTCAACGCCGACGCTCCCATCGTGTGCTGCACGGCGGAGGTCCTGGCCCAGATCGCGCTGGCCGAGGGCGCGGACGCCGACATCAACACCGTCGTCATGGACGAGTTCCACTTCTACGCCGAACCGGACCGCGGGTGGGCCTGGCAGGTGCCCCTGCTGGAGATGCCGCAGGCGCAGTTCCTGCTGATGTCGGCGACCCTGGGCGACGTGAGCCGCTTCGAGGAGGACCTGGAGAAGCGCACCGGGCGTTCCACCGCCGTGGTCGCCTCCGCCGAGCGCCCCGTTCCCCTCTACTACGACTACCGGGTCACACCGCTGCACGAGACGCTGGAGGAGGAGCTGGCCAGCGGCAGCGCGCCCGTGTACATCGTGCACTTCACCCAGGCCCAGGCCGTGGAGCGCGCGCAGTCGCTGACCAGCATCAACATGTGCACCAAGGAGGAGAAGGCGGCGATCGCGGCGGAGATCGGCAGCTTCCGCTTCACCACCAAGTTCGGCCGCAACCTGTCCCGGTACGTGCGGCACGGCATCGGTGTGCACCACGCGGGCATGCTGCCCAAGTACCGGCGCCTGGTCGAACGGCTGGCCCAGGCCGGGCTGCTCAAGGTCATCTGCGGCACCGACACCCTGGGGGTGGGCGTGAACGTGCCCATCCGCACCGTGCTGTTCACGGCCCTGAGCAAGTACGACGGGACACGGGTGCGCCGCCTGCGCGCCCGCGAGTTCCACCAGATCGCCGGACGGGCCGGACGGCCCGGGTTCGACACCGTGGGCAGCGTGGTGGCCCAGGCTCCCGAACACGTCGTCGAGAACCAGAAGGCGCTGGCCAAGGTCGGTGACGACGCCAAGAAGCGGCGCAAGGTGGTGCGCAAGAAGGCCCCCGAGGGGTTCGTCTCCTGGGACGAGGCGACCTTCAACAAGCTGATCGAGGCCGAGCCGGAGCCGCTGACCTCCCGTTTCCGGGTGAGCAACGCCATGCTGCTGAGCGTGATCGCCCGGCCCGGGAACTGCTTCACCGCGATGAAGCACCTGCTCAGGGAGAACCACGACGACCGCAGGACGCAGCGCCGCCACATCCACGAGGCGATCGCCATCTACCGGTCGCTGCTGGACGGCGGGATCGTGGAGACCCTCCCCGAGCCCGACGAGCAGGGGCGCCCCGCCCGGCTGACCGTGGACCTACAGGCCGACTTCGCGCTCAACCAGCCGCTGTCCACGTTCGCGCTGGCCGCTCTGGACCTTCTGGACAAGGAGTCGCCCACCTACGCGCTGGACGTGCTCAGCGTGGTGGAGTCCACCCTGGACGATCCGAGGCAGATCCTGGGCGCACAGCTCAACAAGGCCCGCGGCGAGGCCGTCCAGCAGATGAAGATGGACGGGATCGAGTACGAGGAGCGCATGGAGCGGCTGGAGGAGGTCGACTACCCCAAGCCGCTGGAGGAGCTGCTCAGCCACGCCTACGAGGTGTACCAGAGCGGCCACCCGTGGGTCGGCGACCACCCGCTGCGGCCCAAGACGGTGGCCCGCGACATGTACGAGCGGGCGATGACCTTCACCGACTACGTGGGCTTCTACGAGCTGGCGCGCTCGGAGGGGCTGGTGCTGCGCTACCTGGCCAGCGCGTACAAGGCGCTCAACCAGACGGTTCCCGACGACGCCAAGACCGAGGAGCTGCGCGACCTCATCGAGTGGCTGGGAGAGCTGGTCCGCCAGGTCGACTCCAGCCTGCTGGACGAGTGGGAGCAGCTGACCAACCCCCAGGCGGAGGTCTCCGGGGACGAGGAGCCCCCGGAGGAGAGGGTGCGCCCGGTGACCGCGAACACGCGGGCCTTCCGTGTGCTGGTGCGCAACGAGATGTTCCGCCGCGTGGAGCTGGCCGCCCTTCGCCGCTACACCGAACTGGGCAAGCTGGAGGACGGCGGGGAGTGGGACGACGCCGAGGCCTGGGAGGAGGCCCTGGAGGAGTACTTCGAGGAGCACGACTCCATCGGGATCGGCCCGGACGCGCGCAGCCCGGCGATGCTCCTCATCGAGGAGGAGCCGGAGCTGTGGCGGGTGCGCCAGATCCTCGCCGACCCGGCGGGCGACCACGACTGGGGCATCAGCGCCGAGGTGGACCTGGAGGCCTCCGACGCCGAGGGGCACGCGGTGGTGCGCGTGGTGGACGTCAACCGGCTCTGACCGATTCCGCCCCACCTGGTGGGAACGGGGTCACCCCACCAGGTGGGCGTTGACCTCGCGGACGCCCGAAGCCAGGTCGGGGCGCTCCACCACGGTCCGTCCCGCCGCGCGCAGGCGCTCGGCCCCGTCGCAGTCCACGAACAGGGCGGGCTCGCGCCAGGCGAAGACCACGCGCGGGACCGGCGTGGCCAGGACCAGGGCGCTGCAGGACCGCGGCCGTGAGGAGCGTGAGCTGCACGGCTCCAGCGAGGAGTACAGGGTGGCGCCGGCCAGCCGGGGGTCGTCGGCGGCCACCTCGCGCAGGGCCGCCTCCTCGGCGTGGTCGCCGGGATCGTCACGGCGCGAGTAGCCCTCGCCCAGGACGGTGCCGTCGTCGGCGACCACGACGCATCCCACGGAGAACGCGGTGTCCGAGGGCGGGCAGGAGCGGGACAGCTCGACGGTGCGGCGCAGCCAGTGCGCGTCGGCCTCTCCCCCGGCCGGGGGCGGACCGGCCCTCACGCCTCCTCCCCTGCGCCCAGGCGGTAGCGCAGGACGGCCACGTCGCCGAGCGCCCTCGCCTCCACCAGGCGCATCGGCGCGTCGAAGGTGTACGGAAAGGCGCCGGGCAGGACGAAGCGCGGGGCCTCCTCCTCCCCCACGAAGAACGGGGCGACCGCCAGCCGGAGCTCGTCGGCCAGCCCCGAGGTGAGGAACAGGGTGTGGACGTGCCCGCCGCCCTCCACCAGCAGGCGGGACACCCCCCGGCCGGCCAGGTCGGCCAGGATCGCCTTGGCGGTGGGGGGATCCCCGGCGTCCACCACCTCGGCGGGCGGGTCGTCGGCGGGCCTTCCCTCCAGTGCGCGCCGGGCGGTCCCGACGCCCGTGCCCCCGGTGTAGACGACGGCTCCCGCGTCCCCGGTGGAGAAGAAGCGGGCCTCGGGGGAGAACTCCCCGCTGCGGGTGACCAGGACCTTCAGCAGGTTCTCGGTGCGTCCCCGAGCACGGCGGCGCTCCCGCAGCAGCGGCGAGCGCACCAGGAGGCGTGGGTCGTCGGCGCGCAGGGTGCCCGCGCCGACGAGGATCGCGTCGCATCCCGCGCGCAGTTCGTCGATCTCGGCGAAGTCGGCCTCGTTGGACAGGCGCAGCCGCCGCGGTCCGGTGTCGTCGATGCGTCCGTCGACCGACGCCGCGCAGCTGAGGATGGTGTAGGGGCGGTCCATGCCCCCAGGTTAGCGAGGGTGCGCGACCCGGGTCGGCACACCTCGGCCGGACGGAGTATTTCCGCCGCGGAAACGGGAATTCCCGCAGGCAGCGGCCGCGAACACGGAATTTCCCGCCAACGTACGGTACGCGCCTTTCTCCACGCGTGCGCGCAAGGGCGCGGGGCCGCCCGAGGACGGGCAGACGACACTTCCCGGGGGTTCTCCCCGGCCACACCGCCGCGTCCGCGAAGCCCGCCTCCACGGGCTTGCGGGGACCGGAGCCGACTCTCAATTCATCACATAATGGACATTAAGCATATAAGTCCTAGCCAGCCCAAGTGAGTCCTTCCACGTACCGCGCGACACTTCCCGGGCACACCGAGCGACGATTTCCGCGAACTGTGTCTGTGACTCGGTTAACAACACCGCACACTCGGAATACAATCCAGAGGTCGACCAGACTTCCCCACCTCAGACAAGAGGAAGGCGATGCCTCGATTCTCCTCCCCCGATTTCCTCAGGCAGGCGGGGGGCAAACACGTCAGGGCCAATCCACCACCCCTCCTCGACCTGGCGCAGCCCAGTGTGGCTCGTCTGCACTCCTTCCACCTCAAGGGCAAGGACCACTTCGAGGTGGACCGGGACCTGGCCGCCAAGGCGGAGCGGGCCGCACCGGGGTTCCAGGACCTCGTCCTGGGCGAGAGGGCCTTCCTCCAGCGCGCCGTGCGCCATCTGAGCGCGGAACTGGGCATCCGACAGTTCGTCCAGTTCGGCGCGGGCCTGCCAGCGCCCGGCGACCCGCACGAGATCGCACGCGAGAGCGCTCCGCGGACCCGCGTCGTCTACGCCACCGACGACCCGGTGGTACTGACCCACCACCGCGCCCTGCTCCGCAGCGGACGCGCCACCACGGCGGTGCGCGCCTCCCTCACCCGGCCCGACGAGCTCCTGGCCGATCCCGGGATCCGTGACTTCATCGACCTGGACGAGCCCGTGGGCCTGCTGCTCACCGGCGCGGTCTCCCACACCTCCGACGCCGACGCCCCGGCCGAGCGCATCGCGACCCTGCGCCGGGCCCTCGCTCCCGGCAGCCACATGGTCCTCAGCCACTACTGCCGCCCCGACCCGACCGCCTTCCCGAAGGACGCGGCGCGGGCCGAACAACTGGAGCGTGTCTTCCTGGACCGTCTCGGATCCGGCCGCTGGCGCTCCCGGCAGGCCATCGAGGCCCTCTTCGGGGGCTGGCGGATCTGTGAACCCGGTGTGATCGAGGTCCAGCGCTGGCGCACGCTGCCCGTGGCACCGCCCGTGCCCGGCTGCTACCAGATGCCGCAGCGCAACCGGCGGCTGATCCTCGGCGGTATCGGCAGGATCTGAGGTCTCCGACACTCCCTCTCCCCGCGTCGAAGCCATGCGGACCGGCAGCGGGCGAGGGCCGCCCCGTCCGGGCGGGACCACCGGAGCGCCTCGACGTGCCCGAACCCGGCCGCGGCGCATCGCGGTGGAGGCACAACGACGACAGGGCCCCTCCCCTGGTGGGAAGAGACCCTGTCCCTACTGCTCCCGCGACTGGACTCGAACCAGTAACCTGCCGGTTAACAGCCGGCTGCTCTGCCGATTGAGCTACGCGGGATCGTGCTCCGCCGAGAGGCCCGAGGCCCTGGCGACGCCCACCAGCCTAGCGCCTCCCGGAGAGTGCTCGCGACGCGTTTTCCGCCGCGCTCCCCCGGGCGTGGGTCTTCGCGTCCCGTGACCCCGTGGCCCCGCGTGAGGTCCCGCGGATCCGGACGGGGTCCCGCCCCGGCGGGTGCGGAGCCGGGGCGGGACCGTCAGGGTGTGCACGGGATCGGTCAGGGGCTGGAACAGGTGATGCCGCCGGGCTCGGTGGAGGAGTCGCCGGTGGCGGTGAAGCCGAAGGTGACGGTGCTATCGGCCGCGACGGTGCCGTTCCACGGGGTGTTGCTCACCGTGACGGATCCGCTGGTCCCGGTGCTCTCGCCGTTCCAGAGGTTGCTGATGGACTGCCCGGAGGCCAGGGTCATGTCGACGGCCCAGCCGTCGAGCGCGCCGGCGCTGTCGTTGCGGACCGTCACCTCGCTCTGGAAGCCGCCGGACCAACTGTTGACCGTCCGGTAGTCGGCGGTACAGACGCCTCCCGTGCCGTCGCCCGGCGGCTCCTCGTCACCGGGCGGGTCCTCGTCGCCCGGGGGGTCCTCGTCGCCCGGCGGCTCCTCGCCGCCGTCTCCGGTCAGGGTCGGGGTCCGCCAGTTCCTCCACCCGGACAGGTCACCGGCCTTGCCGGGCGAGATCCTGAACACGCCGGGAGCCTCGCCCGTGCCCAGCAGGAACGCCTCGATGCTCTGCCGCAGGGGTCCCCGCCACTCGGACCTGGTGGCGCAGTGGGTACCGTCCTGGACGTCGGACGAGTAGCTGATGTTCTCCTCGGCGCCGAGCGCCTTGTAGACCTCGGCTCCGCCCAGGGCCGCCACGCTGCCGGACCGGGCGCCCAGCCACTCGACGTGGGGGTTCTCCATGACGAAGAGCCCCCGAGGCGCGATCATGCCCACGATCTCGTGCGTGTCCACCGGCAGCGCGCTCGGGTCGCCCGTGTAGGAGCCGAACGCGTCGCCCAGCCACGGCTGCTCTCCGTAGGCGCTGTCCAGTGGCTGGGAGCCGCTCTCCCGCGCGATCCCGCGGAAGGCGGGAACACCACCGGTGCCCGACTCGACCGGCATGGTCAGATCGATGCGCTGGTCGAAGGCACCGGCCACGAAGGCGCCCTTGCCGTACCGCGAGCATCCCGTGACACCGGTGCCGTCCGTCCGGAGGACACCGCCGCCCGACTGCTCGATGACGTCGATGATGCGGCTCGTGCCCCAGGCCCAGGACATGAGCAGCCCCGTGCCGCTCGACGAGCCGTAGATGTCGTAGAACGCGCCCTGTTTGTTGTTTCGGGACGTGCCCTCCGCCCCGACCGTGAAGGGGTCGTAGCTGATGACGGCGGCGCCGGCGGCCTTGATGGTGTCCGTGTCCGCGCCGAACCCTCCGTAGACGATGACGGCCGGGAAGGGGCCGGAGCCGCTCGGCAGGTCGACCGAGGCCGAGAAGCTGGTGCTCCGTCCCTGGTCCGTCACGTTCACCGTGATGTCGGACGAGGAGACCGTTCCCGTCACGCTGTCCGGCGGTGCGGGCTTCTCGCCGTAGACGGAGCGCTCCGCCAGTTCGTGGATCTCCGCCCGCCGGCACTCCCACTCCGCCTTGCTGGAGACACGCGTGCCGTCCAGCTTCGTGAAGGGATCGGGAAGCAGGGATTCGGAGACCGGGGGGACGGAGCCGGGTACCGCGCAGTCGGCGCCGTTGTGCTCGTCGGCGGACGCGGCCCGCGGGCTGAGGGTGGTGGTGGCCAGGCTCGCGGCGACCACGAAGGCGGCGGCCGCCCACGCCCGGGGGCGATGTCGATGGAAGTGCATGGAGACCTCCGGAGGAGGGCGCGCGTTCGGCGGGAACGGCCCCGCGCCGGAGGGCGCCGGACACGTGGCCGCCGGTGCGCACCGATGGGGGGTAGGCATCGGTCCCGCCTGGCGAGGACGCCACCGGGGACGCGATGGCGGGGAGGGAGCGTGTGGACTTCCGGCGGGTGGTTGCTGTGGGTCGCGGGACGGAACCGGATGGTGACCCATACTAAGAAGAAGTTCCGGCTGTTTTCCAGGAGGGGAACGGAGTTTTTCCGGAATATTTCGGATGTAGGCGTGCCGGCGAGCGGGAAGGGGGCGGTGGCCAGGCCACACGCCCGTGACCGTCACGCCGTTGGGGGTGCCGCGCGCGATCGCGCGTGCGGTCGAGCCAGGCCGGCTCTCCGCCCAGCCGGACGGGGATGCCGCGTGCGATCGCGCCTGCGGGGACGCCCGGGAACGAGCCGGTGCGGCGGCCCGGCGGCGTGGCGCCGAGACGCGGGGAACCCGCGGTCCGGGACACCCGGGGGCCGCGCCCGCGCGTGGCGGCCCGGCGGCACGCCACGACGCCTCCCGCCCTCGGAACGACGACAGGGTCCCTCCCCTGCCGGGGAGGGACCCTGTCCCTACTGCTCCCGCGACTGGACTCGAACCAGTAACCTGCCGGTTAACAGCCGGCTGCTCTGCCGATTGAGCTACGCGGGATGGCCTACCCCGCGGCCCTTGGGGGCCGTGAGGACACTCCTAGCCTAGCGCCCTCCGAGGAGTGCTCAGGACCGGTGTCGCCCATGTGTGGTGGAGTCCCCTCGGGGTAACGTCGAGGCAGGATCACGCCGATCGTCCCCAAGGCTGAAGAGGTATCCCATGCGCTACCGCATCACGTTCGCCGCCGGACTCGCCATCGGTTACGTCCTGGGCGCGAAGGCGGGCAGAGCCCGTTACGAGCAGCTCACCCGCAGCGCCCGCAAGGTGGCGGACAGCCCCGTCGTCCAGGAGGTCGCCGGACTCGTCGGCGCCCAGGTCGGCAACGCGGGCCGCACCGTCTACGACAAGGCCGTGGACAGGATGCCGGTCACGTCGCTGCGCGACTTCCTGGCCCGGCCCACCGACGAGGAGGTCGAGTTCGTCGAGTGGGAGAGCCGCAGCTCCAACGGCACCCAGCCGCGGGGCGGTAAGAACGCTCCCGGCACCGGCGAGGAGAACTAGTGGCCCTGTTCTCCAGGGGCGTGCCCGCCGGGGTGCGCGCCCGGCTGGAGCGGGGCGAGCGTGTGCTGGCGCACGCGCCCGTCACCGCCCCGGCCGGGGAGGACACCCCGGTCCTGGCCGCCACCACGCGCGCCCTGCACCTGCCCGACGGCCGCACCGTGCCGTGGCAGGACATCGACCAGGCCCGCTGGACCCCCGACGCCTTCACGTTCCTGGAGGAGGGGTCGGGCGAGCACACCGTAGGCCTGCGCTCGGACTCCGACTCCGACGGCGTGGACTACCGCCGCCTGGCCGAGACCGTCTCCGAGCGCGTCACCGCGACCATCCTGGTCAACCGGTTCGTGCCCTTCCCCAGCACCGACTCCACCACCGGCTTCCGACTGGTGGCGCGCCGCCCGCCCGGCGGCACCGACGTGGCCTGGCGCATCCACCTGGGCGAGGGAGTGGACCCGCGGGACGAGCGCCTGTCCGACGCCGTCTCGCGGGCCCTGGACGCCCTGCACGACCAGATGGGCGTCTAGGCGGTCGCCCCTCCGGCACCCCGTGGACGCCTGGACCGCCCCCCTGGAGCCGGGGCCCCTCGGTCCGCCAGGCCCCGGGCGAGGACCTCGGCCAGGTGCAGTGCGCGGCGGCCCGTGCCCTGGCCGATCTGGGTGCGGCAGCTGTAGCCGTCGGCGAGCACCAGGGTCTCCGGCGCGGCCTCGCGCACCCGCGGCAGCAGGTCGCGCTCACCGATGGCCGTGGACACCTCGTAGTGGCCCTCGGTGAACCCGAAGTCGCCCGCCAGCCCGCAGCAGCCGGAGTCGAGCACCTCGCCGTCGATGCCCGCCCGCGCGATCAGCTCCCGGTCGGCGTCGAAGCCCATCACCGCGTGCTGGTGGCAGTGCACCTGGGCCATCGCCGAGGCCGGGATCCGGGGCGGCTGCCAGTCGGGCGCGTACTCGTTGAGGAAGCCCGCCAGGGTGTGCACGGAGGCGGCCACCCCCTCGCTCTCCGGTCCCGGGAGCAGCTCCAGGAGGTCGTGGCGCAGCGCGGCCGTGCAGCTGGGCTCCAGCCCCACCACGGGCAGCCCCTCCTCCACCAGCGGCGCCAGGGCCCGCACCGCGCGGCGCATCACCGCCCGGGCCACGTCCAGTTGACCGGTGGAGACCCACGTCAGGCCGCAGCACACCTGCCCCCGGGGCAGCACGACGGTGAACCCGGCGTCCTCCAGCACACGCACGGCGGCGACGAGCACGTTCGGGTCGAGGTGGTTGCCGAAGGTGTCCGGCCACAGCACCACCCGGGGCCCGTCGGTGCGGGCCTCACCGCGCGCCGCACGGCGGCGGAACGCCCGGGTGAAGGTGGTGCGGGCGAACGAGGGCAGGTCGCGCTGCACGGCCACACCGGCGACCCTCTTGGCCAGGCGCGAGACCCCCGGCAGCCTGGTGGCCCGGTTGGCCTCGGCCGGGGCGAGCGAGGCCAGGCGCGCCCAGACCGGCAGCCAGCCCATCGAGTAGTGGGCGGCCGGACGCACCCGTCCCCGGTAGTGCTGGTGCAGGAACTCGGCCTTGTAGCTGGCCATGTCCACGTTGACCGGGCAGTCGCTCAGGCAGCCCTTGCAGGACAGGCACAGGTCCAGGCTCTCGCGCACCTCCTCCGAGCGCCAGCCGTCGGTGACGACCTCGCCCTTGGCCATCTCGAACAGCAGGTGGGCGCGCCCCCGGGTGGAGTGCTTCTCCTCCTGGGTGACCTGGTAGCTGGGGCACATGACGCCCGGCCCCTCCTGGCGGCGGCACTTGCCGATGCCGGAGCAGCGGCGCAGCGCCTTGGCGAAGTCGCCGTCGTCCTCGGGGTAGGCCATGGTGACGTCCGTCAGCGGCAACGCGGGCCGCGGGTCGGTGTCCACCCTCACGTCGGCGTCGAGCGGGAGCGGGTCGACGATGATGCCGGGGTTCATGATGTCGGCGGGGTCCCAGATCCGCTTGAACTCGCCGAAGGCCCGGATGAGGCGCTCGGGGTACATGCGGGAGAGGAGTTCGGAGCGCGCCTGTCCGTCTCCGTGCTCGCCCGAAAGGGAACCACCGTGCTTGACGACGATCCCCGCGGCCTCCTCCATGAACTCCCGGTACTCGCGGCGGCCCCGCTCGTGCGTGAGCTCGAAGTCGATGCGCACGTGCAGGCAGCCGTCGCCGAAGTGGCCGTAGACCACGCCGAAGCGGCCGTGGCGCTCCATGAGGTCGTCGAAGTCGCGCAGGTAGCCGCCCAGGTTCTCGGGAGGCACCGCGGCGTCCTCCCAGCCCGACCAGGCCTCGTCGCCCGCGGGTGTGCGCTGGGTGAGTCCGGCCCCCTCCTCGCGGATGCGCCAGAGCGCCTTCTGGTGGGCGGGGTCGGCGACGACGAGGGCGTCCTGGGGACGTGAGGCGTCGGAGAGCCCGGTGAGCATGGCCTCGGCCGCCTCGGCGGCCCGTTCGCGGTCCTGCCCGGCGATCTCCACCAGGAGCCACGCCCCGCCCTCGGGCAGCGGCACGCGGGACCCGGAGCCGTGGCTGTCCAGGGCGGCGACCATGCGCTGGTTGATGCCCTCGACCGTGAGCGGCCGGTGTCCGAGCAGGTCGGGTACGGCGTCGGCGGCCGCGGGGGCGTCCGGATAGCCCAGGACGGCCAGCGCGCGGGCGGGCGGCGTCTCGACCAGGCGCACGGTGGCTCCGAGCACGAACGCGCAGGTGCCCTCGGTGCCCACCAGCGCGGCGGCGACGTTGCGGCCCTTCTCCGGCAGCAGCCGGTCCAGGGCGTAGCCGGACACCCGGCGGCGAAAGTCCGGCATGGCCGTGCGCAGCTCGGATCGGTACTCCTCCACCAGGCGGGACAGGGCCGCGTGGATCTCGCCCTCGCGGCCGGGACGGCGCGCCAGGTCCCGCAGCTCCTCGTCGCTGTCGTAGGAGCCCACGGTGAGCCTGGTGCCGTCGCTGAGCAGTAGGTCGAGGGAGACGATGTTGTCGGCGGTGGTGCCCCAGGCCACCGAGTGGGAGCCGCAGGCGTTGTTGCCGACCATGCCGCCGACGGTGCAGCGGCTGTGGGTGGAGGGGTCGGGGGCGAAGGTGAGCCCGTGCTCGGCCGTGGCCCTGCGCAGCTCGTCCAGGATGACGCCGGGCTGCACGGTGGCGGTACGGGCCTCGGGGTCGATGTCCTCGATGGCGCGCAGGTGGCGGGAGGTGTCGATGACCACGCCGGTGCCGATGGAGTTGCCCGCGATGGAGGTGCCGCCGCCCCGGGGAACGACCGGCACCTCGTGCTCGGCGCAGGCGCGGACCGCCGCCACGCAGTCCTCGACGGTCTCGGGGACGACCACGGCGAGGGGCACGCGGCGGTAGTTGGAGGCGTCGGAGGTGTAGAGGGCGAGGGTTCCCGCGTCGAAGGCGACCGTGCCCCGGACACGGCTCTCCAGATCGCGGCGCAGTGCGGCGACGTCGGTCGGTTCTGTGGTGCTGTGCGGGTCGGCCATGGTGCACAGCGTGGCGGGTGGACCGTGGCGCCGCAAGCATGCCGCGCGGACCCGGCCCGCCGGGCGGTTCCGGTGTTCGGGGCCCGGGGGCCGAGCCCGGTTCCGGAGCCCGGTGCGGCCCGCGCGCAGGCCTCACGCGGAGCCCGCGCGTGCTCCGGGGTCAGCCCCTGAGGGACTCGTCCATGGCCTGGACCAGCTCGCCCTCGGGGTCCATGTCCAGGCTCCACACCATGAGCCCGCCCAGGCCCTGTTCGAGGACGTACTCGCCCTTGAGACGGATGACCTCGGGGTTGTCGTAGGTCCACCACTCGTCGCCGTCGTAGAGCCAGTGGGCGCCCGCCTCCTCGTCCAGGAAGCGCCGGCCCTCACGCTCCCGCAGTTCGGAGAAGGCCATGGTCGGCCCGTCGTAGGCGTCGTCGGCGGGCCCGTCCGCCGCCTGTCCCAGTCCGGCTTCGGCGGGACCCACCCCCTGCCAGCCCCGTCCGAAGGCGGGGACCCCCACCACCAGCTTCCCCGACGGAGCCCCCATGTCCAGGTAGCGCTGGACCGCCCGGTGGACGCTGTTGGCGTCGGGATCGGATTCCGGGGCGTACAGGTTCGAGTGGTGGGCGGTCTCCTCGCTCCACGGCCCGGAGAAGTCGTAGCCCTGCACGGTGGCGAAGTCGACGTGGTCGAAGACCTCGTCGTCGTAGGCCTCGCCGTTCCCGGCCCCGCCGGGCAGTGACACGGACAGGGTGTAGTCCTCGCCGGTCTCCCGGGACAGCTCGTCGAGCTGGCGGCGGAACTCGGCCACCAGGAGGGGGAAGTTGGCCGCGTCGTCGGGGTGCTCCACGTTGCCGGGGTGGCCCCCTCCCCCGGGCCACTCCCAGTCCAGGTCGATGCCGTCGAAGATCCCGGCGGCCACCCCCTCGCCGCCCTGCGGTTCGTCCTCGAACACCGGCAGGTCGCCGCGCAGCCACAGGTCCAGGCATGAGGACACGAACGCCTCCCGCGACTCCTCGGTGCGGGCCGCGGTGGAGAAGTGCGTGGACCAGTTCCATCCGCCCAGGGACAGGCTGGCCCCCAGGTGGGGGTGCTTCTCCTGGAGCAGGCGCAGTTGGTGGAGGCTGCCCGCGAGCTCCTGCTCGTAGTCGTCGGCCCGTCCGTCGACGCTCTCGTCCGCGTCGTAGCGGCGCTGGTAGAGCTGCCAGGGCTGGTCGTGGGTGCTCGGGACGTGGCACAGCCCCTCCGGACTGACGGCGCCGAACGCCCACATCAGGCGGGTCAGGTGCTCGGGGGCACCGCTGTCGTCCAGTTCCTTGATGGTGAAGTCGCGATTGGCCACGTTCCAGTCGGCGAAGTACCCGATGCGCTCGGGCTTCCTTGCGTTCGCCACCACGAAGACCCCCGTGATCAGTACCGCCGCGGCCACGACCGCGCCCAGGGCGAGCAGTGGACGCCGCCGGAGGGGGGACCCGGTTCTCGGTGCGGGCGGAAAGGCGTTCACGCCTCGACCCTAGACGCCGCACGGCGTGAATCCCGGGGTTACCGGCAGGTCGGCCACATCAGGCCGTCGTGGAATGCCCGTGGAGCCCCGGGTGTTGGTGGAGCCCCGAGTGTTGGGAGTGGCCGTCCGGGCCGGCCCGCTCAGCCGCCGACGAGGAAGTCGCGCAGGGTGCCGGCGCGCGAGGGGTGGCGGAGCTTGGCCAGTGTCTTGGCCTCGATCTGACGGATGCGCTCGCGGGTCACCCCGAACTCGCGCCCCACCTGCTCCAGGGTGCGCGGGTAGCCGTCGGCCATCCCGAAGCGCAGCCGGATGATCCGCCGCTCCCGGTCGGACAGGCCGGCGAGGACGAGCCCCAACTGCTCCTGGAGGACGGTGAAGGACGCCGCCTCGACCGGGACGACCGCGTCGGAGTCCTCGATGAAGTCCCCGAAGTCGGACTCCTCCTCGCCGATGGGCGACTGGAGCGAAACGGGTTCCCGCGCGATCCGCTGGATTTCCAGGACGCGCTCCCCGCCGAATCCGGCGGCCGAGGAGATCTCGGCGATACTGGGTTCGCGTCCGAGTTGCTGGTGCAGTTGGTGCTGGACCCGGACGACCTTGTTGATCGTCTCGACCATGTGCACGGGAATGCGGATCGTGCGCGCCTGGTCCGCTATCGCCCGCGTGATGGCCTGCCGAATCCACCACGTCGCGTAGGTGGAGAATTTGAAGCCCTTTCGGTAATCGAACTTCTCCACCGCGCGGATCAGGCCGAGGTTGCCCTCCTGGATGAGGTCGAGGAAAAGCAGCCCCCGCCCCATATAGCGTTTGGCGATGGACACGACGAGTCGCAGGTTGGATTCGATCAGGCGCCGTTTGGCCCGTCCGCCCTCCTCGGCCAGGGCGGTGAGTTCCTCGGCCGTGCGCACGCCCTCGGCGGGTTCGCAGCGCTGCGCGTACAGGCCGACCTCGATCGCCTCGGCCAGGTCCACCTCCTGCTCGGCGGTCAGCAGCGGCACCCGGCCGATCTCACGCAGGTAGAGCCGTACCAGGTCCGATCCGGAGCGCCGGCCACCGTCGGAGGGGGGTCCGGCCTCCTCGGGCTCGGCGACCTCCACACCGGCCTGGGCCAGGTGGGCGACCGCCTGGTCCAGGTAGTCCGGGGGAAGGTCCAGCCGGTTCAGCGCCGAGGCGACCTCGCCGCGGCTGACCGGGCCCCGACCCGGGTCGGGGAGCAGCCGGACCACCTGGCGAACGGACTGCGTTTCGTTGGTCACAACTGTGGGAGCCACTCCCCCATTGTGCCCGCCCGGGTACCGATAAAGGGAGAACTACTATTGTCACCCCGGCGCTACATGCCGCTCGCCCGCTCCTCCTGGAGGGCGCGTTTTTGCTGCTGAAGCGCCATGAGTTCGGTGAATACCCGGTTGTGCTCCTCCGCCTGGGAGACCGCGTCGATCCGGGAGAGCCGGGACTTCAGGTTTGACTCGCGCCGGTTGATGGAATGAGTCTTGACTGTGCCCAGTATTTGCCGGGCGTAATGCTCGTCGAGTTCTCCATAGAACTCCAGCTGTTCGACCGCCAAACGTGTGAGGAAATCACGCTGCGTGTCATTGGGGGCGGCCTCGCGCAGGCTGTTCACCCACGCCGCGGGATCGTGCGCGGCGGCCACGCCGCCCCGCTCGGTGATGAGCTTGAGCACCGCCCGGTGCTGGGGGACGGTGAAGTCCTCCTCGGTGAAGGCGTCGAAGCCGACGGCCAGCCAGGGGTACTGCACGGCGATCTTGAGGGCCTGGCGCTCGCGCTGCACGGAGGGGTCGCCGAGGTCGTAGGGGGCCTCCCCGGCGTCCGGGGTGGGCACGGGCCGCGCGGAGTGGGGCCGGGGCGCCGGGCCCCGGCCGCGGGGGCCGCGCATGTGCTGCTTGACCCGGCGCAGCACGAAGGCCTCGTCCATCAGGCCGAGCCAGCGGTCGAGGTTCTTGCCGTAGTCCAGGCGCACACCCTCGTTGCGGATGCTCGCGACCACCGGAGCCGCGGCGTCCAACGCGGCGATCCTCCCCTCGGCGGTGCTCAGGTCGTAGCCCTCCATGACGTTGCGGATCATGAACTCGTAGAGCGGCGGAGGGTTCTCCACCAGGTCGACGACAGCCTGTGCTCCGTGCTGGAGCCGCAGGTCGCAGGGGTCCAGGCCGTCGGGCTGCACGGCGACGTAGGTCTCGGAGGTGAGGCCGTGCTCCTCGGCGAAGGCGCGCACGGCCGCCTTCTGTCCCGCCTTGTCGCCGTCGAAGGTGAAGATGACCTTGCCGCCCTGGTTGGTGCGTCCGAGCAGCATCCGGCGCAGGATCTTGATGTGGTCCTCGCCGAAGGAGGTGCCGCAGGTGGCCACGGCGGTGGTCACCCCGGCGTCGTGGCACGCCATCACGTCGGTGTAGCCCTCGACGACGACCGCCTTGCCCTCCCGGGAGATGTCCCGTTTGGCGAGGTCGAGCCCGTAGAGCAGCCGCCCCTTGTGGAAGATGGGACTCTCGGGGGAGTTGAGGTACTTGGGCCCGTCCTCGTCGGAGCTGAGCTTGCGGGCGCCGAAGCCGACCACCTCGCCGGTGACCTCGCGGATGGGCCACAGCAGACGGTTGCGGAAGCGGTCGTAGGCGCCGCGTCGCCCCTGGGTGGCCAGGCCGCCCTCGACCAGCTCCTGGTCGGTGAAGCCCTTGCGGCGCAGGTGGGCGGTGAGGTTCTCCCACCCCGCGGGCGCGTAGCCGAGGCCGAAGCGCTCGGCGTGGACCCGGTTGAACCCGCGCTCGTCCAGGAAGCGCCGTGCGGTGACCGCTCCGGGCGAGAGCAGTTGTTCGGAGTAGAACTCGGCGGCCGCCCGGTGCGCGTCGAGCAGGCGCTGGCGCTTGCCCGAGTCGTGCCTGGCGGTGCTGCGGCCGCCCTCCTCGTAGCGCAGGGTGACGCCGATCTGGCGGGCCAGCGTCTCGACGGCCTCCGCGAAGCTGAGGCTCTCCATCCTCTGCACGAAGGAGATGGTGTCGCCGCCCTCGCCGCAGCCGAAACAATAGTAGAGGTTTTTGGAGGGGGTGACGTTGAAGGAGGGCGACTTCTCGTCGTGGAAGGGGCACAGTCCCTTCAGTGAGCCGCCTCCGGCGTTGCGGAGCTGGAGGTACTCACCGATCACGTCCGCGATGGGGGTGCGCTCGCGTACGAGTGCGATGTCTTCGTCTTTGATCCGGCCTGCCACGGTCTCCAGGGTAGTTCTCCCCGTCGGCCTTCCGCCCCCCGTCCACAGGCCCCGGGGCGACGGGGCGGGTGGAGGCGGGGGCAGCGGGGTGTTCACACGGCGTTGGATTCCGGGACGGGCTCCCGTACCCCCGGTTTGAGCGGTTCGTGAGGTAATACTTCTCGGTAACAACGTGGCAGCGCTACGTGTCGACCCCCCGAGGAGAACCGTATGGAACCCATGGAGAGACCGCCGGTCGGCCGGACCGCGGCGGCCGCGACGGCACTGGCGCTGTGCGCTCCGGTGCTGTTCGCCGCTCCGGCCCTCGCCGACGACGTATCGGTCGTCGACTACCGGGTCGAGACCCCGCCGGTGTTCAACGACGAGAACGACGCCGACGCCGACGACCCGGCGATCTGGCTCAACCCCCGCAACGACAAGCACAGCCTGGTCATCAGCACCGCCAAGGAGGACGGACTGTACGTCCACGACCTCGACGGCCGGGAGCTCCAGCACATCCCCGCCCCCGACGCACCGGGCGAGGGCGACAGGCCCGGGCGCCTGAACAACGTCGACATCGTCTACGGCTTCGAGCTGGACGGCGACGAGGTCGACCTGGCCGTGGTGTCCGACCGGGGACTCGACCGACTGCGCGTCTACGAGATCGACGCCAAGGGGGGCGGCCGGGGCCGGGCACCGCTCAGGGACGTCACCGACCCGGACGAGTCCCCGTTCGTCTTCTCCGAGGACCAGGACGAGGTGAACGAGGAGTTCACCGCCTACGGCCTGACCACCTGGTCCGACGGCGACGACCACTACGCGGTGGCGAGCCGCAGCGACGGCGCGGCGCTGGCCCTGCTCGAACTCGACGGCGAGGACGGCGCCGTCGGCTACGAGCACGAGGCCGGCATCGACCTGCCCACCTCCTTCGGGCTGCCCGACGGAAGCACGTGGGAGCCGTGCGTGGACCCGGGCGAGCTTCCCGTGGTGGAGGGCATGGTCGTGGACGCGGAGCGCGGGCTGCTGTACGCGGCCTACGAGCAGGTCGGCATCCTCCGGATGCCCGCCGACCTGTCGGAGGAGCCCGAGCTGGTCGACACCGTCCAGGAGTTCGGAGTCCCCGCCCACTACGACCCCGGGACCGACGAGTGCGTCGCCGGGGAGGACCCCGGTTTCGGCGGCGCCGACCTCAGCGCCGACGTCGAGGGCCTCGCGCTCTACCGCGCGGCCGACGGGGAGGGCTACCTCATCGCCTCCAGCCAGGGAAGCGACGCCTTCGTCGTCTACGACCGCGACCCCGGCACCGGCAACGCGCTCGTCGGCTCGTTCCGGCTCGGTGGCCCCGAGGGGGAGGACATGGTCCGGCACACCGACGGCATCGACGTGCTGAACGTGCCCGTGGGGCGGTTCGACGGCGGCCTCTTCGTCGCCCAGGACGGGGAGAACCAGCCCGACGTGACCGGCCCGGACGGCGGGGTCCGCGAGCAGACCAACCTCAAGTTCGCCCGCTGGGACGACATCGCCGCCGGCTTCGAGCCCGCCCTCACCGTGGATCCCCGCGGCTGGCACCCCCGCCGGTAGCGCCGTGTCCCGGCCCGGGCGGGCGTGGCCCGGGCCGACGGCGCCTGACCTCCGCCGGGGCCCGGCCCGGGCCCCGGCCGTGGTCCGGGCCTCCGTTCCGGAGGGGCTCTCGCGCTCGGCGAGGCTTTCCCGCACCGCCACCGGGCGGCCATCTCCCGGTCGGCTCGGTGCCGGCGCGCCCTGGCAGCGTGGGAGCCCCACTGGGCGGTTCCGAGGAGGGTCGGCACAGGTGCGCATCCCCCACACGTCCGGCCGGGGCGCGTTCTGGTTCGTCGTGGTCGCGTCGGCCGTCGCGGTGGTCCTGGCCGCGGCGCTCGGCCTCGTCGTCGTGAACCGCCTGGCCGGCGGCGACCTGGTGCTCGTGGAGGGCGTGGTCGGCTCGGAGAAGGTCGCGTTGTTCGACGACGAACTGGTCGGGGAGCGCTTCGCCGAGCTCGGGTACGAGGTGCGGGTGCGTCCCCGTGGCTCGCGGCTGATGGCCGAGGACGTCGACGGCGCGGACTTCGTCTCCCCCGGATCGGGTCCGGCGTCGGAGCACGTACGGGAGCTGCACGGGATCTCGACCGAGTACCGGCTCTTCAGCACCCCGATGGTCCTGCTCAGCTACCAGCCGGTGGTGGACGCGCTGGCGGGGGTGGATGTCGCCGGGCGCGGCGGGGACGGCACCTGGTCCTTCGACCTGGCCGCCTACCTGGAGCTGACGCGGGAGCGCACCCGCTGGCGTGACCTGCCCGGGGACGCGGTCAGCTCCAGCAACCGCAACGAGGTGCTGGTGCGCACCACCGACCCGCGCACCTCCAACTCGGCGGCGATGCACGTCGCGGCCCTGTCCTACCTGCTCAACGGCGAGGAGGTGGTCACGCCCGGACAGGTGGACGACGACCTCACCGGCACGCTGGCGCGCCTCTTCCTCGCCCAGGGCCAGCCGCCCGAGTCCTCCCAGCAGCCGTTCGAGCAGTTCCGCGACCTGGGGGCGGGGCACACGCCGCTGCTGTGGGCCTACGAGTCGCAGTACGTGGACGCGATGGTCAACGGACCCGCGCTCGCCCGGGACGCGGTGGTGCTCTACCCGGAACCGACCGTGTACGCGGTGCACACCGCCGTCCCGTTCACGGAGGAGGGCGACGCGGTCGGGCGGCTGCTCGCCCGGGACCCGGTCCTCCAGGAGCGCGCCGCGGCGCACGGGTTCCGCACCGAGGGCGGCGCCCACTTCGAGGACCTGGTGGCCGAGCACGGGCTGCCGGTGCGCACCCGGATCGCCGACGTGGTGAACACGCCCACCTACGGGGTCCTGGAGGACCTGCTGGCGGGCATCGAGGACGCCTACGGCGACAGCGGGGCGCGTCCTCCCGCCCCCGATGAGGCGGCCCGCGGCGGCGGGGCCCAGTAGTGGTACGTACACCAGACCGGGAGAGCGGAACGGGAATGACCTCTGGAACGAAGCGCGGAGGGGTCCGCGGCACGTGCGCCTCGGTGCTCACGGCGGCCCTGGTGGCGGCGGGCTGCTCCGCCCCCGGACCGGCCCCCGACGTGACGCTGCGGGTCCTGGCCGGAAGCGAGGTCGCCGACCTGGAGCCGCTGCTGGAGGAGGCGGCCGGGCGGACCGGGGTGGCGGTGGAGCTGGAGTACACGGGCACGCTGGACGGCATGGCCCGGATCGCCGCCGGGGACCGCGGGGGCGGGGGCGGGGAGTACGACGCGGTGTGGTTCGCCTCCAACCGCTACCTCAACCTGCACGAGGGGGGCCGGTCCGCGGTGCACGTCCAGACCCCGGTCATGGTCTCCCCCGTGGTGCTGGGCGTCGCCGCCGACCGCGCGGAGGAGCTGGGGTGGGCCGACGGCGGTGAGGTGACCTGGGCGGACGTGCACCACGCGGTCGCGGAGGAGGGCTTCACCTACGGGATGACCAATCCCGGTGCCTCCAACTCGGGGTTCTCGGCGCTGATCGGGGTGGCCTCCGCGATGGCCGACACGGGCTCGGCGCTGCGGTCGGAGGACGTGGAACGGGTGGGGCCGGAGCTGGCGGAGTTCTTCTCGGGGCAGGAGGTGACGGCGGGGTCGTCGGGGTGGCTGGCGGAGGCGTTCGCACGGCGCTCGGAGCGGGGCAGGCCGGTGGACGGGCTGGTCAACTACGAGTCGGTGATCCTCTCGCTGAACGCCTCGGGCGCCCTGGAGGAGCCCCTGACGGTCGTGTACCCGGCCGACGGCGTGGTGACCGCCGACTATCCGCTCACCCTCCTGTCGGATCCCTCCGAGGAGGCGCTGCGGGGGTACGAGCGGCTGGTGGAGGACCTGACGTCGGTGCAGACTCAGCAGCGGATCGCCGACCGCACCCGGCGGCGGCCGGTCACGGCCGGGGCGGAGCTGTCCCCGCCGGTGCCTCCGCTGGTGGAGCTGCCCTTCCCCACGAGCCAGGAGGTCGTCGACGGCCTGGTGTCGGACTACTCCGCCGCGCTGCGCCGTCCGGCGCGCACCGTGTACGTGCTGGACGTGTCGGGGTCGATGGAGGGCGAGCGGCTCCGGGAACTCCAGTTGGCCCTGAACGCGCTGACCGGCGCGGACGGCGGTTCCCTGACCGGCAGTACGCAGTCCTTCCAGGAGAGGGAGGAGGTGACGCTGCTGCCCTTCTCCACCACGCCCGCGGAGCCGCTCACCTTCGTGATGGAGCCGGGGTCGGTGGACGAGTCCGGCGCCGACCTGGCCGAGGCGGTGGCCGGTCTGGAGGCCGGGGGCGACACCGCCGCCTACGACGCCCTGGTGCGGGCGTACGAGCTGTTGGAGGAGGGACGCACGGGCACGGACGGGGACCACCTGATGTCCGTGGTGCTGATGACCGACGGCGAGGTGAACGGGGGTATCGACCTGGCCGGGTTCGGCGACTCCCTGTCGGCGCGGCCGGACGCGGTGGCGGAGGCGCCGGTGTTCACCGTGCTGTTCGGAGAGTCCGACATGCCGGAGATGACCGAACTGGCGGACCTGACGGGCGGCCGGGTGTTCGACGCCCGGGAGCAGGACCTGGAGGAGGTCTTCCGGGAGATCCGGGGCTACCAGTGACGCCCAGGACCTCCCGGAGCCGTCCCCCTCAGCGGTTCGCCCGCTCCTTGCCGGCGGGGTGCGGCGAGCCGCCGCCGGCCCCCTCCCCGCCCTTGTCCGGCCGGGAGGCGGCCGAGGCGGCGGGCCTGGTGGCGACACGGCGCTTGTTGTAGATGTCGAAGGCCACCGCGAGCAGCAGCACCAGCCCCTTGATCAGCTGCTGCCAGTCCACGCCCAGGCCGATCAGCGACATGCCGTTGTTCAGGACGCCCATGACCAGTGCGCCGATGACGGCCCCGACGACGGTGCCCACGCCTCCGGAGGCGGAGGCGCCGCCGATGAAGGCCGCCGCGATCGCGTCGAGCTCGAACATGGTCCCGGCTCCGGGCGTGGCCGCGTTGAGCCGTGCCGTGAAGACGATCCCGGCCAGCCCCGAGAGCACGCCCATGTTGACGAACACCCAGAACGTGGTGCGCTGGGTCCTGATCCCGGACAGCGCCGCGGCCTGCTCGCTGCCGCCGACGGCGTAGACGCGCCTGCCCATGGTCGTGGAGCGCATCACGAACGAGTACCCCGCGATGAGCGCGACGAGCAGCAGCCCCACGACGGGCAGCCCGTTGTAGTCGGCCAGCACGTAGGTGAACGCCAGGATGGCCATGACGGTGACCGCCGAGGTGGCGGCGGTCACCGGCGCGGGCGCGACCGGAAGCCCGTACCCGCGGGAGCGGGACCGCGTGCCCCACTGGATCCACACGAGCGCGGCGGCCCCGAGCGCGCCCAGCAGCAGGGTCGGCAGGTGCAGGCCCTCACCTCCCCGGCCGGGCAGGAAGCCGCTGGCGATGTCGCGCAGGGCCTGCGGGAGCGGGGCCACGGACTCCCCGCCCAGGACCGCCAGGGTCGCGCCGCGGAAGATGAGCATCCCGGCGAGGGTGACGATGAAGGCGGGGACGCGCACGTAGGCGACCCAGAAGCCCTGCCACGCGCCGATGAGCGCGCCGAGCAGCAGGGCGACGGGCACGACCACGACCGTCGGCAGCCCCCACGAGGTGAGCATGATCGCCGACACCGCGCCGGTGAACGCCACCACCGAGCCGACCGACAGGTCGATGTGGCCGGTGACGATGACCAGCATCATCCCGATCGCCAGGATCAGGATGTAGGAGTTCTGCATGATCAGGTTGGTGACGTTGAGAGGTGTGAGGAGCAGTCCTCCGGTGAGCATCTGGAACAGCACGATGATGGCCACCAGGGCGATGGCCATGCCGTACTGGCGGGAGTTCCCGCCCATCAGCGTGCCGCCGATCCGTGCGAGGCGGGAGGTCGTGCCTGGTTCTTTCACGGGTGTCCCCCGGTTCGCGTCATCAGTCTCATGAGGGTTTCCTGGTCGGCCCCCTCGCCGGGGACCTCTCCGGTGATGCGCCCCTCGCACATCGTGTAGATCCGGTCGCACATGCCGAGGATCTCGGGGAGCTCGGAGGAGATCAGCAGTACGCAGGCGCCCTCGGCGGCGAGCCGGCGCACGATCAGGTAGATCTCGTACTTGGCCCCGACGTCGATGCCCCGGGTGGGTTCGTCGAGGATCAGCAGTTCGGGCCGCGTGAACATCCACTTGCCCAGCACGACCTTTTGCTGGTTGCCTCCGCTGAGGGTGCGCACGAGCTGGGTCGTGCCCTGGCTCCTGACCCGCATCCGCTCGCTCATCCGCGAGGCCTCCACGGCTTCGAGGCCCGGATTGAGGACCCCGCGCGAGGACACGCGGTCCAGCGCCGCCATCGTGGTGTTGTGGCGGATGTCGTCGTCGAGCACCAGGCCGAGCGACTTGCGGTCCTCGGGCACGTAGGCGATCCCGCTCCGGATGGCCTCGGCGACGCTTCCGGTCGCCGCCTCGGCGCCGTCCTTGAGCAGGGTGCCGCGGACGTAGCGCCCGTAGGAGCGGCCGAACAGGCTCATCGCGAACTCGGTGCGTCCGGCGCCCATGAGTCCCGCCATGCCCACGACCTCGCCTGCGCGCAGGGTGAGGTCGGCCCCGTCCACCGCGCGCCGCCCGGACCCGTCCGGGTGGTCCACCGTCCAGTCCCGGACCTCGAAGCGCACCCCGCCGATCTCGCCGGTGCGCGGGGGGTGGCGCTGGTCCAGCTCGCGGCCGACCATCCCGCGGATGATGCGGTCCTCGTCGATGGAGGGTGTCCCGTCGGCGTCGCGCTCCACGGAGAGGGTCTCGATGGCGCGGCCGTCCCGCAGGATGGTGATCTCGTCGCAGACGCGCACCACCTCGCCGAGCTTGTGCGAGATGAGGATGCACGTCACGCCCTGGTCCCGCAGGTCCAGGAGCAGTTCGAGCAGCCGGGTGCTCTCCGCCTCGTTCAGCGCCGAGGTCGGCTCGTCGAGGATGAGCAGCCGCACCCGCTTGGCCAGGGCCTTGGCGATCTCCACGAGCTGTCTGGCGCCCACGCTCAGCGCCGAGACGGGCGTGGACGGGTTCGCGTCCAGCCCGACCCTGTCCAGGAGTTCCCGGGCCCGTGCGTGGGTGGCGCCCCAGTCGACGACGCCGTACCGGGCCCGCTCGTGGCCGAGGAAGATGTTCTCGCTGATCGACAGCTGCGGGATGAGGGCGAGTTCCTGGTGGATGATGGCGATGCCGGCGCGCTCGCTGTCGGCGACGCCGGAGAAGGTGCAGGGCTCGCCGTCGACGAGGACCTCACCCGTGTAGGAGCCCGTCGGGTGGACGCCGCTGAGCACCTTCATCAGCGTGGACTTCCCGGCGCCGTTCTCCCCCATCAGGGCGTGGATCCGGCCGTGCGCGACGCTCAGCGACACCCCGTCCAGGGCTCGTACCCCGGGGAAGTCCTTCTGGATGCCGCGCATCGAAAGGAGCGGCCCGCCCCGCGGGGCGGGCCGCCTCTCCTCCTGTCTCATTCGAGTTCAGACTCCTCGTAGTAACCGCTGCCGACCAGGACCTCGTGGTAGTTGTCGACGTCCACCGAGACGGGTTCGAGCAGGTAGGAGGGGACGACCTTGACCCCGTTGTCGTAGCTCTCGGTGTCGTTGACCGGCACCTCCTCCCCCGCCAGCAGCGCCTCGACCATGTCGACCGTCTGGGTGGCCAGGGCCCGGGTGTCCTTGAAGACGGTCTGGGTCTGCTCCCCGGCGATGATCGACTTGACCGAGGCGGCCTCGGCGTCCTGGCCGGTGACGACGGGCAGCGGCTTCTCCTCGGTGCCGTAGCCGACCGCGCGCAGGGACTCGATCACGCCGAGGCTGATGCCGTCGTAGGGCGACAGGACCGCGTGCACGTCCTCGCCGGAGTAGTTGGCGCTGAGCAGGTTGTCCATGCGGTCCTGTGCGATGGCGCCGGACCAGCGCTGGGTGGCGATCTGGTCCATGGAGGTCTGGCCGCTGCGGACCACGAGGGTGCCGTCGTCGATGTGGGGCTGGAGGACCGACATCGCCCCGTCGTAGAAGTAGTAGGCGTTGTTGTCGTCGGGCGACCCGCCGAACAGCTCGATGTTGAACGGCCCGTCCTCGTTCTCCAGGTCGAGGGTGTCCACGATGTACTGGCCCTGGAGGACGCCCACCTGGAAGTTGTCGAAGGTGGCGTAGTAGTCGACGTGCTCGCTGCCGCGGATGAGGCGGTCGTAGGCGACCACGGGGATGTCGCTGGAGGCGGCCATGTCGAGCGCGTCTCCGAGGGCCTCGCCGTCGATGGCGGCGACGACCAGGACGTCGGCGCCCCTGGTGATCATGTTCTCGATCTGGGCGACCTGGTCCTCCACGACGTCCTCGGCGTACTGGAGGTCGGTGCCGAAGCCGCGGGACTCGAACTCGGCGACCATGTTCTCGCCGTCGTTGATCCAGCGCTCCGACGACTGGGTGGGCATGGCGATGCCGATGGTGGTGCCGTTCTCCCCGGTGTCCTGGGCGGCGTCGCCGACGCCGTTGCATGCGGTGAGCAGCAGGGCCGCCCCGAGCAGTGCCGGGACGACCGTCTTCCTGTGGTGTGGCATGGGTTTCTCTCCTTGGGGACGGGGGCGGGAGACGGGTTCAGCGGCCGTCGGCCGTCAGGTCGACGACGGTCCAGGAGACGGGGGGCAGGGTCACCGAGAGCCTTCCGGCGTCGAGGTGGGCGGACTTGTTGTCCCGGGGGGTGACCCGGTCGGGGTTCTCCATGGTGTTGGCGGCGTACACGTCGTCGTTGGCGAGGGTGAGCGCGCGGGCCACGCCGGTCGGGGCGAGGCCGCGCAGGTCGGCGTCGAGGGTGACCGGCTGGTCGGTGGAGCGGTTGACGACGAACAGGGCGGCGCGTCCGGTGTCGGGGTCGGAGGTGACCACGGAGTCGACGACGGGCACCTCGCCGTACCTGTCGGTCTCCTGGACGGGGGCGGTGACCTCGGCGCGCAGTACGTGGCCGGAGGCGGACCCGGCGGTGAGGGCGAAGGGGTGGAAGACGGTCTGGCGCCAGGCGGGACCGCCCGGCTCGGTCATGATGGGCGCGATCACGTTGACGAGCTGGGCCTGGCTGGCGGCGGTGACACGGTCGCTGTGCCGGAGCAGGCTGATGAGCATGTTGCCGACCACGACGGCGTCGGCCACGTTGTACCGGTCCTCGATGACGCGGGGCGCGATCCGCCAGTCGTCGGTGGGCTGCACGGCGGCCTCGGCCTGGTGGCGGCTCAGGTACCAGACGTTCCACTCGTCGAAGGAGAGCTGGATGCGCTTGGGGTCGCGGAGCCGGGCACCGACCGCGTCGGCGGTGGAGACCACGGAGTCGATGAAGTGGTCCATGTCCGTGGTGGCGCCCAGGAAACTGGCCAAGTCCCCGTCGTGCTCCTCGTAGTAGGCGTGCAGCGAGATGTGATCCACAGCATCGTAGGTCTCCTCCAGGACGGTGGCCTCCCACTGGCCGAAGGTGGACATGGCCGACCCCGAACTGCCGCACACGACCAGTTCCAGGTCGCGGTCGGCCATCTTCATGGCCCGGGCCACCTGGGCGGCCTTGCGGCCGTAGGAGCGGGCGTCGAGGTGGCCGATCTGCCAGGGGCCGTCCATCTCGTTGCCCAGGCACCACATGCGGATGTCGTGGGGGTCGGGGTGGCCGTGGGAGGCGCGCAGGTCCGAGAGGTGGGTTCCGCCCGGGTGGTTGCAGTACTCCAGCAGGTCGAGGGCCTCCTGGAGGCCCCGGGTGCCGAGGTTGGCGGCCATCATCGGTTCGATGTCCAGGTTCCGGCACCAGGTCATGAACTCGTTGAGCCCGAACTGGTTGGTCTCGATGCTGTGCCAGGCCAGGTCGCGGCGGACCGGGCGCTGCTCCTTGGGACCCACGCCGTCCTCCCAGCGGTATCCGGAGACGAAGTTGCCGCCCGGGTAGCGCACGGTCGTCACGCCGAGTTCGCGGACCAGCGCGGCGACGTCGCGCCGCAGGCCGTCGGCGTCGGCGGTGGGGTGGTCGGGTTCGTGGATGCCGGTGTAGACGCAGCGGCCCATGTGCTCGACGAAGGAGCCGAACGTGCGGCGGTGGACCAGGGCTACGGGGGTGGCAGCGTCGACGCGGAGGGAGGCGTTGAGCATGGCGGTCTCCTGGTGGTGTGGCCCGGCCCGGGCGCGTCACCCGGGCCGGGAGGTCGTTGGGTCGGCGGGTCTACTGGACGCGGGGCCAGCCGTCGGCGGTCCAGTGCAGCTTCCGGACGGCCATCCGGAAGTCGAAGTCGGGTCCCAGGTCGGTGTCGTAGTAGTGGTAGGCGAGCAGGCCGCCGGAGACGGACTGCCCTCCCGAGCCGGTGATGGTGCCCTCCTCGGCGAGGACCACGGTGCCGCCGCCCTCCAGCAGGGGGACGCCGTCGGCGTCCACGTAGGGGCCGGTGACGTCGGTGGACCGGCCGACGGCGACCTTGTAGTCGCTGCCGACGCGGCAGCAGTGGTCGAGGGAGACGAAGAGGTAGTAGTAGCCGTCGCGGTGGATGATGTGGGGCGCCTCGACGGCGTTGGGCGGCTCGCGGCGGTCGGCCAGGTGCAGCACCTCCGCTCCCTCGACGGCCCCGCCGCTCGGCCAGTCCAGCTCGACCATGCGGATACCGCTCCAGAACGAGCCGAACGTCATCCAGTGGCGGCCCTCGCCGTCCTCGACGATGCCGGGGTCGATGGCGTTGTAGGGGTCGCCCTCGAAGGACTCGAACACCGGCCCCCGGTCGACCCACTCGTAGCCGGGGTCCTCGGGGTCCAGGGTGGTGTTGGTGGCCAGGGCGATGAGCGAGCGGTTCGAGCCGAAGGTGGAGGCCGAGTAGTACAGGTAGTAGGTGCCGTCGGAGTGGTGGATCTCGGGGGCCCAGAGGGTTCCCACTCCGGGGATCCTCTCCGTGAGCCAGGCGGGCTTGGTGTCCCAGACCGTGCCGGTGTAGGTCCAGTGCCGCCCGTTCGGGGAGCTGCGGATCTGGATGTTGCCGTCGCCGAGTTCGGCGTGGCCGGTGCCGAAGACGTACCAGTCCTCGCCGTCGCCGCCCCGGTACAGGGCGGGGTCGTGGACCCTCAGTCCCCCGGCGAAGGGGTGGATGTCGTCGGGCTGGTGGCCGAAGAGGGGCAGGCCGGGGTTGTTGGGCGGCACGTCCCAGTCGGCGCGCGCCGCGGAGGCGGATCCGGCCGGGGCGGTGGCCAGGGACGTGGCCAGGGCCGCGGCGGTGAGGGCCGCCGCGATCCGGACGAGCGGAGGTCGCATGGGGGGCTCCTGGGGGTGGTGGGAGCGGAACGGGGGCAGCGGGTCAACCCTTGATCCCGGCACCCGCCACGCCCGTGACGATGTGCCTCTGGAAGAGCAGGTAGACCACGAGCAGGGGCAGGGCGCCCAGCACGGCGGAGGCCATGACCTGGGCGTACTGGATGCCGTACTGGCCCAGGACGGTGCCCAGGCCCACGGGCAGGGTCATCATCTCCGGGTCGTTGACCACGATGAACGGCCACAGGAAGTTGTTCCAGGCGCCGATGAAGGTGAAGATGCCCACGGCGGTGAGGATGGGCCGGGACAGCGGCAGGATGACGCTCCACAACACGAGCAGCGGTCCGGCTCCGTCCATCTTGGCGGCGTCCTCGTAGTCGCGCGGGATGGCGTCGAAGAACCGCTTGAGGATGAACACGAACACCGGGGCGACCACCTGGGGCAGGGCCACGCCCCAGTAGGTGTCCACCAGCCCGAGCTGGGTCATCAGCACGAACTGGGGCACGATGAGCACCTGCGGCGGGATGAGGATGCCGCCGATGACCAGGGCGAAGAGCCAGCCGCGGCCACGGAAGTCGAACCGGGAGAAGCCGTAGGCGGCCAGCACGCACACCACCAGGGTGAGCGCGGTGACGATCGTGGTGGTGATGAGCGAGTTCATCGTCCAGCGGATGATGTCCCCGCGGCCCAGGACCTGCGCGTAGGCCTCGAAGGTGGCGTTGGGGGTGAGCCAGGCGGGCGGCATGACGGTGGTCTCGCCCTCGGGTTTGACCGAGGTGGCGAAGGCCCACAGCAGCGGGACGAGCCAGAGGAGGGCCGCCAGGGCGGCGACCGTGTACAGGGCGGCGGAGCCCACCGTGACGCGCCGCCGCCGGAGGAGGCGCGCGGGCGCCGTGGCCGGCGCGGCGGGCCGGGACGTGGAGGTGACCATGGTCAGGCCTCCTTCCGGGAGAACAGGCGGAACTGGGCGATGGAGGCGGCGATGATCAGGACCATGAAGATGTAGGCCATGGACGAGGCCAGGCCGACGCGCAGCCCCACGAATCCGGAGTCGTAGATGTACTGGATGACGGTGCGGGTGGCGAAGTTGGGGCCGCCCATGGTCATCAGGTAGATCTGCTCGAACACGCGCAGGGACCCGATGAGCTGGAGGACGGTGATGAGCGCGGTGGTACGCGCCAGCAGCGGCAGGGTGATGCGGCCGACGCGCTGCCAGGCGCCCGCGCCGTCGATGGCCGCCGCCTCGTAGACGTCCTTGGGGATGGACTGCATGGCGGCCAGGTAGAGCAGGTAGTTGAAGCCGACCTGCCACCAGGCGGTGGCGATGACCACGGAGAACATCGCCGTGTCCTCGCTGAAGAGCCACTCGGGGCCCTGGACGCCGAACCGGGCCAGGGTGCCGTTGAACAGGCCCAGACTCGGGTTGTACATCCAGTTCCAGATGAGGGTCATCACCGCGACCGGGAGCACGAACGGCGCGAAGAACGACAGCCGCAGGAACCATCCGAGCCTGCGGGCGTGATCGGTCAGCAGGGCCAGGCCGAGCGCGAGCAGGACCATCAGGGGCACGCTGAGGATCGTGAACCACAGCGTGTTCCACAGGGAGTCGTACAGGGCGCGGTCGGTCAGGCTCTCCTGCCAGTTGTCCGGTCCCACGAAGGAGAGCGGGCCCCCGGCCAGGCTGCGGTCGGTGAAGGTGTAGCCGAGGCCGACGACGGCGGGCCACAGCAGGAAGAGGAGGTAGAAGGCGAGGAAGGGCAGGACGAACCACAGGCCGGTCCACGTGGTGGGCCTGCGACGCACGTCGACGAGGTCGCGGTCGGCTCTTGGGGGCGCGCCGGGGGACGTACGCGGCGCGGGAGCACTGGTCTGGCTTGTCATGGTGGGGCTCCCTACACCGGTGACGGCACGGTCAGCAGTTCACGGATGGTCGCTTTGAGTTGCGCGAGCGCCTGCTCCGGAGTCTGGGTGCCCTGGTGCAGGGTGGTCAGCGCGCCGGTGGCCTCCTCCTGGAGGCGTCCCGCCGAGCCGCTGAACCAGGCTTGCGGCTCGAACTGGACGTTCTCGGCGGCCTCGCGGTACTCGGACTGGGGGTGCAGCTCGTCGTATTCGGGGCTCTCCACGACCGGCTGGTAGGCGGGGATGTGCCCGCCCTTCGCCCAGGTGAGGCTGTGGCGCAGCATCCACGCGGCGTACTCGACGGCGGCCCGGGTGCGTTCGGGGTCGCGGTCGCGCTGGTGCGGGAACACGTAGCAGTGGGAGTCGCCGCGCGTGCGGTGGTTGCCGAACACGGCCGGGAACTGGGTGGCGGAGAAGCCCACGCCGGTGGCCTCCAGGGTCGGAATCTCCCAGTTGCCGTGGATCATCAGCCCGGCCTGGCCGTTGGCCAGGTTGGCGGCGGTGTCGGCGAGCATGGAGTGGCGGGGGGCCAGCCCCTCCTCGGAGAGGCGGTAGAGCACCTCCATCGCGGCCAGGGCCTTGTCGTCGTCCATCTCGTAGTCGTCCTCGCCGAGGACGAGCTCGCCGTCCTGCTGGCGGTAGAGCGACCAGAAGTTGGACCAGGGGTTCCAGGTGTCGATGGACAGGCCGTAGGTCCCGGTGACGGCCTTGATCTCGCGGAGCATGTCGAAGTACTCCTCCGTCCCGGAGACCTCCACGAGCCGGTCGTCGGCGTCCAGCAGGCCCGCCTGCCGGCACACGTCCAGGTGGTAGTACTGGATCAGCACGTGGGTGTCGAGGGGGATGGCGTACAGCCGGCCGTCGAAGAAGCACTTCTCCCAGATGTTGGGCAGTACCACGGTGTCGTCGATGCCCGCCTCGGCCAGCATCGCCGGGTCGATCGGGTCCAGCAGCCGGCCCGGTGCCAGGCTCTCCAGCCGGGACACGTGCGCGGTGGCGATGTCGGCGCCCCGGCCGCCCGCGGCGCCCATGGCCACCTTGGTGTAGAACGGCGCGCCCCAGGTGAAGGTGGTCGCGCGAAAGTCGATGTCGGGGTGCTCGGCCTTGTAGGCCTCGTGCATCTCGATCATCCGCAGGCCGTCACCGCCGGCGAACAGGTTCCACTGGCGCAGCCTGGTCCTGCCGCTGATGAGGGTGTCGGGGGGCCCGCACCCCACCGCGGCCAGTCCGGCGGCGGCCACGGCCCCGGTGACGAAGGCCCTGCGGCCCGGTCCTGCGGAGGCGGCCGGCGGTGGTGCGTGGTACGACGGGGATGGTGCGTCGCGCATGGTGGTCTCCTTGCGCTGAGGGGGGGTCGAAGGGCTCCCCGGAGCCCTTCGCTGGGGGGTGGTGGTGCGCCGGGGCGCTGGTGCCTTCCGGGTCAGACCCGGACGTACTCGATACCGGAGAGCTCGCACAGGACCCGCCAGTCCTCGGCGCGGGCGCCGGTGTTCATGACCATGTGGTGGGTACCGCCCGCGCGGAGCCAGGAGTCCATGCACCTCCGCACGCCCGTCTCGGGGCGGAACTGTCCGTAGGGCATCTCCAGGGACGGCAGTTCGGGCGCGTCGATGACCTCGCCCTCGGCCACGACCAGCCGGAACTCCTCGCCGCCGAGGGCGACCAGGGAGGCGAGGGTGGCCGGGCCCGGCCGGTAGCGGAAGAGGATGGTGGGCGGGTCGGCCAGGCCGCCGATGCCCAGCGGGCGTTTGATCAGCCGGACGGGCTCGTCCTCGCGCGCGACCCTCCAGTTGCCCTCGCCCATGTGGCTCATGAGGATGGAGTCACTGGGGAAGTCCATCGCGTACATCTCGGTGAAGTGGCCGTCTCCGGCGAGCTGGTGGCCCGCGTAGACGATCGAGGCGGCCAGGACGTCGCCCTCGCCCGCGAACCCGTATCCCTTGGCCATCAGGGTGGAGGCGGCGGCCATCGGCAGCCGGGCGAAGCGGCCGTCCTCCCCGATCGCGTCGAAGTGGGTGGAGTAGGCGCCGCACCCCGTCTCCTCCAGCAGCCGTTCGATGCCCAGCTGCATGCGGGCGTGGTCGACGCGCTCCTCCTTGGACAGGCGCCCGTCCACCTCCAGGGCCGTGTCCTCCCAGGCCATGAGGTCGCGGACCGCCTCCTCGGGCAGCTCGGCCATCTCCCTGTGCAGCGCGCCCGGCGCGATGACGTGGATCTCGGGGCCGAGCTTGCGCAGCAGGGCGCTCTCGTCCACCCGGGCGTCGCCCATGCCGTTCATCGGGTAGCCGAACACGCCGACCCGGAGGGAGCGCAGCGCGCTGACCGCGCGGGCCGCGCGGGCCCAGCGGTCCACGCGCGCGGCGAACTCCGGGCTCTGCCACTCGCCGGTGATGACGTCGAAGGACAGGCCGGCGCGCACCATGGCGTTGGCGGTGTCCTGGGCCCCGTGGATGCCCTGGTTGTAGGTCATGTCGTCCATGTCCCAGGAGGGGCTGACCGCGGGGTCGGGCTGGATGTTGGCCAGCGCCACGGGCAGCCTCATCTGACTGAACATCCGGGTGACGCGCAGGGAGGGGCCGTAGGTGAGCATGACGACGAGGACGCCGTCGAGCCCGTCGGCCTCGAACGCGCGCATCGCGCTCTCGGCGTCGGCGCGGCCGCGCACCGGCGGGCTGACGGTCCACTCGGCGACGTCGGAGAGCTTCTCGGCGACACGGGAGGCGTAGGCCGCCTGGTGCTCGGTGATGCCGGGGATCATGTCGTCGTAGAGGGGCTGCATGATGCCGAGCAGGCCGATGCGGGGCCTGCGCGTCCGCACCGGCGGGTGCTCGGTGGCGGGGGGTGTGGGTACGGGCACTGTTGTTTCCCTACTGGCCGTAGACGTTCTGGTAGCGGTCGTGGAGCGCGTCGATGTGCTCCTGCGGAAGCCGGTGGAGGGGACCGCCCTGGCGGGCGATGTGGATCGTGTGGGCGACGTCCTCGCACATCACCGCGGCCTTGACCGCCGCCCTGGCGTTCGCGCCGACGGTGAACACGCCGTGGCCGCGCATGAGGACGGCGGGCGAGCGGTGGCCGTCGAGGGTGGCGACCACTCCCCTGCCGATGTCGTCGCCGCCGATGAGGGCGAACGGACCGACGGGGATGTCGCCGCCGAACTCGTCGGCCATCGCGGTGATGGCGCAGGGGATGGCCTCGCCGCGCGCGGCCCAGGCGGTGGCGTAGGGGCTGTGCGTGTGCGCGACGCCGCCGACGTCGGGGCGGGCTCGGTAGACGTGGGCGTGGGCGGCGGTGTCGCTGGAGGGCTTGTGCCGCCCCTCGACGACCCGGCCGTCCAGGTCGCAGACGACCATGTCCTCCGGGGAGAGGTCCTCGTAGGAGACGCCGCTGGGCTTGATCACCATCAGGTCGGCGCCGGGCACGCGGGCGGAGACGTTGCCGCTCGTCCAGGTGACCAGGTTCCACCGGGTGAGCTCGGTGTGCAGGGCGCACACGTGGGCACGCAGGCGCTCCACCTCGCCGTGGTGCTCTTCGGGAACCGTCGGGGACGTGTCGGTGGTCATCGGTCTCCCTTCTCGGCGCCGCCCTGGGCGCTGGTCAGGACGGAGTTGCGCAGGGCCCGCAGGCGGTGCAGGCTCCGGCTGCCGCCCCGGCCGAAGTGGTCGTGGAGCTCGGTGTAGACCGCGTGGAGCTCGTCGTAGGCGGCGGTCCTGGCCGGGTCGGGGTCGACGGTCTCCGCGCGGACCCGGCCCATGGCGTCCGAGGCGGCGTGGATGTCGGGGTGGGCGCCCGCGGCGACGGCGGCGTGGATGGCGGCCCCGACCGCGCAGCCGTGTTCGGAGGCCACGATCTTCAGGGAGCGGCCGAGCACGTCGGCGTAGACCTGGAGGACGAAGGGGTTGCGGACCATGCCCCCGCCGATGGTGAGGTCCTCCACCGGCACCCCGGAGGCCGTGAAGGCCTCGACGATGGTGCGGGTGCCGAAGGCGGTGGCCTCGACCAGGGCCCGGTAGACCTCCTCGGGCCTGGTGGCCAGGGTCATGCCGACGAGCACGCCGGACAGGTCGTGGTCGACCAGGACCGAGCGGTTGCCGCTGTGCCAGTCCAGGGCGACGAGGCCGTGCCCGCCCACCGGCGCCTCGGCGGCCTTGTCGGAGAGCAGTTCGTGGAGGGACAGGCCGCGCTCGCGTGCCTCCTCGTGGTAGGCGGGGGGCACGTAGGACTCGGCGAACCAGCCGAAGATGTCGCCGACGCCGCTCTGGCCCGCCTCGTAGCCCCAGGCTCCGGGGGTGATGCCGCCGTGGGCCAGGCCGCACATGCCGGGTACCTCGGCCAGGACGTCGGAGTTCATGACGTGGCAGGTGCTGGTGCCCATGATGGCGAGCATCCGCCCGGGGCCGGTGGTCCGCGCGGTGGCGGCGGTGACGTGCGCGTCGATGTTGCCGACGGCGACGGGAACGCCCTCGGGCAGGCCGGTCCAGGCCGCGGCCTCGGCGGTGAGGGAGCCAGCGCGCTCGCCGAGCTGGGCCAGGGGGTGTTCGAGCTTGTCCCGCACGAAGCCGGCGAAGCGCGGGTCGAGCGCGGCCAGGAAGTCCGTCGAGGGCCAGGCGCCGTCCTGGTGGATGCCCTTGTACCCGGCGGTGGCGACGTTGCGGGTCTCCTGTCCGCACAGCTGCCAGACGATCCAGTCGGCGGCCTCGATCCAGCGTTCGGCGCGCTCGTAGGCGCCGGGATCGTCGCGTAGGACCTGGAGCGCCTTGGCGAACTCCCACTCGGAGGAGATCTTCCCCCCGTAGCGCGCCAGCCACTTCTCCCCGCGCTCCGCGGCCAGGGCGTTGATCTCGTCGGCCTCGGGCTGGGCGGCGTGGTGGCGCCACAGTTTGGGCCAGGCGTGCGGGCGGCGGGCCAGGTCGGGGAGCTCGCACAGGGGGGTGCCGTCCGCGGTCACCGGCATGACCGTGCAGGCGGTGAAGTCGGTGCCGATACCGACGACCTGCCCGGGCGAGACGCCCGAGACTCGCAGGGCCTCGGGGACGGCGGTGCGCAGGACCTCGCGGTAGTCCTCGGGGCACTGGAGCGCGGTCTCCGGCTCCAGGGGGTCCTCCGACTCCGGCAGGCGGTCCGTGATGACGCCGTGCCGGTAGTCGTGGGCGGCGGATCCGAGTTCGACTCCGTCTCGGACCCGGACCACGACGGCGCGGCCGGAGAGGGTCCCGAAGTCGACTCCGATGGTCACCGGTTCGGGCGGAGATGAATTGTTAGCGTTCACATTCTGGTCCAAGGGGAGTTCCTTCCACGAGGGGGCGGACGGGGACGGAAGGGACGGGGAAGGGGACGCGGGCGGAGGAGGGCACGTTGACGGGGTCGGGGGGTCGGGGCCGGGGACAGGGGGTCAGGGTGGCGGGGGTCCGCTGCTGCCCCGGACCCGCAGCCGCGCCGGGACGACCCTGCGCGCGGTTCCGGAGGAGCCCGACGAACCGTTCCGCTCGGTCCCTATCTCGCCGAGCAGCAGCGCCAGGCTCTCCTTGCCCACCTGGGCGAAGTCCTGGAAGACGGTGGTCAGGGACGGGGTGAGGTACTCGGCCTCGGGCACGTCGTCGAAGCCGACCACGCTGACGTCGCCGGGCACGCGCAGCCCCGCCTCGTGCAGGGCGCGCAGTACCCCTATGGCCATCTGGTCGTTGCCCACGAAGATCGCCGTGACGCGCTCCCCCTCGGCCCGCCGGGCCACCAGCGAGCGCCCCAGCTCGTAGCCCGACCGGGGGCTCCAGTCGCCCGGGAGCGGTTCGGGGACCGGCACGCCGGCCTCCTCCAGCGCCCGGCGCCAGCCGACCACGCGGGCCTCCGACTCCAGCCACAGGGGATCGCCCTCGATGTGGTGGACGGTCGCGTGTCCGAGTTCCAGCAGGTGGCGGACGGCGTCGTGGGCGCCCTGGACCTGGTCGACGCAGACGACGGGCAGGCCCGATCCCTCACCGCCCTCGACCGCCACCAGGGGGTGGGGTCCGGGCAGCGCGGCCAGGGCGTCGACCAGGCTGCGCTGGGGGGCGATCGCGACGCAGCCCTCGACCGACTGCTGGATCAGGTACTCGGCCGCCGCGACGATCCCGTCCGGCGACACGTCGTCCAGGCTGACCATGCTCAGGAAGTAGCCCGCCTCGCGCGCCGCCCTCTCGATCCCCGACAGGGTCTGGGCCGGACCGAAGAGCGTGGTGTCGAAGGCGATGACGCCGAGCACGTTGGTGCGGCGGGTGACCAGGGCGCGCGCGGTGGAGTTGCGGTGGTAGCCGAGCTCGTCGATCGCTCGCCGCACCCGGAGCACCGTCTCCTCGCGGACGTTGGGGTGTCCGTTGACGACCCGGGACACCGTCTGGTGGGAGACGCCGGCCAGCCGGGCCACGTCCGCCATGACGGGGGTACGGCCACCTGGTGGATTCATCTGAAACGACACCTCCGGGCCGTGGGGGAACACCTGTGACGTGAGCAACATTGTTAACGCTCACATAGAGGAAGTCAACCCCTTTCCCCAAATCGGGAGGGGGTTGCCCCCTCAGCCCACCAGGCGTGCGTGCAGGGAGGTCGCGGAGGTGTCGGTGAGCGAGGCTACCTGGTCGACCACCACGCGCAGCGCGGCGGCGTCGTCCCCGGCCTCGGCGAAGGAGGCGCGGAACTGCGGGTCCAGGCCCTCGGGCGCGTTCTTCCAGAGGGCCTCGACCAGTTCGCTGATCAGGCGGCGCTCCTCGGCCTGGTAGACCAGGGCCTCCTCGCGCGAGAGCACGAAGTGGGCGGAGACCGCCTTGAGCAGGGCGCACTCCAGCAGGGGGCGGCGGGGCACGATGAGGTCGGCGCCGTAGCGGGTGAGCCGCCCGGGGCCGTAGGCGGCGAGGGTGGCCTCCTCCGCGGCCCGGCAGAAGCGGCCGATGAGTTCGCTGGTGAGGTTCTTGAGGGCGGCGAGGGAGGGCAGGTCCCCGGTGAACGCGCGGGGCCAGACGGGGTCGGCGACCAGGTCGGTGAACACCTCGTCGAGCTCGGCGGCCTCGGCGTCGCAGTAGTGGGCGGCGGCGATCCGGACGATCTCGGCGCGCTCGGCGGCGCCGTGCAGGGCGGACGGGTCCACCAGCCCGGCGTGCAGGGCGTCCTCGACGTCGTGGACGGAGTAGGCGACGTCGTCGGCCCAGTCCATGACCTGGGCCTCGAAGCAGGTGCGGCCCTCGGGCGCGCCCCGGCGCAGCCAGGTGAACACCCCGGTGTCGTCGGGGTAGCAGTTGAACTTGTGGGTGTCGCCGCCCTCGCCCCTGAGCCAGGGGTACTTGACGGTCGCGTCGAGGGTGGCGCGGGTGAGGTTGAGCCCCGCGCTGCGCCCGTCGGGTTCGATGACCTTGCCCTCCAGCCGCACGAGCAGGCGCAGGCTCTGGGCGTTGCCCTCGAAGCCGCCGCAGTCGGCGGCGGCCTCGTCCAGCGCGCGCTCGCCGTTGTGGCCGAAGGGCGGGTGGCCGAGGTCGTGGGAGAGGCAGGCCGCCTCCACCAGGTCGGGGTCGCAGCCCAGGGCCTGGCCGAGTTCACGGCCGATCTGGGCGCACTCCAGGGAGTGGGTGAGGCGGGTGCGCGGGAAGTCGCTCACGCCGGGCTGGACCACCTGGGTCTTGGCCGCCAGGCGGCGCAGGGCGGCGCTGTGCAGGATCCGGGCGCGGTCGCGCTCGAAGGGGTCGCGGGCCCGGTTCTTGCGTTCCTCGCGCGCCCGGCGCTCGGTGTCCCGGTGCGTGTAGCCGGGTGCTCCGCCCTCGCGGGGATTGTTCCTCATTGCTGGCGACCCTACTTCCCAGCGGCGACAGAACCGCGCCGCCCGTACTGGTCAGGCGGCGTTGACCTGGAGGTCGCTGCTGTCCTTGAAGATCCAGTAGTACCAGAGCGCGGCCGTCTCCCTGGAGATGTACCACAGCTGGGTACTGCGCTCGATGACCGCGGGACCCGAGCGCGAGGGGGAGGTGCCCGCGTCGATGCCGTAGTCGGCCGCCATCTGCGCCGACCGCAGGCTGTGCCAGGGGTCGGAGACCAGGATGGCGGTGTCCCAGGAGTGCTCCTCGAAGACCTCCGAGACGGCGTCGATGCTCTGGAGCGTGTCGCGCCCCTCCTCCACGGCGATGATCTGGTCGCCGGGGACGCCCACCTCGATCAGCCAGTTCCTCCCCGAGGCCGCCTCGGTGAAGTTGTCGTCGGGCAGCTTGCCCCCGACGGTGACGATGACGGGTGCGACGCCCTCCAGGTAGAGGACCTGGGCATGCCGCAGCCGTGCCTCGTAGACGGGTGAGGGCACACCGTTGTACTGGCTGGCACCGAGCACGACGATGGCGTCGGAGGGGACGCGGTCGTCCTGCCGGGCGGTGTACCAGACCCAGCCCCAGGTGCCGAACGGCAGGGCCAGCGCGATGAGCAGCAGGAGGGTGACCAGCCAGCGCAGACGGAAACGGCGCCTCCCGCGGCGGGGCCCCCGGGACTCTCGGGGCTCTCGGGGTCGGCGGGACGGTGGTTCGGGCCGTGCGTCGAGGGGTTCGGGCTCCGGGGCGGGCGGGAGGTCCTCCTCGGGAGGGTCCGGCGCCGTGGGGCGAAGGGCCTGGCCCCGGCCGGGGGGCCGGCCCCGGACGAAGCGCCGGGTGAAGGCGGCGCCCCCGGGTGCGCCCTGGGCGTCGGCGGCCCGGGTGGACTCACCGGTCCGGGCCGTACCGGTCGGCACGGGCTCCGGGGGCTCCCCGCGCCGGAACGGCCGGGTGGCCTCGCCGTCGGGGTCGCGGGAGAACTCGCGGGTGTCGTCGGCGGCCCCGGTACCGGAGGCGGGTGTGAGGGTCTCGCGGGAGAAGACCCGGGTGGCCTCGTCGTCGGGAGAGGGCGCGGTGGTGGGATCCTCCCACGGCTCCTCGCCGCGGCCGTCGTTCGCCGTTCGCACCGGCTCACCTCCGCACAAATCTTCGATCGGGGATGTGTACCCCCGCTGGGACGGCCTCCGCCCGCCTCTGGTTCGCGGCGGTCCCGGCCGGGAGGCCGTGGCGGAGGTGGTGTCGGCGCGCCTCCGCTGCCGTGTGTGGGGTGTCCGGCGGGAAACGGAGGCCCTTCTGGCGGTCAGAATACATCACGAACAGGTCACGACCATGGCGCGCTACGGTCGCCGACCGGGATGAGTCTAGAGCTTTTCCGGTGTGGTCCCGCCCCGTGTACCGGATCCCTGTACGAACACCGGACGCGGTGGCCGGGAGCCACCGCGTCCGGACCGTGCCCGGGCCCCGTCAGTGCGCCGTGCGGCCTGCGGCGCGACCCGCCTCCAGGCGGGCGACGGGTACCCGGAAGGGCGAGCAGGACACGTAGTCCAGGCCCACCTGGTGGAAGAAGTGCACCGACGCGGGGTCGCCCCCGTGCTCGCCGCACACCCCGAGCTTGATGTCCGGGCGGGCGGCCCGCCCCTCCTCCACGGCGATGCTGACGAGACGGCCGACCCCGTCCACGTCCAGGGACTCGAAGGGCGACACACCGAACACGCCCTTCTCCAGGTAGGCGGAGAAGAAGGAGGCCTCCACGTCGTCGCGGGAGAACCCCCAGACCGTCTGGGTGAGGTCGTTGGTGCCGAAGGAGAAGAACTCGGCGTTCTCGGCGATCTGTCCGGCGGTCAGGGCGGCGCGGGGCAGCTCGATCATCGTGCCGATGGCGAGGTCGAGCTCGACGCCGTGCTCCTGCTCCACCTCGCGCAGTACGCGCAGCGCGTCCTCGCGGATGATCTCCAGCTCCTGCACGGTGCCCACCAGCGGGATCATGATCTCGGGGCAGGGGCGGCCGCCCGCGGCGATCCGGTCCACGGCGGCCTGGGCGATGGCGCGCACCTGCATGGTGAACAGGCCGGGCACGACCAGGCCCAGGCGGACGCCGCGCAGGCCCAGCATCGGGTTCTGCTCGTGCAGCTTATGCACGGCCTGGAGCACCCGCAGGTCGTTCTCGTGGCTCTCGCCGCGCGCCTCGGCCACGGCCACGCGCACCGACAGCTCGGTGATGTCGGGCAGGAACTCGTGCAGCGGCGGGTCGAGCAGGCGCACGGTCACCGGCAGGCCGTCCATGGCCTCCAGGATGCCGCCGAAGTCCTCGCGCTGCAGGGGCAGGAGTGCGTCGAGGGCCTGTGTCTGCTCCTCCTCGGTGTCGGCGAGGATGAGGCGCTCCACCAGTTGGCGGCGATCGCCCAGGAACATGTGCTCGGTCCGGCACAGGCCGATGCCCTGCGCGCCCATGCGGCGGGCGCGGGCGGCGTCCTCGCGGGTGTCGGCGTTGGCGCGCACGCGCATGCGGCGGGCGGCGTCGACGTAGTGCATGAGCCGGTCCACGGCGCGCACGAGGTCGTCCGCCCGGTCGGAGGCCGGGTCGATCTCGCCCTCGAAGTAGCGCACGACGGGCGAGTCCACCACGGGCACCTCGCCGAGGTAGACCTCGCCGCTGGCGCCGTCGATGGAGATGACGTCGCCCTCCTCGACCACCTCGCCGCCGGGCGCGGTCATACGCCGGTTCTTGGTGTCGATGTCCAGCTCCTCGGCGCCGCACACGCAGGTCTTGCCCATGCCCCGGGCGACCACGGCGGCGTGCGAGGTCTTGCCGCCGCGGCTGGTGAGGATGCCCTCGGCGGCGATCATGCCCTCCAGGTCGTCGGGGTTGGTCTCACGGCGGCACAGGATGACCCGCTCGCCGCTGCGCGACCACTTGACGGCGGTGTAGGAGTCGAAGACGGCCTTGCCGACGGCGGCGCCGGGCGAGGCGTTCATGCCGTGGCCGATGCGGTGGACGCCGGTACCCGAGAGGGCCTCCTCGTCGAAGCGCGGGAACATCAGCTGGGCGAGCTGGTCGCCGGTGACGCGCTGGACCGCCTCGTCCAGGGTGATCATGCCCTGGTCGACGAGCTGGTCGGCGATGCGGAAGGCGGCGGCGGCCGTGCGCTTGCCCACCCGGGTCTGGAGCATCCACAGCTTGCCGCGCTCGATCGTGAACTCGATGTCGCACAGGTCGCGGTAGTGGTTCTCCAGGGTGTCCATGACACCCATCAGCTCCCTGTGGCTGCGGGCGTCGATCTTCTCCAGGTCGGCGAGGGGCACGGTGTTGCGGATACCGGCCACCACGTCCTCGCCCTGGGCGTTCTGGAGGTAGTCGCCGTAGACGCCGGGCTGCCCGGAGGCGGGGTCGCGGGTGAAGGCGACACCGGTACCCGAGTCCATGCCGAGGTTGCCGAAGACCATGGAGCAGATGTTGACGGCGGTGCCGAGGTCCGCGGGAATGCGCTCCTGGCGCCGGTACAGGACGGCGCGGGGGGCGTTCCAGGAGTCGAAGACCGCCTTGACGGCGAGGGTCATCTGCTCGCGGGGGTCGCTGGGGAAGGGGGCGCCCGTCTGCTCCAGCACGACCTCCTTGAAGCGGTCGACGAGCCGGCGCAGGTCGGCGGCGTCCAGGTCCAGGTCGCTCTCGACGCCCTTGGCGGCCTTGACCTCCTCGATGGCCTCCTCGAAGAGCTCGCCGTCGATGTCCTGCACGGTCTTGCCGAACATCTGGATGAGGCGCCGGTAGGAGTCCCAGGCGAAGCGCTCGTCGCCGCCCTGGGCGGCCAGGCCGGCGACGGAATCGTCGTTGAGGCCGATGTTGAGGACGGTCTCCATCATGCCGGGCATGGAGAACCTGGCGCCCGAGCGCACGCTGACCAGGAGCGGGTCGTCCGGCTGGCCGAGACGGCGGCCCATGGCCCTCTCCAGCTCCTTGAGGTTCACCTCGATCTCGGCGTCGAGCCCGGCGGGCACACTGCCCTCGGAGAGGTAGTGGCGGCACGCCTCGGTGGTGATCGTGAACCCGGGGGGAACCGGCAGGCCGAGGTTGGTCATCTCGGCGAGGTTGGCCCCCTTGCCGCCGAGAAGGTCCTTCAGGTCCTTGTTTCCCTCGGTGAACTTGTAGACGTACTTGGCCACGGGGGTGCTCCCTCGTTCGTCGTCGACTCAGCGCTGGGTCGGCGCCTGTGCCCGGATGGCGCGACTCTTCCACACTCTGCGACCTCGCCCCCTTATGAACTCCCTGTTTTTGGTGTATGCCCAGTTCAGAGCCATTGAAAAGGTCTATACCAATGGTTCAGCAAAGATGCACGGCGCCTTCCCCGCCGGACCCGGGGCAGGACACCCCGGCGAGCACGAAGTCACTGGTCAAAGAGGTGAGCGCGCTCACAGAAGCACCCGGAATCGGAGAACGCCGCCCCGGGTAGGGAACCGACCAATCCCATGTCACCACCGCCACGGGAAACGCCCTGTGCCACGGAACACAGGGGTACCGGCAGGTAACTTACGGGTCCGTAGGTTAGGCTTCCGGCAGGACCGCAGCGGGGCGGACCCCGGATGGAGGAGTGCAGCGTGTCGGAGGAACAGGCTCGGGGAACCGAAGGCGCGGAAACCGGTCCGACCGACCCGGCGCCCCCCGGGAGGAGCGGTCGGCACGACGGTCGACACAAGGGAGCCGCGGCGGCGGCCGAGGACCTGTTCGAGGCGGTCAAGCCGCGGCTGCGCGGCTGGCTGCACCTGGGAACCGCGCCGCTGGCCCTGGCTGCGGGCATCGTCTTGGTGGTCCTGTCCCCCACCCTGACCGCGATGGTCGCCAGCGCCGTGTACGCGCTCAGCTCGGTACTGCTGTTCGGCACCTCGGCGGTCTACCACGTGGGCCGCTGGTCGACGGGCGCGGAGAAGGTGCTGCGCCGCATGGACCACTCGAACATCTACCTCATCATCGCGGGCACCTACACGCCCTTCGTGCTGCTGGTGCTCGAAGGCACGCTGCGCACCGCCATGCTGCTGCTGATCTGGGGCGGGGCGATCGCCGGGGTCGGCTTCAAACTGCTGTGGCTCAACGCGCCGCGCTGGCTGTCCACCGCCCTGTACCTGGCCATCGGCTGGGTGGCGGTGCTGTTCATCCCGGACCTGGTCGGCAACACCCATCCGGCGACGTGGATCCTCATCCTGGTGGGCGGGGTGCTCTACAGCGTGGGCGCGGTGGTCTACGCGCTCAAGCGGCCCAACCCGGCACCGCGCTGGTTCGGCTTCCACGAGATCTTCCACTCGCTGACCATCGCGGCCTTCGTCTGCCACTATGTCGCGGTCTCCTTCGTGGTCTACACCTCGGGCTGAGACCGGGAACCGCGACCGCGTCTCTCCTTCGTGGCCCACACCCCCGGCCGAGACCGGGAACCGCGACCGTGTCTCTCCTTCGTGGTCTACACCTCGGGCTGAGACCGGGAACCGCGACCGCGTCTCTCCTTCGTGGCCCACACCCCCGGCCGAGACCGGGAACCGCGACCGCGTGCGCCCTCCGTGATCCCCACCCCGGACCGACCCGACTCCCCGCACGGCGAAAGCCGTGGGCGCCCGCCCACGGCTTTCGCGTCTGTCGGGGACGTGGTCGTCCGCGTCAGGCGAAGCCGAACAGCGGCGGGAACACCAGCACGACCAGCCCCGCCCAGACCGCGTAGACCGGAAGGTAGGCCGTCTGCCAACGTTCGATCGCGGCGAACGGACGTGTGCCCCGTACGAAGCCCACCATCAGCCACGCCGACCACACCAGGTGCACCAGCAGCACGAGGTTGAGCCCCAGCGCGGCGGTCTTGTTGGCGGTGAACCCGAACTCGGCGATGCGCGTCAGCATCGCCGTCAGCGCGACGGCGTCCACCGCGAGCGCCGCTCCGACCAGCGCGAGCTGGAGCCAGTCGAAGACGCCCGCCCGGGCCATCGGGTCACGGGCGGAGATCGAGTACAGCAGGAGGAACAGGACCAGCACCAAAATGGCGTCCATGAGGATGAGCAGGTCGCGGTCCACCGTGGTCAGCGGACCGTCCACCAGGAGCGCCACCAGGTCCGCGGCCAGCATCAGGAGTGCCAGCGGCGTGAAGACCCGGGTCAGGACGGGCGCGATGTTCTCCACCACGCTCTTCTTGGCCTCCACCAGCCACGCGGCCACCAGGAGCGCACCGGGCAGGCCGAACGGCAGGAGCCAGTCCTCGAAGAACGGTTCGAGGTCGACGTCGACCAGGGCGAGCACCGCGAAGGTGAGGCCGACGAGGACCACGGACCCCAGCATGATCAGCGCCAGGTATATCACCAGCTCGCCCATGAACCGCACGAAGTCCATGCGCCGCTCGTGGGACCGCCAGTGCCCGCCCGTGTGCAGGACGCCCACGAGCAGCCACAGGAGGACCGGAGCGTGCGTGAACGCGAGTACGGCGGTCATCCCGGGCGACGGGAACGGGCCGGGGGTCGCCTCGAACGGGTAGAGGTTCACCGCCAGGGCCGGTACCGCCGCGACGGCGGCCACCGCCGCGCACGTGCGCCAGGTGACGCGCCGTTTCCAGGCGAACCACCCCGCGAGGAACGGGAGCACCACGAAGGCGACGTTGCGGATCTGCGCGATCTCACCGTCGACCGACGTGAACAGGAGTTTGACCGCCAGGCCCGCGCCGAGCGCGCACGCGAGCACCACACCGAGCTCGCGCCAGCGCGAGAGGCCGCCCGCGCCGTCCTCGGCCTCGGGGACGAGGACCAGCTGTTTCCAGAGCCGGTGGGAGTGCTCGCGCGCGAACTCCCGCGACACCTCGTCCAGGTTGCCCATGCGCTTGACCGCGACGAGGAAGGCCTCCTCGGCGTCGAGGCCGTTCGCCCCCAGGTCGGCTATCCGTTCGCGCAGGTGGTCCTCCATCTCCTCGACGTCCGCCGGAGAGATGGCGCGGCGGCGGCTCACGAAGCCGCGCCACTGATCGATCTGGTCCTCCAGTACGTCCCCTCGTGCGGCGTCGCTCATCAGGCGATCCCTCCCGCCGCGGCGCTCCCGGGGACCGGGGGGTGCGATGTGGCCCACCACACCTGCTTGAGCGCGTCTGCGACGACGCTCCACTGCTTCTGCCGTTCGGCCAGCGTCTCCAGCCCCGCCTCCGTGATCGCGTAGTGCTTGCGGCGGCGGCCCGCGTCGGACGTACCCCAGGACGCCCGGACGTAGCCGTTGCGCTCGAGGCGGTGCAACAGGGGGTAGAGCATCCCGTCCGTCCACTGCATCCGTCCGCCGGAGAGCTCGTTGACGCGTTTGACGATGGCGTAGCCGTAGGACTCGCCCTCGGCCAGGATGCCCAGGACGAGCGGTGTGGCCGACGCCGCGACCAGGTCCTTGTCGATGTGCACGTGTACTTCCCATACCTAGTTCCGCTAGGGGTCATTACCCTAGCAGAGCTATACATCGCGGTGCGAGGTGTCGGGGCAGGCCTCCCCCGCCGTGGCCATGAGGGTGAGCGGCTACGAACCGGACGAGGAATTCGTCGTCACGATTCACTTACGCGGTAGGACAATCCGCATCAAACAGCCAGGTACCGCACAGGCCCTACCACTAGGTTGAGACCCAGGAACCCTCAGCCGTGTGCGGCCGAGGGAGCCGAGGAGGCGGCCGGAGACCCCCATCCCCCCGGGTCCGGCCGTCTCACCTCCTCCGGAACACACGACGGCGCCCGCCGTCCCTGGGGACGGCGGGCGCCGTCGGCACAGCTGCGGCTCGGGTCCTAGCAGCCGGGCAGGCGCTCGAAGAGGTAGGTCTCCACCCGGTCCAGGGACACACGCTCCTGGGACATGGTGTCGCGCTCGCGCACGGTCACCGCGTCGTCCTCCAGGGTGTCGAAGTCCACCGTCACGCAGAACGGGGTACCGATCTCGTCCTGGCGGCGGTAGCGGCGGCCGATCGCGCCGGCGTCGTCGAACTCCACGTTCCAGCGCCTGCGCAGCCGGGCGGCCAGGTCGCGCGCCTTGGGCGACAGGTCGGTGTTGCGCGACAGCGGCAGCACCGCGACCTTGACCGGGGACAGGCGCGGGTCCAGGCGCATGACGGCGCGCTTCTCCAGCTTGCCCTTGGCGTTGGGGGCCTCGTCCACGTTGTAGGCGTCCAGCATGAACGTGAGCACCGCCCGGTCGACACCGGCCGCGGGCTCGATGACGTAGGGGATGTAGCGCTCGTTGTTCTCCTGGTCGAAGTAGGACAGGTCCGCGCCGGAGGCCTCGGAGTGCGTCCTGAGGTCGTAGTCGGTGCGGTTGGCGACGCCCTCCAGCTCACCCCACTCCGAGCCCTGGAAGTTGAAGCGGTACTCGATGTCGACGGTGCGCTTGGAGTAGTGGGACAGCTTCTCCTGCGGGTGCTCGTACAGGCGCAGGTTGTCCTTGGCGATGCCCAGGTCGAGGTACCACTGGTGGCGGGCGTCGATCCAGTACTGGTGCCACTCCTCGTCACTGCCGGGCTTGACGAAGAACTCCATCTCCATCTGCTCGAACTCGCGGGTGCGGAAGATGAAGTTGCCCGGGGTGATCTCGTTGCGGAACGACTTGCCGATCTGGCCGATGCCGAAGGGCACCTTGCGGCGGGCGCTCTGTTCGACGTTCTTGTAGTTGACGAAGATGCCCTGGGCGGTCTCCGGGCGCAGGTAGGCCAGGCCCTTCTCGTCCTGGACGGGGCCCAGGTAGGTGCGCAGCAGGCCGTTGAACATACGCGGCTCGGTGAAGGAGTCCTTGGCGCCGCAGTTGGAGCAGGCGATCGCGGACAGGCCCTCGGCGGGCTCGTGGCCGTGCTTGGCCTCGTAGGCCTCGATGAGGTGGTCCGCGCGGAAGCGCTTGTGGCAGGACTGGCACTCGGTGAGGGGGTCGACGAACGCGTTCACGTGGCCGGAGGCCTCCCAGACCTCACGGGCCAGGATGACACTGGAGTCCAGGCCGACGATCTCCTCGCGCTCCTGCACCATGGCGCGCCACCACTGGCGCTTGACGTTGTTCTTGAGCTCGACGCCGAGGGGGCCGTAGTCCCAGGCGGCGCGCAGACCTCCGTAGATCTCACTGGAGGGGTAGACCAGACCCCGGCGTTTGGCGAGGTTGACCAGTGCGTCCATTGCCTCTGACTTGGCGGCCATGGGTGACTCTCCATCCGGCTGGGTGTCGGTGGATCGCGGTTAGCGATACATCGGTTGTCGTGTGGGCGGTGAACGTGCGCCGAAACCCGGGAGCGGCAACGGCGGACGACCGCGTCCACCCAGGCTAGGGCACACGACAACCGCGAACACACGCTTTTCCCTGCCCACGGGGCCCGGACGGTTCAGGCCGGGGCGCCGCCACCGGCCATGACCTCGAACGCGGTGGGTTCGTCGATGGCGCGTGAGAGCAGCGGCACGGCGTTGACCTTGACGTCGAAGTCGGACAGGGCCCGGCGGTAGAACCCGGCGCCGTCCCACTCGGTGACCACGGTCCACAGGCAGGGGTCGTCGGCGGCGCGGCCCACCCAGTGGCCCCGGAAGCCGGGGCGGCGGGAGAGCACGTCGACCGCGGCGGCGGCGTCGGTCTGGAAGGCCGCGGTGTCGGCCTCGGGCACGGAGTAGCGGGTGATGACGATCACGGGTTCATTGTGGCCCATCCCGGGTCACACGGCGTTCTCGGCGTCGGCCTCCGGAGCCCTCGGAGCTCGGGGGGCTCCCGGATTCACGGAGGTCTTCGGGGCCTCCGGAGCCCTCGTGCCCGGGGCCTTGTACGAGCGCGCCGTGAGGGCGTAGACGACCGCCGCGAGGGTCATCCCGACGGGCAGGGACAGGTCCAGTCCGATCGCGCGGGCGACCGGCCCCGTGTACGGCAGGGTGTCCACGCACAGGGTGGCCGCGGCGGTGCCGGCGACCAGAGCGGCGAACCCCGCCCAGTTGACGCCGGAGGAGTACCAGTACGGCCCCTCCTCGGTCGTGTCGGTGAGGCCCGGGCCGTCGTAGCGGTTGCGGCGCAGCAGGATGTCGGTGGCGTAGATCGCCGTGCTGGGGCCGAGCAGGACGACGGTGAGCTGGAGCATGTTGCTGACCGAGTCGAGGAAGTTCGACACGAACAACGCGTACGTGGTCAGGGCCGCGGCGAGGACCCCGTCGACGATGACGCTGAGGGACCTGCGGATCCTGACGCCCATGGCTTGAAGGGCCAGGCCGGAACTGTAGGCCGACATCGCGTTGATCGCGATCGTGCTCAGGATGAGCACGAACGGGAAGACGGGCACGAACCAGCCGGGCAGGATCGACTCGAGGGCGGCCTGCGGCTCGGCCATGTCGATCGCGGTGGCGGCGAGCGAGCCGAGGAAGGTGACCACGACGCCGGGGAGGAAGCCTCCGAGCGTCGTCCAGCCGGCCACGGCCGCCGGGGAGGTCGTGCGCCTCAGGTAGCGGGAGAAGTCCGCGCTGTTGGTGTACGACAGCGGGCCCGAGGCGATGAGGGTGACGCCGATGAGCAGGGCCGCCCACAGGGCGGTGCCCTCGAGCGGTTCGGCCGGCGTGTAGTCCCACCGTGCGCGCCGCAGCACCTCGAAGCCGATGATCGCGAAGGCCCCGGTGAGGAGCAGGGTGATCGGGAGGTAGAGCTTCACGATCGTGGCGTGGCCGTAGACGCTGATGGCCAGGGTGATGGCGGAGATGACCACGATCACGGCGGCCCGCACACCGGTGTTCGCCTCGACACCCGCCTTCTCGACGAGGGAGAAGCCGGCGACCGCGGCCGCGGCCAGGTTCAGGGCGATGTAGCAGATACAGAGCGCCCAGCCGGTGACGGCGATGTTCACCCGGTTGCCGCGGACGCCGAACATGGCCCGCATGACCACCTCGCTGGGCGTTCCCGACGCGGGGCCGGACACGGCCAGGATCCCCACCAGCACCCAGAACAGGTTTCCCACCACGCACACCAGCAGGGCCTGCCACAGGGAGAGGCCCATGAGGATCAGGACGCCGCCGACGACCAGGCCCAGGTAGTTGACGTTGGCCGCGGCCCAGACCGCGAAGAGCTCCCGCGGTCTCCCCTGCCGTTCGCCGTCGGGGATGTGGTCGATTCCGTGGGCCTCGACCCGGCCGGCCCTGTTGGACGCCGGGGAGGTGTCGGCGGCTCCTCCGCCAGAGGGGGGATGCGTGGATGCCATGGAATCCTCCGGTCCGCTGTGACGGTGCCCACCGCCCGCTTGCTTATTGGTCACACACTCAATAGCATCGTGGACATGTCGTCAAGCGTCCAGAGGAAACGAATCCGCAAGTCACCGGCGGACCGGCGCGCGGAGATCGTCGGCGAGGCCGCCGCCGTCGCCTTGGCCGAGGGGCTCGAATGCATCACCCTGCGCCGGATCGGTGAGCGGCTCGGCGTACGGCCCGGCCTCGTCAGCCACTACTTCCCCGCCGTCGAGGACCTCGTGGCAGAGGCCTTCGGCAGCGCGGCCGCAGGAGAACTCGACACGCTCATTCCGAGGGACAGAAGCGACGGGACGCCCACGCACCACCTCGCGCGGTTCTTCGCGCTCGCGATGGGAGAGCCCTACGACGACATCAGTCGGCTCTGGCTCAACGCCCGCCACCTCAGTCGCTACCGCCCCGTCCTGCGCGGCAGGGTCGAACGCCAGGAGGCCATGTGGCGCGAACGCCTGGAGGGCCTCATCCGCGACGGCGTCGACGGCGGCGCCTTCCGCACCGACGATCCGCGTGTGGCGGCCGTCCGGATCCTGGTGGTCGTCGACGGTCTCGGCGCACACGCCAACACCGACGACGGCGACCGCCCCGAAACGGTCAGGCACATGGCCGTCACCACCGCCGAACGCGAACTCGGCCTGGACGGCGGCGCCCTTCTGCGCCACGCGGCCGCGCTGGAGGACGGCCGAAGCGGCGCCCGGCCCGTCCCCGGCTCCGACGACGGCGCCGGCACCACCGCCGACCGACCCCGACGAACCGACCACGAGGAGCCGTAGTGCCCACCAGCCTCGTCCTGCTGTCCGCCCGCCTGCTCGACCCGGTCACCGGAGGGCCGCTGCCGGACACCGCCCTGGCCGTCTCCGAGGGACGGATCTCCGCGCTGGGCGACGACCGCCGGATCCGCGCGCTCGCCGACTCCTCGACGACGGTGGTCGACCTCGGGGGAGCCGTGGTGACGCCGGGCCTCGTCGACGGCCACCTCCACCCGGTGTCGGGCGCCGAGCTCACCCAGGGCCTGGACCTGTCCGGCCACACCGGCCTCGACGGCGTGCGCGGGGCCCTGGCCCGCGAGGCGCGCTCACTGCCCCCCGGCGCGTGGCTGCACGGCTGGGGCCTGGACCCGAACGTGTTCGGCGACCGACCCGTATCGGCCGACGCCCTCGCTCCGGTGCTCGACGGCGTCCCGGCCCTCCTCCAGCTCTTCGACGCGCACTCGATGATCGCCAGCGCCCGCGCCCTCGAACTCGCGGGCGTCGACGGTCCCCGCCGCTTCGACCAGGCGGCCGAGGTCGTGTGCGACGACCGGGGGCGTCCGACCGGTCTGCTGCTGGAGGACGCGGCCTGCGAGCTCGTCGAGCGCGCGGCCCCCAGGCCCACCGCCGCCAAGCGGCGTGAGCGCCTCGCCACCGCCCTGCGGAGGATGGCCGCGTCCGGGCTCACCGGCGGACACGCCATGGACGCCAACGGCGACAGCCTCTCCCTCTACGCCGAACTCGACGCCGCCGGGGAACTGCCGCTGCGGCTGCGCGTCGCCCCCTGGTGCCAGCCGGACACCGGCTCGGACGGGCTGCGTGCGCTCATCGAGCAGCAGGGGACCGCCGGCCGGCTCTGGCGGACCGAGGGCGTGAAGCTCTTCATGGACGGCACCATCGACAACGGCACCGCGTGGCTGGAGCGACCGGACCGGCACGGGAGGTCCACCCACGCCTTCTGGCCCGATCCCGAGGACTACACGCGCACCGTCGCCGAACTGCACCGGGCCGGTGTCCCCACCGCCACGCACGCCATCGGCGACGCGGCCGTACGGCACGTGCTCGACTCCGTCGAGAAGGCGCGGGCGCAGGGCGGCGGGGGCCTCAGGCACCGCGTCGAGCACATCGAGACCGTGCCCGACGACACCCTGCGCCGTTTCGCGGAGGTGGGGGTCATCGCCTCCATGCAGCCCACCCACTGCTGTGACTACACGCGCGCCGACCACACCGACAACTGGTCCCGCCGCCTCGGCGAGGAGCGGGCCTCCCGCGCCTGGCGCTGCCGCGACCTGTGGGACTCGGGCGCCACCGTCGTCCTGGGCTCCGACTGGCCCATCGCCCCGTACGCCCCGCTGGGGGTCATGGCCGGCGCCCGCCACCGCCGTCCCAGCCGCGACCCGTCCCAGCCCCCGCACGGCCCGGAGCAGGCCCTCACCGCGTTGGAGGCCCTCCAGGCCATGACCGTCAACCCCGCCCACGCGGCGGGCGAGGAGCGGGTCGCCGGACGTATCGGCGTCGGCCGGCGCGCCGACCTCACCGTCTTCGCGGACGACCCGCTCACCACCTCCGACACCGACCTGCCCGGCCTGCCCGTCGTACTGACCGTGCTCGACGGCCGCGTCACCCACCGGGACCCGAACCTGTCGTAGGCCCCGACCCCACGCGCGGACGTTCCGGAGAGGGGTCGTCTCCGGGCGTCCGCGCCGCGGTGCTCCGTGTCAGTCCCGGCCGAAGACCCGGTCGACGACGCGCGCCGCCGCGTGCCCGTCGTCGAGCGGGCAGAACTGCTCGACGAAGGCCCGGTAGGAGGCCTCACTGCGGGCGGCCACCTCGTCGATGTTCAGCAGGGCGTCGACGACCTCGTCGGACTCGGTCAGCAGCGGCCCCGGCGCGGTCTCCTCGAAGTCGAAGTAGAAACCGCGCAGGTTGTCCCGGTAGCTCTCCAGGTCGTAGGTGAAGAAGAGCATCGGGCGGCCGGTGTTGGCGAAGTCGAACATCATCGACGAGTAGTCCGTGACGAGCACGTCGGTGATCAGGAACAGCTCCATGATCTCCGGGTACAGGGACACGTCGTGGACGAAGCCCTCCCCCACGATCGGCACGCTGTCCACCACCCGGGGGTGCCGGCGCACGAGCAGCACGTGGTCCTCGCCGAGCTTGTCGTGCATCCGGCGCAGGTCCAGGTGCAGGTCGAGCTTGTGCTTGCCGCGCGTGTAGTACTTGTCGTCGCGCCAGGTCGGCGCGTACAGCACCACCTTCTTGCCCTCGGGCAGGCCGAGCCGCCTGCGGGTGCGCTCGGCGATCGCGTCCCGGTCCGGTGAGAAGAAGACGTCGTTGCGCGGGTAGCCGGTCTCCAGGATCTCGCCCTCGAAGCGGAAGGCGCGGCGCAGGATCGGGGTCGCCCAGGGGCTCGGTGAGACCAGGTAGTCCCACTGGGCGGTCTCCCAGGCGAGCTTGTCGAAGTAGTCGCGCGACTTGCCGCGGATGTTCTCCACGTCGAAGCCGATCCGCTTGAGCATCGAGCCGTGCCAGGTCTGCACGACCACCTGGTCGGGGCGCCGGTGGAACCACGCGGGCTGGCGGGAGTTGGTGACCAGGTAGCGGCTGCGCGCCAGGGCCTCGTAGTACTCCCGGCCCCGGTGGCGCACCGGGACGAGGTCGTCGGGCAGGCGCACCTGGCCGTCGGCGACCAGCCACGACATCGGGTAGTCCGCCCAGCGCTCCCGCCCGCGCAGCTCCGCGTAGACGCTCTGCGGGCTGTCGGAGTACTGGCGCCCGGTGTAGGTGTCGAAGAGGATCCCCTCGGTGACGGGCTCCCGGCGCTGGGCCGGGTAGTGGTGCTCGCGCAGCGCGCGCTGGGCGAAGGCGCCCCGCTCGGAGGGGCGCAGGTCGCTGCCGACCTGGAGCACGGGGATGCCGCTCCCCTGGTAGGAGAGGACGTAGGCGCGCTCCCTGGTCCGCGTCTCCAGCGGTAGGTCGGGGATGAGCGCGTCGGAGAACTCCACGCCCACGTCCGTCGATCCGCTCTCGGCCGCGGGGTCGCTGACCCGGCCCCACAGCTGGTAGGTACCCGCGGGCAGGGACAGGGTGCCCGACAGGGTGGCGACGTCGGCCGGGGAGAAGCGGGCCGTGAAGCGGTGGCCGGAGCGCTCCACCGCCAGGGAGTGCTCCTCGTCGCGGCCGCGCGCCCTGGCGACCAGGCGCAGCTCGGCGCGGTCGAGGAACTCGCCCTCCAGGACCAGGTCGCGCCCCTGCCAGCGGGCCCGGTCGACCGTGGGGCGGGCGTGCCCGGCGCGCAGCTTCAGGTGGCCGGTCGCCGTGCGCTGCACGGCCAGCTCCCGCCGGATGCCCTCGTCCGCGTAGGCGGCGGTGGCCACCTCGTCGGGCAGGACCAGCGGAACACCCCGCTCCCGCGGGGTGGCCAGGTGGACGTCCCACTCCTCCTGGCGGATCACCCCGCCGCACTCGGTGACGCTGCGGGCGAGGAGCTCCTCGGCGTGCATGCGTACGATGAAGCGGCCGTCGTGGACGAAGACCGGGTACGTGAGCTCGGCGGTGCCGGGGCGCCGCGTCAGGCGCAGCTCGGCGTCCCGGGCGGCGGGCGCGGACACCAGTTCGCCCTCCAGCTCCAGTTCCCTGGTCCGGGTGTCGAAGCGGTGGCCGGTGACGCGGACGCGGGTCGGTTCGACGCTGACCACCAGTTGGCGGTCCCTGTTCCAGTGCGGCCGCACCCACACGTCCTCGGCCACCTGGTGGTAGCCGGGCCGCTCGGGCGGTCCGGGAACGGGGCCGGAGACGAACCTGCGCCGGGTGATCCCCCGGTTGAGGACGACCAGCTCCAGTTTCCAGTCGCCGGGTTCCCAGGAGCCGGAGGTGCGCAGCCTGTTCGGGTCGAGGACGGCGGTGAAGCCGCCGTAGTCGTGGCGGGCGGCGTCGGCGACGTCGGGCAGCCGGTACTCGGCGGCGAGCCGGACGCGCACGGGCACGCGGACCCTGCGGTGGGTGGCGGTGTTGACGGCGAAGGCCACCACGTGCTGCTGCCAGCGCCGGCGGGCGCGCAGGTGGCGGATACCGATCCGGCCGCTGACGTGCAGGCGGCCGCGGCTCCAGTGGATCTCCTCGGTCTTCTGGCGGACCCGGATCTCCTCGTTCAGCCGGTACACCTCGCGTGGCACGGCCCTGGCGGGGTCCTCGGACTCGAAGAAGGGGTAGCGGACGTAGTAGCCCAGACCGCGCCGCACGACGGGGGCCTTCTTGATCTCGACGCTCTTGGCGAAGACCGCGACCTCCAGGACGTCGGAGACGCGCCGCTTGCGCACCAGGTGGTACAGGAGGCGGTCGAGGACGTTGAGGCCGTGCAGGAGCCGCGCGGGCACGTGGTCGAGGTAGCCGTTGAGCAGGTCGACGGCGACCGCACGGGCCTCCTCGTCGGCCTCGTCCAGGCGCAGGAGGATCTGGTGGAGCTCGCCCCGGAGGAGGAGGCGGTCCCACAGGTCGCGGTCGGCCCCGGGCAGGCCGGCGGCGAGCTCGCCCATGGCGGTGATGCGGCGGGTCAGGACGGCCTTGTCCAGGGGGACCGACGCGTCCTCGCGCTTGCGCCTGAGCAGGACGGGTGCGGGCAGGACGTCGGCGGTGCGGGCGGACAGGAGGGCCCGGCGCAGGCCGAGGTCGGCGTCCTCGGGGTCGAGGGAGTGGTCGGCCAGGGACTCCCAGAACCCCCTGCGCCAGAGCTTGTTGCCGAGGGTGCCGTCGGCGACCAGGGCGGGGAGGTCGCGGGGGTCCTCGGCCACGCGGTGCTTGTTGCAGTACTTGCGGTGCGCCTTGGAGGGGGAGGCGCCCAGCTCGTCGAACTTGTACACGTTGCCGGCCACCAGGTCCGAGTGGGTGTCGGCGGCGCTGTGCAGGAGGTAGTCCAGGGAGTAGCTGGTGAGGGCGTCGGATCCCTCCAGGAAGAGCAGATGGGTGCCGCTGGTGGCGGCGGTGGCGCGTGCGCGCGCGGCGGGCCGGTCGGGAGCGGGCCCGCCGGCCAGGAGGGTCACCGTGAGGCCGGGGGGCGGGGACTCGGCGAACGCGGCGGCGACGGCGCGTGCGTCCTCACGCGCGGACTCGACGGCCTCGTCTCCCTGGTCGCCCTCCTCCTGGCCGCCCTCCTCGGCGCGGCCGGCGGCCCCGAGGACCGGGACGAGGACGACTTCGACGGGCGCCGCGGATCCGGGCGCTCGGGCCCCGTCCCGGCCACCGCCGCGTTGGCGGGCCAGGGAGTCGAGGCAGTTCTGCAGGTGTGGCTCCGTGACGTCGAACGTCACGGCAACAGTGGCTTGGGGCACGGAAGCCGACTTCCTCCGAGAGATTGACTACTGTGAGCAATATCCGGGTAACCATAAGTGGCTCCCGCGTTCGCGGGACAGATGCCAGCTTAAAGTGATTTCTTTGTTACCCCAGGTGCGTGGAACCCGCTGGTTCCTCCACCGTACGAAAAGGGGGGACGCGCGGCGCAAGGGACCGCGCCGTCGCCAGGCGACGCGTCGGGAGCCTGCACTAGGGTTCAGGAGAACAAGTACCACAGGCCCCGGCGGACCCGCCGCCCATCGCCTGAGGTGGGCGCGTCCGGCCGACGGGTGCGCCCGGCGGCGGCACAGGACCAGAAGCGGATACGGACGATGGCCCCTCCCGAGCACGGTGACGAGAAGCGGCGGCAGGACCGGGGACGCCCCCTCCCGGGGGGAGGCGCCCCCGGCCCCAGGACCGAGGGGGCGGGAAGGCTGCGCAGGTCGGTGGAGGAGCGCAGCGCGGTGCCGCTGGTGTGGCTGCACCAGCGGCCGCGGTGGCTGGCGCCGCTGGTGCTGGGCGCCCTGTTCGTCGCGGGGCTGATGGCACCCGGCCTGGTCGGGGCGCTGTGCCTGCTCCTGGTCGCGGTGTTCCTGGTGTGGCTGGCGTTCCTGACCTGGCCCTCCCTGGCCGCGCAGCAGAGGATGCCCCGCGTACTCATGGTGGTGGTCGTGCTGGTGCTCGCGGCGGCACGCCTCCTGGGCTACTGATCCCGTTCTGCCGCTCATCCGTCATACTTTGACAACCGTTTTCGTTTTCGTGATAATGGAACGGTGTCTGACCAGTTCACGGACGTCGAGGCCGACGTACCTCCCTCCTTCCAGATCGTCGACGCACGTGTGGCCTACGACGGAGTCTCCGTACTCGACGGTGTGAACGTCGGCGTACCCGCGGGCCAGACCATGGCGGTCCTGGGCCCCAACGGCTCGGGCAAGTCGACCCTGATGCGCGCGATGCTGGGCATCGTGCCCCTCACCTCCGGCCAGGTCCTCGTGCACGGCGCCCCGCTGCGGCGGTTCCGCGCCTGGCACCGGATCGGCTACGTACCCCAGCGGATCACCGCCGGGGGCGCCGTTCCCGCCACCGTCCGCGAGATCGTCGCCTCCGGACAGGTCGCCTCGCGCCGCCGCCTGTCCCTGTCCACCCGCGCCGACCGGACCGCCGTCGACGAGGCGCTGGAGACCGTGGACCTGGCCGACCGCGGCCGCGACTCGGTGCGCGAGCTGTCCGGCGGGCAGCAGCAGCGCGTACTCATCGCCCGCGCGCTGGCCGGGCGGCCCGACACCTTCGTCATGGACGAGCCCATGGCCGGCGTGGACGCGGAGAACCAGCGGGCGCTGGCCCGCACCATCGCCCGCCTGCGCGAGCGCGGCTCCACCGTGGTGCTGGTCCTGCACGAGCTGGGCCCGCTGGAGGACGTCATCGAACGCGCCGTGGTCCTGGAGTCCGGACGGGTCGCGCACGACGGTGCCGCGCCCGAGCCCACAGGTGAGTGCGCGCGCCCGGGCCACGAGCACCAGCACCCGCATCCCGACCCCAACGCTCCCGAGTCCGTGGACACCACCACGGCCTCGGAGATGATCCGACTCGAGGTACCCGGCCGTGACTGAGCTGCTCGACTACGAGTTCATGCGGCGCGCGCTGCTCGCGGCCGTGCTCGTGGGCCTGGTGACCCCGGTCATCGGCACCTACCTCGTCCAGAGGCGCCTGGCCCTGCTGGGCGACGGGATCGGCCACGTCGCCCTGACCGGGGTGGCGCTGGGCCTGCTCACCAGCACCTCCCCCGTGCTCACCGCGGCCGTGGTGGCCACGCTGGGCGCCGTCCTCATCGAACTGGTGCGTGTGCGCACCCGCACCAGCGGGGACGTGGCCCTGGCGCTGCTGTTCTACGGCGGCATCGCGGGCGGCGTGCTGCTCATCGGCCTCACACCCGGGGCGAGCAGCGCCACACTGGTCTCCTACCTGTTCGGCTCGGTGAGCACGGTGGAGGAGTCCGACCTGTGGGTGGTGGGCGTACTCGCCGCCGGGGTGGCCGCGGTGGTGGCGGTGTTCGGCCGCGAGCTGTTCGTGCTGTGCCAGGACGAGGAGGTGGCGCGGGCCCACGGGCTGCCGGTGCGCTTCCTGAGCGTGCTGTTGGCGGTGACCGCCGCGCTGACGGTGGTGATCGCGATGCGGGTGGTGGGCGTGCTCATGGTGAGCGCCCTGATGATCGTCCCGGTCGCCGCGGCCCAGCAGCTCACCAAGAGCTTCCGGGTGACGATGCTCCTGGCCGTGGTGATCGGGCTGCTGTCCTCGGTCGGCGGCCTGACCACGTCCTTCTACGCCGAGCTCTCGCCGGGCGCGACGATCGTCGTGCTGGCCCTGGCCGTCTTCTGTGTGTCGGTGGCGGTCGGCGGCGCGATGCGGCGCCTCTCCGGGCGCCGGCCCCCGGCCACCCACCAGCCCGTCGGGGACGGTGTGGCCGGTACGATGCCCCAGACTGATCGGGGGAGGGTGTGACATGAGTACACGACGCGAAGCGGTACGCCAGGCTCTGAGCGGGTACTCCGGCTTCCGCAGTGCCCAGGACCTGTACGCGGACCTGCGTGCCGAGGGTTCCAAGATCGGACTGACCACCGTCTACCGGGCGCTTCAGGCACTGAGCGACTCCGGTGAGGTGGACGTGCTGCGCACCGACGACGGCGAGGCCGTCTACCGGGCGTGCGACACCGAGAGCCACCACCACCACATCGTGTGCCGGGTGTGCGCGACCGCCGTGGAGATCGAGGGCCCGACCGTGGAGAGGTGGGCCGCCGAGATGGGAGCCAAGCACGGCTTCACCGGCGTGACGCACACCGTCGAGGTCTTCGGCACCTGCACCGGCTGCTCCTAGGCGTACCGGCCGCCGGGGCCGGCTCCCCCGGCGACGCGCCCGACGGCGACGGTCCCGCTCCCAGGGGCACTGTCGGCGGTCGAGGGTGCCGCCGAGGGCGGGGATCACCGGGTGGGCCCCGGCCGCGGTGCTATTCGCGGTGCAGGCGCAGCGGCTCCAGGCTGGGACGCTTGGGACGCACGTTGTCTCCCGAGGAACGGCCGGTGAGGCGGCGGCCGATCCACGGCACCAGGAACTCACGGGCCCAGTACAGGTCCTCCTGGCGCGCGGCCCGCCAGTGGCGGGGCTCCGCCACCGGCCAGGGCTCCTTCCAGTCGCCCTCCGCCGGCACCCCGAGCACCTCGCACACGCGCAGGGCCATACGGCGGTGCCCCTCCGAGGACAGGTGCAGGCGGTCCCCGCTCCAGGCGCGGGCGTCGTCGAGGATCCGCATGCTCCACACGTCGACCACCTCGCAGCCGTAGCGGTCGGCGATGGCCCGCAGGTGCATGTTGTAGGTGGCGATCCTGCCGCGCATGTGGCGCATCACCGGCTGCCAGTTGGTGTCGAACCCGGTGAAGACGACGATGCGCGCCCCGGTCCGGCTCAGCTCCTCCACGGCTCCGGCGAAGGCCACGGCCACGGAGTCGGGGTCGGAACCGGGTCGGATGATGTCGTTGCCGCCCGCGCACAGCGTGATCAGGTCCGGTGCGAGCTCGACGGCCCGGGGGACCTGCTCCGCGATGACCTGGTCGATGAGCTTCCCGCGCACGGCCAGGTTGGCGTAGCGCACCTCGGCGACGTGGTCCGCGAGGTGCTCGGCCACCCGGTCGGCCCAGCCCCGGTAGCGGCCGTTGGGCACGCTGTCGCTGTCCGGGTAGGGGTCGCTCATACCCTCGGTGAAGCTGTCACCGAGGGCGACGTAGGAGATGATGTCCTGCTGCGCCGCGTCCGTCCCAAAACCGATCATGGTGAACGATGATGCAACCCCGTGCCCGGGTTACGCGACAGTAGGTTGACGCTTCTCCGGTTTTTGGGTGCCACGTCACACCGGGGCGGTCAGCGGTCCTTGGTGATCCGGGTCAGTTCCGGGTACTTGGCCGTGACCGCGTCCCCGGAGGAGCGCCCCGTCAGGCGGCGCCCGATCCACGGACCGAGCGACTCCTTCACCCAGGTCAGGTCGTCCCGGCGCGCCCGGGACCAGCGGACCGGCTCCAGCGCGGGCCACGGCTCGTCCCAGCGCTCCGTCACCGGCACGCCCAGCACCTCGGCCACGCGCAGGGCCAGGCGCCGGTGCCCCTCCGGGGACATGTGCAGCCGGTCCGCGTCCCAGGCGCGGGCGTCGGTGAGCGCCTTCATCGGCCACTGGTCCACCAGGAAGCAGCCGTGCTTGTCGGCGACGGCGCGCACGTGCATGTAGTAGCGCGCGAACAGGCCGATGGTGCCGCGCATGTAGCCCGTGGTGACGTTGACGCCGGTGAACAGGACGACCTGGCTCCCCGCGTCCCGCAGGCGCCCGACCGTGTGGTCCAGGACCCGGGCCATCCGCTCGGGGTCGCCGCCCGGGCGCAGCAGGTCGTTGCCGCCCGCGCTCAGGGTGACCAGGTCGGGGGACATCGCCAGGGCGGGCGGGATCTGGTCGGTGACGATCTGGCGCATCAGCTTGCCGCGCACCGCCAGGTTCGCGTACCGGATCTCACCCAGGTGGTCCGCCAGGTGCTCGGCCAGCCGGTCCGCCCACCCGCGGAACTCCGCCCCCGGGCCCGGGTAGGGGTCGCCCACGCCCTCGGTGAAGCTGTCCCCCACCGACACGAGCGACATCCCCGGCCTGAGCACCGAGCCGTCCTGCGCTGACTTCACTTCTTCTCCTCCGGTACGGGGTTGGGCACGGCGCCGCCGTAGCGGCGGTCCCTGCTCGCGTAGATCTCACAGGCCCGCCACAGGTCGCGGCGGTCGAAGTCGGGCCAGAGCGTGTCCAGGAACACGAACTCGGCGTAGGCGGACTGCCAGAGGAGGAAGTTGGACGTGCGCTGCTCACCGGAGGAGCGCACGAACAGGTCCACGGGCGGGACGTCGGGGGCGTACAGGTGCTGGGAGAGGGTGTCCTCGGTGATCTTGTCCGGGGAGAGCAGTCCCGCCGCGGCCTTGCGGGCCATCTCGCGCGCGGCGTCGACGATCTCGGCCTGACCGCCGTAGTTCACGCAGAACTGGAGGGTGAGCCCGGTGTTGTCCCTCGTCATCTCCTCGGCGTCCTGGAGCTCCCTGATGACGCTCTTCCACAGCCGTCCCGGGCGCCCGGCCCACTTGACGCGGACTCCGCGCGCGTGCAGGGCGTCACGGCGCCTGCGGATGGTGTCGCGGTTGAAGCCCAGCAGGAAGCGCACCTCGTCCGGGGAGCGCTTCCAGTTCTCGGTGGAGAAGGCGTAGGCGGACAGGTTGGGGATGCCCATCTCCAGGGCGCCCTCGATCACGTCGAAGAGCGAGGACTCACCGGCCTTGTGCCCCTCGGTGCGCGCCAGCCCGCGGTCCTTGGCCCAGCGGCCGTTGCCGTCCATGACCACCGCCACGTGCCGGGGCACCAGGGCGGCGGGCAGTTCGGGGGGACGCGCGCCGCTGGGGTGCGGGACGGGCGCGGTGTACTCCCGCCGTTTGTCGAAGCTGAACAGACTCAAGAACGCTCCACGTGGCGCAGTGATCGGATTCCGTTCTCCAGGTGCCACTGCAGGTAGGCCGCGACCAACCCGCTGCACTCGGAGCGGTGCCTGCCCTCGCTGGCGTCCGCGCCGTCCCAGTCTCCTCCGAGCAGGGCCGACATCAGTCGGAGCGTGTCCGGGGAAGGGTGCACGGAGCCGTGGGGACGGCACACGGAGCAGACCATACCGCCGGCGTGGACCGCGAACGCGCGGTGCTCTCCCCTGCTGCCGCAACGGGCGCACTCGTCCAGCGACGGAGCGTATCCGGCGACGGCGAGCGAGCGGAGCAGGTAGGCGTCCAGGACCAGCCGGGAGTCGTGGCCGCCCTCCCCCAGGGTACGCAGTGCGCCGATGAGCAGGAGGAACTGGCGCAGTGCCGGGTCCTTCTCCACGGAGACGACCTTCTCGGCGGTCTCCAGCATCGCGGTCGCGGCGGTGTAGCGGGAGTAGTCGGTCACGACCGCCTTGCCGTAGGAGCGCAGCGTCTCGGCCTGCGTGATGACGTCCAGGGTCCGGCCGGTGTGCAGTTGCAGGTCGACGTGGGTGCACGGTTCCAGCCGGGCACCGAAGCGGGACTTGGTGCGGCGCACGCCCTTGCCGACGGCGCGCACCAGGCCGGTTCTTCGGGTCAGGAGGGTGATGATGCGGTCGGCCTCGCCCAGTTTCTGGTTGCGCAGGACGACACCCTCGTCGCGGTAGAGACTCACCCCCCCATTGTCGCGGATACCACGGACCGTCCGCGCGGACGGTCGCCCCGTGGACCCCATCTTGACCAGGTTTATTACAGTTTGGTTTCCCTTATCGGGACATTTGCTCTACTCTCACGCGCTAGGGCGTCCCTTGTCGGGCCCGCCGCCCTTCCCCCGCGGCACTCCGGCGCCACCGCGCGCGTACGCGCGCTCCCGACACCGGCCACCGGGAACCCGTGTGGCCACGGGCACCGACAGCACGGGCCGTGGGAGGAGGCCTCCCACCACCGCGGGAGGCCCCGACCCTCCCGCGGTACCCGACCGATCCCATCCCAAGGAGAGCGACATGGCGCGTGGTCGTCGAGGCAGGCGCAGGATGAGCGCCCCCGGACACCGCTCCCCCCGCGGCGGGCGTCAGCGCCGCGGGGCGGCACTCGCGGTCTCCCTGGCCGCCGTGCCGGTCGGCCTGGTGCTGGCGGGCGCACTGCTGGTCAGCGGGGTGGGCGAGGGCCTCAACCCCTTCCAGAACACGGCGGACGGCCAGGTGGGGGACCAGACCGGTGTCCCCTCCGCCGGGGCCCCGCCCGAGGCGTCCGAGGACGACGACTTCTTCGCCCGGCCCACCACGGCACCGGAGGAGCCGGGGCAGGAGCGGGAGCCGACGCCCTCCGGCGACAGCGAGCCGCAGAGCGCGGACGTGACGGCCTCCTCGATTCCGGAGGACTCCGGTGGCGGGGGAAGCGACGGCGGCGACGGCGGTGGCAGCGACGGGAACGGCTCCGGAGGCGCTGACGGGGGCGAGGGCCCGGGCGGCGACGGGAACGGGGGCCGCGGCGAGGGGGACGGCGGCGTTTCCGGCTCCTCCGCCGGCTCGGTGGCCGACCAGGTCGTGACCCTGGCCAACGACGAGCGCGCCGAGGCCGGGTGCGGTCCGCTGACGGTGGACCCGCGGCTGACCGCCGCCGCGCAGGAGCACAGCGAGGACATGGCCCGGCGCGACTACATGAGCCACGAGAACCCCGAGGGCGAGGGCCCGGGCGACCGCGCCCGGCGCCACGGCTACGACGCCTGGGGCGCGGAGAACGTCGCCAAGGGGCAGACCAGCCCCCAGCAGGTGATGGACGCCTGGATGAACAGCGACGGGCACCGCAGGAACATCCTCAACTGCGACCTGGTCTCGATCGGCGTCGGCGAGTCCGGCGACGCGTGGACCCAGATGTTCGGCTGGGAGTAGGCCGTGCTTCCTTGAGGCTGCGCTCCGCCCCGTGCTCGGACGCCGAAGGCACGGGAACCCTCGCCCTCGACCTCCACGGGCGCACCCGCGAAGCCTCCAGGCGCCCCCGCCGCCCCAGCGGCACAGGACCGGGTCCACCGAGCAGGACCCGGGCACCGGCGCGCACACACGGCGGGGCCGCCCCCCTGTGGGAGGCGGCCCCCCGTGCGCGGACAGGGTGCGGCGGCCGGGCTCCGAACAGGAGAGGGAAGCCGCGGAAGTACCGCCCGCAGAATCCCGCCGCCACGGGGCCACGGACCTACCGCCCATGGTGATCCGGGCTCCGGAGCCGCCGCGTCGAGGCGGCGGCTCCGGGTCCCGGTACGCCGCCGGACCGGCCGCGAGGCCGTGTCAGGCGCGGCCGATGGCGCTGCACAGGGCCTTCAGCGAGGCCGTGGTGATGCTGCTGTGGATACCCACGCCCCACACCACCTGGCCGTCGATGTCGGCCTCCACGTAGGCGGCGGCGCGGGCATCGCCGTCCCCGCCCATGGAGTGCTCCACGTAGTCCATGACGCGGACCTTGACGTCCACGTCGGCCAGGGCGTCGCAGAACGCGGAGATCGGACCGTTGCCGGTACCGGTCAGTTCCCGGATCTCGCCGTTGACCCGGGCGTCGGCCTCGATCCGGTACGTGCCGTCGCCGTCGGTGGAGGAGCGGTGCGCCAGCACCGCGACCGGACCGTGGTCGGACAGGTAGGTCGTGGAGAAGATCTCCCAGATGCGCTCGGCTGCGAACTCGCCGCCCTCGGCGTCGGTGAACTTCTGGATGACCTGGGAGAACTCGATCTGCAGGCGGCGCGGCAGGTCCAGCGCGTGGTCGCGCTGCATGATGTAGGAGACGCCGCCCTTGCCGGACTGGCTGTTGACCCGGATGACCGCCTCGTAGTTGCGGCCCACGTCCTTGGGGTCGATGGGCAGGTAGGGCACGTCCCAGTCGGCCTGCTCCTCCTGGGCGGCGAAGCCCTTCTTGATGGCGTCCTGGTGGGAGCCGGAGAAGGCGGTGTAGACCAGGTCGCCGCCGTAGGGGTGGCGCGGGGCGACCGGCAGCTGGGTGCAGTGCTCGACGGTGCGGCGGATCTCGTCGATCCCCGAGAAGTCGATCATGGGGTCCACGCCCTGGCTGAACAGGTTCATGCCCAGGGTGACCAGGCAGACGTTGCCGGTGCGCTCCCCGTGCCCGAACAGGCAGCCCTCGACGCGGTCGGCCCCGGCCATGACGGCCAGCTCGGCCGAGGCCACGCCGGTGCCGCGGTCGTTGTGCGGGTGTACCGACAGGACCACGTGCTCGCGCCGCGACAGGTTGCGGCTCATCCACTCGATCTGGTCGGCGTAGACGTTGGGCGTGGAGCGCTCGACGGTGGCGGGCAGGTTCAGGATGATCTCGCGTCCCGGGCCGGGCCGCCAGACGTCCATGACGGCCTCGCAGACCTCCAGGGCGAAGTCCAGCTCGGTGTCGACGAAGATCTCGGGCGAGTACTCGTAGCCGAAGTACTCGGTTCCCTCCAGGTACTGCTCGGCGAAGCGCACGACGTGCCGGGTGCCCTCGACGGCGATCCCCTTGCAGGCCTCCCGGTCCACCCGGAAGACGACGCGCCGGAAGGTGGGCGCGGTGGCGTTGTACAGGTGCACGGTGGCGCGCTTGGCGCCGACCAGGCTCTGCACGGTGCGCTCGATCAGGTCCTCGCGGGCCTGGGTCAGCACCGAGATCTGCACGTCGTCGGGGATCAGGTCCCCCTCGATCAGCGACCGGACGAAGTCGAAGTCGGTCTGGCTGGCGGAGGGGAAGCCGACCTCGATCTCCTTGTAGCCCATGCGGACCAGCAGCGCGAACATCTCGTGCTTGCGGGCGGGGTCCATGGGCTCGATCAGCGCCTGGTTGCCGTCGCGCAGGTCCGTGGACAGCCAGCGCGGTGCCTCGGTGATGGTCTTCGTCGGCCAGGTGCGGTCGGGCAGGTCCACCGGCGCGAAGGGCGCGTAGCGGTGGGAGGGCATGGGGCTGGGCTTTTGCTGCGGCACCATCTCGGTGGCTCCTCGGGGTGGTTCTGGCGCGTGGTCACGGTCGACCAGGGCAAGCCGAAGTCCCGCGGCGAGGGAGCCGACCTTTTAACGACCCCCGCCGCGGCCGCTAAGGAGAAGCAGCTCGCGCAGCATAGTGGTCATCACGCTAGCAGACCGGCACGAGATCCTGGTACATCACGTCCACATGGTGGGACGCATGTCACCTGACCTGGAGGTTCCCCGACCGGCGGGGCGCGGCGCCGTCGGCCGCGCCACTACAGGTACCTCGATTTCGAGAGACTCCCCAGAGGTCTGTACCATTTCGGTGAACCCTTCAGTGCTAGGGGGGTTGTTGCAGATCCCGCCGACGGGACCCAGGGTGCGGCCAACACCCGAGGCCGCCGCCGGGCGCGCCACACGGCGCGCCGGCGGCCGGGCCGGTACCGTCGGCGGGATTTCTCGTCGCGCGGGCTCAGTCCCCCAGGTACGGGTAGTCGGTGTAGCCGCGGTGGCCGCCGCCGTAGTAGGTGGCCCGGTCGGGCGCGTTGAAGGGCCCTCCGGCCCGGATCCGGGCGGGAAGGTCGGGATTGGCGATCCAGGCCGTGGCCACTGCGACGGCGTCCGCCCGCTCCTCGGCCAGGGCCGCGGTGGCGGGGCCGAGGTCGGTTCCGGAGGCGGTGTTGAGCACGAACGCGCCCGCCCACTCCTTGCGCAGCCGCTGGGTGTACTCGGCCGATCCCGACTCGGTCAGGTGCAGGTAGGCCAGGTCGCGGGAGCGGTGCCGCAGTCCGTCGAGCAGGGCGAGGTACTGCTCCAGGGGGTCGCTCTCGCTGATGCCGTTGAAGGCGGTGCCCGGGGAGACGCGCAGGCCCGTGCGGTCGGCGCCGACGGTGTCGGCGACGGCTTCCACGGCCTCCACCGCGAAACGGGCCCTGTTCTCGGCGCTGCCGCCGTAGTCGTCGGTGCGCCGGTTGCTGCCGTCGGCGAGGAACTGCTGGATGAGGTAGCCGTTGGCGCCGTGCACCTCCACCCCGTCGAATCCGGCGGTGAGGGCGTTCCGTGCGGCGGAGGCGAAGTCGTCCAGGGCCTCGGCGATGTCGGAGGCGGTCATCTCGCGCGGCACCGGGTGCGGAAGTTTCCTCTCACCGTCGAACAGGGACGCGCCCGAGCGGACGGCGGAGGGGCCGACCGGCAGGCCGCCGTCGGGGTAGAGGACGGGGTGGCCCACCCGGCCCGCGTGCATGATCTGCGCGAAGACACGGCCCCCTCTCTCGTGGACGGCGTCGGTGACGCGCTTCCACGCCTCGGTCTGCTCGGCGCTGTGCAGGCCCGGGGTGTCGGTGTAGCCCTGGCCGCGGACGCTGGGCTGGATCCCCTCGGTGATGATCAGTCCGGCCGAGGCGCGCTGGGCGTAGTACTCGGCGACCAGGTCGCCCGGGATGCCGCCGCGGGAGCGCGAGCGGGTCATCGGTGCCATGAACAGGCGGTTGGGCGGCTGCATCCGGCCGATCCCGACTGGATCGAACAGGTCGCTCATGGGGGCTCCGTGGATCTGGGGGTGTGAGGGCCGCGCCCTCGGGACGCCCTCACGTTAGGAGGGGGCGCCGTCCGCCTCCCCGCCGGGTACCACCGTCCGCCACGAAGGTCACGGCACACCTTGCTCCAGCGGATCTGATCCGCCCCGGACTCCCCGTGGCCGGATGCGGCCACGGGGCGCGCCTGTGCGTGCGAGCGCGGAGCAGGCTTCACCTGCCCCAAGGGCTAAACAAGTCAGTTCGCCACGCATGTGACAGAAAGTTAGCCATATTGACAGAACGCATGGCTTTCTTTTGCAATAACGCCACGTATCCGACGCCTCACCCCCGCTCACGGAGGCATCGTGGCCCTCAGTCCCCTTCGAAGAACCCTTGTTCCCGCGGCCGTCGGCGCCCTGCTCCTGGGCACCCTGGCCCCGGGTGCCGCCGCCGAACCGGCCTATGACCTCTACGAGGTCCACGGCGCGCTCACCGCCCAGGACCGTACGGAGATCGCCGCCACCGGCGCCGCCGTCGACCAGGTCGGTGACGACTCGGTCCTGGTCACCGCGACTCCCGACGGCGCCGCGGAGATCGGCCGGCTCGGCTACGGCGTCGAGGAGTTCGACCCGCCGGTCCCCCTCGCCGGCCCCGACCCGGGGTACACCACCTACGACGAACTGCTCGGCGTCGTCGACCAGGTGGTGGCCGAGAACCCCGGCATCGCGACGAAGTCGGTCATCGGGCGCTCCCATGAGGGACGCGACCTGGTCGCGGTCAGGATCAGTGACAACGCGAACGCGGACGAGGACGAGCCCGAGGTGCTGTTCGTCCACGCCCAGCACGCGCGCGAGCACCTCACCGTGGAGATGGCCGTCCACCTCATGCGCATGCTCACCGAGGGGTACGGCGAGGACGGGCGGATCACCGGGCTGGTCGACAGCCGCGAGATCTGGATCCTGCCCAACGTCAACCCCGACGGCAGCGAGTACGACATGGCGGGCACGGACTGGCGCAACTGGCGCAAGAACCGGCAGCCCAACCGGGGCTCCTCCGCTCTGGGCACCGACCTCAACCGCAACTGGGACTACATGTGGGGCTGCTGCGGCGGTTCCTCGGGCGACCCGGGCGGCGTCACCTACCGCGGCTCCGCGCCCGAGTCCGCGACCGAGGTGCGCGCGGTCGCCGACTTCGTGCGGGGACGGGTCGTCGGCGGTGAACAGCAGATCACCACCGCCGTGGACTTCCACACCTACAGCGAACTCATCCTGTGGCCGTTCGGCCACACCTACGGCTCCGTCGTGGACGGGATGACCGCGGAGGAGTACCGGACCCACGAGGCCCTGGGCGAGTACATGGCCGAGGCCAACGGGTACACGCCCCAGCAGTCCAGCGACCTCTACGTCACCGACGGGTCGATCAGCGACTGGCTCTGGGGCGACCAGCGCATCGTCAACTTCGCCTTCGAGATGTACCCCGGCAGCGCCTGGGAGGGCGGCTTCTACCCGCCCTCGTCGGTGGTCGGGCGCGAGACCGCGCGCAACGAGGAGGCCGTGCTGCGCCTGCTCGACTACGCGGACTGCCCGTACCGGATCATCGGCGCGGAGGCGGCCCACTGCGGCTGACCCACCGGTGCCGGTCCCGGGCACGCGGCCCGGAGCCGGCACCGGTCAGAACTTCCCCTCACAGGCCCGCTGGACGTCGTCGGCGCCGAAGTCCTTCACGTAGGTCTCCTCCGGAGCCTCCTGGAGGTAGCCGGCCGTCTGGGCTCCGTAGAGCATGACGGGATCCTCGCCGTTCCACTTGAACTGCAACTGACAGTCCTCGTTGACGTCGTAGGTGGCCCACCAGAACCCCTGGGAGTCCGGTGGCGTGATCCTCAGCTCCTCGCCCGGGAAGCCGTTCTCCACCAGCAGTTGGTGGAACTCCTCCTCCGATCCGCCGTCGGGGGAACAGGCGGAGAGGGTGAGTGCGGCGGCCGCGACCGCGGCCGCCGTGAGGAGACGCGTGTGGGGGAACATGCTCTTCCAACTTCCGAGAGTGCCGACGACGGGTCCGTTGCGTTCGCCCGCTCTCTGACACGGCGGTCCCGTCGTCCACGTGTTTCCCACGTTTCCCCAGGTGCGGGCTGGAGAAAACGCACGTCACGACACACTCCGGACACAACCCCGTAACGGGGGATTCACCAGCGCGGGTGCCCGGACGGGGAGGCGGCCCCCTCCCCGTCCGGGTCCCTGGGAGCGGGGATCAGGCGCCGGGAACCGGCTCGAACTCCTTCACCGCGTCGATCGCGGGGCCGTGCGGGGTGTTGGCCTCGCGCTCGATCATGATCTCGACCAGCACCGGCCGCGAGGTGGCCTGGGCCTGTTTGCGGGCCCACTCCAGGGACTCACGGATCTGGCCGGGCTCCCACACGCGGCGGCCCGAGCAGCCGTAGGCCTCCATCAGCTTGACGTTGTCGGTGCCGTACTCGTCGTAGTGGATGTCCACCTGGTAGTTCATGTCGAACCCGATCGAGGCCTGGCGGATCAGGCCCAGGTACTCGTTGTTGAGCATGATGATCACGTAGGGGACGTCGTACTGGGCGGCCACGGCCAGTTCCTCGACCATGTACTGGAAGCCGTAGTCGCCGACGATGCCCACGACCTCGGCGTCGGGCTCGGTCTCCTTCAGGGCCTTCTTGACGCCGATGGCGGCGGGGATCTCCCAGCCGAGCGGGCCCGCCTGGCCGCAGATCTGGTAGTGGCGCGGCTTGTGCGCCTTCTGGTGCTGGCCGCCCCAGATCTGGTAGAGGCCGATCGCGGTGACGAAGTAGGTGTCCTCGTCGAAGACCTCGTTGATCTCCTTGTACACGCGCGGGGCCTTGACCGGAACCGTGTCGTAGTCCTCGCGCCGGGTCAGGGTGGCCTTGAGCTCACCGATCCGGTCGATCCAGGGCCGCACACTCGCCCTCACGTCACGGCGCCTCGCGGCGGCCAGCAGCTCGCGGAGGAACACCTTGGCGTCGGAGACCACCCCCAGGTCGGGTTCGAAGACCCGGCCGAGCTGGGTGGCCTCGATGTCGACGTGGACGAACTTGCGCTCGCCCCGGTAGACGTCGATCTGACCGGTGTGGCGGTCGGCGAACCTCGCGCCCACGGCCAGCACCAGGTCCGACTCCAGGAAGGAGGCGTTGCCGTAGCGCTGGGAGGTCTGCACGCCGGTCATACCGGAGTACAGGGGCGAGTCCTCGTCGAAGGAGCCCTTGCCCATGAGCGTGACCTGCACCGGCACCTGGAGCTGCTCGGCCAGCTCGCGCAGCTCCTCGGAGGCCTCGGCCAGGATCACGCCGCCTCCGGCGAGGATCAGCGGGCGCTCGGCCTCCAGCAGCATGTCCAGCGCGCGCTCGACCCGCGGCGGGTGCGGCTCGACCGTGTTGACCTTCAGCGGGGCGTCGATGGCTGGGTCGTAGTCGATCATCCGCTGGGCGACGTCCAGCGGGATGTCCACCAGCACCGGGCCGGGACGGCCCTGCCGCGCGATGCGGAACGCCTCGCGGAAGACCCAGGGCGCGGTGGCGGCCTCCTTGATCTGGACGGCCCACTTGGTGACGGGCTTGGCGATCTCGACGATGTCGACCGCCTGGAAGCCCTCCTTGTCCAGCAGGTCGGTGCGCTGCTGGCCGGTGATGCACACGATCGGGACGGAGTCCGCGATGGCCGTGTACAGGCCGGTGATCATGTTGGTCCCGGCGGGACCGGAGGTGCCGATGGCCACGCCGACCTTGCCGGTGGTACGTGACCAGCCGTCGGCCATGTGGGTGGCGCCCTCCTCGTGGCGGACGGTCAGGTGCTCGATACCGCCGACCTGTTCCATCGCCTTGTAGAGCGGCAGGATGGCTGCCCCGGGGCAGCCGAAGGCGGTGTCGACGCCCTCGTCCTTGAGGACCTCCACGACCGCGTTCATCGCGGGCATCTGTGGCATGGGAAGTGAACCCTTCGGTACTGGGGCTCTCGGACGCCCGCCGGCCCCGCGCCGCGGTCCGGGCGCCCGAAGGCGGGAGCCTTCGGGCGCCCTCGGGACGCACGGGCACGGGGGCGGCGAGGCGGAGCCCCGGAGGGAAAGCGGTGCTAGGGGTGTCGCGGGCCGGCTGCCGCGCCGGCGGTGTCCCTGGTGCGGCCAACACCGGGGACCCCGACGCGGGGCCGTGCGGAGAAAGGAGTGGAGAGAAGCCGTGCGGATCGGGGCCGTTACCGGCCGGAGAGCTGCTCCACGATCTTCAGCAGCGCGGAGTGGTCGAGCGATCCGTGGCCCTGGGCCTTCAGCGCGGCGACGTACTGCGCCACCTGCGCGCCGAGCGGGATCGAGATGCCCGCGGCGTGCGCGGAGTCGGTGACGATGCGCATGTCCTTGTCGTGCAGGGCGATGCGAAAGCCCGGGGCGAAGTCGCGCTCGCGCATGGCCTTGCCCTTGCGCTGGAGCACGGTGCTGCCCGCGAGCCCGCCGCCCAGGACCTCCAGGCCGGCCTCGGTGTCCACCCCGTGCGCCTCCAGGAAGACCAGGGCCTCGGCCAGGAGCTGGATGTTGCCCGCGACGATGAGCTGGTTGGCGGCCTTGACCGTCTGGCCGGAGCCGCTCGGGCCGACCAGGACCGGGGTGCTGCCCAGGACGTCGAAGACGGGCCGGGCCGCGTCGAAGTCGGCCTGGTCCCCGCCGACCATGATGGAGAGCTTGGCCTCGACGGCGCCGGCCTCGCCGCCGCTGACCGGGGCGTCCAGGACGCGCAGGCCGCGCGCGGTCCCGGCCTCGGCGACCTCGCGGGCGACGTCCGGCCGGATGGTGCTCATGTCGATGACCAGGGTGCCGGGCTTGGCGTTGTCGTAGACGCCGCCCTCGCCGAGCATGGCCTCCCGCACGTCCGGGGAGTCCGGGACCATGGTGATGACGGCGTCGGCGTCGGCGACGGCCTCCGCGATGCTCCCCCCGCGCAGGCCGCCCTCGGCCACCAGGGCGGCGACGCGGTCGTCGGTGAGGTTGTGTCCGGTGACGGTGTAGCCGGCGCGGACGAGGTTGACGGCCATGGGCAGGCCCATGATGCCGAGACCGATGAAGGCGATCTTCTTGATGGGCACGTCGGCCCCCTTCGTGGCTGGTGCTCGTGTGGCTGTTCGGTGCTGCGTGGCTGGTGCTGGTGTGGCTGGTACTGCGCGGCTGGTGGTTGAGCGGCTGCTCAGTCCCGCCAGCCGAAGCTCTTCTCGCTGGGGACGGTCGGCTTGTACTCCAGGCCGACGAGGCCGTCGTAGCCCGTGTCCTGGGCGGACGCGAGGAGCTCGTCGATCGGCAGCCGCCCGCTGCCGGGTTCCCCGCGCCCGGGGCTGTCGGCGATCTGGATGTGCCCGAACTCGGCGGCGTGGTCGCGGACCACGGCGCCGACGTCGTCGCCGTTGACCACGAGGTGGTACAGGTCCGCGAGCAGGGCGACGTTGCCGGCCCCGGCCTCCCTGGCCCGGGCCACGAACGCGAGTCCGTCCGCGGCGGTCGTCAACGGATAGCTCTCGGCACCGCTGATGGGCTCGATGAGCACGGTGCCGCCGACTCCGGCCACGGCTGCGGCCGCCGCGAGGGTGTTCTCCAGCGCGGTCCGGTCCTGTTCGGCGGGATCGGTCCCGGGCTGGCGCAACCCGTAGAGGGCGTTGAAACCGGTGGCGCCCGTGCGCTCGGCGATGCGCACCACGACGTCGATGTTGGCCCGGAGCTCCGCGCTGCGCGAGGGGTGCGAGAGCACGCCCCGGTCGGGGCCGGGAAGCACCCCGGCGAAGAAGTTGAGTCCGGTGAGGCGGACCCCGGCCCTGTCCAGGGCCTTGACGAAGGCGTCGACCTCGTCCTGGGGCGGGGTCGGACTCTCGAACGGCCACCAGAACTCGACGGCGTCGAAGCCCGCCTCGCGTGCGGCCCGGGGTCGCTCGTGGAGCGGGAGTTCGGTGAACAGCAGGGAGCAGTTCACCGTGTACCCGAGGGTGTGGCTCATACCTTGCCTCCAGCTCCTACTTTCGCGATGTGGAAAGTAGTTTTCGCTTTAAGGAATGATTGAAGTGTGCGACGGCCTCCCCCGCTTGTCAACCACCCCTCGCGTATTCCGCCGGACGCCGCCCGCGCCGGCGCCCGGCGCCGTGCCGCCCTCCCCCGGGCTCCGCGGACTCCCGTCCTTGGTGCGGACATACGGATCTTCCTGGTGCGATGACACGGATCTCCTCGCGTCCAGACGATTGCGCCGAGGGTGTTGACAGAGTCACACTGCTATCAACTAGAGTCCCTGCAATCCGCAATACGGAATTCTTTGTCTGCACTACGAAAATCTCGGGAAGCGTTCCACGGGGCCCACGGGCCGAGGACCGCGGACGCCCGCCGAGCCACGGGAGAGCACATGCCCGAGACCGCCCCGGAGGAGCGGGTGGACGGACCCGACCCGGGTCTGGACCGCCTGAACAAGCTGCCGGCGGAGGAGTTGCGCGCCCGGCTCGCGCAGTGTCTGAACGTGGACCGCTGGGTCGGGGCCCTCGCCTCCGAGGCGCCCTTCCCCGACCGGGCCGCCCTGCTGGCCTCCGCCGACGGGCACGCGCGCTCGATCACCGCCGACGAGGTGGCCACGGCCCTGGCCCGCCACCCCCGCATCGGGGAGAAGGCCACGGGCGGCGGCACCGAATCCGCCTGGTCCCGCGGGGAGCAGTCCGCCTTCGCCTCCGACGCCGACGACGCCTCGGCACGCGTACAGCGGATCTTCGCCCACGCCCAGCGCGAGTACGAGGACAGGTTCGGGCAGATCTACCTGGTCTGCGCCAGCGGCCGCTCCAGCCGCGAGCTCCTGGCCGACCTGGTCGGGCGCCTGTCCAACGACCGCGACACCGAACTGGACGTGGTGGGCGACGAACTGCGCAAGATCGCCGGGCTGCGCCTGGTCAAACTCCTGGAGGACGCATGAGCCATGTGACCACCCACGTGCTCGACGCCGCACTGGGGCGTCCCGCCCGCGACGTCCCCGTACGGCTGGAGGCCGCCGCCGACGGCGGCCGCGGGTCCTGGAAGACCCTCGCCGAGGGACGCACCAACGACGACGGACGCGTGCCCGACCTGGGGCCCGACCAGCTCGCCGCCGGGTTCCACCGGGTCGTCTTCGACACCGCCGCCTACTTCGACGCGACCGGCCAGCGCGGGTTCTACCCCGAGGTCGCCATCGTGTTCGACCTCGCCGACGAGGACACGCACTACCACGTCCCGCTGCTGCTGAGCCCGTTCGCGTACTCGACCTACCGGGGCTCCTAGCCACGACCGGTACGAATCCCGACCCGACCGAGGGGAGCGGCTGACAGGAGAGGTTTCCCAGCCAAGGTGTGACACCTGAATCTTCGAGTGCGTGACAGGTCCTTCCGCATGACCGCAGCGGTCCTCCCTCGTACGCACGACGCGCATGCGCGCACGATGACGACTTCACGTATACACACGGATGGAGTTCACCCTGATGGGCATCCGACTCGGAGATAACCAGTACGGCAAGGCCGAGGTCCGCCTCGTCCACATCGACCGCGACACCGACGTCCACCGGATCAAGGACGTCAACGTCACCTCCCAGCTGCGCGGGGAGCTGGAGTCGGTCCACACCGACGGCGACAACAGCACGTGCCTGCCGACCGACACCCAGAAGAACACCGTCTACGCCAAGGCCCGCGAGTGGGGCGGCGTCGGCGCCATCGAGGAGTTCGCCCTGCGCCTGGCGCGGCACTTCGTGGACGAGCACTCCTACGTGCACGGGGCCCGGCAAGAGGTCCACGAGTACTCCTGGGACCGGATCGAGACGGCCGACGGCCCGCACGACCACGCGTTCTCCCGCCGTGGCGCCGAGACCCGCACCACGGTCGTCAACAAGGACGGCGCCCGGGAGTGGGTGGTCTCCGGCTTCGAGGGCCTGAGCGTGCTCAAGTCCACCGGCTCGGAGTTCCACGGCTACCCCAAGACCAAGTACACGACGCTGCCGGAGACGACCGACCGCATCCTGGCCACCGACGTCACCGCCCGCTGGCGCTACGTCGGCGTGGACCACGACTTCGACGCCGTCTACGCCTCCGTCCGCGCCCTGTGCCTGGAGGCCTTCGCCCGGACGCACAGCCTGGCCCTTCAGCAGAGCCTCTACGAGATGGGCCGGGCCGTTCTGGAGGCCCATCCCGAGATCGCCGAGATCCGCTTCTCCATGCCGAACAACCACCACTTCCTGGTGGACCTGTCCCCCTTCGACCTGGACAACCCGGGCGAGGTCTTCTTCGCCGCCGACCGGCCCTACGGCAAGATCGAGGCCACCGTCGAGCGCGACGACGCCCCCGACGCCGGGGACGCCTGGAAGGCCGTACCGGGCTTCGTGTAGCCCTCTCTCCGGGGCCCACCCGCGCGTTGGCCGGGCCCCGACCCCTCCTTCCGTGACCGGGGGCCTCCCCCCGGTCCCCGCCCGCCCACCGCGGCGGGCCCCGGCTTCGGCGTGCCCGGCCACGGGCCGCCCCGCCGGTGCGACACCACCGGGCCGCGTGCCCGAGATCCCGGCCCCCTCCCGGGTGGCCGCCAAGCGCAAAGGCTGGAAACTGGCCATGTCGAACAGTCCGTCTCCGAAGGACCCGGCCACAACGAACGCCTCACCCCCCGCCCGCCCCGAGGACGAGAGGCTGCCCCTGCGCCTGCTGCTCGTCTACGGACTCCAGCACATCCTGACCATGTACGCCGGAGCGGTGGCGCCCGCCCTCGTCATCGGCGCCTCCGCCGGGCTCGCGAACGATCCCGCGTCCATGGGCATCCTGGTCAGCGGCGCGCTCCTGGCGGCGGGCTTCGCCACGCTCCTACAGACCGTGGGCCACCGGCGCGTCGGCGCCCAGATGCCGATCGTGGTGGCCTGCTCCTTCGTCCCCGTCAGCGCCATCACCGCGCTCGCCGCCGGCGAGAACGGCGAGAACCTGCCCGTCGCCTTCGGCGCCTCCCTCGCCGCCGGGCTCTTCGCCCTGGCGCTGACGCCGTTCTTCGGGCAGCTCGTCCGCTTCTTCCCCCCGATCGTCACGGGCACCATCATCACCGTCATCGGCGTCAGCCTGATGCCGGTGGCCGCCCGGTGGATCATGGACGGCGCCACCCGCACCATGGAGGACGGCTCCTCGGTCCCGGCCGCGACACCGGCCGGCCTCGCCCTGGCGGGGCTGACCCTGGTGGTCATCCTGGTCTGCTCCCGGGTCCTCCCCGGCATCTGGGGACGGCTGTCCATCCTGCTGGGCCTGCTCGTGGGCACCCTGGTCGCACTCCCCACGGGCATGGCCGACTTCAGCCGGATCGGCGAGGCCGACGTCGTGTTCGACCCGACCTCGCTGTTCTACTTCGGCGCGCCCCGGTTCGAGGCCGCCGCGATCATCACCATGTGCGTCATCATGCTCGTGGTCCTGACCGAGGGCGCCTCGCACATCATCGCGGTCGGCGAGATCACCGGTTCCAAGGTGGACGCCAAACGCATCTCCGCGGGCCTGCGCGCCGACGTGAGCGGCTCCCTCATCGGGCCGATCTTCAGCGCCACCCCCACCAGCTCGTTCGCGCAGAACATCGGCCTGCTGGCCCTGACCAAGGTGCGCAGCAGGTACGTGGTCGCCACCGGGGCGGGCATCCTCATCGTCCTCGGACTGTTCCCCGTGCTCGGCAGCGTCATGGCCGCCATCCCCGCCCCCGTGCTCGGCGGTGCGGGCCTGGTCCTGTTCGGCAGCGTGGCCGCCAGCGGGATCAAGACCCTGGCCAAGGTGGACTTCACCAACAACCTCAACCTGGTGCTGGTGTCGGCCTCCATCGGCGTGGCGATCATCCCGCTGGCCTACCCGACCTTCTACGCCCACCTGCCCGAGTCGGTCGAGCTGATCGCGCACTCGGGCATCATCGGGGCGGCCGTCACCGCGATCGTGCTGAACGTGTGCTTCAACGTGGTCGGCCGCGGCCGGGGGGCCGCATCCACGGCCTCCATCGACACCGAGGAGATCGGCAGCGCCGGTCCCGGCGAGGCCAAGTACACCGACCAGGCGGGGGCCGCCTACCGGCGTGGCGGCTCCGAGCCCCTGGGGGATCCCCGACCCTGATCCCCTGGTGGGGGCGGGCGGCGTGCGCGTCGCCCGCCCCGTAGCCGGTGGGACCGGGACGCGCCGTTCCCACCGGCGCGGGCGGCACTGAGACAGGGAGCGCGGAGACCGGAAGCACGAAGGCCGGCGACACGAACACCGGCGTTCCGTTCAGAGGAGCTGAATGGTATCCCTGGGAACGTGACCGACTGGGATCTGCGCAAGCTACGCGTCCTCCGCGCCCTGGAGGAGTTCGGAACCGTCAGGGCCACGGCGGAGGCCCTGAACATGACCCCCTCCGCCGTGTCCCAGCAGCTCTCCTCCCTCTCACAGCAGGTGGGGGTCGCGCTGCTGGAGGCGCACGGGCGAAGGGTCCGCCTCACCGAGGCGGCACACGCCCTGCTCCGGCACACCGACATCGTGCTCGCCCAACTGGAGCGGGCCGAGGCCGAGCTGGACGGCTTCGCCCGGGGCGAGGCCGGGCGCGTGCGCGTCGGCGCCTTCGCCACGGCCATCCCCAGCCTCGTGGTCCCCGCGCTGAACACGCTCCGGCGCGAGTACCCCGGCCTCACCACGAGGGTGCACCAGGCCGAGGCCTCCGAGGTCTACGACCTGCTCTCGGCGGGCGAGGTGGACATCGGCCTGTCACTGGCCGCCCAGGCACCCAGCGGCCACGACGGCCGCTACGACCGGCGCGAGCTGCTCACCGACCCCCTGGACGCGGCCCTGCCCGTCCACCACCGCCTGGCCTCCGCCCGGGCCCTGCGCCTGCGCGACCTCGCCGAGGAGCCCTGGATCTACGGGGCGGCGGGCCCCTGGCGCGACATCACCGTCGCCGCGTGCGCCCAGGCCGGCTTCGTGCCCGAACAGGCGCACGTGGCCTCCGACTGGAAGGCCATCCTCGACATGGTCGCGGCGGGCATGGGCGTCGCGCTGGTTCCCCGGCTGGCCGCCGCGGACGACACCCCCGGCGTCAGCCTGCGGGTCCTGCGCTCCGACCAGCCGCGCCGCCACGTGGTCTGCGCGGTGCGCTCCGGCTCGGGTGGGCGGCCGCAGACCGCCGTGGTGCTGCGCGCCCTGGCGGACGCCGCGGCCGGGCTGGGCGGCAAGATTGTTCATTCTGGCTGAACAGAGTGATCGGAAACTTTCGCTGGACGTGACCGTTTCACCTTGGGACCCTGGGAAACATCCGACAAGTCCACCTCTGGAGAGATATGAGCGGGGCCCAGCCCATCGATCCGCGTGACTACAACGCCCAGCCCTACGCGGGCGGCGACCCCTACGCCGACTACCGCGACACCGACCTCGACTTCTCGGCCCAGGTCGACCTGGCCGACCGCCGCCTCGGCGCCGGCGTCGTCGCCGCCAACGACGAGTTCTTCGCCCACCGCGAGAACCTGCTGCGACCCGAACCGGCCGTGTTCGACCCGCACGCCTTCGGGCACAAGGGCAAGGTCATGGACGGCTGGGAGACCCGCAGGCGCCGAGGCGTGAGCGCGGACCAGCCGCACCCCACCGCCGACGACCACGACTGGGCCCTGGTCCGCCTCGGCCTTCCCGGCGTGGTCAGGGGCCTGGTGGTGGACACCGCGCACTTCCGCGGCAACCACCCCCTCCAGGTCGGTGTCGAGGCCACCCACCTGGCGGGCACCCCCACCACCGAAGAACTGCTCGGGGCGGAGTGGACCGAGATCGTCCCCCGCACCCACGTGTACGGGCACGCCGCCAACGGCTTCACGGTGGAGGCCGGGCGCCGGTGGACCCACCTGCGCCTCAAGCAGTTCCCCGACGGCGGCGTCGCACGCCTGCGCGTGTACGGCGAGCCCGTGCCCGACCCCGACTGGCTGACCGCCCTCGGCGGCTTCGACGTGGCCGCCCTGGTCAACGGCGGCACGGTCGAGGACGCCTCCGACCGCTTCTACTCGTCGCCGGGCAACATCATCTCCCCCGGGCGCTCCCACAAGATGGACGACGGCTGGGAGAACCGCCGCCGCCGCGACGACGGCCACGACTGGGTGCGCTTCCGCCTCACCGCCCAGGCCTCGGTCCGCGCCCTGGAGCTGGACACCTCCTACTACAAGGGCAACGCCGCGGGCTGGGTGACCGTCCTCGGCAGGGACGCCCGCTCCGGCGCCCCGGACGAGTGGTTCGAGATCGTGGGCCGCACCCGCCTGGAGCCCGACAGCGCCCACCGCTTCGTCCTGGACTCCCCGGTCACCGCCACCCACGTGCGCACCGACGTCTTCCCCGACGGCGGCATCGCGCGCCTGAACGTCTTCGGTTCGCTGACCGAGACCGGCACCGCCGACCTCCGACGCCGCTGGGACGCCCTCGGCGGCTGACGTCCACGCCGCGGCGAGGCTGCGGCCGGGGTCGCCCGGAGGCCTCGCCGCGGCGTCGCCGCGGCCTTGTCGCGGCACCGGAGGCCCTCCTCCTCGCACACCGGGGCGGGTGGCGTGTCCACGCCACCCGCCCCGGTTCCGTGTTCCGCTCCCGGGGCCCGAGTCCCGTACGAGCATCCGCCCGGCCGTGCTGTCCGGCCGGACGTCCTCGCCGCGCAGGACGGTGCGGCGCACGCGCCCGAACAGCTCCGCGCCGTCGTAGGGGCTCACCGGGTTGCGGTGCCGGAGCTCGCGCACGTCCACCCGGAAGGACTCCTCCGGGGCGACCACCGCGAAGTCGGCGTCGTGGCCGGGGGTGAGGCCCCCCTTGCCGCGCAGGCCGGCCACCCGCGCGGGACCGGCGGCCATCCACCGCACCACGTCCTCCAGGGACATGCCCCGGCTGCGCGCCTCGGTCCACACCGCGGAGAAGCCGACCTGGAGTCCGGACACCCCGCCCCACGCGGTGCCGAAGTCACCGGTGTCCAGGTCCTTGAGCTCCGGGGTGCTCGGCGAGTGGTCGCTGACCACGCAGTCGATCAGCCCGTCCGCGAGCGCCCGCCACAGCAGGTCGCGGTTGGCGGAGTCGCGGATGGGCGGGCAGCACTTGTACTGGGTGGCCCCGGCGGGCACGCCCTCGGCCTCCAGGGTGAGGTAGTGCGGGCAGGTCTCCACGGTCAGCGGCACGCCGTCCGCCTTGGCCTGGGCGATCAGCGGCAGCGCGGAGGCGCTGGACAGGTGCAGCACGTGCACCCGGGTCCCGGTGGCCTTGGCCGCGTCGATGACCCGGGCGATCGCCGCGTTCTCGGCGGTGTCGGGCCGCGAGGCCAGGAAGGCGGCGTAGTCGCGCCCGGCGGCGGACGGCGCGTCCTCCAGGACGGCGGGGTCCTCGGCGTGCACGATGAGGCGGCCGCCGAACTCCCCGATCGCCTCGGCCGCCGCGAGCAGCTCCTCCGGGGACAGGTGGCCGAACTCCTCCACCCCGGACGGGGACAGGAACGCCTTGAACCCGTACACCCCCTCCTGCCAGAGCGCGGCGAGCTCCTTCGTGGCACCGGGACGGCTGTTCTCGGGCACGGCGCCGCCCCAGAAGCCCACGTCCACGGCGAGCTTGCCCTCGGCGGCGGCGCGCTTGGCCTCCAGACCGCCGACGGTGGTGGTCGGCGGCACGCTGTTGAGCGGCATGTCCAGCAGCGTGGTGATCCCGCCCAGCGCGGCTGCGCGGGTGGCGGAGGCGAAGCCCTCCCACCGGGTGCGGCCCGGCTCGTTCACGTGTACGTGGGTGTCGACCAGTCCGGGCAGCAGCACCTCGTCGTCGGCCAGGACGATCTCACGGCGGGCGATGAGGACGGCGTCGTCCCCCGACAGGACGCTGGTGACGCGCCCGTCGCGCACTCCGACGGTGACGGAGCGCTCCCCCTCCGGGGTGAGGGCGCGGCGGGCGCGGACGGCGAGATCGTGTTGGGTCATCGGTCCTCCTGTCCGACGCGTCGGCTGGCCAGGGCGGCGAGCGTACCGGTGTCGGCTCCGGCGGCCTCGGCCACCTCGGCCTCGTCCAGCGCCCCGCAGCGTATCCCGCTCACCAGGGCCGAGGCCAGGGCCTGGGCCGTGGCGGGCTCGTCCAGCACTCCCCCGGAGACGGCTCCGAGGTAGGAGCGCAGGCGCTCCGCCGCGGGTGCGAAGGCCTCCCGGTAGAAGACGTAGGTGGCCAGGTAGCGGGTGGGCAGCTGGTGCGGGTGCAGGTCCCACCCCTGGTAGAAGCCGCGCTCCAGGGAGCGGCGGACCAGGGAGGCGTGCAGCAGCCAGGCGCGGTGCACCTCCTCGGCCCCGCCGACGGGCAGCACGTTGGTGGAGCCGTCGGAGAGCCACACCCCGGTTCCCGCGGCGGCCACCTGCATCACGGCCTTGGCGTGGTCGGCGACGGGGTGGGCCATGCTCTGGTAGGCGGCGGTGATCCCGCAGGCGGCGCTGTAGTCGTAGGTGCCGTAGTGCAGGGCGCTGACCCGGCCCTGCCCGGCGCGGATCATGCGGGCGACGGCGACCGTGCCGTCGGGCAGCAGGATCGACTGCGGGGTCTCGATCTGCAGTTCGAACCGCAGCCGCCCCGCGGGCAGGCCCAGGAGCTGCTCCAGCTCGTCGGCGAGCCAGGCCATCGCCTCCACGTGCTCCACGGAGGTGATCTTGGGCAGGGTGAGCGCCAGCCCGTCCGGCAGGGCTCCGCGCTCCTCCAGGAGGGTGCGCAGGAACAGGGCGAGGCTGCGGGTGCCGCGCTCGCGTCCGGCGGCCTCCATGCCCTTCATCCGGATGCCGAAGACGGGCGGGGCCTGTCCGGCTCCGAGGTCGGCGCACAGGGCCTTGGCGGCCGCGACCACGTCGTGGTCCTCCTGTTCGTCTCCCCGGTCGCCGTAGCCGTCCTCCAGGTCCACGCGAAGGTCCTCGACCGGCTCGCGGCCGAGTTTGTCGCGCAGGCGGGGCAGGACCCCGGCGACGGCGTCCTCCTCCATGCCGGTGACGTCGGCCAGGGTCGCGGCGTCGGGCGCGTGCTCGTCCAGGCAGGCCAGCGCGGCGCCTCCCCACTCCTGTGCCAGCCCGGTCCGGATCCGGTCCGCGGGCACGTAGACCGTGTGCACGGGCTGCCGGCCCCCGGAGGACCCGGGATAGTCGCGGGCGAGCCGGGCGTCGGCGTCGGCCAGCCGCGCGTTCAGCCCTGCGGTGAGCATGTCCAGACCCGATTCGGGACCCGTGTGCGTCTTCTCGGGCCGATCCTCTTCCACGTGTGTGTCCTTCCCCCAATGTTTTCCCTATCGCGGATACTAACTTCTGCAATCCGGAACAACAAGGAGCACAGGAGCGTTCAGGAGTCAGAGCGAAGCTTCCCGACGAGCGGACCGCCGCCACCTCACGTGCTATAGAAGAAGTGATGCCGGGAACGGCCCTCGCATCCACGAAGGCAGGAACCCGAACCCACGGCCCTCAGCATGGGAGCGCGATCGTTGTCAGCCCCACATACCCCTCTACGCCCCGAAGAACAGGGAAAGCGCGAACGGTCCAGCGGCGTGCAGTCCCTCGACCGGGCCTTCTCCCTGCTGGAGATCATGGCGGACGCGGGCGGCGAGACCTCGCTGAGCCAGCTGGCCGACTCCTCCGGCCTGCCTCTGCCGACCATCCACCGCATCATCCGCACACTGGTCGGCAACGGGTACGTGCGCCAGCTCCCCTCGCGCCGCTACGCGCTGGGCCCGCGCCTGATCGGCCTGGGCGACAAGGCGTCGCAGATGCTGGGAACCTGGGCCCGCCCGCACCTGGCGCAACTGGTGGAGGACCTGGGCGAGACGGCGAACCTGGCGATGCTGGACGGCGACAAGGTCGTCTACGTGGCGCAGGTGCCCTCACAGCACTCCATGCGCATGTTCACCGAGGTGGGGCGGCGCGTGCTGCCGCACTCGGCGGGCGTGGGCAAGGCCCTGCTGTCCCAGCTCGGCGACGAGGAGGCGCTGGCCACGGTGCGCCGCACGGGCATGCCCGCCGCCACCGAGCGCACCATCACCGACCCCGACGAGTTCATGGCCGAACTGCGCCGGATCCGCTCGAACGGCTTCGCCATCGACGACGGCGAGCAGGAGGTCGGCGTGCGCTGCGTGGCCGTCCCGGTGGTGGGGGCGCCCTCGGGGATGGCGGTGTCGGTGTCGGGGCCCGAGGCACGGGTGAGCTGGGACTTCGTGGACCGGGCCGCACCCATCGTGCGCCGCTGCGCGACCATGCTGTCCACCGACCTCAACAACCAGTCCTAGCGGGCCGGCCGCGACCGTCGCCGGTGTGACGCACGGGATCCGACCACGGACGATCTTGCTCCCAGTGGCACTGTCGGCGCCCCACGGTGCCACCAAGAGCAAGATCACGGCGGGGGCGCGGGCCGGGGGCACACGCCCCGGCCCGGCCGGAGCTGAGCCCGAGGCGAGAGGGCCCCGGGGCAGGCAACCCGCCTAGGTCTGCTGGTCGAAGCCCAGCTTGCGCAGCTGCTTGGGGTCGCGCTGCCAGTCCTTGGCCACACGCACCCGCAGGTCCAGGAACACCCTCTGCCCCAGCAGGGCCTCGATCTGCTTGCGGGCCTGCGAACCCACGTCGCGCAGCCGCGAGCCCTTCGAGCCGATCACGATCGCCTTCTGGCTGGGCCGCTCCACGTACAGCGACGCGTAGATGTCCACCAGCTCCTTGCCGGGACGGGTGTTCTCGCGCTCGTACATCTCGTCCACGACCACCGCGATGGAGTGCGGCAGCTCGTCGCGCACGCCCTCCAGTGCCGCCTCGCGCACCAGCTCGGCCACCAGCATCTCGTCCGGCTCGTCGGTCAGGTCGCCGCCGGGGTACAGCGGCGGCCCCTCCGGCAGGTGCGAGCACAGCACCTCGGTGACCGTCTCCAACTGGAACTCCCCCTTGGCGGACACCGGGACGATGTCGGCCCAGTCCCCCAGCTCGTCGACCGCCATCAGCTGGCGGCCCACGGCCTCCCTGCCCACCAGGTCCGTCTTGGTGACCAGCGCGACCACCGGGGTGTTCGTCTGCTCCGCCAGCTCCTTGGCGATGTAGGTGTCACCCCGCCCGATCGGCTCGTCGGCGGGCAGGCAGAACGCGATCACGTCCACCTCGACCAGGGTGGACCGCACCAGCGAGTCCAACCGCTCGCCGAGCAGGGTGCGCGGCTTGTGCAGGCCTGGCGTGTCCACGATGATCAGTTGTGCCTCGGGCCGGTGCACGATCCCGCGCACCGTGCGGCGGGTGGTCTGCGGCCGGCTGCTGGTGATCGCCACCTTCTGCCCGACCAGCGCGTTCATGAGGGTGGACTTGCCCACGTTCGGGCGGCCCACGAAGCACGCGAAACCACTGCGGAAGCCCTCCGGGTGGGAGGGCATCTCCAGCGGCACCCGCAGTTTTTCCAGGTCGAGCTCGTTCATCGGTCCTTCTCAGCGCCGGGTGATGCTCGCGGGCACCCCGTCGGGGGCCGCGATCACCACTACCTGGGTCTTCAGGTCGTCCGCCACCGCGCGGTCGTCCTCGGTCAGCTCCACGGCCTCGGTGACCACCGCGGCGGCCTCCAGGGCCGAGGCCTCACTGGAGACGGCGGCGGCCACGGCGGCCTGGAGCGCGCTCAGCCGCAGCGAGGGCAGCGACACCGTCGTGGCCACGTAGGTACGCCCGGTCTCGTCGCGTACCGCCGCGCCCTCCACCGCCGCGTTGCGGGCACGTGAGGCCCGCGCGAGGGTGATGAGCTTGCCGTCCTCAGGGCCCAGCCCCGTCGTATCCGTCACTGGTCCATGCTCCTCATGTCGTCGTCATCGGCCTGGAACGCCCCCTCGGCGTCGTGGGGCAGGCGCTCCACCAGGACGGTGGTCATCCTGTTCCGGCGGCTGCTCTTGCCCTCAAGGGTCAGCCTGAGACCAGCGTATTCGGCCTGGGCCCCGCCGACCGGCACCCGGCCCAGCACGAACGCCACCAGACCGCCGACGGTCTCCACGTCCGGCACGTCCAGGTCCCGGTCCGGGAACAGCTCGTCCAGCTCGCCCAGCGGCAGGCGCGCGGTCACCCTCACCCGGTCGTCGTCGAGCCAGTCCACCGGCGGAATCTCGTGGTCGTACTCGTCGGTGATCTCACCGACGATCTCCTCCACGATGTCCTCCAGCGTGACCAGGCCCGCGGTGCCCCCGTACTCGTCGATGACCACGGCGACGTGGTTGCGCTGCTTCTGCATCTCGCGCAGCAGCTCGTCGATGGGCTTGGTGTCGGGGACGTAGGTCGCCTGGCGCATCACGTCCCCGGCGGCGAGCGGCACGTCGCCCCGGCTGCCCGCGGCCGCCGCCCAGCGGTCGCGCAGCCGCTCCACCAGGTCCTTGAGGTAGACGATGCCCACCACGTCGTCCTCGTCCTCACCCGTCACCGGGATACGCGAGTACCCGCTCGCCAGCGCCAGGGCCAGCACCTCGTCGGCGTCGTCGTCGCGGCTGGTGAACACGATGTCGGGGCGCGGCACCATCACCTCGCGCACGGAGGTGTCGTCGAGCTTGAACACCGAGTGGATCATCTGGCGCTCCTCGGGGTCGATGACCTCCCCCTGCTCGGCCAGATCGACCAGCTGGCGCAGTTCCACCTCGGTGCTGAAGGGACCCTCGCGGTCGCCCTTGGCGCGCGGGGTGAGCGCACGGCCCGCCCCCACGAGCAGCTGGGAGATCGGGCCCACCACGACCTGGAGCGGGTAGACGACGGTCGCGCTGGCGCGGGCGACCGGTCCGGCGAACTGGCGCCCCAGGATGCGCGGAGCGATCGCGATCAGCACCGACTCCACCACGACCATCGCCACGGCGGTCAGCGCCAGCGCGGGCCAGCCCAGGCCGAGCAGGAAGACCATGCCCACGGCGGCGGCCAGCACCGCGCACACCTCGCACACCACGCGCAGGAACAGCAGCACGTTGAGGTGGCGGGTGGGGTCCTCCGCCACCCGCTCCCAGCGGCGCTCGGCCACGGCGGCGCGCTCGACACCGCTCACCGCGGGCAGGCCCACGGACATGACACGCGTGACCGCGACCTCGGCCGACACCAGGAAGCCCGCGACGGCGGTCAGCACGAGGGCCGCCGAGAAGGCGGCGAGCCACTCGGCGGGATCCCCCGTGGTCAGCGGGGCGACGTCGGGCCACTCCGACGGGCTCATCGGGTGCTCTCGTCCTCCTCGGGACCGGCCGCCTCGCGCTCACGCCAGGCGGCGAGGATCTCGCCCTGCAACCCGAACATCTCCTTGTGCTCGTCGGGCTCGGCGTGGTCGTAGCCCAGCAGGTGCAGGATGCCGTGGGTGCACAGCAGGTCGATCTCGGCCTCGGTGCTGTGCCCGGCCTTCTCCGCCTGGGCCTCGGCGACCTGCGGGCAGATGATCACGTCACCGAGGACACCCGGCTCGCTCGTACGGCCGGGGCCGCCGGGGCGCAGTTCGTCCATGGGGAAGGAGAGCACGTCGGTGGGTCCCGGCTCGTCCATCCACCGCACGTGCAGGTCGGTCATCGGGTCCTCGTCCACCAGCACGACGGACAGCTCGGCCAGCGGGTGGACGCGCATGGCGTCGAGCACGTGCCTGGCCAGGCGGGAGAGCCTCTCCTCGTCCACACTGGTGACGCCGGACTCGTTGGCGACGTCGATACTCATCGGTTGGGGCTGCCTCACTTGGGATCGCGGTGGCCGGGCGACGCGCCCGGCCGGGGGTGCGGCGCGCCCGAACGGCGCGCCCGTGGCATTCGAACCGGTGGGCCCACGCGCGGCGGACCCACCGGTTCGGATGTCTACCTGCTCAGTCTGCCCGTTCCTCAGGCCCCGCGCCGCCCGTCCCCGGCTCCTCCGGGGTGTCGGCGGATCCGCTCCGCGCGGATCCGCCCCGGGAACGGCCGCCGCCGGAGTCCCGGCGCCGCCTCTGGGACGCGTCCTGGGCGGCGTCGTAGCGGCCGTAGGCGTCCACGATCTTGCCGACCAGCTTGTGCCGGACGACGTCGTCACTGGTCAGGCGGCAGAAGGCGATGTCGTCGATGTCACTGAGGATGTTCTCGATGGTGCGCAGTCCGCTGGTCTGCCCGCCGGGCAGGTCGACCTGGGTGACGTCACCGGTGACCACGATCTTGGAACCGAAGCCCAGCCGTGTGAGGAACATCTTCATCTGCTCGGGCGAGGTGTTCTGGGCCTCGTCCAGGATGATGAAGGAGTCGTTCAGGGTGTTGTGGGTGAGCAGGAAGTCCTCGGTGACGTAGAGGGAGTCCTCCGCCGCCACCTGGATGCAGACGCACTCCTCGGTCCCCGCGGGTTCGATGGAGTCGATGAAGCGCATCGGACGGCCACCGCCGCTGGCCTGGTACTTCTCTATCTTGCGCCTGAGCCGGAAGGGCGCGACACCCTCCGGCAACCGCAGGTCGAGAAGGTGCGTGTCATGCCGGTGGAACACCTCCCTGCCCCTGGCCAGACCGGGTTTCCTATCCTTTGCGGCCCGCGTGCGGGCGTATGCGACACCGCCGAGGGACTGCGTCAGGAACCTCACCGCGGAGCTCAGCATCGGGGAGGCCGTGCCGTACTGGATCCGGCAGGCGCGGCCGTTCTGGGAGACCGGTCCGCCGTCGGAGTCCAACAGGCCCTGCAGCACGGCGAGGCGCACCTCCGCCGAGTTGTACAGGTAGGCGTCGGGAACGAACTTCGTCGCCGAGGTGGTTCCGCACAGGTCCAGGTCCCGCATGACCGCGGTCACCGGATTGGCGATGGTGATGACGTCCCCGGGCTGCGTCTCCCGGTTGATGACGTAGTCCGGGCCCTGCTTCCAGCTCACCCGGATTCCGGGAACAAGGCCTTCGAGCGCTTCGGCGAGCTCGGGGTCCTCGGTGGAGAAGCTCGGCGTCGTCGAACCCGTGAGGCAGCCGTCGCCCAGGAGCAGACCCAGGGCGTAGGGATCCATCGGAAGGTCCCGCTCCGGGAACTCCATGGGTTGGCTGAGCAGCGGGAGCTCGTACTTGCGGTAGTGGGCGCACCGGAGGCCGCTCTCACGGATCTCCTTCGCCGTGAGCACCCTGTGGGGCTTACCCCTCCTGGTGTCGTCCCGGGTGCGCACGGACCAGAGGTGGTCCTCCGAGCACAGGGTCGAGGCTCCGTCCTGCGTGGTGATCCGGTAGACCGCCTTCTCCCCCTGCGGGTAGACCCCCAGGACCGGGGTCGGCTCGCCGTTGGAGCCGACGACCAGGTCGCCGACCTCCAGGTCACCGATCGGCCGGAAGCCCTCCGGGGTCAGGACGTTGGTGTGCACCGGCTGCGCACGACCGCGCATGTACGCCAGGGGCGCGACCTCGATCGTCCCGGCCGCCATCAGCTTGGGGATGGAGTCGGGGTCGAGCATGTCGTGCAGGGCGTCGTACAGCGGACGCAGGTAGGGGTCGATCTTGTCGTAGAGGCTGCCGGGCAGGAAGCCCAGCCGCTCCCCCGCCTCCACCGCCGGACGGGTGAGGATGATCCGGTTGATCTCCTTGTCCTGGAGCGCCCTGACCGCCTTGGCCATGGCCAGGTAGGTCTTGCCGGTGCCCGCGGGACCGATGCCGAACACCACGGTGTGCCGGTCGATGGTGTCGACGTAGCGCTTCTGGTTCACCGTCTTGGGACGGATGGTCCTGCCCCGGTTGGACAGGATGTTGGTGGTCAGCACCTCCGCGGGCCGCTCCGTACCGGGCGAGCCCAGCATGTGGACCATGCGCTCGATGGTGTCGGGGGTGACGTGGGTACCGCTCTTGACGAGTTCGATCAGCTCCTCGACGAGGCGGACCACCACGGCGGTCTCCTCGGGAGTGCCGCTGATGGTGAACTCGTGGCCGCGCACGTGGATGTCACTGTCGAAGGCCCGCTCCAACGCCCTGAGGAGTTCGTCCCCCGAGCCCAGCAGGCTGATCATCGTGTGCTCGTCGGGCACCACGACCTTGACCTGTGTGTCCCGTGGCGAGTGCGTGTGCGTTGTCTCGGACATGATCTGGCCTGGCGGCCGAGGTCCCCCACCCTTCGCTCCGACGCCTGCCCGCCCCTTCTCGGGCGGCGCGCCTCGTGTACGGTTCCCGCCGCCGCGGACGACGGCGTCGGGCCGGACTCCTCGCCGGCGTTCCCAGCGGTCACACCGAACCCTCGGAGCCCACGGCCTCGAGTCTACCAACGGCTTCCCACCCCGATCGATCCGTTATCCCGGCCCCGCCGGGGCTCCGCCGCGGGCACCCGCGGGGGTGCTGGGGGCGGGGCGGGTCCCCCACCCCCTCGGGCGCCCGGGAGCGGGTGGAGCGGGGTTCCCGGGGAGGCGCGGCTACCCGGGGGGCCAGTTCAGGCCGCGGCCGCCGAGCAGGTGCCCGTGGAGGTGGAAGACCGTCTGCCCTGCGCCGCTTCCGGTGTTGAACACCAGCCGGTACCCGAGGTCGGCGACGTCCTCGGCGGTGGCCACCTCGTGCGCCTCGCGGACGATCTCGTCGATCAGGCCGGTGTCGGCCGCCGCGGCCGCGGCGGCCGTGGGGTAGTGCTCGCGCGGGATGATCAGCACGTGCGTGGGCGCCTGGGGGTTGATGTCGCGAAAGGCCACCGTGCGCTCGCTCTCGCGGACGATCTCGGCGGGTACCTCCCCCTTCACGATCTTGCAGAAGAGGCAGTCGTCCTGGGCCATCGAGAACCTTTCCGTCTGTGCGGCCGCCGTCGTGGCCGCCGCCTCGGGTCGTCCGGGACCATGATGCCGCAGGTCGACCGTGGAAGAACGACTGGAAACAGTCTTTTCGTGATCTTCCGGAAGCCTGTTCGGCCTTGGTCTGAGTTCCAGTCGCGATAGTCTTTCCACCCGTGCGCGTCAGGTCGTCGGCTCCGTCCGGCCCCGGCCGAGTTTCCACGTGTTCGGATTGAAACGCACGTCTACCTGGAAAAGAAGAGGTATGCCCTTTCGTAAACCCCGCGACAAGGGTGTGCGTCGAACTGATGTGACGACAGAAACCATGGTGGCTGGAGCCACCACGGCTCCTCTCTCGGTGGAGTGGGACGCCGACCACGCCGTGACGGAGCTCTACCGAGAGCACTATCGTCCGCTCGTTCGGCTCGCCGCACTGCTCGTCCGCGATCACGCGACCGCGGAGGAGGTCGTCCAGGACGCGTTCGTCGCCATGCACAACGCATGGCGCCGCCTGCGCGATCCGAACAAGGCCCTGTCCTACCTCCGTCAGGCCGTGGTGAACAAGGCCAGGTCCGTGCTCCGCCACAGGGCGGTCGTGGAGAAGCACGCACCCAAGGCCCTGCCCGACGCACCCAGCGCCGAACACGGCGCCATGAACCTGTTGGAGCGCGAAGCCGTTATTCGCGCTCTGCGCAAACTACCCACCCGTCAGCGAGAGGCCATCGTGCTCCGGTACTACGGCGACCTGTCCGAGGCCCAGATCGCGGACGCCATGGGGATCAGCCGGGGCGCGGTCAAGAGCCACACATCCCGCGGCATCTCCGCGCTCCGCTCTGTTCTGGAGCAGACGACATGACCAGCCCGACAGATCCGACGAACGACCCGTTCGAGGAGCAGCTCCGCCAGCTGCTCAAAGCCGAGGCCGACACGGTCACGACCTCGCCCGAGGCGTTGAACCTGATTCGTGAGCGCACCGAGCGCAACCGCGGCTCGATCTGGTTCGGCCTGCCCTGGCTACGTCCCGCGCTGGCCGTGGCGGGGGCCACCCTGATCGCCGCCTCCGTGATCATGTCCAGTCCCCAGGTGCGCGACCACGTCCTGGAGATCGTCCCCGCGGGCGCCGACCGCGAGGGCACGCTCACCGAGCGGGGCCAGAGCGAGGACGTGGCCGTCCCCGATCCCTCCACCGGCTCCGTCGACGGCACCACCCAGCCGGAACCGGTGCCCCCGGAGAAGCCTGCGGCCTCGCCCAGCCCCGAGGTCGAGGAGGAGGGCTCCGCCCCCGAGGAGGACCCGAAGACCGCCTCCACGTGCCCGGAGCCCGTGGAGGGGCCCTCTCCCTCCCCGACGGCGACCAGCGGCGAGGACGGTGAGGCCGGCGCCGCCGAGGAGGAGGGCTGCGAGCCGGTCGAGAAGCCCAGTCCCGGCACCGGCGGCGACGAGGGTACCGGCGAGGGTGAGGGCGACGGTGCCACCGGCGAGGACGGTACCGGCGCCGGCGGTGGCGGTGAGGACACCGGTAGCGGTGAGGGCGGAGGCGACACCGGCACCGGCGGTGGTGGCGAGGACACCGGCGGAACCGTCGGAACCGGCACCGCCGACGGCGACACCACCAGCAAGACGGCGTCGGGAAGCTGACCCGCACCCGCCCACGCACGCACGAGAGGCGCCCCCGACCCGAAGGTCGGGGGCGCCTCTCGTGTGTGCGTGGCCCTGTGTCCGCGTGGGCGGGAGGGACATGGGGAACGGCGTCTACCAGCGGCCGGTGCGCGCCTGGAGCACCGACAGCGCCGCGACCCCGGCCGTGGAGGTGCGCAGCACGCTCGGGCCCAGCAGCGCCCGGACCGCGCCCGCGCCGGTGAACGCGTCGAGTTCGGTGTCGGAGAAGCCGCCCTCGGGACCGACCACCAGGACGATTCCCGGGCCGTCGCCGGTGGGCGGTTCCAGCTCGGACAGGCGGTCGTCGCCGTCCTCGTGCAGCACGATCCCCAGGTCGGCGGCGGCCAGCAGGTCGGCCACCGCGGAGCGGTCCGCGAGGTCGGCGACCTCGGGCAGCCGTCCGCGCCGGGCCTGCTTGGCCGCCTCACGGGCGGTGGCACGCCACTTGGCCAGCGACTTGGCCGCCCGCTCGCCCTTCCAGCGGGTGACGCAGCGCTCCGCAGACCAGGGCACGATCGCGTCGGCCCCGGCCTCGGTCATCATCTCCACGGCCAGCTCGCCCCGGTCGCCCTTGGGCAGTGCCTGGACCACGGTCAGGCGGGGGCGGGGGGCCGGGTCCTCCCGGCGCTCCACCACCGCGCAGACGATGTGGTCCTTGGCCACCGCGGCCACGGTGCAGCGGGCGACCAGGCCCCGGCCGTCGGACAGGTCGACGGTCTCGCCCTCCCGGACGCGCCGCACCACGGCGGCGTGGCGGCCCTCGGCGCCGCCCACCGTCACCCGGTCGGCCGCGAGGTCCGCGGTACCGACCAGGAAGACCGGTGGTGTCACTTCGCGCCGAAGGCGTCGCGGATCTTGGCGAAGAAGCTGCCGTGCCCGGGACTGAAGCGGCCCGGGGACTGGTCCTCGCCGCGCAGCTCGGCGAACTTGCGCAGCAGCGCCTCCTGCTCCTCGTCCAGCTTGCCCGGGGTCTCCACGTCCACGCGGATACGCAGGTCGCCCCGGCCGCCGCCGTCGAGGTGGCTGACGCCCTTGTTGGGGAGGGTGATGACGTGGCCCGAGTTGGTGCCCGGGCGCAGGTCGATGTTCTCGGTCCCGTCGAGGGTGTCGAAGGCGAAGGACGCGCCCAGCGCGGCGGCCGTCATGGGAACGGTCACCGTGCAGTGCAGGTCGTCGCCGCGGCGCTCGAAGGTGGGGTGCGGGCGCTGGAGGATCTCCAGGATGATGTCGCCCCGCGGCCCGCCGTTGGGGCCGACCTCCCCCTCGCCGGCGAGCTGGATGCGGGTGCCGTCGTCGACGCCCGCGGGGATCTTGACGGTCCGGGTGACCTTCTCGCGCACACGGCCCTCGCCCGCGCAGTCGGCGCAGGGGTTGGTGATGACCGATCCCTGGCCCGAGCACTGCGGGCAGGGGCGGGAGGTCATGACCTGGCCCAGGAAGGACCGGGTGACCTGGGAGACCTCTCCCTGGCCGTGGCACATGTCACACGTGGTGCGGTGCGACCCGGCCGCCGTCCCCTCGCCCTGGCACGTCTCGCACAGGATGGCGGTGGGGAAGGTGATCTCCTTGCTGACCCCGAACGCGGTCTCCGCCAGGTCCAGCTCGACCCGGATCTTGATGCTGCGGCCGCGGCGGACCCGCTCCCGGGGGCCGCGCCCACCGGGCTGGCCTCCGCCGAAGAACGCGTTCATGATGTCGTCGAAGGCGAATCCGCCCGCGCCGCCGAAGCCTCCGGCGCCGCCGCCCCCGCCGGGGGCGTACGGATCCTGTCCCATGTCGAACATCCGACGCTTGCTCTCGTCGGAGAGGACCTCGTAGGCCTGGGTCACCTCTTTGAAGCGATCCTGGGTGGCCGGGTCCGGGTTGATGTCCGGATGCAGCTCGCGTGCGAGCCGCCTGTAGGCCTTCTTGATCTCGTCCTTGGAGGCGTCCCGACGCACCCCGAGAACCTGGTAATAGTCTCTGGCCACTGAGTTACTGTCCTGCCAAAATCTGTCCGATGTACCGAGCCACGGCGCGTACTGCTCCCATCGTCCCGGGGTAGTCCATCCGGGTGGGCCCCACCACGCCGATCTTGGCGAGCGACTGGTTTCCCACACCGTAGTCGGCCGAGACGACGGAAGTGGATCTGAGTCCCTCGTGAAAGTTCTCCGCGCCGATGCGCACCGTGAGCATCGACGGGTCCTTCGCCTCTCCCAACAAACGGATGAGGACCATGTTCTCTTCCAGTGCCTCCAGGACGTCCCGCAGACTGGCCGCGAAGTCGACGGCGGCGAGGTTGGCCGTCCCCGCGAGGACGATCTTCTCCTCGTGCCGTTCGACGAGGCTCTCCAGAAGGACGGAGAGGACCGACAGCGCCATGTGGCGGTGCTCGGGCGGGACCTGGGAGGGAAGGTCCTCCACCGCGCCGGGAACCTCGCCGAGGTAGAGCCCGGAGATGGCCCGGTTGAGCATGCCGCGCAGGTCGTTGACGGCGGTCTCGTTGATCTCGCCCAAACCGTCGATGACACGCTGTTCGACACGGCCCGTGTTGGTGATCACGACCATCATGACCCGCTGGGTCCCGAGGGGGATCAGCTCCACGTGCTGAACCGACGAGCGGGTCAGCGAGGGGTACTGGACGATCGCGACCTGGCGTGTGAGCTGGGAGAGGAGCCGCACGGTGCGGGCGACGATCTCGTCGAGGTCCACGGCGCCGGTGAGAAAGGACTCGATGGCGCGCCGCTCCGCGGACGAGAGCGGCTTGACCGAGGAGAGCCGGTCGACGAAGAGCCGGTACCCCTTGTCCGTGGGCACCCGGCCGGCACTGGTGTGCGGCTGGGTGATGTAGCCGTCCTCCTCCAGAGCGACCATGTCGTTGCGGATCGTCGCCGGGGAGACGCCGAGCCGGTGACGGTCGGCCAACGCCTTGGATCCCACGGGCTCGTTGGTGTTGACGAAGTCCTCGACGACGGCACGCAGGACCGCGAGCTTGCGCTCATCCAGCAACTCGCCACCTCCTGGCACTCCATGGTCCTCAGTGCTAATTCTATGCCCGGCCGCAAACCCGGTCGGCTACCGGTGGGTAGAACACCGGGACGCGGCCTCTTCCTTCCTTCTTCCCACCGGATCGGCGGCACGCGCCACCACCGCAGGGGGCCGAGGCCCCGCACCAGTAGACTGCACGACCGTGGCAACCAAGGGAAACAGCCGTTACGGCCGTGACGTGCTCGCCGGGGACTGGCGCAGGCCCGGGAAAGGGGCCGTGCGCGAGGTGCCCCTGGCCCGTGACCTGGTCGTGGAGGACGCCGACGAGGCGTTCTGCGGGGCCGTGGTGACCTGGGACAAGGCGACCGTGACCCTGGAGGACCGGCACGGCCGCCGCCGGGTGTTCGAACTCGGACCGGCCGCGTTCCTGGTCGAGGGCGAACCGGCCACGCTCGTGCGCCCCGCCGCGGCTCCGCGGGGGCCGCTGCGCAGCGCCTCCGGGTCGGTGGCGGTGCCCGGCGCGCGAGCGCGCACCGCCAGGGAGAGCCGGATCTACGTCGAGGGCGTCCACGACGCCGAACTGGTGGAGCGGGTCTGGGGCCACGACCTGCGCGTCGAGGGGGTGGCCGTCGAGTTCCTGGAGGGGATCGACGACCTGCCGTCGATCGTGGCGGACTTCTCACCCGGCCCCGGCAGGAGGCTGGGGGTCCTGGTGGACCACCTGGTACCGGGTTCCAAGGAGACGCGGATCGCCGAACAGGTGCGCGGCGAGCACGTGCTGGTGGCCGGCCATCCCTACGTCGACGTGTGGCAGGCGGTGCGGCCGCGTGCCGTGGGCATCGCGGGCTGGCCCGAGGTGCCGCGCGGTGTTCCCTGGAAGGAGGGGGTCGTGCGGGCTCTGGGGTGGCGGATGGAGACGGGCGAGGCGTGGCGCCGGATCCTGGGATCGGTCCGTACCTATGCTGATCTGGAGCCAGCCCTGCTCGGCCGGGTGGAGGAGCTGATCGACTTCGTCACCGGACCGCACCCGGACCTCCCCCAGGAAGCGCCGCACGAAGGGAACAGCGGCAGGACCTAGGATTTCGCCCAGAGCGAGGTGTCGGCGCCGTCGGCGCCTCGGGTCCTCCCCGCCTCCGGCCCTGCGCGGTCGTCGGTACAGCCCGGTAGTACGAGAACCGCATCCCACCAGCGGAGCCAAGGAAGAGCATGAGCGAGACCCCGACGAATCCCCCGTCCCCGGAGGACCCCCACCAGGGGCAGCAGCCCGACGACGGGCAGCAGGAGCACGACAGGCCCCGGCAGCCGGACCAGGACCGGCCCTCGGGTGGGCAGCCCGGGTACGGGCAGCAGCCCCGGTACGAACAGCCGCCGGGGGCCCACCCCGCCTATGGACAGCCCTCCGGAGCCCAGTCACCGTACGCACCCCAGCCCGACCAGGAACAGCCGCCCGGCCACGGACAGCGGCCGGATTACGGGCAGCAAGAGTACGGACAGCAGGAGTACGGGCAGCAGTTCTCCGGCGGCCAGCCCGCCCACGGACAGCCCTCCGGGGCCCAGCCGGGTCACGGTCAACCCGGATACGGCCAGCAGCCCCAGTACGGCCAGCCCCAGCAACCCCGGTACGAACAGCCCCAGCAGCCGGGCTACGGCCAGCAGCCCCAGTACCCGGGAGCCCCCGCGGCGTACGGACCGCCGGGTGCCCACCCCGCCTACGGACAGCCCTCCGGAGCCCAGTCACCGTACGCACCCCAGCCCGACCAGGGACAACAGGTCGGCGGCCAGCCCGCCTACGGACAGCAGCCGCCCGGTTTCGCTCCTCCCGGTGGCCCCGAACAGCCCGGGTACGACCAGCAGCAGCCCCGGTACGGGCAACCGCAGCAGCCCCAGGCCCCACAGCCCGGCTACGGGCAGCAGGAGTACGGGCAGCAGTTCTCCGGCGGCCAGCCCGCCTACGGACAGCCCTCCGGGGCCCAGCCGGGTCACGGACAGCCCGGATACGGCCAGCAGCCCCAGTACGGCCAGCCCCAGCAGCCGGGCTACGGCCAGCAGCCCCAGTACCCGGGAGCCCCCGCGGCGTACGGACCGCCGGGTGCCCCCGGCCAGGCCCAGCAGCAGCCCGGCGGCGACGACGGCACGCTGGTGGCCATGCTCGCCCACCTGTCCGGTTTCGTGGTCGCCTGCCTGGGGTGGATCCCGCCGCTGGCGGTCTACCTCGCCAAGCGCAACCAGTCGCCCTTCGTGCGCCACCACGCGTCGGAGGCGGCGAACTTCCAGCTCACCCTGCTGATTCCGTACGTCTTCGCCTGGGTCGTCTTCATCGGTCTGGGTATCTTCTTCCCAGAGATGTCCTGGATCGGTTCCCTCCTGATCGCCCTGATATGGATCGGCGCCATCGTTTTCGGCGTCCTAGGTGCCAGCGGCGCGAACAAGGGAACGTGGTACCGCTATCCGGTGAGTATCCGTCTGCTGAAGTGATCCCCGCCCGCGTGTAGTCCGACTCGTCCGCGCAAAGGAACCAACGATGTCCTACCCCAGCAATCCACCCGAGGACCCCCACGGCCAGGGCCAGCAGCCGGGCCAGGAGGGATCCGGCGGGTACCCCTCCCAGCCCGGACACCCCAGCGGTGGTTACCCCTCCCAGCCCGGGCACCCCGGCGGGGGCCACCCCGACCAGCCGGGTCAGCCCGGCTACCAGCAGGGCGGCTACCCGCCTCCTCCCGGCGGCTACCCGGGTCAGCCCGGGTACCAGGAGCAGAGCGGCGGCTACCCGGCCGGCAACTACCAGCAGCCCGGCTATCAGCAGGGCGGCTACCAGCAGGGCGGCTACGGCCAGCCGGGAGGCTACGGCCACTCCTCGGCCACGACCGGCCAGCCCAACTCCGACGAGCGCCAGATGGGCCTGTTCGCCCACCTGGGAGGCGGCCTCCTCGGCTGGCTCGTCCCGCTGATCATCTACCTGCTGAAGAAGGACGAGTCGCCGTTCATCCGCGACCAGTCCGCGCAGGCGCTGAACTTCCAGCTCCTGATCCTGATCGGCTACCTGATCTCCAGCGTCCTGATGATCGTCATCATCGGTGCCCTGACCTGGTTCGTCGTCTGGGTCGTGTCCATCGTCTTCGGCATCCTGGGCGGTATGGCCGCCAGCCGCGGCGAGTGGTACCGCTACCCGTTCAACGTCAGCTGGGTCAAGTAGGACCGTGTGCGGCGCACAAGGGGTCCGGCCACCGGCCGGGCCCCTTCGCCGTGTCCGGGCACGGGCGGCGGGCCCTCAGGTGAGATCGCGCACCACGGCGTCGGCGAGCAGGCGCCCCCGCCTGGTGAGGACCGCCCTGCCCGCCTCGTGGGCGTCGGGGTCCAGCAGGCCCTCGGCGACGGCCCTCTCGGCGGCGACGCGGCCGTGCGGCTCCAGCAGGTCCAGCGGGCAGCCCTGTTCCACGCGCAGCTCCAGCAGGACGCGCTCGAAGCGGCGCTCCTCCCCGGTGAGCACCTCGCGGGCCAGGCCGGGGCTGTCCCCGGCGGCCAGGCGGGCGGCGTAGGCGGCGGGGTGCTTGACGTTCCACCAGCGGGTGCCGCCGACGTGGCCGTGCGCGCCCGGCCCCACGCCCCACCAGTGGCCGCCGGTCCAGTAGAGCAGGTTGTGCCTGCTGCGCCCCTCGGGGGTACGCGCCCAGTTGGACACCTCGTAGGCGGTGAACCCGGCCGAGGAGAGGACCTCGTCGGCCATGAGGTAGCGGTCGGCCATCGCGTCGTCGTCGGGCTCGGTGAGCTCGCCCCTGCGGACCCGTGCGGCCAGCCGGGTGCCCTCCTCGACGATGAGCGAGTAGGCGGAGACGTGGTCCGGTCCGGCGGAGACCGCGGCCTCCAGGGAGGCCCGCCAGTCGTCGTCGCTCTCGCCGGGCGTGCCGTAGATCAGGTCCAGGTTGACGTGTTCGAACCCGGCCCGGCGCGCCCACTCCACGCACTGCTCGGGGCGGCCGGGGGTGTGGCCGCGCTCCAGCACCCTGAGCACGTGGGTGCGGGCGCTCTGCATGCCGAAGGAGATCCGGGTGAACCCGGCCCGGCGCAGCCGCTCCAGGTAGTCGGGGGTGACGGTCTCGGGGTTGGCCTCGGTGGTCAGCTCGGCGTCGGGGGTGAGCCCGAAGCGGTCGCGGACCGCGGCGACGATCCGGCCCAGGTCCTCGGCGGACAGCAGGGTGGGCGTCCCCCCGCCGACGAACACGGTGCTCACCGGCGGGCGCCTCCCCGTCAGGACCCGGTCGGCCAGTTCCACCTCGGCGATGGCCTGGTCGGCGTAGTTGTCGCGGGAGGCGGTGGCGGTCCCGTCCCGGGAGACCAGCTCCTCGGCCGTGTAGGTGTTGAAGTCGCAGTAGCCGCAGCGGGTGACGCAGAAGGGCACGTGGACGTAGAACCCGAGGGGCCGGTCGCCGAGTTCGGCGAGGGACTGCTCGGGCAGTTCCCCGGTGCTCGGTACGGGATCGCCGTCGAGGGCAACGGAAGGCATGTCCCCAGTGTCGCCGACGGGACGAGGTGCCCGGGCACGCGCGCGAGTGCCCGGGACCCCTCAGCCGCTGTGGCGGCCGCGGGCCTCAGACCCGGGGACGGTCGGCCTCGTGGTCGGCGGAGGCGGTGTCGACGGAGGGGACCCGTGTGGCGGAGGGGGTCGGGGAGGTGACGGAGGTCGCTTCGGGGGCGTGCCTGCGGGCGGGGGCGATCGCGGTGGATCCGCGGACGACCAGCTCGGGGTCGAAGACGTACTCGGTGTGGGAGACGGGGTGCCCGGCGATCTCGTCGCACAGGGCGCGCACGGCGGCCAGCGCCATGGCGCTCACCGGCTGGCGGACGGTGGTCAGCGGGGGGTCGGTGAAGGCGATGAGCTGGGAGTCGTCGAAGCCCACGACCGAGAAGTCCCGGGGGACGCGCATGCCGCGCTGGCGGGCGGCGCGGATGGCGCCCAGGGCCATCATGTCCGAGCCGCAGACCATGGCGGTGACGCCGCGCTCGATGAGCCTGGAGGCGGCGGCGTGGCCGCCCTCCACGCCGAACAGCGACAGCTCCACGAGGTCGTCGCCGTCCAGTCCGTGCCGTGCCAGGGCCTGGTGGTAGCCGTCGAGCTTGCGGCGGACCGGGACGTAGCGCTCGGGACCGCTGGTGAAGCCGATGCGGGTGTGGCCGAGGGCGACCAGGTGGTCGACGGCCAGACGGCCGGCCTCCCGGTCGTCGCAGGAGATGAACGCGGCGGGGATGGTGTCGGCGAACCCGTTGACGAGCACGATCGGAAGCCTGTGCGAGACCAGGGCGTGGTAGCGCTCGTGGGAGGCGGTGGTGTCGGCGTGGCGCCCGGAGACGAAGAGGATGCCGGAGACGTTGCGCTCCAGGAGCAGCTCCACGTACTCGTCCTCGGTTATTCCGCCGGGGGTCTGGGTGCACAGTACGGGCGTGTACCCGCGCTGGGCGAGCGCCCCCTCGGCGGCCTGGGCGAACATCGGGAAGACCGGGTTCTCCAACTCGGGTATGACCATGCCGACCAGACCCGCCGAACGCTGCCGCAGCCGGGCCGGGCGTTCGTAGCCGAGCACGTCCAGAGCGGTCAGGACGGCTTTGCGTGTGTCGCTGCCGACACCAGGCTTGTCGTTGAGCACCCGCGAGACGGTCGCCTCGCTGACGCCTGCGTGCCGCGCGATGTCGGCAAGTCGTGGACCCATAGGCGCAACTCTAGTCGAGATCGGCGTCACATGGCCGAAAGTTGGCGGTAATCTTGCGCAAGAACTTGCAGTCGCCCATAGGGAAGGACCCCCACTGATGGAGCCTCAGTCGCACTGGTGGCGTGACGCGGCCATCTACCAGATCTACGTGCGCAGCTTCGCCGACTCCAACGGTGACGGGGAGGGCGACCTCGCCGGTATCCGTGAGCGCCTCCCCCACCTGGCCGAGCTCGGCGTGGACGCGATCTGGTTGACCCCGTTCTACGTATCCCCCCTCGCCGACGGCGGATACGACGTCGCCGACTACCGCGACGTCGACCCGCGCTTTGGCACCCTGGAGGACTTCGACGCCCTCCTGGCCGCCGCCCACGACGCGGGCATCCGCCTGATCATCGACGTCGTGCCCAACCACTCCTCCTCCGCCCACCGGTGGTTCCGCGAGGCCGTGGCCGCGGAGCCGGGCGACCACGCCCGTTCGCGGTACATCTTCCGGGACGGCCGCGGGCCCGACGGGGAGGAGCCGCCCAACAACTGGAAGTCGATCTTCGGCGGTCCGGCCTGGACCCGCCTCAAGCGGCCCGACGGCACCCCCGAGCAGTGGTACCTGCACCTGTTCGACCCCGAGCAGCCCGACTTCGACTGGACCAGCCAGGAGGTGCACGACGAGTTCGACGACGTGCTGCGCTTCTGGCTGGACCGGGGAGTGGACGGCTTCCGCATCGACGTCGCGCACGGCATGGTCAAGGACCCCGAGCTGCCCGACATCGCCGAGGACGCCAAGGCCGACCTGCTCGACGGCAGTACGACGCTGCCCTACTTCGACCAGGACGGCGTGCACGAGATCTACCGCCGCTGGTCGCGGATCGCGGCCGAGTACCCGGGCGACCGCGCCCTGGTGGCCGAGGCGTGGGTGGAGAGCGCCGACCGGGTGGCCCGCTACCTGCGCCCGGACGAGCTGCACCAGGCGTTCAACTTCGAGTACCTGACCGCGCCGTGGGACGCCGGCCGGCTGCGCGAGGTCATCGACGGCTCCCTGGCGGCCAACGGCGCGGTGGGCGCGACCACCACGTGGGTGCTGTCCAACCACGACGTGACCCGGCACGTGACCCGTTTCGGCGGGGGCGAGCAGGGACTGCGCCGGGCGCGCGCGGCGACGCTGCTGATGCTGGGCCTGCCCGGCTCCGTGTACATGTACCAGGGCGAGGAGCTGGGCCTTCCCGAGGTCACCGACCTGCCCGAGGACGCGTTGCAGGACCCGACGTGGGAGCGTTCGGGCCGCACCGACCGCGGCCGGGACGGCTGCCGGGTGCCGCTGCCGTGGGAGGACGGGAGCGCCCCGTACGGGTTCGGCCCCGAGGGCAGCGTCCCGTGGCTGCCGATGCCCGAGGGCTGGGGCGCCCTGTCGCGCGCCTCCCAGCGCGGTGTGAAGGACTCGACCCTGGAGCTGTACACCCGGGCGCTGCGCCTGCGCCGGGAACTGGACGCGCTCGGCGACGGGTCGATGGCCTGGCTGGACGCGCCCGAGGGCGTGCTGTACTTCGAGCGCGGGTCCGGTGTGCGTGTCGCGGCCAACCTCACCGGTGAGGCCGTGGAGCTTGCGGCCCCGGGCGAGGTGCTCGTGGCCAGCGGCCCGGTCGACGAGCCGACCGGGGACGCCCTGACGCTGCCCGCCGAGACGGCGGTGTGGCTGCGCGGCTGACCCCGCCCGGGCGGTACCGGAGCACACGCCCCGGTACCGCCCGCACCCGTGGACCCGGGTCCGCGGCGCCACCGGCCGAGACGCAGGTCACGAACGCTTCCGAGCGGTCCGGCACGGTGTGTTCAATGGTGTTACTAAACTTCTGTTCATCACACGGATGATCATCCTGGCGTCACAGTGCCGCTACGCACCGCAGGATGTCACGCCCTCGTTTCCACTGCGTTTCCACATCTTTATGCAGGGAACCCGCAAAGTCTTTCAAAGCTTGCAAGTTATTGCTAGCGTCACATCACCACGCATGCCCGGCCCGGGGCCACCGACGAAGCGCATGCGCGACCTCCTCAGTACGGCCTCCCGGAAGGAAGACACCATGAGATTCCGCAGCGCACCTGCGGTCACGGCTATCGCCGCGATCGCGCTGACGGCGACCGCGTGCGGCGGCGGTGGCGCCGACGAGGGCGGCGAGACCGCGGCCGAGAGCACCCTCGTCATCTGGTCCGACCCCGAACGCGCCGACGCCATCAAGGCCGCCGCCGCCGAGTTCGCCGAGGCCAACGGCATCAAGGTCGACGTCCAGGGCCTGGCCTTCGGTGACATCCAGGGCGACCTCCTCAACGCCCACCAGGCGGGGAACGCCCCCGACGTCTTCATCGGTGCCCACGACTGGACCGGCAACCTGGTGCGCAACGGCGCCGTCCAGCCCGTCGAGCTGCCCCAGGACCGCGCCGCCGGCCTGTCCGAGACCTCGTTGCAGGCCCTCGACTACGACGGACAGCTCTTCGGCGTGCCGTACTCGCAGGAGAACATCTTCCTCATGCGTAACGCCGACCTGGCGCCCGAGGCTCCGGAGACCTTCGAGGAGATGGTCGAGGTCGGCACCGAGCTCAAGGAGTCCGGTGAGACCAGCGAGGTCCTGTCCATGGCCGTGGGCCAGGAGGGCGACCCCTACCGGATGAACGCCCTGTTCACCTCCGCCGGCGGCTACCTCTTCGGGCAGGACGAGGAGGGCAACTGGGACCCCGCCGACCTGGGCGTGGGCTCCGACGAGTCGATCGCGGCCATGGAGAAGGTCGCCGAGTACGGCGAGGACGGCGAGGGCGTGCTGCGCCGCTCCATCACCACCGACAACGACGCCTCCCTCTTCTACGAGGGTGAGGCCCCCTTCTTCGTCGCGGGCCCGTGGAACATCGCGGACGCCGACGAGTCGGGCGTCGACTACGAGATCAGCCCCATCCCCGGCTTCGAGGGCGAGGAGCCGGCCAGCCCCTACATCGGCTACCAGGCCTTCTTCGTCACCGAGGGCAGCGCCAACAGCGCCCTGGCCCAGGAGTTCGTGACCAACTACGTCACCGACACCGACTTCGTCCTCGACCTCTACGAGGCCGACCCGCGCATGCCCGTGCAGACCGAGGCCCTGGACGAGGTCTCGGCCGACGACCCCAACATCGCCGCGATCGCCGAGGCGGGCGCCGAGGGCATGCCGATGCCGTCCATCCCGGAGATGGGCGAGACCTGGGAGCCGCTCGGCGTCGCCCAGGCCGCGATCATCGGCGGCGCGGACGTCCGCGAGGCCATGGAGAGCGCGCACGACACGATCGCCGAGCAGATCGGCCAGTAGTGGTGGCATCCAAGAGAGACGACGGCGCGGGCGCCTCCGGACCGGGGGCGCCCGCCCGTCCACACCTTCCAGGCGGCCGGTTCGCCGGGAACGGATCGCTCGTGGGCCAGTTCGCCAAGATCGCGCTGCTGGGCCTGTTCACCGCCCTGGGCGTGTGGGCGGTCCTGCCCCTGTACGTGGGGGACAACTGGTGGGGAATCGGCCTGGTCGTCGCCGTGGTGGGACTCGTCTACTGGGTCTACCTGTCCAAGCGCGCCGTCCCGGCCAAGTACCTGCTCCCCGGCGTCCTGTTCCTGGTGGCCTTCCAGATCCTGCCGGTGCTCTACACGATGAGCACCTCGGTGACCAACCTCAGCGACGGCCACCGGGGCGACAAGCAGCAGGCCATCGCCTCCATCGAGGCGTACTCGGTGACCAGTTCGGAGGACGCCGAGGAGTACACCCTGACCGTGGCGACCACCGGCGCGCCCGAGAACGGTGCGCTGGTCTTCCTGCTCACCGACGCCGAGGGCCGCACCTACGCCGGAACCGAGGAGGGGCTCAGCGAACTCGACGGTGCGACCGTCGAGCCCTCGGGCAAGGTGACCGAGGCCTTCGGTTACACGATCCTGTCCCCCACCCAGGTCAACGCGCGCAGCGGCGAGCTCCAGGAGTTCGCCGTGCCCACCGGTGAGGGCACGGGCATCCGCTCCAGCGGGCTGTCCACCGCCTTCGAGGGCAGGGCGACCCGCGTCTACGACGAGGCGTGCGACTGCGTCACCGACACGCGGACGGGGGTGGTCTACCACGCGGACGACGAACGCGGCGCCTTCTACAGCGAGGACGGCGACCGCCTGGCGCAGGGCTGGCAGGTCGGCGTGGGCTTCGACAACTTCGCCCGCTTCCTGTTCGACCCGACCTTCGCCTCCTCCTTCTTCACCATCCTGGTATGGAACATCGCCTTCGCCGTCTCCGTCACCTTCCTGGTGTTCGTGCTGGGGCTGGCGATCGCGCTCGTCCTGCACGTGCCCGGACTGCGCGGCAAGGTCGCGTACCGGGTCCTGGTGGTCCTGCCGTACGCGATGAGCTCACTGGCGATGTTCCTGCTGTGGCGGGACATGTTCAACACCGACTTCGGCCTGTTCAACCGGATACTCGGCCTCGAGGTGGACTGGCTGGGTGACCCGTGGTCGGCCCGGGCGGCGGTGATCCTGGCCAACGTGTGGCTGGGCTACCCGTACATGTTCCTGGTGGCCACCGGCGCCCTCCAGGCCATCCCCCGTGAACTGGGCCAGGCGGCGCAGATCGACGGGGCGAGTGCCTGGCAGTCCTTCCGGCACGTCACCCTGCCGCTGCTGATGGTCGCGATGACGCCGATCCTGATCGCGACGTTCGCGTTCAACTTCAACAACTTCAACGCGGTGTGGCTGATCACCCAGGGCGGGCCGTTCTCACCGGAGAGCCCGACGGCCGGCGCCACGGACCTGCTCATCACCTACACCTACCGGCTCGCCTTCAACGAGGCCACCGCCCAGTACGGGTACGCGGCGGCGCTGTCGGTGATGATCTTCCTGATCGTGTCGGTGATGTCCGTGGTCAGCCTGCGCAGGAGCAGTGCCCTCAAGGAGGTGGACTGATGGCGGTGGACACCTCCGGCGGCGCGGTACGCGCGCCCTACCGACGCGGTACGGGAGTCCGTCTGGGCCTGTGGGCCCGCAGGAAGGGCTGGCGGCACCTGGTGATGCTGGTGGTCGTGGCCTTCGCCCTGTTCCCGGTGATGTTCGTGGTGTCGGCGGCGCTCAACCCGCTGGGCACCCTGTCCAGCGCGCAGCTGTGGCCCTCCGGGGCGAGCCTGGAAAACGCCGTGGACCTGTTCCGGAACACCCCGTTCGTCACCTGGTACGCGAACTCGCTGTTCTTCGCCGTGGCCAACGCCACCGTGACGGTGCTGTTCTCGGCGCTGGCGGCGTACGCGTTCAGCCGGATGCGGTTCCGGGGACGCCGGGTGGGGTTGTTGGGACTGCTGGTCATCCAGATGTTCCCGCAGTTCCTGGCGATCGTGGCGATCTACCTGATGTTCTCCAACATCGGCGACTACTATCCCGTGGTCGGCTTCGACACCCGGTGGGGACTGCTGCTGGTGTACCTGGGCGGCGCCCTGAGCATCAACACGTGGCTGATGAAGGGCTTCTTCGACACGGTGCCCAAGGAGCTGGACGAGTCCGCGCAGATGGACGGGGCCTCGCACGCGCAGGTCTTCTTCCGGATCATGCTGCCGCTGGTCACCCCGGTGCTGGCGATCGTGGCCCTGCTGGTGTTCATCGCCACCATCAACGAGTTCCTGCTGGCGAGCGTGTTCCTGCGCGACACCGACGCCAAGACGCTGGGCCTGGGGCTGTACCAACTGGTGGCCTCCCAGCGCAACGCGAACTTCGGCATGTTCGCGGTGGGCGCCATCATGCTGTCCCTGCCCACCCTGGCGGTGTTCTGGTTCCTCCAGCGCTACATCACCGAGGGCCTGACCGCCGGAGCGGTCAAGGGCTGAGACGGCCGTGGGAACGAAGGAGGGGCGCCCCCCGGCCGGGGGGCGCCCCTCCTTGCTCCTTGCGTACCCGCACGTGGACCGGGGCGCCGAGAACCGGGGCTCGCCGCCGACGCCTGACGCCCGTGCCCGCGCCGTCGCCCGCCACCGCCCTCAGCGGACGCCCACGGCGCAGTACCCGTCGCGTCCCGGCCCCTCCCGCGGAACCCGGTACGCCCCTCGCGCCTTCGCGGTCGGCGGGCGCCCGACCACTACTTCTTCTTCTTGTCCTCGACGCTGCCGCTGTCGGTGGACAGGGCGGAGATGAAGGCCTCCTGGGGCACCTCGACCCGGCCGACCATCTTCATCCGCTTCTTGCCCTCCTTCTGCTTCTCCAGCAGCTTGCGCTTACGGCTGATGTCACCGCCGTAGCACTTGGCGAGCACGTCCTTGCGAATGGCGCGGATGTTCTCGCGGGCGATCACCCGGGCGCCGATGGCCGCCTGGATGGGGATCTCGTACTGCTGCCGGGGGATGAGCTCGCGCAGCTTCTTGGTCATCTCCACGCCGTAGGCGTAGGCCTTCTCCCTGTGCACGATCGCGGAGAAGGCGTCGACCGCCTCGCCCTGGAGCAGGATGTCGACCTTGACCAGGTCGGAGAGCTTCTCGCCGATGGGCTCGTAGTCCAGGGAGGCGTAGCCCTTGGTACGGGACTTGAGGTGGTCGAAGAAGTCGAAGACGATCTCGGCCATGGGCAGCACGTAGCGCATCTCCACGCGGTCCTCGGACAGGTAGTCCATGCCCTGGAGCTCACCGCGCCGCTCCTGGCACAGCTCCATGATCTGGCCGATGTGGTCGGAGGGGCTGAGCAGCGTGCCCTTGACCATCGGCTCGTAGATCGAGGCGATCTTCCCCGCCGGGAACTCGCTCGGGTTGGTGACCGTGTGCTCCTCGCCGTCCTCCATCTCCACGCGGTAGATCACGTTGGGCGCGGTGGAGATGAGGTCGAGGTTGAACTCGCGCTCCAGGCGGGCCCTGGTGATCTCCAGGTGGAGCAGGCCGAGGAAGCCGCAGCGGAACCCGAAGCCCAGCGCGGCGGAGGTCTCCGGCTCGAACGCCAGGGAGGCGTCGTTGAGCTGGAGCTTCTCCAGCGCGTCGCGCAGCACCGGGTAGTCGGTGCCCTCGATGGGGTACAGGCCCGAGAACACCATGGGCTTGGGCTCGCGGTAGCCCTCGAGCATCTCGGTGGCGGGCTTGGACAGGGTGGTGATGGTGTCACCGACCTTGGACTGGCGCACGTCCTTGACCCCGGTGATGATGTAGCCGACCTCGCCCACGCTCAGGCCGCCGCACTTGGTGGGCTCGGGCGAGCTCACGCCGATCTCCAGGATCTCGTGCGAGGCGCGGGTGGACATCATCTGGATGCGCTCGCGCGGGCTGAGGTGGCCGTCCACGACACGGACGTAGGTCACCACACCGCGGTAGGTGTCGTAGACCGAGTCGAAGATCATCGCGCGGGCCGGGGCGTCGGCCTCGCCGACGGGCGGCGGGATCTGGGTGACGATCTCGTTGAGCAGCTCCTCGACGCCCTCGCCGGTCTTGGCGCTGACCTTGAGCACCTCGGAGGGCTCGCAGCCGATGATCCCGGCGAGCTCCTCGGCGTACTTCTCCGGCTGCGCGGCGGGGAGGTCGATCTTGTTGAGCACCGGGATGATGGTGAGGTCGTTCTCCAGCGCCATGTACAGGTTGGCCAGGGTCTGCGCCTCGATGCCCTGCGCGGCGTCCACCAGCAGGACCGCGCCCTCGCAGGCGGCCAGGGAGCGCGAGACCTCGTAGGTGAAGTCGACGTGGCCGGGGGTGTCGATGAGGTCGAGCGTGTAGGTCTGGTCGTCGAGCGCGGTGAAGGGGATCCGCACGGCCTGCGACTTGATGGTGATGCCGCGCTCGCGCTCGATGTCCATGCGGTCCAGGTACTGGGCACGCATCTGGCGGTCCTTGACGACCCCGGTGATCTGGAGCATCCGGTCGGCCAGCGTCGACTTGCCATGGTCGATGTGCGCGATGATGCAGAAATTGCGGATCAGCGCGGGATCGGTCCAGTTCGGCTGTGCCACCGTGCTCCGTTCACAAGGTTGGGTCCGGGTCGTGTGCGCCTCGGTCGGCGCCGCCCCGCCGCGGCGTGGGCCTACGGCGTCGTCCATCTTCCCACGGCGGCCGGGTCGTCCTCTCCTGGGACGGCCGCGGCCCGTACGGCAGTATGGGGCGCGGGCGCGGGACTCGTGTCCAGATTATGCGACCCGGTGCCGGGAACGGGCCGTTCGGAGGCGTGCGGCGTGAAGGGCTCGGACGTGGGAGGAGCGGGCGGTTGAAGTGGCTGTTGACACGGCTGTTGGCCGGGCTGGCCGCGGTCGCGGTCGTGGTGGTGGGGGCGGGTGCGCTGCTCGCCCACCAGTTCTCGGGGGAACCGGCGCCGTGGGCCTCCTCCCAGGGCGCCGACGCGGCGTGGGTGGGCTCGTGGGAGGACACCGGCGCCCTGGCGCGGGTGCTCGGCACCGGCGGGGTGGACACGGTGTACGTGTACGCGGGCGACATCGACTCCGAGGGCGCGGTCGAGCGCGTGGAGGACACCGGGGCGCTGCTGTCCTGGCTGGAGGAGGAGTACCCGGACGTGCGCGCGCTGGCGTGGCTGCGGCACGTGGAGAGCGGGTCGTCGCTGGTCCGGGACCGGCTCGACGAGGAGGCCCGCGAGGCGCTCGCCCCGGCGGTGGCCGAGGTCGCCGCGGACGGGTTCACGGGGGTGCACCTGGAGATCCGGCCGGTGACCGTGAACGACCCGTCGGTTCCCAGGCTGGTGTCGATGGTGCGCGAGGAGCTGGGCGAGGGCCCGGTGCTGTCGGTGCGGTCCCACCACGTGGAGCTGGTGCCGGGCGGGCGGGTGCCGTCCTTCGTCATGGAGCGCGAGGAGAAGTACTGGTCCCAGGGATACCTGGCGCGGGTGACCGAGCACGCGGACGAGGTGGTGCTGCCGGGCGTGGGCGCCGGGATGCCCGGGGACGCGCTGTACGGCGGGTTCGTGGTCCGGCAGGTGACCGAGGCGGTGACCGCCCTGCGCGGGCGCGAGGACGTGGTGGTGCGGTTCGGGCTGCCCACGTACGGCGGCGGCGAGTGGGCGCCGAAGGACTCGGAGGAGTCACTGGTGACCGCGCTGGCCGCCGTTCGGCTGGGAGTGACCAAGGCGGAGCCGCCGGAGGGGATGACGGTGGGGGTGGCGTTCTACCTGGGCGACGAGGCGACCGAGAGGGACGTGGCCGCCTACACCGCGGGGTGGCTCTCCCCTGGGGCGTGAGGGGCGGCCGAGGGCCGTGCGGGCCTCCGTGAGGGCACGTGCGGGCTCCGTGTGCGCCCGTGGGGTCCGCACCGGCTTCCGTCAGGGCACATGCGTGTCCCGCGTGTGCCCCGTCCGGGTTCGAGCGGTGTCCCGTGTAAGGCATACTGGAAGTCCGTGTCTCGGACTTCCACGTTCGAATTTTGAGCCCCGTGGACTCACACACCCGGCGCCGGTACCCACTCTGGCCTCTCGCGGAACGGCTGCCCGCGAGCTGAGCCGCTGGTCCGACCGGCGCGATGATCAAGATTAACTTGGAGCACGTTTTCGCATGGCGAACATCAAGTCGCAGAAGAAGCGCATTCGGCAGAACGAGAAGGCTCGTGTCCGCAACCAGTCGGTGCGCTCCTCGCTGAAGACGGCCATCCGCAAGTTCCGCGAAGCTGCCGAGGCCGGGGACGTCGAGAAGGCCACCGTCGCGCAGCGCACCGCCGCGCGCGCGCTGGACAAGGCGTCCAGCAAGGGCGTCATCCACAAGAACCAGGCCGCGAACCGCAAGAGTTCGATCGCCAAGCGTCTGCACGACCTGCAGTCCGCCTGAGGGCCGGCTTCCTGAGACCCCGGCCCGGTGCTCGCCACCGGGCCGGGGTTTTTCACGCCCGGGTCGCGGCACCGCCGCCGTAGGTTGTCCACAGCCTGGAATCGGCTGCTGACACAGCGTTCACGGCTTTCTAACGTAGCCGTATGACCACTCAGCGCCGTTTCCGGCGCCACTCCCCCGTGCCCGACCAGCAGGACCGCCTCCGCGCGCTCCCCTTGGACGCCTCCCCCGCCGCCCGGCGTCTGCGCGCACGTATCCCCCGGCCTCCCGCGGAGCCCGCGTCGCCACTCGTGGAGCCCGCGTCGCCTCCCGGGGGCCCGCCGATCCCGAGCGCGCCCTACGCCGTGGCCGCGCGGACCGCGTACCGTCCGCCCCCGGACTCCGCGGGCGCGCCTCCCCGGCCCCACGGTGCCCGGCCCCCGGGCACGCTCTTCCGGGGCCGCACCACCCGCTCCGCCGAAGCCGCCACACGATTCCCGGAGACCGTTCAGGGCCATGTGGCCCAGCCCCCGCCCGGGAGCGCCGTCCGGTCCCGCGGTGCCCGTCCCGCAGGAACCCGTGCCCACTCCCCCGCGGGAGCCCGTACCCGCTCCCACGGCGCCCGGCCGGGGCGTGGGGAGGCCTCCGCCTCTCCCGGCACGTGGTCCGGGGACGACCCGCGCGGCCTGTCGTCGGCGCCCTCGTCCGGTACCGGGCCGAAGAGGCGCGTGCCGGACAGGCGCACCCCGGAGAGGCCCGCGCCTGAGGAGCCCGCCTCGGAGGGACGCGCGCCGGCAAAGCCCGCACCGGAGGAGGCCGTGCCGGGGTGGGCCTCGCCGAAGAGGCCCGTACCGATGAGGATCCCGCCGGAGAGGCCCGTACCGGGAAAGCCCGCGTTGGAGGGGCACCCGGCCTCCGTCCGGAAACCGGACGGGCCCACCGGAGAGGGGGCACCCCCGGGCCTCACCCGGGAGTGCCTCCCGGACCCGTCGTGCGATCCGTCCGAGGGGCGGCACCGGCGCCCGGAGCGTCCCCCGTCGGGGTACACGGAGTTCGATCCGGAGCCGCCCGACTCGCTCCTGGAGCGGCTGGCCCGCCGGTGGGCGCCCAACGCGGTGCTGTCCCGCCGCGCGGTACTCGCCCTGATCGTGCTGGGGGCGCTGGCCGTCGCGCTGGTGCTGGCGCTGCACGACCGGCCGACCACGGTGCCCGCACCGGAGATGGTCACCCGGGCCGCGTCCGCCGCCCACCCGGTCGAGGAGGGGAGCGGTGGCGCCGAGGCGGCGGAGGGCCCCTCGGCGTCGGAGGCCGCCGCGGCGCGGGAGGACCTGGTCGTGCACGTGGGCGGTGAGGTGGAGGAACCGGGGCTGTACACGCTGCCTCCGGGATCGCGGGTCGCCGACGCGGTCGAGGAGGCCGGCGGCGCGCTGCCGGAAGCCGACCTCGACCTGCTCAACCTGGCGCGTCCGCTGGCCGACGGCGAACAGATCCTGGTGGGTGTTCCCCCGCCCGCCGGCGGAACCGGGACCGGGCACGGGACCGGCGCACAGGGGATCGGCGGGCCGGTGAACGTCAACCAGGCCGACAAGGCGCTGCTGGAGACCCTGCCGGGCATCGGCCCGGTGATCGCCGACAACATCATCGCCCACCGGGAGGAGCACGGTCCCTTCCGCGGTGTCGACGACCTCGTCAACGTGAGCAAGATCGGCGAGAAGGTGCTCGACAGCCTCAGGCCCCACGTGACGGTGGGGTGACCGGGCCGTGGTGACGTGGCTGGGGACGGACGCCTACGGGCTGGACCGGCCACCCGACCTCCGGCTCCTGGTACCCGCGGCGGCGGCCTGGCTCACCGCGCTGGCGGCGCTCGCCGTGCCGCCGTGGGCGGCCTGGGCGCTCGGCGGGGCGGCGGGGTGCGCGGCGGTCGCTCTGTTCGCGGTGGCCCGCCCGCCGCTGGAGGCGGTGGCGCTCACCGCGGTGGCGGCGCTGGCCTGCACGGCCACGGTGGCGGCGGTGACCGGCGTCCACGTGCACCGGGTGGACGGGAGCGCGGCCGGGGAGGTGTCGGAGTACCAGCACGAGGCGGAGTTCGAGGCGGTCGTGAGCGCCGATCCGAGGTCGCGTTCGGGGACGCCCCGGCCGGGACGGGCGGAGTGGGTGGTCGGGGCCAGGACCTCGTGGGTGCGGACGGAGGACGGGGTCCGGGCCTCCCGTGCGCCGGTGGTGGTACTGGCCTCTGGCGGGGGCTGGCACGGCCTGCTGCCCGGCCAGTCCTTCCGGGCGCGGGGCGTCTTCCTGGACGCCGAGGACGAACCGCTCACCGCCGCGCTGGTGCTGGTGCGCGGACCGCCCGAGGAGGTGGGCGCCCCCAGCCGGTCGCAGGCCCTGGCCGGGCGGGTGCGGGCGCGGCTGCGCGAGGCCGCCTCCGCCCTGCCCCAGCCCGGGCGCGGACTCCTCCCGGCGCTGGTCGTCGGTGACGTGTCCCTGGTGCCGCCGGAGACCGCCGAGGACTTCCGGGCGACGGGGATGACGCACCTGCTGACCGTCAGCGGGGCGAACCTGGCGGTTCTGACGGGTCTGGTGCTGGCGGTGGCCAGGATGGTGCGGGCTCCGCCCTGGTGCTCGGTGGCGGGCGGCGCGGCGATGATCTGGGTGTTCGTCCTGGTGTGCCGGCCGGAGCCGAGTGTGGTGCGTGCCGCGTTCATGGGATCGCTGGGACTGCTGGCCATCGCCACCGGACGCGCCCACGCGGCGCTCGGCGCGCTGAGCGCAACCGTGGTCGGGGTGCTGTTCGTCGCCCCGGGGCTGGCCGCCTCGTTCGGGTTCGCGCTGTCGGTACTGGCGACCGCGGGGATCCTGCTGCTGGTGCCGCCGTGGGCACGGGCGTGGTCGGGGCGCCTGCCGCGCCCGGTGGCGGAGGCCCTCGCCGTGGCGGTGGCCGCCCAGGTGGCGGTCTCGCCCGTGCTGGTGCTGTTGTCGGGTGAGCTGTCGTGGGTGGCGGTCCCGGCGAACGTGCTGGCCGCCCCGGTGGTCGCGGCGGTGACCGTGGCGGGGTCGGCGGTGGCGGCCCTGGCCACGGTGTGGCCGGGCGCGGCGGCGGTGGCGGTGCACCTTCCCGGGCTGGGGGTGTCGTGGATCGCGGCGGTGGCCCAGGCCGGTGCCCGGATCCCCCACGGTGCGCTGCCGTGGCGCTCCGACCTGGCCGGGGTCCTCTTCCTTGCCGCCGTGCTGGCGGTGCTGGTGTTCACGCACGGACGGTTCCGCCGCGTGGTCGCCGCCGTCGTGGTGGCCGTGCTGGTCCTGGCCCTGGCCGCCCGGTGCGTGCCGGGCGGCTGGCCGCCGCCGGGGTGGGCGCTGGTGGCGTGCGACGTCGGCCAGGGCACCGCGTTCGTCCTGTCCGCGGGTCCGGGCGCGGCGGTGGTCGCCGACACCGGCGAGGACCCCGAGAGGGTCGACGCGTGCCTGGAGCGTCTGGGGGTGCGCGAGGTCCCGCTGCTGGTCCTGAGCCACGACCACGCCGACCACGTGGACGGCACACCCGGGGTGCTGCGGCACCGGAGGGTGCGGGCCGCGTTGGCGCCGCCGGGGTTCGGTGCCGGCGCCACCGGGCGGCTGCTGGCCGGGGCCGGTGTGGAGTTGGTGGAGGCCGAGCGCGGCCAGCGGTTGCGGGTGGGGCAGTGGCTGCTGCGCGTGCTGTGGCCGGAGCCGGGCTTCACGGGGTCGGTGAACGACGCATCGGTGGTGGTGCGTGCGGACGGGAGGGCGCTGACGGTGCTGCTGACCGGAGACATCGAGGAGGAGGCCCAGAGGAGGCTGTTGGAGGGGCCGGACGCGGACCTGCTGCCGGTGACCGTCCTGGCCGTCCCGCACCACGGGGCGAAGACCCGGGTGCCGGCCTTCCTGGAGGCCGCCGCCCCGGTGGTGTCGGTGACCTCGGTGGGTGCGGACAACACCTACGGGCATCCGGCGCCGTCCACGTGGAGCGTGCTGGAGCGGGTGGCGCGGGTGAACCTGCGCACCGACCGGGACGGGGACGTGGCGGTGCTGGACGGAGGCGGTTCCGGACCGGGCGCGGCCGTGGTGCGCGGACCCGGATTCGCGCGGTAGGCGTGCTCCGCGGGCACCGCACGTGGCGCGGCGGCGCGCGTCGGCCGGACACGCCGCGCCCGGCCGGTCGGCGGGGCGTGGCATGCTCTGTTGTATGCCTGTACCCGCCCTGCTCACGATCATCGTCGGGGACGAGGAACTCCTCGTCGACCGGGCCGTCGCCGCCATCGTCGCGGAGGTCCGCGAGGCCGACCCCGAGGTGGACGTCCACGACCTGGTACCCGCCCAGATAGGGATGTCCACGCTCGTCGAGGTCACCTCGCCCTCGCTGTTCGGCGACCGGCGGGTGGTGGTGCTGCGCTCGTCCCAGGACCTGACCAAGGACCTGGCGGCGACCGTCACCGACTATCTCAAGGACCCCGCCGACGACGTCAACCTCGTGCTCACGCACACGGGCGGCAACAAGGGCAAGGCGCTGCTGCAGGAGGCGGTCAAGGCGGGCGCCCAGCGGGTGGACTGCAAGGGGCCCGGCAAGGCCTCCGAGCGGGTGGCCTTCGTCAGGAGCGAGTTCTCCCGGGCCGGGCGCCAGATCACCGCCGACGCCGCGCAGGCGCTGGTGGACTCGGTCGGCAGCGAGTTGCGCGAGATCGCGGCGGCCTGCACCCAGCTGGTCGCCGACACCGAGGGCCGGGTGGACGCCGCGGCGGTGGCCCGCTACCACTCCGGCAAGGCGGAGGTCTCCGGGTTCGCCGTGGCCGACCGCGCCGTGGAGGGCCGCCTGCCCGAGGCGCTGGAGCAGCTGCGCTGGTCGCTGTCGGTGGGCACCGCCCCGGTGCTGATCAACAGCGCCCTGGCCGGTGCGGTGCGCGGGATCGCCGTGGCCGCCCAGCCGCCGCGCGGCGTTCCAGAGGCGGAGCTGGCCAAGCGGGCCAGGGTGCCGCCGTGGAAGCTGCGCACCCTGCGCCAGCAGGCCCGTGGGTGGAGTCCGGCCGGGGTCACCCGGGCCATGGCGGTGATCGCCGAGACCGACGCGCTCATCAAGGGCGCCGGACGCGACCCCGCGTACGCGCTGGAGCGCGCCGTCATCGAGATCGCCCGGGCACGCGGCAGGCGCTGAGACCCGCCCGCCTCAGCGGATGGTCCGGCCGCCCTGCCACACGCGCAGGGTGTTCAGGCCCATCGACCAGGCGAACGCGCCCTCGTGGTCGGCGTCCCACTGGACCAGGTCGGCCAGGCTGCCGGGTGCGAGCACACCGCGGTCGCCCAGGCCCAGGGCGCGGGCGCTGCCCACCGTGGCGGCGTGCAGTGCCTCCTGGACCGTCATCTCGAACATGGAGATGGCCAGCGAGATCACCAGCGGCATCGACATCGTCCCGGACTGCCCGGGGTTGTGGTCGGTGCCCAGGCCGATCGGCACCCCGTGGTCGAGCAGGGTCCGCACCGGCGGGGTGCGGCGCTCGTGCAGCGATGTGGTCGGGCAGGCCACCACCGGTGTGCGTGTGGCGGCCAGTGCCAGGACGTCCTCCTCGTCGGTCTCGTGCAGCAGGTCCACCGACGAACAGCCCATCTCGGTGGCCATGCGCACGGCACCGTGCCGGGGCCGGGAACAGGCGTGCATCGTGGTGCGCAGCCCCACCGACTGGCCCACGCCCAGCAGCATGTGGGCGTCCTCGGTGGTGAACTGCTGGTTGTCGCAGTACACGTCCACCCCGTCGGCGCCGGCCAGGGCGGCGTCGCTGAGCCAGGAGGCCGCGGTGGCCGCGTACTCCCGGGGGCGTCCGAAGAACTCGGGCGGCACCCCGTGCGCGGGGAAGAAGGTGACGTGCAGGCGCGGCATGCCCGGCTCCTCCTCCAGGGAGCGCAGCAGGCGCACGTCGGCCAGTTCCCCGTCCCTGGTCAGGTGGTAGCCGGTCTTGGCCTCCACGGTGGTGCTGCCGGTCAGCACCCAGTGCCGGAGCCGCTCGCGGACCGCGTTGCACAGAGTCCACGGGTCGGTGCCCCGGGTGATGGTCACGGTCGTGGAGACACCGCCGCCCGCCGCGAAGATGTCCCCCTTGGACGCGCCCTTGGCCCACATGTTGACTTCGGCGTAGCGGTCACCCGCGTACACCGGGTGGCAGTGGGCGTCGACCAGGCCGGGGGTGATCATGCCGCCGCCGATGTTGACGACGTCGTCGACGTCGGTGAGGTCCTCCACCACGCCCGGGATGCGCTGGGGCAGGTCGGCGGCGGGTCCCAGCCAGGCCACCCGGTCGTCGTCCATCAGGAGCGCGGCCTTGGTGAGCAGCTCGTTCCCGGTCCACAGCCGTCCGATGTTGCTGAGGAGTACTACCGCCATGGGATCGCCCGTCCTCGCCGGTCAGATCCGCCGCTGTGGCTGGAGGACGCGGTCGGGGGATACACGGGCGGACATGGCGACCTCGTATCTGGAGCGGTCCGACAGAGCCGGTGGGGCGGCCGGGGCCGCCGCGGGTGCCGGACAGTGGGGGAGCGTCGGCTGTCGCCGGGACAGCGGCCACTGACGGCCAGTGCTCCAAGACCGTAGTCCATCCTCGGACTCCGTGTACACCTCCCCCGGATGACGAATGCGAATGTACCGGAGCAAAACTCGCAAGTACGTGGAGTGATGATCGCCACGACCACCCGTGCCGAGCGGCGAACGCGCTCGGACGGCACGTGCGGGACACGCCTGGGGCGCGCGGCCCACCGGACACGACAGGACCGGGGCACCCCCTGGGGGGCGCCCCGGTCCTCGGCCGTCGCGGCGCGCGTCGCGCCGCGTGCTTCTCAGACCGCGCTGGGCGCGTACTCGTTCAGCTTGGCGGCGAGCAGCTCGGGGACGAAGGCGTGGAGCGCCGTGCCCTCGGCGGTGTGCTCCTCGCTGAGGATGCGACCCTCCTCGTACACCCGCGCGACGAGGTCGCCCCGGGAGTACGGAACGAGCGCGCGCACCTCGTGCGCCAGCTCGGGCAGCGCGCCGGCCAGCGCCTCCACCAGGTCGGGCACGCCCTTGCCGGTGCGGGCCGAGACCTCGACCATGTCCGGGTAGCGGGTGCGCAGCGCCCTGAGCACGTCGGGGTCGGCGGCGTCCACCTTGTTGACCACGATGAGCTCGGGCACGTCGACGGCGTCGATGTCGGCGAAGACCGAGCGGACCGCGCTGATCTGGCTCTCGGGGTCGGGGTGGGACCCGTCGACCACGTGCACGATCAGGTCGGAGTCGGCGACCTCCTCCAGCGTGGAGCGGAAGGCCTCCACCAGCTCGTGCGGCAGGTGCCGGACGAAGCCGACGGTGTCGCTGAGCGTGAATCCGCGGCCGTCGGGCGTGCGCGCCTGGCGGACGGTCGGGTCCAGGGTGGCGAACAGGGCGTTCTCCACCAGGACGCCGGCGCCGGTCAGCCGGTTGAGCAGGCTCGACTTGCCCGCGTTGGTGTACCCGGCGATGGCCACGGACGGCACCTCGCGGGTACGCCGGACGTCGCGCTTGACCTCGCGGGCGGTGCGCATGTGGACGAGCTGGCGGCGCAGCTTGGCCATCTTGTCGTTGATGCGCCGGCGGTCGGTCTCGATCTTGGTCTCACCGGGACCGCGCAGGCCCACGCCGCCGCCCGAGCCGCCGCCGGAGCCGCCCGCCTGACGGGACAGGGAGTCACCCCAGCCGCGCAGTCGCGGCAGCAGGTAGTTGAGCTGGGCGAGTTCGACCTGGGCCTTGCCCTCGCTGCTGCGCGCGTGCTGGGCGAAGATGTCCAGGATCAGGGCGGTGCGGTCGATCACCTTGACCTTGACCACGTCCTCCAGCTGTCGCAGCTGGCCCGGGGTGAGCTCACCGTCGCAGATCACGGTGTCGGCGCCGGTGGACTCCACGATGTCGTGCAGCTCGGCGGCCTTGCCCTTGCCGACGTAGGTGGCGGGGTCGGGCTTGGAACGGCGCTGGGTGAGACCCTCGAGGACGAGGGCGCCCGCGGTCTCGGACAGGGCCGCCAGCTCGACGAGCGAGTTGTCGGCCTCGGCCTGGGTCCCCCTGGTCCACACGCCGATGAGGACGACGCGCTCCAGCCGCAGGGACCGGTACTCGACCTCGGTGACGTCGGTGAGCTCGGTGGAAAGCCCCTGTACGCGGCGCAGCGCGTGACGCTCGGCGAGTTCCATCTCGCCCTGGTCGGGGACGTTGTTCGGGTCTTCGTAGCGGTCGCCACCGGTGGCCTGGGCCTCGCGGGACGCGTCTGTTGCGTTGACCCCGTCCCCGACGGTGATCGCCTCGCGGAACGCGTCCTCGGCCTCGTGGCCGTGACGGGCGCTTCCGCGGGTGTCAGCTGTATTCATATCCCTCCAGGTGGGTCAACGTGATCGCCACCGTGATTCTTCCCGTGGCCGGGCCGTGGCGGTGCCCTGCCGGGTCGATGGTGACATCTCGTCTCCGCCGGGGCACCTGAATTATCGCAGGACACACGGCGGAGTACGGTACCGCGCGCGGGCCGGGGCGGATCCTTGGCACCTTCGCCAAGAATTCAAAAACTTGCTCGGAGAAGTTTTTACGATCTTCTCAGCGCGGGAAACTTCCCGGGCACGTGAGACACGCGCGACGTTGACCGCCCGAAGAACCGGGCGGTAACTTGATTTCCACATACCAGAAGCTTATTTCGTATTGCGGAAGGTTATCCATGGGCGCCACGCACGGGGTCGAGATCACAGGCCCCCTCCACGAACGGTTCGACGAGATCCTCACCGAGGACGCCCTCGCCCTCGTCGCCGAGCTGCACCGCACCTTCGAGGGGCGCCGCCAGGAGCTCCTCGCGGCGCGCGAGGCCCGGCAGGAGCAGATCTCGGCGGGGACCGACCTCGGCTTCCTCCCCGAGACCAAGCACATCCGCGAGGACGACGGCTGGCGGGTCGCCCCGCCCGCCCCGGGCATCACGGACCGGCGGGTCGAGATCACCGGCCCCACCGACCGCAAGATGACCATCAACGCGCTCAACTCCGGCGCCAAGGTGTGGCTGGCCGACTTCGAGGACGCCAACACCCCGCTGTGGGAGAACATGGTCGGCGGGCACCTCAACCTGCGCGACGCGCTCGACCGCGAGATCGACTTCACCTCGCCCCAGGGCAAGACCTACGCGCTGAAGGAGGACGGCGAGCTCGCCACCATCGTCGTGCGCCCGCGCGGATGGCACCTGGACGAGAAGCACATCCTCGTGGACGGGCAGCGCGCCAGCGGCGGCATCGTCGACTTCGCGCTCTACTTCTTCCACTGCGCCCAGCGCCAGATCGACAAGGGCAGGGGCCCCTACTTCTACCTGCCCAAGATGGAGAGCCACCTCGAGGCCCGGCTGTGGAACGACATCTTCGTCCTGGCCCAGGAGCGCCTGGGGATCGCGCGCGGCACCATCCGCGCCACCTGCCTGATCGAGACCATCCCCGCCGCGTTCGAGATGGAGGAGATCCTCTACGAGCTGCGTGAGCACTCCGCCGGGCTCAACGCGGGCCGCTGGGACTACCTGTTCAGCATCATCAAGGTCCACCGCACCCGCGGACGCGAGTTCCTGCTTCCCGAGCGCAACGCCATCACCATGACGGCGCCGATGATGCGTGCCTACACCGAGCTGCTGGTCAAGACCTGCCACAAGCGCGGCGCGCACGCCATCGGCGGCATGGCGGCCTTCATCCCCTCCCGCAGGGACGAGGAGGTCAACAAGGTCGCCTTCGCCAAGGTCCGCGACGACAAGTCCCGTGAGTCCGGCGACGGCTTCGACGGCTCCTGGGTCGCCCACCCCGATCTGGTCCCGGTCGCCATGGAGGTCTTCGACGGCGTCCTGGGCGAGCGCCCGAACCAGCTCGACAAGCAGCGCCCCGAGGTGGAGGTGTCCGCCTCCGACCTGCTCGCCGTGAGCCGGACCCCGGGCGGCGTCACCCTCACCGGGCTGCGCGGCAACATCAACGTCGCCCTGCAGTACCTGGCGTCGTGGATGGGCGGCAACGGCGCGGTGGCCATCCACAACCTGATGGAGGACGCCGCGACCGCCGAGATCTCGCGCTCGCAGATCTGGCAGTGGCTGCACAACGACATCACGCTCGACAACGGCCCCAAGGTCACCGTCGACCTGGTCAAGCAGATCATCGACGAGGAGCTGGCGACCATCCGGGAGTCCCTGGGCGAGAACTTCGACGAGAACCTGTTCAAGCAGGCCACCGAGCTGTTCACCGAGGTCGCCCTCGCCGACGAGTACGTCGACTTCCTGACGCTCCCCGCCTACGAGCGCATGCCGTAATACCGGTACAAATTTCACAAAACGGAAAATAATTTCCACCGTGCCCCTTGCCTCGGCAGGGGGCACGGTCGTACTTTCGCCTTGCGAGCTCGCATCCGGCGGGGGCGGGACCAACCGTGTCGGCGCCGGTGGAACCGGGAGGCCTCCATGTCCGAGACCGCGGCCCCGACGGGGGCCCAGGCCGACGTGGCCGCGCTCGTCCCGCGGCTGCTCCGGATCTGCGGCGAGGACGGCGTCCTCACCGACACCGCCCGGCGACGCACCTACGAGAGCGACGGCCTCACCCACCACCGCGCCGTCCCCGGCGTCGTCGTGCTGCCCACCACCGCCGACCAGGTCGCCGCCGTCGTGCGCCTGTGCGCCGAGAACGGCGTGCCCTTCGTCCCGCGCGGTGCGGGCACCGGCCTGTCCGCGGGGGCGCTCCCCCACACCGAGGGCGTCCTGCTCGTCACCTCGCGCATGCGGCGCGTCATCGAGGTCGACGTCGAGAACGAGTGCGCCGTCGTCGAACCCGGCGTGGCCAACCTCGACGTCACCCGCGCCGCCGCGCCGTACGGCTACTACTACGCCCCCGACCCCTCCAGCCAGCAGGTGTGCTCCGTGGGCGGCAACGTCGCCGAGAACTCAGGCGGCGCCCACTGCCTCAAGTACGGGTTCACCGTCAACCACGTGCGCGGCCTGGACATCGTCACCCCCTCCGGCGAGCAGGTGAGCCTGGGCGGCAAGAGCCCCGGCGCGCACGGCTACGACCTCATCGGGGCCTTCGTCGGCTCCGAGGGCACCCTGGGCGTGGCCACCCGCGTCACCGTCGGCCTCACCCGGTCGCCGGAGCGGACCGTCACCCTGCTCTCCGCGTTCACCTCGATGAACGCGGGCGGGCAGGCGGTCAGCTCGATCATCTCCGCCGGGGTGCTGCCCTCGGCCGTGGAGATGATGGACGCGCTGGCCATCGAGGCCGCCGAGAAGGCCGTGGCCTGCGACTACCCCGAGGGCGCCGCCGCCGTGCTGGTCGTGGAGCTGGACGGGCCCGCCGCCGAGGTCGACGCGCAACGCGCCGAGGTCACCCGGCTGTGCGAGGAGGCGGGCGCCTTCGAGACCCGCACCGCCACCGGAGCCGACGAGCGCGCCCGGATCTGGAAGGGCCGCAAGTCGGCCTTCGCCGCCGTCGGCCGGATCAGCCCCGCCTACATCGTCCAGGACGGCGTCGTCCCGCGCACCGCCCTGCCCGAGGTGCTGCGCCGCATCACCGAGCTGTCGGCCGCGAGCGGCATCCGAGTCGCCAACGTCTTCCACGCCGGGGACGGCAACCTGCACCCGCTCGTGCTGTTCGACGACGCCGAGCCCGGCGCGGGGGAACGGGCCGAGGAGGTCTCCGGCGCCATCCTGGACCTGTGCATCGAACACGGCGGGTCCATCACCGGCGAGCACGGCGTGGGCGTGGACAAGGCCTGCAAGATGCCGCGTATGTACGGGCCCGACGACCTGGCCACCTTCGACCTGTTCCGCCGGGCCCTGGACCCGGACGGGATCGCCAACCCGGACAAGCTGCTGCCCACCCCGCGCCTGTGCGGCGAGCAACCCGGTGTGCGCCGGGGAGTGCACCCGCTGGTGGAGTCGGGAAGAGCCGAGCAGTTCTGAGCACCGGGGGTACCTCCGGGAAGGACACGAGAGTGGGGAGACGCGCGTGACACTCGCCGGGGAGCCGGGCACCGATGACCGCGCCCCGCGGAGGGGGACCGGCGCAGACGCGGTGGGCGGCCTGGTCCCCGCGCGTGTGGCGCGCCCCGAGAGCACCGAGGCGCTGGGACGGGTCATGGCGGCCGCCGCGCGGGAGGGGTCGGCCGTCGTCGCGCGCGGCAACGGCACGGCCCTGGACTGGGGCGGCCTCCCCCGCCGTCTGGACCTGCTCGTGGACACCGCCGGCCTGTCCTGGATCGAGCACATCGCGGGCGACCTGGTGGTGGAGGTCGGCGCGGGCACCCCCGTGGCCGAGCTGTACGGGGTGCTGGCCGCCGCCGGACAGCGGCTGTCCATGGACCCGGTGCGCGCGGGCGGCACCGTGGGCGGCATGGTCGCCACGGGTGTGAGCGGCCCGCGCCGCCTGCTCGGCGGGGCGCTGCGCGACCTGGTCATCGGTATGACGGTGGTACGCGCCGACGGGGTGGTGGCGCGCAGCGGCGGACGGGTGGTCAAGAACGTGGCCGGGTACGACCTGGCCAAGCTGCACACCGGCGGACTGGGCACCCTGGGCGTGATCGCCTCGGTGGCCCTGCGCCTGCACCCGCTCCCTCCGGCCCTGCGCGTGGTGAGCCGCGCGACGCCCTCCCACGAGCACGCCGAACGGGCGCTGGCGGAGCTGCGGCGGAGCACCGTGGTGCCCTCCGCGGTGGAACTGGACCGGCCTCCGGAGGGCCCCGGGCACCTGCGGGTGGTGCTGGAGGGGACTCCGGACGGTGTCGGAGCACGGGTGGCCGAGACCGCCCGGATCCTGGGCGGGGACCCGGAGGTGGCCGACGCCCTGCCCGAGGGCTGGGGCGTGCTGCCCGCCGAGGGAACGCTCGCCCTGGTGTCGGTGCCTCCCGCCGAGAGCGTTCGGGCCGCCGTGCGGGTGGGCGGGCTCTCCGGTGCGGCGGGGGCGACCGCGCACGTCACCGGCTCCCTCCCGGCGGGCGCGCTGTACGTGTCCTTCCCTCCGGGCGCCGGCGCCGAGGCGGTGGGAGCGGTGGCCGACGGCGTGCGCTCCGTCCCCGGCTGGTCGATGACCCTGCTGCGCGCCGAACCGCACGTCCACACCGCCGGGGTGGACCTGTGGGGCGAGGTTCCCGGGCTACCGCTGATGCGGGCGGTCAAGGACTCCTTCGACCCCCGGCACCGACTGGCCCCCGGGCGTTTCGCGGGCGGCATCTGAAGACCACGAGCACCCGGGAGGACCCGTGACCGACCTACCGACCGACGCCGCGAACACGACCGCGCACGGGGCCGCGGACGAGACCGCGAGCGGTGCTCCGAGCGAGCGCGAGCGCCTGTTCGGCGACCTCCTCGACGACTGCGTCCACTGCGGGTTCTGCCTGCCCACCTGCCCCACGCACGTGCTGTGGGGGCAGGAGATGGACTCACCGCGCGGGCGCATCCACCTGATGGAGCAGACGCACACCGAGGACGTGCTCACCGAGACCGCCGTCGGGCACTTCGACAACTGCCTGGGCTGCCTGGCGTGCGTGTCCGCGTGCCCGTCGGGGGTGGCCTACGACGCCCTCATCGAGCACACCCGGCACCGGGTGGAGGCCGAGTACGACCGTCCCCGGAGCGAGCGGGCGCTGCGGGGGGCGATCTTCGCGCTCTTCCCCTACCGGAACAGGCTGCGACTGCTGCGCGGCCCCCTGCGCGCCTACCAGGCCAGCGGCGTGTCCTCGCTGGTACGGCGGTCGGGGCTGCTGGAGCGGGTCTCCCCGTCCCTGGCCGCGATGGAGCGCATCTCACCGCCCCTGTCCGCTCCCCCGCCGGCGCTGCCGGAACTGGTGCCCGCCGCCGGGCGGGCGCGGGCCCGGGTGGGCATGCTGGTGGGCTGTGTGCAGGGGGCGTTCTTCCCCGAGGTCAACACCGCGACCGCGCGCGTACTGGCCCTGGAGGGCTGCGACGTGGTCGTCCCCCGCTCCCAGGGATGCTGCGGCGCCCTGTCCGGGCACGCCGGGCGGATCGGCGAGTCCGCCGACCTCGCCCGGGACCTGATCGAGGTGTTCGAGCGCGAGCGCGTGGACCGGATCGTGGTCAACTCGGCGGGTTGCGGCTCCAGCATGAAGCACTTCGACCGCACCCTGGCCGAGGCGGGCGCCGACGAGGCCTGGGTGCGCCGGGGCCGGGCCATGGCCGAGCGGGTCGTGGACCTCACCGAGTTCCTGGTGGACCTGGGCCCGCGCGCCGAGCGCCATCCCCTCCCCCTGCACGTGGCCTACCACGACGCGTGCCACCTCTCCCACGGTCAGGGCGTCACCCGGCCGCCGAGGGCCCTGCTCGCGGACGTCCCCGGCCTGCGCGTGTCCGACCTGCCCGACAAGGAGGTCTGCTGCGGTTCGGCCGGGGTGTACAACCTCCTCAAGCCCGAGGCCGCGGGCGAGCTGGGCGACCGCAAGGGCCGGGACGTGGCCTCCACGGGCGCTGACGTCCTGGTCTCGGGCAACCCCGGGTGCTCGTTGCAGATCGCCGCCGCCATGGACCGCGCGGGCTCTCCGATCACCGTGACGCACACCGCCCGGGTGCTGGACGCCTCCCTGCGCGGCCTGACCGTGGAGCAGCTGCTGGGCCGCGGTCGAGCCGACCGGCCCGGGGCCGGCGGGAGCCGGGCGTCGGGGACCGGGGCCGAAGGCTAGGGCGGCTTAGGGCATGTATGGCGAATACTCACCCTGCTGCGCGACGCCCCAGCGGCACCCTCGCCGCGTTCTCATCAGTCAACAGCCAAACCAGGATGACTCCTTCTTCGGCCTTGCGAGGCCACCACCGGATACGCCCGCCCGTCTCCCTCCCACCGCCCTCAACGGTCGCGCTTCGCGCGCAGCGCTCTCCAAACGACGGGCGGCACCCACCACACACGCCCTAGAGCAGCGAGGTCTCGCCCTCGGCGACGATGACGGCGGGACCGCCCAGCCGCGCGCCCTCCGGGTCCAGGTCCACGGTGCACTCGCCTCCCAGAACCCGCACGCGCCAGGTCGCGGCCTCGCCCGCGGGACTGGCGGCCACCGCGGCGGCGACGATCCCCGTGCCGCAGGAGCGGGTCTCACCGGAGCCGCGCTCGTACACGCGCATCTCCAGCACGCCCGGGGCGACCTTTCTGTACACCTCGACGTTGGCGCCGGCGGGGAAGGCCTCGCCGTCCAGCGCCGGCGGCTCGGTCAGGTCCACGTCCGCGACGGCTCCGGCCACCTCGCAGGCCAGGTGGGGGTTGCCCACGGAGATCTGCGTACCGTGCACCACCTGCCGGGCGAGCTTGGCGGAGGAGGTTCCGTGCACCTCCACGAAGCCCATGTCCACGGTGATGTCGCCATCGGCCTCGACGCGCACCTTCTTGGCGCCGTCGCGGGTGCCCACCTCGAAGCGGTCGCCCTGGACCAGCCCCGCGTGCAGCAGGTAGCGGGCGAACACCCGCACCCCGTTGCCGCACATCTCGGCGATGCTCCCGTCGGCGTTGCGGTAGTCCATGAACCACTCGGGGCGCTCGGCCGTGCGCGCGGCCGGGGCGAGGGTCTCACCGAAGGCGCGCGTGCGCACCACGCGCAGGACGCCGTCACCGCCGATCCCGGCCCGGCGGTCGCACAACAGGCGGACGGTCTCCTTCGTGAGGTCGAGTTCCCCCTCCGGATCGGGGAGGATCACGAAGTCGTTCTCTGTTCCGTGGCCCTTGGCGAATCGCATGCCGACCATCCTAGGTGCGACCACCAACCTTTCCCACTTTCCGCTTCCACGGCCCACGCGCCCCGCACCGAACGGGTCGGGGCAGGCCCCCGGCTGAATACGCTGGAGGAATGATCAAGGTGATCGCGGTCGTCGGCCCGACCGCTGTGGGCAAGTCGGACCTGGCCGTCGAGATGGCCCTGCGGCTGGAGGAGCGCGTCGGACGCCGGGGCGAGGTGATCAACGCCGACTCCATGCAGCTCTACCGCGGCATGGACATCGGCACCGCCAAGCTCACCGAGGCCGAGAGACGCGGAGTCCCCCACCACCTGCTCGACGTCTGGGACGTCGACGAACCCGCGGACGTGGCCAGCTACCAGGCCATGGCCCGCGACCGCGTCGAGGAGTGCACCGACCACGACGCCATCCCCATCCTGGTGGGCGGTTCCGGCCTGTACGTGCGATCGGTCCTGGACCACCTGGAGTTCCCCGGTACCGATCCCGAGGTCCGCGCCCGCCTGGAGGCCGAACTGGGCGACGTCGGCCCGGGTGTGCTGCACGCCCGCCTGGCCGAGGCCGACCCCGCGGCGGCCCGCGCCATCCTGCCCGGCAACGGGCGGCGGATCGTACGCGCCCTGGAGGTCATCGAGCTGACCGGTGAGCCGTTCACCGCGAACATGCCGGACCACACCTCCTTCTACCCGTGCACGCAGATCGGCCTGACCGCCCCCCGCCCCGAGCTGGACGAGCGCATCGACACCCGCGTGGACCGCATGTGGGAGCAGGGCCTCCTGGAGGAGGTCCGCCGACTGGAGAAGCAGGGGCTGCGCGAGGGCCGGACCGCCTCGCGCGCGCTCGGGTACGCGCAGGCGCTCGCCCAGCTGGACGGAGAGCTGTCGGCGGAGGAGGCCAGGGAGGCCACCGCCCAGGCCACGCGCCGGTTCGCGCGCCGCCAGGAGTCGTGGTTCCGCCGCGACCCGCGGGTACGCTGGCTGCCCTACGACGCCTCCGACCTCGTGGAGCGCTCCCTGGCCCAGGTGGAGCGGGCCCTGTCGGTGGCCTCGGAGGAGCCCGGAGAGGCGCTGGTGGACGTGTCCACCTGGGTGCCCAGTACCCAGCGCACCACGGAGTAGCCACCTCCAACGAACACGGGGGCCGGGTCCGGCGGGGCCCGGCCCCCTCTTGCGTCCGCCCGCCCCGGTCGCCCTCCGAAGCCCCTTGTCCCCGGGTGCCCGGTCGCCTATCTTGACTGTATGACCAGATTTCAAATCTGGTCACGGAGTCACGGAGGAGAGGTGTGGGGATATGGTCATCGCGACAACACGCGTGGTCAGCCGCCGCGCCCACCCTCGATCCACAGGAGCACACCGTGGCCCCGTCCACCGACACGTCCGCCACCGAACGCGAACTGCGCGCCGACCGCATCCTGGACGCGGCGGAGGAACTGATCGTGGCCTGGGGACACCGCAAGGTCACGATCGAGGACGTCGCCCGGCGGGCGAGGGTCGGCAAGGGCACCGTCTACCTGCACTTCTCCACCAAGGACGCGCTGATCGTCACGGTCATCATGCGCGCGCAGCTCGGCGCGATCGAGCAGATGCTGGACGCCATGCGCCGGTCACCCGAGAACATCCGGCCCAGCGAGCTCGCGCGCAACATCTACCTGCGCCTGCTCGACTCACCGATCCTGCGGTCCGTGTTCGCCGACGGCACCGCGTCCCTCGGCGAGATCTCACGCAGCGCGTCGGCCGTGGTCGGCGACCTCACCCAGGAGCGGCTGAAGGCCCTGCGCACCGCCTGGACGCTGCTGCGCGAGCACGGGGTGCTGCGCACCGACCGGCCCTTCGACGACCAGCTCTACGCCTTCAGCGCGACTGTCCTCGGCCACATGGTCGCCCCTCCTCTGCTGAAGGAGGTCGACTTCCACGTGCCGGACCGCACCACCCGCGCCGGCCTCATCGCCCAGAGCGTCCGGCGGCTCATGGAGGAGGACGTCCTTCCCGAGGGCGCGCACAGGGTCCAGCCCCGGATCGTGGAGGTGTTCTCCCACCTGGAGAAGCGGGTCCGCGACGAGATCGAACGGCAGAAGCAGGCCACACGCACCGCGTAGAGCCCCGAGGAGGGCCCATGACAGCCACGTCCCCGTCCGACGACCCCATCGACCTGCGCTCACCCGAGTTCGCCGCCGACCCCTTCCCGGTGATCGAACGGGTCCGTGAGGCGGGCGGATCGGCCCCGGCCCTCTTCGTGGACACCATGGAGGCCGTCCTCTTCGTCGACGACGAGGACGTGCGCACCATCCTCGGCGACCGGCGGTTCGTCCTCGACCCCGCCAACGTGACCCGGGGGCGGGTCACCGCCAAGCGCTCCGACGCCCTGAACGCGCTGGGCATCCGCCCGGACCTGATCACCTACCTGACCGAGTCGATCCTGGACAAGGACGGCGACGACCACACCCGGCTGCGCAAGCTGGTCTCGCGCACCTTCACCGTGCGCCGGATCAACGAGCTGCGGCCCAAGGTGCAGCGCGTCACCGACGACCTGCTCGCCCGGCTGCCCGGCCTCGCCGACGGCGACGGGGTCGTGGACCTCATGCCGCACCTGTCCTATCCCCTGCCGATCGCGGTCATCTGCGACCTGGTGGGGGTCCCGGAGGAGGAGCGCGCCGCCTGGCGGGAGTGGAGCCGCCGACTGAACAGGTTCGACCCCACCCGCGCCGAGCTGATGAACGACACGCTCGGCGAGATGGTCGACCACATCAGGGGCATGCTCGCCGAACGCCGGGAGGAGCCGACCGACGACCTGCTCGGCGCGCTGGTCCGGGCCCGCGACGAGGACGGCGGCCGCCTCGGCGAGAGCGAGCTGATCACCCTGGTGTTCACCCTGGTCGTCGCCGGGCACGAGACCACCGCGCACCTGCTGGGCAACGGTGTGGCGACCCTGCTCGCCCACCCCGGGCAGACGGAGGCGCTCAGGTCCGACCCGGATCTGCTGCCCTCGGCCGTCCACGAGATGCTCCGCTACGGGGGCACCGCCGTGGTCAGCAAGGCCCGGTACGCGGCCGAGGACGTCCAGCTCAGGACCGGCCGCCTGGCCGCGGGGCAGCGGGCGATCGCGGTCATCGCGGGCGCCAACCGCGACCCGCGGGTCCACCCGGACCCGCACCGGTTCGACATCACCCGCCACCGGGGAAAGCCGGGTGAGGCGCACGTGGGCTTCGGTCACGGCATCCACTACTGCCTGGGCGCGGCCCTGGCCCGCCAGGAGGGCGAGGTGGCCGTCGGTTCCCTGCTGAACGCCTACCCCGGCCTGTCCCTGGTCCCCGGACGCGACCCCCGGCGCACGCCCTCCCCCGGCGCCCTACGGATGGACAGCCTGCCCGTCCGCCTCGGGTGAGACCGGACCCGGACGCCCCGGGACGACGGCGGCCCCCGGCGCACACGCGCCGGGGGCCGCCCGTGTTCACGCGGCGGTCAGGTCTCGCAGCAGCCGCCCGCGGCGGCGGGCTGCTCGGCCGGGACACCGATCGCGGGCATGCCCAGCAGCACCTCCGGCTTCCTCTCCGGCACCGGGCGGCCGTTGCGGGCCGCCCAGGCCTCACCCGCACGGGTGCGGCGCAGGCTCCGGACGCCGGAGTCGGACACGAGGTGGTGCGGGGCGGCGTAGGTGACCTCCACGGTCACCGTGTCGCCGGGGCGCGGCTCCTCGCCGTCGCCGACGGCGAAGTGCACGAGGCGGTTGTCGGGGGCCCGGCCGGACAGGCGGCGGTGCTCGCCGTCCTTCTTGCCCCCGCCCTCGGAGACCAGCAGCTCGACCTCCCGGCCGACCAGCTTCTGGTTCTCCTCCCAGGAGATCCGGTCCTGGAGGTCGACGAGCCGCTGGTAACGGTCCTTGACCACGTCCGGCGGCACCTGGCCGTCCATGGTGGCGGCCGGGGTTCCGGGACGCTTGGAGTACTGGAAGGTGAACGCCATGGCGAAGCGCGCCTCGCGGACCACGTGCAGCGTCTCCTGGAAGTCCTCCTCGGTCTCGCCGGGGAAGCCCACGATGATGTCGGTGGTGATCGCGGCGTGCGGCATGGCGGCGCGCACCTTCTCCACGATGTTCAGGAAGCGCTCCTGGCGGTAGGAGCGCCGCATGTCCTTGAGGACCTTGCTCGACCCCGACTGCAGCGGCATGTGCAGCTGCGGCATGACGTTGGGGGTCTCGGCCATGGCCTCGATGACGTCGTCGGTGAAGTCGCGCGGGTGCGGGGAGGTGAAGCGGACCCGCTCCAGCCCCTCGATCCCGCCGCAGGCGCGCAGCAGCTTGGAGAAGGCCTGCCGGTCGCCGAAGCCGCTGCCGTAGGCGTTGACGTTCTGGCCGAGCAGGGTGACCTCGCTGACGCCCTCGTCGACCAGCGCGCGCACCTCGGCGAGCACGTCGCCGGGGCGGCGGTCCTGCTCCTTGCCCCGCAGCGCGGGCACGATGCAGAAGGTGCAGGTGTTGTTGCAGCCGACGGAGACCGACACCCACGCCGCGTAGGCAGACTCGCGGCGGCTGGGCAGCGTGGAGGGGAAGTGCTCCAGCGACTCGGCGATCTCCACCTGCGCCTCCTTCTGGACGCGTGCGCGTTCCAGCAGGGTGGGCAGGGACCCGATGTTGTGGGTGCCGAACACGACGTCGACCCAGGGCGCGCGGCGCGTAATCTCACCGCGGTCCTTCTGCGCCAGGCAGCCCCCGACGGCGATCTGCATGCCCGGGTTGGCGTCCTTGACCGGGCGCAGGTGCCCGAGGTTGCCGTACAGGCGGTTGTCGGCGTTCTCCCGGACCGCACAGGTGTTGAAGACGACGATGTCTGCGGTGGTGTCCTCGGCTGCGCGCGCGTACCCAGCGTCCTCCAGCAGACCGGAGAGGCGCTCGGAGTCGTGGACGTTCATCTGGCAGCCGTAGGTCCGCACTTGGTAGGTACGACTCTGGCTCACGGCCCCAGGCTATCCGGTACCGCGGACCGTACGGGGCCCGTCGGCGCATCCCTCTCCGGCGCACTCCTCGGCCCTTCCGCCCTGACATGGGACGACACCGGCGAATCGCGGAACACGGGGAGGCTGTACGTGCCCGGAGGGGGTCCGTGTGAGACGCTGAAGCACGGAACCGCGACTGGGAGCGACAAACACACACCTAATCCTCCAAACAGGTAACAGTTTCGCCGATCACGCCGTAACAAGTCTGCTACTCCGCAGACGGGCGGCGCTTTTGTGATGACACGGCAACACGGACCCGTTAGGTTCGCGGGCATGACCTCAACTCCTCTCGTCGTGCTGGAGAACGTCAACAAGCACTTCGGCGACCTGCACGTGCTCCGCGACATCAATCTGACGGTGAACTCCGGCGAGGTGGTAGTCGTCATCGGGCCCTCGGGCTCCGGCAAGTCGACTCTGTGCCGCACGATCAACCGCCTGGAGCCCATCGACTCCGGGACGATCACCCTGGACGGACAGCCGCTGCCCGCCGAGGGGCGCGGCCTGGCCAGACTCCGCAGCGACGTGGGCATGGTCTTCCAGTCGTTCAACCTGTTCGCGCACAAGACCGTGCTGCAGAACGTGACCCTGGGGCCCACCAAGGTCCTGCGCATGGGCAGGGCGGAGGCCGACAAGCGCGGCATGGAACTGCTGGACCGTGTGCAGATCGGCAACCAGGCGGACAAGTACCCGGCACAGCTCTCCGGCGGCCAGCAGCAGCGCGTGGCGATCGCCCGCGCCCTGGCGATGAACCCCAAGGTGCTCCTCTTCGACGAGCCCACGTCCGCCCTGGACCCGGAGATGGTCCAGGAGGTCCTCGACGTCATGACCGACCTGGCCGGCGAGGGCATGACGATGGTCGTGGTCACCCACGAGATGGGGTTCGCGCGCCGTGCCGCCAACCGGGTCGTCTTCATGGCCGACGGGCAGATCGTCGAGGAGAACACCCCGGAGGAGTTCTTCACCAACCCCCGGTCCGAGCGGGCCCAGGACTTCCTCTCCAAGATCCTGACCCACTAGGTTTCCCCGCATTCTTCGCACGAACCAAGGAAGAGGTACCCCAACATGCGAGTTCGTCGCATCAGCAGCATCCTGGGCGGCACCGCGGCCCTGGCCTTCGCCCTCAGCGCCTGCGGCACCGCCGACGTCGGCGGTGGCGGCAACGACAGCGGCGACGGCGACGGTGGCGGCGAGACCATCACCATCGGCGTCAAGTACGACCAGCCCGGCCTGGGCCTGCTCAAGGGCGACGCCCCCGTCGGCTTCGACGTGGACGTGGCCACCTACATCGCCGGCGAGCTCGGCTACGAGCCCGAGCAGATCGAGTGGGCCGAGGCCGCCTCCGCCAACCGCGAGTCCTTCCTCCAGCAGGGCACCGTCGACATGGTGATCGCCACCTACTCGATCACCGACGAGCGCCGCCAGGTCGTCGACTTCGCCGGCCCGTACTACGTGGCCCAGCAGGACATCCTGGTCAAGGGCGACAACGAGGACATCCAGGGCCCGGAGGACCTCGAAGGCAAGGTGCTGTGCTCGGCCTCCGGCTCCCGGTCGGCCCACAACATCGTCGACGAGATGGAGATCGACGCCGAGCTGCGCGAGGCCGGCAACTACTCCGAGTGCCTGTCGCTGCTCGGCAACGGCGCCGTCGACGCGGTGACCACCGACAACACCATCCTCGCGGGCTTCGCCGCGCAGAACCCCGGCACCTACCGGATGGTCAACAACCCCTTCGGTGAGGAGCGCTACGGCGTCGGCCTGCCCGCCGGCTCCACCGAGCGCTGCGAGGAGGTCAACGCGGCCATCGTCAAGATGTGGGAGGAGGGCGTCGCCCTCGACGCCCTGAAGAAGGCCTTCGGCGAGACCGACTTCGCCTACGAGGAGAGCACTCCCGAGGTCGACGCCTGCAAGTAAGGCCCCTCCTCTGACCGCACGCCCCGCGGCGGGGCCGGACGCGTCCGGCCCCGCCGCCCGGCCCCTGACCAGCTGGGACCCATGGAAGCCTTTCTCAGCAATATCGACAGGGTTGTCGACGGTTTCTCATGGACCGTCCGGCTCACCCTCCTCAGCGCCCTCTTCTCCTTCGCCCTGGGCGTCCTGCTCACCGCCATGCGGGTCTCCCCCGTCCCGCTGCTGCGCGGTCTGGCCACCGCCTACGTCGAAGGCGTCCGCAGCACGCCCCTGACCCTCGTCCTGCTGTTCTGCGGACTGGGTCTGAACAGCGCGCTCGGCCTGCACCTGTCCGGCACCGTCGCGCTGGACGTCTTCTGGTGGGCGGTGATCGGCCTGTCCGCCTACACCGCCTGCTTCGTCTCCGAGTCGCTGCGCGCGGGCATCAACACGATCCCCCTCGGCCAGGTCGAGGCGGCCCGTTCGCTGGGCCTGACCTTCACCCAGAACCTGCGGCTGATCGTCATCCCGCAGGCGCTGCGCGCCGTCGTCGGCCCGCTGGGCAGTGTGCTCATCGCGCTGACCAAGAACACGACCGTCGCCTCCGTCGCGGGGCTGGGCGTCCAGGAGGCGTCCCGGGAGATGAAGCTCATGTTCGACCAGGGCGTCGCGCCGGTCCTGCCGACCTTCGTCGGCTTCGCGCTCGGCTTCCTGATCCTGACCCTGCCGATGGGCTACTTCTTCGGCTGGCTCTCCAAGCGCGTGGCGGTGGTCCGGTGAGCACGCAGAAATCCGTCCTCTTCGACACACCCGGCCCCAGGGCCCGTGCGCGCAACGTCGTCTACACCGTCATCACGCTGGTCCTGTTCGCGGTCGGCCTGGCGGTCCTCTACCTGGGGTTCAACGACTACTTCCGGGGAGAGAGGCCCTCCCTGTTCGACCCGGCCACCTGGGCGGTCAACCCCTCCGGTGAGTGGACGGCGGACAAGTGGGAGCCGTTCCTGCGGCCCGGCACGTGGACCGACTACGTCATCCCGGGCCTGCGGAACACCCTGACCGCGGCCCTGACCGCCTCGGTCCTGGCCATCGTCTTCGGCCTGGTGTTCGGCATCGGGCGCATGTCCCAGCACTGGTGGATCCGTGTCCCGTCCGGAGCCGTCGTGGAGTTCTTCCGCGGCATCCCGCTGCTGATCCTGATCTTCTTCACCATGGCCCTGCCCATCGTGGCCTACCAGGTGTTCGACATCCCCACCGGCACCTTCCAGGTGACCGCCCTGGCCGCCGTCGTCACGGGTCTGACCCTGTACAACGGCTCCGTGCTGGCGGAGGTCTTCCGCGCGGGCATCCTCGCCGTGCCCAAGGGGCAGTCCGAGGCGGCGCAGGCCATCGGGATGACCAGGAGCCAGAACATGTGGCTGATCCTGATCCCGCAGGCGATCACCGCGATGATGCCCGCGATCGTCGCGCAGCTCGTGGTCCTGCTCAAGGACTCCGCGCTGGGCTACATCGTCGCCTTCCCCGAGATGCTGCGCAGCTTCACCCTGCTGGCGACGCGCGAGGGCAACGTGATCCCCGCGGCGATCATCTGCGCGGTCATCTACATCGTCATCAACTTGTCCCTGAGCCGGGTCGCGATCTGGCTGGAGCGCCGCAACTCCCGCCGCGGCCGGGTCTCGGCCAAGCCCGCGGACGCCGAGAACGAGCCGGTGAAGGCCGACACGACCACCGGCCCCGCGGGCACCGTCGCGGTGGAGACCACCGTGCAGGAGCCCCTGCCGGACACGCTCAGCGAGGACGGCCCCGCCGAGCCCGGTGACGACGATGACGACGACGGCGATGCCACCAGTGGTGACGCCCCCCGGGACGGGCGGGACTGACCCCTTCCCTCCCGGCCCCACGGCCCCGCCCGCGCCTCGGAGCGCGGACGGGGCCGTCGTCGTTTCCACGGCCCTCGCGGTGCTGCGCGGAAAAGCGTCTGAGGACTAAGGTCGACATGTCATCTGATCGAACCCACGACCCTTCCTGAGCGGACATGTCTGAACTGTCGAGCCCCCACGGCTCCTGGCCATCGCCCATCAGCGCCGGTGACGTCGCCCGAGGAGTGCGGCGCATGGCGTTCCCGTCCGTCGTCGACGGGACCGTCTGGTGGGAGGAGGGACGTCCGGAGGAGGGGCGCACCACCCTCATGCGGCGCGACACCGACGGGACGGTGACCGAGCTGCTGCCCGCTCCCTGGAGCGTCGGCACCCGGGTGCACGAGTACGGGGGACGCGCCCACCTGCCGGTCCCCCGCCGCGACGACAAGGCCATCACCCGTATGGGCGTGGTGTTCTCCTCCTCCGCCGACCAGCGCCTGTACCTGCTGGAACACGGCTCCCGGGAACCGTTTCCGCTCACCCCCGACGACGAGGCCGCCTCCCGCTACGCCGACCCCGCGCTGAGCGCGGACGGGCGCGGCGTGCTGTGCGTGCGCGAGCGGCACGAGGACGACTCGGTCCGCCGCTCGGTGGTGTCGGTGCCGCTGTCCGGCCGGGGCGCGCAGGACCCGTCGGCGGTGCGCGAGCTGGTCTCGGGCGCGGACTTCTACGCGTCGCCCACACCGTCGCCCGACGGCGCCCACCTGGCGTACGTGCGGTGGAACCACCCCCGGATGCCGTGGGACGGCAGCGAGCTGCGGGTGGGCGCCCTGGACGCGTCCGGGCTGTCCGGCGAGTACACACTCAAGGGCGGTGTGGACGAGTCGGTGGTCTCCCCGACCTGGGTGGACGACACGACGCTGTACGTGGCCTCCGACTGGCCGGGCTGGTGGAACCTGTACCAGGCCGGGATGACCGGGCAGGCGATCGCGCTGTACCCGGCCGAGGAGGAGTTCCACGCGCCGCCGGGGCGGCTGGGCAACCGGTCCTTCTGCGTACTGGACTCGGGCGTGGTCGTGGCGCTGCACGGGAACGCGGACATGACCCCGAGCGTGTACGACCCCGACACCCTGGACCTGACGCCGGTGCGGACCGAGCTGACCACGTGGTCGATGCTGGACACCGACGGGCGCGCGGTGGTGGCGGTGGCCTCCTCACCGACCGAGCCGCAGTGCCTGGTGCGGCTGGACCCGGGCTCGGGAGGCGTGGAGGTGCTGCGCCGCTCCGCCGAGGAGCTGCCGTACGCCGCCTACCTGCCGGTTCCCCGGAGGGAGACCCTGCCCGGGCGGTACGGGGCACCGGTGAACGCGAACGTGTACCCGCCGACCAACCCCGACGTCGCGGCGGAGGGGCCCGCCCCGTACGTGGTGTGGGCGCACGGCGGTCCGGTGTCGGCGAGCACGCTGGAGTTCGACCCGGTCAAGGCCTACTTCACCAGTCGTGGGATCGGCGTGGTGGACGTCAACTACGGCGGTTCCACCGGGTACGGACGCTCGTACCGCAAACGCCTGCACAAGGAGTGGGGCGTGGTGGACGTGGAGGACTGCGCGGCCGCCGCGCGGGCCCTGGTGGAACAGGGCGCCGCCGATCCGGAGCGGCTGGCGATCCGCGGGCCGAGCGCGGGCGGGTACACGGCCCTGATGGCGCTGACCGGCGACACGTTCGCGGGCGGGGTGTCCCTCTTCGGCGTGACGGACCTGTTGGGGTTCAGCGACACCACGCACGACTTCGAGTCGCACTTCCTGGACTCCCTGGTGGGAACGCTGCCGGGGTTCGCGGAGCGGTACCGGGAGAGGTCGCCGGTCCACCGGGCCGAGGACGTCGGCGCGCCGGTACTGCTGTTGCAGGGCCTGGAGGACAAGGTGGTGACACCGGACCAGGCCACTGCTATGGCGACGGCGCTGGGGCGGCGCGGGGCGCCGTACGCGCTGTTGGAGTTCGAGGGCGAGGCGCACGGGTTCGTCTCGCAGGACGTGCGCGTCCGCGCGCTGGAGGCGGAGCTGGCCTTCTACGCGCGTGTGCTCGGCTTCGAGGCGGACGTGGCGCCGCTGGAGCTGGTGACCACGCCTCCCGAACCGCGCCCGGAGCCGGAGGCCTCCGCGGAGGAGCCTGGTCCGGCCGGGGACACCGGGGACGAAGGTACCGCTGCGTCCGGAGAGGACGAGACCGCCGGGGACACCGCTGCCGCCGAGGCCGACGCGGATCCCGAGGCGCAGGCCACCGGGGCCGTCGGGGAGGCGCCGCGTTCCGCAGGCACCGCGACTCCCGCCACCTCGGACTGAGCCCGGGCACCGGGGCCGGGCTCGGCCGCCGGACGGCGGCGGCTCAGAGCCCCGGCCCGTCCGGGTCGGTGTCCACGCTCTCGTGTTCGAGCTCCTCGCGGACCAACCGGTAGGACAGGCCCGACGGGTAGCCCTTGCGGGCGAGCGCGCCCAGGGCGCGGCGGATCCGGGTCTCCCTGTCCTTGCCCCGGCTGTTGGCCAGGCGGCGGCGGGCCAGGGCGCGGGCGGCCTCCTCCTCGTCCTGGTCGCTGAGCTCGCCGACGGCCTCCTGGACGGTGTCCTCCTCCACGCCGCGGGTGCGCAGCTCCTGGGCCAGCGCACGGCGGGACAGGCGCCTGCTGTGGTGGCGGGAGGACACCCAGGCCCGGGCGAAGGTCGCGTCGTCGATCAGCCCGGCCTCGCCGAACGTGTCCAGGACCGAGGTGATGACCTCCTCGGGGAACTCCCTGCGGTGCAGTGCCCGCTCCAGTTGGGCGCGGGTGCGCGGGGAGTGGGTGAGCATCCGCAGGACCAGGGCCCGGACCTTGGCCTCGGGGTCCTCCCCGGGCGAGCCGCGCCCGCCCGGGGAGGGATCGTCCTCTTCGGACCCGGGTTGGTGGGGCCGGTCCTGGAACCGGCTCCCCTCACGCATCCGTCGCGGGCGCCTTGGTCGTCCTGGCCGCGGCGCGCTTGGCGGGGGCCTTGGCCGCGGCCACGGCCTCCTTGGCGGACTCGGCGGATCCGGCGGTGTCGGCGGCCGGAGCGGAGGCGGAGTCGGCGGCCGCCCCGGAGGCGCTGTCGTCACCCAGGGAGGGCACGCCCAGCTTCTCCTTGATCTTCTTCTCGATCTCGTTGGACACGTCGACGTTCTCGCGCAGGAACTTGCGCGAGTTCTCCTTGCCCTGGCCCAGCTGGGTGCCGTCGTAGGTGAACCAGGCACCCGACTTGCGCACGATGCCGTGCTCCACGCCCAGGTCGATGAGGCTGCCCTCGCGGGAGACGCCCACACCGTAGAGGATGTCGAACTCGGCCTGCTTGAAGGGCGGGGCCACCTTGTTCTTGACGACCTTGACGCGGGTGCGGTTGCCGACCGCGTCGGTGCCGTCCTTGAGCGTCTCGATGCGGCGCACGTCCAGGCGCACCGACGAGTAGAACTTCAGCGCCTTGCCACCGGTCGTCGTCTCGGGCGAGCCGAACATGACGCCGACCTTCTCGCGCAGCTGGTTGATGAAGATCGCGGTGGTGCCGGTCTGGTGCAGCGCGCCGGCGATCTTGCGCAGCGCCTGGGACATCAGGCGGGCCTGCAGGCCGACGTGGCTGTCGCCCATCTCGCCCTCGATCTCGGCGCGGGGCACCAGGGCCGCCACGGAGTCGATGACGATGACGGAGATCGCGCCCGAGCGGATCAGCATGTCGACGATCTCCAGCGCCTGCTCGCCGGTGTCCGGCTGCGAGAGGAGGAGTTCGTCGGTGTCGACGCCGATCTTCTTGGCGTACTCGGGGTCGAGTGCGTGCTCGGCGTCGACGAAGGCGGCGATGCCGCCCCCCTTCTGCGCGCTGGCCACCGCGTGCAGGGCGACGGTCGTCTTACCGCTCGACTCGGGCCCGAAGATCTCGACGATGCGGCCCCTGGGAAGGCCTCCGATGCCCAGGGCCACGTCGAGGGCGATCGCCCCGGTGGGGATCACCTCGATCGGCGGGCGGTCCTCGTCGCCCAGACGCATGACGGAGCCCTTGCCGAACTGCCGCTCGATCTGGGCGAGTGCTGTTTCGAGAGCCTTGTCTCGGTCTCCGGATGCCACGGGATACCCCTGTTGTTGGGTCGATGCCTTTTTCTTCATGATGAGCACGACGCTACGCGGCCGGTACGACAATCGCGACGTCCGGCGTCCGCCTGTGGATATCCACACTACCCGAACTTGTGTTCGATGTGACGTACGAAACGCGTACTCATGTGGGGTCAGCGCATGGACTCGGGGATGTCGAAGGCCTCGCACACGGCGCGCCACACCTCCTTCGGCCCCACTCCGTCGGCGAGCGCCTGCTGGATCGTGCGCGACCCGAGCCCCTCCAGGACGTAGTCCTTGGCCAGGCTCTGCGTGTAGGACTCGCCGAACTGCTCGTACATGTTGTTCCAGAAAAGCGTGAGTCTCATCCGGCCCAGTATCGGTGATCGGCGCGCCCGCCCCGCCCCGGCGGATTTCTGTCACGGCCCCCGGGCACACTGGCGGCATGAGCCGTGCGCCGCATCCCCTCGAACGCTTCGGTCCGGCCGCCCGGGCCTGGTTCGACCAGGCCTTCCCCGCCGGTCCCACCCCCGCGCAGACCGGGGCCTGGGAGTCGGTCTCGCGGGGAAGGAACACCCTGGTGGTGGCCCCGACCGGCTCGGGCAAGACCCTGTCGGCCTTCCTGTGGTCGCTGGACCGGCTGACCTCGGCGCCGGTCCCCGAGGACCGCGCCCGCCGCTGCCGGGTGCTGTACGTGTCCCCGCTCAAGGCCCTGGCGGCGGACGTGGAGCGCAACCTGCGCGTCCCCCTGGCCGGGATCGCGGCCGCCGCCAGGGCCGCAGGGCGTGAGCTGTCCCCGGTCACCGTGGGGGTGCGCACCGGCGACACCCCCGCCGGCCGGCGGCGCGGGCTCGCCGACCGGCCGCCGGACGTGCTCATCACCACACCGGAGTCGCTGTTCCTGGTCCTCACCTCCCGCGCCCGGGAGGGACTGGCCGGCGTGGAGACGGTGATCGTCGACGAGGTGCACGCGCTGGCGGGCACCAAGCGCGGCGCGCACCTGGCGCTGAGCCTGGAGCGGCTGGACGCCCTGCTGGACCGCCCGGCACAGCGGATCGGGCTGTCGGCGACCGTGCGCCCGAAGGAGGTGGTGGCGGAGTTCCTCGGCGGCGCCGACGTCGTCTCGCCGCCCGACTCCCCCGGCATGGACCTGCGCGTGGTGGTGCCCGTCCCCGACATGGACGACCACGGGGCGCCGGGAACGCCCCCGGCGCCGCCGGGCGGCTCCCGCGGCGGCGGGTCCCTGTGGCCGTACGTGGAGGCGCGGGTCCTGGACCTGGTCGGGTCCCACCGCTCCACCATCGTGTTCACCAACGGCCGCCGCACCGCCGAGCGTCTGTGCGCCCGCCTCAACGACCTGCACGCCGAGCGGCACGGCCTGGAACTGCCGCCGGAGGAGGTGCCCGCGCGGGTCATCGCCCAGTCCGGGCAGAGCCGCGGCGGCGCCCCGGTCATCGCGCGAGCCCACCACGGCTCGATGTCCAAGGCCGAACGGGCGCTGATCGAGGACGACCTCAAGGCGGGGCGGCTGCGCTGCGTGGTGGCCACCTCCAGCCTGGAGCTGGGCGTGGACATGGGCTCGGTCGACCTGGTGGTACAGGTGGCCTCGCCCCCGTCGGTGGCCAGCGGCCTCCAGCGGGTGGGCCGGGCCGGGCACCAGGTGGGCGAGACCTCGCGCGGGGTGTTCCTCCCCCAGTTCCGGGGCGACCTGCTGTCGACGGCCGTGGTGGTGGAGCGGATGCGCGCGGGCGGTATCGAGCGCCTGGAGACGCCGCGCGCCCCGCTGGACGTGCTGTCCCAGCAGATCGTGGCCATGGCCGCCATGGACGACTGGCCCGTGGCCGGGCTCGCCGACCTGGTGCGACGGGCCGCGCCCTTCTCCGGCCTGTCCGACCCGGTGCTGGAGTCGGTCCTGGACATGCTGTCGGGGCGCTATCCCTCGGACGAGTTCGCCGAACTGCGCCCGCGCCTGGTGTGGGACCGGGAGGCGGACGTGGTGAGCGGTCGGCCGGGCGCGCAGCGGCTGGCGGTGGTCGGCGGCGGCACCATCCCGGACCGGGGAACGTACGGGGTGCACCTGGCCGCGGAGGGCGCGGCCCGGGGGCGTGCGCCCACCCGGGTCGGCGAACTGGACGAGGAGATGGTCTACGAGTCGCGGGTGGGCGACGTGTTCGTGCTGGGGTCCACCTCGTGGCGGATCGAGGGGATCACCGCCGACCGGGTGCTGGTCTCGCCCGCGCCGGGGCGGCCGGGGCGGATGCCGTTCTGGAAGGCCGACGCGCAGGGCCGCCCGGCCGAGCTGGGACGCGCGGTGGGCGCGCTGACCAGGGAACTCGCCGAGGCGGAGCCGGATGAGGCGCTGGCCCTGGCCGAGGGCCTGGGGCTGGACCGGTGGGCGGCCCGGAACCTGGTGGCGTACGTGGCCGACCAGCGCGAGGCCACCGGCCAGGTGCCCGACGACCGGACCGTGGTCGTCGAGCGCTTCCGCGACCAGGTCGGCGACTGGCGCGCGGTGGTGCACTCCCCCCTGGGCGCCCGGGTGCACGCGCCCTGGGCTCTGGCGATCGCGCACCGGGTGCGGGCGCGGTTCGGAACGGACGCGCAGGTCGTGCACGGCGACGACGGGATCGTGCTGCGGCTGCCGGACAGCGGCGGGGACGGGCTCGACCGGCCGGGCCGGCTGGCCGGCCTGGTGGCGCTGGACCCCGAGGAGGCGGAGGCGGCGGTCACCGACGAGCTCCCCGGGTCGGCGCTGTTCGCCGCCCGCTTCCGCGAGTGCGCGGCGCGGGCCCTGCTGCTGCCCCGGCAGCGCCCGGACCGGCGTATGCCCCTGTGGCAGCAGCGGCTGCGGGCCTCGCACCTGCTGTCGGTGGCGGGCCGGTACGGGTCGTTCCCGATCGTGCTGGAGACGGTGCGCGAGTGCCTGCGGGACGTGTTCGACGTGCCCGCGCTGGTGGAGGCGCTCGCGGACATCCGGGCCCGCCGCACACGCGTGGTCGAGGTGGACACCGACCGGGCGTCGCCGTTCGCGCGGTCGCTCCTGATGGAGTACACGGCGGCCTTCCTGTACGAGGGGGACGCTCCGGCCGCCGAGCTGCGGGCGCAGGCGCTCACCCTGGACCCGTCGCTGCTGTCCGACCTGCTGGGGCGGCCGGACCTGCGTGAGCTGCTCGACCCGGGGGTGGTGGAGCACGTCGGCGCGCTGTTGCAGCGCACGGCCGAGGGCACGGGCGCGAGGGACGCGGAGGGCACGGCGGACCTGCTGCGCGAGGTCGGCCCGCTGACCACCGCCGAGGCCGCCGAGCGCGGTGCCTGGCGGGAGTGGCTGGAGGCGCTGGAGGCCGCAGGCCGGGTGGTGCGGATGGTCGTGGCGGGCGCCGAGCGGTGGTGCGTGGTGGAGGACGTGGCGCGGCTGCGCGACGCCCTCGGCGCCGAGCCGCCCGCCGGTGTGCCCGAGGCCCTCCTGGAACCGGTGGAGGAGCCGACGCGCGACCTGGTGTCGCGGTACGCGCGCACGCACGGACCCTTCACCGCCGGTGAGGCCGCCGGACGGCTGGGGCTCGGGCGCGACGTGGTGGAGGGCGTGCTGCGTGAGCTGTCCCGCCGGGGGCGGGTGTCCGTGGGCGGGTTCCGGCCGGACGGGGCGGGCACCGAGTGGTGCGACGCCGAGGTGCTGCGCCGGTTGCGGCGCGGCTCTCTCGCGCGGTTGCGCCGGGAGGTGGAGCCGGTCGCCCCGGAGGCGCTGGCCCGGTTCTCGCCGCTGTGGCAGCGCGCCGTGCCGGGTGAGCGCCGGCGCGGGCCGGACGCCGTGTTCGAGGCGGTGGAGTCGCTGCGCGGGGCGCCGCTGGCGGCCTCGGCACTGGAGTCGCTGGTACTGCCCGCACGGGTGGAGGACTACGCGCCCCACAGGTTGGACGAGCTGACCCAGGCGGGCGAGGTGGTGTGGGCCGGTGCGGGGGCGCTGCCCGGACAGGACGGGTGGGTGTGCCTGTTCCCGGCCGAGGAGGCGCCCCTGCTGCTGCCCGAGCCGGTTCCTCCCGAGGAGGGCACACTGCCGCACACGGTGCTGGAGGTGCTGCGTGAGGGCGGAGCGCTGTTCTTCCGCGACGTCGCCGACCGGACGGCGAGGGCCGTGGGCGGTTCCGCGGTCACCGACGGGGACCTGGTCGCGGCGCTGTGGGAACTGGTCTGGTCGGGCTGTGTCACCAACGACACCCCGGCGCCGCTGCGCGCCGTGCTGGGGTCGGGGCCCGCTCCGCGCCGTGCGGCGTCGCGGCGGTCCCCGCGTGCGGTGGGGCGCCGCCCGGTGATGCCCACCCGGTCGGGTCCGCCCGCGGCCGCGGGGCGGTGGTGGGTCCTGCCGGAGCGCGAGGGCGATCCCACCAGGGCCGCCCTGGCCCGGCTGGAGGCTCGGCTGGAGCGCCGGGGCGTGCTGGTGCGCGGCTACCAGGGCGGACGGATCTCGCCTGAGGAGTACCGGGTGCTGCGGACGCTGGAGGAGTCGGGCCGGGTGCGCCGGGGCTACTTCGTGGAGGGGCTGGGCGGTGCCCAGTTCGCCCTGCCCGGCGCGGTGGACCGCCTGCGGGCGCTGTCCGGGGGCGGGGCGGAGGCCCCCGTGGTCCTGGCGGCGACCGACCCGGCGAACCCGTTCGGCACGGACCTTCCCTGGCCGCGGGGAGAGGAGGATCCGGGGCAGCAGGCCAGACCGGGCCGGACGGCGGGCTCCCTGGTGGTGGTCGACGACGGCCGGCTGACCCTGTACGCGGGCCGGGGCGGCCGTTCGGTGCTGACCTTCGGTGCGCCGCCCGACCTGCTGGAGCGGGCGGCCCGTGCCCTGGTCGGGGCGGTGCGGGACGGGCGCGTGGCGTCGTTGACGGTGGAGCGCGCGGACGGGGCGGAGGTGTTCGGCAGCCCTCTGGACACCGCGCTGGTGGCGGCCGGGTTCCACGTGACCCCCAAGGGGCTCCGCCTGCGCCCCTAGGGCATGTACGGCGAATACTCACCCTGCTGCGCGACGGGCGGCATCCACCACACACGCCCTAGACGGTCGATGCCAAGGGGCCGGTGAGCGAGCGGAGGGCCTCTTGCCCCCTGGACCGGAGCCAGTCGCCTCGGGGAGGGATCCAGGCCTCCGACGGGGTTCATGACCGCCCGCGGCCGGGACTCGGCGTGGCTCCGAAGAGGCCGTCACCACTTTCGGTGCACGGTTGCCTTGCCACCGGTCACCAAGCTTGCCGGCGGGACGTCGTCGGCCACGACCGCGCCGGCGGCGACCACGGCGTCACGGCCGATGCTGACGCCGGGCAGGATCGTGGCACCGGCACCGATCCACGCATTCTCCGCCACGTCGATGGGCGCGCCGGTGAGGTACAGCCGCCGCTCCTCGGGATCGACCGGGTGGCCGCTGGTGATGAACGTGACCTTCGGTCCGATCATCACGCGCTCGCCGAGACGGATGCCGGCATAGTCCAGGAACGTGCAGTTCTGGTTGATGAAGACGCGTTCGGCGAGGTCGAGGTTCAGGCCGTGGTCCGTGAAGAAGGGTGGATAGATCGTGGCTTTCGGCGGCAGTGGCCTGCCGAGGATCTGTTCGAACAGTTCCGCCTTGCCCGCCTCGTCTTCGAAAGGCAGGACGTTCAGGCGGGAGGTGAGCTCGGTGGCCCGCAGGACCCTCTCGGCCATGGCCTGGAACTCGGCGCTGTGGATGCGCATGAGACGGTCGCTGGACATACCAGGATCCTTTCCGTGTACCAGTGGCCGGACAGGACTCACCGGATGACCAGAGCCGGGGGGGTGGCGCCGGAGGCGCGAATGGGGGGCGTCCACGATCGTCTTGCGACGAGCCACCCGGACACCCTCGCGACGGCACTCTACGTGAGGACCGACGACCCGCTGGAGGCGTCCCCGCATCCGGCGCCGTGGCCCGGCCGTGGGGACCGCCCCGCGGCTCACCGACGCCGGACTCGCCACACCGGCGATGACGCGGGCCGTGCTCGGCTTCGCCTCTGAGGTCGGGTGGTGCCGCAGTTGGCCGCGAAAACGGCTGGACGAGACGGCCGTAACCGATCAGGATGACGCCCGTCCGGAAGAGTGCGGGGAGGCGCGGTGGAGTACGCGTGGATCCGGCCGATGCGGCCGGAGGACACGTCCCGGCTGGTGGAGGTGTCGCTGGCGGCGGACACGGTGTTCGCCGGGGCCGGTGTGGTCCTGCCTCCCGACGATCCCCGGGAGATGCTCGCGCACGCGGAGCGGGTCCTGGTGGCCGGCGACCCGGTGACGGGCGCCCCCGTGGTCGGCCTGGCCGCGACCGTGGCCGTGGACGGCCGACCGCACCTGGAGCAGCTCGCCGTGCACCCCGGCCACGGCAGGCGCGGGATCGGCGGCGCCCTGCTGGAGGCGGTGTGCGCCGAGGCGGCGGCCGCCGGTCACGCCCGTCTCACCCTCACCACCTTCCGCGACCTGCCGTGGAACGGCCCCTGGTACGCGAGGCGGGGCTTCACCGTGCTGCCCCGGGATGAGTGGGGCCCCGGCCTGGAGCAGGTGTGGGAGGCCGAGGGACGGGCGGGGATCCGGGTGCTGCCGCGCGTGGTGATGGTGCGGGAGCCGTCCCCGCCGGCCTGAGGACCCCCGGCCACGCGCCCCGGCCGGTACCGGCCCACCGAGGTCCTCCACACCCGCCCTAGGATCGGGACGCCGTGTCCCCCCGCACCGGAGGCCCCCTTGCAGAACCCAGAGCGCGCTTCGAGCCGTCACCGGCCTCCGGAGGGGACCGGCGGTCCGGCCGCCGGACCCGTGACGCCGCGGCCGGAGCACCCGACCCGGCCCTTCGCTTCCCGGGTTCGGGGCCCGCTGCTGATCGGGCTCGGCCTGGTGTGTGTGCTGGTGGTGGCGGTCGCCCTGGTGGTGGCGACCGACCGGCTGACCGTCCCCGACGCCGAGGTGGCCGCCGAGACCACGGAGGCGGCCGTGCCTTCTCCCAGCGGCTACTCCACCTTCAGCGACGAGTACGTCGTCCTCCGTCATCCCCGGGGATGGGACCCCTTGGACGCCACGGAGGGTGCACGCCGGTTCCAACCCGGCACCCTCTCCGAATTCCGGTTCACCTCGCCCTCCGGCGAACACCAGGTATGCCTCAGCGTCTTCGAGTTGGAGGAGGACGAGGAGCGCACCGCGCGCGAGCACCAGGAGGGCTGGGAGTCCGACCTCATGGAGTACTCGAGCATCTCGGAGTGGCAACGGCTCAGCCTGGAGGAGGTCCCGTCCGCGCCGCCGGGATGGGACACCTCTCACATGGAGGTGACCTACCACAACAGCGGCTGGGACCAACCCGACCGGTGGATGCTGTGGAGGTACACCGTCATCGCGAAGGAGAGCAGGGGGTACTACCTCCAGTTCAACGTTCCCGCGTCGGAGCAGGAGGAGTACGCGCCGGTCGTGGAAGAGGTCTTCGGCTCCTTCGAACCGGTGCTCTGAGGAATCCGCCGCGCCCCGGCCGGGGAGGAGGGGCCGGGGCACAGGACGCGGACGAGGGCACGCGGCCTCCAACGGGAGGACGTGTCCGCCGGCCAGTGCCTTGGGAGGGCTCCCACGGCCCCGGAGGGCGCCGGTTCACACGGTGGAGGAGAACACGTCCTCCCGGGCGCGTTCGAGGGCGTGCAGGAGCGCGCCGCGCACGACCGGACTGCCCTCCACCCCGCCCAGGGCGACCTCGGTGGCGTTGGGGGCTATCCGGGCGGTGGCCGCCTGGACCCGCTCGGCGAGCTTGGCGCCGCCCGCGCGGGCGACGTCGCCGCCGAGCACCACCAGCCCGGGGTCGAGGATGACCGTCACCGCGGCCACACCCCGGGCCAGGCGCTCGGCGAAGGCGTCCAGGAAGGCGTCCCCCTGCGGGGTCCCCGCGGTGGCGGCCGCCGCGACGACCTCGGTGACGTCGGTGCCCTCGATGCCGTACCCGGCGGCGAGCTCGACCACCTGTCCGGCCTTGACCAGGGCCTGGAAGCCGTGCGGCAGTTCGCGGTTGGCACCGTCGCGCAGGGACTCGTACCCGCCGGACAGCCCCACGTCGGTGGGCATGGGAGCGCCGGGCACGGGCAGGTAGCCGATCTCGCCCGCGCCGCCGGAGCGCCCCCGGTGGATGCGGCCGTCGATCATGGTGGACATGCCGACGCCGCCGTTGGCGCTGAGCCAGATGAGCACGAACTCGGCCACGCCCGCGGCGGCGCCCTCGGAGTGCTCGGCCAGGGCGGCCAGGTTGACGTCGTTCTCGATCACGACCGAGCGCTTGAGGTCGGCGCGCAGGGCCTCCAGGACACCCTCGTGCCAGGACATCAGGTCGAAGGAGAAGCGGATGTCGCCGGTGCGGGGGTCGACGACGCCCGGGGTGCCGATGACGCAGGCGCGGACCCTGCCCAGCGGGACCCCGGCGGTGTCGGCCAGGCGCATCACCGCGGTGTGCACGAGCGCGACGGGGTCGTCCGAGGCCCGGGGGTCGACGGTGACGTCGCTGATGATCCTCCCGGTGATGTCGGCGATCGTCGCGGTCACCCGCTGCGCGCTGACGTCCAGGGCGGCGACGTAGGCGCTCTCGGGCACCACCGCGTACAGGGCGGCGTTGGGCCCCCGTCCGCCCGCCTGGCTGCCCACCACGCGCACCAGGTCCCGCTCCTCCAGCCGCGCCAGCAACTGGGAGGCCGTCACCTTGGACAGACCGGTCCGCGTTCCCAGCTGAGTCCTTGTCAAGGGTCCCGCGGATAGCAATAGTTCCAGCGCCGCGCGATCATTGAGCTGGCGTAGAAGCCGGGGCGTCCCTGGACGTTGAGACATAACCGTGACACCTCACCCTGTTTTTATTAGGAAAGTTTCCTGTTAATTTAGCTCACAACCTCACAGGAGGTCACGTCCTGGCAGGCCCGCTTTTCGGGCCCTTCCGGTACCCGCGCCGGCGGGGCGGCCAACGTGCGATCCCAGCACAACCCCCACGAAGACGTCGAGTCGCGGGGATGGTCCCTCGATCATCCCAGGTCGATTCGAGCACAGGCGTCGAACCCCAGCGCGCCGTGCGAAGGGAGAAGAGGTACACATGAGGTTCCCCAAGATCGCAGCGGCCACGTCCGTGGTCCTGCTCGCCGCGGCATGCGGCGGCAACTCCGAATCCGGCGGCGGTGAGGCCGACAGCCTGACCGTCTGGGTCATGGGCACCTCCCAGGAGCCCCTCGTCGAGTACTTCGAGGACACCGAGGCACGCTTCCAGGAGAGCCACCCGGGTGTCTCCGTCGAGGTCGAGTTCATCCCGTGGCCCGACGCCCAGGAGTCCATCACCAACGCCCTCGCCGGCGGTGACGCACCCGACGTCCTGGAGGTCGGCAACGACCAGGTGTCGAGCTGGGCCGCACAGGGCGCCCTGATGGACATCACCGAGCAGGTCGAGGGCTGGGACGCCGCCGCGGGCATCGACCCGAAGGCCCTGGAGTACGGCACCTACGAGGGCGTCCAGTACGGCGTTCCGTGGTTCTCCGGCGTGCGCACCCTGTACTACCGCGCGGACTGGCTGAAGGAGCTCGGCCACGAGCCGCCGGAGACCTGGGACGAGCTGGTCGAGGTCGCCGAGGACATCAAGGCCGAGTACGAGGTCCCCGGCTTCGCCGCGCCGACCGACTTCACCAACGGCATCGCCAGCTTCATCTGGAGCAACGGCGGCGAGATCGCCGTGCAGAACGGCGACACGTGGGAGGGCAGGCTCACCGACCCCGCCACCGTCGAGGCCATCGAGTTCTACGCGGGCCTGACCACCGACGGCATCTCCCCCCAGGACTACGTCGGACAGAACGAGCTCATCGCCCTGGCCGACATGGCCAACAGCGAGCTGGGCATGTACATCGACGGCGGCTGGGCCCTCACCTCCATGGAGGAGCAGGCCGGCGACCCGTCCGTCATCGAGGACATCGCCGCCGCGCCGATCCCCGGCGCCGAGGGCATCGCCCCGGCCTTCGCGGGCGGCTCCGCCCTGACGGTGTTCACCACCACCGAGCACCCGGACCTGGCCTTCGACCTGCTGACCGTCCTCGGTGACGAGGAGGGCGGCAAGGGCTACGCCGACGTCGCGGGCTTCTTCCCGGCCTACCCGCACCTGCTGGAGAGCGAGGAGTACCAGGAGGACCCCGACCGCGCCGCCGCCGCGACGCAGATGCAGAACACCCGGTTCTTCCCGACCACCCCGCGCTGGACCGCGGCCGACCAGGACAACAAGATCCTGCCGAGCGCCGTCCTGGAGATCGTGCAGGGCGGTGACTCCGAGAAGGTCCTGGAGGCGGCCAACGAGGAGCTCACCTCGATCCTCAACGAGCCGGTCGAGTAGCCGGACCCGCCTCACCGTGCAGAGCTGTGGGCGGGCGGGGCCCGCACCAGGACCCCGCCCGCCGCGTCCGGCCCACTCGATTGCGAAGACCATGGCACAAACCGTCGAACCAGCGACCCCGCGCGGGGCCGAGGAGCCCGTCAAGGCCCCCGTGGCCGAACCCGCGCCGCGCCGCCGCACGTTTCCCACCCCGTACCTGCTCATAGCTCCGGCCCTGATCCTGCTCGCGATCGTGCTGCTGTGGCCGATCGTGCAGATGGTGTGGTACTCGCTCACCAGCTTCACCACCCGCAACCTCCTGCCGAACCAGCCCGGTCCGGCGTGGAACGGCTTCGCCCACTACCGGACGCTGCTGACCGACCCCGAGTTCTGGGCGATCCTGCGCAACACGGTCGTCGTCTGCGTGCTGATGGTCGGCAGCACGATGGTGCTGGGCACCCTCGTGGGACTGCTGCTGCACAGGCTCCCCAAGTGGTTCTCGGCGTTCGTGGCCCTCGGCATGATGCTCGCGTGGGCCACCCCCGCGCTGAGCGCCTCCCTGGTCTTCCGCTGGCTGTTCCTGCCCGAGCGGGGGCTGGTCAACGTCGTGCTGGACCGGCTGCCGGACTGGCTCGTGGGCGGCGGGTGGCTGAACTACAACTGGTTCCTCGAACCGCTCTCGCTGTTCTTCATCCTGATCACGGTGATCGTCTGGCAGTCCTTCCCCTTCGTCGCCGTCTCCGTCCTCGCCGGGCTCAAGAGCATCCCGCACGAGCTGTACGAGGCCGCGAGGATGGACGGCGCCGGCGCCTGGAAGGCCTTCTGGAACGTCACGTTCCCGATGCTGCGTCCGCTGTTCGCCCTGCTGCTGGTCCTGCAGATCATCTGGGACCTGCGGGTGTTCACCCAGCTGTACATCCTGGCCAACAGCTTCCAGAACAAGGACGTCTACCTGCTCTCGTACTACATCTACCAGCAGGGCTTCAGCGCCAGTCCGGCCAACTACGGCATGGGCTCGGCGATCGCGGTGGTCATGACCGTGATGATCCTCGCCGTCACCGCGTACTACCTGCGCATCATGATCCGCCAGGGGGAGACCCGATGACCGCGACCGACAACACCACCCGCCCCGCCCCGGACCGGCCCGCCACCGGAGGCGCCGGGGCCGGCGCGACGGGCCGCTCCGGGCGCGTCCGCCGCCGCAGCCCGGCGCGCCGCCTGCGCTCGGTCCCGCTGTACCTGGCCGGTGTCGCGGTGTTCCTGTTCTCCGTCTTCCCGGTGTACTGGATGGTCATCACGGCCTTCAAACCGGTGGGCGAGATCTTCACCCGCGACCAGACCGTCCTTCCGAAGGCGCCGACGACGGAGCACTTCGACAGGGTGCTCAACGGCCAGCTGATCCCCGGCGTGAACTTCTGGCAGTTCCTCGGCAACAGCCTGTTCGTCACCGTCTCCGCCGTGGCCATGGGGGCGTTCCTGTCGCTGCTGGCCGCCGTGGCCGTGGCGCGGTTCCGCTTCCGGCTGCGCACCACCTTCATCATCCTGCTGATGGTGATCCAGATGGTGCCGATGGAGGCGATGATCATCTCGATCTTCATCAACTTCCGCCACCTGTCCGACATCAGCGGCGTGGAACTGCTCGGCAACCTGTCCGGCCTGCTCGTCGTGTACACGGCCGTGTCCCTGCCGATCACCATCATGATGCTGCGGGGCTTCGTCGCCGCGGTGCCCAAGGAGCTGGAGGAGGCCGCGGCCATCGACGGCGCCGGCCCCTGGACCGTCTTCTGGCGCATCCTGATGCCGCTGGTCGCGCCGGGCCTGGTCGCGGCGAGCATCTTCGCCTTCATCACCGCCTGGAACGAGTTCATCGTCGCCCTGACGTTCCTGGGCCGCAGCACGGACCACTACACGCTGCCGCTGACCCTGTCCTACTACTTCGGGCGCTTCGGCACCGAGTGGGGACCGATCATGGCGGCCTCCACGCTGCTGACCATCCCCGTGATGCTCTTCTTCCTGTTCGTCCAGCGGCGCATGGTCTCCGGCCTGACCATGGGCGCGGTCAAGGGCTGACCGCCTCCCTCCGGGACGGATCCCGCGCGACGGGCGCCGCGGGACCCGCCCCGGACACGCACGCCCCCGATCACGTACCCGCCCCCACGCCACACGTCTGCCCCGCCCCGGGCACCCCTTCGCTCACCGAACGGAGTCCGTCATGCCGTACGACCCGACCCTGGCGCGTCTGGCCAACGCCACGCTGCTGGTGCCCTTCGAGTCCTACCAAGCCCCGCGCTGGGTCCTGGATGGTCTGGCGGACGGCATCGCCGGTGTCTGCCTGTTCCACAACAACCTCGACGGCCCGGAGCAGGTGGCCGCGCTGAACGCCTCCCTGGCCGAGGCCACCGACACGCCCCTGATCTCCCTGGACGAGGAGGGCGGCGACGTCACCCGTATCGGCCAGGCGCGGGGCAGCGACTACCCGGGCAACGCCGCGCTGGGCGCGGTGGACGACCCGGGCCTGACCCGGGCCACCCTCCGCTCCCTGGGCGGACGCCTGGCCGAGCTGGGCTTCAACCTGGACCTGGCCCCGTCGGTGGACGTCAACGTCGCCGACGACAACCCGGTGATCGGCACCCGCTCCTTCGGCGCCGACGCCGCGCTCGTGGCCCGCCACGCGGCCGCGGCCGTGCTGGGCCTGCAGGAGGCGGGCGTGGCCGCGTGCGCCAAGCACTTCCCCGGCCACGGCGCGACCTCCCAGGACTCCCATCACGTACTGCCGCGCGTGGAGGCCGACGCCGACCTGCTGCGGCGCCGTGAGCTGCTGCCGTTCCGCGCGGCGGTGGAGGCGGGGGTCCGGTCGATCCTGACCGCGCACATCGAGATGCCCGGGCTGGGCGGTGACGGGCCGGCCACGCTCACCCCGCACATCCTCAACGACCTCCTCCGCGGTGAGCTGGGCTTCACCGGGACCGTGGTCAGCGACGCCATGGAGATGCAGGGCGTCAGCGGCCGGATCGGCATCCCCGAGGCCAGCGTGCGCGCGGTGGCCTCCGGGGTGGACCTGCTGTGCCTGGGCAGGTTCGTCTACGCCGACCAGGTCGAACTGGTCCGCGACGCCCTGGTGGACGCGGTCCACGAGGGCCGTCTGCCCGCGGAGCGCCTGGAGGAGGCGGCCGCGCGCAACGCCGAACTGCGCACCTGGATCCGGGAGTCGGCCTCCCGGCGCGCGGCCGTCCCCGAGGCGGACGGCGTGGGCCTGGCCGGTGCCCGCCGCGCGCTGCTCGTGAGCGGTGACCTCCCGCCGCTGAACGACCCGTACGTGGTGGAGGTGGACGCCCCCTCCGGCATGGCGGTGGGCGAGGTCCCGTGGGGTCTGGGCCCCTGGTTCCCCGACGTCGAGCGGGTCTCCCCCGAGGAGGCGCACGCCGAGCGGCTGGCGGCCGGCGCCCGGGGCCGCGACCTGGTCGTGGTGGTGCGGGACGCGCACCGCTACCCCGGCACCCAGGCGCTCGTGAGCCGCCTGCTCAGCCTCCGGCCCGAGGCCGTGGTGGTGGAGATGGGCCTGCCCGTCTGGCGCCCCGGGTCCGGGACCCACGTGAGCACCTACGGTGCCGCGCACGTGAACGGACTGAGCGCGGCCGAACTGCTGGGGGGCGCGGTGGGCGTCCCCTCCCCCGGCGGGAGCTGACCCCCTCCCGCCCGGCGGGAGCCGAGGGCCCGGTCCTGGACGGGGGCCGGGCCCTCGGGCTTCCACGTCCTCGGCAAACGAAGGGGACAGAAAGAATAAAGGGGGACATACCATCACACGCAGCCCCGGGGTGGGAACGTCACCGATGTCCCCGAAACCCGGTAGGAGAAGTACCCTTACCCTGAAGCACTCCGAGCCGTCGGCACACCTGTCGGCGCTCGGTGCCCCATTCGCCCTTCTAACCACGGCATAATCACAGCATGCGCCTTTCAGCCCGGGTCGACTACGCGCTACGCGCGGCGGCGGAGCTCGCCGTCGCCGAGGAGGGGCCGGTGACGGCCGAGCAGCTCGCACGCGCGCAGGACATCCCCGGAAAATTCCTCGAGAACATCCTCACCCAGCTACGCCGTGCCGGCCTGGTGCGCAGCCAGCGCGGGCCCGTCGGCGGGTACTGGCTGGCCCGACCCGCGGCGGAGATCTCCCTGGCCGACATCATCCGCGCGGTCGACGGACCCCTCGCCAACGTGCGCGGGGAGCGCCCCGAACACGTCGACTACGACGGCGCGGCCCGCAGCCTGCAACAGGTGTGGATCGCCCTGCGCGCGAGCGAGCGCGTCATCCTGGAGGGCGTCAACCTCCAGCACCTGGTGACCAACGAGCTGCCCGCGACGGTGCGCACCCTGGCCGAGGACCCCGAGGCCTGGGTCAACCACACCCACCGCTAGGGCGTGTCCGGTGCGGCCGGCGAGGCCCCGACGCGCGAAAGGAGCCGACCCCCGGGTCGGCTCCTTCACGTGGTCACGATGGCGATGGACGGACAGTTCCGAGGAGGGGGTCAGACCCCCACCATGTCGGCGACATGGGGAACGCGATCCGGTACCGGGTCGATGCCGAGGTCCTGGGCGGAGACGGGGTCGGTCGTGACCGAGTCGCCCAGCAGCGCGGCCTCCTGCAGCTCGGCGAGGGCAAGCTGGTCGGAGACCTCCCTCAGTACCTGGGAGAGCGGGACGCCGAGCGCCCCGCAGATCGAGGAGAGCAGTTCGGAAGATGCTTCCTTCTGCCCGCGCTCGACCTCCGACAGGTAGCCGAGGGACACACGTGCATCGGCCGACACCTCGCGGAGGGTGCGGCCCTGGCGCTGCCGGAGCCGCCTGAGCACGTCACCAAGTAGGTGACGAAGCAGGACCATCATTCGCGCTCCCTCCCACCGGTAGCGACCTTCATATACAACACCGTACCTGCCCCACGCCCGATTCGGGCACCTCTTGCCGTCCTGTTCGCTGGAGGGGGAACCACGTCCGGGGGTGGTTTTGTTCCCCCGGGACGAGGGGAGGAGGGCCTGACCGAAGGGTTCAGGTCCGGGTGCTTTCCTCCGTGCTCCCGCGAACGACCGAGTCCAGGAGCGACAGCGCCCCCTCGACCGTTCGGTATCGGATACCCGCACGGTCCCCGGTGAAACGGAACTGACGGACACGGGTCTGATCACCCGGCATGGCGACGGCCACGTGGACGGTGCCGACGGGCTGTCCGTCCTGGGCCTCGGGGCCGGCCACGCCGGTCACCGCGACGCCGTAGTCGGCTCCCAGCAGTCGGCGGACGCCCAGCGCCATGTGCTCGGCCACCCCGGGGTGGACGGCGCCGTGCTCGGCCAGGAGGTCTTCCGGGACACCCAGCACACCGGCCTTGACGTCGGTGGCGTAGGCGACCACCCCGCCCCGGTAGGAGCCGGAGGCGCCGGGAACGGCGGTCAGGTGGGCGCCGACCAGGCCGCCGGTCAGCGACTCGGCGGTGGCACAGGTGGCGCCGCGGTCCAGCAGGGCCCGGTGGGCGGCCCCGGCCGCGGTGAGCGCCCCGGACCGCGGTTCCGGGTCCTCCGGGCCCAGGTCGGCCCGGTGCTCCTCCCGCCTCACTCCGTGTGCCCTCCTCGGGCGCGGACCGCGCGGACGGCGTCGCGCACGTAGGTCAGGCCGGTCCACAGCGTGATCGCGAGCGCCGCGCCCATCGCCACGTGGGCGAACCAGGTGAGGACGCCGCTGAGGGGGAGCACCTGCAGGGGGAACAGGTAGACGCTGATCGCGACGATCTGCAGGACCGTCTTGAGCTTGCCGCCCTGGCTGGCGGGCATGACCACGTAGCGCAGGACCGCGAAGCGCAGCGCCGTGACGCCCCACTCGCGGACCAGGATGGCGATGGTGACCCACCACCACAGGTCGCCCTGGAGGGAGAGCACCACCAGCGCGGCGCCGGTGAGCGCCTTGTCGGCGATGGGGTCGGCGATCTTGCCGAAGTCGGTGACCAGGTTGTGCCGGCGGGCGAGCTCGCCGTCGACGCGGTCGGTGATGGCGGCCAGCACGAAGACCGCGAAGGCGGCGAACCGCCACCAGGAACCGTCCAGGAACATGAGCCACACGAAGAGCGGCACCATGACCAGGCGGCTCATCGTGAGGATGTTCGCGATGTTCCACAGCGGAACGCGGGGGGCGGGCGTGGCCGCGGGCTCGTGGTCGCTCATCTGCGCACGGCTTCCGGCTGGGCGTCGTCCTGCTCCGCGACGAGGTCGGCTCCGGCCGACTGGATGACGGTGGCGCGCACCAGGTCGCCGACGGCGAGGTCCCCGCCGTACAGGATCGTGCTGCCGTCCACATCGGGTGCCTGGTGCTCGGCGCGGCCCTCGTAGGCCCCGTCCTCCAGCACCGACTCCACCAGGACCCTCACCTGCGAGCCGATCCGTTCCTCGGCGCGCTGGGCCATCAGCTCCTCGGCGAGCCGGCTGAGCCGGTCCACGCGCTCGGCGACGGTCTCGTCGGGCAGCTTGCCCTCGTGGGTCGCGGCCTCGGTACCGTCCTCGTCGGAGTAGCCGAACACGCCGACGGCGTCCAGTCGGGCCTCGGTGAGGAAGGAGACCAGGTCCTCGAACTCGGCCTCGGTCTCGCCGGGGAAGCCGACGATGAAGTTGGAGCGGGCGCCGGCCTCGGGTGCGCGTTCGCGGACCGCGCCCAGCAGCTCCAGGAAGCGCTCGCGGTCACCGAAGCGCCGCATCCGGCGCAGGAGGGCGCCGCTGGCGTGCTGGAAGGACAGGTCGAAGTAGGGGACCACGCCGGGGGTGCCGGTGAGGACGTCCACCAGCCCGGGTCGGACCTCGGCGGGCTGGAGGTAGCTGACGCGGACCCGCTCCAGGCCCTCGACGGCGGCCAGGCGGGGCAGGAGCGTCTCCAGGGCGCGCACGTCGCCCAGGTCCTTGCCGTAGGAGGTGGAGTTCTCGCTGACCAGGAACACCTCGCGGACGCCCTCGCCCGCCAGCCACTCGGCCTCGCGGACGATCTCGTCGGGGTCGCGGGAGATGTAGGAGCCGCGGAAGGCGGGGATCGCGCAGAAGGTGCAGCGGCGGTCGCAGCCGGAGGCGATCTTGAGGTTGGCCACCGGTCCGCCGGTCAGGCGGCGGCGCGGGACCGCGGCACGGTAGGGCAGCTCGGTGCCCTCGGCCCCCGCGGAGTCGGAGAAGTGGCCGGGCACGTGCACCTGGGAGGCGTCGCGCTCGGCCGGGCTGATCGGCAGCAGGGTGCGCCGGTCGCGGGGGTCGTGGGGGGCGAGGGGGCGCCCGGCCACGACGTCGTCGAGGCGGTCGGTGATGGCGGCGTAGTCGTCGAAGCCGATGACCTGCGCCTCGGGCAGGGCCTCGGCGAGCTCGGAACCGTACCGCTCGGCCATGCACCCGGCGGCGACGACCTTCCCACCGTTCTCCGCGGCTCCAAGGAGGGTCTCGATGGAGTCCTGTTTCGCCGCGTCGATGAACCCGCAGGTGTTGACGAGGGTGACGTCGGCCTTGGTGTCGCCGTCGACGAGGTCCCAGCCTCCGGCTGACAGGCGCCCGGCCAGCTCTTCGGAGTCGACCTCGTTACGCGCACACCCCAGGGTGACAAGTGAGACAGTACGGCGCGATGACATGGCTTCCAAGCGTATGGGAGAGCTTCGAGTGGTGCGGGGGCCGGCCGGCAGCGGTTGGACCGCGTCCGGGGCGCGGCGTCGCATGGCGCCGCCCGCAGCCCCCCACACTACCCTGACCGGCTCACCCTCCCGTACTCCGGCCCGGCTTCCCGCCGCCGGCCGGCGGCCCCGTCACTGGACCAGGCCGTCCGCGCCGACGGTGACCTCCTTGACCTCCCCGGGCAGCCCGGCGGGTTCGAGCTCCTCGCCGTCGACGGTGATGCTGACCGCCCCGGCGTCGCCGAGCCACAGGTTGAGGTTCTCCTCGGTCACGTAGTCCTGCTTCTCGCCCTCCAGGAGGAAGCCCACGTACAGGCTCTCGCCGTCGGCTCCCGTGACCTCGATCCAGCTGCGCGCGGAGGCGCTGAGTTCGACGGTGAACTCGGCGGGCTCCGGCGGAGCCGCCTCGGTGCCCTCCCCGGCGGCGCCGGGGTCCACCGCGGAGCCGACGGTGCTCTCGCCGGTGGAGGAGTCGAAGGCGGCCCTCAGCGGGTTGCCCGCGTCCCAGTCCTGCCACGTGCGGACGCCGATGAGGACGGACAGGGCGACGATGGCGCAGACGACGGCCCAGGGCCAGTGGCGCCGGACCGCCTCGAGCCGCCGGCGGCCGGTGCCGAGGGGGCGCGGCGCGGGTCTGCCGCCGCGCGCCCTGCCGCCTCCGGCGTGCCTGCCGCCCCGGAACACGCCCTTCGCCGACCTGTCGTACACGGGGATTCCGTTCATCGGCCCGCCGTGTGCGTGTCCCCCGCCGTGCGTGTGCCCCCCGTCGTACACGGGTCCCCCGTCGTACGCGCGGTGTCCGTCGTCGTACACGGGTCCCCCGTCGGGGGCGCGGTGCCCGCCGTACGCGTGGTACTCGTCGTAGCCGCGGTGGCCGTCGGAGACGGGGTGCCCGTCGCCGTACGCGCGGTGCTCCCCGAGGGGAACGTGGTGCCCTGCCTCGTAGGCGCGGTGCCCGTCGGAGACGGGATGCCCTTCGCCGTACGCGCGGTGCTCCTCCCCGGCACCGCGGGGTTCGGGAACCCGCGTGGACCGGACGTCCCGGAGGTCCTCCTCCCCCTCCGGAGAACGGCCCAGGATCTGCCGGCGTTCGAAGTGGCCCCAGCGCTGGGCGCCGACCCCGGAGTCGTCGTCGCCGAAGCGGTGCGTCGGTGACGAGGACCGTGCGTCCTCCTCCCTGGCCTCCCGCGCGTCCTCCCGCGTGGCCGCCGCGGCGCGCGCCGCGGCGGCCGCGCGGATCCCCTCGGGTGTGGCCGCCGGGTGGCGCTGCAGAGGAACGAAGGCGGGTATGGCGCCCTTGGCGTGCTCTCGGTCGTACTCGTCCAGGAGTGGTGCCGGGTCCAGGCCGAGCGCGCGGCAGATGCCGCGGATGTGTCCGCGTGCGTAGAAGTCCCCGCCGCAGGGGACGAAGTCCTCCCGCTCGATGCCCATGAGGACGGGTTCCCGGATACGTGTACGGGCGCTGAGGTCCGCGACCGTGTACCCCGCCGCGACTCGGGCGGCGGACAGGGTCTGGCCGATCGTCGCCATGCGCACTCCCCCCGCTACTGTGCGTTTATGCCGGAACCCACTCTGCCTGCTCAAGGGGTGTTCTCGCAGGTCACCACGCCCCATGAAGCCCCCAAGATCACACCAAATCGGGCAGGCCCGTTCCTAAGGGATGCGAGTGGAGGTTCGGGAATCCGCGCCACGGGTCACGAGACTCCGGCGCGTCCCGCGCCCGCCCCGTGCCCGCCCCGTGCCCGGGGCGGGTCAGGAGCCGCGGATGTCGGCCAGGACGGCGGGAAGGTCGTCGGGGGTGACCAGCACGTCGCGGGCCTTGGACCCCTCGCTGGGACCGACCACGTCACGGCTCTCCATGAGGTCCATCAGGCGACCGGCCTTGGCGAAGCCGACGCGCAGCTTGCGCTGGAGCATGGACGTGGACCCGAACTGGGTGGTGACCACCAGCTCGACGGCCTGCAGGAGCAGGTCGAGGTCGTCGCCGACGTCCTCGTCGATCTGCTTCTTCTTGGTCTCGGGGGCGGCCACGTCCTCGCGGTAGCTGGGCGCGGACTGCTGCTTGCAGTGGTCGACGATCCCCCGGATCTCCTTCTCCGCCACCCAGGCGTTCTGGAGGCGGATGGGCTTGCCCGCGCCCATCGGCAGGAAGAGGGCGTCGCCCTTGCCGACCAGCTTCTCGGCCCCGGGCTGGTCGAGGATGACCCGGCTGTCGGACAGGCTGGAGGTGGCGAAGGCCAGGCGTGAGGGCACGTTGGCCTTGATCAGGCCGGTGACGACGTCGACGCTGGGCCTCTGGGTGGCCAGTACCAGGTGGATGCCGGCGGCGCGGGCCAGCTGGGTGATGCGCACGACGGCGTCCTCCACGTCGCGGGGGGCGACCATCATCAGGTCGGCCAGCTCGTCCACGATCACCAGCAGGTAGGGATAGGGCTCGTAGTGGCGCTCGCTGCCGGGCGGGGCGGTCAGCTCACCGGTGCGCACGGCGGCGTTGAAGTCGTCTATGTGCCGGTACCCGGAGGCTGCCAGGTCGTCGTAGCGGCGGTCCATCTCCCCCACCACCCACTGCAGGGCCTCGGCGGCCTTCTTGGGGTTGGTGATGATGGGGGTGATCAGGTGCGGGATGCCCTCGTACATGGTCAGCTCGACCCGTTTGGGGTCGACCAGGATCATCCGCACCTCGTCGGGCGTGGCGCGCATCATCAGCGAGGTGATCAGCCCGTTGATGCAGGTGGACTTACCGGCGCCGGTGGCACCGGCGACCAGCACGTGCGGCATCTTGGCCAGGTTCGCGACCACGTTGGAGCCCTCGACGTCCTTGCCCAGGCCCACCAGCATGGGGTGGTCGTCCGAGGTCGCCGCCGGGGACCGCAGCACGTCGCCCAGGCTCACGATGTCCTTGTCGGTGTTGGGGATCTCCACACCGATCGCGGACTTGCCGGGGATGGGCGACTGGATGCGCACGTCGGCGCTCTTGACGGACAGGGAGATGTTCTTGGCCAGGGCGGTGACCTTCTCGACCTTGACCGCCGGTCCCAGCTCGATCTCGTAGCGGGTCACCGTCGGACCGCGGGTGAAGCCGGTGACGTCGGCGTCGATGTTGAACTGGGTGAGCACCCCGGACAGGGCCGCCACGACCTCGTCGTTGGCCTTGGTGCGCGGCTTGGACGGGCTGCCGGGTTTGAGCATGGTCGGCGCCGGCAGCTCGTAGTCGCCCTCCACCACGCGGGAGGGGATGGTCAGCTGCTCGGTGGTGGCGGGCGCCGGCGTGGGGTCGGGGACCTTCACCTTCTTCCCGCGCGCGGACTTCCTCCCGGTCCCGGCCTCCTCGGCCGTCCCCGCCCCCGTCTCCTCGGCCCCGGCCGGCAGTGCGGCCTTCTCCTCCTCCTCGCCGGGGAGCGCGGCCTCGGGCCCACCGGACAGCACCGGGCTGTCGTAGGGGCGCTCGTGGTCGCCCGCCACGGTCCCGGCGCCCGCCTTGCGGGGCTTGCGCCCGCGCGGCTTGGCGGGCTTACCCGCCGTGTCGTCGCCCAGGATGCCGAGCCCCGAGTCGGGCCCGCCGTCGCGCTCCAGGAGCGCGGTGAACAGGGTCTGCAGGCGCTCGGGGATGCGGCGGATGGGGGTGGCGGTGACCACCAGCACGCCGAAGAGCAGCACCAGGAACAGCAGCACCCCGGTCAGCCAGGGGGTGACCACGGCGCTGAGCGGCCCGGAGGCGACGAAGCCGATGAGCCCGCCCGCCCCCTGGAGGGCCTCCAGGCCGTCGGAGGGCCGCGGGATGCCGCGGGCGATGTGGATCAGGCCCAGCAGGCCCAGCATGATCGCGGTGAAGCCGATGAACAGCCGTCCCGCGTCACCCTCCCGGCCGCTGCCGGGGGTGCGCATCAGCCTGATCGCGATCGGCAGGAACAGCAGCGGCAGGATCGGGGAGAACGTGCCGAAGCCGCCGACCACGACCATGCGGGTGTACTCCAGCAGGAGCCCCTCGCTGCGCCACCACACGGCGGCGGCGATGAGGACTCCCGCGGCGAGCAGGATCAGCCCGGCCCCGTCGCGGCGCAGGTCGGGGTCCAGGCCCCGGGCACTGCGTCCGACCGCACGGGCGGAGCCGCCGACGGTGTGCGCGACCAGCTTCCACAGCACCAGCAGGAACTGGCCGAACATGGTGACGGCGAGGGCGATCGGCCCGTCGGGCATGCGCTTCCTCGCCGCGGACCTGCGCGCGGCGGGCTTCTTGCGTCCGGAACCTCCGGAGGAGGCGCGCGTGGCCATCGGGGGTCACCTCCGGGAGGACGGGGTCGTTCGGACGGTCGGGCACGGCGGCCCGCCACGGCGAGCAGCCTACTGGGGTGTCCACGCCGTTGGCCTCCAACGGCACGGCGTGTCGTCCGAACGGGGCGGCGCGGCGGCCTTCCGCCCGGAGGCGCGGGACCCGGGCACGCGAACGGCCCGGGCGCGCCGTGGCGCGCCCGGGCCGTTCGCCGTACCGTGCTCCGGGTCAGACCCCGGTGCTCCGGGTCAGACCTCGACCAGGACGGGGATGATCATGGGACGGCGACGGTAGGTGTCGCTGACCCAGCGGCCCGTGTTGCGGCGGATGAGCTGCCGCAACTGGTGGGGGTCGTTGACCCCGTCCCGCGCCGCCTTGTCCAGGGCGTCCTGGATCCTGTCGACGACGTCGTCGTAGGCGTCCGCGCTGATGCCCGCGCCGCGGGTGTGGATCTCGGGCTCGCCCATGATCTTGCCCGTGGTGGAGTCCACGGCCACGACGACGGAGACGAAGCCCTCCTCGCCGAGGATGCGGCGGTCCTTCAGCGAGGCCTCGGTGACGTCGCCGACCGAGGAGCCGTCCACGTACACGTACCCGGCCTGCACCGCGCCGACGATCTTGGCGCGGTTCTTGTACACGTCCACGACCACGCCGTCCTCGGCGATGACGATGCGGTCCTTGGGCACGCCCGTGAGCTTGGCCAGGTCGGCGTGGGCGCGCATGTGCCGCCACTCGCCGTGCACCGGCATGAAGTTGCGCGGACGCACCATGTTGAGCACGTACAGCAGCTCGCCCGCGGGCGCGTGCCCGGACACGTGCACCAGGGCGTTGCCCTTGTGCACGACGTTGGCTCCCCAGCGGGTCAGGCCGTTGATCACCCGGTTGACCGAGTTCTCGTTGCCCGGGATCAGGGAGGAGGCGAGCAGCACGGTGTCGCCCTGCTCGATCCGGATCTGGTGGTCGCGGTTGGCCATCCGGCTGAGCGCCGCCATCGGCTCGCCCTGCGAGCCGGTGCAGACCATGAGCACCTCTTCGGGGCGCACCTGGTCGAGCTGCTTGGCGTCGATGATGGTGTCACCGGGAACGCTCAGGTAGCCCAGGTCGCGCGCGATGTTCATGTTGCGGACCATGGACCGGCCCACGAACGCGATCTTGCGCCCGTGCTGGACGGCGGCGTCGATAACCTGCTGGACACGGTGCACGTGCGAGGCGAAACAGGCCACCACGATGCGCTTCTCGGCCTGCCGGAACACCTTGTCGATGGCCTCGGTCAGGTTGCGCTCGTTGATGATGAAGCCGGGCTGCTCGGCGTTGGTGGAGTCCGACAGCAGCAGGTCGACGCCCTCGTCGCCGAACCGGGCGAAGCCCGCCAGGTCGGTCAGGCGTCCGTCCAGCGGCAGCTGGTCCATCTTGAAGTCGCCGGTGTGCAGCACCGTCCCGCCCGGGGTGCGGATGCCCACGGCGAGCGCGTCCGGGATGGAGTGGTTGACCGCGAAGAACTCCAGGTTGAAGGGGCCGCAGTCGTGCCGCTCCCCCTCCTCCACCAGGACGGTCTCCGGCTTGATGCGGTGCTCGCCCAGCTTGGCGGTGATCAGCGCCAGGGTGAGCTTGGAGCCGACGAGCGGGATGTCGGGCCGCTCGCGCAGCAGGAACGGCACACCGCCGATGTGGTCCTCGTGCCCGTGGGTGAGCACGATCGCCTCGACGTCGTCGAGCCGGTCCCGGATGTGGTCGAAGTCCGGCAGGATCAGGTCGACGCCGGGCTGCTCCTCCTCCGGGAAGAGCACGCCGCAGTCCACGATGAGCAGGCGTCCGCCGTACTCGAAGACCGTCATGTTGCGGCCGATCTCGCCGAGGCCGCCCAGGGGGACGACGCGCAGTGCGCCCTTGCCCAGGGGCGGCGGCGGACCCAGCTCGGGGTGCGGATGACTCATACGGATCCCTCCGTGAGGCGCTCGACGCGCACGGCGCTGGCGGGGACGGCCTGGTGTGGGGCGAGGCCGATGGGGCCCTTGACGCCCGCGGCGGCCAGGTCCTCGCGGAGGAGGGCCTGGAGCTCGGACGAGGCGTCGGCGAGCGGTGTGCGCACCGGGCCCGAAGGCAGCCCGAACAGGTTGAGCACGGCCTTGGTGGTGATGACGCCCTGCGTACGGAACATACCGGTGTAGACCGGGGTGAGGCGGCGGTGGATGGCCAGGGCCTGGCCGACCTCGCCCTTCTCGAAGGCGTCGATCATGTCGCGCAGGTCGGAGCCGACGATGTGGCCCACGACGCTGACGAACCCGGCGGCGCCGACGGACAGCAGCGGCAGGTTGAGGATGTCGGTGCCGCAGTAGAAGGCCAGGTCGGTGCGCTCCATGACCCAGGAGCTGGCGCCGACGTTGTCCTTGGCGTCCTTGTTGGCCACGATGCGCGGGTGCTCGGCCAGCCGGACCAGGGTCTCGGAGGCGATCGGCGTCCCGGTGCGGTGCGGGATGTCGTAGAGCATGACCGGCAGGTCGGTGGCGTCGGCGATCGACGTGAAGTGCCGGATGAGGCCTTCCTGCGGCGGCTTGTTGTAGTACGGAGTGACCGTCAACAGGCCGTGCGCCCCCGCCTTCTCGGCCGCCTTGGCCAGCCTGATGCTGTGGCGGGTGTCGTTGGTACCGACCCCGGCGACGACCGTGGCGCGGTCGCCGACGGACTCCACGACGGCTCTGAGAAGGCGGTCCTTCTCGTCGTCGCTGGTCGTGGGCGACTCACCGGTGGTGCCGCTGATGATGAGCCCGTCGTTGTGCTGCTCGTCGACGAGGTAGGCGGCCAGTCTGGCCGCGCCCTCGTAGTCGAGCTCCCCGTCTTCGAGCATCGGGGTGACCATCGCGGTCAGCATCTTGCCGAACGGGCGGTTCTTGGTGTCCACCATCGTGTGTGAAAGGCGTGCGGACCGCCGCCCGCGGGCGGTGGGGTCCGTGGTAGCCCCTCCTCCTCTCGGTGTGCGTCGGCAGCTGTGGACGTCCCGTGTCTTCTTCTTTCGTGCACGGGTGGGCGGCACTGCGTGTCCGCCACCGCGACCGGCGTGTACACGACGGTCGCGGGAAAGATCTGGGGTGCCCCTGGGGGCGCGGGATCCGGCTCCCGCCAGGCCACCGTCCTCGTGGGTCGAGGTTGATGGCTCCGAGAATGTGAACCTACCCGTCCCGGGCCCGTACCATCCGGACGGGCCCGGGGTCCGCACGCAGGTCAGGGCGGACGGGAGGGTTGTGTGACTGCTAGTCGTCCCCGCCGTCGGGAAGGAACATGCTCAGCAGCCAGCTCACGATGGTGACGACTATCGCGCCCCAGAAGGCGGGCCAGAACCCCTCGATGTGGAAGGGCAGGTCGAACAGCCCGGCGATCCAGTCCGTGAGCAGGAGCAGGAGTGCGTTCACCACCAGGCCGATCAGGCCCAGTGTCAGAGCGTAGAACAAGCACCCGACTGCTTTGACGATCGGTTTGATAATCGCGTTGACCACGCCGAAGATCGCGCCGACGGCGAGGTAGACCAGGATCTGTCCGACCGTGTCCTGCGCCGTGACGTTGATCCCGTCGATCAGAAAGACAGCCGCCCAAAGGGCGAGCGCGTTCACGATAACTCTGATAATGAGGCTCACAAGGTAGATGTTCCCATGCCGTGGCAAGGTCCGGGAACTCCGGTGTAGGTGACCTTGCCGTCAGGCGTGTCGCAGCCCCCCTCGAAGGAGATTCCACCGTGTCCAGTGCCCAGTTCGTCCGCCCCGCCCGTGCCTCCGACGTGGACACCGTCGTCGACGTCCAGGTGGCCTCCTGGCGGGCGGTGTACGGGGCGCTGCTGCCCGAGGACGTGGCCGACGCGCTGGGCGGTGAGGAGGCCCGTGAACAGTTCCGGGAGCAGTGGACCGCGGCCCTGCAGTCCCCGCCCACCTCCAGGCACAGGCTGGTGGTGTCCACCGACGAGGTCGGCGGGGTGCGGACGGTGACCGGTTTCGCGGCGTTCGGCCCGGCCGGGGACCCGGACGTGTGGCCCGCCACGGACGCGGAGGTCTTCGCCCTGCACGTGGACCCCGACCGGGCGCGCCAGGGACACGGCAGCCGCCTGGTGAACGCGTGTGTGGACCACCTGGTGGACGACGGCTTCACCACCGTGCACGTGTGGGTGCCCGAGGCCGACAACGCGCTGCGCGCGTTCTTCGAGGCCTCCGGGTGGCGCCCGGACGGCGCCCGCCGCGAGATCGACATGGGAAGGCTGCTCCCGATGGTGCGCCTGCACGCGGCGATCTCCCGCTGAGCCGCCCGCCCCGCCGCCCGCCCCGCCGCCGGCCCGGCACGGCACGGATGGGCGGACGCGGGTTGGGGACCGCTCTGGGCAGGCACTACCTTGGGGTGGTTGTCTCGGCGCGCACCGGGTGGTACGCGCCGTCGTCGAGCGGGGAGGGACCGGCGCGTGGCCACGGTCAGTGAATGGGTCTCGGGGCTGCGTCCCCGTACACTTCCGAACTCCGTCGTGCCGGTGGCGGTCGGCACGGCCCTGGCCGTCGCCCTGGACGGGTTCGTCTGGTGGAAGGCGCTGCTGGCCCTGGCGGTGTCCATGGCGCTGCAGGTCGGCGTGAACTTCGCCAACGACTACAGCGACGGCGTGAAGGGCACCGACACCGAGGAGCGGACGGGCCCGGTCCGCCTGACCGCGACCGGCCTCGCCGCGCCGGGACAGGTGCTGGCGGCGGCCCTGGGCAGCTTCGCCCTCGCCGGTGCGGTCGGCCTGGTCCTGGTGGCGACCTCGTCGTGGTGGCTGCTGCTGGTGGGCGCCCTGGCGATCGCGGCGGCCTGGTACTACACCGGCGGCCGCGCCCCGTACGGGTACCGGGGCCTGGGCGAGGTCTCGGTGTTCGTGTTCTTCGGCGTGGTGGCCGTGGTGGGCACGGTGTTCGTGCAGCTCGGCTCGGCGCCGTGGCAGGCGTGGGTGGCGTCGGTGCCGGTGGGGCTGCTGTCCTGCTCGGTACTGGTGATCAACAACCTGCGCGACATCCCGACCGACCGCGAGACCGGCAAGATCACCCTGGCCGTGCGGCTGGGCGAGGCGGGCACCCGGCGCCTGTACGCGGGGGCGATCGTGGTCGCCTACGCGGCGGCGCTGGCGCTGACCCCGGTGTCCTGGTGGACGCCGCTGGTCCTCTTGTCGGTACCGCTCGCGGCGTCGCCGGTGCGGCGCGTGCTGGGCGGCCAGGCCGGCCGCGACCTGGTGCTGGGCCTGGGAGAGACCGGCAAGCTGCAGATGGCCTTCGGCCTGCTGCTCTCGGTCGCGCTCTTGCTGGGCTGACCGCGGTGCTCCCCGGGGCCCGCGAAGGCCCCGGAGGCCTCCGGCCGGCGGCGGCTCCCGGGCCGACACGCCGGACGGCCGACCGCACAGCGGTCTCCCGCTTCGCCGGAGCACAGTAGGATGCGGCCCCACCCCAGACAGGCGCGTACGACACGGCAGAGAGAGATGACACCGTGCCCAGTGAGAACACCGCCCCCGACCCCCTCGAACAGGCTCCGGACCCGCAGGCGTGGGCGGAGCGCTCGGCCCGGCAGGCCGCCGCGTTCGACGCGATCGGGGAACGCTACGACGAGGCCTTCCCCCGGAAGGAGGGCCAGGAGGAGCGGGTACGGCGGCTGCTGGACCTCCTGCCGCCCGACGCGCACGTACTCGACCTGGGATCGGGCACGGGTCTGCCCACCACCAGACAGCTGGCGGCCGCCGGCGCGCGGGTCACCGGCTACGAGATCTCCGGGCGGATGATCGAGATCGCCCGTCGGAACGTGCCGGAGGCGACGTTCGTCCAGGCCGACATCCTCGACCTGGAACCGGCGGAGGCCTCCTACGACGCCATCGTGGCGTTCTTCTCCCTGCTGTGCCTGCCCAAGGCACGCATCCCCGAGGCGCTGAGCCGTATCCGCGCCTCCCTGACGCCGGGCGGGCTGCTGTGCCTGTCCATGGTGGAGGCCGACCTGGACGACGCTGCGATCCCGTTCCTGGGCTCGGACATCCGGGTGTCGGGCTACCCGCGCGAGGAGCTGCGCCGGGTGGTGGCGGGGGCCGGGCTGATCGTGGAGGACGAGCGGGTCGTCTCCTACGAGCCCGAGGGCGCCCGGCCCGAGGTCCAGGTGTTCCTCACCTGCCGCCGCGGCGCGTAGACGCCCCGGGAGGGCGCTGGGAGGGCCGCGCCCGGCACGGGGGGCGGCCCTTCTCCTAGTCCAGGCCGAGGAGGGCGTCCAGGCCCACGGTGAGCGGCTCGGACAGGTCGGCCACCCCCCGCACGCCCAGCAGCACGCCCGGCATGAAGGAGGTGCGGTTCATCGAGTCGTGCCGGATCTTGAGGGTCTCCCCGTCCGTGCCGAACACGACCTCCTGGTGGGCGATGAGCCCGGCGATGCGCAGCGCGTGCACGCGCACGCCCTCCACGTCGGCGCCGCGGGCACCGGGGATCTCGGAGGTGGTGGCGTCGGGCATGGGCGCGGCCGCGGCCTCGCGGCGGGCCTCGGCGACCAGCTCGGCGGTCCGGTAGGCGGTGCCGCTGGGGGCGTCGGCCTTGCCCGGGTGGTGCAGCTCGATGATCTCGGTGGAGTCGAAGTACGGCGCGGCCTTGCGCGCGAAGTGCATCATCAGCACGGCGGCGATGCCGAAGTTCGGGGCGACCAGCACCTTGGACCCGGGTGCGGCGGCCTGCATGGCGCGCACGCGTTCCAGCTTGGCCTCGTCGAAGCCGCTGGTGCCCACGACGGCGTGGATCCCGTGGCCGATGAGCCACTCCAGGTTGTCCATCACCGCCTCGGGGTGGGTGAAGTCGACGACGCAGTCGGCCCCCAGCACCGCGCTCCGGTCGTCGGCGCTGTCCACGCCCGCGACGAGTTCCATGTCGTCGGCGCCCTGAACCGCCCTGACGACCTCTGACCCCATGCGCCCGTCGGCGCCGAAAACTCCTACCTTGAACACGGCATGAGCGTACCGGAACGGGAGGGTCAGCGGACCGAGGCCAGGGCGAGCGCGAAGTCCCCGTCCGGGTCGGTCCACCAGTGGACGAGGTCGAACCCGGCGGCGTCCAGCTCGGCGGCCAGGCCCTCCCTGCGGAACTTGGCCGAGATCTCGGTGAGCATCTCCTCCCCCGCGGCGAAGTCGACCTCCAGGCCCAGGCCGGCGATCCGGACGCGCTGGTCGGTCCGGGAGCGCAGCCGCATCTCGATCCACTCCCGCTCGGCGTTCCAGCGCGCCAGGTGGTCGAAGGCGGCGGGGTCGAAGTCGGCGCCGAGCTTGTGGTTGATGACGTTGAGGACGTTGCGGTTGAAGGCCGCGGTGATCCCCTGGGCGTCGTCGTAGGCGGCGACCAGGCGGGCGGCGTCCTTGACCAGGTCGACGCCGAGCAGCAGCGAGTCGCCGTGGCCGAGGACGCCGCGGACGTCCCGGAGGAAGGCGGCGCGCGGACCGGGCTCCTGGTTGCCGATGGTGGAGCCGAGGACGGCCAGGAGCCGGCGCTCACCGGCCGAGGCGACCGGCAGCAGGCCGAGGTGCTCCTCGAAGTCCCCGACGACGGCGTGCACGTCCAGCCCGGGGTGGTCGTCGGCGACGCGGCGGGCGGAGGAGGCGAGGAAGTCGCCGCTGACGTCGACGGGCACGAAGCGGTTGAGGCGGCCGTGGTCGCCCATGGCCTCCAGCAGGAGCCGCGTCTTGATCCCCGAGCCGGAGCCGAGCTCGATGAGCGCCTCGGCGTCCGCCGACTCGGCGACCGCGTCGGCCCGCAGCTCCAGGATGGCGCGTTCGGCGCGGGTGGGGTAGTACTCGGGCAGCGCGGTGATCTCCTCGAACAGGGCGCTGCCGCGCTCGTCGTAGAACCACTTGGGCGGGAGCCGCTTGGGCCGTGCGCTCAGCCCCTCGGCCACGTCCGCGCGCAGGGCCTTGTCGAGGTCGTCGGCGGTCAGGTTGCGGTCGATCCGGAACATGGTGCCTCCTGCGTCCCGGGCTGGTCCGGGACGGGACGGGTGCGGTTGCGGAAGGTGGAGGGGTCCCCTCAGCCCAGCGGGTGGATCTCGGTGCGCTCCCCCGTGGCCACGACCACCGAGTCGTCGGGGACCTCGCGCCAGCCGGGTGCGTCGTCGAAGGGCTCCGAGGCGAGGAAGACCCCTCCACCGGGCTCGCGCAGGGTGAACAGGGTGTCCCCGGCGGCCGTGCCGACGAGCGCGCCGCCGTCGCTGGCCAGCAGGTTGTAGCGGCCCCCGGAGTGCTCGCGGGCCTGGCGGACCACGCCGGCCAGGGCTCCGGGCAGGTCGCCCGAGGCCCGCCACAGCCGCACGGTGTGCGCGAACAGGGGCGCGGAGTCCAGGGCGGCACGGGCGTCCAGCACACCTCGCGGCGGAGGCGAGGAGAACGCCGCGGCGAGCGCCTCGTCGTCCTTGACCGCGCCGTTGTGGCTGAACAGCAGCCGGTCGGCCCGGAAGGGCTGGGCACCCGACTCCTCGGAGCCGAACCCGGGGGTGGCGTCGCGGACGGCGGCCACCACGCACCCGGAGGTGATGGCGCGGGCGGCGTCGGCGAAGGACGCGTCGCCCCACATGGGCATGGCCCGGCGGTAGCGCAGCGGCTCGGCGTCCTGCCGGGGATACCAGCCGACGCCGAACCCGTCGGCGTTGACGGTGCCGTACCTCTGCATGCGCGGTGCCCAGGACTGGACGTACAGCGACCGGGGCGCCGCGTACAGCAGCTCGTGCACCGTGCGCGGCGGCCCCAGGTAGGCGAGGTGGCGGCACATCAGGCGGGTTCCGCGTCGCGTGCGCAGCGGAAGCCGCTGAAGATCTGCCGCCGGACCGGGTGGTCCCAGTTGCGGAACGTGGACCGGGCGGCGGTGGGGTGGGTGGCCCAGGAGCCGCCCCGCAGCACCTTGTACCCGTCGTCGAAGAAGGCCTCCGAGTACTCGCGGTACGGGAAGGCCCTGAACCCGGGGTAGCCGGTGAAGGTGGTGGAGGTCCACTCCCACACGTCGCCGACCAGCTGCTGCACGCCCAGCGGGGAGGCGCCTTCGGGGTGGCGCCCCGCCGGGGAGGGGCCCAGCCTGCGCCGGCCCAGGTTGGCGTGGTGGGGCCCCGGTTCGGTCTCCCCCCACGGGTAGCGGCGGGAACGGCCGGTGCGCGGGTCGAAGCGGGCGGCCTTCTCCCACTCGGGTTCGCTCGGCAGCCGCTTGCCCGCCCAGGCGGCGTAGGCCCGCGCCTCGTGGAAGCTGACGTGCTGCACGGGCTCGTCGTCGGGCACCATCTCGCGGCGGCCGAACCTGCGGCGGGACCACCCGTCGCCCTCGCGGGCCCAGAAGGCCGGGGAGAGGGCGCCCCTCTCCTCCCGCCACTCCCATCCCTCGGGGGTCCACCAGCGGCGGTCCTGGTAGCCGCCGTCGTCCATGAACTCCCGGTAGGCCGCGTTGGTGACGGGCGCGGTGTCGATCCAGTAGGGACCCAGGTCGACGGTGCGGGCCGGGCGCTCGTTGTCGTAGGCCCAGGGGTCGTCGTCGGTGCCCATGGTGAACTCGCCCTCGGGCACGAGCACCTCCTTCTGGGCGGGCGGGCGCAGCATGGCGACGTCGGCGGTCTCCTCCAGCAGGACGGGCTCGCCCTTGCGGAGCTGGTGGGTGGCGAGCATGGTCTCACCGTGCTGGTGCTCGTGCTGGATGACCAGGTGGTAGACGAGTCCCGCCTCCAGCAGGGGGGACCGGTCGCCGCGCGGTCCGGGCACACCGAGGTCGGCCGAGTCCAGGACGTCGAGCACCTCCCCGCGTACCCGGTCGTTGTACGCACGGGCCTCGTCCGGGCGCAGCAGCGGCAGGCTGACACGTTCGGCGCGCGAGTTCTCGAAGGCGTCGTAGAGGCCGTCGATGTCGGGGCGCAGCGCCTCGCGCCCCCCGGCCGCGCGCAGCAGCCACTGCTCCTCGTAGTTGCCGACGTGCGCCAGGTCCCACACCAGCGGCGACATCAGGGGCGAGTGCTGGGCGAGCAGCTCCTCCTCGTCGAGGGCGTCGAGCGTCAGCCCGTTGCTGCTGGCCCTGCTGCGGTCGAGTTCGGCGGCGATGCGCTCCTTGGCGCGCTCCTGTGCGTGGTTCACCGTGCTCCTCCAGCGTGTCCGGAGTCGGGACCCGCGGACCGCTCCGCGGGCTGCCGCCCGCGCACCGGGCGCGGTGCGGGCACGCGCGGCCGCGTCCGGGCGGGGCTGGTCCCCCGCCGCGTGTAGCGGTCGGCGTAGTCGTTGACCAGGACGGACAGGGCGGCGGCGCCCATGCGCGGCAGTGCCTCGACGGCGGCGTCGAAGCAGGTCCGGGCGCACCGGGCGACCTCGGGGTCGGTGATGCCGTGCTGGGCGGACCGCATCCACAGGCGGCGGTCGGGGAAGCGCCCCCGGCACAGCCTCTCGGTGGACTCCTCCGCCACGGCCCGGGCGCGGGGGTCGTCGACCAGGGCGGCGGCGAGCGCCACCGGGACCGGCCACCAGTGCGTGGGGAGCGCGTCGATCATGCGCAGCTCCCACCAGCCGCGCGGGCGCACGGGCGGGAAGAGCGTACTGAGGTGGAAGTCCAGGTCGGCGCGGGTGATCGGACGGGGCCCCTGCCCGTCGATCCACTGGGCGAGGGTGACGCCGGGGTCCGCGGTCCAGGAGGTGCCCGTGTCGGTGCACGCCGGGACCGCCATGACGTTCGCGGCCAGCGCGTACTCGGCCCACGCCGTGGCGGGGTCGGGGTGGCTGCCCTCGTCCAGGACCGGCCGGGTCCGGGTGGAGTCGATGGTCGCCCAGATGGCCCAGCGGGTGGACTCCCAGCCGGTGGGACGGCCCCGCCAGAAGGCGGAGTTGGCGAAGGCGGCGACGAGCACGGGGCCGAGCCGGTGGCTGAGCTCCCAGCGGGCGCGGACGTCGGCGGCGTCCGCGCCGATGTCCAGGCACACCTGGAGCGAGGCGGTGCTGCACATCATGGTGTGGCCGCCGGAGTACCGGTGGTTGGCGAAGAACCGCTCCATGGCCGTGTAGCGGGGCTCCCGGAGCTGGAGCCGCGGCGGGCGCGCGGTGTCGAGCGCGGTCTCCACCAGGTGCAGCCCGGATTCGGCGAGGGTCTTGCCGATGTGGCCCAGGTCGGCCGAGAGCGCCTCGTGCGCCCGCGCCGGTCCTGGGAGGGCGGGCGAGCTGAGTTCGAGCTGTCCGCCGGGTTCGAAGGTGATGCGGCTCCCCCCGGGCGGGGGGCCGCCCGCCTCCACCAGCGCCGCGAGGCGGTCGACGGAGACGGGTGCGTCCGGGTCGGCCAGGTCGGTGACCAGCCACTCGGTCTCGGCGCCGACCTTTCCGGGAGGGCCGGTCTTGAAGCAGATGCCGTTGATGTACTCGTGAACGTCTTCCGTGGTCATCCGGGCCATGGGCTACCCCCTCGACAGCGGTCATCCCTGCCGGATGACGCCTGACGATTCCAAGTCCTGCCCACGACGACGTCAGACGGAACGCGTGTAATGCCCACGAATCTCCGAAGAAGTCAGGACACTCCCGATACGAACGACGTGCACCGGAATCGGGAGGCCAGGTGGTAGAGGCCTTCGCGGTGGGTGGGCGGGCCCCCACCCACCGGCGTGTGACGACCCTCACATTCCGGTGAACTCCCGGAGCCGCTCCTCGACGACGGCCCGTTCCTCCTGGTCGAGGACGATGCCGAACACCTCCTCCAACAGCCGCCCCACCTCTTCGACGGGCACCTCGCGCTCCTCGCTGGTGCCGTCGGGCGCGGAGACGGTCAGGGTGGTGTCCGTCAGCCGGTGCTGGAGGCCCGGACCGGTGTACTGGGCCACCAGCCCGCCCCGGAACGGCGAGCGCGGGTGGCCGACCAGGTGGTGGGTCAGCTTCTCGGCCGTGAACGACCGAGCTTGCAGTTGAACACCTGACTGGCTGCCAGGAACATCCACCGCGTCTGACCCGCGAACCCAGGGGAACGCGGGTGGGACGTGTGACTACCGCCCCGCGTCCCACACGTCCTGGCTCCGACGGGCCAGGACACGGGAAGCGTTCCGGTCCGCGTGCGCAACGACACCACACGACCGGCAGGTGAACACAGCCTGGGAGATCCGGTTGTGCCGGTGGGTGCAGGAACACTCGGCGCACTCCTGGGAGGAGTAGGCCGGATTCACGAACACCACTGGCACACCGGCCCGCTTGGACTTGTAGGAGATGAAGCCCGCGAGTTGGGCGAAGGCCCAGGAATGCAACGCGACCCGTTGGGGCTTTCTCTGCCGTACCCTCTGCCGGATGCCCGTGAGGTCTTCCAGGGCGATTCCGCGCAAGGTGCGTTCGGCCTCGGCCACGATGCGTTTGGAAATCCGGTGGTTGGCGTCCCGGGAACGGCGGGACTCCTTACGGCGCTGACGTTTGAGCAGCCGCCTGGTGGACTTGGTGCCTTTCTTCTGCAATTTCTGGCGCAGGCGCTGCTGTCGTCGGCGGTACCGGTTGGGTTTACGCCCGGCTAGGACCTGCCCGTCGCTGGTGGTGGCGATGTTGACGATCCCCAGGTCCACCCCGAGGAAGGAGCCGGGCTCGATCTCGGGGGCGTCAGGGACGTCGACGGTGACCGCCAGGAACCAGGTGCCGTCCCGGCAGAGCAGGTCGGCCTCGCCGTGTTTGTACTCGGCCAGGGCCTTGATCTGGTCGGTTGATCCGGCGAACGGCACGTCCTTCAACCGGCCCTGGAAGGTCCACAGCGAGATCGTGCGCGCATCCAGGGCGAAGGACAGGTTGCGCGCATCATAGGGGTGCCCGGAGTCGGGGCGAAAGGTAATGGGCCTGGACTCGATCCGCTCCCGGCGCACCGAACCCTTCGGGCCGTAGTTGCCGTGGTTCAGGTTCGAGCGGCGGGTGCGGTAGGCGTCGCACACTTTCTTGATGGTGTGCTGGGCGGCCTGAGACCCCACCCCGGCCTCGCGCAACTGCTGGTAGGTGTGCTTGCGCAGCTCATAGTTGCGCGTCACCCCGCATTCGTGGGCCACCTGCGCCACCCAGGTGGCGTGGGTGTTGAGATCGCGCAGGGTCGACTCCAGCACCGTGGCCTGCTCGGGCGACGGCGTGAGCTTGAGCTGCACGACGATCTTCGACACACCCACCATCATGCAACCGGCCAGTGACAGAACGCAGCCAAAAGCAGCCCGGTGTGACCCCCGTCACCAGAGGACCGGTGTGGTTTGCGCGGCGATGCCTCCCGGGGCTTCAGCTCCGGGGCTCCTCGCCAAAGCGAAGCTGAAGATCGCGTAGTCCTGGCGCACCGCCGCGGCGGTGGCGAAGGAGTACTGCGGGCGCCACTCCCGTCCGTCGAAGGAGCGCAGCAGCCACTCGTCCTCGCCCACCTCCGCCACACGGTCCAGGCGCAGCCCCCACCCTCCCTGGACCTCCTGGTGGCCGTCGGTGAGGGGACCGGTTCGAGCAGGCCCCCGCCGCCGAAGCCGACGTCGGCCAGCCAGGGCCCCTCGTCCAGGTCCACGCGTAGCAGGGAGTGGGTGGAGGGCCGGGGACCTCCGGTCGCACCGGACAGGACCCGGGCGGCGAACCCGGTGACCGCGAAGCCCAGGCGGTCGAGCACGGCCGCCAGCAGGAGGTTCTGCTCTTAGCAGTATCCGCCCCTGCGCCGGCGGACCATCTTGTCCACCAGCGAGGGCACGTCCAGCGGGATCGTGCGCCCCAGGACGATCTGAAGGTTCTCGAAGGGGATGGCGGCCAGGTGGGCGCGGTGTACGGCGCGCAGGGTGTCCAAGGTGGGCGGCAGGTCGCCGGACAGGCCCACACGGGCCAGGTAGGCGTCCAGGTCCAGCTCCGCGCCGTGCCAGAAGTCGCGGTCGGTGGTGAAGCGCTCGGGGCGTGGTGCCGGAGCGGAGACGTCGGGGCCGGGGATGACGGTTTCAGATGGCATGTCGGTCCTGAACCGGGTCCGCGAAAGCGCTGTTCCGCTGCGGCTCCCCCTCTCCGTGGCCGGATCCGGTCATGGAGGACAGGTGTGTCCGGTGTGTTCGCGGAGACGTCCGCGGCCGGTGCCCCGCCCCGGCCTCAACCGGTGTCCGCCTCCCGGCCGCGGATCCGTCCGGCCGTGTCGGCCGCCGCCCAGTGGCAGGCCACCCGCCGCTCGGCGCCGCCCTCCAGGATCGCCGGGTCCTCGGTGCGGCAGCGGTCGGCGACCCCCGCGCGCTCGGCCTCGCCCGAGGCCAGCACCGGGCAGCGCGGATGGAACCGGCACCCCCGGGGCACGCGCTTGGGGTCCGGCGGCTCGCCGGACAGCACCACCGGCTCGCCCTCCGCGTCCGGCAGCACCGACAGCAGCGCCCGGGTGTAGGGATGGGCCGGCGCGGCCAGCACCTCCTCCACCGTGCCCAGCTCCACCACCCTGCCCAGGTACATCACCGCGACCCGGTCGGCGATGTTCCACGCCAGTCCCAGGTCGTGCGTGGCCACCAGGGCCGACAGCCCCAGGCCGGCGCGCAGGTCCAGGATCAGGCGCAGGATCTCGCCGCGCACCGACGCGTCCAGGGAGGCCACCGGCTCGTCGGCCACCAGCACCTCGGGGCCCAGCACCAGCGCACCCGCGATCACCACGCGCTGGCGCTGGCCCCCGGACAGCTCGTGCGGGTAGCGGGGGAAGAACCGCTCCGGCGGGCGCAGGCCCGCCTCGGCCAGTGCCGCGCCGACCCGGTCGGACTCGTCGGCGGTGGTGCCCCCGTGGATGCGCAGACCCTCGGCCACGGACTCGTAGACGGTGCGGCGCGGGTTGAGCGAACCGGTGGGGTCCTGCTGCACCAGTTGCACCCGGCGCCGGTAGCGGCGCATGTCGCGGGAGCCGTAGCGCAGTGGGACTCCCTCGAACACCACGTCGCCGCCGGTGGGCCGCTCCAGGCCCAGCAGGGTCCGGGCCAGCGTGGTCTTGCCGCAGCCGGACTCCCCCACCAGCGCCACGATCTCCCCCGCGGCGATGTCGAGGTTGACGCCGTCCACGGCACGGGCGGTGCCCCGTCCGCCGCCGGGGGCGAACCCGGCCGCGAAGGCGACCTCCACCCCCCTGGCGCTCAGGACGGGGACGGTTCCCTCCCCGGACGTGGGCGGGGTCTCGTGGGAGTCGGTCTCGGTGGTGCTCAAGGGCGCTTCTCCTCTGTGGGGGCGGCCGTCAGCGGTCGGGCGGGACCCACGTGCACGCACGCCGCCTGCCGGGTGGAGGCGCCCTCGGCGTCGGGGTCCACCGGCCACAGGGGCGGGTCGACCGTGGCGCACACGGTCTCGGCCACCGCGCAGCGCGGCCGGAAGACGCAGCCCGGGGACCGGTCCGCCGGATCGGGCGGGTCGCCGGGCAGGCCCCGTGGCGCCAGGCGCGAGGCCGGGTCGCCGATGCGGGGGAAGGCCGCGCTGAGCGCGTCGGCGTAGGGGTGCGCGGGCTCGTGCACGACCTCCCGGGCCGGTCCCTGCTCCACGATCCGCCCCGCGTACATGATCGCGACCCGGTCGCAGGTGGAGGACAGCACGGACAGGTCGTGGCTGATCATCAGCATGCCGATGCCGTGTTCGGCGACCAGCCGCTTCAGCAGGGTCAGGATCTGCGCCTGGATCATCACGTCCAGGGCGGTGGTGGCCTCGTCGGCGATGACCAGGCGGGGCTCGCACGCCAGCGCCATGGCGATCATGACCCGCTGGCGCTGGCCTCCGGACAGCTGGTGGGGGTAGTCGCGGTACCGGGAGTCGGGCAGGCCTACCTGCTCCAGGAGCGCGGTGACCCGTGCGGGCACCTCCCCGGCGGGGACCGTGCCGTGGACGGCCATGGGCTCGGCGATCTGGTCGCCGATCCGCCGGACCGGGTTGAGCGAGTGCATGGCGCCCTGGAAGACGATGGAGGCGCCCGCCCAGCGGACCGCGCGCAGGCGGCCCCAGCGCATGTCGAGGACGTTCTCGCCCTCCAGGAGCACCTCGCCGGTGACACCGGCGGTCCCGGGCAGCAGGCGCAGCAGGGCCAGGGCGACGGTGGACTTGCCGCTGCCGGACTCCCCCGCCAGGCCCAGGGTGCCGCCGGGGTCCAGGGCCAGGTCCACGCCGCGTACGGCGGGGACGTCGCCGCCGCCGGTGCGGTAGGTGACGCACAGGTCGCGGACGTCGAGCAGGGAGGTCAACGCTACCCCCGGAGTCGCGGGTTGATGACGGATTCGAGTGCCCGGCCGCACAGGGTGAAGGACAGCGCGACCAGGGCGATCGCCAGGCCGGGCGGGACCATGTACCACCAGATCCCGGAGCTGATCGCGCCGGCGTTGCGGGCCGCCTCCAGGACGCCGCCCCAGGACACGACGGTGGGGTCGCCCACGCCGAGGAAGGCCAGGGTGGACTCGGCGATGATCGAGGTGGCCACGAGCAGGGTGGTCTGGGCGAGCACGACCGGCATGACGTTGGGCAGGACGTGCCAGGCCATGACGTGGGCGTGGCCGCCGCCCAGGGCACGGGCCCGCTCCACGTAGGGGCGGGCCTCCACGGCCAGGGTCTGGGCGCGCACCAGCCGGGCGGTGGCGGGCCAGACGGTGAGGCCGATGGCGATGATGATGGTGCCGGTGCCGCGCGGCAGCACGGCGGCCAGGGCCACGGCCAGGACCAGGGTGGGCAGGACCAGGAACCAGTCGGTGACGCGCATGAGCGCCGAGGACACGATCCTCCCGGCGGCGCCGCCTGAGGCGCCGAAGTGCCCGGCGGTCATCCCGACCAGGGTGCCCAGGACCACGGAGACGGCCGTGGCCAGGAAGCCCACCGTGAGCGAGACGCGGGAGCCCCAGATGACCAGGTCCAGGATGGAGCGGCCGAAGTTGTCGGTGCCGAGCGGGTACTCGACGCTGGGCGGCTGGTAGGCGGCGCCGGGCGCGCCGGTGATGGTGAGGTCGGCCTGGTCGACGAGGAGCGGGGCGGTCAGCGCCAGGGCGCCGATGGCCAGCAGCGCGGCCAGGCCGAACAGTCCGGCGCGGTTGCGGGCGTACTCGCGGGCGAAGCGGCGCAGGGCCTCGCGGCGGCGCCTGCGGGCGAGGGCTCGGGGTGTGGCCGGCGCGGCGCCTTCGGCCCGGTCGGTCCGGTCGCCGGCCTCCGGGGTGCCGGGCGTCCCGGCGGGGGCGCTCACGGGCGCACCCGGGGGTCGAGCAGCGGGTACACCAGGTCGGCGAGAAGGTTCATGAGGATCACCGAGGCCGCGAAGACCACGAACAGGCCCTGGACGAGGCCGAGGTCGGGCACGCGCAGGCCGGAGTAGAAGAGCTGTCCGAGGCCGGGCCAGGAGAACACGGTCTCCACGAGGATCACGCCGGACACGACCTGGCCGAGGTTGAGGAAGACGAGCGTCACGGTGGGCAGCAGCGCGTTGGGCACGGCGTGCCTGCGCCGCACGAGGGTGTCGCGCAGGCCCTTGGCCCGTGCGGTGGTGAGGTAGTCGGCGCCCTTCTCGTCCATGAGCGAGGAGCGCATGATCATCAGGTACTGGGCGTAGATGACCGCGACCATGGTGGCGACGGGCAGCACCATGTGCCGTGCGGTGCTCAGTGCGGTCTCCAGGGCCCCGTCGGCGCCGGGGGCGACCATGCCGCCGGTGGGGAACAGGCCGGGCACGAACCCGCGCCCGGAGGCCAGGAACACGATGAGCAGCAGGCCGAGCCAGAACGTGGGCACCGACCAGAGGAACAGGGCCACGGCGGTGTTGACGCGGTCGCCGCGGCCGCCCGGCCTCCACCCGGCGCGGGCGCCCAGGAACAGGCCCAGGAGCGCGGCGACGACCGTGCCGGTCCCGGCGAGCAGGACCGTGGGGCCGAGGCGGTTCAGGATGAGCTCGGCGACGGGTTCGCGGTACTGGAAGGACGTGCCGAGGTCGAAGCGGAGCAGCCCGGCCGCGTAGTCCAGGAACTGCTGCCACAGCGGTTGGTCGAGGCCGAACTGGCGGCGCAGCTCCTCGCGCTGTTCGGCGGTGACCTCGCGGCCCTCGGTCATGGCGCGGACGGGGTCGCCGGGCAGGATCCGGAAGAGGAAGAACCCGGCGACGACCACGGCGGCCAGGGAGGCCAGCGCGGTCGTCAGGCGTCCGGCCACGTAGCGCGCGACCCGGCCGGCGCGGCCCGCGCGGCCGGGACCGGCGGGGTCCGCCGGGACGGGGGCGTCGTTCGCCCCGGGCCCGGGCGGATCCCCCGCCCTGGTGGGAGTACTGGTCACTCGCGGTCCTCCCTGGTGGCGCGTCGGCGGAGCAGCAGGAATCCCCCGCCCGCGACGAGGACGAGCACGACGGTTCCGACGCCGATCCAGGCCCCGGTGGAGGGCCCGGAGGCGGCGGCTCCGGCCTCGGCGGAGGCGGGTTCGGCGGACCACCAGGCCCAGTAGCCGTCCTGGCCCCAGATGTTGCCGCCCTCGGCGGGCTCGTACTGGATGGAGGCGATGTGGTCGGTGCGGTAGGCCTCCATGATGTTGGGGTAGGCGAGGACGTTCACGACGGCCTCGCGGTGGAGGACCTCCTGGAGCCGGTGGATGATCTCGGCCCGGGCCTCGCGGTCGTACTCGGCGAGCTGGGCCTCGTAGAGCTCGTCGTACTCCTCGTCGCAGAAGTAGGCGTCGCCCTGCATGGTGCCGGGCTCGGTGGGCAGGGCCCCGCAGGTGTGGATGCTGAGGACGTAGTCGGGGTCGGGGTTGACCGTCCACCCGGTGAAGATGAGGTCGTACTCGCCCGCGAAGAGGGCGTCGCTGAGTACGCCGGGGTCGACGGTGAGGTTCCTGACCTCGATACCGATGTCGGCGAGGCGCTCGACCAGGACCAGCCCGGCGTTGACGTTGGCGGGGCGGTCCTGGTGGACGTGCATGCGCAGTTCGAGGCGGTCGCCGTCGGGTGAGACGCGCACGCCGTCCCCGCCCCTCTCGTACCCGGCCTCGTCGAGCATGGTGTTGGCGGCCTCGGGGTCGAAGTCGGGGAGGGCGCCGCCGCCCTCGGGCTCCCAGTGGAAGTCCTCGTAGCGGGGCGGGATGTAGCCGCCCGCGGCGACGGCCTGGCCGCCGTGCGCCTTGTCGACGATCTCCTCGTTGTCGACGGCCATGGCGATGGCCTGGCGCAGGGTGCGGTCGGCGAGGGCGGGGTGGCCGTCGCCGAACTCCTCGCCGTCCTGGGTGACGGCGCCGGGGTTGACGGTGAAGGCCTGGAAGCGCTTGCCCTCGGCGACGTTGACGTGGATGTCCTCGGTGGTCCGCAGGGCTTCGGCCTGGGCCTGGGTGAGCTCGTAGACGAAGGAGACCTCGCCGCTGCGCAGGGCCTCGACCGCGGCGTCCTTCTCGGAGTAGTAGCGCAGGACGATCCGGTCGAAGCCGGGGGCGCCGCGCCAGTGGTCGGGGTTGGCCTCCAGGGTGATGGACCTGCCCCGGTCGTGGCCGGTGAGGACGAAGGGGCCGCTGCCGACGGTCGGGAACTCCTCGTTGCCGTACTCGGCGAAGGCGTCCCCCTCCTCCTCCAGGATCGGCTCCCAGACGTGCCGGGGCACGACCGGGACGTTGAGGGAGGCCATCGTGGCCTGGGGCTGGTCGAGTTCGACGACCACGGTGCGGTCGTCCTCGGCGGTGACCGACTCGAAGCCGGAGACGTAGTTGCCGTTGGCGACGGCCGCGGCCTCGTTCTCCATCATCGTGGTGAAGGTCCAGACCACGTCGTCGGCGGTGAGGGGCTCGCCGTCGGAGAAGGTGACGCCGTCGCGCAGGTGGAAGGTCCAGGTGAGGCCGTCCTCGCTGGACTCCCAGGACTCGGCCAGCGAGGGGGCGGGCTCGTTCGTCTTGGGGCTGACGGTGATGAGGGAGTCGTAGACGTGGCGGAGGACGTTGGTGGTGACGGCGAGCTGGGCCGTGAAGGGGTTGAACGAGTCCACCTGCTGGGAGGTGGCGATCGTGAGGGTGTCGCCACCGTCCTCGTCCGCCGCGGCGGGGGCGGAGGCGAGGGCGGGAACCGCGGCCAGGAGCAGGGCGGTACCCGCGGCGGCGGCACGGCGGAGGCTGGGGGGTCGAAGGAGGCCGGAGGAATGTCCGTGGGAGTTCATGTGCGGCCCCTGTCAGAGGATCGTGTGGTGGGAGGCGCGCCACCGCCGCCCTGGGGTTGGTGGTTGTTTACCAACCTGCGGTGATCGGCGTCAATGATCTACGGGGAGCGCCGTGACATTGGAATACATTCGCCTCTGGGAACCGGGGACGGAGTGGTCCCTGTGCGCCGCGTGACGTGCGGGTCGTCCACCGCCACCCCGCGTTGGCAGTGAATGCCGTACTCCGCTACGGTTCCGGCCATGATGGGGCACTCTCACGCACTGAGCGGCGTGGTCGGTTGGATGGCGGTCGTCCCGCTGGTTCAGGGCATGGAATTTCCCGGACTCAGCTTCGACCTGGGACCCGGCGAGATCGTCGCCGGGTCCCTGGTCTGCGCCGGTGCGGCCCTGCTGCCCGACCTGGACCACAAGAGCGCCACGGTGACCAAGACCTACGGCAAGGTCACCGAGACGCTGGGCGGCATGCTCGGCTTCCTCTTCGGCGGTCACCGCATGGGAACGCACTCGTTCTTCTTCGCGATCCTCGTGGGCGTGCTGGTCCAGTTGCTGGCCCTGTGGTCGGAGCTGGCCGTCCAGATCTTCGTGTTCCTGCTGATCGGCATCGCCCTGCAGGGCCTGGGATTTGGCCTGGACAAGAACCGCGTCGCCTCGGGGATCATCAACGCGATGGTCACGGGAGGGATCACGCTGGCCCTGTTCACCGCCGGGGTGAACTACAGCTGGCTGGGCCTGGCGGTGGCCTTCGGCGTGGTGCTGCACTTCTTCGGCGACATGATCACCAAGATGGGCGTGCCGATCTTCTGGCCCTTCTACAAGAAGCGCTTCGGCCAGGACAAGGGCTTCGTCACCGACGGCCCCGTCGAGCAGAAGCTGGTCACCCCGCTGCTGACCATCGGCGTCATCGTGGGGACGGTGTACCTCTTCGACTGGCCCTCCCTGTTGCCCGAGTACTAGTGCTTCCTTCGGGGCTCCGCTCCGCTTCGCCCACCCCTCGCCCTCCGCCACCCCCAGCGGACGCCCGCGGCGCGGCGCCCTCCGTGTCCGGACGCCTTGGAGACGGGAGCCTTCGGCTCCTCCGAAACCCCGCCGGCGCTCTGGTGCCTTCCTTGGGGCTCCGCTCCGCTTCGCCCCGTGTCCGGACGCCTCGAAGGCGGGAACCTTCGGCGCCCCCGAAGGGTTCACTCGTACCTCGTGAACCCTCCTACGCCACCTCCAGAACCCCGCCGGCGCTCTGGTGCCTTCCTTGGGGCTCCGCTCCGCTTCGCCCCGTGTCCGGACGCCTCGAAGGCGGGAACCTTCGGCGCCTCCGAAGGGTTCACTCGTACCTCGTGAACCCTCCTACGCCACCTCCAGAACCCCGCCGGCGCTCTGGTGCCTTCCTTGGGGCTCCGCTCCGCTTCGCCCCGTGTTCGGACGCCTCGAAGGCGGGAACCTTCGGCGCCTCCGAAGGGTTCACTCGTGCCTCGTGAACCCTCCTACGGCACCTCCAGAACCCCGCCGGCGCCCGAACCACACCCCCAGGGGGCTGAGGCAGGACTCGCCACGCACCCCGGGACACAGCGGCCCGGTCCGGGTGATGCGGGAGGTGCTGTTCTAGGCTGGCGGGCGTGACACGATCCTCAGAGGGCCTGACTCCGGAACTGCACGCCTACATCGTCGACCACAGCGAGCCCGTGGACGAGGTGCTCGCCGACCTGGCCGAGGAGACCGCTCGGCTCTTCCCCGACTACCGGGGGATGCAGATCGGTCCCGAGCAGGGTGCCTTCACCACCCTGCTCACCCGGGTCTGCGGCGCCCGCGACGTCGTGGAGGTCGGGACCTTCACCGGCTACTCCTCGATCTGCTTCGCGCGCGGCCTGCCCGCGGACGGCCGCCTGCTGGCCCTGGACGTCAGCGACGAGTGGACCTCCGTCGCCCGCCGCTACTGGGAGCGCGCCGGGGTCGCCGGCAAGATCACGCTCAGGCTCGGCCCGGCCCTGGAGTCCCTGCGCGCGCTCCCCCCGGAGCCCCAGTTCGACCTGGCCTTCGTGGACGCCGACAAGGAGGGCTACGTCGGCTACTGGGAGGAGCTGGTCCCCCGCATCCGCCGGGGCGGCCTCATCCTGGCCGACAACACCCTCTCCCACGGGCGCGTGGTGGACACCGCCGACACCTCCCCGGTGGTGCGGGGCATCCGCGACTTCAACGACCGCCTGGTCGCCGACGAGCGCGTCGAGCAGGTGCTGCTGCCCGTAGGCGACGGCCTCACCCTCGCCCGTAGGCACTGACGGGTCCCGCCGGGGCCCGCGGACACCGATATCCCACAGTCGTCCACAGAAGGGGATTTCCCCGAACGCGGTACGCCCGTCTTCGGTAATGTCCGGTGCCATGCGCCTGCTGCACACCTCGGACTGGCACCTGGGTCGCTCCTTCCACAGGGAGAACCTCATCGGCGCCCAGTCCGCCTTCCTCGACCACCTCGTCGACACCATCCGCGAACGCCGGATCGACGTCGTCGCCGTGGCCGGCGACCTCTACGACCGCGCGCTTCCCTCGGTGGACGCCGTCCGGCTGTTCGACCGGGCGCTCAGCCGCATCCGCGAGACGGGAGCCCGCGCCGTCCTCATCAGCGGCAACCACGACTCCATGACGCGGATGTCCTTCGCCACCGGCCTCATCGACGCCTCGGGCGTCCACCTGCGCAGCTCCCTGGACGGGGTCGGCGCCCCCGTCGTCGTCGACGACGAGCACGGCCCCGTCGCCTTCTACGGCATCCCCTACCTCGACCCGGAACTCGCCCGCCACCAGTGGGACCTGCCCGAGCGCGGCCACGCCACGGCCGTCGGATACGCCATGGACCTGGTCCGCGCCGACCTCGCCGAGCGCCCGGGCACCCGCTCGGTGGTCCTCTCGCACGCCTTCGTCACCGGCGGAGAGCCCTCCGACAGCGAACGCGACATCTCCGTGGGCGGCGCCTCGCACGTGCCCGTCCGGGTCTACGACGGGGTCGACTACGTCGCCCTGGGCCACCTGCACGGACGGCAGGCCATCACCCCGTCCGTGCGCTACGCGGGCAGCCCGCTCGCCTACTCCTTCTCCGAGGAGCACCACGTCAAGGGCTGCTGGGTGGTGGAGCTGGACGCCGACGGCCTGGCGGACGCGGAGTTCGTCGAGGCGCCAGTCCCCCGCCCGCTGGCCCGGATCCGCGGCCGGATCGAGGACCTGCTCACCCTCCCCGAGTGGGACTCCCACACCGACCACTGGCTCCAGATCACCCTCACCGACCCCCGCCGCCCGGCCCACCCCATGGACCGGCTGCGCGAACGCTTCCCCCACACCCTGGTCCTGGACTTCGCTCCCGAGGGCGCCGCCCCCGACACCCGCCCGGTCGCCGCCTCCGTCGCCGACCGCAGCGAGCGCCAGGTGGTCGCCGACTTCGTCGAGTGGGCCCGCGGCACCCCCGCCACCCCCGAGGAGGAGGCCCTCGTGAACACCGCCGTCGAGCAGGTCCGGTCCCAGGAGGGAACGCGCTGATGCGGTTGCACACCCTCACCATCGAGGCGTTCGGCCCGTTCGCGGGCACCGAGAAGGTGGACTTCGACCGCCTCAGCGCGGGCGGGCTCTTCCTCGTCCACGGCCCCACCGGCGCGGGCAAGACCTCCGTGCTGGACGCGGTGTGCTTCGCCCTGTACGGCAGCGTGCCGGGCGCACGCGGCAAGGACCGCTCCCCCAAGAGCGACCACGCGCCGCTGGACCGCGTCCCCCGGATCACCCTGGAGTTCACCGTCCGGGACCGCCGTGTCCGCGTCGAGCGCAGCCCCCGCTGGGAGCGGCCCAAGAAGCGCGGGACCGGCACCAGGGTCGAGAACGCCAAGGTCCTCGTCCAGGAGCGGCTCAACGGCCGCTGGGAGGGCGTCACCAACCGCCCCGACGAGGCCGGGCAGTTCGTCGGCGACCTGGTGGGGCTCACCCTCGAACAGTTCTGCCAGACCGCCATGCTCCCCCAGGGCGACTTCGCCCGGTTCCTGCGCGCCAAGTCCGACGAACGGCGCGACTCCCTGGAGCGGATCTTCAACACCCGCGTGTTCCGCGACGTGGAGGAGTGGTTCAAGGAGCACGCCAACAGGCTGCGCCGCGAGGTGGAGTCCGCCGACGACCGGGTGCGCGCGGTCGCGGGCCGGATCGCCGAGGTCGGCCGGTGCACCGCACCCGACCTGCCCGAGGAGCTGTCGGCGTGGGCCGCCGAACTGGCCGCCGTCACCACCGCGACCGCGCGCGACGCCGCCTCCGTGGCCGCGGAGTTCACCGGGGCACGTGAGGACGCGCGGCTGGCCCTGGCCGAGGGACGGGAGCTGCGCGACCGCCAGGATCGGCTGGCCTCCGCGCGCCTGCGCCGCGCCGAGCTCGCCGAGCACGCCGACTGGCGCGCGGAGGCCGACACCCGGCTCGACGCGGCCGAGCGCGCCGATTCGGTGCTGCCGTTCCTGCGCGCCCGCGACAACCGGCGCACCGAGCTGGACAAGGCCGAAATGGCCGTCACCGACCACCTGGCCCTGGTCAGCGGCCTGCCGGGGGTCGACACCGCGGACCTGTTCCCCCCGGAGCCGGGCGGGCCGGGCCCCGAGGAGGCGCTGCGCGGCGCCGAGCGGGAGCGCCGCGACGAGCTGGCACGTCTGGAGCTGCTGCGCGGGGACGCCGAGCGCCGCCGATCCCTGGGTCGCTCCGTCACCGAGCTCACCCGGCACCTGGGCGAGATCTGCGACCAGTGGGACCACCAGCGCGGGCTGGTCGCCGACCTGCCGCCGCAGGTGGAGCGGTTGACCGACCGGCTGCGCGGTCTGCGCGACCGGGCGGGTCTGGTGGAGTCGGCCGAGACCGTCCTGGCCGCCGCCGAGCGGCGCCGGGACGGGGCCGTGGAGGCGGAGCGCCTCGGCCGGGAGCTGGAGGCGGCCCGGGAACGGCACCACGCGGCGGTGGACGCCGCCCAGGAGGCCCGCGACCGCGCCCAGGAGCTGCACGAGCGCCGGATCACCCACATGGCCGCCGAACTGGCCGGGAACCTCGCCGACGGTGAGCCGTGCGCCGTGTGCGGGTCGGCGGAGCACCCCGCCCCCGCCCGGCCCTCCGGAGAGGGGCTGGTGTCCCCGGATGAGGAGGAGCGGGCCCGGGCGGCCGCCGACACCGCCGCCGCCCGGCGCACCGAGGCGGAGAACGCCGTGACGGCGCTGCGTGAGCGGTGCGAGGCCGCCCGCGAGCGCGCCGAGGGCCGCACCCCCGAGTCCGCCCGCGAGGAGGTGCGGGCCCACCGCCTGGCGCTCTCGCAGGCCCGGGACGCCGTCGGTGAGGCGCGCCGCGTGGAGGAGGCGCTGGAGAGGGCCGCCGCCGACCTGGAGCGGGCCCGTGCCCGCGAGGGCGAACTGCTCCGCCAGGAGACCCGGGTGGAGGCCGACCGGGAGAACGCCGTCCGCGAGCACGAGAGGCTGACCGCGCGGCTGGATCGGGCACGCGGGGACGACGCGGGGCTGGACGAGCGGATCACCAGGCTGAGCGGCGAGGCCGACCTGCTCCGCGCCGCCGCCGAGGCCGCCGTCGCCCGGGACCGCGCGGCCGAGGAGCTGCGCGCGGCCGCCGCCGAGGCCGAGCGGGCGCGGGCCGAGGTCCGGTTCGCCGACGAGGCCGGGGTGTGGGAGGCCGTCCTGGACGAGCGGCGGCGGCGTGAGCTGCGTGAGCGCGCCCGTTCCTTCGACGGCAAGTGGGCCACCGTCGAGGCGGCGCTGGCCGATCCCGGCCTGGCCGCCGCGGGGGAGCTGCCCGCCCCGGACCTGGAGGCGCTGGACGCCGAGGCCCGAAGCGCCTCGGACACCGCCGACCGCGCGGTGACCTGGCGGAGCACGCTGGAGCAGCGGGCGAGCCGGCTCACCGAGCTGCGCGGGGACCTCCGGAGGCAGTTGGCGGACTGTGAGCCGGTGCTGCACCGCTACACGGTGGCCGAGGGGCTGCGCGGCCTGGCGGCGGGGACCTCCCCCGACAACACCGACCACGTGCGCCTGTCCGCCTACGTGCTGGCCTCCCGCCTGGAGCGGGTGGTGGCCGCCGCCAACGACCGCCTGGTGACGATGTCGGACGGCCGGTACGAGTTGCGGTACACGGTGGACAAGGCCGCCGGTGACGGGCGCGCGCGTTCGGCCGGAGGCCTGGGCATGCGGGTGGTCGACGCCTGGACGGGGGTGGAGCGCGACCCGGCCACGCTCTCGGGCGGGGAGACGTTCTTCAGCTCGCTGGCCCTGGCCCTGGGGCTGGGCGACGTGGCCAGTGCCGAGGCGGGCGGCGCGGACATCGACACGCTGTTCGTGGACGAGGGCTTCGGCACCCTGGACGAGGACACCCTGGAGGAGGTGCTGGACGTCCTGGACCGGCTGCGCGACGGCGGCCGCGCCGTGGGCGTGGTGAGCCACGTCGCCGACCTGAGGCAGCGGGTGTCGACGCGGCTGAGGGTGGTCAAGAGCGCCTCGGGGTCGAGGGTGGAGCACGTGGGCTGACCGGCCCGGTCCCGCTCCCGGGACGGGCGGCGCCGGCCACTGCGCTCGGGCCCTTCGCACACCCACCCCGGATCCGGCCGCCCTCCGACCGGTGCGACAATGACCAGCGTGAATTCGCTGGTCGACATCGCCGTGTTCGGAATCGTGGGCGCCATCATGATGGCGGCCCTCATCGGTCTGCTCCTCGTGCTTCCAGGGGGTGCCCGCGAGGCGCCGCCCGGGGTGCGGGTGGCGTTCGGAGCCGCCTCGGTGGTGCTCCTGGTGGCGCTGCCGGTACTGGCCGCGGCCAACACGCTGTCCGCCGGCTCCGGCTTCTGGACGGCGTTCGCCGTGGCCAGTTGCGTCGTGGCCGTCGTGTACGCGGTGAACGTGGCGATGCTGCCGCTGGTGGCCCGCCGCCAGGCCGCGTCCGGGGACCGGTCCGCCCTCGCATCGCTGCGTCCGTCCCTGCCGGTCCTGGCCGTGGGCCTGCTGGTCTGCCTGACCCTGGGGCTGGTGGGCGCGTCCGTGGCCGCCCTGATCATCTGACCCCGGCTCCCCGCTCCCACGCCCCGCGCCCTCCGGCGCGGGGCTTCTCACGTGGCGGGCTCCGTGCGATGGTCCCAGTGCGGTGGGCCCCGTGCGGCGCGCCTCCGCATCGCGGGCTCCGTGCGTGGGCCGCGAGTTCCGTACGCCACGGGTGTCCGGCGGGGCGTTCGCCCCGTGGGACTCCGAGCGCCGACGCCCGGGGAGGGGCCTCCGACGCGGCGGCGGGGGCGCACCCTCCGGTACGCCCCCGCGCGGATCCGCCCGTGCGCCGCTCACGGCGCCGCGTCCCTATCCGTTCGGCTCGACCTGTCCGCCGGGCTTCGCGTCCGCCTCCGGCTCGGGCCGCCCGTCCGCCCGCTCCTGCGGCTCCGGGGCGCCCGGGGCCACCGCGGCCTCCGTCGCCGCGGCGCCAGCGGCCGGGCCCGCACCCGCACCCGCACCGCGCGAGCGCCGGTCGAGTTCGGCCAGGTAGGCGTTGTAGGCGTCCATGTCGGCGTCGTCGGAACCACCCCGGCGGCTGTGCCGTTCGCGGCGGCGCTCCTCCTTCTCGTCGTCGCGCGCCCACTGCCGGACCAGCGCGATCATGACCAGCGCGGTGGGGATCTCGCCCAGCGCCCAGGCGACGCCGCCGCCCTTGTACTGGTCCTCGGCCTGTCCCTCCATCCACGGCACCTCGAACTGGCCGTAGAAGTCCATCGCCAGCGGCGCCGACTGCATCATGATCGTGATGCCGAAGAAGGCGTGGAACCCCATCACCACCAGCAGCAGCAGGATCCGCAGCAGGAAGGGCACCTTCCTCGGGGCCGGGTCCACGCCCACGATGATCCAGTAGAAGAGGAAGCCCACGAGGAGGAAGTGCACGCTCATGAACATGTGGCCCAGGTGGTCGTTCATCAGCGTGGCGAACAGCGGGGTGAAGTACAGCGCGTAGGGGCTGAGCACGAACAGCGGGGCGGCGACCGCCGGATGCGTCACCACCTTGGAGTAGCGGCTGTTGAGGAACAGGTTCAGCCACTCGCGCGGCCCCCGGTCCCCGCGCCGCGCGGCGGGCCGGAACCCGCGCAGGGCCAGGGTGACCGGCGCGCCCAGCACCAGCAGGATCGGGGTGAGCATCGACAGCACCATGTGCTGGATCATGTGCGTCGAGAACATCACCATCGAGTAGGTCGCGAACCCGCTCAACTGTGTGACGACGATCGTCAGCAGCCCCGCCATGAAGGCCACCGTGCGCCCGACGGGCCAGGCGTCGCCCCGGCGCCGCAGCCGCACCACGCCGGCCGCGTACAGCCCTCCCCCGAGCACCACGACCATGGCGAAGAACAGGTCGGGGCGCCACAGCGTGAGCAGGTTCGCGGCGCTCATGGGCGGCGGGACCGGGAAACCGAGGATGATGGTGGCCGGGTCGACGGTGCTCTCCAGCGGCGGGGGCGGCGCGGTGCGCCCCAGTCCGACGGCCACACCGATGACGGCGGCCATGATGAGCACCTCGACCAGTGCCACGCGCAGGAACAGCGGGCGCCGGAAGGCCTCTCCCGCCGGGCCCTCCGGCGCGTCGTCGAGGCGCTTGAAGGTGAACTCGCGCTGCATGTAGCCGAACGCGCCCAGGACCACGAACAGGATGGTCTTGACCAGGATGATCAGCCCGTACTCGGTGGTGAGCAGGTCCCCGGGGGAGTACAGGCGCGCCAGCGCGCTGGCCACGCCGCTGACGGCCACGCCGGCGTAGGCCCACAGGGCCATGCGGCTGAACCGGTTGGCGGCCACCGACGGGGCCTGCGCGTCCCGGCGCGTCGCGTGGTAGGTGAGGGCGGCCAGGCCGCCCACCCACACGCTGATGGAGATGACGTGCATGGCCAGTCCGGTCACGGCCAGTTCGTGCGCCCCGGAGGAGGCCGAGTGGCCGGTCAGCGCCGGGGGCGTGATCGCGACCAGGGCGAGGACGAGCAGCCACAGGCCCCCGGTGGCGCTGGTGGTCGTGCGGCCGAACAGGGCGATGCCGGTCGTGAACAGGACGACGAACATCAGCGCGATGCCGCCGGAGATGGATCCGGCGTAGGCGGTGACCTCGTCGACGCTGACCTGGCCGACGGCCCTGGCCAGGAACTCCGAGGTCTGGAAGTAGAGGGTGAACACGGCGGAGACGGCCCACGCCAGGGCCGCCCAGGTGGCGCCGTGCACGTAGCCGACCGCCTGTCGGGACAGCCGGCCCTTGTGGGAGGGCAGCAAAACCGTCGCGAGCAGCAGCAGGCCGATGGCCACGACCCCGGAGGCGTCCATGGCTGTCTTGGCCAGCGGCAGGCCCCAGCGGACGGCCTCGCCGGCGTCGGGCAGGCCCGGGATGACCTCGGGGAAGGCGGCGCCGCCGAGAAGGAGGGTGAGGCTCAGACCGAGCAGGCACAGGGCCGCGGCGGCCACGGCGAAGAGGGGGACGCGCCCCGGGCCCGGGGCGTCGTCATGGTGTTCCTGAGGAGGGGATTTCGGGTTCAGTGCGGGAGGAGCCACGCGCCACTCCGTCGTCGGTCTCGTTTCGATGGCTGGTCAGCGCCCTTGGCCGTTGGCCGCCTCGCTGCTGTCCAGTCACTTCCGGCAGGGGCCGCGCACGGAGGAACACCTCGACCAAGGTTAAACCGTTTACTACACGGTGTCGGACTTGGGCGCCCCCGGCCACCCCCGTACACGTCCCGAACCCGAGACGTGCCCGGGAGGATGTCGTGTTTCCCCCTCACCGAGGGGCCTCCCGCGATACGCTCGTCCTCCGGCCGAGACGACTTCCCCGCCCGCCGTTCGACCACTCCTCCCCCGTGCCGCGGGCTCCTCCGCGGCTCCTCACAGCACACCCTCCCGTCGCGAGCGTAGTGAAAAGGGGACCGGCGATGACCGTGTTCGACAGTGTGGTCAGGTCCAGGCGCGTGGTCGCCGCCGACGGGGTCGCCCCCGCCTCCGTCGGAGTGCGCGACGGCCGGATCGAGGCCGTGGACGCCTACGGAGCGGACATGCCCGCGCGCGAGGTGACCGACCTCGGCGACGTGGCGCTGCTGCCCGGCGCCGTCGACGTGGACACCGGCGCACACGCGCCGGGGCAGGGCCTGGCCGAGTCCTACCGCCTGGTGGGCACGGCCGCCCTGCGCGGCGGGGTGACCTGCGTCGTGGCCTCCCCCGCCCCGGCCCGGCCCGCCATCACGTGCGCGGACGCGCTCCAGACCCACCAGCGCGCGGCGGCGCCCTCCCCGGTTCCGGTGCTGTTCCTGGGCGGGGTGACCCCAGGCACCGGCCCGCTCGACCTGGCCGACCTGCAGGCGGCGGGCGCGGTGGCCTTCCGCTGCTCCCTGTCGGACGGGGGAGCCCCGGACATGGCGTCCCTGGGCGACGCCCGGCTGCGCAAGTCGATGGCCGAACTCGCGGCACTGGACAGCGTGCTCCTGGTGCACGCCGAGGACGCCCGGGAGCTGGGGACCCCGCCGGTGTCGGCGGAGCAGCGGCCGCCCCGGGCGGAACGGCGCGGACTGGAGCGGGTGATCGCGGCGGCCCGCGTGGTGGGGGCGCGCACGCACGTGTGCCCGTTCACGGCGGCCGAGTGCGCCGCGCTGCTGGCGGCGGCGGGGCCGATCGGGGTGGAGCTGTCGGCGCAGACCTGCCCGCACTACCTGTGCCTGCCCTCGGAGTCGCTGGCACAGGATTCGCCCGCCCACGCCTGTCGTCCCCCGGTGCGCTCGGACGCCAACCGCAGGGCGCTGTGGAGCGCGCTGCTGGCGGAGGAGTCGTCGATCACCACGGTGGGGTCGGGGCACCTTCCCGCCCACGGCCTGTACACGCTGGAGTGGAGCCTGTCCGCACTGTGGACGGCGGCGCACCGGCGCGGTGGCGGACTGGCCGACCTGGCCCGGTGGACGGCCGAGGCTCCCGCGCAACTGCTGGGACTGGGCGGCAAGGGGCGGATCGCGGCGGGCTTCGACGCCGACCTGGTCGCCTTCGACCCCCTCGCACGGGTGGCGGTTCCGGGCGTGGATCCGAGCCCGTACGCGGGTAGGGAACTGGTGGGCCGCGTGGAACGCGTGTGGATCGCGGGACGCGGGACCGGGCCGGAGGGCGGTCGCGTCGGCTCCCCCGCCGACGGTCCGTGACGCGGCCGGACGAGGTCCGGTCACAGGCCGGACGGGGCGCTTCGGAGCGAACCCGCCCGCACCGGGTGCGAACTCGTGTCCCATCCCACGCATTCGCTTTACACGTTGCCAACAAGGTCGCCGACAGTCATGCATGTTGACGATGGCGGCGAGGGGCCTTCGCAGGTCACAGTGGGGATATCAACGGAGATACCAGTAGGAGGAACCGTGCGCATCGGCGTACCCCGTGAGATCAAGAACCACGAGTACCGGGTGGCCATCACTCCTGCGGGGGTCCACGAACTGGTCAGCCGGGGCCACGAGGTGGTCGTCGAACGCGACGCGGGCCTCGGATCCTCCATCCCCGACTCCGAGTACGCGGCGGCGGGTGCCCGCATCCTGGAGACCGCCGACGAGGTGTGGGCCGCGGGCGACCTCATCCTGAAGGTCAAGGAGCCGATCGCGGCGGAGTACCACCGCATGCGCGAGGGGCAGACCCTCTTCACCTACCTGCACCTGGCCGCGTCGCGCGAGTGCACCGACGCGCTGCTGGAGCGGCGGGTGACCGGTATCGCCTACGAGACCGTGCAGCTTCCCGACGGCTCCCTGCCGCTGCTGGCCCCGATGTCGGAGGTCGCGGGCCGCCTGGCCACGCAGGTGGGGTCGGTGACCCTTCAGCGTCCCAGCGGCGGGCGCGGCGTCCTGATGGGCGGGGTGCCGGGTGTGCGCCCGGCGCGGGTGACCGTGGTCGGCGCGGGCGTGTCCGGCCTGAACGCGACGCAGGTCGCGGTGGGCATGGGCGCCGACGTGACCGTGCTGGACCTGAACGTGAACAAGCTGCGGCACGTGGACTCGATCTACCGGGGCCGCGTCAAGACCGTGGTGTCCAACGCGTTCGAGCTGGAGCAGTCGCTGCTGGAGTCCGACCTGGTGATCGGCGCGGTGCTGGTGCCGGGGGCCAAGGCGCCCAAGCTGGTGTCGAACGAGCTGGTGTCGCGGATGCGCCCGGGCGCGGTGCTGGTGGACATCGCCATCGACCAGGGCGGCTGCTTCGAGGACTCGCGTCCCACCACGCACGCCGACCCCACGTTCCAGGTGCACGACACCGTGTTCTACTGCGTGGCGAACATGCCGGGGGCGGTGCCCAACACCTCCACCCACGCGCTGACCAAGGACACCCTGCGCTACACGGTGGCGCTGGCGGAGAAGGGCTGGCGGCGGGCCCTGGCCGAGGACGAGGCGCTGGCCGGGGGCCTGAACACCTTCGACGGCGACGTGGTGTCGGCGCCGGTCGCCGAGGCGCACGGGCTCAAGCACCGTCCGCTGGACGAGGTGCTGGCCACGGGCTGAGAGACGGCGGGCTCTGCTTCGCGGGCCGTCCGCGGCGCCGGTCGGCGCCGCGGGCGGCCCCGTTCCGTGAGGGGCCGTCGGCCCGCGGCGAGGGCACGGGGCGGCCGGAGGGAGCCTCCACCTGGCCGGCCAGGTGGCGCGGACCGCACCGCGCGGGCTGGTCGTGCAGGTCGGCCGGGGGTACCGTCGAGAGGACAGCCCGTGTCCGGCCCGGTGGCCGGACGACCGGCGGGAGGACGAGCACCGAGGTGGGACAGCGTGGCACACACCGACTCGGCGACCGCGACCCGGATCGTCGAACTCGAGCTGATCCGGCTGCGGCCCCAGTCGGGCGTACGGGGCACCGGAGCCGACGGCCCCGTCCTGGTCCGTGTGGCCGACGGCGAGGGCGTCAGCGGCTGGGGAGAGCTTCCACGCGCCACCGGGCCCCAGTGGGAGGCCCTGGCCTCGGCCTTCGCCCCCGCCCTGCTGCGCCACTCCTGGAGACGGCCCACCGAGGCGGGTGAGGCGTGGGCGGACCTGCCCTGGGACCCGGCGGTGGCCGGCGCCCTGGACACCGCCTGCTGGGATCTGTGGAGCCGCCAGCGCGGCACTCCGCTCTCGCACGCCCTGGGCGGTGAGCGCACCGCGCTCACGGCGGGTGTGACCCTGCCCCGGCAGGTGACCGTGGAGTCGGTGGTCACCGAGGTCAACCGGCAGGTCGGGGCGGGATTCAGGCGGATCCGGCTGGAGGTCGAGCCGGGTTGGGACGCCGACGTGGTACGTGCGGTGCGGGGCAGCTTCCCGTTCCTGGTCCTACAGGCCGACGCGGGCGGACGGTACACCGAGTCCCCCGCCGACCTGGACGCACTGCGCGTCCTGGACGGACTCGGCCTGCTGGCGATCGAGGACCCCTTCGCCCCGGGTGACCTGGCCGCGCACGGCCGCCTGGCCTCGGAGCTGCGCACCCCGGTGGCTCTGGGCCGGTCGCTGGACTCGGTGGAGGACCTCGGCGAGGCGATCCGCGCCGAGGCCGGTGGAGCGGTGAACGTGGACCTGACCCGGCTGGGCGGCCTGACGTCCGCCCGCCGCGCGGTGGACCGCGCGGTGGACGCGGGCTGGCAGGTCTGGTGCGGCTCCTCGGCGGTGACGGGGGTCGGGCGTGCGGCCGCGGTCGCGCTGGCGTCCCTGTCGGGGGCGACCCTGCCGGTGGAGATGCCCGGCGCCGGAGGCCGCGGCCGCGACCTGGTGGTCCCGCCGGTACGCGCGCACGACGGGGTGGTGCCGGTCCCGTTGACGGAGAGCGGCCTGGGACACGGAGTGGACCGCACGGCGGTGGCCGGACGCACCGCGCAGACCCTGCTGGTGGACGCCGACGGCACGCGCGAGGCCCTCGCCGAACGCGGCGGCGGAGCCCGCCGCGGCCGGGGCCGCTGATCCCGAGCCGCCTTCCGGGAGGGACTCCCCCTCCCCTTTAACCGAACAGCGTTAGGTAGAGTTGCGGCACCGTCCGGCTCCCGTTCCGGACCCGACGACTGTGGAGGCGCGGTGCGCGTATTCGCCGACATCAACGAGGTCATCGCATCCCAGGGCGAGCACCTGGGCTACACCGACTGGGTGACCATCGACCAGGAACGGATCTCCCTCTTCGCCGACGCGACCGAGGACCACCAGTGGATCCACATCGACCAGGAGAAGGCGGCGTCGGGTCCGTTCGGCGGCACCATCGCACACGGGTTCCTGACCCTGTCGATGCTGGCCCACTTCTCCCAGTCCTCCATCTCACTCACCGAGAAGCCCAGCATGTCCATCAACTACGGGCTCAACAAGGTGCGCTTCCTCCAGCCGGTCCCCTCCGGCGCGCGCATCCGTGACGGCATCGAGCTCAGCTCGGTACAGGAGTCCCCCAAGGGCTACCTGGTGACCACGACCCACACCGTGGAGATCGAGGGCCAGGAGCGCCCCGCCCTGGTCGCCGAGTCGCTCGGCCTCTGGGTGCCGTAGGCCCCTCCCCGCCGGCGGCACGGCCCCGGAGGGCTCTGGAGGCGGCGGAGGCGGGGACAGGTACCGCGGCCGAAGGCCGTCGTTCGGGGTTGGTGGCGGGCGACGGAGAGGCGGGCGCTGGAGCCGGAGGCTCTCCGTTGAGGGTGGTGGGAGGGTGACGGAGAGGCAGGGACCGGAGCCGAAGGCTCTCCGTTGAGGGTGGTGGGAGGGTGACGGAGAGGCAGGCGCTGGAGCCGAAGGCTCTCCGTTGAGGGTGACGGGCGGGCACGAGCCCTCCCACCGCGGACACCGAGGGCTCCCGCCCCTGGGCCGCCCGGAGCAGGCACCGCCTCAGCGAACGATGCGGCGCAGCACGCGGCGGACCAGGTCCGGGGTGAACCAGCGCAGCTTGCGCTCGGCCCGCTCCGCACGGCGCCGCAGGCTCCTGGCCTCGTTCTCCGCGCGGCTCAGGCGCCGGCGCAGAAGGGCCGCCTCACCCCCGGCGGCTCCGGTCTCCTCCGCCGCGGCGGAGGGGACCGCGAAGATCCCCTCCCCGCCCGCCCAGTGGATACCGCAGACCTGCTCCACCAGCCGGTCGCGCTCCTCCTCCCCCGCGTCGGGGGAGAGGTGGCGGGCCCTGGCGTAGGCGGCGGTGCGCTCCATCCGCAGCACCCCTCCTCCCCGCGCGTCCCCGGGCGGAAGCGAGCGCAGCAGCCCCGCCCCCGTGCGCTCGGCCGCCCGCAGGAGCTCGTCGAGGGCTCCGGGCGCCAGCCGCGCCCCGGCGGGCACCCGCAGCAGGAAGGGCGTCCGCGGATCGTGCTCCGGCCCGGAGCCGGTGAACCGCACCCGGGGATCGCCGCGGAAGAGCTCCCGGACCAGCCGCAGGTCCAGGTGCTCCTCCTCCAGCAGGGGCCTGCGCCCCTCCTCCAGCGCGTCCCACGAGCCGACGAGCCACAGCCGGATGTCGGGGGTGATGCCCGACAGCAGCGCCGAGGCGGTGGCTTCCACGTCCTCCAGCGCGACACCGTCCACGTCCATCACCGCCTCCAGCGCCGGCACCTCCCACAACCGCCCCGGGCGCCGGGTGCGCAGGTGGAAGTAGGGCACGCGGTTGGCCACGAACGGCATTCTGTAGCGGGTCCCCGCCTCGTGGCGGGTCTGCATCTGGGTGCGGCCCAGGTGCCAGCTGCTGGTGTCCAGGTCCGGGACGAAGACCGCCCCCTGCTGGGAGGCGCGGTAGCCGAACTCGCTGTCGCCTCCCAGGATGAGCTCGGTGTCCATCCCCCCGGCCCCGTCGAACAGCGTGCGGTGCAGTGACCCGGTGGCGCCCACGAACACCTTGTACGCCTTGTGGTGGGCGGTGCGGAGCCGGTCCTGCCTGTCGATCGTCCGCTCCACCCAGTGCGGTTCGGCGCTCTCGCGGTCGAACAGGTCCGCCGCCCGGCCGGCGCGCACCTGTTCGGCCACGTACCCGGGGTTCATCGTCTCGGGGTCGAAGTCCACGAACATCTTGTGGCCCATGACCACCGCGTAGTCGACCAGGTGGTGCCAGCGCATCTGCGACTCCACGTGCTCGCGGTAGACCAGCATGTCCGCGTCCAGGCGCAGGACCACCTCTCCGGAGGAGTCCGCCACACCCGTGTTGACGGCGTGCCCGGAGCCCCAGCCCCCGGAGGCGGAGGTGATCAGCCGCGTGTTCTCCGGGCGCACCGGCGGCAGGGTGAGCGGCTCGGGCGAGCCGTCGTCCACCACGACCACCTCCGTCAGGTGCGCCGGGTAGCTCTGCGCGGACAGGGAGGCCAGCACCATCGCGAGCTTGTCGGGATGGCCGTGCGCGGGGATGACCACCGACACCGACAGCGTCGGCGTCCACTCCCCCAGCGGCGGCGGCTGGAGCACCGAGTAGTCGTTGCGCCACAGCAGTGGCATGGGACGGCCGTCGGAGCCGTGGGGGCCGGTGCTCCGGATCTCCGTCACCGGGTCCGTCCGCCCTCGGCGCTGACCGGGTACCAGGCCCGATCCGGAAGCGTGGTCTGAGGTGCTCAACGGTGTCCTCCCGTGTACTCGGTCACTCCGCCGGGTCGTCCCAGGGGTTCGGGTACCCCCTCCATCAGGGCGCTGGGGCGCCAGCCGGACCACTGCTTGGTGCTCTTGCGCACGAAGTAGCCCGGGTCCTCGTTCCAGGTGTGGCCCTCGGCCACGCGGCGCAGCATGTAGCACAGCCCGTGGGCGCGGTAGATGCGCCCGCCGACGCGCCGCACGGCCAGGAGGAGCTGGCTGTCGATCGCCCGGGGCAGGGGGCGGAAGCCGCCGACCTCCTCCAGCACCGAGCGGTCGGTGAGGATGGTCCCTCCCGCGACGTGGGGTGAGGGGAGTTCCGAGTGGTAGCTCCTCCACGCGGTCAGGTCCAGTTCCTGGAGGTAGACGTAGTCCGTGCTGCTGCCCACCAGGTCGGCCCCGGAGTAGGTGCGCGCCAGCATCAGGTCGGCCAGGTGTTCGGGGCCGTACCAGTCGTCGTCGTCCCACTTGGCGATGATCGGCCCCGAGGCGCGGTCGACGGCGTCGTTGAGCACGGCCCCGAACACCTGGTCCGCGGGGGCCTCGTGCACGATGACCCGCGCCCCCGTGGCGGTGAACTCGGCGACGGCCGAACTCACCTCGGGCAGGTCGGCGGAGAATCCGTGCAGGGTCAGCACCACCTCGAAGCGCACGTGGCGCTGACGGGCGATCTGGGCGAGCGCGAACCCCACCATCTCGGGGCGCCGGGTGCACATGACCACCGAGACCAGGGGGTCGGGCGGCAGCGGGACCCCGGCCCGCCGGGCCAGGGAGCGCCAGCGGGTGAGCTGGCCGTGGGTCCGCAGGGCGGCGCGGCGCAGCCGGATGCTGTGCTCCTCGCGCAGGAGCGGGTCGCGCAGCGCCTCCTCCCCCGCCGCGGTCAGCAGGTCGGCCAGGGGGTGGCCGAGGGCGCTCGCCCAGGCCGGGACGGGGCCGCTGACCGTCGGTACGCCCGCGGCCGCGAGGGAGGCGACCGCGCGCACCGCGGCCGCGGGTCCGCTGTGCCCGGACCAGTCCACCCGTACGCCGCGCAGGTAGCGGGCCCGGCCGATGTCCAGATCGGTGACCGTCCCGTTCTCGGGGATCACGGCCAGGACCTTGTTCCCGTCGCGGATGACAGCGTGCTGGTCGTGGACCGTGAGGTCGCCCATGGGGCCGCCGGACTTGCGCGCGAAGCCGCAGGGGTTGATGACGCGTTCGTCGATGGGTGCGACCAGTTCCGCGGGGTCCGCCTCCCGCACACGCGGCGGGGCGCCCTCGCCGGGCCTCCACGTGTGGTGCCCGCTCCCGTGGTGCCCGTTCCCGGAGCGGGTCAGCCGCTCCCAGGACCCGGCGGCGGTGGTCTCCAGGTCCAGGCAGGGGACTGCCTCGTCCTCCCAGTCGGGCGGCGGGCCGCCGTCGTGGGTGCGTACGACCAGGTCGACGACCGGTGTGACCCGGCGCAGCGGGACGGGGCCGGTGGCGCTCACGCCCGAGGCCGAGGCGTCGCCGGAGCGCCACAGCGCGCCCTCGGGCCCGTGCAGCCCTCCCAGGGGAACGGGCCTGGGGCCGCGCCTGCGGCCGCCCGTCCCGTGCAGGACGGTCTCCAGGGCCGAGGCGGTGTCGGTACCGCCGGGGAAGAACAGCTCGCACACCCAGCCGCTCTTGCCCGTGCGGCGCAGCCGCAGCTCCTGGAGGCCGTGCCATTCGTTGATACCGGGAGGGGCGGGCAGCAGGGGTCCCTGGTGGCCCGGCATGTCGGCCACGACCGCGACCAGGTGTACGGCGGGCGGCAGGTGGACCGCGGTGGTGAGGGAGCGGCGAAGGTCGGTGAGGCTGGCCGCGACGACCGCCAGCAGCCCGACCTCCTCCGCCTCTCCCCGCCCGCCCACGCCCCTCACCCGGACCGGTTCGCCCATGGGGCGGGTGTCCAGGTCGACGATCCGGTCACGGACCCCGAGCCGGAGCCAGTCGAAGTAGACGCAGCCCCGCCCCTGGAATCCGGTGTGGCACAGCACCGCGGGTTCGTTTCCGCGTGTGCGCAGGCCCTGGCGGAGTACGGAGGTGATCATGGGGCGACCTCGGTGGTGTGGGAGGCGGAGTCGCGACCCGTGGGACGCGCACCAGTTCCGAGTGCCCAGAGTAGTCAAATAATCACTGACAGCACTTGGGCACGGCGGTGTGTCGTGGACAGCCGACACACCGCCGTGCCCCTCCCCCGCCCGGAAGGCCCTCAGGACCGGATCAGCGGGCCAGCTTCCGCAGCACCCTGCGGGCCAGCCCGGGGGTGAACCAGCGCAGCTTGCGCTCGGCCCGCCTGGCCCGTGCCCGCATCCGCTCCACCTCGGCGAGCGCCTGGTCGAGCTTGCGCCGCAGCGCCTCGGGGCTCTCGGGCCCGGCCTGTCCCTCCTCCTCCGGGACCACGAAGTCCGTCCCGGGCATCCAGTGGGTGCCGTAGACCTCCTCCACGCCCCGGTCCAGCTCCTCGGCCGCGGCCTCCGGCCAGAAGCGGCGGGCCCTGGCGTAGGCGAAGACCCGCTCCAGGCGCAGGACGCCGTCGCCCCGGGTGGCCCCGGGCATGGGCGCGCACAGCAGCCCCGCCTTGTTCTTGTTCGCCGCCGCGACCAGGTCGGCCACCGCCCGGTCGCGCGGCGCCGCCCCGGCGGGCACCCGCAGCAGGAAGGGCACGCGCGGGTCGTGTTCCGGCGCCGCCTCCGCCAGGCGCACCCTGGGATCGCCCCGGAAGGTCTCCCCGACCAGCCGCAGGTCGAGCCGCTCCTCGTCCAGCGGGGAGCGCCGCCCGTCGTCGAGCGTGCCCCAGGGGCCCACCAGCCACAGCCGGATGTCGGGGGTGGTGCCCGACAGCAGCGCCGAGGCGGTGGTGTCCACCTCCTCCAGGGTGGCGCCGTCCACGTCCATGACCACGTCGACCAGCGGCACCTCCCACTGCCGGTCGGGGCGCCTGCGGCGCAGGTGGAAGTCGGGCACACGGTTGGCCACGAACGGGGCGCGGTAGCGGGTGCCCGCGTCACGGCGGGTCTGCATCTGGGTGCGGCCCAGGTGCCAGCTGCTGGTGTCCAGGTCCGGAACGAACAGGGCGCCCTGCTGGGAGACCCGGTAGGCGAACTCGCTGTCGCCGCCCAGGACCAGCCCCCCGTCCAGACCCCCCGCGGCGTCGAACAGGGTGCGGTGCAGGGAGCCGGTGGCCCCGATGAACACCTTGTAGGCCAGGCGGTCGGCGGTCCGCAGCCTGTCGTGGTTCGCGATCGTCTGCTCCACCCAGTGCGGGTCGGCGCTCTCGCGGTCGAACAGCTCGGCGGCGCGCCCCTCACGGACCTCGGCGGCCACGTACTCGGGGGTCATGGCGCCCGGGTCGAAGTCCACGAACATCTTGTGGCCCATGGCGACCCCGTAGTCGACCAGGTGGTGCCAGCGCATCTGCGACTCGACGTGCTCGCGGTAGACCAGCATGTCCGCGTCCAGGCGCAGGACCACCTGCCCCGACGAGGCGGCGACACCGCTGTTCACGGCGTGCGCCGATCCCCACCCGCCCGGGGCGGAGGTGATCAGCCGCGTGTTCTCCGGGCGCACCGGCGGCAGGGTGAGCGGCTCGGGCGAGCCGTCGTCCACCACGACCACCTCCGTCAGGTGCGCCGGGTAGCTCTGCGCGGACAGGGAGGCCAGGACGAGCGCGAGCTTGTCCTGGTGCCCGTGGGCGGGGATGACCACCGACACCGACAGCGTCGGCGTCCACTCCCCCAGCGGCGGCGGCTGGAGCACCGAGTAGTCGTTGCGCCGCGCGCGGGGCTGGTTCCGGTAGTCGACCTCCCCCCGGGGAAGGACGGCCCCGACCTCGGGGCCGCTGGTGCGGGAGCTCGGCTCCGGGCTCATGTCAAGCGTGGTCAACGGATCTCCCCCGTGTACTCGGTGGCGGGCTGGCCGAGAGGCGAGGGCTCGCCCTCCATGAGGGCGCTCGGACGCCAGCCGAACCACTGCTGGGTGTGGTTGTGCAGGAAAAAGGCCATGTCCTCGGACCAGGTGTGTCCGCCGCCGGTACGGCGGAGCACGTACCCGAGCCCGTGGGCGCGGTAGATGCGCCCGCCGCCTCGGATGACGGCGATGAGGAGCTGGGTGTCGATGGCGCGGGGCAGTGGCCGAAAGCCCCCGACCTCCTCCAGCACCACCCGGTCGGTGAGGATGGTGCCCCCGGCGATGAACCGGGTGGCGGCCTCGGACCTGCGGTTGCGCCAGACCGTCAGGTCGACCTCCTGGAGGTAGACGAAGTCCTGGCCGACACCGACCAGCTCGGCACCGGAGTAGGTGCGCGCCAGCAGCAGGTCGGCCAGGTGGTCGGGGCCGTACCAGTCGTCGTCGTCCCACTTGGAGATCAGGTCACCGGAGGCGCGGGCGACGGAGTCGTTGAGCACCGAGCCGAAGACCTGGTCCGCGTCGGCCTCGTGCACGACCAGAGGCCGCCCGGTGTCCCTGAACGCGGCGACCGCGGAGCGCACCTCGGGCCGGTCCGCGGGGAATCCGTGCAGGGTCAGCACCACCTCCAGGTCCACGCCGCGCTGCCGGGCGATCTGGGCGAGCGCGAACCCCACCATCTCGGGGCGGCGCGTGCACAGGATGACCGACACACGGGGCTCCCGGGGCAGGGGGATCCCGGCCTCGGCCCCCAGTGCCCGCCAGCGGGAACGCTGACCGTGGGTCCGCAGGGCGGCACGGCGCAGGCGGACGCTGTACTCCTCACGGCGCAGCTGGTCGCGCAGGTCCTCGTCGCCGGCGCCGGTGATCAGGTCCGTGAGCGGTGCGCCCAGGCCCGACGCCCACGCGGGTACCCCGCCGCTGAGCAGGGGCACTCCGCCGGCGGCCAGCGAGGCGACCGCGCGCACGGCGGCGCTCGGCCCGGTGTGCCCGGACCAGTCCACCCTGACCCCGCGCAGGTGGCGCAGCCGTGACAGGTCGACGTCGGTGACGGTGCCGTCGGCGGCGACGGTGACCAGGTCCTTGTCACCCTCCCGGACGACGGCGTGGGCGCCGTGGAGCGTCAGGTCGGCCAGGTTCCCGTTCCCGACCCTGGTGAACCCGGTGGGGTTGACCGTGGTCTCGTCGATGGGCGCGACGGCGTTGACGGACGCCGCCTCGGTGCGCGCGGCGGTGGCGGCCCGGACGCCGGTGTGCTCGTCGGAGGCGATCCGCTCCCAGGAGTCGGCGCCGGTGGTGGCCCGGTCCAGGACCGGGACGACCGGGTCGGTCCACCCGGGCCGCTCACCGTCGCCGGACACGCGCAGCGCCAGGTCGCCGACCGGGGTCACCCGGCGCAGCGGGACGGGCCCGGCCGCGTCCACGCCGTGCGCGCCGGTGTCGCCGGGCCGCCACAGGGTGGCCTCGGGTCCGTTGAGGACGGCCATCGGCGCGGTGGCCGGGCCCCGGCGGCGGCCGCGGGTGCCGTGTACGACGGCGTCGACCACCTGGGCGGTGTCCACCCCGTTGGGGAAGAACAGCTCGCACACCCAGCCGCTCCTGTTCGCGCGGCGCACCCGCATCTCCTGGAGGTCGCGCCACTGGCCCATGCCGGGGGAGGCCGGGATCGGGGGCTCCTGCTGGCCGGTGGTGGCGGCCAGGGCGACCAGGACGTGCACGGCCCGGGGCAGGTGCACGGCGGCGGTGAGGGCGCGGTGCAGGTCGGTGGGCGTGGCGGCCAGGACCGCGACGAGTCCGACCTCGGCCTCCCCGTCCCTGATCCAGGCCCTCGGGAGCTCCAGGGGCCGTCCCAGGGGATGGGCGTCCAGGTCCAGGAGGAGGTCGTCGGGGCGTAGCGGCAGTTCGGCCAGGATGGAGCGGGTGTCGGCGCCCGCGTGGCACAGCACGGCGGTCTCCGTGCCACGGGCGCGCAGAGTGTGCCGCAAGGCGGTGGTGATCATCGGGTGACCTCGGGTGTGTCGGTCGGACTCCGGCGGGAGCCCGTCGGGTGGTGCGGTGGCGGACCGTGAGGGGACGGGAGGCCGTGGAGGTGTGGGAGCACGGGGCCGCGGGAGCGGTGTCGAGCTCAGGCCCCCTTGCGGCTGAAGACGTGGGCGCCCTTCTCCGCGGCCTCCTCGACGCGGTGGAGTTCGGGGTACTCGTCGAGCCAGCGGTCGCCGAGGCCGCGCTCGTCGTCGCGCGCGGCGTCGTCCAGGACGATGACGACGTCCTCGGTGCAGCGCGGCAGCAGGACGGGGACGGCCGGGTAGCGGGCCTGTAGGCCGGTGGCCTTGGGCGGACCGTCGACGAACACCAGGCCGACGCCCTCCAGGTCGGCGAAGGCCGAGGTGTCGTACCAGCGGTCGGCGGTCGAAAGCCTCTGGCCGTCGACGGTGACCGTGGTGCTCGCGGTCTCGACCAGTGGGGCGTGGCGGACCTCGACGACGTCGTCGAGCCCGTGCGCGGCGACCAGCTCACGGCTGAGTTCGGCGTAGCGGGCGTCGTGCTCGAAGGCGACGAGTCTGCCGCCGCCCGCGCGGCGCAGCGCGTAGCCGATCCAGACGCTGGACGCGCCGCTGCCGCACTCCACGACCAGTTCCGGGCGCAGCCGGTCGATGTGGCGGACCAGCACCCTGAGCACGTCGGGGGAGGCCGCCCAGCCGCGCAGGGGCGGCATGAAGGTGGCCGTGTCGAGGTGTTCGCGCAGCTCGGTCCAGGCGACCTGCTGCTCGTAGTCGTTGCGGCCCTGCACGGTGACCGCGTTCCTGATCTCGCGGTTCATCCGGGGGAGCGTGTGCTCCTGGAGGTGGACGAAGCGCTCGTGGACGCCTTCCAGGACGCGGACGTTCTCCAGCCGGTCCTGGCCGAGCGTCTCGGCGATCCTGCGGCTGTGGGCGTCCATCGCCGTGGTCACACTCCTGGACAGGGCTCCCATGCGGCGGGACAGCAGCAGCACGCTCGCGCCGAGGGCGCCCACCGCGGCGCAGAGCAGACCGAGGAGGGTGAGGGTGACCGCCTCGGTCCATCCGATCACCCCCGAGAACCCCAGCACCGCGGGGACACAGAGCACGACGGCGCCGACCACCGCGCCGGTGGCCAGGATCAGGCGAAGACGACTGCGAAGCGACCGCATGGACGGATACCTCCACGGGAGTTCCTGACACGGCACCGCCGAGTGCGGGCCGCGGGGGGACGAGAGGGGAAGGAGCCGGTTTCCCCGTGTTGAACCACCGGCCCGCCCGCCTCCGCCGGAAGCGGTGGCCGGTGAACCGCTCAGACGCTTCCGACCTTAACGCTTCGGGGAAATAACGGATGCTCCGTAACGGAAATCGAAACCTGGAGTACATGCAATTCCCCTGTTGTTCACTCTCTCCTCATATATTTCTCATTCCTGTGCATCCGTTGTTTTTCTTCTGTTCCGGACGGGCCGTCTCCGCCCGCGCCCCGCGCGGGGCCCCGCGCGGGGCGCGGGGCCCGTGCTGCGCCGGCGCCCCGCATCCTCCGCCCGGGGCGGGGCCGCCACTCCTCGTGTGTCGGGGACGTGGACGGACGCGTCCGAGGACCGCTGGGAGCGCCCCCCGGCAACGGACACGGACACGGCGGTGGCGGCTCCGGGGAACGGGGAAACCGTGTTCTCCTCGTTCTCCTCCGCCGGGCGGGGACGGGAACGGCCTCGGCCCCCGCCACGAATTCGTCGGCGGATTATCGGCGCCCGCGGATCCGCACGGATGAATACCGGACGGACATCCGTCCCACGGTCCGGTGACGGACGGATGTCGCCTCCCGGAAGGGACCGCGGCCGCTCCGCGGAAAACGCGTCACATCCCGCCACACCACACACACGAGGAGATTCCTCCACGCACGTGATGATTGGGAGAAGACAGGAGGGGAAGTGCTGGAGGGGACGGTGGGACGGCGGGCACGGGAGTTCGCCCCTGAGAGTCCAGTGCCCTTGGCGACGCGGCCCGCACGGTCGGTGACGGCGAGGATCCGGACACGGCGGCCCGGCAGATCCGGTTTATTCCCGGACCGGAGTGTAAACAGCCTGACATCGGGTGAGCGGTCGGCTGACTGATAGCTTGCTGCATAGCGATCCCATCGCTGGTAAACACGACGAATCGCGTCATTGGAAAGGTGCGTCAGAAGAGATGTCTGCGCCGTACTCGCTTCCCGAACTGCCCTACGACTACGCGGCCCTGGAGCCGTGGATCTCCGGTCAGATCATGGAGCTGCACCACGACAAGCACCACGCGACCTACGTCTCCGGTGCCAACACGGCCCTGGAGAAGATGGCCGAGGCCCGCGAGAGCGGTGAGTTCGGGACCATCCCGATGCTGGAGAAGAACCTGGCCTTCAACCTGGGCGGCCACGTCAACCACTCCATCTTCTGGAAGAACCTGTCCCCCGAGGGCGGCGACAAGCCCGAGGGCGAGCTGGGCGCCGCCATCGACGACCAGTTCGGCTCCTTCGACGCCTTCCGCGCGCACTTCACCTCCGTGGCCACCACGATCCAGGGCTCGGGCTGGGCGATCCTGGCCTGGGACGCACTGGGTCAGCGCCTGATCATCGAGCAGCTCTACGACCAGCAGGGCAACACCGCCCTCAGCTCCGTCCCGCTGCTGATGCTGGACATGTGGGAGCACGCCTTCTACCTCCAGTACAAGAACGTGAAGGCGGAGTACGCCAAGGCCTTCTGGAACGTGGTCAACTGGGCCGACGTCCAGGAGCGCTTCAGCAACGCCCGCGGGGTCAAGATCGGCTGACGCCGAGGGCTTCCGTCCGGTGAGGCTCCGGACATGGCGGAGGGCGGCACCACACGTGGTGCCGCCCTCGCGCGTGTCCGGAGCGGATCAGACCACCAGGCGGACCGGCTCCTCGGCCACCGGGCCGTACCGGTCGAGTTCGCGCCAGGCCCGGGCCAGCCGCCAGACCAGCTCCTCCTGGGTGGCCCGCTCGTAGGCGAAGGGCAGCCGGAAGCACTCGGAGTGGCGGCCGTCGGTGTGCGCCGACATGATCGCCCCCGGGACGAGGTCCACGTCGTGGCAGAGCGCGACCTGTACGTAGGCGCGGGCGTCCACGCCGGGCAGGCGCACCCACAGGGCCGCCCCGCCGTCGGGGCGCTTCCACTCCCAGGAGGGCAGGGCCTCGCGCAGCAGCTCCTCCATGTGGTCCAGCGCCTCGCGCAGCATGTCGGAGCGCTGCCGGGAGAGCTCGTCGTAGCGCCCCAGCAGGCGCACGGTCACCGCCTGGTCGAGCAGGGGGCCGGCCAGGTCGGCGAGGACCTTGCGGCGGCTCAGGCGCAGGGCCATCTCGGCGGGCGCGCGCAGCCAGCCCACCCGGAGCCCGGCCCAGCCGATCTTGGACAGGGACTCCACGGTGATGACCTCGGCGCCGCGCGGGGCGAACGCGGCCAGCGGCGGCGGCTCGTCCGCGACGCGCATGCCGGTGTAGGCGGAGTCCTCCAGGACGGGCACACCGTGGCGCGCGGACAGCTCACCCAGCTCGCGGCGGCGCGCCACGGACATCATCGTGCCGGTGGGGTTGTGGTACGAGGGCATGGTGTAGATCAGGTGGGGCGCGTGCTCGGCCACGGCACGGCGCACTCCGGTCCCGTCGATGCCCTGGTCGTCGAGGGGGACGGGGACGAAGCGGGCGCCCCTGTCGCCCATCAGGTCCAGACAGCCCGCGAAGCCGGGGTCCTCGACCACGACGGGCGAGCCCTTGCGCAGGTAGAGCTGTGAGACCAGGTTGACGGCCTGGTGGGCTCCGTTGGTGACCACGATCTGGTCGGGGGTGGTGGGCAGGCCCCGGCCGCCGTAGTGGTCGGCGATGGCCTGGCGCAGCGCGGGCAGGCCGCTCGGATGGTAGGAGCCCTCGGCCATGAGCGCGGGCAGGTCCTCGGCCACGACCTCGCGGATGGCCTCCTCCACCCCGGGGAGGGCGGGGGTGCTCAGGCAGGCGGTCGAGATGAGGCCCTCCTCCCGCTGGAAGAGGTTGCGGTACATGGGGTTGCCGTTGCCGCTGGCGGTCCAGCCGTCCGAGCGCACGGGCGCGACCCGGCTGCTGATGCGGGTGCCGCTGCCCTGTCTGCTGTCGAGGATGCCCGTCGAGCGCAGGGAGTCGTAGGCGGAGACGACGGTGGTGCGGCTGATCCTGAGTGCGGCGGCCAGGGCACGCTCGGACGGCAGGCGCTCACCCGGGGTGAGGGTGCCCTGGTCGATGAGTTCGCGCAGGGTGTCGGCGAGGCGCCGGTAGAGGGGGCCGCCGCCCCGGGGCCAGGCCCCCAGAAGGTCCGCGATTTCCGCGGCGCTTCGAGAAGAGTCCATTTTTCCCTCCATTGGATCTACTGGGGCTACCCCCGGACTTCCATACTGGCATTCGACGGGGGATACCACCAGAGCCAATGTGGCCCCCTTCAGAAGAGTCCAATTCACCTGGAGGCCACCATGCAGTCCCTGGACCAGCGTCAGCGAGTGCCCGCCGCCCGTTCCTCCTCCCACCACCCGCGCCGGGCCAGGGATCACGGTCCGGCCCTCCGGGGCGGCTCGCCGGTCCTGGTGGAGGCGCGCACCGTCCGGGGCGACCGGCGCTTCCTCGGGGCGTTCGCCGCCGCGCTGCGCGAGCGTGCGCGGAGCGGCCCCGGCCACCTGGGAGAGGTCCACTTCTCCGACGAGGGGGACCACATACACATGGTCGCGCTGTGGCGCTCACCGGTGGACCTGAGGTCCTTCGTGGAGGAGGCCCACCCGGACGTGCTGGCCCTGCGTGCCCGCAGCGGCGCCTTCCCCGAGGTGGAGCGCGTCCTGTGGTGGTCCACCGCCGGGGCTCCGGTGTCCCGGGAGGAGGCCGGGGAGCGTGCCCGGCGGCTGCGTGAGCACGGTCCCGGACCGCGCGCTTTCACACTGGCCTCGCCGGTCCCCGCTCCGGCGTGAGCCACGTACCGCCCAGGCACGGGGCCAGGAAACGGCGGGCCGTGTCCGCGAACGCGGGCGCGGCCAGTGCCCCGCTGCCCTCCGGCACCGCGCCCACCAGCGGACCGGCGCCCATGGCGGGCAGGTCGGTGAGGTTGCAGCGCATGGCCAGGTCAGAGCGGTCCGGCCAGGATCCCACCACCACACCGGCCGGGGAGAGTCCCCGGGTACGCAGGGCCTCCGCGGTCAGCGCGGTGTCGTTCAGGGTTCCCAGCCCGGGCCGGGCCACCACCAGCACCGGCGCGGACAGCAGCACCGCGACGTCGGCCAGGGTCTGGCCCTCGGCGTTCAGCCGCACCAGCAGGCCGCCCGCGCCCTCCACCAGTACCAGGTCGTGTGCACGGGCCAGGCGCCACGCGGCGTCGGCGGCCTCCTCGGCCCGTACGGCCGCCGCCCCGCACCGGGCGGCGGCCGTGGCCGGGGCCAGCGGTTCGGGGTAGCGGGCCAGCTCCGCCGTCGTCACCCCCGGCACGAGCCGGGCCACGGCGTCCGTGTCACCAGGTTCGGTCGGCCCCGTCCCGGTCTGAGCGGGTTTGAGCACGGCCACCCGCAGCCCCCTCGCACGTGCCAGCGCGGCCACCGCCGCCGTGACCACCGTCTTTCCGACCCCGGTCCCGGTGCCGGTCACCACCAGGACGCTCATCGCGGCCCCTCCCCCAGCGAGGCCCGTGCCGCCGCGACCATCCCGGCGGCGATCACGGCCACGTCCTCCGGACCGCACACGTAGGGCGGCATCGCGTACACGTGGTCGCGGAAGGGCCGCAGCCACACCCCGGCCTCCACCGCGGCGCGGGTGGCCTCGCCCATCCGCACCGGCGCCTCCAGTTCCACCACCCCGACGGCGCCGAGCACCCGCACCTCGCGCACACCCGGCAGGCGCTCGGCGGGGGCCAGCCCCTCGCGCAGGCCGGCCTCGATCCGCGCCACGTCGCCTCGCCAGTCGCCCCGCGTCAGCAGCTCCACCGAGGCCAGCGCGGTCGCGCAGGCCAGCGGGTTGCCCATGAACGTGGGCCCGTGGGCGAGCACCGGCACCTCTCCCCCGGCGATGCCCCGGGCCACCCGACCCGTGCACAGCGTCGCGGCGAGGGTCAGGTAGCCGCCGGTCAGCGCCTTGCCCAGGCACATGACGTCGGGTGCGACCCCCGCGTGGTCGGCGGCGAACAGCTCACCGGTGCGGCCGAAGCCCGTGGCGATCTCGTCGAAGACCAGCAGCAGTCCGTACGCGTCCGCGATCCGCCGCAGCTCGCGCAGGTAGCCCGGGTGGTGGAAGCGCATGCCGCCCGCGCCCTGCACCACCGGCTCGACGATGATCGCGGCCAGTTCACCCGCGTGCTCGGCGGCCAGGCGCTCGAAGGCGTCCACGTAGAGGGGGTCGGGCTCGGTGTCGAACCCGGCGGGCGGTTCGGGCGCGTGCACCTGTGCGGGCAGCACGTCACCCCACAGGGAGTGCATGCCACCGGAGGGGTCGCAGACGCTCATGGCGTGGAAGGTGTCGCCGTGGTAGCCGCCCCGCCAGGTGAGGAAGCGGCGCCGTCCCGGACTCCCGGTCGAGCGGTGGTACTGCAGGCACATCTTCATGGCCACCTCCACCGACACCGAGCCGGAGTCGGCGAGGAAGACGTGCTCCAGCGGCTCCGGGGTGAGCGCCACCAGCGTTTCGGCCAGCTCGGCGGCGGGTCCGTGGGTGAGCCCGCCGAACATGACATGGCTGTAGGAGTCCACCTGGCCGCGCACCGCGGCGTCCAGTACCGGGTGACGGTAGCCGTGGATCGCCGACCACCAGGACGACATCCCGTCCACCACGTGGTACGTGCCCTCCTCCGACCACAGGGACAGCCGCGTTCCCCCGGCCCCGGTGACCACGTACGGCCGCTCCGCCCCGGGAACCGCGGCGTAGGGGTGCCACAGGTGGGCGGTGTCCGCTGCGCGGACCCGCTCGGGGAGGAAGCGTGCGGTACCGGTGGGCGTGGAGTTCATGCCGCCTCATTGTTCACTCTCCGACCACGCGCGTGCCCGTACGGTCCCGCCAAGGAATCCGCGCGGATCTTTGTGGGCTTCCGCGGGTGACGTGCGCACCCGCCGACCGGCAGGGTCGTAGACGCCTCCCGGCACGGGGACCGGGCCGCCCCAGCGGGATTGGCCGCCGCTGGGTCGGCCCCGTCCCCGTCCTGCCCGAACGACCGGAGTGTGCCCGACACGATCCGAGGAGGCCGCAGCCCTCATGCCGAGCCCCGCCGTCACCGGCACCGCCCCGCCCCGCCGCCCGTGGACCCTGCGCGCCTCGGCCCGCACGCGCTCCGCGCGCGCACTGCCCGCGGGAGACCCCTTCGCGTGGCTGGACGGGGCCGCCCGGGCGCGCGCCGAGGCCGGGCTGACGCGGCGCACGGTGCCCCGGGAGGCCGACGACGGCCTCCTGCTGGACCTGGCGGGCAACGACTACCTCGGACTGCTGCGCCACCCCGACGTGGTGGCGGCCGCCGCCGGCGCCGCACGTGTGTGGGGCGCGGGTGCTGGCGGGTCGCGCCTGGTCACCGGGGACACCGGCCTCCACCACGAACTGGAGCGCGAACTCGCCGACTTCTACGGCGCGGAGGCGGCGCTGGTGTTCTCGTCCGGGTACGCGGCGAACCTGGCGATGGTCACCGCGCTGGCCGCACCCGACGGCGGCGCCCCTCCCCTGGTGGTGTGCGACCGCCACAACCACGCCTCCCTCATCGACGCGACCCGGTTGGCCAGGGCCTCCGGCGCGCGCGTGGCGCTCTTCGACCACGCCGAGCCCGGCCGGGCCGCCGAGGCGCTCGCGACCGCCGAGGGGCGGTCCCTGGTGCTGAGCGACACCGTGTTCTCCGTGGACGGCGACCTCACCGACACCGCCGCCCTGTCCCGGGTGGCCCGCGCGCACGGTGCCGCGCTACTGCTGGACGACGCCCACGGCCTGGGCGTGGTGGGCCCCGGAGGGCGGGGCACGGCCACCGCCGCCGGGCTGCGGGGCGCGGACGACGTCGCGGTCTCGGTGACCCTGTCCAAGGCGCTGGGCTCCCAGGGCGGCGCGGTGCTGGGGCCGCGCGGAGTGATCCGCCACCTGGTGGAGACCGCGCGCACGTTCGTCTTCGACACCGGCCTGGCCCCGGCCGCGGTGGGCGCCGCCCTGGCCGCGCTGCGCGTGCTGCGCGCCGAGCCCGGGCGGGCCGGGGCGGTGCGCGAGAGGGCCCGGCGCCTGGCGGAGGGCCTGCGCGAACGCGGGCTGTCGGCGAGCGCGCCCGACGCCGCCGTGGTCTCCGTGCCGGCGCCCTCCCCCGAGGCCGCCCTCAGGTGGCGGGAGGCCTGCCTCGCGTCGGGCGTGCGCGTGGGGTGCTTCCGTCCCCCGTCGGTACCGGACGGCCGGTCCCGACTGCGGCTGACCGCCCGGGCGACCCTGGACGGGGGCGACATCGACCGCGTTCTGGAGGTCATCGCGACGAACCGGCCCGGGTAGTCTTGCGGATGCACAGGAGCCGTCCGGAACGTGGGAGGCAGCAGCGGCCGTGTCAGCACGTGGCGAGGAACCCGAGGTGCCGGAACCCGTTCCCGGCGACTCCTCCCCCGCCGACGACCCCGCACCGGGCACCGGGCAGGCCGAGGCCGGCGGAGCCCGCGGGGAAACCGATACCGCCGGGTCCGACGGCTCCGGCGACGGTGGCGCCTCCGGCGGCGACGGCCCCGGTGACGGCCCCGAAGGACCCGACGACGGCGACGGCAGTGGAGAAGGGCCCCGGAGGAAGAGGTGGCGCCGGTCCCGGATCGCCCTCACCGTCTCCCTCCTCCTGGTCGTGGCCCTGCTGGCCGTCCTGGCGCTGCCCTCCACCCGCGGCGGCCTGGTGTCCCTGTGGTGCGACGTCACCGGAGGCGTGTGCCCGGCCCAGGAGTTCCCCCCGGTCACCGAGGACGAGGAGGGCGACCCCCGGGTCCGGATGGAGCCGGAGGAGGCCGCGCTGTGGGGCAACTACGTGGCCCTGGGCGACTCCTACTCCTCCGGTGACGGCGCGGGCGACTACGACCCCGCCACCGCCGAGCCGGGCGGCTGCTGGCGTTCGGAGCACGCCTACCCCAGGGTCCTCGCGGAGGAGTTCGACTTCGCCGGCGCGCTGGCCTTCTACGCGTGCAGCAGCCACAAGGCCTCGGAGATGGTCGACCAGCTCGGCACCTCCGAGTCGCAGATCGACCGGGTCACCCCGGGCACGTCCCTGGTGACCCTGGGCATCGGCGGCAACGACCTGGGGTTCATCCCCGTCCTGCGCACCTGCATGGTGCGGATGCCACTGCTGGAGAGCGGTGTCTGCGTCGAGCAGGAGAAGGAGATCGAGAAGCGGATGGAGGCCCTCGAGAAGACCCTGACCGAGGTCCTCGGAGAGATCCGCGACCGCGCGCCCGACGCCCGCGTCCTCGTCCTGGGCTACCCGCGGCTCTTCCCCGAGGACCCGCCGGGCATGTACTACACCCTCACCAAGAGCGACCAACTGTGGCTGAACGGGCTCACCCAGCGGTTCAACGAGCTCCTCCGCGACGTGGCCTACCGGGTGGACGGCGACGTGTACGGCTCGCGCGGGACCGGCAGCGTCGAGTACGTGAGCACCTTCACCGCGCTGACCGGACACGAGGTGAGCGCCGAGGACGCGTGGCTGAACGGCATCGTGCTCGGTCCGCTGGGCGAGGGGCTGAGCGTGGAACGCGCCAGTTTCCACCCCACCGCCCAGGGGCAGATGTCCATCGCCGAGCGGGTGCGCCTGCAGATCGAGGAGGGCCCGGAGCGGGTGCTCTACGTGTCCCGGAAGACCCTGGACAACGTCGACCCGACCCAGTTGAAGGCGGAGCTGGGCGGTCCGCTCGACCCCGCGCTCAACTCCGAGCCCCCCGAGGACACCGCGGTCACCGAAGGCACCGGGGCACCGAGCCCCGCCGACAGCGGGGCCGACACCCCCTGACCTCCCCGGTGTGGGGGGCGCCCCGCCCGTATCCGGCGGGACGCCCTGTCACGACCTGCTCCGGCGCGTGGTCACGCCTCACGCCGGCGGCACCGCCGGACGGCCCACGGCACCCGCCACACACGCCCTAGCGGCCCGCCCTGAGCTCCCCGATCACCTCGGCGAAGCGGTCCAGACCCCAGTTGAGGTCCTCCTCGCTGATCACGAGCGGCGGCGACATCCGCACGGTGGAGCCGTGCGTGTCCTTGACCAGGACGCCGTGCTCGGCCAGCCGCCTGCACAGCTCCTTGCCCGAGGCCAGCGACGGGTCGACGTCGACGCCCGCCCACAGCCCGATGCTGCGCGCGGACACCACCCCGTCGCCCACGAACTCCTTCAGGCGCCGTCCGAGCACCTCGCCCAGGCGGCGCGCGTTCTCCAGGTAGGGGCCCTCGGTCAGCATCCGGACGACCGTCCGCCCCACCGCGCCGGCCAGCGGGTTCCCGCCGAACGTGCTGCCGTGCTGGCCCGGCCGGATCACGCCGAGCACGTCCTCGTCGGCGACCATGGCCGACACCGGCAGGACGCCGCCGCCCAGCGCCTTGCCGAACAGGTAGGCGTCGGGGACCACCCCGCTGTGCTCACAGGCCCGGACGGTGCCGGTGCGTCCCAGGCCCGACTGCACCTCGTCGGCGATGAACAGCACCCGTTCCCGGTCACAGACCTCCCTGACCCGGGGCAGGAAGTCCTGCGGCGGCACGACCACGCCCGCCTCGCCCTGGACCGGTTCGATGAGGACCGCCGCGGTGGTGTGGTCGATGGCCTCCTCGATGGCGGCGGCGTCCCCGTAGGGCACCGTGCGAAACCCCGGCGTGTACGGCCCGAAGCCCGTCCTGGCCTCCGGGTCGGACGAGAAGGAGATGATCGTGGTGGTGCGCCCGTGGAAGTTGGCTCCCGCCACGACGATGGTCGCCTCGTTCTCCGGGACGCCCTTGACCTCGTAGGCCCACTTGCGGGCCACCTTGATGCCGGTCTCCACCGCCTCGGCACCGGTGTTCATCGGCAGGACCTTCTCCTTGCCGACCATGTCGGCGAGGGCGCTGACCCACGGACCGAACTGGTCGTTGTAGAAGGCCCGGCTGGTCAGCGTCACCCGGTCGAGCTGCCGGTGCGCGGCTTCGAGCAGGTCGGGGTTGCGGTGGCCGAAGTTCATGGCCGAGTACCCGGCCAGACAGTCCAGGTACCTCCTGCCCTCGACGTCGGTCACCCAGGCGCCTTGGCCCTCGGCGATCACCACGGGAAGGGGGGAGTAGTTGTGTGCCGACCGCGCCCGTGCGAGCGCGATGTGGTCCGTGCTGGAGAGTTCCTCTCCGCCGGGGTCTCCGGCGGAGTAACGCTGGCCCAGATTCTGGGTGCTGCCCATCTAGCCGCTCCGATCACCATTGACCGATGTCAGACAAGTGATACCCACCGCCGGGCTCGGTAGCGCCCCTCCGGCGGGATCCCCAAGAGTTGAGCAGATGATCCGGTGGACCCACAAGGGGTGGCGCGTATCACAGCGCCCGGGCGCGGCCCGAAACCCGGGGCGAACGGGCCCCGCGCACCCGCTGAACGGGGCTGTTACGAACACCGTGACCTGGGATAAGACCCCTGGTGACGCGCTCCACAGCCCCGACCTCGATCGGGCGCTCTCCCGAGGGGTACGGTCGCACCAACAGCCACTCCGCCGCCGCGAGCCCCGAGCCGTGGACGGCCTGTCGATCGCGTCAGGGAGGCCAGGCGTGTCCATCCCCGCGTCCACGGACGACCCCTTCTCCCTCTCCCGGCTGTTCGCCGCGGTCGCCGACGCCGTCCCCGACCGGATCGCCCTGGTCGCCGGCTCCCGGAGGCTCACCTACCGCTCCCTGCACGAGCGCTCGCTGCGCCTGGCCCGGCACCTGGTGGAGGCGGGCGTGGGCCGGGGCGAGCACGTCGCGGTCCTGGCCTTCAACCGCACCGAGTGGGTGGAGTCCTTCCTGGGGATCCTGCGCGCGGGAGCGGTCCCGGTCAACGTCAACTACCGCTACGTCGCGGGCGAACTGCGGCACGTCCTGGCCGACTCGCACGCGGTCGCACTCGTCGTCGAGGACTCCCTGGCCCCGACGGTCGCCGTGGTCCGCTCCGACCTGCCCCGGCTCCGGCACGTGCTGCTCCTCGCGGACGGCTCCGCGCGCGAGGCCGAGGGGACCGACTACGAGCAGGCCCTGGCCTCGGCTCCCGAGGACGCGGTGCTGCCGCCCACCAGCGGCGAGGACCACTACCTGCTCTACACCGGCGGCACCACGGGCTACCCCAAGGGGGTCCTGTGGCGGCAGGTGGACATCTTCCGCGCCGCGCTGGAGCGCCGGGCACCGGGTGCGCCGCGCGCCCGGACCCCGCAGGAGTCCGCCGAGCGCGCCACCCGCTGCTTCCCCCAGCGCATGCTGGTGCTGGGGCCGCTGATGCACGCGGCCGGGCAGTGGAACGCGCTGAGCATGCTGCTGTGCGGCAAGCGGGTGGTGCTGTACACCGACCGCAGCTTCCAGCCGGACCGGGTGCTGGAGACGGCGCACCGGGAGGGCGTGCACACCGTGCAGCTCGTGGGCGACGCCATGGCCCGTCCCCTGGCCCGCCACCTGCTCACCGAGCCCGGGCTGTGCCCCGAGCTGAGCTCGGTGCGCTCCGGCGGCACCCCGCTCACCCCGGCGGTGCGCGCGCTGTGGCACGCCTGGCGCGAGGACGTGGCCCTGGCCGACTCCTACGGGGGTTCGGAGACGGGCGTGTGCGGATCGGCGACCGGAGCCGAGCGGGACGGCGGCCGGGAGGGGGCCGAGGTCCTGTCCGGTGCCTCCGACAACCGCAGCTTCACCATGGGCGGCAGCATCGCGGTGCTGGACGACTCCCTGCGCCCGCTGCCGCCGGGTTCCCCCGAGGTGGGGCGGATCGCGCGCACCGGCCGGATCCCGCTGGGCTACTACAACGACCCCCTGGCCACCGCACGCACCTTCCCCACCGACGGCGAGGGCCGCCGCTGGGCACTGTCGGGCGACTTCGGGACCCGGGCTGCGGACGGCTCGATCGTGCTTCTGGGCCGGGGCAGCGTGGTCATCAACACCGCCGGGGAGAAGGTCTACCCGGAGGAGGTGGAGGCCGCGCTGAAGGCCCACCCCGCGGTGGAGGACGCCATCGTGGTGCCCGCCCCCGACGAGCGGCTCGGGCAGCGGGTGACCGCGCTGGTCTCGCTGGCTCCGGGCGCGCGGCTGGAGCAGGCCGAACTGCGCGCGTACTGCCGTGTGCGGCTGGCGGGGTTCAAGGTGCCGCGGACCGTGCACTTCGTGGACCGGGTCCGTCGTACGGCGGTCGGCAAGCAGGACTACCGGTGGGCGGCGTCGGTCGCACGGGTCGACACGGCGGCTCCCGACCCGGTCGGGCCGGACCCGCTCGCGCGCTGAGGGGCCCGGTCCCGGGACGGCCTTGCTGACCCGGACCGCACGACCTCGGGCGGCGCGGCCTCGGGCGGCGCGATCCCGGGTTCCGCGCCCCGGGGCCGCGAAGCCCCAGGCTGCGGGGCCGCGCACCCCTCCGCTGCGGAACTCCACACCCCGGCGGTAGGGAGTCCTTCATTTCGGGCACAGCGTCAATATGCTCTTACCCAGCCGAAACAGGGGTTCGGCGCCTTCCGGACCACTCCCCGCCCGTCCCGCCACCGCTAGACTGACGACTCCTGGTTCCGGGCCTCACGGTCTCTTCTCCCCCGCCCCGGCCTGGTCGGTGCGTCCGGCCGGTGTCGGCGGACCCCATCGCGTGTCCGGTCGGGACCGTGGATCACATGGACAACCCCTGACCCACCCTCCACCCGTGCACACAGTGCGCGTGCGGTGGCACCACTAGGACGGAGGACGGCGCCCTCGCCCGGGTTCCGGCCCGTGCGGCGCCCAACAACCCAGATGCCAAAGTCAGTAGGCAGCTACATCTTCAACGCGGTGCGCGGCGGCGCGGTGGGAGCCTCCGAGGCCCTGCCCGGCATCAGCGGCGGCACGGTCGCCCTGATCGTCGGCCTCTACGACAAGCTCATCGGCGGCGCGGGCCACATGGTCAGCGGCATCAAGCGCTACGTCACCGACGTCCCGCGCGGCCGCGGCAGGGAACGGGCCCGGGAGCAGTTCCGCCAGGTGGACTGGAGCGTGCTGATCCCCGCCCTGGTCGGCATGGTGGTCTTCCTCGGCCTGGCCGCCATCCTGCTCGCCCCGCTGGTCGAGTCCTACTCCCAGTACGCGTACGCGCTGTTCTTCGGCCTGGTCCTGGCATGCCTGTGGATTCCCTACACCGGCGCGGGCAGGAAGTGGCGGGCCTGGCACTACCTCGTCGCCCTGGTGTTCGCCGCCGGCGCGTTCCTCCTCACCGGCCTGCCCGGCGCGAACCTGCCCACCCACCCGGTGGTGGTCTTCCTCGCCGCGTCCGTGGCCATCTGCGCGCTCGTCCTGCCGGGCCTGTCCGGTTCGTTCATCCTGCTCACCCTGGGCCTGTACGAGCCCACGATCAGCGCGGTCGGCGACATGGACGTCGCCTACCTGGCGGTGTTCGCGCTGGGCGCGCTCACGGGCCTGTCGGTGTTCGTGAAGATCCTGCAGTACCTGCTGGAGAACTTCCACCACCTGACCCTGGTCGTGCTCACCGGTCTGATGGCCGGTTCGCTGCGCGCCCTGTGGCCCTGGCAGACCGAGGAGCGCGTCATCCTGACTCCCACCGAAGTCCCGGTCACGGTGGTGTTCATGGTGGTCGGCTTCGCCGTGGTGACGGCGGCCATCGTGTGGGAGCGCCGCAAGCGCGGCCAGGATGTGGAGACCGAGCACCACCAGGTGCCCACCCGCGTCTGAGAACGGGAAAGACGGCCTCATGGCGACGAATCCGTGGACGGCGGCCCCTGCGGCGGAGGGGTCGGCCCACCAGTACGAGGGCTTCATCGGGTGGATCCTGAACCTGATGGACACCCTGGGCGAGCCGGGCGTGGGCGTGGCCCTGTTCATCGAGACGTTCTTCCCCCCGGTGCCCAGCGAGGCGGTCCTGCCCGGTGCTGGTTTCCTCGCCTACTCCGGGGAGATGAACGTGTGGCTCGCCATCCTGTGGGCGACGGTCGGCGGCCTGCTCGGCGCGTGGGGCTTCTACGCCGCCGGCGCGCTCCTGGGCCGTGACCGCACGGCGCGGCTGGTCCGGAGGACTCCGCTGCTGGAGATCGAGGACTTCCACAAGGCCGAGCGCTTCTTCGCCCGGTTCGGCGGCCTCGCGGTCCTCCTGGGCCGGTGCGTGCCCGTGGTGCGCAGCTTCGTCTCCATCCCCGCCGGGATCGAGCGGATGCCGCTGTTCCGGTTCTCCGTGTACACGGTCGTCGGTTCCGCGGTGTGGAACACGATCTGGATCGGTCTCGGCTTCGCCTTCGGGCCGGCCATCGAGCCCGTCCTGCTCCAGTGGAGCGGCATCATCAGCAATCTCGTGATCGCGGTCACCGGCCTGCTGGTGCTGTGGTTCGTCCTCGCCCGCCTCCGTAAGCTGGCCAGGGCCCGCCGTTCCGAGGACACCTCCACCTGAGGGCCCGGGGGAGCGCCCCGGCTCCGGGCGGCGCACGCCCTCGGGATACCCTCCCTGGAGAACACCCACAGACGCATACCGAGGTGGGGGCCGCAGCGGCGGCCCCCACGGCGCGGGGTGCCGGGACACCGTCCCGGCTGAGAGCACACCCGTCGAACCTGCCCTAGTTAGCACTAGCGAAGGAACGCCCATGAGCGCGTACAACATCGTGTCCGTCGCCGGCAGCGACCCCAGCGGGGGCGCGGGGATCCAGGCCGACCTCAAGGCCTTCTCCGCGCACGGGACCTTCGGGATGACCGTGGTCACCGCGCTGACCGCCCAGTCCACACGCGGTGTCACCGGGGTCCACCCGGTCCCGGCCGAGTTCGTCGCCCACCAGATGGACACCCTCTTCGCCGACGCCACCGTGCACGCGGTCAAGGTGGGCATGCTGGGCACCTCCGAGGTCACCGAGGCGGTGGCCGAGGCGATCGGGCGCCACGCGCTTCCGAACGTGGTGGTGGACCCGGTGATGGTCGCCAAGAGCGGTGACCGGCTGCTGGAGTCCTCCGCCGTCGAGGCGCTGCGGAGTGAGCTGCTGCCCCGCGCGGACCTGATCACCCCGAACCTGCCCGAGGCCGCCGACCTGCTGGAGGAGCCCGAGGCCGCCGACCTGGCGACGATGCGCGCCCAGGCCGCGCGGCTGCTGGAACTGGGGCCGCGCCGGGTCCTGCTCAAGGGCGGTCACCTGTCCGGCGGGGAGAGCGTCGACGTCCTGGCCTCCCGGGGCTCCGACCCGGTCGAGTTCCGCGCCCCGAGGGTGGCCACCCGCAACACGCACGGCACCGGGTGCACCCTGTCCTCCTCGATCGCGGCCCTGCTGCCGCAGCGCCCGGACGTGGCCGCGGCCGTCGGGGACGCCAAGGCCTACCTGACCGAGGCGATCCGGCGCGCCGACGAGATCGACGCGGGCGGCGGCCAGGGCCCGGTCCACCACTTCCACGCCTGGTGGTAGCGGGCGCCGCCTCCGGCGGCCGCGCGACGACACGAGGGGGGACCGGCTCCGTGCCGGTCCCCCCTCCTCGTGCGCGGTGGGCTATCCGCTCACGTCTTGCTCACGTCCTCCATGACCTTGCTCGGGTCCCTCCAGTCCGGGTGGTCGAAGAACTTGCGCGTCTCGGCCACGACGATCGGGGACAGCAGCAGGAGCCCGATGAGGTTGGGCAGCGCCATCAGTCCGTTGGCGATGTCGCTGAACAGCCACACGGAGTCCAGGCTGGCCACCGCACCGATGAAGATGACCGCGATGAACACCAGGCGGTAGGGGGTGATCATGCGGCTGCCGCCCAGGAACTCCACGCACCGCTCGCCGTAGTAGGCCCATCCGAGCAGGGTGGTGAAGGCGAACACGGCGACCGCGATGGCCACGACGTAGGCGCCGGCCGGGGCGAGCGCGGGGCTGATCGAACCCAGGCCCTCGGTGATCGCGTAGGAGGTCATCAGCGAGCCGTCATCGCTGTTGGCGGCGCTCCAGGCGCCGGTGACGATGATGACCAGGCAGGTCATGGTGACCACGATGATGGTGTCGATGAAGGTCTGGGTCATCGAGACCATGGCCTGGCGGACCGGCTGCCTGGTCCTGGCCGCGGCGGCGGCGATGGCGCCGGTGCCCAGGCCCGACTCGTTGGAGAAGATGCCGCGGGCGAAGCCCTGCTGGATGGCGAGCATGAAGCCCGCGCCGGCGAAGCCGCCCGCCGCGGACGTGCCGGTGAAGGCGTCGGTCACCACGAGCTGGAGCGCCGGCAGGATGGCGTCCCAGTTGACGGCCAGGATGACCAGGCAGATGCCGACGTAGAGGACGATCATGAGCGGCACGAGCGCGGAGGCGACCCGGCCGATGCTCTTGATACCGCCGAGGATGACGGCTCCCGCGAGCAGCATCAGGATCAGGCCGACCATCCACGGGGCGAGCGGGGTGACGCTGGTGATCTGCTGGGAGACGGTGTTGGACTGCGTGCCGTTGCCGATACCGAAGGCGGCGATGGAGCCGAAGACCGCGAAGGCCACGCCCAGGGTGGTGCCCAGACCGCCGCGGATCCCGTACTTGAGGTAGTACATCGGTCCGCCGCTCTGCTCGCCCCTGTCGTTGGTGCGGCGGAACTTCACGCCCAGGAGGGCCTCGCTGTACTTGGTGGCCATGCCGAGAAGGGCGACGATCCACATCCAGAACAGCGCGCCGGGGCCGCCCGTGCCGATGGCGAGCGCGGCACCACCGATGTTGCCGACGCCGACGGTGGCGGCGAGGGCGGTGCTCAGGGCCTGGTAGTGGGAGATGTCGCCCTCGACGGACTCGTCCTCCTTCCGGCGGACGAAGGCGAGCCACAGCGCGTGCGGCAGGCGGAAGAGCTGGAGCAGGCGCAGTCGGATCGTGAGGAACAGCCCGACACCGGCCAGCAGCGGGATGAGGACGAAGGGTCCCCAGATGATGCTGCTGACGATGCCAGCCATTTCGAGGAGTTGGTCCACAGGGGATCTCCCTATCGGTGAGTGGGTGGGGACGGGGCCGCCGGTGTCTCGGTGCGGGGAGTTCGGGCACCCTTGCGATCGCGTCGGCACTGGTGGAGGCCTGGCGATACCGGCAAAGAATCGCACCGACGCGTAACGAACGAATCACGCCTGTTCCACATGCCGGTTTCTTCGTGTGCGCACGCGTCTTCTCCCGCGTGCGCGCGCTCAGACACCGCCCTCGTCGTCCTGGGCCAGGGCGAGCCTGCTGAGGACGGCCGCGGCCTCGTCGGGGTCCGCTCCCCGCCCCACCGCCACGCCGAGGAGATAGGTGGTCAGGGGCGCCGCGGGCCGGGCCACGGAGTGGGCGGCGTCCCTCGCCAGGTCCAGGACCCGATCGACGTCCGCTTTCCGGAACGGCTCCGTACCGGTCAGATCCAGTTCTCTTCTGACCACTTCCGCCCATTCGGTGAGGGTCACCGTATGACTCCTTAGAGAGCACGTCGATTGCGTCAGCCGATCATAGCCATCGGCGGATCACCCGGCGGCAACACTGGCGCCGGAGCGCCGTCACCGCCCGCTCGGTCGGTCCACGCCCGGTCTTCGGACGCGGTTCTCCCACGCCCCGACCGGGATTCACCCCCCGAGCCTAACGTCGGAGGCAGCCGTCCCCCCGGCGTTGGGAGCCACTCGCATGTCCCCGACCGAGACGCGCGGACCACTCCGCGTGGCCATCGTGACAGAATCCTTCCTTCCGCAGGTCAACGGGGTGACCAACTCCGTGTGTCGTGTCGTCGATCTGCTGGCCGCACGGGGCCACGAGGTCCTGGTGCTGGCCCCCGGACCCGGCCCCTCCTCCTACGCGGGCTTCCCTGTGGTCCGCATGCCCTCCATGCCCCTGCCCTTCTACCGGGACTTCCCCGTGGGGCTGCCCGCCCGGCGCACGATGACCGCGGCGATCCGCTCCTTCTCCCCCGACGTCCTGCACCTGGCCTCGCCCGCCCTGTTCGGCTCGGCGGCCGTGGAGACCGCACGCAGGTGGGCGCTGCCGACCGTGGCCGTGTTCCAGACCGACCTGCCGGGTTTCGCCGGTCGCCACCGCGTGCCCGGCGGGGAGGCCCTCTGGTCGCTGCTGCGGCGCACCCACGCGGCCGTGGACCGCACGCTGGTGCCGTCCTCGGCCACCATGGAGGCGCTGTCCGCCCGGGGGTTCCCGCGGCTGGACCTGTGGCGGCGCGGGGTGGACACCCGCCTCTTCGATCCCGCACGCCGCGACGGGGAGCTGCGGCGCCGGCTCGCTCCGAACGGGGAGGCGATCGTGGGTTATGTGGGACGGCTGGCCAGGGACAAGCGGGTGGACCTGCTGGCGCACGTGGCGCGGCTGCGCGGCATCAGGCTGGTCGTGGTGGGTGACGGTCCCGAGCGCGCCCGTCTGCGGCGGCGCCTGCCCGACGCGGTGTTCACCGGTCAGCGCACCGGCGGGGACCTGGCCCGCCTGTACGCGTCCATGGACGTGTTCGTGCACACCGGCGCCGACGAGACCTTCTGCCAGTCCGTCCAGGAGGCCCTGGCCTCGGGGGTCCCGGTGGTGGCTCCGGCCGCGGGCGGGCCGCTGGACCTGGTGGTTCCCGAGCACAACGGGCTGCTGTACGCCCCGGACTCGGTACGCGAGCTGCGGGTGGCGGTGGGACGGCTGGCGCACAACCGCGAGGTGCGGCGGCGGATGGCCGCGGGGACCCGCCCCTCGGTGGAGCACCGTACGTGGGAGGCGGTCGGTGAGCAGCTGCTCGACCACTACCGCGCGGTGATCGCTCCCAGCCGGGAACTGGCCGAGCGCGGCACCGGGGCGGACATGGTTCCGGCCTCCCCCGGAAGGAGCGGCCGGGGGAGGCCGGAAGAGCGCACGTCCACCCCGCCCCCTTCACGGGGCGGACGCGAATCTAGCTGACCGTCTGCGGAGCGGGGGCCCGGGGCCGTGAGAGGGCGGGGTCGGGCGCCTCGGCCAGCAGTTCGTCCAGGACCTCGGCGAGACGGTCCAGGTGGGCGCGGATCCACGGCAGCGCCAGCGGGTCGGTGGCCGCCAGGGCGGTGTAGCGGCGTTCCTCGGTGTCGCCGTAGAGCATGCTGGTGGCGACCCGCATGCGCAGGGCACCGGAGCCCTCTCCGAACTCGGCGGCGGGCAGCACGCCCATCCCGAAGCGCTCCAGCAGCAGCCCGGTCAGCTCCGGGCCGGTGGTCACGCCGTACCGGTCGGCCAGCTGGCCGCGGGCCGGTTCGAGGTCGGGGTAGAGGTAGAACGCCGCCCGGGGCGCGGAGACGGCCGCGCCCGCCCGGGTGAACGCATCGGTGACCGCGCCGGCGACGATGCCGTGCAGGCGGCGGCTGCGGTCGACGTGGTCCCGGAGTTCGGCGGGCTCGGTGAAGGCGTACGCGGCGGCCTCCTGGACGGGGGCGGACGGGCTCGACCAGATCTCGCTGGCCACGCCGAGCAGTCCGCCGCGCAGGCGTTGGCCGATCTCGGAGTCGGGCAGGCGCACGACGCCGATCCGCCAGCCGCCCAGGGCCAGGTTCTTGCTCAGGCCGGTGGAGACGACGGTGCGCTCGGGCGCGAACTCGGCCGGACCGTGGACCTCCACGGGTTCCTCGCCGGGGGCCCCGGGGTGGACGAGGTCGCGGTAGATCTCGTCGGAGACGATCACCAGGTCGAGTTCACGGGCCACCTCGCACACGCGGCGGACGGTGTCGGCGTCGGCCACGGTGCCGGTCGGGTTGTCGGGCAGGGTGACGATGACGGCGTTGACCGTGCGGCCCTGCTCCCGGGCGTCGGTGACGGCGGCGTGCAGCAGGTCGGGCTGGGGTACGCCGCCCTGCCCGGTGGTCGTGGGGACCATGACGGGCCGCTGGCCCACCAGGCGGCTCTGCGCCGCGTAGCTGACCCAGCTGGGCGCGGCGATCGCGGTGTCGCCGCCGATCTCCAGCAGGAGGCTGTACAGGAGCGGCTTGCTGCCGGGGCCGGCGATGACCTGCGCGGGGTCGGTGGGCAGACCGCGGCGCTCCCAGTACCCGGCGGCGGCCTCGCGCAGCGCCTCCGACCCGGCGACCGGGCCGTAGGCGTTCGCACCGTTCGCCGCGGTGAGCTGGTCTCTCATGACCGGGTGCACCGGGAGCCCGGCCTCACCGAAGCCCAGGGGAAGCACGCGCACCCCCTGGCGGCGCTTCTCGGCGAGGGCTTCGTTGACGGCGAGGGTCGCGGACACAGTGACGGTCATCGGTGACTCATCTCCGACTTGTCGTGTAATGCGTGGTCACACCATGGGTGTCGGCCTGTCACCCCCACACTGCCCAGTTCCGGGCATCAGTACAAGCGCGTCTTTACGATGCTGAGCGTAAGATCTTCTTATGCTCAATCTTCGCCGCCTCCAGATCCTCCGCGAGTTCAGCGCCCGGGGCACGATCGTGGCCACCGCGAACGCCCTGGGCTACACGCCCTCGGCGGTCTCCCAGCAGCTGGCCACGCTGGAGAGGGAGACGGGTGTGGCGCTGTTGGACCGGTCCGCCCGGGGCGCGGAGCTGACCGACGCCGGACGGCTCCTGGTGGCCCAGGCCGAGGACATCCTGGCGCTGGTGGAGGCGACCGAGTCGGTGATCGCCGAGCAGTCCGACCTCGCCCTCGGCGTGGTCACCGTCACGGCGTTCCCGACCGCCGCCGTGGCCTTCGCGCCCCTGCTCGTGCCGCGGCTGCGCCGGCACGAGGGGATGCAGCTGCTGCTGCGTCAGACCCTGCTGGCGACGGGGACCCAGCAGGTGCGCTCACGGGAGGTGGACATCGCGCTGGTCGACGACTGGGCCCGGCAGCACCCCGGGCGCGGCCCGGACATCGGGCTGCGGCACATCCACCTGATGCGCGACCCGATGGTGCTGGCGGTACCCGAGGACCATCCGCTGGCCGATCCCTCCACACCCGTGGTGCTGGAGACGCTGCTGAGCGAGTCGTGGATCGTGACGCCCGAGAGCGAGCGCTCGCGCTACGGCATGGACCGGCTCCTGGCCGAGGTGGGCGGCCTGCCCTCCTCGGCCTGGGAGTTCGAGGGGCTGGGGACGGTTCTGAGCCTGGTCTCGCGCGGGATCGGGATCGCCGCGGTCCCGGCCCTGGCGATGGCGGGAGGGCCGGCGGGACTGGTCTACCGCGGCCTGCCCCCCGCCGCGCCCGAGCGGGACGTGTACGCGGTGGTGCGCTCGGTGACCGCGCGCCGTCCGGCGGTGCAGGTGACCCTGGCCGCCCTGCGCGACGCCGCACGGCAGGTGGGCGAGGAGATCAGCGAGACCGCGCTCGCCTGACCCGCGGCGGTCCTGCTCCCAGCGGCACTCCCGACCGCCGGCGGTGACGCCGGGAGCGGGATCGCCCGGCGGGTGCGGACGAGGACGCGCGGCCCGCTCCTGGCGGCCGCGCGTCGGTCGTGTCGTGTTCGGTTGTGTGACGGTCTCCGGTCGTTCGGCGCTCGCGCACCGCTCACCCTTGGCTTTCCCTGCGACGCGTCCGGTCGATCCGGCGGCGCAGTCTGCGACAGACATGGCGTGCCCGGTCACGGTCGTCCCGGGCGTTCCACCATCGTGCGTAGGCTTCCAGTCTCCTTCTTCGCAGTGCCTCCAGCTCAGCTTCCATCCGGTTCACCCGGTGTTCCAGGTCGATGCGCTCACGTTCGAACACCGACATGTCGCGCTCATGGAACCCCGCCTCACGTTCGGCGCTGACGAGCCGTTCGGTGAGGCCTTCGGCGGCGTTGCCGCCACGGGCGATCCAGCGTCGGCCGGACTGTGCACTGATGCCTTCGAACCACACAACATCTGGTGTTTCCCGCAGCGGGACAACATCACAGGTCGCTACGCAAAGAATACGGAAAGTGGCAAAGGTAGCAAATGCCTATAAACAGCACATTCCAGACATAACAAGGGGGCGGTGACCCGCCGCGGAACGCCCCCGCGGCGACCCCCGCCCCACGGCACACGGGGCGCACACAGGGCTTTCCCGAGGCACCGGCCGCATCCGGCGGCCGGGGCGACCCGGGTATCCGTCGCCTCATGCCACGGTCAACACGCCACCGTGCCCGGGAGGCGACAGGATCCCCATCCGTCACCCGGCACGTTCGGGCATCCGGCCCCGCGCCCGCGGCCCCCGGCTCCTCCCCGGCACCGGACCCGGCCCCCTCCCGGAGCGTCCCGGGCCTTCCCGCCCCGGCCCCGCGCCCTCGGGTCACACCGCGACCGCCCTCTCGGCGACCGCCCTCTCGACCCACAGCGGCACCGGTGGTGCTCCCCGCAGCCGCCTGTAGGTGTCCTCGAACCGCTCCAGCGACCGCCGGTGGTCGTGCCGCAGCGCGATCTCCCGGCTGGCGGCGCCCATGGCGAGCCGGTCCCTCTCCGGACCGAGCACGGTGAGCAGCCGGTCCGCCAGGCGCGCGTCGTCTCCGGGCGGGAAGAGGAACCCGTTGCGCCCCTCCTCCACCAGGTGCGGCAGCGCCATCGCGTCGGCGGCCACCACCGGCAGACCGGTGGACATCGCCTCAAGGGTGGCGATGCTCTGTAGCTCGGCCACGCCGGCGATGGCGAAGGCGTCCCCCGCCGCGTACACCAGCGGCAGGTCCTCGTCGGGCACGAACCCCAGGAAGAACACCCGGTCGGCCACCCCCAGCTCCGCCGCCAGCGCGCGCAGCTCCTCCTCGCGCTGACCGGTCCCCGCCAGGGCCAGCTGGGCGTCCCGCTCCGGCACGATCCTGGCCAGCGCCCGGATCGTGTCGACGATCCGCTTCTCCTCGTCCAGCCGTCCCACGAACACGATCGTGTCCCGGTCGGGCAGGCCGAACCTCCGGCGCGCCGCCGCCCGGTCCCCGGCCCGGGGACGGAACCGCTCCAGGTCGATCCCGCACGAGATGTCCTCGACCGTACGGGCGAACCCCTTCTCCCGCAGCAGCCGTGCCGCGCGCGGCGTCGGCGTGGTCACGTAGTCGGCCTCGCCGGCCACCCGGATCATGTCCCTCCAGGCCAGTGTCCCCGCCGCCTCCCGCATCGGAGCGGGCACCCGTGCGTGCGCGTACAGGTTGTCCGGCATGAAGTGGTTGGTCAGCACCACCGGGATACCTGCCGCCCGGCCCTTGCGCAGCGCCGCCCGGCTGACCGGGAAGTGGCTCTGCGCGTGTACGACGTCCGGGTCCATCCGCTGCACGATCCTGGCGAGGTGCCCGCCCAGCCCCAGCGGGAGGGCGGCGCGCATGCTGGGCTGGAAGGGTATGGGGGCCGAGGGCATCCGGTGCTCGGTCACCTCGCCGTTGACCGTCACGTACGGCTCGCCCCGCTCGGAGGGGCACACCACGTGGACGCGGTGCCCCCGCCGCGCCAGCCCCTCGGCCAGGCGGTGGGTGAAGTATCCGGCACCGTTGACGTCGGGCGGGTAGGTGTCGGTGGCGATCAGGACGCGCAGCGGACGGTCGAACTGAGCCATGGTGGAACTCCTTCGTTCAACGTGTGGGGGCATTGGGGCTGGTTCCGGTGGACCCGGGGCCCCGCGGGGCCTCGGGGTTGCGGTGGCGCACCTGCGCCAGCGCGATGGTCCCGGCGACCGCCAGGACCGTGAAGGCCAGCGCGCCAAGCTGGGCGGGCAGGGTCCTCGGCGCACCCTCCCCGAGGAGCAGTGCCCCGATGGCCACGCCGACCACCGGGTCGGTGATCAGGAGGGTCGCGTAGGCGGCCGAGAAGTGCCCGGTCCGGTAGGCGTTCTGCATCAGCAGGGCGCCGAAGACCCCGGTCACCAGGGCGAGCGGGGTCAGCCAGCCGATGACGCTGGTCCAGTCCGTGTGGGCGTTGGCGGTGATGACCCGCGCCAGCCCCGACGTGGTGCCCATGGCCGCCCCGCCCGCCAGGGCGAGCAGGATGGCCCGGGCCGAGCTGTTCATCCAGTGCGCGGTGACGTGGACGAGGACCCCGGCGCCGAGGGCGGTCCCGGTGAGGACCAGCGCCACGCCCGTGGTCATGGTGGGGGTCTCGGCCGCGTGCGGGAACAGTGAGAGCACTCCGACGAGGCCCGCCATGACGGCGGTCCCGGCGATGATCTGGGAGGGGCCGACCCGTCGGCCGTTGAACACGGCCGACAGCACGATGGCGAAGAGCAGGCCCGTCACACCGATCGGCTGGATGATGGTCAGCGGAGCGCTGCTGAGGGCGGCCAGGTGCAGGAGCGACCCCAGGACCGCCGCGGCGCTGCCGACCATCCAGCGGGGCTGGCGGAGCAGGTGCAGCAGGAAGCCCCCACGCGCCACCTGGTGGCCCGGGGCACGGATGGCGTCGCGTTCCTGGAGAGCGGAGCCGAGCGCCAGGGTGAACGCCCCCGCCACGGCGATCAGGACCGGCAGCAGCATCAGCGCCACCGCCCCGTGGACCCCCGGGGCCTCCCCCGCATCCTCTGCACCGTGTCCTCCGACGCTCGATTCCGGTCCGCGCGCACCCGGCCGCGGATTTGGCCACAACGGTACGGACGGGCACCGTGCCGCGGCGATAACGACAGCCCCCGTCCGGAGGTGGTGCTCACCCCACCCCGTTCCGGGGCCGACCACCGCCGCTCTCCCTCGCCTCCCCGAGGGAGCGGATTTGTAACACGCGCCCGCGGCGGCGCCCGCCGACGTGAGCGGACCAGGGCGGAAGCGGACAGGGGGCCGCCCCGATCCGGACGGGCCGAAGGCCTCCGGGGGTGTGCCTCCGTGAGAGCTCATGACACTATGTCCGGTATTGGTCTAGACCGGATAGGAGCGGTTCCCCGTGCTTGACACCTCCCCCTTCCCCAGCCGTCCCGTCATTCCCCGTCCCGCCACGGCGGTCGGGGGCGACACCGAGGGACTCACCCTCACGTCGTCGACCAGGGTCTCCGCCGACCCCGAAGCCCGGGGCACGCTCACGTGGATCCAGCGTGAACTCGGGGCGGCGACCGGGCTGTCCCTGGCCACCGGTGAGGAGGCCAGCGCCCAGATCCGGCTGAGCGTGGACGCCGACGCGGGCCTGGGCCGCGAGGGCTACCGGCTGATCGTGGACGGCGAGGGCGCCATCATCGTCGGCAACGACCCCGCCGGGGTGTTCTACGGTGCGCAGACCCTCCGCCAACTGCTTCCCGCCGACGCCTACCGCGACGCCCCGCTGGGCGGCGCCGCGTGGTCCCTGCCCGCGGTGAGCGTCACCGACGCGCCGCGCTTTCGCTGGCGGGGCGTGATGCTGGACGTGGCCCGCCACTTCGTTCCCAAGCGCGAGGTGCTGCGGTTCATCGACCTGATGGCCATGCACAAGCTCAACGTGCTGCACCTGCACCTGACCGACGACCAGGGATGGCGCGTGGAGATCCGCCGCTACCCGAAGCTGACCGAGGACGCCTCCTGGCGGTCCGAGAGCCAACTGGGCGCCGGCAGGCCGCCCGTGTTCGACAACCGACCGCACGGCGGCTTCTTCACCCAGGACGACATCCGCGAGATCGTCGCCTACGCCGACGCCCGGCACGTGGCGGTCGTCCCCGAGATCGACGTGCCCGGCCACTCCCAGGCCGCCATCCACGCCTACCCCGAGCTGGGCGAGAGCGGACGGATCCCGGTGGGGACCCAGTGGGGCATCTTCGAGGAGGTGCTCGCGGTGACCGACGAGGTCCTGGAGTTCTACCGCAACGTCTTCGACGAGCTGATGGAGCTGTTCCCGAGCACCTACGTCCACGTGGGCGGCGACGAGTGCCCCAAGGAGCAGTGGAGGGCGAGCGAGTCCGCGCAGAGGCGGATCAAGGAGGAGGGGCTGGCCGACGAGGACGAGCTGCAGAGCTGGTTCATCCGTCAACTGGACGAGCACCTGGCCTCGCGCGGGCGCCGCCTGGTGGGCTGGGACGAGATCCTGGAGGGGGGAGTCGCGCCCGGGGCGACCGTGATGTCGTGGCGCGGCGAGGAGGGCGGTGTCGCCGCCGCCCGCGCCGGACACGACGTGGTCATGAGCCCCACCCGCACCTCCTACCTGGACTACAGGCAGTCGGACTCCCACGACGAGCCGGTCAAGGTGGGCACACTGCTGCGGACCGAGGACGTCTACCTGGCCGAGCCGGTGCCCTCCGGCCTCACCGAGGAGGAGGCCCGGCACGTCCTGGGCGCGCAGGTGAACGTGTGGACCGAGCACATCGACACGCCGCGCAGGCTGGACTACATGGTCTTCCCGAGGCTGTCGGCGTTCGCCGAGCAGGTGTGGTCCGCCGGAGAGCGCGACTACGCCGAGTTCGAGCCGCGGCTGAGGCGGCACCTGGAGCGGCTCGACGCGGCCGGGGTGGAGTACCGCCCGCTGGAGGGGCCGCGCCCGTGGCACACCCGTCCGGGCGTCGTGGGCTGGGGCTGAGGCCCCCGGAGCGGGAGCGGCCTCAGAAGTAGGTGGCCACCGCGTCCACCACGGTGTCCCGGTCGTCCACCACCGGGATGACCCTCCAGCGGTCGAACGCCGTGCACGGATGCGAGATCCCGAAGGAGACCAGGTCGCCGGGGCCGACCTCCAGCCCCGGCGGCACGCTCAGGTAGGCGTGGTGGTCGTTGAGGTCGGTCACCTCCAGGCCCCGTGCCGCCACGGTGCTCCCGTCCGCGCGACGGATCCGTCGCGGGACCGGGAACCCCTGGTCGTGATTGGCCTCACGGCGGCCCAGGCCGGCGATCGCCAGGCCTTCCTCGGGGACGGAGGTGACCTGCGCCCACAGCTCCAGGGCCCCGGACAGGGCCCCGGGCCCCTCCGGCAGGCGGCGGTAGGGGGTCGTGCGCCGGTACAGGCCGTCGTCGTGGGCCACGTAGGCGCCGCTGCGCAGGATCGGGACGACGTCCCCGCGGCCGCCGACCTCCTCGGCGACCAGGTCGAACCACGCGCTGCCGCCCACCGACAGCACCGGCCGGTCCACCCCGCACCCGGCGGCCAGGGCCTCGGCGTCCCCCAGCAGCTCGCGCAGGAATCCGCGGACGGCGTCGGCCCCGCCGAGCGGACCCTCGTAGCCCGCGACCCCGGCCGGTTCCAGGCCGGGCGCTTCGGCCACGGCACGGGCCACCGCGAGCACCTGTTCACGGGTGCGGCAGCCGGTGCGCCCGCCGGGGACCCCGCGTTCGACCATCACCCGCAGGGGGCGGCCGCCGGGCCGGCCGGTCGCGGCGCGCGCCGCGACCGCGACCCCCTCGGCGGAGTCGGCGTAGAACAGGAACTCGAAGTCGGGGTCCCGGTCGAGCTCGGCGACCGCCCAGCTCAGTACCCGGCCGTCCAGCAGCTCGTTGGCGAGCAGGATCCGGCGCACGCCGAACCGGCGAAAGTCCAGGACCTGGTTGGCGGTGGCGGCGGTGACACCCCAGGCGCCCGCGTCCAGCTGGCGCTGGATGAGGGCCGGGGCCATGGAGGTCTTGCCGTGGGGGGCGAACAGCAGGCGGTGGCGCCCGGTGAACTCGGAGAGCGCGGCGATGTTGCGCTCCAGGGCGGAGGCCCGAAGCACCATCAGCGGCCAGGTGAACGGACCGGTGAACAGGTGGTCGCGGCGGGCCGCGAACTCCTCCAGGGTGATCGGTTCGTCCGTCCACCACAGGCCCTTGGTGCGCCAGTCGACGTGCTCTCGGGGGACGGTCAGCCGGTCGCTCACGTGGGGTACGCCTCCTGTGTGCCCGCGGCCCCGCCCGGGAGTGCCTGCTCGGCGTCCTCCCGGGGCGGGGCCCCAATGTGGTCCGGACCGATCATCCCACCGGTACGGACCAGTGGCCAGAGCGCGGTCGGTGGCGGAGGCGGCCGGAGCGCCGTCAGCGGAACAGGGACAGGGGCGGCTTGACGATCCTGACGGTGGGCCGGGACTCCTCGCGTTGGGCGGCGACGGCCTTCAGCCCGATCTCGGGGAAGTCGGTGATGAACCCGTCGACCCGCCACTTGAGGACCGCGTCCATACGGGACCGTTCGTTGATGGTGTAGGGCATGATCTCCAGCCCCGCGTCGTGCACCCGCTCGACGTAGGCGGAGTCGATGGTGGTGTGGTTGGGGTTGATCATCTGCGCCCAGGTGAAATCCGGGATCCGGCTCTCGGGGACCCGGCCGAGCAGGGCGTGCGGCACGGACGGCATCAGTTCCTTGGACCGGCGCACCGACTCCCAGTCGAAGCTCTGCACGACGAGGCGCGGGGTCCCCCGGGAGGACCCGTCCTTCAGCCAGCCGTCGCGTCCGCCGAACTCGGCGGCGATCTCCTTCTCCACGCCGGGGTAGAGCTCGGGTGACTTGACCTCCAGGAAGAGGTCGAGGTCCAGCTTCTCCATCCGGTCGAGCGCCTCCGCGAAGGTGGGGACCTCCTCGCCCTCGAAGGAGGAGTCGAACCACGATCCGGCGTCGAGCTCGCGGATCTCCGCCATGGTGAAGTCGCCGACGTTGTAGGGGCTGCGGTCGGGGAAGACGTCCTCGACGTCGGTGGTGCGCTCCAGGGTGGTGTCGTGGACCAGGACGAGGACACCGTCCCGCGTGCGCTGGACGTCGACCTCGACGGCCTCGGCTCCGAGTTCGTGTGCCGTGTCGAGGGCGACCAGGGTGTTCTCGGGCGCGTGGCCGGACGCTCCCCTGTGGGCGACCACCGTCGGTGACCGCTTCGAGGGCGCGTACTCGATGGACACGGGTCTCTCGCGGCGCGGCTCCGAGGACTCGGAGGCCTCTGCTGCGGACGCTGCGCTCGCGCTGGTGGCGATGATGAACGATACGGCTGCGACGACGATCCCGATGCGCTGCACCGGACCTCCCAAGTGCGCGTGAACTGGGCGACTGCCCCCAGACTGAGTGCGTATGGTGACCACCCGGTTACCACGCGCGGAGCGGCCGGTGATCCGCCGCCCATCATCTGGTGGGTACTGCACTAGTTCGACGAAATTCTCACTTAATGCATCCATTTGGTCACTTCATGTGCGTTCCTTGACTCCGCAGCCTCTTGTTGATTACGGAGAGCCTGCGACCATCACTAGGAGTAGTCGATGGGAAGGAAGTCTCATGCGCAAGCACCACAAAGGGTGGGTCGCGCTGTTCGGCGCCGCCACGATCGCGTCGTCGGGATTGGCCGGGCTCCCGGGGGCGGCGGCCGACGAGAAGGGCACACGGGCGCTGGACTGGCCGGTGGTGAGCCAGAGCGTCTCCTCGTACAGCCTCGACGGCTACGAGATCGGTTACCTGCCCGAGGACCTGGAGGGGTACGGGATCAACGCCTCCTCCATCACGGACCGCAGGGGCAACAGGCAGTCGCAGATCTCCTGGACGCAGGGGCCCGACCGGATGCTCGCACGGGTGGCCGTGCTGCGCTCGGAGCGCTTCCAGAGCCTTGAGGACCTCCGGTCGATCCGGTACGGGCACCTGCCCGAGGGGTCGCTGCACCGCATGGACCGGAACGAGGCCCTGGAGCACGAGTCCTACCTGTCACAGGAGACCGGTGACCTGTTCTGGCTGGAGAGGCCCGGTGTGGCCATCGCCGTGCACCTGCAGCCGGACCGGTGGGACAGCGGCGAGCTGGTCAGGATGGCGGAGTCCGTGGTCCCGCTGGAGTCCTCCCCCGAGAAGCCCGCGGAGGAGGGCGCCGGCGAGGGGGCTCCGGCAGAGGAGCCCGCGGCCGAGGAGCGCGGCCAGGACAGGCCCGTGCCCGGGGAGCAGGCGACGGAGACCGAGGGCGCGCAGGAGCCCGCCGGTCCCCCCGCCGTGGGAGCGGCCCCCGTCGACGAGGTCGCGGACGGCACTCCGGTGGGCGTCGCGGGCACCGCTCCGGTCGGGCGGCCCGCGGACCCGCGGCCGTCCGACGCTCCGCAGGCTCCCGAGAGCCCCGAGGCGTCCGGTGCTCCCGAGAGCCCCGCCGGGCAGGAGGAGTCCCCGGCCGAAGAAGCCCCGGCCGAGGAGGGCACGCAGGAGGGGGCCCCCGCCGAGGAGGCTCCGGCCGGGCAGGACGAGGCTCCGACCGGGGAGACCTCCACCGGGCAGGGCACGCCGACCGAGGAGGGCACGCAGGAGGGGACCCCCGCCGAGGAGGTTCCTACCGAGGAGGGCGCACAGCACGAGGGCGTCAGGGTCCCCCAGGTCAAGGAGTGCGTCATCGGCCGGTTCGTGGACTTCGAGACCGGCGAGACCGACCTGGTCCAGGCCGGGATGACCCCCTCCAGCGGGGAGTTCGTCGAGCGGGTCCTGGCCGGGGAGCAGCTCGGCGCCGCCGAGCTCGACCGCCTGCTGGCCACCGTCTGGCACTACGGCGACGAGGGCGACAAGACCGGCGCGGTCAGCGCCTGCGCCCAGGACCTGAGCCTGACGCGCGCCGAGGTGGAGGAGATCATCTTCGACCTCTCCCCGCTGATCGCCGAGCTCGTCCAGGAGGCCGAACAGTACGAGGCCGGCTCCACCCGGACCGTCGAGCCGATCGGCGCCGAGGAGTGGCAGGAGCTGTGGGACTCCGTGCCGTGGAGCTTCCCGGGCGAGAACTCCTGAGGCGCCCTGAGTCACCCTGAGCCGCCCTGAGGCGCGCTGGGACACGAGGCGGCGGGCTCGGGGCCCGCCGGGCGGGGCGGTGCGAGCGGGCACCGCACGCGGAACGCGGCCGCCGGGAGCACCGGGCGAAGCGCACAAGGAACCCGGGGCCGGACACGGATGTTGGCCCCGGGTTCCTCCTGTGCGGAACCGGGGCCGTGGAGAACCCGGACACCGGGCCACTCAGGGGAACAATCCATGATGTACCGTCGCCTCAGGTCCGAGGCCGGTGACCACAGTCACCCTCCGGTCGCGAAGCCCCCACCCGGGCACACCCGACCCGGACCGCGGTGGCGACCCCGCCATCCCCCACACCCGAGGAGGACCCGCCCAGATGCCCGGTTTCACCACCCGGCCCCAGCTCCGCGGCGATTTCGGCATGGTCGCCTCCACCCACTGGCTGGCCAGCGCCACCGGCATGTCCCTGCTCGAACGCGGCGGCAACGCCTTCGACGCCGCCGTCGGGGCCGGCTTCACCCTCCAGGTGGTCGAACCCCACCTCAACGGACCCGGCGGCGAGGTCCCCGTCGTCTTCCAGGCCGCCGGGAGCGCTCCCCGGGTCCTGTGCGGGCAGGGCGTCTCCCCCGCGGCCGCGACCATCGACGCCTACGCGGGCATGGACCGCGTCCCGGGCAGCGGCGTGCTCGCCGCCACCGTTCCCGGCTCCTTCGACGCCTGGATGCTGCTCCTGCGCGACCACGGCACCATGACCGTTCGCGACGTGCTCGACCACGCCATCGGGCTCGCCGAGCGCGGCTACCCCGTCCTGGACCGGATCGCCGCCGCCGTCGAGGCCCTCGCCCCCGTCTTCTCCCGCCACTGGACCGGCTCCGCCGCCGTCTACCTCCCCCACGGCACCGCGCCCAGACCCGGCTCCCGGCTGCGCAACCCGGCCCTGGCCGCCACCTACCGGCGCGTCGTCGCCGAGGCCGAGAGCGCCGGAGGCGGCCGCGAGGCGCAGATCGAGGCCGCGCGCCGGTCCTGGTCACGGGGCTTCGTCGCCGAGGCGGTCGGGGCGTTCCTGTCCTCCCCCGTCCCCGACGGATCCGGGGAGCCCCAGCGGGCCCTGCTCACCGCCCAGGACATGGCCGACTGGAGCGCCACCTACGAGGACACCGTCAGCGTCCCCCACGGCTCCCACACCGTGCACAAGACCGGCCCGTGGGGGCAGGGGCCCACCATGCTCCAGCAGTTGCGCGTCGCCGAGGCGCTCGGCACCGGCCGCGACGTCCTCGACGGGGTCGGCGCCGACTTCGTGCACCGGGTGACCGAGGCCGCCAAGCTCGCCTTCGCCGACCGCGAGGCCTGGTACGGCGACCCCGACTTCGTCGACGTCCCCCTCAAGGAGCTGCTCGGCGCCGACTACGCCGCCCGCCGCGCCGCCCTGGTCGACGACGGCCGCGCCAGCATGGAGCAGCGCCCGGGCCGCGTCGGCACGCGTTCGCCCTTCGAACCACCGCTGTACGTGCCGGGCCAGACCCCCGCGGACCGCACCACCGGTGAGCCCACGGTGCGCGACGCGGCCGGCTCCGGGCCCGCCGAACTGCGCGGGGACACCTGCCACGTGGACGTGGTGGACGCCCGGGGCAACATGGTCTCGGCCACGCCCAGCGGCGGCTGGCTCAGCAGCTCCCCGCTCATCCCCGGACTCGGCTTCCCCCTGGGCACACGGGCCCAGATGTTCTGGCTCGACCCCGCCTCGCCCAACGCGCTGGCGCCCCGCAAACGGCCCCGCACCACCCTGTCCCCCACCCTGGTCACCCGCGAGGACGGCCAGGCGGTCCTGGCGATCGGCACCCCGGGCGGCGACCAGCAGGACCAGTGGACGTTCACCGCCCTGCTGAGGATCCTCAACGGGGTGGAGGACCTCCAGGAGGCCCTGGACACGCCGATGTTCCACACCACCGCCTTCCCCAGCTCGTTCCACCCCAGGGAGACGGTTCCGGGCGGCCTGGTCGTGGAGCCGCGCGTGGGAGAGGGGGTCATCGACGCGCTGCGTGGACGGGGCCACCGGGTGGAGGTCGTCGAGGACTGGGCCCTGGGGCGCCTGGCCGCCGTGGCACGCGACCCGGAGTCCGGCGAGCTGCGCGCCGCCGCCGACGCCCGGGGCGTACAGGGGTACGCCGCCGGGCGCTGACCTGGAAGAAGACGAAGCGGCACGGAAATCGGGACGGTATTGGTCGGTATGGGTGGCACAGGAGGTTTGAGAGCGCTTACCTGCCTTGGTCTGGCCTCTTGCCAAATCGCCCGGTCACTGCTTATGTAGACCCTGTGCGACGGCACTCCGGGAAAGCCCCCGATCGCGTTCCGTCAGAACTCAATACCATCACATCAGGGTTCGTACGCTGTCTCCCCCTCCCTCAGTGACGACCCTGTTTCCCCCTCCTGCCTGAGACCTGCCTTCCCCTCCCGGCTGGGTTTTTCGGGCAAGGAGAAACGAGTGGGCCGTGGTGTCACCGGCGCGGTGACACCACGGCCCACTCTCTTTCCCCGTTTATCTCCGTGCCGTCCATTTGATTTGGCTAAAGCTTCTTGGGTGCGATTGTGCGGGGCACAATCCTTTTGAGTACGTTGTGCGCACGGATACCGCGTTCCTTTTTCCGCACAGAAGTACACCCCGACCGGCACGGCGGCCGGAGGGGGTGTCGGGGGCAGGGGCCGCGTCAGGTGTTGACGCGCACGGCTCCCGCGTAGTTGCTGGTCCGCACCGGGGTGACGCGCACGTTCAGCCCGGTCCGCGGCGCCTCCAGCATCATGCCGTCGCCCAGGTAGATGGCCACGTGGGAGATGTAGTCGGGCGCGGTGGGGTCCGTACGCCAGAACAGCAGGTCACCGCGCTGGATGTCGTCGAACTCCACGCGCCGGCCGGCGTTCCACTGGTCGTGGGTGACCCTGGGGATGGACACCCCCGCCTCGTGGAAGGCCCACTGGAGCAGGCCCGAGCAGTCGAATCCCCCCTCGGGGGTCTCACCGCCCCAGACGTAGGGGACGCCGAGCTGGCTCTCGGCGTTGGCGATGACCTGCTCCACCACCGAGGGGGCCACGGCCTCGCCGCTGACGAGGGGCTCGGGCGCGTCGGCGACGAGCTGGAGGGAGACGTCCTCGCCCAGGGCCTCGGTCAGGGCCTCGTGCAGCTCCCACAGGTCGGCGTCGGGGGCGGAGACCACCAAAGCGTTGCCCTCGGGCATGCCCAGCTCCGCGGCGCGCTCGCGCGAGACCAGCGCGTCGATCCCGGCGATGCCGGAGGTGGCGTGCGTCCACACCTCCAGGGGGACCTCTCCGCGCCCGCCCGCGACGGTGACCTCGCTGCCGACCTCCAGGCCGCGCTCGGTACCGACGTCGTTGGACAGCGCGATGTGGCCCTCGGCCACGCCCTGCCAGATCTTGTCGGACTCGGCGGAGGGTTCGGGGGCGTGGTTGCGGAAGTTGGAGGGGTTCACGCCGAGCACCGAGGTGGTCTCGCCCTCGATCTCCACACGGGCGGCGTCGACGGTCAGGACGCCCTCGACACCGTCGATCCCGCGGACCGCCGAGACGGCCTCCCGGGGCAGGGTGCGGGGGGCGACGGCGAAGTACTCGACGCTGCGCGCCTCGCGGAAGGGGGCCACGTGGGCGTCCCGCCGCAGTTCGGCGTCGGAGACGTCGGGGGCCCGGTCCCCGCCCTCCCTCTCGCGCGTGCGGGGGTCGGTGCCGCTGGGGGAACCGGGGGCGAACTGCTCACTGACGGGGGGACGGTCCTCGACCACGGGATCCGCCCAGGCCGGGGTGGCGCCGAAGGCGGTGAAGGCCACGGCGAAGGCCGCGGTGGTACCCGCACATGTTCTCAAACGGCTCCGCACGGGGGGAACTCACCTTTCTGTGAGCCGTCCGGTCCGGGGGAGGACCCCTGTGGCGTACGGCCTGTCGACAACTTGTCCGCGTCCAAGAATGGGCGTACACGGACGACTTTGCAAGAAGTCCACGCCGTCCGATACCGGACGTCCACTTCGCGGTCATAAGGACGCATAGTTCTGGGTGACCACCGGGGACAGGGGGAATCGCACCGGGGTGTCCCCGAAGAGGATCGCGCTGGCCTGGGCCTCGGCCTCGGCGACCGCGCGCACCGACTCCCCGGCCAGGTCGGCGGGCACGTGCAGGACGACCTCGTCGTGGACGAAGAAGACGACTCCCGCGCCCTCGGGCATGTCCGGCAGGCGCCGGCGCAGCGCGGCGAGCAGGACCAGGGCCCATTCGGCGGCGGTGGCCTGGACGACGAAGTTGCGGGTGAACCTCCCGTGGGCCCGGCGGCGGCGCTCCCCGTCGGGGCCGGAGACGGTGGCGGACCACGCGCCGGGCGCGGGAGAGGTGCGCCCCAGCCAGGAGCGGACGACGCCGCCGCCCTCGCCCGTGCGCGCGGCGGAGTCCACGTAGTCCAGGGCGCGCGGGTAGAGGCGGCGCATGGTGGCCAGCAGGGGCGCGGCGTCGCCCGAGGTCTGGCCGTACATGGCCGAGAGCATGCCGATCTTGGCGCGTTCGCGGTCGCCGCCCACGTGCGCCGCCAGGCGGGCGTACAGGTCCTCCTCCGCGGCCGCCGCGGCGAGGGCGCCGTCCCCGGAGACCGCGGCGAGCACACGGGGTTCGAGCTGCCCCGCGTCGGCGCGGACCAGGACCCAGCCGGGATCGGCCCGGACCGCCCGCCGGACCGACTTGGGGACCTGGAGGGCGCCCCCGCCCCGGGTCGCCCAGCGCCCGGAGACGACGCCGCCGACCACGTAGTCGGGCTGGAAGCGGCCCAGGCGCAGGCCGTCGGGGCCGGGGCGCTCGCGCACCCAGGTCTCCAGCCACGACCAGCCGTTGGCCGAGTGCAGGCGGGCGAGTTCCTTGTAGCGCAGCAGGAGCGGGACGACGGGGTGGTCGACCCTCTCCAGGACCCAGGAGCGGGTGGACTCGACGGGGTGGCCGATCCACGCCATCGCCCTGAGGACCTGCGCGGGAGAGTCGGGGTTGACCTCGTGGCCGACGGCCTCGCCGATACGCGCCGCGAGGTCGGCGAGCACGGGAGGGCGCTGCCCGGAGGGCGGCCGGGGCCCGAGGAGCTCGGTGAGGATCTCGTCGTGGACGTCGGGCCGCCAGGGCAGGCCGTCGTGGCTCATCTCCGCCGCGGCGAGCCCGCCCGCCGACTCCACGGCCGCGAGCAGGCGCATGCGTCCGGGCTCGGGGAGCCGGGCGACGCGGTCCAACTGGTCGGCGTGGACCTCGGCCAGGGCGGCGAGGCGGTCGGTGCCCGGGGGCAGGGTGGAGCGGTCGGCCTCGAAGAGGGCGGGCTGGGCGGCGGTGCCCTCTCCGAGGGGGCGGACGGGGTCGTCGGGGACGGGAAGCCCGTGCAGGCGGGCCCAGGCCGCGCCCAGGGAGGAGGCCTCGCCGTGGCGGGAGTGGTAGCCCAGCAGCAGGGCCTCGGTCAGGGCGGTGTCGTGGCAGCGCGCGACCCTCACCCCGGCGCGGACGAGCTCGGGGTAGACGTCCTCACTGGCCGACCACACCCACCGGGGCGGTTCGGGACGGGCGTGCTCCGCCTCGCTCACGGCGGCCGCGAGGTCGGCGACACGGCGGACCGGGCCGGGGGCCTCGTCCAGTTCCTGGAGCCAGCCGCCGCCCTCGCCGTCGGCGACCACCGCGATCCGCATACTCCCAGTGTGTCCCTCACCGCCGACAGTCGGACATAACACGCACCGGCGGGTACGCCCGCCCGACCGCCAGGGGGCGTCGCCCGTGCGCCGACGGGGTTCGTTCGGGCTCCGGCGCCGCCTACCGGCCGCGGCGGGCGGCGCCGGGGCGGACCACGTTGGCCAGCTCCTCCCCGGCGGCCCAGCGGGCGAGCTGGGCGTCCATGAAGGCCCTGGCGCGAGGGTAGAACGCGGCCGCCCCGCCCGCGACGTGCGGGGTGATGAACACGCCGGAGGCGCTCCACAGCGGGTGGTCCCCCGGCAGGGGCTCGGGGTCGGTGACGTCGAGGGCGGCCCGCACACGGCCGTTCTCGGCCAGCAGCGCGCGGGTTTCCAGGACGGGCCCGCGGCCCACGTTCACCACGAGCGCGTCGTCGCGCAGCAGGGCGAGTTCCGGTGCGCCGAGCAGGCCGCGGGTGGCCTCGGTGAGCGGGGTGGCCAGGACGACGACGTCGGCGTCCGGCAGCAGGGCGTGCAGTTCGTCGATGCCGTGCACGTCGGGGCGGGCGCGGCTGGCCACGCGCACGACCTCGGTCTCGAAGGGCCGCAGGCGGCTCTCGACGGCCCGGCCGATACTGCCGTAGCCGACGATCATCACCCGGCGGTCGGCCAGGGAGCGCAGCGGCGCCGGGTCCCACCGGTGCTCCTTCTGCGCGACCGCCCACCGGGGCAGGTCCCGCTGGGCGGCCAGGATGAGCGCCAGGGCGTGCTCGGCGGTACTGGCGTCGTGGAGGCCGCGTCCGTTGCACAGGGTCACGTGGTCGGGAACCAGCGGGAGCACGTGCTCGTACCCGGCGGAGAGGAGCTGGACCACCTCCAGGGACGGCATCCGCGCGATCATGTCGAGCCGCTCGTCGACGCCCTGCGTGGAGGGGGCGTAGGGCACCTGGTAGAAGGTCACCTCGTCCAGGCCGCCGGCGGGGGCCGGCCCTCCGGGGTAGAGGTCCACCGCCAGGGAGTCCGGGGCGTTGTCCCTGTTCTGCTCCCACTGCACCAGCGCTCGGCCGCCCATGTCCCCGTGTCCTTTCGCTCGGTCCGTCTCGGGAGCCAGCCTAGGGCGTCCGCGGCCCCTCCCCCCACGGTGGAACCCGTGCCCACAGCGGGGTTCGAGCGTCGAGGCGCGCCACGGGTACGGGACCAGCAGGATGAGGACCCCGCCCGCCGCACCTGCGACGCGGTCGACGCACCGGCGGGACCTCCCGCGCCGGGGTCACCCCACCGAGCGGGACAGCTCGTAGCACGCGATGGCGGCCGCGGCGGTGACGTTGAGGGAGTCGACGTCGCGATCGGCCATGGGGATGTGCACCCGGGCGGTGGCCCGCTCCAGCCACCGGGAGGACAGGCCGTCGCCCTCGGTGCCGAGCAGGAGCCCGACCCGGTCGCCCGGGCCGAGGGCGGCCATGGCGTCGCGCATGGGCAGGGACCCCTCGCCCGGGGTGAGCGCCATGAGGTGGAATCCGGCCCCGCGCAGGGTGTCCAGGCCGCCGTACCAGTCGTCCATGCGGGTGTGGGGAAGGGTGAACACCGCTCCCATGGACACCTTGACCGCCCGCCGGTAGAGGGGGTCGGCGCAGCGGGGCGCGAGCACGATCGCGTCCACGCCCAGCCCGGCGGCGCTGCGGAAGATGGCGCCCACGTTGGTGTGGTCCACCAGGTCCTCCAGGACGACGATGGTGCGCGCCCCGGCCAGGACGTCCTCCAGCGGGGGCAGGGCCCGGCGGTGGAAGGCGGCCAGCGCGCCGCGGTGCAGGTCGAAGCCGACGAGCCGGTGGGCGGTGTCCTCGCTGACCACGTACAGCGGCGCGTCGAAGGCGGCGACCACGTCGTCGAGCGCCTCGGCACGGCGTTCGGTGAGCAGGAAGCTGCGGGGCTCGAACCCGGCCGCGGCGGCCCGGCGGATCACCTTGTCGCCCTCGGCCATGAACAGGCCGTGCTCGGCCTCCAGGTGGCGGCGCAGGTTCACGTCGCGCAGGCGGGTGTAGTCGGCCAGGCGCGGGTCCGCGGGGTCACTGACCTTGATGACGTCCATGGAGGACGATGGTCTCCTGTTCGGGGCGTGTGCGCCTGGAGAGCGCGTGTTCGGGCGTGTGCGTCCGGAGGGTGCGCGTGCGAGAAGCGCGTGTCCGGGGTGTGTGGGCGGGGAGCGCGTGCTCGGGGAGCGTGCCCGTCAGCTGATCTGGTCGGTGAGGGCGCGCAGGCGCTGCCAGCGCGCCTCCTCGCAGGAGCCCTTGCGGGTGAGGGTCGTCTCGACCTCCTGGCCCTCCCAGGTACCCACGATGGTGGCCTCCTGGGGGCCGTACACCTCGTCGGTGCACACGGTTCCCTCGCGCACCTCGGTGAACAGCCCTTCGCCATCCGGGGCGGCGGCCTCCGTCGGGGCGGCGTCGTCGGAGGCGGTCTCCTCGTTCCCGACCGGCCTTCCGGTGTCCCCGTGGAGCTCCTCGGCCGCCTGTGCCAGCTCGGCGCACTCGGCGGGGTCCTTCTCCAGGTCCCCGGTGCACATCAGCGTCTGCACCCAGGCGCGGCCGCGGTCGCTCACCTGGATCTTCAGGTGTCCGGTGGGCCCCTCCTCCACGGACTCCTCGGGCTCCTCCGCCACGTCCGGCCCCGCCTGCGTGGTCATCGCGCTGGTGGCCTGCACGTCCTGCGGCGGCAGCATCGACGGGCCGACGACCACTCCGTAGGCGACCGCTCCGACGCAGCACACGCCTGCGAGCAGAGTGGTGCCGAGTGTGCCGCGGCTCCGGTGGTCACGATGCGATGGGGACATGCCAAAAGCCCTCGGGGGTCGGTGTCACGGTGCGTCCAGTGAGGGGGAAGGGCCGGGTGTGGACGCGGGGAAAACAGCCTAGCGGGGAGCCCCAGGTGCTCCCTGCTGTGCACGGTAACAAAGCGGTCACCTCGCTCAAGCCGTCGGGAAGCGCTCCGGGGAGCGGGGACCGCTCTTCCACTTGCGCATTACCAACGAGTAAGGTCCTGGAAAGGAATCGTCCGCGCCCCATGATGGGGTCGTTCGCCTCCACACCGTGGGACGCCGCGGGGCGTGTGACGGTTCTCGTCCTCCTACCGCGTGTGCGGGACATCACCCTCGCAGCCGCCCTCGCACGACCGGCTTCCGGGCGGCCACCGGACGGAAGCCGGACACAGATACGCCCCCGGAGTGCCCGTGTCCAGTGGACGCCACCGACTCGCCTCACCGACCACCTCGACCACCCGCAGACTTCTCGGGTCACCGCTGGGGGTCACCGCGATCGTCGTCGCGCTCGTCACCGTCACCGCGGTCGCGGTCCCGGTCGGTCTGGACGTGCTCGGCTGTGGCGAGACCCGCTACCTGCGCGTGTCGGCGACCCAGAGCATGGCGCCCGTGCTGCGCGAGGCCGCCACGGAGTTCAACGACGACCGTCCCAGCTACGACGGCGAGTGCGTGTACGCGCAGGTGGACGAGATCGCACCGCACCGGATCATGACGACCCTGTCCGGCGGCCGCTCCGGGGACTCCACCATCGCACCGCACGTGTGGGTTCCCGAGTCCTCGGCCTGGGTCGAGCTGACCCGCGTGTCGGAGGGCGGCATGCACGGCATCGACACCGACCCGCCGTCCCTGGCCAGCTCGCCGGTGGTCCTGGCCGCCCCGGAGGACACGGAGGGCATGCCCGCTCCCGACGACACCAGTTGGACGCTGGTCCTGCCCGGCGAGCGGAGCCCCGACCGGCCGCTGGTCATGGTCGACCCCAACCGCGGTGTCGACGGCATGACCGTCATGCACGCCGTCCGGCGCCACCTGGGCAGCGGCGACGACGCCGACACCGCCATGACCGACTTCGTACGCGACGTGCAGCGCGACAGCGCGTTCGGCGAGATCGACCTCAACACCTTCTACACCGGGTCGGCCGCCGTCGAGGAGCGTGTCGACCCGGTGATCGTCGTCCCCGAGCAGGCGGTGGTGTCCTACAACGCCAGCCGCGCCCCGACCGCACCCCCGCTCCAGGCCCACTACCCCGTGGAGGGCACCGTCAGCCTCGACTACCCCTACGTCACCACCACGGACGTGTCCTCCCTGCGGTCGGCCGCCGCCGACCTGTACGAGGTGCTGGACCAGGACTCCTACCGCTCGCACCTGCGGGAACTCGGGTTCCGCGATCCCGACGGCACCGCGTCGCCGGCCCTGGCCGACCAGCCCGGCCTGACCGCCGAGGCGCCGCCCGCCCACGACGACCTGACGGGGGACGCCCTGCTGGCGTCGGTCACCGACTGGAACAGGCTGTCGATGCCCAGCCGCACCCTGGTGCTCGCCGACACCTCCGAGAACATGGCGGAGGCCCTCGACGGGGAGCAGAGCCGGATGGAGGTCGCCCGGCAGGCGGCGCTCATGGGCCTGTCGCTGTTCCCCGACAAGACGGACATGGGCCTGTGGCTGATGTCGGACGAGTACGGCGAGAGCGGCCGCGAGGAGGCCGCGGACATGCACCGGCTGGGCACGTCCGACGAGGACGGTGAGGCCACCCGCCGACAGGAGCTCATCGGCGTGGCCGAGGAGATCGGGGTACAAGGCGGCGGTTCGCGCCTGTACGACAACATCCTGGCCGCCTACGACGAGGTGGCGGACCACTACCACGAGGACAAGATCAACAGCGTCATCCTGCTCACCGCGGGACAGGACGAGGGCTCCAGCGACATCTCCCACGAGGAGCTGGTGGCGGCGCTACAGGACCGCTTCGACCCCGAGCGCCCGGTCAGCACGTTCATCATCGCCTTCGGCTCCCAGGCCGAGGAGGACGAGCTGCGCCAGATCGCGGAGGCCACCAGTGGATCGCTGTTCGTGACCGAGGACTCCAACGAGATCGGCGACATCTTCCTCAGCTCGATCTCGCGGCGGCTGTGCGTGCCCGACTGCGACAGCTAGGCGGCGCCCGGAAACCGGATGATCTTGCTCCCGGTGGCACTGTCGGCGGGTGAGAGTGTCACCGGGAGCAAGATCATCGCTGTCAGGCTCTCCGTTGAGGGTGGGGGAGGGTGACGGGTGGGAGTACGGTTGCCCACGCACAAGCCGTTTCGGTCCACCCCCCGGCATGGACCGGACCACGGCCGACTGGGACGAAAGCCGTCCGATTGCCCCGAAGCGGTCTCGATTGGATATCGGAATCGAATTTCGGCCGGACCGCTTCCGAAAAGCAGAGACGGACGGAACCAACCGAACTTCCCGAGGTAACCGGCCCTGTGCTCAGGTTTGACACATGGGCACCCCGGACCCACCACCGTGCGACCGGTTCGACCGATATTTTCTCCACCTGAACCGTTGAGTACCGTTTCCCACCAGGAACACACGTGTGGTCGATCCGTCAGCCGGATCGGTGCGTGCGGCCCTCCCGTACCGCCACCCCCGTACCAACACATCCCCCCTGTACGACACGTGTCCGTACACCACCCCGTGAGGAAAGCTGTGGGACGTCACCGCGGAAGATACGCAGAAGAACCCTCCAGCCGCGCCAGGCGCCGCCGCGGCCGCGGTGGCGCCTTCGCCGCCCTGGCCGCGGCACTGGTGATCGTGCTCGGCCTGACCGTTGCGGGTGTCTACATGTTCGGCCAGTCCGACGGCTGCGGCGGCTCCGACATCACGCTGGACGTCGCGGTCAGCCCCGAACTGGCCCCCGCCCTGGACTCCATCGCCTCGGACTTCAACGCCGAGGAGCACCAGGTGGACGGGCGCTGCGTGCACGCGGAGGTGCGCCAGGTCGACTCCGCCAACGTCGCCTTCGGTATCACCGGCGCCGGCGCCACCATGGGCGACACCGAGTCCGACGTGTGGATCCCGGACTCCTCGATGTGGCCGAGCCTGGTGAAGAGCCAGGCGGGCGACGCCGTCATCACCGAGACGGGGACCTCCGTGGCCCGCTCGCCGCTGATCCTGGCCGAGCTCGCCGAGCACGCCGAGGAGAGCGGCGAGCCCCGCGCCTGGACGGACGTCATCCCCACCTCCGCGCCCGGGGAGGGGGCCACCAGCACGGTCCGCGTCGCCGACCCCGCGCGCAACTCCACCGGTCTGGGCACCCTCTACCTGGTGCAGGGCGTGCTGGAGGAGAGCAGCCCCGACACCGAGGCCTTCAACACGCGCATGACCGCCGCGCTGCAGGCCCTGCACAAGGGCACCTCCCCCGACGAGGAGTCCGCCTTCCTCGCCTTCAGCGGAGGCGGCGCCGAGGCCCCGCCCGTGATGGTGATGTCGGAGCAGGCCCTGTGGCGCTACAACTCCACGCACGAGGAGGCCGGCGCCCAGGCCGGTTACGTGAAGGGCGAGACCTACTACCTCGACTACCCGTACATCGTGCGCAGCGAGGAAGGCGACGTCACCCGCGCCGCCGAGGAGTTCCGCACGGAGGTGCGCAGCGACGAGGCCCGGACCCGCATCCTCGAACAGGGCTTCCGCGGTCCCGAGGGCGAGATCGACACGTCCGTGCTCACCGAGGACGTCGGCTTCATGAAGGAGCCGCCCCCCGAGCTGGCCACGCCCTCCGACGGTGCGATCACCGACCTGATCCGCTCCTGGAACCAGCTTGAGATGGACTCCCGGGTGCTCACGATCGTGGACGTCTCCGGGTCCATGCTGGCCGAGGTGCCCGGAACCGGGATGACCCGCATGCAGGTGACCAGCGCCGCGGCCACGGAGGGGCTGAAGATGTTCACCGACACCTCGGAGCTGGGCCTGTGGGAGTTCTCCACCAACGTCAACGGCGACCTGCACTACCAGGAGACCGCCCCGATCCGCGAGCTGCAGGCGACCACCGAGGACGGCACCCTGCACCGGGACGCCATGGCGCACAGCCTGAGCTCGCTCGAACCGATGCCGCAGGGTGACACGGCGCTGTACGACACCTACCTGGCCGCGTACCAGGAGATGGCGGACACCTACAAGCCGGACCGGACCAACGTCGTCCTCATGCTCACCGACGGGGACAACGACAACCCCGGCGGCCTGAAGCTGGACAAGCTGCTGTCCGAGATCAACGCGATCTCGGACCCGTCCCGGCCGATCCCGATCATCACGATCGCGTTCGGACCGGACGTGAAGCACCTGGAGCCGCTCCAGCAGATCGCCGCGGCCACCGGCGGCGCCGCGTACATGACGGAGGACCCCACCGAGATCGGTGAGATCTTCCTCAAGGCGTTCTCCCTGCGGATCTCGGAGAACGAGACCGAGTAGGCCCCCTCCTCCGGCCACATCCGGGCCGCGGCGTGCGACGCCGCGGCCCGGACCCGTGTCCGGGGCCGGCACGCTCCCTCCCACTGCGCTCCCCCTCCCCCCCGCGGCGCGCGCACGGCGCCCTCGCGCCGCGGAGTACCGAACACGCCCTGGAAGTGACAAGTCCCTGTCCTTCCCCGGAGGGGCTATGGACTTCTTCCCCGTGTTGACGTACTCAGAAAGGAGCCGGGGCCCGTCCCCACGGCGGCCGCTCCCTCCGGGACGCCGCGCGTTCGGGGGTCGGGAGGGGAACGGAGGGGAAGGGGACCTGCCCGTCCGGGCCTCCCCCGCACGCCGGACCCGGCACACGACGACGGGATTGGGGAAGGCCATGGCGGAGGCATGGATGCCCGGCACCGAGAGGCTCGACGGCGGATCCGTCCGGACACCTCCCGGAATCGGCGCCCCGCGCGCCGTGTGGACCGTGACGGAGTCGGATCCCGAGGCATGGTCCGCGCACGAGGAGGCGCGGCGGATGGTGGACGAGGGGCGTGCGGCGCACCTGGTGTGGAACCCGTTGACCGGTGAGGTGGTCCAGACCCTGGCGGCGACCCGCCGCGGCCGGCTGGCGCTGGGCGGCACCGACCAGCACGGGCTGCACCTCGACCACGGGCACGAGGGAAGAGTGTGCCTGGTGGTGGCGGCGATCGCCTTTCGGGAGGCACCCTTCACCGACGGCCCGATGCGCGGTCTGACCCCGATCCTGGCGTGGCTGGACTCGTGGGAGGTGGCACGGGACTGGCCCGCGGGCCCTCCGGGGAGGGAGGGGGCCAAGGCCGGGGAGGCGGCCCGCCGATGGGCCCGGGGCGGCCACTTCGGCCACGACCAGGTGCCGGGCTCCTCCGCCAAGGGACCGGGAAGGCTGGACACCGCGCGCCTGCTGGCCGCGAGCCCGCCCGTGGAGGGGACACCCCGTACTCCGCGTCCCCGCCCGGAGGCACGACGTTCGGCGACCACGTGAACACGGGACGGAAGGAGAAAAAAGCACCTAACCCCCATGAACAGGAAGAACGGGATACCACTGGTTCTTCATCGGTCCACAACCCCTTAGTCTGTCGCCCATGGGTGGATCTATCGAGCCGGGTTGGTACGCGGACCCGCAGGGCGACGCGCAGACGCTCAGATGGTGGAACGGTGACGAGTGGACGCGGCATACCCGTTCCCTGAGCGAACTCCAGGGAGGTGCCACCGGCTCCGACGACGAGGAGCCCGCCACCACCTACCTGGGCGGTTCCGGATCGAGGGACTCCCCCTCCGATGAGGAGGAGGACCCCGGAACAGTGCGGCTGGGCCCCTCCACGACCCCCGCGCCGATCGACGACGAGCCCAGCACCATGCGCATCGACCCCTCCTGGGCCCGGGACGGGACCGACGGCCCCGCCGCCCCCGTGGACGACGAGCCCAGCACGATACGTATCAGCCCCTCCCCGGCGCAGGGCTCCCCCCAGCAGGACTCCGCCCCAGCGGCCCCCCAGGCTCCCGCCCCCATCGATGACGAACCCAGCACCATGCGGATCAACCCGTCATGGGCACAGACTTCCTCCCCCGCTCCCCAGACCCCCGCTCCCCCGGCGGCCCCCGCGCCGATCGACGACGAGCCCAGCACCATGCGCGTCGATCCCTCCTGGACCCAGGGCGGGACCGACGCGGAGAGGCCCACCGCCGACCTGGGCGGCACGGACTCCACCGTGCCGGTCGATCCGGCCGACGTCCCGGGCCGCGTCGGCGACCGGGGACCGGCCGCCGACGACGGCGGCACGGGCGCGACCATGAGGGTCGGTCCCTCCGACCTGCCCGGGCGCGACGATGACGAGCTGCCCACCGCGGACCTCACCGACGACGAGATCCCCACGTCGGACCTGACCGGCGGCGGTGGTGGCGGCGAGGACGTTCCGCGTACGGCCGTGTTCGATCCCGGGTCCGTCGGTGACGCGCCGCGCACCGCGGTGTTCACCCCCTCCGGGGGCGAGACCTCCGGAACCGCCGTGTTCGACCCCAACGACCCGGCGTTCTCGGGCGGCGCCGGTGAGGAGGACGGCAAGAGGGGCGGCAAGTTCAACAAGTTCCTCGGCAGCCTCAAGGAGGGGTGGGCCGACCTGTCCGAGGAGCGCAAGGAACAGCGCCGCAAGGCCGAGGAGGAGGCCGCCGAGCAGCGCGAGGAGGAGGCCCGCCGCCAGGCCGAGGAGCAGGCCGGGAACCCGTCCGGGCAGGCCCCGGGCGCGGGCGCCCCCGCCGACGCACCGGGTGGTGCGCAGCCGGGCGCCCCGTGGCCCCCGCCGCGGCAGTCCTCCGCCCCGGAGGCTCCCGGACAGCAGCAGACCCCGGGGGCGCAGACCCCCGGCCGGCCGGCCTCCGGCGCCCAGACGCCCGCCCAGCAGCCTCCCGGCGCCCAGTCCTCGGGGGCGGAGCAGGCCCAGCACCCCGGTGCTCAGCCCTCCGGTCCCCAGTACGGGTACTCCGCCCCGGCCACTCCCCCGTCCGGGCCGCAGCCGGGCATGTTCTCGCCCCAGAGGCAGGCCGGTCCGCCGCAGCCGCCGTCGGGCCCCCAGCCGGGCCACCACCCGTACCCCCAGCCCCAGCAGGGCGGTTACCCGCCTCCCGGGTACCCGCCCCCGCCGCAGGGAGGCCACCCGAACGCACCGGGACGGCCGCCGCAGGGTCCGCCGCCGGGTCCCCCTGGACAGCCGCCACAGGGAATGGGCCGTTCCGGTCCGCCTCCGGGGTTCCCGCCGACCCCCGGCCCGATGGCCGGCGGCCCGGGCGGTCCCGGAGGGCGGCCGCCGATGGGCGGTTACCCCGGTGGCCCCCAGCGGCCCCAGTGGGGCCAGCCGGGTCCGGGACAGCCGGGTCCGGGACAGCCCCCGGGCGCGTATCCCTACCAGCAGCGGCCCCCGCAGCAGCCCAGGAAGAAGAAGCGCGGCTGTGGCTGCGGATGCTTCCTCCTCTTCCTGATCGTGCTCGTCGCCGTGGTCCTGGCCTACCTCCAGTTCTGGGACGTGTGGGACTGGATGTACGAGATCCTCGGCGCGGGCGCACCGCCCGGCGTCTCGGACGACTGGGTCTGGGACTGACCCAGTCGCCTCAGGGGCGGTCGGACGGTGTTCCGGCCGCCCCTTCGCCATCCCCGGCGCTTCTCACAAGCCCCTAAGCTGACCGGTATGACTGACAGTTTGGTGTGGATCGACTGCGAGATGACGGGCCTGGACTTCGAGAGCGACGCGCTCATCGAGGTGGCCTGTCTGATCACCGACGGGGAGCTCAACATCCTCGACGAGGGTGTGGACGTCGTGATCAGACCACCGCAGGACGCACTGGACCGTATGGGCGACTTCGTGCGCGACATGCACACCACCTCCGGGCTGCTGGAGCAGCTGGACAAGGGTGTGAGCCTGCAGGAGGCCGAGGACATGGTCCTGGAGCACATCCACCAGTACGTGACCGAGCCGCGCAAGGCCCCGCTGTGCGGGAACTCGATCTCCACCGACCGCACGTTCCTGGCACGTGACATGAAGCGCATCGACGAGTTCCTGCACTACCGGATGGTGGACGTGTCCTCCATCAAGGAGCTGCTGCGCCGCTGGTACCCGCGTGTGTACTACGCGAGCCCGGAGAAGAACGGCGGCCACCGGGCGCTCGCCGACATCACCGAGAGCATCCGTGAGCTGCGCTACTACCGCGCCGCGGCCTTCGTCCCCCCGCCCGGCCCGAGCTCGTCCACGGCCCGCGCCATCGCCGCCGACGTGGCCGCCGGAGGCACCGGAACCGAGGCCCGCGAGGAGGCTTCGGGGAACGGCACGGCCGAAAACTGATCGAAGCACTCCCCCGAGTCCGCTAAGCTTGAGACGTACGCAGGGCCGAGAGGCCAGGCGCACGTGGTGGGTGTAGCTCAGCCGGTAGAGCACTTGGTTGTGGTCCAAGAAGTCGCGGGTTCAAGTCCCGTCACTCACCCCAGAGGCTTAAGCCCCTGACCAGCGGAAACGCAAAATGGTCAGGGGCTTTCGCGTTGCCGGGGGTGGAGTAGCAGTCACCCTGTTCGGCGGTTGAACAGTGACGAAGCCAGAGCCGACCACACTGGCCGTTGATCCCCTGGCATGGCAGGATGGCGCTCATGCCCCAATCGCCCCCCTTTGGGATCCCCTCGAACACTCCCCAGCCCGGCCGATTGGGCGCTGCGCCACAGCACCGGCAGGGGTCGCCCGCGGACAAGGCGATCACGATCGTCCTTGTCTGCCTTGCGCCACCGGTATGCGTTGGGACGAGTTTCTGGGGCGTTTTCTCGGTCATGGCGACCGCGAGTTGTGGAAGCGACTGCGGCGGCGCCGTCGACATGGCCATCCCACTGATGATCTTCTCGCCATGGGTGGTCTGGCTGATCGCCACTGTCTGGGCGATAGTGCGCCTGGTCAGAAAACAGCCCGCGGTCTGGGTGATGCTCCTCGGCCTGGGAATGGCGACCGTGATCTATGTGGCGGCGAACATCATGCTGTTCACGGGCGTTGGCTGATCATCCACAGGCATCGAGGTCCCGCCGATCACCGGGGCGAGACCGCCGGTGCCCTCGGGGACGTGGCGTCGGTGGGGACTCTCCCGATCGCACCGCCCGTCCCCGCGAGGACCACAGGTCCCTCGCTGGGGTGGCGAGGTGCCGGTGAGCCTCAGGCTCTCACCCGCGGCTCGCAGTTCCTCTCCGCACTCCCCCACCGACGCCCGTGGTCCCGGCTGCGGGGACCGGGCCAAGAAGGGCGGCGACCGGTGCGGATCGGCCTGAACCCATGACGGTTCATCACTCCTCGCCGACTACGATCACCGGCCATCAGGGCCGCGCGACGTATCTGTCGGCGGTGCCCCCACCCGAGGCTTCTCCTCCACGCGGGCGGGGACGGCACCGGGGCTTTGGCGGTCAGTGGTAGAAGCCGACGATTCCGTGGCCCTGCTCGGCCGCCACCCGGATCCACTGCAGGACCGTGTGCACCGACTCGCGCATGGAATGGTCCTCCAGGGCCTCCACCTGTTCAGGGGTCACGGAGCGCGCCTGCTCGGCCGCCCGGCGAACGCCCTCCCTGCTCCACTCCTCGCCGTCCTCGTCGCCCATCCACAGGTCGTCCATGCGCACCGCGTCCACGCCCAGTTCCGTCAGCGCCTTGTCCACCTCGGCGAACCACCAGAACTTCACCGGGTAGAAGGGGGCGTTGGGAAGGAAGCGCCCGTGGCGTTCGCACTGGCTCCGGTAGAGGGCCGGATCGGCGCGGGAGATGCGGTCGAGGTCGACGCTGTAGGCCATCAGTCCTGAGCTCATACCGAGGAATGTACGGACCGCCCACGACAAGGCGGATACGGCGCCCGCGTCGGGGCTGCCACGCTCGCGCGGCCCTCCCCGGAACCCGCCCGGAGAGGGCCGCGGTCCTACGTGGGTGCCGTCAGACCGGGGCGGGAGCACACGGCCCCCGCCCGTTCATGAGAAGGCTCAGAACTCCAGCACGAGGCGTCCGCGTACTCCGCCCGCTTCCAGCAGGCGATGGGCCTCGGCGGCCTGTTCGGCGGGCAGGGTCCGCGCCACACGCGGGGTCAGGACCCCCTCCTCCACCTGCCGGCGCAGCCGGTCGAGTTCGTCCCGCTCCCTCAGGTAGTCCACGACCATGACCGGATGGAAGGAGGCGCCCCGCTCACGCGCCCGATCGGTTCCGGTGTAGCCGCGGACGGTCGCGATTCCTCCACCGTCGCGTACGGCGTCCAGGACCAGCTCGTCCTGCACCGCGGCGTCGACGAGGGCGTCGGCCCCGCCGGGGACCACCTCGCGGACGCGCTGGGCGACGTCGTCCCCGCGGGCCACCACGACGTCGGCTCCCAGTTCCTTGACCAGCACCTCGTCCTTGGGAGCGGCGTCGGCCACGACCCGCAGCCCCTCGGCCTTGGCCAGCTGGATCACGTACCCGCCGAGCACACCGGCCGCGCCGGTGACCGCGAGGGTCCGTCCCGCCTCCAGGTTCAACATGTCCAACGCGCGCCGCGCCGTCAGGCCGTTCATCGGCAGGGTGGAAGCGGCGGCGGTCGAGACGCCGGCCGGGGCCCGGACCACCGAGTCGGCGGGCAGCACCAGGCTCTCGCCGTAGGCGCCGTGCGAGGCCTTCGGCGCGACGATCGCCATCACGGGGTCGCCGACGGCCAGGTCCCCGGACACCTCGGGGCCGACCTCGTCGAGCACCCCGGCGGCGTCCATACCCGGCACGTAGGGCGGCGGGAACTCGCGCTGTGCGTCAGCACGCCCGCCGTTGCGGACCAGGGTGTCGGTCGGGTTGACCGCCGCCGCGCGCACGCGGATCCGCACCTCGCCGGGGCCCGCGTGGCGCTCCGGAACGTCGAAGCCCCGCAGAGCCTCGGGGCCTCCGAACTCGTCTACTCCGATAACTCGCATGCCCGCGGCAACACGTGCCCGCGCGGCGGCATTCCTGCCCCCGCACAGGGCGGGAAGGGACCCGATCCGGGGGCCACTTCACTGAGCACCGGCCGCTCGGGCACCGGCCGCTCAGGCCGACCGCAGGTGTCAGTCGGCGGGTAGGAGCCGCACCAGACCGACCCGGGTGTGCTCGTCCGCCCAGGCCTGGACGGCACCGACCCTCCACCGGCCGGAAGGCAGCGGAACGGGCGCCTGTTCGGGCATCCCGCCGCCGGGGTACTCGACGTCCAGTTCGACTGCCGGCACGGCGGAGTCCATGAGCACGGCGGAACCGTCCGTCACCCAGACCCCGCACTCCTCCCACTCCGTGGCCGGGTCCGCCAGGACCACCTCGACCGCGGCCCTCAGAGGGGCCTCGGAGTCGGCGGCGAGCCAGCGCAGGAAGACCCGGTGCTCGGGCAGGTAGCAACTCGTGGAAGGCAGGTCCCCCAGGACCAGCGCCTGCGCGCCGCTCCCTCCCACGGGGACCATCCCCGCCAGGCCCACCGCGCAGGCCCGGTCGTAGTCGTCGGGGGGTGTCCGAGTCCCCGACGACCATCCCCTCCTCCGTGCAGCCACCCCATGCGGCCAGCGCGGAGGAGGGAACCACCAGCAGCGGGCCGCCGAACGAACCCACCCAGGTGGGAGGAGCAGGGGACGCGTCGGTTTCGGTGGAGGAGGAGCCGCTCATGCGGCCAGTGTCCCCCACGGCCACTGACAATGTCCTGCCGGGCATCGGCCCACCTCTGTCACCAGGGCTTCTCCGCCGGTTCTGTCCGGGTGTGGCCGGATGTGGCCCCTCCCCCGGCTTCGGAACGAACATCCAGGTGGAGCGGCGATCCCCTTCGGAGATCAGTCGTATCCCCAGGCAGGAGAGGTTTGTCGTGTCCGCCCGGTCACTGTTAGCTTCCTTGCCAGCCGGTCGCCTCACGTGACCGAGCTTGCGGTGTCCCCCACCCAGAACCCCCCCGTGGAACAGCGGCACGCGTGCTGCCGCCACGGCGCCGTCATCGGCTATGTCATCCTCGACGTCGCGGAGCCCTCGTCGTGGACCCACATGTACCTGGCAGTCTCCGGTCCCGAATCCCACTCCCGCTACGCGGACTGGTTTGAGGAGGGCTACCCCTCCTTCAGCCGCAGCTTCCCCATCGAGACCCATCCCATCGACGAGTTCGGTGCCGTGGGCCCCAAGGGTTACCACCTGGTCTTCGACGCGCCCCGGGCCAAGCCCGTCGAAAACGGGCGCATGGTCATCGACACCCTGAGGGAGATGGCCCGCGAGGGGTGCGCGGTGGTGGTCGCCACCCACAACGACAACGTGCGCGATGCCTGCGACGCGGTGTTCGACGTCCAGGACCAGCGCCTCACCGCGGCCGTGTAGGACCAGCACGCCCGGCCCGGAGGGGTGGGCGGTGATCCGCGCCCACGGTGAAGGCGTGTCCGGCAGCGCCGGGGCCAGGCGGCCGACGGCGCTGACCGCCGATGCCACCGCGCTCGACACTCGACACCCTGTTCTGGCTGATGTTCAGCCGCTCGGCGGGCCGAACCCTGGTGAGGCCGGACGGTTCACGGTCGCCGGAGCGTGCCGTCGGTCCACCGGCGCATCCACTCGGTGAAGGTGAGCTCCCGGGGGAGCAGCATGGTGCCCGGATCGTCCTCGGTCATCGTGTTGGGGTCGATGGCCCACATCCCACCGGGCGGGTCGCCGCAGTCGACCAGCAACTCTATGCCGCACCCCAGTCGCACAGCGACAGGAGCGACTCCGCCATCGACTGCAGCTCCCGGGCCACTCCGCCTGTTGTTCGAGGGCGCCGATGACGGAGGCGCCGTTCTCCTGCTTCCGCAGCGGCAGCAGGCCGTAGCCGGGGCCGAAGCCCCCGTCGCCGAGTTCGAGGTAGCAGCGCCGTAGCAGCGGTGACATGGGGCGGCCGAGGAGCTCCTCGCACTCGCGTACCGCGTCCTCCGGCGCGGGCGTGAGCGGCGGCAGCGGGTCGAGCCGCCCCGAGGCGAGGGCGGTGTCGTACTCCGGGGTGCCCCTGAAGCAGACCGTCCGCCACTGTTCCTGGTCGACGCGATGCCGGGTCACGTCACCGCCGGCGTCGATCGGCGGGCCGAGCCGGTGGTCCAGGTACTCACCGGCGAGCACTCGTGCGCGTACGGCCTCGAACACCGCGTCGTCATCGCTCTTCACGCGTCCAGTGTTCCCACCGCATACGACAGAACCGTCCCCCTGTCCCCCTCGAAAACCGCTGGCGGCCGGACTCCGTGAACGGGCGGCCACCGAGCCGACGGGGCCGTCCCCCGCCCTTCGTTTCCCGGGGGCGCGCGGCGCCTGGTGCACGCCGGATGTCCGGGCGGCCACGGGTGGGTGAACGCGCGGGGGAAGACACCTGTCCGTCTGGACACCAGGCTCCCGACGGGACGAGGATCGGTTCCCTGCCGGGCAACGAACGCACAAGCCCGACATACGTGGACATTCGGCGTCTCCTGGAAGGGTCGGAATGAGTGTGGACGGCGCAGGCGAGGTCTCCCGGACCGAGGGCGCGGCCCCCCGCAGGTGGCGCCCGCGCCGAATCGGAATCGCCGTCGGCCTGGTGGTCCTGGGCGCGGGTGCGGTGCTCCAGGGACTCCCCGACCTGCTCCCGGGCAACGAGGGCCTGCCCGTCTTGGCGATCAGCGCGCTCGGCGGCGGGCTGGTCGCCGTCGCGGGATGGCTGCTGGAGAACCCCGACCACTCCTCCTCGCAGGCGGAGGCTCCCGCGCTGCGCCGGCGGCTGCCCCCGCCCATCGACCACTTCACCGGCCACGCCGGCCTCATGGCGGAGCTACTGGGCGAGTTCGCCCGTTTTCCGCGCAGGGGTGCGCGCCGCCTGGTCAGCCGACCGGTATGGCTGACCGGTCGCCGCAAGGCCCGCGGACCGCTGGCCGTCGCGCTCACCGGCGAGGGCGGCACCGGCAAGAGCCAGCTCGTCGCCCAGGTCGTCGACAAGGTGGCCGACCGCTTCCCCGACGGCAAGCTGGAGTTCGAGCTCTACGGCGGCGCCGCACCCGAGTCCTCCCCCGAGGCGCGCCCCTCCTCCGGGCACGGCTCCGACGGGACCGGTCCGACCGCCCCGGTGCGCCGCGAGCCCCGAAGGCCCGAGGACGTCCTCGCCCAGATGATCACCGAGGTCGGGGGGCGCCCTCCGGACGGCGCCTCCCTGGACGAGCTGGCCGGGCTGTGGAGGACCGCGACCGAGGAGCGCAGGCTGCTCGTCGTCCTCGACAACGCCAAGGACTACGCCCAGGTGGAGCCGCTGCTGCCCGGCGGACGGGGGTGCGCGGTCCTGGTCACCAGCCGCAACGACTTCCCCGACGCGCAACGGCCCATGCTGCGCCGCCACCTGGACCCCCTGCCGCCTGAAGAGGGCCTGGAGCTGCTGGACAGGCTGGTGAGCGGCTCGCCCCGGCCCCTGTCGGAGGCCGACCGCGCCGCGCTGCCCGGCCTCGTCTCCGCCTGCCACGGGTTCCCCCTGGCGCTCTGCCTGGTGAGCACACAGATCACCCAGGAACGGGGACCGGGCGCCGCCGACCTGATGCGCCACATGAACGATCCCGCCCTGCGGCTGACCGTTCCGGGCCCGCAGGCCATCGCCCAGTCGCTCGCGTTCAGCCTGCAGCAGTGCGAGCCGCGGGAGCGGCTGCTGCTGAGCCGTCTGGCCGGTGCCGGACTGGCGACCTTCGCCGCGTGGTCGGCCGCCGCCCTGCTGGGCATCTCCGAGGACGAGGCCAAGCCGCTGCTGCTGCGGATGAGCCACCGGTACCTGGTGACGTACCTGTACGAGGCGGGAGGGTTCGACCGTTTCCAGTTGCACGACCACGTCCGGAACACCCTGCTGACGGCGGGGCCCCGCGTGCTCGGCGTCCCGGAGGAGGAGCGGCCCGACTGGTCGCGGGAGGAGCTCGGGCTCGCGGTGGAGCGGCTGCTGCGCGCCTTCGACCGGATCGCGGAGGCGGCCGCGCGCCGGGCCGCGCCGCACGAGTGGAGTTTCGGCTCCCCCCTTCCCGGCCGGGACGGCACTGCCCCGGAGGAGCCGGGCTCGGAGGGGCCACGCACGGGAGAGCCGGGATGGGAGGGTCCGGATCCGGCCGCGTCGCGGGGGCCGACCGATCCCATGGCGTGGCTGGAGTCCGAACGGCGGGGCTTCGAGGTCTGCTTCCAGTGGACGCGGCCGCGCCGGACCACCGGGGACGACCGGCGGCTCGGGTGGACCGCCGGGCAGGAGCGGCTCAGGATGCGCACCATCGGGTACGGGTGGCGGCTGCGCCGGGCCTTCTCCGTGCTGTGCCGGACCGGGCGCACGCGGTGGGACGCGATGAGGGAGGCCACCCAGCAGGCGACCGCGCTGGCCCTGGAGATGGGTGAGCCGCTCGCCTACGGGATCGCCCTGCTGGACCGGGCCGAGGTGGCCAGCGGCCACGGCGACCACGACACGGGCCACGAGCGCGCCCTGACCGCGCTGTACGTCCTGGAGCAGTTGGAGTCGGCGGACCCGCGGTGGAGGGCGCGGGCGCACAAGGCGATCGGGGTGAACCTGTACCGTCGCGGCGACCTGGACGACGGCCGGGCCGAGATCGAGGAGGCCGTGCGGATCTTCTCCGACCACGGCGACCGCTGGTGGCAGGTGCGGGCACTGTGCAACCTGGCCGAGGTCGACCGCTTCCAGGGACACCGGAAACGGGCCTACGAGCTGCTCATCCGTGCGCAGCAGCTGCTCGTGGGCTCACAGGACTCCCCCGAGCAGTGGACCAGGGTCCGGCTGCAGAAGGGCGAGGTGCTGCGGCTGCGCGGGTTCACGCTCAACGCCTGGTTCGTGCTGGACGACGAGCGGGAGCGGCTCTCCCGGTCGCCGGGCGGGGACTGGTACCACGCCCGCTACCTGCGCTCACTGGGCCAGCTGCCGGCCAAGAGGCTCAACCGGGAGGCCTGGGAGTGCGAACTGCTGTTCAGCCCCGCGCGTGAGCGCGACCGGCGCCGCCTGACCGCGCGGGACCCGGAGTGGCCGAGGAAGCAGCGGGACAAGGTCGCCGACCTGTTCGTCGACGGAGAACAGGGGTACGCCGAGCGCTGCGCCGAGACGGGTCCGGCGCGCGGGCCGCTGCGCCGACGGGCGCGGCTGCGCGACACCTGGCAGGACGCGGAGCAGATCGCCCGGCTGCGGGACGCGGAGCAGGCGTTCCTGCGGATCGGTGACGCATGGGGACGGTGGCGCACCTGTCTGGTCCTGGGCCAGGCGCGGATGGCCCAGGACCGGGAGCGGGGCAAGGAGGAGATGCTGCGTGCCGCCGAGGGCTTCCGGGAGCTGGGCGACAAGTGGTGGCACGCCCGCGCGCACCGTATGGCGGCGGAGTCGCTGCAACGGGCCGACCGGCTGTCCGAGGCCGAGGAGCTGGCCAGGGTGGCGGTCGACGGATACCGGGGCCTCCAGCACCGTTCCGGTCAACTGCGGGCGATGACGCTGCTGGCCGCGATCATGACCGGCCGCGACCTCCTGGAGGCGTGGCGGACGCTCAACGAGGCCGAGGAACTCGCGGAGGAGGGTGTGCGGCGCGGGGCGGTGCCGGCGTCACTGCTCCAGGAGATCCGGGACATGCTGCGCGTCACCGAGCACGGTTCCGGCTCGACCCTCGGCACCGGTTCCGCCCGGCGGCCCGGGGACCCGGCCGGAGACGCCGGGCCGCGGACCGGGCGCCTGGGCTGAGGTCCGGGTCCCACCGCGGTCGGGCGTCGGGAGGATACGGGCGCCAGCCGGGGCCTGGCGCCGGGGATGTGCGGGCGGGGACGGCGTCGGCGGGGGGCGAGACCGGTGGCGGGAGCACCGGTGCCCCCAGTACCGGCACGGCCGCGATCGGCCGGTGACGGCCGGGGAGCGGATCGGCGGTGGTCAGGAACCGCTCTCGGGCGCCTGGGCACCACCGGCGCCCGGCAGCGCGTCGTCGCCGTCCAGCTCCGCGTACTCCTCGCGGATGCGCCGCGCCACCTCGGAGAAACCGCCCCGCTCCAGGAGCTCCAACTGGTCGCGGGCGAACTCCGTGCGGGTCGGCCCGCTCGGGAGGGAGTCGATCAGGCTCCGCAGGATCGCTACCTGCACGTCGCGCTCGGCCGACTCGTGTCCGCCGCCCTCGGCGGGCCACCAGTAGCTCTCGTAGCCCTCGACGTCCACGTCGCTGCCCGGACCGGGAGGCACGGCGGGCTCGTCCTCCCCGTAGCCCGGCGGTTCACCGAGCGGATCGCCCAGCGGGTCGAGTTCCCCGTCAGGGGCCGGGCGCGGAGGCAGGACCGGCCCCGCCGGTCCGACCGTGAGACCCTCCAGCTCCTCCGACTCCTCCTCGGCGTCGCGGACGGCCTCGCGCAGTTCGCGGTCCTTGCGGAGTCCGGCCACGCGGTGCAGCCGCTCGGCGTCCTCCTCGGGCAGGCGCAGGCCCACCTCCTCCGCCCACACCACGATCCCCGCGCCGGTGACCGCGGTCTCCACCGCGAGCCGGGCGGCCAGTTCGCACTCGGCGACGCCGTGCTCCGAGGGGGTCACGCCGCGGGCCAGCTCCGAGGCCCGGGTGACGACCGCGAGGACGGCGGGAGCGACCGGGTTGCGCAGGCGCAGGTCCACGTGGCCGTCCCACCGCCAGTGCACGACGGCGGAGAACACCAGGTCGTAGTCCTCGACGGCGCTGGGCAGCGCGGTCGGGCGCACCCGGGTGCCGCGCGCGGCGCCGGGAACCTCCGGGGCCGTGCCGGAGGTCTCGGAGGCCGGGCTTGAGGTCGGATCATCCCAGGTATCGTCGTTCCTGGTGAACGCGCCGTCGAAGCGCTGGAGGAGAGTTCCCAGGAGCAGCACGGCCGGGATCCACAGAAGTGTCCAGAGACCGACCAGGGGGTAGAGCACGCAGGGGACGACGGCCACCACGGTGGCGGCCGCCACGAGGCGCGTCGGGGTGACGGGGGTGACGGTGTGCCTCCTCTCGCGGCGCGGCCGTGCCGGGCCGTGTCCGGGCCCGTGCGGTAGCGCTCGACACCGCATGACACCGGAGGACTCCTTCGGGGGACACCCGACAGTCTGCCCCAGTTCCGGAGCGGACGTGCCACGAACGGGTTCGCGCGCGCCCGCGGGGGAACATCCGACCACGGGAGTGTGTCGTCCGTACCCCCGTTGGGCGAACACCTGACTCCGTACCGCCCCCGGGGTCGCCCCTGGTCCCCGACACACCACACAATGCGGTCATCCCCCCATAAGACCGTTCCGTCATGCCCCGTGACCGAGTCCGCCCTCGGAGCCAGCCATATGTTCACAGCACCCGCCCGGACCGGACGCCGGTTCCGTCCCGAGGTCCAGGGGCTGCGCGCCGTCGCCGTCCTGCTCGTCCTCGTCTACCACCTGAACCCCGCCCTGCTTCCGGGCGGATACGTCGGCGTCGACGTCTTCTTCGTGATCTCCGGCTTCCTCATCACGTCCTTGCTGTACCGCGAGGCCGGCGAGCACGGCCGGGTGTCGATCAGCGGTTTCTACGTGCGCCGGGTGCGGCGGCTCCTTCCCGCCGCGACCACGGTGCTGCTGACCACCGGCGTCGTCGCGTTCTTCGTCCTTCCTGTGACCCGTCTGGCCGACACCGCCTGGCAGCTGGTGGCCTCGGCCGCATACGTGGAGAACCTCTACCTGGCCCGCCAGGCGGTGGACTACCTGGCCTCGGACACCCCGCCCGGCCCCGTCCAGCACTTCTGGTCGCTGTCGGTGGAGGAGCAGTTCTACCTGGTGTGGCCGCTGCTGTTCGTGGCGTGGTCCCTGGCCCGGCGCCGCTGGCGCGCCGAGACCCGCACGCTCGTCGTGATCCTGGGCTCGGTGCTGGTGCTGTCCCTGGCCTGCTCGGTGCTGCTGACCCAGCGGGAGCCGGCCTCGGCGTACTTCCTCCCCCTCACCCGCGCCTGGGAGCTGGCCGTGGGCGGCCTGCTCGCGGTGGGGCTGGCGCACGGCAGCCTGCCGGAGCGCTGGCGCCCGCTCCTGGGCTGGTCCGGCCTGGCGGCCGTCGCGGTCTCCGCGCTGGCCTACGACGACGGGACCCCCTTCCCCGGCTGGGCGGCGGCCCTGCCGGTACTGGGCAGCGCGGCGGTGATCGCGGCCGAGCAGTCCGACGGGCGGCTGGCGGCGTCCCGGCTGCTGGGCACCGCCCCGGCCCGGTGGATCGGCGACCTGTCGTACTCGCTGTACCTGTGGCACTGGCCGCTGATCGTCTTCGCGCTGGTGCTGACCGGACGTGACCGGCTCGGCCTCCTGGAGGCCGTGGCGGTCGCGGCCCTGTCCGTGCTGCTGGCGTGGGGCACCCGGGTGTGGGTGGAGGACCCGGTGCGCGACCGCAACCTGGTCCGCGGCGGCCGTTCGGCCCTGACCGTGGCCACCGCGGGCGTGGTGACGGTGGCCGCGGTGGGCGGCGCGGTGTACCTGCAGGTCGACCGGGAGGGGTCGGTGTCGTTCGACCCGGCGGTGCACACCGGACCCGCCGCGCTCGGCCAGGCTCCTGACACGGAGCTGATCTACCCCTCCCCCGTCAACGCCGAGGACGACGTTCCCACCCTGTACGACGACGACTGCCAGGCCTCGCGCACCGAGACCGACCCCGGCGACCCGTGCGTGTACGGCCCCGAGGGCGCCGACACGGACGTGGCGGTGGTCGGGGACTCCCACAGCGCCCAGTGGGTCCCCGCGCTGGAGAAGATGGCCGCCGAGCGCGGCTGGCGGATATTCGTCTACACCAAGTCCTCGTGCGCGTTCACCGACACGGTGGTGAAGGGCCCCGAGGGCGGCCCCTACACCGCGTGCGGCGAGTGGAACCACGCGGTGGTCGATGAGCTGGACGAGCTGCGGCCGGAGCTGGTGTTCACCAGCTCGTCCACGGCCAGCGGACCTGTCGAGGAGTCCTCCCCCGAGCAGGAGCGGGCCGAGATGGCCGAGGGCATGAGCCGGCTGTGGGAGGACGTGGCGCAGGTCAGCGGCGAGATCGTCGCGCTGCGCGACACCCCGCGCGCACGCAAGGACGTGGTGGAGTGCGTGGCGACCCACATCGATGACCCGTCGCGGTGCGAGCGGCCCGTGGAGGACGCGTTCGACGACGCCGACCCCCAGGAGGACGCGGCCCGCTCCCTCGACGAGAGGGTCCACTGGATCGATCTGAGCGACCGGTTCTGTGTCGACGGCGGGTGCCCGGCGGTGATCGGCAACGTGATGGTCTACCGCGACGCCGGGCACATCACCAGCACCTATGCCGAGTTGCTCGCCGACGACCTGTCCGCGCGGATCGACAGGTCCGTGCGGCTCTGAGGCGCGCACGCCCGTGTACGGGGGCGGAGCGTCCGGCGGCCCCGGCGGGCCACCCGCGCGGGTGGCCCGCCCTCGGGGGTGGCCCGCCCTCGGGGGTGGCGTGGAACCTCCTGCGGCCGGGCACCCGGCACGCCTTCCGGCCGCGCATTCGTGGCCACTCACACCGGAGTTCGCTGCGGCAGCGGGCACGCACGGGACCGCCGCCGACCGCGCGGGGAGAGGGAGATCCCGGGCGCAGTAATGGCGCCCCTCTCCATTTCCACGGCATTACCCCGGACATAGGGAAAACTCTGACAAAGCCCGACAAACCCAACATATGACCTGGTCAGCGCACATCATGTAATTCCATGCCACACCGGCAAATATGACACAGACACGCGCAGGGTCAAAAGTCCCGTGTTCTCCCCGTCAACGCACTCCTGGTGGGTATGCTCGTGATCCTGAACGGTTGACTGCGAAAGCGACGGCGGTGAAAGGCGGGGGCGATGCGATTACCACCACGGCGCGAGGTGCCGACCGGAAGATGACCTGGCCCCTCCGGATCACCGACAGGCCGACCCGCTGACCGGCACCGCCACGCCCGCCTCCTCCGGACACCGCCACCCGCACCCCCACCACCCCCTCATCGGACCGTACGACCACGCCCACACGAGGGGAGCGGCACCGCACGATGCCCTGGGACGCACAGGACCGCACACGTTACGAGGACGAGGTACTGGTGGCCGCGCGTGCCCGAGGGCTCCCGGCGGACCTGTTCACGCGCTACGGCATCGGCCCCCGCCTGGAACGGCGGCTGCGCGCCGACCCCACCGCCTTCACCGAGCACGTCGCGGAGGTGTGCGCCTACTGGCGGGCGCTACAGGGACGCCGCCGCTCCCTGAAGAAGGTGCTGGCCGACCTGATCGCCGACCACGAACGCATGGAGGGCGAGGGCTCGCTCACCCATGCCCACTTCCACCGGGTGCGCTGCGAGACGGCCCGGCGCGCGCTGGCCGAGTGGGCCGGGATCGCCGGGAACCTGACCACCACCCTGCTGGACCGGGACGCCCTCCGGTCGATGATCGCCCCGGTGGGCGTGGCCGAGGCCGACGCCGAGCGCGTCCTGCTCGACCACGGCGTGCGGGTCGTGGACCGGCTGCCCGAACTGCCGGACGCACCGCCCGTGCGCGCCTTCCGCGCCCTGCGCGAGAACCTGCGCGTCCGGGGCGTGGCCTTCTCCCCCATGGTGGTCTTCGGGGAGCAGCGCCTGGCCTGCGGGTTCACCGTGCTGGACGGGTTCCGGCTCCTGGACGGCACCGCCCTGGACAAGGTCGCCCTGGACGAGGCGGCCCAGCGCGTGCGGCTGGAGGCGACGACCGACGGCAGGGCCGCGGCCGAGAACGTGCTGGAGATCCTGCGCGCCGAGGACGACTCGGCCCTGCGCGAGTCCCTCGTGCTGTGGGAGATCGTCAGCGACCTGCGTGAGCGGCCGGAGTCCCTGACCGAGTCCGGGCTGGTCCGGCACTGGGTGCACCGTGGGCTGGTCGAGGAGGAGGCCATGCTGCTGGCCGCGGCCGTGCGGCACTCCGGGCCTCGCACCGATCCGGTCGTCCGGGCGGAGCGGGACGTGCGCGACCTGCTCGTGGACAACCAGCTACGCCAGGCGCAGGAGGCCGCCGCCGACCTGCCCGAGGAACACGACCTGCACGCCCGGCTGCGCGTGCGGGTGCGGCAGGTGGAGGAGCTGACCGGGGAGGCGGACCGCGCGCTGCGCGCGGGCGACCGCGAGGAGGCGGCGCGGGCGCTGGCGGCGGCGGTGGACGTGGCCGCCGACGACGAGGTGCTCGCCGCACGGCTGGGCGAGGTCGAACCGCTGCCGCCGCGCGGGGTGGAGGCCCGGGTCGACGGCCGGAGCGTGGTCGTGACCTGGCAGCCCAGCCCGAGCCTGGCCGGGACGGTCACCTACCGGGTGACGCGGCGCACCGGGCGCGACGGCAGCGCCCGGGAGGTGCCGGTGGGCGAGCTGTCGGGGACCGAGATCACCGACACCGGCGCCCCGGTGGGCTCGGAGGCGCGCTACACCGTGGTGGCGGTGCGCGGAGGCCGCGGGGTGTCTGAGGCGGTGTCGACCCCGCCGGTGATGATCGCGCCGGAGGTCTCGTCGCTTCGGGTGTGCGCCGGTGAGCGGGAGGTGTCCGGCTCCTGGGAGGCCCCGGTGGAGGCCGTGCGCGTGGAGGTGCTGCGCGGCGAGGGCGCCCCGCCGCGCGGGGCGGGTGACGGCGTGCGCGTGGAGACGGACGGGACGGGGTTTCGCGACACCGGCGTCCGCACCGACGTGGAGTACCACTACCGGATCCGGGCCATCTATGTGACCTCGAACGGGCACGCGCGGGGGTCGGCGGGACTCGTCCGGCGGGCCAGCCCGGGCCCGTGCCCGGCGCCGGTACGGGACCTGTCCGTGCGGCCGGACGGCGGCACGGACTTCGTGGCCTCGTGGACGAGCCCGCCCCGGGGCCGGGTCGTGCTGCGTGTGGGGGCGGAACCGCCCGAATGGCCTCCGGGCACGGTGGTCGGCCCCGACGACCTGGACTCCTACGGCCGCGAGGTGGAGCAGCGCCCGGTCACGGGGGACGCGGAGGAGACCGCTGGAGCCACTGGAACCGCGGGGACCGGTGAGATCGCAGGAGCCGCCAGGGTCGCTGGAACTACTGGGACGGTAGGGACCGACAGGGTCGCGGGGGCCGGTGGGATTACCGGGGGTGCCACAGCCGCCGGGTCCGCGGGGACCGTCAGGGACACCGGTGTCACTGGGATCGGTGGGGCCATCGAGGGCGACAGAGCTGCCAGGGCTCCAGGAACGGGACCTGTTGGAGCTGGAGGAGCCACCGGGGCCGCCGGGTTTGCCGGGGCCTCTGGGGCTACGAGGGCCACGGGCCCGACCGAGGTTTCGAGCGGTACCCGGATCCCGGGCACCGCGTGGGACACGAACACCCACCAGGTCCCGGACACCGACCGGGCTGCGGGCACCACCTGGATCCCGGACGCCGCCCAGGCTTCGGGCACCGCCGACGCGGTGGAGACGGGGACTTCGAACGGCGGTCCCGGGAGCACGGCCCCGGCTCCGGGCACCGGGGACGCGGTCCCTGCTCCGGCCACAGGCGTTACGGGCTTCGCCCGCGCGGAGGTCCCGGGTCCCGTGACGCACGAGGAGAGGGAGGGCGTCCGGATTCTCGGCCCCGCCGACAAGGCCGAGGTCGCCGTCCGCAACAGCCAGGCCCACGCCTTCGGGGCTCCGGGGTCGCGGCCGGGAGATCCCGCTCCGGGTGCCTCTGGTGCCTCGAACGCCCCAGGCGTCCCGAGCGCCACGAGCACTCCGGGTACCTCTGGCGCCCCGGACAGCCCAGGCATCCCGGGCACCTCTGGTGGTTCGGACGCCACGATCACCCCTGGCATCCCGAACACCCCGGGTGCTTCCGGCACCTCGAACACCCCAGGCGTCCCCGACGCCCCAGGAATCCCGGGGCCCATGGACACCACGAACACGCTGGACGACCCCGGCACCCTGGGCGTCCCGGAGCCGGCGTCGGACGGCGAGAGGGAGGGCGTCCGGGTCATCGGCCCCGCCGCGACGTCCGGGGGCGGCGACGGAGAGCACGCCGTGGCCCCGCCCGGGACACCGGCGGCCGGAGAGCACCCGGACACGGGGAGCACCGACCCGACGGCGGCCCAGGAGCAGGCCACCTGGGAGGGCGTCCGGGTCATCGGCCCCGCCGAGAGGACCGGATCCGGTACCCGCGGCGGCGGACGCCACGCCAGGAGTGCGCCGGATCCCACCGCGCCCACCGAGCCGACCGCGCATGAGGGGGTTCCGGACGTCGGCTTCGCCAAGGAGACGTGGTTCAGCACCTGGACCGACCAGATCCGGAGCACGGGCGCGCACGCGGCACAGACGGCCGGCGAGGCGCACCTCCCGCACCCGGGACGGTCGGCTCCGGTGGAGGGCGGGACCTGGACCGGCCCCCAGGAGGAGCAGGCCCGCGACACGGCCCCCACCGGGACACGAGCGGTCGACCACGGCCACGTCCCGCGTCCCGGGTACCCGGATCCGGCGGAGAACGGGCACCAGGAGGGTGCCCGGGCCCCCGGTACGGGCGAAGCGGACGTCGAGGACGGTGGAACGCACGTTCCACGCGCGGGCCACACCGTTCCGGACACGTATCCCGTCGCCCCGGCGGCGGGCGGGGAGAGGGAGGGTGTCCGGATCCTGGGCCCCACCGCGGCGGCCGGAACCGGATCCCGGACCAACGGAGACCACGCCGCGCACCGCACGCCCCGGCCCGCGGGTCCTGGTGCGGAGACCGGCTCCGCGGCCCCGGCCGGGGCCGCGGACGGCGGAGGGCGCGCTACCGGGCCCGGAGACCACGCTCCGGAAGCGGCCGGAAACGTCGACGGGCCGGTCGGCGACAGGCCGGTCGGCGACGGCCATTCCCGGCCGGAGGCCGCGGACGGCGGCCGGACCCTCGCGGCGCTGACCCTGGGCTCGGGCACCCACCACGTCCTGGCGGTGACGGTGGCGGGCGACCAGGCGGTGGTGGGCACCTCCGTGCGGGTGACCGCGGCCCCGCCGGTGCGGGACCTGCACGCGGAGCGCTTCGACACCTCGGTCCGCCTGGGATGGACCTGGCCCGACGACGCCGCCGCGGCACTGGTCGCCTGGCGCCCCGAGGCCCCCGGCGCCGAGCCCTGGATCGGCGGCGAGCTGCGCTGCACCCGTCTCCAGTACGCCTGCGACGGCGGCTTCGAGGCGCCCATGAGCCCGGACTCGGTGCGGGTGAACGTGCGCGCCGTCGTCCCCTTCGAGGGCGGGGAGGCGGTGAGCGCCCCGACGGGCGTCACCGTGCCCGGCCGTGCGGTGCTCGACTACCGCGTGGAGGCGGCCGGGCTGCTGCGGCGGGACCGGCTGGTCCACGTGTTCGCCGAGGAGGACTGCGACATGCCCGAGGTCTCCGTGGTGTACGCCGAGGGCCCGGTCCAGCCGCACTCCGCCGCGCAGGGACTCGTGCTGGCCGTCTTCCCCGCCCAGCACCTGGCGGCGGGCGAGTGGGTCTCGGTGCGCGTGCGGCCGCCCCGGGGAACGGGCGAGGGCTGGCTGATGTGCTTCCCGTCGGACGAGGAGGACCGGAGGGTCCGGCTGCGCCAGCCCCCGGTGCGGGAACTGAGGTGGTGAGGACCCTGGACGCTCTGCGCTCGCTGATCCCCGTGGACGGCCGCCGCCTGGTGTGCCCCTACTGCTACTCGCGGTTCACCGAACGGCACATCCGCTTCCGGTGCACCGGGCGTCCCGGACCCGACGGACGGGTGTGCGCCCCGGTGGAGGACACCGCGATCCGCGCCCACCTGGGGCGGCGCGAGAGGCTGCCCCCGGTGTTCGAGGCCGACGGGCGGCGCGCCAGGGCGGTGTGCCCGGAGTGCGCGGCGGCCACCGGCAGGCAGGTGTGCGCCACCTGCCACGCCCAGCTGCCGGTGAACTTCGGCCGCATCCGCAGCCGGATGATCGCCCTGGTGGGGGCGCGCGACGCGGGCAAGACCGTGTTCATGACGGTGCTCATCCACGAGCTGATGAACCGGGTGGGCTCCCGCTTCGACGCCTCGGTGGGCGGCTCGGACGACCACACCCGGTACCGCTTCCACTCCGACTACGAGACCCCGCTGTACGAGGAGGCGCGGCTGCTCGGCGCCACCCGGCGCACGGGGGTGACCCGCGAACCGCTGGTGTTCCGGTTCACCACCAAACGCCGGGGGCTGTCCGGCGGGCGCCCGCAGCACACGCTGCTGTCGTTCTTCGACACCGCCGGGGAGGACCTGACCTCCGCGGCGAGCGTGGAGGCGAACCTGCGCTACCTCAACAACGCCGACGGGATCATCCTGCTGCTGGACCCGCTCCAGATGGAGGGCGCCCGGCGGCTGGTCCCGGCGGGAACGCGGATGCCCGCGCCGGGCAGGGTGGAGAACCGGCCGCTGGACATGCTGGGACGGGTCACCGACCTGCTGATGAGCCGGCCCGGGTCGGCCAACCGGCTGATCCGGGTCCCCATGGCGGTGTGCCTGACCAAGATCGACGCTCTGCACGGCGAACTGGACGAGGGGTCGCCGCTGCACCGGCCCCAGCCGGGCACGCCGTTCTTCGACGAGTCCGACAGCCAGGACGTGCACGCCCAGATCCAGCAGCTCCTGCACCGGTGGGACGGCGGCGGTGTGGACGGCCACGTGCGCAACCACTACCGCAACGCCCGCTACTTCGGGGTGTCGGCGCTGGGCGGCGTTCCCGACGAGGGCAACCGGGTGCGCGGAGGGGTGCGCCCCTACCGGGTGGCCGACCCGTTCCTGTGGATGCTCAGCGAGTTCGGGGTCATCCCCTCGCGCGACGGGGCCTGATCCCGACCCCGGGGTCCACCGGACGCCGAGCGGTTCCGACCGCGGCGGCCCGTCCGACGGCCCCCGTGAACGACCAGACCGACCAGAAGGACGTACCGATGGGCTTCGCTCAGCTGTACTACACCTCGTGCGAACACGGCCTGTCCGGCTACGCCGGTTACCAGTTCAACGCGGCGACCCCCGGTGTGGACCCCCGGGTCCTGCGGGAGGTCGAGCGGTTCACCGTGTACGAGCCGCCGAGGTCGTGCCCGGCCGAGCGCGTGGACGACCACCCGGTCAACCTCTGCTACTCGCCCGACGTGGGAGGGGTGCCGGTACTGAGCCGGGTGGTGTCCAGCGGGGACGACCCGTCGGGGCGGCCGGGCAACTACTTCGCGCACAGCCTGGTGGCCGCGGGTCCGAAGGAGTCGGGTCCGCTGCCCGCGGAGCTGTGGGAGGCCGACTTCTGGGCGGAGGCGCCGGTGGAGGGCCCCGGCCCGGCGGAGCTGTCGGAACTGTCGGAGACGGAGGTCGGCCCCGGCCCCCTGGACCGCGAGCGCACCGACGCGTGGATGCGGCGCTGGCCCCCGGAGGTGGTGGCGCGGCTGCTGCTCGCCGCCGACGACGCCGTGGACGGCGCACGCCCCCTGGTGCTGGTGGCCGACAGCGCGTCCGTGGCGCACTGGGTGGCGGCCCTGACCCACCTGCTGTCGCCGGAGCGGGCCCGCATGCTGTCGTTCGCGACCTACTGCGCGAACCCCGACGAGGCGTTCGTGCACGTCGTCGGTGTGCCGCCGGGGTCGGACACCGCGCTGTGGAAGGGCCGGTTCACGGTGCACGACCCGGAGTCCGGCTCCGTGGACGGCCTGCCCGAGCCCGGGACCCGGGCTTGGGCGGTGGCCGACCGGCTGGCCAGGCTGGGCACGTGCCGCGCCGCGGAGCTGTGGCGCCGGGCGCGTCCCTACGCCTCCGGGCGGGAGGGGCCGCTGGCCGACTGGCGGCCGGTGCTGGCCGCCGCGGCGCTGCTGGACGAGTGCGCCCCGTGCGGGAGGGACCTGAGGGCGGTGCGCGAGTGGTTGCCGGAGGCGGTGGGGTGGCTCGCCCAGGACGACGCGGCCGCACTGGTCCACCGGATCCTGGACGCCGACGCCGCGTCGTTCGCGGGGGTCGCGGACGCTCGGGACGGGGCGGCCGGCGGGCCCTCCGGTGGGCCGGCCGGCGGCACGGTCAGCGGACCGGCGGACGGGGCACTGGTCGGAGCGGTGGACGGGTCGGCCACGAGGCCGTCCCGCGGGGCGTCCGGAGGGATGTTCGCGGGGTCGGCGCGCGGAATGCCGGGAAGGCGGCGTGAGGGCGTGTCGGCCGGAGCGGTACCGGGCGGACCGTCGAACGGGGTGAGGCCCTGGTCCGGGATCCCGGTGGAGCCGGTGGGTCCGGCCGACACGGCCGGTACACCGGGCACGACCGGCGCGGCGGGAGCAGAGGGCACAGCGGGTACGGCGGGCGCGGCGGAACCGGCGGACACGTCCCTGGACCACGAGGCCCTGGCCGGGTTGCAGCGGGTGGCCCACCGCCTGGGCGGCGCGACCGGCGTGGTCGAGCGGCTCGAACGCGTGATGGTGCGCCGTTCCCTGGACGACATCGCCGCGGGCAGGCCCGCCCCGCCGGTGGCGCCGATGCGGTCGGAATCGGTGCGCGGGGCGGCCCGGGACCGTGTCGCCGCGCTGCTGGACGGACGGCGGGGCGAGGTCTGCCCCGACCGGGCGGTGGAGCTGCTGCGCTGGGCGCGCGCGGGCGGGCTGGTGCCCCCCGCGGCGAGCCTGGAACGCTACGGCGGCGACGTCATCGCCCCCCTGCTGGCCGGCTCCCGCCTCCCCGATCCGGCGATACGCACCCTGATGGCCGCCCACCCCGGGATGCGGCGGGGCGCGGCGGCGGGGCTGGCCGAACTTCCCCGCGACCGGTTGGCCGCCCTGGCGGCCGGGCCGGCGGGCGCCCTGTTCGCCGACGACCGCGACGGGTCCAGTGCCCTCCTGCGAGAGCTGCGGCTCCTGGGCACCGACAACCGCACCGACCTTCCGGGGCTGCTGTCGTACGTGGTGTCCGTGCGCAGGGAGGGGCGGACGGCCGAGGCGCCCGGGCTCGCCGAGCACGACGTGGACGAGGACCTGCTCGCCGGGGTCTGGGGGCCGGACCACGATGCCCGGGCCGTCCTCCTGACCCTGCGCGTCCTGCGGCCCGGGGTCCTGGTGGCTCCGGATGTGGGCGGCTGGGTGGCCGAGGCGGTGACGTCCCCGCCCGAGGAGGGGAGGGAGCGGGCGTGGCGGGAGCTGGTGGACGAGGTGTCCCGGCACTGGCTGCGCACCCGGCTGCCGGAGTCCGGCCGGCGTGTGGTGGTGGAGTGGTCGCGGGTCCGTCCGGCCCTGGTCGCGCTGCGCGCGGCCGGGGACGACCGGGGCCCCGATCGGCTCGGCGCCGTGTACGGGAGCGTCCGGGACACCCATCCCGTGGTGGAGGAGGTCACCCGCAGGCTGGTGGTTCGCATGCTGCTGGGGTGGCGCCGGTGCGCGTCGCTGGCCGAGGCGCTGCGGGACTGTCCGGCGGAGGTGTTCGAGGCCTACTGTGACGCGGTGTCCCTCCGGTTGGCCGAGGAGCGGCCGGACACGGCGACGGCGGCGCTGGTGTACCTGACGGCCAGGCACGAGGCGCTGACCGGCCACGGGCGCTCCCGGTACCTGGACGCGTCGGTGCTCTCGATCGCCGTGGCCGGGTGGAGGAGGCGCCACGTGGCGCGGATGCGCAGGCAGTTGCCCCGGGAGTCGGGAGGCGGCTTCGACGAGTGGGCGCAGCGGCTGCGCGGACCCCGCGGACACGGGTTCTTCGGACTGGGCCCGTGGACCTGCGGGCGGCGGTCATGAGGCGGGCGGCGCCGGGACCGCGGAGCGACGACGGCGGCGTGCAACTCGGGGTGGCGCTGCTGGCGGCCGTCGGGGTGCTCCTGGCCCTGGTGGTCGTCTACCTGCTGCGGTGGTGGCTGATCGCGGGCCTGGTGAGCGCCGTCATCATCCTCGGGGGCGCCGCCGCCGTGGTCGGATGGTGCGTCCTGGTGTTCCTGTACCTGCGCCGCACGCACCGGGTGATGTTCGGCGGTGACCACCCGAGCGAACCGCTGCCCGGCAGCCAGGACGATCCCGCGCACCGGTCCTACCACGGCGGTCCGGCCTGGTGGGACCTGCGCGCGGTGCTGGGCTGGTGCTGGGCCGTCGCGGCGCCGTGGAGCGTCCTCCTGCTGCCGCACCTGCTGGTCCACGCCCTGGTGGTGGGCGCGTATCTGGCCGCGGCGTGGACGGCCGTCGGCGCGCTCCGGCTGGCGGACTCGGGGCTGCTGCTGGCCCGCCGGATCCGGATGGTGTGCCCGGGGTGCTTCCTGCGCCTGGGCTATCCGGCGTACCTGTGCACGCGGTGCGGTCGGCGGCACGGTTCCATCCGGCCCGGGGGGCGGGGGCTGTGGTGGCGGCGGTGCCTGTGCGGGGCCCGTCTGCCGACGCTGCTCCTACTGGGGTCGGCGGACCTGGACGCGCGGTGTCCGCACTGCGACCGGAGCCTGGAGCACCGGCCGGGCGAGGCCAGGGAGTTCGTGCTGCCGCTGTTCGGCGGGACTGGCGCGGGCAAGACGCGGCTGGTGACCGGGATGCACCTCGTGCTGGCACAGGCGGCGCACAGGGCCCCGGAGGCGTACGTGGAGCCGGTGGGCGAGGAGGCGGTGCGGCGGCTGCGGGACTGCGAGCGGATGCTGTCGACGCGGACCCCGCCCACGCCCCCGGGACGCGAGGTGCGGGGGCTGACCGTGCGGGTGGGCGCGGGCGGCAGGACCCTGCTCATGCAGCTGTTCGACGCGGCGGGCGAGCGGTTCAACCGCTCGGTGACCGCCGAGGAGCTGGCCTACCTGGGCAAGGCGTCCACGTTCGTGCTTGCGGTGGACCCGCTGGGGATCGAGGCGGTGTGGCGCTCGCTGACCGCGCGGGAACGGTCCCGGCTGGCCGGGGACCGCTCGCACACCCGTGATCCGGAACTGGCGTACGGGGCGGTGCGCGACGAGATCCGGCGGCAGTACCGCATGCTGGGGCACGGCCGTCTGCCCGTGCGGCGCCGGAGCCGTCTGGCGGTGGTGGTCACGCGCGGCGACCTGGTGCGGGGGACGGCCGTCGCGCCCGACGGTGTGGGGCCCCGGGAGTGGGCGGAGCGGACCCTGGGCCTGGGAAACCTGCTGCGGGACGCGGAGGCCGACTTCGCGCAGACTCGGGTGTTCCTGACCTCGGCCGTCACCGACGGCTCGGGGCTGGCCGATCCCAGCCTCGGCGCCCTGCTGCGGTGGCTGCTGGCCGGGGAGGACGACGCGTTCACCGCGATGCTGGCCGATCCCGAGCCCCCGGGGGGACAGGGGCCCCCGGACCTCCCGGGGCCTCCGGCCGACGCACCCCGGCCCGAGCGGCCGGAGTCGGAGTACATGGAGGGAACCCGATGACCTACCAGGGCCCCGAGCACCGCGCCGCCCGCCGGACCGTCGCCGTGGTGACCTACGTGCTCACGGTGGCGCTGACCGCGGCCGCGGTCGTCGCGCTGGTGTGGCTGGGCATGGCCGCCGTCCAGGGCGTGTGGGCCTACGCCCTCGCACGCATCGCCGAGGGCTCCTGACCCTCCCCGGAGAACGGCGCACCGCGGCGGCGGTCCCGGGTGTGCCCGGCGCACATCCGCCCCGCCATGCGACGGGCGGCACCCACCGGGCACGCTCCGGCGGAGAGCGGGTACGCGTCCCTCCCCCGCCCTCCGCGGCCCCGGGCCCCTATCCTCGAACGCGCCTCGAATCATCCACGCCACGCAAAAACGGTTCACAACTACATGTAATTAAGTCGTTACATACGGTTACTCACCTAGTGCGAAGGGGCATCTTTCCGGACAACTCCACGTCATCGGGACGGGGAGGATCCGCAGAGGAGCTCTCGCAATGCACAAGGCAACCGCCGCCACGACCGCGTTGGCGCTTCCCATGGGACTGGTACTGGCCGCCGCTCCCGCGCAGGCCGACGTTCCCACCGGTGATACGACGGCCCTGCACGCCCAGATTCAGCCGTTAAACGAGCACGGGGCCGGGGGGACCAGCACCGTCGAACTCCGGGGCACGAGGGTGACGGTCCAGGTCCACGCGACCGGACTCGCACCGGGCCTTCCGCACGCGCAGCACCTCCACATCGGCGGGAAGGGCACGTGCCCGCCCGGACTGGACTCCGACGAGAACGGCGACGGGTTCGTCAGCACGACAGAGGGCATGCCCTTCTACGGCCCCGGGGCCGTGTCCCTGACCACCGAGGGCGACACCGGGTCCGAGCACAAGCTGGCCCTGGAGCGCATGGCCGTGGCCGACGAGGACGGCAAGCTCGAGTACCAGCGCACCTTCGAGGTCGACGAGGACATCGCCGAGCGGATCGGCGACGGCGAGGCCGTGCTCGTCCAGCGCGGCATCGACACCGAGGGCGACAGGGAGTACGACTTCAACGGCGCGGGCAGGAGCGACCTCGACCAGGCGGTTCCGGCCGAGGCGACCCATCCCGCGTCCTGCGGCTCGTTCACGGCGGCCCCGGAGAGCGGCATGGACACCGGCCTCGGCGGCACCGCCGGCACTCCCACCGCCGCGCTGGTCGGCCTGGGCGCCGCCCTCGTCACGGTGGCGGGAGCCGTGGCCGTCGCCGGCCGCCAGCTGCTGCGCGCCCGGACGTGACCGTGGCCCCGGGCACCGGCTCCACCTCCGGGGAAGCGTGATGGCCACCGCACGGCCCGAGTCGTCCCACGGCCGCCGGGTGATCTACTCGGCGGCCGCCCGGTTCGTCTCCTCCGTCGGGGTCCTGCTCATGGCCGCCGGCCTGTGGCAGGGCGGCGCGGCCTCGGGCTCCGCCGAGCCCGGGGCCGCGCCCGTCCTGGCACGCGCCCGGCCCGTCCGGCTCACCATCCCGGCGATCGACGTGGACGTCGCGGACCTCGTCGCCCTGGACGTGGACACCACCGGGACGCTGGAGGCCCCCGAGGACACCGACAGGGTCGGGTGGTACGAGTCGGGCCCCTGGCCCGGCCAGGCCGGACCCGCGGTACTGGGCGCGCACGTGGACTCCCTCAGCGGTCCGGCGGTCTTCTTCCGGCTGCGGGAGTTGGCCCCCGGCGACGAGGTGACCGTCGGGCGCGCCGACGGCAGCGAGGCCGTGTTCCACGTGTACGAGGTACGGGAGTACGACAAGGACGCCTTCCCCACGGAACGGGTCTACGGCTCCACGGGCAACCGGGCCGAGCTTCGGCTGGTGACCTGCGGCGGTGAGTTCGAGCGGGGCAGCGGCAGCTACACCGGCAACGTGGTCGTCTACGCCAAGCTGGAGCCCCCGGTGTGACCAGCCCCTTCCCGGCCCCTGGCCCGCGCGGCCCCGCCCGCCTGTGGCACAGTGTCGGCCATCGCGGCGGCGGCCGCGCACCCCGCCGGCACACGGGGCGGTGTCCCGGTCCGCCGCCGAAGCCGCGTACCCAGGGAGGAACCCCATGGCGGTCTTCGCCATCACCTACACCTACGCCGCCGACAGCGCAGCCGCGCGCGACGAGCACCGCCCCGCCCACCGGGAGTACCTGAACGGGCTCTCCGAGCAGGGCGCCAACCTGTGCTCGGGCCCCTTCGGCCCCGAGGAGGCCCCCGGCGCGCTCCTGCTCTTTCGCGCCGGCACCAGGGAGGAGGCCCTCGCCCTGACCGAGAAGGACCCCTTCCGCCTGCGGGGCCTGGTCAGCGAGGTCGGGGTCCACGAGTGGGTCCCGGTCCTGGGCCCGCTGGCCGAGCACTTCTGAGCCGCCCGGACCCGCGCACCCGTGCCGGGGCCGGCCGCACCGACCGGCCCCGGCGCCCGTTCACCGCTCCGCCTCCGCGGCGAAGCCGTTGTCCCTCATCCACCGCGGATCGGGGGCGACCATCTGCAGGACCTCCACGTAGAGCCCCTCGGGCCCCGAGACCTGGAAGCGGCGCTGCCCCCAGGGTTCGCTGACCAGGGGCATGACCACCTCCACCCCCGCCTCGCGCAGACGTCTCTCCTCCGCGTCCACGTCCGGTACCAGGAAGGCGATCAGCGACTCCGCCCGCCCGTTGCGCAGGACCTCGTGCGTGGACGGGTGGTCGCGCAGGACGAAGTCGACGGACAGCTTGGGGTGGTCCTCGTGCTGGGTGTTGAGGTACCAGCCGAGGTCGATGCCGACCTCGAAGCCGAAGTGCTCGGTGAACCACGCGGCGCTGGCGCGCGGGTCGTCGCAGAGCACGGCCAGGCCCACGAGCTCGATGTTCACGCTTCCTCCAGGAGGTCGGTTTTACCACTTCGAGCAAAGTACTACGCTTGGAGTGGTAAAACAAGCGTGTACTCCACGGACGACGCAAGAGGAGGCCAGGGGCCATGCGGCAGAACCCCGAACGCAGGCGCGCACTACTGGACGCGGCCATCGACGTGCTCGCGGAGGAGGGCGCGCGCGGACTCACCTTCCGCGCGGTGGACACCCGCGCGGGGGTACCCGGAGGAACCGCGTCGAACTACTTCGCCAACCGCGCCGAACTCCTGCTCCAGGCGGGCGCGCACGTCCACGTACGCCTGACCCCCACCGAGGAGTTCACCGCGCGCTTCCTGGACGCGGAGCCCTCGCGCGAGCAGACCCGCCTGGGGATGCGCGACCTGCTGCGTCGGGTGGAGGCCGACCGCAACGCCTACCTCGCGCTGCTGGAGCTGCGGCTGGAGGCCAACCGGCACCCGGGCATCCGCGAGGAGCTGACGCGCACCATCCGGGACACCCTGGAGGAGAACGTGAGCCACCACCTGGAGGGCGGCTTCCCCGGCGACCGGGGCACGGTGGTCACGCTCTACCTGGCGATGACCGGCCTGTTCGTGGAGCACCTGACCCTGCCCGAGGTGCTCGGCGACGACGGTCCGGACTCCCTGGTGGACCGGATGGTGCGCGTCATCGTCCCCGAGGGCCCGTCCTCGCCCGAGCTCCCCTGATCCGTCCCCTCGGCGGGCGCCCCTCAGCGGCGCACCTCGGGTGGAGCCCTCGTGGGCGGAGGCCACCACGGGCGGAGGCCACCGCCCCTCCCGGCGGCGGCGCGGCCGGGCAGTGGAAACGGGCCCCGCGTGCGAACACGCGGGGCCCGTGGGCGTTCGGGTCCGTGGGCGGTCCAGGGCTCGCGCCGGTCGCGAGCGGACCGGGATCCGTGCGCGGCCCGGTCCGGAGCCGCCCGGCGGCGGCGCGGGGAACGGAGGGCTCAGCGCCTCTGCCGCGTGCCGCGACCGTCGTCGTGCGCGTACCCGTCCTGCCCGGGGACGCCGTCATCCCGGCCGGGCCGGTTGGCCTGCTGGAAGGCCTGCTGCGCCTCGTTCCGGCGCTCCCACCGGACGAAGCGCTCGCTCTCGCCGAGCGCCACGGTGGTCAGCCACACGGCGGCACCGACGTCGTCGGCCAGTCCGGGCAGCAGGAAGAGCAGTTCGGGAATGAAGTCGACCGGCGAGAGGATGTAGGCCACCAGCGCGAGCATCCCGAGCAGTTTGGCGGTGCTCAGTTCGGGGTAGCGTCCGCGCAGCTTGGCGCCGATCATTCGCGGGACCGCCCCGGCGCGCTTCCACACGGAGACGTCGCCGTCGGTGTTCTGGATGACCCGCCAGGCGGCGGCTCCGGCCGCGGCACGGTTTGCCTTGCGCATCTCGGTCTCCTCAGGGGCGTGTGGCTTCTCAAGATATGACGCGAAACCTGTCTGATTCGTTCCCGCACGCCACCGCTCCAACCACGGACGGGCGTCATCCGTCGCCTCGCCGCGCCCGCACCGCCCGAGCGGCCGCTCCCCTTCCGGGGGGAGTCGTCCACAACCTGGCCTGGGGCACTGGTGGGACGGGGAGAGGAGAGGCATCCTTGGAGAGGGAAGGACGGGAGGTGCAAAACAGCCTCAGGAGATCACCTGAAGCTCAAAACCCAACACAAAACACAAACAGCTCAAAAACGGTCACATACCAGTCTGTCCACGTGTTGGCCACATGCGGCCAGCCCCCGCGACGGCTCCTCTGAGAGGCGGTGACGCACACGGACACGATCCGATCCCCTTCGGCCAGCACGGGAGCCCCACCACCCGAGTCACGCCCACCGACCCCGCGCTCCCCAACCCCTCCACCACCTCACACCTCGCCTCCGGGGGCGATGAACGCGAGACCTCCCGCGCTCAGCCACACATTCGTTACGATGCGTCCGAGTGGCACCTTCGCAAGACCGCTCAGCAGTCTCCCCCAGTGTGCAGAACCGATGGAGCTTGCCCAGTGTCCAGAGCCCTACCTCGGTCGGCGACGACCGTCGCCCTGTTGGCGGACATCCCCAGCACGGGCCACGTGGGCGAGGCCGGGGCCCGGCGGTTCGCGATGCGCGGAGAGGGCATCGGCGAACGCAGCGCCGCGTTCGTCGCCTTCGCCAGGGAGGAGACCGACGCGGGCCGCAAGGTCGTGGCCCTCTATCCCGCGTGGCGCTCCTCGGACGCCGAGCGGGCGGTCAACTTCGCCCGCGGCGCCATGCGCACCGACCACATCGCCGGGATCGGCGTCGACCTCTCGCCCCTGGCCCTGTCCCTCGTCGCCGACCAGCTCGCCTACCTCGCCCCCTACCTGCCGCCGGGGATGGTCGCCGCCCTGTGCGACGAGCTTCCACGGCACCTGCTCGCGGGAGCCTGGCTCAAGACGGTCTCCGGCCTGTCCACCATCCCCACCTCGATGCGCCAGCACATGGGCTCCTACGCCCCGACGGTGTCCTTCCTCGCCTACTGCGCGCCCACCCGCCAGGTGGGACGCATGCGCCCGGCCGACGTCGCCGCCGCCCTCCCCTTCCGGCCCGTGCAACCGGTCCAGCTTCTGTGCTCCACACCCGACCCCGGCATCACCGGGATATTCGACGACAACCTCCCGCAGGCCATCCAGCCGGTGGCGACCCGCACCCTGCCCGCACAGCCCCTGGGCCCCGAGTACTGGGGAACCGCCAAGTACGTGGAGTTCGTGGCGCTGAGCGCCCACCCCCAGGCCCTCGCCTACGCCGCCGGCTCCATCCGCGCCTCCGGCTGCTCCTGGTGCGGCGAGCCCGTGTCGGCCCGGTCCTGCCCCTTCTGCTCGGCCAACGCCGCCCGGGCCTCCAGCAGGCCCTCCACACCGCGGCCAGCGCCCCGACCCGCTCCCCCGCCCGCCAACGGACACGATCCGCACGGCGCCCCGCGTCCCCCCGGCGGCGCCCCGTCCCCGTCATCCCTCCCCGGACCCGCGCACCCTCCCCCCGCCGGGCCGGGGCACCCTCCCCCACCGCCCACCGACGGACCGGGGGGTCCGCCCCTTTCGAGCCTCGCCCCGCGCCCCGAGACACCCAGGACCTACTCCCGTTAGGGACCGCCACCGCGCCCCGGAAGCGAGCGGACGGCCCACGACGACACTGGAAACGGAAAAGCAACCCCTATGAACCCCCGTCAGCGACGCGGCGTCCTGCTCATGGTCGTTGCCGCTATCGGCGCCGTCGCCGTGTTCGCCTCCGTGTTCACCTACCTCAGCAGCCAGCAGGACCGCCTCGGCGGCTCCACCACGGTCCTGCGGCTGACCGAGGCCGTCGACGCCTACCAGCCCGTCGGAGAGGACTCCGTGGAGAGGGTCGAGGTGCCGAGCACGTACTTCGCCCCGGAGGTCTTCCTCACCGACCTGTCCGACGTCGAGACCCCCTCGGACCAGCAGCTCGTCGCCGCCTCCCACCTGGATGCGGGCGTGTACCTGCAGCACGGCATGGTGCAGCCCCAGCCCACCCTGACCGCCGGTGAGCGCGAGATCGCCATCATGGTCGACGCCGAGACCGGCGTGGCGGGCAAGGTGCACCGCGGGTCGTTCGTGGACATCTACGGCACCTTCCCGGCGCGCGACCACGGCGAGGCCTGCGCGGTGCGGATCATCACCGAGGTGGAGGTCCTCGGCATCGGCGAGCTGCGCACCCAGGAGGGCGAGGGCGGCGGTGTGTCCGGGGTGGTCCCGGTGACCTTCCGGCTGGACTCGGAGGCCGCGCTCCAGCTCGCCTACGCGGAGGACTTCTCCACCAAGCTGCGGCTGGCCCTGGTGAGCCCCGACGGCGGCGGCACGCCGGGAGACACCGATTTCTGCAGCGGGGACTTCGACACCCTCGTCGAGGGCGGATCGCCCGACGAGGGTGAGACGACCAACGGGCGGCGTATGCCGCATGGGGGGTAAGCGTTGAACTTCCGTGTCCTGGCGGGCATGCCCACATCCGAGTCGGAGATGGTGCTCGCCGCGCGTTTCGAGGAGCTGGGCAGTGCCGACCTGGTGGCCTCCCGGCCCACCACGTCGGCACTGATCGACGCCGCCGGGGAGTTCCCCGAGGTCGACGTGGTCCTCATCCACCAGGACCTGGGGCCGGCCCCGGTGTTCGACGCCATCCGCGACCTGTCCCACCGCCATCCGCAGCTGGCGATCCTGCTGGTCTCGCCCACGATGGACCCCGACACCTTCACCGGGGCCATGGAGGCCGGCGCGCGCGGGGTGATGCCCCACGACTCGGGCATCGCCGAACTGGAGACCCGTATCACCAAGGCCGCCGAGTGGTCGCGGACGCTGCGCCGCCACCTGGAGTCGGCCTCCCTGGACCTGCCCGCGTCGGGTGTGCGCGGCCGGATCGTGGCGATCAGCGGCGCCAAGGGGGGCGTGGGCACCACCACGTGCGCGGTACAGCTGGCGATGGTCGCGGCCGCCGCCGACCGGGTGGTGTGCCTGGTCGACCTGGACCTGCAGACCGGGGACCTGCCCGCGTTCCTCAACCTGCGGCACCGCCGCTCCATCAGCGACCTGGTGGAGGCCGGCGACGACATCACGCCCGGGATGCTCTCGGAGACCCTGTACGTGGATCCGCGCGGGCCGCACGTGCTGCTCGCCCCCGAGCACGGCGAACGCGGCGAGGACGTCGGCGCCCGCGCCATCCGGCGGATCCTGGGCACGCTGCGCTCCCGCTACGAGCTGGTGGTGGTGGACTGCGGGTCCACCATGAACGAGGCCACCGCGATGGCGGTGGAGCTGGCCGACAGCGCGATCGTCACCGTCACCCCGGACGTGCCCGCGATGCGCGGCGCCCAGCGGCTGATGGGCATGTGGGAGCGGCTGCAGGTGCGCTCGCACGAGGACGTGTACTCGCTGGTCACCCGGCACAGCCGCAAGAACGAGATCCAGCCGGACTTCCTCCAGCAGCTCCTGGGCACCCGGGTGCTGCGTACGCCGGTTCCGGCCGCCTACCGGGCGCTGGAGCCGGGGGAGAACAACGGCGACCCCACCAAGGTGACCGACGAGGGGCTGCGCAAGGCCTTCGCGCGCCTGGCCGCGGAGCTGGACCTGCTGGACCCGCCCCCGGCGTCGGGGCAGGGCGGCAAGGGCGGCGCCTCCACCCCGCCCGGCGGTCTGGGCGGTTTCGCCTCCCTCGCCGACCGGCGCGGCGCCAAGCCCTCCACCCGCGACGTGTCCGGCTTCCTGAACGCCTCGGGGCCCAACCCCTCCCACGTGGCGGGCAACGGCCACTCCCCGGTCCCGCCGCTGGGCCCGTCCCGCGGCGACCGCCCGGGGCCCGGCTCGCACGGGGGCGGAGGAGGTCTCGGTGGGTTCGGTGGCTGAGTCCGGCCGCCGCCCGGCCCGGAGCGGCGCCGGCCGGTGGGGGGCCCGCGCCCACGGGGGCGTCCGTACGCGCCGCCGGGGCGGCCGGGGCGGTCCGTCCCACCGCCGTGGCGACCATGGCGGGGTCATCGTGGAGTTCGCCGCCACGGTGCCGTTCCTGATGCTGGCCCTGGCCCTGGTGTGGCAGGTCCTGCTGCTCGGCGTCACCGCCATGTACGCCTCGCACGGTGCCGCCGAGGCCGCACGCCAGGCCGCCGTGACCCCCGACGACATGGCGCGCGTGGACGAGGAGGCGCGCAAGCGGGTCCGGGCGCCCTGGGACGGCCGGGAGGCGATGACCGTGGAGGTCGTGGAGCGCGACGGCGCCCGCTTCGCGCAGGTGACCCTGGCCATGCCGGTCTTCCTGCCCGGGGCCTCCGGGCCGTGGGACGTCACCGGGGAGGCCAGGGTGGTCACCGAGGTGGAGCCCCGGGGGGTGACACCGTGAGCGCGGATCCGGCCGGAGGCCACCCGTCCCGTGCCGTCCTGCCGGACGTGCGCCGAAGCACCGGGCGGCGAAGCACCGGGCGGCGAAGCACCGGACGGCAGGGCGTCGGTCACCGCGACGCCGGGCGCCGGGGACCGCGACGGCTGCTGCTCGGCGACCGGCCGGGCCGTGACGGCGACCGGGGCGGCCCGCTCCTGGAGTTCGCCGCGATCTTCCCGGTGCTGCTCCTGGTCGCCGCCCTGGCGATCGAGGCCTTCCTGGCCTTCGTCGCGGCCGAGCGCCTGGAGTCCGCGGCCCGGGCCGGGGCGCGGGTGGCCGGAGCCGAGCGGTCGGAGGGGGCCGAGGCCGCCGCCCGCCGTGCGCTGCCGTCGTGGTTGGACGAGGCGGCCGTCACCAGCGGCGGCGACGACCACGGGGGCTTCTACGTGGAGGTCTCGCACCCGCTGCCGATCGTGTTCTCGTCGGTGGGCCTGGACCTGACGCTGACCCGGCGCGTGGACATGCCCGATGTGTGAGGCGGAGGCGGCGCGCCGCGACCGCCCAGGGGGAAGGAGACCGAAGCCATGGGCCTGAAGGACCGCTTGGAGGAGGACCGCGGTGTCGAGGGGCGCGCCGACCACGGCAGCGTCACGCACTGGCGGCGGCGCCTGCTGGAGGAGATCAACCTCGAGGACCTCACCAGGCTGACCCTGGCCCAGCGCCGGGTCCGCCTGGAGAAGGTCGTGGGGCACATCCTGACCCGCGAGGGGCCGGTGCTGTCGGACCGGGAGCGCTCGATGCTCATCCGGCGGGTCGTGGACGAGGCCCTGGGGCTGGGCGTGCTGGAGCCCCTGCTGGCCGACGAGACCATCACCGAGATCATGGTGAACGGGCCCGACAACGTGTTCATCGAGCGCGGCGGCCGCATGCAGCGGGTGGACGCGGCGTTCAACGGCGAGGAGCAGCTCTACCAGACCATCGACCGCATCGTGTCGCTGGTCAACCGCCGCGTGGACGAGGCCTCCCCGATGGTGGACGCGAGGCTGCCCACGGGCGAGCGCGTCAACGTGATCATCCCGCCGCTGTCGCTGTCGGGCCCGGTCCTGACCATCCGGCGGTTCCCCAAGCCGTACCCGATCGACGAACTGGTGCGGATGGGCAGCCTGGACTCGCCCACCGGCATCCTCCTGGCGGCGATGGTGCGCGCCCGGTTCAACATCGTGGTGTCGGGCGGTACCGGTACCGGCAAGACGACCTTCCTCAACGCGATGTCGGCGTTCGTGCCCTCCGACGAGCGCATCGTCACCATCGAGGACTCCGCCGAGCTGCAACTGATGCAGGACCACGTGGTGCGGCTGGAGTCCAGGCCGGCCAACATCGAGGGCCGGGGCGAGATCGCCATCCGCGACCTCGTGCGCAACGCGCTGCGGATGCGCCCGGACCGCATCATCGTCGGCGAGGTCCGCGGCTCGGAGACCATCGACATGCTCCAGGCCATGAACACCGGCCACGACGGCTCGCTGGTGACGGTGCACGCCAACTCGGCCGACGACGCCATCCACCGGTTGCAGACCCTGGCCACCCTGGGCGTGGGCAACGTGCCCTACGACGCGATCCGCGACCAGATCAACAACGCGGTGGACGCCATCGTGCACCTGGGCCGGTGGCCGGACGGGTCGCGGCGGGTCAACGAGATCGCGGTGGTCTCCTCCCAGCGGCGCGAGGAGTTCCGGCTGGACCCGGTGATGCGGTTCGCGGCGATGCCCATGGGTCCCAACCGGGCCGTGGAGGGCGAGTTCCGGCACTTCCCGCTGCCCCGGCACATCGCCGGCCGGATCTACCACGTGGGCGAGGCCGTCCCGGCGTCCTTCGGGGTGGTCTCCGAGGAACGGCCCCGCGATGACCGATGACCCCTCCCCGCGCCCGGGAGGGCGCACCCCGACCGTATTGGAGTCCCGGTGGACTGGCAGTTCGTGGCGATCCTCGGCGGCACGGCCGTGGTGTTGGCGCTGGCGTTGTGGGCGCTGTGGGAGTTCGTGGCCAGCGCCCAGCAGCGGCGGCTGATCGCCGCCCGCAGTGCCCTGGACCAGGCCGAGTACGAGGCGTCCACGCCCATGGCACGGCTGGACGCGGCCATCTACCGCACCCAGTGGGGTGCGCGGCTGTACCGCAGGATCGCCCGGTCGGGCGCGGAGGTGCGCCTGTCCACGTTCGTGCTCTCGCTGGCGGGCGGGGCGCTGCTGGCGGTCGTCGTGGTCTGGCAGGTGCTGGCGCCGTTCTTCGGCCTGCTGGCGGCGGCCGGGGTGGCGTTCCTGTTCTTCTCCTACCTGAACCGGGCCGAGGCCAAGCGGCGCGAGGAGTTCACCTCCCAGCTGCCGGACCTGGCGCGGGTGCTGGGCAACGCGACCTCGGCGGGCCTGGCCCTGCCCACGGCCGTGGCGATGGCCGCCGAGGAACTGGACGGGCCCGCCGGTGAGGAGCTGGGGCGCATGGCCGAGTCGATGAAGCTGGGAGCCAGCTTCGAGGAGGTCGTCCGGGAGCTGCGCGAGCGGATGCCCTCCCGCGAGCTGGGAGTGCTGCTGTCCACGCTGGTGGTGGCCTCGCGTTCGGGCGGTTCCCTGGTCACGGCGCTGCGCAACATCTCCACCACCCTGGAGAACCGCAAGGAGACCCGGCGCGAGGTGCAGACCATCCTCAGCGAGACCACGAGCACCGTGTGGGCGCTGGGGTTCATGTCGGTGGGCGCGCTGTTCCTGATCAACGCCATCGAGCCCGGCATCATGCGCGTCATGACCACGTCCGTGGCGGGGGTGACGGTGCTGCTGGTGGTGGCCGCGCTGTTCGCCGTCGGCTTCGTGCTGGTGTCCCGCATCACCAAGTTCGACCTGTGAGGACCTGCTCCCGATGAACGACCTCCTGTCCCTGGTGCCGCTCGCCGCCGCGCTGGCCAGCGCGCTGGTCGTGCTGGTCGCGTGCTACGGCCTGCACCTGACCATGTCGCGGACCCGGGTGGCGGTGAACGATCCGGTCGCACGCCCGGCGCGGACCAGGTCCGACGACACGTTCGTCCTGCACCGGATCACCGAGGCGGTCGGGCGGCCGGTCTCCCGCTCGCTGGAGGCCTCCCTGAGCCGGCGCGTACGGGTGTCCGTCATCGAGCGCATCGAGGCGGCGGGGCGGCCCGACGGGCTGACCCTGGAGCGCTACCTGCGGCGCAAGGTCGGCGAGGTGGTGCTGTACGGCCCCCTGGGGCTGCTGCTGTTCACGACGGGCAACCCGGTGATCGGGACGGTGGTGCTGGCCTTCACCGGCCTGACCGACCTGAGCCTGTACGTCCAGGGCCAGGAGCGGGCCGACCGGGTGCAGTCGCAGCTGCCGGACTTCCTGGACGTGCTCGCGGTGACGGTGAGCGCGGGGATGTCCTTCCGGGCGGCGGTGGCACGGGTGGCCGAGTCGATGCCGGGCGTGCTCGCCGACGAGTTCACGCTGGCCCTACAGCAGATGGAGCTGGGCACCTCGCGCCGGGAGGCGTTCGAGCTGCTGCGGCGCCGCAACCGCAACGAGTCGCTGAGCAAGTTCGTGACCGCGATCCAGCAGGCGGAGGAGCTGGGCGCCCCGCTCAGCGACACCCTGGTGGACATCAGCCGGGACATGCGGCGGGCCGACGCCCAGTACATGCGCCGCAAGGCCCAGCGGATGAACCCGAGGGTGACGATGGTGACCGCGGTGACCCTGCTGCCGGGACTGCTCATCCTCATCGTGGGATCGATGTTCCTGGGCACGGAGGTCAACCTCGGTGTCATCCTCGGCGGCTGAGGCGGCCCCGCCCCCCGGGAGAGGGGGCGGGGCCGAGGCGCCGGCGCTTCCCGGCCAGGCTCCCGACGGCGATGATCTTGCTCCCAGTGGCACCGTCGGCGATCGAGGGTGCCACCAAGAGCAAGATCATCCGGTGAGGGCCCGCGGCCGGCGCACTAGGCGGGAGCGTCGGGCGGGAGGGGGATGGCGGCCAGGGTCGGGAACAGCTCGGCCTCCTCGTAGTCCAGGTGGGCCTCCAGCTCCGTGGCCATCCGGTCCACCTCCTCACGCAGCCGTTCGGGGTCGGTACCGGCCAGGTCGGCGATGAGCGCCTCCAGCTCGCCGCGGAGCCGTTCCACCGTGCGGTGTTCCTCCCGGAGCCGGTCGAGTGTCCGTGCCAGGTGCGGCTCGCGCTCCTCCAGGTGGGGGAACATGAGCTCCTCGCCGGTGTGGTGGAAGTGCAGGGACTCGCAGAAGGCCAGGCAGTGCTGGCGCAGCTGCAGGTTGATCCCCGGCGGCGGCGGGCCGTCGGCGCCTGACCGGGAGGCGCGCTCGGCGAGGTGGGCCTCGACCTCGGTGCGCACGTGCCCGAGCTGTCCGCGCAGCCAGGTGTGCACCTGGAGGAGCTTGTCGGCGAGGTTGGCGACCTCGGTGCTCTCGGCGTCTGCGCGCTCCAGGGCCACGACCGGCAGGATCCGGCCGGTCCCGGCCTGGTAGTCGCCGTATCCCGGCACCCGGCGTGCGATCTCGTCGAACAACCGGTTCCGTTCGGCGCCCTCGGCGGGCACGGCGACGGCGGAGAACTCCTCGGTGCCCAGTTCCACGGTGACCATGGGATGGGCGAGGATGTTGTGGTACCAGGCGGGGTGGCGGTCAGAGCCGCCCGCCGAGCCCACGACCAGCAACCGGTCCTCGACACGGACGTAGCCGAGCGGGGTGGTGTGCTCGCGGCCGGACCTGGCTCCGACGGTGGTGAGCAGCAGCAGGTCGCCGCCCTCGAACATGCCGCCGACGCGGCCGCCGTTGGCGCGGAACTCCTCCACCACCGGGACGTTGAAGTCGCTGACGTGGGGTTCGGGTCGGATGTACGGGTTTTCGGTCATGTGTCTCCTCAGGGGGGGTGGTCGTGGGCGCGACCGTCCCCGAAGGCACCCGTCACGGCCCGAGCGCGTGCGCGCACGGGGGCGGGTGGACATGGCGGAGAACCCGGGCAGGCCGGGTAGCCGGAAAAGGGTCCGGGGAGGTCGCGGTGGATCTCGGCGCGTTCGGGCGCGGCTCAGGCCCGCGCCACGGGAACGGCTAGGCGGTGTCCGCGGTGTGTGTACTCACAGTGCGCTCCCCGGTGGTCCAAGGTGCCTCCATACCGACCGACCGGCCCACTTCTCTTGGTCGGTGGCACGCGACACGGGGCCACCCTACGCCGTCCGGAGACCGGACACCACCGGCGAGCGACGACGGGAGGGGCCGGGCCGTCGTGCCCCGGGCGGCCCCGGGCCGGGGCCCGGAGGCGCCGCGGCCGGTCAGCCGGCGGACGAGGGCAGGGCCTCCGCGGGCTGGACCTGTGCCGGGGCGGGAACGCCCAGGTCCGGCTCCCCGTTCAGCTCCACGAACGTGTACCGGGTGTACCACCGTTCCGGTTCCGGTGCGGCGGGGTCCAGGAAGGACACCGGGACGCCCTCGGAGACGGGTCGCCCGTTGAGGACGGCGCCGCCGCTGCCGCCGCCCTCGGTGGCGAAGCCCAGCGGAACCCCGTCCTCTGTGGCGACCAGCGTGAACACGGTGTCCGCCCCGTCCGGGGCGCCGGAGGCGGAGAACTCGCCCTCCACCCGCACGGCGGGCACGTCGTCGGGAGCCTCGCCGCCCAGGTGGCCGTAGGCGTCCGCGACGGGCGGCGGCGGCGTGAAGACCACCTCCTCCTGGTGGAGGACGGTCCCGCTCTCCACTGCTCGGACCAGGGGTTGGACGACCCCCTCCGGGGTGAACGCCTCCGCCGGGCCGGGCAGCCCGGCTTCGGCCCGGTACCAGCTCGGAACCCCGTTCCACGCGGTGTTCGCCGCGCGCAGCAGGTCTCCGTCGACCATCAGCAGGTCGCTGGTGCGTGCGCCGGTGACGGTACTGGTCCAGCGCAGCGCCTCCCGCGGCCCCGACCGGTAGAGCACGTGGTCGAAGAGGGTGGTCGTGGCGGTGGGCAGCGGCTGCCCGTACCCCCCGCCG
>VWVT01000003.1 GCA_008638415.1 Nocardiopsis sinuspersici
CCGGCGCCGGCGCCGGCCGGCCGGGGTGGGACGGTCCCCCCGCCCCGGCGGGGGCCGGGCCCGCCGACGGCGGGCACGGCGGGCCGCTCTCAGCGCGGGGCCGCTCGGCTACCAGTCGCGACCGGCCCAGGGCGGGGGACCCCACCCGTGGTCGTCCCCGGCCTCCAGGAGGGTGGACTTCAGGGCGAAGTAGGAGGGCTTGGGCGTGAACTGCCCGTCCATGATCGTCGCGGAGCCCTCGCCCTCGAAGAACACCGGCACCCAGGAGTACTTGTCGGTGAAGCCCCAGATGGTGAAGGAGCCGCAGCCCTCCACGCCCAGGCACGCCGAGAGCGCCTGCTCGTAGTAGTCGGCCTGCTGCTCCAACTGCTCCGGGGTCGGCTCCCCGCTCTCCGGAAGCCGCATGCGCACGTCCACCTCGGTCAGGGCGGTGCCCAGGCCCAGGTCGTCGAAGCGCTGCAGGTTCTCCTCAAGACTCCCGGGGAAGCCGTACTGGGTGCTCAGGTGCACCTGGGCGGAGAACCCGTGCACCGGCACGTCGTCCGCGAGCAGTTCCCGGATGAGCTCGTAGTAGGCGTCGCTCTTGGCGTTGACGTCCTCGACGCCGTAGTCGTTGAAGTACAGCTCGGCCGACGGGTCGGCCTCGTGCGCCCAGCGGAAGGCGTCGGCGATGATCCCCGGGCCGAGCTCGCGGATCCAGATGTTCTCCTCGGTGCGCAGCTCGCCCGACGAGTCGAAGATCTCGTTGGCCACGTCCCACTGGTCGATCCGGCCCTCGTAGCGACCGACGACGGTGGTGATGTGGTCGTGCAGGATCTCGCGCAGCTCCTCGTCGGTGAAGTCGCCCTCCTCCAGCCACGCGGGGTTCTGGCTGTGCCAGAACAGCGTGTGCCCGCGCACGTCCTGGCCGTGGCGCTCGGCGAACTCCACGATGGCGTCGGCCATCCCGAAGTCGTACTCGCCCCGTGCGGGGTGGATGTACTCCCACTTCATCTGGTTCTCGGCGGAGACCGAGCTGAAGTGGCGTGCCAGGAGTTTGCGGTACTCCTTGTCCGAGGTGAAGGGGTCGGGGTAGTCCTGTTCGAGGTGGTGCCCGCCGCCCGCGACGGCGGTGCCGATGACGAGGTCGTCGGGCGCGGCCCAGCGCAGTGTGCCGGGCTTGGCGTGCCCGGGGTGGTTGTGGCCCCGGTGGTCGGGGGCCGGGTCGGCGGACGCCGGAGCGGCCAGGGGTATCGACAGCGCCGCCGCGGCGAGGGTGGCGGTGATGAGGCGGACCGGCTTCATGGGGGGCTCCAGTTCTCGCATCTACGGAAGTTCCGGAAGATTCCGTAACATGTGGGAAATGGACACTAGGCTGTTGACGTGCGAAGCGTCAAGGTCCGGCCGTATCGGTGTACCGGCCCGCCGCCCGTGCTCGTACCCTGAGTGAGTACAAGGGAGGACCAGTGGCCGACAGCCCGTCACGAGACGTCACCATCTCCGCCATCGCCGCCGAGGCAGGCGTGTCCGCGCCGACGGTGTCGCGCGTCCTCAACGGCCGGGGCGATGTGGCCCCCGCCACGCGAGAACGCATCGAGACCCTGATCAGGGTCCACGGCTACCGGCGCCGCGGCAGCCGCCCCCGGGAGCGGATCGGCCTGCTCGACCTGGTCTTCAACGACCTGGACAGCCCGTGGGCGGTCGAGATCATCCGCGGCGTGGAGGACGCCGCACACACAGTGGGCACGGGCATCGTCGTCTCGGCCATACACCGCAGGGCCAGTTCGACACGCCAGTGGCTGGAGAACGTGCGCTCGCGAGCCAGCGACGGCGCCATCCTCGTGACCACGGACTTGGACCCCGCCCTACAGGCGGAGCTGGGGGAGCTGCACGTGCCCGCCGTGGTCGTCGACCCGGTCGGCGTCCCGGACCTGGCCACGCCCACGATCGGCGCCACCAACTGGGCCGGGGGCCTGAGCGCCACCGAGCACCTGATCCACCTCGGGCACCGCCGCATCGCCCTCGTCGCGGGCCGCCCCGAGCTGTGGTGCAGCCGCGCCCGGCTCGACGGGTACCGGGCCGGGCTGGAGACCGCGGGACTGGCCGTCGACGACGAGCTGGTGATACCGGGGGAGTTCGGCTACGAGTCCGGTTTCCGGGCGGGGGAGCGACTGTTCGACCTCGCCGATCCGCCCACGGCCGTGTTCGCGGCCAGCGACCAGATGGCCCTCGGCGTCTACGAGGCGCTGCGGCGGCGGGGCCTGCGGGTCCCCGGCGACGTCAGCGTGGTGGGTTTCGACGACCTGCCGGAGGCGCGCTGGTCCTCGCCGTCGCTGACCACGGTGCGCCAGCCGCTGTCGGACATGGGCCGGCTCGCGGTGCGCACCGTGCACAGGCTCGTGCAGCACGAGACGATCGAGAGCCCGAGGGTCGAGCTGGCGACCGAGCTCGTCGTCCGGGACAGCACCGGACCGCCGCCGTGAACCGCCGCCCACGGCGGCGGTGAGAGGGCGACACGGTTCGCACGGGTTCGTTGACACCGCGCCGCGGTGCTCTTTAGGCTGCCTTTACCTTCCGGAAGCTTCCGGAACAACCCCCCCGCTCTCCGTGGCCAAGGAGACCTGTGTGACCATCCCTCGCGGACGTTCCCGAACACGGGGCCGCCTTCTGACGACCCTGATCACCCTCGGACTCGCCTTGTGCGTCGCGACTCCGGCAAACGCCCTCCCGTCACCCTCCACCACCCTCAACGGTCGCGCTCCGCGCGCGGAGTCCCCCTCTTCGTCGCCCTCCACCTCCAAGGGTCCCGCCACCCCCGACATCGTCGACTCGACGCGGCGGGGCGGCCGGGCCGTGGCGCTCACCTTCGACGACGGGCCCGACCCCCGCAACACGCCCCGGTTGCTCGACGTGCTGCGCGAGCACCGCGTCAAGGCCGTGTTCTGCCTGTGGGGAGACCACGTGCGCCAGCACCCCGACATCGTCCGGCGGATCGCGGCGGACGGGCACACGCTGTGCAACCACACGATGAGCCACGACGACATGAGCACCTGGTCGGCGGAGGACGTCCGCGCGGACCTGCTGGAGACCAACGCGGCGATCCGTGAAGCGGTGCCGCACGCCCGCGTCCCCTACTTCCGGGCGCCCTACGGAGCCTGGGGCCGGACCCCGGAGGTGGCCGCGGGACTGGGCATGCAGCCGCTCGGCTGGAGCCTCGCCGTCGAGGACTGGGTACCGCCCGGAACCGACGTACTCCTCCGGCGCCTGGAGGAGGGCGTGAGGCCCGGGTCGGTGGTGCTCCTGCACGACGGAGGAGGCGACCGCGGCCAGACGGTCGCCGCCGTGGCCCGACTCATCCCGGCCCTCGAATCCGACGGCTGGCACTTCACCCGCCCCGCGCGGCGCGGGTAGTCCCCGCGGACCGAGGAGATGACATGCCGTACACCCCCCTCTGGCGGCGCCGCGCCGCCGTCCTGGTGAGCGCGCTGGTCCTGCTCTCAGGCTGGACCGCGACCTCCGCCTCCGCCGATCCCGCGAAGCCCTCCGCCGGCGGCGGGCCCGACAACTGGGTCGGCACCTGGGCGTCCGTACCGACCGCCACACCGGCCACGGCGACCCCGGTCCTGCACGACCAGACCATCCGGCAGGTCGTCCACACCAGCATCGGCGGCGACCAGTTGCGCCTGCGGCTCACCAACGAGTTCGGTGAGACGCCGCTGCGCCTCGGAGAGGTGCACGTGGCGCTCCGGGCGGGCGCGTCGGGAACCGACATCGACCCGTCCACCGACCGCACCGTCACCTTCGGCGGACGCACGTCGGCGACCGTTCCGGCCGGTGCTCCGATGATCAGCGATCCGGTGCCGCTGGCGCTGCCCCCGCGCTCCGACCTGGTCGTGAGCATCCACGTTCCGGACAGGACCCCGGTGAGCACCCTGCACGCCTTCTCCTACCAGGAGAACGTCGTGGCCGAGGGCGACGTCACCGGCGACAGGACCGTCGAGGCGACCGAGACGCTCACCCAGTGGCACTTCCTCTCCGGGGTCGGCGTGCGTGCCCGCAGCAGGGTCGCCGACTCGGTGGTGGCCCTGGGCGACTCCATCACCGACGGCTCCGAGACCGAGGTGAACGCCAACCACCGGTGGCCCGACCTGCTCGCCGAGCGCCTGGGACACACCGGCGTGCTGAACCTGGGGATCGCCGGCAACCGGCTCCTGCACGATCCCAACCCGCCCGAGGGCAGCGACGCGGAGGACTACGCGGCCTTCTTCGGGCAGAGCGCCCTGCGCCGCTTCGACCGGGACGTGCTGTCACAGCCGGGAGTGGGCCACGTCATCGTCCTGCTCGGTGTGAACGACCTCGGCCACCCCGGCACGACGGCGCCGATCTCGGAGACCGTCACGGCCGAGGAGATCATCGGTGCGCACCGCCAGCTCGTCACCCGGGCGCATGCCGCCGGCCTGCGTGTCTACGGCGGCACCATCCTGCCGTTCAAGGGCGACTCGCTCGGCTTCCACACCGAGGAGAACGAGGCCAAGCGGCAGGCGGTCAACGAGTGGATCCGCACGAGCGGGGAGTACGACGCCGTCATCGACTTCGACGAGGCGCTGCGCGACCCGGAGGACCCGCTGCGCCTGCGGCCCGACTACGACAGCGGTGACGGCCTGCACCCCAACGACGCCGGTATGGCGGCCATGGCCGAGGTGATCCCCTCCCGGCTGTTCCGCCCCGGAGCCCACGGATAGGAAACGACGGACCGGCGGAAGCCGGCGGGGCGGCCACCCGGTCGTGGCCGCCCCGCCGGGCTCCGGAGGGAGTCGTGACGCTGTGTAGCGGGTTTCGGTCAATCTCTTTACTCAGGCTCATGTGTCCCTAACGGTCCACACCTTGCGGCTGGACCCGGTTCCGACACGGACACATTTTGGGTCGACCGGGTCTTCTTGACCAACAAGCCGCAACGCTACGCGACTTTCTCGACACTTTTGGTTACTGTTCGGGGCGTCGGTCCATGCCCGCGCTCGACGTGCGCCCCGTCCACACACGCAGACCTGGGTTCCCTGTGCCGGGGCGGTGACTCGAAGTGAGGCTTCCAGAGCCGTGGTCCTGGGGGGATATGTGGTCACAACCAGCCGGATGAAGACCGCCCGCGAACAGTCGGCGCGGACCACCGCCGGCCCCGTCCCCTCCGGCGCGACCGGCGGAGCCGGGCTCGGCGGCCCGGGCGCCCGTTCCGGCGCCTGGGTCCGCCCCTACGTGGTGAGCCTGGTCTGCCTCGACCTGGCCGCCGCGCTCGCGGCGACCCTCAGCGGCACGGCCGTGCGCTTCCACGCCGTCCTCGGCGCGGCCACCACCCTTCCCTACCTCCTGCTCTCCCTCCTGCTGCCCCCGCTGTGGGTCCTGTCCGTCTGCCTGGGCGGCGGCTACGCCCGCCGCTTCCTCGGTGTGGGCACCGAGGAGTACCGCCGCGTCGCCACCTCCGGGCTCATGCTGGGCGCGGCGGTCGCCGTCGGCGCCTACGCCGTCGGGTTCGACCTGGCGCGCGGCTACGCGCTCGTCGCGCTGCCGCTCATCCTCCTGATCAGCCTCGGCCTGCGGTACGCGCGCCGCAAGGCCCTCCACCGGAGCCGCCGCTCCGGCCGGTGCATGAGCGGCGTCGTGGTCGTGGGCTACCGGGTGGCCGCCCGCGACCTCATCCGCCGGTTCCGCGGGGAGGTCTACCACGGCATGCGCGTCGTGGGCGTGTGCCTGCCCGGGGACGAGGCCGCTCCCGGCGCCGATGAGGTGGAGGACTGCCCGGTCCTGGGCACCTTCACCGACGCCGCGGACGCCGCCGCCCTCGTCGGCGCCGACACGGTCGCGGTCCTGGCCTGCCCGGAGATGGACGGGGCGGAACTGCGCCGCCTGGCGTGGCGGCTGGAGAAGACCGACACCGACCTCATCGTCGCCTCCGCGCTCATGGACGTGGCGGGGCCGCGCACCTCCATCCGCCCGGTCGCCGGGCTGCCCCTGCTGCACGTGGAGCACCCGGAGCTGGTGGGGGCCCGCCGCGTCCTCAAGGGCGCCTTCGACCGCTGCGCCGCGGCCCTCGCGCTGGCCCTGCTGTCCCCGCTGTTCCTGGTGCTGTCCGTCCTCGTCCGCGCCGAGGGCGGCGGACCGGTCCTCTTCACCCAGACGCGCGTGGGCAGGGGTGGCCGCGAGTTCACCGTCTACAAGTTCCGTACGATGGTGGCTGGGGCCGAGGCGCTGAAGACGGTGCTCCGGCCCCGCAACGAGCACGACGGTGTGCTCTTCAAGATGCGTCGCGATCCCAGGGTGACGCCCGTGGGTGTATGGCTGCGCCGGTACTCGCTAGACGAGCTCCCCCAGCTCGTCAACGTGGTACGGGGGGAGATGTCGCTCGTCGGCCCCAGGCCGCCGCTGCCGGAGGAGGTCGCCCAGTACGGGGACGACGTCCGCCGCAGGCTGGTGGTCAAGCCGGGGATGACGGGCCTGTGGCAGGTCAGCGGCCGTTCCGATCTCTCTTGGGAGGAATCGGTCCGCCTCGATCTGCGGTACGTGGAAAACTGGTCGCTGACGTTGGACATCCAGATCCTGTGGAAGACGTGGTCAGCGGTGATCCGTGGGGCGGGAGCATACTAGCCGGTGAAGAGCATCCGAAACGATCATGAGGTGGCCCGCGACCTGGCGAGCGAGGCGGGGCAGCTACTGCTGCGCCTGCGCGCCCGGCACGGCTTCGACGAGCCCGACGTACTGCGTACCCTGGGCGACCGCACCTCCCACGAGTTCCTGTTCTCCGCGATCGGGCGGCTGCGGCCCAGCGACGCCGTGCTCTCGGAGGAGGGCGCCGACGACCCCGCGCGGCTGAGGGCGCGCCGGGTGTGGATCATCGATCCGCTCGACGGCACCCGCGAGTTCGCCGAGGCCGGGCGTACGGACTGGGCGGTGCACGTGGCCCTGTGGGAGAACGGCGACCTGGTCGCGGGCGCGGTGGCGCTGCCCGCGCAGGGCAGCACGGTCTCCACGGTCGATCCGCCGTGGCTGCCCGAGGAGCGGCCCTCGAACCAGCGGCTGCGCATCACCGCCAGCCGGACCCGGCCGCCCGCGTTCACGCAGCGGATGGCCACCCAGCTCGGCGCCGAGGTGATCCCCATGGGTTCGGCGGGCGCCAAGATCTGCGCGGTGCTGCTCGGGATCGCCGACATCTACGTGCACGCCGGCGGCCAGTACGAGTGGGACAGCGCCGCACCGGTGGCCGTCGCCCAGGCCGCGGGTCTGCACGCCTCCCGGATCGACGGCTCCCCGCTGCGCTACAACATGGCCGACCCGCTGCTGCCCGATGTCCTTGTATGTCGACCGGAATTGTCGGGTATGTTGTTGGCAAGCATCCGCGACGGCGCGGACCTGGACAGCGCGGGTCCGCACGCGGGGGGCTGAGCGAACCACCCCCCGCCGTCGGCCCTGTCGATACTTACGAAGGCGGGTTCATGGGTCAGGCGAGTCAGCAGGCACCCGGGCGCTACCAGCTCTCCCAGCTGGACGTTCTGGAGGCCGAAGCGATCTTCATCATGCGCGAGGTGGCCGCGGAGTTCGAGCGGCCGGTACTGCTCTTCTCGGGCGGCAAGGACTCCCTTGTCATGCTCCGCCTCGCGGAGAAGGCCTTCTGGCCCGGTGCCATCCCCTTCCCGGTCATGCACGTGGACACCGGCCACAACTTCCCCGAGGTCATCGAGTTCCGCGACCGCCGGGTCGCCGAGGCCGGAGTCCGCCTGGTCGTCGCCTCGGTGCAGGAGCAGATCGACGCGGGCAAGGTCACCGAGCCGACCGGCCGCTGGGCCAGCCGCAACCGCATCCAGACGGGCGCCCTGCTGGAGGCCATCGAGGAGCACGGGTTCGACGCGGCCTTCGGCGGTGCCCGCCGCGACGAGGAGAAGGCGCGCGCCAAGGAGCGGGTCTTCTCCTTCCGCGACGAGTTCGGCCAGTGGGACCCCAAGAACCAGCGCCCCGAGCTGTGGAGCGTGTTCAACACCCGCATCGACCGGGGCGAGCACATCCGGGTCTTCCCGATCTCCAACTGGACCGAGCTGGACGTGTGGGACTACATCCGGCGGGAGCGGCTGGAGCTGCCCTCCATCTACTTCGCCCACGAGCGCGAGGTCTTCGAGCGCGACGGCATCCTGCTCGCGAACTCGCCCCTCATCAACCGCGACGAGACCGAGGTCCCGTTCACCGAGACCGTCCGCTACCGCACGGTCGGCGACCTGACCTGCACCGGAGCGGTCAAGTCCACGGCGGCGGAGATCGACGACATCATGACCGAGATCGCCGCGACACGGGTGACCGAGCGCGGACAGACGCGGGCCGACGACCGCGCGAGCGAGGCCGCGATGGAGGACCGCAAGCGCGAGGGCTACTTCTAGCGCCGGTCTGTGCCCCGTCGGCCGCATCCGCCCCTCGCAGACCACCCACTCCACATTGGACCAGGCAAGCATGAAGAACGACATCCTGCGGTTCGCGACGGCGGGCTCCGTCGACGACGGCAAGAGCACCCTGATCGGCCGACTGCTGTTCGACTCCAAGTCCATCTTCGAGGACCAGCTCGACGCGGTGGAGCGCACCAGTGTCGCGCGCGGCGAGGAGCAGACCAACCTGGCGCTGCTCACCGACGGCCTGCGCGCCGAGCGCGAGCAGGGCATCACCATCGACGTGGCGTACCGCTACTTCGCCACCCCCAACCGCACCTTCATCATCGCGGACACCCCCGGGCACATCCAGTACACCCGGAACATGGTCACCGGCGCCTCCACCGCCGACCTCGCGATCATCCTGGTGGACGCGCGCAAGGGCCTCCAGGAGCAGAGCCGCCGCCACGCCTTCCTCGCCACCCTGCTCCAGGTGCCGCACCTGGTGCTGGCGGTCAACAAGATGGACCTGGTGGACTACTCCCAGGAGCGCTTCGACGAGATCAGGGCCGAGTTCACCGACTTCGCCTCCAAGCTGGACACGCGCGACCTGACGTTCGTGCCGATCTCGGCCCTGCACGGCGACAACGTGGTGAGCCGCTCGGAGAACACGCCCTGGTACACCGGGCCCTCCCTGCTCCACCACCTGGAGAACGTGCACATCGCCTCCGACCGCAACCTGATCGACGCGCGCTTCCCCGTGCAGTACGTGATCCGGCCGCACAAGTCGGCCGACCCCGAGCTGCACGACTACCGGGGCTACGCGGGCCAGCTCGCGGGCGGCGTGCTCAAGCCGGGCGACGAGGTCACCCACCTGCCCTCGGGGCTGAACACGCGGATCTCCAGGATCGTCACCGCGGACGGCGACGTGGCCGAGGCCTACTCGCCGATGTCGGTCACCCTCCTGCTGGAGGACGACATCGACATCTCGCGGGGCGACATGATCTGCCGTCCCAACAACGCCCCGGAGGTCACGCAGGACCTGGAGGCGATGGTGTGCTGGATGACGGACGCGCGCAAGCTCACGCCGCGCTCCAAGCTCCTCCTCAAGCACACGACCCGCAGTGCCAAGGTCGTGGTCAAGGACCTGAGGTACCGGCTGGACGTCAACACGCTGCACCGTGACGAGCAGGCCGAGCACCTGGCGCTGAACGAGATCGGCCGGGTGCGGCTGCGCTCCACCCAGCCCCTGTTCGTGGACGAGTACAACAAGAACCGCCAGACGGGCGGCTTCATCCTCATCGACGAGGCCACCAACGCCACGGTCGGCGCGGGGATGGTCGTCAGGACCGACTGATCCCGCCCGCCCGGCCGCGGCGGGACACGGGGCCTTGGGGGCCGCCCGCGGGCGGCCCCCTCGTGCTGTCCGCCGCGTGCCGGGGGAGGGCGGGCCGGGGCGCGGCGTTCCCGGCCGGGGAGTGCCTCGCCGGAGCGGGTCGAAACACCCGGTCGGCACCCTCCGTGCCCGCGTCGTCGCCACAGGTAATAGCCTGGCCGTGTGGACGACGGTTATCGACTGGTGTTCGTCGGTGGGATGGGCCGTTCCGGCTCGACCCTCATCGAGCGCCTCCTCGGCGAACTGCCCGGGTTCTCCTCGGTCGGCGAGACCGTGCACCTGTGGCGGCGCGGACTCGTGGAGGACGAGCGGTGCGGCTGCGGCCGGCCGTTCTCCGAGTGCGGGTTCTGGACCGACGTGGGCAAGGAGGCCTTCGGCGGCTGGAGCCGCCTGGACGCCGGGCGGGTGGCGCGGCTCAAGGGCGGCGTCGACCGCACCCGCTTCCTGCCGCTGCTGCTCAACGGCGCGTACGAGGGTCCGCTCGCCTCCCGCTGCGAGCGCTACACCGAGCTCTACCACCGGCTGTACTCGGCGGTGTCCCTGGTCAGCGGCGCCCGCGTGGTCGTCGACGCCAGCAAGCACGCCTCCCTGGCCGCCTGCCTGCGCCGGCGCTACGGCGCCCGGATGCGCCTGCTGCACGTGGTGCGCGACCCGAGGGCGGTGGCCCACGCCTGGGCCAAACGGGTGGCCCGTCCCGACGCCTCCCCGGGCAGCGGCGAGCCGGAGATGGCCCGCTACTCGGCGGGGCGGGCGGCGGCGCAGTGGATGGCCCAGAACGCGTGCCTCGACGCGCTGGCCCGGCGCGGCACCCCGACCCTGCGGGTGCGCTACGAGGACTTCGTCGCCGACCCGGGCGGGGAGTTCGCCCGGATCTCGGAGTTCGCGGGCTACACCGGCGACCCTCCGGACATGGCGGAGGGCCGGGTGGAGCTGTCGGAGGGGCACGCGGTGTCGGGCAACCCGATGCGGTTCACCACCGGTCGGATCGGGGTGCGCGCCGACCACGGCTGGCGCGAGGCGATGCCCTCCTGGCGGCGGCACCTGGTGGCCGCCGCGACGACGCCGCTCCGTGGGCGTTACGGATACTGACGCCGCTGGTGTCCGTTATGCCGGCTCGGAGCTGTTGCCCGCCCCAAATATGACCTATGGTGTCCATGTGAATACGTTGGGTGATATTCTGAAGAGCTAGGGGGAGTGCGCCGTGGGCAAGGGACCGGTACGGGCGGTGGCGACGACGGGGGCGATGGTCCTCGCCCTGACACTGGCGGGAGTGGGGGACGCCCCCGCGGCCCCCCTCTCCCCACGGCAGGACCCGCCGAACGGCTCCGACTCCGATGGATACGGCCCCGACTCCGGGCCCCTCCCGGACGGGTACGGCTCCGACTCCGGGCCCCTCCCGGACGGATACGGGCCCGCGGACGGACACGGATCCGACGAGGACTGCACGGTCTCGGAGATCCTCGAACCCTCCTGCGGGGTCTGGTGGGGCGCCAGCCCCTACCAGAGGCGGGTCGAGCCGCTGGAGGAGGCGGTCGACCGGCGCATGGACATCGTCTACACCTGGCACGGCATCGACCAGGCCCACATTCCCGGCGAGCGGGAGAAGAAGCTGATCGCCGAGGAGCGGTTCGTGCACACCAACATCGAGGCCCGCCGGTTCACGCGCTCCGGACACCCGCCCGTCTCCTACCGGTCCATCATCGACGGTGAGTTCGACCGGTCGCTGCGGTCGCAGGCCGGCACCATCGCGGAGCTGGGGGTGCCCTACTTCGTCACCTTCGACCACGAGGCCGACGCGAACAAGCGCTACAACAGGCGCGGCACGCCCGAGGAGTTCGTGCAGGCCTGGCGGCACATCGTGGACCTGTACCGCGAGGAGGGCGCCGACAACGCCATCTGGGTGTGGAACGTGACCGGGTGGAAGGGCAACTTCGAGCGCCTGCCGAAGCTGTGGCCGGGCAACGACTACGTCGACTGGCTGAGCTGGGAGGCGTACAACATGACCGGCTGCGACATCCACCCGCACTGGACCGAGGTGTACTCCTTCGAGGAGGCGCTGCGCCCGGCCTACGAGTGGATCCAGACCGAGGGGCCCGAGCACGGTATCGACCCGGACAAGCCGGTGATGATCGGCGAGATGGGCACCACCCACATCGGTGCGCGGGAGACGCGGGAGTGGTACTCCGAGATCCCCGACGTGCTGCGCCGCTACGAGCGGGTGCGCGCGGTCAAGGTGTGGGACAACCGGGTCTCCCCCGGCTGCGACTTCCGGATCGGGGCGAACCGGCACGCCCGGAAGGGCTTCGAGGAGGCCGGGCACGACCCGTACGTGAAGCTGCCCGAGTGGGTGCGCCGCCTGGTCGAGTACGCCGAGCGGCGGGGCTGACGGACGTTGCCCCCGCCGGCGGTCCTGCTCCCGGCCACCGGGAGCAGGACCGGTCCGGGGCGGGTCTCCTCACACGCCCCTGCCGCGCAGGTGGAGTACACGGATGATCCACCCGGCGGGTACCCCGCACACCACCATCAGGGCCAGGTAGGCGCGTCCCTCGGCGGGCCGGTTCCGGACGGTGGCGCCGATCCACCGCAGAGCCGTGCGGCGGCGCCCGGCCGAGGCCTCGGCGAAGGCGATCTGTCCGGCCACCCGGGCGTAGCCGCGCGGCACCAGCGCGAACTCGGGGTAGCGGTCCAGCAGCCAGCGCAGGGCGGTGGAGATGGTCCGCCAGCGGCCCGAGAAGTGCGAGCGGTGGTGCCACAGCACCCGCACACCCGGTTCGGGGACGTTGCGGATGGGGCCGCGCCGGGCCAGGCGCAGCAGCAGCTCGTAGTCCTCGGCGTAGCTGCCGGGGATCTCCTCGCTGACCGTTCCGCAGCCGCCGATCATGGCCCGGCGCCGGATGAGGAACGTGGACGGGTGCAGCTCGGTCAGCCTCGACCCCAGGAGGTCGCCGAAGGTGACGCTGGTGCGGTCCAGGGTGCGGACCGCCTCGGTCCTGTCGTAGACCACCCGGATGCCGCAGCACACCATCTCGGTACCGGGTTCGTCGAGCATGACCGCGACCTGGGCGATGAGCTTGCCGGGCAGCCAGGTGTCGTCGTCGTCGCAGAAGGCGACGAGGTCGGTGTCGGCGGCGAGCACCCCGGTGTTGCGTGCCCCGGCCAGGCCGGGGGTGAGGGTGTTGGTGACCACACGCACGGGCCGGTCGCCCCCGGCGCGGGCCAGCGATGGGTCGGGCTGGTCGTTGTCGAAGACCACGATCGTGGTGATGCGGCCCGGGTAGTCCTGCCCGGCGACCGCGCGCAGGGTGCGGCGCAGCAGCTCGGGCCGGTCCCGGGTGGGCACCACCACGGTCACCTCGGGCCAGGTGTCGACGGTGCGGTCCCCGGCGGTGGCGGTGGCGGTGGCCTCGTCCGGGGTGGCGACCTTGGTGGAGGCGGCGGTCTCGGTGGAGGCGGTCTCGGCGGCGCCCCCCGCACTCGTGAGCAGGTCGATGAGCTCCCCGGCGCGCAGCGCGGCCCGCTCGGCGCCGTCGTCCTCGGAGGGACGCACCCGGAAGCCGTCGGGTGAGGCGAGCGCCTTGTCGATGAGCTCGGACAGCTGCTGGGGGCTGACGCAGGAACGCACCCGGTCCGCCTCCTCCAGACGCCGGACGAACCGGAGCTGGTGGTCGTCGACGTGCTCGTCCAGTTCGGGATCGCGCGGGACGACGATGGGCAGGCGACCGGCCCCGCGGGCCTGGACGATGGTGCCCGGCCCGCCGTGGGTGATGACCACCCGGGCCCGGCGCATGTGCTCCCCGAGGTCCTCGCCGGTCAGGAACGGGGTGCCCTCGGCCACCGCGGGTGCGGCGCTGTGCCCGTGCTGGACCAGGAAGCGCAGGTCGCGGCGGCGGCGCGCGCAGTCGTCGACCCAGCGGACCAGCCGGTCGAAGGCGTGGTGGTCGGTGCCGAGGCTGACCACCACGTCGGGGTGGTCGCTGTCGTGGGAACGCGGGACGGGACGGGTGGTCTGTTCTGTCACAGAAGCGGTCCTACCGTGATGGCGGTCGGCATGAAGGCTCTCTGCTCCTCCCACTGGGCGAGGAACAGACGGGTGAAGGGACGGCACAGACGGGCGGTGAGGGTGGGGGTGTCGATGCGGTCGTAGACCTCGATGTAGACGGTCGGGATCCGCAGCAGCCAGGCCAGGACGAAGAACGGCAGGGCCACCCCCGCACCAGTGGTGACGACCGCGGAGGGGCGCCGTTCACGCAGGACACGGGCGGCCAGACGGGTGTTGCGCAGCAGGTTGCCGACGTGGCGGGTGGTGGGGTGGAAGGCCCATCGGACCTGTTCTCCGTCGAGGGCGGCTTCGGCGTCGGGGGTCCGGAAGGTCACCCACAGGCGTTCCCGGCCCCGCCACCAGGGGCGCAGGGAGCACAGCTGGGCGAGGTGTCCCCCGCTGGAGGCCACAAGAAGAACCGGTTGTGGAGGCATAAGGCCATCATTCCATAACACACGGTAATCAAAGGTGATCACGTGGGTCGCCGTATGCCGTGTTGCGCGGTGCCCCGGTCGTCCGCGGGGGCGAAAGGCGCCCACCGCCCCAGGAGGCGGGGCCTCCGGCGGGCCCCGGCCAGGCGCACCCGTAGACCCCGGCCGGGCGAGCGGCCACGCACCCGTGCGGGTTCGGCGGCGGACTCCCGGCAGTGGGCCTTCCTCAGCGGCGGACGCCCGGCGGCGGGCTTCCTCAGCGGCGCAGGCTCAGGCCCAGCGGGCCGCGCAGCGACCACACCGCCGCCAGGTGTCCCGCGGAGCCCGCCGCCACCGCCACCGCCAGGGTCGTGGGCCCGCCGCCCAGCACCGCCTCCGCCGACAGCGGCAGCGCGCCGAACCACACCAGCGCGTTGGCCGCCGCGACCGCCACCGGCCGGCTGAACGGGTGCAGCACCACCCGGGTCCGTAGCTGCCACAACGGCAGCAGTTTGCGCACCAGCATCGCGGCCACCAGTGCCACGGCCGCCCCCGTCGCTCCGGCCGCGGGCACCAACAGCACGCACACCAGTACGTTCGCCGCCAGCGACAGCACGTTGTTCAGCAGGTTCAGCCCGGTCCGCCCGGTCATCGACAGGATCAGGTCGCTCATCCCCAGCGCCGCGGCCAGCAGTTGCCCGGCGCACACCACGGCCAGTGCCGCCGCACCCGCCGCGTAGTCCGGTCCGAACAGCAGCATCACCTCGGGAGCGAACACCAGCGCCGACAGGTACAGCGGCCACGTCAGACACACCAGCCATGCCGCCCCCGCCTGGTACAGGCCCCGGACCCCTGCGTGGTCGTCCGTCGCCAACTGCTCGGCGAACCGGGGCTGGGCCGCGTACAGCACCGCCTGCGTGCCGAACTGGCCGACCACCATGATCCGCGTGGCCGCCGTGAACACCGCCGCGCCGGTCAGTCCGCCCAGCAGCGCCACGATCACCACGCCGCCGCGCTGCACCCCCAGTTGCGCGGCCCCGGCCACCGCGCGGGGCAGCGCGAACGACCAGAACGTCCACCGGTCGACACGCTCCTCGGACCCGGTGGCCGACGGCGTCCCACCGGCTCCGCCCGTGCCGCCGGCTTCGCCGGTTCCGTCGGTCCCGGCTCCGGCAGATCGCGCGGCCCCCTCCGCGGCTTTCCCCGAGGCTCCCACCGGTTCCGGAGCGGCCCCGCCCGCCGCCTCCCGGCCGTCCTCCCCGGAGGCGGCCCGGCGCAGGATCCCGCCCAGCCAGAACCACGCCAGCACCGCCGCGGGCAGGTACGGCCCCGCCCACGCCAGCGCCAGCAGCCCCGCCGACCCGGTGACCGCGATCGCCCCCACCAGCGCCAACTGCGCCAGGGGCCGACCCACCTTGTCCACCAGCACGGTCCCGGCCATGTCGTGGTGGGCCCGTGTCGCCGCCAGGGCCGTCTCGGTCAGCACCGCGAACGGCAGGAACACCGCGAGCAGCCGCAGGTAGACGTCCGCCTCCCCGCCGTCCAGCACCTCCCCGTCGCCCAGCGCCTCCGCCAGCGGATCGGCGAACACCAGCAACAGCACGGCCAGGGCGCACGCCACCGTCACCGCCGGGCCCGTGGCCAGCCGCAGCAGCCGGGGCACACCCCCCGGCCTTCCGAACACGCGCATCCGGGCGACGAAGTACACCAGCCCGTCCGACACGCCCAGGTTCGCCACCGCCGCCGCGATCAGGAACACCGACGTCGCGGAGAACAGCAGCCCCGCCGTCTCCTGGGAGAAGGCCCGGGTGATCGCCACGACCAGCGCGAGGTTCAGACCCGCGCCGACCACGGCCCCCGCCATGTTGACCACCCCGCCGCGCAGCACGCGGCGCAGCCCCGGGCCCTCCCCCTCCACCGCGACGGTCACGCACACCACGAGGGTGTACGCCCCCACCAGGCCGCCAGCCGCGCGTCGCTGTCGGCGAACCCGGCCGCCAGTTCCGCGCGCAGCCCCTCCGGCATCCCCGACCGGGCGCGCGCGTTGTGCCGCCCCGGAACGATCCCGGGCCCGGGCGGCAGGCCCAGGAACCGCTCGATCCCGGCCAGCGCCCGCGCCGTGCCGTCGAACAGGTCGGCGTGGTCCACCACGTGCACGCGGTCCCGTCCCAGGTGCTTCTCCAACCGGACCAACTGGTCCACGTAGTGGCCGCGTGCCAGGTATCCGTGGTGCTGGTGGGAGTAGGAGAGGTACTCGGGATCGGCCACCATCCGCTCCTCCTCACCGGCCAGCCGCCGCGGCTCCAGCTCCACGGCCCGCGCGAACGGCTCGGTCTCGAACCCCCGCGCGCTCTCGTGCGCGTGTGCCGAGTAGGCCCGCTCCACCGGGTCGCGCAGCACCACCACCACACGCACGTCCGGCAGGTCGCGGGCGATGCGCTCGGCGGCCAGCGGGTGGAACAGGTAGTACGGGCTGGACTCGACCACCCGCACCCGGGGGCGTCCCCGGCGCGCCCGCAGCGCCACACGCGTCGGGAAGTGCGCCCGGTACCAGTCCAGGCCGTGGCGGTACCCGGTGTCGAAGAAGTGCACCCCCTTGCGCAGCGTGGGGCCGGTGACGGCCGGGTGCAGGCACAGCGACCTGAACAGCGAGGTGGTGCCCGAGCGCTGGGCCCCGCACACGAGGAAGTCGGGCAGCGCCCGGGCGGCGCTGGTCATCCCGCCCAGGCGGTCGGCGAGGGGCAGCAGGGCCCGCCGTGCCGGGACGGCCATGCGGTGGAACAGGACGGGAAGGGTGCTCCGGGGCATCGCGTGGTCCTTCTCTCGGGATCGGTCGTCAGACCCTGTGGAGGGCCTCGTGTGCCGCTCTCTCCTGGAGTCCGTCCAGCGCCGGGAGCAGCCAGTCGTCCACGGCCGCCAGGTGGCCTCCGCTCTCGTCCTGCCGGTCGTGCAGGTACCGGGTGGCCAGGTCGATCAGGTACAGCGCCATCACCGTGGACACCGTGTGCGAGCGCACCCCGGTCTCGGACATCAGCGGGTCGCGCAGCAGCCGGGAACCGCTCTCCAGCCACCGGTGCACGCCCGGGTGGACCCCTGCCTGCACGCACTCGTTGAGGTCGTAGTGCAGGGCGTCGAAGCCCGCGGGCGCGTCCATGGCGAGCCGCTCCCAGTCCCACACGAACGCGCGCCGCGCGGTGCTGGCGATGTTCCACCTGGTCAGGTCGCCGTGCCAGGCGCCGAACGGGATGTGCACGTCCGGCAGGCGGCGCAGCGCCGCGCGCAGCGGCGACGCCTCGGGCCGCGCCCCCAGCCTCAGGATCCGCTCCTCCAGCGTCCGCCGGTAGGGGCTGTCGGACAGCCTGCGCCGCCGCACCCGGGCCAGTCCGACGATCTGGGTCACGCAGCGCAGCAGTTGGCGCCGGGTGGGCCGGTCGGTCTGGTCGCCGACCGGCAGGGCCTCCTGTACCAGCAGCGGGTGGCCGTTCCACTCGCCCTCGTACAGCAGCCGGGGGACGGTCACGTCCCGCAGGCGCGAGTCGGCCAGGTGGCGCAGGGCCCGCGTCTCGGAGCGCACCAGGCGCGAGGTCAGGTCGTTGACGGCCACCTTGGCGTAGCCGATCGTCCGGCCGCCGGGTGTGAGCAGCAGGAGCACAGGCTTGCGGTTGGCCCTGGGCGGGCCCACGTGTATGGCGATGGCCAGTTCGCGGTCCAGGGCCAGCGCGAGCGCGTGCTCTATGCCGGGGCCCGCTCCCACGTACAGCCGGTCGCGCAGCAGCAGCGGGGCCAGCCCGGTGGCGAACGCCCCCGTCAGCAGCAGCGTGCGCATCCTCTCCCGGAACGAGTGCCCCTGGGCGAAGGAGGCGATGCCCCGGGTGGCCGCCGCGCGGTCGTGTGCGGGCAGGATCACACGCGGGTTCCGCGCGTTGGGCACCGGCAGGTACTGGTTGCCCCGGTCGCGGCGGACCAGGTGCCGCATACCGCGGTCGCCGGGGCCGAGCAGCCCGCCGCACGGCCACAGCACCGCGGCGAGGTCGGTCAGGTAGGTCGTCTCGCTGTTCACCAGGGCCTCCCGCGGGTGCGCGCGGTGACCCGCCGCCGGAGCGCCGGCTCCTCACCCCGCCACAGCAGGGCGGTGGCGACCAGGGTGACGGCCAGCGGGGACATCAGCGCGACGTAGAAGAACATGTACCAGAACAGCAGCAGCACGGTCAGCAGGGCGCCCTGGCCCACCGGCGAGGACGCCGACCGGTAGCGCCACACGATCCGCGCGAAGAAGGCGAGCACGAGGGCGGTGCCCACCCATCCGCTGGAGACCAGGGTCATCCACAGCTGTCCGGCGTTGCCGATGACGTGCTGGCCGCAGTCGGGGCACTCGGCGGTGGGGCCGACCGCGATCGAGTCCGAACTGCCCAGGCTCTCCCTGGTGGTGCCCCACCCCACGACCGGTGACAGCCCGGCGGCCTCCACGGCCGCCGCGTTGCTGGCGGCCCGTCCGTCGTCGCTGTGCGGGTTGTTGATCCGTGCCCGCACGACGTCGGCCAGCGGCGACGCGGCCAGGGCCAGCAGAGCGACCAGGACCGCGGCCGTGAAGGTGCCCACCAGGAGCACCCGGCCCCGGCGCAGGGCCATCGCGGCGGTGTAGGCCAGGGACAGCGCCAGCCCCGCCCACATGGCCCGGTTGAGCGAGTACACGGCGGGCACCACGGCCAGCGCGGCGGCGGCCAGCGCGCCCCAGCGCACCCAGCCCGACCCCTGGACCACCCAGCCCACCACCAGCCACACCAGCAGCAGGGAGAGCATGTACCCCCAGATGTTGGTGTACTCCCACGGCGCCTTGGGACGGGCCGTCTCGTACCCGAAGACGTCCATGATCTGCGAGGACGCCGGGTGGACGAGGGCCTGCACGTAGGCGTCGGAGGCCAGGCGGGCGGGCAGCAGGTACTCCAGCGGCGCCGTGAACTCGAACCGGGGAGCGAGCATGCCCAGGTACCCGCCCGCGATCGTGGCCAGGCACAGCACGGCCAGCGCACGCACGACCGCGAGGTCGGGGAGCTCCCGCTCGGACAGGTTGCCGACATAGAGCAGCAGGACGGTCAGCACCAGGTAGCCGGTCATCCGGAGCAGGGCGCCGCCGTACCCGCCGCTGTCGGGCACCGTGCCCGGTACCTCCAGCGGAACCAGGAGGAGGCCCAGCACGGTCCACAGCAGGAACAGGGCCCACAGCCAGAACCCCGGGGGGACCCGGAGCCCGACGGTGCGGTGGCGGCGTACCAGCTCGGCCGCCATCGGCACCGCGAACAGCCAGTACGCGAACTGGCCCATGCCCAGGGCCCACCACAGCGGGTACCCGGCGAGCAGCCAGACCAGGGGCCGTCCGGTGACGGGGGAGCGGCCGACCGCGGGCTCCCCGACGGTCGCACCCTCGGCCGCCCAGGGGGCGGCGGCCCCGGCCGAGGCCGGCCGGGAACCGCGGGCGGACACGCCTCGGGCCATCAGTTCCGGACTCCGGAGACCGCGTCGGCGGACGCGGGCTCCTCCTGCCCGGCGGCTCCGCCGGTGTCCTCGGTCCCGTCGCCGCCCCTGACCGCGTCCTCGGTCGTGCCGGTGTCCTCGTCCGGCCCGGAGGCCCCTTCGGCCCCTGCGGTTCCGAATGTCTCCTCGGCCTTCGCGAGCTCGGGTGCCTCTTCCACCCTCACGGTCAGGGAAGCCCCCTCGACCCCCGCGGTGACGGAGGTGTCCTCCTCGTCCGCGAGCTCGGAGGCCTCTTCCTCTCCTGCGGTCACGGACACTCCTTCGGCCCCTGCGGACGCGGAGGTCTCACCGGCCCCGGAGGGCTCTTCGCTCCCAGCGCTCTTCTCGGCTCCGGCGGTCCCCGCGGCCTCTCCGGCCTCTCCGGCCTCCACGGCCTCGGCGTCCCTGCCCGTCCCCACGGAACCGGGGTCCGCGGAGGCGGACCGGTCCGCGCCGGAGGGCGCGGCGACCGGGGCGGGGCCGGCCAGGGGCTGGCGCGGAAGGACGGCCGTACCCGGTACGGGCACGCCGAACCGGTCGGCGAGGGTGAGCAGCCCGGCCAGCCCGACGCGGCGCGTACGGCCCAGTTCGACCACCGGCAGCAGCGCGTCGGCCGCTCCGGCCAGGGCGTGCACGTCGGCGCGCTCGCCCGCCGGGGCGGCGGTGACCACCACGTACTCGGCGTTCGCGCGCAGCAGCCGCACGAGTTCCGGCATGGCGGTGCCCTGCACCGGCGCGTCCAGTCCCGGCGCCCCGTACCGCAGGACCCGCAGGCGGGGCACCGAACCGGGGCGCACCTCCAGCTCGGCGGGGTCCTCGCCCTCCAGCAGCGCCTCGGCCAGTCCGGGCCCCTCGGGCAGCCCCAGCAGCTCGCCGACGGTGTCGGTGCGCGGGTCCGCGCACACCAGCAGCGTCTCCGACCCCGTGCGCGCCAGGGCCGCGGCCAGGTTCACGGCGGCCGCCGCGCCCGCGCGGCCCGGGGTGGTGGCGGCGACGAGCAGGACGCGGCCGGGAGCGGACTCCTCCTCGACGCCGCCCGGAGGGCCGGACGGCTCGTAGGTGTCCCCGGCCCCTCCGGGAGGTCCGGTGGTCCCCGGCGCCGCGGGAGCGGTACCGGCGCGGAGGCGGGCGCGCACCAGGTGCGCGAACTCGTTGACCCGCTGGCCCGGCACTGAGCCGTCGTCCAGCAGTCCGGGGGAGCGGTCGCCCCGCCCCGCGCGCGCGGACAGGTCGAGCAGCACCGGGAGCGCACTGGTCCGGGCGGTGCTCTCGGCGTCGTGCAGGCGCGGGTCCAGGCGGTCGCGGACCACGGCCGCGAGCAGCCCGGCCAGCAGGCCCAGCGCGGCGCCGCCGGCCAGCCACAGGGCGGGTACCGGACCGTCGGCGTTCTCCGGGAGCCCGGCCGGGGTGATGACCCGCCCGGCCCGGACGGTCTCCCGCAGCGCGCTGAGCGGGCTGATCTCGTTGCCCAGCTCGGTGACCTCCTGCCGCAGCGCCTCGACCCGGGCGCCCGCGCCGGGGGAGGAGCCCTCCTCGGCGGCGGCCTCGGCCAGGGCCTCGTGGCGGTCCTCCCGCTCGCCGCGCAGCGCCTCCAGGCGGCTGTCGATCAGGTCCTCGACCTGGTCCCGGCGCACGGCCAGGTAGGCGTCGGCGTAGGCCTGTGCCCCCGCGCGGGCGTCCTCCGGGCTTCCGGCGGAGTAGCCGACCTCCAGCACGTTGCTGTTGGGGGGCACGCTCACGTCCACGTGCTCGCGCAGGTCGTCGGTGTCGGGCGCGGGCCCCTCCCCGGACAGCTCCTCGGCCACGACGGACGACACCTGGTCCGAGACCAGGACCTGCGCCTCGGTGTCCAGGTTGACGCCCCCGGACAGGCGTCCGGAGCGCTCGCCGGTGAACTCGGCCATCCCGCTGGGCTGGACCTGGACCGCCGTGACGGAGGTGTAGGTGGGAGGCAGAACGAACACCGCGGCGGCGGAGAGGAGCAGACCACCGACCACACCGGCGCCGACCAGCCGCCGGCGGCGACGCAGCAGTGCCGTGTACTCCCTGAGCTCCGGTCCGGACGGACCGGGGGTGTCGGTGTCCATCGAGTCCTCTCCGCGCAGACGAAGGTCACACTTTTAGTAATTGATTGCATACTAAGTGTAGTCCCTTGGGGGACGTTCGACCCTGGGGGAAACGGCCGTTTCCCCGCCTGGGAGACGACCGTGGAACCCGTGCCCCGCCCGCTTCCGCCGCTCCCCGCCCGCGGACACGCCGAAGGGGCGGCGGGAGAACTCCCACCGCCCCTCGCGTGCCTTCGGAGGCCGGGCCCGGCCGGGCCCTCAGCCGGTCAGACGAGGACCACCGTGGGCGGAAGCCCGGTGGTGGACTCCCACTCCTCGTCGCACTCCTCCTGGCTGGACACCGTGTGCGCGCGGGCCGAGCAGTCCCGGTACTGCGCCATCTGGTCCTGGTACACCACGGCCACCGCGACCAGTACCAGCGACATCACGATCCCCAGCACGCCCACGGCCACGCTCAGCAGCGCGCCCGGCGCGTCGGTCCGGTTGGCCCGTGCGGCCCGTCGCGCGCGAAAGCCCTGTACGACGCCGAACACGGACAGCACGACCCCGTACGGAGGGAGCAGCAGGCCGGCCGCGCCGAAGAACAGGCCCCACAGGCCGCCCCGTTCGACTTTGGGCGGCTGGCCGTCGGGTCGCGGCTCCGGGCTGTTGTCGGTCAAGGTTCACTCCTTCGGGGCGCCCCGGCGGGGCGCCGTGGTCCGCTTCCGCCTGCGCGGAGGGTACCCGGTGTCCATCGTCCCGGGGCCGGTGGAGGACCACCGGGGCGCCCGCCGGCGGAGGCCGCCGAGACCCCCGTCACAGGCGGGACAAACCACCACTCCCCGTGGGTAGACGTTACCTGGCCCGATAGGGTGGGAACGCGGACGGGCCGAGCACCCCGTCCGTCACTCGCCCAAGCGACGCCTTTCGGCACGGCCCGGTACGAACCCGGGGCCCGGACCGGGCGTAGGCGAGATCCGGATGCTGCGCCGTCCCCCGGCGCCCCCGGACGCGGGAGAGGTCTCCCGCACCGTTCTCTACACAATGGGAGAAGCATTGTCCGCGCGAGTGGTGGTCCTCATATCGGGCACGGGCAGCAACATGGCCGCCCTTCTGGAGGCGTCCAGGGACCCCGGATACGGGGCGGGCGTCGTCGCCGTCGGCTCCGACCGCAAGGGGACCCGCGGCATCGAACTGGCCGAGGAGGCCGGGGTGCCCACGTTCGTCGTCCCCTTCCGGGACTACACCGACCGCTCCCTGTGGAACGCGGCCATGGCCGAGCGCATCAGCGAGCACCGCCCCGACCTGGTGGTCTCAGCGGGTTTCATGCGCATCCTCGGCCCCGCCGTCATCGGCAGTCACCCCGCGGTCAACATCCACCCGGCACTGCTGCCCTCCTTCCCCGGCGCGCACGCCGTCCGTGACGCGCTCGCCCACGGTGTCCGCATCACCGGCACCACCATCCACTTCCTCGACGAGGGCGTCGACTCCGGGCCGATCATCGACCAGGTGGCGGTCCCCGTCGAGGACGACGATGACGAGTCCAGCCTCCACGAGCGCATCAAGGGCGTGGAGCGGAGGATGCTGGTCGACACGGTCGGCAGGCTCGCCCGCGAGGGCTGGACCATCGACGGCAGGCAGGTGCGGTTCGGCCGCACCGAGCAGAGCGTCGCCGACGCGACCGACACGAAGGAGAACCGGTGACCCAGCAGGCCATCAGGCGTGCGTTGATCAGCGTCTACGACAAGACCGGCCTGGAGGAGCTGGGCATCGGCCTGGCCGAGGCCGGGGTGGAGATCGTCTCCACCGGCTCCACGGCCGCGCGGCTGCGCGCCGCCGACATCCCCGTCACCCCCGTGGAGGACGTCACCGGCTTCCCCGAGATCATGGAGGGCCGGGTCAAGACCCTGCACCCCTCCGTGCACGCCGGGCTCCTCGCCGACCAGGGCAACCCCGAGCACGTCGCCAGGATCAAGGAGCTGGGCATCGCCCCCTTCGACCTGGTCGTGGTCAACCTCTACCCCTTCCGGGACACCGTCGCCTCGGGCGCCTCCGAGGCCGACTGCATCGAGAAGATCGACATCGGCGGCCCCGCCATGGTGCGCGCCTCGGCCAAGAACCACGGCAGCGTCGCGGTCGTGGTCGACCCGGGCGGCTACGACGCCGTCCTGGAGGCCGTCCGCGAAGGCGGGTTCACCCTGGAGCAGCGCAAGCGCCTGGCCGGGCTCGCCTTCCGGCACACCGCCGCCTACGACGCGGCCGTCGCCGGCTGGTTCTCGGCCCTCTACGCCCCCGACGAGGAGGCCGCCGAGTCGGGCTGGCCCGGCTTCATCGGTGTCGCCTACAGCCGCAAGGACGTGCTGCGCTACGGCGAGAACCCGCACCAGAAGGCGGCGCTGTACACCCTGGCGGACGCCCCGGAGACCGGTCTGGCCGGAGCCGAGCAGTTGCACGGCAAGGCCATGTCCTACAACAACTACGTGGACGCCGACGCCGCCCTGCGCGCCGCCCACGACTTCGACGAGCCGTGCGTGGCCATCGTCAAGCACGCCAACCCGTGCGGGATCGCGGTCGGCGCCGACAACGCCGAGGCCCACCGCAGGGCGCACGCCTGCGACCCGGTGTCGGCCTTCGGCGGGGTGATCGCCACCAACCGCCCCGTCGGCGAGGAGCTGGCCGGGCAGATCGCGGAGATCTTCACCGAGGTCGTCGTCGCCCCCGCCTTCGAGCCCGCGGCCGTGGAGGTCCTCAGCCGCAAGAAGAACATCCGCCTGCTCGTGGCCGAGGGCCCCGGTTCCGACACGTGCATGGAGGACCACCAGATCAGCGGCGGCCTGCTGGTGCAGTCGCGCGACGCCATCGACGCCCCCGGCGACGACCCCTCCGCCTGGACCCTGGCCACCGGCGAGGCCGCAGACGAGGCCACCCTGGCCGACCTGGCCTTCGCCTGGAGGGCCGTGCGCGCGGTCAAGTCCAACGCCATCCTGCTGGCCTCCGGCGGCGCCACCGTGGGCGTGGGCATGGGCCAGGTCAACCGGGTCGACTCCGCGCGCCTGGCGGTCACGCGCGCGGGGGAGAGGGTCACCGGCTCCGTGGCGGCCAGCGACGCCTTCTTCCCCTTCCCGGACGGTCTACAGATCCTCACCGACGCGGGGGTGCGCGCCGTCGTCCAGCCCGGCGGCTCGGTCCGCGACGAGGAGGTCATCGCCGCGGCCAAGGCCGCCGGGGTGACCATGTACCTCACCGGCACCCGCCACTTCTTCCACTGAGCGAGGAGCAGAGAATGAGCGCGACCGTTCTGGACGGCAAGGCCGTCGCGAAGTCCATCCGCGAGGAGCTCACCGAGCGGGTGGCGAAACTGCACGACCAGGGGATCACCCCCGGGCTGGGCACGGTGCTGGTCGGCGACGACCCGGGCAGCCACACCTACGTGCGCGGAAAGCACCGCGACTGCGCGCAGGTGGGCATCGCGAGCATCCGCCGCGACCTGCCGGCCGACGCCACACAGGAGGACGTGGAGCTGGCCGTCCGCGAGCTGAACGAGGACCCGGCCTGCACCGGCTACATCGTGCAGCTGCCGCTGCCCAAGGCCCTGGACGAGAACCGGGTGCTGGGCCTGATCGACCCCGGCAAGGACGCCGACGGCCTCCAGCCCTCCAACCTGGGCAGGCTGGTGCTGATGCAGGAGGCGCCGCTGCCGTGCACCCCGCGCGGCATCGTGGAGCTGCTCACCCGCTACGACGTGCCGCTCAAGGGCGCCGAGGTGGTCGTGGTCGGGCGCGGTGTGACCGTGGGCCGCCCCCTCGGCCTGCTGCTGACCCGCCGGTCGGAGAACGCCACCGTCACCCTGTGCCACACGGGCACCCGCGACCTCGCCGAGCACACGCGCCGCGCCGACATCATCGTCGCCGGCGCCGGTGTGCCCGGGCTGGTCACCAAGGACATGGTCAAGCCGGGCGCGGCCGTCCTGGACGTCGGTGTCTCCCGCACCGAGTCCGGACTGGTCGGCGACGTCGTGCCCGACGTGGCCGAGGTGGCCGGTCACCTGTCCCCCAACCCCGGCGGCGTGGGCCCGATGACCCGGGCGATGCTGCTGGTGAACGTGGTGGAGGCCGCCGAGCGCCAGGCCGCCGCCCGCTAGCCCCCACCGGATGATCTTGCTCCTGGTGGCACTCTCGACCGCCGACAGTGCCACTGGAGGCAAGATCATCGCGAGGAGAACCCCCTGGTTCACAGCGGCAACACCCCGGGGCGGCGGACGGTACCGGGGTCGGCACGCTGGGGCATGGCGGCCGGCACGGGAGTCCCGGCGGGGCGTGTTCGCCCCCTTGGGCGGCGGGGCCGCTCGCCCCGCGCCTCGCCCGCTAGCCGGCCTTGCGCTCCGCCCGGGCCCGCCCGGCCCGCCCGCTAGCTGGCCTTGCGGGCCGAGCCGTCCAGCGGCATCGGCCGGACCAGGCCCAGGGCCACGACCTCGTTGGCCAGCCTGGTCCTGCGGTTCTGCCCCTCGGGGATGCGGAACTTCTGGTACAGCCGCAGCAGGTGCTGCTTGACCGCAGCCTCCGTGACCACCAGGGCCTCCGCGATGTCGCGTGCGGTGGCGGGGGCGACGAAGGCCTCCTCCGACAGCGCGGGCCTGCACAGCGCGGTGAGCACGTCCAGCTCCCTGCGGGTGAGCTCGGGCGCGGCGCCGCGGCGCAGCTCGATGTCGGGGCTGATCTGTTCCCGGGGGAGCCCGCCGACCCGGCAGCGCGCGGTGCCGAAGGTCACCACGTCGTCCTCCTCCAGGACCCGGCGGGCGATGGGGCGGCCGTTCACCCGGGTCCCGTTGCGGGACAGCCCCAGGTCGACCACGTAGACGTAGGGGCCGCGGCGGACCAGTTCGGCGTGCAGTTGGGAGACGCTCGGATCGCCGAGCCGGATGTCGGCGCCCTCTCCGCGGCCGATCGTGGTGACCTCACCGGCGAGCTGGCGGATGTCCCCGGTCTCTTCGATCCGGAGGTAGGGCCCGTCCACGGTGGTTCCTCCCGGGCTGGGGTGGCGCTGCCGGTGGGGGTGCGGGCGACGGTGGTGGAGGGACGGCTGTCGGGGGGTGACGGTTCGGTCTACGCGTTGAGTGGGCTTCATGGGGGTGGTCCTCGCTCACCGGTGCACTCATCTCCAGCTTGGTTACCCGGGTGGTACGCGTTCTACGCGCTTACTCCGGAGTTAGGGGGACAAGGCCCGGGAATACGGGTCTGTGACCGAATCGGAAGCGGGAAACGGTCACCAGAGGGAACGGCTGAGGGCAGGGCCGTTTCCGTGAGCCCTGAGGCTTCGGCGACACGGATCACTACAATGGGCGGGTCTCTCCCGGGCGGGAAACGCATGCCTCCCGTACGGCGCCACCGAAGCCCTCAGGACATGAGCCTCCGGAGCGGTGTTCGGTTTCGGACAGCCCGCCTTCGGCGGGTGGCCGGTCTGTGCCATTTCCGGGAGGGACCGTGAACGAGCCGCGAGGCGGCCAAACAATTCGTAACCGAACGGGTCGGGACGCGGTGGACAAGGCGGAGCAGGCTGATTTGGCGGACGCGGACGAGGGCGTGCCGGAGGAGAGGGAGCCCGAGGAGGCGGCCCGCGACGGGCACGGGTCCGGCGGGGGCCGCGACGAGGAGGACAAGGAGCCGGGCGAGGCCGTGGAGGACACGGACACCGGAGAGCACCCGGTGCGGCCGAAGGTGCCGTACTGGCTCTCCCAGGTGCCGTACCTCCTCGTCATGTCGGCGCTCGCGGCGGGGATCGTGGTCGTCGCCGCGGCCCACTTCAAGCGCGGTCCGGCGATCATCGCGGGCGCGCTGCTGCTGGCGGCGGTCTTTCGGGCCTTCCTGCCCGATGACTGGATCGGCATGCTCGCCGTGCGCCGCCGCTGGATCGATCTGCTCACCCTGGTCACCCTCGCGGTCCTGTTGATCGTGCTGGCATGGGTGGCGCCGCAACTCTCCGCCTAGGCGTCGAATAAGCTTGACGTCGAGATATCGCGACACTGACAAGCCACCGCCTCCCCGGGGAGCACGGACCCCGGGAAGGACCAGGTGACTGCCGCGCGTGCGGACCGGCTCCGGCCACGAACCGGCCGCCGGTCTCCATCGCACGAGGCGGCAGCGAAGACTGAAGGGACAGCCACACAGCCATGGCCAAGATCAAGGTCGAGAACCCCGTAGTCGAACTCGACGGTGACGAGATGACCCGGATCATCTGGTCCTTCATCAAGGACCGCCTGATCCTCCCCTACCTCGACATCGACCTGAAGTACTACGACCTGGGCATCGAGGAGCGCGACCGCACCGACGACCAGATCACCGTCGACGCCGCCAACGCCATCAAGGAGTACGGCGTCGGCGTCAAGTGCGCCACCATCACCCCCGACGAGGCCCGGGTCGAGGAGTTCGGCCTCAAGAAGATGTGGCGCTCGCCCAACGGCACCATCCGCAACATCCTCGGCGGTGTCGTCTTCCGCGAGCCCATCATCTGCGAGAACGTGCCCCGTCTGGTCCCCGGGTGGACCAAGCCGGTCATCATCGGCCGTCACGCCCACGGTGACCAGTACAAGGCCACCGACTTCAAGGTGCCCGGCCCGGGCACGGTCACCATGACCTACACCCCGGCCGACGGCAGCGAGCCGGTCGAGTTCGAGGTCGCGAACTTCCCCGAGGAGGGAGGCGTCGCGATGGGCATGTACAACTTCCGCAAGTCCATCGAGGACTTCGCGCGTGCGAGCCTGAACTACGGCCTGGACCGCAACTACCCGGTCTACATGTCCACCAAGAACACGATCCTCAAGTCCTACGACGGCATGTTCAAGGACGTGTTCCAGGAGATCTTCGACAACGAGTTCAAGGAGCGCTTCGACGCCGCCGGCCTGACCTACGAGCACCGCCTCATCGACGACATGGTCGCCGCGGCGCTCAAGTGGGAGGGCGGCTACGTCTGGGCCTGCAAGAACTACGACGGTGACGTGCAGTCCGACACGGTCGCGCAGGGCTACGGCTCCCTGGGCCTGATGACCTCCGTCCTGCGCACCGCCGACGGCAGCACGGTCGAGGCCGAGGCCGCCCACGGCACGGTGACCCGCCACTACCGCCAGCACCAGCAGGGCAAGCCCACCTCGACCAACCCGATCGCCTCCATCTACGCGTGGACCCGCGGTCTGGAGCACCGGGGCAAGCTGGACAACACCCCGAAGGTCGTCGAGTTCGCCAACACCCTGGAGGACGTCGTCGTCAAGACCGTCGAGGGCGGTCAGATGACCAAGGACCTCGCGCTGCTGATCGGCGGCGACCAGGAGTGGCTGACCACCGAGCAGTTCCTCGCCGCCCTGGACGAGAACCTCGCCAAGCGCCTGGCCTGAACGAGGGCCCGGCCCGAGTGAGTGCCGTGACCTGATCCGGGTGGCCCTGGTCACCCTGGGCCGACGGTCCGGTGAGACGTGAGCCACGTCCGGGTGCCTCCTCGCGGAGGTGCCCGGACGTCGTCGTCTCCGGGCCCGACGGAGGCGCGATAAGCCTGGAACGCCTTGTTCGTGGGGTTCTGGGGGGTCACGACACGCGAAGTTTTCCTGGGTGTTCACCGTGTTCGGCGTACATAGGTGGTTCGGTGGTGGGAGGATGGCAGGGCCGGATGACCGGTGCGGTGCGAAGGTGCGACATAGACCACGTGGACTGGATTCGCACCTTAAGAGAACTTTGACCTATTGTGGAGACGTGCCGGTGAGAACCGGCAGGCCAGAGCGGGTTTTCGGCCCCTCTGCCACAAGGACCGACGTGCCGGCCGTGCGCCCGCTGGGGGGTAGGCGCGCACAGTACGGAACGTCACGAAGAAGGGCCCGTCGCTTCGGCGACGGGCCCTTCGCCTTTGTCCGGCCGGGCCGCCTCCTCCCCCTACTCCTGGAAGGCGCTCTCGGGGATCGGCTCCCCGGCGCGCATGGCGGTGAACATCTCCTCGGAGCGGGCCTCGTCCCAGAGCACCACCGAGCCGGCGCCCTCAAGGGTCGGGGTGCTGCCCACGGGGATCGCGGTGGTCCGGGTGCCGCCGCGCATCGCCAGGAGCATGCCGGCCAGGTGCCGCAGGTTGTCGTCCTCGTCCACCATGAACGTGTCGGTGCCCGCGAGCACCAGCGGGACGGACTGGAAGGGGTTGAACAGCGTGGAGGGCGCGCTGGCCTTCTGGACCAGCGCGGAGAAGAACTCGCGCTGGCGGGCGATGCGGTCCAGGTCGGCGCGGGGAGTGGCGCGGGTGCGCACGTAGCCCAGCGCGGTGCTGCCCTCCATCATCTGGCAGCCCGCCTCGATGTCCAGGCCCGCCTTGGGGTCGACCATGGGCTCCTCGGGGCACATCTCGACGCCGCCGACCGCGTTCACGATGTCGACGAAGCCGCCCATGCCGATCTCCACGTAGTGGTCGATGTGCACGCCCGACGCGCGCTCGAAGGTCTCCACGAGGGGGGCGGGACCGCCGCAGACCTCCTCGCCCGCCTCGTTCGTGCCGCACACGGCACCGGCGAAGGAGGCGTTGATCTTGTTCTCACCGAAGCCGGGGACGGCGAGGGGCACGTAGGAGTCGCGGGGGACGCTGACGATGGTGGGGTCGCCCTCGTCGGGGACGTAGAGCACCATGATGGTGTCGGTCCGTCGGCCCTCGGCGTCGCCGGTGGCCATCTCCCGCATCTCCTCCTCGCTCAGGCCCTGGCGGCTGTCGGAGCCGACGACCATGTAGGTCGTGCCGGGCTGCCCGTCCGGGCGCCCCTCGTAGTCCAGCAGGGCGTCCACCCGCTGTAGGCGCGAGTCCGCGTACAGGTAGAACCCGAGGGGGAGCACCAGGAGCAGCACCAGCACGGTCACCACGGTCGTGGTGGCCCGCCTGCGGCGGCGCTCCTGCCTCCTGCGCCGGATACCGCGCCCGTCGTACTCGCGCCCGGCGCCGTGGGTGCGCCGCTGGGGCCCGCGCGGCCGGGACGGGGGCACGTCCCCCGCACTGGGAAGCCGACGTGTCTCACCGACCGTCCGCTGCTCCGACTCACGCGAGCGGTAGAGCTTCTCGAACTCGTCGGGTCTGCCCGGGGCGCCGCCGCGCCGGAACACGCCCTGTCTGTCGTGTTCACCGGTGCGGCCGGTCTTCCCCCGGTTCCGTCGGTCAGCCATCGCATCGCCCATCTGTTCAACGTCGTGGATCGCCTCATCGCTGCTTCCACCCGGTGTGATCGCGAAAAGGGTAGCGAGGTTCAAGGTATGTCCCGGTCTGGACCCCTGAGGCGGCCGGAGGGATGGTCGGAGGGGACGGCCGGCGGAGGCGGGCGGCTCAGCGCAGCCGGTGGGCGCCCGCGGAGGGCACGGCGGCGCGTACCCGCGGCGGTACCCAGCCCATGGCGCCGAACTCCGTGGCGAGGGCCTCACCGATGCCGTCCACCCGCTCCTCGGCGGCCAGCGCCAGCACCGTCCCCGCCCAGCCGGACACCCGCACACCGCGGGCCCCGGCCCGCGAGGCGGTCTCCGCGGCCAGCTCCGCCTCACGTGTGGGCAGCCCGAACCGGCGCAGGGACAGGTGGGACGCGGACAGGATGGGCCCGGTCTCCCCGGCCCGCCCGGCGCGCAGCAGCCCGACCGCCGCGTTGAGCCGGTGCACCTCGGTGACCGCGTACTCCACCCTGCGGCGCAGCACGGGGTCCGGCAGCCTCCGCAGCGACCCGGGCAGGTCCTGGACCGAGCGCAGCGGTCCCAGGACCTCCTGGGCGCGCTCCAGCTCGGCCGAGCGGACCGTGCGCAGGTCGCGCCGGGGCAGGGCGCCGGTGTCCACCACCACCAGCCGCAGCCCCTCCGCGGCGAGGTCGAACGGCAGCACGGTGGTGCGCATGCTCCTCAGGTTCACGCGGACCGCGCATCCGGGCCTGGCCGCCAGGGACACGCGCTGGTCCGCGGTGGCGCCCTCCGGCGGGGGTCCGCCGTCCAGGTCGGTGAGGGCCAGCGCCACCGCGGCCTCCACGGCGGCCGTGTAGCCGAGGGAGGCGTGTTCGGGCAGGTTCGCGTCCAGGGCGACGCGGATCCCCGTGTCGGCCCCCAGGGTGCCCGTCCGGCGCGCCTCGGCCACGGCCCTCGCGACGGCCCGCGCGGCCCCCTCCCGGGGGCGCAGCGGGCCGTCGGGCGCCGCCACGTGCACGCCGGGGTCCGGTGCGGGGCCGACGGCCGCCGTCACGCCCCACGGCAGGGCGACGTACAGTCCGGCGCCTCCACCGACCGCGGTGTGCTCGCCCATGAGCGCCAGCCGCCCGGGCGCGTGCCACACCCCCGCGGGCGGTGCGCCGAACCGCGTCCGGAAGGCCCGGAGCAGTGCGTCGGCGTCCGGTTCCCGCTCGGGCCACGTACCCCGCGGACCCGCCGAACGCACACCCAACACGGCACGTAGCCGCACCCCCGCGCCACCCACCGACGCCCCCTTCCCGGCTGACTCTGCCTCCCCAAGTGTGCCCAAGCCCGGGGCGTGCCCGGGATCACCCCCCGTGTAGGGCTTTGCCCCGGTCCGGGTGGATCCCCGGACGCGCCCGGCGTGGAGGTTTCGTAGTCGGATCGCGGCACCACTAGGGCGTGTGTGGTGGGTGCCGCCCGTCGCTTGGAGGGCGCTGCGCGCGAAGTGCGACCGTTGAGGGCGGTGGGAGGGAGACGGGCGGGCGTATCCGGTGGTGGCCTCGCAAGGCCGGGGAAGGAGTGCCCCTACTGTGCTGCTTCGCGAGCTCGGCGGTGTCGCACGGCGAGGCCCTCCTGGTTCGGCTGTCGACCGATGAGAACGCGGCGAGGGTGCCGCCGGGGCGTCGCGCAGCAGGGTGAGTATCCGCCGTACATGCCCTAGGGTTGCGGTCCACCGACGAGGTCCCGCGGCCACACCGGCGTCCCGCCGGGCGGAGCACATGACAGGCAGGACGGGGGGAGATGCCTTGGCCACCGTGTCGGACCGGGCCAGGGACACGGCCCGGCGCTACCAGAACACGGCCATGGACGTGTACTGGGAACTGCGGCGGCGCAGTCCCTTCGTCGACCACCTGGTGCGCGCCTACGAGCGCTACGCCGACCGCAACGGCACCCAGCTCGCCGGCGCGGTCACCTACTTCACCTTCCTGTCCTTCTTCCCGCTGCTGGCCCTGGCCTTCGCCGCGGTCGGCTACCTCGCGGCCGTGCAGGTCGAGGTCGGCGACTACCTCCAGCGGGCACTGGCCGACGTGCTGCCCGGGCTGGCCGACCAACTGCCCGTCGAGGAGATCTCCCAGGCGCGCGTGGGCGCGAGCGTCCTCGGCGTGCTCGGCCTGTTCTACGCGGGCCTGAACGCGGTGGCGTCTTTGCGCGAGGCCCTGCACTCCATCTGGATGAAGAGCCTTCGCGAGGGTCCCAACATCCTCCTGCGCAAGGCGGTGGACCTGCTGGTCATGCTGGGCCTGGGCACGGCCCTGGTCGTCACCGTCGCCCTCACCAGCGTCGCGCAGGCCGCCACGCAGTGGCTGCTGTCGCTGGTGGGCCTGGACGGCTCCCTCCTGGCCGACCTGTCCCTGCGCGCCCTGGCCCTGGCGATCGGCGTCGGCGTCAACATGGGGATCTTCATGCTGGCGTTCTCGCTGCTGTCGGGCAGCGACCGGCCCAGGCGGCTGATGTGGCGCGGCGCCCTGCTGGGCGCGGTCGGCTTCGAGATCCTCAAGGCCGTGGCGGCGGTACTGCTGTCGGGGACGCTCGCCAACCCCGTCTACGCCTCCTTCGCCGTCCTGGTCGGTCTGCTGGTGTGGATCAACCTGGTGATGCGCCTGGTCGTGTTCAGCGCGGCGTGGTCGGCCACGTGGCTGCCGGTGCCGCCGCCCTACACCGGCTCGATCCCGCTGCCGGAGGAGAACGGCATGGACTGGACCCGGCCTGCGGCGGCCCCGCGCGCCGCGGGGCGGGAGCGGGCCGGGCGCCCGTTGGCCGGGCGCGTACTCGCCGGGTCGTTGTCCCTGCTGGGAGCGGCGGGCGCGGCCGGTGCCGTGGCGTGGGTGCTGCGCCGCCGTACCGGCGACCGCGGATGACCGGTACGGCCGGCGGCGCGTAAACAGAAATTATTTCCAGGGAATTCGCCTTATGCGTGGCGATTGCCCCGTATGTGCGTGGTGCGTGGCGGGTAGTCCTTCCCTGTCCCGGTTGGCCGGTTCTCCGGGGCGCGACGGTGCGTTGGCCACAGCGGTCGGCAAACACCCCTCGGAGGGCAGATGGGAATCGCGTTCAACTCGTCCGAGCGTGCGACGATCGGCGTGGAGTGGGAACTCCAGCTCGTCGACCAGCGCAGTCGGCACCTGAGGCAGGAGGCGCAAAAACTCCTCTCCGAACTGCCCGAACTCAGCTCGGAGGGGTCGGCGCCCCCGCTGCGCCACGAACTCATGCAGTCCCAGGTGGAGGTCGTGACCGGGATCTGCGAGACCGTCGGGGAGGCCAGGAGCGACCTGGGCGGCAGCATCGACCGGATGAGGGACGTCCTGTCCCCGTGGGGGACCACGCTGACCTGTTCCGGGACCCACCCCATGGACGGCTGGCGGGACCAGGAGTTCAGCCCCGGCAAGCGCTACGGCGAGCTGGTCGAGCAGATGCAGTGGGTGGTCCGGCGCATCCTGACCTGCGGCGTCCACGTCCACGTGGGGATACGCGACAGGGACAAGGCCATTCCGATGGTCAACGCGTTGACGAGGTACCTTCCGCACTTTCTCGCCCTGAGCGCGTCCAGTCCCTTCTGGGGCGGACAGGACACCGGGCTGGCCTCCGCGCGGTCGGTCATCTTCGGCACCCTGCCCACCGCCGGGCCGCCGCCGCACCTGCCGCACTGGGCGGCTTTCGAGGAATACCTCGAAACGCTTCTCAGGGCGGGTACCATCGCCTCTATCAAGGAAGTGTGGTGGGACATCCGGCCGCATCCTGATTTCGGCACCATCGAGATCCGGATGTTCGACGGGATTCCCACCCTGCGCGAGGTGGGAATGGCCGCCGCGCTCTCTCAGAGCCTGGTGGAGTTGTTCGATCACCAACTCGACCGCGGGTACGGCTTGCCCAGCCCGCCGTCCTGGGTGGTGAAGGACAACAAGTGGCGTGCCACCCGCTACGGACTCGACGCTCGTGTCATCACGGACTCGCACGGAACCACCGTTCCGCTGCGTGACGACCTGTACGAGCTGGTCCGCGAGCTGGGGCCGGTCGCGGCCCGCCTGGGTTGTGCCGAGGACCTTGACCTGATCTCCGAGATCCTGGACAAGGGCGCCTCCTACGAACGTCAGCGCGCGGTCATCGCCGAGGGCGGTTCCCTCGACGACGTCGTGGACATGCTCGCCGCCGAGCTCCACGGCGGTCCCACCCGCGCACAGGTCGGCGCCGGCGACGGAGCCGGTGCACGGTAGACGTGGAGAAGAGGGGACCCTCGCATGCAGGGACATGACCTGCCGGAGCAGTTGACCGCTTTCCTGGCGCGCCACGGGCGGGATCTGAGCGGCTTCCGCCGGGACCTCCACATGCACCCCGAACTCGCCTTCGCCGAGCACCGCACCACCGGACGGATAGCCGAGCGCCTACGCGACGTCGGCCTCAAACCGCAGGAGCTGCCGCAGGGCACCGGCCTGGTCTGCGACATCGGTTCCGGCACCGGCCCCGTGGTCGCCCTGCGCGCCGACATCGACGCCCTGCCCCTGACCGACGAGAAGGACGTCCCCTACCGCTCCACCGTGCCCGGGGTCGCCCACGCCTGCGGGCACGACGTGCACACCACGGTCCTGCTGGCGACGGGGATCTTCCTCGCCCAACTGGACCGGGCGGGCGCCCTGCCCGGCCGGGTCCGGCTCGTCTTCCAGCCCGCCGAGGAGCTGCCGGGCGGCGCCGTGGAGGTGGTCAACGCGGGAGCCCTGGAGGGGGTGGACCGCATCTTCGCCCTGCACTGCGACCCCCGTCTGATGGTCGGCCGGGTCGGGCTGCGCACGGGCGGCATCACCGCCGCCTGCGACCAGCTCATGGTGCGCCTGTCGGGCCCGGGGGGACACACGGCCCGTCCGCACCTGACCTCCGACCTCGTCTACGCCCTGGGCAAGGTCGTCACCGAACTGCCCGCCGCGCTGTCCCGGCGGATCGACCCCCGGGCCGGGTTCAGCCTGGTGTGGGGGCGCATCAGCGCGGGGTCGGCGCCCAACGTCATCCCCGACGACGCCGTCGCCGAGGGCACCGTGCGCTGCCTGGACGACGAGGCCTGGCACGCGGCCCCCGACATCGTCAAGGGCCTGGTGGAGTCGGTGGCCTCCGCCTACGGGGCCGAGGCCGAGGTGACCTACCGCCGGGGCGTTCCGCCCACCATCAACGAGTCGTCCAGCGTCGACATCATGCGCGAGGCGGTCACCCTGGCCCTGGGCGCGGACGCCGCGGCCTCCACCCCGCAGAGCCTGGGCGGCGAGGACTTCGCCTGGTACCTGGAGCACGTCCCCGGAGCGCTGGCCCGCCTGGGCACGCACTCCCCCGAGTGGAGCGGTCCCATGCTGGACCTGCACCGGGGCACCTTCGACGTGGACGAGCGCGCCATCGGTACGGGCACCCGCTTCATGGCCACCACCGCCCTGACGGCGCTGTGGGAGGACATCCGCCGCGACGGCCGCAGGGACGGCGAGGAGGCCCTGGCCTGAAACGGCCGGGGCACCCACCCCCCCCGAGGCGGGGGAGGCCCACGCCGCCGGCCGTGCGCGCCCCGACCGGCACCTACCGGATTTTCGGCAACTTCGCCCCGGCGCGGCGGAGCTCCTCCCGGGCTGGTGGCATCCTGAATCCATGAACCAGCCACTCACAGCCGAGCAGATCCGGCGGGCGCCGAAGGTGCTCCTACACGACCACCTCGACGGCGGGCTGCGCCCTGCCACCGTCGTGGAACTGGCCAGGGAGACCGGGTACACCGGCCTTCCCACCTACGACCCGGAGGAGTTGGGCCGGTGGTTCCGCGAGGCCTCCGACTCCGGTTCGCTGGAGCGCTACCTGGAGACGTTCGCCCACACCACCGCGGTCATGCAGACCCGTGACGCCCTCGTGCGGGTCGCCGCCGAGGCCGCCGAGGACCTGGCCGCCGACGGCGTGGTCTACGCCGAACAGCGCTACGCCCCCGAGCAGCACCTGGAGGCCGGACTCACCCTGGAGGAGGTCGTCGAGGCCGTCCAGGAGGGCCTGGAGCTGGGTGGCAAGCGTGCGGCCGACCAGGGACACAGCATCCGCACCGGGCAACTGGTCACCGCCATGCGGCACGCCGCGCGCTCGTCGGAGATCGCCGAACTGGCGGTCCGCTACCGCGACGAGGGCGTGTCCGGGTTCGACATCGCGGGCGCCGAGGCGGGCAACCCGCCCACCCGCCACCTGGACGCGTTCGAGTACCTGCGCCGCGAGAACTTCCACTTCACCATCCACGCGGGCGAGGCGTTCGGACTCCCGTCCATCTGGGAGGCCCTCCAGTGGTGCGGGTGCGACCGCCTGGGCCACGGCGTGCGCATCATCGACGACATCACCGTGCGGGAGGACGGCACGCCCCGGCTGGGCCGCCTGGCCCAGTACGTGCGCGACAAGCGGGTGCCGCTGGAGATGTGCCCCAGCTCCAACGTGCAGACCGGTGCCGCCGAGTCGATCGCCGGGCACCCCATCGGGCTCCTGCACGACCTGCGCTTCCGGATCACCGTCAACACCGACAACCGCCTACAGAGCGGCACCAGCATGTCCGAGGAGTTCGCCCGGCTCTCCGAGGCCTTCGGGTACGGCTGGGACGACCTTCAGTGGTTCACGGTCAACGCCATGAAGTCGGCCTTCCTGCCCTTCGACGAGCGCCTGGCGCTGATCAACGGGATCATCAAGCCCGGCTTCGCGCAGTTGAAGTGGGCGACGGCCTGATGGAGGGGCCCAATCCCACGACCCACTACTCCACCACCACGCGGGTGGCGGCGATCGTGTGGATCGTCATCGCGGTCCTGCTCCTGCTGGACGTGGTCCTGCGCGGCGAGGGCCGTCAGGCCTGGATCGCCGGCGCGCTGCTGGCCACGACGGTCTCCGCCACCTACCTCGTGTGGCTGCGCCCGCGTGTGGTCTCCACCGAGCGCGGGCTGAGGGTGGTCAACCCGCTGCGCGAGACGTTCGTGCCGTGGGCCGCGGTGCTCTGGGTGGACGTCACCGACGTCCTGCGGGTGCACACCCCGAACCGCGTCGTGCGCTCCTGGCCGCTGCGCGAGACCAAGCGCCAGAGGGTCCGCGACAACATGCGGCGCGACTCGGGCTACCTCGACCCGGACGCCGGCGACGAGGACCCGGCCGGGATGCGGCCGGTGAACCTGGCCGCCCGGCAACTGCGCCAGGACGCCGAGCGGTACAAGACGCGTCCGCTCAGCGGGCCGATCAGGGACGTGGACGAGGCGGGGCCCGCCGCGCTGGGGGCGGAGGACGAGCCGCAGACCATGGTGCCCCTGGAGGTGATCGTGGTCATCGCCGCGACCGCGGTGCTCCTGGTGGCGGTGTTCCTGCTGGCCTGAGCGTTTCCGCCGGCCTGAGCGCCCCCATCCCGGATCCGACCCGGCCCACCCCTGGTGCGGCCGGGTCCGCTGTTTCCGGGGACGGGGGTTGACGCGCCCCCGGACTTCTGCTTAGGTAAGGCATGCCTAAGGGAAAGGTTCCGGGTGCGGCGGACTTCGCGCGGATGGCCCTCCACCCGGATCCTCTCCCGAGGGCGACGCGCGCGGTCCAACTGAATAACGGAAGAAGCAGGAAGGTGTCCGGGTCGCGAGTCCAACGGGATCTGCGGGGATCCCGCGCGACGTGGGACACCGGGGCAAGCACTGCCTCCGGCCGGACCGCCGTCGGTGCCGTCCACCCCATGGCCTCGGGGTGTACGCTCGCCACGCCGGTACCGGGTGGCCCGGCCGGAGGCGCCCCAACACCGGACACACGGCTCGGGCGACCCCGCCTTCGAGGCGCGGGACACGCGGGAGGCCCGCGCCCGGCGAGCCCCGGACACGGGTTCAGGCCTGTTCGAGCACCCTGTTGAGCAGCTCGCCCAGTCTGCGCGCCCGCTGGGTGACGACCTCCAGGGCGCGCTCGGCCTCGAAGGGCGCGAAGACCGCGCCCACGGCGTCGTTGCTGATGATCGCCAGCCCCAGCACCTCGGCGTCCATCTCCGCGGCCGCGATGGTCTCCAGGGCGATCGACCGCCCCACCAGGTCCGCGCCCGCCTGGCGCAGCATCTTCAGCTCCGAGGGGGTCTGCATCTGCGGACCGACCGTGGACACGTACACGCCCTCGGCCAGTGACACGTCCACCTCGTGGACGACCTGCCGCAGCCTGGAGCTGTAGGCCTCCGTCAGGTCCACGAACAAGGACCCGGTCAGCGGCGACCGGGCGGTCAGGTTGATGTGGTCGCGGATCACCACGGGCTGCCCCGGGGCGAAGTCGGTGCGCAGCGACCCGGCCGACCCCGTCAGCACGGCGGTCGTCGCGCCCGCGGCCACGCCCGTGCGCACCGCGTGGGTGACCTCCATGGGGCCGTAGCCCTCGTAGAGGTGGACGCGCCCCATGAACACGGCCACCCGCTTGTCCCCCACCCACATGCTGCGGACCTTGGGGGAGTGCCCCCTGGCGGCGGGCGCGTGGAAACCGGGCAGCTCGGTCGCGTCGAACTCGATGTCGTACGAGCCCAGCGTGTCCACCGCACCCGCCCAGCCGGAGCCGAGCACCACCAGCGCGTCGAAGCTGTCGGCCCCGGCACGGGACAGCAGCTCCTGCGCGGCGCTGGACGCCAGCTCCTTCGCGTCGTCGGTCGTTCTCGGCCGCTGTTCTCGTTCCATCACACGACGGATGCTACAGCTGGGGGGCCGGAATGCTCCGGAAGCACGGGTGCGTGTGTCCCGCTTCGCGGAACTCGCGTGCGAACTCCCGGATTCAGAGGTCGGAGGGCAGGCATTCCCGGGCGAGCAGGTCCGACACGTACCAGTCGGGCGCCCCGGCCTTCTCCGCGGCCGCCGCCAGCTGGCCGAGCTGTATGGCCGAGGGCATCCCGCCCTCGTAGCCGTCCAGCACGTAGGCCCACGCCGTGACCACGCCCCTGTCGGCCGTCCGGGCGCGCACGGTCATCCTCCTGTACGCCCGCCCGTCGCCCGCCACCGCCCTCAACGGACGCCTGCGGCGCGGCTCCTCTTCCCCGTCGCCCGCCACCGCCCTGCGGCGCGGTCCTTCCTCATCGCCCGCCACCGCCCTCGACCGGCGGTCCCTGCGCGGCTCCTCCCGGACCCCCTCCCAGGAGTCCAGGAGGGGTACGTCCCACTCCATGAGGTCGTACAGCGCCACGAAGACCCGTTGGCCGGAGTCCTCGGCCAGGGTGGTCAGCGCACCCCCGGGCACCGGAAGGCCCTCCCCGAAGGTCAGGCGCCACCCCTCCAGCCAGCCCGTGGTCAACAGGGGCGAACGCGGAGCCCGCCGGGCCATCTGACCGGGGTCGAGATTCGTTCCGTACGCGGCGTAGATGGACACGGGCAACATCGTAGACCGCGCGGCCCGGGGTGCCTGCTATTTCCCCCGGTCGGCATGGCCGACAATGGGAGGAAGCGAGAAAACCAGGTGGTGCCACGCCATGCCCGCATATCGCCGGACCGGCGACGCGCGTGGCGGACCACCCGCAGAGGGAGTTGAGGCAGCGTGACGAAGGTCGTGATCATCGGTGGCGGTCCCGGAGGCTACGAGGCGGCACTGGTCGCAGCGCAGCTCGGCGCGGACGTGACGGTGGTGGAGCGCGACGGCATCGGCGGCGCCTGCGTCCTCACCGACTGCGTCCCCTCCAAGAGCCTGATCGCCACCTCCACCCGCAGCACGTACGTACGCGAGTCACCCAGCCTCGGCGTCCGCATCAACGACACCGACGACAAGGCCGCGGTCGAGGTGGACACCGACCTGATGAACTCCCGGATCAAGCGCCTGGCCCAGGCGCAGTCCGAGGACACCCGCGCCCGCCTGGTCAAGGAGGGGGTGCAGGTGGTCAGCGGAGAGGCCCGCCTGGTCGACCCGCACATCGTCGCCGTCGGCGACCAGCGCCTGCGCGCCGACGTCATCCTCATCGCCACGGGTGCCCACCCCCGTGAGCTGCCCACCGCCAAGCCCGACGGCGAGCGCATCCTCACCTGGCGCCACCTCTACGACATGGAGGAACTGCCGGAGAAGCTGATCGTGGTCGGCTCCGGCGTCACCGGCGCCGAGTTCGCCAGCGCCTACCAGTCCCTCGGCTCCGAGGTCACCCTCGTCTCCTCCCGCGAGCGCGTCATGCCCACCCAGGACGCCGACGCCGCCGAGGTGCTGGAGCAGGTCTTCATGCGCCGCGGCATGACCGTCCTCAGCCAGACCCGCGCCGAGTCGGTGGTGCGCACCGAGAACGGCGTGCTCGTCACCCTCTCCGACGGCCGCACCGTGGAGGGCACCCACTGCCTGATGACGGTCGGCATGATCCCCAACACCGAGGGCCTGGGGCTGGAGGAGGCCGGCGTCCGGCTGGGCCGCGGCGGTTTCGTCGAGGTCGACCGTGTCTCGCGCACCACCGTCTCGGGCGTGTACGCCGCCGGTGACTGCACCGGGGTCAACATGCTCGCCTCCGTGGCCGCCATGCAGGGCCGCATCGCCATGTGGCACGCGCTCGGCGAGGCGGTGGCCCCGCTCAAGCTGTCCACCGTGGCCTCCACCGTGTTCACCCACCCCGAGCTGGCCTCCGTGGGCGCCAGTGAGGACGACGTGCGCAGCGGCCGGATCGACGGCCGGTCGGTCACCCTGCCGCTGAACACCAACCCGCGCGCCAAGATGGACGAGCTCAAGGACGGCTTCGTCAAGCTGATCTGCCGCCAGCACACCGGCATCGTGCTGGGCGGCGTCATCGTCGGTCCGCGCGCCAGCGAGCTCATCCTGGGCGTGTCCATCGCCGTCCAGCAGCGCCTGACCGTGGACGACATCGCGCACACCTTCTCGGTCTACCCGTCGCTGTCGGGCAGCGTCACCGAGGCCGCCCGCTCCCTGATGCTGGCCTCCCCCGAGTAGGGGCGTCCCCTCCCTCCGCCACGGGTTCGCCGCGCGTCCGCCACGGTCGCCGCGGCGGCCCGCGGCGGCCCGGGGCGACCTGCGGCTTTACCCGGCTTTGACCCCGACCGAGTACTGTCTTCATGTGATCTGTCCCAAGTGTCAAAGCACCATGCGTACATTCGACCGACAGGGCGTCCACATCGACCGGTGTGACGGCTGTCAGGGCATCTTCCTGGACCGCGGTGAGCTGGAGCGCGTCGTGGCCGCCGAGCAGCGGCACTACGGCGTCGCGCCGCCCCCGCCCCCGGACCCGCAGGTCCGGTCGCACCCCCATCCCCACCCCCAGGCCCCGCACCAGCCCGCCGCCTACCCCCGCGGCGGATACCCGGACTCCCCGGGCGGCTACCGGGACTCGCCGCGCGGATACAGCGGCTACCGGGACTCGCCCGGCCCCTACCGCGGCCGCCGCAAGAAGAGCTTCCTGGAGGGGCTCTTCGACTGACCCGAACGGTCGAGCGCCCTCCACGAACCGACCAAGGAAATCCGTGCACCCGCTGATCTGCAACCACTGCGGGGAGCTGGACGAGACCCCCGACACCGCTGCGGGGGTCTCCGTGCTGCGCTGTGCCTCCTGCCGGCGCACCCGGCCGTTCCTGCGCCTGCCCCTGTACTGCGTGTCGGGCCCCAGCGGTACCGGCAAGTCCACCATCGCCGGAATGCTGCTGGACGAGCTCCGGGACCGCTTCGTCGTCCTCGAACAGGACCTGCTGTGGGTCGGCGGGCTCCGCGACCCGTCCGACCACCACCGCCTGTTCCGCTCCACCTGGCTGCGCACCGCCGCCATGGTCCAGCAGAACGGGCGCCCGGTCGTGCTGTGCGGGACCGTGGTGCCGCCGGAGTTCGAGCCCCTGCCCGAGCGCGCCCTGTTCAGCGATGTCCACTACCTCGCACTGACCTGCGAGCCCGAGGCGCTGGCCGCACGCCTGCGGGCACGTCCCGCCTGGCGTGAGTGGGACGAGGAACGGATCCGGGAGAACCTGGAGTACGCCGACTGGGTGCGGACCGAGGCCGAGCGCATGCGCCCCCCGGTCACCCTGGTCGACACCACCCGCGCCGAGCCCGCGGACACGGCCGGGTCCGTGTGCCGGTGGATCGAGGACCTGCACGCGGGGGCGGCCGTCGCCTCCTGAGGCGGCGGACGGGCCCGTGCGGAGGCGCGGGCGCACCCCGGCGCCGTGTCCGCGGGCTCAGCCGTGTCCGTGGCGGCCGTGTCCACGACGAGGGGCCCCGAGCTGCTGCCCGGGGCCCCTCGTCGTGCGTGGCGGGGTCAGAAGTCGAAGCCGCCGAAGTCCCCGCCGCCGAAGTCGCCTCCGAAGTCGCCGCCTCCGCCGACGTCACCCCCGGCACCGACGTCCCCGGCGCCCATTCCCATGCCCATCATCGACCCCATCATGGAGCCCATCATCATGCCGGTGAACATGCCCGCCATCATGTTCATGCCGAAGTAGCCGCTGGCGTAGGGCGAGTAGGCCGGACCGGCGTCGTAGTACGGGCGCCGTTCGCCGCCCACCTCCACCAGGCGGACGTCGGGCTGCCCGCCGGTGCGTACCGCCTGGGCGCAGGCCGCGCAGGCGGTGACCTCGCGGGGCGCGCCGCCGGGCGGGGCCCAGGTGACGTCCTCCACGGACGGGCCGTGCTGCGGGTTGAAGAAGCAGGGGCCGCGCCGCTCGGGCACCGGGTCGCCGTTCATGCGGGCCCGGGTCGCGGTCATGTAGTAGCGGCCGTCCTCCAGGGCGCTGGTGACCAGCCGGACCTGCTCGGGCTCCCTGATGGTGTCCAGCAGGGACTTGGCCTGGTCGTAGGCGTCCATGGCCTGGGTGTAGTCCTCGCGGGTGGCCTCGTCGACCTTGGACACGTCGATCTCCAGGCGGGCGACGTCCTCGCCGAGCCGGACGACGTCCTCGGTGGCCATCTGCCTGATCTCCTCAAGCTGCCTGGCCTTCTCCGCCTCGCGCTTCTTGCGGCTGCTGTGGACGAACCAGGCGCCCGCGGCGACGATCACCAGCAGCAGGCCCAGCAGCACGATGGCGGAGACGGCTCCGGCCTCCTCGGCCTCCTGGACCTCGGTCGCGGCCTCGGGGACGGCGACCAGGGTGTCGACCTGGTTGTCGCCGCCCTGCTGGAGGGCCGCGTCGCGGATGGCCTCGGTGTCCTCCACGTTCGGGGACATGACCTGGAAGACCTGGTCGCCGACGACGACCCCGTAGAGCCCGTCGCCGACCTCCTCCATGACCGGGTTCATCAGGGCGTCCATCCCGGTCTGGGAGGCGACGCTGTCGGAGGGCAGGAGTACGTAGTAGACGGGTGTGTCCGCCTCGGCGGCGGACGACTCCAGGGCGTTCTCCTCGGCCTCGGGGATCACGTCGATGCTCGGGTCGATGAAGACGCCGTCGCCCTCGAGCTCCTCGACGATGGCCTGGGACTCCGGTGGCTGGGGCTGCGTGTCGGCCGCGGCGGGCGCCGCGACGGCGCCCACCAACGCAGTCGCGAGTCCGGCGGTCAGCACTGTGGGTGTTACCAAGCGGCGCAACATAATCGTTCCTCTCGCCTCCCTCACCCCAAGGACGAACGGACACCCCCTCGCGGTTCCCGGTGTGCGCGTTCTCACGAGGGCGGAAAGCGGCGCGGCCCGCCGGAGGGGTTCCGGCGGGCCGCGGTGGAGCCGGGGGACGGGGACGTGGGGCGCGGGCCTCAGGCCTGGCCGGAGGCTCCGGCGGGAACCTTCCGCGTGTCCGCGTCCTCCTCGGCCCGCACGTCCGGGTCCTCCTCGGCCGCCTCGGTCCCGGCGTCGGCGTGGGCCTCGTCCAGCGGCACGAAGCCGGAGGCGTCGCGCGGCGCGTTGTAGCGGGCCAGGTCCATGATGCCCTCGCGCTTGGCGACGATGGTGGGGACCAGCGCCTGGCCGGCGACGTTGACCGCCGTACGTCCCATGTCCAGGATCGGGTCGACGGCCAGCAGCAGGCCCACGCCCTCCAGGGGCAGGCCCAGGGTGGACAGGGTCAGGGTCAGCATGACGGTCGCGCCGGTGGTTCCGGCGGTCGCGGCCGAGCCGATCACCGACACGAACACGATCAGCAGGTAGTCGGTGAGGCCGAGGCTGACCCCCGGGAAGAACTGGGCGATGAAGATCGCCGAGATCGCCGGGTAGATGGCGGCGCAGCCGTCCATCTTGGTGGTGGCGCCGAACGGCACGGCGAACGCGGAGTAGTAGCGCGGGACGCCCAGGTTCTGCTCGGTGACCCGCTGGGTGACGGGCATGGTGCCCATCGAGGAGCGGGACACGAAGGCCAGCTGGACCGCGGGCCACACGCCGCTGAAGTACTTCACCGGGGACAGGCCGTTGAGGCGCACGAGCACCGGGTAGACGACGAACAGCACCAGGGCCAGGCCGACGTAGATGGTCAGCGCGAACTTGCCGAGGGCGCCGATGGTGGTCCAGCCGTAGCTGTACACGGCGTTGCCCAGCAGGCCCACGGTGCCGATCGGGGCCAGGCGGATGACCCACCACAGGGCCTTGAGCACGACCTGCAGCGCGGAGTCGGTGAAGGCGATGAACGGCTCGGCGGCCTTGCCGACCTTCACCGCGGCGATGCCCAGGACGATGGCGATGACGATCAGTTGCAGCACGTTGAAGCTCAGCCCGGCGCTGAGGCTCCCGTCGTCGGCGGCGGAGACGTCCGCGCCCAGGCCCAGGAAGTTGGCGGGGACGATGCTCTCGATGAACGCCAGCCAGGAGCCGGTGCCCGAGGGCTCCCCGGCGGTGGTGGCGTCCACGGAGCTGTTGACGCCGGGCCGCAGGACCAGGCCGAGCGTGATGCCGATGGCCACGGCGATCAGGGCGGTGGCGCCGAACCACAGCAGGGTCTTCCAGGCCAGCCGCGCGGCGTTGGTGACGTTGCGCAGGTTGGCGATGGAGGAGATGACGGCGAGGACGATCAGCGGCGGCACGATCGTCCGCAGCAGGGTGACGAAGGTCGAGCCGATGGTGTCGAGGGTGACGGCGAGCCAGTTCGGCTGGTCGTCACCGACCGGGCCGATCTGGAGGGCGGCGACGCCCAAGGCGATGCCCAGGACCAGGCCGGTGAGGACCTGGGCCGCGAACGGGAAGCGAAGCGTTCTGCGCTTGCTGGAAGTGCCTGTGCTCTGTGCGGACACGGGTGGGACTCCAGAGAATGGTGAAGGCAGCCGGAAGCGCACCCGGAGTCGCGGGTGGCGACGCGGGTTCCGACTCGGGGAATGATGGTGATCACCAAGGGGATGGTGACGGGGAAGGGTGTGCGGCGCGCTGCCCGGACGGGCGCGCGTGAACCTAGCTACACGCCTGAGAGCTGCGGCGGCACAGGTCGATGTGCCACCGTCGCGTCAGTCCCCAGATGTTCGTCACAAACAAGGACAATAACGCTCGTTCCTTACCTATTCCATACGCGAACGTGGACAACTTCCTGTCCCTGAGGCCACATCGTCCACTCCACGGGCGTTGCGGTGCGTCTTCCCGGGTGAGGGTGCGGCAAGGATCACCCCGCGGCGGGTGCCAAGACCTTCCGGAAAGCCCACGCACACCACCAGGAGGACGACTACTGTGCGTCGTGTGCCGACACGGTTCCGTCAGGGGGAAGGCGCAGGGTGGAGTATTCGGAGGACGTGACATGGCCGGTTCCGCCGCCCGGGGGATTCACGTCGGGCGACTTGGACCTCATACCGGGCCTGCCCATGCACGTGGAGCTCATCGACGGAGCCCTCGTCTTCCCCGCGCCGCAGAGCCTCTTCCACTCCCGCATGCTGTCGTTGTTGAGCCCTCCCCGGTTCGACGGCCGGGGGAACGAAGGCCTCTTCTCCGCTCAGCGGATGACGGTGTGGTTGACGGAGCGTCAGCGGCCCGAACCGGACATCATGCTCGTGCGCTTCGAGGCGCTCGAAAGCCCCGACCAGACCTGGTTCCCGGCAGAGATGGTCGAACTCGTGGTGGAGGTAGTCTCGCCCGACTCGGAGATCCGCGACCGTGAGCGCAAACCCCGGCTCTACGCGGAGGCGGGCATCCCCCACTTCTGGTTGGTCGAGCGGGAGGGCCAGAGGGGCGCGGCGGTGTACGTGTACGAGCTCGACCCCGTCAACAGGAGGTACACCAACGTCAGCGTCCACCGGGAGCGGCTCAGGGTCAGTGCGCCCTGTGACCTGGACATCGACCTGACCGGCGTCCTGCACCGCTGATCGCGTATGCGTGAGGGGGAGGCACCGGTCGCCGGTACCTCCCCCTCGCCTGCGCGGCGCGGGCGCTAGGCGTCCTTGATCTCGCAGACCACCGCGCCGTTGCCCACGGTCTCGCCCACGGCGACCTTCAGGCCGGTGACCGTGCCCGCCCGGTGCGCGCTCAGCGGCTGCTCCATCTTCATGGCCTCGATGACGACCACCGTGTCGCCCTCGGCGACCGTCGCGCCCTCCTCGGCCACCAGCTTGACCACGGTCCCCTGCATCGGTGAGACCAGGGCGTCACCACTGGCCGCGGCGGCCCCGCCGCCCTTGCGCGAGGCACGCTTCCTCCTGCCGCCGCCCGCCGCCGGTGCGGCGGCCGAGGCGCCCAGGCCCGCGGGCAGCACCACGTCCACGCGCTTGCCGCCCACCTCCACGGTCACCGTCTCCCGCTCGGCCTCCCCGGCCTGGCCGGGGGTGCCCGACCAGGGCTCGATCCGGTTGTCGAACTCGGTCTCGATCCACCGGGTGTGGACCCCGAACTCCTGGCCGGGGTCGGCGGGAGCGAACGCCGGGTCCGACACGACCGCCTGGTGGAAGGGGATGACCGTGGGCATCCCGCCCACCTCGAACTCGGCCAGCGCCCGCCGGGAGCGCTGCAGGGCCTCGGTGCGGGTGCGGCCCGACACGATCAGCTTGGCGACCATGGAGTCGAAGGCCTGGGGGACGGTGAACCCGGCCTCGCAGCCGGTGTCCACGCGCACGCCCGGACCGGTGGGCAGCCTCAGCTCGGTGATGGTGCCCGGGGCGGGCATGAAGCCCCGCCCGGCGTCCTCGGCGTTGATGCGGAACTCGAAGGAGTGCCCGCGCACCTCGGGGTCGGTGTAGCCCAGCTCCTCGCCGTCGGCCACGCGCAGCATCTCGCGCACCAGGTCGATGCCGGTGACCTCCTCGCTCACCGGGTGCTCGACCTGTAGGCGGGTGTTGACCTCCAGGAAGGAGATGGTGCCGTCCACCCCGACCAGGAACTCACACGTGCCCGCGCCCACGTACCCGGCCTCGGCCAGGATGGCCTTGGAGGAGCTGTACAGCCGCTCCATCTGGTCGTCGGACAGGAACGGGGCCGGGGCCTCCTCCACGAGCTTCTGGTGGCGCCTTTGCAACGAGCAGTCGCGGGTGGAGACCACCACGACGTTGCCGTGGGCATCGGCCAGGCACTGGGTCTCCACGTGCCGCGGCCGGTCCAGGTAGCGCTCCACGAAGCACTCCCCGCGCCCGAACGCGGTGACGGCCTCGCGCACCGCGGACTCGTAGGCGTCGGAGACCTCGGCCAGGGTGTGGGCGACCTTCAGCCCGCGTCCGCCGCCGCCGAAGGCGGCCTTGATCGCGATGGGCAGGCCGTGCTCCTCGGCGAAGGCCACGACCTCCTCGGCGCTCTCGACCGGGTCGGGGGTGCCCGCGACCAGCGGGGCGCCGACCCTCTGCGCGATGTGGCGGGCCTGGACCTTGTCGCCCAGGGCGGTGATCGCCGCGGGCGGGGGGCCGATCCAGGTGAGCCCGGCGTCGATGACGGCCTGGGCGAAGTCGGCGTTCTCGGCCAGGAACCCGTACCCGGGGTGGACGGCGTCGGCGCCCGTGCGGTGGGCCACGTCCAGGAGCTTGGCGATGTCCAGGTAGGAGTCGGCCGGGGTGGTCCCGCCCAGGGCGTGGGCCTCGTCGGCGATCTTGACGTGCAGGGCGTCCAGGTCGGGCTCGGCGTAGACGGCGACGCTGGAAAGGCCGGCGTCGCGGCAGGCGCGGGCGATGCGCACGGCGATCTCGCCGCGGTTGGCGATCAGTACTTTACGCACGGTGGTCAATCCTTCTGCTGTGGCGTGGGGCGGACAGCGCGCCGGCCGCGCCGTGAGGAGTCTGGGAACGGGGAGGGCACCGGGTCATCGCGTGCTCATCCGCCAGGCGCCGGGTCCGGGCCGCAGCGGGGCGCGCAGCCCCCGCGAGCGGTCCCGCCACCCGGACGGGCGCTCCGGCTCCGGTTCCTCGGCGGCCCGGCGGGCGGCGGCACGCGCGCTGAGCACCGCGGTGAGGACCGCGATCTCCTCGGCGGTCGGCTCGCCGCGCACCACGGCCAGGTGCGACGGGTTCTTCGGCGCGCTCACAGCGGAATGTTCCCGTGCTTCTTGGGCGGCAGCTGCTTGCGCTTGTTGCGCAGCGCCCTGAGTGCCTTGGCGACCTGGACGCGGGTCTCGGAGGGCATGATGACTCCGTCCACGTACCCCCGCTCGGCGGCGGAGTAGGGGTTGAGGAGGGTGTCCTCGTACTCGCCGACGAGCCGGGTGCGCTCGGCCTCGACGTCGTCGGCCGCGGCCAGGGTGCGCCGGTGCAGGATGTTCACCGCGCCCTGGGCGCCCATGACCGCGATCTGCGCGGTGGGCCAGGCCAGGTTGACGTCGGCGCCCAGGTGCTTGGAGCCCATGACGTCGTAGGCGCCGCCGAAGGCCTTGCGGGTGATCACGGTGATCAGGGGAACCGTGGCCTCGGCGTAGGCGTACAGCAGCTTGGCGCCGCGGCGGATGATGCCGTCCCACTCCTGGTCGGTGCCGGGCAGGAAACCGGGCACGTCCACGAAGGTCAGCACCGGGACGTTGAAGGCGTCGCAGGTGCGCACGAAGCGCGCGGCCTTCTCGGAGGCGGCGATGTCCAGGCAGCCCGCGAAGCTCATGGGCTGGTTGGCCACGACACCGACGGAGCGGCCGTCCACGCGGCCGTAGCCCACCACGATGTTGGTGGCGAACTGGGAGTGGACCTCCAGGAAGTCGCCGTCGTCCAGGACGGTCTCGATGACCGTCCTCATGTCGTAGGGCTGGTTGGCCGAGTCCGGGATGAAGGTGTCCAGGGCCAGGTCGGTCTCGGTGGCCTCGTCGCCCGGGTCGTCCTCGGGCGGCAGGACCGGCGCGTCCTCCAGGTTGTTGTCGGGCAGGTGGGAGAGCAGCGTCTTCACGTACTCGATCGCGTCCTGCTCGTCGGCGCCCATGTAGTGCGCCACACCCGACCTGGTGTTGTGGGTGCGGGCACCGCCCAGCTCCTCCATGGAGACGTCCTCGCCGGTGACGGTCTTGATGACGTCGGGGCCGGTGATGAACATCTGCGAGGTCTCGTCGACCATCACGACGAAGTCGGTGAGGGCGGGGGAGTAGACGTGGCCGCCCGCGGCGGCACCCATGATCAGGGAGATCTGCGGGATGACGCCCGAGGCGTGGGTGTTGCGCTTGAAGATCTCGGCGTACAGGCCCAGCGCGACCACACCCTCCTGGATGCGCGCTCCGCCGCCCTCGTTGATGCCCACGACGGGGCACCCGTTGGTGAGGGCGTGGTCGAGGACCTTGACGATCTTCTCGCCGTAGACCTCGCCCAGCGATCCGCCGAAGACGGTGACGTCCTGGCTGAACACGGCGACGGGGCGCCCGTCGACCGTTCCGTGGCCGGTGACGACGCCGTCGCCGTAGGGGCGGTTGCTCTCCAGCCCGAAGCTGGTGGAGCGGTGCCGGGCCAGGGCGTCGAACTCCACGAACGATCCGGGATCGAGCAGCGCGTCGATCCGCTCGCGGGCGGTCATCTTGCCTTTGGCGTGCTGCTTCTCGACGGCTCGGGCCGATCCGGCGTGCACGGCCTCGTAGCGCCGTCGTCGCAGGTCGGCGAGCTTGCCCGCGGTCGTGTGGATGTCGATCTCGTCCGGGGACAGTGGTTCAGGGGCTTCGGTGGCCATAACTACGCAGGTTAACCGCGTGCCGACCGCGACCGGGAACCGAGCCCTGTGTTACTCGCCAGTAGGTCGGCACGGGCGCGGCCGGCCCCGGGGCCGGCCGCGCCCACGGGTCGAGGGGGCGCGCCCCGGGAAAACGGCGTGAGCTAATGTGCATCCTTTTCTCCGGAGCAACAATTCTTAACGCCCGGGCAAAACATCCGAAAAGTGCCCCCGCGCACCTGGAGGCGGGTGCGATCTCTGTAGGGTCGGGGCCATGACAGCGGTAAGCGCAGAACGTGACAGTGCCCGGCAGGAAGTTCCCGAACAACTCAGGAATGACGTCAAACTGCTCGGCGAGATGCTCGGAACGGTCCTCGCCGAAAGCGGCGGCGAGGACCTGCTCGCCGATGTCGAGAAGCTCAGGCGCGCGGTGATCGGCGCCCGCGACGGCTCCGTCACGGGGGAGGAGATCACCGGGATCGTCGCCGCGTGGCCGTTGGAGAGGGCCAAGCAGGTGGCCCGCGCCTTCACCGTCTACTTCCACCTGGCCAACCTGGCCGAGGAACACCAGCGCATGCGGGCCCTGCGCGAGCGCGACGACGCCGCCAACCCGCCCCGGGAGTCCCTCGCGGCGGCCGTGCGCGCCATCCGCGAGTCCGACGGCGGTGAGGAGCGCCTCGACGAGCTGGTGGCGGGGATGGAGTTCCACCCCGTGCTCACCGCGCACCCCACGGAGGCCCGCCGCCGTGCCGTCTCCACCTCCATCCTGCGCATCAGCGCCCAACTGGACGCCTGGCACGCCTCCCACGAGGGCAGCAGCGCCGCCGCCGAGGCGCACCGACGCCTGCTGGAGGAGGTCGACCTGCTCTGGCGCACCTCCCAACTGCGCTACACCAAGCTCGACCCGCTCGACGAGGTGCGCACCGCGCTGGCCGCCTTCGACGAGACGATCTTCTCCGTCATCCCGCAGGTCTACCGGAGCCTGGACACGGCCATCGACCCCGAGGGCACCGGTGCGCGCCCGCCCCGCGCCAAGCCCTTCGTCCGCTACGGAAGCTGGATCGGCGGCGACCGCGACGGCAACCCCTACGTCACCCACGACGTGACCCGCGAGGCCATGATCATCCAGTCCGAGCACGTGCTGCGCGGCCTGGAGACGGCCTGCGACAAGGTGGCCCGCACCCTGACCGCCTACTCCAACCTCACCCCCGCCAGCCCCGCGCTGCTCGACGCGATCTCCGTGGCCAAGGCCGGCCATCCCGCGCTGACGGCGGAGGTCGAGAAGCGCTCGCCCAACGAGCCGCACCGCCAGATGCTGATGCTGGCCGCCGCGCGCCTGCGCGCCACGCGCGAGCGCGACGCCGACCTGGCCTACCCCGACGCCGACACCTTCCTGGCCGACCTGCGCACCGTGCAGGAGTCCCTGGTCGCCGCCGGCGCCCTCCGCCAGGCCTACGGCGAGTTGCAGCACCTGGTCTGGCAGGCGGAGAGCTTCGGCTTCCACCTCGCCGAACTGGAGATCCGCCAGCACAGCGAGGTGCACGCCGCGGCGCTCGCCGAGCTGCGCGAGGGCAGGGCCCCCTCCGAGCGCACCGAGGAGGTCCTCGCCACCATCCGGGTCATCGCCTGGATCCAGGAGCGCTTCGGTGTGGAGGCCTGCCGCCGCTACGTCGTCAGCTTCACCCGCTCGGCCGAGGACATCGCGGCCGTGTACGAGCTGGCCTCCCACGCGCTGCCGCCCGAGCGCGTGCCCGTCCTCGACGTCATCCCGCTGTTCGAGACCGGCGCCGACCTGGACGCCTCGCCCCACGTGCTCGACGGCATGCTGAAGCTGCCCCCCGTGCAGAAGCGGCTGGAGGAGACCGGGCGCCGCGTCGAGGTCATGCTCGGCTACAGCGACTCGGCCAAGGACGTCGGCCCGGTCAGCGCCACCCTGCGCCTGTACGACGCCCAGGCCCGCCTGGCCGCGTGGGCGCGCGACCACGACGTGCGCCTGACCCTGTTCCACGGCCGCGGCGGCTCGCTCGGCCGCGGCGGCGGACCGGCCAGCCGCGCCCTCCTGGCCCAGGCGCCCGGTTCGGTCGGCGGCCGGTTCAAGGTCACCGAGCAGGGCGAGGTCATCTTCGCCCGCTACGGGCAGCCCGCGATCGCCCGACGCCACATCGAGCAGGTCGGCCACGCGGTGCTGATGGCCTCCACCGACGCCGTCCAGGAGCGCGAGCGCTCCGCCGAGCGCAGGTACCGGAGCTACGCCGACACCATCGCCGCCGCCGCCCAGGAGGCCTACCTGGAGCTGATCAACACCGAGGACTTCGCGGTGTGGTTCTCCCGGGTCAGCCCGCTGGAGGAGCTGGGCGAGCTGCGCCTGGGCTCGCGCCCCGCGCGGCGCGGAGCGGCCCGGGGACTGGGCGACCTGCGCGCGATCCCGTGGGTGTTCGCCTGGACCCAGACCCGGGTCAACCTGCCCGGCTGGTACGGGCTCGGCACGGGCCTGGCCGCGGTGAAGGACGCGGGCGTGCTCCAGGACGCCTACCGCGAGTGGCCCATGTTCTCGTCCCTGCTGGACAACGCCGAGATGAGCCTGGCCAAGACCGACCGCACCATCGCCGAGCGCTACCTGGCCCTGGGCGGACGGCCGGAGCTGACCGAGCGGGTACTCGCCGAGTACGACCGCACCCAGGAGCTGGTGCTGAGGGTGACCGGGCACAGCCGTCTGCTGGAGAACCGCGCGGTGCTCTCCCGCGCGGTCGACCTGCGCAACCCGTACGTGGACGCGCTGTCCCACCTGCAACTGCGCGCCCTCGAAGCCCTGCGGGGCGAGGAGGCCGACGCGCTGTCCGAGCAGGACCAGCAGCACCTGGAGCGGCTGCTGCTGCTCTCGGTCAACGGTGTGGCCGCCGGTCTGCAGAACACCGGCTGACCCCGTCCGCGCGAGGCGCCCCGTACCCGGAAGGGTGCGGGGCGCCGTGCGTCCGGTGCCCCGCCGGTCAGGCCGGGAAGCCGGAGGTGTCGAGCGTGGGGTCGAACGGCCCGGGGAGGTGGACCTCCTTGCCGAACGGCGGTTTCGCCATCCGGGTGTACCTGCCGATCTCCGGACCGGAGTGGCCGGACCGGAGTAGGGGGTGGACTCGCCCTTCGCCGTGTCCGGGTCCCAGCGGTCCACCAGCAGGCAACGTACGATCACCGATGTGCTGGTTTGACCCCGGCCTGCGGGCTTCTCGCGCACACGGGTTTCCGAACGGGGTTTCGGCGCTGCTGTAATGGGAGGTATGGCCAGTACGACCGACCCCTTCCCGCGTCCTCCACTCGACACCGCGGCGCTCGACGCCGCCCTCGTCCGCCCGGGCGGCATGTGGCACCGGATCGAGGTGCTCCCCGAAGCCGGTTCCACCAACACCGAGCTGGCCGGACGTGCCCGCCGGGGCGCCCCCCACGGAAGCGTGCTGGTCACCGAGCACCAGACCTCCGGGCGGGGCCGCCTCGGGCGCGGCTTCTCCACCCCGCCGCGCGCCGCCCTCACCTTCTCCCTCCTGGTCCGGCCCGGGGTGCCCACGGCGAGGCTGGGATGGCTGTCCGCGCTCATGGGCGTGGCCGCCGTCGACGCGGTGCGCCGGGTACCGGGGGTCAAGGCGGCCCTCAAGTGGCCCAACGACGTCATCATCCCAGCGGAGCTGCGGGCCGATCCGGGGCCGGCCGACGGCAAGCTCGCCGGGATCCTGTCCGAGATCGACTTCTCCTCGGGCACGGCGGACGTGGTCGTGGGGATCGGGATCAACGTCTCCCAGGACCGGGCCGAGCTGCCCGTGGACACCGCCGTCTCCCTGCGCGGTGAGGGCTTCGCCGACCTGGACCGGGACGCCCTGCTCGCCGCCGTCCTGGGCGGGTTCGAGGAGCTGTACACGGTGTGGACCGCCGCCGGCGGAGACGCCGAGGCCAGCGGCCTGGCCGCCGTCTACCAGGACATGTGCGCCACCATCGGCCGCCGCGTGCGGGTGCACCTGCCCGGCGAACGGTTCCTGGAGGGCACCGCGACCGGTGTCGACTCCGAGGCCCGGCTCCTGGTGGAGGGGCCCGAGGGGAAACGGGCCCTGAGTGTGGGCGACGTCGTGCACGTGCGTCCCGGCTCCTGACCGGCCCGTACGGGGCGGGGAACCGTCCGGGCCACGGGCGCGGGCCGCCTTCCGACGGCTCCCGGCCCTCCGGGGAAGCGGACGCGGGCGTAAGCTGGAGGGGAACCCAGTGCCGTGCCGCCGGCCGGTGACGAAGTGACTGTTCCCCGTTCCGACGGGGATGGCCCGTGAAAGAGAACGTATGTCGTCGCGTCCCGACCCGAAAGCGATCGAGTCCGCCCTGCTCGGCGGTGAGGCGATCTACACGAGGGAAGAGGCGATCGAACTCGCCGGTGCAGACGCCGAGCTGGCCGGACGGATCTGGCGCGCCCTCGGCTTTCCCAGTCAGGGCGAGGAGACGGTCATCTTCGCCGAGAGCGACGTCGAGTCGCTGCGCATCGCCAACAGCCTGCTCCAGGAGGGCGTCCTGGACGAGGAGGGCGTGGTCCGCTTCGCCCGCGCGATGGGCCAGACCATGGCGCGCCTGGCCGACTGGCAGACCAGCATCCTGAGCACGCTCATCTTCCGGGAGGGCGAGGACTCCGTCAGTCCGCTGATGGGCCGGGTCAAGGAGCTGCTGCCGGACGTCGAGAGGCTCCTGCTGCACATCTGGCGCCGCCAGCTCTCCGCCTCCGCGGCCCGCACCCTCGCGGTGATGTCCAACGGCCAGGACAGCGTGCCCAACTACTACCCGCTGATCGTGGGGTTCGCCGACCTGGTCTCCTTCACCACGCTGAGCCGCGAGCTGGACGAGGTCGAACTGGCCGGGGTGGTCGAGGGCTTCGAGGCCACCGCCGCCGACATCGTCGCCTCCGGGGGCGGCCGCGTCGTCAAGACCCTGGGCGACGAGGTCCTCTACGTGGCCGACTCCCCGGCCGAGGCCGCGGACATCGCGCTGCGCCTGGCCTCGGGCGTCAAGACCCATGTGGAGGTGCCCGACGTCCGGGTGGGCCTGGCCTCCGGCCCGGTCCTGACCCTGCACGGCGACGTGTTCGGCACGACCGTCAACCGCTCCAGCCGCCTGACCTCCTTCGCCCGTCCCGGCACGGTCCTGATCGACGACACCCTCGCCGAGAGCCTCGCCGACGAGGAGGGCCTACAGGTCGTCAGGGTGCGCGCCCGTCACGCGCACGGACTCGGGCTGATCCAGCCCTACGCCCTGCGCCGCAACTTCGAGCCCGGGGGCTGAGCCGCGCCAGCCCCGCGTCCGGCGCACGTGTGCGGCGAGGCCCGGCGGGATAGGCTCGAAGACGTCGGACCAGCCCATGACAGGCCAGGTGGTGAGCCGTGAGCGTTCCTTCCCCCGTCCAGCGCCTGCGTACCTCGGGTGTCGTCAGCCTGGAGGGCGGCGAGTTCGGTGTCGAGAACAACGTGTGGATCGTCGGGGACGAGGACAGCGCGATCGTCGTCGACGCCGCGCACGACCACGAGGCGATCGCCCGCGCCCTGGGCGACCGCGAGCTGATGGCGATCGTGGCCACCCACGGGCACGGCGACCACGTCAACGCGGCCGTCGACCTGGCGGACCTCGCCGACTGCCCGATCCTGCTGCACCCCGACGACGCCGGACTGTGGCACCGCGTGCACCCGTACCAGGAACCCGACGCGCCGCTGCTGCACGGTGAGGCGCTGACGGTCGGCGACGTGGAGCTGGACATCCTGCACACACCGGGGCACACCCCCGGCGGGGTGTGCCTGTACGCGCCCGGGCTCGGGGTGGTCCTCACCGGCGACACCCTCTCCGCCGACGGCCCCGGCGCCACCGGCCGGCACCCCTCGGACCTCCCGACGCTCATCGCCTCGATCCGCGAACACCTCATGGGCCTGCCGGGCGACACGGTCGTCCTTCCCGGCCACGGTGAGCCCACCACCGTCGCCGAGGCCGCCGAGCACCTCGACGACTGGGCCGCGCGCGGGTTCTGACCAGAGCCGCGGACACACGGCGACGGCCCGCCGTCGCGGTTCCGGGGAGGCCGTCGGCGCGTGACCGTGACCGCCGCGGTGCCCGGCCCGGCCGGCCGGGCCCGCTTGGGAAGCTCCATCCGGAACCGTCGGCCACCCCGAAACCGAACACGTTCAGACCGGCGGTAGGTTCGTCACCAGGTGTAGAACACGTTCAGGCTCGCGGTCGATATCTCCAAGAGCCGAAATGGAGATTCACATGCGTTTGCGCCATCGGCTGCGGCGCTTCCGTCTGGTCGTCCTCATCGCGCTGGTCTCGGTCGTGCCCCTCGGTTGCGGAATTCCCTATGAGTTCTTCGCCACTCCGGAAGGGAGGATCCTCCGGGAGGACGTGATAGGCACGTGGGAGAACAGCCGGGGCCAGACCATCGAGTTTCGAGATGACCACACCTACACGGCCTTGGGCGATACCTTCGGGCCGGGTGAGGGCCAGGAGGTCACGGACGGTCGGCTCGACGGCACCTGGGATATCTGCGACGGCATCGAAGAACTGGAAGAGCAGGAGGCCGGCGACCCGACCGGATTCGGGGAGTGCACCGCCAACTCGGCGGGCTACTGGGTCACCATGGATTCCCCTGGGACCTGGCAGGGCTACATGGTCGTCTCCTTCGACGAGGGCATCCGGCTCTACATGTACACGCCCGAGGAAGGCCGTCACGACGACGACTTCTACACGAGGCCTGTCCCGATCGACTGGTGAGCCTTGGGCGGAAGGGCGGCGGCCGTCCGGAATCCGGGCACCGAGAACGGGCCTTCCACCCCGCAGTACCGGGGCCGCTCGGGTCACCCCTGACCGTTCTCCGCTCGTTCGGTGGTGCCCCGCACAAGGGGGAGACCGCAACGCGGGCCGTCCGACCGCACACGTCGTCCCCCGCGGGTCACTGTCGCGCCGAATCGCCCGGAGGCCGTCCCGTTCGCTCCGCCCCGGAGCAGGAGCAGCGTGCCGTGTCGGCGGCCTCGTCGTGGGCGGCGAACGCCTCGGCGCCTGGGCGGCCCGGGGACTCCGGCCCGGCGCCCGCCGGTCCGCGCGGGAAAACCGGTGGCACCCGGCGCGCCCGGCTCTCTAGCCTGGGTCCTCCGGCGACGAGAGGTGGGAGCGGATGACACTGGTACGCAAGGGAACCCGGCGGATCACGGTGGACGGGACCTCCTACCGCTGGCGGACCCGCCGGGGCCTCACCCGGGCCCAGCGGCAGCGGCCCGGCGGCGGACCGATGACCTTCGTCGTCGAAGGGGCCGAGATCCCCGGCAACCCGCTCGTGGTCACTCTGGGCCACGCCCGCCCGCAGGCTGACTGCTGCCCCTTCTGCGCCCCGACCGGTCCGGATCCCGAGCCGGTCACCCCGGCGCGGGTGGCCGCCGCCGTCCGCGACGCGCTGGCCCGGGGCTGGAGCCCCGGTGACGGCGGAGGGCCGTTCCGGCTGGACGGCTCCGCGCTCTGACCGCGCCCCCGCTCCCGGGACTCCTGGAGCGGGGCGCTTCGTCGTGTTCAGGACCCGTGGTCGCGCCGGCGGCGCCAGAAGTCCGAATCGGCCCCGAGGAACACCCTTGGGAGTCCGAAGCCTTCCGGGAGCCACAAAAACAATCAATCCGGACAAGAGGAATACTTTGGATGGGGTCAGTAAATACGGCTGACCCCTTTTGCATGCGCCCTGAGCTGCGAGGAAGTGTCGCCGGCGAACTTTTTTCGGCTGTTTCTGCGAAAGCCGCGCCTGGGCCGTTCGGCTGTGCTCTAATCTGGCTGCGAACACACAACTCAATCCACACGATGACCCCGCGACGGTAGCAACCGCCCGGGGTCGTGGCCAGCAACGTTCACCCTTGAGAGACAGGATTGCCAGCGTGCTCCAGTTTAGCGCTGCGCTTCTCAGCCGTGCCCTCGGCCCGCTGATCGCGCTCTTCTCCTCCCCGTGCGGGCGCCACTCGAACGTGGCCGGCCGCCGTCGCCGCCGCTCCACGCGCGTGCGCCGCCACGCACCCGTTCCGGCCCCGGCTCAGCTTCCGGCTCCCCGCCTGGCTCCGCCCAGCGAGACCGTCCCGGCCGAAGCCGTCGCCCTGGTCAGGCCCTACTACGCCGCCCACGAGCTTCTGCGCGCGTCCGCGAACCCGGCCTCCGCGAACCCCGTTCCCGCACCTTCGCATCACGCGACCCGAGTGCCCGCACCTCCGGTTCCCGCGCCCCGCAGCGCCGAACCCGGGCCCGACGAGGTCCAGCGCGCGTTCGACCGTGTCCAGGAACGCGCCGCCGCCCTGCTCCAGCAGTGGAGGGACGACCCCGGCGGTGACCTGCTCGGCGAACCCGCACCCCGCTTCGGAGCCGTGCGCCCCACCAGCCCCGCCCGGTACGCCGAGTGGGACGAACTGGCCTCCCTGACCCGCGCCTGGATCGAGCAGCGGCGCCTGGGGGTCCCGGCATGAGCAGCCTCCGCCTCCTGTACTGGGAACCCCGCCGCTACCGGGGCGGCCCGGCCGACCTGTCCACCGCCCGCAGGGACCTGGCCGAGGACATGACCGGCTTCGACCCGGACCTGGTCGCCACCGTCCAACTCTGCATGTACGAACTCCAGGCCAACGCCTGCAAGTACGGCCGCGAGAACGGAGGGGTCTCCCGCCAGTTGAACGTGAGCACCGACCACGTACTGACCCTGACCGTGAACAACCACCACGGCACCGGCCCCGACCGAGCCCCCGGCGCGGTCCCGCGCATCCCCACCGAACGCACCGAAGCGGAGTGGGACCGGGCCGAGGGCCGGCGCGGCCTCCTCCTGGTGGAGAACCTCGCCACCGGCTGGCACCACTACGCCTTCCCGCCGTGGTCGGGCCTGGGCACGCTCGTGTGGGCCTCCTTCGCCCTGGACCCCGGCGCGGTCCCCGCCGAGGCCGCGCGCGAGTGAGGGACGAGTGTTACCTGACGACGGTTTCGTTGGTGACCATCACGCCGACGTTCGAGAGATCGATGAACTTCGACTCATCGGGATTGACTTCGGTCCTGTAGTTCTCGGATGCGAAGAAGGAGTCGTGGTCGTCCCACGAGTCGAACCAGATCTCGGTCAATCCGTCGTAGGCCGGATCCGGATATCCATCGGCCGCGATCGGATGCGAGACGGCGTACTTACGCACGTACTCTTCCGCTTCGGGGATGGAAGTGAACAGGGGCGCATGCCTGTCGCGGTGGTAGCGCTGGAAGTCCTCGACCGTCATTTCGGGTAGTCGGTTGATGAGGAAGGCGAACTTGATCATAAGGGTCCTCAGAGGTGACAGGTATTCGAAACGAAGGCGCGGTGGGCGCACCGGTAGGCTAAACGGTGACACCGGTGTCATGGGCAAGAGGAGAGCCGATGCGGATTGGTGAGGTCGCGGAACGGGCGGGTGTCAGTCGGCGGTCGTTGCGGTACTACGAGCAACAGGGGCTCATCGAGGTTCGCCGGTCGCCGAGTGGCCAGCGCCTTTACGAGGAGGATCACGTCCGTCGCGTCCGCCTGATCCAGACCTTCTACGCGGCCAAGCTCACCAGTGCGACGATCGCCGAGTTGATTCCGTGTATGGAGCGCTCCCCTTCGCGCGCGGTGGCTCAGCGCGCACAGGCGGTGATGGAACGCGAGCGCGGCCGGTTGCGTGTCGCCGTGAAGGAGCTGTCGGCGGCCGTGACGGCGCTTGACGAACTCATCGACGCCACAGCCGCACATCGGCCAGGGCCCCGGAGTCCTCGCGATTCAGATCCATACGGGATGGTCACGGGTGGTTCCGTGGAGGGCGAGGACCCTGTCCGGGCTCGTGTGTGCTCTGTGACCTGAGGCAGGACACCGGTTCTCGGGTGGGTCCCACCGGTCCTTCCCGACATCCGACCGGCGGCGGCAGCCCCTGAGCGGGGCCTTGGACACGGACCGAAGGACTCGGGAGCCGTTCGGGGCACCGGCTGACTCCGGAAGCGAAACGGTGGGCGGACGGCCGTCCGCCCACCGGATCAGGTCCGGTCCGAGTGGCTCCCGACGTTGGGCACGGGAGGGGTGTCCTTCGGACGCACGCCGATCTTCGACCCGAGCCACACCAGCGGGTCGTACTTGCGGTCGGCCACCCGCTCCTTCAACGGGATCAGCGCGTTGTCGGTGATGTGGATGTTCTCCGGGCACACGTCCGTACAGCACTTGGTGATGTTGCAGTAGCCCAGCCCGAACTCGTCCTGGGCGATGAGCCTGCGGTCGGCGGTGTCCTCGGGGTGCATCTCCAGCTCCGCCACCCGCATGAGGTAGCGCGGGCCCGAGAAGTGCTCCTTGTTCTCCTCGTGGTCGCGGATCACGTGGCAGACGTTGTTGCACAGGAAGCACTCGATGCACTTGCGGAACTCCTGCTGGCGCTGCACGTCCTCCTGCCACATCCGGAAGTCGCCCGGCGACTTCTCCGGGTCGGGCGTGAAGGAGGGGATCTCCCGCGCCTTCTGGTAGTTGTACGACACGTCGCACACCAGGTCACGGATCACGGGGAAGGTGCGCATCGGCGTCACCGTCACCGTCTCGTCCTCGTCGAACACGCTCATCCGCGTCATGCACGACAGCTTCGGGCGGCCGTTGATCTCCACCGAGCACGAGCCGCACTTGCCCGCCTTGCAGTTCCACCGCACCGCCAGGTCGGGGGTCTGCGTGGCCTGGAGGCGGTGCAGCACGTCGAGCACCACCTCGCCCTCGTTGGCCTCCACCCGGTACTCGGCGAGCTCTCCCTCGCCGGAACCGCGCCACACTCTGAACACACGCTCGCTCATGACTGGTCCTCCTCTGCCGCGTCGTCCGCCGCCCCGGCGTCGGGCAGCTCCTCCTTGGTCAGGTACTTGGCCAGCTCCTCGCGCCCGAAGACGGTGATCAGCTCGGCGGGGATGTCGGCGACCGGGCGCCGGGCCAGCGCCACCCGGTCGGAGGCGTCCGCGCGCACCGCCAGGTTCACCCTGCGCCACTCCGGCGACATGTCGGGGAAGTCGTCCCTGGTGTGCCCGCCGCGCGACTCGGTCCGCTCCAGCGCGGCCGCGGTGACCGCGCGCGAGACCAGGATCATGTTGGGCACGGCCAGCGCCAGGTGCCAGCCCGGGTTGTACACCCGGTCGCCGGGCGCGCTGAGCGTGCGCGCGCGCTCTCCCAGCTCGTCCAGGCGCTCCAGGGCCCGCTCCATCTCCGGGCCGCGCCGGATGATGCCGACCAGGTCGTTCATCGTCTCCTGCAACTCGGTGTGCAGCGTGTACGGGTTCTCCCCGTCGCTCCGCCCCAGGGACTCCAGGGCGCGGGAGGCCTCCTCCCGCGCGACGCGGTCCACGGTCTGCCTCGGGACCGCCCTGTCGCCGGGCCCGTCCAGGTAGGCGGTGGCGCCCACACCGGCCCTGCGCCCGAACACCAGCAGGTCCGACAGCGAGTTGCCGCCCAGGCGGTTGGAGCCGTGCATGCCGCCCGCCACCTCCCCGGCGGCGAACAGCCCCGGCACGTCGGATGCGGCGGTGTCGGCGTCCACCCGCACCCCGCCCATCACGTAGTGGCAGGTCGGGCCCACCTCCATGGGCTCCGCGGTGATGTCCACGTCCGCCAGTTCCTTGAACTGGTGGTGCATGGACGGCAGCCGCCTGCGGATCTCCTCGGCGGGCAGGCGCGAGGACACGTCCAGGAAGACGCCGCCGTGCGGCGAGCCGCGCCCCTCCTTGACCTCGGTGTTGATCGCCCGCGCGACCTCGTCGCGCGGCAGCAGCTCGGGCGGCCTGCGGTGGTTCGCCGGATCGTCGTACCAGCCGTCGGCCTCCTCCTCGCTCTCGGCGTACTGGGAGCGGAAGACGTCCGGCACGTAGTCGAACATGAACCGCCTTCCCCCGGAGTCGCGCAGCACGCCACCGTCGCCGCGCACCGACTCGGTGACGAGGATGCCCTTCACCGACGGGGGCCAGACCATCCCCGTGGGGTGGAACTGGACGAACTCCATGTTGATCAGGGAGGCCCCGGCCCGCAGCGCCAGCGCGTGGCCGTCGCCGGTGTACTCCCAGGAGTTGGAGGTGGTCCGGAAGGCCTTGCCGATGCCTCCGGTGGCCAGGATGACCGCGGGCGCCTCGAAGGCCACGAACCCGCCGTCCACCCGGCGGTAGCCGAACGCGCCGACGATCCGCCCCGGGCCCTCCCCGTCCCCGTCCTCGGTGATCAGCCGGGTGACCGCGGTCTCGGCGAACACCCGGATACGGGCCTCGGGGTCGCCCAGCTCCGCGGCGTCGGCCTGCTGGAGCGCGACGACCCGCTGCTGGAGGGTGCGGATCATCTCCAGGCCGGTGCGGTCGCCCACGTGCGCCAGCCGCGGGTACTCGTGGCCGCCGAAGTTGCGCTGGCTGATCTTCCCCTCCGGCGTCCGGTCGAACAGCGCGCCCCAGTACTCCAGTTCCAGGATGCGCTCGGGCGCCTCCCGGGCGTGCAGCTCGACCATGCGCGGGTCGTTGAGGAACTTGCCGCCGCGCATGGTGTCGCGAAAGTGCACGCGCCACTCGTCTTCGGCGTTGGCGTTGCCCAGGGCGGCGGCCGCGCCGCCCTCGGCCATCACCGTGTGGGCCTTGCCGAACAGCGACTTGGAGATGACCGCGGTGCGCTTGCCCTGTTCACGGGCGGCGATCGCGGCGCGCAGCCCGGCTCCGCCCGCCCCGATCACCACGACGTCGTAGGTGTACCGGGTGATCTCGGGCTCTGCTGTGGGGGGCATGTGGTCGTGCCTTCCTTCCCCTGGGTCAGTTGAGGATGCGCAGGTCTTCGATGGTGCCGCTGGCGATCAGGGCGATGTAGGCGTCCGTGATCATCAGGGTCGCGAGGCTGAGCCAGGCGTAGAGCATGTGCCGGTTGTTCAGCGTGGAGATGCGGCTCCACATCCAGTAGCGGACCGGGTGGGTGCCGAAGCTGCGCAGACGCCCGCCGAAGACGTGGCGGCACGAGTGGCAGCTGAGCGTGTAGGTCCACAGCATGACCACGTTGACGAGCATGATGATGTTGCCGAGCCCGACGCCGAAGCCGCCGCCGGTCCCGTGGAAGAAGGCGATGAGCATGTCCCACGTGTTGACGAGGGAGATGAGGGCGGCGGCGTAGAAGAAGTAGCGGTGGCCGTTCTGGAGCCGCATCAGCGGCCGGGTCTCACCGGTGTAGGCCCGGTGGGGCTCGCGCACGGCGCACGCGGGGGGCGACAGCCAGATCGAGCGGTAGTAGGCCTTGCGGTAGTAGTAGCAGGTCAGCCGGAACAGCAGCAGGATCGGCAGGCTGACCAGGGCGTAGGGGACGAGCGGCGGGAACTCCACGGGCAGCCGCCCGAACAGGGCGGCCTCGGGCGCGCACTGCTGTGCGACGCACGGCGAGTAGAACGGCGTCAGGTAGTGGTACTCCGGGACCCAGTAGTGGTCCTGCTGGAACACCCGCAGGGTCGCGTAGACGACGAAGGTGGCCAGGCCCAGCGTGGTGAGGAGCGGGCCGACCCACCAGCGGTCGGTGCGCAGCGTCCGCCGGGGGATGTGCGCCCGGCCGCCCCCGGTCTGAGTGCTGTCGGTCGAAGCCACCGTGATCTCCCACCTCCTGGAGGGCCCGGCCGCGCGGATCGCTGCCGCATCCGTCAGCCGTGGCCGTGTCTGCGCCTACGGCTGCCCGGAGGAGCCGTGGCGAACCGGTCTGCAACGCAACGTTAGGCCGTTGTGATCACGGTCACGTGCCGGAGCGGGAGGTGAGGCTGAGAAGGGAGTGTGAATTACGCCACTTCTACTCGTTTGCTTGGGAGTTTTGTAGCCAAATAGGGGCTAAAGTCCCTTATGCCTCTTGTGGTCTGTATGAGGCGCGAGTGGCGTGTGGTATATATGTCCGCTCTTTGGGCGGCTCCGTGCGGCTCTGTTCGGCCCGGGGCGTCCGCCGGCCGATCGGTGGGGCCGCCGGCGTGCGCGATCCGCTCTCCCCGTACCGGGAACGGGACTATCCCGCGGCCTCGGAGATCAGTACCTCCAGGTCCGGCCCCAGGTCCTGCGGCGACATCTCCAGCAGGTACTCGTGGAGGTGGCGGCGAAACGCCTCGGCCGAGTGCGAGGGCTCCACGTCCTTGCGCCGGGCCAGCGCCACCGTCCGCAGCAGGCGCGGCCTGGCCAGCGGTGTCCCGCGCAGCCCCGGCCGGTTCTTGAGCACCATGCTCGGCACCACCGCCAGCCCCAGGCCCGCCTCCACGAACCGCAGCACGGCGTCCATCTCGCCGCCCTCCACGGCCAGCTCCGGCTCGAACCCCGACGCCCGGCACGCGCGCAGTGTCGCCTCGCGCACGTCGTAGCCGCGCCGGAACATCACCAGCGGGCGCCCTTCGAGCTCGGTGATGCGGATCGACGCCCTCCCGTTGGGCGAGGGCCCCGACATCGGGCTGGCCACCACCAGGTTCTCCCGCAGGATCGGGGTGGTGGAGAAGTCCGGGTCGCTGCTGTGCAGCGGCAGGATGATCAGGGCCAGGTCCAGCTCGCCCCGCCCCAGGTCGCGGATCAGGTCGCGCGAGCCGCTCTCCTCCACCTGGAGCTCGATCCCCGGGAAGCCGGTGTGGAAGTCGGAGAGCACGTCGGCCAGCAGGCCCGCGCACAGCGACGGGGTCGCGCCGAGGCGCACGCGGCCCCTGCGCACCCCGGCCAGCTCCGCCACCTCGCGGCGGGCCGTCTCCAGGTCGGTGAGCATGCGCTGGGCCAGCGGAAGCAGCGCCTCGCCCGCCGGTGTGAGTGTGATGTTTCCCCTGGCACGACTGAATAACGGCGCACCCAACTCCTGCTCAAGGCTGCGGATCTGTTTGCTCAAGCTCGGCTGGGCGACGCGGGAAAGCTCTGCTGCGCGGGTGAAATGGCGTGTGCGGGCGACTGCGACGAAGTAGGCCAACTGCTGGAACTGCATGGTCCATAGCCTATGGCTATCGACGCTAGCGTCGTGATGACTTGGACGTCGGACTTAACCCGAATTTAAAGTGACAGGCTGTGGCGAACAGTACCTTGACCAAGAAGCGGTCTACGGCCTACGGGTCCACGGTGGCGCTCAAGGCAGCGATGGCGATCACCGGGGCGATCCTTGTGCTGTATTTGATCGCGCACATGTACGGCAACCTCAAGATCTTCTCGGGTCAGGAGGCCTTCGACGGCTATGCCCACAGCCTCCGCGAGCTGGGGTACCCCATGCTGCCCGAGAGCGGATTCCTGTGGATCTTCCGATTCGTCCTGCTGGCGAGCGTCCTGATCCACATCTACGCGGCGGTGTCGCTGTGGGCCCGTGCCCGCAAGGCGCGTCCGGCCGCCCAGCGCTACCAGGTGAAGAAGAGGGTGGCCCGCAGCTACGCCTCCTACACCATGCGCTACGGCGGCGTGCTCATCGCGCTCTTCGTGGTCTTCCACATCCTGCACCTGACCACGAACGACATCGCACCCGGCGGTCGGTCCGACAGCCCCTACGAGCGGCTCGTGAACGGGTTCCAGCCCGAGTTCTGGTACGTGACCCTGTTCTACGTCCTGTCCGTGATCGCGGTGGGCCTGCACCTGCGGCACGGCATCTGGAGCGCCCTGGCGACGCTCGGCGTCAACACGGCACGGCGACAGGGCAAGCTCAACGCCATCGCGGTGGGCATCTCGCTGGTCGTGACCGTCGGCTTCCTGCTCCCGCCCCTGGCGGTCACCTTTGGACTGGTGAGTTAATTGTCTGAGAACGAGTTCTACATCGAGGGCGCCCCGATCCTGGACGAGAAGGCCCCGGAGGGGCCGATCAACGAGCGCTGGGACAAGCGCCGTTTCTCGGCCAAGCTGGTCAACCCGGCGAACCGGCGCAAGCTCTCGGTGATCATGGTCGGCACCGGCCTGGCCGGTGCGTCCGCGGCCGCGACCCTGGGCGAGGCGGGCTACAACGTCACCTCGTTCTGCTACCAGGACAGCCCGCGCCGCGCGCACTCCATCGCGGCGCAGGGCGGCATCAACGCGGCCAAGAACTACCGCAACGACGGCGACAGCATCTACCGGCTGTTCTACGACACCGTCAAGGGCGGTGACTTCCGCTCCCGCGAGTCGAACGTCTACCGCCTGGCCCAGACCAGTGTCGAGATCATCGACCAGTGCGTCGCCCAGGGCGTGCCCTTCGCCCGCGAGTACGGCGGCCTGCTCGACAACCGCTCCTTCGGCGGTGTGCAGGTCTCCCGTACCTTCTACGCGCGCGGCCAGACGGGCCAGCAGCTGCTGATCGGCGCCTACCAGGCCCTGGAGCGCCAGGTCGCGGCGGGCACGGTCAAGATGAACACCCGCCACGAGATGCTCGAAGTCATCGTCGTGGACGGCCGGGCGCGCGGCGTCATCGTCCGCGACATGGTCACCGGAGAGATCGAGACGCACTTCGCCGACGCCGTGGTGCTGGCCACCGGCGGCTACGGCAACGTGTTCTACCTGTCGACCAACGCGATGGGCTCGAACGTCACCGCGACCTGGCGCGCGCACCGCAAGGGGGCGCTCTTCGCCAACCCCTGCTACACGCAGATCCACCCGACCTGCATCCCGGTCAGCGGCGACTACCAGTCCAAGCTGACCCTGATGAGCGAGTCGCTGCGCAACGACGGCCGCATCTGGGTTCCGAAGAAGCACGGGGACACCCGCGACCCGCGCCAGATCCCCGAGGAGGAGCGCGACTACTACCTGGAGCGCATCTACCCGGCCTTCGGCAACCTGGTGCCGCGCGACATCGCCTCCCGCGCCGCCAAGAACGTCTGCGACGAGGGCCGCGGCGTCGGCCCCAGCGGCCTGGGCGTGTACCTGGACTTCGCCGACGCCATCGGGCGCATGGGACAGGAGGCCGTCGAGGCCAAGTACGGCAACCTGTTCGACATGTACCAGCGCATCACCGGCGAGAACCCCTACGAGGTTCCGATGCGTATCTACCCGGCCGTGCACTACACCATGGGCGGGCTGTGGGTCGACTACGACCTGCAGAGCTCCATCCCGGGCCTGTTCGTGACCGGTGAGGCCAACTTCTCCGACCACGGCGCCAACCGCCTGGGCGCCAGCGCGCTGATGCAGGGTCTGGCGGACGGCTACTTCGTCCTGCCGAACACCATCAACGACTACCTGGCCAGCGGCCCGTTCGACGCGGTGGACGAGTCGCACCCGGAGGCCGTCGCCGCCAAGGAGCAGGTCACCTCCCGCATCGACAAGCTGCTCTCCATCCAGGGCTCCCGCACCGTCGACTCCTTCCACAAGGAGCTCGGCCAGATCATGTGGGAGTACTGCGGCATGGAGCGCAGCGAGGAGGGCCTGAGCAAGGCCATCGAGCTCATCCGCGGCCTGCGCGCCGAGTTCTGGCGCGACGTCAAGGTGCTCGGTACCAACGAGGAGCTCAACCAGGCCCTGGAGAAGGCCAACCGCGTGGCCGACTTCCTGGAGCTGGGCGAGCTCATGTGCATCGACGCCCTGCACCGCCGCGAGTCCTGCGGCGGCCACTTCCGCGCTGAGAGCCAGACCGAGGACGGCGAGGCGCTGCGCCACGACGACGAGTTCGCCTACGTCGCGGCCTGGGAGTTCGGCGGCGAGGACAGCAAGCCCGTGCTCCGCAAGGAAGCCCTGGAGTACGAGTACGTCGAGATGAAGCAGCGGAGCTACAAGTGAACATCACCCTGCGCGTATGGCGTCAGAAGGGCCAGGACGACGAGGGCAGGCTGGCCACCTACAAGCTCACCGACGTCTCCCCGGACATGTCGTTCCTGGAGATGCTCGACGTCCTCAACGAGAAGCTCACACTGGAGAACGAGGAGCCGGTCGCGTTCGACCACGACTGCCGTGAGGGCATCTGCGGTGCCTGCGGTGTCGTGATCGACGGTGAGGCGCACGGTCCCGAGCGCACCACGACCTGCCAGCTGCACATGCGCAGCTTCAAGGACGGCGACACCATCACGGTGGAGCCGTGGCGGGCCAAGGCGTTCCCGGTCATCAAGGACCTGGTGGTGGACCGCGGCGCGTTCGACCGCATCATCCAGGCGGGCGGCTACATCAGCGCCCCGACGGGTACCGCGCCGGACGCCCACGCCAACCCGATCCCGAAGCCGGACGCGGAGCGCGCGTTCGACGCCGCGACCTGCATCAGCTGCGGCGCGTGCGTGGCGGCCTGCCCGAACGCCTCCAGCATGCTGTTCACCGCCGCGAAGGTCACCCACCTGGGCATGCTCCCGCAGGGACAGCCCGAGCGGGCCTCGCGCGTGGTGAAGATGATCAACCAGCAGGACGAGGAGGACTTCGGCGGCTGCACCAACATCGGTGAGTGCGCCGCGGTCTGCCCGAAGGGCATCCCGCTGGACACGATCTCCCAGCTCAACCGCGACCTGCTGGGCTCGCTCAGCAAGGGCGTCGGCTAGTCCGGGTTCCTTCGCGCCGCACGGGGCCGTACCCCCTCGGGGGTGCGGCCCCGTGCCGTTCTCCGGGCCCGGTCACTCCGCCGGCCGCCGGAACGGTTCCGACCCCCTAGGGCGTGTGTGGTGGGTGCCGCCCGTGGTTTGGAGGGTGCTGCGCGCGAAGTGCGACCGTTGAGGGCGGTGGGAGGGAGACGGGCGGGCGTATCCGGTGGTGGCCTCGCAAGGCCGAGGAAGGAGTGCCCCTACTGTGCCTGCCTCGCGAGCTCGGCGGTGTCGCACGGCGAGGCCCTCCTGGTTCGGCTGTCGACCGATGAGAACGCGGCGAGGGTGCCGCCGGGGCGTCGCGCAGCAGGGTGAGTATCCGCCATACATGCCCTAGTCCTCGTGGTCGTGCCAGCGGCGGGGCAGGGACTCGTGCTCGACGCCGATCACGACGGCCTCCCCGTCCAGGCGTTCGACGTCCCCCCAGTCCACGTAGCGCTCGTGGCGGCGCATCCATCCCAGCACCCTCTTCCACGGGGTGGGCGGCTCCAGCGGTCCTCCGTAGCCGAAGCGGCCCGCGAGCGCGGAGCGGCCCAGGACCAGGCCGAGAACGGTGTAGGCGTCCCCGTCGCGGCGCACGACCACGTCCTGGACGGTCCCGACCCTTCGCCCGGAACCGTCCACGACCGCACGCCCGAGCAGGTCGCTGGCCTGGAAGGTACTCACCGTCGCGCTCCCGGGATCCGGCCGACGACGTTGTCGCCCAGCCACTTCTCCGCGGCCCGGCTCCCCTCGGGGGCGGGCGTGGACAGGCGGGTCGTGGGGGAGAAGGCCTCGACGTCGCCGATCGGGATCCGGACGGGTTCGTCGTGGTCGAAGGGCCGCAGCCTGGCCAGCACCGCGCGCCACATCCTCCCCAGACGTCCCGTGATCCTCGGGCCCAGGGCGGCGGTGTCGGTGAGCAGCGCCGTCATGGCCGGAGCCTCCCCCTCGTTCCAGGAGAACTCGACGTCGTCGGTCTTGCCCACGTGCTCCCCGTCGTCGGCGACGATCTGGCGGTCCAGCACGGCGAAGCCGATCCGGAACACGGATCCGCGGGCCGGGTCCTTCGGCATCTCACTGCCCCGCTTTCGTGTAGAGCATGAGGGGGATGGCGACGATCGACACCATGAGCAGCAGGACCAGATAGAACGACCCCACGATGTTCGTGAAGCGCGAGTTCACCCGGTCGCCCATGTAGCCGCGGTCGTTGGCGACCACGAAGATCGGCAGGTAGGTGAGCGGCAGCGCCACGGCGGACAGCACGATGCTGTACTCGACCACCTTGATCGGGTCGATCCCGGTGAGGATGAAGAGGGTGCCCGCCATCAGGCTCAACAGGATGACCACATGGAAGTACGGCGCTCCGGCGGGCGACACCACGGTCTTGCCCCACGGCCAGCCGAAGTACTGGGCCACGCTGTAGCCCGCGGCCAGCGCCGACTCCAGGCCGGCGCCGAAGGTGGCCGCGAAGAAGCCCACGATGACCACGACCAGCCCGAGCTTGCCCAGCGCCGCGACCACCGGGAGCGCGACCTGGCCCAGGTCCTCCACCTCGATGTCGGCGGGCATGAGCCAGGTCGCCGCGCAGCCCATGATGGCCAGGGCGAGCAGGCCGCCCAGCGGGAACCCGACGAAGGCGTTGACCCGGGCCGTGACCAGGTCGCGGGGCGTCCACTTCTCCTCCACCCCGCTGGAGGAGAAGAACAGGACCGAGTAGGGCGTCATCGTCGCGCCGAACAGCGCGATCGCGTAGTAGGACCACACCGACCACTCCTCGTCCGGGGGAGGGGAGAAGCGCGTGGCGCTGGACATGAGCTCTCCCCAGTCGGGACCCAGCCGCCACAGGGCGACCCCGAACACGACCAGGGCCAGGCCGAGCAGTCCGTAGGTCTTCTCCATCCACCCGAACGGCATCCGCCATATGACCACCCAGACCAGGAACACGGCCACCGGGACCCACAGCAGGTAGTGGATGCTGCTGGCCAGTTCGAGGGCGAGCGCGATACCGCCGATCTGCGCCGACATGGTCAGCAGGGTGATGATGTAGGACGCCAGCAGGTTGGCCAGGCCCGCCCGGGCGCCGAGCCGTTCGCGGACCAGGTCGAAGACGGCCCGGCCGCTGATCGCCGTGACGCGCGCCGCCATCTCGCTGAACAGCACCATTCCGGTGACGCCGACGACGAGCACCCAGGCCAGCGACATCCCGAAGCGGGAGCCGATCACGGCGGCGGCGACCAGGTCGCCGATGTCCAGGAACCCGCCGATGGCGGTGAGGATGCCCAGGGTGACGGACAGGAGGATCCTCACCGGAGCTCCTTTCGGAGGTCGACCAGCGCGGAGGCGGTCTCGTGGAGCTTCTCGGAGGCCTCGACCACTCCGTCGGCGTTCCCCCGCCTCAGGGCGATGCGCAGGGCGGACAGGTCGTGGACGGTGGCGTCGGACAGGTCCGTCAGCTCGTCCCGCAGCCCGTCGAGTTCCGGCGTGGGCGGCTGGAGGGCGCCGAAGGTGTCGGTGAGGGACCGGGCGGACTCCTCCACGTCCTTGGCGCTGACTTCGAGGTAGGGCTGGAACGCCCGGTCGTCCTCCGCCAGCTCCGCGACCAGTATTCCCGTGCGGGCCGCCGACAGCAGGTCCACGGTGGTCTGCCGCGCGTCGTGGAGGTAGGCGTCCGCGTTCAGCGGCGGAGCGGTGCAGGCGGTGGCCGCCAGCACGAGGGCGGCCAAAATCCCGGCCAGGGCGGTGCGGGCACCCGCCAGGACCGTGCGCTCACCCCGTGCCGGTCGAGGGCCCCGTGCTCCCCGGGACCGTTCCGGCCGTGGTGGATCGCTGGCGTTCATGGCTCAGGATCCTAGCCACGGGAGGATCCGTGGCCCCGTCCATATGGGGCGTGTCCCCACTTCGGCGGCGGCCGGACGCCCTGAGCTCGCCCAGGCATCGGACCAGGTCGGGCAGCCGCTCCAGGCCCACGGGCCGGATCCGGTGCGGCGGCGAACGCAGGAGCGGATCGCCGTAGAGGGCGCGCCCGAGGACCCGCGCCACCCCGGGTACGTCGTCCATGGCCGCGGTGCGTACGGCCTGTGCCGCTACCGCCGTTCGGGTCGCGCGCGGTGCCCCTTCCCCGTCCGGGGACTCCGGATCACCGCTCACAGTAGATCCCGGAAACGTCACGAGTGGGACGTTCTCCGGAAAGGGGGAGGAACGGGTTCAGGACGGGTCGCGCAGCAGGAAGTAGTTGGTCCCCGCGTCCGGGCTCTCCACCTCGCGGAGCACCCGGAAGCCGAACCGCTCGTAGAAGCCGACGGTCTTGTCGTCGAGCGTGTGGGTGAACACCGGGAGCCGCTCGGAGTCGGCCCGGTCCAGCCCGGAGGAGAGCAGGCCGCCCCCGATCCCGGTGCGGGCGACCGCCGGGTCCACGCCCAGCGCGGCCAGGTACAGGTGGGGTTCCTGGGGTGCGGCCAGCTTCCACTCGGCGAACACGCGCACGAACGCGGCCATCCGGGAGCGGCCGATCAGGGACGCCCAGTGCGGCCAGGTGCGCAGCGACACCAACCGGCCCTCGGGATTGGTGTCGGGCGGTGCCCACATCGCAGCGCCGCGCACCACCGGCGCGTCCTCGGAGTCGTCCTGGGTCTCGGTGACCCTCGTCCCACCCGCGGGGACGTAGCCCAAACCCGCGGTCAGGGCGAAGAAGCGGCGGGTCCTGGCCACACGCAGCTCGTCGTCGGGGAACAGCCAGCGGAAGAAGGGGTCCTCGTGCGCCGATCTGCTCAGGACGCGTGCGATGCCGGCCACGTCGTCGATCGTGGCGGGGCGGGCGGCTGCCGTGACGGTCGGACTCATCCTTGGTTCTCTCTGGTCGGGGGCCTTTCGTTCATGGTAGATCACGGAAATGTCACGACGGTGCGGTGGTGGGCACCGGAGCGGCGGAGGTGGCGGAGGGGGCGCCCGGGACCGGTTGGGCGAACACGTGCGCGCGCATCCAGGCGTGCATGGCGATCGCCGCGGCGGCCCCGGCGTTGATCGACCGGGTCGAGCCGAACTGGGCGATCGACAGCACCGCCTGGCACACCTCCCGTACCTCCTCGGACAGGCCGGGCCCCTCCTGGCCGAACACCAGCACCGCGTTCCGGGGCAGGGGATAGGTCTCCAGCGGTACCGCGCCCGGCAGGTTGTCGATCCCGATCAGCGGCAGCCCGCGCTCGCCCGCCCAGGCCACCAGCGCGTCGGTGCCGGGGTGGTGGTGGACGTGCTGGTAGCGGTCGGTCACCATCGCGCCGCGCTTGTTCCAGCGGCGGCGGCCCACGATGTGCACGGCCGCGCACCCGAACGCGTTGGCGGTGCGCACGACCGAGCCGATGTTGAAGTCGTGCGACCAGTTCTCCACGGCGACGTGGAAGGGGTGGCGCATGGTGTCGAGGTCGGCCACGATTGCCTCGCGCCGCCAGTACCGGTAGCGGTCCACGACGTTGCGGCGGTCGCCCCCGGCCAGGAGTTCGGGGTCGTAGTGGTCGCCCTCGGGCCAGGGGCCGGGCCACGGGCCCACGCCCACCTCGCGCGCCTCGTCCTCGCCGTCCGCGGGCGCGCGGGAGACGGGCCCGCCGTCGTCCGTGACGGACGTGGCGTGGGTCGGGGCGGCGGACCGGGGTACGGGATGCTCGGTCATCTGATGTTCGGGTGTGGACACCCCATCCTTCAGGGCGGGAGGAAACACCCTCTCCTTTCCGTCTAAGGCTCACAGAATATTCGTTACGATGTGAGCTATGGCGAGGAGCACCGTGAAGCGGGCGTTCAAGTACCGCTTCTACCCCACGGACGCGCAGGCAGCGGAGCTGTCGCGCACGTTCGGGTGCGTGCGCCTGGTCTACAACAAGGCCTTGGACGAGCGCACCCGGGCCTGGTACGCCGAGCAGCGCCGCCTGTCCTACACCGACACCTCGGCGGCGCTGACCGCGTGGAAGAGGACCGAGGAGCTGGCCTTCCTCAACGAGGTTTCCAGCGTCCCCCTCCAGCAGGGGCTGCGCCACCTACAGACGGCCTTTCGGAACTTCTTCGACAAGCGCGCCAAGTATCCGCGGTTCAAGTCGCGTAAGAAGTCCCGTGCCAGCGCGGAGTACACCGCCAGCGCGTTCCGCTACCGCGAGGGCCAGTTGACTCTAGCCAAGATGGCCCGACCGCTTGACATCGTCTGGTCCCGTCCACTGCCCGAGGAAGCGGTGCCGTCCACGGTGACGGTGTCCCGGGACGCGACCGGGCGCTGGTTCGTGTCCCTGCTGTGCGAGGACGTGATCGATGCCTACCCGGCCACCGGCCAGGCGGTGGGCGTCGATGCCGGAATCACCTCCCTGGTGACGCTGTCCACGGGAGAAAAGATCACCAACCCCCGCCATGAGCGGCGCGACCGGGCGAAGCTGGCCAGGGCCCAGCGGGAGCTGTCGCGCAAGCAGAAGGGGTCGGCCAACCGTGAGAGGGCGCGTAGGAGGGTGGCGCGGGTGCACGCCCGCATCACCGACCGGCGCAGGGATTTTCTGCACAAGCTCACTACTCGACTCGTCCATGAGAACCAAGTGGTCGTGATCGAGGATTTGACCGTGCACACCATGGTCAAGAACCATTCCCTGGCCCGTTCGATCTCGGACGCGGCCTGGCGCGAGCTGCGCACGATGTTGGAGTACAAGTGCGCCTGGTACGGGCGTGAGCTGGTCGTGGTCGACCGGTTCTTTCCCTCCTCCAAGCTGTGTTCGCGGTGCCACACCCTTGCCGGCACGTTGCCGCTGAACGTGCGTGAGTGGACGTGTTCGGTGTGCGGCGTCACTCATGACCGGGATGTGAACTCGGCGAACAACCTCGAAGCCGCCGGGCTGGCGGTGCTGGCCTGTGGAGCTGGTGTGAGACCTCAACGGGAGTCCTCCCGGACGGGGCGGCCGGCCAAGAAGCAGGAAACCCAGCGGGCGACCGCTGGAATCCCCTCTCCCTGAGAGAGGAACAAGTCAACTGTTCCAGCTTACGAATTACGAACGTTCCGGGGTGGGATGGGCGACGGCCCAAACGGAACGGGCCCCTACCGGGCACACCGCTCAGAGGTGGTGCCCCCGTGGAGGTCACCGCCCCGGACGGCCCGCGCGTCACCGCCCACGTCCCCCCGGAGGCCGCCGCCCACGTTCCTCCGGCCGCCGCCCTCCCGGACGAACTCCCGGCGCGGCTCTCCCGTCAGGCCCGGTGCCGTCGCGTCCTGGCGTCCAGGAGGCGGGCCACCGCGCGCCAGCCGAGCATGGTCGCGGCCAGGAACAGGGAGGTGACCAGGACGAAGCTGAGCGGGGCTCCCTCGCCGGTGAGCAGGCGCAGCGCCATCCCCCCGGCCACGGTCACGGCCCACACGAACACACCGGTCGGCCAGATCCGGACGGGGGCGGTCCAGGCGAGGGTGACCACCCAGCCCAAGGCCGTCCCGGCGGCGAACGGCCACGCGGTCGCGGCGACCGACGCCAGGGCCGTGCCGGTCTCGTGGTCGGCCTTGCCGATCAGGACGAAGGCGAGCACGCAGGCCAGGTCGGCCAGCAGGGAGGCGAGGACGCGTGGCACCGTGGAGGAACGCATGGGACCAGGCTATGCCCGGGTCATCGGAGCGCTCCGGCGGACCGGCGGCTCCGGGGCCGGCGGCTCCCCCGACCCCAACGGACCCGTGGAGACCCGGGTCCCGGACGGGTCGGAGGCCGCCGCGTCCGAGGAGGAGGCGCACCCGCGGAACACGGCCGGCCGAGCGGTGTCCCGGGTCCCGGGGCCGTACGCGGCCCCGGGACCCGGTCGGGACTACCCCTCGCCCCGGAGGCTCTCCTTGAGGAACTCCACCTGGAGCAGCATCAGGTTCTCCGCGACCGTCGGGTCCGAGGGCGAGTGCGTCACCCCCGACAGCGGCAGCACCGTGTGCGGACGGCCCGCCGCCATGAGCGCCGACGACATCCGCTGCGTGTGCGCGAACGCCACGTTGTCGTCGGCCAGCCCGTGGATCATCATCAGCGGCCGCTCCAGCTTGGCCGCCTCCGCCAGCAGCGAGCTGCGCTCGTAGGCGCCGGGCTCCCCCTCGGGGGTGCCCAGGTAGCGCTCGGTGTAGTGGGTGTCGTACAGCGTCCAGTCGATGACGGGCGCGCCCGCCACCGCCGCGTGGAACACGTCCGGGCGGCGCAGCACGGCCAGCGCCGACAGGTACCCGCCGAACGACCAGCCGTGGATGCCCACCCGGGACAGGTCCAGGCAGTCGAACCGCTCCGCCGCGTCCTCCAGCGCCGCCACCTGGTCCTCCAGGACCGGCCCGGCCAGGTCGAGGTGGACGCTCTGCTCCCACTCCACGCCGAGGCCCGGTGTGCCGCGGCCGTCCGCGATGAGCACCGCGAACCCCTGCTCGGCGTACCACTGGGCGGTCAGGTACGCGCCGCGCGCGTTCAGCACCCGCTGCGCGTGCGGACCGCCGTAGGGCGCCACCAGCACCGGCAGCGGGTGCTGCTCCCCGCGGTACCAGGACGGCAGCACCAGTGCCGAGGGGATCCGCCGTTCACCGGCGCGCCAGAACTCCACGCGCGGCTCCGGCAGGTCCGGGGCCTCGGCGAGGCTCTCGATCTCGGAGTGGGACCGGCGCGTCTCGGTGCCGGCGCCGCGCAGCACCACCGTGCGCACGCCCGTGAACTCCATCGACCGGTGCTGTACCACCAGGGTGTCGCCGCGCAGCCGTCCCGAGCGCAGGCCGCCGTGCGCGTCCGCGTCGGACCCCGTGCGTCCGTGCCCGGGTACCTCCACCGGCGCGGACAGGCCCGTGTCCAGCTCGACCAGCCACAGCGACACGTCGCCGGGGCGCTCCGGGGGCGACCCCGAGTACAGGACCCGGTCGCCGTCCACGTCCACCACGCCGCGCACGTACACGTCGGCGGGGCTGACCGGGCGGTTGCCCACGTAGACCCGGCGCTCGCCGCCCGCCTCACGGCCGATCCACACCAGCTCGCCCGAGCGGGTGTGGGCGGGCACGCCCGGCATCAGCTCGACCCACACGTCGTCGGTCTCGGTGCGCGCCCCCGCGACCAGGCCCGTGGCGGGGTCGGCGCTGAACAGCTCCAGTGTGCGCTGGTCGCGGCTCTGCGCGGTGAACACCAGGGTCGGCGTGCCGTCGGGGCCGGTCGTCCAGCCGACCGTCGCCAGGTAGGGCAGGGCCTCGCGGTCCCACTCCACCCAGACGGGCTCGGGCCGCTCTCCCGGGCCCCGGCGGCCCGCCGGGCCGACCGGGAACACGGCCAGGCGCACGTCCGCGTTGGTCCCGCCGGCGGGCGGGTAGCGCAGGGAGGCCGGCTCCTGGCCGGGACGGCCGGGGTCGGACACGTACCAGGTGTTCACGTCGGACTCGTCCACACGCGCGGCGGCGAGGGAGGAGCCGTCCGGAGCCCACCAGAAGCCCCGGTAGCGGCCCATCTCCTCGGCGGCCACCAGCTCGGCCAGACCCCAGGTGACGTCGGGGCCGTCCGGCTCGGCGACCACCCGGTCGCCGTGGTCGGGCTCGGCCCCCGAGACGTCGATGACGCGCACGGCACCGCCGCTGACGTAGGCGACGCGGTCACCAGCCGGGCTGATCCTCGGGTCCACGACGGGTGTGGTGGCGGGCAGTTCGCGGGGGGCGGTGTCGTCACCGACGAGGTCCACGTAGAACAGCCGCCCGGACAGGGTGAACACGGCGCGGGTGAACGCCTCGTCCACCGTGTACGACACGATGCCGCCGCCGCTCTCGCGCAGCCTCTCGCGGCGGGCCCGCTCCTCGGGGGGAAGGTCCTCGTCGTCGGCGCCCAGGGTCCTGGGGTCGGCGATCACCGCGGCGGTCCCCGACCCCTCCGCCTCGTGGATCCACAGGCAGGTGGCCGTGTCCGCCCCGTCGCGTCCCCTGAGGAAGGCGACGCGGCGTCCGTCCGGCGAGACCTGGAACGCGCGCGGGACGCCGATCGTGAAGCGTTGGGTGCGGGCCTGTTGGCGAGGAAAACTCATAAGCAGATTGTGTCCCATACCGGGGGCGCCGGGGAGCGCCGCCCGCGCCGGGCGCGGGGGCCGCCGGAAAAAGCGGACAGAACACTCCTCCGTCCGGGCCGGGTACACGATGTGGGGGGTACCGCGCGCATGCGGCCGGTATCGTTCCCCACGTGACTGACAGGCGACTGATGATGGTGCACGCGCATCCGGACGACGAGAGCATCGTCACCGGTGCAACCCTGGCCAAGTACGCGGCGGAGGGAGCGGGCGTCACCCTGGTGACCTGCACGCTGGGGGAGGAGGGAGAGGTCATCCCGCCGGGCCTCGCACACCTGGCCTCCGACCGCGAGGACACCCTCGGCGAGTACCGGGTCGGCGAGCTCGACAAGGCCTGCCTCGCCCTGGGCGTACGCGACCACCGCTTCCTGGGCGGCCAGGGCCGCTACCGGGACTCGGGGATGATGGGCGCACCCTCCAACGACCACCCGAGGGCCTTCTGGGGCGCGGACGCGGAGGAGGCCGCCGCGCGGCTGGCGGAGACCATCCGCGAGGTCCGCCCGCACGTGCTGGTCAGCTACGACGAGCACGGCGGCTACGGGCACCCCGACCACATCCAGGCCCACCGGATCACCCGCCGGGCCTTCACCCGGGCCGCGGACCGCTCCGTGCCCGGCACGCCCTGGCGGGTACGCAAGCTCTACGCCGTGGCCCAGCCGGTCTCGCGCATCGAGGAGTCCATCGCGCGGCTCAACGAGGAGGCGGGCCCCTTCACCCCGCCCGCGCGGGTGTCCGACATCGCCCGGGGCACCCCCGACACCGCGGTGACCACCCGTGTGGACGCCACCGACCACTGGGCGGCCAAGACGCTGGCGATGCGCTCCCACGCCACCCAGATCACGGTGGAGGGCGAGCGCTTCGCCCTGTCCAACGGCATCGCGCAGGAGATCGACGCCGTCGAGTACTTCACCCTGCTGAAGGGGCCGACGCCGCGCGTCCGCCGCGGGGAGTACGAGACGGACCTGTTCGCCGGGCTGTGACCGCGTCCGGTGGGACGGACCGTCTACCCTCGTCTACCGTGACCACACCTGAGACCGCACCGCCCGCGGAGGGCAGGACCTCCCGGGGCATCCTGTCGCCGGTACTGACCGCGGCCACCCTCGTGGTCCTGCTGCCGCTCGGCGCCGCGGCGGGACTGTTCTCCACCACCGGCGCCGGCTGGCTGCTGCTCTACTGGGACGCGGGGCCGTGGCCCCGGACCCTGGCGGTCGCGGGGCTGCTGGCCTTCCTGGCGCTGCTGTACTGCGCCTGCCGCCTGTGCGCGTGGGGTGGACGCCGGCCCTCCGCGTCGGTGGCCTTCGCCGCGGGATTCCTGGCCTCGGTCATCGCCCTGGTCGGCTACATGCCGGGCGGGGACCTGGTGCTCACCAACCACATCACGCACAACGCGTACCTGTTCGGGGCGATGCTGGTGCTGATGCTCGCGATCATCCGCAGCGACGTCTTCGCCTTCCTGACCGGGCCCCGGGCCACAGCGCCCGCCGTGCCCAGGGGATACCAGAGCATGCGCTCCTCCGAGTAGGCGCTGGGCCCCACCCGTTCGGGCGTGCGCGCCCCGTCAGACCCAGAACTGCAGGAGCAGCTCGCCGTAGAAGGCGATCCCGGAGAACACCGGGTTGGGCAGGACCAGCTCGAACAGGGAGTAGACCAGGTTCACCAGGGCGTCGTTGAGGCCGGGGAACCACAGGACCGCGAACACGGCGACCGATCCGAACAGCGCGTTGACCCGTGCGGTCGTGACCCACGTGCCCCGCGTCCAGGCGGCCAGCACCTCGAAGCCGTCCAGGCCCGGGACCGGCAGCAGGTTGACCAGGGCGGCGGTCAGGTTGGAAAAGCACAGGAGCGCCATCGCCGAGATCGCCCAGTTGGTGGTGTCGTTGCCCGGGGGCACCAGGACCGACACGGCGACGGCGAGGGCGGCGGCCAGCAGGAGGCTGGCCAGCGGTCCGGCGAGCGCCACCAGCACGCGGCGGCCCCGGGACGGGATCCGGTCCCAGTCCACGTAGGTGGGGGGGCCGGTCAGGCCGAAGGCGCCGAGGCAGAGGTAGACCGAGGGCAGGACCAGGCCGGCGAAGGCCTGCCGGTACGCGAACGGGTTCAGCCGCAGGTAGGCGCTGCCGCGCAGGGACCGGTCGCCGGCCAGGTAGGCGGCCAGCGCGTGCGCGAACTCGTGGACGGCCAGGGAGGCGATCCAGCCGAGCAGGATGAGCAGCGGCGGGACCAGCGGGGTGACGCTCGTGCCGTCGGCGGCCCACTCCAGTTCGACGGCCTGCCACGACATCCATCCCGCGAAGCCGGTCAGGCCCAGCAGCAGGACGAACAGCGGGCTGGGCAGGAAGTCCGTCCAGCTCTCGGACGGGGCGCGGCCGGGATCCTCCCCGGAGGCCTCGTCCGCGTCGCCCGCGGGGGAGGCCCCGTCCGGCCGCGCCGCACCCCCCGTGTCCGCGCCGGTCCCGGGGGCGCCGTCGTCGGCGCCTTGCAGGTTCGGCCGGTTGAGGGCGTCCTCGGGCATCTGCTCCCACGGATCGGAGCCGACCGCCCCGACCCGCTCGGGCTCGGGCACGTCGGTCGTCTCCGCCTTCTGCGGCGGCTCGGGCGTGGGCATGGTACTCCTGCTGCTCGCGGGTGGTCCGCGTCCAGATTAGGCCCTGTGGAGCACCCCTTCGCAGCGGGTGCCGTACAGGGACTCCCGGGGCTCCACGGGCTGGTGCGGCGACCGCGTGCACGACCGGGGGAGCCTCCTGGTCCACACCCGCGACGTCTTCGGCCGGTCCGTCGGGGCCCGGCCACACCGCCCCGCTACACCACCGCCCGGGGAGCCACCGCCGACTGGTGCAGGCACGCGATCGCGAAGGCCCGTCCCGACACGGTCAGCTCCCGGCGCCCGGACCCGTCGTCGTCGGTGAGCAGGCCCAGGGCCTCCAGCAGCCAGCTGACCGACATCACCAGCGCGCGCACCTGGTCCGAGGCCGCCTCCGCGGTGCGCCGGTGCGCCGCCGCGTGCCTGCCCGCGGTCACCGGCGGCTCCACCGGGACCCACCCCGACTCGGTCAGCGCCCGTTCGGCCGCCTCCACGTCCGTCTCGCCGCGGCGCACGTGGGACCCCGTGCCCTGCGGTGTGCGCGCCAGCAGCATGCCCAGCAGCGTCTCCGCGGCGGCCTGCTCCAGTCCGCCGGTACGGCACAGCGCCTCGGTGGCCGCCTGCCACAGCGCCTCGGGGTCCTCCCGGAGCTGGCGGCCGCGCCGGGTCAGCACCAGGCGGCGGCTCGACCTGCGTACCGCCCGCATCCCCCGCAACGCCTGGTGCAGGGCGATCAGCTGGGTGGCGTCGGTCTCGCTGCGCGGCGGCTCGGGGGAGGTCCGCCATCCGAAGTCCATGCACATCTGCCGCACCACGCTCGGCGAGATGTAGCCGATCTGGGTGAGCGCGATGCCGTCCGCCGCCAGGTCCAGCAGCCGTTGCAGCGGCGCCATCGCCGCGTCCGCGGCGCGCGGCACGTCCGCGCCGGCGATGATCTGGCCCACCAGCGGCCACAGGCGCTGCCGGTGCGGGTGCGCTGACGAGCTCAGCCAGGACCGCACCCGCTCCTCGCGTATGCGGTCCAGGTGGCTCAGTCCCCGGTGGTCCGGCTGGGTGAGGAAGGAGCGGGCGAACCGCTCCTGCGCGGGCCGCCACCCGCGCTTGCCGGGGCGCACGTCACCCAGCGAGATCGCCAGTTCCAGGGCGGAGGCGGTCTCGTGGCGGGCCCGGATCTCGGCGTCGCCGACCGCGGTTCCCCAGGTCAGCTCGGGCAGGTCCGGAGGCTCCACCCCCGACTCCCACATGAGCCGCTCGTACATGGCCAGCCCGGCGGCGTGGTCGTCGGCGTAGACGGCGAGCAGGGTCGAGGTCGCCGGGGCCGAGCAGATCTGCGCGTACCGGTACAGCTGGAGGAGGGAGAAGAGGTTGCCGAGGGAGCGGGCCGCGAACAGCTGGTCCTCGGTGGAGTTCTGGAACCGGACCGGAAGCTCGAACCAACAGAACCGCTGAACGGTGTGCTGGTTGAGTTCTTCGATCCTCTGCTCCGGTGCCAGCGTGTCCAACGCCGACCGGGCCATGTCGGCCGCCCGCTCGTCCCGTCGGGCCAGCTCGGCGAGGGCGGACGCTACTGCTTCGCGCATGATGGGCGCTCACCACCTCCCCGCGTACCGGGCGCCCGCTGCCGCGTGGGTGTGCCGCTGGGGGGCGCGATGCTTCGTTGTCGATCCCGGCGGGCAGACTGGGCCCACCCCCGGGACTGTGCGTCTTCTACCCCGCATAGGAGGAAGAATGCCTCTGTTCAGGCGCGACATGCGCGCCGAGCACCGTCCGCCGGGCGGACGGCGCCTTCGTTTCCGTCACTGTCGTGGACCTGGGGCGACACGGGTCAGGGCGCCTGCGGAGGGCGTCCGCCGCGGCGGCGCGGGGGAACGGGGGGAACGACACGGCTCGCGGCGACGGCCGACTCCACGACCTCCGCCGCGGAGCCGTCGCGTCGGCGCACGGTGAGAACGCCGTCGTCCCAGGACTCCACCACACCGACGATATCGGTGAACCCGCCCTCGGGGAGGCGAATTCGCACGGAGACCCGCCGACCGACGTCCTCCGGGGTGATCCGGTGGACGAGACGTCCTCTCATGTGCATGAAAATGCCCCCCGAATGTGCGCTGGGTGTTCTCCGCCGTCATACTAGGAGTACGACATCTGTGCCAATCGCTTGCAGAGCCCGGGAGCAGGGGCAGGGCGCCCGCACGCCGTCCCCGTCCGGACACTCTGAAAGGTCCCCGCCTCCCCCGTGGGTAAGCGGGGGTGAGACAAGGAGTACGACGTGACCTACGTCATCGCGCAGCCCTGTGTTGATGTGCTGGACAAGGCGTGCATTGACGAGTGCCCTGTGGACTGCATCTACGAGGGCGACCGCATGCTCTATATCCACCCTGACGAGTGTGTCGACTGCGGGGCGTGCGAGCCGGTCTGCCCGGTCGAGGCCATCTACTACGAGGACGACCTGCCCGAGCAGTGGTCCGAGTACTACAAGGCCAACGTCGACTTCTTCGACGACCTGGGTTCCCCGGGCGGTGCGTCCAAGGTCGGCAAGATCGACCGCGACCACCCGCTCGTGGCCAAGCTGCCGCCGCAGGCCGAGTAGGCCGGGACCGCGAGCCGGGCGGGCCGACGGCCCGCCGGGCGGGTTCCGGCGGCCCCTTCGGGCGACGCGCACCCGATGGCGCAGTGGGTGCACGCGCGCGAGGCCCCGAGGCGACGTGCCGCGCCGACCCCGTGTGCCGGGGTCGGCGCGATTCTTGTGGAGACCCGAACTGGATGGAGTGTGTACCGATGGCCGAGCGGCGACCCGTGGCGGACCGGCTCCCGACCTTCCCGTGGGACCGGCTGGCGCCGTACAAGCAGAAGGCCTCCGGGCACCCCGGCGGCATCGCCGACCTGTCCGTCGGCACACCCGTCGACCCGGTGCCCGCCCTCCTCCGGAAGGCCCTCGCCGACGCCGCCGACGCGCCCGGGTACCCGCAGACCTGGGGCACCCCGAAGCTGCGCGCGTCCATCGAGGGGTGGCTGGAGCGCCGCCACGGCGTACGCGTGGCCGAGGGCGCCGTCCTGCCCCTCGTGGGCTCCAAGGAGCTCGTGGCCTGGCTGCCCACCCTCCTGGGGCTGGGCCCGGGCGACACGGTCGTCCACCCCGAACTGGCCTACCCCACCTACGACATCGGTGCGCGCGTCGCCGGGGCGACCCCCGTGGCCTCCGACGGCCTGGCCGCCCTCGGCCCCGCCCCGGTCCCACTGGTGTGGGTGAACTCCCCGAGCAACCCGACCGGGCGGGTGCTGGGTGTGGCGCACCTGCGCAAGGTCGTCCAGTGGGCCCGCGAGCGCGGAGCGATCGTCGCCTCCGACGAGTGCTACCTCGACCTGGGCTGGGACGGCACCGAGCCGGTTTCCATCCTGCACCCGGACGTGTGCGGTGACTCCCACGAGAACCTGCTGGCCGTGCACTCGCTGTCCAAGCGCTCCAACCTGGCCGGGTACCGCGCGGCCTTCGTCGCCGGCGACCCCGCGCTGGTCCGGGAACTGCTGGCGGTGCGCAAGCACGCCGGGATGATCGTCCCGGCGCCCGTCCAGGCCGCCATGGCGGCCGCGTTGGACGACGACGCGCACGCCGCCGAGCAGAAGGAGCGCTACCGGCTCCGCCGCGCCGGGCTCCGTGAGGCCTTCGAGGGCGCGGGCTGGCGCATCGAGCACTCCGAGGCCGGTCTGTACCTGTGGGCGAGCCACCCCGACCACGACGCCTGGGGCGCGGTCGCCCACCTCGCCGAGCGCGGTGTGCTGGTCGCCCCCGGCGACTTCTACGGCCCCGCGGGCGCCGGCCACGTGCGTGTGGCGTTCACCGCCACCGACGAGCGGGTGGCGGCCGCCGCCGAGCGCCTGGCCTGAGCCCGCGGGCCGCCCCGTCCGCCCGACCTACTCGACGACGACGCGGCCTCCGGTGTCGGTGCCCTTGTTCGTGCTCCAGTCCGCGGCGCCGTCCACCCCGTCCGACACGTGCCACTGCTGGTCGCCGTACGCCACCGAGGTCAGCCCGTACTCCTGGGCGTGGGCCACCGCCCACAGGGTCATCGCCCATCCCAGGTCGCCGGTCCGCGGCCCCTGGTCCCCGGCCGCCGGCAGGTCGGCCGGGCCGGTGCCGAACACCCGGGCCATCTCCTCCTCGGCACCGGCGACGTCCGCGTCGCCGGTCCGCAGCTCCTCCACGGTCTCGGCGTCGTACCAGCAGGTCATCGCCGGCCCCAGCTCGCCGGTGAACACCTCGGCCATCTGCTTGGACAGGGGCTCGTGCTGGTCGTAGGCGTAGCCGTCCGCGCTGTGCTGCACGGCCTGGGCCGCCTCGAACACCGGGATGCTCCTCCAGTCGTCGACCTCCACCAGCTTCTCGTAGAACGAACGGCTGGAGTACACCGGATCGAGGATCTCCTCCGGGTCGCCCCACTCCTGCGACGGGCGCTGCTGGAACAGGCCGAGGGAGTCCCGGTCCCCGTACTCCACGTTGTGGAACGCCGACTCCTGCCACACCGTCGCGTAGGCGACGGTCACCGCGTCCCGGGGCAGGTCCCGGCTGAAGGCCACCCCGCTCACGGTGGCCGCGCTCATGGCCTGCGCGCCCTCCATCGTGTACCGGCTGTCGGCCAGGTCCAGGCGGCACCCCGGCTCCGGGGGAGGAGTGGTGTCGATCGGCTCGAACGTGGTCAGCACGTAGTACGACCCGGCGACGAGGAGGCCGCACACGAGGGTCAGGGAGAACAGGATCTTGACGAAGGCGGAGAATCTACGGCGCTTACTGGGCACAGGCGAACCAAAGGTCGGGGACAAGGATGGACGCGCTGCCCGGGAGACGGAACCTCCGTCTCGTGCTTGCCGCGCGAGGGGGCGCACGCGGCGCCATCGCCGCATTGTAGTCGTCGTCGCGGAAAGCGACAGCGCGCCCGAGGCGGAGGCGATCGGCACATACGCGGCGGCGGTTCTCCGTAACCCCGGAGGAGCGGCTAACGTGGGTGCACATGACCAGCTCGTACTCCAGCCCGCTGCCCGACCAGATCGACGAACTCTGGGAGAGGCGCGCCGAACTCACGCCCGACCACACCGAGGCGCGTGAGACCATCACCGGCGCGATCGACCAGATCGACGAGGGCAAGGCCCGTGTGGCCTTCGTCGACCCCTCCACCGACGGGGTCGTGGTCGACGAACGCGCCAAGCGCTCCATCCTCCTCGGCTTCAAGGTCCTGGACATGAAGGAGTCGCAGGTCGGCGACTTCTACTACCACGACCGCATGCCGCTCAAGACCCGCTTCGACGGCGTCCGCGTCGTCGCGGGGGCCGTCGCCCGCTGGGGCTCCTACCTCGCCCCCGGCGTCGTCCTGATGCCGTCCTTCACCAACATCGGCGCCCACGTCGGCTCGGGCACCATGGTCGACACCTGGGCCACGGTCGGCTCCTGCGCCCAGGTCGGCGAGAACGTCCACCTGTCCGGCGGCGTCGGCGTCGGCGGCGTCCTGGAGCCCCCGCAGGCCTCTCCGGTGATCATCGAGGACAACGCGTTCCTCGGCTCCCGCAGCATGGTCGTCGAGGGCGCCCGCGTGCGCACCGGCGCCAAGCTCGGCGCGGGCACCATCCTGACCTCCTCCACACGCGTGTTCGACGCCGAGACCGGCGAGGAGCTCCCGCGCGGCGAGGCCCCGGCCTGGTCGGTGTGCGTCACCGCGAACCGCACCAAGAGCTTCCCCGGCGGCGACTTCGGCATGCCGGTGCTGCTCGTGCTCAAGCGCCTGCGGGAGGGCGAGGAGCACGACAAGCTCGCCCTGAACGACCTGCTCCGCGAGCACGGCGTCAACGCCTGACGGTACGTCGGCCCCGCGGTGCCCGGGGCGTCCTCCGCGCTCGGGGGGCGCCCCGGCCGTCTCGGCGCGGTTTCCGCTCGTACCCCCGGCTGCCCCAGACTGGGGTAGGCCATCGCGCGCCGGGGACACGGACTCCCCGGCGGCCTCCCAACCCACCGAAACGGGGCGACACATGCTGGATCTGACCTCGGACGCGGCGGCCCTGACCGCCTCCCTCGTGGACATCCGCTCCGAGAGCGGTGACGAGAAGGTCCTCGCCGACGCGATCGAGAGCGCCCTGTCGGACCTTCCCCACCTCACCGTCACCCGCGACGGCGACGCCGTCGTCGCCCGCACGGACCTCGGCCGTCCCCGCCGCGTCGTGGTCGCCGGGCACATCGACACCGTCCCCATCGTCGACAACGTCCCCTCCCACACCGCCGACGGCCGCCTCTACGGGTGCGGTACCTCCGACATGAAGGCCGGTGTCGCCGTCCAGCTCAGGATGGCCGGACTGGTCGCCGAGCCGGTGCACGACATCACCTACGTCTTCTACGACAACGAGGAGGTCGACGCCTCCCGCAACGGCCTGCTCCGCCTGGCCGGCAACCACCCCGAGTGGCTGGCCGGGGACTTCGCGATCCTCATGGAGCCCACCGACGGCGTCATCGAGGGCGGCTGCCAGGGCACCATGCGCGTGGAGGTCACGGCCAGGGGCAAGCGCGCCCACAGCGCCCGCTCCTGGATGGGCGAGAACGCGATCCACGGGGCCGGGGCCGTCCTGGACGTCCTGCGCGCCTACATCCCCCGCGAGCCGGAGGTGGAGGGGCTGCGCTTCCACGAGGGCCTCAACGCCGTGTTCATCGAGGGCGGCGTCGCGGGCAACGTCATTCCCGACGAGTGCGTGGTCAAGGTCAACTACCGGTTCGCCCCCGACCTGTCGGTCGCCGACGCCGAGGCGCACCTGCGGGAGGTCTTCGACGGGTTCGAGGTGAGGGTGGTGGACGCGGCCGCCCCCGCCCGCCCCGGGCTGGACGACCCGTCGGCCGCCGCGTTCGTCGCTGCGGTGGGGGAGGGCAACGCCCGCGCCAAGCTCGGCTGGACCGACGTGTCCCGCTTCTCCGAGCTGGGCGTACCCGCCGTCAACTACGGCCCCGGCGACCCGATGCTCGCCCACACCAGGGACGAGTACGCCGAGATCGCCAGGATCCACGAGGCCGAGGAGCGCATGGTCGCCTGGCTGACCGGTGCCCGCTGACCTCTTCGGCCCCGCCCCCGAACCCGGCGGCCCCGTGCTCCGGCCCCGACGGCTCCGCCCGGCGCGGCCGTGGCCGGCTCCGGTGCCGGAGGCCGTGGTGAAGCGGCCTTGTGTGGTCATCACCGCGTTACGCGTGGTTCAGGTGTGAGCCGGTCCCACACGGATAGCTTTACGGCATGACGGAACCAGGAGACATGGAACCAGAAGAGCAGGTGCGCAGGGCCGGTCCCCTCACCTACCGGGGAAGTTCCATCCCCAACACCACCACCGACCAGCGACTCCTCGACCAGCGGGGGCCCACGGACTGGGTGCACACCGACCCCTGGCGCGTGCTGCGCATCCAGTCGGAGTTCGTGGAGGGCTTCGGCCTGCTGTCGGAGCTGCCCTCGGCGGTGAGCGTGTTCGGGTCGGCCAGGATCAGGCCCGGCAACCGCTACTACGACCTCGGCGTCGAGATGGGCGCCAAGCTCGCCCAGGCCGGATACGCCACCATCACCGGCGGCGGGCCCGGGATCATGGAGGCCGCCAACAAGGGTGCCCAGAAGGCGGGAGGGCTGTCCGTCGGGCTCGGGATCGAGCTGCCCTTCGAGCAGACGCTCAACGACTACATCGACATGGGCATGACCTTCCGGTACTTCTTCGTCCGCAAGACGATGTTCGTGAAGTACTCCCAGGCCTTCGTGGTGCTGCCCGGGGGCTTCGGCACCCTGGACGAGCTGTTCGAGTCCTCCACCCTCGTACAGACCAACAAGGTCACCCGGTTCCCCATCGTGCTGGTCGGCACCGAGTTCTGGGGCGGGCTGAGGGACTGGATCCGGGACAGCCTGCTGGAGAACGGGCTCATCAAGCCGCACGACATGGAGCTGGTCCAGGTCGTCGACGACACCGACGAGGTCGTCGACATCATCCGCAAGTCCCACCTGGACATCGCCCGCCAGCACCAGGAGTCCGAGCAGCACCCCGGCCCCGAGCAGTAGGGGAGCGGTACGGCGGGTCGGCGAGCGGGAGCCGCCACGGCTCCGGGCCCGCCGTATCCCGCCGTCCGGACCTCCCGGCCGACCGGATATGGCACGATCGTGTCCGTGCCTGTTCTCATCATGGTCCTCGTTGCCGCCGCCGCACTGGCCGTGCTCGTCGGCGTCGTGTACGTCGTGCTCGGCAAGGGCGGCCAGCTCGCCAGATTCGAGGCCGACTACCCCCCGCTCGCCCTGCCCGACGACCGCCCCGTCCAGGCCTTCGACCTCGGCCGCCTGATGCTGCCCCTCGCCCTGTGGGGCTACCACGTGCGCGCCGTCGACGAGCTGCTGCTGCGCCTGACCGCCACCCTGCGCGAGCGCGAGGAGCGGATCGAGGACCTGGAGTGGCGCCTGTCCCGCCTCGACCCGTCCTACGTTCCCGAGGGGACCGGTCCCCGGCCCGGCTCGCGCCTGCCCGGCGACGCCCACGTCCCCGGGAGGGAGGACGCGGGAGCGGACGCGGAGCACGGCGCGGCGGGCCCGCGGCGGACCGCTGAGAAGCCGGAGGAGGCGCCCGGAGCCACCGGCGGCGGAGTACGTGGGGCCGACGGTGGCACGCGCAAGGCCGACGGCGGTATGCGCGAGGCTGGAGACGCCTCGGCCAGCGGCGGCGGCAACCGCTGACTCCCGCGGCGAACGCCGGCTTCCGTGACCCCCGCGACGCCCGTTTCCGGCCCCGGTCCCCCTTCCGGCGCGGTTCTCCTCCGAGGCGGTCCACCCTGACCTGGAACTTCGCGTTCCCTGTGCCGTGCGTCACACCAGCGGCGTCGTTCTTGTGCGAATCGGTGCGTTCGCGTGCTCTATTCTCAATCGCTGTACTTGTGTACCCCCGTTCCGCCGGAGCGGGCGCAGCATCGTTGAGGATGGCGAGGATGGACACAGCAGCCGAACTGGAGTCGGGAGCTGGGGACAGGCGCGAACAGCCCGCTTCCTCCGCGACGGCCGTTTCCCCCGTGCAGCAGCTGTCCCTGTGGCCGCCGCCCAGATCCAGCCGCCACAACGGCAGGCGCCGCCGCCAGGTCATCGCCTCGGTCGCGATCTCCCTGGCCGTCCTGCTGGCCGGCGGCGGTGCGACCGCCTGGGCCCTGCTCGGCGACGACGCCGGCGAGACTCCGGAGCAGGCCGCGGCGCCGGCCGAGGAGTTCGTCGGCTCCTGGGCCGGCGAGATGGTCCAGGTGGACACCGAGGGCGACCACGTCGCCGACTGGCACGCCGAGGTCCGGATCGAGGAGGGCGCCGAGCGCGGCAGTACCGCCTGGACGACCTTCTCCTGCTCCGGGACGCTCACGCTGTCGGCGGGCGACAACAACCGGCGCGTCTACGTCTACACCGAGACCGCCGATCCCGAGGAGCGCTGTGTGGACGAGGCCGAACTGACCGTGTGGCCCGTGGCGGACCGCGACGGGCTGAGGGCGGAGTGGTCGTCGATCACCAGGGAGGGCACCCGGATGATCTCGACGGGTGACCTGAGCTGAACGGACCGGATCGGATCCGTCGGCCCGGCCGGGTACGGCGCGGGCCGCCCGGGGGCGCTCTCCGCCGGAAAACCCCTCCAGGCCGCCTCCGGCCGAGTTCCCCGGTGTCTCGGCACAAGGAAAGCGCAGGTGGGAGTCGTTGTCGGGTGTCTTCGGGCGGCACGGTTCAACCCGTCGCCCCGGGGCATGAGTCCGTTCGGTCCCTCGCGCTCTGAGCGGGTTTCGGTCAGGACCGATATAACCTTACTGACCAACGATTCCTCGTTGGTGGGTGCTCGTGACGGCGGTTGGCGAGGGTCCGGCCACCGTCTGGCGCACACACGGGGGCGAACCTCCGAGATAATGGTCGAAGAGTGATTCACGTCCCTGAAGCCACACGGGCACGAGTCACACGGAACCGGCCTACGGTTCCGGAGCCGAGACGGACCACGCGGATCGGCGCCGGTGCTGTGGGTCGGCCCCGGTCACCCGCGAGGAACACCTAGAAAGGGGAATGGCATGGCGGCGATGAAGCCGAGGACCAGCGATGGGCCGATGGAGGTCACCAAGGAGGGTCGCGGCATCATCATGCGGGTCCCGCTGGAGGGCGGCGGACGCCTGGTCGTCGAACTGACGCCGGCCGAGGCGACCGAGCTCCGGGACGCGCTCAAGGGCGTCGTCGGCTAGACGCACCCACGTTCTTCCCCCACCGGGCCGAACACCCCGACGACCCCCCGAGGTCGTAGACCCCCACGACAGCGAACGATTGTGAGCGACCTGTGCCATTCGCCACGGAGATCCGTCCCCAGCCGGGGAGCCTCGCCGAATCCACCGCGGACCTGTTGGTCCTTCCCGTGCTGTCGGGAGACGGCGGACCGACAGAGGTGGAGGGGATCGCCGAGGACGGTCTGACACAGGCGCTTCCAGCTCCGCTCACCGACCTGTTCGCGCACTACTCTCTCGCCGGGAAGCCCGGCGAACTGGCTCAGTTCCCGGTGCCCCGGGACCAGGGCCTGGCCCGCCTGGCGCTTCTGGGAGTCGGTTCGGGATCCCCCGACGACCTCCGGAAGGCCGGCGCCGCCCTGTCCCGGGCCGCCCGGGGAAACGAGCGCGTGGCCTTCGCCTGGCCCGGAGCCGGCGGTGACGCCGCCACGGCCTTCGCCGAGGGCGCGCTCCTGGCCTCCTACACCTTCAGCCTCAAGAGCGCCGAGACCCCGGCCGGGAAGCGCCCCGCCCCGGTGATCGACGTGGTCGGCGCCGGGGACCTCGCCGACGCCCTGTCCCGCGGGTCCCGACTGGCCGGGGCCACCGCCCTGGCCCGCGACCTCATCAACACCCCGTCCATGACCAAGGACCCCGAGTGGATGGTCGCCCGCGCCCGCGAGGTCGCGGGGGAGTCCGGCCTGCGGGTGCGGGTCTGGGACGAGGGGGAGCTGGAGGCCGACGGCTTCGGCGCCATCCTCGGTGTCGGCCAGGGCTCCTCTCGCCCCCCGCGGCTGGTCCAGCTCTCCTACACCCCCGAGAACCCCGCCGCGCACGTCGTGCTGGTCGGCAAGGGCATCACGTTCGACACCGGCGGCCTCTCGCTCAAGCCCAACGACAACATGTCGCTGATGAAGACCGACATGAGCGGTTCGGCGATCGTGCTCGCGGTGCTCTCGGCGCTGTCCGCCGTGGGCGCCCCGGTACGGGTGACCGGCCTGCTGGCGCTGGCGGAGAACGCCTTCTCCGGCGACGCCACCCGCATCGGCGACGTGCTCACCACCTACTCCGGCACGACCGTCGAGGTGCTCAACTCCGACGCCGAGGGCCGCCTGGTCCTGGCCGACGCCATGGGCTACGCGGTCGCCGAGCTGGCACCGGACGTGCTGGTGGACGTCGCTACCCTGACCGGCGCGGCGAAGGTCGCGCTCGGTACCGGCGTGGGCGCGCTCTACAGCACCGACGACGCGCTCGCCGCCGAGCTGGAGAGCGCCGGCGAGGCCTCCGGCGAACCCCTGTGGCGGATGCCGCTGACCGAGGAGTACACCGAGACGACCAAGTCCCGGGTGGCGGACCTGGCCAACATCGGGACCCGCTCCGAGTTCGGCCCCGCCGGTGCCACCGACGCGGCCCTGTTCCTGCGCGAGTTCACCGGCGGCGTGTCCTGGGCCCACCTGGACATCGCCGGCCCCGGCCGGTCGATGAAGGAGGACGGCCTGCTCACCAAGGGCGGCACGGCCTTCGCCACGCGCACCCTGCTGCGCTGGCTCGCCGACCGCTAGGGCGTGTTCCCCGGGGCCGCGCCCCGCCTCGTGCCCGGACACCGGGGGTAGGGGAACCCCCCGGCCCCCACGGTGCGCCCGTTCGTATCCCGCGGGCGCACCCGTGGAACCTCCGGCGGCACCGTCGGCGCCCCCCGCCACCCCCGGTGGCGAAGGCGCCGGGCCCACCGAGCGGACCCCGGGACCGCGGTCACCGGATGGCGGCCAGCAGCCCCTCGCCGACGGGCATCAGCATGGGGATGAACTCCTCCTCCTCGCGCACCCGCTGGATCACCTCGCGCACGGCGGTCTCGCGCGGGTCGGGCACGCGCAGCGGCCCGTCCGGCTCCGCGGAGGTGACCATGGCGCCGTTGAACACCGCCATCCCGCCCGGGCGGAGCAGGCGCAGCGCCTCGTCCAGGTACAGGGGATAGGACACCGTGTCGGCGTCCACGAACACCAGGTCGTATCCGCCGTCGGTCAGCCTCGGCAGCACCTCCAGGGCGGTCCCCCGGATCAGCCGGGCGCGTCCCGGGCCAAAACCCGCGCGGGCGAACGCCGAGCGCGCGTAGTCCTGGTAGGCGGCGTTGGTGTCCACCGTGGTCAGGATCCCGTCCGGGGCCATTCCCCGCAGCAGCCAGATCCCCGACGCGCCGCACCCCGTGCCGATCTCCACCACGGACCGCGCGCCGATCGACGCGGCCAGGAAGCGCAGCGCGGTCCCCGTCGCCGCGTCCACGGGCGGCGCCGACGAGCGGCTCCCCGTCTCGTAGGCGTCGGCCAGCGGCTCGTCCTCCATGGCGTTTCGCTCGAACCGGGCCTGTTCGGCGCGGACCCAGGTGATCCGGGCCGCGGTCTCCTCCGGGCTGGCGATGACGGCCTCCACTGCGTGGTCATGTGTCTGGCGGGGTCTGACCAGGAGATGGTCACCCACCGTAGGATGGTGGTCGCGGCCAGGTCATGTCCCTGGCAAAAGACTAGCCTGCTCCGGACCGAACTCCGAGCGTGGCGGCGGGAACTTAATCCACGTCTCCCGGCGTTGAATCGGGATGAACGTACGTTGATCGCCACGAAGCAAACTCCCCCCGACCAGCCTCGCGGCGAATCGACGGGATGAAGGGAGCAGCGGTGCCAGAGTCCGGCCCTGCCGTGGAATTCGAGGCATGGGAACCCCCGAGCTGGGACGAGGTCGTCCGGACCCACTCTCCGCGCGTGTACCGGCTCGCCTACAGGCTGACCGGCAACAAGCACGACGCCGAGGACCTCACCCAGGAGGTCTTCATCCGGGTCTTTCGCTCCCTGGCCAACTACACCCCCGGAACCTTCGAGGGGTGGCTGCACCGCATCACCACCAACCTCTTCCTCGACATGGCCCGCCGCAGGGCCCGCATCCGTTTCGAGGGCCTGGCCGACAACGCCGACGACCGGTTGGAGGGCCGGGAGCCCTCTCCCGCCCAGCGTTACGACGACCGGCACTTCGACGCCGACATCCAGACCGCGCTGGACGCGCTGCCCGCCGAGTTCCGTGCCCCCGTCGTCCTCTGTGACATCGAGGGCCTCTCCTACGAGGAGATCGCGGCGACGCTCGACGTCAAGCTCGGAACCGTCCGCAGCCGCATCCACCGGGGCCGCGCCCAACTGCGCAGGGCCCTGGAGCACCGGCGGTCCCTGACCGCCGACGGCGATGCGCGCAGCGGTGGAAACGTGATCAACGGGGAGGCGGAGTGAGTATGGAACACCTGGGAGAGCGTCTCTCCGCGCTCGTCGACGGGGAACTGGGCCCGGCCGAGCACGAGCGCGCCCTCATCCACCTGGCCAAGTGCGAGCCGTGCCGTTTCGAGGCCGACATGATGCGCCGTCTCAAGCGCAGACTGAACGGCCTGTGCGAGCCCGAGCCCGACATGGACTTCATGGGACGGCTCACCAGCCTGTCCCGCGACCCCGGGCCCGTCGGCCGGGGCCCCTCCGACCCGCCCCCCGGCGGCGCGGGCTTCGGGGCCCGCCCGCCCCTGGGCTCCTCACGCCCCCTCGGCGGCCTTCCCGGAGGCAGCCACCCGGCCGTCGCCCCCGGGGTCCCCCCGACGCCCGGCGGTGCGTCCCAGGCCCCTCCGGGGCGCGTCGAGCGGTCGGACCGCCGGCGCTTCGGCGGCGACCGCCTCGCCCACCTGTTCCCGGGCTTCCCCGGGGGCCGCTACGCCGTCGCTGGCCTCGCCGTGGCCACGGCCCTGATCGGCAGCGCCTTCGCCGCCGGGGGCGACTCCGAGGAGGCTCCCGTGGTCGAGCCCCGCCTGTCCGACTACGCGGTCGAGCACGCGGTGACCAGCCGCCACATGCCGGTGGTCGACGCCTCTCCCACGGCCGCCGACGCCCCGTACGGCTCCTCCGAAACCACCCGGTGAGCGCGGAGGACCCCTCCTCCGCGCACTCCGCCCCGGTCGCACTCCTCGTCGTGGCGCTGCTGTGCGCACTCCTGCTCACCGCCGCCGTGTGCCCCGGGTCCGCCGCGGTTCCCGCCGAGGGGGCGGACGAGGGGATGCCGGTGCTGCGCCGCGCCGCCGAGGCGGAGGACGAGGTCGCCTACTCCGCCGTGCGCGAGATGACCGCGGCGGGGGGCGCGAAGGACCGGAAGGCCCGCGTGCGCGTGGTGAACAGACCCGGAGACGGCCTGGCCCTGGCCCCCGTCGGCGACGGGGACGAGGGGGCTGCCTTCGTGGTGCGCTCCTCCTCCGCGCTGGAGTCGCTGGACGAGCGCCTGCTGGGCATGCTCCAGGACACCTACGCCGTCTCCGACGCGGGCGCCGCCGACCTGGGCGGCAGGGACACCCGCGTGGTGGAGGCCGAGCGCGCCGACGGCACCGTCGCCGGGCGGTTCTGGGTGGACGCCGAAACCGGCCTCCTCCTGGGCCGGACGGTCTACGGGGCCGCCGGAGAGCCCGTGTTCAGCGTCCGCCTCACCGGCCTCGTCCTGGGCGGGGGCCACTGGCCCGACGGCGAGGCCGGCGACGTGCCCTGGGGAGACACCCTGACCGGGGCCGAACGCGCCGGTCTGCGCGAGCGGGGCTGGTCCCTTCCCGAACACCTGACCTGGAACCTGCGGCTGGTCGACGCCCGGTCCACCCGGCACGGCGGACACCGGGTCGTGCACGCGGTCTATTCGGACGGGCTGTCCCAGGTGTCGGTTTTCGCCCAACGTGGGAAGCTGGGTACCGAGCATTCCCCCGCATTTCGGAACGGATACGTCGGAACCGGAACGGGGGGTGGCGACGTCTCAACACAACACGACACGGTCTTCGGCGGCGACACGGGCCAGTACAGGAGCATGTGGCAGGCGGACGGCTTCGTCTACACGGTGCTCGCCGACGCCCCCGCGGGACTGGTCTCATCGGCCGTGACCGCGCTGCCGGACCCCGGGGATTCCGGCTTCTGGGCCAGGGTGCGGCGCGGCCTGTCCCGGCTGGGGTTCCTCTAGGCCCCTCGCCGAACCGCGTGTCGACCGACAGCCAAGCGACATACGGAGCAGGTCTTGAGCGAGGAAAGCGGCCGCCCGGAGCACCACGGGGAGTCCGGCCGGGCGACCCCGCCGGGCGGTGGGACACCCCCTGAGCGTGCCGCGCCGGACGAGGCGCGCGCGCCGGGTCAGGCGCCTGCGGAACACCCCCCGCGGCCCGGGCGGGCCGCCGCACCGCGGCCCGAGGGCTCAGACCCCCCGGCCCCCGGCCCCCCAGGTCCTCCGGGGCCGGTTCCGCCCCCCGGCGGTGGACCCCACGGCGTCCAGGCACCGCCTCCCGCCGGGCAGGTGCCGCCCCCCGGCCCCACGGGGCACACCGGGCAGACGGCCTCCGGCGGCCACGCGACGGCCTTCACGGGTCCTTTCGCCCCGGGGGCCTCCGGAACCCCGGCGTTCCAGCCCCAGCAGGCTCAGCAAGCCCCTCAGGGCCAGTATCCCCAGCAGGCCCAACAAGTCCCTCAGAGCCAACAGCCCCAACAACCCCAACAGGTTCAGTACGGCCGCCCACCGCGGCCCGCCAAGGCCCGGGGGCGCGGCATCCCGGTGTGGATGGCGCTGTCCGGCATGCTCGTCGTCGCGCTCATCGCCGGTGGCGCGGGAGGCGTCGCGGGCACCCTCCTCAGCGGCCTCGACACCGCCGAGGCGCGGCCGGAGGAGGGGCCGGTCATCAACGAGCCGCCGCCGGAGGCCCCCGAGCGCGACCCCGACAGCATCGCGGGCGTGGCCCAGCGGGTGAGCCCGAGCGTGGTGGCGGTCCAGAGCTCCGACCCCCGGGTCCAGGGAGGCGGGTCCGGGTTCGTCATCGACGGCGACCACGTGGTGACCAACGACCACGTCTCCTCCGAACTGGAGGAGGGCGGCATCGTCGTGGAGTACAGCGACGGCAGCCGCTCCGACGCCTCCGTGGTCGGCTCCGACCCCAGCTCCGACCTCGCGGTGCTGTCGCTGAAGGACCCGATCGAGGTCGAACCGCTGGACTTCGGCGACTCCGAGCAGGTCATCGTCGGTGACGAGGTGATCGCCATCGGCGCGCCCCTGGGCCTCAACACGACCGTCACGCAGGGCATCATCAGCGCCGTCAACCGCCCGGTCACCTCCGGGGAGGGCGAGGGCGCCAGCCGCTTCTACGCGTTGCAGACCGACGCCGCCATCAACCCGGGCAACTCCGGCGGTCCGCTGGTGGACCTGCGGGGGCAGGTCATCGGGGTCAACTCGATGATCGTGACCATGGGCTACATGGGTGAGCCCTCGGGCAACATCGGCCTGGGCTTCGCGATCCCGTCGAGCGAGGTCAAACGGGTCGTGGAACGGCTCATCGGGCACGGCGAGGCCGACTACGCCGACATCGGGGCCGACATCGACCTGGACAGCCCGATCGCGGGCGCGGTCATCGCCGAGGGCTCCGACGCGGTGGAGGAGGGCGGTCCGGCCGACGAGGCGGGCCTGCGGTCCGGCGACGTGATCGTCTCCCTGGACGGAGACCGGGTGGACTCGGGCCAGGAGCTGCTCGCGATGCTGCGCGGCCTCAGCCCGGGCGCCGAGGTCGAGGTCGGGTACGAGCGCGACGGAGCGGGGGAGACCGCCGTGGTGACGCTGGGCTCGTCCGGCGAGGACTGACCGGGCGCGCGGACCGACGCACACGCGAGGCCCCGAACCGACGCACGCGCGAGGCCCCCGAGCGGCGCTCGGGGGCCTCGCACACGTTGTCCGGCGCGGGCCGGAGGGAAACGGGTCAGCGGCCCGCCGGGGAGATGCCCAGCTGCATGCCGGCCAGCCCGCGCGGCTTCCCGACCAGCGTGTCGGCGATCGAGACGATCACCTTGCTGGCCTCGGCCTCGGGCTCGGTCAGCACCAGGGGCTTGCCCTCGTCACCGCCCTCGCGAAGGCGGGTGTCCAGCGGCACCTGGCCCAGCAGCGGGATGTTCGTGCCCAGGGTCTTGCCGAGGCCGTCGGCGACCCTGCGGCCACCGCCCTCGCCGAACAGGTGCACCGGCTCCCCGCCGCCCGGGGGCGTGTAGTACGACATGTTCTCGATCACGCCCGTGATCCGCTGGTGGGTCTGGGCGGTGATGGCGCCCGCGCGCTCGGCGACCTCGGCGGCGGCCTGCTGCGGGGTGGTCACCACGAGCAGTTCGGCGCTCGGGAGGAGCTGCGCGGTGGAGATGGCGATGTCACCGGTGCCCGGGGGCAGGTCCATCAGCAGGACGTCCAGGTCGCCCCAGAACACGTCCGACAGGAACTGCTGAAGCGCGCGGTGCAGCATCGGGCCGCGCCAGACCACGGGCTGGTTGCCCTGGGTGAACATGCCGACCGAGATGACCTTGACGCCGTGTGCGGTGGGCGGCAGGATCATGTCCTCGACCTTGGTCGGGAAGTCCGCCGCGCCGAGCATGCGCGGTACCGAGTGGCCGTAGATGTCGGCGTCGACGACACCGACCTTGTGGCCCTGGGCGGCCATGGCCGCGGCCAGGTTCACCGTGATGGACGACTTGCCGACGCCGCCCTTGCCGGAGGCGACGGCGAAGACCCTGGTGAGCGAGTTCGGCTTGGCGAAGGGGATCTCCTTCTCCGCCTGGCCGCCGCGCAGCTTGGTCTGGAGCTCCTTGCGCTGCTCGTCGCTCATCACGTCGAGTTCCACGCGCACGGCGGTGACCCCGGCGACCTTGGTCACCGCTTCGGTCACGTCCTTCTCGATACGGCCCTTCATCGGGCATCCAGCCACCGTGAGGTAGATGCCGACGCTCACGACACCGTCATCGGCGATGTCGACGCTCTTGACCATGCCTAGGTCGGTGATGGGACGGTGGATCTCCGGGTCTTGCACCGTGGTCAGGGCTTCGTGCACCTGCTCGGTGGATGGTGTGGAGGACATGTGCCCAATCGTAGGTCAGCGGGACGGGGTCAACGGCCTGCGGTGTCGCTCCGACGGGCCACTCCGTTCAACGGCGGCGGCACACTCCGCATTCCGGGGAACGGTACGGGCGCGGGTCACGTCCACCGGCTTGTTCGTACCGTGTCCGGGTGGTAACGGCGTGGCCTTAACGCTGGCGATACATGCCCGGATAGTAGTCTCGGCGCACGATGGGAAATGTGCCGCCACCGCCTGGTTCGTCCTGGCCCGCAAAGCCCGAGGGGCCGGCGGGGCGGGCCGCCGGGTCCTACACGCAGGAGCAGACCTGGGCGGGCCCGCCGGGCGGGGGAAGACTGACGCCGCCGGGGGGCCAGCCCGTGCCCGGCGCGGATCCGTCCGTGTGGGCCTGGCCGCCGCCGAGACCGGTGCGCACCAACCAGTTCGCCTGCGCGGAACTCCCCGAGGGTGAGTCCTACCACAGGCTCGGCCGCACCTCCCGCTTCCGCTGGTGGTCCACGCCGCTGACCCTGGCCGTCCTCGCGGTGCTGGTGTTCTTCCTGTGGATGGCGATCATCCTGTCCGTGACGATCGTGGCGATCATCGGCGGCAGCGGTCTGGCCCCGGACTCGGTCACCCTCAGCACGATCGCCGAGATGGCCTTCGGCCTGCTGACGTCGGCGCTGTTCATACCCATAGTCCTCTTCCTCGTGCGCGTGGTGCAGTGGCGCAGGGTCGGCTCCCTGCTGTCGGTGGAGGGCCGTCTGCGCTGGGGCTGGCTGGCCCGCTGCACGGTGGTGGCGATCGTCCCGGTCGCCCTGTGCGCCGCGGCGTTCCTGCCCCTGGCCAAGCTCCTCCAGCCGGGCCTGGTGCCCAGTGAGGCGTCCGGAGGGACCGAGGTGTTCGCCGCGGCGATGACGGTCATCGTGCTGTTGGTGCCGTTCCAGTCGGCGGCCGAGGAACTCACCATGCGCGGTCTGCTCATGCAGATGGTGGGCGCGGTCGGTGCCCGGTCCGGCGAGCGGGGCGGCGCGTCGGCGGTGTCGCGGGTGCTGCGCTCCCCGGGGCCGGCCATCCTGGCCAGCGGCACCCTGTTCGCGGCGCTGTACCTGGCCGCGCACCCGGACAAGGTGTGGACGACCGCGGCCCTCTCGGTCATGGGGCTGGGAGCGGCCTGGCTGACCTGGCGCACCGGCGGCCTGGAGGCCGCGATCGGCCTGCACGTGGTCAACAGCCTCGTGCAGTTCACGCTGTGCGTCTTCGAGGGGCGCATGGAGCAGATCGGCACGGGCCTGGTGGTCGGCTCCGGACTGCCGCTGGGAGCGGGTTCGCCGCTGGTCCTGCTCCTGACGCTGGCCCAGGTGGGGCTGTACACGCTGATGGTGGCGTGGCTGGCGGGCCGCCGCGGAGTGCGTCGCAGGAGCGCCGACGGAGCCTTCGGCCGCACGCCCTAGCGGGCCGGCCGAAGCCGTCGCCGTGTGACGGGGACCGGTTCTCCCCTCCGGCTGGTGGACGCCTCCCGGCGAGCGCCTCCGGCCGCGGCGCCGGGCGGTTACGGGACCGGCTCGCGCGGGGGGCTCTCGGGCTGCTCGGGGAAGACCCACGTCCGGTAGGAGAAGAACCGGAAGAGCGTGCCGAGGCCCACGCCCACCACGTTGCCCGCGATGTTGTGCGCCAGCGGGCCGTCCAGGTCCAGCACGTACACCGAGAAGCCCAGGCAGGCCAGTTGGATCAGCATCCCGACGCCGTTCATGGCCAGGAACAGCACCGTCTCACGGCCGTAGCCGGTACGGGCGCGGTCGCCGAAGGTCCAGAACCGGTTGCCGGCGAAGGCCACCCCGATGGAGCACAGCGTTCCGATCACCTGGCCGGTGAGGGGGCCGGCCCCCGCCGCGCTCCACAGCAGGTTGGTCGTTCCCAACTGCACCACGTAGGCCACGGCCCCCACGGAGCCGAACCTGCCCACCTCGCGCGCGAGCTTCGCGAGTCTGGGATGGCGGACGAGGAAGTCACGCACGGGCCTGTGCCTCCTGGCGGGGGTCGGGGCGGCTCTCGCGTCGGACGGGCCGCCGCCTGGCGGCGCCGACCGGGCGGTGGGGGTTGGGACCGCCACACGCGCACGCCCTAGACTCTAGCCGGGGACTGGAGCAAGGACCCCGGCCGCGGGTTCCGAGCCGAACCGGCCAGGTCCCGCCGTGCGCGGGGCCGTCCCGTCACCGCGGTTGACGAGCAGCATGTGAGTTGAGGAACTGTGAGCGAGCGTAACCGCACCGTCCCCCGCGTGGGAATGGTGGGAGGTGGCCAACTCTCCAGGATGACCCACCAGGCGGGCATCGGACTGGGTGTCGACTTCTCGGTGCTGGCGGCCGGTCCCGCCGAAAGCGCCGCGCTGGTCTGCGGTGACGTCGTCCTGGGCGACGACCGGGGCCTCGACGACGTCCTGGCCTTCGCCAAGGCCAACGACGTGGTCACCTTCGACCACGAGCACGTGCCGGAGCCCGTCCTGCGCGCGGTGGAGGAGGCGGGCGGGCTGCTGCGCCCGGGCCGCGGCGCCCTGCGCTTCGCCCAGGACAAGCTGCGCATGCGCACGCGCATGACCGAGCTGGGCGCCCCCTCGCCGCGCTGGCGGGCCGTCACCACCCTGGACCACGTGGCCGGCTTCGCCGAGGAGGGGGGCGGCTGGCCGGTCGTCCTCAAGGCCGCGCGGGGCGGCTACGACGGCAAGGGCGTGTGGATCGTGGACGGCGCGGAGCAGGCCCGCGAGGTCGTGGACCGCGCCGCCGCCGAGGAGGTGCCGCTCCTGGTGGAGGAGAGGGTCGACTTCTCACGGGAACTGGCCGTGCAGGTCGCCCGGTCCCCGCACGGGCAGGTCGCCGTGTACCCCGTGGTGGAGACCGTGCAGCGCGGGGGCATCTGCCACGAGGTGATCGCCCCCGCCCCGGGACTCTCCGAGACGAAGGCCGTCCGCGCCCAGCAGTTGGCCATCGAGGTCGCCCAGGCGCTGGACGTGACCGGGATGCTGGCGGTGGAGCTGTTCGAGACCGCCGACGACGTGGTCGTCAACGAACTGGCCATGCGCCCGCACAACTCCGGCCACTGGAGCATCGAGGGCGCGCGCACCTCCCAGTTCGAGCAGCACCTGCGGGCCGTGCTGAACCTGCCGCTGGGCTCGCCGCGCACCAACGCCCCCTACACCGTCATGGCCAACGTGCTGGGCGGCGAGGACCCCGAGGTCTACCGCCGCTACCTGCACGTGATGGCCGAGGACCCCGAGGTGAAGGTGCACTTCTACGGCAAGGACGTGCGTCCGGGCCGCAAGATCGGGCACGTCACCGTGATGGGCGAGGACCACCGGAACCTCCTGGAGCGCGCCCGGGACGCCGCCACCTACCTCTCCTCCACGAGAGTGCCACCGGCTTCAGTCGGTGGGTGAACCGCTCCACCTGCCCTCGGGCTGCGGCCCGGGACGCCCCTGGCTTTCGATGTACCGCTGCACGACGGCCAGGGGCGCCCCGCCACACGACCCGGCGAAGTAGGACCCCGACCAGAACCGGCCGTGCATGATGTTGCGGTCCACCTGGTAGGTGAACTCCTGCCTCAGGTAGCGGGAGCTGACCCCTTTGAGGCTGTTGACCAGCTTGGACAGCGCGACCTTGGGCGGGTAGTGCACGAGCAGGTGGACGTAATCGCGCTCCCCGTTGAATTCCTTGAGTTCGGCGTCGAAGTCGGCGCACACTTTGCGCATGATCTCTTCGCACCGCTCCAGCATGGGTTCGGTGAAAACCTCTCCCCGGTGCCTGGTGACGAACACCAAATTTGCATGAAGGTTATAGGCGACATGTGCACCCCTGCGAATGTTGGGATTTCCTTCCCAGCGTGGTGACATGGACCAAATGGTAGGGTAAAGCGCAAGCCAGCCGGGGAGGTGGCATGTGAAGCGTGAACGCGGCCACAAGGTGCGCCTGTACCCTGCCAAGGACCAGCTCCCCGGCCTTGAGGGCCAAGGGCACGCCGCCCGCGCCCTGTGGAACCTATTGCACGCCTGGTGGAGCATGGCCTCGGAGAACCGCAGGGTGTCCCTCACCGCCGCCGACGTGGCCATCCGCGTCGCACGCAAGGACCTTCCCTGGTTGGCGGCGCTACCCGCGCAGGCCGCCCAACAAGTGTTGAAGCAGTACCACCGGGCGTGGCTGAACTGCTGGGCGGGACGGGCAGGGCCGCCCGCCTTCAAGGCCCGGTGGCGCACCCGGATGTCCATCGATATCCCTCAGGGCCGTGACCTGGCCATCCAACGCATCACCCGCACGTGGGGGACCGTGAAGGTCCCCAAGGTTGGCGTGGTCCGTTTCCGGTGGACCAGGGACCTGCCCGTCGGTAAGCACGCCGATGCCGCGAACAGGGTCACCGGGGCGCGGCTGGTGAAGGAGGCCAACGGTTGGCACGTGGTGCTGCGTCTGCACACCGAGGTCAAGGAACCCGCACCTCACGCCGGTCCCGGGGTCGGCGTCGACCGGGGCATTGCCCAACCGCTCGCCCTCTCGGACGGAACCTTCCGCGAACACGGGCCGTGGCTGAAACCGGGTGAGGAAAAGCGTCTGCGTCGGCTGGAGAGGAAGGCCGCACGCCAACGAGGTGCGCACCATCGCGGAACACCGACCAGCAACCGGCTTCGCCGAACCTATGACCAGATTGCCGGGGTGCGCGCGAAAGCCAAGCGTCGTGCCCTGGACTGGCAGCACAAGGTGACGCACTGCCTGGCCGAGGAGTTCGGTGTGGTGGGGGTCGAGGACCTCAACATCACCGGGATGGTCCGCTCGGCTCGGGGGAGTGTGGACATCCCCGGGAAGAACGTCAAGCAAAAGTCCGGTTTGAACCGGGCCATCGCGGGCCAGGCGTGGGGGCGCACGGTCACTTTGTTGGAGTACAAGCTCGCCGACCGGGGTGGGCACCTGGTCCGTGTGCCCGCCCCCAACACCTCGCGGCGCTGCTCGCGGTGCCGTGTGATCGCGGAGGGCAGCCGTGAGTCCCAGGACCGGTTCGTGTGCAAGGCGCCCGGGTGCGGGTACATCGCGAACGCCGACACCAACGCCGCGCGCAACGTCGAGTATCTGACCAAGCAGGAAGCGCCCCAGGACATTGTGGGTGCCAGGACGTGGAGCCCTCGCCGTCGGGCGGGCTGAGAAGCGTCTACCACCAGCGGCGGACGGGTTCCGTTGGCTGGATTCTCCCGCCTTCAGGCGGGAGAGGATGTCAACTTCGAGGAGACGACTAGTGACCGACAACGCCAACGGGCGGGACCAGGAGCAGGGCAGAAGTCCCGCGGGGGACCCCGTGGTGGGCATCGTGATGGGTTCGGACTCCGACTGGCCGGTGATGCGGGAGGCGGCCGAGGTCCTGCGCGAGTTCGGGATCCCGTTCGAGGCCGACGTGGTGTCGGCCCACCGCATGCCGCACGAGATGATCGCCTACGGCACGGAGGCCGCCGGGCGCGGGCTGAAGGCGGTCATCGCCGGCGCCGGGGGCGCCGCCCACCTGCCCGGCATGCTGGCCTCGGTGACGACCCTGCCGGTGGTGGGCGTTCCGGTGCCGCTCAAGTACCTGGACGGCATGGACTCCCTGCTGTCCATCGTCCAGATGCCCGCCGGTGTGCCGGTGGCGACCGTGGCGGTGGGCGCCGCCCGCAACGCCGGCCTGCTGGTGGTGCGGATGCTGGCCGCGGGCGATCCCGGGCTGACCGAGCGCATGGCCCGCTTCCAGGAGGAGCTCGGGGAGCAGGCCCGGGCCAAGGGCGAGCGGCTGCGCCGCGAGGTCGCCGGCGGCGAGAGGCCCACCGGGTTCGGCTTCTAGGAGGTACGGCCCCACGCCCGCCGGGTCCCGGCGGGCCGCGCGACGTACGGCGAGGGGCGGGAGGGTACCGTCACCGGTCCCTCCCCGCCCCTCCCTCCGTTCCTCCGCCCCGACCCCTCACTCCTCCGCCGCGGGGACCAGGACGCGCAGGCCCTCGATCGCCTGGTCGACGCTCGGGAGCGCCTCGGGGTCGACGAGGTACTGCAGGACGTATCCGGTGACGAAGTTGTAGGCCATCGACCCCAGCCCGGCGACGGCGGCGGGGTCGACCTGCTCGGGCTCCACGTCCAGGAGGAGGGCGGCCAGTGCCCGGCGGCCGTCGCCGATGCCCCGGGCGAGGGTGTCGCGGACGCCGTCGTCGAACTGGGCCTGGGCGTAGGCCTGGACGCTGGCGATGAGGAGGTCGCGCTGCGCCGGCAGGCTCTGGAACAGCGAGTGGAGCAGGACGCGCAGCCTGTTCGGGGGGTCCTCGGCGCGGGAGGCGTCGACGGCCGACTCGAAGGCGTCGCCCCAGTCGCTGGTGGCCTCGATCACGGCGGTGTTCATGAGGTGGTCCTTGGACCCGAAGTGGTAGCCGATGGAGGCCAGGTGCGTCCCTGAGGCGGCGACGATGTCGCGCGCGGTCGTGCGGCTGTAGCCCTTCTCCACCAGGCACCTCCTGGCGCCCGCCAGGAGGTCGTCGCGTTGGCTCATGCCCGGGATCCTAGCATTTGGACGTACGTACATATTGACGCCTTATTTTGACGTACGTACGATCAAAGCATGCGAATCCCACCGAAGCCGCCGCCTCCGGCGGGGAGCGAACACGGCACCGTCCGTACCTGGGCGGGGCTGGTACTCCTCCTGATCCCGGCGCTACTGGTGTCCATGGACGTCTCGGTGCTCTTCGTCGCGGCGCCCGCCATCGCCGAGGCACTCGCGCCCACGGCCGCGCAGTGGCTGTGGATGATGGACGTCTACGGCTTCGTGCTGGCCGCGCTGCTCGTCACGATGGGCGGACTGGGCGACCGGGTCGGCCGCAGGCGGCTGCTGCTGACCGGGGCGGTGCTCTTCGGGGCCGCCTCCGCCCTGGTGGCGCTGGCGTCCACGGCGGAACTGTTCATCGCGGGGCGGGTCCTGCTCGGCGTGGCCGGAGCGACGCTGGCGCCCTCCACGCTCTCCCTGATCCGCGGCATGTTCACCGACCTCCGGCAGCGCGGCATGGCGGTCGGGGCGTGGACGGTCGCCTTCACCGGCGGCGCGGTCGCCGGACCCGTCATCGGCGGGCTGCTCCTGGAGTTCTTCTGGTGGGGCTCGGTCTTCCTCGTCAACCTGCCGTTCATGGCCGTGCTGGTGGTCGCCGCGCCCCTCCTGGTCCCGGAGTCGCGGAATCCGGACGCAGAGGGCTTCGACCTGCCGGGCGCGGGCCTCTCGCTGGCCGCGGTGCTCGTCCTGGTCCACGCGGCCAAGCGCGTGGCCGAGCACGGGATCGAGGTCCGGTCCGCCGCCGCCCTGGCGGCCGGGGCGTGCCTCTTGGTGCTGTTCGTGGTCCGGCAGCGCCGCGCCGCGCACCCCCTGGTGGACGTCGCGCTCCTCACCCGGCCCGCTTTCGCCGCCGCGGTCGGCGGCAACACCGTGGTGTCCTTCGCCGCCACAGGGCTGGGGTTGTTGACCTTCACCTTCCTCCAGGTGGTGCACGGACTGAGCCCGCTCCACGCGGCCCTGTGGGCGCTGCCCACGTTCGCCGGTACGGCCCTGGGCGCCACTCTGGCCGGCCGGGCCGCGCCCCGGTGCCGTCCCGGCGCGCTCATGGCGGCTGGCCTGGTACTCGGGGCGGCGGGTTTCACCGTCGTCGGGTTCGTCGGCGCGGACACGCGCCTGGCGGTGTTCGTCGGCGGCTACACCCTGCTGACCTGCGGTGTCGGCGTGGTCGCGACCCTGGCCAACACCCTGGTCCTGGCCACCGCTGCGCGCGAGCGGGCCGGTGCCGCCGCGGGGATCTCCGAGACCAGCACCGAGTTCGGCGCGGCCCTGGGCATCGCGGTCCTGGGCACGACCGCGGCCACCGTCTACCGCACCACCATGGAGCGTGAACTGCCCGGGGCGGGCGGGGCCGCGGCCGAGACCGTCACCGGCGCCCTGGCGGCCGCCCCGCGCTCGGAGGATCCGGACGTCCTGCTCGACACCGCCTTCGCCGCCTACACGGCGGGGGTCAACACCGCGGCCCTGACCGGCGCGTGCGTCTTGGCCGCGGTGGCGCTCCTGGTCGCCGCCGCCCTGCGCGGGCTGCCCGCCGGAACCGGCGAGCCCGTCCCGCGGACGCGGGAACCGGTGCGCGGGGCACCGGACCGGCCGTAGCCCTCCAGCAGCGCGCCGACCGGTCCGTCCTCGGGCAGTTCGGCGGGAAGGACCGAACGGCCGGCCCCCGTGGGGGACCGGCCGTTCGTGAGCGTGTGGGGCTACTGGCGGCCCAGCGCCCGGTAGGTCCACCCGGAGGCGCGCCAGTACGTGGGGTCGAGCGCGTTGCGGCCGTCCACGATGCGCTTGCCGGCCACGACCTCGGCCAGCTCGTCGGGGTTGGCCTCGCGGAACTCCGCCCACTCGGTGAGCAGCAGCATCACGTCGGCACCGCGCGCGGCCGCCAGCATGGAGTCCGCGTAGTTCAGCTCCGGGTGCGCCTCGCGGGCCCGCTCCAGCGCGGCCGGGTCGTACACGGTCACCTGAGCGCCCAGCGAGGCGATGGTGGAGGCCACGTCCAGCGCGGGCGAGTCGCGGATGTCGTCGGAGTTGGGTTTGAACGCCGCGCCCAGCGCGGTCACCGTGCGACCGGCGAAACTGCCGCCGATCAACTGGCGGGCGATGTCGATGGTGCGCGCGCGGCGGCGCTGGTTGATCGCGTCCACCTCGCGCAGGAACGACAGCGCGGGCTCCACGCCCAGCTCGTCGGCGCGCGCCATGAACGCGCGGATGTCCTTGGGCAGGCAGCCGCCGCCGAAGCCCAGGCCCGGCCCGAGGAACTTGCCGCCGATGCGGTCGTCGTAGGAGAGCGCCTCGGCCAGCTGGATGACGTCGGCACCGGCCACCTCCGACACCTCGGCCATGGCGTTGATGAAGGAGATCTTCGTGGCCAGGAAGGCGTTGGCCGCGACCTTGACCAGCTCCGCGGTCTGGAGGTCGGTCACCAGGAAGGGGGCGCCGTCGTCGATCTGCTGCTGCCACAGGGCCCGTACGGCCTTCTCCACCCGGGGGGAGTCGGTGCCGATCACGATCCGGTTCGGGTGCAGCGTGTCCTTCACGCCGAAGCCCTCGCGCAGGAACTCCGGGCTCCACCCCAGCTCGGCCTCCTCGCCGACGGGGGCCAGCGCGGCCAGCCGGGCGGCCAGGGTCGCGGCGGTGCCCACCGGGACGGTGGAGCGGCCCACGACCACGGAGGGCCGGGTCAGGTGCGGGGCCAACTGGTCCACCGCGGAGTTCACATAGCGCAGGTCGGCGGCGCCGGAGTCGTCGCGCTGCGGGGTGCCCACGCAGATCAGGTGCAGGTCGGCGAACTCGGCGGCCTCGGTGAAGGACGTCGTGAAGCGGAGGCGCCCGGTCGCGAGCTTGGCGGTGAGCAGCTCGTCGAGGCCGGGCTCGTAGAAGGGCACCCTGCCGGAGCGGAGCATGTCGATCTTGGCCTCGTCGACGTCGACGCCCAGGACCTCGAACCCCATCTCGGCCAGACAGGCCGCGGTGGTGGCACCCAGGTATCCGGTACCGATGACGGAGACGCGCATACGGTCCGCTTCGATCACTGGCGGTGTCCTTCCTCGCTTTCGTCCGCTCCCGTGTGGGGTTGTGCCCGCTGAAGGCGGTCAACACCCTGTTCCAGGGCAGAAAACGGACATGGTTCGGCCTACGGGTGGTATCCGGGGCGCGAAGCATCACCTTACGCGTCCGGGTGTGGCACATGACCGAACACCGAGTGAACAGTCAGGCGCTCAGGTTACCGGTGGGTCCGCGACCCCCCGGCACGGGGACGCGGCTCAGCGCCGACGGCCCCACGGGGTCCTGGCCTCCTTCTTCCGCCCGTCGTCCAGGGGAGTCCACGTGGCGCCGCTCCCACCGCGGCTGAAGGGCGTGGTGGTCTTGTCCGGGTCGCCCTCGGAGCCGCTGCCCGGGACCGGCGGCGGCACGGGGTCGGGAACCGCCTCCGGAAGGGTGTCGCCGCCCGCGCCGTCCCACGGGGGGTCGGCCGGACCGGCCCCGCGCGCCACAGGGCCGTACTCCTCCCCGCCGGCGCCGACCGCGCCCGGGCCGCCGGGGAGCGTGTCCGCGCCGTGGGCGGCCCGCCACCGGAGGGGTGCCACGGCGGACAGCAGCAGAAGGACCCCCAGCGGCAGGGCCACGGCCAGGCCGGTGCCCGACGGGTACAGGAAGCTGTCCTCCCTCAACCAGGACAGCGCCGCCTCCATGGACGCCGGGTGCACGGCCGGCCACAGGCACAGCGCCGCGAGCAGGGCCCCGGCGGCCCCGGCGACCAGCGGCGAGACCCGGGAGGCCACGAGGTAGGCGCACGCGGCCCCCACCAGGCACAGCACCACCACCGACGACACCGTCGCCACGGTCACGTCGCCCTCGGCGACGCGTGGGACCAGGTCGGCGGACCAGGCGGCGGCGATCCACAGCACGGGGGCCAAGGCAACGCCGACGAGCAGTCCGACCAGGTGGTGGAGCACGGTGAATCCTCCTTGCTCGGGATCATCCGCAGATGTTCTCCCGGGCGGTCGAGACGGCCGTGGAACCCCCGCCGGAGGAGGGCTCCCCCTTCGGCGCGGTGTCCTCGGACTTCGGGGCCTCGAACGCCGTGTAGTTGAATCCGATCACGATCTGCAGCTCACCGTTCAGGGTGCCGTCCTCCACCGTCTCCGCGCCCGGGATCATCTCGGCCAGGTACTCGGCCTCGGCCCGGTCGCCGGACCCGTGCCGCACCTGGGTCGTGGAGACGTTGCTGGAGCTCCAGTTCTGCGCCGGAGCGGTCACCTGGAACCCCGAGGAGGCCAGTGTGCCGTCCAGCCGCGCGCCCAGGCCCGGCGCGCCGCTCCCGTTGAACACCTGGACCCGGATGTCGCCGGGCCGCGGCTCGGACCCCTTCCCGGACTCCTGCGAGGGGTCGGCGATCGGCTTGTCGGCCTGGATCGCGGCGAACAGCTCGCGGGCGGCGGGCTCGTCCCACAGCAGGGCGACGTTCCCGTGCGGTGTCCAGTACTCCGTGTCGGAGAGGGGCACCTGGGTGAAGGTGACCGAGTCCATGCTCAGGTCGCGCATCTGGTAGGCGAGGTCGTTGATCGTGCGGGTGTCCAGCCCCTCGTCCACGGTCACCGATGACAGGGCGCTGTTCACGAAATCGGTCAGTTTGGCCGGGTTGGAGAGGGTCTCGGTGCTCATCGCCTTGTCGAGCATCGCGGACAGGACCTGCTGCTGGCGCTCGATCCGGTCCAGGTCGCCCCGCGAGGTGGCACGGGTACGGGAGAAGGCCAGGGCCTCGGCCCCGTCCACATGGTGCGTGCCCGCCGCCATGTCCAGTTGGGCCTTGGGGTCCCTGATCGGCTCGGGCAGGCACACCTCGATACCGCCCAGCGCGTCCACCACGTTCACGAAGCCCTGGAAGTCCACCTCGACGTAGTGGTCGATGCGGACGTCGGTCAGCGACTCCACGGTCCGCACGGCCAACTGCGGGCCGCCGAGGCCGTAGGCGGCGTTGACCTTGTCCGGGCCGTGGCCGGGGACGTCCACCCACAGGTCCCGGGGGATGCCCACGACGGTGACGCGGTCGCGGTCGTGGTTGAGCCGCACCAGCATCATGCTGTCGGAGCGCTGGCCCGGGGTGTGGCCCACGCTCAGGTCCTCCTGGGCCTCCTGGCTGATCGAGTCACGGCTGTCGGAGCCGATCACCAGGAAGGTCAGCCCGCCGGTCGGCTCGGGGCGGTCCTCCTCGGAGAGCCCGCCGAACACGTCGAACCGGTTCAGGGCCCCCGACATCCAGCCGGTGAGCGCCCACGAGGTTCCCGAGGCGAACAGGACCAGTACCGACAGCGCGCTCACCAGGAGCAGGCCGGTACGGCGGCGCCGGGCGGCGGGACTGGGCACGGTCACCCGCCCGGACCTGGGGGAGCGCTCGGGCGGAAGCGGCTGCGAGCGCTCGCGGTGGAACCCCTCCGTTGGTCCGTGCCGTCCCGCGCTGTCGTCGCTCATCGGCGTCCCCGTCCCACATCAACGGTGTCCTTATCCCTAGGTTGTCACCCGTTGCGCCCAAGAGCGCGAGATGTCAACTCCCGGCGTGTTGTCCTCCCCTTTGGGCGTGCACCCCGTACATGGGACGCGGCGAGCGGTGGAACAGTTCCGCGCGTGATCCGACCTTGAGGCGTATCTGATATTGCTCCGTGACCTAAATTATAGTTTAAACATGAAAGATAGTATGATTCTGTGCGCGCCGAGCGAGAGACCCTGATACCGGGGCCGCATCGGACACCCCGCCGCGTACCGGTATCACCATTCCCTGTTTGATTTCTATTTCCCCCGGAGTCCCAGTGACCTACCAGCAGTCCCACCCCGAGGCCGTCTCCAGCCGAAGCTGGCTCACCGCCCTCCTGCTGTGCTTCTTCCTCGGCGTGGTCGGGGCCCACCGCTTCTACACCGGCAAGACCGGTACGGCCATCCTCATGATCGTCACCTGCGGTGGCGCCGGCGTGTGGACGCTCATCGACCTGATCATGATCATCGTCGGTTCGTTCAAGGACTCGGAGGGCCTGCCCGTCAAGAACCAGGGCTGAGCACCGGCTCGATCCGGCCCGGCGGAACTCCGCCGGGCCGGCGGGCCGTGGTGGTGCAGTACCGTTGACGCGCGCACGGCGAGTCCCTGCGCAGTTCCGACACGTCTTGACCCTGGGAAGTGCCCGTGTCCTGGCCGCCTGTCTCCGTCGTCATGCCCGTACTCAACGAAGAGCGCCACCTCGCCGCCGCGGTGGAGCACGTCCTCGCCCAGGAGTACCCGGGCGAACTGGAGGTCGTGCTCGGGGTCGGCCCCTCCTCGGACCGCACCCGCGAGGTCGCCGACGGGATCGCCGCCGCGGACCCGCGGGTGAAGGTGGTCGACAACCCCACCGGCAGGACCCCCTCCGGGCTCAACGCCGCCATCGCGGCCTCCTCGCACGACATCGTCGCCCGTATCGACGGGCACGCCATGATGCCCTCGGACTACCTGCGGGTGGCCGTCGAGACGCTCCAGGAGACCGGCGCCGACAACGTCGGCGGCATCATGGCCGCCGAGGGCACGACCCCCTGGGAGAAGGCCGTCGCCGCCGCGATGACCTCCCGCGTGGGCGTGGGCAACGCGCGCTTCCACACCGGTGGCGAGGGCGGTCCCGTCGACACCGTCTACCTCGGCGTCTTCCGGCGCTCGGCGCTGGAGCGGGTCGGCGGCTACGACGAGGCGTTCCTGCGCGCCCAGGACTGGGAGATGAACCACCGCATCCGCACCACCGGCGGCACGGTGTGGTTCCAGCCCCGGATGCGGGTCTCCTACCGTCCCCGCCGCAACGTGCGCCTGCTCGCCAAGCAGTACTTCCACTACGGCCGCTGGCGCCGGGTGGTCGCCCGCCAGCACAAGGGGACGATCAACCTTCGCTACCTGGCCCCGCCCGTGGCCCTGGCCGGAGTGGTCGTCGGGCTGGTCGGCGGCTTCCTCCTCTGGCCGCTGTTCCTGGTTCCCGCCGCCTACCTGCTCCTGGTCACGGCCGCCTCGGTGCCGCTCGGCCGCGGCCTGCCCGCCGCCAGCCTGCCGATGATCCCGCTCGCGCTGGCCACCATGCACATGTCGTGGGGCGCCGGGTTCGTCACCAGTCCCCCCGGGCTCGGCTCGGACTCGCGCACCGCGCAGGCCACCCGCACCTGAGGGCCGCCGCAGCGGAACCGCCCCGCCGACCGGTTCCGGCCCCCGTCCGCTCTGGTGACGGGAGCGGTCCTTCTGCTAGGCAGAGGGCAGTGGGAGCGGAAGAGGCGGGAGCCATGGACGAGTTGCGCGGCGACCAGGCCGTCTGGGTGTTCGACGGCGAGTCGGTCGCCATCAGGTACGAGGGCACGGGCTGGTCCAAGGACCCCCTGCTCAGGAGGATCGGCCGACTCGAACTCCCCGTGGCCGCGATCGCCGGGGTCGACTTCCGGCCCGGAGCCGACCGCAGGAGGGGCTGGGTCCTCCGACTGCGCCTGCGCGACCGGATGGACCCCTACACGGCCGTCGGGGCGGCACTGAGGGAGGAGTCCCAGCCCTTCCGGCTCACCGGCCCCGCCAGGAGTGAGCTCGTCGCCGAGTACCTGGCCGACCAGACCCGGTTCGCCGCCGAGCGGCACACCGAACCCCCGGCCCCCGACACGGTTCTCCGCCTGGTGCCCAGGCTCCCCCTCCACATCCAGACCTCCGAGGGCACCGCGACCGTCGACGACTCCGGTGTGCGCCTGGTCTGGTCCGGCGCCCGGGCCGGAGGCCGCAAGCGCAGGGCCCAGCGCCGCGAGTACGACCTCGCCGAGATCACCGGTGTGGAGTGGACGCCCTCCGACGGCTGGGAGTGGGGCTACCTGCGGGTGGCCACCGCGAACAGCGCCAGGGAGGGCTCCACCAGGCTCAGACAGGACCTCAACGTCCTCCTCGCCGACGAGGGAGCGCAGACCTTCGACGCCCTGCTGATGGCCGCCACCATCACCGCGCACATGTGGGCCGGTGCGAGGCCGGGCTCCGGCGGCCGGGAGACCGGGAACCCGGTCGCCGGCCTCAGGGACCCGCGCTGGTGGCTGGACAAGGCCAGGGCCGTCGGCCAGATCGGCGGTGTGGGAGGCGCACGCGCCGAGCCCCCGGCCGCGGAGGGCCCGTCGGTGGACCGCCCGGCGCGGGAGGAGGGCGCCTCCGGCGGGGTACGCGGGGGCGCCGACACCGAGTGGGTCTTCCGGCAGATCGAGCGCCTGGGTGAGCTGCACGCGAGGGGACTGCTCACCGACGAGGAGTTCTCCGCCAAGAAGGCCGAGCTCCTCGGCCGGATCTGAGACGTCCGCGGGGCGTCCGGCGGTCAGGAACCCCCGGCGGCGGCGCGCTCCCGGAGTGCGGACACGGCCCCGGGCACGTCGTCAACCACGACGGCGTCCATCCCCGCCTCGGCGAACCGGGCGGTGTCCACCGGGTCCGGGCACCACGAGACCACCTCGACACCGGCCCGGTGCGCCAGGTCCACGGTGTACTCCACCGAGCGGCGGCCCGGACGGGGCGCGTCCCCGGTCAGTCCGAACGAACGCGCGTCGATCGCCACGACCGGGCACCCCAGGCCGGCGGCGCCCGCCACCGCCTGGTCCAGCGGATTGCGCACGAACGGCATCCACGCCGTCGGGATCCCGGGAGCCCCGTCCCGGACGGCCAGCAGGACACCGGGGTCGAAGGAGCAGACGAACACGCGGCGGCGCCGCGCCTCGCGGCGCAGGTACGGCAGGAGCAGGGACACGGTGCGCCGTGACGGAGCGTCGACCGCGTCCTCCATCACCGACTTGACGTCCACGTCCAGGCCCACCCCCTCCGGAATCGCCTCCAGACCCTCGTCCAGACCGACCAGCCCGGCTCCGGCGCACTCGCGCGCGGTCAGGTCGACGATCATCCGGCCGTCGTCCAGGGCGGCGTTGTGGTGGAGCACCAGCGCCCCGTCCACGGTGCGGCGCACGTCGATCTCGACCCAGTCCGCCCCGGCCAGCGCCGCGGCGGCGTAGGACTCCACCGTGTTCTCCCGGACGCCGTCGACCACGCCGCGGCCCGCGCCGCGGTGGCCGATCACCTCGGTCGCCTCGAACACCCGGCTCACGCGTCCACCTCCGTCGGGGCCGTGCGTGCGCGCGCCCGGCGCAGCAGCGTCTCGGCGATCTCGATGTCGCCCGGGTTCGTCACCTTGATGTTGGCCTCCTCGCCCGGCACGATCCGCACCTCCTCCTCCGGCAGGTAGCGCAGCACCACGCCGCAGTCGTCGGTGGCCACCAGGTCCGGGTCGGCCGCCGCCAGCTCGTAGGCGCGGCGGACCACACCGAGCCGGAAGCCCTGCGGGGTCTGCATCCTGCGCAGCTCGGCGCGCGGCGGCACCTGCGTGACCGCCTCGCCGCCGGACCGGCCCGGGGCCACCCGGACCACGGTGTCGGCACTGGGCACCGCCACCCCGACCGCGCCCGCCTCCCCGAGCGCCGACACGCACGCGCTGATCGTGGCCGGGCGCACGAGCGGACGCGCGGCGTCGTGCAGCAGGACCAGGTCGGTGTCGGCGGCGCGGCCCGCCGCGGCCAGGGCGGCGCGGGAGGTCTCGGTGCGGGTCGCGCCGCCAGGGAGCACCGCGCCGACCTTGGTGAACCCCGCCGCGGCGACGATGTCCCCGACCCGCCCCAGGTACTCCTCCACCATGAGCACGACGATCTCGTCCACGTCCGGGCACGCCTCGAACGCGGCGATCGTGTGCTCGATGACCGGCCGCCCCGCCAGGGTCATGAGCTGCTTGGGGGAGGAGGCGCCCATCCGGGCGCCGACCCCTCCGGCCAGAACCGCCGCGATCACGCGCGGACGCGTCGCCCTGTCTCTTCCGTCGTCCACGGCCCCGTACCCCTCTTCCGTCGCAACCTCGGCCGAGGCTAGCGGAACACCTGGGTCCGCCGTCCCGCGGGCCGTCCCGCGGGTCACCGGGGAGTCCGGCGGGGTCACACCAGGCGAGGGGGCAAAACCACACAATCGTGACGGGTGGGATGGCGCGACCCGTCGTTCGCGGCGGTAACCTATGGACGCCTGTATGGCGTAGCCCGGTACAGAGGCCTCCCAGAGGGAGGTCGTGGAGCCGGGCGCGGTCCGTGACATCCCCCGGTCGCCCGGACACGCTCCCCCGTATCGACACGCATACGGGGTGGACCGCGTATGTCGGCCGGTGCGCACAGGCGAGTACGAGCACGAGCACGCCTGTCCGGCACACCGTGGACCGGACGGGAATCAATCCTTGGAGGTGGCGGTGGCGTCAAGGGCGCTGGCCGTCTGGGAGCACCGGAAGGTCGTCGGCCTCCTGGTCCGGCGCGACCTGAAGGTCAAGTACCAGCAGTCCGTACTGGGGTACGCGTGGACGATGTTGGAGCCCCTGGCTCTGACGATGGTCTACTTCTTCGTCTTCGGCGTCATCCTCAACGCCACCCGGGGCATGCCGGAGGACGCGAAGGTCCAGGGCGGCTTCCTGCTGTTCCTCGTGGCCGGGATCCTGCCGTGGAACACCTTCGGGGCGATCATGTCCGAGGCGCCGCGCGCGATGATCACGCACTCCAAGCTGATCACCACGATGAAGGTGCCCCGGGAGATCTTCCCCACGGCCACCGTGGGCACGAAGCTGATCGAGTACCTGCTCACCTGGCCGGTGCTGATCCTCTTCGTGATCTTCCTCGGCGGCAGGCCCTCGTGGGAGGGCGTGCTCCTCTGGCTGCCGCTGGCCATCGTGCTCCAGTTCACGTTCGGGCTCGGCCTCACCCTGTTCCTGTCCGCGGTCAACGTGCTGCTGCGCGACGTGGAGCGCCTGGTGCGCATCATCTCGCGCCTGCTGTTCTACGGTTCGGCGATCCTCTTCCCGGCCGTGCTGGTGCTCGGCTCCGACGCCGTCCCGGACTGGGCCAAGACGTTGTACCAGATCAACCCGCTGCTGGGTATCTTCGAGATGCACCGTGCCGTGTGGTTCTCGGGCTTCGAGGAACTCACCCCGACCACTCTGGCGTTGACCTCATCGGTGGTCGGTTCGATCCTGATGCTGATCATCGGATACTGGACGTTCCGCCGCCTGGAGATGTCCGTCCTGAAGGAGTTGTGATGGCGCACACGACCTACGGCGCCGGGCTCACCACCGGGCCGGTCATCGAGGCCAAGGGGCTCGGCGTCAAGTTCGCCGTGAACCGCCGCCGCAAGCGCAGCCTGCGCGAGATGTTCATCCACGGCACCAAGCGCGACCCCAACGCCGAGGGCGACGAGTTCTGGCCGCTGCGGGACGTGACGTTCGAGATCGACCGGGGCGAGTGCGTCGGCATCGTCGGCAAGAACGGCACCGGCAAGTCGACCCTGCTCAAGCTGATCGCGGGGGTGCTCCTCCCCGACGAGGGCGAGGTGCACGTCCACGGCAAGGTCGCCCCCCTGCTGGAGCTGCGCGCCGGGTTCAACGACAACCTGACCGGCCGCGAGAACGTGTACCTGGTCGGTTCCCTGCACGGGATGACCGAGAAGCAGATCGACGAGCGCTTCGACGAGATCGTCGACTTCGCCGAGATCAAGGCGAAGTTCGTGGACACCCCGGTGCGCCACTACTCCAGCGGCATGAAGGTGCGGCTCGGCTTCGCGCTGATCTCGCAACTGGAGCACCCGATCATGCTGGTCGACGAGGTGCTCGCGGTCGGTGACAAGGCGTTCAAGCGCAAGTGCTACGAGGCCATCGACCGGATGCTGGCCAACAACCGCACGATGGTCCTGGTGTCGCACAACGAGAAGGACCTGCGCCGGTTCTGCAACCGCGGCCTGTACGTCAAGGACGGCGGTCTCGCCCTGGACACCGACATCGACGCCGCGCTCACCGCCTACAACAACGACACCAAGGCCGAGATCGACGAGCGCGAGAAGCGCGACGCGGAGAAGAAGAAGCGGGCGGCGGAGGCCAAGAAGCAGGCGGAACAGGACCGGAAGGGGACCGACGGCGGCGACGGCGGCCAGGCCGCCTGAACGGTCCCGTCCCGCTCGGACGAGTTCCCGGAGCGCGCACCACCGGAGGACGCGGTGGTGCGCGCTCTCCTGTCCGGCGCCCGTTCGGCAAGGGGCCGCGTCCCCTCCACGAGGGCTCGGCGACGGCGGGGCGTGTCAGTGGTTGAATGACCACACACCGTGAGAAACGGTGTCTCTCAGCAGAGCTGGGGGAGGGGCACGTCCATGGCCGAAGGCGGCACGGTGGCGCGGCTGGTCGCGCGGACGCTGGAACGCGGACACCTCACCCGGGCCGGGGTGACCCGGATCAGTGTCCTGACGGCGGTCGGAGCCGCGGTCTGGTTCTCCCGGGCCGACACGGTCGGCGGCCTGGCGGGATCGGCGTTCCTGGGCGCGGTCCTGTTCTGCGACGCGGTCCGCGACCGCATGCGCGCCCACCGCCGCGACGCGCTCACCCTCTGGCTCACGGCGATGCTCTCGCGGCTGCGCGAGTACACGGTCCACCTCGGGCTGGCGTTCGGCGCCGTGGCCGCCGGGATCGACGGTGCGTGGGGGTGGGCGGCGGGCGCCCTCGTCGCGCTGGCCCTGCGCGACTCGCTCCTGACGGCCGGATCCGCCCCGGCGGCCCCGTGGCCGGGCCAGGAGTCGAAACGGCCCGCCCCCTCCGCCCAGAGGCGAACTGGCGGCCTCCTGAGTGATCTCGCGCCACGGCCGCCCCAGGGATCACGTGTCAGCGACCCCGTGCTGACCTCACGCCTGTTCGGCACCACCGTGGTCACGGCCTCCGAGGAAGCGAGGACGCGGTCCGCCGGGAACGGGGGAAACAGACCCGGAGGGAGCCCCGGGCACCCCGCCGCGGCCACGCCCGCGCCGGTCCGCCGCCTCCTCTCCTTCCCCCAGCCCGCGCGCTTCCTGACCGTCGCGGTCACCGCCACGCTGTGGGACGCGCGCGTCACCTTCGTCACCCTCGTCGTCGGCTGCGCCGTCGCGGTCACCGCCCGGTTCGCCGATCCGGCCGACCACGGGGCGCGCCGGTGAACGCGGGAGGCGGGGGACACGGGGAGGCGCGGTACCGGGGGGAGGTCGACCCGGTCAGCCCCGACCTGCGGATCCTCCGTGACGACAGCCGCCTCTCCCGCCTGCTCGGCGGGATCGCCCCGGGGGCCGTGCCGCCCCTGCTCTCCGCGCTCACCGGGGCCCTGGTCGTCGGAACGCTCCTCGCGGCGGACCAAGGACGGCTGGCAGGCATTACCCTGTTCGCACCGGTCGCCGCCCTGCTACTGTCCGGACTGGCCTCGGGCCATCCCCACGACGGACGGTTCGACCGGCTCGTGCCACCCGTCCTGCGCCTCACCGAGTACGGGTACCTGTCGGTCCTGGGCCTGGCGTCCGGCGTACCGGGTCCCCTGGTGTTCGTACTCTTGGTGGTGGTCGTCTGCCATCACCGCGACGAAGCGGCACGTCCCGCGGCCGGAACGGTCCGGCCGGAGAGCGTGCGCGCCGCGGCTCTGGGCTGGGACGGCCGCATGCTCGTCACAGCGGTCGGGGGTGCGTTTCACACGCTCACCCCCGTTTACGGCATACTCGCCGGATACCTGGCAGTGCTGCTCGTCCGCGAGGCCGTGCGCACCTGGAGTGCGACACCCGTGGCCGACGTGCGCGCCGGCGCCGCCCCCGGTGACGGAGGTGCCGGCCGGTCGGGTTCCGAGACCACCAGGACAGGCCACGCAGACGGAGGCCAACCGGCCGCCGGAACGAACGGGGAGGCGTGAGAGCCTTCCCGACCTAAGGAGGAACACACCCTCATGCTCGGAATGGTTCTCGCCGCAGGCGCGGGGCGCCGTCTACGCCCCTACACCGACACCCTTCCCAAGGCCCTGGTGCCCGTCGACGGCGAGACGACCATCATGGACATCTCGCTGCGCAACCTGGCGGCGGCCGGGCTCACCGACGTCGTCGTCGTGGTCGGCTACCGCGCCGAGGCGGTCGAGGAGCGCAAGGAGGCCCTGGAGGAGCGCCACGGCGTCCGCCTCACCCTCAGCTACAACGACAAGGCGGAGGAGTGGAACAACGCCTACTCCCTGTGGACCGCGCGCGAGTTCTTCTCCGAGGGCGTCCTCCTCGTCAACGGTGACACCGTCCACCCCGTGAGCGTCGAGGAAACGCTACTCGCCGCACGGGGTCCGGAACTGCTCCTCGCGGTGGACAACGTGAAAAGCCTCGCCGAAGAGGAGATGAAGGTGACCCTGGACGAGGGGGGCCACCTGCGCAGCATCACCAAGCTCATGGACCCGGCCACCGCCGCGGGCGAGTACATCGGCGCCACCCTCATCGAGGGCTCCCTCGGCTCCCGTCTCGCCGACGCCCTCAAGGCCACCTGGGAGCGCGACCCGCAGCTGTACTACGAGGACGGCTACCAGGAGCTGGTCAACCGCGGGGAGAAGGTCTCCGTGGCGCCCATCGGCAAGGTGGACTGGGTCGAGGTCGACGACCACGACGACCTGGCCAAGGCGAGGGAGATCGCATGCCGCTACTAGCCCGTATGCTCCCCTCCCCGCTGGCGATCGACGTCCGGCGGGGAGCCGTCGCCTCCCTGGGCACGGTGCTGGCCGACCGGCGGATCGCCACCGAGGGCCGCATCGCCGTGGCCGTGGGCCCCGGTCAGGGCGCGCAGATCGCCGCGGAGCTGGACCTGCCCAACAGCGAGGTCTTCCAGGTCGAGGAGGGCACCGTCGACGCCGCCACCGAGCTGGGCAAGAAGCTCCGCTCCGGCGCCTACGAGGCGGTCGCCGGGATCGGCGGCGGCAAGACCATCGACGTCACCAAGTTCGCCGCGACCATGGCGGGCATCCCCATGGTGGCCGTGGCCACGAACCTGGCGCACGACGGCATCGCCTCCCCCGTCAGCTCGCTGGAGCACGAGGGCGGCAAGCCGTCCATCGGCGTGACCATGCCCATCGCCGTGGTCATCGACGTGGACTACGTCCGTGCGGCCCCACCCCACCTGGTCCGCTCCGGGGTCGGCGACGTGATCAGCAACATCTCCGCCATCGAGGACTGGGAGCTGGCGGGCCGTGTGAACGGCGAGCCGGTGGACGGCATGGCCGTCACCTTCGCCAGGGTCGCGGCCGAGGCCGTGCTGCACCGGCCCGACTCGGTGGACTCCGACGCCTTCCTCACGGTGCTCGCCGAGGGGCTGGTGCTCTCGGGCATGGCCATGTCGGTGGCCGGGTCCAGCCGCCCGGCCAGCGGCGCGTGCCACGAGATCCTGCACGCGGTCACCCAGCTCTACCCGGGTACCAGCAACCACGGCGAGCTCGCCGGGCTGGGCGCGCTGTACGCGTCCTTCCTGCGGGTGCGGCACATGGGCTGGTCGGAGGCGCGGATGCACGAGATCCGCGACTGCCTGGTCCGCCACGGCCTGCCCATCGTGCCCTCCGACGTCGGACTCGACGACGCGGCGTTCGCGCAGGCGGTGTTCCACGCGCCGGGCACCCGTCCGGGCCGGTTCACCATCCTGGAACACCTGGAGCTCTCCAGGGACGAGATCGGACGGAGCGTCAAGGACTATGTCGAAGCCGTCGGTCGCTGAGGTCCGCGCGGGCGGGCAGCCCGTCGGCATCAAGGAGAGAACGAACGAGGAGCACTGGGCGGGCCGCCTCTACATGCGCGACCTCTCCCCGTACCTGACCACGTTCTTCGTCCGGCTCGGTGTCCCGCCCAACCCGATCACCTACCTGATGATGGCGTTCGGGGTGCTGGCCGGGGTCGTGGTCGCCTTCGGCGGCCTGTGGTCGGCGATCGTGGCGGCGCTGTTCGTGCAGGTGTACCTGCTGCTGGACTGCTCCGACGGCGAGGTGGCCCGCTACACCGGCCGTACCAGCGTGGCCGGGATCTACCTGGACCGGATCGGCCACTACGTGTCCGAGATCGCGCTCCTGATCGGGCTGGGCGTGCGCGCCCAGGGCGAGTGGGAGGCGGGCGGCTGGGTCATCCTGGGCATGGCCGCCGCGATCGGTGTCGCGCTGATCAAGGCCGAGACCGACAACGTCGTGGTGGCACGCGCCAAGGCGGGCCTGCCGGAGAAGGTCTCGGACGAGGCGATGCGTCCGCGCTCGTCCGGTCTGAGCCTGGCCCGCCGCGCGGCCTCGGCGCTCATGGTGCACCGCCTCATCCAGGCGGTGGAGCTGTCCCTGATCATCGTGGTGGCGGCCGTCGTGGACGCCCTCCTCGGCGACCTGGCGGCCACCCGGTTCCTCGTGGCGGCGTGTGCCGCCGTGGGGGCGCTGATGAGCTTCGCGCACTTCGTGAGCGTGCTCGCCTCACGCCGCCTCGAATAGCTCCCGGTGACACGGATAACGCGCCAGTGACGGTGACGTCATGTACGGGGCCGGGCAGGTTACCCTGTTCACGGCCCCGTACACCTTCTGTTTATGCTTTCGTTAGTCTGTCCCTGCGAGCGTTGGCGTGTGTCAACCTTCCCGCAACATGTCGTCCACTGAACGGTCGCAAGCATGGCCACACCCGTGACTCCGTCCTCGTCGAGCTCCGGAAACCCCGGTGCCGAGGCCTCCTCCCGTGTGCCCGGGGACGAGCGCTCCCGAGCACCCCGAGCCGAACGGAGCCACCCCCAGGTGTCCGTGCCAACCCTGTCCTGCGTCCTGCTCACGATGGGCAACCGCCCCGCGGAACTGCGCCGGGCGATCACCAGTGTGTTCGAGCAGGAGGACGCGGACGTCGAGGTCGTCGTGGTCGGCAACGGCGCGGACCTGCCGGACCTGCCCGAGGGCGTCACCCGGGTGCGCCTGCCGGAGAACGTGGGTATTCCCGAGGGGCGCAACCACGGTGTGCGGGCGACCAGGGGCGACATCATCCTGTTCCTGGACGACGACGGCTGGTACCGCTCCACGGACCTGGCCCGCCACGTGCGCGAGCGCTTCGCCGCCGACCCGTCACTGGGCGCCCTGTCCTTCCGGATCGCCGACCCCGACGGCGGCCCCGACCAGCGCCGCCACGTGCCGCGCCTGCGTGTGGGGGATCCACGCAGGTCGAGCGCGGTGACCACGTTCCTGGGCGGGGCGTGCGCGATCCGCCGCACCGCCTTCGAGGCGGGGGGCGGCCTGCCCGGCGACTTCTTCTACGCCCACGAGGAGACCGACCTCGCCTGGCGGATCATGGACGCGGGCTACTGGATCGAGTACGACGCCGAAGCGGTGATGTACCACCCGGCGGTGGCGCCGACCCGGCACGAGAACTTCTACCGGCTCAACGCCCGCAACCGGGTGTGGCTGGCCCGGCGCAACCTGCCGTGGCTCCTCGCCCTGGTCTACCTGGCGACCTGGATGGGGCTGACAGTGCTGCGCGAGCGAAGCCGGCCCGCCCTGCGCTCCTGGTTCGCGGGCTTTCGCGAGGGCTGGCGTGAGAACGCAGGTCCGCGCACCCCGATCAGTTGGGCGACGGCCTGGCGGATGGCCCGCGCCGGGCGCCCCCCGATCATCTGACCGGGGCCGCCGCACCCGGTCCCAACGGCACGGAGGGGCCGGACACCCAGGAACGGTGTCCGGCCCCTCCCCGCGTGTGCGGGGTGGACGCAGGGCACCGTCCTGCTACGGGTAAACTGTTGTCGCTTGACAACAATTGCTCTTGTCGGCATTGTTTGCGCTAGGGAGGGCCGCCCCGGTGGCGGTCGCAGTCCCGGGCAGCGGGGGGCGGAGGCCTCATACGCGAGCGCGGTACCGGGTCGCCCGTCCGGCCCGCGTGCCGGCGAACTCAGGCCGTACGGAAGTTCGGCCGCTCGGAGCCGCCGGAGCGTGTGTCGGAGCGGCCCGCCGCCTCGCTGAAGGACACGAGTCCTTCCAGGAGCATCGCCCGCTTACGCGGGGGCATGCGGGCGATGACCTCGTGGAGCTCCGCCTCCCTGCGCGCCCTGAGGTCACGCAGGAAGGAGCGGCCGCTCTCGTTCAGCCAGAGCCTCAGCTCCCGCCGGCTGTTGGGACTCGCAGTCCGACTGACGAAGCCGACCGCCTGGAGGCGGTCGCACAACCTGCTCACGGATGGAGGGGTGGAACCCAGGCGCTCGGTCACGGTCCGCAGGTTCACGCCGTCCTCCTCCTCCAGGACGAAGAGGACCTTGAGTTGCGAGGGAGAGACCGGTGAGGAGGCCACCTCCCGACCACGCCCCCAGAGCACTTCCACCAGCTCGGTGAGGGCGGAAGCGGCGCGGGCGGCCTCGGCTGTCTGTTCCTGCGATTCAGGACTCACTTCCCACTCTCACACATCACGTCTGTGAGTCGCACCCCGTCCCGGGATCGGTAAGCGGGTATCTCTACGACCATAACGGAACACCCTGTCCCATGCCCGCCGACCGTACCCGTGCTGGCGTGCGGGCACTCCCATCCGGCACAGAAAACACAGGTCGACACAGTGAACAGATCCGAGACGGTAGCGAGGGCCCTGCGCGGGGCCGCGCCCCACGGACTCCTGACGGTTCTGCGCGAGGCGCTCGCGGAGGAGTACGGGGCGGCGTCCGCCGAACTCTTCCTCGCCGACTACGGGCTCAAGGCACTCTGCCACGTCTCCGAGCCAGGGGAGTGCACCGAGGACCTCTCCGTCTTCAACAGTGTCGTGGGAAGGGTCTTCGGCTCCCAGGTGAGCTTCGTCGAAAGCGACCCCGAGTCCGCCGTCACGGCCGTCCACCTCCCGGTGAGCGCGCGCGGTGACCGGCTGGGCGTCCTCACCGTCGAGCTGAAGGAGGGCGACCTCCCCAAGGAGCTGATCGACGACCTGGCACACGCCGCCAACGCCCTCGGGCACGAGATCCTCGTGGCCGAGCGCGACACCGACCTCTACCGGTCGGTCCGCCGCAGGGACCGCCTCACCCTGGCCGCCGAGATCCAGTGGGACCTGCTGCCCGGACGCGCCTACGAGTGCCCCGAGTACAGTCTCGGTGCCCAACTCGAACCCGCCTACGCGGTACGCGGCGACAACTTCGACTGGTCCGCCGAGCCGGACCGGCTCAACCTCAGCATCACCAACGGCATGGGCGAGGGCATCAACGCCTCGCTCCTCTCCAACCTCGCGGTCAACGCGCTGCGCAACGCGCGCCGCGGGGGCCTGTCGCTCGCCGATCAGGTCGCCCTCGCCGACAAGGCCGTCTACGCCCAGCACCAGGGCGAGTGCTACCTGGACGTCCTCTCCCTCGGCCTCGACCTCGACACGGGCGCCGTGGAGGCGGTCGACGCCGGCTCGCCCCGCCTCTACGTCCTGCGGGAGGACCAGGTGAGCCTGGTCCCCTTCGAGGCGCAGCTTCCCCTGGGCATGGCCGAGGACACGGTGTACACCGTGCAGAGCTTCGGGGTCGAACCCGGCGACCGGCTGGTCTTCGTCAGCGACGGGGTGTTCGACGCCCGGGGCAACTCGGGGGAGGCCTTCGGGGACAGGGCGCTGGCCCGGGCCGTCCTGGCCACCAGGCTGCTGTCCGCGGCCTCCGTCCCCCAGGAGGTCCTGCGCCACCTGTCCACGTACCAGGACGGGCGGGAGGCGACCGACGACGCGCTCGTGGTCTGCCTCGACTGGCGGGGGCGAAAGCACCGGGAGTAGGCGGCGGGGGCTCCGTCCCACCGGCCGTGCTCCAGCCGAGGCCGTTTTCCCCACCCGCTACGGCTGGTCACGGCCGCTCGTGCCCGTCTGGTAAATAGTTGTCAGGAAGCAAGCGACGTGTGCGACGTGCCCGTCCGGTGCCACCCAGGGATGACAGGAGACGTATGACTGACGGAGCCACCAGCCCCGCGGAGGCGGGCGCCGCGGCCGTGGCGGACCTTCTCAGGCGCCACGGCGAGCAGATCGCCCAGCGGTGGGCGGACCTTCCCTTCTTCCAGACCGTGTTCACGATCACACGGGACGAGGCCGTCGAGGCCTGCCACGCGGTCGTCGACTCCCTCGCGGCCGTCGCCGAGAGCGGACGCGTCGACGACCTGGAGGCCGTCGGCTTCCGGTCCATCCGGGAGCAGATCGTCGCGATGACCGCCTCGCGCGCGAGGTCGGGCCTGTCCACGGCCCAGGTGGACCGCGAGGTCGGCGCACTCCGAGAGGCCGCGTCGGAGCTGTTGGCCGCGGACGCCTCCGCACCCGGGGCCGAGGAAGCCGCCGAGACCCGCGTTCAGCTCCTCACGCTGTTCGCGACCCTGCGGGTCCTGGTCGTCGACACCATGCTCCAGGAGAACCAGGAGATCGTCCTCCGCCAGCGCCAGCAACTGCTGGAGATGGCGACCCCGGTCATCAAGCTCTGGGACCGCCTCGTCGCGGTGCCGCTCATCGGCATGCTCGACAGCGCGCGCAGCCAGGTGGTGATGGAGAACCTCCTGGAGGCCATCGTCGAGCACAAGGCCACCATCGCCATCCTCGACATCACCGGCGTGTCGACGGTGGACTCGCTCGTCGCGCACCACCTCATGAAGACCGTCGCCTCGGCACGGCTCATGGGGGCCGAGTGCGTGATCTCCGGCATCCGCCCCGCCATCGCCCAGACCATCGTCCAGCTCGGGCTCGACCTCGGACCGGTCACCACCCGCGCCAGCCTCGCCGACGCGCTGGAGTGGGCTCTGGAGCGCCGGGAGTACAAGGAGCTGCCCTCGCGAGGAAATCCCTGAGAGCTGATTGGACAAGCACGTGACCAGCCCCTCCACCATTCCCGTCCTCGACCTCGGCGGACTGCTGCTCGTCAGCATCCAGGGTGAGCTTCCCGACGAGTCGGCCATCGCCCTCCAGGAGGACGTCACGGCCGCAGTGGCGAACACCGGTTCGCGCGGGCTCATCATCGACATCAGCACGCTCGACGTGGTCGACTCCTTCCTCGCGCGCGTCCTCGCCGAGGTCGCGGCGTCCTCACGCCTCCTCGCGGCCAGGACCGTGCTGGTCGGCATGCGCCCGTCGGTGGCCATCACCCTGGTCGAGCTGGGCCTCACCCTGCCGGGCATGGACACGGCCCGCACGGTCACCGAGGCGGCGGCCAGCTTCGGGGTCACCATCGAGCAGGCGGACCGGACGGGACGGGGCACGCCGTGAGCCAGGCCGAGCGGGAGCCGATACGCGTGCCCATCCGCAAGGACACGGACCTGACGGCGGTCCGCCAGCACGTGCGCGCCCTGGCGCAGCGGACCGGGTTCGGCCTGGTCCAGCAGACCAAGCTGGTGACCGCCGCCAGCGAACTCGCCCGCAACACGCTCCTGCACGGGGGCGGGGGAGCCGCGGAGATCAGTGTCGTCCACGGCAGTACGGGTCCGGGGCTGTCGGTGAGCTTCGTCGACTCCGGTCCGGGCATCCCGGACGTGGAACTCGCGCTGAGCGACGGCTACTCCACCGCGGGCGGGCTGGGCATGGGGCTGAGCGGCTCCAAACGCCTGGTGCAGGAGTTCGCGATCGAGAGCGTCCCCGACGGCGGGACGAGGGTCACGGTCATCTCCTGGGCCGACCCGTACTCCGCGAGGCAAGGGCTCCGATGACCAGGGTCTGGGACGTGGAGGTCGGCGACGCCACGCGTGTGCCCGAGGCGGCCCGGGCCGCGGGAGAGGCCGCGCGCGGCCTCGGCCTCGACGGGGCCAGGACGGACGCCGCGGTCCTCACCGCGTCCGAGCTGGCGACCAACATGTGCAGGTACGCCGGGGGAGGCCGCTTCGTGGCCGAGGCGGCCCAGGAGCCCTGGGGGAGGGCCCGGGCGTTGCAGATACTCACACTGGACCACGGGCCGGGCATCCCCGACGTCCCCCGGGCCATGGAGGACGGCTTCTCCACCGCCGACTCCCTGGGCACCGGGCTGGGGGCCTGTGCGCGGGCCGCCGACTTCTTCGAGCTCCAGAGCAGCCCGGGGAGGGGCACGGTCGCCGTGGCCCGGTTCGCCCGGCCCGAGGACCGCTCCCACTTCGGCGCCCAGGCCTCGACCGGCGGGGTGCACGTGCCGCTGAGCGGACACAGGCGCTCCGGGGACGCCCTGGCCTTCCGCAGCGGCGCCGGCCGCCGCACGGTCATGCTGGCGGACGGACTCGGGCACGGGGACGCCGCCGCGGAGGCCTCCACCCTGGCAACACGTTTCGTCCTGCACGGAGGGGGAGGGACCCCCGAGGCGCTGCTGAGGGGACTGCACGAGGCCCTGCGCCGTACACGGGGCGCGGCCGTCGCGATCGCCGAGATCGACGAGCCCAGGCACCGCCTCACCTTCTGCGGTGTCGGCAACGTCGGCGCACGCCTGTACCGCGGGGGGCGCTGGGAGACGCTGCTCTCCCGGCCCGGGATCGTGGGGGCCTTCGGCCTGCGCACACCGCTTCCGACCCGGTACGAGTGGTTGCCGGGGGACATGCTCGTGTTGCACAGTGACGGACTGCCCAGCCGGTGGACGCCCGCGGGCATCGAACGCCTGCGCGACCGCGACGCGGCGGTCGTCGCCGGAGCGGTGTTCCGGGACTCCGGCAGCGCCGCCCGCCTGATGCGGGACGACACCAGTATCGCGGTGGCCACGCACACCGTACGCACCGACAGGGAGGGACGATGAGGGAACCGCTGTTGGACCTCTCCTGCCACGGCATGGTCGACGTGGCGCTGGCCCGGGCGGCCATGGCCCGTGTGCTCGACCCGGAGTGCGTCCCGGGCGAAGCCGAACTGGAGTTCCTCGACGGCGCCTCCTCGCGCGCGCTGCGGGAGGTCGGTGAGACGGGAGCGGCCTCGCTGGTGGTGGAGCTGGCCGAGGACGGGCTCGCCCTGCGGGCCACGGTCCGCGACGGCTCCGGCGTGAGCCGCTGGTCCTCCACCCTCGGCCTCTCCAAGCCCCTGCCGGAGGCGGTGGAGGGTCCCGAGGCGCCGCGTTCGGACCTCGAACTGCTCTCGGCGGAGCTCCTGCGCACCTCCCAGCGGGCCGGGGCGGTGGCCGCGGTGTCGGGCGAGCGCGCACGCGACCTGGAGTGGCACCAGCAGGAACTGGAGGAGACCAACCTGGGCGTGCTCGCGCTGCACGCCGAGCTCGCCGAGGCCAGTGACGAGCAGAGGAGGCTCCTGGCGGCCGAACGGGAGGCCCGGGACGAGGTGGAGGCCTCGCGCAACAGGCTGACGTTCCTCTCCACGGCCAGCGCCGGGCTGATGACCTCCCTGAGCCAGACGGAGATCTTCTCCCGGCTCCGGGACCTCCTCGTGCCCCGGTACGCCGACTCGGTCGAGGTGTGGCTCCTCGGGGAGAACGGGGAGCTGTGCTCCGCCGACGCGCCCGGGACCGGGCCGTCCGGGGCCGAGCCGCCTGAGGAGGTGCTCCTGTCCGCGGCCCGGCGGAGGCCGGCGGACGCCGTGGCGGAGCAGGGCCGACTGGCCCTGCCGCTGCTCACGGGTACCGACCTCCTCGGCGTGATGCTGCTGCGGCGCGGGAGCGCGGTGGACCCCGACGACGGGGTCGTGCTGGTCGAGTTCTCCCACAGGGTGGCGGTGTCGCTGGACAACGCGCGCCGCTTCGAGCGCGAGCGCGACACGGCCGCCGCGCTGCAACGGGCGATGCTCACCGAACTGCCCGGCACCCCGGGGATGGAGCTGACCGCCCGCTACCTCCCGGCCACACGGGGCATGAACGTGGGCGGCGACTGGTACGACGTCTTCCCCCTGGAAGACGGCGAGTTCATCGGCGTGGTGGGAGACGTCACCGGGCACGGCGTCCACGCCGCGGTGATGATGGGCCAGTTGCGGACGGCCCTGCGCGCGTACGCCATGGAGGAGCGGAGCCCGGCCGCGCTGATGGAACGCCTGCACCGGCTCCTGGGCCGCCTCGAACCCGACCTGTTCGCGACCGCCGTCATCGTGCGCTTCCGCCCCGGGGACCCGGAGATGGTGATGGCCGGCGCGGGCCACCCGCCGCCGCTGTGGCGGGACGGCGGGGGCGGGGCCCGGGCGGTGGAGCTTCCTTCCGGCGGGATGCTGGGCCTGCCGGTGGAACCGTCCTACACCGACCACACGGTCGAGCTGCCGCCGGGTTCGGCCCTGCTGCTGTACACCGACGGCCTCGTGGAGCGGCGCGGGGAGTCCATCGACGACGGGATCGCCCGGCTGCTGGAGGGTTTCGGCGGGCCGCCCTACTGGGAGAGCGGCCCGGAGAAGGCGGCGGACGACCTGCTGGACGCGATGGTCAAGCACCAGGACTGCGACGACGACGTGTGCCTGCTGGTCTTCCTCGCCGGAGAGGCGCCGGACACGGCCGTGTGAGGACCGGCGGGTTCCTCCCTCCCGGGCGGAGGGGTCCCGCGGAGGCCGGACGCACCGGGGTCGGACGCACAGGGGGCCGGGCACCCGATGGTGCCCGGCCCCCTGTGCCTCGGGTCCCCGGCGGGCCGGGTCCCCGGTGGATCAGATCTCGGTGAAGACCTCGTCGTGCTCCAGGCGCGGCAGGCGGTCGAACCACGCGTCCGGGCCCGGCCTGCCCACGTTCATGACCACGAGCGGCCGCAGCGCGGAGTCCTCGCCGAAGAACTCCCGGCGCACCCCCTCGGCGTCGAAGCCGCTCATCGGCCCGGCGGCCAGCCCGGCGGCGCGCACGCCCACGATCAGGTAGGCGATCTGCAGGAGCGCGTTCTGGTCGGCCATGCTCCGGCGGGCCTCGACGGGCATCCCGGCGAAGTTGTCCCGGGCGTCGGGCACGACGGGGAAGGTCTTCGGGAAGTTCTCGTGGAAGTCGGAGTCCGAGGACAGGATCAGCGTCAGCGGAGCCGTCAGGGTCTTAGGGGCGTTGTTGCCCGCCATGTGCGGCACGAGGCGCTCGCGGGCCTGGCGGGACCGCACCACGGTGACACGCAGGGGCTGGTTGTTCATGGCGGTGGGCCCGTACCTGACCAGGTCGTGGATGGCACGCACCTGTTCGTCGGTCACCGGCTCGTCGGTGAAGCTGTTGGCGCTGCGGGCGTCACGGAACAGGAGGTCCTGAGCCACCTTGTCCAGAACCAGGGCGTCAGTCATGTTCTTCCTCGGTCGTGCTCGTGGTGCGGCGGGGCCGGAGTCACCGGCACGGGCGTCAACACTTGTTGCTGAGGAAGATATTTCCTGGAACCTTAGATGTGGGTTCAATCACCCACGGGCGTGCCCTGGTGCTGGTGGCCCCTCTGGAGCGGTACGACGGGGACCGGGTCGGACGCCTCGTCCACCCACGCCTCCAGCCGCTTGACGAACAGCCGGGCCTGGACGGGCCAGTGGAAGGACGTCCGCGTGATCTGGTGCCCGGTGCGCGCCAGGCTCCGGCGCAGCTCATGGTCACGGCGCAGCCGCAGCACCGCCTCCGCCGCCGCCGACGCGTCGCCGAACGGCACCACCAGGCCCGCGGGGCCCTCCGGGCGGCCGGTCACCAGGGCCTGCGCCATCGGGTTGGGCGTGGTCACCACCGGGAGGCCGTGCGCCATGTACTCCACGACCTTGGTCGGCATCGAGTGCCGGTAGTTCGGGGTGTCGTGCAGCAGGCTCAGCCCCGCCACGGCACCCGCGCAGATCCGCAGCGCCCGGTCGTTGGGCACGAACCCGTACCAGTGCAGGACGTCCTCCTGCTGGGCCCGGCGCAGCAGCGGCCGCACGCCGACGTCGGCGCCGCCGATCACCTCCAGGCGCACCCCGTGCGGGCGCAGCATGCGGCCCAGCTCCACCAGTTCGCGCGCGCCGCGCGCCTCCGACACCTGGCCCAGGTACACCACCCGGTCGTCTCCCGGTTCGCGTGCCGGCGCCTCGGGCACGTCGGTGGTGTTGGGCACCACCGGGTGCTCGCAGCGGAAGCGGGAGCGGTAGCCCTCCTCGGCCAGCAGCAGCCGCATCCGGCGCTCCGCGCGCCGCTCGAAGGAGCGCACCACCGCGCCCAGCGGGCGCCGCAGGGCCACGGGCACCCACGCCTTGGTGAGCAGGGCCGCGGCCGTGTCCTCGTGCACGTCCCACACCGTCACCGGGCGCTTGGACGGCAGGGCCAGCAGGAGTTCGGGGTCGTGGAAGAGCAGCAGGTCGGCCCCGGGAGCCTGTTCGGCGAGCACCGCACGTGCGGCGCGCAGGGAGGACAGCCGCTCACGGCCGGAGGCGCGCGGCACGTCCACCGAGCGCAGTTCCTTCCACGGGGTTACCCCGCACTCACGGAACGGCGCCACGTAGGTCACCGTGTGTCCAGCGTCCAGCAGGGCCCGGATCTGGCGGTGCAGGATCCGGGCGTCCTCAGGATGGTGCACAACCGTGGCCACAAGCGCGTGCATCGCGTTCACCTACCTGGGTCACCGTATGGGCGGTTTGTGGCGATCTATGATGATCATCCACTTCAAGAAAGCCGTATGGGTCTTCCGACACGGTATGCAGCGGGGAAGACGCGCCGAGGAAAGCCCGGTGGCCGGTCGGAGTGCAACGCGTGAACCTTCGGCCAGGGGAACGTGAACACGAAGAGGCACGCCGGTGGACACCGTGGGTGTCCGGATCGGCGTGCCCTTTCGGGACCGGTGAACCCGGTCAGATCACAGGACCTGGAGCCCCTCGCGCGAGGTGTGGCGGCGGACCTGGACGGGGACCGCCGGGGCCGGGTCGGCCTCGGGGTCGGGGCGGCGCAGCACGCCCCGGGTGTCCAGGAGCAGCCGCGCGTACTCCTCCAGGCGCTTGGGCCGGTACTCGCTGTGGTCGGTGAGCAGGATGGTCAGGTCGGCGTCGGCCAGCGCCTGGTCCAGGTCGGTGGACCGGGGCACGTCCACCCCGTCGACCTGCCACGACTCCACGTGCGGGTCGTGGTAGGTGAGGGTGGCGCCCTTGGCGGCCAGCTTGCGCGCGACCGGCCGGGCCGGGGACTCGCGCTGGTCGGCGATGTCGGCCTTGTAGGTCACGCCCAGCAGCAGCACCTTGGACCGCGACAGCGCCAGGCCGGAGTCGTTGAGCAGCTCCTGCGCCCGCTGGATGACGTAGGACGGCATCCGGCCGTTGATCTCCTGGGCCAGCTCCACGAACCGGAACGGGTATCCCAGGGTCTTGACCTTGTACGACAGGTAGTTCGGGTCGATGGGGATGCAGTGCCCGCCCACGCCCGGCCCCGGGTAGAAGGCCTGGAAGCCGAACGGCTTGGTGGCGGCCGCCGCGATGGAGTCCCACAGGTCGATGCCCAGTTCCTGGCAGAAGATGGCCATCTCGTTCACCAGCGCGATGTTGACGTGCCGGTAGGTGTTCTCCAGCAGCTTGGCCATCTCGGCCTCGCGGGTGCCGCGCGCCCGCACCACCGTGTTCACGAAGGCGGTGTAGAAGACCGCCGCGGCCTCACCGCACTCGGGGGTGAGGCCCCCGACCACCTTGGGCGTGTTGGCCACGCCGAAGGTCGGGTTGCCGGGGTCGATGCGCTCGGGCGAGAACGCCAGGTGGAAGTCGGCGCCCGCGACGAGGCCGGACTTCTCCAGCAGCGGGCGGACCACCTCGTCGGTGGTGCCGGGGTAGGTGGTGGACTCCAGGATGACCAGGGTGCCCGGCTGTAGCTGCGCGGCGATCGACGTGGCCGCCGAGGTGACCGCGCCCAGGTCCGGGCCGCCCTCGGGCGACAGCGGCGTGGGAACGCAGATCACGATGGTTCGCGCGGTGGACAGGCATGTCGGGTCCGTGGTCGCTTTGAAACCGCGGTCCAGCATCTGGCGGACGTCCTCCGAGGAGAGGTCGTCCACATGCGACACCGCGTTGTTGAGCCCGTCGACGACGTGACCGCTCACGTCGAGGCCGGTGACCTTCAGTCCCGCGGACACGGCCTCGGCCGCCAGCGGCAGGCCGACGTAGCCGAGACCGAGGACGACGAGATCGCTGACCGCGCCGGCGGACTGCTCGGAAACAGGTGCTGGGTTGGAGGCTGCGGCATCCACTTCGTGGTCACACTCGCATTCATTTCGTGAACGGGCGTAAAAGCGGGGATTGCCATTGCTCAGTGCCTTGGACATCCGAGTGTAGGCAGGCGTTGTCCCCGGTCACGGGTTCTGGCCTGGTCCGGTCATTTTTCGAATCAGAACCCGATACGCCTGGTTGTAGCGGTATGCGGCCTCGGTCCATGTGCGGTCCGCGCCGACGAGGCTGCGACCTGCACGGCCGTAGGAAGCCCGCTTTTCATGACTGTAAGCGAGTTTTGTCAGGACATCTGCTAGGCATGCCGATTCGCCCGCAGGAATTAACTCTCCTGTCACTCCCGGTTCCACGATCTCTCGCAAAGCGGGAAGATCACTGGCCACCACCGGAAGTCCGCCCGCCATGGCCTCCACGGGTTTGAGCGGGGTGACCAGACGGCACACCCTCTCGTCCCTCCGCGGAACGGCGAACACGTCCAGTGCGGCGTGGTGGGCGCGCACCCGGTCGGCGGGGACCCGGCCGGGGAAGTGCGCGGCGCCCTCCAGTCCCAGGGAGGCGGCCCGGGCGCGCAGCACGGACAGCTCGGGGCCGTCCCCCACCACCAGGGCGCGGGCCGGCTCCCCGCGCTCGCGCATCAGGGCCACCGCCTCCAACAGCACGTCCAGGCCCTCGTAGCCGAAGCAGCTCGTGGTGGTGCCCACCACGAACTCCTCGGCGCCGATGCCCAGCTCGCGGCGCACCCCGCCGCCCGGCGGCAGCGGTTCGAGGAAGGAGGCGTCCACCGCGTTGGGGACCACCAGCAGCCGCTCGCGCGCCACCCCCCGCGCCTCGATGTCGGCACGCATCGCCTCGCCCAGCGTCACCACCAGGTCGGCGGCCAGCATGCACTCGGTCTCGCTCGCGCGCTCGGCCCGGTAGAAGGCGTCGTCCACACTGCGCGAGGGGTCGCGGGACAGCCACGACTCCTCCAGGAAGCCCCGTACCTCGTACACCACCGGCAGGCCGAACCTGCGGCCCAGCTCCAGCGCCAGACGGGCGTTGTGGTGGTTGCTCGCGGCGTGCAGCACGTGCGGGCGCACCGCCTCCACCAGCTCCGACGCCATCCGCACCCCCGCCTCCAGCTCACCCGCGGGGCCGCTCGGCGCCGTCCACGGGATCAGCCTGTGGTAGGCGACACCGTCCAGGCGCACCAGCGTGCGCGGGTCCGGTACACCCTTGGTGAGCGGGTACCCCGCCCGCGTGGCCACGTGCACGTCCATCCCGGCCTCGCGCTGGGCGACCGCGATCCGGTGGGTGCGCTGGGTGTATCCGGCGTTGGTGTGCGGCAGCGCGTTGGTCACCAGGTGCAGCACCCGCAGCCCCGATCCGGGTGACGACGGATCACCGGCCACACGCCAGCGTTCACCGTCGGGAGCCTCCGGTCGCCGAGCGTTCACCGTGTCGTCGGGCCGCGTTCGGGCATCGCGGGTTAACGTGATCCCGTGACGGTCGGGCGACGTGGACGGGGACGCGGGAACAGCGCGTCCCGTGGCCAGGGCCGTCCGGTACTCCGCGGCCTCCCGGAGGGCACCCTCCGGGAGCTGTTCGACCAGCTCACGGGCGGTCTCAGCGTCTCCCGCCGCCAGGCAGGCCGCCACCAGGCGGCCCACCCGGCGGGGAGGGGCGCCGCTCGCCGCGGCGAGCACCGCCTCACGGGCGTCGCCGCGCCGGCCCTGGTCCCACAGGGCGTAGGCGCGGGCCCTGCCACCCGCACGGGAGGCCAGGGCGCGGACCGCCCGCCGCGGCGGACCGGGCGTCAGCCGCAGGGCCAGAAGCGGCAGCCGGGCCGGATCGGACCGCAGGTGTTGCCAGGCCAACGACAGGATGAACGTCACCGCCCGCGGCCAGCGGGTACGGGGACGCGGGACCTGGGATTCGGAAGCTCGGGTGTCATGCACGGTCAGTCACACAACCACGCCGACGTGACCATGTGGTGACACCACGGCGACACGGACGGGACGGCTCGGGCAAAGAACGTCGTCGGACCACACCAGCCTCGCCGGTCACGGCGGGAACATCACCCCAACAGAAGGAAACGTGAGAGTCGTGGCAACGAGCGCCCCCCTGGGGAGCCAGGACACCGGGATCGTGCACGTCGTCGGCGCGCGCCCCAACTTCGTCAAGGCCGCGCCCGTCGTCTCCGCCCTGCGCGGGCGCGGCGCCCACCAGTCGGTCGTGCACACCGGCCAGCACTACGACGACCGCATGTCCGCCGTGTTCTTCCGCGACCTGAACCTGCCCACCCCCGACGTCGACCTCGGCGTGGGATCGGGCTCCCACGCGACCCAGACCGCCGCCCTCATGGTGGGCCTGGAGAAGGAGTTCACCGCGCGCCGGCCCGGCATGGTCGTCGTCTACGGCGACGTCAACTCCACCGTCGCCGCCGCCCTGGTGGCCGCCAAGCTGGGCATCCCCGTGGCCCACGTGGAGGCGGGCCTGCGCTCCTTCGACAACACCATGCCCGAGGAGATCAACCGCAGGGTCACCGACCAGCTCAGCGACCTGTGCTTCGCCACCAGCCCGGAGGCCGTCGGCCACCTGGCCGCCGAGGGCGTCGCCTCCGACCGCGTCCACCTGGTCGGCAACCCCATGATCGACACCCTGCTGGGCAACCTCGACCGCTTCGACGCCGAGGCCCTGCGGACCCGTCTCGGCCTGCCCGAGCGCTACGTCGCCGCCACCCTGCACCGGCCCGCGAACGTGGACGACCCCGACAACGTCGCCCGCCTCACCGCGCGCCTGCACGAGATCGCCGAGCTCGCCGACGTGGTCATGCCCGTGCACCCGCGCGGCAAAGCCGCCTTCGACCGGGCCGGACTCGGCGACCACCCGCGCGTGCGCCTCCTCGAACCCCTCGGCTACCTCGACTTCGTCGCCCTCACCCGCGGCGCCGCCGCCGTGGTCACCGACTCCGGCGGTGTACAGGAGGAGACCACCATCCTGGGGATCCCCTGCCTGACCCTGCGGCCCAACACCGAACGCCCCGTCACCATCACCCACGGCACCAACCAGCTCGTCACGGAGGCCGACCTCATCCAGGCCGTCACCAAGGTCCTGCACGGGCAGACCCCCGAGCGGATCGGCGACGACGTCCCGCCCCTGTGGGACGGGCGCTCCGGTGAGCGCATCGCCTCCGTCCTCACCCAGTGGTCAAGGTGAACCCGATGACACACGAGAACCGCAGCCCCGTCCCCGCGCCCAGGCGTGCCCTGGAGGGCACCCGGGAGCGCGCCACTCCCGCCCCGGCCCCGTCGGACGGCCGTGGCACCGTCCCGATCCCCCCACAGCGGTCCAGGTAGTCCACCATGGCAAACGTCCATCAGCCCCCTCCGCCACGATGCCCGGCCAGACCCGCGACACGCCTCGCCAAGGGCATCCGTACCCGTCCGGGCACGCGCCGGGGGTACCGCCCCGCGACGCCGGCCCCGCAGCCGACCGACGCAGTGGTTTCGCCGATCCGACCAGAACACAAGGTGGCAGACCGTGAAACGGCGTGAACAGAGCCAGACCGAACAGCTCCGCCAGGCGCTGGCCGAGCGCGAGGCCCAGCTCCAGGAGGCACGCGTGCGGCTGGCGGCCGTGGAGGGCTCCACCTCGCTCCAGGTGGGTCGCGCGCTCACGGCCGCCGCGAAGAAGCCCGGCCGGTCCCTGGTCAAACTCCCGCGTGACCTCTACCGCCTCTGGCGGCGCAGCGGAACCACCCGGCACACCGAACGCCGCCGCGGCGTCGAGCCGGTCCGCTCCTTCGACGCGGACCGCCAGGAGGCCCGCCTCCTCACCGGCGTGCCGGGCGGCGGCGAGGACCTGCTCGTGGCCGCCACCGTCGTCGGTCCCGCCATCGCCGAGGCGATCGACCCGTACTTGCACCCGGTGTCCCTGCGACCGCACGACGCCCAGATCGTCATGGACGGCGTGGACGTGGACCTGGTCCTGGTCTCCGCCTCGGCCGCCGCCCCGGGCTCGCCGTGGGCACACGTGGGCGACCCCGCGGTCGTGGACCGCACCCGCGCCCTGCACTGGGTCCTGGAGTCCGCCGCCGCACGGGGCATCCCCACCGTCCTGATCGACGACGAGCCCGCCCCGCCCGCCCTGCGCGCAATGGGCTTCGACCGGGTCCACAAGGGGGACGCCGGAGTCCCCCTGCACCTGTTCAACCCGGTGGCCGCCCACCTGACGCCCGGGCCCCAGGCGGTGTTCGTGCGCGGGCACCGCGACGAGCCCGTCCCGGACGTCCTCACCGAACTGGGCGCGGGCGTGGTGGACGCCGACTCCTCCGGCCTGGCCGAAGCCCTGCGCGCAGCCAACGTCGCCGTCGTCCCCGCGTTCCCGAGCGAGGACGTGCGCCTGCGCCGCCGCGCCTGGGCGTGCGGCACCCGCGTGGTCGCCCACGCGGCGGTCCCCGACCCGGCCGGCCCCGCCGCGGAGGGGCTGGCGGTCACGGTGCCGCGCCTGCGCGCCGAGGAGCCCACACCCTCCGAACAGCGGGGCATGCTCCGGCAGGTCTTCCTGCGGGAGGCCACGCCGGTCCGCCTCGCCGAGATCCTGGACGGCCTGGACTTCCCGCCCGGAACCCCGGGCGCGGAACTGCCGCTGAGGGGCCGCTCCGTGGCCGTCCTCGCCGACCCGGCGGGGGAGAGCGACGCCGAGCTGCTCGCCGACGACCTGCTGGCCGCCGCCCTGAGGCCCACGGAGGTGGTCGTGCCCAGCACGGCCTCGCGCCTGCCCGGGATCCGGCGGCTGCGGGCCGAGGGCGTCACCGTGCGCACCGCGCGCTTCAGCGCCCCGGACACTCCCGAGGAGCTGACCCGGGGCACACCCGACGTCCGGGTCGGCGGGCTCGGCCCGGAGCGGTGGGCGGTCCTGGCGGAGCGGGCCACCGCGCCCTGGGCGCACCTGTGGACCGCGCCGGTGGGACGCAGACGGCTCGCCGACCTGGTGTGCGCGGTCGAGTGCTCGGACGCCGACGCGGTCGGCACCGTGGACCTCGGCGCCGGGGAGGACGGCGGCGACCCGGACGGCCGCCCGCGGGAGGACGGGGCACGCGGGTTCTTCGACCGGCCGGGCACCAGCGGCCAGCAGTACGTCTTCGTCAGCTCGGTCGTCCCGGAGCTGGCCCGTACCGGACTGCTGCGGCGCGGCTGGGATCCCGCGGAGTGGAACCGCCGCGGCACCCGGCTCCTGGCGCTGGGGCCCGACCACGGTACGGGCACCGACTCCGACGCCGAGGACGCCGTGTACAACACCACGGACGCCCCGACCGGTGCGGTCGGTTGACCACCGACCGCGCCGACCGCCCCGCACGGGCAACGAGAAAGCATCCGAAGGGAAGAACGTGAGTACACCGCCTCCGCGCGCACTCCTGTACGGGGACGTGGACCTCAACATCATCGACGGTTCCGCGATCTGGGCGCAGTCGATGGCGCAGGCCCTGGCCGCGGCCGGATGCGAGGTCACCCTGCTGCTGAAGGCGCCCGTGCGCACCGACCGGCTCACCGAGCCGCTCACCAGGGTGCCCGGGGTCAGGCTCGTGCGGCCCCACGAGGACAAGGCGCTGCCGGACCTGGCCCCGCGGGGGCTCACCCCGGAGCAGGCCGTCACCCTGATGACCAGGTACCACGAGCGAAAGGCCTTCGACCTGGTCGTCGTGCGCGGCCGCCGCCTGGCCGGACTGGCCGCGCAGGAGGAGGCGCTGGCGGGACGCCTGTGGACCTACCTGACCGACTTCCCGCACAGCGTGGGGGAGCTGTCGGCCACCGCCACCGCCGAACTCACCGAGATCGCGCTGGCCTCCCGGTTCCTGCTCTGCCAGACCGAGGAGCTGCGCGCCTTCCTGGAGGCGTCGGTGCCCGCCGCCTGCGGACGGTCGGTCCTGTTCCCGCCCGTGGTGGTCGTCCCCGAGGACGTGCGCGCGGACGGGGAGGCCCACGCCCGGGCCCGCATGGCCTACACCGGCAAGTTCGCGCCGCGGTGGAACACCCTGGAGATGACCGAGCTGCCGGCCGAGCTGGCGCGCCGCGGGGTGGACGCCGAACTGGTGATGATCGGCGACAAGATCCACGCGGAGCCCGCCGACTGGGCCAAGCGCATGCGCAGGGCACTGGAGGACACCCCGGACGTGCACTGGCGCGGCGGGATGTCGCGTGCCGACGCGCTCCGCCAGGCCGCCGAGTGCGGCTTCGGGCTGTCCTGGCGCGACCCGTCCATGGACGCCAGCCTGGAGCTGTCCACCAAGGTGCTGGAGCTGGGCGCGCTCGGACTGCCGGTGGTGCTCAACCGCACCCCCATGCACGAGACGATGCTGGGCGCCGACTACCCGCTGTTCGCCGGCGCGGACGTCGCCTCGGTCGCCGAGGTGGTCGCCCGCGCCCACAGCGACCGCGCGGTCTACGCGGACGCGGCCGCGCGCTGCCGCGACGCCGCGGCCGACCACACCCTGGAGCGGGCCGCCGAACGGCTGCGCGGCTACCTCACCGAGGCCCTGCCCCCGGCGCCGGCGGGTGCCGACCCGGACCGCCCGCTCAAGGTGGTCGTGGCCGGGCACGACATGAAGTTCTTCACCCGCCTGGCCGAGTACCTGGACTCGCTGCCCGGGCTGGACGTGCGCATGGACCAGTGGGAGGGGCTGAGCACCCACGACCAGTACCGGTCCCGTGAGCTGGCGGGCTGGGCGGACGTGGTGATCTGCGAGTGGTGCGGGCCCAACGCCCTGTTCTACGCCAAGTGGAAGCGGCCCGACCAGCGCCTGATCGTGCGGCTGCACCGCTTCGAGCTGTACGCGGAGTGGCCGCGCAAGCTCGACATCGACAAGGTGGACGCCGTGGTGTGCGTGAGCCCCCACTACGCCGACCTGACCCGTGAGCTGACCGGGTGGCCCGCCGACAAGGTGATCGTGATGCCCAACTGGGTGGACGACGAGCAGTTGGACCGGCCCAAGCTCTCCGGTGTGGAGTACTCGATGGGCATGGTCGGGATCGCCCCGTCGCGCAAGCGCCTGGACCGGGGCCTGGACGTGCTGTCGGAGCTGCGGCGCATGGACCCGCGGTACACGCTGGCGGTGAAGACCAAGCAGCCGTGGGAGTACTGGTGGGTCTGGAACCGCCCGGAGGAGCGCGCCTACTTCGAGCGTGTGTACCGGCGGATCCAGCGTGACGACCTCCTCGCCTCCGGGGTGGTGTTCGACCCGTTCGGTCCGGACGTGGCCACCTGGCTGCGGCGGGTGGGGTTCATGCTCTCCACCAGTGACGACGAGTCGTTCCACCTGGCTCCGGCCGAGTGCGCCGCCTCGGGCGGGGTGCCCGCGCTGCTGCCGTGGCCGGGCGCGGACACCATCTACGACCCGCACTGGATCCACGACGACGCGGTGGCGATGGCCGAGTCCATCCACGCGACCGTGAGCGAGGGGCGCTTCGCCGCCGAGGCGGAACGGGCGCGCGGGGAGATCACCAAGGCCTACGGCCTGAGCCGGGTGCGTTCGCTGTGGAGCGACCTGGTGGTGCGGGGCAAGGTCCCCGACCAGGCGGAGCAGTCCACCGCCAGGGCGGGCGCCTGAGGGGCCGCTCGGAGCTCAGACCGGGCCGGTCATCTTCGACAGGCCTCCCGCCCCCGCGGGCAGGAACAGCGCGAAGGTGGTCGGCCTGGTCTGCACCAGCTCGATCCGTGCGCCCTCGGACTCGGCGATGTGCCGGGCCAGTGCCAGTCCCAGGCCGGTGCCGCCGCTACCGCTGACCTCGCGGTCGAAGATCCGGCCCGCCAGGTGGTCGGGGACCCCCTCGCCCTCGTCGCTCACCTCGATGCGCACCGACTGGTCGGTGTCGAGGCGGCGGATGGTCACCGTGCCCGCGCCGTGCTTGTAGGCGTTCTCCACCAGGGTCGCGATGATCTGCGCCAGGTCGGTGGGGACGGTCATGGCCGTCAGCCCCGACACCCCGGTGACCAGCAGCCTGCGCTGCTCGGCGTGGAAGACCGGCTGCCACTCGGCCTGGATGTGGTTGAGGACGGAGTCGACCTCCACCGCCTCCACCTCGGGGTTCTGGCTCTTGCGGGCCCGCCCCAGCAGGCTCTCCACGGTCTCCACCAGGCGCTCGGTCTGGGCCAGGGCGGCCTCGCCCTCCTCGCGGACCACCTCGGGGTTGCCGGCCTCGGCGAGGATCTCCTCCAGGCGCATCATCAGCGCGGTCAGCGGTGTGCGCAGCTGGTGCGAGGCGTCGGTGGCGAAGTGGCGCTCGGTGGCGATCAGCCCGGCGATGCGCTCGGCGCTGCGGTCCAGGACCTCCGCCACCCGGTCGGCCTCGGGGATCCCGTAGCGGTGGCCCCACGGCGTGGTCACCCCCGAGCCCAGCCGCTCGGCGGTGACCGCCAGGTCGATCAGGGGCAGGGTGAGCCTGCGTGCCTGGAACATCGACAGTCCCACGGCGACGCCGATGGCCAGCAGCGACAGGGAGGCGATCCCCAGCCAGGCGCGGACCACGCTCCGCTGCACGCCCTCGGCGCTCATCCACACCTCGACGAGCGTGCCCCGGCCGGTGGTCGCCGTGGCCTTCAGCATGCTCGGGGAGTCGGGGGCCTCGGGGTCGAGGGCGGGGTCGCCCGCGGTCACCGAGGCGGACGCGTCGGTCGGGGTGATCCTGATGAAGCGGTTCGGGTGGTCACGGTCGAACTCACCCAGGTTGAGCTCGCCGTGGGCCTCCAGCATGGTGTCGCTCTCGGCGCCGATCAACTCCGCCTCGCCCTGGAGCTGGCGGGTGCTCTCGTCGTACACCAGCTTGTACGTGAGCGCGCCCAGAGGCAGCCCGAGCAGCATGACGGCGATGACGGTCACCACCAGGGTGGAGAAAACCATCCGCCTGCGCATGTCACCTCATGTCCGTCCGACCCGGAGGCGGCCGACCGGCGCGGAGCGCCCCGGACCCGTGGCCGTGTCAGTCTCGCTCGAACCGGAAGCCCACACCCCGGACGGTCGTGATGTACGACGGCTGGTTGGCGTCGTCGCCCAGTTTGCGGCGCAGCCAGGAGATGTGCATGTCCAGGGTCTTGGTGGACCCCCACCAGTTGGTGTCCCAGACCTCGCGCATGATCTGTTCACGGGTGACCACCTTGCCCGCGTCGCGCACGAGCACGCGCAGCAGGTCGAACTCCTTGGTGGTGAGTTGCAGTTCGCGGTCGCCCAGCCAGGCGCGGCGTGAGTCGTTGTCGATGCGCACGCCGTGCACGACGGGCACCTCGGCACCGCCCCGGCGCAGCAGGGCGCGGACACGGGCCAGCAGTTCGGCCAGTCGGAAGGGCTTGGTGACGTAGTCGTCGGCACCCGCGTCGAGGCCGACGACGGTGTCGACCTCGTCGGCGCGCGCGGTCAGGATGAGGATCGGCGTTCCGTGACCCTCGGCCCGGAGCCGACGCGCCACCTCGAGTCCGTCCATTTCGGGCAGCCCGAGATCCAGGACCATGAGGTCTATGTCTCCCGCACGGGCACGGTCGAGTGTCTCCATGCCGTTGACGGTCACGTCCACCGTGTAGCCCTCGCGGCGGAGTGCGCGCGCGAGAGGCTCGGAGATCGAGACATCGTCTTCGGCCAGCAAAACGCAGGTCATGGTGCCGATCGTAGGTCCGGGGGCGTGCATTTCCCTATTATGCGCGCCGGATGTGCCAAGGTTGGCCGAAAATACGCTAATCACATATCGGGCAAATCGTCCAATTGGCCACCTTTGGCCCTTTCTTTGCCGTTACATGGTGAAACTGGGAAGCTCGCAGTGCGTGTGCCCAGGATGCCGCACGGATGGAGCCTGTGCCTCCCCCCGGATGGGAACCACGCAGGGGAAAGTGACAGGATTCGTGGCAAACGGGTAATAAAGCGGTATAGAACGGGCGCCGAAACGCGACGAGGTGTCCGCCGTCCGCCGCCCGACCTCCGCCGGCGCGCCGCCTGGGCCGGCACCCCGGACAGCGAGGAGACCGCGTGTGAACCCCCACGAGACACCCGGGTACGGCGACGGACACGGCTCGTCGCCCCGGCCGCGGCCTCCGCGGGTCCCCTTCGGCCGGCCGCCGTCCCGGCCGGGCCGCTACGGCACCGGCCTGGTGGCCGTCCTCGCCGTGGCCGCGGTCCTGGCGGGGGCCTCCTTCCTCGGCGGCGGCATCGCCCTCGGCGGGATGGTGGCCGAACGTGTCGCGGCGGCCGGGGGCCCCGAGCCGTCGGAGGAGCCCGCCGAGGCGCCGCACGCGTCGGAGCCGCCGAGCGGGCCCCCGGCCCCCACCGAGGACCCCCTCGCCTCCACCGACGAGCCCACGCGGGAGCCCACAGGCACGCCCACGACAGGTCCGACCGCCGAGGAGCTCATCTCCTCCGGGGAACTGGTCACAGGGCTGCGGAGCGGCTTCGGCATCGACTCGCGCCAGGACATCACCGACGAGGTCTGCGCCCCCGCCGACGAGGAGGAGCGCGGCGTCTTCCAGTGCACCTCCGCGATGGACACCGACCTGGTGCGGGTGGCCGCCTTCGAAAGCGACGGGGTCGCCATGCTCACCGCGATGGCCATGAGGGAGAGCGAGGACAACGCCGCGGAGGACGTCCAGGACGCCTGCCACTTCGTGCTGGTGTGGTTCGAGCACCACGGTCTGGACCAGGGCGAGCGCGACGACATGGCCGAGGCCGCGCGGGAGATCGCGGGCTGCCCCTGACCGGAGGCCGGTGCCGGCCCCCTCACGCCGACGGGCGCCGGACACGGCACGGGCCCGCCCCGGGTGTCGTACACCCCGGGCGGGCCCGTCCCGACTGCCTAGGAGTCCGTCTCCGCGGCCTCCCCTTCGGCGGCGCCTCCGCGCCTGCGGGCCAGGTAGAGCGCGGCACCGCCGGCGGCGACGGCCACCGCGGCCGCGGCGACCAGCCCGAACAGCGCGCCACCGGTCGTCGGCAGGGGGCCGCCGGCGTCCCCGCCGGGCTTGCCGGGATCCTTCCCCGGGTCGGTCGGAGCGGTCGGGCCCGCGGTCGGCGGAGCCGTCGGGTCGGCCGGGTCGGTCGGGTCGGCCGGATCCGTGGGGTCCCCGCTCGGCGGGTCGGTGGGCTTCCCGCCGCCGTCGCCGTCCGGCACGGTGGCCTGCTCGCCCACCACGATGCGGCCGGAACCGCCCTCGGGGTAGGCCTCCTCGGTGACCCTCCCCTCCAGCGTCCCGGTGAGCAGGTTCTCCAGGGCGCCCTGGTAGGTCGCGCCCACCACGGTGAAGTCCGCGCCGCGGAACGGGTACATGTCGCCGCCCCGCGCGGAGAAGTCGTTGGTCACGACCGTGATCGGCTCGCCCTCCACGACCTCGCCGTCCTCGACGAGCACCGTGCCGTCGTGCAGGACCACGTTGCGGACCCGCTCGCCGGGGGTGAGGACCACGCCCTCCTCGTCGACCACCTGCGCGGTGCGCTCCGGGTCGTAGGCGAAGTTGACCCCCGCGACCTGCATGAACGCTCCGCTGGCCGCGGGTGCGGCGGCCACGCCTTGTTCCAGCAGCTCCTTGACCTGCGAACGCGGGATCTCCGGGACCACCGCCACCTGGTTGGCGAACGGGGCGATCGAGTAGGTGTCCAACGAGGTCAGCGGCCCCGCGGGGATCACCGAGGAGTTGCGGATGCCGCCGCCGTTCTGGATGCCGATCCGCGGTGCGGGGACCCCGTACTCGTCGGCGTTGCGGACACCGGTGTCCAGCAGCGCGTCCGCCACCAGGTTGCCCAGGTTGGTCTCCCGGGTGCGCACGCCGGGGTCCCGGACGCCGTTCAGGTCGACCTCGCTCCGGGCCACCTCGGCCTCGGCCAGCCCGGCCACGTACTCGGAGACCGGCCCGGTCACCTGCTCGGCCACCTCGGGGTGGGGCTCGACCGCGTCCTCACCGGTGCCGGAGACCCGGACCGGGCCGGAGCGGTCGGAGACCGACACCACGTCGCCGCCGTCGAAGTTCACGACCAGGCGGCCCACGTACTTGTAGTTCGATCCGGCGGTGACGATCGGCACCCCGACGCCCTCGGGGTTGGTGGCCATCAGCGGGTAGGCCAGCGGCTCGCCGGTCTCCGGGTGCGCGGTGACCTCGTCGCCGGGCACCAGCGCGTCGTCCGGGCCGGCCATCACCTCGTGGCCGCCGCCCGCGACGATGGCGTCGACGCCGGTCAGCTCCTGGGCGACCCTCTCCTCGTAGGCGATGTTCTGCAGGTGCGAGATCAGGACGACCTTGTCCACGCCCGCCTCGGTCAGCCGGTCGACCTCGGCCTGGACCGGCTCGACGAGGTCCTCCACCACCACGCCGCGCGGGCTGGTGATGGTATCCAGCGGCGGGTACAGGGCGCCGACGACGCCGACCTCGTGTCCGGAGGCCTCCACCACGGTGCTGGGCGCGATCCGGCCCTCCTCCTCCAGCGCGGCCAGGCGGGACTCGGCGGACACGTCCACGTTGGCGGCGACCACCGTGGTGTCCCCGTCCAGCTGTTCGAGGAACTCCGCGTACACGTCCGGGCCGAAGTCGAACTCGTGGTTGCCCATGGAGATCGCGTCGTACTCCGCGTGGCCGGCGGCGACGGCGTCGTAGAAGGGCGCGCCCTCCTCGCGGGAGGCGGCGAACTCCGGGCCCGGAAGGTACATGTCGCCGGCGTTGACGGTCACGACACCGTGCTCGTCGGCCTCGCCCTCCTCCGCGCCGGTGCCGCTGTCCTCGGCCTCGCGCAGCCGGTGGAGCAGCGTGGTGAAGCGGTCGGCGCCGCCGAAGCCCGCCTGCTCGGGGGCGGGCAGCAGCTGGGACTCGGGGTCGTTGGCGTGCAGGATCGTCAGGGTGAAGTCGGCGCCGTCCTCGGGGTTCGCGGGGACGGACGCACTCGCTGTGGGTGCGAACGGGACCACCAGGGCGCTCGTCAGCACCAGTGCGGCCGAGGCGCGCACGAGTCTGGACATCTTTCCGGGACTCCTTCGGAGGATGAACGTCGTCGGGGGACGACCGGGGGTTCCGCCGGGGCGGACAGGGGGTCGGAGTGGTTCACCCTAGAGGCGCGCGGACGAGGGTTCACGTGCCACGGGGTTACGATTTGCAGAATCTGCGGTACCGATACAGGTTTTTGGTACGTCCGTATCGCGCTGCGTGACCCTGCTGCCCTCTCGGTCGCACTGGGTGACCCGCCCGGTGACCCGCCCGTACGGCCCGCCGCCCGCGGCGGTGGAGCGGTTTCCCGGCCGGTCCCGTGCCCTTCGCCTCCCGCCCTCTACGATGGGGGAGACAAGCCGGCTCGACATCCCTCGGAGGACGTCCGTGTTTTCCTCTGGCCAGGACCCGTACGACCCCGACGGGACGCAGCACGGAGGCGGCGTGCCGCCGCGGGGGATGCCCGACTTCGGTGCCCACCTCGACGCGCTGCGCCCCGACGCGCCCCTGCCCGGGAAGGTGGCGCTCGTCCGCGTCCTGATGTTCGTGGGCGGCGCCTGCGGGCTCGCGCTGTCGGCCCTCTTCCTCATGGGGCTGAGCGTGTCCTCCGAGGCCGTGGCCGAGGCCATGCGGCAGCAGGCCGACGCCGCCTCGGGGCAAAGCGCCGAACCCTTCTCCGACGTGGAGACGGTGCGCGCCATGATGGCCGCCATGGCGGCGGTCACCGGCGTGTACGGGCTGCTGTCCACGCTCCTGGCCGCCAGGATCCACCACCGCACGGTCGGCGTGTTCTGGGGCGTCGTGCTCTTCCAGGCCGCCGCGGGCGCGCTCCTGCTGTGGAGCCTCGCCGGGGACTACTTCGCGGTCATCCCGCTGGGCTTCGCCGTCATGATGGTGGTCCACATGTTCTCCCGCGAGGCCCGCGCCCACTACGGGCTGCTCTGACCGGCGGCCGCCCTCAGCCGCGCCCGGGGCCGAACGCGCGGCCGAACGGCCCGCGCCCCTTGCGCGGGGGCCGCGGCGGACGCACCGCCACCTCCGTCCACCGGCGCTCCAGCAGCCGCCGCACGGCCGCGGCGTCCGGCCCCGCCGCGGCCTGCCCGGGGCCCTCCGCCGCGTGCACTCCGCCCTCGGGGCCCTCCAGGGCCAGGGCCGCGCGCAGCAGCTCCACGGCGTCGGGCCGCCCACCCGGCTCCTTGGCCATCGCGGCCAGCACCAGCCGCTCCAGGCCGGGCGGCAGGTACTCCAGGTCCGGTTCCTCGAACATCACGCGCCGGGCCATCTCCTTGACCCCGGCCCGACCGAACGGGTCGTGCGCGGCGGCGGCGAAGGCCACCGTGGCCCCCCACAGGAACACGTCGGCCCTCTGCGTCGTGGGCTCGCGCCGGTACTGCTCGGGGCTGATCCACCCCGGCGTGCCCAGTCTGTCGACCTGCTCGGCGACCCGCTCGTCGGGCAGCGACTCCGGTGACGGCAGCCTGAGGTCCCGGTAGGCCCGGCGCATCCTGCGCAGCCGGATCCACTTGGTGGGATCGGGGTCCTCCACCGGGTGCGCGATCCCGAAGTCCAGCAGCTTGGGGCCCTTGCCGGAGAGCACCACGTTGCCGGGCTTGAGGTCGCGGTGGACCACGCCGGCGGCGTGGATGGCCCGCAGCGCCTCCGCGACGCCCACGGCCAGCCCCAGCAGCATCCCCCCGCGCAGGCGGCCGTGCCGCTCCACGTGGTGGCGCAGGGTGGGCCCCGGCACGTACTCGGTGATCATCCAGGGCGGGTCCGCCTCCACGTCGGCGCGCACGAACCGTGCCACCGCCGGGCTGTTCACCCGGGAGAGCAGGCGGGCCTCGTGCGCGAACCGCTCCCGGAAGCGCCGGTCGGCGGCCTGCTCGGCGTGGACGACCTTGACCGCCAGGTAGCCGTGCACGCCGGGGGAGTCGGCGGCGTAGACCGTGCCCATGCCGCCGGAGCCGATCCGCCCCCGCACCCGGTGCCCGCCGATCTCACGGGGGTCGTCCGGCTCCAGGGGGGCGAGTCTGCGTACGCCGCGCGCCTTCATGGTGACTCCCGCTTCGCCGGGGACGGGGGACGCTGTTGCGCCGGATCCTATCCGCCTCCGGCGCGGCGGCAGGAGGGCGCGCACGGCCGCGAACCCCCGCGCGGCGGGGGACTCCGCTATAAAGACGTCGTCAAGCGCAAGCCCGTCCGCGCGCGGAAGGAACACGATGGAGTTCACCCTCCCCGGCGGATACCCCGTCCGGCTCACCCCCGACATGGTCCGGGCCCTGCGCCGCGCCGAGCCCCTCCCCGCCAGGCAGGGCGTGTGGTGCCCCGACGTCCGGCGGGACGAGGACAGCACCGCACTCGTCGCCGCGGGCCTCGCCACGCGCGACGCCCGCGGCGTGCTCGTCCTCAGCGAGCGCGGGGACCAGGCGCGGTCCAGGCTGGTGCGTCTGTTCGGCCTGGTCGGCGAACCCGGACAGGAGGGCAGGGCCACGCTCGACCCCTCCCTTCCGCCGGAGCGCGCGGAGAGCCTGCGCGTCGCCCTGGACGAGGCCCGGGCCCGGAGGGTCCCGCGCGACACCGGCCGCCCGGACGGCTGGGGAAAGGCGCTCCTGCGGGTCTCCTACGGGCTCTTCTGGGTCCTGGCCGTGACCTGGCTGGTCCTCGACCTCCCGTTGCGCGCCGAGCTCGCCCTCGCGGCGGGCGCCGTCCTCGCCGTGGGGAGCGCGTCCCTGGTCCGCGCGCTCCGCCACCGGCGGGAGGGTGAACGCGACCCCGTGCGGATCGTCGAGTCCGCCGAGGAGGCGTTCGTGTCCCCCGGAACGCTCGACGACGGATCCCGTGCCCTCCTGGAGCGCGTGCAGAGGGCCGTCGACGCGGTCCTGGGCTCACCGCTCCACGAGCGCGGGCTCCTGCTGGACACCGTGCGCAACCGGGTGGTGCTGGCCGACGTGGAGTGGTTCGTCGCCCGGAGCCTGCTCCACCAGACCCGGGTCAGGGACCGGATCCGGCGGACGCCCACGCCCGGGGAGCGCAGCCGCGAGGCCGCCGCCCGCGCCGGAGCCGTCCTGGCCGCGGAGACGGCCGAGGTGAGGGCCCGTGTCGAGGTGCTGGAGGACTACGCGGGCCGTGTGCGCACCGCCGAACTGGACGAGCAGGACCGCGTGTCGGCCCGTGAGCTCGACGTGATCGCCGTGGAGGCGGCCGAAGCCGGTGCCGTGCACGGGCAGAGCGGCGAGATGCTCGACTCCCTCGTGCGGGCCCAGGAGCTCGCCCTGCGGGTCGCCGCCCTGGCGGACGACCCGGACCGACCGCCCCGCCGCCCGCGGGCGGGGCCGTCCACAGGACGGGGCGGGGCTCCCGAACGTCGGCGGTCTCTGGCACTGTCGGAGACGGAGGAAGGGAGGGGCCGCCCATGACCCCCGGACAGTTCATCGACGCCGCCCTGTGGTTCCCCGAAGCCGAGGAGGGCGAGCCCTTCGGCCCGGGCGCCCTGGTGTACAAGGTGGCCGGACAGAAGATGTTCGCCCTGCTCACGGGGGGAGGCGACGGGAGCGGACCGGCCACGGCCAACCTCAAGTGCGACCCCGACCTGGCCCTGGAGCTGCGGGACCGGTTCCCCGCCGTCACGCCCGGATACCACATGAACAAGAAGCACTGGAACTCCGTGCTCCTGGACGGCACGGTGCCCGAGGACGAGATCCTGGAGATGCTCAGACACTCCTACGTCCTGGTGGCCCGGAGCCTGCGCCGGGCCGACCGCGACCGCGTGCTCGCGGTCCTGGGCGAGGACGCGCCGCGCGTCGGCGGCGCGGCCGCGGAGGCACCGGAGCGTACGTGACCCGGAGAGGACGAACGCGTGTCCGACAAGACCGTCCAGCCAGCCGTCGTCCAGGGCGTCCTGGAACGGATCACCTACGCCAACGAGGACACCGGGTACACCGTCGCCCGCGTCGACACCGGCCGTGGCGGCGACCTGCTCACCGTGGTCGGCTCCCTCATGGGCGTCCAGCCCGGTGAGGCGTTGCGCATGCGCGGCCGCTGGGGCTCCCACCCCCAGTACGGCCGCCAGTTCCACGTGGACGACTACACGACCGTCCTGCCCGCCACGGTCCAGGGCATCCGCCGCTACCTCGGCTCCGGACTGATCAAGGGCATCGGCCCGAAGATGGCCGAGCGGATCGTCGACCACTTCGGCACCGACGCCCTGGACGTCATCGAGGAGCACCCCGAGCGGCTCATCGAGGTCCCGGGCCTCGGCCCCAAGCGCACCGGGCTCATCGCGAACGCGTGGGAGGAGCAGAAGTCCATCAAGGAGGTGATGGTCTTCCTCCAGGGGGTCGAGGTCACCACCTCCCTGGCCGTGCGCATCTACAAGAAGTACGGCGACGCCTCCATCGACATCGTGCAGAAGGAGCCCTACCGGCTGGCCACCGACGTGTGGGGGATCGGCTTCAAGACCGCCGACACCATCGCCCAGGCGGTCGGCATCCCGCACGACAGCCCGCAGCGGGTGATGGCCGGGATCCAGTTCACCCTCTCGGAGTCCACCGGGGACGGGCACTGCTACCTGCCCGAGGAGAAGCTCATCTCCGCCGCCGTGAAGATCCTCCAGGTGGAGGCCGGGCTGGTGATCGAGTGCGTCGCCGAGCTCGTGGCCACCGAGGGCGTGGTCCGGGAGACCGTCCCCGGACCCGAGGGAGAGCCCGTGCGCGCCGTCTACCTGGTGCCCATGCACCGGGCCGAGGTCGGTCTGACCTCCGGGCTGCGCACCCTGCTCTCCCACCCGGTGGACCGCATGCCCGCGTTCGCCGGGGTGGACTGGGACGTGGCCCTGGACTGGCTGCACTCCCGCACCCGCGCCGAGCTCGCCGAGGCCCAGCGCGAGGCCGTGCGCCTGGCGCTCTCGGAGAAGGTGTGCGTGCTCACCGGCGGGCCCGGCTGCGGCAAGTCCTTCACCGTCGCCTCCGTCGTCACCCTGGCCGCGGCCAAGCGCGCCAAGGTGATCATGGCCGCGCCCACGGGACGCGCCGCCAAGCGCCTCACCGAGATGACCGGGGTCGAGGCCTCCACCGTGCACCGGCTCCTCGAACTCCGCCCGGGCGGCGAGGCCACCTACGACCGCGACAACCCGCTCGACTGCGACCTGCTGGTGGTGGACGAGGCCTCCATGCTGGACGTGCTCCTGGCCAACAAGCTGGTCAAGGCGGTCCCGCCCGGAGCGCACCTGCTGTTCGTCGGCGACGTGGACCAGCTGCCCTCCGTCGGCGCGGGCCAGGTGCTGCGCGACCTGCTCGACGAGGGATCGCCCGTTCCGAGCGTGCGCCTGACCCACGTCTTCCGCCAGGCCCAGCACTCCGGGGTGATCACCAACGCCCACCGGATCAACAGCGGTGAACCGCCGCACTTCCAGGGCATGAACGACTTCTTCCTCTTCCCCTGCGAGGAGTCCGAGGACGCCGCCGAGATGACCGTGGACGTGGTCGCCCGCCGTATCCCTCGCCGGTTCGGCCTCGACCCGCGCCGGGACGTGCAGGTCCTCACCCCCATGAAGGGCGGCCCGGCCGGGGCCGTCAACCTCAACACGGCGCTCCAGGCCGCCGTGACCCCCTCGGGCGAGCACGTCCCCGAACGCCGCTTCGGCGGCCGTGTCTTCCGCGTCGGCGACAAGGTCACCCAGATCCGCAACAACTACGAGAAGGGCGAGACCGGGGTGTTCAACGGAACCCTCGGTGTGGTCACGGGCATCGACTCCGTCGCCCAGGAGGTCCTGGTGCGCACCGACGAGGACGAGGAGGTCGCCTACGACTTCGCCGAGCTCGACGAACTCGCCCACGCCTACGCCGTCACCGTGCACCGGTCCCAGGGCAGCGAGTACCCCGCCGTGGTCGTCCCCGTCACCACCAGCGCCTGGATGATGCTCCAGCGCAACCTGCTGTACACCGCCGTCACCCGGGCGAAGAAGCTGGTCGTCCTCGTCGGCTCCCGGCGCGCCCTGGCCCAGGCGGTCCGCAACGCCTCCTCCGGGCGCAGGCACACGGCGCTGGCGCACCGGCTGCGGTCCGTCCGGTGGACGCCGGGCGGGACCGCCGGGCCGGGCACCCCCTGACCGCTCCGCCGCCGGGCCCGCCATGTCGTGGGGCATCGCTACGCTGGGCACCGTGGAACAACAGACCCTGATCGTGGTGGGCGCCGTCGTCATCCGCGACGGCCGCGTCCTGGCCGCCCAGCGCGCCGGTCCCGAGGCCCTGCGCGGCCGGTGGGAGTTCCCCGGCGGCAAGGTCGACCCGGGGGAGACCCCGGCCCAGGCCGTGGTCCGCGAGTTCCGTGAGGAGCTCGGCGCCGACGTCCGCCCCCTGCACCAGCTCGGCGCGGACGCGCCCTTCCCCGCGCCCGGCCGGGACCACACGCGCCCCGCCGTGCTGCGGCTGTGGCGCGTGGAGCTGCTCTCCGGCGAGCCCGAGGCCCGGGAGCACCTCTCCCTGCGCTGGCTCAACGCCGCCGGCCTGCGCGCCCTGGACTGGCTTCCCGCCGACGTGCCCTTCCTCGACATCGTCGAGCCACTGCTCTCCCCGGGCGCCGTCACCAGGCCCTGAGGACGGTTCGGCCCGCACGTTTCCCCAAGGGGCCGCTTTGACCACATAAACTGGTAACGGGCCGTGGCAATCTGCGGTCTCTTCCCAGTACCAGGAGATCGAGACTTTCCCATGTCCAGCGCTACGCCCGTCGAGGGCTCCGCACGCCGCAGCGACCTCCGCAACGTCGCGATCGTGGCCCACGTGGACCACGGCAAGACGACCCTCGTTGACGCCATGCTCTGGCAGTCCGGAGTGTTCCGCGAGAACCAGGACGTCGACGACCGTGTGATGGACTCCAATGACCTGGAGCGCGAGAAGGGCATCACCATTCTCGCGAAGAACACGGCTGTCCACTACACCACGCCCGAGGGCGAGGACGTGGTCATCAACATCATCGACACCCCCGGCCACGCCGACTTCGGTGGCGAGGTCGAGCGGGGCCTGTCGATGGTCGACGGCGTCGTGCTGCTCGTGGACGCCAGCGAGGGCCCGCTCCCGCAGACCCGCTTCGTGCTGCGCAAGGCACTCCAGGCCAAGCTTCCCGTCATCCTCGTCATCAACAAGGTCGACCGGCCCGACAGCCGCATCGCCGAGGTCGTGGACGACACCTACGAGTTGTTCATGGACCTGGACGCCGACGAGTCGCAGATCGAGTTCCCGATCGTCTACGCCTGCGCGCGCGACGGCAAGGCCTCCCTGGAGCGCCCCGCCAACGGCACCGTGCCCGACAACGACAACCTCGTGCCGCTGTTCAGCACCATCCTGGACACCATTCCGGCTCCCGAGTACGTCCCCGGAGGCTCCCTCCAGGCCCACGTCACCAACCTGGACGCCTCCCCGTTCCTGGGCCGTCTGGCGCTGTGCCGCATCCAGCAGGGTGAGCTGCGCAAGGGCCAGCAGGTCGCGTGGATCCGCACCGACGGCAGCATCCAGCAGGTCAAGCTCACCGAGCTGCTCATGACCGAGGGCCTGCAGCGCAAGCCCGCCGAGAAGGCCGGGCCCGGCGACATCGTCGCCATCGCCGGTATCGAGGACATCATGATCGGCGAGACCCTCGCCGACCTGGAGAACCCGGTCCCGCTGCCGCTGATCCGGGTGGACGAGCCCGCGATCTCCATGACCGTCGGCACCAACACCTCGCCGCTGGTCGGCAGGGTCAAGGGCTCCAAGGTCACCGCCCGCCTGGTCAAGGACCGCCTGGAGAAGGAGCTCGTCGGCAACGTCTCCCTGCGCGTGCTGCCCACCGAGCGCCCCGACACCTGGGAGGTGCAGGGCCGCGGCGAGCTGGCGCTGGCCATCCTGGTCGAGCAGATGCGCCGTGAGGGCTACGAGCTGACCATCGGCAAGCCGCAGGTGGTCACCAAGGTCGTCGACGGCAAGGTCCACGAGCCCGTCGAGCGCCTCACCGTGGACGCCCCCGAGGAGTACATGGGTGCCATCACCCAGCTGCTCAGCGTCCGCAAGGGCCGGATGGAGAACATGGTCAACCACGGCACCGGCTGGGTGCGCATGGACTGGCTGGTGCCCTCCCGCGGCCTCATCGGCTTCCGTACCGAGTTCCTCACCGAGACCCGCGGTACCGGTATCGCCCACCACGTCTTCGAGAAGTTCGAGCCGTGGTTCGGCGAGCTGCGCACCCGGCCCAACGGGTCCCTGGTGGCCGACCGCGCCGGCGCCGCCGTCGCGTTCGCGATGTTCAACCTCCAGGAGCGCGGCACGCTCTTCGTCGAGCCGGGCACCGAGGTCTACGAGGGCATGATCGTGGGCGAGAACTCGCGCGCCGACGACATGGACGTCAACATCACCAAGGAGAAGAAGCTCACCAACATGCGCTCGGCCACCGGCGACGAGCTGGTGCGCCTGGTGCCGCCGCGCAAGCTCTCCCTGGAGCAGGCCCTGGAGTTCTGCCGCGAGGACGAGTGCGTGGAGGTCACCCCCGACCACGTGCGCATCCGCAAGGTCGTCCTGGACCAGAAGGAGCGCGGCCGGATGACGGCCAACAAGAAGCGCCAGCAGCGGTAGTACCACCGCTACGGGACGGGGGCGGGCCGCACGCGCGGTCCGCCCCCACCGCGTTTTCCGGCCGGACGGGTCGGGTAGACCCGTGAGCAGCATGAAGTCCGAGCCCACGTGTCCCCGCTGCGGGCGCGCGGTCCAGCCTCCGGGGCTGTGGACCAGCGCCTGGCAGTGCGACGTCCACGGACCGGTGGTGCCCCTGCAACCGGTGCGGGCACCCGGAACCGCGGCCCTGGAGGTACTCCTGCCCCAGGCCCACGTCCCCGTCTGGATTCCCTGGCCGCTGCCCACCAACTGGGTGGTCACCGGCTTCGCCGAGTGCGGAGACGAACGCAGCGGCGTCCTCGCCACCGCCGTGGCCCTGTCCGGTCCCGACCCGCTCGGCGGCGTCGGCGAGGCCGTCATCGTCGCGGAGGACCCCGGTGTGGGCCTCGGCGCCCGCCTCGCCGGGCTGGAGGGCCCCGACCCCGGCGACGGCTTCGACAGCTCAGCGGCCGACGCCAAGGTGCGCTTCGACGGCCACGAGATCGCGCTGTGGAACCTGGACGTGGGCCGCGACCGGGCCGTCTACACCGGCGAGGCGCTCGCCCACTGGGTGTGGCTGGTGTTCGCAGCCGCCGACACCGGCATGCTCATGTGCGAGATCAACGCTCTGCGCGACCTGCGTGACATCAGGGACGGGGGCGTCGCGCTGGAACCGCCCTTCGGCGCACCCAGCCCCTTCCTCGTCCGGAGCCTGGCGCCCCGGGACGAAACGGACTGAATCCGCCGCCCGGCTCCACCCGTGCGGGGCGCGGCGCCCGGGACTTACGTACAATCGCCCGGTGACACGTATCGACCTGCACTCACACAGCTCGGTCTCCGACGGAACCGACACCCCCGCCGATGTCGTCGAGTACGCGGTCGCCGCGGGTCTCGACGTCCTCGCCCTCACCGACCACGACACGGTCGGCGGTATCGAGGAGGCCGCCAAGTACCTGCCCCCCGGGTTCACCCTCGTTCCGGGGATGGAGCTGTCCTGCGCCTACGCCGGGTCCAGCGTGCACCTGGTGTCCTACCTGTTCGACCCCGAGAACCCCGGCCTGGCAGAGGAGCTGCGCCGTGTCCGCTCCGACCGGGCCGCCCGCGCCGAGGAGATGGTCCGCAAGCTCCGCGACCTGGGGGTGGACCTCACCTGGGAGCGGGTGCTGGAGATCGCCGGCGCGGGCCGCGACGAGTACGCCGACGCCAACACGATCGGCCGCCCGCACCTGGCCCGCGCGATCGTGGAGGCGGGTGCGGCCAGGGACGTGCAGGACGCCTTCGACCGGTGGATCGGCTCGGGCGGCCCGGCCTACGCCTCGCGGTACGCGATCGACCCGGTCCGCGCGGTGGAACTGGTGCGCGCGGCGGGCGGTGTGTGCTCGCTGGCCCACCCGGCCCGGGCGGAGGGCTCCCTCAACGGCGCGGTCCCCCTCGAACTGGTGGAGCGCATGGCCGCCGCGGGCCTGGGCGGGATCGAGGCCGACCACCCCTCGCACAACCGGAGGCAGGCCGTCCACTGGCGCGGGGTGGCCGGGGACCTGGGCGTGGTGGTCACCGGCTCCAGCGACGACCACGGGAGCCTGTCCGGCCGCAGGCTGGGGTGCAGGACCACCGATCCGGAGGCGTTCGAGCGGCTCGTCGCGCCCGCGACGGGGGTGCCGCTTCTGCGGGGGTGAACCGTGTGACGGTTCCCCGGAGTCCGGTACGGTACCGACCACTGTGTGGTAGCGCGACAATGGGTCGCAGCGCGACCCACTCGTACCCTGACGCAAGCGAAAGGTCTGACACCGTGTTCTGGAAGCGGAAGCCGAAGAAGCAGGACGGCCAGGAGGCCACCGACTCCGCTGCGGAGGCCGCGGTGGACCAGGAGGAGGCCAAGGAGGAGGACTCCGCCGAGGCCGGCACGGCCGACGCGAAGGCCGGGAAGGCGGACGCCGAGACCGGGTCCGGCGACACCGGGGCCCCGGAGGACTCCGAGGAGGAGGCCGGGAGGGAAGCCGACGCCGAGGACTCCGAGAAGGAGCCCGAGGAGGACGCGTCCGACGACGTCTTCGCCGACGAGGGCGAGGAGACCGGCGTGACCGGTCCCGACTCCGACAAGATCACCCGCGTGCGCACGGCCGGCGTCTTCGAGTTCGACGGCGAGAAGATCGACATCGTCAGCAACACCTGGATCGTCGAGGCCGACGACGAGGGCGTCATCGTCATCGATCCCGCCTACGACGCCGAGGCCATCATGGAGGCCGTCGGGGAGCGCGAGGTCTACCTCGTGGCCTGCACCAACGCCTACAGCCACCACATCGAGTCGGCCATCAAGATCGCGGAGGAGTCCGAGGCCCCCATCGCCCTGCACCCGCGTGAGATGCGCGCCTGGCGCCGCCACCACGGCGCCGAGCACCGCCCCGAGATCGAGGTGGAGGGCCAGGGCGCCCTCGACATCGGCGACCTGCACATCGACGTCCTGGCCCTGCCCGGCACCGCCACCGGCACCGTCGGCTACTACATCAGCCAGCTCGGGGTCGTCTTCAGCGGTGACACCCTGCGCAGGGGCGAGCCCGGCATGGTCGGCAGCACCTACATCGACTACACGACGCAGCTCGCCTCCATCGGGAAGGCGCTGCTGTCCCTGCCGCCCGACACCCGCGTCCTGCCCGACCGCGGCCCCGCCACCACCGCGGGCGCCGAGAGCAAGAACTTCGACTCCTGGGTCTAGCGCAGGAGCCCCCTCCGCGCTGATCTTGCTCTCGGCGTCACCGTGGAGCGCCGACAGTGCCACTGGGAGCAAGATCACCGTGGTCGGGCGCCGCACCAGGCGCGCCCCTCCGAGGACCCGCCGAGACCTGTTCACCGCCGCGCCGCCGTCCTCCGGCGGCGCGGCCGCGTGCCACGGTCAGCGGCGGCCCACCGACTCCGACTCGTTCCAGAACGCGGTCAGCGCGCTCGCCGTGGTCTCGGGGGCCTCCACGTTGGGGGAGTGACCCGCGCCGGGGACCACCAGGCGCTTGGCCTCCAGCCGCTCGGCCATCCGGTCCTGCTCCTCCAGCGGCCACGCCTCGTCGTTCTCGCCGTACAGGACCAGCTTGGGGGCATCCACACGGGCCAGCTCGTCCACGCGGTCGGGCGCGGCCAACAGCTCCTCGGCCATGTGCATCAGGCCCACGGGGCTGCTGGCCAGCAGCCGCTCGCGCAGGAAGTCGCGGATCTCGGACTGGGGGGTGCGTCCCTGCGCCACGGCGTCGAACTGCTCCTCCCACAGCTCCCGGAGCCGCTCGGAGGTGGGGTTCATGGACACGGCGGCGATGAGGCCGCGCGTGGTGTCCGCGCTCGGACCGCTCAGGGCGCCGGGGCCCGAGCACATCAGGGTGAGCGAGGCCAGCGGCGCCATGTCGACCAGCGCGGCCTCGCGTGAGACCAGCCCGCCGAAGGAGTGCCCCAGCAGGTGGACGGGGCCGCCGTCGCCGATCTGGTCCAGGACCTCGGCGACCACCGCCCCCAGGGAGGGCAGGCGGTAGTCCGGCCGCCGTACGCCGGGCGGGAGCACGAGGGACTCCAGGCCCGGCGACTGGTAGGTGCCGGGGAGGTCGATCGCGACCACCTCCCGGCCGGCCTGGGCCAGGCTCTGGAGGAGGGAGATGAAGTCCTCCTTGCTGCCGGTGAATCCGTGCACCAGGACAGCGGGGGCCAGCTCGGGGCCGCCGGAGGTGGGAAGCGCCCGCAGGGCGGCGACGGGACCGTACGACAGGGGCAGGTCCGCGCGCCGCACGCCCGGGGGCAGGTCGATGAACTGAGGTGTACTCACGTCGGGCCACCCTAGACGATCGGTGACCCGGGCCGGTCGAACCCGGGCCGCGGCCGTGACGGCCATCGGCACCGCGGGGAAGGCCCGTCGCCCGCCCCGCGTCGACCGCGGCGCCCGTTCGGGCGCCCGTGCGTCAGGTGTTCTCGGGATCCCGTCGGGCGGCGCTGGCGCCACCACGGGTACGACGGCGCCGCCGCACCTTGCGGGTGCCCTCGGCGGAGGACTTGCCGCCTTCGCGCGAGGCGTCCGGGGAAGCCGGGGCACTGCTGCCCGCCTTCTCCGCGGGAGCCCCGGACCCGGCCGACCCGCTACCGCCGCGGGTGCGGCGGCGCGAGCGGTTGCGGCTCTGGCCGCGTCCGCCCTCACCGCGGTCCCGGTCCCGGTCGCGGTCGCGGTCCCGTCGGCCGCCCCGGTCGCCGCGGGGCGCCCCGGTGTCGCCGATGTCCTCGACCTCCTCGGCCTCCAGGCCCGCGTGCTCGTCGCGCTTGTCCGCGGCCAGCTTGCCCTTGGTCCCGGCCGGGATCCGCAGCGCCTCGAAGAAGTGCGGCGAGGTGGAGTAGGTCTCCTCCGGCTCGAAGAACGGCAGGTCGAGAGCGCTGTTGATCAGCTTCCAGCGCGGCATCTCCTGCCAGTCCACGAAGGTGACGGCGGTGCCGCTGCGCCCGGCCCGGCCGGTGCGGCCGATGCGGTGCGTGTAGGTCTTCTCGTCCTCGGGCGTCTCGTAGTTGACCACGTGCGTGACGTCGTCCACGTCGAGTCCCCGGGCCGCCACGTCGGTGGCGACCAGGATGTTGATCTTGCCGTTGCGGAAGGCCCGGAGGGCGCGTTCGCGCTGGCTCTGGCCCAGGTCGCCGTGGACGGCCGCGACGGCGAAGCCGCGCGTCTTCAGGTCGCCCGCCACCCGGTCGCAGGCCCGCTTGGTCTGGCAGAACACCATGCTCTGGCCGTGGTCCTCCGCCTGGATCAGGCGGGCGAGCATCTCGATCTTGTCCATCTGGTGGGTGCGGAACGCGTGCTGCGTGATCTGCCCCGTGATGGCCGAGCCGTCGATCTCGTTGTCGTCACTCGCGCGCACGTGGGTGGGGCGGCTCAGGTACTTGCGCGACAGGGAGACGATCTCGCTCGGCATGGTGGCCGAGAAGAGCATGGTCTGGCGCTCGCTCGGGATCTTGGTGAGGATGCGCTCGATGTCGGGCAGGAAGCCCAGGTCGAGCATCTTGTCGGCCTCGTCCAGCACCACCGCGGACACCTCGTCCAGGCGCAGGTGCTTCTGGTTCTCCAGGTCCAGCAGGCGGCCCGGGGTGCCGACGACGACGTCGGTGCCCTCCTTGAGGCCGTTGACCTGCGGCTCGTAGGAACGGCCGCCGTAGACGGTCAGGATGCGGCCGCCGCTGCGCTTGCTGGCGGTGGTCAGGTCCGCGGCGACCTGGATGGCCAGCTCACGGGTGGGGACCACGACCAGGGCGCGGGGCCGCTTGGCCGTGCCGGGTGCGGCCTGTGCCCGCTGGAGCAGCGGGAGGCCGAAGGCCAGGGTCTTGCCGGTACCGGTCCGGGCCTGGCCGATGATGTCGTTGCCGTTCAGCGCGATCGGCAGGGCCAGTTCCTGGATGAGGAAGGGCTCGATGATCCCCTCCGCCTCCAGGGCGTCGGCGAACTCGGTGTTCACGCCGAGGTCGCGGAAGGTGATCTTCGGTTTGGTCGTCTCGTCTGTGCTGCTCAGGGCTCAAGCCTCCATCTTGGCGTGCCGCAACGTTGGCCGGCCGCGGCGGGATGCGGTCCATCGGTCCCTCGCCTCCGTGCGGGCGCGGCTCATCGCTCGCCTCTGTCACGAGGCGCCGCGGTGGCGCAGCCTGCCGGATCCGTGCGACGCGGGGGTTCCCCGCCGCGGATAGGGACCGTCCCCGTATTGGACGGGGAGCGCATCCGTGGTTCGTCGTTGTCCTCGCGCGGCCTGGGCCACCGTCGGTGGGGGTCCGCGCCTGTGCGGGCGCCGCCTCCGCGACGCCGCTGCGTGGGAGATCCCCGCGTGTGTGAGGAGAGTTCGGTCGGACGCACACGCCGGTCATCACGCAGAGTCTAGCTGGTGACGCGCCTGGTGGACATAGCAGTTCACCGGGCTGTGGACGGCGTGGACCGTACCCGCTCCCAGCGGGTGCAACCGTGCCGGCGGTTCGTTTAGTCCCCGGTTCGGTACCCGGGTGGCCGGGCGATACGCTGACCCGCATGATCCAAGGCCCCTCTGACAGTCCCGGCGTGATCGATCTGCTCGGGCTGCTCGCCTACGCCGAGCTCGGTTCCTTCTTCCGTCTCGCCGACGACGCGGGACTGGCCCCCTCCCTGCGGTCCAAGGGCCAGTTGGCCGCCCTCGCCGCCGCCGAGCAGGCGCACTACCAGACGCTGCGGGACCGGCTGGAGGGGCTGGGGGTCGACCCCGAGGAGGCCATGGCGCCCTTCGTGGAACCGCTGGACGCCTGGCACTCCCGGACCGAGCCGCAGAGCTGGCTGGAGAGCCTGGTCAAGACCTACGTCGGCGACGGTATCGCGGGGGACTTCTACCGCAAGGTCGCCGCGCTGGCCGACGAGGAGACGCGGGACCTGGTGGAGGGCGTGCTGGCCGAGACCGGCCGGGCCGAGTTCGTCTCCGAGACGGTGCGCGCCGCCGTGGACGAGGACCCCAAGCTGGCCGGGCGCCTGTCCCTGTGGGCCCGCCGCCTGGTCGGCGAGGCGCTCAGCCAGGCGCAGGCGGTGGCGGTGGCCCGCCCCGACCTCGCCGCGCTGCTGGCCAAGGACCCCAAGGCCTCCGGGGACGACGGCACCGGCCTGGGCGACCTCGCCGCGGTCAGCAGGATGTTCGCCTCGCTCACCGACCGCCACTCGGCCCGTCTGGAAGCCATGGGACTGTCCGGCTGATCCCTCTGGGCGCCGGTTTCAGGTATTACGCAAACTTGGTCTCATCTTGGGATGTCTTGGTCAAGCGCGGGTAATATCCAACACTTCTGTGACGATTCGTTGGCTGATGCCCGTAAAATCGGTGAAGCTTCCGTCTCCTGACCACCCGAGTAGGTACTTCCATGCCCAGTGGGACCTCCGTGCGCCATCCGCTGGCCGGACTGACCCGTGACTTCCACCGGATCGGCCCCCTCGACAGGCCGATCGAGCCCTGGATGTGCGCTGAACTGGACCAGCACGCCGCACAGGTGTGCGAAGGCATCACCGCCTCCGGTGGCGAGCTCAACGCCCGCACCCTCGGTACCTACCTCCACGGGTTCCTCGACGGCTGCCTCGAACGGGGCTGGGACTCCGAGGCGGTCGAGTACGACTGGGAGACCCTCCGAGTCCTCGCCATCTGCCGCCTGGCCAAGGATCGCGGTTTCGTCCGCTAGGTTGGTGACATCCGCAGGCCGGCGCGGGCCACGACCCGAGCTCCTCGTGGCCACCAGCCCTGCCAGTTCTCCGGTGGAAACCCCACGCTGGGCGTACGCTGAAACGTACCGGTGACTCCACAGCGGCCGATGTCGGCCCGGCGCACCGTGGTCGAACCAGGGCCCTGCGGAATGCAACGTGGGACTGGCGGCGTTATGGAAGTCCGGCAAATCGGACCGGCATGCGCCGTAACTGGCGGAGCGGCTCGTGGAGCCGCAAGAAAGGAAGGCGAATGAGGAGCGGTCGGCATGGGGCGGCCCGCCCACCGGTCGGCGTCCTGATTCAACAGGACCGCGTCGACTTCGCGCTTTTCGCACTGATCTTCGTCGTCGCACTGGCGTCGATGGTATTCACCGGACCGGGGAACGTGGCCTTCTGGCTGGCCTTCCTTCCGATCATCGCCTCCGTGGTACTGGCTTTCCGGCGGGTCGAACAACTCGCCCGCCTGGAACTGCGGGACTCCGAGTTCCTCTGAGTTCGCCCGCGGACTCCGGCGAAGCGCCCCGGGGCACCGGGTACGGACGCACGGCGCACACGACGAAGGGCGGGACCGGCCGGTCCCGCCCTCACCTGTGTCCGCGGCGCGCGGCCGGCTACGGAGTGGTCGGCTCGCCGCCCCCGCCGCGGCGCGCGGCCTGGGCCGTGGCCCCGTCGCGCCGCTCCGCGGGCTCGGCGGGACGGTTCATGGCCGCCTCGCGCCCGGCGTTGTAGCTGGCCTCCTCGCTGATCCGGCCGGTCTCGCGCTCGGCGACGTCCAGCCAGCGGGACCAGCGCGACCGCATCGGCTCGATCATGCCGCCGCCGACGCCGACGATGAGGATGCCGCCGATCGTGGCCAGGACCGTGATCAGGACCGGCAGGGTCACGGTCACGGCGACGCCGATCTCGTTCAGCGCGGCGATGACGCCGAGCGCCATGATGAACACGGCCGCCACGTTGGCCAGGACCGAGCCGTAGGACAGCCCGCCCAGAGCACCGGAGACGACGTTGCGGACCGCCTTGGCGATCATCGCGGCCACCACGACGATGATCAGCGCGACGATGGCGCTCGGGATCCAGGCGATGACCTGGCTGAGCAACTCGCTGATCGGGTTCGGTCCGAAGACGTTGAACGCGAGCGTGAACACGAACAGCAGTCCGACGTAGTAGATGATCTTTCCGCACAGCTCGCTGGCGCTCCAGCGGCTGCGCTCGAAGTACTCGCCCACACCCCCGCGGTGCAGCGCGCGGTCCAGTCCGACGCTGTGCAGCCCCTTGGAGACCGCCTTGCCCACGACCCAGGCGATAAGCCAGCCCAGGACCAGGATCACCAGGAAGCCGATCAGTTGCGGAACGAAACTGACCACCGCCTGCCAGGCCGTCGTCAGCCCCTGACCCACGTTCATAACGTCTTCACCCCCAAATCGCTTGCTCCGCCGGGGTCCGGACAAGGACCAGACGGATACGGCGAAGAGAAGCACGTTACTTCTCATTCCGGCGATACCCGGAGGGCGGCGATCGAATCGCATGTTCCGCATGCGCCGGGGTGATTCCCTTTTCTTTATGAATTCATTGCGAAATGATGGGTGGATGTTTTCCTCATTTCGCAGCGAGAGGACCCCCGGGCGCACTCGGCGCCCGGGGGTCCTCTCGTGGAAAGGGGCTGGGTTCTGTTCGGTGGACTCGGATCCTGTGCCGCCGGGGGGTTGGCGAGGGCGCCGACGGGGCCGCCGGAGGTCCCGCGGGCGCACCCGCGGGGACCGAAGGCTCCCGTACCTGCGGCGTCCGGGCACGAGGCAGGCGCGGCCGAGCCTCAAGGAAGCACGGGCTAGTCCTGTTCCCCGGCCGCCCGCTGCAGGTCCCAGCCGCTGATCCCGCGCCAGGCCAGGCGGGCCACCAACTGCTCCGCGGCGTCCTTGGGGACGGATCCGTGGTTGTTGAGCCAGTACCGGGCGCTGGTCTCGGCCATGCCCACCAGTCCGATGCTCAGCAGGTGCGCCTCCTCGTCGGAGATGCTGGTGTCCTGCCGGATCACCGCGCCGATCAGTTCGGCGCAGCGCTGGAAGGTCTCCTCGCTCTTCTCCCGCACGGCGGGCAGGTTGCGCAGGTCGGACTCGAACACCAGACGGAAGGCCTCGCCGTCGCCCGCGACGAAGTCGAAGTAGGCGCGAAAGCTCGCGATGACGCGCTGGCGGTTGTCGTCGGTGCTCTCCAGGGCCTCGCGCTGCTTCTCGACCAGCACCTCGGAGTGTTCCTCCAGCAGGGCCAGGTACAGCTCCAGCTTGCCTGGGAAGTGCTGGTAGAGCACGGGCTTGCTGACCCCGGCACGGTCGGCGATCTCGTCCATCGCCGCCGCGTGGTACCCACGCGCGACGAAGACCTCCTGTGCCGCGGCCAGGAGCTGACGGCGGCGCCTGACCCGGGGCAAGCGGGTGCCCCGGGCGCGGGCGTCTGAAGGAGCTGTCACACCCACACCCTCCGAACTCGGCATGGCAGATGCACGCCATCACCGGACATCTGCGTGGCTAGTGCCGTCGAACGCCGCCGGTGGCGCGTTCCACGGCTTTCCCCCTCATCTTACTCCGGCGTAGGTTCCCCCCGGGCAGGGTGGAGCGGGACCGTGGGTCGCGCGACCCGCCCGGAACACCCGGGAAACAGGCGGTCGGGGGCGTGGCCGGCGGTCGCGGGAGGTGTCCGGAGAAAAACGGAGAACGGACGCGGACGCGGTCACCGACGCTCGTCGTCGTCGTTTCCGACGTCGCGCGCCTGCTCCACCACGTCCGCCTCGGCGGCCTGGTCGAAGCTCTCCGGCGGCGGTTCGTTCCATCCGTTCGCGGTGTCGTCGTCCGCGGCCGGTGTGCGCTGCTCGGCCGCGTCGGCCTCGGGCACCTCGGGGGCGGGGGACGGTTCACCGGCGTCCGGGCGTCGTCTCGCGGAACGGTTCTCCTGTGCCACGGGGGCCTCCCCAAACGTCGTCGCCGACTGTACAGGCGACCACTACCCACCGCCGGGCACGGTACGCCGGCCCCCGCGGAATGAACTCCCGGCCGGTGTTGGTTGCCCTGAGGAGGACGTGCGCGGACGCGTGTGTGCTCCCACACCTCCCGGGGGTGGGAATGGAATACCCCACCCGTTAGGTTGGGTATGAGTGCAAGCACGCTTCGCGCCCTCCGCCCCCTCGCCCGGCGGTTTCCCGGTACGGGCGGTGTGAAGCAACCGAACAGACATGAGGAGTCACCGTGTCGCTGCCGCCGCTGGTGGAACCAGCTGACGAGCTGACCGTGGACGAGGTGCGCCGATACTCGCGCCACCTGATCATCCCCGACGTGGGTATGGACGGGCAGAAGCGCCTGAAGAACGCCAAGGTCCTGGTCGTCGGCGCGGGCGGCCTGGGCTCCCCGGCGCTGCTCTACCTGGCCGCCGCGGGGGTGGGCACGCTCGGCATCATCGACTTCGACGTCGTGGACGAGTCCAACCTCCAGCGCCAGATCATCCACGGACAGAGCGACGTCGGCCGCCCCAAGGCCGAGTCCGCCCGGGACAGCGTCAAGGAGGTGAACCCGGGCACCCGTGTGGTCCTGCACCAGGAGCGCCTGGAGTCGGACAACGCGCTGGAGGTCTTCGCCGACTACGACCTGGTCCTGGACGGAACCGACAACTTCGCGACCCGCTACCTGGTCAACGACGCCTGCGTCATCCTGGACAAGCCGTACGTGTGGGGCTCCATCTACCGCTTCGACGGCCAGGTCAGCGTCTTCTGGAACGAGTACGGGCCCCAGTACCGCGACCTGTACCCCGAGCCCCCGCCGCCCGGCATGGTGCCCTCCTGCGCCGAGGGCGGCGTCCTGGGCGTGCTGTGCGCCTCGATCGGCTCGGTCATGGTCAACGAGGCCATCAAGCTGATCACCGGCATCGGGGACCCCCTGGTGGGCCGCCTGCTCATCTTCGACGCCCTGGAGATGAGCTGGCGCGAGGTCAAGGTCCGCAAGGACCCCGACACCGAGCCGGTCACCGAGCTGATCGACTACGAGGCGTTCTGCGGAGCCGTGTCGGAGGAGGCCACCGAGGCCGCCGCCGGCGCCACGATCACCGCGGGCGAGCTCAAGGAACTGCTGGACAACAAGCCCGAGGACGTCTTCCTCGTGGACGTCCGGGAGAAGAACGAGTACGAGATCGTCAACATCCCGGGGGCCACGCTCATCCCCAAGGGCGATTTCCTCAACGGCAAGGCGCTGGAGCGGCTGCCCCAGGACAAGCGCGTCGTCCTGCACTGCAAGTCGGGCGTGCGCTCGGCCGAGGCGCTGGCGGCGGTGCACGCGGCCGGGTTCTCCGACGCCGTCCACGTGGGCGGCGGCGTCCTGGCCTGGATCAACCAGGTCGACCCGAGCCTGCCCGTCTACTAGGCGGTGCCCGGGGAACACGTCGTCCCCGGAGAACGCGCGGTATCCGTCCGCGGGGCGGCGCCGGAAGACCCCTTCCGGCGCCGCCCCGCGTGCTTTCGCGCCCTCCCGTGCCCGCCCCGGGCCGTGCCTGTCCCGGCCGGTAACTGGGTAGGAGTCGTCCAGAGGCCGTCGGCCGACCGCCGGCGGCAGTCCTGACGCAGGGAGGTGTTCCATGCGATGGAAGGGACGCTGGGCGGACTGGGTGGCGATCCTCGCCGGTCTGGCCCTGGGACTGAGCTGGATCTGGCACGGGATGTACGGCCTCGGCGGAGGCGCGATGCTCGTCCTCGGCCTGGGGGTCATCGTGGCCGGGGTCGTCTCCATCACCCGCCCGGGAGCGCTGTCGAGCGAGACGGGAGTCCTCGCGATCGGTGTCCTGACGTTCGTCCTGCCGTGGCTGCTGGGTTTCACGGACGTCACCGCAGCCGCCTGGACGGCGTGGATCCTCGGCGTGGGCATCGCCGCGCTGGGGGTGTTCGGCCTGATGAGGGCGCGCCAGGCGCGCAAGCGCGACCCCGAACTCGCCTGGGGCTCGCAGGCCTACCAGGTCCACAACTGATCCGACGGCCGTCTCCCTCCGGGGCCGCCTCCGCTCACGCGGGGCGGCCCCCCGCCGTCGGCGGCCCCGACGGCCGGTGGCCTTCCGTCGGTGGCCGCCGCTAGGTTGTGGGGGTGTTCACGGACGAGGAGGGCGGACCCGACGACTACGCCGAGGAGGTCCTGGCACTGGTCGAGCGGATCCCGCCCGGACGGGTGATGGCCTACGGCGACATCGCCGAGTACGTCGGCAGGGGAGGGCCCCGCCAGGTCGGCTCGGTCATGTCCTCCTGGGGAGGGGGAGTGCCCTGGTGGCGCGTGGTGCGCGCGGACGGCAGGCCGCCCTCCTGCAACGAGGTCCGCGCACTGTCCCACTACGCGGCGGAGGGCACCCCGATGCGCCCGGGGAGCGACCGTGTGGACATGCGCAGAGCCCGGTGGGACGGGGAGGGCGGAAGCTGAGAGGGTCCCTGTGGCGGAGATGACGTGCGGGATGGTCGCCGGTCTCTGGTGAACTGGTGGCGTGAACACATCTCCGTACCGTCTCGTGCGGCGCACCCACCAGGTGCAGCCGCCGCCGGTGCTGGACGAGAACCAGCGGCGCGTGGTCGAGCACGGGGGCGGCCCCCTCCTCGTGCTGGCCGGGCCCGGCACCGGCAAGACCACCACCATCGTCGAGGCCGTCGTCGACCGCATCGAGCACCGCGGCGTGGACCCCTCGCGCGTGCTGGTGCTCACCTTCAGCCGCAAGGCCGCCCAGGAACTGCGCGAGCGCATCACCGCACGGCTGCGCCGCACCACCCGCGAACCGCTGGCCCTGACCTTCCACAGCTACGCCTACGCCCTGATCCGCCGGGAGTTCCAGCGCATGGGCGACCTGCCCCCGCGCCTGCTCTCGGGCCCCGAACAGCTGATGGAGGTCCGCGAGCTCCTCACCGGAGAGGCCCTGGACGGCGCCGCGGACTGGCCCGAGCGCCTGCGCCCCGCCCTGGAGACCCGCGGGTTCGCCCAGGAACTGCGCGACTTCCTCATGCGCGCCCAGGAGCGCGGCATGGGCCCGGCCGACCTGGAGCGGCTGGGCCGCGAGCGCGGCCGCGACGACTGGGTCGCGGCCGCCGGGTTCCTGGACCGCTACACCGGCCGTTTCGACATCGCCCCCGTGCCCACGCTCAACTACGCCGAGCTGGTGCGGGTCGCCGCGAACCTGCTCTCCGACCCCGAGGTCCAGGACCGCGAGCGCGCCGCCCACGAGGCCGTGTTCGTCGACGAGTACCAGGACACCGATCCCGCCCAGGAGGAACTCCTGCGCGCCCTGGCCGGGGACGGCCGCGACCTGGTCGCGGTCGGCGACCCGGACCAGTCCGTCTACGCCTTCCGCGGCGCCGAGGTCCGGGGCATCCTGGACTTCCCGCGCCGCTTCCCGACCGCACGGCGCACCGAGGCCCCCGTGGTCGCGCTGCGCACCTGCCGCCGCAGCGGCCCGGCCCTGCTCTCGGCCTCGCGCGCCCTGACCCGGCGCCTGCCCGCGGTCGCCTCCGCGCGCGGCCACGTCAACGAGCACCGCGCCCTGACCCCGGCCGAGGGCCTCCCCGAGGGCGAGGTCCGCGTGCTGCTGGCCGACAGCGCCACCCAGGAGGCCGCGGTCATCGCCGACGTCCTGCGCCGTGCCCACCTGGTCGACGGCGTCCCGTGGTCGGACATGGCCGTGCTGGTGCGCTCCTCCAGCCGCCAGCTACCGGTACTGCGCCGCGCCCTGACCGCCGCCTCGGTCCCCGTCGCGGTCGGCGCCGACGACCTCCCCGTGGCCGCCGAGCCCATCGTCCGCCCCATGCTCGCGCTGATCCGCTACGGCCTGTCCCCGCACGAGCTGGACGAGGACGCGGCGCGCGAACTGCTCACCAGCCCCTTCGGAGAGGCCGACACGGTACGGCTGCGCAGGCTCGTGCGTGCGCTGCGCCGCCTGGACCTGGACCGCGCCCACGCCGCTCCCGAGGAGGAGGGGGACGGCTCCGGAAAGGAGGACGCGGGCGCCTACAGGCCCGCCTCCCGGCTGCTCGTGGACGCCCTGCTCGACCCGGCCGACCTCGCCCTCGTCGACCCCGAGGTCGCCGCGCCCGCCACCCGCGTCGCCGAGGCGCTGCGCACCGTCCGCGAGCTGTCCGCCAGGAGGGCCGACGCCGAGCAGGTCCTGTGGGAGCTGTGGCGCGGCAGCGGCCTCGCCGACCGGCTGCTGCGCCACAGCCTGGCCGGGGGCCGCCGGGGCGCCGCCGCGGACCGCGACCTGGACGCCGTGGTCGCCCTGTTCGAGAGCGCGGCCCGCTACTGCGACCGGCTGCCCCCCGGCAGCCCCGCCGGGTTCCTGGAGGACCTCGCCGCCCAGGAGATCCCCGGCGACAGCCTCGCCGAGCGCGCGCCCGAGGGCGAGGCGGTGCGCATCCTCACCGCCCACCGCTCCAAGGGCCTGGAGTGGGGCCTGGTCGTGGTCGCCGGGGTCCAGGAGGGCGACTGGCCCGACCTGCGGCTGCGCGGCTCCCTGCTCGGCGTGGAGGAGCTCGTCGACGCCGACGTGCACTCCGCCGACTCCTCCGGCACGGCCCTGGCCTCCAAACTCCTGGACGAGGAGCGCCGCCTGTTCTACGTGGCCCTGACCCGGGCCCGCCGCACCCTGGTGGTGACCGCCGTGGGCGGTGAGGACACCGACGAGCGCCCCTCGCGCTTCCTCACCGAACTGGGCGTCGGCGATCCCGAGCCCGTCAGCACGGGCCTGCGCTGGCTGTCCCTGCCCTCGCTCGTCGCCGACCTGCGCTCGGTGGTCACCGACCCCGGGGCCCCCGATCCGCTGCGCGACGCCGCCGCCCTGCACCTGGCCCGCCTGGCCGAGGAGGGCGTGCGCGGCGCCGACCCCTCGGAGTGGTACGCGCTCACCCCCTTCACCGACGACCGCCCCCTGGCGGACGAGGAGGACACCATCCGTGTCTCGCCCTCCCAGGTGGAGAGCTTCACCAACTGCGAGTTGCGCTGGCTCCTCGAACGCGCCGCCGGAGCCTCCTCCGGGGACTCCGCCTCGGCCCTGGGCACCGTCGTGCACGCCGTCGCCGTCCTGGTGGCCCAGGGCAGCACCCCCGAGGAGATCAGCGGGCGCATGGACGAGATCTGGGCCGACCTGGACTTCGGCGGCCCCTGGCAGTCCAGGGCCCAGCGCGACCGCGCCGACACGATGGTCCGCAAGCTCGTCGACTGGGAGGCGGCCAACGACCGCGAACTGGTCGTCACCGAGGAGGGCTTCCGGGTGGACGTGGGCGGCATCGAGATCACCGGCCGAGTGGACCGCCTCGAACGCGACGACCAGGGCCGCGCCGTGGTCGTGGACATCAAGACCGGCAGGAACAAGGCCGACGACCTGGCCCGCCACCCCCAGCTCGGCGTCTACCAGATGGCGGTCCTCCAGGGGGCCTTCGCCAGGATCGGCCTCACCGAGCCGGGCGGCGCCTCGCTCGTACAGGTCGGCGAGAAGATCAAGAAGGCGCGGGAACAGCCCCAGCCGCCCCTGGGCGAGGACCCCGACCCCGGATGGGCCGGGACCCTGGTGCGCGAGGTCGCCACCGGTATGGGCGGGTCCCGCTTCACCGCCACACGCAACAAGGGCTGCAGATCGTGCGCCGTCCGCGCCTGCTGCCCGGTCCAGGACGAGGGCAGACATGTCTGAAACCCACCCCCACCAACCCCGACCCCACCCCGAACCGGACCCCCGGCCCCACCTCCAACCCCATCCCCGCTTCTCCCCCTCGGAACTCGCCCGCCTCCTCGGCCAGCCCGAGCCCACCGCCGAGCAGTCCCAGGTCGTCTCCGCCCCCCTGGAACCCGGCGTGGTCATCGCGGGCGCGGGGTCGGGCAAGAGCGAGACCATGGCCTCCCGGGTGGTGTGGCTGGTGGCCAACGGCCAGGTGCGCCCCGACCAGGTCCTCGGCCTGACCTTCACCCGCAAGGCCACCGCCGAGCTGGCCGAGCGCGTGCGCAAGCGCCTGGAGCAGCTGCGCGCCACCGAGCAGCTGCCCGAGGAGCTGTTCGACGGCGAGCCCACCGTGTCCACCTACAACGCCTACGCCGGGCGCATCGTCTCCGACCACGCCCTGCGCGAGGCCGTCGAGCCCACCTCCCGCCTGCTCAGCGCGGGCCAGGCCTGGCAGCTGGCCTCCCGGATCGTCGGCGAGTACGACGGGCCCATGGACCTGATCACGGTCGGGGCCGACACCGTCACCCGCCGCGTCCTGGACCTGTCCGGGCAGATCGCCGACCACCTCACCACCGCCGAGCGGGTGCGCGGTATCGGCCGGTGGCTGCGGGCGGCCGTCGACGCCCTGCCGCGCAAGCCCACGGTGCCCACCCGCAACCTGCTCAACGCCCAGTTGCGCCGCGAGCAGCTCCTGCCGCTCGTGGAGCGCTACGAGCACGCCAAGCACGCCCGCGAGGCCCTGGACTTCGGCGACCAGGTGTCCCTGGCCGCCCGCATCGCCGAGAACCACCCGGAGGTCGGCCTCATCGAGCGGGGGCGGTTCCGCGTGGTCCTGCTGGACGAGTACCAGGACACCAGCCACGCCCAGCTCGTGCTGCTGCGCGCCCTGTTCGGCGAGGGCCACCCGGTCACCGCCGTCGGCGACCCCTGCCAGTCCATCTACGGCTGGAGGGGGGCCGTCGCCGCCAACCTCACCAACTTCCCCAACGACTTCCCGGCCGCCCCGGGCCGTGCCGCGCCCGTGCGCCGCCTGGCCACCAGCTTCCGCAACGGCGAGCACGTCCTGGAGGTCGCCAAGCACATCTCCGAGCCCCTGCGCGCCGAGAGCGCCGAGGTACCCGTCCTGCACCCCGGACCGGCCCGGCGCGGCCGCGGCACCGTCCGCACGGGCCTGTTCACCGGCCAGCAGGACGAGGCCGACTGGATCGCCGAGGAGGTCGAGAAGTACCTGCGCTCCGCCCCCGGCGAGCCGGGCAGCGCCGAGACCGCGCCGGACGGGCTGCCCTGGCCCCCGGGAGAGCACGGCGGCGCCGCGGACGGCGGGATCAGCCCCGGCGACATCGCCGTGCTGTGCCGCAAGCGCTCCCAGTTCCCGGCGCTGCGCGAGGCCCTGGAGGCGCGCGAAATCCCCGTGGAGGTCGTCGGCCTGGGCGGGCTCATGATGGTGCCCGAGGTCCGCGACATCATCGCCACCCTGCGCGTGGTCCACGACGCCTCGGCGGGCAACGAGCTCGCCCGGATCCTCACCGGCCCGCGCTGGCGGATCGGGCCGCGCGACCTCGCCGCGCTCGGCGCACGCGCCGCGGAACTGGCCCGCCACACCCGGCGCGACCTCACCTCGCCCGACCCCGGCGAGGAGCCCGAGGACGACGTCCTGCGCCGCACCGTCCTCGACCTGACCGCCGAGAGCGGCAGCCTGGTGGACGCCCTGGACGACCCGGGCCCGGCCGAGAACTACTCCGAGGCCGCCCGCGAACGGCTCGGCCGCCTCGCCGAGGAGCTGCGCACCCTGCGCAAGCTCGTCGGGCAGCCGCTGCCCGACCTGATCACCGAGACCGAGCGGATGCTCGGCCTGGACATCGAGGTGGGCGCCCGCGTCCACCGCGACCCCCTGTCCGCGCGCGCGGACCTGGACGCGTTCGTCGACCACGCGGTCCGCTTCACGGGCAGCAGCGAGGACCCCACGCTGGGCAGCTTCCTCAGCTACCTCAGGGCCGCGGCGGAGCGGGAGAGCGGTCTGGCCCCGGGCGAGCGCGTCAGCGGCAACGACACCGTCAAGCTCATGACCATGCACGCCTCCAAGGGGCTCCAGTGGCCCGTGGTGGTCGTGCCCGGGATCAGCGGCGGCAGGTACTCCCCGCTGTTCCCCACGACCCTGTCCGAGGGCGACATGTGGATCAAGGGCGAGCACCTGCTGCCCTACCGGCTGCGCGGAGACCGGCGGAACCTGCCCGAGCTCCTGTCGGTGGACAAGAAGGGCATCGACGAGTTCAAGGAGGCCGAGCAGGAACGCCACCTGCTGGAGGAGCGGCGCCTGGCCTACGTCGCCGTCACCCGTGCCTCCTTCGCCCTGCTGTGCACCGGCCACTGGTGGGGGCGCGACGCCGCGAGCGAGCGCGGGCCCTCGCAGTTCCTGGAGGAGGTCCGGCGGGCCTGCGGCGACAGCGGCCGTGGTCCCAGGAGGGTCGAGCGCTGGGACCCCCGGCCCGACCCCGACGACAACCCCTACGAGGAGGGAGAGGGCGACACGGCCGTGTGGCCGCCCGAGGAGGGCGCCGACCCCGCCGCGGACGGGTCCGCCGGCCGGCGCGCCGGGATCCTCGCCGGTGCCGACATGGTCGAGCGCGCCCGTGCCCGCCTGCTCGCGGGGGAGACCGACCCCGAGGAGGAGGGGGCCGCGCCGCCGCCCAGGCTGAGCCGCCGCCTCCAGGGCTGGGAGCGCGACACCGAGCTGCTGCTCGCCCACCGGCAGGCCGAGGAGGCCGGCCCCGGGGAGAGGACCGTCCAGGTCGAGCTGCCCGGCCACCTGTCGGTGTCGTCCATGGTGTGGCTGGCACGCGACCCCTCCGCCCTGGCCCGGCAGATCCGTCGTCCGCTGCCCCGCCCGCCCGCACCGCACACCCGGCGCGGCACCGCCTTCCACACCTGGCTGGAGCAGCGGTTCGGCCAGCGGGCCACCCTGCTGGACGAGCTGCCCGGAGCCGCGGACGAGACCGCGGGGGAGGACGAGGACCTCGCCGAGCTCCAGAGCCGCTTCGAGGAGAGCGAGTGGGGCCCACGCGTCCCGGTGGAGGTGGAGGTGCCCTTCGAGACGGTCATCGGCGACCGGCTGATCCGGGGCCGCATGGACGCGGTCTTCCACGACCCCGGGACGGGCCGCTACGACGTGGTGGACTGGAAGACCGGCCGTCCGCCCTCCGGCGACGCCGAGCGCCGCGCCGTGGGCGTGCAGCTGGCCGCCTACCGCCTGGCCTGGGCGGACCTGGCGGGGGTGGCGCTGGAGGAGGTGCGCGCCGCCTTCCACTACGTGCGCGACGGGCTGACCGTGCGTCCCACGGACCTGCTCGACGCCGAGGGCCTGGCCGCGCTCATCGAGGCCGTCCCCGAACCCGGGTGAGGCCGGGGCGCCGGTGCCAGGACGTGCGTGGCGCACACGCGCCCGCCGTCCGGCGCCCGCCCGGTGCCCGTCGTGTGAACGGGGTCGGCGCCGGGGCCGGTTCGGGCGCCCGAGGAGCCTCTCCGCCGTGGGCGCCCGAGGAGCATCCCTACTCGGCGAGCAGGGCGTCCATCTGCCCGACCGACTGCTCCAGGCCCTCCACCATGCCCATCCTCGCGAGCTGTTCCATCTGCTCCAGCGACGCGAAGACCGAGCGCAGCACCATCCGGGTCCCGTCGCCGTGCTCGGTGATCTCCACCCGCGCCGTGGTGCTGGGCATGTCGGCGGACGGGTTGCCGTCCTGGTCCGAGAAGCCGTCGACGAACTCCAGGGAGGTCGGCGGGTCGGCCGACACGACCCTCCACCAGCCGTGGTGCCTGTCGCCCTCGGGGCCGGTCATGAAGTAGGTGACGCCGCCGCCGGGGGAGAGGTCGTGCTCCTCCACGGTCGCCGGGTAGGAGGGCGGGCCCCACCACTGCTCCAGCCGCCGCGGGTCGGCCCACAGCCGCCACACCCCCTCGACCGGTGCGGAGAAGTCGGCGACCAGGGTCAGGGTCAGGTTCTCGAAGTCCTTGTCGATGCTGGTGACGCTCATCGGTCCTCCCCTTGTACCGGTTCGTCGGCCCCCGCCTCGGGAGCCCGGGCGAGCAGGTCGGCCATACGGTCCACCCGTCCCCGCCAGAGGGCCTCGATCTGGTCGAGGGCCCGCCGTGCCCGGTGCACGGCGTCCGGCTCGGTGCGCACGAGCTGCTCCCGTCCGTGCCGCTCCTTGGTGACCAGGCCGGCCCGCTCCAGCACCGCGACGTGCTTCTGCACGGCGGCGAAGCTCATCGGGTAGAGCTCGGCCAGCCGCGACACGGACAGCCTCCCCTCGACGGAACGCCGGAGGATGTCGCGGCGGGTGTTGTCGGCCAGGGCGTGGAACAGCCGGTCCACCGACTCGTCGGTCAGATCTCCTACAACCATTTGGTTGTATGTTAGCGCGGGCCGGTGACGATGTGAAGAGGGGCACGTCAGGGGCTCAGGTGGCGGGGAGGGGCGCTGGTGCCCCCACCAGCGCCCCTCCCCGCCTTCCGCGTCGACCGTGTCCGGTCAGGCCGATGTCCGGGGGACCGGGTCAGAGCACCCCGAAGACGAAGCCGCCCGGGGACCGGGTGTCGTCCCCGAACAGGTACTCCCGCGCCGAGAGCACGAACTCCTGGCGGCTGATGAACCCGTCCTGGTCGGTGTCCACCCCAGCGAACCGCTGCTCGGCGTCGGCGGCCTCCGCGCCGAGGGCGTTCGCGTACCGCAGGAACTCCTCGCGGCTGATCCGGTCGTCGCCGTCGGTGTCGAGCAGGTCGAACACCGCCTCGGCCACGCCCTCCGCGGCGTTGAACCGGCTCCGGTCCTCCGACGCCGCGTGCATGGCCCCGACGAACTCCTCCCGCTCCAGGCGCTCACCCTCCACGCCCGAGTGGCGCAGCAGTTCCTGCCAGAGCATCTGGTACGACGCCCCGATCGCCTGTGCCCGGCGCTCCTGCGGGTCCAGCCCGTACCCGTGGACGTAGCGATCCACGAGTCGCCGGTAGTCGGCCCAGGTCACGAAACCGTCGTGGTCGGAGTCGAGCGTGTCGAAGAGCCGTCCGAACCTCTCGGTGATCGGGGCGGCGGGAACGGTGTCCACGGGGAGTCCTCTCGTCGGCGGGCGGGCGGGTCCCGCCCCATGCCCTTCGAGTGTCCCGCGGCCGGAAGGGTTCCCCGCCCACGTCATCCGTCTGCGACGGACACGATGTCCTCGACGGTTCGTCCAGGTTCTAGGCTCAATTCCGACAAGGACGTCGAGGAAGGACGGGTCATATGGACGCACGCGCCTACATCGAGGCACACCGGGACGAGTTCGTCTCCTCCCTCAAGGAGTGGCTGGAGATCCCATCGATCTCCGCCGACCCCGCGCACCACGGCGACGTGCGCCGGTCCGCGCGGTGGCTCGCGGACCACCTCACCGCCACCGGCTTCCCCACCGTCGAGGTGTGGGAGACCCCCGGCCTGCCCGCCGTGTTCGCCGAGTGGCCCGCCGCCGACCCCGCCGCCCCCACCGTGCTCGTCTACGGCCACCACGACGTCCAGCCGGTCGACCCGGTCTCCGAGTGGGAGACCGACCCGTTCATGCCCACCGAGCGCGGCACCTCCCTGCACGCGCGCGGCGCCTCCGACGACAAGGGGCAGGTGCTCTTCCACGCCCTCGGCGTGAGCGCCGCCCTGGCCGCCTCCGGAGCCGACGCGCCGCCGGTCACGGTCAAGCTGCTCGTGGAGGGTGAGGAGGAGTCGGGGTCGGTGCACTTCGCCGAGCTGATGCGGGCCAACAGGGACCGCCTGGCCTGCGACGTCGCCGTCATCTCCGACACCACCATGTGGGCGGCCGACACCCCGTCCATGTGCGTGGGCATGCGCGGCGTCACCGACGCCGAGATCAGCCTGTACGGCCCCGAGCGCGACCTGCACAGCGGATCCTTCGGCGGCGCGGTCCCCAACCCGCTCAAGGCCATGAGCGACCTGCTGTCCGGCCTGCACGACGAGGACGACCGCGTCGCCGTCCCGGGGTTCTACGACGGGGTGGTCGAGGCCGATCAGGCCGAACGCGACCTCATCGCCCAACTGCCCTTCGACGAGCGCGAGTGGCTGGCCACCGCCGCCTCCACCGCCACCTGGGGTGAGAAGGGACACACCACGCTGGAGCGGATCTGGCTGCGCCCGACCGCCGAGATCAACGGCATGTGGGGCGGCCACACCGGCTCGGGCGGCAAGACGATCGTCCCCCGCTCCGCGCACGCCAAGGTCAGCTTCCGCCTGGTCCCCGGCCAGGAGCCGCTGCACGTGCAGGAGCGCGTCCGCGCCTACGTGGAGGCGGCCACCCCCGCCGGCCTGCGCGCCGAGACGGAGTTCAGCGGCCCCGGCGTGCGCGCCTGCGCCTCCGACCTGTCCTCCACCGCGCTGAAGGCGGCCCGTGCGTCCATGGAGCGCGCCTTCGGCACCCAGGTCCTGTTCACCCGCGAGGGCGGCAGCGGACCCGAGGCCGACATCGCCGACATCCTCGAAGCCCCGCTGGTGTTCGTCGCCGTCGGCCTGGACGAGGACCGCATCCACGCCCCCAACGAGAAGGTGGAGGTCCCCCTGTTGCTCAAGGGCGCCGAGAGCGCCGCCTACCTGTGGGAGGAACTCGGTACCGTCGGACTGGGGTGACACCGGACGCGTACGGCCGCGCCGGAGCCCGCCCGCCGAGGGCGGCGGGAAGGAGACCGACGCGGCCGCGCGCCCCCGCCGGAGGCGTGCGGCCGCCACCGGTGTCGGCCCTGTAGCGCGGGACCGTGCCCTGCGGCCCCGCAGACCCCGGAAGGACCCATGGACGCTGACGCGACTCCCTCCCTTTCCCGCTTCTCCGTCGACCCCGCCTCGCACCGGCGCCTGGACGACGCATGGCTGGCCGAGGCGTGGGCGGACCCCGCCGCGCGGGTCCTGGTCCTGGAGGGCGGTGATCCCGGCAGCCACGGCTGGCGGGCGCTCATGGCCAAGCAGTCCCGGGCACTGGTCACCACCGGTCCCACCTGCGAACTCGTGTTCACCACTCCCCGCGACGCACCCGAGGGCGAGCGCTACCTGCTCGGCACCGACGGCGAGCACGTCTACTTCGCGGTGCGCTCCACCCGGGAGCTGGCCGCCACGCCGCAGGCCGAGCCCGCGTCCCTGCGCGAGGTCGGAGCCCTGCTCGGCGACCGGGACACCGGCCTGCTGACCCGGGCCGTGGCCCTCGCCAACTGGAACGCCACCCACGGCTTCTGTCCCCGCTGCGGTTCTCCCACCACGGGGGCCGCCGCCGGGCACGTGCGCGTGTGCGAACGGGAGGGCAGCGAGCAGTACCCCCGGATGGACCCGGCGGTGATCATGCTCGTGCACCGCGAACGCGACGGACGCGAGGAGATGCTGCTCGGCAACAACCCCAAGTGGGACGCCCGCCGCTTCTCGGTGCTGGCCGGGTTCGTCGACGCGGGGGAGTCGCTGGAACAGGCCGTGGTCCGCGAGGTCGCCGAGGAGGTGGGCATCGTGGTCGAGCGGCCGTGCTACCTGTCGTCCCAGCCCTGGCCGTTCCCGCGCAGCCTCATGGTGGGCTACACCGCGCGCGCCGTGGGCGAGACCGAGCGCACCGACGACGAGATCGCCGTCGCCCGCTGGTTCACCCGCCCCGAGCTGGCCGAGGCCGTGCACTCCGAGGAGATCGTGCTGCCCGGCCGGGTCTCGATCGCCCGCACCCTCATCGAGCACTGGTACGGCGCCGAGCTCCCCGGCGGCTGGTGACGGGACCCGCGCGGCCGGGCCTCCCGGCCCGGCCCGGCCGCGTCCGCCTCAGCGGGGGCCGGGCGAGGCGTCCAGTTCGTCGGGCAGGGCGGTGAGGGGGCTCGTGCTGCTCTCCACCACGTCCAGCGCCAGGTCGGCCACCTTCCTGCCGCGCGAGCGCGCCGAGGAGCGCAGCCGCTCGAAGGCCTCGCGCGGCTCCATCGTGTGCCGCTCCGCCAGGACCCCGATCGCCTGCTCCACCACCACACGCGAGTGCAGGGCGTGCTCCAGCTGCGCGATGGTGTGCCGCAGCCGCTCGACCTCGGACGCCCCCTCGGGGGCGCGGCCGGGCGCCTGCGCGCGCGGGAGCCGGGCCCCCGACTCCCGGGACAGCAGGTCCGCCAGGACCATCGCGCTCACCAGGTCGGGCACCTCCTCGCCGCCGTCCACCCGCCACCCCGTCGGGGTGCGGCGGACCACGCCGAAGTCCACCGTGCCGGTGACCACCGTGTCATGAGGCCTCATGTCCTCCCCCAACTCCGCACTCCCCGTCGTCATCGTCCGAGCCTCCAAAGCCCGAGTGCCGTCGGAGGTGCACGCCGGAGGCGGGCCCCATGACGGGGGCGGCGGCCGCGTCCCCCGGAGGGGAGGCGACCGGCGGCCCGCGTGCGTCCTACGACAGCTCGGCCAGTTTCTGCTTCACCTGAGCGAGAGACGGGTTGGTCATCGCCGATCCGTCGCCGAAGACCAGCGTCGGAACCGTCTGGTTCCCTCCGTTGGCCTTCATCACGAGTTCAGCGGCTTCCGGGTGCTCCTCGATGTTCACCTCGTGGCCGGTGATCCCCTCGCGGGAGAGCTGGCTCTTGAGCCGTTTGCAGTACCCGCACCACGGGGTGGTGTACATCGTGAACTGTCCGGTGTCAGCGCTCGTCATCTCGCTCACGCCCTTCCTACGTCTACGGTCGGTGGTTGCGTCCGGTCATCTCAACACCGAGGGGGCCGGACCGCTTCCCGTGACCGCGCGACACAACGTGGGACGCCTCACAAGCCCAACTGGTTCTGGAATGTCCGGCGCGCCGCGTGACCAGCGGTCCTCCGGAGCACGGGGGCCGATCCGCTCCCCGGCACGGCTGATACTTGAGAGACTGGGACGCCAGACCCATCCGCCCCGACCCGATGCAGGAGCACCATGGACCCCGACCGCGTCCTGGAGGGACTGGACCCGGAGCAGACCCAGGCGGCGCGCGCCCTGCGCGGCCCCGTGTGCATCCTGGCCGGTGCCGGAACAGGGAAGACCCGTGCCATCACCCACCGCATCGCGTACGCGGTCGCCAGCGGGGTGGTGTCCGAACAACAGGTTCTCGCGGTCACCTTCACCGCACGCGCCGCCGGCGAGATGCGCGGCCGTCTGCGCGGTCTGGGCGCGCCCCGCGTGCAGGCCCGCACCTTCCACGCCGCCGCCCTGCGGCAGCTGTCCTTCTTCTGGCCGCAGGTCGTCGGCGGTGAGAAGCCCACCCTCGTCGAGAGCAAGATCCAGGCCGTCTCCCGCGCCGCCCACTCGGTCGGCCTGCAACCCGACCGCGCCGGCCTGCGCGACCTCGCCAGCGAGATCGAGTGGGCCAAGGTCACCCAGGTGCGTCCCACCGACTACGACAAGGCCGTGGTCAAGGCGAGCCGCCAGCCCCCGATGCCCGCGGGCGAGGTGGCCCGCGTCTTCGAGGCCTACGAGGACCTGCGCCGCGAGCACAACCTGCTCGACTTCGAGTCGATGCTCGAACTCACCGCGGGCATGATCAACGAGTATCCGGCCATCGCCCAGCGCGTGCGCGACCAGTACCGGTACTTCGTCGTCGACGAGTTCCAGGACGTCAACCCGCTCCAGCGGCTCCTGTTGGACGCCTGGCTGGGCGACCGCGACGACCTGTGCGTGGTGGGAGACCCCAGCCAGACCATCTACTCCTTCGCGGGCGCCACCCCCGGCTACCTGACCGGGTTCGCCGCCCGCTACCCGCACGCCACCATGGTCGAGCTGGTGCGCGACTACCGCTCCACCCCGCAGGTGGTGCGGGTGGCCAACCACGTCATCGCCCAGGCGCGCGGCACCACCTCCGCCCGGCACCTGACCCTCCAGGCGCAGCGCCCGGACGGACCCGACCCGATGTACCAGGAGTACGAGGACGAGCCCGCCGAGGCCACCGGGGTCGCCCGCAAGATCAGCGTCCTGATGGAGGGCGGCACCCCGGCCAGCGAGATCGCGGTGCTGGTGCGCACCAACGGCCAGTCGGCCGCCTACGAGCAGGCCCTGACCGACGAGGGCGTGCCGTTCACCATGCGCGGCACCACCCGCTTCTTCGAGCGCCCCGAGATCAAGCAGGCCGTGCACACCCTGCGCGGTGCCCGGCACGGCGCCGCGGGGGAGGAGGCCGACCCCCTGGTGCGCACGGTCCGCCAACTGCTCGGACAGCTCGGCCTGACCGAGAGCGCGCCCGAGGGCCGCCAGGCCCGCGAGCGCTGGGAGTCGCTGTCCGCGCTCGCCCAGCTGGCCGAGGACATGGCGGCCAAGCCGCGTCCCGACGGCGGCCCGGTGACCATGGCCGACTTCGTGGAGGAGCTGGACACGCGCATGGCCACCGAGCACGCGCCCGGCTTCGAGGGCGTCACCATCGCCTCCCTGCACTCGGCCAAGGGCCTGGAGTGGGACGCCGTCTTCCTGGTCGGCCTCACCGAGGGCATGATGCCGATCATCTACGCCGAGACCGACGAGCAGGTGGAGGAGGAGCGCCGCCTGTTCTACGTGGGTGTCACCCGGGCCCGCGAGCGCCTGATGATGTCGTGGTCCCTGGCCCGCTCACCCGGCGGCAGGAGGACCCGCAAGCCCTCCCGGTTCCTGGACGGGCTGCGGCCCGCCTCCCCGTCCACCTCCTCCCGGCGCGCCGAGCGCCGCAAGGGCGGCGTGGCCCGCTGCCGGGTGTGCGGCAACACCCTCGCCGACGCGGCCGAGCGCAAGCTGGGGCGCTGCCTGGACTGCCCGTCCAGCTACGACGAGGCCCTGCTGGAGCGGCTGCGCGACTGGCGCCGCGAGAGCGCACAGGAGCAGAAGGTGCCCGCCTACGTGATCTTCACCGACGCGACCCTCCAGGCCATCGCCGAGCAGGAGCCCACGAGCCTCACCCAGCTCTCGGCCGTGTCCGGTGTCGGCGCGGTGAAACTCGATCGCTACGGTGATGCGGTACTCGCGCTGGTGTCCGGCGCCGAACCGGCGGACGTCACGGGCGAACCGGTGGAGAAGAACGGGGAGGAAGCAGCGGATGAGTGATCGCGCGGCCGCGCAGTTGCGGGGACAGTCCCTCGCCGACCTGTTGACGGTGCTGGACCTGGAGCGGATCGAGGACAACATCTTCCGGGGCAGCAGCCCCAAGGAGGGTCCGCAGCGGGTCTTCGGCGGCCAGGTCGCCGGGCAGGCACTGGTCGCGGCGGGGCGCACCGTCCCGGTCGAGCGCTACGTGCACTCCCTGCACGCGTACTTCATCCGCCCGGGCGACCCGTCGGTGCCGATCGTCTACGAGGTGGACCGGGTCCGCGACGGGCGCTCGTTCACCACCCGCCGGGTGGTGGCCATCCAGCACGGCAAGCCGATCTTCACCCTGTCGGCCTCCTTCCACAAGGAGGAGCCGGGTCTGAACCATCAGGTCCCCATGCCCGACGTCCCTCCGCCCGAGGACCTGCCGAGCACGCGCGAACGCCTGCAGGACGAGTTCGGAAGGGTGCCCGGATTCGTGCGCTGGCACCCCATCGAGCTGCGCCCGGTGGGTCCGATGTCCTACGAGGCCGAGCGCGACCCGAGCCTGCGCACCGAGACCAACCCGGTGTGGCTGAAGGTGAACGGCAAGCTGCCCGACGATCGGCTCACCCAGGTGTGCCTGATGACCTACGCCTCGGACATGACCCTGCTGGACACCGTGCTGCTGCGGCACGGCCGGTCCTTCGCGGGCATCTCCATGGCCAGCCTCGACCACGCGATGTGGTTCCACCGGCCCTTCCGCGCCGACGAGTGGCTGCTGTACGCACAGGAGGCCCCGACCGCGCAGGGCGCGCGCGGGCTGGCGCGGGGCCTGGTGTACACGCGCGACGGGGACCTCGTGTGCTCGGTGATGCAGGAGGGGCTGATCCGCGTGGTGGACGCCGAGGGCTGGTCCGACGCCCTGCCCGGCTCGCTCTAGCGGGGTACGCCCCGGCGAGGCGTGCCCGGCACACGCGCTCCCGGCCGCACACGAGGCCCTGGTCACCGGTGGTGACCAGGGCCTCGTGTGCGCGGCGGGGCCGGACGGCCGGATGGAAACGCTCCCAGAGACCGCCCCATTCCCGTGGACACGTGGCCGGATGCGGACGTTTTCGCAGGTCGAAAATAGGTTGCTCTCTTCAGCGGGGCGGTCATAGTCTGTACACCGTCGCAATGACCGCTCCCGGCGAGGGTGAAAGATTCCCGTCGCCCGACCGTGAAGGAGGTGCCCGATCAAATGACCAGCATCACGGAAACCATCGGCTTCATCGCTGGCTCTGCCATGCCGTCGCGTCGACTGTCCCTGACGGCTGTTCCGGGCATCGCCCTGGGCGGTCGCGTGCGCGCCCTCGCCTCGTCCGGCGAGTGCACCGCCACCGGTACCGGCGTCGGCAACGGCACCACCGGTGGGTTCGGAGGCCTCGGCTTCCGTCTCCCGCTGCTGGGGTCCCGGCTCGAGCGGACCGGTCACGGCAGTGGTGTGCCCGCTGAGTCCGAGCTGGCCCTTGGCTGGGGCGAGCCCATGTCGAAGCACGCAGAAGCCACCCAGCGCCGCTATGGCGTACCGGGGGAGTGTCCACGGAGAATTCCGGCCTAGAGCAGGACAGGCCGAGAGTTTCGACCGTGGCCGCGGACCCCGACACAGGGGCCGCGGCCTTCTTTGTATCTCCGTCCGTTTCCTCGTCCCCCAGGGACGAGGGAAGGCCGGCGGCATCGCAAGTCCAGGTCCCTCACCGGATCGGTTCCGGTGACCCATCACCGACCGCGTTGTACGAAACGATCAAAGATCTTGGAGGGCACCGATGCTTGCGTCGGTCCTGGAAACGCCCTGGCTGTCCGACACCGAGGTTCCCTGCCGCCTGGAGCCCGACCTGTTCTTCGCGGAGGCTCCCGCCGACGTCGAGGCGGCCAAGGCCGTCTGCGGCGCGTGCCCCGTCCGGGAGCAGTGCCTGGCCGACGCGCTGGAGCGCCGGGAGCCGTGGGGCGTCTGGGGCGGGCAGTTGCTCGTCTCCGGACAGGTGGTGGCGCGCAAGCGCCCCAGGGGCCGCCCCCGGAAGAACCCCGCCCCGGTCGCGGCCTGACAGAGCCCGGACAGAAGACCTCCCGAACCACACAGACCTCAGAGGACCGAAGAAGATGACGATGTTGAACCTCATTCGCGTGGTCGAGCAGAGAGACGTCGAGACGCGGTACGTGCAGCAGAGGAAGCTCACCGCCCGACAGGTGCGCGCCCGCCAGCGCGAGGAGCGCAGGATGGAACTGGCGCTCATGGAAATCGCGTGGTCACGTCTGTGTTGACGTCGCGCCGCGCGGTGGAGTGACGGGACGCCCGTCGTCCCGAGCCGATCCGAGGCCGGACGGAACCTCCTGGGGGGTAACCGTTCGGCCTCTTTTGTGTATCTATATGATAAAAAGAAAGCTTCGAAAACCCTCGTGGTGTCCCGTCCCACAGCCGAAAAACGGTGCTGGTCAGAGCGGAATGTGCTACGGGGCCGGATTTTTCGGCCACGTTCCGCGAATCAGGAATCCGGTGAAACCCGGGACATAACCGGGCAAGGTACACCTGTGCGGGAGCGCCTCGCTCGGCTACCGTAAAGTTCGTGCCCTCGAACACCAAAGTCGAGGTACGACGCAGTCCTCGTCGTCGACGCACGGTGTCGGCCTACAGGGACGGGGACACCACGGTCGTCCTCGTGCCCGCGACGTTCTCCCGCGCTGAGGAAAAGCGCTGGGTGGGCCGCATGCTGCAACGGCTGGAGGCCCGCGAGGGGCGGCGCCACCCCGGCGACCGCGAACTCCACGAGCGCGCGCTGGAGCTGGCCCGGCGCTACCTCGGCGGCACCGAACTCCCCGACAGCGTGCGCTGGGTGGACAACCAGAACTCCCGCTGGGGCTCGTGCACCCCCGAGACCGGCACGATCCGCATCTCCCGCCGCGTCGCCGGGATGCCCTCCTGGGTGGTCGACTACGTCCTCATCCACGAACTCGCGCACCTGTTCATCCCGCACCACGGCCGGGAGTTCTGGAACCTGGTGCGCCGCTACCCCAAGGCCGAGCGCGCCCGCGGGTACCTGGAGGGCTTCAGCGCCGCCTCGCGCGGCGAGGCCTGCGACCCCTCCGCCGAGGAGGACGACGAGGAGCTCGACACGGCCGAGGTCGCCTTCGAGGAGTGAACGGTGGCCCGTCCCCAGGGCGGGGACACGGACGGCGGGAGGAGAGCTGGGGCCGCCGGCGCGGAGCCGCTCCACGGAACCGGAAGGGGAGCCGCACGCCGTTTCGGCCCCGCTCCGTGCACCGGGGAAACCGGGGGCCGGCCCGGCCGGACCCCTCGTCGGCACCCCGAGCTGCCGGATCGTCCGATCACCGGAAGGGTCGGGGGCGCCGTCGCCGATGCGGACAGGGACAAAAGGCTTTTTTCGCCTTTATCGCTCTCATTTTCCCGCGTGTTCTGGGGTACTTTTCTGCGGTCACAAGGGCCCCGGCCCCCACCCCACTGGAATGGACACCCCCATGAGGACACTCAGGAAGACCCTGGCGACCGCCGCCGCGACCGTGATGCTTCTGGCCGCCGGTGTGGTCGCGGCCTCCCCCGCCAGCGCGGCCGCCTACAACGGCGCCTGCGGCTCGGGCTACTCGGTGGTCAACTCCGCACCGGTCCGCTTCGACCTGGGCACCGTCTACCTGACCTACAACAGCTCCAACGGCTACAACTGCGTGGTCACCGTCCGCACCGACCCCGGCTTCGACATGCCGATGAGCGCGGGTCTGCGCCGTTCGGGAGACCCGGATTCCTACAAGTCGGACACCGGTGAGTACGGCTACTACGCCGGGCCGGTGTACGTGTACGCGAGCGGCTCCTGCGTCGACTGGCGCGGGCTGATCGGAAACCAGGCCACCGAGCGCTACGAGACCAACTGCGGCTGACCCGGAGCGGACGGCCCCGCCGGAGAGCCCCGGCGGGGCCGCCGCCCGCCATGGGGCCGCGGGATCCGGCCCGGGTGGGGGCGACGGGCCGGCTCCGCGCCCACGTAGGAGGACCCGGGCGGATCGTCGACCGGGGATTCGGGCGTGTGACCAGGCCACACGGGGCGTGCCGACGCCCCACCGGACATGAGGACAACTAACGCGCCCCACGCCGCCCTCCTCGCCGCCGCGGGCGCACTCGCCCTGCTGGCCTCTTCGAGGCGAAGGGGCACGGCAGCGCCGACCCCGTCGCCCCCGACGGGATCGACGGCGAGGACAACCCGGAGGGCCGGGAGCGCAACCGGAGGGTGGAGATCCGCGTCACCGAGTGAGCGGGCGCCCCTCGCCCCCGGTCGTCCGGTGCCGCGGACACCGCCGCTCCCCTCGTGGGGGATGGTTCAGTTCTCGGCGGCCCAGACGGCCCCACGGTGCGCGGAGGCCGCCTCGGCGGCGGCGCGGACCAGGGCACGGCACGCGTCGTCGGAGGGCTCGGGCAGGTCGTCGACCGGGAACCAGCCCAGGTCGGCCGACTCGTCGGGGTCGCGCACCAGTACGGCGTCCTCCGGGGCGACCGCCGCGTACTGCACGTCCAGGTGGAGGCTCCCGCCGCCGCAGGGCACGGGGTGGCTGTCCAGCCGGACCGGCCGGGGGAGCAGCGTGATCCCCCTGATCCCCGACTCCTCGGTGGCCTCGCGCAGGGCGGCCGCGGCCAGGGTGGCGTCCCCGGGCTCGCAGTGACCGCCGGTCTGCAACCACATCCGGTGGATCCGGTGCAGGGTGAGGACCGCCCGCGAGCCGTCGGAGGACACGATCACCGTGCTCGCCGTCACGTGGCCGGGCAGGCAGCCACGCCACATCCCGTCCTCGTGCGCCTCCAGGTGCTCAAGGTAGAAACGGCGCAGCTCCTCCTGCCGGGCGTCGGGCGCCGTCCACGCGCCCAGCACCGCCCGGGCGTCCGCGTGCAGCGACACCTACGCGTCCCCTCCCCGGCCGTCTCCGGGCCCGTCGTCCTCACCGTCGTCGCCGGAGCCCCGCTCCTCGGCGGAACCCTCGCTCCCGCTCTGCCCGGGAACGTCCCCGGTCAGCGCGGAGATGTCGAAGTCGGCGTCGCCGAACTCCCCGGATCCGTGGACGAACGCGTCCGGGTCGTCCAGGTCGTCGCCGGTGGGCATCAGGTCGGGGTGCTGCCACACCGCGTCCCTGCCCTCCACGCCGCGCGCCTCCTCCAGCGCGGCCCACAGGGCGGAGGCCTCGCGCAGACGGCGCGGGCGCAGCTCCAGGCCGACCAGCGCGGCGAACGTGTGCTCGGCGGGCCCGCCGGTCGCCCGGCGCCGCCGGGTCGCCTCGGCCAGGGCGTCCGCCTGCGGCAGCCGTCCGGCCACAGCGGACGAGACCACGGTGGCCACCCAGCCCTCGATCAGCGCCAGGGCCGTCTCCAGCCGGTTCAGCGCCGCCTTCTGCTGCGGGGTGTCCTCGGGCTGGAGCAGTCCCTCGCCCCCGGCCCCGCCCAGGACCTCCTGGAGCGCCTCGGGGTTGGTGAGATCGATCTCGCCGAGCCGGTCCTCCAGCCCGCTGACGTCGAACGACATCCCGTCCGCGTACTCGTTGACCAGGCGGGACACGTGCGAACGCAGCCACGGCACGTGCGAGTACAGCCGGTGCACGGCGGCCTCGCGCGCGGCCAGGTACAGGCGCACCTCGTCCTCGGGAACCCCCAGGCCCTCGGTGAACCGCTCCACACCGGAGGGCAGCAGCGCGGCGTTGCCCTCACCGGCCAGCGGCATCCCGATGTCAGCGGTGCCGACCACCTCGCGGGACAGCTCGCCGACTGCCTGGCCCGCCTGGCGGCCGACCATCATGCTGCCCATCTGCTGGATCATGCCCAGCAGCGGGCCCGCCACGGACTGCATCTCCTCGGGCAGGTTCTGCCCCATCGACTGGACGGTCTTGCTGGTCAGCGGGTCGCACAGCTGCGCCCACGAGTCCATCGTCCGCTCGATCCACTCCGACCGGCTCCACGCCTGGGCGGTGTGTACGCCGGAGGGCAGGTCGGTAGCCTGGTCGAGCCACAGGTCGGCGAGGCGCAGGGCCTCCTCGACCTTGGCGTAGTCGGACACCGGCACACTCGGGTCGCCCTCCTGGGCGACCGTCTGGCGCGCGACGTCCTTGGCCATCTCCCAGTTCACCCCGGACGACGACGTGTTCCCGCCGCCGGTTCCGGGACCGGGTTGGGCCGACATCATGTCGGCGAACTGGCGCAGCATGTTGGCCATCTGCTGCGGGTCGCCGAACGGGAAGCCGTCCGGCATTCCGGATCCTCCTCCGCCCGGGCCGCCGCTGCCGGCACCCGAGCCGGAGTCGCCAGAGTGGCGTCCGGACTCGTCATCGGGATCGTTCGGCATGCTGAAACCGAAAGGCAGGTCGCTCACAATCAGACCTCAGGCAGGATTAGGTTTGGTCTCCACTGTCACGTTAGCTGGGAGTCGCCCGGAGTGAATACCGAAAGCAGCCAGGTTCGCCCAGAGCACAGCCCTCCGGACGGCGCGGGCAGGGTGATCGCTGTCACCGGTGCCGCGTCAGGCGTGGGCCGGCTCCTCGTGCAACGCCTGGCCACGCCGGAAGGTTCCGCGACCCCTCGGGAGATCGTCGCGATCGACGACGAGCTCGCCGACCTGCGCGGGGTCACGTGGCGCATCGCCGACGTGTGCGACCCCGGGCTGGTCTCCCGCCTCGGCGGGGTCGACGTGCTCGTGCACACCGCCGACGACCGCTCCCTGGAGACCCGCCCCGACCGTCGCCGCGCGCACAACATCCGCGCGGCACAGACGGTCCTCACCGCCGCGGCGGCCTCGGGGGTCCCACGCGTCATCCTCGTCACCAGCACCATGGTCTACGGCGCGGCCCCGGACAACCCCGTGCCGCTGGCGGAGAACGCCCCGCGTGTGTCCGACAACAGCGAGGGGCTCATGGGCGACTTCGCCGAGATCGAGGCCCTCGCCGAGCGCGCCCGCCGCGCCCACCCCAGCCTCACCGTGACCGTCGTGCGCCCGGCGCCGCTCGTGGGACCCGGACGCGACACCCTGCTCAGCCGACACTTCTCCGCGCCCCGCCTGCTCACCGTCAAGGGCCACGAGCAGCACTGGCAGTTCTGCCACGAGGACGACCTGGCCGGCGCCCTGGCCTTCTGCGCCATGCACGGGGTGGACGGCCCCGACGGCGTGGTCGCCGTGGCCAGCGAGGGCTCCCTCCCCCAGGACGAGGTGGAAAGGGCCGCCGGGATGAAGCACTTCGAGGTCCCCGCCAACCTGGCCTTCGGCGCCATCCGCCGCCTGCACCAGGCCCGGATCACCCCGGCCGCGGAGGGGGAGCTGAAGTTCCTCGTCTACCCGTGCGTGGTGGACTGCTCGGTGCTGCGCGGCGCCGGGTGGAAGCCCGGCTACGACAACGGGGCCGCCCTGGAGGCCCTGCTGGAGTCCAGGAACGGCAGACCCGCCCTGGTGGGCCGCAGCCTGGGCCGCAAGGAGGTCACCATCACCGCGGCCGGCGCGGCCGGCGCCGCCGCCGCGGCCATCGGCACCGCCGCCGCCATCCGCCACCTGCGCAAACGCAAGGGCGTCTGACCCGCGGAGCGTGACCGCCGACCGCGGGGCGGCGTCGATTGGTACGGTCGTGTCGTGGAAGAGATCACTCTCGCGTCCGTACGCGACACCCCCCTCTCGGTGGACGAGGTCCTTGCCGCGGTCTCCGACCCGCGCGCGGGCGGCACCGCCGTGTTCGTCGGCACCGTCCGCGACCACGACCACGGCCGCGACGTCGCCCGGCTCGCCTACACGGCGCATCCGACGGTGGAGGAGCAGTTGCGGGCCGTCATGGAGAAGGTGCTCGACGACACCTCCGTCCCGGGCCGTCCGGTGGTGCGGATGGCCGCGGCGCACCGCGTCGGCCGGTTGGAGATCGGTGACATCGCCGTGGTCGTGGCCGCCGCCGCCGAGCACCGGCAGGAGGCCTTCGAGGCCTGCCGCCGCCTCATCGACGACCTCAAGGCCCAGGTGCCCATCTGGAAGCAGCAGGACTTCGGGGACGGCGGGAGCGAGTGGGTGGGCTCGCCCTGACCGGGCGGCGCGTGAGGGGCCGCCCGGGACGGGGCCGGGGACGGACGTCTCCAGGTCTTCGTCCGCAATAGGCTGTGCGCATGCTTCGTCGTGTCATGACCCTCGTTGTCGCCCTCGTCCTCCTCGTCGGGCTCGGCGTCGGCAGCCTCTTCCTCCCCGTTCCCTACCTGGTGGCCGCGCCCGGCCTCACCGTGGACACGCTCGGAGAGGTCAAGGAGGAGCCGGTCATCAAGATCGAGGACGCTCGGAGTTATGAGCACGACGGCTCCCTGTCCATGGTGACCGTGCAGTACGCGGGCGGGCCCCAGCACCGGCTCGACTTCCTCACCGTCGTCACCGCATGGCTCTCGCCCACCCAGGCGGTCCTGCCCGAGAAGCTCCTCTTCCCCTCCGGGCGCACGCCCGAGGAGGTCACCGAGCGGCAGACCGTGCAGATGAACGACTCACAGACCGACGCCACCGCCGCGGCGCTCAACGAGCTCGGCATGGCCTACGAGGCGGTCCCCCTGGTCAGCGGCACCGTCGAGGGCATGCCCGCGCACGGCGTGGTGGAGGAGGGCGACCTCATCCTGGCCGTGGACGGCGAGCCCGTGCCCACCGAGGGCGGCGGTGACCAGGGGAGCCCCGTGGGCAGCTCCGCGGTCGTGGAGATGGTCGGCGACCGCGAGCCCGGCGACCCGGTCGAGCTCACCCTGGACCGGGACGGCGAGACCGTCGACGTGGAGATCACCACCGAGGAGGGCGACTCGGGCGGTGCGGCGGTCGGCGTGCTCATCACCGACCGGATGGACTTCCCCGTGGACGTGGAGATCACCGTCGGCGACATCGGCGGACCCAGCGCGGGCATGATGTTCGCGCTCGGGATCATGGACCGGCTCAGCGAGGAGGGCCTCACCGGCGGGGCGGACGTCGCCGGAACCGGCACCATCACCGCCGACGGCCGGGTCGGCGGGGTCAGCGGCGTCCAGCAGAAGATGGTCAGCGCCCAGCGCGACGGGGCCGAGTACTTCCTCGTGGCCGCCGAGAGCTGCTCCCAGGTGTCCCAGTCGGCCGCATACGGGGAGCTGGAGGTGGCGCGGGTCGAGACCCTCGCCGACGCGGTGGACGCGCTCCAGACCATCCGCACCGGCGAGGGCGAGCTGCCCCGCTGCGAGTAGGCGGTGCTTGCTCTGGGACTTCCGCTTCGCTTCAGCCCGCCGTCGCCCGCCGGGGCGCTACGCGCCGATGCGGGCTACCACCCTCAACGGACGCTACGCGCAGTGCCTTCCGTGTTCGGGCGCCCTATGGGCGGGAACCCTCGGATCCTCCGGTGTGACGGCTCGGCCCACGCCGTCGCCCGCCACCGCCCTCGAACGACGGCCTCCGGCCGCAGTACCTGTCGTCCCGCCTGCGAATCCTCCAGAACCCCGCCGGCGCCCGAACGACACCCCCAGGGGTCGGCAGGCGTTCAGCGGAACCGGCGGGGACGGGGTCAGTCCTTCTCCTGCTCCGGGTCCTCCTCGATGTCCAGGGTCAGGGCCAGGGCCGAGGTCAGCGCGGGCACCAGGTCCGCGCCGCTGAGCACCTCCGACTCGCTGTCGTGGCTGCGCATGCGCATCGCGCAGTGCCGGGAGCCGTCGCGCAGCACCCCGGCGACCATGCGGATCTCCTCGGTCTCCTTGTCGGAGGAGTCCGGGTCCTCGCCCGGGGCCAGGGTCTCGTCCGAGCCCTTCACCACCAGGCGCTCCATCACCAGCGCGCACCCGGCCACGCCCTCGGGCCACATGATGCGTCCCAGCGCCTCCTCCAGCGGGACTTCGTCCGGCAGCTGCTCCTGCTCGACCGGGGTCAACTCGTCGGGGTCCACAGGGGAGCCGACCCCCAGCAGTTCGGCCAGCGCGGGTTCGGCCTTCAGCAGTTCGGCGGTGGGCACCAGGGCGTACAGCCCCAACGGTCGGTCCCAGCCCTGCCCCGCGGCGTGGCGTTCGAGGTCCATGACGGCTTCGCGAATATTCGACACGTTATCCATAGTGACCGATGTGGAAACCACTCCGCCTCGGTTTCCGGACAGTAGGGTCACCACGGGACCCCGTATGCCACTCCGATACACCAACGATGCAGCCTTGTCATGCGTTCGAGGGTGGTTTCGGGAACCCAGGAGCCACCGTTTAAGTTTTCAGTAATAGGGCGCCACACGCGCACCAACGCACCTACCAAGCCAACCGAGGGGGAGGCGTGAGCTTCCGATCGCCCGGCGCACCACCTGCGCGTATGCCTCGCCGATCAAGGTTGCTCGCGCCAGTCGCAGCGACCGTGGTCGTCATCATCGCGGTGCTGATGCTCGCCGCGAACTTCTGGACCGACTACAAGTGGTTCGGTTCCGTCGGGTACACCTCGGTCTTCGTGACCGAGCTGTGGACCCGTGTCCTTCTGTTCGCCGTGTCCGGCCTGGTCATGGCCGTCATCGTCGGCGCGAGCATCTTCTTCGCCTACCGCTCCCGGCCCGGTATCCGGCCGATGAGCCTGGAGCAGCAGGGCCTGGACCGCTACCGGCAGTCCATCGACCCGCACCGCAAGCTGTTCTTCTGGATCGCCGTGGGCGCCCTCGCCCTACTGGCCGGCGTCGCGGCCAGCGGTGACTGGCGCTCCTACCTCCAGTTCATGAACAGCACCGAGTTCGGTGTCGACGACCCCGAGTTCGGCATGGACGTCGCGTTCTTCGCCTTCGTCTACCCGTTCCTGCGCGTCCTGCTCGGCTACCTGTACGCGGCGGTCATCCTGGCGTTCATCGCCGCGGTGGTCGTCCACTACCTGTACGGCGGCGTCCGCCTCCAGAACGACTCGGGCCAGCGCGCCACCCCCGCCGCCCGCGTGCACCTGTCGGTGCTGCTGGGCGTGTTCGTGCTGCTGCGCGCCTGCTCCTACTGGCTGGACCGCTACGGACTGGTCTTCTCCGAGCGCGGCTACACCTTCGGCGCCTCCTACACCGACGTGAACGCGGTCAAGACCGCGCTGCTGATCCTCACGGTCATCTCGGTCATCTGCGCCGTGCTGTTCTTCGCCAACATCTACTTCAAGAACACCATGGTCCCCATGGCCAGCCTCGGACTGCTGGTGCTGTCCGCCGTGCTGGTCGGCGCCGCCTACCCCGCGATCGTGCAGAACTTCCAGGTCGACCCGAACGAGCAGCGCCTGGAGAGCCCCTACATCGAGCGCAACATCGAGTACACGCGCAACGCTTACGGCATCGCCGACGCCGAGGTCCAAGCCTACGACGCCACCACCGAGCTCAGCGCGCAGGACCTGGTGGAGGAGTCCCAGGGCACCACGGTGCGCCTGGTCGACCCCTCCGTGGTCTCGCAGACCTTCCAGCAGATGCAGCAGGTCCGCGGCTTCTACCAGTTCCCCGACGTGCTGGAGGTCGACCGCTACCCGGACACCAGCGGCAACCTGATCGACACGATCGTGGCCGTCCGCGAGCTGGACGGGCCGCCCGAGGACCAGAACAACTGGCTCAACCGGCACCTGATCTACACCCACGGCTACGGCATGGTCGCCGCCGCCGGCACCCAGATCGACGCCGAGGGCCGCCCGGTCTTCACCGAGTACAACATCCCGCCGCGCGGTGAGCTGAGCGACGCCGTCGGCGAGTACGAGCCGCGCGTCTACTACGGCCGCGAGGGCGCCGACTACGTCATCGTCCAGGCCGAGGAGGAGTACGACTACCCCCTCGACTCGGAGGAGGACACGGGCGACGTGCCCACCCCCGAGGACGCCGTGGAGACCGAGGTCAGCCCGAGCCCGGACGAGGCGCGGGCCCCGGCCGACGCCGACCAGCAGGGCGCGGAGCAGACCGAGGAGGCCCCCGCCGAGGGCGGTGAGGGCGCCGACGAGGCCGGCGGCTCCCAGGCCTACAACCGCTACGAGGGCAGCGGCGGCGTCCAGCTGAGCAGCTTCTTCGACCGTGTCCTGTACGCGATCAAGTACCAGGAACCGAACATCCTGCTCAACAGCGCCATCGCCAGCGACTCGCGCATCATCTACGAGCGCGACCCGGTGGAGCGCGTCGAGAAGGTCGCCCCGTTCCTGACCATGGACAGCCGCCCCTACCCGGCGGTCGTCGACGGCAGGATCGTGTGGATCGTGGACGGCTACACCACGTCCAACGGCTACCCGTACGCGAAGCCGATCGACTTCACCCAGGCGGTGACCGACACCTTCACGGACGGCACGGCCCAGCAGGTCGGCGCGCTGCCGGGCAACGAGGTCAACTACATCCGCAACTCGGTGAAGGCCACCGTCGACGCCTACGACGGCTCGGTCACCCTGTACGCCTGGGACGAGGAGGACCCGGTCCTGCGGACGTGGATGGACTCGTTCCCGGGCATCATCACCGAGAAGGACGAGATGAGCGAGGAGCTCGTCGACCACCTGCGCTACCCGGACGACCTGTTCAAGGTGCAGCGCGAGATCATGCGCGAGTACCACGTGACGAACGCGTCCGCCTTCTACGGAGGTCAGGACTTCTGGTCGGTCCCCAACGACCCGACCGGCGGTACCGAGGCTCCCGAGCCGCCCTACCGCCAGACCATCCACTACCCGGGCGAGGACGAGGCCACCTTCTCGCTGACCAGCACGTTCGTGCCGCGCGGCCGTGAGAACCTGGCGGCCTTCATGGCGGTGGACAGCGATCCCCGCTCGGACGACTACGGCCAGCTCAAGCTGCTGGAGCTGCCGCGGAGCACGGTGATCTTCGGTCCCGGACAGGTGCAGAACGCCTTCGACGCCGACGCGGACGTCCGCGAGGTGCTGCTGCCGCTGGAGCAGTCCAACGCGGAGGTGACGCGGGGCAACCTGCTCACGCTGCCGTTCGCGGGCGGCCTGCTCTACGTCGAGCCGCTGTACGTGCAGGCCGGTGGCGGCGGCGCCGCCTCCTTCCCGCTGCTGCAGCAGGTCATGGTCGGCTTCGGTGAGGAGGTCGCGATCGGCAGCAGCCTGCCGGACGCGCTCAGCAACCTCTTCGACGGGGAGGCCCAGGTGCCGGAGGAAGGCGCCGAGGAGCCGCCGCCGGAGGAAGAGGGCGGAGCCGGCGGAGGCGGTGAAGGCGGCGGTGACCAGGAGCTCACCGACGCCCTCAACGAGGCCGTCGAGGCCTGGGAAGAGGCCCAGGAATCGAGCGAGGAGGCCGACAAGCGCCTGAAGGAGGCACTGGAAGCCCTCGAGGAGCAGATGAACGAGGAGTAGTCCTTCGTTCTCCGCGCTGCGCGGGGCGGGGCCTTCGGGTCCCGCCCCGTTCGTCGTGTCCGGGGCGGGACGCGCCCGTCGGCCGGGTGGCCCACGTCTCGCTCCGCTGATTTGGGTTCTCGCCCGGAGCGCGCTAATGTGGAGACACAACAACGCGGGGTGGAGCAGTTCGGTAGCTCGCTGGGCTCATAACCCAGAGGTCGCAGGTTCAAATCCTGTCCCCGCTACGAGACCCGGACCCGGGAGAAATCCCGGGTCCGTTGGTTTTCCGATTTCCGCCTTTTCGGTGGTGTTCGGTAAGGAGATGCCCGAGAGGGCGTGTCCACACGGTCAGACCGGGGCTCAGGCCCTGGTAGACTGGTCTCAGGCCGGTGGGGAAACCGACTGGCCGAGGGGGAGTCTCCACGGTTTTCCAAGCGGAAAGCCGATTTGCTCCCGGAGGTGAAAGCCTCTAGAATAGGAGACACAACAACGCGGGGTGGAGCAGTTCGGTAGCTCGCTGGGCTCATAACCCAGAGGTCGCAGGTTCAAATCCTGTCCCCGCTACCAAGGAAACACCGGGTGCGATTACGCGCCCGGTGTTTTTGCGTTCCGGGACCCGTCCCTACCGGGCACGTGTGCGCCGTGGCGCGCCGCCCGGTTCCCCGGACGGCGCGTGCTCAGCGGGTACGGCCCTCCACCAGCTCCACCACGCGGTCGGCCCGCGCGGCCACCTTGGGGTCGTGGGTCACCACGACCACCGCCGCGTCGCGGATCCTGGCCTGCTCCAGCAGCTGCTCCATGATCATGGTGCTGCTGGCGGCGTCCAGGGCGCCCGTGGGCTCGTCGGCGAGGATCAGGGCGGGCTCCCGGCTCAGCGCCCGGGCCAGGGCCACACGTTGCTGCTCGCCGCCGGAGAGCTGGTGCGGCTGCGAGTGGAGCCGGTGTTCCAGGCCCACGGCCTCCAGCAGGGCGCGGGCCCGCGCCCTGCGGCGCAGCAGCGGCACGCCGCCGAGCACCATCGGCACGCCGACGTTGGCCAGGGCGGTCCGCCGCTCCAGCAGGTGGAACTGCTGGAACACGAAGCCGACGCCCTCGCCCCGCAGGCGGGACCGCGGCCCCTCGCCCAGACGTGTGGTGTCCACTCCGTCGAACGTGTAGGTGCCGCCGCTGGGCCGGTCGAGCAGGCCCAGCAGGTTCAACAGGGTGGACTTGCCCGACCCGGACTGGCCGACGATCGCCACGACCTCGCCGCGCTCCACCTGGAACGTGCAGTCGTGCAGCACGTCGATCCGGGTCCCCGACACCGTGAAGTGCCGGGTCACCTCCCGCACGTCCAGCAGGGGCGCGGAACCGGGGCGGGACGTGGCGGCCCCGGGGGCCGCTGTGTCGACGGACACCTAGTCCACCTCCTCCACTGCCATTCCCTCCTCGGTGAGGAGCTCCTCCTCGGGGCCTCCTCCGGGGACGTCGAAGCGGGGGTCGAGCGGCACCGGGTCCAGGACCGTGTCGCCGACGCTCAGCCCCTCGGTGACCTCGACGAGCGAGCCGTCGGACATCCCGAGCTTCACCTCGCGGGTCTCCTCGGTCCCGTCGTCGGCGACCACCACGACCTCGCCCGAGTCGACGTTGCCGCGCACGGCGGTCACCGGGACGACCAGGACGTTCTCCGCCTTGCCCGTGCTGACGGACAGCTTGCCCTGGACCCCGTCGAAGACCTTCAGTCCGTCGGGCACCCGGCAGGCCAGCTCCGCGCCGCCGCCACCGCCGCCACCGCCGCCGGTCTCGCCGCCGGCGGTACCGCCCTCCTCCGGGGCCGCGCCACCGCCGCCCCCGACCGAGCCCAGGGACAGGAACGCGCACTCGGAGGCGGGCGGCCCCTGGTCGATCTGGAGCAGGATCTCCTCGGGGTCCTCGTAGAACCGGTAGAGGTCGTTGGGCGGGATGGAGGCGACGGCGCGGAACTCCTCCGGGGCGACCGAGGCCACCACCGCGCCGGGCTCCAGAACGTCGCCGACCAGCACGTCCAGCCCCGACACCGTGCCGTCCGCCGGCGCGTACAGGGTGATCTCCCTGGTCGCGGGTGCGGCGCCCTCTCCCGTGGCGGGCGCCGACCCGTCGGGCACCTTCACGTTCACGATCGGCGCGCCGTTTCCGACCGCGGCGCCCTCGCCCACCCACACGTGGGTGACCGTTCCCCCGTTGCGGGCCTTCACCTCCTCGCCGGGCTCGGCCCGCACGACGGCGTCCAGCACCAGTTCGGAGCTGACCTCGCCCATCTCCACCTCGACCGGTGTGCCGCCCGTGTCCAGGGCGGACTCCCCCGAGGACGGGTCCACCCCGCCGCCCAGGCGCGGCACCAGCAGGTAGCCGGCTCCGGCCAGTCCGAGGACCACGACCAGGACCGCGCCGATGATGATCCACTTCTTCACGTGTGTGTCTCCTATTCCCGGAGTCCGGCGACGACGGACGCCCGCAGTGCCCGCGTCGCGGGGATGATTCCGGCCAGCAGCCCGACCAGCGCGGCGCTGCCCAGGCCGACGAGTACTCCGGAGGCGGGGATGTTCAGGGGAACGCCGTCGGGCAGCGGCACGAAGCGCTCCAGCACCATGCCGCCCGCGACCACCGCGGCCCAGCACCCGGCGAGGGCGATGACCCCGGCCACCAGCGACACCACCACCGCCTCCATGACCACGGCCACGAACAGGGTGGACCGGCTCGCGCCCAGGGCGCGGTAGGTGGCCAGTTCACGGCGGCGCTCGCGCACGGTGACCAGGCCGACGTTGAGCACGCCGAGCAGGCCGGTGGCGAGGGTGATGACGGCGATGCCCATCAGGCCCCAGGACATGTAGTCGATGATCCTGTCGACCTCCTCGGCGTAGTCCGCCCGGTAGGCCGAGATGCTCTCGGGGTCCTCGATACCCCAGCGCCACGACGCCGACGCCAGGCGCCCGGTGAAGACCTCTCCCCACGGGTCCTGTGCCGCCGGGTCCTGGGGGTCGATCCGCACCTGGTAGGTGGTCTGGGAGCCCGGCATCGCGAACGGGTCGCCCTCCTCCCCGCCGGTGTCGGAGGAGGATCCGAAGAGCAGGTCCTCGGAGGCGGGGGAGCGCAGGAGGTAGGCGCTGTACCAGCCGAGGTCCAGCGCCGAGCTCTCCAGGACGCCGACGACGCGCACGTCCAGCCACTGGTCGGTGCCGACCTGGACCTGTGTGAGGTCGCCGAGCGCGTCGGCGAGCGGCTGGTTGACGACCATGACCGGCGCCAGCGACCCGGTGTCGGCCTCGGTGAGCCAGCGGCCCTCGGCCATGTTCATCCGCCGGATGTCGCCCAGGGAGGGATCCACGCCGAGGAACTGCACGTCGGGGACCACCGAGCCGCCGGAGCGGATCTGCGGTGCCCCGGAGGGCGTGTGGTAGACCGAGACGTCCTGGCCGCCCGCGCGGACCAGGTCCTCCTCGAAGGCGGCGCGGTCGGTGATCTGGCCGAACACGCTGACCTGGAGGGTCGCCGGTCGGCCCGCGTTGGCCTCGCTGTAGGCGGTGGCGAACCGCTGGCCGAAGTCGCTGGCGGTGACCACCATGATCAGGGCGCCCACACCGACGACGATGCCCGCGCAGGACAGGATGGTCCGGGCGACGTTGGCCCGGGAACCGGCGAAGGCCAGCACGATCCCGGCTGTGAGGGAACGCAGCATTCGGCCCCTTCCCGTGGTGTCTGTGAGATCCGGTCACCGCGGGGGTGACACAGGGATACCCGCGGGGGTGGCGGGGTTTCAACAGACTTATCACCGGGAAGCGCGGATCCGGTTCACCCCGGCCGGAGGAATTTCGGGTCGCTGGTGTGGGCCCTGGTCCGGGGAGGGAACCGGAAGGACCGGGACGCGGTGCGGATCAGCTCCGGCGCAGGGGGGTGGGGCCGCCGTTGAGCCAGGTCAGCACCTGGTCGTGGACCATGCCGTTGGTGCACACGAGCGGTCCGCCGTCCTCGAAGCCCTCGCCGCGCAGGTCGGTGGCGCGCCCGCCCGCCTCCTCCAGGATGATCGGCAGCGGCGCGGCGTCCCACAGCGACAGCTCCGGCTCGGCGGAGACGTCCACGACGCCCTCGGCGACCATCACGTGCGACCAGAAGTCGCCGTAGGCGCGGGTGCGCCACACCGAGCGGGTCAGCCCGAGGAAGGACTCGAGGCGGCCCTGCTCCTCCCAACCGGTCAGCGAGGAGAAGCTCAGGGAGGCGTTCGACAGCTCCGACACCTTCGAGACGTAGCAGCGCGCGGCCTTCGACAGGCTGCGGCCCTGCCAGGTGCCGCCGCCCTTGGAGGCCCACCAGCGGCGGTGCAGGGCCGGGGCGGAGACCACGCCCACGACGGGGCGGTCGCCCTCCAGCAGGGCGATGAGGGTCGCCCACACCGGTACACCGCGCACGTAGTTCTTGGTGCCGTCGATGGGATCGATGACCCACACCCGGTTGCTGTTGCCGGTCCTGCCGTACTCCTCGCCCACCACGGCGTCACGGGGCCGGGCGCGGGAGAGCACGCCGCGCAGCGTCTCCTCGACCATGCGGTCGGCCTCGGTGACGGGGGTGAGGTCGGGTTTGGTCTCGACCACGAGGTCAAGCGCGCGGAAGCGCTTGAGCGCGAGGTCGTCGGCAGCGTCGGCGAGCACGTGGGCAAGCCGAAGATCATCGTCGAAGGACGCCATGACGGGTAACGCTACCGTCCCGGGCACGAACATGGCCAAAGGGGCACACGCGCGTGACCAGAGCGTTAGTTGCGCGGCGGGGGCGTGGACCCGGCGAGGGGTGCCGTACACGGGACCGGATGCGAGGATGGAGGACATGGACACCGGGAGCGGGCAGAGCCGTGCCGAGGGCGCCTCGGCGCGGGAGCGGTTGATGGACGCCGCCTACGCCGAGGTCGTCTCCGGCGGATGGGCCGGTCGGCGCATGGCGGACATCGCGGCGGTCGCCCAGGTGTCCCGCCAGACCCTGTACAACGTGTTCGGCAGCAAGGAGGGCCTGCTCCAGGCCGTGGTGGTGCGCGAGGTCAACGCGCTGCTCGACAGGGTGGTGCGCCTTCTGGAGGAGGGCGGGGACCCGCCGCACGCGGTGAGCCGGGCCACCCGCCTGGTGCTGCTCTCCGCCCGGGACAACCCGCTGCTGCGCGCGGTGGTCACCGGGGACCACGGACTCCTCCCGGTCCTCACCACCAGGTCGGAGCCCCTCCTGGAGGTCCTGGGCGAGCGCATCACCGCCCTGCTGGTCAAGCACGACCCCGGCCTGGCGGAGTCCGACGCCGAGGCCGCGGCCGACGTCTCCCTGCGCCTGACGGTGTCGTACTCGCTGCAGCCGATCGACCCGGACGAGGCCGCGAGCCGGGTCGAGACGGTCGTGCACGGGATGCTGCTGGTCGGCCGCTAGGAGGTGGCGGGCGTGCCGGAGGGGCCGCTGACGGAGCGCGAGCGCCAGGAGGTGCTGCGCACCCACATGCCGGACGGGCGGATCACCGCGATCCCGGTGCGCCGCTCCGCCCGGCTGGTCCTGCTCGACCAGGTCGCCCGCGCCTTCGAGCCCGGGGTCCGCTACAGCGAGGCCGAGGTCAACACGGTTCTGCGCGGATTCAGCGCGAACGTGTCGGTGCTCCGCCGCGGGCTTCTCGACGAGGGCTTCATGGAGTGCGCCCGCACCCGGTACTGGCGGTGCGGCGGGACCGTCGAGGTGTGAGGCGCGCCGGCCTCAGGGCACGGCGAGCAGGCCGATGATCCCCGTGCCGTCCTCGTCTCCGTGCCCTTGGACCACACGGCGCTCCATCAGCTCCGCGTACGGGGCCGGGAGCGCGGTGCTCACCCCCTGCTCCTCGGCGGTGCGCAGCAGCGTCCGGCCGCCCCGTGCCTGCATGGCGAGGTTGGAGACGACGCCCGTGGTGTGGTCGCCGCTCTCCAGCCGTTCGGCGCTGGTGTGGACGACGCCGACCATGGTGGTGAGCCGGTCGGAGAGCAGGGAGGCGAAGTCCCCCAGGGGCACGTCCTCGTCCCTGACCAGGGCGAAGGCGTTCGCGACCCCGGCGAACACGCCGTTCATCGCGCTGAGCAGGGCCACGTCGTACAGGTCGGCCAGCCCGGCGCCCTCGCCGACGAACACGGCCCCGGCCACGGCGGACAGGGCCTCCCCGTGCTCGGCGAAGGCCTCCCGGGAACCGCCGTAGAACACGTAGCCGCCCGAGGAGGACGGGATCGTGTACCGGGAGGACTTCGGCGAGGTGCCGCCCCGAGTCGAGTACTCGCTGACCGCGCTCGGCAGGTCCCTGAACGAGGCCCTGGAGCCGCTCGGCGCCTGGGGGCGGGCCCACGTCATCGGTACCGCCGACCCGGCCCCCGAGGCGTCTCCGGGCGGCTGAGGCCCGCGGGCCCGTGCCCCGCCGGGTCCCACGCCCGGCCGGTCTCACACCTCGTCGGTCTCGCCCTCGCGGCTGGCGAGCAGGCGGCGCAGCGACGCCACACGGTCCGGGTCCAGCTCTTCGCGGTCCAGGGCGGCCTGGACCGCGCAGTCGGGAGCGTCGGGCTGGTGGGAGCACTCGGGCGGGCAGTCCTCGGCGGCCCGGGCCAGGTCCGGGAAGCCCTCGACGATGTCCTCCGGGGCGATGTGGGCCAGGCCGAAGCTGCGCACGCCCGGGGTGTCGATCAGCCAGCCGTCCTCGAACGGCAGCGCGGCGGCCGACGTGGAGGTGTGGCGGCCGCGTCCGGTGACCGCGTTGACGTGGCCCACGGCCCGGTCGGTGCCCGGGACGAGCCGGTTGACCAGGGTGGACTTGCCCACGCCGGAGGAACCGACGAACACGGTGGTGCGGCCCTCCAGACGGGCGCGCAGGCCGGCGAGACCGCTCTCTGGGCCGAGCACCTCGTAGGGCACGCCCAGGGGCTCGTACACGCGCAGCAGTTCGTCCGGGTCAGCCAGGTCGGCCTTGGTCAGGCACAGGAGCGGGTCGAGCCCCGCGTCGTAGGCGGCGACCAGGCAGCGGTCCACGAAGCGGGGCTGCGGCGCGGGGTCGGCCAGGGCGCACACGATCGCCAACTGGTCGGCGTTGGCGACGATCACCCGCTCGACCGGGTCGGTGTCGTCGGCCGTGCGCCGCAGTACGGACTCGCGCTCCCTGACCCGCACGACCCGGGCCAGGGTGTCGGGCCTGCCGGACAGGTCGCCGACGATGTCGACGCGGTCGCCGACGACGATGGATCCCCGGCCGAGCTCACGGGCCTTCATCGCCACGACGGGGACGCCGCCCACCAGGCAGCGGTACCGGCCCCGGTCGACCGCGGTGACCATGCCCTCCACGGCGTCCTCGTGCTTGGGCCGGTTGCGGGTGCGGGGCCGGGAACCGCCCCGGGCACGCACGCGGATGTCGTCCTCGTCCAGGTGGCGCCCTCCGCCCTGTGTGCGGCTCATGCCAGTGCCTCCGCCCACAGGCCCGGGAAGTCGGGCAGGGTCTTGCGCGTGGTGGCGATGTCCTCCACCTCCACACCGGGCACCGCGAGCCCGATCACCGCGCCGGACGTGGCCATCCGGTGGTCGTCGTAGGAGTGGAACACCCCGCCGTGCAGCGGCCTCGGACGGATGACCAGGCCGTCGGGCAGCTCCTCGGCGTCGCCGCCCAGCCGGTTGATCTCGGCGGCCAGCGCGGCGATGCGGTCGGTCTCGTGGCGCCGCAGGTGGGCGATGCCGGTCAGCCGGGAGGGTGTCGAGGCCAGCGCGGCCACGGCGGCGACGGTGGGGGTCAGCTCGCCCACGTCGCGCAGGTCGGCTTCGATGCCCGCGATCCGGCCGGTGCCGCGCAGGGTGAGCCCGTCGGGGGACAGCGACACCTCGCCGCCCATGCGGGTGAACAGCGAACGCAGCGCGTCGCCGGGCTGGGTGGTGTGCTCCGGCCAGCCCTCGACGGTCACCTCGCCCCCGCTGACCAGGGCCGCGGCGAGGAAGGGCGCGGCGTTGGACAGGTCGGGCTCCACGGTGATGTCGGCCGCCTTGACCGGTCCGGGCCCGACCCTCCAGGAGTTCTCGGCGGTGGACACGGTCACCCCGGCCGAGCGCAGCATCTCCACGGTCATGTCCAGGTGCGGCTGGGAGGGCACGGGCGGTCCGGAGTGGCGCACGTGCACGCCCTCGGTGAAGCGGGCGCCGCTCAGGAGCAGGGCGGACACGAACTGGGAGGAGCCGGACGCGTCCAGGGTCACCTCGCCGCCGCGTACGGCGCCGGTGCCGTGGATGGTGACGGGCAGGGCTCCGCGGCCGCCGTCGTCGATGTCGGCGCCCAGCGCGCGCAGGGCGCCCAGGAGCTCGCCCACCGGCCGCTCGCGGGCACGCGGATCGCCGTCGAAGTCGACGGTCCCCGAGGCCAGGGCGGCCAGGGGCGGCACGAACCGCATCACCGTGCCCGCGTTGCCGACGTCGACCGAGGCCGGGCCGCGCAGCGGAGCCGGGGTGACCATCAGGTCCCCGCCGGAGTCCCCCGCCGGGGAGACCTCCACGCCCAGGGCGCGCAGGGCGCCGACCATCAGTTCGCTGTCCCGGCTGGCCAGGGGGCGGCGCACCAGGCAGGGGGTCTCCGACAGCGAGGCCAGGATCAGCGCGCGGTTGGTCATCGACTTGGACCCCGGCAGGGAGAGCCGGGCGCGCACCGGGTGCTCGGCCGTGGGCGCTGGCCAGTGGCCGCCGGAGGATCCGGCGGGGTCGGCGGGCTGGGCGGGCTGCGGGGACGCGGAGTCAGGCATGACACAAGGTTATCGGGACCGGGGCGGGTGGAGGAGGACGGCCGCGTGCCTGTGGACGGCCCGCCGCGGGCCGGGTCCCCGCGAACGGGGCGGGCGGGAGGCCGTCCGGGCTGCGTGCCGACAGCGGCAGCCGGGTTCCCGCGGGCGGGGACGGACGGGCGCCGTGGAGCCGGCCCCCGCGGCGCCGACGGCGCCTGTGGCGGAGCGGGGACGCGGGGCCGCGGGCGGACCGGGACGGACGTATCCTTGTGGGGCCATGGTGTATCTGGATCACGCTGCCACGACCGATGTTCGCCCCGAGGTGGTCGCCGACGTCGCGGCCGAGCTCGGGAGCCTCGGCAACCCCTCGTCCCTGCACGGCCACGGGCGCGCCGCCCGGCGTACGGTCGAGGAGGCGCGTGAACGCGTCGCCGGAGCGCTCGGCTGCACCCCGCACGAGGTGGTCTTCACCGGCGGCGGCACCGAGTCGAACAACATCGCCGTCAAGGGCCTGTACTGGGCGCGCAACGCCGGGGACGCCGGGCCCCGCAGGACGAGGATCCTCACCAGCGCCGTCGAGCACCACGCCGCCCTCGACCCCGCGCACTGGATGGCCGAGCACCAGGGCGCCACGCACGAGAGGCTGCCCGTGGACGCGCTGGGACGCGTGAGCCCGTCCTCGCTGCGGGAGGCGATCGAGGGCGGCCCCGGCCCCGACGCGGTCGCGCTCGTGTCGGTCATGTGGGCCAACAACGAGGTGGGCACGGTGCAGCCGGTGGCCGAGCTGGCCGCCGTCGCCGCCGAGTACGGCATCCCCTTCCACACCGACGCCGTGCAGGCCGTGGGCGTGGAACCGGTCGACTTCGCCGAGAGCGGGGTGAGCGCCCTGACGGTCACCGGACACAAGCTCGGCGGGCCGGTGGGCGCGGGGGCGCTGCTGGTCGAGCGCGGCCTCGCCCCGGTAGCGGTCCTGCACGGGGGCGGGCAGGAGCGCGACATCCGTTCGGGCACCCTGTCCGCGCCGCTGCTGCGCGGGCTGGCCACGGCCCTCCACCTGGCGGTCGCCGAGCGCGAGGAGCACGCCAAGCACCTGAGGGACCTTCGCGACGAACTGGAGGAGCGGGTCCGCGCCGCGGTCCCCGACACGGTCGTCAACGGCGACCCCGGGCACAGGCTGCCGGGGATCTCGCACCTGTCCTTCCCCGGCTGCGAGGGCGACGCGCTGCTGATGCTGCTCGACGCCAAGGGCATCTCGTGCTCGACCGGCTCGGCCTGCTCGGCCGGGGTGGCCCAGCCCAGCCACGTGCTGCTGGAGATGGGGGCCGACCCCGACACGGCGCTGAGCAGCCTGCGCCTGTCGCTGGGCCGCACCTCCACGAGGGAGGACGTCGCGGCGCTGGCCGAGGCGATCGGCCCGGTCGTGGAGCGGGCCCGGAACGCGCGCGCCAAGCGCCGCCGCTGACGGGCGCCGCGCGCGGCCGGCGGTGAGGGCCGCCCCCTACTCCGCGCGGTGGACGGTGACCGACTCCAGGACCACGTCCTGTACCGGACGGTCGCCCGCGTCGGTCTCCACGTCGGTGATGCCGTTCACCACCTCCATGGACTCCTCGTCCGCGACGTGCCCGAAGATCGTGTGCATGCCGTTCAGGTGCGGGGTCGGCTCGACGGTGACGAAGAACTGCGAGCCGTTGGTGTCCGGACCGCTGTTGGCCATGGCCAGCACACCCGGCTCGTCGAACTCCCGGCCGGACCCGAGCTCGTCCTCGAAGGTGTAGCCCGGGCCTCCGCGGCCGGTGCCTTGGGGGTCGCCGCCCTGGATCATGAAATCGTCGATCACCCGGTGGAACACGGTGCCGTCGTAGAACCCGGCCTCGCCCGTCACCGGGTTGGGCACGCCCTCGCCCTCGGCCAGGCCCACGAAGTTGGCCACCGTGACGGGGGCGTCCTCCGGGAACAGCTCCACCTCGATGTCGCCCTCACTGGTGTGCAGGGTGGCGCCCTCGACACCGCTGACGTCCACGTCGGCCGGGCCGCCGGCCTGTTCGGAGCCCTCGGCCCGGTCCGGGCCGGTCGCACCGTCCTCGGAGCCGCCTCGGGCGTCGGTGCCACCGCCGCAGGCGGAGGTGGCGAGCAGGGCGGTACCGGCCAGGAGGGCCGTCATGGAAAGGGGCAGATGCTTCATCGGTTCACTTCCGGGAGGGGACTCGCTGCGGGGCGGCACACAGCGTACTCGGCCGGTCCGGGTACCACCGCCCGCAGGGTCGCGTTCGGTCATGGCGTGAACACGGCACGTCCCGCTCGTCGGGTCCCCCGTGTCCGGACCCCTCCCGGGCTCCTCCGGACCTGCCGGATCCCTCGGGCGCGGAGTTCAGGCGGAGCCCTCGGCCGCCCCGTCGCCGTCCTGTTCCCCCCGCTCCCGCCGCTTCTGCTCCTGCGCCTCCCGGGCGCGCCGGCGCTGCTCCTCCGCGCGCTCGCGGCAGCGGCGGAGGAACTCCTCGTCCTCCTCGTGGGTGGTGGCGCGGGCCCGGCGCGGGTGGTCGTACTCGGGAAAGGCCGGGGGAGGGCCGGCGGGGGCGGACGGTGCCGGGTCGCGGTGCGGACGGCCCAGGGCGAACCACAGCAGGGCCCCGAGCTTGGGCAGGAGAAGGACGACCACGGTCCAGGCGGGTTTGGGCAGCAGCCGCACGGACCCGGGGGCCGAGCCGATCACGTCGAACAGGGCGTACACCCAGACGCAGAGCGACAGCACGGTGAGCAGGAGGAGGAAGTGGGCCATGGGGGACTGTCCAATCGGGATCGGGGCACCGTTCTCGGGCATCATGGAAGCCGGGCGCCGGGGGACCGGCCGGGACCGCGCCGGGCTCCGGACGGCGCCGTCGGCTCCTTCGGGGTGCGTCAATGAATTACCACGGATCGCCGTGCCCGTCCCGTCGCTTGACCGGCGGCCCGGCACGGTAGAGGGTCGTAGAACGGCGGCGGGGTCGGTGGCACTGGCCCGAAGGTGTGCCGGGGTCGGCCCCGTCGGGCGACGGAGGAGGTTATGGGAGTGAACACTGCACTGCCGTCCGCGATGTGGCTCCCCTTCGCCGCGCGAGTACTGCGTGCGCGCTCCGACAGGGGGCTCTCGCGCGCCGAACTCGCCAAGACGGTGGGGGTGACCGACGACAAGCTCCGCGAGGTGGAGAGTGCCCACTGCAGGCCGGCGCGGTCGCTGGTCGAGCGGGTGGACACGGCCCTGGGCACAGAACACCAGCTGGTCGACGCGTGGGCGATCACCCTCCAGGCCGAGGCCTTCCCCAACGAGTTCGGCGACCAGCGCGAACTGGGCGTCCACGCCACCCACCTGTGGGAGCACCAGCCCATGGCGCTCCCGGTGTTCCTGCGCACCCGCGAGTACTCGCGGGCGGTCCTGCGTCCGCGCCACCCCGACCTGTCCCCGGACATGGTCGAGGTGATGGTGGAGGAGGAGATGGCCCACCGCGCGGAGATGACCGGGCCGGACGGGCCCGTGCTCCGGGTGGTCCTCAACGAGTCGGCGTTGCAGCGCCCCCAGGGCGGAGCGGCCGTGCTCAACGCCCAGCGCGGCTTCCTCTCCGACCTGATCGAGGCGGGCATCGTCACCATGGGCGTGATCCCCGAGCAGACCCCGCACCACCCGGGACTGGGCGGCGCCTTCCGGATGATGGACTTCGCCGACCGGCCCAGCATGGTCTACGCGTTCGCGGCCGAGGGAGGCGACCTGACCGCCGAAGCCGAACAGGTGGGCCGCTGCACCATGGTGCGCGACGCCATCGAGAACGCCGCGGTGGAGCTCACGCCGCGGTCGGAGCTGCTGACCGCCCGCTGGCCCGCGGGCTAGGCCGCGGGCGGGCCCGCCCTTGGGAGGACACCCGATGATGGGCTAGGTTGCCCGCCATGGATATCGCGATCACATCCGGATACGTCGTACCCGTCGACGGCGACCCCATCGACGGCGGTACCGTCCTCGTCACCGACGGCAGGATCACCGCCGTCGGCGCGGACGCCGACGTCACGGTCCCCGAGGGCGCCACCGTCGTCGACGCCGCGGGCAAGTGGGTGCTCCCCGGTTTCGTGGAGGCCCACGGCCACATCGGCATCGACGAGGAGGGCATCGGCTGGGCCGGTGACGACACCAACGAGATGACCGACCCCAACGGCGCACGCATGCGCGCGCTGGACGCCATCAACCCCGCCGACCGCGGCTTCGCCGACGCCCTGTCCGGGGGAGTCACCAGCTCCGTCGTCAAGCCCGGCTCGGGCAACCCCGTCGGCGGCCAGACGGTGGCCATCAAGTGCTGGGGCCGCAGCATGGAGGACCGGCTGGTCAAGCACCCGGCCAGCGTCAAGAGCGCCCTGGGCGAGAACCCCAAGCGCGTGTACGGCAACAAGGACAAACTCCCCTCCACCCGCCAGGGCGTGGCCGCGGTCATCCGCGACGCCTTCACCAAGGCCCAGGACTACAAGGCCAAGCGCGAGCACGCGTCGGCCGAGGGCACCCCGTTCGACCGGGACAACACCCTGGAGGTGCTGGTCAGGGTCCTGGACGGCGAACTCCCCTGGTGCCAGCACACGCACCGCGCCGACGACATCCACACCGCGATGCGCCTGGCCGACGAGTTCGGCTACCGGCTGATCATCAACCACTGCACCGAGGGCCACCTGCTGGCCGACGAGATCGCCGAGCGCGGTATCCCCGTCATCACCGGCCCGCTCATGACCAGCCGGTCCAAGGTGGAGGTCAACAACAAGACCCTCGCCAACCCGGGCATCCTCGACCGGGCGGGCGTCAAGGTCGCCCTGACCACCGACCACCCGGTCGTCCCGATCGAGTTCCTGGTCCACCAGGCCACCCTGTGCGTCAAGGAGGGCATGGACCCCGCGGCCGCGATCCGCGCGCTCACGGTCAACCCCGCCGAGATCATGGGCATCTCCGACCGGGTCGGCTCCCTCAAGCCGGGCCTGGACGGCGACGTGGTCGTGTGGTCGGGCGACCCGCTGGACGTGATGAGCCGTGCCCTGCGCGTGTTCGTCGAGGGCCGCGAGGTCTACACCTACGACGAGGAGAGCCGCGGGGGCACCGTGCTCGACGCCTACTACCGGGAGGGATAGGAGGGGCGCCTCCGGAGCGCTCCGACCGCGTCCCCAGGCGGTGTTCCCTTGAGGCTGCGCTGCGCTTCGCCTCGTGCTCGTGCGCCGCAGGCACGGGAACCTTCGGCCCCTGCGGTGCGCCCGCTCGTGCCTCGCGGGCGCACCTGCGCGGCCTCCAGAACCCCGTCGGCGCCCCCGCTGTGTCGTCTTTGAGGCTCCGCTGCGCTTCGCCTCGTGCTCGGGCGCCGAAGGTACGGGAACCTTCGGATCCTCCGGTATGGCGGCTCGTTCCTCGCAGCCCCACCTACGAATCCTCCAGAACCCCGTCGGCGCCCTCGCTGTGTCGTCTTTGAGGCTGCGCTGCGCTTCGCCTCGTGCTCGGGCGCCGAAGGTACGGGAACCTTCGGCCCCTACGGTGCGCCCGCTCGTACCTCACGGGCACACCTGCGGGGCCTCCAGAACCCCGTCGGCGCCCTCGCTGTGCGGTGGCACAGGGCCGAGTCCACCGAGCGGCCTAGGACGGTCCCACCGTCCGGAAGGGGACCTCGTCCGGGAGCGGCGGTCCGCCCGCCCCGCGGAGCGCCACGGTGACCTTCTCCATGCCGGCCCTCCTCAGCGCCTCCTCCGGGCCCGCGGACTCCAGGGGCGTCAGGACGACCGGGGACCCCGCCGCGACCGGGGCCAGCAGCAGTTCCGCGTCCTCGCCGAGCAGGGTCATCGGGGCGCCGGGCTCGGCGAACAGGCCCACGCGGTCCTCGGAGGTCAGCCGCCACCGGTCCGCCCGCTGCCGCGCTCCGGCGGCCAGGGCCGCCCCGGTCCGGACCCCGGGAGCGCGCAGCGCGGGCGCCTCCGGGTCGATCGGGTACGGCGAGAAGTGGTCCCCGTACCCGCGCACCTCCACCGAGTAGTCGAGCACCATGGGCGGCACCTCGGCCAACGGCAGGCCGAGCGGGTGCAGGGAGGTGCCCACGACCTCGTCCGCGCCGCTGTCCAGGGCGGCCTCCAGGCGGTCGGCGTCGGCCACCGCGACCTGAGCCCCCTCGGGCAGGTCCGCGCCCGGCCGGACGAACTCCGCCACGGCGCCCACCGACCAGCACGAGACCAGCCACACCAGCGACTGCCAGTGCACCGGCAGGGCGACCACGACCCGGTCGCCGGGTTGCGAGCCGAGTCCGTCCACCAACATGTTCGAGGTCTTGGACACCCAGTTGTCGAAGGTGGCGCGGGACAGCTCCACCCGGCCGCCCGAGGCGTCGTAGGAGGTCACGAACGGTCGGGACGGGTCGGCGGACACCAGGGCGCGCCACAGCTGCGCGGGAGTTTCGGACATGACCGCCACTCTAGGGCGTACCCGCCGGACATGCCCGGGGCGTGCGCGGAAGGCCACCGCGCCGACGCACCGGTGTCCCGGCGGTGACCCGACCGGGGCCGTAAGGCAACGCAACGGTGACGTCGCCCGGCCCCGCGAAAACCATCGGGCGCTGACCAGCGCACACACCCCGGAGCCGGCCCGGGCCGGCGGCGCGCGGACGCCTTCCGGGGGTGCCGCGTTGTGTGCGCCGTGTTCCGGAAACTGCCACAGTTGTCCCATGCGCTTGCCTCCCGGACGGTTCCTCGCCCGTGTCACCGCGCTCCCCGCGATCGCCCTCTCGGCCTGGCTCCTGGTGGCCTTCCCCCTCCTGGCCCTGGGGTCCCTCACCCCGCTGGTGGCCGCCGTCCTCGGCGTGCCCGCCGTGGTCGCGGCCTGCGCGCTGGTGCCCCGACTGGTCCCGGACCCGCCGGAGGAGGAGAACGTGCCCTGGTGGCCGGTCGTCCTCGTCCTGGTGGTCGTGGTCGCCTTCGCCGCCGTGCAGATCGCCTACCACGCCGAGGCCCTGGTCATCCGCCGTGACCCGGCCTCCTACGCCATGTACACCGCGTGGATCGCCGAGAACGGGTACCTGCCCATCCCGCAGCAGCGGGAGCTCATCGCGGGCGACGACCCCTCGCTCAGCTACCAGAGCCTGGCCCACTACGCGCGCGGCGACGTCATCTGGCCCCAGTTCATGGCCGGGGCCCCGCTGGTGACCGCCGTCGGCTACTGGTGGGGCGGGCTCGACGGAATGCTCGTGACCACCCCGGTCCTGGGCGCGCTGGGCGTGCTCACCTTCGCGGGGCTCACCGCCCGCCTGGTCGGGGCCCGCTGGGCGCCGCTGGGCGCCCTGGTCCTGGCCGCGTGCCTGCCCCAGCAGTGGGTCAGCCGCTTCACCTACAGCGAGCCCGTCACCCAGATCCTCCTGCTCGGCGGACTGGTCCTGGCCTACGACGCACTCGTGCGGCGCACGTGGATCACCGACCGCTGGTCGTCCGCCCACACACTGGCCGCCGCGGCCGGGCTGGCGTTCGGCCTGGGGCTGGTGGTGCGCATCGACGCGATCCGAGACCTGCTGCCCGTGGTCGGGTTCGTCGGACTGCTGCTGCTCGCCCGGCGCGGGCAGGCGCTGCCGCTGCTGGGCGGCGTGGCCGTCGGCACGGGCCTCGGCCTGTACGCCGGGTACGGGCTGTCCCTGCCCTACCTGGAGTACCTGTCCGACTCCCTCAACCCCCTGCTGCTGATCAGCGCCGTCGTCATCGTGGTCACGGTCGTGGCCACCGCCGCCCTGTGGCGCCACGGGATCCCGCACGTGGAACGCGTCCGCTGGCTCCCGGGCGTGGTGGCCGCGCTCGTGCTGCTCACCATGGTGCTGCTCGCCGTCCGCCCCCTGCTGTGGCCCGACTACGGGCACGGCAGCGACTTCACCGACGGCTGGGTCGCCTACGTCCAGCAGCGTGAGGGCCTGTCCGTCGAGGGCAGCCGCACCTACTACGACATGAGCCTGTACTGGGTGGGCTGGTACGTGGGCCTGGCCACCGTCCTGTTCGCCTCCCTCGGCGTCGCACTCGTACTGCGCCGCCTCTTCCAGCGGCGCGACCCCCAGTGGCTGCTGCCCGCCATGCTGCTGGTGTGGACGGTGACCACCACCCTGCTGCGCCCCGCCATCACCCCCGACCACCCCTGGGCCAGCAGACGGCTGGTCGCGCTGGTCATCCCGGCCTTCGTCCTGTTCGCCGTGTGGTTCCTGGCCTGGCTCACCCGCTACTGCGCCGTCGCCGCCCACTCCGACCGGCACACCCTCCCCGCCCGCGCGCTCCCGGCCGTGGTCGCCGCCGTCACCGCGGCCGCGCTGGTCGTGCCGACCGTCATCACCGCGACCGACACGGTCAGGGTGAGGTCGACCGGCCCTGTCCTGTGGAACCCGTTCACCACGGAGGTCTCCGTCGCCCCGGAGAACGGCACGCTCAGAGTGGAGGCAGCCGGCCTCGTTCGGGGGGACCCGTTCACCATGGTGGTCGAGGCCGACGGAGTGATGGGCTACAGACAGGACGTCGGCACGGTCGACGCCACGCACCGTCTCTGCGCGGCGCTGCCCGAGGACGCCTCGGTGGTCGTGGTCGACTCCGGTATGGCCGGGAACTACATGCCGCTGCTGCGCAACGTCTGCGGCGTGCCCACCGCGGCCATGAACGAACCGACCCCGCGGGACGTGGACCGCGTCGTCTCCGAGATCCACGAACGCGACCGCGACGCCGTGCTCGCCTCGTCGGACTGGGAGCAGCTCGAACGGCTGGCCGGCGGCGGGACGGAGGCCGAGCGGCCCTTCCACGTCGTCGCCCGGATGGATCCGAGTACCCTCATGGAACCGCCCACCGGTTCCTGGGCCTTCATCGGAAGCGTGTGGGTGTCCGTCCTCCCCGACGAGGGATGAGCCGGTCCCCCCGCCTTCCGCACCCGACCGCACCCCGTTGAGAAGAACCATGAGCGACACACGCGACGACGTCCCCCAGAAGCACGGCCAGGACCAGCCGGTCCGCGTCACCATCGTGCTGCCCTGCTACAACGAGGAGGCCCACGTCGTCGACGAGGTCAAACGGATCTGCTCCGCCATGGACGGGTCCGGGTACGGCTACGAGCTGCTCGCCGTGGACGACGCCTCCACCGACGAGACCCTCGCCCGGCTGAGGGACGTGGAGGGCCTCTACCCGCACATGCGCGTCATCGCCTTCGGGCACAACGGCGGGTCGGGCACCGTCCGCCGGATCGGCAGCCAGCGGGCGCGCGGCGAGTTCGTCGTGTGGACCGACGCGGACATGAGCTACCCCAACGAGCGCATCCCCGAACTGGTCGCCATGCTCGACGCCGACCCCGGGACCGACCAGGTCGTGGGTGCGCGGAGCCAGGAGATGGGCAGCCACAAGGCGCTGCGGGTGCCCGCCAAGTGGGTCATCCGCAAGATCGCCGAGAACCTCACCAACACGCGGATCCCCGACCTCAACTCCGGGCTGCGCGTGTTCCGGCGCGACGTCGCCCGCCCCTACCTGAAGCTGCTGCCGCCCGGGTTCTCCTGCGTCACCACCATCACCCTGGCCTTCCTGTCCAACCAGCACCCCGTCATGTACGTGCCCATCGAGTACGCCAAGCGGGCGGGCAGGTCCAAGTTCCACTTCGTCAGCGACGCCTACCGGTACATCCTCCAGGTGCTGCGCATGGTGATGTACTTCAACCCGCTCAAGGTGATGATGCCGCCCGCCCTGGCGCTGCTCGGCCTCGGCGCGGCCAAGTTCGTCTTCGACCAGGTGCGCCACCCGCTGTACGTCCCCAACAACACCGTCATGATCCTCATGACCGGCCTGATCATCGCGGCGATCGGGCTGCTGGCCGACCTGATCGTGCGCTCCCGGGAGGGCGCGTGAGCGCTGTGGCCCGGGTCGCGCTCGTGGGGCCCGCGCACCCGTACAAGGGCGGCGGCGCCAGGCACACCACCGAGCTGGCGCACCGGCTGCGGGCGCTCGGCCACCCGACGACCGTGGAGTCCTGGCGGGCGCAGTACCCGGCCGCCCTCTACCCGGGGCGGCAGACCATCGACGCTCCCGAGGGAGAGCCCTACCCCGGCACCCGCCACGAGCTGGCCTGGTACCGGCCGGACGGGTGGTGGCGCACCGGGCGGCGCCTGGCCCGCGACGCCGACCTGGTGGTGCTCACCCTCTTCTCGCCCGTCCAGGTGCCCGCCTACCTCGGCATCCTCGCGGGGGTGCGCTCGCGGCGGGGTGCGCGGACGCGCGTGGTGGTGCTGTGCCACAACGTGCTGCCCCACGAGCGGCGGGCCGTGGACGTGTCCCTCGTCCGGGCCCTGCTGCGCCGGGTGGACGCGGTGGTCACGCACTCGCCTGAGCAGGCACGCCTCGCCGAGGGGCTGCGGGGACCGGGCCGCCGGGGCGTGGCGGTCGCCGAGATGCCGCCGCACCTGCCCGAGACCGGCGGCGCCTCCGAGCCGCCGCCGGGGGAGCGGCGGCACCTGCTGTTCCTGGGCATCGTCCGCCCCTACAAGGGGGTCGACCTTCTGCTGGAGGCCCTGGCCCACGGCGCGCCCGACGACGTGGCGCTCACCGTGGCCGGGGAGTTCTGGGGCGGCACCGAGGAGCTGGAGGCGCTGGCCACACGGCTGGGGATCGCCGACCGGGTGCGGCTGCGGGACGGGTACGTGCCCGCCGGCGAGCTGCCGGAACTGTTCGCGTCGGCCGACGCCGTGGTGCTGCCGTACCGGACCGCCACCGCCACCCAGAACGTGTGGCTGGCGCACGAGCACGGCCTGCCGGTGGTGGCCACCCGGGCCGGGACCCTCGCCGACCACGTGCGCGGGGGCGTCGACGGGGTGCTGTGCGAGCCGGGCGACGCGGCCGACCTGGCCCGGGCGCTGGGGGAGTTCTACGCCCCCGGGGAACCCGAGCGGCTGCGCGCCGGGGTCCGCCCGGTGGACGCCGAGCCGTACTGGCGGGCCTACACCGGCATCCTGCTGGAGGCGTGAGGCCGCCGCTCCGCCCCGGTGGGCGGGTGCGGAGCGGCGGCCTCACACCGTGTCACTCCTCCGTCAGCGGGTGCTCGGCCACGTCGGGCCACTCGTCGGTCCACTCGGCGGCCTCGTAGAGGCGGTACTCGACCACGTCACCGGGTTCGCTCCAGTCGGCCTCCGACGCCGAGGGCTCGACCACCACCCGTTCGACGGACCGCACCGTCCCCGTCCCGGGGTCGAACAGGATCCGTTCCTCGTACCGGCCCCGCTCCGCGTCACCGAGGTCGAAGGCGACGCCCACGGCGGGCCGTCCGGACAGGTCCTCCGTCACCCCCTCGGCCGCACGGACACCGGGCATACCCGCCAGGACCTCGTACACACCCGCCCTGACCTCGGGAGGAAGGGGGAGGGTCAGCGTGCCCTTGAGAAGAGCGAACCGCTGCTCGGGTTCGCTGTGGTAACCCTCCTCGGCGAGCGCCTCCTCCCGGAACTCCCGCTCAAGTGCGTCCTGGGGCCGCCCGTCCCACAGGATCTCCTCCAACCGCTCGGGGTCGGGGGGAAGCTCCTGGAGCTCCTGGGGGGCCAACGAGCCATAGCCGAAGCCGTACCCCGTGGGGCCGGCGTCCGCGGGGCCGTCGCCCTCCTCGGCGGTGGGGATCTCCGGGCGCTCGGCTCCGGGGTCGCGGGGCCAGAACGTGGGGGAGCCGTCGCGCTCCCACGCCGGCCGGTCGTCCTCGTCGACCAGGGACCAGTCCGTCGAGGGGATGTCGTTGGTGGAGAGGCCCTTCTCCAGGTGCATCCACCGCTCCTCCTCGTAGACCCGGTACACCCCGTACCTGTCGTCCTCGGGACCCACACCCCAGGCACGGCCCCAGGTGTAGTGCTGGTACCAGACGGCCCCGTCGGGCCGTGGGGCCCCGGCGGCGGCCTCGGCGACGGGGGCCATGACCTCCATCGCACTGTCGGCGTCCCCGGGTCCGTTCGAGGAGCCGGGAGGAGGACCCGCCGCCACCGTGTCCGGTTCCATGAGGTCGGCCGGGCCCAGGACCAGGAAGGCGAACACGGCGGCGGCCGTCAGCACGGCCGCGCCGGACAGGGCCAGGGGCAGCAGTGACACCGGGCGGGTCCGGGACGCGGGGCGTTCGCCGCCCGGGCGCCAGCCCGTGCGCACGGCCAGTTCCTCGGGGCCGGACTCGGGAACGTCCGCCCTCATGCGGCGCAGGTGGTCGAGTTCGTTCACCGGTGGTCCTCCTCCTTCGTGGGCGTGGTGGCTGCGGTGGCGTCGGTCGTGGCGGCGAGCGCGGCGCGCACGCGCTTGCGGGCGCGGTGCAGCCGGGAGCGCACGGTGCCCACCGGGACACCGAGCACCAGGGCGGTCTCCTCGTAGGTCAGCTCTCCCCAGGCGACCAGCAGGAGGGTGTCCCGGTCACCCTTGGAGAGCCGGGCCAGGGCGGCGGCCAGGCTGCCGGACAGCGACGTGGCGTCCACGCGCTCGGCCGCGCGGTCGGCGAAGCCCTCCAGGACGGGGTCCACGCCGGTCCGGGCCAGGGCCCGGTAGTGGCGCGTCTCCGTGCGGTGGTGGCGGCGCACCAGGTTGGCGGCGATCCGCCACAGCCAGGGGCGGGCGTCGGGGCGACCCGGGTCGTAGCGGTGGCGCTTGCGGAAGGCGATGTGGAAGGTCTCGGCCACCACGTCGTCGGCGTCAGGACCGCCCAGCCGCCGGGCGGCGTAGCGGTGCAGCGCGGGCGCGTGGCGGCGGAAGATCTCGCCGAACCGCGTCGGCTCGTCCAGCGACCGCCGGATGACGGCCGCGTCGGGTTCCGGGCCGCCGGACGCGGCGGCCCGGAAGGCGGTGGAGGGCATGGGGGGTCCGATCACGTCGGGCTCGGGTCGGGGTGGTCTCACACCCCTACTAGCCCGATCCCCGCGAAGGGGTTCACGGGCTGTCCGACCTCGTGCGTGTGATGGCCGGCACACGCCGCGCGGGGCGGGTGCATGGGGGCGGCGGCCGTCGGGGGCCGAGGGCTGGAGTCCGCTCCCGTGCCGGGCGCGTTCCGCCGCCCCGGACGGCGGCGGATCAGGCGGGCGGAGCGTCCACGCTCTCCGGCGGGCGGGCGGTACGCCCCGACAGCAGTACCGACAGCCCGGCCCAGCCCACGTCCGCGGCCGTCATCACCAGCCGCGACAGCACCGCCACCACCAGCGCCGCACCCGCGTCCAGCACCGGGGACAGCGCCACCACCAGCACCGCCTCGCGCACCCCCAGGCCCGCCGGGGCGAACACCACCAGCAGCCCCAGCGTCCACGCCAGCGCGTAGCCGCCCGCCGCCGGGCCGAGCGACCGCAGCGCCTCGCCGCCCACCGCCCAGGTCAGCAGCCACACGTGCAGCCCCAGGGGCACCCACGCCACCAGGGTCCATCCCACGGAGGCGGCCACGGCCCGGCCCCGCACGTCCAGGGGCCCGGCCCCGGCGACCTCGCGGAACCGGGCGAACGGGCGGGCAGCCAGCCGGATCCCCCAGCCCAGCACACGCGGGTGCAGCGCGGCGAGCAGCAGCGGGGCCAGCGCCAGCGCCCACCACCAGCGCCGGGCCGCCCCCGCCGAGGACAGGGGCAGCGCCACCGCCGCGACCGCCAGGCTCACCGCGACCGTCACCGCCACCGCGAGCAGCGTCGCCGCCGCACCGCGCGACCTCGGCACCCTCCAGTCGCGGGCCAGTTCCACCTGCGCGACGAACGCCCACACCGAACCCGGCAGGTACTTGCCGAGCTGGCCCACGAACATGACGCGGGCCGCCACCCGGTACGGCAGCGGCGAACCCATGCCGGCCAGCAGCGCACGCCAGGCGAGCATCTGCGCCGTCAGCCCCGCCATGCCCGCCAGCACCGCGGCGGGCAGCACCCACAGCGGCAGCGACGCCACCGCGTCGCGGGCCTGCTCCCAGTTCGCGCGCAGGGCCAGCCCCGCGCACGCGCACACCACCAGGAACAGCGCCAACCGCACCCACGGGTTGCCGCGCAGCCGACTCAGCACGTTGTCTCCCTCCGTACGCGCCGACCCTACGCCGCGCGTACCACCTCCCCGTTCCCGCGTGGGGCCCGCATCCCCGGCGCCTCCGCCGTTTGCGCGCCGAGCGGTGATGCGTCCACAGGTACGAAAGTACCGGGGCGTAGGGTGCGCTCTATGAGTGGTGAGAACGACCCGGCCCCCGTCCCCTCCCCGACCCCGTCCGCCATGCGCAGGGCGTTGGCCCGCGCCCGGGACGGCAAGACCCTCGACGTCACCGAGGCCGAGGTGCTCCTGCACGCCAGGGGCGAAGATCTGGAGACCCTCCTCGAACACGCCGGAAGAGTGCGCGACGCCGGACTGGAGGCCGCAGGCCGCCCCGGTGTCATCACCTACAGCCGCAAGGTGTTCGTCCCCCTGACCCGCCTGTGCCGCGACCGCTGCCACTACTGCACGTTCGCCACGGTGCCCGGCCGCCTCGACGCGCCGTTCCTGTCGCCCGACGAGGTTTTGGAGATCGCCCGGCAGGGTGCCGCCATGGGCTGCAAGGAGGCCCTGTTCACCCTCGGCGACCGGCCGGAGGACCGCTGGAAGCAGGCCGCCGAGTGGCTCAACGCCCACGGCTACGACGACACCCTGTCCTACGTCCGGGCCATGGCCATCATGGTGCTGGAGGAGACCGGCCTCCTCCCGCACCTCAACCCCGGTGTGCTCACCTGGACCGACTTCCAGCGGCTCAAGCCCGTCTCCCCGTCCATGGGGATGATGCTGGAGACCACCTCCACCCGGCTGTTCACCGAGAAGGGCCAGGCCCACTACGGCAGCCCCGACAAGGACCCGGCGGTGCGGCTGCGCGTGCTGGAGGACGCCGGGCGGTCCAGCGTCCCCTTCACGACCGGGATCCTCCTCGGCATCGGCGAGAACACCGCCGAGCGGGCCGAGTCGATCTTCGCGATGCGCGGGGCCTCCCGCCGCTACGGCGGCATCCAGGAGGTCATCGTGCAGAACTTCCGGGCCAAGCCCGAGACGGCGATGATGCACCGCCCCGACACCGAACGCGAGGAGATGGCCGCCGCGATCGCCGTCACCCGCCTGGTCATGGGGCCCAGGGCGCACGTGCAGGCGCCGCCCAACCTGATCGGCGCCGAGCACGGCGGCGTGGACGAGTACGGGCTGATGATCCGCGCGGGCATCGACGACTGGGGCGGCGTCTCCCCGCTGACGCCCGACCACGTCAACCCCGAGCGCCCCTGGCCGCAGATCGACGACCTGGCCGAGCGCACCGCCTCCCACGGCTTCACGCTGCGCGAGCGGCTCACCGTCTACCCCGAGTACGTCAGGACCGGGGAGCCGTGGCTGGACCCGCGCGTGGCCGGGCACGTGGCCGCGCTCGCCGACCCCGAGACCGGACTGGCCCGCGAGGACGCGCCCGTGGTGGGCCGGCCCTGGCAGGAGCCCGAGGCGGTGCTGGTCTCCTCCGGCCGCACGGAGCTGCACACGGAGATCGACACCGAGGGCCGCACCGGCGACCGGCGCGGGGACTTCGACGCCGTCTACGGCGACTGGGACGAGCTGCGCCCGGGCGTGGACCGCCAGGGGGCCGTGCCGCACAGGTTCGACCCCGACATCGCCGCCGCGCTGCGCAGCGCCGAGGCCGACCCCGCGGGCCTGTCCGACGACGAGGCGCTCGCGCTGCTGCACGCCGACGGGGACGAACTGGAGGCGCTGACCTCCCTGGCCGACCGGGTGCGCCAGGACGTGGTGGGCGACGACGTCACCTACGTGGTGACCAGGAACATCAACTTCACCAACGTCTGCTACACCGGGTGCCGGTTCTGCGCGTTCGCCCAGCGCCGCACCGACGCCGACGCCTACACGCTCTCCCTGGACCAGGTGGCCGACCGCGCCGAGGAGGCGTGGAAGTCCGGGGCGACCGAAGTGTGCATGCAGGGCGGCATCCACCCGGACCTGCCCGGCACCGCCTACTTCGACATCGCCTCCGCCGTACGCGACCGCGTCCCGGACATGCACGTCCACGCGTTCAGCCCGATGGAGGTGGTCAACGGGGCCTCGCGCACCAACCTGCCGGTCCGCGAGTGGCTGACCCGCGCCCGCGACGCCGGGCTCGGCTCCATCCCGGGCACCGCTGCGGAGATCCTCGACGACGAGGTCCGCTGGATCCTCACCAAGGGCAAGCTGCCCTCCAGCGAGTGGATCGACGTGATCACCTCCGCCCACGACCTGGGCATCCCCACCACGTCCACGATGATGTACGGGCACGTGGACTCGCCGAGGCACTGGGTGGCGCACATCAAGCTGCTGCGCTCCCTGCAGGAGCGGTCGGTGGAGCGCAACGGCCGCCGCGGGTTCACCGAGTTCGTGCTGCTGCCGTTCGTGCACACCAACGCGCCCATCTACCTGGCCGGGCTGGCCCGCACCGGGCCGACCGTGCGGGAGAACCGGGCGGTGCACGCCCTGGCCCGCCTGCTGCTGCACGGGCACATCGACAACATCCAGTGCTCGTGGGTCAAGCTCGCCGAGGACACCTGCCGCCAGCTGCTCGCGGGCGGGGTGAACGACGTGGGCGGCACCCTGATGGAGGAGACCATCAGCCGGATGGCCGGGTCGGGGCAGGGGTCGTTCAAGACCATCAGCGACATCCGCGCCCTGGTCGAGCCGACGGGCCGCCCCGTCCGCCAGCGCACCACCACCTACGGTCCCGTGTCCGAGGAGCGCCGGCGCACCGCCGAGGCCAGCGACGGCGTGGCCTCCAGCGTCCTGCGGCCCACCCTGCCCGTGGTCTGACGCCCCGGGCCCGGGACGGGGAGCACGGGCGGAGCACGGCCGACGGGCGCGTCACCACCGGTGTTCCGGAGGGGCCGTGCCCGCGGTGGCGCGAAGCCGGGACGGAGCCGGGAACGCAAGGACGAAGGGGCGAAGCGCCGGAGGACGGCGCCTCGCCCCTTCTCGGGGGTGGCGGCCCGTCACCGAGGGGAGTGTGCGACGGGCCGCCGGGGAGCCGCGTGTAGCGGGAGAGGGACGGGGGATCCCTCCACGCGGCCTTGTGCTAGCAGGCGCCGACGAGCCTCCAGACACCCCACTCGCCGGTCGTCCCGGGCTCCTCGCCACGGGTCCACCACTCGGCGCGGTACTCCGAGCCCTCGTGGGAGACCACGTCGCCGCCGGTGTAGGTGCTGTCGGCGGACCACGCCGGGGAGGCGCAGTCACCGGGCTCGCCGGTCGGCTCGTCCGTGGGCTCGTCGGTCGGCTCGTCCGTGGAGCCGCCGTCGCCGGGGCCGCCGGCCAGGCGGGCCGAGAGGGTCTCGGCGAAGGCGTAGCCGCTGGTGGCGTCCCAGTTGATCGACCAGGTCATCACGCCGCCGATGGTGCCGTACGGGGTGTCCGGCGAGAAGGACCCGCAGTTGGTCCCCGCCTCGAGGCAGTCCAGGGCCCGGACGACCTGGCTGGGCGCCATGTAGCCGCCTCCGGCGGCCGACTGGACGGCGGGCAGGCCGAGGCCCACCTGGTCCGGGCTCAGGCCCATCTCCAGCTGGATGCAGGCCAGCGAGGCGACGAAGTCGACGGTGCCCTGGGAGTACACCTGGTTGTCGCACCCCAGCATCGAGCCGGAGTTGTAGTACTGCATGTTCACGATGGTGAGGATGTCGGAGATGTTCGACGCCAGCTTGTAGTACTCCCGGTCCGGGCTCTGGAAGTCGATGGTCTGCGGTGCCATCGTGATGATCAGGTCCGAACCGGCCTGACCGCTCAGGTCGTGCAGGGCGTCGGACATGTACTGGGCGTTGACGCCGTGCTCCAGGTCGATGTCGACCCCGTCGAAGCCGTACTCCTGCATCAGCTGGTACGTGGTGTCGGCGAAGTTGCGGGCCTGGGTCGCGTTGGCGACGTCCACGTGCCCGAGCTGGCCGCCCACGGAGATGATCACCTTGCGGCCCTCGGCCTGGATGGCGGCGATGTCGTCGCGGAACTGCTGGTCGGTGTAGCCGCCCAGCTCCTCGCTGGCGAGGTCGAAGGTGATCCCGCCGTCGAGGGTGGGGTGGTTCTCGGCGAAGGCGACGGCCACCAGGTTGTACTCGGAGGGGACCTCGGACAACGGCATCACGGTGGAGCCGTTGGAGAAGTTGTGCCAGTATCCGGTGAGCCACTGGCCGGTCTGCTGTGCCTGGACGGACTCGCCGTCGGCCACGGTCTCCACCTCGGTGGGGGCCGGGGAGAGCTGGCTGAAGCCGGCGAGGAGTCCGGCGGTCAGGAGGGCGAACGCACCGGTCAGCGCGGCCTTCGCGCCTCTGGAAGCGGTCCTGCGGCGGTGTTCGAGCATCAGGGGGTGCTCCTTTCGTCGAGCGGGGGGACGAAGGGGCTCTGGGAGCCAGTTAATTGTTAAGAAACCTAAAAGTTGTCCGGCGGTCGCGTCAACGGTAATCGTAAATAAAGTTTGTAGTTTTTTATTCGGTACCCGGTACCGTTCACGGATCCCATGGTCCCCACCGGCACCGGCACCGGCACCGGCACCGGCACCGGCACCGGCGCTGGCTCCGGGCCGCCCTCCGTGTCCGGCGCGGCCTCCGTGCCCCCGTGTCGGCCGCGCGTGAGGGCTCCGGCGGTCTCCGCTCCTACGAGCCGTACGGCCCCGTCCCGCTGTCGCGGATGTCCAGGTCCCGGCTCACCTCCTGGAACACCTCGTGGTCGATGCCGCCCTCCCGGTACATCGTCACCAGCGCGTCCCTGCGCGCCTGTGTGATCTGGGCGTGCACCGCCTTCCCACCGTTCACCCGCTCGCGCGCCCGTCCGTCCCCGGCGTCCAGCAGCCCGCGCACATGTGCGATCCGCCGCGTGTACACGGACCGCAGCGAGTCGGCGGTCCTCTCGTCCACCCGGCCCTCGCGCAGCAGTTCGTCGATCCTTCCCAGCGCCGCGTAGCTCATCTGCTCGTCGGCCCGCAGGAACTCCCGCCGCCGCGCGCCCTCCTGGGCCATGCCGAGCTTGCGCAGCAGCAGCGGAAGCGTCGTCCCCTGACCCACCAGTGTCCCGAGCACCACGGCGCCCGCGACGAAGATCAACGCGCCCCGGTCGGTGAACGGCTCACCGCCCACCATGGTGGGCAGGGACAGGGCGATCGCCAAAGACACCGCACCGCGCATCCCGCTCCACCCGATGACGATCCGCTCCCTGGGGTCGGCCGCCTTCAGCCCCGTGAACGGCGGGATCCGGTGCAGCGGGGCCACCAGCAGCATCAGCCCCATGCGCAGGACGACCGCCGCGGCCGTCGTCGCCAGCGCCACCCACACCAGGTCCACGAGGGCGAAGTGGCCCCGCGCCGCCGTGGCCACCGAGTCCAGCCGCAACCCCAGCACCACGAACAGCATCGACTCCAGCAACCCCACGAGGGTGCTCCAGATCGTCTGCCCGTTCACCCGCACGCGCGGTGGCAGCAGGCCCTCGCCGCGGGTGCCCAGGTAGATCCCGGAGACCACGGCCGCCAGCACGCCGGAGAACCCCAGCATCTCCGCCGGGATGTAGGCCACGAACGGCGTGATCAGCACGATCATCAACTGAAGGGACGGATCCCGCATCCGTGTCCGCGACCACGACACCGCCAGGGCCACCACGGCGCCGTAGAGCAGGCCGCCCGCCACGACCCTCACCAGCTCCACCAGGCCTTCCTGGGGCGTGAGCGGGTGCGCCATGGCGGTGACGGCCAGACCGAACAGGGTCAGTGCCACCCCGTCGTTGATCAGGGACTCGCCCTCCAGGAGGGTCAGTACCCGGCGCGGTGTGCCCACCCGCTTCAGGATCGCCGAGGCCGCCACGGCGTCGGTCGGCGCGATCGCCGCGCCCAGGGCGATCGCGGCGGGCCACCCCACCGACGGCATCAGCAGGTACACGACCCCCGCCAGCCCGAGGGCGGTCAGCAGTGTCACACCCACCGCCATCACCACGATGGGGCGTATCAGCTCGCGCATGTCCTTGGGGGAGGAGAAGAACGCGGCGTTGTAGATCAGCGGCGGCAGGAAGACCAGCAGGATGACCTGCGGGGAGACCACCAGTGACTGCATCCAGGGCGTGGCCCCCACGGCCAGGCCCAGCAGCACCAGCACGACCGCGCCGGGTACCCGCAGCCATCCGGCGAGCAGTTGGCCGAGGATCACCGCGACCACGATCACCAGCGTGGCGACCACGTACCCCTCGACGGACATCCCGTGCCTCCCCGTCGTCCCCCGGCCGAACCAGCATGGTGCAGCCCGGGCCCGCCGGTCGCCCTGACGCGCCGGTCCCGCCGACAGGACTCGCCGCACGGGTCCGCCGTACCCGCGTCCGGCCGGGGTGCGGGAGCCCGGTCCGGGGCCTCCCCGGGCCGAGCCCCACCCGGAACGGGCGCTCCCGCGGAACGCCTCTCCGAGAGCGGGCGCTCCCGCGAGAAAAGCGGCGGCCCTCCGGGGCAGACGCTCCCGGAGGGCCGCCGCACAGGGGCGGAGGACTCCCTACCGCACGGTGACGAAGTCCTCCGGATCGCGCGGCGGCCGCTCACCGGGCGCCTCGGCCGCGTGTCCCACGGCCACCGCGCCCATCGGCTGCCACTCCGCGGGCACCTCCAGCACCTCGCGCACCACGTCGGCGCAGAACATGGTCGAGGAGATCCAGGCCGACCCCAGCCCCTCCATGGCCAGCCCCACCAGCAGGCTCTGCACCCCCGCGCCCATCGCCACGAGGAACATCGACCGCTCGGCGTCGGCCCGGCGCTCGTCCGGGTACGGGTGCGCGCCGTCGGCCACGAGGAACGGCACCACCAGGTACGGCGCCCCGCGCAGCACGTCACCGCGCCTGGTGCGCCGGGCGATCTGCTCCTCGGTGAACCCGTCGCCGCGCAGGTCCGCCACCCACGCCTGGAGCATCGCGTCCAGCAGCCGCTTCCTCGTCCGGGCCGACTCCACCAGCACGAACCGCCACGGGGTGGTGTGGTGCGGTGCGGGAGCCGTCACCGCCGAGGCCACCGCGCGGCGCACGAGCGCCCCGTCCACCGGGTCGTCGGTGAACGACCGCACCGTCCGCCGGGCCGGGACCACGTCCCGCGACCCGTACCGGAACAGGTCGGCGTCGGCCGGGCGGACCAGTGCCGCGGCACCCGGCCCGTCCTCCTCGGTGACCAGCCCGCCCAGGCCGCTGACCACCGCGACCGGGACCCCGCTCGTCTTGCCCTTGACCAGTTCGCCCGCACCGGCGATCTCGTCGGCCACCGCGTTGACGGTGGCCTCCATCAGGTTTCCGTGGGCGTCGGTCGTGCCCCGCAGGTCCTGCACGGCGGGCAGCCCGGCCGCGCCGACGGCCACGTCCGTCTGCCCCACCCGCCACGGGCGCCCGAAGGTGTCGGAGACGACCACGCCCACGTTCACGCCCAGGCGAGCGCGCAGTCCGGAGCGCAGCGCGCGGGCGGAGGCGTCGGAGTCCTCCGGCAGCAGCAGGACCGTGCCGGGCTCGACGTTGGAGGCGTCCACTCCGGCGGCGGCCATGACCAGCCCCTGCCGGGTCTGGACGATCCTCGTCCTTCCCGCGCGGGCGACCACCCGCACGGTCTCGGCGTCGACCGCCTCCTCCCGGTCCATGCGGCGGGAGCGGCCCTCGGCCTTGCTGACGATCTTCGAGGTGACGACGAGCACGTCCCCGTCGGCCAGCGGGGTCCCGGAGGCCTCCGCGGCGTCGGAGACCAGGGCGGCCAGGTCGTCGCCCGGGCGCACCTCCGGGATGCCGACGAGTCCGCGTACACGCAGTTCGGGGCTCACCCGCGCTCCTCACCCTTCTCGGCCAGTTCCACGGCCAGGTCCAGGGCGGCCCGGGCGATCGCCTCGGTGGCGGCGGGGTCGCTCATGTACAGCGGGCGCGAGCGCACCTCGATGCCCTCCACGTCGGTGTCCGCGTCGGCCTCGTCCACCAGCCAGCCGTCCAGCAGGTCCGATCCCAGGTGCGCGGCGACCGCGCCCGCGCTGGTCTCCACACCGATCGCGCGCAGGCAGGCGTCGGCCATACCGCGCACGGGTGCCCCGCCGATGATGGGGGAGACGCCCACGACGGTCTTGGCGGCCATGGCCTCACGGATGCCGGGGACGCCCAGGACGGATCCCACGCTGACCACCGGGTTGGACGGGGGCAGGATCACCGCGTCGGCCTCGGCGATCGCGGCCAGCACGCCGGGGGCGGGCTTCGCGTCCTCGGCGCCGACGCCGACGATCTGCTCGGCGGGCAGCGCGGCACGGTGCTTGATCCACCACTCCTGGAAGTGGATGGCCCGACGTCCTCCGCCGTCGTCGACGACCACGTGCGTCTCGACCTGGTCGTCGGTCATCGGCAGCAGCCGGACCCCCGGACGCCAGCGGTCGCACAGTGCCTCGGTGACCGTGGACAGGGGGTATCCGGCCGCGAGCATCTGCGCCCGCACGATGTGGGTGGCGGTGTCGCGGTCGCCCAGGCCGAACCAGGTGGGCTTCATCCCGTAGGCGGCGAGCTCCTCCTTGACGGTGAAGGTCTCGTCGGCCCTGCCCCAGCCCTGCTCCTCGTTGATCCCTCCGCCCAGGGTGTACATCACAGTGTCCAGGTCCGGACAGATCCGCAGCCCGAACAGGGTGATGTCGTCACCGGTGTTGCCGATGACCGTGATGCTGCTGTCTGTGGTCTGTTCTTCGGCCGCCGCGTCGGTTCCGAGTACGGCCCTGAGACCTTGGAGGAACCGTGCGCCGCCGATACCGCCGGCCGGTACGACTATCCGCATGCGTCCAAGTCTGGCAGGCTGGGGGCGTGTATGGACCGTCGGCCCCGCCGGGGCACGGTCCATACGTGACCGTTCCGGTACCGGGGGTCCGTGAACCCCGCGGCGGCGGTCGCCATCCCACCCTTCGGCCCGACCGGTGTCCCCATTCTCCTGTCCCGGACGTGGCCGATCCACCTGACAGCCCGACGCCGCTTCCACCGACGTGACGGCGAAGTAGCAGCAGCAGAGGGGAACCTCTTTTGAAGAACGAAACACTGGAACGCCTGCGCTTGCCCGGGGCATGGACCCTGCTCGCGGCCGCGGGCGTGCTCATGCTCTCCGGGCTCATCCAGGTCATCGTCATGTCCAGCGCCGGCGACTGGGGTACGCGTACGCCCTTCGCCAGCGCCATGTACGGAGCGGGCGCCGGCCACTTCTTCGGCGTGGGCCTGGCGGCTCTCGTCGCCGCCGCGGCAGCCCTGGTCCTGACCAGTGACAGGGCCCGCCCCAGCGCGTCGCCGGTCGTGCTGACCGCGATGATCATCACAGGTGTGGGTCTGCTCTTCTGCCTGATCACGGTGATCTGCGGATTCATCGGCGCGGTCAACATCGGCCACGGTTTCGCCCGGATGCTGGAGACGGTCGCCCAGGGCGCCGTGTTCGGCCTCGTGGGCTTCGCGGTGCTGAAGGCCTACAACGACCCCGCCCTGGTCCCCAGGGCGATGCCGCAGCAGAGCGCCTACCCGCAGCAGTTCCCGCCCCCGACCGGTGCGCAGCAGTCCTTCGCCCAGCCCGGCTACCCGGTGCAGGACGCCGCCCAGCAGCAGGCCGCGGCCGCCCAGCAGCAGGCCTATGGCCAGCAGTACGGTGCGGACGCCGCGCAGCAGCAGTACGGGACCGGTGCCCAGCAGGCCTACGGCCAGTACGGCGCGGACGCCTCCGGCCAGCAGGCCGCCTACGGTCAGCAGTACGGCGCGGACGCCTCCGGGCAGCAGCAGGCCTACGGCCAGTACGGTGCGGACGCGGCCGCCCAGCAGCAGGCCGCCTACGGCCAGCAGTACGGCACCGACGCCTCCGCCCAGCAGGCCGCGGCCGCCCAGCAGCAGGCCTATGGCCAGCAGTACGGTGCGGACGCCGCGCAGCAGCAGTACGGGACCGGTGCCCAGCAGGCCTACGGCCAGTACGGCGCGGACGCCTCCGGCCAGCAGGCCGCCTACGGCCAGCAGTACGGCACCGACGCCTCCGGCCAGCAGGCCGCCTACGGTCAGCAGTACGGGACGGACGCCGCCGCCCAGCAGCAGGCCTACGGCCAGTACGGTGCCGCCGCCCCGCAGTACGGGACCGGTGCCCAGCAGGCCTACGGCCAGTACGGCGCGGACGCCTCCGGCCAGCAGGCCGCCTACGGCCAGCAGGGCGAGTACGCCTACGACCCCTCCCAGTACGCCCCGCAGGGCACCGACCAGCAGGCCCCCTCGGTCGAGCAGGCTGCCCAGGACGCGATCCAGTACGGCTGGTACCAGGGCGCCGACCAGGGACAGCAGGCGCAGGAGTCACCCCCCGAGGGCGGACTTGATCCTTTCTTTAACTCCGGTGAGAACAACGGTTCCGAGACGCCCGGACAGGGTGGGGGATCGTATGGAGGCCAGTACGGATCCGGGGCCGGATACGGCTCCGACCAGCAGGGACAGGGTGGGACCGGTGACCAGCAGGGCTGGTACGGCGGTGACGACAAGCGCTGATCCCGAGCCCCGTGCCCCATCGCCTTGGAAGGGCGTGAATTGCGTGGTAACCCTCATAACGGACATCCCGGGGCTGTTGTCGTCGGTTTGTTGCATGATATTCAGGGGACTACCACGTAAGGCGCTTGACTCACAGCAAGCGACCCGCGTGTAATTTCAAGGTGGGATTCCACCCGGCCCGGGGGATGAAAAGGGCCGGGGACATCTATGGGGGGCAACAGGAGGTGCGCATGAGCGAGGTCATCCCGCTGGCGCACGGCTCAGACGAAGAGCTGGGCTGGCAGGAACGTGCCCTGTGCGCGCAGACCGACCCGGAGGCGTTCTTCCCCGAGAAGGGCGGCTCCACACGGGAAGCCAAGAAGGTCTGCCAGTCGTGCGAGGTACGTGCGGAGTGCCTGGAATACGCACTGGAGCACGATGAGCGCTTCGGTATCTGGGGGGGACTCTCCGAACGCGAGCGCCGGAGGCTGAAGAAAGCCGCCGGGGGAGATTTCGATTTCCTGGCGGACATGCTCTAGGACCGCGTGCAAGGCGCGTGTCCGGGCCCGAGCCCGGACACGCGCCTTTCGTGTGGGCGGCCCTTCGCGGACTCCCCGCCGCCGAGCGGCGACCGCGCCGGAAACAGCGTGCCACCGCACCGGCCGCGAGCACGTCCGGTAATGCGCGGATATGGGCGACCGGGTCGGAGCGTGACGAATAGGCCTGTAATGGTGACGCGTGGCGTATCGTGATGTCCTGCGTCCGCGCCTGCGCCTGTGTCCGCGAGCCGCGTCCGACGCGCGCACGCGCCCGCCGACCCCCTCCCGGTCGGACCCACGGACCCGAACGGGGTCCCGCCCCTTCTCCCGGAGAGAACCCACCACAGCCGTGCTTGACCAGGATTTCGCCCGCCACGTCGTCACCGCGGTCATCGTGTCCCACGAGGGCGCCCGCTGGCTGCCCGAGACGCTGGAGGCGGTCCGCGCCCAGTCCCGGCCCGTGCAGCGCGTCGTCGCCGCCGACACCGGCAGCACCGACGGCAGTGCCGACATCCTGGCCGGGTTCCTGCCCTCCGGCGCCGTCATCGACCTGCCCGCGCGCACCGGGTACGGCGACGCCGTCCGGGCCGCCCTGGAACTGCCCCGTTCCACCAGGGCCGTGCACGGCTCCGCCGAGGACGCCACCGAGTGGATCTGGCTCGTCCACGACGACCTCACACCGGAGAGGGACACCCTCGGCCACCTGCTCGCCGCCGCCGACCAGGACCCGCGCGCCGCCGTCCTGGGCCCCAAGCTGCGCGACTGGTTCGACCGCCGCCTCCTGGTCGAGGCCGGCGTGACCATCGACGGCGCGGGCCGCCGCGAGACCGGCCTCGAACAGCGTGAGTTCGACCACGGCCAGCACGACGGCACACGCCAGGTCCTCGCGGTGTCCAGCGCGGGCATGCTCGTCCGCCGCGACGTGTGGGACCGGCTCGGCGGATTCGACCCCGCCCTGCCCCTGTTCCGCGACGACATCGACTTCTGCTGGAGGGTGGGCGGCGCCGGGCTGCGCGCCCTGCTCGTCACCGAGGCGGTCGCCTACCACGCGGAGGCCTCCGCCCGGCGCCGCCGCCCCATCACCGCCACCCGCAACCACCCGCGCCGGGTGGACCGCCGCCACGCCGTCTTCGTGCTGCTGGCCAACCTGCCCGTGGGCGGGATGCTGACCGCCCTGGTCCGCAACTCCGTGGCCTCGCTGCTGCGCGTGGTGACGTACCTGCTCATCAAGCAGCCCGCCAACGCCCTGGACGAGGCCGCGGCGATCACTCTGGTGTACCTGCGCCCCTTCCGGCTGGCGCGCGCCCGCTTCCGGCGCCGCCGCGACCGCCGCCGCACCTACAGCGCCATCCGGCCCTTCCTCGCCCGCGGAGTGGCCCTGCGCCAGTTCCACGACGTGGTCACCGGTGTCCTGTCCGGCGAACCCGTCCTCAACACCCCGGGCCGCCACCAGGCCGTCACCGTCCAGCCCGCCGACGAGGACGACGAGGTGCTCACCGACAGGGCGGGCTTCGTGCGCCGCGTGGTGTTCAGACCCGGGGTGCTGCTGGTCATCGGCCTGACCGTGGCCACGGTCGTCGCCGAGCGCTCCCTGCTCCTCGGAGACCTCCTCGCCGGCGGCGCCCTGCCCCCGGTCGCCGGCACCGCCCGCGACATGTGGGACCTGTACCTGTCCAGCAGTCCCGACAGCGGCCTCGGCTCCGCGGCACCGGTCCCGCCCTACGTCGGCCTGCTCGCCCTGCTGTCCACGCTCACCCTGGGCAAGCCCTGGCTGGCCGTCACCCTCCTCCTGCTGGGCTGCGTGCCCCTGGCCGGGCTGACCTCCTACCTGCTCGCCCGCGAGGTGCTGGGTTTTCGCCCCGCGCGCCTGTGGATGGCCGCGACCTACGCGCTGCTGCCGGTGGCCACCGGCGCGGTCGCCCAGGGCCGCCTGGGCACCGCGGCGGTCCACGTCCTGCTGCCGGTGCTGGGACTGCTCCTGGTACGGCTGGTGTCGATGCCGCCCAGGCCCTCCCGCCGGGCCGCCTGGGGACTGGGCCTGGTCCTGGCGGCGGCCACCGCGTTCGTGCCGATGGTGTGGCTGCTGTCCCTGGTCACCGGCCTGCTGGTGGCGGTGGCCTTCGGCCATCTGGGCCGCCGGATCTACGTCAGCGTCGCGCTGAGCCTGGCCGTGCCCCTCGTGGTGCTGCTGCCGTGGTCGCTCGAACTGTTCGCGCACCCCAGCCTGTGGCTGCTGGAGGCCGGACTGCACCGCTCCGGGCTCTCGGAGCCGGGCGTCACCCCGCAGGAGCTGCTCATGCTCTCCCCGGGCGGCCCCGGAACCCCTCCGTTCTGGGCCACCGCCGGGTTCGCCGCCGCGGCCCTGTGCTCCCTGCTGCTGCTCCGCAACCGCATGATGGCCGCCGCGGGATGGTCGCTGGCCCTGTTCGGGATCCTGGTGGCCGTCCTGACCAGCCGGCTCGTCATCGAGCCCTACTTCGGCGGCCCCCCGGCGCCGGTCTGGCCGAGTGCGGCCCTGTCCTTCGCCGCCACGGCGGTGCTGCTGTCGGCGGCGACCGCCGCGCGCTCCTTCGACACCATGTTCCGCGCCGGAGGGCTGCGGCGGGTCTTCGCGTCGGCCGTGGCCGTCCTCGCCCTGGCCACCCCGGTCTGCGCCTCCGCCCTGTGGATGTGGGAGGGCGTCGGGGGACCGCTCACCAGCCACGCCGCGCCCGTCATCCCCGGCGCGCTGATCAGCGTCAGCGAGGACGGGACCGAACCGCGCGCCCTCGTCCTCACCCCCGACGGGCGGGGCGGCGTGGGCTACGCGGTGGCGCGCGGACGCGAGCCGCGCCTGGGGGAGGAGCGCCTCGTCCCCCAGCGGGAGGTCCGCGAGGCCCTGGACCAGGTCGTGGCCGAACTCGCCGCGGGCCAGGGCGGCGACCAGGCGCACGCCCTGGCCGACTTCGGCATCCGGTACGTGCTCCACCCGAATCCGCGGATCAGCGGGTCCGGCGGCGTCACCATGGTCGACACCCTGGACGGCACACCCGGGTTCGAGCGGCAGTCGCTGTCACGGCACTACGCGCTCTGGCGGCTGGACGTGCCCACCGGCGCGCTGCGCGTGGTCACCGAGGACGGTTCCGGGTCAGAGGCCCTCACGGTGGAGGACTCGGTGGAGGACCCGGGAGAGGACATGGCCGCGCGGGTCGCCGACGGCGGCACCGGTCGGCGGCTCGCCCTGGCCGAGGCCGCCGACGACGGCTGGCGGGCCACCCTCGACGGCGCCGAACTGACCCCGGCGGCCACCGAGAACGGCACCCAGGCGTGGACGCTGCCGGCGCGGGGCGGCGAACTGCGCGTCTGGCACACCGACCACGTACACACGGTCTGGCTTCTCACACAGGGGCTCCTGTTCCTGGCGGTGGCCGTCCTCGCCGCACCGGGCGTGCGCACCGAGGAGGAGACGCGGCTGATCGACTCCACGCCCACACCCCGGCCGCGGCGCCCGGAGAGGCTGCGCGCGGCCTCGCGCCGGGGTACGCGGGCCGCCCGCGGCACCAGGCGTGCCGCGGGGCGGCGGCGCGCGGGCGGCAGGCCCAGGAGGAGCGGCCGAGGCGACGGGGACGCCGCGGCGTCCGGGACCGAGCGGGAGGAGTAGGGCGTGCGGCTGATCCTGGAGAAACGGTTCGCGCTGTTCGGACTGGTCGCGACGGCCCTGGCCGCGCTGTTCGGCATCGCGTTCGCCGTCGGTCCGGTGACCGCCGAGCTGGGCGTCACCGAGCCGGGCACCGTGCGCCCCGACCAGACGGTGCGGGTGTGTCCCGCGCCGCACGAGTCGGGGGAGAGCTCCATGGCCGCGTTCGCCCCGAGGGTGAGCCGCGACGACGAGGGCCGGCTGCGGGCCGGACCGGTTCCCGCCGCCCCGGAGGAGGGCGCGGGCCTCGGGGAGGAACTGACCGAGCCCGGCCGCATGTGGAGCGCCGACACGGGCGAGGCCGTCGCCCCCACGGCCGTCCGCGCCGAGGGCGCCCTGGCCTCCGGGCTCGACGCCGCCCAGACCACCCTGTCCGACGGCTCGGCCACCGAGGTGCGCTGCGTCGCGCCCTCCGTCGGGACCTGGTTCGCCCTGCCCGGCGGCGACGACGCCGAGGGGATGCGGATCGAGTCGCTCACCGCCCACCTGGCCAACCCCGAGGGCTCCCGGGCCACGGTCAGCGTGGACGTCTACACCGAGGGCGGTCCCTCCTACTCGTCCGAGAGCCGGGGCATCTCCCTGCTCGCCGGCGAGTCGACCGAACTGGACCTGACCGAGCTGGTCCAGAGCACCAGCGCCGTCGGCGTCCACGTGCGCACCAGCACCGGCAGGGTCGCCGCCTCCCTGCTCGCCGAGCACGCCTCCGGCCCCGCCGACTGGGTGCCGCCCACGGCCGGGCCCGCCCGTGAGCACGTGATCCCGGGTGTTCCCGGCGGCGGCGGACGGCGCCGCCTGCTCGTGGCCGCGCCCGGCGACGCATCCGCCGAGGTGCGCGTCCGCACCGTCACCTCCGCTCCGGAGGACGGGGAGGGCGCGGAGGGAGGCGGGGGCTCGGGGAAGGCCGAGGCCCCGACGGTGCTCAACGTGCCCCCGGCCGCCTCCGCCTGGCTCACCCTGGAGAGTGTTCTGGGCGGCGAGCCGGGCACGGTCGTGCTGGAGTCGGACGCCCCCGTGGTCGCCGGTGTGGCCGCCGAGGCGGTCGCGGGCGAGGACGCCGAGGTGGTCGAGACCGCCTACACGTCCGCAGTGCCGCCGCTCGGCTTCCCGCTGGACACCACCGCGGTCCTGCCCCACATCCCGGCGGAGGCCGAGACGGAGCTCCTCCTGGGCGCGGTCGGGGGCGACGCCATGCTGATGGCCACCCCGATCGGCGCGGACGGCACGCAGGGGGACGCCGTGCGCCTGGAGGCCGCGGCGGGGAGCACCGCGGTGGTCGGCGCCGGGGACGGCGGCTGGCGGGCGCCCCCGGGCACCGACCCGGAGGACGGGTACACGCTCCGCCTGGAGCTCCTGGAGGGCTCCGCCCCCGTCCACGCCGCCCGCGTGCTGCGCGACGGTGACGGACTGGGCGTGCTGCCGGTACGGCCCGCCCCCGTGCGGATCGAACTCCCGGTGGTGCGCGACGGCCTGGCGGGGATCCTTCCGTAGGAGGTGCCCCGCCGCGTACACGGGACCCCGGGCACGGGAACCCCGGGCGCGGGGACACCGCGTTCCGCCCGGCCTCGGGCGGAACCCGAGGGGAGCCGGTCAGCCCTCGGGATCGACCGACTCGGGCTCCACACCGAGCAGGTTGGCGACCTCCTCGACGACCGTCTCGTGGACGAGGAGGGCCATCTCCTCGGGATCCTTCGTCCGGATCTCCACCGGGCGCCGGTACACCACGATGCGGGCCCGGCCCGAGGGATCGCTCTCCAGGCGGGAGAAGGGGATCGCCTCGGTCAGCGGTCCGTGGGGCGGGACCGGCGGGACGTCCTCCACGAGGAAGTCGACGTTGGCCAGTTCACGCGCCCACAAGCGTTCCAGGCGTTCGACCGCGTCCAGGACAAGATCGTCGAACGCCTGCGCTCGGCTGCGGAAAACCGGCAGGTCGGACGGCACGAGAGGACCGCGGATGCCTCGGCCGCGGCGGTCCCGGCGCCGCACTCGGTCTGGTTGGCCACTGGAAAGGCGCACTCGTCGCACACTTCGAGACTAAGCCATCACACGCTCCGCGCGTAGCCCTATCGACCCCGAAAGCGGTTTCGGGGCCCACAGGGCGCTTTCCGGGGCCGGGCGGGCCGACGCGGCACAAGGTGTCGCGTCGGCGCCGAAGCGGTGCGCGAGGACCCGGAAGAGGGACACCGAGGCGTTGGGGAGGCGGAAACGGGCCAGCTCATGGAACGATGCTGGCGTGTCCCTCGGTAAAGGCATACAGTCGAACGCTGTGAGCCCTGTTCGACGCTGCTCCCGTACTGCCTGCAGGCAGCCTGCCGTCTTCACGCTCACGTACGTCTACGCAGACTCGACGGCCGTCCTCGGTCCTCTCGCCGCCTACGTGGAACCGCACTGCTACGACCTCTGCGCCGTGCACGCCGACCGGTTGACGGCTCCGCGCGGCTGGGAGGTCGTCCGGCTTCCGGTCGAGACGACGGGCGGTGGCCCCGGCAGCGACGACCTGGAGGCCCTCGCTGACGCCGTACGTGAGGCGGCCCGTCCGCCTGCCCGCAAGAACCCCTCCGGCGACGAGGTCGGCGAGGGCACCGAGACGCTGCGCCGCGGACACCTGCGCGTGGTCAAGTCCGACCCCGGACGCGGTGAGCAGCAGCCGCCCCGCCGCCCCGGCTGAGACGGCGCGGGGAGCCTCCCGGTGTCGGCGGGACCGGCGCGGTGCCGATGGGGGATCGCGGGATCGGCTTGCTAGTTTTGTACCGTGCGCGGTCCGCCCGCGCGGGACCGAACGTGGAGCAGAACCGAACTGGCCGGAGAAGACGTGGCTGATCTCTCGAGCATCTTCAAGGCATACGACGTGCGCGGTGTGATCCCAGACACCCTCAACGCGGACATCGCACGGGCGGTCGGGGCCGCCTTCGCCCGGGTGGTCGGCGGCAGCGCCGTCGTGGTCGCCCACGACATGCGTCCCTCATCGCCCGAACTGGCCACCGCCTTCAGCGAGGGCGTCACCAGCCAGGGCCTCGACGTGGTGTTCACCGGACTCGGCTCCACCGACCTGCTCTACTACGGGTCGGGCCACCTGGACATGCCCGGAGCCATGTTCACCGCCAGCCACAACCCGGCCGAGTACAACGGCATCAAGATGTGCCGGGCCGGGGCGGCGCCCATCAGCGGCGACACCGGCCTGGACGACGTCCGCCGCCTGGCCGAGGAGAGCCTCAACGGTGCGGGAGTGCCCGAGTACGACGGACCCGCCGGGACCGTCACCGAGCAGGACCTCCTTCCCGGCTACGCCGCCTACCTGCGCGACCTGGTCGACCTGTCCGGCATCCGGCGGCTCAAGGTGGTCGTGGACGCGGGCAACGGCATGGGCGGCCACACCGTCCCCGCCGTCCTGGAGAAGGGCCTGCCGCTGGAGATCGTCCCCCTCTACTTCGAACTGGACGGGACCTTCCCCAACCACCCGGCCAACCCGCTGGACCCCGACAACCTGGTCGACCTCCAGGCGAGGGTCCGCGAGACCGGCGCCGACATCGGCCTGGCCTTCGACGGCGACGCCGACCGCTGCTTCGTCGTGGACGAGAACGGCGACGCGGTGCCGCCCTCGGCCATCACGGCCATGGTCGCCGCCCAGGAGCTGGAGCGCGAGCCGGGCGCCACGGTCATCCACAACCTCATCACCTCCCGGGCCGTACCCGAGATCGTGCGGGAGAGGGGCGGCGTGCCCGTGCGCACCCGCGTCGGCCACTCCTTCATCAAGGCCACCATGGCCGAGACCGGCGCGATCTTCGGCGGGGAGCACTCCGCCCACTACTACTTCCGCGAGTTCTGGCGGGCCGACACCGGGATGCTCGCGGCGATGCACGTCCTGCGTGTACTGGGCAACGACGACCGCCCGCTCTCACAGGTCGCCGAGGAGTACTCGCGCTACAGCGGGTCCGGCGAGGTCAACTCCAGGGTCGAGGACGCCCCCGGGCGGATGGCCGCGGTACGCGAGGCCTTCGCCGGCCGGAACGGCGTCACCGTCGACGAGCTCGACGGGCTGACCGTCTCCCTGCCGGACGAGTCGTGGTTCAACCTGCGCGCCTCCAACACCGAGCCGCTGCTGCGGCTCAACGTCGAGGCCCCCGACGAGGCGGCCATGGCCGCCCTGCGCGACGAGGTGCTGGCCATCGTCCGCGCCTGACCGGGCATCATGGTGGGGAGGGAGCCGCACGGCGGATCCCTCCCCATCCACCATCACGAGGAACGAGAACATGAGCACGAAGATCGACGGCTGGCTGCTGGAGATCCTGGCCTGCCCGCAGAGCCAGGCCCCGCTGCGCCACGACCCCGAGACCGACGAGCTGGTCTGCGACGAGAGCGGCCTGGCCTACCCCATCCGGGACGGCATCCCGGTCCTGCTGATCGACGAGGCGCGGAAAATCGGCTGAGACGGAAGGGAACGCCGTGGGCGTTCCAACAGTCATAAAGGGTGCTGCAGGGTAGGAGGTCCCCCTTCGGGCACGGTGGGACGCATCCCCGCGTTCCCCGCAACCCGTACCCTGTTTCTGCGCTCCCCGCCCACGACGACCTCCCTGGAGGACACCGATGCCCGGTTCCGAATCGCTACAGCCGAGCGATCCCTCCACGTTCGGCGAGTACAGCGTGACAGGACGCCTGGGCAAGGGCGGTCAGGGCATCGTCTACCTCGCCGAGGACGCGGACGGGGAGCAGTACGCGGTCAAGGTCCTCAACGACCAGTGGTCGCAGGACAGCGACCTGCGCAGGCGGTTCGAGAAGGAGGTCCGGGCCGCGCAGAAGGTCGCCTCCTTCTGCACCGCCGCGGTCATCGACGCCCAGCTCGACAGCGACCCGCCCTACGTGGTCAGCGAGTTCGTACCGGGCAAGGACCTGCAGGAGACCATCGCCAAGGGCAGCACGCAGAAGGGGTCCACCCTGCAGCGGCTCGCGGTCTCCACCGCCACCGCCCTGGTCGCCATCCACAAGGCGGGCATCGTCCACCGCGACTTCAAGCCCGGCAACGTGCTGCTCGGCCCGGACGGGCCCCGCGTCATCGACTTCGGCATCGCCCGGGTCGACGACGGCACCGCCACCATGACCAACTCGATCGTCGGCACGCCCTCCTACATGGCGCCCGAGCAGATCGAGGGCCGCGGCATCACCGACAAGTGCGACATCTTCGCATGGGGCTGCGTCATGGCCTTCGCCTCCACCGGCCGCGCCCCGTTCGGCTCCGACACCGTCCCCGCGGTCGTGCACCGGGTGGTCAGCGCGCCGCCGGACCTGACCGACATGGACGAGGCGCTGCGGCCGATCGTGGAGTCCTGCCTGGACAAGAACCCCGACAACCGGCCCAACGCCCAGACGCTGCTCATGCGCCTGCTGGGCCACGAGGGGCCGATCGAGTCCGCGCCCTCCACCGACGACGTCGTCAAGCAGGGCGAGCAGATCGCCCAGACCGGCCTGGTCACCGGCGGCCAGATGCCCTACCGGCCCCAGCAGCCGCCCACCGGACCGCAGGCGGGCGCCGCCGCCTATCCGCCGGGGGTCTCCGCCCCGCGCCCCGGTATGCCGGGCCACCCGGTCGGCTCCGACCCCCGACCCGGTATGCCGGGCCACCCGGTCAGTTCCGACCCCCGCTCCGGGTTCGCGCACCCGGGCACCTCCAACCCCAGGCCGGGCGTGCCCGGCCACCCCGGCACGTCCAACCCGCGTCCGGGCGCACCCGCCTATCCGCCCCCGCCGCACGGCATGCCCCCCGTCGCCAACCCGATGGCCACGGGCATGAACCCGAACCAGACCTACGCCCGCCCCGGGGCGCAGCAGCCCATGCAGCGTCCTGCCCAGCAGGACTCGGTGCTCCAGCAGAGCTGGGTGATCCCCGCGGTGCTCATCACCATCGTGATCCTGCTGCTGGTGCTGCTCCTGATCGTCGTCAGCCGCTGACCGGACCCGGTCTCACACCCGGGTGAGCTCGTTCATGGCGCGCGAGACGGCCTCGTCCACGAGGTCGCGCACCTGCGGCCAGCGGTCGTCCACGCAGTCCGTGGGCATCACGGTCACACTGTCGGTGCCGGACATGCCCAGTGCGTCGCGTACCCCGTCCGGGGTGGTCAGACGCGCGTCGGCGGTGACCGCCAGGACCCCCGTCCGGGGCCGGCCCACCTCCTGCACCACCACGAACAGGCACAGCGACACCTCGTCCACCACCAGTTCCAGGGCCGTCCACCAGTGCGCGGCGCCCGGGGTGAGCAGTGTCCGGGCCACGGTGTCCGCCGCGCTCCCGGGCTCGGTGTCGTCCGAACCGCCCGAGTACACCGAGGTGCGCGCCCCGGGGTCCAGCGCCCGCAGGATCAGGGCGACCGAGTCCCGGCGCGAGCGCACGTAGTCCAGCACGCGGCGGCGGGTCACCGCCGCGAGCGGGGACACCGGCGAGCGCGGTTCGGGCACGGGTTCGGGGGTCCAGCTCAGCTCGTCGAGCAGTGTCCCGGTCACCAGCCGCGCGAAGTGGCGCACCACCCCGGCGAGGCGCTCGTCGGGCTCCCGGGCGGTCTGCGGCGGCGGGGAGACCGGGTCGGGCAGCAGCGGGGGGAAGTCCGCCCGCCGCAGCACCAGTGAGGCCAGTACCCACGGCAGCACCCACAGGTGCGCGTTCGCTCCCTCGTCCGGGTCCAGCTCGGTCAGCACCGCCACGCACTCGGTGTAGGTGTACGCGGCGCGCACCACCGGATGGGCGGGCACCGAGGCGGCCTCGGCCACCCGCAGCGCCCGTGCGGAGTCCAGGGGGCCTCCCGGCGAGCGCGAGGGGTCGTCCTCGGGCAGGTCGCGGGCCCGCCCGGCCAGTTCCGCGACGAACTCGGCGTTGACCGGCTGACCGGAGGTCCCGTCCACCGAGACGGACACCACCAGCTCCTCCATGGCCGGGCCGCCGCCCAGTTCCCGGACGCGGCGGCGCACCAGCTCACGCCGCGCGGCCGCGCGCGCGTCACGGGGCTGGCTCTGGCGGTGCTGGGCCCAGATCGCCCGCAGCCGGTCGACGTCCATGAGGTCTTCGCGTACCAGGCTCGGGATCCGGTCCAGGTCCGCACCGCAGCGTAGGGTATCCACGCTGTCTCCGTAGCCAGTGGGCAGTCGGCCAAAACCTGCCGGACGGCCCCGGCATGTGGCCGCTACCGGCCGCATGCGGAGGTAAACCCCGTGTGCCCCGGGCCGGGGCGGCCGGTGCCCGGAAGGGGCCCGGTGGAGGGAGCACCGGAAACGGGCGGCGCCCGGAGCCGGGGGTCAGGTCCGGCGGCCGTGCAGCAGCCGCATCGCCTTCTCCTGTTCGAAGTCCAGCGCGCGCGTGGGCGCCGCCGCGAGCCTGCCCAGCCGCTCCCCGTGCGCGCGCACCCGGGCCAGCACCTCGGGCTCGGCCAGGACGCGCAGCGCGAAGGCCAGCGCCGCGGGCGGGATGTCGAACTCGCGCTCCAGCTCCAGGCCCACCGCGATCGTGCGCAGGTCCTCCTCGGTGAACCGGCGGTGCCGGTGGCCGCGTCCCGTGGGCTGTTCCTGGGTACGGGGCAAAAGGCCCAGGCCCTCCCGGTAGCGCAGCATCCGCGCGGTGGTGCCCACCCGGTCGGCGGCCGCGGAGATCGGCACGGGCCCGGTCGGCCTGGAGGACCGGTCGGGCGGGGGCGGGGCGTCGTCGAGGGCGGCCATGGACGCGACCCTAACCGAACTCCACCACCGGTGAAAGCAATTCTGACATCGCAGCGTCAGTTTCTCTCCGTTGGCGGGGCGGCGGCCCTAGAATCGGAGAGGCTACGACCATCACGAGTGAGGAACGCATGGCTTTCGACTTCAAGGTCGCCGATCTTTCCCTGGCCCCCTTCGGCCGCGACGAGATCCGGCTCGCCGAGCACGAGATGCCCGGTCTCATGGCCACCCGCGCCGAGTTCGGGGACAGCAAGCCGCTCCGGGGCGCCCGCATCATGGGCTCGCTGCACATGACCATCCAGACCGCGGTCCTCATCGAGACCCTGGTCGCCCTGGGCGCCGAGGTGCGCTGGGTCAGCTGCAACATCTTCTCCACCCAGGACCACGCCGCCGCCGCGGTCGTCGTCGGCCCCGACGGCACCCCCGAGGACCCCAGGGGCGTGCCGGTCTTCGCCTGGAAGGGCGAGACCCTCGAAGAGTACTGGTGGTGCACGGAGCAGGCGCTGACCTGGCCGGGCGCCGAGGGCCCCAACATGATCCTGGACGACGGCGGCGACGCCACCATGCTCGTCCACAAGGGCGCCGAGTACGAGAAGGCGGGCGCGGTCCCCGACCCCGACGGCGTCGACAACGAGGAGATGGCGGTCGTCCTGCGCCTGCTGGGCGCCAGCCTGGAGCGCGACGCCACCAAGTGGACCGAGATCGCCAAGGGCATCCGGGGCGTCACCGAGGAGACCACCACCGGTGTGCTCCGCCTGTACGAGATGCGCCGCGAGGGCACCCTGGCCTTCCCGGCGATCAACGTCAACGACTCGGTCACCAAGAGCAAGTTCGACAACAAGTACGGCATCCGCCACTCGCTGCCCGACGGCATCATGCGCGCCACCGACGTGCTCATCGGCGGCAAGGTCGCCGTGGTCTGCGGCTACGGCGACGTGGGCAAGGGCGCGGCCGAGGCGCTGCGCGGCCAGGGCGCCCGCGTCATCATCACCGAGATCGACCCGATCAACGCCCTCCAGGCGGCCATGGACGGCTTCCAGGTCAGCACCCTGGACGACGTGCTGGAGACCGGTGACATCTTCATCACCACCACCGGCAACTTCAACGTGATCATGGCCGACCAGATCACCCGCATGAAGCACCAGGCGATCATCGGCAACGTCGGCCACTTCGACAACGAGATCGACATGGCGGGCCTGGCGAGGATCCCCGGCGTCACCAAGAAGGAGATCAAGCCGCAGGTCCACGAGTGGACCCTCCCCGGCGGGAAGTCCGTCCTGGTGCTCTCCGAGGGCCGCCTGCTCAACCTGGGCAACGCCACCGGCCACCCCAGCTTCGTGATGTCCAACAGCTTCACCAACCAGGTCATCGCGCAGATCGAGCTGTTCACCAAGCCCGACGAGTACCCGACCGACGTGTACACGCTGCCCAAGCTCCTGGACGAGAAGGTCGCCCGGCTGCACCTGGACGCGCTCGGCGTCAGGCTGACCACGCTCACCAAGGAGCAGGCCGCCTACATCGGTGTGGACGTGGCGGGCCCGTACAAGCCCGACCACTACCGCTACTAGGCAGCGTTTCTCCGGGGCTCCGCTCCGCTTCGCCCGCCCGTCGCCCGCCGTCGCCCGCCAGGGCGCTTCGCGCGGCGGCGGGCCACCACCCTCAACGGATGCTAAGCGCAGTACTTTCCGTGTTCGGGCGCCCAAGGTGGGGAACCCTCGGATTCTCCGGTGTGACGGCTCGTGCCCACGCCGTCGCCCGCCACCACCCCCAAACGACGGCCTACGGCCGCAGTACCTGTCGTCCCGCCTCCGAATCCTCCAGAGCCCCGTGGGCGCCCGAACGTACCCCCCGAGGGTTGAGCCGATCAGGAAACAGGAGCCAGGCAGCACATGACACTCCCCTCACACGAGGTGGCCGACCTCGGCCTCGCCCGGGCCGGGGTCCGCCGCGTGGACTGGGCCGAACGCTCCATGCCGGTGCTGCGCAGCGTGCGCGAGCGCTTCGCCGCCGAACGCCCCCTGGAGGGGCTGCGCGTGGCCGCCTGCCAGCACGTGACCGCCGAGACGGCCAACCTGCTGCGCGCGCTGCGGGCGGGCGGCGCCGAGGTGTGGCTGGCGGCGTCCAACCCGCTGTCCACCCAGGACGACACCGCCGCGGCGCTGGTCGCCGAGTACGGGGTCTCGGTCCACGCCTGGGCCGGAATGGACCCGGCTTCCTACGACCGGAACCTGGTCACCGTCCTGGAGTCGCGCCCGCACCTGCTGATCGACGACGGGTGCGACCTGGTCAACACGGCCCACCTGGTCCGCCCCGACCTGCTCGACGGGGTGCTGGGCGGCTGCGAGCAGACCACCACCGGGGTGATCCGGCTGCGCCGGATGAGCGCCGAGGGCGAGCTGCGGCTGCCGATGGTCGCGGTCAACGACACCGCCACCAAGCGCATGTTCGACAACCGGTACGGCACCGGCCAGTCCACCATCGACGGCATCCTGCGGGCCACCAACGCCATGCTCGCCGGACGCACCGTCGTGGTCGCCGGGTTCGGCTACTGCGGCCGCGGCCTGGCCGAGCGCGCCCGCGGCATGGGCGCCCGCGTGGTCGTCACCGAGGTCGATCCGGTCAAGGCCCTGGACGCGGTCATGCAGGGCTACACCGTCACCACGATGGAGGAGGCGGCCGCCGCCGGGGACGTGTTCGTCACCGTCACCGGCAACCGCGACGTCATCCGGGCCGAGCACCTGGGACGGATGAAGGACGGCGCGATCCTGGCCAACTCCGGGCACTTCGACCTGGAGATCGACCTGGCCGCGCTGGAGGACCGGGCCGTGGAGGTCAACCGGGGAGTGCGCGAGCACGCCGACGAGTACGTGTTCGCGGACGGGCGCCGCGTGCTGCTGCTGTCCGAGGGGCGCCTGGTCAACCTCGGCGCCGCCGAGGGGCACCCGGCCGCCGTCATGGACATGTCGTTCGCGGTGCAGGCCCTGACCACCGTGTGGCTGGCCCGCAACTCCGCCGACCTGGCACCGGGCGTGGTGGAGGTGCCCGCCGAGACCGACACCGAGGTGGCCCGGCTAGAACTGGCCGCCCTGGACGTGCGCATCGACGCGCTCACCCCCGGCCAGGAGGTCTACCTGAGCTCCTGGCGCCTCTGAGCCGCGAGCGCGCTCAGGAGTACGGGTTCCCCGGACCCCACTGGTGGGGCTGGGCGCCGTACCCGTTCCGGGGGTGCCCGGCCTGCTGCGCGGCGGCGGCCTCGTGGCGGCGGCGCCGCTCGGCGAGCACCGCGGCGAGGAAGTAGGGCGGGGTGACGCCGGGAGGCGGGGGCGGGCTGATCTGCGAGGCCACCGCGTTGGCCAGCCGGACGCCCATCTCGTGGCGGGTGTGCTCGGCCAGCTCCCCGTACCGGAGGACGTACTGCCGGGCCGCCGCGACGGTCTCCGGCGACAGCCGCGACAGTTCGACGCCCGTCGCCCACCCCGCCAGCTGCGGCGGCATCGGGACGTTCTCCTCGTGGCGCCTGCCCGCGCGCTCCTCCACGACCATCGTCCCGGCCACGAAGTCGCCCACGCGGCGCCCGTCCCGGTTGATCATCGAGGTGATCAGGGCGATCACGCCGGTCGTCATCCAGATCTCCACGAACGACGCCAGCGCGCGGCCCAGCGCCTGCCGGAACCGCTCGGGGGAACCGTCGGTGCCCACCACGCGCAGGCCCAGCGCCATCTTGCCCAGGGAGCGGCCGCGGGAGACGGTCTCGAAGACCGTCGGGTAGCCGACCAGGACCAGGACGGTGCCCGCCAGGGAGACGGCGGCGGTGATCGCGGGGTCCAGGTTGCGGCCGATCCACGAGACGAGGACACCCAGCGCGATCAGGGCGATGATCTGGAGGATGGCGTCGATGGCCAGGGCCGCGGCCCTGGTGGCGAAGCCGGCCGGCCGCAGGTCGAGGACCACCGCGTCCCCCGTGACCAGCGGAGTGACGCCGTACACGTCGTCGCGGGCGTCGCCGTTGCCGGGATAGGACACCAGCATTCGCTCCCTCAGGGCCGTCTGAAACCGTCCACCAGACATTACCCGCAGCGCGGAACGTGTGTTCGCGAAGGGTGCCGTGACCCGAACCGGTGTCCGCTCGAAACGGTAGGGTCCGTTGCGTGGATATCGACGTGTTCGCCGCGGCGCACGCCCGGGAGTGGGAACGGCTGAACGACCTGGTGCGCAGGCGCCGCTCGCTGAGGGGTGAGGAGATCGACGAACTCGTCGATCTCTACCAGCGCGTGTCCACCCACCTGTCGGTGGTGAGGTCCTCCGGGCAGGACCCCGCGCTGGTGGGCAGGCTGTCCGCGCTGGTGGCACGGGCCCGGTCGGCGGTGACCGGGGCGCACGCGTCCGCGTGGCGCGACGTCGGCGGGTTCTTCACCCGGGTCTTCCCTGCGGTGCTGTACCGGCTGCGGTGGTGGTGGATCGGCACCACGGCGGGCACGCTGGTGGTCGCGGGGGCCACCGCCGCCTGGATCGCGACCAACCCCGACGTGATGCACGCCGTGGGCACGCCGGAGTTCATCGCGCGGTACGTCGACTACGAGTTCGCGAACTACTACATGGAGAACCCCCGGGGCTCGTTCGCCGCCCAGGTGTGGACCAACAACGCGTGGGTGGCGGCGCAGGCGATCATCTTCGGGGTGGCCCTCGGCCTGCCGACCCTGGCGGTGCTGCTGATGAACGCCGTCAACGTGGGCGTCGGCGCCGGGATCATGATCGCCCACGGCCAGGGCGACGTGTTCCTCGGGCTGATCCTGCCGCACGGCATGCTGGAGCTGACCGCCGTCTTCGTCGCGGGCGGGGTGGGCCTCAAGCTCGGCTGGACGATCATCGCGCCGGGCGACCGCACCCGCATGCGCGCCCTGGGCGAGGAGGCGCGCGCCGCCATCGCGGTGGCCCTGGGACTGGTCGTGGTGCTGTTCGTCTCGGGCCTCATCGAGGGCCTGGTGACCGGCAACGCGGCGGCGGGGCACATCCCGGTCCCGGTCGCCCTGGGCATCGGCGGCCTGGCGGAGCTGCTGTTCCTGGTCTACGTGTTCACGGTGGGGAAGAAGGCCCACCAGGAGGGCGAGACGGGCGACATCGAGAACGCCCCGGCGGCCGTGCCGGTGGCCTGAGGTCCCGTATCCGACGGACTCGCCGTGCCATCATCCGGGCCATGGAGACCGACGCCCCCCGCTGGTTCAAGAGCAGCCACAGCGCCCCCGAAACCTGCTGCCTGGAGGCCGCCATCGGGGCCTCCGGTGTTCGTGTCCGGGACTCCACACGTCAGGACGCGGCCCCGATCGAGCTGGCGGCACCGGAGTGGACGGCTCTGCTGCGCGTGGTCTCCGGATCCAGAGGGTCACGGGTCACGGGACCGAGCCGCCCCGCTCGATGAACCTCTCGGCCTCGGCGATGCGCCGGTCGATCATCTCCACCTGCGGGTGCTCCTGCCCCAGTTGCGCGATCCAGACCCGCCGGACGTCGGCGAACCCCGTGAGCGCCCTCTCGGCGTCTCCCTGTTCCTGGGCGGCTCTCGCCACGTAGAAGGCGGCGTCAGCCGTCATGTGGTGGTCGGGGCCCAGCACACGCCGCCGTACTGCGTGGACCCGCCGGAATCCGGCCTCGGCCGTGCCGGGGTCTCCCCGCCGCATCGCGACGTAGGCCAGGTTCTGTTCGGCGAACAGGGCCAGCGGGTCCTCCTCGCCGGATGCACGGACACGCTCCTCCCTCACCGATCCGAGAATCCACGCCGCCTCCTCCCACCGCTCCTTCCTGACCGAGACCCGGCCGACCTGGTAGAGGGTCTCCAGGGTGTCGGCGTGGTCGGGCCCCAGCAGGCGTTCACGGTCCCGGTGGAGTACCCGGAACGCCTCATCCGCCTCGTCGACGCGGCCCTGCTCCAGGATCGCCTCGGCGAGGTGGTGCCTGGCTCGGAGCGAAAGCGGGTCGTCCGGACCGGGGAACCGAGCGGTGTGCCGCACCACGTGTGCCAGCACCCTCTCCGCCTTCCGGTACCCCCTGAGACGCAGGAGGCTTCGACCGACCATCACAAGTGCCCGCAAAGCCTCACGGTTCTGCTCGGTGCTCGTACGCAACAGGGCTTGGGCGGTCACCGTGGCGGTGGGTTCGTCATCGGGGCGAAGGCGCAGCCGTAGCAGCACAATGGTGTTGAGGGCCGTGAACTCGAACTGAAGGTCGCGGTCACGCTGCCACGCGAGCAGGCTCTCGGCCTGCTCGACCACCGCGAGGTCGGCCTCCGTGAAAGCGGCGCGCGCCGTCTCGGACACGAGCGGGTGCAGCCGCAGCGCCATCTCACCTCTCTCCGCCACCACGGAGACCAGTCCGTGGACCACCAGCGCGTTGACCGTCCTTGCCAGACCGGCCTCGTCCAGGGATCCGAGGACGCCGCCGCCCAGCTCCGACAGCGGCAGCCTGCGCAGCGGAACCTCGCTGGAGTCCGGCCCCAGCACGGACAGCAGCCTCAGCAGCGGCGCGGCCCCGGGCTCGCGCTCCTCCACCAGCCGCAGGGACAGCTCCCACACCCCCGACAACAGCCTGCGCTCGACGTCGGTACCGGTGACGAAGGGCGCGGCCAGCTCGTCCAGCGTGCCGATGTCCCCGCCGAGCCTGTCCAGCAGCGCGTGCGCGTCGGGGAACAGCACCCGGTGCGTGGCCAGGATGCGCCCGGCCAGGTGCAGGGCGAGCGGGACCCCGCCCAGGCGCTCGGCCAGCTCCTCCGCCCCCGCGAGCTCCGAGAGGCCGCCCGCCCCCGCGTGGTCGGCCAGGGCCTCGGCCGCCGCCGGACCCTCCAGCTCCCAGATCCGGTGCACCCGTGCGGGTGTCCACTGCGCGGAGTCGCCCACCCGGCTGGTCACCAGCACGAACCCGCCCGGGCTCGCCCGCATCCACCCGAGCTGGTCACCGGGACGGTTCTCCGGATCCAGCTCCTCGGGCCGGTCGGCGTTGTCGATCACCAGCAGCCACGGCCGGGGAGCGGCGTCCAGGTGCCGCCACACCCACCGGGCCGCCTGGTGCCGGGTCCCCCTGACCTGTTCGGCCTCCCGCCGGGGACCGCCCACCTCCACCGCGGCCTCGACCATGCTCGCCGCGACGTTCCCGGGCCGCACCCAGAACACCGTCCACCCCCCGCGCCGGGCCCGTTCGGCCAGCGCCGCCGCCACCGTGGTCTTGCCGAATCCGCCCGGCCCGGTCAGCACGTGCGGGACCGGTGCGCCGGCCTCCATGGCCTCGGCGAGCGCACCCAGGAGCTCCTCACGGCCGCGCACGGCGGTCGCGGGCCGGGGCGGGTCCAGGGACACGTCCGCGGGGGGTGGGGGCGCCGCCGGGGGCGCCTGGAGGGTCACACCGCCGTGGATGTCGCGTGCCTGGAGCAGCTGGCCGTGGACGGCGCCGGAGGAGGTGTTGTCATGAGCGTCGGGGGGAGGGGCCATGCTCCCCATACTGCCCGCACGAGCGCCGGTCCGTGAGGCCTCCTACAGCCTTCCGCGCGCCTTGAGGTTGATGTAGGCGTCGGCCAGCGCGGGAGCGACGTGCTCCGGGTCGGCGTCGACCACCTCCACACCCATCCGGCGCAGTTCGGCCGTCACCCGGCGCCGCTCGCCCAGCGTCCGCTCGGCCGCCGCCGCCCGGTACAGCGCGTCCGGGCCGCCCCGCTCCGCGGCCATCCGGTCCACCGCCGGATCCCTGACCGCCGCCACCAGCAGCAGGTGCCGGGAGGTCAGCGCGGACAGCCGCGGCAGCAGCCCCTCCTCGAGGGACGCGGCGTTCAGGTCGGTCAGTAGCACCACCAGCCGCCGGGTCCGCCCCTGCGTGCCCAGGACGGTGCCCACCAGCCCCGCCGGGTCGGACTCCACCAGCTCCGCCTCCAGCGGTGCCATGGCCTCCACGATCCGGCCCACCTGGCTGCCCTTGCCCGACGAGCGCACCTGTGCGCGCGTGCGCCGGTCGTAGGCCATGAAGTCCACCCGGTCGCCCGCCTTGCCCGCCAGCGCCGCCAGCAGCAGCGCGGCGTCCATGGCGTGGTCCAGACGCGGGGTGTCGCCCACCCGCCCGGCCGACGTGCGCCCGGTGTCCAGCACGATGAGGATGCGCCGGTCCCGCTCGGGCCGCCACGTGCGCACCACCACGCCGCTGCCCCGGGCCGTGGCACGCCAGTCGATCGACCGCACGTCGTCTCCGGGCACGTAGTCGCGCAGCGAGTCGAACTCGCTGCCCTGGCCGCGCACCATCGCCGTGTGCTGGCCCTCCAGCTCGCGCAGGCGCGACAGCTTGCCCGGCAGGTGGCGCCTGCTGTGGAACGGCGGCAGCGTGCGTACCGTCCACGGCGCCCGCAGCGTCCGCTGCCTGCCCGCCAGACCCAGCGGCCCCACACTGCGCAGGGTCACACCGGCGGCCCGTGCGTCGCCGCGCCGCGTCGGGGTCAGGGTGGTCCTCACCCGGCGCCGTTCCCCGGCCGCCACCCGCAGCGGCTGCCTGCGCGGCGCGGCGTGCGAACTCGGCGGCCAGGCGTCGCGCACCGATCCGCGCAGGCTCCGCCGCGTGGGGTTGGCGACGGTCACGGACACCGTCGCCGAGTCGCCCAGGCGCAGCGACGTGTCGCCGTCCCGGGACAGGCGCATGGCCTTGGGACTGGCCGCCAGCAGGACGTCCACCGCCAGCAGTGCCACCAGCACCCCCATGGCGACTGCGGTCGCCACGGCACCGATCAGACCGGACAGCGCCACCGCGACCGTCGCCGCCAGCGCCAGCAGTACCGCCCGGCCGGTGACCACCATCAGCGCGGCACCGGGACGGAGGCGAGCACACCGTCCAGGATTCCGTCGGTGGTGGCACCCTCCAGCTCGGCCTCCGGACGCAGCGCGATCCGGTGCCGCAGAGTTGCCTTGGCCAGGGCCTTCACGTCGTCGGGGGTGACGTAGTCGCGCCCCGACAGCCACGCCCACGCCCGGCTGGTGCGCAGCAGCGCGGTCGCACCGCGCGGGGACGCGCCCAGCTGTAGCGACGGCGACTGCCTGGTGGCCCGGCACAGGTCCACGATGTAACCCAGGACCTCGGGCGCCACACGCACCCTCTCCACGGCCAGCCGGCCGGCCCGCAGCTCGGCGGCGCCCGCCACGGCGGTCACCCCCGCCGCCTCCAGGTCGCCCGGGTCGAAGCCGGCCGCGTGGCGGCCCAGCATCTCCACCTCGGCCGCACGCGGGGGCAGGGGGATGGTCACCTTCAGCAGGAACCGGTCCAGCTGGGCCTCGGGCAGCGGGTAGGTGCCCTCGTACTCCACCGGATTCTGGGTGGCGGCCACCATGAACGGCTCCGGCAGCGGGGCGGGCTTCCCCTCCACGGTCACCTGCCGCTCCTCCATGGCCTCCAGCAGGGACGCCTGGGTCTTGGGCGGGGTCCGGTTGATCTCGTCCGCCAGGAGCAGGTTGGTGAAGACCGGCCCCTTGAGGAACTCGAACTTCGCGGTGTGCTGGTCGTAGACGAGGGAACCCGTCACGTCGCCCGGCATCAGGTCCGGGGTGAACTGCACCCGCTTGTGGTCCAGGGACAGCGCCGCCGACACGGTGCGCACCAGCAGCGTCTTGGCGACGCCTGGCACGCCCTCCATCAGCACGTGGCCGCGGCACAGCAGTGCCACGACCATCGCGGTCACCGTCTCGTCCTGGCCCACGACGGCCTTGGCCACCTCGCGGCGCAGGGCGACCAACGCCGCACGCGCCTCGTCGGCTGATGGCGTTGCCTCGGGTGTGAAGGCGCTCACGTGCCGTCTACCTCTCTCGATACCTCAGTGGTCGTTCTCCGGTCCGCGCGCGTCGGCGTCACAGCGGTCTCACCGCAGCTTCCGGGCGCACTCGTCGAGCTCGTCGGCGAGCCGGACCAGCGAGTCGTCGTCTCCCGCGTACGGGTCGGGCCGCCCGGGGTGGAGCAGCTCCCGCAGGTGCGCGGGATCGCCGCCGGCCCGTTCCGCGACGGCGGCCACGACCGCCTCGGGGGCGGCGTCCGTGTTCAGCCCGAGCTTGGGCACCGTCCGCTCCAGGAACCCGGCGCGCAGCGCCGCCGCGGCCCGGTCCCGGGCCTTGCGCGACTGGTACAGCCCCGCGCGGCCCTCGGTGGTCTCCGAGGCGCGCACCACCACGGGCAGTGACTCGGGTACCAGCCCGCCCATCCGGCGGCCCCGCCACAGCGCCAGCAGCGCCAGCGTCGCCACCAGCGGGACCAGGGACCAGCGCAGCCCCAGCGGAAGCAGGTTCCACAGGCTGGTACCGCCCTCCTGCCGGGGCGGGTCCGGGCGCAGCCACACCACGTCCTCCGCGGCCAGGAGGTTCAGCGCCAGCGCGGCGTTGCCCCCGGAGCCGAGCGCGGTGTTGGTCAGCGGCCTCCCGGTGCCCAGGACCGTGGTGGCCGTCCCGTCCCCGCGCACCTGGACCAGTGCGTGGCCGTCCTCTCCCGGGTAGCAGGCCACGGCGCCCTCCGGCGCCGTGTACAGCTCGCCGCCGACGTAGGCGGCGCCGGCCGCCTCGGCGGCCGGCAGGTCGCACTCGGGGGAGTAGGGGGTCTCCAGGAACCCGCGGGACTCCTCCCGCCCGGTCATCTCCACGCCGGGCGCGAACGCCTCCAGGGACCGTGTGGACGGCTGGACCAGGACGGTGTCCACGTCGAGGGCGGCCAGGGAGTCCAGTTCCTCGGGAAGCAGCCGGTGGTCCAGGAAGACCGCCAGCACGGTGTCGTCCCCGGCCGCCGCCACGGCCTCCTCGGCGGCGGCCGAGGAGCGCGTCACGTGCACGTCGCGGTCCTGCTCCAGTACGTTCACCAGCGCCCGCGTGCCGTCGGGGGAGACGGATTCCGGCTCCAGGCGCCCTGTGGGGAACTGTTCGGCGCCCAGGGACAGCAGCACCGACACCGTGACGAGCGCGGTGACCACGGCGGCCGGGACGCGCACCGAGCGCCACACGCGCAGGGCACGCGAGCCCCCGGGCGGCGGCGTGCGGCCGGACGGGGGCGCCTGGGTCGGCGCGGCGGGAGCGTCGGCCGTCATCCCCGCACCTCCTCGGCGGGACGGGCGGCCCGCAGCCGCGCGTCCAGTTCGCGCAGCACGCGCGCGGAGTCGGCGGTCGCCGGGCGGTCGCCGTAGGCCACGTCGTTGAAGAGCCGGGCGCCCTCGCGCAGGCCCCCGGCCTCGCCGGGCAGCACGTCGGAGGCCTCGGCGGCCAGCTCGGTGGCGGTGCGTCCCGCGCGCGGGGTGATGACCGCCCTGTCCTCCAGGTCCACGCTGATGGCCCTCAGCCTCTCGGTGACGGCGGCGGCGAACTCGCCCGCGGCCTCGTGCCGTTCGGCGGCGGCGCGGTGGTCGGTGGCCGTCATCGGCGTGCTCTCGTGCACGGGCACCCCGGCCGCGCGGTCGCGGGACGGGCGCAGCCAGACGATCAGCCAGATCACCAGGACCGCGACCAGCACCAGGACCGGCCCCAGGACCGTCCAGCCGCCGATGAAGTCCGGCGCGCCCTCCGCGAACCCCGCGAGCAGCTCTTCGAGCCAGGCGAGGAAGCGGTCGAGCAGCGACGGCTCCTGCTCCCCGTAGAGGGGGTCGCTCAGCTCCTCGATGGCGCGGCGCCGCCCCTCCTCGCGGGTCACCTCCTCGACGGCGGCGAGGTGTGTCCTCACGTCCGCGGCTCCGGCAGGTAGATCTCCGGGCCCGCCTCGTAGCCCGCACGGGCCGCCTCGTGCAGTTTCAGGTCGAGGCCCTCACGGCGCATCCGCAGGTCCACGTAGAGCAGCGTCGCCACGCCCACGGTGAAGGGGGTGGTGATCGAGGAGACCAGGACCTCGCTCACGTAGATGACGGCGCCCGAGACGACGGCGGCCCAGGTCTCGCCGGGCGCGACGAAGCTGGGGACGACCGCGACGATGCTGAGGGGTGTGCTCAGCAGGCTGCCGACGAGGCCGATGAGGAGGTAGGCCAGCAGCGTGATGCCGAAGACCCGCCACCAACTGCCCTGGGTCAGGCGCCAGGAGCGGGCGAGGGACGCGCCCACACCGAGGCGTTCGAGCACCACGACGGGCATGGCGAAGTAGATGCGGACGTAGATCCAGGCGGCCAGCGCGATACCGCCGAGGACTCCCAGGACCAGTGCGGCGACGATGACGGTCACACCGGCGGCCTCGTTGCCCGAGACGGCCAGGTAGATGCCCAGGAACAGGCCGGCGACCCCCACCACCGTGATGACGAGGGTGAGGCCGAAGACGATCAGCAGTTGCAGGAGCGCCAGGCCGATGACGGCCCCGATCCGGTCCTTCACCACGGCCCAGGCCTGCGACGGGGTGAGCTTGCGGCCCAGGACGGCCATGCCGATCACGGCGGTGAGCAGCCCGGTGACCAGGATGGTCCCGGCGTAGCTCAGGAGGCTGCCGCCGTACAGGGCGGCGATCGACCAGGCGCTGAACGGCAACGGGTCGTCGGGGCCGACCGAGGCGGGGTCGGTCATGACCTGGTCCATGAAGACCCCGTAGTCGGACATGTAGCCGCTGAAGCCGATCGAGCTGATGATGCTGGCGATCGCCATGACGACCAGCGAGAGCCCGACGGTGGTCTTCGGGTTGTTGCGGATGACGCTGAACGCGCCGTTGAGGATGTCCCCGAGGGTCATCGGACGCAGCGCGACGACGCCGGGCTTGGGCGCGCGCGGCCCGCCGTGGGGAGCGCCGTAGCCGTACTGCTGCCCGTACTGGGGCTGCTGGCCGTACTGCTGCTGTCCGTACCGGGGCTGCTGCCCGTGACCGGGGGGCGGACCGTAGCCCGGCGGTGTCGCGGCGTACGGCTGCTGCCGCCCGGAGCCGTACCGGCCGTACGGGTCCGGGTTCGGCGGCTGCCCGCCGTAGCCCTGCCCTCCGGACCCGTACCCGTACTGCTGGCCGTGGCCGGGAGCCTGTCCGTACCCCTGCTGCCCGGACGGCTGGGGGTGTCCGGGCGGCCCGTACCCGGAATGTCCGTACCCCTGTCGTTGTTCCGTTTCCGATGGCTGTCCGTGGGACGCCCCTCCCTGCTCGGGAGGCGCGAACCCCGGCCGGTCCTCCGGAGGCGTGGCGGGCGCGGACGGGCCCTGGCCGGGCGCCGTCCAGTCGCCGGGCTCCGGGCGGGGAGCGGACTCGGGAGTTCCACCGCCGCCCGGCTCGTCCGGGGAGTCCCCCGACGTGTCCCGGGGGTCGTCCTCCTGGGTCATCTGCCACGCCCTCCATAGGGTTCGGTCGCGCTGTGTGAGCGGATTGGCGCGATTCCTGCCGTCTGGGAATCCAACCTACCCGGCGGTTCCACCGCTGTCCGGCGGTGTTGGGGCGTATGCAGGCCCAACCCACTCACTTCATTCCTTTTGTATGCTTTCTGTTACCAACAGGCCAAGTCGCGAGAGTTCACGGGCCAGCTCATCAGGGCCGACGCGCCTGTGGCCGCGACCGGTCCGTACGGGCCGAAAAACATCGACCACTCTCCCAACACCGTCCGAAGGTGGCAAGGTTGGGAAGAAGAAGCAGTTCTTTGCGTCGAGGGCGCACCGAACGTTTGTGCCGCTGCGTGTTTCCAGAGAGAGGAGTAGGCGCCGCCTACCCGCCCATGGGCGGGTCTGACGCCCGGCGCCGGACACACCGATGAAGGGACGTGTACTGGTTGTCGACGATGACCTCGCCCTCGCCGAGATGCTCGGTATCGTTCTGCGCGGCGAGGGGTTCGAGCCCTCGTTCGTGCATGACGGAGACAAGGCCATGGAGGCCTTCCGCGAGACCAAGCCCGACCTGGTCCTCCTCGATCTGATGCTGCCCGGGGCCGACGGGATCGACGTGTGCCGTCAGATCCGCGCCGAGTCCAACGTGCCCATCGTGATGCTCACGGCCAAGAGCGACACCATCGACGTCGTCCTGGGCCTGGAGTCCGGTGCCGACGACTACATCGTCAAGCCCTTCAAGCCCAAGGAACTCGTGGCCCGCGTCCGCGTGCGGCTGCGCCGTACCGAGGAGCCCGCCCCCGAGGTCCTGCAGATCGGGGACATCACCATCGACGTCGCCGGGCACGCCGTGCGCCGCGACGGCGAGCAGATCAGCCTCACGCCGCTGGAGTTCGACCTCCTGGTCGCCCTGGCCCGCAAGCCGCGCCAGGTCTTCACCCGCGAGGTGCTGCTGGAGCAGGTCTGGGGTTACCGGCACGCCGCCGACACCCGCCTGGTCAACGTCCACGTGCAGCGCCTGAGGGCCAAGATCGAGAAGGACCCGGAGCATCCCGAGGTCGTCGTGACCGTCCGCGGTGTCGGCTACAAGGCCGGTACCGCCTGATTCCACCGAGTCTCACATGACCGCAGGTACACCCGCGGACGAGCGGACGACCGCCTCCGGGGGACAACGGCCCGGCACGTCCTCCGGACCGTCCGAGACCGGGGTGCGCTGGCGCGACAGCGGTACGGGGCTCACCCGTGCCTACCTGTTCGCCCAGCGTGCCGCCCGCGCCCTGGTGCGCGGCGTCCACACCAACTGGCGCCGTTCGCTGCACCTCAGGGTCATCTCCGCCACCCTGGTCCTGTCCCTGGTGGTGATGGCGGGCCTGGGGTACGTCCTCATCTCCCAGGTGCGCACCGGTCTGCTCGACGCCAAGATCGCCACGGCCGTCACCGACCACCGCGCGGGGCTCAGCTACGCGCTCACCGAGCTCCAGGAGAACGAGGCGGCGGACCGCAAGCGACTCCTGTACGACCTCGCCAACGAGCTCACCAGCCGCAGCGGCGACACCGGGCTGTACAGCGTGGTCATCCTGCCCTCGGTGGGCGACGAGATCGGGTGGGCCACCGGCGGGGGCAGCGTTCCGCAGCGCCTCATCGACCAGGTACGCCGGTCCGAGGTGGACGAGCAGCAGTACCACACGTACACGCGCATCACCACCGAGCAGGGCGGCACCGAGGAGCCCGCGCTGGTGGTCGGTTCGCAGCTCACACACGCCTACGAGCTCTACTACCTCTTCCCGCTCCAGCACGAGCAGGAGATCCTCGACCTGGTCCAGAACACGGTCGCCCTGGTGGGGACCCTGCTGGTCATCCTCCTCGGCCTGATCGCGTTCGTCATCACACGGCAGGTGGTCACCCCGGTACGCTCGGCGGCCCAGTCCGCCGAACGGCTCTCCTCGGGGGACCTGACCGAGCGCATGGCCGTGCGGGGGGAGGACGACCTCGCCAGGCTGGCGCTGTCGTTCAACGACATGGCGGGCAACCTCCAGGAGAAGATCCAGGAGCTGGAGGAGCTGTCCAAGCTCCAGCGCCAGTTCGTCTCCGACGTCTCCCACGAGCTGCGCACCCCGCTGACCACGATCAAGATGGCCGGGGACGTGCTCTTCGACGAGCGCGAGGAGCTCGACCCCACCATGCGCCGTTCGGTGGAGCTGTTGCAGGGCCAGGTGGAGCGCTTCGAGGAGCTGCTCGCGGACCTGCTGGAGATCAGCCGCCACGACGCCGGGGCCGTCACCCTGGGCATCGAGTCCCTGGACATCCGGGACGCGGTCATGAAGGCCGTCGGCGACGCCGAGCAGATCGCCGAGCGGCGCGGGATCAAGGTCGTCCTGCGCCTGCCCGCCGAACCCTGCACGGCCGAGTACGACGCACGCCGGATCAACCGCATCCTGCGCAACCTGGTGGTCAACGCCATCGAGCACAGCGAGGGCCGTGACGTGGTGGTCACCGCCGCGGGCGACCGCGACGCGGTGGCCGTGGCCGTGCGCGACTACGGCGTGGGCCTCAAGGAGGGGGAGGAGCACCTGTGCTTCGACCGCTTCTGGCGCGCGGACCCGGCCCGCGTGCGCACCACCGGCGGCACCGGTCTGGGACTGTCCATCGCGAAGGAGGACGCCATGCTGCACGGCGGCTGGCTCCAGGCGTGGGGCCTGCCCGGACAGGGTTCCCAGTTCCGGCTGTCGCTACCGCGCCGCTCCGGAAGCGAACTGCGCGGATCCCCCCTGCCCCTGGTGCCGCCGGAGATCGCCCTGGGCCGGGGCTTCGCCCCGTTCACGGGTGAGGGCGGCAACGGAGCGGCCCGCGCCGAGAGGGTTCCCGCCAGGGACGGCCAGGACGACGCGGACGGCGGTGACCGGGGAGCCGGTCGGCGCGAGGGCGAGGAGAACCTGTCATGAGGCCACCGAACCGCTTCGGCCGCGCCGTGCGCGCCTGCCTGGCCACGGCCGTGGCGGGCGTGTCCATGGCGGCCTGCGCGACCGTCCCGATGACCGGCCCCGTCGTGACCAGCGACGGCAACGGATCCGAGGGCGACCCCTACGGGGGCTACGTGCGCCTGCTGCCCGCGGGGCCCCAGGAGGGCGTGGACCCGGCCGGCCTGGTCAGCGGGTTCCTCCAGGACATGGGCAGCTTCGAGCAGGACTACGAGGCCGCCCGCAGCTACATGCTGCCCGAGACCGGCCAGGAGTGGTCTCCGGACGGCACGGTCAAGGTCTTCCCCGACCTCGACACGGTCGACCTGGACACCGAGATCGGCGGCGACGGGCTCACCGCCACCGTGCGGATGCGCAGTTCGATGGTGGCCACCATCGACGAGGGCGGCAAGTACCTCCCCGGCGATTCCGAGCGGCTGCTCGAAGAGCGGTTCGTCCTGGCCCGAGAGGGCGGCGACCCCGCCGGGGAGTGGCGTATCCAGAGCCTTCCCGACGAGCTCATCCTCAGCAAGCTCGACGTGGAGCGCACCCACCGGCCCTTCAACCTGTACTTCTTCAACCCCGAGGAGAACGCCCTGGTCCCGGATCCGGTCTACCTGCCGGTGAGCAACGACGAACTGGCGGAGCGCCTGCTGGACAGGCTCATCAGCGGGCCCAGCGACTGGCTGGACCCGTCGGTGCACTCCTCCTTCCCCGAGGGGGCCGACCCCGACCTGGAGGTGGAGGAGGACCGGGTCTCCGTCAGTGTGGCCAGCGGGGGCGAGGCCGACGAGTTCGGCATGGGAGCGCAGATCGCCTGGACCCTGCGCCAGCTGCCGGAGATCCAGGAGTTCACCCTCACCGTGAACGGCTCCGAGGTCGACTTCCCGGGATCGGAGGGACCGAGCGCCGACCGGCCGAGCCCGGGCAGCGTCTACTGGACCGAGGTGAGCCCGGGGGTGACCACCGACACCAGCGCCTACTACTCGCACGAGGGCCGGCTGTGGTCGGCCTCGGACTGGGACTCCGACACCTTCGGCGACGCGGAGCCGGTCCCCGGCCCCCTGGGGTCGGGGGAGATCCCGCTGGAGCGGTTCGCGGTGTCCCTGGACGAGCAGACCCTCGCCGGGATCACCACCGGCGGCGACAGGGTCCTCACGAGTCCGACGGCCTCGGGCGCCACGGCCCGGGAGGTCCTGTCCGACGGGATCTTCACCGAGCTGTCCTGGGACGTCAACGGCGACCTGTGGGTGGTCGAGGAGATCCCCGACGAGAGCGAGGACGAGGAGGAGCAGGACGAGTCCGCCGCCGACCCCCCCAACCTCAACGGCGCCCAGCCGGCGCCGGACGCCACCGCCCTGTGGCTGCTGCGCGACGGCGAGGAGGTCATGCGGGTGGACGTGTCCGACCTGGGCGAGGGCCCGATGGTGGACTTCCAGATCGCGCGGGACGGCACCCGTGCCGCCGTGGTGACCGAGGTGGACGGACAGCGCTCGCTCCAGGTGGGCCGCGTGGTGGAGGGCTCCGACGGGCAGGTCCGGCTGGAGTCGTTCATACCGCTGGCCGGCGAGCTGGACCAGATCACCGAGATCTTCTGGCGCTCGGCCGACCAGCTGGTCGTGCTGGGCAGCCGCGAGGGCGGCACGAGCCAGGCACTCCTGGTCTCGGTGGACGGCGGCACGTCGTCCGCCAGCGCCGGATCCCCCGTCGCGAGCATGGTGACGATCTCGGGCGCCCCGGGGCAGCCGCTGATCGCCGGCTCGGACGACGGCAACATCTGGATCTCCAACGACCCGCTCAACTGGCAGAGCGTGGTGGAGGGCGGCTCGCCCACCTTCCCCGGCTGACGCGCGTCCCGCGGGGCGGTCGGCCACCGACCGCCCCGCTCCCGGTACGCCCCTTCGCGGGCGCCGAGTCGTCCACAGGTCGCCGGAGGGGCTGGCGAAGGCCGGCCCGGGAAGCGATCCTGGACCGGTGAACGACGCGATCCGCCGTACCGGCGTACCGCGGCGGACGCTCGCCGCGCTGCTCGACCTGCTCCTCCCACACCCCTGCGCCGGATGCTCGGGCCCCTCGGGGCCGCTGTGCGGGGACTGCCTCGCCGTGCTGGAACGCCGGCCCCACCGGTGCTCGCCCCGGCCGGGCTGCCCTCCCGCCTGGTCGGCCGGCCCCTACGCCGGACACCACCGCCGCGTGCTGCTCGCCTACAAGGAGGGCGGCGCGGACGCCCTGGCCACGCCGCTGGGCGAGCGCCTGGCCGCCGCCTACACCGCGTCGGGACTGGCCGCTCCGGACACCCTGCTCGTCCCCGTCCCCGGCCGCGGCACGCCGCGCGACCCCCGTGCCCCGGTCACCCGGCTGGCGTTCGCCTGCCTGGCGGGCGCGGGCGGTGCGGACGCCGGAAGGGTGGCGCCGCTGCTGCGCCACCGGGGCAGGTCCCGGCGCCAGGCCGGCCTGGGCCGGTCCGAGCGCCTGGCCAACCGGACGGGCACCTTCGTCGCCGACCGGCCGGGGGCCGGCGCGGCCGCGTCCGGTACCGCGCGCGGGGGAGCGGCGGTCGTGGTGGACGACGTCCTCACCACGGGCGCGACGGTGGCCGAGGCGACCCGTGCCCTGCGGGCCCGCGGGATCAGGGTGGCGGGAGCGGTCGTCCTCGCCGAGCGACTTCCCGAGGGTGCGCCCGGTGGAACGGCGGGCCGGGCAAGAAGGTTTTACGAACCCACCTGAGCAGGCGAAAAGTCCACGTACACAAGGATTTGCGATGGTTACCGGTGAGTTGAGCGGGTGATCACCACCTGACATCCTCGTCAGGACAGGTTACGGTCACGGTATGGCACCCGTCCGGGTCCGTGGTTGCGTCGGAGCGTCTGAGCCCCCGGGAACACCGGGGCGCTACTCCGGCAAGCCGATGCCAGGCGCAGGCGAAACGGCCCACGTAAGGCGACTTTTCGTCGACCGATCACGGTGCGCCTTAGAGGTAAGCCCTGCCCCGCGGAGGGTCCAGATGTCCCTCATGACAGGGAGAAGAGCAGTAGTCGCGTACAAGAGCGGCGACACTCTCAGCAGGCGGATGTGGGGACGAAGACCAGGTCGGCCGGACGGGTGGCATCCCATCGCCCGGGAGTCCGCCAACGGCGGGCTCCCGGGGGCACTCTCCTCAGTCCCCCGGGACCACGCTGCCCGTATTGCGGCAGAAGTCCTTTTTCCCAGTTCGGAGGCCGTCGCCAATCGTGTCCACGGGGCACGTGATGACGGCGCCCATGGTGGGTATACGCACTTCCAACCAAGCCGTGCCCCCAACAGGACGGGGACACCAGCGGAAGGGGGCTAGTGCGGGACACCCCTTCCGCCCCCCAGGCGGCGGAAGGGATGCAGAGCAGCCTGGCCGCCGCCACGGTGGCGGCCACGCGATGAAGGGGGTCCTATGGACATCATCGTCAAGGGTCGACGCACCGATGTGAGTGAGAAGTTCCGGCAGCACGTCGACAACAAGCTCGAAAGGCTCTCCAAGTGGGAGAAGAAGGGCATGATCGTCGACGTTGAGGTGTCCGAAGAGCGCAACCCCAAGCTCGCCGACGTCCGCGAGCGGGTTGAGCTGACCATCCGGACCAACGGTCCGATCATTCGCAGCGAGGCCGCGGCCTCGGACCGGTACGGTGCCCTCGACCTGGCGATCGACAAGATCGAGGCCCGTCTCCGCAAGGCCGCGGACCGGCGCAAGGTCCACCGCGGCAACCACAGCCCCGTCTCCGTCGCGGCAGCCACCGCGGACCTCCCCGGAGACATGCCCTCAGCAGCCGCCACCGCCACCGCCACCCAGGCGCCCCCCGCCCAGCGCACCGAGGAGGAGCCCGACGGCACCGAGGCGGGCGGGAGGTTCTCCGACGAGTTCGTCGAACTGGAGACCCAGGGGGACGTTCCCCTCGTCGTCAGGGAGAAGTTCCACCGGGCCAAGCCCATGAGCATCGACCAGGCGCTGATGGAGATGGAACTCGTCGGCCACGACTTCTACCTCTTCCACGACGAGGTCAAGGACACCCCGAGCGTCGTCTACCGGCGCAAGGGCTTCAACTACGGCGTGCTCAGGCTGGTCGACTAGGTGATGTCCTGACGTCCCCGGGGCCCCGCCTCGCTCCGTGGGCTCCGTTCCCGTAACGGACCGGGGACCGTGCCCGACCGGAGGGCCCGTGTCCGCACGGCCACCCGCCTCCGCCCTCGGCGCGGTCCCCCGGCCCCGCCCGCCACCCGCGGGGAGCCGGGAGCCCCTCTTCCGACCCACGACAGTCCCCCGCAGACGACACCGCCGCGGCGGATCCTCACGGACCCGCCGCGGCGGTGTGCTGTGGCCCGGTTCCCGCTACTCGGAGTGCGGACCGGGGCTCTCGCGCTTGAGCCGGTGCAGCGGGGTGTCGTGCGGCTCCTCCGACTCCTTGCGGGGCGTGTCGAGGACGACGTCGCTCATCATGTCGAAGAACAGGGCCACGACGCCCGCCGCGAGCAGGAGGACTCCGGCGACCACCAGAAGGACCACGGACATCCCCATGGCGACGGCCAGGCCGCCCACGGTGAACCCGGCGCAGGCCAGCACCACCGCCACCCAGGAGCTGAGGCGCCCCCGGTGCGCGTTGCTCGGGGCCATGCTGCCGCCCTGGCGCTGGAAACCCTGGATGCGGCCGAAACGGCTGCTGCCGTCGGGATGCTCCGTCTCCCAGGCCAGTGCCGGGTCGTCCTCGACCGCGTCCTTCCGGAGGACGGGTGTCTCGCCGACCACTTCCTTGGCGACGTCGTCGGGAGAACGAGGGGAGGGTGTGAGCAGCTCCTTGGAGTCGGGGGCCTTCCGGTCCTCGGACCCGCCGCCCCTCCTGTTGCGCTTCGTTCGCATGGTGATCCCCCCGGGAACACGTTCGCGTTCGACGGGCCGCGGCCGTCCGGCCGCGGCCGACCTCCTGTGGGATGACTACCCACGAAAGCCGGGAGGCATCAGGGGCGGTGTGGAAACGGCGGGAAACTTCCGGGCGCCAGCCTTCGGAACGGTCGCCCCACCGGTACCCGGTGCCGCGACACACGGGCTCCCCCGTGAGTTCCACGGCCGGAAGGATTCGCTCACCGTCCGGATACGCAGGTGCGTGACGTGCGGGAACATAACGGCCGGTCCGCTTCGTTGCCCCAGGGGAAACGTGCGGTAGGGCCCCTCTCCCGAGAGGGTGGGGTGTATGGTTCGCGTCCTCTAGGATGTAGGCCCGAGGGCCCAGGAACCCCCCGCCGTCCTCCGCGGCCACGGGAAAGCGGTCAGCGGGCCCAGAGGGTCTCCACACGTGTGGAGCCAACCGCGATCTGCGAGGAGCGCATAGGAAGTGCCAGGGATACTCAACAAGCTCCTGCGCGCGGGTGAGGGAAAGATCCTGCGCCGGCTCAACAAGCTGAAGGACCAGGTCAACTCGCTTGAGGACGACTACGTCGACCTCACCGACGAGGAGTTGCGGGACCTCACCCAGGAGTACAAGGAACGCTACGAGGACGGCGAGTCTCTGGACGACCTGCTCCCAGAGGCCTTCGCGACCGTCCGCGAGGCGGCCAAGCGGACCCTGGGCCAGCGCCACTTCGACGTCCAGATCATGGGTGGCGCCGCGCTGCACCTCGGCAACATCGCCGAGATGAAGACCGGTGAGGGCAAGACCCTGACCGGTACCCTCGCGGTCTACCTCAACGCCCTCGCGGGCAAGGGCGTCCACGTCATCACGACCAACGACTACCTGGCCCGGCGTGACGCCCAGAACATGGGCCGCGTCTACCAGTTCCTCGGTCTCGACGTCGGCGTCGTCAGCCCCCAGATCACCGCGGCCGAGCGCCGCAAGGCCTACCAGGCCGACATCACCTACGGTACGAACAACGAGTTCGGCTTCGACTACCTGCGCGACAACATGGCGCTCTCGCTCAAGGACACCGTCCAGCGCGAGCACTTCTTCGCCCTGGTCGACGAGGTCGACTCCATCCTCATCGACGAGGCCCGTACCCCGCTGATCATCAGCGGCCCCTCCGAGCAGAACTCCCGTTGGTACTCCGAGTTCGCCAAGATCGCCCCGCGCCTGAAGCGCGAGACCGACTACGAGGTGGACGAGAAGAAGCGCACCGTCGGCATCACCGAGGCCGGTGTGGCCAAGGTCGAGGACTGGCTGGGCATCGACAACCTCTACGAGGCCGTCAACACCCCGCTCATCAGCTTCCTCAACAACTCGCTCAAGGCCAAGGAGCTCTACAAGCGCGACAAGGAGTACATCGTCAAGGACGGTGAGGTCCTCATCGTCGACGAGTTCACCGGCCGCGTCCTGGCGGGGCGGCGCTACAACGAGGGCATGCACCAGGCCATCGAGGCCAAGGAACGCGTCAAGATCAAGGACGAGAACCAGACGCTCGCCAAGGTCACCCTCCAGAACTACTTCCGCCTCTACGAGAAGCTCGCCGGTATGACCGGTACCGCCCAGACCGAGGCGGCGGAGTTCTCCCAGACCTACGAAGTCGGCGTGGTGCCCATCCCCACCAACAAGCCGATGATCCGCGAGGACGTCAAGGACGTCGTCTACAAGCACGAGGACGCCAAGTTCCAGGCGGTCGCCGAGGACATCGCCGAGCGGCACGAGGCCGGCCAGCCCGTCCTGGTCGGTACCACCAGCGTCGAGAAGTCCGAGCTGCTGTCCCGGATGCTCAAGCGCGAGGGCGTCCCGCACGAGGTCCTCAACGCCAAGAACCACGCCCGTGAGGCCGCGATCATCGCTCGCGCGGGCAAGCTCGGCGCGGTCACCGTCGCCACCAACATGGCCGGTCGCGGTACCGACATCATGCTGGGCGGCAACCCCGACTTCCTCGCCGACGAGGAGCTCCAGAGCCGCGGCCTGAGCCCGCTGGAGACCCCGGAGGAGTACGAGGCCGCCTGGCCCGAGGCGCTGGAGAAGGCCAAGGCCGACTACGAGGAGGAGCACGAGCAGGTCGTCGAGGCCGGCGGTCTGTACGTGCTCGGCACCGAGCGGCACGAGTCCCGGCGCATCGACAACCAGCTGCGCGGCCGCTCCGGCCGTCAGGGCGACCCGGGTATCTCCCGCTTCTACCTGTCCCTCCAGGACGATCTGCTGCGCCTGTTCAACAGCACCCGTCTCGAAGCGTTCATGACGCAGCTGAACATCCCGGACGACCAGCCCATCGAGTCCGGGATGGTCAGCAAGGCGATCGCCTCGGCGCAGGGACAGGTCGAGACGCAGAACTTCGAGATCCGCAAGAACGTCCTCAAGTACGACGAGGTCCTCAACCGGCAGCGCAAGGTCATCTACGCCGAGCGCCGCAAGGTCCTGGAGGGCCAGAACCTGCGCGACCAGGTCGTCAGCATGCTGGAGGAGATCCTGCGCGGCTACGTCGTGGAGGAGACCGCCGCCGGCGACCCCAGCGACTGGGACCTCGACAGGCTCTGGAGGGCGTTCAAGCAGGTCTACCCGATCAGCTTCACCGTCGACGAGTTCATCGAGGAGAACGGCGACCTCCACACGCTGACCACCCAGGTGATCGCCGACCGCGTGGTCGAGGACGCGAACGCCGCCTACGAGGCCCGTGAGGAGGAGCTGGGCGAGGAGGCCATGCGCGAGGTCGAGCGCCGGGTCATCCTTCAGGTCATGGACCGCAAGTGGCGTGAGCACCTCTACGAGATGGACTACCTCCAGGAGGGCATCGGGCTGCGCGCCATGGCGCAGCGCAACCCGCTGATCGAGTTCCAGCGCGAGGGCTTCGACATGTTCCAGCAGATGCTGGAGGCCATCAAGGAGGAGTCGGTCGGCTACCTCTTCAACGTCGAGGTCAAGGTCCGCAAGAAGGACGAGTCCGCGCTCACCACCGCGGCCGCGGCGCAGACCGCGACCACCGTCGGCGGTTCCGCCGGCGCGACGGCCGTCGCCACGGCGGTGGAGGAGGACGAGGAGGCCGAGGAGGCCGCCCCGCCCGCGGAGGAGGCCGAGCCCGACGAGGACGTGGTCGTCCCCGGCTTCGGCGAGGGCCGGCCCGACAGGCTCCAGTACTCCGCGCCGAGCGAGGACGGCACCGTCGAGAAGCACAGCGAGGCGGTCGACGAGTACGCCGGTACGGCGCGCAACGCGCCCTGCCCGTGCGGCTCCGGCAAGAAGTACAAGAAGTGCCACGGTGACCCGTCCGCCAAGTAGGCGCCGGCAGCCGTAACGCGCGTGGGCGCGGCCCCGTCGGGGGCCGCGCCCACGCGCGTCCTCGCAGGCCCGCCGAGCGCCGCGTGGCGCCCGCCGCGATGCCCGGACCGGTCGCCGCACGCCTCCTGGCCGGTGGTCCGCGCGTGCGGGCCGGGGCCGTCAGGCGAGGGGGCGCGGGCCCCCTCGCCGTTCCAGCGTCCAAGGGCGGCCCCGCCCCACCATGCCGGGTGTCGGCCCGTGGACGGCCCCGGGGTCAGCCCGAGGACCCCGACCGGTCGTCCGACGGCCTTCCGGAGTCCGGGGGATCCTCGCCGGTGTTGGTCTCGGTGTGCGCCCGCACGGTCTCACCCTCGACGGGATCGTCCGGATCCTGCTCACGGCCCGGCGTGGGCAGGTTGAAGCGGGTGATGAGCACGTAGAAGATCCCGAAGTAGAGCGCGAAGTAGATCACCCCGAGCAACAGGATCAGTCCCAGCCCGGTCGTGTTCTCCTTCGTCGCGTTCAACAGCATGTCGATGAGGCCCGCCGAGAACCCGAAGCCCAGATGGGCGTCCAGCGCGTTCAGGATCGCCATCGAGACACCGGTCAGCACCACGTGCACCACGAACAGCGCCGGGGCCACGAAGATGAACGCGAACTCCACCGGTTCGGTGATGCCCGTCACGAACGCGGTCAGCGCCGCCGGGATCATGATCGACCCGATCTGTGTCCGCCGTTCCTTGTGGGCCGCCAGCCACATCGCCAGGGCCGCGCCGGGCAGGCCGAACATCAGCACCGGGAAGAACCCGGACAGCAGGCCGCCCGCGTCCGGGTCGCCGGCGAAGTAGCGGGTGATCTCGCCGTGCGTCACTGTGCCGTCGGGGGCTGTGTAGGTGCCCGACACGAACCAGATGAACGAGTTCACCACGTGGTGCAGGCCCATCGGCAGCAGGAGGCGGTTGATCACGCCGTAGGCGCCGGCCCCCAGCGCGCCGGCGCCGATGATGCCCTCGCCCAGGTTCTGGATCCATCCGCCGACGACCGGCCAGACCAGGCCCAGCGCCACACCCATCAGCAGGCCGGCCAGCGCCGTCACGATCGGCACGAACCGGCGGCCGCCGAAGAAGCCCAGCCAGGTCGGCAGCTTGATCCGGTGGTAGCGCTGCCACAGCAGGGCCGCGACCAGGCCCACCGCGATACCGCCGAGCACGTCGGTCGGATTCTTCACCGCGTGGTTGATGACCGGCATGACCGCGTTCACGGCCTCCGGATCGGTCACCGGTTCCCGTGTCACCGGGTCGACCGGCAGGGGATAGGTGGTCAGCCGCGACCCCAGGTCGCCGGTGGGCCCGTCGAAGGTCACCATCGTCCACGTGGCGACCCGGTCGAACACCAGGTAGCCGACGACCGCCGCCAGCGCGGTCGATCCGTCGGCGCGCTTGGCGAAACCGATCGCCACACCGATCGCGAACAGCAGGGGAAGGGCCTCGAACACCGCGCTGCCCGCGGTGCCGACGGCACCCGCGACCGGTTCCATCCACCCCATCCCGGAGAACCCGGCCAGGCCGTCGACGCCGAGCAGGTCGGGCTGGCCGAGGCGGAGGAGGATCGCCGCGGCGGGCAGCACCGCGATCGGCATCATCAGGCTGCGGCCGAGCCGCTGGAGGACGGCGAGGGTGGATGAGGGGCGCTTCGCCCTCTTGGCGGTGCCGCCCGGTGGCTCCGGTGCGGCTGTTGCGGGGGTCTGGTCCGAACTCATGGTGGGGGGTCCTCCCTCGGACACGCGCCTCGTGGGCGCGGGGTGTCAGTCGCCGTGTCGCCGCGGGTCCAGCCGGGAATGCAGCTGGTAGCGGTCGGCGCGGTAGGTGGACAGTGCCAGTTCCACGCACTGTCCCTTGGTGAAGCTCCGGCGCTGCATCACCAGCACCGGGCTTCCAGCGGGCAGACCGAGGAGCCGGGAGTCCGCCGAGTCGCAGATCCCCGCCTCGATGGTCTGTTCCCCGGAATCCAACAGGATGTCGAACTCGTTTTCCAGGACTTCGTAGAGGGATCGTTCGGCGAGATCGAAGTCCTCCAGACCCGGGACCATGGCGGCGGGGATGTTGGAGCGCTCCACGGCCATGGGCTCGTCGTCGGCGGTACGCATGCGCTCGATGTGGTGCACCAGGGTGCCCGGTGCGATGTCGAGCATGCGGGCGGTGTGCCCGCTCGCCGGGATGACCTGGCGGATCAGCTCGCGCGCACCGGGCTCGAAGCCGCGGGAGCGCATGTCCTCGCTGAAGGAGGCCAGTACCAGGGACATCTCGATCTTGGGCCGGGCGATGAAGGTCCCCTTGCCGGGGACCCGGTACAGCCGCCCCTCGGCCACCATCAGGTCGATGGTCTGGCGGACGGTCATCCGCGAGAGCCCGTAGGTGGCGCTGAGCTCGCGCTCGGAGGGGATCATGTCGTCCACGCCCAGCCCGGCCTCGGTGATCCAGTCCAGGAGGAGGTCGCGTAGTTGGCTGTACTTGGGCAGCGGGTTGCCGGGGTCGATCGACATGGGGCGGACGGCCTTCTCGGTCGGCGGGTGGAGTTGGCGTCAGACCTTAGCGCGGGACGGTTCGTCCGCGCTCCCGATACCCGGGCCCGGGACCTCCCAGGTTTCCGGGGTCTTCTGGGGCAAGCCGGACATGACTGGTATAGTCCGGACTAGACCACAGCCGCGTTCGCGTGTCAATCCACCTGGCGGCAGGCGGTTCGCGCCGTCACCAGGACGGGTCGGGAGGGTGCGTCCTTCCCGGTCCGGAGGTGGTCCGCTCCGGTCCAGGGCGTCCGGCGCGGCCCCGGCGAGCGGCACGCGGCCCCGGGCGGCCTGGCGCCCACCGCCCGCCAACGCCTCACACAGGAAGGCCTTCATGACCACCACGACGAGTGTGATGCGCTCCGAGATCGCCGAGCAGCCGGAGGCGCTGCGCCGCACCTTCGCCGAACTGCTGCCGCTGCGTCCGGAGATCGAGGCCCTGGGCCGCTCCACCAGGCAGGTGCTGTTCATCGCGCGCGGCTCCTCCGACAACGCGGCGGTCTACGGCAGCTACCTCCTCCAGGCGCACGCCGGCCGCCTGGCCACCCTGGGCTCGCCGTCCATCGCCACCACCTACGGCGCCAGGATCGACCTGTCCGGCGTCCTGGCCGTGGCCATCTCCCAGTCGGGCAGGACCGAGGAGATCGTCGACACCATGCGCTGGGCCGCCGACTGCGGCGCCCGCACCGTCGCCGTCACCAACGGGGCCGGCTCCCCGCTGGCCGTGGAGGCCGACGTCGCCCTGGTCACCCGCGCCGGGAACGAGGTCGCGGTGCCCGCCACCAAGACCTACAGCACCCAGTTGGCCGCCCTCGCGGTCCTGGCCCTGGGCCTCGGAGCCGACCTGGACCCCGGAGACCTGGGACGGGTCTGTGAAGGCATCGAGGAGACCCTCGCGGCCCCCACCGGCGCCCTGGAGGAGATCGTCGAGCGGATGGTCGCCGTGCAGGGAGCGGTCATCTCCGGGCGCGGCATGGCCTTCTCCACCGCGTTGGAGGCCGCGCTGAAGCTCAAGGAGGCCTGCTACCTCCACGCCATGGGCCTGTCCTACGCGGACCTGCTGCACGGCCCGATCGCCGTCGTGGACCCGCGCACCCCCGCCCTGCTCGTGGCCGCCCCCACCGGCCCGACCCTGCGGGGCACGGTCGCCCTCGCCGAGCGCGCCCGCTCCGCCGGGGCCCCGGTGTTCGGCTTCGGGGGAGGCGAGTCCCTGGCGGCCGTCAGCGACCTGTCCGTCCCCGTCCCGGACGTGCCCGAGTGGGTGTCCCCGATGAACCTGATCGTCCCCGCCCAGCTGCTCACCGAGCGCCTGGCCCGCCGCCTGGGCTACGACCCCGACGTCCCGCGCGGCCTGAACAAGGTCACCCAGACCTCCTGAGGGCGCCCTCCCCAACACCCCGTCCGACCGCGGGCTCTGGTGCGTGGGGCGCGTCACCCATAAGCTCGCCCTCAGGCTTCGGGGGGACACCCCCGTTCCATGGCAGAACACGGAGGACACATGGCTGACAAGGCAACGGCGATCGTCGCCGGTCTGGGCGGTGCGGACAACATCGAGGACATCGAGGCCTGCATCACCCGCCTGCGCACCGAGGTGGCCGACCCCGCCCTGGTGGACGAGGACGCCCTCAGGGCGTCGGGTGCGCACGGGGTCCTGGTCTCGGGCAACGTCGTCCAGGTGGTGGTCGGCCCCGAGGCCGACGCGCTCACCGACGACATCCGGGACCTGCTCGAATAGGCGGTGCCCTCCATGGGGGTTCCCGCCGCCCGACCGTCGCGTGAACGGCACCCCCGCGTGTGGATCAAACCGCCCTGGAAGGGAAGGCATCCCCCATGTCAGACATGACCGGTGCGCTGCGCGTACTCTCCCCGGTACCCGGAACGGCGCTGTCCCTCGAAACGGTGCCCGACCCCGTGTTCTCCCAGTCCATGGTCGGACCCGGGGTCGCCGTCCACCCGGAACCCGGCCAGGAGGGCGGACAGGAGGGGTCCCAGGAGGCCGTGTCCCCCATCGGGGGGACCCTGGTGAAACTGCACCCCCACGCGTTCGTCGTGATGGCCCCCGACCACCGCCGGGGCGTGCTCGTCCACCTGGGCATCGACACCGTCCAGTTGGCGGGGGAGGGGTTCACCCTCCTCGCCGCCGAGGGCGACGACGTCGAGGCGGGCACCCCGGTGGTCCGCTGGTCCCCGGGCATGGTCGCGGCCCAGGGGCGTCCGTCGGTCGTCCCGGTGGTCGCGCTGGACGCCTCGCCCGACGCGCTCGGCGACGTCGCCGGCGGCGCGGTCCAGCACGGGGACCCCCTCTTCACCTGGGACTGAACGGCCGGTGCGCGGGCGGGCCGGTGCGCGGGCGGGCCGGCGCCCGCGCACCGGACCGGCCTCCCGGCCCCTCCCGCGGCGACAGGCGTCCTGGCCGCGGCGACGGGCGCCCGTGTCGTGGCGATCGGCGCTCCGTCCTTCGAAAACGGGTATTCTCCAGCGGCGAACCCACGATCCGCCGGAAGACGAGACCCGCCATGAGACTGTCCGTTCCGCACGCCCTGGCTCCGGCCTGCGTGGGGCTCGCCCTGATCGCCACCGCATGCACCAACGAGGAGGTGGGTTCCTCGCCGGAGGACCACGAACCCCAGCCGTCGGCCGGCGCGGAGCCCTTCGAGCCCGTGCTCGCGCCCCGGCTGCTCTCCGAGATGGACCTGGACGACAAGATCGGCCAGCTCCTCGTCCTGACCGCCCAGGGCACCTCGGCCGCCGACAACGCCGCGCAGATCGAGGCCCACCGGCCCGGCGGCCTCATCTACTTCGACGCCAACCTCGAAGGCGCCGAGCAGATCGCCGCCATGTCGGCGGGCGTGCAGGACCTCGCCGCCGAGCAGGGGCGGGGCGTACCCCTGTTCCTGGGCATCGACCAGGAACAGGGCCTCGTGGCCCGGCTCCCCGTGGGCACCGGCTTCCCCGACGCCATGGCCGTCGGCGCCACCCGCGACACCGAACTGGCCGAGCTGCGTGCCGCCACCACGGCCGAGGAGCTCACCGCGCTCGGCGTCAACCTCAACTACGCGCCGGTCGCCGACGTCAACACCGATCCGAACAACCCGGTCATCGGCGTCCGCTCCTTCGGGTCCGATCCCGACCTGGTCGCGCGGATGGCCGTCGCCGAGGCGGGCGCCTACTCCGCGAACGGCGTGGTGCCGGTGGCCAAGCACTTCCCCGGCCACGGCGACACCGACGTGGACAGCCACAGCGGCCTGCCCGTCATCGACATGCCGCGCGACCGCTGGGAGGCCGAGCACCTGCCGCCGTTCAAGGCGGCCATCGACGCGGGCGTGGACGCCATCATGACCGCGCACGTGCTCATGCCGCAGCTGGTCGGCGGCGAGGACCCCGAGCCCGCCACCCTCTCCCCGGAGATCATCGACGGCATCCTCCGCGAGGAGCTGGGCTACGACGGCGTGGTCACCACCGACGCCCTCAACATGGAGGGCGTGCGCCAGCGCCACTCCGACGGCGAGGTCGCCGTGCGCGCCCTGGAGGCGGGCGTGGACCAGCTCCTCATGCCGCCGGACCCGGCCGCGGCCGTGTCCGCGATCCGCGGGGCCGTCGAGGAGGGCCGCCTGACCGAGGAGCGTATCGACGAGTCCGTGCTGCGCGTCCTGGCGCTCAAGGAGAAGCGCGGGGTGCTGGAGGCCGAACCGGTGGACGTGGAGGGCGCCGCGGCCGTCCTGGAGGACCCCGCGCACGCCGAGGCCGCCCAGCGCGTGGCGGACGCCTCGGCGACCCTGGTGCGCAACGAGGGCGGCCTGCTGCCGCTCGCCGAGGGCGACGGCGTCCGGGTCCGGGGCGTGGGCGCGGAGGAGATCGCCGCCGCGCTCACCGAGGCGGGGATGAATGTGGTGGACGGGGCGGCCGGCGAGGCCGACGCCGTCGTCGTGGGCACCGAGGGGGGCAGCGGGGCCTCGGAGCAGAGCGCTCTGGTCGCCTCCGCGCGCGCCGAGGGGCTCCTGGTCGTCGTGGTGTCCCAGGGCACGCCCTACGACCTGGCGGCCTTCCCCGAGGCGGAGGCGTTCCTGGCCCTCTACTCGTCCGTGGACGTGTCCAGGGCGGCGGCCGCCCGGGTCGTCGCGGGCCTGGTGAAGCCCTCCGGGAAGCTGCCGGTGGACGTCCCCGCGGCCGACGTGGAGGCCGGAACCGGCCTGACGACCTGATCCCGGCCGCGGGGCGCGCGGCCCCGGAGGGGTCCGCGGTGGTTGAGACGGGCGGGGAACGGGAAGAACCGTTGCCCGCCCGGCCCCTCGGGCGACCGAGGAGCGGGCGGTGGTCCGAACGGACACGCACGACCACCGACGACCAAGGAGGGGATCGGATGGACGGCAACCGACGCGGGGTCATCTGCGACTGGGGCGGTGTGCTCACACCACCGCTGCGCGACGGCATCCGGGCCTGGCTGCACGCCGACCGCATCGACGTCGAGCACTACCACGAGGTCATGCGTCCCTACTTCGACGACAGCTGCGGCGGGGAGAACCCCGTGCACGCGCTGGAGCGGGGCGAGATCGACACCCGCGAGTTCGAGCGCGAGCTGGCGGCCCTGCTGCGCTGCACGCACGGCGGTCCGGTGGTGGCCGAAGGGCTGATCGACCGCATGTTCTGCGAGTTCGACCCGGTGCACGCCATGTACGAGGCACTGCGCGAGGCCAGGGACGGCGGAGCCGGCACCGCCCTGCTGTCGAACTCCTGGGGCAACTGCTATCCCCGTGAGCACTTCGACGCCACCTTCGACACGGTGGTCATCTCCGGTGAGGTGGGGATGCGCAAACCCGAGGAGCGCATCTACCTGCACACCTGTGAACGACTCGGCCTGCGTCCCGAGGACTGCGTGTTCATCGACGACCTGGAGCACAACGTCCGCATCGCCGAGGAGCTCGGTATGACCGGCATCCTGCACACCGACGTGGGCACCACGCGGTTGGAGCTGGAGCGGTTCCTGGCGCCGGACGGCGACGGCGCGCCCCCGGTCCCCGACGAGCGGGCGGCCTGACCCCGCCACGGCGTGCCCCTCCCCGGCCACGGGCAGGGGCGCCGGGGCGGCCCGGATTTGGCACACTTGACGTGATCAGCCCACGTCCCGGAGAGTCGCTCACATGTACGTCTTCCTGCCCAGCACCATCCCCGCCCTGGTCCGCCTGTTGGAGGAGGGGCGGCTGGAGGACGTACCGCTGACCGCGTTCACGGCCGACCCCGGTCCCGGCGAGGACGCCGAGGAGGTCGAGTACGAGGCCATGTACGCCGCGGCCGGTGAGTCCCTGGCGCTGCTGGCCGCCGACCCCGGAGCGCCCCGCCGCCGGGTGGTGCTGGTCGCGGACATGCCCGACCGCGTGGTCGAGCACGAGGGCCGCGCGGGGGAGGGCGTGGCCCGTGTGAAGGTCACCGGAGCGGTTCCCTACAAGAAGCTGGCCTCGGCGCACGTGGACGACGCCGACGCCGCCCGCGACATCGCGGTGGCGGTTCAGGACCCCGCCTCGGACGCCGCGGAGGGCCACGAGCTGATGTGGTTCGCCGTCCAGGAGCTGCGCTATCTCGTCCGGGAGGACGGGGCGTAGCCGTACGCCGTCCCGGGGCGGAGGCGGGCAGCCGTTCCCCGCCTCCCACCCGCCCGGCCGCGGCCGGGCCCGCTCAGTGGCGCGGCGTGGGCCGGGACACCGCGCGGTGGGCGCACACCGCGGTGGCCAGCAGCAGCACGACGACCAGTCCCGCGCCGGCGGAGAACCCGGTCCAGGTGTCCCCGGCGGACAGGAAGACACCGCCCAGGGCCGCCACTCCGACGACGTTGGCCAGCATGGTGCCAGTGGTGTTCAGCGCGGACACCGCGGAGGCGTGCCGCGGGCCCGCGAGCGCGCAGACGCGCGCGATCAGCGGGCTGTACCCGGCGGCGTGGCCGCATCCGGCGACGAACAGCACGGCGGACGCGGCCGCGGGCCAGCCGTCGCGGGCGAGCGGGACCAGGGCCGCGAGGCCCGCGGCGAAGGCCAGCGGCCCCAGCACCGGCAACGCCCTCCCGAGGCGCTCGGGCAGCCGGGTCCAGCCCAGGCTGACCGCGCCGAACCCCAGGGCGAAGGGCACGAAGGCGACCCCGGCGGCCAGCGGTGACATCCCCAGCCCCGACTGCAGGTGCAGGGTGAGAGTGAACAGGAACGCCGAGTAGCAGCCCATGACGGCGAAGCAGGCCGCCAGCCCCGGCCTCACTCCGCGCGGCCGCAGCACGCCGAGGTCGAGCAGGGGCTGGGCGGTGCGCCGCTCGTGGCGGACGAACACGGCCAGGGCCGCCGCTCCGGTCCCGAGGCCCAGCCAGGCCCAGCCGTGCTCGCGCCCGAAGACCAGCGCGGCGAGGAGCGTGCCCGTCCCCACGGCGAGGACCACCGCCCCCGGGAGGTCGAGGCGCTGACCGCGGACGCGCTCCCCGGCGGGCAGCAGGCGCGGGCCCAGCGCGAGGAGGACCAGACCCACCGGCACGTTGACCAGGAAGGCCGGACGCCATCCCAAACCGAACAGGTCGGCCCCGACGATCAGCCCTCCCGCGACCTGGCCCAGTGCCACGCCCAGGGCCAGCACCATGGAGTACAGGCCGAGCGCCCGGTCGCGCGACCGGCCCCCGTGGCCCAGTTGGATGAGGGACATCACCTGGGGGACCATGAGCGCCCCGCCGCAGGCCTGGAGGATCCGCCCGGCGACCAGCGCGGGCGCGTTCGGCGCCAGTCCGCACAGCAGCGAGGCGAGGGTGAAGCCCGCCAGCCCCGCCAGGAACGCCCGGCGGTGGCCGACCAGGTCGCCGATCCGTGTGCAGGTGACGACCAGGACGCCGGTGGTCAGGACGTACCCGGCGACGACGAGCTGGACGGCGGCGTCGCCCGCGTCGAGGTCGGCACGGATCGTGGGAACGGCCACGTTGACGATGGAGCCGTCCATCGTGGCCATGGTCTGTCCGACGAGCAGGACCACGAGTCCGCCGGTGAGCACGGCGGTGGGACGCAGGGTGCTGGAGGTCATGGCGGCCAGCATGGCCGTGCCGGCCGGCCCCGGTCTTGAAGATCCTTGTGCGTAGTCTTTCGTGTATGCGTTCGGTACGAGCCGTGCACACGGGCGAGCACGTGTCGGTGCACGCCGTCTCCTGCGTCGGCGGGCACACGGGCTGGTCCGGGCCGGAGAGCTCGGACACGGTGGGGGTCGTCCTGGTGCGCCGGGGCCGGTTCCGGCTGCGCGGCCAAGGCGGTGAGGTCGCCGTGGACCGGACGGTGGGCTACGTGGAGCTGCCCGGCCGGGAGCGCGGATTCCTCCACCTGGAGGGCGGTGACGAGTGCACCTCGGTCACCGTGGCGGAGGGGCTGTGGCGGGAGGCCTCCGACGACCGTACGGTGCCCCCCGCGTTCGGGGTCGACGGGCGGCTGGACACGGCGCACCGCCTGCTGCTGCGTGCCGACGACGACCTCGCGGCCACGGAGCGCCTGCTGTGGCTGTTGCGCCGGGCCTTCCACGGGGCCCTGCTGCCGGTGACGGCGGGTCCAGGGCGCCGTGCGCTGGCCGAGTCCGCCCGGGAGGCGGTCCTGGCCGACCACCCCGACTCCCGCGACCTCGTACGCCTGGCCCGCCTGCTCGGAGTCGGCCCCGCCCACCTGAGCCGCACGTTCCGGCACCACACCGGCGTGACGGTCAGCGGGTTCCGCACCCGCGTCCGCGTGGCCCGCGCGCTGGACCGGATCGAGGACGGTGCGGGCGGTCTGGCCGAGATCGCCGCCGACCTGGGTTTCGCCGACCAGGCCCACCTGACCCGTGCGGTGCGGGCCGAGACGGGGCGCACACCGTCGGCCCTGCGCGCGGCCCTGGCCTCCGGCCGGTGAGGACCTGTCCGGAACCCCCTGTCCGTGGCCGGACCCGGACGGAGGTTTCTGCCTTTCTCGGGCCATACGGCAAGATGGAGTCGTCCCCGACCGGTTCATCTCGCGAGGAGTCAGCCATCAGCCGCCTGGTGCTATGGAACATCGACCTCACCCTCCTCGACGTGGGGCGGGTGATGAGGGCCGCCTACGCCGAGGCCTTCGAGAAGGTCACCGGCGAGCCGCTGGTCTACCTGACCTCGGTGGCGGGCCGCACCGACTCGGAGATGTTCTTCGAGTTCTGCGCCCGCAACTACGTCGACGTCGAGCCGGACACCAGCATCCTGGGCGAGTTCCTGGACGCCCTGGAGGAGTCCTTCGGCAGGCGTGCCGAGGAGCTGCCGGCCAAGGGCTGGGCGATGCCCGGCGCGGCCGCCTCCCTGGCGGCCGTGGCCTCCATGCCCGACACCGTCCAGACCGTGGTCAGCGGCAGCACCCGCGCCAACGCCACGGCCAAGCTGGCCGCGTTCGGCCTGGACTCCTACCTCGACCTGTCCATCGGCGGATACGGCTCGGTCAACTACCCCAAGTCCAGCCTGATCCAGTCCATCCGCCTGCACGCGGCGGGCGAGGGCGGGCGGGCCTACACCGAGAAGGAGACGGTGTTCGTCACCGACTCCGCACCGGACGTGCGCGCCGCCCTGATCGGTGGCGCGGTCCCGGTCGCGGTGCTCAGCGGTTCGATGACGGAGGGTCAGCTGCGCGAGGCCGGAGCGATCGCCGTCCTGCCCGACCTGACCGATCCGCGCGCCGTCATGACCGCGGTCCACCAGGTGACGGCCTGACAGCGACATGTTCGCCGTCCCCGTGGGGTAGGTCGTGGCCCATGTACGCAGTCACCGATCACCGCAATACAGACCTAACAGTGCGTAACCATCATGTAACGGTGTCGGTCCTGTTTCCGGGGTCGACAACCAGTAGCCTGGACAGCGGGCGGGCTCGGGACAACGTGGTCCGGAGCTCCGCGCCCCGACCACCCGTGCGCGCGGGTCGATCCCCAACCGTCATACCGGCGGGTCCCTCGCGGCCCGGGGTGGTCACACGGAATCACACGACAGAACACGACTTCACAGATCACCTGACCGTTTGCTCTGCCAGTGCGCGTGCGACGTTGCTCACAAAGGAGTGAGAGATCCCTATGTCCGGGCAATCCGACGTCCATCTCCAGAAGCTGCTCAGTGACGCGGCCGCCAAGTGGTCTCCAGGGGCGCGTATCAGCCCCGAGGAGGCCGACGCGGTCCGGCGCTTCCTCCCCGTCTACTACCGCCACACGGACCCGGAGGAGATCAGCGGCCGTTCCCCGGAGCAGATCTGCGGTCCCGCCGAGGCCCACCTCGCCTTCGGCACCCACCGTGCGCCCGGAAGGGCCAAGGTCCGCGTCTACACCCCCGACGCCGAGCGCGACGGCTGGGACCAGCAGACCAGCGTTCTCGAGGTCGTCACCGACAACGCCCCCTTCCTCGTCTCCTCCGTCACCATGGCCCTCGGCGACCTCGGCGCCGGAGTCCGGCTGGTCGTCCACCCGCAGATGACCGTCGGCCGTGACCTGGACGGACGCCTGCGCCAGGTCGACCCGGAGATCGGCGGCGAGGACCTGCTGCCCATCGACGAGTCCTGGATGCACATCGAGATCGACCCGCAGTCCGATCCGGGGCGCGTCGAGGAGATCGCCGCACGCGTGGAGAACGTCCTGGCCGACGTGCGCTACGTGGACGAGGACGCCGCCAAGATGAGCGACCGGGCCATCCGGATCGCCGACGAGCTGGCCGCCTACCCCGACCGCCTCGTGGCCGGGGGAGTGGACCCGCGCGAGATCGGCGAGAGCGTCGACTTCCTGCGCTGGACCGCCGGACGCCACTTCACCTTCATGGGCTACCGCGAGTACAGCCTGGTCACCGACGACAACGGCGACGACTCCCTGCGCCCCGAGCCCGGCTCCGGCCTGGGCGTCCTGCGGATGGACCCGCCCGACTCCACCAGCTTCGCCGCGCTGCCCCCCGAGATCCGCGCCAAGGCACGCGAGCCCTACATCCTCGTCCTGACCAAGGCCAACTCGCGCGCCACCGTCTACCGCCCCAAGTACCTGGACTACGTGGGCGTCAAGAAGTTCGACGCCCAGGGCAACATCGTCGGAGAGCGCCGGTTCCTCGGCCTGTTCACCTCCCAGGCCAACACCACCAGCATCTCCCAGATCCCCATCATGCGCCGCAAGCAGGCCGAGGTGCTGTCCCTGGCCGGGTTCGAGGCCGACAGCTACGACGGCAGGGACCTCATCGAGCTCCTGGAGACCTTCCCCCGCGAGGAGCTCCTACAGATCCCCGTGGGCGAGCTGTACAACATCGTGCGGGGGGTCCTGCGCCTGCGCGACCGGCGCGGCACCAAGCTGTTCATGCGCCGCGACCCCTACGGCGGTCGGTACATGTCGTGCTTCGTGTACATGCCGCGCGACCAGTACAGCACCCGGGTGCGCCTGGACATCCAGAACGTCCTGGCCGACGCCTTCGAGGGCGCCACCATGGACCACAACGTGCTGATCGGATCCGCTCCGCTCGCCCGCCTGTACCTGGTGGCGCGGGCCCGGCACGGACAGACCCTCGCCGACATCGACCAGGTCGCCCTGGAGGAGAAGGTCCGCCAGGCCGCCCGCTCCTGGGACGCCGACCTCGACGACGCCCTCGCCGGGGCCTTCGGCCCCATGCGCGCCACCGAGCTCAAGGACCGCTACGCCGGCGGCCTGACCGAGGCCTACAAGGTCGACAACGGCCCCGCCGCCGCGGCCGACGACATCGCACAGCTGGAGAGGCTCCTCAACCGGACCGACCCCGAGCGGCGGCACGGCGAGTTCTCGGCCGTCCTGTACCAGCGCGAGGACGCCGATCCCGGCTGCCACCGGTTCCGCCTCTACCGGATCGGCGAGCCCATCTCGCTCTCGCGCGTCCTGCCCGTCCTGGAGAACCTGGGCGTGGAGGTCGTCGACGAGCGGCCCTACGACATCACCGTCCGGGACGTGGGCACGGTGTGGGTCTACGACTTCGGCCTCGGACCGATCCCCGAGTCCGACCTGGCGCCCGCACGTCTCAAGGCCCTGTTCGAGGAGGCCTTCGACGCCTCCTGGCGCGACCTCGGCGAGAGCGACCGGTTCAACGCCCTGGTGGTGCGCGCCGGGCTCGACTGGCGCCAGCTCACCGTGCTGCGCGCCTACGCCAAGTACCTGCGCCAGACCGGTTCCACGTTCACGCCCGAGTACCTGGCCGACATCCTGGTCGCCAACGTGGGCATCGCCAACCTGCTGGTCGAGCTGTTCGAGGCCCGGTTCGACCCCGACCAGCCCGACGAGGGCCGCGACGAGCGCACCGGCGTCCTCGTCCGCAAGATCGAGGGCGAGCTGGACGCCGTGGCCAGCCTGGACCACGACCGCGTCCTGCGCTCGTTCCTGGCGGTCATCCGCGCCACCCTGCGCACCAACCACTACCAGGGCCACCCGTACCTGGTGCTCAAGCTCAACCCGCAGCAGATCCCGGACCTGCCGAACCCGCGGCCCCGGTACGAGATGTACGTGTACTCCACGCGCATGGAGGGCGTGCACCTGCGCTTCGGCGCGGTCGCACGCGGCGGGCTGCGCTGGTCGGACCGCCTGGAGGACTTCCGCACCGAGGTCCTGGGCCTGGTCAAGGCCCAGATGGTGAAGAACGCCGTCATCGTCCCCAGCGGCGCCAAGGGCGGCTTCGTGTGCAAGCGACTGCCCCAGAACGGCACCCGCGAGGAGGTGAGGGCCGAGGTCGTGTCCTGCTACAAGCAGTTCGTCAGCGGCCTGCTGGACGTCACCGACAACCTCGTGGACGGCGAGACCGTCCACCCCGAGCGCACCGTCCTGCACGACGGCGACGACTCCTACCTGGTGGTCGCCGCGGACAAGGGCACCGCCACCTTCTCCGACACCGCCAACGCCATCTCCACCGAGCGCGGCTTCTGGCTCGGCGACGCCTTCGCCTCCGGCGGCTCGGTCGGCTACGACCACAAGGCCATGGGCATCACCGCGCGCGGCGCCTGGGAGTCGGTCCGGTACCACTTCCGCGAGATGGGCGTGAACGTGCAGGAGGAGCCCTTCACGGTCGTGGGCGTCGGCGACATGTCCGGTGACGTGTTCGGCAACGGGATGCTGCTGTCCAAGCAGATCCGGCTGATCGCCGCCTTCGACCACCGCCACGTCTTCCTCGACCCGGACCCGGACCCGCACACCTCGTGGGTGGAGCGCAAGCGGGTGTTCGACCTGCCCCGCAGCACGTGGGAGGACTACGACCCGAAGCTGATCTCCGAGGGCGGCGGCGTGCACCCGCGCACCGCCAAGTCCGTGCCGGTCACCCCGCAGGTGCGCGAGGCGCTCGGCATCGAGGAGGAGGTGGAGGCCCTCACCCCGGACGAGCTGATCCGGTACGTGCTCACCGCGCCCGTCGACCTGCTGTGGAACGGCGGCATCGGCACCTACGTCAAGGCCAGTACCGAGACGCACGCCGACGTGGGCGACAAGACCAACGACCAGTTGCGCGTGGACGCCGCCGACCTGCGGGTCAAGGTGATCGGCGAGGGCGGCAACCTGGGGCTGACGCAGGACGCGCGGATCGAGTTCGCCCGCGAGGGCGGCCGGGTCAACACCGACTTCATCGACAACTCCGCCGGTGTGGACACCTCCGACCACGAGGTCAACATCAAGATCATGCTGGACCGCGAGGTGCGGTCGGGGAAGCTGGACAAGGACGACCGCGACCAGCTGTTCATCGACATGACCGACGAGGTCGCCGAGCTGGTACTGGACAACAACTACGCACAGAACACCGCGCTGGCCGCCTCGCGCAAGCAGGACACCCAGATGCTGCACGTCCACGGCCGGTACATGCGGTACCTGGAGCGCTCCAAGGTCCTCAAGCGCAAGCAGGAGGACCTGCCCTCCGACAAGGCGATCGCGGAGCGGCGCGCGGCGGGCGCGGGGCTGACCGGCCCGGAGTTCGCCACCCTGCTGTCGTACACCAAGATCAGCCTCAAGGACCAGATCGGCCTGTCCGACCTGGCCGACGACCCCTACCTGGCCGACACGCTGACCGGGTACTTCCCGACGCCCCTGCGGTCGGAGCGCTTCGCCGAGGGCGTGGCCTCGCACCCGCTGCGCAGGGAGATCATCGTCAACCAGGTCGTGAACCACATGGTCAACCACTCCGGGGTGACCTTCGCGTTCCGGCTCAACGAGGAACTGGGCGCCAACCCCGCCGACATCGCCCGCGCCTACCTGGTGGTGCAGGAGGTGCTGGGGCTGCGCCGGTTCTGGGGCCGTGTGGAGGAGCTGGACCACAGGATCTCGGTGGACAACCAGCTCTCCCTGCTGCTGGAGACGCGCAAGCTCGCCGAGCGCTCCGCCCGGTGGCTGCTGCGCAACCGCACCTTCCCCTTCGACATCAGCAGTGAGATCGGCTACTTCGCCGAGGGTGTGGGCGAGGTGCTGCCGCGGCTGGACCAGCTGCTGCGGGGCCGTGACCGGGAGGCGTTCGTCGAGCGCCGCGACCGCTACACGTCGATGGGCGTGCCGACCGAGCTGGCCGAGCAGGTGGCCGTGATGGTGCCCGCCTACTCCACGCTGGACCTGGTGGAGATCTCCCACCGCACCGGGCGCCCCGTGGAGAAGGTCGCCGAGCTGTACTTCGAGCTGGCCGACCGGCTCAACATCAGCTGGTGGCGCGAGCGGATCATCGACCTGCCGCGGGACGACCGGTGGGCCACCACGGCCCGGGCCTCGCTGCGCGACGACCTGTACGCGGCGCACGCCGACCTGACGGCCCGGGTGCTGGAGAGCGGTCCGGCGGAGGAGCTCCCGGAGCTGATCGCCGAGTGGCTCGACCAGAACCGTGACCGGGTGGAGCGCGCCGGGATCACCCTGTCGGAGATCCAGGAGAACGAGCGGTTCGATCTGGCCACGCTGTCCGTGGCGCTGCGGTCCTTCCGCGGCCTGGTGGGCTAGGGAAGGCCATCCGGGTCCGGGGCCGAAGGAGATCGTCCACAGGCACCGGGCCCCGACGGCCGGCACATGGGCCCCGCGTGTTCTCGCGCGGGGCCCGTCCGGTCGGCGGCCCCACCCGCGGTGCGCCCGTGACGCACCCGCGGGCCGAGGGCTCCCGTGCCTTCGGCGTCCGGGCACGAGGCGCGGCGCGGCCTCAAGGAGGCACCGGCTAGAGGCCGGTCTCGCGCAGGAAGCCCCCCAGGACTTCGTCGAAGCGCTCGGGGCGGCACAGGTTCGACGGGTCGAACGAGTCCTCGATGACCGCCAGGCGCCCGTGGGGAAGCGCGTCGGCGATACGACGGGACATCGGGAGCAGCCACGGCGAGTCGGACGTGACCACCAGCGCCGGACCGTCGAACCGCGACAGCCGGGACGTGTAGGAGACACGGTTGAGCGCGTAGCGGATACGGACGGTCTCCGGTCCGCGCATCCTCTCCAGCCCGGCCTCCATGTACCGGCGCGCCAGCGGCCACCGGGCGTACTGGCGGCTGACGGCGGGGCGCATCAGGCGCGGGAACAGCCACAGCCAGCCGGTCAGCTCCAGGAGGACCCGGTTGACCGCCTCCCCGAACGAGCGGGGCCGCGTGTCGCTGAAGGAGTCGACCGTCACCAGGGCCGCCACCCGTTCCGGATGGTCCAGCGCGAACCTCTGCGCGAGCACGCCCCCGTAGCTCACGCCGCACACCACGGCCCGGTCGATCCCGAGCCGGTCCAGCACGGCGGCGACGTCGGCCGCCTGCGCGGCCAGGATCCCGCTCCAGACGTGCAGCCGCGACGACCCGCCCACCCCGCGCGGGTCGAGCGCGAGCACGCGGTGGTCCTCGGCCCAGCGCTCGATCTGGGGCTCCCAGAGGGAGTGGTCGTATCCGAGCCCCGGAAGAAGCACCAGCACGGGCCCCGACCCCCGGTCCACGTAGTGGATCGTGCCGTCCCCCAGCTCCTGCGTGGCCATCCCGCCCCCTGATCTGACGCGTTAGTCAATTTTGACGCCCAAGTCATAAATGTACTCTGTGGCGGAGTCGGCGCGAACGGCGAACGCCGGCTTCCCGAACCACCGGGCCTTCCACGCGTTGACACGGGGGTCGGGCACCGAGGCCGCGAGGAAAGGGCCGCATGGGCAGGGACGCGCAGGAGGCACGGGACCCGGCGGCGGTCCCCACACGACGCGACCGGCGCCGCGCCCGCAGCCGGTCGGCGCTGTTGGAGGCGGCCCGGGAGAGCTTCCGCCGCAGGGGTTTCACGGGAACCACGGTCAGTGACATCACCGAGCGCGCGGACGTGGCCCATGGGACCTTCTACAGCTACTTCCCGTCCAAGGACGAGGTCTTCACGGAGATCGTCGACGCGGTCCTGCACGACATGCTCGCCAGCCTCCACGAGGTCGGCGGGGCCGCGAGCATCAGGCAGCGCCTGGGTGCCGGGCTCGGTTCGCTGCTGCGCCTGTGCGAGCGGGAGCGGGAGATCATCCTGGCCCTGCACCAGGCCAGCCAGTTGCGCGGTGAGTACCGCCGCAAGTGGGACGGTTTCCGGGAACGGCTGCGCCAGACCGTCGAACAGGACCTCGGGTGGCTGCACCGCAACGGCAGTACCAGGCCCATCAGGGTCGACCTCGTGGCCACGGTCGTCGCCCGCATGGTCGAGGGCGTGGCCCTGGAGGTGATCACCTCTCCCGAGACGGACGTGGACGCGCTGGTGGCCACCACCGTCGACCTCTACTATGACGCGGTCTTTCGGCCCCTGACGGGGGAGGACGACATCGCCGTGTGAGCGTTCCGGGAAGGGGCGCCGCCCCGCGACGGGCCGGCCGCGCGGCACGGGACCGCCGCCCGGTCCGGCCGGGCGACCGCCACCTCCGTGGCCCCTACACTGGGGTCCGTGGCAGAACTGGACCCAGCAGAGAAGATCAAGGACCTCGCGGCGACCCTGGCGAGTGTCACCGCCGTGTTGGACCTGGAGGCCATGCACACCCAGATCGCCGAGCTGCGCGAGCAGTCGGCGGACCCCGAGCTGTGGTCGGACCAGAACAACGCGCAGAAGGTGACGCGCCAGCTCTCCATCCTGGAATCCATGGTCAACAAGGTCAACGGCATCAGCCAGCGGCTCGACGACCTCAGCGTGCTCTACGAGCTGGCCGAGGGCGAGGACGACGCGGACACGCGTGCCGAGGCCGACCGCGAGCTCGAACAGCTGCGCAAGGAGATCGGTGAGCTGGAGGTGCGCACCCTCCTCAACGGACCGTACGACGAGCGCGAGGCCATCGTCTCGATCAACTCCCAGGCGGGCGGCGTGGACGCCGCCGACTGGGCGCAGATGCTCCAGCGCATGTACCTGCGCTGGGCCGAGCGGCACGGCTACCCCACGGACGTCTACGAGACCTCCTACGCGGAGGAGGCGGGCATCAAGTCCACGTCCTTCGCGGTCAAGGCCCCGTTCGCCTACGGCACCCTGCGCGGCGAGCACGGCACGCACCGGCTGGTGCGCATCTCGCCGTTCGACAACCAGAACCGGCGCCAGACCTCGTTCGCGGGCGTGGACGTCGTTCCGGTGGTGGAGCAGAGCGACCACATCGAGATCGACGAGAGCGACCTGCGGGTGGACGTGTACCGCTCCAGCGGCCCCGGCGGCCAGGGCGTCAACACCACCGACTCGGCGGTGCGCATCACCCACCAGCCGACCGGCATCGTGGTGTCCTGCCAGAACGAGCGGTCGCAGTTGCAGAACAAGGCCACCGCGATGTCGATGCTCCAGGCCAAGCTGCTGGTGCGCAAGCGCGAGGAGGAGCAGGCGGAGCTGGACGAGATCCGCGGGGACTCGGTGAGCAGCTGGGGCACCCAGATGCGCAACTACGTGCTGCACCCCTACCAGAGCGTCAAGGACGTGCGCACCGGCGCCGAGACCGGCAACACCTCGGGCGTCCTGGACGGGGAGATCGACGCCTTCATCGACGCCGAGATCCGGTGGATGCGCAGCCACGAGCGCTCCGGGAACAGTTAGACGGCGTTTTCGGGAACCTTCGCTCCGCCCGCCGTCCCCGGCGGACGCCCGCGGCGCGGAGCCCTCCCGGGCCGGGCGCCCCGGCCGCGCTCCCACGTGCTGAGCCGGCACTCACCGCGCAGGTCCCGACGGTGTGAGCGCGGGACGGGTGACACGCCCGGTGCCCCATCGCGCACCAGGGGTGAGGAATGCGGGGCGCACGCGGAGGTTGTATCCCAATGGTGATGATCGCGACTCCGCAGTTTTACCGAAAATGCTATATGTGAACGTTATCATCGGTTGACACCTCCGATATGCTCGTGGCTGCTGTCCGAGAGGGCACTGATCCGCGGGGCGTGACGCGACTTGGACAATCCGGGCCGCTCCCCCCTCTAAACTGTCGGTTGGCCATGCGGCCGGTACGATCCCGCACGGAGAGCCCTCCACGGCGGGTGCCCATACCTTCGAGAACCTTGTGATGCGCCTGTGATCCACTTCGATAACGTCACCAAGGTCTACCCGACCCAGAAGCGCCCCGCGCTCGACGGCGTTTCCATTGACGTAGACAAGGGCGAGTTCGTCTTCCTGGTCGGCCCGTCCGGCTCGGGGAAGTCGACCTTCCTCCGCCTGGTGCTCAAGGAGGAGAAGCCTGACAAGGGGCGCGTCAACGTCGCCGGCAAGGACCTGGCGCGCCTGTCCAACTGGAAGGTGCCGCACCTGCGCCGCCGTATCGGCTGTGTCTTCCAGGACTTTCGACTGCTCCCCAACAAGAACGTCTTCGAGAACGTCGCCTTCGCCCTGGAGGTCATCGGCAAGCCCCGGCGCTTCATCAAGAGGGTCGTTCCCGAGGTCGTCGAACTCGTCGGCCTGGAGGGCAAGGCGGGGCGCATGCCCCACGAGCTCTCCGGTGGTGAGCAGCAGCGCGTGGCCATCGCCCGCGCCTTCGTCAACCGCCCGCAGATCCTGCTGGCCGACGAGCCGACCGGAAACATCGACCCCGCGACCTCCATCGGCATCATGAAGGTGCTGGACCGAATCAACCGCACGGGCACCACAGTCGTCATGGCGACCCACGATGCCGCCATCGTCGACTCGATGCGCAAGCGCGTGATCGAGCTTGAAGAGGGCCTGGTAGTGCGCGACCAGACGCGCGGCGTCTACGGCCAGGCGTACTGACCTCTTGCTGCGAGGACCGGCGCGGCAAAGCCCCAAAGGATGGACCTTTAACAGATCATGCGAGCACAATTCGTTCTCTCCGAGACGTGGATCGGCCTTCGCCGAAACCTGACGATGACCATCGCCGTCATCACGACTGTGGCCATCTCACTGACCCTGTTCGGCGCCGGTCTACTGGTCAACCAGCAGGTCTCCGAGATGCGCAGCTACTGGGACGAGCGGATCACGCTCACCGTCTACATGTGCACCGACATCTCGCCGACCCCGGTCTGCCAGGAGAACGGCGCGGCCACCGACGAGGACCGTGAGTCCCTCGAGGCCACGCTGAACGGCCTGAACGAGGTCGCGAGCTTCGACTACCTCACCGCGGCCGAGGCCTGGCAGGACTTCCAGGACCGGCTCGGCTCCTCCAACGAGGCGTTGGCCGACGCCGCGCAGGAGGGCGACATCCCGGACAACTACCGGGTCCAGCTCACCGATCCGTCCCACTACGACACCGTGCGCAACGCGGTCGAGGGCGCTCCGGGTGTGGACACGGTCTCCGACGACCAGCGTGTGCTCGAACAGTTCTTCGGGCTGTTGGACGGTCTGCGCGCGGCCGCACTGGTGCTCGCCGGTGTCCAGCTGGCCGCCGCCGCGCTGCTGATCGGCAACACCATCCGGCTGTCGGCCTACAGCCGCCGCCGTGAGACCGGCATCATGCGCCTGGTCGGTGCGTCGAACTTCTACATCCAGCTCCCCTTCCTGCTGGAGGGCGCGGTCGCCGGCCTCATCGGTGGTCTGATCGCCTCCGGATTCATCGTGGCGACCCGGTACACACTGCTCACGCAGATCGAGGACTGGTTCCAGTTCGACGTGGCCCTGGGCGCGGGATCGCTGCTGTACGTCATCGGCGTCTCGATGATCCTCGGCGTCCTGCTGTGCACCATCACCTCGTTCCTCACCCTGCGCCGCTACCTCAAGATCTGACGGGGCCGCCAGAGGCGGAAGGATTTCTCAGCCGGGGGGCCTAGTGCCCCCCGGACGTATGAAGGGACACACCTGTGGCACGGGAAACCGGGCGTAAGCTCATCGCGCAGAATCGGCGGGCCCGGCACGACTACCACCTCGACGAGACCTACGAGGCGGGCATCGTCCTCACCGGCACCGAGGTCAAGTCGCTCAGACAGGGCCGGGCCTCCCTCGTGGACGGGTTCGCCCACATCAGCGACGGCGAGGTGTGGCTGATGAACGTGCACATCCCCGAGTACTCACAGGGCACGTGGACCAACCACTCCGCACGACGATCGCGTAAACTACTCCTGCACCGCGAGCAGATCTCCCGGCTGATCGGCAAGACCCGAGAGCCCGGCCGCACGCTCGTCCCGCTGTCCCTCTACTTCAGCGAGGGACGAGCCAAGGTCGAGATCGCTCTGGCCCGCGGTAAGCGTGAGTACGACAAGCGCCACGACATCGCCGAACGCGAGGCGAAGCGGGACATTGAACGCGCGCTCCGCCGCCGTCGTTGAGGCGCCCGAAAGGAACACACACGGTGTCCCCCCGTCCCCTTGGCCGGATCACGGCCGCCGGCAGCGGCCTGCTCCTCGCTGCGGCCCTGGCCGCGTGCACACCGAACCCCAGCCCCGAGGTCGCGGTCAGGTCCTTCCTGCTCGCCTGGCAGGACGCAGACCACGCGGCGGCCGCCACCTACACCGACGGTGACCCCGAGCAGGTGGCGGCGGCGCTCACCGACATGCGTGAGCACCTCGACCTGGCCTCCCTGCGGTTCGACCTGGGGCCGATCTCCCGCGAGGGCGAGTCCGCCGAGGCCGAGTTCGGGGTGCACGCCGACCTCGGCATCGGCGACCCGACCTGGAACTACACCGGCCACATGCCCCTGGAGTGGGGCCCCGACGGCTGGAGGATCTCCTGGTCGACGAGCGTCCTGCACCCAGACCTGAGCGAGGACGAGCGCCTCGCGATCAGCTACGAGAGCCAGGAGCGCGGCCAGATCCTCGGCCGTGAGGGCGAACCCCTGGTCACCGCCGACAGCGTGACGGCCTTCGGCGTCATGCCCGGCGAGATGGAGGACAAGGAGGCCGGGGTCACCCAGCTCGCCGAACTCCTGGAGGAGGACCCCGACCCGCTGCTGAACCGGGTGCGCTCGGCGCCGCCCGAGCAGTTCCAGCCGCTCGTGCTCCTGCGCGGCTCCAGCGTGGACGAGGAACTGCTCACCGAGGCGGGGAAGATCGCCGGCGTGGACACGCGCGAGGTCGAGGTCAACATGACTCCGTCGGTGGCGCCGTTCCTGCTGGGCGAGGTCGCGGGCACCGCCGAGCACAGGGTGTCCTCCCGGGTCCCGGGCCCCTACCAGGCGGGCGACACCGTCGGTCTGAGCGGGTTGCAGAACATCTTCCAGCACGAGCTGGCCGGTTCGGGGACCACGCAGGTCGTCTCCCTGGACGGCTCCGGCGGGATCACCGACGTCCTGGAGTCCTGGGAGGGCGAGCGCAGCGGCGTCATCGGCACCACCCTGGACATGGACGTGCAGCAGGCCGCGGAGACCGCCCTGGACTCGCTGCCGGCGGACGGGTACCTGGTCGCGGTCGACACCGCCAGCGGCGAGATCCTGTCCGCGGCCAGCGCCTCGGGCAGCACCGCCGACGACAACGCGTTCACCGGTTCCTACGTGCCGGGAGGCGTCTTCACCCCGGTCTCCACCCTGGCCGCCCTGGAGTCGGGCGCGGCCGGCCCGGACACCGTGGTGCCCTGCGGCTACTCGACCGAGATCGGCGGACAGACCTTCCGCAATCCGGGTTCGGGATTCCTGTCCGGTCAGCCGGACCTGGCCCGCAACCTGGCCTTCAACTGCAACGTCGGGTTCGCCGACCTGTCCGCCGACGTGGGCCCGGACGCCATCGCGTCGTCCGCCGAGCGCCTGGGGATCGGCGCCGAGTGGCAGTTGCCGGTCCCGGCGTCCTCGGGCACGGTCTCCATCGGCGGTGACGACGTGGACGTGGCCTCGGCGATGATCGGCGAGCACGGTGTCCGGGTGAGCCCGCTGACGATGGCGCTGGCGACGGCGGCGATCGCGGACGGCACCTGGCACGCGCCGACCCTGGTGCCCGAGGCGGGACCCGCCCAGGACAGGGAGACGGCTCTGGACGAGGCCCACCTGGAGGTGGTCCGCCAGGGGCTGCGCGACGCGGTGGTCAACCGGATGCCCCAGCTCCTCACCAGCGGGGGAGAGGTGTACGGGCAGGCGGCCGCCACCGAGCAGAACGGCACCGTCCTGCACTGGTTCGTCGGCTACAAGGACGGCGTCGCCTTCGCCGTGCTGGCCGAGGTGGACCCGAACGTGTCCGAGCTGTCGCAGTACGCGGTGGACGCCGCGGGCACCTTCCTGGCCTCGATGGCCAACGGCGCGCCCGCGGAGGAGGACGTGCCCGCCGGGGGGAACGGTTCTCCGCAGGGGGAGCCGAGCGCCCCGTCCAACGGAGCCGGGGGAACGGGCACCGAGGGCACGGCCCAGGGGACCGGCTGACGGCGGTCCGGGCATTGGTGGAGGCCCCGCGCGGGCCCCTCTCCACCCGAACGAGGCGAAGGGCGGACCCCCGGGCAACCTTCCGGGGGTCCGCTCGCGTCTTCCCCTATGACTGGGCCGCGACAGGGGGTAGCGGACCAGCTGTGAGAGGCAGGACCTCATCTCGGGGGAGATCCTGTCGTTTCCCAAGGTCGGCCCGACCCTGCCGACCGCCCCCGCGGGCCGCGTCGACCACCTCTTGAGTCCGCGCCCGCGGGGGTTTCTCCCTGTCCGGGAGATCGGGAGCGATTTCTTCCCCCGCCGGGGAATCAGCTTGGCCCCCGTACTGTTCAATCAGGTAGAGTGACGAACGCGCAAGCGGTTCGCCGCTCGCATGCCGGCCGCTCCGTCCACCAGGCGGGGAGGCCGTGACAAGTGCACAGGGGGTGATCGGTTTCGACTTCGGTAGTCGTTCCAGGGGAAGCGGGTCGAGGGTTGCGTTTGTGACCTCGTTAATCCTGCATTCGCGTAAACACAAGTGCCAATTCTAAGCGCACTGAGTTCGCTCTCGCTGCTTAAGCGATAGCGTCTCTGTCGGTCTGGGCTCGTCATCGGCCCAGGTACCGGCATCAGCTAGATGACTTACCGCTCAGATCAGGCCACGGGGCCTGAGCGGGACATTTACGTGGCTGGGCCTGTCAGCGATGTGTCCGTGCAAGCGCTGAGGCCGAGTAGAACGACAGCGCGGACTGCACCCGGAGAAGCCCTGGCTCGGTGCTGAAGGACGCGGGTTCGATTCCCGCCACCTCCACGAAACGCGGACTGCTGCTCGGTGGACTTCGTCCACCTCGCGGCAGCCCGCGATTCTTTTTGGGGGGACGACCCCCCAGACCCCCCGGTGTGCCGCTCGGCCTTCGGCCGTCGTGCTTCGCGGCACGGTTGTGGTTGAGGTCTGTGTTCGGCTTTCTGGTGGTGACTCCCGGTGTGCCGCTCGGCCTTCGGCCGTCGTGCTTCGCGGCACGGTTGTGGCTGAGATCCGTGTTCGGCTTCCCGGTGTGCCACTGGGCTTTCTCATCTGCCTCTGACCTGCTCTCTCCTGAGCGGTCGGGGGCTTTTTTCGTGCCTGGGGCCACACTGCGATGGGGTCGGCATCGCCATCTAGGTTGTATTCCTAACTAGGTAGCTCTATGGCCTAGGTCGTACAGAGGACTAGTCGGAGGTGGCGGAGATGGCGTTCCCGGAGAGCATGGGGTTCTCGGCCACCGGCCTGTACCTGAGCGGCGGGAGCCTGTTGATGCCGGTCTTCCTGCACATCCTGGTGGACCTGCGCGCCCTCCTGTTCGCCCCGGGGCGGGAGCACCGCGAGTCCGCGCCGATCGGTGCCGGCAGCGCCCGGTGAAGGGGGAGACACGTATGGACCGTCGTGCGAGCTGGCTCAAGGGGGTGCTCGACCTCCTGGTCCTGGCCAGCCTGACCGGGGGAGAGAGTTACGGGTACGCGATCGCCAGGAGGCTGGACGAGTCCGGTTTCGGCAGGATCCGCGGCGGCACGCTCTACCCCGTGCTCAACCGGCTGGAGGAGGCGGGGCTGGTGACCGCCGAGTACCGCGCCGCCGACAAGGGGCCCGGACGCCGCTACTACGTACTGACCGACGAGGGGAGCGCCGTGCTGAGGGAGCAGGGCGCGGCCTGGATGGAGTTCGACGCGTCGGTGCGCTCGGTACTCGAGGACGGGGGAATCCGGTGAGCGACTACTTCTCCGCGCTGGCCGCCCGGCTGCGCGAACGCGGTGTGGACGGTGAGCGCTCCCGCGCCCTGCTGGACGACCTCGCCGCGCACACGGCCGAGAGCGGCGCCGACCCGGTGGAGGAGTTCGGCCCGGTGGAGGAGTTCGCCGAGGCGCTGGCCCCCTCCTCGGAGGAGGCCGCCGAGGCCCCGGAGGACGACGTGCTGGTCTGGTCCGCCGACGCCTTCGAGGGCCCCGCCCGCCTCAACGAGATGGGAGCCCAGGGCTGGGAGGTGGAGCGGGTGGACCGGCTCGGCCGCTTCGTCAGCCGCCGTGCCTCCGAGCGTCCCCAGACATGGGAGTACCGCCAGGAACCCAGCCACGGCCGGGGAGACGCGAGCGCCTCGCCGAACGCCTGGCCCCCGAGGGCTGGGAGCCGTGCGGGCACTGGTCCGTTCTGGCCTACTTCAAGCGGCCCGGCTCCGTCACGGCCGGTCCCGGGGCCGAGATCGACTCCCCGCCCGAGCCCGGCCGCCGCCGTTACTTCCTGGGCGCCAGGGGCGCGCTGGCCATCGGCGTCAGTCTGGTGGTGGCGGTGGCCGCGGGCCTCTGGTCGTTCCCGCGCCTGCTGGAGGGCTCGGGCGGCGCGGCCGGCTGGGCCGGGTCCGCGGTCGGGGCCGTGGCGGGCGCGCTCGTCGTGACGGGCGTGTTCCGGGGCGCCGCGCGGCTGGCGGCGGCCCGACGCGACCGGGCGCGGGACTGAGTCCCGGGCCGCTCCCGTGGTTACGATGAGCGAGGGCCGACGACCCCTGTCGCGGGCGCCTTCGAGGAACTAGCCTCGGGTCTTCGCCGGCCCCATGCACGGGTGTGCCGGGCCCCTGGACGGAGAGCCTTCCGATGACGAAGAAGACCGCAGCTTCTCTCAAAGCCAACCGATCGTCCCTGGTCCACAAGGCGCGCTACGCCCTGCGCAACCCGGGAAAGGTGGTGCCGTACGTGCGCCGCTCGGCCCGGGACCTGAAACTGCGCCTGACCCACCGCGACCACGTGGACTACTACCGGGCGGTGATGGCCTCCGACGCGGCCCGCGACCCCAAGGCGGCGGTGGGCAGCCAGAGCGAGGAGCGCTGGCTGGCGCTGGGACGGATGCAGTTCGACTACCTGGTCGAGCACGGGCTCGGTCCCGGCCACCGGGTGCTGGACATCGGCTGCGGGAACCTGCGTGCGGGATGGCGGCTGATCGACTACCTGGACCCGGGCGGCTACTACGGGATCGACATCTCCCCGGACATCCTCATCGCGGCCAAGGACGTGCTGGCCGAGCGCGGGTTGCAGGACAAGCTGCCGCACCTGACCCTCACGCACGACCTGACCTTCTCCTTCCTCCCGGAGGGGCACTTCGACGTGGTGCACGCGCACAGCGTCTTCTCGCACTCGCCCATCGAGGTGATCGACGAGTGCCTGGCCCACGTGGGGCGGATCCTGGCGCCGGACGGGTTCTTCGACTTCACCTACGACCGGACCGAGGGCACCGAGCACCACGTGCTGCGGGAGGACTTCTACTACCGGACCGAGACGCTGGTGGGCCTCGCGGAGCGGCACGGGCTGTCGGCCCGGTTCATGCGGGACTGGGAGGAGCGGCCGCACGGCCAGTCCAAGATCCGCGTCACCGCGCGCGGCTGACCCGGCGCCGTCACCCGGCCGCTGGCCAGAAAGATAATCTACGTCGTAAAGCTCCATGGGGCCTCGGCCCTCCCCGAGGGATCCCGGACACGGGACGGGGGCGGAGCCGGTCGACCCCGCCCCCGTCCCGCACGGGTGTCACTCCTTGGTGGCTCCCACGAGCCACGCGACCTTGTGGGCCGTGACGCCGAGGCTTCCGCTGCTGCCCAGGTAGACCCCGAACGAGGCGATGAACGCGTAGTCGTGTTCGCGACGCTCACAGATCACGTCCTCGACCGCGCAGGTGGATGACGGGTTGCGCACCCGCAGGCAGGGTGACTGGCCGTCGACCATGTCCGACCGCAGGTCGTAGCGGGACAGCTCGGCGGCGAGCTTGTCGAGGTGCTCGTGCTCCTCGGAGGACGTACGGGCCGACTGCCCGTCCTTCGCCTGTCTCGACTGGGCCATGGCGCAGATCCTTTCGTGTCGAGCGTGGTGGCTCTCCTCGGTGCCCCGCCGTCATTGTCGCCCAGTGTTATGTTACTAGTCCGTAACGCGGCGACGACACGCCGTTACGCTACCCACTCGCCCCGATACATCACGTCACGGACGGTGAGGTCTTCGTCGAGCACGACCAGATCGGCGCGGCCTCCGGCCTCGATCCGGCCCCTGCCCTCCAGGCCCAGGGCCGCCGCCGGGACCGACGACGCCGACCGCACGGCCTCGGGCACGCCCACGCCCAGCCCCTCCACCGCGTTGCGCACCGCCTGGGGCAGCACGATCGTGCTGGAGGCGATCGCGCCGTTCTCCACCAGGCGCGCCTCGCCGCCGCTCACCCGCACCCGCAGGTCGCCCAGCGTGTACTCGCCGTCTCCCAGGCCCGTCGCCGACATCGCGTCCGTCACCAGCGACACCCGGTCCGCGCCCGCGGCGCCGAACACCAGCCCGGCCGCGCCCGGATGGACGTGCACGTTGTCCAGGATCAGCTCGACCGTCACCCGCTCGTCGCCCAGCGCCGCCGCGATCGGCCCGGGGTCGCGGTGGTTGAGCGGACGCATCGCGTTGTACAGGTGGGTGGCCACCGACGCCCCCGCGTCGAAGGCCGCCAGGGTCTGCTCGTAGGACGCCTCGGTGTGCCCCACCGCCGCCACCACGCCGGAGGAGGCCGCGGCGCGGATCAGCTCCGACGCGCCCGGCAGCTCCGGCGCCACCGTGATCATGCGGACGTGTCCCCGTCCGGCCGCGAGCCAGCGGTCGAACTCGGCGGTGTCCGGTTCGCGCAGCAGGTCCGGATCGTGGGCCCCGCACTTGGAGCGCGCGATGAAGGGGCCCTCCAGGTAGATGCCCGCCAGCTCTCCGGCGTCGCACAGCTCGGCCAGCACCGACACCTGGCGGACGGTGTCCTCGGGCGTGGCCGCGACCAGGCCGCCCACCAGCGACGTCACCCCGCGGGCCCGGTTGAACGCGATGATCTCCCCGGCGCCCTCCGGGTCCGCGTCGGGGAAGGCGTGTCCGGCGCCGCCGTGGACGTGGGTGTCGACCATCCCCGGTACGACCCAGGCGCCTCCCACGTCACTGCTCTCTCCGCCCGGGGAGGGCTCTCCCGAGCCGAGCGCGGCCACGAGGCCGTCCTCGACCCGCAGCCATCCGTCGTGGACTCCGCCGGGGGTCACGACGCGCGCGTTGGTGAGCGTGACGGGTGTGTGGGCCATGTTCGGGCTCTCTCCTGTTGTCGTCGGAGCGGAAGGCGGACGGGCGCCGGGGGAAGGTGTGTCGCACATTACACAGACGCGCGCGGAGCGCCCGCACAGGGGGAGCGGCTCCCCGCCCGGGGTTCCGCTCGCCCTGTGGAGCTGGGGAAATCCCGTCTCCTGGGACGGCTGTCCGCGGGTTGGACCGTCCCGGGCGGGGCGCGGGCGCCCCGAGGAGTGGTGCGCGCACGCATTGACGATAGCGGCCGGGGAGCCGCATGATAGAGGCATGTCCGCCGGTGAGCTGCTTGTCCAGCGCCTGCATGTCGATCTGAGGCAGCAGGCGAGCGCGCTCTGTCGTAGCTAGCGCCTTGCGGGGCCCCGCGCCCCGCGCCACGGGTGTACCCCCGTGCTCCGTGCCCTGACGCAGACACCGGACGCTCATCTCTCCCACCTCTGGGTCCCGGGCCATTCCTGGCCCGAGAGCAACCCTGTCAGGCCCGACACACCGAGTCCCGGACGACGAGGTCCGCTCCCCGTGTCGGAGAAGAGGAACGACGTCCTCTCCGGTGTCAGCCCCGATCACCGCCCCCCGACGCTTCCTCCGGTCGAACCCGGCTCGCTCTGACCGAACCCAGGAGTTCTCGCATGACCCGCTTCACCGTGCTCGTCGCCGCACCCCAGCCCCGTTCCTCCGTGTACACCGCCGCGCTGCGCGCCGCCTCCGAGGTGGCCTCCCGCGCCGGCGTCGGATCCCGGCCCGACGTCGTCGACATCGCCGAACTGGGCGCCGAGCTGCTCTCGGAGTCCTCCGCCGCCGTCGGGGACGCCCTGGACAGGGTGAGCCGCAGCGACGTCCTGCTCGTCGCATCCCCGCAGGTGCACGGCACCTACACCGGCCTGCTCAAGGTCTTCCTCGACCGTCTTCCCGAGCTGGGGCTGGGCCACACCGTCGCGGTGCCGCTGGCCGTGGTGGAGGACCTGCGCAACAGCCGCGGCATCGAGGAGGACCTGCGCATCCTCCTGGCCGACCTGGGCGCCTGGGTGGCCGAGCCCGGCCTGATCCTGGCCGAGGAGGAGGCCGACGCGCCCGACAGCGTCGTGCGCGCCTGGGCCGACGTCGCCGCTCCCGGCCTGCGCGAGGCCGTGTCGGTGGCCGCCTGAGCGGGTGCCGGAGCAGGCGTCCGGCTGTGACGGGGCCCGCGCCCGGGGGGGTGCGGGCCCCCGTCCGTTCGGGACCCAGAGGGCCCGGAGCCTCAGAGGGACTGCGCGGGGCGGGCGCCTGCGGGGCCGGGGGCGGTGTCCTGTGCGCGCCTGCGGCTGGTGTCGGCCTCGACCCGGGCCACGTTGCCGCGGACCAGGACGACCACCACCAGGGTCAGGGCGAACCCGCCGATCCGCAGGCCCAGCATGACCGGGTCGTCGGGGAGCCGTTCGCCGAACAGGAGCGTGCCCATGACGACCATGAACACGTTGCCCGCGACGTTGGCCACGGGGGCGGTGATGGAGGCGCGGGAGCGCTGCATCGAGGTCTGGAAGAGGACGATGCCCACCGCCCAGCCGACCGCGTACAGGTAGGGGTGGGGGGACAGCAGCGCGGGGACGACGGCGTCCCACAGGCCGTGGTCGGCCAGCAGGCCGCCGAGCCCCTTGCCCTGGAGGCCCGCGCTGCCCTGGGCGAAACCGGCGGCGATGCCCATCGCGGCGGCCGACATGTACCGGCCCCGGCCGCCGGCCAGGCCCACGACGGCCAGGCAGGACGCCACGGTGGCGAGGCTGACGATGACCAGCAGCGGGGTGTGGGCGGTGGTCCCGGTCGCGGTGCCGTCGGCGGTGGACAGGCTGAGCAGGCCGAGGGCGACCGGCATGACGCCGAGCGCCACGTACTCGCCCCGCGTGAGGCGCTCGCCCAGCACGAGGGTGATGACGAGGATGCCGCAGGCCACTCCGGCGGCGAAGGCGGGCTGGGCCACCGACACCGGGGCCAGGCCGAGCGAGACGACCAGGCCGACGCTGCCCAGGGCGGCGAAGGCGCAGCCGGCCACCCAGCGGGGGTTGGTGAGCAGGACCCGTGCCAGGTGGAGGGGCCGGTTGACCGAGATCGACTCCGAGCCGTGCAGGGCGCGCTGTTCCACGGTCAGGCCGACGGTGTAGACCACGGCGGACAGCAGCGCGACCAGGAGTCCGATCACGGGGCGGGCCTGCTTTCTTGTGGGAGGTCGCGACCGGCTTCGCACCGGGCCGCCGAGACGCGGGGGGCAGACGCTAACGTCGGTGTCGGCGGCCCTGTTCGGCCGGGTCCGGCGGAAGGTTGACGGCCTCCATATAACCAGTTCTAGTCTGGCCTGACGAGCCCCTGTCCTTGCTTGGTCGGTGCCATGGTCAGCAGGGGTGCTGGAGTAGGGATAGAACCTGTTCCGGAAAACACGGTCCGACGGCGAGGGATGGGGCACGGTGCAGGACCCGCGTGAACCCGACGAGGAAGTCCCGGACCCCCCGGGCGAGGGGACGGGTGAGCCGCGCGCGGCCGAGCCCCCCGAACCCTCCGAGCCCCGCGGACCTTCCGAGCCCCCTGAATGCTCCGAGCCCCCCGGCGCCCTCGGACCTCCTGAGTCTCCCGAGTCCTCCGGGCCCGCGGAGCCGGAGGGGGAAGGCCCCCCGCCGCAGGCGGCCGGCCGGTCGCACCCGTCCCGCCGAAGCGGGTGGAGCCGACCCGACCTGCGGGCCCTGTCCTGGCGCTACCTCGCCCCGTGGCGCCACCGCTCCGCCCGTTTCGAGCCCGGGCCGCTCGGGCTGCTCGGCGTCATGCTCGCGGCGATGGCCGTGACCCTCCTGCTCATCCAGACCGGATCCGGGGGGACGGGTGGCGTGGGAGGCGACCGCGCCGACGGGCCCACCACCGTTCCCGGGCCGCCCGAGGGCGAGCTGCGCGTCATGGTCGTCGGCGACTCCCTGACCCAGGGCAGCAGCGGCGACTACACCTGGCGCCACCACCTGTGGTCCCATCTGCGTGATAGCGGGGTGGAGGCCGACTTCGTCGGCCCCTACGACGGCATGTACGGGCTGGCCGAGGGGGAGCCCGGCAACCAGGACTACGCCGAGCCCGGCTTCGACACCGACCACGCCGCCCGCTGGGGCGCCTCCGCCCAGGAGCTGGCCTCCGACGTGGCGCAGGTGGCGGCCGAGTACGACCCGCACTACCTGCTGCTCCTGGCCGGGACCGAGGACATCCTGGCGGGGGACGGCGCCGACCGGGCGCTGGCGGGGATCGGCGAGGCGGTGTCCACGGTGCGCGTCGTGCAGGGGAGGACCCGGTTCGTCCTCGGGGAGCTGCCGCCGGTGGAGGGCACCGGGGACGACGACCGGATCAACGCCGAGATCGACCGGTTCAACATGGGCGTGGTCGACCTCGCCGGGCAGCTCACCGCCGACGCCTCGCCCGTGGTGGTCGCCCGGGTCGCCGCCGGGTACGTCCCGGCCCATGACAACTGGGACGAGACGCATCCCAACACGCGCGGCGAGTTGAAGATCGCCGCGGCCTTCGCCGACGTGCTCGCCGATCCCCTGGGAGTGGGCCGGACCTACCCGCGGCCGCTGCCGAGCTTGTCGGTCGGGCCGCCGACCGCTCCCGAACCGGTCGCGGAGAAGTCCGACGGGGGCCTGGTGCTCACCTGGGAGGCCGTGCCGGGGGCGACCGGCTACCGGGTGGAGCAGCGCCGGGTGTCACCCGACCCGGACGAGCCCTCCGTACTGCCCGTGGGCGTGGAGAGCGACGGAGACAGCCGGTCCGTGCTGGTGGAGGAGCTGTTCAGCGGAGCCCGGTACGAGTTCGTGGTGCGCCCGTTCAAGGGCCGGGACGAGGGTGCGGGGTCCGAGCCCCTCCAACTGGTGTGGGACGACGACCCGCCTCCGGCGCCGTCCTGGGTGCGCGTCGGCGACGGCGGCGCCACCGTGGAGTGGGAGGAGGTGGCGGAGGCCTCCCACTACGAGGTGTGGGCGCGCGTCCTGGAGTGCTCGGTGGCCGACGAGAGGCTCCGCCCCTCGGAGCCGGTGGCCAGCGATCCCCCGACGGGTGAGCCGACCGAGGGGAACGGGACCGGCCCGCCCGCCGGTGACGGTGCCCCTCCCAGGGACGAACCCGAGCCCGAACCCACGCCCGGACCCGGGCCCGAACCCGAGCCGGAACCTCCGGCTCCCCCCGCGCCCGGCGCCCCGGAGCCGGGCGCGGGCTGCGAACCGCGTGACGGGCACGGCCCCGAGGACGGGCGGGGATGGCGCACGCTGGGCCCGGTGGGGGAGGAGCCGCGCTGGCCGGTGACGCTGTCGGGCCCCTACGAGGTCGTGGTCCGCTCCTACCGCGACTACGTGGGGGGCGGCTACTCCGACAGCGTCCTGCTCTCGGAGAACTGATGGCCATCGCGTGCGAGGGCGGTGCCCGAGGCGGCGCCGCGGCCCGGTGGGCGGTCCGGCTGCTGCCGTGGGCGGTGGGGCTGCTCGCCGGGGTGCTGGTGCTCGGCCCGGCGCTGGGGCCGGGGTACGTGCTCCGCTACGACATGGTGTTCGTGCCCGACCTGTCGCTCGGCACGGTGCTGAGGGGCGCGGACGGTTTTCCCCGGGCGATCCCCAGCGACGCCGTGGTGGCGGTGCTGTCCCTCGTCCTGCCCGGGGACGCCGTGCAGTCGCTCGTGCTGCTGGCGGTGTTCGCCGTGGGCGGGGCCGGTGCCGCGCGCCTGGTCTCTCGGGCGCCGTGGCGGGCCGTCCCCGCCGGCGGTCCGGTCGCCGGCCCGTTCGCGTGGGTGGTCGGAGGGCTGCTGGCGCCGGCCGCCGCCGGGTCGGCCTATGTGTGGAATCCGTTCGTCGCCGAGCGCCTGCTGCTGGGGCAGTGGGCGGTGCTGCTGGGATACGCGGGTCTGCCGTGGGTGGTGGGGGCCACCGCGCGGTTGGCCACGGCCCGCCCGGCGGCGGGGTTCGCGGGCCTGTTGCGCGCCCTCGTCCCGGCTGCCGTGGGCGGGTTCTCGTCGGTGGCGCTGACCGCCCTCACCGCCGGTCCCGTCGCGCTGAGGAGCGACGGAGCCGGGGGAGCCGGGGGAGCCCGGAGGGGCCGGAGGGGTCGTGCGGGTGCCGGGGAGGCCGTCCCCGGCGTGCGCTGGTGGGGGCGGGCGTGCCTGTTCGCCCTGGCCCTGGCGACGGTCTCCCTTCCGTGGCTGCTGCCGTCCCTGTCCAGCGGCGCGGACACCGACCCGGCGGGGGTGGCGGCGTTCGCGGCGCGCTCGGACACCCCGTTCGGTGTGGCCGGCTCCCTGCTGCTCCTGGGCGGGGTGTGGAACTCCGGTGCGGTCCCGGCGGGCTACGGCGAGCCGGTGACGGCCTCGGTGCGGCTCCTGCTGTGCCTGGTGGCACTGGCGGGCTGGGTGTGGTGGCTGTGCCGGGGACGCCCCCGGTTCGGCACCGGCCTCTCGGCGGCCGCCCTCCTCGGGTTCGCGCTCGCCCTGCTGGGCGCCACCGGGCCCGGGCGCGAGCTGCTGGCCTGGCTGATCGACCTCTGGCCCGGATTCGGGCCGCTGCGCGACGGCCAGTTGTACGTGGCGCCGTTGGCGCTGGTGCAGGCCCTGGGGCTGGGGGCCTTCGTCCGGTGGCTGACCGGGCACCGGGCCCCGCGGGGGGACGACGCGTCGGACGGGCCCGGCGGGAGGCACGGGACCGCTCCGCCCGGCACCGGTTCGCTGTGGCGGGTGGGGCTCGCGGTGTTCGCGGCACTCCTGCCGGTGGTGGTCCTGCCGGGGCTGCTGTGGGGCGCGGGTGGCCGGCTGGCCCCGGTGCACTATCCCGGGGAGTGGCGGGCGGCGCAGGCGGCGGTGGCCGCCGACGACCGGCCCGGCGCGGTGCTGGTACTGCCCTGGAGCGCCTACCGCGGCCCGGACTGGTCGGGGCGGCCCGTGGTCGTGCTGGACCCGGCGACCAAGCTCTTCGACCGGCGCACCCTGTGGAACGACGACCTGGTGGTCGGCACCCCGGGCGGTGGCTCCATCGTGGTGTCCGGTGAGGACGCCCGGGCACACCGGGTCGCACAGGCCTTGCGGCCGGATCCCCGGACCGGCCTGCCCGAGCGGCTGGACGCCGGGACGCTGGGTGCCTTGGGCGTGCGCCACGTGGTGGTCTCAGCGCCGGTCGATAACCAGTTCTGGTCAGGGGTGGAAGATCTTTCCGTGGTGGTGGAAGGGCCGGACATGGTCCTTCTGCGGGTGGACGAACAGCATGTAAGGCCCAACAAAGCTGTCATTCCGGGGTTGGAAGTTACCGGGGGGTTAGTTACAGTTGGGGCAATCATCTGGTCTATAGCTAGATCAGGTTCTAGTCTCGTTTTCCAGCGCTCCGGACCCAGCGCGGGATCGGGCGCGCGGAAGGAGATCCCCAAGTGATCAAGGTAATCGCCGCCTGCGTCATCGGTGCGGTCCTGGCGGGAGGTGCCACTTTCATGGCCACCAGCCTCGCCACGGACTCGACCGCCACCGCGGAACCGGTGAACGAAACCCTCTACAACTACGGCGACCGCTAGGTCTTCCGTACGGCGGAGGCCGCGGACGCCCCGCCCCCAGCGGGGCGTCCCACCCCGCGACCCCCGCGGCTCCGGGCACCCGTCCCCGAGCCGCACACCACCACTGACGTCCGGTCCACGGTCCTGTTCGGCGCGCGCTCCGCCCTTCCCCCGGAAGGTCGCCGTCCGTGTCCGCCACGAAACCGAGGGTGTCCGCATCCGCGTTCGGCCGGACACCGCGCGGAAGGAGAGCGTGTGGTCTTCCAGAAGGTCCACCGGGTCCCCCCGGACGCGGAGCCCGGCCTGTCCGCGGTCGCCGCCGTCTCGGCGGTCTCCTCCCCCGGAGCGGGGACCGACGCGGGCGCGCGTACCGGACCAGAGGCCCGCACCGACCTCGGACCGCGCCTGGACGGCGTCCGCCTGGTCATGATCAACTGGCGCGACCCCTGGCAGTCCGCGGCGGGGGGAGCCGAGGAGTACGCCTGGCGGATCAGCCGCCACCTGGCCGAACGCGGCGCCATCGTCACCTTCCTCACCAGCCGTGAGCCCCACCAGGCCCGGGTGGAGACCCGGGACGGCGTCGTGATCCGCCGTATGGGCGGCAGGTTCACCGTCTACCCGCGCGTCATGGCGTGGCTGGCCCTGTGGCGCCGCGAGTACCAGCTCGCCTTCGACTGCATGAACGGCGTCCCCTTCCTGTCCCGGCTCGTGCTGCGCCGCCGCACCAGGGTGGTCAGCGTCGTCCACCATGTCCACGACCTGCAGTTCAACGCCTACTTCTCGCCGCCGATGGCCTGGCTGGGCCGGTTCATCGAGTCCGCCGTCGCCTCGCGCGTCTACCGCGACTGCACCACCGTCACCGTCTCGGAGTCCTCCCGCCGGGCCATGCGCGACAAGCTCGGCTGGCGCGCGCCCATCGAGATCGTCCACAACGGCGGGCTCCCGGGGGTCCCCCGGCCCCTCGACGACGCCTCCGAGCCCTCGACGCACCCCTTCCCGGCGGTGGTGAGCCTGGGACGCCTGGTGGTCCAAAAGCGCGTCTCCCAGGTGGCCGACCTCGCCCTCCGGCTCCGCGGCGACCACCCCGGCCTGAGGGTGCACATCATCGGCCGCGGACCCGAGGGCGCCCCGCTGGCCGAGCGGATCGAGCGCGACGGCACCGGCGACCGCGTCGTCCTGCACGGCTTCCTGTCGGAGGAGGACAAGAACGGCGTCCTGGCCTCCTGCCACCTCCACGTCACCGCATCGGAGTTCGAGGGCTGGGGGCTGACCGTCATCGAGGCGGCCCGCCTCGGCGTGCCCACCGTGGCCTACGATGTGGACGGACTTCGCGATTCGGTCCGCGACGGTGAGACCGGGTGGCTGGTGCGCGACGGCGAGGACCTCGCCGACGTGGTGGCCAGAGCCCTCAAGGAGCTCTCCGACCCCCGGCGGGCCGCGGAGGTCCGGCGCGCCTGCCGCGCGTGGGCGTCCCGGTTCACCTGGGAGGCCAGCGGCGCGCGGATGACCCGACTCGTCGCCCGGGAGCTCGGCCTCCCCGGCGGCACGGTCCCCGACACCCCTGACGCCCCGAGCGCCCCGCAAGTCCCGGGCACCACAGGCGTCCCGGAAACGGCAGCAGGCAGGAAAGCGACAAGGTGACTTCGACGGAATCCACCGCCAGGCGCGAACCGGAGGATTCCAGCACACCGTCCTCCACGTCCCCGGCTCCCCCCGGAGGGCTGGACGAGCGGCTGCTCACGCGGCTGAAGCTCGTCACGGTGTGCCTGCTCCTGGGCGCGCTGACGGCCAGTATCGACCCCGGCGGGATCGTCGGCGACACCAAGCTCGACCTGACGGCCGACCCCCTGGGGTTCCTTGAGCGCGCCCTGCACATGTGGGACGCCTCCTACTTCGGCCAGATCCAGAACCAGGCCTTCGGGTACTTCTTCCCCAACGGCCCCTTCCACCTTCTGTTCGACCTGCTCGGCATGCCCGACTGGCTCATCCAGCGCCTGTGGATGGCCGTCCTGCTCATCGCCGCGTTCACCGGTGTGTACAAGGTCGCCGAGGCGCTGGGCATCGGCACCGTCAACACCCGCATCCTGGCCGGGACCGCCTACGCCCTCGCCCCGCGCGTGCTGACGCTGCTGTCGTACAACTCCGCCGAGCTCCAGCCCATGCTGCTCATGCCGTGGATCCTGCTGCCGCTCGTGCTCGGCGCCAGGCGCGGTCACCCCCCGGCCCGCATGGCCCTGCTCTCGGGGCTGGCCTTCCTGCTGTGCGGGGGCACCAACGCCGCCTCCGAGCTGGCGGTGCTGGTCGTCCCGGGCCTGTACCTGCTCACGAGGGAGAACGGTCCCCGCAAGTGGCGGCTCATCGCCTGGTGGGCGTGCGCCCTGGTCCTGGCCTCGTTCTGGTACATCGTGCCGCTGCTCGTCATGTCGCGGTACGTGTTCTCGTTCATGCCCTACACCGAGCACGCCGCCGTCACCACGGGCATCACCTCGCTGCTCAACACGCTGCGCGGCACCTCCAACTGGATGGGCTTCCTCCCCGACCAGGGCAACACCGCCCTGCCCTCGGGCGCGGAGCTGTCCCTCACGCCCTGGCTGATCGCGGTGACCGCGCTGGTCGCCGGGCTCGGCCTGGCCGGGCTCGTCAACCGGCGCACCCCCGAACGGCTCTTCCTCACCGTGAGCCTGCTCACCGGTACCGCGATCATCGTCGCGGGCTTCACCGGCGACCTCACCGGCCCCTTCGCGGAGACGGTGCGCACGTTGTTCGACGGCGCGCTGTCCCCGTTCCGCAACGTGCACAAGTTCGACGCCCTCGTGCGCCTGCCCCTGGTCCTGGGCCTGGCCCACCTGCCCGTGGTGGTGGCCCGGGACCGGGCCGACCGGCACGGCGTCCCGGTGCCCGGCAGGCTGCGCCGCGCCGTCGCGGGCGGTGTCTCCGCCGTCTTCCTGGTCACCCTCGTGCCCATCAGCACCGTCGGGATCGCTCCCGCGGGCTCGTTCGTGAAGATCCCCGACTACTGGTACGAGGCCACCGACTGGCTGGAGGAGCGCTCCGGGGAGCGCGGCATGACCATGGCGCTGCCCGGCTCGGCGCGCGGCGAGTACGTGTGGGGCCGCCCCATGGACGAGCCCATGCAGCCGCTGCTGGAAGGCGCCTGGACCAACCACCAGATCGTCCCGTGGGGGTCGGCGGGCGTCTCGCGGATCAACCACGCGATCGACCAGAGGGTCTCCTCCGGGCGCGGGTCGGCCGGACTCACCGCCACCTTCGCCCGCATGGGCGTCACCCACCTCCTCGTGCGCAACGACCTCCAGCGCGTCGGCAACGGCGGCGGCTGGCCCGCCCGCGTCCACCAAGCCCTGCGGAACTCCCCCGGGATCACCCCCGTGGCCGAGTTCGGCCCGGTCATCGGCTCCCTGGAGCACCAGTCCGCCTCGCAGTGGTTCGACCAGCCCTACCAGGCCCTGACGGTCTACGAGGTGGAGGGCGCCGCGCCCACCGTCGGCACCGTGCCCGCGGACGAGGTGCTGCGGGTCACCGGCGGCCCGGAGTCCGTGCTCCACCTGGCCGAGCAGGGGGTGGTCGGCGGCGACCGCCCGATCCTGCTCGGCGACGACCCCGGGGCCGAGCGGGTCGCCGCCGGGGACACGGTCGTCACCGACACCGCCCGCCGCCGCGAGGTCGTCTACCCCGACGTGCGCCGCAACGTGTCGGCCACCCTCACGGAGGACGAGGAGTTCGAACGCGACGTCCCCGCACCCGACATCCTCGACCCCGCGTGGCGGAACCACCTCGCCCACGCCGAGGACATCGGGATCGCCTCGGTCCGCGCCTCCTCCTCCGAGGGCGGTGCGGACGCGAGTCCCACCGACCGCGACCCCGGGCACGCCCCGCACGCCGCGTTCGACGACGACCTCACCACCTCCTGGCGGTCCAGCGCCTTCACCGGCGCCCTGGGCGAGTGGATCGAGGTCGAGTTCGACGAGCCGCAGGACCTGACCGGGCTCAGCATCGCCTTCGAGCAGATGGCCGGCGATCCGCCGCCCTCCCGGATCACCCTCGTCACCGACAACGGCGAGGTGCAGGTGCCCGTAGCCGAGACCGAGGAGCCCCAGGAGCTGGTGGCTCCGCCGGGGCCGACCACCGAGCTGCGTGTGCGTGTGGACGAGCTGGCCTGGGAGCCGGAGTACCGGTTCGGCACACGGGTGGGCATCGCCTCGATCTCCGTGCCCGGCCTGGACCCGGCCCGGACGCTGCGGGTGCCCGGCCCGGCCGACACCGGAACCCTGCTGTTCACCGGCTCCACCGGCACCGCGCCCGGCTGCATGGAGGGCTCCCACGTGTGGGTGTGCAATCCCGACCTCCAGGTGCAGGGCGAGGACGCGAGCCGCCTGGACCGCACGTTCGAGCTGTCCGCGGACTCGTCCGCCGCGCCGCACACGGTCTCGGGCCAGGTCGTGCTCACCGACCCGCGGGAGGCGGAGAACGCCGCCAACCGCGCCGGCCCACCTCCGTACGTGACCTCCTCCTCCACCGTCGTCCAGCACCCCGCCGCCATGGGCCGCGGTGCGCTGGACGACGACGAGAGCACCGTCTGGTACCCGGACCCGGAGGAGAAGAACCCCTGGCTCGACATCGAGCTGGGCGCGCCCGCCCCGATCGGCCACCTGGACGTCGACTTCCCCCGCGCGGACAGCGTGCTGCGGCCGATCCGGGTCACCGTCGAGGGCGGGGGCACCGTCCGCGAGGGATGGCTGGACGGCAGCGGCCGGATGGACTTCACCGAGTTCACCGCGCGGTCGCTGCGGGTGACCTTCGAGCGTCCCGAGGGCCAGTCCCTGGAGATCGGCACCATCACCCTGCCCGGGGTGGACCCGGTGGACCCGCTGCCGGAGGGCGAGGCCTCCACGCCCTGCGGACTCGGCCCCACCCTGCGGGTCAACGGCCAACGGGTGGAGACCCGCATCAGCGGGGGCAGCCTCGCCGACCAGCTCACCGGCCGCCCGCTGCGCTACGAGAGCTGCACCGGCCTGGAGCTGGCCGAGGGCGGGAACCGGATCGTGGTCGACCCCGGAAACCGCTACGCGGTGCGCTCGGCCCTGGTGGAGTCCACCGACCCGGTCGCGGACCGGCCCGAGGTCACCATGGCCGGGGTGGAGGCCCTGCACGAGTGGGGGCCTGGCGAGCGCAGCTTCGACGTGGACGTCGACGAGGACAGCCTGCTCGTGGTCAACGAGAACTTCAACGAGGGCTGGGAGGCCCGCCTGGAGGGGGCCGACGGGCCGCTGGAGCCGCTCCGGCTGGAGGGGTGGAAGCAGGCCTGGGTGCTCCCCGAGGGCAGCGCGGGCACCGTCACCCTCACCTACGCCCCCGACGCCGTCTACCACCGGGCCCTCGCCGTGGGCGCGGGGCTGGCCGTGCTGCTGGTGGTGCTGGCCCTGTGGCCGGGGCGCCTGCTGCCCGGGGGCGCGCCGTCCCGTACCCCGCCGCCGCGCGGCGCGCGCGCCCTGCCCGACGCCGGGCCCGGGTGGCTGGGCCGGCGGGCGCTGCTGCCGCTCGGCCTCGCCTACGGGGTGTGGGTGGCCGGTGCCGTCGGGGCGTCCCTGGTCGGACTGATCCTGCTGTGCATGTGGTGGCTGGGCCGGCGGGCTCCCCGGAGCCTGCGGCACGCCAGGCCGGGGCTGCCGTCCATGGGCGGGCGCCTGCTGCCCCACCTGGCGGGGCCGTGGCCGGTGGTGGCGTCGCTCGGCCTGGCCGGGCTGACCATGGCCGTGGGCACCTACCTGGCGCTGTACATGCCCTTCCACGACGTCACCGAGATGCTCGGTTCGGCGCTGCGCGGCTGGATCCCCCAGTTGCTGTGCCTGCCGGCGCTGGCCCGGCTCGTCCTGTCCCTGGGGCAGCGGGGCGACGGCGAACCCGCCGACGCCGACCCGCCCTCGGTCCGCGCCCGGGCCGGCGGTGCGCCCGCGGCACACGCGTCCGCCGGGGCCGACGGGGCCTCCGGTGGCGCCGCGCGGGCCCGGCCCGGGAGCGGGGGGCCGTCCCGGGGCGACGACCTGCGGGAGAGCGACCCCGAGGAGGTCCGGACATGAGCGCGATCGAGGTCGGCGGACCGGCCCGCCACCAGGTCGGGCCCGCCGCGGCGGGGCGGGGCGGTGCCGGGTCACCCGGCACCGTCCTGGTGGCCGTGGGCGCGTTCCTGCTCACCCTGGCCGCCCTGCTGCCCCTGTACGTGTACGACAGGGTGGCCCTGCTGCCCGCCGCGGCCGAGTTCGACGTCCGCATGGTCGACGAGGGCGCCTGGTACCTGAACACCTCCACGTGGTCGTGGACGGAGGCCTCCGCACTCACGCGGGTGACCCGGGTGGACGCATCGGCGCACGGCGGCGACTGGTCGGCGTGGGAGATGTCCGTGGACACCTCCGTGCCCGAGCGGATGATCGACCACTGGAGCCGGCGGGTGATCGTCGACCGGGAGACCGGTCGGGCGGTCAACTGCTGCGGCGAGCACGTCGACGGCGACCACGCGGTCCGGCAGGCGGGACTGGTGTTCTTCTGGCCGCCCGGGGCCGGGGAGGGCGACCGCTCGTTCTACGACGCCGAACTGCGCGCGGCGCCCGCGATGGAGTTCCAGGGGGAGGAGGAGGTGGCCGGTGTGCCGGTCCGCCGGTACACCCAGACGATCGAGACCACCCAGGTGCCCGACTCGGCCCGCCCGGTACCCGCCGGCCTGTTCCGTCCGGAGGCCTCGGGCACGGTCACCGCCACCCGCTGGATCGAGGTCGACCGCACGTTCTGGGTCGAGCCGGTCAGCGGGATCGTCGTCAACGTCCACGAGACACGCTCGGAGACCCTGCGCCCGCAGAACGACTCCGGTGAGGCGCCGCTGCTGCACACGGAGCTGGCCATGGTGGACCAGCAGGTTTCGGCCTACGCCGAGCAGGCCCGCGTCCGCTCGCTGCTGCTGCGCTCCCTGGACTCCTGGGCGCCGTGGACCCTGGCGCCCCTGGGAGCCCTGGCCGTGCTGGCCGGCCTGGTCCGGTCCCGGCGCGCCACGAGCGCGGCCGGGAGGGAGGAGAGCCGGGTGCCGGGGGACACGGGTGTTCCGGGGGAGCACGGCCGGGTCACGCCGTAGGATCACACGTATGTGCGGTCGTTATGCCCAGTCCCGGAACGTGCACCAGCTACAGCTCGCCTTCGGCCTGCCGGAGCAGGCCCTGCCCGAGGAGGTCGACCCCCGGGCGTGGCCCCCGCTGGAGGAGCTGGCGCCGGACTACAACATCTCGCCGGGCAGACCCGTGTACGCGGTGCTCGGCCCGCCGCCCCGGTCCGGGGACCAGGGGCCGCCCGGGCCGCGCTCCCTGCACACCATGCGCTGGGGCCTGATCCCCTCCTGGGCCAAGGACCGCAACATCGGCTACCGGATGATCAACGCGCGCAGCGAGACCGTCGCCGACAAGCCCGCCTTCCGCACGGCCTTCCGGCGCCGCCGCTGCCTGCTCCCCGCCGACGCCTACTACGAGTGGCAGCTGGTCGGCAGGGAGGACGGGGCGGTCCGGGCGAGCACCTCGCCCGTCACCGACCCCCACCACAAGAAGCGCAAGTCCAAGGCGGACAAGCGGCCCTTCTCCGTGCGCTACCGCGACGGCCGGCCGCTGGCCCTGGCGGGGATCTTCGAGCGCTGGCGCGACCCGGAGGTGGCCGAGGACGACCCCGCCGCGTGGGTGTGGAGCTGCGCCGTCATCACCACCGAGGCCGCTCCCGAGCTCGCCCACATCCACGAGCGCATGCCCGTCGTCGTACCCACCGAGGACTGGGCGGCCTGGCTGGACCCGGAGACCGGGGCCGACGAACTGGCGCACCTGCTGGAGGACACCCCGGCCGACCGGTTCGAGGTCGACGAGGTCTCCACCGAGGTCAACAGCATCAAGAACAACCGCCCCGACCTGCTCGAACCCGTCTCCTCGACCGGGGGTGGCGAACCGGAGACACTTTTCTGACCCCGGGGACGGTGGACAGGTCCGGGGTCGGCACGGATATGGTGTCCGAGGCCACAGGGGCCGGCGGACCGGCCCCCGGGCCCGCGGCACGTTCCACGTGTCCGCACATCTTCATACGCAACGCGGGAGCTCGCGCCATGGCGGGCTGAGAGGGCGACTCGACGGTGTCGCCGACCGCAGAACCTGTTCGGGTAATTCCGACGTAGGGAGGCATGCCATGACGGCTCTCGACGGCCGCGACGCCGGTTCCACCGAGAAGCACCGGGTGACCACCGGTCCCATCACGGGATCGACCAAGGTCCACCGGGAGATCGACACCCCCGAGGGACACACGCTCCGCGTCCCGCAGCGCCGGGTGGAACTCAGCAACGGCAGCCACTTCGACCTGTACGACACCTCCGGCCCGTACACCGACGCCACCGCGCACATCGACGTCCACCGGGGCCTTCCCCCGACCCGGCGGGAGTGGGCCGCCGAGCGCGTCCCGGCCGGCGGCGCGACCACCCAGCTGGCCCACGCCAAGGCCGGGACCATCACCCCGGAGATGCGCTTCGCGGCCGCCCGCGAGGGCATGGACCCCGAGTTCGTCCGCCGGGAGGTGGCCATCGGCCGGGCGGTCATCCCCGCCAACCGGTGCCACCCCGAGTCCGAGCCGATGATCATCGGCAAGAACTTCCTGGTCAAGATCAACGCCAACATCGGCAACTCCGCCGTCACCTCCTCCGTCCCCGAGGAGGTGGAGAAGATGGTGTGGGCCACCCGCTGGGGCGCCGACACCGTCATGGACCTGTCCACCGGCAAGCGCATCCACGAGACCCGCGAGCGGATCCTGCGCAACTCCCCCGTCCCGATCGGCACCGTGCCCATCTACCAGGCGCTGGAGAAGGTCGACGGCGACCCGGCCGCGCTGAGCTGGGAGGTCTACCGGGACACCGTCATCGAGCAGTGCGAGCAGGGCGTGGACTACATGACCGTGCACGCGGGCGTGCTGCTGCGCTACGTGCCGCTCACCGCCCGCAGGGTCACCGGCATCGTCTCGCGCGGGGGCTCCATCATGGCGGCCTGGTGCCTGGCCCACCACAGGGAGAGCTTCCTGTACACCCACTACGAGGAGCTGTGCGAGATCCTCCGGGAGTACGACGTCACCTTCTCCCTCGGCGACGGTCTGCGCCCGGGCTCGATCGCCGACGCCAACGACGAGGCCCAGTTCGCCGAACTGCGGACCCTGGGCGAACTCACCCACATCGCCCGCGCGCACGACGTGCAGGTGATGATCGAGGGGCCCGGGCACGTGCCGATGCACAAGGTCGCGGAGAACGTGCGCCTGGAGGAGGAGCTGTGCGGGGAGGCCCCGTTCTACACGCTCGGCCCCCTGGCCACCGACGTCGCGCCCGGCTACGACCACATCACCTCGGCGATCGGCGCCGCCCAGATCGGCTGGCACGGCACGGCGATGCTGTGCTACGTCACGCCCAAGGAGCACCTGGGGCTGCCCAACCGGGACGACGTCAAGACCGGTGTGATCACCTACAAGCTCGCCGCGCACGCCGCCGACCTGGCCAAGGGCCATCCCAGGGCGCAGGAGTGGGACGACGAGCTGTCCAAGGCGCGGTTCGAGTTCCGCTGGCAGGACCAGTTCCACCTGGCGCTGGACCCTGACACCGCGCAGGCCTTCCACGACGAGACCCTGCCCGCCGAACCGGCCAAGACCGCGCACTTCTGCTCCATGTGTGGGCCGAAGTTCTGCTCCATGAAGATCACCCAGGACGTGCGCAGGTACGCCGAGGAGAACGGGCTGGAGACGGTCGCCGCCATCGAGAAGGGCATGGCCGACAAGTCCGCGGAGTTCGCCGAGCACGGCAACCGCGTCTACCTCCCCCTCGCGGAGTAGCCGGCGGTGTGCCCGGGGGCCGCCGCGGCTCCCGGGCACACCCGCTCACGTCCCCGGGGCGCGGCCGACGCCTTCCACAAGCCCGCGCTGCCACAGGACCAGCACCGGCGGCGCCGCCGGTTCCAGGGCGAGCAGCCCGAGTATGAACGGCGCGGGCGTCCCGGCGGCCGCGACCGACACGGTCCGGGCCAGTCCGCCCAGGAGCACCGCGCCGCCGACCGCGCGCAGAACCGCGGTGTGCTCCAGGACGCGCGGGACGATCGCGAACAGGGCGATCCCCGGTCCCAGCCACACACCGGCGAAGAACCGGTAGTCGCCGTCCACGTTGGTCCCCACCCCGGTGTCACCGGGAAGGGGAGCGGTGCCGAGGGCGACGTCCATGGCACCGGTGTCGACCACCACGAGGGCGAGTACGGCGATCAGGGTCTGGAGGGCACGCAGGGAACGCACGGGGGTGACTCCTCTTTCTCGGGGGCCGCCACTGATTCCGGGCCCACGCGTTCCCCCGGCCGGGCCCGCCCCGCCGAACGGCGGTCCGTGCCGATGCGCAGCGCTGTCGTGCCCGCCCGCCGGCTTCCTCCCCCCGTGAGACCGGACGGACGTCCTCGTCCGCGACGCCGCCGTGACCGCCGCGACGGGGCGGGCCTGCTCACGGCCCTGTGACGGTCTGGCGGGGCTTTCGCGCGCTCGCCACCAGGTGCACCCCCACGTAGTCGTCGGACTCCGTGGCGCGCAGCTCCATCTCCACCAGGCGCCCCATCGACCTCGGATCGCGCGCCAGCATCATCTCCACGGTGGAGGCGGACAGCACCGTGCGCGGCTTGATCCACTCCAGTTCCAAGCCGGCGTCGGTGAGCGTGTCGGTGAGCTGGTCGGCCGTGAAGCACCGCGTGATGGAACCGTCGGGCCAGGGCACCAGGAGCACGTCCGCGGTGGGCGCGTGGCTCAGCTCGGGCCAGCAGTCCTGCTCGGCCAGCAGCGCCATCCCCAGCACCACCGAGTCCACGCACAGCAGCGTCCTGCCACCGGGCCGCAGCACACGGGCGACCTCGGTCAGGGCGGCCTCGGTGGCCAGGTGCCTGGACAGGACCCGGTTGTCGGCGATGACCCCGTCGAAGGCCTCGGAGGCGAAGTTGCGCAGGAAGGCGGAGTCGCCCACCACGTGGCGCAGCCGACCGCGCGGCGCGGGCGAGGGCACCATCGCGCGGCCGTTCACCAGGGTCAGCGGGCGGCGTACCGCCGTGTCCGCGGAGGGCAGCAGGGTGACCACGTCGTGTCCGGCGGCCACCGCGCGCGGGGTGCCCTGGTAGTCGGGGCTGGACACGTCGAGCAGGCGGGAGGGCGCGTCCGGGAGCCACCGGGCGATCTGGGCCTCGGCGACCGCCCAGTAGAAGCGCCAGTAGTCCGACAGCCGGTCGGGGGTGGCGAACTGGGCCGCCGGCGACCGGGGGCGGTCGGAGGCCGGGGTTGAGGACGGTCGCACGTGCACTCCTCTCCCATCCTTGAAGGGTCCTACCCGCACTCTGCCATGCCTCACCACCGATGACGGAGCCAAACGACAAAGTTCCGGACGGAGGGGGCTCCGTGCGCGCACGGCGTGGAATCAGCCCGCGTAGAGCGTTGTTGTTCTCGACATCGCGTCCTGCGGGTGTACGTCCGGGCGCGTGCCAAGCGAGTACTGGGGAGGGTCGTCGGACCATGTCGACTGCCGGGGCGTGCCTTGCGCACGAGGAAGCGGTGTCGGCGCCACGCGGCGCCGATGCGCGGGTCCGTGCCACGGGACCGTATCGTTGGGGTATGGATGCCCCAGCCGGGACCAGCGCAAGGAGGCCGACGGGTTTGGAACAGGGCCAGGAGCAGGAGACAGCCGAGGAACGGGACGAGCGCTTCGAGAGGGACGTGCTGCCCTACCTCGACCAGCTCTACTCCGCGGCGCTGCGGATGACCCGTAATCCCGCGGACGCGGAGGACCTCGTCCAGGAGACCTTCGCCAAGGCGTTCGGTTCGTTCCACCAGTTCAGACAGGGAACGAACCTCAAGGCGTGGCTCTACCGCATCCTCACCAACACCTTCATCAACTCCTATCGCAAGAAGCAGCGCGAGCCGAAGCAGTCCGGGAACGAGGACGTCGAGGACTGGCAGTTGGCGCAGGCCGCCTCGCACACCGCGGCGGGTCTGAAGTCGGCTGAGGCCGAGGCACTCGAACACCTCCCCGACACCGACGTCAAGAGGGCGCTCCAGGAGCTGCCCGAGGACTTCCGGATCGCGGTGTACCTCGCCGACGTCGAGGGCTTCGCGTACAAGGAGGTCGCCGAGATCATGGCGACCCCCATCGGCACGGTCATGTCCCGGCTGCACAGAGGGCGCCGCCAGCTCCGGTCCCTGCTGGAGGAGTACGCGGCGGAGCGGGGGTTCCTCCCGGCGAGGACGGCGTCGGAGGCCGCCGCCGTCGCCTCGGGAACGTCCGGACGTGTGCGGGGACAGGACGGCTCGGATCGAGGAGATCGGCAATGAGCGTTGGCCACGACGAACACAGCGGCACCCCGTGTAGCGAGGTGCTCGACAAGCTCTACACCTACATCGACGGTGAACTCGAAGAGCCCAACTGCGACCAGATCAGGCGGCACCTGGACGAGTGCGGCCCCTGCCTGGAGGAGCACGGGCTCGAAGAGGCGGTGAAGAAGCTCGTGGCCAAGCACTGCGGCTGCGATCCGGTGCCGATGGACCTGCGGGACAAGGTGCTCGGGCGCCTGTCACAGGCACGGGCGGAGCAGTTGGCCCGTGAGGCCCGGGCGGAGAGCCCCGGCACACGCGCCTGAGGGTACTCCCAGGAGGTCCCCGAAACCTGGAACGCACGGTGGCGGAAGCTGGAATTCCAGCTTCCGCCACTTTTTTGATGCCATTAGTGCCTTTCTACCGCGTTGGCGTCTTGTGTCGTGGTGTGCGAATTTTGTGTAGTTTTGTGGGGATGTCGTATCGGGGCCCCTACGTCTGTCGGGGTTTTGGTCAAGCGCCTTCCGAACGGCCTTCCGGGAGGGTTCGTCGACACGCCCGGCGCGCCCGGGGCCTTCTCGCCCGGGACCGACTCGGAACGATTTTTCCTGGGCGTTTCGGCTCGTGTTTCCTGTAGTTACTATGTGTAGTCATGCCTGGTGGTTCCGCCCGCTGAGGGCGTGTGCAACCGGCATCGCCGTGGAGTTCTGGCGGCTGGCGTCCGGTGTGGCATGGTTACGCATGGTAATCAAATGGCATCACTAATTGAATTCGTACTTCCATATTCCGGAACTTGGTGCCGGTCGGAGAGCCCGTGGCGGGGGTGGTTCGGGTCGGGGGTAATCGGGAGGCCGCCGTTGGCCGTTAAACTGGAAGCCATATCCAACGAATGGGGCCATTTGCGCGGCGTGCCCGGGGAAATGTCGGTGCGCCTGCGTTCGGAAGAGGGGAGAACGATGTTCGTCGGTATGCTCTACGTCGCGATGGTAACTGTTTGGGCGGCGGCAGCCTTCACCGGATGGTCCTGGTGGTAGAACAGAACCGGTGAAACCATGACAGTCCGGTTCTTGTCGGCGGGGGGTGAACGGGGGTGCGGGCTCTTCCTGGGGGCGCGCGTGTCTACGTCGGAATCATCGTTGTCAGTGCTGTCACCATCATGCTCATCGGTCCCTACGAGGGCATCGATCTGCGTACGCTGGCCCTGATCGCGATCCTCTTCGTGGTCGCGGAGTCGATCAGTACGGTCGTCCTCACGGGCGTCAAGGCGGGGATCTCCCCAAGTTCGGCGGTGTCCCTGGCCGCGGTCGTCCTGGTCGGGCCGGTGGGGGCGGCGGTGGTCGGTTTCGCCTCCTGCTTCTCCATCCGCAGGCAGAACCTCGTCAAGAGGGCCTTCAACGGGGCACAGTTCGCACTGGCGGCCTACGCGGCCGGACACGTCTACCTTCTACTCGGCGGAACGGTGGGGGAGCCGGGGCGGGAGGACTTCCCGGCTCTCGTCCTTCCCTACGTCGCCGCCGTCCTGACGCACTCCCTGGTCAACTCGGCGCTCATCGCCGCCCTGATGTGGACGCTGGGCGCCGTGCGGGCCGGCGGCCCCCGGGGCAGGTTCCACTGGCGCCCCCTGATGGCGGTGGAGCTGTCCTCCATGGGCTACCAGATGCTCGGGCTGGCCATCGCCGCGATCTGGGGCGGGCTCGGCCTCATCGCGCCGCTGCTGGTGCTGCTGCCGCTGTTCATCGCGCGCTGGACCTTTGCCCAGCAGTTGGGCGAGGCCCGCGCGCACGAGGCCACCCTGGCCACGCTCTGCCAGGCGGTGGAGACCAAGGACTACTACACCCGGGGCCACTGCATGCGCGTCGCGGAGGGCGCCGCCATGATCGCCCGGGAACTGGGTATGTCCGCCGAACGGGTGCAGAAGATCCGGTACGCCGGGATGCTGCACGACATCGGCAAGCTCGGAGTGCCCACCAAGGTGTTGCAGAAGAACGGAAGACTCACCGACGACGAGTACGCGGCCATCAAGCTGCACCCGACGCGGGGCTACGAGATCGTGCGGGAGATCAGCTTCCTGGACGAGGCCCTGGCCGGGATCCGGCACCACCACGAACGGTTGGACGGGCGCGGGTACCCCATGGGACTGGTCGGGATGGAGATCCCCGAGTCCGCGCGCATCATCAGCGTCGCCGACGTGTTCGACTGCCTGACCTCCACGAGGTCCTACCGCAAGGCGTGGTCGGCGGACGAGGCCATCACCGAACTGCGGGCCTGCGCCGGGACCCAGTTCGACCCCAGGATGGTCGAGGCGCTCGTACGCGCCGTGGAGCGCGAGGGCTGGGAGACGCCCGACATCGCCGAGCCCCCGGGCGGGTGCTACGGGGCGAAGGCCGCCGAGGAGTCCGACGCCCACGCCGCGGAGGCCGCCCAGGCGGCGGAGGAGGTCCCCGTCGTGGCGGAGGCGATCGCCGATTCCGAGGACCCCGCGGCCTCCGCCGAGGCAGTGACGGGCGGACGTGACCGATGATGACGCAGAGGCAGGAGGGACCCCGCTCGTCCGGTCCCGTGCTGAGCGGGCCCGAGGGCGGGGCGCTGAGCCACCAGCGCCCGCGCGGGCCGATCTGGCGGACCTCCCGCCCGGTGAGCGCCGTGCTGGTCGCCGCGGTGGGGGGCGGTGCCCTGGCCGCTCTGGTGTGGACCGCCGCGACCGGGTTCGTGGAACCGTACGTGGCGCTGTCGTTCTGCCTGGTCATCGCGATCGGTGAACTGGCCAGGATCACCCTCCCGGGCTACCGGGAGGCCGCGCCCATCGCCTCGGCCGGCGCGATCAGCTACGCGTTCCTGCTGACGCTGGGCGCCGGCCCCCTGCACCACTCCGCCTGGCAGGTGGTGGCGGTGGTCGCCTTGGGCGTGGCTCTGGGCGAGCTGCCCCACATCGCCGTGGGCCGCGGCCCACGGGTGGAGGACGTGGCCCGCCGGGTGTTCGTCGCGGTGCTGCTCGCGGTCGCCTTCCGGCCCCTGGCCGAACAGCTCGGCCTGTCGGGTCCGTCGGTGACGGCGACACTGCTGATGGCGGCGCTGGCCATGCTCGCCTGGCTGGCGGACGCCCTGGTGGCGGCGGTGCTGAGGGCCGAGCGCCTGCGCACCCGCCTGGGGGTGGCGGTCCGCGACGAGCTGCGGGCCCAGTTCGCCATGGGCGCGGCGATCGGCTCCAGCGGTGTGCTCATCGCCCTGGCCTGCACGGTGACCGGCCTGGCGGGCCTGCTGGTGTTCACCGCTCCGCTGCTGGTCTCGCAGATGGCCTTCCGCCGCCACGCCGAGGTGCGGCGGACCTACCTGGAGACGGTGCGGGCGCTCTCGCGCGTCACCGAGGTGGGCGGCTACGTGGAGAACGGGCACTCCCGCCGCGTCAGCCACCTGTCGCACGGCATCGCCTGCGAGCTGGGCCTGGCCGAGGCCGAGCTGCTGGAGCTGGAGTACGCGGCGCTGATGCACGACATCGGCCAGCTGTCCCTGCGCGAGCCCATCGCGGGCGGCGCCACCGTGCTCGCCTCGCCGAGGGAGCAGCGCCGGATCGCGGAGCTCGGCTCGGCGATCATCCGCGAGACCGGTGTGCTGGACAACGTGGCCGAGATGGTCCGCCGCCAGTGCGAGCCGCTCGCGGGCGACGGGGACGAGGGCGTGCCGCCGTTGGGCAGCCGGATCATCAAGGTGGCCAACGCCTTCGACGACCTGGTCGGCGAGAACGGCGACGAGGAGCGCCGCGCCGCCGTCCTGGAGCGCCTGCGGATGGACACCGACAGCGAGTACGACCCCCGTGTGGTGGACGCCCTGGCGTCGGTGCTCGCCCGCTTCTGAGGCCCGCGCCGTGCCGGGCGGGACCGGCCCGGCGCCGTCAGTCCATGGGGGGACGCAGGCGTGTGACGAACTTGTAGCGGTCCCCCCGGTACAGCGAGCGCACCCACTCCACCGGGTGCCCGTCCCCGTCGAAGCTGTGCTGGCAGTGCAGCACCAGCGGCAGGCCCACGTCCACGCCCAGCAGGCGCGCCTCGTTGGGCGTGGCCAGGACGGTCTCGATCGAGGCCTCCGCCTCGGCCAGGGAGACGTCGTAGGCGCTCGCCAGGGCCTCGTAGAGGGAGGCGTAGCGGTCCAGCTGCCGGCGCAGGCCCGGAAAGCGCCGTGCGGCCAGGTGGGCGGTCTCCACGGCCATCGGCTCGCCGTTGGCCAGCCGCAGCCGCTCGATGCGCAGCACGCGCCCGCCGGAGCGGATGGCCAGGAGCTCGGCGAGCTGGTCGTCGGCGTTGATGTAGCTCACGTCCAGGATCCGCGTGGCGGGGTGCAGGCCGTGCGCGCGCATCTCCTGGGTGTAGCTGGTGAGCTGGAGGATCTGGGCCACCTTCGGCTTGGCCACGAAGGTGCCCTTGCCCTGGATGCGCAGCAGACGGCCCTCGACCACCATCTCGGTGAGGGCCTGGCGCACCGTGGTCCGCGAGGTGCCGAACTGCGTCGCCAGGGCACGCTCCGGGGGGACCGGGTTGCCCGCGGCCATCGCCTCGATCAGCTCCAGGAGCTGCTTCTTCACCTGGTAGTACTTCGGCACCCGGGGGTTGCCGTCCAGTGTGCGCTGACCAGTCATCAGTCTCCTCCGCCGAGTTCCGCGCTTGCCGCACACCCCTCCGGTGTGGCCTGCACGGCGGTTTCTCGGCCGCCGATTGGTGTGGACCACTGGTCGAGTGCGTACCCTTGAGTATGCACGCCTCCATGGGATGATTTGTGAGTGCCTCACCTCAGCGATCTCATCAGACGTCACACATCCCTCAAGCAGGCCGACCTTGAGTGGATCCACTCGCTGGTCTCGGACTGGCAGCTCCTGGCCGACCTGTCCTTCGCGGACCTCGTGCTGTGGGTGCGTCTGCGCGAGGACGACGGCTGGGTGGCGGTCGCCCAGATGCGTCCCACCACCGGCCCGACCGCCTTCCAGGACGACCTGGTCGAGACGGTCCTGCGCGACGACATGACCGATATCACGTCCCGTTCCGCGCCTCGGGTGGTCGGACGCAGGGCCCTCATCGACCGCGCCTGGAAGGAGGGCCGTATCTGCCGTGACGGAGATCCGGACTGGTCGGGCGGGGTCCCGGTGCGGGAGGAGACCATCCCGGTGCGCCGCCAGGGCAGGCTCATCGGGGTCATCCAGCGCAGCACCAACCTCAGCTCGGCGCGCACGCCCAGCCGCCTGGAGCTCACCTACCTCCAGAGCGCGGGCGACCTGGCGCAGATGATCGCCGAGGGCGCGTTCCCGTTCAGTGACCAGGGGCCGCTGATGGTGCGCTCGCCCAGGGTCGGCGACGGGCTGCTGCGACTGGACCAGAACGGCGAGGTGGTCTACGCCAGCCCCAACGCGCTGTCCGCCTACCGCAGGCTCGGACTGACCGCCGACCTCGTGGGCGCCCGCCTGGACCGCACCACGCTGGAGCTGTCCGCCCCGGGAGAGGCGCGCGACGAGGCGCTGACCTACACGGCGAGCGGCCGTGCGCCGCAGGAGGCGGAGGTGGACGCGCGCGGGGTCACCGTGCAGCTGCGCGCCATTCCGCTGGTCATCGACGGGGTGCGGATCGGCGCCCTGGTGATGGTGCGCGACGTCACCGAGCTGCGCCGCCGCGAGCGCGAGCTGATGACCAAGGACGCCACCATCCGGGAGATCCACCACCGGGTGAAGAACAACCTGCAGACGGTGGCGGCGCTGCTGCGCCTGCAGTCGCGGCGCCTGGACGTGCCCGAGGCGCGGGCCGCGCTGGACGAGGCGGTGGGCCGGGTCGGCTCCATCGCGATCGTGCACGAGATGCTCTCGCACACCCCCGACGAGGTGGTGGACTTCGACGACATCGCCGACCGGGTGATCCAGATGGCGGCCGAGGTGTCCTCGACCGGCAGCGCGGTGGTGCCGCGCCGGACCGGCGGGTTCGGCCTGCTGAACGCGCTGGTGGCCACGCCGCTGTCGATGGTCCTGGCCGAGCTGGTGCAGAACGCCGTGGAGCACGGCCTGGGGCAGGGGCCCGGCCGGATCGAGGTGCGGGTGCGCAGGTTCGACGCCGTGCCGGGCACCTCGGGGCCGAGCAGTCTGGAACTGGCCGTCTCCGACGACGGCGGGGGACTGCCCGAGGACTTCGACCTGGAGGGGACCACGAGCCTGGGCCTGCAGATCGTGCGGACCCTCATCGTGGGTGAGCTGGGGGGAACCCTGGCGATCAAGCCCAAGGAGAGCGGGGGGACCGAGGTGGCGATCACCCTGCCGCTGGAGCACGAGGAGGGGGAGGTGCCCTGAGGGGGAGGGGACCCCGCCGGGCGTCGGCCCCGCCGGGAGCGGCTCGCCTCCGGGCCGCCCCGCCCGGGGCGTGCCCGCCGCGTGTCCGGCCGGGGGAGCGTGTCAGCTTCGGACCATGGTGCGGGACGTGCTGCCGCGGCGCTTCTTGAGCATGCGGCGCTCGTCCTCGCTGGTGCCGCCCCAGACGCCGCCGTCCTGGCCGCTCTCCAGTGCCCACTTCAGGCACGCGGAGCTGACCGGGCAGCGCTGACAGACCGCCTTCGCCTCCTCGATCTGGATCAGGGCAGGGCCGAAGTTTCCGATGGGGAAGAAGAGTTCGGGGTCTTCGTCACGGCAGGCTGCGTCATGGCGCCAGTCCATGCGGTCCACTCCTCACGGTGAGGCGATCGGGGGCTTGTGAAGCTTTTCACGATCGTGCGCGTGTCAGGATTGTGCGGAGGGCGCCCGATGGATGGGTCCCATCGGAGGGTGGTCCAGGCCGTGATGGTCCGGGTTTCATCCCACGGCCATGTGGGAAGCGCCCAATTAACTCGCCCGTAACTCGCGGCGATATCTTGAGCGTGACAGGATCGAACGACCCATGCAAGAGCTCACGGGGCCGAAGGTCCTGTTCGCCGTGTCGGGTGCGTCACAGTGCCCGTGAATGGTCTCTTCCGGTGCAATTAACAGATGATTCGTAATGCCTTCGGTACAGACTGGAAGTTGACCTGTTCACGGTCGCCCAGGTATTCACCGTCGATTTGGAACGCTCTGGGATGGGACGACGTGATCTGGAGAGAGTCCTGGTCATGCCAGGTCACGTAGCCGTCCCCGCGGGCCGGGAGGCCTTTGGGGAAGAACATTTGGGAAAGGATCCAACCGGTGATCGCGGGCGAGGTGTGGGTCAGGGCGAAAGCGTCCAGACCCAGCTCGAAACGCGAGGACGGGGTCGGCTGAAGTGGAAGCGCTCCCGCGTACGTCCAGGGAGTGGTGTTGGTGACGATCGCGAAATACGCCCCCACAAGGGATCTTCCGCGGCTGACCACGCTTAGTGACGGGTCCTGGATATCGCCCTGGAAGAACAGCTTTACCGCCACTTCCGCGTACAGGGCCGGGGTGGCCCTGCGGCCCTGCGCGCGCTCGTTCTCCACCTGTTGGACCACGTCGGCGTCCCAGCCGAAGCCGGCGCAGAAGGTGAAGTAGCGGTCGTCCTTGTCGCTGGTGATCCGTCCGAGGCTGATCTCGCGCTCGCGGCCCTCCCGGAGCGCCTCCAGGACCACGCCGGTGGCCTCCACCGGGTCGCCCGGCACGCCGAGGGAGCGGATGAAGACGTTGGCGCTGCCGCCGGGGATCACCGCGTAGCGCGGGCGTACGAGCCCGCTCGGAGTGGCCAGGAGTCCGTTGACCACCTCGTTGACGGTGCCGTCGCCGCCGAGGCTCAGCACCAGGTCGTAGCCGTTCCCGGCCGCTTGGCGGGCGAGTTCGCCCGCGTGGTCGCGGTACTCGGTCGCGGCGACGGTGACGTCCAGCTCCGACGCCAGGGCGCCCAGGATCACCTCACGCGTGCGCGAGGTGGTCGTGGTCGCCTGAGGGTTCACGATGAAAAGGGCGCGCACCGGGCCAGTCTAGGGCGTGTCCGCCGGACACGCCCGAGGTGTGCCGCCTCGCTTCGGGGGCGGGGGGAAGGCCGCCCGGAGCGCGTATAGGCTCTTCGGGTGTCATCTCGTCCCGTCACCGTCGTCGTCGCCGCCGCGCTGGAGGCCCTGGTCGGGCTGGCCTCGGTGGCCGGCGGCCTCTACAGCCTCGTCACCGCCGTCAGCGGCCGGGCCCTCGACCCCACCAGCGCGATTCCCCTGGCGGCCCTGGGCCTGGGCGTGGGCGCTCTGCTGGTGTTCGTCGCGCGCGGGCTCTGGCGGTCGGAGTCCTGGGCGCGGACACCGGTGTTCCTCACCCAGGTCTTCCTCGCCGTGGTCGCCTACTACATGTTCACCAGCCAGCAGTACGTGTACTGCGCCGTGCTCCTGGGCGTGGCGGTGTGCGCCGCGGCGGCGGTGCTCTCACCGCCGACGACCGCGGCGCTCTTCCCCGAGGAACGGGAGAAGTAGCCCCGCGGCCGTCCGTGGCGACCGTCGGCCGGTCAGTCGTCGGTGGTCAACGCCTGGCGCAACTGCGCCAGGGTGCGGGCCAGCAGACGGGACACGTGCATCTGTGATATCCCCAGCTCCTGGGCGATCTGTGACTGTGTCATGTTGCCGAAGAAGCGCAGCAGCAGGATGCGCTTCTCCCGGGGCGGGAGCTGCTCCAGGAGCGGTTTGAGCGACTCCCGGTACTCCACGCCCTCCAGGGACTCGTCCACGATGCCCAGGGAGTCGGCCACCGCGGGGGCGTCCTCGTCCCCGCTGTCGGGCGCGTCCAGCGACACCGTCGAGTAGGCGTTGGCGGACTCCAGGCCCTCCAGCACCTCCTCCTCGGACATCTGCAGGTGTGCGGCGAGCTCGGCGACGGTCGGGGAGCGCCCCTCCCGCTGGGACAGGTCGCTGACCGCCTTGGTGAGCGAGAGCTTGAGCTCCTGGAGGCGGCGGGGGACCCGTACCGCCCAGCCCTTGTCGCGGAAGTGCCTCTTGATCTCCCCGACGATCGTCGGGGTCGCGTAGGTGGAGAACTCCACCCCGCGGTCCAGGTCGAACCGGTCGATGGACTTGATGAGCCCGATCGTGGCCACCTGGGTGAGATCGTCCAGCCACTCACCGCGGTTGCGGAACCGGCGGGCCAGGTACTCCACCAAGGGCAGGTGGAGCTCCACCAGTTCGTCGCGGATCCGCCGACGCTCCTCGGAGTCCGCGTCGAGCTCGCCAAGGCGCTCGAACAACTCTCTGGCGCGGGCCCGGTCGGGCACCGCGTGCTCGGTCTTCGCTGTCAGAGCGGGCCCCCTTTCGCTCACGCCGACTCCAGGGTGCCGCGGCGCTTGTACAGGACGATGTGGACGCGGTCGTCCGGGCCGGCCCCCGCGTCGACCTCTCCCGCCAGGGCGGACAGAACGGTCCAGGCGAAGGTGTCGCGCGCGGGAAGGCGTCCGTCTGCGGTGAGCACCGAGACGGATATGCGCATTCCCTCGGGGGTGAGTTCGAACTCCGTGGTCAGTTCCGTACCGGGCAGTGCCTGGGAGAGGAGCATCGCACAGGCCTCGTCGACGCCGATCCTCAGATCCTCGATCTCGTCGAGGGTGAAGTCGAGCCGCGCGGCCAGACCCGCCGTCGCCGTCCGCAAGACGGACAGATAAGCGCTGTCCGCGGGCATGTTGACGGTGACAGCGTCCCGGACGCCGATGGCGTCGGCCGTGGGTACAGCGGTTTCTTCGGTCACGTCCCTCCTTCGGGGAGCGGGGTTGCCGCTTGAGAGCAATGTATCTGGTTTCACCCTGCCACTGCGGCAGGGAGAACGGATCGTGTCCACACGATCCGGGACGAAAGCAAGACGGATGGCATGTCTCAGTTCCGTCCGGCACCCAGTACGGCCAGTGCCTCGCCGTCCAGGCGACGGACCGTCCACCCGTCCATCGGCTGCGACCCCAGGGACTCGTAGAACCGGATCGAGGGCTCGTTCCAGTCGAGCACGGACCACTCCAGACGCGTGTAGCCGCGCTCCACGCAGATGCGTGCCAGGGTCCGCAGCAGTGCCAGCCCGTGCCCGCGGCCGCGCGACTCGGGGCGCACGTACAGGTCCTCCAGGTGGATTCCGTGCCTGCCGGTCCAGGTGGAGTAGCTGCGGAACCAGAGCGAGAACCCGACGACGGCGGTGCCTTCGTCACCGTCGTGCTCGGCGACGTGCGCGAACACCGCCGGTTCGGGGCCGAACAGGGCCGTGCGCAGGTCCTGTTCGGTGGCCACGACCGCGTCCGGTTCCTTCTCGTACTCGGCGAGCTCTCCGATCATCGCGTGGATGACGGGTACGTCGTCGGGTCGGGCAGGACGGATCATCGGACCACCTCGGAGTGGGAACAGCGTCCCTCCCAGGGTATGCGCTGGGCCGGAGGTGTCTCGCGGGCCGGCCGGGCCGCTCAGGGGCGGTGGGCGACCACCCGCTCGACCAGTCCGAGGAACAGGCGGTCGTGGTGGCCGACCTCGAAGCCGACCTCGGCGGCCACCTCCCTGGGCAGGCGGCGCGGGTGCTCGCGGTGCCGTTCCAGGAGCCGTCCGGGAAAGCCGGCGTACTCGACGTGGTCGACCATCAGGAGCCTGCCGCCCGGCACCAGCACCCGGTACATCTCCGACAGGGCGCGGTGCTGGTCGGGGACGGAGCACATGGCCAGCGTGCACAGGACCGTGTCGAAGCTCTGGTCGGGAAAGTCCAGCGACTGCGCGTCGCCCTCCACGAACCGGGCGGCCATCCCCAGCTCGTCGGCCCTCCTCCGGGCGCGGTCGAGCATCTCCGGGCTCAGGTCGACGGCGGTGAGGCGGACCTGGGGCGGGTAGTAGGGGAGGTTCCGGCCGGTGCCGACCGCCACCTCCAGGGTCCGGCCACGGGCCCCGGCGCACAGGATCTCGCGGGTGCGGCGCATGGCGGGACTCTGGAGGCGTTCGCCGTGGTCGCAGTAGGAGGCCCTGCGGTTCCAGCGCCTGCGTGTGTGCTCCGTGCGCGCGTCCATGTCCCTCCCCGGGCCGTTCCTACCCCCATGACTCTGGGTGTACGCCACCGCGCGGTCAAGACTTCCGGCGGCGTTTCCCGAGCAGGTCGGAGGGGGTCGAGAGGCACCGGCGCCCCGTACCCGCCGCGGGGTACGGGGCGCCGGCGGAGGGGTCGCCGTGCCTCAGAAGAGCACCTTGGACAGGAAGGCCTGGGTGCGCTCGTGCTGCGGGTCGGAGAGCACCTGTGAGGGCACCCCCGACTCCACCACCATGCCGTCGTCCATGAAGACCAGGGAGTCGCCGACCTCGCGGGCGAACCCCATCTCGTGGGTGACGATGACCATCGTCATCCCGCCCTCGGCCAGGTCGCGCATGACGTCCAGGACCTCGCCGACCAGCTCCGGGTCCAGGGCGCTGGTGGGCTCGTCGAACAGCATCAGCGACGGCTCCATGGCCAGCGCGCGGGCGATCGCCACGCGCTGCTGCTGGCCGCCGGAGAGCTGTTCGGGGTAGGCGTCGGCCTTGTCCGGCAGGCCCACCCGCTCCAGCAACTCCATGGCCTTGGCGGTGGCCTCGGCTCTGGGCATCCGCTTGACCTGCATGGGCGCCTCGGTGATGTTGCCGAGGGCGCTCAGGTGCGGGAACAGGTTGAACCGCTGGAAGACCATGCCGATGTCGCTGCGCTGGGCGGCGATCTCGCTGTCGCGCAGCTCGTACAGCCGCCCGCGCTTTTGCCGGTACCCCATCAGCTCGCCGTTGACCCACAGGCGGCCCGCGGTGAGCTTCTCCAGGTGGTTGATGCAGCGGAGGAACGTGGACTTGCCGGATCCGGACGGGCCGACGATGCACATGACCTCACCGCGCTCGACCTCCAGGTCGATGCCCTTGAGGACCTCCAGGCGGCCGAAGTTCTTGTGCACGTTCTCCGCCACGACCAGCGCGTCGGAGGGCGGCTCCGCGCCCTCGGGCGCCTTCACGGCGGTCACGTCCTGGCTCTGCTCGCTCATCTGTGCGCCCCTCCGACGATGCGGTTCCGGATGTTGCCCTGCTGTTCCGGGTTGAACCTGCGCTCGATGAAGTACTGGCCGACCATCAGCACGCTGGTGATGGCCAGGTACCACAGGCACGCCGCGACCAGCATCGGGAAGATCTGGTAGGTCCGTGCGCCGATGGCCTGCAGTTGGTAGAACAGCTCGATGGTCACCGGCACGTACGCCAGCAGCGCGGTGTCCTTGAGCATGGCGATGGTCTCGTTGCCCGTGGGCGGGATGACCACCCGCATCGCCTGCGGGAGGGTGATCCGGCGCAGGACCCTGCTCCGGCTCATGCCCAGTGCCTGCGCGGCCTCGGTCTGGCCCTTGTCCACCGACTGCAGGCCCGCGCGGATGATCTCGGCCATGTAGGCGCCCTCGGACAGCGACAGGGCGAGCAGGCCCGCGGTGTAGCCGCTGAGCACGGTGCGGGTGTCGATCTCGAGGAAGCGGGCGTCGCCCTCCATGCCCAGCCAGGCCATCCAGTAGTTGTCGAACGGCAGGCCGAGCTGGATGGTCTGGTACAGGATGGCGATGTTGCCGAAGAGCACCGCCAGCACCAGGCGGGGCACGCCCCGGAAGAACCAGGTGTACAGCCAGGAGACGGACACCAGGACGGGGTTGCCGGACAGCCGCATCACCGCGAGGACGATGCCCAGGACGACGCCGATGACCATCGACAGCACGGTGGCGCTGAGGGTGATCCACACACCGCGGACGACCGGTTCCGAGAACATGTGGTCGGCCATGAACGGCCAGTTGAACGCGTCGTTCGTGAACAGCATGTGCACGAACATGGCCGCGAGGACCAGGATGGCACCGGCGGCGATCCACCGTTCGGGGTAGCGCACGGGGACGGCGGTGACGGGTTCGGTCGCGCGGTTCGGGGTCGAGGTCTTCGACACCGGACCGCCCACCGGTTCGGTCGGTGAGGACACGGATCAGTCTTTCGCTCGGTGGGGGGCTCGGCACGGGACGGTGCGTCGGGGACGGCCGGCCTCCGGGGGAGCGTGGTCCGGGCGCCGGGGGATCCCGTCGGCGCCCGGGCACGTGAGGCCGGCGGGCACGGCCTACTCGGAGACGGCGGGGTTGACCTCGGCGGCCTCCATGCCGCCGGCGTCCACGCCCCACTGCCCCAGGACCTCGGCGTAGGTGCCGTCCTCCATCAGGGCGTTGAAGGCGGCGGCGACGGCCTCGGCCAGTTCGTCGTTGTCCTTGTGGGTGAGGATGCCGTAGGGAGCGGCGTTGTACTGCTCGCCGACGAACTCCAGAACGCCCTCGCCGGTCTGCTCCAGCGCGTACGCGGAGGTCGGCATGTCGGCGAGCGAGGCGTCGTTGACACCGGAGACGACCGTCTCCGTGGCCAGCGGCTGGCTCTCGAACTTCTGGATGGTGACGGGCTCCTCGCCGGCGTCGACGCAGGCCGCGCTGCGCTCCTCGATGTCGGTGTCGTGGGTGGTGTTGGACTGCACCGCGATCCGCATGCCGCAGGCGTCCTCGGGGTCCACGTCCTTGGGATTGCCCGCCTGGGCGAACCACTGGGTGCCCGAGGAGAAGTAGCTGATCATGTTGACCTGCTCCATGCGCTCCTCGGTGACGGTGAAGGAGGAGGAGCCGAGGTCGTAGGTGCCCGTGTCCACGCCGATGATGATGGAGTCGAAGGCGGTGGGCTCCCACTCGGCCTCCAGGCCGAGCTTGGCCAGTGCGGCGTTGAGGAGGTCCACGTTGAAGCCCTGGACGGTCTCGCCGTCCTCCTCCAGGAACTCACCCGGCGGGTAGGAGGCCTCGACCCCGATGCTGACGGTTCCGGCCTCGGCGATGTCGGCGGGGACGAGGGCGGCGAGCTCCTCGTCGGCCTCGACGGTGGGCGCCTCGGGCGCGGCGGTCTCCTCGGTGCTCCCGCCGCCGTCGCCGCCGCAGGCGGACAGCGCCAGGACACTGGCGAGGGAGACCGCTCCGAGGGCGAACGGCGCGGACAGGGGCTTGTGCAGGGCCATCGTGGTGTCTCCTTCAGGGGCGCGGAGCGCCTGGTCGGAGGCGGGTTCGTGACCTCACCGCCCGAGCCATAACGACATTCAGGACATTATGCTTCAAAAGCCGATAAGTCGGTGCTGTCTCATCGTGCCGACCCGCGATTTTCCTGTGGTCACCGTTGTGAGAGGATTGCGTAACGGGTCATCCCCGTGAGAGCGGCCGCGCAGTCACTCGCATAGGAGTCCAGCGAAGAACGGCTCCCTCCGGCGACACCACCGGTCATGGCCGACCGGCGCCGAGGAGGAGTCCCCCTAGCATCTTCACGTCTTCGCGCGCGGTTCGCCCCACTGCCGGTCCGTCCCGCCGTCATGGCCGATGGCAGGGTGGAACACGCAAGACCTGAGGGGTTTGAAGTAGTGACCACCGTTTCGCGTTCCCAGAACCTGGATGAGGATCCCGCCTTCGCGCTGCACCGCGGTGGCAAGCTCCACGTGACCTCGTCCGTCGACGTTCACGACCACGAGGGCCTGTCCCTCGCCTACACACCCGGTGTCGCCCGCGTCTGCGACGCCATCGCCGAGACCCCCGAGCTTGTCGAGACCTACACCTGGAAGAGCAACCTGGTCGCCGTCGTCACCGACGGCACCGCGGTCCTGGGCCTGGGCGACATCGGCCCCGAGGCCTCCCTGCCGGTCATGGAGGGCAAGTCGCTGCTGTTCAAGCAGTTCGGCGACGTCGACTCCGTGCCGATCGCGCTGGGCTGCACCGGGGTCGACGAGATCGTCGAGACCGTCGTGCGCATGGCCCCCTCCTTCGGCGGGATCAACCTGGAGGACATCTCCGCCCCCCGCTGCTTCGAGATCGAGCGCCGGCTGCGCGAGCGCCTGGACATCCCCGTCTTCCACGACGACCAGCACGGCACCGCGATCGTCACCGTCGCCGCCCTGCGCAACGCCGCCCGGCTGACCGGGCGCACCCTGGGCGACCTGCGCGTCGTGGTCTCCGGCGCGGGCGCCGCGGGCGTGGCCGTCACCAAGATGCTCCTCGACGGCGGTATCGGCGACATCGCCGTGGCCGACTCCAAGGGCATGATCCACGACGGCCGCGAGGGCCTGACGGCCGTCAAGCAGGAACTGGCCTCCATCAGCAACAAGGTGGGGCTGAGCGGGTCCATCGAGAGCGCGCTGGAGGGGGCCGACGTGTTCATCGGCCTGTCCGCCGGAGAGGTTCCCGAGTCCGTGGTCTCCACCATGGCCGAGAACGCGGTCATCTTCGCGATGGCCAACCCCAACCCGGAGGTGCACCCCGACGTCGCCCGCAAGTACGCGAGCGTCGTCGCCACCGGGCGCAGCGACTTCCCGAACCAGATCAACAACGTGCTGGCCTTCCCCGGCGTGTTCCGGGGCGCCCTCGACGCGGGTGCGACGGACATCACCGAGAACATGAAGCTGGCCGCCGCCACGGCGCTGGCGGACCTGGTCGGGGACGACCTGGCCGCCGACTACATCCTTCCCAGCTCCTTCGACGAGCGGGTGGTCCCGGCGGTGTCCGCCGCGGTCGCCGCCCAGGCCCGCGAGGACGGCGTCGCCCGCCGCTAGGGCGTGCTTCCCCGAGGCTCCGCTCCGTGCCCGGACGCCGGGGGCAGGGGGGGGCTCCGGTCCCGCGGGTGCGCCCGCTCCCACCTCACGGGCGCGCCCGCGGGACCTGGCGCGACCCCGTCGGCGCCTCGCCACACCCGGTGGCACAGGACCGGGTCCACCGAACGGACCCAGGGCGTCCGGACGAAGGAGGGGCCCGGCACCACGCGGTGCCGGGCCCCTCCCGTGTCCCGCCGGCGGGTACCCCGAGGGCGCGCCCCTGCGGCGTCCTCCGGGCACCTCCGCCGGACTACCTGTCGTCGCCGGTGTCGTCGACCGCCTGGCTCCACGGATCGCCGCCGGAGGGCGGCGCCGGCCGTGTTCCGGGCTCGTCGGCGGGCTTCCCGGCGGACTCCTCCGCGGGCTTCCCGGCGGAGGGCCGCGCCTCGGAGCCGGCTCCCTCCCCGGAGGTGCTCCCCCTCTCGGAGGTGCCCTCCTCCCCGGATGCGGCGGGCTCCCCGGTGTCCCCGGCGTCCTCCTTGCGGCGGTCGGCGGGCGGACCCCAGTGCCGCAGGTCCCTGCGGATCACCTCGACGGTGTCGTCCAGGATGCGCCGCAGGTCGCCCGCGGCGGCCTCTCCCACGTGGCCCGCCTCACGGAACGTGTCGCGCACCCGGTCGCCGAAGTCGCGCAGCGCCCGCTCGAACTCCGGGGCCTGCGACGCGCGCTCGGAGTCGCTCCGGCCCCAGGCGGCGCCGAAGGCGCCGAAGCCCTGGGAGAAGCGCCCCCACTCACGGGCCCACCGCGAGCCCTCGTCGCATCCCTGCTTCCCGCTCCGCTCGCGGCGCTCCCCGGACGCCTCGCCGGCCTCCTCGGAGGTCTGGGAGCCCCCGGAGCCCTCCGAGCCGCGCGGTGCCTCACCGGACTCGGGGCGGCGCGCCTCTCCGGAGGCGAACTTCAGCTCCTCGCGCAGCGAGCTGATCGTCGCGCGCACGTCCTGCTTGACCGCGCTGGCGATGTCGCGCACCGAGTCGGTGATCTCCCGCTCCAGGTCGGCCAGGTCGCCGCTGCGCTCGCGCAGCTCCTCACGGCCCTTGTCGGTGAGGCGGTAGACCTTGCGGCCGCCCTCCTCGGTGTGGGTGACCAGCCCCTCCTCCTCCAGCCGCGCGAGCCGGGGGTAGATGGTCCCGGGCGAGGGCGAGTACACCCCGAGGAAGCGGTCGCGGAGAAGGCTGATGATCTCGTAGCCGTGCCGCGGGTTCTCGTCCAGCAGCTTGAGCAGGTAGAGCCGGAGTCTTCCGTGGCCGAAGATGGTACTCATTCAGGCCCCCTCGGGAATCGCGGCCGGCGCCTCGGGCGCGCGCCGCAGCAGCGCGGTCCGGCCGGACGCGGAGTTGATGGTGATGGACGCCGGGTCGACGCCGCTGCCGATCTTCCCGTTCAGGACCGTCCTGCCCGGGGCGCTGCGGCGGTCCAACCCGAAGTCGGACTCCACCGGGGCCTTCGCGGTGCGCAGCTCCACGGCAGCCGAGGTCTCGGAGGGCACCCGCAGGGCGATCTCTCCGGAGATCGAGTTGAGCCGGACCCGCCCCGCCGGGGCGATGTCGGTGTCGGCCAGCAGCTGTCCGGAGACGGTCTTGGCCTTCAACGCGGAGAGCCGTCCGCCCGCCACCGCCAGCTGGCCGCTGACGCTGTTGAACTTGAGGGCGCCGTGGGGATTGCGCACGGCGGTGCTGCCCGAGACGGTGCCGATCTCGGTCTCACCCGCGGTGTCGTCGATGGTGATCTCCCCGGAGGCGGTCCGCAGGTGGCTGCGGGCGCTGAGCCCGGCGGCCACGATCGACGCGGTGGCCGTGCTGACCTCGACCGGGCAGTCCTTGGGCAGCCGCAGGTTCACGGTGGCCTTCCGGTGCTGCACGCGCTTGTAGCCGCTGAGCTGGACGGGCCGCAGCCGGTCCAGGAGCCCCTGGCTGGTGAGGTCCTCGTAGTGGATGGTGAGGATGCCCGCCTCCTGCGTGACCAGGAGGGGCTCGCCGACGATGTCGGTGACCTCGAAGGTGACCGGGTCGTCGGTGGGCAGGATGTTGACGTGGCCTCCGATGATCCGGACCCGCAACGCGACGATGCCGTCCAGTGTCTGGGTCATCGGCCTGTCGATGGTCCAACGTGCCATCGTGTGACCCCTTTCGCTCGCTCCGTGTTCTCACGATATGTCGCGTGTCGGGGGAACTCAAGATATGTCGTGGATCTGCGGGTCGGTTCAGGGAGACCCCCGGGTGAACCCCGAGGTGTCCACTTCATCACGATCGGGGTCGAATGGGGTGTTATCGCAGGTCCGTGTTTGAATGGCCGACCGACCCGGTCGGCCCGACCGGACCACCCGTACGACCTGGAGAAACCGAGCATGCAGCATCCCCCAGACTCCGCCCTCGTCTCGCGAGAGCCGATCCCCCTCGGAGCGCCACCGCCGGGCGACCCCCGCATGCCCCGCGCCCTCAGGTTCCTGCGGGTCCTGTTCAGCCTTTTCGCGACCCTCTTCGCCCTGGCCGGGGCCCTCTACGTGTTCCTGCTGCTGAGCCTGTACGTGTACACCCCGCCGAACTTCGACGAGTGGCTCGCCGCCTGGGGACTCGACGCGGCCCAACTCTGGGCCATGTCGCTCACGTCCGGAATCAGGACGGTCTTCTACGCCGTCGGCGCGATCCGGCTCGGCAGGGGAGGGCGCACCGGCCGCAGGTGGGCGCTCGTCGCCGTGTGCGTGGAGGCGGGCGTGGTCCTGTCCGGCGCGGTCCTGAGCGCGGTCGTGCTCGGAGTCGCCTCGGTGCCCGAGCTCTTCGCCTTGCTGTTCGTCACCGAGGTGTCGCTCGTCTTTCCCGGTGTCCTCCTGCTCCTGTTGCTGTTCGTGCGCTCCAGCAAGGAGTGGTTCCGCGCGACCGGCGCCTGACCCGGTCCCGCACACGCGAAGGGGCCCGGGTCGTGGTGACCCGGGCCCCTCACCGTTCGCGCCGCGAACGGTCCCTACTCGTCCTCGTCGTCCAGCCGCGCCAGCCAGGTGGCCAGCCGGTCGACCGGGGTCTCGAACTCGGGGTTGATGTCGGTGAACGCCCGCAACTGCTCGGCGAGCCAGGCGAAGCTGACCTCCTCCTCGCCGCGGCGGTTCTCCAACTCCTCGATTCCGCGATCGGTGTAGTACACGCTGCTCCTCTTACGTGCTCACGAGCTCGCGCCGGGGCCCGCTTCCCGCCGCCTAGTCGGCGGGCGGGAACACGGTGTCCACCAGGGCGCGCTGTTCGGCCTCGTGGCGCTTGGCCGAACCGGCCGCGGGCGCGGAGGAGGCCGGACGCGAGATCCGGGTGAACGGACGGTCGAGCTGCTCGGAGAAGACCAGCGCGACGAAGGGCCACGGGCCCATGTTCGCCGGCTCCTCCTGCACCCACAGGACCTCGCCCGCGTTCGGGTAGGCCCTGAGCTGCTCGCGGATCTCCTCGATCGGCAGCGGGTAGAGCCGCTCCGTCCGGATGATCGCGGTGTGCTTGTCACCGTTCTTGCGGCGCGCGGCGTCCAGCTCGTAGTAGACCTTGCCCGTGCACAGCACCACGCGGCGCACCTTGTCCGGCGCGATCGAGTCGTCCGTGATCAGCGGCTGGAAGTGGCCCGAGGTGAAGTCCTCGGTGGCCGAGGTGGCGGCCTTCAGACGCAGCAGCGACTTGGGCGTGAACACCACCAGCGGACGCTGGAACGGCGACTTGGCCTGCCAGCGCAGCAGGTGGAAGTAGCTCGCCGGGTTGCTCGGGTAGGCCACCGTCATGTTCTCCTGCGCGCACAGTTGCAGGAAGCGCTCGATGCGCGCGGAGGAGTGGTCCGGCCCCTGGCCCTCGTAGCCGTGCGGCAGCAGCAGGGTCACGCTGGAGCGCTGGCCCCACTTCTGCTCGCCCGCGCTCATGTACTCGTCGATGATGGTCTGGGCGCCGTTGACGAAGTCGCCGAACTGGGCCTCCCACATCACCAGCGCGTCGGGACGGGTGAGCGAGTAGCCGTACTCGAAGCCCAGCGCCGCGTACTCGCTCAGCAGCGAGTCGTGCACGTGGAACCGGGTGATGCCGTCGTCGAACGTCTTGAGCGGCGTGTGGGTCTCACCGGTCTCGCGGTCCATCAGCGTGGCGTGGCGCTGGCCGAAGGTGCCGCGGCGGGTGTCCTGGCCGATCAGGCGGACCGGGTGCCCGTCCATCAGCAGACCGCCGAAGGCCAGCAGCTCACCGGTCGCCCAGTCGATGGCGTCGGACTCGACCATCGACGCGCGGCGGGCCAGCTGGGGCGCCAGCCGCGGGTGCGGGGTGAAGCCCTCGGGCAGCGACACCTGGGTGTCCACGATCCGCTTGACCGCCTCGGTGCTGATCGCGGTCTCGACCGCGGTGTGGTCCAGGCGGCTCTCGGTGAACACCTCGGGCTTGACCACGGCACCCGGCTCGACCGGCTTCTTCTCGACCTCGCGGGTCTCGGTGAAGGCCCGTTCCAGCTCGGACTGGTAGTCGCGCAGCGCCGACTCCGCGTCCTCCACCGTGATGTCGCCGCGGCCGATGAGGGCCTCGGTGAACAGCTTGCGGGTGGAGCGCTTGGCGTCGATGACGTCGTACATCAGGGGCTGGGTGAACGCCGGGTTGTCGCCCTCGTTGTGACCGCGGCGGCGGTAGCAGACCAGGTCGATCACGACGTCCTTGTTGAACGTCTGCCGGTAGGCGAAGGCCAGGTGCGCGACCCGGACCACGGCCTCGGGGTCGTCCCCGTTGACGTGGAAGATCGGCGCCTGCACCATCCGCGCCACGTCCGTGGCGTAGACGCTGGAGCGGCTGTCGGCCGGCGAGGTGGTGAAGCCCACCTGGTTGTTCACGATGACGTGCACCGTGCCGCCGGTCCGGTAGCCGCGCAGCTGCGACAGGTTCAGCGTCTCGGCGACCACGCCCTGCCCGGCGAACGCGGCGTCGCCGTGGATCAGGATCGGCAGCACCGTGAAGCCCTGCGGGCCCTTGTTGAGCACGTCCTGCTTGGCGCGCACGATGCCCTCGGCGACCGGGTCGACCGTCTCCAGGTGGGAGGGGTTGGCCGACAGCGAGATGCGGATGCTGTCGCCGTCCTGGGTCTCGAAGGTGCCCTCGGTGCCCAGGTGGTACTTGACGTCGCCCGAGCCGTGCGCGCTGCGCGGGTCGAGGTTGCCCTCGAACTCACCGAAGATCTGCCCGTAGGACTTGCCGCAGATGTTGGCCAGCACGTTCAGGCGGCCGCGGTGGGCCATACCGATGACGGCCTCGTCCAGCTCGGCCCTGGCCGCCCTGGAGATCACGCCGTCCAGCAGCGGGATCAGCGACTCCCCGCCTTCGAGGGAGAAGCGCTTCTGACCCACGTACTTGGTCTGCAGGAAGGTCTCGAAGGCCTCGGCGCTGTTGAGCCGGTGCAGGATGTGCAGCTGCTCGTCGCGGTCGAACTTCTCGTGCTCGCGCTCGACGTGCGACTGGATCCACTCCCGCTCCTCCGGGCTCTGGATGTGCATGTACTCGATACCCACCGTGCGGCAGTAGGTGTCGCGGAGCACGCCCAGAACGTCGCGGAGCTTCATGACCTGCTTGCCGCCGAAGCCCCCGGTCGGGAACTCGCGGTCCAGGTCCCACAGGGTCAGGCCGTGTTCGAGCACGTCCAGGTCGGGGTGCTTGCGCTGCTCGTGGTCGAGCGGGTTGGTGTCGGCCATCAGGTGGCCGCGCACGCGGTAGGCGTGGATCAGCTCCTGGACCCGGGTGGCCTTGTCGAGCTGGGTGGCCTTGTTGACGTGGATGTCCTGCACCCAGCGCACCGGCTCGTAGGGGATGCGCAGCGAGTTGAAGATCTCGTCGTAGAAGCCGTCCTCGCCCAGCAGGAGCTGGTGGATACGGCGCAGGAACTCACCGGACTGCGCGCCCTGGATGATGCGGTGGTCGTAGGTGGAGGTCAGCGTCATGACCTTGCTGATGCCCAGCTCGGCCAGGGTGTCGGAGGAGGCCCCCTGGAACTCGGCCGGGTACTCCATCGCGCCCACGCCCAGGATGGTGCCCTGGCCCGGCATCAGGCGCGGGACCGAGTGCACGGTGCCGATGCCGCCGGGGTTGGTGAGGCTGATGGTGGTGCCCTGGAAGTCCGGCACGCCCAGCTTGTTGTTGCGGGCCTTGCGGACCAGGTCCTCGTAGCCGCCCCAGAACTCCTTGAAGTCCATCTCGTCGGACTTCTTGATGGAGGGGACGACGAGCTGGCGCGAGCCGTCGGGCTTTTGCAGGTCGATCGCCAGTCCGAAGTTCACGTGCTCGGGCTTGGCGACGCCGGGCTTGCCGTCGACCTCCACGTAGGAGTGGTTCATCTCCGGCAGGGACTCGAGGGCCTTGACCATCGCGTAGCCGATGATGTGGGTGAAGGAGACCTTCCCGCCACGGCCGCGCCGGAGGTGGTTGTTGATGACGATGCGGTTGTCGAAGAGCAGCTTGACCGGCACCGCGCGCACACTCGTGGCGGTGGGCAGTCCCAGGCTCGACTCCATGTTGGTCGCGGTCCGCGAGGAAGCCCCGCGCAGGCGCTCCTGCTTGACCTGGAGGGCCTCGTCCTTGCCGCCCTCCTTGTCGCTGTCGTCCTTCTTGCCGCTCTGCTTGGAGGCAGGGGCCTTGGGGGCACTCGGCTTCTTCTCGGGTGAGGAGGCCTTGGGGGCCTTCTCAGCCTGCGCCTTCGCGCCGCCCCCACCCTTCACACCAGCAGTCTCCGCGGGCTTGTAGTCCGCGAAGAAGTTCCACCAGGCCTTGTCAACGGAGTTCGGGTCGTTCAAGTACTTCTGATAAAGCTCCTCGACCAACCACTCGTTGGGACCGAAATCTGTCAGGGGTTGAGACGCCTCAGACGACACGGCGGAGATCGCCCACTTCCGCAGCTCGCTTGTGAATGTGTAGGAAGACGGGTGGCTGCTGGCAAGGCGGCTCAAAGGAACGTGGGAGCTGTCCCGCGCATGCGGGAAGCATCTGCCCTGGCCAGCACTCGTCGGTTACCAGGCTACTTGTAGCGGCCTGCCCACGGGGAACGCGCGCGTTGACGAAACTAGGAGATAGCTAACAATCTTTCACATCTGCGTTGCCTCTACGTGTGGGTAACCAATCCCAGCGTAGCAGGAGTGCCGGTTTTGTGATGGTTTGTGGCGATTTCCGGATGTGAAGGTACTGGCCGTCTTCGGCCAGGCGGAGTGTGGCGTGTAACACGAAGCGCCGGAGGGGAGTGGGCCGTGCCCTCCGCCTCGGGCGGCCCACCGCCTGTTTCTCTCGTGTCCCGCGGTGTTCGCTGGCGAAACGCCGGTGACCGGTGCCGAGGATGTACGGATCTGTGTGCTCTTCGGCGTTCTCCCACGCCGGGGACCGCACCGTGCCTACGATCTCGGGAATGAGCACAGTCGAGGGCGAACGCGTGCGGGGGACACCCATGAGGGGGCTGGGAGAACTGGAGGCGGCCATCATGGACGCGCTGTGGCGGTCCGACGAGCCGCTCTCGGTGCGCCAGGTCCGCGAGACCATGGTCTACGACCGGGAGGTCGCCTACACGACCGTCATGACGGTCGCCGACATCCTCTTCCACAAGGGACTGCTGGACCGGGAGAAGGCCGGCCGCGCCTGGACGTACTGGCCGTGCGAGTCACACGCCGAGTACACCGCCAGGATGATGGACGAGGTGCTCAACGCCGGCCCGGACCCCGGCGCCACCCTGCTGCGCTTCGTGGAGCGCTTCAGCGACGAGGACATGGCGCGCTTCCACCGCCTCCTGAGCCAGGCCCGGGGCCGCCGGGGCGTCCCGGGGTAGCCGTGTCCTCCTCACGGCCCGCCCGTCTCCCTCCCGCCACCCTCAACGGACGCCTGCGGCGCGGCCCTTTCCCGCCGTCTCCCTCCCGCCACCCTCAACGGACGCCTGCGGCGCGGTTCTTTCCTCCCGTCTCCCTCCCGTCACCCTCAACGGACGCCTGCGGCGCGGTTCTTTCCTCCCGTCTCCCTCCCGTCACCCTCAACGGACGCCTGCGGCGCGGCCCTTTCCCGCCGTCTCCCTCCCGCCACCCTCAGCGGACGCCCGCGACACGGAGTCCTCCTTGTCCGGGCGCCCCGGAGGCGGGAACCCCCGGCACCTCCAGAGCCCCAGGCGCCCGGACCACACCACCAGGGGCCGGGGGCGCTCACCGGCAGGGTTGACGGGGCCTCGCTCAGTGGCGGCGCAGGGTCCGCACACTGCGCGAGGAGACCGCCGCCAGCGTGGCCAGCAGGGTCAGCGACGAGACCAGGGCCAGGGCCGCTCCCGGGCCGAAGGACTCCGCGAACGGGCCGATCGCGATCTGTCCGACGGGCATCGCCACGAACGAGCCCAGGGCGTCGTAGGAGTACACCCGTGACAGCTTCTCCTGCGGGACGTTCTCCTGGACCGAGACCTCCCAGGCCACGGTGAACTGCTCCACGGCCACGCCCGCGACGAACATCGCGGCGAACAGGACCGGCAGCGGCGACGGCCCCGTCAGCGCGAGGAACGGCAGCGCGTGCGTCGCGACCAGGGACGTGCCGAAGACCAGTGCCCGGCGCGGCTGCCAGCGGGCCGCCAGCACCCCGCCGACCAGCAGGCCGACGCTGTTGGCGGCCATGAGCAGGCCCCACGCGGTCCGGCCGAAGGTCTCGTCCGCGATTGCCGGGCCCAGCACGGCCGTGGCCGCCGACCAGCCCGCGTTGACGACCGTGAACTGCAACACGATGATCCACACCCACGGCCGGGAGACGAACTCGCTCCACCCGTCCCGGATGTCGCTCAGTATGTCGGCGGCCCCGGCCTCCCCGACCCGGGCGGTCGGGGGGATCCGCACGGACAGCAGAGCCGCGCCGGCGCAGGCGAACAGCGCCGCGTCCATGGTGATCGCCCAGCCCGCGCCCCACAGGCCCACCACCGCGCCGCCCGCCGACATCCCCAGGAACGTGCCGCCCTGGACGCCCACGCCCGCCGCGGCGTTGGCCTGGCGCAGCAGGTCCCGGGGCACGGTCTGCGGGGTCAGCGCCGCGGAGGCGGGCAGGTTCACGGCCGCGGCGGCGCCGTTGACCAGGCTCAGCGCGACCATCAGCGGAAGCGAGGCGGCTCCCGCCAGCAGCGTCGCGCCCAGGATCCCCTGGGAGAGCGCGGCCAGGGCGCACCCGCCCTGGAGCACCAGTGTCCGCGGCAGCCGGTCCGCGATGACGCCGCCGAGCAGCAGCAGGGACACGTTGGCGACCGAGCGCGCGCCCACCACCAGCCCCACCTGGGTCAGGGAGCCCGTCACGTCCAGGACGGCGAAGGCCAGCGCCACCGACGCCATGCCGTTGCCGAAGGCCATCAGGGTCCGGCCCAGGGCCAGTCCGCGAAAGGCCGGATGCCTCAGCGGCGCGGTGAACCCCGACCCCGGACCCGCCCCGGTACGCACCATGGCCCCGCTCCCGCCCCGCTCGCCCCGATCGGCCCCGGAGCACGATCCCGACCGCGGGGCGGGCCGTCAACCGGTTTTCCCGCCGCGGCGGCCCCGGGGGGAGGGGCCGAAGGTTCCCGCAAGCCCTGGGTTCTGTTCGGTGGACTCGGTCCTGTACCGCCGGGGGGGTGGCGAGGGCGCCAACGGGGTTCTGGAGGCCCCGCAGGTGCGCACGCGAGGTACGAGCGGGCGCGCCGCAGGGGCCGAAGGTTCCCGTACCCGCGGCGCACGAGCACGAGGCGAAGCGCAGCGGAGCCTCAAAGACAACACACCGCAGGGGCCGAAGGTTCCCGTACCCGCGGCGTCCGAGCACGGGGCGAAGCGCGGCGCAGCCTCAAGGAAACACCGCTAGCCCAGGACCCAGCTGCGGCCCTCGGCGGCCAGCTTCTCCACCAGGGTGGCGCTGTCGTGCTCCTTGGCGAACAGGTGCTCGGGGCGGGTGATCGGCACGATCCACAGCCACCGCACGGGATCGCCCTGGAAGGAGAGCCCGGAGGTGTCCGGCGGCCGGTGGTCGGGGTGGGTCACCAGGAGGGAGGGGTCCTCCAGCAGCAGGACCGCGCCCGCGCCGCCGCGCATGGCCCGGTCCTCGGGGTTGTCCAGCCACTTGACGGTGTGCCCGGTACCGAACCAGGTCACCGCACGCCAGGGGAAGGCGCCGATCCACCGGAAGACGCGGGCGGCGTGGTGCGCGGGCATGGTCGTGGCCAGGGCCAGCTCCACCCGGGCGTACCGGGAGGTGTCGGCCATGTAGCGGTCCAGGGTGGGCATCCGCTGGCCGCACATGCCGACCGTGGACAGCACCGTGAAAGGGCGCTCCGCGGTGGGCGGGCGCTCCGAGACGCGCAGCAGCGGCGGGTGGCCGTCGGACACGTCCCAGTAGTGGCCGGGCTCGCCCACGTGCCGGTTCAGGTGGCTGAGCACGGTGCGCTGCACGCTGCGCCAGGCACCCGAGGCACGCCGCCAGTCCCAGTAGGCCTCGGCGTGGACCACGCGCGGCCAGAGCTGGTCGCGTACCGGGTCCAGCTCCCAGGCGTAGGCGCTGCGGCCGATCGCCTCGCGGGCGTACCCGGGCAGGCCGCTGTCGGCCTCGGCCCAGCCGGGGATGACGGCGAGCAGCCCCTCCCCGTCCACGAGGGCGACCCCGTCGCCCTCCTCGAACCACACGGCGCGCAGGCGGTCGGGGTCGAGGCGGGGGAGTCCCTGGGGGTGCTTGGTGTAGGCCTCGGGCATGAGCGGCGCCCGGCCCTCGTACAGGCCGCCGGACTCGCTGGTACGGGGCGCGATCTCGTGGTTGGCCAGCCACACCGGGACGCGGATGCGGCCGCGCGCGTCCAACAGGTAGGCGGCCGTGGTGTGGGAGTCGCACTCGACGACGACCCTGCGGCTCTGGTACGGGCTGATCTCGTCGAGCAGGACGTCGATCCCTGTCACCGGCCCTCCCACACGCCGATCCCGGTTGTCGTGATCCGGCGGACCCGTCCGGCCCGTCCACACAGTGCGTAGAATCGACGGTAGTGCCCTGACAGGCGGAGCTGCAGCGCGGCGGCGTATAGGTCGTATAACGACCCGGGCCGCCGCCGTACCGCGCCGGGCGCGAGACCACCGACTCCACTTCCTACGGACTGTCTATGCCCGCCGAGCTCAACTTCGTCGCACCCCGTCGCGCCAAGCCTCCCCGGCACCTGGCCGACCTCAGTCCCGAGGAGCGGACCGAGGTCGTCAACGAGCTGGGGGAGAAGCCCTTCCGCGCCAAACAGCTCGCCCAGCACTACTTCGGCGCCCTGGAGTCGGACACCGCGGCGATGACCGACCTGCCCGCCTCCTCCAGGGAGCGTCTGGGCGAGGCGCTGCTGCCCACCCTGCTCACCCCCGTACGCCACATCACCTGTGACAACGGGATGACCCGCAAGACCCTGTGGAAGGCCTTCGACGGGGTGATGTTCGAGTCGGTGCTCATGCGCTACCCCGACCGCGTCACCCTGTGCATCTCCTCACAGGCCGGGTGCGGCATGAACTGCCCGTTCTGCGCCACCGGCCAGGCGGGCCTGACCCGCAACCTGTCCACCGGCGAGATCGTCGAGCAGGTGGTCGCCAGCGCCCGCGACCTGGCGCGCGGCGAGGTCAGCGGGGGCCCGGGCCGGATCAGCAACATCGTGTTCATGGGCATGGGCGAGCCCATGGCCAACTACAAGCGCGTGCTGCAGACGGTGCGCCGCATCACCGATCCCGTCCCGAACGGGCTCGGCATCTCCCAGCGCGGCGTGACCGTGTCCACGGTCGGCCTGGTGCCCGCGATCAACAAGCTCATCGACGAGAACATGCAGGTCCGCCTCGCGATCTCCCTGCACGCCCCCGACGACGAGCTGCGCGACGAGCTGGTGCCGGTCAACAACCGCTGGAAGGTCGACGAGGTCCTGGACTCGGCCTGGCGCTACGCCGGGACCACCGGTCGCCGGGTCTCCATCGAGTACGCGCTGATCAAGGACATCAACGACCAGGCGTGGCGGGCGGACCTGCTCGGCGAGCTCCTCAAGGGGCACCTGGTGCACGTCAACCTCATCCCGCTCAACCCCACCCCCGGGTCCAAGTGGACGGCCTCGCGCCCCGAGGACGAGCGCGAGTTCGTCCGCCGGCTACAGGCGCACGGGGTGTCCGTCACCGTCCGCGACACCCGCGGCCAGGAGATCGACGGGGCGTGCGGACAGCTCGCGGCGGCCGAGAACTGACCGGCCGCCCGGTGCGGTCCAGGAGTGCGGCGTGATCGAGACCGCGCTGGCCTTCGTGGCCGCCATCGCCTTCGCGGTGGTCCCGGTCTTCAGCATCGAGGTCTACCTGGTGGGCGCCGTCATCACGGTGGACGACGGCGCCCTGGCCGCCATGGCGGTGGCGGCGGGGGCCGGGCAGACACTCGGCAAGCTGCCCTACTACTACGCCGGCCGCGGATCGCTCTCCGCCCCGTGGATCCGGCGCCGGGCGCGGACCCCGGGCAAGTGGGCCGAGCGCGCCGAGGGCTGGCGGCGCAGGGCCGAGGAGCAGCCGGTGTGGGGCGCGGGCCTGGTGGCGCTGAGCTCCCTCGTGAGCGTCCCGCCGTTCATGGTGGTGTGCGTACTGGTCGGAGTGACGCGGATGAACGTCGTGCTGTTCTGCGCGGTCACCTTCGCCAGCCGCACGGCGCGCTTCCTCGTGGTGGTGTTCGCCCCCGCCTGGGGCCTGTCCTTCCTTCCCGGGTGAGGGCCCCGGCACCTGGCCGGGGCCCGGACCCGGCGCCCACGGAAGGCGGGCGCGCCGCCGGAGCCCGAGGGACCGGCGGCGCGCCCGCGACAGGGACCCGTCCGGTCAGACGCTGGCCAGGTCCCGGCGGCGGAAGCCCGCCAGGGCGACCGCGCTGACCACGAGCACCGCCCCCAGCGCGACGGCCACCGGAACGGCGTCGAACTCCTCGCTCGGCAGCTTGGGCAGCAGTTCGAACGCGCTCAGGTTCATCAGCCACTCGTCCAGACCGAGTATGGCGCCGAGCATGGAGGCCAGGAGGCTGTAGCCCAGCCACACCCACACGAGCGGGATCAGGCGCGGCGCCGCCCCCATCAGCAGCGCGGCCAGCGCGGCGAACAGCAGCGCCACCGGCAACTGGGCCAGTGCGGCCCCGGTCATCGTCCACGTCCAGGAGGAGTCCCCCAGGGCGGCGGACGCGCTCAGGCCCATGCCGAGACCGCCCATCACCACGATCAGGGCCGAGGACAGCATGCTGACCAGCAGCGCGTTGCCGAACCAGCGGACCCTGCCGACGGCCGCGGACAGGGTGAGCTCGGCGCGTCCGGAGGTCTCCTCGGTCCGCGTCCGCAGCACCGAGATGGCGGCGTAGGCCGAGGCGGCCATCAGCACGTAGCCGCCCATGACGCCGAGGAAGCCCTTCGTCGCGTCCCCGGGCGCGTTGCCCAGCATGGCCACCAGGTCGGGGTTCTCCTCCAGCATCGCCTCCACCTCGGTGGCCAGCGATCCGAACGAGAGGGCGAAGAGGAAGGTGGCGGCCGTCCAGGCGACGACGGCCCCGCGCTGCTGGTGCAGGTGCAGTGCGAACGTGCTGCCGAGCAGCCTGCCCGCGCCGGCCGGGCCGGGACGGGAGGCGACCAGGCCCGCGCCGAGGTCGCGCCGCTTCGCCAGGGCGTAGGTCAGGGCGAAGAGCACCACGATGAGGACCGCGTACAGAGCCAGCGGCCACCAGCGCAGGTCGTCGAACATACGGGTCTGCTGGCCCCAGGCGAACGGCGACAGCCAGGACAGGGCGTTGCCGCCGTCCTCGGCCATGTCGCCGACGACCCGGGACATGAACAGCACGCCGACGGCCAGGAAGGCCAGTCCGGCGGCGCTGCGCCCGTGCTCCACGATCTGGGCGCACACGGCGGTGATGGCGCCGAAGGAGATGCCCGCCAGGGCCAGGCCCAGGCCGTAGGCCACCGAGTCGGCGGTCTCCAGGCCGTTGCCGACCAGGACCAGGGTGGTCAGGCCGCCGATGAGCAGGTTGACGAGCGAGACGGTGACCAGCGCGGCGGTCATCTGGGCGCTCGCCCCGAGCACGCTGGCGCGCAGCAGTTCGGCGCGTCCGCTCTCCTCCTCGGCGCGGGTGTGCCGGATCACGTGCAGGATGCTCATGACCGCCAGGGCGATGAGCATGCTCATGGTCAGCTCGTTGACGATCATCGGGCCGAGCTGGTAGTCGTCCAGCCCGTATCCGGGACCGCCGAAGACGATCCCGGTCGGGGTGTCCATGAGCGCGGCCCGGGCCTGGCGCTGGGCGTCGGTGGAGAACATGTCGTTGAGCGCCGGGATGGTCGCGACGACGGTGCCGACCAGGGCGAGGGTCCAGACCGTCAGCCGGATGCGGTCGCGGCGCAGGATGAACCGGACGAGGGTGCCGGTGCCGGTGAACGCGCTCATACCGCCGCACTCCCGTTTCCGTCGCCGTTGCCGTTGAGTGCGGCCAGCTCGTCGCCGTAGTGGCGCATGAACAGCTCCTCCAGGGAGGGCGGGTTGCTCACCAGGGAGCGGATCCCGAGGCCGGTGAGCGTGCGCATGGCGGCGTCCATGTGGGTGTTGTCGACGTCGAAGGTGACGGTTTCGCCGTCGATCCGCAGGTTGTGCACCCCGTCGGCGCCCTCCAGGGCCCGGGCGTCCCCGGAGACGGTGGCGCGCACGGCGGAGCGGGTCAGGTGGCGCAGGTCGTCCAGGGTCCCGGACTCGACCGAACGACCCTTGCGGATGATGGTGACGGTGTCACACAGCTTCTCGACCTCGGACAGGATGTGGCTGGAGAGCAGCACGGTGCGCCCCTGGGCCTTGGCCTCCAGGACGCACTCGGTGAACACGGCCTCCATGAGCGGGTCCAGGCCGGAGGTGGGCTCGTCCAGGATGAGCAGTTCGGCGTCGGAGGCCAGCGCGGCGACCAGGGCGACCTTTTGCCGGTTGCCCTTGGAGTAGGTGCGCGCCTTCTTGGTCGGGTCCAGCTCGAACCGGGACAGCAGGTCCTTTCTGCGCGCGGGGTCGAGTCCGCCGCGCAGCCGCCCGAGCAGGTCGATCGCCTGCCCTCCGGTCAGGTTGGGCCACAGGGTGACGTCGCCGGGCACGTAGGCCAGGCGGCGGTGCAGGGTGACGGCGTCCCTCCAGGGGTCGCCGCCGAGCAGGCCGACCGATCCGGCGTCGGCCCTGAGCAGGCCGAGCAGGACGCGGATGGTGGTGGACTTCCCGGAGCCGTTGGGTCCGAGGAAGCCCGCGACCTGGCCCGTGCGGACGGTCAGGTCCAGCTTGTCCAGGGCCTGGAAGCGGCCGAAGTACTTGTCGACGCCGCGGACTTCGATGGCGGTTGATGGCATGGGCGGGGTTCCTCTGTACGTGGTGGGGATCGTGTTCGGGGGTTCGACGCGGTCAGCCGGACTCCTCGGGAGGGTCGCTGACGTACAGGAGATAGGCGTCGAGCATCGTGCGCTCGGTCAGGAGGCCCTCGGTGTAGAGCTCCAGGGCCGGGAGGGCGTACTCCTCGGACCACTCGCGCAGGAGGCGGGCGAAGTCGGCCTTCTGCCCGGGCGGGTGCAGGGTGACCCGCAGGAGCATCGCCCCGACGGCGTTGGCCGCCAGGTAGCGGGCGCGCTTGGCCGGGTCGCGGCTCGGACGGACCGTGCCCTCGGCCTCGCCCGCGGCGAGGTAGCGCTCGATGTCGGTGACCATGCGCTCGTAGAAGGAGACCGCGAAACCGCCTCCGGTCTGCACCGACCGGAAGAGGTAGGCGACGTAGGGGGCGTACTCCTCCATGGACGCCAGCTGGTGCAGCAGGGTCTGGCTGTCGTGGCTGGTGATCGTCTCCTTCTTGAGGTCGTTGATGAGCCCGAGGACGTGGTCGTCGCATGCCCTGCGGAGTCCGTCCTTGGACCCGAAGTGGTGGATCACCAGTCCGGGGGAGACTCCCGCCTGCTCGGCGATGGCGCGCACGGTCACGTCGAACCCGTGCTGACCGAAGCACTCGATGGCCGCGTCGCGGATGCGGGCGCGCGCCGTCAGGTCCGACTCGCTGTCGGAGCGCTTGGCTGAACTCATGTTCAATAGCTTAAACGCGCGTTCAGTCACCTGGCAAGGGGAGGGGCGCGTCCCCTTGCCGGAGGCCGGAGAGGCCGCTCCGCGCCGGCTCCTCGGGAGCGGACGCGGGCCCGGGAGCTGGTCGTACACTCGGGGCACGGCGCACGCCGAAGCGCCCCACGCCGACGAGGAGAGGTCTGATGGTGCAGGTCGCGGTCGCCCAGTTCGCCCCCGGTCAGGACAAGGCCGACAACCAGCGCTCGGTGGCGCGGCTGACCGCCCGGGCGGCGGCCGAGGGCGCCGGTGTGGTCCTGCTGCCCGAGTACACGATGTTCACCGCCCCGCGCGTCGACCACCGCGGCGTGGATGCGGCCGAGCCCCTGGACGGCCCCTTCGTCGCCGCGGCGGCCGACACCGCCCGCCGGGAGGGCGTGTACGTGGTGCTGGGGGTCAACGAGGCCGAGGACGGCGACGCCGCCCGCTTCACCAACACGCTCGTGGCGCTGTCGCCGGAGGGGAAGAGGGTCGCGCACTACCGCAAGATCCACCTGTACGACGCGTTCGGGGCCAGGGAGTCGGACGTGCTGCGGCCCGGTCCGATCGAGGAGCCCGAGACCTTCACCGTGGACGGCGTGGTGTTCGGTCTGCAGACCTGCTACGACCTGCGCTTCCCGGAGGTGACGCGGCGCGTCGCCGACGCCGGTGCGCACGTGGTGCTGCTGGCCGCGCAGTGGGTGCCGGGCCCGCTGAAGGAGGAGCACTGGCGGACGCTGGTGCGGGCGCGCGCCGTCGAGAACACCGTGTACGTGGCGGCTTCCGGGCAGGCGGCGCCCGGGGGCGCGGGCAACAGCATGGTGGTCGACCCCATGGGAACGCCGCTCGCGGCGCTGGGGGAGCAGACCTTCGCCGTCGCCTCGGCCGAGGTTTCGGCCGCTCGGGTGGAAGAAGTGCGAAGCATTAATCCGGCTCTGTCGCTGCGCCGTTTTTCGGTCTCTGCGCGGGTAGAGGAGTGAGGGGCCGGGCCGCTATCGCTTGGTAGATACTCGGACAAAGAGGATGAAAATCTTCCCAGCGAGCAGGGTCTTCCCAGGGTTCGTCACCTACGGTTATGATTCATCTGCATGATGTGATGTAAATCGGTCCGGAACCTTCCAGGCGCCCAAAGCTTCTGATTCAATAAAGAGCCGGTAACTATCGGCCCGCCAGACTGTCCTAAACCACGGGGGGAGCAAGGACATTGCGCGGAATGAGCATGATGTGTGAACCAGACACGCGGCCCGCAACCGACACCTACGTCTACGACCCGAGCCTGCTGAGCTGGGCGCAGTGCATGGGGGATGCCTGCGTCGTCTGCCACGCCAAGTGGCCCCGGCCCCGTCGGCGCCTCGGTGAGCTGCCGGACGGGAGCCGTGTGTTCGGTTGTGAGGAGTGCGCGGGCATCATCGACGTGGAGCCCCGGGTTCCCGCTGGTGAACGGCTGTTCGCGGCCCACTAGGAGAAGACGGTCGCGCTCCGGGTCCAGGGGGAGAGGCGGACCCGGAGCGCTTCCGTTGACGCGCCCGCTTCCATCGGGGAGGAGGGGAAATGAGCGCGTCCTTCCCAGGATGGCTCGTGTGCCGTCGACAGCGTCGACCACGCCCCGTGAGGGGCGCCTGACGACAACGATACTCCCTGTCGTTCGTGGTCGACCGACAGTGAGGCAGATCCATCCGCTATTTCCGTGAAGTCCTGTTCAGCCGTTGGTGGGGAAGCCCAGATCGACGCCTCCCTCGGGCCTTCGGCTCGGGTCCGTCCAGCGTGCGGTGACCGCCTTCGTGCGGGTGTAGAAGTGGACGCCCTCGGTACCGTGCGCGTGCGAGTCGCCGAACAGCGACTGCTTCCAGCCGCCGAAGGAGTAGTAGGCCATCGGCACCGGGATGGGGACGTTGATCCCCACCATGCCGACCTCGATCTCGTGCTGGAAGCGCCGCGCGGCGCCGCCGTCGTTGGTGAAGACCGCCGTCCCGTTGCCGTAGGGGCTGTCGTTGACGAGTTTCACGGCCTCGTCGTAGTCGCCCACGCGCACCATGCTCAGCACCGGTCCGAAGATCTCGTCCCGGTAGCAGGACATCTCCGGTCCGACGTGGTCCAGCAGCGAGGGACCCAGCCAGAAACCGTCCGGGTCCCCGCCCAGCACCGGATGCATCCGCCCGTCGATCGCCAGGGTCGCGCCCTCGCGCACCCCCGACTCCAGGTAGGAGGCGACCTTGTCGCGGTGCTCGCGCGTGACCAGGGGGCCCATCTCGCTGCGGTCGTCGTCGCCGGGGCCCACGCGCAGGCGCGCCACCCGCTCGCGGATCCGCTCCAGCAGCTCGTCGGCGACCGAGTCCACCACGGCCACCGCCGAGATGGCCATGCACCGCTCGCCCGCCGAGCCGAACCCGGCCGAGACCGCCGCGTCCGCGGCCAGGTCCAGGTCGGCGTCGGGCAGCACCACCATGTGGTTCTTCGCCCCGCCCAGGGCCTGGACGCGCTTGCCGTGCTCGGCGGCGGTCCGGTAGACGTGCCGGGCGATCGGGGTCGAGCCCACGAAGCTGACCGCCGCCACGTCCGGGTGCTCCAGGAGGGCGTCGACCGCGGCCCTGTCACCGTGCACGACGTTGAACACCCCGTCGGGCAGCCCCGCCTCGGCCCACAGCTCGGCCATCACGACGGCCGCGGAGGGGTCCTTCTCACTGGGCTTGAGCACGAACGCGTTGCCGCAGGCGACGGCCACCGGGAACATCCACATCGGCACCATCGCGGGGAAGTTGAACGGCGTGATGCCGGTGACCACGCCGAGCGGCTGCATGATCGAGTAGGAGTCCACGCCGGTGGACACGTTCTCGGAGTAGCCGCCCTTGAGCAGGTGCGGGATGCCGCAGGCGAAGTCGACGACGTCCAGGCCGCGGGACACCTCGCCCAGGGCGTCGGAGAAGACCTTGCCGTGCTCGGCGCTGATCAGCTCCGCCAGCCGCTCCTTGTTCCCGTTGAGCAGCTCGCGGAAGCGGAACAGGACCTGGACCCGCTTGGAGAGCGAGGTGTCGCGCCATCCGGGGAAGGCCTCCCGTGCCGCGGTCACCGCCGCGTCGACCTCCTTGGGCCCCGCGAGGTCGACCGTGCCGGTGACCTGGCCGGACGCGGGATTGTAGATGTCCCCCCGGTGCTGGGACGGCCCCTCGTGGGCGGCCCCGCCGATCCAGTGGGTGACGTGCTTGCTCATGCTGTTCTCTTCCTTGTCCACAGGCGGGCGAGTGTCCGCTTGTACGGGTGGGGTCGGGGCATCCATCGAAGTGGGGGACTCCGGTTCACATCGGCCCCTGGGGCCGCAGGAGGCCCCAGGGGCCGTTCGGGCATCAGGCCCCGGCGTCCACCGAGCGCACCGCGTCCAACAGCGCGTCGCGGCCCTCCACGGCCTCCTCCTGGGACAGCGTCAGCGGCGGCGCCATCCGCAGCACGTTGCCGTGCACGCCGCCCTTGCCCACCAGCAGCCCGCGCTCTCGCGCGGCCTCCAGCACCCCGCCCGCGAGCGTCGGCGAGGGCGCGCCGGTGGCGGGGTCGGCCATCTCCACGGCGAACATCAGGCCCCTGCCGCGCACGTCCCGCACGCTCGGCAGCGCGGTCAGCGCCTTGAGGCCCTCCAGGATCAGGGACCCCTGCCGCCGCGCGTTGCCCTGGAGGTCGTGCTCCAGGACGTAGTCCAGGGTCGCCCCGGCCGCAGCCATCGACACCGGGTTGCCGCCGAAGGTGGCCACGCCCAGCGCGCCGAGCCGGTCCATCAGGTCGCCGCGCGCCACGACGCCGCCCACGGCGAAGCCGTTGCCCAGCCCCTTGGCGAAGGTCATGGCGTCCGGGGTCACGCCGTGGTCGCCGATGCCGAAGAAGCTCGTGCCGGTGCGGCCCCACGCGGTCTGCACCTCGTCGGACACGAACAGGATGCCGTGTTCGTCCAGCACCTCCTTGTAGGCGGCGTACAGCCCGTCCGGCGGCATCGCGAACCCGCCCACGCCCTGGATCGGCTCGGCGATCAGGCACGCCACGTTCGGCGCGGTGGTGTCCAGCACGTCGCGCAGGTCGGCGACGCACGCCTCGACGTACTCCTGGTCGGTCATCCCGCGAAAGGCCGGGGACGCGTGGTCGGTGCCGTGCAGGTAGTGCACGTTCAGCGGCGACAGCGAGGAGTTCTTCCACGCCCGGTTGCCGGTCACCGCCACGGTGCCGAACGAGCGCCCGTGGTAGCTGCCGCGCATCGCGAGCACCTCGTCGCTGCCGCGCGCGTACGTGGCCAGCAGCAGGGCGGTCTCGTTGGCCTCGGTACCGGAGTTGGTGAAGAAGACCTTGGCGTCCGGGATCCCCGACAGGCGGGCGATCTTCTCCGCCAGTTCCACCTGGCTGCGGATGAGGTACAGGGTGGAGGTGTGCACGACCCCCTTGGCGAGCTGGCGCTCCACGGCCTCGCGCACCTCGGCCACGTCGTAGCCGAGCATGTTGGTCACGATGCCGGTGAAGAAGTCCAGATAGGTGTTGCCGTCGGCGTCCGTGACACGGGCGCCCTTGCCGCTGGTGATCTCCAGCGGGGACTCGTAGTACAGGGGCAGCCAGGAGGGCATGACCGCGCGGTGGCGCGAGAGAAGTTCCGACATGCCCCCAGTCTCGCCCCGCCCTCCTTGCATGGCCAGGATCAGCATGTTGACAACATGGTGGACGGGATTACGACATGTAAGGATCTGCGGGTGGCTCCATGACCTGGGACCGGGGCACGCACCGGCGTACACACTGTAAGTGGACGAGTCAGGGATATGACACTGCGTTCGGCTTCGCGTCACTAGAATGGAAGCCGTGCTCCCCACCCTCGACGAGGTCCTCCAGCTGCCCGCCCTCCAACGTGCCCGCCCCCGGGTCGTGGCGGGCTCCGAACGCCTGGACGTGGCCGTGCGCTGGGTCCACATCGCCGAGGTCACCGACCTCGCCCACCTCCTCCGGGGCGGTGAGCTGGTGCTCAGCACCGGTATCGCCATGCCCGACGACCCCGACGCGCTGCGCCGCTACATCGACGACCTGGCCGCGGCCGGGGTCAGCGGTATCGCGGTCGAGCTCGGCCGCAAGTACCACGCGGAGCTCCCGCACGCCTTCCTCGACGCCGCCCGCGACGCGGGCGTGCCGGTCATCCTGCTCGACCGAGAGGCACGCTTCGTGGAGATCACCGAGGCCGTGCACATCCGCGTGGTCAACGAGCAGTTGGAGGAGCTGCGCGAGTCCGAGAAGCTGCACTCGGTGTTCACCCGGCTATCGGTGGAGGGCGCCGACGCCGGGCGCATCCTGCACGAGGTCGCCCAGCTCTCCGGCTGCCCGGTGGTCCTGGAGAACCTCACCCACCAGGTACTGGCCTGCGACCTCAACGGCGAGGACCCCGGCACCCTGCTCACCTCGTGGGAGAGCCGCTCGCGCGCGGCCCGCTCGGGCTCGCGCACCGTCCACACGCCCGCCACCGGATGGCTGGTCACCATGGTCGGGGCGCGCGGCCAGGACTGGGGACGGCTGATCCTCGTCGTCGGGGCCAACCCGACCCCCCGCCAGAGCATGCTCATCGAGCGCGCCGCCACCACCCTGGCCCTGGGCAGGCTGCTGGAGCGCCACCAGGAGAGCCTGGAGCGGCAGACGCACCGCACGATCATCGCGGGCATCGTCGACCGCGCCTACTCCGACCCGGAGGAGGCCCTGGTCCGGGCCCGCGCGGTGGGCGTGCCGCTCAAGGGCCGCGAACTCGTGGGGCTGGTGCTGCGCCTGCGTGAGGGCGGCACCGGCCTGGCCGCCCAGGCCCGCCTGTCCGACACGGCGGAGGGCGCCGCGCGCGCCTGCCGCGAGCTGCGCCTGCCCGCCCTGGTGGGCTCGCTCGACGACCTGCGGGTGGGCATCCTGCTGGCCCTGCCCGGGCGCCAGAGCCTGGACACGACCCTGCACATGCTCGCCGACCGTGTCCGGGGCACCGTGGGCGACGCCGCGGTCCTGGCCGTGGGCTCCTCCGTGGACGGCGTCCGCGAGGTGCGGCGCTCCTTCCTGGAGGCCCGCCAGGTCGGCGACGCGGCCATCCGGCAGAGCGACCGGCGCCCCTTCTACCGGCTGCCCGACCTGCACCTGCGCGGCCTGCTGCACCTGTTCCGCGACGACGAGCGGCTACAGACCTACGTCGAGAGGGAGCTGGGGCCGCTGCTGGACCACGACGCGCGGCACGGCGGCGACCTGACCGACATGCTCCGCCACTACCTGGGCGCGGGCCGCAACAAGGCGCTGGCGGCCGGACGCGCCCACCTCTCACGGCCGGCGTTCTACGACCGGCTGCGGCGGATCTCCCACGTGCTGGACGCGGACCTGGAGTCGGTGGAGACCTGCCTGTCCCTGCACGTGGCGCTGCTGTCGCTGGACTCGGTCCGCGAGGAGCGCTGAACCGGCGGACCCGGGCCGCCGGGGGCCGGCCGGACCGCCGCCGAGCAGGGCGGACCCCCGTTCCACATACGCCCCTCAACCCCGCCGCGCACATGCAGTACCTTGGAATCCGTTGTCCGATGCGCAAGAAACAATGAAATCCGCTGGTAGGCGCGTCGGTGGAAACTGGATTCCATGTACCGAAAGCGGAGGGACCCCGTGACCGAACAGCCGGACCCCAGCCCTGTGCGCAGGACCAACGGCGTGGTCCTCGACGACACCGCCAAGCGCATCATCGAGGTGTTGCAGGAGGACGGGCGACGGTCCTACGCGGCCATCGGCAAGGCCGTCGGCCTGTCGGAGGCGGCGGTGCGCCAGCGCGTGCAGCGGCTGCTGGAGGCCGAGGTGGTCCAGGTGGTGGGCGTCACCGACCCCATGATGCTGGGCTTCCACCGCCAGGCCATGATCGGCGTGCGCACCACCGGCGACCTCAACGCCGCCGCCGACGCCGTCTCGGACGTCGGGGGCGTGGAGTACGTGGTGATCACGGCGGGCTCGTTCGACCTGATGGTCGAGGTGGTCGCCGAGGACGACGCCAAGCTGCTGGACATCCTGGCGAACATCCGCGCCATCGACACCGTGTCCACCACCGAGACGTTCCTCTACCTCAAACTGCGCAAGCAGACCTACGCCTGGGGCACCCGCTAGGGCGGTGGCCACGAGGGTTCGCCGGCTCGCTCCCACCCCGGATGATCTTGCTCTTGGCGGCACTCCCGACCGCCGACAGTGTCACTGGGAGCAAGATCATCCGGGTGGGGCCCCGGCGCCGGTCCTCACAGCCGGGCGAAGGCCTCCTCCAGGAGGTCCAGCCCCTCGTGCAGCAGCTCGTCGCCGATCACCAGCGGCGGCAGCATGCGGATCACGTTGCCGTAGGTGCCCGCGCTCAGCAGTACCAGGCCCCGGGAGTGGCAGTAGGACAGCACCTTGGCCAGCGCCTCGGGGTCGGGCGTCCTCTCCCCGTCCCCGACCAGCTCGATCGCGACCATCGCGCCGCGTCCGCGCACGTCGCCGATGACCTCGTACTTGGCGGCCATCTCGCGCAGGCGCCCCAGCATCAGGTCGCCGATCTCGCGGGCCCGCTCCACCAGGCCGTCGGACTCGATGGCCTCCAGCGTGGCCAGCGCGGCGGCGCACGCCGCCGGGTTGCCGCCGTAGGTGCCGCCCAGGCCGCCGCCGTGCACGGCGTCCATCAGCTCGGCGCGACCGGTCACGGCGGCCAGCGGCAGGCCGCCCGCGATGCCCTTGGCGGTCGTGATCAGGTCCGGGACCACGCCCTCGTGCTCGGAGGCGAACATGTGGCCGGTACGGGCGAAGCCGGTCTGCACCTCGTCGGCGACGAACACGATGCCGTTGGCGCGGCAGAACTCCGCCACGGCGGGCAGGAAGCCCGGCGCGGGCTCGATGAAGCCGCCCTCGCCCTGGATCGGCTCGATCACCACGGCCGCCACGTTCCGGGCGCCGATCTGCTTGGTGATCTGGTCGGCGACCATGGCCGCGGCCTCGGGGCCGCAGTTCTCCGGGCCGGTCGGCCAGCGGTACGGGTAGGCCATCGGCATCCGGTGGATCTCACCGGCGAACGGCCCGAAGCCCTGCTTGTAGGGCATGTTCTTCGCGGTCAGACCCATGGTGAGGTTGGTGCGGCCGTGGTAGGCGTGGTCGAACACCACCACCGCCTGGCGGCCGGTCGCGCTGCGGGCGATCTTCACCGCGTTCTCGACCGCCTCGGCGCCCGAGTTGAGCAGGATCGACCGCTTCTCGTGGTCGCCCGGCGTGATGCGGTTCAGCGCCTCGCACACGTCCACGTACGCCTCGTACGGGTTCACCATGAAGCAGGTGTGCGTGAACCGGCCGAGCTGCTCGGCGGCGCGCTCCGCCACACGCGGGTCGGCGTTGCCGACGTTGGTCACGGCGATGCCGGAGCCGAAGTCGATCAGGGCGTTGCCGTCGACGTCCTCGACGATGCCGCCGCCCGCGCGCTCGACGTAGACGGGCAGGACGCTGCCGACGCCCTGGGCGACGGCCGAACGGCGGCGCTCCTGGATCGCGCGGGACTTGGGGCCGGGGATCTCGGTGACGATCCGGCGGGACTGGGCGACCTCGGTCGCTGCCATGCGGCTGCCTCCTTCTGCGGTGGACGGGGAACGGGAAGGCGGGGGTGGGCTCCCCGACCCGCATGACACTAGGGCGCTCCGCACCCCTCACCCATGGACACAGTGGATAATCGAAGCAGAACCTTGTGCCAACACGTCAGGGTTCGAAGGAGGAGGGAAGCGATGCCACCGACCCTGGGCGCCCTGGTGCGGGCACAGCGCCTGCGGCTGAACCCGCTCACGGGGCAGGAGGGCCTGGACCGGCAGGTGGAGTGGGTCGCGGTCAGCGAGCTGGAGGACCCCACCCCCTACCTGGCGGGCGGCGAACTCCTCCTCACCACCGGCGTGCGCTGGGCGACCGGCGTGCCCGACCTGCGCGACTACACCCGCCGCCTGGCCGAGCGCCGGATCGCCGGCCTGGGCTTCGCCGTCGGCGTGGTCCTGGACGAGACCCCCGCCGAGCTCCGCGGGGCCGCCGCCGAGTTCGGCCTCACCCTGCTGGAGGTCCCCCGGGAGACCCCCTTCATCGCGATCGGCAAGGAGGTCTCCCGGCTCCTGGCCAAGGAGGAGTACGAGGGCCTGAGCAGGGCCTTCGCCGCGCAGCGCGACCTCACCCGCGCCGCGCTCACCGGAGCCCCGGCGATCGTGGACCGGCTGGCCCGCGACCTCGGCGCCTGGGTGCTGCTGCTCTCCGCCGACGGCACGGCCCGGCACGCCTCTCCCGACGGAGCCGCCGCACGCGCCGCCGGGCTGGCCGACGAACTCGACCGGCTGCGCGAGGCGGGCACGCGTGCGAGCGTCTCCCTGACCTCCGGGGGCGAGCACGTCTCCGTGCAGCCCCTGTCCATCGGCCGGCGGGTCCGCGGGTTCCTCGCCGTGGGTACCGGAGGGCGGCTCGGCTCGGACGAGCGCACCCTGGTCAACGCCGCGGTCTCCCTGCTCTCCCTCGAACTGGAGCGCACCGCCCACGACGGCACGGCCCGGGTGCGGGAGGGGCTGCTCGCGGCGCTGCTCACCGGGGCCCTGGACCTCCTCCACCCGGGGGCGGAGCGGCTGCGGGAGGTCCTTCCCGCCGAACCCGTCGTGGTGGCGGCGGCGGAGGGGACCGGGCCCGCCCAGCCGCCGGAGGGCGTCCTGGTCACCGAGCACGGCGGGCGCGCGCTGCTGCTGGCCCCCGCGGGCACGGACGCGGGCGTGATCGGCGAGGTGCTGGAGGGGCCGGTCGGCGTGAGCGACCCCTCCCCCTACGCGGAGCTGTCCGCGGCGCTGTCCCAGGCCGGGCGCGCGCTGGAGGCCGCGCGCGATGCGGGGGAGGACCTGGTCCGGGTCGGCGACCTGCCCGGTGGGCTGCTCGGCCTGGCGGACACCCCCGCCGGGGCCCGCATGGCCGGGGACCTGCTCGCTCCGCTCATGCGGCAGCGGACCTCCGCCGAGCTGCTCGCCTCGCTGCACGCCTACCTCGCGGCCTCGGGCCGGTGGGACGCCGCGGCGGAGTCGCTAGGCGTCCACAGGCACACACTCCGCTACCGCATGCGGCGCATCCGCGACCTGCTCCCCGGGGACCTCGACGACCCCGACTACCGGGCCGAGCTCTGGATCGCCCTGCGCGTCCACGGGGCCACCACCTGAGGCCCCGGTGGCCTCCGGCGGGCCCCGGACACGCGTCCACGGGACCCGGTCCGTCACCCAGGGTGAAATCCGCGACGGTTTCCGGTGTTCCACGGATCCGGGGCGGGCCCATCCGCCACAATGAGCGTTGCTGGCGGGGAGTAACCGCCTGATCACGGCGTCAGGTCCGGGGGGACACGTGAGGTCACTACGCGACGACGAACACGACATCGGCTACGGCTGCGTCCCGGGGGCGGAGCAGGGGATTCCCGGTGCCCTCCCCGCCGCACCCGGGCAGGTCAGCCGGTCGGGGGTCGGTACCGCCTCACTGCGCTGGAAGCCGCCGATCGACCGCGACGAGGTCCGGTCCCTCCTGGCCTACCTGCGCGCCTGCCTGCACCGCGAGGCCGTGCACACCCACTCCGTCCGCGCCGACGAACTCGGTTCCGACGCCTGTGCCTGCCTGCCCGCAGGACCCGAGGTCCTGTTCAGCGGGGCCCGGGAGACCCTCGTGCTGTCCCCGGAGGCCGCCCGGGTCATGCGCCTGGCACGGAGCCGGGGCCAGGCGCCGCGCTACGGCTACCCGCTCGTGTTCCTGGGCGAGGGCGCCGACCGCCTCGCCCTGCCCCTGCTCGTCGTCGACGTGCGGGCGGTGGACGACGCCGGTGACCTTCGCGCCGCCCCCGAGGGCACACTGGTCCGCGCGGTCGGCCCGCCCGACGTCAACCCCGCCCTCCTGGCGCGGCTCGGCGTCACCGACCCCGAGGACCTGTTCGAGCTGCGCACGCGGTTGCGCTCCGGGGCGCCAGACCCCCTGCGCCGACCCGCCGCCGTCGCCGACCTCGCCGTCAGGGTCCGCGCCCTGCTCGCCCGGCTGGAGGTCGAGAGGGTGGACGACATCGCCCCCCTCGGCACCCGGAGCACCCCGCGCACCGACATCGACGGCGCCCACAACGTCGCCGTGTTCTTCCGCGCGGGCCCCGACGGTCGGCGCGGGGCCGACAGGTACGGCCCGGACGGCCGGCACGGGGCCGGCGAACACGGCACCGGCGACGCCGGGCCCGGCCCCGACGGGTACGAGTACGGCCCCGGCGACGTCGAGAGCGTCCTCGCCGACCTGGACCCCTCCGAGCGGGACGGCCTCAACCCCGACGACGTCGGCGGGACGGCGCTGGAGCCCCTTCTCGGGCGGACCACGGCGGCCCGGCGGGCCGAGACCGCCGCACCGCCCCACCCCGGACGGCTCTTCGCCGGCCGGGGGAGCTCCCGGCGCGCCGCCCGCGCCGTTCCCCCGTCCACCGGTACCGACGGCTCCACGGTCCCGATCCGCGCGACCCCCCTCGACCAGTCCCAGTACGCCGTCCTGAGCGCCGCCATGCGCGACCAGCTCACCGTGGCCGCAGCTCCTCCCGGCAGCGGCGCACACGACCTGGTCGACGCCATCGTCCGCACCGCCGTCGGCAACGGCCAGCGCGTCCTGGTCTGCGGGCGCACCGCCACCGACATCGCCGAGACCGGCGTCCGCGCCGACGCCTCACCCGCCTACCCCCTCGTACGTGTCGGCGGGAGCGAGCACCGCTCCGCCGAGGTCCTGCTGCTCACCCGGCTCCTCACCGAGCACGCCGGGAACATGTCCACCGCCTGCGCCGACTCCGGTGGGCGGGACTTCGGCGGGGAGGACCCCCTCACCCACTGGACGGACCTGGCCGAGGACTGGGCGCGGGTCCGTGAGGCGTGGCGGACGATGGACACCATGGCCTCCGGCGGGCACGCGCTCGCCCACCTGGCGAAGGAGCGCGCCCGCGTCATCGCCCAGGGCTGGGACCCCGACTCCCTCTTCACCCCCGAGCGGGGCGGCCCCGAGTACTGGCTGCAGAGGGCCGAGCGCGCCAGGGCGGGCGCTCTGACGGGGCTGCGCCACCGTGGCGCCGTCCGCCGTGAGCTGGGCGTGGGCACCGACCCCGACAGTCTCGCCCGGCTTTGCGCGGTCGCCCGCATGGAGAGCGAGTGGCGGTCGGCGGTGGACCGGCGCACCCGCTGTGCTCCGCTGGGAGAGCTGACCGCCGAGCTGGCCGACGCCCTGGACCGGCACCGCAGGTCCAGCGCCGCCTGCCTGCGCTCGGTCGCCGAACCCCGGCTGCGCCGGGGCCGCGCCGCGATCGAGAACCGGCTGGAGACCCTCAACTGGCACCACGGCAACGGCTGGCTCGGACTGGACGACCTGCTCGACGCCCTGCCCGCGTGGATGTGCCGCACCGACCAGGTCAGGGCTCTGCCGCCGCATGCGGGCCTGTTCGACCTGGTCGTCGTGGTCGGCGCGGAGCGCACCCGGGTGGCCGAGCTGCTGCCCGCGCTCTACCGGGCCAACCGCGCCGTGGTCTTCGGCGACCCGGCGCACCCGGGGCCGACGAGCGCGCTGGAACCGGACGAGGAGCGCCGTGTGCTGGCCACCGCGGGACTGTCCGCGGACCAGTTGGACGACCGGGGCCTGCGCCACGGCACGGGTTCGGCGATGCGCGCCCTGTACCGGGCCGCGCCGCCCCCGATATGGCTGGACGAGCACGACGGGGCGCCGCCCCGGCTCGCGGAGGCCGCCTCACGGCACTGCTACGGGGGCAGGCTCGCGGTGCGCACCACCCCCGACCCCGCCGGAGGGCCGGCGTTCGAGTGGCGCGACGCCGCCGGCGTCTGCGAGGCGGCTCCCGGCGCGTCCTACGTCAACCGGGACGAGGCCTACCGGGTGGCGGTGGTGGTGGACGAGATCGACGAGCACCTGCCGTACGGCAGGGTGGTCGCGGTCGTCGCGCCGACCCAGCCCCAGGTCGCCCTGATCCGCCGCCTGCTGCGCAAACGCGTCCTGCGGCACGAGGTGCGGGTCGGCGGTCCCGACCTCCTGGCGTGCGACCGCGACGCGGTCGACGTCACCGTGCTCTCGCCGATGCTCACCCTCGGCGCGCCCACCATCGCCGAGCGCCGGATCCGCCGGATGGGGCACCTGTGGTCGTCGGTGCTGACCCGCACCCGCCAGCGGCTGGTGGTGGTGGGCGACCGCGGGTACTGGTCGGGCGACGACGGGCCGTTGGGCGGCTTGGACGCGGTGGCCTCGGGCGCCTGCGCGGTACGGGCCGACCCGGCCGCCTCCGCGCTGGTGGCGGAGCTGCGCCGGGTGGGCACGGAGGTGACCCTCCAGCAGACGGTCGAGGGCTGGACCGCCGACATGGTGGTCCGGTTCGGCTCCCGCCGTCTGCTGCTCCTGCTCGACCACGAGCCCGACGGCCGGTCCCTGCGCCACCTGCTCGCCCGGGGCGAGTCGCTCAACCGCGTCACCGGGGACCCCGTGGTGCTGGTGCCCGCCTGGCGCTGCCTGGCCGATCCGCGCACCCTCGTGGAGGAGATCCTCACCGCCCACTGACGCACCGGCCGAAGGGCCCCGCGGGCCGGCCGGAGCGGTCCCACGCACCGGCCGGCCGGTACGCGCGGGAGCACTACCCTGGACCGGGACGTCCGGAACGCGGTGGTCCGTCCGCCGCCCCGGGCCGACGGGAGAGGGGAACACGGTGCCTGAGGGCCACACGCTGCACCGGCTGGCGGCGCACTTCGACAAGACCTTCGGCGGCGGCACGGTGCACGCGAGCAGCCCGCAGGGCCGCTTCGCCGACGGCGCCGCCCGCGTGGACGGCCGGGTCCTCGCCGAGAGCGAGGCACACGGCAAGCACCTCTTCCTCGGATTCGACTCGGGGGAGTGGCTGCGGGTCCACCTGGGCCTGTACGGTGCCTGGACCTTCGGCGACACCGACGGCGAACGCCACCTGGGAGCGCCGCGCGCCGGGGCCGGAACCCGCCTGGAACTGGTCCGCGACGAGGAGGGCTTCGTCCTGCCGCCGGCGCCGGTCGGCGCGGTACGCGCACGGCTGGTCAACTCCTCCGGCTGGGCCGACCTGCGCGGGCCCTCGGCCTGCGAGGTCCTCACCGAGGATGAGAAGCAGGCCGTCCAGGACCGGCTGGGCCCCGACCCCCTGCGCGACGACGCCGACCCCGAACGGGCCTGGCGCGTGGTCGGCCGCTCCCGGACCAGCGTCGCCGCACTGCTCATGCGCCAGGACGTCGTGGCGGGGATCGGCAACATCTACCGGGCCGAGTCGCTGTTCCGTGCGGGCCTGGACCCCCTTACCCCGGGCCGCGAGCTCACGCACGGCCAGTGGACCCGGCTGTGGGAGGACCTCGCCGGACTGCTCCGCGACGGCGTGCGCGACGGCCGTATCGTCACCACCCTGCCCGAACACCGCCCCGATCCGGACGTGTACCCCGTCCCCCGGTCGGACAGTTTCTACGTCTGCTACCGCACGGGCGACCCCTGTCGCGTGTGCTCCTCCCCGGTCGCCTCCTCCACTCTGGCCGGGCGCACCCTCTACTGGTGCCCGGGATGCCAGGGAGGCTCGCGGGGCTGACGGAATCTTTGTTCGCATGGGTTTCGAGTCCATGCAGTACAATCCCTAGCCGTCTGCTTAACCGGTTCAGTTTTCTGTGATCAGGGGGACGAATGGGGGGACTGATGCGGCGTCCGACCATCATGGACATCGCCAAGGCCGCCGGGGTGTCCAAAGGTGCCGTGTCGTATGCCCTCAACGGGCGCCCGGGGGTCTCGGAGCAGACCCGTGGGCGCATCCTGGCGATCGCCCATGACCTGGGCTGGGCGCCCAGCAGCCCGGCGCGGGCGCTCTCGCCCGGCGGCCGGGTCGGAGCGATCGGCCTGGTGGTGGACCGCCCCGCCCACTCGCTCGGCCTGGAGCCCTTCTTCATGCAGCTGGTCTCGGGTATCGAGACGGAGCTGGCCTCCTCGGGGGTGGACCTCCTGCTACAGGTCACCGAGGACATGGGCGCCGAGATCGCGGCCTACCGGCGCTGGTCGGCCGAGCGCCGCGTCGACGGCGTGGTCATGGTGGACCTGCGCGTGGACGATCCCCGTGTCCGCGTGGTGGAGGAGCTCCCCCTGCCGGCCGTGCTCCTGGGCGGCCCCGAGGGGGCGGATCCCCTGCCCTGCCTGTACACCGACGACGCCGGTGCCATGCGCGAGGTCGTCCACTACCTGGCCGCTCTCGGCCACCGGCGCATCGTCCACGTGGCGGGCCCGGAGGAGTTCGTGCACACCCGGGCGCGGGTGGGCGCCTTCCTGGACGCGGCGGAGCAGGCCGGCCTGGGTGAGGCCCGCTCGGTCTACGCCGACTACACGGGTGAGGCGGGCACGAAGACCACGCGCAGGCTGCTGGCCACCCAGGACCGGCCTACCGCGCTGGTCTACGACAACGACCTGATGGCCGTGGCCGGGTTGGGCGTGGCCCACGAGATGGGCGTCGACGTGCCCTCCCAGCTGTCCATCGTGGCCTGGGACGACTCGGTGCTGTGCCGGCTGGTCCGCCCGTCGCTGACCGCGATCGCCCGCGACGTCGTCTCCTACGGCCGCATGGCCGCGCTGATGCTGGGCGCGACGATCAAGGGCGGGCCGGTGGAGAAGCGGGAGGTCTCCCGGGGCGAGCTGTACCCGCGGGCGAGCACCGGACCCCTGGGCGCGTGACCTGAGGGGCCCGTCCCGCCCCCCGTGCTCCCCCTGGGCGTCCGAACGCCGACTGCCCGCCGTCCCCGCCAGGCGGGGGCGTGAGCGTGCGTGCGGAACCGGTTCAGCGGGGGCGAACTTACTGACATACCCGCATCTGTGCTGTTACAAGCGAGTAACAGCGAAGTGTCGGGCATTGACGGGCTTCCGTCGGACGTGTTGTTGTTAACGTCACTTACCCGGTTCAGCAACGACCCTGCGCGCCCCCTACTGGGAGCGCTCCCACCTCTCCGCGTCATGGAGGGGACTCCCCCCACGGGTCGGCCGGGTGGAAGGAGGAGTCGAGATGAAGTCTCTGCGGCTTCCGGCGGCACTCGCGGCACTGGCCATCGCGGCCACTGCATGCTCGGGTGGCGGCGGGGAAGAAGGCGGCGGTACGGGGCAGTACCCCCGGGCCGAGACCCTGTACACCACGGGTACGGCGTGGTCGGCGCCGACCAGTTGGAACCCCATGATGAGGGGAGGTTACGCGGTCGGCACGATCGGCCTGGTCTACGAGTCGCTCTTCCACTACGACCCGGTGACCGGCGAGTACGTGCACTGGCTCGCCGAGAGCGACGAGTGGGTCTCGGACACCGTGCACGAGATCACCCTGCGTGAGGGCATCACGTGGACCGACGGAGAGCCCCTGGTCGCCGACGACGTCGTGACCACGCTGGAGCTCGGCAAGATCGACGGAGTCTCCTACAGCAACGTCTGGAACTACGTCGAGAGCGTCGAGGCCACCGACGAGCGCACGGTCACCGTCACCTTCTCGGAGAGCCGTCCGCAGGAGTGGATGAACTGGGCCTACTCCAACCCCATCCTCCCCGCACACATCTGGGGCGACATGGAGGAGACCGCGGTCACCGACAGCGCCAACGAGAACCCGGTCGGCACCGGCCCCTACGTCTACGAGTCGCACGCGGACGACCGCATGATCTGGGAGCGCAACGACGACTGGTGGGGCGTCGAAGCCCTCGACATGGACATGGACGCGCGCTACATCGTCGACATCGTCAACGCCTCCAACGAGGTGACGATGGGCATGCTGAACCAGAACGAGGTCGACCTCTCGAACAACTTCCTTCCGGGAATCGACCAGGTCCTCAACAGCAACGAGAACGTCACCAGCTTCTACGACGGTCCCCCGTACATGAAGAGCGCCAACACGGCGTGGCTGGTGCCGAACACCACCCGCGCCCCGCTCGACGACGTGGAGTTCCGCCAGGCCCTGGCCCACGCCATCAACATCACCGAGATCGTCGAGGGCCCCTACGCCAACCTCGTCGAGCCGGCCAACCCCACCGGCCTGCTGCCCGAGTGGGACGCCTACATCGACCAGGAACTGGTCGCCGAGGAGGGCTTCAGGTACGACGCGGACGAGGCGGTGGGCCTCCTGGAGGAGGCCGGCTACCTCGACGAGGACGGCGACGGCTTCGTCGAGACGCCCGACGGCGAGCCCATCGAGCTGACCCTGGAGGTTCCCTCCGGCTGGACCGACTGGATGGAGGCGGCCCGCCTGATCGCGGAGCACGCACAGGAGGTCGGCATCAACATCACGGCCGAGTTCCCGGACGAGGCCCTGCTCAGGGACCACCGCAACTCGGGTGAGTTCGACCTGGTCATCAACAACGAGCGGCAGCTGAGCAACACGCCGTGGACCTACTACGACTACCTCTTCCAGATGCCCGTCCAGGAGCAGCAGACCACGGTGAACTTCCACCGCTACGAGAGCGAGGAGGCGTGGGACCTCACCGAGCAGCTCGCGGCGGTGCCCGTGGACGACGTCGAGGCCGCGGCCGAGATCACCTCGAAGCTGCAGGAGATCCAGCTGGCCGAGCTCCCGGCCATCCCGCTCTGGTACAACGGCCTCTGGGCGCAGTCCACCAACACGAACTGGACCAACTGGCCCAGTGAGCACGAGGACACGCCCAACAGCGCGCCCACCCTCTGGAACGGGTGGATGGAGCAGGGCGGCATCACCACTCTCGCGGAGATCGAACCGGTCGAGTAGGGGCGGGGGAGACACTCCCCCTCCATCCCGCTGACCACTCCCCACCCCCGGCCGGGGCACGGCGCGAGAGATGCCCTGCCGGGGGAGCCCCGGGCGACGGGCACGGTACGGGTCTTCCACAGGGCCCGCACCGTGCCCCCGCCGGGGCCGCTCGACTGTCCGCCGCCATCACCTGGAGGAACGTGTGTGGCGCTACATCGGTCGTAAGCTCTTCGTCTACCTGCTTACGTTCATCGTCGCGGTCACCATCAACTGGATGATTCCGCGCTTCATGCCGGGCGATCCCGTCCAGAGCATGCTTTCCCGCGCTCAGGTCAGTGACCCCGAAGCCCTGGAGGCCATGACCAGCTACTACGAGAACCTGTTCGGCCTCAACGCTCCCCTGTACGAGCAGTACCTGAACTTCTGGGCGGGTCTGCTCCGGGGCGACCTGGGCATCAGCGTGATGCGCTATCCCGAGCCGGTCACCGACATCATCCTGGGGGCGGTGCCCTACACCCTGGCCCTGCTGCTCCCCGCGATCCTGCTCAGCTGGGTCGTCGGCAACCGCTTCGGCGCCTTCGCCGCCCGGAGCAAGATCCTGGACAACACGGTCCTGCCGGTCGGGTACATCCTCACCGCCACGCCGTACATGTGGCTGGCCCTGCTGCTGGCCTGGAGCCTGGGCATCGTCGCCGGGATCTTCCCGGCCTCCGGCGGCTACAGCTTCTCCCTGCGCCCCGAGTTCAGCTGGCTGTTCATCTCCGACCTGATCTCCCACTGGTTCCTGCCGTTCCTGTCCATGTTCCTGGTGGCGCTCGGCGGCTGGGCGATCGGTATGCGCAACATGATCATCTACGAGCTGGAGGCGGACTACGCCAACTACCTCCAGGCCCTCGGCGCCCCGCGCAAGCTGATCCGCCGCTACGCGTTCCGCAACGCGATGCTGCCGCAGATCACCGGTCTGGCGGTCCAGCTGGGCACGATCATCGCGGGCTCCCTGCTCACCGAGATCGTGTTCAACTACCCCGGCCTCGGCAGCCTCATCCTGGACTCCCTGAACAACCGGGACTTCTTCCTGCTCCAGGGGGTCTTCCTGTTCGTGGTCGTCGGGGTGCTGATCGCCAACTTCATCATCGACATCGTCTACGTACTGATCGACCCGCGCACCCGGGTCCAGATGACGGGAGGCTCCTCATGACGAGCGTCGCTGGAGCACCGGGAACCGCGGACTCCGCCGGTTCCCCGGAACCGGTCGGTGAGCGCAGGTTCTCCGAGACCCTGCACTTCGCCCGGCGCAACCCCAAGCTGCTCATCGGCCTGGGCATCGTCCTCACGTTCCTGCTGCTCGGGATCATCGGCCCGCTCTTCATCGGCCACGACCCCAACGAGTACGTCGGCCCGCAGACCCAGCCGCCCAGCGGTGAGTACTGGTTCGGCACCACCACGTTCGGCCAGGACATCTGGGCCCAGTTCGTGTACGGGCTGCGCTCCACGTTCCTCATCGGCGTGTTCGGCGGCGGCGTCGCCTTCGTCATCGGCACGGCGGTCGGATTCGTCGCCGGGTACAAGGGCGGGATCATCGACGAGATCCTCAACATGATCACGAACGTGGTCCTGGTCCTTCCCGCCATGGTCGTCCTCATCGTCGCGATCGCCTACCTGGAGGCGCGCGGCCTGTTCGTGCAGGGACTGTTCATCGGTCTGACCTCCTGGCCGTGGGCGGCTCGCGCGGTCCGCTCCCAGGCGCTGTCGCTGGCCACCCGCGACTACGTGGACCTGGCCCGGCTCAGCGGTCGGCGCACGTGGAAGATCATCACCACCGAGATCGCTCCCAACATGAGCTCCTACCTGGTGATGTCCTTCATCCTGCTCTTCGGCGGAGCCATCCTGATCGCCGCCGGCCTGGACTTCATCGGCCTCGGCCCGGCGGGCGGCGTGTCCCTCGGACTGATGTTGCAGAGCGCCAGCCAGTGGAGCGCCCTGCAACTCAGCATGTGGTGGTGGTTCATCCCACCGGGGCTCGGCATCACGGCGATCGTGGGCTCGCTGTACATCCTCAACGTCGGGCTGGACGAAGTGTTCAACCCCAAGCTGCGGGAGCTGTAATGACCCTGCGCGTCAACGACCTGAAGGTCTACTACCAGACCCTGCGCGGGGACGTCCGCGCCCTCGACGGCGTCACGTTCGACCTCGCGGACGGGGAGATCATGGGCCTGGCCGGCGAGTCCGGCTGCGGCAAGACCACCCTGGGCAAGAGCATGATCCGCCTGGACTCGCGGATGCGCCACGTCGGCGGCACCATCGAGTTGAACGGCAAGGACGTGCCCATCGCGGACGACGACGCGATGGTCCCCCTCCGGTACCGCGAGATCTCGCTCATCCCGCAGTACGCGATGAGCGCGCTCAACCCCACCCGCAAGATCGGGCGGATGGTCAACGAGCTGCTGCGCGCACGCGGTGTCCGGCCCGCCGACATCGCCGACGAGCTCAACCGCCGGCTGGAACTGGTCGGCCTGGACACGGACGTGCTCAACCGGTTCCCGATCGAGCTGTCCGGCGGCATGAAGCAGCGCGTCGTCATGGTGATCTCCACCCTGCTCGACCCGTCGCTGCTGATCGCGGACGAGGTCACCTCGGCCCTGGACGTGTCCACGCAGCGGGCCGTCGCAGAGTCGATGGTGGAGTTCCGCGACCGCGGATACGTCAAGAGCATGATCTTCGTGACCCACGACATCTCGCTCGTGTACCAGATGGCGGACACGATCATGGTGATGTACGCGGGCCACATCGTGGAGAAGGCGCCCGCCGCGACCATCATCAACGAGCCCAAGCACCCCTACACCCAGATGCTCATCGGAGCTCTGCCCGAGGTCGGCTCCACCATGGTGCAGGGCCGCCTGGAGGGCATCCCCGGCACCCCGCCGGGCCTGCTCAATCCGCCCACCGGCTGCCGGTTCAAGGACCGCTGCCCGATGGCGTTCTCCAAGTGCTCCGAACAGCCGCCGCTGGTGGAGATCGAACCCGGCCACTGGGCCGCCTGCTGGAAGACGGGGTGAGATAGACCGTGCTGGAACTCAGCCAAGTGCACAAGGTGTACAAGGTGGGCGCGTTCGGCGGTGGCCGCCTGCGTGCCGTACGCGACGTCAACCTGACGGTGGAGCCGGGCGAGGTCGTCTCCCTGATCGGTGAGAGCGGCAGCGGCAAGAGCACCATCGGCAAGATGGTGCTGGGGCTGACCAGGCCCTCCTCCGGGCGGATCACCTTCGAGGGCACCGACATCACCACGATCCGGGGACACTCCGCGCGCAAGGAGTACTACCGCCGGGTGCAGGGGGTCTTCCAGGACCCGTTCAGCTGCTTCAACCCGATCTTCAAGGCCGACCGGGTCTTCGAGATGATCCACACCTCCTACTTCCCGCGGACGTCGGACGCGGACTGGAGGGACAAGGTGCTGGACGCGCTGGCCACGGTGCGCCTGGACCCGGGCAACGTCCTCGGCAAGTACCCGCACCAGCTCAGCGGCGGCCAGTTGCAGCGGCTGCTGATCGCGCGGGCGCTGCTGCTGGACATCAAGCTGCTGGTGGCCGACGAGATCATCAGCATGCTGGACGCCTCCACGCGTATCGACGTGCTGAACCTGCTCGCCGACCTCAAGGAGCGCGGGCTCGGCATCCTGTTCGTCACCCACGACCTGTCGCTGGGCAACTACGTGAGCGACAAGTCGGTGATCCTGCGCAAGGGCGCGATCGCGGAGATGGGGCCCACGGCCAGGGTGTTCGACAACCCGTTGCACCCCTACAGCCGCCACCTGCTCTCCTGCGTGCCGCAGCTGCACCGCACCTGGGCGGAGGTCGACGCCGAGCTGAAGGCCAATCCGCCCGAGGACGTCACACTGCCGACGGCTCCCGACGAGGAGTCGGCACCGCTCATCGAGGTCGAGGAGAACCACTTCGTGGGGATCGACCAGGGCTGAGGTTCCCGCCCCTTACCCGTCCGGCGCCCGTTCACCCCCCGCGGGCGCCTCGGCGTTTCCCGGCCTCTTCTCGCATAACCGTGGTATTCGGCCGCCGAAGGACGGAATTCGTGCCCGAACCCGGGCACGCGGTCCGGATTCGCGGATGGGTGCGCGGGCTCGCGTGCTGGTGCGGACCCCGCCAGGGGCGCTGACGGACCGGACACGGGGACATGGGGCCTGAGGTGCGCGAACGGTGCGTCGACATCCACGACGTGAACAGAACGTGACATCCGGGTCACCGTCACGCGTGCCACACGCGTGTACCCCGTTCGGTCGTGAGTATTCCCTGGAGGGGCCGTGCGTGTTGCCACACCGAGATCCTCCGCCGAGGCTGCGGGCTGTGGTAAGTTCGTAGAAGATTGTTAGTCGTTGAATTTCGCAGTTGGTGTCTTGCCCGCGGAGTTTGTGACCGGCGGGCGGTTTCTCTTGGAGTCGGCTCGCGGCAATTCTCGGACGTGAGTATGCGTCCGTGTACACCGAGCTGAAGGAGAAAACATGGCTCAGGGAACTGTGAAGTGGTTCAACGGCGAGAAGGGCTTCGGCTTCATCTCCCCCGACGACGGTGGCCCCGACGCCTTCGTTCACTACAGCGCGATCCAGGGTAGCGGCTTCCGCAACCTCGAGGAGAACCAGCGCGTGGAGTTCGACGTCGTCGCCGGCACCCGCGGCCCGCAGGCCGAGAACGTCGTCGGCATCTAAGACGTAGACGTCGCAGAACGCCCCGGAAGGCAGAGCCTCCCGGGGCGTTCGCGTGTCTGCCGGGCCCCGGCCCGGACCCGGCCGCCGCGCCACGCGCGCGGCCGTCCCGCGGCCGCCCTCCACGGGCGGCCCCGGGCCGCGGCGCCCCGCGAGGGGCTCATCCGCCCAGCAGCGCCTCGGTGCGTCGGCGCACCTCCGGGGTGTCCAGGCCGCGCACGGTCACGGTGGTGCGGCGGCGCAGCACGTCGTCCGCGGTCACCGCCCACTCGTGGTCCCGGGCGAAGACCACCTGCGCCCAGATGTCGGGGCCGTCGGGGTGGACGCGCTCGCCCAGCTCCGGCTCCTCGCGCACCAGCGCCGCGATGTCCATCGCCAGGCTCCCGTAGTGCGACGCCAGGTGCCGGGAGACCAGCGGGTCCATCCGGGCGCCGGGGGCGCGGTCGGTGATCAGCCGCTGGGTCACCGCGTCCGGGCTGGCCAGGCCGGGCAGCGGCACCATCCGCAGCGGGTCGGCCATGTCCTCGGCCAGCGGTACCGCGCTCACCCGGCGCAGCTCCTCCAGGACGGTCCGGCCGATGTGCCGGTAGGTCGTCCACTTGCCGCCCGCCACAGACAGCATCCCGCCCCGGCCCTGGCTGACCACGGTCTCCCGCTTGGCCGCGCTGGTGCCGCCGGGCCCGCCGGGCAGGACCCGCAGGCCCGCGAACGAGTAGTCGACGTGGGAGGCGTCCAGGTAGGGGGCGTCGATGCCCAGCTTCGCCTCGCCCAGGATCTGGTCGACGTCCGAGGGCAGCACCGACACCTCGGCGGGGTCGCCGGTGTACTCCTCGTCGGTGGTGCCCAGGAGCAGCCTGCCCTCCCACGGGATGGCGAACGACACCCGGTACTTGTCCACGGGGATGGTCAGCGCGGCGCGCCACGGCTCGGGGGTGCGCAGCACCAGGTGGGCGCCCTTGGACAGCCGGACGCTGGGTGGGGCGGACGGGTCCTCCATGCGGCGCAGCCGGTCTACCCACGGGCCGGTGGCGTTGAGGACCACCCGCGCGTCGATCCCGAACTCGCCGCCGTCGACGCGGTCGCGCAGGTCGGCGCCGCTGACCCTGCCCCGGGTGGTGCGCAGGCCCGCCACCTCGGCGTGGTTGAGCACCACGGCCCCGGCGTCCACGGCGGCGCGCACGGTCATGACGGCCATCCGGCTGTCGTTCATCTGGTGGTCGCTGTAGGCGGCCACCGACCGGAGGCCGTCGGTGCGCAGGCCGGGGGCGAGCCGCTGCGCCTGGGCGGGCGAGAGCAGGCGGCCCACGCCGTCGCCGAAGGCCGACAGGGCCGAGTACAGGAACACCCCGGCACCCATCTTCGCCGCGCTGTGCGGTCCGCCGGAGTAGACGGGGACCAGGAACGGCATGGGGCTGACCAGGTGCGGGGCCACGTCCGAGGCCAGGGAGCGGCGCTCGCGGTGGTTCTCCGCGACCAGGCGCACCTGGCCGCTCTGGAGGTAGCGCAGGCCGCCGTGCACCAGCTTGGAGGAGGCGCTGGAGGTGGCGCCGGCGAAGTCCCCGGCGTCGACCATGGCCACGCGCAGACCCGCCTGGGTGGCGGTCCAGGCGACGGAGGTGCCGAGGATGCCGCCGCCGATGACCAGGAGGTCGAAGGTTCCCCGGGTGAGCTCGTCCCGGGTGCGGGAGCGCGTGGAGGCGGTGCGGTGCGGGCTGGCGTTGATGGTCATGGCTGGTGCTCCGTCCGTTCGGAGGGATGGCGGGGGTCTCGCGTGAGACTGAACGGGCTCCGCGTTTCAGGCGAGTACCAGCCATATAATACGACAATGCCGAACGGTAGTGAAGAAGGAGGGGCGGTTCGGCGCCGTCAGGGGCCCGCTGTCGGGTTCCTGGTCGGGGAACCGGCACTCTGGAGTTGCGGAGGAGACGCATGTGAGCACATGTTGTACAAGTTGTGCGGCATTGTCGAACACCATGTGTTGAAGCCTGTCCGGTCCGGCAGCCCCGCGCCCCGGGGGCCCACCGGCAGAGTGAGGGCGCCCGGCGAACACGCCGGGCGCCCTGGGTGGGATGCGGGGACCTGGTCAGCCCCCGAAGCCGGTCAGCTGCCAGATCCACGCGCCGATCACGCCGCCCACCAGGGGCCCCACCACCGGGACCCAGGCGTATCCCCAGTCGGAGGGGCCCTTGCCGGGGATCGGCAGCACCGCGTGCGCGATACGCGGCCCCAGGTCGCGGGCCGGGTTGATGGCGTAACCCGTCGGACCGCCCAGGCTCAGGCCGATCGCCAGCACCAGCAGGCCGATCAGCAGCGGTGCGAGTCCGTTGGTGAACAGGCCGCTCAGGTCGACACCGCCCTCGACCGAGACGTACCCCGAGTTCGAGCCGATGCCCAGGACGCCCAGGAGCAGCATCGCGGTTCCGATGACCTCGGTGAGGACGTTGGTCACCAGGTTGCGCACGGCCGGGATCGTGCTGAAGACGCCCAGCTTCGTCTGCGGGTCGTCGGTCACCTTCCAGTGCGGGAGGTAGACCAGGTAGACCAGGACGGCGCCGGCGAACGCGCCGGCCAACTGCGCCAGGACGTAGCCGGGCACCAGCGCCCAGTCGAATTCGCCGATGCTGGCCAGACCGAGCGTGACCGCCGGGTTGATGTGGGCGCCGCTGGTGGCGCCGACGACGTAGACGGCCATCGCGACCGCCATGCCCCAGCCGAGCGTGACCACGATCCAGCCCCCGTTGAGGGCCTTGGACCGTGCGAGTGAGACACCGGCGACGACACCGCCGCCGAGGAGTGTCAGGATCGCCGTACCGATGAACTCCGCCAGATACACCATGGGGACCTCCGCCCCGTGAGGGGGAAACAGGGTCACGGGGGTCGCATCCTCCGGTGCGGACCGACAGGGCGGTACACAGGGGGATAATCAGACACACCCGTCACAGGGATGGGATGGAGCGGGCCGCCTCAGGCGTCCCGCGGGCCGCTCCCAGGGGCCGAAGGTGGCAGCCGGGGCCCCTGGGAGTCGGTCGTTCGGTGGGTGGGGCGTGCGCCCCGGACTACTCGCCGTCCTCGTGCTCGACCCAGTCCAGGGTGCGGCGCACGGCCTTGTTCCAGTTGTGGTACTCGCGCTCGCGGACGGCGGAGTCCATCTTCGGGGTCCACTCGGCCGCCTTGTGCCAGTTGGCGCGCAGGGTCTCCACGTCGGGCCAGTAGCCCACCGCGAGCCCGGCGGCGTAGGCGGCGCCCAGGCAGGTGGTCTCGGCGACCATCGGCCGGACGACCTCGGTGTCGAGCACGTCGGAGAGGATCTGCATGAGCAGGTTGTCGGCGGTCATGCCGCCGTCCACCTTCAGCGTGGTCGGCTCCGTCGGCGCGTCGGCGTTCATCGCGTCGACGACCTCGCGGGTCTGCCAGGCGGTCGCCTCCAGGACGGCGCGCGCGATGTGGCCCTTGTTGACGTAGCCGGTCAGGCCCGCCATGACACCGCGTGCGTCGCTGCGCCAGTGCGGGGCGAACAGGCCGGAGAAGGCGGGCACGATGTAGCAGCCGCCGTTGTCGTCCACGGTGCGTGCGAGCGTCTCGATCTCCGGCGCGGTGGAGATCAGGCCCAGGTTGTCGCGCAGCCACTGCACCAGGGAGCCGGTGACGGCGATGGAGCCCTCCAGGGCGTACACGGCCGGCTCGTCGCCGAGCTTGTAGCCCAGGGTGGTGAGCAGGCCGTTCTCGGAGGTCACCGGCTCGGTGCCGGTGTTCATCACCAGGAAGGTCCCGGTGCCGTAGGTGCCCTTGACGTCGCCGGGGTCGAAGCAGGTCTGGCCGAACAGGGCGGCGTGCTGGTCGCCGAGCGCGGACGCGACGGGGGTTCCGGCCAGGTGGCCGCGGGCCTCGCCGTAGACCTCCGAGGACGAGCGGATCTCGGGAAGGATGCCCGCGGGGATGCCCATGGCGTCCAGGATCTCGGGGTCCCACTGAAGCGTGGACAGGTTCATCAGCATGGTGCGGCTGGCGTTGGTCACGTCGGTGACGTGGCGGCCGGTCAGCTTCCAGATGATCCAGGTGTCCATGGTGCCGAACAGGACCTCGCCGCGCTCGGCGCGCTCGCTGAGGCCGTCGACGTTGTCGAGCAGCCAGCGCAGCTTGGGCCCGGAGAAGTAGGTGGCCAGCGGCAGCCCGCACTTGTCGCGGAAGCGGTCCTGACCGGCCTCGCCGCCGAGTTCGCGGGCCAGCTCGTCGGTGCGGGTGTCCTGCCAGACGATGGCGTTGTGGACGGGCTCACCGGTCTCGCGGTCCCAGACCAGGGTGGTCTCACGCTGGTTGGTGATGCCGATGGCGGCGATCTGGTCGGGAGTGATGTCGTTCTTGTCGAGGGACTCCCGGATGACCACCTCGACGTTGGCCCAGATCTCCTCGGCGTCGTGTTCGACCCATCCGGGCTTGGGGAAGATCTGCCTGTGCTCGCGTTGGTCGACCGAGACGATACGTCCGTCACGGTCGAAGAGGATGCAGCGGCTCGACGTGGTGCCCTGGTCGATCGCGGCGACGTACTGCTGACTCATCGGGTGCTCGCCTTCAGGGTGGGGAGGGCTCGGAAGCGGGGGCCGCACGCACGTGGATCCGGTTATACCCGCACGCTGTACGACATTGACGTATGGTTAGGCGTTAGTTTCATCCGTCTTTCCTTCCCATGTCAAGGCCGTGTGACTCAATCGTGTTGCGTGCGTCACGCCGCCCGCCGGGTCGGAGGCTGCAACGGTGTCAGGGAGGGGTGAGTGCGCGGAAGCCGACGCGCTGGAGCGGTCGGCGGACGGACTCGCGTGGGGCCTCAGTACGGCGTGGAGCCCAGGTCGCGGGAGACGGCCCGGGCGGCGTCGCGCACGTAGGAGACCTGCTCCATGTCGGGCTTGCCCCCGTCCCCGCGCATGCGCTCGACCGCGCCGCGCACCCCGATGGCGCCGACGGTGGTGCCGCGCCGGTCCCGGATGGGCGCGGCGATGGACACCTCGCCGTCCACGAGTTCCTCGGCCTCCCAGGCCCAGCCGTTGTCCCGTACCTCGTCCAGCTGCCGCTCCAGCGCGGCGGGGGAGGTGATGGTGTGCCGGGTGAAGGAGGTCAGGAACGCGTCCCCGCCGGCCTCGGCGGCGGCCGGGTCCTCCTCCGGGGCGGCCAGGGGGTCGAAGGCCATGAGGACCTTGCCGATGGCCGTGGCGTGCAGTGGCAGGAGGGTGCCCACGTCGAGCGTCTGCTGGGAGGCGTCCGGGCGGAACACGTGGTGCACCACGAGCACCTGGTGTTTGTGCAGGGTGCCGATGCGCACGCTCTCGCCGCTGCGCGAGGCCAGGCTGTCCGCCCAGTTCAGGGCGCGTGTGCGCAGCTCGTTGCCGTCCAGGTAGCGGGTGCCGAGGCTGAGCATGCCCCCGCCCAGGCGGTAGCGCCCCGACTCGGGGTCCTGTTCGACGAAGCCGACGTGCTGGAGGGTGCGCAGGATGCCGAGGACGGTGCCCTTGGGCAGCTCCAGGGACAGCGATATGTCCGCCAGGCTCAGCCCCCGGGCGCCGGTGGCCAGGATCCGCAGGATGGCCGCCGCGCGTTCGATCGACTGGATTCTTCCCGGCATTGCGGTGCTACCACTCTCTAGTACGACAATGTCATACGCACATGCTACTACGTGATGTGACGCGCGGCATGTCCCGGTCGGCGGCGCGGGTGATCGGCACGGTCCGGGGCGAGGCCGGCGGACACGTGCGGCGCCGGGTGACGGGCGGCACCCGCCGACACACCCTAGCCGCCCACCGCCGCACTGACCTGGGCGGCCGTGGGCGTCACAGCTCCACGGCGGCCTTGGCCACGCGCCGGGCGGCCTCCTCGACGTCGCGGTCGGTGATCTCCAGGTGCACCACCAGGCGGACCGCGTCGCCGATCCCCAGTCCCGCGACCCCGTGCCGCGCGAAGGCCTCGGCGTAGCGGGAGCCCTGCCCGGCCGGTGTCCGCACCAGCACCATGTTGGTCCGCGCCCGCGCGTCCAGCCCGGACAGCTCGGCGACCAGCCGGGCCAGCTCCGCGGCGCGCTCGTGGTCCCGCGCCATCCGCTCCCGGTGGTGGCGCAGCGCGTACAGGGCCCCGGCGGCGATGATGCCGGCCTGGCGCATCCCCGCGCCGAGCATCTTGCGCCCGCGCCGGGCCCGCAGCACCGTGTCGGCGTCCCCCGCCAGCGCCGAGCCCACCGGGGCGCCCAGGCCCTTGGAGAAGCACACCGACACGGTGTCGAACCCGTCGGCGACCTCGGCGGGGGCCGCCCCGAGGGCGGCGGCCGCGTTCCACAGCCGCGCCCCGTCCAGGTGGGCGCGCAGTCCGTGCCGGTGCGCGAAACCGGTCACGCGCCGCTGCTCGGCCAGCGGCACCACCCGGCCGGTGAACGTGTTCTCCAGCCACACCAGCGCGGGCTCGGCCCGGTGGACGTCGCCCCGGCCCGCGATCCACGACTCCAGCAGCTCGTCGGTCGGAGCGGTCCCGTCCGAGTACAGGCGCGGCAGCGCCCGTGCCAGCACCGCCGTGGCGCCCTGCTCGTCACCGATGAGGTGGTGGTGCTCGTGCGCCCACACCTCCTCACCGCTGCGGGTGGACACGTACAGGCCCAACTGGTTGGCCATGTGCCCCGAGGGCACGTACAGCGCGGCCTCCTTGCCCAGCAGCCCGGCGGTCTCCTCCTCCAGCTCCCGCACGGTCGGGTCCTCGCCCCACACGTCGTCGCCGACCTCGGCCTCGGCCATGGCCCTGCGCATGGCCTTGGTGGGGCGGGTGACGGTGTCGGAGCGCAGGTCGATCATGGCGGTTTCCTCCTCGTGGGACGCGTGACCGGCCGGCCTCGGGGACGGGACCGGGAGGCCGGGCACGTCACCGACGATACTGCCCGGGCCTCACCCGTTCCCGATCCGGTCCAGGGCCCGCGAGAGCAGGCGCAGCGACTCCAGCGCGTGCTCGGCGTCCTCCTCCCCGAGCTCGGTCACCAGGGCCTCGGCCACCCGGCTGTGGCCGGGGTCGATCCGGTGCAGGGCGGCCAGGCCCCGCTCGGTGGGCGCGAGCAGCTTGGCCCGGCTGTGCGCGGGGTTGGGGCGGTACTCGGCCAGCCCCTGCTCCACCAGCAGGTCGGCGATGCGCTGCACGCTCTGACGGGTGGTGCCGAAGCGGCGCGCGACCGCCGACACCGGCAGGGGCTCGTCGGTCACCGCGCCGAGCACCTGCCAGCGCGCGGCCGTCAGGCCGGCGGTGCGTGCCAGTTCCTCGGCCACCGACAGGAACTGGCCGTTGAGGCGGAAGACGGTGAGCGCGGCCCCGCTGAGCAGGTCGGAGTAGCTGTCCTCGGACTGCGTCATCCTCAGGCCCCCTCCAGCAGCACGTGGTAGGCGTCCGGGTCGTGCTCGGCGTGCAGCCGGTACCAGGCGTCGAGGACGCGGGGCGTGTAGAGGTCCAGGGCCGCGAAGATCTCCCGGGCGAACTCCAGGGGCGCGGTGGGCCCTGCGGTGATGAGCCCGTCGTCGGTGACCGCGAGGGCGGAGCGGTAGCGGCCGGTGCCGGCGTAGCCGGTGGACAGCAGGTACTCGGGCGCGGCGCTGGTGTGGTCGCGGTAGTCGAGCAGGCCCTCGCGGGCGAGCCCGGCGGTGGCGCCGCAGATGGCGGCGACCGGCACCCCGGCGTCGAGCCAGATGCCCGCGGCCGAGGCGAAGAGGGAGAAGGACTCGGGATCGAGGTCCCAGCCGTCGGCGCCGGGCAGGATCAGCATCGCGCTGGAGGAGGGCTGGAGCTGGGGGAGGGTGATGTCCGGCAGGATGGTCAGCCCCCCGGCGGTCGTGACGGGGGCACCGGTGAGTCCGACGGTCACCACGTCGTAGCGGCCGGGGTCGCGCTGCCAGTCGCCGTTGCGGATGGTGGCGGTGGCGTGCCCGACCTCCCAGTCGGCGAGCTGGTCGTAGACGGCGAGGTGAACGGTCTTCCTGGTGTCTGCGCTCATGACAACATGCTGTCAAATCGACAGTGTGCTGTCAATGTTGGGGTCTGGGCGGATTTCGTCCGCGTGCCGCTCGCGCCGGGGGCGGGCGCACTCCGTCCCGGCGGGGCCAGCTTCGCAGGACCGGGGTGGCCGCGGGGGCGTTTTCGCGTCATCTCCGCCTGTCGGGGGGTGTCCCCCCGCGCGATGCCGCCGCACGGCGCGGCGCGCGGGCCCCGTGCGGGCCGGGCGCTCGGGGGGAGTGGCCGGGGTCACGATCCGATCAAATGGGAGAAGTGTGGCGCGAGTGTTCACAGAACCTCACAAATGGTATTACCATTCTCGGAGCCTGCCCCCAGAGCAGGTCGGGTCCGTGCTCCGGCGCGACCCCGCACCCCGCACACCGACGGAAGGCTCCGGCGTGGAGAACTTCGAACCCGTCTACGGAACGGGCCCCCTCCTCGGGATCGCGGCGGGCGCCATCGCCCTCCTGCTGTTCCTGATCATCCGACTCAGACTGCACGCGTTCGTCGCGCTCATCCTGGTCAGCGTCCTGACCGCTCTGGCCACCGGCATCCCCGCCTCCGGGGTGGTGCCCACCCTCCTGTACGGCTTCGGCGACACACTCGCCAGCGTCGCCCTGCTCGTCGGACTCGGCGTGATGATCGGCCGCCTGCTGGAGATCACCGGTGGTGCGGCCGTCCTGGCCGGGGCCCTGATCAGGCTCTTCGGAGAGAGTCGCGCGCCGCTCGCACTCGGTGTCGCGTCGCTGCTCTTCGGCTTCCCGATCTTCTTCGACGTCGGCCTCGTCGTCATGCTGCCGATCGTCTTCAGCGTGGCCCGCCGCCTCAGCGGCCCCGTGCTCATGTACGCCCTGCCCACGGCGGGCGCCTTCGCGGTCATGCACGCCTTCGTGCCCCCGCACCCCGGGCCGGTCACCGCCGCCATCGAGATCGGCGCCGACATGGGCCTGGTGCTGCTGGTCGGCGCCGTCCTGGCCGTTCCCACCTGGTACCTGGCCAGCTACCTGTACGGCCTGTGGGCGGGGAAGCGGTGGGAGCTGCCCGTCCCCGACGACATCATGTCCGACGGCACCGTCAAGCACGACGACCCGCCGAAGCTGTTCACCGTGCTCAGCATCCTCCTGCTGCCGATGCTGCTGATCTTCGTCAACACCGGCCTGAGCACCCTGGCCGCCACCGGCACGGTGAACGGGGACGCCGGATGGGTGCAGGCCGCCCAGCTGCTCGGCGAGACCCCGATCGCACTGCTCATCGCCGTGCTCTTCGCCATGGTCGTGCTCAGCAGGGGCCGCTTCACCCGCCAGCGGGTGGAGGAGATCGTCGGCGGTGCCCTCGGCCCGGTGTGCGCCATCATCCTCATCACCGGCGCGGGCGGCATGTTCGGCGGTGTGCTGGAGGTCAGCGGAATCGGCGGCGCCCTCGCCGAGAGCCTGGAGTCCACCGGCCTGCCGGTGATCGTGGCGGCCTTCTTCATCGCGCTCGCGCTGCGTGTGGCCCAGGGGTCGGCGACCGTCGCCCTCACCACGGCGGCGGGCCTGATCGCCCCGGCGGTGGCGGCCTCCCCGGGGCTGTCCTCGATCGACCTGGCCCTGATCGTCATCGCGATCGCCTCCGGAGCCACCGCCCTGTCGCACGTCAACGACTCCGGGTTCTGGCTGGTCGGCAGTTTCCTGGGTATGGATGTCAAGACGACACTGAAGACCTGGACGGTCATGGAGACCCTGATCGGCTTCATCGGCTTCGGGCTCGCGTTCGGCCTCAGCCTGGTGCTGTGACACCGGGGCGGGCGGAACCCACCGCCCGCCCCTCAGGGCGCGGTCCGCGTGCTCCGATCGCCGTCCGGCTCCTCCAGGGCGACGGCCACCTCGGTGACGATGGAGCGCATCGCGGCTTCGGCGACGTCGGGGAGGCCGTCCCGGATGGCCTGGGCCACGGCCTTGTGCAGCCGCAGCGCCTCAGGGCGCGGGTTGCGCGGCATCAGGTGATAGGAGGTGCGTCCGACCAGGACCTCCGACACGACCTGGGCCAGGCCGACGAACATCTCGTTGTCGGACAACTCCAGGATGCGGCGGTGGAAGGTGATGTCCAGATCCAGGAAGGTCTCCAGATCGCCGGCACGGCCGGTGCGGACCATCTGGTCGGCGACCACCACCAGCTGGGCCCGCTCCTCGGCGTCGCCGCGCACCGCGGCGAGGGCGGCGGCGCCGGGTTCCACGGAGGCGCGCAGTTCGTTGAGCGAGCGAAGCTGCTCCATCCGCCGGGCCCCGGCCAGGCGCCAGCGGATCAACTGGGGGTCGAAGACGCTCCAGTCCCTGCGCGGGCGCACGCGGATGCCCGTACGGGGACGGCTGACCACCAGCCGCATGGACTCCAGGACACGTACGGCCTCGCGCGCGACGGTCCGGGAGACGCCGAAGTCCTGTTCGAGGCCCTGGAGGGTGAAGGTGTGGCCGGGCGCGTACTCGTCCGCGGCGATGGCGGGCCCGAGCACCGCCAACACCCGGTTGTGCAGTGTGCGGTGGTCAGTGCCCATCGTTCTCCTCGCGCTCCGGAACCCTCCGGCCGGCCACGTTCGGACGGGGGTCAGGCTGAAGCCTAGTCGGATCGATTGATATCACTATTAATGGTGGCGCTTGCGGCCGCGCAGGGGCACCACGACACGGAGAAACCATGCATTTCGTCTTCATGGGCGTCTCGGGCAGCGGTAAGACCACCGTCGCCGAAGGCGTGGCCGGGCAGCTCGGACTCTCCTTCGCCGAGGCCGACGACTTCCATCCACGGGCCAACATCGACAAGATGGCGGTGGGGACCCCCCTGACCGACCACGACCGCTGGCCGTGGCTGGACAAGCTGGCCGGGTGGATCGCCGAGCACGACGCCCGCGGCGAGTCCACGGTCATGGCGTGTTCCGCCCTCAAACACAGCTACCGCGACGTCCTGCGCCAGGGTGCTCCCGGGGTGTACTTCCTGCACATGCACGGCAGCTTCGAGGTGATCTGGGAGCGCATCGAGGCGCGCCGGGACCACTTCATGCCGCCCGCGCTGCTGGAGTCGCAGTTCGAGACCCTCGAACCGCTCGGTGCCGACGAACCGGGCCGGGAGTTCGACATCCGCAACGACATCGACACGCTCGTCGAGCAGGCCCTGGAGTACGTGGAGCAGCGGCTGCGGTCGGCGCGGGCCCCGGCCACCGGGGACTGAGGGCCCCGGCACGGCCGCGGGCACGTCACCGTCAGGTCACCATTCGCACGCGGGTTCGCAGGAACCTTGCACGGGCCGCGCTCGGCACGCAACCCTGTTCGTCATGCAAGATTCCGTTTCGTCCCCCGTGGCATCTCCCGAAACGCCGCCCGCGGCGTCTGTCGAAGAGGCCCCGGAGGCGCCTTCCGAGGCATCCTCCGGAGAGCGCTCGGAAGCTTCCGCGCAAGCGCCCTCCAAGGCGCCCTCCAAGGCGCCGTCCACGGCGCGGTCCACGGCGCGGTCCACGGCGTCGTCCACCGTGGCGACCGTCCTCCGCCTCCTCGGCGCGGCCAGGGTCGGCGCCCTGGGCCTCGTCGCGGTGCGCCGGCCGGGCGTGCGGCCCCCTCTGGACGTACGGCAGACCTGTGCCTCGATGCTCGCCGCGGTACCCGCCTACGGCCTGCTCTCCTACCTGGCCTGGGACCTGTCGGCCTCCGGCCTGCCCGAGGAGTTCGCGGACGGCCTGCGCTTCCTGATGGCCGCCTCCGCCCTGGCGGGCGTCGTCCTGGCGGCACTGGCCGTGCCGGTGCGCCGTGGCGGCCACGTCCTGTGGCGCGCCGCCCAGGCGGGTGCCGTGGTCGCGCTGGGCGTCTCCCTGTCCGCTCTGTACACGGCCGCGCGGCTGGCGGACACGCCGCTGCTGCTGGCCGGGACCCTCGCGGCGGTCGCCTCCATCGTCGTGAACATAGCGCTGTGGAGCACCGAGGTCCGCCGCTGGTGCGGTCTGTAGCACCGCGTCGGAGCCGTCCCCGGCCCCGGCCCGGCTACTCCTCGTCGTCGTCCTCGTCGTCGGCGAGTACGTGCAGCCTCGCCAGGCACTCGCCGCCGTCCTCCCCGTGGCGGCTGAGGTAGATCTCGCGCGCCTCGTCGGCGATGTCGGCCGAGTCGTCCTCGAACCCGTAGTCGGCGAGGTCGTCCAGCAGGTCCAGGAGCCGGTGCAGGGCGTCGTCTCCGGATCCCTCGGGGCTCTCCTGCGGCACGTGGTCCGCCACGCCGGCGAGGACGACGGCGCGCGCTCCGTCCACGGCGCTCTCGGATCCGGCCGCGGCGGTCAGCCGGATCCGGGTGATGGGGTCCTCGTCGGCGACCAGCATGAGCTGTTCGGCCAGCCAGGCGGACTCCTGGCGTTCGAGGAACGCGGTCAGCGCCGCGTCGTCAAGGGGTGTGGTCATCCGCAGATCATAAGCCGGGCGGGACCCTCCGGCGACATCGGGCCCCGAGGCCCGAAAACGGACACCGGGTCGGAAAGTTAATTCATCCCATGACCGGATAATGTGCGCGCCATTTCCGGGAACCCACGTGCGCGACAATGGGGGTGTCGCCCGAGGAGCTCCCGTGGTAAAGGGACGCCCGGTTCGACACGCCGCCATCGGAAATGCACCCATGGGTCACGGCACAGATGTGAAACGGTTGTATTAATACCCAGCCGTCTACCTTCACAGTCACTCGCGAAGCGGTCTAGGGTCCACTCAATCGTTCCGGGGCCCCCGACCCCCCATTGAGGTGGACCATGTTCGCGAAGTCTTCCCGAAAGCCGCTGGCCCTCCTGGCCGCCGCGGCGGCGCTCACGCTGGTGGCCACGGCGTGTGCCGAGAGCACCCGAGACGACGGCGGATCCGATGCGTCGGAACCGTTCGTCTTCGCCTCCGCAGGCGACATCAAGACCCTCGACCCCTTCCTCACCAGCGACGGTGAGACCTTCCGCTACAGCCGACAGGTCTTCGAGACCCTCCTGGAGCACGAGTCGGGCGGAAGCGAGATCGTCGGCGGACTGGCCGAGGAATGGGAGCAGTCCGAGGACGGCACCGAATGGACCTTCCACCTGCGTGAGGGCGTTCTCTTCCACGACGGGGACGAGCTCGACGCCGAGGCGGTCTGCGCCAACTTCGAGCGGTGGTACAACCTCTCGGGCGGATACCAGAGCTCGAACAACTCCTATTACTGGCAGTCGATCTTCGGCGGTTTCGCGGAGAACGAGAGCGAGGACATCCCCGAGCCCAAGTTCGTCTCCTGCGAGGCCCCGGAGGAACTGACCGCGGTCATCACGATCGACGAGTACTCCTCGGTCTTCCCGGGCGGTTTCAGCCTCGCCGCGTTCGGCATCATGAGCCCCAGCACCCTGGAGGCCGTCGCCGACGCGGAGATCAGCGGGGAGGAGGGCAACTACACCCTCCCCGAGTACACCCAGAAGGCCGGGACGGTCGCGGGCACCGGCCCGTTCACCGTCCAGGAGTGGGACCACGACCAGGCCGCGGTGACCCTCGAGCGCTTCGACGACTACTGGGGCGACCCCGCGGGCTTCGAGACGATGATCCTGCGCGCCATCCCGGACGAGACCGCACGGCGCCAGGCGCTGGAGGCCGGTGACATCCACGGCTACGACCTGGTCGCGCCCGCCGACGTGGACCCGCTGACCGAGGCCGACTTCCAGGTGCCCACCCGCGACGTGTTCAACATCCTGTACATGGCCTACCAGCAGGAGGCCAACGAGGCCCTCGCCGACCTGGAGGTGCGCCAGGCCCTCGCGCACGCCGTGGACCGCCAGCGCATCGTCGACACGATCCTCCCCGAGGGCGGTGAGGTCGCGACGCAGTTCCACCCCGACACCCTCGACGGCTGGTCCCCGGACGTGAAGACCTACGAGTACGACCCCGAGCTGGCCAAGGAGATGCTGGCCGACGCCGGGCAGGAGGACCTGACCCTGGAGTTCTGCTACCCGACCGACGTCACCCGCCCCTACATGCCCGCGCCGCGCGACATCTTCGACGTCATCGCCTCGGACCTGGAGGCGGTCGGCGTCACCGTGGAGCCGGTCACCTACGAGTGGACCGAGTACATCCCCAAGACCAACTCCGGTGAGTGCCCGCTGTACCTGCTCGGCTGGACCGGCGACTACAACGACGCCTACAACTTCATCGGCACCTGGTTCTCCGGGTACAACAGCGAGTTCGGCTTCCGCGACGAGGACCTGTTCGCGGCCATGGAGGAGGCGAGCGGCAACCCGAACGACGAGGAGCGCGTCGCCGCCTACCAGGACCTGAACGAGCAGATCATGGACATCCTGCCGGGGCTGCCCATCTCCAGCTCCCCGCCCTCCATCGCCTTCGCCCCGAACGTCAACCCGCCCAACGTCAGCCCGCTGACCCAGGAGAACTTCGCCGAGGCCTCCTGGAAGTAGCCTGACCCGCTCCCAGGAGAGGGAGGGCCCGGCCGGCCCCGAGCCGGTCGGGCCCGTGCATTGCCCGGGGCACCGCGCCGCGGCCGCGCCACACGCGCGGGGCACGCGTGCCCCCCTAGGGCCCACGTCCCCACAGCCCCCGAACTCCCCGCCACACCCCGGCGGGGGCGCTTCGCGTCCATCGTTCCCACCACTGGCGAAAGGCGGCGAAGGTGCTGCGATTCATCGTCAGGCGTCTCCTTCAGCTGATCCCGACACTGGGCGGCCTGTCGATCCTGCTGTTCGTCTGGCTGCAACGGCTGCCGGGCGGACCGGAGTACGCCCTCCTCCCCGACGACGCGACGGCCGAACAGCGCGCCGAACTGCGTCGGTCCCTGGGCCTGGACGAACCTGTCATGGTTCAGTACCTGGCCTTCCTGCGCCGTATCGCCCAAGGCGACCTCGGCACCTCGCTCACCACCGGAAGGGCGGTCACCGAGGAGTTCCTCACGCGCTTCCCGGCCACGGTGGAGCTGTCGGTGACCGCGATGCTGATCGCCGTCACCGCCGGGATCCCCCTCGGCTACCTCGCCGCGCGCAGACGCGGCTCCGTACTGGACGTCGCGGCCGTCGGCGGATCCCTCCTGGGCATCTGCACACCGGTGTTCTTCCTCGCCTTCATCCTGAAGGTGGTCTTCGCCGAGAAGCTGGGGATACTCCCCTCGGCCTTCCGGCTCTCGCCCGGGACGAACCGCACCGACCTCAGCGGCCTCGTCGTCCTCGACGGCCTCCGGACCGGGGAGTTCGACGTGGTGTGGAACGCCCTGCTCCACCTGGCGCTGCCCGGGGTCGCCCTGGCCTCGATCCCGCTCGCCGTGATCGTCCGGATGACCCGGGCCAGTGTCCTGGAGGTGGTCGGCGAGGACTACGTGCGCACCGCCAACGCCAAGGGCCTGCACCGCAACACCGTGCGAACCCGCCACGTGATGCGCAACGCCCTGCTCCCCGTGGTCACCTCGGTCGGCCTGCTCACCGGAGCCCTGTTCTCCGGTGCGGTGCTCACCGAGAGCGTCTTCGCCTTCCCCGGTATCGGCTCGTTCATCTACGAGGCCACGCAGACCCGCGACTACCCGGTCCTCACCGGGTTCATCCTGCTCATCGCGACCATGTACGTGTTCATCAACCTGCTGGTGGACATCTCCTACAGCCTCCTCGACCCGAGAGTGCGGGCCCAGTGATGCCGACGACACCGAGCTCCCAGAACCGGTCCGAATCCAGGGAGGGCACGAAGGCCCCGGAGCCCGCGGACTCCCGTGACGGGCACACGCCCCTGCTGGGGCGCAGGGCGGCCAAGGTCGACCGGCTCGCCGAACTCATGGGCCGCCGCGAGGAGGGCGGGCACGGCGCAGGGGTCTGGCGCACCGCGTTCGACCGCATGCGCCGCAGTCCCATGGCCATCACCGGCGCCGTCATCGTCGCGGTGTTCGTCGTCGTGGCCCTGTTCTCGCCGGTCATCGCCCCGTACGAGCCCGTGGCCCAGACATGGGGCGACGAGGTCTTTCCCAACCGCAGCGTGTTCGTCGGCCCGCGCGCCGAGAACTGGCTCGGCCTGGACAACCTCGGCCGCGACCAGTTCTCCCGGATGGTGATCGGCGCGCGCCAGACCCTCCTGGTCGGCGTGGTCGCCACCCTGGTCGGCTTCGGCGTCGGCGCGCTGCTCGGCGGCGCGGCCGGGGCCGCGGCGGTCCTGGGCGGCCGGTGGGGGCGCCAGGTCGACAACCTCGTCATGCGCGTCATCGACATGATGCTGGCGCTGCCCACCCTGCTGCTCGCGGTCACCGTCGCCGCCCTCGTCGGCCCCAGCCTCACCACGGTCATGATCGCGGTCGGCGTCGCCCAGGTCCCGATCTTCGCGCGCCTCCTGCGCGGCGCGATGCTCTCCCAGGGCAGCCGCGACTACGTGCTGGCCGCCCGCGCTCTGGGCGTGCGCAAGCACAGGATCGCGCTCGTGCACATCCTGCCCAACTCGCTCGGCCCGGTGATCGTGCAGTCCACGCTCACCCTGGCCACCGCCATCATCGACGCGGCGGCCCTGTCCTACCTGGGCCTGGGCAACCCGGACCCGGCCTTCCCCGAGTGGGGGACCATGCTCGCCGACGCACAGCGGTTCCTGTCCAGCGCGCCGCAGTTGGCCGTGTACCCGGCGCTGGCCATCATCGTCACCGCCCTGGGCTTCACCCTGCTGGGTGAGGCGATGCGGGAGGCACTCGACCCCAAGCTGAGGAAGTGACCATGAGTTCCAGCACGCCGCTGCTCGCGGTGGACGAGCTGTCCGTGGTGTTCGGCGGACACGGCTCCGACGAGGTGCGGGCCGTGGACGGGGTGTCCTTCACCCTGGAGGAGGGGCGGGTGACCGGCCTGGTCGGCGAGTCCGGCTGCGGCAAGAGCGTCACCTCGCTCGCCCTCATGGGCCTGCTCCCCGACCGGGGGGTACGCGTCGGCGGCAGCGCCGTCATGCAGGTGCCCGGGGGGACGGCCGACCTGCTGAAGCTGTCGCAGAGGCGCATGCGCGACCTGCGCGGCTCGCAGATGGCGATGATCTTCCAGGACCCGCTCAGCTCCCTCAACCCCGTGGTGCCCATCGGCCGCCAGGTCACCGAGATCCTCCGCAGGCACCGGGGCATGCGCGGGTCGGCCGCCGCCAAGGAGGCCGCCGAACTGCTGGACCGGGTGGGCATCCCCGACCCGGAGCGGCGGCTGCGCGAGTACCCGCACCAGTTGTCGGGCGGCATGCGCCAGCGCGCGCTCATCGCCATGGCGGTGGCCTGCCGGCCCCGCGTGATGATCGCCGACGAGCCCACCACCGCCCTGGACGTCACCATCCAGGCGCAGATCCTGGAGCTGCTCAAGAACCTGGTCACCGAGGAGGGCACCGCCCTGCTGATGATCACCCACGACCTGGGCGTGGTCGCCGGGCTGTGCGACGACATCAACGTCCTGTACGCGGGCCGGGCGGTGGAGAAGGCGCCGCGCGCGCCGCTGTTCGCCCAGCCCACCCACCCCTACACGGTCGGCCTGCTGGGCTCCATCCCCCGGTTGGACGCCCCACGGGGAGAGCCGCTCACCCCCATCCGGGGATCGATCAACGACAACATCGCATGGACGCGGGGCTGCGCGTTCGCGCCCCGCTGCGACCACTACACGATGGAGTGCCTGCAGGGGCCGCCGGACCTCGTGGCGGTGGGCGCCGCCGCCGGTGTGGAGGGCGGCGGCGGGAGCACCGGCGCCGCGGCGGAGCACGTGCACCGGTGCGTCAACCCCGTCCGCGGCGCGGACACGGCGGACCGGTCCGCGCCGGAGAGCCCGGCCGCGGTCGGCGAAGACGAGGAGGCGCAGGGATGAGCCTGCTGCGGATCAACGACCTCAAGGTGCACTTCCCCATCCGTCGGGGTGTGCTCTTCGACCGCACCGTCGGCCACGTGCGCGCGGTCGACGGAGTGAGCCTGCAGATCCGGAAGGGCCAGACCTACGGCCTGGTCGGCGAGTCCGGATGCGGCAAGACCACCCTGGGCCGGGCCGTGCTGCGGCTGGTGGACATCACCGAGGGCGAGGTGCTCTTCGACGGCCGGGACCTGGCCGGGCTGGACGGCGAGTCGATGCGCCGCGAGCGCAAGAACCTCCAGATGGTGTTCCAGGACCCCCTGGGCAGCCTCAACCCCCGGCAGAACATCGGCTCCATCCTCCTGGAGGGCCTACAGACCCACGGGATCGGCGGACCCGCCGAGGGGGAGGGGCCGCCGGAGGGCCGGAAGCGGCGCGCCCTGGTGCTGGAGGACCAGCGCAGGCGCGTGGTCGAGGCCCTGGAGAGGGTGGGCCTGTCGGCGAAGGCGCTCACCCGCTACCCGCACGAGTTCTCCGGAGGGCAGCGCCAGCGCATCGGCATCGCCCGCGCGCTGGTGCTGGAGCCCGACCTGATCATCTGCGACGAACCGGTGTCGGCGCTGGACGTGTCGATCCAGGCCCAGGTGCTCAACCTGCTGGAGAAGCTGCAGGGCGAGCTGGGACTGACCTACCTGGTGATCGCGCACGACCTGGCGGTGGTCCGCCACGTCAGCGACGTGGTCGGAGTGATGTACCTGGGCGGGCTGGTGGAGGAGGCCTCCGGCGACGACCTGTACGAGACGCCGATGCACCCGTACACGCGGTCGCTGATGTCGGCGGTGCCGGTCCCGGACCCGCGGGTGGAGGACACCCGCGAGCGCATCCTGCTCGCAGGGGACCTGCCCTCACCCGCCGACCCGCCGACGGGGTGCCGGTTCCACACCCGCTGCCCGTGGCGGCAGGAGGAGCGGTGCGATACCGAGCGGCCCGAACTGCGCCCGGTCGGGGACGCCGCCGGGGGCGGCACCCACCGGGTGGCCTGCCACTACGCCGAACAGATCCTCTCCGGTGAGATCCGGCCCAACGAGGAGATGGCCGAGCGCATCGTGCACGGCGCCGGCTGAACCCGCCGGCGGGGGCGGCCGTCCGAGCCAGGGCGGCCGCCCCCGCCGCACGGGAGAGGGCCACCGCGCGGCGGCCCGCCTTGGGCCGCCGGACCGCCGAGAGGCCGGGACGCCTCCCGACGAGGGGGCCGACCCCGGCCGGCGCCTGCCCGTACCGGTCGGCCCGATCAGCGCCAGGACCCGCCGCAGGCCCCCGGAGGTCTCCTCCGTCACCGCCGGAACCCGCCGCGCCCGTGCAGGTAGTCGGCCAGTTCCTGGATGTTGCGCTCGCTGTTGCCGGTGCGGCGGTCCAGGACGTCGGCGGGGGCGGTGCGCGAGGCGGTGGACCCGTAGTCGTCGGGGCGCGGGGGAGCCCGTCCGGCCGGCCGTCGGCGCAGCGTGCGGGCGATGGCCATGACACGTGTCATCCCGAAGCCGCCGAATCCTCACGGTCCACAGGTGACAGCGGCGACTTCCGCCGGGACGCCGCCCGCGACAGCCTGGGGACACGGCTTTCGGCCGTCCCCGACCCAGGCCACCGGCCCCCGGCCACGACCGGAACCCCGGTCCCGACCACCGCGTCCGATCCGGTGACGACTCTCCCGATGGTGGTGTCTCCGCTCATGCTGCTGATCTCCCTCCTACTGCGCCACCGCACCCGGATCGCCCGGCGCCTGCTGGAACGGCTGCGGTCCCTGGCCCTGTCCCTGTCCCTGGGATCCACGGCCTGGCCGGCCGCGGGGCGGCGCTGGGGCGACTGGGCGGCGGCTCCGACGGTCCTGTGGGCGCTGTGCGCGGGCCTGGCGGCCGCGGGGATCACCGTCGGCGTGTGGCACGTCCTCCGGGCCGGGGCCGGGGGACGGCGCCGGCCGCACGTGTCGGTGTTCGTCCTGTCGGTGGTGTTCTCCCTGACGCTCGGCTCCCTGATGGCGTGGAGCGTGGCCGTGGCGGTCTGACCCGGCGGGGAGGCGGGAGGGAAAGGCAGGTGGGAACCGATGTTTCTTTGACGATCTGTGATGCGTGTACCGGTGCGGGGAGGGGGGAAGGAAGATAAGTTTGACTCGCGCTTTAACGTGAGCCCGCCCAGCCCCCGCGGGCATCTCTACCAACAGGAGTCCCCTTGTCCCCCAACCCTGGTACGGGCGCGTTCGGTGCCCGTCTCCTGCTCGGTGCCGCACTGGTCGCGGGCACCGTTCTCGGCGGCGCCTCCACGGCGTTCGCCAGCCCCGGCCCCGGTACTCCCGGTGACAACGGAACCATCAAGGTCCACAACCCGGGAACCCCCGACGAGGACAACAGCAACATCCCCAAGGTCTGCGACTTCCAGCTCACCGCCTTCAACTTCGACAGTGCCCAGGAGGCCGCCTGGGAGATCGTGATCAAGCTTGAGGAGGGCGGCTGGTCGAAGGAGCCCGTGCTGGAGGGCGCCATCACCCTGAACGACGAGGGTGCGGGCACCACCGAGGTCCTCGACCTCCCCGACGGCCAGTACAAGCTCTACTGGGAGAACACCAAGAACGAGAAGCACAAGGTCTTCAAGGTCAGGTGCGAGGACCCGGAGGACCCGAAGGACCCGAAGCCGACCACCCCCGAGGAGACCCCCGGCGAGGAGCCCACCACGCCTCCGGGCGAGGAGGAGACCCCGGGCGAGTCCCCCGACCCGACGGACCCGGCCGGTCCGGTCGACCCGGAGGAGCCGACCGTTCCCGAGGAGGCCGACGGCGCGACCGAGCCGACGCCCGGCCCCGACGCTCCCGAGGCCGATGACGGGAAGGCCCCGGCCGACGAGGAGGCCGCTCCCAGCCTTCCCGTGACCGGTGCGGCCCTGACCGCCCTGGTGGCCGCCGGAGCCGTCGCCGTCGCCGGCGGTGGCGCGGCCGTCTACTTCACCCGCAAGCGCAAGGGCGCCGACGCGCAGGAGTAGGAACCGCCAGTCATGAGGGGGCGGCCACGATCGCGGCCGCCCCCTTCTGTGCGTCCGGTCCCGCGCGTTTCCACGCCCGCGCGGCTCCGGTACCCGCACGGCGACGGCTGTGCCGTTGCCCACGCCGGGCCACGGAACAGCAGGTGGAACCGGTGGGGGACCGGGACCGCTCCCGGTGGACCGGAGAAACACCGGGGAGGGCCGGGAGAAACCGTCCGGCGCCGGGCACGATGGTGGCATGAGGCCTTCACTGGACACCGTCCCGGGCACCGGGGCGTTCCTGTACGACCGGGACTGCGGTTTCTGCAGGCGTTCGGTCGTCCTCGCCCGCGACCGGCTGCGCGTGCGCAGCCGCTTCGTGGCCTGGCAGGACTTCGACCTCGACTCGGCGGGCCTGACCCCGGAGCAGACCGACGCCAGCGCCTGGTTCGTGTACGCGGACGGGCGCCGCTTCTCGGGCGGCGACGCCGTCGCCGAGCTCCTGCTCCACGGGCGGCCCCTCACCCGGCCGCTGGGCCGCCTGGCGCGCTTTCCGCTGCTGCGCGTGCTCAACCGGGCCGCCTACCGCTGGGTGTCCGCCAACCGCCACCGCCTCCCCCTGCCGTAGCCCCCGCGGCCTCGGCCCCGTCCGCCGGCGAACGGGAGGCACGGACGCACCCGCGCGCACGCGGTCCCCGTCGGACGCTCAGGCGGCGCGTAGGGCCCGGCACACGCCGAGCAGGCGCTCACGCAGCGCCGCGCCGCGCTCGGCGAAGTCCCGCTGCGCCTCCATGTACGCGGCCTTGCCCTCCGCGGTCTCGATCCGCACCGGCTCGTACCCCCACTCCGTCAGGTCGTAGGGGGAGGCGCGCATGTCCAGCGTCCGGATCTCCCGTGAGAACTCGAAGCAGTCCACCACCAGCTCCGAGGGGACCGCGGGGGTGAGCTTGTACGCCCACTTGTACAGGTCCATGTTGGCGTGCAGGCACCCCGGCTGGTCCAGTTCGGCCTGCCGCTCCCTGGTGGGCCGCAGGGTGTTGAGCGGGCGCGCGGGCCCGGTGAAGAACCGGAACGCGTCGAAGTGCGAGCACTGGATCCGGTGCGACTCCACCACCCGGTCGGTGCCCTCGTGGCCCAGCCGCAGCGGCACCTGCCCGTGCCGTACCTCCTCGGTCCGGTACACCATCGCCCACTCGTGCAGCCCGAAGCAGCCCAGGTGGGCGGGACGCGAGGCGACCGAAGACAGCAGCCGCTCCACGAAGTCCAGTACCGGCCGGGCCGCCAGGAACGCCCCGGTGTCCAGGCCCACCGCACCGCCGGGCAGTTCCGTGTAGAACCGCTCGTCCAGGCGGGCGCGGGCGCCACCGCCCAGCAGCACCGTCCCCACACCCGGGTGCCAGCGCCGCAACTGGGCGGGCTTGAGGTTGTAGTAGGTGAACAGGAAGTCCTCCACCGGGTGGCGCACGCCCTCCCGGCGGCGCCGCAGGTGGTCGGCGACCAGCGCGTCCACGCGGCGCCCGTGCCGGTCGGCGCGCTCGCGCCACAGCGCCTCGGCGAGGGCGGTCGGTGCCTGAGTACTCGTTCCCGTCACGGCGACCAGGGTACGCGGAGTCAGTTCGACTGCTGTACGGGCAGGTGGCGGCCCAGGTAGCCGATGTACACGCGGTTGGTGGTGTTCGGTCCCAGGTGCGGGTAGAAGTACAGCCTCGGACAGATCCCGTACTCGATGTCGAGCTTGATGTGCGCGTACATGGGCACCCGTCCGCTGGGCTCGACCTCCTCGGGGACCCGGAAGAGGCGCTTGTCGTTGAGCTTGCCCCGGTTGCGCACGTAGTCCGACTCCTGGGAGGCCAGCCGCTTGACGGGGATCACCTGGTACCCGTCGGGCGTCTCCCTCAGATAGGAGTGGAAGCCCAGCCCGCTGCCCGGGTTGTCGAACTGGTAGCGGGCGTAGTCGTTCAGGGCCAGCAGCGCCTCCCAGGCGCGGGTGACCCACAGGGACTCCTTGCGGCTGTCGGACAGCTCGTACACCGTCTGGTCCTCGATGGTGAAGTACAGGTGCGGCAGCACGGAGTCGTCGGTGATCCGCTCCAGGAGCTCGCTCACGCTCGCGGGCGGCCGCTGCTGAGGGTCGCGGGGCGCGGGCGCCGCGGCCAGCCGGAACAGCCCGGCCTCGCGCGCCTGCTCGCGCAGCCAGCGGGCCTCGTAGCGGGCGGCGCGCAACTGGTCCCGGGCGGTGTCGAGCTCCTCGCCCAGGTCGGCGGTCTCGGCCAGGAGTTCCTGGCGCTCCTCGGAGAGCTCGTTGATCCGCGTGCCGAGCCGGGTGACCTCATCGCGCAGCCGCTGGGTCTGCTGCTCCAGCGCCTCGCGCTCCTGGCGGGAGGAGGTGTCGGCCGGTCCCTGCGCCGAGCGGTGGGCGACGGCCGGACCCCTGGCCCCGGGCGGGACCGCCCGGGGCCAGGCGGCCGTGCCGCTGCCCCACGGGGTCTGCCGCACGTCGTCGGTCTCCTCGACCAGGAAGGCGTCCACCGCCTGGAGCGGATCGGGCAGGCACACCTCCAGCGCGTTGTCGCGGACCCGCCGCGACAGGGCGGAGCCCACCCAGTTGCGGATGCGCTCTCCGTCGCGGGCGGTGTCGAGCGTGGTGGGGCTCATCCGGGGGTGGCGCGCCGCGTCCTCCTCGTCGAGCAGGTCCACCCGGGGTAAGAACGTGCGCACCCCGCCGGACGGCACGTCCAGGCTCCGGGGCAGCAGGGCGCCGACGCGTTCCTGGGCGGCGGCGTCGAGCACGTACCCGGCGCACATGCCGGTGCACCGGGACAGCGCGCCGGCCATGGCGATCCGCCAGTCGGCGACGGTGACGTCCCGGGGGGAGCCGGTGGCCACCACCGCCATGCGCCTCCGGGGATCGCGGATCGTGGCCACGAGCGTGTCGACGAGGGAGTCGTCGCGCCCGCGCACGATCTTGGGCGTGGGCGGCAGGGGGTGGTCGCCGTCATGGCCGTTCACGGTGTCCAGGAGCATGCGGGCCGCCTCGGGCGGCATGACGTCCAACCGGGGCGACTCGGCGCCGAACCGGTCGGAGGCGGCCGGGTCCACGGTCATGTCGATCCACGCGTACTGCCACGGGGACAGCTCGGGGTCCACGACCACGGTGGCGATGGTCCGCCACGTGCCGTCCGGTTTGTCGGACTCCGTGGTCAGCCGCAGGAAGGACAGGCCCTCGTCGGGGTTGTCGTGCCGGACGACCAGCGCGCGGGAGCGGTTGCTCAGCTCGAAGCGGCCCGAAGCCGCGAAGTCCACCCGCGCACCCGAGTTCCCGCGCTTGCTCAGCCACCGGGACAGGACCGTGGAGGTGGCGGCGACCAGATCGCCGTCGTGTTCCGGGACTGCGACGAGTGTGCGATAGACAAGCGGCAATGAGCACTCCCGGGCTCCCGTCGGCGGCGGTGGACCCGAGGGTCCGGCCGAACACACTGGCAGAGCCCTCCTGACCACTCTGGACGAAGGAGCCCGCCGACGCCAGTCGGTCGACCAAAGATCCCGGCCGGGCCTTCGGGTCCGCGGCGGGAAAGCGCGGCCGCGGACCCGTTCCCTCCGGGTGCTCGCGCATCCGGTCCCGGGACTGGTGGTCCTCAAGGTACTACTTCGCGGGCCGCGCCGTACTCCGCCCGCGTGGCCGGGGAGAGGGGCCGCGCGCGGGAGGGACCGGTGCTCCGCCGGAGGACTTCCCACGGCGGCGGTTGCTCCACCGTGGCCAACCACCGAGCGGGGATTGGCATATCTGGACAAGACGTCCGGGGAGACGGCGCACTAGCGTCACGGTCATGTCTACGCGTCCGTTCTGGCTGGCCGGCACCGCCGCGACCGGCGACACCGAGATCACCGTCGTCAACCCCTACACCGGCGAGGACGCGGGTACGGTCTCCGTCCCCACCGTCGAGCAGATCGAGCAGGCCGTGGCCGCCGCGCACGCGGTCGCCGACGAGGCCGCCGCCCTGCCCGCCCACACGCGGGCCGACGCCCTCGGCCACGTCTCACGGCGTATCGGCGAGCGCGCCGAGGAGATCGCCCGCACCATCACCGCCGAGAGCGGCAAGCCGATCAAGTGGGCCCGGGCCGAGGCCGGACGCGCCGTGTCCGTGTTCCGCTGGGCGGCCGAGGAGGCCCGCCGTGACAGCGGGGAGCTCCAGCGCCTGGACACCGACCCCGGCGGTACCGGGCGCATGGCCGTGGTCCGGCGCGTCCCCAAGGGGCCGGTCCTGGGCATCTCCCCGTTCAACTTCCCCCTCAACCTGGTCGCCCACAAGGTCGCCCCGGCCCTTGCCGTCGGCGCCCCCGTCATCCTCAAGCCCGCGCCCACCACCCCGATGACCGCACTGATCCTGGGCGAGATCATCGCCGAGACGGACCTGCCCGGCGGCATGGTGTCGGTGCTGCCCATGCCCAACGACCGCGCCGCCTCGCTGATCACCGACGAGCGCCTGCCCGTCATCTCCTTCACCGGCGGCCCGTTCGGCTGGAAGCTGCCGGAGCTGGCCCCGCGCAAGCACGTCACCCTGGAGCTGGGCGGCAACGCCGCGGCCGTGGTGCTCTCCGACGCCGACCTGGACTGGGCGGCTCAGCGGGTGGCGCTGTTCGGCAACAACCAGGCGGGGCAGGTGTGCATCGGCGTGCAGCGCGTCATCGTCGAGGACTCTGTCTACGACGCGTTCGTGCCGCGCCTGGTGGAGCGGGTGGAGGCCCTCGGCACGGGTGACCCCGCCGACCCTGACACCGACGTGGGCCCGCTCGTGGAGGAGGCCGCGGCCGAGCGCGTGGCCGAGTGGATCGACGAGGCCGTCACCGCCGGGGCCGAACTCCTGACCGGCGGCACCCGCGACGGGGTCACTGTGGCGCCGACCGTGCTCGCCGACGTGCCGGCCGACGCCCGGGTGGTGCGCGAGGAGGTCTTCGGCCCGGTGCTGGTCCTCCAGCGGGCGGCCGACGTCGACGCGGCCTTCGCCGCGGTCAACGACAGCGACTTCGGCCTCCAGGCGGGCGTGTTCACCCGTGACCTGCCCACCGCGTTCCGCGCCCACCGCGAGCTGGAGGTCGGCGGCGTGGTGATCGGCGACGTGCCCAGCTTCCGTGCCGACCAGATGCCCTACGGCGGCGTCAAGGGGTCCGGTGTGGGCAAGGAGGGCGTGCGCGCCGCCATGACCGACCTGTCCTACGAGCGGGTCATGGTGCTCACCGGCATCGCCCTGTAGCGGGCCGGCCTGAAGCGTCACCGGTGTGACGGGAGGGCCCCGGACCTCGGTGGTCTTGTACTCGTAGCGTGCCCGGAGCGTCGAACCCCGCTACGAGTACAAGACCACGGTACGGAAGAGGCGGGCCGGCGGCACCTCTCCGGTCGCCGCCTACAGCCGGGACGCGCGGTCGTAGAGCTTGCGCGCCGCCTCGCCGAACCGGGGGCCGTACTGGGTGTGGCGGTCGTCGGCGTACTTGAAACTGACCACCGAGGAGATCGTCCCCCTGCCGGTCCGGGTGTCGAAGCCGGTGAACCAGGGGCCGCCGCTGGAGCCCTGGGTCATGTCGCAGTGCACTCCGTTGGCGGTGGTGCCGCCGGTGTCGGGGGTGGTACGGCCCGAGCAGTAGTGCAGGTGCTCGCCCCTGTACGGCGACGACGACGGGTACCCGAAGGCGTACACCTGCACTCCCTCGCGCACCTTCTCCTCCGTCCAGGAGCCGAACGCGATCCGCTGGGAGCCGACCCGGTCCTGCACGGACGTGCCGTCGTCGGTGTTGACCACCACCATGGCGAAGTCGTAGCTGTCGTCGGCCTGGCGCGACCACTGGGGCGCCACCAGCATGTCGCTGGCGGTGAACCTGCCGTACGGGCTGTCCCCGTCCGAGTAGGCGGGCACGAAGGTCCAGTTGCGCGCCCAGGACCCCCTGCCGTCCTTGGCGCAGTGCCCGGCGGTGACCAGCGTGCTCCTGTTCGCGGAGTCCACGACCGACGCCGTGCAGGTGAAGTCGCGCCCGTCCATGGTCAGGTAGACCTTGCCGGTGGTCCTGGTGACCAGGCCGTCCGCGGGCCAGCGCTCACCCGTGCTGTCGGAGCGCGGCGAGGCCTGGTGCTCGACTCCACCGCCGGAGGACGGGTCCTCTCCCGCCAGTGGGAGGGTCCCCTCCAGCATGCTGGTGATGGGTTTGGCGGCGGCCATGCGCTCTTCGGTCCAGTAGTCCAGGACGGCCTGGCTCGCGGCACCGGTCACCGCGGCCGCCTGGTGGGAGACCCCTTCCACGTGCGACAGCTCTTCGCGGTCCCGTGTGGTCGTCGACCCGGGGGAGTACGCCGTGTGCACTGCCTGGGTGACGGCGGAGGCGGGCGCGGGGAGCTTGTCGGCGAGGGCGAGGCCCCCCAGCGCGACCGCCGCGGCGGCCAGGGGGGCGAGGATCTTGTGTGTGGTGGACGAGGTCATGACCAGCATCCTCGCACACTCAGAGTAACTATACTGCTACTTCATGTTTGTGTCGCGGATCTGAGGGGCAGAAGGGGCCGCCTCCGGCGCGGGGGTCCCGCCGGAGACGGCCGGAGGTGCCCGGGACGGACGCCGCGGGAGTTGGCGCGCGCCCCGGACACCGCTCAGGCGAACGGCACCGTGACCAGGGCGGGCGCGTCCTCGGGGGAGGTCACGCGCACCCGGTCTCCGATGTCGCTCTCGTTTCGGTAGCGGGCGTCCCGGCTGTCCACCACCACGGCCAGGCGGTGTCCCGCGGGCACGTCCCACACCACCGGGGCCAGTTCGGCGTCCACCGTGACCGGCTCGCCGGGGACGGCGTCCCGCAGGGTGCGGGGAGCGTGTGAGAGCAGGGAGCCCGTCCCGTCGCCGTCGACCGCGTACAGGTACACGTACACCGACTGGTCCTTCGCGGTCGGCGTGAGCGTGAGGGTGACCTCCGGCGTACCCGCCACGCGCACCCCGTCGGGGTAGGCGGGACCGGTCCACACGGCCGCCCGGTAGCGGTCCACGGTCGGCAGCAGCACCCCGGTCGGGATGTCGAAGAACTGCTGGAGCGCTCCGGAGACCATCACCGTGCCGCTCTCGGCGGAGGTGCCGATCCCGGTCCGGAAGCCGTGGCTCCAGCCGGTGGAGGGCTCGGCCTCCATGGCGCCGCTGCTCCGCCAGCGGAACCAGTCGGTGCTCGGCTCGGCCAGGTAGTACCGCTCGGCGTCGCCGGTCACCGAGGGCCAGTCGGCGTGCGAGGTCCAGTCTCCGCGCCCGTTGTTGGGCTTCACGTGCACGGGACCCCCGGTGTCCGTCTCGTTGTCCTGGCCCCGGAGGTGGTGGTCGAACCAGTCGCCCAGGGCCTCCCAGACCTCGTTGGGCAGTCCGGCGGCGCCGAACAGCTCCTGGGTGGCGTGGTCGCCGGGGGAGAGCATCAGCCGCTTGGGGACCTCCAGCTCCTCGTAGAAGTCGGTGATGTGGCCGACGGGGAAGATGCCGTCGTTCCATGCGTGGGCCATCATCACGGCCGTGCCGTTGGCGTTGATGGCGTCGACCTTGGTGGCCGCGGACCGGTCGGGGGCGATGTCCAGGGCGGGCTGGATGTTGCCGCGCCGGTACTCGGTACCGACCTCGGTGAGCGCCTCACCGGGGTCGCCGGTGAGGTGTCCGGCGAGCAGGAGCAGCTCGGCCGACTGCGTGTCGACGGTCTCGCCGGGGTACAGCGAGGCGGCCAGGTCGGCCCAGCCGCTCAGCGATGCCACGGCCCGGACCCGGTCGTCCTCGGCGGCGGTCAGCAGGCTGATGCCGCCGCCGTAGGAGATCCCGGCCATGCCGATGCGGTCGGGGTCGGCGTCGGTGTTCTCCAGCGCCCAGTCGATGACGGCACTGGCGTCGGCGCGGTCCTCGGGGCCGGCGACCTCGATCTCGCCGCCGGAGTCCCAGAAGCCGCGCGAGGTGTAGGCGACGACCTGGTACCCGGACTCGTGCGCCAGCCTGGCGGCGGCGCCGACGTAGAGGAGGTGGGGCGTGCCCCAGGCCGAGGGCATGACCAGCAGCGGGTGCGGGCCCTCCACGCCGGTGGGGGTGATGACCTTGGCCCTCAGCTCGGTGCCGTCATGGCTGACGATGGTCTCGTAGCCGATGGTGGCGCCGACGGTGCCGGCGGCGACCGGAGCGGGAGTGAGCACCGCGGCGGCGACCACGGCCGTGAGGACGCAGGACAGCAGGCGGGGCAGGAGCCGCACGGAGGCGCGGAGTCCGGATCCGGGCCCGCCCACCGCGAAGACGGGGCCGGATCCTGGGGGAGCGGGGGCTTTCCTGGTATGACGCATGGCGGGAACCTCGGGGGCTGGGGGAGGGGACCGATGGGTCGTCGCGCCGTCTCGCCATCGGGATGGGCCGGCCGTGTCCGGTCGGACCGGCGGGATGCGGGGGCAGGGGGCTTGCTTAACCGTGGGGTAACTTACTCACCGGTCAAGTTAGGTCAGCGGACACCGGTTGTAAAGACCCGGTGACACCCGGGAGCGCGGCCCCTCATCCCCGAACCGGGGAAGTGCCTGGTGAGGCCGCTCCGGCGGCGCCGGACCCGGAAGACCTCCGGTCCGTCCGCCCGTGCCCCGCTCCGGGGAGGGACGCACTCCGTGTTCCCGGCGCGGCCTCCTCCGGGCTCCGGCGCGGTCCCCCCGGTGCGGAACAATGGAACCGTGCGAGATGAACAGCAGCGAACAGTAGTGATCCTCGGTTCCACCGGCTCGATCGGGACCCAGGCCGTCGACATCGTCCAGCGCAACCCCCGCCGCTTCCGCGTGACGGGTCTGGCGGCGGGCGGCGGGCGCGCGGACCTGCTCGCCAAGCAGGCCGCCGAACTCGACGTCGAACTGGTCGCCGTCGCCGACCCCGGCCGCGCCGCCGAACTCTCGCGCTCCCTGGACGAACACGGCAGCCGTGCCACCGTCCTGGCCGGGCCCGAGGGGGTCGCCGAACTCGCCGGGAGCGAGTGCGACGTCGTCCTCAACGGCATCACGGGCGCCCTGGGCCTGGAGTCCACCCTCGCCGCGCTGCGCGCCGGGAGCACCCTCGCCCTGGCCAACAAGGAGTCCCTCATCATCGGCGGGCCGCTCGTGCGCGGCCTGGCCCGGCCGGGCCAGATCGTCCCCGTCGACTCCGAGCACTTCGCCATCGCCCAGTGCTTCCCCCACCTGCCCGAGGACGAGCTCGCCAGCCCCGCACAGGGGCACGTGTACGCCCGCCGCGACGAGGTGCGGCGCCTCGTCGTCACCGCCAGCGGCGGCCCCTTCCGCGGCAGGGGGCGGGACGAGCTGGCCTCCGTCACCCCGGCCGAGGCCCTCGACCACCCCACCTGGACCATGGGGCCCGTCATCACCGTGAACTCCGCCACCCTGGTCAACAAGGGGCTGGAGGTCATCGAGGCCAACCTGCTGTTCGACGTGCCCTTCGACCGGATCGACGTGGTCGTCCACCCGCAGTCGATCGTCCACTCCATGGTCGAGTACGTGGACGGTTCCACCATCGCCAAGGCCAGCCCGCCCAGCATGATGATCCCCATCGCCTACGGGCTCGGTGCGCCCGACAGGGTGCCCGACGCGGCGCCGGGCATGGACTGGACCCGCGCCCAGACCTGGACCTTCGAGCCCCTGGACCACGAGGCGTTCCCCGCCGTCCGCCTGGCCTCCGAGGTCGGCGCGGCGGGTGGGACGGCGCCCGCGGTCTACAACGCGGCCAACGAGGAGGCGGTCGACGCCTTCCTCCGGGGAAACCTCGCGTTTCCGGCGATCATGGACACCGTCTCCCAGGTAGTCTCGGAGCACCAACGAACGGACCGTCCCGGGGGAGCGTCCCACCACAGCGGGGAACTGAGCCTGGACGACGTGTACGCCGCTGACACCTGGGCCCGCGCGCGTGCGGGAGAGCTGCTCGCACGCCGGGTCTGACACCGCCTTGAGGAGAGATGCATGGTCGCTCTGATGACCGTGATCGGGATCGTCCTGTTCGTTTTCGGCCTGCTGTTCTCGATCGCCTGGCACGAGCTCGGGCACATGTCCACGGCCAAGATGTTCGGGGTCAAGTGCACCGAGTTCATGGTGGGCTTCGGCAGGACCCTGTGGTCCGTTCGCAAGGGTGAGACCGAGTACGGCGTCAAGGCGATCCCGCTGGGCGGGTTCGTGCGCATGGTCGGGATGCTCCCGCCCGCCCGGCAGACCGCCGACGGCGGTTCCCGCAAGCTCTCCCGCTGGCGGGCCATGGCCGAGGACGCCCGCGAGGCCTCCCACGTCGAGCTCTCCCCCGAGGACCAGGACCGGCAGTTCTACCAGCGGGCGCCGTGGAAGCGGCTCATCGTGATGTTCGCCGGACCCGGTATGAACGTCATCCTGGCCGCGATCCTGCTCGGCGTGCTGTTCATGGGTATCGGCGTGCCCCAGAGCACCACCCAGATCGGCCAGGTCAGCGAGTGCGTGGTGCCCGCCGGCAGCTCCGCCACCAGTTGCGAGGACGCGCCGCCCACCCCGGCCGCCGAGGCGGGGATCCGGCCCGGCGACGTCATCGTCGCGATCGACGGCGAGCCCACCCCGGACTGGCACACCGCCAACCAGCAGATCCGCGAGTCCCTGGGCAGTACCGAGATCGTGGTCGAGCGCGACGGCGAGCGCGTTCCGCTGGACGTCGACATCGTCGAGAACAAGCTCCCGGCCCGCGACGCCGAGGGCGAGATCGTCTACAAGACCGACGCCGACGGCGACTACGTCTACGACGAGCAGGGCTACCGGGCCTACGAGACCGAGACCGTGGGCTTCCTCGGCATCGTCTTCGCCACCGAGCGCGCCCCGCTCACCCTCGGCGAGTCCGCCGCCGAGATGGGCGGCATGATGGTCGGTGTCTTCGACGCGCTCGTCTCCCTGCCCAGCAAGGTCCCCGACGTGTTCGCCGCCGCCTTCCTCGGCGAGGAGCGCACCCAGGACTCCCCGGTGGGCATCGTCGGCATCTCCCGCATCGGCGGCGAGATCATGGCCCAGGGCCTGCCCGTGGCGGACACCGCCGCGATCATGATCCAGCTCCTGGCCGGGGTGAACCTCTTCCTGTTCGCCTTCAACATGCTGCCGATCCTGCCGCTGGACGGGGGGCACATGGCCGGCGCCCTCTGGGAGTGGGTTAAGCGCGGCTGGGCCAGGCTGCTCCGCCGACCCGAGCCCGCGCCGGTGGACGTGGCGATGCTGACACCCGTGGCCTACGTCGTCGTGGCCTGCTTCCTGGTGTTCAGCGTGGTCCTGCTGGTGGCCGACCTGTTCAACCCGGTCCGGCTCTTCGGCTGACACCGGTCGTCCACGCTGTCTCCGGACACGCTCCCGTGGGGTGAGCCGCCCCCTCGGGGGCGGGTAACCTGGGAGTCGCGATCCGGGAACGACGGTGTCGCCGAGGCCACCGGGCACGGTGGCGCCCGGACGCGCATCCGTGCGCTGCGCCGGACACCCATTCCCGAAACGGACGAATCAAGTGCCGCCCTCCCTCCGGCGGTAGACGAGGTGAATCAAGCGTGACCGTCGATCTCGGTATTCCCGCCACACCGCCGCGCCCGCTGGCGACCCGGCGCAAGACGCGGCAGATCATGGTCGGAAACGTCCCCGTCGGTGGGGACGCCCCGGTGTCCGTGCAGTCGATGACGACCACCCGTACCTCCGACATCAACGCGACTCTCCAGCAGATCGCCGAGCTGACCGCCTCGGGCTGCCAGATCGTCCGCGTGGCCGTGCCCACCAACGACGACGCCGAAGCCCTGCCGATCATCGCCAAGAAGTCGCAGATCCCGGTGATCGCCGACATCCACTTCCAGCCCAAGTACGTGTTCGCGGCCATCGAGGCCGGCTGCGCGGCCGTGCGCGTCAACCCGGGCAACATCAAGAAGTTCGACGACAAGGTCGCCGAGATCGCCAAGGCGGCCGGTGAGGCCGGTACGCCGATCCGCATCGGCGTCAACGCCGGTTCGCTGGACAAGCGCCTGCTGGAGAAGTACGGCAGGGCCACCCCGGAGGCCCTGGTCGAGTCGGCGCTGTGGGAGTGCTCCCTGTTCGAGGAGCACGGCTTCCGCGACATCAAGATCTCGGTCAAGCACAACGACCCCGTGGTCATGGTCAACGCCTACCGGCTGCTGTCCGAGTCGTGCGACTACCCGCTGCACCTGGGCGTGACCGAGGCCGGTCCGGCCTTCCAGGGCACCATCAAGTCCTCGGTGGCCTTCGGCGCGCTGCTCTCGGAGGGCATCGGCGACACCATCCGCGTGTCCCTGTCCGCGCCCCCCGCCGAGGAGGTCAAGGTCGGCGCCCAGATCCTGGAGTCGCTGGGTCTGCGTGAGCGCGGCCTGGAGATCGTGTCCTGCCCGAGCTGCGGCCGGGCCCAGGTGGACGTGTACACGCTCGCCGAGGAGGTCACCGCGGGCCTGGAGGGCATGGAGGTGCCCCTGCGCGTGGCCGTCATGGGCTGCGTCGTGAACGGTCCGGGCGAGGCGCGCGACGCCGACCTGGGTGTGGCCTCCGGCAACGGCAAGGGCCAGATCTTCGTCAAGGGCGAGGTCATCAAGACCGTGCCCGAGTCCCAGATCGTGGAGACCCTCATCGAGGAGGCCATGCGCATCGCCGAGGAGATGGGCGAGGCCGGGGCCGAGTCGGGCGAGCCCACCGTCTCCGTGGCCGGCTGACCACTCCACCCGCTCCGAACGGCCGCGCCGACCCCTGTGGTCCGGCGCGGCCGTTCGCGTGCGCGGGGGTGGGACCGCACGCGGTGGAACGGTCGGCCTCCGCCGCGCCCGGCGTGTGGCTGCCCGCGTCAGGTCCCCCGACCGTGTACGCCGAGGGCGCTCGCCTTGTTTGCACACCTCTGAGCTGGGAAAAGACCTTCCTCGTCCGCCGGGTGGCAGGCGGCGCGAGCGCACGGGGGAAGGACACGCGGATGCAGGCGAGTGTGGGGGACCGAGTACTCGTCCACGGAGGCGACGTGGGCCGGTCCGACCGGAGGGGCGAGGTCATCGAGGTTCGCGGCCCGGACGGCGACCCGCCGTACCTGGTGCGCTTCTCCGACGGCCAGGAGTCCCTGGTCTGCCCGGGGCCGGACGCCGTGGTCGAACACCTCCCTCCGGATGAGCCGGGCGCGGCCCGGCCCGCCCTCTGACTCCCCCCGCACGTCTTTGACCACGGTGTTCGCTGTCCGAAGCGGCTTGCGTCACCCAGGGTGACTTTGTGTGGCATCACTCACAGGACCGTGCGTTATGTTGCGCGGGAACGCACGATCGTGCTGATTCCCTCCGACAGACGCAACGAATGTGGGTCATGTTACGTAGGTAACGCGGCTACCGTTGCTGAGGGCATTTTCAGGTCGCCACAGGTACGAGGCGACCTTTTCCGCCCCCCACCGTTCCTTCTCCCGGGGATCGGTGTGTCCATGTACAGGAACGAGGAGTAGTCACGTGGTGGACCAGAAGAGCCCTGCGGGTACCCGCGGGCCCGGCAGTCCGGGCGGTGTGCCCGCGCTGAGGGAGCGTCTCACCCGGCGCAAGCCGATCGAGAAGCTCATCGCCGAGACGGAGGGCGGTGAGGGCACCGGCCTCCAGCGGCACATGGGGTTCTGGCAGTTGTCCATGATCGGCATCGGCGCCACCCTCGGCACCGGGATCTTCGTCGTGCTGGGCGAGGCCGTGCCCGTCGCCGGACCCGCCGTGATCCTGTCGTTCGTGCTCGCCGGCGTCACCGCGCTGTTCTCCGCGCTGGCCTACGCCGAGATGGCCGGGATGATCCCCGCCTCCGGGTCGGCCTACTCCTACAGCTACGCCACCATCGGCGAGTTCATGGCCTGGGTGTGCGGCTGGTGCCTCATGCTCACCTACGGCGTGTCGGTCGCCGCCGTCGGCGTCGGCTGGGGCGAGTACATCAACGAACTCCTCCACCTCACCACCGGCATGTCCCTGCCGGGCGCCGTGCTCGCCGGCCCGATGGAGGGCGGCCTGGTCAACCTGCCCGCCGCCATCGTGGTCGTGCTGTCCATGTTCGCCCTGCTCGCCGGGGTCCGTGAGAGCAGCCGCGTCAACGCCGTCATGGTCGCGATCAAGGTCGTCATCCTGGTCATGTTCGTGGCCATCGCGATCACCGCCGTCCAGGACGGCAACTTCGCCCCGTTCATGCCGATGGGCATGGCCGGTGTCAGCGCCGCGGGCGCCACGCTGTTCTTCTCCTACATCGGCTTCGACTCGGTCTCCACGGCGAGCGAGGAGGCCAGGAACCCGCAGCGCGACCTGCCCCGCGCCATCATGTTCTCGATGATCCTGGTGACGGCGATCTACTGCCTGGTCGCCTTCGCGGCGATCGGCGCGCTCGACTGGACCGGCTTCGTCGACGGCGAGACCACGCTGGCGGGCATCCTGACCAAGGTCACCGGCACCACCGTGTGGGCGATCATCTTCGCCGCCGGCGCGGTCCTGGCCCTGGCCAGCGTCGTCCTGGTCGTCCTGTACAGCCAGACCCGCATCCTCTACGCGATGTCGCGCGACGGGCTCATCCCCAAGGCCTTCTCCACCCTGGACGCCAAGGGCACCCCGCGTACGAACACCCTCATCACCTCCCTGCTCATCGCGGTGCTCGCCGCCGTGGTCCCGCTCGGCCCGCTCGCCGACGCCACCGCCATCGGCACGCTCTTCGCGTTCGCACTGGTCAACGTGGCCGTCCTGGTGCTGCGCCGGACCCGCCCCGACCTGCCGCGCGCCTTCCGCGTGCCCGGCTCCCCGGTCACCCCGGTCCTGGGCGTGCTCGCCTGCGCCTACCTGATGTTCAGCATGTCGCTGAGCGTGTGGGCGGCCTTCCTGGTCTGGCTGGCCGTGGGCATGGCGATCTACTTCGGCTACAGCATGCGCCGCTCCGCGCTGGAGACGGCCCCGGCGGACCCGGTCGCCGAGCCGGTCGACGGGACCCGCTCCTGACGGGCACGTGAACGCGCGCGAGGGGCCGGGGAACCTCCCCCGGCCCCTCGCTTGTTCTCCACGGGCTCGTACGCACCGATGTACGCACGGATCTGTGGCGATGCGCAACGAAATCCCACGTTGCAGCGAAAATACGCGGGATTCCACAGGTTCGGCGCACTGTTCGGACGCCTTCGCCCACCTAGAGTGGACGCGGCCCGGCAGCGACGGAGGAAACAGGAGGTGAGGCGTGACACGCGGACCCCTGCGCGTGGCCCTGGACCAGGGCACCGGACACAGCGGCGACACCGCCGACGCCCTCGACCGGCTCTCAGGCCGTGCCAAGGCCGCCGCCGACGCCGGAGCCCGCCTGCTCGTCGGCCCCGAGATGTCGCTGACCGGCTACAACCTCGGCCCCGAGGCCCTGGCCGCACTCGCCGAGCCCGCTGACGGCCCCCTCAGCGGAGCCGTCGCCGCCATCGCCGCCGACACCGGCGTCGCCATCGTCCACGGCTTCCCCGAGCGGGCCGACGGCACCGTGTACAACTCCGTCCAGCTCGTGGACGCCGCCGGCACCCGCCTGGCGACCTACCGCAAGACCCACCTGTTCGGAGACCTGGACCGCGGCGCCTTCACCGCGGGAGCCGACCCGGTCGTCCAGGCCGACCTCGGCGGAGTCCGAGTGGGCCTGCTGACCTGCTACGACGTCGAGTTCCCCGAGACCGTGCGCGCCCACGCCCTGGCAGGCACCGAACTCCTCGTGGTCCCCACCGCGCTCATGCTCCCCTTCACCGAGGTCCCCGAGCGGATCGTGCCCGTGCGCGCCCTGGAGAACCAGCTCCACCTGGCCTACGTCAACCGCTGCGACACCGAGGGCGACCTGCGCTACGCGGGCCGGAGCGTCCTGCTCGCCCCCGACGGCTCCGAGACGCTGCGCGCCGGATCCGGTGAGCAGCTCCTGGTCGGCGACGTGGATCCGGACGCGGTCGCCCGCGTCCGCCGGGAGCAGTCCTACCTGGACGACCGCCGCCCGGACCTGTACCGGACGCTCACCGTGTGACCGCGCCCCGAGCAGCGCTTCGGGAAACCCCCGGACACACCACGAACACCACTCGCACCACGCACGCAACCGACCGGCACTCCGCCGGACGACACCCATGTGAAGGAGGGGCCTGATGACGTCTGCCGTGCCCACGGCCGCCGGTGCCGCAACCACGCGGGACACGCCGCTGAACATGTGCGGACCGGACTTCCCGTTCGCCTACGACGCCTACCTGGAGCACCCCGCCGGACTCGGGCAGGTCCCGGCCGAGCGCCACGGCACCGAGGTCGCCGTCATCGGCGGCGGGCTTTCGGGGATCGTCACCGCCTACGAGCTCATGAAGATGGGCCTCAAGCCGGTCGTCTACGAGGCCGACCGCATCGGCGGGCGGCTGCGCACGGAGAAGCTCGCGGGCTGCCCCGACGACGTGGTCGCCGAGATGGGCGCCATGCGCTTCCCGCCCTCCTCCACCGCCTTCTGGCACTACGCGGACCGGGTGGGCCTGGAGACCGAGCCCTTCCCCAACCCGCTCTCCCCGGCCACCCCCAGCACCGTGGTCGACCTCAAGGGGAAGTCCCACTACGCCACCACCCTCGACGACCTGCCCGAGGTCTACCGCGAGGTGGCGCGCGCCTGGGAGGAGACCCTGGAGCAGGCCCAGCACACCCGCATGCAGCAGGCCATCCGCGAGCGCGACGTGGACACCCAGAAGGAGATCTGGAACGAGCTGGTCGCCCGGCTCGACAACCAGACCTTCTACGGCTTCCTGTGCGAGTCCCCGGCCTTCGCCTCCTTCCGCCACCGCGAGATCTTCGGCCAGGTGGGCTTTGGCACCGGCGGCTGGGACACCGACTTCCCCAACTCCATCCTGGAGATCCTGCGCGTCACCTACACCGGCGCGGACGACGACCACATGGGCATCGTCGGCGGCGTGGAGCAACTGCCGCTGCGCCTGTGGGAGGACGCCCCGGACAAGCTCGTGCACTGGGCGCAGGGCACCACCCTGGCCTCCCTGCACGAGGGCGGTCCCCGGCCGGCCGTCACCGCGCTGCGCCGCACCGCGTCCAAGGGCTCCCAGGCCGGGAACATCACGGTCACCGACGCGTCGGGTTCCATCCGTACCTACGCGGCGGCCGTGTTCACCGCGCAGAGCTGGATGATGCTGTCCAAGATCGACTGCGACGAGGACCTGCTGCCCATCGACCACTGGACGGCGATCGAGCGCACCCACTACATGGAGTCCTCGAAGCTGTTCGTGCCGGTGGACCGCGCGTTCTGGCGGGACAAGGACCCCGAGACCGGCCGTGACGTCATGAGCATGACGCTCACCGACCGCATGACCCGGGGCACCTACCTGCTGGAGGGCTCCGACCCGGAGGGCCCGGCGGCGATCTGCATGTCCTACACCTGGTGCGACGACTCGCTCAAGTGGCTGCCGCTGTCGGCCAACGAGCGCCTGGAGGTCATGCTCTCGTCGCTGTCCAAGATCTACCCGGGCGTGGACGTGCGCTCGCACATCACCGGCGACCCGGTGACGGTGTCGTGGGAGGACGAGCCCTACTTCATGGGCGCGTTCAAGGCCAACCTGCCGGGCCACTACCGCTACCAGCGCCGCCTGTTCACGCACTTCCACCAGGACGAGCTGGAGGAGCGCCACCGCGGCCTGTTCCTGGCCGGTGACGACGTGTCCTGGACGGCGGGCTGGGCCGAGGGCGCCGTGCAGACCGCGCTGAACGCGGTGTGGGGCGTGGTCCACCACCTCGGCGGTGGGACCGACCCGGGCAACCCGGGCCCGGGCGACCTGTTCGACGAGCTCGCCCCGCTCGCCCTTCCGGAGGACTGAGCCCCTCGGGCACCCGGACGAGCGCCCCGGGGTGGTCCCGGGCGTACTGACGACGGCCCCGGCCGCACGACGACGTGCGGCCGGGGCCGTTCTCCGCGCCCGGGTTCCTTTGCGGCGCAGACCCCGTCCTTCAGGGCGGGGACAGCCGCTCCCATCGGAATGTCGTAGGCCACCGCTAGGTTCGGTGTCCGCTGGAAGGAGGTGGTGACACCGTGTTGACGGGGTTTCGGTACCGGCTCGCGCCCACCGGCGAGCAGGCCGGGTTGTGCCAGGTCTACGGCGATATCTGCCGGGCGGTGTGGAACACCGGCCTTCACCAGCGCCGTGAGGCCGTGCGCCGGTGGCAGCGCGGCCAGGACCTGCCGTTCTGCGGCTACCACCTCCAGGCCCGCCAGCTCGCTGAGGCCAAGACCGAGGAGGAGTGGTTGAAGGCCGCCCCCTCGCACATCCTGCAACAGACCCTCAGGGACCTGGACCGGGCGTGCCGGGACCATGGCACGTTCAATGTGCGCTGGCGCGCCAAGGGCCGGTGGAAGCCCTCCTTCCGCTTCCCCGCGGGAGCACGTGTCATCGTGCAACGCCTGGGCCGCAAGTGGGGGCGCCTGAAGCTGCCCAAGCTGGGGTGGGTGCGTCCGCTGGTCGCGCGCACCGAAGGGCACCGCCCGCTCGGTCACCGTCTCCCGCGACGGCGCTTACTGGTACGTGTCGATCCTGTGCGAGGACGGCCAGACCACCCCCCAGGCGCGTGAGCGCCCCGACAGCGCGGTGGGGATCGACCGGGGTGTGGCGGTGGCGGTGGCCACCTCCGACGGCGCCCTGTTCAACCGCACCTTTCAAACCCCCAAGGAGCACGAGCGCGAGCGCCGTCTGCGCCGACGCCTGTCCCGCCAACACAAAGGCTCGGCCAACCGGGCCAGGACCAAGCTGCCCTGTCGAAACTGACCGGGCGGGTGCGGGCTCGGCGCGCTGATTTCGCCGCCCGGACCGCGCACACGCTGTGTGCCAAGAACGCGGTCGTGGTGCTGGAGAAGCTCCACACCACGAACATGACCCGCTCGGCGAAGGGCACCGTCGACGCCCCGGGCACTCATGTGCGGCAGAAGGCGGGGTTGAACCGGGCGATCCTGGCCCAGGGGTGGCACGGGTTCAAGCTGGCCGTGGTCAATGCCGCTCGGCGGACCGGTACCCAGATTGTGGAGGTCAACCCCGCGTACACGTCCCAGACCTGTCGTCCGTGCGGGCATGTCGCGTCGGAGAACCGAGAGAGCCCATCGGTGTTCCGGTGCGTGGCGTGCGGGTACAGGGCGCATGCGGACGTGAACGCGGCCCGGAACACTCGTGTGCGCGGATGGACTAGCCCTTCGGGGTGAACCGTGCCAGCCTGCGGAGACCTCTGGGGTGCCATGTCGGTGAAGCAGGAACCAGCGCGCTGTGAGGCGCGTAGCGCCACCGGGCCGCCAGGCCTGGTCGGAGTCCTCTTCCTTCAGGAAGAGGAGGAAGTCAAGCATATGAGGACCGTGCCCCACTGGAACCGTGTCATCGCGCTGGCGTCGATGCGTTCCCTCAGGTGACCATCCATGCCGGGGTGCCCTCCGTGACGTCGGTGTGAACCACAACACATCGTCACGGTGGTCCGGAGGGGCCACAACGGCCCTTTTCACCCGCTGAAAGCCTTCCACGGCTTTCTCCGGCGGGGTCAGGGGAGGTCGGCGGTCCCGGCGAGGATCGGCTGGTCCACCAGGCGGGACAGGACCAGCGTGCTCTTGGTCCGCACCACGAACGGCTCGGCGCCCAGCCGCTCGATGACCTCCTCCAGGTGGTGGGTGTCGCGGGCCCGGACCTGCACGATGGCGTCCGCGTCCCCGGTGACCGTGTACGCGGAGGTGATCTCGGCGTACCCCGACAGCCCGGTCCGGATCTCTCCCGGCGAGGTGCGGGCGCGGCAGTACAGCTCGATGAACGCCTCGGTGGTCCACCCGACGGCCTGGGGTTCCACCACCACCGTGAACCCGCGTACGGCGCCGGAGTCCACCAGCCGGTCCACGCGGCGCTTGACCGCCGAGGGGCTCAGTCCGACCTGCCCGCCGATCTCGGCGAAGCTCATCCGCGCGTCCGCGCCGAGTATCGCGATGATCCGCTCATCGACACGATCCAGCCGCATGGTGTTCCTGTGTCCCGTCTGCTTTGTCCGCATCTGATGGAGGCAGGGCACATGCTACCGGGGCCCGCCCGCACGGGTCCGGCCGTGGTCCGTGTCGCCTCTGTTTGTAACTCTACGGATTGGTAACAATACATAGAGTAATAAAAGCACGAGGAGGTAGACGGGTGCGAGCACGAACCTGGACCGCGGTCTCGGCCGGAGCGGTCCTGACCTCCCTGGTCACCGCGGTCCCCGCCCAGGCCGAACCGGCGGGGCCGGCCGAGCAGGCCCGCGCGAGCGTCCGCGTCGACCAGGGAGCCCTCGCGTGGGGCCCCTGCGAGGACCTGCGGCCCGTCGCCGACGAGGACCTGGAGTGCGCCACCCTCACGGTCCCCCTCGCCCGCACCGCCGACGGCGGCCGGGCCGAAGGCGACGACGACACCGTCCGGCTCGCCCTGTCGCGGGTCCCCGCCACCGGAGAGGCCGAGCACACCCTCCTGGTCAACCCCGGCGGCCCCGGCAGCGCCGGACGCATGTGGGCCTCCTACACACATCAGCGCATGCCCGCGGAGCTGCGCGAGACCTACGACGTCGTCGCCTTCGACCCGCGCGGCGTCGGTGCCTCCACACCCTCCATCGCCTGCGACCCGAGCCTCTTCGAACCCGTGCGCCCCGACACCGTCCCGGCGGACGCCGCGGCCGAGGCCGCCCTGCGCGCCGACGCCAGGGACTACGCCCGGTCCTGCGCGGACAACACCGGCCCCCTCCTCCAGCACACCCGCACCGAGGACACCGCCCACGACATGGACGCCATCCGGGAGGCCCTGGGCCTGGAGCGGATCGACTACCTCGGCTACTCCTACGGCAGCTACCTGGGCACCGTCTACTCCGCGCTCCACCCCGACCGGGTCCGCGCCCTGGTCCTGGACAGCGTCGTCCACCCCGACAGGCCCTGGTACGAGAGCAACCTCGCGCAGAGCCGGGCCCTGGACCGCGCGGCCAGGAACTTCTTCGACTGGACGGCCCGCCACGACGACGTCTACGGGCTCGGCACGACCGGGGAGGAGGTCGCCGAGGCCTACTACGCCCTGCGCTCCGAACTGGCCGACGAACCCGTCGGGGGCACCGTCGGCCCCACCGAGCTGGAGGGCGCCGCCATCGTCGTCGCCTACAGCGGCGCCTCCTGGCCCTCGGTCGCCGGCGCGCTCTCGGCCAGGATCAACGACGGCGACGGCGCGCCGCTGCTCGCGCTCCACGAGGCCCACGGGGAGGACGCCGAATCCGACCGGGGCTACGGCGGCTACCTCGCGGTCCAGTGCACCGACTCCCACTGGCCCGAGGACTGGTCCACCTGGCGCGCCGACGCGGAGAGGGTCCACCGGGAGGCCCCCTTCATGACATGGAACAACGTCTGGTACAACGCTCCGTGCGCGACGTGGAAGGCCGGATCCGGGGACTGGCTCCAGGTCGGCGACGGTCCCGGCGAGCACCCCGCCTACGGGGGCGACGCACTCCTCGTGCACGCGACCGAGGACGGTGCCACCCCGGTGGAGGGCGCCTTCGCCCTCCGCGAGCGCCTGCCCGGCGCGGTCCTGGTGACCGAGGAGGGCGGCCACACCCACGGCGTCTCGCTCACCGGGAACACCTGCGTGGACGAGGCCGTCGCCGCCTACCTCCGCGACGGGGAACTGCCCGCGCGCGCCGAGGGCACCGGCCCCGACGTCACCTGTGAGGCCCGTCCCGAGCCCCGTCCCGTCGCCGGGCGCGACGGGTCCGGGAGCACGGCCGCACCCGTCGCCCCCGGGTCGCGGGGGGCGTCCGGGCAACCGGTCGAATAGGCTGGAAACAGCGCGAACAGGCTCGACCAGTCGTCCCCCGGGGCACCACGAGGCAACCGGGAAGAGGGGGAGATGCGATGCTGCGGACCTCGCCGATACGGATCCTGGGAGAACGCGACCGGGAGTCCGTCCGTGCGCTCCTGGACACCGACCCCGTCGGCAACGTGTTCGTCGCCTCCCGCCTGATGGCCACGGGTATCTCCAGCAGGGCCGGCGGTACCGAGGTGTGGGGACACGTGGAACGGGGCCGTCTGACCGCCCTGTGCTACTCCGGCGCCAACATGGTCCCCGTCAACGCCGGACCGGCCGCCATCCGCAGCTTCGCCGACCACGCCCGCTGGCGCGGACGCCGCTGCTCCTCGATCGTCGGCCCGGTCGACGCGGTCAGCGACTTCTGGGAGCAGGTCACCCCCGCGTGGGGGCCTGCGCGGACCATCCGGGCCAGCCAGCCGGTACTGGAGATCGACGACGAGCCCGACGTGCCCGCCGACCCCCTGGTGCGCAGGGTCCGCCTGTCCGAGCTCAACACCCTCGTGCCCGCGTGCGTGGCCATGTTCACGGAGGAGGTCGGCGTCCCGCCGGACTCCGGCGACGGCGGCATGCTCTACCGGGCACGCGTGGAGGAACTGGTGCGCACCGGCCGGGCCTTCGCGCGCATCGAGAACGGCCGTGTGGTGTTCAAGGCCGAGATCGGCGCGGTCACCCAGCACGCCTGCCAGGTCCAGGGCGTGTGGGTGCACCCGGACCTGCGCGGCCGGGGACACTCCACGGCGGGGATGGCGGCCGTGGTCAACTACGCGCTCGCGGAGATCGCGCCCCGCGTGACCCTCTACGTCAACGACTTCAACACCCCGGCCCGCGCCACCTACCGGAAGGTCGGCTTCCGGCAGGTGGGAGAGGTCATGTCGGTGCTCTTCTAGGGCGCCGGCCCGGTTCGCCCACCTCCCGGACCGGACGCTTTCTGACGGACTCGTGTCAGACCCGCCCCCACCGGACGGCGGAGGACGCCCGCCGTGGCTAGCCTGATGTCAGGTCCGCGGCGCGCAGCGCCCTCCATCCCCGTGAGAGAGCGCCGATGCAGCAGAACCCGACCGGCCGGGCACGCCTGGGCCTGGCACTCCTCCTCGGCATGCTCGCCGTCCTGGGTCCGCTCAACATCGACATGTACCTGCCGGCCTTCCCCGAGATCGCCGCCGACCTGGACGCCGGCGCCTCCCACGTACAGCTGAGCCTGACCACCTGCCTGGTGGGGCTCGCCGTCGGCCAGGTGGTGGTGGGCCCGATCAGCGACGCCCGGGGCAGGCGCGGTCCGCTGATCACCTCCCTGGTCCTGTTCGTGCTGTCGTCGCTGCTGTGCGCGCTGGCCCCCAGCGTCGCCGTCCTGGCGGCGGCCCGCTTCCTCCAGGGGTTCACCGCCTCCGCCGGGGTCGTGCTCTCCCGCGCGGTCGTACGCGACGTGTTCTCCGGCAACGACCTGACCAGGTTCTTCGCCCTGCTGATGGTGATCAACGCGGTCGCGCCCCTGGCGGCGCCGATCGCGGGCGGCGCCATCCTGTGGCCGTCCTCCACGGGATGGGAGGCGATCTTCCTGGCCCTGGCGCTGCTCGGCGCGGTGATCGCCCTGGTCACGGCACTGCGGCTGGGGGAGACCCTGCCGGTGGAGCGGCGCATCCCCGGCACGGTCGGCGGGACCCTGCGGACGATGGGCGCGCTGCTGCGGGACCGCTCCTTCCTCGGCTACGCCCTGGTGGTCGGCCTCCTGCACGGCGGCAGCTTCGCCTACGTCGCCGGGACGCCGTTCGTCTACCAGGACCTGTACGGGGTGTCCCCGCAGACCTTCGGGATCCTGTTCGGGGCCAACGGCGCCGCCATCATCGCCGGGAGCTGGGCCGTGGGACGGTTCAGCGCCCGGTTCGGCGAGCGCTCCCTGCTGCTGGGCGCCGTGGCCACGGCGGTGGCGGCGACCGGCGTGCTGCTCGTGGCGACACTGGCCGGCGGCCCGCTGGCCACCCTCGTGGTGCCCATCTTCGTGTACATGACCTGTATGGGGATGATCCTCACCAGCTCCTTCGCGCTGGCCATGCACGGCCAGGAGCGGCGGGCGGGCAGCGCCAGCGCGGTGCTGGGCGCGCTGTCCCCGCTGTTCGGCGCGGTGGTGGCACCGCTGGTGGGACTGGACGAGAGCACCGCGGTACCCATGGGCGCCGCCCTGTTCGCCACCTCCGTCCTCGGACTCGTGGTCCTGTCGGCCCTGACCCCGTCGCGTGTGCGCGTACCGCAGTCCGGCTAGCGGGCCCGCCGTGAGCGCCGCGGGTGCGGCGCGGGAGGTTCCACGCCGGACGGCACCGCACCGGGCACGGTGGACCGGCGGTGCCGCCCCGCCGCTGCGCGGCCCCGCTACTGCGCGGCCTCGGTGAGAGCCGTGGGGCCCATGAGGAAGTCGGGGTCCAACTGGGAGGCCAGGTCCGCGCCCTTGGCCTCGTTGGCCCACGCCCGCGCGTTGCGCAGGTGGAACTCCGCGGACTGCCGTGTGAACTTCTCCCAGTCCTTGGGCGCGGCGTCCACCATGTCCCGCATCCGGGCCAGGGTCTTGACGTTGTCCTCCTCCAGGTCCGACAGCTCCGGGTCGCGGCCCTTCTCCATCGAGCGCACGAACCCCGAGTGCGTCATCCACCCCGCCAGCGCCTCGCCCACGTGCTCGCGCAGGAACTCCACGTCCGCCTCGTCCTGCACCTTGTTGCCGATCACCCGGATGGCCACGTCGTGGTCGCGGGCGTACTCGGCGTACTGGCGGTACACGCCCACGCCGCGCACGGTGGGCTCGGCGACCAGGAAGGTCATGTCGAAGCGGGTGAACATACCCGACGCGAAGGAGTCGGCGCCCGCGGTCATGTCCACGACCACGTACTCGCCCGGGCCGTCCACCAGGTGGTTGAGGTACATCTCGGCCGCGCCCACCTTGGAGTGGTAGCAGGACACGCCCAGGTCCTTCTCGGCGAACGGGCCGGTGACCATGAGCGTGGCGCCCCGGGCCGCCGCGCCGAAGCGCGCGTGCAGCGGGTTGTCCCCCGTCAGGGTCAGCAGGCGCGATCCCCGGCCCGGCGGAGTGGTCTTGACCATCGCCTGTGCCGAGGCGATGCGCGGGTTGTCCCCGCGCAGCAGCTCCTTGATCTCCTCCAGGTGGGTGCCCAGGGGCGGGAGCTCGGCCAGGCGCTCCTCCGACATGCCCAGGGCGGCGCCCAGGTTCTGGTTGATGTCGGCGTCGATGGCCACCACGGGGACGTGCTGGGCGGCCAGGTGGCGGGTGAACAGCGCGGAGAGGGTGGTCTTGCCGCTGCCGCCCTTGCCGGCGAACGCGATCTTCATGTGGGCCCTTCGGTGTCGGCGCGTGGGCGGACGCGCCCACGGCGGATGGCGGGCCGGGGACGACCCGACTGTGGAAACGATTATCGTTCCTGTCTGCCATCCTGTCAGCGGAACCGCCGTTCCGGGGCGTGTATTGCCAACGTGTTACACCTCACATGGGTGACCCTGGAGTCCGGACTGTTTCCTTTGTCCACATCGGGGATGACACGTGACGGGGTTTTGTGGCCGATGACGGGCAGGGGGAACCCGGGTGTGCTGTTCTGGAGCCAGTACACCCTTGTCTAAGGTGAGTGCAGGCGGCGCAACCCGCGCGCCCGTCGCGGGTGATTGGAGTGACCGGATGGCTGAGGCGAGGCAACTCCGGGAATACGTGCCCGTGGAGGTACAGGAGAGCATGGCTCCGACCGCACCGACCATCGAGACGGGGGACCTCTCCGGAGGGGTCACCGACCACACGGTGTGGAGCTGTGCGGGGAACCTGACCGCGGTACGCTCCATCCGCGCGCGCGTGCGCGACTTCCTCGCCCGTACGGGTCACTCCGAGGGCTCGCTGGACGACGCCGAGCTGGCGGTCAGCGAGCTGGCGACCAACGCCCTGCTGCACTCGCGCTCCGGGCAGAGCGGCGGCGTCATGACGCTGTTCATCCGCTCCGACGCCGGGCGCCTGCGCGTGGCCGTCGCCGACCAGGGAACGTGCGACGGCGAGGGCCTCCACGCGCGTGAGGACGGCGGTGACTTCGGGCGGGGCAAGCTCATCGTCGACAGCTGTGCCACCCGCAGCGGCGAGTACTGGAGCGAGGCCACGCACGTGGCCTGGTTCGAGATCGACGACCAGTCGCCCGGCGCCGGTACCGACGGGGACGCCCAGGCGGCGGAGGTGGCGGTCGGGGACTGAACCGGCCCGTGGCCGCCCCCGGCCGCGGCGCCCTCTCCGGCCCCCGGAGGTCAGTACCCCCCGTCGGCCGGCGGGTCGGCGACCCGCTCCGGCTCGGGAGCGCAGCGCACCGTCACCTGGCGCCCCTCGGGCGGCGGGCAGCCCGCGCCCGCCACCACACACGCCCCCGTCCACAGGGCCAGTGCCACCAGCACCACCCGTGCTACCTCGTCCCCGCCCTCGTCCACCGCCACCACGTCGTCGGAGGTGAGTTCGAGACGGTCGCGCAGCTCCGCGAAGCGCGCCATCAGGTCGCTGTACGGGTACAGCGTGGTCAGCAGCCCGTTGGCGGTCCGCTCATAGCCCAGGATGCCGTTGTCGAACAGGCCGCGCGCGGGGCTGTAGCCGCTGCCGTCCGGGCTCGGCTGAAGCAGCTCCCGAAAGGGCGTCGTCCCCAGCGCCGTTCCGAACGAGATGACCTGCCGGACCCTCGAACGTTCCGCGAGCTCCAGCGCCCTCGGAGCCATGTCGGCGCTGACGAACAGCAGGCGGGTGTCGGTCTCGGTGAGCACGGCGCACTGGGTGTCCGTGTCGGAGGTGATCGACAGGGGCAGGGCGCGCCCGCCCACGGCCTTCACCGTGTACGTGGCCAGGAAACGCTGGGGGGAGACCGGCGCGAGGATCCCCACCACGTCGCCGAAGCAGATGCCGCGGCGGCTCAGTCCGGCGGCGGCCCGCTCCACCTCGGTCGCGAAGGTGAGCGCGTCCACGCGGTACCCGTGTCCGCGGACCGTTCCCACCCGACCGGAGCGCAGGCGCAGCCGCTCGCACAGGCCACCGGTCAGCGAGCCGATCGGATCGTCCCGACGCGGCAGGTGGCGTCCCGGTCGTCCGGTTCCTGAAGACAGCCCTACCCCCATACGTACCCCCAGCTCCCCATCTGTCGGTGGCACCGCCACCCGGGCTCGTCACGCCCCCTCCACGTGGCGAACCCGGCGGCGGCGCTCCGGTCGGCGGATACGGTGTTCCTCCCCAGGGCGCGCCTCGCGCCGACGCGGTCTCCCCGGCCCCGAAGACCTCTCCGGAACCGGTGGTCCGCGGCGCCTCCGGTTCCGGAGCCGGTCCCCGACGGCCGTTTCCGGGACCCGCACGACCGTGTCACCGTGGTGTCACGAACGTGATGTCCCATGGCTTGAAGCCTAGCGCTTTCACGGTCAGATGCACATGCACATTGCCATGCATATGCATATGTAGATTCGACGTGGGGGTGGGGTCGACCGCCCGTGGACCGGGTGGAAACGGGCAGATCGGACAGTCAGTCCGACTTCTGATGGCGCTGTACCCATGCCGCGATCTGCGTACGCGAGTTGAAGCCCATCTTGCGGTTGATGTTGGCCACGTGTCGTGCCGCCGTCGAGGAGGTGATGAACAGCGCCCGGGCTATTCCGGGGTTGCTCTCTCCCCGGCTCACCAGGAGCGCGACCTCCAGCTCGCGTCTGGTCAGCAGTTCCCGGGGGGTCACCGAGTCCGGAGAGGGAGGCGGTCCCTGCCGTGTTCCGCGCCCGCGCTCGGAACGTCTGGCCTGCGGAGGGCTGCCGCGGTGCGGCGAGGGGCGCCGCCCCTCCTCGGCCAGCCGCTCGCCCTCGGCGACCGCGCAGGACAGGCCAAGGCCCCGGCCCTGTTCCCACCAGTGCACCAGGCGGCGGCGCCGGCGGCGTGTCCTCTCCGCGTCCGCGAACGGCCACGGGGCCGTGTGCACGGGCAGGCCCAGCCGCTCGCGCACGCTCGTCGCCGCGCCCGCCAGGCGGCAGGCGGGCTCGCGCAGGTCGGAGGAGAAGGCCACCCGGGCGATCGCGACCAGGGCCCGGGCCGCGTCGGCGCGCTGTCCCGCCGCGTGGCTCAGCAGCAGTCCCTCGCTCAGGTAGTCGTAGGCCTGGCCCGTGGACCCCTGGGCACAGGCCACCCGGCCGATCCCGGCCAGGCAGCGCGCCTCCGCGGCCACCGCGCCGATCAGCCGCTGGGTGTCCAGCGCCTCCCGGTAGCAGCGGTCCGCCGTCACCAGGTCCCCGCCGGCCTCGGCCGCGGCCGCCTGACCGAGGAGGGTGACGCCCACCCCCCACCGGTGGTCGATACCGCGCAGGAGGGTCAGCGCGGCGTTGTAGTGGTGGTCGGCGGCGGGATGGTCGCCCTGCTGGGCGACCAGGGCGGCCCGGGTGCCCAGCGCGATCGCCTCGCCCCACAGGTCGCCCGACTCACGGCACAGCCGCAGCGCCTCCTCCACCCGCACGGCGGCCTGGTCCGGCACGCGGTTGCGCACCTCCACCAGGGCGAGCAGGTTCAGCGCGGCGCGGACGTACACGTCGTCCCCGGCCTCCCGGCACAGCCGCAGGCCCTCCTCGCCCAGCGACAGGGCCAGCGCGTGGTCGCGCCGCATCCGCGCGAGCTGGGCCCGCGCCACCAGGGCCCGCGCCCGCGAGGGCGCCTTCGCGGCGTCCTCCAGCTCCAGCATCCGGTCCATCCAGTGGGCGCCCTCGGCGTAGCACTGGTGACTCACCCAGTGCGCGACCAGGCTGACGCACAGCCGCAGCCCCGACTCGGCCGCGCCGTGGTCCAGCGACCAGCGCAACAGCGAGCGCAGGGTGTCGCACTCGGCGATCACCCGCCGCCGCGCGGAGTCGCGCTCGCTCCAGGGCATGGACCGGCTCGACTCCAGCTTGCGCCCCAGGTCCTCGACCAGGTGCAGCATCCGGTCCAGGAGCCGCTCCTGGAACAGCTCCGCCTCGCCCTCGGCGACCAGCCGGGCCAGCGCGAACCGCCGTACCGCCTCCGGCAGCCGGTAGCGCACACGGCCCTCGAACTCGCCGGTCACCGTGATCAGCGAGCGGTTCAGCAAGGACGCCGACAGGTCGAGGATGGCCGACTCCGGCAGCGCCTCGTCGGCGCACACCTGCTCGGCCAGCTCCAGGTCCCAGCCCCGGAACACCGACAGGCGCCGCAGCAGCACCCGCTCGGCCTCGGGCAGGCCGCCGTACACGAAGTCCAGCACCAGGGGCAGCATCTCGATGCGGGAGACGGCCTGGCCCGGCCCGGGCCGGGCCGCGGGGGAGTCCAGGTACGCGCGCAGCCTCGCGACGAGGGCCTCGGGGCCCGCCCCCGGCGCGCTCGCACCCAGCACCTCGATCCCCAGCGGGATCCCGCCCGCCAGGTCGCACAGCTCCGTCACGGTCTCCATCTCCCGGGCCGAGACCGAGAAGCGGGGATCGCACGTGCGCGCGCGGTCCAGGAACAGCCGTACCGCCTCCGAGCCGGAGGGGTCGGGCGGCGGCCCCTTGCGCGCGGGCAGCGGCAGGGCCATCGGGGTCACCCGCCACACCGTTCCGCCCGACAGCCGGAACGGGTCCTCGCTGGTGAGCAGGACCGACACGGCGGGGCAGGCGGCCAGCAGGGCCTCACCGACCTCCGTCACCTCGTCGACGAGGTGCTCGCAGGAGTCCAGCACCAGCAGCAGGCGGCGGTCGCGCAGCGCGTCGGTCACCGTGGCCGACAGCGGCTGTCCGGGTTCCTCGACCACGCCCACCGCGGCGCACACCCGCGCGTACACCTCCAGGGTCGTGCCCGCGTCCGCCAGGTCGGCCATCCACACTCCGTCGGGGAAGGAGACGGTGGACTGCTCGGCCAGGCGTATCGCCAGGCGGGTCTTCCCCATCCCGTCGGTTCCGCACAGCGTGACGGAGCGGCTGGAGCCGAGGAGTCGGAGCAGATCGCTCAGATCCCGTTCGCGGCCCACGAATCCGGTGCCCGGACGGGGGAGGTTGTGCCGCGCGGGCGCGGTCAAAGGTGCCATGGCCTTCACATGTAGGGGCGGTCGGGGAAGGTTCTCACCAGGGGTGGGGAAGAAGGTCGGCAGAGTGGAGGTGGTCGGGTGGGCGTTGGTACCCGGGGTTCCTGTCTTAGCGGCTGCACGCGCACTGTGCAAGTGCTTCCCGTTGTTCGCGGACCCCTTCAGACACCGTCCTCCGACACGGCCCAGCCGGTCAACTGCGCCCGAGAGGAAATAGAGAGTTTTCTGAAGATGTTCGCGATATGTCTGGCTACGGTCGCCTGACTGATCGTCAGACGTTCGGCGATCTCCCGGTTGGACAGGCCCCGTTCGGCGAGTTCGGCCACCTCCCTCTCCCGGGGAGTCAGGGAGTCCGGGCCGCCGGCCACCGGGGCCGGGGGCCGTGGGAAGGCCAGCGCCCGGTCGAGCACCTGCTCCAGGGGCAGGGAGCGCCACGCGTTCCACGCCTCGGCGGTCCGCGCCCCGCCCACCCGCCGCTCCACGGCCGACCGCAGCCGCAGCGTCTCCGCCGAGGGCTGGTCCAGCGACGTGCGAAGGTCGGCGGCCACCCCCACCAGGGCGGCGGCCCGCTCCGCCTCGCCCTCGGCCAGCGCCAGCTCCGCCAGCGCCTCCAGGGCGCGCGCCACGGCGATACGCTGCCCGGAGGTGAAGCTCACTCGCAGGCACGTCGACAGGGGCTCCCTGGCCCGCAGGGCCTCGCCCTCGGCCAGGTACAGGCGGCCCAGCTCCCGTGCGCAGTGCGCGGTCGCCGGGGCCGCCTCCAACTCGCCGAAGACCGACAGCGCCTCGGCGAACAGCGCCCGCGCCCGCGCGAAGTCCCGCCGTTCGGCCGCGATCGAGCCCAGCCCGTGCAGACAGCGGGCCACGCTCCACCGGTCGCCCAGGTTCTCGGCCACCGAGATGCTCTGCTCCAGGTAGCCGCTCGCCCGGGCGGACTCGCCGCGGCGGCGCGCCAACTGCGCCAGCACGTCCAGCGTGGCCACCTCGGTGGCGGGGTCGTCGACCTGGGAGGCCCAGTCCCTGGCCCGCTCGGCGTGCTGTCGCGCCTCGTCCAGCGCGCCGGTGCGCAGGGACAGCAGTGCCATGGTGGCCAGGGCCGAGGCGGCGGCTCCCGCCTCACGGCAGGCCCGGGCCGCCTCCAGGGCGCACATGGCCAGGGTGGACACGCGCGGCGCCGTGTCCAGGTCCAGGCGCAGTTCGGCGTGCAGCGCCAGGGCGCGTGCCCTCAGGTGCGGGGACTGCCCGTCGGGGTCGGTGCCGAGCGCCCGTTCGAGGACGCGGCTGCCCTCGGCGGCCAGGCCGCGCACCATCCAGTAGGAGCGCAGCGCCACGCACACCCGCAGGGCCTCGTCCACGCGTCCCCGCGACAGCGCCCAGTCCACCACCCGGACGTGGTTCTCCCGGTGGTGGTCGAGCATCCTCAGGCGTACCAGGCGCTCGCCCCATGCGAGCGGTGCGCAGTCGCCCTTGGCCCACTCCTCCAGGTGGGTGACGCAAAAGCGCAGGTAGCGTTCCCACCGGTCGTCCCCGCCGCCGCTCCGCGCCAGGTGCTCGGCGGCGTAGGCGCGCACCGTCTCGGTCAGCCGGTAGTGGGCGGTGCCGTCGATCTCGGCGTCCATCACCACCAGCGACTTGTCCAGCAGGGAGAAGTGCAGCGGCAGGATGTCGGAGGGGTCGACCCCCTCGCCCGAGCAGACGTCCTCGGCGGCCTCCAGGTACCAGGTGGAGAAGACCGACAGGCGGTGCAGCAGGAGCCGTTCCGCGTCGGTGAGCAGGTCGTGGCTCCACTCCAGGACCGCGCGCAGGGTGCGCTGGCGCGGAGGCAGGTCCTCGGAGCCGTCGCTGGTCAGGAGCTGGAAGCGGTCGTCCAGGCGGCGCAGGATCTGCTGCACGGACAGCAGCCGCACACGGGCGGCGGCCAGTTCGATCGCCAGCGGCATGCCGTCCAGCATCCGGCAGATCTCCGCGACGTAGCCGGAGTTCTCCCTGGTCATCTCGAACCCGGTACGGGCGGCGTGCGCGCGGGTGACGAACAGCCGTACCGACTCGTAGCGCTGTGTGTCGCGGCGGGGGATGGGGTCGGGGCCGGCGGCGTAGGGGTCGGTGGGGGTGGGCCGCGCGGGCAGGGACAGCGGAGGCACACGCCATATGGTCTCCTCGGGCACGTGCAGCGGCTGGCGGCTGGTCGCCAGGATGCGGACCCGGGGGCAGTCGCGCAGCACCGCCTGGCACAGCTCGGCCATCGGTCCCACGGCGTGCTCGCAGGTGTCCAGGAGCAGCAGCAGGTTGCGGGTGCGCAGCGAGGTGATGACGGCGTCCATCGCCGTGCGCGAGTCGTTCTCCACCGCCTGCAGGCCGACCGCCACCGCGCGCAGCGCCTGGTCGTGGGTGGAGGCCTCGCTGAGGTCGATGAAGCGCACACCGTCGGGGAACCGGCGCATGACGCGCTCGGCCAGGTGCAGGGCCAGGCGTGTCTTGCCGATGCCTCCGGTGCCGGTCAGCGTGACCAGCCTGGCGGTGCCGAGGAGGCGGCCCAGATCGACGATGTCGCGTTCACGTCCGACGAAGCTGACGAACTCGCCGGCGGACAGGGGCAGGTTGTGGCGGGGAGGAGACATGGCCTCGATTACTAGGACACCGAACCGGCCCGCGCACCGCGCCGACGCGGCGCGCGGGGAACGCCGTCCCCAGTGTCGCACCCGTGGGTCGGACCTGTCCCCACGGTGGCCGGTTCCGGCACGATGGGGCCGAAACCGCCCATCCCGGCCGGGAAGGTGGTAGGGCGTGCCCGGTGTGCGCCGGGCACGCCCCGGGACGGCTACCCCGCGGTGCCCGCGCCCGCCTCCGCGCCCGCCTCCGTGCCCGTGTCCGCGGTACCGGGCGTCCAGGTGCCGGGGTCGGCCGGGCCCTGCTCGCCGGAGCCCATGTCCTTGACCTCGTGGTCGCCGCCGTCGTCGAACGGCGGGAACCACACGAAGGGGATGCCCTTCTTGGCGGCGTACTGGATCTGCTTGCCGACCTTGGCGGTGGAGTGGAACACCTCGGTGTTGAACCCGCGGCCGCGCAGCAGCTCGCCGGTGCGCAGGGCCTCGCGGCGGCGCTCGGCGCCGGGCACCACGACCATCACGTCGGTGGGGCAGGACCTCCCCTCCCGGACGCGGCCCTCCGCGACGAGCTTGGCGAAGATGCGGGTGAGGCCGATGGAGATGCCCACGCCCGGCAGCCTCCTGCGGATGAACTGCCCGGCCAGGTCCTCGTACCGGCCGCCCGCGCAGATGCTCCCGTACCCGGGGTCGTCGTCGAAGGAGGCCTCGTAGACCGTGCCGGTGTAGTAGTCCAGGCCGCGGGCGATGGACAGGTCGGCGACGACGTCGTCCTGGGGCAGGTCGGCCAGGTCGCCCATGACGAAGGCGAGCTCCTCCAGGCCCTCGTCGAGAAGTTCGGATGACACGCCCAGGGCGCGGACCCGCTCGGCGACGTCGGACCCGGTGCCCCGGATCCGGGCCAGCTCCAGGCACGCGTTGGCCTGCTCGCCGGTCAGGCCGTCGGCCAGCAGGATCCGGCGCACGCCGTCGTCACCGATCTTGTGGAGCTTGTCCACGGCTCGGATGACCGCGACCGGGTCCTTGACGCCCAGGCCCTCGTAGAAGCCCTGGAGGACCTTGCGGTTGTTGACGTTGAGCGTCCAGGCGGGGATGTCCAGGCCGCTGAGCACCCGGTGCACGATGCGCGGCAGCTCGGCGTCGAAGTGCAGCGGCACGGAGTCGACGTTGATGACGTCGATGTCGCACTGGGTGAACTCGCGGAAGCGTCCCTCCTGGGGGCGCTCGCCCCGCCACACGCGCTGCATCTGGTAGCGCTTGAACGGGAAGGTCAGCTCGTTGAAGTGCTGGGCGACGTACCGGGCGAAGGGCACGGTCAGGTCGAAGTGCAGTCCGAGCCTGGCGTCGGAGTCGTCCTTGGCGTCGGCCTGGAGGCGGTGCAGGGTGTAGACCTCCTGGGAGGTCTCGCCCTTGGCCGTCAGCACGTCCAGGTTCTCCACGGACGGGGTCTCCACCGACGCGAAGCCAAAGGACTCGAACCCGGCGCGGATATGGTCCAGCCAGCGCTGCTCCACGGCCCGGACCTGGGGGGTCCACTCGGGGAAACCGCTGACGGGAGTGGGGCGGACGACGCGCTGATCGGACATGTGGGGTTCTCGGCTCACAGTTTCGTCTCGGACTTGCTTGCCCCGTCCGCGCCCTCGCTCACGCGCGCGCGGGCGAGGGTCCGGAACGGACGGGGAGGGCCAGCCCATACTACGGCCAACGTGGGCGGAGGGCCGCTGGTACGCCGTCCCGCTCCCGGGCGCGGCGCCGACGCATGGGAGGGGAGGGGCCGGGAAAGGCCGCCACCGGCCCACGTGGACGGTTGTGGGCCGGTGGGGCGCCGGAGCGCCGACCGTGGTGCCGACCAGCCGACGCCGAAGAGCGAGGCGTCGGCGGGTGGTCGTCCACCCGGGACGCCGCCGGGGCTCCCGCGGATGGTCGCGTCCTCGTGCCAGGAGTCTTTTCCGCGACCGCACTTGCCGGTGCGGGGGCCTGCCTCCACCGTAGACTCCGGGAACCGGGCCAGACAGGGATTGGCGCGGCCGAAAGCGGCCGAAAATGGCCGCTCACAATGTCGTAAAGTCGCCCCGTCGGGGTACAAATGTGTGCTTACCTGGCTACGGTCGGTTCCGGGCAGGGTACCCATCGCCACGGGAGGCCGCCGGTGCCCGTGGCTCCTCGGGTCGTTCGCGCCCCGTCGTCCCCTGTCCCACGAAAGCTGTGTTTCGTTGCACCAAAGAGCCGAAACGCCGTCTCTGACGGCCATCCGGTGTTAGGTTCCAGGAGCGGTGCCTCTCGTGGCGGTACCCAACCCGGCGAGTCCCGTACCCCTCAGGACCGGGTCGTGCGAGCTCCTCGGCTCCCACAGTCCCGGCACTCCCTCTAGGACTAACTGTGATCGATCCAGCAAACAGCACGAACCATGTCCAGGCGTCCAACGAGCTGTCCACCAAGATCATCGTCGCCGGGGGCTTCGGGGTCGGGAAGACCACGTTCGTCGGTGCCGTATCGGAGATCCCGCCCGTCCGCACCGAGGCCGCGGTCACCGCCGCCAGCGTCGGTGTCGACGACCTCTCCCACACGCCGGACAAGACGAGCACCACGGTCGCGATGGACTTCGGCCGCATCTCGCTGGACACCGACCTGACCCTCTTCCTGTTCGGCACCCCGGGCCAGCAGCGCTTCTGGTTCATGTGGGACGACCTCGTCCGCGGCGCGCTGGGCGCGGTGATCCTGGCCGACACCCGACGCCTGGAGGACACCTTCCAGGCACTGGACTACTTCGAGCGCCAGTACCGGCTGCCCTTCGTCGTGGCCGTCAACGAGTTCGACCCCGAGGCGCTCTACAGCCCCGACGAGCTGCGCGAGGCCCTGGACCTGCCCCCGGAGGTCCCCGTCGTCTACTGCGACGCCCGCGACCGCAACTCCGTCATCCGGGTCCTGGTGACGCTGGTCAAGTACGGCATGGCCCTGGAGGCCCGTCAGGGCCACCACCGCCAGCTCGCCTGAGCCGCGGGTGCCCCCATCGACGCCGAGGAGAGGCCGCGACCGAAGTATCCGGACATGTGGGCACCCGTGGTTCCACAAACGTGTGTGTCCGGCGTTACTCTGTGGTGGTGTTCGGACGAATGGCGGAAAGCGTCCGCCGCTTCCTGGGTAAGCCCGGCGCGGTGGATCTACGGCCCTATACCAAGCTCCTGTCGGCGATCGAGGCCGAGGAGGATGGTCTGCGTGAGCTCAGCGACACCGAGCTGACGGACAAGGCCATCGAACTCGGCAACGCCGAACTCCCCTACGGTCGTGAAGACCTCGTGCAGCTGTGCGCCGTCGGTCGCGAGGCCGCCCGGCGCACCCTCGACGAGCGACCATTCGACGTGCAGCTCCTCGGTGTCATGGCCCTGCTCGACGGCCACGTCGCCGAGATGGCCACGGGCGAGGGCAAGACCCTCTCGGGCGCCCTGGCGGCGGCCGGGTTCGCGCTGCGCGGCCAGCGCGTGCACCTGCTGAGCGTCAACGACTACCTGGCCAAGCGCGACGCCGAGTGGATGCGCCCCCTCTACGACATGCTCGGTGTCACCGTCGGCTGGATCAACGAGGACTCCACGCCCCAGGAGCGCCGCGCGGCCTACTCCTGCGACGTCACCTACGCGGCCGTCAGCGAGCTGGGCTTCGACGTCCTGCGCGACCGCATGGTCACCGACATCGCGGACCGGGTCGTGCCGCCGCCCAACGTGGCGATCGTCGACGAGGCCGACTCGGTGCTCGTCGACGAGGCCCGCGTCCCGCTGGTGCTGGCCGGTGCCGCCGAGAGCCTGGCCGCCGACGTGGAGATGGCCGACGTCGTCCGCGCGCTCAAGCCGCGTCTGCACTACGAGATCGACGCCGAGGGCCGCAACGTCCAGCTCACCGACGCCGGGATCGACGTCGTGGAGAAGGCGCTGGACGGGGTGGACCTGTACTCCGAGGACGACACCTCCGTCCTGCCGCAGGTCAACCTGGCCCTGCACGCCCACGTCCTGCTCCAGCGCGACGTCCACTACGTGGTGCGCGACGGCGAGGTCCGGATCATCAACGAGTCGCGCGGCCGCATCGCCCTGCTCCAGCGCTGGCCGGACGGCCTGCAGGCCGCGGTCGAGGCCAAGGAGAAGGTGGCGCTCAGCGAGACCGGCGAGGTGCTGGACTCCATCACCGTGCAGTCGCTCGTCCTGCGCTATCCCACGCGCGGCGGTATGACCGGTACCGCGATGGCCGTCGCCGAACAGCTCCGCGAGTTCTACGAGCTGGAGGTCGCGGTCATCCCCTCCAACAAGCCCAACGTCCGGGAGGACCACGGCACGCGCCTGTACGCCACGCGCGAGGAGAAGGAGGACGCCCTCGTCGCCAAGGTGGAGGAGGTCCACAAGACCGGGCGGCCGATCCTCATCGGCACCCAGGACGTGGCCGAGTCCGAGCTGCTGGCCGGGCGCCTGCGCGAGGCCGGGCTGGAGTGCGTGGTCCTCAACGCCAAGAACGACGCCGACGAGGCCTCCATCATCGCCGAGGCGGGCACCTACGGCGCCGTCACCGTCTCCACGCAGATGGCGGGCCGCGGTACCGACATCCGGCTGGGCGGCAGCGACATGGCCGACCGCGACCGGGTGGTGGAGACCGGCGGCCTGTACGTGATGGGCTTCGGCCGCTACCCCAGCAGCCGCCTGGACGGGCAGCTGCGCGGCCGCGCCGGGCGCCAGGGCGACCCGGGCGACTCCATCTTCTTCGTCAGCATGGACGACGACCTGGTGGTCAACCACGGCTCGGAGAGCACGGGGTACCAGACCACCGCCGAGGGCGAGATCACCGACGAGGGCTGGCTGAGCATGGTCGACCACGCGCAGCGGGTCGCCGAGGGGCAGCTCCTGGAGGTGCACCGCAACACCTGGCGGTACAACCAGCTGATCGACGTGCAGCGCGACGTGGTGCTGGAGCACCGCGAGATGGTCCTGACCGGGGACCAGGGCGACCGGCAGGTCAGGTCCGACCGCAAGGAGCGGCACGCGGAGCTGGTGGAGGAGGTGGGGGAGGAGAAGGTCGCCCAGGCGGCGCGCCTGATCACCCTGTACCACCTGGACCAGGGCTGGACCGACCACAACGCCTTCCTGGCGGAGCTGCGGGAGGGCATCCACCTGCGCTTCCTGGGCCGCCGCGACCCGTTGGACGAGTTCAACCGCGAGGCGGTGCCGGTCTTCAAGGGCTTCTTGGACGAGGCGCGCGCCCGCGCCGCCGAGAGCTTCGAGGAACTGGAGGCGCAGGACGGCGAACTCGACGTCGGCTCGGTGGGTGTCAAGCGTCCGTCGATGACGTGGACCTACATGGTGCACGACCACCCGTTCAGCTCGGCGTTCGAGACCCTGGTGGGCAAACTCAAGGGCGGTCGGAACTCCTCCTCGGGGGACTGATAATTCAGTTATTGACCGATGCGCGGGTCGGGACTTTGGTCCCAACCCGCGCATTACTTTTGTCAGTTACTCTGATCGAAACACCGGACAGGCCCGGAAACGGCATCCTCAATTGCCCTGCCCGGGTTAGCATGGCTGAGTTTTCAATGGAATCCGAGACGGTTGGGACTGAATCCACTGTGGTCCACGAGGTCGGCGCGCAGGAGAAGATCAGTTACGGGCGGAACGACCGCTTCGCGGGAGGCCCGGTTGGAGGGGGCAGCTTCTGGATCGGCGACGACGGGCAGCCGGTCGCCAAGATCGGTGGGCCGAGGGAGTGGCGCCCCACGCCCATGATCGACGTCCGTGTGGGCGACGTGTTCAGCGTCGGCGGCCAGGCGTGGAGGGTGACCGATATCGTTGACGCGGACAGCCCCTCCGCATATCTGCTGGCCACGCGGATAAGCTGACTCCGTGCCCGGGGCGAACACCCCGGGCCGTGCCTTTCTTGCATCGGCCGGGAATCGCAACCCCGTGCAACCTTCCCCCGGGTTGCCGCTTTCGGTTCCCGGTTTTGCTGTTGCCGCTTCCCTGGGACGGGTTCGTTCCAGTGTGGTTTCCGGGTCTTTTGTGGCCTCTGTGAGCACTGGGGTTCTGGGGGCGGACCGCGGACGGGGGAGCGTGTCCGCGCAGGTCGAGAACGAGTGTGAGGCGCCCACCAGGACGAATCGAGACGCTCCGGTTATCCGATGGGGGGTGTTCGCGTTACCGGTGCATCGTTAACGTCTGTCGGGTAGGGCGCGCCCCTGCGGGGAGGATCCCCCCTCCCGCGGAGTCCGGGCCGCTGCGCCCTGCCGCCCCCAAGGTCGGTCCCAGGGGCTGTCCCCCGCCCCTGGGCCTGACCGGTCCCGCGACGGCGGGGAGGAGTTCCCCCGGCTCCGACCGCGCCGTCGCCGGGCGGGGCCCGACGAGGAAGCGCCGCCGTGCGCGGCCCCCGCGCCGCCGGACGTGCCGCGCGCGTCCACCACCGCGTGAGCTGGTCCCCTGGCCGGCGATCCGTCCCGGCCGAGCCGAGTAGATCACGTTCCAATACCCTGGCTGGCCCTATTCTCCTTGGTTCACGCCGTACAAGGAGGGGCCTCCGGGTCTTGCGGTAGAACGCGTTCCAGTATTAACCTCTGGATATGCCTGGCCCGGTGAGGGCATCCGACGGTTCGGCCGTGGGGTGTCAGCGGACGGCAGGCGAGAACCGCCGCCCGCCGAAGTCGGATCGCGCCCCGACTTCGGCGGGCGGCGTCCGTTTCGGGAGGCCGGCGGTCGGAGCCGGTGGGCCCCGGTACCGCCTCGGCACCCGCCGTTCCCCGCCTCTCGGGCCGGTACGCCTAGGCCAGTAGGCGGCAGAGCCTGGCGAAGGTGGGGCAGGGCCAGGCCAGAAGGCATCCCCCGCAGTGGCACTCGCCGTGCTCCCCCGTCACGGGGGTGTGCAGGTACAGCAGGTCCACGCACACGCCGGCCAGGGCGGAGACCTCCTCGCGGGCGTTCGCGTAGAAGGCGACGTCGTTGATGCGGGCCAGGGCGCTGGAGGACCTCGGGGCCGGGACCCCGACCGTGTGCGGCTCCCAGGGAACCGCCCGCGTCGAACGCTCCCGGACGCACAGCACGTACTGGAGCAGCCTCGCGTGTTCGGAGAGGTGGCCCCTCCCCGACGCTGACCTGGTGAACGGCGGCATCGCTGATCTCCCCCAACGGGTGGATACGCAGCTTCACTTGGTAGCACAGCGTATACCTATAGTCGCTCGGTGTCGCGACGTGTCGGAGTGGGAGAGTACGGCCGGAGCGGGCCGGTGCGCGGAGGCGAAGACGGGAGCGGGCCGCCCCGGAAGGGCGGCCCGCGGGAAGGGGACGGGCTTCTCCGGCCGCCGGGGGCCGGGACCGGAGATCCTCTAACCGCAGCTTCCGCCGCAGTTGCAGGAGCCGCCGTTCTGGCAGCCACAGCCACAACTCGGGCCGCAGTTGCATCCGCTCAGGTCGGGGGTCGTGGTCAGGGGGTGGGTCACGGTTCCTCCTCGGAGGCTCGACAGCGCCCGCGCGCGATCACGCCGTAGCCTCCCCCGGTGGGAGGGGCGTCACGGGCGTGTTTCCCGGACGGGGACGTGCCCGCCCGCCCGCCTCCCCAACCCGGCACGGGCGCCCCGACGGGCGCCGCGGGACCGCCGTGGAACAGCCGTACCCGTGGCGACCTGGGAGTCCGCCTCCTCGGGTCAGGCGAAGAAGGTCGGTACGGCCGCCGGGCGGCGCGTCATTCGGTAGAGCCAAACCTGGCCGACGAACATGACCGGAACCACGGGGACCAGGACCGCCCACACGAGCACCGTGACCGTGGAGGGGATCGGAGCCGAGGGCAGGTGGGCCGCCAGCGCCACCAGCAGGCCCGGGACCGCGATCGCCGCCGCCGACGTGTGCCGGGACAGCATCGGGCCCGCCAGGCCGCTGGTGGCCGCCAGCGCGACCAGCAGCACCGTGGTCAGGACGACCGCGACGGGGACCGCGGCCAGCACCGGACCGCCGGGCAGCGCCGCCGACGCCCCGGCCGGTACCGCCGCGCACAGGGCGGCCCGGGCGAGCACGCGGGTGTCGCGCGCGACGACGTCCGCGCACTCGGGCTCCGCGCCACCGGAGTCGGCGGAGCCGACCAGCCGCTCGGAGCCGAAGGCCGCGCCGCGCAGCGCGAACAGCGCCATGACGGTGACCGCGCACAGCACGGTGAACGGGCTGGCGGTGAGCCCGTCCGTGAGCAGGCCCGCCACCGTCAGCCCCCACGCGGCGGCCAGGGTCCAACTGCCCGCGACGATCGCGCCGTCGCAGGCCAGCCGCCAGCGGTCGCCGTCCACGCGGGCGCGCAGCCACAGTCCGGCGTCGCGCACCAGCCATCCGGCCAGCAGGGCGGCGAGCACCGGCCACAGCTCGGTGACCGCGTGGTGCTCCAGGACGGGGAACATGCCCGCCAGGACGCCGACGGCGGCGACCAGCCACACCTCCGAGGCGAGGAAGTAGGGGGCGATCGCGGCGACCACGCGGCGGCGCTGCTCCGTGCCGCGCGCCACGTGCGGCATCAGCATGCCGAGGCCCACGTCGGCGCCCGCGAGGACGAGGTGGCCCACGACGAGCAGGGCGAGGAGTACGGAGGAGAGGGAGTCCATGGCTGCGGCCTTCCTGGCTCAGAACGTGTGGACGGGGGTGGCGGGCTCCCGGGGTCCCCCGGGTTCGCCGGGGTCGTCGGGACGCTCCGTTCGGTGCTCGGCCAGCGGGCCGCCCCCGGGGCCGCGCCGCGCGTAGCGCACCAGGAGCCAGTAGGTGACCGCGGCCAGGACCGCGAAGGCGGCGGTGAAGAACCCGAAGGAGGCCGCGGCCGTGCCCGGGGACATGGGGGTCACCGCCTCGGCCGTGGTCAGGTGGTGCACCACTACCCAGGGCTGGCGGTTGGTCTCACGGAACACCCAGCCGGCGATGCTCGCCGCGTAGGGGAGGACCGGGGCGGCCAGGAGCGGGGCGAGGAACCACCTCCACCGGTCGAGCCCGCCGAAGGGCCAGGCCAGCAGCATGGCCGGGCCGACGAGGAGCATCAGCGACCACGCCAGGACCATGACCACCTCGCCGGTCGTGTTGGCCGTGTTCAGGAGGGGGCCGCCCGGGTTCGCGGCCTCGACGGCCTCGATCTCGGCGGCGGTGCGGGTCAGGCCGCTCGTGGGCGGATCCTGCCCGAACAAGCCGAACTGCACCCCGCCGAAACCCGCCACGGGCATGGGCATGACGCACATGACCAGCGCCGCGTAGCGGATGCCGCGCCGGAAGACCCGGTGTTCGTCGTCGCGCCGGATGAGGTGGTAGGCGCTGGTCGCGGCGATGACCAGGGCGCCGACCAGCAGGGCTCCGGTGACGATGTGCCCGAACGCCGTCACGGCCGCCGGGTTGGTCATCAGCGCGGCCGGATCGGTCAGGTGCGCCGTACCGTCGACCATCTCGAAGCCCACGGGGTTGCGCAGGAAGCCGTTGGAGACCAGCACCCACCACGCCGACGCGTACGCCGTCGCGGTGACGACGGCGAAACAGGCCAGGTGCGCCCACCGGCCCATGCGGTCCCAGCCGAAGATCCACAGTCCCAGGAACGTGGACTCGACGAAGAACGCCGTCATCGTCTCCAGGGCCAGGGGAGCGGCGAAGGTGTAGCCGAACACCTCGTGCAGGCCGCTCCAGTTCAGCGCCAACTGGAGCTCCATCACCAGGCCGGACAGGACGCCCATGCCGTAGTTGACCAGGTACAGGCCGCCCCAGAACCGCACGGCGGTCGTCCGGGAGCGGTCGCCGCGCAGCGCGGCGACCAGTTGGGTGGTGAGGACGTAGGGGGCGAGACCGAGGGTCAGCGCCACGAACATGTAGTGCGTGGCAGCGGTCAGCGCGAACTGCAGCCGTGCCAGGAGGAGGGGGTCTTCGAACATCGTCGGGCCTCGCGTTCGGCGGTGGGAACGCGGTCCAGCATCCGACGGGGGCACGGGCCGCCGCATCGCCTCGGCGGGGACTCCTCGCGGCCGCCTCCCGGGGTAGGAGCGCGGGAGGCGGTACCCCGCCGGGCGTAGGGGTGATCCCCGAGGCGGCCCCGGGGTTCCCCGGGAGGCCCTACCGGCTCCACCCGGGAGTGACGAGGGCGGTCTCGTAGGCGATGACGACCAACTGGGCGCGGTCGCGCACGCCCAGCTTCACCATGGCCCGGCTGACGTGGGTCTTGGCCGTGGCCGGGCTGACCACCAGGTGCGCGGCGATCTCCTCGTTGGACAGGCCGCCGCCGACCAGGGCGACCACCTCGCGCTCGCGTTCGGTGAGCCCGTTCAGCCGTACCGAGGAGGCGGGGGCGCTCGGCGGGCGGCGCGCGTAGTCGGCGATCAGCCTCCGGGTGATCCCGGGCGAGAGCAGCGCCTCGCCGCCGTGCACCACCCGTACCGCGTGCAACAGGTCCCGGGGCTCGGTGTCCTTGACCAGGAAGCCGCTGACCCCCGAGCGCAGTGCCTCGAAGATGTACTCGTCCAGGTCGAAGGTGGTGAGGATGACGATCCGCGTCGACTCCAGCCCGGGATCGGCGAGGACGCGCCCGGCGGCGGCCAGGCCGTCCACGCCGGGCATGCGGATGTCCATCAGGACCACGTCCGGGCGCTCGGCGCACGCCAGTCGGACGGCCTCCTCGCCGTCGGCGGCCTCGGCGACCACCTCGATGTCGGCGGCGCTGTCCAGCAGCGCGCGAAACCCCGCGCGCACCAGGGCCTGGTCGTCTGCGAGCAGTACCCGGATCAACGGGTCCTCGCTTCCTCGTCGTGGGGGGCGGACTCCGGCCCGGCGCCGTTGAGGGGGAACCGGGCACGCACCCGGAATCCTCCTCCCCGGAGGGGCCCGGCGTCCACTGTTCCGCCCACGAGCGCGGCGCGCTCGCGCATCCCGGTGATGCCGTTGCCCGGTACCGGCGGCCCGACGGTCCCGTGGCCGTCGTCGGTGACCTCGACGACCAGGAGGGACGGGCGGTACTCGATCCGGACCTTCGCGGAGGAGGCCCCGGAGTGGCGGACCACGTTGGTGAGCGACTCCTGGACCGTGCGGTAGGCGGCGGATCCGGTGCCCGCGGGCAGGTGTCCGGGTGCGCCGGCGACCTCGACGGCCACGTCGGTCCCCGCGCCGCGGGTGCCCTCGGCCAGCTCCTCCACGCGGTCCAGCCCGGGGACGGGCGCCCTCGGCGCCGCCTCGTCCACCGCGCGCAGCACGCCGAGCATGCCGCGCAGCTCGGTGAGGGTGTCCTTGCTGGTCTGCTTGATGGTGGCCAGTGCCTCGGCGGCCCGCTCGGGCTCGGTCTCCATGAGGTAGAGGGCGGTCCCGGCCTGCACGTTGATGAGGGAGATGTTGTGCGCGACCGTGTCGTGCACGTCCCGGGCCAGCCGGACGCGCTCCTCGGAGGCCCGGCGCAGCAGCTCCTCCTCCCGGGTACGGGTGCTCTCGGCCTCGCGTTCGCGGTCGGCCCGCATGTACTCCTGCCGCCAGCGCACGACCTCGCCCGCGCACAGCAGGACGATGACCCAGGCGATGAGGCCGACCGCCTCGGGACGGAAGGCCGAGACCATGACGATCTCGTAGGCGTTGACGAGGAGGAACTGGCCGATGCCCAGCGCCCACCCGAACAACCGGTACCCCCGGCGGACCAGGGTGTAGAGCATGACGGCGGCACAGAACATGACCATGCCGTCGGGGAAGCCCAGGGGGTAGTACAGGGTCGAGGCCAGGACCGTGGCCAGCGCGGTGACGCACGGCCAGGCGGTCCGCCACAGGAGCGGCAGGCAGGCGGCCAAGATGAGCGCGTACCCCCACGGCCACGGGTCGCGGTTGACCGACGGGACCGGGTCGACCAGCTCGACCGCGAAGGTGCTGCCCAGGGATACGAACAACAGGACCAGAGTGATCCAGGCGTCGGCGCGTGTGGGACGCGGAGGTAGTGCTGCCACAGCCCCGAGAGTACGGGGAGCCCCTCGGGGGCGCGCGTCACCCGGCGGGAGGGTCTTCCGGCACCGGCGTACTCCCCGCGGAGTACGGGGAGCCGTCCGTGCTCCACGCGCGGGGAAGGGCCACCACCCCGGGTGCGGCCTTCGCCACGGCCTCCAGCAGCCCGAACGGCGGTGTTCCCGACGCCTCCTCCCCACCGCCCCTGGTGAACTCCACGCTCCCCGAGGTGAACTCCGCCACACGGAAGCTCGCACCGGCCTCCTCCAGGAACCGGCAGTCGTGGAACAGGACCTGGGATCCGCCGAACCGCGCCACGGCGAAGTCGACGTGCGTGCCCTGAAGCCGCAGGGCCTCGGGATCGTCCCCCGGGGACCCGGCCGGTACGCGGGCCCCGGCCGTGAACCGCACGTGGCGGAAGTTGACGGTCCCCCCGTTGAAGCGGGCATGTCGGAAGGACACGGTGGCGCCGTCGAAGCGGGAGTAGCGAAAGTCCACCTCCCCGCTGTTGAACCGCGCGCTGTTGAAGTTCATGTAGCCCGAGGAGAGGTGCATCCCGCGGAAGTGGCCGCCGTCGAAGACGGCCCCGGTGAAGTCGAAGCTGTGGCCCTGCCAGGGGCCGTCCTCCCGGAGACGGCTGCTGATGACGCGGAGGATGCTGTGCCGGACCTCCCGGAAGGAGGCGTACTCCAGTCTCCGGGCGTGCTCCTCCTCGGCCTGCCGCCCGTCGGCCGGTTCGGGGGAGAGGACGGGGGCGGATCCCTGCCCGAGCGCGGACGCGGGGACGGGCTCGGGTTCGTAGGGCATGCGGACGTAGGCGCACAGGACGTCGATGCAGGTCTGCCTGAGCTCCTGGTTGGGCGCGTCGTCGGCCAGGTGGGCCAGGGCGTGGACCGCTCCCAGCCGGACGGCCGCGTGCTCGCCGCCGAGTTCGGTGTAGGCGGCGGTGAAGCGGTCGTTGAAGAGTTTGACGTCCTCGCGTTCGGCCGCCTTCCGCGCGCGCAGGTTCGCCTGGTTGTTGTTGCGCTGCCGGTGGTAGGCGATCACCAGCAGGGCGATGCCGCTCAGCCCCGCGACGACGGCGAACGCGCGGGTGGCGACGGCGTCCAGGGCGGACGCCGGGATCCGCGCCGGGCGGTCGATCTCGGGAAAGCCCAGGAACCACAGGACACCGGCGCCGATCAGGGCCACTCCGCCGACCGTGGCCACCCACGCGCCCAGGATGTGCGGCCACAGCCGAGGCGGCGGTTCCTCCCCGGGGGCGGAGGGGCGCGGGCGCGCGGCGCGTGTGGAAGCCCTGGGGGAGACTCGCATGGGCCCTACGGTAGGGCTTTTCCGCTCTGTCCCGCTATGGGTTAGAAGACGCCGTCCGGCGGCGCGGGGGAGTCGACGGCGTCGGCGTCGTGGACGGGCGCGCGGCCCGAGACGAAGCGGTCCAGGTCCTCGCCCTCCAGCAGGCGGGCCATCTCCGGATCGCGGTGGGCCCGCCGGCCCAGCTCCTCCAGGGGGAGGGGCCGGTGGGACGCGGTCAGGACGAGGTTGCCGAACCGGCGCCCGCGCAGAACGCCCGGTTCGCCGGACAGGGCCGTGTGCGGCAGCGCCGTCCGCGCGGTCGCCACCTGGCTCCGGGTGTGGGCCAGGCTCCCGCCGTCGCCGATGTTGACCACCAGCGTCCCGGTGGGTCGCAGGACGCGCGCCAGCTCGGCGTAGAACTCCGCCGACGTCAGCCGGGCCGGGGTGCGCGCGCCGGAGAACACGTCGCTGATCACCAGGTCGGCGCTGTCGTCGTGCCGGGCGGCGATCCACTCCCGGGCGTCGCCGATGCCCACGCGCAGCTGCGCCCTGCGGTCCCAGGGCAGGCGTCGGCGCACCATGTCGACCAGGGGCGCGTCCACGTCCACCGCGCGCTGCCGGGATCCGGGCCTGGTGTGCGCCACGTAGCGGGCCAGGGTGAGCGCGCCCGCGCCCAGGTGCAGGGCCTCCACGGGCTCTCCCGGGGGAGCCGCGAGGTCGGCGGCGTGCGCGATCCGGCGCATGTAGGAGAAGTCCAGGTAGGAGGGGTCGGACAGGTCCACGTGGGACTGGGGCGTGCCCTCCACGACCAGGAACCACGAGTCCGGCCGGTCGGCGTCGGCGAGCAGCTCCGTGCCCGGCTCCCCACCGGGTTCCTCCTGCTCGTGCCCACGCTCCTGTTCCCGCGCGCGGCGTCTTCCCACTTCCGCCTCCGTTCCTCGGCGCCAGGATATGTGCCCGCCGGACACGGCCTGGCGCTAGCCTGGGGACCCCAACCTCTTCTGGGTCTTCCAGACGTGTTCGGGACTTCCAGTTTTTCCTGCGTATCCCACGAGGAGTGGCCGTGCTACTGCGGATGTCGACCCTGTTCCTGCGCACCCTGCGCGAGGACCCGGCGGACGCCGAGGTGCCGAGCCACAAGCTGCTCGTCCGCGCCGGGCTGGTGCGCCGGGCGGCCCCCGGCGTCTACTCCTGGCTGCCCCTGGGCAAGACCGTCCTGGACAACGTCTCACGGGTCGTGCGCGAGGAGATGGACGCCATCGGCGGCCAGGAGGTCCTCCTGCCCGCACTGCTGCCCAGGGAGTACTACGAGGCCACCGGGCGCTGGGAGGAGTACGGCGACACCCTGTTCCGCCTCAAGGACCGCAAGGGCGCCGACTACCTGCTCGGCCCCACCCACGAGGAGCTGTTCACGCTCCTGGTCAAGGGCGAGTACTCCTCCTACAAGGACTTCCCGGTCATCCTGTACCAGATCCAGGAGAAGTTCCGCGACGAGGCGCGCCCCCGGGCCGGCGTGCTGCGCGGCCGCGAGTTCCACATGAAGGACTCCTACTCCTTCGACATCGACGACGAGGGTCTGCAGGCCTCCTACGACAAGCACCGCGACGCCTACGTCCGGATCTTCGACCGGCTGGGCCTGGAGTACGTGGTCGTGTCGGCCACCTCGGGCGCGATGGGCGGCTCGGCCTCCGAGGAGTTCCTGGCCGTCGCACCGACCGGCGAGGACACCTTCGTGCGCAGCACGGAGTCCGACTACGCCGCCAACGTCGAGGCCGTGTCCGTCCCGGCCCCCGACGCGCGGCCCGTCGAGGGACTGCCCGAGGCCGTGGTGCACCACACCCCGGACACCGCCACCATCCAGACCCTGGTGGACTTCCTCAACGGGGCCGGCCTGGGCCGCGACTTCAGCGAGGCCGACACCCTCAAGAACGTCCTGGTCAAGACCCGCGCCCCCGGCTCCAAGGAGTGGGAGCTGCTGGCCATCGGCCTGCCCGGCGACCGCGAGGTGGACTTCAAGCGCCTGGAGGCCGCGCTGGAGCCCGCCGAGGTCGCGATCCTGGAGGAGGCCGACTTCGCCGCCAACCCGTTCCTGGTCAAGGGCTACATCGGCCCCCGCGCGCTGCTGGACAACAAGGTCCGCTACCTGGTCGACCCCAGGGTGGTCACCGGTACCGCCTGGGTGACCGGCGCTGACAAGGCCGACCACCACGTCGTCGACCTGGTCGCGGGCCGCGACTTCACCCCGGACGGCACCATCGACGTCGCCGAGGTGCGCGACGGCGACCCCTCCCCCGACGGCCGGGGCACGCTGTACACCGCGCGCGGCATCGAGATCGGCCACATCTTCCAGCTCGGGCGCAAGTACACCGACACCTTCCAGGTGGACGCGCTGGGATCGGACGGCAAGCCCAAGCGGGTCACCATGGGCTCCTACGGGATCGGCGTCTCGCGCGTCGTCGCCTCGATCGTCGAGCAGTCCCACGACGACAAGGGCATCGTCTGGCCGCGCGAGATCGCGCCCGCCGACGTGCACGTGGTCGGTACCGGCAAGGGCGAGCAGATCGAGGAGGCACTGCGCCTCGCCCGGGAGCTGGAGGCCCGTGGCCTGCGCGTGCTGGTGGACGACCGCAAGGGGGTCTCCCCCGGAGTGAAGTTCACCGACGCCGAGCTGCTGGGCGTCCCGACCGGCGTCATCGTCGGCCGCGGTCTCAAGGACGGCGTGGTGGAGCTGCGCGACCGCGCCACCGGCGACCGCGAGGAGGTCGCCCTGGCCGAGATCGTGGAGCGCACCGTCGCCGCCTGCCGCGGGTAGGGAACACGGGCGGGGCCGGGAGATCGCTCTCCCGGCCCCGCCACACGGCTATCCGGCCTCGTCGAAACCGGGCAGGGCGTCCAGCGTCCCGCCCCACTCCAGAGCGCGCACGGTCGCCTCCTGCATGGCCCTCGCCCCGGTCACCCTGAGGTCGGTGTCCCGCGAGGCCGTCAGCCACATGTAGGCGCGTACCGTCGTCTCCTCCAGGTTCACGGCGTAGGAGTCGACGGCCTCGTCGCCGTGCCCCTGCGAGAGCGGGTACGACGCCAGGGCGATCGGCGGGTCGACGCCCCGCTCCACGGCGGCCGCGTGCAGCGCGTCGCGCAACGCCTTGTGCTGGTAGGCGTTGTCCTTCGCGCGTTCGCGGCGGTCCTCGTCCTCGGCCGCCCCGCCGACGTACTCGTACCCGTACACGGCCGCGTGCTCGGCGCGCAGCGCCTCGGCCAGGGCCTCCGGGCCGACGTCCGGGTCCTGCTCGGGGGACGCGGAGCTCTCCCTCACCTGTCACCTGCCTTCCGTCTCGGGGGTACCCGCCGGTCCGTCACGCCCGCTCGTGCTAGGGCGTGTGTGGTGGGTGCCGCCCGTCGTTTGGAGAGTGCTGCGCGCGAAGCGCGACCGTTGAGGGTGGTGGGAGGGAGACGGGCGGGCGTATCCGGTGGTGGCCTCGCAAGGCCGAAGAAGGAGTCATCCTGGTTTGGCTGTTGACTGATGAGAACGCGGCGAGGGTGCCGCTGGGGCGTCGCGCAGCAGGGTGAGTATCCGCCATACATGCCCTAGACCTCGGCCAGCAGGTGCGCGTGTCCGGCCTCGCAGGCGCCGATAGCGCTGATCAACTGGGCCAGGCCCTGGTCGGTGACGGCGCCCGCCTGGTCCAGCCGGGCGCTCGTCGCGGCCGCCTCCAGCACGCCCAGCCCTCCGGCGCCCGGGACCGCGTCCAGCGCGGGGTCCTCCTCCGGGGCCGACGGGGACGCGCCCGCGCCCTCCACCGGGGGAGTGGGCGCGGAGCCCTCGGGCAGGGCCTCCAGCAGCGCGTCCAGGTGGGACAGGTGGTGTTCCAGGAACCGCCCCAGCAGCTCGGGGGGCCCCGATCCCTCGGCGACCGCTGCCTCGTAGCGCGCGACCATCCGCTTCTTCTCGCGGATCACGGAGCGCAGCACGTACTCGTTCGGGGTCACGTCCGAGGGGTACCACTCGGTCCCGCCGCACCCGGCCAGGACCCCGGCACCCACCGCGGCCGTCGCGCCCAGCACGGTGCGACGGCTGACGCAGCCGATCCCCACGCGCTCTCCCTCCGTAGCTCGCGGACCGCCCTCGGCGGTGGACGGTCCCCATCTTTCCACGGCCCGCGCGGGGCGCGGTCCGCCGCCGCACAGGCCCTTCCCGCGTATCGGAGGCCGCGCGGCGACGCGCCCCCGGCGCCGACGGCGACCTGGAAGGGGTCCGGGTGTGGATACCCTTGCAGCACAACCGCCGTCGCACGCGACGCGCGGACGGTCCGCGTCCCCGCCAGGGGAGGCGGACCGGTTTCAGCCGAAGACTACGTACAGAGCTGGACCGCCCCGTACACCGGCCCGACGGCCGAGCGGGCGGGATTTCGCCGTTGGAGGGTCGACACCACATGGGAGCGCAGTCGCGCGAGGAGCGCATCGCCGAGCTGCTGGAGCCGGTACTGGCCGAGGCCGGACTGGACCTGGAGTCCGTCGAGCTGACGCCGGCGGGCAAGCGGCGCGTCCTGCGTGTGGTCGTGGACTCCGACAACGGGGTCGACCTGGACACGGTCGGCGCGGTCAGCCAGGAGGTCAACACCGTCCTGGACTCCTCCGACGTCATGGGCCAGCAGCCCTACGTCCTGGAGGTCACCTCCCCGGGGGTGGACCGTCCGCTGACGCAGCCGAGGCACTGGCGCCGCTCACGCGGACGCCTGGTGCAGGCCTCCCTCCCCGACGGCGGGCAGGTCACCGGTCGCGTCACCGGCGCCGACGACGAGGGCGTCACCCTGGACGTCGAGGGCCAGCCCCGCACCTTCACCCACGCCGAACTCGGCAAGGGCAGGATCCAGGTGGAATTCCGTCGCGAAGCCGACACCGACGCGGCGGACTAGAGGGGGAGCCCCGTGGATATTGACATGAGCGTCCTGCGCAGCCTGGAGCGCGAGAAGGACATCTCGGTGGAGCTGGTGGCCAAGGCCATCGAGGACGCGCTGCTGATCGCCTACCACCGCGAGGAGGGCCCCGACAGGCGGGCACGCGTCGAGCTCAACCGCTCCAGCGGTCACGTGACCGTGTGGGTGACCGACACCAACGAGGACGGCGAGGCCGTCGGCGAGTTCGACGGCACCCCCACCGGATTCGGCCGCATCGCCACCTCCACCGCCAAGCAGGTCATCCTCCAGCGCCTGCGCGACGCCGAGGACGAGCTGACCCTGGGCGAGTTCGCCGGACGCGAGCACGACATCGTCTCCGGCATCATCCAGCAGGGCAGGGACCCCCGCAACGTGCTGGTGGACCTCGGCAGGGTCGAGGCCGTCCTGCCCCCGCAGGAGCAGGTGCCCACCGAGACCTACACCCACGGCGAGCGCCTGCGCGCCTACGTCGTACAGGTCCGCAAGGGCCACCGCGGTCCCTCGGTCACCCTCTCGCGCACGCACCCCAACCTGGTGCGCAAGCTCTTCGAGCTGGAGGTGCCCGAGATCGCCGACGGCACCGTCGAGATCGCGGCGATCGCCCGCGAGGCCGGGCACCGCACCAAGATGGCCGTGCACTCCAACCGGGGCGGCGTCAACGCCAAGGGCGCCTGCATCGGTCCGCTGGGCAGCCGCGTGCGCAACGTCATGGCCGAGCTCCACGGGGAGAAGATCGACATCGTCGACCACTCCGAGGACCCGGCCGAGTTCGTGGCCAACGCCCTGTCCCCCGCACGGGTCAACTCCGTGGAAATCCTTGACATGGCCGCCCGGGTCGCGCGCGTGGTCGTACCCGACTACCAGCAGTCCCTGGCGATCGGCAAGGAGGGCCAGAACGCCCGCCTGGCCGCACGTCTGACCGGCTGGCGCATCGACATCCGCTCCGACGCCGACCCCAGCGAGAGCATCCGGGACCAGGGTGTGAACGAGGGCGACGACGCCACCGCGACCGGTTGATCGGACCGCGGGGATGCGTCGACGCGATAGAGTGACCCAAGACGGTCCTGACCGTCCCGTGCGTACGTGCGTGGGGTGCCGGTCGCGGGCAGTCCAGTCCGACCTCGTGCGGCTGGTGGCTGTGGGCTCGGCCATCACGCCCGACACCCGGGGTCGACGTCCGGGGCGCGGCGCCTACCTGCACCGCGACCGGCGATGCCTTGAGCTCGCCGAGCGCCGCAGGGTGTGGTCCCGCGCGTACCGGAGGGGAGCGGGTGACGCCGGATGGGATACCTCGTCCGTGGCGTCCCTGCTCGACACCGCCCCGTGTGGCGGATCGAGTCAGCGCTCCCGATAGGGTTGGAATGTCTGGGCCGATCTACGGTGTTGTACTGACCGAGGTCGGCGTACCAGTGCTGTGTCGGCACCTAAGAAACCGGCCCATTGTTGTGTAGCGATGAGGAAGCAGGTCGAGATTGCGATGAGCGCCTGATGAGTACGCAGCGATGAGTAACTCAAGCTAACGACGGTCCGGCACGAGCCCATGTCCCGGACCGAAGCTGAAGGAGAGTAGTGGCGAAGGTCCGGGTGTACGAACTCGCCAAGGAGTTCGGTGTAGAGAGCAAGGCCGTCCTGGCCAAGCTCAACGAGATGGGCGAATTCGTTCGTTCGGCGTCCTCGACGATAGAGGCCCCCGTCGTACGACGCCTACAAGAAGCTTTCAACAACGGTTCCGACGGTGGACGCAAGGGTTCGGCTCCCAAGCCCGGCCCGCGCGGCGCCGCGGACAACGGCGCCTCCCCGAAGCCGGGTCCGGCGCCCAAGCCGGGTCCCAAGCCGGGACCCGCGCCCAAGCCGGCCGAGCAGGCTGAGAAGCCCGCCGAGCAGGTCGACAAGCCGGCCGAGCAGGCTGAGAAGCCCGTCGCGCAGGGCGAGTCCGCCCCGCGCCCCGGCGCGCCCAAGCCCGGCCCCAAGAGTCCCCGAGGCGACGCGGGTTCGCGCCCCGGCGGCGCGCCCAGGCCCGGCGCTCCCGCGGGCCGTCCCGAAGGTGGTCGTCCCGAGGGCGGCCGCTCCGAGGGTGGCCGTCCCGAGGGCGGCCGTCCCGAGCGCCCGCAGCGCGGCGACCGTCCCCAGCGCGGTGACCGCGCCGAGCGCGGCGGAGCCCGTCCGGGCCCGCGCCCGACCGGTCCGCGCCCGGGCAACAACCCGTTCGCCTCCAACGCCTCCGGCATGGGCTCCAAGCCCGCTCCGCGTCCGGGTGGCGGCGCCCCGCGTCCGGGACCGCGTCCCGGCCCGCAGGGCGGCGGCGACCAGCGCGCCCCGCGTCCCGGCGGCGGTGCTCCGCGTCCGGGTCCGCGTCCCGGCCCGCAGGGCGGCGGCGACCAGCGCGCCCCGCGTCCCGGCGGTGCGGGTGCTCCCCGCCCCGGCGGCGGTGCGGGCGGCCCGCGTCCGGGCGGCGGCGCTCCGCGTCCCGGCGGTCCGCGCCCCAGCCCGATGAACATGCCCTCGTCCCGTCCGACCCCGCCCGCCGGCGCCGGTCGCGGCGGCGGCGGCGGTCGTCCCGGCGCCGGTGGCGGCCGCGGTCGCGGGGGAGCCCCCGCGGGTGCCGGTCCGCGTCCCGGTGGCGGCGGTGGCCGTCCGGGCGGCTTCGGCGGTCGTCCTGGCGGCGGTCGCGGTCGCGGTGGCGGCACGGCCGGTGCGTTCGGTCGCCCCGGCGGCCGTCCCGGACGTGCCCGCAAGTCCAAGAAGCAGCGGCGTCAGGAGTTCCACGACCTCCAGGCCCCGTCCTTCGGCGGCGTCAAGATCCCGAGCGGCAACAACCAGACCATCCGCCTGTCCCGCGGCGCCTCGCTGTCGGACTTCGGCGACAAGATCGACGTCAACCCGGCGTCGCTGGTCCAGGTCATGATGCACCTGGGCGAGATGGTCACCGCGACCCAGTCCCTTCCGGACGAGACCCTTCAGCTTCTCGGCGAGGAGCTGAAGTACCGGATCGAGGTCGTCAGCCCGGAGGACGAGGACCGCGAGCTGCTGGAGTCGTTCTCCATCGAGTTCGGTGAGAACGAGGGCACCGACGAGGACCTGCGTCCGCGTCCGCCGGTGGTCACCGTCATGGGTCACGTCGACCACGGTAAGACCCGACTGCTGGACACCATCCGCAAGACCAACGTCGTAGGCGGCGAGGCCGGCGGTATCACCCAGCACATCGGTGCCTACCAGGTCGCCACCGAGGTGGACGGTGAAGAGCGCAGGATCACCTTCATCGACACCCCCGGTCACGAGGCGTTCACCGCCATGCGTGCCCGTGGTGCGAAGGTCACCGACGTCGCGGTGCTGGTCGTGGCGGCCGACGACGGCGTCAAGCCGCAGACGGCCGAGGCCATCGACCACGCCAAGGCGGCCGAGGTCCCGATCGTGGTCGCGGTCAACAAGATCGACGTCGAGGGCGCCGACCCGCAGCGGGTACGCGCCCAGATGACCGAGTACGGCCTGGTGGCCGAGGAGTTCGGCGGCGACGTCCAGTTCGTGGACATCTCCGCGCTCAGGGGCGACAACATCGACTCCCTGCTCGAGTCGGTCGTGCTGACCTCCGACGCGGCCCTGGACCTCCAGGCCAACCCGGAGATGTCGGCGCAGGGCCTGGCCATCGAGGCCTACCTGGACCGCGGTCGCGGTTCCATGGCCACGGTGCTGGTCCAGCGCGGCACGCTCCACGTCGGCGACTCGATCGTCTGCGGCGACGCCTTCGGCCGCGTTCGCGCCATGCTCGACGAGCACGGCCAGAACGTGCAGAGCGCCGAGCCGTCCCGTCCGGTGCAGGTGCTGGGTCTGACCAACGTTCCCAGCGCCGGTGACAACTTCCTGGTCGTCAAGGACGACCGGGTGGCGAGGCAGATCGCCCAGCAGCGTGAGGCGCGCGAGCGCTTCGCCCAGCAGGCGCGTTCGACCCGCCGGGTCACCCTCGACAACTGGCAGAACGCCATCAAGGAGGGCGAGCGCTCCGAGCTGCTCCTCCTCATCAAGGGCGACATGTCCGGTTCCGTCGAGGCGCTGGAGGAGTCCCTGCTCAAGATCGACGCGGGTGGCGACGAGGTCAGCATCCGGATCATCGGTCGCGGTGTCGGTGCGATCACGCAGAACGACATCAACCTGGCGGCGTCCGCGGAAGCGATCATCGTCGGCTTCAACGTTCGGCCCGAGGGCAAGAACAGCCAGCTGGCCGACCGCATGGGCGTGGACATCCGGTACTACTCGGTGATCTACCAGGCCATCGACGAGGTCGAGGCGGCCGTCAAGGGCCTCCTCAAGCCGATCTACGAAGAGGTCCAGCTCGGCAGCGCGGAGATCCGCGAGGTCTTCAAGGTGCCCAAGATCGGCAACATCGCCGGTTCGATCGTTCGCAGCGGCCTCATCCGCCGCAACGCCAAGGCGAGGATCATCCGCGAGGGCGTCGTCATCTCGGAGAACCTCAACGTGGACTCGCTGCGTCGGTTCAAGGACGACGCGACCGAGGTCCGCGAGGGCTTCGAGTGCGGTATCGGTGTCGGCTACAACGACCTGCGTGTCGGTGACGTCATCGAGACCTACGAGATGCAGGAGAAGCCCCGCGACTGATTCTCGCGGAGCCTGATCCGACGGGGCCCCGGCCGTGTGGCCGGGGCCCCGCGTTTGAAGCCGAGTACGGTTTCCACACGAATCCACACACCACAGGTGATCACTTGTACGTTGGGGCGCTGACCCTGGACGTCCTTCTCGGTGACGTCCACTCGCTCAAACAGAAGCGTTCGCTGGTGCGGCCGGTCACCGCCGAGCTGCGCCGCAAATTCTCGGTCTCGGTCTCCGAGGTGGGGGACCAGGACCTGTACCGGCGGGCCAAGATCGGCGTCGCCGTGGTCGCGCCGACGGCGGCGCACGTCCGGGACCTGATGGACACCTGCGAGCGCTTCGTCGCGGCCCGTCCCGAACTGGAGCTGCTCTCCGCCAGGCAGCGGCTCTTCAACGAAGAGGAAGACTGACGATGGTTGACGCCGCACGCGCGCGGAAGATCGCCGACCGCATCCAGCGCATCGTCGCCGAGATGCTGGACCGGCGGATCAAGGACCCGCGCCTGGGATTCGTCACCGTGACCGACGCGCGCATCACCGCGGACCTGCGGGACGCCACGGTGTACTACACGGTGTTCGGCACCGAGGACGAGAAGGCGGCCTCCGCCGCCGCCCTGGAGAGCGCCAAGGGCGTGATCCGCACCGAGGTGGGACGCCAGACCGGTATCCGCCACACGCCGAGCCTGACCTTCGTGGTCGACGAGGTGCAGGAGAACGCCCAGCACATCGAGGAGCTCCTGAACAAGGCGCGCCAGTCCGACGCGGAGCTGGCCGAGCGCGCCAGCGGTGCCAAGCCCGCGGGCGAGGCCGACCCCTACCGGGTCCCCCGCGAGTACGAGGACGAGGACGAGTAACACCCCCGGCGGCGGCACGGCCCGTGCCGCCGCCCCATCCCCTTCGAGGAGTCCCATGGCCGAGAGCGGCGTCGTGGTCGTCGACAAGCCCGCCGACTGGACCTCGCACGACGTGGTCGCCAAGACACGCGGGCTGGCGCGTACCCGCAGAGTGGGCCACGCGGGCACCCTGGACCCGATGGCCACCGGAGTCCTGGTGCTGGGGATCGAGAAGGGCACCAAGCTCCTCGGCCACCTGACCCTGACCGAGAAGGTCTACGAGACCACCATCCGGTTGGGCCTGACCACCAACACCGACGACGCCGAGGGCGAGCCCGGTGTCCGGGCGGACGCCTCCGGTGTCCGCGAGGAGGCCGTGCGGGCGGCCGCCGAGAAGCTCACGGGCCGGATCCAGCAGGTTCCGCCGCAGGTCAGCGCGATCAAGGTGGACGGCAAGCGCGCCTACAAGTCGGCGCGCGAGGGCAAGGAGGTCGTCCTCAAGGCCCGTACGGTCACCGTCTCGGAGTTCGCCGTCACCGGCGTGCGCCGCGTGTCCGACGCCGACGGGGAGTTCGTGGACGTGGACGCCGCCGTCACCTGCTCCAGCGGCACCTACATCCGCTCGCTGGCCCGCGACATGGGCGCCGACCTGGGCGTGGGAGGGCACCTGACCGCGCTGCGGCGCACCCGTGTGGGCCCCTACGACCTGTCCCGGGCGCGCACGCTGGACCAGTTGGCCGAGGAGTTCACACAGGTCCCGCTGGCCGAGGCCGTGGCCGCCGCCTTCCCCGCGCGTGCGCTCACCGAGCAGGAGGCGCGCCGTATCCAGCACGGCAACCGGATCGACCCCGACGGTTCGGGGAACGGGCCGGTCGGCCTGTTCGCCCCGGACGGCCGCGTGATCGCGCTGGGGGAGAACCGCCGGGACCACATGAAGCCCGTGGTGGTCTTCGAACCCGCCTGACCTTCCGCGGGCACCGCCCCGCTCAGAAGGCGGCCAGGAACTCCCCGAGCGCGGCGGTCAGCTCACCGGGGCGCTCGACGGACGGCAGGTGGCCGGTGTCGGGCATCTCCAGCAGCCGTGCGCCGGGCACGCCCTTGGCGTACAGGTCCGCGACCTCCCGCACCTGCGCGATCTCGGAGGCGCCCTTGACCACCAGTGTCGGCACGGCGATCTCGCCGAGGCGCTCCTTGGCGGGCCGCTCGGGCCAGAGGGTGGTGAGGACCGGGCCGGACCACTGGCGCGCGAACAGCTCCCGCAGCATCAGCAGTGTCAGGTCCCAGGCCTCGGTCGGCATGTCCTCGGGCAGGCGCCCGGGGCCCAGTACCATGAACCGGGCCTGGGCCTCGGCCATCGCCGCCACGTCGCCGGGGTCCGCTTCGGCGCGGCCCGCGCGGTACACCTCCAGCCGCTCGTGCGGAACGGCGCCCAGCACCATCTTCCGCGCCTCCCGGGTGAACGCCTCCGGCCACTCGTGCCCCGACATGCCCGGGCACACCAGGGCCAGCGCCTCCACCCGCTCGGGAGCGGCCAGCGCGGCGTCCGCGCAGTAGGCGCCCCCGAAGGAGGCCCCGACCAGGACCGCCCGTTCGATGCCCAGCGCGTCCATGAGGGCGAGCAGGTCCTCGTGGTGGGCGACGGGGCCCTCGTGGTCGGCCGAGCCGCCGTGGCCGCGCCAGTCGTAGCGGACCACGCGGTGGGTCCTCGCGAACGCGGTGAACTGGTGGTCCCACATGCGCCGGTCGGCCACGCCGGCGTGCACGAACACGATCGCGGGACCGGAGCCGGCCTCGTCGTAGGCCAGACGGGTCGCACCCGTGTCGATCATCGCCATCCGGGCACGTTAGCCGCCGTCCGCGCGTGTGCCAACCCGGCTCCGCCAGGGGCGGAGTGAACGCCCGGGGCCGCCCTGCGGTCCTCATCCGCCACGGAGGCCGGCATCCTCCAGTCCCTCCCGGACGACGCGGTGCATCACCTGGGACAGCAGGTCGAGGCGGCCGGGATCGGGAATCGGGCCCTGCTCCCACAAGGCCGGGTGTTCCTCGATCCAACGGCGCATGAGCGCGGTCGGCTTCACCCCCTGGGCCGCCGCGGCCTCGCGGACCCGGTCCATGGTGTGCTCGGGCAGTCAGGCCGAGGACACGGTCATGACCCTGTCCCGGGGGTCGGGATCGTGCCGTTCCAGTCCGGCCGCCTCGACGTCCTCACCGATGTCCTGTTCGCCGTAGTAGTCGGCCGGTTCGTCGGCTCTCTTGCCGTCCATGCTCGTCACGCCTTCCGTTGGGATGTCCACCGCTCCTCGGACGTCATGTCGCGGGCGGTCACCGCGTACCCGGAGCGGAATCCTGTCGAGATCCATGGGTCGGCACCTGGACTCGGGGAATGCGGGCGTGTGCCGGGCCACACCTTCCTTGTGGCGGTGGAGGACCCGTGGACGTGGCACCCTTGGTTCGGGCGGAACCCGGCCGTGCCGAGCACGGCGGGGTTCGCGCGGACCACGAGGAGCAACGAGCAGGGGAGCCGGACGTGCGGCGATGGGACGGGCTGGAGGGCGTGCCCTCCGGATGGGGGCGCTCCGTGGTGGCGGTCGGGGTGTTCGACGGAGTGCACCGGGGCCACCAGGCCATCCTGGAGACCGCGGTCGGGCACGGTCGCGAACTCGGGCTCCCGGTGGTCGTGGTCACCTTCGACCCCCATCCCGAGGCGGTGCTGCGCGGCACCGCCCCGCCGGTGCTCACCCCGATGGAGCGGCGCCTGGCGCTGCTCGGCGAACACGGCGCCGAGGCCGTGTGCGTCCTGTCCTTCAGCAAGGACCTGGCCTCCCTGACCCCCGAGGAGTTCGTCCGGCGGGTCCTGGTCGACCGCCTGCACGCCTCGGCCGTGGTCGTGGGCGAGGACTTCCGCTTCGGACACCGCGCGGCCGGCGACGTCGCCACGCTGACCGCGCTGGGCACCGAGTACGGCTTCACCGCCGACGGGGTCGCGCTGGTCGCGGACGGCGACGCCATCACCTCCACCCGTGTGCGCGGACTGCTCGCCGAGGGCTCCGTGGCCGGGGCCGCCGAGCTGCTCGGCCGCCCGCACCGGGTCGAGGGCGAGGTCGTGCACGGAGCCGCGCGCGGCCGCGAACTGCTGGGTTTTCCCACCGCCAACATGGACCTGCTCCCCGACACGGCCGTCCCCGGCGACGGCGTCTACGCGGGATGGCTGAACCGCACCGTCCCGGTCACCGGGGAGGAGGCGGGCTGGCCCGCGGCCATCTCCGTGGGCACCAACCCCACCTTCGACGGCGCCGAGCGCACCGTGGAGGCCTACGCCCTGGACCGCGACGACCTGGACCTGTACGGACTGAGCATGTCGGTGGACTTCACCGTGCGCATCCGCGGCCAGGAGCGCTTCGAGAGCATCGACGAGCTGATCGTGGCCATGCACCGCGACGTGGACCGCTGCCGTGAGGTCCTGAGCGCGGGGTAGGCGGGTGAACGGGCAGGCGGGAGGCCCCGTCCGTCCGTGGCGCGGCCCGTCACCCCGCGGTCTGCGGTAGGGTGGTCGATGTCCACGTGTGCCCCACGGCCGGTCGCCTCACCGCGACACGCCGGACGGGGAGCGCGGTGCACCCACGCCATCGGCGGCGGGCCGCGCGCACCACACGCGACGGCGACTGTTCGTACGCGCGGTCGTCGCGTCTGATCCCGGTCATGTGCCGGGTTCGCCCTGCGTACCGACTTTCTAGAGAAGGAGCGTTGTGTCGATCGACACCGCCACCAAAGAGAAGATCATCGCAGAGTACGGCACCGCGGAGGGTGACACCGGCTCCCCCGAGGTCCAGGTCGCTCTGCTCACGCACCGCATCATCGAGCTGACCGAGCACCTCAAGACCCACAAGCACGACCACCACAGCCGCCGTGGCCTGCTGCTGATGGTCGGTCGCCGCCGCCGTCTGCTCAAGTACGTCGCCAAGCAGGACATCACCCGTTACCGCTCGCTGATCGAGCGTCTGGGTCTGCGCCGCTAGGCTGACCGGCGGGAGTGGCTTCGGCCGCTCCCGCTTTGTTAGTAAGGTGTGACGCGACGGCGGTCACAGGCCGCCGTCGGTACCCGAATTTCACAGAGAACCACCCGCGCCTCTCCCTCGGCCGCAGAGTCGAGGCCGGTCCTCGGTAGTGGCCTCCGGACATCCCCGCCAGGGCATGCCGTGGGCTTCGATCGATGACCGGCCGTCATCAACTCCGGGGCACGGACGCGGGAAAGACGTCATGACGATCGCGCACAGGGCACCCCGTGCCCGGCGCGACGAACGCGAATCACGTGTAGTAGGAGGTCGCCCATGGAGGGCGTGTACTCGGCCGAAGCCGTCATCGACAACGGCTCTTTCGGCACCCGCAACATCCGCTTCGAGACCGGTCGCCTGGCTCGCCAGGCCGCCGGCGCGGCCACGGTGTACCTGGACGACGAGACCGTCGTGCTGTCCGCCACCACCGCCTCGAAGCGACCCAAGGAGAACCTCGACTTCTTCCCCCTGACGGTGGACGTCGAGGAGCGCATGTACGCCGCGGGCCGTATCCCCGGCTCCTTCTTCCGGCGTGAGGGCCGTCCCTCCGAGGACGCGGTCCTCACCTGCCGTCTGATCGACCGGCCGCTGCGCCCGTCGTTCAAGAAGGGCCTGCGCAACGAGATCCAGGTCGTCGAGACGATCCTGGCCCTGCACCCCGAGCACCTGTACGACGTCGTCGCCATCAACGCGGCCTCGCTGTCCACGCAGATCTCCGGGATCCCCTTCTCCGGTCCGATCGGCGGCGTGCGCGTCGCCCTCATCGACGGCCAGTGGGTGGGTTTCCCGACCCACACCGAGCTGGGGAAGGCCACCTTCGACATGGTGGTCGCCGGTCGCGTCCTGGAGGACGGCGACGTCGCCATCATGATGGTGGAGGCCGAGTCCACGCCCCACACCCTCAAGCTGGTCTCCGAGGGCGCCGTCGGCCCCAACGAGCAGACCATCTCCGAGGGCCTGGAGGCCGCCAAGCCCTTCATCAAGGTCCTGTGCAAGGCCCAGCAGGCCGTCGCCGACCAGGCCGGCCGTGAGCAGGCCGAGTTCCCGATCTTCCTCGACTACGAGGAGGACGTGTACGCCGCCGTCGAGGGCGCCGTCCGCGAGGACCTGTCCAAGGCGCTCACCATCGCCGACAAGCAGGACCGCGAGGCCGAGCTGGACCGCGTCAAGGCCACGGCGGTCGAGAGGCTCGCCGAGGACTTCGAGGGCCGCGAGAAGGAGGTCGGCGCCGCCTTCCGCTCCCTGAGCAAGCAGCTCATGCGCGAGCGCGTGCTGCGCGAGCAGGTCCGTATCGACGGCCGCGGCCCCAAGGACATCCGCCAGCTCAGCGCCGAGGTCGGCGTGCTGCCGCGGGTGCACGGCTCGGCCCTCTTCGAGCGCGGTGAGACCCAGATCCTGGGCGTCACCACGCTCAACATGCTGCGCATGGAGCAGATGGTTGACACGCTCAACCCTGACAAGACCAAGCGCTACATGCACAACTACAACTTCCCGCCCTACTCCACCGGTGAGACCGGTCGGGTGGGCTCGCCCAAGCGGCGCGAGATCGGGCACGGCGCCCTCGCCGAGCGCGCCCTGCTCCCGGTGCTGCCCGCCCGCGACGAGTTCCCCTACGCGATCCGGCAGGTCTCCGAGGCGCTGGGCTCCAACGGCTCCACATCGATGGGCTCGGTCTGCGCCTCCACCATGTCCCTGATGGCGGCCGGCGTGCCCCTGAAGGAGATGGTGTCGGGTATCGCCATGGGCCTGATCAGCGAGGGCGACAAGTTCGTCACGCTGACCGACATCCTCGGCGCCGAGGACGCGTTCGGCGACATGGACTTCAAGGTCGCCGGTACGCGCGACCTCATCACGGCCCTGCAGCTCGACACCAAGCTCGACGGCATCCCCGCCGAGCAGCTGGCGCTCGCGCTCCAGCAGGCCCGTGGCGCCCGTCTGGCCATCCTCGACGTCATGCGCGAGGCCATCGAGCGTCCGTCCGAGATGAGCCCGTACGCTCCGCGCATCCTGACGGTCAAGGTCCCGACCGAGAAGATCGGCGAGGTCATCGGCCCCAAGGGCAAGATGATCAACTCGATCCAGGACGACACCGGCGCCGAGATCTCGATCGAGGACGACGGCACCATCTACATCGGTGCCACCGACGGCCCCTCGGCCGAGGCCGCGCGGGACACGATCAACCAGATCGCGAACCCGACGATGCCCGAGGTCGGCGACCGGTACCTGGGCACCGTCGTCAAGACGACCGCGTTCGGCGCGTTCGTGTCGCTGCTGCCCGGCAAGGACGGCCTGCTGCACATCTCGCAGATCCGCAAGCTGCACGGCGGCAAGCGGATCGAGAACCTCGACGAGGTGATCGGCATCGGCGAGAAGATCCAGGTCGAGATCCGCGAGATCGACGACCGCGGCAAGCTGTCGCTGGTCCCGGTCGAGGTCGTGGAGGCCGAGTCCGCTCCCGCGCCGGCGGAGTCCGCCCCGGCCGAGGACGCCGAGGCCTCCGACGAGGACGGCGGGGAGAAGGCCGAACGCAGCGAGGACGCCCCGCGTCGTCGCCGCCGCCGCAGCTCGGCGCGCTCCGAGAACACCTGAGCCTGACCGAGGCCTGAAGGGGGCGGTCGCACCGTGGGTGCGGCCGCCCCCACCGCGTATCCTCGGCTGGGCCCGCCGGGTGTTCCCAGCCGCCGACGTCCGACGAAGAAGAAGGATCTATGAGCTCTGTCCCCATCGCCGCCGAGCAGGAGCCGGGTACGACCGTGACGCTGCTGGAGCCGGACGGCGGTTCCGGCCTGGTGCGCCGCACGGTGCTGCCCGGCGGTTTGCGCGTGGTCACCGAGGCCGTCCCGGGCGGCCGGTCCGCCGCGTTCGGGATCTCCGCGACCACGGGCTCCCGTGACGAGGACTCCGCGCACGCGGGGTCCTCGCACTTCCTGGAGCACCTGCTGTTCAAGGGGACCAAGGCTCGCTCGACGCTGGAGATCTCCGCGCTGCTGGACGGTGTGGGAGCGGACCACAACGCCTACACCACCAAGGAGCACACCTGCTACTACGCCAAGGTGCTCGACCGTGACCTGCCGCTGGCCGTCGACGTGGTGGGCGACATGGTGGCCAACTCGGTGCTCGACGAGGGCGAGGTGGAGACCGAGCGGGGCGTGATCCTGGAGGAGATCGCCATGTACGAGGACGAGCCCGCCGACCTGGTGGACGACGTCTTCGCGGCGCACTTCTTCGGCGACTCGCCCCTGGGGCGCCCCATCCTGGGCACCAACGAGACCATCCGGGCGCTGTCCCGGGACCGGATCGCCGAGCAGTACCGCGACGCGTACGTGCCCGGCGGGCTGATCGTGACCGCCGCAGGCAGCCTGGACCACGACCGGGTGGTGGAGCAGGTCCGGGAGCTCTTCGCCGAGCAGTTGGCCGCCGCCGGTGACGCCCGCCCGGTGCGCCCCCGCGCGGGAGGCTCCCCGGCGGCCACCCACGGGGGCACCGTGGTGGAGTCGCGCGAGACCGAGCAGGCGCACATCATCCTCGGCTCGGAGGGCCTGACCCGCAACGATCCGCGCTGGAACGCGCTGCGGCTGCTCAGCGCCGCCCTGGGCGGCGGGATGTCGTCCCGGCTGTTCCAGGAGGTGCGCGAGAAGCGCGGCCTGGCCTACGCCGTGCACGCCTACCACACCAGCTACGCCGACACCGGCATCTTCCAGATCTACGCGGGCTGCCTGCCGGAGAAGGCCGACGAGGTCATCGGGGTCTGCCGCGAGGAGCTGGCGCAGGTGGCCGCCTCAGGGCTCACCGACGAGGAGCTGAAGCGCGCCAAGGGCCAGATCCAGGGATCGCTGGTGCTGGGCACCGAGGGCACCAACGCCCGGATGGGGCGGCTGCTCTCGCACGAGCTGAACCGCCCTCGCCACTTCTCGATCGACGAGGACCTGGCGCTGGTCGAGGCCGTGACCGGCGAGGAGGTGGCCGCGGTGGCCGCCGACCTGCTGGCGAAGCCCCGCGCGCTGGCCGTGATCGGCCCCTACGAGGCCGACCGGGCCTTCTAGGGCGCGTCCCGTGGGGGATCTCGCCACGCGGAGCGAGTGTCCCGCCACCGGTCGAGGACCGGCATCGCGGCCATCGTGCCGTGGCCGCGCACCGGATCGCAGAACGCCTGACGCGCCGGTGCTCCGCTCCCGGCCGGCGGCTCGGCCCTACCCGCCCCGGCCGGGCCGCCGGCAGGTGGGACCGGCCCGTGCAGCTCAGCGGGTCCGGTAGTGCGCGTAGACCAGTCCGCTGTCGAAGGCACGCTCCTCGACCAGTTCGAGGTCGAGGCGCACGCCGTCGGGGAAGAACCGCTCGCCGCCGCCGACCACGCTCGTGGTGATGAACAGGTGGTACTCGTCCACCAGTCCGGCCGCGATCGCCTGGGCCGCGAGGTTCGGGCCGTCGACGGTGAGGTCGTGGTCGGCCTCGGCCTTGAACCTGCGCACCGCGTCCGGGTCGAAGGTCCGCTCGATCCTGGTCTTCGCGCTGGACACCGACTCAAGCGTCGTGGAGTACACGATCTTCTCCGCGGCCTGCCAGTCGCGGGCGTACTGGAGGATGTGCGGCGGCTGGTCGGGCTCGGTGTGCGCGGTCTCCCAGTAGACCATCGTCTCGTACATCCGTCGGCCGTAGAGGTATGTGCCGACGGGGCGGAAGAGGTCGTTGATGAAGGTATGCACCTCCTGGTCCCCGGCCCCGGTACCGAGGTCGCCCTCCGCCGCCTTGGCGTAGCCGTCGAGCGAGGTGATCATCGAGTAGATGAGCTTGGCCATGCGTCTCCTTCGGGTTCGACCGCGTCGGTCTGCCGGCGGCCCTACGGGTTTTGACCTCCGTGCGACCCGGAACTCATCGGCTGGACGGCCGGTTCCGCCAATCGCCGGATCCCGGACGAGGCGCACCTCGTCGGCGGGTCGCCCGCGCGGTTCCGCGCCCCGGCCGCCCGCCACGCGCGGCGAGTGGCCCGCCACCGGCCGGGGCGTGCCGTGACCGCGCACCGGCTCACAGGACACGCCCGGGGCCGCCGCCCTTCGGTGCGCCGCCCGTCCCCTCCGGCGCCCCGGGTCCCCGCCGCTCACCCGGCCGGGACCCGGGGCGCCGATGTCGCACGCCGCCTCCGCGCGGTACGCCCTTCTCAGCCGGTGAACCCGCGCAGCAGCTCACCGCGGGCGCGGGCGACCCGCGAGCGGATCGTGCCCACGGGGACGCCCTCCGACCGGGCGGCCTCGGCGTAGGTCAGACCCTCGACCCGGGTGAGGACGAACGCCCGCCTCCGCTCGGCCGAAAGCCCGTCCAGCAGGGCGCGCAGGGCGACGTACTCGTCGAACCGGGCCGACCGCTCGGGGAGCAGGTCCCAGTCGGTCGGGTGCACGCAGTCGGGCCGCGCCGCGTCGCTGCGGTAGCGGTCGACGACGGTGTTGCGGGCGATGGCCAGCAGCCAGGCCCGTGCCGGGGCGCGTTCGGCGAACCGCGGCAGGCCGCGCAGTGCCCGCAGGTAGGTCTCCTGGGTGAGTTCCTCGACCCGGTCGGAGTGGACTCTGCGGGCGATGTAGCGGGTGACGTCGGGGCGGGTGTGCCGGACGAACGCCTCCAGCGCGCTGTCCGAACCCCCGCGTGCGGCGAGCGCCAGCCGGTCGAGTTCGCGGCGGTGCTCCTCGGGGGAGCGCGACCCTCCCTCCGGGACCGGTGCGGCGGTCGGGGGCACGCCGGCGGGACGGTCGGTCCGCGGGCGGTGCGCGGGGCCCCGGGAGGGGTGGCGCGCCCGCAGGCGCTGTTCCTGGAACGTGGTGTCGGTGGGCATCGGTGCTCCGGGTTCCGGGCGCGCACGACCGTCCCGGCGGCCGACGGCCCCGGGCGGGGTGGTGCGCGCGGTGGCGGAAGACGTGCGCGGCCGGCCTCGCGGCGGAGGCCGGACGCGGGCACGCGGGAACCAGGCGTGCGCGGGGCCGTGTGCGGCACGGCGGGGCCGCGGCACGCCGAGGGCGCGGGTCCTCCCGGGGCGCGCGGACACGGGGCCGGAGGCGGCCCGGGGACAGTGTGCGCGAAGCGGTCCGGGAGAACACGCCCTAGAGCGCCGGCGGGCCCCTCAGGACCAGGCTGTGCCGCAGGTAGGGCGTGACGGGCGCGGGCGCGTCCCGCTCCGGGAACGGGGACGACGGCACCCGTTCGGGTGTCAGGCGCGGTACCGCGAGCACCAGGAGGGGCAACAGCGCGGAGGCGGTCAGGCGCAGGTAGGAGAAGAGCGCCGCCTCGCCCTGGCGCAGCCACCAGGCGCACACGGCGCCCGCCGCCATGTGGGCCGCGAGCATGTCGGCGCCGCCCGGGGCGGCCTCCACGGCGGCGGGGCCGGCCGCGTGGGCGCCGTGGGCGCCCGCCGACTGGGCCGTGGAGAACACCAGGTGCAGGGCCAGCTGGCCCCACGCCATCCACCCGGCGATCGCGCCGAGTCCGCGTTCGCGGCCGGTCGCGGCCCAGGCGAAGGCGTAGACCAGGGCGGCGCCCGCGAGCAGGCCGCCGAACGGAACGCCGTGGTCCGAGGTCAGGGTGTGGCCGCCCACGGACACGGCGGTGCACACCGAGGCGAACACCCCGGCGCGGGCCGCGCGCAGGGGTGGCCGCTCCGTCATGGGTTCATCGTCGCACCCGCTCGTCCCGCCCCGTGTCCGGGGTCCGCCGGGGCCGGCGGCTCCTCCTGGGGACGGTGCGCGTGCGGCGGGGCTCATCCCCCGAACAGGGCCTGGCCCACGTACCCTCCCTCCTCGCAGCCCGGTGGGACGGCGAACACCGCCGACCCCACGGCGGTCACCCACTCGTTGAGCAGGTCCAACTCGTCCAGGCGCCTCTGGAGGGGGACGAACTGGCGCAGCGGATCGGCCTGGTAGGAGGCGAACAGCAGCCCCGCGTCCTGGCCGCCGGAGTCCCGGTGGTCGTAGTTGTAGCCGCGGCGGAAGATCCGCTGGTCCGGGTCGTCGGTGCGGGCCCGGCGTATGTGGGCGAAGTCGGCGATGACGGCCAGGCCGGAGCCGTCCGTGGCCTCCAGGTCCGCCTCGTCGTGCTCCTCGGTCCCGGTCAGCGGCGCGCCGTTGTCCATGCGGCGGCCGATGACCGCCTCCCGCGCGGGCCGGTCCAGCTCGTCCCAGGCGTCCAGGTGGGTGGCGATCCGGCGCAGCACCAGGCTCGTGCCGCCCTCCATCCACCCAGGCCCGCCTCCGCCCCACACCAGCCGGTCGAAGTCCCCGGTTCCCGGCGCCGGGTTGACGGTGCCGTCCACCTGTCCCATCAGGTTGCGCATGGTGGTGCCCCCGGCCTGGGACCCGTGGGCACGGCGGAATCCGGTCTGCGTCCACCGCACCCGAGCGAAGGACCGCGTGTCCTTGAGCATCATCCGCACCGCGTGGGAGACGGTGACGGGATCGTCCGCGCATACCTGGAGCAGGAGGTCCGCCTCGCCCCAGGCCGGGTCGAGCCGGTCGTGGTCGAAGTCCGGCAGCGGCCTCAGCCAGTCCGGTACGGCGGCGGCGTCCACCCGTTCCACCAGACCCCTGCCGAAACCGAACGTGGTGGTGAGCCGGGCCGGGACCTCGGCGAGTTCGGGCTCGGTGTCGGCCAGGGCGGGTTCGCCCCGGGACATGCGCGCCGCGTCGTCGCTGAGCAGCCGCATGAGCCGGCGCACCCCGTCGGGGCCGGTCCGCGGTTCCAGGTCCAGGGCGACGAAGGTGCCGTGCGCCTGCGGCGGAGTCTCCACCCCCGCCTGGCGGGCGCCGTGGAACGGTACGGTCAGCGTGCCGTTGAGGGCGGGGACCCCGGGGGCCGGCGCCGGTTCCGCGGCCCACCGGTGGGCGAGCGCGCCCCCGGCGGCACCGGCGCCCGCGGCGGCGCCGCCGAGGAGCAGGCCCCGGCGGCTGAACCGTGTCCTGCCGTCACCCATCAGTGGCCCCCGTGCCCTTCGTGCTCCCCGCTCGGGGAGTCCTCCTGCTCTCCGTCCGGGGACTCCTCGTGCTCCTCGCCGTGGCCGCCCTCGTACTCCTCGTCGGCCCCGGCGTAGTCCTTGACGGCCGCGGTGAACTCCGCCGTGGAACCGTCGGAGAACTCCACGGTGACGGCCGCCTCGGCCCCCGGTTCGAGGTCCTCGGCCAGGTCCATGAGCATGATGTGGTCGGCGCCGGGCGCCAGCAGGCGGCTGCCTCCGGCGGGGATGGTGAAGCCGCCCTCCTTCTCGCGCATGGTGGAGTCGACCCCCTCGGTGGTGGACTCGTGCAGTTCGACCGCTCCCGCGGCGTCGTAGCTCGCGGAGACGAGGGTGATCTCCCCGCCGGATCCGTTGACCAGTTCCCCGAAGACGCCGGTCATCCCCTCCTCCGCGGTGACGGCCTTGACCCAGGGGGCGGTCACGGAGAAGGAGTCGGCGGCGGTCGCCGCCGTGTCGGCCTCCCGGTCCGCGGAGGCGGAGCTCTCCTCCCCGGGCGCGGTCTCCCCGCACGCGGTGAGGGTGAGGCCGAGACAGAGCAGGGAGGCGGTCCAGGCGGTACGGGTGGTGCGGACGCGATCCATGTTCTCTCCATGGGCTCGGGCCGCGTTCTCGCGGCCGTTCACCCCACGGGTCGGTCCGGGGCGCCGTCCGGTTCCCGGTGTCCTCCGTCACTCGCGCCGCACACGACGGGCCCCGCGGGAGTGCTCCCGCGGGGCCCGTCGTACGTCGTGGGCGGCCGGCCAGGCGGTGTTTCCTTGAGGCTCCGCCGCGCTTCGCCCCGCGCTCGGACGCCGCAGGTACGGAAGCCCCCGGTCCCCGCGGGTGCGCCCACCCGTACCTCACGGGCGCACCGCGGGACCTCCGGCGGCCCCGTCGGCGCCCTCACCACCCCTCAGCGGCACAGGGCCGGGTCGAAGCCTAGGGCTTCTGGTCCTTCGACCGCTTGCGGATGGTGATGCGCCGGGGCCCGCGGGCGTTGGCGGCGCCGTGCACCACCACCTCCAGCAGCCCGTCGCCGTGGACGGCCTCGATGTCCTGCTCGTCCACCGCCTCGGGGAGGCTGATCTCCCGGCGGAACTTGCCCATGAACCGTTCCGAGGAGTAGTAGACGACGTCCACCTCGTCCCGCTGGCGCTCACCGCTGATGGTGAGGATCCCGTTGTTGAGGCTCACGGCCACGTCCTGTTCCCGCACCCCCGGTACCTCGCAGCGGATGACCAGGTCGTCGCCCCGGGCGAGGATGTCGGTGGGCGGACTCCAGGCGTCGGCGTGCCCGCGCTCGCGCTCACCGGCGTTGCCGGTCTCCATCGAGGACATGCTGTCGGAGATGCGGTTCATCTCGGTGATCATGTCCACCACGCCGTGGAAGGGATTGCTGAATCGCTTCGGTGCCACGGTGGCCTCCTTCTTTCCTCGTGCTGTCGGGACCTACCCGTGCGTTTGGCTCACCGGGGACCGGCCGGGTGGACGTGGTCCTCGGCGCGCTGTTCCTTGGGACCCCCCGGCCTGGGTTCGCTCGACAGCGCCTTGCCCAGGCCCCAGACCATGAGCAGCAGGATGATCGCGAAGGGCAGGCCGGTGACCACGGAGGCCGCCTGTAGCGCCGCCAGCGCGTTCTCCCCGCCCAGTACCAGCAGGACCAGGGTGACCGCCCCCTCGCTGACGGCCCAGAAGGCGCGCTGGAGCTTGACCGGGTGGATGCTCCCGCCGCTGGCGAGCGTGTCCACCACCAGGGAGCCGGAGTCGGAGGAGGTGACGAAGAAGACCGCCACCACGATGATGAGCAGGACGGAGATGACTCCGCCGACGATCGGTCCCACGGGCAGCAGTTCGATCATGCGGAAGGCGCGCTGCTCCTCGCTCAGCGCGCTCAGGCCGCCGTCCCGGAACAGTTCGTAGAACAGGCCGGAACCGCCGAACACCCCGAACCACAGGATGGACACGGCGACCGGGGCGAACAGCGCGCCGAGGATGAACTCGCGGATGGTGCGGCCGTAGGAGACCCGTGCCAGGAAGATGCCGACGAACGGGGCCCAGGAGATCCACCAGCCCCAGTAGAAGATGGGCCACGCGGTGGTCCAGTCGGCGGCCTGCTGGTCGATGCGCGGGCTGGGGAAGGCCAGGCTCCACTGGACGATGCTGCTCAGGTAGTCGCCCGCGGCCGTGATCATGATGCTGACGTTCCAGAGCTTGGGCCCCAGGACGAAGACGGCCACCAACAGCAGGAACGCCAGCCACAGGTTGATCATCGACAGCCGTCGGATGCCCTTGTCGATACCCGCGAGCACGCTGAGGAGCGCGATCGAGGTGATCACGATGATGATGATCGACTGCACGAGGGAGTTGATCGGGACGCCGAAGACGTGGTTGAGCCCGCCGTTGATCTGAAGGGTGCCCAGACCCAGTGAGGTGGCCAGGCCGAAGATCGTGCCGAAGATCGCGAGGATGTCCACGATGTGCCCGGGCCAGCCGAAGACGCGGTCGCCCAGGAGCGGGTGGAGTGCGGAGGCGGGCCGCAGGGGGAGTCCCTTGCGGAAGGCGAAGTAGCCCAGGGCCAGCCCGAGCGCGATGTAGATGGCCCAGGGGTGGAAGCTCCAGTGGAAGTAGCTCAGTGACAGGGCCTCGGTCGCGGCCTCGGGCGGGGGCGGTTCCCCCTCCGGGGGGACGAACTCGGCCGAGCGCGGAGAGGTCAGGTGGTGGATGGGCTCCGACACACCCCAGAAGACCAGGCCGATCCCCATGCCGGTGGTGAAGAGCATGGCGAACCAGGCCAGCGTCCCGAACTCGGGTCGGGAGTCGGGCGGTCCCAGGCGGATCTTCCCGAACCGGCTGAGCATGAGGAAGAGCGCCACCAGGAGGAAGAAGGTGGTGGACAGGACGTAGAGCCAGCCCAGCTTCATCCCGATCCAGTCACGGGCGGTGGTGGCCGCGTTCAGCAGCGGCTCGGTGGCGACGATCCCCGCGACGACGAAGGCGAGGATCACGATTCCGGAGACCGCGAAGACCGTGGGGTTGGTGTGTTCTCGGATGTACTCGCGTAGGGGTGAGATGGTGACTCCTTCCCAGCCCCGGAGGGTCGAACATCCCCTGCGCGGGGGACGACGGGCCGTTGCGCTTTCGGCCCATGGACATGTCTCGTGGGATGGTAGGGGCTGGGCGCCATGTCATGAAGCAACCGCGCAACAGCGGAGTGTCGCCCTATGAGGGGCGAAGCATGCTTTTCGGGTCCATGGCCCCTATCGACCCGGTTCAGCGGCCAGCCGGTCGAGGGTGCCGCCGATCCTGTCCAGCCAGTCCGCGATCGTGGCCAGTTCCTCCACCGAGTAGCCGGCGTGCGCGGCGGTCATCGCCTCGCCCACCCCCAGCGCTCCGGCACCGCCCACGCGCTCGGCGTCCCCCGTCAGCCGGACGGCCACCTTGCGCCGGTCCTCGGGGTGGCGGGCGCGCTCGACCAGGCCGTGCGCCTCCAGCCGGTCGATCACCCCGGTCACCGAACCGGTGGACAGGCACAGGCTGTCGGCGATCTCCCCGGGTGTCAGGGAACCGTTCACGCGCAGCAGTGTGTAGCACTGGAAGTCGGTCGGGTTCATCCCCGTGTGCTCGGCCATCCGGTGCAGCAAACGGATGAGCCGTACGGCGAGTCGCTGCCCGTCGGACCGCAGGGCGTCGTAGAGTTCGGCGCGCGACCTGGCCTCGGGCTCCGCCGGACGGGGCCCCTCGGAACCGGATGGAGAGGGTGCGGTCGACGCGGTGTCCATGGTTCCCCTCTCGCACTCGCGCGACCGGTGCCTCCGGTCGTCCCTGGAAGTCTAAGCGTCGCGGCTCGCGGAGCCCCTTCCGAGACGGGGCACATCTTCGGCACGGGGGAGGGATTCGTCCCCAGCGAGGAGGGCAGTGGTGCGCCTACCAAGGTTCATGGAAATGGAATCCGAGCCTTCCGGGCGTGAAGTCCGGGACCGTCCCGGGGAGGACGCCGTCAATCCCATCCTGAACACCCACGAGCACACCGGCCACGAGTACGCCGGCCACGGGAGCGGTGCGGTCGGGGACGACCGCGCCGCCCTGGACGGTGCGCTGCGGCACTACCTCGAACGCAGGCTCGGTGACGCCGAGCGCGTCGACGGCGAGTTCGGCAGGGACCTGGCCGGAACGACCGTCCGCTTCACCCTGGGCGGGGGCAAGAGGATGCGGTCCCGACTGGCGTGGTGGGGATGGATCGCGGGCGGGGGCACGTCCCACGGGGACGCGGCGCGCTCCGCCCTCCAGGCCTGCGCCGCGTTGGAGCTCATCCAGACCTGCGCGCTCGTCCACGACGACGTGATGGACGGCTCCCCGACCCGCCGGGGCCGCCCCTCGGTGCACGCCGACCACGTCGGCGAGCACCTGCGTGAGGGGTTCGCCGGAGAGCCCCGCCGCTACGGCGAGGCGCTGGCCGTGCTCGTGGGGGACCTCGCCCTGGTGTGGGCCGACGACATGCTGGGCGAGGCGCTGCCGGGCGTCCCCGAGCCCGCGCGGGGCAGGGCCGTGTGGCGGGAGCTGCGCACGGAGATCATGGCCGGACAGTTCCTCGACGTGCGCGCCCAGGCGCGCCGGGAACGCTCGGAGGAGGCGGCCCTGCGCGTGGACCTGCTCAAGACGGCCTCCTACAGCGTCGAGCGGCCCCTGCACCTGGGCGCGGCGATGGCCGGGGCGGGCCCGGAGACCGTGGAGGCGCTGCGCGACTACGGCAGGGACGTCGGTACGGCCTTCCAGCTGCGCGACGACCTCCTCGGCGTCTACGGGGACAGCGACCGGACCGGAAAACCGGTGGGCGAGGACATCCGCGAGGGCAAGTGCACCCTGCTGCTCGTCGCCGGTATCCGCCTGGCGCGGGAGCGCGGGGACACCGCCGCTCTGCGGCTGCTCGACCTGGTCGGCGCCCCCGGCGCGGACGCGGACCCTGTCGAGGTGGCCGACGCCCTGGACCGCGTCGGAGCCCGCGACCTGGTCCGGCGCAGGCGCCGGGAGCTCGCCGCGCGGGGCGGGGCCCGGCTGGAGGGGCTCGACGCGCCCGGACCCGTGCTGGAGGGACTGCGCGCCCTGGCCGCCTCGACCGCACAGGACTCCCCATGACGGGTCGTACGTGACACGGAGTGGGAGAGGTGTCCGCCCGACCGGAGAGGAGTACCGCCGTGCCCGACCCCGCACCCGGCCCCGAGAGACCTGATCCCGGAAGGCCCGGCCCGGAGAAACCGGGCTCCGGGACGCCCGGGCCGCGAACGGCCCCGCCCGGGGCGCGGCCGGGGCCGCGCGGACGCGGTCCCGTGGTGGTCGTGGGCGCCGGACTGTCCGGACTGGCCTGCGCACTGCACCTGCTGGGCGCGGGGCGGGAGGTCACCGTGGTCGAGCGCGAGCCGTACCCGGGCGGGCGTGCGGGGCGGCTCGACCTGGACGGCTTCCAGATCGACACCGGCCCCACCGTGCTCACCATGCCCGAACTCCTCGACGAGGCCCTGGGCGCGGTCGGCGAGACCGTGGCCGACCGCCTCGACCTGGTGCCGCTGAGCCCCGCCTACCGGGCCTCCTTCGCCGACGGCTCCTCGATCGACGTGTACACCGAGCGCGAGGCGATGGCCGCCGAGGTCGCCCGTGTGGCCGGACGGCGCGAGGCCGACGGCTACCTGAAGCTGCGCGACTGGCTCACCCGGCTGTACCGGGTGGAGATGCGCTCCTTCATCGACGCCCAGTTCGACTCGCCGCTGGACCTGGTCCGCCCCGACCTCCTCCGGCTCGCCGCGATGGGGGGCTTCGGCAGGCTGGCCCCGGCGGTGGGCCGCCACGTGCGCGACGAGCGGCTGCGCCGTATCTTCTCCTTCCAGTCGCTGTACGCGGGGGTGGCCCCCGAGAGCGCCCTGGCCGCCTACGCCGTCATCGCCTACATGGACACCGTCGCCGGGGTCCACTTTCCCAAGGGCGGGATGCGCGCGCTGGGCGAGGCCCTGGCGGGCGCGGTCGTCAAGGCCGGGGGGACCGTGCGCTACGGGGACGCGGTCGCACGGCTCGAACGCGCCGGTACGCGGGTCACCGCCGTCGTCACCGGTGAGGGGGAGCGGCTGGCCTGCGACCAGGTGGTGCTCACCACCGACCTGTCCGCCGCCCACCGGCTGCTCGGCCACACGCCCCGGCGCCCGGTGGCCACGCGCTACTCGCCCTCGGCGGTCGTCCTGCACCTGGGCACCGACCGCACCTGGGAGCGGCTGGGCCACCACACCATCTCCTTCGGCGGAGCCTGGAAGCGCACCTTCGACGAGATCATCCGCCGGGGCCGCACCATGAGCGACCCCTCACTGCTGGTCACCCAGCCCAGCCACACCGACCCGGCACTCGCGCCCGAGGGCCGCCACCTGCTGTACGTGCTCGCCCCGGCGCCCAACCTGGCCGCTGGCGGCATCGACTGGGACCGGGAGGGGCCCCGCTACCGGGACCACCTGGTCGAGGTGCTGGAACAGCGGGGCCTGGACGGGCTGGACGCCTCCGTGCGCACCGAGCACCTGGTCACCCCGGCGGACTGGGCGCGGCAGGGGCTCACCCACGGCACGCCGTTCTCGCTGGCGCACACCTTCGCGCAGACCGGTCCCTTCCGCCCCCGCAACACCGTCCCCGGGACCTCCAACGCCGTCCTGGCCGGATGCGGGACCACGCCGGGGGTCGGCCTGCCGACCGTGCTGATCTCGGGCAAGCTCGCCGCCGCCAAGGTGGTCCAACGGACGGGAGGGCGCCGATGAGCGCGGGAACCGCGGAACTGGACGCCGCCGGGATCACCGGCCGGCCGCTGCGGGAGGCCTACCTCAGGTGCCGGACGCTGCACGCCCACCACGGGCGCACGTACTACACGGCCACGCGGGTGCTGCCGCCCGAGCACCGGCCCGGGGTGCACGCGCTGTACGGGTTCGCCCGCTGGGTGGACGACATCGTCGACGAGCCGCCGCCCGGCACCGCTGCTGACGAGCAGGCCGCGCGCCTGGACGGTATCGGCGCCGACCTCGCCCGGGTCCTGGGCGGGGAGCGCGCGCGGGACCCGGAGAACGCGCCCGTGCTCAGCGCCCTGGCGCACACGGTGGACCGGTACGGGCTGCCGCACGCCTACTTCACCGCGTTCATGGCCTCCATGCGCATGGACCTGGCCGTCACCGGCTACCGCGACCTGGAGCACCTGCGCGAGTACATGTACGGCTCCGCGGCGGTGATCGGCCTACAGGTCCTGCCGGTCCTGGGGACGGTGGTCCCGCGCGAGGAGGCGGCCCCGCACGCCGCCGCGCTGGGCGAGGCCTTCCAGCTCACCAACTTCCTGCGGGACGTGGCCGAGGACCTGCGGCGCGGCCGCGTCTACCTGCCCCGGGACGTGCTGGCGGCGCACGGCGTGGACCGGGAGCTGCTGGAGCGGTGCGCGCGGGCGCGGGAGTCCCATCCCCGCGTGCGCGGCGCCCTGGCCGACCTGGTGGAGGCCAACCAGGGCTTCTACCGGCGGGCCGAACCGGGCATCGCCATGCTCTCGCCGGTGGCGCGCCCGTGTGTCGCCACCGCCTTCCGGCTCTACCGCGCGATCCTGGACGAGGTGCGCGCGGCCGACTACGACGTGTGGAGTGTCCGGCACCGCGTCTCGGACACCCGCAAGGCGGCCGCGGCCGTGCCCGCCCTCGCACGCTCGCTGGTCGCCCGGTCGCTGCGGGGCCGGGTGCCGCGCCCGCGCACCGGCTGAGGAGGCGGCCCCGCGGCCCGGCCGGTCCGGGCGGACGAACCGGCCGCCGGGACCGGCCCCGCCCTGCTTCGTGCCGCTTCGGACGGATCCGGCCCCCGGCCCCGGCCCGACGTATCTGGAGGAGTCCTGTGACACTGCCCGATCCCCGGCCGCGACGGTTCCCCCTGCGCCGCATGCCCGCCACCACGTGGGGGGCCCAGGAGCCCACCTGGAGGGAGGGCTCGCCCGCCGTCATCGGGGCGGCGCTCAAACGCGCCCTCGCCCGGCCCTCCGGGAACTGGTTCGTGCTGGCCGCGAGCACCGAGGTGCGCGCGGACCGGCCGTTCGGACGCGTCGTGGCGGGGACCGAGCTGGTGGCCTGGCGCACCCCGGACGGAACCGTGCACGCGGGGCCGGGCGCCTGCCCCCACCTGGGCGCCCCGCTGTGCCGGGGAGGGGTGGACTCCGGACGCCTGGTGTGCCGGTGGCACGGGCTGTCGCTGGACGGGGACGGGTTCCCCGGGTGGGACCCCTACCCGGTCCACGACGACGGCGTGCTGGTGTGGGTGCGCCTGGACCACGCGGGCGGTGAGGACCCCCTGGAGGCTCCGGTGGTGCCCGAGCGTCCCGACCCCGGGGCGAGCCTGGCCGCGGTGGAGAGCATGGCCGGGCGGTGCGAGCCCGAGGACGTGGTGGCCAACCGGCTGGACCCCTGGCACGGCTCGTGGTTCCACCCCTACTCGTTCGTGGGGCTGAAGGTGGCCGAGGTGCCCCGGGGAGCCGATCCGGACCCGGACCGGATGGTGGTGGACGTGGGGTTCCGGGTGGCGGGCCGGTGGGGAGTGCCGGTACGCGCGGAGTTCCACTGCCCCGAACCGCGCACCGTGGTCATGCGCATCATCGAGGGCGAGGGGCTGGGCAGCGTGGTGGAGACGCACGCCACCCCGCTGGGCGTGGACGGGCGCGGGGTCGCGCGCACGGCGGTCATCGAGGCCACGGTGGCGAGCTCGGAGCGGACCGGGTTCGCGATCGCCAGGAAGGTGGCGGGGGCGGTGGTGCGCCCCGCCATGCGGATGACCGCCCGGCGCCTGTGGAAGGACGACCTGGCCTACGCCGAGCGCCGGTACCTGCTGCGGAGTACCGGCCGCTGGCCCGGCTGACGCGTCCTCCGCCTGTGCTCACCGGATGATCTTGCTCCCAGCGGCACTCCCGACCGCCGACAGTGCCACCGGGAGCAAGATCACCGCTGTGCGCCCCAACGCGTGCGCCGGGCCCGCCGGGCGAGCGCCCGCAGCGGGGCCGACCTGCCCCGCCGGGGCACGGTCCACAGGGTGTGCCCCGGCCTTCCCCAGCGCGACAGCAGCGCGTTGGCGGCGAGCAGGCCGCTGGTGGCCGCGCGTTCCATGAGCGCCACGGGCAGGTCCGTGCGCACGTGGTCGCCCGCCACCACCACGAACGGGTCGGGGGTGGTCGCCCCGCAGCGGTCGCGGTGGCTTCCGGGGGCGAACAGCGGGCAGTCCGCGCGCGTCTCGTGCCGGGAGTCCACCGCACGGGCCCGCGCGAGTTCCGGGTAGACGGCCCGCGCCTGCTCCCACAACCCGCGCCGCTCGAACCCGGGGTCGCACCCCTCCTCCAGCGCGTAGGCGTGCAGTTCCACCACGGAGCCGCCGGTGCGCCGCGCCCACGCGCGGGCCTCGTCCTCGTAGCGCTCCAGCACACTGATGTTGTCCAGCGTCGGATAGCCCGCCGTGCCCAGGAAGGCGGGCCGGTGCGGGCGCACGGGCCGGTCCAGCCAGTAGCGTGACACCAGGAACGGGGGAGCCGTCTCCACACGGGCCATCCGGTCGCGCCACTCCCGGACGCCGGGCCCCCGCCCGTCGGGGAGTGGCCCGCCCAGTCCCGGCGAGGCCGCCACCAGGTCGCGCGTCCCGGCCGGGGTGGCGGCGAGCACCACGGCGTCGGCCCCGGTGTCGAAGGGTCCGCCCTCGGGCGTCCGGCCGCGCACCGAGAACCGGTGCTCCCGGCCCGGGTGGACCGCCTCGACCGGGGAGGACGTGCGAAAGCGCACTCCGAGCTTGGCGAGGTGGCGTTCCAGGGGGTCCCACAGCGCCTGCGGGAACGGTGAGCGCGGCACGTCGAACACCAGCCCCTCCGACGAGCCGAGGAAGTAGACGTGGAACATCACCGCCAGCTCGGCCGCCGACAACCGCCCCGGGTCGGCGAAGAAGCTGCGCGTGAACACCTCGAACGCCAGGTGCCGGGCCGTGGGCGGGAAGCGCACCGCCTCCAGCAGGTCCCGGGCGCTCATGTGGTCCAGGCGCTCGTACACGCCGGGCACGTCCACGTCGAGCAGTTGCAGCGCCGCGGGCACGTTGACCCGGGCCAGGTCGCGCGGCGGGAAGCTCGGGCTGGTCGCCGCCAGGACGGCGGCGTTCCACGGCGGCGTCGGGGGCAGCCCCGAGAAGCGGTCGCGCGGGCCGTCCCGGTGCACCAGCGGGTAGTCGGAGAGCGGGACCAGGCAGTCCAGCCCCGGATCCGCGCGGCGCAGCAGGGCGCGCAGGTTGTAGTACTGGCGGAAGAACGCGTGGAAGCCCCGGGTCATGGTCGCGGGCGAGCCGTCGGAGAGCGTCGTGGCCCAGCCGCGCAGGCGGCCCCCGAGCGAGGGCTCGCGTTCGAACACCGTCACGTCCACGTCCCGCTCGGCCAGCGCGCAGGCCGCGGCCAGTCCGGCGACACCGCCGCCGACCACGGCCACGTGGGGCACGGCCGCCGTGCGCGGTCCGGTGGGCGGCGCGGGCGGGACGGCCTCGGCCAGGGGATCGCGCACGTCCGGGGGCCGGGCGGCGCCGTCAGCGGACATCGGCGGGGCCCCCGCGGGTGTCGAGCGGGCGCCGGCCGACGAAGGTGTGCGTGACCCCGTACTGCCAGCCCGGCAGCGGAGCGCCGGCCACCGACGCGAATCCCGCGCGGCGCATCCGCTCCAGCAGCGCGGTCCGGCCGTCGAACTCCAGGACGCTGCGCCACAGGTACCGGAACAGGTCGGCGCGGCCGGTCAGCACCCTTCCCGCGGGGATCACCACGCCCCAGCACACCGCCGACCACACCATCCGGGCCGACACGGAGTCGGCCACGGAGTACTCGTGCAGGACGATCCGCCCGCCGGGCCGCAGCAGGGCGCGCACGGCCGACAGCAGGGCGTCGGGATCGGGGCAGTTGCGGATCAGGTAGGCGCCGAACACCGCGTCCACGGGTCCGTCCAGGTGCTCGGCCGCCCACTCGGGGGTGAGTTCCTCCGCCCGGGCCCGGTGGAAGGAGACCGAGGCGGGCCAGGGCTTGGCGCGGGCGGCCTCCAGCATGCCGTCCGAGGCGTCCACGCCCGTGATCCGGGCCCGGGGAAACGCGTGCAGCAGGGCGGCGGTGGAGGCGCCGGTGCCGCATCCGAGGTCGAGCAGGCGCAGCCCCGATCCGTCACCGGGCAGCCCCAGCCGCCTCGCGGAGATCCGCAGGTGGGCGTGGTAACCGGGGTTGGCGGCCACGAGCCGGTCGTAGGCCCCGGCGGCGTGGTCGAACTCGTCGGTGACCGCGCCGTCCTTCATCGCGTGCGTCGTGGTGTTCACGGACTCTCCCGGGACGGGTGTTCACTGCGGGCACGAACGGCCTCCCGGTGCATGCTGGGAACATGGCCGACTACGACGTGGCGATCATCGGCGGGGGAGCCGCTGGGCTCAGCCTCACCCACCAGCTCCGCGGGGTCAACGACCGACGTGGCCGGCCGTTGCGCGTCGCCCTGGTGGAGCCGCCGCCGGGCCCGCACACGCCTCCGCCGCGCACGTGGTGCTTCTGGGAGCCCGACGGCGGGCCGTGGGACGGCCTGCTGGCCGCCCGCTGGGAGCACCTGTCGGTGGTGGCGGCCGACGGGGCCGAGCACTCCTCCCCGGCCTCGCCCTACGTGTACAAGATGCTGAGGTCGGCCGACGTGGACGCGTACGTGCGCGCCTCGGCGGGCGAGCACGTGGACCAGGTTCCGCTGCTGGTCACCGAGGTCCGTGACGGCGCGGACCACGCCGTGGTCCGGGGCCGGGAGTCCGGCGGCGCGGAGTCGGCCCTGACCGCCGCGTGGGTGTTCGACTCGCGGCCGCCCCGGCCCGCTCCGCGGGGGCGGACCCACCTGCTCCAGCACTTCCGGGGGTGGTTCGTGCGCACTCCTTCCGACGCCTTCGACCCCGACGCGGCCGTGCTGATGGACCTGCGCCCTCCCCAGCCGCCGAACGGAGTGGCCTTCGGCTACGTGCTGCCGCTGTCGCCGCGCGAGGCGCTGGTGGAGTACACCGAGTTCGGCCGCGAGGCGCTCACCACCGCCGAGTACGAGCGCGCGCTCAGGGACTACTGCGGACTGCTGGGGCTGGCGGACGTGGAGGTGACGGCCGCCGAGCAGGGGGTCATCCCGATGACCGACGCACGCTTCCGGCCCCGTGCGGGGCGGCGCGTGTTCCGGCTGGGCACGGCGGGAGGAGCCACCCGGCCCTCGACCGGGTACACGTTCAGCGGGGTGCGGCGCCAGACGGCGGCCGTGGCGCGGGCGCTGGCGGAGGGGCGCGTCCCGGTACCGCCGGTGCCGCACCGGCGCCGCCACCTGGCCATGGACGCGGTCATGCTGCGGGCCCTGGACACCGGCCGGGTCCGGGGCGCGGAGTTCTTCGCCGGGCTGTTCGCGGCCAACCGCTTCGGGGACGTGCTGGCCTTCCTGGACGGGGGGTCGCGCCTGCGCCGGGAACTGGCCATGGGGTTCACGACCCCGGTGGCGGCCATGTCGCTGACCAGCCTGGACCAGGCGTGGTACTCCCTGCGCACCAGGCGGGCTCCCCGGGAGCGGGTGAGCCGGACACGGACACGAGGCCGCTGACCAGGCGGTTCGGCTTGTGATGCGCGCCCCGGTGGCCGACCCTTTCCGAGAGGGCACCGAAGGGGGAGGCACCATGGACACGGACACGGACACGGACGCCAGGGGCGCGGACGTCGGGGGCGCGGACGGCCGCCGCCGTACCGGCGTGGCCGGGGCGGCGGGATGACGGCGGGGCCGTCCACCCTGGTCACCGGGGCCACCGGCTACATCGGCGGGCGCCTGGTCCCGGAACTGCTCGACGCCGGGTACCGGGTCCGCTGCCTGGCCCGCACCCCGGACAAGCTGCGCGACCAGCCCTGGCGTGACCGCGTGGAGGTGGTCCGGGGCGACGTCGTCAGCGGTGAGGGCCTCGACGAGGCGCTCCGGGACGTGGACACCGCCTACTACCTCGTGCACTCGATGTCCGGCGGGCGAGACTTCGGGCACACCGACGCCGAGGCGGCGCGCAACGTCGCGCGCGCGGCGGAGGCGGCCGGGACGTCCCGCCTGGTCTACCTGGGCGGACTCGCACCGGAGGGGGTCGGCCTGTCGCCGCACATGGCCTCGCGCGAGGAGGTCGGCCGGATCCTGCTGGAGTCGGGTGTGCCCACCGCCGTGCTGCGCGCCGCGGTGATCCTCGGTTCCGGGTCGGCCTCCTTCGAGATGCTGCGCCACCTCACCGAGCGCCTGCCGGTGATGACCACGCCCCGGTGGGTGCGCAGCCGCGTGCAGCCGATCGCCGTGCGCGACGTGCTGCGGCTGCTGGTCGGGGCGGCCGGGCTGCCCGAGGGAGTGAACCGGACCTTCGACATCGGCGGCCCGGAGGTGCTCACCTACGCGGAGATGGTCCGGCGCTTCGCGCGCGTGGCGGGGATCCCCAGGAGGACGATCATCCCCGTCCCGGTGCTCACACCGGGGCTGTCCAGCCTGTGGGTGGGACTGGTGACGCCGGTTCCGCCGGCGATCGCCCGACCCCTCGTGGAGTCGCTGCGCCACGACGCCGTGGTCGGTGAGGACGACCTGTCCGCGCTGCTGGGGGACCACGACAGGCTCGGCTTCGACCACGCGGTGGAGCTGGCCCTGCGCAGTACCGCCGAGTCCCGCGTGGCCACCTGGTGGTCCTCGGCGGCCTGGCCGAGCGCCCCGTCCGATCCGCTGCCGACCGACCCCGACTGGGCGGGCGGCAGCCTCTACACCGACGTCCGGGCCCGCTACGTGGACGCCGGCCCCGAGGCGGTGTGGAGGGTGGTCGAGGGGATCGGCGGTGAGAACGGCTGGTACTCGTGGCCCCTGGCCTGGGCGGCGCGCGGGTGGATCGACCTGGCCGTGGGCGGGGTCGGTCCGCGCCGCGGACGGCGCGATCCCTCGCGGCTGCGGGTGGGCGACTCCCTGGACTTCTGGAGGGTGGAGGAGGTCGTCCCGGGCGTGCTGCTGCGCCTGCGGGCGGAGATGCGGCTGCCGGGCCCGGCCTGGCTGGAGCTGGGCGTGAGCCGTGTGCGCGGGCGCACGGTCTACCACCAGCGCGCGCTCTTCCACCCGCGCGGCCTGGCGGGACACCTGTACTGGAAGGCCGTGACGCCCTTCCACGGGGCCGTGTTCGGTTCCATGGCCGACAACATCGTCGCGACGGCCGAGCGGGAGGACGCCGAGCGCCGCTGACACCCGGTCCCTCGGCCCCGTCCGGTGGGCGGACGGGGTAGGGTCGCGTCCAGCAAATGCTCGCAAAACGAGATACTCACTATCCGAGTCGGACTCGACGGGAGAGGGACCGAACGTGCGCGAGGACGACGGCCGACCGGACCGGCGGCGGCGCCGGTGGATCGGGGCGGCACTGCTGGTCGCCCTGGTGTGGCTGGTGGGAGCCGGGCCCCTGGGCATGTTCCTGGGCAGGCTCGGCGAGGTGCAGACCAACGACCCCGGCGCGTTCCTGCCCGTGGGCGCCGAGTCCACCGAGGTCGCCGGGATCGCCGAGGAGTTCGACCGTGAGGGCTCCGTGCCGGCGGTCGTCGTCTACTCCCGGGAGGACGGCGGCGGGGAGGTCTCCGAGGAGGAGCTGGCCGACATCGCGGCGGTCGCCGAGGACGTCGCCGGGGAGCCCTGGGTCTCCGGCGGCGTCGCCGGGCCCTTCCCCGGTACCGAGGACCCCTCCGTCGCCCAGTTCGTCGTCCCGGTCGACGCGGCCGCCGACACGGGCGACGCGGTCACCGAGCTGCGCGCGCTGCTGGACGAGGACCCCGTCCCCGGGCTCCGGGCCCAGGTCACCGGACCCGCCGGATACGCGGCCGACCTCGCCGCGGCCTTCGGCGGAATCGACTCCACCCTGTTGGCCGTCGCCGTCGTGGCGGTCCTGGTCATCCTCGTGGCCGTCTACCGCTCACCGCTGCTGCCGGTGCTGGTCGTCCTCGCCTGCCTGCTCGCCCTCGGCCTGTCCGGCGCGCTGGTCTACCTGGCCGCCGACACCGGGCTGGTCAGCCTCAACGGCCAGAGCCAGGGCATCCTGTTCATCCTGGTCGTGGGCGCCTGCACCGACTACGCCCTGCTGCTCGTGGCCCGCTACCGGGAGGAGCTGGCCGTCCGGGAACGGGTCCCCGAGGCCGTCCTGGCCGCCGTGCGGGGGGTGACCGGTCCGGTCCTGGCCTCCGGCGGCACCGTCGTCCTCGGCCTGCTCTGCCTGCTCGCCGCCGACCTGGCCTCCACCCGCAGCCTCGGGCCCGTCGTGGCCGTCGGCGTCGTCGCGGCACTGCTCTCGGCGATGACCTTCCTGCCCGCGGTGCTCATGCTGTGCGGATGCGCGGCGTTCTGGCCCGTGGCGCCGCACGGGGGGTCCGGAGGGGAGGGCAGCTTCGGGGAGGTCGTCGCCCGCCACCGGTTCTGGGGCCGCCTGGCCACGGCCGTCGCCCGCAGGCCCCGGACGTACTGGATCCTCACCACGGCGGTCCTGGCGGCCGCGGCGGTGTTCGCGCCCCAGTTCGACGCGGGAGGAACCGGCCAGGCCGAGGTCTTTCGCACCGAGGTGGAGGCGGTGGAGGCCCAGGAGGTGCTGGAACGGGGCTTCGGTTCCGACACCGGCGCCGCCCCCGCCCTCGTGGTCGCCGACGCCGACCGCGTGGACGAGGTCGTCCGGGCCGCGGAGCGGCTGCCGCGGGTGGAGCGGGCCGCGCCGGTCACCGAACCCGGCCCGCCCGGAGCCGACCCGCCGCCCCTGGAGGAGGACGGCCGCGTGCTGGTCGAGGCCGTCCTCACGGTCGGTCCCGAGTCGGCCGAGGCGGTGGACGCGGTGCGGGACCTGCGTGAGGGACTGCGTGCGGTGGAGGGCGCCGACGCCCTGGTCGGAGGGGTGAGCGCCACCGACCTGGACACCCTGGAGACGGCTCGGCGCGACTTCGCGGTCGTGGTTCCGCTCGTGCTCGCCGTGGTCTTCGTCGTGCTCGTTCCGCTGCTGCGCTCGCTGGTGGCGCCGCTGCTGCTGATGGCGGTCAACGTGCTGTCCTTCGCGGCCGTGCTGGGTGTGGGGACCCTGGTCTTCGACCACCTGCTCGGCCTGCCCGGCGCGGATCCGGTGGTGCCGCTGTTCGCGTTCGTGTTCCTGGTGGCGCTGGGGATCGACTACAGCATCTTCCTGGTGTCCCGGGCCCGGGAGGAGGTCCTGGAGCACGGCCACCGGGAGGGCGTGCTGCGCGCGCTGACCGTCACCGGAGGGGTGATCACCTCCGCCGGTGTGGTCCTGGCCGCGACCTTCGCGGCGCTGGCGGTGATCCCGCTGCTGTTCCTGCTCCAGTTGGCGTTCCTGGTGGCGTTCGGGGTGCTCGTGGACGCCCTGCTCGTGCGGACGGTGCTGGTGCCCGCGCTGTCGCTGGACGCCGGGCCGCGCGTGTGGTGGCCGGGCAGGGCGCGGACGGCGGGGGAGTCCGCGGGCTACAGCGGTTCGCCGGGGAGCGCGGAGTAGGCGGCGGCGAGCTTGCGGACCAGCGCCGACTGCGGCAGGTGGACGCCGTCGATGGCGGCCACCGGCCGTACCCCGGTGGTGGCGTTGGTGACGAAGGCGCCGGCCGTGCGGGTGCTCGCGGCCGCGGCGACCGGCCGGGTGCTCACCGGGACGCCCAGCTCCCCGGCCACCCGCTCGACGAGCTGTGTCGTCACTCCCGGGAGGCAGGGGGCCTGCGGCCAGACGATGCCGCCGCCGTCCAGGAAGCCGATGTTCCAGGTGGGGCCCTCCGAGACCCGGCCGTCCACACCCGTGAACAGGGCGTCGTCGTGGCCTTCCAGTTGGGCGGCGCGCCGCTGGTGGACCGCCCCGAACAGTCCGGTGCTCTTGACCCGCGGGGTGTCGCGGGCGAACCGCCGGGTGCCCAGGCGTACGGGCGGCGGCGCGGTGCCGGGGGCGGGACGGGTGGTGACCAGGATGTGCGGGAGCTGGCGGGCGGAGGGGCGGCCCAGGTCCATGTGGGGGTCGAACACGGTCACGCGCACCACCGAGGGGGAGGGGTGCGCGCGGGCGGAGCGGCGGGCGAGTTCACGGACCCGGGAGAGGTCCAGGTCGGTGCCGAAGAGGGCGCGGCAGTCGCGGCTCAGGCGTTCCATGTGGAGGTCGATCCCGCGTACGCGCAGGTCGTCGACGAGCATGGTGGTGAAGTGGCCGTAGCCGTACAGGGCGAGGCCCGCGAGTTCCCCGGTGCCGACGGGGTGTCCGTTCAGTTCCATCGTGTCCTCATGATGGCACTCCGGGACCCCGGCCACCGGGCTTTCCGCGCCCGGGTTCCGGGGGCGGAGGACCTCTCGGCGAAAGGCCGCGGGGGCGGCCCGCCCCGGGGACGGGCCGCTCCCGCCGGTGTGCGGGTGTCCTCTAGCCCCGGGCGGCCGACAGCACCACGTCGACCAGGCGCTCGGCGGCGTCGGGGCGTCCGTGCTCGCGGGCCCGCCCCGCGATCCGCGCGCGCCGCTGCGGGTCGTCCAGCAGGGGCTCCACCGCCTTGCGGAGCCCCTCCGCCGTGACCTCGTCCAACAGGGCCACCGCGGCACCCGACTCCTGGAGGTGGCGGGCGTTGTGCCGCTGCTCGTCGCCCGCGGAGGAGGCGAGCGGGACCAGCACGGCGGCCTTGCCCAGCGCGGTCAGCTCCGCGATCGTCCCGGCCCCGCTGCGGGAGACCACCACGTCGGCCAGCGCCAGCACGTCGGGCAGTTCCGGGCCGACGAAGTCCGTCAGGTGGTACCGCTCGGCGAGGTCGGGCGAAAGGTCGGCCGCACCGTGGCGCAGCCCCTCCAGGTTCGCCGCCCCGCACTGGTGGACGACGTTGGCGCGCTCGAGCAGCCACGGCAGGACGGCGCGGACCGTGTCGTTGATCTGTGCCGAGCCCTGCGCCCCGCCCGTGACGTAGACGGTGGGGAGCGCGGGGTCGTGCCCCTTGAAGCCGAGCTCCTCGGCCGCGCGGTCGGCCTGCCCGGACAGCACCTCCGGACGCACCGGGTTGCCGGTCACCGAGGCGCGGGCACGCGCGGACCCCGGGAGCAGCTCGATCGTGGACGGGGAGGACACGGCGACACGGGCCGACACGCGGGCGAGGACCTTGTTGGCCAGCCCCAGGCGGACCGTCTGCTCGTGCACCACGAGCGGACGGCGGCACAGCTTCGCGGCCAGGCCCACGGGAACCGCCACGTAGCCGCCGGTGGCCAGCACCGCGTCGGGCGCGAAGCCGGCGACCAGGCGCCGGGCCTGCGCGATCCCCAGCGGCACGTTGGCCATGTCCCTGATGTTGGCCGGTGAGACCAGCTTGAGCGGGTTCTTCGAACGGCGGATCTTGCCGGTCGCGACCGGCGCGAAGGCGATCCCCTCGGCCGCCGCGACCCGGGACTCCAGGCTGTCCGCCGTGCCCACCCACAGCACGTCGAGGCTGTGGCCGGCCGCCTCCAGCCGGTCCCGCAGCGCGCGGACGGAGGTGAGGGCGGGATAGGTGTGCCCGCCCGTTCCCCCTCCGGTCACGATCAGACGGATATCCCGCAGGGGGAGGTCGTCGCTGCTCACATGGTTCCCATCTGGTCGCCCCGAGGCGGGGCAGAGCGAGGATATGACAAGGAGAGGGGCACACACGGGCGGTGCGGTGCCCGGAACGTGCCCCAGAACACCGTAGCCCTCGGCGAACCCGTCGCAGAACAGGAGTTCCCGTGCCGCCGCGGTGGACGGGGACGGAGTACGCGGCCGCCCGTGGTCCGCCTGATGTCCGAGGCGTCCGAGGACGTGCGCGACACGCCGTCCTGACGCTCCCCGGCGTGCGTTCTCCGCTTCGGAGCGGAGAACGTGCGGGCCCGGCGGCGCCCGCCGCGGTCAGGCCCGCTCCTCCATGGCGGTGAACGCGGTGACCAGCTGGTCCTCGGAGGTGTCCAGGTAGGTCGCCAGCTCCTCCGCCGCGCCCCGCGGGTCGCCCGAGGCCAGCAGCGTGTGGATCCGGCGGTTCCAGTCCAGGTACGGGGCGTGGAACTCCCGGGGCGCGTCCATCACGTGGAAGACCAACCGTGTCTCGGCCAGCACCTGGCTCATGAACTCGTTCACCCGCGCGCTCTCCGAGAGCCCGGCGACGGCCTGGTGGAAGCGCATGTTGGCGGTACCCATCCGCCACCAGTCCTCCCGCTCCCGCGCGGCCTCGCCCTCGTCCACGGCCGCGCCCACCAGGCGCACCGCCTCCTCGGCGGGGGCCGTGGCATCGCGCAGCGCGGGGAGCTCCAGGGTCCTGCGGGCCTTGAACAGGTCGCGGACGTCATCGCTGGTCGGAAGGCCGACGAACACGCCCCGGTGCATCTGGTGCACCAGCAGCCGCTCGCGCACCAGCAGCCGGAACGCCTCGCGCAGGGTGTTGCGGGAGACCCCGAGCTCCTCGCACAGGCGCTCCTCCGACAACCGCCGCCCCGGCGGGTACACCCCGTCGATGAGGGACTCGCGCAGCAGCTCCGCGACCCGTTCGGCCTGGGTCGGCATCGGGGGGAGGAGGCGCGTACGGCCGGTGGACCGGTCGGCGCGGGTGTCCGTGGCCGTCACAGGTTCTCCTTCGGTGCTGGCGTCGGTCGTTCCATTGTCGCCGACGCGCCGCACTCCTGGGGGAGCGGGGCGCCGGAGAGGCCGGGTCATCGGACCATCGGGTCATCGTGGCAGAGCTCTCCGGAGGGGCCTCAGGGGCGGGTGAAACAGGTGGATCCCCTGCTACGCGGGTGACCTGGGATTTTTGCTGATCCACTCTTTACCCGGCTTGTTGGATTGAAGTATCGTTCAACAATCCAACGATGGCGCGGCCGTCAGTCATCGCGTCACCGCCCCCGTCCCGCACCCCCTGGAGAGCTCCATGGGCGACACGCCCCCCGCACCCCCGAAGGTGCGCCCCCGTCCCGGGCGGATCGTGCTGAGCAGCAGCCTGCTCGGCGCGATGTTCCTCATGGCGACCAGCGCCATCGGTCCCGGCTTCATCACCCAGACCACCACCTTCACCGCCCAGCTCGGCGCGACCTTCGCGTTCGCCATCCTGGTCTCGGTCCTGGTCGACATCGCCGTCCAGCTGAACATCTGGCGGATCATCGGGATCGCCGACATGCGCGCCCAGGACCTGGCCAACAAGGTCCTCCCCGGCGCGGGCTACCTGCTGGCCGTCCTGATCGTCTTCGGCGGCCTGGTCTTCAACGTCGGCAACCTCGCGGGCACGGGCCTCGGGCTGAACGCGATGCTCGGATTCGACCCCGAACTCGGCGCCGTCCTCTCCGCGCTCCTCGCCGTCGTCATCCTCGGCGTCAAGAAGCTGGGCGTGGCCCTCGACCGCGTCCTGATCGTGCTCGGCCTGGCCATGATCTGCCTGACCGTGTACGTCGCCTTCGTGTCCCAGCCCCCGGTCGGCGACGCCCTGCGCCAGGCCGTCCTGCCCGAGCGGATGGGCACGGACGTCTTCCTCGCCACGGTCACCATCATCGGCGGCACGGTCGGCGGCTACATCACCTACGCGGGCGTGCACCGCCTCGTCGAGTCGGGCCAGGGCGGCCGCGGCAACCTCCGGGCCATCACGCAGACCTCCGTCACCGGCATCGTCGTCACCGGGGTCATGCGCGTGGTCCTGTTCCTGGCCATCCTCGGCGTCGTCGCCGGCGGAGCCGACATCCTGGCGGCCCCCAACCCCTCCGCGGAGGCCTTCCACCAGGCCGCGGGCGAGGCCGGGATGCGCCTGTTCGGCATGATCATGTGGGCCGCGGCGGTCAGCTCCGTCATCGGCGCCTCCTACACCTCGGTCTCCTTCGTCACGAGCTTCCACCCGTGGCTGGAGAAGCGCCGCGGCGTCCTGGTCACCGTGTTCATCGGCGTCTCGCTGGGGATCCTGCTGCTGTCCGGACAGGCCCCGAACACGCTGCTGATCCTGGCCGGCGCACTGAACGGCGTGATCCTGCCGGTCGGCCTCGGCATCATGCTGTGGGTCGCGGCCCGCCGCTCCGGTGACCTGCTGGGCGGCTACCGCTACCCGCGCTGGCTCATCGCCGTCGGCGTCGCCGCCTGGGCGCTCACCGCCTACATGGCGGTCAGCTCCCTGAGCGGCATCGTCGCCCTCTGGCAGTAGGAACCGGTCCGCGGCCCGGGCGGGGTAGGAACCCCGTGAGGGACCAGAAGAAGAACGAGGAGCACCGACGTTGCGCATCGACCTCAACTCCGACCTCGGCGAGAGCTTCGGCCGCTGGGAGCTCGGCGACGACCAGGCCCTGCTGTCCATCGTCACCAGCGCCAACGTCGCCTGCGGATTCCACGCCGGTGACCCGTCCGTGCTGCGCCGCACCACGAGCGAGGCCGCGGCCAGGGGGGTGGCCGTCGGAGCGCACGTGAGCTACCGCGACCTCGCCGGGTTCGGCCGCCGCTTCGTCGACGTACCTCCCGCCGAGCTGACCGACGAGGTCCTCTACCAGATCGGCGCCCTGTCCGCGTTCACCCGCCTGGCCGGGGACCGCGTCCGCTACGTCAAGCCGCACGGCGCGCTCTACAACACGATCGTGCACCACGAGGAGCAGGCCGCCGCGGTCGTCGCGGCCGTGAGGGCCTTCGACCCCGGCCTGCCCGTGCTCGGGCTGCCCGGGTCCCGGTTCCTGCGCCTGGCGGAGGAGGCCGGACTGCCCACCCACCGCGAGGCGTTCGCCGACCGCGCCTACACCCCGGAGGGCGTACTGGTGTCGCGCCGCGAACCCGGCGCCGTGCTCCACGACCCGGAGGAGATCGCCCAACGCTGCCTGCGCATCGCCCACGGCGAGCCGGTCGAGGCGGTCGACGGCACCCGGATCCGCGTCGAGGCCGACTCCCTGTGCGTACACGGCGACAGCCCCGGGGCCGTGGACATCGCCCGGGCCGTGGCCGCGAGGCTGCGCGCCGAGGGCGTCACCGTCGCACCGTTCACGGGGCGGAACGCGTGAACCCCGCCGGGAAGGAGGAGTCCTCGTGCGTTTCCTGAGGTGCGCCGACACCGGCGTGCTCGTGGAGGTCGCCGACCTGGCCGAGGTGATCGCGCTGCGTGCCGCCCTGGAGGCGGATCCCGTCCCCGGCGTCACCGACGTCGTCCCGGCCGCCCGCACGCTGCTGCTGCGCGTCGGGCCCGGTACCGACCCGGACGCGGTCGCCGAGGCCGTCTCCGGGCTGCGGCCGGATCCCGGGGCCGGACGGGGCGCCGGCGAGACGGTCACCATCCCGGTGTCCTACGACGGGGAGGACCTGGACGACATCGCCGAGCTGACCGGCCTGACCAGGCGCGGTGTGGTCGAGGCGCACACCGGCGCCCTCTGGACCGTCGCGTTCTGCGGCTTCGCGCCCGGGTTCGGCTACATGGTCGGCGACGACCCGCGCCTGCACGTGCCCCGGCGCGGTGAGGCGCGCACCCGCGTTCCCGCCGGGTCGGTGGCGCTGGCCGGGGAGTTCACGGGCGTGTACCCGCGCAGCTCGCCCGGGGGCTGGCAGCTGCTCGGCCGTACCGACGCCGGGATCTGGGACCTGGACCGCGATCCGCCCGGCCTGCTCAGGCCCGGTGTCCGCGTGCGCTTCACCGAGGCGGGGACCTCGTGAGCGGCGGCGCCCGGCGCAGCGCCCTGGAGGTCCTGGCCGCGGGGCCCATGACCACGGTCCAGGACACGGGACGGTTCGGCCACGCCGACCTGGGCGTGGGCCGCTCCGGCGCCGCCGACGCCGGCTCCCACGCCCTGGCCAACCGGCTGCTCGCCAACCCCCCGGACGCCGCCGCCCTGGAGACCACCCTGGGCGGGCTGAGCGTGCGCGCCCGCGGCCCGGTGACCGTCGCCGTCACCGGTGCCGAGGCGCCCCTGAGGGTGGACGGGCGCGGTGCGGCCGCCAACACGGTGCTGCACCTGCCCGACGGCGCGGAGCTGACCATGGGCGTGCCCGGCCGAGGGCTGCGCTCCTACCTGGGTGTACGCGGCGGGGTGGACGTCCCGCCGGTCCTGGGCTCGCGCAGCACCGACGTCCTGGCCGGGCTGGGACCCGGCCTCCCCGTGCCCGGGACGCTGCTCCCGGTCGGACCCGTGCCCGCGGCGCTGCCGAACGTGGACCACGCCCCAACCGCGCCCGTCGGCGGACCCGAGGTGGTCCTGCGGGTCGTCCTGGGGCCGCGCGACGACTGGTTCACCGAGGAGGCCGTCGGCACGCTGCTGTCGTGCGGGTACGAGGTGACCCCGCGCAGCGACAGGGTCGGCGCCCGCCTGTCCGGTCCCGGCCTGGAACGCGCCCGCACGGGCGAGCTGCCCAGCGAGGGCATGGTCGCGGGATCGATCCAGGTCCCGCCGGGCGGCGAACCGGTGCTGTTCCTGGCCGACCACCCCGTGACCGGCGGCTACCCGGTGGTGGCCGTCGTGTGCTCTGCGGACATGCCCGGGGCGGCCCAGGCGCGTCCGGGCACCCGTGTCCGCTTCACCCTCTGAGGACCCGGACGGATCCGCCGGAGGCGGTGGAGCCGCCCGGGAGTCCCCCCGCACGGGACTCCCGGACCGTTCACGACCGGACACCGGCCGCTACCCGGCCGACCCCGACCAGGTCCCACCCGGGACGAAGGGCAGGAAACGATGACATCACCGGCCGACCTCTCCCCGGCCCGCGCCCGCGCGCTGTTCCGCGACGGGCTCCGGGTCCCCACCTCCGGCTACAGCGCGGGATACGCGCAGGCCAACCTCATCGCCCTGCCCCGCGAGGCGGCCTTCGACCTCCTGCTGTTCGCCCAGCGCAACCCCAAGCCCTGCCCGGTCCTGGACGTCACCGAGCCGGGTGGGACCAGCGCCTCGGTCTTCGACGGCGACCTGCGCACGGACCTGCCCGCCTACCGGGTCTACCGCGACGGCGCGCTGGTGGAGGAGCGCACCGACGTCACCGACCTGTGGCGGGACGACCTGGTGGCCTTCCTCATCGGATGCAGCTTCACGTTCGAGGCGCCGCTGCTGGAGGCCGGCGTGCCGGTCCGCCACATCGAGACGGGCGGCAACGTCGCCATGTACACCACCAACCGGCGGTGCCGCCCGGCGGGCCGGTTCCGCGGTCCGCTGGTGGTGTCCATGCGGCCGATCCCCGCCGACCGGGTGGCCGACGCGGTGCGCGTCACCTCGCGCTACCCGGCGGTCCACGGCGCCCCGGTACACGTGGGCGACCCCGCCGCGCTGGGCATCGAGGACCTGGACCGGCCCGACTACGGCGATCCGGTGGAGGTGCGTCCCGGCGAGATCCCGGTCTTCTGGGCGTGCGGGGTGACTCCGCAGGCCGCCGTGGCCGCCTCCGCGCCCGAGTTCGCCATCGGCCACGCCCCCGGCCACATGGCCGTCACCGACGTGCGCGACTCCTCCTACCAGGTGCCCTGACGGGTTTGCGGCCGGACCGCCGGGGTAGTCGCGGGGCCGAGGACACGTCAGCCCACAACCGTAGGGGGCGCAAGTGGACGCACGTGAACAGTTGGTTTCCTGGCTCAACGACGCCTACTCGATGGAGAAGTCGCTGGAAGAGACCCTGGAGCGCCACGCCAAGGACGCCGAGGGAGAGCCCGAGGTCCATGCGCGCATCACCCGTCACATCGACGAGACGCGCAGCCAGGCGGAGACGGTCAAGGGATGCGTCGAGTCCCTGGGCGGCAAGGTCTCCAAGGCCAAGAGCGCGCTGTCCGAGATGATGGGCGCCGCACAGGGCATGGCGAACAAGCCCGCGAGCGACACGATGGTCAAGAACGCCATCTCCGACTACGCGGCCGAGCACTTCGAGATCGCCTCGTACCGCGCGCTGATCGAGGCCGCCCGCGCGCTGGGCGAGGAGCAGATCGCGCTCAAGCTGACCTCCATCCTGCACCAGGAGGAGGACATGGCCCGCTTCCTGGAGGAGAAGCTCCCGGAGGCGGTGCGCGGAACGCTCTCCGCGTCCCAGAGGTAGCGGTAAGGCGGAGAGGAAGACCTCCCCGCCGTGCCGACGCCCCGGGAGGCCGCGCCTCCCGGGGCGTTCGCGTGCCGTGGCCGCGAGGACGGCGTTCCGGTTCAGGACTCCCACAGGGGAGGGTTCCCCTCGTCGGGGGTGGGGCGGCCCCTGTCGGTCTGCTCGCCCCGGATCACACCCCTCCGGCCCCTCCGGCCCCGGCCACCCCGGTCCCCGTCCTGGTCATCGCCCCGGGCGTCGCCTCGGCCGGTGCGCCGTTCCCCGGTCCGCGGGGCCTCGGGCTCCCGTCGGCGGCCGCTCTTGCGCGAGTAGACCGACTGGCTGGCGTACAGCGTCTTGGAGGTACGCGCGGCGTCGTCGTCCCGTGCCATCCGCGTCATCCGTTCCAGTTCGGCGACCTGCTCGGCCACCTCCGGGGGCGGGGGCGCCGACGCGGGGGCCGAAGACCCCAGCAGGTCCCGGCGGGCCTGTTCCAACCTGTCGGCGGCGGTACCGCGGTCGCCCCTGCGCAGGGCCTCGCCGGCCTCGCGTTTGGCGGTCTGCGCCCGTTGCAGGGCCTCCTCGGTGCGCACCTCCGGACGGGGCACCCTTCCGGCGGCCTCGTCGCCCGGGACCACGTTGACCGAGACGGGCAGGGCCGCGGTGTAGGTGGTCAGCGTCGCCGGGTCCACGTAGGTGGCCTCGAGGGTGGTGACGGTGGCGGTGCCCAGGGAGGACAGGCCGGGCACCTCCAGGCGCAGCAGGAGGCGGCGCCCCTCCCCGGAGTGGAAGTCGCCCAGCTCCACCACCACCGACCGGTCGGCCAGTTGGTGGGAGGGCATCTCGCCCACCACGCTGACCGCGCGCAGGTGCGGGCCGACCGGGACCCGCAGCGACACGGCCTGGGCGGTCTTGGCCAGCAGGTACTCGGCCTCCTGGGCGATGAGGCCGCCCGCGGTGTCGGGGTCCTCGGCGAACAGCGCGCTGCCCGCTCCGCCGTCGGCCACCGCGCCGAGCAGCTCCTCGTCGTAGCCCAGGCCGTATCCCAGGGTCGTGGTGGTGACCCCGTGCGCGTAGGCGTCTCCCGCCACCTGCCTGAGCAGGCCGTGGTCGGTGACGCCCTGGTTGGCGTGCCCGTCGGAGACCACCAGCAGGGTGGCGCCCCTGTCGGCACTGGCGCGTCGGGCCTCCTGCACGCCGCGCAGCAGCCCGCTGGACAGGTCGGTGCCCCCCGACGCGCGCAGGGCCGAGATCCGGCGGCGCACCTCCGCCTTGTCGGTCAGCGGCCCGCTCGGCACCTCGACGCGGGCCTGCTGGTTGAAGGACACGAGCCCGAAGTTGTCCGAGGGCGCCAGCCGGTCCACCAGCGAGAGCAGGGCCCGGACCGCGCCGTGCAGGCGGCCGCCGCCCATGGAGCCGCTGCGGTCCAGCACGACCTGGAGGGTCGCGGGCGGACGTTCGGCGTCCTCCTCGCGTGCGGGCGCGGTGATGTCGAGCAGGACGGACACGGCGTCGTCGGTGTCCAGGGGGACGGCGTCGAAGTCCAACAGTGCGGACAGGTGCATGCTGTCTCCGTGGGTTGTGGGGGGCCTCCCGGAGGGCGGCGTGGTCCCCAGCTTAGGAAGCGGTGCCCACATGCGGGCGGGGAACACCTGGCCGGATGGGGACACTCCCGCCCGAACCGCGTACGGGGCGTGACCGGGGGGCCGCGGAGCGGTTCCGCGGCGGCCTCAGAACCCGCGCAGGCCCAGGCGGCGCAGCTCCAGGGAGGCCAGTGCGCGCACGGCCTTCCGGTCATCGGCGTGCCAGGCGCCCGCCGGGTCCTCGTGCACACCGGCGAGCCTGGACGGGGACACCGACGCCAGCGCGCGCAGGGCCAGCAGCCGGGACCGCGCCTCGGGGGTGAGCCCGCGCAGCCGCCGGACGGAGCCCGCCTGGCGTATCCACCGCGCACGGGCGGGCAGCCACGTCGCGGCGAGCAGCAGCAGCGGGAGCGCGGCGGTGAGCAGCGGCAGGGTCAGCCCGAGCGAGGCCACCGACTCCTGGAAGGACGCGCCCGCCGCGGAGAGGGACTCGCCGGTCCCGCTCATGCTGGTGAACGGGGTGGCCAGGGCGTCCCCGGCCAGGGGCACCTTCAGGGCCTGCTCGGCCGCGTTGTCCATGTGCTCGCTGAAGCCCTCGCCGGTGCTCACCATCAGCTCGCCGGGGCGGTTCAGGCCCATGATGATCTCGCGCAGCGACAGCGCGGCACGGATCCACAGGTACACCCAGGCCAGGGCGAGCAGGTCGGCGGCGATCTGGAGGAACATCCGCACGGGGGCGTCCGCGTACGGCTTCATGGCGGCTCCGGGAGGTGAGGAGGGAACGGGTGCGCGGACCCTCGTGGCCCGCGGTTGTCCGTTACCCGTTCCGCGGTCCCCGCACGCCGTGGACCGCGTTCCCCGGGGCCGTCGGGCCCCGGGCCGGCGGTGCTCAGGCCGCGTGCGACGTGCCCCGGAAGGTGCGCCGGTAGGCGCTGGGCGACACCCCGAGTTCGGCCTGCATGTGCTGGCGCAGTGACGCCGCCGTACCGAACCCCGACCGCTCGGCGACCCGGTCCACCGGCAGGCCGGACTCCTCCAGCAGCTGCCGGGCCCGGTCCAGGCGCTGCTCGGCCAGCCACCGGCCGGGGGACAGGCCCACCTCGTCGCGGAAGCGCCGGGTGAACGTGCGCACGCTCATCGCCTCCCTCGCGGCCAGGTCCTCCAGGCGCAGCCGGAGGTGCAGGTGGTCCAGGGCCCACGCGCGGGCGCGGCCGGTGGAGGAGTGTTCCGGGGCGGGTACGGGGCGGCGGACGTACTGCGCCTGGCCGCCGTCGCGGTGCGGGGGCACCACCGTGCCGCGCGCCACCTCGTTGGCGACTGCGGCGCCGTGGTCGGTGCGGATCATGTGCAGGGACAGGTCGATGCCCGACGCCACCCCCGCGGCCGTGAGGACCCGGCCGTTGTCGGTGTACAGCACGTCCGGGTCCAGGTCGATGCCGGGGTACATGGCGCGGAAGAAGCCCGCCGACTTCCAGTGGGTGGTCACACGGCACCCGGCCAGCAGCCCGGCGGCGGCGAGCACGAACGCGCCGGTGCAGATGGAGGCCACGCGCGTGTCCGGGCCGATACGGGTGACGGCCGCCGCCAGGTCCGGGGCGAGCGGGTCGTGCGGGCGTTCGACGTAGTCCTCGTCGGCGGCGGGCAGGATCACGGTGTCGGCGGTGTCGAGCGCCTCGGGCCCGTGGGCGACGTTCAGGGTGAAGTCGGTGTCGGTCCGGACCTCGCCGGGGCGCAGTGCGCAGGTGACCACCTCGTAGAGGCGGCGGCCGTCGGCGTCGCGGGCCTGTGCGAAGAGCCGGTGGACGATCCCCGCCTCGATGGGCAGCACGCCGTGCCGGACGAGGACGGCGACGCGGTGGGGCGGGGAGCCGGCGGGTTCGGGTACGCGGGGAAGGTCCATGGCCCGATTCTTGCGCATGTTGGCTTTCAGGTCACTGTCGGGGACACGGATCCGCGAAGGACGCTGGGGTCATGGCCGAGGACACCGCTTCCGCACGGAAGCCCGCACACATCCCGTTCCACCGCGCGTGGCTGGTCGCCCTGGTCGCGTGCCTGACCATCGTGGCCGCGGCGGCCTTCGCCGCGATGCCCGGTCTGCTGACCGAACCCCTGCACACCGAGTACGCGTGGTCCCGCGGGTCGATCGGCGCGGCGGCCTCGGTCAACATGGTCGTCTACGGACTGATCGCCCCGTTCGCCGCCGCGCTGATGGACCGGTTCGGTATCCGCCGCGTCGCCCTGGTGGCACTGGCGACCATCGTCGCGGGCGCGGGGCTGACCACCGTCATGACCGCCGCCTGGCAGCTGACCCTGTACTGGGGGCTGCTCATCGGCGCGGGCACCGGGTCGCTGGCGATGACGTTCGCCGCCACCGTCACCGACAACTGGTTCGTCGAACGGCGCGGGCTGGTCATCGGGACCCTGACCGGGGCCAGCGCCTTCGGGCAGCTGGTGTTCCTGCCCGCGCTGGCGTGGATCGTCGACCACCAGGGATGGCGGCCGGCCATCGCGACCCTGGCGCTGACCGCGGGCGTGATGACCGTCCTCACCGCCCTCGTGCTGCGGGACCACCCGGCCGACCTGGGCCGGCGGCCCTACGGGGCGACGGCCTTCGTGGAGAAGCCCGAGGCGGACCAGGGCGCGGCGCGCCGGACCCTGAGGGTCCTGTACTCATCGGTCACCAGCCGCGGGTTCTGGCTCCTGGGCGGGACGTTCGCGGTGTGCGGGGCGACCACCAACGGCATCCTGTGGACCCACTTCGTGCCCGCCGCACAGGACCAGGGGATGGCCGTCACCGTCGCCGCCGCGCTGGTGTCGACGGTCGGTGTGTTCTCCCTCGTGGGAACGGTCCTGTCGGGATGGCTCACCGACCGGGTGGACCCGCGTGCGCTCCTGGTCGTCTACTACGCGGGCCGGGGCGTCCTCCTGGCCCTGCTGCCCGCGCTGCTGGGCCCCGAGGCGGGGGCGGCGATGACGGCCTTCGTCGTGGTGTTCGGCCTGCTCGACGTCGCGACGGTGCCGCCGACCATCATGCTGTGCCACCGGGCCTTCGGCGCGGACGGCGCCATCGTCTTCGGGTGGGTCAACGCCGTCCACCAGGTCGGCGCGGGGACCATGGCGGTCTTCGGCGGCCTCACCCGTGACTTGACCGGCGGCTACGGGCCGGTGTGGCTGCTGGCGGCCGCCCTGTGCGGTGTGGCCGCGTTGCTCGCCCTCCGGATCGGCCGCGGCGGTGGGAACGGCGCGGAGGAGTCCGAGGAGGACCGTGAGGACGAGGGGGCGCGGGTATGAGCACCAGGAGGACGGGCGGCACCGGCACCACCGGTACCGACTCTGATACCGGTATCGACGCCGGCCGCGCCGACGGACACGGCACGCGGGGACGCCGCCGGCGTCCGTCCCCGCAGTTCTCCGTCGTCATCGTGGTCCTCGCCGCACTGGTGGCCTACGTGGGTCTCGCCGGGCTGGAGCAGGGGCTGCGTGCGGCGCGCGGCGAGGGCGTTCCGGGAGTGTTCACCGTGGGAGGCATCACGTGCGTCCAGCACCCGGGGCACGAGTCGTGCACCTGCAACGGGTCCTTCGCCGATGCCGGGGGAGGGGAGCCGCGAGCGGTGTACCTGCACGCGGCCGGGCGTGACACCTGCCAGGAGGGCGCGCGGATCCCGGCCGTGGACGCCGGGGCGTCCAACCGCGTCTACGGGCCGGACGGCTCCCGGGAGTGGATCCTGTCGTCGTTCGTCCTCGCGGCGTGCCTGGCCGTCGTCGGCGGCGTCGCGGTGAACTGGGTGCGCTACCTGCGGAGAACGTGAGGGGCCCGGCCTGCGCTGATCTTGTACTTGTAGCGGAGTTGGTCGCCCGACCCCGCTACAAGTACGAGATCGCGGCGAACGGGGACGCCGCCACCGCACGGAGGGTCCTGACCCGAACCGGGCACCTCCTGGCGGGCGCTCCAAATGTGCGAGGGTCCCTTTCCCTTGATCGGGAACACGGGTGTTCCGGCAACGGCCGTCGGCGGTGCCGTGGCGGCGTTCACGGGGATGGTGAACGGAGCCGAAAGGTCCTGGCGCCGGCCCTGTGGCCGAGCCGTCCCACCGGAGCGTGCCGCCCCACCCCGACGACGGGGTCGCGGAGCCCGCGGCCGAGTCGGAGACCATGGTGGGACCGGGTGCGATGAGCCGTCCACCGCACGCGGAACGCGGGTCAGGGCGGGGAGGAGTCCTTCGGGCGCACCCGCACCAGTTGGCTGAGCAGTGCCAGCACCGGGAGCTCCAGCAGTGGACCGGCCACCAGGGCCACCGCGATGAGCGGCCGGCCCGGAAAGGCCGCCACGGCGATCGCCAGGGCGATCGGCGAGTTGCGCGCCACCGTCGTCATCGTCAGGGTGGCCCGCTGGTCGGCGGGCAGCCGAAGCAGCCCGGCGACGAGCAGCGCCACCAGCGGCGCGACCGTGAAGAACACCGCCAGGGGCGGCAGCAGCGCCACCAGGTCGCCCAGGTGGGCGAGTACCGTGCGCGCCTGCCAGGCGAACATGGCCAGCACCGCCGCGTACAGCAGCGGCAGCACCGCGGCGGAGGCCAGCGGGACCAGGACCGCGTCGCGCCAGGCATCGCCCCTCCACCGGCGGGCCGCCTCACGGAGGAACACCGCCAGCACCAGTGGCACTACCAGGACCAGCAGCACCGCCTCCACCAGGGTTCCGGTGCCCACCATCGCCGCCTCGCCGCCGAGCAGCAGCACGTACACCGGCAACAGCAGCAACTGGAGCACCAGGTTCACCGGCAGTACCGCGGCCGCCACACCCATGTGTCCCCGCGCCAGGCCGGTGAACACCAGGTACCAGTCCGTACACGGTGTGACCAGCAGCAACAGCAGGCCGATCCGCAGGTCGGGGGAGCCGCCCAGGAGCCCGGCGCCCAGGGCCCAGGCCAGCAGCGGGGTGAACACGAAGTTGAGCACGAGGCTTGCGGCGACCACCGTGCGAGCGGACCGGGCCCGGCGCACCTGGCCCGCGTCGACCTGCGCGAACACCGCCGTCAGCATCAGCACCAGGGCGGGGAGCACGAGGCGGCCCGCCGCCTCGCCGACCGGCCACAGCAGGCCGAGGCCCAGTCCGGCGAGGGCGGCCAGCGCCACGAACACGCTCTGGAACTTCTCCGACGTGGACACGGGCGGCTTCCTGGATCACGGCGTGGTGGGACGGTACGGCACCTCCACGCTAGCGCGGTGGCCGCCGGGTCCGGTCGACCCTCCCGACAGCCATGATCTTGCTCCCAGTGGCACTGTCGGCGGTCGAGAGTGCCACCAAGAGCAAGATCATCGGGAGAAGGCCTCCGGGCAGGCCTCCAACAGCGATGGACCCGCTCCCGGTGGCGGCTGCCACGGGCAGCACGGTGCGGTCGAGGGGTGGGGTCCCCCCGCTTTTCCAGTCAACCGCGAAGCGGGGAGGGGCGCCAGAGCCGGTTCGTCCCTGTGGACGGTCCCCTCCGGCGCCCGGACGCGGTCACTCCGGGAGACGGCCGCTTCGCGCGAGGTCCCCGTACCAGCGAGCGCTCGGCTTCACCGTGCGCGCGAAGGTCCCACGGTCCACCGCCGCCAGTCCGAACGTGGGAGCCCACGATCCCCACTCGTAGTTGTCCAGCAGCGACCAGTGCAGGTACCCGCGCACGTCCGCCCCGTCGGCGACGGCGCGTCCGAGTCCGGCCAGGGCCTCCCTGGTGTAGGCGATCCGTTCGCCGTCATCGGCGGTCGCGATGCCGTTCTCCGTCACCAGCACCGGAACGCCGCCCGTCCGCTCGGACGTGTGCCTGACCGCCCCCTCCAGCGCCTCCGGGTAGAACTCCCATCCGGTGATGGTGCGGCGCGCGTCCGGAGCGGGGGCCACCGGCCCGTCCGGGCCGATCACCACACGCGTGTAGGCCTGTACCCCCACGAAGTCGTCGTCCTTCGCGATGTCCAGGAACTGGTCCTCACGTGTGTACGCCCACTCCTGGGCCAGCGCTTCGGCGCCCTCCACCGCCTGGAAGTTCTGGTTCGCGACGGTCCACCCGCTCCGTGTTCCCGTCAGGCCGGACAGCTCCTCGCGGGCGGCCCGGTGTGCGGCCGTGAGTGCCTCGGCGACCTCCTGGTCCGGGGGCGGCATCGCACCGGCCACATTCTCCTTGCGCTCACCCCCGCGGCGCATGCCCGTGATCATCGCGAGCATGTTGGGCTCATTGATCGTGCACACCCAGGGCACGCCGTCCAAGATCGTCCGTACCTGCCGCACGTACCGGCGGAACGGGTCGATCCCGTCCGGTCCGGTCCACCCGCCCCCGGCGCTGAACCACCTCGGGCACGTGAAGTGGTGCAGGGTGACCACGGGCGTCAACCCGCGTTCGGCGCATCCCTCGATCATCCGCCGGTAGTGCGCCAGCTCCGCCAGGGAGAACCGTCCCTGCTCCGGTTCGATCCGCGCCCACTCCACGCTGAACCGGTACGCGTTCAGCCCCAGTTCGCGGACGACGTCCATGTCCTCGCGCCAGCGGTGGTAGCTGTCGCAGGCGTCACCGCTGCGCTCGGGCAGGATCGACCCGGGCGCGTTCTCCAGCGCCCAGACGTCACTGCCGGTGTTGTTGCCCTCGACCTGGTGCGCGGCGGTGGCCGCACCCCACAGGAAACCCTCGGCCAGCATCGAAAACCCTCCTCAACCCGTGATCTCACCGCGGGCGATCGCGGCCTGCCGCCGGGCCTCCACGTCCTCGACCAAGAGGTCGACCATCTCGGCTGTCACGCCCAGACCGAACGTGCGCAGGGTGGCCAGCGGCATGGAGTCGGCCATGCGCAGCAGGTCCTCGGGTACCTCGGAGAGTCCCGGCATGCCCGTCCGCAGCTCGGCCATGACCGGCCCGCCGACCGGGTGCGTGCGCCACTCGCCCACGGTGGAATCCGCGGTCAGCGGCGGGACGAACCGGTCGCCTGGGGCGCTCACCTCCGCGGTGAGCCGGATGTCGCGGGAGGAGGCGCCCACGGCCACGGTGTAGGTCCCCCCGGCCAGCGACCACCGCTGGTGTTCGGGGTCCCACGTGGACAGGTCGCGCCCGGTCAGCGCGAGTTCGACCCGCTCGGAGCGCCCCGGCTCCAGGAACACCTTCGCGAAACCGCGCAGCTCGCGGCGCGGCCGGGTCGGGTACTCCTGTTCCACGCCCGCGTACAGCTGGACGACCTCGGCGGCGGCCCGCTCCCCGGTGTTGGCGACGGTGAGGGCCACACGCCAGGAGTCCTCCCCGTCGGCGGTCACCTCCAGGTCCGAGTAGGCGAACTCCGTGTAGGTGAGCCCGTGCCCGAACGGGTAGGCGACCGGCCGCTCCAGGGTGTCGAAGTACCGGTAGCCGACGAACACGCCCTCGCCGTACACCGATCTTCCGTGCTCACCGGGGAAGGCCAGGTAGGAGGCGTGGTCGCTCAGCCGCAGCGGGACGGTCTCGGTGAGCCTGCCGGACGGGGACACGGCTCCGGTGAGGACGTCGGCGACGGCGGCGCCGCCGGCCTGCCCGAGCAGCCACCCCTCCAGGACGGCGTCGGCGTGGTGCTCCCAGTCGGACACCGACACCACGCCCCCGTTGGACAGCACGACCACCACGCGCTCGCTGACCTCGCGGATCCGGGCCAGCAGGGCGGTCTGGTCGGCGGGCAGGTCCAGGGTGGTGCGGTCGTAGCCCTCGGACTCGGCGGCCTCGGGCAGGCCCAGGAAGACCACGGCGGTGTCGGCGGCGGACGCCGTGGACACCGCCTCCTCCACCAGTGCCGGATCGGCCGTGCCGTCGAGCCGGAAACCGGGCGCGAAAGCCACCCCGCCGGGAACGGCCCCGGTGAGCGACTCCAACGCGCTGTGCACCCGGGTCGGTACCACGTGGGAGGAACCGCCGCCCTGGTAGCGGGGGGTACGGGCGAACTCGCCGATGACCGCGACCGGCCGGGCCGGGTCCAGGGGAAGCGCGCCGCCGTCGTTCCTCAACAGGACGAGCGCCTCGCGGGCGGCCTCCCGGGCCAGCGCGTCGTGCGCGTCGTGCTCCGGGGACCGGGAGGTGTCGGCGGACACCCTCTCCTGGAGCCGCCCCAGCCGTTCCATGACCGTGTCCAGCACGGACTCCTCCAACTCGCCCCGCTCGACGGCGTCGACGACCTCCTGGTCGGTGCCGCTGGGCGGCATCTCCAGGTCCAGCCCGGCGCGTACCGCGGCGACGCGGTCCACCACGGCGCCCCAGTCGGAGACCACGACCCCGTCGAACCCCCACTCGCCGCGCAGCAGCTCGGTGAGCAGCCACGGGTCCTGGCTGGTGTGCACGCCGTTGACCCGGTTGTAGGAGCACATCACCATCGACGGCCTCGTGGTGGTGATGACCTCCTCGAACGCCCTGAGGTAGATCTCGCGCAGGGTGCGGTCGTCCACGTCGGCGCTGACCCGCATCCGGTCGGTCTCCTGGTTGTTGGCGGCGAAGTGCTTGACGCACGCGCCGACCCCCCGGGACTGGATTCCCTCCACCAGCGCGGCGGCGATCCGCGCGGTGACGTGCGGGTCCTCGGAGACGTACTCGAAGTTGCGCCCGCACAGCGGTGACCGCTTGATGTTCATGCCCGGGCCCAGGAGCACGTCCACGCCCATGGCGCCGGCCTCGGTGCCCAGCGCCTCGCCGACCCGGCGTACGAGGGCGGGGTTCCAGGTGGCGCCCAGGCCGACGGCGGGCGGGAAGCAGGTGGCGGGCAGGCTGTCGCCGATGCCCAGGTGGTCGCCCTCCTCGGGCTGTTTGCGCAGGCCGTGGGGGCCGTCGGCCAGGTGTAGCGAGCGCAGTCCGGAGCCGACGGCGGTGGTGTGCCAGGTGTCGGATCCGGAGGTGGCGGAGGCTTTGGCGGCCAGGTCGGGGGTGCTCATGTGCGGCCTTTCAGGATTGGTCGGTCGGTCCGGGGCACTCCGGTCCGGTCAGTCCGAGGATGCGGGTGAAGGACACGACCGCCGCGCGCATGTCGACGGAGTCGGGGTCCAGGAGCCACTGGGTCTGCAGTCCGTCCATCAGCGCCAGGAGCTGCTGGGCGGCCACGGCGGGGGAGGGGCCGGGGCGGTCGGCGAGCAGTACGGCGAACGCCTCGGTGAGCCGTTCGCGCAGGATGCGGTAACGGCCCTGGAAATACGCGTGGGCGGGGTGCTCGGGGTCGGTGGCCTCGACGGAGAGCTTGGCGTAGAGCGCGACCAGGCCGGGGGTGCCGGTGTTGCGTTCGGTGATCGTGACGAGGTTGTCGACCAGTTTCCGGGGGTCCACGTCCGGGCCCAGCACCAGCGGGGCGTTGACCTCGTCCCGCCTGCTCAGGACGCGTAGGAGCATCGCCTCCTTGTTCGGGAAGTGGTGGAGCACCCCGGCGTGGGTGAGACCCGCGTGGGCCGCGATGTCACGCAGGGAGACAGCGAGGTAGCCGGACTTGGCGAAGAGTTCGCTCGCGGAGTCGATGATGCGCCTCCGGGTGCGTTCTCCCTTGGTCATGCGCGGCTGGGCGCGCCCTGGCTCGGTCACGGGGGTGGTCTCCTTGCGGGGGTTGTGCGTCGCGCACGGGCTTGTCGTCCTGAGGCCGTCGGACGATACGAGCGTAGGGCTCCGGTGGTCCTCCACTCGGTCTTCCGGCTCCTGACCTGTTGGTGTACGGTGACCGACACAAAACCTACCACGTGGTTAGATTGTGATCCCCGACTCATCCAACATCCCGGAGCGGTCTCCGCCCGGGCCTCCCCCACGGAGTGAGCCATGCAGCGGAAAAGCCGTGTCAACGCAGGATTCGCCGCCGCCGGAGCGGTCGCGCTCATGCTGACCGGATGCGCCGGATCCGGGGACGACCCCGACTCCTCGACCCTGGCCATCGCGACCATGACCCTGCCCCAGAGCCTGGATCCGGCCGAGGCGATGGGCTCGGCCCTGCCCCATTTCCAGGCGGTCTACGACACGCTCGTCAAGCGTGAGCCCGACGGCACCTACGCGCCGATGCTCGCCACCGAATGGTCCTACGACGACACCCTCACCGAGCTCGGCCTCACCCTGCGCGACGACGTCTCCTTCGACGACGGCACCCCCTTCGACGGGGAGGCGGTCAAGGCCAACCTGGAGCGCTTCCGCGACGCGGGCGGCGGTCAGGCCCAGACCATGGCGGGCCTGGAGAAGGTCGAGGTCGTGGACGACACCCACGTCGTCCTGTACCTGGACCAGCCCAACCCGGCGATGCTCTACTACCTCAGTGACGCGGCCGGGCTCATGGCCAACCCCGCGTCCTTCGGCGGCGACGGCCTCTCCACCGACCCCGACGGCACGGGCCCCTACGAACTCGACACCGACCGCACCGCCGTCGGCACCACCTGGGTCTACACCCGGACCGACGACTACTGGGGCGAGGAGTTGCCCTACGACGAGGTCAGCATCAGTGTCTTCGACAACGAGACCGCCATCGTCAACGGCCTGCGCACCGGCCAGGTCAACGCCGCGCTGATCCAGACCGTCGACCAGCAGAAGGTGGTCGAGTCCGAGCCGGGTGTGGTCACCACACCGCAGTACATCGACTACCAGGGCATCATCCTGTTCGACCGCGACGGAGCCATGGTGCCCGCACTCGGTGAGACCAAGGTGCGCCAGGCGATCAACCACGCCATCGACCGCCAGACCATGCTCGAACAGCTCCGGGGCGGCCAGGGAGAGGTCACCGACCAGATCTTCGGCACCGAGTCGGCGGCCTACGACCCCGAACTGGACTCCCACTACGAGTACGACCCCGACCGCGCCCGCGAACTCCTCGCCGACGCCGGCTACCCCGATGGCTTCGAGATGACCCTGCCCCGCATGCAGGCGATCTCCTCCGACGCCATGGCGACCAGCATCAGGAGCGACCTGGAGGCCGTCGGTATCGACCTGACCTGGGACACCCTCGACCAGGCCAACGCGCTGTCCAGCGTCTTCACCGACCGCGCCTACCCCGGCATGGTCATGAACAACGCCCAGCCCGCCGAGACGTGGGTGACCGTCGTCGAACTCGTCCTGCCGGGGACGTTCAACCTCCTCGGCAGCACCGACGACACCGTCGAGGAGACCGTGGCCAAGATCCGCACCGCACCCGCGGGCGAGAACGCAGAGGCCGCACAGAGGCTCAACCGGCACCTGGTCGAGGAGGCCTGGTTCGTGCCCTTCTACCGCATGAGGTACCTGCACGTCTCCGACGGCACCGTGGACGTCCAGCCCCAGTCGGGCATGGCCGTCCCCTCCCTGTACAACTACGCCCCCGCCGAGTGACCCGCCGCTCCGGCGGACACGGGTCCGCCGGGGCGGCGGGGCGCCATGGAGCCGCCATGACCTCCTTCATCCTCAGACGGGCAGCCTCGGGGCTGCTGCTCCTCCTCGTCATCTCCGCCCTGTCCTACGTCCTGCTGTCGGTTCCCAACGCCGACGTGGGACGCCAGTTGCTCGGTCCCCACGCCTCCCAGGAACTGGTGGACGCGCGCAACAGCGACCTCGGCCTGGACCAGCCGGTGGCCGTGCGCTATCTCGACTGGCTGTCCTCCGCGCTGCGGGGCGACCTCGGCACGTCCTGGTTCACCAACGCGGACGTCGCACAGGCGATCGCCAACCGGCTACCGGTCACGCTCAGCCTGATGGTCGGTGTCACGGTCGTCACCGCCGCAGCCTCCTTCGTCCTGGGGGTGTGGGCCGGTGTGCGGCGCGGTGCCGCCGACCGCGCCGTGCAGGTCCTGGGCGTGGTCGGCTACGCCCTGCCCGGCTTCCTGGTCACACTGGTGATCGTGCTGGTCTTCGCGGTCCAGTTGCGCTGGTTCCCGGCCATCGGCTACGTACCGCTGTCCGAGTCGTTCGGCGGTTGGCTGTCCACGGTCACCCTGCCGATCCTGTCCCTGTCGGTCGCCGCGGTCGCCGGGGTGTCCCAGCAGGTGCGCAGCTCGGTCATCGAGGTGATGGGACGCGACTACGTGCGCACCCTGCGGGCCAGGGGCCTGTCCACGTCGCGTGTGGTGTTTCGGCACGTGCTGCGCAACGCCGCCACCCCCGCGCTCACCGTGCTCGGCATGCAGTTCGTCGGCCTGCTCGGCGGAGCCGTCCTGGTGGAGCAGATCTTCGGCCTGCCCGGCATCGGGGCGATGACCGTCCAGTACACGACCCGAGGCGACGTCCCGGTGATCATGGGCCTGGTGATGATGACGGTGGTCGTGGTCATCGTGATCAACCTGCTCGTGGACATCCTCGTCGGCTGGCTCAACCCGAGAGCGAGGACCTCATGAGCGCATCCGTCACCGCGGCGACCGCTCCGCGAAGGCCGGGCACGGCGCGCCGCTTCCTCACCAACCCGCAGGCCGTGCTGTCCCTCCTGGTGCTGCTGGTGATCACGGGACTCGTAGTGTTCGCACCCCTGGCCACCCAGCACAGTTCCACCGCCTCGGAGCTGAGCGACGCCTTCGGTCCGCCCGGGGGCGGCCACCTGCTCGGCTTCGACTCCGCCGGCCGCGACGTGTGGGCACGGCTGCTGTACGGGGGGCGCAACACCCTGGGCGGGGCGGTGCTCGCGGTCGCCGTCGCCCTGGTGGTCGGCGTTCCCGCCGGCCTGGCCGCCGGATACCACGGCGGCTGGTTCGACTCCCTGGCCAGTTGGTGGGTCAATCTGGTCATGGCGCTGCCCGCCATGGTCGTCCTGCTGGCCTCCCGTGCGGTCCTGGGCCCCAGCGTGTGGGTGCTGATGGTGGTGCTGGGAGTGCTCGTGGCGCCGAGTTTCTTCCGTCTGGTCAGGGGAGCCGTCGCCGGAATGCGCGGCGAACCGTACGTGGACGCCGCACGCGTCTTCGGACTGCGCGACTCGCGGATCATCGCCCGCCACGTCCTGGTGGTGGTGCGCGCCCCGGTCATCATCCAGGTCGCCCTGGTCGCGGGTATGGCCATCGGTTTGCAAGCCGGGCTGGAGTTCCTCGGCATCGGCAGCGGCTCCCTGCCCACGTGGGGCGCCATGCTCAACGAGGCGTTCACCAACGTCCACCGCGCGCCCCTGCTCATGCTGTGGCCGGGGCTGGCGCTGGGAGCGACCAGCGCCGCGCTGGTCCTGCTGGCCAGTGCGCTGCGCGACGTGCTGGAGGACCGCGGGACCGGACCCGTGGCCGGTCGGCGCGCCCGCCGCTCGGCGGCCGAGTCGACCGCCGCGCGGGAAGACGTGGGAGAGCGCGCCGGCCTCCTGTCGGTCCGCGACCTGACGGTCGCCTACACACTGGCCGACGGCACGTCCAGGGAGGTCGTGAGCGGTGTGGACCTGGACGTGCACCGGGGCGAGGTCCTGGGGCTGGTCGGGCAGTCCGGTTCCGGCAAGACCCAGACCGCGTTCTCCGTGCTCGGACTGCTTCCCCCGGGGGGCCGGGTCTCGCGCGGCAGCGTGCTCCTGAACGGAACCGAGGCCGTCGGAGCGTCGGAGCGGCACATGCGGGGACTACGCGGCGACACGGTCGCCTACGTCCCGCAGGAGCCCATGAGCAATCTGGACCCCGCCTTCACCGTCGGCGACCACCTGACCGAACCCCTGCGGACCAAGCTCGGGCTGTCCCGCGCCCAGGCCCGAGAACGGGCCCTGGAACTGCTCCGGCAGGTGGAGATCCCCGACCCCGCACGCGTCATGGCGAGCCACCCACACCAGATTTCCGGGGGGATGGCCCAGCGGGTGCTCATCGCGGGCGCGGTCTCCTGCGATCCCGACCTGCTCATCGCCGACGAGCCCACCACAGCGCTGGACGTCACCGTGCAGGCCGAGGTCCTGGCGCTGCTGCGCAGGCTCCAGGCCCAGCGGGGCATGGGTGTGCTGCTCGTGACCCACAACCTGGGTGTGGTCGCCGACCTGTGCGACCGGGTGGCGGTCATGCGGGAGGGCGTGATCGTGGAGGTCGGCGCCACCGCCGACCTCCTCACGGATCCCCGCGATCCCTACACGCGCGAGCTCCTCGACGCGGTACTCGACGACGCCCCGGCCCGTGCGCCGTGGCGGCCCCGGGAGGTGGGCGCACTATGACCGGTACGAGCCACGGTGGACGGCTCCGTGCGGCGCTTCCGCCGGACGGGACCGGGACGACGGAGGCACACGTGACGGAACGGGACGCGCTTCTCGACGTCAGGGACCTGCGGGTGTCCTTCCCCGGGCGGGGTTGGAGGGCGCCCCGCGTGGAGGTCCTCGACGGGGTCTCGCTGCGGATCAGGCCGGGTGAGACCCTGGGGTTGGTGGGCGAGTCCGGCTCGGGCAAGTCCACCATCGGCCGCGCGGTCCTCGGGCTCGTTCCGGTGGCCGGGGGCACGATCACCTTCGACGGCGAACGCGTGGACGGCGCGTCCAGGCGCAGGAGGCGCGCGCTGAGCAGGGACGTCCAGGTGGTGTTCCAGGACCCCTACACCTCGCTCAACCCGTCCCTGCTCATCGGCGACACCCTCGCCGAGCCGCTCCTGGCCCAGGGAGTGCCCGCCCGTGAGGCCCGGGGAACGGTCGCCGACCTGCTCGACCGGGTGGCGCTGCCCCGCGACGCCGTGCACCGGCTGCCCCGCGAGTTCTCCGGCGGGCAGCGCCAGCGCGTGGCGATCGCCCGGGCGCTGGCGATCTCGCCCCGGCTGATCGTGTGCGACGAGCCCGTCTCGGCCTTGGACCTGACCACCCAGCGCACCGTCATGGACCTGCTGCTGGACATTCAGGAGAGAACCGGAGTGGCCTACCTGTTCGTGTCACACGACCTGTCGGTGGTGCGTGTGATGAGCCACCGGGTGGCGGTGATCCGTCACGGCACGATCGTGGAGACCGGTGACGCCGACACGGTCACCCGCGAGCCCGAACACCCCTACACCCGGCGGTTGCTGCTGTCGGCCCCGGTCGCGGACCCGGACCGACAGCGCGAGCGCCGAACCGAGTACGAGAGGCGGTTCCATGCCGACGCGTCCTGAAACCCCGTCCACCGACGAAGGCACCGGGGGCGGGTCCGCCCCGGTGGACGGGCTCGTCCCGACTCCGGTGGTCCATCCCGGCGGACCGCCGGTGCGGGTGGGCCGAGAAGGACGGCTGACCCTGGCCGGGGCCGAACCGGCGGCGCACGACTGGTTCGCCTGGGCGGCGTGGACCCTGCACGGCCTGAGGGTGGAGCCGGGCCGAGCCGGAGCCGATGTCAGCGTCCGTGTGGACGGCGATCGGTGGAGAACGGGCGGAGACGGCTCCTCGGAGAAGACGGGAGTGGATCCTGTGACGGGAGTGGATCCCCGTCCCGTCCCGGGAACGGACGAACGCCACCGGATCGGGATCGAGGAGGGACGTGTCGCGGTCAGCGGTGCGAGTGGCGAGGGGGCCTTTCGCGCGCTGACCAGCCTGGTCCAGCTCCTGAGCATGGACGCGCAAGGTGACGTGTGGGCCCCCTCCGGGACCCTGGAGGACGGCCCGCGGTACGCCTGGCGCGGCCTGTCCCTGGACGTGGTCCGCCACTTCCTCACCGCGGCCGAGGTCACCAGGGTCATCGACCTCCTGGCCCTGCACAAGTTCAACGTCCTACACCTGCACCTCACCGACGGTGAGGGATGGCGGCTGGAGTCGCGGCGCTGGCCGCGGCTCACCCGCCCGACCCCGGACGGCGAGCGGGAGTACTACACCCAGGAGGAGTTCGTCGACCTGGTGGAGTACGCGGCCCTGCGACACGTCACCGTCGTCCCCGAGGTCGACCTGCCCGGCCACACCGGCGCCGCCTTCGACGCCTACCCCGAACTCCACGGACACGTGCGGCCCCCGCACCCCCGGGTGCGGTTCCTACATCCTGAGGTGGAGGTGGCGCGCACCTTCGCGCGGGACGTCATCGATGAGTTCGCCGAACTCACCCCGGGACCGTTCCTGCACCTGGGTGGTGACGAGCCCTTCGGGATGGGCCACGGCGACTACGTCGAGTTCGTCCGCCACGCCCACCGGTACGTGCGGGAGGCGGGCAAGCGGGTGGTCGGCTGGCAGGAGACCGCCCGCGCCGGGGTGCTGACCGGCGAGGACGTCCTCCAGTACTGGATCGGTGCCCCCGACGAGTTCGACCCCGAGGCCGTCAAGGCGACGGTGCCGGAGGAGTTCCACACCCTGGTGGACCAGGCCGCGGAGACCTTCCGGATCTCACCCGGCGACGTCCCCGGGGCGGCGGAGTCGGGGGTGCCGGTACTGCTCTCCCCGAACTCGCTGGTCTACCTGGACCGCCCCTACGCCGACGCCGCCGATCCAGGCCAGGAGGCCGACCGCGTGAGGCTCGGGCTGCCCTCCTACGAGCCGGTGACGGTCGCCGGGGCCTTCGACTGGGAGCCCGGGCAGACCGCTCGGTCACTGGCCCCGGGCGTCACCGTCGCCGGGGTGGAGGCGGCGGTGTGGGGCGAGACCCTGACCGGGTTCGACGACCTCGCGTTCCTGCTGCTGCCACGCCTGGCGGGGGTGGCCGAGAAGGCGTGGACCCAGGCTTCCACCACATGGGAGGAGCATTCCGCGCGCTTGGCCGGATACGGTCGGTTCTGGTCCGCACTGGGGTTCGGGGCGCGCTTTCGCCCGGCGGAAGCGGGGTAGGCACGGAGGGGCCGATGCCGCACGGCAGGGGCACGGGACGGTTGGTGGGCAGCACGGTGCGGTCGAGGGCGGGGCCCACTTTCCAGTCAAGCGCGCAACGGAGCGGGGCGCCAGAGCGGATCCGTTCCTGTGGACGACTCCGCTCCGGCGCTCCCGCCCGAGGACTTCCCCGGCTAGGGCCGGGTGGTCACCGGTCCCAGGCCCCGGCGGCTCCGGCCCGGCGGGCGTACTCGTCGAAGCCCGTGGCCGGACGGCCCAGAGCCCGCTCCACGCCGTCGGCGGGCTCGGCGTTGCGGCCGTCCAGGATCTCCCCGAGCAGGTCGGCCAGCCCCCGGGCCTCCTCCTCCGCGACCCCGGCCGCGACCGCCCCGGCGACGAAGTCCTCCGCCGGCACCTCCTGGTACACGACCGTGCGCCCGGACGCCTCGCCGATCAGGCGCGCGGCCTCGGCGAACGCGACCGCCTTCGGGCCGGTCAGCTCGTACAGCTCCCCGGCGTGCCCGTCCTCCGTCAGCGCACGGGCCGCGACCTCGGCGACGTCGTCCAGGTCGACGAAGGGCTCGGGCACGTCCGGGGCGGGCAGGGCCACGGTGCCCTCCAGGACCGGCCCGCGCAGGAAGCTCTCGGAGAAGTCCTGCGCGAACACCGCGCAGCGCAGCACGGCCAGGTCCGGGAACTCCGCGCGCACGGCCCGCTCCGCGCGCTCGGATCCGGACTCACCGCGCCCGGACAGCAGCGCCATGCGCCGGACGCCGTGCCGGGCGGCGCGGGCGGCGAACGCGGCGACGGTCGCGCCGGCCCCGGGGAAGCCCAGGTCGGGGTGGTAGCACAGGTAGACGGAGGTGATCCCCTCCAGGGCGGGGTCCCAGGTGGCGCGGTCGTGCCAGTCGAAGCGGGGGCTGCCGGACCGGGAGCCGACCCGGATCCCGGCGCCGCGCTCGCGGAGCAGGCGGGTGACGCGGCGGCCGGTCATGCCGGTGCCGCCGGTGACGAGGACGTGTTCTGTGGTCATGCACCCAGTCCATCAACCCGAGCCCGGACGGAACATGGCCCAGAATCTGGTTTCCATAAGAGAACGTCTGACATCGGCTAGGGTGAGGGCATGGACCCCCTCGCGCACCTCCTGGACGGGCCCCGCGCACGCGGAGCCTTCACCCTGCGCACGGTCATGAGCCCGCCCTGGGGCATCGACAGCCGCGACGAGTCCGCCCTCACCCTCATCGTGGTCACCTCCGGCGGCGCCTGGGTGGGCACGTCCCGCGGCGAGGCCGACGCCGGCCCCGGCGACCTGGTGCTCGTCCGCGGACCGGAGCCCTACGTGATCGCCGACAGCAGGGGCCGCGAGCCCACCATCACCGTCTTTCCCGGGCAGCGGTGCGTGGCCCACGACGGCGAGGAGGTCCACGTGACCATGAGCCACGGGGTGGGGACCTGGGGAAACGACCCCGACGGCACCGACACCATGGTGGTGGGCGCCTACCAGGACGACAGCGAGGTCGGCCGCCTGGCCCTGTCGGCGCTGCCTCCGCTGGCGGTACTGCCCGGCGGCCGGGTCGACCCGGCGCTGGTGGCGCTGCTGACCGACGAGATCACCACCGGCCACGTCGCCCAGACCAGCCTCAACGACCGGCTCCTGGACTGCCTCCTGGTGATGGCGGTGCGGGCCTGGCTGGAGGACAACCCCGACAGCGCCCCCAACTGGCTGAGCGCCCGGCACGACCCCGTCGTCGCGCGGGCGCTGGAGCTGTCGCACGAACGCCTCGCCGAGCCCTGGACCCTGGACGCGCTGGCCCGCGAGTGCGCGGTGTCCCGGGCCACCCTGGCCGCGCGCTTCCAGAGGGCCGTGGGCACCCCGCCGATGACCTACCTGCGCACCTGGCGGCTCACGGTGGCCGGCGACCTGCTCACCGCCCGGCCGGAGCTGGGCCTGGAGGCCGTGGCCGCGCGGGTGGGATACGGGAGCGCGTTCGCCTTCAGCTCCGCGTTCAAGAACCACACGGGGACGAGCCCGTCCGCGTACCGCGCCGGGCGCGGGAGGGACGTGCCGCAGGAGGCGTAGGCGCGTACCGGTCCTGGCCGCACGGGGAGGAGAACGGTAGGTTCGTGCCCGCCGACCCGACGGGAACGAGGACTCCATGAACGACAGGACCCAGGCCTTCGACCGGCTCAGCGACGACTACCGCCGCTTCCGGCCGGGGTATCCCGACTCCGTCCTCGACCGGCTCCGCGCGCACGTCCTCGACGGCGTCCGCGACTCCTGGCCCGACCCCTGGCTCCTGCTCGACGTCGGCTCCGGGACCGGCATCTCCACCCGTGCCCTGCGCCGTGTCTTCGGCCCGGAGCCCCGCGTGGTCGGTGTCGAACCAGGCCACGCGATGCGCGACGCCGCCGGCGAAGAGGACGTCGAGTACGTGGACGGCCGCGCCGAGGAGGTCCCCCTCCCCGACGCCTCCGCCGCACTCGTGCTCGCCGCGCAGGCCGTCCACTGGTTCGACCGGCCCGCCTTCTACGCCGAGGCCGCCCGCCTGCTCGTGCCCGGGGGCACCGTCGCCGTGCTCAACAACGACCGCGACTGGACCGCCAGCGCCTTCGTCGACGCCTACGAGTCCCTGATGGAGGAGTACGGCGACGACTACGGGCGCGACTACCGGGTCTTCGACACCGTGGGGGAGATGGAGGCCCAGGACGGTCTCGTCGACGCCGTGGAGTTCACCGCCGCCTGGACGCGCGAGCTCGACCCCGACGGGCTCGTGGGAACCGCGCTGTCCTCCAGCAAGATGGCCGCCGTGGTCCGCGCCATCGGAGAGGAGCGCACCCGGGCCGCCGTCACCGCGCTCGCCGCCGAGCACTTCCCCGACGGGAACGTGCGCGTCCCCTACGTCACCCGGCTCTTCCTCGCCCGCCGGGTGCCGTAGCCGCGGACGGGTGTCCCCGCCGCCGGGGCCGGGAGGCCCCGTGCCTCAGCCGATCCTCTTCTTGAAGCCGACGTGGGAGGCGGTGTAGCCCAGCCGCTCGTAGAAGCGGTGCGCGTCCTCCCGGGAGGCGTCCGAGGTCAGTTGGAGTATGGCGGCGCCGCGGCGGCGCGCCTCCTCCTCGGCCCAGAGCAGCAGGTCGGTGCCCAGGCCGCCGCCGCGCTCGTCCGAGTCCACCCGCACGGCCTCCACCTGGGCGCGGGTGGATCCCCGGTGGGACAGGCCGGGGACGAACGTGAGCTGGAGGGTTCCCACCACCCGGCCGTCGCGGCGGGCCACCGCCAGGTACTGGCGCGGATCGGCGTCGATGTCCTCGAAGGCCGCCATATAGGGCTTCGGGTCGCCCGGGCTCTCGCGCCGGGCTCCCAGGGCGTCGTCGGCGAGCATGGCGACGATCGCCGCCACGTCCCCGGCCCGGGCGCGGTCGATGCTGACGCCGTCGTTCAAGGGTGCTCCTCGTGGTGTGCGCGGGTCGGCACCGGCATGGTGCCGTGGCGGGAACGGTGCCGCGGCGGCCCCGGTCCGGCCGGACCGGGGCCGGGGAGGGGCCGGCCGGCGGCAGGGTCCGGCCTATGCCTCAGAGCAGTAGTCCGGCCGCGGCTTCGAGGTCCCCCACCACGGTGGTCGCGTGCGCGAGGTCCCCGGAACCGGTCGTGGACGCCACGGCGATCACGGTCATCCCCGCGTCCAGCCCGGCCCGGACACCGCTGGCGGCGTCCTCCACCACCACGCACCGCCCGGGAGCGGCTCCCATGCGCTCGGCGCCCAGCAGGTAGGGGCCCGGATGGGGTTTGCCCTCGTCCACGTCGTCGGCGGTCACCAGCACACGGGGGAGGGGCAGTCCGGCGGCCTGGATGCGGGAGTTCGCGATCCGGTCGCCCCCGGAGGTGACGATCGCCCAGGGGCGCCCGCGGCCGTCCAGCTCGGCGAGGAGTTCGCGCGCGCCTGGCATGGCCCGCACGCCGTCTCCGGCGGCGGCCTCGTGTTCCTCGATCCGCGGTGCCTCGGAGGCCGGGTCCAGGTGCGGGGCGAGGAGGCGCACCAGGTCGGTGTCGGTACGCCCGTGGTGGTGCGCGAGCACGGTGTCCACGTCCAGGCCGCGCTCCACCGCCCACGCGGTCAGTCCCGCGCGGATGCTCTCGGCGGAGTCCACCAGCACACCGTCCAGGTCGAACAGCACCGTCATTCCGTCGTGGTCGCCCATGCCGTGTCCCCGTCCCGATCGTCGTTGGACACTCCAGGGTGCCATCGACGCCCCCGGAGGTCCGGCGGGGGCCGTCTCCTGGGCCCGCGCCCGCATGTCAATTACAGTTGACCCATGGACGCCGAACAGCTGACCGCCCTCGCCCGCGCCACCGAGGCCGGCGACCCGCTGGTGGGCCTGGACGCCGCACTCCAGATCCGCAGGGAGATGGAGCGGGTCGAGGCCGTCCTCGTCCGCCGGGCCCGCAACCAGGGCTCCACCTGGACCGAGATCGCCGAGGTCCTCGGAGTGTCCAAACAGGCCATCCACAAGAAGTACGGCGGCCGGGGCCTCTTCGGATCGCAGGAGTAGCGCCGGGCCGCCGGTCAGCGCAGGGCCGCGGCGAACCGCTCCATGCGCTCGCCGAACCCCTCCGCGCCGCCGAACCACACCGCCACCGAGTCCGCCCCGGCCGCGGCCAGTTCGCGGAACAGCCCGACGGCGCGGTCGAACTCCTCCTCGCCCCCGGACCAGGCGATCCGGGTGCCCGCCCACACGGGCCGGCGGGTCAGCTCCCGCAACCGGTTGCGGGCCGCCACGAACCCCTCCGTGTCCAGCCCCACCCCCTGCCACGCGTCGGCCCACGTCGCGGCCCGCCGCAGAGCCCGGTCCGACGTGCCGCCCACCATCACCGGTACACGCCCGGCCGGGCGCGGCTCGAACACCCCGCGCTCGTAGGAGTGGAAGCGCCCCTCGAACGCCCCCTCGCCCTCGAACAGGTGGCGCAGCAGCCGCAGCGCCTCGTCCGTCCGTGCGCCGCGTGTGGTGAAGTCCGACCCCAGCGCGGAGAACTCCTCCCGCGACCAGCCGGTCCCCACACCCAGGACGAACCGCCCCTCCGACAGGGCGTCCAGGGTCGCCACCTGCTTCGCGAGGAGGAAGGGGTCGCGCAGCGGAGCCACCAGCACCGACGTGCCCAGGCGGATCCGTCCGGTACGGGCGGCCAGGTGGGACAGGGCCACCAGCGGCTCGTACACGCCGCCGAAGGTCCTCCCGTACGGAGCGGGCGGCAGCAGGTGGTCCGGAAGCCACACCGCGTCCACGCCCAGCTCCTCGGCGCGTACCCCCAGGTCGACGAGGGTTCTCGGGGACATCTCCGGCGACTCGTCGGGCAGGACCACCTGGAGGTGGGTGCCCGTCATCGGTTCGGTCAGCTCGCTCATGGGGCGACGTTAGACCGTGCCACCGGTGTGAGGGTCGAACCCGGCACAAGTGTTCCCGTGTGTCCGGGCGCGCCCCGCCCTCGTGGTGCCGCCTCCGTCCCCGTGCGGATCACCTCGGCCTCCCGGGCAGGGTCACCTCGACGAAGACCGCACGGTGGTCGGTGCCCGGCACCTCCAGGACCTCGAGCCGGTCGACGCCCATCGCGGGGTCCACCAGCACGTGGTCGATGGTGAGCCCCGCGAGGCGCCCCGCCGGCCACGTCGGCTCCAGTCCCTCGCCCAGGACCGCCGCGGCGTCGAGGTATCCCGAGTCCAGGACCGCGCGCATCCCCGCGTGGTCCAGTGTGGCGTTGAAGTCCCCCGCCAGCACACGCGTCGTGCCCGGCTCAGAGCCCTCGGCCAGGGCGTCCAGCTCCTCACCCCAGTCCGCGGTGTACGAGGGCGTCAGAGGCGGCGGGACGTGCACGGACGTCACCTCGAGGACGTCCGCGCCCCCGTCCGCGTCCCCGTCCACCGGCAGCCGCACGGCGGAGGTCGGCATCGCGAAGGCGTCCCTACCCCCCGCCGCGTCGCCGAGGTCGGTGAGGGGGAAGGCCGAGTGGATGGTGCTCCCGTGTACGCCGCGGGGGTCGGAGTGGTCGTCCACGTGGGGCAGGAGGCCGTCCAGCCCCGCGGCGGACAGGTCCCGCACCAGTCCCGGGGTGACCTCCTGGAGGGTGAGCACGTCCACCCCGCGGTCGCGCACCAGCGACACCACCTCCGCGACGTCGGCCCCGCCGCCGAGCATGTTCAGGGTCATGATCCGCACGGCCGGGCCGCCTGTCGAGGTGACCCCGAACGGCACCGCGCGCGGCACGACCAGGGCGGACAGCACCGCCACCACCACGACCAGCACCCCCGTGCACACCCACCGCCGCAGCAGGCCCGCCCCCGCCGCCGCCAGCGCGGTGAGGCCCAGCAGGTGGGGGGTGAAGGCCAGCGCGGGCACCAGGGGCCAGCCCCGTTCCAGGCCGAACACCCGCAACACGGCCAACACCACCGCTCCCAGGGCCGCCAGCGCGACCAGGGCGGTCACCGCCGGGAACCGCCGCCGTGGCCCCGCGACCCCGTCCTTCACCGACTCCGGTCCGGTCACCGGTCCCTCCGTCCGTCTCATGGCCCTCCTCGTGTCCGAGCGGTCGGCCCCGTCCGCCACCTCCCGGTGGGACCCCCCGGGGGAGGAGGGGGTTCGGGAGCCGGCGGCCCTCACCAACCACGGGCGGCCGACACCAGGTGCCGGTGCACCCTGTCCAGGTGCGCGTTGCCCGGCACACCCGTGCGCCGCACCAGGTACATGGTGTTGACCGGCGGCTCCTCCGGTTCCAGCAGCGCCACCAGCCGTCCCCGGTCCAGAGCCTCCTGGCACAGGTAGCGCGGCAGCACTGTGACCCCCGCCCCGTTCTCGGCGGCCGCCATCATCCCGCGCAGGTCGGGCACGGTGACCGCGGGCCCGCACGTCAGCCGCACCCCGAACACGTGCCGCCAGTAGCGGCGCAGGATCGGCAGGTCGTCGCCGTAGGCCACCAGCGGGGCCTCGCACAGTGAGGACGCGCCCTGCCGGGCGAGACGGTCGCGGCGGATCCGGTCCGCCCACGAGGGCGACGCCACCAGCACGAACTCCTCGTCCACGAGGGGGTCGGCCACCAGAGCGCGCCCGCGCGGGCACAGCGGTGACAGCACCAGGTCGTGCCTGCCCCCGCGCAGCTCGTCCAACAGGTCGTCGACCGTTCCGGTGCGCACCCGCAGCCGTACGCCCTCCGCCGCCAGCGGGGCGAGCGCCGGCAGCACCAGTCCGTGCAGCACCTCGGCGGGACCCGCCACGCGCAGGGGCGCGGGCGGGGCGGACGCGTCGCCGCCGCCCGGACCGGCCACCACCTCCAGGGCGTCCAGGGGCTCGGCCACCCGGGCCGCCAGGTCGTTGGCCTCCGCGGTCGGTGCCACTCCGCGGGGCAGGCGCTCGAAGAGCGTGTGTCCCAGACGCTGTTCCAGGGAACGGATCTGGGTGGTGACCGTCGGCTGCGACAGCCGCAGCAGCTGCGCGGCGGCGGTGAAGGAGCCGGACCGGTGCACGGCCAGGAAGGTCCTCAGCTGCTGGAGGTCGAGCGGTCCAGCGGTTCGCAGGCCGGCCGCGGAGTTCGATCCATCGATATTCCTATAGCTCACTTCGCTGATTTTATTGGTAAGCGAATACGTTGCCGGGCTAGTGTCTGCCCGGGCCGCAGGTCACCGCGCCCACACCCAGCGAAGTCCCGGAGGTTGTGCCATGTCCGTCACCAGCAGGGAAGTCCACCTGGTCTCCCGTCCCGTCGGAGAGCCCCGGCCCGACGACTTCTCCCTCGTGGAGACCACCGTCGGGGACCCGGGCCCCGGAGAGGTCCTGGTCCGCAACGACTGGATGTCCGTGGACCCGTACATGCGCGGCCGCATGAACGACGTCAAGTCCTACGTGCCGCCCTACCAGCTCGGTGAGCCGATGGACGGCGGCGCGGTGGGCGTGGTCACCGCCTCCGGCAGCGACGACGTCCCGGTCGGCACCGCCGTCCTGCACTCGGCCGGGTGGCGCGAGTACGCGCTGCTGCCCGCGAAGGCCGTGCGCGCGGTGGACACCTCCCTGGCCCCCGCCGAGGACTACCTCGGCGTACTGGGCATGGTCGGCCTCACCGCCTACGCGGGCCTGACCGAGGTCGCCCCGGTCCGGGAGGGCGACGTGGTGTTCGTCTCCGGCGCCGCGGGCGCGGTCGGCTCCATCGCCGGACAGATCGCCCGCCAGCTGGGCGCGTCCCGTGTGGTCGGATCCGCGGGCGGCCCGGAGAAGAAGCGCCGCCTCCTGGAGGAGTTCGGCTTCGACGCCGCGATCGACTACCGCGAGGGGCGCCTGGAGGAGCAGCTCGCCGAGGCCGCGCCCGAGGGTGTCGACGTCTACTTCGACAACGTCGGCGGCGACCACCTGCGGGCGGCCATCGCCGCGATGCGCAACCACGGCCGGACCGCCCTGTGCGGCGCGGTCTCCCAGTACAACGCGACCGAGCCCGCGCCCGGCCCCGACAACCTCTTCCTCGCCGTCGGCAAGCGCCTCAACCTGCGCGGGTTCATCGTCGGCGACCACGGCCACCTCATGGGGGAGTACGCCGAGCGCGCCTCCGGGTGGATCGCCGACGGCAGGCTGCGCACCGAGAAGACCGTCGTCGAGGGCGTCGACAACGCGGTGCGGGCCTTCCTCGACATGATGCGGGGCGCCAACACCGGCAAGATGCTGGTCCGCCTCACGTCCTGACCGCTTGCCTGGAGTGCGCTCCAGGTCGTCATCATGGGGAGAGTCCCCACAGCCGTCACCTACTCCGTGATCACGAGAAGGGCATTCATGCAGCACGTCACGCTGAACAACGGCCTCACCATGCCGCAACTCGGGTTCGGCGTCTGGCAGGTATCCGACGACGAGGCCCGGTCCGCCGTCGCGACCGCCCTGGAGACCGGATACCGCAGTATCGACACCGCCCGTATCTACGACAACGAGAAGGGTACGGGCCGCGCCCTCGCCGAGTCCGGCGTCGCCCGCGAGGAGCTGTTCGTCACCACCAAGCTGTGGAACGACGACCAGGGCTACGACCGGGCGCTCAAGGCCTTCGACGCCAGCCTGGAGCGGCTCGGCCTGGACTACGTCGACCTGTACCTGATCCACTGGCCCGCGCCGGGACAGGACGCCTACGTCGACACCTGGAAGGCGCTGGAGCGCATCCACGCCGAGGGCCGCGCCAAGTCCATCGGCGTGTCCAACTTCACCGAGAAGACCCTGGACCGCCTGGTCTCCGAGGCCGACGTCCTCCCGGTCCTGAACCAGATCGAGCTGCACCCCTACTTCTCGCAGGGGGCCATGCGCGCGGCCAACGACCGCCACGGCGTGCTCACCGAGGCCTGGAGTCCGCTCGGCCAGGGCAAGGGGCTGCTGGAGGACCCGGAGCTGACCGCCCTCGGTGAGAAGCACGGCAAGTCCGCGGCGCAGGTCGTGCTGCGCTGGCACCTGCAGCTCGGCAACGTCGTGATCCCCAAGTCCGTGACCCCGTCCCGGATCCGGGAGAACTTCGACGTGTTCGACTTCGAGCTCTCCGCCGAGGACATGGACAGGGTCGGGTCGCTCGACCGCGGCGGCCGCATCGGTCCGGACCCCGACACGATGGGCTGATCCGGCGGTGCCCCCGGGCCGTTCCCGGTCCGGGGGCACCCCTTCGGGGCGCGGGGGCGCTCCGCCGCGGGGACGGGCGCCGACGGCCTCGGACGAACGCGTGCCGGCGCGGGTAAACCCCGTGGCGGCCGATGGCCGGAAGCGGACGATCAGGGCACTCCCGCACCAGGGCGAACAGCCGCAACGGGGGACACTTCGCAACGGGTATGGATCTGCTGAGTCTCAGGTCGGAAACACCCACCGCCCCGGGTGGCGTGGCACCGAACGGAGGCGTACAGTTCCTCTCTGGTGCGTCGGCTAGCAAGGACGGCGCCACCACTCTCCTCTAGGCGAAACCAGACCCATGACCGTCGTCCCCCTTCGCGCAGCACGTGTGTACCGTTCGGAGACCGCCGAGCGCTCCGTGCACGCCTGGTGCCACAAAGCCCTGAGCCGGTGGCCCGAACTCGGGCCCCTTCCTCCCGTGGAGACCCGTCTGGGGAGTACGCAGGCCTTCCGTGCCGCGGGCGGTCCCGGTACCCCGGTACTCGTGCTGTCGGGTACCAACTTCAACACGGCCACCACGGTGCCCGCCGCCCGCGCGCTGTCCGCGGACCGGCCGGTACTGCTGGCCGACCTGCCCGGGCAGCCCGGCCTCAGCTGTAGCCAGCGGGTCGGGGGCGCCAGGATCGACACCTACGGCGCCTGGCTCGACGAGCTCCTGCCCCGGATCACCGACCGGCCCGTGCTCGTGCTGGGCCACTCCCGCGGCGCCGCCGTCGCGCTCGCCTCGACCCCGTCCCCGCTGGTCGCGGGGATGCTGCTGCTCAATCCCGCCGGGCTGACCGCGGCCGGTGTGAGCTCGGAGTCGATGCGCACCGTGCTGCCGTGGATGATCCACCCCAACGAGCACACCAGCGGCCGACTGGTCGAGTTCCTCAGCGGCCCGTCCACCGCGTGCGACGAGCACCGCGCCGAGGCCGAGTGGCTCACCCTGGTGGCCCGGCACTGCCGCACGGGTTCCATGCCCAGCCCCCTGCAGGCGGAGCACTTCCGTGCTTGGTCGGGTACCCCGGTCGCCGTCGCGACCGGCTCGCACGACCAGTTCTTCTCTCCCGCACGCCTGCACGGACCGGCCCGCCGGTTCCTGGACACCGAGGTCCACACCATCGAGGGCGCGGGCCACCTGTCGCTGTACGAGCAGCCCGAGGCCGTGCGCGAGCTGCTGCGCGGGTTCGACTCCTGATCCTCTCGCCCCGATCCCGGCGGCGCCCGACCTCCGCGTCCGTTCCGGGTGCCGCACCCGTGCCCCGTTGAGGCCGTGACGCCGAGATGAGCGGTGCACAGTATGCGTGGCCTTGTAAGAAAATCCCTTATGTGGCTTTTGGTATACCTTTTTTAATATTTTCCAGTGTGTCGATAATGCTGCTGGGTAAGGACGGTTCCGACTCCCCTCAAAGAGAGGGATAAACAGGAAAGCCCGTCCCGAGACGTATCCTTACCCGAGGCCGGTGCGGCCGACGGGCCTTTATCCCCCGCCGAACGTCTCCGAAACACCAGAAAGCAGTCGGCATGTTCGAAAAGCTGGCACAAAGGCTGGGGCTCAACACGAACCCGGCGATCTTCTTCGTGTCCGCCGCGTTGGTGGTCGTCTTCGTGGTGGGTGCGATCCTCTTCACCGACGTGGTGGACGCCATCTTCGGCACGACCTCGGACTGGATCCTCACCAACCTAGGGTGGCTCTACATCCTCGGCGTGACCACCTTCCTCATCTTCCTGATCTGGATCGCGTTCAGCCGGTTCGGGACCGTACGCCTGGGGCAGCCGGACAGCAGGCCCGAGTACAGCAACCCCGTCTGGTTCGCCATGCTGTTCGCCGCGGGCATCGGCAGCATTCTGATGTTCTGGGGCGTGGCCGAGCCCGTCAGCCACTACGCCAATCCGCCACGGGCGGGTGTCGCGCCGCAGACGATCGAGGCCGCCGAGGAGGCGATGGGCTTCACGCTCTACCACTTCGGCCTGCACACCTGGACGATCTTCTGCCTGCCGGGGCTCGCCTTCGCCTACTTCGTGTACCGCAAGGGCCTGCCGTTCCGGGTCAGCTCGGTCTTCCACCCCTTCCTCGGGGAGCGGATCCACGGCCCCCTGGGGCGGGCGATCGACATCGTCGCCGTCCTGGGCACGCTGTTCGGCGTCTCCGTCACCATCGGCCTGGGCACCCTCCAGATCAACAGCGGCCTCAACACCCTGTTCGGCGTCGAGGAGAGCCGCCTCACCCAGTTGATCCTCATCGCGATCGTCACGACCATCGCCGTGATCTCCGTGGCCAGCGGCCTCGACGTCGGCATCAAGTGGCTGTCCACGATCAACATCTTCATGGCCGTGGGGCTGCTGCTCTTCGTCTTCCTCGCGGGTTCGACGCTCTTCCTGGCCAAGGGCATCATCGAGACCACGGGCATCTACCTGGAGATGCTCATCCCGCTGTCGTTCTGGAACGACACCTTCGCCAACACCGGCTGGCAGGGGTCCTGGACCGTCTTCTACTGGGCGTGGACCATCACCTGGTCGCCGTTCGTCGGCATCTTCATCGCGCGCATCTCCAAGGGCCGCACCATCCGGGAGTTCGTCCTCGGAGTGCTGGCCGCCCCCACCGTGTTCAGCGTCGTGTGGTTCAGCGTGTTCGGGCTGTCCTCCTTCAACATCGAGAGGAACCGGGGCGGCGACCTGGTCGGGGAGGTGGTCGTCCAGGAGGACGTTCCCGGTGCCCTCTTCGCGTTCCTGGAGCACTTCCCGCTGACGACGTTCGTGTCGATGGTGAGCATCCTCATCGTCATCATCTTCTTCACCACCTCCTCGGACTCGGCCTCTCTCGTGGTGGACATCCTCTGCTCCGGTGAGGCGGGCAACCCGACCCGTCAGCGGGTCTTCTGGGGGATCACCGAGGGCGTCGTGGCCGCGACGGTGCTCACCGCGTCCGGTACGGGCGGTCTGGACGCCCTGCAACAGACGATCATCGTGTTCGGGCTGCCGTTCTTCGTGATCGGCTTCTTCATGATGGTGGGGCTCGTGCGCTCGCTCAACGCCGAGTTCGCGGAGGGCTCGGGAGTCCAGCGCGAGCGCAACGCACCGCTCGCCACCAGGGCGCGCAGGTTGAAGCGGAGCCAGAGGCGCCAGGGCGGTGACGTCGGGAGCCGTACCGGGGAGCGCGGCGGCAACGGCGACGGCGACGGCTCGTCCACGGAGAGCTGACCGGACGCCGTCGACGGGCGGGGCCCGGACCGGAGCGCTCCGGTCCGGGCCCCGCCCGTCGAGGAGCCCCGCGCCGCCCGACGGAGTCTCCGTGGTGGACCGGCGGGAGGATCCGCGATGATGGCTGCCATGCCCACCTCCGAGCAGACCTTCGACGACGCCCGCTTCCTGTCCGCCACCGCCGACCGCCTCGCCGCCCTTCCCGCCGTGGAGGCCGTCATGATCGGCGGCTCCCGGGCACAGGGGGCCCACCGCCCCGACAGCGACTGGGACCTGGCGATCTACTACCGGGGCGGCTTCGATCCGCGACACCTGCGGGACGCCGGATGGGAGGGAGAGGTCTCGGAGGTCGGCGGCTGGGGAGGGGGAGTCTTCAACGGCGGCGCCTGGCTCCGGATCGACGGCCGGTCGGTGGACGTGCACTACCGCGACCTCGACGTGGTCGAACACGAGCTCGCCGAGGCCGAACAGGGGCGGTTCCGGGTGGAGCCGCTCATGTTCCACCTGGCCGGTATCCCCACCTACCTCGTCGTCGCCGAACTCGCCCTCGGCAGGGTCCTCGTCGGGGACCTGCCCCGGCCCGGCTACCCCGGGGCGCTGCGCGAGAGCGCGCCGCCGGTGTGGCGGGGCCTGGCCGCGGCCACCCTGTCCTACGCCGAGCACAACCACGCCCCGTACGGCCGGGTGGCCCAGACCGCGGGCCTCATCGCCCAGGCCGTCTCCCAGGCGGCTCACGCGGTCCTGGCCGAGCGCGGGGAGTGGGTCACCAACGACAAGACCCTCCTGTCACGGGCCGGCCTGGAGGAGGCCGACCTCGTGGTCGCGGGTATGACCGCCGACCCCCAGGACCTGACCGCGGCGGTCGCCGAGGTCGGACGGCTCCTCGCCACGGCCTGAGCCGTCCGGCGGAGCCGCCTCCCGCCCGCGTACCCGTGACGGTTCCGGCCGGGCCTTGCCGCGGCGAGGCGCGGCCGTTAGGTTAGTAAGCGCCCACTAACCACGGAGGCCTCCAAGGTGACATCCGAACACCCCCGGGCCACGCGCCCCTCGACCGCCGACGCCGTGATCGCCGCCCTCGTGCTCCTCCTCGAACTGGCCGCCACCTACGCCACCGTCAACGGCGACCCCTTCGCCCCCGTCGACGGCTGGGGCGCCACCCGCTCCACGGACCCGGCCGCCTTCGCCGCCGTGGTCGTGGGCTGCGGTGCGCTCTACTGGCGCCGCAGCCACCCCGTGCCGTCCCTGGCCGTCGCCACGGCCGCCTATGCCCTCTTCCTGCTGCGCGACTACGAACTCGGGCTCTTCCTCGCACCGATGGTCGCCCTCTACACCGTCGCCACGCTGGGCCGCGCCCGGATCCGGGCCGCTCTCGCGGGTGCCGTGGCGCTCACCGCCTCCCTGCTGTGGGTGCACGCCCGGACGGCGGCCGTCGCCGATCCCGGAACGGCGCTCCTCGCCTGGGCGGCCTTCGGTACCGTGATGGCGGTGTTCCTCGCGGGCCCGTTCACCGCGGGCGAGCTGGTCCGCTGCCGCAGACTGCTCGCGGACCGACGCGTGCTCGCGGGCGGCCCGGCCTGACCCTCCGGCGCCGGTCCGCCCCTCGCGAGCAGTACGGTGGCGCGATCAGCCACGAGTGACCGGAGCGAGGAGCGGACCCGATGAACGGCGAACCCGGGAAGCGCCGACCGCGATCCACCGCGGAGCGGACCCGACAGCACATCCTGGACACCGCCGCCGAGGTCATGCGCCGGCTCGGCATGGCCCGGACCACCACCAGGGAGATCGCACGCGCCTCCGGCTACTCCGAGGCCACCCTGTACAAGCACTTCACCGACAAGTCCGAACTGGTCCTGGCGGTCATGAGGCACCGCTTCCCGCCGTTCGTCGAGGACCTCGCGGCGATGACCGAGCGGGCGGGACAGGGCGACGTGCGCGACAACCTGGTCGGACTGGTCGTCAAGGCCGTCCCGTTCTTCCGGTACGGCGCGCCCGTGCTCGGTTCCCTGTTCGGCGAACCGGACCTGTTGCGCCGCCACCGCGAGGGCATGGAGCGCCACGGTGCCGGGCCCCACAACGTCAACCGGGGGTTCGCCGCCTACCTGTCGGCGGAACGGGAGCTCGGCCGGGTCCCCGCGGACGTCGCTCCCGACGCGGTGGCGGCACTGCTGGTGGGAGCGTGCTTCCAACGCGGTTTCCTGGAGGCCTTCCACGAGGGCGGCGGGGAGTTCCCTCCCCTGGAGGAGTTCGCCGCCGCCCTGGTCGACGCCACCGGGGTCACCGGCGCCACCGGGGCCGCCGGGACACGAGAGGGCGGCGCGGGCACCCGCACCTGAGAGCCGGGGGCGGGACCGGCGCGCACGTGGCGTCCGCGCCGGCCCCGCTCCCCGGAAGGGGTCACCCCGCCGGTGCGTTACCCCTGCCAGTCCATGTTGACGACCCCGCTGAGCGTGGCGTACCCCGCCCGCTGGAAGGCCCGCGCCATCGGCATGTTGCCCTTGTCGGTGGCGGCACGGACGCGCTCGACGCCCTCCTCGGCCAGGACACGGGTGCCCTCGGCGAGGATGTCGTCGACGTACCCGTTCCCGCGGTGCTCGGGCAGCACCGCGATGTAGCCGATCATCGGGTGGTAGTCGTTGCGCGCGGGCAGCACGAACCCGACCGGTTCGCCGTCCGGCAGCGTCGCGATCCGCCACCACTCCCGGGGCGTCGTGTACCGCTCGAACTCGTCGGCGTAGTTCTCGGCGGCCACCTGCTCCGCCGTGCTGTGCCCGAGGTCGGCGCGGTCGTGGGCGTCCAGGGTCCCCTCCAGCGCCCGGACCATCAGGCCGAGGATCTCCTCCTCGTCCCGGATCGGCCGGAACCGGAGGCGGTCGCCCGGTCGGGGAGCCGTGCCGCCGGGGGTCCACTCGAAGCGCAGGCGCTCCACGAGCAGTGATCCGCCGTTGCGCTCGACGGCGGCCATACGCTCCTCCACGGCGCGCCGGTCCCGGGGGTCCCGCCGCCAGCCGGCCGGGACGAAGCGCAGGTACTCGGGCGGGGTCCCTCCCCCGGGCAGGGTCGCCGCCGAGGCGGTGCGCAGCAGGTGCTCGGCGGTCTCCACGCGGTCGACGTCGTCGGCCGCGTCGTCCACGTCGAGGACGTCCAGCAGGAGGGGGGCGACATCGCTGTTGCGGCACCACCAGGACAGGCGGGCCAGGAGGCGGTCACCGTCCAGGGCGACCCACATCCAGGAGGGGTGGCGGCGGCCCTCGGCGAGGTCGGCGCCGATCTCGAAGTTCTGGACGTAGGGGAGCCGGTTGAACAGGTCCAGCTCCTCCGGTCCGGTGATCGGACGGATGGTCAGGGCATGCGTTGCTACGGTCAAGCGACACCTTCGGTGTGTGTGCGCCCGCCCGATCCGGGGTCAGCTGTCGAGGATGCCCCGGGAGGACACGAGCGCGGTGAATGCGGTGAACACGGCTCAGCCTCCTTTCGTCGTCGCGGCCCCGGTACCGCTGTGGTCGGGGCACGGTCAGTTGTAGCGGTGCCCGCGCCGGCGGCGCAAGCCCTTTTCCCGCGCCTCCTCTCAGGCGCGGTCCGCAGCGTCGGTGCCCTCACCCGCTCTGGTCTGCGCGGACCGTCCGTTTCCGGGGTCCGCCTCGGGCCGGGTGGACCTCCCGGTCCCGTCGCCCGCGTCCGCGTTCCGTCCGTGCCGTGACCGGCGCCAGGAACGTGTCACCGCCAGGGTCAGCGCTCCCGCGAGCAGCCCCCAGAAGGCCGAGCCCACCCCCAGCAGGGTGAACCCCGAGGCCGTGGCCAGGAAGGTCACCACCGCCGCCTCCCGGGAGCGTTCGTCCCCCAGGGCGGAGGCCAGCGATCCCCCGATGGTGCCGAGCAGACCCAGCCCGGCGATGCCCAGGATCAGCGGCGGCGGCAGCGCGGCCAGCAGGGACGCCACCGTCGCCCCGAAGATCCCCACACCCAGGTAGAAGACGCCCGCCCACACCCCCGCCAGGTAGCGGCGCTCCCGGTCCGGATGCGCCTGCGGACCGGTACAGATGGCGGCGGTGATCGCGGCCAGGTTCATCCCGAAGCACCCGAACGGGGCCAGCACGAGGTTGGTCGCCCCGGTCCACCCGATCACCGGAGAGACCGGTACCCGGTAGCCGTCGCCCCGCAGCACCGCCACCCCCGGCAGGTTCTGCGAGGCCATGGTCACCACGAACAGCGGTACGCCCACACTCACCAGTACCTGCCAGGAGAACTCGGGCGCCACGAACACCGGCCTGGCCAGCGACGGGGACACCCCGCCCAGGTCCAGCGTCCCCCGTACCGCCGCGGCGGCCCCGCCCGCGACCAGGGACAGGATGACCGCGTAGCGCGGCAGCCACCGGCGGCACAGCAGGTACACCGCGAACATGGCGAACACGACAGCGAAGTCGTCCTCCATGCTCGTGAACAGGCCCATCCCGAACTGGAGCAGCACACCGGCCAGCAGCCCCGCCGCGAGCGGAACCGGTACGCGGTCCATGACCCTCTCGAACCACCCGGTGACACCGCTCAGCGTGATCAGCGCCGCCGAGAACAGGAACGCGCCCACGGCCTGCGCCATCGTGACCCCGTCCAGGCCCACCGCCAGCAGCGCGGCACCCGGCGTGGACCAGGCGGTCACCACCGGCGCCCGGTGGCGCAGGGACAGGCCCACACAGGTCACGGCCATGCCCACGCCCAGGGCCAGCATCCACGAGGCGATCTGGCCGGAGGAGGCTCCGGCCGCCTCGGCGGCCGTGAACACGATCGCCGCCGAACTGGTCACGCCGACCAGGACGGCGATCAGACCGGCGGCGACCGCGGGCGCGGGGGCGACGAGACCGACATGGCGGACGAGGGTTCTCATGGTGCGCCATTCTCGCGCGCCACCGAAGCCGCGCCGGCGCCGGGGGAGGGAGAACCGCTGGTCCCGCCGCCCCGTCCGGGGCCGCCCGCCTCGGCGGTCAGGACTCGGCGCAGACCCGCTGGACGACCTCGAAGCCCCAGATCTCGCTGTTGCTCGCGGCCGGGCCGCCGTGGCCGTGCCCGGCCGGCGCACCCTCCCTCCGGCCGCCCTCCTCCCGGGCGTCCGCGGCGGCCTGGGCGTGCCCCTGCCGGAACGCCTGGCCGTTCACCCAGTTCTGGAAGTCCTCCTCGGACCGCCACCGGGTGTACACCAGGTACTTGTCGGTGCCCTCGACCGGGCGCAGCAGTTGGAACTCCTCGAACCCGGGCTGGTCCTCCACAAGCCCGGCCCGCTTGGAGAAACGCTCCTCCAGGGTGGCCCCGGCGCCCTCGGGGACGGTCAGGACGTTGAACTTGACGACACTGCTCACGCGGCACCTCTCTCGGTTGTCTGCCGGTCTCCCGCCCGACCTGGGACGTGTTCCTCTGAAGCTCCGCTGCGCTTCGCTTCGTGCTCGGACGCCGAAGGTACGGGAGCCCTCGGCCTCTACGGTGCGCCCGCTCCTGCCTCACGGGCGCACCCGCGGGACCTGGCGGAACCCCGTCGGAGCCCCCGCCATCTCCGATGGCACAGGACCTGGTCCACCGAACAGACCCTAGGACAACCTCCGCCGGCGCCCGCGCCGCCCCGCCCGCTTCGGCGGCCCCCGTCCCTCCCGGGGCCGTGGCACGGCCGGACCCGGGAGGCGCCTCCTCAACCGAAGACGACCCTCCCGGTGTCGTCCACGTGCCAGCCCGGGTTGTGCGCGATCTCCCACACCACCCCGTTCGGGTCCTCCACGTGGGCGTGGAAGATTCCGCCGAACTCGCCCTGCTGCGGAGCCTTGAGCACCTTCGCGCCCGCTCTGGCCATCGCGTCGACGGTCCACTCGACCTCCTCGGGGCCGTCGACGTTGTGCGACAGGGTCATCCCCGACGCCCCGGCCGTACCGGACGGACGCCCCAGGTCCCGGTCGAACTTCTCCGCGTCGAACAGGCCCAGGACCAGCCCCGGGGCGATCTGGAAGAAGATGATCTCCCCCGGAACGTCCATGAGCGGTTCCCAGCCGAGCCCGTCGCGGTAGAAACCCCGGGCCGCGTCCAGGTCGGCGGTCGCGAGCGTGACGAAGTGGGCCTGCTGTTTCACGGTGTCCTCCAGTGGTCGGTCGGTCACCTCCGCATCCTGCCGGAGGGAGGCGACCTTCCGCGGAAGCACCGCCGTACACGCCCGGTCCGCTAGCGCAGTCCGTGCCTGCGGGCGACCAGCTTCAGGACGGCCGAACGCGGGAACAGCCGCCGCAGCGCGAACACCACCGGGGCGTTGCTGCCCACCGCGTAGAACGGCCTGGGCGGGTCGGCCTCGACCGCGCGCACGACCGTGCGGGCCACCGTTCCCGCCGAGATCCCCCCGGCCTCGTTGGCGTTGAGCGCGTCGAGCATGGTGTGGTACTCGTCCGTGTACGGCGAGCCGTCCCCCAGGTACTGGGTCCGCCGTTCGCTGATACCGGTGTTGACCGATCCCGGCTCCACCGTGGCCACCCCCACGCCGTACGGGGACACCTCGCGGCGCAACGCGTCGGCGAACCCCTTGAGCGCCGCCTTGGAGGCCACGTACGACGACCGGTAGGCCAGCGGGAAGCTCGCCAGCATCGACCCCACCATCACCACCCGTCCGTACCGGCGGGCGCGCATGCCCGGAAGCAGCAGCTGGGTGAGCCGCACCGCGCCGAACACGTTGACCTGGAACAACCGCTCCACGGCGTCCGCGGGCAGTTCCTCGAACGGTCCGCTCTGACTCTCGCCGGCGTTGTTGACCAGTACGTCCACGTCGCCGACGGCGCCGGCGCACGCCTCCACGGACGCCCCGTCGGCCAGGTCCAGGGACAGGTACTCCACCCCCGGGACCGGATCGGCCACCGACTCCGGCTTACGGCTGGTCCCGTACACGCGGTAGCCGCGCCGGACGAGCTCGGCGGCCACGGCCGCGCCGATACCCGACGACGCGCCCGTGACGAGCGCGGTCCGCCGTGCGGTGGGACTGTTCATGGGTTTCCTTCCGGCAGGGGAGACAGGGGGACACGCTCGCGCCGCGCGTGTGAGCGATGATCGCACGCGGCCCGGCGCCGGAGGGCACCGTCCCCGGGAGCCGCCGCCGACGCCCGGTCCGGTCAGTCCCAGCGGTGGGGGTCGAACATGTCGATCAGCAGGTCCGTGCGCCCGTCCCGGGCGAGGTCGGCCAGAGCCGCCCCGACGGCCGAGGCGAACTTGTAGCCGTGCCCGGAGAAGCCTCCCGCCAACACCAGCCCGGGCAGCTCCCGGAGGTGTCCGATGAGGAAGTGCTCGTCGACGGTCATCGTGTACATGCACGCCACCATGCGCTCGGGGAGCGCGGAGACACCGCGCAGACCCGCGGCCAGCGCGCCGAGCCGTCTGGCGTCGGCGGCGTCGGGTGCCCTGGGCCCCGTGTCGGGGTCGACCGGCTCACCCCACTGCGCGCCCTCGGTCCTGTTCCCCGCGGCCTCGGCGTGCACGCCGATCTTGACGGTCCGGCCGCCGTCCATGCTGGGAAAGCCGTACCACGTGCAGTCGGCCGCGTCCCGGGCGAACACCGGCCCGCGCGCGTGGGGGGACGGGACGCCCGTGGTGCGGAACCAGCCCAGCACCCGGCGCTCGACCCTCAGGCCGCCGCCCGGCTTCGCCGCCTCGGGTACCAGCCGCGGCAGCCAGGATCCGGCGGTGACGACCACCCGGCGGGCACGGATCTCGGTGCCGTCGCCCAGCAGCACGCGGGGACAGTCCGGATCCGGTACGACCCTGGCCGCCCTGGTCCCGGTGAGCACCCGCGCGCCCGCCTCCCCGGCGAGGCGCACGGCCGCCCGGATCGCGGCCTCGGGCAGGACCACGCCCGCCTCCTCCTCGAAGACCCCCACCTCGCCCGGGCCCACCGCGTGCTGGGGGAAGCGCTCGACCGTCTGCTCGTGGGAGAGCAACTGGTAGGGGAGACCGTGGTGCTCGGCGGCGTCGACCGATCCGGTGACGGCGGAGCTGTCGGGGGCGCCGAGCATCAGCGCGCCGGTGGGTACCACCAGGCGTGTCCCGGAGGCCTCCTCCAGTTCCGACCACGCGTGCCAGGCCGCCTTGACGAGGGGCACGTATCCGGCGCCCTCCATGTAGGCGGTGCGGATGATGCGGGACTCGCCGTGGCTGGAACCGCGGTCGTGCCCGGGGACGAACTGCTCGATCCCGACCGCGTCCACTCCGCGTCGTGCCAGGCGCCACAGGGCCTGCGCCCCCATGGCTCCCAGTCCGACCACGACGGTGTCGGTCTCCACCCGCTCCGCCACGTGTCCGCTCCCCACGGTCGTACCAGGCCCCCGCTCCGAAGGTCCGGGGCCATGATCGCAGGCCACGCACATGGCGGGCGCCCGCCCACCCCGGGAGGTGGACGGGCGCCCTGTCTCGGAAGGAGCCGAGAATGGGGGGTGGGGAATTACTGGATGGGCGGGTGGGCGTTGGCCAAGAGCTCCTGGAACTGCTCGGAGAACCAGTGACCCGACACCGGAGCGTTGGGCAGGGCCCCGCTCAGGTTGTTGCCGTTGCGCGGGTTGCCCTCATAGGTGGGATCGCACATCCGGTCGAAGCCCTTGCCCTCGTCGTTGGGGATCTCCTCACTGGACCCGTCCGACTCACCCGGCGGCTTCATCCACACATAGGCGTCGATGCCCGGCTCGGGCGCGGCCTGGGGACGCTCCCCCAACCCGGCGCCGGCCTGGTTGCACCAGTTGCCCGACTGGATCCGGCGGTCATAGCGGCCCCCGTCCACGTAGGCGTCCACACTCGTGGTCGGCCCCGGCCCGTCCGGGCGGTCCGGCCCGCCCCACCCGTTGC
>VWVT01000004.1 GCA_008638415.1 Nocardiopsis sinuspersici
TTGTTGTCGGTGATGTATGAGGTGCCTTCTCGTGAGGATGTGGGGCGGGTGATCATCACGCGGGAGTCGGTGCAGGAGCATGTGAATCCCACGATCGTGCCGAGGGCCAAGACACGCCGCACCCGCCGCGACCAGGAGCGCCGCGACCGGTCGGCCTGACCCGCGCGGGAGTCGGGCCGGCGCGCCGGACACGCGCGCCCGGCACCTTCGCCGCCCGTGCTCACGGTGTGAGACTGCTGGGGGAGGCGGGCACATGGACGGTATGATCCCGGTCAGCGAGAACGAGGTGCTGTTCGAGGACCTGGTCAGGTCCGTGCACGACTGCGCCCCGATCGAGGTCCTGGAACTGGCGAACCGCTACGGCGAGCGGATCGGGCTCAGCGGCATCACCCTGTACCTGACCGATCTGCAACAGCGCCTCCTCATCCCCCTGACCGGGGGTCCGGCCCTGGGCGTCGACGCCACCATGGCCGGGGAGGCCTACCGGTCCGAGACGCTGCGGTTGGGCGAGGACGACGGGGAGCTGAGCCTGTGGCTGCCCCTGCGCGACGGCGCCGACCGCATGGGCGTACTGAACGTCAGGACGCCGCTGCTGGACGAGCCCACCCTGCGCCGCTGCCAGGCGCTCGCCTCGCTGCTGGCCCTGACCGTCACCTCCAAGCGCGCTTACAGCGACACCTACGTCCTTCGCACCCGCACCCGGCCGGTGGAGCTGCGCACCGAGATGCTGCGGGCCTTCCTGCCCCCGCGCACCCTCGGCACCTCGCGCGGGGTGTCCACCGCCGTGCTCGAACCCGCCTACGAACTGGGCGGCGACGCCTTCGACCACTCGATCACCCAGGACGTCCTGCACGCCACCATCCTCGACGCGATGGGCCACGACCTGGCCTCCGGACTGACCGCCTCGGTGGCCATGGCCGGGGCCCGCGGCGCCCGGCGCAACGGCGCCGACCTCGCCGAACTGACCGCCAGCGTCGAGAAGGCGCTCACCGACTGGCTGCCCGAGCGGTTCTGCACGGCGGTCTTCACCACCCTGAACCTGTCCACCGGCGAGTTCGCCTGGGTCAACTGCGCCCACCCCGCGCCCCTGCTCCTGCGGCACGGCCGCCTGCTGGAGGACGCACTGGAGCGGGCCCCGGAGGTTCCGCTCGGCCTCGGCGAGGTCCTGGCCGCCGAGCCGCGCACCGTGCACCGGATCCAGCTCGAACCCGGCGACCGGGTCCTGCTCCACACCGACGGGGTGACCGAGGCGCACGACAGCGAGGGGCGGATGTTCGGCCCCGAGCGGTTCGCCGACTTCGTCATCCGGGCCACCGCCGCCGACGAGCCGGCCCCCGAGACGCTGCGGCGCCTGATCCACGCCATCCACGACCACCAGCACGGCAGCTTCACCGACGACGCCACCATGATGCTGCTGGAGTGGCACCCCGACGACGGTGTGCCCCGCCCCCGGACCGGCTGAGCACGCCTCTCGCCCGCGCCGGAGCCAGGTGGCGCACCGGAGCCGGACCGGTACCGGGTCAGTACATGGCCAGCACCCTGCTCGGCCCGCCGGAGGCGTCCAGGCCCGGCATGACCCCGATGCTGAGCAGCGCCCCGCTCGGCGGCAGCCGTTCCAGACCGGTCAGGGCCTCCAGCCCCCACCGGTCGGCGCGTCCCACCGCCTCGTGCGCGGGAAAGTCGGTGGAGACACCCGGATCGGTGCTCAGGGTGTCCACGCCCACCCCGGCGACACCGCGCTGGGAGACCAGGAACTCACAGGCCTCGGGACCGAACCCGGGAAAGTGCCAGGAGCCGTCCTCGGCCACACCGCGCACCGCCTCGTCGCCCCGGGCCCAGCGGGCGCTCCACCCCGAGTGCATCAGCACGGCCGCCCCCTCGGGCACCCGTCCGTGTACCCGCTCGAAGGCCAGGACGTCCTCCACCTCCACCGTGGTGTCGGGGTCCTCGGCGGCGCGGGCGCGGATGTCGATCACCGCGGCCGGGGCGACCAGTTCGTGCGGCTGGATGTCCGGGACCAGACGCCCGCCGCCGATCACGTGCCCCGGCGCGTCCAGGTGCGTGCCCGAGTGCTCGGTGAGGGTCCACCGCTGCAGGTAGAAGCCGAACTCCCCCTTAGGCACGGGATCGCCGAGGCTCTCCCGCCGGGGCTTCTCCTCGTCCCAGGAGGGCATCGACGGCGAGAGCACGTGGCTGAGGTCGACCACCCTTCGAAAGCCCGTCGGCCACGGGCGGGGCTCGGTCGGCGCGCCGGGTGGTCCGGCGGGGGGCGACGTGGTGCGGCCGCTCCGCGAGCGGACGGTCTCGCCGGTTCCGTGCAGGCACATGGGGACCCCTTCATCTCGTGTGTCCCCTTTCGTATGCCCCGCCGCGGCGGCCCGGCAACCCGGGCCCCGACCGCCGGTGTCGGCCGACACCGTGCCGGGTACGTGCCGCTACGGGGTCCGCCGACGGCTCCGGTTCCCGGCGGGCCCGCCCCTCGCCGATCCCTACCGGAGGACGTCCATGGCTCCGAAGCGCGGTACCGACTGGTGGAAGTCCAGCGTCGTCTACCAGGTCTATCCGAGCAGCTTCAACGACAGCGACGGCGACGGCGTGGGCGACCTGCCCGGTGTCATCGAACGGCTCGACTACCTGGAACTGCTCGGCGTGGACGTGGTGTGGCTGTCACCGGTCTATCCCTCCCCCTGGGACGACAACGGCTACGACATCAGCGACTACCTGGACATCCACCCCATGTTCGGCACCCTGGCCGACTGGGACCGGCTGCGCGACGGGCTGCACGAGCGCGGCATGCGTTTGATGATGGACCTGGTGGTCAACCACACCAGCGACGAGCATCCCTGGTTCATCGAGTCCCGCGCCTCGAAGGACTCCGACAAGAGGGACTTCTACTTCTGGCGGCCCGGCCGCGGCGGCGGCCCGCCCAACAACTGGGGCTCGGTCTTCTCCGGTCCCGCCTGGACCTACGACGAGGCCACGGGCGAGTACTACCTGCACCTGTTCACCCGCCGCCAGCCCGACCTGAACTGGGAGAACCCCCGGGTGCGGGCGGCCGTGCACGACGTGGCGCGCTGGTGGCTGGACCGGGGCGCCGACGGCTTCCGCATGGACGTGATCAACTTCGTCTCCAAGACCCCGGAACTGCCCAGCGGCCCGTTGGCGGCCACGAGCGGTCACGGTGTCTTCACCGACTACGCCGTCAACGGCCCGCGCCTGCACGAGTTCCTGCACGAGCTGCACCAGGAGGTGTTCGCGGGCCGCGACGTGCTCACCGTCGGCGAGATGCCCAGGGTGGGAGTGGAGCAGGCCCTGCTGCACACCATGGTCGAGCGGCGCGAGCTGAGCATGGTCTTCCAGTTCGAGCACGTGAACCTCGACCACGGGCCCGGCGGCAAGTTCGACCCCCGCCCCCTGGACCTGGTCCGCCTCAAGGAGTCCCTCAACCGCTGGCAGGCGGGGCTGGGGGAGTCGGGGTGGAACAGCCTGTACTGGAACAACCACGACCAGCCCCGGGCGGTGTCGCGCTTCGGCGACGAGGCCCACCGCGTGGAGTCGGCCAAGGCGCTGGCCACCACCCTGCACATGATGAAGGGCACCCCGTACGTCTACCAGGGCGAGGAACTGGGCATGACCAACGCCCACATGGCCGACATCGCCGACTACCGGGACGTGGAGACGCTCAACCACCACCGCGCCATGGTGGAGACGGGAAGAGTGAACGAGGGGACCGCCATGGCGGCCGTCGCCCGTATGAGCCGGGACAACGCGCGCACACCCGTGCAGTGGGACGCCTCGCCGGGCGCCGGGTTCACCACGGGCACCCCGTGGATCGGGATCAACCCCAACCACACGCAGATCAACGCGGAGGCCGCCGTCGCCGACCCGGACTCGGTGTTCCACTACTACCGGCGCCTCATCGCGCTGCGCAAGGAGCACCCGGTCATCGTGCACGGCAGGTTCGAGCCCCTGCTGGAGGAGGACCCGGCAGTGTACGCCTACACGCGCACACTCGACGGCCGGGTGCTGCTGGTGACGGCGAACTGGAGCTCGGACACGGTGCCGTTGGAACTGGACCCCTCGGTCGCCAGGCGCGACCCGGTGCGCCTCATCGGCAACTACCCCGACGAGGGGGCCTTCGCGCCGCTGCGGCCCTGGGAGGCCCGCGTCCACCTGGGGAGCTGACACCGGGCACCTGTCGACGGGGACCCGGAAGGCGCACGGAGCGCCCTCGGGGCCCCCGACCGGGCGTGCGCACTGGCTGTCCGCGGGACCGCGGACAGCCGGACGGCGCACTACTTCTTCCTGTGCTCCTCCATCTGGAGGGCGAGGCCGATCGCGAAGAACGTCGGGGGCCACTCCCCGATGAAGATCCCCCACCGGTCGGCGCGGTCCAGGCCGGCGTTCTCCTGCTTCTTGGAGACGGTCCAGCTCAGGAAGGAGAGGCCGATGGAGGCGAATCCGGCTGCGTAGGCCATCTCGGACTTGACGCCCATCTCGGAAAGCTTGGAGATCATGCTGCTCCTCAGTGGTGGTGGAACGGAACGTTCCTCCGGCCACTGCCCAGGCCGGGCTCCGGAAAGCTCCACGGCAGGTCAAGGTTGTGCCAGGTGCCGTGCAGGGACACGGGCGGCACCCCCTCTTCGAATTCAGAACTTTTGAAATCCACCTGAGGTGAGGTTAGACTAACCTTGGTTCTGTCGGGATTCTCCCGTTCTGTCCTCCGTGTTCCCCCTCGGGATCCCCCTGCGCGGAAACGGTGCGCCGGCCGCGGCGCGCCTCTCCCCGCAACGAAGAAAGCAGCGTGAGCATGACCTCCATCCCTCGCCGCCTCAGCGGCATCGGACTCACCATGGTCCTCGCCCTCAGCCTCGCCGCGTGCGGCGGCACCCCCGAGGAGGACGCCGGCGGGAGCGGCGGCGACGCCGGCGGCGAGTTCCCGGTCAGCATCGAGAGCGCCCTCGGAACCGCCGAGATCCCCGAGCGGCCCGAACGCGTGGTCACCCTCGGCCAGGGCTCCGCCGAGACCTCCATCGCCCTGGGCGTCGTGCCGGTGGGCATGGAGAGCTACGAGTGGGGCAGTGACGAGACCGGCTACCTGCCGTGGATCCACGAGGCCGTCACCGAGGCGGGTGAGGAGCTGCCCACCCAGTTCGCCGGAGCCCAGGACATCGACTTCGAGGCCGTCATCAAGCTGGAGCCCGACGTCATCCTCGCCCCCTGGTCCGGTGTCACCCAGGAGCAGTACGACATCCTGAGCGACATCGCCCCCACGGTCGCCTACCCCGACCTGCCCTGGAGCACCGACTGGGACCAGCAGATCGAGATCATCGGGGAGGCGCTGGGCCAGCCCGAGGAGGCACGGGGCCTCATCGAGGACATCGAGTCCCGGTTCGAGGAGGCCAAGGCGGCCAACGAGCAGTTCGCCGACCTGACCTTCTCCTACGTCTACACCGACGGCCCCGGGACCCTCGGGGTGTTCCTGCCCGACGAGCAGCGCGTCGCCATGGTCCGCGGACTGGGCCTGACCGTCGACCCGGTCGTGGAGACCCTCCCCGAGACGGAGGGCACCGACTCGGCCGTCATCGGCCTGGAGAACGCCGACAAGCTCTCCGACAGCGACCTGGTCTTCACCTTCTACACCGACGCCGAGACCCGCGCCGAGATCGAGGCCCAGGAGCTGTACGCGTCCATCCCCGCCATCGAGAGCGGCGCGGTGGTCGCGGCCGAGGACACCTCCTTCGTCACCGCCTCCTCGATCATCAACCCGCTGACCGTGCCCTGGGTCATCGAGCGCTACGTGCCCATGATCGAAGAGGCCGCCGCGAACGTGGAGGACTGACCGCCCCCATGGTCAGGGTGAAGACACAGACGGAACCGCACCGGACGGGTCCCGCCCGCGCCGTGCTCGTGCTCGGCGCGGGCGCCGCGGCCCTGGCCGGAGCGGTCCTCCTCAGCCTCGTCATGGGCAGCAGGCCCACCCCGCTCCCGGAGGTGTGGGCGGTGTTCACCGGCGGAGCGGACCCCTTCGTCGCCACCGTGGTGGAGAGCCGCTACCCGCGCACCCTCCTGGGCGTGGTCGCCGGGGCCGCCCTGGCCCTGGCGGGCACCCTCATGCAGGGCATCACCCGCAACCCCCTCGCCGACCCCGGCCTGCTGGGCGTCAACGCCGGTGCCGCCGCCGCGGTGGTCACCGCCACCGCCCTGTTCGGCTCCACCTCGGTCGCGGGCACCGTCTGGTGGGCGATGCCGGGGGCCCTGGCCGCCGGACTGGCCGCCTACACGGTGGGCAGCCGGGGCGGCGACGGCGGCATGGTCCGCCTGGTCCTGGCGGGAGCGGTGGTCTCCGCCGTGCTCACCGCCTACGTCCAGGCCGTGGCGCTGAGCCTGCCCGAGACCTTCGAGAGCTACCGCTACTGGGTGGTCGGCTCCCTGGGCGGACGCGGCTACGACGTCGTCTGGTCCGTGCTGCCCGTCATCGGGGTCGGCACCGCGCTGGCACTCCTGGTCTGCGGCGGCCTCAACGCCCTGGCCCTGGGCGAGGAGGCCGCGATCGCCACCGGGGCCAACACCCTGTGGACCCGTTCCGCCGGGCTGATCGCGGGCACCATGCTCGCCGCCGGCGCCACCGCGGCCGCCGGACCCATCGCCTTCGTCGGCCTGGCCGTACCCCACGTGGTACGCGCCCTGATCGGCGTCGACTTCCGTCTGCAGGTGCCCTTCGCCCTGCTCGTGGGCCCCACCCTGCTGCTGGCGGCCGACGTCGTCGGCCGCACGATCGTGCGGCCCACCGAGCTCATGGTCGGCGTGGTCACCGCCTTCGTCGGCGCTCCCGTACTGCTGTACGCGGTCCGCAGGATGCGGAGTACCTCATGACGCGAACCACCCCCTCCTCCCCGAAGGCGGCACCGCGGACCCGGGCCGGGGAGCCGCCCGGGCGGGCGGCCGCCTCCTCCCCGCCCGTGCTGAGGCTGGGACCGGTCGCACTGCCCGTCCACCCGCGCTCGCTGCTGTGGGCGGCCGTGCTCCTGCTGTTCCTGGCCGCCGCCGCGGCCGCCACCCTCTCCACGGGCGATCTCGGCGTCCCCCTCACCCGCCTGCCGGCCGTCGTGGCCGGCGCGGGCGAGGCCACCGAGACCTTCGTCCTCGAACGGCTGCGCGGCCCCCGCCTGACGGTGGCCGTGGGCACCGGCGCCGCCCTGGGCCTGGCGGGCGCGCTCTTCCAGTCCGTCACCCGCAACCCCCTGGGCAGCCCCGACGTCATCGGCCTGGGCGCCGGCGCCGGGGCGGGCGCGGCCTTCGCGGCCCTCGTCCTGCCCGGTGTCGTTCCCGTGCCGCTGGGCGCCCTGGCCGGTGCCGCACTGGCCATGGTCGTCGTGGCCACGGCGACCGGGACCGGCCTGCGCCACCCCGGCCGCCTGATCGTCGCCGGTATCGGCGTGGCCGCCATGGCGCAGGCCTTCACCCACTTCGTGGTGTCGGTCATGGCCCGCGACCAGGCCAGCATCCTGTCCGCCTACGTCAACGGCAGCCTGGGCGCCCGTTCCTGGGAACACGCCCTCACCATCTGGGCGGTCCTGATCCTGGTCCTGCCCCTCGTGGCGGCGCTGGCCGGACCGGTCACCGTCAACGAGATGGGCGACGAGCTCGCCGACGCCCTGGGCGCGAGGGCGGCCCCCACCCGCACCGCCGCCGTCGCCGTGTCGGTGGTGCTCTCCGCCGCCGCGGTGAGCGTGGCCGGCCCGATCGCGTTCGTGTCCCTGACCGCGCCGCAGATCGCCCGCAGGCTCTCCACCGCGCCGGGCCCCAACCTCGCCCTGTCGGCGCTGGTGGGAGCGCTGTTGCTGGTGGCCGCCGACCTGGTCGTGCAGCAGTCCCCGGTCGGCGACGGACTGCCGGTCGGAATCTTCACCATGGCGTTCGGCGGCGTGTATCTGGGTTACCTGTTGGTTCGTGAATGGCGAAGGGGTGTGCTGTGAGTCCGGTGCTGTCCGCGGAGGACCTGACCCTGGGGTACGGGGCCGAGCCGGTCGTACGCGACCTGTGCCTGGAGGTGGGCGACGGAGACTTCACCGTCATCGTCGGCCCCAACGGATGCGGCAAGTCCACACTGCTCAAGGCCCTGGGCCGGGTGAACAAGCCCATGTCGGGCAGGGTGCTCCTGCGCGGACGGGACGTGCGCGGCCAGCGCGCCAAGGCGGTGGCCCGGCAACTGGCGCTGCTGCCGCAGAGCCCGGTCGCCCCCGAGGGCATCACCGTGCGGGCGCTGGCCGCGCGCGGACGCTTCCCCCACCACACGCTGGTGCGGCAGTGGAGTCCGCAGGACGAGACGGCGATCCGGAGCGCGCTGGAGCTCACAGGACTGGCCGGCCTGGCCGACACCCAGGTGGGCTCCCTCTCGGGCGGGCAGCGCCAGCGCGCTTGGGTGGCGATGGTCCTGGCCCAGGACACCGGCATCCTCCTGCTGGACGAGCCCACCACCTACCTGGACATCGCCCACCAGTACGACCTGCTGGAGCTGTTCGCCGACCTGCACCGGCAGGGGCGCACGGTGGTCGCGGTCCTGCACGACCTGGCCCAGGCCGCCCGGTTCGCGACCCGCCTGGTGCTGATGGACCGGGGCCGGGTGGTCGCCGACGGCCCTCCGGAGCAGGTGGTGACCGCGCGCATGGTGGAGGAGGTGTTCGGGCTGGCCTGCGACGTGGTGCCCGACCCGCGCACCCGCACGCCCCTGGTCATCCCGCACGAACGCGCCCCGTCGCGGCCGCGGTGACCCGGCCGGCGTTCGACGGCCGACCGCATCACCGCCCGCACCACCGGGCACGGAGCCCGTACCGCGCCCCGACCCGCTCCCGGGCGGGGCGCGGTACGTCCGTCAGTCCCGCCGGGCCTTGTACTCCTCCCAGTGGGAGAGCAGGGTGTCGTGGTAGTCGTCCAGCCAGGCCATGTAGTCGTGCATGTTGCGCAGCCGGTTGCGTGCGTGGGTGCTCAGCCCGGGCAGGCGCTCCAACGCCGACGCGGCGAGCTCGCGCTGCCGCTTGAGGTAGGAGCGCTCGTTGCGCAGGAAACCGCCCCAGACGTCCTCGTCCATGGTGACCAGGCGCGAGCGGCCCCCGGGGGACTCGACGAGGTCCACGAACCCCATCTCGCGCAGGCGTCGCACCGACTGCGACACCGATCCCCGGCTGACCCGGGCGCCGTCGGCGATCTCCTCGGCGCCCACCGCCTCGCGGTCGGCGATGAGCAGGTAGCCCACGATGCGCCCCTCGGCCCGGGGCCGGCCCTGCGACTGCCAGTACTCGGAGAACCGTTGGACGAAGTCGTCGCGCTCCAGGTCCTGGTCCCGTCCCCGGTCCGTCTGCGTGCTCTCCGACATGAGGGCCACGATAACGCGTGGAGGCACCGCCCCGGCGGGCCCGGCGGGCCCCGGCTCAGCGCTGGGACTCCAGCATGCGCGACAGCGCCGCCCAGACGTCCTCCAGGTCCGCGGGGCCGTCGGCCTCGGCCAGCCACAGGGCGGCCTCGTTCATCGCCCCCGACAGCAGGTGGGCCAGGGGAGCGATCGGCTGGGGCCGCAGGACGCCCGCCCGGACCAGGTCGGTGAGCGCCTCGGTCAGATGACGGGCCGACGCGGCCTCGTCCAGGGCCCGCCAGGTACTCCAGCCCAGAACGGCGGGTCCGTCCATGAGCATGATCCGCCGCACGTCCGGCGCGGTGCTGGCGGTGAGGAAGGCCCGGCAGCCGGTGGTCAGGCGCTCCCACGGGTCCTGGTGCGCGTCCGCGGCCCGTGCCACGGCGTCGGCGACCTCGGCCTGCACCTCCTCAAGAACCGCGCGGAACAGGTCCGGCTTGCCCTCGAAGTGGTGGTAGAGGGCGCCCTTGGTGACCGCGGAGTCCGCCACGATCCGTGCCAGCCCCACCCCGCCGTACCCGTGTTCGGCGAACAGCCTGCGGGCCTCACGCAGCAGGACCCTCCTGGTGCGCTCCCGCTGTCGGGCACGGGTTCCCGGTTCCGGGGCCATGCAGGACCTCCCCTATTGACATACCGATGGTATGCCAATAGCGTACCTCCACATACCGACGGTACGCGAAAGGCGGAACCATGCGGCTCAACAGCTTCTATCCGGTCCTCGGCACACCCAGCCTCGCCGAGTCCCGGGACTTCTACGTCGGACTGTTCGGCTTCGAGGAGACCTTCGCCGCCGACTGGTACGTGAGTCTGCGCAGGCCCGGACCGCCCGAGTACGAACTGGCCCTGCTCGACCCCGCCCACCCCACCGTCCCCGAGGGCTACGGCAGGCCCGCCCGGGGCCTGCTGCTCAACTTCGAGGTGGAGGACGTGGACGCCGAGTGGGACCGCCTGGTGGTGCACGGCGGGCTGCGCCCCGAACTGGAGATCCGCACCGAGGAGTTCGGGCAGCGGCACTTCATCGTCGCCGACCCCGGCGGCGTCCTGGTCGACGTCATCACGCCCGTCGCGCCCTCGGCCGAGTACGGTGCGCACTTCGTGGAGGGCTGAGGCCGCCCCGGCGGGCCCGGCGGGGCCCCGCGCCCGATACGGTCGGCGTGACGGGGAGGGCGGACGGTGGAGATGACGCTGGAGCAGGCCTCGCGCCTGGCCGGGGAGGCCCACGCCGGACAGGTCGACCGGGCCGGGCGGCCCTACACCGAGCACGTGTTCGCGGTGCGCGACCTGCTCGCCGGGCACGGGGAGCACGCGCGGATGGCGGGGGTGCTGCACGACGTGCTGGAAGACACCCCTCTCACCGCCGGCGACCTGCGCGCGAAGGGCTGCCCGGAGGAGGTCGTGCGCGCGGTGGAGTCGGTGACCCGGCGGGCGGGGGAGCCCTACGAGGAGATGGTGCGCCGAGCCGCCGCCGACCCCCTGGGCAGGCTGGTCAAGCTCGCGGACAACGCCCACAACTCCGACGAGGGACGCCTGGCCGCACTGCCCGGGGAGCTGGCCGGGCGGCTGCGCGCCAAGTACGCGCGCGCCCGGCGGATCCTGGAGGAGGCCGCCGGGGAGGACGGATCTCCCGGGGACCCGCTTCCGCGCGCCACGCTCCTGGTCCTCCACACCGACCGGGTCGAGGAGTGCCGGGCCTTCTACACCCGGCTGGGCCTGCGGTTCGTCCGCGAGCGGCACGGCGACGGACCCGAGCACCACGCGGCCGAGCTGCCCGGCGGCATGGTCTTCGAGATCTACCCGGCCACCGCCGCCCGTGCCACGGGTGCGGTGCGCCTCGGGTTCGCCGTGGACGGGCGCCGGGCCCTGCCGCGCCTGGAGCCGGGACACCGAGTCCTCACCGACCCCGACGGACGCAAGGTCGATCTCAGGGTGGTCTGACCGCCGGAGGACGGGCAGGGGCGCCGTTCGCGAGTGCGCAAGGTACCAGCCGGTCGGTATGCTGTCCCGGCGGGTCAACGACGGGGTACGAGGTGGGACAGGACATGGCGCGAGTACAACAGGCGGTCGACACCGAGGCGGCGCGCGGAACCGTCCCCGAGCGCCTGCTCGGGGCGGCGACCAGGCTGTTCGCCGAGCGCGGCTACGAGGGCACCTCCGTGCAGGAGGTCGTCGCCGCCGCGGGGGTCACCAAGGGTGCCATGTACCACTACTTCGGCTCCAAGGACGACCTGCTCTACGAGATCTACGCGCGGGTGCTGCGCATGCAGACCGAGCACCTGGTGCGGATCGCCTCCCGGGACGCCTCGGTGGTCGACCGCGTGCGCGCCGCCGCGGCCGACGTCATCGTCACGAGCATCGCCAACATGGACGACAGCGTCATCTTCTTCCGCTCCATGCACCAGTTGAGCGAGGAGAAGCAGCGCGCCGTACGCGCCGAGCGGCGCCGCTACCACGAGACCTTCCGCGACATGGTCGTCCAGGGACAGGGGGAGGGGGTCTTCCGCGCAGACGTCCCCGCCGACCTGGTGGTCAACTACTTCTTCGGCTCGGTGCACCACCTGAGCACCTGGTACCGCGCGGGCGGCCCGCTCACCGGCGAGGACGTGGGCCGCCACTTCGCCGAACTGCTCGTGGCCGGACTGCGCCCCGGGGCCTGAGGAGGCATGGGAGGGGCCGGGGACACGGAGTCCCCGGCCCCTCCCGCGTACGCGGGACCCGTGTGAGCGGTGCCTGCCCGGCCCCTGGGGGCGGCTCCCGCCGACGGGGTTCCCGCCCACGGGGTGTCCGAACGAGGAGGGGCTCCGCGCCGCGGGCGCCTGCGCGCGGGCGGAGCGGAGCCCGGAAGAAGCGAGGACCTACCGGTACTTGCGCAGCTCGGCCCGGCCCAGCGAGCGCAGGTGCACCTCGTCGGGTCCGTCGGCCAGCCGCAGCGACCGCACGCCCGCCAGCCATCCGGCCAGCGGCAGGTCCTGGCTGACCCCGGCGGCGCCGTGCGCCTGGATGGCCTTGTCCAGGATCCACTCCACCGTGCGCGGGGTGGCGATCTTGATCGCCTGGATCTCGGTGTGCGCGCCCTTGTTGCCCACCGTGTCCATCAGGTAGGCGGTCTTGAGCACCAGCAGCCGCAGTTGCTCGATGGCCACGCGGGCCTCGGCGATCCACTCGCGCACCACGCCCTGCTCGGCCAGCGGCCGACCGAAGGCCACCCGGTCCAGCACCCGGCGGCAGGTCAGCTCCAGGGCCCGCTCGGCCATGCCGATACCGCGCATGCAGTGGTGGATGCGGCCCGGACCCAGCCTGGCCTGGGCGACGGCGAAGCCCTCGCCCTCGCCGCCGACGAGGTTCTCCGCGGGCACCCGCACGTCCTCGAACACCACCTCGGCGTGGCCGCCGTGGTCGCTGTCGTCGTAGCCGTACACCTGCATGCCGCGCCGTACCGTCAGTCCGGGGGTGTCGCGCGGCACCAGCACCATGCTCTGCTGCTTGTGCCGCTCGGCGTCGGGGTCGGTCTTGCCCATCACGATGAAGACGGCGCACTCGGGGTTGAGCGCTCCGGTGATGTACCACTTGCGCCCGTTGACCACGTACTCGTCGCCGTCACGAACGATGCTGGTGGTGATGTTGGTGGCGTCGGAGGAGGCCACCTCGGGCTCGGTCATGGCGAAGGCCGAGCGGATCTCGGCGTTCAGCAGCGGCTTCAGCCAGCGCTCGCGCTGCTCGGGGGTGCCGAACATCGTCAGCACCTCCATGTTCCCGGTGTCGGGCGCGGCGCAGTTGAGCGCGATCGGGGCCAGACGGGGGCTGCGCCCGGTGATCTCCGCCAGCGGCGCGTACCGCAGGTTGGGCAGGCCGCCGTGCTCGGGGTGGCCCGCCAGGAACAGGTTCCACAGGCCGCGCTCGCGGGCCTCGGCCTGAAGCTCGCGCACCACCGGCGCGGTCGACCAGTGGTCGTCGCGCCCGGCCAGCTGTTCCGCCAGTACCGCCTCGGCCGGGTAGACGTGCTCGTCCATGAAGGCCAGCAGCCGCTCGCGCAGCTCCTCGGTCTCCTTGTCGTGGGCGAAGTCCATTCAGTCCTCCTTGAGCATGGTGTGCGCGCGCTCCACCAGCGGGGCGACCATCTCGCCGACCCGGTCGAAGCCCGCCCCGACGGTCAGCCCCTGGCTGTGCCGGAAGTGGATGCCCTCGGCGATCACCGCGAGCTTGAAGCAGCCCAGGGCCACGTACCAGCCGAGGCGGGACACGTCACGGCCGGTCGCTGCGGCGTACATGCCCACCAGCTCCTCCGGGGAGGGATAGCCCTCGGCGGAGGTGGCGGGCGCCTCGCCCGAGCCCACGGGCTGGTTCTGGTAGACGAGCATCAGGCCCAGGTCCACGAGCGGGTCGCCGAGCGTGGCCATCTCCCAGTCCAGGACCGCGTTGATGCGTCCCTCCGGGGTGACCAGCGCGTTGTCCAGCCGGTAGTCGCCGTGCACGATCGCGGGCGCCGACTGCTCGGGCAGCGTGGCGGCGAGCTTCTCGTGCAGTGCGTCGATACCGGGGATGTCCCGGCTGCGGGAGGCGTTGAGCTGCTTGCCCCAGCGGCGTACCTGGCGCTCCAGGAAGCCCTCCGGGCGGCCGAACTCGCCCAGCCCGACCTCCTCGGGCACCACCGCGTGCAGGTCGCCCAGGGTGGTGATCAGCGACTCGGCCACCCCGCGGACGGCCTCGGGGCCCAGCGGGGCGATCTCGTCGCGGGTGCGGAAGGGCGTGCCCTCCACGTACTCCATGACGTAGAACGGCGCGCCCAGCACCTCGGTGTCCTCGCACAGCACGTAGGTGCGGGGGACGGGCACGGCGGTGTCGCGCAGCGCGCTCATCACCCGGTACTCGCGGGGCATGTCGTGCGCGGTCGCCAGCACGTGGCCCAGCGGCGGACGGCGCACCACCCAGTTGCCGGTGCCGTCGGTGACCACGTAGGTCAGGTTGGACTTGCCGCCCGCGACCACGCGGCCCTTCAGCGGCCCCGAGACCAGGCCGGGCACGGCCTCGTCCAGGTACGCGCGCAGGCGCTCCAGGTCCAGGCCCGGGAGTTCCCCGTCGGAACGTGGCTCGCTCACGCGTCCCCCTCGAAGACCTTGGCCTGCAGGCGGCGCATACCCGCCAGCCAGCGGTCGGTGTCGGTGGCCCGGGCCGCGTAGTAGTCGGCGACCTGCGGGTGCGGCAGGATCAGGAAGCGCTCGTCGGCCAGGCCGACCATCACCGCGTCGGCGACCTCCTCGGGGGTGATCGCCTCCGGCGCCAGGATGGCCTGCCCGGTGTCGCCGCTGCTCTCCAGCAGGTTGGTGCGCACGCCCAGCGGACAGATGCACTGCACGGTGATCCCGCGGTCCCCGTAGGTGGCCGCCATCCACTCGCTGAAGGACAGCGCCGCGTGCTTGGTCACCGAGTACGGCGCGCTGCCCAGCATCGTGAGCAGGCCCGCCGCCGACGCGGTGGTCAGGAAGCGGCCGTGGCCGCGCTCCAGCCAGCCCGGCACCAGCTCACGCGCGGCGCGCACGTGCGCCATCACGTTGACCTGCCAGGCCAGGTCCCAGTCGGCCTCCGGCGCCTCGGGGCCGCCGCCCACGCCCACGCCCGCGTTGGCCACGTACAGGTCGATGCCGCCCAGGTGGGCCCCGGCCTCGGCCACGAGCGCGGTGACGCCCTCCTCGCCGGCGGCGTCGCCGGGAACGGCCACCCCGCCGATCTCGGCGGCCACGGCCTCGGCGGCTCCCGCGTCGAGGTCGTTGACCACGACGCGCGCCCCGGCTCCGGCCAGCCTGCGCGCGAGCGCGGCGCCGATTCCGTTGCCCGCGCCGGTGACGACGGCTCCGGTGTCGGTCAGGTCCATGTCACACGCCTCCGGTCAGGGTGATGCCGCCGTCCAGGACGAGCGTGCGGCCGGTGACCCACGCGGCGTCGTCGGAGAGCAGGAAGGAGACCGCCCCCGCGACGTCCTCGGGCACGCCCAGTCGGCCCAGGGGGTACTGGGCGGCGACCTTCTCCTCGCGGCCCTCGTAGAGCGCCGCGGCGAACCTGGTCTTGACCACGGCCGGGGCGACGCCGTTCACGCGGATCCCCGGCCCCAGCTCGACGGCCAGCTCCTCGGTGATGTGGATGAGCATCGCCTTGGTGGCGCCGTAGAAGCCGATGCCGGGGGAGGGCTTGGTCCCGGCCACGGAGGAGACGTTGACGACCGCGCCGCCGTGCTCGGCCATCCAGGCGTGGTAGGCCTTCTGCGTCCACGAGATCGCGGACAGGGCGTTGACCTCGAAGATCTTGCGGGCCGCGTCCAGGTCCAGGTCGACCATCCGTCCGTAGACCGGGTTGATGCCGGTGTTGTTGACGAACATGTCGACGCTGCCGAAGGCCTCCAGGGTGGCGGCGATCGCAGCGTCCTGGTGCTCGGGGTCGTCGGCCCGTCCGGGGACGCCGATGGCGTGCTCGGGGCCGCCCAGGGCCTTCACGGCCTCCTCCAGGGGCTCGGGCTTGCGCGCGGTGACGCACACGCGCGCGCCCTCGTCGACGAGCCTCTGGGCGATGGCCAGGCCGATGCCCCGGCTCGCACCGGTGACGATGGCGGTCCGGCCGCCGAACCGGGAAGTCATTCTGTTCTCCTTAAACCGACTGGTCGGTATGCATGGCGACCCTATGTCCCGGAAGGTGCGTGCCGCAAGGGGGACGGGGCGCGCCGAGGCGCGACAATGGTGGTGCGGGCCAACGCCGTCCTACCACGGACCGACGAGTGAGGGTGGACATGACAGCCGAAGTGGTCGACGCACGGGACCGGAGACGCTACGAGATCAGGGACGAGGGGGAGGTGGCCGGATTCGCCGACTACATCGTCACCGGGGAGCTCATCACCTTCACCCACACCGAGATCGACCCGGCCCACGAGGGGCGGGGCCTGGGCGGGACGCTGGTCCGCGGGGCCCTGGACGACGCCCGGTCACGGGGCCTGGCGGTGCTCCCGCTGTGCCCCTTCGTCAAGGGCTGGATCCAGCGCCACCCCGACTACTCCGACCTGGTCTACCGCGCCCCCGAGGAGTAGGCCGGCCGGCGGACCGGGACCGAGCGGGACCGGGAGAGGAGAGAGCGGTTGGGTACCGACTACGGGCGCCGGGTGGGCTTCGGGGTCTTCGCCTCACCGGAGGCCGACTCCCTGCGGGACCTGTGGGCGCTGCTGCCCGTGGCCGAGCACGGCGGCCTGGAGTTCGTCGGCGTCCAGGACCATCCCTACCAGCGCCGGCACCTGGACACCTGGAGCCTGATGGCCACGGCCCTGGCCCGCACCGAGCGGCTGCGGTTCTTCCCCGACGTGGCCAACCTGCCCCTGCGCTCACCGGCGATCATCGCCAAGTCCGCGGCCAGCCTGGACGTACTGTCCGGCGGGCGCTTCGAACTGGGCCTGGGCGCCGGGGCCTTCTGGGAGGCCGTGGTCGCCATGGGCGGTGAGCGGCGCGGCCCGCGCGAGGCCGCCGACGCCCTCGTCGAGGCGGTGGAGGTGATCCGGCTGCTGTGGTCGGACCAGCGCTCCGTGCGCTTCGAGGGCGGGCACTACCGCTTGGCGGGGGTCAGGCCGGGACCGGCCCCCGCGCACGACATCGGGATCTGGCTCGGCGTGTACGGTCCCCGGCTGCTGCGCGCCCTGGGACGGATCGCCGACGGCTGGGTCCCCTCCAGCGGCTACACCGAACCCGCCGGGCTCCACGACATGCACGCCCGGATCGACGCGGGTGCGGCCGAGGCCGGCCGCGACCCCGCGTCGATCCGCCGCGTGTACAACGTGATGGGCGCCATCACCGACGGCGCCTCCACCGGCTTCCTGCGGGGGCCCGCCGAGCAGTGGGTGGAGCAGTTGACCGAACTGGTGCTGGAGTACGGGATGGACACCTTCGTGTTCGGCCCCGCCGAGAACCCGGTCCGGCAGGTGGAGCGGTTCGCCGCCGAGGTGGTGCCCGCGGTCCGCGAGGCGGTACACCGCGAACGGGGCTGAACCCACCGAACCGGACATATACGGATCTACGCCGTCAAGGTGGCGCTTGTTCAACTAGCGGATCAAGCGGTGGGATCGAGGGTCAGCTTGCCGATGGTCCCGCGCGAACGCAGCGCCTCGTGTGCCCGGGCGGCCTCCGAGAGGGGGTAGGACCCGCCCAGGACCGTCCGGAGGTGCCCCTCGGCCACCAGGGTGAACAGCTCGGCCATCGCCCGGCCCATCACGTTGCCCGGCAGCATCCACACGTGCGGCAGCCACATGCCGCCCACCGTGGTGGAGAAGCGCATGAGGTTGGGAAGCTGCACCGGACTGGGCGCCTCGCGCGAGGCCATCCCGTAGAAGGCCAGACGGCCGAAGGGGGCCAGGGCCCGAACGCTCTGGTCGGTGACCCGGCCGCCGACCATGTCCAGGACGGCGTCCACGCGCTGGCCGCCGTTGGCCTCGACCAGGGCCTCGGTCATGTCGGGTGCGGAGGAGTCCACGACGGCGTCCGCGCCCAGCTCCAGGGCCAGCGCGCGCTTCTCCTCACTGCTGGCCACGGCGATGACCCTTCCGGCGCCGAACCGCTTGGCCAGTTGGACGGCGAGGGTGCCCACACCGCCGCCCGCCGCGTGCACCACGACCGACTCGCCCGGATCCATCCGCACGGACTTGCGCAGCAGCACCCAGGCGGTGGCCCCCTGCACCACCAGGGCGAGGGCGTCCTCGTCCGAGACCCCGTCTGGGATGTCGAAGCACATGTCGGGGGTGGCGGTGGCCTTCTCGGCGTAGCCGCCGCTGGTGGCCAGGGCGACGACGCGGCGGCCGTCGGAGGTGCGCCCGGCGATCTCCATGCCGGGGACCAGGGGCAGGGAGGCGGGGGACAGGTAGCTGTTCTCGGCCTGGTGCGTGTCGGCGAAGTTGATGCCGGCGCGGGTGACGTCGACGAGGACCTCGCCGGGTCCCGGCTCGGGGTCGGGCAGCTCGGTGGGGGTGAGGACCTCTGGTCCACCGAACTCGGTGATCTGGATGGCGCGCATGGCGACCCTTCGTTCGTACGTTCAAACCGACCGGATGGTATGTTACCGGTCGGAAACCAGTGGAGCGGGTAGCCGCTCCGCGGGGGCGTCGGGACGTACTCCGCCGCGCCGGGGAGCGGTCGGCGGTTTCCGGCGCGGGAGAGGGATCCCGGGGTCTTGCGCCTGTTTACCTAACGTTGTTAGGTGGGGGTGTCGTGAACCGATCGGGAGGACGCACGTGGACGCCGAGCGCACAGTGAAGACAACGGCCGGACGGGTCCGGGGCATCGCCTCGCCACGCTCGGAGAGCGGCGAGACCACCGTCTACCGGGGCATTCCCTACGCCGCCGCCCCCTTCGGCGAGCACCGCTTCGCCGCCCCCGCGCCCGCCTCCGACTGGGACGGCGTCCGCGACTGCACCTCCTTCGGCCCCCCGCCCCCGCAGGGCGCCCAGCTCCTCGGCGCGGCGCCCTGGGGCCCGGAGACGTCCCTGGACTGCCTGTCCCTCAACGTGTGGACCGCCGCACGCGAGGGCGACCGGGCACCCGTGCTCGTGTGGATCCACGGCGGCGCCTACATCGTCGGGGCCGCCTCCGAGCTCACCTACGACGGCACCAGGCTCGCCGAGAGCGGCCTCGTCGTGGTCGGGATCAACTACCGGCTGGGCTTCGAGGGATTCGGCCACGTGCCCGGCCGCCCCGACAACCGCGGCCTGCTCGACCAGGCAGCCGCCCTGCGGTGGGTGCGGGAGAACGTCGCGGCCTTCGGCGGGGACCCCGACAACGTGACGGTGGCGGGGGAGTCCGCCGGTGCCGGGTCGGTGGTGTCCCTGATGGCCTCCCCGAACGCCCGGGGGCTCTTCCGGAGGGCGATCGCGCACAGTGTTCCCGGCGACATGCTCACCGTGGACACCGCGCGGTTCGTCTCCGGGCGGATCGCCGAGGCCGCCGGGGTCCCGCTGGAGGCCGGGGCGCTGGCCGCACTGCCGCCGGAGAAGCTGCTGGAGGCCACCGACCTCGTGCTGGCCCACTCCCCGTCGAAGAAGTCCGGGGGAGTGCGCACCCAGCCCTTCACCTGCTTCGCGCCCGTGGTCGGCGGACCCGAGCTGCCCGAGGCCCCGCTGGAGGCGGTGGCGCGCGGCGCCGCCTCCGAGGTGGACCTGCTCACCGGCCACAACGCCCACGAGTACCGGCTGTTCACCGAGCTGGGGCAGAGCGTGGAGATCGACGGCGAGTCCGACCTGGCGGTGACCGCCTCCCGGCTCGGGCTGGGCGGGGACGCGGTGGCCGCCTACCGCGAGGTGCACCCGGGGGCCACCCTGCGCGAGCTGTACGCCGCGATCCAGGGCGACGCCCTGTTCGCCGAGTACACCGCGCGCTTCGCCGAGGCCCACGCCGCGGCCGGGGGGCGGGCCCACTTCTTCCGGCTGGCCGCGGAGAGCCCCGCCGTGCAGGGGCGGCTGGGTTCGTGCCACGCCTTCGACCTGCCGTTCGCGTTCGGCAACCTGGACACCGACTTCGGGAGGTTCCTGCTCGACGGGGAGCCGGGCGAGGCGCACCGGGCGCTGTCGGACCGCATGGTCGCGGCCTGGCGTGACTTCGCCGCCACCGGCGACCCGGGATGGCCCGCCGTGAGCGCCGACGCCACCGCGGTCAAGGTGTGGAACACCGAGGACCTGCTGCACGACAGCGACCCCTCGCCCGTGCGCGCCCTGTGGTCCGGTGTGGCCATCGTCCCCAGGTAGGCGCGCGGCCCTCCGGCCGGCCGGTCCGCGGCCGGGGAGCCGGGCCTCACTCGGCCCAGGGGAGGGGGACCGAGCCCTCCCGCTCCGCGACGGAGGCCCGGCCGCCGGGGACCATGCACACCAGCGCCTCGCCGGGGCCGTCCCCGGTGCGCACCTGGCGGACGGCCCCGGCGGGGATCACGGCGGCCTGTCCGGGGGCCATGCCGGAGTCCTCGCCGTCGACGCTGACCCGGAACCGTCCGGAGACGGGCATCCACACCTGGTCCCGGTCGACCACGTGCTCGGGGGAGGCCGAGCCGGGTTCCATCCGCACCCGCCAGGTGCTCAGCTCGTGGCTGCCCCGGCTGGGGCCGGCCAGCGCGGACATGGTCCCGGCGGGCGTCGTGGTGGTGCGGGCCCCGGTCTCGTCGATGATCCTCATGCGACCTCCTGAGTAAACTGGCTTTACTCGGTGAGTAAAGCTTCTTTACTCACATGTGTCAAGATGGGTGCCATGAACGACCCGTTGGAGCGCACCGAACTCACCTTCCTCCTGGGCATGGCCTTCCAACTGGTGCTGGGCGAGTTCGTGCGCGGAGTGGACGCCGAGGGATACCGGGAACTCCGGCCGGTCCACGGATTCGCCTTCCAGGTACTCCGGCACGGTGGCGCGACCAGCACCGAGCTGGCCGACCGCCTGGGCGTCACCAAACAGGCCGCCGGGCAGATCGTCGCCTACCTGGAGGAGCGCGGATACGTGCGGCGCGTCGAGCACGCCGGGGGCGGACGGCGCCGCCTGGTCGTCCTCACGGACAAGGCGCACGAACACCTCTCCGTCGCGGGCCGCGTCCTGCACGAGTTGGAGGAGCGGATCGGCGAGCGCCTCGGCGCGGACGGGCTCACCCGCATGCGCGCCGAACTCGCCGAACTCGTCCGCGGACTGGCGGGAAACGAGCTGCCCCCGCTGCGCCCCGTCTGGTGAGGCGGTGCCGGGAAGCCGTCCCGCACCGAGCCGACGGCCCCGCCGGCCCGGCGGCGGTAAAGGTTCGGGAAAACCCCCCGGCCCGGCCGGATCCGGCGGAGAGGACGGGCATCCTCACAGGTAGGAGGGCCGGTGCCGGCTTCCGGGGTACGGGGCGGTCATCGGCGCGCACCGCCCCGCGCCCCGCTGGAGGTGCGCGATGGTCACGAACGTCTTCGTTCCGGGACTCGACGACCAGAACCGGGAGGTCCTGCTCTCACTGCCCGCCGACCGCGGCTACCGCTTCCTCCAACTGCTCGACCTCGACGAGATCGGCCAGGAACGGGAGGTGGACATGCCCGGACTGCTCGCCCTGGCGGCCGAGAGGCTGGACTCCTTCGAGGGCACGGTCGACGCGGTCATCGGGTTCTGGGACTTCCCGGTCAGTTCGCTGGTGCCGCTGCTCTGCCGGGAACGGGGGCTGCCGTGCGCGCCCCTGGAGGCCGTGGTCCGGTGCGAGCACAAGTACTGGAGCCGTCTGGAGCAGCGCGCCGTCATCCCCGAGGCGGTTCCCCGGTTCGCCGCGTTCGGCCTCGACGCCACGGACAAACCGGAGGGGCTGTCCTACCCGCTGTGGGTCAAGCCGGTGAAGTCCTTCTCCTCCGAACTGGCCTTCCGGGTCACCGACGACGCGGAGTTCCGCGAGGCGATGGACAGGATCAGGGCGGGCGCCGGACGCCTCGGCGCGCCCTTCCAGTGGGTGATGGACCGGGTGCGGCCGCCTCCGGAGGTCGCCGAGTGCGGGGGCACGGCCGCACTGGCCGAGGAGGAGGCCACGGGCGACCAGCTCACCGTCGAGGGCTACGTCCGGGGCGGCGTCCCCCACGTCTACGGGATCGTCGACTCCCACCGATATCCGGGCACGTCGAGCTTCCTGCGCTATGAGTACCCGTCGACGGTGTCCGCGTCGGTCGGCGAGCGCCTGACCGAACTCACCGAGCGCGTGGTCTCCCGGGTCGGCCTGGACGACGTCACCTTCAACATCGAGTACTTCCACGATCCGCGGAGCGGCGACATCCGCCTCCTGGAGATCAATCCGCGCCACTCCCAGTCGCACGCCAGGCTGTTCGAACTCGTGCGGGGGGTGTCCAACCACGAGGTCTGCCTGAGGGTCGCCCTGGGACAGGAGCCCGACCTGGAACGCGGCGGACGGTACCCGGTGGCCGCCAAGTGGTTCCTGCGCCGCTTCCGCGACGGCTTCGTCGCGGCGGTGCCCTCCGAGGAGGACGTGGCCCGAGCGGAGGAGACGGCGCCGGGCACGAAGGTGGAGGTCGTCGTGCGTCGGGGCCAGCGGCTCTCCGACCTCCCGTTCCAGGACAGCTACAGCTTCGAGCTGGCCCGCGTGTTCGTGGGCGCGGAGGACACCGCGCAGTGCGAGCGCAGGTACGGGGAGTGCGTGGGGAAACTGCCCTTCACGATCCGGGAGACCGACGAAGAGGCCTGAGCACGGAGAGGACCCGGTGACGATGAGAACCGTCAGCGAGCTGCCGAACGACGTCCGTGAGGATGAGTACGTCCAGATCCCGCTCGGCGACGGCGTCCGGCTCGCCGCGCGGATCTGGCGCCCGGTGGGGAGCGAGGAGGCCCCGGTACCGGCGGTCCTGGAGTTCATCCCGTACCGCAGGCGCGACCTGACGGCGCAGCGCGATTCGATACACCATCCCTACATGGCCGGACACGGGTACGCGTGCGCCCGCGTGGACCTGCGCGGCAGCGGCGACTCCGAGGGGGTGCTCACCGACGAGTACCTGGAACGCGAGCTCCTGGACGCCGAGGAGGTGCTCGCGTGGCTCGCCGACCAGCCCTGGTGCGACGGCCGCACCGGCATGATGGGCATCTCCTGGGGCGGGTTCAACGCCCTGCAGGTCGCCGCGCGGCGGCCCGGGAGCCTGCGCGCGATCATGACGGCCTGCTCCACCGACGACCGGTACTCCGACGACGTGCACTTCATGGGCGGGTGCCTGCTGGGGGACAACCTGTCCTGGGCCTCCACGATGTTCGCCTACAACTCCTGCCCGCCCGATCCGGCCCTGGTCGGTGGGCGGTGGCGGAGGATGTGGCACGAGCGGCTGGAGCACAGCGGCCTGTGGCTCGACACCTGGCTGCGGCACCAGCACCGGGACGGGTACTGGAGGCACGGTTCGGTGATCGAGGACCTGGGTGCGATCCAGGTGCCCGTCATGGCCGTCAGCGGTTGGGCCGACGGCTACTCCAACTCGGTCTTCCGGCTGCTGGCGGGGCTGGGGGTTCCCTGTCTCGGGCTGCTGGGGCCCTGGTCGCACAAGTACCCGCACCTGGGCCAGCCCGGCCCCGCCGTCGGCTTCCTCCAGGAGCTGGTGCGCTGGTGGGACCGCTGGCTCAAGGACATCGACAACGACGTGATGGAGGCACCCGCCCTGCGGGCCTGGATGCAGGAGAGCGTGGCTCCCTCCACCGCCTACGAGGACCGGCCGGGGCGCTGGGTCGGTGAGCGGGAGTGGCCGTCACCGAACGTGGTGTTCGAGTCGCGCTCGCTGGGGTCCGGGCGGGTGCTCGGAGAGGGGGAGCCGGAGAGGAGGGAGGACGCCCTGACCCTGTCCTCCCCGCTGTCCACCGGACAGCACGCGGGCAAGTGGTGCTCCTACAACGCTCCTCCGGACCTGCCCTACGACCAGCGCGAGGACGACGGCGGCTCCATCGTCTTCGACAGCGTGCCGCTCCCCGAGCGGGTGGAGATCCTCGGCTCCGCGGTGGTCGACCTCGAACTCGCCGTGGACCGGCCCGACGCGATGGTCGCGGTGCGGCTGTGCGACGTCACGCCCAAGGGACAGGCCACGCGTGTGACCTACGGGCTGTTGAACCTCACCCACGCCGGCGGCCACGAGAGGCCGGAGAAGCTGGTGCCCGGGCGCAGGTACCGTGTCTCGGTCCCCCTCAACGGTGTGGCGCAGGCGTTCCCGCCCGGACACCGGGTGAGGATCTCGGTCTCCACCTCCTACTGGCCGCTCGTGTGGCCCTCGCCCGAGCCGGTGACCCTCTCCGTGTTCCAGGGGGAGCACACCCGTGTACACCTTCCGGTGCGCCCCGTCGAAAGCGGGGACGACGGGCGCGGTGTGGCGCCCTTCGGTGAGCCCGAGGGCACCGCCCCCGTCACGACGAGCCGGATCGGGCAGGGCGAGGAGCGGTGGGACCTGGCCCAGAACCTCGTGAACTACGAGGCCTCGCTGAACGTGGTCAAGGACCTGGGGACGGTGTGCTTCGACGACATCGGGCTGGAGGTGACCCGGCGCGCCGACGAGTACTACGGCCGGGTCGGCGACGACTACGACTCGGTCCGGGGCGAGACGGCGTGGACGATGGGCTTCGCCCGCGGCGACTGGTCCGTGCGGACCGAGACCCGTACGACGCTCACGTCCACGGCGACCGACTTCCACCTGCACGCGACGCTCGACGCCTACGAGGGTACGAGGCGTGTGGCCACGAAGATCTACACCTCGGTGATCCCGAGGGACCGAGTCTGAGCCCGGCGGAGACCGGAGGAGCCCGGCGGAGGACCACCGGTACCCGGGACCGGGCATCTCGGAGGGAGCGGCGGCGCGAGCCGCCGGTGAGACGACGGGCGCACCGGGTCCCGGCTGCGGCGGGGCGGACGGTACCGCTCTCCCACACCGTCCGGCGGGGGAGCGGGGCCCCGGTCGCGACACGCGTCCGGGGCCCCGGGTAAGGCGCGGGGCCTACTTGCCCAGGCCCGCGCGGCGCAACGCCTCGGCCATGGCGCCCGACGGTGCCGCATCGCCTTGGCCGCCGCGTCCGCCGCCGCCCCTGCGGCCGTTGCCACTGCCACTGCCGTTGCCGCGACGGCGGTCGCCGCCACCGCCACCGCGGTTGCCGCGCTCCCCGCGACCGCCCCGGCCACCGCCGGAGGGAGCCTCGTCGTCCAGGCGCATGGTCAGCGAGATGCGCTTGCGCGGGATGTCGACGTCCTGGACCTTGACCCTGACGATGTCGCCCGGCTTGACCACCTCGCGCGGGTCCTCCACGAACTTGTGCGAGAGCGCCGAGACGTGGACCAGGCCGTCCTGGTGCACACCCACGTCCACGAACGCGCCGAAGGCCGCCACGTTGGTGACCACGCCCTCCAGGATCATGCCCTGGTCCAGGTCCTCCAGCTTCTCCACACCCTCCTTGAAGGTGGCGGTGGTGAAGGCCGGGCGCGGGTCTCGGCCGGGCTTGTCCAGCTCGGCGAGGATGTCGTTGACCGTCGGCAGGCCGAACGTGTCGTCCACGAAGTCCTCGGGGCGCACCCGCGAGAGCACGTCCTTGTCGCCGATGAGCGAGGGAAGGTCGGTCCCCACCCGGTCCAGGATGCGCCGCACCACGGGATAGGCCTCCGGGTGCACCGCCGAGGCGTCCAGCGGGTCGTCGCCGCCGGGCACGCGCAGGAAGCCCGCGCACTGCTCGAAGGCCTTGGGGCCCAGACGCGGCACCGAGCGCAGCTCCTTGCGGGTGCGGAACGGGCCGTTGGCGTCGCGGTGCGCGACGATGTTGCGCGCCAGGGTGGAGGTCACGCCCGAGACCCGGGTCAGCAGCGGCACCGACGCGGTGTTGACGTCCACTCCCACGCCGTTCACGCAGTCCTCGACGACGGCGTCCAGCGAGCGCGACAGCTTCGCCTCGGCCAGGTCGTGCTGGTACTGGCCCACGCCGATCGACTTGGGGTCGATCTTGACCAGCTCGGCCAGCGGGTCCTGAAGGCGGCGGGCGATGGAGGCGGCGCCGCGCAGCGACACGTCCAGGTCCGGCAGCTCCTCGGAGGCGTAGGCCGAGGCCGAGTACACCGACGCGCCCGCCTCCGACACCATCACCTTGGTGAGCTTGAGCTCGGGACGGCGTTGGATCAGGTCGGCGGCGAGCTTGTCCGTCTCGCGGGAGGCGGTGCCGTTGCCGATGGCGACCAGTTCCACGGAGTGGGCGGCGCACAGCCGGGCCAGGCTGTCGATGGAGCCGTCCCAGTCGCGCCGGGGCACGTGCGGGTAGATCGTGTCGGTGGCCACGACCTTGCCGGTGGCGTCGGTGACCGCGACCTTGACCCCGGTGCGCAGCCCCGGGTCCAGGCCGAGGGTGGCGCGGCTCCCGGCGGGCGCGGCCAGCAGCAGGTCGCGCAGGTTGGCGGCGAACACGTTCACGCCGTCGTCCTCGGCCCGCTGCCACAGCCGCATGCGCACGTCGATGTCCAGCCGCACCAGGATGCGGGTGCGCCAGGCCCAGCGCACGGTGTCCTGGATCCAGCGGTCGGCGGGCCGGCCGCGGTCCACGATCCCGAAGTGGTGGGCGATGGCGTTCTCGTAGGTGCTGCGGGGCGTGGTGCCGTCGGGGTTCTGGGCGGGGGGCTCCTCCGGCTCCAGGGTGAGGGTGAGGACCTCCTCCTTCTCGCCCCGGTACATGGCCAGGACGCGGTGGGAGGGGACGCGGGTGAGGGCCTCGGAGAAGTCGAAGTAGTCGGCGAACTTGGCGCCGGCCTCCTCCTTGCCCTCGCGGACGGCCGAGACCAGGCGGCCCTTCTCCCACAGGCGCTCGCGCAGGAGGCCGGTGAGGTCGGCGTCCTCGGCGAAGCGCTCCACCAGGATGGCGCGGGCCCCGTCCAGGGCGGCCTTGGTGTCGGCCACGTCCTTGGAGGGGTCGACGTAGGCGGCAGCGGTCTCCTGCGGGTCCAGGGCGGGGTCGGCCAGCAGCGCCTCGGCCAGCGGTTCGAGGCCGGCCTCGCGTGCGATCTGGGCCTTGGTGCGCCGCTTGGGCTTGTAGGGGAGGTAGATGTCCTCCAGGCGGGCCTTGGAGTCGGCCGCGTTGACGCGGGCTTCCAACTCCTCGTCCAGCTTGCCCTGGGAGCGGATCGACTCCAGGATCGCGGTGCGGCGTTCGGCCAGTTCCCGCAGGTAGCGCAGGCGCTCCTCCAGGGCGCGTAGCTGGATGTCGTCCAGCGCGCCGGTGGCCTCCTTGCGGTAGCGGGCGATGAAGGGCACGGTCGATCCGCTGTCGAGGAGCTCGATCGTCGCGGTGACCTGGTGTGCGCCCACGCCGAGTTCCTCGGCGATGCGCTGGTCGATCGTGGGTGTCGCAGGGGTCGTCACTGGTTCAACGTCCACTCTCTGGCTGTTCGGTGCGGGGACATTCTGGTGCCGGGGGAGGACATTGTCATCCCGGCGGGCCCCGTGTCCCAGGTTCCCGCACCGCGGTGTCGGCCGTGCACGGGCCCGCGGTGCCCGCGGATCCGGGGCCCGGACGGGTGGTTTGGCAAAGGCGGCGGGTGCGGCGCCGCCGTGCGGGGGGCGGGGTTTTGCGGTCGCCGGGGCGAAGGGCCGGGGCGGGCGCCGCCCCGGATCCCGTCCTCGGGCTTCCCATCCCGGGAAAGCGGAAGGGGCCGGTCGGCGGTAGCCCCTGTGGACGACCGCGTGGCGGCCCCTCGCCCGCGCGACGGAAGGTGACGGGTCCCGGGTCAGCCGTCGGTCTCGTTCAGGTAGTCGGGGGCGTAGTACTCGTCGATGGGAAGCGGGCCCCGGTAGCCCTGGCACATGCACTGGCGGTAGGTGGAGCTGGACTGCCCGGTCCAGCGGCCGGGGATGACCACCTGGGTCTGGCACCTCTTGGTCTGCTGGTCGTGGAAGACCAGGTGGTGGCCGCATCCGCAGAGCGGCTGGGGGCTCTGCCGGCCGCCCAGAGCCCTGGACTGTTCCTGTCTGCGCTGCTGTTCGAGGGCCTCCCGTGCCTGGCGCTTGGTCACCAGGCGGCCGAACAGGAACCCGCCGAGCGCGATCGTGGCTCCCAGGACCATGGAGACCGGATCCATCCGACGACACCTCATTCCTTGATCCGCGACCCGCCCCGGAGCCCGGGGCTTGCCCCCATTGTCGCCCATGGCGGGCTTTCGGGCCCGGGGCGGTCGAAGGCGGGCACTTCACCACGCCGGGTCGCGGACCTGCTCCTCCGGGTCATGAGAAGAAAGTTTTGCACGAATCCCTTTGCAAAGAAATCTTTGGAATACGGTGGTGCCATCTTCCCGACCCCAGGAGGCAGAGATGGCGAACGAACCCCCCGCCGCCACGCCACCGCGCAGCGAGCGCCTCGGCAGGACCTTCCACCGCTTCTGGGCGGCCGGAACCCTCACCAACCTCGGCGACGGCATGCTCGCCACCGCGCTGCCGCTGATCGCCGCCACCCTGACCCACGACCCGCTCGCCGTCTCCGGCCTGATGGTGGCCCGTTTCCTGCCCTGGCTGCTCGTCGCCCCCTTCACCGGCGTGCTGCTCGACCGGGTCGACCGCCTCCGTGCCATGGCGGTCTCCAGCACGGTCGCCGCGGTCGCCGTCGCCGCCCTGGCCGTGGTGATCGCCACCGGCCAGGTCACGATGTGGGCCATGTACGCGACGCTGTTCGTGGTGATCTGCTGTGAGACGGTCACCGATCCGGTCACCCGGATCACCGTCTCCCGCATCGTGCCGGGCCGCCTGCTGGACCGGGCCAACAGCAGGATGGAGGGCGGCCGCCTGGTCGCCCAGGACTGTGTGGCCACTCCCGTCGCCGGTGTGCTCTTCGCCGTCGCCGCGGTCCTGCCCGTGGCCGGGACGGCGGTGTCCTACGGCCTGTGCGCCGTGCTCGTGGTGACCGTCGCCCTCATGCTGCGACGCGTTCCCGGGGCCGCCGGGGCCACGGAGAGCGGTGAGGGAACGGAGTCAGGCCAGGGTGTACTGCGCTCGATGCGGGAGGGCTTCGCCTACGTCTTCGGTCGGCCGCTGACGCGGGGCCTGGCCTTCAACAACGCCGCGTGCATGATCGGCCTCCAGATGTCCACCTCCGTGCTCGTCCTCTACGCCCAGGACGTGCTGGGCGTTCCCGCGGCCCTGTACGGGCTCTTCCTGGCGTCGATCGCGATCGGGGGCGTCCTGGGGACGGTGCTGGTCTCACGGGCCGTCACGGGCCTCGGCCGCAGGGCGGTCATGATGGGCGGCTACCTGGGGATGGGGCTGTGCCTGCTGGCGGTCGGCCTGGTGTCCAACGCCTGGTTCGCCGCCCTCGCCTGGACGCTGCTGGGCCTGTGCATGACGATGAGCAACGTCGCCGGCTCCCTGTTCTTCCAGGCCGTGATCCCCTCCCGTGTGCGCGGCCGGGCGGCCGCCGCCTTCCGCATGGTCGGTTGGGGTCTGTCACCGGTCGGCGCGCTGCTGGGCGGCCTGCTGGGCCGGATCGACCTCGCCCTGCCCTTCCTGGCCGGCGGGCTGGTCATGGTGGTCACGCCCCTGGTCTTTCGCCGGGCCGTCGCCGAGTGCGCCCGGCTGTCCGACGAGGCCACCGTGGAGCTGGCCGCCGACCAGGACCGCTGACCCCCTCCCGCCGCGTTCTGGACGGTCAGCGGTCATCCGGTCTGACCCGGCGACAGAGCCTCGACCAGGTCCGGGACAGACAGCCTGTCCGGGGCCGGTAGTGCGATGGTCGGCTCAGAGGCCGAGTAACGCATACAACGGTTTCCTCACCGAGGCACGACAGGGCTTCCTCTGTCCCCGAGGGCGGTGATCCGCCGAGTGGACCCCGCCGCGAGGAAGGCCAGCAAAAGCGCAGCACAGACAACCAGTATTGCCTGCTGGATGCCGTAGAGCCCCCCGAGCAACCCCAGCAACGGCGGGCCGCCCAGGAAGGCCGCATAGCCCAACGAGCTGACTACGGATACCCTCGCCGCGGCTCTTGCGGGATCGTCTGCCGCGGCGGCGATGCCGACCGGGAATCCCATCGCGGCACCCAAGCCCCACAGAACCGCTCCCACGAGAGCCCATGCAACCGCGTCGCCGAAAGCCGTGACGAGTACACCGCCAAGGGCCATCGCGGCCGAGATGCGAAGGACGTTGGCGCGGCCGACGCGGGCAACGAGAGCACCTCCGGTGAGACGCCCCGCCGTCATCGCCGCCACGAAGGCGGCGAACGCCAGAGCCCCCGTGTGCTCGGCGGTGCCATAACCATCGACCAGGACATACGCGATCCACTCGTTGGCCGTGCCCTCGGCGAAGGCGAACCCCAGGACGCATATTCCGACAAGAAGGGTTCGCCGCTCACGCCAGGAGGTGAGCATTATGCTTCCGGGGGTGCGCGTGGCGTCGTCTGTTCCGCGCGTATCCGCGCCTTGTGTAAGGCGACTGAGCAGAAGAGCCATCAGTGCCAGCAGGCCTGCTATGCCCAGGTTCTGACTCGTCAGGGGCACCGACATGCTCGCCAGGAGTGCTCCGATAAGAGCCCCGACCACGGTTCCCAGGCTGAGTGTGGCATGAAGCCGCGGTAACAGGTTATCGCTGCCGATGAGATGTGCTATGCGTGAGCCGACAACGTTCATGCTGACTTCCCACAGCCCCATTCCCAGTCCGATGAAGAAGAGTGCGGCCGCCGCGACGGGCCAGGAGGCGGTTCGCAGGCCGAAGGCGAGCAGCAACAGTCCTGTTGCCGCAAGAGAGGTACCGGCGGTGACTCCTCGGCTCCCACCGACACGTTGGACCAGGAGGCCTGCGGTGGGGAGCCCGGACACGGCCCCGGCAGACAGCCACAACAGAAGTAGCCCGAGCTCTGCCGTAGACAGGCTCAGCTCCTCTCCCAGGGCTGGCACGCGACTCACAAGCGCTGCGTACATTACTCCGTTCGCCGCGAAAGCTCCATGGACAGCCGCCTTGCTGCTTACAGTCGTGCTGGGCATCGCGGTCTCTCATGTATGGTCACGATGGCGCAGATTGATTGGAGCTATGTACTTCCGTCGCAGAACGAGAGAAATGCATGACATATTTCCTTTGTCGCGCACCCGGGAGCCCAGCGTAAGATCATCGCCACACCGGTGCAACACCTGAACGACGCAGGTCTTCCTCCGTCCCGCCGGGGCACACCGGAAGCGACCGTGTGGTATGCGGTGATCAGCCGGTTCATCCAACGGTGGCCGGACCCGGCCACCGCTTCCACGGATTGACGCCACCCCGGGGCTCCCAAATCCTGTAGCGATCCTCCTCACCCCCGTGGTCTAGTCACGATTTACTCGGCGCCTGGATGACGTGCTCCTTTCTGATGCCCCATCTTCCGGTAAGGACCGTTGGAATACTTCTCGAACAGACACACCGCCCGAATGGCGAAGTCCCGTGCTGCCCCGAGTGCGGGGCCTTGTTGCGTCAGTGGCGTATTATGACTGGCCTTGGTGTTCCCCGGGGCCGCTGCATTCCACGGACGCGGTATCCGAACCAGATCCTCCGAGCAAGGTCGAACGTCCCGCGTGCTTCACGGCGCCTGCGCCGGCACGGGCGGCGGAAACGCCGCACCGGTTCCAGCAGTCCGGGGCAGGGGGCAGGTCCACGGGGTGGCCGCTCGGTCGGTCCAGCACGCCGCACACGGAGCCGGTGATGCTCGCCTGGTCGGCTCCGTGGCGGGCAGCGCTGCCACGTGCACGGACGCCGCCTCACGGAAGGGCATGTACACGGAGCGTGGGACGACACCGTTGACCGCTGGGCCGTCCTGGAGCCGGTTTCGGTGACCAGGTGCCATCTCAGATGTCCACGGCCATGGACGGAGTGCGCCCATGGCCGTTGCGCAAAGAAGACTTTGCAGAGGACTGTTTGCAGGGGGGTTTCCGCAGTACGTTGGGGTCATGACCGATGATGACCCCGACATCCCCTCCGACCCCCATGAACAGATGCAGGTCGACGCCCAGGCACTGCGGGGCCTGGCCCACCCCCTGCGCGCCCGCCTGCTGGACGAGCTCCGGCTCAACGGCCCGGCCACCGCCACCATCCTGGGCCGGCGTCTGGGGGAGAGCAGCGGCGCCACCAGTTACCACCTGCGCCAACTGTCGCGGTACGGCTTCATCGACAACGAACCCGGGCGCACGGGCGGACGCGAGCGCTGGTGGCGAATGCGGCCCGGCGGCTGGAGTATGTCGGGGCACGAGTTCCTCAGCAACCCGCAGACCCGGGTCGCCGCCCAAGCCGTCCTCGGCCGTCTCTACCAGCAGAAGCAGGAAAGGTTCGCGGACTGGACCACACTGGTTCGTGACAGCCCGGACCTGCCTGCGGTACGCCGCTGGAAGGACGCCGCCAACGACTCCATGAGCCACGCCCGGATGACCCCGGAGGAGGCGGCGGAGTTCGCCGACGCGCTCAACGACTTCCTCGGCTCCTGGGGGAAACGCTTCCAGGGGCGGACCTCCGAGAGCCACCCCGACACCGACGTCGTCCAGGTGGACACCGCCCTCTTCCCGATCCTGCCCGAGGCCGAGGGCCGGTCGGGAGAGGACGCCGCCGAGGAGGACTGACCGCTCCGGCGGTGGTCAGGCCCCGCGCAGCTTCTTCAGCGTGGCCACGTCGGCGGAGTGCGGACCGGCCGGGCCGGGGGTCTCCAGGACGAGCGGCACCCCGGCGCTCACCGGGTGCCGGAACAGTTCCCCGAACGGCTCCGCGCCGATGTGGCCGGCGCCGATGTTCTCGTGCCGGTCCTTGCAGCTGCCGCACTCGGCCTTGGAGTCGTTGCAGTGCACGACCTTCAGCCGGTCGGCGCCGACGACCTCGTCGAAGCGGTCCAGGGCCGTGCGCATGCCCTCCGCCGTGGAGATGTCGTGTCCGGCGGCGAACATGTGCGCGGTGTCCAGGCACACGCCCACGCGGGGGTGCCACTCCAGCACCTCCAGATAGGCGGCCAGGTCGTCGATGGTCGCGCACAGGACCTGGCCCTGTCCGGCCATCGGCTCCAGCAGCACAGGCGGGACGTCCTCGCCCAGTTCCTCCAGCAGCGGCATCAGCCGCTCGCGGGTGCGTGCGAGCCCCGTCTCCCGTCCGCCCGAGACGGCCGAACCGGTGTGCACCACCACGCCCAGCGCGCCGATCTCGGCCGAGCGGCGCAGCGCGTGCTCCAGCGAGCGCACCGACTTCTCCGCCGTCTCCTCGCTGGGGGTGCCCAGGTTGATCAGGTAGGGGGAGTGCACGAACACGGGCAGGTCGGTGCGCTCGCGCATCAGCGCGTCCTGCCGGGGATCGCCCCCGTTGGTCGCCCACCCGCGCGGGTTGGACACGAACACCTGGACGGTCTCGGCGCCGATCTCCTCGGCGTAGGCCAGGCCCTTGGTGGCCATGCCGCCCGCGACCGGGACGTGCGCGCCGACCGGGGACGGGGGGCGCTGCTGCTCACTGTTCTTCATCGCCAAAAGCCTAGAGGCCGCGTGGAGCGGCCCGTCCGTGCCGGTGCTCACACCGGTCCGCCGCCGGGCGGATGCGGCGACGGTGCCTCCGCCGCCGCACCGGGCCCCTACCGCTTCGGCGGGATCGGGCGGTTGGAGTGGAGCACTCCGGTCGGGTCGTACTCCGCCCTGACCCGTGTCAGGCGCGCGTAGTCGTGGGGGTCGAAGACCTCGCGGACCTCGGACTCCTCCATCGGCCCGAAACCCAGGGTGAACGAGCGCCCCACGGCGTCCTCACCGAACAGCGCCGCGGCCTCCTCGCGCAGGTCGCGCATCGCCCCGGTGTCGTCGGGGTCGGCGAAGGTCATGACCGTCAGCGCGTAGGCGGCGCCCCGGTGCCCGACCGCGTTGGCGACCTCCGGTTCACGGGCCAGGGCGCCGCCCAGGTGGCGCAGCGAGACCACGCAGAAGAACGGGGCCGAACCCGTCATCCGGATCAGCTCGGCCAGCGCCCCGTCGTCCAACCGGTCGACCAGCACGCTGCGGCCCCGGAAGCCCGCCTGGTCGTGGTGCTCGTCGAAAACCGCGCCCGACTCCGTGTAGGGCATCTCGCGCATGGTGTCCAGCAGCACCGGAGCGGCCGAGCGCAGCGGCTCCACCACCTTCGGCCCCTCCTCCGGCGGGCCCGACCAGGCCACCGACACCTGGGCGACCTGCCGGCCGCGCAGTTCCTCGGGCAGGCCGTCCATGTCCGGATAGACCATCACGGACACACCCGAGGTCAGCTCATCGGGGACCGAGCCGGTCCACCGCCGCCACGCCTCCAGCGCGCCGGGTTCGGCCGCCATGTCGAGGTAGAGGCTTCCGCCGTAGATCCGCAGGACCGGGAACAGGCCGATCTCCACCCCGGTGACCAGCCCGAACGCACCCGCACCGCCGCCGCGCACCGCCCAGAACAGGTCCGGTTCGCTCTCCTCGGTGACCTGGCGCGGGCGGCCGTCGGCGGTGACCATGTCGACGCGTCGTACGTGGTCGGCGGCGAACCCGTACCGGCGGGCCAGGAGGCCCACGCCGCCGCCCAGGGTGTAGGACACCGCACCCACACCGGGCGCGCTGCCCGACAGCGGCGCCAGCCCGTGCGGAGCGGCGGCCTCGGCCACCGTCCGCCAGGTGGCGCCGGCCTCCACCCACGCCGTGCGCCGGTCGGGGGCCACCCGCACCCCGTCCATGCGCCGGGTGGCGACCAGGACCCCGCCCTCCATGCCCGCACCGAGCCCGTGCCCGGTGAGCTGGGCCGACACCGGCAGTCCCCGCTCCGCAGCCCAGGCCACGGCCGCGCGCACGTCCTCCGCGTCGGCGGCCTCCACCACGGCGTCGGGCCGGTGCCGGTCCAGTAGCTGCATCCCCGTGCGGGCCTCGTCGTAGGCGTCGGTCCCGGGTGCGTGCACCGGCCCGGTCACCCGGCCGGCCAGGTCCGCCGCCATGTCCGTGCTGTTCGTCGTCTCGCTCATGTCGGCCACCGTAGGAACCGATGCGGTCACAACGTGGCCGCGATATCTGGCAGTCTGCGTCCATGAGCGGATCAGTACGCGGGGAGATGCCGCAGCGGCTGTTGCGCCTGCTGTCGCTGTTGCAGCTCCGGCGCGAGTGGAGCGGCGCGGAGCTGACCGAACGGCTCGGCGTCAGCGCCCGTACCCTGCGCCGCGACGTCGAGCGCCTGCGCGCACTCGACTACCGGGTGGAGGGCACGCCCGGTGTCGCGGGCGGCTACCGGCTCGCCTCCGGGCGCGACCTGCCCCCGCTGCTGCTGGACGACGAGGAGGCCGTGGCGACCGCACTGGGCCTGGTCACCGCCACCGGGGTGGGGGACAGCGCGCTGCGGGCCCTGGCCAAACTCGAACGCGTCCTGCCCGCCCGTCTGCGACCGCGCCTGGCCGCCGTCCGGGACACCGCCTCGGCGGTGCAGCACGTGGTGGCGCCCTCCAGGGTCGATCCCGCCGTCCTGGGACTGCTGGCCTCCTCCTGCCGTGACCGCGTGGTCACCGACTTCGACTACCGCGACCGGGCGGGCAACGCGCGCGGGCGCCGGGTCGAGCCGCACCACCTGGTCGCCCACGGCGGGTACTGGTACCTGCTCGCGCACGACACCGACCGCGACGACTGGCGCACCTTCCGGGTGGACCGGGTCAGCGGGCCGCGGGCCACCCACCGGCGGTTCACACCGAGGCGGCTTCCCGAACCGGATCCGGCGGTCTCCCTCACCCGACTCTTCGCCGACGGGGTGTACGAACACACCGTGCGCGTCACCGTGGAACTGTCCGCCGAGGCCTTCCGCGCCCGCTTCCACGGCCCTCTGCCCGGCCGGATCGAGCCGCTGGACGACGGCGGCTGCCGGATCCGGATCAGCGCCGACTCCCTGGACCTGGTCTGCCAGTACACGGCGGCCGTCCTCTCCCTCGGCGTCCCCTTCACGCTGGAGGCCCCGCCCGAGGTCGCCGAGCGCCTGCGCGGTGTCGGTTCCGGCCTGGCCGAGGTGCGCGGACACGTCGCCGACGGGCGGGGAGGGCGCTAGTCTCTTGGCCGTGAACACCGAGACCGCGCATCCCACACTGTCCGATGTGACCACCGCCTTCGAAGAGGTCTACCCGCCCGGGTGGGCCGCCTCCTGGGACGCGGTCGGACTCGTGGCGGGCGACCCCGCCCAGCCGGTCGCGCGGATCCTGTTCGCCGTCGACCCGGTCGACGCGGTCGTCGACGAGGCCCTCACCTGGGGCGCCGACCTGATCATCACCCACCACCCGCTGATGCTGCGCGGCGTCACCAGCGTGGCCGCCGACACCCCCAAGGGGCGGATCGTGCACCGCCTCATCCGCTCCGGGACCGCCCTGTACGCCGCGCACACCAACGCCGACACGGCCTCGCCCGGGGTGTCCGACGCCCTGGCCCGCGCCGTCGGCCTCACCGGGCCGCTGCGCCCCCTGGACCCCGACACCACCGACCCCGAGGGGTGCCGCGGCATCGGCAGGATCGGCTCCCTGGAGCGGCCGGCGGTCCTGCGCGAGTTCGCCGGGCAGGTCGCGCGCGGGCTGCCCGCCACCGCCGCGGGGATCCGTGTCGCCGGGGACCTGGACCGCCTCGTGGCCACCGTCGCCGTGTCCGGGGGCGCGGGAGACTCCCTGCTCGGCGCCGCCCGGGCCGCCGGCGTGGACGTCTTCGTCACCTCCGACCTGCGCCACCACCCCGCCTCGGAGTTCGTGGAGGAGCCGGGCGGTCCCGCGCTGATCGACACCGCCCACTTCGCCAGCGAGTGGCCCTGGCTGGCCGACGGCGCCGACCGCCTGGCCGAGGCGCTCGGGCGCACGGTCGGTCCCGATGGGGCTAACGTGGAGATCCGCGTTTCTACGACGGTGACGGACGCCTGGTCACAGGTCGTCTCACACGTCTGAGAGCCCGCCGCCCCGCGAGGGGCGGTCCGACCAACTGCACAGAGTAGGGCGCGGGCGGCATCCTCGCCTTCCCCAGCCACCCCAGGAGACGTCACAAGTGAAAGCCGAACCCGCAGCACAGGCCAGACTGCTCGACCTCCAGGAGTTGGACACCGAACTCCACCGCCTGGACCACCGTGCGCGGCACCTGCCGGAGGTCGCCGAGGCGAACCGGCTCAAGGAGCGGGTGGACCAGATCGACGGCGAACTGGTCTCCGCCCAGACCGGTGTCTCCGACGTCGAACGCCAGCAGCGCAAGGCCGAGAGCGATGTCGACCAGGTGCGCACCCGCTCCGACCGGGACACCAAGCGCCTGGAGTCGGGACAGATCACCAGCGCCAAGGAGCTGCAGAACCTGCAGTCGGAGATCGCCTCGCTGGGCCGTCGCCAGGCCGAGCTGGAGGAGGTCGTCCTGGAGGTGATGGAGCGTGCGGAGGAGCTCAACGCCGAGGTGGCCCGCCTGACCGCCGAGCGGGAGCGGACCGTGGCCGAGTACACCGAGACGGTCGCCCGCCGCGACACCGCCGCGGCCGGGATCCAGTGGGACCGCGCCCGCGTGGTCGAGAACCGCGCCCGTGTGGCCGAGGAGGTCCCCGACGACCTGCTGGCCCTTTACGACAAGCTGCGCGCCCAGTACGACGGCGTGGCCGCGGCGCCGCTGCGCTACGGCCGCTGCGGAGGCTGCAAGCTGGCCCTGAGTACCGTCGAGCTCAACGAGATCAAGGCCACCCCCGCCGACGAGATCGTGCGCTGCGACGACTGCCGCCGCATCCTGGTCCGCACCGAGGAGTCGGGTCTGGGCAGCCAGGACGGGCAGTGAGCACCGCCTGGGGCGCGCACGACACCGAGCCGACCCGGCTCCTCCTGCTGCGGCACGGGCAGACGCCGTGGTCGGTGGAGCGCCGCTTCGCGGGGCGGGAGGACATTCCGCTGACCGAGGACGGGCACGCGCAGGCCAAGGCGGCGGCCCAGCGCCTGGCCTCGCGGCCGATCGACGCGGTGGTCTCCTCGCCGCTGCTGCGGACCAGGGACACCGCCGCCTACGCCGCCGAGGCGCTCGGGCTGCCGGTCGAGATCGACGAGGGGTTCGTCGAGACCGACTTCGGGGCCTGGGAGGGGATGACGTTCGCCGAGGCCAGGGCCGAGGCCCCGGTCGGGGTCGACCGGTGGTTGGCCGACCCCGGGACGGCGCCGCCCGGCGGGGAGAGCTTCGGGGAGGTGGTCCGGCGGGTGGTCGCCGCCCGGGACGCCCTGGTCGAGCGGCACCGGGGGCGCACCGTCCTGGTGGTCTCGCACGTGACACCCATCAAGGTGGTGGTGCAGCAGGCCGTGCTCGCCCCGCTGGACGCGCTGTACCGGATGCACCTGGACACCGCGTGCCTGAACGAGGTGGACGTGTTCGCCGACGGTCCCATGGTGGTGCGCTCGCTCAACGACACCGCCCACCTGGACTGAGGGTTCACGGGGGAACCGGTGCTCCCGCCAGGGCGTAGGATGGGAGTGAGGGGAGTCGGCCAGGCGGCCGCGGACCGCGCCGGGTGCGCGGGTTCGAGGAAAGTCCGGACTCCACAGGGCAGGGTGGTCGGTAACACCGACCCGGGGTGACCCGCGGGACAGTGCCACAGAAAGCAGACCGCCACCGTTCGCGGTGGTAAGGGTGAAACGGTGGTGTAAGAGACCACCAGCGGCCGGAGTGATCCGGCCGGCTCGGTAAACCCCACCCGGAGCAAGGTCAAAAAGGGAGCCCCCGGGTTCCCGCGCGGATGTTCGAGGGCGGCCCGCCCGAGTCCGCGGGTAGACCGCACCGAGGCCGTCGGTAACGACGGTCCCAGATGGATGGTCGCCCGGTCCCTCGGGACCGACAGAATCCGGCTTATCGGCCGACTCCCCCTCCTCCAAGCCTTTGACCTGTGCCACGGCGCGCGAGAGCCGGCCGTGTTTGCTCCCTGTTCGCTCCGGCTGGTCCGCCGGAGCGCAGGAGCAGGTCTGTCGCCCCGCGTCCCGGCTCCCCATGGCCGGGAACGGGTGCCCGTAGGTGTCGATGGTCTCGGCGGTCGAGGCGTGCCCCATCCGGTGCCGGACGGCCTTCGGGGCCGCCCCGACGGATCGGCCCCCCGTGCCGGCGCCCCGTCCGGGCGCGGGCCCCGGCCGCCGTCGGGGCGTGCGCGGACGCCGACGCGGGGTGACACCGCACGGCTACATTCCTACAGCCCGGCGGTGATGGCCTCCTGCCCTCGCGCACCGATAGATTGGCCTTGCGCTCCCTACCCCGGGCGAGTTCCGGAGCGTGTACGCCCGTGGACCGACGTCCGGGGTCGACGGCCCACGGGCAACAGCGTTCACGGGAATGGGTGACTCTTGTTCGAATCCACCACCTTCTGGGTGGCTCTCTTCGGCCTGCCGGTCCTGGCCATCGTGGTGATCATCCTGCTCGCCTCCTACCAGGCCTCGGGTGTTCAGCAGGACGGACGCGACGACGCACCCGAGGACGACTCGTCCAGTAGCTGAGCCCCCTCGTTCGCGCCCGGCCTCGGCTGGGGCACCGGCTCTTTCACGCTCTGGGCGCCCCGCACGGGCGCGAACTCACCCGTCCCGGCGTCCAGGAGGTGCACCCTCGCCGTCTCCAGGTCGTAGTACATCCCCGTCAGCTCCAGCTCGCCCGACTCCACCCGTTCGCGCACCACCGGGTACCCCATGAGGTTGCCGATCTGCTCCTCCACGTTGGCCTGGGCCAGGCGGCGCAGCGCCTCGGCGGCCGGCAGGCCCGCGAGGGCCCCCGACTCCTCTCCCACGCGCACCAGGCTCCCCGCGCCGTTGGCCAGCCACCGGCACATGTGCGAGGTCCCCGCCTCGCCCGGCTCCAGGTGCGCCTTCTCCAGCAGCGCCCTCATCGCCCCGCAGTGCGAGTGGCCGCACACCACGATCGACGGCACCCGCAGGACGTTCACCGCGTACTCGACCGCCGCGCCCACCGACCCGTCGCCCGGAGCGTCCCGCGGCGGCACGAGGTTGCCGAGGTTGCGGATCGTGAACAGGTCGCCGGGCCCGCTCGCGGTGATCAGGTTGGGCACCACCCGCGAGTCGGCGCAGGTGACGAACAGCGCGGTCGGGTGCTGGCCGTGTGACAGGCGGTTCATCACCGACCGCATCCGGTCGGCCGTGCTGGAGTGGTACTCGCGGGCACCGGCGGCCAGCAGCCCCAGCGGGTTGACCTCCCGGTCGGCGTCGCCGCGCATGTCCCACGGCGCCCACCAGCGGGCCAGCCCAGCGGGCCCGGTCTTGACCGCGGGCGCCGACTGCGTGGAGTTGCGCGCGTACCAGTTCTCGTGCACCTCGTCGATGTCGACGCTGCCACCGGTGCGCTCGTGGTCCACCCTCCAGGCGTGGATGGCCTCGAAGGCGGCGTGGTCCATGAAGTCCACGTGCAGGTCCAGGTCGACCCGCGCGCCCTCGGGGACGGTGCGCAGCACGTGTGCGAGCCGGGGAACGCCCAGGAAGGTGAGCGAGCCGTGCACGGTGACGTGTACGCGGCCGGCGCGCTCCTCGGTGGTCACCGTCAGCTTGGTGAGCCTGCGCAGGGACACGATCATGGCCAGCGCGAAACCGATGGACACCCCCTCCAGCAGGCCCAGGAAGACCACTCCGAGCAGGGTCACCAGGTAGACGCTGCCCTCGTGGTGGCGGCGCAGGTCGCGCAGGTGGGCGACCGAGACCATCCGTACGCCGATGAACACCAGCAGCGCGGCCAGCGCGGGCATCGGGATCAGCTCGACCACGTTGGCGAACAGCGCGACGAACAGCAGGATCCACACCCCGTGCAGGACGGTCGAGAGCGGGGTACGGGCCCCCGCGCGCACGTTGGTGGTGCTGCGCACGATCACACCGGCGACGGGCAGTCCGCCCAGAGCACCGCTGACGGTGTTGGCCACGCCCTGCCCGCACAGCTCACGGTTGAGCATGACCCGGCGCCCGCTGTGCAGCCGGTCCACGGCGATCGCGGCGAGCAGCGTCTCGACGCTGGCGACCATGGCCACGGTGGCCACGCCCACGGCCACGCCGTGCCACTGCCCGGACTCGGGCAGGACCGGGCCGTTCCAGGCACTGGCGAGGGAGCCGGGCAGGGCGACGGTCTCCACCTGCCAGCGGCTCGTGGTGGCGATGACGGTCGCGGTGGCCACCGCCACCAGCGCGGCGGGCACCATGGCGGGCCGGAGCCGTCCCAGGGAGGGCATCCTGTTCCAGGCGAACATGATCGCGATGGTGATCACGCCGACCGCGACCGCCGGGGAGTGGTTGTGCATGACCTGGTCGGGCAGGTCGGTGATGTTGGCCAGCGCCGAGCTCTGCGGCGCTCCGCCCAGGACCACGTGCAACTGGGCCAGGGCGATGGTGACCCCGACCCCGGCGAGCATGCCGTGCACGACGGCGGGGGAGACGGCCAGGGCGGCCCGGGCGATGCGGAAGGCGCCAAGGGCGAGCTGGACCAGTCCGGCCAGCAGGGTGATCAGGCAGGTGACCCGCCAGCCGTGTGTCATGATCAGGTCGGCGACGATGATGGTCAGACCGGCGGCGGGGCCGCTGACCTGGACCATCGATCCGCCGACGAGTCCGGCGACGATCCCGCCGACGACGGCGGCGATGATCCCGGCGATGAGCGGGGCACCGGAGGCGACGGCGATGCCCAGGGACAGGGGGACGGCGACCAGGAAGACCACGAACGAGGCGCCGACGTCGGCGGCGATCCTCCTGTGGTCGACGCGGGGCCCGGTGGCGAGGGCGGGCGGCCTCTCGGGGGCGGCTCCCTGGGCGTCGTTGCGCATGGTTGCTCCGTTCGGGTTGGACCAGGCAGGTGATGCGTGGGCGCTCGGGGACGGCGGTGTCCGGACCCGGGGCACTCGTGGAGGCGAGAGGGCGGACGAGTCCGAAGAGTGTGCTGTCGGTAACCAACTGTAGTCAATTCTTGACGTGTGGTGTTACGGATTGTTGTGGTTCTGGTAACCATTTCCTTGTCTTCACGCGTCTTCGGGGAGAACCCGGGCAGAGAAAACCCGAGGTGGCGGGAGTTTCCCACCACCTCGGGGATGTGAAGCGGTGAACCGGTCCGGACGTCACGCCCGGAATGTCCGCTACCGTGCGTTACGGATGCCCGGTAGGGAGGTTCACAGGAAGCGGCCGTCCTCGTAACCGCCCTCGTAGCGGTCCTGGTCGTATCCGCGCCGGTCGTAGGGGTCGGCCGGGTACTGCACCGGCTCCTGCGGGCCGCTGGGAGGGCGGCCCTCGCCGCCGGGCCGCCAGCCCTCCCCGGGGTAGCCGCCGTACCCGGGCCGCTGCGGTTGCGGACCGGCCGGGTAGCCGTTGTCCATGACGCCGGAGTAGCCGCCCGCGGGGCCGCTCACCGGGGGCTCGAAGCGGTCGCTCGGAGCCGGGTAACCGCCGTATCCCGGGGGCAGGTCACCGCGGGCCTGGTCGGCGGGGCGGCCGCCCGCGGGATAGGAGCCGTACGGGTGGCTCTGCGTCTCACCGGGGAACGCGGGCCCGCCGGGGGGCTGCCGGCCCACGGGGCCCTGGTCGAACGGCGAGGGCACGCCGCGTACCGGGGTGTTGGGACCGCTCGTCCCGCCCATGCCACCGGGACCGCCCATACCGCCGGGGCCGTTGGGTGCCCCGAACGCGCCGCCGCCCTCCTGGCCGCCCCACGGCTGCGGGCCGGGGGCCTGGTAGGCCGCCCGGTTGTGGGTGCCGCTGTCGTAGGGGGTGTTGTTGTAGGGGGTGCGGGTGTGGGGGCCGGTGTCGTAGTTGTCGAGGCTGAAGGAGTCGGTGGTGTGGGCGGGGCGGGTGTGGTTGCCGGTGTCGAACTCGGGCCGTCCTGTTCCCGGTGTGCCGAGGTCCCCGCGGCTGTAGGCGCCGGTGTCGAACTCCGACCGCCCTGTTCCCGGTGCGCCGAGGTCCCCACGGGTGTGGTTGCCGGTGTCGAACTCGGGCCGTCCCGTTCCCGGTGTGCCGAGGTCTCCACGGCTGTAGGTACCGGTGTCGAACTCGGGCCGTCCTGTTCCCGGTGCGCCGAAGTCCCCACGGGTGTAGGTGCCGCTGTCGTAGGGGACTCCGCCGTTGTAGGGGATGCGGGTGTGGGGGCCGGTGTCGTAGTTGTCGAGGCTGAAGGAGTCGGTGGTGTGGGCGGGGCGGGTGTGGTTGCCGGTGTCGAACTCGGGCCGTCCTGTTCCCGGTGTGCCGAGGTCCCCGCGGCTGTAGGCGCCGGTGTCGAACTCCGACCGCCCTGTTCCCGGTGTGCCGAGGTCCCCATGGCTGTAGGCGCCGGTGTCGAACTCCGACCGCCCTGTTCCCGGTGTGCCGAGGTCCCCGCGGCTGTAGGCGCCGGTGTCGAACTCCGACCGCCCTGTTCCCGGTGTGCCGAGGTCCCCATGGCTGTAGGTACCGCTGTCATAGGAGGGGCGCCGCTGTGTCCCGGTGTCGTAGGCCGACTCCGAGAACGCGCGGTACCCCCCGGACAACGGATCGGAGGCCTCACCCGCGGGACGCGGAAGCGGACCGTTGTCCGTGCCGGACCCCGGCGCACCGCCCAGGCCGCTCTGCCCGCCGCCGAAGCCCAGGTCCGAGCGCTGGTGCGCGCCGGTGTCCAGGCTGGACCATATCGGCGAGCTCGTGTCCGAGGCCGGCGGTGGGGCCGAGGGCCGAAAGTCCGGGTCGAGCGGGTCGGAGGACGGGCGCTCGGGTCCGCTCGGGAGCCCCGGATAGTCCGGCCGGCTCACCGTGCCGTCGTAGGACGGACGGTCGCCGAGCGGGTCACGCGGACCGGAGGAGGTCCCCAGCGGATCACCGTGCGAGGGGGCGTAGGAGGAACCGGGCGACCACGGCCCCGAGCCGAGGGGGTCGTCGGAGGAGGCCGCCGGTGCGGCGGTCCGTGACGGCGGGGCCGCGCCGTGCGCTCCCTGCCCGTGGCGCCCGGGTTCGGGTGCCTGGTGGTCCCGGTCCTCGACGGCCCGAGGGCCGCCGCTCTGTCCGAGGCTGGCCAGCATCGCCAGGTCCGCGGAGGAGCTGATGCCTCCGCTCCCGGCCGCGGGCAGGACCGTGGTGGCTCCGGGCGGCCCCGACTCCTGGTCGTCGAAGTCCTCGTACCCGTCGTCGTAGTCGTCTTCCTCGTACTCGTACGCGGTGACGTTGGGGGCGTCGTCCCTGTCCCCGAGGCCGTCCCGGGCCTCCGGAGGGCGCTGTGCCGGGCCCTCCTCGCTCAGACTGGACCAGAAGTCGTTGTCGGACAGGGAGTCGTCGTCGCCCCAGTCGTCCTCGTCGCGCTTGCGACCGACCCTGGGACGCCGCTCAGCCCTGCCGCCACCGTCCTGACGCGGTCGGCGGGCGCGCCCGCGCGGCGCCGGCTCCTCGACCCGGCCGCGGCCCCGTCCCCGGCTCCGGCCCCGTGGTCGCTCGTCGGCGATTTCGGCGTCGGTGCCCTCCTCGTCGTGGTCCTCGTACTCGTCGTCGTAGTCGTCTTCGCGGGAACCGGTACTCAGCGACCGCATGCCCAGTAGGAGGAGCACGAGAACGGCGAGCACGACGATGACGACGATGATGATGATGACGGTTACGGTCATGTTGTACGCACTACCTTGGGGAGGTCGGCCGCGCCCGGATCGCATCGGAGACCGGCTTGGTGAGAACCGGTCGGGGGGAGGCGGTGACCGCCTGGTTCCGCGATGATTCGGGGTGTCCGGCCTGCGTGGATGGGAGGACGCAGGCGGTCCAGTGCGGTTCCGGGGCAGGGCGCCACGCGGCGAGCGGACGGGTATCGGTCATCTGAAATGGGGCGAGGGGCACAGGCCCACTGTATGCGTTGTCGCGCGATGTGTGCAGAGGGAGAGGGGAGCTTCCTCGGGGAATCACCGTGGGCCCGAAGCCACCGGAACACCCGGGTTCCACCCGGGCGGGACCCGGGTGGAACCCGGTGTCACTCGTTGCTCGCGACCAGGGTCCCACGGGCGACGGCCTGTTCGGCGATGGCCTCCAGGGAGTCGTTCAGCGGGGCGCCCTCCGGCAGTCCCAGCGCGTTCTTGAGCGCGTACACGGTGAACCGGTACTCGTAGGCCTCACCCGGCTCGGGGCAGGGCGCGCTGTAGGCGGCCTCGCCGGCGCTGTTGCGTCCCTGTTTGGCGTCGGCGGGAACGGTGTTCTGGCGCAACTCGACCAGCTCGGGATCCAGGTCGTAGACCACCCAGAACACCTTGGCCTTTTGCGGATCGTCCACCACCAACGCGATCGAGCCCGCCTCGTCGGGCAGCCCCGACCAGCTCAGCGGCGGCGAGTACGCCTCCTGGACCTCTTCCTCGTCCCCGGCGCCCCCGTCGGCCGAGCCGCCTCCACCATCCCCGGAGCCCTCGCCGTCCTCGATCTCCTCACTGACGCCACCGCAGGAGTAGGCGGCGGGAAGCGGCTGGTCCTCCTGCATCAGCGGGCTGGTGACGTTGATGTCGTCGGGCATGTCACCGTTCTGGCCGGGGGAGAGGATGCCGCAGCCCGTGGTCAGGACCAGCGCGGCCCCCGCCGCGACCGCGCCCACGCGTGTACCGGGGGGCGTGTGGGCCGTACGCGGCGCACCGGTGATCCGAGGGAAGGGGAGGGCCGGGAACAATGGGACTCCTGCTGGACTTTCGGGCCGTGGAGGCGCAACTCGCTGTGACCACCGGCGCGGTGTCGGGGAGACACCCGGTGCCGGGCTCGGTGGAGAACGCACGGATGCCGGCACGGGCACCGCGAACACGTTCCAGAGCGAACCCTACTGTGGTCGGGAGAGCGCTCGGTCTGCCGTTACCGCTCGCACCTCCCCGGGAACGTGCCCCGTCTCGTTCAGCCGGAAGAGAAGCGGGGGCGAAGGAGCGTCCGACCACGGGCGCCCACCCGCGCGATCGGTGATCATGGGGCAGTGCGGTTCTCCATCCTGGGGCCCCTCGCGGTCCACGACGCGGCCGGGCGGCCCGTTCCCATCGGCGGCGTGCGCCTGCGCACCCTGCTCTGCCTCCTCCTGCTCCGCCCCGGCCGGAGGTTGACCACCGAGGAGCTCACCGACGCGATCTGGGCGGGCAGCCCGCCCTCGGCCGCGGGCAACGCCCTACAGGCCCTGGCCTCCCGCCTGCGCCGCGCCCTGGGAGAGGGCGCCGTGATCGACGGTGGCGCCTCCGGCTACCGGCTGGCCGTCGCCCCCGAACAGGTGGACCTGGTCCGGTTCGAGACCCTGGCCCGGCGGGGACGGGACCACCTGGCCGCGGGCAGGTCCGCCGAGGCCGCCCACGACCTGGACGGGGCACTCTCCCTGTGGCGGGGGCCGGCCCTGGCCGACCTGACCGCGCACGGCCTGGCGGAGGACACCGCGCTGCGCCTGTCCGGGACCCGCCACGCCGCCCTGGAGGACCACCTGGCGGCACTGGCCGACCTGGGACGGTACACCGAGGTCCTGTCCGAGGCGGAGGCCCTGGTCCGCCGGGCCCCGCACCGCGAACGCCCCCTGGAACTCCTCGTTCGGGCCCTGGCCGCCACCGGCCGCACCGCCGACGCGCTGGCCGCCTACGACCGCTTCCGCACCCACCTCGCCGACGAACTGGGCCTGGACCCCTCACCCCGGTCGCGGGACCTGCACCTGAGGCTGCTGCGCGGCGAACTCGACGCGCCCCGCCCCGGGAGCGCACCCCGTCCGGAGGGTGCGGAGCCCCTCTCCGAGACGGCCGGGCCCGCCGACGCGCCCGCCCCGTCCCCGCCCCTGCGCCTGCCGGACACCCTGACCAGCTTCGTGGCGCGTGACGCCGAGGTGGACACCACCGTGGACCTGCTCACCCGGGGACGCCTGGTCACCCTGCTCGGGCCCGGCGGCGCGGGCAAGACCCGCCTGGCGATCGAGAGCGCCTCCGCCCTGGCCGTCCGCGCACCGCACCTGCTCACCCGCGGCGGCTGGTTCGTCGAACTCGCCTCCAGGACGGCCGCGGACATCCCCCAGGCCCTGTCCGGCCCGCTGGAACTGCGCGAGCACGTCGTGATCCAGGCGCGGTCCACCGGCTCCGCCGCCGCCCCGGCCCTGGAACGGGTCGTCTCCTTCGTCGACGACCATCCCGTCCTCCTCGTCCTGGACAACTGCGAGCACCTCGTGGAGGAAGTCGCCCGCACCGTGGCCCCGCTGCTCGCCCGGTGCCCGCGCCTGCGGATCCTGACCACCTCGCGTGAACCCCTGGGGGTGCCCGGCGAGCAGCTCATGAACGTTCCCTCCCTGGCCCTGCCCCCGGAGGGCGCCACCGCCGAGCACGCCGCCACCTGTCCCTCCGTCGTCCTGTTCGCCGAACGCGCCGCCTCCGTCCGGCCGGACTTTCGCCTCACCCCCGACAACGTCGCCCACGTCGTACGCGTCACCCGGGAACTGGACGGCATGCCGCTGGCCCTGGAACTGGCCGCCGCCCGTCTGCGCTCCATGACCGCCGCCCAGCTCGCCGACCGGCTCGGCGACCGCTTCCGGCTCCTCACCAGCGGGTCCCGGTCGGTGCTGCCGCGCCACCGCACCCTGCGCGCCGTCGTCGACTGGAGCTGGGACCTGCTCGACGAGTCCGAGCGCCGCCTGCTGCGCCGCCTGTCGGTCTTCGCCGGTGGCGCGACCCTGGAGGCCGTCGAACGCGTCTGCGCCGATCCGGGGACCGAGGGCACGGTCGGTGGACACGACGTGTGGACCGTCCTGTTCAGCCTGGTCGACAAGTCCCTGGTGATCGCCGAGAACCCGACCCGGGACGACACGCCGCCCCGCTACCGGCAGTTGGAGACCGTGCGCGCCTACGCCGCCGAGCGACTGGAGCGCAGCGGGGAGGAGGAGTGCGTCCGCGACGGGCACGCCCGCCATGTCCGCGACCTGTGGCGCGGGGCCGACCCGCTGCTGCGCGGTCCCCGCCAGCGGGAGACGCTCGCGCGTCTGGACGCCGAGGCCGACAACTGCGGTGCGGCCGTGCGCTGGGCCGTGGACCGCCGCGACACCGCTCTCGGCCTGGACCTGGTCGAGTACACCCAGTGGTACTGGACCCTGGGCGGATCCTGGCGCCAGCTCAACCGGTGGTCCGAGGCCGTCCTGGACATGGTCGGCGACCGTGTGCCCCGGGGACGCGCCGTCGCCTACGCCAGCTGCCTGTTCCACCGGGGCGTCGACGGGACCCTGGACCACGGGGCCATGATGAGGTGCCTACGCCGTGTCGAGGCCGTCCTCGACGATGAGGGGAGGCGGGTCGAGGAGCACCACATGCTGGTGTACGCCCTGGTGTACGGAGCACTGGGCGAGGGACGGGTGGGCACGGCCCGCGACCGCCTCGCCGCGGCGATGGACCAGTCCGACCCGTGGATGCGCGCCATGGTGCGGCTGCTGCTGTCCCTGCTCGACTCCGTCTCCGGGCGCGTCGGGGGGTCCGTGGACGGGGCGACCGCCGCCCTGGAGGGGTTTCGCGCGTGCGGGGACACCTGGGGCGAGTGCCAGGCGCTCGCCCATCTGGTGGACGTGCACCGGTTCGACGACCTCGGGCTCTGCCGTGAACTCCTCGACCGGGGGGTGAGCAGGACCGAGGAGGCGGGGCTGTGGGGGATGTCCGCGATGTTTCGGACCCGCCGTGCCCAGGTCCTCACCGACCTCGGCGAGCTGGAGGAGGCCTACCGCGACCTGAGGGCGCTGTTCGAGTGCGAGGGTCCGGTCGAGAGGGAGCACATGGTGCTGCTGCGGCTGGGCGAGGCCCAGTGGCTGCGTGAGACGGGTGACCTGGCGGCGGCCCGCGAGGTCCTGGACCGGGTCGGGGCCGACCTGGACGGTCTGGGCGGGATCTCCCCGGCCTACGTCGGGGCGGCCTGGCGGGCCATGCGCGCGGTCGTCTCCTGGATGTCGGGCGAGACCGAGGAGGCGTGGCGGGATGCCGGGCGTGCGTGGTGGCTGGCCGCACACGGCCTGGGACTGGTGTGCGCCGAGGTCCTGGACGTGTTCGCCGTGATGCTGGCCGAGGAGGAACCGCGTCGGGCGGTCCTGATGCTGGGCCGCTCCGAGGCGTTGCGCGGGGTGCCCGACACCGCCACCCCGTTCGTGGTGCGGGCCCGGCGGCACGTGCGCCGCGCGCTGGGCGGGGAGGAGTACGACCGCCTGGTCGCCGAGGCGCGGTCCGAGGACACCGAACGGATCCGCCGGCTCGTGGGCGAGTGGCTGGCACCGATCGTGCCCGACACCGGGCTCCAGAGGACGAACCGGCACTTCTGAGCAGCCCCGGTGCCTCCCCTCCGGGAACACGTCCGGGCCCGTACCCCGGCCCGCCGGCGCGGGAGGCCGCCCGCGCCCTCGCGCGAACGACGCGACGCTCCGGAGTCCGGCCCCGGGGCGTCGCGTCTTCGGTGCCGCCTCGGCCCGCTCAGGTGCGGCGGCGGTAGGCCCACACGGCCAGCGGGAAGAAGACCGCGGTGATGATCGCGGTCCACACCACGGTCCACAGCACCGGGCCGGCGGCGTCGCCCGTGTCCAGCATCAGGGCGCGCATGGCGTCCACGACGTGGGTGACCGGGTTGTTCGCGGCCACGGCCTGCAGCCAGCTGGGCATGTCCTCCGGGCTGACGAACGCCGAACTGCTGAAGGTGAGCGGGAACATCAGGATCATCCCGAAGGCCTGCACCGCCATCGGAGTGCGCACGATCATGCCGACGAAGGCCGACATCCAGCACAGGGCGGAGGCGAACAGCAGCACGAGGGCGGCCGCCACGACCACGCCGACCACGCCGCCCTCGGGGCGGAAGCCGATGGCCATACCCACCAGCATCACCATCACCACGGTGATCGTGTACCGGACCAGGTCGCCGAGGATCGCCCCGGTCAGAGGGGCCGAGCGGGCGATGGGCAGTGACCGGAACCGGTCGAAGATGCCCTTCTCCACGTCCTGGCTCAGCGAGAACCCGGTGCCCAGGGTCGCGAAGATGACCGACTGGGCGATGATCCCCGGCATGAGGAAGTCGCGGTAGGCCTGCCAGTCGCCCATCATCGCCTGTCCGAAGACGAAGACGAACAGGGTCACGAACATGACCGGTTGCAGCATCAGCCCGAAGACCTCTTCGGGGTTCGCCTTGATCTTCAGGACACTGCGCCAGGCCAGTTGGAACCCGTTCTGCACGGTGGTCAGCGGGGTGATCCGGACCGGGGTGTCGGGTCCGCCCCCAGGCTGCGCCGACCGCGTCGGGGTCGTTACGGCGCTCATGCTCTGGTCCCTTCGTTCGCGGTGTCGTCCGCGGTCTCGTCCTCGGCGGAGTGCCCGGTCAGGGCGAGGAACACCTCGTCCAGGCTGGGCTTGCGCAGCGACAGCTCGGCGACCGCCACACCCTGCTCGTCCAGGCGGCGCACCACCTCGGGCAGCACGCCCGAGTCGGTGACCGGGACGCTGGCGCGCAGACCGTCGGAGGTGACCGGCGTACTGGTGACCGTCTCGATGATCTTGGTGGCCAGGGACAGCTCGGAACCCTCGACCGTGCGCAGCTCCAATACCTGGTCGCCCGCCTGGTTCTTCAGCTCCTCGGGCGTGCCCCGGCTGATCACCCGGCCGTGGTCGAGCACCATGAGGTCGTCGGCCAGCCGGTCGGCCTCCTCCAGGTACTGGGTGGTGAGCAGGACGGTCACGCCGTCGTCGACCAGCCCGCGCACCACGTCCCACAGGCCGTTGCGGCTGTGCGGGTCCAGGCCGGTGGTCGGCTCGTCCAGGTACAGCAGCGCCGGGCGGCCCACCAGGCTCGCTGCCAGGTCCAGCCGTCGGCGCATGCCGCCGGAGTAGGTCTTGGCGGGGCGGCCGGCGGCGTCGGAGAGGCCGAAGCGCTCCAGCAGCTCGGCCGTGCGGGCCCGGGCACCGGCCCGGTCGAAGCCCAGCAGCCGGGCGATGAGGACCAGGTTCTGGGTTCCGGTCAGGTCGGCGTCGACCGCCGCGTACTGGCCGGTCAGTCCGATCAGGCGGCGCACCTCGTGGGGCTGGCGCACCACGTCGAACCCGCCGACCTCGGCACGGCCCTCCTCGGGGCGCAGCAGGGTCGCCAGGATGCGGACCATCGTGGTCTTTCCGGATCCGTTGGGTCCCAGAACGCCCAGCACGGCCCCCGTCCTGGCCGCCAGGTCGACGCCGTCCAGGGCTCGTTTGCCCTTGAACTGCTTGACCAGGCCCTCCGCGCGGATGGCGTCAGTCATCGCTCCTCCATTTCAACGTCTGCCATCAAGTGTGCCGACCCGGTCTGACAGAACGCTGACAAAGCCTTGTGTACCAGCACGGACCGTCTCCGAACTCCGGAAAAAGGAGTTCCGGGAGCCGAAGCCCTAGACTCGGGCGGGTGATGAACACCCCGCCGCACGAAGCCGCCCCCGGCCCCGGAGAGGCACCGGAACCACCCGGGCCCGACACGGGGGAGACCGCACGCCTGCGTCCACCGCTACACCGCGTGAGCGGACGCGCGATCGGGGTGTGGACCGTCCGTCTGCTGCTCGCCAGCGCGTTCACCCTCGCCCTGGCCTGCGCGCTCGCCTGGGGCGCCTCGTCGCTGGGCTGGGCGTGGATCCCGGCGTGGGCGCGGGACAACGCCTGGCTGCTGCCGGCCGTCTACGCGGTGTACGCCCTGCTCAAGGTGGCGATCGTGCCCTCCTGGCGCTACCGGGTGCACCGCTGGGAGGTGGCCGACGACGTCGTCTACACCCGGACGGGCTGGGTCAGCCGCTCCTGGCAGCTGGTCCCGGTCAGCCGGCTTCAGACGGTCGACCACACGCAGGGATGGCTTGAGCGGATGTTCGACGTGGCGACGCTGGAGGTGCAGACCGCCTCCTACGCCGGGTCGTCCACGATCGAGGGACTGGACGAGAAGGAGGCCCGCCGTCTGAGCGAGGAGCTGGCCGTACGCGCCGGAGCACTGCGGGACGACGCGACCTGATGGACGGACACGAGAACCACGCGCACCCGGACGATCCCGGCCACGGACGCCCGGACGGCTCCGGCCCCGGCGGCTGGGTCGCCCCCGGCGGTGCTCCCCGAGACGCCTCCGAGGACGCCCCCGGCAGTCCCTCCGAGAACGCGTACGACGGGCCGGACCGCGCTCCCGCGGGGGAGGGGCCGCCGCCCGAGGACCCGCGGGAGGCGGGTGAGCGGCCCGGCGCCCCCCGCGACTGGTGGGGAGGGCAGGATACGGGCGCCCCGGTTCCCCCGGGGACCGGGCACGTCCGCCGGCTCAGTCCCCGCAGCATGGTCGTGGGCCCCATCAACCAGCTCAAGGGCCTCCTGCTGCCGATCATCGTGGGCCTGGTGGTCGGCGGGTTCAACGCCTGGGTGCTGGCCGCCACCGGCGCGACCGTCGTGGCCCTGCTCGTGGGCGGGTTCGTCACCTGGAGGACGACCCGCTACGAGGTCGCCGAGGACCGGCTGGAGATCCGCAGGGGGCTTGTCAGCCGGTCCCGGCGCACCATCCCGCTGGAGCGGGTGCGCGGCGTGGACGTCACCAGTACCCTGCTGCACCGGCTGCTGGGCGTGGCCGTGGTCCGTATCGAGGCCGCCGCGGGGTCGGCGGGCGCCACCGAGGACGGCAAGCTCGACGCCGTGCGGGCGGCCGAGGCCGACCGGCTGCGGCGGGTGCTGCTGCACCGCCGGGCGGTGCTCACCGGCCGGAGCCCCGAGGCGGCCGCCGCGCCCTCCGGGGAGGACGCGCGGACGGACACGGGGGAGGAGCACGGCGGTGCTCCGGCGGCCCCGGAGGACGACACCGTCACCCACTTCACCATGCCGCGCTCGTGGTACCTGTACGGGGCGCTGAGCCTGGGTTACCTGCTCACCCCCTTCGCGGTCCTGGCCACCCTGTCCGGTGTGGTCCAGCAGTCGGCCGGCGAGCTGGTCTCCGACTACGTCGTGGACTGGGTGACCGGCTCCGACCGCGGGTTCCTGCTGGTCTCCGCGGTGGTCTTCGCCGGTGTGCTGGTACTGCTGATGCCGGTGTTCGCCGTGGTCTCCTACTCCCTCACCCACTGGGGCTTCACCCTCAAGGAGCGCGACGGCTCCCTGGTCGCCGAGCGGGGCCTGTTCACCCGGCGCAGCGTGACGCTGGAGAAGCGCCGCATCCGCGGGTACGAGCTCCTGGACAACCCGCTCGAACGCACGCGCCGCACGGTACGGCTGCGTGCCGTCGTCACCGGGCTGGGCGACACCGCCAACCGCGCGGTGCTGCTGCCGCTCGGCCGCAGGGAGGTGGTCGAGGAGGTCGTGGACCGTGCGCTGGCCCTGTACCGGGGACGTCTGGACCGCCATCCGCGGGCGGCCCTGTACCGCCGCCTGACGCGTGCGGCGGGGCCGTTCGTCCTGGTCCTGGGAATCGCCCTGGCCGTGGACATGGCCTGGCTGGCCTGGGTGTCGGGGGGCCTGGCGGTACTGGGCGCCGTCGTGGGGGTGGACCGGTACCGCTCCCTGGGCCACGGCTACGACGGCGAGCGGGTGAGCGTGCGCTCGGGTTCCCTGAGCCGGAGCCAGGCGACGGTGGAGCGGTCGGCCGTGATCGGCTGGACCTGGACGCAGACCCTCTTCCAGCGCCGCTCCTCCCTGGCCGACCTCCAGGTCACGGTCGGCGCGGGCGCGGGCGGCTACACCGCCCAGGACGCCTCGCAGGCGGGGTCGGTGGCCTTCGCCGCGCGCGTCACCCCCGAGATGGTGCGCCCGTTCCTGGCCGGTGCCGGGCCGTCCGGTCCGGGAGACCGGGACCGGGAACCGGAGGGCCGGGGCCGGGAACCGGAGGGCCGGGGCCGGGAACGGGGCTGAGGCACACGGAAGGGGCGGCCGCGCCCCCGAGGCGCGGCCGCCCCCTCCTGCTCCGGTCCTACTCGTCCTTCTTGGAACCGAACATGATCTCGTCCCACGAGGGCACCGAGGCGCGGCGGCCACGGCCCTTGCGCTTGGGCGCGGCGTGCTCGGAGCCCCCGTTGGCGGCGGCCGGGACCGCGGCCGCGGGCGGCTGCTCCGCGGCGCGGCGCGGCGTGCCGGTGTCGTTGAGGTCGATGGTGGCCCTGCGGCGGCGGGGCGCCGGACGCGGCTGGGCCGGGCCCTCGGCGGCCGGTGGGGCCGCCTCGGGCTCCGCGGGCCGGGCGGGACGGGTCTCGTGGGGCCACTCCGGCGCCGGGCGGCGCTCGGGGCGTCGGGGCCGCTCCATGGGCTCGGTGTAGGCGGTGGGACGCTGCTCGGGCTCGGGCCACCGCTCGGGCTCGGGGCGGCGGCGCTGGTCGACGGGCTCCGGACGCTGACGGCGCTGGTCGACGGGCTCGGAACGGGGCGCCGGACGCTCGGCGGGCCGCTCCACGCGCGGCTCCGAGCGCCACTCCCCCTCCCGGGGGTGGCGCTCGGCCATCCGGCCCGCGTCGCGGTACTCGGCGGGCGCGGGACGCGCCTCGCCGAACCGGTCGTCCTCGGCGCGGCCCGTCGGAGCGGGGCGCAACGGCTCGTCGGGGGACACGTCGGAGGAGCGGCGGCGGGGAACGGCGTGGTCGGGGCGGCGCTCGGCGGCCGACTGGGCGTCGATCCGGGGCAGGTCGGTGGCGGACTCGGCACGGCGCGGGGCGAAGGGCGTCACGTTCGCGCCGGGGGAGGGTACGGGGTCGGACGAGGAGAACAGCGCGGCCTCCTCGTCGGCGGGGGTCACACTGTTGTGTCTGGGCTCGTAGAGCCAGTGGGCGACGCGCTCCTCGCCACCGTCCATGAAGACGAGCTTGAGCTGCCACGAGCGGTCCTCGCGCTTCCACGAGTCCCACGCCGCGTCGCCGGTCTCCAGTTGGTGCGCACCGATCCTCTTGGTGACCAGTTCCTCCAGGGAGGGGCCGGGAACGGCGTCGCCCTGCGCGCGCACGCTGGCGCGCTGGGCCTGTTGGGCGATGTACTCGCGTTCCTGGAGGACGGGGCCCTCGAACCAGCGGACCCGCTCGATTGGTATACCGGAGATCTCGGAGATGGCCTCCGCGGTCTCGCCGGACCGGATGCGGGCCTGGATTTCCTTGGGGCGCAACGGATTCTCCACTTCGATCTCGTACTGGCCGAGCCGGGAGAACTGGCCGCGTACTGCGGCTCGGAGGCGGTCGTCGACGGGCAGCATGAAGCGGGTTCCACGGCCGGCGCTGGCGAGCACCAGGTAGGTGCCGTCCTCGCTCACGGCCACGAGGCGAAGCTCGTGCATCGCCCTCCCTTTCGCGTCCCGTCGAGGGTAGGTCCCACGACCGACCCCCGCGTTCTCCAAGTCTGGTCGGCCGACAACTGTTCGGCCAGTACCGCGCCCGGCATGTCCGAACTGTGTGCCCGCCTCCCGATCCGCGGCGTGTGCCGCGGTGGGAGATGCCCCGGATGTCCCGGAGCCCTCACGGTCGCTTCTTTGCCAATCTTGACACGCCGACCCTTCGGCGACCGGGAGCGATCGCGGGGGAATGTCGCCGATCCCGCGCGAAGTCTCCGCCGTGATGGTATCCCGCACACCTCGAATCCCCCCAGGTCTGGGAAAAACTCCGATCTCGGACCGCTCCACAAGCAGGGGTGTCCTCCGGAGCGCAACCCGACACGCCGACGCGCGCCGGAGAGTGATGCTTCTTCGTTGATGGCGTTATCGGAAAGTTGTCGCCCTTAACCTTGGTTATCCGCCTATGAGCGAAATGTGAAGGTTGGGGCCTGTGGGGCTGTATGCCCCACCACACGCCCATTCCGCTCTCGCCAGTTCCCGTCGCGCCTGTGTGCGCCCGAAGAAGCCGCGCCCGTGCGCGCCCGAAGAAGGGGGACGACCGGATGGGTCGGACCGGACACCACGACGACCACGAGGAGGGGGAGGAGGAGCGCGGCAGGAAGCGGATCGACCTGAGCGCGGCCCAGGTCGCCGGAGCCGCCGGCGCGACACTGGCCGCGGCCACCGCCGCCTCCTACCTGAACGTGTACGGCACCGTCATCGGCGCCGCCGGCATGGCCGCGCTCAGCACCCTCGTCAGCCCGCTGTTGCAGCACTGGTTCTCCCGCAGCGGCGAGCAGGCCCGGCAGCTGGCCGGAAGGGCCAGGACCGCCGGCCGCACCGGGCCACCGGTCCCGCACGCGCCGGGAGCGGCGGTCGCTCCGCTCCCCGAGGGGATCTCCGAGACCGGACTGCTGCGTGAGGTCGCCGAGACCGATGCCCCCACCGAGGGTTCGGACGCCACGGGCGCCGACGCCCCCGGTACCACCGCGCACCTCCTCGTGGCCGGCCGGGACGCTGCGGACCCGGACGGCGCCGACGACGGGCCGCGGGCCCGGGGGAGGGGCGGCCGTCGGCGCGGATGGCGTTCCATGGTGGTCCCGGCCGTCGCGGTGTTCGTCCTGGCCATGCTGGTGATCCTGGTCTTCGAGCTGTTCACCGGGCGCTCGCTGACCTCTTGGACCCGGGGCGCCGACGAGGCCACCGCACCCACCCTGTTCGGCGGCACCACCTCCGCGCCCCCGGCCGAGGAGAGCGGGTCCGAGGACCCCGACACCACCGGTGAGGCCACCGAGGACCCGGCCCCACAGGGAGAGGACGGCACCTCCGGCGCCACCGAGCCCCCCGCCACCGCCCAGCCGACCGAGCCCGCACCCGGGACCGGGGCGCCCGAGGACGGCGGCACCGAGACGAGCCCCGCGCCCACCGGCCCGCCCGCCGAGGAACCCGGGGGTCCCGTCGAGCAGGCCCCCGACACCGGGACCGGCGGGCAGGGCGGCGGGCAGGGCGGTGAGGAGGCCGTTCCGGCGCCCGAGCCTCCCGCCCCTCCGGAGGAGTGATCCCGCGCACCGGTCCCGCGGGGACCGCGCACCGGTCCCGCCCCGCCCGCCCCCTCGCGACGGGCGTGGCCGGTCGGGGGCGGGCCCCGGCCGCTCAGTCCAGGACGCGCTCCAGGTAGGCGTTGGCGAACCTGCGCCCGGGGTCCACCCGCTCCCGCACCGCCAGGGCCTCGTCCAGCCTCGGATAGACCCCCTCCAGATAGGAGCGGTCCCGGGTGTGCATCTTGCCCCAGTGCGGACGCCCGCCCACGGAGGTGAACACCGCCTCCACGTCGGCGAAGTAGGCCTCGTACGGGGTCCCCTTGTACATGTGCACCGCCACGTAGGCGGTGTCGCGGCCGTAGGCGGTGGACAGCCACACGTCGTCGGCCGGGGCGAAGCGCACCTCCACCGGAAAGCTCACCCGGTGCCCGCCCCGGTCCACGACGGACCGCACCTCGCGCAGGACGTCCACCAGGTGCTCGGCGGGGACCGCGTACTCCATCTCCACGAACCGCACGTCGCGCACCGAGGCGAACACCCTGTGCGAGGCGTCGGTGTAGTCGCGCGCCGACAGCGCCCGCGAGCTGATCCGGTTCACCGCGGGCACCGCGCCCGGGAAGCGCCGGCACACACGGTTGACCCCGTCGAAGAGGGTGTTGGACAGGAACTCGTCGTCCAGCCACGCCCGGAAGGGCGGCAGCGGCCGGGCCGGGCCCGCGCTGACGTTGTTGCGCTTGGTGTTGGTGTTGCCGGTGTGCGGGAACCAGAAGAACTCGAAGTGGTCGTTGTCCGCGCGCAGCTCGGGCAGGCGCTCCAGCACCTCCTCCAGCCGCATCGGCTCCTCCCGCGCGTGCAGCCGGAACGCCGGGCGCACCGCCATGGTCATCGCGGTGACCACGCCGAAGGCGCCCAGGCCGACCCGCGCCGCGTGGAAGAGGTCCGGATCGTGCTGTGCTGAGCACTCGACCACCGAGCCGTCGGCGAGCACCATCTCCATGCCGACCACCTGGCTCGCCAGGCCGCCCGCGTCCCGGCCGGTGCCGTGGGTGCCCGTCTGCACCGCGCCCGCCATGGTCTGCACGGCGATGTCGCCCATGTTGGCCAGGGCCACACCGTGTCCGGCCAGCACGTCGTTGAAGTCGCACAGGGGAAGGCCCGCCTCGACCGTCGCGGTGCCCTCCGCCGGGTCGACCGAGCGCACCCGGGTCAGGGAGGTGGGGGACAGGAGCAGGCCGTCGGTGACGGCCACGTCGGTGAAGGAGTGCCCCGTACCGACCATGCGGACCCGCAGGTCCTCGTCGGCGGCCGAGGAGACCGCCGCGGCGACCTCCGCCGTGCTTCCCGGGGCCGCCGTGCGCTTGGGACGGGCCTGGTGGGTGCCCGCCCATGTGTGCCACAACACGTCTGTCATGCCGTGACATTACCGAGCGGTCACTTGTGTGGCCAGAGGCCCGGGCACCGGGTGCGCGGCCCGGGACGGAGGAGGCCAAGACCACAGGACACGGACACGGGAGGCCGTGTGGGCGGGTGCGGACGAGCTGGTTTCATAAGGCGTATGAGCTACTACGACGCGTTTTTGCTGATCTCCTTCGGCGGGCCGGAGGGCGAGGACGAGGTCATCCCGTTCCTGGAGAACGTCACCCGAGGACGCAACATCCCCCGGGAGCGGCTCGCCGAGGTCGGCGAGCACTACTTCCTCTTCGGCGGAGTGAGCCCGATCAACCAGCAGTGCCGCGACCTGCTCGCCGCGGTCACCGACGACTTCGCCGCCAACGGGATCGACCTGCCGATCTACTGGGGCAACCGGTTCTGGGCCCCGATGCTCACCGACACCCTCGCCCGGATGAAGGAGGACGGCGTGCGCCGGGTACTGGCGCTGCCCACCTCCGCGTACTGCAACTGGTCCAGCCGCACCGCCTACGAGGAGGACGTCGCCCGCGCCCGCGCGGCGCTGGGCGAGGACGCCCCCGAGGTGGACCTCGTCAGGCCCTTCTACGACCACCCCGGATTCGTCGAGCCGCTGGTCGAGCACACCCGGGCCTCCCTGGCCGCCCTGCCCGCGGAGCAGCGCGAGGGCGTGCGCCTGCTCTTCTCCGCGCACTCCATTCCCACCTCGATGGCCGAGGCCAGCGGCGGTCCCGGCCACGGCTTCGGGCCGGCGGGCGCCTACGGTGCCCAGTTGGCGGAGGTGGCGCGCCTGGTGGTGGAGCGGCTCGGCCGCGAGTACCCCCACGAGCTCGTCTACCAGAGCCGCAGCGGCCCGCCCAGCCAGCCCTGGCTGGAGCCCGACGTCAACGACCGCATGGAGGAGCTGGCCGCCGAGGGCGTGCCCGCCGTGGTCGTGATCCCGCACGGCTTCGTCTCCGACCACATGGAGGTCAAGTTCGACCTCGACGTGGAGGCCCGCGAGACCGCCAAGAAGCTCGGTATCGGCTACGAGCGCGCGCTCAGCCCCGGCACGCACCCCGCGTTCGTGTCCATGGTGACCGACCTGGTCCGCGAGTACACGGAGCGGTCGGAGCCCCGGCGCCTGAGCTCCCTCGCCCGGTGCGCCGACTGCTCCTGCCCGGCCTGAGGCGGCGGTTCCCGGGACGGTGGCCGGGAACCGTCCACAGCTTCGAGGAGGGGCTTTCGTCCCACCGCGCGCCGGGCCCATCCTGGTGGAGGGGAGGGGCCTCGCGGCTCCCGCCCCGGAGCCGCTGTGCGGGGGTGAGGCCGAGCACATCGATCCGGCGTGTGGGAAGCTGGGTAAACACTGCTGACGCTGCTCCGGGGGTGGACGAGGGATCCAGTCGCCCCGGGCCCCGCCCGACAGTGTCCGCCCAGATCACAAGTCGACGTTCAGGAGTATGTGTCTTGGTTCGTTCCTGGTATGAACTGCCGGAGTACGTCCGACTCCGCCGTGTCAACGGACTGCGCCTCTCACCGGACGGAACCCGTCTGGTCGCGCCCGTCAGCGGCATCGCCCCCGACTCCAAGTCCTTCCGGGGCGCCCTGTGGGAGATCGACGTCCTCCCCGAAACCGAGGGAGGGCGCGCCCCCAGGCGCCTCACCCGCTCAGCCAAGGGCGAGGGCGGGGTCGGCTTCCTGCCCGACGGCTCGGTCCTGTTCACCAGCGGCCGCCCCGGCCCCGAGACCAAGGCCGAGGACAGGGCCGGGGCCTCCCTGTGGCTGCTGCCCGCCGACGGCGGCGAGGCCCGCCAGGTCGCCTCCCGTCCCGGGGGCATCGGCTCCTTCACCGTCGCCCGCGACTCCGGGCTGGTCGCCCTCACCTGCGACACCCTTCCGCGCAGCACGGACGAGGAGGCCGACCAGGAGGCCCGCAAGGCCCGCGAGGAGGCCGGGGTCACCGCCATCCTCCACGAGACGCTGCCCGTCCGCTCCTGGGACAGCGACATCGGCCCGGACCACCCCCGCCACCTCGTCGCCGAGCCTCCGGCCGACGACGAGTCCCGCCTCGGCGACCCCAGGGACCTGACCCCCGACGCCGGGACGGCCCTCCTGGGCGCCGGCGCCGCGCTCACCCCCGACGGCTCCCTGCTGATCACCGAGTGGCGGGTGCCCGTCGGCCGTGGCTCCCAGCGCTCCGACATCGTCGCCATCGACACCGCCACCGGCGAGCGCCGCACCCTGGCCTCCGACCCCGACCACGAGTTCAGCGGTCCGCTCGTCTCCCCGGACGGACGCCACGTCCTGCTCTCGCGCGACTTCGAGGGCGACTACGACGGCGAACCCCGCGACGAGACCGTCTGGCTCGTCGACCTGGCCACCGGCCGGGGCCGCGACCTGCTCCCCGGACACGAGCTGTGGCCGCGCGACCTCGCCTGGGCCGCCGACTCCGGAGCGGTGTTCGTCGCCGCCGACGAGAACGGTCGCCGCCCCGTCTTCCGGATCGACCTGGCCGACGGCGCGGTCACCCGCCTCACCGGCGACCATGGCGCCTACAGCAGCCTCAACCCGTCCCCCGACGGCCGGTACGTGTACGCGCTGCGCGACGCCTGGGACGCCCCGCACGCGCCCGTGCGCCTGGCCGCCGACGCCGCCGACGGGCGGCCCGAGTACCTGCGCACGCCCGGGTCCGAGCTGACCATGCCCGGCACCCTCACCGAGATCGAGACCACCGCCGACGACGGCACCCGTGTCCGCGCCTGGCTGGTGCTGCCCGAGGAGGCCTCGGCCGAGTCCCCCTCCCCGCTCATGCTCTGGGTCCACGGCGGCCCCTACATGAGCTTCAACGGCTGGTCCTGGCGCTGGAACCCGTGGCTGCTCGCCGCGCGCGGCTACGCCGTCCTGCTGCCCGACCCCGCCCTGTCCACCGGCTACGGGCAGGACATGCTCCGCCGCGCGTGGGGCAGGTGGGGGCCGCGCACCTTCGCCGACGTCATGGCCATCACCGACGCGGCCGAGGCGCGCGAGGACGTCGACGCCGAGCGCACCGCCATGATGGGCGGCTCCTTCGGCGGCTACATGGCCAACTGGATCGCCGGGCACACCGACCGGTTCCGGGCCATCGTCTCCCACGCCTCCCTGTGGGGCCTGGACGGTTTCAGCGGTACCACCGACCACCCGCCGGTGTGGGAGCACGAGTTCGGCACCCCGCTGGACCGCCCCGAGCGCTACACCCTGAACTCGCCGCACCTGCACGCCGACAAGATCCGTACCCCGATGCTCGTCATCCACGGGGACAAGGACTACCGGGTGCCCATCTCCGAGGGCCTGCGCCTGTGGCGCGACCTGCTGCTGCACGAGGTGGACGCCAAGTTCCTGTACTTCCCCGACGAGAACCACTGGATCCTCAGCCCCGGCAACGCCCGGATCTGGTACGAGACGGTCTTCGCCTTCCTCGATCACCATGTGCACGGCAAGGAGTGGAACAGGCCCGGCCTGCTCTGAGCCGCCCGTGACACGGCCGGGTGCCACGGGGGCACCCGGCCCGGACCCGCGTGCGGGGCGTCCCGCACGGCACCGCGCCACGACAGGGAGGACATCCAGTGAGTACCACCGACGCCGCATCCGACCGGGAGAGCCTGCGCGACCTCGCCGTGAGGGTGGCGACGGAGGCGGGGGAACTCGCCAGGGAGGGACAGGCGGGCATCACCGTGCTCGACACCAAGTCCAGCCCCACCGACGTCGTCACCAAGATGGACCAGGCCACCGAGGACCTCATCCGGACACGCCTGCTGGCCGAGCGCCCCGGCGACGCCGTCCTGGGCGAGGAGGGCGGTGAGGAGGCCGGTGACGGGAGCGGCACCAGCGGGGTGCGCTGGGTCGTCGACCCCATCGACGGCACCGTCAACTACCTGTACGGCCACCACGACTGGGCAGTGTCCATCGCCGCCGAGGTCGACGGTGTGGTCGTGGCCGCCGCGGTGAACGTCCCCCGGCGCGGTGAGATGTACGAGGCGGTGCTCGGCGGGGGCGCGCGCCTCAACGGCCGGACCCTCCAGGCCCCGCCCGCGGTGCCGCTGGAGCAGGCCCTGGTCGCCACGGGCTTCGGATACCGCTCCGAGCGCCGGGTCCACCAGGCCAGGGTCCTGCTGGAGGTGATCCCGCGCGTCCGCGACATCCGGCGCGGCGGTTCGGCGGCCGTGGACCTGGTCGGACTGGCCTCGGGACGTGTCAACGCCTACTACGAGCGCGGGCTCCACGTCTGGGACTGGGCCGCCCCCGGCCTGGTCGCCGGTGAGGCCGGCCTGCGCGTGGGAGGACTGCACGGGAGGCCGCCCGGCGAGGACCTGGTCATCGCCGGGCGCCCGGAGCTCTACGAGGCCCTGCAGGAGCTCCTGGAGCCGCTGGGAGCCGACACCGACGGCTGAGGCGGGCCGGTCCCGCACGTCTCGGGCCCGGACGCGCGTCCGGGCCCGGACACACGGAAGGGCGCGGTGGGAGGCCAGGTCCCACCGCGCCCTTCCGTCAGCTAGGCGCAGGTGTTGACGCCGTTGCGAGCCGCGATGCGGTAAAGGTCCTCCAGCTCCGACGCATGCGTGTCGGCGAGGAAGTCGTCCCCCTCGGCCTGAGCGGCCTGGAACGACCGGTAGGTCTCGTTGATGCGGACCTTGATCTCCGCGAGGAACTCGCCCATTGCACCTCTTCCAGGGGTAGGCACCGGAACACGGCCGTGTACCGGTGCGGAATCCGTCCGCGCACGCCGCGGCGTGTGCATGATCGAAGTAGTCACGTCCCTGTGACATGCGTGCGCGTCGCGGTCCGGCCCGGGGCCGGTGTCCACGCGCGCATCTTCTACCTGTACCGCACCGTGATCCTCGCCAAACCCCCACCCCCGGACGAAATCCTTCCGTGACCTCCTCCGCGGCCGGCCCCGCACCGGGGGAGGACCCCGCCGCGGGGGCCTGCGCGGGGGTGCGCGTGCCGGCCGTCCGGACCGGGCGGGGTGTGGGACGGCCAAGCAGCGGGCAAGGGTGTCACATGACACATTTGCCCGTGAGGGCTTGCTGCTTACTTGTTTCTTATTCTTGATGTGTCAGATTTGAGACGTGCGGGGTTAAGTCGCTGCCGACGGTTGGGGGATTCGCCGGCAGCGACTCCCCGCGCTCAGGGGAGCAGTGAAGCTCCCGGTTCGGCGCCCGTGTCCGCACGGGGCGAGGAGAGCGGCCAGGTTCACGGAACCGCCGCGACGGGTTTACCGTCTCCTTACCCCGGCTGTGGGACAACGGATGACGCGGCCGGGACCAAGAACGCCGCTGCCGGTGTGTTGGGGGATGCGCCGGCAGCGGCCCCCCTCTCTCTCCCGACCCATGCTTGAGAAGGACAACGTGCGCGTACTCGTGGTCGAAGACGAACAGGTCCTGGCCGACGCGGTGGCAGTCGGACTGCGGCGCGAGGCGATGGCGGTGGACGTGGTCTACGACGGGGACACCGCGCTGGAGCACACCGCGGTCAACGACTACGACGTGGTCGTACTCGACCGCGACCTCCCCGGTGTCCACGGCGACGAGGTCGCCCGCACCCTCGTCCAGGAGAGCTACAACGGCCGCATCCTGATGCTCACCGCCTCCGGCGGCGTCCAGGACAAGGTCGAGGGCCTGACCATCGGCGCCGACGACTACCTGGCCAAGCCCTTCGCCTTCGCCGAGCTCATCGCCCGGGTACACGCCCTGGGCCGCCGGTCCGTGCCCCCGCTGCCCCCGGTCCTGGAGCGCCACGGCATCACCCTCGACCCGGCCAACCACCGTGTGCACCGCGACGGCCGCGAGATCCCCCTCACGCCCAAGGAGTTCGCCGTCCTGCAGGTGCTCATGCGCGCCCAGGGAACGGTGATCAGCGCCGAGGGGCTGCTGGAGAAGGCCTGGGACGAGAACGCCGACCCCTTCACCAACGTCGTCCGCGTGACCGTCATGACCCTGCGCAAGAAGCTCGGCGACCCTCCCGTCATCCAGACCATCCCCGGCGCGGGGTACCGGCTGTGACACCGTCGGACCGCTCCGAACCGGAACGCGGGGAGCCCGCCCGGCCCGCCGACACCGGTACGTGGCGGCGCCTGAACGCCGCCGTGCCCGAGGACGGGGAGCGCTCGGCCGCAGCCGAGCGGGTACACCGCTTCACCGACAACCTCAGCCTGCGCGCACGGCTCACCCTCATCTACGGGATGCTCTTCTTCGCGGCGGGTTCGGTCCTGGTCCTGGTCAACTACCTGATCGTCGCGGTCCTGCTCAACGCGCTCCTGGACGAGGACACCGCCTCGGAGCTGATCACCCACCGCTACCTCATCGACGAGGTCCTCACCCACGTCACCCGGTTCTCCCTGCTCGCGCTGTTCCTGGTGGGCCTGCTCGCGGTCGCCCTGGGGTACGCGGTGGCCGGAAGGGCGCTGTCCCCGCTACAGAAGATCACCCGCATCGCCCGCCGCCTGTCGGAGCGCTCCCTGCACGAGCGCATCGCCCTGTCGGGGCCCGACGACGAGATCCGTGAGCTCGCCGACACCTTCGACGGCATGCTGGAGCGTCTGGACCGCGCCTTCGACGGCCAGCGCCGTTTCGTGGCCAACGCCTCACACGAGCTGCGCACACCCCTGGCGATCAACCGGACCCTGCTGGAGGTGGCGCTCAGCGCCCCCGACGTCTCCCCCGACCTCAAGAGCGTCGGACAGACCCTGCTGGAGACCAACGCACGCCACGAACGCCTCATCGACGGCCTGCTCTTCCTCGCCAGGAGCGACCGCGAGCTGGAGGTCCGGGCCAGGGTCGACCTGGGCGAGGTCGCCGGGACGGTGCTCAGCCAGTTGGAGGGCGAGCTGTCCGGGTCGGGCCTGAACCTGCGCCAGGACCTGCGTCCCGCCCCCGTGGTCGGCGACCCCGTCCTGCTGGAGCGGCTCGTGGGCAACCTCGTGGAGAACGCCCTCAAGTACAACGTCCGGGACGGTGACATCACCGTTCGCAGCGGCATGTACGAGGGCATGCCGGCGGTCCAGGTGGAGAACTCCGGCAAGGTCATCCCGGCCTACGAGATCGAGGGGCTCTTCGAGCCGTTCCGCCGCGGCTCCGGCGACAGGGTCGGCTCGGGCCGCAGCGCCGGCCTGGGGCTGTCCATCGTCCGGTCGGTGGTGCGCGCGCACGGGGGTGTGATGACCGCCTGGCCGCGTTCCGGGGGCGGTCTCGTCGTCACCGTCTGCCTTCCCGTCCCGGACTAGGCCGTGCTTCCTTGAGGCCGCGCTGCGCCTCGCCTGGTACCCGGACGCCGCGGGCACGGGAGTCCTCGGTCCCCGCGGTGCGCCCGCCCGTACCTCACGGACGCACCCGCGGGGCCTCCGGCGGCCCCGCTGTGTTGTCCTTGAGGCTGCGCTGCGCTTCGCCTCGTGCTCGTGCGCCGCGGGTACGGGAACCTTCGGTCCCTGCGGTGCGCCTGCTCGTTCCTCGCGGGCGCACCTGCGGGACCTCCAGAATCCCGTCGGCGCCCTCGCTGTGTCGTCTTTGAGGCTCCGCTGCGCTTTGCCTCGTGCTCGGGCGCCGCGGGTACGGGAACCTTCGGATCCTCCGGTATGGCGGCTCGTTCCTCGCAGCCCCACCTGCGAATCCTCCAGAACCCCGTCGGCGGCCTCGCTGTGTCGTCTTTGAGGCTCCGCTGCGCTTCGCCTCGTGCTCGGGCGCCGCGGGTACGGGAACCTTCGGATCCTCCGGTATGGCGGCTCGTTCCTCGCAGCCCCACCTACGAATCCTCCAGAACCCCGTCGGCGCCCTCGCCACCCCCGGCGGCACAGGACCGGTCCACCGGACAGAACCCGGCCCCACGGGGCCAGGCTGCGTTCTGCCGTACTTCGTGGTATCTATACGTGTCCGAAGACACGCCCACCCGTGTCACGGGGGCCGGACTCGGGTGTGTATGCTTCCCCGGGCGTGGACCCGGAGAGAATGCCTCCTGACGTGGGCATGTCCTGGTTTTCGCCCACTCATGGGAAGCAATCCGCGTTTTGTCCCGAATGGGTGAAGCGGGTCTTCCAGGTCTACGAGGCGCCCGGCGTTGGGTAGTACACAGGGGGACCGATCCTTGGGCGGTAGCCGCGCGTGGCCGTCTCCGGTCACGGACCCGTAAAAGTACTGCTGACCTGTGGATGGTGACCCGGGAGGGGACACGGTCCGCCGACATCGGGAAAACTCATCGGCCGAATCGGGCACAAACGAAGGTCTCTCAAGCGTTACACCCGCGCGACGAGGCACTGAACGAGGGGGATGGAGTTAGCAGAGATGGCCACCGACTACGACAGCCCGCGCAAGACTGACGAGGACATCAACGAGGACAGCCTCCAGGAGCTGCAGGCGCGGCGCGTGGACAAGGGCACCGGCACGATCGACGTCGACCCCGACGAGGTAGCCGAGGGCATGGAACTGCCCGGTGCCGATCTGTCGGGCGAGGAACTCGCGGTGCGCGTGCTCCCGCGCCAGGCCGACGAGTTCACCTGCTCGCGCTGCTTCCTGGTACACCACCGCAGCCAGCTCGCCGAGCAGCGTGCCGGCCAGCTGGTCTGCAAGGAGTGCGTCTGAGCGGACGGGACGGCCCCTGAACCGGTCCCGTCCCGCCGGCTTCCGCCCGCGCGGGCGGACACCACCGCGTCCAGGCGCGTCCGCGGACGCGCCTAGCACCCCCTGCCGCGGCTCCCCACCCGGGAGCGGCGCGGAAACGACGGCGGACGGCCGACCACACCCCGGTGCGGTCGGCCGCCCGCCGTCGTCATGGGCGCGGTGCGGGTCCCGGTGTCAGATGTCCAGTTCCTCGGGACCGGCACCGACCAGTTTCGCGCGGGCGGCGCGTACGGCCAGCACCCGGGCCACCTCCGTGCCGACACCGGCCATCACGGCCCAGCTCAGCGCGCGGCCGAGGCTGATGTCGGGGGAGTCCACGTCCGTGGGCGGCTCCTCACCCGTCACACGGGCCCAGGTAAAGTTCAGCGCCTTGCGCATGACGAACTGCGCCGCGAGCCCGGACGCGACACCGATGAGCGCGGGGACGATGTCACCGCCGTCCTTCTTAGCCATCGAATCCTTCACCGTTTCCGTTGGGGTGGACGAGGATGCGCGTACGGCGCACACCCTCCCGTCCGTACGGGGAGATACTTTCATGCCCGCTCTCCGAACGCGCGGGCCAACCCCGCACGCCGGCGCCGCGGGGCGGGGTTCCCGACCCCCGGGTGAGGGCCGGGAACCCGGAGCGATCACGGTCCGAAGAGCATTACCATTGCCCCCATGACCAACCGCTCTCATTCCTTCCGCATGCCCGACAAGCCTTCGCTGGACGGTATCGAGGCGAAGTGGGTCGACGTATGGGATGAGTCCGGCGTCTACCACTTCGACCGCACGCGCAGCCGCGAGGACGTCTACTCCATCGACACCCCGCCGCCCACGGTCTCGGGTTCGCTGCACATCGGCCACGTGTTCTCCTACACGCACACCGACACCGTCGCGCGCTTCCAGCGCATGAACGGCAAGGCCGTCTTCTACCCCATGGGCTGGGACGACAACGGCCTTCCCACCGAGCGCCGCGTCCAGAACTACTACGGCGTGCGCTGTGACCCCTCGGTCCCCTACGACCCGGACTTCCAGCCGCCCGCCAAGCCCGACCCCAAGCGGCAGATCCCCGTCTCCCGGCGCAACTTCATCGAGCTGTGCGACACGCTCACCGCCGAGGACGAGAAGGTCTTCGAGTCCATCTGGCGCCGTCTGGGGCTGAGCGTGGACTGGCGCCACACCTACGCCACCATCGACGGCAACTCCCGCGCCGCCGCCCAGCGCGCCTTCCTGCGCAACCTGGCCCGCGGCGAGGCCTACATGTCCGAGGCCCCCACCCTGTGGGACGTCACCTTCCGCACCGCCGTCGCCCAGGCCGAGCTGGAGGACCGCGAGCGCCCCAGCGCCTACCACAAGGTCGCCTTCCACAAGCCCGACGGCGCCCCGGTCCACATCGAGACCACCCGCCCCGAGCTGCTGGCCGCCTGCGTCGCCCTGGTCGCCCACCCCGACGACGAGCGCTACCAGGACCTGTTCGGCACCACCGTGCGCACGCCGGTCTTCGGTGTCGAGGTCCCGGTCAGGGCGCACCGCCTCGCCGACCCCGAGAAGGGGTCGGGCATCGCCATGATCTGCACCTTCGGCGACACCACGGACGTCACCTGGTGGCGCGAGCTCCAGTTGGAGACCCGACCCATCATCGGCTGGGACGGGCGTATCATCGCCGACCCGCCCCGGGGCCTGGAGAGCGGGCCCGGCCGCGAGGCCTACGACACGCTCGTCGGCGCCACCGTCCACACCGCGCGCGAGCGCACCGTGGCCCTGCTGCGCGAGAGCGGCGACCTGGTGGGCGAGCCCGCGCCGATCACCCACCCGGTGAAGTTCTACGAGAAGGGCGACAAGCCCCTGGAGATCGTCACCACCCGCCAGTGGTACATCCGCAACGGCGGGCGGGACGAGGGCCTGCGCCAGCGGCTCATCCAGCGCGGCCGCGAGCTCACCTGGCACCCCGAGCACATGCGCGCCCGCTACGAGAACTGGGTCGGGGGGCTCAACGGCGACTGGCTGATCAGCCGCCAGCGCTTCTTCGGCGTCCCCTTCCCCGTCTGGTATCCGCTGGACGCCGACGGCAACCCGCGCTACGACGAGCCCATCGTGCCCGCCGAGGACCAGTTGCCCGTCGACCCCAGCTCGCAGGCGCCCGAGGGCTACACCGAGGACCAGCGCGGGCGGGCGAACGGTTTCATGGGCGACCCCGACGTCATGGACACCTGGGCGACCTCCTCGCTGTCCCCGCAGATCGCCTCCGGCTGGGAGCGCGACCCGGACCTGTACGCCCGGGTCTTCCCCATGGACTACCGGCCGCAGGGCCAGGACATCATCCGCACCTGGCTGTTCTCCACCGTGGTCCGTGCCCACTTCGAGAACGGCACCCTGCCCTGGAGCACCACCGGCATCTCCGGTTGGATCCTGGACCCGGACCGCAAGAAGATGTCCAAGTCCAAGGGCAACGTCGTCACCCCGCTGGCGCTGCTGGAGAAGTACAGCTCCGACGCGGTCCGGTACTGGGCGGCCAGCGGGCGGCTGGGCACCGACACCGCCATGGACGAGGGCCAGATGAAGGTCGGCCGCAGGCTGTCCATCAAGATCCTCAACGCCAGCAAGTTCGTCATGTCCGTGGCGGGTGAGGGCGCCACGTCCGACCCCGCGCGGGTCACCCAGCCGGTGGACCGGTCGATGCTGGCCGCGCTGGCCGACGTCGTGGAGGACGCCACCGCCGCCTTCCACGCCTACGACCACACCCGGGCGCTGGAGCGCACCGAGCGCTTCTTCTGGGACTTCTGCGACGACTACCTGGAGCTGGTCAAGACCCGCGCCTACGACGTGGACTCCGCTGAGGGCGCCTCCGCCCGCACCGCGCTGCTCATCGCCCTGGGCGCCCTGCACAAGCTCTTCGCGCCCTTCGTGCCCTTCGTGGCCGAGGAGGTCTGGAGCTGGTGGCGGGAGGGCTCAGTCCACGCACAGCGCTGGCCCGAGACGGCCGAGTACCGCGCCGCGGCCGCCGACGGGGACCCGGCCGTCCTGGCCGCGACCGCCGAGGTGCTGCGCGCCGTGCGCAAGGCCAAGTCCGAGGCCAAGCTGTCCATGCGGGCCGAGGTCGAGCGCGTCAGGGTGGCGGGCAAGCGGGTCGAGGCCGCACGCGCCGCCAGCGGCGACCTCGCCGCCGCGGGCCGAGCCGCCGGGATCGACTTCCACGCCACCGACGACGCCGAGCTCACCGTCGAGGTGACCCTGCCCGAGTCCGTCGAGGAGTAGTCGAAGCCCCGAAGCGGGCACCGGGGCGGCGCCGGAGGAATCCGGTGCCGCCCCGCTTCGCGAACCGGCGGCGCTGGACACCGGTCCGGAGTCCGGGAAACGATAGGCTCGGCCAATGTGAGTACCACATCCCTGGAAGGCGGACGGATCCCTGTCACGGTCCACCGCCTGGACCCCGGCCTCCCCCTGCCCGCCTACGCTCATTCCGGTGACGCGGGCGCGGACCTGTACACCGCGGTCGACGCCGTACTGGACCCCGGTGAGCGGGTCACGGTCCCCACCGGCCTGGCGATCGCCCTCCCCGAGGGGTATGCGGCCTTCGTGCATCCGCGCTCGGGCCTGGCCGCGCGCTGCGGGCTCACGATCGTCAACGCGCCGGGCACGGTCGACGCCGGGTACCGGGGTGAGATCAGGGTGACCCTGCTCAACACCGACAGGGACACCCCGGTGAAACTGTCCCGGGGCGACCGGATCGCGCAACTGGTCATCCAGCGCGTCGAACACGCGGTGTTCGTCGAGGCGGACTCCCTGCCGGAGTCGCCCCGGGGAACGGGCGGTTTCGGTTCGACCGGGGGCCACGCCGCACAGAGGTGACGGCGCCCCAATCCCCGGTGTCATCCCGGGACCAACGCAAAGCGAAGAGGTGAAGGCGTGTTCGGACGCCGCCGCAAGAAGCGGGACGCGAAGACCGAGAGTACGGGGACGGAGGCCGCTCCCAGACGTGAGGGCGCCGCCGGAGCGGTCTCCTTCGGCAACGAGATCGAGCCGGAGCGCCCCACGGAGCAGCCGGCCAAGGAGGCCGACCGCTACCGCGCCACCGGGCCGTGGGACTCCGCCGAGGACGTCCCCGAGGCCAAACGGATGGACCTGGGGAGCATGCTCCTGCCCATGGCGCAGGGCGCCGAGATCCAGGTCAACGTCGCCCAGGACGCCCAGGGCAAGCAGAAGATCATCGGCGTGACCATGATGCGGGACAAGAGCGCGCTACAGGTGCAGCCCTTCGCCGCGCCCAAGTCCTCCGGCCTGTGGGACGAGATGCGCGAGGAGCTGCGCGAGCAGGTCGTCAAACAGGGCGGCAAGGTCGAGGACCACGAAGGCACCTTCGGCCCCGAGCTCAGGGCCCTGGTGCCGGTCAAGGGCCGCAAGACCGAGGACGGCAAGCAGCTCGCCCAGCGGGTGCGGTTCATCGGCGTGGACGGTCCGCGCTGGGTGCTGCGCGGCGTGATCCGCGGCGACGGCGCGTCCAAGCCCGAGGTGATGTCCGAGGTCGAGCAGCTCTTCGCCGACATCGTGGTGGTGCGCGGCGACCAGCCGGTGCCCCCGAACGAACTGCTGCCGATCACCGTGCCCAAGCAGATCCAGGAGCAGATGGCCCAGGCGGCCAAGACGCGCGCCGCCCAGCAGGCGGCCCAGAGCGGCAACGCGGGCCGCTCGCCCAACGGGGCCGCGCCCGGCGGTCAGCCCGGCCGGTCCGGCAGCACCCCGAACGGTTCCGGGCAGTCCTGACACCCGCCCCGCCGAGAACGCGCCGGGGGCACGCGCTCCTTCCGTAGTCTGTGCTCCATGACACAGACGACGGAGAACAGCGTGCCCCGGCCGCTCCCGGAGGACTGGGAGCGCGCCCTGGCGGTGGTGGCCCACCCCGACGACCTGGAGTTCGGCAGCTCCTCCGCGATCGCCCGGTGGACCGGCCAGGGCAAGGACGTGGTGGAGCTGCTGGTCACCAAGGGCGAGGCGGGCATCGACGGCATGGCCCCCGAGGAGTGCGCGCCGCTGCGCATGGCCGAGCAGCGCGCGTCGGCGGCGGCCGTGGGCGCCGCCACCGTCGAGTTCCTGGACTTCCCCGACGGCACCCTGGAGTACGGGCTGCCGCTGCGTGCCGCGCTCGCCGCCGCGATCCGGCGCCACCGGCCCGAGGTGGTCGTCTCCATCAACTTCCGCGACCACTTCCCGGGCGCGAACGGGTTCAACCACGCCGACCACCGGGTGCTCGGCCCGGCCCTGCTGGACGCGGTCCGCGACGCCGCCAACCGGTGGGTGTTCCGCGAGCAGTTGGACGAGGGGCTCCGGCCGTGGTCGGGTGTGCGTTTCGTGGCCTTCGGCGCCTCGCCCCGGGCCACCCACTACGTGGAGCTGGGCGAGGACGACCTGGCCGCGGGCGTGGCCTCACTGGACGCCCACGAGGTCTACCTGTCCAATCTGTCCGGGTTCGACCAGAAGGCCTTCCTGCCCCGGGCCGCGGCCCGCTCCGGGGAGTGGGCCGGCGTCCCGCTCGCCACCGCCTTCGAGGTGTTCGAGACCTGAGGCGGGACCTGGGACCCCGGAAACCGGATGAGGGGACCCGGCCGCCCGGCCTCAGGCGGCCGGACCCGGATCCACCGGGTCGGTGACGCGGCCCAGGAACAGGACCGACTCCCGGCGGCGCAGCACGAACACGAACGGCCGGTCCACCGTGAACCGGACCGGCCTGGTGGGCGTGAACGCCGCCCGGAGCATCATCACGGCGGTGGCGGCGGCGCCCTCGGCCCCCTTCTCGTCCACCCTCAGCACCGACTGGTGCAGGATCTCGTCGGCCCTGAGCGGCTCCGGGCTGATCCCGTCGAAACGGGCCTCGTCCGTGGCCATCCGGCGCACGCCCACGGCCGCCAGCGGTTCGAGCAGGGAGGTGTCGGTCTCCACCCGGAAGCGGGGCAGGGTCAGTTCGACCTGTTGGGAGGAGCGCTCGCGGTACAGGTCCGCGAGCACCTCGGCGGACACCGGCGGGGGAGCGGTGGTCCGCCCGTCGGGCAGCAGCACGTCCAGGACCAGCTCGTGGTCGCCCTCCAGGCTCACCATGCTCCATCCCCGCGCCTGTGCGTGGGGCAGGCGGGCCGACCGGTGCATGGTGGGGACCCTCCTCTTCCCGTCGGGGGTGTGGAAGGTCCTGGCGCGGGTCTGCGCGGGGTCGAAGGGATCGGGCCAGACCACCTTCACCCACAGCGCGTTGACCAGCAGCATCCGCAGGTCGGGGCGGACGCCGCCGGGCGGGAGCAGCTCCCTGATCAGGCCGCGGGTCACGTCCGCGACCTTGCCGTTGATCCGGGAGCGCACCCCCTCGGCGTCGCGTGCGAAGTCGGCGCGTCCCACCTCGGCGCCGGCGCGTCCGCGCACCCGCGCCTCGAAGTCCGGCAGGACCTCCAGGTCGGCGGGCACGTACAGCCCGTTCAGGGTGGCCAGGTCGGGGTCGGAACCGGTGTCCACGGCCGCGTCCAGGGCTTCCAGCTGTCCCTTGGTGTCCGGGCCCAGCAGCGCCTCCAGCTCGTCCAGGGTGCGGCCCGAGGCCCCGGCGGCCAGCAGCCCCAGCACCGTGCCCACCGAGTGGGGCGACCACACGTGCGACCCGCCGGTCCGGGCCAGGACCCGGTCCAGGGCGGCGGCGAACTCCAGGTGGTCCCGTCTCGGGGACGTGCTCGGCTGCATGGGGATCCTCGTTCGCTCTCGGCTCCGGCGGCTCTGGCCGCCAGCGTACGGAGTCGTCCGGGTGACCGCCAGGGTCCTCGGCCCGGCCGTGGCGGCCGGGGCGGTCGGGCCGAGGACGCGAGGCGGTGCGGCGAAACCCCGTCCGAACACGGCGAACACGGGCGGAGCGCAGGCGCGCGGACACGCTCCGTGACACGGAGGTGGTGACAGGTCGCATAGTCTGGGGCATCATGGCGGGCGGACCCGCGCGGGAGGCCCCGTGCGGCGGCGGCCGAGACCGCGACCACCCACGAGCGAACCGGACCGGGAGCAGGATGACTGAGCAGCAGCGGGCCGCCGAGGAGGCCGCCTCGAAGGCCGAGGCGGACGACCGGGAAGAGGTACCCGCGGCGGCGGACGGCCGGGGCGACGCTCCCGACCCGGAGCGGAGGCCGGGCGGGGAGGGCGCCGGGGACACCCCGGCGGTCACCGAGGACACGGTCGAGGCGCTCGTGCGCTCCCAGTTGTCCAAGGCGCTGGGCGGCAAGCGCGGCATGGTCGAGGCGGCCATGCCCACCCTGGCCTTCACCGTCTCCTACATCCTCACCTCGGAGCTGAGGCTGTCGATCGGCCTCGGTGTGGCCGCGGCCCTGTTCCTGGGCGGGATCCGGCTCCTACAGCGCTCCTCGGTGCAGTACGTGCTCACCAGCCTGTTCGGCATCGGCATCGCGGCCGTCTTCGCGATGCGCAGCGGCAACGCCGCCGACGCCTTCCTGCCGGGCATCATCTACAACGCCGTCTACGCCGTGGTGCTGAGCCTGTCGGTGCTGGTGCGCTGGCCCGCGATCGGGCTGATGATCGGCCCGTTCATCGGAAACAAGGAGGACTTCACCTCCTGGCGGTCCAACCCGGCCGTGCTCTCCCTGGCCTCGCGCCTGACCTGGCTGCTGGTACTGCCCTGCGTGATCCGCGTACTCGTGCAGTACCCGCTGTGGATGGCCGAGACCTACGGCTGGGCCGACACCTTCGGCCTGCTCGGCCTCTCCAAGATCGCCATGGGCTGGCCGCTCCAGGTCGCCGCGTTCGCCGCCATGGTGTGGGTGCTGGCCCGGGGGCGCACCCCGCTGGACGAGTACGAGGAGGGGACCTCCGCCCGGGGGGAGGACGGCCCCCGGCGTAGCTAGCGGTCCGGCCACCACCCGGCCACCACCGGGGCGGCCGGTTCGGCCCGGCGCCCCTTCAGGAGCCTGTGCACCGCCCGCCCCCACCGGGGACGGGTCCGGCCCGGGGCTCGGCGCTCGGGATCCGCTCCGGGTGCGAGGCCACGGTGCACGGGGCGGGAGTGTGCGGTGCGGGGCTAGAGGTCCTCGTCCGGGGGCGCCATCAGGGCCTCCAGGGTGCTCAGCGCCTCGGGCTCGGCCAGGAACACCACCGTGTTGCCCACGGACAGGGCCCTTCCGGGGTCGGGAGGGCGCACCCCGCCGGGGCCGACGACCGCCACCAGGGCCACGCCCTCGGGCAGCGCCTCCGTCAGGGCGCTCTCCGGTCCGCCCGCGAACGGGCTCTCGGCGTGCAACACCGACTCGGCGATCTCCGCCCCGGGCAGCGGCGGCAGGCTCCCCTCCTGGTCCGGGTCCTCCTCCGGGGCGCCCTCGACCAGGTCGGCGATCAGCCGCGGCGGGGACACCGCCAGGTCCACGCCCCAGGACTCGTTGAACAGCCACTCGTTGTCGGGGTCGTTGATGCGGGCGATCACCCGGTCCACCCCGAACTCGTTCTTGGCCAGCAGGGACACGACCAGGTTGACCTTGTCGTCGCTGCTGGCCGCGATCACCACGTCGAAGTCGTCCAGCCGGGCGTCCTCCAGGGTGGTCAGCTCACAGGCGTCGGCCAGCAGCCACTCCACCTGGGGCAGGTCGTCCACCCCGATGGCCCGGGTGTCCCGGTCGATCAGCAGCACGTCGTGGCCGCTGCCCGCCAGTTCCGTGGCGATGGAGCGGCCCACGCTCCCGGCTCCCGCGATGGCGATCCGCATCTCACCCACGCCCCGTCTCGTCGTCGTGCAGCCGCCCGGACAGCCCGTCCAGGTCCCGGCCGTGGGCGACCACGTGCAGGACGTCGCCCTCCTCCAGAGGATCGCCGGAACGGGCGAGGACGATCCGTCCCCGACGGGTCAGGTAGACCACCCGCATCGGCACCCGCTCCTCCAGGTCGGCGACGCGGCGCCCCGCCCACCCCGGAGGCAGGGTCAGCTCGTTCATCGCCAGGGTCCCGGACGCGTCCTGCCACTCCGGGCCCACGGTGAGCCGTCCGTCCCCCGGCACCATGCGGCGCAGGATCGCGTCGGCCGTCCACCGCACCGTCGCCACGGTGGGGATGCCCAGACGCTGGTAGACCTCCGCGCGGCGGGGGTCGTAGATCCGCGCGACCACGTGCTCGACCCCGAACGCCTCGCGCGCCACCCGCGCGGAGATGATGTTGGAGTTGTCACCGTTGCTGACCGCGGCGAAGGCTCCGGCCCGGTCGATCCCGGCGGAGAGCAGGACCTCCCGGTCGTGGCCCACGCCACGGACGGCGTGCTTGGACACGGAGCCGCGCAGGCGCCGGAACGCCTCGGGGTCCTGGTCGATCACCGCCACCGTGTGCCCCAGGTCCACGAGGGTGTGCGCCAGGGTGGAACCCACCCGGCCGCACCCCATGATCACGATGTGCACCTCGCCCGCACTCCCGTCGAGATAGCCGACCGTCACGCACGCCGCGCGTGCCTGGTCCCACCTTGGCACAGACTCCTCCGCCACGCGCGTCGGCCCCGGCGCCGACGGCCCGGACACGAAGCAGCACGGATGGTGTGTCGAGGCCGGTAGATTGGGAATGGTTGGTGGCTGTGCGCGCAGGGTCACCCAGAAGCGACCCACCACCTTGAGGACACCACATCATGACCGGCCAGGAATTCGAACTCACTGTTGACGACGTCGCGCAGGGGGGCTGGTGCGTGGGACGCCACGGCGAGCAGGTGGTCTTCGTACGCCACGCCCTGCCCGGTGAGAGGGTCCGCGTCCGCGTCACCGAGATGACCTCCCGCTTCCTCCGCGGCGACGCCGTGGAGATCCTCACCGCCTCCCCCGACCGGGTCGAGGCCCCCTGTGCCTTCGCCGGACCGGGCAAGTGCGGCGGCTGCGACTGGCAGCACGTCTCCCCGGAGGCCCAGCGCGCCCTCAAGGCCAAGGTCGTCTCCGACCAGTTGAGCCGCATCGCCGGGATCGACCGCGAGGTCGTGGTGGAGGAGCTGCCCGGCACCCCCGACGGCCTGGGCTGGCGCACGCGCGTGCGCTTCGCCGTGGACTCCGAGGGCCGCGCCGGACTGCACCGCCACCGCTCCCACGACATCGAGCCCGTCGACCGCTGCCTGATCGCCCACCCCGGTGTGGCCGAGCTCGGCGTGACCGACGTGAAGTGGGAGGGCGTCCGTGACGTGGAGGCGGTCGCCTCGTCCGCCTGCGCGGACCGCGCCGTCGTCGTCACCCCCACCGGGGCCAGACTGAACAACCTTCCCGAGCTGGGCACCTCCAGCGCGGTGCTGCGCCGGTTCAAGGGAGGCCGCGTCCAGCAGGTGCGCGGGCGCCGGGGCGTGCGCGAGAACGCGAACGGCCGCGAGTACCGCGTCAGCGCCGGCGGCTTCTGGCAGGTGCACCCGGCCGCCGCGGAGGTCCTCACGGCCGCCGTGATGGAGGCCCTGGAGCCCAAGCCCGGTGAGACCGCCCTGGACCTGTACTGCGGCGCGGGCCTGTTCACCGGTGCTCTGGCCGAGGCGGTGGGCCCCGAGGGGCGCGCCATGGGTGTGGAGAGCGGCGTCCAGGCCGTGAGCGACGCCCGGTACAACCTCAGGGACATGGAGCAGGTGCGCATCGAGCAGGGTGACGTGGCCGCCCAGCTGCGCGAGTGGGCGGACGTGCACGCCGACGTGGTCGTCCTGGACCCGCCCCGGGCCGGTACGGGCGCCGAGGTGGTGCGCTCCCTGACCGGGACGCGCCCGCGCAGGGTCGCCTACGTCTCCTGCGACCCCGCCACGCTCGCCCGCGACCTGGCCTCGTTCGATCGGGCCGGGTACCGGCTGACGGAGTTCCGCGCCTTCGACGCCTTCCCGATGACCCACCACGTGGAGTGCCTGGCGGTGCTGGAGCCCGTCCGCCCGGCCCGCCGCCACCGCGAGTAGCGGGCCGACCGGGGCTCCCCACCGGATGATCTTGCTCCCAGTGGCACTCTCGACCGCCGACAGTGCCACCAAGAGCAAGATCATCGCTGTGGGGGGCGTGCCCGGCCGACCTCGGCGGTCACCGCTGCCGGGGCCGGGCGGGGGTACGCAGGACCGCCAGCCCCAGGGCGAGCACGGCCAGCCCCGCCCACGACACGGCGGGCAGGCGCTCACCGACCACCACCACGCCCAGCAGCGCGGCCACGGCCGGTTCGGCCAGGGTCAGGGTGGTGGCCACAGACGCGGGAGTGTGCCGCAGCCCGTTCCCGAACAGCCGGTAGGCCAGGAACACGGTGAACACCGCCAGGTGCAGGGCCACCAGGGCACCCTCGGCCGTGGCCAGCCAGGCCGTCCCGGTGGCCAGTACCACCGGGAGCACGGCGATCCCGCCGCCCGCGAACATCGTGCCCATCACGGCGCCCGAGGGGTGCCCCCGCCGGATGAGCCGTTCGGCGACGAGCGCGTAGGCGGAGTAGGACAGCCCCGCGAGCAGGGCCAGGAGCACCCCGGCGGGCCGCACGGCGGACTCGCCGCCGGTGGACTCCGAGCCCAGCACGAGTACGGCACAGCCCAGTACCGCGGCCAGTGTGGCCACGGCCCAGCGCGCCGTGGGCCGGGTCCGCCCGGTCAGCCAGGCCAGCAGCCCGGCGAAGACCGGCGCGCTGCCCAGCGTGATCACCGTGCCGACCGCGACGCCCGCCTGCGCCACGGCCGGGTAGAAGGCCAGCGGGTACCCGGCGACGGCCAGGGCGCCCAGGGCGAGTGCCCACCGGGTGGAGGCCCCGCCCCGGACGACCAGGGCCAGGGAGCCCCGGCCGGTGAGGAACAGCAGCAGGCCGCCCAGGACCAGGCCCGCGGAGCCGATGGCGGCCGCCGGCGCGCTCGCGGGGGCCAGGGAACCGGCGGTGCCGGTGGTGCCCCACAGCACGGCCGCGGCCAGGATCGGCAGCGGCCCCCGGGCCAGGGACGCGGTGGCGGAGGCCGGCGGGGCGGATGCGGGGAGGGAGCGTTCTGACACGGTCGTGGTCCTTCGTCGTCGCGTGTTCCAGGAGGGGGCGGGACGGGCGCGCGACGACACGCGGCCCGGCGGACGCCGCCGGCGGGCCGTGGCCGGGGTTCCCCGGAAGCAGGGGAGGGGCGCGCCCGGTCAGGCGCGCAGAGGGGGAAGCACGACGTGCCAGTACGGATTCTTCATGCCTTCCATCCTACGATCGGATGTATGGGGCGGAGCGTGCGGACCCCGCCCCGGCCGCGGCGTCAGGAGCACACGGGGAGTCCGCGCCACACCGGCTCGTCGGCGACCTCCCCGTAGGGCTGGTGGGGGTACAGCCGCCTCCAGTCGTCGGAGGTCGCGGGTCGGCCGGAGGCCGCCCGGACCCGCAGCCCCAGCAGCTCCGCGAGTTCCCGGGTGCGTCCTCCGGGCGAGGACAGCCTGTCCCAGTGCTGTTCCAGGACCCGGCCCACCCGCTCCTCGGGGAGCCCGACCAGCGCCCGGGCCACCTCCAGGTCCACCGGTGAGGGCAGGTAGGGGTCCAGGCCCATGGTGAGGGCGTCCAGCCTCTCGGTGCGGGACGCCCCCTCCCCGACGGTGGTCAGCCAGGCCGCGATCACGACGCGCGACTGGTCGGTGGCGCGGCAGCGGCGGGGCTCGTAGGGGGAGGACAGGTCCAGGACCGACCGGACCACGCCGCCCACCAGTTCGGCCCGCCAGTACGTCCATCCCGGGTTCATGTAGCTGTAGACCATCACGGACCGGTCCTCGGGAACGTCCAGGTCCCGTTCGTAGGAGGAGCCGTCCTGCCACACCACCGGCAGGCGGCCGTGCGCCTCCTCGGGCAGCAGGTCCACGGCGGGTGCCAGGGTCTCGTGCCAGCGGTCCACCCACGGCTCGTAGCCCGGCAGCGGGCAGTAGGTGATGCCCTCCCTGGTCTGGCAGGAGGGTCCGTGCGCGCCGTACACCTGGCTGTCGGCTATGGGCTTGAGGGGTGTGTAGGTCTGGCGGCCGTGGGCGACGGTGAGCAGGGCGCAGGCCAACAGCACGGCGATCGTTCCCAGGCAGGCGGCGCGGAAGGCGCGCCCGCCCCGTGCGGCCAGGGCCAGGAACACCAGGACGGCCACGGCCAGTACCGCGTAGACGAGGTAGTGGGCGGCCACGTCCGTGACGGAGGGCGCGCGCACCTTGAACGGTTGCATGGTGACGCGGACCGCCCACTGCATCCGGAACGCGGCGCTCTGCAGGCTGTTGTCCAGCAGCGAGACGCCGTACAGCGCGTAGACGGGCATGGTCAGCCCCACCACGACCAGCGGCAGGTACGAGCGGGTCCACGCCACCAGGGTGATCGACAGGAGCGGTCCCGCCGCCGCCAGCAGGAGGGGCGCCGGGTACGCGGGCGGACTCAGCGTGCCCACCAGGGGTGGGGAGGCCATCCAGTACTGCAGGCCGGCCAGCACCGCCACCATCACCGTGCTGACCAGTGAGGAGGCCGCCATCAGGGACAGGAGGCGGCTCGTCCGGCCCAGGGGGGACACCAGCGCCGTGGAGTAGCGGGCCTCACGCATGGCGGGGAAGGTGACCACGGCGAACATCACCACGCCCACGACCGTCGCGATGGAGCCGGCCCTGTTGTGCCAGCTCTCCAGCGTGAGCACGCCCGTGGCCCGGCCCATGTCCATGATCATGTAGGAGCCCGCCGCCATGCCCAGGGCCAGGAGCGGGTTCCGGCACAGGCGCACCGTGTTGAACCACGTCAGCCGGGCGAACGCGGCCGCGCGCCTGGTCACGCGCGACCGGCCCGGCCGGCCCGCGGTGGCCCGGAGGGGCGTCACGTCCACGGACGGCTCCCCGGCGGACGGCTCCGCCGGGGCCGGTTCCACGTCCGCGGAGTCCGCCCGCCCGACGGCACGGCTCACCGGACGTCCTGTTCCACGCCCGTGAGCAGCAGGTAGGCGTCCTCCAGGGTGGGCTCGACCGGTTCCAGCCCGGGACCGGAGACGGTGTGCGCACCGTCGGCCGGGGTGAGCACCCGATAGCGGCCGTCGGCCAGCCGCCAGGCGGTGTACCCCTCACCGGGGTGACCGCGGTGCTCCCACACGTGCCCGCGCGCACGGTCCACCAGTTCTCCCGGGGTGCCGTCGAAGACCACCCGGCCCGCGTCCAGGCACACCACGCGCTGGCACAGCGCCGCCACGTCCTCGATCTGGTGGGTGGACAGCACCACGGTGCTGCGCACGGCCAGCTCCGAGACCAGTCCGCGGAACCTGATGCGCTGTTCGGGGTCCAGCCCGATGGTCGGCTCGTCCAGCAGCAGTACCTCGGGATCGCCGAGCATGGCCGCGGCCAGCCCCAGGCGCTGGCGCATGCCGCCGGACAGGCGGCGGATCCGGCTGTGGCGGCGGTCGAGGAGGCCGACCCGCTCCAGGCCGCGGCGCACCTCGTCGTGGCGGGCCCGGCGCCCGCCCAGCTCCTTGAGCACCGCCATGTAGTCCAGCAGGCCGAACGCGGTGAAGTGCGGGTAGAACTCGGGGTTCTGCGGCAGGTAGCCCAGGCGTCGCCGGATCTCGGTCCGCTCGGCCGCGCGTTCGGGGGCGCACCCCAGCACGCGGACCTCGCCCCCGGTGGCCTCCAGGTCGGTGTTCAGGCAGCGCAGAAGGGTGGTCTTGCCCGCGCCGTTGCGTCCCAGAAGCCCGGTCACCCCGGGGCCCAGGTCGAGGTCGACACCGTCCAGGGCGGTCCGGGTGCCGTAGCGGCGCACCAGCCCGCGCACGTGGACGGAGGCGGTCACCGTGGTCGTGGGGCTCATGCCGTCCTCACACGCCACAGGATGGCGACGAGCAGGGTGGCGAGCGCGCCCGCCCACCACACCTGGGCCTGGGGCGCGAGCAGTTGCAGGGGTGTGGCGTCCGAGGAGGTGACCAGGGCGCCCAGGGCGAGCAGCCACAGCAGCCCCATGACGGCGCTGGCCGCGCCCATGTGCAGCCAGCGGCTGAGCACCAGCGAACCGGCCACGAGGGTGAGCGCGGGCAGCAGCCAGAACGCCGACGCCCAGGGCGCGTGCGAGGAGGGCAGCATCAGGGACGCCGCCGTGCACAGGGCAAGCGCGGGCACCAGTACCGCGCAGGTGCGCAGGAACAGCAGCCGCTGTCCGGCCAGCGGGGTGACCGACGTCAGGGTGTGGGCGGGGTCCACGCCGCGCCCGTAGGCCAGGGCCACGCCCACCAGCGGTACGACCGGGGCGGTGAAGCCGAACATCAGCGAGCCGAGCGGCAGGTGGTGGGCGGCCAGCAGGGCGGCCGCCAGCACCACGACCGTGGCCAGCAGCCAGGCCCGGTACAGGCCCGGAGTGGCGGCGAGCAGTTTGGCGGTGCCCTCGCCCACTCCGAGCGAGGACAGCAGCGCCTCGACCGGTCCGCGCCGGGGGCGGTCCACCACGTCGCGCAGGTCCGCCCAGCTCCGGGCCAGCCAGGCCTCGTCGGCGGGGAGCAGGTCGCGGCAGGGCGCGCAGCGGGTGATGTGTGCCTCCACGGACATGGCGGTGACGTCGTCGGATCGGTGGTGGGCGTACTCGTGTGCCTGGGCAGGGGTCAGGTGCCAGTTCATGTCAGTGCCTCCCGTAGTCGCGCCTTGGCGCGCATGACCCGTGTCTTGACGGTTCCCTCGGGGATCTGGAGGATCTGCGCGGCCTCCCGGACGGTGAGTCCGTCGAGCACGGTGGCCTGGATGGCCGAGCGCAGCTCGGGCGAGAGGGAGTGCAGGGCGGCGCCCAGCGGGCCGTACTCGATGTTGAGCAGCACGGTGTCCTCGGCGGAGGCGTCGCCGATGGTCTCGTAGTCGGTGTCGGCGTCGGCGATCCAGCGGTTGGCCCGCCTGCGCAACTGGGAGATCAGTTGCCGGATCGCGATGGTCCACAGCCAGGCCCCGGCGTCGGTGTCGCCGTGGCGGGGGGTGAAGGATCCCGCGTTCTTCCACACGGCCAGGAAGGTCTCCTGGAGGGCGGCGTCGAGCTGGTCGGGATCGGAACAGCGGTAGCGCAGCCGCGCCCGCAGCCAGGGCGCGTGCCTGTGGTGCAGGATCTCCAGGGCACGGGTCTCGCCCGTGGCGACGGCGGCCAGCAGTACCGGGTCGGCGCTGTCGGAGCCGTAGGAGGGGGCGCGGCGGCGCGCGCGGCGGAGCAGCTTCACGTGGAGGGCTATCGCTACGGGGGTACGGTTCGGTTCTACGGGGAGGGAGCGGGCACGTCTTTTCCACGGTATCCGCGCGGCGGTTTCGGTCTGGTCGTCGCTGTGGGAGAAAATGGGACGTATGCGTCTGAGGATCTTCCTTGAGCCCCAGCAGGGGGCCACTTACGAGGACCAGCTCGCCGTCGCCAGGGCCGTGGAGGACCTGGGGTTCGACGCCCTGTTCCGATCCGACCACTATCTGCGTATGGGAGATCACGTCAGCGGCCTTCCCGGGCCCACCGACGCCTGGATCACCCTGGCCGGGCTGGCCCGTGACACCTCCCGTATCCGTCTGGGCACGCTGATGAGCGCGGCGACCTTCCGCTACCCCGGCCCCCTCGCCATCTCCGTCGCCCAGGTCGACCGCATGAGCGGCGGCCGGGTGGAGTTCGGCTTCGGCGCCGGCTGGTTCGAGGAGGAGCACGCGGTCTACGGGATCCCCTTCCCGGCCACCGCCCGCGAGCGCTTCGACCGCTACGAGGAGCAGTTGGACATCATCACCGGGCTGTGGTCCACCCCGGTGGGCGAGACCTTCCGCTACGAGGGCAAGCACTACCGGCTGGCGGAGGGGCCCGCGCTCCCCAAACCGCAGCAGGGCCCGCGGCCGCCGGTGCTGATCGGCGGGACCGGGCCCAAGCGCACGCCGCGCCTGGCCGCCAAGTACGCCGACGAGTACAACGTGCCCTTCGCCTCGGTCGAGGACACCGCGGCCGCCTTCGGGCGGACCCGCGCCGCGGTCGGGGCCCTGGGGCGCCGCGCCCCGATGGTCTACTCCGCCGCGCAGGTGCTGTGCGTGGGCAAGGACGAGGCGGAGGTGGCCCGGCGGGCCGAGCGGATCGGCCGCGAGGTGCCGGAGCTGCGGGAGAACGGGCTGGCGGGCACCCCGGACGAGCTGGTGGAGAAGATCGGCCTGTTCGCCGCCGCGGGTGCGGAGCGCATGTACCTACAGATGATGGACATGTCCGACCTGGACCATCTGGAACTGGTCGCGTCGCAGGTCGTGCCGCAGTTGGACTGACCGGCCGTTCGGGCGTCGGCGGGGTTCTGGAGGGGCTGAAGGTGAGACAGGCAAGTGCTGCGGTCGTAGGCCGTCGTCTGAGGGCGGCGGCGGGCGACGGTGTGGGCCCGAGCCGTCACACCGGAGGCGCCGAGTGTTCCCGCCTCCGGGCGCTCGAACACGGGGAGGACCGCGCGTAGCGTCCGTTGGGGGTGGCGGCGGGCGACGGGTGGGAGGAGCGGAGCGGGCCCCGAAGAGGCACTTCCCGGGGGGCGGACGCGCCCGGGGAGCGGGTACCCGATAACTTGATATCGAGATACAAGTCAGATAGCTTGATATCAAGATAAAGCGGGGCCCCCCCGACCCGCTCCCCGTTCGGGCGTGTGAGGTTGACCGCTCGGCGGAGCCCGGACCCGAACATCGTGGGCGTCCGCGACCAGCGGACCGCCCGGCCGGTGGCGAGTGGCGTCGCCGCAGGTCACGGCGGCCCTGACGGAGGCCGGAAGGCAGGCGGAGACCACCCCCGCGGCCCTCCGCCCCCGGCACCCGGCCAGGGCGGCCTCAGTAGGTCCCGCATCCGCCCGATGGGGCAGGATGCTGGGAGCAAAGTGGCGAGATCAGGAGGCAGACACCGTGTCCGCGAACAGCTTCGGCGCCCGTGACACGTTGCGCGTTGGCGACGAGTCGTACGAGATCTTCCGTCTGGAGTCCGTTGAGGGCTCCAAGCGGCTTCCCTACAGCCTGAAGGTGCTGTTGGAGAACCTTCTACGCACCGAGGACGGTGCGAATGTCACCGCCGACCACATTCGGGCACTGGGCAACTGGGACCCCAACGCCCAGCCCAGCCAGGAGATCCAGTTCACCCCCGCGCGGGTGATCATGCAGGACTTCACCGGCGTGCCCTGCGTCGTCGACCTCGCCACCATGCGCGAGGCCGTGCGCGACATGGGCGGTGACCCGGACCAGATCAACCCGCTCGCCCCCGCCGAGCTGGTGATCGACCACTCCGTCGTGGTCGACCTCTTCGGCAGTCCCGACGCCTTCGAGCGCAACGTCGAGATCGAGTACGAGCGCAACTACGAGCGCTACAAGTTCCTGCGTTGGGGCCAGACCGCCTTCGACGAGTTCAAGGTCGTCCCGCCCGGCACCGGCATCGTGCACCAGGCCAACATCGAGCACCTGGCGCGCGTCACCATGAGCCGGGGCGGCCAGGCCTACCCCGACACCTGTGTGGGCACCGACTCGCACACCACCATGCAGAACGGCCTGGGCATCCTGGGCTGGGGCGTGGGCGGCATCGAGGCCGAGGCCGCCATGCTCGGCCAGCCGATCTCCATGCTCATCCCGCGCGTGGTCGGCTTCAAGCTGAAGGGCGCGCTCAAGCCCGGCACCACCGCCACCGACCTGGTGCTCACCATCACCGAGATGCTGCGCGAGCACGGCGTGGTCGGCAAGTTCGTCGAGTTCTACGGCGAGGGCGTCGCGTCCGTGCCGCTGGCCAACCGCGCCACCATCGGCAACATGAGCCCGGAGTTCGGTTCCACCGCCGCGATCTTCCCGGTCGACGACGAGACCATCCGCTACATGAGGCTGACCGGCCGCTCCGAGCAGCAGGTCGCCCTGACCGAGGCCTACGCCAAGGCCAACGGCTTCTGGCACGACCCGGCCGTCGAGCCCGAGTTCTCCGAGTACATCGAGCTCGACCTGGCCGACGTGGTCCCCTCCATCGCCGGCCCCAAGCGCCCGCAGGACCGCATCGCGCTGTCGGAGGCCAAGAGCACCTGGCGCCACGACGTGCACAACTACGTCGAAGACGAGGTGGACGAGGCGAGCGAGGAGTCCTTCCCGGCCTCCGACTCCCCGGCGCACATGGCCAAGCCCGGGGGCGAGCGCCCGCACCGCCCGGTCCAGGTCACCATGGCCGACGGCACCGAGACCGAGATCGACCACGGCGCCGTGGTGATCGCCGCGATCACCTCCTGCACCAACACCTCCAACCCCTCGGTCATGCTGGGCGCCGCCCTGCTGGCCAAGAAGGCGGTGGAGAAGGGGCTGTCCCGCAAGCCGTGGGTCAAGACCTCCATGGCGCCCGGGTCCAAGGTCGTCACCGACTACTACGAGCGCTCCGGCCTGACCCCGTACCTGGACAAGCTGGGCTTCAACCTGGTCGGCTACGGCTGCACCACCTGCATCGGCAACTCCGGCCCGCTGCCGGAGGAGATCTCCAAGGCCGTCCAGGACAACGACCTCGCGGTCTCCGCGGTCCTGTCCGGCAACCGCAACTTCGAGGGCCGGATCAACCCGGACGTGAAGATGAACTACCTGGCCTCGCCGCCGCTGGTGGTCGCCTACGCGCTGGCCGGGTCGCTCGACGTGGACATCACCACCGAGCCCCTGGGCGTCGGCGCGGACGGCGAGCCCGTCTTCCTGGCCGACATCTGGCCGAGCGCCGAGGAGATCCAGGAGGTCATGGACTCCGCGATCGCCTCGGACATGTACGAGTCCGCGTACGCGGACGTGTTCGCCGGCGACGAGCGCTGGCGCTCGCTGCCCACGCCCACCGGCAACACCTTCGAGTGGGCGGACGACTCCACCTACGTCCGCAAGCCCCCCTACTTCGAGGGCATGGGCGCCACCCCGGACCCGGTCACCGACATCACCGGCGCCCGCGTCCTGGCCAAGCTGGGCGACTCGGTCACCACCGACCACATCTCCCCGGCCAGCGCCATCAAGCCGGGGACGCCGGCGGCCGACTACCTCAAGGCCCACGGCGTGGAGCGTCGCGACTTCAACTCCTACGGTTCCCGTCGGGGCAACCACGAGGTGATGATCCGCGGCACGTTCGCCAACATCCGCCTGCGCAACCAGCTCGCGCCGGGTACCGAGGGCGGCTACACCCGCGACTTCACCCGGCCCGAGGCGCCCGTGTCGTTCATCTACGACGCCGCGCAGAACTACGCCGAGCAGAACACCCCGCTGGTCGTCCTGGGCGGCAAGGAGTACGGCTCCGGCTCCTCGCGCGACTGGGCCGCCAAGGGCACCGCCCTGCTGGGCGTCCGCGCGGTCATCACCCAGTCCTACGAGCGCATCCACCGCTCGAACCTGATCGGCATGGGCGTCCTGCCCCTGCAGTTCCCCGAGGGCCAGTCCGCCGACTCCCTCGGTCTGACCGGCGAGGAGACCTTCTCCATCACCGGTGTGACCGAGATGAACGAGGGCCGCGTCCCCGAAACGGTGAGGGTCAGCACCGACACCGGTGTGGAGTTCGACGCCGTGGTGCGCATCGACACCCCCGGTGAGGCCGACTACTACCGCAACGGCGGCATCCTGCAGTACGTGCTGCGCCAGTTGATCGCCAAGTAGGCCGATCCCGCGTCGGCCGCGACGCACCCGGGGCCGCCACCGTCGTCCGACGGCGGCGGCCCCTTCGCCGTCCGGGCACCGCGCGTTGCCCAAAACAAGGTCACGGAAAGGTCTCGAAACGGTGATTGCCTTGGCGGGTGACGGGTAGCGGGTCCGACGAGGAAGAACACAAGCGACGGCGAAGGAATCGGATCAATGTCAGAGATCATCGAGACGGTGGAAGTCGACGTTCCGGTCACCGCCGCCTACGCGCAGTGGACGAGGTTCGAGGAGTTCCCGCAGTTCATGGAGGGCGTCGACAAGGTCGTCCGCGCCGGCGACGGGCACATGGTGTGGACCATCGAGATCGGCGGCCAGAAGAGGGAGTTCGAGGCCGTGGTCACCGAGCAGGTCCCCGGTGAGCGGATCGCCTGGAGGACCACGGACGGTGTGACCCACGCGGGTGTGGTGACCTTCCACCGCCTGTCGGAGACGAGCAGCAGGATCACCCTCCAGCTCAAGACCGTCCCGGAGGGCGTGGTCGAGCAGCTCGGCGACAAGCTCGGGCTGGTCGGGGCCCGGGCCAAGGGCGACATGAAGCGCTTCAAGGCACTCGTCGAGTCGGCGAGGACCGTCTGACCGCCCCTTCGCCCCCGAACACGTGACCCCGGTCCCCGTTCCGCCTGGCGGTACGGGGACCGGGGCCGTGCGCGGGTCCCTGACACGCGGGCTCCCGGCACCGGCGTACGGTGCCGGGAGCCCGTTCCTCCGGCCGGGGCGCGGGGCCGTGGTTTCCTTGAGGCTCCGCTCGCCTCACCTCGTGCTCGGACGCCGAGGGTACGGGAACCTCCGGCTCCCACGGTGCGCCCGCTCCTACCTCACGGGCACACCCGCGGGACCTGGCGGAGTCCCGCCGGCGCCCTCGCCGCCCCCCAGCGGCACGGGACCGGGTCCACCGAACAGACCCTAGTCGGCGCCGCTCTCGGTGCTGGAGGAGTAGGAGCCGTCCTTGCCGGCGTAGTCCCAGGACTCCTCGAACCAGGCCTCGCCGTCTCCGGCGGAGGACTCGACCTCGTGGTTGAACGCCCCGTGGGGACCGGCACCGCTGGTCTCCGACTCGTAGTAGGCGTCCGCCGAGGCGACGGCCGGAGCTCCGAACGCCAGCACGGGTGCGGCGATGACGGTGAGCGTGACTCGGTACAGGGTCTTCTTCTGCATGGCAGTGTGTTTCCCTTCGTGGCTTGGTGCGGGGACCGCCGATATCGGACCGGCCCTCGGACCGACGCCGCACACGAGGCGCGGAAAGCGCGGTGGAACCGCCCGGCGTCGTCCCCGCTTCCCAGCCTGCGGCCGGAGGAGGGCAAGAGGGAACACCGGGGAGCTGCGCAAACCCCAAAATCGGGGGAGCCGCGTGGAGGGCGCTCGCGGGGCATGCGACCGGCACCGGAGGCCTTGCGCTGGTCTTCAGTATTAGTCCGGTATGTCGCACTTATCCCACGGGTTCCGACGTCGACATGAGGGGTCGGGTAACCGCTTTCACGCCGGCGAACGTCCGTAAATCCCCGATATGCTCACTGCATGCCCGGTGTCACCAACCTCCGTGTCCGGCCCCCCGTACCGGTCCTTTCCTTCCTGGTCCCCCTGGTCCCCCTGGTCCTCCTCCCCGTCCTGGCCGCGGCGCCGGCCTCGGCCGAACCGGAGTCCGGCTTCGGGGCCTACGAGGAGCGCGTGACCCCCGCGGCCCACTACGCCGCCCTGCTGTCCGAGGAGCCCGAGGGCGCTGCCGTGGTCGTGGACGACGCCCTGTCCGGCGGGTACGACACGGACCGGCTCGAAGAGGACCTGCACCGCTCCTTCGGCGGGCTGGGCGTGCCCTACCACGTCGTCGTCAGCCCCTTTCCGGGCACCGGCGCGGAGTGGGGAGGGGAGATGCTGCCCTCACTGCACGACAGGCTCGGCGAGGAGGGGCTCTACGTCCACATCCGGCCGGAGGACTCCTGGATCGAGGCCGAGGCCCATGGCGTGGACCTGCCCGTCGACGACGCCTCCGGAGCGGTCGCGAAGGACCCGGAGACCGACTACGGGACCCCCGTCGACGAGCTGGCCGAGCACTACACCGCCGCCTTGCTGGACCCCGACGTGGCGGAGCGGGCCGCACGGGAGTGGGAGCACGAGTCCGAGTCCGGGCCCACGGTGTGGGAGGAGTTCCTCGGCGACCTGGACCCCACCAGCTCCGTCGGGCCCGGGAACACCGGCCTCGCGGCCGGAACGGGGGCGGGACTCGTCCTCGCCCTGGGCTGCTACGTGACCTGGCGGCTGGCCCGGCGGTCCCGTCCCGGCAGGCCCCGGATCCGGGTGTCCGTCGTCTCCCTGACGGTCGTACTGCCGTTGACCGCGGCCGTCGCGCTGCTTCCCCTCTCCTATACGCTCAGCGCTCCCCCGGGCGGGGCGGAGATCCCCGACCCGGTGGAGGAGGCGCGCTCCCAGCCGCCCTACGTCTCCTCCACGGTGAGGGTGGAGCACCTGGCCCGGGAGCTGGAGCGGGCCCCCGCGCCCCTGTACGTGGACCCCGTCTCGCCGATGCCGCTGGACGGACTGGCGGACGCCGCGGCGCGGCTGGCCGACTCCCCGGTCCCGGTCCGCGCGGTGGTCACGCCGATGGACGCCACCGACGAGTTCGGCGGGAACCCGGAGGTCCTGGCCCACGCGCTGGCCTCGGTGAGCGGGGAGGACGCCGTCTACGTCGTCGTGTCCGGGCGCGCCTACGAGGGCTCCGTCGAGGTGACCGCCGCACCGGTCGGGGTGGGGATCGACACCTTCACCCTGGGGGCGTCCGTCAGCGAGGTCGAGGAGCCCACCCCGGCCCGGGCGATCGGAGCCGTACTCGACCTGGTCGCGGACATGGAGACCTCACCGGAGGCGGACGACGCCCCCTCCTTCGCCGGGGACCACGTGTACGTTCCCGGCCCCCGGTGGGAGAGGTACTTCTCCGGGGGCTTCCTCCCCGGGCTGCTGGTCGTCGGCCCCCTGATCGGGCTGTTCCTCGCCGGTTCCGTGCTCGGCGTCCTCGCCCTGGTCCGCGCGCGCCGAAGGACGCGGCGGCGCAGCCCCTCGTCGCGCTCCCTGCGGGTCCTGGCCGGGAGGGAGCGTGCGCGGCTGGGCTCCCTGCTCTCCTCCGACCGGGCCGAGCGCGTCCCGCGCGCGCTGATGCCCCAGATCGAGGCGGCGCTGATGGTCATGGAGAGGAACCCCGACGACCTGGACCTGCTGGGCGTGGTGGCCGTCTCCCACAGGGTGCACGCGGTACTGGAGGACCCCGGCCTCCCCGTCGACAGCTCCCCGTGCGCGGTCAACCCCCTGCACGGCACCGCGACGGGCATCCACGGCTCCCGGGTGACCGGGGGCGCGGTCGCACCGCTGTGCCGCGGGTGCGCCGACCTGCCGAGGAGTGAGCAGGAGGCGAACGTGCTGCGCATCCGCGACCGCGGGGGAGCGTGGAGGAGCTACCTGTCGATGGACGACCGCACGTGGGTCCGGCACCGCTTCGGAGCGCGCAGCCCCGGCCGTATGGTCAAGAGCCTCGTGGAGGAGATCGATGTCCGCTGAGTCCCCGCCGCTCCGGTACGCGGCGCGAGTGCTGGCCGCCGGCGCCTGCACCCTGCTGGCCCTGCTCCCCGCGACCGGGGCGCCGGCCCAGGAGACCGGGGAGCGGCGAAACCCGGTCCAGGCCGTCGCCGAGGCCCTGGACGAGTCGCGCGTGTACGTCGATCCCGCCTACGAGAGCGCCTTCCCGGTGGAGGAACAGGAGCGCGTGGCCGGGGCCGTCGACGCCTCCGGCCTGGACCTGCACGTGGTCGCGGTGCCCCTGGCGGAGGGCGACGCGTGGGGCGGTGACGCCGCCACGCTCGCGTCGGTCCTGCACGACCGGAGGGGTGGAGGTGAGGGCCACTACCTGGTCTACGACGGGCTGGGCGGGTTCCACGGCGCGGACTTCGCCTCCGGAGGGAGCGGCCCCGCCCACTACGGCGCCCTGGCCGCCTCCTACGGGACGGAGTTCGACGGCTCCATGCTCGAACAGGTCGACCTGGCGGTGGAGACCGCGCTGTCCGACGACCCCCGGGCCGCCTATGACGAGGCCCTGCGGGCCTACGAGGAGGCCCACCCCGCCCCCGAGGACACCGGGGCGGACCAGGACGCGACCGAGCCGCAGGACGCGGTCGTGGTCTCGGACGGGGACGCGGAGCCGGGGCTGCCGGTCTGGCTCTGGGCGGTGCCCGTGCTCCTGCTCGCGCTCGTGCCGACAGTCCTCCTCTGGCGTCGGCGCGCGGCGGGGACGGCCGGGAGGAGGGCGGTCCCGGTCGCCCAGCACGCCGCGTTCGACAACGCCGACCGCGCCCAGCTGGACTCCCTGGTGGAACAGGGCGAGCACGACCTCATCGAGGTCGGTGAGCGCCTGAGCCGCCTGGACACCGAGAGCACGGCGGGGCAGGGGGCGCACCAGGGCCTGCGGCACGCCCTGGACGCGCGTTCCGCGGCGGCCAACGTCCACGACCGGATGGCGGAGGAGGGGGCCACCCTGCCCGACGCCGTCGGTGTGCTCGTCCTGCTGGACATGGCCGAGGACGAGATCGACGCCGTGTCCAGGGGGCTGCGCGCCGTCGTCCGGCGCCGCCACTGCTACGCCAACCCGCTGCACGGCACACGGACCAAGGTGACGCCCTGGCGCGAGTTCGGCGGCACACGCACCATCCGCGTCCCGCTGTGCGACGAGTGCGCCAGGGCCGTACGCGACCGTGTGCGCCCCGTCGTCCTGCCCGCCGAGCACGAGGGGGAGACGGTCCCGTACTACGAGGTGCCCGCCGAGGACAGCGTGTGGGCCGCCACCGGGTACGGCACCCTCACCGACGACCTCGTCCAGCGGATCCAGCGCGGCGCCCACCGCCGCAGCCGCTCCTGAGGGCGCGGTGCGCGGTCGAGGCGCGGCCGACCGTAACGGAGCGGTATCGGATGTGCTCTTCGGAGAACACGCGTCCCGGCGGCCACCATCTGCCCACACGGAGCGGAACTTTGGTACCCGCCCATGTCACCGGGTTCGGACCGACCGAAACGTGGCTATAGTTCCCACGGGCCCGTCATGGGCTACCGGGGGATGTGAAGACGATGGATACGGGGTGGACCGGTGGACGACCTGGACGGCCGGAACGGTAGCGGCGGGACGGGCCGGGACCCGAACCGCACGGCGGGGAACTACCGGCTGGTGCGGTCCCTGGGACGTGGCGGTTTCGGCGAGGTCTTCCTCGGCGAGGCCCCCGACGGCAGCCGGGCCGCGGTCAAGCTCCTGCACGCCAGCTGGGCGGGCGACCCCGAGATGCGCCGCCGCTTCGCCACCGAGGTGGAGCAGGCCCGCAGGGTGAGCGGCTTCTGCATCGCCGCGATCCTGGACGCCGACCCCGCGGCCCGGGAGCCGTGGATCGCCACGGAGTTCATCGACGGCCCCACCCTGCAGGAGGCGGTGGCCCAGGAGGGTCCCCGGAGCGGGGTCGAGCTGCACCGGCTGGCCGTCTCCACCGCCACCGCCCTGGCCGCGATCCATGCCGCGGGGGTCGTGCACCGCGACCTCAAGCCGGACAACATCATGCTGGCCCCGGACGGCCCGCGCGTGATCGACTTCGGTATCGCCCGCGCGGTGGAGACCACCTCGGTCACCGCCAGCGGCGTGGTCGGAACCATCGGGTACATGGCGCCCGAGCAGCTTGAGGGCATGCGGCTGACCTCGGCGGTGGACATCTTCTCCTGGGGTTCGGTGATGGTCTACGCCGCCACGGGGCGGGAGGCCTTCCCCGGGCCGACCCAGGCCTCCCGTATCGCCCGTGTCCTGGGGGCGGAGCCCGACCTCGGCGCCCTCACCGAACCGCTGGCCGGGATCGTCCGCGCCTGCCTGGACAAGGACCCCGACCGGCGCCCCGACGCCACGGTCCTGCTCAACCGGCTGATCACCGCGCCCGCCGCCGACCGGGCACCGGACGCGTCCCCGGGAGCGCACTCCCCGGGCACGGAGTCCAACGGGACCGCGCCGGACGCGCGCACCCGGGTGAGCGTGGACCCGACCCGGGTCGCCTCCGACGCCCCCGCGCGGGTGGGCCCCACCCGGCTGGCGGACCGGCCCCCCGTGGACCCGACCAGGGTGGCCCCGCAGGTTCCGGTGGACCCGACCCGCGCCTACACGCGGATGGCGCCCGAGAGCGCGGCCTCCGCCGGTCTGGCCCCGCCCCACACGGCCCCGCCCCACACGGCGCCGCCCGTGCCGGGACCGGCCCCCGTGGCCCCCGGTACGCCGCGGCCCCACACAGGGCCCGCGTCACCGCCTCCCCACTCCTCGGCCCCCGTGCCTGGACCGGTGGGCGGGAGCCCCGCCGCGCCGCCGCCGCACCATGCCGGTGTGCCCCCGTACCACTTCCACGGCATCCGGTTCACCGACCCGCGCGACCTGGCCGCGGCGATGCAGCAGAACTGGAGCGCCGCCGTCCAGGTCTTCAACGAGCCGGCCGAGCGCTCCGCCCTCGGCGCCTGGCTCATCAACGACCTCGGCGACACCACCCTGGACCGCTCCCTGTTCCGCGGGCACGCCAACAGCGACGCCAACCTGGCGGTGGCCTCCTTCGTCTCCCAGCTGCGCCCCGACCTGCCGCCCATCTTCCGCGGCCGGGGCGCCACCATGGCCGAGCTGCGCGAGATGTTCACCGACCCGCGCCCCCTGCTCACCGGCGCGCCCCTGGCCAACGAGATGCTCCTGATGGCCCGCCCGAGCCTGCTCAGGATCATGGGCGCCCACCACGGCGGCGACTCCGGTGAGCTGTTGCGGCTCGCCGAGCACCTCGACGAGGCGGAACAGGCGGCCAACGCCTTCCACCAGCAGCTGACCAGCGACCTGGAGGGGTGGCGCACGGCGCGCGTCAACGTCAGCACCGCCCTCGTCCTGACCTTCCTGCTGCACCCGGAGCGGATGGTGCCGCCCGCCGACGGGGGCGACACGGGCGTGGGGGAGTGGGTGACCATCCTCTGGCACCGTGTCCGGAACGCGCCGCTGCCCGTCAACGCCGGGTACGCGGCGGTGGTCTACGGCGCGGTGCAGACCATGCGGGCGCTGGCCGAGCAGCGGCGGCACTGGGAGAGGCGCCACGGCGAGGTCAGGGCCAAGCACGACTCCCTGCGCGGCCGGGTGCGGTTCCAGGAACGGCTGATGCTCACCCTGCGGCTCTGCCGGTTCGCCATCCTGGGCATCCCCGCCGGGATCGTGACCGAGCTGGGGGTGGGCTCCGACCTGGAGGGGATCACCAACCTGCTGCTCGCCGTGGGCGTACTCGGCTTCGTCGGGGCCGTCCTGGCGGAGATCACCGTGCGGATCGCCTTCGGCGGTCCGGAGCGGCGCCGCCAGCGCCACGGGGAGCTGAACGGGGTGTCGTCGCAGTTGCCGCCGCTGACGGCGGGGGTCGACCGCATCCGCGCCGACCTGCGCAGGGCCCGGGAGATCTGCGGGCTCTGACGCCCCGCGGAGCGGCCTTCCGGCGCCCCGGCCCCGGCGCGGCTTCCAGCCCGGCGGGGGAGCCCGTGCCAGAGTGAGCCCGTGCGCAGACGTGGAGGCGGTCCGGGCCGCCCCGTACGCCTCGGAGCGTTCCTGGGGTTCGTGGTCCTCGTCCAGTTCGGGTACCCCGTCACCCTCCACGGTCCTGTCTGGGCGGTGCTGTACCTGGTCGCGTACGTGGGAGTGGTGCTCTCCGGCATCCTGCTGGTACGGGAGGAGCGCGACCGGATCGCTCCGGCGGCCGTCACGGGCGCGGTTCTTCTCGGCTGCGGGACGCGGACGGGCGCGACCGGTGGCCACGGCCCGGCGCTGATGTCCATGTTCGCCGCGGCGGCGGCCTTCCAGACCGCGCTGATGTACTCGCTGCTGAGGTTCGTGTACCGCCGCAGCCGGACCCGTGAGCTCGACCTCGTCCTGGCGGCGGTGTGCGCTTACCTGTTGCTCGGCGGATTCTTCACCACCGTGTTCGCACTCCTGGAGAGCGCCTCCCCCGGAAGCTTCGTCGACTCCGTCCACCCCGGCGACCGGTTCGCCTGGCAGCAGCTCGTCTACTACTCCTTCGTCACCCTGGCCACCCTGGGCTACGGTGACGTCCTGCCGGTCTCGGCGTGGGCCCGCACGCTCTCCGCGGCCGAGGGGGTCGCCGGAACGCTGTTCCTGTCCACGGTCGTCGCCCGCCTGGTCGGCGCCTTCACCGGCCTCCACCGGATGGGGACGCCTCCACCGGACGCCGGCTGAGCGCCCCCGGCCCTCCTCGGTCCGGGGCCGGGCCGGAGCACGGCGGCGGGAGCCGACGGGTCCGGCTCCGTCTCAGCACGGCGGGTTGCCGACCACCGCGTCGGCGTGCTCCTCGGGGCGGTCCCGCCGGTGGAAGGCCTCCTCCTGCTCCGCCCACACGCGCCGGTAGGGCGCGTAGACGGCCGCGTCCCACCGGCCGTCCAGCCGCCGCGCGCGCTCGTCGTCGGGCGCGGCCACCCACACCAGCAGGTCCAGGAGGTCGCGCACGGCGGCGGCGCCGGAACCGGATCCCTCCACCACCAGGACCCCGCCCGCCGCCACGTCGTCGGGCAGGGCGGTCCACTCCCGCGCGAACGCGCCCCGCTCCCAGCGGTAGCGCCGCCACGCCGCCCGCCCGCCGCGCGCGAGCGGCTCCAGGACCCATGTCCGCAGCAGTCCCGGAGCCTCGGCCAGGCCCTCCCAGCCGGGGTAGAGGTCCTCCATGGTCAGCACATGGACCGCCTCCCCCCGCGCGGCCAGCGCCGCGGCCAGGTCCTCGGCCACCGTGCTCTTGCCCGCGCCCGAGCGCCCCTCGACCGCCACGACACGGGTGCGGCCCGCGCCGGTGGAGGGGACCAGCCGCGCGAGGCGGTCCGGCCATCCGTGCTCGGTGGTGCTGATGCGTGGTCTGGTCACGTTCGGACCCTAACGCCACCGACGCGAAGTTTCGGCTTACGTTCAATGCTTGTAACATTCCTCGCAACGGTGCCGAAGCGCCGGGAGACCACCGAGGCAGAGGGGCAGCTGGTGACCGAGGCCACCGTGACACCGGGATCCCAGTCCGCCCTGCGCCAGGCCAACGAACGGCGGGTCGTGGACGTGCTGCGCCGCGACGGGACGTGTACCCAGGCCGAACTGTCCCGGTCCACCGGCCTGTCCGCGGCCAGCGTCTCCAACATCGTCCGCGGCCTGCGCGCCGCCGGGACGGTCTCGGTGCGCGACACCTCCTCCAACGGCCGCCGGGCCAGGGCGGTCACGCTGCTGCGGCCGCCGGGCGCCGTCGTGGCCGTCGACTTCACCGCCGACCGCGTCCGCGTCGCGATCGGCGACAGCGACGGCAACATGCTGGCCCGCGAGGAGATCGACTACGACGTGGCCTCCGACGCCGAACGCGGGATACGGCGCGCCGCCTGGTTGACCGAGACCACGCTGGTCCGCTCCCGGATCGACCTGGGCACCGTGTCGTCGGTGGTGGTCTCCGTCCCCGGGCCGGTCGACCCGGCCACCGGCGAGGTCGGCGACATCTCCTGCGTGCCCCGCTGGGCGGGGTTCCGCCCGGCCAAGGCCCTGACCGAGCGGCTGGGGGTGGAGGCCCTGGCCGAGAACGACGCCAACCTCTCGGTCCTGGCCGAGCAGTACCGGGGCGCGGGCGTGGGGGCCGAACACGTGGTCCACCTGGTCATCAGCGAGGGCGTGGGCGCGGGCATCATGATGTCCGGCCGGCTCTTCCGCGGGGCGGGAGGCACGGCCGGGGAGGTCGGGCACATCGCGCTGGATCCGCGCGGACAGGTGTGCAGGTGCGGCAACCGGGGCTGCCTGGAGACCTTCGTGGGCGCGAACTACCTGCTGGACATGCTGCCGCAGAACAACGGTGCGGCCCGCGGCCCGCGGCCCGTCCGGATCCCGGACATGGTGGCGGCGGCACTGGAGGGCGACCCGGGCAGCCGGCGCATCATCGCCGAGGCGGGCACCGCGCTGGGCCAGAGCACCGCGATCATGGCGAACCTGTTCAACCCCGACCGGGTGATCGTGGGCGGTGAGCTGGCCGAGGCGGGGGAGCTGCTGCTGGACCCGATGCGCCGGGCGATGGAGCTGGGCTCGTTGGGAAGCGCCCTGGAGCGGCTCGAGCTGGTACCGAGCGCGCTGGGCCAGGACGCGGCCCTGTACGGCGCGCTGCGCATGGCCGCGCGGTACGCGAACTGACCCGAAGGTCAAGAAACCTCGCATCACGTACCATCGGCAGGTGTCCGCGCATAGGCTGACGGACGGCGAATGTCGAGGTCAGCGCCGCATGAAGGCCACGGTTCGGTAAAAACCGGAATTCCTTCACACAAGCTCACACGTCGGGATCCCCGCTGTGGCCTGGGTTTTCACTTCGTTCAAACCGTGAACGCAAGACTCGTGATGTTTCAGTTATGTGTTCAGGAGTTGACGGCAAGGTAGCGGCGGGGTTTGACTTCACTCCACCACTCGCGAGTTCCACCGTTCGTATCCCCCGTCATGAGAGGCACCCGCGTTGAACACACGACGCTTCGCACCGCGCCGCACGGCCGCCGGCGGTTTCGCCGCCGTCGGAGCCGCTCTGGCACTCCTCGTCTCGGGTTGTGGCTCGCTCACCACCTCGGGCGAGGACGCTGAGCGCGAGACCCACACCGTTGAGGAGGGGTTCCAGGTCGGCCTCCTCCTGCCCGACCTCCACACCGCTCGTTACGAGGCCTTCGACCGGCCCTTCTTCGAGGAGGAGCTCGAGAAGCTCTGCCCGAACTGCGAGGTGTCGTACGCCAACGCCGACGGTGACGTGAACGAGCAGAAGACCCAGGCCCAGGCCATGCTGACCGACGGTGTGGACGTGCTCGTCCTGGACGCCGTCGACGCCGCCGCCGCGGCCGGCACCGTCAGCGAGGCCAAGTCCCAGGGCGTGCCGGTGGTCGCCTACGACCGCCTCGCCGAGGGCGGTGCCGACATGTACGTCTCCTTCGACAACCACCGCGTCGGCCAGGTCCAGGCCCAGTCCCTGCTGGAGGCCCTGGAGGCGGAGGAGACCACGGGGGACGGCTCGATCGTCGTGATGCACGGTTCGCCCACCGACCCCAACGCCGCCAGCTTCAAGGCGGGCGCCCTGGAGGTCTTCGAGGACCAGATCAAGATCGGCCAGGAGTTCGACACCCCGGACTGGTCGCCGGACGAGGCCAACTCCCAGATGGAGGCCGCCATCACCTCCCTGGGCCTGGACGAGATCACCGGCGTCTACGCCGCCAACGACGGCCTGGCCTCCGGTGTCATCTCCGCGCTGCGCAGCGCCGGAGTCTCCGTCGAGGACCTGCCGCCCGTGACCGGGCAGGACGCCGAGCTGGCCGGCATCCAGCGCATCATCGCCGGTGAGCAGTACATGACCGTCTACAAGGCCATCCGGCCCGAGGCCCGCGTCGCCGCGGCCATGGCCGTGGGCCTGGCCACCGGTGAGGAGCCCAAGCTGGGCGAGCAGACGCTCACCGAGGTCGAGGACGGCTCCGGTGAGACCGTCGACGCCGTTCTGCTGGAGCCGGTCGCGGTCACCAAGGAGAACGTCGGCGACACGGTCGTCTCGGACGGGATCTACACCATCGAGGAGATCTGCACCGAGGACTACGCCGACACCGACTTCTGCCAGGAAGCCCTCTAGCACCGGTGCCACGGTCCGGTCCGGTCGGGCGGACCCCGCTGTCCGCCCGCCCGGGCCGGGACGAGAGAAGAGAAGCGAACGCATGAGCACACCAGTCCTGGAACTGTCCGGGATCTCCAAGACCTTCGGTGCCGTCCGCGCCCTGAGCGACGTCGACTTCCACGTCGGTGAGGGTGAGGTCGTCGCCCTGCTCGGCGACAACGGCGCCGGCAAGTCCACCCTGGTCAAGGTGATCTCCGGAGCCCACCCCGCGGACAGCGGCGGGGTCATCACGTGGGACGGCAAGCCGGTCAGTATCGGGAGCCCCTCCGACGCCCAGCGCCTCGGGATCGCCACGATCTACCAGGACCTCGCCCTGTGCGACAACCTGGACATCGTCGGCAACCTCTTCCTGGGCAACGAGAAGCTGCACTTCCCCGGCACCCTCGACGAGGTCGAGATGGAGGGCCGGGCCAGGGAACTGCTGGACTCCCTGTCCGTACGGATCCCCAACCTGCGCGTTCCGGTCGCCTCCCTCTCCGGCGGCCAGCGCCAGATCATCGCCATCGCCCGCTCCCTCCTGGGGCAGCCGCGCGTGGTGATGCTCGACGAGCCCACCGCGGCCCTGGGCGTCGCCCAGACCGCCCAGGTCCTCGACCTCATCGAGCGCCTGCGCGACAAGGGCCTGGGTGTGCTGCTGATCAGCCACAACATGGCCGACGTGCGCGCGGTGGCCGACCGGGCCATGGTGCTGCGGCTGGGCCGCAACGCCGGAGACTTCCCCATCGCGGACACCAGCTACGAGGAGATCGTGGCAGCGATCACCGGCGCCGCCGACAACCCGGTCAGCCGCCGTTCCGAGCGCACCGGTGCCTCGGCTCTGGCCACGGAGGACAAGTGATGACCCAGCAGACTCCTGTCTCCAAGGCACCCGCCCAGGGCGGGGCCGAGCCGGTCGCCCCCAAGAGCGACCCGCGACTGCTGGCCACGGTGGCCTCGCCCAAGGGCTGGCTCGACGCCTTCAAGCGCCGTATGCGCGGCGGTGAGCTGGGACCGCTCCCCGTGGTCATCGGCCTGATCCTCATCGCCGTCGTCTTCCAGTCGGCCAACGACCGGTTCCTGTCGCCGCAGAACCTGTCCAACCTGACCGTGCAGATCGCCGCCATCGGTCTGATGACCACCGGCGTGATCATGGTCCTGCTGCTCGGCGAGATCGACCTGTCCATCGGCTCCGTCGCCGGTCTGGCCGCCGCGGTCCTGGGCGTCGTCGCCGTCAAGCAGGGCGTCTCGGAGTGGGCGGCGATCGGACTCGCCATCGGGATCGGCCTCCTGGTGGGCCTGGTGCACGGCTTCGTCTTCGCGAAGCTGGGGGTGCCGGCCTTCGTGGTCACCCTCGCCGGCCTGTTGGGCTGGCAGGGCCTGCACCTGTACCTGATGGGTGCCGACGGCACCATCAACACCAGCCCGAGCGGGCCGATCGCACTCCTGACCCAGACCTTCTTCGTGCCGGTCGTGGGCTGGTCGATCGCGGTACTGGCCCTGGGCCTGTACGTCCTCGCGGTGTCCGTGGTGGAGCGGCGGCGCCGCCTGGCGGGCCTGCCCCACAAGCCCTTGACCGGGATCCTCCTCCGGACCGCCGTGCTCGCCCTGCCGATCCTCGGCGGCGTGTGGGTGCTCAACCAGTACAAGGGCGTGCCGCTGGCCTTCCTGATCTTCGTGGGCTTCGTCGTCGTCCTCGACCTCGTCCTGCGCAAGACCCGCTACGGCCGCATGGTCTACGCCGTCGGCGGCAACTCCGAGGCCGCACGACGCGCCGGTATCAACGTGGACATGATCCGCATCTCGGTGTTCGGCATCGCCTCCGCCCTCGCCGCCATGGGCGGGGTCCTGCTGACCTCGCGCAACTTCGCGGCGAGCGTGTCCACGGGTGGCGGCGAGGAGCTGATGATGGCCATCGCGGCCGCGGTCATCGGCGGTACCAGCCTCTTCGGCGGGCGCGGCAACGCCTACTCCGCCCTCCTGGGCGGCCTGGTCCTCGGCACGATCGCCTCCGGTCTGCTGCTGCTCCAGATGAACACCTCCGTCCGGTTCATGATCACCGCGGGGGTCCTGCTGGTCGCCGTCATCCTGGACTCCCTCTCCCGCCGGGGTCGCAAGACCCACGCCAGGGGAGGCGCCTGACCGGCGGACAAGACCCGCCTCCGGGGCGGTCGACGGTGTCCACTCCCCACCGTCCCGCCCGCTCCCACCCGGCCCGGCGCCCCGAGCGCCGGGCCGGGCCCTCGTCGTCCCGGCCGCCGGGTGCCGCCGGCGGAGCCGCGGGCCGTACCCGGGAAGGCGTCCCATGTCCCTATCCCCGGACCCCGGTCGGGAAAGTGGAGGTATAGCGTCGCACGCCGTGCCCTCACCATCTCCCGCCCCCACGGCTTCCGCGTCCACCCCGACCCTCACGGAGTTCCTCGCCCCCAGCGGCCACGGCCTGCTCGGACCGGAGGACCTGTGGGTGTTCGTCCTGTGCGTGGCGGTCTCCGTCCTCACGGGGGCCGTCGTGCAGAGCACCGTCGGCCTGGGGCTCGGCATGGTCGCCGCCCCCGCCCTGTCCTTCCTGGACCCCACCCTCATGCCGGGGATGCTCCTGGTCGCCGTGATCGCCCTGCCGGCGCTCACGCTCCTCCAGGAGTGGTCCCACGTGGACTGGCGGGGCATCGCCTGGGGACTGCCCGCACGCCTGCCCGGAACGGTCCTGGGCGTGTGGGTGGTCGCGGTCCTGGAGCCCCGGGCCCTCGCAGGGGCCGTCGGGGCGATGGTGCTCGTGGCCGTCGCGCTCTCGGCCGGGTCCCTGCGGGTGCGCATCACCCCGTTCTCACTCGTGGCGGCCGGCTCCCTGTCCGGCCTCGCGGGCACCGCCACCACGGTCGGCGGCCCTCCCATGGCGCTGCTGTACCAGCACGAGGAGCCCTCCACGGTGCGCGCCACCCTGGCCGCGTTCTTCCTCTTCGGCGGAGCGGTCTCCCTGACCGCGCTGGTCCTGGGCGGCCAGATGGACACCCGGACCGCCGTCGCCGGGGTCTGCGCCGTCCCCCTCGTCGTGGTCGGGTTCCTCGCCGGCACCGCGCTGCGCCGCCGCGTCAACGCCGGGCGGCTGCGCGTCGTCCTGCTGTCGGTGGTGTCCGTCTCCGCGTTCGGCCTCCTCGGCCAGGCGGTGTTCGGATAAAGCCACCTCAACGGGACGAACCGCTTTCGAAACCGAGTAATGTACGCGAAAACCCGGGTGGCGTCCGGCATGGTCCCGGTCACCTGGCGGGAAGACCGTACAGGGAGGCCATCCCGGTTTTCCGGCCCGGGAGGGGTGGGGTAGGACCCGTGGACGTACGCCCATAAACTCGGGTATGCATACCTGCCGGTAGCCGAACCCGGCCCACGTCAGGGGCCGGGGGCGGCAAACTCAACGGACACGCTGGACGAGGGGACTGACGAGACAGTGGCACTGTTCGAGTCGATACACAATCCGGAAGCGCTCAAGAGGCTCCCGGCCGATCAGCTCCCTGCGCTGGCACAGGAGATCCGGGGCTTCCTGGTCGACTCCTGCTCCCAGACCGGCGGGCACCTCGGTCCCAGCCTCGGCGTCGTGGAGCTGACCATCGCGCTGCACCGGGTCTTCGACTCACCGAAGGACCCCATCCTCTTCGACACCGGCCACCAGGCCTACGTGCACAAGGTCCTCACCGGCCGCCACGACTTCACCAACCTCAAGTCCGAGGGCGGGCTGTCCGGCTACCCCTCGCGCGCCGAGTCCGAGCACGACTTCATCGAGAACTCCCACGCCTCCACGTCCCTGTCCTACGCCGACGGCATGGCCAAGGCCAACGAGGTACGGGGCCGCGGGGACAGCACCGTGGTCGCGGTCATCGGCGACGGCGCGCTCACCGGCGGCATGGCCTGGGAGGCGCTCAACAACATCGCCGCGCGCAAGGACCGCCGACTGGTCGTCGTGGTCAACGACAACGGCCGCTCCTACTCGCCCACCATGGGCGGGATCGCCGACCACCTCGCCTCCCTGCGCCTGGCCCCCGGATACGAGCAGGCCCTGGACCTGGCCAAGACCACGCTCAACCGCACCCCCGTGGTCGGCCAGCCCCTATACGAGGCGCTGCACGGCATCAAGAAGGGCCTCAAGGACGCCATCCAGCCCCAGATGATGTTCGAGGACCTGGGTCTGAAGTACCTCGGGCCCATCGACGGCCACGACGAGCAGGCCATGGAGAAGGCGCTGCGCCGCGCCCGCGACTTCGGCGGACCGGTGATCGTGCACTGCCTCACCCAGAAGGGCAAGGGCTACGCCCCGGCCGAGAACCACGACGAGGACCAGTTCCACGCCCCCGGCCCCTTCGACGTGGCCACGGGCCAGGCCAAGCCCGGCCCCAAGGCCGTCAAGTGGACCTCCGTCTTCGCCGACACCATGGTGGAGATCGGCGCCGAGCGCCAGGACGTGGTGGCCATCACCGCCGCCATGCTCCACCCCACCGGCCTCAACAAGTTCGCCGAGGCCCACCCCGACCGCGTCTTCGACGTGGGCATCGCCGAACAGCACGCCGCCACCGCCGCCACCGGTATGGCCATGAACGGCCTGCACCCCGTCGTGGCCGTCTACGCCACGTTCCTCAACCGCTGTTTCGACCAGGTGCTCATGGACGCCGCCCTGCACCGCCAGGGCGTCACGTTCTGCCTGGACCGAGCCGGGGTCACCGGCAACGACGGCGCCAGCCACAACGGCATGTGGGACATGTCCATCCTCCAGGTGGTCCCCGGGCTCCGACTGGCCGCGCCCCGCGACGCCGAGCGCCTGCGCACCCTGCTGCGCGAGGCCGTGGCCGTCGAGGACGCGCCCACCGTCGTGCGCTACCCCAAGGGCGCCGTCAGCGAGCGGGTGGACGCGATCGGCAGGGTCGGCTCCATGGACCTGCTGCGCCGCGCCGGCGACAACGGCCACTCCAAGGACCTGCTCGTCGTGGGCGTGGGCACCATGGCCCAGGTCGCCTGCGAGGTCGCCGACCGGATGGCCGCCCAGGGCCTCGGCGTCACCGTCGTCGACCCCCTGTGGGTCAAGCCGCTGGACGAGGCACTGGTCGCCGAGGCCGCCGAGCACAGCGTCGTGGCGGTCATCGAGGACAACGGCCGCACCGGCGCCGTCGGCGACGCCGTGGCCCGCCTGCTGCGCGACCACGACGTCGACGTCCCGGTGCGCACGTTCGGTATCGCGCAGGAGTTCCTGGACCACGCCAAGCGCGACGACATCCTGCGCGCGCAGGGCCTGACGCCCCAGGAGCTGTCCCGCAAGCTCACCGAGACGGTCTCCCGCCGCACCGACGCGGCCGCCGGCGCACTGGCCGACGAGACCGCCTGAGCCGTCCCCGGCCGCAGGCCGCCGCCCCTTGGGCAGCCCGGGAACGCCCCGGGCTGCCAGAATGGGCGCATGACCTCTCCCGAACCTGAGCAGCAGCCCATCGAGGAAGCCGAACCGCTCCGCGTGGCCGTGATCGGTTCCGGCCCGGCCGGTGTCTACGCCGCCGACGCCCTCACACGGCAGCGGCGCGTACCCGTCCGGGTCGACGTCATGGACCGCCTGCCCACCCCCTACGGGCTGGTGCGCTACGGCGTCGCCCCCGACCACATCAAGATCAAGGGCGTGGCCCGGGCGCTGCGCAGGGTCCTGGAACACCCCGACGTGCGCTTCGTCGGCGGAATCGAGTTCGGCACCGACCTCACCCGCGCCGACCTGGCCCGCACCCACCACGGCGTCGTCTACGCCACCGGGGCCAGCGTGGACCGCCGTATGGGCGTGCCGGGGGAGGACCTGCCCGGCAGTGTCGCCGCCACCGACTTCGTCAACTGGTACTGCGGCCACCCCGACGCCGAGCTGGAGCGGTTCGTCCTCGACGCCGAGGAGGTCGTCGTGGTCGGGGCGGGCAACGTCGCCCTGGACGTGGCCCGCATCCTGGCCAAGACCGCCGACGAGCTCCGCCACACCGACATCCCGCAGCCGGTCCTGGAGGTGCTCGCCGCCAGCCGCGTGCGCACCGCGCACCTGCTGTCCCGGCGGGGCCCGCTCCAGGCCAAGTTCACCGCGCCCGAGCTGCGCGACCTGCTCGCGCTGCCCGGAGCGGACGTGGTCGTGCGCGCCGACCAGGTCGACATCGACCCCACCGCCGTGGGCACGGGAGCACCCGAGCTGCGCGAGGTCTCCCGTGCCGCGCGCACCAACCTCAGGCTCCTGCGTGAGCACGCGCGGCGTCGGCCCGAGGGGCGGCCCCGCACCGTGCGCCTGCACTTTTGGACCCGTCCCCAGGAGGTCCTCGGCGCGGACCACGTGACCGGTGTGCGCGTGGAGGAGACCCGCCTGGACGCCGACGGGCGCCTGGCGGGCACCGGGCGGACCACCGACCTGCCCGCCGGGATGGTGCTGCGCTCGGTGGGGTACGCGGGCGTCCCCCTGTCCGGGGTGCCCTTCGACCCCGAGGGGCGCACCGTCCCCCAGGAGGGGGGCCGGGTCCTGGACGCCGACGGACGCGTGGTCCGGGGGGACTACGTCGCCGGATGGATCAAGCGGGGCGCCACGGGGGTGATCGGCACCAACAAGTCCGATGCCGCCGGAACCGTGCGCTCCCTGCTGGAGGACGCCGGGACGCTGCGCGGGGCGGCCCCGGACCTCGTGCCGCTGGAGACGGTCCTGGACGAGCGCGGGATCGCGCACAGCGACTACGAGGACTGGCTGCGCATCGACACCGCCGAGGCCGAACAGGCCGTGGAGCTGGACCGGGGGGAGCGGGTCAAGCTCCACGGCTGGGAGGCCTACCGCAGGGTGCTCAGGTGACCTGGTCCGGGTCGGCGCCGTAGGTGTTGCAGCCGTCCAGGGTCGGCTCCGACCAGCCCTGCTCCAGCCAGAGCGCCCGGTGGGCGGCGCTGCCGTGCGTGTCGAGGTCGCCGCCGCTGTTGAAGTTGGCGTTGACGGCCGCCAGAGTCTCCTCGTCGGCGCCGGTGATCCCGCGCAGGCCCACCCCGGCCATGCACTCGGCCTGGAGCTCGGTGCGGCGGAGCGTGTCCAGCGCGTCCGCCTCGCTCCCAGCGTTCCAGCGCAGGTCGTGCGAGATGGCGAGGATGCCGGTGACGTGCTGCACGTGGTGGCCGTACTCGTGCCCCATCAGGGCGAGCCAGACGTCCTCGCGGTGCCGCGCGGGGATCTGGGCGCCCATCTGGCGGACGTTGGGCAGTACGACGGTGATGCGGGCCAGGTCGCTCTCGTAGTAGGCGAGCGTGTAGCCCTCCGCGCCGTCGGCGTCGGGGGAGTCCTGGGTGACGGCGAACTCCAGGGGCTCGACGGACAGGCCCATCCCCTCCAGCGCCGGTGTCCAGAGCGTGTCCAGACAGGCCCCGGCGGCGGTCGCGAACTCCTCCCAGGACTCGTCCGAGCCCATGTCCAGCTCGGGGGTGTCGCACTCGACGGCCTCGGGGACGGCCGTGCCGTAGAGGGGGTGGTCGACCAGGTCGACCTCCACCGTGTTGGGCCGCGCGGCCAGGCGGTCGTCGTAGTGGGCGGACAGGTCGGTGCCGCTCGGACGGGGCTCCTCGCGGGGGGCGGTGACGACCATGAGGATGCTCGCGGCCAGCGCGAGGAGGGCGATCACGGCGGCCACGGACGAGCCGACCAGGACGCCCAGGCCCCGGCGGCGCCGCCGTGCCGCCGGGGGCGGGCCCCACGGCTGTTCCGGCGGCGGCCACCCGGCGGGACGGTGGGGAAAGGCCGGGGAGCCGGGGACGTACCGGGGGCCGGGAGGCCCGTAACCGGGTGCCCGGTGCTGGTCGTACCGGCCGGCCTGCCAGTACGGGCCCGGCGGGGGAGCCTGGTCCGGCCCGGTGGCCGGAGCCTGTCCCCGGCGCTGGTCCCAGGGCGGGGGCGGTCCCCAGGCCGGAGCCGGCCTCCCGGGCGGGGACTGCGCCGGCCCCGGGGGGAGGCCGTGCGGGCGCTCCTGGGGGCGCTGGTCGTGCACCGGGCCGGCGGGCCCGCCGCCTTCGGGTCGGGCGTCTTCGGGCCGGGTGTCTCCGGGGCCGGGCTGTTGTGGCCGGGGGGCCTCGCCACCGGGCCGCTCGCCGCCGGGTCGGTTCTCCACGGGGTCCGTCCTCGCTATCGTGCCGCAGCATGCCGGGCTGGCCGCATCCGCCTGGGGAGGGCGAATCCGGCAAGAGTCACAGACCTCCAGTATGGGGCTTAAACCGGCGTGCACAGGGTCACCGGACCACTACCTCACGGCGCCTGGTAGCGCACTCCGAGGCCTGTCAGTATGTTCTGAAGCTCGGACTCGAAGAGTGGTTCCATGTCGCGCATCACGAAGTTCATGTGCTCGAACACCTCCATGCACACCACCCCGTACAGCCGCACCCAGCACGTGCTGAGCACCATGACCGCCTCCACCGGGATGTGCGGAGCCGAGAAGCCGCAGGTGTCGGCGAAGGCGCGCAGCTCACGGGCCAGTTCGGGCGTGATGCGGGCCCCGTCGGGCAGCGGGAAGCGCTCCTCGGACAGCAGCCGGTCGAAGAGCGTGTAGAAGGTCGCGCCGAAGCGCCGCCCGGCCTCCAGCGCCGGTGTGACGTCGGTCCCGGGGGCCAGGCGCACGCGCGGACCGAACATGGTGGCGAACTCGGCCCGGTGCGTGACGGCCCAGGACCGGAAGGCGCGCAGCGAGGTGAGGATGCGCAGGTCGGTGTCCTCGGAGGGCACGCTCGCGTCGGCGGCGGCCACCGCGGCGGCCAGTTCCCCGAACATGTCGGCGGTGATGAGCACCAGCAGCGAGTCGATGCCCGAGACGTAGCGGTACAGCCCCGGCGCGGTCATGCCCATCTCCCGGGCGATGGCGCGCAGGGACACCCCGGCGGCTCCCTGCTCGACCAGGTGGCGGCGGGCGATCTCCTTGATCTCCACGAGTGTGGCCTCGCGCACACGCTCGCGGCGGCTCGGTCTACCGGCGCCCCGGTCCAGCTGCGGTTTCGTCATCTGCTGCGCTACGTCCCCTCTCGGGCGCCGGTCGGGGCGCCGTGGTCCTCGTCGGACATCTTGACATCGTAACGCCTGCACGCTTTAGTGAACGCCGTTAGCAAACACCGTTAACGGACATGAAGTCCGTTTCCTGGAGGGGCGGCGTATGCCGACACACACGGGGCTTTTCGGGCGGCTCGGGCTGGGGACCCACCGCTTCCGCTGGGCGGTCCTGGCCGCCACCGCGCTCTTCGCCGTCTTCGCCGGCGTCTGGGGTTCGGGGGTCTTCTCCGACGTCAGCGAGAGCGGGTTCGAGGATCCCGGTTCCGAGTCCGCGCGGGCCACCCGCGTCCTGGAGGAGGAGCTGGGACACGACGGCGCCGACGTCGTCGCCGTCTACCGCAGCGACGAGCTGAAGGTGGACAACCCCACCTTCGCCGCGGCCGTCCAGCGCGTCGCCGACGACATGCCCGAGGACACCGTCGCGGACTTCGACACCTACCTCGAAGAGGGGCTCAGCGAGACCGAGCGCGGCATGCTCGTGTCCGAGGACATGCACGCCGTCTACATCCCCGTGACCCTCAGCGGCCAGACCCACGCCGACCGCCTCCAGCAGTACGAGGAGGTCGCCGACCACCTGTCCTCCAGCAACCTGGAGGTCCACCTGGGCGGCCCCATCGCCGTCGAGCACGAGCTGTCGGAGGCCGCCGAGCGCGACGTGGTCCGCGCCGAGATCATCACCATGCCGATCCTGCTGGTCCTGTTGGTCCTGATCTTCGGCGGCCTGGTCGCGGGCATGGTCCCGCTCGCCGTGGGCGGCCTGGCCATCCTCGGCTCGCTGACCCTCCTGCGCGTCCTGACCCACGTCACCGACGTGTCGGTGTTCGCGATCAACGTCTCCACCATCCTGGGCCTGGGACTGGCGATCGACTACGGACTGTTCATGGTCAACCGCTTCCGCGAGGAGCTGGGCCGGGGCCGGGGCCTGGCCGCCGCGGTGGGCCGCACCGTCGACACCGCCGGGCGCACCGTGGCCTTCTCCGGCGTCACCGTCGGCATCGCCTTCGCGGGCCTGCTCTTCTTCCCCCAGCCCATCCTCAAGTCGATCGGCTGGGGCGGTATCGCCGTCGTGCTGTTCGACCTGCTGGCCGCGCTGGTCTTCCTGCCCGCGCTCATGTCCGTGGTCGGCCACCGGATCGACCGCCTCAGGCTGCCGCTACCGCTGCCCCGCCGCACCGTCACCGGCACCGTGCACGAGAACGCGGGGTTCTGGTGGCGCCTGGCCCGCACCGTCATGCGCGGCCCCGCCGTGTCCCTGGTCGCGGTCGGCGGCGTCCTGCTGGTCTTCAGCTCCGGCCTGTCCTCCACCGAACTCGGCTCCACCGACCAGCGCTACCTCCCCTCCGACGCCGGGTCCCGGATCGCCACCGAGGCCCTGGCCGAGGACTTCCCCGCGGGCGGCCTGGGCAGGCTCGACGTCGCCGTGCTCGGCGACCCCGCGGACGAGGCCCTGGAGGAGTACGCCGAACGCCTGGGCGACCTGCCCGGGGCCTCCCTCGCCCGCGTCGAGCGCACCGGCGACGGCGTCGCCCACGTCATGGTCGCCTACCAGGGCGCGTCCGACTCCCCGGAGGTCGCCCGGCTGGTGAGCGACGTGCGCGGCGAACCGGTCCCCGAGGGGGCGCGGGAGAGCCTGGTCGGCGGTGTGGCCGCCATGCAGCAGGACAACGTGGCGGCGATCGTCGACGCGGCGCCCATGACCGTGGGCTTCATCGCCGCGGCGACCCTGGCCCTGCTCTTCCTCGCCTTCGGCTCGGTGGTCCTGCCAGTCAAGGCCGTCCTCATGGGCGCGCTGTCCCTGGGCGCCTCCCTGGGAGTGGTGGTCTGGGGGTTCCAGGAGGGCGGATTCGCCGGGCTGCTCGGCTTCGACGCCGTGGGCACCATCGACCCCACCTACCTGGTGCTGATCACCATCGTGGCGTTCGGCCTGGCGATGGACTACGAGCTGTTCCTGCTCAGCCGCGTACGCGAGGAGTACCTGCGCACCGGGGACAACATCCGCTCGGTGGCGGCGGGGCTCCAACACACCGGACAGATCATCACGAGCGCGGCGATCCTGCTGATGGTCGTGCTCTTGGCGATGGGCACCTCGGACCTGCTCTTCCTGAAGATCATCGGGATCGGCCTGGCCATCGCGGTGCTCGTGGACGCCACCCTGGTCCGCGCGGTGATGGTGCCCGCCACGATGCGCCTGCTCGGCGGCGCCAACTGGTGGCTGCCGCGCCCGCTGCGCTGGCTGCACGACCGGATCGGCATCTCCGAGGGCGGCGACGCCGACGAGGTCCCCGAGGCCGCGCGCGAGGCGGGGGAGGGGCGGCGGGTGCGCGCGGGCGTGTGACTCTCGCCCCTGCCTGTCCCGCGCCGAGTGTGCCGGGGGTCTCGGCGGGTGCCGCGACGCCTCCCGCCCGGCACACGGAAACGGGCCCGGCGTCCACGTGGACGCCGGGCCCGCCCCGGGCTCAGATCACTCGTCGAAGAGCTGGTCGATGTGGGTGATGGTGACGCTTCGGTCGAGCCAGGCGTCGAGCTGGTCGTGGTCGCGGCACCCGCTGATGCGCCTGCGTGCCTTTTCGGGTACGTCGATTCCACGCTTGCTCAGGACCCGGAGAACGGCCCTGGCCTCTCCCTCGGCCTTGAGGCTCTCGGTCCAGGCGCTGCTGTACTCGTAGGTGTCCGTCATCATCAGCTCCTCCAGAGCCGCCTGTCCTACGGTCTTCGCCAGCAGGTTCAACGTGAATCCAATGTACTTCGTGGCCCTTTCCCGGTCGATCGCGTCGAGGCCGGTGTGCAGGGCCTTCAGCACGTCCATGTCCTGACCGCCGTGCGCGGCGGCGGACAGCACAGCCAAGGATGGGCGCCGCCCGACCTCCTCGGGGGCGGTGACGGCCGGGATCCCGGACGGGCCCACCACCAGGGGCCGTAGGACGAAACCGGGATGGCCGAGGCGGATCGGTTCGGCGTACCAGTCGGCCACGGCTTGTCCGGGGCAGACGGTCAGCAGGACGACCGGGCACTCGTGCCGGGAGCGCAGCGCGGCCACGTACTCCGGCCACGTGAAGCGCTTGCGCTCCTTCTCGTCGCGCTGGACCTTCCACGATGATCCCCATCAGCTTGTCGGGGGAGTCGGCGGGGCCCGGGCCGCGCAGCATGATCGCGACGTCCGAACGGCGTTCGACGGGGTCCACGTGGCCGAGGTCGCACGAGGTGACCTCGCTGCGGTCGTAGTCGGGGACGTCCACGCCGAGGCCGCGCAGGAAGTCGACGGCGGTGTCGGGGGCGTCGGCGAACAACTCGGCGTAGATCTGGTGTTCAGCGGAGATCGCCACGAGTCAGACGCTACACAGGGTTACTGGCAAGTATGCACGAGTAGCCGTTATGTGGTGACTTTTCGTGTTCGCCGACTTCGGGCAGGGGAAACGGTGCCGCGACGACCCCGCAGAGAGGGCCGAACATGTCCGAAGAGCAGAACAGGCCACTGGTCCTGCACGTGGGGGGCGACGAGCTCGTCATCCGGCGCCGTTACGAGACCGCGAGCATCGTCAACGACATCCTGATCGCCCTGTGGTTCATCGCCGGCAGCGTCATGTTCTTCTCCGAGGCCTGGACCACGGCGGGCACGTGGTGCTTCCTCCTCGGCAGCGTCGAGCTGCTGATCCGCCCGATGATCCGGCTGTTCAGGCAGTTCCACGTCCGGAGCGTCCGCTCCTCCGGCCGGGGTGCGGCCATGGGGGAGTCCTCCCAGGACTTCTGACGCGAGACGGCGGGCCCGGCGTCCGCGTGGACACCGGACCCGCCGCGGGCTCGGGGAAGGCTAGAAGGCCTTCGGGTCGCCCTCGTGGAACCGCTTGCCGTTCACGGCCTCGGACACCCCGACCTTGTCCAGGTACGGGGTGATGCCGCCGGTGTGGAAGGGCCAGCCCGCACCGCTGATCAGGCACAGGTCGATGTCGGCGGCCTCGGCCACCACGCCCTCGTCCAGCATGATCCGGATCTCCCGGGCCAGCGCGCGCAGCGCCCGGTCCAGGATCTCGCTCTCCTCGGACGGGTTGTCGCCGCCGCTGAGGATCTCCTTCACCTCGGGGTCGATCGTGAAGTCCGGGGCGAAGATCTCCGTCTTGCCCGCCTTCACGATCTCGGCCAGTTCGTCGGAGACCGCGAAGCGCTCGGGGAACGCCTCGTGCAGGGTCTCGGCGACGTGCAGGCCGACCGCCGGGCCCACGAGCTGCAACAGCATCAGCGGCGACATCGGCAGGCCCAGGGGCGCCACCGCGCGGTCGGCCACCTCGGGCTCGGTGCCCTCGCCGACCGCGCTCAGGACCTCGCCCATGAACAGGGTGAGCAGGCGGTTGACCACGAACGCCGGGGCGTCCTTGCACAGCACCGCGGTCTTCTTCAGCTTCTTGGAGGCGGCGAAGGCCGTGGCCAGGGTCGCGTCGTCGGTCCGCTCACCGCGGACGATCTCCAGCAGCGGCAGGACCGCGACCGGGTTGAAGAAGTGGAAGCCCACGACCCGCTCGGGGTGCTCCAGCTCGGAGGCCATCTCGGTGATCGACAGCGAGGAGGTGTTGGTGGCCAGGACCGCCTCGGGGGAGACCACGGCCTCCACCTCGGCGAACACCTGCTTCTTGACCGACATCTTCTCGAACACGGCCTCGATGACGAAGTCGGCGTCGGAGAAGGCGTCCTTGGTCAGCGAGCCGCTCACCAGGGACTTGAGGTGGTTGGCCTTGTCGCCGTTGATCCGGCCCTTGCCCAGGAGCTTGTCGACCTCGCCGTGCACGTAGGCCACGCCCTTGTCCAGGCGCTCCTGGTCCAGGTCGGTCAGGACGACCGGCACGTCCAGGCGGCGGGCGAACAGCAGGGCCAGCTGGCCGGCCATCAGGCCGGCGCCGACGACGCCGACCTTGGTGATCTTGCGGGCCAGCGACTTGTCCGGGGCGCCCGCGGGGCGCTTGGCGCGCTTTTGCACCAGGTCGAACGCGTACAGGCCCGCCTTGAGCTCGTCGCTCATGATCAGGTCGGCCAGTGCGTCGTCCTCGGCGGCGAAGCCCTCGTCACGCGTGCGGTTCCTGGCCTCGGCGACCAGTTCGACCGCGCGGACCGGGGCGGGGGCGGCGCCGTGCAGCTTGCCCTCGACGGTGAAGCGGGCCATGTTGACCGCGTTGTCCCAGGCCTCGCCCTTGTCGACCTCGGGGCGCTCGACCACGACGTCGCCCTTGACGACCCTGGCGGCCCAGCGCAGCGACTCCTCCACGAAGTCGGCGGGCTCGAACATCGCGTCGGCGATGCCCAGCTCGAAGGCCTGCTTGCCCTTGAGCGTCTTGTTCTGGGCGAGCGGGTTGTCGACGATGACCTTGAGGGCCTTCTCGGCGCCGATCAGGTTCGGCAGCAGGTAGGTGCCGCCCCAGCCGGGGACCAGGCCCAGGAAGGCCTCGGGCAGCGCGACCGCGGGCACGCCCGAGGAGATGGTGCGGTAGGTGCAGTGCAGCGCCACCTCCACGCCGCCGCCCATGGCCGCGCCGTTGACCAGCGCGAAGGTCGGCACGTCCAGCTCGCCGAGCTTGCGGAACACGTCGTGGCCCAGCTTGCCGATCGCGTGCGCCTGCTCGCGGTTCTGGATCGCGGGGACACCGGTCAGGTCCGCGCCCACGGCGAAGATGAACGGCTTGCCGGTGACGGCCACGGCCACGATGTCGGTGCGCGCCCTGGCGGCCTCGATCGCGGCGTCCAGGCTCAGCAGACCGCTGGGGCCGAAGGTGTTGGGCTTGGTGTGGTCGTGCCCGTTGTCCAGTGTGATCAGGACCGCGGTGCCCGCGCCGTAGGGGAGCTCGATGTCACGGGAGAGCGCCCTGGTGACGACCTCGTCGCTGAAGAGCTCTCGTGCCTGCTCGATCGCGGTGCTCACTTGCCCCCCTCGTAGTTGGTGTTCTCCCACAGGACGGTTCCGCCCATGCCCATGCCGACGCACATGGTGGTCAGGCCGTAGCGGACGTCGGGACGTTCGGCGAACTGGCGCGCGAGCTGCATCATCAGGCGCACGCCGGAGGAGGCCAGCGGGTGGCCCAGGGCGATGGCGCCGCCCCACGGGTTGACGCGGGTGTCGTCGTCGGCGAGGCCGAAGTGCTCCAGGAAGGCCAGCACCTGCACGGCGAAGGCCTCGTTGATCTCGATGAGGCCGATCTCGTCCATCGAGATGCCCTGGCGGGCGAACAGCTTCTCGGTGGCCGGGACCGGGCCCACACCCATGACCGAGGGGTCCACACCGGCGAAGGAGAAGTCCACCAGGCGCATCCTGGCGTCCAGCCCCAGCTCCTCGGCCACGTCCTCGGCGGCCAGGATGGCGCCGGTGGCGCCGTCGTTGAGGCCGGCGGCGTTGCCGGGCGTCACGTTGCCGTGCGCGCGGAACGGGGTCTTCAGGGAGGCCAGCGACTCCATGGTGGTGCCGGGCCGGGGCGGCTCGTCCTGGGTGGCCAGACCGTAGCCCTGCTCCAGGGAGCGGACCAGGACCTCGACCAGGTCGTCCTGGATCTTGCCGTCGGCGTAGGCCTTGGCGACCTTCTCCTGGCTGCGCACCGCGTAGGCGTCGGCGCGCTCCTTGGTGATGGTCGGGAACCGGTCGTGCAGGTTCTCGGCGGTGTTGCCCATGACCAGCGCGGACGGGTCCACGAGCTTCTCGGAGAGGAAGCGCGGGTTGGGGTCGACGCCCTCGCCCATGGGGTGGCGGCCCATGTGCTCGACACCGCCCGCGATGACGACGTCGTAGGCACCGAAGGAGATGCCCGCGCCGGAGGTGGTGACGGCCGTGAGCGCACCGGCGCACATGCGGTCGATGGCGTAGCCGGGGACGCTGGTCGGCAGTCCGGCGAGGATCGCGGCGCTGCGCCCGATCGTCAGGCCCTGGTCGCCGATCTGGGTGGTGGCGGCGATGGCGACCTCGTCGACGCGCTCGGCGGGCAGGCCCGGGTTGCGGCGCATCAGTTCGCGGATCACGCGTACGACGAGGTCGTCTGCGCGCGTCTCGGCGTAGAGGCCCTTGCCAGACTTGCCGAACGGGGTGCGGACCCCGTCGACAAACACGACATCGCGGGCAGTTCGCGGCACGATGACCCCTCCTTCTCCAGTGGGTGGTGGACTGTTCCGCTAATGCTACTCGTCAGTAACAACTTGTGCGAGCAGCAGGGGTGGGAACTTCGGTCCGGACGGGGATCGGAGCCGGTCCACGGCCCCGTCGGTCGCCTTCGTGCCCGTCGGCGTCGCCTGACACACCTCGGGGCCGGGGGTCGCGACCCCCGGCCCCGAGACCGGTCTCCGGTCGGCCCTACAGCAGGGCCTTGGCCTCGCGGTGGCGGCCGGCGGCGTTGTAGGCGCCGGCCAGGTCGCGGCGCAGCCGCAGGGTCAGCCGCCGCACGTCCGGGTCGCCGGAGGAGTTCAGCGCCACCCGGTAGGCGTCGCGCAGCACCTCCACCGCCTCGTCGGGACGGCCCGCCTGGGTGTAGGCGCGGCCCAGCCGGTGGTGCACCGTCAGGGTGTCCAGGTGGCCCTTGCCCATCCGGCGGCGCCGTCCGGCCAGCACCATACGGAGCTGGGTGATCGCGTCGTCGTAGCGTCCGGACATGCTCTGCGCGGCGCTCAGGCCCAGCCGCAGCTCCTCGCGGCGCTCGGTCGAGGCCACGTCCTCGATGGCGCGCTCGTAGTGCACCACGGCCGCGTCCAGGCGTCCGCTGCGCCGGTAGCAGACCGCGAGGCGCATGCGCGCCTCCACCGTGTCCTCGTCCGCGGGGCCGAACTGGCGCTCGCGTTCGCGCAGCAGCATCTCCCACTGCCCGGAGGCGTCGGCAGGACGGCCGGCGTCCTCGTAGGCCCAGGCCAGGTTCTCGCGGATGATCTCGGTGCGCGGGTGCTCGTCACCGAAGACCTCCACCGCCTCGGCCAGCGCCAGCTCGAACTGCTGCACGGCCGCCTGGCGGCGTCCCATCTGCGCGTACTTGGTCGCCAGGTTGTTGCGTGCGGTGATCGTGTCCGGGTGCTCGGTGCCCAGCCGCTCCACCAGGGACCGCAGCGTCCGCTCCAGGGACGCGGCCCGCATCCCGGCGGTGGGAACGGGCGCGGGCGCGCGGTCCGCCTCGGCCACACGCGTCCTCGTGGCCGAAGCCTCGGCGGCCGGTGCCCCCTCCCGTTCCTCCGGCAGGGACAGCGGCTCGGTGGAGGGGCCGCCCACCGGTGCCGGACTCGGCACGGGCACGGTGGCCGGTTGTTCCACGGACTGTTCCTCGCGGGTGGGCGCGACGGTAGTAGCCGAACGGATCCTGGAACCCATCAGCCCGGTCTCGCGCAGCAACGCACGCCAGAACGTCAGCACACTCACCACTTTTCCCCTGCTCGCGCACCGCGGCTCGTGGCCTGCGGTGTAACTCCCGTCGGACGATGCCTCGGTACTCCAAGGCACATTTCTATAACTTAATCGGACATGGGGCTACGGAACAGGCACCAACCCCCCTTGGGGGGCGGTGACTTCGGTCACCCTTGGGTTGACAAGGTGAGAAGAGGGTAAGAGGCTACGCTTTTTCGGCTTCGTCCAGAGCTGTGGCCAGGGGCTGAGCGGTCAGGGCGATCTGCCACTCGCGGGCCCCGCGCTCGCGCAGGAAATCCCCCACGGTGTCGGGGTCCACGGTCTGCGGCGGTGCCCACGCCAGGCGGCGCACCGTGTCCGGCAGCAACAGGTTCTCGGTCGGCATCACGACGTCCTCGGCGATCCCCGTGACCGTGGCCCGGACCGACTCCAGCCGGCTCGCCGCCTCCGGGGCCCGGTCCGCCCACCGGTTCACCGGCGGGGGCCCGTCGCCCGGGGCGTTGGGCCGGGGCAGTTCGGTCTGCGGCATGTCGCGGGCCCGGTTGACCGCCTTGATCCACGTGGTCAGGTAGCGCCGTGCCAGCTTGATCCCGAACTGCCGGATGTCGGCCAGCTCCGCCGTGGTGCGCGGCATGGTCGTCGCCGCCTCCACGATCGCCGCGTCCGGCAGCACCCGCCCGGGCGAGATGTCCCGCTCCTGGGCGATGCGGTCGCGTTCGTACCACAGCTCGCGTACGGCGGCCAGGGCGCGCTGGTTGCGCACACGGTGGATGCCCGAGGTGCGCCGCCAGGGGTCGGGGCGCGGCTCCTTGGGCGGGGCGGCCAGGACCGAGGCGAACTCCTCGCGGGCCCACTCCAGCTTCCCGGCCTCCTCCAGCTCGGCCTCCAGGGCGTTGCGCAGCTCGATGAGGATCTCCACGTCCAGCGCCGCGTACCGCAGCCAGTCCTCCGGCAGCGGACGCTGCGACCAGTCCACGGCCGAGTGCTCCTTGGCCAGCCGGACGTGCAGTATCCGCTCCACCATGAAGCCCAGTCCGACCCTCTGGTAGCCCAGCAGCCGCCCGGCCAGCTCGGTGTCGAACAGCCTCCGGGGACGCAGGTTGACCTCGGTCAGGCAGGGCAGGTCCTGGTGTGCCGCGTGCAGCACCACCTCGGCGTCGCCCACGGTGTCTTCCAGCTTGCTCAGGTCCGGGCAGGCGATGGGGTCGATCAGTGCCGACCCCGATCCCTCGCGGCGCAGCTGTACCAGGTAGGCCCGCTGCCCGTACCGGTAGCCGGAGGCCCGTTCGGCGTCCACCGCCACGGGACCGGTACCGGCGGAGAGCGCCGCGACCACACCGGCCAGTGCGTCGGCGTCGGAGGTGACCTCGGGCAGTCCCTCGCGTGGTTCCCGGAGCAGAGGCGCCCTCTCAGCGTCGTCGTCGCCTGGTTCGCGGGGTTCTGTCTTGGAGTTCAACGCGTTCGCCACACCACTACGGTATGCGCTGTCGCCACTGGACGCGGATCCGGACCGCTCGGGTTCCTGTGCGGGGCGGATCCGCTCAGGGCCGGGAACGCTGTCGGGCGATGTCGGTGACGTCCAGCGGAGGCAGCCCCGCGGCGGAGGCCAACAGCGCCGTCCACGCGCTGACGTGCCCCGACAGGTCGTCGGACTCCGGTGTCCACGAGGCCCGCATCTCGACCTCGGTGGTGGCGCCCTGGTCCGACTTCGTGCCGAATCCCTCGGTGGTGGCCCGGGTGACCGTGCCGCTGAGCGTGTGGTGTGTGGCGCCGTTGGCGCCCAAGGCGTCGGTCAGCCAGCTCCAGGCGACCGGTCCCAGCAGCGGGTCGGTCGCGATCTCCGACTCCAGTTCGGAGTTGACCTGGCAGACCACACGGAAGGGACCCGGCCAGTCACGGGTGTCCTCGGGGTCGTAGAGCACGATGAGCCGTCCCCAGGCGACCTCCTCGCCGTTCACGGTCACCTCGGCCGAAACGGCGGCTGAGTGGGGGGCCAGCCGCTGGGGGGCGGGGATCTCCCGGACGGTGATCTCGGGGCGCAGGAGGGGTGAGCGCAGGGCCTCGACCGCTCGCCGGAACGTCTCGTGTTCGTTCTCGGCGCTACCGACATCGGGCATGGTGGAAACGTCAGCCTTCATTCTGTGGTGATCACGTCTCGGCGGGGGGTGGTCTGGACATGCTCCGCCTCCCCGCCACAGGCAGGGGGGTGGGTACGCAAGAGACCGTGGCACGAGTCACGGGCCGCGAGGCGGAGTTCGCCCGGCGTGTCGGGGTTTTGTGATGATCTTGGGACCGGCCCGTCGTCGGAGGGCGCCGGTTCGCGCTCCCTCGCCGCCCGAAGGCGCCTCGGGGCGGCCACCGGAGGGGGCGTGTTCGGCGATCCGGGTGAGAGCTCGGGGAAGGGCATGGCACGATCGAGGTGTGACGCTGCAAGAATCTCCATTCCTCCGCGCCTGCCGGCGCCTTCCCGTGTCCCACACGCCGGTGTGGTACATGCGCCAGGCCGGGCGCTCCCTGCCCGAGTACCGACGGGTCCGCGCCGACGTGCCCATGCTTGAGGCGTGTGCGCGCCCCGACATGATCACCGAGATCACGATGCAGCCGGTGCGCCGCTACGGCGTCGACGCCGCGATCTACTTCAGTGACATCGTCGTCCCGCTCAAGGCCATCGGCATCGACCTGGACATCAAGCCCGGGGTCGGCCCCGTGGTCGCCGACCCGATCCGGGACGCGACCGGCGTCAAGCGGCTGCGCGAGCTCGAGCCCGACGACCTGCCCTACGTGACCGAGGCGGTGGGGCAGCTGGTCGGCGAGCTGGGCGACAAGCCCCTCATCGGCTTCGCGGGCGCCCCGTTCACGCTGGCCTCCTACCTCATCGAGGGCGGGCCGTCCAAGAACCACGAGCACACCAAGGCGCTCATGTACGGCGAGCCCGAGCTGTGGGACGAGCTGATGCGCCGCCTGGCCACCATCACGCTGGGCTTCCTGCGCACCCAGATCCAGGCGGGCGCCAGCGCCGTGCAGCTCTTCGACTCCTGGGTGGGCGCACTGAGCGCCGAGGACTACCGCGCCTCGGTACTGCCCTACACCTCGTGGATCTTCGGCCAGCTCGGCGAGTACGAGGTGCCGCGCATCCACTTCGGAGTGGGTACCGGCGAACTGCTCGGCCTGCTCGGCGAGGCCGGAGCCGACGTCGTGGGCGTGGACTGGCGGGTGCCGCTGGACAAGGCGGCCCAGCGTGTCCAGCCGGGCACCGCGCTCCAGGGCAACCTGGATCCGGCGACGCTGTTCGCGCCGTGGGAGGTCGTCGCCGAGCGCACCCGCGACATCCTCTCCCGGGGGCGGGCCGCCGAGGGGCACATCTTCAACCTGGGCCACGGTGTGCTGCCCAGCACCGACCCGGACGTGCTCCAGCGGCTCACCGAGTTCGTGCAGGAGGAGACCACCGCCTGAGACGGCGGTCTCCGCCATCCCCTTCCACGGCGTGCCGAACCGGACCGGCACGGGCGTGACGGCCGGAGGCGCCCGGTCCCCACTCGGGACCGGGCGCCTCCGTGATCAGTACACCTAGTCCTCCTTGCCCTCCCTCGGGGGCCCGCCCTCCTCGGAGGGCTCGTTCCCGGATCCGTCGGAGGGCTGCCCGGGGTCGTCGGAACCCGAGGCCTCCGAGGCTTCTGAGGTCTCCGAGGCCTCAGGGGCCCCGTCCCCGGAAGCGGCCTCCCCGGGAGTGCCGTCGGAGCGGCCCCCTCGGCGTGAGCGGTACCACCACAGCGGCCCCGCGGCCAGCACGGCGGCGACCGCCAGGAAGGGCAGCAGCCAGCCCGCGACCACGGCGGCGCCCTGGCCGAACGTGACCAGTGCGCGCCAGCCGCGCTCCAGGCCGCCCAGGAAGCCGATGGACTCCTCCGCGGGCTCCTCCAGATAGGTCTCCGGAGGGCTCAGGGTCAGGTTCACCGTCGAGTACGCCGTCTGGTCGCGCAGCGTCTTCAGACGCGCCTGGAACGCCTCCAGCTCCGACTGGCGTTTTTGGATCTCGCTCTCCACCCGCAGGAGCTCGTCGACGTCCTCGGCCTCCTCCAGGTAGCCGCGCAACGTCTCCAGAGCCGCCTCGGAGGACTCGACGCGGCTCTCGACGTCCGCGACCTCCTCGGTGACGTCCTGCACCGAGCGCTCCAGGTTGGACCGGTCGCCCAGCTCCGCCAGTCCGCCCAGGGCCCCCTCGTAGTCCTCGCTCGGGATGCGCAGCGTCAGCGATCCCGAGGGGGTGCCGCCCTGGGGGGTGGAGACCGTCTCGGAGGCGATGTAGCCGCCCGCGTCCAGGGTCAGGTCCTTGGCGCGCTCGACCGCCTCGGGCACGTCCTCGACCCGGACCGACAGGTCGGCGGTGTGGACCAGTTGCCGGTCGCCGACCTCCACGTCGGAGCCGACGGGTGAGCCGCCGCCCTCATCGGCGGCCTGCCCCTCCTCGGTCCGTCCTTCGGGAGCCTGTGCCTGGGCGGCCGAGCGGTCCTCGGCCCCGGGTGCGAACTCGGCGACGGCGCCGCTGCCGGCGGACTGGCCGGAGGAGGTGCAGGCCGTGGCCAGCAGGGCGGCCAGGCCCAGGGAGAACACCGCCCCGACGCCTCGGCGTACGGGGGAAAACGCTGAAGTAGCCATGACCCTCCGACGTCTCCCGACACGGGCCCGTTGCGAACTCGTGGTAACGACCGCACAACAGCGGCACGGCCGGACGTCTCGCCGCGAACGCGACCCGGACCACCGCGTGTCGAAGGGGACGGCGGATCACGGTGACCCACGTCATCTGGGAAGCTGGGGACATGCCTGAAGCACCGCACGTCGTCGTGGTCGGGGGCGGGATCTCCGGACTCACCGCCGCGCACCGCCTCACCGGTCTGGGCGCCTCCGTCACCGTCCTGGAGGCCGCCGACACCCCTGGGGGCAAGCTGCGAGCCTCACCAGTGGCCGGGGTGCCCGTCGACGCGGGCGCCGAGGCGGTGCTCGCCAGACGCCCCGAGGCGCTCGACCTGTTCTCCGAACTGGGCCTGGACGAGCGCGTGGTGCACCCCGGCCCCGGCGCCGCCTCCCTCTACAGCCGCGGACGGGTGCGCTCCCTGCCCAAGGGACAGCTCATGGGCGTGCCCGGCGACCTGCGCGCCCTCGCCCGCAGCGGGGTGCTCTCACGGAGGGGCACCCTGCGCGCCGGGCTCGACCTGGTGCTGCCCCGCACCCCCGTGCGCGGTGACGTCTCCGTCGCCGACTACGTGGGCGCCCGCATGGGAGCCGAGGTCGTTGACCGCCTCGTCGAACCCCTCCTGGGAGGCGTGTACGCGGGCCGGGCCGACCGGCTCTCCCTGGACTCGACGCTGCCGCAGATCGCGCCCATGGCCCGCCGCGACCGCTCCCTGGCGCGTGCCGTGCACACCAGCCTCCGGGGCGGGGGAGCGGCGCCCACCAAGCCGGGACCCGTCTTCGCCTCCCTGCGCGGGGGCGTGGCCGGACTCGCCGGCGCCCTGGCCGAACGCCACTCCGACAGCCTGCGGACGGGCTCCCGGGTCCGCGCCCTGGAGCGGCCTCCGAAGGGCTGGCGCGTCCGTCTGGACAGCAACGAGCGCATCTCCTGCGACGCCGTCCTGCTGGCCTGCCCCGCCCCCGAGGCCTCCCGCCTGCTCGCCGAGCACGCGCCCGGCGCCTCGCGGGACCTGCGCGGCGTCGAGTACGCCGGCATGGCCCTGGTGACCATGGCGCTGCCCGCCTCGGCCTTCCCCGGGACGCTCACCGGCACCGGCTTCCTCGTCCCGGCGGTGGAGGGGCTCACCATCAAGGCCGCCACCTTCTCCAGCAACAAGTGGCCCTGGCTGGCCGAGGAGCTGGCCCGGGCCAACCCCGGCGACGACCTGGTGGTGCTGCGCTGCTCCATCGGCAGGTTCGGCGACGAGAAGGTGCTGGAGCGCTCCGACGAGGAGCTGGTCCGGGCCGCCGCGCGCGACCTGGCCACGGTCACCGGCATGGCCGGGACGCCCCTGGAGAGCAGGGTCACCCGGTGGACCGAAGGGCTGCCGCAGTACGCCGTCGGCCACGCGGACCTCGTCGGACGCGTCCGCGCCGACGTCGCCCGCAGCCCGGGCCTCGGTGTGTGCGGCGCGGTCTACGGCGGCGTGGGGATCCCCGCGTGCGTCGCCGACGCCGGCCAGGAGGCAGAGCGCCTGGTCGGCACCCTCCCGACGAACACCTCCACCACCGGCGGCGACGAGGCCGCCGGAACGAACCAGCAAGGAGTCAACCCGTGACGGGCCAGCAAAGCGAAGCCGTCGGCCAGGACGGCACCGACGTCAACGAGATCATCCGCTACACCATGTGGTCGGTCTTCAGGGTCGAGGGCCTCGACGGAGTCGACCGCGCAGCCGCGGCCGACGAACTGGGAACGCTCTTCGACAAGTCCGCCGAGCAGGGGGTCACCACCCGCGGCAGCTACGACGTCCAGGGCTTCCGCGCCGACGCCGACATCATGTTCTGGTGGGTGGGCGACTCCCCCGAGCAGGTCCAGGACATGTACACGGCCTTTCGCCGTACCCGGATCGGCAAGGCCAGCACCCCGGTGTGGTCGGTCGTGGGCCTGCACCGCCCCGCCGAGTTCAACCGCGGCCACATCCCCGCCTTCATGGCCGGGGAGGAGCCGCGTGAGCACCTGTGCGTGTACCCGTTCGTGCGCTCCTACGAGTGGTACCTGCTGCCCGACGACGAGCGCCGCGCGATGCTCGCCGAGCACGGCCGCATGGCCGGACCCTTCCCGGACGTGCGCGCCAACACGGTGTCCTCCTTCGGCCTCAACGACTACGAGTGGCTGCTCGCCTTCGAGGCCGACGAACTGCACCGCATCGTGGACCTGATGCGCCGCCTGCGCGGTGCCAAGGCCCGTCTGCACACCCGCGAGGAGGTGCCCTTCTACACCGGTCGCCGCAAGAGCGTCGCCGAACTGGTCGACTCCCTGCCGTAGACGGGTGCCCCTCGGGGCTCCGCTTCGCCCGCCACCACCCTCAGCGGACGCCTGCGGCGCGGAGCCCCTCCTCGCCCGGGCGCCTGAGGGGCGGGAACCCTCGGTGCCTCCGGCGGGTCGGGCCCGTGCCCACGCCGCCGCCCGACACCTCCAGAACCCGTCGGCGCCGGAACGACGCCCCGGGGCCGCGCCGGCGTTGGTCCACAGGTGGCGCTCCGCCCGCCGCACACGGAGAGCGCCCCGGACCGGTCGGTCCGGGGCGTTCTCCGTGTGCGGCCGTGTACGGCTCCGTCAGTCCTGCTCGGCGGCGGTCCGCCGGGTGGCCAGGACGTAGAACGGGAGGGTGACGATGAAGCCCAGGACGACGGCGCTCATCAGGTAGATGAGCGTCTGGCCCGCGGGCAGGCCCATGCCCCAGGCGGCCATCAGGACGACCCCGACCGCCAGGAGGCCCAGCACCGCGTAGGCCTTGCGTCCGCGCGGCTTGGGGTACTCCATCCGGCTCACCATCAGCCAGGAGATGAGCAGCACCGCCGCCACCCCCGCCATCGGCGGCGGGTCGAGCAGGACCACCGTCACCACGGCCATGGCGCCGAAGGGGCAGGGCAGCCCGGTGAAGTAGTTCGCGCCCGGAGCCTGGCAGGAGAACCGCGCCAGCCGCACGATGACCGCAAGCAGCACGGCGCCGCCCGCCGCGACGGGCAGTACGCCGATGCCCTCGGCCCGCATGGCCCACACGACGAAGAAGAACGCCGGGGCGAACCCGAAGCTGATCACGTCGGCCAGGTTGTCCAGCTCGGCGCCCATGCCGCTGCCGCCCAGCCTGCGGGCCACCCGGCCGTCGAGCACGTCCAGCGCCGCCGCGACCAGCATCAGGCCCACCACCGTGGCCATGGCCGTGCGCGGCAGCGGGCCGGCGATCCCGGCGGCCGCGTGCGCGGACTGGGCCGACATGAGCGCCCACACCGCCAGGAAGCCGCACAGGGCGTTGCCGAGGGTGAGGTAGTCGGCCGGCCCCAGGCGGAGCCTGAGGGGCTCCTCCTCAGGGGCGGAGACGGCGTGTCCGGCCGCCACGATCCCCTCAGTCGGTGTCAAGACGGGTTTCTCCGGCGCGGACCCCCTGGCCGATCTCCACCGCCGGGGTGATCCCGGCCGGAAGGTAGACGTCGACCCTGGACCCGAACCGGATGAGACCGATCCTCTCGCCTTGCTCGACCTTCTGCCCCGCAGCGAGATACGGGACGATACGCCTGACCATCGCGCCGGCGATTTGAACGACCGTGATCGCACCGATCTCGGTTTCAAGGGTCCAGATGACGCGCTCATTACGCTCGCTGTCCTTGTCGAATGCGGGGCGGAAACCGCCCGGGCGGTGCTCGACGCCTGTCACCACGCCGGCTAGGGGGGCACGGTTGACGTGCACGTTGAGGGGGTTCATGAACACCGCGACCCGTGTGCGCCCGTCGGGCTGGGGGTCGATGCTCTGGACGACGCCGTCAGCCGCGGACAGCACCCGCCCGGTCGCCGGACCACGCTCGGGGTCGCGGAAGAACCAGGTCATCCCCGCCGCCAGGGCGACCACCGGGACGGCGAGCGCCGTGCGGGCCCGGGAGCCCCGGGCGGCCAGCGCCGCGGCTCCGGCGGCCCCGAGGGCGGGCAGCAGCCACGGAGCCGAGCCCTGGGCCATGCCCCAACGGGGCCGCGCCGCGGGACGGTGGGAAACGGATGAGAAAGGTGAGTCGTCGGTCATCAAGCGCTTTCTGCGGGTCGTCGGTTCGCCCGCACACCGGTTACCGCTGTGAGGGTCGGCCCGGGATTCCGGGTCGGATGGTGGACGGAAAAACCCCGGCGGGCCGGTACTTTTCGCGCCGCGCCCCACGAGCCGACGGGGGTCGGACGTTGGCGCGCTGAAGGTGATTATCCCCGATACCGCCGCGGGTGGACCGCGGTCGCACGATGGTACGCCCCCGCGGACGCGCGTGCGGCACCAGGATCGTACGACACCTACTCCTCGGGTTCCAGGGTCAGAGCCACGGAGTTGATGCAGTACCGGGCGTCGGTGGGCGTGGCGTAGCCCTCGCCGTGGAAGACGTGGCCCAGGTGGGAGTCGCAGGTGGCGCACCGCACCTCGGTACGCGCCATGCCCAGGGAGCGGTCCTCGCGCAGGACGACGGCGTCGGAGTCGGCCGGGTCGTAGAAGCTGGGCCACCCGCAGTGGGAGTCGAACTTCTCGTCGGAGCGGAACAGCTCGGTCCCGCAGCCCTTGCAACGGTAGACCCCGGTGGTCTTGGTGTCGACGTAGGCGCCGGTCCAGGGTTGCTCCGTGGCCGCCTGGCGCAGCACCGCGTACTCCTGGGCGCCGAGCCGCTCGCGCCACTCCTGGTCGGTCTGGGGAATGCCCTCGGCCCCGTCTCCGGTGTTCGGGGCCTGGTCCGCTGAGTCAGCCATGGTACGACGCTACCTCGAATCGGGTCAGGATGCCGCCTTGGTGCCTCCCGTGGCGGAACATCTCATATGGCGTGCGTGGCAGGCGAATCCTCCTTAATAGCCATATACACCTAACTTCACTCGGAATGGCGTTCGGTAACGGAAGCGGGGGGTACGGCTCTAACACAGGGTCAGTGGTCGAACCGTGCGCTTGAGGTAGGTGACATGGCCGTTACAGCTCAACAGGCACTCGGAATAGGCAGACGACCGCTGCGCGTGGGCAGGATCCGCTACGGACTGTGGTGGCTCGACCAGACGACCGCGGGCGCGCGGTCGCGGATACGGGCCGTCATGGACGGGGTGGTCCTCGCGGGCCGCGAGGTGCGCTGGGCCACCGAACTCAGCGTCCGCACCACGGTCTCGCAGATCGACTACGCCAGGCCGGGCCCCTGGAGCGACCGCAGACTGCTGCTGTGCGCCACGGCTTTGGCCGTGGGCGCGTTGGCGGTCGCGCTCGTCCTGGGGTTCGGTGTGGCGCACTGGGTGATGACCGAGTCGGGCTCCCTGCCCTTCGCCGCCGCGGGCGCGCTGGCGGTGGGACTCGTGCTCCTGCCGTTGGCGTACCTGGTGTTCGCCTCCAGACGAGGCGGTCACTGAGTCGGTCCGAGAAGGGGGAGGGGCGCCGGGAACGGCGCCCCTCCCGTTGCCGACGGCGACCCGGACGCGGGGAACGGCTTCCGGCCACCGGCTCCCGCGCCGCGCCGCCGGGGGCCGGGGCGGGGCACCGGCCTCAGGCGTCGAAGTCGTAGCTCAGGACGTACGCCGAGCCGTCCATGGTGATCTCGTTGAACTCCACCGGACGGCGCTCGGCGGTCAACGCGGTGCGCGCCACGTCCAGTACCGGGGTCCCGGGCACCAGTTCCAGCTCCTCGCTCTCCTCGGGGGTGGGCATGCGCACCCGGATCTCCTCGGTGAAGTGGGCCGGTGCCTGTCCCAGCTCGGCCAGGCGCGCGTAGATCCCTCCCGGGCCGCTGTCGTGCTCCCGGACGCGCAGGGCCGCCGAGGACCCCCCACCGCTCTCCAGGACGTCCAGGGGCAGGTGCGAGACCGCGTTCTGCACCGGTCGGCCGTCCACCAGGTAGCGGCGCGAGCGCCGCAGCACGCCGGCTCCCTCGGCCAGTTCCAGCGCGCGCGCCACGTGCTCCTCGGGCACGGCCTCGTCCACGCGCAGGCGGTCCACCTCGTACTCCCGGTCCTCGCTGTCGGTCTGCCAGATCGCGCGCCCGCCGCCCCACAGTTCCTTGGACAGGCGAAGGGCCCCGTGTCTTCGTACGGGCCGGAACAGGCGCACGTAGACGCCCGAGCCGCGCACGGCCACGGCCAGGCCCTCGTTGATCAGTACGGAGAGCGCCTGCCTCGCGGTCGCCCGTGCGACGCCGTGGCTTTCCATGAGAGCGTTCTCCCCGGGCAGGCGGTCGCCGTCGGCGTACCGTCCGGAGCGGATCTGCCCGCGTAGTTCCTCGGCTATCTCGCGATAGACCGGAGGGGATCCGTTTTCGGACGTCGGCACCACGTTCATCCTCTCGGCCGGGGGGCCAGGCCGGTAAGCCCCGTCAATGCGATGTGCCACTGTGTCCAGTGGGGGGTGTTTCCAGATGGAGGGCACACCTCGGGTATGTCCGGTTGCGGGATGGTTCATGCGTGGTTGTGGGGTGGCCGAAATCGACCGGTTACCGCAGAATCCCCGGTAGGCGTCCCTATTCCCTGAGGTAACGCGCGAACAGGCTCCCCTCGGCCTCCAACAGGTGCGCCATGCGCACGGGCGTGCTCTGGGCGGAGGCGTGGTCCGGTGCTCCGGGGGTGTCCGGTCCCCCCGCGACGATGCGCGGCGCACCCGATCCCAGCAGGTGGGGGCTCAGTGTGAGGCACAGGTCGTCCAACAGCCCGGCCGCCACGAACTCCGCCAGCAGGTGCGGCCCGCCCTCGGTCAGCACCCGGTACAGCCCGCGCTCGGCCAGGCCGTTCACCACGTGCGCGGGCGTCACCGAGGCCCCGTCGATCACCACGACCTCGGCGTGCTCGGCCACCTCGCGGCGGCGCTGCTCGGGGGAGTCCGTCGTGGTGAACACCAGGGTGCGCGCGTCCTCGGGGGCCTCCGTCAGCAGCTGCTCGGGCAGGCCGAGCGAGCGGGACACCACCGCCACGGCCGGGGTGCTCGGACGCCCGGTGCGCAGGCCGTCCCACGTCCTGCGGGCGCGGACCGGCCCGTACCCCTCCAGGCGCACCGTGGCCGCGCCCACCAGCACCACGTCGCACAGGCCGCGCAGTACGCCCATCACCTTGCGGTCGGGTGAGGAGGACAGCTCCCTGGTGCGCCCGGAGGGGCCGACGGCGCCGCCGTCCGCGCTGGCCACCATGTTGGCGCGTACCCAGGGCCGGTGCAGGACCTCGGGGTAGGCGTAGGCGGCGGCCAGGTCCACGTCCGTGCCGCCGGGGGAGGGCAGCAGCTCACGGAAGGCGATGGGAGCGGCGGGGGTGTCCGTGCCGCCGGTGTGTGTACTCGACATGGTCACACAGCGTAGGCGGTGGGGGAGGCCGTGCCGAGGAGGGGGGACGCGAGCCGGGTCGCGTCCCCCTCCGGCGGACCCTTCGGGCCGCCCCGGCCGTTCCCGAGGCGGGAGCGGCCGGGGCGCGCCGACGCCCGGCGCCCTCAGGAGCGGGCGGTCCGCGAGCGCTCGTGCGACACCCGGCGCAACAGCAGCAGCGCCCGGTCGATCACCTTCACCGGGCCGGACGCGTCCACGAACGGCCGGCCGCCCACGTCGGGCTCGGCCGTGTCCAGGACCGTCTCCCACGCCGTTCCGTACTCGGTGCCCGGCACGGTGAACTTCACCGTGTCCGCCCCGCTGTTGAGCAGCAGCAGGAACGAGCTGTCCCGAATGCGGCGGCCGCGCGGGTCGGGTTCGGTGATGGCGTCCCCGTTGAGGAACACGCCCAGGGCCTGGTTGGCGGAGCTCCAGTCGTCCCCGGACATCGCCCTGCCGTCCGGCCGCAGCCACACGATGTCGGGCAGGCCCTTCTTCCCGGCCTTGGCGCCTCCCACAGGGCTGCCGCGGAAGAAGCGGCGCCGGCGGAACACCGGGTGGTCGCGGCGCAGCCGCGCCAGTTCGCGTACGTAGTCCAGCAGGTCGTTGTCGGGATCGTCGTCCTCGCCGAGGCCGGCGCCCTTCCAGTCGATCCAGGCGATCTCGTTGTCCTGGCAGTAGGCGTTGTTGTTGCCGCCCTGGGTGCGCCCCACCTCGTCACCGTGGGACAGCATCACCACCCCCTGCGACAGGTACAGGGTGGTGAGGTAGTTGCGCACCTGGCGGCGGCGCAGCGTGATGATCTCCGGATCCTCGGTCGGGCCCTCCACGCCGTGGTTCCAGGACCGGTTGTCGTCGGTGCCGTCCCGGTTGTCCTCTCCGTTGGCCTCGTTGTGCTTGTGGTCGTAGGACACCAGGTCGGCCAGCGTGAAGCCGTCGTGGCAGGTGATGAAGTTGATGGAGGCCACCGGCCGGCGGCCGTCGTCCTGGTACAGGTCGCTGGACCCGGCCAGGCGCGAGGCCAGCTCGCCCATCACGGGCTGGCCCCTCCAGTAGTCGCGCACGGTGTCGCGGTACTTGCCGTTCCACTCGGTCCACAGCGGCGGGAAGTTGCCCACCTGGTAGCCGCCCGGGCCCACGTCCCAGGGTTCGGCGATCAGTTTGACCTGCGAGATCACCGGGTCCTGCTGGACGATGTCGAAGAACGTGCTCAGCCGGTCCACGTCGTGGAACTCCCGGGCCAGCGCCGACGCCAGGTCGAACCGGAACCCGTCCACGTGCATCTCCAGGACCCAGTACCGCAGCGAGTCCATGATGAGTTGCAGCGAGTGCGGGTGGCGCACGTTCAGGCTGTTGCCGCAACCGGTGTAGTCGAGGTAGTAGCGCTGGTCCTCGTCGCTGACCCGGTAGTAGCTGAGGTTGTCTATGCCGCGCAGGGACAGGGTGGGCCCCATGTGGTCGCCCTCGGCGGTGTGGTTGTACACCACGTCGAGCAGCACCTCGATGCCCGCCTCGTGCAGCGACTTCACCATCGCCTTGAACTCCTGGACCTGCTGTCCGCGCGAGCCGCGCGCCGCGTACCCGCTGTGCGGGGCGAGGAAGGCCAGGGTGTTGTACCCCCAGTAGTTGGTCAGCCCTCTGGCCACCATGGCGTGCTCGGGCACGAAGTGGTGCACGGGCATGAGTTCGACCGCCGTCACCCCCAGCGAGGTGAGGTAGTCGATCACCGCCGGGTGCGCGAGGCCGGAGTAGGTGCCCCGCTGGTGTTCGGGGATGCCCGGGTGGCGCATGGTCAGGCCGCGTACGTGCGCCTCGTAGATCACCGTGCGGTGGTAGGGGGTGCGGGGTCTGGACTCGTTGCCCCAGTCGAAGAACGGGCTGACCACCACGCACTTGGGCACGTAGGGCGCGCTGTCCCTGGTGTTCTTTCGCTCCGGAGCGGCGAAGTGGTAGCTGAACAGGGATTCGTGCCAGGTGAGGTTTCCGTTCAGGGCCTTCGCGTACGGGTCGGTGAGCAGTTTGTTCGGATTGCACCGCAGGCCGTGCTCGGGTGCGTAGGGGCCGTGGACCCGGTACCCGTACTGCTGCCCCGGTCCGATACCGGGAAGGTAGCCGTGCCAGACGAATCCGTCGTATTCGGTCAGCGGTATACGGGTCTCCTCGCCGTCGTCGTCGAACAGACACAGGTCCACTCGTTCGGCGGCCTCGGAGAACAGGGAGAAATTGGTGCCGGACCCGTCGTAGGTCGCACCGAGCGGATAGGAACTACCTGGCCAGACTTCCACCATAGGCGTTGTCAGTCTCTTGGAGTCGGGCCTTCGGAAGGTCGGCCCGGTCCGCGTGTCCTCCCCGGTCGGGAAGGCTCCCACGGGCCCGCTCCCCGTCCGAAGGCGTGCGGTCGTGTTTGTAACGACTTCTTTCTTCCGCTCCAACGGCCGAAGTATGCCGATCCGGCCGATGATCATTCATCGGCTGTCCCTTTTTGAGGGCTGTCGCTGGAATTATCAGGGTTAAGGGTGGTAATCGGTATTAGTAGAGTTCGAGGATTTCGTCCGGCGCACGGGCCGGTCCGCGGCGCGTGGGTGAGGGGACCCGGGCCGCGGCACACCGCCGCGGACCCCTCCGCCGGGAGGGGCCCGCCTCCGGTCACCGGTGCGGGCGGGCCCGGTCCAGGATCAACCCGGTGTCCACGCCCCGGGGCAGGGTGCCGAACACGTGCCCCCACTCGCCGCCCAGGCGCGAGGCCGTGAACGCCTCGGCGACCGGGGTGGGCGCGTGCCGCAGCAGTACCGACGCCTGCAGGGTCAGGGCCATCAGCTCCACCACCGAACGCGCCCGGTACTGGGCCTCGTCCAGGTCGCCCAGGGACTGCTCCAGCCGCTTGACCGCCGCGTCGTAGTGGTCGTCCACGCCCCCGGCGGTGCCCAGCTCCGCCAGGAAGGCCTCCAGCGACTCCGGGTTGCGGCCCATCGCGCGCAGCACGTCCAGCGCCGCCACGTTGCCCGAGCCCTCCCAGATGGAGTTGAGCGGGGAGTCCCGGAACAGCCGGGGCATGCCCGACTCCTCCACGTACCCGTTCCCGCCCAGGCACTCCAGCGCCTCGGCCGCGTGCGCGGGCTGGCGCTTGGTCACCCAGAACTTGCCCACGGCCACGGCCAGGCGGCGGAAGGCCGCCTCGCCCTCGTCGCCGCGGACCGCGCGGTCCGCGGCACCGGCCAGGCGGGTCATCAGCGCGGTCGCCGCCTCGGACTCCAGCGCCAGGTCGGCGAGCACGTTGCGCATCAGCGGCTGATCGACCAGTGCTGCGCCGAACGCGCCGCGGTGCTCGGCGTGGTGCAGGGCGTGCACCACGGCGGCCCGCATGCCCGCCGCCGAACCGATCACGCAGTCCAGCCGGGTGCAGTTGACCATCTCGATGATCGTGGGAACCCCCCGGCCGGGCTCGCCGACCAGGTGGGCGACGGCCCCGTCGTACTCCAGCTCCGCCGACGCGTTGGACCTGTTGCCCAGCTTGTCCTTGAGACGCTGGATGTACAGCGCGTTGCGGCCGCCGTCCTCCAGGACCCGGGGCACCAGGAAGCAGGTCAGCCCCTCGGGCGCCTGGGCCAGGGTGAGGAAGAGGTCGCTCATCGGCGCCGAGGTGAACCACTTGTGCCCGGTGAGGAGGTGGTGCCCCTCCTTGGTGGGGACCGCGCGCGTGGTGTTGGCGCGCACGTCCGACCCGCCCTGCTTCTCGGTCATCGACATGCCCGCGAGGAGGCCGCGCTTGGTGTGGGGGGCACGCAGCCCGAAGTCGTAGGCGCGCGCGGTGAGCAGCGGCTCGTACCGCCGCGCCAGCTCCGGGGAGTGGCGCAGCGCGGGGACGGCCGCGTAGGTCATCGAGACGGGGCACCCGTGGCCGGCCTCGGGCTGGGACCACAGGAAGAACTTGGCGGCACGGGCCACGTGCGCGCCCGCGCGCCCGTCCGCCCACGGCGCGGCGTGCATGCCCTGTTCCACCGCCTGGTCCATGAGCACGTGGTAGGCGGGCTGGTAGTCGACCTCGTCCACCCGGTGGCCGTAGCGGTCGTGGGTGCGCAGCACCGGCGTGTAGGTGTTGGCGGACTCGCCCCAGGCGCGCACCCGCTCCGAACCCGCCGCGTCGCCGACCTCGCGCACCTCCGGCTCGGCCCACCCCGCGCCCTCGCGCCGCAGTCCCTCCAGGAGGGCGGGATCGTCAGCGGCGGCGTAGTCGCCGAGCGGGGGCGCCTGGTTGAACACCTCGTGTGTGGGGGGCATGGCGTCTCCCTTTCCGTTGCTGGTCGCGGGCGGTCGGAGTGCGGGAATCCTACCTCTGGAGGGACTCGGAACCGAACCCGGTTCGGTGACACCGTCTCCGCGGGCGCGAGCGCGCCCGGGCCGGGGAACGGCACCCCTGGGGCCACCGGACGGGGGAGCGTGCGTCCGGACCGGGGTGGAGACCGCCCGCCCCGGACGGAGGAGCCCCGCCGCGGGACCGGCCTCCCGGGGGACGGAGGCGGCGCCGGCCGACGGATCACGGCCAGAGCAGGCCGCGTTCCCAGGGCGCGTCCGCGTCCTTGCGGGTGTAGTGCAGCCGCGTGTGGCGCCGGTCCGGGTTGGCCTGCCAGAACTCGACCTCCGTCGGCCGGACCAGGTACAGCCCCCAGTCCTCGGGCACCAGTCCGGGGTCGCGCTCCAGTCTCTCCCGGCCCTCGTCCGCCGCCCGGTCGATGTCGGCCGGGTCGGACAGGGGCTCGCTCTGCCGTCCGTGCAGGCCGGCCACCCGGGACTCCAGCGGCCGTGCCAGGTAGTCGGCGGCGCACCGCTCCGGACTCGCCGGCTCCGCCCGGCCGCGCACCCGTACCTGGCGCCCCTGCGCGCCCCAGTAGAAGAGCAGCGCGGCGTTGGGGTTGCCGGCCAGGTCCCGCCCCTTGCGCGAGGTGGTCGTGGTGGCGAACCACCAGCCCTCGGGCGTGAAGTCCTTCATGATCACCACCCGTGCCGACGGCGCCCCAGCCCCGTCCACGGTGGTGACCGCCATCGCGTGCGGTTCGGACACCCCGTCACGGAGCGCGGCGGTGAACCACTCCAGGAACAGCTCCGCCGGATCCTCGGGCGCCGCACCCGGATCGAAGTCCGGCATCCTCCCGGCGAACACCGGCAGCCCCCGCAACAGGTCGCGGATACCGTCCCGCACCGACCTCGGCTCCTCCGACACGGTCAACCCCCATGGTTCGTGGACCGGCGGTGTCCGTCCGGAGCACCGCGTCCTTCGATTCTTCTGGGCCGCGACGGTCCGGGGCAAGGTGCTTTTCGGGGTTGTGGACAAGGATGCGGGCCGAGAGGGGCGGACGGGTCCGGGCCGCCGTCCCCGAGCGCACCTTCGCGGCGCCTTCCCGGAGTGCCTCAGCCGGTCCTGGCGGCGTGCCCCGCGGCCACAGCGGCGTCGTAGCGGTCCAGCACCACGCGGGCCAGCTCGGGTGCGTCCCCCAGAGCCTCCGACACCGTCCACGCGCCCGCCTCCAGCGACCGGGCGCGCACCCGGTCGGCGAAGAACCCCGGCGCCAGCAGGTAGGTCGCCACGGCCACCCGTGAGGCCCCCCGCCCGCGCAGGGCGGCCACCGCCTCCCCGGGACCGGGCGCCGCGGCGGACGCGTACGCGGCCACGACCTCACGCCAGGGGCCGCGCCGGGCCAGCTCCGCCGCCATCGCGGCCACGGTCGCGTTCGCCTCCGGATCGCTGGAGCCGGCCGACGCCAGTACCAGGGCCGTGTCCGGGCCGGGCCGTACCCCGGCCTCCGCCAGGCGCCGCTCCACCGCGTCCGTCAGCAGCGGGTGCGGGCCCAGGGTGCGGGCGTAGTGCACGCGCAGCCAGGGACCGCGCTCACGCGCGTCCGCGAGCACCCCCGGCAGGTCCACCTTGCTGTGGTAGGCCGCCGTCAGCAGCGCCGGCAGCACCACCGCCTCGCCGGCGCCGCGGGCGGCCAGCTCATCCAGGGCCTCCTCCGCGCTGGGCGCCACGTGGTCCAGGTAGGACACGCGCACGTCCAGTCCCGGACGCAGCGCCCGCACCCGTTCGAACACCGCCGACACGGCCGCCGCCGACCTCGGGTCCGCGCTCCCGTGCGCCACCGCCAGCAGGGGCACGTCCCCCTCCGGCGGCCCCTCCGACGGCCCGCCGTGCGCATCGACGCGCGTCCCGCCGTGCGGTGCCGTGCTCCTGTCCGCCGTCATCGTCACCTCGCCTCGTCCCCGTACGCCCGTGCCCTGCCGCGGGCGGGCCCGTGAGCCCGCCCGCGGCGAGTGCTCACACGTGGATGCCGCACTCGGTCTTGCCCGTTCCGGCCCACCGGCCGCTGCGCGGGTCCTCACCCGGCGCCACCCGCCGCGTGCACGGCTCGCAGCCGATCGAGGGGTAGCCGTCGTACTGGAGCGGATTCACGATCACCCCGTTCTCGGCCATGTAGGCGTCCACCTCCTCCTGGGTCCACCGGGCGATCGGGTTCACCTTGGTCATCCGCCGCCGCTTGTCCCACTGCACGACGGGGGTGTCGCGGCGGGTCGCCGAATCGTCACGGCGCAGGCCGGTCAGCCAGGCGGCGTAGGGCTCCAGCGCCCTCTGGAGGGGTTCCACCTTGCGCAGGTGGCAGCAGATGCCGGGGTCGCGTCCGTGCAGGCGCGGGCCCAGGGCCAGGTCCTGCTCGGCCACGGTGCGCGTGGGCTCGACGTTGACCAGGTTGATGTCGTACACCGAGGCCACCGCGTCGCGGGTGCCGATGGTCTCGGGGAAGTGGTAGCCGGTGTCCAGGAAGATGACGTCGATCCCCGGCACCGCCTTGGAGGCGAGGTCGACCATGAGGGCGTCGGCCATGGAGGAGGTCATGCACAGCTGGTCGCCGAAGGTCTCGGAGGCCCAGGAGAGGATCTCCCGGGCGGAGGCCTCCTCCAGCTCGCGCGCGGCCCGCTCGGCGAGCTCGGGGCCGCCCAGGGGGGTGATGGTGGTGGAGTTCATGAGTTCCCTTCCGTCGGTCTGGAGGGGGCGCCTCCCGCGGAGAACGAAGCGGAGCGCAACCCGACGTACTTGACCCGGAACACCCGGGCGCAGGAGAGGCAGGCCCAGGGGTAGCCCTCACCCCCGGCAGTGGCGCCCTCCTCCGGGACCAGGTCCTCGTCGCCGCAGTAGGGGCAGTAGTGGGGCGCGGCCCTCTCGGACATGGCGCACCTCCTCCTCTTGCTCGGTTTCCTCAGGTCGTTCTTCGGCCGTGGACCCGGGGCGGCCCGTGCACGGACCGCCCCCGTTCCACGGCCGGGCGGTCCCGGCCGCGCCGGCCCGCACGGACTACTTCAGGTCGGCGTCCTCGGCCCGGCCGGCCCAGGACGCGAACGTCTCGCCGTCCTCGCGCTGCTCCTGGAAGCGGTGCAGGACCCGCTCGACGTAGTCGGGCAGCTCGTCGGCGGTGGCCTTCAGACCGCGGATCTTCTTGCCGAAGGACGGGTTCAGCCCCATACCGCCGCCCAGGTGGATCTGGTAGCCCTCCACCTGCTCGCCCTCGGAGTTCAGCATCAGCTGGCCCTTGAGGCCGATGTCGGCGACCTGGATGCGCGCGCACGAGTTCGGGCACCCGTTGACGTTGATGGTCACCGGCTCGTCGAAGTCCGGCAGCCGCTTCTCCAGCTCGTCGATCAGGGAGGCCGCCCGGTCCTTGGTCTCCACGATCGCCAGCTTGCAGAACTCGATGCCGGTGCAGGCCATCGTCTGGCGGCGGAACACGCTGGGGTTGACCTGCAGCCCCTCCGACTCCAGGGCGGAGGTGATCGAGGAGACCCGCTCCTCCTCCACGTCCAGGACGACCAGCTTCTGGTCGGCGGTGGTGCGGACGCGGTCCGAGCCGTGCTCCTCGGCGATGTCGGCGATGCGCAGCAGCGTGGTCCCCGAGACGCGGCCGACCTTGGGCGCGAAGCCCACGTAGAACCTCCCGTCGTTCTGCCGGTGCACGCCCACGTGGTCGCGCTCCTGGCCGGGGTCCAGCTCCGGTCCGGGGCCGTCGGGCAGCGCGTAGCCCAGGTACTCCTGCTCCAGCACCTCGCGGAACCTCTCCGCACCCCAGTCCTTGATGAGGAACTTGATGCGGGCGCGGGTGCGCAGGCGCCGGTAGCCGTAGTCGCGAAAGACCGCGCAGACCCCCGCCCACACCTCGCTCACCTGGTCCGGGCGCACGAACGCGCCCAGGCGCAGGGCGAACATCGGGTTGGTGGACAGGCCGCCGCCGACGAACAGGTCGTAGCCCGCCTCGCCCTCCTCATCGCGCACGCCCACGAACGCGACGTCGTTGATCTCGTGGTTGACGCAGTGCGAGGTGCACCCGGAGATGGAGGTCTTGAACTTGCGGGGGAGGTTGGAGTACAGCGGACTGCCGATGTGGTCGTCGTAGACCTGGCGGATCGCGGGGGAGGCGTCGATGACCTCGTCCTCGGCGACCCCGGCCAGGGGACAGCCCAGGATGACGCGCGGGGTGTCGCCGCAGGCCTCGGTGGTGGACAGGCCCACCGACTCCAGCTTCTCCCAGATCGCCGGAACGTCCTCGACCTGGATCCAGTGGAACTGGACGTTCTGGCGGTCGGTGATGTCGGCGGTGTCGCGCCCGTGGTCGCGGGAGATCTCACCGATCGCGCGCAGCTGGGCCGCCGACAACTGGCCGCCGTCGATGCGCACGCGCAACATGAAGTAGCGGTCGTCGAGCTCCTCGGGCTCCAGGACGGCCGTCTTGCCGCCGTCGATGCCCGGGGCCCGCTGGGTGTACAGACCGAACCAGCGGAAGCGTCCGCGCAGGTCGGCGGGGTCGATCGAGTCGAACCCGCCCTTGGAGTAGATGTTGATGATCCGATCGCGGACGTTGAGCCCGTCGTCGTTCTTCTTGTTCTCCTCGTTCTTGTTCAGCGGCTCGCGGTAACCGAGGGCCCACTGGCCCTCGCCGCGGCGGCGGCGCGGCTTGGCCGCGTTCGCTGTCTTGCCGGGCTGCGCGGAAGAGGGAGGCATCGCGGGTGTCTCCGATGAGGTGTCGCGGGGTGCTCACAGCCCCGGCGCCCGCACCGCATACCCGCCTCGCGCGCACATCGTCGTGCTGGCGAGCGGGTGGAATCCGCGTGTGGAGACTCAAGAAGAAGGGAGAGCGCCGGTGCCGCGCGCACCCCTGGGGTGCGTCAAAAGGCGGCGAGATTAACCGACGCTGCAACAGATGGCACTGCGGACCCGAAGGAAGTCCACGTGGCGGCGCACGCAGAGCATGGGGTCCAGAGCAGCGATCATGCAAAGAGAATGTCACGGGGGTCCGCGCTTTGTCCAGGCACCCCCGCGCGGTGCCCGACGTGAGTCACGTCACCCGTGGAGGGCGGCCTGGGTGGGGCGCGACGTCCCCGGACCGCTAACGTTTCACCCGTGGTGGGTTTCTGGGAAGGACTGTGGTTCGCGGTCGAGGCGTGGCTGAGACGGCATCCCCGCACGCACAGCGGGATGCTCCTCGTCCTGCGCACCATCCGCTCCTTCCTCAGCGACCGGGTCATAGGGCTGGCCGCCGAGTCGGCGTTCTTCACCCTGATCTCCCTGCCCGCGCTCATGCTCTGCCTCCTGGGCGCGCTGGGCCCGATGGCCGCCGTGCTGGGGGAGGACTTCGTCGAGGAGATCCGGCTGTGGATCCTGGACCTGGCCGCACGGGTGCTGACCCCGGACACGGTGGGGAGCGTGGTCGAGCCGCTCGTCGACGACTTCCTGGGCGGAGTCCCGGGCGGGCTGCTGTCGGTGACGTTCCTGGTGTCGCTGTGGTCGGGGTCGCGGGCGATGAACGTCTTCATCCGCTCGATCACGATCTCCTACGGCCTGGACGAGCTGCGCGGCTGGGCGCGCCAGCGCGCCCTGGCCTTCGTCGCCTACCTGGGCGGGCTGCTGTTCTCCCTCCTGGTGCTGCCGATCATGGTGGCCGGGCCGAACCTGATCAACAGCCTCCTGCCGAGCACGGTGGGACGGCTCAACCTGTTCTACTGGCCGACCGTCGCGCTGCTGGCCACCGCCGCGGTCACGCTGCTGTACTCGCTGAGCGTGCCGGTGCGCACCCCGCTGTGGCGCCACCTGCCCGGAGCGCTGCTGGCCACCCTGGTGCTGATCGCCGGCTCCATCGCGCTGCGCACCTACCTGGACGCCTCCCTGGGCCAGGTGAGCATCTACGGTTCGCTGGCGGCGCCGATCGCCATCCTGGCCTGGCTGTACGTGATGGCGATCGCCGTGCTGGTGGGATCCTCCTTCAACTCCGAGATCGACGCCATGTGGCCGACCCCGCGTACCGCCGCCGCCCGGTCGGAGATCGCCAACCGGGACTTCGACCGGGCCGACCGCCTCGTCAGGCGCCGGGAGCAGGCGGTCGTCGACACGATCGCGGACAACGGCCGCTGACCGGTTCGGGAGGGCCACGGCCCAGGACCGTCCGCGGTTCTCCGAAAGTCCCGCCCTGTCGGTAGTGTCGCCGTGCCGTCCGGCGGGCGGGCGCGGTCCCGTCGCCCCCGAGTCCGGAAGGCGTGCCCCCCGAAAGGCCGCCCGCCGTGACCGTTCCCCCACCGGACGAGGGTGCTCCGGACCCCGTGCCCGTCACCGTCGAGACCGTGCTCGGACCGAGGGTCCTCCTCTACGCCCTGTACTGCATGCCCCTGCTCATGTCGACGTTCCTCCTGCGCGAGTACGTGGAGCACGGTACGGAGGCCTATCTGGGGTTCTTCCTCCTGCTCCTGACGGTCCTGGTCCTCCATCCCGCCCTCTGCCTGCGCTTCCTGCCGGGGATGGTCGCCAGGCGGCGGGCCCCCACCAGGTCGCCCGGGACGGAGGGCGCGCTGCTGGGCGCGCTGTGGGCCGGTACCGGGATCCTCCTCTTCGCCGGCGTCCGGGAAGCCATGGCCGGAGGCCTTCCATGGCCGGTGCTCGTGCCAGGTCTGGCCGCCCTCGCCTTCCTGGTCCTCGGTACGGAGGCCTACGCGCGCGACTGGAGGCGGAGCCGGTGAAGCCGTCGGCTCTGCTGGCCCAGACGGCGTTGTTCGGCCTCCTGGCGTGCGGGATGACCGCCATGCGGATACAGGTCACCGGCAACCCCGTGCCCGTGGCCGCGGGGGTCTTCCTCGCCCTCCTGCTCCTCGTCCCGGCCCTGCTCCTGGCATCGGCCAGCGCGGAGATGACTCCCGGAGAGCGCTACCGGCTGCACCACGGCGAGCACGTCTTCGCCGGTCGCGGCCGGCTGGTGTGGCTCCTCATCGCCTTCTGGGTGCCGTGGACGCTGTACTGGGTCCTCGCCAACACGGCGTGGACGCTGGTTCCGCTGCTGCTGGCGGCCTGCACGGCCGGTGTGCTCTCCTTCCCGGCGAGGAGGCGGGAACGGCGGGAACTGCGCGAGGCGCTCGCCTACCCCGAACTGACGGGCCCCAAGATCACCGGTATCCGAAGTCCGGAACAGGTGCCGCCGGACTGGACCCCGGTACTGGTCCACCGGATCGACCGGGGCAGGTTCGACATGCTGGTCGACTACCGGATCATCGTGGACGGCGACCGGGTCGGCGCACTCGGTCCCGGCCAGACCCTCGTCATGGGGCTTCCCCCCGGACCGCACCACGTCCAGGGCGGCCTCGCCAGGCTCACCAACGCCCCCGTCCGCTTCACGGCGGAGCCGGGAGCGGCCGTGTGCTTCGTGATCGAGCCGGCCCGGCCGGACCGGAGGGCGAACGCCGACCGGAGGGCACGTCCCGGCGCGTACTTCCAGGTCGTTCGGGTCCCGTCCTGGCTACGGGCCGGTCCGCTGTGAGCGGCGGACCCGCCGCGGTCGCCGACGCGCTGGGGCCGGGGCGGCCGCCCTCCGAAAGCGGGACCGGCCTGTCGCCGGAGGTCCTGCCACGGGTGCGGCCTGTGGGAGGTACGTGGCCGGATCCGGCCATTTTCGGTGTGAACCTCATGCCATCCAGAGGTGTCCATTTCTCTGTCCGGCAGGTGCGATCAGTGTGTCCGGAATCCCATGTTCGGATGACTTTCCAGCTCAGAGGAGGGAGACCAGGGCACCGGCCGCGGACGCGGTGAGCGGAGCCCGCTTCGTTGTCACATGGCCGGAATAGGCTCGACGAACGACGATCAGTATCATCTCGTGCAGCATTGACTAGGCGTGTGCCAGCGCCACCGCTTGGTAACCCCCGGGCCGCGACCCACCGTCATCGCCGGCCGAGGTCCCCGTACACGAAACAGGTCCACGTTCCCCATGCCTTCGGAGGCACCATGAGCCGGGCGTCCCGACCCGGGCAGTCCCGGCCCACCGCCGTCATCGTCATCGCGCCTGACGAACGCAGAGCCGAGATCCTCATCGAGGGGCACCGCCAGGTCGTCACCGGCCAGGCCCCACGGGAGACGCGGCGTGCGGCGCTGGACGTCGCCACCGGCTACGCGGCCAGGATCGGACAGCCGGTCCTCGTCGACGCCCGTGACGCCAACGGGTACTGGCACCTGGTCGCCACCCCCGACGGCGTGGTGCAGGCCGCGGACCAGGCCGTACCCGGGCACACCCCGGCACCGGAGCCCGCCAAGGCCCTCCGCGGGGAGAGCTCCGGTGGGAGGAGGCGGGCACTGGTCATCGTGGGGGCCGTCGCGGCCGCCCTGCTGCTGCTCGGCGGCACGGGTGTCGTCGTCTGGCGCTTCCTGCCCGGGACCGAGGCGGCGCCCGGATCCGAGGCCACCGCCGACGTGACCACCCTGAACCATCCGGCGCCGCCCCACTTCGCCGGAACCGTCGACTTCAGCCGGGAACTCGCCCCGGGCAGCCGGCCTGGTGTCAGCCGGGAGGGCGACATGCTCGCCTACGTCGACCCCCAGGGAAGCCTCAACCTCTTCGGCGCCGACGGTGAGCGCCGGTGGTCGGTGGAGCTGCCCGTGGCGGCCGGCGAGATCCTCGGTGCCCCCCGCTTCGTGGAGTACGGCGGCGAGACCGCCGTCGTCATGGAGACCGCGGGAACCCTGTGGTTCTGGCCCACCGCGGGCGGCGCTCCCACCAGCGTGGGCATCCCCGAGGACACCTCCGCCCAGTACGTGGGCAGTTCCGTGCTCGTCCGCAACGACCAGGAGGCCTTCGTCCCGGTCGGCGGGGAACTCCGGCCGGTCGAGGTCCCCGAGGGTTCCGCGTCCATGCTGGCCGAGGGGGAGGACGTCCTCACCGCCGTCCTCAACGGCCCGTGGGCCTGGGTCAGCCCCGACGGCGACCCCGTGGAGGTCAACGCCCAGCGTCCGGAGCGGGCGGGCGAGATGGAGTCGGTGGTCACCGCCCTGCGCGAGTACGTCCTCGTCCGCTGGGAGCCCCTCCAGGGCGAGGGCACGGTCCTTGCCTTCCACGACAGCCGGGACGGCGGCGTCGTCGGCAGTGTCGAGGTCGACCCCGCCGACCTGGAGGGCGTGCGCCACCGCTCCGGACCCATCGGTATCGGCCTGGTCGCCTACGGGCCCGCCGTGCTGGACCCGGAGAGCGGCCGGTCCGCCGTGGTCCCCGGCTTCGAACCCGAGATCACGGTCGGCTCCCTCGTCTTCGGCCGACTCGACGGCGCCCTCGTGGCCGTCGACGCCGAGGGTGAGGTGGAAAAGGCCGAGGAGGGCGCCGCCCTGCCCAGCGGCCTGCTCGGTGAGCGGGCCATCGTGGTCCATGACGACCACCTTTATGCCATCCCCTCTGAATAGATCAGTTCACAAGAAAAGAAAGGAGTGGGATGTCCCCAAAAAAGCGGGTTTTTACAGTGACTGCGGCCGGCCTGTTCATGGCCGGGTTCTCCGCGGCACCGGCGTTCGCTGCCCCCTTGGACGAGTCCGCCCCCGAGGCCGCCCCCCAGGTGACCGAGGACACGGTTGACGTCCTTCCCGTCGACGACGTCGTCGACGGCCTCGAGAGCACGGTTGCCACGGTTTCCAACGCCGTCACGGACAACGGCGGTGACAACGGTGTGACTCCGCCTCCCACCGGTGGGGGAGACCCTCCGCCGGACAACGGCGGCGGTGACGACGGCGAGACCCCTCCGGGTGACGGTGGTGGTGACGACGGCGGCACGCCTCCGGGCGATGGCGGCGGTGACGACGGCGAGACCCCTCCGGGTGACGGTGGTGGTGACGACGGCGGCACGCCTCCGGGCGATGGCGGCGGTGACGACGGCGGTACTCCCCCCGGTGACGGTGGTGGTGACGACGGCGGCACGCCTCCCGGTGACGGTGGCGGCGATGACGGCGGCACGCCTCCCGGCGACGGAGGAGGTGACGGCGGCACGCCTCCGGACAACGGCGGCGGTGACGGCGGCACTCCCCCCGACAACGGTGGCACGCCCCCCGGCGACGGTGACGGCGACGGCGGCACGCCTCCGGACAACGGCGGCACGCCTCCCGGTGACGGCACCGACTCGGGTGACGACGGTGACGAGAGCCAGGCTCCCGGCATCAGCGCTCCCGGCAGCACCATCGCCGACGGCGGTCTCCCCGAGGCCCCGGCTCCGGTCGGCAGCGGTGGTGACGAGACCCTCGCCACCACCGGCGTCGACATGCAGGGCTTCGTGCTCGGCGGCGCCGTGGTGACGGGCATCGGTGCTCTGGCTCTGTGGGCCGGCGCCCGCCGCCCGGACCCGGTCGCCTAGCGGTACCCCGCGGCGCACGGTCTCCCGGACCCCCGGGTCCCTCGGGCCGTGCACGCACGGGCCCCGGCCGTCCTTCGACGGCCGGGGCCCTTTTCCGTTGCCTCCGCTTCCGGGAGTCCCCGGGCGCCCTCACACGCGGGGGCGCAGCGCGAACGCGAGAAGGAAGGCGCCCACACCGGCGCCCGCGATCACCCACAGCGCGCCCCCCAGGCTGAAGGAGTCGGCCAGGAAGCCCACCATCGGCGGGAAGGCCAGGAAGCCCGCGCGTCCCAGCCAGCCGACGACGGTGATCCCGTCCCCGGTGCGCACACCCGGCACGTTCCCCGCCGCCGACAGGGTCAGCGGGAACAGCGTGGACACGCCCAGCCCCATCACCCCGAAGCCGATCACCGTGGTCACCGGGTGCGGCAGCAGCAGGGCGAACGCGATCCCCCCGCCCGCCAGGAGACCGCAGGCGCGTCCCACCGCGACCGCGCCGAAGCGGTCGGTCACCCGGTCGCCGACCAGGCGGCCCAGCGTCATCATCGCCTGGCAGGCCACGAACGGCATCGCGGCCAGGAACAGCGGGGCCTCCAGCTCCGAGGTCATGTACACCGCGCCCCAGGATGCGGCGGAGTCCTCGATGCCGCCGGCGAACATCAGCAGCACGCCGAGCACGAGCAGGAGCAGTACGGCCCGCCCGGGGACGCGCAGCCGCCGCCCGCTCTCGCCGTCGGTCCCGTCCTCCCGCTCACTGCTGTCCGGCCCCGGCAACAGCATCCGGCTCACCACCAGGTTCACGCCCACCAGCAGCACGGCCACACCGCCCAGGTGCCACAGGATCGGCACCCCCGCCCCGGCCATGGCCGCGCCGAGCAGGCCGCCGGTGACCGCGGCCAGGCTCCACACCGCGTGGAAGGTGTTGATGATGGTGCGTTTGTACCGTCGCTGGACGCGCAGCCCGTGCGAGTTCTGCGCCGAGTCGGTCCAGGCGTCCGCGCTGCCCAGCACGAAGAGCGCCGCCGCCAGCATCCACCAGCTCTGCGCCAACGCGATGAATGGAAGCGCTCCCAGGGAGACCAGGCTGGTACCCACGGCCGTTCGGCCGCTGCCGAACCAGTGGATCATCGGACCCGCCAGCATCCCGGTCAGGATCGCCCCGGTGGGCATCGCCGCGATCGCCAGCCCCAGCTCCGCGTTGCTCAGCTCCAACTGGGACTTGATCACCGGGAGCCACGGCACGGCGTTGGTGTAGGTGAAGCCGTTGACGAAGAAGAGGGTGGAGACCGCGCCCCTGGCCCGACGGGCCTCCGGAGGCGGGGGCGCGGACCTGGTCTGGATGTTCACGGCGGCTCCCACGGTGGTTTCGGTGCGCGCAGATAGTATCCAGTCCGGTCATCGGATGGCAGACCTTTCCCGCGACCCGCCCCCACGGGCTTGCCTTAGGACGCCGTCCCGATTTACATAGAGGTCCCGAGCCGTAGTCGAACGGACTCCGTCCCCGACCACCGACCTCCCTCCCCGGCCTCCGAACACCGCCCGTGCCCCCAGGGCCGTGGCCCCGCCCAGCGGTCCGCTCCCGCAAAGGGCCCCCAGCCTGCTGTCCGCCGACTCCCTCGCGCCGGGAACCGTGCCCCTACGGCCCGGACGGAACCGGAAGATCCCATGATCAACACGAGCGCGCTGCGAGAAAAACCCACACTGACCGGGGAGAGCGTACGCCTGGTGCCCCTGGGCCCGGAGCACACCGACGCCTACTTCGCCGCCAGTCTCGACGGGGAGGTCCGCAGACTCACCGGCACCCACGGCCACCTCACCTACACGCAGGCCAAGGAGTGGTGCGAGACCCGTGCGGGCCGCACCGACCGCCTGGACCTGGCCATCATCGCGCCCAAGGACGGGCGCTACCTGGGCGAGCTGTCCGTCTACGCCGTCTCGCCCGAGAACGAGAGCGCGGGATACCGCATCGCCCTGTCCGCGATCGAGTTCACCGGTCGGGGCCTGGGCCGGGAGGCCACCCAGCTCGTGCTGGAGTACGCCTTCGAGCGCATCGGCCTGCACCGCGTCTGGCTGTACGTCTACACCTTCAACATGAGGGCCATCGCCGTCTACCGGTCCTGCGGATTCTCCGTGGAGGGGCGGCTGCGCGACTCCCTGCTGTGGGAGGGGCGCCGCCACGACGCCCTGCTGATGGCCGTGCTCAGGAGCGGCTTCCGCCGTACCTGAGGAACGGGTTTTGTCCGGGCCCGGGGTTGCAAGCGCCGTGTCGGGGGGTATCCCGGTAGCACTTTCCAGCGGCTCACTCCACACAGCCGAGAGGAGCGGTACCGGGGCCCGGGTCCCGGACCGGTGAGGACATGAACCCAGTACCCGTTTCACTGCCCTTCGCCGACCGGTCGGAGGCGGGACGCCGCCTCGCGGAGCGGGTGCGCCCCTTCGCGGTCAACGATCCGCTCGTGCTGGCCCTGCCCCGAGGCGGGGTACCGGTCGGTGCGGAGCTCGCCCAGCGGCTCGACGCCGACTTCGACGTACTGATGGTCCGCAAGATCGGCCTGCCCGGGCGGCCCGAGCTGGGGGTCGGGGCGATTGCCGAGGACGGACACGTGGTCTACGACGACCTCGCCCTGGCCCGGATGCACGTGCCCCGCCAGGCCCTGTCCGACACCGTCGCCGCCGAACGCGACGAACTCGACCGCAGACGCCGTATCTACCGCGGTGAGCGCCCGGCCCCCAGGATCGCCGGGCGCGACTGCGTGGTCGTGGACGACGGCGTCGCCACCGGCGGTACCGCACGCGCCGCGCTGCGCATGATCCGCCAGGCCGGACCGGCCCAGCTGGTCCTGGCCGTACCCGTCGCCTCTCCGGAGGCGGTCGAGCTGCTGCGGGAGGAGGCCGACGCACTGGTGGTGCTCAGCGCGCCGGACAACTTCCGCGCGGTGGGGGAGTGGTACCGCGACTTCGGCCAGCTCTCCGACAGCCGCGTCACCGAGATCCTGGCCGAACGCGCGCACACGCGCCCGCGGCCGCGGTCCGACACGGCCAGGGGCGTGCGCGTGCGCGCCGGCCGGGTCTACCTCGACGGCGACCTCACCGTGCCCGCCGACCTGCACGGAGCGGTGGTCATGGCCTCGGACGGGGAGCGCGGCGACCCGCGGTGGCGGTCGGTCGCCTCGGTCCTGCAGCGGGCCGGGTACGCCACCCTGGTCCTGGAGCTGCTGACCGGGCGGGAACGCTCCTCCGAGGCATGGAGCACGGGGGCCGACGTACTCGGTGAGCGGTTGAGCGCCGCGGTCACCTGGCTGCGCCGGGCCGCCGACGCGGCCGACGAACCCCTGGGCGTGCTGGCTTCCGGTGAGGCCGCGGCGGCCGCGCTGGTCACCGCGGCCGAACGGCCCCAGGACGTGGCCGCGGTGGTGGTGCACGGCGGGCGGATCGACATGGCCGGGGACAGCCTGCCGGATGTGCGGGCGCCGGTCCTGGTGCTGTTGGAGGGCGAGGACTCCTTCGTGCGCGAACTCGGGGAGTGGGCGCGCGGCAGGATGAGCGGTCCCACCGACCTGCGGGTGACGGCGGGCGCCGAACGGCTGCTCGGGGACGCCGAGGTGTGGCGCCGGGTGGCCTCGGACGCCCTGGACTGGTTCGACCTGCACCTGGGCCGGGGAGCCCGGTGAGCCGGGCCGGGGCCGCCCCGCCGGGGGACCGTGGTCGGGAGGCGCGGGAACCGCCGGCGGACGCGGGAGTCGCTGGGGACGAAGACGCGGGCATGAGAAAACCCGCGGCGCCCTCGACGTTCGTCGTCGGGGCGCCGCGGGTTTACTCGGGGGCCGGGGCCACCGGGGAAGATCCGTTGTGCGCGAATACCTCGGCTATGCGGCGTTGGCGCGGCGCATACGGCGACGGCGCTCGGAAGCGCGCTCGTCCTCGTTCAGGCCGCCCCAGGTTCCGTACTTCTCCGGACGCGAGATCGCATAGTCCAGGCAGTCGGTCCGAACAGGGCAGGCCGCACAGATCTCCTTGGCCTTGCGCTCGCGAATCTCCCGCTCCGGCTGGCGTTCGCCGTCCGGGCCGAAGAAGAGCACAAGGTCCTCGCCCCGGCACGCGGCGGCATCCTGCCACCCCCAGCTCGGGCGGGGGCGCAGCGCGGCCTGCCGACGTACCTGAGACATGCTTGAACCACCTCTACTGAAATCACTAGTAAGCTGTCGAAAAAGCTTCAGTCACCAAAAATTGGTCATGCGGCGTGAGCGGCCACCCCGCACGACGCAAACGCCATGGGGGACTGGCGATGTTCCCCGGTGTGTCTGAGACCACGAGAAGCACAGCCTTGCGGCACTGATCCGCCGATGACGGAGTGCTCTCACGCGAACGGCTGCGGAGGCGGTGACGGCCTCCGTCCGAGCCGGTACGTAATCATGCCATCCCCACTCCCGCTCCTGCACGGGGGGTAGGGAAATTACTCGCACAACCGTTACCGAAATCTGATGGCTGTAGAACGATCTACGGTTGTTTGTCCGAGTTTGTCGCAGATCGTCAGATCTGACGTCTTGCGAAGGACACAGCACATCGTATGGTGCGATGTCCCTCCTGCCTAGGGGCTTCTGCTGATGTACCGATCACATTGTGGTCCGCGCGGAGTCCCGGGTTCGAGCCTGACCGTATGTCCTCACCCTCCGTCGCTTCCGGCCGGATGCCCGCAGAGCCCTCCCCCTGCCCTCAGCGCAGCCCCCCACACCTCCCAGGGCCCTTCCGTGCCCCTCGCGACACGCCCGGAGCCGGGCACGGGCCGGTCCCCGCGTCACCCGCCCACATGCGCTGGTGCCCTCTCCCCTAGGGGAAGGACCAGGGGGCGGCGCCGGAACAGGTCGTGGTGCGAAGGCGTCCCAGACGGTAGAAAGCAACGGAAGCGGCCCCTACTTCCGGCCGCGCTCCCGCCAGCGGGACCCGACACAAGGAGGAACGAGACACTGTGGCCCTCTTGCGGCTCGTCCTGAACGTCATCTGGGTGGTCCTCGCCGGGCTCGAACTGGCGATCGGCTATGTCATCGCCGGGATCATCTGCTGCGTCCTGATCGTCACGATCCCGTTCGGGATCGCCTCCTTCCGCATGGCCAGCTACGCCATCTGGCCCTTCGGCAGGGAACTGGTCCGAGACCCCGACGCGGGCGGCGGCAGCACCGTCCTCAACGTCATCTGGGTGATCGTCGCCGGATGGTGGCTGACCATCGGCCATATCGCCGCCGCGATCGCCCTCGCCGTCACTATCATCGGTATCCCCATGGCCTGGGCCTCGCTGAAGATGATCCCCGTCGCCCTCGCACCCTTCGGCAACGAGATCGTCCGCAGCGGCCGCTCCCGGGAGCCCTGGCAGTTCTGACGGCCCCGGCCCCGCGGATCCGGGAGAACCGGAGGGGCCGGTCACGCATCCTCCCCAACACCCCCACGCGGCTGTCGGACCCCAGGCGTCCACCGTGCAACGTCCAGAGAATGGAGTCCATGTGCAAGCCCAACGGCCGGGAGTGTGGGCGCTCCTGAACAAGTGGCTCGCCTCCCGTCGAGCCCGCGCCGAGCGCCTCGCCAGGCTGGAGGCGGAGAAGGAACAGGCCCAGGCCGAGGCACAGAGCGCGAAGGACGGACCGGACGAGCCCCAGCGGTCCAGCGACGACGACCTCCTGCGGTCGATCAGCAACGTGGCCTGGCGGATCCTGATCATCGGCGTGGTGGCGGGCCTGCTCATCTACGCGCTCGTCTACCTGTCGGTCGTCACCCTGCCCGTGATCCTGGCGGTGTTCATCACCGCGCTTCTCATGCCGGTCGCCAACTGGCTGCGCCGCAAGGGGCTGGGCCGGGGCAGCTCGACCGCCATCTCCCTCCTGACCGGGCTCATCGTGTTCGGCGGCGTGATCTCGCTGATCATCACGCCCGCCATCCAGGGCTTCGGCCCCCTCGTGGACAGCGTCACCAGCGCGGTGGGCGAGCTCCAGAACATCCGGGTGCCCTTCGGGCTCGACCCGGCGCTGTTCACCGACATGATCGACGACGCCTGGGGACAGATCCAGGGCATGATCACCCAGAACCAGGACCAGCTGCTCAGCGGCGCCTGGACCGCGACCTCGGCGGTGATCTCGGTCCTGGTCGGCATCGTCCTGATCATCGCCCTGACCGTGTACTTCGTGCACTCGGGCGACCAGCTCATGGACTGGTTCCTCACCCTGCTGCCGCCCCGCTCCCGTCCGGGCCTGAGCCACGCGGGCGACGTCGCCTACGGGGTGATGGGCCGCTACGTGCGCGGTGTGGCGGCGGTCGGCTTCTTCGACGCCGTCGGCATCGGCATCGTCCTGGTCATCGTCCTGGACATCAACCTGGCCATCCCGCTGATCGTGCTGACCTTCGTCGGCGCCTTCCTGCCGATCATCGGCGCCTTCGTCACCGGTCTGCTCGCCGCCATGGTGGCGTTCGTGACCGAGGGCTGGATCGTCGCCGTGATCGTGGTCGGCGCCGTGGTCGTGGTGCAGCAGCTGGAGAGCAACGTCTTCGCGCCGCGCATCTACGGCGCGTCCCTCGACCTGCCCTCGCCCATAGTGCTCATCGCGATCTCCGTCGGCGCCGTCGTCGGCGGGGTCCCGGGGATGTTCCTGGCCACCCCGGTGGTCGCCGTGCTGGCCGCGCTGCTGCGCAACCGCCCGCCCGCCGTCGAGGACGAGCTGTCGGACGGATCCGAGGACGCCGCCCAGGAGCAGGAGAAGGCGGGCGACACGGTCGTGGTCGGAACCGACGGGGAGAACGCGAGGGGCGGCGGGTCCACCCCCGCCGACACCACGGAGTAGGCCGACACCGCGGGGGAGGGGGAGGGGCGCCGCCGGGGCGATGACCGGCGGCGTCCCTCCCCCCGTCCGTCGCCGGGGAATGCGCCGCGCCCCCGTCCCGTTGGCCGAAAGGGTGTCCGCGTCCCGCGGAAGCGGGGAAACCCCTCGTGTCCTCCCCCACCTGTGCCGTTAGTCTGGGTCGGTTGGCCCGAGGCGAGCGCGTGGAAGAGCCGTGCCCCCACGCCGCACACGCGCGCCCGGCCGTACCGAACCGTTCCGCCACTCTTGAGGAAGCCCCACCATGCTGATCGCCACCGACCTCGAACTGCGCGTCGGTCCTCGACTCCTGTTGGAGCCGACCACCTTCCGTGTCGCCGCAGGGGACCGGATCGGACTGGTCGGCCGCAACGGTGCGGGCAAGACCACGATGACCAAGGTGCTGGCGGGCGAGGGCCTGCCCACCGGAGGCACGGTCACCTCCTCGGGCAGCATCGGCTACCTGCCCCAGGACCCGCGCACCGGCGACCTGGACGTGATCGCCCGGGACCGGGTGCTGTCCGCGCGCGGCATCGACGAGGCCTTCCGGGGCCTGCGCGAGGCCGAGAAGAAGATGGCCAGCACCGACACCAAGACCCGCAACAAGGGCGTGCGCGCCTACTCGCGCTGGGACGAGCGGCTGCACGTCCTGGGCGGATACGCCGCCGAGGCCGAGGCCTCCGCCATCGCCTCCAGCCTGGGCCTGCCCGACAAGGTGCTCTCCCAGCCGCTGCACACGCTCTCGGGCGGCCAGCGCCGACGGATCGAGCTGGCGCGCATCCTGTTCAGCGGCGCGGACACACTGCTGCTGGACGAGCCCACCAACCACCTGGACGCCGACTCCATCGCCTGGCTGCGCGACTTCCTCAAGTCCCACCAGGGCGGGCTCATCGTGATCAGCCACGACGTGGAACTGGTCGAGCACGTGGTGAACAGGGTGTTCTACCTGGACGCCAACCGCAGCGTCATCGACATGTACAACATGGGCTGGAAGCTCTACCAGCAGCAGCGCGAGGCCGACGAGCGGCGGCGCAGGCGCGAGCTCGCCAACGCCGAGAAGCAGGCCGACACCCTGCGCAAGCAGGCGGACAAGTTCCGGTCCAAGGCCACCAAGGCGCGCGCCGCCCAGCAGATGCTCAACCGGGCCGACCGCCTCCTGGACGGTGTGCAGGGAGTACGCAAGTCCGACAAGGTGGCCAAGCTGCGCTTCCCCGACCCGGCGCCCAGCGGCCGCACGCCGCTCATGGCCGAGGGGCTCTCCAAGTCCTACGGCTCCCTGGAGATCTTCACCGGGGTGGACCTGGCCATCGACCGCGGCAGCCGCGTGGTCATCCTCGGCCTCAACGGCGCGGGCAAGACCACCCTGCTGCGGCTGCTGGGGGACGTCGAGAAGCCCGACACCGGCCGGGTCATCCACGGCCACGGGCTCAAACTCGGCTACTACGCCCAGGAGCACGAGACCCTGGACGTGAACCGGAGCGTGCTGGAGAACATGATGAGCGCGGCCCCGGATCTGCCGGAGGTGGAGGCGCGGCGCACACTCGGATCGTTCCTGTTCACCGGCGACGACGTGGACAAGCCCGCGAGTGTGCTCTCCGGCGGTGAGAAGACCCGGTTGGCCCTGGCCACGCTGGTGGTCTCCAGCGCCAACGTGCTGCTGCTCGACGAGCCCACCAACAACCTGGACCCGGCCAGCCGCGAGGAGATCCTGGGAGCACTGCGCAGGTACAAGGGCGCGATCGTGCTGGTCACCCACGACGAGGGCGCGGTGGAGGCGCTCCAGCCCGAGCGGGTCATCATGCTGCCCGACGGCGTGGAGGACGTGTGGAACGCCGAGTTCGAGGACCTCATTGCGCTGGCGTGAGGCGGTGGCGCCGACCGACGCCCAGTGCGTCGGGAGGTTCACCTCCCTCCTTTCGGGTCGGTGATTACTGCGTTCCGAAACCGGGTTTGGGAACGCAGTACCCCGTGTGACGCCGGAAGATGTGGCGGAGCGAGAGCGGGATGCCTGATCATGAAGGGGTTTCCGCGAAGGGTGACCGAACGACTCGGAGGAGTGATCCGTGAACGACGTGCCGGGAAAGGGCAGGCGGTTGGTGGGAGCCGACCGCTCCGAACTCGCCGCCCAGCTCAAACGCCGCTACGAGGCGGGGGAGAGCATCCGCATGCTGGCGGCGGCCACGGGGCGCTCCTACGGCTTCGTCCACCGGCTGCTGAGTGAGGCCGGGGTGGACCTGAGGGGCCGTGGCGGAGCCACACGCAAGGCGTGATCCTCCGGCGCGCGGGCCCCGGCCCGCGCGCCCCTCTCGGTTACTGATGAGTAATATCCTGGGTGATACCGAACACGACGGAGGAACCCATGACACAGGCGTCGAACGGCCCCACGCTGCCGCCCACCGAGGAGGAGCTCTCCCGGGCCCGGCTCGAACTGGTGGTGGAGGGCCCGGTCGCCCGCGTCACCATCAACTGCCCCGAGCGCCGCAACGCGATGACCGGACGCACGTGGACCACGCTGGCCCACATCGGCCAGACCCTCCCCGAGGATGTCCGAATCGTAGTGATCTCCGGGAAGGGTGACATCTTCTCCGCCGGAATCGACCTCGGCATGTTCAGCCCCGAGGGCGTCGACGGAGAGCGCTCCATGGTCTCGGGCCTGGCCGACGGCACCTCCACCGAGGCCGAGGTCCAGGACTACATCGCCGGCCTGCAGGAGGGCTTCCTCTGGCTGCGCCGCCCCGACCTGGTCACGATCGCCGCCGTACGCGGCCACGCCGTCGGAGCGGGCTTCCAGCTGGCCCTGTCCTGTGACCTCCGCGTCCTGGCCGACGACGCCCAGCTGTGCATGAAGGAGCCCGCCCTCGGCCTGGTTCCCGACCTCACCGGCACCAAGCCCCTCGTCGACATCGTCGGGGTCCACCGCGCCGTCGAGATCTGCCTGACCGCACGCCGCGTCGGCGCGCAGGAGGCGCAGGCGCTGGGCCTGGCCGAGCTCGTCGTCGCCTCCGACGAACTCCCCGGCGCCGTGGACGACGCCGTCGCCGCGCTGCTCGCCACCGACCGCGAGGCCGCCACCGCCACCAAGGCCCTGCTCCAGCAGGCGGCGGGCAACACGCTCCAGCAGCAGGCCGCGGCCGAGCGCGGGGCCCAGGTGGGCCGGCTCGCCGCCCTGGCCCGGGGAGCGGCCGGGCGCTAGACCCGTCGGCGCCCGTGCGCGCGGGACCCGTGCGCACGGGCGGGGCCTCCACCGGCGGCCGGACCCTCGTCGGCGGCCGGGCCGCCACCTGCGGGAAGGGATCTCCGACAGGTTCGGCAGCGGTGCGGAGAGACCCGTATCACCGGCGGAAAACAGGGGTCCGGTCCCCGTCGCGAGACGATTTCTAGTAGGCTTTCGGAAGCGGTCGAGACATGCCGCGCGCATCCGAGCGCGCCGAGGCCGCGCAAGACGCGGAGAGCGTGTCGACCCGGTCGGCACCACTCTTACCCGAGAGTTGCTCGTCCCCCACAGCAGTGTGGAAATCGCGAGCTCAGGAGCCCCGCACCATGCAGGGGCCCGCTTCCGCGTGTGATCAGGCGCGTTTGTGTGATTTCTTCGCTGGCCCGGCCGTGTGGAGCCTTCCTCGAAACGCTGCCAAACGATGAGGAAGGTATACGTCACTTGACGACGGACACTGCCGTAATGCCTGCTTTCGACACGCTGGGGCTTCCCCAGGACATCGTCGGAGAGTTGGCCAAGAACGGTGTGACCACCCCGTTCCCGATCCAGGCCGCCACCATCCCCGATGCTCTCGAGGGCCGCGACGTCCTCGGCTGCGGCCGTACCGGATCGGGTAAGACCCTGGCCTTCGGCCTGCCGGTCCTCGTGCGCGCCGCCGAGCGCCGCGCCGCCTCCAGGCGCCCCCGGGCCCTGATCCTGGTGCCCACCCGCGAACTGGCCCACCAGGTCCGCGACGCCCTGCGCACCTACGCCCGCATCGTGGGAGCGCGCGTGGGCGACGTGGTCGGCGGCAGCTCCTACACCCGCCAGATCAACGAGCTGCGCCGCGGTGTCGAGGTCCTGGTCGCCACTCCCGGTCGTCTCAGCGACCTCATCGACCAGGGCGTCTGCGACCTGGGCGACGTGGAGGTCTCGGTGCTCGACGAGGCCGACCAGATGTGCGACATGGGCTTCATGCCGCAGGTCAGCGAGCTCCTGGACCAGGTGCGCCCCGGGGGGCAGACCCTGCTCTTCTCGGCCACGCTCGACGGCGACGTCGACAAGCTGGTCCGCAAGTACATGACCGACCCGCGGACCCACTCCGTGGACCCGCCGGTCTCGCAGGTCACCGCGATGGAGCACCACCTGCTCAAGGTGCTGCCCCGCGACAAGAACAAGATCGTCACCCAGATCGCCGCCCGTGACGGCCGCACCCTCCTGTTCGTGCGCAGCAAGTACCGCGCGGACAGCATCAGCGAGCAGTTGGCGGCGGCGGGCGTGCCCTCCGCCTCCCTGCACGGCGGAAAGACGCAGAGCGTGCGCACCCGCACCCTCGCCAAGTTCCGCGAGGGCAAGATCCAGGCCCTGGTCGCCACCGACGTCGCCGCGCGCGGCATCCACGTCGACGGCATCGACATGGTCGTCAACATCGACCTGCCCACCGGGCACAAGGACTACCTGCACCGCGGCGGCCGCACCGCCCGCGCGGGCGCCTCCGGCCTGGTGGTCTCCCTGGTCGCGCCCAACCAGCGCCGCCTGGCCCGCCGCCTTCTCGGTGACGCCGGCGTCGAGGCCAAGCAGCACCTGGTCAACCCCGGTGACGAGCTCCTCTCCGAGGTGACCGGAGCCAAGGAGCCCTCCTGGGAGCCGTGGATCGAGCCGCCGGAGCCCGTGCGCGACCGCCGTGGCCGTGGCGGCCCCCGCCGCGGTGGCGGCGGCTACCGCGGGGGTTACCGCGGCGACCGCAGCGGTGGCGGACAGCGCGGCGGCGGCTACCGCGGCGAGCGCCGTGACTCCGGTCCCCGCGGCGGCGGTCCGCGCCGCGGCGACCGCTACGACTCCGCTCCCCGCTAGGCGGCGGCAGAACGCGAACGGGCCCGGGCCCGGCAGGTGGCACCTGCCGGGCCCGGGCCTTTTCCGGGGTTGGTCACTTCTCTCGGACACCGGCGACCCGGCGCAGGTCGCTGCCCCGGGTCTCGCGGGCGAACGCGACGGCGACCAGGGTGATCGCGCACATCGCCGCCACGTACAGCGCGATCGGCGTGCTGGTGCCGAACGAGGCCAGCAGCGCGGTCGCGACCAGCGGTGCCACTCCGCCCGCCACGATCGACGCCAGCTGGTATCCCACCGACGCGCCCGAGTAGCGCACCCGGGTGCTGAACAGCTCGGAGAAGAAGGCCGCCTGGGGGCCGTACATGGCGCCGTGCAGGACCAGCCCCACCGTCGCGGCCAGCGTCACCGCCCCGAAGGTGCCCATGTCGATCAGCGGGAAGAACGCGAACGCCCAGACTCCCATGCCCGCCGCGCCGATGGCCGTCACCGGCCGCCGGCCGATCCGGTCCGACAGGGCGCCCCAGGCGGGGATGGTCACCAGGTGCACCGCCGAGGCGGCGAGCACCGCGTTGAGGACCTGGCCGTTGGGCATCTGCGCCTGCTGGGTGGCGTAGACCAGGATGAACGCGGTGACGACTGTAGTAGGACACGTTCTCGGCCATGCGCACGCCCATGGCCACCAGCGCCTCGCGCCAGTGGTCGCGCAGCACGCCCAGGATCGGGGCGCGCTCGGGCCGGGCCGAGACCGCGGCCTGCTCACGCGCGTCGCGAAAGACCGGGGACTCGCTCACCGCCAGGCGGATCCACAGGCCGACGAGCACCAGCACGCCCGAGATCAGGAACGGGATGCGCCAGCCCCAGTCGAGGAAGGCCGATTCGCTCATCACCACGGCCAGGACCGCCAGCACGGCGGTGGCCAGCAGGTTGCCGCCCGGCGCGCCCGCCTGCGGCCAGGACGCCCAGAACCCCCGGTTGCGCGGGCTTCCGTGTTCGGAGACGAGCAGGACGGCGCCGCCCCACTCGCCTCCCAGGGCGAATCCCTGGACCACCCGCAGCAGCGTCAGCAGCAGCGGCGCGAACACGCCGACCGCCGCGTAGGTCGGCAGCAGGCCGATCGCGAACGTGGCGCCCCCCATCATCAGCAGGCTGACGACCAGTAGCTGTTTCCGGCCGATCCGGTCTCCGAAGTGGCCGAAGACCAGGCCTCCCAGGGGGCGGGCGACGAACCCCACAGCGTAGGTCGTGAACGCCAGCATGGTGCCGATCAGGGGGTCGGACTCGGGGAAGAAGACGTGGTTGAAGACGAGGGCGGCCGCCGAGCCGTAGAGGAAGAAGTCGTACCACTCGATCGTCGTGCCTATGAGGCTGGCGGCGACCACGCGGAGGAACGGGGACCTGCGCCGGCCGGACGCGGAGGAGGTGTTCTGCTTCATGCCGGAACCGTAGGGAGCGCCGGCGGGACTGGCCATGGCCGCCTCCACCACAGGTCGTGGCGCGATCATGTGCCCACGGCGGGTTGTTGTTCCGTTACGGTCCTTTGCCCTTCCTTCGCGTGTCCGTCCGGGGCTCACCGCGGGTGGCGTGCGAGGTTGCGGGATGGCCCCGATCCGCCCGGGGCGTCCTGGCCGCACGAAGGGGAGCGCGTGAACGTCCTCAACGACGCCATCGTCGCCGTCAACGACGTCTTCTGGAGCTACTTCCTCATCCCGCTCCTGATCATCCTGGCCGTCTACTTCACGCTGCGCTCGGGGATCGTGCAGCTACGCCTGCTCCCGGAGATGTTCCGAGTCATCCGCAGCGCCCCCGGGATCGCCCCCGACGGCCAGAGGGAGATCTCCTCCTTCCAGGCCTTCGCCGTCTCGGCGGCCTCCCGAGTGGGTACCGGCAACATCGTCGGCGTGGCCACCGCGATCGTCCTCGGCGGCCCCGGCGCGGTGTTCTGGATGTGGGCGATGGCCGCGCTGGTGGGATCGGCGGCGTTCGTGGAGTCCACCCTCGCCCAGCTCTACAAGGTGCGCACCAGCACCGGCTTCCGGGGCGGCCCCGCCTACTACATGAAGTACGGGCTGGAGAGCCGGTGGATGGGCGTGCTGTTCGCCGTCGTCATCACCGTGACCTTCAGCCTGGTGTTCAACACGGTGCAGGCCAACAGCATCACCTCCGCCGTCTCCGCCTCCGTGGGCGCCCTGGGCGGATCTCCCGGGCTGCTGCTGTCGACCGTGATCGGCCTGGCCCTGGCGGGCCTGACCGCACTGGTCATCTTCGGCGGCATCCGGCGTATCGCCCACGTGGCGCAGGGCCTGGTCCCTCTGATGGCGATCCTCTACATCCTGATCGGCCTGTACGTGGTGGTCGTCAACATCGGCGAGCTCCCCCGGGTCGTCGGCGACATCTTCGCCTCGGCCTTCGGGGTACGCGAGTTCGTCGCCGGGGGAGTGGGCACGGCGATCGTCCAGGGGATGCGGCGCGGCATGTTCTCCAACGAGGCGGGCCTGGGCTCGGCGCCCAACGCCGGTGCCACCGCCTCGGTCTCCCACCCGGCCAAGCAGGGACTGGTGCAGACCCTGGGCGTGTACTTCGACACCTGGCTGGTGTGCTCGGTGACGGCCTTCATCGTCCTGCTCGGCGACCCCGACTTCGGAGGGGAGCCGGGCGTCCAGGTCACCCAGAACGCGCTGGAGGCCAACCTGGGGGAGTGGGCGATCCACGCGCTCACGGTCATCCTCTTCCTGCTGGCCTTCACCTCCGTGCTGGGCAACTACTACTACGGCGAGACCAACCTGCTGTTCCTGGACAGCACCCCCAGGCACATGACCTACTTCCGCTACGCGGTCCTGGCCGCGGTGTTCCTCGGCTCGGTGGCCCCGCTGACCCTGGTGTGGAGCCTCGCCGACGTCTTCATGGGCGTCATGGCCACCGTCAACCTGCTGGCGTTGGCACCGCTGTCGGCGACCGCCTTCCGACTGCTGGCCGACTACAGCCGCCAGTTGCGCAACGGGCTGGACCCCCAGTTCACGCTCTCCAAGATGCCCCAGTTGCGGAACGTGGAGTGCTGGGGGCCGGCCTCCGGCGCCCTGCCCGAGGACGTCCAGCGATCCGAGGGCGAGGCGCCCTCCGACCCGGGCCTGGACGCGGCCGACCGGGAGCGGGCCGCGGAGGAGGAGACCGGCCGGGAGCGGTCCGACGGGGACGAAGGCCCCGAGGAGGAGGGGCCGCGGGAGCCCTAGGGGCCCGCCGGGGCGGGGAACCGGGGCCCCGGCACGGAGCGATAGCGAGGACATGCAGAAGGTATCCGCCACCCCCCGCGCCCCCTCTCCCCGCATGGCCGCCCTGGCCGCCCTGGCCGGGCCCGCCCTGGGCGCACTGAGCCTCCTCGGGGCGGTCGTGCTGCCCTGGCCGGTCTGGACGCTGTTCCTCGACGCGTCCGCCGGCTGGTGCTTCGTGGTGATCCTGCTGGGCATGTGGGCGGGAACCCGGCTGCGTCCCTGGCAGGTGCCGGTCTCCGGGGCCGTGGCCCTGCTGGGCGCCGTGGTGTGCTACTACGCCGTGGCGGCGGTCCTCACCGACGGACCGGGCGCCCTCCCCGACCTCGCGGCGTGGCTGTTCCCGGCCTGGCCGTGGCTGCTGGCCGCGTGCGTGGCCGGTCCGCTGCTGACCGGGGCCGGGGCGTGGATCCTCGACGAGCGCCGGTCGCGCCGCCTCGCGGGACTCGGCCTGGCAGGAGGGGTCTTCCTCGCCGACGCGCTGCTCCCGGTGCTGGACTGGGCGCACTTCCGGCTGGTGTCACCGGAGACGCCCCTGCCGCTCTCCCCGGTCCCCATGTTCGTCCAGTCCGGGGTCTACACGCTGGTGGGCGTCGCACTCGTCCTGGTGATGGCCCGCGTGCCGGGGGACCGGCCACGCGCGCTCGCGGCGACAGTGCCCGCGGGCCTGGTGTGGTACGTGGGTGTGTGGGGAGCGCAGAAGGTGATGTTCCTGTCCGGGACGGGCCATCTCGGCTGACGCCGGGAGCCGGCCGTCCACCGGTCGGAGTGGGATGCCCACGGGCGAAAACGATTTTCGGTACTATGCCTCCAGTTCTCGCCCGACCACCCGGAGTACCACCGTGCCCGACCGGACGACGTCCGACGCCGCCCCTGATCCAGCCGAGCCCGGCTTCGGCCCGGCCCCCGACCCCGCACCCGCCTCCACTACCTCCACCGCCTCCCTCGGCGACACGCTCGTCGGGGGATGGGACGACCGGGGCGGGGAGCTGCCCCCCGAGGACTGGGGGCGCGACGGGGGGCGGCGCAGGACCGGGACGGTCTGGCTGTTCGCCCTGTTCATCACCCTGATGGCGGTGGGGCACGCCTGGCTGTCCGACCAGCTCACCAGCCAGGCCTTCCTCGCGTGGGCCACCATCTTCACCGCGATCAGCTTCCAGGCGCTGCCCTTCCTGGTCTTCGGGGTGGCGCTGTCGGCCGCGCTCACCGCGTTCGTCCCGACCTCGGTCTACCAGCGGCTCATCCCCTCCAGGCCCAGCCGCGCGGTACCGGTGGCCGGTGTCTCCGGAGCGCTGCTGCCCGGATGCGAGTGCGCCTCGGTCCCCATCGCCGGAAGCCTGATGAAGGGCGGGGTGGCGCCCGCCGCCGCGCTGACCTTCCTGCTGGCGGCGCCCGCCATCAACCCGATCGTCATGATCGCCACCGCGGTGGCCTTCGCGGGACAGCCCGAGATGGTGCTGGCCCGGTTCACGGCCTCCCTGCTGACCGCCGTGGTCGTCGGGTGGGTCTGGGTGCGCTTCGGCCGCGCCGACTGGCTGCGCCTGCCCTCCCACGCCCACACCCCCGGCGACTCCCGGTGGAAGGTCTTCCGCGAGTCGATGCTGCACGACACGATGCACGCGGGCGGCTACCTCGTGGTCGGCGGCCTGGCCGCCGCCACCCTCAACGTCATGGTGCCGCGCGAATGGCTGCTGACGGTGGCCGGGCTCCCGGTCGTCTCGGTGCTCGTGCTCGCCGTGCTCGCCATCCTGCTGTCCATCTGCTCCGAGGCCGACGCGTTCGTCGCGGTCAGCCTCACCGACTTCTCGCCCACCGCCAAGCTCGCGTTCATGGTGATCGGTCCGATGATCGACCTCAAGCTCATCGCGATGCAGGCGGGGGTGTTCGGCTGGCGCTTCGTGGCGCGCTTCGCGCCGCTGTGCCTGCTGGTCGGACTGCTCAGCACGTTCCTGATCGGAGGCCTGGTCCTGTGAACCGTATCGCCCAGGGGCTCACCCTCGTGCTGCTCGGCGCCGCCGCGCTGACCAGCACCGTGGCCACGGACCTGTACCTGAACTGGGTCAAGCCGAGTTTCGGCCCCTTCCTCATCGCCGCGGGCGTGGTCATGGCGGTACTCGGCGTCCTCGTCATCGCGGCCGAGCTTCGGGGGGAGAGGAAGGAGGCGGTCACCGGCGGAGGGGCCGAAGGAGCCGAGGGGGCCGGGCAGGCGGATCCCGGAGCCCACCACGGCCACGCCGACGGGCACGGACACGACCACTCCCGCGCGCCCGGGGTGGCGTGGCTGCTCCTGCTGCCCGTGCTCGCCGTCTTCGTCGTCGCCCCGCCCGCGCTGGGCTCCTACACCGTGGAGAGCACCGCCGGTTCCTCCGGCCCGCCGCCGGAACAGCCCCGCTCGGGCCGGTTCGACGACGAGCTGGCGGAGGCGGTTGCGGGCGAGGTCGTCGAGATGGACATCCGCCAGTTCGTGATGCGCGCCTGGGTGGACGAGGAGCGCGAGATGGCCGGGCGCGAGATCGAGCTGACCGGGTTCGCGGTACCCGCATCCGAGGGTGAGGGGTGGTACCTGGCGCGCCTGCAGATGTCCTGCTGCGCCGCCGACGCCATCGTCAACAAGGTCCGTGTCCTGGGCGAGCCCGCGCCGGAGACCGACACCTGGTGGACGGTGCGCGGCACGTGGGTCGAGCCCGAGGGCGAGATCTCCGAGGTCAGCGAGCACGAGTTCGAGGCCCTGGAGATGGAGGAGGTCACCGACCCGCCGGACCCCTACGAGTAGCGCGCGGGGGACGGCCTGGGAAGGGGCGGTCCGGGGAAGGGCGCAAGGCCCGGGAGGCCGCCGGGAGCCCGTACGGCCCCTCCGGGAGTCCGGGGATCCCCGTCCGAGACCTCCTGGAAGCGGACGTTGGTCCTCTCATGTCCGCTGTTCGCCACACCGCCGACGTTTCGACGGATGACAGAGCCCCCGGGTGACAATGGGCGGGTGCCAGGACGGAGGGATGGACTCAGGAGGGCGTGGGGCCGGATACGCCCGCACTCGATCCGTGCCCAGGTCACCTTCGGCGCGGTCATGGTGCTGGTACTGGTCCTGGGACTGGACCTGTCCCTGACCACCTTCCTCATCCGCGAGGCGGTCGTGGAGCAGGTCCGCGACATGGCCGCCGAGGAGGTCCGTGAGGTATCCGAGTACATCGAGTCCGAGCGCTATCCCGGAGCGATCCCGAACGGCGGGCCCGTCCTGCGGTTCCAGGTCATCGCGCGCGGCACCGACGAGGTGCTCGCCTCCAGCAGGGCCCTGGACGACGCACTCCCGTTGACCGCCGAACGCCCCACCCCCGACGAACCGTGGATGGACACCACGGTCTGCGTGCCGGAGCGGGGCGTTGAGTCCGAGACCTGTCTGCTGGTGGTGGGCCACGCCGTCGACGGCACGGCCTACGGAGACGTCGTCGTCCTGGCCGCGGTCGTGATGCCCCCGATCGTGGTCACCCACACGCTGGAGGCCACGCTGCTGGGGATGTCGTGCGTCCTGATCCCCACCATCGGACTGGTCATCTGGTACGGGGTCGGCCGCGCGCTGCGCCCGGTGGAGGAGATCAGCGCACGGCTGGACGCCCTCTCCGCCAAAGAGCTGCACATGAGGTTCCCGGTACCCACGAGCCAGGACGAGATCGCCCACCTGGCCCGTACCGCCAACGCCGGTCTGGGGAGGCTGGAGGAGGCCGTCACCAGGCAGCGGCGGTTCGTCTCCGACGCCTCCCACGAGCTGCGCAACCCCATCGCGGGGATGCGGACCAAGCTGGAGGTGGAGCTCTCCGACCCCGACCCCGACCCCCGGATGCGCGAGCTGCTGCTCACCGGCCTGCTGTCGGACACCGAGCGGCTGGAGAACATCGTCAACGACCTGCTCGAACTCGCCCGCCTGGACGCCGGCACCGCCCTGAAGCGGGAGAGGGTGGACCTGACCGCCCTGGTCGAGGAGGAGTTCGTGGACCGGCGCCGCCACCCCGACCTGACGGTGCACTCCTCGGGGCCGGTCCACGCGGAGATCGGCCGACTGCACGCGACCCGTGTCCTCACCAACCTGATCGCCAACGCGCAGCGGCACGCCAGGTCGCGTATCGACGTCATCGTTCGCCGCGAGGAGGGCTTTGCCGTGGTGGAGGTGCACGACGACGGCGGGGGGATCCCCGCGGGAGAACGGGAGCGGATCTTCGAGCGCTTCGCGCGGCTGCGGGAGTCGAGGGAGCGCGATCCCGGCGGCAGCGGCCTGGGCCTGCCGATCTCGCGGGAGATCGCGCGCGGTTACGGGGGCAGCCTCGTGGCCGGGCACAGCGAGCTGCTCGGCGGAGCGGCGTTCGTCCTCCGCGTCCCCGAGTACTCCGAGGCCGTCGACGCGGAGGGAGGCCCCGGGTAGCCGGGGCCCGCGTGGCCGGACTTCCCGAGCGGCCGGGCCCCGACCCGTGCGGGTGCTTTGTGCCGTGCGGGCCTCCGGCACGGATACGGCCGCGTTCTTCGGGGCGCGGCCGGGACCGGCGCCGCCTCCGCGCGGCACCGCGCACCCGGAGGCCCGCTACCCGCCGCTGCCGTTGCCGAACAGGGCCACCTCGTCGGGAGAGGGGCGGTCCATCTCGAAGGGGAGGACCTCCCCGCCGGCGCTGTCGGTGACCATGGGCTCCTGGAGGATCTCGGGCTTCTCGCCGGCGCGGTGCCGCACCACCATGACCCCGGTGTAGCCGCTGTGGTCCTCCTCGGTGGCCGCGAACGGGACCAGGCCCGGTCCCCTCCACTCATGGGAGTTCAGGGTGTCGAGCAGCTTCTGGCGGGTCAGGTCGGGCCCGGCCTTCATCAGTACCTGGGCGAACAGGGTCGCCTGCACCATGCCGTAGACGGTGGTGTCGGTGAAGGGCGTCCCGGAGTTGTACTTCTCGTGGAGCTCCAGGAAGAACCTGGTCCAGGGGTCATCGCTCTGGGTGACCATCGGCAGGAACGCGGTGATGATGAGGCCGTCGGTGAAGGCCTCGGGCGGCACGTCCTCCGCGGGGGTGCCCTTCGCGTACTCCTCGATGAGGCCGGTGATGACCTTCACGTCGCCCCCGAAGCTGGGCGCCACCCACTGCGGCGTGTAGCCGATGGCGGTGGCCTCCAGGATGGCCAGTCCGAGGAAGGCGGGGATGCAGTAGCAGACGGCGACGTCGGCGCCGGAGTCCTTGAGCTCCTTGACCTGTCCCGCGAGTTCGGGGACGCCGGGGTCGTAGGACTCCCAGGCCACGATCTCCTCGGTGAGGTACTGCTCGATCCCCGCGTGGGAGGAGGGGCCCACGTCGTCGTTCTGGTAGAGCAGGCCGACCTTGTCTCCGGGGAACTCCTCGGAGATGAACTTGCCCTGGATCTTGGCCTCCCTGGTGTAGTCGACCTGGAAGCCGTAGCTGTAGGGGTAGACCTCGGGCTGGTCCCAGGCCAGGGCGCCGGAGGAGACGAAGAGGTCGGGGACGTGCTTCTCGTTGAGCTCGTCGATCACGGCCTGGTGGGTGGGGGTGCCCAGGCCGCCGAGCATCGCGAAGATCTCGTGGTCCTCGATCAGGCTGCGGGTGGACTTCAGGGTCTGAGCGGGGTCGAACGAGTCGTCCTGGACCTGGTACTCGATCCGGCGGCCGTGGATCCCGCCGTTGTCGTTGATGTAGTCGAACACGGCACGGGCGCCGGTGGAGACGTGGCGAAAGCCCGGAGAGGCCGCCCCGGTGAGGGGCTGGTGCGTGCCGATGACGATGGCCTCGTCGGAGACCCCCATGGTGTCGGCCTCCGTGGCGGCGTCGTCCGAGCCCTCACCGTTGGAGCAGGAGGCGAGGAGGACCGCGACGGCCAGTGTCGAGGCGAGGATTCTCAGTGGTCGCATGATGGTGTCCTGGACTCGTTCGTCTTGTCGGGACAGACGCGAGGGCGCCCGGGGGGATGGAGGTACGTGGTATGGAGAGGGCGGCGGGGGTCTACCTACTCACCAGTACGTCACTGCGTAGACACTGTACGCGTGTCAACCGACGCCGCAAACCGACCAGTAGGTCTGCATAAATGGTGTCGGATGTAAAAGAAGCGGGAATGCCGGGTTTCAGTGCGTTCGCGCGCTAATTGTGGTGTGGGTCACGGTCCCGTTGTGGAGCGGAGAACCGACTGGAGCCGGGGCCTCGCGCATGGGGCGGTGAGGGCGCGCGCCTTTTCGGGACGCGAAAGGAAAGACACCTTCCCTCGCGTCTCTTACGTGGTTCTCCGCGCGAATTCCATTTCGCGGGGCGACCGGTACGCGGCCGGGTCAGCCGGCGGGAGCGTCGGACGCGCGGCCGCCGCGGTGGTTTCCCAGCGCCTCGACGGGCACGGGGGTGCCCTCCGGCGGGACGGGGGACAGCGCGCGGGACGAGCCGCGCAGGATCTCGCGGGCCAGCCGGGCGATGCTGTCGGAGACCTGGTGGACCGGGCCGTCGCGCCGCCAGACCAGCAGGTGGCGCAGTTGGATGGGCGCGCCCTCCAGGGGGCGGACCACCACACCCGCGTCGGTGTCGAAGTCCGACTGGCACGGCGCGACGGCCCGGCGGTCGGCGATGAGGTCGTGGATCTCGGAGCGGTCGTAGAGCCGGTAGGGCACCTCGGGGGTGAACCCGGCCCGCTGGCAGGCGAGGTAGAAGCACTCGGGCCAGCCGGTTCCGTCCGGCGGGGTGAGCGCCCACGGGGATCCGGACAGGTCGCCCAGGCGGACCAGCGGCCGGTCCGCCTGGGGGTGGTCGGCCCACAGCGCCACGTGCAGCGGTTCCACCGAGAGCATCGCCCAGGACAGGGGGCCGTCCGTGGACAGGTCGCGGTCCACGTAGTCGATCGTGGTCCCCAGGTCCAGGCGGCCCGCGCGCACCAGGTCGGTGACCAGCTTGGGGGAGTACTCCGTACGGACGTGGACGGGCACGTTCGGGAACACCTCGGGCAGGCGGGCCGACAGTTCTATGGTCAGCGGCCCCACCCCGCCCGCGCGCAGTGTGGCGGGAGAGGCGCCGCGCGCGGTGATGTCGTGGAGCAGGTCGTCCATGGACAGCAGGACCGAACGTGCGCGGACCAGTACGAACTCACCCAGCTCGGTGGGGCGGACGCCGGAGCGGCCGCGGTGGAACAGCGGTCCGCCGACCTCGCGTTCGATCCGCTGGAGCTGGGTGGTCAGCGCGGGCTGGGACGTGGAGAGCGCGGCGGCCGCCTTGGTCACACTGCCGGTGTCAGCCAGGAGGCAGAGGGTGCGCAGATGGCGGAGTTCGAGGTCCATGCGTGGAATCTAGGACGGGGAGGGGCCTCGTGTACAGACACGCCGTCCCCGCGGTCGGGGAGGAGCACGCTGTCCAACGGATCGGCGGCCCGCGCCCCGGCTGTCGAAACCAGGACGTCGGGCAGGCCGGCTTGTGGGGTAGGGTGCCCTGCGTCACCATATAGTTGGACGTCCTACTAGATCCACATGCTGGACAGTCCGAAAGCGCGGGAGAAGCCCATGACGGTCGAACGCACGCTGCACACCCCCGAGGCGAAGCAGCTCCTGGAACTGACCCGGGAGATCGTGGACAAGGAACTCACCCCGCGTGCGGCCCATGACGAGGAGGGCGGCCTCTTCCCGCGCGACGTCTTCGGCGTGCTCGGCGGGTCGGGACTGCTCGGACTGCCCTACCCCGGCGAGTACGGCGGCGGCGACCAGCCCTACGAGGTGTACCTCCAGGTGGTGGAGGAACTGGCCCGCGGCTGGCTGGCGGTCGGCCTGGGCGTCAGCGTCCACTCCCTGTCCTGCTACCCCGTGGCCGCCTTCGGCTCCGAGGAGCAAAGGGCCGCACTCCTGCCGGACATGCTCGGCGGCGACCTCCTGGGCGCCTACTGCCTGTCCGAGACCGCCTCCGGTTCGGACGCCGCCGCCATGACCACCCGCGCCGAGCGCGTCGGGGACGGGTACCGGATCAACGGCGCCAAGGCCTGGATCACCCACGGCGGCCGGGCCGACTACTACACGCTCTTCGCCCGCACCGGCGCCCCCGACTCCGGATCCCACGGCATCAGCTGCTTCCACGTCCCGGCCGGCGCCCCCGGCCTGGACTCCGCGGCTCCCGAACGCAAGATGGGCATGAGCTCCTCGCCCACGGCGGGGGTGCTCTTCGACGACGTCCGGATCGGCGCCGACGCCCTGGTCGGGGAGGAGGGCAGGGGGTTCGGCATCGCCCTGGCCGCCCTGGACTCGGGGCGCCTGGGCATCGCCGCCTGCGCCGTCGGCCTCGCCCAGGCCGCCCTGGACGCCGCCGTCGCCTACTCCCGCGAACGCCGCCAGTTCGGCAGCGCCATCGGCGACTTCCAGGGCCTGGGCTTCATGCTCGCCGACATGGCCACCCAGGTCGCCGCCTCCCGCGAGCTCTACCTGGCCGCCGCCCGCCTGCGCGACGCCGGACGCCCCTTCGGCAAGCAGGCCGCCATGGCCAAGCTCCTGGCCACCGACACCGCGATGAGGGTCACCACCGACGCCGTGCAGGTCTTCGGCGGCTACGGCTACACCCGTGACTTCCCCGTCGAGCGCTACATGCGCGAGGCCAAGGTGCTCCAGATCGTGGAGGGCACCAACCAGGTGCAGCGCCTGGTCATCAGCCGCCACCTGGCCCGCGAGGGCGGCTGAGGGGCGCCGCCGGGAGAGGGCGCGCCGGCGCGTCGGCGGCGGGCCGGGAGGCCTCCCCGCCGACCGGGGATCCGGGCCTCAGACGCCTCCCGGCCAGGAGCGCAGCAGCCTGGCGGTCTCCTCGTGGGGACGCACCGCCAGTTCCACCGGGCGGTCGGTCAGCACGGCCAGCGCCGACCGGTACTCCTCCCCCCGCTCCAGGTCCAGCAGAGCCGCCGCCTCCGGGCCGCCGCCACCGGCCCAGGACAGCAGTTCGGGTTCGGCGTCCACCGGGCTCACCAGGACACGGCGCAGACCGCCAGACAGTCCCAGACCGGTCGCCTTGAGCAGGGCCTCCTTGCGTGCCCAGTAGCGGAAGAAGGCGCCGACCCGGTCGGCGGGGGAGAGGCGCTCCCAGGCGCGGCGCTCCGGGTCGCCCAGGGTGTAGGCCACCAGGCCCTCCAGGTCGCGGGCCGCGGAGACGCGTTCGACGTCCACGCCCACGGGCACGCCGGAGGCCATGGCGAGCGCGACCCACTCGCCCGAGTGGCTGACGGAGACCTCCCACCCCTCGGCGGGGCCGGTGGGGTGCGGCTTGCCGTGGGGCCCCTGGCCGGTGCCCGCGCCCTCATCGGCACCCGTGCGCTCCTTCTCCTCACAGGAACGGCAGCGCAGGGCGAAGGTCACCTTCTCGGGCGGGCACCCGGCACGCTCGGCCAGCAGCAGCCGGGCCGTGGCGCGGCCCAGCAGGTGCCGGTCGCGGTCGGCCTGGTGGCGGAAGCGGGAGTTGCGGGTGAGCTCCTCCTCGTCGAGCAGGCGCAGCAGGCGGTCGTCGGCGGCGGAGGTGTGGGCCCACCAGACCTCGGTGGCCAGTGGTGCCGGATCGGGCTTCATACCCCCATTGTGGCGTGATCTTTCCCGTGTCCGGTGGTGTGAGGTCAACCGAAACCGGGAATTTGGTTATTGGCAGGTCAGCCCGTCCCCTGGGAGGCCCATATGTCCGTCGTGGTGCTGTTCGGAGTGGGAGCACTCATCGGCCTCGTGGCGCTCACGGTAGTCGTCATCGTCACCCTCCTCATGGAGAGACCGGAGTCCGCCGCGGAGGAGACCCCCTCGGAGCCCTCGGACACCGCCGAACCGGCGCGGGCCCCCACCCGGGACGGTTCCGTAGTCTAGGAACCGCGCGGGACCACCGCCCGTGCCGGGACCAAGCACGGAAAGTGGGCCGCATGTCCGAGGAGAGCCGTCCGGCGTTCGCCGCCGAACGCCGGGAGCGCATTCTCGAACTCGTGCGCGCCAACGGCACCATGTCCCTGCGCGACATCGCCACCAAGGTCCGCGCCTCGGAGGTCACCATCCGCCGCGACGTGCGCGCGCTGGAGGCCGAGGGGCTCGTCGACCGGCGCCGGGGCGGGGTCGCCCTGCCGGGGCGCATCGGCCACGAGCAGAGCTACTCCGGCAAGAGCGGCCAGTGCGCCGCGGAGAAGGCCGCCATCGCCGTGGCCGCGGCCCGCCTGGTCCGCCCCGGCGACGCCGTCACCATCGGTCCCGGCAGCACCACCGAGGCCCTCGCCCGCGAACTCCTGAACCGCACCGACCTGACCGTGGTCACCAACTCCCTGCGCGTGGCCGACGTCCTGTCGGGGGCGACCGGAGTCGAGGTGGTCGTGACCGGCGGTACGCTGCACGGGCCCGTCAGGGCGCTGGTCGGGGCCGCCGCGGAGCAGAGCCTGGCCGGACTGCGCGTCAACCGGGCCTTCCTCTCCGGCAACGGGGTCAGCGCCGACCGCGGTCTGAGCACCCCCAACCCGGCCGTGGCCAGTGTGGACCAGGCCCTGGCGGCCTGCGCCGAGGAGACCATCGTCCTGGCCGACCACACCAAGATCGGTGCCGACACCATGGTGCCCACCGTCGCCCCCGAGGAGATCGCCCACCTGGTCACCGACAGCAGCGCCGACCCCGAGGTGCTCATGACACTGGAGGAGACGGGCGCCCTCGTCCACGTCGCCGTGGTCGTCGGGGAACGGGGGCAGTGAGGAACAGCGGACGCGACGTCCTCCTCCCGGCGGACACCGGGAGCGCATACCCTACCGTTCACACCCGTCACGGGGCCGACGTCCACCACGCGGTCCCGATCCGCCCCAGGAGCCGCCGCGCATGTCCTCCCAGCCGACGCCCCAGCACTCGCCTTCCGAACCCGTGCGCGTCACGCCGGAACCCGTGGCGCTCCCCGGGGCCTGGGCCGGTTCCCGGCTCACGGTGGTCGTGCCCACCTACGACGAGGCGGACAACCTGCCCGCGCTGGTGGGACAGCTCATGGCCCTGGACCTGCCCCGCCTGCGGGTCGTGGTCGTGGACGACAACTCCCCGGACGGCACCGGGGAGATCGCCGAGAAGCTCTCCGTCGAGCACGCCGGACGCGTCGGTGTCATCCACCGCACCAGCAAGGACGGACTGGGCCGCGCCTACGTCGCGGGCATGACCCGCGCCCTGGAGGAGGGCGCCGAGTACGTGGCGCAGATGGACGCCGACCTCAGCCATCCCGTGGGCTACCTCCCCCAGTTGCTCGGCACCCTGCACTCCACGAACGCGGGTGTGGTGATCGGCAGCCGGTACGTGCCCGGCGGCAGCCTGTCCGAGCAGTGGGGGCGCAGCCGCCGCATCCTCAGCGGCTGGGCCAACGCCTACGTCAAGACCGTGCTGTCCATGCCCGTGCGCGACGTCACCGCGGGCTTCAAGCTCTGGCGGGCCTCGGCGCTGCGCACCCTGGACCTGCCCAGCATCGAGAGCACCGGCTACACCTTCCAGGTGGAGATGCACTACCGGGCCTACCGGCGCGGCCAGAAGATGGTGGAGATCCCCATCCACTTCGAGGACCGCGCCGCCGGCCAGAGCAAGCTCGACGGGGCCGTCGCCCTGGAGGCCGCCCTGCGCCCCCTGCTCCTGCGCCGCTCCGAGCGCGCCCGCCGCTAGGGCCGCCGGTGCGCGTGGACGAGACCGCGCACCGGAGGATCCCACCGCCTCCACCCCTTCGGCGGCCTGTCCGCGCACGCCGGAGGCCTCGGCTCCTTTCGCGCGCCCGTGTTTTTCGGCCGGAAAGTTGACATACGCGGGACGGTTTGGGGCAGCGGACTAACGAGGGAAGGGGGGAGACAGTGACTGAAGAGCCCTTTGACGAGAAGACCGGCTCGGGCGACACTGATGAGCCCTACGACGTGGACACCGACATGGGCGACGACCCCGAGCTGAGCAAGGCCGTCGCGCGGGAGCGGCGGATCGAGCCGGACTACGGCATCCAGGAGTACGACTTCGTGGACCCCGAGACGCCGGGAACCGACAGCTCGGCTCCCCGGGGCATCGACGAGGCGGTGCGCTCCGAGCGCAGCGACCTCTACCCGCGCGAGAACTGGGGCGGGGAGACCCGCAGCGCGGAGCAGGAGGCCGTGCACGAGGTCGACAACACGGACGCGCCCGACACCGGCGAGGGGGCGGCCGTCAGGAGCGAACACCCCGTCAGGCCGTACGAGCACCCGGCGGACACGCCCCACGGCGAGCGGGACGACGAGCGCGACCGGACCACCGACACGTCCGGCTACGTTCCCGACGCCGAGGATCCGAGGGACACCGGCACCCCGGACACCGGGGCCCCGAAGGACACCCGCGCCGCGGATCCCGGAGCCGAGGACACCGAGATCCCCGGCACCGGCACCCGGGACGTCTGATCCCCGCTCCGGTGGCTCCGTGGGGTGACCGGCGGTCCGGCCGCCGCGGACCTCCCGGAGCCACCGGAGCCTACTCCCCGGCTCTGGAGCCCGGGCACGAGCGCAGCGGCGGCCCCGAGGCCCCGCAGAACCGCGGGGGCGGCTCCGCGGCGGGCGGCTCCGCCTTCTCCGCGGCCTCCGGCATCCGCCCGCACGGCAGCGCCAGAGCGCACAGCGAGGCCGACGCACACAGGCCCGCCAGTATCAGCATCGCCGGACCGAAGCCCTGCGCGAGCGCCTCGGGACCACCGTTGGCCCCCGCGCTCCCACCACCGGTCCCGCCGATCCCGGCGAGCACCGGGACCGCGGCCACCCCGATCAGCTGGGCGCCGCGCGCGAGGGTGTTGTTCACCCCCGAGGCCAGGCCAGCGTGCCGCTCGGACACCGACGCCAGCACGGTCGCCGTCAGCGGCGCCACCGTCGTCGACAGCCCCAGCGCCACCAGCAGCACACCCGGCAGCACACCCGTCAGGTAGGGCGCCTCCGGCTCCAGCCGCGACAGCAGCACGAACCCCGCCGCCAACAGCAGCGGGCCCGCGAACAACTGCGGCCGGGGACCGATCCGGGCCGCGAGCCTGCCCGACCCCGCCGAGAGCGCCAGCATCATGAGCGTGATCGGCAGTGAGGCCGCCCCCGCCGCCACGGGAGAGTAGCCGCCCACCTCCTGCAGGTGGATCACCAGCAGGAACAGCAGTGGCCCCAGGGACCCGTAGATCAGCACCGTCGCGGCGTTGGTCGTGCTGAAGGCCGTCGAGGAGAAGACCCCCAGCGGCAGCATCGGGTTCCGGCTGCGCGCCTCCACCAGCAGGAACCCCGCCAGGGCCAGCACACCCAGCGCCGCCGCGGTCCACACGCCCGGTGCCGCACCCACCGCGCCCCACTGGATGAGCGCGTAGGTGATCCCGCCCAGCGCGGCCACGCCCAGCAGCGCCCCCGGGTAGTCCAACCGCCCGGAGGCGTCGGCGTCGCGCGACTCGGGCACCCTGAACCAGGCGATCGCCAGCACCGCCGCCGCGACGGGCAGGTTGATGAGGAAGATCAGCCGCCAGTCGCCGACCTGCACCAGCCAGCCGCCCACGAAGGGCCCCACCGCCGCGGCCACGCCCGTCAGCCCCGACCACGCCCCGATCGCCCGCGCCCGGTCCTGCTCGCGAAACCCCGCCTGGAGGATCGCCAGGCTTCCCGGCGTCAGCAGCGCTCCGCCCACGCCCTGCGCCACACGTCCCGCGACCAGCCATCCCAGGGTCGGCGCGAACGTGCACAGCGCCGACGCCAGAGCGAACACCGCCACTCCGACCATGAACAGGCGCACCCGGCCGAACCGGTCCGACAGCGAACCGCTGAGCAGGATCAGCGCGGACAGCGTCACCATGTAGCCGTTGACGATCCACTGCAATCCCGACAGCCCCGTGTCCAGGTCGTCCTGGACGGCGGGCAGCGCCACCGTCACCACGGTCGAGTCCAGGAAGGCCATCCCCGAACCGAGCACCGTGGCCGTGAGCGTCCACCGGGCCGTGGCCGTTCCCCACACCACCCCGCCCGCCGGGGCCGGTACCGAAGCAGACTCCACCGCGCACCTCCGGGCCCACAGTACGGCGCGGGCCCCTCCCGCCCGAAGGCTGGGAAGGGCCCGCGTGTCCTCTTCCATGCGCGGAGGGGCCGAAGCGCCTACTCGCTGGCCAGCGCCCCCGTGATCGAGGTCCCGGCGGCCCGGCGGCCGGGCAGCACCGAGGCCAGGAGCCCCGCCAGGACGGCCACCGCGATGAACATCGCGATCTGGCCGACCGGAACGGCGAAGATCATGTTCGGCAGCACCGAGGCGCCGGCGGCCCATCCGAACACCACGCCCAGCACGATGCCGATACCCGCGCCGATCAGGCAGAGCAGCACGGCCTCCACGCTCAGCATCCGGCGCAGCTGCCCCCTGGCCAGGCCCAGCGCCCGCAGCAGCGCGGACTCGCGGGTGCGCTCCAGTACCGAAAGGGCCATCGTGTTGGAGATGCCGAACACCGCGATGATGATCGCCAGGCCCAGCATGGCCGCGATGGTGTAGAAGGCGATGTCCAGGATCTGGGAGAACTGGTTCTTCATCTCGGCGGCAGAACCGACCTGCATGGTCGGGTGGTCCTCGACCGCCGTGTAGACCGCGTCGCGCACCTCGGCGGGGTCGGCGCCCTCCGCCGCGCGGACGAAGAGCATCTCGTTCCCGTCCACTTGGGGGAAGGCCTTGGCGAAGTCCTCCTCGGCGACGGTCACGCCGGAGAGCATCTGCATCTCCTCCACCACGGCGACGACCTCCAGGGACAGGTCCTCCCCGTTCTCGGACGGGAGGGTGGCGGTGTCACCGATCCCGACGCCGTCGAGGTGCCCCTCCGCCACCACGGCCCTGCCCGGACCCATGTCGGCCAGGTCGCCCTCGACGACGTCGCTGGTGAGGTCGGCGCCGATCTCGGCGCCCGGATAGGTGTAGACGAAGGCCATCCGGTCGTCGTCCGTCTCGACGGTGGCACTGCGCCGGCCGAAGACCTGGCCCAGTTCGGGCTGGCTCTCCAGCGCCGCCACGACCTCGGCGGGGACGGTGGGCATCACGGGCGTCTCCGGCGCCTCGCCGGCTCCGCCCTCCTGGTCGGCGGGCTCGCCGCCGGTTCCCTCGGCGGCGCCCGCCTCGCCGGTTCCCTCGGCGGCGCCCGCCTCGCCGGTTCCCTCGGCGGCGCCCGCCTCGGCGGATCCCTCGGCACCGTCGGCCGGGCTTTCGGCCCCCTCAGCGCCCTCAGTGCTCCCAGCGCCCTCGGAGCCCTCGGCGGACGCCTCCTGCGGTTCCCCGGCCTCCTCGCTCTCCGGCTCCTCCATGGAGAACTGCGGTGAGATCTGGTAGTCCACCGGGAACTGCTCCTCGAGCATGGTGGTCATGGTGGCCTCGGTGGAGGCGCTGATGACCGAGTACCCGGTGATGAGCGTGGCGCCCACGGTCAGGGCGATCATCGCGGTGGCCGCGCGGCGCGGGCTGCGGGTGGAGTTGTCCACCGCCAGCATGCTCGGCACGCCCACCTTCCGCAGGGGGACGCCGACCAGGCGCACGATGCCGCGCACCAGCAGCGGACCCAGCACGACCACGCCCACGAACGTGATCAGGGCGGCGGCGGTCACGACGACCAGGCCCACCTGGGCCAGGTCCGCCATCTGGGTCACGGCGACCAGACCGGCCGAGACCGCGAAGGTCAGCAGGCCGAAGACGACGCGGATCCAGCCCGTGCCCTTCTCCAACCCGGCAGCGGTGGCACTGGTGCGCAGCGCCGCCAGCGGTGCCACCCGCGTGGCGCGCGTGGCCGGGATCAGGGCGGAGAACACGGTCACCACGGTGCCGACCGCCAGGCCGACCACGACAGCCAGGGGTGTGACCACGACGGGGACCGCGTCGCCCGTGCCCAGGAGCGGACCGCCGAAGGTCGCGCCGGCCATGCCGATGCCCACACCGGCCAGCACGCCCAGGGCGGAGGCGACCAGTCCCACGACCACCGACTCGGCCAGCACCGACCGGAAGACCTGGCCGCGCTTGGCGCCCATGCACCGCAGCAGGGCCAGTTCGCGCTGGCGCTGGGCGATGAGGATGGCGAAGGTGTTGTAGATGACGATCCCGGCGACGAACATCGCGATGAACGCGAACAGCAGCAGGGCGACGCGCATCATCTCGGTCTGGCCGCCCACGTTCTCGGCCATCGCCAGGCCGTACTCCTCACCGGTCCGCACCTCGGCCCCCGAGCCGAGCGCCGCGGTCACGGCGTCGGCCGCCTCCTGGGGAGTGCGGCCCTCGGCGGCGCGCGCGTCGATCTCGGAGTAGCCCGTCACACCGGTCATCTCCCGGACCGTGTCCGGGTCGAAGACGACGGCGCCCCCGAGGCTGTAGGACGGGTCCACGCCGAACTCGACCAGCCCGGTGACGGTGAAGTCGCGCTTCTCCTCCTCGGCGTCGAGCACGGTCACCGTGTCGCCGACGGCGAAACCGGTCTGGTCGGCGGTGGAGGTGGCCAGGGCGATCTCGTCCCCGTTCGAGGGCAGCGAGCCCTCGTCGGCGGAGAAGCGGCTGACCCCCTCCAGGCCGACCGCGGCGGGCGGCGTGAAGCCGACCGCGCGGCCGTCGGCGTCCAGGAGCACGGCCTCGCTCCTCAGGAGCCCGCCCGCCTCGGAGACCTCGGGCAGGGCCCGGACCTCGTCGAGCTGCTCCCCGGTGAAGGGGATCGGCTCCTCGGGGGCCCCTTCGCTCCCCGGCTCCGGCTGGGAGGGGACGGCGATGGCGTCGACACTGGTCGCGGAGCCCATCACGGACTCCTCGTAGCTGGCGTTCAGCGTGTCGGCGAAGACCATGGTGCCCGAGACGAACATGACCCCGAGCAGGATGGCCAGCACGGTGGTGACGTACCGGGACTTGTGCAGCTTCAGCCCGGCGAGTGTGGTGCGCAGCATGTCCTCTAGGCCTCTTCCAGCTTCAGCAGTCGCGCGGAGACCAGCTCGGCGGTGGGTTCGGTGACCTCGTCCACCAGACGGCCGTCACGCAGGAAGACCACCCGGTCGGCGTAGGAGGCGGCGACCGGGTCGTGGGTGACCATGACGATGGTCTGGTGCAGGTCACGGGCCGAGTCGCGCAGGAAGTGGAGCACCTCGGCGCCCGAGCGCGAGTCCAGGTTGCCGGTGGGCTCGTCGGCGTAGACGACCTCGGGTGCGTTGAGCAGGGCGCGGGCCACGGCCACGCGCTGCTGCTGGCCGCCGGAGAGCTTGGCGGGCAGGTGGCTGAGCCGGTCGCGCAGGCCCACCACGTCGACGATGTGGTCGAACCGCTGCTTGTCGACCCCGCGCCGGGCGATCTGGGAGGGCAGCATGATGTTCTGCTCGGCGGTCAGCATCGGCAGCAGGTTGAACGACTGGAAGATGAACCCGATCCGGTCGCGGCGCAGCAGGGTCAGCTCGGCGTCGCGCAGCCCCGTGATCTCGGTGCGGCCCAGGTGCACGGTGCCGCCGGTGGGCACGTCCAGCCCGGCCAGGCAGTGCATCAGGGTGGACTTGCCGGATCCGGAGGGGCCCATGATCGCGGTGAAGGCGCCCCGGTGGAACTCCACGTCCACCCCCGCCAGGGCGTGGACCTGGTTGTCGCCGGTGTCGTAGGTCTTGGTGAGGCCCCGGGCGACCACCACCGGCGGTGCGTCGACCGGGGGGACGGGCTTCACAGTGGACTCGGTCACGGCAGACAGCTCCAGGAATTCGGGAAAGGGATGGTGGTGCGGTCCGGGCGGAGGCTCCGCCTCGGTACCCCCACCACGCTAGGGCCGCTCGGCCCCCCGGGGCGTCCCCCGGGGGGCCGATCCCGGACCCGGCCAAAGGGAGGGCGCCGGACGGGTTCGGGACTCCTTCGTCGGGTCGGAGCACCGACTTTCGTCGGGGGCGGGCGCGTCACCGTCCGTGGTGTATTCGAGTGAACAGGTGCCTTGAGCTGGGGATACGCGGAGCCGGCGACGTCCGGCCACGGGGGTGTGTCCCCGTGCTCTCACGCGGAGTCACCGGAGGCGCCGCCGTAGACTCCGCAGCATGAGGAGCTGGGTCAACGACCGGGGCGGCGCCGCCGGTGCCCTGTGGGACAGGAACCGGGAGTGGTGGTGGCACCGCCGGCTGGGCATCGCCGACTGGCTCTACGCCGTCCTACCCCTTCCGTTCAGCGGGCTCATGCAGCTCTCCGCCGCAGCCGGGGCCGAAGGGCTCGGCCTGCTCGGCGGCGTCTTCGCCGCCTTCGTCGGCTCCCTGATCGCAATGAACCCCCTGCTGGCCCTGCCCCTGGGGATGATCCTCTACGTGATCCCGGTGCTGTGGGCCGGGCTGACGGTACTCCTGCGGCGCAGCCACCCCCGGTGGCTGCTCGTCACCGCGTTCGTACTGCTGCTGTTCTTCGCCAACTTCGTCCCGGCGGCGATCGCGCTGTACTCCTACGCGGTCTACTTCGACAACCGGCGCCTGCTGGTGGGCTGGTTCGCCCTGTACGGCCTGGCCATGATCCTCGCGTACGAGGCCAACCCCTTCGGCCAGATCTTCATGATCGGGATGTTCCTGGTCGTGCCCATGACCTTCGGCCTGTGGGTGGGCACCCGCCGCCAGCTCATCGACCGGCTCCACGAGCGCGCCGAGCGCCTCGAACGCGAGCAGCACATGATGGCCGAGCGGGCCATCACCGCCGAACGCACCCGCATCGCCCGCGAGATGCACGACGTGGTCGCGCACCGGGTCAGCCTCATGGTGCTGCACGCGGGCGGACTGGAGGTCTCCACCGACGACCCGCGCACCGTGGAGGCCGCCGGGCTGATCCGTACCACCGGCCGCGAGGCCCTGTCGGAGCTGCGCGGCATCCTCGGGGTGCTGCGCGACGACACCGCGGCCGCGCCCACCGCGCCGCAGCCGGTCCTGGCCGACCTGGACCGCCTGGTGGGGGAGTGGCGCGCCGCCGGGATGCGGATCATCCGCGAGGACAGCGGGCAGGGGCCGCCGCTTCCGGCGGGCGTCCAGCGCACCGCCTACCGCATCGTCCAGGAGGGGCTGACCAACGCGGCCAAGCACGCGCCCGGCGCCGCCGTCGCCCTGCGCCTGCACCGGAGCGCCCATCGGCTGGAGGTGGAGGTGGCCAACGAGCCCGTGCCGGCCCCGGCCGCTCCCATGCCCCGCAGCGGCTTCGGACTGACCGGGCTGCGGGAGCGCGTCGTCCTCGCGGGCGGCAGCCTCAGCGCCGGGGCGTGCCCCGACGGCGGATGGCGGATGCGCGCTATCTTGCGAACCGACAACCCACCCGGCACGGAAGAGGTCCCCGACAGTGATCCGCACGCTCCTGGTCGATGACGAACTCCTGGTCAGATCCGGCCTGCGGATGATCCTGGACGCGGCCCCCGACATCGAGGTGGTGGGGGAGGGAGGTGACGGGGACGAGGCCGTGCGCCTGGCCCGGGAACTCGCCCCGGACGTGGTGCTGCTCGACATCCGCATGCCGGGTACCGACGGCATCACCGCCGCGTCCCTGCTCACCGCCCTGCCCGAGCCGCCCCGCGTGGTCCTGCTGACCACCTTCGACCTGGACGAGTACGTGCACGGCGCGCTGCGCGCCGGGGCGGTGGGCTTCCTGCTCAAGGACACCCCGCCGCGCGACCTCATCAGCGCGGTGCGCACCGTCCATGAGGGAAACGCCATGCTCTCCCCCAGCGTCACCAAGCGCATGCTCGAACGCTTCGCCTCTCCCGCGCCCGCCGACTCGACCGCGGGACGCGACGAGGCCGGGCGCCGCCTGTCGGTGCTCAGCGAGCGGGAGCGCTCCGTGCTCGTGGCGGTGGCCCGGGGCATGTCCAACGCCGAGGCCGGGCGTGAGCTGGGCATGCGCGAGGCCACGGTCAAGGCGCACGTCAGCCGGATCCTGGCCAAGCTGGGCATGTCCAACCGGGTACAGGCCGCCATCCTGGCCCACGACGCGGGCTGGGCCTGAAGGCTCCGGCCCGGCGCGCCCGGTGCGGTGCGGTGACACACCTCACTCCGGGCCGGCGCGCTCCGGGAACCCGTCCCCATGTCCGGAAAAGGCCTGTGTGCGGGGGAGGAGTACCGTTCCTCACCTCGGTTGCGTTTACCGACCGGTAGCTCGGTACGCTGCAATGCGATCCCACCCCCTTGGAACGTCACGTCGTGGCTGATCACAGCAGCCGCAGGAGAAGAGGAGCCCCTATGTCGCGCTCGGTACTGGTCACCGGCGGCAACCGCGGAATCGGCCTGGCCATCGCCCGTGAGCTGGCCGCGGGCGGAGACGACGTCGCGGTGACCTACCGTTCCGGCGAACCCCCGGAGGGCCTGAGGGGCGTTCGCTGCGACATCACCGACTCCGCCCAGGTCGACGCCGCCTTCAAGGAGGTCGAGGAGACGCAGGGCCCCGTCGAGGTGCTCGTCGCCAACGCCGGGATCACCAAGGACCAGCTCCTCGCCCTGATGAGCGAGGACGACTTCTCCTCCGTCGTGGACACCAACCTCACCGGCTCCTTCCGTGTCGCCAAGCGCGCCGTGCGCGGCATGATGCGCAAGCGCTCGGGCCGCATCGTCCTCATCTCCTCCGTGGTGGGCCTCATGGGCTCGGGCGGGCAGGGCAACTACGCCGCGTCCAAGGCCGGCCTGGTCGGCTTCGGCCGCTCCCTGGCCCGCGAGCTCGGTTCGAGGGGCATCACCGTCAACGTCGTGTCCCCCGGCTTCGTCGAGACCGACATGACCGCGGCCCTGCCCGAGGAGCGCCAGGCCGAGATCAAGAAGAACGTTCCCCTGGGCCGCATCGGCGCCGCCGAGGACATCGCCCGGACGGTGGCCTTCCTCGCCGGCCCTGGCGGCTCCTACATCACCGGCGCCGTCATCCCCGTCGACGGCGGCCTGGGCATGGGCCACTGACACACGCCCGCGCCCCCTTCCACTTCCCGGAGGACCACCCCCTCCGGAACCGACCACAGACAGGACGGACAACCCCGACATGGGAATCCTCGAAGGTAAGCGCATCCTCGTCACCGGGGTGCTCACCGACTCCTCCATCGCCTTCCACGTGGCCCGCCTCGCCCAGGAGCAGGGCGCCACGGTCGTCCTCACCGGCTACGGCCGCATGAGCCTGGTCGAGCGCATCGCCAAGCGCCTGCCCGAGACGCCCCCGGTCCTGGAGCTGGACGTCACGGACGAAGAGCAGCTCGCCAGCCTGGCCGGGCGCGTCGGCGAGCACGTCGACGGCCTGGACGGCATCGTGCACTCCATCGGGTTCACCCCGCAGGAGGCGCTGGGCGGCAACTTCCTCAACACCGAGTGGTCGGACGTGGCCACGGCCATGCACACGTCCACCTTCTCCCTGAAGTCGCTGACCACCTCCCTGACGCCGCTGATGGGCAACGGCGGCTCGGTCGTGGCCATGGACTTCGACAACAGCGTCTCCTACCCCATCTACGACTGGATGGGCGTGGCCAAGTCCGCGCTCACCTCCACCGCCCGCTACCTGGCGCGCTACGTCGGAGAGCAGGACATCCGGGTCAACCTGGTCTCCGCCGGGCCGCTGAGCACGATGGCCGCCCGCAGCATCCCCGGGTTCGCCGACCTGGCCAAGCACTGGCCCGAGCGCGCTCCGCTGGGCTGGGACGTCACCGACCCCGAGCCCGCCGCCAAGGCGGTCGTGGCCCTGCTGTCCGACTGGTTCCCGGCCACCACCGGTGAGACCGTCCACGTCGACGGCGGTTTCCACTCCACCGGAGCCTGAACCCGCCGGACGCACGTGCGGTAGGTTGACGCGGGCGGGTGCCCCCTCGGGGGCGCCCGCCCGTCTGCCGTTCCACGGGTCCGGCGCGGCGTGTACACCCCGTGTGCCCGCCGTGGTCCGTGTGACCCTGGCAGACGGTGGTGAGAGCCGGTGAAGCGCGTCGGAGGACGGGAACGTATGGATCTGGGACTGTCGGGGGCACGGGTCGCGGTAACCGGGGCCAGCAGGGGGATCGGCCGGGCCATCGCCCAGGTGTTCGCCGAGGAGGGCGCCGACCTGGCGGTCTGCGCGCGCACGCCCGAGCCGCTGGCCGAGGCCGCCCGCGAGCTGGAGGCGACCGGGGCGAGGGTGTTCTCGCGCGCCCTGGACGTCACCGACCACGACGCGCTGCCCTCCTTCGTCGACGACGCGGCCGCCGAGCTCGGCGGCCTGGACGTGCTGGTCTCCAACGTGTCCGGCGGCAGCGCGCCCACCCCGGACCAGTGGGAGCGCGGCTTCGCTGCCGACGTGATGCCGTTCGTGCGCCTGTCCGAGGCGGCCGGGCCGCACCTGCTGGAGTCCGAGCGCGGCGGCGCGGTGGTGCTGGTCTCCAGCACCTCGGCGCTGCACACCACCGCGCCCGCCGGTCCGCGTGCCTACGGCGCGGTCAAGGCCGCGCTCAACCACCACGCGTCCTCGCTGGCCCGCGCGTGGGCGGGCGGGGGAGTGCGGGTCAACACCGTCTCGCCCGGCCCGATCGAGTTCCCCGGCGGGGGATGGGCGCGCCGCCGCGAGAACGACCCGGAGTTCTACGAGTCCATCCGCGAGCGCATCCCCTACGGACGCCTCGGGCGCCCCGAGGAGGTGGCCCGGGCGGTGGCCTTCCTGGCCAGCCCGGCGGCCGCCTTCACCACCGGACAGAACCTGGTGGTCGACGGCGCCTTCCTCGACCAGGTCTGAGGAGCGCGGGGGGCGTGGCCCCCGGTGCCCGGGTCAGGAGCGCGCGGGTCAGGAACGGGAGCGCCCGGCGTGGCGGTGCGCCAGGAGGCGCAGGGCGGTGACTGCGCCGCCGGGCACGCACACCGCCAGCACCGCCGCCGACGGACCGGGCAGCCATACCAGCGCCGACCGCGGCCCGAGACCCGCCACCAGCCACACGGTCGCGCACACCCCGGCGAGTCCGGGCAGCGCCCAGAGCACGGTCGCCCAGAACCACGACCGCCGCGTACCCAGGGGTCGCGCCGCCGTGGAAGACGATGGGTTCGCCGAGGTCGGTCAGGGCGGTCTCGCGCCAGCCCAACTCGTACTCCTGCGTCGAACCTGGGACCGGGACCGTTCCGTTGCGCGCCCGGGCCAGGGCGTCGGCGTCCAGCACGCCCGGGTCCGCCTCCAGTTGCGCACGGGCGAAGGCGGCCAGGGCCGCCAGGGTCCCGCCCGGGTAGCCGTAGGACGCACCGGCGTCGTCCACGCCGTTCGCTTTCGCCACCGGGACTCCCCACGGCGTGCGGTGGCCGGGAGCCAGCCCCGCCTCGCGCGCCGGGATGTCCGTGGGCCTCGTGCAGCACTACTTCCGGTCCAAGGACGACATGCTGCTGCACGCGTTCGAGCGGGTCAGCACGGCCGTCGCCGTCCGTGTCTTCGGCATCGTCGGCGAGGGGACCCGCCACGAGAGGTCCATCGCCGAGGTGCTGCTGGCCGCCCTGGCCGAGCACCTGCCCCTGGACGGGCCGCGCCGCGCGGAGTTTCGCGTCACGCGCGTCTTCGCCGGCCGGGCCCTGGACAGCCCCGCGCTGGCCGAGGTGGACGCGCGCACCGCCGCCGCCCTGCACGCGGAGATCGCACGGGCGGTGGGCAACGGGATGGAGTGCGGCGAGGTGGAGTCGGACGTGGACGCCGACACGGCCGCCGCCCGCATCGCCGCAGTGGCCGAGGGGCTGGCCACCCAGGTCCACCGGGGAGGGCCCGGCGCGGCCGGGCGTGCGCGGGCCGTGCTGCGCGACGAACTGGCCGCCGTGTTCACCGGGGAGTGCCGCCAGTACGTCCGTTGGGGCCCGTTCCCCTCGCTGGCGGGCTATTGCTGATCTACGACGTAAAGGTGCGATGCTCGAAAGTCATTTATGTTCGTGACACTCGAACATCCACCCGGAGTGGACGAGCGGCCCGCAGCGACCGGGTGAGCCTGAACCCGGGGTCGTCCACGCGCGAGGCGGGGCGGCTCCTGCGGCGGCACGGGCCCGGCGTCCGCGGGGGTGGTCCTGTCGGCCCCCGCCGCGGAGAACGCGGTACGGCTCGCGGGTCACGGGACGGGCGCCGGCCGGAAGGCTCCGACCTCGACCCGTCAGTCCGCTCCCGTGCCCTCGCCGTGAGGGGTGGTCCTTCCGGTGGGGCCGGGCGCGCCGAGCCGCCGGGTCTGTGCGTACAGGATGTCGATCGTGTTGGTGACGTAGTCGGTGATGGCGGCGAGTTCGGTGTCGTCGTACTTGGCCACCAGGTCGCCCATCGCCCGCGACAGGCCGGTGAAGGCGTCGGCGAGGTCGGGGCGCGCCTCCGTGTCCGCCGAGACGAGGACGCGCCGCCGGTCGGCGGGGTCGGGGACGCGCCGCACGTAGCCCAGGCGGCTCAGCCGGTCGACGAGTCCGGTGACGGCTCCGGGGGTCAGGCCCGTCAGCTCGGCCAGCGCACCGGCGGTGAGCGGGCCCTCGCGCTCGATCAGCCCGAGTGCGCGGTGGTCGAGAGCGCGTAGTCCCAGGCGCTGCCCGACGGCCTCGTGGAAGAGCACGACGGCGGTGCTCAGCCGCCACCCGAGTTCGGCGCCCGTGGCAGCCGGATCGGTGTCTGCGTCACTCACGCCTCGATGGTCCCTTCTCCAACGTGCCGCTGATTATTTTAGTCTACTGTACATTTTAGTTTAGTGAACTAAAATAAGCAGCGCGGACGTCGAGACCGGGAGAGCACCATGACGGAGAACACGACCACCTGCACACCTTCCGCGCGCACCCACCTGCGCCTGGCCCTGGAGGTTCCGCGCTGGGCGCTGGCCTTCTACCTCCGCCACATCGTCCTGGTGGCGGGTGTCTCCCTCGTCCCCGCGGCCGAGCGCTTCGCGGCGGCGCTGTGGGGCGACACGTGGTCGACGGCGGCGCACATCGCCCTGGAGGTGCTCGCGGAGGGCACACGGGTGGTCCTGGTCGTCCTGCTGGTCCGCGTCGCCATCCTGGGGGACGAGCGGGTCCGGGGCGGACGGCACCTGGGCGACGGCCGCCGCGTCCGGGCCTTCCTCGACCGGAGGTGGCCCAGCCTGCTGTTGCAGGGAGCGTTCCTGCTCGCCCTCGCCGCGGTCCTCGACATCGTCCCCGAGCGGGTCGTGCCCCTGTGGATCCCCGCTTCGGCGGAGGACCTCTACTGGGCGCTCCTGCTCGCGGTCAAGAACGTCACGGTCATCGCCTTCGCCTTCGTCTGGATGGTCGCGGCGGTCCGCCAGATGCTCGTCGAGGGCGGCCGCCTGCTGGAGGAGCCGACCGGGTCCACCGAGGTGTGAGGGACCGTCCCCGCGTCCCGGGAGCGGGCGAAGCACCTATCCCTCCCGGAGGATGCCCACCAGGCGGGTCGTCCGCTCCTTCGCCGCGTTCTCCCGCACGCCCGTCTCCAGGCCTCCGCCCGTGGCGTCCACCAGCGACACGTGCCGCGTCGCCCGGGTCAGCGTCGTGTACACCTGCGGGCGCGACACCGGCACCTCCGGCGGGAACACCGCCACCACGGCGGGCCAGCGGCCCCCGTGCGCGGCGGCCACCGTCACGGCCCAGCCCGGGCGCAGCGCCGAGGGGTCGGCGACCCTCACCCGCCCACCGCCGGTCAGTTCCACCACGGCGCCCCCGTCCACCTCGCGCAGGTACCCCGTGTCACCCGGCCCGTAGCCGGGGCCGTCCGCCGTGAACAGCACACGGTCGCCCACGTCGAACCCGCCGTGCGCGCCCGGACCCGGGTTCAGCCGTTCCTTGCACGCGGCGTTGAGGGCACGCGCGCCCGCCGGTCCGTCCCCGCGCGCGGCCACCACCTGTACGTGTTCGGCCCCGATCTCCAGCGCGCGCGGGATCGAGTCCGTCACAAGCTGCACCACCCGGTGCGCCGCCTCCTCGGCCGACGCGGCGGGTACCCGCACCACCTCGCGCCCGGGCGCCTCCACCCGGGGAACCTCACCCCCGGCCACGGCCGCCGCCAGTTCCGCGATCGGCCCCGGCTCGGCGGGGTCGGACAGTTCGGCCACGTGCGCCGTCCGCGACACGGCCACGTCCATCACCACCTGGCCCGGTGTCGCGGACGGGGCCTGGTCCGGGTCGGCCAGCAGCACGAGGTGGGCGCCGTCGGCGCACACCGACGCCAGTTCGGCGGCGCGCCTCACACCCACCGACATCGCCTCGCACAGCACCACCAGCCCGGCCTCCACCGGAGCGCCGGCCAGGAGTCCGGCCAGTGACACCGCGCGTACCGGGGGCGTTCCCGGCTTCCGGGCGCTCTCGGATCCCCGGGTGTCACCGGTCCCCGGGGACTCTCCGGTTTCCTGAACCTCTTCGGTCCCCTGGGCGTCCTCGGCTTCCGGGGGCGCCTCGGGCCTCTCCTCCTCCCCGGTGCCTTCGGGGGCCGCGGTGTCCCCGGTCCCCGCGGACGCCGGATCCCCGCCCGTCCCGCGGACTCTCGCCAGGTCGGCGTTGACCGCCGCCGCGGCCTGAGCGGTCGGCGCCGCCACCACTATCCCCACCTGGCTGTCGGTGGCGACCGCTTCCATGCACACCAGGGCCCGCGCCACCTCCGCGGCGTCGCCGGGGCCGTGCCGCAGCACCGTGACCGGGCGCAGGGCCACCGTCACCAGGGCGTCGCGCGTCTGCTCCGAGACGGTGAACCCGCCCCTCTCCGCGGCCTCGTCCACCGTCTCGGTGGCGGTCGCCAGGTCCATGATCGGGTCGTTGCCCCCGATGAGCCGCAGCAGTTGGTCGCCCAGCCGCTGTTCGGCGTGTCCCACGTCGGGCAGGGCGTAGAAGCGGTCCGGGTCGGGCAGCTCCGGTACCCCGCCCTCCTCGAAGTCGAAGTCCTCGTCGCCCTCGTCGATGCTCTCCAGCACCACCGCGCTCTCCTCGGCCACGGCCGCCTCCAGCGCCGCGGCGGGATCGGCCACCCCCAGCCTGCCGACCACCGTGGCCAGCTGCCTCTCCTCCACGGCGGTGTGGCCCCGGGCCTCGGACATCCGCAGCACGTGTGCGGTGAGCGCAGCGAGCCTTCGGGGGTCGTCGGGCCGGGCGCCCTCGCCCAGGTGTTTGCGGGCGCAGAAGTCGGCCTGCTCCACGGTCACCTGCGGCAGGCGCAGCAGCAGCCACGGGTCGGCGTCCAGCCGCTCGGCGGCACCTGCTCCCAGCGCGGCCAGCAGCCGGGGCGCCAGGGCGCGCGGGGCGCCCATCCGGTCAAGGACGGCACTGACCTGTTCGATGGCCTCGGACACCTCGGGCGGTTCCCCTCGTCATACGGTTCGCGACTCTGGGAGCCTACCGACTCGCGGCGACGCTCAGTTCCTGGTCCCGCGGCCCGTGCGCCGCCGTCCTCCCCGGTTCGCCGTGCCCACGGGGCCCTCGGCGCCGTCGCCGACCACCTGGCGCACGGCCGCGCACGGGTCGGTGGCGGGGGAGGCCTCCTGGATGGCCACGGCCGCGCGCTGGGCGATGTGCCGGAACAGTTCCCGGGTGGGCGCGTCCAGTCCCGCCAGCACCTGCTCCTCCGTGTGCTCCACCCGCTCGCGGACCACGGCCAGGACCTCCCGGCCGTGCTCGGTGGCGCACACCCGCCGCACCCGCCGGTCGCCGGGGTCGATCCGGCGCCGTACCAGGCCGGCCTTCTCCAGGTCGTCGAGCAGGTAGGTCATCACACTGCGGTCGATCAGCAGCCGTTCGGCCAGGGCCGCCTGGGTGGGGGGTTCACCGGGCGAGACGGCGGCGAGCACGTGGTAGCCCCGGCTGCCGTGCGGGAGGTCGGACAGCGCCGACTCCATCCGCTCGTGCCAGCGGCGCAGGACCACGGCCAGCGACCACCCCAGGTTCGTGTCCGCGCCCGGGTCCGCGCCCGGGTCCGCGCCCGGACGCGTGTCCGGGAGCCGTGCGGGTTCCGGAGTGGTGGATGCCATGGCCCGAGGCTACCAGGAATAGGTGTTCGCCAAGATAAGTTGTTGTCGGCATCGTTTGACGAACAAACTAGTTTTGGCGTCCCCCGAGGAGAGCACCCATGTCCGACTACGGACACCCGCTACGGTTCGGCACCTTCGTCACACCCGCGGCGCAGGACCCCGACCGGGCCGTCACGCTCGCCGAGCTCACCGAGGCGGCGGGCCTGGACCTGGCCACCTACCAGGACCATCCCTACAACCCCGCCTTCCTCGACACCTGGACCCTGCTCAGCTGGGTCGCCGCGCGCACCACCCGCCTGCGGGTGTCGGCCAACGTGCTCAACCTCCCCCTGCGCCCGCCGGCGATGCTCGCCCGCTCCGCGGCCACCCTGGACCTGCTCTCCCACGGCCGGCTCGAACTCGCCCTGGGCGCCGGGGCCTTCTGGGACGGCATCGAGGCCATGGGCGTGGAGCGCCTCACCCCGCGCCAGGCCGTGGACGCCCTGAGCGAGGGCATCGACGTCATCCGCGAGGTCTGGGACACCGACGCCCGCGGCGGCGTCCGCGTCGACGGCGACCACTACACCGTGCGCGGCATGAAGCGCGGCCCCGCGCCGGCCCACCCCATCGGCATCAGCCTGGGCGCCTACAAGCCCCGCATGCTCCGCCTGGTCGGCGCCAAGGCCGACGGCTGGCTGCCCAGCCTGGGCTACCTCCGGCCCGAGGACATGGCCGCCTCCAACCGCACCATCGACGAGGCCGCCCTGGCCGCCGGGCGCGACCCCCGCCAGATCCGCCGGATGCTCAACCTCGCCCAGAGCGCCTTCCTGCCCACCGGCCGGGGCTTCCTGCAGGGGCCGCCCGAGCAGTGGGTCGAGGACCTGTTGCCCCTGGTCCTCGAACACGGGTACTCCACCTTTCTCGTGGCCACCGACGACCCGCGCACCGTCCAGACCTTCGGCGCCGAGGTCGCCCCCGCGCTGAGGGAGGCCGTCGCGCGCGAGCGCGCCGACGCGGGCACCGTCACCGGACCGGCCCGGGCCGCCGCCTCCCTGGCCGCGCGCCGTTCCGGTATCGACTACGACGCCGTTCCCGAGGACCTGCGCGACCACGCCGTCGAGCCCGGCGACCGCGCCTACGCCAAGGTGCGCCACGGGTACATGCAGAAGGGCTCCCCGGGCCTGGTGCTGCGGCCCGGCTCCGCCGAGCAGGTCGCCGAGGCCCTGGCCTACGGCCGCGCCCAGGAGGCCGACCTGCACGTGCGCAGCGGCGGCCACGGCATCAGCGGCCGCTCCACCGGTGACGGCGGTGTCGTCGTCGACCTGGCCAGGATGGACGGGGTCGAGGTCCTCGACGACGGCGCCGGCCTGGTCCGGCTCGGCGCGGGAGCCCGCTGGGGCGGGGTGGCCAAGGCCCTCGCCCCGTACGGCATGGCGATCAGCTCGGGCGACCACGGGGGCGTCGGTGTCGGGGGCCTGGCCACCACGGGCGGTCTGGGCTACATGGCCCGTGCCCACGGCCTGACCATCGACAACGTCACCGCGGTCGAGGTGGTCACCGCCGACGGCCGGATCCTGCGCGCCGACGCCGACCACCACCCCGACCTGTTCTGGGGGATGCGCGGGGCGGGCGCCAACCTCGGTGTGCTCACCGCGGTCGAGGTCACGGCCGCGCCCGTGCGCGACGTCGTCCTCGGCCAGTTCGTCTACGACGCCACCGACACCGCGGCCTTCCTCCGGGCCTGGGGCGAGACCGCCGAGGCGGCGCCGCGCGAGGTCACCGCCTTCCTCACCATGGGTCCTGGGCGCGGCGGCGAGGGCCCCGTCGCCCAGGCCATGGTGGTCTACGCCGGTGAGGACACCGACCTCGCCGTCCGGGCCCTGGAGCCCTTCCTGGGGGTGGGTCCGGTCCTGGACCAGCGGGCCCAGCTCGCGCCCTACCCCGCGGTCCTGGTCGGCGCGGACGGGCCGCACCAGGGCCACGGGCTGCCCGAGTCGCGTTCGGGCCTGCTACGCCACATCACCCCGGAGGCCGCCGAGGGGATGGGGGAGATGCTCGCCTCGGGCGACGCGATGTTCATGCAGTTGCGCCAGGCGGGCGGCGCGGTCAACGACGTTCCGGCCGAGGCCACCGCCTACGCCCACCGGTCGCAGAACTTCTCGCTGGGGGTGATGACGGGGGCCCGGCGCGCCGCCGGGCTGGACACCCACTGGTCGGCCCTGGAGAAGCACCTGGAGGGCATGTACCTGAGTTTCGACACCCGTACCGGGCCCGAGGTCCTCGCGCGGGCCTTCCCCGAGCCGGTCCTCTCCAGGTTGCGCGCGCTCAAGGCCCAGTACGACCCGCACAACGTGTTCGACAAGAACTTCCCCGTCACGCCCGCCCGCGGCTAGGGCGTGTTCTCTTGAGGCTGTGCCGTGCCTCGCCTCGTGCCCGGACGCCGAAGGCACGGGAGCCCCCGGTCCCCGCGGGTGCGCCCGCTCCCACCCCACGGGCGCACCCGCGGGGCCTGCGGCAACCCCGTCGGCGCCCTCGCCGCCCCCAGCGGCGCAGGACCGAGTCCACCGGACGGACCCCGGGCGGCGTTCCTCGGGCCGTCGGATCCGCACTTCCCAGGCCGCCCTTCGCATCGCTTTCACTTGGCAGCCGAAGATGCGAAGTTCCTAAGGGTATTTAATTCTTGTAGTGATCGGCCCGGATATGTCTGTTGGCTGATTTTGATGAGTCCTCTGCGCGCATGCCTCGCTGAAAGGGTACCAGGGCATCGTCCGTGGTGCCGGTAACGCGAAACCAATACGGGGAACAAGGCATCTCTCCGGCCAGGTGCAGTGGTTCACTGGAACCCGGCATCAGCCCGAATCCCTAGTCGAGAGACATTCCGTGCTTCCCACGCCCAGGCCCTCGTCGATGGCGTCCCTGCATCCCTCGGATCCGCGTACCATTCACTCCTTTCACATCAGAGGACGTCTCGGTGCGGGCGGGATGGGAGTGGTCTACGCGGCGACCACCCCTGAGGGGCGGTGGGTCGCGGTCAAGGTGATACGCCCGGAGCTCGCCGCCGATCCCGCCTTCCGGAACCGGTTCTCCCGTGAGGCCGAGCTGCTGAGCCGGATCAGGTCGCCGTGCATCGCTTCGGTCCTGGACTTCGACACCCGGGCGGACCAGCCCTGGCTCGCCACCGAGTACCTGTCCGGTCCCACCCTCTCCCAGGAGGTCCTCGACAACGGACCGCTGCCCCTGCCCCGGGCGAGGGCGGTGGCCGTGAGCATCGCCGGGGCCGTCGCGACCATCCACGCCGCCGGTGTCGTCCACCGGGACCTCAAGCCGGCCAACGTGATCCTGGCGCCGGACGGACCCAGGGTGCTCGACTTCGGGATCGCCCGCACCGTGGACGGAACCTCCCTCACGCGCACGGGCGGTGTGGTCGGCTCTCCCGGATGGATGAGTCCGGAACGGTTCCGCGGGTGCGCCGGACCGGAGTCGGACGTCTTCGGGTGGGGCGGCCTGGTGGTGTACGCCATGACCGGGCGCCCGCCCTTCGGAACCGGGTCGGCCGAGGAGCTGATGTTCCGGCTGTTCAACGAGGAACCCGACACCAGTGGGGTGCCGGAGGAGCTACGGGGGATCGTCACCCGGTCCATGGCGAAGAACCCCGCGAAGAGACCCACCGCGGTCGAACTGGTACGGCGACTGTCCGCCGGAACCGGGCTGGAGCCCACATCGCCGGGCGGGGCGACGACGACCGCCGTTCCTCCCGTCGGGCGGCACCGGACGTCCCCGCCCGCCCCTGGCTCCGTGACGGCTCCTCCGACGGTGACCGGCGCCCCGGGGCCGGCGGAGGTCCGAAGGCGCGCGGGCCGGATGCTCGGAGCGGCGGCCGCCGCGGTACTGCTGGTGGGAGGCGTCGGTGGCTGGTCGGTCGGGGACGGCCCCGGTCCCGCCCCGGTGGATCCGGGACACCACGGTGAGCCGCTCGGCCTTGGAATCCTCGTCCCCCACACAAGCGAAACGTTCCCGTTCGACTCTCCTCAACAACTCGGGGCCGAGTTGGCGATTGCCCAGGTCAACGCGGCGGGAGGGGTGCTCGGACAGGACATACCCGACATCGTCGTGGGCGATGAGGGCGGGGATCCGGATGTGGCCGTCGCCTCCGCGAACGAACTGGTGGCCCAGAACGTCAGTGCGGTCATCGGTCCCACCTCGCCCGGAATGGTATGGGCGACCTGGGAGACGATCACCCGGAGCGGAATGGTCCATTGTTCGGCTCTGGACGCGGCAACGGATATGGAGGTGCCAGGACACGGAGGCCTGTACTTCCGCACAACGCCGTCCTCCGCGATGACCGCGCGGGCTCTGGCCCGGAAAATCGACGAGAACGGCCACCGGGAAGTCGCCGTGGTGGCTCACAGCCACGACCACAGCGGGGATTTCATGTCCTCCGTCCTTGGCGAGCTGGACGCACGGGGAATGCGGTCGAGTTCCGTCATCGTCTCCGAATCGGTGATTCCGGTTCCCGCCATGGCCATGGACGGTGCCGGTTTCCTGGGTGAGGAGGTCGACGCCGTCGCGATCGGTGACCTTGAGGAGAGAGGCATGTTCGTCTCCGGCCTTCTGGCCTCGAAGCGCACCGGCGACCAGATCTACCTCACCGGCGGAGTGCACGACCTCAACACACCCTCGGAGGAGCTCGACGGAGTCACGGGCATCGCTCCGGGCTTCGAGGCTCCCGCGTTCGAGCAGCGACTGCTGTCAGCGTCTGAGGCGGGGCTGCTGAGCGGACCGTTCGATCCCTTCGAGCCGGGAGCGGTCGAATCCGCGGCGCATGCCTTCGACTGTGTCACCACGATCGCACTCGCGGCCGAGGCGGCCGGTGACACCGCCCCGGCGGCGATCGCCGACCACATGGCACACGTGGCCGACGACGGCACACCCTGCACCGGCTTCGCCGCCTGCTCCGGCCTTCTCCGCAGAGGCGGGGAGATCGACTACCAGGGTGTGAGCGGGCCGATCGCGTGGGACGACAACGGGGACCTCACCGCCGCCGGCTTCGAGATCTCCCGATGGGACGGGGAAGACGTGGAGTCCGAGTACACCGTGGTGGACTTCGGCTCCCAGCCGACCCGCGAGGTGAGGTGAGCGGGTACTGGAACGCCGTGCGGCGGGTGGGTGTCCGCCGGGACGCGCCTGACAGCGATGATCTTGCTCCGGGTGGCACTCCCGACCGCCGACAGTGCCACTGGGAGCAAGATCATCCCGTCGGGTCAGCGCTCGGGGCGCGCCGTGGCGTCGTCGAGGGCGTCGCGGATCTTGGGCGGCAGTTCCACGCCCTCCACGCCCAGGATCTCCTCCAACTGGGCGAGGGTGCGCGGTCCGACCACCGCCGCCGCCACGCCCTCCTGGTCGCGTGCCCAGCTCAACGCCACCGCCAGCGGCGACACCCCCAGCCCCTCGGCCGCCGTGCACACCGACTCCACCACCCGGCGGCTGCGGTCGTCCAGGTAGGGCTCCACGTACGGCGCCATGTGCGGGAACGCCGCACGCGAGTCCGGCGGCGTCCCGTTGCGGTACTTGGCGCTGAGCACCCCCCGGCCCAGCGGCGACCACGCGATCACGTGCGCCCCGGACGAGGCCGCGGCGGGGCGCAGCCCGTGGTCGGCGCCGCGGTTGAGCAGCGAGTACTCGGTGCCCACGCTCACCAGCGGCACACGTCCGGGCTGCGCGCGCTGCCAGGTGGCCAGGGACGCGAACTGCCACGCCTCCAGGTTCCCGGTGCCCACGTAGCGGGCCTTGCCCGACGCCACGGCGGTCTCCATCGCGGCCAGCGACTCCTCCGCCGGGGTGGCCGGGTCGAACACGTGCAACTGCCACAGGTCCACGTAGTCGGTCCGCAGGCGCCGCAGCGAGGCGTCCAGGGAGGCCAGCAGGTGCTTTCGGGAGGCGTCCACCGGGCGGTAGCCCTCGGGGGTGTGGCCGCTCTTGGTGGCCACCACCACGTCCTCGCGGCGTACCGAGTCGTGCAGCAGCCGCCCCAGGATCCGCTCGCTCTGGCCGCCGGTGTAGATGTCCGCGGTGTCCACGAGCGTGCCGCCCGCGTCGACGAACGCGGTGAGCTGCTGCCCGGCCTCCTCCTCGGAGGTGTCCTTTCCCCAGGTCATCGTGCCGAGAGCGGTACGAGAGATCCAGAGCCCTGATCTGCCCACCTGTCGCTGTTCCATGCGGCGGAGAGTACCGTGTCCGTCCGACGGCGTCCCAGGACACACCCTGGCCGTGTACCGTCGGCGCGGCCCTGACCAGGGTGTTCTCCGCGACCGGGGCCGGAGGTGGCCGTTGGGACCTGGTGGCCCGGTCGGTGCGCACCGGTCCCGGTGCGGGACCGAAACCGGGGCCCGCCCTACCGCCCCCCGCGCCCGGTGCGGGCCTACCCTGGTGCCCATGGCGACACCCGCAGCATCCCAGGACACCCCTTCCACTCCTGAGGCGGTCACCCTCATCCTCGTCCGGCACGGGATGACCGACGTCACCGGTCCCCGCCTCGCCGGGCGCGCCGAGGGCGTCCACCTCAACGACACCGGCCGCGCCCAGGCCGCCGACCTGGCCGCGCGCCTGGACGGACTGCGCCCGGCCGTTCTGGTCTCCAGCCCGCTCGAACGCTGCCAGGAGACCGCCGGGGCCGTCGCGGAGCGGCTCGGCGTCCCCGTCACCACGGACGAGCGCTTCATCGAGTGCGACTACGGCTCCTGGACCGGCCGCGGTATCGGCGAACTGTCCGAGGAGCCCCTGTGGCGCGTCGTGCAGGACCACCCCAGCGCCGTCCGCTTCCCCGGGGGCGAGGCCCTGGCCGCCTCCTCCGCGCGCGCGGTCGAGGCCGTCCGCGACTGGAACAGCCGCCTGCTCCTGGCCTCGCCGGCCCCCTCCGCCGGTCCCGCTCCGACCGCCGGGGCCGAAGCCGCCGCCGCGCCCCCGCCTCCGCCCGTGTACGTGGTGTGCAGCCACGGCGACATCATCAAGTCGATCGTCGCCGACGCCCTCGGCATCCACCTGGACCTCTTCCAGCGCCTGCGCGTGGACCCCTGTTCGATCACCTCCATCACCTACACGCGCACCCGTCCCTTCCTCAACAAGCTCAACGACACCGGCGAGAGCCTGGCCGCCAGCCTGCCCACCCCGGCCGAGGCCGGAGGTGACGCGGTCGTCGGCGGCGGTGCCGGTTCGCAGGAGCCTCCCGCCGTGTACCAGGAGCCCGCGGCCGACGCCTCCTGAAGGGGGCCGGCCGCGGGTGGACCGCCGCGAGGCCCCGGCCCGGCGGCCCGCTCCGCGGGAACGGCCCGGGCCCCGGCCGGAGGCGTCGGTGACACGTGGGAGGGATCCTGATCCCGCGATCCCGGCTCACCAGCGCGTCCGGGAGGTTTGGCGCCGGACCGTCCGTATCCCGTAAGGTTCTTTGCATGCCCGTCTTTCAGTTCAATCCGCCGGAGCGGTTCGTCGCCGGAACCGTGGGCCAGCCGGGAGACCGCACCTTCTTCCTCCAAGCCGTGGGCGAGGGGCGCATCACCAGCGCGGTGCTGGAGAAGGCGCAGGTCGAGGCGCTCGCCACCCGCATCGAGGAACTACTGGAAGAGGTGCACCGGCGCTTCGGCTCCCCGCCGGAGGACGTCGTCGAGCCCGAGGACGAGGACCCTCTGGAGCAGCCCATCGAACAGGACTTCCGGGTCGGCACGCTCGCCCTGGCCTGGGACGCAGAGGCCGCACGCGTGATCATCGAGGCCCAGGAGATCGACGAGACCGCCGCTGAGGACCTGGTCGAGGACGACGAGGAGGAACTGGAGGTCTTCGCCGAGGAGGCCCCCGCCCACCGCGACGTCCTGCGCGTCTACCTGACCCCCGGCGCCGCCCGCGCCTTCGCCGCACGCGCGCTGAAGGTGGTCTCCGCCGGACGGCCGGACTGTCCGCTGTGCGGACGCCCGCTCGATCCCGCCGGCCACGTCTGCCCGCGCCAGAACGGCTACCGTCCGGACAGCCTCGTCTGAGCCGGATGGGGACGACACCGGCGGGCCTTCGCGCACGCACACCCGGGAGCCCGCGATGACGGACACCGCCGACGCCTTCGACGGCCTCAGCCCGGCCGTCGGGCTCGACCTGCTCCGCACCGGTGAACTCACCGTGGAGGGGCGGCTGACCGTCGCCTCCAACACCACCCTGTACTGCACCGTCTCCGACGGCGTCCGCTCCGCCGCGTGCGTGTACAAGCCGGTGGCGGGGGAGCGCCCGCTGTGGGACTTCCCCGACGGGACCCTGGCCGGGCGCGAGGTCAGCGCCTACGCCGTCTCCGAGGCCCTGGGCTGGGCGGTCGTCCCGCCCACGGTCCACCGCGAGGGCCCGTTCGGCGAGGGTATGGTGCAGTTGTGGGTGCACGGTGACGCCACCGTCGACCTGGTCGACCTGTCCCGGCGGACCGACGACGCGGCCCTGCGCCGCATGGCGGTCTTCGACGCGGTTATCAACAACTCCGACCGTAAGATCGGCCACCTGCTGCCCACCCCCGGCGGCCACCTGTACGGCTGCGACCACGGCGTCTCCTTCGCCGAGGAGTACAAGCTGCGCACCGTGCTGTGGCAGTGGCAGGGGCAGCCGCTGCCCGAGGAGGCCGTGGAGGCGCTGTCAGCGGTGCGCGTCCGGCTCAGGGAACCCGACAGCGTCCTGTCCCGGGAGCTGGCCCTGCACCTGACGGGCCCGGAGGCCTACGCTGTGCGCAACCGGGTGGACCTGCTCATCGACCACGGCATCCACCCCTACCCGGCGCCGGACTGGCCCGCCGTGCCCTGGCCGCCGATCTGAGCCCTCCCCGGCCACCGCCCGGTCCCTCGCCCCCGGCCACCGCTGCGTACCATGGCCGCCGATCCGGTGTGAGGATACTCAACTACCGGGAGGTAACAATGGCGTGCCCGTCGCCCCGGACGGCACAATGGGGCACGTGAGCAACCAGTGGAACTACCTTTTCGACATGGACGGCGTGCTCGTACGCGAGGAGCACCTCATCCCCGGCGCGGACGCGCTCATCGCGGAGCTGCGCGAGAACGGGACCGCGTTCATGGTGTTGACCAACAACTCCATCTACACCCCGCGCGACCTGCGCGCGCGTCTGCTCAACACGGGACTGGACATCCCGGAGGAGTCCATCTGGACCTCGGCCCTGGCCACCGCCCAGTTCCTCCAGACCCAGCGTCCGGGCGGTACGGCCTACGTCGTCGGCGAGTCCGGCCTGACCACCGCCCTGCACAACGTCGGCTACGTGATGACCGAGCGCGACCCCGACTACGTGGTGCTCGGTGAGACCCGCACCTACAGCTTCGAGGCCATCACGCGCGCGATCCGCCTGGTCCGCAACGGTGCCCGGTTCATCGCCACCAACCCCGACGTGACCGGCCCCAGCACCGAGGGCCCGCTGCCCGCCACGGGCGCGGTCGCCGCGCTGATCGAGAAGGCGACGGGGCGCCGCCCCTACTTCGTGGGCAAGCCCAACCCGCTGATGATGCGGTCGGCGCTGCGCCGGATCGGCGCGCACTCGGAGAACACGCTGATGGTCGGCGACCGCATGGACACCGACGTGCTCAGCGGCCTGGAGGCGGGATTGCAGACCGTCCTGGTGCTCTCGGGCATCTCCGGGCGCGACACCGCCGAACAGTTCCCCTACCGCCCGACCCGGGTGATCGACTCGGTGAAGGAGCTGGTGGGCACCACCCACGCCCCCTTCGCCGCCGAGTGACCGAGCCCGAGCACGGCCCGCGCCCCCACCCCTGAACCGCCGGACACGCACACGGCCCCGAGGAGCCCCGGGCGGCCGGGGCACCGCCTCGCCCCCGGGGCCCGGTTCGCCGGCGCACCCCGACACGACGAAGGGGGCGGTGGACCAGTGTCCACCGCCCCCTCGTGTCCGTCGCGGGGTGGTCAGGCGCTCTGCCGCTGCTTGGCGAGCTCCTCCACCTTCGCTGCCTCCTCGCGGCGACGTGCGCGCAGCAGGGCCAGGCGCTCGGCGAGGACCTCTTCCAGGTCCTCCATGCTCCGGCGCTCCAGCAGCATGTCCCAGTGGGTGCGTACCGGCTTGGCGTTCTTGGGCTCCTCGCCGGTGCCGTCCCGGCGACGGGCGCGGTCGCCGCAGAATCGGCACTCCCACTCAATGGGGATCTCGGCCTCGGTCGCGAAGGTGACCGAGAAGCGGTGGCCCCGGGTGCAGTCGTAGGTGACCTCCTGCCGCGGAGCCAGGTCGGTGTTGCGGTCGTTCTCATAGCTCGTCGCCCCGAGCCGGGTGCCGCGAAGTGCTCGCTCGGCCATCGTGTGGGTGCCTCCAGGCGCTTGTGCGGTCTCGCGGGGTGTAACGCGTCGGTCCACGTCAAGATTCCCCGCTCACCCGAGGTCGAACCACCTTGGGCACCTTGGGCCCACCCCGCCACCGGAACGTCGTCCGGTGCGCCGAGTCTGGCACATGTGACCTGCGGCACTCGAGGGCGCCTTTTTCGGGTGTGTCTCTATTGCGGCCTCGGGGGGAAGAAAACATCCTCCTATTTCCTCATTCGATCCGTCGTGGATGTCCCCTCCCAGGTAAGGGCGCTGTTCCCCCAAAGGTCGGTTCATCCGTTCCCGTGGCCGAGCAGAATTCCGTTCCAATGCCCCCTGTGCCCTTTCCGTCACACGGAGGCACGGGTCCCGGTGCGGTCGGCGTGATTGCGCCATAATCGTCTCCCGTGTCCCGGAATCAACTTCGTCGTCCTGAAGTGTTCCCCGCCTGGGAACCACCCCCGACGCATCGGAATGGCTCGGCCGCCACAGTGGGCGTTCTCCGTACGGGCGTTCGTTGTGAGCACACCAGGGGTTCGGTGCCTCGGCGCCGCGTCCGGGAGCCCTCTGGCCCGGCCCCTCTCCACGTCTTCCGCCTCCCCTCCCCGCCTCGTACTCCCCGCGTCGCCCGTGCGCACCGTTCCCGCAGTTCACGAGCGGGGAAAGGCGTACCGCGGCAATGGCCGTCCGGAAATTCCCGGTACCTTCACGAAGGCGGACTGCCGTCCCCCGGCGAGTTCCAGCGCGCGGGGCTTACCGTGCACGCACCACGTGAGCGATAAAGAGTTCATTATCCCGGCATGGTCGCTTGTGGCGTCTGCTGGTATGTTGACTCGCTGTGCGCCGAAAAGTGCGGAACCAGGGAATTCTCCTCCCTTTCGGGGCCCGGCGTGCACGGAAAGAACTGCCCGGCACGCCCCTCCCGTGCCCGACCAGAGGTAACAGAGCGGCTGAACGTGGAGCCCGATGACTGCTTGGAACATCCCCCACCTGCGCGGAGCCGCGCCCTCGTGGCTGACGGCGCCGCGCTGGCTCCTCGTCCCCCTGGCCGCGCTGCCCCTGTGGGCCATGACTCCCTGGTTCGCCCCCGACGCGCGCACCCTGCCACTCCTGGCCGCCTCCGCGGTTCCCCTCCTGCTGCTGGCGGCCCTCGCACTGCTGCTCAACCGCCGCGACCACCAGGCGGGCGAACTGCGCGCCCGGCTCGGCGCCGCGCGCGCCGACACCGCCGCCCTGGCCGACGACCACCTGCCCCGCCTGGTCGAGCGCCTGCGCGAGGGTGAGTCGGCCGACACCGCCCTGCGCCGCCTGCCCGTGCCCGGGGACCACGGCGGGCGCACCCTCCTGCGGACCGTGGCCACCGAGATCGCCGCGGCGGAACGCCGCCGCTCCGCCGCCATGGTCGCTTGCGCCACCGCCGCCGGCCGCGTCCAGGCCCTGACCACCACCATGCTCGCCGACCTGCGCCGGATGCAGGAGCGCCACGGCGACGGTGAGGCGGGCACCGACGTCCTCGGCGACCTCATGCACCTGGACCACAGCACCGCCCAGGCCGGACGCGTCGCCGACAGCATCGCCGTCCTCACCGGCGCCCGCTCCGGCCGCCGCTGGGGCCGCGCCATCGCACTGGAGAGCGTCGTACGCGGCGCCATGGCCAGGATCGGCGCCTACCAGCGCGTCCGCATCCACAGTGTGTCCACCCAGGCGGTCGCCGGGTTCGCCGCCGAGGGCGTCATCCACGCCCTGGCCGAACTCCTCGACAACGCAGCCAGGTTCTCCCCGCCCACCGCGGAGGTCCACGTCCACGTGGAGGAGGTCCAGGCCGGGATCGCGGTCATGGTCGAGGACGGCGGCCTGGTCATGGGGGAGGAGGCCCTGCGCCGCGCCCGCCGCGCCGTCGAGGGCGGACTGGACCTGGCCACCATCTCCGGCACCCGCCTGGGCCTGTCGGTCGTCGGGCAGATCGCCCACCGCTACGGCCTGTCGGTGTCCTTCCGCTCCTCCGCCCGCGGGGGCACCGCGGTGATCCTGCTCCTGCCCCAGAAGCTCGTCAAGCCCCTCCCCGAACCCCCGGCACCCGACCCCGGGCCCCCGGCGTCCGGCCCCGCGGCGAAGGCGTCCGCGCCCGCCGCACCGTCCGCCGCGCCACCCACCGACCCCGCCACCACCCCCCTCCCCGCCGCGATCCCCTCCACCGCCGCGGACGCCGCCACCCCGGACACCAACGGGCTTCCCCAACGCCGCCGCGGCCAGACCCTCGCGGCGGCCGAGAGCGCCCGGACCGCTCCCGCCAGGAGCGGTCCCGCCACCTCGGCGCAGGGGTTGGGCGCCTTCCGCTCCGCGGTGCGCGGCCAGGACCCGACCGGATAAGGACGCATGATGGACCTCGACAAGTTGACCTGGCTGCTCGAAGGCCTGCTGGAACGCACCCCCGGAACCCGGCACGCGCTCGTGCTCTCCCGCGACGGGCTCAAGCTGTGCCACAGCGCAGGCCTGCGCACCGACAGCGCCGACCACCTCGCCGCGATCGCCGCCGGTGTGCAGAGCCTGGCGCACAGCGCGTCGGTGGAGTTCGGCGACGGCGCGGGCGGGGTCCGCCAGGCCATGGCCGAGTTCTACGGCGGCCTGCTGTTCATCGTCGAGGCCGGGCACGGCGCGCACCTGGCCGTCATCACCTCCGCGGAGGCGGAACCGGGCCTGGTCGGACACAACATGAACGAACTGGTCGAGCAGATGGGCGAGTACCTGTCCACCCCGGTCCGCGCCGCCACCGGCACCGCATGACCCGCTCCCACCGCCAGGAGGGGCCCGACCGCCTCTACGTCATCACCTCGGGCCGCAGCGGCGGAGCCGACGACTCCCTGGACGCGGTGACCCTCGTGGTGGCCGAGAGCGGGCCCGTCCCCGGCATGCAGTCCGAGCACGCCCGGATCCTGGAGCTGTGCCACAGCCCGATGGCGGTGGTGGAGGTCTCCGCCCACCTGCGCCTGCCGGTGATGATCGTGCGCATCCTGCTCACCGACCTGCTCGACACCGGGAGGATCACCGCGCGCCACCCCAGGCCGGCGCCCTCACCGGCCCGCCCCCTCGCCTCCCCGGACGTGTTGGAGAAGGTGCTCGTTGCACTCCACGACCTCTGAGTCCCCCGCCCCGGAACCCCCCTCCGGCTCCGGGCCGCCCGGCCCCCCCTCCGGAGCCGGGCCCTCCTCCGGAGCCCGACAGCCCGCGTCCGATGATGCCCACCCCCCGCTCCCCGCCACCGCCGAACAGGCCCTCAAGATCGCCGTCGTCGGCGGCTTCGGGGCCGGAAAGACCACCCTGGTCCGCTCGGTCAGCGAGATCCGCCCGCTCAGCACCGAGGAGACCATGACCCGTGCCGGGGACGGGATCGACGACACCGACGGGGTGGAGGCCAAGCACTCCACCACCGTCGCCTTCGACTTCGGCCGCATCACCCTGGACGCCACCTCGGTCCTGTACGTCTTCGGCGCCCCCGGCCAGGAACGGTTCTGGTTCCTGTGGGACCGCCTGTTCTCCGGCTCCCTGGGCGCGGTCGTCCTGGTCGACACCCGCCGCCTGGAGGACTCCTGGTACGCCATCGACCGGCTGGAGGCCCAGGGCACCCCCTTCATCGTCGCCCACAACGACTTCGGCGACACCGACCACACCCTCGAACAGGTGCGCGCGGCCCTGGACCTGGACCCCGGCGTCCCCCTGGTGCGCTGTGACGCGCGCGTGCGCGCCTCGGCCAAGCAGGTCCTCATCGCCCTGGTGCGCCACGTCCGCTCCCTCGTCTGCGAAGGCTCCCGGTGAGCGACCGCTGCGCCCGCCCCGCCCGCTCCCGTCCCCGCGCACCGGCGGGGCCGGGCGCGCGCGGCCGGGACCCACGACACCGACACGGCCGGCCTTCCGGACGTGTGCCCGACCGCCCCTCCCCACCAACGGAAGGTCCGCGATGGGTGAACCCGTCCGGCTGTACGACGACCGCTTCAACACCGACCCTGACGGCTTCTACCGGCAGATGCGCGCCGACCACGGCCCGGTGGTGCCCGTGCTCATGGAGGGAGACGTCCCCGCCTGGCTGGTGATCGGCTACCGCGAGCTCCACCACGTCCTGAGCAGCCCCGACGTGTTCGCGCGCAGCCCGCGCCGCTGGAACGCCTGGGACCGGGTGCCCCGGGACTGGCCGCTGCTCCCCGTCCTGGTGCCCCTGCCCAACCTGCTCTCCGCCGAGGGCGAGGAGCACCGGCGCCGCACGGCCGCGGTCAACGACGCCCTCGACGGGGCCGACCCCCACGAGCTGCGCACGGTCCTCACCCGGCTGGCCGACCGCCTCATCGACGGCTTCTGCGCCTCCACCGGCACCGACCTGCGCACCCAGTACGCGCAGCGGCTCCCCTCCCTGCTGCTGTGCTGGATGTACGGCCTGGACGACGACCGGGGCGAGGCGGTCACCACCCTCATGAGCACCATGTTCGACGCCGGACCCGACTCCGTCGGGGCCCACGCCGAGATCGCCGCCGAGTTCGCCGAGCTCATCGCCGCGCGCCGGGCCGAACCCGGGCCGGACGTGGTCTCGCGCATGATCGCCCACCCCGCGGACTACGGCGACGAGGACCTGGTCGCCGAACTGGTCGCGATCATGGGCGGGGCCCACCAGACCACCGCGGAGTGGATCGGCAACGCCCTGCGCCTGATGCTCACCGACGACCGCTTCTCGGCCTCCATGTCGGGTGCCCGCAGCAGCGTGGGGGAGGCCCTGGCCGAGGTCCTGTGGGAGGACTCCCCCTCCCAGATGAACGCCGGGCGCTTCGCCGCCCACGACGTGGAACTGGACGGCAAGCTCATCCGCAAGGGCGACCTCGTCCTGCTGGGCTTCGCCGCGGCCAACAAGGACCCCCGCCTGCGCGTCGGAGGGCACGCCGAGGCCGTCCGGGGCAACCACGCCCACCTGTCCTTCTCCCACGGCGAGCACGGCTGCCCCCACGCCGCGCGGGGGATCGCCGAGACCATGGCCGTCACGGCCGTCGAGGTCCTGCTGGACCGCCTTCCCGACGTCGAGCTGGCCATCCCCGCCGAACAGGTGCGCTGGCGGCCCTCACCCTGGGTCAGGGGAGTCGTGTCGCTGCCGGTCACCTTCACCCCCACACCCCCGCGAGGAGTGCACTGATGTCCTGCCCCGTGCAGCACACCGACGACGGAGTCCCCCTCCTGCACGCCGTCCCCGACGACGTGCAGGCCGACCGGGAACGCTTCTACCAGGCCGGCCCCCTCACCCGGGTCGAACTGCCCGGAGGGGTCCGGGCCTGGGCCACCACCCACCACGAGGTCAGCCGCGCCACCCTCAACGACCCCCGGTTCGTCAAGAGCGTCGACCACTGGGACGACTACCAGAGCGGGCGGGTCCCCGAGGGCTGGCCGCTGATGGGCACGATCCCCACCGACGACTCCAACATGCTGGCCCTGGACGGGGCCGCCCACCGGCGCATGCGCAGGCTCATCGCCAGCCCGTTCTCGGCGCGCAGGGTGGAGCGCCTGAGCCCGCGCATCGAGGAGATCACCGCCAGGGCGCTCGACGCCCTGGAGCCGCGCTCCGGCCAGACCCTGGACCTGAAGTCGGAGTTCACCTTCAGGGTGCCCATGGGGGTGATCGGGGAGCTGTACGGGGTGGCCGAGTCCGAGTACGCCCAGCTCGGCGAGATGTACGCCAAGCTCTTCTCCGGAACCACCGAGGAGGGCGAGCACCTGGAGATCTACGGCGCGCTGTTCCGGTTCTTCTCCGAGATGGTCGCCCGCAAGCGCGCCAGCGTCGACGAGCACGACGACTTCACCACCGACCTGCTCAGGGCGGGGGAGGACGGCGACGCCCTCAGCGACGCCGAGATCACCATCACCCTGCTGACCGTGGTGGCGGCCGGGCACGAGACCACCGTCAACCTGCTCAACAACGTCGTGCGCGCCCTGCTCGCCCACCCCGACCAGCTCGCCATGCTCAGGCGGGGCGAGGTCACGTGGGAGGCGGTGATCGAGGAGACGCTGCGCTACGACCCCCCGAACAACGTCATGATGTTCCGCTTCGCCACCGAGGACGTCGAGATCGGCGGTGAGACCATCCGCAAGGGCGAGGCCCTGATGACGCACTACGGCGCGGCGACCCGCGACCGCGAGGAGTTCGGGGAGGACCCGCACCCGGCCGTCTTCGATCCGACGCGGACCAGGGGGCGCCACATCTCCTTCGGGTACGGCCCGCACATCTGCCCCGGGGCCCCGCTGTCGCGCCTGGAGGCGAGGATCATCCTGCCGATGCTCTTCGAGCGCTTCCCCGACCTGCGGCTGGCCGTCCCCGACGAGGAGCTCCAGATCCAGGCCGCGCTCTCGGTCACCAGCCTCAAGGAGTTCCCGGTCGTGCTGCGGCCCCGGCCGTAGCGGTCACGGCGGCCGCGGCGGTTCCGGCCGTGGCCGCCGCCCGGACCGGTCGGCACGGGCTCCGCGGTCGCCGAGGGGTCCGGGCCAGGCGATCCCGAAGGTGCTTCGTGCCTGTCTTCCGTGATCACGGGGGACGGAGCGGAAGGCTCTCCGAGGCACGGCCGAGGAGGCGTTCAACGGCTCGCCGGGGAATGTCGGCGCGTGCGATGATACGGCGGTCCCAGGCCGCCCTTCCCGTGCTCTCCGCGGCTGGCCGGCCTCGTGGCGGGGCGGGTGCGCCCCTCCGTCTCCCTCTTCGGTACCGGTGCGGTCGCACGAATCGACCTACCCCCAACCGAGACCCGCTGAGAGAAAGGCTGGTGTACAGGATGCCCACCCCCGCCGCCGAAGAAGTGGCGCGCCCCGGAAGGAGCGGTCCGACGGCCCTGCTCAGGGCGCGAAGGGAATGGGTCTTCTTCGCCACCCTGTGGAAGTCCCACCCGGGGCTGACCGCGGTGTGGTGGGCGCTGATCCTGTTCCAGGGGATCCTCCCCGCCGTTTTCGTCGTGGCGGTCGGAGCGCTCGTCGGCGCCGTCGCCGGCGGAGACCCGCTGCCGGCACCGCTGCTCCTGCTCGGCGTGGTCTTCGTCCTCATGCAGGTCATGACGCCCCTGCACAACCAGGTCGGCTCCCTTCTCGGCGAGCACGTCTCCGACCGTCTGCACGACCGCCTGCTGGTCGCCGCGGGCACCCCCGAGGGCGTCGCGCACCTGGAGGACCGCGCGCACATGGACGAGCTCACCGTCGCCCGGGACTTCGACCTGGGGATGACCGGCCCGCCCCTGCACCTGTCCATGGGCATCATCGCGGGCGGTCTGGTGGAGGCGGTCTCGGGTCTGGCGCAGGCGGTGGTCCTGGCCGCCTACGCGTGGTGGGCGCCTCTCCTGGTGGGAGGCGCCTGGCTCTCCACCCACTGGCTGCTCCGGGAGAGCTCCCAGTGGGACCGCAACACGGGTGAGGTCCTGGACGCCCAGCGCCGCGCCGAGTACTCCTACAGGCTGGCGGTGGACTCCCCCGCCGCCAAGGAGATCCGGCTCTTCGGCCTCGCGAGCTGGCTGACGGACCGCTTCGCCTCGGAACGCCGGACCCTGGTCGAGCTGCGGTGGCACGCCACCCGGCTACGGCAGAAGCCGATGCGCTGGACGGTGGTGGTGCTGACGGTGTCGGGAGGGCTGTTCTTCTGGTCCCTGGGACGGGACGCCGCCTCGGGCGCCATCGGCCTGGGCCAGGTGAGCACCTTCGCCTACGCGGCCGTGGGCGCGAGCGCCCTGGCCTTCGGCGGCCTGAACTGGGCCCTGTCCCTGGCCGCCGACGGGGTCGCGTCGGTGCTGCGCGTGGAGCAGGCGATGTCCTCCAGCGCCGAGGCCCGCGCCGTGGTCTCCGGACGGACCCCGGCGGAGGGGATGCCCGCGGCGCAGATCAGGTTCCGCGACGTGACCTTCACCTACCCGGGCATGTCCGCGCCGGTCCTGGACGGTCTCGACCTCACCGTTGCGGCCGGGAGCTCGCTGGCCGTGGTCGGGGTCAACGGCGCCGGGAAGTCGACCCTGGTCAAGCTCCTGTGCCGCCTCTACGACCCGGTCTCCGGAACGATCGAGGTCGACGGCACGGACCTGAGGGACCTGGACCTGGAATCGTGGCGCCGCCGGACCAGCGCGATCTTCCAGGACTTCATCCGCTACGAACTCTCTCTCAAGGACAACGTGGCCTCCCCGGGAGCCACCCCCGAAGAGGTCCGCCGAGCCCTGACGACCGCGGGCGCCGCCGACCTGCGCGACCTCGACCGGATCCTCTCCCCGGGGTACTCGAATGGCACCGACCTGTCCGGCGGGCAGTGGCAGCGCGTCGCCCTGGCCCGGGTCCTGTGCGCGGTGGACCAGGGCGCGGGCGTGGTCGTCCTGGACGAGCCCACGGCCCAGTTGGACGTGCGCGGGGAGGCCGAGGTCTTCGACCGCGTGCTGGAGGCCACCCGGGGCTGCACGACCGTGCTCATCTCCCACCGCTTCTCCACGGTCCGCCGCGCCGACCGGATCTGCGTCGTGGACCGGGGCAGGGTCGTGGAACTCGGCGGCCACGACGAGCTCATGGCCCTCGGGGGCACCTACGCGCGGCTCTTCGACCTCCAGGCAGCGCGGTTCAACGAAGAACAGGACGGAGCCGACAGTGCCCGCTGAAGACCACCCCCTGCCCTCGTCCTGGCGGGGCCTGGGCCGCACGCTGCGCCTGGGCTGGACGGCCTCCCCCGGGCTCATCGCCGTCGCGTTCGCCACGACGGTCGGCGCCGCCCTGCCCGACGTCCTGATCGCCGCCGCCCTGGCACTGCTCGCGGACGCGGTGCTCTCCGGAAACCAGGCCGGCGTGATCGCCGCCGCCGTGCTCCTGGGGGCGCTGGCGGTCATGAGCTGGCTGCTGCGCGTGCTGAGCGAGCGGGCCAACCGCCGCTTCGCCGACCGCACCGCGGTGTTCATGGAGGCGCACGTGGTCCGGCTCCAGAGCGGCATCCCCTCCCTGGAGCACCACGAACGCCCCTCCTACGTCAACCGCGTCCAGCTCGTCCGCGACCACGCCGACACCTTGAGCGAGGTCTACCAGTACCTGTTCCAGGCGGTGGGCGCCGTTCTGCGCCTGGTCCTGACCATCGCCCTGGTGATGACCGTCCACCCCCTGCTGGGCCTGCTGGGGCTGTTCGCCGTGCCCATCGCCCTGGTCTCCCACTGGCGCGGAGGGGCCGAACACGCGCTGGAGGAGAGGCTCGGACACCACGAGCGCCTGGCGCGGCACTTCTTCCTGCTGGGCACCAAGGCCTCACCCGGACGGGAGCTGCGCGTCGCCCGCACCCGAGAACGGGTCCGCCAGGGACGCCACCAGGCCTGGGCCGCGCGCCACCATGCCATGTCCCGGGCCCGCTGGACGACCACCGCGTGGCAGTCGATCGCACTCACCGTCTTCAGCGGTGCGTTCGTCGGCGCCGTCGCCGGGGTGGCGCTGAACGGCGGCTCGGCGGCCGAGGTCGTCCTCCTGCTCACCGTCGGCAGCCGCCTGGCCCAGTACATCGGTGAGACGCTCAGCCAGGTCCACTTCCTGCGGATGATCTGGTTGGAGGGCGGGCGCCGCCTGCTGTGGCTGGAGGAGCTGTCCTCCATGGCGGCCGGACGGAACCCGACCCCTCCGCCGGAGCGGATGCGCTCGGGCATCACCCTGGACGGGGTCTCGTTCACCTACCCGGGGACGGACCGGCGGGTCCTGGACGAGGTCTCGCTCCACCTTCCGGCGGGGTCGGTGGTGGCCGTCGTCGGCGAGAACGGGGCGGGCAAGTCCACGCTGGTCAAGCTCCTGGCGAAGATGTACGAGCCCGACTCCGGGAGGATCCTGGTCGACGGCGTCGCCCTGGCCGACATGCCGGCCGACGTGTGGCGTGAACGGCTCTCGGGCGCCTTCCAGGACTTCGCGCGCTTCGAGTACCCGCTGCGCCTGTCCATCGGCCTCGGCGACCTGCCCCGGGCCCAGGACGAGGAGGCCGTGGACCGGGCGGTCGAGCGCGCCGACGCCCGCGCCCTGGTCGACCGGCTCGACCGGGGGCTGGACACCCAGCTCGGCAACACCTGGGCCCAGGGGGCCGAACTGTCCGAGGGGCAGTGGCAGAAGGTCGCGCTCGCCCGCGGCTACATGCGCGACCACCCGCTGCTCCTGCTCCTGGACGAGCCCGCCTCCGCCCTGGACGCCGAGACCGAGCACCTGCTGTTCGAGCAGTACGCGGAGCGTGCCCGGGCCCTCAGGAACCGGGACCGCGTCACGCTCCTGGTCTCCCACCGCTTCTCCACCGTGCGCATGGCCGACCACATCATCGTCATGGACGGGGCCCGGGTGTGCGAGCAGGGCGGTCACGAGGAACTCATCGCGCTCGGCGGGCGCTACGCCGAGCTGTACGGGATCCAGGCCCGCGCCTACCGCGTCGAGAGGTGACCACCGCGCCCCGGACGTTCCCGGAGCTCCGCGGCGGCCGCCGCGGCCTGACCGGGGAGCCGCCCGTCCAGAGCCGTCGCAGTGTGCCCCCGGCCGGGCCGCCCGCACCACGACGGAACGTGAAAGAGCTCCGTACCGACCGCCACACCAAGAACTCCTTACCTCGTGCAACCCCCGTGTTGACGGTTCCCGGTCGTAGGCTCGCCTGGTCGCGGTTTCTCACGAGGGGAGAAAACGGACATGACGCCGATCCGGCCGACCGTCGCCGCAGCCCTGGCCCTCCTCGTCGCCACCGGCTACGGACTCGCACAGGAGACGGCGCCGACCAGCGTCGGCAAGCGGTCCGAGCGGGCGCTCGCGCCCACCGACCACGCCGGTCCGCCGCCCTGGGACCCCGGCTCCGGCGATGAGCTCCGCCCCGCGTTCCCGGGGCCCGGCGCTCCGGTGCCGGAGCCCTCCGGCGGGCTCCTCGCGGGGTCCGCCCACCGGAGAGCGGGGGAGGGGAGCGCGCCCGAGGAGACCGTGGCGGCGTACGTGGCGGCCCTCGCCCGTACCGGGGAGCCCGAGCGGATGCGCGAGGGGCTGGAGCTGACCGCCGAGGACTCCACCGCGCACACCTACCTCACCCACCGGGCGGCGGTCGCCCGGGCCCGTGCCGACGGGGAGGCCCGCGCACGGAAGACCGAGGTGGAGCGCACCGGGGACGGCTACGAACTGTGCCCCGCCCCCGGTCTGGACTCCGCGCCGGCCTGCGTCACCTACAGCGGCTTCACCGCGCGGGACGGGCTGCTCACCGGCCTGCTCGTGAACGGCCGCGACCCCGGGCACGGCCTGCTGGACCCCGAGGGGGTGGAGGCCGAGTCCGAGGGGGTGCGCGCCACCCTGCTGACCGCCTACCAGTCCGTCACCGACAAGTCCCTGGTGGTGACGGCCGAGTTCACCACCGACGACAGCGTCAGCCTGGACCTTCCCCACGCCACCTACACGCATGGGCGCGACCGCGGGGAGCGGGCCGAGGAGGCGGTGGGACGCTACGCACTCGACGCCGGTGAGAGCACCCACGCCGCATTCTCCTTCCCCGGAGCCACCCCCGGCGGCACGCTCGAGGTGGGCGGCTGCCTGCAGGAGTGCTCGGCCCTGGTCGACATCGCCCTGCCCGTCGGGTAGCCGCCCGTCGAGCAGCCGTACGGCCCCGCCGGGAGGGCGGGGCCGCGCGCCCGCGGGCCGCTCACTCCGGAACGGGGTCCTTCCGCTCCCCACCCGGGGGCCTCGTGTGCGAGGACTCCCCGTCCGGAGCCTCCTCGCCCGGCGGGTGCTCTCCCGAGGGCTCCCCGTCCGAGGGCCCCTCCTCCGGGGCCCCGGACGCGGCGGGATCCCTCGAGGACCCCCACATGTTGAAGAACGCGTTCAGCAGCAGGGCCGACACCGCCGCCGCCACGATCCCCGAGTGCAGGATCATCGCGGCCCAGGACGGGAAGCCGTCGTAGAAGGCCGGGGCGGCCACCGGAACCAGCCCGAAGGCCATCGACACGGCCACCACGACGTGGTTGTGGTTGCCCTCGTACTCCACCCGGGACAGGCTGCGGATGCCCGCGGCCGCCACCGATCCGAACAGCACCAGTCCGGCGCCGCCCAGGACCGGCGAGGGGACCACCGCCACCAGGCGGCCCAGGACCGGGAACAGGCCCATGGCGACCAGCATCAGGGCGCCGACCGCCACCACGTAGCGGCTCCGGACCCTGCTGAGGGCGATCAGGCCGACGTTCTGGCTGAAGGTGCTGCCGGGGAAGGAGTTCAGCAGCGGTCCCATGACCGAGCTGAGCGCGTCGGCGCGCAGGGCGTCGCCTAGCCGCCTGCCGTCCATCCGGGTGCCGACCACCTCGCCCACCGCGAGCGTGTCCGCCACGCCCTCGGTGAGGATGACCAGCATCACCAGGCACATCGTGACGACGGCCGCGATCTGGAACTCCGGGGGGCCAAAGCGCAGCGGCTGCCCCAGGGAGAACATCGCCCCCTCGGAGACGGAGGAGAAGTCCACCCGGCCCAACGCCGCGGCCAGCAGGGTGCCCAGCACCAGGCCCAGCAGGATCGACATCCTGTTCCACACGCCCGGCAGGACCTTGGACAGCACCAGGATCACGGCGAGGGTGGCCGCGGCCAGCCCGAGCCCGGTCGGTGCGGGCACGCCGGACTCGGCGTTCTCGGTGATCCAGCCCACCGCCACCGGGATGAGGCTGAGGCCGATCACCGCGATCACGCTCCCGGTCACCACCGGGGGAAAGAAGCGGATGAGCGAGGCGAAGAACGGCGCGATCAGCAGGCCGAACAGGCCCGCCGCGAGGGAGGCGCCGAACACCGCGGGCAGGCCGCCCTCGCCCGCGATGCCCACCATGGCGGTGACGGGGACGAACGAGGTGCCGACGACCAGGGGCAGGCGGGCACCGAACCGCCACACGCCCAGGGTCTGCACCAGCGTCGCCAGGCCGCTGACCAGCAGGGCCGCGCTGATGAGCACGCCCATCTCCGTCGCGGACAGGCCGACCGCGCCACCCACGATCAGGGGAGGGGTGACCACGCCCGCGTACATCGCGAGGATGTGCTGGAGGCCGTAGAGGACCATCAGCCGCACGGGCGGGCGCTCGTCCTCGGGTCTGGGCGGGGCGTCCAGAGCGCCGGACGCGGGTCCGGGTGCTCCGGAGTTCCGGGAGGGCTTCATGCGGATCCTTGGGTTCGACTGCGCGGCATTCCGGAGCCGGTACGGGCCGTCGCGCCGTAGCGGACCGCACTGTTCCTCCGCCATCGTCGGTGCTGGTGCGGTCCGCGGACAACCGCGGCCGTGTTACATCCGCCCACCGGATGTGTTGCCGCCAGGTCACAGCGCCGGGCGGTCGGCCGTTCACGGCCCGCACGTGGTCCGACGGGCGGTATCGAGGCGAGGGCGAAGAGCCCTGCCGCGTGGGATCGCCACCGGACGACGGTGAAACGGTTGCCGAACCGGTAGCGAAGGAGTGTTCCGTACCTTGCGTCGACGCTCCGGTGACCTTCTGTCGCGATGTCCTCTTGTGGCCATGCCCGGGGATGTATTCGACCTTTTATCCGTCCGTTCGTGTGCTAGGAATGTGAAGCCGTTCTTTTTTCTCGCGAGTCGGCGATTATTCCCCCGTGTTCCCCCGAAGAAAGCGCCCTGGTATGTCCCTCGCCAGATTCCGTTGGGCCGTCGTCGCTTTGGCCCTGTCCCTGTCCGCATGCTCCTTCGGAGCCGTGCCGGACACCGCGGGAGAGGCGGCGTCGCCACAGGAGGCCGCACAGGAGGAGCGACCCTCGCCCGAGGCATCCTCCCCCGAGGCGGGTCCCGCCGAGGACGCCCTGTCCTACATGGAAGCCGTGGGTGCCGGAATCAGCCGGGAAACGATGGAGGAGGGGCTGGTGTACGCCCATCCCGACCACCCGGCCCACGGTTATCTCCAGCAGCAAGCGGACGTCCTCCACGCCAACATCGTCAGCGGTTACCTGTCGGAGCCCGACTCGGTGGAGCTACGCGGTGAGGGTATCCAGATCTGTCGAAGCGAGGGCTGTACCACTTTCAGTGATTTCACCTACGTGGACGGGCTCCTCAGCGATTTCCAGGTGAACGGCAATCCCGTCAGCGAGAACTTCTATCCCGGATCGGCGAGCGACTCCCGGGACGGTGTGAGCGTGTCGGTCGCCAGTAGCTACTACTCCTTCCAGTCGAACGCCTTCATGGTGATCCTCGACGTGGAGACCGCCCCGGATACCGGGGCGAGCGTCACCGGTTCCCTGCACACCGGGGACAACGGAACCATCGCCGACCTCGACCCGTTCTCCGGGATCGTCGGCCAGGACTACTTCGCCCCGGGGGCGGCGGGCCAGGTCGTGTTCCAGTACCAGGACGCTCGGCCGCCCGGGGAGATCGAGGTGTTCCTGTCGTGCGCCGAGGGGTGCTCGGGCGAGGTCGGCTTCACCCTGCCGCTCGGCTGACCCCGCTCACGGGACGGGCGCCTCCCAGGCGTACTCGGCCCCGCGGCCGGGCACGTCTACCGGCGGTGGTCGCCGCGTACGACCCGCGCGGGCAGGTCCGGGGTCAGGGTGCCGTACCCGGTCGCCGCCCACACGCTGTGCTCGGGCGACACGGCGTAGTAGGGCAGCGGGCGGCCCCCGGTGGAGTCCGGGACCGCCGGCGGGGTTCGGTGCTGTCGGACGGCCTTGCGGCACTCGCGGCAGGCCATGACCCGGACCGAGTCGAACGAGGCGGGGGAGCGCCACCGGACCGGTGCCTTGCCGCCGTCGTGGCGCGGGTCGAAGAAGCAGTGCACCGGACTGATCTCGCCGTCCAGCGCCGCCTCGCACATGTCCAGCAGGACGTGCACGCCCACCAGGTCGGACTTGTCGGCGGCCGAGTCGAGCACCTTGGCCGCGGCGGTGTAGGCCTCCAGCGCCTGACGGACCTTGTCGGAGGAGTCCTGGCGCGCGGACACCCGCTGCCCGCACCCGGTGAGGCGTTCTTCTAGCCGGGTGCGGTACCCGTCACGTTGGGCCTGGCTGACGGTGGCGGACACCTCCTCGGACAGCGGTACCACGCGGATCGGGCGCCGCGACCACCAGCGCACCCCGAACCAGAGCGCCGCGGCGGCGGCACCGACGCCCAGAGCGAGCCATTCCCAGGGAGGAGCGGGACCGTCCCGCATGTCCCGGTAGGCGTCGACGGCCTTTCCGTCCTCCACCAGGTCCACGACCCGGTTCAGCCGCTCGGCCAGGGAGGCCTCCGCCAGTTCGGGGTCACCGTTGACCGCCGCCGCGGCCAACTGGGCCGTGTCCATCCCGTCGACCACGGTGCCGTCCATATCGGACTGGGCTCCGTGGATCGTCACTCCGTCCCGGCCCACGGCGAAGAAGTACCCGCGCGAACCCGCCGAATGCGCCAGCCTCTCCGGGTAGTTCTTCAGTCTGGTCCGCTGGGAGAGCAGCACGACGTAGACCGGTACCTCCGACTCCTCCAGCCGCTCTTGCAACGCCTCCTCGGCCGCCATGCCCAGAGCCGGCTGGTGCATGAGACCGACGTAGAGGGGGTCCTTCAGCGCGGCGGGCCCGCGGACCGTGGCGACCTCGTCATAGCTCCAGGTGGTGTCGGCGTGCGCGGAGGACAGTGGAGAGAGGGCGAAGAGCACGGTGAGGACGGACACGAAGGACAGTACGAGCGCTCGCACCGCTCACACCTCCAGTTCTCTGCGTATACGGGTGAAGACGTGTTCCGGCGCGGCGATCGCCTCGGCCCAGGGATCCTTGGCGTAGCGGTAGTGGTGGCGCCCTCCGTCGGCCAGGAGGGGCAGGGAAGGCGTGAGAGGGCCGAAACGCGGGTCGAATCGCTTCTTCGAGCAACGGCCGCAGACCTGCCATCGCGACAGGCGCTGCCGGTGGGCGTACTCACGGAGGCTGTGGCCGGCCGGGCCGTGCAGCGGATTGATCTGGCAGGGTGTCCGCAGCGGTAGGTCGGGGTGGGTGATCGCCTGGGCGCCGTCGCGGGCGACGACGACCGCGCAGACCATGGCCTGCGGAGGCAGTTCGGGGGACTGGGCGATCAGCCCGGCGGCGTCGTAGGACTGCACGGCCCGTTCGCGCCCGGGGTGGTCCTCGGACGCGGCTTCCACGAGCAGGCGCAGGCGGCGCAGTTCACGGCCGAGTGTCGGCCGCAGCCACCAGCGCCATGCCCGGTTGGGCGCCCTCCTCGGCCGGTACGGATCACCGGCGCGCTCGCGTAGCCGCACCCATGACCGGAGCAGCCACCTCGACCGCCATCCCAGGGGCCGCCATGTCGAGGGCCTGCTGAACACCACCCTTACGACCACGAGCGCCAGGCCGATGAGCGCGCCGGGGAGCAGCGCCGCGGACCAGAACCGCTCGGCGTCACCGCGCGGGTGCCGGACCGGGTCGCGGTCGCTGGGCGGGACGTCCGGGGTGAGTTCGCTGGAGGCCACGGAGCCGCGTGGAGCCTGTGCCACCAGGTCCAGGACCTGTTCCGTGCGTGCGCTGTGGGCCGGGTGGAGGCCGTCCGTGTCCACGTCCGGGAGGTGGACGGTGCTGTCGAAGGCGGCGAGGGCCACCCTGCGGTCGCCGGTCATCGCCACGTACACACCGTCGCGCCCGGATACCTCGTGCAGGGCCTGCAGGAACAGCGTGGGCCGGCCCGCGGTCTCGTCGTGGGGGACCGACGGATAGACCACCACGCGGACGTCCAGGTCCGCCAGGGGTTCGGAGAGCAGGCGCTCCTCCACCCTTTCCAGGGATTCGTCCGTCCACAGGTCGCGCAGGTCGTGGTGGACGTACAGGGGGCCGTCCTCCAGCTCCCCGGCGATCCGCTCCACCCGGGACAGGTCGGTGACCTCCGCGACGGAGTCGACCGCCCACGCGGGAGGGGACGGCGCGCACAGGGCGAGGGCGGCCAGGGCCGTGGACAGAAGGGCGCGCCGTACGCGCGCGGTGCTCACAGGCTGTCCTTCCGTCGCGCCGGTCGCCCGTGCCAGTACCAGCGCAGGGCAGCGACGGCCGCCGCGTAGACCAACAGAGCGCCCGTGGCCCCGCCGGCCCACGGCACCCATCCGTACTCGCGCCAGGTCAGGGCGGCCCGGGGCGGCTCCTCCTGCGAGGCCTGGTCGGCATCAGCGACCACCACGTCCGCCCGGGAGTAGAGCTCTCTCAGGGCCTGCTCCGCCAGCGCGTCCACGTCGGGATCGTCGGATATCCGCAGTACACGTTCGAGTTTGTCCTCGGGAGGCTCGTGCCAGCCGCCGGTGAGGCTGGCGTACCCCGCGGCGCTCTTCGGAAGCCCTGAGGCCCGAAGGTCCGCGTGGCCGATGTGGAGGTCGTCCACGGGCAGCACCAGGACGGGGTCGTAGGTGCGCTCGTGGACGGCCCAGGCCAGGTGGTGCGCGGCGGAGCGCTCGCCCCGGCCCGCGATGACCACCACGTCGAGGGTGACGTGGTACTCGTCGAGCAGGGCGCGTAGTTCGTCGGCGGTCGCCCGCCGGTCTAGGACGCCGGCGAGCTCCTCCTCCACGAACACGCCGTCGTGCTCTGCCAGCATGCGGGTGTAGAACTCCGCCGTCTGGGAGGAGAACGAGCCGTGCTCCGGCGAGGCGTGTGCCATGGCGGGGGCCGACAGCAGGAGGGCCAGGAGGCCGGCCAGGACCAACGGCCGAGTGAACGATGGGGGATGTTGCATTGGTGCCTTTCTGGGGCCTTTGTCGTCCTGGGAAGACGAACGCCCGTTCACCCCTACCTGACGCGGCGCACCCGCGTCCCGTTCCACACCGGCTCCGGCGACTTGTCTACCTGGCGCGGTGCACCCGGCCCTCGTCCCACACCGGCTCCGACGCCTCGTACACGCCACCGTCGGATCCGAAGATCGCGAACCGGTCGAACCCGCGCGCGAACCATCGGTCGTGCGTCACCGCCAGGATCGTGCCCTCATAGGCCTCCAGCGCCGATTCCAGCGCCTCCGCCGACACCACGTCCAGGTTGTCCGTGGGCTCGTCCAGCAGCAGCATCGTCGCCCCCGACAGCTCCAGCAGCAGGATCTGGAACCGTGCCTGCTGCCCGCCCGAGAGGGTGTCGAAGGTCTGCTCGGCGGACGGGGCCAGCTCGTAGCGGTCCAGCGCACGCCCCGCCTCGTCGCGGGGCACGCCCCCGCGGGTGCCCTCGCCCCGGTGCAGGATCTCCAGGAGCGTGCGGCCCGTGAACTCGGGGTGCTCGTGGGTCTGCGCGAACCAGCCGGGGAGCACCCGCGCGCCCAGCCTGGCCGTGCCGGTGTGCCCCACCGCGGGCACCTTCACCCGCTCCTCCTCCGGCAGCACCGAGGACTCCGGATCGCTGCCGCCCCCGGCCAGCAGCCGCAGGAAGTGCGACTTGCCCGAGCCGTTGGAGCCCAGCACCGCCACCCGCTCGCCGTACCAGACCTCCAGGTCGAAGGGCCGCATCAGCCCGGTCAGCTCCAGCCCCTCGCACACCAGGGCGCGCTTGCCCGTCCGCCCTCCCCGCAGCCGCATCCGCAGGTTCTGCTCCCGGGGCAGCTTCTCCGGCGGACCCGCGTCCTCGAACCTGCGCAGCCGGGTCCGCGCGGACTGGTAGCGCGAGGCCATGTCCGAGTTGTAGGCGGCCTTCTGCTTGTAGGTCGCCACCAGCGCCCGGAGCTTGGCGTGCTCCTCGTCCCAGCGCCGCCGCAGCTCGTCCAGCCGCGTGAACCGCTCCCGGCGGGCGTCGTGGTAGGTGTCGAACGCGCCGCCGTGCACCCAGGCCGTGTTGCCCGCCGCGCCCAGCTCGACCGTGACGATCCGGTCCGGGACCCGGCTGAGCAGCTCGCGGTCGTGGGAGACGAACAGGACCGTCTTCGGGGTGGCCAGCAGCGCCTCCTCCAGCCAGCGCTTGCCCGGCACGTCCAGGTAGTCGTCCGGCTCGTCCAACAGCAGCACCGGCGCCGGGCCCCGCAGGAGGGCCTCGATGACCAGGCGTTTTTGCTCCCCGCCGGACAGTGTGCGCACCTCACGCCACCGGCACCGCTCGTAGGGGGTGCCCAGGGCCTCCGTGCAGCACTGGTCCCACACGACCTCGGCGTCGTATCCTCCCGCGTCGCCGTAGCGGGCGATGGCCTCGGCGTAGCGCATCTGCGTCTTCTCGCCGTCGTCGACCATCATCGCGGCCTCGGCCGCCTCCAGGTCGGCGTGCGCCTCGCGCACCGCCGTGGGGGAGACCGACACCAGCAGTTCGTGGACGGTGGTCTCGTCACGCACGTGCCCGATGAACTGCGGCATCACGCCGAGGTCGCCCTCCAGGGTGACCGCGCCGCCCTGGGGGCGCTGCTCCCCGCGCACGATCCGCAGCAGGGTGCTCTTGCCCGCGCCGTTGGCGCCCACCAGCGCGGCCTTGGACCCCTCGCCCACGCGGAAGGACACCGAGTCCAGCAGGACCCGGCCGTCGGGCAGGGTGTGGCCGACCTGGTTGACGTCGATGTAGCCCAAGACCGCTCTCCCCGTGGAATCCGCCGCACGCGCCGACCCCCGGCCGGCGCCCCGGCAGGCTTCCACGGCGCGACGAGCAGCCGCAACAGGTTTTCCGGGGGTGCGGACGCCTGAGCGGGAACCGGTGATGCGAAGAGTCGGCCCGGGAGGCCGCGCGTGCGGGCGCGGACTGGCACGGCCCGGATCAGAGGGGCACGCGCTGCCCTCGGGGGAGCAGCCGGACGCGCTCCAGCCACCCGCGGGCGCGCATGTGGTCGTAGAAGTGCCGCAGCGGCGACTTGAAGACGCCGTAGTCGTCGTAGTGGATCGGCACGGCGACCTCGGGGTCCGCCAACTCGGCCATCCGGGCGCCCTGTCCGCCGTTCATGGTCACCATGATCCCGCCGGGCAGCTTCGTGCCGCCCAGGTGCAGCAGGGCCATGTCGATGTGCGGGTAGCGCCGCGGTATCAGCTCGATGTCCTCGTACACCAGGGTGTCGCCGGTGACGTAGACACGGAACTCGTCCTGTTCCCCGACCGTGCCGAACTCCAGGATGCTTCCCATGACGGGTGGCAGCAGCCGGTGCACGACCCGCGGGCCGTGCCGCCCGGGGACCGAGGTGACGCGCACCCGGGTACGGCCGCGCGTGATGGTCTCCTCCTGCCAGGTCCGCAGGCCCACCGTGGCGCCGAACCCCCACCGGTCCAGGCGGCGGGCCGCGTGGCCCGTGGTCACGATCGGTGTGTCCTTCGCCAGGCCGTGCCGCGCCACGCGGTCGAAGTGGTCGCCGTGCAGGTGCGACAGCACGATCCCGTCGACCCGGCCGACGTCGGAGACGTCCAGCGCGGGCCCGACCCGGCGCCTGGAGGCCAGGCCGTACCCCAGATAGGCCCACTGCCCCTCGTGCAGGAAGTTGGGATCGGTCATCACCGTGAGGCCGTCCCAGCCGATGAGCACCGTGGCGTTGCCGACGAACTGGACCCAGCGGCCGTGCTCCGTACCGTCCATGCACCCGCCACTACCCGTCCGGACCCCGCGCTACCGTCCTGATCCCCGCGCCACCGTCCGGCCCTCCACGGACGGGAGGACTTCCTCGCCGGAGTACGCCCGCCCGGCGTGTACGTTCGCTATCAATTAGTTACACAGGGTAGTTGTAGGGAGGTCTGATGCGGGCGGGCCGCGGCACGCGGAGCCCACGGGAGCGGACCGAACCACCGGGCGGGGAAGCGGATGCAGATCGGGTACAAGCTGGCGACCGAGGCCTTCGGGCCCGAGGAGCTCATCCGGCAGGCGGTGCTGGCCGAGCGCGCCGGATTCGACTTCGTGGAGATCAGCGACCACTTCCACCCCTGGCTGGACGACCAGGGCCACTCGCCCTTCACCTGGACCGTCCTCGGCGCCGTCGCGGCCAGGACCGAGCGGATCGGGCTGGCGACCGGGGTGACCTGCCCGACCGTGCGCTACCACCCGGCGATCATCGCCCAGGCCGCCGCGACCCTGGCCCTGGTCTCCAAGGGGCGCTTCGTCCTCGGGGTCGGCTCGGGGGAGCGGCTCAACGAGCACGTCGTGGGCCAGGAGTTCCCCGACTCGGTCCACGTGCGCCACGACATGCTGCGCGAGGCCCTGGTGATCATCCGGCTCCTGTGGAACGGCGGCTACCAGTCCTACGAGGGCGACCACCTGCGCCTGGAGGACGCCCGGGTGTTCGACCTGCCCGAGGAGGCGCCGCTGATCGCCGTCGCCGCCAGCGGCGGGGCCTCGGCCCGGATCGCCGCCGAACTCGGCGACGGGCTCTTCGCCACCGAGCCCAAGGCGCGGATCGTGAGCGACTACCGCGAGGCCGGAGGCGACGGACCCGGCTACGCCGAGGTGCCCGTGGCCTGGGCACCCGACGAGCGCACCGCCGCGCAGGCCGCGCTGAAGACCTCCCGGTGGGCCCTGACCGGCTGGAAGGTCATGAGCGAGCTGCCCAACCCGGTCAACTTCGCGGCCGCCACCACCACGGTCCGGGAGGAGGACGTCCTGGGCCACTTCGCCTGCGGCCCGGACCCGGAGCGCTACGTCGAGGCCGCCCGGAAGTACGCCGACGCGGGCTTCGACCGCCTGGTCATGCAGAACGCCGGCCCGGACCCCGACGGGTTCGTCGACTTCTACCAGCGGGAACTGGACGCACGCCTGCGCGCGCTGGCCTCCTGACCGCTCGGGGCGCGTACGGATCGGGAACTGTCACCGGAGACGCCTACGGTCGGGGCCATGGACCCCCAGAAGACACTGTCCGTGGAGTTGCCGCCCGGACACGTGGTGCACTCCGAGGAAGGCGTTCCCCTCCTGTGGCTGAGTGAGGACGCCGCGCCGTTCGGGCTGTGGTCCCGGCTGCTTGCCGAACATCCCCGCTCGGGGCTGTGGCCGCTGCTGCTGGACGGACTCCACGGCGAACCGGACCGACCCTGGGAGTCGCAGGAGCTCTACCCCGAACAGATCTCCTCGCCCGCCCACCACGACCCGGATGCGTTGCTCGCCCGGTGGTGGCAGGAGCACGCCGGAGGACAGGCGGATGATCCGGTTCCCGCCCCGATGCGGGTGACCGCGCCCTACGGGACATCCTGGCCGGGACGCGCGCCTGCCGCGCCGACGGAGGACGACCCCGGGGAGAGGGCCGCCGAGTGTGCCGAGATCATGGTCGAGAACGGGGTGGGATCGCGTCTGGGCCTGGTGCGCGCCACTTCGGGCGCCGAGGCGATGGCCGCGTCCGGATGGGCGGGGCCCCTCAACTACGACAACGACACCGCCGTGTTCGCGGCCGTCGTGGCCGACTGGGAGCACCGTTTCGGTGCGCGCGTGCTGGGCATGGGATTCGCGACCCTGACCCTGTCCGTCGGCGCCCCGCCCGCCGACCCCGCGTCGGCCCTGCGTGTGGCGGCCGAGCACTTCGCGTTCTGCCCGGACAACGTCTGGCAGAACTCCGCCCGGTCCGACCTCGAGTCCTACGCGGCCTCGCTCGTCGACCGTCCGATCTGGCACTTCTGGTGGGACTGAGCGGATCGCGCCGCTCACACCCGGGGCGGCTCGGGCACCTCGGTGCCGCCCATCCACCGGGCCAGCCCGTCCCGGTCCACCAGGGTCATGTGCCCCCCGCCCTCGCGGGCCGCGGCCTCGGTGAACCCGTTGGAGGCCACGAACATCCCCCGGTAGCCCCGGTAGCCGGTGTTCAGGACGCCGATGAGGGCACGGACCTCGTTCGGCGGCACGGGGTGGTTCCACCGCTTGCACTGCACCGCCACCGCCTGCCCGTCCGGAGCCCGGCCCAGCACGTCCACCCCTCCGTCCTCGGCCCCGCCGACCACGGTCACCGCGGTGTAGCCGTGCACCCGCATCAGCCGGGCGACGTGCTCCTCGAACTCCGTGCCGGGCATGCGGTCGACCTCGGACAGGTCGACCAGCGCGAGCGCCCGCTCCTCCCGGGCCAGGTGCGTTCGCCTCCGGACCCACCACACCAGGGTGGCCGCCACCAGCGCCGCCGCGACCCACGGCAGAGGCCGCGCCGGGCTCAGCGCCAACCAGGTGCCGACCATCAGCGCCACGACCAGGATCAGGACCAGGGCGTGCCGGTGGCGCCACACGAACCGCCACTCCCTGGGCTTCGCGTCCGTCCCGCTGTCGGAAGAGGTGTTCGTCATGGAGGGACACCTGCCCCATATGCGCGGATCGTCACATGGGCCTCACGGCCACGGCTGTGGGGATCACCACCGCGCCGCGCCGTTTCCCCGGGCGCTGGCGCCCCGGCTCCCCGCCGCCGCTGAGGGCGTCTACGGTGGACCACCATGGCCCCCCAGACGCGTTCCGTCCGACCCCGCCCGGGCGCCTGATGCCCTCCGAGACCGACAGGAGGTGGTTCGGGAAGGTGGGCACGATCCTCGTCGCGCTCGTCGTCGCCCTCCTCCCGGTGTTCGCCCTGACCCGCTCCTTCCCCCTCGTCCCGGCGAACCACATGTTCGTGTTCTACAACGGCGTCGCCGTCCAGTTGCTCAGCATCCGCACGGAGAACGTGGAGGGAGACGACCACGTCACCTGGACGGTCAGCGTGATGGACTCGACGGGCGCGGACCTCGAACTGGTTCCCTCCACCACCTGCCGTCACGTGTTCCCACCGCGTGACGTCGGAGTCCCGGGGTCCCCGGTCGACCACGCTGAGGACTTCGAGGCGCCGGCTCCCGAGTCCTTCTCCTGGTCGGACTCGTGTCCCTCACCGGGCTCCGGGAGGTGGTGGCTCTACGCGCTCTCGTTCGAGGACCGGACCGGGGAGCTTCGCTACCCGACCGTCACCTTCGCCGGCAAGGCGCACTGAACCCGTCACCGGGCCCTGCCCGGCCGGGCCTTCGCGCACAGGCGCAGCGGGACGCCGACCGCCGGCCGCCGCACGGTCCCGTTCCCACGCGAGAAGCCCCGACGGGAACCCGTGGCGGCTCCGAGGACTACCATGACCGCGCGGTGTCGACCCCTGGTGGCGGCAACCGTCCGGGGGCCGGTGTCCCGCCGCCCCGGATGACACACGGGAAGTAGTAGCCATGACCCTCATCAAGAACATCGCCGACCTCGTCGGCAGATGGTTCGCCCTCCTGGTCCTCGCCGGAGGGATCGCGGGCCTCCTCGCCCCCGAACAGGCCTCCCTCGTCACCCCCCATATCTCCCTGCTCCTGGGCGTCATCATGTTCGGCATGGGGCTGACGATGCGCCCGGTGGACTTCGCCGTCGTCGCACGACACCCCAAGGCCGTCATCCTCGGCGTCCTGGCCCAGTACACGGTCATGCCGCTCCTGGGATGGGCGATCGCCCAGGCACTCGGCCTGCCGCCGCTGCTGGTCGTGGGCATGGTCCTGGTGGGCGCCTCCCCCGGCGGCACCGCCTCCAACGTCATCGTCTACCTCGCCCGCGGCGACGTGGCCCTGTCGGTGGCGATGACCTCGGTCTCCACCCTGCTCGCACCCCTGGCGACCCCGCTCCTGGTCCTGGGCCTGGCCGGTTCGACCCTGCCCGTCCCGGCCGGGGACCTGTTCGTCTCGATCCTCAAGGTCGTCCTGTTCCCGGTCGTCGCGGGCCTGCTGCTGCGCATGGCGGCCCACCGGTTCGTGGAGAGGATCCTGCCGGCGATGCCGCTGGTGTCGGTCACCGGCATCGTCGTCGTGGTCGCCGGCGTGGTCGGCGCCAACGCCGACACCGTGCTCTCCACCGGCCTCACGGTGGCCCTGGCCGTGGTGCTGCACAACTGCCTGGGACTGGGACTCGGCTACCTGATCGGTAGGGGCGTCAAGCTGCCCGAGACCGCCCGGCGCGCGGTCAGCGTCGAGGTGGGCATGCAGAACTCCGGCCTCGCCGCGGCCCTGGCCACCGCCCACTTCGCGCCGCTCGCCGCACTGCCCGGCGCCCTGTTCTCCGTCTGGCACAACATGTCCGGCGCGCTCATCGCCACCTACTGGGCCCGCCGTGTTCCCGAGGGCGACCCCGTCGAGCCCGCCCCGGAGGACTCGCCACGCTCCTGACCCGTCCCGCCGCCCGGGCCCATCGACCGGACTCGTTCGCCCGGGCGGCGGGACCCCACGATCCGAACCGGTTACCCAGGCGAAACCGGGTTCACACGCGCCGTCCCTGGCCTGAACCGGACATCATCCTTTTCGTGATCAATGCACAACACACGGTGACACATGCCAGGCTGGTACCCATGCCAGAGCAACGCCGTCCGTTCTCCCGCTTCCGCTCCGGACTCCTCGCACTCACCCTCACCGCGGTCCTGGGCGACCCCCACGTCCTCCTCGCACCCCGCGCCCCCGTCCCGCACACCGCGTCCGCCACCACCTCCGCCGAGGAGAGGGAGGCCGCCCCGCGCCGGGGATCCCGCCGCGGCCGCGACCGTGCTCCCTGCCCGCGCACCCCCAGGCGGCCGCGGAGCATCATCCCCCACCCCCGCTGTCACTTCGACTGACATGTCCCACCACGTCACCCCACGCGCGGAACCCGGGTCTCCTCCGCCAGGACCTCGCGAAGGGTGGCGGCGAAGACGTCCGGCTCGCCCTCCACACCGAATTCGCCACCGAGGAAGCCGGCGTGGTGGCTGGGGAAGGTGACGACCTCCGTTGCGAGCCGCCGGGCCAGGGCCACGGCCGCCCGGTTGCACATCTCACCCTCGGACTCGGCTCCGGCGCCGACGACGATGCGCGTCGGCGCCGCACGCAGCCGGTCGAAGTCGTACTGGAAGTGGGAGCACGAGATGAGGTGCGGCCCGATCATCGGATCGTCGCGGGAACCGTCGTCCTCGGTCGGCAGTCCGAAGTCGGCGGGGTCCGGAGCGGGCCGGTCGGTGAAGTCGGCCGGAAGCGGCCCCCTGTGGCTGATGAGCACCATGAACTTCGCCATCGCGAGGCCCAGGCCGTCGCGCTCGTACGTTCGATGGATGTCCACGCTCGCGGCCAGCAACCGTTCCCGGTCCGGCAGTACCTGGACGGCGGGTGGTTCGTGCGCCACGAGAGTACGTACCTGCTCCGGATGCCGGGCCACCAGGGCCAGCCCGTTGACGGCGCCGCCGCTGCTGGCGAAGACGTCCACCGGCCCGGCTCCGAGGGCCGAGATCAGCCGGTGCAGGTCGTCCGCGTGTTCCTCGGGCGTGCCTCCCGACCCACCGTCGGCGCGTTCGCTGCGCCCGACCCCGCGGGGGTCGTAGGTCACGACCGTGCGGTCGGTGAAGTGCCGGGCGAGGGTGGCGAACCCGCTGGCGTCCATCGGGGACGCGATCATCAGCAGGACGGGAGCGGTGGCCGGCACGGTGCTTCGGACGTCGTAGCGCAGAACGGCGCCCGGCACGTCCAGGGTATGGGTCTTCGCCTCTGCCATCAGGGTCCCCTCCGAGAGCGTTCTCGTGTCCTGCCCATAGTGACCAGCCGGTGTGACAGAACCCATCGGCCCGCACTCGGAGAACGGCCGGATCCGGGGCGTATCCACCGGCCGGGGCGGCCGCGTTCGGGGCCGGGCAGGTGCGCGGACCTGCCCGGCCGACCCGTCGTACGTCCCTACCCCCTGGGGAACTCGTAGCCGAACTGCTCCAGGCGGCCTCGCGCCCGATCGAGCTCCTCGCCGGTGAACAGCGGAGAGAACTCCGGCCGCAGCACCAGCGCCTCCACCGTCAGGTCCAACCGGCCCAGGTCCCACAGGTTGGAGAACCCGTCCGAGACGGCCGGGCCGCTGAGCAGCCTGTGCGCGGCGCCCACCGGGTCCTGCTCCGCGAGCATCCCCTGGAAGGACGGGGCGGTGAAGCCGGACTCGTCCCTCGCGCGCTCGTAGGCCCTCACCATCGCTCGGCCGAAGTCCGCGGTCCGGGGTCCGGGAGTGGGTGCCTCCTCCGTTTCGGACCTCTCGTCGGCCTCCCCGGCGGCGTCCTGTCCGAGCCGGTTCACGAAGCCCAGCAGCGAGTCGACCGAGGTGAACACCTCATAGCCCAGCTCCTGCAGCCGGGGCAGGTTCGCCTGGTCCGGGTCCAGCTCCAGGACCACCGGTTTATGGACGCGCATCCGCCGCAGCCGATTCCGATTTTCGCGGCGAGCGGTAGACCTGGCTTCGGTTCCGGTGGCAGAGCGGGCTGGGGAACGGCCATGGAGACTCCGATGGCACCATCGCGCTCACCTTGCCGAGGTACTGGTGCTGTCAAAGCACCAGCGCTCGCAGTGGATGTGTGCATTCGTTACCCCCGACCATCCCCCTGCGGCTTCCGGCTCTCCTACCGGTACCGGTATCGAGACTTGGGATTCTCCGTATCCCTCTTATCGGCGGTGTGCTCTCGATACGCTCCGTGAGTACGGTGACACCGAGCGGCAGGGGGTTCTGATGCGGGAGATCGAGACGAAGTACCGGGTGGCGGATCTGGACACGCTTCTGGTCGCGCTCCAAGCCGCCGGTGTGGAGCTGGGCGACCCGGTCTTCCAGGACGACCAGGCCTACGCCCCCGCGGGTTGGCGGCCGGAGACGGGCAAGGTCGGCCACACCTTCGCCCGTCTGCGCAGCCTGGACGGCGGTATGCACGTGTTCACGACCAAGACCCCGCTGGCCAACCCCATGGAGTGCGCCGAGTACGAGACGACCGTCGCGGACCGGGAGCAGATGCACGGCGCCGTCCTGGCCATGGGATTCGAGCCGAACGTGCGTATCGTCAAGCACCGGCGCACGGGGAGGGCCGGACGGGTCGAGGTGTGCGTCGACCTGGTCGAGGGCGTGGGCGCGTTCCTCGAACTGGAACTGGTCGTCAGTGACGACCGCGACGGCCTGACCGCCCAGGCCGAACTGGACGCGTGGGCCCGTGGGCTCGGCGTGGAACTGGAGCGCACCACCGACACCTACGACATCCTGGTACGCGCCGCGGCGGTCTGAGGGCTCACCACCGGTGAGGGGCGGCCCCGTCCCGCCGAGCCGGGCACGGACGCCTTCGGCGGGGCAGGCGATGGTGTTCGGCGGCATAGGCTCGGGGGCGGCCCACACCGTCTTCCCGGCCCCGTCCGGTTCGGCGAGCTGCATGTGACCGTGGACGAATTCCCCCGCACCTCCCTTCGCGCCGGTGCGCCGGGGCCGGTGCGCGGGCAGCCGCCGTGCAGGTGGCGAGTCGCAGCACGCTCCTGTTTCGCCTGTTCAGTCCCGCCTGGCGGCGGCTATGGCGCTGCGCACTTCGTCGCCGACGATCTGGCGCACGGCGGTGCCGGGAAGGCACGGATACTCCGCCCAATGCGTGACCTGCTCCTCTGTGCCGCCGCCGTAGGGCTTGCGCAGCACGTCGTCCGCGTCGATGAAGACGTTCCTGATCTCCGCGCCCGTGCTCTCGTCCGGATGGATACGCCGGAAGTGCATCGGGAGAACCAACCAGACATCCTCCCCGTCCGGGTAGCGGCAGGTCACGGCACCCAGTACGGCGGCGCCTTCGTGCGGAAGGCGCTCCTCGACGCCGACCCAGTCCACCTCGACCGTTTTCATTGTGCGCGGCCTCTCCCTTTCGGTATCCGAGGAACGGCGAACGCTCCACACTACTCAGAGCCGGGTCGGCGCACCGGCTTTCACGGCGAAGAGGGATCCCACCCATGAGCGAGATCGAGTACGGGGCCAAGGTCCTGGACGCCGACGCCGGCCAGGTGGCCCGGCTGATCCTGGACAAAAGCGGTGCGGAGGTCGGCGAGGTGCTCCAGCGCCGCTACGTCTACGACATCGAACCCGGGGACGCCTCCCGGTGGGTGCGCCCACGCGACACCGGAAACCAGGTGCAAGGTGAGTTCCCGGCGCAGCCGACGTCGACCCCGCAGACAGACAGCACCGTGCCCTTCCCCGGGATCCCGGGGAAAGACGCGGTGCTGTTCGCTTGTCAGGAGCAGAGCGGGTCCGGAGGAGCCGTTCCGGTGACTCCCTGGCATACCAGGTAAGACGGCGTGAAGCAGGATCGCCTCTTCTGTTTCCCCGGTCGTCCCTACAACACCGAGCGAGACTCGGCTATAAGGGTTGTGCGTTGGTTCTCTGACCGGAATCGGCCACGGAAATACATAACGTGACCCTCTGTGCGCCGTGGGCTCCGTGTTCTTCCATGAACTGGCAAGTAAACCTGCGAGCCACAAAGGACTCCCATGACCCCCACCCATCGGTCAGGTCCGGACAGGCGCGGCATCCTGCGCGGAGCCGTCATCGCCTCGGGTACCGCCGCCCTCGGCGGAGCCCTCAGCGCGGTCGGCGCCACGAACGCCTCCGCCCGGACGACCGACACAAACGTCTCCACTCAGGCGGCCAAGCCGTACCTGTACTGGCGGGGCGCCTGGGGCGCCCGCCCGCCGAGCAGCCCCATCCAGGTTCTGGCCACCCCACCGCGCTACATCGTGGTCCACCACACCGCGACGCCCAACAGCACCGACTACTCGCTCGACCACGCCCTGCGCCTGTCCAGGTCGATCCAGAACCACCACATGGACACCAACGGGTGGAGCGACACCGGACAGCAGCTGACCATCAGCCGCGGCGGCCACGTCATGGAGGGCCGCGACCGCACTCCGGAATCCATCGCGGCGGGTCACCATGTCGTGGGCGCCCACGTGGCCAACAACAACAGCACCTGTATCGGTATCGAGAACGAGGGCCTGTACACGAGCGTGGGCCCGACCGGGGCCCTGACCGACTCGCTGGTGACGACCCTGGCGTGGCTGTGCTCGGCCTACGGGCTCAACCCGCACGGAGCGATCCTGGGCCACCGGGACTTCAACGCCACCGCCTGCCCCGGCAACGTGCTGTACTCGATGCTCCCCGAGTTGCGCGACAGGGTCGCCCGAACGATGCGGGCCCGGGGCATCGCCCCCGCCGCCCGCCAGGAGCCGGGCGAGGACGGCCCCACCTACCCGCCCGTGCCCGAGGACGAGCCGGACCACGAGTTCTACCACGGCCCCGCCAGGGGACCGGACGACTTCACCCGCTGAGAGGTCGCGCGGGTGGGCGCCGGCAGCGTCCCGGAAGCGGTGACGCGGGCGCGGGCCCCGGCGGTCACGGAGCCACCGTGCCTCGTGACCGCCGAGGGGCCTGTGCCCGTACTCCCGTCATGGTTCGTGTTCAGGCCCGGAACCGTACGCGGCCGCTCTGGAACACCCGGTCCGGCCACGGCGGCGTGGGGCCGTGGTCTCCGGGGCAAGGACCTGTCGGAGCGGATGGCCCACCTTGCGGACCCGGCGCCGCCACGGTTGGAGCATGTGCTTCCGGTGCGGTGCCGCGGCATCCTCACCACGCCGTTTCCCCCGCCGTGACGGGCCCGCCGTCCGCACCGTCAGGGCGGATCCCGCCCGCACCGCGCTCCTTCCTGCGGCGGAGGGGCGGCCGGTGACCCCGCTGAGGCTCGCCCGGGCTGAAGCGGACCCTGCCGGAACGGTCCGCGCCCGTGGCCGAGCGGTCCGCGGCGCGGTTCACCGCGGGCGGGTTCAGCGCTCCAGGAGCTCCTCGGTGCTGGTGCCGGGAAGGGCGACCGTCACCTGGGTACCCCACGGATCGCGGAGCACCACCGACCTGCCGGTGTCGGCGTGGTCCAGCCCGTGCGCCCGCAGGCGCGCGACGAGTGCGTCGAGGTCCCGCCGGTCCGGCACGGTGACCGCCACGTCGCCGAGCCCCAGGCTCGCGGCGCGCGGACCCGCGCCCGCACTCTGCCAGGTGTTCATCGCGACGTGGTGGTGGTAGCCGCCCGCCGCGGCGAACAGCGCACCCGGGTAGGTGTCGACCGTGGTCTCGAACCCGATCGCATCGACGTAGAAGGCCCTGGCGGTCTCGATGTCGCCGACCTGCAGGTGGACGTGTCCGACCTTGCCCGCCCGGCTCGGTCCCTGGGCGATGACGGACTCGTCGAGGTGTGTGCGCAGGTAGGTGTCGGGGTCGAGGTACAGCGTGCTCATCCGCAAACGCCCGTGGTCATACCTCCAGGCCGACCGGTCCCGGTCGGTGTAGAGCTCGATGCCGTTGCCCTCGGGGTCGGTGAAGTAGAAGGCCTCACTGACCAGGTGGTCGGAGGAGCCCACGAACCGGCTGCGCGGCTCACGCGCCGCGCGGTAGACGGTCGCGGCGAGCGAGGCCGGGTCCTCGAACAGGAACGCGGTGTGGAACAGCCCGGCCTGGCGCGGGTCGACGGCGGGCAGTCCCGGGGTGGAGACCAGCCGGACCATCGGGGTCCCGCCGCGGCCGAGCACACGGTGCACCCGGCGGCCGTGCGACCGCTCCTCGATGGGTTCCATAACGAGCGCGTTCGCGTAGTAGGAGGTCATCGACTCCAGGTCGCCCACGTGCAGGGTCACGGCGTCCATGCCCGTGTCCTCGTTCAGGTGGCGCTCGTCCACGGACGGGGCGTGCGGTGCCGACTTCGCGGAATCGGACATGGTGGTCTCCCAGGGTCGGTCCGAGGCTTCCGGTGCCTCGGAAGGTGAGCAGCCTCTGTCCGCACCAACAGTATGTTCAGGAAGTTTCTTCCTATTCAGTTAAATGAGACGGGTAGACGCGGACCGGCGGTGGCCCATCGGAGGGGAAGCCAAGCCTCAGTGCTCTCCGGCGTCGAGTGCGCGGCGCACCGCCGCCTCCGCGCCCCGGATCCAGGGCTCCCCGTGGCCGGGCGGCACCGTGGTGGCGCCGGTGTCGGCCACCGCGTTCGGGAGGCCGGGGGACTGGTGGGTGTCCTTGGTGGCCGCGGAGGCCACGATCCGCGGTTCCGCCCGGCCGGTGCGGAGGTCGAGGGCGACCAGTGCGTCACCGCTGATAACGGTGTCGCGGTCGGGCATGGCGGCCCCACCGCGCCGAACCCATGGGCGGACTCGACCCGGCCGCGCACCGGACGGCCCCGGCACCCGCCCGGCGGTACGCCTGAGCCGGTGGGACGTGCTGGATACTGGTGCCCATGGCGATCATCTACAGGGCCACCCTCACACCGAGCAAACCGGAACTGATCGGCGCCTGGCTGGACGGCCGGCCGTGGGCGGGCCAGGGACCCGACGAGGTGCTCGGCACGTACAGGTTCGACGACCCGGAGGGAGAGGTCGGAGTGGAGGTGTTCCTGCTCCGCCGCGGGGACCGCCTGCTCCACGTACCGCTGACCTATCGGGGCGCGCCCGTGCCCGGCCACGAGGACCACCTGGTCGGAACCCTGGAGCACTCCGTCCTGGGAACGCGCTGGGTCTACGACGGGACCGAGGACGAGGTGTCCCTCGCGTGCTTCCGGCGGGCGCTGACCGGTGAGCAGGAGCAGGCGGACCTGGAGATCTGGGAGGACGGACGCCTCCTGGAGCAGAGGCCGCAGCAGGTCCTGCTCTCCAGGGAGTCCGGCTCCGGTGGTGGCGAGACCGGGCCGGCCCGGGGCGGGCAGGTGCTGCTTCCGCACGTCCTGGACGGTGAGCCCGAGGGAGGGTCGCGGCTTGTCGCCCGGTGGGGCGGCGAACAGGCGGTGGTCGCGGCGCTGAGCTGAGGCCGCCCGCCACCCGCACACCCCACCTGTCGGTTCAGGGGATCAGGTCAGCGGCGGCTCCCTGCCCGTTGCCGCGGGGCCGCCTACGCACACCGCCGGGCACGGGTCCTCCCCGTGCCCGGGCGAATCCTCCGACGTGCCGCGTGTGCCTTCCGGAGTACCGGGAGCCCGCCCCGGACGGGTCGCGGGGCCCGTGCAGCCGGGTGGCCTCGGCCAGAGGCCCGTCCAGGTCCACGAGGGGCCAGCCCTCGGTCGGCCCTCGACCCCTGCGGTGGCCAGGACGTGTGCGGGTTCGGGCCTTGGCCGCGGTGATGTCCAGGGGCCCCACCCGGGTAGCGATGGGCCCGTGGCCGACGAGAGGCCCGCGTCGCGGGTCAGCACGGACAGTCGGGTACGTCGGACCTGACAGGATGCATGCGCACCACCTGCCGACGCCGGACCCTGGGAGAACCGTTGCCGTCCTTCCTGCTGATCGCGCAGCAGACCACGATCCTCATCGCCCTGCCCGTCGTGGTCCTGGCCGTCCTTGCCGCGTCGGTGCTGCGGGCCCGCCGGACGGCCTCGTCGTATCGGCCGTACTTCCTCCGGTACGCCGGATGGACCCTGCTCGTCCTCGGCGCGCTCCTGACCGTGCTGTACACGCTCAGGCCCGTGGCCGGGGCGGACGTACCGGACCGGTACATCGACCTGACCCCCGTCAGCGACCTCGCCACCCAGTTCGAGAACGCCCGCACCTCGGGGGCCGCACGGTTCCAGCTCGTGGGCAACCTGCTCCTGCTGTCCTGGCTCAGCCTCGGAACCATCCTGACGAGACCCATGACGAGCGTCCCGAAGATCACCGCCCTGGCCGCCGGAGCATCACTCCTCATCGAGTGCCTGCAGTACGCGCTGAACAACGGCCGCATCACCTCTCTCTCCGACTTCGTTCTCAACACCGCCGGAGCCGCCGTCGTGGCCTGGGCGGGCACCCGCCTGCGCCCTCGGCTGGAGCGATGGTCAACCAACCACACCGGCCGACGGCACGCGAGAACCGGGCCGTAGCCGGCACCTCAAGGATGAACGGCCTCCCGTCTCGGCATGGGCGGAGCCGTCGCCCCTCTTCCACCGCGGCCTGCCCCGGATCCCGAAGGGACGACACCACCTCGCCCGGGGCTGTGAACGAAACGGTGCGGCTCCACGGGGTAGGAGTGCACCATGAGCGAGGAGAAGCAGGCCGCTGAGCCGATGGCCGAGGCCGAAGCCGGGGGCGTGGACACGGCCGACCTCGAGAACGCCGCCGAACTGGCCTTGACGGCTTTTTGCTGGTGGCGCGCCGACATCCCGCAGGAGGTATGCGAGACCTACTGGCGCGACGTGCACGGGATCATGTTCGCCCGCGCTCCGGGCCTGTGGCAGTGCCGACAGTTGCGCCTCGCGGCCAACCGTCCCGATCTCTGGCCGAAGGTCCAGGGCGTCTCGTTCGACGCGCCGGACGCGGCTCAGCCTCAGGGCATGGGACACGGGCTCTTCCTGTCCGAGGCCGACCTGGCCGCGTTCGCCGGCGGTCCGCTGGCGAGGGAGACCATTCCAGGCGACGCGCACAACTTCATCGGCCGCATCGGTGCCCAGCTGTCGCCTCCCGGCGGCGGCCGCACGCTCGTCGACCGCGTTGACGACCCCGCCATGCAGGGTCCTCCCCCCGTGCCGACCTTCGTGCTCTGCTTTGTTCCGGGCTCCGGAGCCGCGTCGGCCGAGGCGTTCCACCGCTACCTGACCGAGCACGTCGCACACCCGTGGAGCGGGCATCCGGACGTCATGCGTCTGCGCGTCGAGCCGCTTCCTCCCTACGAGCGGTCGGCGATGGGCTCGCCTGGTGTGGCGTACCAGTGGCCGGGCGAGGAGACCTACCTCGGCTGGATGGAGCTGGCCGTACGTAGCGAGGGCGTGGTCGGCGACCTCCTTGAGGGCGTGGCCGCCGGCGGACTCGCCGAGCAGGTCGGGGCCGTCCACGCCTATCCGGTCCGCGAGGTCTACACGATCGTCTCCGCGGGACGACCGACCGAGGTCGGTCTGCGCGGCTATCCGGCGGTGCGGACGATCATCGCCGCGGGTGTGGAGGACCAGCGCGATGAGGCCGTCCTGGAACTCCTCTTCGGCGATGCCGTGTACGGGCTGGACCGGCTCGGTCGGCGATCCTGAACCGCGTCGCCCGGTGGCGGTGCCTCGGGACCGATGCACGACCATGGCGGGGCGCCGATGAGATCCCCGTCGGAGCCGTGCCGATCACCCCGGAAGGGCGGGTGACCGAGGGCGGGGTCGGCCCGGGAGCGAGGCCTGCCACGGCCGGACCGGTGGCGACGTCGAAAGCCCGGACGACCACGTGTGGCCGATCCGTCTTCCCGTGCGCCTTCGGGCGGAACCCGCCGTTACACGAGTGTCGGCGGGGTGTGGTTACCTCCTTCCATGGGTGTTGAGATCGAGCGGTTCCTGCGGTTGGTGAGAGCGCTGCCGGAGTGCGAGCACAAGGAGTCGGAGCGGTACACGACGTTCCGTGTGCGCGGCAGGGCCTTCGGGTACCTGTGGCCGGACACCGCCACCGTGGGGCTGAAGCAGACCCTGTGGGAACAGGCCGCCCTCGTGGCCGAGCGGCCCGAGGTGTTCGAGGTGCAGTTCACCGCGGGCGGGTTCGGCTGGGTGGTCGTCCACCTCGAGGGGATCGACCTGGACGAGCTCAGCGAGCTCACCCTGGAGGCCTGGCGCCTGACGGCGCCCGAGGACCTGCTGGCCGCCCCGCCGACCCCGGTGTCCCTGGTCCGGGCCTGACTCGTCCGGGGAACTCGTGCGTCTCCCCGGTGTACCCGGCGGCGGCGCTTCGCAGAGGTGGCGAGAGGTCAGTCCCGGATCAGGTGGCCGTCGAATCCGGAGGCGACGAGCGACTCGTAGGCGGTGACGACCCGCCGGGGCACGTCCTGCCCGACGGCGAATCCGCGCGCGGGGTACTCCATCACCCGCTGGAGGTCGCCGACGAGCATGTCGACGACGAGTTCTGCGTCGCCGATGCCCTTGACGTAGTCGCCGAGCCCCAGCGGTTGCGAGGCGCACGTCACCTCGACCTCGGGCCACAGCTTCCGGGCGGTGGCGAAGGAGCGCCGCTCCATGTAGGGCTTGGAGACCAGCAGCACGGTGGCGGGGGCGATACCGGCGTCGGCCAGGGTCTGGCGGGAGAGGGCGATGTTCTCGCCGGTGTTCGAGGCCTCCGGCTCCAGCAGGATCGCGGAGTCGGGGACGCCGAGTTCCAGGGCGCGCTCGCGAAAGTGCACCGCCTCTCCACGCGGGAACACCGGCACGGTCGGGGGACTGTTGCCGCCGGTGAACACCAGCGTCGGGGAGAGGCCGGCGTGGTACAGCTCGGCGGAGCGGTCCGCGACGCCGAGGTCGTGGCTGCCGAGGCCGATCGCCACGTCACACGGCCGTAGCCGATGGCGCATGTGGTGGAAATCCCAGACCAGTTCGGCCTGCCGCCACTGCTCCCGGGTGATGGTGCGCTGACCGTCCGCCATGTGCTCCCTCCCTGGACGCCGGGCCGGGCGCCCCCGTGGTCCTGGTGCTGTCGATACCCACGGCGGGGATCGCCCCCCGGCCACCGTTCACCGCCTTCGATGGTGGCCCACGGTCGGGATCAGATCCGCCGACACGGCCGAGGCTGCCGTCTCGCGATCCCGGTCCGGCCGCGTCGGAGAACCAGACCTTGACCCGAAGATTGCAGGTCGCAGATTGATGGGCAAGTACGTGCTTGCCTATGGTGTGGCCGTGGCCGACGAGATATTCAAAGCCCTGGCCGACCCCACCCGACGGAGGATCCTCGACGAACTCGCCGAGCGGCCGGAGCAGACCCTGTTCGAGATCTGCTCGCGGCTGAGCATGAAGCACCAGTTCGGTATGACGCGCCAGGCGGTCTCCCAGCACCTCGCCGTGCTGGAGGCCGCCGGGCTGGTCGAGACCCGACGTGAGGGGCGTTACAAGTTCCACGGCCTTAACACGGCACCGTTGAAGCACATCGCCGAGCGGTGGACCAGGCCCGACGACCAAGAGAGCACACCATGAGGATTCACCTGACCAGCGTCTTCGTCGACGACCAGGACAAGGCTCTGAGCTTCTACACGGACGTGCTGGGCTTCGTGAAGAAGACCGAGGTCCCCCTGGGCGAGGACCGGTGGCTGACCGTGGTCTCGCCGGAGGAGCCCGAGGGGACCGAACTGTTGCTGGAGCCCTCCGGCCACCCCGCGGTGAAGCCGTACAAGGAGGCGCTGGTCGACGACGGGATCCCGGCCACCTCCTTCGCCGTGGACGACGTGCGCGCGGAGTTCGACCGGCTGCGCGAGCGCGGGGTGCGCTTCACCCAGGAGCCGCTGGAGATGGGCCCGGTCACCACCGCGGTGCTGGACGACACCTGCGGCAACCTGATCCAGATCGCGCAGTCGGCGTAGGACGACGCCGGGGACGCGGGTGGAGCGGACCGGCTCCGCTCCACCGTGCGTTCCGGGGAGGCCGTCCTCGCCCGGCCCTCGCCGAACGCCGACGTGTCCGCCGCTATCCGACCGCCTGCGGTCTCGTGGCGGCCGAGGCCGCCACAGCCGTGTCCAGCGGGTCGGAGGCCGGGCGCCCGAGGATGTCGGCCAGGTCGGGGCCGGTGCCGTCCAGGAAGCCGTGCCGGATGCCCGTCGCGATCGAGACGAGCATGGGCGGCTGGAACGGCAGCATCCCCGGCGTCTCGTCGAGGAGCCTGCGCCGGTACTCGCCCAGGCCGATGGTGCGGTGCGGGACTCCGAGCCGGTCGGCCACGTGCGCCGCCGTGATCGGCGTGCCGGTCAGGTCGTAGGTGCGCCCGCCGTGCCGTGCCGGATCCGCCGCGACGACCGCCGCGGCCTCGGCGAGGTCCGCACGGGTGACCGCGGCCAGGGCGCCGTCGCCGAACGCGGACTCCATCCCGTCGTCGGTCCACATCAGCAGACCGCCGAAGAGCTCGGCGTAGAGGCCGTTGCGCAGGATCGTCCACGGCAGCCCGCAGGCGCGCACGAACCGTTCGGTCGCGCGGTGCGCCAGTGCGAAACCGAGGTGGTCGCCGGCGCCGATCAGGCTCGTGTAGACCACATGCCGGACGCCGTCCCGGACGGCGGCGTCCAGGACGGCCGCTTGCCGCCCGATGACCTGGTCGTCCTCGGCGTAGCCGGTGGAGACCAGCACCAGGGTCGAGACGCCGGCGAGGTCGATGGCGGAGCGGTCGTCGAAGTCGAGCCGGCGCATCCCGTCCTTCGGGGTGCGGCTGCCGCCCGTCGCGGCCGCGCCGCGGGCCCGCAGCGCCGCGAGTGTGGCCGAGCCGAGGTTCCCGCTCGCTCCGGTCACCAGGATCATGTCAGTCATAGTCTTCCTTCGTGGTTCTCTTTGGTAACTACGTCTGATCCTGATCCGCTCGTGTACCGGCCACAAGGAGGCAGTTTGATGTCACCCACGCACACCGGGGTAACCGCCGCACCCGCCGCCCTCGATCCCTGCGGGCGTGAGGAGCACCCGGACTGCGCGATCCGCGACGTCCTGGACCGCGTCGGGGACAAGTGGTCGGTGCTCGTGGTCGTCGAACTCGCCGGCGGGCCGCGCCGCTTCCGGGAGTTGCAGCGCGCGATCGACGGCATCTCCCAGCGCATGCTCACCCTCACCGTGCGCAGGCTGGAACGCGACGGACTCGTCCTGCGCACCGTGTACCCGACCGTTCCGGCCCAGGTCGACTACCGCCTGACCGAGACCGGGGCCAGCCTGACCCACCTGGTCAGGGCACTCGCCGACTGGTCCCTCACCCACCGCGACGCCATCGCCGAGGCGCGGCACCGGTACGACCGGGCCCATCCCGACCACGGCATCCGGTAACGGGGCCGCCGAGGTCCCACACCGTTCGCGGTACCTCCGCTCCCCGGCGCGGTGTCCGGGGAGCGCACAAGAACGCTCCGGCCCGCGACGGCAGGTGGGGACGGGCCCCGGGGAGGGCGCCGGCGGGGGCGTGCAAAGGCGGGACCCTCCCGAAACCCCTCCTCAAGGATCTGCGCGTGTACACGAGGCCCGCGCGAGTACGCGTCCGCTCCGGCCGTGTTCGCGCGGAACCGGGTTCACGTCCCGGGGGTCCCGGCACGGCTCACGCGCCGCCTCCACCGATCCGCCGCGCGTCCCGTACGTCCTCGAACAGCGAGAGGTCCAGCTCGCCCGGTCCGTGCAGCACGCTGATGTCACCGGTCGTCTCCAGAACGACGGCGCGGACCGAGTCCAGGTTCCTGACGTTGGCGCTGCGGAGCTTCGACTTGACGTCGTCCTCGGTGACCCGCGACCTCCTCATGTTGTCCCTGAGCATCGTGCCGTCGGCCATGAGCAGCAGGGGCTTGTTGTCGACCGCCTGCTTGAACGGGGAGAAGCGGCGCAGCAGGGCGATGGCGACCTGCAACAGGTAGAGCGCGGCCAGGGCCGTCATGCCTTCGAGCAGCGACGACCGGGACACCGCGACCGTCGCCACGAGTGATCCGACGGCGACCGTCATGACGAAGTCGAAGCTCGACATCTTGGAGAAGCTGCGCAGCCCCGCGATACGCGTGTAGGTGATGACGGTGGCGAAGACTCCGACCGTGGAGACGAGTATCAGCAGCAGCCCGTCGAACGGGACCCCGAAGAGACTTTCCAGCATGCCGGGCCCACTACCCGCCCCGGACCAGGGGAACCGCTCGCACCGTCCGCCCGACAGGGCCTCGCCCACCGTTCACGGCGCCCCGGCCCGTCCCGGAATCCGAACGGTTCGGACCGCCTCCAACGGCTTGTTCGTCGATTACCGGATTGCGACCACACGCCCGTCGGCCGGAATCGGTGACACCACCAGTGTTGCTCCGGGTGGATTCACGAAGTGCCAGTTGGAATGCGGTCCGCGGAACCCGGGCCCGTTCGGGTCTCTCGCACCCCGTTGACACAGGCGATTCCAGAACCCACTCTCGTCCATAGGACACACTGAGTACACAGTAGTGGACCGGGAGTATTCCGCGCGGCCCACCGGCCGCGGGCGGAATTCCGTGAGAGGTCGACGCAGACGCCGACCGCCTGTCCGATTTCCATCCGTGTTCGCCGCGGTACCTCCTGACCGGGTTTATCCGCGTGAGCGGACATTCGGCGCCGAAGGCGGATCCTTTTCCCCTACCCGGGAATTCACCCGTGCCGCGGGGCACCGGAACTCCGCCCTCGCGCGCGACCGGAGCCGGGACGCCGTCCCCTCCGTCGTCCCTCCGTCGCGGAGCGGACCGCCCGTCGCGGTGCGCTCCCGATCCGACCTGCCCCGACCCGTATCCGACATGAAGGAGACCACCGTGTACCTGCGAGGACTCGCACTCTTCTCGGCCGCCGCGGCACTGGCGGCGGGGATCGTGCTGACCCCCGAAAGCCCCGACCCCGCCACCGCCGCGCCCGTCGCCGCCGAGCAGGCCGAGGCCCGGTCCGCCGCCGAGACCACGACCGTGCGATACGGCCCCTTCGCCATTCCCGCGGCGACCTCGGAGGACCACGGCCACGAGGGCGGCTTCCTCCTGGACGTGGAAAAGCCGTGCGAGGACTGCCATATCACCGGGTTCAAACCCGATCTGGTCTATACCGACGGATCGAACGCCAATATCGACACCGGGCCCATGCTGCACCACGCCGTGCTGTTCAATTCCCGGGAGCGCGACACCGTGTGCAGAGGCCCCCAGCGTGTGTTCGCCACCGGAAACGAACGCGTGGAAAGCGTTCTGCCGTCCGGATACGGGGCGGGAATCGGTTCCGACGACCAGTGGATGCTGAACTACGACCTGATGAACCACGGTCACGAGGAGAAGACGGTCTACGTCGAATTCACCTTCACCCACGAGCCCGTGGCCGGATCCGGCATCACGCCGGTCACCCCGCTCTGGCTGGACGTGGGCGGCTGCTCGGGAAGTGAGTACGAGGCGCCCGAGGGCGTCAGCGAGGAGTCGCGGCTGTGGCGGTCGACGGTCTCCGGCGACCTGGTGCACGTGCGCGGCCACCTCCACCACGGCGGCACCGCCCTGTGGCTGGAGAACCTCAGCAGGAGGTCGACGCTGTGCCACATCGACGCGGAGGAGGGCGGCAGCCCCGAGTTCGTCGACCACCACGGCCGCACCGAGATCTCGGACATGCCTCCCTGCGGCGGTGACCCGATCGCCACGGTCCGCCGGGGCGACTACCTGAGGATCACGAGCCGGTACGAGCTCACCGGGCACTCGCACGACGGAGTGATGGGGATCATGGTCGGCTGGATCGCCGAGCGGTGACCCGCCCGCCCACCACCGGGGCGGGCCGGCGGCCCGCCCCGGTCCCGCCCACCGACCCCGCGAGGTGATCTCCATGGCCTTCGACCGACTCCGCGGACCGGTGCTGTCCCTCTTCCGCATGGTCACCGGCCTCCTCTTCCTCCTGCACGGCACCGCCTCCCTGTTCGGTGTACTCGGCGGCAACCGCGGTACCGGACTCGCCGTCGAACTCGGCACCTGGCCCTCCTGGTGGGCCGCGCTCATCCAACTGGTCTGCGGCACCCTGGTCCTGGCGGGGCTGGCCACACGTGTCAGCGCCGTGGTCGCCTCGGGCTCGATGGCCTACGCCTACTTCGTGGTCCACCAGCCCGAGGGACTGCTGCCGCTCAACAACGGCGGTGAGCTCTCGGCCATGTACTGCTGGGCCTTCCTGCTCATCGCCGCGCTGGGCCCGGGCACCTGGGCCCTGGACACCCTTCTCGACCGTCTGCGCGGCAGCGGCGCCCACGGCTCCGGGGCCTTCCCCGAGCACGGCACCGCATGAGCCGCACCCGTCGCCGGGTCCCTTCCGCACTCGTGGGAGGGGCCCGGCGCTCCCGTACCGTTTCTCCACCCCCTGTCTCCTGCCCCTTGACGCGCACCTCCCTGCGGGAAATAATAGACCGACAGTCGGTCTATTAATTGGAGCGCCATGGCGAGGACGGTGGACGAGGTGGCGCACGCGCGCCGCCGTGAGGAGTTCCTCGACGCCGCCCAGCGGCTGATCGGAACCAAGGGCTACGAGGAGATGAGCGTCCGGGACGTGCTGGACGAGGCGAGTGCGTCGAGGGGGGCGTTCTACCACTACTTCGGTTCGAAGCAGGACCTGTTGTGGGCGCTCATCGACCGCACGGGGGAGACCCTGCTGGAAATGCTGCGTTCGGCCGTCGAGGAGTCCGGAACGGACGCGCTCGCCCGGTTGCGCGGGTACTTCAAGGCCCTGGCCGAGGTGAAGCTGTCCCAGCGGGCGCTGCGGAACCCCACGCTGCGGACCTGGCAGTCCGACGGCAACGTGCTCACCCGGCAGAAGGTGCGCACGGACATCATCGAACGCCACACGCCGCTGCTCGCCGCGATCGTGCGGGACGGCGTCGCGCAGGGCCTCTTCACCGCTCCGCATCCCGAGCACACGGGCCGACTGCTGATCACGCTGATACAGGACCTGAACGAGGAGCTGACCCGGCTGTTCCTCGCCTTCGAGGCGGGGGAGGCGCGCGCCGACGACGTCAGGCACACGGTCGAGGCGTACTCGTCCGCGGTGCAGAGCGTCCTCGGCCTCCCCGAGGGCTCGGTGGTCATCGTCGAGCCGTCCGCGCTGCTGGCGTGGTTCGACGCGGCGTCGAAGCGAAACGGAGCCTGAGATGGAACTCGCCCTGGTCGCACTGCTGTTGTCGGTCTTCGTGCAGAGCGTGGCGAAGTTCGTGGTCTGGACGGTCGTGCCCTACGAGACCAGGATCGGCCGCGTCGCCTCCTACTACGCGGGTGGACCGCGCAGGATCGCGATCGCCGACGGGGTCCTGCTCGCCCTCTCGGTCGTGCTCGTGGTGCTGCTGTTCGCCACCGACATGCGCTACCTCAGCTTCGTCACGGGCCTCGCCGTCGGAATGACGCTGATCCAGGTGTTCTTCCACCGGTTCAACCGGCCGCTGCCCCGGGAGAGGAGCCCGGAGAGCCCCGCGTCCCCGATCGAACTCATGTCGTACGCCATCCAGGCGCAGCCGGGCCTGGCCTGGCGGGAGGCGGCGCTGATCACCGCGCTCTCGGTGTGGGCGGTCTACATGCTGGTCACCAGGGGACTGTTCGGCTGAGACGGGTTCGGGCGGGCGGTGGCGGCGGGCTCGCCTCAACCCGTCGGTACGTCGCAGGTTCCTTTCCGTGCGGAGCATCCGCTTGGCGTGGTGGCCGACCGACCCTCGGTGCGGCCTGACCGATGATTTCTGCGCGCCGTGCTGGTCTATACGTCGAACACCGACTCACGGAAGGCCGACGCCATGCGGAAACTGACCTACGGCATGAACCTGAGCCTGGACGGCTACGTCGCCGCGCCCGGCGACGACCTCGGCTGGAGCGTGCCGAGCGACGAGCTGTTCCAGTGGTGGTCCGACCGGGTGGACGCGACGGGCCTGGCGCTGTACGGGCGCAGACTGTGGGAGACGATGAGCTCCCACTGGCCGACCGCCGACAAGCAGCCGGGCGCCACACCGGCGGCGATCGAGTTCGCCGGCCGCTGGCGGGACATGCCGAAGGTGGTGTTCTCCTCGACGACCAGCACGGTCGACTGGAACACCCGTCTGGTCACCGGCGACGCGGTCACCGAGATCACCAGGCTCAAGGCCGACGGCGGCGGCCCCATGGACATCGGCGGTCCCACGCTCGCCGCGGCGGCCATGCGGGCCGGGCTGATCGACGAGTACGCGATCGTGACCCATCCGGTCCTGGTGGGCGGCGGCACGCCGTTCTTCGCAGCCCTGGACAACCGGATGAACCTGAACCTGGTGGAGACCCGGACGTTTCCCGACGGCGTGGTGCTGACCAGGTACGAGGCCAGGAGCTGAGTGCCCGACGGCGGATCAGCGCGGGCTTTTGGCCGCCCTGTGGTCTCGTGGCGCTGTGTTCCGAGGCGATCGTGACGTCCCTGCCGGATCCTGTTCCTCACCGCGGACGATCCTTCCGGACAGGGATCCCCTGACGGACGACCGGACCGGTGGCCACCGGCTCTCCCGGCTGGTGGGGTAGGCCTGTCGCGGCGTCGTGTCGCTCTCAGGGCCTCGAGGTCGGCGAATCACGGGCCTGTGGCGAAAGTATGTACGAAGGCGTGTGCGCCACAGTCCTTCGGGGAGACTCCGAAGACACGCCCTCTCTCACTTGGAGTCGTCGATGGCCGTCCACCGTGTCATGCCCATCATCCAGTCGGATGCCGCGCAGGAGAACCGGGAGTTCTACGGGCTGCTGGGCTTCGAGGAGGTCATGAACCACGGCTGGATCATGACCCTCGCCTCCCCGTCCAGCCCGACGGCACAGGTCAGCGTCATGACCGGCGACAGGACCGCGCCGGTCACCCCCGACATGAGCGTCGAGGTGGACGACGTGGACGCGGCCTACGCGGCCGTGCGGGAGGGCGGTGCGGAGATCGTCCATCCCCTGCAGGACGAGGAGTGGGGAGTGCGGCGGTTCTTCGTCCGCGATCCCAACGGCAGGGTGGTCAACGTGCTGAGCCACCGCTGACGCTGCCCCCCGTGCCGCCCGGCCGTGGTCAGAGGGACGGACGCCCTTCGGCGGCCACGGCTCCGGCCGGGCCCGCCGGCCCTTCGCCGGATCGCCGTGCCCACGGAACGTGGCCGTCCACGGCCGGGATCGGCCTTCGCGGCGGAGCCTAGTGCTCCGACGCGCGCTCGGAGTGCCCCAGACGGCGGTCGGGGGCGATCCGGTCCCGGACGAGGCGCTTGAGCTCGGCGGCGTCGGTGAAGGCGGCGTCGCTCTGGCGCGACCACAGGCTCTCCCCGTCCAGTCGCACCTCGAACACGCCGCCGGTGCCCGGGACGAGGGCGACCTCGCCGAGTTCGGCCTCGAACGTCGTCAGCAGCTCCTGCGCCATCCATGTGGCCCGGGGGAGCCACCGGCACCGGGTGCAGTACTCGATTTCCAGCCGCGGCTGTTTGGCCTCCATGGCGCCAAGCATGGCACGGGACCGGAAACCGCGGTGCGTCAGTCCGACGCCGGTCCGGCACGCCGCTCATAGCGCGAGCGCGCGAGGTGATGGGCCCTGCGCAGCAGCTCCCTGACGACCGTGTCGGTCCGCGAACCCGGGTTCACCACCGCGAGCCAGCCGAGGGAGCCGTAGACGGGGTGCGCGAACACGGTGTCGGTGGCGCCGGGGTCGGCGTCGGAGGCCGCTTCGCGCGGTTCGCGTCCGGTCCAGTGGACGAAGGCCTCCTTCCCGGCGGCGACGTTGACGCGAAGCGCGCCCGGCCGGTCCAGGCGGGACCCCTCGTCATCGGGGTAGTCCTTGGTCACGATCGTGGCGAAGGGCTGGGTCGCCTTCGGCATGACGCCGTCCGGGGCGTAGAAGAAGAAAGTGTCGCCCCAACTGATCTCCGGTGTGCCGTCGCCGGGACCCGGCCTGAAGGCCAGGACGCCGTCGAGTCCGTCCACGAAGCTGATGATCTCGTCTTCGGTCATGTGCTCCAGCGTTTCATTAAGGTGCTTGTGGAGGCTTTGAGCCAGGGAATGAGGGGTGGAAGGGTGCGAACCCTCAAATCACCGGTCATGCGCACCGTCGACGTCGCACGGGGCGCCGGGTACTCCGTCCAACAGGTGCGCAATCTGGAGTGCGACGGTGTGCTGCCCCCGGCGAGGCGCACGGCCGCGGGCTACCGGGTCTACGGGGAGGTGCACCTGCGCTCCGCGCTGGCCTACCGGGCCCTCGCGGTCGGCGCGGGACCGGTCGAGGCCAAGCGGATCGTCCGTGCCGTGCACGAGTGCCCGGTCGCGGAGGCCCTCGCCCTCCTCGACGCGGTGCACGCCCGGCTCGACTCGGAGCGCGGGGAGCTCGGCCGCGCCAAGGAGGCGGTCGAGGCGATCTCGACCGAGCCGATCGAGGACGTGCGCGCGTCGGACTCGATGGGCGTCTCCGAGCTCGCCGCCGCGCTCGGGGTACGCCCCTCGACACTGCGGCACTGGGACGCCGAGGGCCTGGCCGTCCCCGACCGCGTCTCCACGCGGGGAACGCGGAGGTACTCCCCGGCCCAGGTCCGGGACGCCCGGATCGTCCACCAGCTGCGCAGCGCCGGATACCGCGTCGACGCCCTCCGCACCCTGATGCCGGACCTGCGCGGTGGGCACCGGCTGACGGATGTCAGGGCCGCGTTGGCGGACCGGGACGCGAGCATCGTGGCGCGCTCCCGGGCCCTCCTCGACGCCGCCGCCATGCTCAGCGCTGTGATCTCGCTCGCCGAGGCCCCGTCCGGCGGCCTCGCCGCCGCGACGCGGACGTGAGAGGGCCGCGTTCCCCCGGTGGGATCCGGTGGGGTCGCCGCGGCGCCGCGAGCCTCACGTGCCGTGGAAGACCGTGAGGTCGACCGCGGGTGCGTCCGTGTACACGACACCCCGCTCGGGCGGGATGGGCTCACCCGAGGCGGCGTCGGTGCAGTGGGCGTCGAACATCTGCGCCTCGTCGAGGGGCACCAGGTCCCGGTCGGCGACCCTCCAGCCGCGGACCAGCTTGACGGGGACACCGGCCCCGTCGGGAAGGGTGTGGGAGACCTGGTCGGTGAAGCTGCGCAGCACCACCGCCGCGGCGCCGCCGTCGGTGAGGGCGTCGCACAACCGCTCCACCACTGGCGGGTGCTCGACGGCGAAGTCCTCCCCGCGACGTTCGACGGCCGTGCTCATCGCGTGCCGGGTGTGCAGGGTGAGGACGTGGTGCTCGCCGGGCAGGTCGTTCAGGAGGGCGGACAGCAGGGCGTGGGCGTGTGAGGAGGGCATTCTCCGAGTATGGGCGCGCGGACGCGGCCGGATCGGGTTGTCCACAGGCCTGGTCGGGGATGACGCGGCTCTTTCGTGAGGAGCGCGCCAGGAGGCGTCCGGGGCCCTCCTGGGGCGGCCGGGCGGGAGGGGTGCGAAGAGACGGCGCCTTCCGGTACCGTCTCCAGCCCGGAACCGGGACAGCGGTGGGGAGGGCGTGTCCATGGAGGAAGCGGTCGGACTCCTCACCCTGGCCTTCGGGCTCGTCGTCGCCGCGGGAGCGGTGCACCACGTCAGGAACTCCGCCGTGGGCGGTGCCCTGGACAGGAACGTCCTCATCGGCCTGAGGACGGGGGCCACCCTCTCGTCGGACCGTGCGTGGAGGGAGGGGCACCTGGCAGCGGTGCCCTGGCTCACGGCCACCGTGCGCGCCGGATACGTCGCCGGGGCGGCCACGGTCGTGTCCGTCCTCGTGTCCATGGCGGTCGACGCCCTCCTCCCCGTCGTCTGGGCCGTCGCGGCCGCGGAGTACACCGCCCTGATGGCATGTCTGGTCACCGGAACGGTGAAGGCCGACAGGGCGGCCAGGGCGGTTCTGGAGGAGACCCGCTAGAGCGCCGCGGCGGTCGGGCGACGGGCCGCCTCGCCCGAGGGCGCCGCGTGTTCGCACTGTGGGCGTGTGCGTTCGGCCCGGCGCGCAAGCAGGTGTGCGCCGGTGCGTCCACAGCGAGGGCCGTGTCCGTGAGACCGTCCGCCGGAGGCCGGTGGCCGGGCACCGGGCGGACGGAAAGCCTCCTCAGACGGCACTCCGGGACAGGTCGGGGGTGCGTACCCGTCTCAGGACGCCGAGGACGATGAGCGCCTGTGCCGCGAGGTAGGTGGCCATCACCCAGAACCCGCCCTGCGGAACGTCCAGGCCCGGGACGAAGGACCGCAGGGCGATGAGGGAGTCGGAGGCCAGGAACAGGGCTCCGCCGACCGCCGTCCAGGTGTTGACCCCGGTGGACACGACCGCCATCAGCCCCAGCACCAGCCCGTACAGCAGGACGGGAACCAGCAGGACGCCGGTGTGCGGGACGCACACCCACATCAGGGCGGCCACGGCACCGGCGTAGGGCACCAGCAGCCACCGGCGGCGGTGGAGCACGCTCTCGGCCCGGTACGGCCAGAAGGCGCACACGTACACCACCTGCGCGACCAGGAAACCCGCCACCATCAGGAGGAAGGCGGTGTCGCCCTCCGCCAGCGCGGGGAGGGCGTCGCCGAGCCAGGAGAAGACCAGGGCCGCCAGCACCAGCACCACCAGCCGGGACCGGGGCCGTTCCGTGGCGGCGAGCACCATCAGGGCCAGGGCCGGCATGAGGAGGACCTGGGTCGGTCGCGACCAGGCCTCGGGGCCCAGCAGCTGGACAGCCAGGTGGACGGCGGCCAGAACGAGGAAGGAGGCCAGAAGAGCGCGGGCGGGCAGAGGCCGGGGGATCATCCGGACATCATACGGTCGCGTCCCGGCGGCACCCGGAGGGCCGGCTCCGGAGGCGGTTCCGCGAGGGCAGTGGTGCCGGGCCTGCGCCGTTCCCATCGCACCCGAGCGGTCCCACGGAGAGAACGGGCGCCGGTGCCCACCGACGGTGTTCGGTGGAGGCGGATCTCGGGGGAGGGGAGCGTCCGGGGCGTCGCGGCGAAGACGTGGACGAACCCGCCAACGGCGCATACCGACCAGTCGGTTACCATGGCGGCCGTGGTACGCCCACGCTTCTCGCACCCCTCGACCACCCAAGGAGTCAGCGATGGCTGTCGACCCCACAGGATCCGCGCTCGCGGACATGTTGAAGGAGGACCCGGGCGGTCCCTTCGTCATGCTCAACCTGTTGCGATTCGCTCCGGACGGCCGCTCCTCGTACGAGGAGTACTCGCGGCGGACCGCCCGCTTCCTGAAGAAGTACGGCGCCGAGCTGGTCTACGCCGGTGACGGCGCGACGCCCCTGGTCGCCGAGGACGGGCAGGACTGGGACGCGGTACTGCTCGTCCGCTACCCCGACCGGGAGACGTTCAGCCGTATGGTCGCCGATCCCGAATACCAGGAGATCACCCACCTGCGCTCCCAGGCCCTGACCGAGGCCGTGCTCCAGCCGACCGTTCCCTGGGGCTCCGGCCGCAACTCCTGAACGGACCCCTCCGAACACGTTCGACGGCCGTGCGCGGCCGGCGGGGCGGGCCGTGGAAACCCGCCGTGGACGACCACGGCAGGGCGCCGCGGTCCGCCCCTTGCCATGCCCTCGCGCGAGATGGTGGGACCCTGGGTCAGGAGGGGAGGGGGCGGGGTACTACCCTCGTCGGGCCAGTCGAACTCCACCCCGTGGAGCAGGGAACCCGGTGGGAATCCGGGACTGACGCGCAGCGGTGAGGGTGACGGGCGGGGCACGCCCCGGGAACGCTTTCCCGGGACAGCCACTGGAGCATCGCTCCGGGAAGGCGCTCCGCACCGGTCGAGCCCGAGTCCGAAGACCTGCTGGCGCTGGCGGTGACGGGCCGCCAGGTCGTCCGCGGCCCCGCGAACGGGCCCTGACCCGAAGGACGCGCATGTCCCCGACGGAACCCCCATCCTCCGCCCTCCGCGCCCGGCGCGACCGCTGCCCCGGAGCCCTGCGGCCCTGGCCCGCCGACGACGGGCTGCTGGTCCGGCTCCGGCTCGTCGGCGGTCGGATCCCGGCCCGCTCGCTGCGTGCCCTGGCCGCCGTGGCCGACGAGTACGGCGCCGGACGGATCCATGTCACCGGCCGGGCCAACGTGCAGCTGCGCGCCCTGCCCGGGCGTGACGGGCGGCTGGCCCCCGAAGCGCTCCGGGCCCTTGAGCGGACCGGTCTGCTGCCCTCGCCCACCCACGAGCTGGTCCGCAACGTGATGGTCTCCCCGTGCACGGGCCTGGCGGACGGGTGGGCCGGGGGCGAGGGCTCCCGAGACGAGGGGGGCGCCGCGTCCGGAGACCGTCCGTCGGGGATGAGGGGCGGGAGGGCGGATCTGCGTCCCGTCGCCGCCGCGTTGGACGGGCTGCTGTGCGCCGCACCGCACCGCGCCGCCCTTCCAGGACGCTTCCTGTTCGTCCTGGACGACGGACGCGGTGACCTGGTCGAGCGCTCCTGCGACCTGGGCCTCGTCGCCCTCGACGCACACGTCGCCCAACTGCGGGTCGGGGAGGGCTGGGGCCCGCCGACGCCGCTCGGCGAGGCAGCCGAGGCGCTCGTACGGCTGGCCGACGAGTTCCTGGAGCGGCGCGGTGACGGCCCCACCGCGCCGTGGCACGTCACCGAGCTCACGCCGCCGCTGACCGACCCGGTGCCACCGGACCCGCGGCTGCCGGACCCCGCTCCGCCGCTGCCGTACGGCCCGCTGCCCGAAGGCGCACGGCACGTTCCCGTACCCGACGACGGCCTGGACCGGTCCGCCGCCGAGGCGCTCGCCGACGAGGCGGTCGCCGCGGGCCCCGGCGAACTCGTCGTCACGCCGTGGCGCGGCGTTCTCGTCCCCGGAGGCGCACGGTGACCACCCCGCGCCGGCCGAACCGGCACTACGAGTACGTCGACGACGGGCCCGCCATCTACACCGACTCCTTCGCCGTCATCCGGCGCGAGGCCCGGCTCGGCCACCTGCCCGCCAACGCGGAACGGCTCGCCGTGCGGATGATCCACGGCACCGGCCAGGTCGACCTCGCCGACGACCTGTTCGTCCACCCCGACCTGGTCCCCGCGGCGCGCTCGGCCCTCCAGGCCGGTGCGCCGATCCTGTGCGATGCCACCATGGTGGCCGCCGGCGTGACCAGGAACCGCCTGCCGAGCGGCAACGAGGTGCTCTGCCTCCTCGGCGACGAGCGGGTCCCCGGCCTCGCCCGGGAGTGGGGCACCACCCGCACCGCGGCCGCGGTGTCCCTGTGGGAGCCGCTGCTCGACGGCGCCGTGGTCGCGGTCGGCAACGCGCCCACCGCCCTCTTCCACCTGCTGGAGATGCTGGCCGACGGCGCCCCGCGCCCGGCCGCGATCGTCGGCTGCCCGGTCGGCTTCGTCGGCGCAGCCGAGTCCAAGCAGGCGCTGGCGCAGTTCGCCGACCGGCACGGCGCCGACATCCCCTACGTGACCACCCATGGTCGCCGCGGAGGCTCCGCGATGACCTCCTCGGCCCTCAACGCACTCGCCAAGGAGGAGGAGTGACCGGTCGTTTCCACGGTGTCGGCGTCGGACCCGGTGATCCCGAGCTGGTCACCCTCAAGGCGGCCAGGCTCATCGCCGGAGCCGACGTCGTCGCCTACCACGCCGGAGCCGGCAAGCAGTCCAACGCCCGCCGCATCGCCGACGCCCTGATCCCGGACTCGGCCGTCGAGGAACAGCTCACCTACCCGGTGACCACCGGGACGACCGACCACCCGGGCGGTTACGCGGGTGCGCTGGCCGACTTCTACGAGGAGTCCGCCGCGCGGCTGGCCGCCCACCTCGACGCCGGCCTCGACGTCGTCCTGCTCTCCGAGGGCGACCCCCTGTTCTACGGGTCGTACATGTACATGCACGACCGGCTGTCCGAGCGGTACGAGACCGAGATCGTGCCCGGGGTCCCGGCGTTCACCGCCGCCGCGGCGGCCCCGCTGGCCCGGCAGACCGACGTGCTCACCGTGCTGCCCGGCACCCTGCCCGAACCGGAACTGGCCCGCCGCCTGGCGGACACCGACGCGGCCGTGATCATGAAGCTGGGCCGGACCTTCCCGGCCGTCCGCAGCGCCCTGGAGGCGGCCGGGCGGCTGGAGCACGCGGTGTACGTGGAACGCGCCTCGATGGAGGGGGAGCGGCGGCTGCCGGTCGCGGAGGTCGACCCGGAGACGGTGCCCTACTTCTCCCTGGTGCTGGTCACCGGTGACAGCCGCAACGGCAAGCGGTCCCGGCGGAGCGACGCGGCGACGCCGACGGCCCCCGAGCCCGTCGAACCGGCGGCCGAACTGCTGGTCGTCGGCCTGGGCCCCGGTCCCGGGCACTGGCTCACCCCCGAGGCCTCCGAGGCGCTCGCCGAGGTGGACCACGTGGTGGGCTACGCCCCCTACGTCGACCGGGTCCCGCAGCGCTCCGGACTCACCCGGCACGCCTCCGGCAACACCGTCGAGCTCCAGCGCGCCCGGTTCGCCCTCGACTTGGCCAGGGACGGCGAACGCGTCGCCGTGGTCTCCGGCGGGGACGCCGGCGTCTTCGGCATGGCCACCGCCGTGTTCGAGGCGGCCGAGGACCCCGGCTACCGGGACGTGCCCGTCCGGGTGCTGCCGGGGATCAGCGCCGTCCAGGCGGTCGCGGCCCGGGCGGGCGCTCCGGTCGGCGGCGACTTCGCGGTGATGAGCCTCTCGGACCGCCTCAAACCGTGGGAGGTGGTCGAGCGGCGGCTGCGCGCCGTCGCCGGGGCCGACCTGGCGCTGGCCGTCTACAACCCGGCGTCCCGGTCCCGGACCGAGCAGATCGTCACCGCCCGCCGGATCCTGCTGGAGCACCGCGAGCCCGACACCGTGGTCGTCGTCGGCCGGGACGTCGGACGGGACGGCGAGTCCCTGACGGTGACCACCCTCGGGGAACTCGACCCGGCCGCCATCGACATGCGCTGCCTGCTGATCGTCGGCGCGTCCGGCACCCGGGTCTCCGGGACGGGGCGTGTCTGGACCCCCAGGTGGGTGAAGCCGTGACCGTGCACTTCGTGGGGGCGGGGCCCGGAGCCGCCGACCTGCTGACGGTCCGCGCCACGCGGATGCTCGCCGAGGCCGACGTGGTGCTGTACCCCGGCACGTACCTGGACCCGGAGGTCCTCACCCACTGCGCGCCCGGCGCCGAACCGGTGGACACCCAGGGCCTGGACCTCGACCGCATCACCGAGCACCTGGTCGCCGCGCACGCCGCGGGCCGGGACGTCGTCCGGCTCACCTCCGGTGATCCGTCGCTCTACTCGGCGCTCGCCGAGCAGACCCGCCGGCTCGACGCGCACGGTGTCCCGTGGGACGTCACGCCCGGGGTGCCCGCGTACGCGGCCGCCTCGGCGCTGGCGGGGCGGGAGCTGACCGTGCCGCTGGTGGCCCAGTCGGTGGTGCTGACCCGGACCCAGGCCCGTTCGACCGCCATGCCGGACACGGAGTCACTGGCGGCGTTCGCGGCGACCCGGGCCACGCTGGTGCTGCACCTGGCGATCAGGCGGGTGCGGGAGCTGATGGCGCAGATCGGGCCCGAGTACGGCGGCGACTGCCCGGTCGTCGTCGTCCACCGGGCCAGCCAGCCGGGTGAGGCGGTGCTGCGCGGCACGGTCTCCACCATCGCCGACGCGGTGGAGGAGGCCGGGTTCCGGCAGGCGGCGGTGATCCTCGTGGGGCGGGCGCTCGACCCCGCGACGGGCGGTGAGTCCCACCTCTACGATCCGGCCCGCCCCCGGTTCGGCGACTAGCGCGGTGCCCGGACAGGTTCACCGGCTCGCCCCGTGAGCCGTGGTCTTGTACTTACAGCCCGCTTCGGCGCCCGGACTCGCTGTAAGCACAAGATCATCCGGAGTGGGAGCGCTCCGGTCACACCGGCAACGTACCCGGCCGGCCACCGGGGTTCGTCCGGTGAACCCGGTCCCGCGCCGCTGGGGGTGGCGAGGGTGCCGACGGGTCCCCGTACCTGCGGCACCCGAGCACGAGCCAAGGCGAGCGGAGGTTCAGGACGGCACCGCCAGGAACCACTGGGTGACCGTGCGGGCGGGCGTCCAGCCGGTGAACGTGCCGACGGGCGCGGTGGTCTCGACGGCGACACGGGTCAGCTCCCCTCCGTGGCGCCGGTAGGCGTCCGCGAGCAGGTGCTCGGTCTCCAGCGTCACCCCGTGCACCACGAGCCGACCGCCCGGCCGTAGCGCGCGCAGGCAGGTGTCGAGTACGCCCGGACGGGTCGCGCCGCCGCCGAGGAACACCGCGTCGGGTTCGGGCAGGCCCTCCAACGCGTCCGGCGCGCGGCCGGTGACCACGCGCAGCCCGGGGACGCCGAGGCGGCCCGCGTTGCGGCTGATCCGCGCGGCACGCTCGGCGTCGGCCTCCACCGCAGTGGCGGCGCAGGTCGGGTGGGTCCGCATCCACTCGACGCCGACCGACCCGGCGCCCGCGCCCACGTCCCACAGGTGCCGCCCCGGTGAGGGCGCCAGCCGGGCCAGCGCCGAGGCGCGCAGGTCCCTCTTGGTCAGTTGCCCGTCGTGCTCGAACGCGTCGTCGGGCAGCCCCGGGACCAGGCCGTACCCGGACGGGCCGGCGAGCTCCAGGGCCAGCACGTGCAGCGCGGGCACCCTCCCGGGAGGAGCCGTCCCCAGCCAGCCGTCCGCCGTGGTCTCCAGGCGGGACTCCGAGTCCGAGCCCAGGTCGCCCAGCACGGTCATGCGGCTGGCGCCGTAGCCGGCGCCGGCCAACAGGGCGGCGACCGCCGCTGGAGTGTCCCCGTCCGAGGAGAGCACCAGGACGCGGTGACCGGGCGCCAGCTCCCGCAGGAGCAGGCGGGGATCGCGCCCGACCAGGCCCACCACCGCACACCGCTCCGCGGGCCAGCCCATCCGGGCGCGGGCCAGGGCGACGGAGGAGACGGACGGCTCCACCCGCACGGCGTCCGCGCCCAGCAGTTCGACCAGCGTGGTGCCGACACCGGACACGAGGGGGTCGCCGGAGGCGAGCGCGACCGCGGAGGCGCCGCCGAGGGAGGCGAGCAGGGACGGCAGGCCCTCCCGCAGGGGAGAGGGCCAGGCCTCCCGGCGCTGCCCGGGCCGGCCGGGCAGCATCGCCAGGTGCCTGCGGCCGCCCAGCACCACGTCCGCGTCCAGGACGGTCCGGCGCAGCCGCTCGGGCACGCCGGGCCAGCCGTCGGCGCCGATACCGACGACGGTGATCCCCGTCCCGGGTGCCGTGGGAGAGGGGCTCGTAGGAGGGGGCGCCGCGCCGCGGGTGTCCGTCGGTGGTGTCCCGTCTCGCGGCGGAGCGGCCTCCGGGAGGGGAGGGCGGGTGTCGTCCTTCATGGCCGTGACGTTATCGTGGCGGCCACAGGCACGAGGTGCCCCAACGGCCCAGCCATCGGAAACGGTGGGGACGGCGGGAGGGGAGAATCTGGGAAGCCCGGTGAGACTCCGGCACAGGCCCGCTGCGGTGAACCGAGCCTCCGTACAGGAGGACCCGGCAAGTCCGAAGACCGGCCTCGCGCCCGCCCCTTACGGATGGCGAAACGAGCGGGAGCCTCACATGCCATTGCGCACGTCGCACTACCCCTTCTCCGCGATCGTCGGCTGCGACGCCGAACAGCTCGACGACCTGGGCCTCTCCCTCGTCCTCACCAGCGTCTCGCCGGAGATCGGCGGCGTCCTGGTGCGCGGGGAGAAGGGCACGGCCAAGTCCACCGCCGTCCGGGCCCTCACCTCCCTCCTCCCGCCCGTGGACGTCTACCAGGGCGACCGGTTCTCCGTGGACCCCGCAGACCCGGCGCAGCGGTCGCCGGACGGACCCTTCGAACCCGGCACGGCCGTGGAGAGCCGCCCGGTGCGGCTCGTCGAACTGCCCGTCGGCGCCACCGAGGACCGGGTCCTCGGCTCCCTGCACCTGGAACAGGCGCTCACGCACGGCAGGGTCGCCTACGAGCCCGGCCTGCTGGCCCGGGCCCACCGCGGGCTCCTCTACGTCGACGAGGTCAACCTGCTCCACGACCACCTGGTCGACCTCCTCCTCGACGCCGCCGCGACCGGCCGGGTGACCGTGGAACGCGACGGGTTCTCCGTGGAGCACGCGGCCCGGTTCCTGCTCATCGGCACGATGAACCCCGAGGAGGGCGAACTGCGGCCGCAGCTCCTCGACCGGTTCGGGCTCACCGCGGAGGTCGCCGCGCCGCGCGAGCCGGAGGTCCGCGCCGAGGTGGTCCGCAGGCGCATGGCCCACGACGCCGACGCCGACGCCTTCGCCGGGCGCTACCGCGAGGCCGAGGAGGCCCTCGCCGAACGCATCGCCCTGGCCAGGAAGGCACTCGGGCGGGTGCGGCTGTCGGAGGCCGCGCTGCTGAAGATCGCCGAGGTGTGCGCGGCCTACGACGTGGACGGCCTGCGGGCCGACATCGTCACCGCGCGCACGGCGGTGGCGCACGCGGCCTGGGAGGGCCGGACCTCGGTCACCCGGGCCGACATCCGCCGCGCCGCCACGCTCGCCCTGCCGCACCGGTGCCGGCGCAACCCGTTCGACGCGCCGGGACTCGACGAGGACCTCCTCGACCGGATCCTGGGCGACGAGGAACCGCCGCCCGACCCCCCGGAGCCGCCGGGCCCCGGAGGGGCCGACGACCCCGCCGACTCCGGTGGCCCGTCCGAATCCGACGGTCCCTCCGACGCCGGCGGCCCGTCGGAGACCGAGGACCCCGCCGAGACCTCGGGCGGCGAGCCGGACGGCCGGGGAGAGCCTTCGTCACCCGCCGAGCGGGAACCCGCGTCCGCCGAGCGGGAACCGATCGGTTCCGACGGCGACGCCCAGGAGTCCCGCCCCCAACCCGCCGGCGGTTCCCCGGCCCGGGCCCCGGCCACGGCCGCCGCGCCCTACCGGACCCGGCTGCTCACCGCGCGGGGCTCCGGGGAGGGGGCCGACGGCAGACGCAGCCGCGCCGTCGGCGTTCGGGGCCGCCGGATCGGCTCCACCGCGCCCGGCCGGGGATCCGGCGGCTCGCTCCACCTGGGCGAGACCGTGCGGGCCGCCGCGTCCCGGCCCCGGGACGGCGGCCGGCTGCGACTCCACCCCCGCGACCTGCGCGTCGCGGTCCGTGAGGGCCAGGAGACCAACCTGATCCTGTTCTGCGTCGACGCTTCCGGCTCCATGGCCGCGCGCAGACGCATGACCGAGGTCAAGACCGCGGTCCTCTCCCTCCTCCTCGACGCCTACCGGCGCCGCGACAAGGTCGGCCTGGTCACCTTCCGGGGGAGCGGCGCCGAACTCGTGCTGCCGCCGACCCGCTCCGTGGACACCGCCGCGGCCCGCCTCGACGAGCTGCCCGCCGGAGGGCGCACCCCGCTCGCCGAGGGCTTGACGGAGGCGGCCCGCGTCCTTCGGCGCGAACGCCTGCGGGACCCGAGGCTGCGCCCGCTCCTCCTCGTCGTCACCGACGGCCGGGCCACCGGCGGGCCAGGTGCCGTCGGCCGTGCGATGGCCGCCGCCGACCACGTCGCCGGACTGGGCGTCACCACCGTCGTGGTGGACGGCGAGTCCGGCCCGCTGCGCCTCGGCCTCGCCGCCCGCCTGGCCGCCCGGCTGGGCGCCGACCACATGCCCGTCGGCGAGGTCAGCGCGGACGCGCTGGGCAGCGCCGTACGAGAGAGGGCCGCCTGATGCCTCAGGGACAACCGCTCGTCGTTCCCGACGACGGGCTCACCACGCGGCAGCGCCGCAACCAGCCGCTGCTCGCCGTCCACACCGGTGACGGCAAGGGCAAGTCGACCGCCGCGTTCGGCCTCGCGCTGCGCGGCTGGAACCAGGGCTGGCGGATCGGGGTGTTCCAGTTCGTCAAGTCGGCGAAGTGGCGCATCGGCGAGCAGACCGTGCTGGAGCGCCTGGGCCGGCTCCACGAGGAGACCGGCGAGGGCGGTCCGGTCGAGTGGCACAAGATGGGCTCCGGCTGGTCGTGGAGCCGCCGCAAGGGCAGTACCGAGGACCACGCCGCGGACGCGGTCGAGGGCTGGGAGGAGATCAAGCGGCGGCTCGCCGACCAGACGCACGACCTGCTCATCCTCGACGAGTTCACCTACCCGGTCAACTGGGGCTGGATCGACGTCGAGGACGTGGTGGCCGCACTCCGGGACCGTCCCGGCCGACAGCACGTGGTGATCACCGGCCGCCGGGCCGACCCGCGGCTGGTGGAAGCCGCCGACCTCGTCACGGAGATGACGAAGGTCAAACACCCCATGGACGCCGGGCGGAAGGGCCAGCGGGGGATCGAGTGGTGAGGTCCCCGGCGGCTTCCGGGGCAGGGGTCCTGCCCCGGCTGATGATCGCCGCCCCCATGACCGGGCAGGGCAAGACCACGGTCGCGACCGGGCTGATGGCCGCACTCCGTGACGCCGGGCACGCGGTGAGCGGCCACAAGGTGGGCCCCGACTACATCGACCCCGGCTACCACGCCCTCGCCACCGGACGCCCCGGCCGCAACCTCGACCCCCACCTGGTCGGGGAGGAGCGGGTGGCGCCGCTGCTCCTGCACGGGGCGCGCGGCACCGACGTCGCCGTCGTCGAGGGCGTGATGGGCCTGCACGACGGGCGGATCGGAACCGACGGGTTCGCCTCGTCCGCGCACGTCGCAGCCCTGACCCGGACGCCGGTGGTACTCGTCGTGGACGTGTCCCGGATGTCCCGTTCGGTGGGCGCGCTGGTGGCGGGAATGGCCGCGTACGACCCGGCGGTCGAGGTCGTCGGCGTGATCCTCAACCAGGCGGGCTCGGCACGGAACGTCGCCGAGATCACCCGGGCCACACGACTGCCCGTCCTCGGCGTGGTCCACCGCGACGAGCGGCTCGCCAGCCCGGCCCGGCACCTCGGGCTCGTCCCCGCGTCCGAGAGGGCGGAGTCGGCACACGTGGTCGAACGGCTCGGAGAGCACGTCGCGCGCCAGGTGGACCTGGACGCACTGCTCTCCCTGGCCCGCTCCGCGCCCGCCCTGGACGCCCGGCCCTGGAATCCGGCACACGCGTTGAACGCACCAGCCCCACCACCCGCACCAGCCGCGACGGACCGGCGGCCGGTGGTCGCGGTGGCGGGCGGCCGGGCCTTCACCTTCCGCTATGCGGAGACCGAGGAGCTGCTCACCGCCGCCGGATGCGAGGTCGTCGGCTTCGACCCGCTCAACGACACCGAACTGCCCGCCGGCACCCGGGGCGTCTACCTCGGCGGAGGCTTCCCCGAGGTGTACGCCGGCCGGCTCGCCGCCAACCGGAGCCTGATGGCCGAGTTGCGCGACGCGGTACGGGGCGGGGTGCCGACCGTCGCCGAGTGCGCGGGCCTGCTCTACCTCGCCGAGTCGCTCGACGGCGCGCCCATGGCCGGGGCCGTCCCCGCCCACGCCCGGATGACGGAGCGGCTCACCCTGCGCTACCCCGAGGCGACCTCGCCCGGGGACACCCTGCTGACCCGGGCCGGGGAGAGGGTCACCGGCCACGAGTTCCACCGCACCGGCACCACCCCCGGCGCCTCCGGTGCCTGCCCGGCGTGGGACATCGACGGGGTGCCGGAGGGCTTCGCCTCACCGACGCTGCACGCCTCCTACCTCCACGTCCACTGGGCCGGACACCCGAAGCTCGCCGCACGCTTCGCCGATGCCGTGCGTGCCGCCCCCGGTCCTGGCACTGAGGGCGCCGACCCCGGTTCCGGGCCGGTCCGCCACCGCCCCACGGGGTGCTTCGCGCGGGCCGGGGAGCCCTCCCGCCCGTCGCCCTCCACCTCCCTCAACGGACGGCCTGCGGCCGCGGGGTCCCCCTCTTCGTCACCCTCCACCGCCCTCGACGGGCGGCCTCCGGCCGCGGCGCCTCCCTCGTACGGTGAGCCTCCGGCCCCAGCCCGCCCGGGAGCCGTCGCCGACGGGGCGGCCGATCCGCTGCGGCACCACGGCGACGCCGAGGCGCGCGACGGACTGCTGGACCTCGCCGTCAACGTCTACGCCGGCGAACGTCCCGCCTGGCTCGACCGGGCCCTGCACGAGAGCCTGGCCCACGCCGCCGTCTACCCCGACCCGGAGCCGGCCCGCGCCGCGATCGCCCGCCGCCACGCCCGTCGGCCCGCCGAGGCATTGCCGACGGCGGGCGCGGCGGAGGCGTTCACCCTGCTCGCGCGGCTGCGGCCGTGGCGGAACCCGGTGGTGGTGCACCCCCAGTTCACCGAGCCGCACGCCGCCCTGGAACAGGCCGGACACACCGTCACGGCCGTGCTCTGCACGGCCGAGGACGGCTTCGCGTTCGACCCGGCGGCCGTTCCCGACGACGCGGACCTGGTGGTGGTCGGCAATCCCACCAACCCCACCGGTGTCCTGCACCCGGCCACGGCACTGCGCCGGCTGTGCCGGCCCGGACGGCTGGTCGTCGTCGACGAGGCGTTCATGGACGCCGTGCCGGGCGAGCCGGAGTCCCTGGCCGGCGAGCGGATCGAGGGGCTGGTGGTACTGCGCAGCCTCACCAAGCACTGGACGATCCCGGGCATCCGGGCCGGATACGCCGTGGGGGACGAGGCCGCGGTGGGCGAGCTGGGCCGGGCGCAGACGCCGTGGTCGGTGTCCGCGCCCGCCATCGCCGCCACCGTCGCCTGCACGGGTGAGGGGGCGGCTCCCGAGGCGCTGGAGCGGGCCCGGACGCTGGACGGCTGGCGCGGGCTCCTCGAATCCGGGCTACGGGAGGCGGGCCTGGAGTTCGTGCCGTCCCGTGCGCCCTTCGTCCTGGTGAGGGCGGGGGAGGGAGTCCACGCGCGCCTGCGCGATCAGGGCGTCGCGGTGCGGCGGGCCGACACCTTCCCCGGACTCGACACCTCCTGGGTGCGTGTGGCCGTACGCCCGCCGGACACCACCCGGCGCCTGCTCGCCGCCCTGGCCGGGGCGTAGCGGGACGACCGGCCGAGCGGCTCCGCCCCGGACCGTGTCCGACCGGCCCGGTGGCCCCGGGGCCACCGGGCGGAGTCAGCTCATGCGGCTCGGAGGCCGGTTCCCGGCCCGGCGGCTCGGTGGGACCGCTTACTCCGCGAAGAAGTCGATGAGGGCACGGGCCGTCCGCGCGGAGTCGTTCTCCATGGGGATGTGGCCCGCTTCCGGGATGCGGACGAGTGTGCTCCGCGGGATCTCCGAGGCGAACCGCTCGGCGTACTCCACCCGCTGGAAACCGTCGTCCTCGCCCCAGACCAGCAGCTTGGGCACCGTGGACCGCCGTAGTCCGGGGACGAGGTCGAGGGTGTGGCGGTTGTCGGCCGCGCCCGCCAGGGCCATCCAGGAGCGTTGGACCCGCGGGTCGGCCAGCGGGTCCAGGTAGTCGGCGACCAGCTGCTCGGTGGCGGCACCGGCCAGCGCCGTCGTCACGGCCCGGCGACGTGCGGCGAGGAACTCGTCGGCGGTGGTCGCCGCGACGACCTCCGGGTCCCTGAACCGGGCCACACCGGGTACCGGCCAGGAGTCGTAGGTGACCGAGTTGACCAGGGCCAGCCTGGACACCTCCGTCCGGCCGTGGACCAGAAGGTGCTGGGCGACGGCGCCGCCGATGTCATGTCCCGCGACGGCGACGGGCCCGGAGATCCCCAGTGCGGACGCGAACTCCGCCGCCCGGTCCGCGAGGGCCGGGACGGCGGCCGTTTCCAGGTCGAGCTCGCCCGCCGAACGCCCGAGCCCGGGGAAGTCGAGTGCGAAGGGCCGCAGCCCCGCCTCCGCGAGGGGACGCAGCACCGGAAGCCAGGCCCGGCTCCAGTAGGTCCCGTGCAGCAACAGCACGGCCGGGCCCTCCCGTCCCGCTGTCACGTAACTGACAGCCCCGCCCTCGATCCGGGCTTCCGCCCTCTGCACAACCGTCTCGGTGGTTCCGTTCATGGGACCACTGTGGCCGAGAGCGGCCCACGGGCAAAGACTCTGGGAAGACACTCATGGGTACATTCGTGCCATGAGCCTCCACCGGGTAGTGGCACTGCTCAACCCGCCCCAGTCACCCTTCGAACTCGCCTGTGCCACCGAGGTCTTCGGCATGGCCGCGCCGGATGCCCCGGCCCGCTACGACTTCCGGATCTGCGCCGAGCGCCCCGGCCCGGTGGGGACCACCGCCGGTTACTCGATGCTCGTCGACACGGGTCTGGCGGCCCTGGAGGAGGCGGACACCGTGGTCGTCCCGGGCCGACAGCCGCCCGGCGCACCGGTGCCGTCGGCCGTCACCGAGGCGTTGCGGGCCGCCCACGGGCGTGGGGCGAGGATCGTGGCCGCCTGCACGGGGGCGTTCATCCTCGCCCAGGCCGGGCTTCTCGACGGCCGCCGCGCCACCACGCACTGGCGCCACGCCACCCGACTCGCCTCCGCCTTCCCCGAGGTGCGGGTGGATCCGGACGTGCTCTACGTGGACCACGGCGACGTGGCGACCAGCGCCGGGACCGGCGCGGGCATCGACCTGTACCTGCATCTGGTACGCCGTGACCACGGTGCGGCGTACGCGGCCCAAGTCGCCAGGCACATGGTGCTGCCACCGCACCGGGAGGGGAACCAGCTCCAGTACGCCGTGCGGTCCGTCCCGTCCGAGGCGGGCGATTCGCTGGCGCCGCTGCTGGACTGGGCCGTGTCCCGGCTCGACACCCGGCTGACCCTCGGCCGGCTCGCCGAACGCGCCGGGGTGTCCCGCCGAACCCTCTCCCGCAGGTTCACCGAGCAGCTCGGCACCAGCCCGGGGCAGTGGCTGCTCCGTCGGCGCCTCGACACGGTACGGGTGCTGTTGGAACAGACCGACCTTCCGGTGGAGGCCATCGCCACCCGGGTCGGACTGGTCTCGGCCGTGAACCTGCGCCGCCGGTTCCGGACGAGCTTCGGCACGACGCCGGGCGCCTACCGGCGGTCCTTCTGCGAGACCCGGTAGGGGAGCCGTGACCCGGCCCGGGTCCCGCACGCCCGGGGCGTCGCGGTGCGGCGACCGGAAACGGGGCGGATGTGGATCAGGAGCCTTCCTTTAGCGTTGATCTTGCTCCTGGTGGCACTGTCGACGTCCCACAGTGCCACCAAGAGCAAGATCACGCGGGTGGGCACGGACCAACGCGGACGGTCCTCGTTCGCGGCCCGCTCCCGTGTCACCCCAGGGCGGTCACCCAGTCGAACGCGGTCTCCACGTCGTGGACGGTGGGGACGCCGGGCGGGCCCGGTGGGCGCCGCACCACCACGACCGGGACGCCGAGCAGCCGCGCGGCCTCCATCTTCGGCCAGGTGTAGGTGCCGCCGGAGTCCTTGGTGACCAGGACGTCCGTGCGGTGCCCGCCCATCAGGTCCAGTTCACCGTCAAGGGCGTACGGTCCCCGGCTGGTCACCAGCCGCCAGGCGACGGGGAGTTCGAGTCCGGGAACGTCCACCACTCGCCGCCCCTCGCCGGCATACACGGAGCGGAGCAGGAGCCGGAGCGTGGAGAGGTTCAGCGGGCGAAGCGCTTGAGCCCCTCGGTGTCCAGGACGACCCCGGTCCCCGGGATCTCGACCGCTTCCCCGTAGGGGTGTTCCGACCGGTCCAGGTACCTGCCGCCAACAGGCCGGGAGTACACCACCACGGTGTCGGCCTCGCGGTCCACCAGCAGATACACGCTGATGCCGCTGTCGGCATAGGCGGCGGGCTTTTCCACCCTGTCACGGGCGTGCGTGTCAGCGTCCCAGGAAGTCACCTCGGCGACCGCGAGAATACCGTCGGGGTCGGCCCATTCCCCCGACTGGTCGAAATGGCCGACCGGGGCGAGGATTCCGTCGGGGCGTGCGCGTCCCTTCCGGTAAGGGTCGATCTTCAGCCCTTGCCCGGTGACATTGAGATCCAGGTCGGGACGGTGCGCCATGAACTGGCGCATCAGCCACATGAGGATCCCGCCGTGAGCTCCGTCGGTCACCTTGTGGACCCAGACCTTCCCGTTGATGTGTTCGAGGGTGACGCTCTCCTCGTTGTGGGCGATCTCAGCGAGGCGCTCGAACAACTCGGGGGTGAGGGGTGGTTCGGGGCTGGGCGGCGGGTGGTGGTCGGTAACGGTCATGTTGACATGGTAGGCGAGACGCTTCTGCCTCCCACTGGCTTGTTTGTCGGATGCCGGGATCACTCCGGGGCGGTCACCCAGTCGAACGCGGTCTCCACGTCGTGGACGGTGGGGACGCCGGGCGGGCCCGGTGGGCGCCGCACCACCACGACCGGGACGCCGAGCAGCCGCGCGGCCTCCATCTTCGGCCAGGTGTAGGTGCCGCCGGAGTCCTTGGTGACCAGGACGTCCGCGCGGTGCCCGCCCATCAGGTCCAGTTCACCGTCAAGGGAGTAGGGCCCCCGGCTGGTCACCAGCCGCCAGGCGACGGGGAGTTCGAGTTCGGGAACGTCCACCACCCGGGCCAGGACCGCCCGCCGGCCCAGCTCCGAGGTGAAGCGGGCGAGTTCCTGGCGGCCGACCGTGAGGAACGGCCGAGCGCCGAGCGCCGCCGCCCTCTCCGCCGCATCCTCGTGTGTGGCGGCGTAGTGCCAGGCCGGATCGGGACTCCAGCCGGGCCGCTCCAGCCGCAGCAGGGGGACGTCGGTGCAGGCGGCCGCCGCGTTGGCGGTCATGCCGAGGGCGAAGGGATGGGTGGCGTCCACCACCGCGTCGTAGGCGGTGAGCGCCGCGCGCAGTCCGGGCACTCCGCCGAAGCCGCCGATCCGGACCTTCCCCACCGGTAGGCGGGGACGGGCCACCCGCCCGGCCAGCGACGTGGTCACGTCGACGCCCGCCTCGACCAGGAGGGCGGCGAGCTCACGGGCCTCGGACGTGCCGCCGAGCAGCAGCAGCCTCACCGAAGGAGACCGGGCCGGAGGCTTCGGTTGAGGGTGGTGGCCCGTTCCTGGCGCGGAGCGCCCATCCGGGCGGTGGTGGGCGACGGGTGGGCTCCCTGGCGCCAGCGCCGGCAGGTCCGCCGGGGCTCCCTCGCGGGCGAGGGCGAGCAGCGCGCCGACGTCGAGGTGTTGCTCCACGAGGTCGGCGAGCAGGTCGAGGCGCCGCTCCCGGGCGTCGGCGAAACGCACACCGGACGGTTCGTGGCCGAGCGCCTCGGAGAGGAAGGCGGCGCGGAAGGCGTCTCCCTCCAGGCTGCCGTGCCACATGGTGCCGAAGACGTTCCCCGAGCGGGCGCCGCCCGGGAACTCCTCCGCGCCGCCGCCGACCGTGACCCGGCCGTGGTGGATCTCGTAGCCGTGCGCGGGCGCGCCGAGCGCCTTCCCGGACGGCAGGCGGAGCGTCTTCTCGGCGGTGAAGTCGGTCCGTGCGTCGAGCAGCCCGAGGCCCTCCGCGCACGCGCCGGGCTCGGACTCGACGCCGTCCGGGTCGGCGACCGTCCGGCCGAGCATCTGGAACCCGCCGCAGACGCCGAGCAGCGGCCGGCCGCGGCGGACGTGCTCGATGATCGCCCGGTCGAGTCCGCGGGAGCGCAGCCAGGCCAGGTCGGCGAGGGTGGAGCGGGTGCCGGGCAGGACGACCAGGTCGGCGTCGGCCAGGTCGCGCGGACCGGAGGCGAAGACGACGTCGAGGCCGGGCTCCAGGCCGAGGGCGTCCACGTCGGTGAAGTTGCTGATCCGGGGCAGGCGCACCACCGCCACCCGTCGGCCGGAGCCCCCGGCCGCCCGGCGGCCCTCCAGGTCCAGGGCGTCCTCCGAGTCCAGCCACAGTCCCGGATCCCACGGCAGGGTGCCGTACACCCGGCGGCCCGTGAGCCGTTCGAGGTCCTCCAGACCGGGGCGGAGCAGTCCGATGTCACCGCGGAACTTGTTGACCACGAAGCCCGCCATCAGCGCCTGGTCGGCGGGTTCCAGCAGACCGACCGTGCCGTACAGCGCGGCGAAGAGGCCGCCCCGGTCGATGTCGCCGACGACCACCACCGGCAGGCCCGCGTGCCGGGCCAGGCCCATGTTCACGTAGTCGCCCGCCCGCAGGTTGATCTCGGCGGGGCTGCCCGCGCCCTCGGCGACGACGATGTCGTGGCGGGCCGCCAGGTCGTCGTACGCGCCGTGCGCGGCCCTCGCCAGACGGCGGCGGCCGGACTCCCAGTCGGTCGAGGACACCTCCCCGGCGGGGTGCCCCAGCAGGACGACGTGGCTGCGCCGGTCGGTGCCCGGCTTGAGGAGCACGGGGTTCATGGCGGGCTCCGGCGTGACGCGGGCGGCCAGCGCCTGCACCCACTGGGCCCGGCCGATCTCCGCGGGGCGGCCGTCGGGGCCGTGGCAGACCATGGAGTTGTTGGACATGTTCTGCGCCTTGTACGGCGCGACCCGCACGTCGCGGCGTGCGAAGGCCCGGCACAGGGCGGTGGTGACGACGCTCTTGCCGGCGTCGGAGGTGGTCCCGGCGACCAGCAGACCGCCACCGCCCCCGACCGCGGCCCTCGGCCCGGGCCCGCTCACACCGGCCTCCGTAGCAGCGCGACGTCCATCATCCAGCCCGCACGCGCCTTGGCCCTCCTCCGGAGCGCGGTCATTTCGAGCAGCACGCCACCGACCCGTCCGCTGACCAGCTCCTCCGTGTCGGTGCCCATGTTGGCGCCCCACCAGATCGACCAGTGCTCCAGACCCGTGAGATCCGGTTCCCCGCCGAGCATGACGACGATGTTGTCCTGCCCGGCGTCGACGGCCTCGCGCAGCCGGCGCGCCGGGGTGACGTGGACCGGCCGGCCCACCTCGTGCAGCACGATCCGGTGCCGCGCCGCGAGGAGTTGCGGGGCGCTGACGCCGGGGAGCACGTCGTGTTCCACGGGAACGACCCCCCGCGCGGCGATCCGCTCCACGACACGCAGGGTGGAGTCGTACAGGGACGGGTCACCCCAGACCAGGAACGCCGCGGTGCCGCCGCGCTCACCGAGCACCCGCTCGTAGGCGGCGACCCGCGCCTCGTGCCAGGCGGCGACCGCGGCCGCGTAGTCCGCGGGGTCGTCGCGGTCACGCTCGGGGTCGGGCACGGTGACCAGGGGGAGACCGTACTCCTCGCAGACCTCCTGGCGCAGGGCGAGCAGCCCGTCGTCCTCGCGTTTGCGGGCGGCCACCACGTAGTCGCAGCCCCGCAGCGCGTCGGCGACCTCCCGGGTGACGTGCCGCGGCCCCATGCCGATGCCGAGGATCCGTACCCTCATTCCGACCTCTCCTCCACATCGCCCTCGACCTCCAGGTAGACCTCCGTCAGGGCTTCGAGCGTCGCCGGGTCCGGCTCAGCCCACAGCCCGCGCCGGGCGGCCTCGTGCAGCCGCTCGACGATGCCGTGCAGCGCCCACGGGTTGGAGCGGCGCAGGAACTCCTGGGTCTGCGGGTCGAGCGCGTACTCGGCCGCGAGCTTCTCGTACATCCAGTCGTGGACGACGCCGGCCGTGGCGTCGAAGCCGAAGAGGTAGTCCACGGTGGCGGCCAGCTCGAAGGCGCCCTTGTAGCCGTGGCGCCGCATGGCGGAGATCCAGCGCGGGTTGACCACCCGGGCCCGGAACACGCGGGCGGTCTCCTGGGCGAGGGTGCGGGTGCGTACCGCGTCGGGCGAGGTGGAGTCGCCGACGTAGGCCCTGGGCTCGGCGCCGGTGAGGGCGCGGACGGTGGCGATCATGCCGCCGTGGTACTGGAAGTAGTCGTCGGAGTCGGCGATGTCGTGCTCGGCGCTGTCGATGTTCTTCGCGGCGACCCTGATCCGGCGGTAGTTGGTGCGCATGTCGTCGGCGGCCGGGACGCCGTCGAGGCCGCGTCCGTACGCGAAGCCGCCCCAGGCCGTGTAGACCTCGGCGAGGTCGCTGTCGTCGCGCCAGTTGCCGGACTCGACGAGTTGGAGGATGCCGGCGCCGTACGAGCCGGGTGCGGAGCCGAAGATCCGGGTGGTGGCGCGGCGCCGGTCTCCGTGGGCCTCCAGGTCGGCGCGGGTGTGGGCTCGGACGAAGTTGCGCTCCTCGGGTTCGTCGAGGCCGGCGACCAGGTTCACGGCGTCGTCCAGCATGGCGACCACGTGGGGGAACGCGTCACGGAAGAAGCCGGAGATGCGCACCGTGACGTCGACGCGCGGACGGCCCAGGTCCTCCAGCGGTACCACGTCGAGCCGGCGGACCCGGCGGGAGGCCTCGTCCCACTCCGGCCGGACACCGAGGAGCGCCAGCACCTCGGCGATGTCGTCGCCGGACGTGCGCATGGCGGAGGTGCCCCACACCGACAGGCCCACCGACTCCGGGTAGGTCCCGGTCTCCTCCAGGTGGCGGCGCAGCAGGGAGTCGGCCATCGCCTGACCGGTCTGCCAGGCGAGCCGGGAGGGGACGGCGCGGGGGTCGACGGTGTAGAAGTTGCGGCCGGTCGGCAGCACGTTGACCAGGCCGCGCAGCGGAGAGCCGGACGGGCCCGCCGGGACGAAGCCGCCCTCCAGGGCGTGGACGACGTGGTCGAGTTCGTCGGTGGTGCGGGCGAGGCGGGGCACCACCTGCGCGGCGGCGAACTCCAGGACTCGGCGCACCTCGGGGTCCTCGTGCAGGTCCGCCGCGGCGGCCGGGTCCCAGCCCGCGGCCTCCATCCGCTCGACGAGGTGGCGGGCGCGTGCCTCCGCCTCGTCGACCTCGCCGGTCGGCGCGTCCTCCTTCAGACCGAGGGCGGACCGCAGACCGGGTACCGCGGCACCGACGCCTCCCCACACCTGGGCGGCGCGCAGGACGGCCAGGACCAGGTTCACCCGGGCCTCACCCTCCGGAGCCTGGCCGAGCACGTGCAGGCCGTCGCGGATCTGCGCGTCCTTGATCTCGCACAGCCAGCCGTCGACGTGGAGCAGGAAGTCGTCGAACTCCTCGTCACCCGGCCGCTCCTCCAGGCCGAGGTCGCGGTGCAGCTCCGCCGCACGCATCAGGGACCAGATCTCGCCCCGGACCGCGGGCAGCTTGGCCGGGTCCATGGCCGCGATGTTCGCGTGCTCGTCGAGCAGCTGTTCCAGGCGTGCGATGTCGCCGTAGGTCTCCGCGCGGGCCATCGGCGGGATGAGGTGGTCGACGACCGTGGCATGGGCGCGGCGCTTGGCCTGGGCGCCCTCGCCCGGGTCGTTGACCAGGAACGGGTAGACCAGCGGCAGGTCGCCGAGCGCGGCGTCGGGGCCGCATGCGGCGGACGGCGCGGCGTTCTTGCCGGGCAGCCACTCCAGCGAACCGTGCTTGCCGAGGTGGACCACGGCGTGGGCGCCGAAGCCGTGCTCCAGCCAGCGGTAGGCGGCCAGGTAGTGGTGGCTCGGGGGCAGGTCGGGGTCGTGGTAGATGGCGATCGGGTTCTCACCGAAGCCGCGCGGCGGCTGGACCAGGACGACGACGTTGCCGGCGCGCAGCGCGGCGAGGACGAGTTCGCCCGCGTCGTTCACGTACAGGCGGCCGGGCGCGGGCCCCCACGCCTCGGTCATCGCCTCCTTCAGGGACGCGGGCAGGCCCTCGGTCCAGGCGGCGTACTCCTCGGGCGTGATCCGCACCTGGGCGTCGGTCAGCTGGACGGAGGTCAGCCAGTCCTCGTCCTGGCCGCCCGCCGCGATCAGGGCGTGCATCAGCGCGTCGCCGGCCTCCGTGTCGTCGGGCAGGTCCAGCCCGGGCAGGTCGTCGGGCGCGCCAAGGTCGTAGCCCTCGGCGCGCAGCCGGCGCAGCAGCCGGACCAGTGAGCGGGGCGTGTCGAGTCCGACGGCGTTGCCGATGCGGGAGTGCTTGGTCGGATAGGCGGACAGGACGACCGCGATCCGCTTCTCGGCGGGGGGTACGTGCGGCAGCCGGGCGTGGGCGACCGCGATCCCGGCCAGGCGGGCGCAGCGCTCGGGGTCGGCGACGTAGCGGGGCAGCCCGTCGCGGTCGATCTCCTTGAAGGAGAACGGCACGGTGATGATCCGGCCGTCGAACTCGGGGATGGCGATCTGGCTCGCCGAGTCGAGCGGGGTGACGCCGTCGTCGGAGGCCTCCCAGTCGGCTCGGGAGCTGGTCAGGCACAGACCCTGGAGGACGGGGACGTCCAGGGCCGCCATCCGTTCCACGTCCCATGCCTCGTCGTCCCCGCCGGCGCTCGCGGACGCGGGCACGCTGCCGCCCGCGGCGAGGACGGTGACCACCAGTGCGTCGAAGCCGCCGAGCGCCTCGAAGAGATCGTCGGGCGCGGAGCGCAGCGACCCGGCGAACACGGGGACGCCCACGGCCCGCCCGGTCGCGTCGACGGCGTCGGCCAGGGCGTGCGCGAACGCGGTGTTGCCGCTGGACTCGTGGGCCCGGTAGTAGAGGATGCCCACCCGCGGAAGGGAGGCACCGCGCCGGCGGGGTTCGTCGAGGGCGGTGGCCCGCTCCTCGCGCGAAGCGCTCTCCCGGGCGTTGGCGGGCGACGGGATGGCGGAACCGGGCCGGAGGTCTCGGTTGAGGGTGGTAGCCCGTTCTTCGCGCGAAGCGCTCTCCCGGGCGTTGGCGGGCGACGGGTGGGCTGTGTCCTGGGGCGCGTCGCGTTCGGCGAAGCCCCACAGCGGGACGGGCGCGGGCGGGTCGAAGCCCTCACCGGTCAACAGCACGGTGTCCGACAGGAAGGCGTGCAGGCGCCCCAGGTTGGCGGGACCGCCCTCCGCGAGGTAGCGGTGGGCGTCGGTCGCCACGCCGATCGGGACGGTGGAGTGCTCCATCAGCTCGGCGCTGGGCTGCTGCTCGCCGCCGAGGACGACCAGCGGTGTGCCCCGCTCCCGTACGGCGGCGAGGCCGGGCCACAGGTCCTGCGGCGAACCGAGCAGCCGCACCACCACGAGGTCGGCGCCCTCGACGGCGCCGGTGAGTTCCGCGTCGGAGGCACGGGACGGATTCGCCCACGTGTACGCGGAGCCGCTGGCCCGCGCGGAGAGCAGGTCGGTGTCGGACGTGGAAAGCAGTGCGATCCGTGCCGTCATGGCCGGATTCCTCCCTCGGGGTTCTCGCCCCATCGGCGGTCGGACCGCCCGAGGCCAGTGTCTGGCTGAACCCCCGAGACGGGGGTGTCACAGTGGCGGAACCGCCCCGGACTTGCACCGGGTTCCTGCACCACGAGCGAAGGATCCACACCTTAGTCCGCCGCTCCCGTCCCCGCTTCGGCGGGGCGGTCCGACGCGGCGTACCGGACCGGCGGCCCGGCGCCGCGTCGCAGGAAGCGGATCACCGGATAGCCGGGACCGGGAGTGACCTCGGCCCGGACCCCGTAGACCTCCTCGATGAGGGACGGGGCCAGCACCTCGGAGGGCGTGCCCTCGGCGACGGCACGCCCGTCCCGGAGCATGAGCAGGCGGTCGCAGTACATCGCGGCCAGGTTGAGGTCGTGCAGGGCGATCACGGTGGTGACCGGGAGGCCCGTGACCAGTTCCAGCAGGTCGAGCTGGTGCTGGATGTCGAGGTGGTTGGTCGGCTCGTCGAGCAGGAGCTCACTCGGCTCCTGGGCGAGGGCGCGGGCGATCTGGGCGCGCTGGCGCTCGCCTCCGGACAGCGTGTGCCAGGACTGGTCGGCCCGGCCGGTGAGGCCGGTGCGCTCCAGGGCCGCCGTCACGGCGCCCAGGTCCGCGGCGGACATGGGCGTCCAGGAGCGGCGGTGCGGGACGCGCCCCAGGGCCACGACGTCGCGGACCGTCAGCTCGGTCTGGGTGTGCACGTTCTGCTCCACGGAGGCCACACGCCGCGCCACCGCCCGGCGCGTGGTCCGGCCGAGCGGACGCCCGTCCAGTGTGACCACGCCGGAGGAGGGCGCGAGGACGCCCGCGAGCAGCCGCAGCAGCGTCGACTTGCCCGAGCCGTTGGGGCCGAGCAGGCCGACGGTCTCGCCGGGGCGGGGGGTGACGGTGACGCCGTCGAGGACGAGTCGGCCACCGATCAGGCGGCTCACCCGCTCGGCGTGCAGGTCGCCCCCGGCGGCGGACGCCTGCGGCGCGGCCCCGCCGGCCGGCCACCGTGCTCCGGGCGCGGCGGCGGGGGCGCGCCGGCCGGCCACCGCGGGCTGGGGGTCGTTCACGTCTTCCTCCTGGCTCGGTACAGCACGGCGACGAAGGCGGGTACGCCGATGAGGGAGGTCACCACCCCCACCGGGATCTCCTGCGGCTCCAGCACGGTGCGCGCGACGGTGTCCACCCACACCAGGAACACGGCGCCGCTCAGCGCGGTCACCGGCAGGAGCCGCGTGTGGGAGGAACCGGTGACCGTGCGGGCCGCGTGCGGCAGGACCAGCCCCACGAAACCGATCGCCCCGGCCGCGCTGACCAGAGCCGCGGTGAGCAGGGCGGTGGCGGTCAGCAGGAGCAGGCGGGCCCGGGCCACCCGGACGCCCAGGTTCGCCGCGGCCTCCTCGCCGAAGGCGAAGGCGTCCAGAGTGGTGGTGTGGGCCAGGCAGACGGCCAGCACACCGGCCAGCACCGCCGCGCACAGCACCACGTCGGCCCATCCCGCGCCGCTGAGGGACCCCAGCAGCCAGAACAGCACGCCCCGTGTGGTCTCGGCGTCCGCCGAGGTCAGCACGATGAACGAGGTCAGCGCCGAGAACAACTGCATGGCCGCGACCCCGGACAGCACCACGCGGTCCATGCTCGCGCCCAGGCTCTGGGCGAGCAGCACCACCATCCCGAAGGAGAGCACCGCGCCGACGAAGGCGCCCGCCGACAGCGACACCACACCGCCGCCCCACCCCAGGACGATCACGGCGACCGCGCCGGTGGAGGCACCGGAGGACACACCCAGCACGAAGGGGTCCGCCAGCGGGTTGCGCAGCAGCGACTGCATGACCGCGCCGCACAGGGCCAGTCCCGCACCGCACACCGCGGCGAGCAGGGTGCGGGGCATGCGCAGGTTCCACACGATGCCCTCGCGCAGCGGCGGCAGGGGGCTGTCGCCCAACCCCAGACGGGCGGACACCGAGCGCCAGACGTCGGCCGTGCCGATGTCGGCGGGGCCGACGGTCACGGTGACCGCGACCGACACCGCAAGGACCACCAGCCCGCCGGAGGCGAGCAGCGCGAGACGCGCACCCCTCATCGGGTGAACCCGAGGTCCCGCAGACCGTCGGCGACCCGCTCGACTCCCTCGACCGTGCGGATCGAGGGGTTCATGGCCTGGCCGCTGAGCAGGATGTACCGCTCCTCCCGGACCGCGGTGAGGTTGCGGGTGGCCGGGTTGGCCTCCAGGAAGTCGATCTTCGCCTCGGCGGTCTCGGCCGTCTGGGACTCCCGGGTCAGGTCGCCGAGCACGATGACGTCCGGGTCGCGGTCGGCGACGGTCTCCCAACTGATCTGCGGCCACTCGTCGTGGGTGTCGGCGAAGGCGTTCTCCGCGCCGACCGCGCGGGTGATGGCGCCGGGGGCGCCGCAGCAGCCGGCGAGGTAGGGCGACTCGGAGTTGGCGAACCAGTACATGAGGGAGACGTCGGAGGCGTCCAGGCCCTCTGTGGCCGTCTCCACCCGCCGCTCCAGTCCGGCGACGAGCTCCTCCCCGCGCTCCTCGACACCGAAGACCCGCGCCAGGTCGCGGATCTCGCCGTGGACGACGTCCAGGGTGAGCGGCTCGCTGCGGGAGCCGTCCCCTCCGCTCCCGTTGTCCTTGCCCGCGGCGCAGTCGGAGGGGGAGACGTACGTGGGCACGCCCAGCTCCTCGAACCGCTCCCGGGAAGCGACGCCGCCCGTGCCGAGCGTGGAGACGAAGGAGGCGGTCACGAAGTCCGGCTCGGCGTCCAGGACCACCTCGAAGGAGGGGTTGTTCTCGGCCAGCCGCGGGATGCCGGCGTTGGCCTCCTCCAGCCCCTCCATGACCGGGTCGGTCCAGGTGGCGGTGCCGACGATGCGGTCCTCCAGGCCGAGGGAGAGGAGGATCTCGGTACTGCCCTGGTTGAGGGAGACGACGCGCTCCGGCGCGGCGCCGACGGTCACCTCGTGTCCGCAGTTGTCGATCGTCCGGGTGCCGCCGGCGTCGGCGGCGGAGTCCGCTTCGCCGGCTCCACCGCCCGCGGACGGGGAGCACGCGGTGAGCAGCAGGGCCTGGGTGAGGACGGCGAGGGGGAGGAGCGCGGGGCGCGACATGGGCATGCCTCGGATGTCGGGGCTCGAACGCGGAGCCTGGCACGGATTCTCCTCCGCGCACTCGACGCGGAGGGGCCAGCAGGTCTTCGGACTCGGGCTCGTCCGGACAGGGTGCCTTCCCAGGCCGGGGCCGCGCCGACGCTCAGGTCGGTACGGCCTCGCCCCAGTGGCGCTGTTACCCTGCCCGTCCCCCTCACCGCTGCGCGTCAGTTCCGGATTCGCACCGGATTCCCTGACCACGGACGTGGTACGACTGGCCCCGGCAGACTACCAAGGCCCCGTCGCCGCCCTCCGCGGCCGGGAGGTCCGGTGGCCGGGCCGGCCGTGCCTCACACGGGATCCGGGGTGTGCCGGGCGACCCATGCCCGCGTGCGCCGGGGGTCGGCCAGGTCGTCCCAGAAGCACTCGGGGTAGTTGAACCACTTGGTGAACTCGTCGGCCAGGGAGCGGTTCCGGCTCAGTTCCCCCAGGAAGCCCAGGAAGTCCTCGGGCAGGGTCTCCAGGTTCTCCATGAGCATGTTGGTGGTGCGCGTCGCCGACAGGACACGGTCCTCCCTGCGCCGGTCGACGTGTTCGACGAAGCGGCGGTCGAAGACGTCCTGGCGGACGATCTCCTCGGCGAGCACCCAGGCGGCGTGGGAGGCCATGTTGGCCCCCTGCCCGAGCAGGGGGTCCACGGTGACGTGCGCGTCGCCGAGGGCGAGCACGACGGTGCCGTCGTCCAGCACCGTGTGCGTGCGGCGCACCACCGGGGTGACCGCGCCCTGGATGATGCCGCGCGGCCCGTCCAGCGGGCCGAACTCCGCCGGGTCGATCCGTTCGAAGCACGCGGGGTAGTGATCGTGGAGCAGGTCCAGGGCGAGGTCCCGGTAGGCCTTCGGGTCCTCCTCGTAGGGGGTGGCGGCCAGTGCCTCCAGGTCGGAGCCGTAGTGGTTCTCGATGACCAGGGCCATGACCTGGCCGCCGTCGGTCCACGTGGGGATCTCGATCATCTCGCCCGCGCCCGGGCAGATGTGGAAGGTCACGTTGGGGACGGGCTGCTGGGCGATACCGGTGAACAGGCCGGCGCACAGCGCCCGCCGGGGACGGTCGAAGGGCGAGTGCTCGGGGTCCCGGTCGAACATCTCCGCGAACGGGCCGCGTCCGGTGCACACCACGATCAGGTCGAACCGGGAGGCCAGGGAGGGGATGTCCCCAGGCGAGAGCCGGCCGAACACGAGTTCCCCGCCGCGCTCGGCGAAGTCCTCGGTCAGCCGGGGCTGGTAGATCCGGTAGTCCACGGCCCGGCTGGGAGCGTGGAGCAGGCCCTCGAAGGCCGTGGGCTCCGGACCGGGGCCCACGCGGTACTGGTGGCCGGGATAGCCGTGCTCCTCCACCGGCCAGTGGTCCACGCCGAGGGCGCGCTCGCGCTCCACGGTCACCGCGTGGTGGGCGACCGTGCTGAGCACCTTCGACCGCCGTTGCTCGTCCGGTGTGCGCTCGGTGAAGAGGGTGACCTCCACCCCGTGCCGCAGCAGGTGAAGTCCCAGGTGCAGGCCCGCGGTTCCGGCACCGACGATACAGATCCTCTTGCTCACGTCTCTCCTGGCGGCAGGGGTGGTGGGGGGCGAAGCCGGTGGGGCGGAGCGCATGGGGTCTCCGGGGGCGGGGTGTGCCCTTTTCCTCACCGCTGGTGATCGTACGGAACATGGATCGGCCTCGCCAGGGATGTGCGGGGAATCCGGTGGACATTCACGGGAGATGGACATTCACGGGAGAACGTGAGGGGACCGCGCGAAAGCTTGTCGTGGAAGTGCTCGTCGGATTGTGGTGAACACGTCCGTCCGGTGATGTGCCGCCCGTGATCAGGGGAAATTTCTGCGGGTGTTGGGAAAGGCCGGTGCCGCGGCAAGGCCCGTCGGGAAAAGCCGGGTCTGCCCGGTTTTCTCCGTCCTTTGGCCTCCGGTCCGAGAAGTGATCGCCACGGCTTCACGCCCGCTCGCGCGGTCCCCTAGGGTTCAGGCGTGCGAGACAAGGTGGGGCCGACCTTTTCCGGACACGGGGTACCGGGGCCCGCCGTGCTGGTGGCAGGGCTGGCCCTGATCGCCGGATCCGCGGTGTGGCTGGCCGTGAACGGCGCCACCGGCGTTCGGTACTCGGCCGACCACCACGACACCGTTCCCATGTGGCACCGCTGGGTCCCGGCCATGGCGGGCCTGGTCCTCGTGCGGCTGGTACCGCCCCGGGAGCCGTCCGCGACGCGCGTCTTCGCCGAACGTACGTCCCACGCCCTCGTCAACCAGGGGATGACGGGACTGTTCCTCGGCTACCTGTGGAGCCGGTACCGGGTGATGTGGCCCGTTCTCACCGTCCACAGTCTGATGAACGCGGCTCCGATCATGTTGGGGGCGCTGTGAGGCCCCCTCATCGTGGCGGTGGCGGTGGCGGTGGTCGCGGGCAGGAGAGTCCTTGCACCGGGGAGCGCCGAGGGTCCTACGAAGCGCTGGAGGTCGGGCCGGGTCCCGCGTTCACGGACTCCCGGGTGGAGGAGAACCCTCCTGTGGCGTAGGGTCTGCGTTCCGAGCGGGCGAAGGACCGTACGCGGCGTGGGGAGGACGTGTCCGGGATGGCAGCCAAGAAGAAGAGCAAGTCGGGGCGCCGCACGGGCCGGGGCAAGGGCGCGAACGACATCCGGCGCGGGCCGACGAGGGACCCCGGGCCTACCGGGAGCGTCGGGTGCTACTTCGTCCTCGTGTCGATGCTCGTCATCGGCCTGGTCATCGTGCTGCTGGAAGTGTTCGGCTGAGAGGGCCCGACGCGGACACGCGGCGGTCCCCTCCCCGTCGGACTCCTCCCTGCTCGCGACACGGCCGTCACACATGCCCCCGTCAGCCGCCCAGGAAGACCAGTGCCACGCCCAGTCCCAGGAACAGCGCCGCGTTGAGGGAGTGGAGCCACATGAGAGAGCGGTCCATGTCCGTCCCCGCCACCCGGAACCGGGGCGGATGGTCGGGGTCGTGGTGGACCTCCACCCGTGATCCCACGGGGCGGTGCCTGGTGTGCGTGCCGGGGTGGTGAAGGTGGACCCTCCGGCCGTCCGGTGTCGAGAAGCGCACGGCGAACGAGTAGGACGTGCTGCTGTTGACCCCCCTGCCGGTGTGCGTCCGGACCCGTGTCACCTTCCCCGTGGCCCGTCCTCGCAGGCCCGCGCGGGAAAGGAGCGTCTCCACGGCCACCCAGAGGAACCCCGTGCCCGCCCACAGGCACAGGGCGGGGGTGAACGCGGCGGCCGACGCGGGCAGGCCGTACGACGGGCCCAGCACCACCGCGGCCGCGAGGGACAACGCGAGCGCCAGAGCGGCCGCGAGCGGCCACGGCTACGGGCGGTGGCCCGGTCCCGTGACGGGGCGGCGGCCCCCGGCCCCGACGACCTCCACCACCTCCAGGCGCCCCGGATCCTGGGGCGTGGAGCGCCCGAACACGCGCGCCCCGGGCTTGAGGACGTAGCCGCCCAGGCCTGAGGTGTCACGGGTCCGGCGCCTCCTCCCGTCGAGGCCGGTGAACTCCAGGGTGACCGTGTGCCCGGGAAAGGGGACCGCCTCCGCCGGCAGGGGCTCGACGCCGGCCACCACCGCCGTGACCCGTTCGCCGTGCCTGCTCCGGCCGCGTGAGCGCGCGCGTTCGCCTGCCCACAGGAACAGGAGGACGGCGGTGAGGGCCACCACCGGGACGTGGACGGCGAGGCCGTGGCCGCAACCGTCCTCGAACCACGGAACGGCGCGGGAGAGGGCGAGCCCCGCGACGGCGGACGGGAGGAGGACGGCGAGGAGGAACCGCATGCGCACATCCTGGAGAGCACGCTCGCCGCCGGCGCGGACGCCCCGCCCTGCCCGCTCCTACCTGGTCGTTTGTGTCCTTGGGCGCCCACCTGGGTAGCGGTCGCCACGGAGGGTGTTTCCACGCGGACATGCGGCGTCCGCCGAGTCCGGGGCTGGAGGGGCATGCGGTATCTGAACGCTCCCGTCCACTCCTGGTGGCGGTGGGCGCGCGAAGCGGGTTCGGCGGCTCTGGGGCGCCTGTCCGCCAACAAGTGGTCGGTACTACAGGCGGCCATCGCCGCGACCGTGGCATGGGTCGTCGCGGGCGGCCTCGTCCACGACCACTCCCCGTTCTTCGCGCCGATCGCCGCGGTCGTCGCGCTCAATACCGTGGGCGGTGAGCGCGGCACCAACGCCGTCCGGATGCTGCTGGGCGTGGTCATCGGCATCGTCGTCGGTGAACTGTCGATCGCCGTCACCGGCGGTGGCTACGTGGCCATGGCGCTCGCCATCGGGGTGGCGATGGCGATCGCGGTCGCCGTCGGCGCCGCACGCCTCGTCATCGCCCAGTCCGCGGCCGGGGCGATCCTCACCGTGGCCTTCGCCGACGGCCAGGTGGGTCCCAGCAGGCTCACCGACGCGCTCATCGGGGCCGGTGTGGCGCTCGTGATGAGCCAGTTGCTCTTCCCCACACGGCCGACCACCCGGCTGCGCGGTATCGAGACGGCCGCCCTGGTGGAGATCGTCGGCCTGCTCGACGCGACCGGACGCGCGCTGGAGGAGGACGAGGACCCCTCCCTGCGGACGGTGGACCGCCTGGGCGCCCTGAGCAGGCCGATGGCCGACCTCAGCCGTGCACAGGAGAACAGCCACCGCAACGTACGGTGGTCCACCGCGCGGTGGACCAGCCCCGAACCGCTGCGGTACGAGGACGAGAGGGTCGACCGTCTCATCATCCTCGGTGAGAGCTGCCTGTCGCTCGCACGGACCGCGGCCGCCATGGACCTGGACGAGCGCCGACGCATCGCACCGGTGGTGTGTGAGATGGCCGCCGTCCTCGACGTGCTCGCCGACGACCTCGGCGACCGCTCCGCGCGCCAGCGCGCGGTCGACCTGGTGCTCGACGTGGCCCGGCCGTTCGGCGCCGACACGGTCGACGACCCCGTGACCGCGGCCACCCACCTGTCCGTGCAGATGGTCGCCACCGACATCATGCTGTTCGCCGGACTCGAGCCGGAAAGGGCCGCGCAGGCGCTGTCGGGCGAGGAGGAGGAGCCGAAGGTCGCCCATCCGCCTGCGGAGCCGTGGCTGCCGTGGCCGCGCAGGGGGGCCTCGTCGGTCGGGAGCCGCCGCCTCCGACTCCGCCGCTGGCCCTTCCGGCGCCGTTGACCCGAGGTCAGCGGCGCCCGCCGCCCAGCAGCTTCTTCTGGATCTTGCCCATGGCGTTGCGCGGCAGGGCGTCCACCACACGGACCTCGCGCGGGCGCTTGTGGACCGACAGGTGCGCGGCCGCGAAGTCGATGACGGCCCCGGGGTCGATGCCCTCGCCCACCAGGTAGGCGACGACGCGCTGGCCGAGGTCGTCGTCGGCCTCGCCCACCACGGCGGCCTCGCGTACCGCGGGGTGGCCGAGCAGCGCGGCCTCGACCTCGCCCGCGCCGACCCGGTAGCCGCCGGTCTTGATCATGTCCACCGACATCCGCCCCACGATCCGGTGCCAGCCGTCGGCCTCGCGTACCGCCGCGTCGCCGGTGCGGAACCAGCCGTCGTCGGTCCACGCCGCCGCGGTGGCCCCGGGGAGCCCGAGGTAGCCGTCGAACAGGGTGGCGCCGCGGACCTGTAGCTCGCCGATGCCCTCACCGTCGCAGGGGACGGTCTCGCCGTGCTCGCCGCGCAGTCGCGACTCCAGGCCGGGCAGCGCCGTCCCCACCCAGCCGGTCCGCCGCGGCGCGTCGGCGCGCGCGGCCACGGTGATCAGCGTCTCGGTCATTCCGTACCGCTCCACGGGACTGTGGCCGGAGGCCGCCCGTAGGGCCTCTGCCACCGTGTCGGGGAGCGGGGCGCTGCCGGAGACCAGCAGCCGTGCCCCGGCCAGGGCCCGGGCGCTGCCGGGGTCGCGGGAGATGCGCGACCACACGGTCGGCACGCCGAAGAACAGGGTTCCGCCCGCCCTGCCGGCCCCGCCCGTTCCGGCCGGGAGCCAGCCGCCCCGGAGGGCTCCCTCGGCCGCGGCGGCGTAGGCGGCGGGGGAGGGGCGGACGGTGTGCACCAGCGGACCGCCCACGCGCAGTGCGCCCAGCACGCCCAGGACCAGTCCGTGCACGTGGAACAGCGGCAGCCCGTGGACTAGCACGTCGTCGGGCGTCCAGTCCCAGGCGTCGGCGAGCGCGTCCAGGTCGGCGGCCACGGCCCGCCGGGACAGGACGGCGCCCTTGGGCGGGCCGGTGGTCCCGGAGGTGTACATGATCAGCGCGGTGGCCTCGGCCGGGGGCTCGGGCACCGTGTACAAGGAGCGCTCGGCCGGGTCCACGGGCACGACGGGGAGTCCGACCTCCTCCTGAGGGGTCCCCAGCCACAGGGCGGCACCGGAGTCGCGCACGATGTGGCGGCGCTCGGCGGTCCCGGCGTCCGCCGGGACCGGTACCACGGGCACTCCGGCCAGCAGGCCGCCGACGACCGCGACGACCGTCGACAGCGAGGCGTCCCCGTGCACGGCGACGGCGTCGGCGCCGGCGACCCGCCCGGCCACGGCGGCCGCCGCCGACCACAGTCCCTCGCGGTCGAGTTCCTCGTCACCGATCCGTACCGCGGGCCCCTCGCCCGCACCGGAGCCGAGCAGCATGTCGTGTCCCCGTCCGTCGCCTCTGGCCTGACCGCGAGCCAGTACACCACAGAGCGCCTCCGGGGCGGGTCCGCGCCGTGTTCTCCTTGTCGCCGGGCCCCCGGCGGGTTTGGATGGGGGTGACCGCGCCGCGGTGGTCGTGGACGGGGCCGTGGGCGACCGGACGCGCAGCCCTCTGGGCAGACGGAGACGGAGACCGCATGGCCGACGACGCTCGATGGACGCTGATCACGACGGGGCTCGACCAGCTCAGGGAGCAGACCCCCTTCAAGGAGGGTCACACCGCCCCCTCGCGCCTGTTCTCCAACGACGACGCCCGGGTCATGCACCTGGCGTTGGACGAGGGGGCCGAACTCACGGAGCACCTGGTCCCCTCCCCGATCCTCGTCCAGGTCCTCGAAGGGCGGATCCGGTTCGACGTGGAGGACGAGAGCCACGACCTCGGCCCCGGAGCGATGATCCACGTGGCCGGGTCCGTGCCCCACGCGGTCACGGCCGTCGGCGCCTCCCGGATCATGGTCGTCATGCTCGACCCCCGGCGCCACACGCACCGCTAGCGGACCGGCCGAGAACGCCGTGGGTGCGGACCGGGACGAACCTCTGCGGTCGCCGCCGGGCGGCCGCGCACGGACCACCGCGTCCGCCGGCCTCCCGGACCCGGTGCGCGGGTCCTCCCCCGCGCCCGCGCGCAACCGCGTTTTGGCGCAGGTGGGAGGGCACTTCTAGCATGGGCACATGAACGAACTCTCAGCGGAGCAGACCAACCGGGTCATCGCCCTGGCCATGGACCTCGCCCGGGAGGGGCGTACGGAGGAGTTGCTGGAGTTCCTCGACCACGGCCTGCCCGTGGACACCCGCGACGAGCAGGGCAACACCCTGGTGATGCTCGCCGCCTACCACGGCCAGGAGGCCACGGTCCGCGCCCTGATCGACCGCGGCGCCGACGTCGACCTGCGCAACGAACGGGACCAGACACCCGTCGCCGGAGCGCTGTTCAAGGGGGAGGAGGGCATCGTGGCGATGCTCGTCGCCGCGGGCGCCGACCTCGACGCGGGCACGCCGAGCGCACGTGCCGCGGCCGAGATGTTCGGCCGCGCCCACCTGCTGCCCTGAACCCGGTTCCGGGGCGGGGCCCCGGGCTCCGGCGCCCCGCCCCGGAAACAGGCCGAGCCGACGCGGTCGGGGCCGCGTCGGCTCGGTGGTTCAGGTCCGGAGGGGACCCTCAGGCCCGGACGGGGCCCTCAAACGCTGGTCAGACGGCGTCCGAGTTGGGGTCGGTCCCGGAGACCCTGCCCGCCTGCAGGGCCTCGACGGCCTTGCGCACACCCTCGCCGTAGGCCGGGTCGGCCTTCATGCAGTTGCCGATGTGGCGCTCGATGGTGGCCTGCGAGGCCCCGTCGATCGCACGCGCGGTGTTCTCGAACAGCCTCTGCTGCTCGTCCACGCTCATCATGCGGAACAGGTCGCCGGGCTGCTCGAAGTAGTTGTCGTCGTCCTCGCGGTAGTCGAACCGGTCGGCGGTCCCGCCAATGGCCAGCGACGGGTCGGCGTAGGCCGGCTGCTCCTGCCAGCGGCCGTAGGAGTTGGGCTCGATGCCCGGAACGCGGCCCTGGTTGCCGTCCACGCGCATGGTGCCGTCGCGGTGGTAGGTGTTGACGAACCTGGCGCCGCGCGGGTAGTTCACCGGGATCTGGTGGTGGTTGACGCCCAGGCGGTAGCGGGCCGCGTCACCGTAGGAGAAGAGGCGCCCCTGGAGCATGCGGTCGGGCGAGACGCCCACGCCCGGGACGATGTTGGCCGGGGTGAAGGCGGCCTGCTCCACGTCCGCGAAGTAGTTCTCCGGGTTGCGGTTGAGCTCGAACTCGCCGACCTCGATCAGCGGGTAGTCCTTCTTGGACCAGACCTTGGTCAGGTCGAAGGGGTGGAAGCGGTAGTCCGCGGCCTCGGCCTCGGGCATGATCTGGACGTAGAAGGTCCACTTGGGGTTCTCGCCCCGCTCGATGGCATCGAACAGGTCGCGCTGGGCGGACTCGCGGTCCTCGGCCACGACCTTGGCGGCCTCCTCGTCCGTCAGGTTCTTGATGCCCTGCTGGGTACGGAAGTGGAACTTGGCCCAGAAGCGCTCGCCGGCCTCGTTGACGAACGAGAAGGTGTGCGAGCCGAAGCCGTGCATGTGGCGGTAGCCGTCGGGGATGCCGCGGTCCGACATCACGATGGTGACCTGGTGCAGGGCCTCGGGGAGGTTGGTCCAGAAGTCCCAGTTGTTCTCGGCCGAGCGCATGTTGGTGCGCGGGTCGCGCTTGACGGCGCGGTTGAGGTCGGGGAACTTCAGCGGGTCGCGGAAGAAGAAGACCGGGGTGTTGTTACCGACGATGTCCCAGTTGCCCTCCTCGGTGTAGAAGCGCAGGGCGAAGCCGCGGATGTCGCGCTCGGCGTCGGCGGCGCCGCGCTCGCCCGCGACGGTGGAGAAGCGTGCGAACATCTCGGTCTGCTTGCCGACCTCGGAGAAGATCGCGGCCTTGCTGTACCGGGTGATGTCGTTGGTGACGGTGAAGGTACCGAAGGCACCGGAGCCCTTGGCGTGCATCCGGCGCTCGGGGATGACCTCACGGTCGAAGTGCGCGAGCTTCTCCAGGAACCAGAGGTCCTGGAGCAGCATCGGCCCGCGCGGTCCTGCGGTCAGGCTGTTCTGGTTGTCCGCGACCGGGGCGCCGTTGGCGGTGGTCATCGGCTGGGTGTTGTCCTGGGACATGTTTTCCTTGGTCTTCGATGGGGTCTGTCGGTGCTGCGGTGGGACACCGGGTGGCGTCAGGCCTTCTGGCACCCGGGGCACAGGCCCCAGTAGGTGACCTCGACCTCGTCGACGGCGAAACCGTGGTCCTGTGAACCCGTCATGCAGGGGGCGGATCCGGTGGCACAGTCCACGTCGGCGATCGCTCCGCAGCGGCGGCAGACCACGTGGTGGTGGTTGTCACCCACCCGCCGCTCGTAGCGCGCGGGTGACCCCTCCGGTTCAATTCGCCTCACGAGGCCGGCGTCCGTCAGAGCCTTGAGCACGTCGTACACCGCCTGTGTGGACACCGCACCGATCTGGCCGCGGACCACCTGGAGCACGGTGCCGGCGTCGGCGTGCGGGTGGGCCCCGAGCGCCGCCAGCACCGCGACCCGGGGTCGGGTCACGCGTAGCGAGGCCTCCCGGAGGAGAGCCTCGGTCTCGGTCTGGTGCATGAGCCCATTGAAGCATCTTTTCTGGAATAGTTCCAACAAAGGGACGGCCAGCCCGGGAGCGCCCCCGCTCAACGCCCGGTTTCCCCGTCCCTCGTGTGTCACACGCGGCAGCCGGGTAGCCGCTTGGCAGAATCGCCGGGTAGCGGGGGCGTCCCCGCCCTTCCGGACCGTCGGCCGGACATCCGCCCGGTCGGCCGGCGACCCGGGGCCGTTCGCTCGGCGGGGCGGCCCGCCTGCGACCCGGCGGTGGACGAGCGGCTCGGACGAAGGGGATGGATGATCATGCGTGCTCTGACGGTGGTGCCGTCGCAGGCCGGCTCGGTGCGGGTGGGCGAGGTCGAGGCTCCCGTGCCGGGTGCGGGGGAGCTGCTCGTCGACGGCGTCTCGCTGGGAGTGTGCGGTACCGACCGCGAGATCGCCGGGGGCGAGTACGGTGAGGCGCCGCCCGGCGAGGAGCATCTGGTCCTGGGGCACGAGTCCCTGGGGCGGGTGCGCGAGGCACCGGACGGCAGCGGTTTCGCGCCGGGTGACCTGGTGGTCGGGGTCGTGCGGCGGCCCGACCCCGTGCCGTGCGGCGCCTGCGGGCACGGCGAGTTCGACATGTGCCGCAACGGGCGGTTCACCGAACGCGGCATCAAGGGCATCCACGGCTACGGCTCGCAGCAGTGGACGGTGGAGGCCGACTACGCGGTCAGGCTCGACCCGTCGCTGGAACGCGTCGGAGTGCTGATGGAACCCACCACGGTCGTCGCCAAGGCGTGGGAGCAGATCGAGAGGATCGGGAACCGGGCCTGGTTCGATCCGCGCCGCCTGCTCGTCACCGGCGCCGGGCCGATCGGTCTGCTGGCCGCCCTGCTCGGTGTCCAGCGCGGACTCGACGTGCACGTCCTGGACCGGGTGGAGACGGGGCCCAAACCCGACCTGGTGGCCGCCCTGGGGGCGACCTACCACACCGGGAGCATCGCCGACATCACCGCCCGGGGAGAGGTCGACGTGATCATCGAGGCCACCGGCGCGTCCTCCCTCATCCTGGACGCGATGACCCACAACGCGCCCTACGGCATCGTCTGCCTCACCGGCATCTCGAAGAGCGGCCGCAAGATCGGTATCGACGCCGGTGCGGTCAACAAGGAGATCGTCCTGGAGAACGACGTGGTCGTCGGGTCCGTCAACGCCAACCTGCGCCACTACGAACTGGCCGCCCAGGCGCTGGCCCGGGCCGACCACTCCTGGCTGGAACGGGTGATCACCCGGCGGCTGCCGCTGGAGCGCGCGCCCGAGGCGTTCGAGCCCGGCGGCGACGACATCAAGACCGTCATCGACCTGTGAGCGGACCTTCGGACAACGGTTTCCGTGATCCTGGGGAAAAGCGGTTCCGGAACGCTTGGATTTCCTTTGTGGGTGGGATCACCGGAACCCTTGACGGCGAGGCCGTGCGTGCTCTTTCCGCTGCCTCGGATGTGCGGGAAATCGGAGGGATCCAGGGTGGGTCGGTGGAACCACGTGTCGTTCCGGAGCGTTATTGACATCTGGCTCCCCGTGGCGAATATTCGGTGGTCAGCGCGCTGGGATACGACCACCGATATTCTCCGATCCCCCTTGAGGAGCATGGAATGGGAGCACGATATCCGGTCCGCCGTGTGTCGTCCGCCTTTCTCGGACTGCTGACGGCCACCGCTCTGGTCTCCGTGTCGCCGGCCGCCGCCGACACCGTGGAGACCATGGGCGGGACGGGCCCCCACGACGCCGAGTACGTCACCACCCTGCGCCTGTGGGACCACACCGTCTACCGTCCCGTCGACCTGCCCGAGGACGAGCGGCTGCCCGTGGTCGCCTGGGGCAACGGCGCCTGCCGCGCCGACGGAACCTGGTTCGAGGACTTCCTCACCGAGATCGCCTCGCACGGCTTCCTGGTCATCGCCAACGGCCGTCCGGGCGGCTCCGGCCGCACCGACGCCGAGATGCTCACCGAGTCCGTCGACTGGGCGGCCGAGGAGAACGGCCGCTGGTTCAGCGAGTACCGGGGCCGCATCGACACCGACAGCATCGCGGTCATGGGCCAGTCCTGCGGCGGCCTGGAGACCTACGAGGTGGCCGACGACCCGCGGATCGACACCACCGTGTTCTGGAACAGCGGGCTGCTGAGCGACTCCGACAACGACCGGATCGACCGGATGCACGCTCCCGCCGCCTACTTCACCGGCGGCCCCGACGACATCGCCTACGAGAACGCCCTGGACGACTGGGAGCGGCTGCCGAGGGGCCTGCCCGCGTTCATGGGCCACCTCGACGTCGGCCACTTCGGCACCTTCGGGGAGCCCGACGGCGGTGAGTACGGCCGGGTGGGCGTCGCCTGGCTGGAGTGGCGGCTCAAGGGCGACCAGCAGGCCCGGCGGGAGTTCGTCGGCCCCGACTGCGGCCTGTGCTCCACCGAGTGGGACGTGCGGCAGAAGAACCTCACTTAGCAGCACCGGACACACCGGGTGTACCGGTTCACGGATTCCCCGGGCGGTCGATGGCAGGCGACCGTCCGGGGTCTGTCGTGTCGTGTGGTGAACCCGTTGTCATGATCGGTCCGCTCTCACGTGCTTCCGTGGCGTTTCGCGGTCGAATCGCGAGAAGTCCCCACTCTGGAACCCTCGGTGTCCGGGTGATTGCTTTGGGTTGTCAGAAAGCGAGGTGAGGTGACGCGGTGCGTTCGGCCGCCGGTCGCCGAGCCGACCGGAAGAGGGAGCCACCACCATGCCCATCCACCGAACCGGGTCCGGGCGCCGTGACCGGGCACGGGCGCTCGTCGCCGCTCTCGCCCTCGGCCTCGCCGTTGGAACACCGTCGGCGGCCGGAGCCGTGACCGCGGCCGGAACGGGGGCCGGGGCCGGGGCCGGGGCACAGGCGCCGATCTGTGCGTCGGAGTCGCACCCCGAGGCCGCGGAGCGACTCGACAAGCGGATCCTGCGGGAGACGGACGGGCGCGAGGGGCGCATAGCGGTGGGGGTCTCCGCCCACGACGGCGGTCTCACCTGCGGACTCGACCCCGACGCGGAGTTCGACGCGGCCAGCGTCGGCAAGGTCGTCGTCCTCGGTGCGCTGTTGCGCACCGCCATGGACGAGAAGCGCGAGCTCACCTCCGAGGAGGAGAGGCTGGCGACCGACATGATCACCGTGTCCGACAACGACGCGGCCGGGGAGCTGTACGACCGGCTCGGCTCCGAACGCGTCCAGGACTTCCTCGACCTGGCGGGGATGGACGACACGAAGCCGCATCCGGAGAACTACGTCGGACTGATGAAGATCACCGCCGGTGACCAGCTCACCCTGCTCGGCCTGCTGCGCACGGACAACGACGTGCTCGGCGCGGACGAGCGCTCCTACGCCCGCGGTCTCATGGGCGACGTGGTCGAGAAGCAGAGGTGGGGGGTGCCCGCCGGGGCGCCCGGGGGCGCCGAGGTGTACCTGAAGAACGGCTGGCTTCCCCACAAGGACGCGGGCACCTGGCGGGTGAACAGCGTGGGCGGCTTCCTGGGCACCCCGGCGGGGGACTACGACGTCGTGGTACTCACCGACGACAGCCCGGGCATGGAGTACGGGGTGGAGACGATCGAGTCCGTGGCCGCCGGTGTGCACTCCGCTCTCACGGGCGGGCAGGGCCGGGCCCGGGCCCGGAGTTCGCGGACCGGGCCGCCGCTTCCCTCCGACGGTTCCGGCCGCTCCTGAGCCCGACCGGTCCCGGCCCCGGTCCCGGACGCGTGTCGCCGCGGGCCCCGAGGCGACACGCGTGTCCACACCGATACATCCACAGGAGGAACAAGGGGCACTGTTCATGGTTGGCCATGTTCACACGAAATGGTGTACCTTGTGTGTGTGCCCGAGGGGATGTGTTTTCCCTCGGTAGAGAGAGGCGTGAACATGCCGTTCCGCCCTCTCCGTCGCTCGCCGTTCCCCCGGCGTGCGGCTCCCCCGTACACACAGACCGGAGCACACCATGACCCAGCCCCCGCAGCCGCCCCACGGCCCGTCCATGCCGCCCATGCCGCCCAAACAGGGCATGTCCACGGGAAAGAAGGTCGGCCTCGGGTGCGGTGGATGCCTCGGTGTTCTCCTCGTCCTGCTCCTGCTCGGGGGATGCGTGGCCGCGCTGTCCGAGAGCGCCTCCGACGGCGGAGCCCAGGAGTCCGCCGCCACCGAGGAGGAGACGCCCCAGGATGCGGCCGAGGAAACTACAGCCGAGGAGGAAGCTCCCGCCGAGGAGGCGTCAGAGGAGGAAACACCTGCGGAGGAGCCTGAGCCCGAGGAGGCTCCTTCCACGATCGGCAACGGCGTCCACCGCGTCGGTGAGGACATCGAGCCCGGCACGTACACGACCGATGGCCCGAGCCCGGACGACATCATGCCCATGTGCTACTACGCCCGCCTGTCCGGGCTGTCCGGGGAGTTCGACGACATCATCGCCAACAACAACATCGAGGGGCCTGGTTCCCTCGTGGTTCAGGAAGGCGATGCCGCCTTGGAGTTGTCCGGCGGCTGTGAGTGGACGCTGGAATAGCAGACGGAGGAGTGGGTTCGGGCCGGTCGTATCGGTGGGCTACCCGGCCCCCGCTCCATTCCGGCGGTGCCGGGAGCTTCGGCGTCTTTCCCGTCCTACTCCTGATAGCCGGGCGGCCCGGACGGGGGCCGCCCACGAGCGGACCGCTGGTCGAACGAGTGGGTTCGGCCGGCGGTCCGCGTTCCTTGTCCTTTCGGACCCCGCATCGAGTGCCCGGGCGGCCGGACCGGAACCCGTGGGGATCAGCGCTTGCGGGCGATGCCCCCCTGCATGGCGATGTCGGGAAGTGCGCCGAGCATGGGCTGCCCTCCCGTGCGCCAGAGCGTCACCGGCACGACTCCGGGTTCGAGCAGTTCCAGGCCGTCGAAGTAAGAGGCGAACTCATCCGGTGTGTGCGAGCGGTAGGCCAGGGCCGCTCCCTCGTTCCACTGGTCCAGCGCCGTGGCCGCACCGGGGTCCTCGGGCATGACGTGGTCGCCCACCATCACGAAGCTTCCCGGGGCGAGGGCGTCCTTGTAGCGGTTCATGGTGTCGAGGGCCACCGCCAGGTCGGGGATGTGCCCGAGCGTGCCCACGACGCTGAGCGCCACGGGCCGGTCGAAGTCCAGCAGCTCGCTCGCCGCCTCCAGGACCCTGTCGGTGTTGCGCAGGTCGGTGTCCACGAACTGGGTGGCGCCCTCCTCGCTGCTCACCAGCAGGGCCCGGGCGTGGGCCAGGACCATCGGGTCGTTGTCGACGTAGACCACCCGGGACTCGGGGGCCACGGACTGGGCCACCTCGTGGGTGTTGTCGTACGTGGGCAGGCCCGTGCCGATGTCCAGGAACTGCCGGATCCCCTCGTCGCGGGCCAGGAGGGTGATGCCGCGGACGAGGAAGTCACGGCCCGCCCGGGCGTCGACGGCGATGTTCGGGTAGGTGCTCAGGATCTGCTCGCCGAGCTCGCGGTCGACGGGGTAGTGGTCCTTGCCGCCGAGCCAGTAGTTCCACACCCGCGCGGAGTGCGCCACGGTGGTGTCGACGCCCGCCGGGGGTGCGGAGTCAGGGAAGTGGGTCATCGTGTTCGTCCGATCCGTTCGTGTGCGGCTCTGTCCTCCCGGGGCTCGCGGGCGGCGCCGCCGTACCGGGTGGTCTCCTCGGGCCGGTCCGCACCCGCGGAACCCGAGCGCCCGAACGGGACGGAGACCACGCCGGGCCCCAGTGGTTCCCGCCCGCTGAAGAGCCTCGACCATGCCGCCTCGGAGGGACCGTCCGTCACGGGATGCCTCTCGGTCGGCAGGGGGTGGTGCGCGTATTGTCCCGGTCGCCGAGTGTTGTGCGCAACCCCGAAAGCCCTGTGGGACAGGCGTTCGCGTTGACCAGCCGATACTCGCGCCGGGTTCGTGGAGACGGGTCCGGGCAAGCCGGGCGAACCAGGCCAGAGCTCCGGAATCCGGACCGGACACATCGGGTGAACCGGTCAGGCCGAAGCGGGCCCCGAACGGCGGTCCCCCATCAGGCGCGGACCAGTCGCGAATCAGTGGCCCGACACCGGCGGTTCGCGGGTGACACCGCCGTATCCGTCGTGCGAATTTTGCAGGACCCCCCGTTGCACAGACCACCCAGCGCCCGGTACGGCGCTCCGGCGCTGAGACGAGGAGTCACGCCACATGGGAGATTTTCTGACCGGGGTCGAAGGCGGCGTCCGCATCGACTGGACGACGATGCCCACGTACAACACCGTGATGGCGGTCGCGGCGGGAGCCGGGCTGATCCTGGTGGTGGCGCTGGGCCGCACGCTGTTGCGCGGTCGGCGGATCGTGCCGGACGGATGGGCCCTGGCCTTCGGAACGCTGGGTCTGCTGCTGGCGACCACGGGCCTGCACATGACCCTGACCTGGCCGCTCGCGGCGGGCGGGTTCGCCTTCGACAACATCATCTTCGGCGAGCCGAGTCTGGTGTTCGGCGTACTGCTGCTGGCCGCGGCCCTGTACCTGTGGAAGCGCGGTGACGCCCTGGCCGGCCACGAGAACCCCGCCGCGCACGTCGCACGGGTGGCGGGCCCCGTCTCGGTGCTGGTGTTCGGCATGGGACTGGCGTCGCTCGGCATCGCCGCGGCGGGCTGGGTCTTCCAGCTGTTCGCGGCGCCGCCGCAGGAGCCCGTCTCCGGGGCGTTCAGCGAGTACCCGTGGCTGGAGGCGGCCTTCATCTCCGGGCTCTACGCCCTCGTGGGGGTGGGAGCGGTGCTGTTCCCGTTCGCCCTCAGGTCCCTGAAGTCCCGGCTGTGGACCGTGGTCGGCGTCGTGTGGGGACTGGCGGGGATCGTGTTCCTGCTGTTCGGGGCGCTGAACTACTACACGCACATCGGCCTGGTGGTCAACACGATGTGAGCCCGGGGCCGTTCGCGGAGCGGGTGGAGCGGAGCCGGGACGCGCTCGCGTGACCGGTCTTCCGTGCGCACGCCGCCGCACGCGGGCGGGGAGGCCACAATGGGGGGATGTCGCAGCGCAGATCACGCCACCAGCGGTCCCCGTCCTCCCCGCCCGCGGTCGAGGCCGCCGCCCCCTGCCCCTGCGGGAGGTCCGCGGCCTACCGGGACTGCTGCGGCCGCCTGCACCGGGGAGAGGCCAAGGCATCCACCGCCGAGCAGCTCATGCGCTCGCGCTACAGCGCCTTCGCCGTCGGCGACCGCGGCCACCTGCTGCGGACCTGGCATCCCGACACCCGGCCACGGCGCCTGGAACCGGACCCGGGCACCGAGTGGGTGCGCCTGGAGATCCTGTCCACGACCGGCGGGACCCCCTTCCACAACGAGGGCACGGTCGCCTTCCGCGCGGTCCACCGGGAGGGCGGCCACGAGGGGGTCCTCGACGAACACAGCCGCTTCGTGCGGCACGAGGGCGCCTGGGTCTACCTCGACGCCCTCCCGGACTGAAGGCGCCCTTCCGGACCGAGTCGGACACGCTCCCGCGACAGGGTAGGAAGGAAGGAAGGCGCGGATCGCGTCACCTTCACCGGACCCGCCGCACAGGCCACACGCCCACACGGACACGGAGCGCACCATGACCACCCCATCCCCCGGCCCGCTGGAGCAGGGAGACCTCATCCAGGACCTCGCCAGGAGACTGGTCGCGGTCACCCCCGAGGGCTGGCAGCAGCTCACCTATCTGGCCAGGGTGATCGGCGCCCACCAGAGCGACATGTTCGCCGTCCAGGACGCGGACGGCCAGGTCCGGCAGGCGGAGGTGCCCGAGGGCGTCGTGGAGACGGTCGCCGAGCTCAAGCGGTCCTGCTTCCAGGAGGGCAGGGGCACCTGGCTCTCCATGATCGTCTCGGTCCACCACTCCCACCAGCTCAACATCGAGTACAACCACGACACCGAGCCCGAGCTGCCCTTCGAGGTGAGCCCGCTCGTCTACGCGCAGGAGCTGGAGCGCTTCCCCCGGTCCCAGGACCAGATCCCGGACTGGTTCGCCGCCAGACTCGACCAGGCGCGGGAGTTGGACCCCGACCGGATGGTGGCGGAGTTCGGCAACGCCATGGTGCAGGCGTGCGCCAACGAGGGGCTCAAGGCCGACTACCTGCCGCCGACCAGCCTGCGTGTGGCCGCGTCCGACGGCACGACCCTGCTGGAGGGAGACCTCGGGGACACCTTCGACCAGGCGATCATCTCCCCGATCGAGCACCAGGCGAGCCTGGCGGCCCACTTCGCGGGCTACATGGCCCGCGCCGCGCAGGAGCGGGAGGAGACCGCCGGGGAGCACCCCGTGGACCCCGGTGACACGGTGGCCGGGGCCCTGGTCACCGCCTTCGCCGAAGCCGGGGCGCAGGTGTCCTTCCAGGACGCGGACACCCTGGTCCTGCCGCTGCCCGACGGCAACCAGGCCAGCACCGACATCAGCGGCCTGCGTTCGGCGCTGGGCGGGGCCACTCCCGAGCAGATCGCGGACAACACCGCCGCGTTCGCCCGCGCGGCCCTCGACCAGCTGGGGCAGGCCGTCCGGCGTGAGGCCGGGTCCGACGACCCCGCCGGGCAGCTCCGGGTCCGCCTCTACCCGGTCTCCGCCTTCCCCGAGGGGGTGCTGGACTCCCTCGTGGCCCGGGAGATCGCCCCCGGCCTGTGGCAGACCGTGGTCGTGGACACCCCCGAGTCGCTACAGCCGCTGCCCCGGCAGGTGCACGAGCGCTCCGAGCGCTCCGACGGAGAGGTCTTCGCCCAGGCCGTGTCCGCCTCCGTGGACGAGGACGTCGAGACGAGCGAGCACGACCTCAACGGGGCCCGCATCGTGCACATCGGCGGCCGGCACCCCTATGTGGCGGCGCAGGCGCACGTCCTGGACCGCCACCTGGGCGACCTTCCGCACGGCGCGCTGGTGGCGCTCCCCGTGCCCGAGGTACTCATCGCCCACCCCCTGGGACAGGGGAACCCGGTCGCCGCCATGGACGACATGCGCCAGATCGCCGAGCGCTTCACCGCCGACGGCGACAAGCCCATCAGCTCCCAGCTCTACTGGTGGCACCCCGACTCGCGCTCGCGCGAGCGGGGGACACCGCCCGACCTGCGTGCGGTGGGGGCCACGATCGACCACGAGGCGGGGTCGGTCTCACCGGACACCTCCGACGAGGAGTTCGGCTCCCTGCTGAAGTCGTTGATCCGGACCCACTGACATCCTCTTCCGGCTGAAGCCGGGAGAATCCAACCACCCGTCAGCGCGGATCGCCGGTGGTCGACGCTTCACAGCCCGGGTAGCCCCGAAGGCTCCACGCCCTGACAGGGCCTGCCCGGCCCCGTGGCCCTCGGCCGTCGGGCCGCTGTGGAACGGCACACGCTGGCGGGCGGGGCGGTTCACCCACCGGACGAAGCCGGTGGCGCTCTCGTGGGGGAACGGTAGCGGGTACCGGGTACCGGGTAGCGGGTAGCCGAGAAGGCGTTGGCCGGAGTCTTCGGGACCTTCCGGGGCCTCGGAAGGCCCCGAAGACTCCGGTGTCCCCGGGAATCCGGGCCACGGGCCGCGGGGGTGCCCGTCGGCGCCTTCCGTATCCGTGACCCGGTCCACCCGCCGGAGGAAAGGCCAGGTGAGACATGTCCGCCACCACGCTCCGCTCCGTGCCGGACCGCGTACCGGCGGTCCTGTGCGGCGCCGCCGTCGCGGCCGGACTGTGCGCCTGCGCTCCCCAGACCCCGGACACGAGCACCGTCGACCACGTCCTCCTCTCGCCCACCACGGCCCCCAGCACCCAGCAGAACGTGACATGGCGCGCGGCCGGGGCCGAGGAGTCCTTCCTGGAGATCGGGATCAGGGACAAGCCCGAACAGACCACCCTGGTGCAGGGCAGGTCCACCGGTGGAGAGGAGTTCGACTCCGCCTTCGCGGCCACGGCCACCGGCCTGGAGCCGGGTACCGTCTACCGCTACCGGATCGGCAGGGGCAGCGGCGAGGACGGCGGTGGCGGCGACGGGGGAGACGGAGAAGGCGACGACGCGGTCAGCGACTGGTACACCTTCACCACCGCCGCCGAGCAGGCCGAGCCCTTCAACTTCCTGTACTTCGGCGACGTCCAGAACGACATCACCGACGAGGCGGCCCCCGTCATCCGGGCCGGCCTGGAGGCCGCCCCCAACGCCCGGCTGGCCGTGCACGCCGGAGACCTGGTCGACTCGGCCGGCAGCGACTCCCAGTGGGACGCGTGGTTCGACGCCTTCGGCCCCCTGGCCACCGGCGGCATGAACCACCTGGTCGCCCCCGGCAACCACGACTACGGCTCCGAGGGGCTGAGCGACCACTGGGTCCCCCAGTTCCCCGGCGCGGGCAACGGCCCCGAACGGTCCGAGAAGCTGACCAGGACCGTCTACCACACCGACTACCAGGGGGTGCGTTTCGTGGTGCTCGACTCCAACTACCGCGACGCCGCTCCGCACAGCACCGACCGGTGGCTGGACACGCAGCGGCGGTGGCTGGAACAGGTGCTGGACGACAACCCCCACCAGTGGTCCGTGGTCACCTTCCACCACCCGGTCTTCTCCAGCTCCATGAGGAGCGACAACGAGGCGCTGCGCGAGGCGTGGCTCCCGGTACTGGAGGAGTACGACGTGGACCTGGTCCTACAGGGCCACGACCACTCCTACAGCCGAGGCAACCTGACCGAGCACCGCACGCGGGACCCCGACGTGCACACCGGCCCCGTCTACGTGACCGCGGTGACCGGGCCCAAGCTGTACGAGGCGAGGAAGGACGACTGGACCGAGAACGGCGCCGAGGTCCGCGTGCAGCGCACCGGGGTCCAGACCTTCCAGAGGATCTCGGTGGAGGGCGACACCCTGGTGTACAGGGCCAGCACCGCCGAGGGGGAGAGGGTGGACTTCTTCACCATCGACGAGGAGGGGGACGGCAAGCGCGTCATCGACGGCCCCTGACCCCGCCGGGCCGGGACGCGTGGTCGGCGGTCTCCCACTGCCCGGCGATCAGGTCCACGGCCTGGTCGGCCAGCTCCCCGCCCCACTCCTGGAACTCCAGGAGCGCCTCGCGAAACCTCGACACCTGCCGGAAGAGCTCCCCGTACCGGCGCTGCTCCTCCACCGGCAGCACCGGAAGCCGCATCCGGGCCGGATCCACCCTCAACTGGCCGCGCATGCTGCTGCTCACCCGGGCGATGTTCCGCGACTCCCCGGAACTGGTGACGAAGCCCGCCAGGAACCACGGGTCGACCGCGCCCGGATTCGTGCGCACCACGTACAGGCCGACGCCCGGGTAGGCCCCCGCGTCGTCGGCGGTCGCCACGCGGGCGGCGGGCCTGCGCGCCACGGCGGGCACGAGGACGTCGCCCTCCTGGATCGGCGGGTTGCGCATCGGGTCGGCGTCGACCTCCTCCGTGCGCGAGGGGGCCGTCCCCCGCACCACGTCCTCACCGGTGACCACCCTGGCGCTGGTGCGCGGACCGGCCTCCTCCGCCGAACGCCGGGGGACGGGCCGCCGGATCGTCACCGACCCGGCCCTGGCGAGTTCCCCGAGGGTGACGAGCCCGGCCGCGTCGCCGCCGGGCTCGATCCGCGGCGCCTCGGGCAGGAGCGTGCGCAGTGTGCGCAGCGCGCCCTCCAGCCTCCTGCGGCGCTCGGAGAACAGCTCCAGGTCTCCGGTCGAGGTGCGCGGGAGCGGGAGGTGGAGGCGGGGGGTGAGGTCGACGTCCTCGTCCATCAGGTCGGCCACCTCCAGCACCCGCGCCGTTCCGGGCTGCTCGGCGAACCCGCTCGGGTCGGCCAGGTAGCCCTCCCACGCCCGGTCGACCAGGTCGACGACATGGTCCGCCGCGGGAACCTGCCCGGGCTCGTGCGGGGCGGTGTCCACGAGCAGGACCGGGGCGGGCACCTCGTCCCGGTCGGGGCGGCGCAGTACCCACAGCTGCAGGGGTACGGCGTAGTGGGCCGCGAACCCGGGCGGGAGCGATACCACCGCGCGGAACACGCCCGCGCGCAGCAGGGAGCGGCGGATACGGCGCCCCGACGGGCGCTGCGCGGCCCCCGGCGGCATCAGCACCACCGCCGAACCGCCGGGGCGCACCCGCGACAGGCAGTGCTGGACCCAGGCCAGGTCCGACTCCAGGCGCGGGGGCACACCGTGCGTCCACCGGGGGTCCTCCGCGAGTTCCTCGACGCCCCAGTTGCGCTCGCCGAACGGCGGGGCGCACAGGACCGTGCCGGCGCCGTCCGCCGAAAACGCGGGGGAGCGCAGGGCGTCCGCCACGCGCAGGTCCGCCTCCTCGGACAGGGCGTCGGCGAAGGCCAGCCGCAGCGCGCCCAGCCACACCGACGCCGGGTCCCGGTCCTGGCCCAGCAGGGCGCGCTGCCCGCCACGCGCGGCGGCGAGCAGGAGCTCGCCCCGTCCGCAGGCGGGATCGGCCACGGTGCTCCCGGTCCCGGTCCCGGTGCCGCTGTCCTCGGCCACGGCGCTCCCGGTTCCGGCCAGGCGCACCATGAGGTCGGCCAGCTCGGGCGGAACCGTGTGCGAACCGGAGGGGGCGCGCTGGTCCAGGCGGCCCAGGAGGTGCCCGAACGCCGACCGCGGCCCGCTCCGGCGCGCGGCCCGCACGGCCGCGTCGGCCAGGACCTCCGCCTGCGCGTCGGGAACCGGTTCGGGGCGCCGGTCGGCCAGGTCGGCCAGGCCGGCCTGCTTCAGGGAGTCCTCGAAGGCCCGGCGCGCCTGCCGCAGCAGCGCGACCGGATCGTCGGTGTCCATGGCACCGGGTTCGCGGTGCAGGTGGAGCAGGAGCACCCCGACCCAGACCAGGACCGAGTCGGCGGGAACCGAGGCGCGCAGGGAGTCCAGGGCCTGCCACAGCCGCTGCTCGGGGTCGATGCCCGAGACCTGGCGGTGGGTGGACAGCCACTCCTCCACCTGGCCCAGGTCGAACCGGGGGCTGCGGTCCGTGCCACCGACCGGCTTGGGGAAGTCGTCGTGCCGACGCCGCCAGTTGCTCACCGCGGTGGGCTTGACCCCCGCGATCCTGGCGATGTCAGCCGAGCTGACCTCCACGTCACCGGTGCCCATGGACCCATCCCGTCTGCGCCGACAGTTGACCGATCATGACTATACACACCCGTGTCCCGTATGGGCTCCGGACGACTTCCCTGGCCGTTTCCCACCCGGAACAATCCCGTGGTTGGGCCACTTCACATATGCGCGGGTGTATGTGGGGCCGGGAGTGTACGCGGGAACGTCGGGGGTAGCCGTGCCAGTGCCGGCGGGTGCGGTGCGACTCCTTCGGGTACGCCTCGGGAAGCCGCCGCCCTGTACGGCCCGGCACGGTCCTCCTCGACGCGGACCGGACGAGAGATCTGTGGGGGTGGCGCGGGTGCTGGAATGGTGGGAGTTCGCACTGCGGCTCGGCTGCGCGTTCGCCCTGGGAGCGCTGGTCGGTGTCGAACGCCAGTGGCGGGCGCGCATGGCGGGCCTGCGGACCAACGCGCTGGTCTCGGTGGGTTCGGCGCTGTTCGTGCTGCTGGCCGCGAACACCGTCGACGAGGTCAGCCCCACCCGTGTCGCGGCCCAGGTGGTGTCGGGCATCGGCTTCCTCGGTGCGGGCGTCATCCTGCGCGACGGCATCAACATCCGCGGCATCAACACGGCGGCGACCATCTGGTGCGCGGCGGCCGTCGGAGTCCTGGCCGGGAGCGGCCTCTACGTGGGCGCGGCGATGGGTGCGGTGACGGTGGTGGGCGCCAACATCCTGCTGCGCCCGGTCGCCCGGCGGTTGCAGAAGCGCTCCAACGCCGAGACCCCGGACACCGACACCGTCTACCGGATCCGGGTCGTGTGCACGGACTCCCAGGACACCCACGTGCGTGCCCTGCTGCTCCAGGCCCTGTCCGAGACCGAGTACACACTGCGCTCCCTGGACTGCCGCCGCTCCGACGGCGACGAGGACTCGATGACCGTCTACGCCGACATCGTCTTCAGCGGACACCAGGACGAGGTGATGGAACAACTCGTTCGCAGGCTCAGCCTGGAGCCGGAGGTGTCGTCCGTGCGCTGGCGTGAACTGGACGAGGAGTCCGAGTGAGTCCGCGTCGGACCCGGGGCCGAAGGGACCGGGCCGGGCGTCCGGGCGGTGCCCGCACCGCCGTGTGCCGGAGAAGGAGATTCCGGCGTGGCGGAGGAGGCGGCCCCTGTGCGGCGGAGGAGGCGGCCTGACCGGGGCCCGTGGAACCTCATGGAGCCACCGGCCCTCGGAAACGGGCTGACCAGCGTGTGGGCGAACCCTAGGCTGGGGCCATGACCGACCACGACCCCGCCACCGCCCCCGCCAGTGACGGCGCCTCCCTGATGGCCGCGCTCCGAGAACTGGGCTTGTCCGACCGCCTCCTGAAGGACATGACCGACGATCCCGAGCGCGCGGGCAGCCTCCTCATGGAGTCCGTCGCTGACCTGGACCGTACGGAGAGGGGCGACCAGGCCCGACGCCTGCTGGAGACCGTGCGCGACCACGCCCCCGCTCCGGAGGACCGTCAGCACGCTTCCGTCCGGCTGGCCAGGCTCCTGCGCGAGGGCCGGGGAGTGCGGGACGAGGCCGAGGCGGAGCGGATCACCGCCGAACTGCTCCGGCCCGGCCACCTGGCCGAGGGCCCCGCCCAGATCCTCGGCGAGGACCTCCAGAAGCTGGAACGGTGGGACGAGGCGCTGCACTGCCACAACGTCGCCGCCCGGCGACTGCTCGCCGAACCACCGGAGGAGCTCGCGGACGAGAGCGACCTCTCCCTGGCCCCGCTCGTCAGCCGTCTGCTGGCACGGATGAAGCTGGGGCTGCCACTCGACGCGCACGACGACGTGGCCATGGCCGTGGCCCGGCGGCAGGTGGAGGGTGCACTGGAGTTCTCCGGCGAGGAGGGCGGGGCCGGGCCGGAGGAGGAGCCGGAGGGGGACGGGCCGGACCGGGAGGTGGAGGCGCTCTACTCCCGTGAGGCCTTCGACGAGGCCCGCGACCGGGGACTGCTCACGGGGGAGGCCGCCGAACACGGCGCCGACGCCTACTACCGCGCTGCTGAGCGGACCCTGCGGGAGCGGGCCCGCAAGCACCCCGGGGCGCGGTGGAGCGTGGTACTGCACGGTGTGGAGGAGATCGCGGAGTTCACCGAACGGCTCGGCCTGGGCCCGGCGGACGGCGAGACCGCCCTGGACTGGGCGGAACTGGAGCTCACCGAGGACGACCCGAGGCTCCGGTCGTGGCCGCCCGGCCGCAACGAGGCCTGCTGGTGCGGCTCGGACCGCAAGTACAAGAAGTGCTGCGGCTCGCCCTCGAACCGGTGAGTGCCCGGGGCCTGGGGCCTGCGTCGAACCGATCCACCACCGCCTCGGACGGGCGTGGAAGCTGACAGGTATCGTCGGGACATCCCCCGGGCCCCTGTGAGACGGAATGAAGTACCACGCTCCGGTTCGTGAACTCCTCGCCCAGTGCGTCCGCGGGCTCGACCAGCCCCTCACCAGCGAGCCGGTGCTCGCCTGGTTCGCCAGGCACTATCCGGACATCAGTCCGCAGACGGTCCGCACCCAGCTGCGCAACGCGACCTGAGTAGCGGACTGGCGGCGCAGATCGAGGAGGGGATGGTCTACGCGGGACAGGCCGGAGCGACGCGTTGGCCGAGCGGTGGGCGGTCCCGCAACACGCTGTACGAGCGGCTGGTCGGTATGCACCTGGCCGGATCCGCCGGGTTCTCGACCTTCCGGCTGAGCCTGGCGGCCGTGCTCGCTGCCTCGCTGGGGGTGCGGCCGGGCAACGAGGACGCGCTCTCCGCCTGGATGGAGGAGCACCTCCGGGTCGTCCCCGTACCCGTCACCGACGCCGACGCCCTCGGCGCACTGGAGCAGGAGGTGCTCGCCCTCCTGGACCCGCCGCTCAACCTCAGCCACATGCGCGGCACGGTGATCCGCTCCCAGCTCACCCGCCTGCGCTCCGCCTGGAAGCAGTAGCGAACCTGCCATGGCCTCTGCCCAAAAGACCGTCCACGCGTCCACCTGGATGGACCTGTGGTTCGTCTCCGCCGTGGTTCCTGGCCGGTCATCCGCAGTTCGCGCTCAGGGGGAGTAGGAGGGATCGACCAGCCTGTCCACAGCCGAGGCGACGCCCGCGCGGATGCGGTCCCATCCCATGTCCTGGGCGAGCAGTTCGGTGTTGAGGTCCGCGGCGACCATCCCCAGGAGCACATGGGCGAGGTGGTCGGGGTCGGGCCGGTCCGCGCACAGCAGGGCCAGGTGCCGGTGCCAGAACACGTACGCACCGATGCGGAAGCGGGCTCCCGGTGAGGCCGTCTCCGACAACCTGACCAGGTCCAGGTGATCGGCCAGGTACGTCAGGTAGGCGTCGAAGAAGGCCCGCGCCCGCTCGCGCGGGGGCGCTCCGGGGCCCAGCGGAGGGGCGCCGAAGACGACGGCCTCCTGGAGCTCGCGTTCGCGCTGGTCCAACAGCGCGGAGACCAGGCCGGACTTGTCGCCGAAGCGTCGGAACACGGTCCCCTTGCCGACCCCGGCCTCTCGCGCGACCGCGTCCACGGTCAGGGCCGCCACGCCGCCTTCGGCGAACAGCCGGCCGGCCGCCTCCAGGACCCGGGACCGGTTGCGGGCGGCGTCGGCGCGTTCCCGGGGAGGGCGGCGCAGGACCTGTAGCAGTTCGTCGTTCACACCACCACCCTACTAGACAAACGGACTTGGGTCCGTTTACTCTGTCGAGAGTAAGCGGACTGCGGTCCGATTCCTTTGCCCATATAACCGGACCATGGTCCGTTCAGGAGAGTGGCATGACCACGTTGATCAGCCGTGACGACCTCAGGAAGCACGTCGACGACGGGACCGTGACCGTCGTCGACGCCCTGGGAGGCGGCTACTACGAGCAGCAGCACCTGCCCGGCGCCCTCGCGTTGACGGCCGACGAGGTCGCGGGCCGGGCGACGGAACTGCTCCCCGACAAGGACGCCCTCATCGCCGTGTACTGCTCCAACCCCGCCTGCGGTAACAGCCAGGCCGTCGCCAACGCCCTCGAAGGGCTCGGCTACACCCGGGTCCGCAAGTACCGCGAGGGCATCCAGGACTGGGTGGAGGCCGGGCTGCCCGTCGAGGCCGGGCAGCCCGCCAGGGGCTGACCCCCGTCCGGGCCCCGCCGCGCCGGGGCCCGCGGTGGTGGCCGGATCCGGCCACCACCGCACCGATCCGGACACGCTCTGTGAGAATCCCCCTGCTGGCCGTACCCCCAGGCAGGAGGAGAGGGGAGACAAAGCGTGGACAGGCGCGGTTTCGGAGGACTGGTCACCGACGGGCAGTGGGAGCGCCTGCTCGCATCGGCGGTACCCAGGACGTTCGCCGAAGGGCAGATGCTTCTGCGGCAGGGGGAGGTGGGCGGAGGGATCCACCTCATGGTGAGAGGCCGCGCCAAGGTCGTCTCCGTCCGGGCCGACGGTTCCTGCGTCCCCCTGGCCTTCCGGACCTGCGGGGAGATGCTGGGGGAGTCCGCGCTTGCCGGGGCGGGGCGTCCCAGGAGCGCCACGGTGACGGCCCTGTCCCCGACCAGCACGGCCTTCCTTCCCGTAGAGCGCTTCCAGCGGCTACTGGCCGAACTCGGCCTGGAACCCGTGCTGTGGCACAGCGCCCTCATGCGCCAGGACGAGGGCGACCGGATCAGGATGCGGCAGACGGCCCTTCCCGCCGAACGCAGGCTGCCCGCCGCACTGCTTCATCTCGCCTCGGTCATGGGGGAGCCCATCCCCGCCCCCGTCTCCGACGGCGGCGCACCGGCCACGCGCGGATGCCTGTTGAGGATCTCCCTGGCCCAGCGCGAGATCGCCGAGTTCGCGGGTATGTCGCGCACCTCGGTGCACAACGCCTACACCTCCCTCCGCGAGCGGGGCGTCATCCGGACCGGGCGCCAGTACGTGGCGATCCTCGACCTGGCGGCACTGGAGGCCCTGTCCGGAGAGAACGAAACGGTGTGACGGCGGACACTTCCCATCGCTTGTGTTCAAAGCTGAACACCGCCGGAGGCGTGCTGCGAGGAGTGTGGTCCCACACGGCCCGAGAGAAGGGCCCCACACCCCCAGGAGTCCCCGATGGAGATCGACCTTTCCGGCATCGGCAAGAGCGCGCCCCTTCCGCCCTACCGCGCCGTGCTGGCGGTGGACATGGAGAAGTTCAGTTCCAGCAGTGCCCGCAACCAGCAGCTCATCGGCCAGAAGATCCCCGAGGTGCTGGAGAAGGCGTTCACCCGCGCCGACATGCTCCCCGTGTGGAAGGGCGCGCGCTTTCCTCGGCACAGCGGTGACGGCTACGTGATGGGAGCCGAACCCGAGCACCTGCCCTACCTCATCAGCCCCCTCCTGGAGGAGTTGCAGGAGGTCCTGGAACAGGTGCAGCCCCTTCTCGCCATGCACGACCGGAACCTGCGCATGCGGCTGCGCGCCAGTATCGATGTCGGCCCCCTGCCCGACACCGGTGACGGCAGCGGCATCGACGCCATGGGAGAGGCGATGATCAGCACCCACCGGTTGTTGGACTCCGAGCCCGTCCGTGCCGCGCTCCGGGAGTCCGACCCCGACACCACCCTGCTGGCCACCATCATCTCCCGACGCGTCTACGAGGATGTGGTCCTGGGCGGCTTCGCCCCCGTCCGCGCCAGCCGCTGGCGGCCCGTACACGCGGCCGTGCCCGCCAAGGACTTCCAGGCCGAGGGCTACCTGTTCGTGCCGACCCCGTCGTGGGCTCCCGGCGGTCACGTGTCACCAGGGGAGGCCGCCGCAGCCGAGCGGGGCCGCCCGGACGAGCAGGCCCGCCCGGAGAAGCCGGTCCCCGCCGCGTCGGGCGGGTCCACCCCGACTACGGGCAACAGCGTCGGCCACAACGACCGCGGACAGGTCGTCCAGGCTGGGACGGTCAACGGCGGTGTCAGCTTCGGAGGTGGCTCCGATGACTCCTGAAGAGCCCTGGGACGCGGACGCCTATGCCGACGCCGCGGACGGAACTCCGCCGGAAACGCGCGGCAACGACAGGTCCGGGCCGTCCGCGGGCAACACCGTCCAGGACAACCAGGGCCAGGTGGTCAGCGCCGACAGCATCAACGGAGGTGTCCACCAGTACCACCAGTACCGAGAGTTCCTCGGGGAGGCCGCCACCCGCAGACTCCGCCACGCGGCCGAACTGGGCCCGGACCGGGTCAGGGAGATCCTGGCCACCTTCTGTCCCAGCGATGCCCGGAAGTACACCGCGTTCACCGAGGAGCTGGCACGGCACCGGCTGGGCCTGGTCACCGGTGAACCCGGCAGGGGGCGGACCTCCGCCGCGATCCACGCGCTGGCCACACTGCGCCCCGGTGAACCCGTGGACGAGGTGATCGCCGACGCCGACGTCGCCGACGCGGGACTGGCCGGTATCACCCTGTCCTCCGAGCGCCCGCGCTTCATGGATCTGAGTGATCTGCGCGGCCCCGGAGCCGAGCAGCGGGCGGCGGTCAGGAAACTGGTCGAGAAGGTCCGTGCCTCTGGCGCCCTCCTCATCGTCATCTGCCGCTCCGGCCCCTGGGAACAGGAGCTCGCCGCGTGCCGTGCACGCCTGCGCGTCGACGCCCCGGCACACGCCGTGGACGTCTTCCGCCACGTCATGGGCGGTCTGTACGGCGTCGACCGTGCCCGGCGCTGGGCCGCCGACCCGCGTGTGGCGGCGGCGCTGTCCGGTGCCGGACCGGACAGCGCGGTACGGCTCGCCCGGGACGCGGAGCGCACCAGCTCTCCGCACGCGCCTCTGGCCGAAGAGGACCACACGGCCTGGATCGAACGCGCGCTCAAGGAGTTCACCGACGCCGCCGACGTCCTCCCCGGCTGGTTCCCCCATGACCGGGACGATCGGGAGAACGAGTTCCTCCGGGTCCTCACCCAGGCCGTGGCGCTGCTGGAAGGAGCGCCCTCGCCCACCGTTGTCCACCACGCCCACGGACTGGCCGAACGGTGGGGCGTGTCCCCGATGCGTCCCACCCCCATCTCGGGCGGCGGCTTCACCGAGTACCTGAGCGGGATCGGCGCCCACCTCCACCAGGACCGGGTCCGCTTCCACCGCCCCGGCCACGGCGACGACGCCCTGGGCCACCTGTGGCGCGAGCACCCCGACGCGCGGGCCTCCTTCCAGGAGTGGGCCTGCGCCGCGACGCCCGCACTCTCCCGGGGAGAGCGGGTGGAGGTGGCCCGCCGCTGGCTGACCCTGGCCCGCCGGTACCGCGACCCGGCACCGCTGGAGACGCTGCTGGACCAGTGGAGCGCCTCGCCCACCCTGCAACCGGCCGCCGTCCCCGCGATCGCCGAGGCGGCCGTCACCCGGGAACTGGGTGCCCCGATCCGCAACCGGCTCTACCGCATCGCCTCCTCACGCAAGCCGACACCGCGCGACCGGATGGTGTTGGAGGTGTGCCGGGTCTACGGGCGGATCCAGCCGAAGACGGCGCTCACCCGGTTGCGCCACCTCGCGGGCAAAGCCCAGGAGGCATGGAAGGAGGACCTCCTACGTGCCCTGGAGGACATCGCCGCCGAGCCGGGCAACCTTCCGGTGGTACTGGACGCGGTGTCGGAGTGGGTGGACGGTGACGGCAGGCGTTCCACCCTGGCCGCCCGTGCGCTGCTGCGGTTGCTGGAGGCTCAGGCCCCCGAGGACTTCAGGGTCCTGAACGGACTGCGGCGGGGCGCGCTGGAACCTGGGACGGTGTCCGCCGCCTGGTGTGCCGTCCACCTGTCCGCCGTCCGCCCCGACCCCGTGCTGTGGTCCTGGCTCGACGCCCTGGCCGTCCAGCGCCGCACGGACGGACCCGTCCCGGCCTCGCTCCTGGGCGCGGCGTCGAGGAATCCGGGCTTCGCCGACACGCTCGGGCGCTGCGCGCGCCGCTGGTCCCACGCGCACACCCGTACCTCGCCCGCAGTGGAGGAACTGCGCTGCGCCCTCGACGAGACCTGAGGAGGACACCATGCTCCGAGAACTGTTCATGTCGCTAATCCACACCCTGTTCGGTCCCCCGCCGGGCAAGGGACGCCCGAACCACCACGACGTCGTGGAGGAACGGCTCGCTTTCACCGCGCGACTGCCCACCAGCAGCCAGGGATTGTGGTTCGACGCCTCCTTCGACCTGGTGGTCGTCTGGTACCGGGCCGCGGGCAGCGAACACGCCCGCGACCGGGCCGTGCTCCAAGGCGCCTTGATCCGCGAGGCCGCCCGGCGCAGCACGGACTTCGCGCTCGGCGACCACGGACGCGCGCAGGCGGAGGTCTCCTGCGCGCTGACCGAGGGCGGCGGCTTCGGCGTCCGGACCATCCACGACCTGGGCGTCGGGGTGGCCCTCACCGCGCACGAGGAGGACCTGGCCCTGGAACGCCAGCGCCAGCTGGTGTGGCACCGTGCCGAGGTAGCCCGGGAGGAACACCGCGTGCGCATGCGCCGGGTTCAGGAGCTGCGCGAGGAGGTGCTCCACGATCCGCTGGTCGCACGCGTGTGGTGGTTCGAGCAGCACCAGGAGCGCTGGAACGAGATCGCCGTCGCGGGCGCCGCGCTCGATCTGCTGTCCCCGTGTCAGGTATCCGGATCTGATACCGGACATGCCTGGCCGGGAGGGACGACGTCAGCCGAGGAACCCGAGGAAGACCCCGTGTTGGACGCCTTCCTCTCCGGCCTGGAGGGACACGAGAAAGCTGCGGTGCTACAGCGCCTGACCGACATCCTCGAGGCCTTCGAGCGCCGCGACCTGGCTCAGCGCCTCCGGGAGCAGTGGCCGCAGAGCTAACCCCAGACAGGTGGGTTCCTGACACACGCGAGGGAACCCATCTGCGGGTGGATCAGAGTAGGGGGCCTGCGCTCCCACCATTGCTCGGAAGCCCCTGCTCTGGGCAGTGGTGGGCATCGCTGACAGGTCGCCCGGGTGGGGCCTTTCCTACCGTCCGACCAGGCGGGTCAGGAATTCCTGGGTTTCCGGGTCCGTCGAGTACAGGACCGTGCCCCGCATCCCACGAGTGAGCAGCACTTTGTACGTGTTGCGGATCAGCGCCTCGGCCTCGGCGTCGGTGGTCTTCTTCCCCAGGGCGGGATCCCTGTTGGCCATGTGGTCCACCACCAGTCGGCCGTCACGGAAGACCAGGTCGGGTCCCAGGATCACCCCTGACCAGTCGTACTCGAAGCCCTGGGCCGTGTACACGCACCCCACCTGGTCGAAGCCGCCCTCCTCCGTCGCCCACAGAGCGCTCGGGGGCACACCCGGAAGCCAGCGGTCCAGCCGGCTGTTCCAGGGGCGGGCCCAGTCACCGATGCGGACGTCGTTCTCCAGGGGGCGGTCCTTCTCGGCCTTGCTCCAGGGCCAGCAGTATCCGGCGCTCAGTCGCGCGGTGTAGCCCTGCTCCAGTGTCGGACGCAGGAACTCCTCCATCTCCGTGGGGGAGGAGGCCGTACTCAGGACGAAGTTCTCGTCGCCCTCCCAGGGGATCGGCCCGCCGGGGGCGAGGCCGAGCAGGCGCAGGACCCACTGTTCGTACAGCGCGCTGCCACCGCACCGGAACTGCCCGGCCAGGTCGATCTGGTGAACCTGGTACCCCTTGTCCTTCGCGTGCCGGCGGATGGTCTCCATGGTGCCCATCTCGCCGGGCCGCACCACCTGGTGCTCGTCCAGGAGGAAGACGGGGACCCTGGCCGCCGAGAGCAGTTCGTCCACCTGGGCCCTCCCGGTACGCAGAGTGGCCTTCGTGTAGCGGTTGGCCGAGGTCTCGCGGATGCGGTGCGACTCGTCGCAGATCAGTACCTCGAACTGGTTCGGCGAGGACGTCATGAAGCTGTTGAAGTACTTGAACAGCTCCTGCACCCGCGGGCTGCGCTTCCCCGCCACCTTGCGCATGGTCGTGGTGAAGGCCTTCGAGCCGGTCGCGTGCATGGTGCTGGTCCCCTTGCGGGAGAGCTCGCCGAGCAGGGACAGGGCGATGACGCTCTTGCCGCTGCCGGGGCCGCCGCTGATGATGACGGCGGTCTTCCGGTCCTCCTCGTGGGCCCGTTCCACCGCGTGCATGACCATGCGGAACGCGGTGTGCTGCTCGTCCAGCAGGGTGAACTGGGTCCGTTCCTTGACCTCGGCCGCCGCGACCTTCATCAACTGGCGGCTGGGACGGACCTTCCCGCCCAGAAGACGGTCCGCGGCCTCGGCACCCGGAAGCGGTGCGAGCCTGCTGCGAAGGAAGTCCAGGAACTCACCGCGCCGCTGGGCGGTGAAGAGCTGGCCGTTGCCGTCCTGCGGAAGGTCGAAGAGGTCGCGCACGGCCGGATCGTAGGCGTTGTGCAGGTAGGCGGCGCCCCGGATCTGCTTGTCGGGATCGGTGACCGAGGAGACGAAGTCGCCGATGTAGGAGCAGTAGTCGCGCACCTGCAGGACGGGATGCAGCTTGGGGCCTCCGGGCTGGTGGGGGACCAGCACCATGGTCGGGTCCTCTTCCCACGACTCGGCCTCGCTCCACTGCTTGAGCTCGACGACCACGTAGCTGTGGTCGTTCGTCTCGGGATGGTGACCGGCGAGCACCACGTCCACACGCTTGTCGGACAGAGGCAGGCGGTACTCCATCAGTACCTCGACGTCGCCCAGGCCCGCGTCGACCAGGTCGCCGGCCAGGGCGGGCAGGCTCCGGTTCCAGGAGCGAACCTCCGACGGGCTGGTAGAGCGTCCGGTCGAGAAGCGCATGTGCTCGGCGATGAGCTCGCCGAGCCGCCCCTCGAGTTCGGAGAAGCGGGACAGGGACGCGGCGGATCGGCGAAAGGCCGTCAAAGACACTCCAGGGCAGCACGAAGGGGAACTCGTGCGGGTGGAGGCGTGTCCTCGGCGGAAGCCTGTCGGGCCGCAGATCGTATCTGACCAGGCTAACGGCGTCATCGCCGACGGAAACGGTTCTCCACGAAACACGAGGTGGGACGCGGTGTTGTTCGGTACTGGCTCCGAACGTCGTGAGCAACTCGTACCATATGCCGACTTGCTGACATTTTGCCGTGATGCCAGATATGAGCGTTCTAGAGTTCGCGGGTCGTGCCCGCCAGAGGGGAGGACCGTGGCGACGGTTTTCGTGTACGTGGGTGAGAAGGGGCGGAAGAACCTCGACACCGGGATCCGTGAATCGGTATGGGGCTGGAAGCCCGGCGCTGTGGAGGGCAAGTCGCACCTGGAGGTACTCCAGTCCCTTCACGCGGGGGACTACCTGGTCCTGGGCTATCTGGGCCTGGGAAGGATCAAGGCGGAGCGGGCACAGGGACGCACGGTGTCCGAGCTGATCATCACCCGGCTCACCGGCGGTCTCTACGAGGCACACATCCCGGTCTGGGATGACGAAACGTATCCGTACCGATTGCCAATGGACGTGCTGGAGGTATGGAAGGACGTCGGCAGAACCGACATCGGCGACGACGCATGGGAAGCCCTACGGCGCTCCGCGACCAACAGCTGCACCGCCATACCTTCCGCGAACGAGGACTCCTTCATGGAGAAGGTCCTGGCCAAGGTCCTGGGGGAATGGCAGCAGGAACTCGTCCAGGCCGGAAAGGCGGCGGACGCCTCCGGTGATGCCGACGACCCCGCGGACATCGCGGCACTCGACCTGCCACCGGTGACCGACCGTCTGGCCTATGTCCGCGCTCGCACGGAGCAGAAGGCACTGCGCCGCAGAAAACTCGCAGGGAGGAACGAAGTTCCCTGCGACCTCTGTCAGCTCCTGCTGCCCAAGCGGCTCGTGCACACCGCTCACATCAAGCGGCGCAGTGTGACCTCCCGTCAAGAGCGCGGAGACCTCAGCAACGTCATGTTCGCCTGCGTGCTCGGCTGCGACTCGCTCTTCGAACACGGCTACGTCTACGTCGACGCGGACGGGGCGATCCGCCCCGCAGAGCAGTCTGCGAACACCCCCGACCTCACCACCGCCGTCGCGCGCCTCGGTGACACCTGCACCGCCCACACCGGCGCGAGCGCCGACTACTTCTCCTGGCACCGCCACAACATCGCCCACGTGAAAGAGAGCTGATGCCGGAAACCTCCCCCACCACCCCCCTGCGCTTCGTCCATGCCGGCCGAGTCGGTGACACGGCCAAGGAGCTGCGGCAGCCCGACTTCGTCGAACGCTGTGTATCCGCCTACCGAGCCGCTGGTTTCGGAGAACCCGGTGAGTCCGAGATCCGCAGTTGGCGCAACAGCTGGCCCCCGTTGATGGACGCCCTGGTCCGTGCGGGCCTGGAGAACCTCTACGTCTACCTCGAGTTCGCCACCCTCGACACCGAGAGCCGTATCGATGCCCTGCTCGTCGGCAGCCGAGCCACGGACGACGCGATCGCCGTCGTGGTGGAGCTGAAGCAGTGGACCGAAGCGAACTCCGTGGCCACCAACCTGGTACGTCTGCCCGGCAGTGAACGGCTGTGGACGCACCCGCTCGCCCAGACCGCCGGCTACATGGCCTTCCTCGACCAGTGGTTCGGGTCGGACACGGTCGAGCTCGAGGTGCGGGGCGTGGCCTTCCTCCACAACGCGACCCGCTCCCAGGCCGACAGCGTCCGGGACAGCGGACGGCTGCCCTCCGGCTACCGCGTACCCGTGCTGAGCGGGGAGGAGACGCGCGACGCGAAGAGCCAGGCGGACCTGCGGCAGCTCTTCCAGTGCGGCGACGTGCAGGAACTCGAGGAACGCGTACACCGTCACTTCGAGGAAGCGCGGTGGCGTGGGAGCGAATCCCTGCTGGCCAGCGTGGCCGCCGCTGTGCGAGGCGAACCCTCGTTCAAGCTCGTCGGTGACCAGCAGACCGCCCTCCTCGACATCCGGGCCCGGGTCCAGAGCGCGCTGGACGGCGGCCGTCGCACCGTCATCGTGGTCCAGGGAGGGCCGGGTAGCGGAAAGACCGCGCTGGCCATGCGGCTGCTCGGTGACTACGTCAACAACCCGGACGTGCGCGCCCGCTACGGGACGCCCTCCGGCGCCCTGACACGCAACCTGCGGGAGACCTTGGAGGTCGCCGGTTCCGACCCGCTGTTCCAGCTGCCGAAGAACAAGGTGCGCGACTCCAGCCTGATGATCATCGACGAGGTCCACCGCTACCACCAACGCAGCGGCGGCCTCCGCTCCTACGTCCTGGGGAACCTGTCGGAGGTCCGCGTCGTGGTCGTCTTCCTCGACGAGCGCCAGCGGGTCCGGCCCAACGAGGGCGTGACCGAGCGGGAGATCCGTGAGTTCGCCCAGGAGGCGACACCTCCCCTCGACGTGGTCACGCACAACCTCAACGGCAGCTTCCGCTGCAACGGCTCCCGGGAGTTCAACACGTGGGTGGACGACCTGCTGTACGAGCAGCCGCGGACGTGGGCCGGGACCGACTACGACCTGGCCGTCAGCTCCAACCCGTCGGAGATGGAGCGGTGGCTCGATGCGTGTCTGGAAGAGGAGCGCAGCGCACGCATCAGCGCCGGGTTCTGCTGGGGATGGGACGAGGTGCGACTCGGGGAGGCGCTGCCCGGTGTCCGGATCGAGTGGGCGGGCGAACCGCACGGAGAGCCGCAGCGCTGGGAGCGTCCGTGGAACCTGCGCAAGGACCAGACGATCGCCGCGAGCGGTGAGTTCGTCGGTCCGGAGAGCTGGTTGTGGGCCACCCGGCCCGGGGGCGATCGCCAGGTCGGGTGCGTCTACACGGCGCAGGGACTGGAGTACGACGACGCCGGTGTCATCCTCGGCCCCGACCTGGTCCGCCGCGAGGGCCGTTGGGAGGCCCGTCCGGAGGAGAGCCGGGACAAGGCGATGCGGGGCGTCAGCACCGACGAGTACCTCGACCTCGCGAAGAACACCTACCGGGTGCTGATGACCCGGGGGATGAGGTCGTGCCGCCTCTACTCCACGGACGAGGGGACCCAGGAGTTCCTGGCATCGATCGTTCCCGGGACGACCAGCTGACACGGTGACCCGTCGGTGGACGGAACCGCACGTCCACCGACGGATCTGTGGAGAACGCTGACGCGCTTGTGGCGTTCTCTGCCATCATCAGGGGAATGGACCTCCATTCCCGGCACGCGAGCGCCCTCGTCGGATCCGACGACGTGGACACCGTGGGTCTGCGAATGCGCGGTGAGGATGTCGTGGTCGTCTACCGCGCCGATCCGGAGCAGAGAGCCCTCCGCTGGGGGAGCAGGCCCCTGGGTTCGAGGCTGGGTGTCTTCCAGGTACTGCAGAGCCTCCCCCTCGGTGAATGGATTCCCGTCGACGCCCTCACGGAACGGGAACGCCGGATCCTTCCGGCGATCCCGTCATGGGCGCTGAAGAAACAGAACCGGCGTGTGCTTCGGCTTGCTGACGTGCCGGTCCATGTGGATTTGGTCGTCATCCGAGGAGACGAAGGGCTCGACACCCTGGACCGCGCCTGCCTGGTAGGGCTGGCGGCTCCGCGGATGGCACTGTGCGCCACGCTTGGTACCGACGCCAAACGAGCGCTGTGGGAGGCGGACTACTACGGCGTGGGGCTCGCGGTGACGGACGACTCGGACATGGCGGTGCTGGTCCCTCATCGGACCACGGTTCCCGAATCCGCAGCCGCTCTGCGCTGGCTGCTGGCCGAACGCGTCCACACGGTCCTGGAGAGCGGTGCCCGGGAAGCTTTCAGTGGTGCGGTTGAGCCCAGTACTCCAGAGCCTTCGAAGGCCTGAACTTGTCCCGGACCGGGGACACGCGCCTGCTGTACTCCTCGTGGTTCTGGAGGGCGCAGGCGCATTTCTCCCGCCACCGCGAGCGGCACGCAGGGACGTGTGAACCGCTCAACTCCCACCAGAGCCCCGACCACACCGCCAGGTTGTGCGCGTGGGCCCGCGGGGTGTCGGCCGAGTCCTGGAGCTGGACGAGAGAGCGGCCGACACGTCCCGCGCCCTCGTTCTCGCCCGAGTCCGCGCACGGCGGACAGGAGCACCGGAGTGAGTCCGCCCGCAAGTGGTCGGCCAGGGTCGACCCCCGGAAGTAGCCCAGGAGATCGGGTACCAGGACGTTGGGACTGGTGTCGCTGGGATCCGGATTGAAGGATCTCTCCCCGGGCGGGAAGGCCCGCCGTGTGGACGCGGTGTCGCCGATCGAAGCGAAGGACGCACCGTGGACCATGGCATCCACCGCCGCCAGGTCGATCCGCAGGAGCGCGGTCTCCTCGACTTCGGAGAAGATCCGCCTCAACGCTTGTGCGTTCTGCTTCGAGGACGCGGGTTTGTCCTTGGATCCGAGGATCAGCGCCTTGGGAATGCGTACTCGTCGCAGGAGCGAGACGAGCTCATCCAAGCGCTGGGTGAGCCAGCGGGCGTCCACCGGGACGGCGAAGGCGACCCGGCTGGTGTCCGTCGCGTTGATCTGCGACACGGCCTCTTCCAGGGCTCGGGCTCCATTCTCACCGACGTCCAAGTATCTGGTGGGCGTGAGAACGAGGTCGGCCGTGCACTCTTCCCACTGTTCGAGTGTTCCCTGGAGCCCTTCGTCATGGAAGAGGGTCGGTTCCCGCAGCGCGAAGGGTTCCGCCACGGTCGCGAAGTGGCGCTCGTACGCGGACGGGTCGAGGACCATCGGGCAGTCGTCCCGTCCCTGGACGGTGACGAAGTCGGCGAGTCGTTTCGCGGCGTCCTGCCCCGAGAAGACCACTCCTCCCGATCTCGGATCAATGTGGTCCAGGGGAGCGTTCTTCGTGCCCTTGACGTGTAGCAGCACACGGCCGCGTACGGCTGCCAAAGGATCGGTGGGCGCGTGGTCGGAAGCTGGAGAGGGGATTCGCCCGGGGGGAATGGGCACCGCTTCACCTCGTGGGTCCGCGTCGGCAGTCGCCTTCAGCGTTCCCTGAAAGGGACGAGCGGGCACCTTCGTGTCCACTTCCGGTCACCGAGCGCAGTCGGCGTATGCGTGGAGGCGTTGATCTCAGGCGCATGCCTCAGGAAGCACTCCTTATCTCCTCCGCCACGGTCCTCAGAAGCCGAACAGCGGCAGCTGCTCGCCCTGCATCCGCACGGGGGCAGGTGCTGGGTCGAGCCCGGCTCCGAGAGGCGGGACCAGCTCCTTCAGGTGTGCCTGGGTCTCGGGATCGACGGCGTAGACGATCGCGCCCCGCATCGCACGGGTCAGCAGCACCTTGTAGCTGTTGCGAATGTAGGGGGAGGCCTGTTCCTCGGTGAGCGACGCACGGGGGACGCCACGGTCCTTGTTGGCGCTGTTGTCGGTCGTCAGGAGCCCGTCGCGGACCTTGACGTCCGGGCCGATGATGACGCCGGCCCAGTCGTACTCGAATCCCTGAGCCGTGTAGATGCAGCCCACCTGACCGATGCCCGCGGGGTCGGTCGCCCAGAACGCGCGGGGCGGGGCGCCGTCGACGGGCTTGTCGGCGTTGTTGTTCCATGGCATGGACCAGTCGCCGATGGTCACGTCCCGGACCAGCCTGCCGTCCTCGGTCGGCTTGCTCCACTTCCAGCAGAAGCCCGCTGTGATGCGTGCCGACTCGTGTTCGTCATTGAGCCGCCGTAGTTCCCGTTCCATTTCTGAGGGGGAGTCGGCCAGCCGCAGGGTGAAGGCCCCGTCATCGTGCCAGGCGAACGGCGGTTCCCCGGACAGGCCCAGGAAGCGGCGGACCCAGGAGTCGTAGGCGTCGCTCCCCCCGCAGCGGAACAGCCCCTTGAGTTCCACATGCCGGACTTCGAGCCCGCGTTTCTCGGCATACGCCCTGATCTCCGGTAGAGAGCCGAGCTCGTTCTTACGCACCACCTGGTTCTCGTCCAACAGGAGCACGGGGACGCGTGCGGCATTCACCAACTCCTCGATCTGGGGCCGGTCGGAGCGCAGATCCCTTCGCGTGCGCCAGTTGTCGGAGCGCTCCCGTATGCGGTGGGCCTCGTCGCAGATCAGCACGTCCAGGTCGTTGCGGCGAGCATCACCGAAATTGGAGAAGTAACCGAACATGCTTCGAAAAGCCACGTTCTCCCGCTGGCCGCAGACCACCTTCTTCATGGTCTCCGTGAACGCGTACGATCCTGTCGCGTGCTGGACACCGTAACCGAGTCTGGTGAACTCTCCCAGAAGTTCCAGTGCGATGACGCTCTTGCCGCTGCCGGGGCCGCCGGTGACGACGACGATGCGTTTGTGGTCGTCCTGCCGTGACTGTTCCACGGTGTGCAGCGCGAGTTGGAACGCCTCCTGCTGTTCGGCGAGCAGTCGGTACTGGCGTCTGCGGGCGATCTGGGTCGCGCTCAGGGCGGTCGTCGCCCTGCCGGGACGGACGCGGGAGTTCAGTAGACGGTCGGCGCTGGCGGTTCCCGACACGGGCGCCAGACGACTGCTCAGGAACTTGTGGAAGCGGTCGCGCTCACTGCCACTGAACACCAGGCCGTGTTCGGGGTGGAGCCGCTGGTACAGCTCCTCCACGGCTACGCGTGAGGCGTTGTGGAGATAGACCACGCCCCGCAGGTTGTTCGGCGTCCGTTCCACTGTGCTCACACGCTCGAGAAGGTGGTCGCAGTACTTGCGCACCTGCAGAACGGGGTGACCGCGAATGCGCCCGGGGACTCCGGTGACGTCCACGGATTCGGGGTCGTCGGTGGCCGCGGAGACTTCGCTCCACTGCTTGAGCTCCACCACGACGAAGCTGTCCCCTCCCGAACCGGGCATGACCCCGCAGAGGATCGCGTCCACACGCAGGTTGTTCCCCGGAAGCTGGCACTCGACCAGGACCTCGACGTCGCCGAGCCCTACCTTCACCAGGTCCTCGGCCAGCGCGGGGAGACTGTTCGCCCAGGACCTGACCTCGGAATCCAGTGGTGCCCTGCGTATCTGGTAGCTGACGGCCACGCGCACCTTGTCGGCCAGTCGGTCCGCAGGGATGGCCTGCATCTCACTTGCCGACATACGGACGGCGAACAGGGGGACCTCCTGGGGGGATGGGATCTGAGTTCGTCCTTAACACCATGAGACGGTCAATTCTCAGATTAGCCATTAAGGAGGACATATGGTCACGACTGGGGGTGCCCCTGACTGGGGTGCCCCAGTCGCAGAGCCGAAGGACCAAAGGCACGTGTGACCACCACCGTGCGCCCCTATGCTGGGTGGGCACTGGAGCGGGCGAAGGACTGGACTGGGGGCTGCCGGATGGCCGACCGATGGTGGGGCAAGCCCTCGGAGTTCCCCTGGGAGCAGTCCGCGCTCGACCACGTCCGCTCGTACTTCCCCGACCGCGAGCCCTACCGTGCCTGGCAGGGGTTCACCTTCACCGCGCGCAACCATCGCATCCGCGAGTGCGACCTGTTCGCCGTCACGCCCACCGGCGCCTTCCTCATCGAGATCAAGAGCCATCCCGGGCGGGCCACCAACCGGGGTTCGGACTGGACCTTCGAGGAACAGAACCGTCGCAGGACCTTCGGCAACCCCCTGCATCTGACGGACCTCAAGGCGAAGGAGCTCAAGGGCCGGCTCCGCTGGGCGGTGGACAAGCTCAAGTTGCGCGACGTGCAGGTTCCCTTCATCGAGGCGGCCGTCTTCCTCTCCGCGGAGAACCTGCGCTGTGACTTCGACGATGTGCAGAAGGAGAACGTCTTCGGGCGGGAGGAACTCGAGGGCCAGACCAACCTGGACGGGATCTGGAGCGGTTTGCTCAGCCGTCCCGCCACCGGCAGGCTCAGCCCGGGCTTCCTGCGAAACGTCACCCGCCTCATGCAGGAGATCGGCGCCCAGCCGATGGACCGCGAACTCACGCTGGGCGCCTACACCCTGGAGAAGCGCTCCTCCGAGAGCGGCCCCACCTGGACCGACTACAAGGCCAGGCACCCTCAGTTGGGCAACGACCGCAGCCGCGTCCGCGTCTACCACTACGGCGAGGCTCCGGGCGAGGACGAGCGCAGGTCGGTGGAGCGCGCGGCCAAGCGGGAGTACATGTCCCTGGAGGGAATCTCCCACGAGGGCATCGTGAAGGCCGAGTACTTCGACGTGCTCGAGAACCTCGGCCCCGCGATCGCGTTCCGCCACCCCTCCTCCTGGCAGCGCCTCGACCACTTCATGGCCGAGCGCGGAGCCGACCTGGACATCGACACCCGGCTCGAGATGGTCCGCCAGCTTGCCGAGGCCGTCAACCACGCCCACCGCAACCGGCTCTTCCACCGTGCCCTGGCGGCGCGCAGCGTGTGGGTGGAGATGGACGGCTCCTACCCGAGGCTGCGCATCGCCGACTGGCAGGTGGCCTCGCGTGAGAGCATCCGTCTGCGCAGCGGGGGCCACACCACCCATTCCGCCGCTCAGGGCTCGGCCACCGAACACCTGGGCAACGCCCTGGGGGAGCGCGTACTGGCCGCGCACGTGGAGGCTGCGGCTCAGGCGTACCTGGCCCCCGAGTTCCCCGACTACGGCGGCAGGGCCGCCACCCAGGACATCTTCGGCCTCGGCGCCCTGACCTACCTGGTGTTCACCGGCCGGCCCCCGGGGCGCGACCGCAGGGAGATGAGCCAGCAGATCCAGGACCACGGCTGCCTCACCCCGGCCGCGGTGAGTGACGACGTCACCCCCCAGATGGACACCCTGGTGCGGGAGGCCACCCACCGCGCCCCCGGCGACCGGCTGCCCACGGTGCAGGTGTTCCTGCGCATGCTGGACGAGGTCGAGGAGTTCCTGACTCTTCCCGAGGTCAAGACCGATCCCCTCACCGCCAGGCGCGGTGACGAGGTCGAACAGGGATGGAAGGTCCTGGAGGTGCTCGGCAAGGGAGCCACGTCACGGGCCCTGCTCATGCGCGGGCCCCGGGACGAGGAGATCGTCTACAAGGTCGCGCTGGACACAGAGAACGCCGTCTCGTCCCTGCACGGGGAGGCCGAGACGCTCCGGGCCGTGGGTTCCAACCCGCGGATCGTGGTACTGGCTCCCACCGGGGCGGACCAGGCCGCGGGCATCCGCAGGATCGGTGAACGTGTCGTCCTGCCGCTGGAGCGGGCGGGAGAGAGCACCCTCTCGGACTACCTGTCCCGCCAGGGCGCCCTGGCCACCGGTGAGCTGCTTCGCTTCGGACAGCACCTGTTCGACGCGGTGGAGCACCTGGAGGAGAAGGACGTCCTGCACCGTGACATCAAGCCCGCCAACCTCGGCGTCCGTGAGACGCGCAAGCAGGGGCGGGCCCTGGTGCTCTTCGACTTCTCGCTGTCCCGGACCTCGCCCCGGAACACTGGTGCGGGGACCCGCGGCTACCTCGACCCCTTCCTCGGCGAGGAGCGCCCCTACGACGAGTCCGCCGAACGCTACGCGCTGGCCGTGACCCTGCACGAGATGGCCACCGGCGAACTCCCGGTGTGGGACGAGGACGGACTCGACCCGGAGTTCCTGGCCGACGACGTCGAGCTGCCCACGCTGGCCGAGGACGCCTTCCCCGAACCGAACCGCTCCGCCTTCGCCTCCTTCTTCCACCGGGCCCTGCACCGACGTCCGGACCAACGCTTCGCCCACCTGTCCGACATGCGCCGTGCCTGGGAGGCGCTCTTCCACACGGGCGCGGCCGGTGATGCGGTCGTGGAGGACGAGGACACACGCAGGCGCAACGCCGAGAACGCCGCCCTGGACACGGCTCTGCACCTGGCCGGCCTGACACCCCTGGCACTGGACACCGCCACCCGTGTCCTGGGCTGCCACACGGTCGGTGAACTGCTCACCCGGCCGGTCGCCGAACTGCGCCGACTACGCGGGGTCTCCTACACCACCCGGAACGAACTGGTGAAGGCGGTGACCGACTGGCGCAAGCGTCTGGACGTCGCCGAGCAGGCGGTCTCGGTCCGCGCCAAGCTCCCACGCGACGCGGGCGAGGACGAGAAGCGCACGGCCACGCTCGACCAGGTGATCCGCCAGTTCATCCCCGCCACCACCGAGGCCAACCGTGAGTGGGTACGGGTGGTGCGCGAACTGGTCGGCATCCCCGAGGACACCTCCGCGCGTACCGGTTGGTGGCCCACACACCGTGAGGTCGCCGCCCGCCTGGGTCTGCCCCAGACCCTCGTGGACCAGGCACTCGGCCGCGCTTTCGCCCACTGGGCCAAGAACGCCTCGCTCCTGGGGCCGGTCCGTGACGACGTCGTGGAGATCCTGGCCCGCAACGGACGCGTGCGCGAGGTCGGCCAGATCGCGGCCGAGCTGTTGAACCTGCGCGGCAGCAGCCTGGACGGCGATGCGCGGCGCGCCTACGCCCTGGCGGCCGTGCGGGTGGCCGTGGAGTGCGAGGAGCGCAGGAACACCGATCCGCGCTTCATCGTCCGCCGCTACGCCAGGTCCGTCCTGGCCGCGCAGATCGTCGACGGCGATCCCCTCGTGCCGGTGGAGGACGACCTCTTCGACCACGCCGCGCAGCTCGGCCGCAGGGCCGACGAGCTGGTGGACCTGGGGCCGCGTGACCCGCTGCCCACACCGGTGGCCGTGCGGGAGGCCTTGCGCTCGGTCGAGCCGCCGGTGGGCATGGATCCGTTCAGTGACACCGCTCTGGTGCACCTGGCCTCGGCGGCCTCGCGCAACGCGGAGGTCACCCCCCGGCTGGAGCTGTACCCGGTGGACCTGGACCTGGAGCGGGCCCTGCAGATCACCCAGGCCATCGGTTATCTGGGCAGGCCCGGAATCACTCCGAAACAGATCCGTGAGCGTGTACGGGCCCGTTTCCCCTCCCTGCCCAGCCCCAGTGACGACCGGCTCTGGAAGCTACTGGTCGACAAGCACCCCAAGCTGCGCAGGCACGAGGAACAGGGCTCCTGGTACTGGTTCCTGGAGCCGGAGCTCACCACGATCCGGCCCTCCACCCACACCGGGCACCAACACCGCCCGGGCCAGGTCGACACCGCCTTCGCCCAGGCGTGGACGCGGCTGGAGTCGGCGGTCGAGCGCGGCGGCTTCCGCGCCGTCAAGGCGTGGATGACCGACACCGAGCGCAGTGCCGAGGCGCTCGGACGCTTCCCGGGCGTGGTCCCCTTCGACGTCTCCGCCGAGTTCGTGGCGGTCGTGGACGAGTTGATCGACGCCTCCGGCGGACGTCCCTCCTGGGAGGTCGTACTCGAGGCCGACAACACCCGTCCGGTGTACTTCGACCGGATGCTGGACGAGGTGTTCAGGCGGCTGGGCGAGCGCGTGCGCGCCGCTGGGGCAGGGGACGCCACGGGTGACGGCGTGGTGCTGTTGTACCGGGCCACGCCCCTGGCCCGCTACACACCCGGCCGTGCGCTGCTGAGCACCCTGGTGCAGGAGGCACGCGAGGCGCACACCCGCCCGCGCGGGCTGTGGTTGCTGTGCCCCATGCGCGGCCCGCAGAGCCCGGCCACCCTGGACGGCCACCCGGCGGGGATCATCGCCGACTCCGAACAGGTCCTGCTGCCCCGCGGCTTCGCCGCCCCCGAGGCGGCGCTGGTCTCCTGAGGCGCCGGACTCCCCGGAGACATCGGATCACGGCCGGACCCGGCTGGACAGCCGTTCGGCAGTGCCCGTGCTTCTTCCGTGCGCGCCGCGCATACTCAGGTCCCCGAGTCGGTCAAGGCTCCCATCCGTGCCCAGCGGCACGGAGAACCAGGATCCCGGTGAGGGCGGGGAGGGAGGGGGTGGAGTGGTCGCCACGACAGGGACCGTGTTCGACCTTCGCCGTGCCGGGCCTTCGATGTCGTGAGGGGAAGAGTTCAGGGGTGACGGGTTGAGGCTAGAAGATGAGTTCTTGGGTTTCATCGAGCGTCGACGACGAGCAGTGCCCGATCTCCCCGGGTGGCAGTCCGGGCCGGAGCGGTTGCTCACGTTGCTCCAGCGCGCGACCCGTCTGCGCGCGATGGAGATCGCTCAGGGGCTTGACGCCGATGTGCCGTGGGAGTCGGTCCTTGCCTGGATCATCACGTGGCATCACGAGATTCCCGTGGGAGAGGGGCCTTGCGGGGACGAGGAAGCCATGGACATCTGTGTCGCGGCCCTGGAAGCGACCCGGCTCGACAACCTGCACGGCACCACCAGGGCCGGCGGTTACGAGGTCCGCCGCCGCGGTGACGCTTTCCGGGTTCGGCACCGCTGGAATCCCTCAGTCGAAGCGGCTGACGCGTTTCTGGAACACGCCACTCATCCAGCCGACGTCCCGGAACTCACCCCGGCTGAGAGCACTTGGATCCAGAGCCGACCGCGAGCGGCTCGAGAACTCCCCCGCCAGAGGTCCTCCAGGCTGCCGTGAAGCGTGCTAGAGCGGCTATCGATGCACACCGCCAGGCACTCCCGGAGGGCAGTCTTCCTGACACCTTCCAGCTCGATGGGGGCATAACGGTTGGTCATGCCGCCGAAGTGCTGTCGGTCGTCATGGGATTCGCCTCGTTGAGCGAGTTCACGGCGCATATGCTCAAGCGCACGGAAACGACCCTGGCACACATTCGGCGGCCCCGGTTGCTGGAGATGATCTCCGAACTGCTGCCGGCGGTTCCGCCAGCACACATCGACGCCATCATCGAACGCCTCACGTTCGCTGTCGGCCGCTCCTGTCGGACATCACCGTTGGCGGAAGTCGAGGGTGCCATCATCCTGTGCCCGCCGCTGACCACTCCGCGAGCCATCGACGCGATCGTCCTGCGCGGCGCCGCCTACGATCCCGGCCGCTACGGGCCCATCGGTCAGCGTCAGGGGCGCCGGGCGGTGAAATGGAAGGACTGGCTCGGCCGGATACCCGGTGTTCTCGTGGCCGAACGGATACGAGCCCGGCGGCCGGACCGTCGGCCTGCTGGGGACCTTGACGTGGTGGCCGTGGACCCGCGAACACGGCGAGGTGTCTGTTTCGAGATCAAGTGGCCGATCGACGCCTATTCACTCCCCGAAGTCTTCAAGACCGAAGACTGGGTCAGTTCGGCCGAACCGTCTCCGTGCAGAGTTGGACTCCGGCACCGCTGCCGTGAAAATGCCCGCGGGATGGCCCGCGTTCTCCGAGATCACGTGGACGTGGGCCGTGGCCACACCGCAGCAGCTCTGCCTGCGGCCGCTGCCCTTCAACGAGATCTATGCGACGTCCTTCCGGTACATGGTCGGCCTCGGGCAGCCCCGCTCGCTTGACGATGTCATCGACATGCTCAGCTCGCCAGTTCTGCCTGTCGAGGGTGTCCACTATCAGATCGAAGCTCTCAACCTGGTGTTCGGGCGGCAGAAGGTAGTGCTGGACGCGATCGCCCTTTTGCTGAGCGGTTGGAAACCCCGACCGTGGTGCTGAGCTGACATCGTCGAGCCGGTTACGTCAACAGGCGTGGAGTGTTCGCACTCCACGCCTGTGTGCTTCTGGACGGGGCCGTGGGTGTAGGTCCGTGCGGTACGCCCCGGTGGCCTTCTGTGGACAGTGGATTCACAAACAGCTTCAAGGGGAGCAGAATGGTACAAAACCGTCTTTCGTATGCGCGGTATCTCGCACCCGTCCCAGGGGAGGAGCGGTCCGGTGGATACGTCTCTGAAGGTTCTCCTCACCGAGGAGGAGACCGCTGCCGATCATCTGGACGAGATGGCCCACCAGCTCCGGCGCGAACTGCTCCAACTCGACGTGCACGATGTCGTTCCTCTTCGGGACGGCCAGACTCCTCCCGGCGCGCGCGGCTGGGGTATGGCCGAGGTCGGAGCCCTGCTGGTAACGCTCAACCAGTCCGCCACCGCCCTGGGTACGGTCATCGACGTCGTCCGGGGCTGGCGGGCTCGGTGTCGGGAGCGCCCGACCATCCGGTTGGTGATCGACGGAGACGTTCTGGAGATCTCCGAAGCCTCGCCCGAGCAGGCGGCCCGGTCTTTCGAGCTCTTCGTCGGCCGACACTCCGGCAGTGGTGAACAGCGGTGAACGGTGACCGCCACGCCCTGATCGTCGCCACTAACACCTACGAGCACGACGATCTCGAACACCTGCTCGCACCGGACGAGGACGCCGTCGCCTTGGCCGAGGTTCTCGGGAACCCGGAGATCGGCGGGTTCGGTGTGGACGTGGTGCGAAACGAGCCCGCGCACGTGGTGGCCAGGCGGGTGGAGGACTTCTTCGCCGATCGCCGGAGAAGTGACTCGCTGTTGCTGCACTTCTCCTGCCACGGACTGAAGGACGACTCCGGACGGCTCTTCTTCGCAGCCGCCGACACCCTGCCCCGGAGACTGTCCTCGACCGCCGTGTCCGCGGACTTCGTGCGCGGACATATGACCGGAAGCCGGGCCCGCAACGTCGTCCTCCTCCTCGACTGCTGCTACGGCGGCGCATTCATGGCGGGGATGGGTCCCCGTGCGGCCGGGGACGTCAACGTGTTCGACTCCTTCTCCGGGGAGGGTTTCGACAGTGGACGCGGCTGGGCGGTGATCACCGCGTCCAACGCCATGGAGTACGCCTTCGAGGGCTCCCACCTGAGGGCGGACAGGCAGGTGTGCCCGTCGGTGTTCACCCGGGCACTCACCTCCGGCCTGGCCTCGGGCGAGGCGGACCTGGACTCGGACGGACGCGTGTCCATCAACGAGTTGTACGACTACGTCTACGACCGGGTGCGCCAGGAGAACCCGCACCAGACACCCAGCCGCAGCATCCACCTGCAGGGCGATGTCTACCTCGCCCGGAGCAGGAGGCGGCGGACCGACGGCGAGGGCCTGCCGGAGGACCTCAGGTCGGCGGTCTCCAGCTCGGACCCGTTCAGCCGGCGCGGCTCGGTGCCAGAACTGCGCCGACGTCTGCAGAGCCAGGACCAGGAGACCGCGGAGGCGGCGTGCCGAGTCCTGCGCGGACTGGTCCGCAACGACATCAGGTCGATCGCCGACGAGGCGTCCCAAGCGCTGGCCGAGGTAGTGGTGCGCCCTTCACCGGGACGGCTGGACTTCGGCCGCATCGGTCAGTACGAGCCGGAACCGCACCGGCGGGTCCAGCTCCTGGGGCCCGCCCTGGCACACGACTGTGTGCCGCATCCCCGGAACGACTGGATCCATGCGGCGGTGGAGGCGGACGGCGTCGACGTGGCGGTGGACACGAGTCGGTCGGGCAACCTGGAGGGCGTGCTCACACTGGAGGGTAGAGCGGGGGAGACCGACCTCCCCGTGCGCGTGTACGTGGCCCCCGTGCGCACGCCCATCCCCGGGGCCCTCGGCCCGCGGCCTCCGGCACCGGACCTCAGAGGTATGGTCGTTCCGCCGGTCGCACCTCCGGTTCCGGGGCCGAGGCCCGCGCCTCCCACGGTTCGAAAGGCAGGACCCGCTTGGGCTCCTGCGCCCCAGCAGTTGGCGGGATCTGGGCCGAGACCGCCGCAGTCACCACCGTCCGGGCACCGGCCCGCGAGCCTTCGGGGAAGGATGGCCGCGCGAGTCATCGACTACGCGCTGGTGTTCCTCTTCGCGCTGGGAGCCGTCTTCGTCGCCGTCTTGGTGGCGTCGCTGTTCGCCGCTTCGGACGGCTTCATGCAGTTGCTGGCCAACATCGTTGCGGCCTTGTTCCTCTTCGGCTGGGGCGTCCTGCTGTTCCTCTACGACTGGCTGTTCCTCAGATACCGGGGCGCCACCTTCGGCAAGATGCTCCTGGGCCTCAGTGTCGTGAACGCAGGGGGAGGCGGGCCGCTCTCCCATCGGAGGGCAGCGGCCAGGGCGGCTTTCTTTGGATTACCGCAGACCATTCCCGTGCTGGGCCACCTCGCGGTGTTCCTCGAGTCCCTCGTGGCACGGACGGATCCGTGGAGCCGGACTCTGCACGACAGGAATGCGGGGACGCTGGTGATCCGGACCAGGGAGTGAGCCCGACGCGACATGGTCGGCTGCTCTCGCTATGACCGTGAGCGCTGGGCTCGTCGGCGTACTGCTCGACCGGTCTCCGGTCGCGAGCGAGAACGCGTGCACGCCCGGCGGGGAGCCGGTTCGGTGGGGCGGCCTCGCCGAACCGGCTCCCGAAGCGGCCGGGGCCGCTGGTCAGACGGAGACGAGCCGGTCCATGTACTCCGTGAGCCGCAGCCGGTGACACACGCCCTCGAAGTGGTTCCTGTCGTGCTCACGCATCAACGCGAACACGTCGGAGATGACCTCGCGGCCCCGGAAATCGAGGATCCGCCCGTCGCCCTCACCGAACGTGCCGTGGGAGTGATGGTTCAGGAACTTCATCAGGCGGTCGGCGCGAGCGGGATCCCCCCGCAGGACGTACTTGACCGCCTCCGTCAGATTCGTGGCCTGCCTGGGCGCCTTGAAGTGCAGGAAGTGCTCCAGGAGTTTGCGGGCGTCGTTGGGCGTGGACGTGGCGAGCCGGATGTCGGCGGTCACGCAGGTTCCCTGCGTGGCCTCCAGCAGATCCCAGGCGGCCCGGTGGAAGAGCAGGAGGTAGTCGGCGCCGAGGATCGTCGCGACCGGGCTCTCCAGGTCGACCGGGTCCAGGACGGGTTGACGCGTGGTCCGGCCCGAACCGTCCCGGTCGGGGCGCTCCACGGACTTCATGAAGTGGAGCGTGGCGTGGGACCGCCGAACATCCGGGGCGCCCCGCAGGAGATCGCGGGACCAGTGCCGAAGGAACTGGGTACTGTGCGTGAAGACGAACAGCTGACGGCAGAGCTTTCCCGGTTCCAACCGGGTGGCCAGTGTGGAGTAGACGCCGTACATCAGGTGGTCGTCGAGGCTGGAGACGGGGTCGTCCACCACGACGATGGTCTGCTTCAGGTCCCGCCCGCGTTCCGTCAGGCTCTGGAGGAAGTAGAGCAGTGCGATCGCGGTCTTCTCGCCCTCGCTGAGGTTGTGGGCGGGGCTACCGGAGCGCATGACCTGGTAGTGCCCGTCCTCGTAGCCGAAGGTGAGTTCCTCGTGTCGGAGGAGGCTACGGATGTCGAGGTTGAGCAGCGGGAGGAAGTGGTGGGGGTCAGGCCCTTCCTGCGGGGTTTCCAGGAGGACTCCCTGATACTTGGCCAGGGCTTCCTGGTGTTCTTCGATCTCCGTGTCGAGTGACTCCTGGTGGGAGCGGTGGTCCCGCCAGGTCTCCTCGATTCCGTGCAGCATCCGCTCGAACTCGCGCTCGGCCGCGCGGGAGCGGTCCAGCTCGCGTGTTCGCGTGCCCTGGTCGTGCTCTTCGAGGATCGAGTGCAGCTCGCCGAGGTCCACGGCGAGTGTCTCCACGTCGGTGGGTGCGGTGAGCGCGGTGAACATGGCGCCCTTCTTCTCCCCTAGGGCCCGATCGAACCGGTCCAGGCTCAGCAGGAGGTCGTCGATGTCGGACCGGGCCTTCTTCACCGCGTCGCCGTACCGCTCGCGCAGGTGCTCGAAGAGCTGCTCCCCGGTGGGCAGCCCGGCAGGAAGCCCGCCGAACCGCTGCCGGAGGCGGCCGACCTCCTGCTCCAGCGCGCCGATCTCGTCCTGGAGCCGCTTGTAGCTCTCGTCGAAGTGGTGCTCCAGCCTCCGCCTGCGCTCCTCCCCGACGGGGGACTCGCAGAACAGGCAGGTGTCGCGGTCGGCGTGCAGGGCCAGGCCGTCGCGAACCCAGTCACCGTGGGCCTGGTCGGACGCCAGGTCGGCGATCACCTCGGACGTCACCGTGCGCGCCAGTAGATCGGTGAGCCGGTTCCGCAGGTCGTGGACCGACGGCTCGGCCTGAGCCGTGACGCCCACGGGCGCCCACGCGGGACCGTGGATCAGAGCGCGGTCCTGGTCCTCGCACCGGTCGAGGTCCTCCAGCGTGGTGAGGGGGCCCTCCAGAGCCCTCTCGACGTGGCCGCGGTTGAAGGCGCGGCTGAAGCGGTCGTTCGCGGAGAAGAGCTCCTTGTTGGCCCGTCGGCCGAGATCGCGGCAGAGTTCCTCGCGCTTGCGCTGCTCCCGGTTCCTTCGCTTCTGGAGGTCCTTGATTCGCGGCCCGAGTTCCTCGATACGCCGCTGGGCCGCTTCCCGACGCTCCTTGAGTTCGATGCTGGGTTCGCCCAGATACATCAGTGCCGGGGCGCCGGTGCCCGCGTCCTCGGCATCGAAACGAAGATTCCGGCGAACGTAGTCGGCACTGAACAGCCGTACGTTGTCCCATGCCCAGTCACCGGCGGACTTGACCTTTTCCCGAGTGTTTCCCTCATGATCCGTCTGGATGACCGCTTTCATGCCATGTGACCATTCCGGGTCTTCCGGCACCCCGCTGAGCAGGGTGGCCAGGGTGCTCTTGCCTGTCCCGTTGGGGGCGTAGACCAGGTTGAGCCGCTGGAAGTCGACGGCGTTGGGATGCTCCTTCCATCCCTGGTAGCAACGGAAATTCGCGACATGTGTGATGCGCTTGATCAAAGGGGGCGTCCTGGGAAGTATGCGAACCTTGGGTTTTTCCAGGATGGCAGAGGCGGCCTTCTTCCGCACGGGAATTGTCCGCTGTCGTTGTGTGCGCGGTTCGAGCGAGGTCATTTCCGTACAAGGAGTCGAATATGGTCATCGAATTCGATCGCGAGTTCGAATGGCCGAGTGTTGAGGCGCCGTGATCCTTACCTGCCAGGGATGGTGGAGATTCGTGGCGCGGTGAGGTTGGCGTGCGGGCGGAGGGTGGTGGACGTCGGATGGCCATCGAGGTCCGGGAAACGGTCTCGACGCCGAGGTGGGGACGGGACACGTGAGTGTCGCTGCCACGCAGTAGGTTCGCGTCGTCACGATCTGTTAGATATGCCGAGCCGAGCAGAGTCAGGGGAGCGCGTGGAGCGATCGTTGTGGGACACGATGACCGGTGCGGTGAAAGGCGCGCACGAGTCCATCGGGGCCGAGGCCGGCGGGGTCCTCATGCCGTCCGTATATCCGTTCCTGAACGGAAAACCGATCGGGTTCGCCCAACTGCGGCCGGTCTACCAGGGGAAGGACGCGGCTCAGGGAATCGCCGAGCTGTCCTTCCTCGCGGCGGCCGTACCGGTGGACGAGGTCTTCGTCGCATGGGAGTCGCAGGACATCGCCGTGGCGTGTGAGCTGCCGCCGCTGTACCCCTCGTCCTGCCTGAACCTGCTCCGGGCGAGCCCGGAAGGCATGGTTCTGCGTCGCATGCCCTACGAGGAGAGGTTCCTCAACGGACGCACCGCTGAAGGGATGTCGCGGGTGGGGTTCGACTGGCTGCACCAGGAGCCGGACATCAGGGACCCGGAGCTCGAACCGGCGATCGATGCCCTGGTGGGCTTCTGCTGGGATCCGCTGGACCTGGACTCCGATGACCCGCTCCTAACCACCCATGCGTACATGCGGTCCCTGGGGTACACGGTCAACCTCTTCGCCTGAGCGGCCGGAACCGGGGGAGTGGGGGAGTGCGAGGTGGGGCGGGCGCAGCCGGCGCGCCCGCCCCACCTCAAAGCGGCTTCACGAGCTGCTATGACAGGTCCGACCGCGCGGCGGTGAGGAAGGCACCCCACTCGGCGGAGGGGAAGGGGAGGTGGCCGCGTTCTGGGCGCTTGGAGTCCCGAACGGCGGCCCCGCAGGGCAGGTCAGCGACCTCGACGCAGTCTTGGTCTTGGCCGCTGTAGCTGCTCTTCCGGAACACGAGGTTCGTCACTAGTCACTCTCTAGGGCTGCTGCCACGTCCTTGATGAAAGAGGCAGACTTGGCTGTACTCAGGGCGGAGGCCTGAACATCGCCGAAGGTTGCGCTGTACTGCGTGACCTGGTCAGCCTCTTCGATGAAGAGCGAGTCCGTCACCGTCCCTACGTAGACGATCGGCGTGTCCAACGGTTCAGAGAACTCAAGGATAGTAAACGGCGCCGCGAGTGCTGCATGAGCGCCTGCCGTGAACGGCAGTACCTGGATGTCGAGGTTGGGAAGCTGTGCCATGTACAGCAGATGGTCCATCTGAGTAGCCATGACCTTCTGGCCGCCAATCTGGCGCCGGAGGGCAGCTTCGTCGATGACCGCTCGCAGTTGCACCGGGCGAAACCGAGTGAGGACCTCTCGCCGTGCCATCCGGAAGTCGACCCGACGTTGGACCTCCTGCGGGCTGACGTACCGCCCTCCCTGGAAGATCGCTTCCGCGTAGCCAGGGGTCTGCAGCAGGCCAGGAACGGTTTGGGTTGAGAAGGTGCGTATGACGAAGGCTTCGGCTTCGAAGTCTGGCAGAGCCTGGTCGCCGAAGATCTCTCGGTACTTCGCCCACCAACCCCTGATCTTCGCATCCTTCGCGAGCGCCTGCATGGCGTCGCGCATCTCTGGATCCTCGATCTCGTAGAGATCCATCATCTTGTCGAGATCGCTGCTGGAGATGCGTTTGGTCTCGGTGTGCTCGATCTTGCTCAGCTTGCCAGCGCTCCACTTGAGTGCCTTCGCGGCCTGAGAACCGGTGAGGTTGGCTCGTTCGCGCGCACGACGAAGTTCAGCGGCAAGTCGCCGGAGGCGTAGGGAGGGGCTTCGCTCTATGGCCATGGCAGGATCCTAAGCGGAAAACTCTCAAATTTCCAATCTGTCGTTGACTGGAGTGTGATTGAGAGTATGGTGGGGAGCGTAGTCAGTGATCGGCATCTCACTGAGCGTTGAAGTGGTGCTGGTCAGACTACGCCGTGCCCCTTCCTGCTACGCGGGAAACGCGAAGGTCTCACTCCTGCGGGCACGCCGATCCACCCCGATGTCCTCCACGCATGCAAGGAGTCTGTTCGTCATGCCCGCAATAGCCCCGATGCCGGTGCTGCCCGAGGTGACCGTTCCGCTCAACGAGCTGGTGCCGCCCGCCTACCGGCACTACTTCAACGGCCAGCCCAGCCGGCCCCACTACAGCGTTCGCCGCTACGACTTCGGATCCTCGCCGCAGTACATGCCGCTTGTGCGCGCCTACCTCGACACCTGTGCCGCCCAGCAGAGCTCTGACTACCGGTACCTGTTCAAGCTGCTCGGTTCCGAACTCGCCAACAACGCCCTGCGCCACTCCAAGTCAGGGCTGCCTGGAGGCTCGTACTCGCTCCTGGTCGCACGGCACCGGGACGGGATGACGCTCACTTGTCGCGACCAGGGCGAACTGGCGGATCGGATGATCCGCCACGATCAGCGTGAGCACCTCGTTCCGTCCCCGGAGGGCTCGATCTCGTCGCCGAGAACGGGCGTGGCCTGGCGATGGTCGACGCCTTCGCCACCCGCTGGGGCGACAACGGTCAGCCCAGCTACCGCAAGGTCTGGTTCCACCTGGCCTACGACCTGACGGACAGCCTCTGGAACACCGAACTCTGACACGTGCAGCACGCGCCACATCGACGGCGTCAGTGCCGTTGAAGCGCGAAGGGCCCAGGAGAGCTTTGCCGCGCTCTACCCGGGCCCCAATCCGATCCCGGAATCCACCACTGCGAAATGAAGGAAAGCAGGATCAGTGACGCATCCTATCCCCGCGCCAAGGCCCTCCAGCGATCCGCTCTTCCGCAGGCGCCCGCCCCTGCCACGGCGTACTCCGCTGATCGGTCCGGTCTGCCCCTCCTGCACTCACCCTTCATGCCGTAGGCGTCGCGCCGAGCGCCTGCCGAGGTTGGGCGGACACCGTGCCGAGTATGCCCGCGAACACCTGCGCGCCGCCTCCGCCCAGGCCCACAACCCGCGCCTGGTGATCTGGTTCGGGGAGGCCACGCACTCCTACTGGGTCGCCACTCCTGCCGGTCTGACCGAGTCTCCCGACATCGGTGCGCTCCTCATCCTGCTGGACCCGGCACCTGACCTGGTCTGATCAGGAACCGCTGTGGCGGTGGTGGCCCAGGGTGATGGCTCGCCACCGCCACAGCCCTGTCGTCGGCGCAACGAAGCGAGAACAGCTCCGCCATCGTTAGCTCATTCCGGGTGCGTTCGAGCGCCCGGAAGCCTGACAATGGGAGAACCCAGCCCCTCTCGTCTGTCTTGGAGTCCCCGTGGTCGATCACGCCCTGCTGCTGAAGGACCTACAGAAGCAGGTTCGCTTGCTGGAGACGGACCTGCGTGAACGCAGCGAGGACCCCACCGCGATCAAGGGCATCGGTCCCACCGGGAAGTCCGAGACCTTCGACGAGTTCCTGAAGCGTGAGTACCAGCGTGCCCGGGATGCCGAGCGAACCGCCACCACAGAGGGCGCATGGCGCGAGGGCCAGGTGACCCAGGCCGCGGTGGCGTGGGTGCTGGCGACGGTGTTCGTCCGCTTCTGTGAGGACAATGGTCTTCTGGAACAGCCCTTCATCGCCGGGCCGAAGAACGAGGCCGACCGCTTCAGCATCGCGCAGGAGCTGAAGGACGCCTGGGTTCTCCAGGGGCGAAGCGAGAACCCGGACGCTCCCGAGCGCACCGACCGTGACTGGCTGGAGCACGCCTTCGAGCAGATGAGCGTGTCCTCGGTGATGGCTGGGCTCTTCGACAAGAAGCACAACCCGATGTGGGCGGTCACTCCGTCCCACCAGGCCGCCAAGGCTCTCATCGACTTCTGGCGGTCAGTGGGCGATGACGGACACCTGCTCCATGACTTCACTGATCCCGAGTGGAACACTCGCTTCCTCGGTGACCTCTACCAGGACCTGTCCGAGACCACTCGGAAGACCTACGCACTTTTGCAGACTCCGGAGTTCGTTGAGGAGTTCATTCTCGACTATACCCTTGAGCCAGCGGTGGAAGAGTTCGGACTCGACGGAAATCGGATCTATCGGGCTGAAAACACCGGATTTCGATTGATTGACCCCACATGCGGGTCCGGTCACTTCTTGCTCGGGGCGTTTCACCGCTTGCTTTCGAAGTGGCGTGAGTCTGAAACCGGAGCTTCGGACTGGGATCTGATCAACCGCAGCCTGCGTAGTGTTCACGGAGTTGATAAGAACCCCTTTGCTGTCGCGATTGCTCGCTTTCGACTCTTTCTTGCAGCTATGAAGGAAGCCGGAATCATCCGCTTGGGCTCGAGCAACCCTGAGTGGCCCATCGTGGTGGCTACGGGTGACTCGCTGCTTCATGGTCGAGGCGCACCGCAGCGGCAGGAGGACCTGTTTAGCGATAGTGGTATTCACCGATATTCGACAGAGGATGTTGGTGAATACGTAAACGAATTTGATCTTCTTGGAGTGGCTAGCTATCACGCTGTTGTGGGAAATCCGCCCTACATCACAGTTAAAGATAAGCAGGAAAACCTAAATTACCGGAATCGGTACTCCACCTGTTCGGGAACGTACGCCCTCTCGGTGCCGTTCGTTGAGCGCTTTTTTGACTTGGCGAAGCGAGCTGGAGGGGACAAGCTTGGTGCTGGATATGTCGGACAGATCACTTCTAACTCCTTCATGAAGCGGGAATTCGGCAAGAGACTAATCGAGGATTTCTTTCGGGGGAAGGTCCAGCTTAGCCACGTAATTGATTCCTCGGGTGCTTTTATTCCGGGCCATGGGACGCCAACTGTAATTATTTTTGGCAGGAACTTGCTTCCTTCTCGAGAAGAAAAAATCCGTGCGGTTCTCGGGGTTCGAGGAGAGCCAGCTCAGCCAGAGGTGGCCTCAGAAGGTCGGGTATGGTCAGCGATTGTTGAACAATTCCGATCTGCTGAATTCAGCGAATCTGAATGGGTTTCTGTGGGTGACTTCGATCGGCTTAGGTTTGCTGACCACCCCTGGAGCCTGTCGGGTGGCGGTGCTGTTGAGACTTATCGATTGATTGGCTCTGGAAAGCGAGCACTGGGGGAGGTTATTGAAAAGCCCATTGGTCGGGCAATTAGGGCTGGTTCTGACGAGGCCTACATTAGGCCGATGCGGTCGAGTTACTCTCATGTTGCAGATGGATTTGGCCTTCGCCCCTTGCTAGTTGGTGAGATCGTTAGAGACTGGAGTTCGTCTCCAGAAGAGCGCATTTGGTACCCGTATGAGCCTGGCCTCGACTTGTCTATCGTCAAGTCGGATCTCTGGTTTCTCCGCTCAATATTGGCTTCCCGGAGAACATTTAAAGGTGACATGTCCGATGCTGGCCTCGGCTGGTGGGACTATATGCAGCATACGTCATCTGCGTATTCTTCTCCTTTGTCAATTACTTTTGCCTTTGTGGCGACTCATAACCATTTCGTGCTAGATCGAGGTGGTAAGGTCTTCAATCGTTCGGCTCCCGTGATTAAGCTGCCAGATGAATCTACCGAGGATCAGCATCTAGATTTGATGGGCCTTCTTAACTCCTCGACTGCCTGCTTCTGGATGAAGCAAGTCTGTCATGACAAGGGTAATAGGGGAGAAGGTGGTGGTATTACGAGTGCTGCGTGGGAGAGGTTCTATGAGTTCACAGGAACGAAGCTCGGAGAATTTCCGATTCCCGGAAATTTCCCGCTTTCTCATTCTAGGGAGATCGACGCCCGAGCCCAGTTGATGTCGTCCGTGGAGCCCTCAATTATCGTCGAGGCAGAGATGCCAACGGCTGGCCGGCTCAAGGAAGCCCGTATAGAGCATGCGGCCGCCCGGCAGCGGATAATCGCGCTTCAGGAAGAACTTGACTGGGACGTTTACCACCGGTACGGGCTCATCGCTGATGACCAACTATCTGAACTTGTCATACCTGACACATCTAATGTTCCTTCTATTGACCTAGGGGAACGGGCCTTTGAGATCGTTCTCGCACGCAAGGTGGCAGAGGGAGAAATCTCCACCGAGTGGTTCAATCGGCACGGTTCCACTCCTGTTACAGAGATTCCGGACCATTGGCCGGACCTCTACAAGAAGGTCGTCGCAAAGCGCATCGAACTAATCGAGTCCGACAAGAACATCGGCCTGATCGAGCGTCCTGAGTACAAGCGCCGCTGGCAGTCCGAGACCTGGGAGAAGAAGCAGCAGGCCGCGCTCAAGTCCTGGCTCCTGGACAAGTGCGAGGACCGGCGTCTCTGGTTCAGTACCGACGACTACGGTGAGGAACGCGCCCGTCCGCTCTCCGTTCGCGCCCTGGCCAACCGAGTGCGTGACCTGTTCCCTGAGGTCGCCGAGGTCGCCGCCCTCTACGATTCCAGCAAGGACTTCGCTCAGGTCATCGCAGACATCGCCAAGACCGAGCACGTGCCCTACCTCGCAGCGCTGCGCTACAAGGACACCGGCATGCGCAAGCGCGCGGACTGGGAGCACGTATGGGACCTCCAGCGCCAGGAGGATGCCCTCAACGCAGAGCTGGCCGAGGGCGAGAAGGAGCGCCGTCTCGACATTCCCGTCCCGCCCAAGTACAGGTCCGGGGACTTTCGCAAGAACGAGTACTGGTCGAACCGGGGCAAACTCGATGTGCCCAAGGAACGCTTCATCTCCTACCTCGGCGCTGAGACCGACACCGACCCCACCCTCCTCCTGGGCTGGGCCGGGTGGGACCACGCCCAGCAGGCCGACGCCCTGGCCACCCTCGCCCACGAGCGGCTTGAACAGGACGGTTGGTCGGAGCATCGCGACCGTATGGTCCCGCTGCTCGCGGGACTGGCCGAACTCCTGCCCTGGGTGAAGCAGTGGCACAGCGAGAAGGACGAGTACGGCGACACCCCCGCCGACCACGCCGAAGAGGACCTCACTACCCTGCGGGACACCACCGGCATCACCGAGTCTGAGATGAAGGCGTGGCGGCCCGCAGCCCGGGGACGTAAGAAGGCCTGACCCCCGAAGCCCAGCCATCGGCACACCGAACCCCTGGTGGCGCACGGTGCGGCCCCGCGCAATCCCGTCGCGGGGCCGCACCCGGCACAAGGGTCTTTCAGCCCCTCTTCCACGGCCGGAACCGGCCACCGGGCGCACTCCGATCACCCCATGAACACGTGTGTCCAGCTCACAACAGCGACGTAGGCTGGGCACCTGGTCATATGCGGGATCGTGTACCAACGACCCCTTCCCCGAAGGCTCCCCGCCGGGTGGTACGCGTTCCCCACACAACAGCAGTCAGAAGGGCACACGGCGACGATGGCGACACCTCCCCCTGGACCGGGCGACGACGCCGGCGGCAGCCGGGTCATCAGCGACCTCATCGACATCCCCCAGGCCGTCCACGAAGGCGACCTGGTCGTCAAGCTCACCGAGAGCACCTCCAGCCGCCAGGCCCAGGCCCTCTCCGAGTACGTCGTCACCTCCCAGCTCGCCGAGTCCTTCGACCAGGCCCTGGAGACCATCCGTTCCTCCGTCGTGGACGGCAAGTCGCAGGCCAGCTACCTGCACGGCTCCTTCGGCGCGGGTAAGAGCCACTTCCTCGCCGTGCTCTCCGCGATCCTGGACCACCACCCCGACGCCCGCGGCAAGGCCGGTCTGGCCGACACCGTCGCCAAGCACGACGCCTGGTTGCAGGGCAAGAAGTTCATCGAGGTCAAGAGCCACCTCATCGGCGAGGAGTCCATCGAGTCGCACATCCTGGGCGGCTACGTGCGCCAGGTCCGCGCCGAGTACCCCGACGCGTCCGTGCCCGCCGTCTACCGAGCCGACGGGCTGCTCGCCGACGCCCGCGAGCTGCGCGCCCGCGAGGGCGACGCGGCCTTCATCGCCCAGTTGCCGCCCCGCGAGACCAAGGGCGAGAGCACCGGAACCGCCCAGGACGCCGGCGCTTGGGGCGACTTCGGTGGACCGGCGACCTGGACCACCGAGACCCTCGACCAGGCCTTCGCCGTGGTCCCCGAGACGGCTTCCCGAGCCGACCGCGCGCTGCGCGACGACCTCGTCAGCGCCCTCATCGCCGGACCCTTCAAACGCTTCACCGAGGCCGTCGGCGACTCCAGCAGCGCCTACGTCGGCATCGACGAGGGCCTGGCCGTCATCAGCCGGCACGCCAGTGAGCAACTCGGCTGCGACGCCGTCATCCTGCTCCTGGACGAGCTGATCCTGCGCTTCACCGCCTTCATCGGCGACGAGGGCCGCATCAACTCCGAGATCCAGAAGATCGCGAAGCTGGTCGAGTCCTCCCAGAGCCACCGGCCCGCGCCCATCATCAGCTTCGTGCCCCGCCAGCGCGACCTGCGCGACCTCGTCGGCCTGGGCGGCGGCACCGAGGGCGTCTCCCAGACCATCAACTACTGGGACGGGCGCTTCGGCCACATCAAGCTCGCCGACGCCAACCTCACCGAGGTGGTCCGCCACCGCCTGATCAAGCCGCGCGACGACCGGGCCGCCGCCGAGATCGACACGGCCTTCGAACGCATGAGCCGCACCCGGCCCGAGGTCCGCGACGCCCTCCTGGACAGCGAGGGCGGTGAGACCAGCACCTGGGAGGACTTCCGCAAGCTCTACCCCTTCAGCCCCGCCCTGCTGCACGTCATGGTGGACCTGTCCGCCGCTCTGCAGCGCCAGCGCAGTGCCCTCAAGCTCCTGCTCCAGCTGCTGGTCAAGCACCGCGACACCCTGCCCGTCGGGCAGATGGTGCCGCTCGGCGCGGTCTTCGACGTCCTCTTCGAGGGCGAGGACCGCCCCTTCACCGACCAGTTCAGCGCCGAGTACACCAAGATCCGCACCTTCTACCGCAACAAGGTCCGCCCCTGGCTGCTCAACCGCAACGGCACCAGCGAGGCCGAGGCCGCCGGGCTGGACGTGCGCGCCCCCTTCCGCCGTGAGGACCTGCTGGTCAAGACCCTGCTACTGAGCGCGCTCACGCCCTACGTGCCCGCGCTGAAGGACCTCACCGCAGGGCGAGCCATCGCCCTCAACCAGGGCATCGTCAAGGCCCGCCGCACCGGCCAGGACGTCGCCGCCGTCACCCAGTTCTTCAAGGACATGGCCGCCCAGTTCGGCGAGGTGCGGGTGGGTGCCCAGGCCACCGACCCCACCGTCTCCCTCAACCTGCTGCGGGTGGACACCGAGTCGCTGATGCGCACGGCCTACTCCGCGGCCAACGACCACGCCCTGCGCCACCTGTTCAAGCGCCTGCTGTGGAAGGAGATGGGCCTCGACGAGGGCGCAGCACGCACCAACGTCGTCTGGCGCGGCACCCAGCGCCTGGTCGAGGTCGCCTTCGGCAACGTGCGCTCGGAGGACATGGGCCGCGAGGAGTTCCAGCCCGAACACGCCCACGCGGTCAGGGTCGTCCTCGACTACCCCTTCGACGAGGACGGCAAGACACCGGCCGAGGACCGCCACCGGGTCCAGTCGCTGCGCGAGGAGTTCCCCACGCCACCCGCCACCCTGGTGTGGCTGCCCACCTTCCTGTCACCGCGCAGGCTCGAGGACGCCCGGCGCGTGCTGATGATGGAGTACCTCCTCCAGCCCGACGTCATCGAGGAGAAGGCCCCCGACTGGAGCAGTGACGACCGCCGCGAGGCCCGCGCCCAGCTCGACAACCAGCGCAACCAGCTCACCGCCCAGATCAGCGGGCTGATGCGGGGCGCCTACGGGCTGGTGGAGGCCGACCCGGACAGTACCGACTACGACGCGCACGCCGAGCGCCACATCGAGCCGCTGCCGCCGTCGCTGACCGTGCCGCTGGAGGCCGGCAGCCAGTTCCCCGCCGCGATGGAGCGCATCACCCGCAAGCTCCTGGACCACCTCTACCCCGAGCACCCCGACTTCTCCATCGGGGGAGGCAAGACCCCCGTACGCCGCGCCGACCTGTCCACGGTCCTGGGCGCCGTGGAGGCGGCCAAGGCCGAGAAACTGCACAACCACACCCCCGCCAAGACCGACCTGCCCGCGCTGCGCCGCATCGCCGACCCGCTGGAGATCGCCAAGGTCACCGAGGTCTTCGTTCTGCGCGACGAGTGGGTGCGCAGGCTCGACCACTACGCGCGGATCAACCAGGCCGAGACCACCGACATCCGGGTCAGGGATCTCAAGCGTTGGATCCGCGACCGCGAGGACGGCCGAGGCCTGCCCGAGGACGTCGTAGACCTGCTCGTGCAGGTCTACGCCATCCAGTCCGACCGGGCCTGGATCCGCGCGGGCAAGCGCTACACCGGCATCGGCTTCGGCCAGCTCAGCGACGACATCGTGCTGCGCCGCCAGGAACTGCCCACCCAGGAGGACTTCGACCGCGCCAACGAGCGGGCCGAGAAGGTCTTCGGACTGTCCCGCCAGCCCGTGCTCAACGCGCGCGCCGTCCAGCGCATGGCCGAGCAGCTCAAGGAACAGGCCACCCGGTGGCAGGCCTCCACCGAGCACCTGGTCAGGGAACTGGCCGCGCACGCAGACATCCTCGGGTTGGACGAGGACGCACCCCGGCTGCGGACCGCGCGCGCCACCGACGACCTGCTGGGGCGCATGCGCGGGCTCTCCGACGACACCGCGCTGGTCACCGTGCTCGGACAGGCTGACCTGCCCGAGGAAGCGGCCGTGTACAAGGCCAGCATGGCGGGTGCGGGCAACCTCGCCGACGCGCTGGCCGCCACCCAGTGGGACATGCTGCGCGCTCTGGAGCGGTTGGCGGGCGAAGGCGGTGACGACCATCAGCGGGCCGCGGACACCCTGGCCGACCTGCGCGAGGCCGCACGCCACAACGCGCACAGCAAGAATCTGGCCACCGTGCTCAGCTCCGCCAACAGCACCGTCGTCACCCTGCTGGTCAACAAGACCAGGACAGACGAACGGACCGTTATCACTGATCGGCGGCAGCCGGTGGCCCGGGACAAGACCACCGACCGGACGCCGCAGGACACGGGTACGGGCGACGACCGGACCCGCGCCGACAACGACACCTGGGTGCGCGTCGAGGCCGGTGAGGACGTCGCCGCCGCCGTCGAGCGGTTGCGCGAGAAGCGCGGCATCGACCCGGACGCCAAGATCGAGATCAGCATCCGGGTGGCCGAGTGAGCGCCGCCGCCCCGGCAGGGGGCACCGCCGTGTCCGGCCCGGCCCTGGGCCGAGTGAACGAGGAAGCCGTCGCCGGCGCCCTGCGCCGCGCGCTGGAGGCCGACCAGCAGCGGGTCGAAAAGGGCCGACCGGCCTCCGTGGCCCGCGCGCTGGCGCTGTCCGCCGACCCGCACTGGGACGGCCCCCACACCTTCACCATGTCCTTCGACGGAAACGACCTGCGCGTACGGGTGGTCGGCTCCGACAGCGTGCTGGGTGCCGTGCGCGAACTCAGCCGACCGCGCCAGGACACCGACTACCTGGTCATTCTCACTCCGCGCGAACCGGCCGAGTTCGGCGAGGCGCTGCTGGGCCGCTTCCTGGGCGAGGACGTGGTGCGCGTCAACAACTGGGAGCTGCTCGCCGTCGACCTGAAGGTCACCGGCATCGACCCGCGGCTGTACTCGCGCCGCTGGGGCTGGCTCGCCGACACGCTCCGAGAGATCCGCGCCACCCGGCAACTGCGCCTGGGCGCGGGCGTGCTCAAACTCGAGCAGGCCCTGTCCATCGCCGCCTCCGTGCGCTTCGGACGCGAACCCGGAGAGCAGATCGACGGGGCCGCGCTGCTGGAGTGGAGCCGCGACCCCGACGCCGTCTACGCCTTCAACCGCCTGCACGAGGACGAACGCGACGAGCTGCGCGCCGAGCTGGAGAACGGACTGGGCGCGGTGCCCCGGGTGCTCTTCCGGTTGCTGGACCGGGACCTGGTCCTGGACGCGGTACCCATCGGACTGGCGTTGTCCGAACTCGCCGACGCCGCCCGTGGGGATCAGACGGCCAACAACGCCTGGATCCGGGCACAGGAGCGCTACTTCGGTGTCCAGCAGCCCGGCGCCAAGGACGTGGAAGCCTTCGGACGCGCCTGCGCCGCTGCTCTCCTGCGACTCCTGGACGGCCACGACCAGGAGCAGGCCTCGGAGACCATCCGCAGGGCCGAGGAACTGCTCGGCCAGCTCGACGCCGCACCCGTCGCCCGGGCCAGCCGCCTCCTCGACGCCGGCCTGCACGCACGCCTGGCGGATCTGGGACAGCAGATCAACGCCGTCCTGGGTTCGTCCCAGGCCGACGGCCCGGGCGCCCCGCTCCTCCCGCAGGACCTGCGCGAGGTGGAGGCCGCGCTGGAACGGCTGCGCGGACACCGACGCCACGACGAGACCGAGGCCACCGGCCAGACGGCGCTCAACGCGGTCCGTCTCCTGCGTCGCCTGGCCCTGGGCACCGAGGACGGTCCCATGGGCGAGGACACGCCCACCACCGCCCGCGAGTGGATCCAGGCGCACGTGGACGACACCGGATGGGTGGACCGAGCGGCCTCCGCGCTGTGGCACTGCCACACCGCGGTCCCCGCGCTGGACCAGGCGGTGGGCCGCCTCTACGAGCACGCGCGCCGGTGGCGCGCGGACGTCGACGCGCGCTTCGCCGCCATCGTCAACACCTGGAACAGCGGCCACTCGGCCACCGACCACCAACCCCGTGCGGAGACACTGCTCGACCACTTCGCCCGGCCCCTGGCCGACGACCGCGCGCCCCTGACCATCGTTCTCGACGGGATGAGCGTCGAGGTGGCCGTCCAACTGGCCGAGGAGATCAACGCCCGCGGCCGCATGGCCGAGATCGGACGGGGGAGCCAGGACACCGCCGGACGCCGGGGCGTCCTGGCCACCGTCCCCTCCACCACCAACTGCTCGCGCGCCTCGCTGCTGTGCGGTCGGCTGACCACCGGAAAACAGGACACCGAACGCGCCGGGTTCAGCGCACTGTGGAACACACCGGCCTTCGGTCGGCGCAAGGCGGTCCTGTACCACCAGCGCGACCTGGAGACCGGCGCGGGACTGCACCTGCCCCTGAAGGTGCAGGAGAGCATCGACGAGACCGACACCGCCGTCGCCGTCGTCCTCAACACCATCGACGACGCCCTGGCCAAGGGACGCGAGAGCAACAGCCCCACCTGGCGCCTGGAGCAGATCGGCAAACTCGCCTCCCTGCTCGACGCGGCGGCCCGGGCGGGACGCTCCGTCCTGCTGACCTCCGACCACGGCCACGTGTGGGACCGCAGGGAATCGGTCAAGACCCAGGCGGGCGAGTCCGCCCGCTACCGCACCGGGGAAGCGGGGGACGGCGAGGTCGTGGCCACCGGGGAGCGGGTCCTGTTCGGCGACGGCCGCCTGGTCGTGCCCTACCGCGAGGACATCCGCTACACCGACCGCAAGGAGGGCTACCACGGCGGCTTCTCCGCGGCCGAGATGGTCATCCCCGTGCTGGCCTTCGTCCCCGTACCGGAGAGCACGCCCAAGGGGTGGGTCAGGCTCAGCCAGGCCCAGCTCGAACCCCTGTGGTGGTCCCAGGCCCTGGAAAGCGCCACCGCCCAGGCGCCCGCGCCCCCCGTGGAGCCCGCCACCACCGGTCGGCGCAAGACCGCCAAACGCGCCGCCGACCCTCAGGCGCCCGCCCTCTTCGGAGACGAGGCCCTGGTCCCGGACACACTCGGCACCAAGGTGGTCGCCTCATCCGCCTTCAAGGCCAGCGTGGCCCGCACACCCCGTGCCCCCGGCGCGCAGGAGGTCGCGGCGGTCATCGACGCCCTGGCCGCCGTGGGCGGGGCCAACCCCCGTCTGCCGGTCAGTACCGCCGCGCGGGCGGCGGGCAAGGCGGAGGCGCCGCAGCGGGCCGTGCGCTTCCTGAAGATGGTCGTCAAGGTCCTCAACGTCGAGGCCTACCCCGTGCTGACCCTGCCCGACGGTGAGCGCAGCGCCGAACTCAACACCGCCCTGCTCCAGCAGCAGTTCCTGAGCGAAGGAGCCTGACCGTGAACTCCGTCAGCCCCGTACGCCGCGAGGAGGTCGTCGGCGCGCTGCGCCGCGGCACCGTGCCCCACAGCGGCCTCGACCTGTTCGCCGTGGGACTGGAGCGTTTCGAGTCGGTCCTGGACAAGGAGCTGGGGACGGTCACCGCCGGAGGCGCGGGCTTCAAGGCCGTACGCGGAGAGTACGGCGCGGGCAAGACCTTCTTCGTGCGCTGGCTGGGGGAGCGCGCCAAACGCGCCAACTTCGCCGTCACCGAGATCCAGATCTCCGAGACCGAGACCCCGCTGCACCGGCTGGAGACCGTCTACCGGCGGCTGACCGAACGCCTCACCACCGCCACCCAGCCGCCCAGCGCCCTGCGTGAACTGGTCGACAACTGGGTCTACGCCCTGGAGGAGGACGTCCTGGCCGCCGGCGAGGTGGGCGAGGACGACGAGGACGCGCTCAACGCCGCCGTCACGACGCTGCTGGAGGGGCGGCTCTCCGAGGTCGCGGCCACCAATCCCGGGTTCGCCGCAGCGCTGCGCGGCTACCACCGCGCCCAGGCCGAGGGCGAACCGGCCATCGCCGAGGCGCTCATCGCCTGGCTGGGCGGGCAGCCCAACGTCGCCTCGGCCGCCAAACGCTACGCGGGGATCAAGGGCGACCTCGACCACTTCGGCGCCCTGTCCGCGCTCAAGGGCCTGCTCGTGCTGCTGCGCGACTGCGGCCATCCGGGCCTGCTCGTGGTCCTGGACGAGCTGGAAACCCTGCAACGGGCCCGTACCGACACCCGGGAGAAGGGCCTCAACGCGCTGCGCCAACTCCTGGACGAGATCGCCAACAACCAGTTCCCCGGGCTGTACCTGGTCATCACGGGCACCCCCGCCTTCTTCGACGGCCCCCAGGGCGTCCAGCGCCTGGCGCCGCTCGCCCAGCGGATGGCCACCGACTTCCTGCCGGACCCGCGCCACGACAACCTGCGCGCGGCCCAGGTGCGGCTGACCGGCTTCGACCTGGACAAGCTCCACGACCTGGGCGTGGCGGTCCGGGAGCTGTACGCCGAAGGGGCCGACCACTCCCAGCGGGTGCGAAGCCGGGTCGACGACAGCTACCTGCTGGCCTTCGCCGAAGCCGTGGCGGGGGAGCTGGGTGGCAAGATCGGCATCGCCCCCCGGCTCTACCTGCGCAAGCTCGTGGACGTCATGGACCGGGTCGACCAGAACGACGACTTCGATCCCCGGCGCCACTACAGCCTCACCGTCGGGGCGAGCGAGCTGACCGAGGTCGAACGCGGCGCCCACGTCCAGCGCGTCGCCAGCGCCGACGAGGTGGAACTGGACCTGTGAGCCCTACCTCGGGAGCAGCGGGCGAGACGGGCGCGGGCAGCCTCGACCTCCTCCATCCCACCCTGGCCCATCACGTGGTCAACACCCTGGGCTGGCCGGGACTGCGGCCCCTGCAACGTGAGGCGCTGGCGCCGATCATCGACGGCGACGACGCGGTCCTGCTCGCGCCCACCGCCGGGGGCAAGACCGAGGCCGCGCTGTTCCCCCTGCTGACCGCGATGGCCGGGCGGTCGGGGGAGGGGCTGTCGCTGCTGTACGTGTGCCCGATCAAGGCGCTGCTCAACAACCTGCTGCCGCGCGTGCAGGCCTACGCGGGGTGGCTGGGGCGCACGGCCGAACTGTGGCACGGGGACGTCTCACATGCGGGACGCCAGCGCATCCTGCGGCGGCGACCCGACATCCTGCTCACCACGCCGGAGTCGATCGAGTCGATGCTGGTGAGCACCAAGGTCGACCACCGTGAGTTCTTCCGGAACCTGCACGGCATCGTCGTGGACGAGGTGCACGCCTTCGCCGGAGACGACCGCGGCTGGCACCTGCTCGCCGTGCTGGAGCGGCTGAGCCGGGTGGCGGGGCGCCCCATCCAGCGGGTGGGGCTGTCTGCCACGGTCGGCAATCCCGAGGACCTGCTCACCTGGCTGCAGGGATCGATGGCGGGCAAGCGTCCCGGGCGGGTGATCGCCCCCGGCGTGCGCCTGCCGGAACCGGGCCGGGTCCCGGAGGAGCCACCGCCCGGGGAGGTCGAACTCGACTACGTGGGCTCACTGCACAACGCCGCCAAGGTCATCGCCTCCCTGCACCGGGGCGAGAAGCGCCTGGTGTTCTGCGACTCCCGCAAGTACGTGGAGGAACTGGGCCACGCGCTGCGCGAGCTGGGGGTGACCACCTTCCTGTCCCACGCCTCACTGTCCCTGGACGAGCGCCGCCGCGCCGAGGCGGCCTTCGGTGAGGCCAGGGACTGCGTCATCGTCGCCACCAGCACGCTGGAGCTGGGCATCGACGTCGGCGACCTGGACCGGGTCATCCAGATCAACGCGCCCGGCACCGTCGCCTCCTTCCTGCAACGGGTCGGCCGGACCGGACGCAGGACGGGGAGCCAGCGCAACTGCCTGTTCCTGGCCGTGGACAAGGCCGGGCTCCTGGACGCGGCCGGGCTCCTGCACCTGTGGGGGCAGCACTGGGTGGAGCCCGTGGTGCCCACGCCCGAACCCCGGCACATCGTCGCCCAGCAGCTCCTGGCGCTGTGCCTGCAGGAACCCGAGGTGGGGGAGCGGCTGTGGCCGGAGTGGTGGGGGGACCTGGAACCCTTCCACCAGGGCGCGCCGATCGCCGCCCACCTCATCCGCGAGGGATTCATCGACCTGGACGGCGGCCTGATGATGATCGGCCCCGAGGCCGAGAAGCGCTTCGGGCACCGCCACTTCATGGAACTCACCAGCGTCTTCACCGCACCCCCGCAGTTCACCGCTCTGCACGGGCGCACCGAGATCGGCCGCATCGATCCCGCGCTGCTGGCCGCCGACGAGGAGCAGACCGGACCGCGCCGGCTGCTGCTGGCCGGACGCACCTGGGTGGTCACCTGGGTGGACTGGCGCAGGCAGCGGTGCTTCGTCGAACCCGTCGAGGGCGGCGGAGGCAAGGCCAAGTGGGACTCGGGAGGACACCTCGGCTCCTTCTTCCACCTCACGCGCGCCGTACGCGAAGTGCTGCTGGGCGCCGACCCCCGAGTGAAACTCACCAGCAGGGCGGTCAACGCGCTGGCCGAAGCCAGAGAGGACCACACTGATCTCGTTCATCCGGGGGGATCGGTGATCCTCCGAGCGAGCAACGGCGACCTGCGCTGGTGGACCTGGGCCGGGGCCCGGGCCAACCTCACCCTGGCCGCGACCCTGGGGCGGGCGGCCGATCCCAAACAGCAGCCCAACGACGCCTGCCTCCGGCTCAACGCCGACCTGGATCCCCGGACGTGGGCGGCGGCCAAGGAATCCGCCCAAGAGCGTGTCACCCTGCCCGACGTGGGAGTGCGTGCCCTGGACGGACTCAAGTTCAACGCGGCGCTGCCCAAGCACCTGGCAGAGCGCACCCTCTCCGCCCGTCTGGCCGACGTGGACGGGGCGCGCGCCCTTCTCGCGGAACCGACTCGCTTCGTCCAGCTCTGACCCCGATCTCCCGACACGGCAACGACGACAGGACCCCCCATGGCGGTAGATACCTTCCACAGCACCAAGGAGTTCCTCGCCGAGCTGCTGCGCAGAGTCGGCGACGGCCGTATCCAGCTCCCCGACTTCCAGCGGGGGTGGGTCTGGTCCCAGTCGGGGATCGCCAGCCTGCTCGCCTCCATCTCGCAGGGCTATCCCGTGGGCACCCTCATGTTCCTGGGCGCGGGTGGGGAGACCCGGTTCCGGCAGCGTCCGGTCGAGGGGGTCTCCGAGGCGGAGAAGAAGGCCGAGTCGCTCATCCTCGACGGCCAGCAGCGCATGACCTCGCTCTACCAGGCGCTCTGCCTGGACGAGCCGGTACGCACGACCGATGAGCGCAAGAGGAAGGTGTCGGGGTGGTTCTATCTCGACATCGAGGCCGCGGTGGATCCCGCAGTGGACCGTGGACAGGCGATCAGGTTCCTGCCCAAGGACAAGGTCGTCCGCAACTTCCGCAAGGAGGTGGTGGTGGACTGCTCCACGCCGGAGAAGGAGTACGCCGCCGGGCTCTTCCCTCTCACCCAGGTCATGGACGCCAGCGACTGGGCGGACGGCTTCAGGGAGCACCACGACTACGCCAAACCGAAGCTGGAACTGTGGAAGCGCTTCGACAAGGACGTCGTGGACCGCTTCGAGAAGTACCAGTTCCCCATCATCGAACTGGACAAGGCCACGCCGCGCGAGGCCGTGTGCCAGGTCTTCGAGAAGGTCAACACGGGCGGTGAGCCGCTCACCGTCTTCGAACTCCTCACAGCTACCTTCGCCGCCGACGAGTTCGAGCTGCGCACGGACTGGGCCAAGCGCCACCAGGCATGGAGCGGCAACCCGATGTACCGGGCCCTGTGGGACGTGCGCGACACCGACTTCCTGCAGATCGTCACCCTGTTGGCGACCCAGGCCAGGCACCACCGGTGGATCGCCGATGGGCGTGATCCCGACAAGGCGCCGCGGATCGGCTGCCGACGCACTGAGATGCTCCGGCTCTCCCTGGAGGACTACCTGGAGTGGGCGGACAAAGCCGTCGACGCGCTCCTGACCGCGTCCGAGTTCCTCTACGGGCAATGTGTGTACGACACCCGGTTCCTGCCCTACGGGACCCAGATCATCCCTCTGGCGGCCGTTTTCGCCACCCTCGGTGAGGAAGCCAAGACGCATACAGCGCGCACGGCGATCTCTCGGTGGTTCTGGTGCGGCATCCTCGGCGAGATGTACGGGGGGAGCACGGAGTCGCGGTTCGCTCGAGACCTGCCGGAGGTCGTCGCCTGGGCCAAGGGAGGGGACACGCCGCCGCGGACCGTGGACGAGGCACAGTTCTCCGCTGGTCGGCTGGACACCCTGCGCACTCGCAACAGTGCGGCCTACAAGGGAATCTACGCGCTGCTGCTCCAGCGGAACGTCACCGATCTGCGCTCCGGGGAGAGCATCAAGGACAACACCTACTTCGATCACGCCGTCGACATCCACCACATCTTTCCCCAGAAGTGGTGCGCAGATCAGGGGCTGGACAAGGAGAGGTACGACAGCGTCGTCAACAAGACCCCGCTGTCGGCCAAGACCAACCGGCATATCAGCAGCCACGCCCCCAGCAAGTACCTGGGGAAGTTGGAGTCGGTGGCCAAGATCGACGCCCGGGAGATGGACTCCTACCTCGAACGGCACCTGATCGGCTCAGCGCACCTGCGCGCGGACGACTTCGACGCCTTCCACGCGGCCAGGTCCGAGCTTCTTCTCCAACTGGTCTCCAAGGCCATGGGCAAACCCGTTACTCCGGCGGAGGAGTAGGAGCCAGGACACGGCCCGCCGTACCCCACGAGAGGGCGGGCCGTGTTTGGTGGCGGCTGGGTGGTGGGAGGCCGGCACAGGGTCTCCGGCGGGGCCCTTTCGTGCTCCTCCGCCCGACCTGTTCGGGCCGAACGGCCCCAACCCCAACGCGGTCGAGGCCGACCTGCAACGGGCACGGGAGAAGAACCCGTGGATCCTCGGCGGCCGGTTCGTCGACCTGGCGACACGCCGCCTCCTCGCCCCCGGGACGGAGATCGACCTTCCGCTGCTGCGACCGGACGGCGTACTCCACGCCATCGAGATCAAACGGGCCAACACCAAGGTGGTGGCCCACCAACGCGGACGGCTGATTCCGAGCGCGGAGGTACACCGTGCGGTCGAGCAGGTCATGGACTACTTCGTGTCACTCGACGAGCGACGCGAGGAGACCCGGAAGACGTGGCGGATCGACGTCCGGCGGTGCCAGGCCACGGTGGTCATCGGGCATCCCCGGCGCACCGAGGAGGACCCGCGTGCGTTCCACGGGGCTCTGCGGGTCTACAACAGCCACCTCAGCCGTATCGAGGTGATCACCTATCAGGAGCTCATCGATACCGCCGAGCACGCGGTGGACTTCACCCGTAGCGCGCCCCCTCTCCCCGATGCGTAACGGTGACGGTAGGCCAGGGGCGACCCTCCCATGGTGCGCAGCAGCCGCCACACCCCTGATGGGTCGGCAGGGACCACACCGAAGGTTTCCTGGCTCTTCACAATCGAGGGTGTAGTTGGGGTCGGAAGCCGCCAGTCTCGAGTAGTGATCTGGCGATGTAGTTCGTCAGGTTGCGGAACCCGAGGGCGGAGCCGCGGAGGTGTTCGAGGCGGCCGTTGATCGCTTCGGTGGGGCCGTTGGATGTGCCGGGCCGGTCGAAGTAGGCGAGCACGTCGGCGGCGCGCTTGGTCAGGGTGCGGCCGAGCGTGATGATCTCGCTGAACGGGCTGGGGACGCCTCGGCTGATCGACTCGATCAACTGCCTCATCAGCTCGCGGCCCCGGGTTCGGTCGGGCTCACGGTAGGCGGCGATCATCCGCTGGTAGATGCCCCAGGTGGCTTCGACCTCGACGTGGGCGTCGGCCGCGAACAGCTCCGTCAGCCGGTGCTGCTGGGTCTCGGTGAGCAGGTCGGCGCCGGTGTGCAGGGTGCGTCGCGCGGCATATAGTGGATCGCCGGTGCGGCCTCGGTGCCCGTGGGTGGCTTGCTGGACCCGGCGCCGGCACTGATCCAGGGCGTCGCCTGCCAGACGGACGACGTGGAAGGGGTCCAGCACCGGCACAACCTCGGTTAGCTCTTCGGCGGTGGCGGTCTTGAACCCGGTGAACCCGTCCATCGCGACGACCTCGATATTGTCGCGCCAGGACTTGTCCCGTTCGGCGAGCCAGGCCTTGAACGCCTGTTTGGAGCGGCCGGCGACCACGTCCAGAAGCCGCGCCAGCCCGGTGCCGTCGCGGATCGGCGTCAGGTCGATGATCACGGTCACGTACTTGTCGCCACGCCGGTTGTGCCGCCAGACGTGCTCGTCCACGCCGATGACCTGCACGTCGTCGAAGCGGTGCGGATCGTCGATCAGGACCCGGCGGCCCTCGGCCAGGACCGCGTCGTTGGCGGTGTTCCACGAGACCCCCAGAGCGTCGGCGACGCAGGCGACACTCAGGTGTTGGCACACCAGGGCTTCCAGCGCCCACCACAGGCCACGTCGCGACAGCTTCGCCCGCGGCTCGGCGGCCCGCGACGTGTCCTGGCGCCACACGTGACCGCACCCGGTGCACCGGTATCGGCGGAGGCTGACCTCCAACACCGTGGGCCGCCACCCGAACGGCTCGTGCGCCAACCGCCGGACCACCGTGTCCCTGGCCGCGCCAGGGCATCCGCAGCGACGACACCATCTGTCGGGCTCGACAACCCGGCACCGGAGAATCGCCCGATCGGGCTCCAACTGCTGCGCGAGCACTTCGAGCCCGAGATCATCAAGACGAGCGAACGTGGTCAGGTCAGGGCGGGCGAAGGTAGCGTCAGACACGTCGAGGTCTTCCAGATGGGCGGCATAGTCACCTCCATCCTCGGGAGACCTCGACCCCTACCCGGCCACCGACGCGCCGACCGGACTACACCCTCAACTTCGACTGCGAAGAGCCCAAAAATAGCCCCGGTGCGAGGGTCGGCCCGCGTGCTATGTTCCGGCCATGACTAGACCCGGTGAGATCCTCGGCAGCGTGTTCGCCGCCAGCGAGCGCGAGCAGCTCGAGACGTTCCTGGATTACCTGCGCGACGCCGTCGTGCGCAAGGCCCGCGGGGTGTCGGAGGAGGACGCCCGGCGCAGCCCGGTGCCGACCGGCACCAACCTCGGCGGCCTGATCAAACACCTGCGGTGGGTGGAACTGGGCGGGTTCGCCGAGCAGATCGGGCAGATCCCCGCCGCGGAGCTGCCCACGCCGCCGTGGACCGACGCAGACCCGGAGGCCGACCTGCGGCTGGAGCCGAACGAGAAGCTCGACGACGTCATCGCCGCCTACCAGGCGGAGTGCGACCGCTCCCGCGAGATCGCCGCCCAGCACAGCCTCGACTACGCCGTCACCACACCGCGGGGCAGGGAGCTGACGTGGATGTACCTGCACGTGATCGTGGAGACCGCCCGGCACGCGGGCCACGCGGACATCCTGCGCGAGATGATCGACGGCAGCGTCGGCGACTGACGGCTCGCGGCGCGTCGTCGGTCCGTGTTCCGGGTCGTCGGAGGCGGCGTTACAACGGTATCGGCGGAGGCTGACCTCCAACACCGTGGGCCGCCACCCGAACGGCTCGTGCGCCAACCGCCGGACCACCGTGTCCCTGGCCGCGCCAGGGCATCCGCAGCGACGACACCATCTGTCGGGCTCGACAACCCGGCTGTCCGTTCGCAGTCGACCTGCGCACCGCGCGAGGCTGTGACCAGGGCGCTGAGCAGATCAAATGAGAACCCGGCGGCGGGGACTCGCAGATGACCTGCTCACTCCTGACGGTTCTCTCATTCGATCTGCTCGCGGATCGCCGGATGCGTGGGTGCCTGACCTGCGCGGGCGCTCTCCGGCGCGCAGATCGTCCGCGAATCTCGCCGAACGTGAGCAGAACGGATGCGAGTTGAGCAGGTCGCGTGCGACAGGACACCGGCACCGGAGAATCGCCCGATCGGGCTCCAACCGCTGCCCGAGCACTTCGAGCCCGAGATCATAGTCACCCCCATCCTCGGGAGACCTCGACCCCTACCCGGCCACCGACGCGTCGACCGGACTACACCCTCAACTGCGAAGAGCCGGTTTCCTCGATGGCTCGGCGGATGTGTACCAGGGATCAGACATCGGTGGTGAACCCGTGGTCCTCGGCGCCCGGAGCGGCGGAGGAGACGGAGTGGCCGCCGCCGCACACCGCGGTTTCCGTTCCCACGGCGAAACCGTTGTGCGGATTTCACCCGCGGAACACCCCTTGACACTCTCGTGGCCGCGGAGCTATACCTAGGAAAATACTTCAACCGGCCGAATTCGTTCGACGACACCCAGGGATGTTAGCGCTAACATACAAATAGCGAACACCGGGACAAGGACCGTGTAATACGTGCGCCCTGTCCTCTGTTAATGACGCCTATCGGCGCTGACATCCCTCATATCGCCGCGACCCGAAACATCCCGCAACCGCCGATCGGCCCCCCCGTCGGCGGCACACCCCCCGGAGAAGACTTGCGAGCGAACAGAAGGAAATCAGCGCGCGCCACGTGCGCGCTGCTCACCGGACTGCTGTGCGTCGTGTCCGCAGCGGCCCCCGCGTCGGCAGCGACCGACTACAGCATCGACATCGACCCCTCCGCCACCGGGCCGCGGATCAGCGACCAGATGTACGGCATATTCATGGAGGACATCAACCACGCGGCCGACGGCGGGCTGTACGCCGAACTGGTACAGAACCGCTCCTTCGAATACAGCACCGCGGACAACGAGAACTACACCTCCATGACCGCCTGGGAGGAGATCTCCACCGGAAAGGCCAACGTCCAGGCGGAAGTGGTGAACGACGACGGCCGTCTCAACGAGCGCAACCGCAACTACCTCCGGGTCGTACTGCCCGCCGACGGCGGCGAATACGGCGTGGCCAACAGCGGATACTCCACCGGGATCACCGTCACCGAGGGGGAGGAGTACGACTTCTCGGTGTGGGCGAAGTCCCCGGGCCGCGCCGCTCCGCTGACCGTGCGGTTGCACGACGCCCAGGGCGATCCGCTGGCCGAGCCGCTGGCCCTGGAAGTCCAGGGCGACTGGGCGCGGTACACCGGCACGCTGACCGCCACGGGCTCCAGCACCACCGGCCGGCTGTCGGTCACCGGGAGCGGTGGCGGCGTGCTGGGCCTGGACATGGTCTCGCTGTTCCCGCGTGAGACCTTCAAGGGCCGTGAGAACGGCCTGCGCACGGACATCGCCGAGAAGATCGCCGCACTCGACCCGGGCTTCGTCCGCTTCCCCGGCGGCTGCCTGGTCAACACCGGCAGCCACGAGGCCTACGAAGCCCCCGACTGGCCGCGCGAGCGCTCCTTCCAGTGGAAGGACACGGTCGGTCCGGTCGAGGAGCGTGCGACCAACCACAACTTCTGGGGCTACAACCAGTCCTACGGGCTGGGCTACTACGAGTACTTCCAGTTCGCCGACGACCTCGGCGCCATGCCGCTGCCGGTCGTGCCCGCCCTGGTCACCGGCTGCGGCGAGAACCGGGCCACCGACGATCCCGAGCTGCTGCGGCGACACATCCAGGACACCCTGGACCTGATCGAGTTCGCCAACGGCCCGGCCGACTCCGAGTGGGGCGGCGTGCGCGCCGAGATGGGCCACCCCGAGCCGTTCGGACTGACCCACGTGCAGGTCGGCAACGAGGAGAACCTACCCGAAGAGTTCTTCGAGCGCTTCCTGCGGTTCCGCGACGCCATCGAGGCCGAGTACCCCGACATCACCGTGGTCGGCAATTCCGGCCCGGCCTCCGGCGGCAGCGTCTTCGAGCGCGCCTGGGAGCTCAACCGCGAGCACGGCGTCGCCATGGTCGACGAGCACTACTACAACTCCCCGGCCTGGTTCCTGGCCAACAACGAGCGCTACGACTCCTACGACCGCGAGGGCCCCGACGTCTACCTGGGCGAGTTCGCCTCACAGGGCAACCAGTTCTCCAACGCCCTGGCCGAGGCCGCCTACATGACCGGGCTGGAGCGCAACGCCGACGTGGTGAAGATGGTCTCCTACGCCCCGCTGCTGGCCGCGGAGTGGAACACCCAGTGGACCCCCGACATGATCTGGTTCGACAACAGCACCAGTTGGGGTTCGGCCAACTACGAGGTGCAGCGGCTGTTCTCCACCAACACCGGAGACCGTGTGGTGCCCAGCACCGCCTCGGGCACCCCTGGTGTCGGCGGACCGATCACCGGCGCGGTGGGACTGTCCACCTGGAACACCAGCGCCGAGTACGACGACGTCCGCGTGACCTCCGCAGACGGTGAGGCACTGCTGACCGACGACTTCTCCTCCGGCGCCGACCAGTGGACCCACATCACCGGCGCCGGGAACTGGACCGTCGAGAACGGCGCCTACGTGCAGACCGAGACCTCCGGTGAGAACACGATGGTCACCGCCGGAGACCCCGGGTGGACCGACTACGACCTGGAGGTGACCGCCACCAAGCGCGAGGGCGCCGAGGGCTTCCTCGTCGGGTTCGGCGTCCAGGGCACCGGCGACTACTACTGGTGGAACCTGGGCGGGTGGAACAACACCCAGTCCGCGGTGGAGCGTGCCTCCGGAGGCGCGAAGAGCCTCATCGTCTCCGACGGCACCACCGTGGAGGCCGGCCGCGCCTACGACATCCGCGTCGAGGTGCGCGACCGCGACGTCACCCTCTACCTCGACGGCGAGGAGTGGGGCGGCTTCACCGCGCCCGAACCCGAGCCGTTCCGCCAGGTGGTCACGCGCGACGAGCAGACCGGCGAGTTCATCGTCAAGGTCGTCAACGCCCAGGGCGAGGCGGCCCGCACGTCGATCGACCTGGGCTCCGCGCAGGTGGAGCCCACCGCCGAGCTGACCGTCCTGCAGGCCGACCCGGCCGCCGAGAACACGGCGACCGACCGGCCCGTCAGCCCGGAGACCTCCACCGTCGACGGTGTGGACAGCACGTTCACCCACACCTTCCCGGCGCACTCGGTCACCTTCATGCGCATCACACCGGAGCGGTAACCCGCGACAGCACCGCGCCCGCCGGGCACCGCAGAGCCGGTGCCCGGCGGGCGCCTGCGTGTGAGGGGCGAGGACCGCGGGCCCCGGCAACGCCGTCGGTGAGCGCCCGCAGCGCCCCACGTGCGCCGGATACGGCCGTGCCCATCCCACTGAAGAGCCCGGTCCTTTGGTCGAGTGTGGCGATGCACCAGGCCACGGGCCGTGTTCCCCGCATCCGGTCAGGACACACTCCACCACGTTCCCACCCACCGAACGCGACGAAGAACGGTCGGCGCAGGCTGATCAGGACCTTTTGTACTCGAGGTCCTTCGCGGCCAGTGCGTCGCCGAGGATGGCGATCGCCTTGGGACCGACGCCGTGGATGGCCAGCAGTTCCTTCTTCGAGTGGTCGGCCACCTGCCGGAGGCTGGTGATGCCGTTGAACGAGAGTTCGCGAGCGGCCGTTTTGCCGATCTCGTCCGGGAGATCCCCGACCGGACGTATGTCGGGTGTGGCTGCCATGGCGCTTCCTTCTGGTCGGACCACTGTGAACGCCAGAGTAGCGGCGACGGGCGTTCGAGCAACCGGACGAGATCCGCGGCCGGTTTTCGCTTCGAGGACGGCCTGGAGTGCACATCGCATCGGCCGCCGCGGGGTGGCGGACCCTCCCGATCATGTGAAGGGGAGGAGCCGAAACCGTCCGCGTCGGCGCGGACCAAGACTCCGAAACAGGACGGAATCGGTAGCCTGACCAGCGATTTCATCCGCTGGATGGTCCCCGGAACCCGCGCGGGGGTAGCCCCGGCTCATGACCACGACACGCAGTGAACAGGACACGGGCACCGTCACGACACGGATCGTCGACTACTACAACGGGCGCGAGCGGGCCTGGGTGAAGGAGGCGGTCCGGCTGCTGCACGCCGACGCCACGCGCTCGGCGGACACGCACGTCTTCCAGTTCCCGCTTCCCGCGGAGTGGGGCATCGACCTCTACGTCAAGGACGAGTCCGTCCACCCCTCCGGCAGCCTGAAGCACCGCATGGCGCGCGCACTGTTCCTGCACGCGCTGTGCACCGGGTGGATCGAACCGGACACGCACGTGTTCGAGGCCTCCAGCGGCTCCACGGCGGTCTCCGAGGCCTACTTCGCGCACCTCCTGGGGCTGAAGTTCACAGCGGTGGTGCCCAAGAGCACCAGCCAGGAGAAAGTGGACCTCATCAAGTCCTACAAAGGAGAGGTCAGGAACCCCGGAGCCGACGGTGACATCGAGAAGGAGGCCGCACGGCTGGCCAAGGAGACCCCCAAGGGCCACTTCATGGACCAGTTCACCTACGCCGAGCGCGCCTACGACTACCGGGACGACCACAACGTGGCGGCGACGATCTTCCGGCAGATCGCCGAGGAGCGCCACCCCGACCCCAAGTGGATCGTGGTGGGAGCGGGCACCGGCGGTACGAGCGCGACCATCGGCCGGCACATCCGCTTCAGCCGCCGTGACACCCGGGTGTGCGTCGTCGACCCGCAGAACTCGGCGTTCTTCCCCAACTGGACGGCCAACCAGGGCCACCCCAAGAGCCAGTGGCCCGAGGACCCCTCGACCTGGGCCAAGGGCAAGCCCTCCCACATCGAGGGCATCGGGCGTCCCACGGTCGAGCCCTCGTTCCTGCCCGCCGTCGTCGACCGGATGATCTCGGTGCCCGACGCCGCCTCGATCGCGGCCATGCGCCTGCTCCTGTCCCGGCTGCGCCACCGCGCGGGCCCCTCCACGGGAACCAACCTGTGGGGAGCGATGCGGATCGTCGCCGAGATGCTCTCCGACGGGGAGCGGGGCAGCGTCGTCATGCTCATGTGCGACCAGGGCGAGCGGTACATGCACAACTACTACGACGACACGTGGGTCGAGCAGACGCTCAAGCTGGACCTGGCGCCCTACACCAAGGCGCTGGAGGACTTCCTCTCGACCGGCCGCTGGAACGAGCCTTCGGCCGCCGCCGTTCCCGCGGCCAGGGGCGCCTGAGGAGGAGTCCGTGCCAAGGGCGGAGCGGAGGGGCGCCGGGAACACGGCGTCCCTCTGACGGTTTGCCCGCGGCACCGATGGTCTCTACCCGTGCAGGCGCTCCAGCGCCGACAGGACCACGCCGTCGGGGTCCTCCACCATCTCCTCCGCCTCGCCGGTGAAGGCGAGCACGGCGTCGAGGAACTCCCCGGCGGCCCCGGCCTGGCCGGAGCGCTCCAGCTCTTCCACCGTGTCAGCGGCGCTGTGCACCGCCCGGGCGTACTCGGCCGCCTGCTCGTAGGGCACCGGTTCGGTGACGTGCAGCGCGCCCTCGAACAGGGCCCGCAGAGCCTCCGGGTCCCGGGCCGCCACCGCCGCCCGTGCCTCCAGGGCCAGGGTGAGCGCGGGGGAGCGGTCGGCCTCCTCCAACAGCAGACCCACCAGCCGTTCGCGGTCGAGGGTGTACAGGTAGGAGGCGATGTCGGGCACCGGCGGCGCGGCACTGCCGTGCTTGCGTTCGTATAGGTGCACCAGGCCCACGGCGACCACGTGCTTGCAGCAGTTCCCCTCCTCGGCCCAGGGGCAGTCGCAGTGCCAGGAGAAGGCTCCCTCGGTGGTGAGCCGCACCCGGTAGCGGCGCCGTCCGCCGACGGCGGCGTGCACCGCTCCTTCGCTCGCACGCAGCCCCGACACCCGTCCGAGGTAGTCCGGTCCGCGGTCGAAGGACTTCTGGCCGGCCAGCTCCAACAGGTGCTCGCGTGAGAGTTCGGGCATGGGCACAGTGAAGCAGAGCGGTGCGGAAGGCGGGCCCGAACACGGAACTCCTGTCCGCTCACGTCTTCGGATTCCGGACGAGGGCCTCGATCTCCTCCCGCAGGGCCACCGCGGCCGGGTCGTCGAACTCCGCCAGCAGCTCCAGGGCCTCGGTCCGGTGCTCCCGGGCCCGCCCGTCCCCGTCCTCGTCCAGGGAGTCCTGGACGGCGGCCAGGCGGCGCAGGCACACCGCCAGGCGCCAGCGGTCGCCGCACCCGCGGTACCCGGCCGCGGCCTGCCGGAGGAAGCGCGCCGACTCCTCCCGCAGGTCCAGGGACCGGTACACCTCGCCCACACCCTCGAAGGACTCGGCCTCACGGCGCCGGTCGGCGACCCTGCGGTGCAGGGCCGCGGCGTGGTGGTAGGCGGCCAGGGCCTCGTCGTGGTCGCCGAGCCCGGCCTGGACGTGGCCCAGTTGCAACAGGGCGTAGGCCTCCTGGACGAGGTTGCCCGGATCCCTGGCCACCTCCAGCGACTCCCGGACACTGCCCAGGGCACGCTCCCGCTCGCCCAGCTCCCGCCAGGCCATGCCCAGGCAGGCCAGGGTGGCGAACTCGGTGATCCGGTCGTCGGTCTCCCGGTGGATCGCCACCGCCCACTCGCACAGGGCGACCGCCTCGCGGGGGTCGCCCAGGCGCAGCGTCACCGCGGCCAGGTTGCCCAGGGCGATGCCCTCCCACCGGCGCTCGCCGAGCTCCCGGGTCAGGCGCAGGCACTCGTCGAAGAGCTCCCGCGCCCGGTCCAGCCGGTGGGCGCGCAGGTGCACCAGTCCCAGGGCGTTCAGGGACATCGCCGCGCCGAAGGAGTCGTCCAGCTCCCGGCGCAGGGCCAGGGCGCGCTCGTGGTGGTCGAGCCCCTCCTCGGTCCGGTTGGCCTGCACGTGGGCCATTCCCAGGCTCTCCAGCAGCTCCGCCTCGGCTGCCGGGCGTGCCTCGCTCCGGGCCGCGGCGAGCCCGGTCCGCCCGGTGGCCTCCCACGCGGTCATCGGGGCGTGGAAGAGGTGGAAGTGGCGCAGCACGGTGGCCAGCCGCCAGGCGGTCCCGGCCATCCCGGCGGAGGCCGCGGCCTCGACGCAGGCCATGAGGTTGGCGTGCTCGCGCTCGAACCAGTGGAGCGCCTGGGCGCCGTCCCGGAAGCTCCGGGCCGCCGAGTCGGGAAGGTCCACCGGGTCCAGGTGGCGCAGGTGGGAGCCGAAGGCGCGGGCGGCCGCGTCGGCGGTGTGCAGGTACCACCGCAGCAGCCTGTCGAGTGCCTCCTCCCGGTCCCGCCGGGACTCCTCCTGTCGCAGTTGGGCCTGGGCGTAGGAGCGCAGCAGGTCGTGGAACCGGAACCGGTCGGAACCGGTCTGCTCCACCAGGTGCGCCCCGACCAGCATGTCCAGGGTCTGGCGGGCCTCCCGCGCCGGGACGTCGGCCAGCAGCGCCGCCGCCGTCGCGTCGAAGTCCGCCCCCGGGTGCAGGCCCAGCAGCCGGAACAGGCGCGCCGCCCGGTGGTGGAGCACCCGGTAGGACCAGGCGAAGACCGAGCGGACCGCGTGGGCCTCCTCCTCGTCGTCGGTCGCGAGGGCGTCCCAGAGCCCGGACTCGTCCCGCAGGTCCTGGATGAGGTCGTGCAGGGGCATGTGCGGGCGGCTCGCCGCCCGTTCCGCGGCGATGCGCAGGGCCAGGGGCAGGCGCCCGCACAGCCGGGCGAGCTCGGTGACCTCGTGCGGGGTGTCGCCGCCGCGGTGGCCGCTGGTCGCGTGCGTGAGCAGGTCCACGGCCTGCGCGGAGCTGAGGGTGCGCACCGTCAGGCGCTGGGCGCCCTGGCCCGCGACCAGGCCGGACAGGCGGTCCCGGCTGGTCACCAGCACCACCGAGTCCGAGGCTCCGGGCAGCAGGGGACGCACCTGGGCGGCGGAGGCCGCGTTGTCGAGCATGACGAGCACCCTGCGCTCGGCGAGCAGCGACCGGTACAGGGCCGCCCTGCTGTCCGTGTCGGGCGGCACCGCGTCGGCGGGCACCCCGAGGGCGCGCAGGAAGCGGTCCAGGACCTGTTCGGAGGCGGCGGGCGGCCCGGAACCGTACCCCCTCAGGTCCACGTGGAGCTGGCCGTCGGGGAACCGCGAGCGGACCCGGTGCGCCCAGTGCAGGGCCAGGGCGGTCTTGCCGACCCCGGCGGTGCCGGTGATGAGGTGGAGGGCGACCTCGCGGTCGCGGCCTTCGGACTCCTCGCCGCGCAGGCGGGAGCTGAGTATCTCCAGCTCGCCCACGCGGTTGACGAAGCCGTGCACGTCGGCGGGCAGCTGGCGGGGCACCGGCCCCGACGCGGACTCCGGCCCGTGGAAGTGCACCCCGCCGTGCACCTGCTCCGCCTGGACGGCGCGGCCGGACACCTCGCTGATCCACGACGAACGGCCGCCTCGGGCACCGGGACCGGGCTCTCGCCCGGGGCCGGCCCCGGGGGCGTCGCGATCAGGCACGGGGCGCCTCCGAGAGGGCGACCTCGCGGGGGAAGTAGGACTCCAGGGGTTCGGCGCCTCGGTACAGGGCGGCGATCTCCTCGCGGCAGCGCGCCGTGATCCCGGGGTCGGTGTGGCGCACGCTCCCGGCCAGCACACCGCGTTCGTCGTAGCGGATGCGGTAGGTGACCTCGTCTCCGAGGGTCAGTACTTCGGGGACCGTTCCCCGTCCCTCCAGGTGTGCGACGGCCTCGGGGCCGACCACCCGGACGTGCTCGCCGCACTGGGCCCGGACGTGCAGCGAGTGCAGTTCCCAGTGCAGGTAGGGGGTCAGCGGCCACTCCACGACCCGCACCCTCAGCACGCGGGAGCCCCTCCGTTCCAGGCCGGAGAACATCTCCACCAGCCCGCTCCGGTCCTCCTCCAGCATGCGGAGGGACTCGTGGACCTCTCCGGCCCGGTACCTCGTCCAGCTCGGGTTCCCGGGCTCGTGGAAGGCCTGGATCCGCTCCAGCTTCCAGGCGTCCGCTCCGCGCAGCGCCCCGAAGCGGTGCGCGAAGTCCTCGTCGTAGGCGTCCAGGTCCAGGAGGTCGCCCCGGAGGCCGGTGAGGACGTCAAGCATCCGGGATGTCCGCCTTCGCCGAGATGAGTACGTTGCGCGGGATGACGACGAGTCGCTCGTCGTCGTCGATGGCGGCCTCCGAGGGAAGCAGGTCGGCGTAGTGGGCGGTCAGGTCGCGGCCGATGACGGCGATGTCACCGTTCTCCAGTTCCCAGATGTCGGGGCACCCCTGGACGTTGTTCGTGTTGCCGAGCGCCTGCGGTGACCGGCCCAGGCGGCGGATCATCCGTGCGTCGGGGTCTGCCTCCCACGGACGTGTCATTGCTGTCCTTTCCGCGCACACCGAATCGGGGGAAGGTGTACTGAGGAGAAAATAACATGGCGGTGAATCATGTCCGGTAACTATTATGTGTCTGTTGGATGCGGTCGTGTGTGCGATGCGGAGTGTGTTCATGGAGTTCCGGATTTCATGTGGAATGCATCCGTTGATACGTGTTGATCAGGCTCTGACCTGCTGTGCCGTGATGGCATGGAGTTGTCATGGGTGACGTGCATGGAATGTTCGGGATGATTTCCTGGTGCACGTGAATATGCACAGGAATACGCACATGAATCGGCGGTGCCGACCTGTGGAATCGGCGCCGCCGAATTGCGTGAGCCATGCCTTTTCCCGGAACGGTGGACCTCGGATCCGCCGGTGCGCGAAAGAGGCCGGTTCGCTTTCCCCGGCCGGTCCGCCGCCGCCGTACTGTCTCCGGCGGTTCCTACGATGCCGCCATGGACACGAGTACGGATGTGTGGGCGGGAGTCCGCGAGCAGGTGTTGGAGCTGGGGCGGGCGCCGGGCGCGGGGGAGGTGTTCGGAGCCCGCCACCACGGCTTCGAGCTGCTGGACCCGCTGACGCACGGAGAACTGGCCGAGCTGGAGGGACAGTTGGGGACGCGGCTGCCCGCCGGGTACCGGGAGTTCCTGCTCCGGGTGGGCGCGGGCGGTGCCGGACCCGCCTACGGCGTCTTTCCCGTGGTCAGGGGGGTGGACGGCCGGTGGCGGTGGTACGGCGACGGCGTGGACCTGGCCGCGCCGGCGCGGCTGTCGGAGCCGTTCCCGGTCACCGGGCCCGACCCGGAGTCCCTGGCCGCACTGCGGGCCCGGGAGCCATTGGAGGAGGACTTCGAGGACGTCGAGGAGTTCGACAGGGTCTACGAGGCCTGGGACGCGCGCATGGGCGACCTCCTGTGGGCCGAGGACCGGACGGCCGGCGCGCTCTGCCTGTGCCATCTGGGCTGCGCGCTACGGCAGTGGCTGGTCGTGTCCGGCCCCGAGGCCGGGCGTATGTGGAACGACGCCCGTGTCGACGACGAGGACCTCCGGCCGCTCACCGGTGAGGACGGAACGCCCCTGACCTTCGTGGACTGGTACCTGGAGTGGCTGCGGGAGGCCTCCCGCGCCGTGGCGGTCCGGTCCTGACGGACGGGCCGCGTACCGCCCGCTCCCACGGGCGGCGCCTCGCGGGCGACGGAACCGGCCGTCTCAGGCGGGCGGGGCCGGGTCGGGAGGCGGCAGCGTCCTGGGCATCGGCGGGATGGGGCTGTCCGAACGCCCGCTGCGTCCGGCCTGGCGCGGCTCGCGGCCCTCGGCGACACAGCACAGGGCCTCCCGAGCGGCCAGACGGCCCGCCATCCGGAAGCTCTGTGGATTGGAGTCGTTGTCGTGCCAGACAGCGTCGCGCAGCACCACGCGGGCGGCGAAGAGGGGCCGATCGCCGCCCGAGTTCTCCCAGACTTCCCGCGCACCCTCGGTGAAGGCGCGGACGAACTCCTTCGGGAGGGGCTCCCCAGGCTCACGGCACCGGTCGGGCAGATCGTCGACGAAGGCGAAGGCCTCGCCCGTACCGTCGTCCCGCAGTGGTTCGAAGTCGGCCCACACCATGGCGAAGTAACGGGGGCAGGCCGTATGCAGCAGGTGGCGGACGAAGACGCCGGTGATCGGCCGTGGCAGTGGGCGCGGGCGCTCGTGGTCGGTGGACACGGGCTCTCCTGGGCTCGGGGAGTCCACAGTGTCCCCCGCGTGGTCGCTCCGCACCACCCGGTTTTCCGGGGTGCGTGCGGACCGCGCGTTCCCCGGCGGTTGCTTCGGGGAACGCGCGACGACGCGGTCCGCGCAGGGCGCGCACCCATCTCTCAGGCGTCCGGTCTCTCAGGCGCCCGGGCCGGCCACGCTGACCACCACCTTGCCCCGGATCCCACCGGCCTCCAGCGCCCGGTGGGCCTCGGCGATCTCGGCCAGGGGCAGGATCCTGTCCACGACGGGACGGACGGCTCCGGACTCGGTCAGGCGGGTCAGTTCGGCGAAGAGCTCGTGCCCGGGGTCGCCGCTGAAGAAGCGGACACGGCGCGAGCCGAAGACGGCCGAGGCGGCGATGTAGGAGAGCGAGGCGAGCATGCGCCCGCTGTCGAAGGTGATCGCCACGATGCGCCCGTTCCCGGTCAGCCGCCTGCGGTAGGCCCGCAGCCCGGTCCCGACCGTGTCCAGGACCACGTCGAACGGCGGCAGGTCGGCGGCACCGGTGCCGGCGTAGTCGAAGGCCTCGTCGGCGCCCAGCTCCCGCACGAAGCCGAGGTGCTCGGCCCCGGCCAGCGCGGTGACGTGGGCGCCGTAGGCCCGGCCGAGCTGGACGGCGACGCTGCCCACCCCGCCGCTCGCGCCCCGCACCAGCAGCCGCTCGCCCGGGGCGAGGCGGGCCCTGTCCCGCAGCGCGGTGACGGCCGTCGTGCCGACGACGGGCAGGGCCGCGGCCTCGACCAGGTTCAGGTCGGCTGGTGCGAGGGCCAACTGCCGGGGCGCGACGGCCACGAACTCGGCCGCGCTGCCGAACGTCCGGGGCAGCGCGCCCCACACCCGGTCCCCCGGCGCGAACCCGGAGACGCCGGACCCGGTCTCGACCACCTCGCCCGCGAAGTCGTTTCCGGTCCGCTTGGGAAAGCCCCTGTCGAGCAGCCAGGTCGCCAGGCGAATCCCGCCGGCGCGGCCCAGGAGCTCGCCGCCGTTCACGCTGGCGGCGTGGACGCGCACCAGCACGTCCCCGGGCCCCGTGTCGGGTCTGGCCACCGTGCCCTCGTACAGCACCTCCGGACCGCCGTACCGGTCGTACAGGGCCGCGCGTATCCGATCCACCGTTCAGGTCCCCTTCGTCAGCCACCGCACGACCACCCGTGCGGGTTCCCGTTCGTGCACGCTACGCCGAAAACGGAAGGACCCGTCCACTTCTGGCTAATGTGAGAGGTATGGCTGCCGATTCCTCTCGGATGGACCCCGACTCCACCGCCTCCGACTCCACCGCCTCCGACTCCACCGCCTCCGACACCACTGCTCCCGACCCCGCCGGCCCCGACACCGCCGCCGGGCCGGAGCGGCTGCGCTCGGACGCGCGGCACAACCGCGCCCGCATCCTCGAAGCCGCACGGGAGGCGTTCGCGGCGCGCGGCCTCGACGTGCCCATGGCCGCGGTCGCCCGCCGCGCCGGTGTCGGCGTGGCCACGCTCTACCGGCGCTTTCCCACCAGGGAGTCGCTGGTCACGGAGGTCTTCGCCGACCGGCTCGCGGACTGTGTCGGCGTCGTCGACGAGGCCCTGGCGGATCCGGACCCGTGGCGCGGGTTCCGCACCGTCATCGAGAAGGTGTGCGCCATGCAGGTGGCCGACCGGGGGTTCACCGCCGCGTTCCTCACCGAGTTCCCCGGGGCCGTCGACTTCGAGCGTGAGCGCATGCGCGCCGAACGGGGCTTCGCCGCCCTGACACGGAGGGCGCAGGAGGCCGGGTACCTGCGCGCCGACTTCGCCCGGACCGACCTCACCCTCGTCATGAAGGCCAACGACGGCGTCGTCGCGGAGTCCTCCGAGGCCGCGGCGGCCGCCTCCCGCCGACTGGTCGCCTACTTCCTCCAGGCCTTCCGGAGCGACCACACCACCTCGGCACCGGACCTGCCGCCACCGGCCCCGATCGGCCTGTACCGCTTCGACCTCCTGACGGAGGGCCGCTAGCGGGCTGACCGGACACGTCGCCGGTGTGACTGGAACGCTCCGACCCCGGATGATCTTGTACTTATAGCGAGGTTGGGCGCCCAAATGCGCTATAAGTACAAGATCACGGCTCGTGGGGCGACTGCGGCCACCGCGCTGGGACCCGCCGGGCGGTGCCGTCCCGCACCGTCCCGCCTGAGGGCGCACGCACCGTCCCCGCGTCCGGTAGCATTCCCGGCGATCCGTCTGATCTCCCGGCCCCTGGCGAGGGCGCCGCACCGCACCGATCCAGGCGCCCGAACACCCGAGGGTGGTTCCGGTTGTACGCAGGCACCTTCTCGATCGTCGCCTACGACACCGCCGTCAGAACGTGCGGTGTCGCGGTCAGCAGCCGGATGCCCGCGATCGGCGCGCTGTCGGTGTTCGCCCACGCGGACGCGGGGGCGGTCGCGACACAGGCGCTGATCAACCCGCTGCTGGGCACGGACGCCCTGGAGCTGCTGCGGTCCCACACCGCCGAGGACGCGCTGCGCCGGGTCCTGGGCACCGACCCCGCCGCGGACTCGCGGCAGGTCGCCGTGGTCGACCGGGGAGGTCGCGCCGCCGCGCACACCGGATCGCAGACGCATCCGTGGTGCGGCCACAGGGTGGGGGCCGGATACGCGGTGGCGGGAAACATCCTGACCGGCGCCGACACCCTCGACGCGATGGCGGAGCGGTTCGAGGCCGGTGCCGGGGACCGCATGGACGAGCGCCTGCTGAGCGCCCTGGAGGCGGGGCAGGCGGCCGGCGGGGACAGGCGGGGCAGACAGAGCGCGGCGCTGTACGTGCACACCGGCCATCCCTATCCCTACCTGGACCTGAGGGTGGACGAGCACTCCGACCCGGTGGCCGAACTGCGCCGGGTCCACGGGGTCGCCAGGCGGGAGTTGCTGCCGTTCGTGGAGGCCATGCCCACGCGCGCGCGTCCCGCGGGGAACTTCGAGCGACTGCTGGACACGGGCGACCACTGAGTCCGCCCCGAGGCCGACAGCGCGCCTTCGACGCGTTCGCGCGGCCGTGAACTTCCCGTGCGCTCGGGGCGTCGTACCCTCCTGTCCAGCCCGCGACGCCGCCGCCGCGGCGGCGTCGGAAAGAGGAGGCCACCAGCCCGTGTTCGGAATCCTGCGTCCCTGTCGGCACACACTGTCCGACGGGCTGGCCGAGGAGTGGATGTCGCACATGTGCGGGCTGTGCCTGGCACTGCGCGACGACCACGGCCAGGCCTCCCGGATCGCCACCAACTACGACGGGCTGGTGGTGTCGGTCCTGACCGCGGCCCAGTCCGAGGAGTGCGCCGGCACACGCCGGGCGGGCCGCTGCCCCCTGCGCGGCATGCGCGGGGCCGAGGTCGCCGACGGCTCCGGCGCCCATCTGGCGGCGTCGGTGTCGCTGATGCTGGCCTCGGCCAAGATCGCCGACCACATCGAGGACGGCGACGGCCCCTACGCCCGCCGCGGCGTGCGCGCGCTCGCCGGGCGGGTGGCCGAGCGCTGGCGGCGCGAGGCCCGGGAGGCGGGCGCGGGGCTCGGGTTCGACGGAGCCGAGCTGGTCGCGGTGGTCGACCGGCAGCGGGAGGCCGAGCTGGCGGCGGGCCCGGGCACCGACGTCCTGACGGTGACCCGGCCGACCGAGGAGGCCACCGGTGAGGCGTTCGCGCACACCGCGGTCCTGGCGGGCCGCCCCGCCAACGTCGAACCGCTGCGCGAGGCGGGACGCCTGTTCGGCCGGGTCGCGCACCTGCTGGACGCGGTCGAGGACCGCGAGGAGGACCGGGAGAGGAACGCCTGGAACCCGCTCACGGCCACCGGCACCGGGATCGGCCGGGCCCGCGAGCTGTGCGACGACGCGGTCCTGGGCGTCCGGCCGGCGTTGGAGGAGGCCGAGTTCGCCGACGACCGCCTGGCCCGCGCGCTGCTGGTGGGGGAGCTGCACCGAGCCGTCGAGCGCGCCTTCGCCCACGGCGGGTATCCGAACCCGGGCCACCAACAGAACGAGCACTACCGGAATCACCCCCACCGCCCCCACCACCAGCAGCAGTTCCACCAGGAGCGACGGAACGGGGGCGGGAGCCACGATGCGCCGCACGGCGGCGGACACGGGGACGGCTCCGGTCCAGGCGGGAACGGAGGCAAGGGCAACTGCTGTGCCTCCTGTTCGTGCGACACCCCCGAACTCCGGAGTTCGCCCAAGCCGCGGGGCGTCCTGGCGGGCTGCGCGGCCGCGCTGTTCATGTGCTGCACCTGCCAGTTCTGCTGCCGCGACCCCCACCCGGGGCCGTGGACGGGTAGGCCGCGTGACGCCTGGTGCAACCTCTGCGAGTGCTGTAGCTGCTGCGAATGCTGTTCCTGCTGTGACTTCTGAGGGTCTCCCACGGAAGCGGCCCGAACGGACGATTCCCTACCCCGCCGCCGATCGTCCCCGAGGCGCCGCGAACCGTTCCGCGAGGGCCTGGACCTCGTCGTAGCCCGGAACGCCCTCGGGCAGGGGCAGTCCCGACGCCACCGCCTCGGCCGCGGCGAGGGCCCCGGCCAGGGCGGCGCGAAAGAGCAGCGAACCGCAGCTCACACGGCGCACACCCAACTCGGCGAGGACCCGCGGCGGGGGACCGGTGGGGGAGTGGAGGATGTTGAGCGGAACGCGCAGGGCACCGGACAGGGCGGCGATCTCCTCCTCGTCGCGCAGGCCGGGCACGAACACCCCGTCGGCACCGGCCTCCTCGTAGGCGGCGGCCCGGTCGGCCGTCTGCCCGGTGTGCCCGGGCAGCCACCACGTGTCGGTGCGGGCGTTGAGGAACAGCGACGGCGCCGCATCCCTCACCGCGCGGACGACCTCCTGCTGTCGCCCCACGTCGGCCAGCCCGCCGTCCGGGAGGCCGTCCTCCAGGTTGATCCCCGCGATCCCCGTCCGCTCCAGTTCGGCGGCCAGCGCGGCGACCTGTGCGGGCGACCCGCCGAAGCCTCCCTCGACGTCCACGCTGACCAGCACGTCCAGCCGGGACAGGCCGCGGGCCAGCCGCAGCGTCTCCTCGCGCGTGTGCCCCTGTCCGTCGGGAAGTCCGGCCGCCGCGGCCACCCCCAGGCTGGTGGTTCCCACCGCGCGGAACCCCGCCGCGGCCAGGGCGGCCGCCGACGCGTGGTCCCAGGCGTTGGGCAGGAGCAGTGGGTCGCCCTCCAGGTGCAGGGCGCGGAACCGCTCACCGGGGGCCGGCTCCTCCGGGGACCGGTCGGTCCGGGGGCGGCCCGGCGGGATGCGGCCGGAGTCGTGCCGGGCGGCGCGGACGCCGGTGTGCCCGCCTGCGCGTTCTGCTGGTGAGGTCATGGGGGGACGTTACGGCCGTGTCGCTTCGGTCCCCGCCGAAGTGACGCGGTCCGGACGGCCTCACCACGCACCCGCGGCCCGGTCGACGCGTTCGGCGGGGACCGCCGGGACCGGGCGAACGGAGCCCCGCCGCGGCTTCGGGCCGTCGCATCGGCTGACCGTAATCCTTTCCTTACGTGACCGTGAATCAGCTTATCGGGGCGCCCTTCATGAACAATTCACATCACGACATGTCCCGATTTCATGGAATTCATTCACGGGGGAGTTCCTGGAGTCGGTGCGCCCGGCGCGGGTGAGTGCGGGTTTGTTCCTCCTGGTCAGGGTCCCGATAAGAGAACAGGAGGTGCCTGCGGGCGCGAGGACACTCCTCCTGGTGGTCGATAAGGACCAACGTAGTTATGGGACATGCATTCCTCTCCCGATTCCAATGGGAATCGTGATTATCTTGCACGTCCCGAATGGCCGGTCCTAGGGTTGTCAACGGTTTACGGAGCGCTGCCTGGGCGTCAACGGCCCTGGTCAGCCCACGTATCCGAACAGGCGTGACCCCTTTTCCTCCCGATCCGCTCCGCGGAGTCCCCTCAGACCCGGCGGAGCGGGCACGCGACCACACAGGAGAGACCCGGCGGATGTCGATCGATTCAGCTCCCGAGATACGAAGCGGCAAGCAACAGAGCCTGGGGACCGCCGCCGCGCGCAACCTGGCGACCACGACCAAGTCCGTTCCGCAGATGCAGGGGATCAGCTCCCGCTGGCTGACCAGGATGCTCCCGTGGGTGCACACCGACGGCGGCGCCTACCGGGTCAACCGGCGGCTGACCTACACCATCGGCGACGGACGCATCGAGTTCTCGCAGACCGGTGCGCAGGTCCGGGTCATCCCCCAGGAGCTCGGCGAGCTGGCCCTGCTGCGCGGCTTCGACGACGTGGACGTGCTGACGGCCCTGGCCGACCGCTTCGTCCAGCGCGACTTCGAGCCCGGCCAGGTGCTGGCGGAGGAGGGCACCTCGGCCGACCACCTGTACCTGCTGGCGCACGGACGTGTGCACAAGACCAGCAGCGGCCACTACGGCGACACCAACTGGCTGGGCGTACTGGCCGACGGCGACAAGTTCGGCGACCGCTACCTGCTCGACGCCGAACCCCGGTGGGAGTTCACCGTCAAGGCCGCGACGGCGGGCACGCTGCTGGAGATGCCCCGGCGCGAGTTCATCGCGATCCTGGACGACTCGCCCACCCTCCAGGCCCACGTCCAGGAGTACCTGTCCCTGCCCGAGCAGCGGCAGAACAAGCACGGCGAGGCCGAGATCGCCCTGTCGTCGGGCCACGTCGGCGAGGCCGAACTCCCCGCCACCTTCGTCGACTACGACCTCAAACCGCGCGAGTACGAGCTGGACGTGGCCCAGACCGTGCTGCGGGTCCACAGCCGGGTCGCCGACCTCTACAACAAGCCGATGAACCAGACCGAGCAGCAGTTGCGACTGACCATCCAGGCCCTGCGCGAGCGCCAGGAGCACGAACTGGTCAACAACCGCGAGTTCGGCCTGCTGCACAACACCGAGTTCAAGCAGCGGATCCAGACCCACGAGGGGCCGCCCACGCCGGACGACCTGGACGACCTGCTGAGCATGCGCCGCAACACCCAGTACATGTTCGCGCACCCCAAGGCCATCGCGGCCTTCGGCAAGGAGTGCAACAAGCGGGGGCTGAACATCGGCACCGCGGAGGTCGGCGGCCACCACCTGCCCGCGTGGCGCGGCGTTCCGCTCCTGCCGTGCGGCAAGATCCCGGTCTCCGAGCACCAGACCTCGTCGATCATCGCGGTCCGCACCGGGGAGGACAACGAGGGCGTCATCGGCCTGTACCAGACCGGGCTGCCCGACGAGGTCGAGCCCGGCCTCAACGCGCGCTTCATGGGCATCGACGACAGGGCCGTCATCTCCTACCTCGTCAGCACCTACTACTCCGCCGCGGTGCTCGTCCCCGACGCCGTCGGGATCCTGGAGAACGCCGAGGTCCACCCGCGTGGCTGAGATCCGGGCACTGTCAGGGAAGGAGGTCTGAGACGGTGTCACCGCTGTCCACGACACCGGCCACCGCCGCCTCCCCGGAGGTGGTGGGCCTGGTGGAGGCCCTGCTCCGCGACCCGCGGCGCCCGGGGAGACGGGACCTGCTGGCGCCCGCGTCCGCACCGGCCCCGCGGACACCGCCCGCGCCCCGGCTGCCCGTCGGGCGCTCGGGGACCGGGACGTCGGCGCTCCGGCTCCGGCTGTCCTCGCCGCACCCGGCCGACCAGAGCCCGAGCACCGCCGCGGCGGGCATCGCACCGGGTATCCCCGCCCATCCCGTGGGAGCACGCCTTCCCGGAGCTCCCGCGACCGGCGCCGCCCGCCCGCGAGGCGGCACGAAGCGTCCGGAGGACGACGGCTCGCCGGGGGAGCGGGGAGGGGGCGAACAGGTCCCGGCGCTGTACTGCCCGCCCGCCATGCGCGACGACCCCGCCCTGGGGGACGAGGTCGACGGCCGGCTGGTCGAGTGGGCCGCGGAGGTGGGTGTCTACCCCGGCCAGCTCGACCGCGTCCGCGCGGCCGGGTTCGGGCGCCTCATCATGCTCGCCCACCCCGAGACCGACGACCCCGACCGGCTGCTGGCGGCGGCCAAGTGCGCCCTGGCCGAGTGGTCCGTGGACGACCACTACGTCGACGGCGAGGCGGAGGAGGCGCATCCGGAGCTGCTCGGACAGCGCCTGGCGATCGCGCACTCGGTCATCGACCAGGCCCACCTGCCGCGGCGCTACGCGCCCCAGTTGGAGGAGGTCGTCCGCGGGGACCCCGTGATGGTCGCCCTCCGCTCCAGCCTGGCCAACCTGGGCGCCTACGCCACGGCGGCGCAGGTGCGCAGGCTCCGCCACGAGCTGGCGATCATGTTCGTGGCCTACAACCAGGAGGCCGTCTGGCTGGCCACCGGGCACAGGCCGCCGGTGTGGGAGTTCCTCATGCACCGGCACGAGAACAGCTTCGTGCCGTGCATGGCGCTCATCGACCCGGTCGCCGGATACGAGCTCCCCTGGGCGGAGTTCGCCCAGCCGAGCGTGCGCCGCGTGTTCACCCTGGCGGGAAGCGCGAGCGTGATCGTGAACGACCTGTACTCGATGGGCAAGGAGGACGTCACCGACCTCAGCCTGCCCAGGCTGATCGCCTCGGAGGACGACTGCTCGCTGAGCGAGGCCGTCCAGCGCACCGTCGAGGTCCACGACGAGCTGATGCACGCCTTCGAGGCCGAGGCCGCCGCACTGGCGCTCAGCGGCTCACCGGAGCTGCGCCGCTTCCTGTGGGGCCTGTGGGCCTGGCTCGGCGGCAGCCGCGAATGGCACGCCCGCAGCCCCCGCTACCACGGCGCGAACGGCTCCTGAGCGGGGCGCGGTCCGCACGGCCCGCCCCGAACCGCCCGCCGCCCCGACGCGCCCCAACCCGCACTCCACCCGGCCCCGACCGGCCGGGACACCACGACAAGGAGCTCCCTCCCATGACAGAGACCATGGCCCCCAGCGTCCTGCGCACCGCCTACCAGAAGTCCGTGGCGGCGTACTGGAACGCCGAGAAGGACCCCGTCAACATCCGCCTCGGCGACGTCGACGGCCTGTACCACCACCACTACGGGATCGGCGACTACGACCACTCCGTGCTCGAGGGCCCTGAGGAGACCCGCGACGAGCGCGTCATCCGGGAGATGCACCGCCTGGAGACCGCGCAGGCGAACCTGCTCCTGGACCACCTGGGGCCGATCTCGCCCGACGACCGGATCATGGACACCGGCTCGGGGCGGGGCGGCACCAGCTTCATGGCCCACCAGCGCTTCGGCTGCCACGTGGACGGGGTGACGATCTCCGAGCAGCAGGTCGCCTTCGCCAACGGGCAGGCCGAGGAGAGGGGTGTGGCCGACCGGGTGCGGTTCCACTTCCGCAACATGCTCGACACCGGTTTCGAGGCGGGCTCCCTGCGCGCCAGCTGGAACAACGAGTCCACCATGTACGTGGACCTGTTCGACCTCTTCCGCGAGCACGCCCGCCTGCTGGAGTACGGCGGCCGCTACGTCACCATCACCGGCTGCTACAACGACGTCACCGGAGGCCGCTCCAAGGCCGTCAGCCGCATCGACGAGCACTACACCTGCAACATCCACCCCCGCAGCGCGTACTTCAGGGCGATGGCGGCCAACGGCCTCGTCCCGATCGAGGTCGTCGACCTCACCGAGAGCACGATCCCGTACTGGGAGCTGCGGGCGCGGTCCTCGGTGGCCACCGGGATCGAGGACCCCTTCCTCACCGCGTACCGGGAGGGAAGCTTCCACTACCTGCTCATCGCGGCCGACCGCGTCTGAGCCGTCGCGCGGCGGCGTGGCCCCGCGCCGCCGCGACCCCGCATCCGCCGTCGAACGTTCGAACGTGGAGGACGTCCATGCCCACCGGTCCAGCCGCCGACCACCGCTCCACCGCACCTTTGGCCGACCCGGAAGCCGCCTTCGCCCCCGGCCGCGCGCCGGTCATGCTCGAACTGGTCGACGAGGACGGGACGACGGTCGGCACCGCGGAGAAGATCTCCGCGCACCTGCCTCCCGGGAGGCTGCACCGGGCCTTCTCGGTCTTCCTCTTCGACGACCGCGGCCGCCTGCTGCTCCAGCGCCGCGCCCTGGGCAAGTACCACTCTCCGGGGGTGTGGTCCAACACCTGCTGCGGCCACCCGCACCCCGGGGAGCCGCCCTTCGTGGCCGCCGCCCGGCGCACCTGTGAGGAGCTGGGCACGGCCCCCGCGCTCATGCGTGAGGCCGGGACGGTGCGTTACAACCACCCGGACCCCGACTCCGGGCTGGTGGAGCAGGAGTACAACCACCTCTTCGTGGGCCTGGTGCGCGGCCGGCTCCGCCCCGATCCGGACGAGGTCGCCGAGACCGCGTTCGCCGACTCCGCGGAACTGGAGCGCATGTGCGGGGACCTGCCGTTCTCGGCGTGGTTCCCCACGGTGGTCGACGCAGTGCTGCCCGCGGTGCGCGAACTGACCGGGAGCCCCGAATGGTGACTCCGCCCCCGCGGACGGTGCGTCCCGTGCGGTGACGGCGGTGCGGGGCGCCCGGCCGAAACGGGCGGCCCCGCACCGGGCGGTCGATGGGCTGGTCGGTCCTACCCGCCGTGGACCTACACCGCGTAGCCGTACTGCTCGGGCCACGCGGGGCGCGCGCCCAGTTCGGCGGCGGCGCGGTGGGCCCAGTAGGGCTCGCGCAGCAGTTGGCGGCCGAGCATCACCGCGTCGGCGCGGCCCGAGGCGACGATCTCCTCGGCCTGGCGGGGGTCGGTGACCAGACCGACGGCGGAGGTGGGGACACCGGCCTCCTGGCGGGCGCGCGCGGCGAAGGGCACCTGGTAGTCGGGGCCGACGGGGATCCGGGCGTCGTGGACCACGCCGCCGGTGGAGACGTCGAGCAGGTCCACGCCCCGGGCCTGCAACTCCTTGGCCAGGAGGACGGTGTCGTCACCGGTCCAGCCCCGGCGGGTGTCCCCGGCGTCCTCGCTCAGCCAGTCGGTGGCCGAGACGCGGAAGAACACGGGCAGGTCCTCGGGCCAGACCTCGCGCACGGCCTCCACGACCCGCAGCGGGAAGCGCGTGCGGTTCTCGAAGCCGCCGCCGTAGGCGTCGGTGCGGTGGTTGGCCGCGGGGGAGAGGAAGGAGTGGAGCAGGTAGCCGTGCGCCCCGTGCACCTCGGCGACCTGGAAGCCGGCGGCCAGGGCGCGCTCGGCCGAGGCGGCGAAGTCCGCCACCAGCTGGTCGATCTCCGCCTCGGTCAGCTCGTGGGGGGTCGACAGCCCGGAGAAGGCCTCGGCGCTGGGGGAGACCGTCTCCCAGCCGCCCTCGGCCCCGGTCAGGTGGCCGCCGCCGAGCCAGGGCCTGTTCGTGGAGGCCTTGCGCCCGGCGTGGGCGAGCTGGACGGCCGCGACGGATCCGTGGGAGCGGATGGCGGCGGTGACACGGGAGAAGGCCTCCTGCTGCTGGTCGTTCCACAGTCCCAGGTCCCAGGGGCTGATGCGCCCGTCGGGGCGCACCCCGGTGGCCTCGGCCATCACCAGTCCCGCGCCTCCGAGGGCCCGGTCGGCCAGGTGCGCGAGGTGGAAGTCGGTGGGAGCTCCGGCCTGATCCCCCTCCGAAGCGGCCGAGTACATGCACATCGGGGACATCCACACGCGGTTGGGGATCGTCAGCGACCGCAGGGTCAACGGGGTGAACAAGGAGCTCACGGTGCGTCCTTCGTCTCGGCGTCGTCGGTGGCGGCCGTGGGGCCGACGCTCGTACGATACATGTCGTACTACGAAGCTTGTCAAACTACGGCAATGCTCGTACTTTGTGATGTGAGCCGCGCCGACGAAGGGTCAGAGCATGTCCAGGAACAAGGCCGTGCCCGAGCGGCGGCTCCACCACCCCGACCGCGACGAGATCCGTCTGGAGTCGGTGCTGAGCGCGCTGTCCGACCCGATACGCCTGCGGATCGTGCGCGAGTTGGCGCGGGGCCACGACGACATGGCCTGTATCGCCTTCGACCTCCCGGTGAGCAAGTCCACCTCCACCCACCACTTCCGGGTGCTGCGCGAGGCCGGGGTGATCCGCCAGTACTACGAGGGGACCTCGCGCATGAGCCGACTGCGCGAGGACGACCTGGAGGCGAGGATGCCCGGTCTGCTCAGCGCGGTCCTGGGCGCCGAGTAGGCCGTGGACGACCGGTGGGGTAGCCGGCCGCAAGCGGACGCGGGCGGCCCGAGGCATCCCGGGGCAGCCCCGGAACGCCGGGGGCGGTCCCCGGGCGGTGGGGCCGCACCCGGCAGGGGGCGTCGGCGGCGTGGAGCCGCCGGTCGCGGGTGGGACCCGTGCCCTCAGGCGTCGCAGCTCCGGCAGCGGCGTGTGGCGACGCGTTCGGTGTTGCCGTGCGTGGCCCGGGCCGGGGATCCCGCGCTGAGACGGCGCCACAACCGAGGGTCGGGATCGGTGATCCAGCCCCACAGCGGTGCCTTCACCTCGGACTCGGACTGGTGCAGGCAGCCGGGCCGGTGGGCCACGCCCCTCGGCGAGATGAGGATGGCCTTCCCCGGCAGGTGCGCGTCCCCCGTCGCGGCGCCGGCGCCCTGACCGCGGGTGCCCTGGCCGTCCCGGCCGAGCGAGCACGCGCATCCGCCGCCGACGGGGAGTTCACAGAAATCGCAGCGTTCCATGGGCCTCATGATGTACGGCCCCTGTGACCAACGGGGGTCGTGAACCCTCCCCGTTTCGCTCCGCCGGTGCAAGGCCAGGCCACGGCGCCCGATGGCCGGAAGCGGCCGTCTCCACGAGGGGGACGGCCGCCGCCGGGTACCGCCGACGGAGTGGAGGACCGGTGGACGCCCGGTGAACGACCGGGGACACCCGTCCCGGGACGCGTGCCCGCGTGCCGTCCTCGGAAGGACCAAAGGCCGGTGCGCGCGTTCTGTTCCGGCTCGTAGGTTGTGGGTGTTCGCCCCTCGCCCCCTGTTCACCCCTGGAGCACCGTGACCACCCCACCCCTCGTCGACACCACGGTGTCGCACTCGGCGCGCGTCTGGAACTACTGGCTGGGAGGTAAGGACCACTACCCAGTGGACCGGGAGGCGGGCGAGCAGATCGCCGCGGTCCTGCCCGAGATCGTGGACATCGCCCTGGCCACCCGCAGCTTCCTCATGCGCGTCGTCACCCACCTGGTGCGAAGCGAGGGCGTCGACCAGTTCCTGGACATCGGCACCGGTCTGCCCACCGCCAACAACACCCACGAGGTCGCCCAGGCCGCGAACCCCGCCGCACGGGTGGTCTACGTCGACAACGACCCGCTGGTGCTGGCCCACGCGCGCGCCCTGCTGAGCGGAGCGCCCGAGGGCGCCACCGACTACGTGCACGCCGACCTGCGCGATCCCGCGGCCATCCTGGCGGAGGCGGCGAGGACGCTGGACCTGGGGCGTCCGGTGGCGGTGACCCTGTTCGGCGTCCTGCCCTTCGTGGGCGAGGACACCGAGGCCAGGGCGATCCTGGACCACCTCATGGGCGCGCTGCCCCCGGGCAGCTTCCTGGCGATCGTGCACAGCACCAGCGCGGTGACGGGGGAGGCGATGGTCGAGGCGGTGCGCCGGTGGAACGAGGCCGGGTCGGCGGTGTACCACCTGCGCACCCCCGAGCGGCTCACCGCCCTGTTCGACGGCCTGGAGCTGGTGGAGCCGGGCGTGGTCTCCTGCCCGCTGTGGCGGCCCGAGCCCGCACAGGTGGGGTGGGCCAGGGAGATGGACGAGTACTGCGGCCTGGCCCGCAAGCCCTGAGCCTTCGCGGGCCCGAGCGCCCTCTCCTGGCCGAGCCGTGGGTGGCCGGCGGTACCGGTGATCCCCAAGGCGACGTCCGAACCGGCGTGAACGTGGCCGGGCTGCTCTCAGTGGCGACCATGGACGGGGTCGCCGTCGCGCCCGGAACAGCCACCGCGATCGCGAGAGCGGTTGAGCGGGGCCTGCCCCGAATCGGTCACCGGCCATCACGAATCGGAGTGGCCGGCCTTCTCGCGGGGTTCGTCCGAGTATGCGTTCGAGAGCGCACTCGGCGAACACCGAGGCTTTTCCATTCCCGGTCCGAGCATGTCGGGCAGGGGTGACGGGGCTGTTGACGCGGGTGATGAAGCAGCGAAGCCCGCGCAGAAGGCTTCGGGTTCCGCTGGTAAGAAATAGGATTCCCGCCGTGCATCCTTTTCAAACCTTCGTCCCAAGAACAATGGGATAAACAATATTGATCTGGCCGGGACTCTTGGAATGCGAGATGGATTTGGCTACCGTGTCTTGTGGACGGGCCGGTAGGCTGGCGAGGGCCCGCCCGGGGAAGGGGAACATGGACAACGGAGAGGGCTGAATCCGGGCATCCAGGCGCCCGGTCCGGTCAGGGATCCGGGCGCACAGAAAAGCACCGGTGGCGCCTAGGGCCACTCAGCGGCACTCAGCCATCGTTCTCCATTGACGTTCTCTCTTTTGCGGGTCTTTTGCGCGAAGCATGTACTATCCCGGCCACACCCATGATATTCCGTAACGCAGGTCGGGTGTGATGTCCTCGTTCTCGAATATCCTGTAGAGGTACCTCCCTTCGTCGAGGTGCTCCAGGTGCCGACCCTCGCTGGGCGGAGGCTCCAGTTCCCCTTCGACCTCCTGGGAACTGACGAACCACCACGCGCGGACCGGAAGATGCGGTTCTCCGAACCTGAGGTGGAACTCTATGCGCCTGGTGAAGGAAGTGCGAGGACGCCACACGATGACGGGCCTGCACGTGGCGTCGCTGTTCACACTGATCCGGGAGCCGAAGGAGTAGACGCCGTCCGTGGGGGCGAGGTCCTTGTGGATGCTGATCCTGGCGAGGAGGTCGCCGCTGACGGTCTCCGAGCGCTCGACCACACGGCAGCCGTAGAGGCTCTCGATATCCAACAGGCCGGTTTTGTTCTCGTTGAAGTACCGGTGGGTCACCGTCAGTTCGGGGCTGGTCTGCGGTGATGTCGCCCTCACCCACCGCGTGACGTCCTGGGTCCGCAGGACGCCGGTGTCGGAGAAGGCGCACGAGTAGGAGATCGCCTCCACCGCGAGCTCTCCCTGGGGCGCGATCGGGCGCAGCGGGAAATCACGCAGATGGGCCCTGTCGGACACCTGGAGGCCGTCGTCCAGGTAGCGGGCGACCTGTTCTGTCGCCTTGTTCTCGCGCCGTTCCATGGTGCGCAGGTTGTCCACGTGGAGGCGCCGCATCTCGGAGTCCGGTGAATTCCTCAGGTCGCGGTTGTAGTTCCTGCGGCGTTCCATCAGGGTGCGCTGCCGGTACCGCAGGTCCAGGCGCAGCGCCACAAGCAGGGACTCACGGAATTTGGGATCGCCGATGGAGTCTATGAGGTGGGTGAGTTCCATGATCAGGCGGTCGGCCGTGACCTCTTCCCCCCGGGACTCGATCCTCTCCCGAAGGGTGCGTTCGAGAAGGGTGCTCTCCGAAAGCCTGTCCGGCGTGCAGCCGATCCCCCGGCGCAGCTCTCTCAGGGCATGCCCGTACTCTCCCTGTGCATGGGGAATGCTGACGTACATCGGATGTACCCTTCACGTCCCCTGGATGTGCGCTTATCCGAGAATAGTCCCCAAAATGGACATTTCCGGGTGTGAAGGGTTTAGCTTAACCTTGAGTCGGGTCCTCCGCAAGAGGTCCCGAACCCAGGTCCCAGCTTAGCCTCCCAAGCCACTGGCCGGGTCTCGGGCCCGACGCGTTTCCCACTTCTTTTCCCGTCTGCGTGACGGCACCGCAGAAGAAACAAAGGATCATCGGAGGTGTGCGTCGTGAACGTCACCGTCATCCTGGTCACCGCTACCGCGATCACGTTCTTCCTCGTCGGGGCCGTCCTGGTCGCGACCTTCGCCATGGCCGCCCTGTCCCACAACCAGAACCGCATGCAGAGGCGGTTGCGCCACTGGCAGGACGAGGCCGTGCGCCTGAGCCGGGCCGGCGACCCCGAGCGCTGACCCCGCCGCCCCCGCCGGCCCCGTTGAACCCACTGGCCTGACCAGCGCCTTCCCGCGGTGCTGCCGCCCCGCCCGGGCGACCGCTCGGGCGGGGCGGCAGCCGGACGGCGCGCCCCCATCGGTCGTCCGGAAACTTTCCGGCTATCCTCCCGGGCTCTGCCGGGCGGGTCGTTCCCCGTGGGGAATGCACGTCACAACATGTCCTGAATTCAGGAGAATCACTGCGGTGGGCGTTCGGGGCCTCACGGTGGTTACCGCCCGCGGGTTCCCACTGGTCAAAGCCTTACGTGAGTGTTCGGGAGAGGGTAGGAGCTTGTATCCGCCGTTGTCGCATCAGATAAGTCCCTAGGTAGGTATTGGACAGCCTTTTCTCGCTTCGTGTGGAAAAAAATCTGGTCTCCCTTGCGCATTTCGAATGCCCTCTTCTAGGATGATCATCAGATTCGAAGAGGCACCCGCAGCCAGCGGGTCCGGTTGACTCGTGCAGGCAATCCCCTCCCCCCTCCCCCCGGTCCGCCCCGTGAGGTCCCCTCAACCTTGCGGGGCGGACACACCAACGGGCCGTGAGGGATCCGGACGGTACCGACCGGGACGCGCCCCGATCCGCGAAGCGGCGGATGGCGGGCGGCGGAGCCCGAAGTCCCGTGGCCCTACGGCAGGACGCGGCGCGGCCCCTCGGGCGGGAGCGGGCGCGCACCCCACTCCCGGGGGTAGCCGAGGGAGACCTCGACGTGGGGAACGCCGTCGACCACGATCGTGCGCGGGATGTGCAGGTGCCCGTAGACGACGGCGCGGGCCCGGTAGCGCACGTGCCAGTCGGCGGTGGCCTCGGTGCCGCACCACTGGGCGAACTCGGGGTAGCGCAGGATCCGGGTGGGCTCGCGCACGAGCGGGAAGTGGTTGACCAGCACCGTGGGCAGGTCCGGGTCGAGGGAGTCCAGCCGTGCGCGCGTGTACTCCAGCCGGGCACGGCACCAGGCGTCGCGCCCGGGATGGGGATCGGGGTGGAGCAGATACTCGTCGGTGCACACCACCCCCGCCTCGTGGGCGACGGCCAGCGCCTCCTCCTTGGTGCTGGTGCCCTCGGGGCGGAAGGTGTGGTCGTAGAGCACGAACAGCGGGGCGACGACGACCGGCCCGTCGGGGCCCGGCCAGAGGGGGTAGGGGTCCTCGGGAGTGTGCACGCCCAGGCCGCGCAGGGCCTCGACCAGGTACTGGTAGCGCTCCTGTCCGCGCAGCTGGAGGGGGTCCGCGGGCACGGTCCACAGGTCGTGGTTGCCGGGTACCCAGACCACGGTGGCGAACCGGTCGGCCAGCAGTTCCATCGCCCAGAGGATGTCGGCGGTCGTCTCGGCGACGTCCCCGGCCACCAGGAGCCAGTCGTCCTCCGAGTCCGGTCGCAGGTCCTCGGTGAAGGCGCGGTTGTCGCCGTGCCGGACGTGCAGGTCGCTGATGGCCAGCAGGCTCATCCCACCGTCCTCACGTGTCGGCGCCGGTTCGCGGCCACCCTACACAGCGCTCCGGTGCCCGGTGCCGACGGGATCCACCCGGCGCGGTCTTAGGTTTGTTCGGTGGACTCGGTCCTGTGTCGCTGGGGGGTGGCGGTGCCGACGGGGTCCACCCGGCGCCCGGCGCGCAGGTGGTGGACGAGCACGGCGAGCGTCGCGGCCAGGAACACCACCTGCATCGCGGTGCGGACCGGCAGGTTGTCGGTCAGGCCCGTGCTCACCTGGGTGGTGATCGCGTGAACGTTCGCCGGGAACATCGCGACCAGGAGGACGCCGAGTCCGGCCGCGGCCCAGGGCGAGGTCCGCGCCCACAGCAGGCCCGCCGCGCCGGCCAGTTCGAGGATCCCGGTGACGGTGACCAGCAGCTCGGGTGCGGGCAGCGCGGGCGGGACCATCGCCACCATCACCTCGCGCATGCCTACGAAGTGGGACACGCCGGTCAGGGTGAACATGGCGGCGAGCCCGCCCCGCAGGGCCGGCGGCCACGACCGCAGGGGGCGTACGCCCGCGGCGCCGAGGGCGAGCAGCAGGGCGGTGACGCCGACGAGGACGATGAGGGGTGCCATGGGGTTTCCTCCCGGGCCCGGCGCGGAATCTTTCCACTGGAAATATTCCTCCACGCGCACTCATCTTGTCAATGGAAAGATGCGGTTCGCCCGCCTCGGAGCGAGCCGGCCCGTCGGACGGGTCGAGCGGCGTGCACGCTCGCCGGGCGTGATCATCGCCATCCCGGCGCCGTGTCGCTGAGAGGTCCGCCACTGTCACGGCGTGTGTAGGATGCCGCGGGTGATCGTCGCGCCACGGTCACTCCAGGTCCGTGGTGTCCCTACCTCCCCGCCGCGGCCCGAACCGAGGCGGCACCCTCGTTCGACGCCCCCCGCGTCCGGGTGTGCGCGCCTCTTCCACCGGATGACCACGAGAGGTAGAGATGACCCCTGAGACCGTCGGCCTCGCACTCCTGCTCCTGGGGGTGCTGCTCCTGGTATCGAAGCTGGTCCGGGTCAAGTGGAAGCTGACCCAGAAGCTGTACCTGCCCGGTTCGATCATCGGCGGCGGTATCGCGCTGCTCCTGGGGCCCGACGTCTTCGGGAGCCTCATGGGCTGGATGGCCGACCGGGGCCTGGGCGGGGGCTTCGCCGAGCGCGCGGCCGAGGGCGGACTCTTCGGCACCGAGGTGATGTCGGTCTGGTCCGCGCTGCCCGGCCTGCTCATCTCGGTGGTCTTCGCCAGCCTCTTCCTGGGCAAGCCCATGCCGAGGTTCCGTGAGGCCGCGAGCCTGGCGGGACCCAACCTCGCCTTCGGGATCACCATGGCCAGCGGCCAGTACGTCATCGGCCTGGTGCTCGCGCTGCTGGTGCTCGTCCCCCTGTTCGACGTACCGGTCTTCTCCGGCGCCCTGATCGAGATCGGCTTCCTGGGCGGGCACGGCACCGCGGCCGGCCTGGGCGGCACCTTCGACCGGGCGGGCTGGGCCGCGGGGCAGGACCTGGCCCTGGGCATGGCCACCGTGGGACTGCTCTCCGGGATCATCGTGGGCATCGTCCTCATCAACTGGGGCGTGCGCCGCGGCAAGTCCAACGTGATCAGCGCCGACGCCAGAGGAAGCGACGACGAGCAGGCCGGACTGGTCGAGCACGGCAAGCGCACGCCGGGCGCGACCATGACGGTCCACCCCTCCTCCATGGACCCGCTGACGCTGCACTTCGGCCTGGTGGCCCTCGCCGTGCTGATCGGCCAGCTCCTGCTCATGGGGTTGCAGTGGCTGGAGCGGGCGCTGTGGGCCGAGACCATCGAGGTCATGGCCTACGTGCCGCTGTTCCCGCTGGCCATGATCGGAGGCATCGTCCTGCAGGTGTTCATCGACCGGTTCGACCGGGGCGACGTCGTGGACCAGAAGACCGTCGAACGGATCCAGGGACTGTCACTGGACGTGCTGATCATCGCCGCGATGGCCACCCTGTCGTTGCAGGCCATCGCCGAGAACTTCGCCACCTTCGCGATCCTGGCCGTCTCGGGCGTCCTGTGGTCACTGTGCGCCTTCCTGTTCCTGGCGCCCCGGATGATGCCCGGTCACTGGTTCGAGCGGGGCATCGGGGAGTTCGGCCAGTCGCTCGGCGTCACCGCCACGGGCTTGGTCCTGATGCGCGTCGTGGACCCGGAGATGAGGTCGCCCGCCTACCCGGCGTTCGGCTACAAGCAGTTGATCTTCGAGCCGTTCTTCGGCGGCGGCCTGGTCACCGCGGCCGCGATCCCGCTGATCATCAGTCCCCAGGTGGGCCCGGTGGGCTTCCTGGCGATCATGGCGGTCGTGCTGGCGGTCAGCCTGCTCACCGGTCTGTTCGTGCTCGGACGCGGGCGCCGGGGCCGGGGCGGCGCCGCACCCGTGCGGGAGGCGGAGAAGGTCTCCTGAGACGGCGGGGGCGGGCACCCCGGCGCGCGCCGCGTCGGGATGCCCGCCCCCGTGCGTGGCCCGGTGGCCGTGCTCTCGGAAGACCGTGTGTGCACACGGCCCGCGGCGTCGGCCGGTCCGGGAGGGCCGCCGGTGGCCAGCGGGTCGGGCCCGCGCACCGCGACGGAACCGGTGCCCCACGGGGACGGACGTCCGGTGCCTCTCGTATGTGGGCGTTACGCTCCGTCTCCGCTGGGTAGCGGCAGGGCTCGTGGGGGAGAGCGAGGTGACCGGTCTCGGCCGCCCGCCGGCCGTGGTGGCCTCCGTCTCCAGACACGGCCCCGATCCTGGGCGTACCCGCCCGGCACGACCGTGCCCGGAGGCGCACCCCTCCCCGCAGGACGGGACGGCCTGAGAGGTGGAGATGACCCCTGACACCGTCGGACTCGCACTCCTGCTCCTGGGAGCGCTGCTGCTGGTGGTGAAGCTGATCCGGGTCCGGTGGAAGCTTCCGCAGAGACTGCACGTGCCCGGCTCGGTCATCGGAGGCGGTATCGCGCTGCTCCTGGGCCCCGGTGTCCTCGGAAGCCTCATGGGGTGGCTCTCCGACCGAGGATGGGGCGGGAGCCTCACCGCGGGCCTGGCCCGGGGCGGTCTCTTCGGCCCCGACGTGGTCTCGGTCTGGGCCGCTCTGCCCGGCCTGCTCGTCTCGGTGGTCTTCGCCACCCTCTTCCTGGGCAAGCCCCTGCCCCGGTTCCGTGAGGCCGCGAGCCTGGCGGGGTCCAACCTCGCCTTCGGCGTCACCGTCGCGAGCGGCCAGTACGTGATCGGGCTGCTGCTCGCGCTGCTGGTGCTCGCCCCGCTGTTCGACGTGCCGGTGATCTCCGGAGCGCTGATCGAGATCGGCTTCATGGGAGGGAACGGCACCGCGGTGGGTATGGGCGACACCTTCGACCGGGCGGGCTGGGCCGCGGGGCAGGACCTGGCCCTGGGCCTGGCCTCCGTCGGCCTGCTGTCCGGGGTCATCGTCGGGATCATCCTCCTCAACCGGGGCGCGCGCCGAGGCCAGTCCAGCTTCATCGGCCCCCAGGCCGGGAACACCGGCAAGGAGCGGTCCGGGCTGATCGAGCGCGGTGACCGCTCCGAGGGGTCGACCATGACGGTCCACCCCTCCTCCATCGACCCGCTGACACTCCACGTCGGCCTGGTCGCCCTCGCCGTGCTGATCGGCCAGCTCCTGCTCATGGGATTGCAGTGGCTGGAGCGGGCGCTGTGGGCCGACGCCATCCAGATCATGGCCTACGTACCGCTGTTCCCGCTGGCCATGGTCGGCGGTGCCCTCCTCCAACTGCTCATCGGCCGCTTCGACCGGGGCGACGTCGTGGACCAGAGGAGTGTCGAACGGATCCAGGGACTGTCACTGGACATGCTGATCCTCACCTCGATCGGCACCGTTCCGCTGCGGGGCATCACCGCCGACCTCGCCGTCTTCGCGATCCTCGCCGTCGCGGGCGTCCTGTGGTCGGTGTGCGCCTTCCTGTTCCTGGCGCCCCGGATGATGCCCGGCCACTGGTTCGAACGGGGCCTCGGCGAGTTCGGCAAGTCGCTCGGCATCACCGCCACCGGCCTGGCACTGATGCGCATGGTCGATCCGGAGATGAAGTCGTCCGCCTACCTGGCGTTCGGCTACAAGCAGCTGGTCTTCGAGCCGTTCTTCGCGGGCGGCCTGGTCACCGCGGCCGCGATCCCGCTGATCCTCAGCCCTCACGTGGGCCCGGTGGGCTTCCTGGCGATCATGGCGGTCGTGCTGGCGGTCAGCCTGTTCACCGGTCTGTTCGTGCTCGGGCGCGGCCGTCGGCGCTAGGGTGCCCACGGCCGCACGGGAAACGGAGAGGATCTCCCGGCGCGCATGGTCGCGCACCCACCCGGGCCCCGTCCACGGGGATGCGACCGCCCGCACGCTCCGCCACAATCGCTCCTGTGGAAAACGGATGTACCGTCTCCACGGTCACGTAGCGTTATTGACGTGGAGGGCGTCCGCGGCGCCCGGGCAGGCACGAGCACACCAACCGAAGGGACGGCCCATGGTCGAACGCAGAGCCCTCGACATGGACTCCCCGGCGGTCAGCGACCGGTTCCGCCTGTTCAACTTCACCCGGCGCGACGACCACGTCACCTACCTGTGGATCCTGCGGGCCATGGACCGCCTGCGCGAGGTCCACCAGGTCCAGGTGGCCCCCGACGACGTCGCCGCCGCCCTGCGCGAACTCGCCGCGTCCCACGACCAGGTGCCCGTCGCCGACCGGAACCTGCGCGACCGCCTGGACGAACTCCACGCCGACCGCGTCGTGCACCGCTTCGACGACGCCTCCCGGGCCGGGAACCTCACGCGCTACCGCAACCGCCAGTCGGTGTACCAGTTCAGCGAGCTCGGCTACCGGGCCTACCAGTCGGTCGAGAACCTGCTGGGCGCGCGCATCGAGGACGTCAACCTGTCCCGGCTGGTCTTCTCCGAGGTCCTGGACGACCTGCGCGCCCTGGCCGAGGCCAACCGCACCGGACAGGACGAACAGGTCTACCGCAGGCTCTCGCGCCTGGACTCGGCCATGGAGGACATGGGGCGCCGCTCCGCCCAGTTCCACGTCACCCTGGGTGAGATCCTGCGCTCCACCGACGCCTCCCCGGACATGTTCCTGCGGCACAAGAACGCCCTGCTGGTGCACATGAGCGACTTCACGGCCGAGCTCGACCGCTACCTGCCCCGCCTGGACCGGGCCGTGCGCGAGGTGGAGGCCACCGGGCTGGCCACGCTGCTGTCCCGCGCCTCCGGGCGCGACGAGCGCCTGTTCATGGAGCGCGACGAGCGCCTTGCGGACTGGCGGCGCCGCTGGCGGGCACTGCGCGCCTGGTTCGCCTCCGACGACGACGCCATCCCCACACGCGCGGCCGAACTGCACTCGGCCACCCGCTCCGCGGTCTCGGGCGTCATCGCCCTGCTGCGCCAGATCACCGAGGCCCAGCGCGGCGGCGTCAACCGCTCCACCCAGCTTCGGCACCTGGCCGAGTGGGTGTTCAACACCCCCGACGACGGCGCCGCGCACGCCCTGATGGGCGCCGCCTTCAACGTCCGCTCCGCCCGGCACCTGGGCGTGGCCCACGACGACGAGGAACAGATCACGCCCAACACGACCTGGTGGGACGCCCCCGGGGTGGAGGTGTCGGTGACACTGTTCCGCAGTGGCACCGCGCCCACCACGGGCGTGCCCAAACCGGTGCGGCGCAACCCCGGCGCCCAGGCGCGCCTGCGCGGACGGCAGGCCGCCGGCCGGGCCGCCGAACGCGAGGCCGCCGCCCGCCTGATCGAGCGGGGCGCCCACGACCGCGTCCTGGACGAGGCCGACACCCGCGTCCTGCTGCGCCTGGTCACCCGCGCCCTGGAGGGGCGCACGGTCGTCGCCGGACGCCTGTCCTCGGCCGCCGGCGCGGGCGACGGCACCATGGTCCGCCTGGTCCCCGACCCGGCGGGCAGCACCGTCCGCACCAGCCAGGGCCGCCTGCACCTGCCGGGCCTGCGCCTGGAGGTCACCGGCCACCGGACCCGAACGAAGAACGTGTGATGCCCCGACTCTTCGCCCGCACGGTCGCCCCCGCCGACCTGGGCTCCTACCAGCAGGCCGTGCGCCGTGTCCTGACGTGCGACCTCATCACCGCCGCGCGCCCGCGCCCCGGCGTCCTGGACCAGGTACTGCGCTGGGCCGACGAGCTCGCCGCCGACCTGGAGCGGCTCTTCGGCTACACCCTGGTCGCCACCACCGGCCACGTGCGCCTGGTCCGCGAGATCGACGCCCTGGACCCCACCCAGCGCCAGACCTTCTCGCGCAGGGGCAGGCCCTTCGACCGGCGCAGGCTCGCCTACCTGTGCCTGCTGCTGGCCGCCTTCCAGCGCTCGCAGATCGAAATCAGCCTCGCCGACCTGGTCGGCCGCCTCACCCCCACCGCCAACGCCGTCGAGGGGCTGGGCTACGACCCCACCGACGGCACGCACAAGGCCGCGCTGGTCGACGTCGCCCACTGGCTGGTGGACCGGGGCGCCCTGCACCTGTCCGACGGGTCCCTGGAGGCCTGGGCCGCGGGCGGCGAGCAGGGCGACGCCCTCTTCGACATCGACCACGAGGTGTGCGAGGTGCTGTTTCGCCCGGCACGCCCGGTCCAGCACCTGAGCAGCGCGGCGGGACTGCTCTCCGACCCGCTCACCGAGGGCTCGCCGCGCGAGCAGGCGGCCCGCCGGGCCCGGCGGCTGCTGGTGGAGCAGCCGGTCGTGTACTACGCCGACGTCGAACCCGCGGTCGCCGCCGTCCTGCGCGGCCGGGGCGTGGCCGAGGACCTGGCCCGCGCCACTGGGCTCAGGGTCGAGCGCCGGGCCGAGGGCGTCCTGCTGGCCGACCCCGCCGGCACCTTCACCGACCGGCCCTTCCCCGGCAGGGGCGGCGCGGTCAACCGCACCGCCGGACTGCTGCTGGCCAAGGTGGCCGATCTGTTGGAGACCTCCCTGGCCGCGCTGGTCACGCTGCCCGTGCCCCCGCACGCCGCCGACCAGGCCGAACTCGTCCGGCTCGTGGACGCCGGGCTGCCCCGCGACGGCGTCGTGGCCGAACTCGCCTGGACGGTGGAGCCCTCCTCGGGAACGCGGGAGGGTGAGGCGAACGCGCGGCTGGAGGCCCCCCTGGTCGAGCGCGGCCGGTGGGAGACCATGATCCACGAGCTCTTCGCCGAGTTCGGCGCCTCCTCCTTCGGCGGCGCCTGGCAGCAGGACCCCTACGGCCTGCTGGACGCCGCACTGGCCCTGCTCGCCGAGCTCTCCCTGGTCCGGCCGGTCCCCGGCGGCGCCCTGGTGCTCCCGGCCGCCTCCCGCTACCGCAACCTCCAGGGCGCGCTGCCCGAACGCGCCGACGCGGGCCAGCTTCCCCTGGGACTGTCCGACCTTCGGCCCTCCGACGACGCGCAGCCCTTCGACGGGGCGCCCGCCGATGCCGAGGAGCCCGCCGCGTCCGCAGAGGCCGCCGCGCCCGCCCCCGCAGCCGACCACATTTGCGCGGAAGGAAACTGATGTCCCCCAGGAGCGACCGATTCCGGCCCAGCCGTGCCGGTGTGATCAACGTCTGGGACTACGTCGACGAGGAGTTCGTCTTCGCCGACGGGCGCCTCGTCCTGCGAGGACACAACGGCTCGGGCAAGACCAAGGCCCTGGAGGTGCTCTTCCCGTTCATCCTGGACGGGTACACCGACGCCCGCCGCCTCGATCCCTTCAGCGGCCAGAACCGCACCATGAAGTCCAACCTGCTCTACCGCGGCCAGGACGCCGAGTACGGGTACGTGTGGATGGAGTTCGCCCGCCCGGTGCCGGACGCGGCCCCGGCCCCGGACCCGGCCTCCGCGCCCGCCCCGGGCCTGGGGAGCGCGGGCACCGAGACGGTCACCCTGGTCGTCGGCCTGCGCGCGCACAGGCACCGCGACGGCGTCATCCCCTCCTTCTTCGTCACCGACCAGCGCCTGGGCGTGGACTTCGGCCTGCTCGCCTCCGACGGGCGCCCGCTCACCGAGAGGCAGCTCAAGGCGGCCCTGGGCGAGACCGCCTTCCAGTCCACCGCCGCCGACTACCGCCGTGCCGTGGACGCCCGCCTGTTCGGCCTCGGCGAGCGCTACGTCCAGCTGCTCGACCTGCTCCTGGCGCTGCGCCGTCCCCTGCTGGCCAAGGACCTGGACCCCGAGAAGGTCTCCGAGACCCTCACCAGCGGACTGAGCCCCCTGGACGAGGAGCTCGTCGACCAGGCCGCCCGCGACTTCACCAACCTGGCCGCGGTGCAGCGCCGCTTCGACCAGGCCACCACCGCCCACGCCGCGACCACGGCCTTCGTGGAGGAGTACGCCTCCTACCTCACCCTCCACGCCCGCCACCGCCTGGCCCGCGTGCGCACCGCCACCGGGCAGACCGCGGAGCAGGCCCGAGCCATCACCGAGGCCCGCGACACCCGTGAGCGGGCCGCCCTCGCGCACGCGACCGCCACCAAGCAGGCCGAGGAGCACGACGCGCAGGTCCGCCGGCTCGCGGCGCGCAGGAGCGGGCTGGAGGCACACGAGGCCTTTCGCAGCCACGCCGCCCTGGAGATCGAGCGCGCGCACAGCGCCGAGACCGCGCGCCAGCTGGAGGAGCAGCGGGGCAGGCTCGACGAGCAGGCGGGAGAGGTCACCGCCCTGAGGCGGGAGGCCGACCAGGTCGCCGCCAGCCTCGAACACGGGCGGGCCCGCACCCGTGAACTGGCCGCGGAACTGGCCGAGACCGTCGCGCAGGCCGGACTCGACCACGACGGCGAGGGCCCCGTCGACACCGGCGACGACCTGCCCGTCACCGCCCAGGCGCGCGCCACCGCACGCCGCGCCGACGTGGCGGCGGTACGCGAGCTCCTGGGCGACCTCGCCCGGGCCGAGGCCGCGCGCGGCACCGCGGAGAGGGCCGGTGCCCAGGCCGACGACAGGCTCCGGCTGCGTGAGCGGGAATGCGAGCGGGCGGACGGGGAGCTGGCCGCCGCCCGCCGCGCCGCCGCCGAGGAGCTCACGGTGTGGGCCGAGCACTGGGCTGAGGGCCCGGCCCCGGTCACCGACGCCGCCTGTGCGCGTGCCCTGACCGAGGCTCTGGAGGGCTTCGGCGAACCCGGGACTCCCACCCTGGCGGAGGTCTACGGCGAGCACACCGACCAGCGGCGCCTGGACGCCGCCGCGCACGTGCGCACCCTGGAGACCCGCCGCGACCAGCTCGACGCCGAGGTCGGGCCGCTCACCCGCGAGCGCGAGGACATCGCCGCCGAACGCGACGACGCGCCGCCCGCCGACGACCGGCGCACCGCCCCGCGCGAGGGCCGCCCCGGCGCCCCGTTGTGGCGGCTGGTCCGCTTCGCCGACGGGATCCCCGACGCCGACGCCGCAGCGGTCGAGGGCGCCCTGCACGGCGCGGGCCTGCTCACCGCCTGGGTGCACCCCGACGCCGACGCCACCAGCGCCGCCCTCGCCGACGGCGACGCAGACGCCTACCTGCTGCCCGGCGACGCCACCGTCGCGGGCCGGGGCCCCACCCTGGCCGACGTGCTGGTGCCCGAGCAGCAGGACCTGGTCCCCGAGCACGTCATCGCCCGTGTCCTGGAGTCGGTGCGCCTCACCGACACCGAACCCACGGGCCCCACCGTCATCGGGGGAGCGGCCGCGCACACGGTCAGCACCCGGGCGCACTTCTCCCAGGGGGTCCTCGTGGGCGCGCACCCCAAGGCCGCCCCCGAGTTCGTCGGAGCCACCAACCGCGCCCACCGCCGCCGCGAACGCCTGGCCGACCGCGACGCTCGCATCGCCGGGCTCACCGAGCAGCGCGCACGGATCACCGGGCAGATCGACGGGGCCGGCGAACTCCTCAAGGCCTTCTCCCAGGCACGCACCGCCCTGCCCGACACCACCCCCGTCGACCGGGGCGTGCGCCGGGCCGCGGAGCAGTCCGCCCTGCTGGCCTCGGCGCGCGCCGAGAGCGAGGAGCGCCGCCGCGAGCTGGACGCCGCGGTCGCCGAGGTGGACGCCCACCGCCACCAGGTGCGGTCGGTGGCCACCGAACGCGCCATGCCCGTCCACCCTGGGGCCGTGGACGCCGTCGCCCGGGCCGTGGACGACTTCATGGAGACCGCCCGCGCCCTGCACGCCGCACGTACCGAGGTCGCCCGGCACACCACCGACCTGGACGGTCGAAGGGAGACCCTCACCCGGCTGGGCGGACGGCTGGAGCAGGACCGCGAACGCCATGAGGAGCGGGTGCGCGAGCACGAGCGGGCCGCCGCCGAGCTGGCCGCCAAGCTGGACGGCATCAGCGCTCCCGTCCAGGAGGTCATGGCCGAGCTGGAACAGGTCAAGGAGGACCTGCGCGGGGCCCGCGAGGCCCACCAGCGTGCGGAACGGGAGGCCGCGGCGGCCCACGAGTCGATGATCCGGGCCGACGAGAAGCTGGAGGGCGGACAGAGGGCCCTCACCGAGGCGTTCGCCACCCTGTTCGAGCAGGCCGACGCCTTCGCCGCCCTCACCCACCCCGACCTGCGCGCCACCCTGGGCGTGGACACCGCGTCCGCATGGCCCGACCGCGACTCCTGGCCCACCGCCGGACGGGCCGCGGAGCAGATCCTGGAATCGGTCTCCTCCGATCCCGAGGCGACCGTGCGCGCCGTGCTCCCGGGCCGGGCCGCGGAGCTGCTCGACGCGTTCGACGCCTCCGTCGGCTCCGGTCCGGCCGTCACCGAAAGCGGCCTCAAGTCCGCCTCCACCCGGATCTCCGGTGCCCTGCGCGTCTTCCAGGACACCCTGGGCGGTGACGCCGAGGGATACCGGGTCGACCACGACCTCGGTGTCAGCGGGGTCATCACCGTGTTCGTCAACGACGAGACCGGCCGCAACCCCGTCTCCGCCTTCGCCCGCGTCATCGCCGAACGGGTCGAGGAGCAGGGCGCGCTGCTGCGCGACGAGGAGCGCGGCGTGCTGGAGGACGAGCTGCTCACCGGGATCGCCCAGCAGATCCACGAGCGGGTGCGCATCGCCCGCGACCTGGTCGCCGGCATGGACCGCGACACCCGCTCGCGTCCCATGTCCTCGGGGACGCGGATCGGGATCCGCTGGAGCCGCTCGGACCGCGCCACAGAACACCAGGCCACCGCCGCACGCCTGCTCAAACGCGACGCCCCCGGCCTGGGCGACTCGGGGCTGACCCGGCTGCGCGAGGTCCTGCGGGAGATGATCGGCGAACACCACGCCGCCCACCCCCGCGCCACCTACAAACAGGTCCTGTCGGCGGTGCTGGACTACCGCACCTGGTACCGGTTCGAGCTGCGCATGGCCGTGCCCGGGCAGGAGGAGGTCAAGCTCACCAAGAACAAGCACGAGCAGATGTCGGGCGGGGAGAAGTCCGCCGCGATCCACCTGCCGCTGTTCGCCGCGGCCAACGCCCTGTACACCTCCGCCAGGTCCACCTGCCCCCGGATGGTGGCCCTGGACGAGGCCTTCGCCGGGATCGACGACCGCTACAAGCCCGAGCTCATGGGGTTGACGGTCACCTTCGACCTGGACATGTTCATGACCGGGCACGACCTGTGGGTGCACTACGACAGCGTGCCCATGGCCGCCCACTACGACATGCACCACGACAAGGGCGCGCACACCGTCTCGGCGATGCTCATGCTCTGGGACGGCACCCAGACCGTCGACGCCGACGCCGGGTTCTCCGGCAACGAGGAGCTGGCCGCCGAGCTGCTGGGCATCACCCCCAGCCGGTTCGCCCCGCTGTCGTCGGCCGGGACCCTGCTGGAGGAGACCGGTGAGTGAGGGGGCCGTCCCCGGCGGCCTCCGCCGGAGGAGCACCGCCCGCTGAGCCGTTGCCCGCCCCGGCGGCCGTCGCGTGGGGAGGGCTCCGTCTCCGGTCGGTCACCCGCGCAGGGGGAGGCGGACCCGGGCGGTGAGCCCTCCGCCGGGGTTGGGCGTCAGGCGCAGCCCACCCCCGTGGGCCTCGGCGATACGCGCGACGATGGGCAGCCCCAGGCCGTGTCCCGCGCGCCCGGATCCGCCGGCGGCCACCCGGCCGCCGCCGCGGAGAAAGGGCTCGGTGAGGTTCTGGACCGGTTCGGTCAGGTGCGGCCCGGTGTTGCTGACGGTCAGCAGCGCGAGGCCGCGGTCCTGGGGGTCGGGCATGGCGGTCAGCACCACGCCGCCGTCCGCGGGCAGGTTGTGCCGCAGGGCGTTCTGCAGGAGGTTGACCACGAGCTGGCGCAACAGCACCCCGTCGCCGGTGACCGGCGACGCCTGGCTCCGGACCGAGACCGTGACGCCGAGGTCGGCGGCCTCCCCCTCGGTGGTCGCGACGGCCTCGCGGACCGTGTCCGACAGGTCGACCGGCTCCATGTCGGGCGGGGTCTGGGCGAGTGAGGAGAGTTGCAGCATGGCGTCGACGATCTCGATGCCGCGCTGGTTGGTCTCGTGCAGGCGGGCGACGAGGCGGGGGTGGTCCTGGCCGTGGGGGTCCGCTCTTGCCACGTCCAGCATGGTCCGGGTGATGGCCAGCGGAGTACGCAGTTCGTGGGAGGCGTTGGCGGCGAAGCGCTGTTGGATCTCGAAGGAGCGCTGGAGGCGGTCGAGCATGTGGTCGAAGGTGTCGGACAGGTCGGTGAACTCGTCCCGCCGGCCGCGCAGCCCGATCCGGTGGTCCAGGGAGCCGTCGGCGGCCCGCCGGGCGGCCCGGGTGATCTCCTGTAGCGGCCGCAGCACACGGCCCGCGATCACCCAGCCTCCCCACAGGCCGATGACCGCCAAGGCGACGAGCGCGAGCCCCGAGGCCTCCAGCAGGGTCTCCAGGATCTCCTGGCGGGAGGCGACGTGCGACACCGACGGGTCCGTCGTGGACAGCGGATAGCTGGGAACGTAACGCATCCCCAGGTAGAGGACCGCCAGCGTGGCCGCCCCGGCGACGTTGAGGAAGAGCGCGTAGCTCAGCGCCAGTCTCATCCGTGCCGTCAACCGCCGCGGGCGCCACGCCAGTGCCGGAGCGCGCCCGGTCGTCACCGCCGCACCGCCGTGGACTGGTGCTTCGCCGCCGTTCACCGGTACCGACCGGTCTCTTCGAGGCGGTAGCCGACCCCGGGCACCGTGCGTATGGCCGACGGTTCACCGAGCCGCTTGCGCAGCGTGGAGATGGTGATCCGCACGGCGTTGGTGAAGGGGTCGGCGTTCTCGTCCCACGCCCGCTCCAACAGCGTCTCCGCGCTGACGACCCCGCCCCCGGCGGTCATGAGCACCTCCAGGACGGCGAACTGCTTGCGGGTGAGGTGTACGTAGGCGCCCGAGCGGTGGACCTCGCGCCGGAACGGGTCGAGCCGGATTCCCGCGTACTCCAGGGCCGGAGGCGCGCCCCGGCTCGGGCGGCGGGCCAGGGAACGCAGCCTTACCACGAGTTCCTCCAGGTCGAACGGCTTGGTCAGGTAGTCGTCCGCTCCCAGTTCGAACCCGGCGACCTTCTCCCGCAGGCGGCTCGCGGCCGTGAGCATGAGCACCCGGCACCCGAGCCGCCGCCCGACGATGTCCCGGCAGACGTCGTCGCCGTGCGTGCCGGGGATGTCGCGGTCCAGGACGACCACGTCGTACTCGTTCACGCCCAGCCTCTCCAGGGCTGCGTCGCCGTCCCCGGCGATGTCGGAGGCGATCGCCTCCAGCCGCAGCCCCGCCTGCACGGCCTCGGCGAGGTAGGGCTCGTCCTCGACGATCAGCACGCGCATCCGCTGTCCCCCTCCGTCGCCTGGTACGGCACCGTGTCCGATCCCGCCCCTCCGGAGCGCGGACCCGAGGAGGGGCGGTCCGCTCACACGGCGAGGCCTGGTCACCGGACCCCATTGAACGCGATGGCACCTATCGCGAACGTATCGAAAAACCGATACGGCCGTGCAACACCGCTTGTACTTCGCTTGTGGCGACGAGGACCCCACGCATCGGACACGCGATGCCTGAGAGGCGAAAGATGAGTGAAGTGACGAAGCGGAAAACGGTGCGGCGCCTCCCCGCCGCGAGGCCGGACGGGCGCCCCGGCGGATCCGCCGGCCACAGGCGGTGGCCCCGGCGCCGGCTGGTCGCGGCGCTGTGCACCACGGTGGCCGTCGTGCTGACGGCCTGGTCGGTGATCGTGTCGGTACCGGACACGGTGACGGACGGGGTCCTCGCGCAGGAGGAGCCGACCGTCTCCGCCGAGGACGGCGACCTTCCGGACGACCTGTCGGTCACCCCCTTCGACACCGGGTACCCGGCGATCGCCAAGTTGGACGGTGCACTGCTGGCGGCCGTGCAGGAGGCGGCCCGGAACGCGCTGGAGGAGGGGATCGTGCTCCACGTCACGTCGGGCTGGCGCAGTGAGGAGTACCAGCGCCACCTGTTCGACGAGGCCGTCGTCAGGTACGGGTCCCGTGAGGAGGCCGGGAGGTTCGTCGAAACCTCGGGGGAGTCCGCGCACGTGACGGGGGAGGCGATCGACATCGGTCCCACCGACGCCGCGGACTGGGTCGTCCGCCGCGGCTCGGCGTACGGGCTGTGCCAGGTGTACGCCAACGAGATGTGGCACTTCGAGCTCCTCACCGAGCCGGGCGGCGACTGCCCGGACCTGCTCTCCGACGCCGCGTCCCGATGATCGGCCCGAAGCGCCCGGTGGGTCCGCGTCACGGCCGCTCCCGCGGCCGCGACGGGTCAGCGCAGGTGGGAGGCCCCGTTGACGTCCAGGACGGCGCCGGAGGACCAGGCCGCCTCGGGTGAGGCCAGGTAGCGCACGGCCGAGGCCACCTCCCCGGGCGTGGCCACCCGGCCGAAGGGGCTCTGCGCGCGGACCTCGTCGGTGAGCCGGTCGGCCACGCGCTCGGTCTCCACGAACCCCGGCGCGACCGAGGCGACCGTGACGCCGTGCGGGGCCAGCGCGACCGCCAGCGACTGGCCCAGGGAGTGCAGGGCGGCCTTGCTCGCGCCGTAGGCGGGGTGGTCCGGCTCGCCCTTGAAGGCGCCCCGGGAGCCGACGTTGACGATGTGCCCCCGGGTGCCCCGCTCGATCATGTGCCGGGCCGCGAGGTAGCTGACGTCGGCGGCGCCGAACACGTTCACGTCGAAGGTGTCGCGCCAGGCCCGCCGCCACCGCTCATAGGAGGTCTCCGTGAGCGGGTGGGCGATGTTGACCGCGGCGTTGTTGACCACCACGTCGATCCCGCCCAGGCCCTCGACGGCCCGGTCCACCAGGTCGGCCACGGCGCCGGGATCGCTCAGGTCGGCCCGCAGCAGGACGTGCCCCCTGCCCGGCAGTCCTTCGAGAGTGCGCAGGGCCTCCTGCGGGCGGGACCCGCAGTGGACGGCGACGCGGTCGCCCTGTTCGGCGAAGGCCGTGGCGACCGCCCTGCCGATGCCCCGGGAGGCGCCGGTGACCAGTACGCCCCTGCTCACGGGCACGTCCTCTCCGGTGGCGGACGGGGAGGCGGGAGCGGTCCGATGATCTGACATGTGCGGCATCCTAGCGACCGGCTCCCGACCCGCCCCCGCCCGTGCCCCGTCAGGCCGGGGTCCCCCTCCCGGAGCGCAGGCCGAAGGGCACGCCGAACCCGGTCAGCCAGCCGTCCTCGGACAGGAGGCGGAACGCCTCGTGGGTGACGTCGTGGTCCGGCGCCTGGCGCGGCGGCCAGGCGAAGGCGTCCGCGACCGCCGACCAGCTGGGACCGTGCCCGTGCTCGGCGCGGTAGGCCTCCACCCAGCGCGCCACCCGCTCCTCCCGGCCCCGGACCAGGTCGCGGGCGCGGTCGGCCACGGGCACGTCCAGCGGGGTGGAGGCCGGTGCGGTGCGCGGCGGGGTCGGCGGCGGGAGGGGCTGATAGGCCAGGGGCAGGGTGACCTCGGTGAGGGAGGCGCCCACGACGCCGCCGTCGGCGCTCAGACCCTCGATCCACGAGAGGTCGGTCAACCACGTGAGCAGTTCCGCCAGCTCACCGGTGTCGGACAGCGCGCAGGCGTCCACGACATCCTCGGCCGGAACGCGGATCCGGCCCTCGGGGTCGGCGTGCAGGGCCAGGTAGGCGGCCACGAGCCGGAGCCGGTTGGGCTTCTTGCGCATCTTCTTGTGGGCGAGGGTGCGCGTGAACCACCCCGATGCCCGCGACCGGACGCCGTTGCCGATCTTCCAGGGGGTGCCGGCCAGGCTGGGCAGGTCGCACAGGGCCGGGTTGGCGGCGTCGGCCTCGATCACCCTCTCCGGTGTGGTGTCCAGCCATCCCGACGAGGTCAGGTCGCTCAGCGCCGCGTGGGCGTCCTCCAGGCGGAGTATGCGCAGGTCCTGACCGGTGAAGTTCGCCTCTCCCCTCAGCGCGCCCCGCAGGGCGAAGGTGAGCGCGAGCAGGCGGCCGTCCGGGAAGGTGCCCGCCCCCTCCGCGGCCGTGCGCGCCCACAGGTCGCGGAAGAACTCCGCGTGGTGGGGGCCCATCCGCGGCATGCGCTTGCGGTCGACCGGGACCTTCACCTGGGGCCTGGCCCGGGCCTCGGTCTGGGCGCGCTTCCTCTCCTTCTTGGCCCTCTTGGCCTCGGAGTTGGTCAGCCTCGGGGGCGCGCCGCCCGGCGGGACGCTGATGCCCTGCTCCTTACAGCGCGCACACTCCATGGCCGCGGCCAGGTCCTTGTTGGGCCGGTGGAAACGGGGCTGGGACGTCTTGGAGGGCAGGGGTTCCCCCACGTCACTGGTTGCGGTGTGCTGCGTCATGGTGAGGAGGGTAGCGACGAAACCGCTCCGGTGTCCGGCGTCCGCCGGATTCGCCTCCGGACCGTTCGGACCGGGGGCGTCGGCATCGCAGGCGGGTCCGTGGCCAGGCGGGGCCGGGGTGTGCGCCGCCCGCTCACCGGGTCCGCCGCCCGTTCTCTGGGCAGGAACAGACCTATGGGCGAACTGGTACTGATCAGGCACGGGGAGACCGAGTGGAGCCGGACACGGCGGCACACCGGGCTGACCGACCTCCCCCTGACCGGGGAGGGCGAGCGCCAGGCCGGGGCACTGCGTCCCCTGCTGGCCCCGCGCGACATCGGGCGGGTGGTGACCAGCCCGCTGCTGCGTGCGGTGCGCACCGCCGAGCTGGCCGGGCTGGAGGGGGCCGTGACCGACCCGGACCTGACCGAGTGGGACTACGGCGGCTACGAGGGGATCACCACCGCCGACATCCGGCGCCGGCGTCCCGGGTGGTACCTGTGGCGGGACGGGATCGTCCCGGGCGGACCCGGGCACCCGGGGGAGAGCGTGGAGGAGGTCGGGGAGCGGGTCGACCGGGTCCTGGAGCGGGTGGATCCCCTGGTGGGGGACGACGCGGAGCCCGACGTGGTGCTGGTGGCGCACAGCCACCTCCTGCGGGTGCTCACCGCGCGCTGGCTGGGCCTGCCGCCCGCGTCGGGGGCACTGTTCACCCTGGCCACGGGTGCGGTGAGCACACTGGGCCACGAGCACGGACGGCACGCGCTCACCTCCTGGAACGTGCCCTCTCCCTCGGCTCCCTGACACGCTGGAGCGGCCCCGCCCGGAGCGCTTCCCACCGGAGCGGCCCCGCCCGACCGGTCCCGCCATGGAGCACCCCGTCCGGAGCGGGCTCCACGGGGGAGGGGGCACCCCCGCCACGGGTCCGCGGAGCACCCGGGTTCTCCGGTTCTCCGGGGGCGGTCGGCGGCCACTCGTGGGACTCGGGCCGGTGCGGGCCGCTTTGGCGCGCCCGTATCGGGGGAGGATCCGGGCGGGCGCCCTCCGACAGGTTTTCGAACCGGGCACGGGGGGTGGGGACGCCCGGGTCGCCGGGCTCGGGCGGCGCGGGACGTGGCGGTGCGGGCGGTATCCGGTCGACCACGACCGGAGAACTCCCTGCCTGACCGTGCGGCGACGGCTCCACTGACACGGATAGGGAACCAGATGGACCAGGGTGAACGGCTGCTCCACTCCTCATCGTTTGGCACCGCGGCCGCCGCATACGCCGAGCACCGCCCGGACTACGCGCGCGCCGCGGCGGACTGGGCGCTCGAGCGCGCGCCCGGGCCGCGCGTACTCGACCTCGGCGCCGGCACCGGCAAGCTGACCGCCGCACTGGTCGCGCTGGGGGCCGACGTCATCGCGGTCGAGCCCGACCCGGCCATGCTGGCCGAGCTGCGCCGCTCGCTGCCGGCCGTCCGCGCCCTGTCGGGTCGTGCCGAGGAGATACCGCTGCCGGACGCCTCCGTCGATGCCGTGCTGGCCGGCAACGCCATGCACTGGTTCGACATGGCCGTCGCGGGGCCCGAGATCGCCAGGGTCCTCGCACCCGGCGGCGTCCTGGCCGGCCTGTGGAACGTCGTGGACGACCACGTCGAGTGGGTGGCCGGGCTCGCGCAGGTCAGCGGGAGCGCGGCCATCGGCCCGCGTGACACGCCCACCGGCTGGCGCGCCGAAACGGCCGGCATGCACCTTCCGAAGACCGGCGAGGCGGCCCGGTTCGGCTCGCCGGAGCAGGCCGGGTTCCCGCACGGTCAGCGCCGCACCGCCGACTCCCTGGTCGCGACCCTCGCGACGCGCGCGGGGATGCTGGTCATGCCGGAACGGGAACGGGCGGCCGTGCTGGACCGTATCCGCGCGTTCCTCGCGAGCAGGCCGGAGACCGCCCACGGCGAGTTCACCCTCCCGATGCTGACCAGCGTGCTGCGCGTCCGACGACTGTGAATCCCATCGCCCGCCTGATGACGGGCGCTCATCGCGGCGATCGGTGTCGTGGGCCGGGCGTCTGACCGGGGAGCCCGGCCGCGACTCCTCCGGTGGCGCGGTGGCGAGGGCGGGTCACGGTTCCCCTCCCTTCCCGCGCCCCGCCGCGTCCGTCCTCCGCCCGGGAGGCGGACACGGTCCGTCGCCCGCCGGGACGGGGACGTCCCACCGGTCGTCCGCGTCCGGGCACCAGCGCCGGTAGGGGCAGTCCCGGCAGGCCCGGCCGGGACTGGGCGGATGGGACAGGTCGCGGTGCCAGGGCCCGGCGAGTGCGTGGACCACCCGCCGGGCCTCGGCTCCGACCCGGTCCGAGGCCGGGTCGAGGGAGAGCACGTGGGCGCCGTCGGGGGTGAGGACCTCCAGTTCGACCGCCGAGCCCGCCCCCCGGGGCAGGGCTCCCCAGGAGAAGAACAGCACCGCCAGGGCCAGCCGGGGTTCGAGGGACAGCAGGCGGTGGCCGTCCGGGCGGGGCGGACCGGTGGCCGTGCCGACGGCGCGGTAGCTCCAGGACCCGTCCCGGTGGTGGAGCAGGTCGGGCCTGGCCAGGACCAGGACGTTGGCGAGGGTGTCGTCGGCGGCCAGTGTGCGGCCGACCCGGACGTGGCTCCCCGACGGCAGGCCGTGCAGCGGGCAGATCTCGCTGTGGGCGGCGATCATCGCCGCGCCCCGGCGGGCCTGTTCGCCCTCCATCCGCTGTCCTCCCGCGGACCAGGATCCGTGGTCGGCGGGGAGGTCGCCGGGGGTGCAGGGCCGCAGGGGCAGGCGCGTGTGCAGCCGTTCCAGCCACGCGCGCACGGCGCGGTCGAGCCCGGCGGCCGGCGCGCGGTCGCCGTCGGCGGGAAGGCCCAGGGAGTGCAGGTATGCCCTGGCGGGGCAGTCCCGGTGACGCCGGCCGAGGCCCACCGACCAGGACCGCCGGGGCCGGGAGCGGTCGCGGACGCCGAGGAGCCCGGGGACCCGGGGCAGCCGCCCGCACCCCGACCGCGCCCCGCACGACAGGCAGTCCCGGCCGGGGGAGCGGGCACCGCCCCTCAGCGCCGAGCGCAGTCCCTCCCGGCCCGCCGAGGCGAAGGACTCCTCCGCGTCGGCGGCGGAGCCGTCGTAGAGCACGGCTGTGGAGGAGTCGAGGCAGGACACCTGGACCACCCGCACCCGGTCCGGCGGGCCGGGGTCGCCGCCGCGGCGCGCCCGCATCGGATAGGGGGTGCCGCCCAGGTAGCGCCGGGGCCTGGCCGCGCAGGCGTCCCGGTCGACCCGCGCGCCGGTGGCGAGCACGTAGGCGGCGACCGCCACCTCCGCCCTGGAGCGCCTCCGGCCGTTCGCCGTGCCCACGACCGGCATGCGCAGCTCCCGCACCCGTTCGGCGCCCGCCAGGTAGGCGTACCCGCGGCCCCGGACGCACACCTCGTAGGGGCGGGAGTTCGGTGTGCCGCGGTCGGGCATGTACTGGCGGACCCAGAAGTCGAAGACCGGGTCGCGCCGGAGGCCGTCGCGCTCCTCGTCCCGGGCCAGGGCGTCCAGGTAGGACCGTGAGGCGTGCCGGATCCAGGCGAGCAGGCCCGTGTGCGGTGGAGTGCTCCGCCCTCCCGGGCCGCCGCGGCCCCGCTCGCCGGGTACGGACAGGTGCGCGCACGCGTTGGCGACCGACCAGCCCCTGTGCTCGACCAGGTCCAAGGCGGCGTCGAGGAAGGTGAGGGGCGCGTCGCGCGGCGCCGGGTGCCCGCGGGGGTCGTCCCCGCCGACGGAATGGTCGGCCCTGATCCGGCGGTGCTCCGGACAGCCGCCCCGGGCGGGTGCCGCCGCGTCGCTGAAGAGGCGGACGACGGGTACGGGCCTGTGGTCATCGGTCGCGTGGTCGGACACGGGGCCTCCCCTCGAAAGAAGGGTGGCACGATCGGGGATCCGGTGCGCCGGGCCTGTGGACAACCCTCCGAGAACGCACGCCGCCCGGTGCCGGCGCCGCGGGGGCGCTCCGGGAGCGGAGTCGGCGTGTGTCCGACCATGATGATAGAAACTCCCAGAGCGAACGAAGTTCGCATTCACCCCACAGAGAACGAAACAAAGGCATCCCCCATGTCACGACGCACCTCCGCCGCCTCCTGCGCGGCGGTGCTCCTCACGCTCACCCTCACCGGCTGTGTCTCGCTGGAGGACCTGGACCGGTACGCGCAGAGCGTGGTCACCGGGGTCCCGATGGACTCCTTCGACCAGGTCGACCGCGACGCGCCCTTCGCGGGGAGTCCCGCCGAGGACTACGGCGAGGGCTTCGACACCCCCGAGGCCGCATCCGCCGGATCCTTCACCGAAGAGCAGGTGGCACAGGCCTACTCCCGGACCCAGGACCTCATGGAGGCCGTCTACCTGGACCAGGACGCGGTCTTCGGCGGGGACAACAGCGAGTTCACCGTGCTGCTCTCCGGCCAGTCGCTGAAGTGGTACATGAGCAACCTCGACAACGAGGAATTCGACCTCAACAGCCGTCACGTGCCCTTCAACCTCACGCCCGGGACGGCCGAGCCCGTCGGCGACGTCGTGAAGGTGGACGGCGCGATGCGCGCCGAGGCGGCCCGCGACGACCGGGGCCAGGACTACCTGGCGGTGCACACCGAGTACACGATCGTCCACCCCGTCGCCCGGCCCGGTGAACCGGTGTCGGTGCGCCTGGTCACCACGCACCACGGGGAGGTGTCCTTCTACGACGTGGGAGGAGGGGCCCTGGAGGCGTGGCCGAACTGGTGGCGTTTCGTGGGCCCCGTGCACTGCGTGGAGGAGTACACCTTCACTCCCGCCTATCCCGACGAGTTCCCCGAGGGCGAGCGGCCCAAGGGCGTGCCCGAGGACGCCTACGACCGGGAGAGCACCGAGGAGCCCGACGAGGAGTGCAGCGCCATCGGACAGACCTGACGGAGGGCGCCCGGCCGGAGCACGCGTGCCGGTCGGGCACGCCGCGTCCGTCGCCACCCGGTCCTTCACCGTGATGGCGGCGGGGGATAAACCTCCGTAAAAAGTCACTCACGGTGACGTTTTCGACCCTCCGGGTGGTGCGGCGGACTGGCGCTGGGCACCCCCTCATCATGTTGAATGACGTGCATGATCGTGCGTCGAGTACTTCCCGATGAGATGAACGCCGTCAGCGAACTGCGCGTGATGGCCTACACGGCCGATGGCCTGTTGGACGCGAATCCGGCCTATGTCGAGGCACTGCGCCTCCTGGGAACGGACGGCCGCGGTGAGATCCTGGTAGCCGCCGACGAGGAACAACGCCTCCTGGGGACGATCATGTTCGAACCCTGGTCGCCGGAGAGCGAGATCGCCCGCAACGCCGACGAGGCCGAGATCCGGGCCTTCGCCGTAGCTCCCGAGGCCCGGGGGCGCGGTGTGGGCCGGGACCTGGTCAACGCCCTCGTCGAACGGGCCCGTGAGGAGGGGGTCACCAGGCTCCTGCTGTCCACCCTGCCCGAGATGGTCTCGGCCCAGTACGTCTACCGCGCCCGCGGCTTCGAGCGGGTACCCGAACGCGACTGGACACCGATGCCGGATGTGAACCTCCTGGCCTACGAACTCGTCGTCAAGGACTGACCGTACGGCCCCTTCCCCGCCCGCGCCGGGGCGGGGAGGGGGCCGCGTGCGGTGGCCCGGACGGGCACCGGGCGGGCGCGCGTGCCGTGCGGTCACCGTGCTCCGTGGTCGACGGGGTGCTGCGCGTACGGCGGCGGGGAGGGGACCGGGGCCTCGTCCAGGGCGGCGAGCAGCCGGGCCACCCGCCTCCGGCGGTACCGGGCCTCGGGGGTGCTGGTGGCCTCGAACAGCCCCAGCACCGCGCTCTCGGTGTCGCGGGCGGCCACCCACCGCTCCAGCAGTCCCTCGGTGTCCACCGGACGGCCCTCCTCCAGCAGGTCGAGCACCCGTGCGGCGTCCATCTCGGCCACGGGCGGGGTGACCACGAGGTCGGCCCCCGACCGGCGCAGCTGCCGGACCATGAAGTGGTCGCCGAGCCGGGTGACGAGGAAGCGGTCGTCGGCGATCCGGTCGACCGCGCCGAGCCCGGTCAGTACCTCCAGTACCTGGTGGACGTGTCCGTCGGGGTCTCCGCCGCCGAGCGCGACCTCGGGCCCGTACACCCGCGCCAGTTGGGCGGGCGTACGCGCCTGTCCGTGCACGAACAGGTCGGTGAGCAGCAGGAACACCGTCACCCCGTGCGGCTCGGCCATGGTCAGCAGGGCGTCGGCCCAGGCGTCGGCGGCCGCACCCGGGTCCCCGTCCAGCCAGGACCGCGCCGCCCGGCCGGGCAGCACGCGGGTGTAGGTGGTGCGCAACAGGCCGGAGCCGCGTGCCACGGCGAACAGCTCGGGCACCCTCTCGGGGGAGAGGTCCAGGTCCGTGGCCGCGTCCTCGACGTCGCACTCCAGGAACGCGTCGCCCCCGTCGCCGCCGGAACTCAGGGGCCTGCCCGTGCCCACCCACTCCGCCAGCCGTGCGGCGTCGGTCAGGGGCCGGCACCGGTGCGCCGCAGCGTCCAGTTCCACCGGTCCGGCCGGAATGACCGGGGGCACCGCCTCCGGCCTGCCGTTCTCGCCGACGCCGAGCCGGTCCAGGATCGGCAGCGCCGCCCCGTCGGTCAGCTCCTCCGGTGGAGGCCCGCCGGGTGTGAGGTCCACCTCGGCGATGGCCGCGCGCAGTCCGCGCGGACTCTCCGGGGACAGGAGCCGTCCCTGGTCGACCAGGAAGTCGCACCAGGTAAGCCAGGTGTCCCGGAGGCCTCGGGGTACCCGCTCCCAGGCGCGGACGGTGCGGGCGATGCCGTGGACGTCCGCGGTGGACCAGTCACCGGGACCGGACGCTCCGGCGTCCATGTGGGCCGTCAGCAGGAACAGCAGGCTGTCGGGGTCCAGGACGGGCTGGGGCTCGATCGTCCGGGCCCAGTCCAGGCACGCGTGTACAGCGGAGTAGATGCTCTCAGTCATTGACCCGTCACAGAAAGTGGGCGAGCTGCCAAAACGGCACCAGGCTAACCGCGCCGCGCGTACCCGCGTGGGAAAACGCCGAAACTCGCCCTGTTCCGCTCCCGGCCGGGCGGGCGGCGGAGCGCTCTCCGGGCGGGTCCTAGCCGGTGACCCGCAGGATCAGCCGGTGCGCCTCGGTCGGGTCCGGGCACTCCCAGCGCCGGACCAGGCGTTCCACGGCGGCGGCCGGGACCGGCGACCGCCGCCGGTCCAGCCGGGCCCGCAGCACCCGGGGCGGGGCCTCGACGGAGACGATCTCCACGCGCGCCCGGTAGGCGGCCGCCAGGTCCACGCACCGGTCGCGCATCGACCGCGAGACGTTGGTGGCGTTCCACACGAACGACCGCCCCGCGCGCAGGTGCTCGCGGGCGCGCTCGTGGGCGGCCGCCGCCACCGGCCGCTGGTCCGCGGTCGGGCGCACACCGAGTTCGGCGCGCAGCGCGTCCAGGCCCACCACCGGCACACCCGGGCGGTCGTGCTCGATCCAGGTGTCCTTGCCCGCTCCCGGCAGCCCCGACATGACGGTCACCGTCAGCCGGGTGTCGTCGTGGGCGGCGTAGTCCGGGTCGCGGTCCGGCTTGCGGAAGAACCAGAACCGGGCGTGGTCGGAGGGGAAGTCGCGCGGCCGGTCCAGGCACCGCTGCTCGGCGCAGTACTCGCCGTACAGGCCGATGTTCTCCAGAACCTCGGAGGTGTCGCCGCAGCGGCGGCCGAGGATGTCGGCTGTGGCCAGTAGCACCAGGTCGTCGTTGCGCGCCAGCAGGCTCGCCCGGAACGCGATCCGCCGCAGGTCCGGCCGCTCCAGCGCCCAGAAGGGCACCTGGTGGTGGCGGACCAGGGCCGCCACGTGCTCGCGCCACTCCACCTCGGCGTGGGAGGACTCCCGCGGCCGGGAGCCGGCCGTTTCGGAGGACTCCCACAGCAGGCGCCGCGCCACCAGGTCGCCCCGCCGCGAATGGCCGTGCGCGGTGACCCGGCCGTCCTCGCCTCGGCGGGTGCACAGCGGTTTGGCGACGTCGTGCAGCAGCACGGCGGCGAACAGCCTCACCCGCTCGGCGACCGGCCGCGCGCGCCAGGCGGACAGGCCGGCGAGCGCCTCGCACGCCATCCGGGTGTGGGTCTCCACGTCCCCCTCGGCGTGGTGGACCGGGTCCTGCTCCACGCCGGTCAGGTCGCGCACCCAGGGAAGGGCCTCGCGCACCCGCGCCCAGTCCAGGTCCCAGTACGGCGGCGCCGGGCACAGCTCATCGAACACGCGCATAGAGCACCTCCGGATCGGCCAGCCCGTTCGCGATCACCGGGCGGTCCAGCCAGTGCGTACCCGAGTCCAGCACGGCGGTGGTGAATCCGCCGCGCACCCACTTGAACCGGTCCACGGTGCGTCCACCCTCCTCGACCTTGACGTACAGGCCCTCCATGTGGTCGGAGTCCTCGCTCTCGGCCAGGGCCCGGTCGGGGTCGGCGCCGCCCGCCCTCGCCGCCGCGGCCAGGGCCCGGCGCCAGTCGGAGGTGCGGCAGGTGGAGGGGCCCGCCAGGCGGGTCAGGTCCTCCAGCCGCGCCAGGGCTCCGGTGTGCAGCACGGGCACCGACACCACCGGTGTGCCCTCCAGCAGTTCCCGGCGGCGCGGTGTGGACAGGAACACGTCGTGGTGGGTGTCCAGCACGTCGAACTCGCAGAAGTAGTGGGGCAGCGCGTCGTAGAACACGGTGTGCCTGGCGTACATCCACTCGCCGTAGAGCACGTACCGCTCGCCCAGGCGCGGCCACAGCAGCGGTGCCACGGACGCCGCCCAGGCCTTGAACGGGGCGAACTGCCGTTCCCGGGGGCCGCCCGCCAGGTAGTGCCCCCGGCTCTGCAGGCGCAGCCCACCGCCGGGACCGAAACTGATCCCGGCGTTGGCGCCGTCGAGCTTCTCCTCCACGACCAGGTGCCGCCCCGCCAGCTCGCCGAAGGGGACGGCGGACAGGTCGTGGTCGCCCGGCTGGAGGCGCGAACCCCGGATGTGCCGGGTGCGGGGGTACTTGCGCATGCACCGGTTCTACCGGCCGGACCGGCCGCGCGGCCACCGGTTTTCGTGCCATGGAGAGGCCGCGCGAAGGGCCGCGCCTTCCACGGGCCGGTCCTTCCGCGGGGAAGGGGCGGCCTCGTCCTGGCCCATGCCCGACGGCCTCGGGGAGATCGTCCAATCCCTGCTGCCACCCGCGCCAAAAACCGGCCGGCCCCGCGCGGACCGGAGAGCGGCACTGACCACCGGGTTGTTCGTCCAGGTCTCGGGCTGCTCCTGGGAGAAGGCCGACGGCCTGTTCGGTGTCACCCGCGCCACCGCGCACCGCTGGTGGAAAGACCTGGACCGAGAGGGGCCTGTGGACCCGCATCCACCAGGCCCTCCTGGACGAGCTGGGCAGGCGCGCCCTGCCGGACTGGTCCCGCACCACCGTCGACTCCCGGTCGATCCGCGCCAAGCCGGGGGGAGAGCACGGGGCCAAACCCCACCGACAGGGGCAAACCCGGCGCCAAGCTCCACCTGCTGTGCGACAAACAAGGCCTGCCGCCGGTCCGCGCGATCACCGCGGCCAAGCCTCATGGCGACAAGGCCCACCACTCCCGTGACCGGCGCCGCCGGCTGCGCGAACGTGGGACCGGGGTGCGCATCGCCCGCCCCGGCATCGAGTCCTCCCAACGTCTGGGGCGGCACCGGTACAAGATCGAGCGCTCCATCGCCTGGCCGGGCTCCTACCGCAGGCTGAACGTGCGCTGGGAGCGTACGGCCTCCACCTTCCTCGCCGTGCCCGGCATCGCCCGCCTCCTCGTCTGTTACAAGCACCTGTCCAAGCATGCTGGTGGCTTTTGAGATGAGCTCTCAACGCCCTCGCGGCGTGGCCGCCGGATCCTCCTGGCGAGTCGTCGGGCCGCCAGCCTGCTGAACAGCCAGAGAACTCGCACAGCGTTGAGGAGGCTCTGCGAACCGGTCGCGCACTTGTGCGGCTCCACCTGTACGGCTCACCGCCGGCTGACCCAGCGCAGGAAGCGTTCGACAGCCGACCGCGACACCTTTCCGCCCGTGTACCCCTCGATCTTGGCGAACGGCATGTTCACCAGGAACATGACGTTGTTCGCGGCGTGTGGCCGCCCGATGGCCCGCAGGGCGCGGCGAACCGTGTGGAGCAGTCCCAGCACACCTCGCCCGAACAGGTTGGCGTGGCGCAACTGGGTGACGGTGTCGTCGAGTCCGAGCGGTGCCTCCGGGTCCCATGACGAAGTCGGAACCGGCCGGCCGAGGAGCGCGGCGAACTCGGTGTCGCTGACCCGTTGAACATCCCCCGTCGCGTACGCGCCCTCCGCCCGGCTCCTCGCGGTCGCCCCGGTGCCGATCCGAGCAATGCGGTCGCTGTCACCGTCGACGACGGCCGTCGCCGCCAGCCGTACGTCCTCCACCGACGCCCCGACCCTGATCGAGTACGGTCCGCCATACCGGCACCATCCGCCTGTGCCGACATCGAAGTACTCCAGCGCGCGGCCGTCAAGCGCGATCTCGACCCGTTGCTCATGCCCTGGTTCGATCTCGACGGAGGCGAAGCCCGCGAGCTCGGTTCCGGCATGCGGCACCGCGGTCGCCTCCGGAGTGACGTAGAGCTGGGCGACCTCACGGCCGGTCCTGGCCCCGGTGTTGCGGACGGTGAACGTGGCCGTCCCACCGTCGGCCCGCAGGTCTACTTCGAGGTCCGAGTACTCGAATGTGGTGTAGCTCAGCCCGTGCCCGAAGCAGAAGCGCACCGCCACGTCCCGGATGGAGTAGTACCGGTATCCCACGAAGATGCCGTCGCGGTGCTCGGCGGTGCGCTCGCGGCCGGGGAACGTGCCCGCGGAGGGTACGTCCGTATAGCTCATGGGGAACGTCACGGCGAGCCTGCCGCCCGGATTGTGGCGGCCGGTGAGCGCGTCGGCGACGGCCGTTCCCCCGCCCTGCCCGGTGAGCGAGGCGTACAGGATCGCGGCGACGTCCTCGGCGAACGGCAGCTCGACCGGAGCGCCGCCGGACAGCACGACCACGACGCGGTCATGGACCCGCGTCAGGCGCTCCACGAGCGCAAGCTGGTTGGTGGGCAGCCGCAGGTGCTCGCGGTCCACCCCTTCGGCCTCGCTCGACTCGTCCAGCCCGAGGAAGAGCAGCACGGTGTCGGCACGACCGGCGAGTGCGAGGGCCTGGTCGGCGAGTTTCCGGCTCGGCTTGCCGAACCGGTGGAACCCGCGAGCGAACCCGACGACCTCGACGGCACCGGAGCGCAACGCGCTGAGGGCGTCGTCGACCCGGGTGGGGTTGACCAGCGACGAACCGGCGCCCTGGTAGCGGGGTGTCTCGGCGAAGTCTCCGATCACCGCCACCCGTGCGGAGGGGGACAGTGGGAGGAGGGGATCCCGATCGGTCCCGGGGTCGTTCCGCAGGAGCACGAGACAGCGTCGGGCGGCCTCGACGGCGGCGCGGTGCTGGGCGTCCGGATCGACCGGTTCCGCCCCGTCGAGCGCTGACGAGGTCTCCAGCGCGAGTGCGATGAGATCGTCGACCGCGTGGTCGAGGACGGCTTCGTCGAGCCGCCCCGAGCGCACGGCGTCGATGATCTGCTGGTCGGTGACGCCGCCCGAGGACGGCATCTCGAGCTGGTTGCCGGCCAGGAGGCCGGCGATCCTGTCGTGGTTGCCGCCCCAGTCGGTGACGATCACGCCGTCGAAGCCCCATTCGTCGCGCAGGATGTCGACCAGCAGGTGCGTGTTCTCGTTCGCGTAGGTGCCGTTGACCTTGTTGTACGAGGTCATGAGGGTACGTGGCCGGGCCTGCTGGACGACTCGGCGGAACCCTTCGAGGTAGATCTCGCGCAGCGAGCGCTCGTCGACCACCTCGTCGATCGACATGCGCAGGTGCTCCTGGCCGTTGACGGCGAAGTGCTTGGGGCAGGCCGCGATGCCCGTGGACTGGATGCCGCGCACCATGCCGGCGGCGAGATCGCCCGAGAGCCGAGGATCCTCGGAGAAGTACTCGAAGGAGCGTCCCCCGAGTGGATTGCGCACGATGTTCAGGCCCGGTCCGAGCAGCACCGCGACTCCGGCACCGCGTGCTTCGGCGCCGAGCAGCCGGCCCACCCGCTCCACCAGGTCGACGTCCCAGCTCTGGGCCAGGGCCGCGGCCGTCGGGAAACAGGTCGCCGGAAGTGAGGCGTTGAGTCCGAGGTGGTCGGACTTCCCGCCCTGCTTGCGCACGCCGTGCGGGCCGTCGGTCAGCATGATCGACGGTACGCCCGCGTGGCCGATGGACTCGGTGTTCCAGAAGTTGGCGCCCGAGGTGAGGGTGGCTTTCTCCGCGAGGGAGAGGCGTTCCACGGTCTTGGTGTGCCGCAGGGGAGTCGTCTCTGCCATGTCAGATCCTGTTCGTCTGCAGAACGTAGTACAGGATGTGGTGCGCCGACTCGCGCAAGGCGGTGAGCGTACCGGCCCTGTCCTCTTCGAGGTAGGACTGGAGCTCCTCCTCGTAGGAGCCGTCCCCGGGGAGGTCGACGAGGAGCCCGAGGATCATGTCGTTGCCCGCCTCGACCGCCTGCCGCGCGTCGAAGTGGCTTCCCTGGCCGATGATGCCGGCGTCGGTGATGACGAAGCCCTCGAACCCCCACTCGCCGCGGAGCACGTCCGTGAGCAGTGCTTCGCTGCCGCCGGCCCAGGTGGTTCCGATGCGGTTGAACGCGGTCATCGCTCCGTGCGCGCCGCCGTCCTTGACCGCGGCCTCGAAGGGTCTGAGGTGCATCTCCCGCCACGCCTGTTCGGTCGTCCACACGTACAGGCCCATCGCGGCCCGGTTGGTCTCCTGGACGTTGCCCGCGAAGTGCTTGATCACGGCCACGGTGCCTTGCGACTGGATACCGGACACGTACTGGGCGCCGATCCGCGCGGTGAGCAGCGGGTCCTCGGAGAAGTACTCGAAGTTGCGGCCGCCCAGAGGGGAGCGGTGCAGATCGAGCGAGGGCCCGTAGACCGCGTCGACCTCGTATGACTGCGCCTCAGCGCCCATCGCCCGGCCGACCTCGAGTGCGAGCTCGTCGTTCCAGGTCGCCGCGAGCACCACCGGAGTCGGGAAGGCGACCGTGGCCCAGTGTCCGATGAAGTTGCGGATGCTGGCCGGTCCGTCGTACATCGTCGTGGCCGGCACACCCAGGCGCTCGATCCCCACGGACCAGTAGCCGCCGTTCCCGGACAGTTCGACCAGTTCGTCCTCGGTGAGCTGGTCGAGGAAGGCCTGCCATCGGGAGTCATCCATCGGGGCACCCCTCAGGTCGGCGAGCTCCAGGTCGTTGTCCGCGCCGGTGACGGGTTCGGAGGCAGCCGGATCGACCTCGAGTTCGTAGTCGTTCTCGAGCAGTCCGTCGGGCATGCGCAGATCGCCTTCGTCCGGAGCCGACGGGAAGGTCTCTTCGGGGCTGCTGCGCGACAGGTAGGTCAGATCGCCCCGTGCGTCGTCGAACCGGTTGGTGATCTCGCTTCCTGTGGTGGCGTCGGTGTCGATGACGAGCCGCTCGGGCTGGTCGTAGGTCGCGTCGTTCACGGTGTCGTGCACGTTCCGGGCGACGCGGATCCCGTAGTCGCCTTCGTCCAGCACCCACGCCTGGGCATCGCGGTCATCGAACGAGGCCATCGACGTGGTGTCGAAGGAGACGGTCACGGTCTGCGACTCTCCTGGTGTGAGCGGATCGGTCTTGGCGTACCCGCCGAGCACGGTCGCGGACTTCTCGGTCTCCCCCGGGGTGTAAGGGGCGTCGTAGTAGACCTGTACGACCTCCCGGCCAGGGACGTCACCGGTGTTGGTGACGCTGACCCGCGCGGTCACGGTCTGCTCGTCGGCCCGGATACGGGTATCGGACCACTCGAACTCCGTGTAGGACAGGCCGTGCCCGAACGGGTACTGCACGACGTCGTCGTACTCCGCCTCGGGAACGAAGGTCTCGAAGTAGCGGTAGCCGGTGTAGATGCCTTCGAGGTGGTTGGTGAAGTAGCGGCCGACGGGCTCGCCGGCATCGTCGACGTACTGGAAGTCGCCGGTGTTGACGACGGCGGGATGGGAGTCGATGTCGTACACGTACGTGTCGGTGAGACGGCCCGAGGGGTTCACCTCACCGGTGAGAGCACGGGCCACGGCGTTCATGCCGGTTTCGCCCGGACCGCCGATCCACAAGGCGGCATCGACGCGCTCGTACTCTTCCAGGAAGCCGAGTTCCATCGCGTTGGCGCTGTTCACGAGGACCACCACGTGATCGAAGGTCGAGTCCAGCAGTTCCAGGGTGGCGCGTTCGTCCTCGGTCAGGCGCAGGTCACCTGGAGTGAAGTCCCTGCCCTCCATCCCGGCCCGGCCGACCGCGTAGACCGCGGTGTCGGCGTGCTCGCGGGCGCCGGAGAGGATCGGTTCGGAGAGGTGCTCGACGGGCATCTCCGTCGGTGAGGTGACGAAGAACCCCTTGGCCGCCGGCAGGAGTTCGTCGATGACGCCGGCCTCGGGCTCGGCGTACACCTCGGTCGAAGCCTCGCCGCTCTCCGCGTGGTTGCCGTAAACGTCGCGTACGGTCTCGTCATAGTCGATGCCGGCGCCGTCCAACGCGCTGAAGAGCGATTGAGCGCCTACGGAGGAGATACCGCCCGCTCCTCCTCCGCCGTAGACGGGGGCGGCCGCGCTCGCCCCGAAGACGCTGACCCTTCGGTCCGCCAGGGGAAGCACGTTCCCCTCATTCTCGAGCAGGACCAGTCCCTCGGCCATGACCTGGTCGGCGACTTGCAGGGAGTGGTCCCGTGCGGAGGCCTGATCCTCCGTCGCGGGGCGCGTCGCGGTGTAGTACCAGGAGCCCAGCGCACTCGCGATCAGCGCGACGACCACGCCCATGGCGGTGAGCTTGATCCATCGGTGCTGGCGCTTGCGGAACGCCTTGTAGCCCTTCCTTCGGGCCTTGCGTTCGCGGCGGGGAGCGGCACTCCTCACCTCGGCGTGCCAGGCCGCGGTCTCGGCCCGTTCTGCGCGGCGCGCGTCCAGGCGCTCGGTGATGGTCGCGCCTCGGCGCTGCCTGCGCCGGTCCTTGAGATCGGCGAAGCGCTGCTTCGCCTCGGCCCGGTACTGCTTCACCAGCCGCCGGTACTCGCGGTAGTCCATATTGGTCATCCTTGCCTGACAGGTACCACCGAAGGCGGTGAGCGCTTCGAGCCGACGTGGTCGGGAGCGGCGCTTGCTCGATGGAGGGTACGAAAACTATACGGCGTTCGGTTTTTAAAACCAAACGCCGTTCAGTCGTAGGATGTGCTCATGAATCGGCGAGGCCCGTACGGCAAGAGCGCGGCGAAGCGTGAAGAGATCCTGTCCGCCGCTTTGGACCTCATCTCCCACCACGGATACCGCGGTACCTCCGTCAAGGGGATCGCCGAGTCGGTCGGCCTGAGCCCTGCCGGCGTACTGCACCACTTCGGTACCAAGGAACGGCTCTTCGTGGAGGTCCTGAGAAGGCGTGACGAGCTCGACGCGGCCCGTTCGCGGGCGGACGTCGCCGCCGCGACCACGCGGTCACCGCTCCATCCTCTTGACCGCTACGCCGCCCTGCTGGACTCGAACGCCGACGTCCCCGGGCTGGTCGAGCTCTACTCGGCGCTGGTGGTCGAAGCCGCGGATCCGTCGCATGAGGCGCACGACTTCTTCACCGAGCGCCGTGTCGAAGGCCATCACCTCCTGACCAGAGCCGTCCGGCGGATGCAGGAGTCCGGCACACTCACGTCCAGAATCGACGCCGAGGTTTTGGCGACCGCGCTCCACGCGCTTGGCGACGGGCTCCAGACCCTCTGGCTGATCGATCCGGACGTGGATATGGGCGGCACCATCAGGAAGCTTCTGCAGGCTCTTCGCACGGACCTTCTCGAAGAGGGCGCTGAGCCGTGACGGCCCGCCGTGTACCTCGGCGGAACCCATCACGGCGCTGGTCGACAACCGTGCCGTCTGCGGGAACCACCGACCGGAAGTCCGCGTCGCTCTGGGTGTTCGGTGCCGCGCACCCCTCCGGCAGCGGAACCTGCCCCGTGCCGGGGGTGAGGGAGGCCCTGACGAGGAACGGAGCGTTCCGGACCGCGAACCGAGGCGGTCTTCGGAAGGTCGGCCGCCGTTGGACCGGGGGATCCCTTCGCCGAGTGCGTCGAAGGTATGGACGAATCCGCCGTCGTCCCCGCTGACCGTCATGAGGTGCTCACCGGTCGAGCCGTACACGAAGACGCTCGGCCGGCCGTGGACGGGGGGACGCGCTCCCAGGGACGCGGCGTCGGCCGCCGCACGGCCCGCGTGCCATCCGTCCGCGCTGGAGGGGCCGCGCACCCGCGAGTAGGTCGGCTCCCCGAACGCCTCGGCCACGGCCGCCTCCACCTCGCGCTCGCGGGCGGCGAACACCGGAACCAGGTCCGTCCCGGTTCCGGCCGCGGCGTCCCGCCCAGCGGTGCGGACCGACTCCACCAGGCGCCTGGCCAGAGTCTCGGGGGCCTTGGGCCTTCCGTGCCTTGTGCCACTTGTGAACGGCTTGTTCGGTCGCACCGAGCCCGGGAGCGACCTCGGTCTGGGACAGGCTGCCTTGTTCGAACGGCGCGGTCGCAGCCAAGCGGTGTTTCTCGTCCTCGCCAGGGGTGCGTGGAGAATGGGAGGAAAACTCTACGGCCAGCGATTCTCCCACTTCTCGACCGGGTCGACCTGCGTATTGAAGACCAGTGGGGACCAAGAGCGCGAAGGCGCCAGCAGCACGGGGAATGTCGATCTGAGCCCGATCGAACTCGCCAGCGGCCACCACCTGGTGGGCGTGCCCTTTCTGGAGGACGCCGTCTCGCCGTCGGAGGGCAGCGGCGAGATCGATCCGGTGAGCCGCCCGGCCCTGCCGGACCTCTGACCACACCGGCGTTCTTTCCGCTCCCCTTGTGCGTCACCGGAGGAGTCATGGTGTTGGAGTTCGGTGGAGGGCTCGCGCACCACCACGGCGAAACGGCCGCCCGGCCTCGGCGTCGTTCACCGAAACAACAGATAACTGCTTCCTCACCGGCATCAACAGTACTCACAATACATTCCTCCCGGGGATTGCGGGGAGCCTTCCGGGGTAGCACTCACGCGTAAATCAAAGATTGATTTATGTTCGTTTTTTGTACCGTACCGAAAAGGCACCTATGCGCCCGCGAAACGGGACGCTTCCGGACCCCTGGTCTCGGTTCCGTGTCCCGGCCACGCCGAAGGGTGGACCCGCCCTCCGTGCCCTCCCATGCACGTGGGGATGCGTCGAATCCGCGCGGGTGGATGTGGACCACGAGGAAGGGAGTGAGCGGAAATGGACGAGACGGGTGTGGACACGCCTTGGTACGAGAGGGGCGTGCTGACCGGCAGGGCCGCGCTGGTGGTCTCGGGCAGCCGGGGGATCGGGCTGTCGGTGGCGTACGCGCTCTCCGCCCGGGGTGCCGACGTCGCGATCACCGGTAGGAACGAGGACTCGCTCGATGAGGCCTGTGAGCGGATCCGGGAGAGGACGGGCGGCAGGGTGATCGGGCTGCGGGCCCACAGCCGCAAGGAGCAGGAGCGGGAGGCGGCGGTGGAAGGAGTGCTGGACCACTTCTCACGCCTGGACATGCTGGTCTACAACACCGCCATCAACCCGACGGGTCAGACGCCGGCCGTGGAACTGGACCCGGACATGGTCGGCCACATGTTCGAGACCAACGTCCTCGGGGCCCTGAGCTACGTTGAGCTGGCGTGGGAGCGCTGGATGAGGGAGAACGGCGGTTCCGTCGTGGTGGTCTCGACCATAGCGGCGGCGGGGACCGCCCGGCTTCCCGCCTACTCCGCGACCAAGGCCGCGCTCAACCAGTTGACAGCCGACCTGGCCGAACAGCTCGCCCCCGGAGTGCGGGTGAACGCGGTCGCACCGGGGTTCGTCAGGACGGAGTTCGCCGACTCGATCATCCGCCTCCCCATCGAACAGGTGGAGGAGAGCTACCCCATGCAGAGGATGGGGGAGCCGCGGGACGTGGCCGAGGCGGTGGCCTTCCTCCTGTCGTCCCAGGCACCCTGGATCACCGGGGTCATGCTGCCCGTGGACGGGGGAATGTCCGTGCGTCCGGTCCAGCACAACGTTTCGCACCCCGGCCCGGAGGAGCAGATCCACTGACGTGGTGCCTCAGAAGGCACCACGGTCGGGCTCTCCGGGCCACGCAGGATGAGAGTGGGGCCTGGAATGCAGAAATCCGACTCCGGAGAACGCGGGACACACCAGCCTCCCGGCGCTGTGTCATATGGTCAGCGCCGGTTCTGCGTGTCAAGGAAGCCCGTCTCGCACTCTTGCGTGCCGGCACGTTCGCGCCGGTCGCGGACCAGAGGATCGACCACTCTGCCCACATGTTCCGTAGCAGCTTCCTCCAAGCGCACCCTGCTGCGGAGAGCGGCGTTGACGAGTCCGGATGTGCTGTCCGCACGCCTGAGCCCTGTCGGGCCGAATCTGCTCGCCGACGCGCTCGTCGGTAAAGAGCTGTGTGAAGGCGTCCTTGCGCAGGTGGTGATTTCTGGGTCGCTTCGTTGGTCTCCCCGCGGAGCGTGGTCGTGTACTCCCCGTAGGTCTTGTGTTCCGCCGGTCGCAGCCGTAGGTCCGCAGGGGTAGCCGGCCAAGCAGTCACGGACACGGCACGGTCCGGGGTGCTCTTCGGGCCGAGGACGGCAAAGCGCGGTTCAGGGAGTCGATGACCCCTCTTCGGGTGGGCGGGAGATGAGTTCGCCTCCTCCGCGGCTCTGCTCGGCGGGGAGGACACGGCGTTCCCGGGCCGGGAGCCGCGCCGGGCGTCCCGGACGCTCCTCCGGCCGGACGAACATTTGATGCGCGGGGGCCGGGGCCCGCTGCGGGCCCCGGCCGGTCCGGGCCGCCCTACTCGGTCTCACCGTGCGGGGAGCCAGGAGTACCGGGCTCTCCGGTGTCGTCGGCCGTGCCGGTGGCGCTGTTGGCCAGCCACGTGTCCCAGGAGCGCTGCCAGTAGCCCCATCCGTTGTCGACTTCGAGTTCGCGGTCGGTTCCGGTGACGATCAGCGGGTCGCCCATGTAGGAGTTCTCGTAGAACCACCGGGCGTCGGCGGTGGCCAGGTTGGGGCAGCCGTGGCTGAGGTTGGCCTCGCCGAGCCGGTCGTTCCACGGGGCGGCGTGGGTGAACTCGCCGCTGTCGGAGAAGCGGACGGCGTACTGGACCTCGAGCTTGTAGCCCTCGGGGCTGTCGACCGGGACGCCCACGGTGGAGGAGTCCATGACCAGGTCCTCGTACTTCTCCATGGTGAGGTGGACGCCGCTGGTGGTGGTGTACCTCTCGACGTCGGCCTTGCCGATGCTGGTGGGGAAGTCCTTGACCTGCTGTCCGTCGCGCTCGACGGTCATGCGGTGGGTGTCTTCGTCGATGGTGCTGATCTGGGACCGGCCGACGGTGAAGTCGAGCTGGTGGTTCTCGATGCCGTAGACGCCGTCGCTCGCCTGGACGCCGGCCAGGCGCAGGTTCACGGTGACGTTCTGGTGGGGCCGCCAGTACTCCTGGGGACGGAAGACCGCCGTCTGGTCGCCGAACCAGTTCCAGGCCCCCTGTGCCGGTTCCTCGGAGATCACCTCCATCGCCGACTCCACGCGCGCCTTGTTCTGCACGGGCAGGTCGAACTCGACGATGACGGGCATGCCCACGCCGACGGTCTGGCCGCTGGTGGGGAAGTTCGACCGCAGTTCCAGGCGCCGGCCCTCGGTGGCGGCGAGTGTGGAGAAGGCGCTGGTGACCTCGGTGCTCTCTCCGTCGGCGGTCTCGGCGGTGGCGGTCACCGTGACGTCGGCGCCGGGGGTCAGCGTCCAGTCGCTGGTCCACTCGGTCCTGTCGTCGTTGAGGGAACCGGTCATCTCGTCGGCACCGGAACCCTCCTGTCCGGCCGTCGCGACCCGCACGTCGGTGAGGGTGCCTCCTTCGGCCTCGACGGTGATCGGCAGGTCGGGCCGGACGTCGGCCGCGCCGTCCTCGGGGGAGATCCGGACGGTGAGCGGGTTGGCGGTGTTCTGCGGCTCCTCGCCGCCCGAGGTCTCGGTTTCGGGGGTCGAGCACGCGGTCGCACCCAGTACACCGAGGGTGAGCAGGCCGAGTGCGAGGCGTCTGTTCGGGGTGGGAGGGGTGGTTCCCGTCATCGTGGTCTCTCCGTCTGGGGTTTCGGGATCGCTGTTACGCGAGAACAGGGAATGCCCGGAAGGAAGCCGGGGGTGGGAAGGGGTGGTGGCCGAGGCCGTGGACGTCGACGTGTCCGGTACGGACAGGAGGCCGCGGTGCGGCGGCTCCGCGCGGAGAACAGGCCGGGGGTTCGGGAGAGCCGGTCAGATCCGCTGGACGCAGAGGGAGAAGAGCAGCCGCGTCCCGCTCCAGGGAACGGCGACGGCGGTCGAGGGCCGCCACGGGATCGTACGTGGAAGGGGCGCTCTCAGCAGGGCCGTGCCGGTACCGAGACCCAGCAGCACGGCCTCCGCGGCCGCGGAGGTGCGCTGGTCGGCGCCGGCACTCTGATCCGCCTGACACAGATGGTGCCCTTCGGCGGAGCCGCCGGAGACGGGAGAGCCGACCACCGCCGACGCCGATCCGGCAACGGCGGTGCTCCCGTCGGTCTCCGCCGCGGCGACGGTGTCCACAGCGCCGGCGGCGCAGAGGAAGTGGGCGACGAACAGCAGCGACAGCAGCACGGACCACGGTCCGGGTCGCCACCGTCGCCTCGGGATCATCGCCAACACGGCACAAACCCTACCTAAGGAGCTCGGCGACGAACGTTGCGAGGACGCACCGCTGTGCCATCTCCGCGCCTCGGCGCGGGCCGCACGGCGGAGGCCGACGGGGCCACGGTCCTACCGCCGGTCTCGCGGTGGTCCTCCTTATCCCGTATCCGTCGCACGTCTCGGCGGAGCCGCCGCTACAGTTCCTTGCATGGACGGGCACACCCGCACACGGCGACAGCGCACCCTCGCGGTGCCGCTGGTCTTCCTGGTGGTCATGTGCTTCCTGTGCGCCCTGTGCCACAGCGCCGCACCGCAGGCCGCGGCTTCCTCCCTCGCGGCGGTCGACTGCCCGGAGCAGACACAGGAGTCTCCCGCGGCCTCGGCCGGGATCCCCGTGCAAGGCCTCACGCACCCGTGCGAGGCGGCTGAGGGGCACGGGCTGCCCGCCGCCTCACCCCTGTTCCTCGTCGCCCTCGGCGCCGCCCTCACCCTCGCGCTGTCGTCGGCCCCACGGCCCGGCCCGGTACCGCGCCCCCTCCACCGAAGCCCGGCAGCCCCCCACGGCTACGGGCTGCTGACGCTGCTCTGCGTCCAACGGGTCTAGAACACGGTCATCCGCCGCCTCCGCACCTCGTGCGGGGCCGGCCCGCGCCCGCCCAACGGGCGCGGCCACTTCTCCACGACCGTTCTCGGGCGCCCTCCCGTGCGCCCCACACCCCAGGACATCCACATGAGCAAGAACCTCGGCATCACCCTCGGCCTGATCCTGGTCGCCGTCATCGGCATGGGCCTCCTCATCGCCATCGACGACCGCGACAGCGCCACCAGCGCCCCGGCCGCCCCGGGCGGCCCCGCCGGCCAGGACCCCACGACCGCACCCGTCGCACCCGCTGAACTGCTGGTACGCGAGAACAGCCGTTACCTCGACCAGGTGGAGGAGTCCCCGGTGACGGTCGTGGAGTTCCTCGACTTCGAATGCGAGGCCTGCCGCGCCCAGTTCCCCGTCATGGAGCAGATCCGCGAGGACTACGACGGCCGGATCAACATGGTCATCCGCTACTTCCCCCTGCCCGGACACACCAACTCCGAGCCCGCCGCCGCGGCGGTGGAGGCCGCCGCCCAGCAGGGCGCGCTGGAGGAGATGTACGTCCGGATGTACGAGACCCAGGCCGAGTGGGGCGAGTCCCAGGAGTCCCAGGCCGAGGTGTTCGTGGGCTTCGCCGAGGACCTGGGCCTGGACATGGCCGAGTTCGTCCGGACCATGGAGTCCCCCGAAACCCTGGAGCGGGTGAGGTCCGACTTCGAGGACGGCGTCGCCCTCGGCGTCCAGGGCACCCCGACCATCTTCGTCAACGGACGCCCGACCCCGAGCATGCCCACCTACGAGGTGCTCTCGGCGAGGATCGACGCGGAGCTGGAGGGATGAGCGCCCCCACCACGGCGAGCGAAGGAGGGCCCCCGCCGCCCGGGGCCGGGGTCGCCGTCATCAGTCGTGCCCTGCCGTGGCTGCTCGCCCTGGGCGGCGCCGTCGGGCTCCTCGCGGCGGCGGCCCTGCTGGTCGAGAAGATCAGGGTGCTGGCCGACCCCGGGCACGTACCCGCGTGCAGTGTCAACCCGGTGCTGTCCTGCGGCACCGTCATGGCCACCCCGCAGGCCGAGGTGTTCGGGATCCCGAACCCGGTCGTCGGCGTCGCCTGCTTCGCCGTGGTCGCCACCGTCGGCGCCGCGCTCCTGGCGGGCGCCCGGTTCCGGCGCTGGTTCTGGATCGGCCTCCAGGCGGGCGTGCTGTTCGGGGTCGTCCTCGTGCACTGGCTGATCTTCCAGAGCCTGTACCGTATCGGCGCGCTGTGCCCGTACTGCGTGGTCGTGTGGGCGGTGACGATCCCGCTCTTCTGGTACGTCACCCTGCACAACGTGCGCTCGGCACACCTGCCCACGCCTTCCCGGCTGCGCCGTCCCGTGGATCTGCTGGCCCGCAGCCACACCGTCGTTCTCACCCTGTGGGGACTGGCGATCACCGGCTTGGTCGGCCAGGCGTTCTGGACCTACTGGTCCACCCTTCTGTAGTGCTTCGGGCTCCCGACCGCCCGGTGCACCGTGCCGGCGCGGAGACCCCCGCGAAGCCGTGGGCGCGAGGGCGTCCCCGCCCCAGCCTCCTGGAGGATGGGGCGGGGACGCCGTGCCCGGCCACGAAGGTGGTGGGCTCCACCCGCACCGGGTAGGTGCGGCGCCGGGCGTCCGCCGAACCCGTAACGGGTCGTCCGGCTCGCCGGCACCGGCCCAACCGCGGTAGGCGGCCCCACCTCCCCGAACAGTGGGCGGGGCCGCACCGCCGGGTCAGCGGCCGTGGACGGGGGGACGCGCTCCCAGGGACGCGGCGTCGGCCGCCGCACGGCCCGCGTGCCAGCCGTCCGCGCTGGAGGGGCCGCGCACCCGCGAGTAGGTCAGTTCCCCGAACGCCTCGGCCACGGCCGCCTCCACCTCGCGCTCGCGGGCGGCGAACACCGGAACCAGGTCCGTCCCGGTCTCGGCCGCGGCGTCCCGCTCAGCGGTGCGGGCCGACTCCACCAGGCGCTCGCCCACCCGTACCGCGAACGCGGACACGAACGACTCCCGGAAGGCACGGCCCGCCGCCCTGCCGGACCGGTCCCGCTCCGCGCCGCTGGCCCGCATCGCCGTCTCGGCCTGCACCAGCAGCGAGGTGAACATCAGGTCCACCGCCTCCACGTCCCCGGGGAAGCCCATCACCGTGCACAGCCCCAGTTCCTGGTGCCACACGGCCCGGCAGTGGTTGGCCTCGGCGACCTCGTGCAGGAGCACCGCCTTGTGCTCGTCGTAGGGCGCGTCCACCGGAAGCCGCCGCCCCGCCGCGGCCTCCGACGCCTGCCCGGGCTCCTCGGCCAGCAGCGCCCGGTCGATGCTGTGCCGGGCCATCAGCTCCTGCGCGCGTGCGCTCAGGGCCTCCGCCTCCCGGGGGAACTCCGTCGACTCGGCCTTGGCCAGCAGCGCGCGCACCCGGGCCAGCTTGGTCTGGTCCACCGACGCGTGCGCCGCACGCGGTGCGCCCTCCAGGCCCGGCCGGAAAGCTCCCGGAGGCGGGCACAGGCGGCGCATCGGCGGCAGCACGCGCAGCGCGGCCAGCAGCCGCAGCGCCGTCTCCACCGCCTCGAAGCGCAGCAGCCCGTGCTCGGCGCCCACATGCGCCAGGTACCCCTCGGCCCCGCCCCAGGAGGCCGAGACCCCCATTTCGCGCACCTGCGCGCTCCACCGGGGATCCACCTCGGCGGGGGAGTGGCGGGCCAGGTCGGCCGTCACCGCGTCCGCGCACACCGACGCCGCCACCGGGCCGAGCACCCGGCCCGCCTGGCGCACGGTCTCGGCGGGCTGCCATCCGCGCGTCCACGCCGAGGCGACCGCCTCCAGCAGGGCGTCGAGGACCGCGCGGCCCGCCGCGTCGGCCCACACGGGGTCCTCGGTGTCGGCCAGCCGTGCCGCGGCCAGGTCCACGCCCCCACCGTCGCGGCCGAGCACCAGCGCGTCGACCGCTCCGGACACCACCTCGGCGGGGGAGTCCCCGGCCGACGGACCGGCCCAGGCATCGGTGGCGCCCCCGGCGGCCCGGCCGCCGGTGCGCCGCCGTCCGCGACCCTTCCTGCCCACGTGGTTCTCCGTTCGGGTGGTGATGGAGCCAACGGGCCATCCTATCGGCCGCCGCACCGCCGCCCCGCCGCCGTGCGCCGCGTGGAACGTCACCGGTGCGGTGGCGACGCCGCCATCGGGCGTCGTGACGGGTACTTCCGCATTGGCCGCTCGTGGTGTCCGGTGACTGGTGCGGAAAGGTGCAGCTTTCCTCCTGGAAGTCACACGGAAACACGCGGAGCGTACCGTCGCCTCGCATCCGCAGCCACTGAGGAGTCTTCATGCGCCAGGAAACCGCGGCCGACGACCGGGGCGGCACCCCGCCCGGAGGGGCGGGCGCCGACCGCTGTCCCCGCGGCGGGGGCGCGGCCCTGCCCCTCCACGTAGGCGTCGGCGCCGACATGCCCTGGTCCCGGCTGCGCGAGCGCCACGGCGGCCTGGTCGCGGTCGAGATCAGCCCCGGCGTGTCCGGCTGGCTCCTGCTCGGCTACAAGGAGAACCTCCAGGTACTGCGCGACCAGACCCGCTTCTCCGCCGATCCGCGTCCGTGGAGCCCGGGCGGCGCCGCTCCGGCCCGCAGCGGCGCCCTCGCCCACGACGGTGAGGAGCACCGGCGACTGCGCACGGCCATCGTCGACACCCTGGCCAGGGTGGGCACGCCCCAGCTGGTCCCGGTCGTCGAACGCGCGGCCGTGCACCTGCTCGACCGGGTCGCCGCGGACGGATCCGCCGACCTCATCGGCCGGTTCGCCGCCCCGCTGCCCGCCCTCGTCCTCAACGAGCTCTTCGGTCTGCCCGACGCCTACGGCCACCTGCTGGCCGACCTCACCCTGCGGCTGTGGAGCGGCGGACCGGACCGGGCCGAGCACGCGGCCCCGGCGATTCGCTCGTATTTCAGGGGCCTCGTCGCCCGCAAGCGCGCCGACCCCGGGGAGGACGTCGCCAGCTGGCTGCTCGCCCACCCGAACGGGCTCACCGACGACGAGGCGGTGGAGGCGCTGTCACTGCTGTGGGAGACCGGACACGAGCCCACCACCCACCTCATCGGCAACGCCCTGCTCAGGCTCCTGGAGGATCCGAACGTGTGGACCGCCTACCTGGGCGGCACCCTCACCCCGGAGGACCTCGTCGACTACGTCATGTGGACCGAGCCCCCGATCCGGATGCTCGCCGGACGCTACTCCACCACGGACGTCCGCTTCGCCGGGGCCCGCATCCGCCGGGGCGATCCGCTGCTGCTCGGCTTCGCCGCCGCGCACACCGATCCCTCCGTGTCCCGAGGCGGAGACGACGCGATGGCGCTGGCGGGCAACCGCTCCCACCTGTCGTGGGGGGCGGGAGCCCACCGCTGCCCCGCCACCGGTTTCGCCCGGGAACTGGTACGCACCGCCATCGACACCGCCGTGGACCGGCTGCGCGGCATGCTTTTGGCCGTCGGGCCCGAGGACCTGCGCCGGCGCGCGTCGCTGACCGTGCACGGGCTGGTGGAGCTGCCGGTGTGGTTCACCGCCACCGGTGAGCGTGCCGAGCCGGCCGAGCCACGGGAGGAGCGCGCCGAGGCGCCGGTGCGCCGACGGATCCGCAGGAAGCGCGGGCCCGCACCGCGCGGGGCCCGCTACCAGGCGCCCCTGGCCCGGGGCGGTACGGAGGAGGAACAGGCCGCCGTCGAGTCCGTGCCCGCCCCGGCGGTCCGGCCCCGCCGCCGTTCGCCGCAGGGCGTCGGAGCCCGGTACCAGGCTCCGTTCGCGAGGGAGGAGGTCAGACCGGACTCCCTGGAGAAGCTGTTGGCCACCTGGCGCTCGCGGGAGTGAGGGGCGGGCGGGGCGTGTCCGGTGGGTGCCGTCCGCCGCGGATGGCGTGTGCGTCCGCCGAACGCGCCCCGAGGCCGGGCGAGGCGGTAGGGGTCAACGGGTCTCCCACTCCTGGGGCGGCGCCTCGGTGCGCGCCCACTCGTGCAGGCCCTCCAGGAAGACCCGGCAGAGGTGGACGGTCTCGACCGCCCTGTCGTGCTCGTCCCCGTGTTCCCTCCCGATGCCGTGGTCAGCCCCGGGGGAGCCGTCGAGGCGGGCCGTGAGCATCCGGTCGACCGTGTCCACCGCCCGCCGGTCGTCCTCGGTCGGCCGCGGATCGGCGAGCCGGCGGGCGACGTGTTTTCCGAAGTAGGTGCCGGCGATCGTCCTCTGTAGACGGACCAGAGCCCGGCACAGCGACTCGGCCGACGCGCGCAGCGCGGGATCGCGTCCGCTCGCCACGAGGGCGGCCACCGATATCTCGGCGAGGCGGCGCAGCGCGGGCTCGGGGTCGTACTCGTCGCGGCGCGACCGGTAGGTGAAGGCCACCAGCGGGTACCGGTGCACCATCTCGTCGATCTCGCGCAGGCTCTCCGTCCAGCTCCGGCAGTGTGCACGGGTCTCGCCGACACCGTCCCGGGCCAGGTACTCGGCGAACACGGTGACGCCGCCCAGGCCGCGCACGTCGTCGTGGACAGCCAGTGTGAACCGGTTGCGCTTGCTCACACCGCTGGTGACCTGGATGGCGTAGGTGGCCATGCCCGTGAACAGGGCGAAGCCGACCGCCGCGCCGAACAGCGAGACCAGTTGGCCCTCGGTCGAGACCGGGGTGATGTCGCCGTAGCCCAGGACCGGGACGGTGCCGCCCGCGAAGTACAGGGCGTCGAGGAAGGTGACGGGGGCGAGGCCGGGCTGGAGCTTGAAGTCCTCCTCCATCGTCGGCCACACGGCCACCGCCAGGCCCAGGGTGAGCAGCACGATCCAGACGACGAAGGTCGCCAGCAGGATCACCGGCCCCGCCAGGCTGAGCATCCGCCTCGCGGCACGGGGCAGCCGGGCGCTCGCGAACGCCGCCGTGCGCCACACCACCTTGCGGATCGACCCGGCCAACAGCCCCTCCGCGTCCGGATGGAGCACGGTGGCGGCGGCGTCGCAGACGACCAGTACGGCGAACAGCAGTCCGAGAACCGAGACGAAGACCATGCGGAGCGCCTACCCAGTCGACCGGGACCGAGACTCCGCGTATCCGGTGCTTCCCGTGACACCGGGCGTGCGGGAAGGGCCCGGACCGCGCGAGGAGGCGCCGACCGACGTGCCCGCGGGCGCGTCGGTCGGCGCCTCGGGGCCGCTATGCCCCGTCGGGGTCCACCACGACCAGTTCGGGGTGGAAGCTCCCGGGGTCCTCCAGCAGGGGCTGGTCGCCGCCGCGCAGGTGGTGGTCGAAGAACGCCACGCTGTAGGTGCGCACCAGGTCCAGGCCGTGCTCCACCGGCAGGTCGCCGAACTGGGCGCGCCACTGCTCGGGCGAGAGCATGCCGGTCAGACCGAGCTGCTCCATCAGCACGCCCCGGTCGATGCCGTTCGAGTGCCCGGAGCCCTCGAGCCTGACCCACTGCCGCCACCCCTCCAGGCGCGGCCACATCTCCTCGACACCGTTCCAGGCGTTGCCCTGGTCGTTCTCGATCAGGGCCAGCGGCTTGTCCAACCCCTCGTCCAGCACGGGCGGGTAGTAGGGCCCGTCCAGGTTGATCCCGGCGTCCACCCGCTCCACGGAGCGCAGCGTCTCGGCGGTGGCCGAGCCTCCCCAGGAGTGGCCGGCCATCCCGACCCGCGAGGCGTCGATCACGTGCGACCACCGCCAGGCCGGGTCCGGGCCGGTGAGCCGGTCCAGGAGGAAGGAGACGTCCTCGGCGCGGTTGACCGCTCCCAGTGCCCAGTCCCCGTTCTCGCACGCGGCGCACCCGGTGACCAACCCGTCGGGGAACTCCACCGGCGCGGCCTCGTGGGCGTGGTCCACACCCGCCACCACGAAGCCGTGGCTGGCCAGTTCCTCCGCCAGGGAGGACAGCTCGGTCCGGTTCAGGCCCGCGCCGGGGGAGAGCACGACCAGCGGGAAACCCCCACTGGTACGCGCGGGTGGCATGTTCAGACGGGAGTTCGTGCGCACTCCGTCGTGCAGGACGCCGTCGGGCAGGTCCAGGCCGAGTTCGGCGACCATGGCCGCGGACTCGGCCTCGGTCATGTACGGCGCGGTCCGTCCCGCGTCCACGCGCGCCGGATACCACAGGGTCACCATCAGCTCGCGGGAGCCGCCCACCCACACGTCCTCGCGGTCCCCGTCCACCAGGTGGAGGTCGGTGGTACCGACCGGGTGGTCTCCGGTGGGTGCGGGCAGGAAGGCCCGGGGCGCGTCGGCGGGGGCGGACCCGGCCGACGCCGAGGCGGGTGCCGCCAGGGAGACGGGCAGCACCAGGGCCGCGGCCGCCACGAGCGTGGTGGCGGTCCGGAGCGGGTGGCCGGGGACGGTCCGGGGAGGCCGGGGAGAGGCGGCGCGGCGTTCTTCGCGTCCTGGATGGGGCATGTGAGTCCTGTCGTTCGGTGCCGTGGGGACACCGGCAACGCTAGGAACTCCGAGGCGGCCCCGCCATCGGGACGTCCACCCACTCGCCCGGGGGGCGTGCCGGAGGGCCGGGGTGGGGCCGGCCCCACCCCGGCCGCCTCCACCAGCGGGTTCAGCCGCCGGACTCCACCAGCAGCACCTCCAGGGTGCGCGGGCCGTGCACGCCCTCCACCCGGTCCAGTTCGATGTCGCTGGTCGCCGAGGGGCCGCTGATCCAGGTCAGCGGGCGCGACGGGTCCAGCAGCCGCACCGCCTGGGGCACCCCGTCCACCACCTGGTCGGCGCGCACCACGCACAGGTGGTAGTCGGGCACCAGGGTGATCGCCCTGCGCCCCTGGTCGGGGCCGCCGTCCAGGACGATCGTGCCGGTCTCGGCCACGGCCACCGCGCACCCCGTGACCACGCCGTCCACCCCGTCCAGGCCGCTGACCGGTACCGGCTCCTCGCGCGAGTCGCACAGCAGCTCGACGGAGGACTCGGCGAACCACTCCCGCGGGATCCCCGCGGGGACCGCCACCCGGGCCGCGCCCCGGCGCTCCAACGCCGCGGCCACCTCGGCGGCCACCCGGTCGGCGCCCACCCGGCGCACCAGCGCCCGGTAGTCGTGCAGGCGGTCCTCCAGCACCTCCAGCGTGGGACCCGCCCCGTGGCTGTCGGCGAAGCCCTCCCCGAGCGCCCGCTCCACGGGCTCGTCGGCGGGCACGTCGGCCAGGGCCCTCCTGACCCGGGCCAGGATCTGCTCACGGCTGCTCATCCGCGCTCCCTCCCACGCTTGTCCCACCACTGCCGGAAGGACTCGGCCGGTACGTCGGGCACGTCCCTGGTGTCGGTCCAGGCCCCCGCCGTCCCGGGCAGGTGGCGCGGGACCGCGCCCCGTCCCAGCCCGGCCGCGCGCTGCACCGCGTCCAGCGCGCGCGGGGAGGACAGCACCGCCTCGGCCCCCGCCATCATCGCCTTCTCGCCCAGGTGTCCGGGGGACTCCGCGACCTCCTCGCGCAGGTGCACCAGCACCTCGGGGATGTCGATGGCCACCGGGCACACCTCGTAGCAGGCCCCGCACAGCGACGACGCGTACGGCAGGGCCTCGTCCACCTCCGAGGACATCCCGCGCAGCTGCGGGGTGAGGATCGCGCCGATCGGGCCCGGGTAGACCGACCCGTAGGCGTGCCCGCCGGTGCGCTCGTAGACCGGGCAGGTGTTCAGGCACGCCGAACAGCGGATACAGCGCAGCGCCTGGCGGCCCACGGTGTCGGCCAGCACGTCGGTGCGGCCGTTGTCCAGCAGCACCAGGTGGAACTCCTGGGGGCCGTCGCCCGGCGTCACCCCGGTCCAGGTGGAGGTGTAGGGGTTCATCCGCTCGCCGGTGGAGGAGCGCGGCAGGAGCTGCATGAACACCTCCAGGTCCGACCAGGTCGGCACGATCTTCTCGATGCCGACCACGGAGATCAGGGTCTGGGGCAGGGTCAGGCACATGCGCCCGTTGCCCTCCGACTCCAGCACCACCAGCGTGCCGGAGTCGGCCACCGCGAAGTTGGCGCCCGAGATCGCCGTGCGGGTGCGCAGGAAGCGCTCGCGCAGGTGCACGCGGGCCGCCTCGGCCAGTGCCCTGGGGTCGTCGGTCAGCCCCTCCGGCGCGGGCACGCCCCACTCGGCCATCTGCTCCAGGAAGATCTCCCGGATCTGGGCGCGGCCCAGGTGGATGGCGGGGACCAGGATGTGCGAGGGCAGGTCATCGCCCAGCTGCACGATCAGCTCGGCCAGGTCGGTCTCGTAGGCGGTGATCCCGGCTTCGGCGAGCGCCTCGTTGAGCTCGATCTCCTGGGTGGCCATCGACTTGACCTTGACCACGTCGGTCTCGCCCGTGGCCTTCACCAGGCGGGTGACGATCTCGTTGGCCTCGGCGGCGTCGGCCGCCCAGTGCACCTGCCCGCCCGCGCGCTGGACGGACTCCTCCAACTGCTCCAGGTAGCGGTCCAGGTGGCGCAGGGTGTGCTCCTTGACCGCCGCGCCCTCGGCGCGCAGGCGCTGCCAGTCGTCGTGCAGCTCACCGACGACGGAGGCGCGTTTGTCGCGGATGGTGTGGGTGGCCTTGCGCAGGTTGTGCCGCAGCCGGGAGTCGTTGACGGCCTTCTCCGCGGCCTCGGGGAAGGGCGGAATGCCCAGGAACGTGGCGCTCATCGGACGGCGCCCTCCTTCTTGACAGTGTTTCTTTGGGCCTCCGCTGCGCTTCGGCCCTCCCGTCGCCCGCCATCGCCCGTCGGGGGCGCTTCGCGCCGGGGTGGGCTTCCGCCCTCAACGGACGCCTGCGGCGCGGTGCTTTCCGTGTTCGGGCGCCCGGAGAACGGGAGCCTTCGGTGCCTCCGGCGTGTTCGCCCGTTCCTCACGAACCCGCCTCCGACCCCTCCAGGGCCCCGTGGGCGCCCTCCCTCTCGGTACTGGCCAGGATCTCGGCCAGGTGCACCACCCGCATGCCCGACCGCTGCCGGGACAGGGTGCCGCCGATGTGCATCAGGCACGAGTTGTCGACCGCGCACAGCACCTCGGCTCCGGTCTCCACGGCGTGGCGGGCCTTGTCCGCGCCCATGGCCGAGGACACGTCGCCGTTCTTGACCGCGAACGTGCCGCCGAACCCGCAGCACTCGGTGTCCCCGGGCAGGTCCACCAGCTCCAGGCCGCGCACGGCGCGCAGCAGCCGGTAGGGGCGGTCGCCCAGGCCGAGCATGCGCAGCCCGTGGCAGGTGGGGTGGTAGGTGACCTTGTGCGGGTAGTAGGCGCCCACGTCGGTCACGCCGAGCACGTCCACCAGGAACTCGGTGAGGTCGTACACGCGCGGGGCGAGTTCGGCCACCTTGCGGGACAGGCGGCTGCCGCGGCCGCCCAGGCGCGGGTAGTTGTCGCGGACCATGGCCGCGCAGGAGGCGGAGGGGACCACGACGGCGTCGGCGCCCTCGAAGGTCCTGACGAAGCGCACCGCCATACGGCCGGCCGGGCGGCGGTAGCCGGTGTTGTAGTGCATCTGCCCGCAGCAGGTCTGGCCCTCGGGGAAGACCACCTCGTGGCCCAGCCGCTCCAGGAGGCGCACCACGGCCCGCCCGGTGTCGGGGAAGAGTGTGTCGTTGACACAGGTGATGAACAGTGCGACCCGCATGTGCCTCCTTCGTGGCCCGCCGGGTGGCGCCCGGGGGCCGGTCCGCCGCCGGTGCGGCCGCTCCCTCGCGCGTCGCCCCGGTGAAATCGCTCGCCACGAGCGTGTAGTGGTCGGACCACTTTTGCACGAAAGAGGACTTCCGGGCAAGAACAGGGGGTGTATGGGGTAGTACAGGGACGCTGGCCGAGGATTGGTATGATCTCTTTCGGGCTGGAGGAAGGACCCGGACGGAACCGCGCGACACCTTCGGCCCGCGACCGACACACGGACTGGAGAGACACGTGAGCGACCCCGACGGCGAGCGCACCCCCGTCCCCCAGCGTGCCGTCGACCGGATCAAGGCGATGATCGCCTCCGGGCAGGTCGGTCCGGGGGAGCGCCTGCCCACCGAGCGCGACCTGTCCGCCCAGCTCGGGGTCTCCCGCAGCTCCATGCGCGAGGCCATCCGCGCCCTGACCACGCTCGGCGTCCTGGAGTCCCGCCACGGCGCGGGCGTCTACGTCACCGCGCTGCGTCCGGCCGACCTGCTGGAGACCTTCTCCGTGCTGGCCGAGGTCTCCCAGGGGCGGACCCTGCTGGAGGTCCTCCAGGTGCGCCGCATGCTCGAACCCGCCGCCACCGCCCTGGCCGCCGCGCGCGCAAGCGACGAGGACCTCGACCGCGTCGGGGCCCTGCTGGAGCGGATGGAGGGCGGTCCCGGCACCGTCTGCACCGACACCGCCACCGCCGACCTCGGCTTCCACCAGACCATCGTGGCCAGCACCGGCAACGCCACCCTGGCCGCGATCCACGACGGCCTGTCCTCGCACACCTTCAACGCCCGTGTGTGGGCGGGCCACCGTGAGGCCGGGCTCACCGCCAAGCTCCGCGAGGACCACCAGCGCATCCACGAGGCCCTCGTGGCGCGCGACCCGGACGCCGCCCGGGCCGCCGCGACGGTGCACGTCCTGCGCGTGGAGCGCTGGCTCGGCGCCGACCTGGCCGACGCGCAGGGCTGACCGGTCGGAAAGTCCGCGTCCGGGCCTGTGGAGAACCGCGTGGCGGGCGGCTTTCGTGGCAGTCTGTGTGTGAGCGGGACCGCGCGGGAAAGCGGTGTGCGTACGGGCGCACAACGCCGCCCGTGCCCGGGCCCCGGCCCTCGGGCACACACCCGCGCCGGGCCGCACACGGACCACCACGAACGACGAGGAGTCGCCGGATGTCTGCCAGTACACCACTCCCTCGCGCTGAGGACACCGGAGAAAGGGCCCACGCGGCCATCCCCCTGGACCAGCGGGAGGAGTGGACCGCGCTGCGCGAGCACCGCGAGCGGTGGGGCTCCACCCACCTGCGCGACCTGTTCGCCGACGACCCCGACCGTGCCGGGCGGTACACGCTCGACGTCGGCGACCTCCACGTCGACTACTCCAGGAACCTCGTCACCGACGAGACCCTGCGCCTGCTCGGCGCCCTGGCCTCGGCCACCCGCGTCGCGGAGCTGCGCGACGCCATGCTCGGCGGTGAGCACGTCAACCTCACCGAGGACCGGGCCGTGCTGCACACCGCCCTGCGCGCGCCGCGGGGCGAGGTCGTGCGCGCCGACGGACACGACGTCGTCCCCGAGGTGCAGCGGGTCCTGGACCGGATGGCCGACTTCGCCGACCGGGTGCGTGCCCGCGAGTGGCTCGGCCACACCGGCCGGCCGGTGCACAGGATCGTCAACATCGGCATCGGCGGCTCCGACCTGGGCCCCGCCATGGCCTACGAGGCGCTGCGGCCCCACACCGACCGCGGGCTGGAGTTCCGGTTCGTCTCCAACGTGGACGGCACGGACCTGCACGAGGCGCTCGTGGACGCCGATCCGGCCACGACGCTGTTCGTGGTCGCCTCCAAGACCTTCACCACCATCGAGACCATCACCAACGCGACCGCGGCCCGCTCCTGGCTGCTGGACGGCCTGGGCGTGAAGGACGGCGACGACGGCGCCATCGCCAAGCACTTCGTCGCGGTGTCCACCAACGGCGAGGAGGTCGCCGGGTTCGGGATCGACACCCGGAACATGTTCGAGTTCTGGGACTGGGTGGGCGGACGCTACTCCTACGACTCGGCCATCGGACTGTCCCTGATGGTGGCCGTGGGCCCCGAGCGGTTCCGTGAGATGCTCGCCGGCTTCCACCTGATGGACACCCACTTCGCGACGGCCCCCGTAGAGCGCAACCTGCCGTTCCTGCTGGGCCTGCTCGGCGTCTGGTACGGCAACTTCATGGGCGCCGAGAGCCACGCGGTACTGCCCTACAGCCAGAACATGGAGAAGTTCCCCGCCTACCTCCAGCAGCTCGACATGGAGTCCAACGGCAAGTCGGTGCAGCGCGACGGCCGACCCGTCAACTGGCAGACCGGGCCGGTGGTGTGGGGGACCCCGGGGACCAACGGCCAGCACGCCTACTTCCAACTGCTGCACCAGGGCACCCGGTTCGTGCCCGCCGACCTCATCGGCTTCGCCAACCCGGCCCCCGACCTGCCCGAGAGGCTGGTGCCCCAGCACGACCTGCTCATGGCCAACCTGTTCGCCCAGGGGCAGGCGCTGGCCTTCGGCAGGAGCGCGGAGGAGGTCGCCGCGGAGGGCGTGGCGGCCGACCTGGTCCCGCACCGCACCTTCGAGGGCAACCGCCCCACGACCACCATCCTCGCCGACCGGCTCAGCCCGTCGGTGCTCGGCCAGTTGGTCGCCCTCTACGAGCACAAGGTGTTCGTGCAGGGCGCGGTGTGGAACATCAACTCCTTCGACCAGTGGGGCGTGCAGCTGGGCAAGGTCCTGGCCAAGCGGGTCGAGCCCGCCCTCACCGAGGGCGCCGACGTGCCCGGCCTGGACGCCTCCACCGCGTCGCTGGTGCGGCGGTACCGGTCCATGCGCGGCCGCTGACCGCGGCCGGGCGGCCCCCACCGGCCTGAGTACCCGCCGGTGGGGGACCCGGTCCACCCGCGGGCGGGCCGCCTCGGGAGCATGGCGGGCCCGGGCGGCCACCGGTCGCGGCGGTGCCGCCGCGGTCCGGGGCGGGCCCGGATCGGGCGAGTACCGGCGAGCGCACCCGCTCGGGCGCCCGTCCAGGAGCGCGGCGCTCACGGGCCGCCCCCGCCGATCCTGGCGGACCAGCGGGTCGGGACGCGCGGGAAAACTCCTTGCACGCTGTGAGCGGGCCCGGATAGCGTGGCCTCCAACATGCGTAACTGACATCGAGACCGACGATCCGCCGAGCGCGCGGGGCTCGCCCACCATCGGGCTGGAGCCGTACCCCCGCTCGGCGTGTACCCGAGTTCGAAAGATCCGTGGTGCGGTCTCGATGTCGACGACTCCCGTCGTCCACCGGACCGACCGCGACCGCGTGTGTCCGGGCGCATCGAGGCCCACCCCAGACGAAGGGTGGTCCCACTCCATGACTCTTCACGGCACGACGCCGCCGTCCCCGAGCGGTTCCCCGCTGCTGCGCGCCCGCGACCTGGCCAAGGCCTACGGGGCGCACGTGGTGTTCGACGGGGTCAGCGTGGATGTCGCCCCCGGTCAGCGGCTCGGCCTGGTGGGGGAGAACGGCGCCGGCAAGTCCACCCTCCTGCGGCTGTTCGCCGGACGGGAGGAACCCGACGCCGGAAGCGTGGAACGCCCCGACGACACCGGGTTCCTGTACCAGGAGCTGCCCCACCCACCGGAGACGACCATGGCCGAGGTGGTCGACGAGGCCCTCGAACCGGCCCGCGAGGTGGAGCGGCGGCTGAACGCCGGTGCGGCGGCGCTGGACGGTTCGCCCGAGGACGGCCGGGTCCTGCGGGAGTACTCCGAGGCGCTGACCGAGGCCGAGCGCCTGGAGGTGTGGGACGCCGAGCGCAGGGCCGAACTGGTGGTGGCGGGCCTGGGCCTGGACGGGATCGCCCCGGACCGGCCGGTGGGGCGGATGTCGGGCGGCCAGCGCGGGCGTCTGGGCCTGGCGGCCCTGCTGATCCGTCGACCGCGCGCCCTGCTGCTGGACGAGCCGACCAACCACCTGGACGACCAGGCGCTGGAGTTCCTGGAGGGATACCTGCGGGACCTGCCGGACCTCGTGGTGCTGGCCAGCCACGACCGGGTGTTCCTGGACGCGGTGTGCACCGGCCTGGTCGACCTGGACCCGGCCGTGGACGGGCCCGTGTACTACGGCGGCGCCTACTCCTTCTACCTGCGGGAGAAGCAGGTGGAGCGGGAGCGCTGGGAGCAGCGCTACCACCGCGAGCAGGACACCCTCAGGGGGCTGCGCGAGTCGGTGCGCTCCACCGCACGGCAGGTGTCGCACAACGCCCCGCGCAGGGACAACGAGAAGATGGGACACGACTACCGGGGAGGGCGCGTCGAGAAGCAGGTCTCGCGCCGGGTGCGCGACGCCCGGGGCAGGCTGGAGGAACTGGAGCGCGACCAGGTGCGCAGGCCGCCCCGGCCGCTGGAGTTCACCGCCCCGCTCACCCGCGATCCGGGCTCGGCCGACGGCAACGCCATCGCGCTGCGGGACCTGGTGGTGCCGGGCCGGTTGCGCCTGGACCACCTGGACGTGCCCTCGGACGGGCGCCTGCTGGTCACCGGGCCCAACGGGGCGGGCAAGTCCACGCTGCTGTACGCCCTGGGACACCGGCTGCGGCCGGAGTCGGGCCAGGTGCTGTGGCGGCGCGGGGTGTCGGTGGCCCTGCTGGAGCAGGACGTGGCCTTCACCGATCCCGAGCGCACCCCGCGCGCACTCTACGAGGCGCTCAACGGCACCCGGGACGACGCGCCGCGCCTGACCGACCTGGGCCTGGTCGCGCCACGCGACCTGGACCGGCCCGTGGGCGCGCTGAGCGTGGGACAGCGGCGCCGGCTGGCTCTGGCGATGCTGGTGGGGCACGCCCCGGACGTGCTGCTGCTGGACGAGCCGACCAACCACCTGTCCCTGGCGCTGGCCGAGGAGTTGGAGGAGGCGCTGGGCAGGGCACCGGGCGCGGTGGTGGTGGCCTCGCACGACCGGTGGCTGCGCCGCAACTGGGCCTGGTCGGAGCTGCGGCTGGCCGACGGCGCGGTCACCGAGCGCCGGGATCCCGCGCTGTCGTAGGGACCCGTCCCGATCCGGACGGCGGTGCCGGGCCCGTTCGGCACCGCCGGAGCGTCCGGTCCCACCCGGGGCGACCGGCGCGGACGCTGGAAACCCCGGTGCGACTTGTGCACACTCTGCGTAGCAGTTCCGACGCACAAGGTGAGGTCATGGGTTGTGGGCTGTTGGTGCGGGAGGTGATTCACGTGTACACGAGCGCACAGGAGTGCCTCTGGGTCCTGCTGTGCTTGGGCGGTGTGTGCTGCTGCTCCCGGGTGGCCTGCCGGAGAGGAAACAGGGAAGTGCGCTGGTTCTTCGGACACACGCCTGTGGTTTTCGCTACCGCCGTATCGAACACAGCGACGCACGGCCGTGATCGGGAGGTGGGGGTACAGGTGTCGCAGGTCAGCAAAGCGCGGTTGCGGTCGATCCAGGCCCCGTTCCTTGTCCCCGCGCCGACCGGGGTCACCGTGCGCGATCGGCTTCAAGGTCTCACCGCCCAGGATGAGGCGGTGCTGCACGTGGTGGGTTCTCATCTGGGGTCGTTGGTTTCGGCGGACCTGGCGGCCCGGTGCGCTGAGGGGACCGATCACGGCAAGGACTCCTGGGCCGCCCGTAAACGGGAGCTGACCCCCGCCTCGTCCTCGCGGTGGGCCGGGGCGATCACCAGGGCGTCGAACGAGCAGTGGGCGCTGGCCCGGCGCGGCCACCTCGCCCACCTGCACCGCCTCCAGGCGGGTGTCGACACGCTGTGGCACCGGCTGTCCCAACCCCTGGGGGCCCAGGGGACCCGGCACGTGCCGGGTGGGTACCGCACGCGACAGGAGTGGCACGCCAAGTCCCGGCGCCTGCACGCGCTCCAGTCCCGGCACGCGGCGGCGGTCGCCGACTGGGAGACGGGGCGGGTGCGGGTGGTGCGTGGCGGCGAACGACTGGCCCGCACTCGCCACCACCTGGGCGAGGCCCACCTGACCCAGACCCAGTGGCGGCAGCGGTGGGAGGCCGCGCGCTCCTTCCTCCAAGCTGAGGGGGAAGCGGGCAAGCGGTATGGCGACGAAACGATCCGCATCACCCCCGGCGGTGAGGTGTCGATCAAATTGCCCACCCCGTTGGCCGAGTACGCCAACGCCCCCCATGGCCGGTATGTGCTCTCCTGCCGGGTGGCCTTCGCCCACCGCGGCACCGAGTGGGCGGATCGGGTGGAGGCCGACCGGGCGGTGGCCTACCGCCTGCACCACGACACCGACCGGGATCGGTGGTATGTGACCGCGTCCTGGATCCACCAGACGGTCCGGCAGGTGCCGTGGGAGGCCGCGCTGGCCCACGGGGTCATCGGTGTCGATGCCAACGCCGACCACCTGGCCGCCTGGCGCCTGGACACCCACGGCAACCCCGTCGGTGACCCCCGCCGGTTTGACTACGTGTTGTCGGGGGCCGCGTCCCACCGGGACGCGCAGGTACGCCACGCCCTGACCGGTTTGTTGCGTTGGGCCACCGGGTGCGGGGTGGCGGCGATCGCGGTGGAGGACCTGGACTTTACGGCGGAGAAGACCCGGGAGAGGCACGGGCGCCGCAAGGGATTCCGCCGGTTGATCTCCGGTTTTCCCACCGCCCGGCTGCGGGCCCGCTTGGTGTCGATGGCCCACGCGGTGGGGGTGGCGGTCATCGCCGTGGACCCTGCTTATACGTCGAGGTGGGGTGCTGCGCACTGGAAGAAGCCACTCACCAGTAAGCACAGGAAGGTGTCCCGGCACGATGCGGCGAGCATCGCGGTCGGGCGACGCGCTCAGGGGTATCCGGTTCGGCGACGGGCGGTACCGCCCCCACACCACCGGAGTGATGGTGTGGGGCCTCGGACCATCCAGGCCGGACCAGGTATCTCGGGGCGTGAGGAACTCCGCCGCCCCGCCACGGAGCGTGCACACGATGCACACCGCCGGGCGGAGGGAACGCGAACGCGGAGAACCAGCGCGTCCAACACCGTTCGGAACGCGCCAGTGACACAGGTGTGGGTCCAGGACTCACTCCTGGACACTGTTTAGGAATGGTGGGGCGTACATGACCGCGCCGATGGACGCGCCCGAGTCGTCCCAGCACGCCGACCCCGAGGCGGCGGCCAGGGGATCGGGCGCCGCGAACCGGTCCCTGGGCCAGATCGCCTGGCAGCGGTTCCGCAGGGACCGGATCGGCATGGCGGGGGGAGTCGTCGTCCTCCTGCTCATCCTGGTCGCGCTCCTCGCCCCGCTGCTCGCCTCCTGGTTCGGCTCCCCGCCCAACCAGTTCCACCAGGACCTGATCGAACCGCTCACCGGCGGCGTCCTGCGCGACCCCGACGACCCCGCCGAGGGAATCGACCCCTGGGGCGGCATCAGCACCGAGCACCTGCTCGGCCTGGAACCCGTCAACGGCCGCGACCTGTTCAGCCGTATCGTCTACGGCGCCCGCACCTCGCTCCTGGTCGCCACGGTCGCCACCCTGGTGTGCGTCGTCATCGGCACCGTCCTCGGGATCGTCGCCGGCTACTTCGGCGGCTGGGTCGACGTGGCCATCAGCCGGGCCATGGACATCTTCCTGGCCTTCCCGCTGCTGCTGTTCGCCATCGCCCTGGTGGGCGTCGTCCCCGACGGGGCCTTCGGCCTGACCGGCAACGGCCTGCGCATCGGCGTGCTGGTCTTCATCATCGGGTTCTTCAACTGGCCCTACATCGGCCGCATCGTGCGCGGGCAGACCCTCACGCTCAAGGAGCGCGAGTTCGTGGAGGCCGCCCACAGCCTCGGCGCGGGCAGTGCCCACATCGTCTTCCGCGAGATCCTGCCCAACCTCCTCACGCCGATCCTGGTCTACTCCACCCTGCTCATCCCCACGAACATCCTGTTCGAGGCGGCCCTGAGCTTCCTGGGGGTGGGCATCAACCCGCCCATGGCCACCTGGGGCGGCATGCTGGACAACGCCCTGCGCTTCTACACCACCTCCCCGCACTTCGTGATCATCCCCGGACTGGCCATCTTCGTGACCGTCCTGGCCTTCAACCTCTTCGGTGACGGGCTGCGCGACGCCTTCGACCCCCGCTCCTCCGACTGACGGGTCCGGGCGTGCCCGGGTCCTCCCCCCGTGTCCCGGGCCGTGCGGCGCACGGCCCCAGCAGCGAATCCGACCAGGAGGCAGAGTGACCACTCATCACCTCGCACACGCGGTCCCCTCCCGGCGCCGCCGCGGGCGCGGCCGGATGACCGCGTTCTCGGCCCTGGGGGTGGCAGCGGCCCTGCTGCTGGCCGCCTGCGGTGGCGCGGATGGCGGCGGCGGGGACCGCGGAGACGTCGACGCGGAGTTCAACGAGGGCGAGAGCTCGGTCGTCAACCCCTCCGACCGGACCGGCGGCACCCTGCGCTACGCCATCTCCTCCGACTTCGACTCCCCCGACCCCGGCAACACCTACTACGCGTTCAGCTGGAACTTCAGCCGCTACTACGCGCGCACCCTGCTCACCTACACCGGGGAGCCGGGGGAGGAGGGCACCGAGCTCCAACCCGACCTGGCCGAGGCCATGCCCGAGGCCAACGAGGACTTCACCGAGTGGACGGTACGCATCAAGCGGGGCCTCAGGTACGAGGACGGCTCGGAGATCACCGCGCGGGACATCGAGTACGCCGTCGCGCGCAGCAACTTCGGCGCACAGGCGCTGCCCAACGGTCCCAAGTACTTCCAGAACCTGCTGGCCGACAGCGAGGACTACGAGGGCCCCTACGCGAACGAGGACGACCCGCTGGCCGGGTTCGGCGGGATCGAGACCCCCGACGACCACACCCTGGTCTTCCACCTCAACAGGAGCTTCGCCGAGTTCCCCTACGTGCTCATCCAGCCGCAGACCGCGCCGGTCCCGCCCGAGGCCGACCGCGGCGAGCGGTACCAGAGCCACGTCGTCTCCTCGGGGCCCTACAAGTTCGACGGAGACTACCGGCCCGGCGTGTCCCTGAACCTGGTGCGCAACGACCAGTGGGACCCCTCCACCGACCCCACCCGCGAGGCGCTGCCGGACCGGATCGAGGTGGAGCTTGGGGTCGACCAGAACGAGATCGACCAGCGCCTGGTCAACGGGGGCCTGGACGTCGACCTGGCCGGGACCGGGGTGGGCCCGGCGATGAAGGGCACCCTGATCACCGACGAGAACGAGCGGAACAGCGTCGACAACCCGCAGAGCAGCACCCTGCGCTACGTCAACATCAACACCGTCCTGGAACCGCTGGACGACCTGGCCTGCCGCCAGGCGATCATGTACGCGGCCGACCGCGACGCCCTGCAACGGGCGTGGGGCGGTGACATCGGCGGCGACATCGCCACCCAGATCATGCCGGGCGCGCTGCCGGGCGCGGACCCGAGCATCAACCCCTACTCGTCGGAGGGCCACGAGGGCGACCTGGACACGGCCCGGCAGAAGCTGGAGGAGTGCGGTGAGCCCGACGGGTTCTCCACCTCGATCGGGGCCCGCTCCGACCGGCCCGCCGACGTGAGCACGGCCGAGGCCCTACAGCAGTCCCTGAAGCGGGTGGGGATCGATGTGCGGATCAAGCAGTACCCGTCGGACACCTACACCAACACCCAGGCCGGTTCACCGTCCTTCGTGCACGAGAACGACCTGGGACTGACCGTGTACGGGTGGGCGCCGGACTGGCCCAGCGGCTACGGGTTCATGAGCAAGATCCTGGACGGCGACGCCATCCGGGAGGCGGGCAACGCCAACATCTCCGAGTTGGACGACGAGAGGATCAACGCGTGGTTCGACGAGGTCGTCACGGTGGAGGACCCCGACGAGCGCGCCTCGATCTACACGCAGATCGACCAGCGGGCCATGGAACAGGCGGCGATCCTCCCGGTGGTGTTCGAGCGGACGGTGCTGTACCGGCCACCGAACCTGACCAACGCGTACTACCACGTGGGCTACTCGATGTACGACTACATGGCGCTGGGGGCCACCAGGGACTGAGGCGTGTGCGCGGACACGACCCGGACGCGCCGAGATCTAATGGTGATCATCTCACTACTGTGGGTTAGCTTGTTCTCGGGCGGCGCGGGGACCGTGCCCGGACCGCCCGGGCCCGTCGGTGCCGACGCGGCCGACCGTGTGCCCCACGACAGAAAGCACGCGCGTTGCTGACCTACATCCTGCGCCGCCTGGGCGCCGGGCTCCTGCTGCTGGCCGTGGTCACCATGGTCACCTTCGCCATCTTCTACGTGGTGCCCCGGTGGGCGGGGCGGACCACCGAGCAGTTGGCGACGATGTACGTGGGCCGTGCCCCCACGCCGGAGGCGATCCAGGCCACCATCGACCGGCTGGGGCTGGACCAGCCCGTCATCGTGCAGTTCGGGGAGTTCGTCCGGGGGATCTTCCTGGGAGCCGAGTACCGGTTCGGAAACGACACCATCGAGTGCGCGGCGCCGTGCTTTGGCTACTCCTTCCAGAACTACCAGGAGGTCTTCCCCGAGATCGTGGCCCGGCTGCCGGTGACGGCGTCGCTGGCCTTCGGCGCGGGGGTGATCTGGCTGGTGGGCGGAATCCTGGTCGGCGTGGTCTCGGCGGTGTGGAAGGGCAGCCTGTTCGACCGCCTGGCGATGGCGGTCGCCCTGGCGGGGGTGTCGCTGCCGATCTTCTTCACCGGACTGCTGGCCTTGGCCTTCCTCGTGCACGGCTGGGGGCTGTTCGGCATGCCGGGCTACGTCCCGCTGACCGAGGATCCGTTCCGGTGGGTGCAGGGGCTGCTCCTGCCGTGGCTGACCCTGGCGTTCCTGCACGCGGCCATGTACGCGCGCCAGACCCGTGCGGGCATGCTGGAGGTCCTGGGCGAGGACTACATCCGCACTGCCCGGGCCAAGGGGCTGGACGAGCGCAGGGTGGTGCTCAAGCACGCGCTGCGCCCCACGCTGACGCCGATCGTGACGATCTTCGGCCTGGACCTGGGACTGGTGCTGGGCGGCGCGGTGCTGACCGAGCAGGTGTTCTCGCTGAACGGGATCGGCCGGTACGCGGTGAGCGCGGTCACGCAGAGCGATCTGCCGGTGATCCTGGGCGTGACGCTGTTCGGGGCGTTCTTCATCGTCGTCTGCAACCTGGCCGTGGACCTGACGTATCCGCTGATCGACCCGCGTGTGCGCCTCCACGGGTAGCGGCCGGTCGGCCGTGGCCGAGGGAGTTCTATGAGTGAGTCCGTGCCGTCGGCCGCCTCGCCCGTCGTCCGGGTGCAGGACCTGCGGGTGACGTTCCCGACCATGGACGGTGACGTCCGGGCGGTGAACGGTTTGTCCTTCGAGGTGCCCGCCGGAGGCGCCCTCGGCATCGTGGGGGAGTCGGGCTCGGGCAAGAGCGTGACCTCGTTGGCGCTGATGGGCCTGCACCGGGGCAGCCGGGCGCGGATCAGCGGGGCGATCGAGGTCGTGGGCCAGGACGTGGTCAGGGCCTCGGACAGGAAGCTGCGGCGGATGCGCGGCAACGACATCGCGATGGTCTTCCAGGACCCCATGCAGTCGCTGCACCCGCAGTTCACCGTGGGCAACCAGTTGGTGGAGGCGTTGCGCGTGCACCGGCCCGAGGTGTCGCGCTCTGAGGCCCGAACCAGGGCGGTGGAGTCGTTGGACCGGGTGGGTATTCCTGATCCGGCGAAGCGGATCAATTCCTATCCGCATGAGTTCTCCGGTGGTATGCGCCAGCGTGTGGTCATCGCGATGGGGTTGATGTGTGATCCCAAGGTGTTGTTGGCCGATGAGCCGACGACGG
>VWVT01000005.1 GCA_008638415.1 Nocardiopsis sinuspersici
TCCGTGGTGGTTATTGCTGGAGGGTCACACCCGGTCTCTTTCCGAACCCGGTCGTTAAGTCTCTTTGCGCTGATGGTACTGCCCTGTGGTGGGGTGGGAGAGTAGGTTGCTGCCACGGTTTTTCTTGGGGAGGGGGTCGCCTGTGGGCGGCCCCCTTTTTTTTGTGTGTGGGCTTGTGCGTGTGTGAACGCGAGATGGGATGTGTGGGCCGGCCTGGTGGGGCCGGCCCTTTTTGCGCCCTGATTTGTGTCTTTGTGGAGTCGGGCGGGGTGCCGAACATCCGCATTCCGGCTGGTGGGACAATTCCTGTATGACGAAGACGATCCCCGCCGAACTCCTGGCCGCGGCCGAAACAGCCAAGGGTTTCATGCCCACGGACGAGGGCACCGCCCTTTTCGAGGCCGCGGTCACCCATACGCACCTCGGACCGGTCATGGAGATCGGTACCTACTGCGGCAAGTCCACCATCTTCCTCGGCGCGGCCGCCCGCGTGACCGGCGCCAAGGTCCTCACCGTGGACCACCACCGCGGCTCCGAGGAACACCAGGAGGGCTGGGAGTACCACGACAGGACCCTCGTCGACGAGGCCACCGGCAGGTTCGACACCCTCCCGCACTTTCGCCGCACGATCACCGAGGCGGGCCTGGACGGAGAGGTCATCGCGATCGTCGGCGGCTCCGCCGATGTCGCCGGCGTCTGGGGAACGCCGCTCGGCATGGTCTTCATCGACGGCGGCCACAGCGAGGAGGCCGCACAGAACGACTACGCGGGCTGGAGCCCCCACGTGGCCCCCGGCGGTGCGCTCGTGATCCACGACGTGTTCCCCGACCCCGCGGACGGCGGCCGTCCGCCCTACAACATCTACCGCCGGGCCCTGGACTCCGGCCGGTTCGAGGAGGTGCGCGTCGTCGGCTCGCTGCGTGTCCTCGAACGCGTCTCCTGACCACCAGGGCCCCGCTCGGGGAAAGTGGCTGGTCTAACAGGAGCCCCTGGACACGCCCCACACGGGTAAGTCCTGGGTAAGAATTGACAGCGCGGTTATCGGTCTGCCCTTGGCCTGGTTACGTACGGGTATTGTGGCGTGGAGGGCGGAGCGATGGTGGCGTTATTCCCCGAGATACCGCTTCGGTCCTGACTCGAGATGAACGATCAGGGGCACTCGCGCGTCAAACACCAGGACGGCACGGTGCCGGACGTGATTTGCCATGGGGGCGGGGAGCTGAGCGAGAGCACACACGGCGAGGGCGGGACGGACGGACAGCGTCCCGCGGCTGACGAGCCGGAGACGAGGCACACCTCTGCCGAAGAGCTGTCCGATACGACTACTCCCGAGAGTGGTGTACCCACCACCGACGGAGACCACTCCACTCATGACACTCCTGGAGGAGAACAGGAAGTAGGAGAGCAGCCGGAGCCGGAGTTCATCGGTCCGGTCAGCTTCAAGACCAGCGGAACCTTCTTCCGCGACAGGGTGGCCCAGACGCTCGCGGAACAGGGGTTCGACCCCGCCGGGACGGGTGACGACGACTCCTCCCCGGCCGTGGCGGAGGAGGAGGGCGAGGCGCGCCCGGAGGGCGCCCGTGAGGACGGGCACGCCGACGGCACCGGGGAGACACCGGTGGCCGAGGCGGCCGGACCTCACGACGACGGTACGGACGGCACCGGTGAGCCCCCATCTCCCGTGCCCGCGCCGACCGAGCCCATCTCGCTCGATTCGGTCCGGGCCGAGGCCTACGCGGCCGGGTCCGCCGACACCGAATCCGGTTCCGACGCGACGGTGGCCGACCACGGACCCGGTACCGACGGGGACACCGCCGGTGCGGATGAGGACGCCGACACCGCGTCCGACCCCTCTCCGGCCCCGGAATCCGCTGCTTCGGACAGGGCCGGTGCCGAGACGCCCGACGAGCACGAGTCCGCCACGGCTGGGTCCGTCACGGCTGAGCCCGCCGAGGACGAGACCGCCTCCCTGTGGCCCGCGCCGCGCCGTGCCTCGGACTACGCGTCCGAGCGGTCCGCGGCCGACGCGCCGACCACGGCGGACGACAGATCCGGGGACACCCGTTCCGACGGCCTCGGTGCCGTCGGCACCGCTGGTGCTGTCGGTGCCGCTGGTGCCGCCGCCGGGGGAGCCACAGCCGCGTACTCCGCCCCGGGCGGCCCGGGGGAGACCGGGCCCGCCTCCAGCGGTCCTGGTGCGCCGGGAGAGGCTCCCGGGTCCCCGGGCGCCTCCCAGTACGGATCCATGGGCTCCGGCGGTTCCGGCGGTCCCAGTGGCCCTGGCGGGCCCACGGGGCCGGCCGGACCCGCGGGTACCGGTCCTGGCGGGCCCAAGGGCCCTGGCGGCCCCGGCGGGGAGAAGGGAAAGAAGGGGAGGAAACCCCTGTGGTGGAGGATGCTCCGAGTCTTCCTGATCATCGCCGGCGTGTTCGTCATCATCGGATGCGGCACGTTCGCCTTCCTCTACAACACCGTCGAGGTCCCGGACGCGGCCCAGGCCGACGCGCTCGAACAGGGCTCGACCTTCTACTACGCCGACGGTGAGACCGAGTTCGCCTACCGGGGCACCGACCGCGAGGTCATCTCCTACGAGCAGATGACCGAGGGCGGCGACCACATCGTCGAGGCGGTCGTCTCGGCGGAGGACCGCGGTTTCTGGAGCGAGCCCGGCGTGTCCGTGAGCGGTACCGCCCGCGCGGTCTGGTCCACCGTCACCGGACAGCAGGTCCAGGGCGGTTCCACCGTCACGCAGCAGATGGTCCGCAACTACTACAAGGGCGTCTCCAACGACGTGACGATCACCCGCAAGGCCCGGGAGATCATCATCGCCATCAAGGTCGACCAGACCGAGAGCAAAGAATGGGTGATGGAGCAGTACCTCAACACCATCTACTTCGGCCGTAACGCCTACGGAGTCCAGGCCGCCTCGGAGGCGTACTACCACAAGGACGTCACCGAGCTCACTCCCGAGGAGGCCGCCTTCCTGGCCGCCGCCATCCAGCAGCCGACCAAGTTCGGCTTCGCGGACGCGGAGACCACGCCGGAGATGGAGAACCGCTGGGAGTACGTCGTCAAGGGCATGGTCACCACCGGTGCCATCACCCAGGCCGAGGCCGACGCGATGGAGTTCCCCACGCCCGAGCCGGAGCGGCCCGCCAGCAGCGGCCTCAGCGGCTACGAGGGCTACATGTACGAGGCGGCGATGCGGGAGCTGGCCGACCTCGGCTACGCCGAGGACCAGATCAACCGTCAGGGCTTCAAGATCGTCACCACGTTCAAGAAGGACCTGATGGACAAGATGTACGAGGCGGTCGAGGGGACGATCGACCCCGAGGTGGTGCCCCCGGAGGTCAGCATCGGGGCGAGCACCGTCGATCCGGCCACCGGTGAGGTCGTGGCCTTCTACGGCGGCCACGACTACCAGGAGAACCAGTTCGACACCTCCTTCCTGGGAGGCGGGCAGGCCGGTTCGGCGTTCAAGCCCTACGTGCTGGCCACCGCCCTGAAGCAGGGGTACAGCCTGAACAGCGTGGTGGACGGACGCGGGCCGCAGATGATCGCGGGGACGCGGATCCAGAACGCGGGCAACTCGCCCGGCGGGGTCATGAACCTCGTCGAGGCCACCCGGGTCTCCAACAACCTCGGTTTCATCCGGCTGGGCATGGAGGTCGGGCACGAGAACATCCGCCAGACCGCCTACGACCTGGGCCTGCCCGAGGGCAGCATCCCCGACAACCAGTTGGTTCCGGTCATGCCGCTGGGCGCGACGAGCGTCAGCCCGGTGGACCAGGCCAGCGGCTACGCCAGCTTCGCCAACGGCGGCGTGCACGTCGAGACGCACGTGGTCAAGGAGATCGTCAACACCGAGGGCGAGAACGAGCGCCCGGAGGTGAAGAGCAGCAGGGCGGTCAGCGAGGGCGTCGCCGCCGACGTCACCTACGCCCTGCAACAGGTGGCCAACTCCGGGACGGGACGCAACGCCAACATCTGGACGCACCCGGTGGCGGGCAAGACCGGTACCGCCAACGACAGTGTGGCGGCCTGGTTCGTCGGCTACACCCCGCAGTTGTCCACGTCCGTGGGCGTCTACAGCGGCAACAACGAGCCCTTCACGATCCCCGGCTACGGCGAGCTGTCGAGTACCGGACTGCCCTCCACGATCTGGAACAGGTACATGACCCAGGCGATGGAGGGGTACGAGCGCAAGGAGTTCCCGCCCCGCGCCAACGTCGGCTCCACCGAGTACTGGGCGCCGGACCCCTCCACCCAGGAGCCCGAGGAACCGTCGCAGGGCGACCAGCCCGAGGAGCCCGTGGAACCGGAGACCCCGGTCGAGCCGGAGACCCCGGTGGAGCCGGAGACCCCGGTGGAGCCGGAGACGCCCGAGCTCCCCGGCTTCCCCGGGACGGAGCCTGATGACGGGGAGGGCGACGGCACCGGTGACGGTAGCGGAGACGGCAGCGGTGACGACGGCGGCGGAGGGTTCAGTTCGCCGCCACCGGCACGAAGCGAGGACATCTGGTGACCACCGGTCCGGTGGCGGGTGAACGGGGAGGGCCCCGGCGGACGCACGTCCGCCGGGGCCCTCCCCTGTGGCGGGTCGCGGCCTGGCGGACCGGCCCGCCGGGGCCGCTCCCGTGCCCCTCCGGGACCCCGCCGGCGCATGGACGCCCCCGGAGGCCGGGCGGGTGTGCACGGTCCCGTTCGACGGCCGGCCTCGCGGGGCCGCACCGGCGACACGTCCGGGCGGCTCACCGGTCGACGGGGAACTCGTCCCAGGTGTGCAGGAACACCCGCGATCCCGGGGTGGTCCCGGTGAGCGCGTCCACCGCCAGGACCACGGCGGCCGAGGTCCACGTGCTGCGCTCCACCGGCCAGCGCACCTGTTCGGCGAACTGGTAGCCCGTCCAGTACACGCCGTCGTCGGCGTCGCGCAGGTGCTGCACGTCCCGCAGGATGCGCACCCCCGTCTCGACGTCGCCCATGGCGGCCAGGGTCATCACCAGCTCCGCGGACTCCGCGGCGGTCACCCACGGCTGGTCGCTCACACAGCGCACACCCAGCCCCCGGACCACGAACCGGTCCCAGCGCCGCGCGATCCGCTCCTTGGCGGCGGCGCCGTTCACGGCACCGCCCAGGACGGGGTAGAACCAGTCCATCGAGAAGCGGCCGCGGTCGGAGAACAGGTCCTCGTGCTCGTTGATGAGCAACGCGAGCCGGTCGGCGGCGGCCGTCCACTCCGGGCGCTCACGGCCCAGGCGGGCGGCCAGGGCCGCGCCGCAGCGCAGCGCGTGGTGCACGCTCGCGCACACCGTCAGCAGCGCGTGGTCGCCCGGGGAGCCGTCCTCCGAGCGCGCCCACAGGATCTCGCCGTGCTCACCGCGCAGGGCCAGGACGAACTCCAGGCCCTCCTCGACCACCGGCCACATGTGCTCGGCGAAGGACGCGTCGCCCGTGACGAGCAGGTGGTGGAACAGTCCCACCGCCGGGTAGGCGGCGTGGTTGGCCTCGCGCAGCCGCGTGGCGGGGACGCCCTGGCGGAACTTGGCGGGCCATCCGCCGCCGGACGCGCGGCTCCCGGCCAGCCACAGGTAGGCGCGCCTGGCCGCCTCGGCGTGCTCGGGCACGTCGCGCCCGGTCACGGTCAGGGCCATGGCGCACTCGACGTGGTCCCACACGTCGGTGTGCCCGCCGGGAAACCACGGGATGGCCCCGTCGGCCTCCTGGGTGCGCACCAGGTAGGAGGCGGAGCGGTGCAGTTGTTCGGTGCTGAGCACCCCGGGCAGGTGCAGTGCCTTGGTGTCGTGCGGGACCGGTGTGGGGGCGGGAGCGACAGCCATCAGGCGGCGTGCGGTTTGCGCACGTACACGACCACGCTCTTGCCGATGACCGGGTTGAGCAGGCGCTCGGCGACCCGGGTCGCCTTCGGGGCCTTGAGCATGTCCCACACGAGCATCTCGTGGTAGGCCCTGGCGAGCGGGTGGTCGTCGTTGCCGGTGCCCACCGCGCACTTGATCCACCAGTACGGCGCGTGCAGGGCGTGCGCGTGGTGGTGCGGGCCGACCTCGAAGCCGGTGGCCTTGAGCTTGGCCTCCAGTTCGGCGCGCGTGTAGATGCGGATGTGCCCGCCCTCGTTGGTGTGGTACTCCTCGGACAGGGCCCAGCACAGGCGTTCGGGCAGGAAGCTCGGCACGGTGACCGCGGCGATGCCGCCCGGCCGCAGCACCCGGAACAGCTCCGCCATCGCGGCGGTGTCGTGCGGGACGTGCTCGAAGATCTCGGCCGCGACCACCCGGTCGAAGCTGCCGTCGTCGAAGGGCATGTCCAGGGCGTCGCCCTTGACGGTCTCGGCCCGGGCCTCCTCGGGGGCCTCGCCCTCCTGGCGCATCGCGGCGAACATGGTCTCGACCTCGGCGAGGTCGGCGACGTTCTGGTCGAAGGCGGTGATGTCGGCGCCGCGGCGGTAGACCTCGAAGGCGTGGCGGCCACCGCCGCAGCCCAGGTCGAGGACGCGGTCGCCGGGGCCGACGGGGAACAGGTTGAAGTCGACGGTGATCAGTGGAGGCTCCCTAGGGATCTGCGGGACGCGGGGTGGTCGGTCGGCGCTCGGACCGCCGGGTCAGGCGCCGTTCGCGCGGGCCCGCACGGGCGCGGGACGCGTGTCGCCGTCGGCGGGGCGTGTCCCCCTGACGGCGTCGATGGTGGTGGCGTAGCGCTGCGCGGTCAGGTCGGCGACGGCCCTCCAGGTGAAGCGCTCCTGGACCCTGCGCCAGGCGGCGGCGCCCATGCGCTCGCGCTCGGCGTCGTCGTCGAGCAGGGCGGTGAGCGCGCCGGCCAGGACCTCGGAGTCGCCCGGGGGGACCAGGAGCCCGGCGTCGCCGTCGGTGCCCACGACCTCGGGCAGCGCTCCGGCGCGGCTGGCCACCAGGGGGGTTCCGCAGGCCATGGCCTCCACGGCGGGCAGGGAGAACCCCTCGTAGAAGGACGGGACGACCGCGACCTGGGCGCTGGCGACGAGCTCGGCCAGGGCGGTGTCGTCGATGCCGCTGACGAACTCCACGCGGTCGCGCAGGCTCAGCTCGTCCACCAGTTGGTCGGTGGGGCCGCCGGGCTTGGGGCGGCTGACGATGGTCAGGGTGATGTCGCGCTCGGTGGCGAGCTTGGCGGCGGCGCGCAGCAGGACGGCCACGCCCTTGAGGGGGCTGTCGGCGCTGGCGGTGCACACGATGCGTCCGGGGACGCGCTCCAGCTCGGGGCGCGGGTGGAAGTAGCGGGTGTCCACGCCCAGCGGGGTGACCTCCATGGCGGCGGGGTCGACGCCGAACTCGCGGGCGATGTCGTCGGCGGAGGAGCGGGAGGGGACCAGGATCGGGTCGAGTCTGCGCGCGACCCTGGCCTGCATGCCCACGAACCCGTACCAGCGGCGCTTGGTGAGCCTTTGCAGGCCGCGCGCCTCGGCCAGCTCGATCCTGCGGTCCACGCTGATGGGGTGGTGGATGGTGGTCACCAGCGGCAGTCCCGCGGCGCGGATGCCGAGCAGGCCCCAGCCCAGGGTCTGGTTGTCGTGGACGACGTCGAAGTCGGCCAGGCGCTTGCGTAGTTCGCGGTTGGCGCGCAGGGAGAAGGTGAGGGGTTCGGGGAATCCCGCGGTCCACATGGTGGCGACCTCCAGGACGTCGATCCAGTCGCGCCACTCGCGCAGGGGCGGGGCGACGAAGGGGTCGGCGTCGTTGTAGAGGTCCAGGGAGGGCAGCTTCTCCAGGGTCACGCCCTCGTCCAGGACGGGGTAGGGCTGACCGGACAGGACCGTGACCTCGTGCCCCAGGGCCGCCAGCTCCCGCGACAGGTGGCGGACGTAGACGCCCTGTCCGCCGACGTGCTGCTTGCTGCGGTAGGACAGCAGGGCGACGCGCAGGGGGCGCTCGGCGGGGGGCCGGGGGCTCGGTGTGGTGCCCGACTGGGTCAAGAGTCCACCTCTTCGTTGGATCGCGGGCCCGGTCGCCGGTGTGGACGAGGGTGTTCGCCGGTGACAGGCGTGCGCGTCCATATGTTACTCGGCAGTTGGGTTCGGGTCGGCGTCAGGCTGGTTGGTAAGGGATCCTACGTCGGGCGGTGTGCTCGGCCGACGAGGGCCCAACGGGGTATGTCACCGCGCGCCGTGCGGCGGACGAGGCCCCGCTCCTCCAGGAGCCGCAGGTGGGCGGCGGTCTCGGAGGCCGCCATGTGGCGGGCGTGGACGCGCATGTGCGCCCAGGGGCGCTTCCAGCCCAGGCCGGAGGTGACCTCCCACAGAGTGGTGTGTCCCTCGGCGATCAGGGCGGTCATCTCGACGAGCCGCTCCTCGTGGTGGGCCGTGATCTCCCGCGCGCGGGCGGCGAGCCCGGTGAAGCGTGCCTCGTGTGAGGGAAGGCATACCAGCCGGTCGGCGTCGGGCAGGCGGCCGATACCGGCCTGGGAGGCGAGGAAGGCGCCCAGGGGGTCGCCGTCGGTGGACAGCAGCGGGAACTGGCCCACGTGCGGGGTGATGCGGGGCAGGACGTGGTCGCCGGTGAAGACCCTCCCGCCGTCGGCCAGGTGCAGGCACATGTGGCCGGGGGTGTGGCCGGGTGTCCACACGGCGCGCAGGTCGCGTCCGGGCAGGTCGACGGCCTCGCCGTCGGACAGGGACAGGTCGGGGACCGCGGGCGCGCCGATCAGGTTCGGGGCCTCCAGCAGGGCCCGGACGTCCTCCTCGGGGAAGCCCGAGCGGCGCAGTTGGTCGGCGATCCCGTCGAGGCGGTCCCGCGGGGGTGTGGCGTTCAGGCGCTCGGTGATCGCGATGTCGGCCGGGTGCATGGCTATCCATGCGTCGGAGGCCGCGCGCAGGCGTCCGGCCAGGCCCGAGTGGTCGGGGTGGAAGTGGGTGAGGACGGCGCCGCGGACATCCTCGACGGTGTGCCCGGTCTGCTTGAGGCCGCTGGTGAGCGCCTCCCAGGACTCGTCGTGGTCCCAGCCGGTGTCGACGAGGACGGGGCCCTCGGAGCTGGAGAGGACGTAGACGTAGGTGAAGCCGAGGGGGTTGCCGGGGATGGGCACCGGCAGACTCCAGACTCCGTCGCCGAGGTCCTCGACGGGGGGTGCGTCGGGCATGCGGGGGGCGACCTCTCACTAGAAACCGAATCCGGTTCGATTCTAGGAGGTGGCCGGTTCCAGGGCGGCGGCCGGGGGAGGCGGTCGAAGCGGACGAGCCACTCCGATTGCGCGAATAGAACATATTCTACAAAGCTGTTCAGGTTATCCGAAAACCAGGGTCATCTTTTCGTATTGCTCCTGCCACGTCGGGCGATGAGGCGACGGAGATATGTGAGGGGAACTGCGTTGAGGGGAAAACCTTGGATAACGTGTTCTCATAACGGTCGTTGCCCGGGTGGGTGTCGACCACCACAACGGGCTCCGGGCGCCACGACGGGTGTACGGCGTGCGGGCTGACGACGAAGGGAAGATCCTGTGGCGGTGCAGGCGTCGAGCGGAACGATGTCGCGAAGTCAGACCCAGCGCCGCAAGCGCATCGTGCAGACGGCGGCAGCGCTGGCCGTGCGCGGTGGCGTCGAGGCCATGCAGATGCGCTCGGTCGCCGAGCGCGCCGGGGTGGCCCTCGGCACGCTCTACCGGTACTTCCCCTCGAAGATGGACCTGGTCGTGGCCGTGGTCACCGAGGAGATGGACCTGCTGGAGGGCGGTATCGTCCGGCGTCCGCCCACGGCCGACACCGCCGCCGGACGCGCCGTCGACGTCCTGCTGCGCGCCACGCGCGGCCTCATGCGCGAGCCCGAGCTGGCCGACGCGCTGGTGCGCTCGCTGATCATGGCCGAGGTCAAGATCGAGCTCGACGTGCGTATCTCCGACCTGGTGTGGCGGGTGGCCACCGGCAACCTGGAGGGCGCGGCGGGAGAGGACGGCACCGCCGTGGACCGCGACAGCACCGACTACGTCCTGGTGGGCTCGCTCACCAGCGTGTGGATCTTCGAGCTGGTGGAGATCCTCAAGGGCCGCCGCGACGTGGACGAGGTGGAGCACCGGCTGCACACCGCCGCCGAACGGCTGCTCGCCTCCTTCTGAACGGTGCTCCCCGGGCCTCAGCCACCGCCGAAGAGCAGCCCCAGCAGCCCCTCGAACAGGTCCTCGTCCCCGTCCCCGTCGTCGGACCCGCCCTCCTCGGGCGGTGCGCCCGGGGCGTCCTCGTCTCCGGAGCCCCCGCCTTCGGAACTCCCGTCACCGGGAGCCTCGGAGCCGTCACCGGATCCGTCGGCGCCGGAGGACGGCCCCTGCTGCTCCCCGGCGGGTGGCACGGGTTCGGTCCCGCCTGGGACCGGGGCCTGCTGTCCCGCGGACTCCTCCGCCTCCGGTTCGGCAGGGACCCCCTGGCCCGGCTGCTCCGTCGGCACGACGACGGGCGCGTCGGTCGGCCCGGCCTCCGGCTTGGCGTCGGAGGAGGTCGCGGCCGCCTCCCTCTCCGCGACCATCGGGCTGCGGTCGTCCGCCTCCCCGGGGCCGATGGCGGTGGAGGGGCCGCCCACCGCACTCGCCCACGACCACAGTCCGACCGCCACGACGACCGTGGCGAAACCGGAGACGGCGGGCAGCGGCCAGCGGCGCCGGGAGGTCCGGTCGCCGTCCTCCGGACCGGTGTCCGGTCCGGCCAGCCTGGCGACCGCCTCCTCGTGTACGGGGTGGTCGCGGGTGGTCAGCCGGTCGACGGGCAGGGCGCGGGGCGGCGGCTCGGGAACGGGACCGGCGGCCTCGGCCACCTCCTCGGGCTCCCCGGCGACACGGGCACGGTGCAGCGGGTACCCCTCGCCGGTGAGCGGATGCATCTGCGCGGCGACGCGTTCGCGGACCGAGGCCGAGTCGGGGTCCAGGCAGGTCCGCACGACCCTCTCGCGCAGGCCCGGCGGCGGTCCGGGCGGGCGCAGCAGGGACAGGGCGTGCGCGACGCGGTCGATTTCGCGGGCCCTGCGGCGCGTCGGGCCGAGGAGCCCGGCGTCCTCCGGGGCCTCGGCGTCCGGACCGTCCGGGCCGTCGGTGCCCTCCGGCGCCTCTAAGAGGCCCCCGGCCTCGCCGGAGGCCTCCTCCAGGCTCTCCGCGGCACGCTGGATCGCCGAGCGCGAGAGCTCGACACAGATCTTGGGGTCCAGGCCCAGCACGCGCGCGGCGGCCGACGGGGACAGCGCGTGCCGCAGGTTCAGCTCGACCAGCTCGCGGTGGCTGGCGGGAAGCCGGGAGAACATGTGGGCCACCGGTTCCTCGGCGGGCACCGTGGCCAGCCTGGTGTAGGGGCTCACGTGTGCCAGGCCGCGCCGCTGGCAGGCCGAGCGGACCAGGGCGTACAGCCAGGGGCCGCGGTCGGCCGGGTCGGCGCGCCGGGCGTCGAGGACCACCCCGGCGACCAGGCCGTCGTGTACGGCCTCGGCCACCTGTTGGTCCTCGTCGCCCAGCAGCGACCAGGCATAGCGGTACAAGGGCGGCGCGAACGCGTCGTAGAGCGCCTCGATCGCCGCCGCTTCGTCTCCTTCGGTCCTGATGGTCACGGTTCTCCCCCCGCCTCTTCCGCGACGGTAGCGAGGGGAGCCCCGTCGCGTGGGTGAAACGGAGACCTGTGTCCTGAAGGTAAGACTTCTGTAACCCTTAGTTCGGCGGGGTGCGAACTCCCACCGTAAGGGTATGGTTACTCTCCGCCTCGCGAGGGCGAGCCGATGGCGACCATGCGCTCCACGGAGCGGCGGGCGCGCTCGGCGGTGTCGGCGCCGACCGTGATCTCGGTCGTGCCGAACCGCAGCGAGTCCAGCAGTTTGTCGGCGTCGATCATCTTCATGTAGTGGCACTCGGCGCGCGGGTTGACCGCCTCGAAGGCCGTGGTGGAGTTGGCGTTGCGAAGCTGGTGCAGCATGCCGGTCTCGGTCGCGATGAGCACCTTGTCGGCGGTGGTGTTCTCCGCGGCGGTGAGCATGCCGCCGGTGGAGAGGACCTTCACGCGGTCCTCGGGGACGGCGCCGCTGCCCACGAGGTAGAGGGCGGAGGTGGCGCAGCCGCACTCGGGGTGGACGTAGACCTCGGCGTCGGGCTCGGAGGCCACGCGCTCGCGCAGGGTGTGGCCGTCGATCCCGGCGTGCACGTGGCACTCGCCCATCCACACGTGGATGTTCTCTCGCCCGGTGACCCGCTTGACGTGGGCGCCGAGGAACTGGTCGGGGAGGAAGAGGATCTCCTGGTCCTCGGGGATGGAGCGGATGACGTCCGCGGCGTTGGAGGAGGTGCAGCAGATGTCGGTCTCGGCCTTGACCGCGGCCGTGGTGTTGACGTAGGCGACCACGGCCGCTCCGGGGTGCTCGGCCTTCCAGGCGCGCACGTCCTCGGCCGTGATGGTGTCGGCCAGCGAGCACCCGGCGTTGGGGTCGGGCAGCAGGACGGTCTTCTCCGGGGCGAGGATCTTGGCGGTCTCGGCCATGAAGTGCACGCCGCAGAAGACGATGGTGCTCGCGTCGACGCTGGCGGCCAGACGGGACAGCGCCAGGGAGTCGCCGGTGTGGTGGGCGACGTCCTGGATTTCGGGGCGCTGGTAGTTGTGCGCGAGGATGACAGCGTCGCGCTCCTTCGCCAGGCGGCGGACCTCGTCGGCCCATTCCTGCCTGGTCATGGTGTCCGCCGTCGCGGTGACCGGTGCCATGTCCAACTACTTCCTTGAGGCTGTGGGCACGTCGTACGGGCGCCGTGCCGGGGAGGGTCGGTGCGGGTGGACAAGTTTTTGTCTGTCAGGCACAAACCTCTTACAGCTTAACATGACGGGGAACGGAAGGGACGAGTTGGACACCCCTCAGGAAAACGGGCAGGCTGCGTCGCCCGCCTGCACCGCGTCGGAGCACGCGGAGCTCTCGGCGCACGAGGCGCTCGCGGTCGTGCTCCAGATCCGCGACGGAGAACTGTGCGTACTGCTGTGGCGCAGAGCCCTTCCGCCCTGCGAAGGGGCGTGGGCGCTGCCCGGCGGCAGGCTCGGCCGCGGCGAGAACCTGGGCGCCTCCATCCGGCGCCAGCTCGCCCAGAAGGTGGACGTGAGGGATCTGTCACACCTGGAGCAACTGGAGACCCGCAGCGACCCCGGCCGCGTTCCCGGGCGCCGCGCCCTGGCCACCGCCTACCTGGGCCTGGTCCCGGCGGACGTCGACCCGGTCGTGCCCGAGGACACCGGCTGGCACCCGGCCGCGCAACTGCCGTCCATGGCCTTCGACCACGCCTCCATCGTCCGCTCCGGACGCCGGCGCCTGCGCGCCAAGCTCAGCTACACCAACGTGGGGTACGCCCTCGCGCCGCCGGAGTTCACGATGTCGGAGCTGTCGGGCTACTACCGGGCGGCCCTGGGCCACGACGTGGCCGCCACCAACCTGCGCCGCGTCCTGCTGCGCCGGGGACAGATCCAGGAGACCGGCCGCTCGGTGCCCTCCGGCCGCTCCGGGGGGCGGCCCGCCGCCCTCTTCCGCTTCCGCGACCGCAGTCTGGAGATCACCGACGCCTTCGCCGTGCTGCGTCCGCCCACCTGATCCGGCTCAGCCGGACCCGCCCATCCGCAACCTGCACGGAAACCGTTACGAACGGCTTGTAAACTCCCTGACCGTGGCAATTCGTACTGTGGTGTTCGACGTGGGCGAGACCCTCGTCGACGAGACCCGGATCTTCGCGCGCTGGGCCGACCGCTTCGGCATCCCGCACATGGCGTTCTTCGGCACCATCGGCGCCGTGCTCGGCTCCGGCGGGACCCTCACCGACGGCTTCCGGCTGCTCGTACCCGGATTCGACCTCGCGGCCGAGAGCGCCCTCTGGCGTGCCGAGGACCCCGACGGCGAGCGCGAGCACTTCGGCGAGGACGACCTCTACCCCGACGTGCGTCCCGCCTTCGGGGCCATGCGCGAGGCCGGACTGTCCCTGGTCATCGCGGGCAACCAGCCGCCCGAGGCCGGGCCCGCCCTGACCGCCATGTCACTGGGCGTCGACGCCATCGGCATCTCCGACGACTGGGGCGTCAAGAAACCCGAACCCGAGTTCTTCGACCGCGTCCTGTCCCTGGCGCGGGCCACCCGCCCCGGCATCGCGCCGGAGGAGGTCCTCTACGTCGGCGACCGCGTCGACAACGACGTCCTGCCCGCCCTCCGCGCCGGGATGCGCGCCGTCCTGCTGCGCCGGGGCATCTACGGCTACCGGCACGCCGCCACCGAGGACGCGGCGCGGGCCGACGCGGTCCTGGACGACCTGCACCAGCTCGCCGACTGGATCGCCCGCCAGGACTGAACGGACGCCCTCCCGGGTCCGACACGGTCACGGCCGGCGCCACACGATGGTGGCCGGCGGGCGCGCGAGCGGCCCGCCCCGCCACACCCCACCTTCTCCCGGTCCCAGAACGGAAGACACCCGGCCGATGATCACATTCGAGGGCGCAGCCAAGCTCTACCCCGACGGCACGGTGGCCGTCGACGCCCTGGACCTCACCGTCGAGACCGGTCAGACCACGGTCTTCGTGGGTCCCTCCGGCAGCGGCAAGACCACGTCGCTGCGGATGATCAACCGCATGGTCGAGCCCACCGGCGGCGCCGTCCTCATCGACGGACAGGACGTACGCCTGCGCGACCCGGCCGCGCTGCGCCGCTCCATCGGCTACGTCATCCAGCAGGCCGGGCTCTTCCCGCACCGCACCGTGCGCGACAACATCGCCACCGTGCCCCTGCTGCTCGGCTGGGGGCGGGCCAGGGCCAGGGCGCGCGCCGCCGAGCTCATGGAGCTGGTCGGCCTCGAACCCTCCCAGGCACGGCGCTACCCCCACCAGCTCTCCGGAGGCCAGCAGCAGCGGGTCGGAGTCGCCCGGGCCCTGGCCGCCGACCCGCCCATCCTGCTCATGGACGAGCCCTTCAGCGCCGTGGACCCCGTCGTGCGCGCCAGCCTCCAGGACGAGCTCCTGCGCCTGCAGGAGGAGCTGCACAAGACCGTCGTCTTCGTCACCCACGACATCGACGAGGCCGTCCGCCTCGGCGACCGCATCGCCGTCTTCCGGCCCGGAGGGCGGCTCGCCCAGTACGACAGCCCCGAACGCCTCCTGGCCGCGCCCCGCGACGCCTTCGTGGAGTCCTTCGTCGGCTACGACCGGGGCGTGCGGCGCCTGTCGTTCTTCCCGGCCCGGGAGCTGTCGCTGCGCGAGGACGTCGTCTTCGGCGACGACACCGCCGCGGGCGCCGCGGCCGCCTCCATGCGCGGTGAACCGTGGGCGCTGGTGGTCACCGGCGACCACGTGCCCCTGGGCTGGGCCGGCGCCGGGCAGCTCGCCCGCGTGCCCGCGGACACCGCCCTGGGCTCGCTCGACCTCGCCCCCTACGGCCACACCTTCGCCGTCGACACCGACTCCCTGCGCGCGGCCCTGGACGCGGCGGTGCTCTCGCCCGCCGGACGCGCGGTCGGGGTCGACGCCGCCGGACGCGTGGTCGGCGTGGTCTCCCAGGAGGACCTGGGCACGGCCCTGTGGTCGGTGACCGAGTGATCGCCGAGGCCTGGGACTGGGCCGCGCGCGTCGTCGAGTGGGGCGTGGCGAACTGGAGCCGTCCCGGCGAGCCCGACCGCGGCGTCCTGCCCCGCCTGACCGAGCACATGCGGCTGTCCTACCTGTCCATCCTCATCGGGCTGGTGCTGGCCCTGCCCCTGGGACTGGCGTGCGTGCGCTGGAAGCCGCTGTACCCGCCGGTGCTGACGGGCGTGAACGTGCTCTACGCGGTGCCCTCGATCGCGCTGTTCTTCCTCATGCTTCCCTACACCGGGTTCAGCGACTGGACGGCCGTCGTGCCGCTGGCCCTGTACACCCTGGTGGTCCTGCTGCCCAACGTGGTGGACGGCCTGCGCCAGGTCCCCGACCACGTCCGCCAGGCCGCCGTGGCGATGGGCTTCGGTCCGCTGCGCCGCCTGGTGTACGTGGAGACGCCGGTGGCCGTGCCGGTGATCATCGCCGGGCTGCGCGTGGCCTCGGTGGCCACCATCAGCATGGTCAGCGTCGCCTCCCTGGTGGGACTGGGCGGGCTGGGCCAGCTCATCCTCAGTGACGGGTTCCGCCGCCAGTTCGACGCGCCCATCGTCGTCGGCATCGTGCTCACCGTCCTGTTGGCGTTCGTCACCGACGCCGTGCTGGTGCTCGCCCAGCGCCTGCTCACCCCCTGGGCGCGCGAGGACGGCGGCCGCCGCCGGCGGCGCCGTGCCGCCGGGCCCGCCGGGGCCGACACCGCGGCGGCCCCGACGGCCCCCCGGGCCGCGGAGACCGCGGAGGCCGCGGTGCGGCGCCCCGTACGGACCGGGCCGGGTACCGGGCACACGGCGGAGGAGGGACGGTCATGGACATCCTGATCGAGCTGTTCGCCTGGTTCGCCGATCCGGCCCGGTGGACCGGCGGCGGGGGCGTCCCCGCGCGCATGGGCGAGCACGTCTACTACTCCCTGCTCGGACTGCTGCTGTCCGCCGTCGTCGCCGTCCCCCTGGGACTGTTCACCGGACACACGGGGCGGGGCGGCTTCCTCACCACCAGCCTCGCCAACTTCGCGCGCGCCCTGCCCACGATCGGAGTCCTGTTCCTCATCGTGCTGGCGGCCGGGATCGGGCTCGTCCCGGTCCTGTGCGCGCTGGTGGCGCTGGCCGTCCCGCCGATCCTCGTCAACACCCACGAGGGCGTGCGCGGGGTCGAGCCCCGGCTCCGGGACGCCGCGTTCGGCATGGGCATGCGCGGCCACCAGGTGCTGCTGCGGCTCGAACTCCCCGTGGCGGTACCGCTCATCCTCATCGGCATGCGCACCGCCGCCGTCCAGGTGGTCGCCACCGCGACCATCGCCGCCTACGTGGGCGTGGGCGGCCTCGGGCGCTACATCGTCGACGGCCAGGCCCGCCAGGACCTGACGATGATGCTGGGCGGATCGGTGCTGGTGGTGCTGCTCGCGGTCCTCACCACGCTCCTCTTCGCCGGACTGCGGCGCCTCCTCGTCGCACCCGGACTGCGCACCGGCGCCGTGGCGGGGCGTTAGCGGGTGTCCCCTCACCCATCCACGAAGTACTCACAGAGAAGGTTGGCGAACATGCACAAGAGGCTCGCCCTCATCGGGCTTCCCCTGACGGCCGTGCTCCTGACCGCGTGCGGCGGCAGCGACCCCTACGAGGAGGAGGGGGGCGGTGACGCCTCGGGCTCCGGCGAGGTCGTCATCGGCTCCGCGGACTTCCCCGAGAGCACCCTGCTCGCCGAGATCTACGGCCGGGCGATGGAGGCCGAGGGGGTGGACGTCGCCTACCAGCTCAACATCGGCAGCCGCGAGGTCTACTACTCCCAGATCGAGTCCGGGAACCTGTCGGTCTTCCCCGAGTACAACGGCGCGATCCTGGCCCACCTCGACGAGGACGCGCCCACCGGCAGCGGTGAGGAGACCAACCGGCGGGTGGCGGAGGCGCTGCCCGGGGGCCTGGAGATCCTGGACTCCTCCAGCGCGGAGAACAAGGACTCGGTCACCGTCACCAGTGAGACCGCCGAGGAGCACGGCCTCGACAGCATCGACGACCTGGCCGGGGTCGCGGACGGGATGACCCTGGGCGGCCCGCCGGAGTTCGAGACCCGCCAGCAGGGCGTGGTGGGCCTGTCGGAGGTCTACGGCGTCGAGTTCGGCGAGTTCCGCTCCCTGGACGTGGCGCTGCTGACCCAGGCGCTCCTGGACGGCGACATCCAGGCCGCGAACCTGTTCACCACCGACCCGCAGATCGCGGTGGAGGACCTCGTGGTCCTGGAGGACCCGGAGAACCTCTTCGGCGCCCAGAACATCACCCCGCTGATCAACAGCGAGCAGGTGGACGACACCGCCCGCGCCGCCCTGAACGCGGTGTCGGCCGCGCTCACCACCGAGACCCTCACGCGGCTCAACGAGCGTGTGGTGGTCCAGAACGAGAACGCCGCCGACGTGGCCCAGGAGTGGCTGGAGGAGGAGGGCCTGGTCTAGCAGTGCAGTGTCTTTCTTGGGGCTCCGCTCCGCTTCGCCCCGTGTTCGGGCGCCCTGTAGGCGGGAACCTTCGGCGCCTCCCGTGCGATGGCTCGTTCCTCGCGATCGCACGTCCGGCACCTCCAGAACCCCGCCGGCGCCCGAACGGCACCCCCTTGGGCCCTGTCCCCTGCCCATCGGTCCAGCAGTGTCTTTCTTGGGGCTCCGCTCCGCTTCGCCCCGTGTTCGGGCGCCCTGTAGGCGGGAACCTTCGGCGCCTCCAGAACCCCGCCGGCGCCCGAACGACATCCCCAGGGGCTGAGCAAGCACTCACCGGCAGGGTTCCTGGGGCTCCGCTCCGCCCGCCCGGCACCCCTTGGGGGCTGGGCGGGCGTGCATCGAACAGGCCCTCGGACGCGGCCACCGGGCCACTGCCCGGTGGCCGCGCGTCAGTCCAGCGAGTGGTAGCGGCCCGCCCAGCGGACCAGCGCCGCACCGGTGCCCGTGACCACGGGCAGGCCCACCACGTCGGCGAGGAAGACCACGTGGTCGCCCACCAGGACGCTCTGGCGCACGGAGCACTCCAGCGCCGACAGGGCGTCGTCCAGCACGATCGCGCGGGTCAGCCCGCCCCGGTGGTGGGACTGGCCGCTCACCAGCAGGCGGGCGCTGGGACGCCCCTCGGCGGCGAAACGGCCCGCCAGCGCGCGCTGGCCGGCGCCCAGCACGTTCACGGCGAAGGCGCCGACCTCCTCGATCACCTCGGCCATGTAGCCTTCGGCGCCCACGCTCACCGACACCACCGGCGGGTCGGCCGACACAGATCCGAACGCGCTGACGGTCGCCCCCACGTCGTCGCGCCCGTCGGCGACGGTCACCACCGCGACCCCGGTGGGCAGCAGCGCCATCGCGTCCAGGTACGAACCGGTCAACGGATCTCCCAGGCTCCGGGCATCGTCATCGGGCCCCCGGCGGGCAGCCCCATCGCCATGGCCGCGTGCTGGAGGGGACCCCACGCGCCGAACGCGGTCTGCGGACCCGAGGCGCCCACGTCCTCGCTCGACTCGTGCGGGCGGATCTGGTCCAGCGGGTTCGTGCGAGGGAAGGAGCGCAGCGGCAGCGGTCCCGCGCCGGCCCTCTCCCGGGCCAGCCGCACGGCCGTCTCCAGGCCGCCCAGCTCGTCCACCAGGCCTCGCTCGCGCGCGTCCTCGCCGGTCCACACCCGTCCCCGGGCCACCTCGTCCACCTGCTCGCGGGTCATCTTCCTCGCCTGGGCGACCCGTTCGGTGAAGTCCTCGTAGATCTGGTCCAGCAGTGCGTTGATCCGCTCCCACTCGGACTCGGTGAACGGCCGCTCGGTGTCGAACATGCCCGCGTGCTCACCGGTGCTGACCGAGTCGCTGGTCACCCCGTACCGCTCCAGCAGCCGGCCCAGGACCGGCTTGCCGGTGAACACCCCGATGGAGCCGGTGAGGGTGCCGGGCTGGGAGACCACCGCGTCGGAGCCCAAGGTGACGTAGTAGCCGCCCGACGCCGCGAAGTCGCCCATCGCCGACACCACGGGGATGCCCGCCCGGCTGGTCAGCTCGGTCTCGCGGCGGATCGCGTCGGAGGCGGTGGGCGAGCCGCCCCGGCTGTCCACGCGGAACACGACCGCCTTGACCCGCGGGTCCTTGCGCGCGGCCCGGAAGGCCGCCGCCACGGTGTCCGAACCCATGACGGTGCCGCCGCCCAGCGGCGAGCGCCGTGTCCGGCCCAGGCTGATCGTCCCGGTCGCCGAGATCAGCGCGATGTATCCGGAACCGCCCCTGACCTGGGGCAGCGGGGGCGGGGTGTGCTTGCGGTGGTAGCGGGTGACGAACTGCAGCTCCGGCTCCACCGTCCGGCCGCCGCCCGCGCCGTCCCTGCCGCGCGCCTCCTCCCGCACCTGCTCGAACAGCTCCGAGTAGACCTCGTCCCGGTAGGCCAGCCGGTCGACCAGCCCCTCCTCGACCGCCTCCTGGGCCAGGAACGGGCCGCGCGAGACCAGAGCGCGCACCCGGTCCGCCGTCAGCCCGCGGGCCTCGGCGGCCGCGTCGGCCAACTGGTCGCCCAGCGAGGTGACGATCCGGTCGCTGGCCTCGCGCTGGGCGTCGGTGTACCCGGTCTCGGTGACGCTGTTCAGCGCGTTCTTGTACTCGTGGCGCGCCCCCACCTCGTAGGTGACGTCCAGCTTGTCCAGGGCCCCCTTGACGAAGGTCGTGCGCATGAGCAGGCCGGTCAGGCCGAGCACGCCGGTGGGCGCCATGACCACGCGCGAGAACGCGCACGCCAGGTAGTAGGGCAGGTTCCCCGCGCCGGTCTCACCGAAGGAGTCGGCCCAGGCCACGGCCGGCTTCCCCGTCGCGCGAAAGTCGGCGACGGTGTGGCGCAGCTCCTGGACCTTGGCGAAACCCAGCGACCGGGCGTCCACCCGGACCAGCAGCGCCGCCACCCGCGGATCGCGCGCGCCCCGGCGGATGCCCTCCAGGACGTCGAGGTAGTGCTGTCTGCGCCGGTTCATGATCTGGCTGATCGGGTCTCCGGGGGCCTCGTCGGCGACCCCCTCCGTGAGGTCCAGCTCCAGGACCAGCGGCCCCTGGGGGCGCTGCCGGACGAGGGACAAGGGCTCCGTGATCTTCGCGAGGTCCACCATGGGCCCAGGGTAGTGGCCGCCGGGCCCCGCCGCCGGACACTCCCTCCCACGCGGCGCCCCGGGTCCGCCCCGTGCCGTCCCCTCTCCTCCGCCGGCGTCCGATGGATCCCGAAAGTGCGGGATCGGACGGTGCGCGCCGTGTGTCGGCAGGCGCTAAGGTCAACGGTGCTGACGACGGGACGCACGAGAGGACGACGCATGGCGGGCATCCACGGGCGACGGCGGCGGGCACGCGGTGCGCGCGCGGCCATGGGAACGGCCGCGGCGGGCGCGGCACTGCTGCTCCTGGCCGCCTGCTCCGGAGGGGGAGGCGGCGAGATCGAGCTGGAACGCGGCGAGAGCGGCATCCTGCCCGCGGCGGAGCCCCCGGCGCCGGAGGAGTTCGCCGCCGAGACGATCGAGGGCGTGTCCATCAAGGTCCCCGAGGGGTGGGAGACCCAGAGCGAGGGCGGCACGCTGTGCATGAGCCCGCCCGGGCAGGCGGCCTGCGCGTACGGCTCGGTGCAGCTGACCCCGCACGCGTCGGCCCAGCACCCGCGGAAGTGGCCGGCCAAGGGCGACGTCTTCAAGAAGGACGAGGGCTGGGCGGCCGACACCGGAAGCTGCCGCAGCCTCAACACCGCCGCCTCCGGAGGCATCGGTGTGAAGAAGGCCAAGCTGAAGGTCTCCGACTTCACCGAGCACGCGGACGGCCTCAAGTCGCACCACTCGGTGTGGGAGGTGACGTGCGCCAACGACGACACCTTCGAGGTGCGCATGTGGTTCCTGCCCATCAGCGACGTCCTGCTGTACGTGTGGTCCGCCGACGCCCAGTACTCCGCGGTCTACGACGAGATCGCCCTGTCCATGGACACCACCGGGTACCAGAACTGATTCCTCCGCGCACCGGTACCGGTATCGGTCCCTCCGATTACCGGTTCGGGTGTCCTGGAGGTCGTGCGAGGCCGTAGGGTCGTAGTCGTCACAACAAGGGCCGTTCGCGCGGAAGCCGACGTGCGGACGGCGGCAGTTCAGACGACGGCGTGAATCGGGGTGCAGCACTGGTGACCACCATCGGAGCGGCGGGACGGGTCGGTCAGTACACACTCGACAACGGATTGCGTCTGGTGACCGCTCCGGCCTCCACCGGCCAGGTCGCCTCCGTGAACCTGTGGTACGGCGTGGGATCGCGGCACGAGGTCCCCGGGCGCACGGGTTTCGCGCACCTCTTCGAGCACCTGATGTTCCAGGGCAGCGGCAACGTCGCCAAGGGCGAGCACTTCGAGGAGATCGAGCGGCTCGGCGGCGACATCAACGCCTCCACCTCCAGCGACCGCACGAACTACTTCGAGACGGTCCCCGACCACGCCCTGGACCGCGTCCTGTGGCTGGAGGCCGACCGCCTGGCGACCCTGCGCGAGGGCATGACCCAGGAGGTCCTGGACAACCAGCGCGACGTCGTCAAGAACGAGCGCCGCCAGCGCTACGACAACCAGCCCTACGGCACCGCCCTGGAGCGCATCCTGCGGCTGGCCTACCCCGAGGGCCACCCCTACCACCACCCGACCATCGGCTCCATGGCCGACCTGGACGCGGCCGACCTCGACTACGTCAAGTCCTTCCACAAGGCCCACTACGGCCCGGACAACTGCGTGCTCACCGTGGTCAGCAACCTCGACCCCGAGGACGTCCTGGCCCGGGTGGAGAAGTTCTTCGGCCCCATCCCCGCCCGCGACACCGTTCCCGAGGCCCCCGACCCCGCGCTGGGCGCCCCTCTGGGCGGCCCGGTCCGCGACTCGGTCACCGAGACCGTGCCCGCCGCCGGGGTGTTCATCGGCTTCCGCGTCGCCCCCTACGGCGAGCACGGGTTCGACGTCATGCACCTGGCCTCGGCCGTCCTGGGACAGGGCCAGGGCAGCCGCCTGTACCGGTCCCTGGTGGTGGACCGCCCCATCGCCGCGGACGACGGCGGGGCCGCCGCCGACATCCTGCCGTTCCGCTACACCGACAGCCTCATGCTGGTGAACATGCTCGCCCGCGAGGGCGTCGGCGGCGACGTGCTGGAGGAGGCCATGCGCGAGGAGATCGGCAAGCTCGCCGCCGGCGTCACCGAGGAGGAGATGGACCGGGCGCGCGCCGTCCTGGAGCGCGACCACCTGCAGTCCATCTCCAGCCCTTCCGGACTGGCCGACAGCATCAGCAGCTGCACCCAGTTGTTCGACGACCCCGAGCTGGCCTACACCTGGCCCCGGCGCTGGGACGACATCACCGCCGAGGAGGTGCGGGCCGCGGCCGAGCGCCTGCTGGTCGACGACAACCTGCTCGTCGTCCGCTTCGACCCCGAGGAGCCCCAGGCCGCCGGGGCCGACGCCGTGGCGGAGGCCTCCGGCGCCTGACGCGCCCGCCTCCACTCCCCGGCCCTGTTACCGCAAGCCTCAGAAAGAGCCACAGAGCATGCAGCAGTCCCTCCCGGACCTCGGTGCCGCAGCGTCCTACACCTTTCCCAAGCCCCGCCGTGTCACCGTCGGCGGCGGCACGGTCGTCGCCGTCGACGTGCCCGGCCAACAGCTCGTCTCCCTCCGCCTGGTCCACCCCCACGGCGGCGCCGCCGAGCCGCTCGACGCCATGGGGGTCAGCGCGCTCACCAGCGAGGTCCTGGAGGACGGACCCGACGGCAACAGCTCCCTGGCGCCGGCCCTGGAGCGCTACGGCGCCGAGTGGGTCTCCCGCGTCAGCTGGGACGGTTTCATCACCGGCCTGGACGCCCCCGCCAGCCGCCTGGGCGAGGCGGTCCGCCTGTTCGCCGACGCGGTGCGCCGCCCCGCGCTCGACCCCGACGACATCGTCCGCCGCCGTGACCAGCTGCTGGAGCGGTTCTGGCTGGAGGCCGCCTCGGCCGGCACCCTGGCGATGCGCAGCCTGGGCGGACAGCTGTTCACCGGCCGCTACGCCACGCCGCTCGCGGGCGGCCCGGTGAAGCTGGCCGACGTCACCCCCGAGACCGTGGCGGCCTTCCACGCCGACTCCGTCGCCTCCGTCGCCGGCACCCTCGTGGTCGTCGGCGACCTCACCGGGGTCGACCTGGAGGAGCTGGGCAAGACCGTGTTCGGCGACGCCTCGGCCGTGCCGGCGGGGGAGCCCACCGCGCCCGCGCCGCCGCCCGGGGAACTGCCCCGCCTCCTGGTCGTGGACCGGCCCGGCTCCGTCCAGTCGGCCCTGGTCATCGCGCACCGCGCCCCCTCCCGCTCGCAGGTGGACCTGCCGCGCGCCGAGGGCATCAGCGAGGTCCTGGGCGGGATGTTCACCTCCCGGCTCAACATGGAGCTGCGCGAGCGCCTCGGCTACACCTACGGCGCCGGAACGCGGTTCGACCTGCGCCGCGACAGCGGGGTGTTCTTCATGAGCACCCAGGTGGAGGCGGACACCACCGCCCACTCGATCACCTCGTCGCTGGAGCAGATCGCCAAGCTCCGCGAGTCGGGGGTCACCGAGGAGGAGCTGACCGCCGTACGCGAGTCCAACACGGTGGGCCTTCCGGTCAACTACGCGACGGCGCGCGCCATGGCGGGCGCCCTGGTCGACATGGTCGTGCACGACCTGCCCGAGGACCACGTGGACCGTGTCCGGGCCGGGTACGAGAGGCTCACCAAGGAGTCCCTGGACAGCGCCGCCACCGAGTACCTGCACCCCGACGAGTCGGTCGTGGTGGTCGTCGGCGACGCCGAACGCCTGCGTCGGCCGCTCACCGACATCGGGGTCGGCCCGGTCGAGGTGCGCACCCCCGAATCCCTCTGGTCCTGAGACCCGCGGGTGTGCGGGCGCCGTTCCCGTACACCCGTTCCCGTCCCCCACCAGGGGTGGGAGTCCCCGGGCGAGATCCACGTCACCGCATGCGCGGGTTTTCGCTGGACATAACGAAAGCGAACCTATGTGTTTGTGATACGGCAACCACCAGCATGGAACCGGCGTCCTGCTGGTATAACGAGTGATCCGTGCACCTACGTGGTGACAGCGACCGCAATGCTCCGCAGGAGGCCACCATGGCCGGTGAATGGACCCGTGGATAACCGTGTCCTCCCTAGACAACCCCCACACACAGCGACCCGAGGCGTCGCGCTCCTCCGCACGTCTGGAGACGGCCGGCGTGGCCGACTCCGGACCTGAGGGACGCCTGCTCAAGGGGCGCTACCAGTTGGTGTCGGAGATCGCCCGGGGCGGTGTCGGCACCGTCTGGCGTGCCACCGACCTGGTCATCGACCGCGAGGTGGCCGTCAAGGAACTGCGCCTGCCCGCGGATCTGAGCCGCTCCGAGCGCGAGTCGCTGTTGCAGCGCACCACGCGCGAGGCCCGCGTCGCCGGACGCCTGACCCACCCCAGCCTCGTCACCGTCCTGGACGTCGTGGACGAGGACGACCGCCCGTGGATCGTCATGGAGCTGGTGGAGGCCTCCACCCTGGAGGAGCTCATCCAGGTGGGCGGCCCGCTGCCCTACCAGCGTGTGGCCGAGGTCGGCCTACAGCTCATCGACGCCCTCAAGGTCGCGCACGGCGAGGGCATCGTGCACCGCGACGTCAAGCCCGAGAACGTGATGATCAGCCACACCGGACGGGTGGTGCTGACCGACTTCGGGCTGGCCGCCTGGAACGGCGAGTCGGCGCTGAGCTCCTCGGGCCGCATCATCGGCTCCCCGGCCTACATCCCGCCGGAGCGGGCCAAGGCGGGGCCGGTGGGGCCGGAGTCGGACCTGTGGTCCCTGGGCGCCACCCTGTACGCGGCGGTGGAGGGACATCCGCCCTACGACCGCAAGGGCTACATCAAGATCCTGCGCCAGGAACAGCTGGACGAGCCCGCCGAGGCCGCCAACGCGGGCCCGCTGGCCCCGGTGCTGGCCGGACTGCTCAGGGTCGAGCCGTCGGAGCGCCTGACCGCCGAGAACGCCACCAAGATGCTGCGGATCGCGGCGCTGGCCCCGTGGGCGCCCGAGACGAGCCCGGAGACGGCCGCCAAGGGCACGGCCCGGCCCGCCGAGCCCCGTCCCGAGGGCGAGCACGAGGATGAGGACGACGACGAGGAGGACAGCCCCGAGTCGGCCCGTGAGCACTTCAGGGCGGGCGGGCGCGTGCTGGCCGACTCCATCAACGAGCGGCTGCGCAACAGTCCCGAGGCGATGAACTCGATCATGACGTCCATCCGCGAGTCCACGGACACGCTGGGGCTGACCAGTTCGGGCAGGCACGCGGAGAAGAGCCGGATGCCGGTGGTCGCCGTCAGCGCGGTCGTCCTCGGCGTGGTGCTGCTGCTGGCCGTCATGCTGTGGGCGCTGCTGATCCGCTAGGGCGTGTGTGGTGGATGCCGCTGGGGCGTCGCGCAGCAGGGTGAGTACTCGCCGTACATGCCCTAGGGGAGGCCGGGCCACAGGGAGAAGTCGGAAAGGCCCGCGGCCGGGGCGTGACTCCCCGGGCAGCGGGCCTGGCTCGTAGGGCCGGCGGGATTCGAACCCGCACTGTACAGCACCTAAAGCTGCCGTCTCCTGCCGGTTGGACTACGGCCCCCTGAGGTCAACTGTACCGGTGCCCGGACCAGGCCCGGCCGCCAGGGCGTGCTCGCCGAGCACGCCCCGGGGCCGCTCGCCCCGCTCGGCCGGGCCGTGTCCGGCGCGTGTGTCAGAGGCCGAGTTCCTTCTTGACGCGGTCGACGTGGCCGGTGGCCTTCACGTTGTAGAAGGCCTTCTCCACCTTGCCGTCGGTGCCCACGACGACCGTGGAGCGGATGACGCCCTGGACGACGCGGCCGTAGTTCTTCTTCTCCCCGTAGGCGCCGTAGGCGCGCAGGGTGTCCTTGTCCGGGTCGCCGAGCAGGGTGAAGGTCAGACCCTCCTTGTCCCGGAACCTGGCGAGCTTGTCGCTGCCGTCCGGGGAGACGCCCAGCACGGTGAACCCGGCGGAGTCGAACTCGCGCAGGTTGTCGCGGAAGTCGCAGGCCTCCGTGGTGCACCCGGGGGTCATGGCCGCGGGGTAGAAGTACAGGACGACGCGTTTGCCGGTGGAGGCCAGCACCTCGCTGAGGGTGACGGGCTTGCCGTCGGCGTCGTCGAGGGTGAAGTCGGGCGCCTGGTCGCCGGGCTCCAGACGGATCGGATCGCTCACGTGGTGTTCCCCTCTGCTCGCTGGCGGGGCGGATACGGCCCCGCCGACTCTCGTCCTCACCCTAGCGAGCGGCGCCCCGTGGATTGACGCTTCGTGGGTTGTGCCAGGCTGGGGGTACGGTCTTCGGTTGCGATTCCGGTTCGGTTCGTCCGCATCGGGAGTGACCAGCGGTGCGATCACCTATTGTTGACGCACTTGGCCTTTCGGTCGGTCCCCGGCGGCGCCCGCCGCGCGCACCGGGACTCCGCGCCGTCGGCGGTGCCCCGAGCCCGCCGGACCGGAACACATCCGCTTCGCTGTGGGGAGTATTGGCGACGATGCCCGCATTCACACTCGACGAGGTCAGGGCGCGAACCCTCAAGGAGCGAGACTCCTGGTGGACGGTCTACCTCGTGGACCCGGTCGCGGTCCGGCTCGTTCGCCTCCTGGCCAACCGGACCTCGGTCACGCCCAACCAGCTGACGGTGGTCGCGCTGTTCCTGGGTCTCGGAGCGGCCGTCTGCTTCTCCCTGGGCTACCGCCAGTTCCTCGCCCTGGGCGCGCTGCTGTACTTCCTGGGCTTCCTCGTGGACTGCGTGGACGGCAAGCTGGCCCGGCTCACCGGCTCCGAGTCGCTGTTCGGGGCGTGGATGGACTACGTCTCCGACCGGTTCCGGGTGCTGGTGTGCGTGGTCGCCCTCATGGGCGGACAGTACGTGGTGGCCGCGGACCGCTCGGAGGACGGCGGGCCTGTGTGGTTCGTGTGGCTGGCCCTGGCCGTGGTCTTCCTGGACATGCTGCGCTACCTCAACGAGCTCCAGGTCTACAAGGTGCGCAGGGAGATGCGCTCGCACCTGGCCGCCGCCCTGGAGCGCGCCCGCGCGACCCTGTCGATGCTGGAGCCGGAGGAGGACGACACCGGCTCCGCCACCGGCGCGGGCGGTCGCACGATGAGCGACGGCGGCGAGCAGGCGGTGCTGCGGCACGGCATCGGCGTGCTGGAGCAGATCCTGCGCAGCCAGAACGAGCGCGAGGCGCGCAACCAGCGCACGGCGGGCAAGCAGCCCGACCTCACCCTGCCCAAGGTGGACCTGCACAAGGAGTTCCGGGACCGCTTCCCCTGGTACCAGCGGTTCTGGGCCTCCCTCAACGACCAGCGCGTGCGCACCCACCTGATCGGCGGCATCGAGTTCCAGATGACGGTGTTCGTCATCGCCCCGCTGGCGGTCGCGGTCTTCGCGGTTCCGTCCCTGATCGGGTGGATCACCGCAGTGGCGGGCGTTTTGCTCCTCGCCTTCGAGATCGCCATCATCTATAAACTGTGGTTGTCCACGCGGGACTTCTTCCGCGTGGTCGACGGAATCGACAGCGCGCTGAGGTTCTCCGGCCCGTCCGACGGCGCGGAGGAGAAGAGTCGGGACACCGACTCGGGTACGGGATCCCAGACGAGCCTGCGCTAGTGGAGAGAGGCACCCTATGACGGGACGCGACACCGGACCGCGCCAGACCCCGGCGGATATCGAGGCGGAGATCAACCGTGAGCAGCGGAGGCTCGCCGAGACCCTGGACCAGTTGAGCGTGCAGGCCCGACCCGCCAACATCGCCCGGAGGCAGGTGGAGAGGGCCCGCGAGCGCGGTGCCCGGATCGTCGACGAGGCGCGTGCCCTGGTGGTCGGCGGCGGAGCGGTACGGGTGGAGAGTCGCCCCGTGGAGCCCGAGGAGGGCAGCATCGTCGTCAAGGGTGACAACGAGGTCGTCACCACCTACCAGTCACGAGGACAGCTCCCCCCGGAGGCCGTGATCCTCGCGGTCACCGTCGGCGCGGTCGTGGCCGCCGGAGTGGTGGCCTGGGCCGTGCGCCGCAGGAGGTAGTGCCCACGGCAGACGACGAGGGAGGGGCCCGCGCGATGTGCGCGGGCCCCTCCCTCGGTTTCGGGGCCCCTGGCGCGGCCTGCGCGGTGGCCTCGCAAGGCGAGGAAGGAGCGCCCCTGCTGTGCCTGCCTCGCGAGCTCGGCAGTGTCGCACGGCGGGGTCCCTCCTGGTTCGGCTGTCGACTGATGAGAACGCGGCGAGGGTGCCGCCGGGGCGTCGCGCAGCAGGGTGAGTATCCCGCCGTACACGCCCTAGAGGAAGGTCCGTCCCTCGCCCCGGTAGGTGGGGACGGCGCCCTCGTACTCGCCGGTGTCGGAGTCGACCAGGTGCAGCACGTCGAAGCGCTCGCACAGCTCTCCGGCCTTGGCGTGGCGCATCCACACCCGGTCGCCGACCGACAGGCCGTCGGCGGCGGCTCCGAGCAGGGGCGTCTGCACCTCGCCCGCGCCCTCGGTGGAGCTGTGGGACAGCCCGGCGGGCATGTGGGGGAGCGGGGCACGGTGGGCGTCGACCGGTCCGGAGGCCGGGTAGCCGCCGCCGAGGGCGGTGGCCACACCGGGGGCGGGGCGCCGTACCACGGGAAGCGCGAACAGGGCGGCGGGGCGGCCGTCGAAGGACCGGTAGTGGTCGAACAGGTGCGGGTGGTAGAGCCCCGAGCCCGCCGCCAGCTCGGTCACGGCCCTCTCCCTGCCGGTGGTGTGCAGGCTGCCGGTGCCGCCGCCGTTGACGAAGCGCAGGTCGGCGACGGCGCGGACGGCGCGCACGATCGCGGCCCTGCGCCGGGCCAGCTCCAGGGCGGACCGGCGCTGGACGGCGCGCAGGAGGCGGCCGTAGAGGGGCCTGCCGGGAGGGGCGTCGCCCACCCCGGCGATCTGGCCCTCGTAGGCCATGATCCCGTCCAGTTCCAGCTCGGGGCGGGCCACGACGGCGCGGGCGAGCGCGGCGGCCTGGGCGGGGGTGCGCACGGGGGAGCGGTAGGTGCCCACGCGCGTGCGCGGGCCCAGCGGCTGCCAACTGGTGTCGATGTCCAGGCACACCCGCACCGGTGGCGCGTCGGGGCCGCGGGAGCCGGCGGCCCGGGCGACGGCGGCGCCGACCAGGTCCAGATGGGCGGTGTCGTCCACCATCAGGGTGATGGAGCGGGCGGCGCCGGGGTCGCGGACGAGCTGGTCCAGGGCCCGCCGGTCGACGGTGGGGTAGGCCACGAGGACGTCGTCGCTCACCGGGTGGTCCCCGGTGGCCAGCCACAGCGCCTCGGGCAGGGTGAAGGCCATGATCCCCGCGTAGCCGGGCAGGGAGAGGACGGTGCGCAGCAGCTCGCGGCTGCGCACCGACTTGCTGGCGACCCGGACGGGCTTTCCGTGGGCGCGGCGGGTGAGCGCGGCCGCGTTGGCGCGGAAGGCGGCCAGGTCGACCATGGCGAAAGGGGCGTCCAGCCCGTGGGTGGCGGCCTCGTACGTCTCGCGCAGGCTTGTCATGCCCTGAGAATGCCAGAACATGAATGTTTTTCATATTCCCCCGGAGGGAGGAACGCCCTCCGGAGCGCCCCTGTGCCGCCCTCCCACGCGCCCGCCGGGCGGCACGGGGCGGGCGCCCCGCGGCTTCGCGGGGGCCGATATCCTGGGGCGTCACGGCTGATCAGCCGTCCGACCCCGGGAGTGGTTCTTTCCATGAGTGAGCGTGAGTACGTCCTGACCCTTTCGTGCCCCGACAGCCGGGGCATCGTCGCCGCTGTGGCCAACCTGCTGTCCGACCACGGTTGCAACATCACCGAGAGTCAGCAGTACGGCGACCACTACACGGCGCGCTTCTTCCTGCGGATGCAGTTCGTGGCCGAGCGGGGGCCCGACGGCGTGGTGGGGGAGGACGTCCTGCGCGGGGCCTTCGCGGCGCTGGCGAGCGGCTTCGGCGGCGGTGACTCGTTCGTGGAGTGGACCCTCGCGCCCCGCGACGTGCGCCCGCGCGTGATCGTGATGGTGTCCAAGTTCGGCCACTGCCTCAACGACCTGCTCTACCGCCAGCGCAGCGGCCTGCTGGACGTGGACATCGCCGCCGTGATCTCCAACCATCCGGACCTGGAGTTCCTCGCCGACTCCTACGGTGTGGACTTCCACCACCTGCCGGTCAGCGCCGGGACCAAGCACGAGCAGGAGGCGCGGCTGCTGGAGCTGGTCGACTCCTACGACGTGGACCTGGTCGTCCTGGCCCGCTACATGCAGGTGCTCTCCGAGCAGTTGTGCGCCAAGATGTCCGGCCGGATCATCAACATCCACCACTCCTTCCTGCCCAGCTTCAAGGGTGCCCGCCCCTACCACCAGGCCCACACACGCGGTGTGAAGCTGATCGGCGCGACCGCCCACTACGTCACGGCCGACCTCGACGAGGGCCCGATCATCGAGCAGGAGGTGTCCCGGGTGGACCACACGCACAGCCCGGAGCAGCTCACGGCGATCGGCCGGGACCTGGAGTCGGTGGCGCTGGCGCGCGCGGTCAACTGGCACGCGCAGCGCCGTGTCCTGCTCAATGGGGACAAGACGGTCATCTTCGGCTGACCGCGGCCGCGGGTCCGCCCGCGGAAAGTGGTTTTCGGACAGAGAGGGGCGCCTTCGGGCGCCCCTTGCGTTTTCTCGTTCCAGACGGTTCCACACACTTCTTCGGGGCATGAATGGGAGTGCCGGTGCCCATTCTGACCAGCAAAACATTACTGTAGGTACCTTGTTGACTACACACTGTGCGTATATGGTGTGATCAGTGAGAAACCTTCCGGCCGTTGGGGTGGCGGGGGGTTTCGGTCCGACACCTGGGGGAGTGCCTTCCGGGTGCGGGGCACGGACATGGGCGGAAAGCGCGCCGACGGGGGCGGGGGCGCCCCCGAAAGCCGGGGCCGCGATCGCGGACCGCACACTGCGTAGGGGGACCAGTGACGGAGATGAAGTCCGAGACCAAGGTGCCGGGAGCCCGTGAGGCGGGCCGGACGGGCCGGGGCGACTCCTCGCGCGAGGAGGGCGGGCACACACAGATCGCGGACGGGGTGGTCGCCAAGATCGCCGGGATGGCCGCGCGCGAGATCGGTGGAGTCCACGCCATGGGAGGCGGGACCGCACGTGCCGTCGGCGCCGTCAGGGACGTCGTGACAAGGGGAAGCGACAGCGGTTCGGTGACGCGGGGCGTCTCGGTCGAGGTGGGCGAGCGCCAGGCCGCCGTCGACATCGACCTGGTCGTCGAGTACGGCGCCGCCATCCAGGACCTGGCCGCGGCCGTGCGGCGCAACGTCACCACGGCGGTGGAGCGCATGACCGGCCTGGAGGTCACCGAGATCAACATCAGGGTGGACGACATCCACCTGCCCGACGAGGACGGCGGCGAGGAGGACGGCGGATCCTCGCCCCGGGTCCAGTAGCTGTGGGCGCCGGTGAGGATCCGGGCGAGGTGGCCCGGCGACTGGTCCGGGAGGCCGAGGGCCTCCCGGACGTGGTGGGGCTCTCGTCCGGAGGATTCGGGACGCTGGCCACGCCCGTCCCCGGTGGGCGGATCCGCGGGGTGGCGGTGCGCGCCGACGACGTCGAGGTCGGTGTCGTGGTCCGCTTCGGCAGGCCCCTGCCGGAGATCGCCGCCGAGGTGCGCCGGACCCTGGCCCCGCTCGCCGGAGGCCGGACCGTCCACATCTCCGTGGAGGACGTGGTCGCGGGCCTGGGGGAGGACACCCGCGCGGGTGGTTGAGGAAGAAGCACCAGAGGCTGGACAAGAGGGGGAAGCCATGTGGCCCATCGTCGGGCTGTCCTACGGGACGGTGCTGGGGCTCGCCGCCGCGTTCGGCGGGTTCGTTGCCTTCGCGCTGGTCCTGATCCTGGGTCTGGCGGGGTACGTCGCCGGCCGGGCGGTGGCGGGCGAGATCGACCTCACCGCGGTGTTCGCGCGGCGTTCCGCCTGACATGCGCAGAGCGGACGTGGCCGGAACAGGGACCGGCACGGTACCCCGGCAGAGGAACTATCCGGACGACGCCCCGGGCGGCGCGCGCGGCGGGTACGGCCGCGACCCGGGCGGCCGTACCGTCATCGAGCACGACGTGGTCGAGAAGGTCGCGGCGCAGGCGGTCCGGGAGGTCCCCGGGGCGCTGCTGGTCCGTTCGCGCACGGCGCGCGCCCGGATCAGCGGTGACATCGTCCTGCTGCGGCTGAGGGTGGGCGTCCACTACCCGCGCTCCGCCCGCGAGGTCGCCGCGCGGACGCGGGGGCACGTCAGGCAGAGGGTCGAGCGGATCACCGGTAAGCAGGTCCGCCACATCGACATCGAGATCGCGGAGTTGGTGCGCTGACATGACCACTGTGGAAGAGGTGCTCGGACGTCCCGACCAGGGCGTCGACCCCCGGGCCAGGCGGGTGGCCGTCCACACGTTCCGCCCGCGGCGGTCCTGGCCCGCGGTGATCACGAGCCTCGTGATCCTCGTCGTGGCCGTCGTGGCCGCCGCCGAGGTGATCTCGGCGCTGGCGGGCAGCCCGCTGCGGCTGGTCCCGGTCGACGCCGCCGCCGGATACGCCTCGACCGCGACCTGGTCGACGCCGTCGGTGCAGATCGCCTCGGCCGTCCTGGCCCTGATCGGACTGGCCCTGATCGTGGCCGCCCTGACCCCCGGGCAGGGGCGCTGGACGGCGCTGCGCACCGACGACCCCGCCCTGGTGGTGGGACTGACCCGGCCCGCGCTGCGCCGAGCGGTGAGCGCCGCGGCCGAGGACGTCAGCGGGGTCGACGACGCGCACGTGACGGTGCGCGGCAACAGGATCAGGGTGCACGTGCGCACCGGGATGCGCGAGTCGGAGGATCTGCCCCTCAAGGTGACCGCGGCCGTGGAGCGGCGGCTGGAGGAACTGGCGCCGCTGCGCAGCATGCGGATCGCCACCCACGTGCGGTACGCGGAGGGGTGACCATGACTGGTGACAGGTCGCGCAGATCGGCACGGGGGAACCGGTGGGGGCTGGCGGTCGTCGGTGTGGTGCTGCTCGCCGCCGGACTGGCGTCGCTGGCCGCCGGACTCGGCCTGTTCGGCCGGGGCCTGGCCGACAGCGCGCTGCTCGGCCCCCCGGTCCGGGAGGTGCTCGGCCAGCAGTGGGTGCCCTACGTGGTGGTCGCGGCGGCCGTCGTCGCGGCCTTCCTGGCCCTGCGCTGGCTGATGGCCCAGGGGTTCAACGACACCGTGGGGCGCCTGGTCCTGGAACGCGGCGACGAGGGCCGGGTGGAGATGTCCGAGAGCGTGGCGCGCGGTGCCCTGGAGGAGGAGGTCGCCGACTACCCGGGGGTGCGCCGTGTCCACGCGCGGCTGACCGAGTCCACCGACGCCCCGCACCTGCGGTTGGCGCTGACCCTGGACGCCGACGCGGACGTGGCCGGGGTGTGGCGGCGGGTGCGCTCGGAGGCGCTGGCGAACCTGCGGCGGGCGCTCGACCTGGAGCAGGTGCCCACGGTCGTGCGGATGTCGATGACGGCGCCGGCCAAGAACCCCCGGCGCATCCTGGCCTGACGGGGTCAGCGCGCCTCGTCGCGCTCGTGGCGCACCCGGCCGTCGCGCAGGACGGTGCGCACACTCGTCTCCGGGGACGCGAGCACCGCGATGTCGGCGAGCGGGTCGCCGTCGACCACCACGAGATCCGCGCGCGCACCGTCGCGCAGGGTGCCGACGGTCCCCTCCAGCCCCAGGAGCCGGGCGGCGTTGACGGTGGCGGCGCGCAGGACGTCTGCGGCGGGCTGGACCCGGCCGCGGATGGCGAACTCCTCGCTCTGGTGGTCCTGCATCCCGCCGAGCAGGTCGCTGCCGAAGACCAGGTTCACCCCGGCGTCGTGGGCCAGCCGCAGGGCGTCCAGGCCGCTGCTGAGTACGGCGTCGACCTTGTCCTGACCGGCCAGCGGAAGGCCGTTGCGGGCCCCCTGCCGGGACAGTTCCTGGTAGGTGACCAGGGTGGGCACCAGGTAGGCGTCGTGCTCCAGGAACAGTTCGACGCTGCTCTCGTCGATGAGGTTGCCGTGCTCGATGCAGCGCACGCCGAGCCGGAGCCCCCGGTTGACGGCGCGGGCCGTGTAGGCGTGGCCGGTGACGTAGCGGTTGGCCGCCTCGGCCTCCTCCACCACGGCCCGGATCTCGTCCTCGGAGGACTGGGTGGAGTCGATGCGGTCGGTGGGGGAGGCCACCCCGCCCGAGAGCATGATCTTGAGGTGGTGGGCGCCGGTGCGCAGTTGTTCGCGGGCCGCGCGGCGAAACTCCACGGGCCCGTCGCAGACGATGCCCGCCCCGGGGCAGCAGGCGTGGGTGTCGTTGCCCTGGCGGCCCGGGGCCCGGAAGTCGCCGTGGCCGCCGGTCTGTGACAGGGCCTTGCCGCCGAACATGAGCCGGGGGCCGTCGACGAGCCCCTCGTCGACGGCCCTGGCCAGTCCCCAGTCCCCTCCGGCGACGTCGCGGACGGTGGTGAAACCGCGCCTGAGCATGGAGTTGAGGGAGCGGGCCGCGTAGCTGGCGACGTAGGAGGGGGAGTGGTCCATCGCGGCGCCGAGGTCGGCGCTGAAGGCCGTCGGGTGCACGTGGGCGTCGATGAGGCCCGGCATGAGGGTGGCCCCCGCCAGGTCGACGACCTCGACCCCGCCACCGGTCCCGGGGGCCGGTCCCCGCCCGCTGCCCGCGATGAGTCCGTCCTCCACCAGGAGCCAGGAGTCCGGCGTCCGGGTGCCTGCCTCGGGGTCGAGCAGCCCGGCTCCGGTGAAGAGGACCGAGGGGTGGGACTGGCGGGTCATGAGTACCTCCGGTGGAACGGGTCGGCGTGTGGGCCACGCCCTTTATGCAATATATGTTGCATCAACTCCGGGCGCGGCCCCGGGGGTGGTATCGCTTGGGGAGGCGCGCGTCGGGGCGCCGGGACGGAGGGGTGATGGCGGACTGGATCGAGGCCGCGCTCGGCGGCGGGCGCCTCGGCCGTGCGGCCGAGCGCGTGGTCGGGGTGCTGCGGGACGAGCCGAAGTTCGCCTCCTACGCGAGCACCGCCGAGCTCGCCGAGCGGGCGGACGTCAACGTCGCCACGGTGGTACGGGCCGCGCAGGCCCTCGGGTACACCGGTTGGCCCGCGCTCCGCGTCGAACTGCGCTCGCGCTACCTGGCCTCGCTGAACGCGGGCGAGGTCCTGGCCGAGCACGCCGGTGCCGACGCCGACCCGGTGCGCGCGGCGTTTCGCGCGGACCGGGAGGGGCTGCGCGCCCTGGAGCTGACCCTCGACCCCGGCAGGGTGAGCGCCCTGGCGGAGGCGATCCACGGGGCGCGCAGGACGCGGGTGGTGGGATCGGGGACCTTCGCGGCGCCGGGTCTGCAACTCGCGCACGCCGCGGGGATCATGGGCTACGACGTGGAGCGGGTCGACGTCGGGGGGACGGCCCTGGTCAACGCGCTGGCGCGGATGGGGCCGCGGGACCTGCTGCTGGCGTGCGACCTGTGGCGGCTGCCCGTCGCGCTGCGGGCGGCGGCGGAGGTGGCCCGCGACAGGGGCGTGCCGGTGGCGGTCATCACCGACAGGAGGGACTCCCCGCTTGCGGACGGGGCCGAGCACGTGCTCCTGGTCCCCAGCGAGGGTGTGGGCATGTTCCCCTCCCTCACCCCGACCACGGCGGTCGTCCACGCGGTACTGGCCGAACTGGCCCGGATCGGCGGGGAGGCGGTGCTGGAGGCGGTGCGCGGCACCGAGCGCCTGTGGGAGCAGTCCGAGCTCTTCTGAGCGGGGGCCGGGCGCGTGGCCTGCGGCGACGGGAGGCGCCGACGCACTGTGATCAGGGTCACGTAAGGTGCAATAAGTGTTGCATTTCACGGGTGGCGGCTGCTTTCATGGCCCGATCGGACCACCGCCGGTGGTTGACCCCTCCCGTCCACATCCCCTGATCCGAACCTCGCAAGGTGGCCCATGCAGACGACCCATCTGGTGATCCTCGCCGTGTACATCCTGGCGATGATCGGGATCGCCCTCTACTTCATGCGTTCCGGCAGGCTCCGCGGCGGCGACGACTTCCTCTTCGCGGGGCGCAGCCTTCCCCGCCCGGTCATGATCGCCACCATGCTCGTCACCTGGGTGGGCTCGGGCACCATCATCGGCGGTGCCAACTTCGCCTACACCTACGGCCCCACGGCCGGCCTCGTCTTCTTCGCGGGAACGCCGCTGGGCATCCTGGTCCTGCTCCTGGCGGCCCGGCGCATCCGGAGGGCGTCGCGGCACACCATCCCCGAGCTGCTGGAGGTGCGCTTCGGGATCGGTGTGCGCACCGTCGCCGCCGTGGTCACCGCCGTCGCCTACCTGGGGCTGACGGCGTCCCAGTTCGTCGGCGGCGGATACGTCGTCAGCCTGGTCACCCCGCTGACCGCCACCCAGGGGACCGTGCTCGTCGCCGTGGTCGTGACACTGCTGACGGTCAGCGGCGGCCTGTTCTCGGTCGCCTACACCGACTTCTTCTCGGCCATCCTCATCGTGCTCGGCCTGTTCGTGTCGCTGCCGCTGGTGTTCGCCGCGGTCGGCGGACCGACCGCCTACTGGGAGGGGCTCCCGGAACAGGCGACCACCTTCACCGGCGGCCTGACCGCCCTCCAGCTCCTCGGCTACTTCCTGCCGCTCTTCCTCCTCCTGCTCGCCGACCAGAACATGTACCAGCGCCTGGCCGCGGCCAGGGACGAGCGGGAGGCCCGCTTCTCCACCCTCGGCATGCTGGTGGGCAGCTTCTTCGTCTTCGTCCCCGTCGTGCTGCTCGCCACCGCCGCCGCGGTCCTGATGCCCGGCATCAACGGCGACATGGCGATCCTCAGCCTGGCCTCGGAGGGGTACATGCCCGCGGTGCTGGGAGGCCTGATCCTGGCCGGAGCGGTCGCCTTCGTCATCACGACGGGTTCCTCGTACATGCTCTCGGCGGCCTCCAACATCGCCTACGACCTGTACGCGCGGTTCACGGGCGACCGGGCGGACGAGCGCCGCAAGCTGGTGGTCCAGCGCCTGTCGGTGCTGGGCATCGCGGTCCTGGGATTCGCGCTCGGCCTGTTCTTCCCGACCGTGCTGGAGCTACAGATGTACTCCTACACGGTCTACGGTGCGGCGATCACCCCGGTCGTCCTGTCGGTGCTGTTCTGGAGGCGCGCGACCACCGCGGGCGCGGTCGCGGCCCTGGTGGCCGGCGCCGCCACCACCATCGGCTGGCAGGTCGCCGGGACACCGGGCGGCCTCAACGCGGTCGTCGTCGCCCTGCCCGCCGCACTCGTGGCCCTGGTCGTGGCCAGCCTGGCCACCGGGGCGCCCGACCCCGACCGGGTGGCCGCGGTCGGCGGTGCGGACACCGCCGGCACGAACCCCTGACCGGAGCCGGGCCGGCCCGCTGGCCCGGCCCGCTCTCCCCGACACGGCGCCACGCCTTCTCCGGGTCCCGGCACCGCTCTCCCACGTCCCGGACACGGGAGGGCGTGGCCGGTTCCGGTCACCCGCGTCCGCGTCCGCGGGCTTCCTCCCAGGTCGGCCGCCGCCTCGGCGGGGGGCCGCGCAACGGTCCCCCGCCGACCGCCGTAGCCGTGTGGAACAGTCGGCACATGGGTGAGAGCCGGTGCGTACACGACCTTCTCCCCAGGCAGTGCGGGCTCTGCCGCCCCGCTCCCAGCGGACTGGCGGAACGCGTCACGGTCACACCGGGCGGGACGGTGTTCCACGGGACGGCCCGGTGCGAAGCCCTGGTCGAGAGGCAGCGGAAGGCCCTGCGCCTGGGGCTCGAAGCGCACGACCCCCGGGTGGTGCCCCTGGCACAGGTCCTGCACGACCGGCCGCCGTGCGTCCACTGCTTCCCCGACTACGCCCCCGAGGGCACCAGGCTGTGCTGGATCCGCCGGGACGGCGTCTGGTACAAGGGGCTGCTCAAACGCTGGTCGGGGCGCGACGCGGCGAACCTCTGGGAGGCGGACGTCGCGTACGTGGCCGACCTCGCACTCCTCGACGTCGTCGCGGACCAGCGGTCCCTGCTTCCCCGCGAACCGGGGCAGGAGGCTCCCCCGCTCAGCACTCGATGACGTTGACGGCCAGGCCGCCGCGGCTCGTCTCCTTGTACTTGTCCATCATGTCGCGGCCGGTGTCGCGCATGGTGCGGATGACCTTGTCCAGGGACACGAAGTGGCTGCCGTCGCCGCGCAGCGCGATGCGCGCGGCGCTGATCGCCTTGACCGAGGCCAGCGCGTTGCGCTCGATGCACGGCACCTGCACCAGGCCGCCGATCGGGTCGCAGGTCAGCCCCAGGTTGTGCTCCATGGCGATCTCCGCGGCGTTCTCCACCTGGGCGGGGGTGCCGCCCAGCACCTCGGCCAGCCCGGCGGCGGCCATCGAGGACGCCGATCCCACCTCGCCCTGGCAGCCGACCTCGGCGCCCGAGATCGACGCGTTCTGCTTGAACAGCAGGCCGATCGCGGCGGCGGTGAGCATGAACCGCACCACCCCGTCGTCCCCGGCGCCAGGGCTGAAGTGCATGTAGTAGTGCAGCACCGCCGGGACGATCCCCGCCGCTCCGTTGGTCGGCGCCGTCACCACCCGGCCGCCCGCGGCGTTCTCCTCGTTGACCGCCAGCGCGTACAGCGTGATCCAGTCGCTGCCCCGCATCGGGTCCGGGTCGGCGGTGGTGGGGGCCAGCAGCCCCGCCTCGTCGCAGACCCCGCCCAGTTGCCGGTACAGCCGGTGCGCGCGGCGCGGCACCTTCAGCCCGCCCGGCAGGCTGCCCTCGGTCATGACCCCGCGGCGCACACACTGGCGCATCGCGGTCCAGATGGTGAGCAGTTCCGCGCGGATCTCCGCGGCCGTCCGGCCGAAGGCCTGTTCGTTGGCGAGCATCACCGCGCTGATCGACATCCCCGTCTCGGCGCAGATCCCCAGCAGTTCCTCGGCGCTGTCGAAGGGGTGGGGCAGCACGGTGTCGTCCGGTTTGATGCGGTCCGCGCCCGCGGCACGCTCGTCCACGACGAATCCGCCGCCCACCGAGTAGTAGATCCTCGCGGTCAGCTCGGCCCCGTAGGGGTCCACCGCCACGAACCGCATCCCGTTCGGGTGGTCGGGCAGGCTCTCCTTGCGCCGGAAGTCCACGTCCACGGCCGGGTCGAAGGACACGGGGGGCCCGTCGGGCCCGCCCAGGTACAGGGTCCGCTCCTCGCGCACCCGCCCGACCAGGCCGGGGACCGAGTCCACGTCCACGTGCTCGGGGGTGTGTCCCATGAGTCCCAGGACCACGGCCGTGTCGCTTCCGTGCCCCCTGCCGGTGAGTGCCAGGGATCCGTACAGCTCGGCCCGCACCCGGGCCACGCCGTCGATTAGGCCGTCCCCGCGCAGTCCGTCCACGAACGTGCGCGCGGCCTTCATCGGCCCGACCGTGTGCGAGCTGGAGGGGCCGATACCGATTTTGAAAAGGTCGAACACGCTGATGGCCATGGCTGTCCTCCTCGTTGAGTACAGGGCCGTGTGACGCCGTGCGGGGCACCGGGCCCCGCACGGCGGAGCTCTACAGGTTCGGGTAGAGCGGGTACTTCGCGGTCAGCGCCTGCACGCGGCCGCGCAGGGCGGCCGCGTCGAACTCCGGCTTGAGCGCCTCGGCGATGACGTCCGCGACCTCGGCGAAGTCCTCGTCGCCGAAACCGCGGGTGGCCAGCGCTGGGGTGCCGATCCGCAGGCCGGAGGTGACCATCGGCGGACGCGGGTCGTTGGGCACCGCGTTGCGGTTGACCGTGATCCCGACCGAGTGCAGGCGGTCCTCGGCCTCCTTGCCGTTGAGCTCGGAGCCGACCAGGTCCACCAGGACCAGGTGCACGTCCGTGCCCCCGGTGAGCACCTTCACGCCGGCCTCGGCCGTGTCCGGGCGGGTCAGGCGCTCGGCTAGCAGCTTGGCGCCGGAGACGGTGCGCCGCTGGCGGTCGGCGAACTCCTCGCCCGCCGCGACCCTGAGCGAGACCGCCTTGGCCGCGATCACGTGCTCCAGCGGTCCGCCCTGCATGCCGGGGAACACCGCGGAGTTGATCTTCTTGCCGTACTCCGCCTTGGCCAGGATCATGCCGCCGCGCGGACCGCCCAGGGTCTTGTGCGTGGTGGTGGTGACCACGTCGGCGTGCGGCACCGGGTTGGGGTGCAGCCCCGCCGCGACCAGGCCGGCGAAGTGCGCCATGTCCACCATCAGCAGGGCGCCGACCGAGTCGGCGATCTTGCGGAAGCGGGCGAAGTCCAACTGGCGCGGGTAGGCCGACCACCCGGCGACGATCATCTTCGGCCGGTGCTCCTCGGCGAGCGCCTCGATCTCGTCGTAGTCGACGGTGCCGTCCTCGTCGCGCACGTGGTAGGCCACCGCGTTGAGGATCTTGCCGGAGTAGTTGATCTTCATGCCGTGGGTCAGGTGGCCGCCGTGGGCCAGGTCCAGGCCCAGGATGGTGTCACCCGGCTTGAGCAGCGCGAAGTACACGGCCGTGTTGGCCTGTGCGCCCGAGTGCGGCTGCACGTTCGCGTGCTCGGCGCCGAACAGCGCCTTGGCGCGGTCGATCGCGAGCTGTTCGACGACGTCGACGTGCTCGCACCCGCCGTAGTAGCGGCGGCCGGGATAGCCCTCCGCGTACTTGTTGGTCAGGACGGTGCCCTGCGCCTCGATGACCGCCTGGGGAGCGAAGTTCTCCGAGGCGATCATCTCCAGGGTGTCGCGCTGGCGGGCCAGCTCCGCGTCGACCGCGGCCGACACCTCGGGGTCCAGTTCGCCCAGCGTCTGGTTGAGCGTGTTGTCAGTAGCCATCGGGGGCCTACTCCTCGCCTTCGGTCAGCTTGGTGTACTCCTCGGCGGAGAGCAGATCGGAGGGCTCCTCGGAGACACGGGCCCTGAACAGCCACCCGGTCCCGAAGGGATCGGAGTTGACCGACTCGGGCGCGTCTTCGAGGGCCTCGTTGACCTCGACGACCTCGCCGCTGACGGGTGAGTAGATGTCGCTGACGGACTTGGTGGACTCCACCTCGCCGCACGGCTCGCCCGCGGACACCTCGCTGCCGACCTCGGGCGCCTCGACGAAGACGATGTCGCCCAGGGACTCGGCGGCGAACGAGGTGATCCCGACGGTGGCGACTCCGTCCTCGATCACGACCCACTCGTGTTTGGCGGTGTAACCCAGCTCCGTGGGAACGCTCACTTCAACTCTCCTTGGAGGTGTTCCATTTTCCTGCCGCGCGCCCGCAGGCTGCCCGGCCCGGCCTACGCCCGGTCACGCCCCGTGCGTGCTGGTCCCTCTGTGGTGGGATCCCGCCGCGGGGCGCATGGGCCTTCGGGGTGTGAAGGCCCCCTGCTCTACGGCTGCCGCTTGTAGAACGGCAGTTCGACCACGTCGACGTCCTCGCCCCGTCCGCGCACGTCCACGGTGAACGCGCCGGTCGAGGTGTCGAGGTCGCCGTCCACGTAGGCCATGGCGATGGGGCGGCCCAGGGTGGGGGAGGGCGCGCCGCTGGTGGTGGTTCCGACGACCGCGCCGTCGCGCAGGACGTCCTGGCCCCTGCGCAGCGGGCGGCGCCCGCGCGCGACGAGGCCGATGAGGCGGCGGGGACGGGAAGTGCGCGAGGCCTCCTCCAGGGCCGTCCGGCCCACGAAGTCGCCCTTGTCGAACTTGACCACCCGGCCCAGGCCGGCGTCGAAGGGGGTGAGGTCGGCGGTGAGCTCCTGCCCGTACAGCGGCATCCCGGCCTCCAGGCGCAGGGTGTCGCGGGCCGAGAGCCCGGCGGGCACGAGGCCGTGCCTCCTCCCCTCGGCCATGAGGGCGTCCCACACCTTCGGGGCCTTCGTCGCGGGGTTGAGGAAGATCTCGAAGCCGTCCTCACCGGTGTAGCCGGTGCGGGCGAGCAGGACGGGCTCGCCGGCGACGGTGTGCTCGTACCCGGCGTAGTAGCGGATGTCGTCCAGGTTCGCGTCGGTCAGCGGCGCCAGGACGTCCACGGCGCGCGGGCCCTGAAGGGCGATCAGGGCGTGGTCGGCGGACTCGTCGGCGACCTCGGTGTCGAAGCCGGAGGCCCGCTCGGCCAGGGCGGAGGCCACGACCGGCATGTTGACGGCGTTGGCCACGACGAGGTACTCCTCCTCGCCCAGCCGGTAGACGATGAGGTCGTCCAGGACCCCGCCGTCCTCGCCGGTGATCATGGTGTACCGGGCCCGGCCGACCTTGACCCGGGACAGGTGTCCCACGAGGGCGTGGTCCAGGGCGTCGGCGGCCTGCGGACCGGTCAGCCGGATCTCGCCCATGTGGGAGAGGTCGAACAGGCCTGCGGCCTCGCGCACCGCCTTGTGCTCGGCGGTCTCGCTGCCGTAGCGCAGCGGCATGAGCCATCCGGCGAAGTCGACGAGGGTGGCACCGGCCTTCTCGTGGACCTCGCGCAGCGTTGTGGAGCGCGGCGCGGATGCGGGCTCTGACATGGGCACTCCCGAGAGGATGGGCGTCGTGACGTGAGTGGCGTTGCCATCCTCCCCCTCTGTCATCGGTGCCTGAGAGCTTCGCCACGCGCTCGGCGCGGCTTGCACCTTCGGCGAGGGACGGCCCGTCCCTGCTTTCCAGAGTGGTCTCGCCCGTACGGTCCACTGTGCCTGAGAGGTTGTCTTCGGGGAGGAATTGCTCCTTCGGCGGCCTCACGCTGGATACGCGGGCACTCTCCCGTACGGGGTCAGCAACACGTTCAGCCTAGCAGCGGCCGCACACGGCCCCAAGGGTGCCCGTGGATGCCCGCGGCGGGGTCGCGGGACCGCCGCACGGGCCCCGCGACGGGGCCGCCGCTCAGCGCGCCCGTGTCCGGCGCCCCGCGAAAGTCCGTGCCGACACCCTGCCGAACCCGCTGCCCCGGAGGGGCCGGAAGGTTAGCGTGAGCCGGAGACGGGCTTTCGGCGCGTGGAGGGATGGCCAGTGCGAACCGACATCGAGCACAGGGCCCGGAGGAGGCGCGCGGCGGCGTCCGGCCTGCCCGCGCTGGCCGCCGGATGCGTTCTCACCCTGGTCGCGGGGACCGGGTGCGCCGGGGACGGGCCGGGCGGCGGCCCCCGGGGCGCGGAGGAGACGGCCGGGGTCGCCGGGCAGGGCGCGGAGAACGGCGTCCGGCCCCTGACCCGGGGCGACGTGGCCACCGAGGAGCGCGAGGACCTGGAGGCGGCGTTCTCCGAGGAGGGGGTCGAGGGCACCTTCGTGCTCTACGACGTGCGGAGGCGGACGGCGGTCGTGGTCGGGCCGGAGGAGGCCCGCGAGCGCGCGGTGCCCGCGTCCACCTTCAAGCTCGCCAACACCCTGATCGGGTTGCAGACGGGCGCGGTCGAGGACGTGGACGAGGTACTGCCCTACGGCGGCGAACCGCAGCCGGTCTCCGCGTGGGAGCGGGACATGTCCCTGCGCGAGGCCCTGCCCGCCTCGAACGTCCCCGTGTACCAGGAGCTGGCGCGCAGGGTCGGGCACCAGCGGATGGCGACGTGGGTGGACCGGTTCGGCTACGGCAACCGGTCGGTGGGCGGCGCGGACTCGGTGGACCGGTTCTGGCTGGAGGGCCCGCTGGAGATCTCCGCCATGGAGCAGACCTCCTTCCTGGCCGGCCTGGCCCTCGCCGACCTGCCCGTGGACACCGGGCACCAGCAGGCGCTCCACGAGATCGCCGAGGTGGAGGAGGGCGACGGCTACACCCTGTACGCCAAGAGCGGCTGGGGCCGGGGCGCCGACTCCGCTCCCGGCTGGTGGGTGGGCTGGGTGGAGCGCGGTGAGGACGTGTACACGTTCGCGCTGCGCGTCGAGGTGGAGGAGGACGGGGACGCCGGGCTGCGGGAGCCGCTGGCCAGGGAGATGCTCGTGGAACTGGAGGCACTGCCCCCGGAGGCGCGGCCCTCCGAGGCGCCGCCCGCGGAGACCGCGGGGGAGTGACCCCCGGAGTACCGTTCCGGGCCGCCGGTGGGCGGCCCGGAACGGTACCCGGCCTCAGGGTCTCGGCCTCGCCGGCCCGGCTTCGGTGCCTCGGCCTCAGGCCGCGTTCTTGCGGCGCCGGCGCACGGCCTCGGCCAGTTGGGAGAGCACCTCGCCGGTGGTCTCCCAGCCCATGCACTTGTCGGTGATCGACTGGCCGTAGGTCAGGTCGGCGGGGTCGCCCAGCTTCTGGGCGCCCTCGACGATGAAGCTCTCCAGCATGACGCCGATGACGCCCTTCTGGCCCTCGGCGACCTGGGCGGCGATCGAGGCCGCCACACCGGGCTGGCGGGTGTGGTCCTTGCCGCTGTTGGCGTGGCTGGCGTCGATCATCAGGCGGCGGGGCAGCCCGGAGCCCTCGATGACGTCCAGGGCCGCGTTGACCGGCTCGGCGCCGAAGTTGGGGCCGCTGCGGCCGCCGCGCAGGATGACGTGGCAGTCCGGGTTGCCGTCGGTCACGACCACGGAACCCGCTCCGGCGGTGTCGATCCCGAAGAAGGTGTGCGATGCGGAGGCCGCGCCGACGGCGTCCACGGCCACCTGCACGTCGCCGTCCGTGCCGTTCTTGAAGCCCACGGGCGTGCTCAGGCCGCTGCTCAGCTGGCGGTGCACCTGGCTCTCCGTGGTGCGCGCACCGATGGCGCCCCAGGAGACGACGTCGGCGATGTACTGGGGGGTGATGGGGTCGAGGAACTCGGTCCCGGCGGGCAGCCCCAGCGAGTTGATGTCCAGCAGGAGCTTGCGCGCGGTGCGCAGGCCGCGGTGCACGTCGTAGGTGTCGTCCAGGCCGGGGTCGTTGATCAGGCCCTTCCACCCCACGGTGGTGCGCGGCTTCTCGAAGTACACGCGCATCACGACGCACAGCTCCTCGCGCAGGGAGGGCACCAGCTCGGCCAGGCGGCGTGCGTAGTCCATGGCGGACTCGGGGTCGTGCACCGAACAGGGGCCCACGACGACCAGCAGGCGGTCGTCCTCGCCGTCCAGTACGCGCTTGACCTCGGCGCGCGAGTCCTCCACCAGGGAACTGCGCTCGGGACCCAGCGGGAGCTCGGCCAGCAGGTCCCGGGGGGCGATGAGCGGCTTGTAACTGGCCACCCGTGTGTCGTTCGTGCTCGGCATGGTGTTCCCCTTGGGTCCCGTCTGTCCTTATTTCGCTGTCGTCACGAAAGCTGTCGCCGTGAAAACAGTAGCGCGGCCGGACACGGGCGGCGCGGCCGCACCGGGTATTTCGGCACGGCCCGCGGGATGGGAAGGACCACACCGGTTCGGCGACCGAAAAAGCGTCTCATTTCGTGAGACGCTATTTCCGCGAACCCCGTGGCAATTTCCGTCGGGACGGTCGCCGGAGCGGACGGGAGCCCGTCTCCGGCCCGGTCAGTCCCCCAGCCCCGGGAGGTCCTCCTCCCAGTACTCGTGCGGGTTGCGCGTACCGTCGGTGACCGCGCCGCGCTCGGCCTCGGCCCGGCGCAGCTGCACCCGACGAATCTTACCGGAGACGGTCTTGGGTAGCTCGGCGAACTCCAGGCGGCGCACCCTCTTGTACGGCGACAGGCGCTCGTGGGCGTGCTCCAGGATCGCCCGCGCGGTCTCGGCGTCGGGCCTCACCCCGTCGGCCGGGGCCACGTACGCCTTGGCCACCGCGAGCCGCAGCGGATCGGGTGAGGGGACGACGGCGGCCTCCGCCACGTATTCGTGTTCGACCAGAACGCTTTCGAGTTCAAATGGTGAGATCCGGTAATCTGAGGCCTTGAACACATCGTCGGATCTGCCTATATAGGTAATGTAGCCGTTCGAATCCCGACTGGCGATGTCACCGGTGCGGTAGAGGCCGCCGCGGGTTACCGACCGGGTGAGGTCGGAGTTGTCGACGTAGCCCTTCATCAGTCCCACGGGCACCTCGGTCAGATCCACGCAGACCTGCCCGGTGTCGGACGGCTCGTCGGTGGCCTGGTCCGTCAGGAGCACGTCGTACCCGGGCAGCGCCCGCCCCATCGATCCGGGTACCACCTCCTGGCCGGGGCCGTTGCCGAGCAGCATGGTCGTCTCGGTCTGCCCGAACCCGTCGCGTACGGTCACCCCCCACGCGTCGCGGATCCGCTCCACCACGTCGGCGTTGAGCGGCTCGCCGGTGGCCACCGCCTCGCGCAGCCCCACGTCCCACGTGGCCGGGTCGGCCTGTAGGAGCATCCGCCACACCGTGGGCGGCGCGCACAGGACGTCCACCCCGCAGCGCACCACCTCCTCCAGCAGCCGCCCGGCGTCGAAACGCTCCTGGTTGACCACCAGCACCGTCGCCTCGGCGTTCCAGGGCGCGAACACGCTGCTGTAGGCGTGCTTGGCCCAGCCGGGCGCGGACACGTTCAGGTGGACGTCGCCCGGCTGCACACCCAGCCAGTACATGGTCGACAGGTGTCCCACCGGATACGAGCACTGGGTGTGGGTGACCAGCTTCGGCCAGGAGGCCGTCCCGGAGGTGAAGTACTGCAACAGGGGGTCGTCGGGATGGGTGGGGTGCGGCGGGCGAAAGTCCAGTCCGGCGTGCTCGGACTCGGCGTAGTTCAGCCACCCCTCCATGTAGCCCACGCAGATCCGCGTCCAGTGTCCCCGCAGCGACGCGAACTTCTCCGTCTCGGCCGCCGCGCAGACCACGTGCGCGATGTAGCCGCGCTCCAGCCGGTCCAGCAGGTCGTTCTCGGACAGGGCGGTGGCGGTCGGGGCGACCACGGCGCCGAGCTTGACCGCGGCGAGCAGGGTCTCCCACAGCTCCACCTGGTTGCCCAGCATCAGCATGATCCGGTCGCCCGCGTGCACACCCTGGTTGCTCAGCCAGTTCGCCACCTGGTTGGAGCGCTCCGACATCTGCCGGTAGGTGTGCCTGGCCTGGCTGCCGTCCTCCTCCACGATCCACAGCGCGGTCCGGTCCGGACGCCGCTCGGCCACCTCGTCGAAGTAGTCCAGTGCCCAGTTGAACCGGTCCGACCGGGGCCAGGCGAACTCCTGGTGCGCCCTCTCCTGGTCCTCGCGGTGCCTCAGGAGCAGGTCCCGTGCGGCGAGGAACTCCGCCGCACCCGCGGCGGCCTTCTCTCTCGACATCTCTGGCGACCTCCGGTTCGGGGACGGGGAGCCGACCGCACTGTCCGCCGACTCCGCCCGAAAAGGGGCGGATGAGGCAGGTGTGCCCCGTTGGTCCTACCCGGGATGCGCGACCGTGACGCCTCGCCGGGACGGCCTCCGGTCCGCCGGCCAGCGGTCCCAGGAGCGCCGTCCAGCGGTCTCCTGCGCCGATCCGCCTGGCCCTAGGATTGGTGCACATGGAGGAACTTCGCGGACACCACGGAACCTGGCGGATCGACGACGAGACGATACGTATCCGTTTCGGCTCCGGCCGCAAGGTGCCCACCCTGCTCAAGTCCCTGGGCGGCTGCTCGGTCCCGATGGCCGCCGTCCGCGAGGTCGACTTCGACCCGGGTGGCCGCAAGCAGGGGTGGCGGCTGCGGCTACGGCTGGCGGAGGGCACCGACCCCTACGCGGCCCTGGGCGTCCCCGGCCGGGACGGGCTCACCCCGCTGCTGCTCACCGGGCCGCACGAGGGGGAGCTCCTCGCCGAGTACTTCGCCGAGCAGATCGTCGCCTCCGCCCGCCTCGCCCGGGAGACCCTCACCGAGGAACTCGACCCGCGCGAGGTGACCAGGGGGCTGGTGGCCCGCCCCCCGCTCCAGGTGCGCACCGCCGAGGGGTCGGCGTCCTTCGACGGGACCCGGGTGCGCCTGCAGTGGGACGGCTGGCTCGCCAGCACGGTCAAGGAGAAGGAGAAGTCCCGCGACTACCAGTTGTCCGAGATCGAGTCCGCCCAGTGGTACCCGCCGGTCGACATCACCGAGGGGTACCTGCGGATCGTGCTGCGCGGCGTGACCATCCCCGAGGCCACCGCGCTGGACAACGACCTCTTCACGCTGGCCTCGCACGGCTCCAAGGGCAGCGAGGAGACCCTGCTGATGGCGGCCACCGTCAACGCCCACGTCGCAGCGGCGGAGGAGCCGCGGGCGGAGGTCGCCGCGCTCGGAGCGGGGACGGCGGCCGACGACGGCGGCGAGGCGATCTTCTCCACGATCCGCGAGCTGGGGCGCCTGCACGCCGAGGGACTGCTCACCGACGAGGAGTTCAGCGCCAAGAAGGCCCAGCTCCTCGACCGGCTCTGACGGTTTCTCCGCGTGCCCTCAAGCCCGCCCGTCGCCCTCCGCCACCCTCGACGGTCGGCCTCGGCCGCAGTACCCCACGAAGGGCTCGGGGCACGGAGGACCGGCGTTCTCCGCCGCCGCCTTCGCCTGTCGTCCGTGCCCGCGCGGCCGCCCTCCGCCACCATCAGCGAACGCCTGCGGCGCGGCACCTCTCCACACCCGGCTCCTCCCGCGGAACCCGGTACACCCCTCACGTCCGCTTCCCACGTCTCCACCGGGGAACGCCCGGGGAGGACACGACCACGAAAGGCCTCAAGCTTTGCGTACCCTGTACCCGCCCATCGAGCCCTACGACTCGGGGATGCTCGACGTCGGAGACGGACACAGCGTCTACTGGGAACTGTGCGGCAACCCCGCCGGCAAGCCGGTGGTGTTCCTGCACGGCGGCCCCGGCGGCGGCTGCAACCCCGAACAGCGCAGGCTCTTCGACCCTGAGCGGTACCGGATCCTACTGTTCGACCAGCGCAACTGCGGCCGCTCCACCCCGCACGCCAGCCGCATGGACACCGACCTGTCCACCAACACCACGTGGACACTGGTGGAGGACATGGAGCGGCTGCGCGAGATGACCGGCGCCGAGACCTGGCAGGTCTTCGGAGGCTCCTGGGGAAGCTGCCTGGCGCTGGCCTACGCCCAGCTCCACCCCGACCGGGTCAGCGAGCTCGTCCTGCGCGGCATCTTCACCCTGCGCGAGGAGGAACTCGCCTGGTTCTACCAGCACGGTGCGTCCATGCTCTTCCCGGACCTGTGGGAGGAGTACCTGGCGCCGATCCCGGAGGAGGAGCGCGACGACCTGGTCGCCGCCTACGCCCGCCGCCTCGCCTCGCCCGACCGCGGCGTGCGCCTGGAGGCGGCCCGCGCGTGGAGCGTGTGGGAGGGGTCCACGGTCACCCTGCTGCCCAACGAGGAGCTGCGCGAGCACCACGCGGGCGAGGACTACGCGCTGGCCTTCGCGCGCATCGAGAACCACTACTTCCACAACCGCGGTTTCCTCACCCCGGACCAGCTCATCGACGGGGCGGAGAAGATCCGGCACATCCCCGGCGTGATCGTGCAGGGCCGCTACGACGTGTGCACCCCGGCCCACACCGCCTACCAGTTGCACAAGGCGTGGCCGGAAGCGGAGTTCCACCTCGTGGACGACGCCGGGCACGCGTTCAGCGAACCCGGCATCCTGCACCACCTGATCGAGGCGACCGACCGCTTCGCGCGGTAGCGGGACCGGTCCCGGAGGGCGCGGTGACGCGCCCTCCGGGATGCCCGTACCGTCCCTCGACCGCCGGCACCGCGGTCGCGCGGGACCGTCGCCGGCGGGGCGGCATCCACCGCACACGCCCTAGTAGTCGTCCCGGGGCCGCGGTTCGGGCGCGGTGTCGAACTCGGGGGAGCAGTCCAGGTGCGCCTGGCCGCCGACGTCGAACAGACCCAGCTCGTCCAGTTGCCGGTACCCCAGGTGGCGGGACAGGTTCCACGACGCGAGGTCCGTGTCCTCCAGGTCCTCCACACGGTCCTGGAAGCCCAGCAGCGCGCAGTCGCGGTCGTCGCCCTCCAGCCCCATCAGCCCGGGGATCGCGTCGGTGGACAGGTCGCGCAGGTACCAGGTGTCGACCACGGCCAGGTCCAGGTCGTGGTGGCTCTCGGCGATGCGCAGGTCGGGGTTGCCGTAGGCGAACACGGCCAGGGCGACTCCGGAGAGGGCGACCGCGGCCCTGGGCAGCCAGGCCGCCGACCGGCCCAGGGTGTTGAGGATGCCCGCCGCGACCACGAGGCCGAACACCCCGGCGCTCCACAGGATCCACGCCTCGGCGCCGGCCCGCATCCGGGTCAGGCCGAAGACGTCGATGTAGAGCTGTAGGCGCATCATCGCCGAGGCGAGGATGACCAGGGTGAGCACGCACAGCAGCCCGAGCAGGGCGTTGCGCAGGGTGCGGGTGGCGGTCGGCCGGGACGGCAGGACGCGCACGGCCACCGCGATGACGCACAGGACCAGCACGCTGACCACGACCAGTTGGAAGAAGCCCTGGCGGGCGTACTCGGCGTAGGTGACCCCCGCGACGCGCTGGACGTGGTCCTCGCCGCCGAACATGGCGACGGCCTGCACCGCGAGGAAGGCGGTGAACAGCAGGACCAGGGCGCTGAGCGGGATCGTCCACACCCACACCGGCAGGGGCGTCCGGTCGGAGTCGGTGACCGCGGGGCCGGGGTGGGGAACGAGCCTCGGCGCGTGGCGGCGGCGGGCGGCCAGGACCGCGGAGCCGGTGAAGAGGGCGGCCACCACCATGGCGAACAGGTCGCCGATCGGGTTGAACGCTTCGGGTCCCAGGAACAGTCCGGAGAGGATCCGGTCCAGGTAGCCGGCGAACACCGCGTCGGCGAAGGCGAACAGCAGGCCGAAGACGAACAGCAGGACGACCGTGGACAGCACGGTGAGCACGACCGGCCCGACCAGGTGGCGAAACCGTGCACCGCGCAGCGGCCCGGTCAGGAACCGGGGCGTGGAGGGCAGGTTGCGCAGCAGGGCGAGGGCGCCGGTGAGGACGCCGACCGCGCCCTGGCGCGATGCGGGGTTGCGCACGGCGAAGGCGAGCGAGGCGAGGAGGAAGGACGCGGTCAGCGTCCAGACGAGCACCCAGCCCGCGTCGCGGAGCGCCGCCGTGCACAGCAGGGCGGCGGCGAGCACACCGTAGACGGCCGACCAGGTGTAGGAGTAGCGGTCGGGTCCGGGCGCGGGGGCCGTGTCGGTGCTCCACAGGGGTGGTACCCCGGTGGAGCCGGAGGAGGCGGTGCCGGACTCCGCCGCTCCGGTGGGTTCGCCGGTTCCGGCGCCGCCGGTCTCCACGGGTCCGGAGGAGGCGGTGCCGGTGGAACCGCCGTCCCCGTGCGCCGCGGCCTCGGCCTTCGGCTCCCCGCGTGAAGCCCCGTCCGGAGCCTCGCCCGAGACACTGTCGTCCTCGGACCTCCCACCGTCTCCGGCGGCCTCGGAGCCGGTCCCGGCCTCGGTCCCGGCCTCCGCGTCGTCGGAGGCCTCTCCGGGCCGCGGCGCTCCGCCGTCCTCCGCCCTCTCGGCGGGACCGCTCTCCACGGTCGCGGGAAGGGCGCGGCCGTCTCCGGCTCCGGAGCCCCCGGACTCCTGTTCCCTCCCCTCCTCCACGCCGCTCTCGGGGATGGCGGGGCGCACCACGAGTGCGGCGAACGCCGTCAGCCCGGCGACCACGCCGGTGACGACCAGGCCGATCCCCGGCCGGTCGAACGTGGCCAGCAGCGCGGCCACCACGCCGACGCCGAGCACGGCGACCGGCAGCCACGCGGGCGCCCGGGGCAGCGGCACCCGGGACCTGGGCGGCTGGTGGTACATCTGCTGGTACTGCTGCGCGTAGGGCAGGTGCCCGGGCGGGGGGCCGTACTGGTGCGGGCCGTGCCGGCGCGGGTCGTACTGGTGCGGGCTCGGCGGACCCGGGGGAGGGCCGAACGCTCCAGGTGGTCCCGACGGGCCGGATGGTCTCGGGGGTTCCGGGGCGGATCCCCTCGTCGGCGGTTCCCCGGAACCCGTGGCGGTCTCGTTCTCGCTCACCTCACGTACCTTTCCCGACGGCACCGTGGGAGTTGGGGTTCGGTGCCGTCGGGAGTGTGACAGCGCTCGACCGCCGAGGGTTCACATGATGGCTGTTTTGTTACTGAACACGAAGTTTCGGGTGGTGTGCGAAAACCCTGCGCCGCCGGACTTCTGGCCGGTGCGGTGCCCGGAACGGTTCACCGGCACACCGGCCGCGCGGCGGGAGGAGGACCCGTCCGCGTGCCGGCGACGTTCGCGGCCGGAAGGCTAGGGTCGTGCTGACACAGCCTTCCGCGTGAGGAGCCGATGACGATGCGAGTCCAGGTCGACTACGACCAGTGCGAGAGCAACGCCCTGTGCATGGCCGCGGCCCCGGAGGTGTTCGAGGTCCGCGACGACGACTTCCTCTACCTGCTCACCGAGGAGCCCGCCGCCGGGTCCCACGAGCGCGTCCGCCAGGCCGAGCGCATGTGCCCCAAGCGGGCCATCACCGTGCTGGAGTGACCCCCGCCGCCTCCAGGGCCTCGTCCCACGTCGTCGGCTTCTCCAGCAGGCCCCGGTAGCGCATCGTCCGCGGGGTGGAGCGCAGCCCCAGCACACCGGTGAGCATTCCGCCCCGGCCGAGGAAGGCCACGAACTTTCGGTCCTCGGGGGAACCGTGCACGAAGGTGACCTGATCGGCCGGGGTGCCCTGTCCCAGCAGTTGGATCTTCAGCTTGTACTGGTCCGACCAGAAGTAGGGCACCGGGGTGAAGGGCGTGCGCCCCTCCCCGCCCGCGAGCAGGTTGTGCGCGGCCGCCTCGCCCTGTTCCGCCGCGTTGGTCCAGTGCTCCAGCCGGATCCGTCCGCCGTAGCGCGGGTGCGGCCAGTTCGCGAGGTCGCCGACCGCGTACACGTCGGGCACCGACGTCGCGGAGTACTCGTCGCACGCGACCGAGCCGTCGGCCAGCAGCTCCACCCCGGACCCGCGCAGCCACTCGGTGTTCAGGTGCACGCCGATCCCGGCGACCACCAGGGAGGTCTCCACGGCGGAGCCGTCGGTCAGGCGGACGCGCTCCACCCGGCCCCGGCCCTCGTAACCGGACACGCCCACGCCCAGGCGCACGTCCACGCCGTTCTCCCGGTGCAGCTCGGTCAGGACCTCGCCGATCCGCGGATCCACCACCCGGGTCAGCGGTGTGGGAGCCGCCTCCACCAGCGTCACGTCCATGCCCACCGCGCGGGCGCTGGCCGCCACCTCGGCGCCGACGAAGCCGGCGCCGACCACCACCAGGCGGCCGCCGGATTCCAGCGCCGCCCGTACCGCCTCGGCGTCGTCCAGTGTGCGCAGGACGTGCACGCCCGCCAGGTCGGTGTCGGGGCGGCGCGCCCGCGCGCCCGTGGCGATCACCAGGCCGTCGTAGCGCACCGCCTCGACGCCGCCGGGACCGGACACGCGCACCTCGCGGGCTTCGGTGTCCAACCCCACGGCCCGGCTGCCCGGCCGGAAGTCCAGGTCGAGTCCCTCCACGGCCGCCTCGTCGCGCAGCCGCAGCGACCGGTGGCCCACCAGCCAGCCGGGACCGCCGCCGGAGGGGTCCATGCCCACACCGGTCAGGACCTCCTTGGACAGCGGCGGCCGCGAGTAGGGATGGTGCGCCTCCTCGCCGACGAGTGTCAGCCGTCCCTCGAACCCGCGTTCGCGCAGCGCCTCGGCGGTGTGCAGCCCCGCCATCCCGGCGCCGACGATGACGATGTCGTTCAGGGTGTCCCGCACGGTGGTGTCCCTTTCGGTGGTGTGGTCCCTCACGGGAGGGCTCGTCAGAGTGGGCGGACCTCGCCGACGGGGGCGCCACCTCCGTGGACGTCGACGCGCAACCGGTCCTGGACGGAGGACACGTCCACACCGAGGGTCCGCAGCGCGTCGAGTGCGACCAGGGTACGCGCGCGCTGCTCGGCGTCCCCGTCGCTGATCTTGACGGCGACGGTCTCGCCGGTGGCGGCGCCGAGCAGAAGGACGCCGTCGGCGCCGCCCTTGGCGACCAGCCCGGGCATCCGCGTCATGAGGTCGGTGTCGATACGGCCGGTGCCCGCCACGTACAGCGGGTGGGAGCTCATCGCGTCGACCACCGCGCGCTCCGGGGAGCCCCCGGGGGCGGTGCGCATCCGCCACAGGCCCCGGGCCAGCCCGGTCAGGGTGACGGCGAGCTGGGGCGCCCCGCAGCCGTCCACGGCGGTGTGCGCGACGGGCTCCTCGCACAGGTCCTCGACGGTCTCGCGTACGAGCACCTGGAAGGGGTGCCCGGGGTCGAGGTAGTCGCCGGTGCTCCACCCCTGGGCGACGCAGGCGGAGAGCATGCCCGCGTGCTTGCCGGAGCAGTTCATCAGCACGCGCTCGGGCTCACGGCCGGCGCGGACGAACTCCTCGCGGGCCTCCTTGCCGCCGGGGGAGTCGGGCGGGCAGCGCAGGTCGTCGGCGGTGAGCCCGGCGGCGGTGAGGATGCGCTCGGTCTCGGCGACGTGGAGGCCCTCGCCGCTGTGGCTGCCCGTGGCGACGGCCAGGGACGAGCCTTCCAGGGGCGCGCCCGCGCGCAGCATCGCCAGCGCCTGGAAGGGCTTGGCGGAGGAGCGCGGGAACATGGGCTGGTGCACGGGGCCGCGCGCGTAGGCGATCCGGCCGGCCGGGGACAGCCCGACGACCGCGCCGTAGTGGACGCTCTCGAGCATCCCGGACCGGACGACCTCCGCCAGGGGGACGTACTCGGGCAGCGGACTCTGGGGCATGCGGGCTCTCCTCGCCGTTGAGGTCGGGGCAGGGTGTGCGTGGGGTGTCCTCGTCTGCGTGGACACGCCTAAGAACGTTACATAATCCACCTTTCTTCCGGTCACAGGGCGGACGCGGACCGCACGGACCAGGGAGGACGGCGGTGGATCCTCCGGGCCGGCGGGGATGCGCGCGGAGTCCGCTGTCGGACGCGGGGAGTAGGGTCGTTGCCGGTACACACCAGGAGAAACGACCGGCTGACAAGGTAGGACGAGGGAGTGGGGCACACGATGGGAACGCTGCGGGCGGGCGCGCTGACCCGGCGCAGGGTCGGCATGCGGGCGGCGGACCTGGAGTACGCGGTGCTCGACATGGAGACCACCGGCCTCGACCCGAACGAGGGCGCGCGCATCGTGGAGATCGCGGTGGTGCGTGTACGCGGAGACGGCAAGCTGGTCGAGGAGTTCAGCACCCTGGTCGACCCGCGCGCGCCGGTGGGCGGACGGGAGTTCCACGGCATCTCCGAGAGCGACACCACCGGTGCGCCGACCATCGCCCAGGTGGTGCCCAGGCTGGCCGGGCTGCTGTCCGACGCGGTCGTGGTCAGCCACAACCTCGACTTCGAACAGCGCTTCCTCGGCTCGGAGCTGGCCGCGGCGGGCCTGCCGACGGGGCAGTCCGGACTGTGCGCGCTGCGCGCGCTGCGCTCACAGGTGGACCTGGAGCGGTACTCGCTGCCCAAGGCCTCCTTCCAGCTCAGCGGGGACTGGCCGACCGGCCAGCACACGGCCCTGGGCGACGCCCGCGCCTGCGCCAAGCTGCTCGCGGAGATGCTCACCAACGCCCCGGGCGAGCTGCGCTACGACGGGCGCTCCCCCAAGCGCTTCGCGGCGCTGGGGCCCGCTCCCGGCACGGTGAGCACGCCGGTCCGGTGGAAGCCGCGTACGGTGTCGGTGCCCGGCGGACTGCAACCGCTGAGCCCCTGGCGGGCGCGGTGGCGGCCCCACGAACTGGACCCGGCGCTGTGCGGCGGGGCCTTCGGCGCCACGGACCGGGCGGCCGCCGAGGCGGCCGCGCGCCGCGACACCCGTTTCCGGGAGCGGCTGGCCACGGTCGCCGCCGTGACGGGCGGGATCGCGGCCACGGCCGCGGGCGGGCTGCTGGTGCGGCTGGCGGGCGGCCACGGCGGCGGGTGGCCGATCGGCGGAGGTCCCGGCGGCGGAGCCTGACCCGCCGGCGCTCCGCGGCCGGGCCGTGCTCAGACGCCGGACAGGGTGAGGAAGAACGCCACGATCAGGGCGCTGCCGCCGACCGCGGTGAGCAGTGCCCTGCCCTGCTCGGTGAGCCGGGCCGAGACCAGGCGCACGCGCGGGGGGACTCCGGGGCGCCTCGCGGTGGCCACGGAACCACCGCGGCCGGAGCGGGGCTCCGGGGGCCGTCCGGGCACGTAGCGGGGCACCTTGTTGAACAGGGCGACCGACACCAGGACGGTGCCGAGGATGACTAGCACGAGGGACACGTCGGAGAGGGCCTCACACTCGGTCGCGAGAGGGGACCGCCCGGGGGCGGGCGGGGGCCACCGATTCTCGCCGACGGGACGTGTCGCCGCCACCCCGGGAGCGCCCGGCCGACGCCGTGGCGGGGGTTAGGTCCCGACCCTTATGACCTGGTGTTCACGCCCTCCCACCCTGGGTGGTGGTGCCCGAGGGTTTGAGGAGGATGGTGTCGACGGTTTCGGTCACCACTCCGAGGGCGCGGAGCACGAACCGGGTGACCAGCGCGTGGGCCTCGTCCAGGTCGATCTCGCCGCTGACGAGCGGCAGGCGCTGGGAGCCGACCATCGACAGGGTGAGCCGGGCCGTGTGCTCGGCGGGCAGGGGGTCGAACTCGCCCGCGAGGGCGCCCTCCTCCAGGATCTCGGTCAGCAGGCGCTGCATGGGAGCCACGTGGGCGGCGAGTGCCTGGTAGGCGTCGGGGCCGAGGCTGGCCCCGAGTTCGGCGGCGGGCGGGTGCGGGTGCGCCATGAGGCCCTCCAACTGGAGGCGGACGAACGCCGAGAGCCGTCGTGCCGCCGACACCCCCGAGGGCAGTTCGCGCCGGTACCGCTCGACGAAGGAGCGGTTGACCTGCTCGGTGAACGCCAGGAGCAGCGCGGGCTTGTCGGGGAAGTAGTTGTACAGCGCGGTGCGCGTCAGCCCCGCGGAGTTGGCCACGTCGGTCATGGAGACGCGGTCGATCCCCTGGGTCCGGATCAGCTCGTCGACGGCCTCCATGATGCGCTCCCGCGTGCGGGCGCGGTGGGCGGCGATGGTCGGAGCCGTGATCTTGGGCATCCTCCTATGGTGTCACGGCGCGCGATCACCGCGGCGCGGTTCGGCGGCGCCGGAGGGCGGCTCCGACGTCTCAGGCCGCGATGGACACGTACATCCGCCCCAGGTCGGCGAACACCTCGGTGTTGAGCTGGTAGGCCAGCCGGGTCTCGGCCACCAGGCGGGCCTCGGCGGCCTCGTCCAGGCCCAGGGAGTCGAGTCGCTCCCGGTACCCGGCGCGGAACCGGGGGAGGCTGCCCAGACCGTCGAAGACGTAGAAGGCGACGCCGGCCTCGTCGGTGAGCCCGTAGGCCCCGGCCGCCACGCGGCGGATGAACTGGCCCCCGGACACGTCGCCCATGTAGCGGGTGTAGTGGTGGGCGACGTACCCCTCGGGGTGGTCCGCCATCTGGGCGATGCGCGCCGCGTAGGTGCGGGTGGCCGGGGTGGGGGAGATCCTCTCGCGCCAGTCGGCGCCGAGCAGGTGCTCCAGGTCGCGGACCAGGGCGGGGATCCGTTCCAGCTCCGGTCGGTGGAACCCCCCGGCGACGGGGTCGTCCGCGAGCAGGGCGCCGGTCTCCTCCAGCGCGACGTAGGCGAAGTAGTGCTGGGCGACCATCCCGGCGTATCCGGCCCGGGAGAGCGTGCCGTCCATGAGGGCCCGGGTGAACCCGTGGTCCTCCGCGGCCCGGTGGTCGCTCCAGGTCGCGGCCCTGAGCCGCTGGGAGAAGGACTCGGGCCGGTCGGGGACGGCTGTAGTGGGGGCCCCGGTCGCTGTGCTCATGGTGCTGCCCGCCTTCCGTGCCGCACGTTTTATGACATCATGTCATTTAGATGTCGGCCGCTGTCAAGGTGGATGCGACACCCTGTCACGAAAAACCGTCCCCGCCCTCCTCCGACCCCGTCCCCTGACGTGCTCCCGTGGATCCGGGGAGGGCCGAACGGGATCTCGGGTAGGCTCCGCTTGGTTCCAGGCGTGTCCCCCGTCACATCCCGCACGTGCCTCTGCACGCGCATACGCCCGTTCCGTCCAGGTGCGGGGATCCCCTCCGTACACCCGCTCCGAGCGGGGGACGGGCCCTCTCGCGGGCGGAGCGGCGCGGCGGTTTCGTCCGCCGACGTCGGATGTGTCTCGTACCGGTCGCTGGTCAACAGGTCGCCGGGGCGATTATCGTTTGGATGCCGTGCGGTCCGAGCCGTTGGGAAGAGCCCCGGGTGCCCCGGGGCCACGCGGCGCGAAGAGCACCCCACGGACCGGCAGACCAAGGGCGATGAGTGGATACCAGGAGAACGAAGCACGATCCCGTGACGGTGATCGGCGGGGAGGCGGCACAGGCCGCCTCCGTCAACGGTGCTGTCTCGCACGAAAGCGCCTTCCTGGACGAGGACACCGTCGTGAACGAGCGGGTGGAGGCCAGCGTCGAATCGGTTGACGTCCTACTGATCGAAGACGACCCCGGTGACGCCTTCCTCGCCGAGGAGCTGCTCGACGAGACGGCCCTGACCACGCGCATCACGTGGGTTTCGACCCTCGCCGAGGCGCGCGTGCACCTCGGGGGGTTCCGCGGCTGCGTGCTGCTCGACCTCAACCTCCCCGACGCCCATGGCCTGGACCTGCTCCGCGAGGTCCTGGAGGGCGCGCCCGGCGCGGCCGTCGTCGTCCTCACCGGACTCGACGACGAGCACGAGGGCGTCGCGGCCGTGGCCGCGGGCGCCCAGGACTACCTCGTCAAGGGCCAGGTCGACGGCTCCCTGCTCGGACGCAGCCTGCGCTACTCCCTCGAACGGCGCCGCGCCGACGAGAACGCCCACCACCTCCGCGAGGCCCGCCTGCGCGCCCGCGAGAACATGCGCCTCGAACGCGGACTGCTGCCCCAGGTCCTCCTACAGCGCTCGCCGCTGGAGCACCGCGCCTACTACCGGCCCGGGCGCAAGCGCGCCCTGGTCGGAGGGGACTTCTACGACGCGGTCGAGAAGGACGGCACCACCCACGTCATCATCGGCGACGTCAGCGGACACGGCCCCGACGAGGCCGCCCTCGGCGTCAGCCTGCGCATCGCCTGGCGCGCCCTCATCATGGGCGGCGTCGACGAGGAGCGGGTGCTGCCCAACCTGGAGGACATCCTGGTCAGCGAACGCGCACAGGAGGAGCTGTACGCGACGCTGTGCATGGCGAGCCTTGACACCGGCGACGACCGGGTCAGGCTCCGCGTCCTGGGGCACCCGCCGCCCATGATCCTGCGCGGCGGCGCGGTCGAGGAGACCCGGGTCACCCCGCAGCCTCCCCTGGGCGTCTTCCCGGTCGAGCAGAACGACATCGACGAGGTCGTGCTCCCCGTCGGGTCGACCATGCTCTTCTACACCGACGGCCTCGTGGACGCCTACGACGGCGCCCCGCCCGCGCGCCTGGAGGTCGCCGGCCTGAGCCGCATGGTCAGCGGCGTGCTGGCGCGGGACACCTCGCTGTCCCAGCTTCCCGAACGCCTGGTGGACGAGGCCGAGCACAGCAACGGGGGGCCGCTCCAGGACGACGTGGCGATGCTGCTCATCACGCACGGAGAAACCGGGTGAACACACCCGGAGAGGGGACGGCCATGGAGACCGAGGGATCCGGGCCGGCCCCGGGCACCGGCGTGCGCGGTGGCGCCTCCACCGGCGGCGCGCACTTCGTCAACGGCGCGGGCCGTGAGCGCGGACGCGCCCCCCGCGAGTCGTGGAGCCTGCGGCGGCGCGTCACCAGCCTGCTGACCGTGGTCGCCGTCGTCCTGGTCGTGGCGGTGTCGGTCATCACCCTGGCCGCGCTGGAGGCCCGCGAGTCCCTCAGCCTGCAGGTCGACTCCCTGACCCCCGCCGTGAGCGCCGTCGAGCAGACCAGCGGGGCCTACCTCACCCAGGACCACGCCCTGCGCGGCTACATCCTCACCGAGGACCGCGAGTTCCTCCAGCCCTACGTCGAGAGCCAGTTGACCCTGGCCGAGCACAGGGCCTCCCTGATCCAGCTCGCCGAGGACAACCCCGAGGTGGCCACCAACGTCGACGACCTGCTCGCCGCGGGCCGGAAGTGGACCGAGGAGTTCGCCGAGCCCGCCCTGGAGCAGGTCAGCAGCGGCCAGGAGATCTCCCAGGAGGACCTGCGGCGCGGTCGGGTCCTGTTCCTGGAGCTCACCCGGGTCAGCGACACCACCGCCCAGCAGCTCAACGCCGAGATCAACGAGGCCCGCGACGGCCTGACCCTGGCCACCCAGCAGGTCATCGCCCTGCTGGTCCTGGTCGGCCTGGTCGTGGTGTTCCTGTCGGTGTTCCTGTGGGTGATGCTCCAGCAGTGGGTGCTGCGCCCCCTGGACGAACTGGCGGGTCACATGCGCCAGGTGTCGGAGGGCTACTACGCGCACCGGATCTCCCTGTACGGGCCGCCGGAGATCGTCCGGCTCGGCCGTGACGTGGACTCCATGCGCGAGCGCATCGTGCACGACCTGGAGGAGGTCGCCTCCGCCCGGCGCAAGCTCCAGGAGCAGTCCGCCCTCCTGGAGAACCAGACCGAGGAGCTGCGCCGCTCCAACCTGGAGCTGGAGCAGTTCGCCTACGTCGCCTCCCACGACCTCCAGGAGCCGCTGCGCAAGGTGGCGAGCTTCTGCCAACTGCTCCAGCGCCGCTACCAGGGGCAGTTGGACGAGCGCGCCGACTCCTACATCGACTTCGCGGTCGAGGGGGCCAAGCGCATGCAGACCCTCATCAACGACCTGCTGGCCTTCTCCCGGGTCGGCCGGACGAGGAACTTCACACCGGTTCCCCTGGAGGGCGCCCTGGACGACGCGCTGAGCAACCTGTCCACCCGCCTGGAGGAGGTGGACGCCGAGGTCACCTGGGAGCCGATGCCGACCGTGCAGGGCGACCGCACCCTGCTCACCCAGGTGTTCTTCAACCTGGTGGGCAACGCCGTGAAGTTCCGCGGCGAGGAGGGGCCCCGCGTCCACATCAGCGTCGAGCGGCGCGAGGACGAGTGGGTGTTCTGCTGTACGGACAACGGGATCGGGATCGAGCCGCAGTACGCCGAGCGCATCTTCGTGATCTTCCAGAGGCTGCACACCAGGGACAAGTACACGGGTACGGGCATCGGCCTGGCGATGTGCAAGAAGATCGTGGAGTTCCACGGGGGACGGATCTGGCTGGACACGGGTCCGCACGACGCCGAGGTGCCCGAAACCTCAGAGGAAGAGAACTCCGGCCAGACCGGAACCCGCATATGCTGGTCCTTGCCCGTCGACTCCGCCCAAGAGGTGAACGCGGTCCCCGAGCCGGGAACCGCCGGAAGCGCTCCCAGCGATAACGGAGTCGAGGGCACCGAGGACGCCGAGACCACCACCCCCGAGGACTCGGCTCCGACGGCCGCACGACAGTCCACGGGTACGGGTTCCCCGGAGGAGGACGGCGGCGCCGAACCGGACGACGGATCCGGCGGTGCGCGGTCCGCTCCACCCGGGCCCGGTGGCGGTACGGTTCCCCCCGGCCACGGGGCGGGGCCCTGAGGCAGGGGTCTGAAGCTTGAGCGAGGTCATGTTGGTGCATCCCATCGAGGTGCTGCTGGTCGAGGACGATCCCGGTGACGTCCTGATGACCAAGGAGGCGTTCGAGGAACACAAGCTGGGCAACCGCCTGCACGTGGTCTCCGACGGCGTCGAGGCACTGCGCTTCCTGCGTCGTGAGGGGGAGTTCGCCGACGCACCGCGCCCCCACCTGATCCTGCTCGACCTCAACCTGCCCCGCAAGGACGGCCGCGAGGTGCTGGAGGAGGTCAAGAACGACGACGACCTCGCGCACATCCCCGTCGTGGTGCTCACCACCTCCGAGGCGGAGGAGGACGTGCTGCGCAGCTACCGCCTGCACGCCAACGCCTACGTGCCCAAACCGGTGGACTTCGAGCAGTTCATACGGGTGGTCCGGCAGATCGACGACTTCTTCGTCAGCGTGGTCCGCCTTCCCAAGGGCTGATCGGGCGCGCACCGCACGGGCCCGGTCCCGCCCGGCCCCGGCAGGTCGTGCGAACGCGCGCGGGGCGAAGCCGCGTGGGCACGGCGGTTTTTCGTTACGGTAAGAGGTATGAGCTTGCCGGAACCGCGTGATCCCGCTGGTCCCTACCGTGTCAGCGTGGTGTGCCTGGGCAACATCTGCCGGTCGCCCATGGCTGAGAAGGTCCTCACCGCCGACCTCGAACGGGCCGGGCTGAGCGAGCTCGTGGAGGTGGACAGCTCCGGCACGGGCGACTGGCACGTGGGCGGCGGCATGGACCCGCGCGCGGCCTCCACCCTGCGCGTGCACGGATACCTGACCGGCCACACCGCCCGCCAGTTCGACCCCGCGGACCTCGCCACCCGCGACCTCGTCCTGGCCATGGACCTGGACAACGTCGACGAGGTGCGGCGCGCCGTCGACGAGTACGGCGACAGGTACGGGTTCGACATGTCGCGTCTGCGCCTCTTCCGCTCCTTCGCGCCCGACAGCGGCCCCAACCCGGAGGTCCCCGACCCCTACTACGGCGGCGACGACGGGTTCACCGCCGTCCTGAACATGGTGGAGGCCGCCGCCAAGGGCCTCACCAGCGAGCTCGCCGCCCGGTTGGGGCGGTAGTGCCGGGGGAGAGGGGATCGACCGTGCGGGCGTTCGGAGGCGGGGACGACGGCGACGGGCACGGGGAGAGACGCCCCAGGGACCCGGTCAGCGGCACCATGGCCGAACGCCTGTCCGTCCTGCTCGACCGCGATGTCGGCCGTGCCGTCCGCGCCGGGAGCAGCCACGACTGGGACATCTCCTACGCCGAGCTCACCGACGGCACCCGCCTGTTCGTCAAGGCCCTGCCCCGGGGCGCCCCGCCGAGCGGGGTGCTCACCGCCGAGGCGCGGGGACTGGAGTGGCTGGGCCGCACCTTCGGTTCGCCGGCCATCGACGTCCTGGCCTGGGACGAGCGCATCCTCGTCCTGCCGTGGATGGAGGAGCGCGAGCCCACCGCCCAGGCCGCCGAACGGCTCGGACACCGGCTCGCCGGGATGCACATGACCGGCGCCGACCACTTCGGCGCCGACTGGCCCGGCTACATCGGGCCGCTGCCCATGGACAACACCCCCTCCGACGACTGGCCGCGCTTTTACGCCGAGCAGCGGCTGCGCCCCTACCTGCGCCGGGCCCTGGACCAGGGCGCGCTCACCCCCTCCGACGTGCGCGTGGTGGAGAAGGTCGTCGACGCGGTGCCCGACCTGGCGGGGGACCCCGGGCCGCCCGCACGCGTGCACGGGGACCTGTGGAGCGGCAACGTGCTCTGGCGGGAACGGGACGCGGTGCTGATCGACCCGGCCGCGCACGGCGGCCACCGGGAGGCCGACCTGGCCATGCTGGCCCTGTTCGGCCTCCCCCACCTGGAACGGGTCCGCGACGCCTACAACGAGGCGGCGCCGCTGGCCTCCGGCTGGCGGTCGCGGGTCGCCCTGCACCAACTGCACCCGCTGCTGGTGCACGTGTGCCTGTTCGGCGCCGCCTACCGGACCACGACCCTGGAGGCAGCCCGTACCGCCCTGCGCGGCGGCTGACCGGCTCCGGGGCCGGGACGGTCCTCAGCCCTTGACGCTGCCCGCCAGCAGACCGCGAACGAAGTAGCGCTGCAACAGGAAGAACACGAGCAGCGGCACGACCATCGACACGAAGGCCCCCGCGGTGAGCCGGTGCCAGTCCTCGCCGCGCGTTCCGGCCATCTCGGCGAGGCGGACGGTCAGCGGTGCGGTGAAGCCGTCGCCCCCGGTGAAGATCAGCGCCACCAGCAGGTCGTTCCAGACCCACAGGAACTGGAAGATCCCCAGCGACACCAGCGCCGGGGCGATCAGCGGCAGCACGATACGGGTGAAGATGTGCCCGTGCCCGGCGCCGTCCACCCGGGCCGCCTCGAACAGCGACTTCGGCAGTTGCGAGACGAAGTTGTGCAGCAGGAAGATGCCCAGCGGCAGGCCGAAGATCGTGTGCGCCACCCACACGTTGGTGAAGGCCATGGCGCCCGTCAGCTCCCACGCGGGCAGGATCTGGGTCCCGCCGACCGACACCCCCTGCGAGAAGAACCGCAGCAGCGGGACCAGCGACATCTGTAGCGGGACGATCTGAAGCGCGAAGATCCCCAGGAAGAGCCAGTCCCGGCCACGGAAGTCGATCCAGGCCAGCGCGTACGCCGCGAGCGCCCCCACTCCCAGCACGAACACCGTGGAGGGGAGCGTGATCACGAGGGAGTTGACGAAGTAGGTGATCAGCTGCCCGTCGCCCCCGCCGCCGAACAGCACGTCCCGGTAGTTGTCCAGGGTCACCTCGGGCGAGGCGAGGAACGTCCACCACCCGGTGGTGTGGATCTGCTCGGCGGGCCGGAACGAGGAGACGAGCAGGCCCGCGGTCGGCACCGTCCACAGCACGGCGATCACGAGCGCCGCGAGGCCGGCCGCCGAACCGGTCAGACGGCGGCGTACCCGCCCGGCCGCGCTTCCCCGCGCTCTGCGGGAGGCCCTGCCGGGCGCCTCGGAGACGACGGGGGTCGTCGGAGTGGTCGTCATGCCAGCTCCCTTGCCTTGCGGTTGCGGCGGATCTGTACGACCACCAGCGGAATGACCAGGACGAACAGGAACACCGCCAGGGCGGAGCCCTGGCCGATCTGTCCCTGTTGGAAGGCCTGGCTGTACATCTCGTTGGCGATCACGCTGGTCCCGTAGTTGCCGCCGGTCATGGTGCGGACGATGTCGAAGACCTTCAGGGTCTGCACCGTGATGGTGATGAGCACGACCAGCAGGGTCGGCCACACCGAGGGCAGGGTGATCCGGCTGAACAGCTGCCAGGGCCCCGCGCCGTCGATGCGGGCGGCCTCGGTGATCTCCGCCGGGATCGCCTTGATCGACGCCGACAGCACGACCATGGCGAAGCCGGCCTGCACCCAGATCAGCACCAGGATCAGCAGGAAGGTGTTGAGCGGCTGTTCGAGCAGCCACAGCCGCGGCTCCCCGTCCAGCCAGACCACGATCTGGTTGAACAGCCCGTACTGCTCCTGGTCGGCGGGCCGGTAGGCGAAGACGAAGCGCCAGATGATGCTGGCGCCGACGAACGAGATCGCCATCGGCATGAACACCAGCGACTTGGCGACCGCCTCGAACCGGGAGCGGTCGATGAGGATGGCGTAGAGCAGCCCGATGGCGGTGGCCAGGGCCGGGGCGAACACCACCCACAGCAGGGTGTTGCGCAGGACCAGCAGGATCTCCGGCCGCTGGAACATCCAGAGGTAGTTGGCGAGTCCCACGAACTCCTCGCCGGAGCGGTCGTGGAAGGACAGCATGGTCGTGCGCAGCACCGGGTAGACGAGCCCGCCGAGCAGGAGGACCAGGGCCGGTGCGAGGAAGAGGAACGCCTGCCAGCGGTCGCGCCGGGTGCGCGGCACGTCGACCAGGACGAGCATCAGGCCGATGACGCCCAGGAAGGCGGCGATCCCGATGAGCATCCACACGATCTTGGGAAGCTCGTACAGGAACGAGTACTCCATGGAGACCCCTTGTCGGTCTACAGGGGTGACGGGGCCCGGCCGGTCGGGCCGGGCCCCGTGCGGTCAGGGGACGGGACCCCGGTCAGGGGATCCGCTGAGGGGATCCTGATCCGGGGGACCGGTCAGGGCCAGGAGGACTCGATGGACTCCAGGACGTCGTCGGTGGAGGTGCCGGTGACCCAGTCGACCATGCCGCTCCAGAAGGCCTCGGTCCCCACGGAGGAGGGCATCGAGTCACTGGCGTCGAAGTGGAAGACGGTGTCCGGCGCGAGCAGGACCTCGGCCGCGAACTGGGCCGCGGGGTCCTCGATGACGGACGTGTCCATGTTCCTGTTGGCCGACACCCAGGCGCCCTCGGAGGCGCGGCTGTTGGCGTACTCGGGGGTGGACAGGTACTCGTGCACCGCGACGACCTCGGGCCGGTCGGCGAAGGGGACGGCGAACTCGCCGCCGCCCATGACCGGGACCTCGGCGCCGGCCTCCAGCGGGGGCAGGACGAAGCCGTAGACGTCCCCGTCCTCGGCCACCACGACGTCCTCACCGAACTGCGCCGAGTAGAACGAGCCCATCATGTACAGCCCGCAGCCGCCGTCGAGCAGCGGAAGCCCGGCCTCCTGGAAGGAGGTGACGGCGATGCTGTCCACGCCGCCGAAGTCGCCGTTGACGTAGTCGGGGTTGCGGACGACGCCGTCGGCCAGCTCGAAGGCGTCGGCGACCTTCGGGTCGTCGAAGGGGATGTCGTGGGAGATCCAGTCGTTGTAGGCGTCGGTGCCCGAGGTGCGCAGCAGCGCGTTCTCGATCCAGTCCGTGCCGGGCCAGCCGGTGGCGTCACCGGACTCGAAGCCGACGCACCAGGGCTTGGTGCCGGAATCGGCGATCTCGTCGCTGAGGGCCAGCATGTCGTCCCAGGTCTCGGGGACCTCGTAGCCGTTCTCCTCGAAGAAGGTCGGCGAGTACCACACCATCGACTTCATGTTGGCGCCGTAGGGGGAGCCGTACAGCTCGCCGTCGAAGGTGGCGTAGCCGCGCCAGTCCTCGCCCCAGCCCTCCTCGACGTTGGCCCTGACCCCGTCGGCCACGGGCAGGGCGTGGCCGTCCTCGACGACCCGCTCCAGCAGGCCGGGCTGCGGGATCAGCGCCAGGTCGGGAGCGTTGCCGCCCTCCAGGCGGATGGGCAGCTGTGCCTCGAACTCGCCGCTGCCCTCGTGCTTGATGTCGATGCCGGTGCACGCCTCGAAGTCGGCCCAGGAGCGGTCCATGCGCTCGGCCTCCTCGTCGCGGATGGACGAGTAGACGTCGACCGTGCCCTCCTCGACGTCGCTCCACTGCTCGAAGGGGGCGCAGTCGACGTCGGAGGCGTCGGGTGTGCCGCCTCCTCCGCCCTCCCCGCTGAGGAAACCGCAGCCCGAGATCGTGAGGAGGACGCTTCCTGCCGTCGCCGCCACCGCCAGGTGTCGGCGGCGCGCCTTGCGGTCTGGTAGCAGCATGGGGGCTTCTCTCTCGTGTCCGGAGGTCGGCGGGCACCGGGTGGTGCCGCCGGTCGGGTCGTGTGACCCAGGGCATGCCGGAACACGATGGAAGCCGCTCCAGGTGAAAATGTCTACAGATATTGCAATAGCTTTCGTAACGATGCCGAAACGCCTTTACCTTTGCCGCGGAAGACCTGCTCCGAACGCGGGAGCGCCGGGGCGGAACCCGCGGTGACGGCAGGGCCGTGGGGGCCGAGTCCGCTCCGCACGCGCCCTCCCCGCCGGGGGCCGTGGACCGAGCGGGGGGACGCGGCCGCGTGACGGTGCGGTCGCACACCGAACACCTCCTAGATTGGTGGTATGGCTGACGCACCGAGCACACCAGAGAACGGCGGACCCGAGCTGCACGTGGCACTCATCGGCTACGGCAAGGGAGGCGAGGTCTTCCACGCGCCGCTGATCGACGCGGTGCCGGGGCTGCGCCTGTCCGCGGTGGTCACGGGCAACCCCGAACGCCGCCGGGCGGCCGAGGAGCGCTACCCCGGTGTCACCGTGTACCCCAACGTCGCCGAGTTGTGGGCGGACTCCGACCGCTACGAGATCGCGGTCGTCACCACGCCCAACGACACCCACGCGCCGCTGTCCCAGGCCGCCCTGGAGACGGGCATGGCGGTGGTGGTGGACAAGCCCTTCGCGCTGACCGCCGCGCAGGCGCGGGAGCTCACCGACCTGGCGGGCAAGCTGGACCAGGTGCTCACCGTGTACCAGAACCGGCGCTGGGACTCCGACTTCCTCACCCTGTGGAAGCTGATCGAGGAGGGCTCCCTGGGGCGGGTGCACCGGTTCGAGTCGCGCTTCGAGCGCTGGCGCCCGCAGGCCAAGGCGACCTGGCGTGAGAGCGGCGGGGTCGAGACCGGGGCTGGGCTGCTCTACGACCTGGGCCCGCACCTGATCGACCAGGCGATCAACCTGTTCGGCCCGGTCGCCTCCGTCTACGCCGAGATCGACACCCTGCGCGAGGGGGTCAACTCCGACGACGACGTCTTCCTGGCCCTCAACCACGCCCGGGGCACCCGCTCCCACCTGTGGATGAGCGCGCTCACCGCCCAGAACGGGCCGCGCTTTCGGGTCCTGGGGAACGAGGGCGCGTTCACGGTCCACGGGATGGACGGCCAGGAGGCCAGGCTGACCGCGGGGGAGCGGCCGGACGCCGCCGACTGGGGCGTGGTCGCCGAGGAGGACCGGGGCGTGCTCGGGGTGGACGGCGACACCCGCCGGGTGCCCAGTGAGCGCGGCGCGTACACCGAGTTCTACGCGGGGGTGCGCGACGCGGTCGGTGAGGGCGAGCCGCTGCCGGTGGACCTGCACGAGGTGATCCACGGGCTGGAGGTCATCGAGTCCGCCCGGCGCAGCGCGCGCACGGGCATGGTGGTCAACCTGTGAACTCCGCCGGCGCCGGTCCCTGACGGTCCGGGCATCACCGCTGCTCCCTCGTGGGCCTATGTTGGGAGGAGGCCCTTCCCGGGGCCTCCCTCCGGGGTTCGTGCTGGACTCCACCGGACCCCGACGCCGACGAACGCCGAAGGAGACGTGCCGTGGCCCAGGTCCTCGTGGTCGCAGACGACCTCACCGGTGCCAACGCCACCGGTGCCAGGTTCGCCCGAACCGGGATGCGTGTGGCCACGGTGACCCCCGAGCACGTGAGCCGGGTGTCCGGCGACTACGACGTGGTCGTGGCCAACCTGGACAGCCGCCACGTTCCCGCCGAGCAGGCCGCCGACCTGGTCGCGGACGTGGTCGAGGCCGTCTGGCCGGTGGGGCTGGTGGTCAAGCGCACCGACTCCACGCTGCGCGGCAACATCGGCGCCGAGCTGGAGGCCGCCTACGACGCCGTGCGCGGCCGGGTCCCCGCCGGGACGCGGGTACGCGTGCTGCTCGTTCCGGCCTTCCCGGGTTCGGGGCGCGTCACCGAGGACGGGGTGCAACTGCTCAACGGGATGCCGCTGGAGCGCACGGAGCTCGCGCTGGACCCGCTGTGCCCGATGACCACCAGCGTCGTCGCCGACATCCTCGCGGTCCAGACGGACCTTCCGGTGCGGCACGTGCCCGTCCGCCAGGTGACCCAGACGATGCTCACCGCCGAACTGCTCGCCGGTGACGAGCCGGTCGTGGTGTGCGACGCGAGTACCGAGCAGCACCTGACCGACATCGCCGAGGCCGCGGCGGCCGCGCACCGGACCGACGGAACCGTGTGGGTGGCGGCCGACCCCGGGCCCACGGGGGCGCTGCTGGCCTACGCGCTGCGCCTGCGCGGCCAGGCGGGCTCGCGCGGGCCGCTGCTGGGGGTGGTGGGCAGCACCACCGAGCTGACCCGGCGGCAGCTCGCCACGGTGGCGCGCACCGGCGCGGTGCGGTTCGTGGACGTGGACGCGGTGGCGCTCACCGGTCCCGACGATGGCCACGCGGACGAGGTCGCCGAGGAGCTGGCCGAGCAGTTGACCTCGTCGGGCTTTCCCGAGCTGTGCGTGCTGCGGGTGGTGAACACCTCCGAGCAGGTGCGCGAGCTGCCCGCCCAGGCCCGGGTGGAGCTGCCGGCCCGGATCGCGCGGCTGGTCGCGGACGTGGTCAACGGGGTGGCCGACACCATCGGGGCCCACGCGCTGCCCAGCGGTCTGTACCTGTGCGGCGGTGACCTGGTGGCCAGCCTGCTGGACGAGCTGGGCGTGCACGCCTTCGACGTGGGCGGCGAGATCGTGCCGCTGGCGGTTCACGGACACCTCAGCGGAGGGCCGTTGGACGGGACGCCGGTCGTGGCCAAGGGCGGTCTGGTGGGGGACGAGATCACCCTGGTCGAGTGCCTGACCAAGCTGCGCAGGGCGGTGCAGACCCGGTTGCACCAGGTGCACTCGGAGGTGTCCGAGCACGTGGTGCCGGTTCCGCTCCGGGACACCGTCTGAGCCGGGGCGCAGGGGCCGGAGTCGGATCCGGGGGCGGAGTCAGCGCGCCGGGACGGTAGCGGGATACCCCCTGGCCGAGAACCCCGAACCGGAGTTGGACCGCCGCCCACGCCGGGTGGCGGGTCCGGTGGCCACCGCGGAAGCGCTCTGCCCGTCGGCGGACCAACCTCCTGAAGGCGGTCCTGGGAGGGGACGGCGAACGTGAACGGTGCTCTCAGTGCCCTCGGTGCCTCCCGCCCTCCGGAGCGCCGAACACGGGTTCCGCGTCCTCGAACTCCTCGGCCCGGCCTGCGGTGATCCGCTCACCGGACTCGCGTTCTCCCCGCTGCCGGTCGCGATCCCCGGTCCACGCCTGGTCATCAGCCTGGACCGCGGCCATGCCCCTGAGCGTGGTCCGCCGTCCTTTCCGATACCGAGCTCGGCTTCGTCGCCCTCACGGATGTGGAGGGTCTCCACGACATCTTCGTGCGGGACGGCCCGGTGACGGCGAAGCACCACCGCGCGCTGACACCTCGCTTGCGTACCGTCCACGGTCCGTCCCTTCGGAGGCGGCCGTACTCCCGGGTTCCTCCCTCCGCCCGGCGGCACGGTCGCAGGATGGATCCAGCACTCGGGTGGTCCAGCTCTCCCACCAAGGCTTTGCCCACAAGGGGAGGGGAGAGTCGGGCGGATGGGTTTCCAGACGTGCGGCGGGGCCCTGGTGACGGAAGCGGCCGTCATCAAGGCCCCGTTGTCGTGCGCGGTGCTGCCGATGCCGGTGTTGCCTCGGTGGGGGAGGGGACCGGAGGGTGGGAACGGGAGGCCGGTGCGGTGACCGCAAAGGTTCGTGGAGGTGCGCTCAACCACGGTGATCTTGCTCTTGGCGTCACTGTGGAGCACCCACAGTGACGCCAAGAGCAAGATCACCGCAGAGGGAGCCTCCTAGTTCACATCCACCACGTTTTCGGCCAGTCCCTTAGCCGCGGGCGATGACGAGGAAGGCGTCCCATTCGGCGGCGGGGAAGGGGAGGTGGCCCCTGGCCGGGTTCTTGGAGTCCCGGACGGCCGCGCCGCAGGGCAGGTCGGCGACCTCGACGCAGTTTTCACCAGCACCGCTGTGACTGCTCTTCCGGAAGCCCGTGGGGATGTGGGCGACCTCGACACAGTTCGGCGCTTGCCCGCTATAGCTGCTCTTGCGGAAAACCAGCTCGTTACTCATCCGTCGCTCTCTAGGGATGCGAGCACGTCGGCGATGAACCGGGCGCTCTGCGTGGTACTCAGGGCAGTGCCCTGGATATCGCCAAATGTGGCGCTGTAGCGGGCGACATCCTTGGGCTGCTCGAAGAATACTGAATCAGTCACGGTATCCACGTGGACGATGGGCAAGGCCAGGTTCTCGGGGAACTCCAGGATGCTGAACGGGGCCACCAACGCCGCGTGGGAGCCTGCTGAGAAGGGGAGCACCTGCACATCGATGTTGGGCATCTTCGCCATGTGCAGCAGATGCCTCACTTGCTCAGCCATGATCGATGAGTTACCGATCATGCGACGTAGCGCCGCCTCGTCCATGACCACCCGTAGGTGCACGGGGTTGAACCTTGACAGGATTTCTCGCCTGGTCATGCGTGCGTCCACACGGTGGGCGATGTCTTTGGCATCGGTATAACGTCCGCCCTGGAACAGTGCTTCGGCGTATCCGGGAGTCTGGAGAAGCCCGGGAATCACGAGGCCCTCGAAGCTGCGAATGACGGATGCCTCGGCCTCGAAGTCAGGCAGGGCCTGCTCACCGAAGACCTCACGGTACTTGGACCACCAGCCTCGTTCCTTGGCATCGCGGGCCAGTGCGTGCATGGCCAAGCGCTTTGAGGGTTCGTCGATCTTGTAGAGATCCATGAGCTTGTCGAGGTCACCGGAAGTGATACGGCGGGTTTCGGTGGTCTCGATCTTGCTGATCTTGGACGCTGTCCACCCGAGAACCTTGCCTGCCTGAGAGACCGTCAGCTTTGCACGCTCACGGCCTTGCTTGAGCTCAGAGACGAGAAGACGAAGCCTAAGGGTGGGGCTGTAAGGGATGCGCATGTCCAAAGTCTAGGCCACTCATCCGATAATGTCGCATCTAGCTTGACTCTCGACAATATCGAGTCCACTATGGAGCTGTAGTCAGTGACGGAGGTGTAACACAGAGTCTCTGCTGGTCAGGCTACGCCGTGCCCCTTCCCGCTGCCGGGAAACGCGAAGGTCTCACTCCTGCGGGCACACCGAACCCCCGTTGTCACTCCACACACGCAAGGAGTCTGTTCGTCATGCTCGCAACCGTTCCCAAGCCCCCGATGCCTCCCCTTCCCGAGGTGACCGTGCCCCTCGCGGAGCTGGTCCCGCCCCGCTGCCGCCACTACTTCTCCGGCCGCTCGGACCGCGCCCACTACCGGACCCGTCGCTACGACTTCGGCGGATCGGCCCAGTACATGCCGCTGGTGCGCGCGTTCCTGGACACCTGCGCCGCCGAACGCGATGACGACTACCGCTACCTGTTCACCCTGCTCGGCTCCGAGCTCGCCAACAACGCTCTGCGCCACTCCCGCTCAGGGCAGCCTTTCGGGGTCTACACCCTCACCTGCCAGCGCACCCGCTTGGGGCTTCACCTCACCTGTCGCGACCAGGGCGCGCGCGACAGCAGGCCGCTCGCCCTCGACCAGCGCTTGCACCTGCGGCCCTCGTCGGGCGGGCTGGACCTGGCCGCCGAATCCGGACGAGGGCTGGCCATGATCGACGCCCTCGCCACCTCTTGGGGCGACAACGGCATCTGCGACTACCGACAGGTCTGGTTCTTCCTGGCCTACGACCTGACCGACAGCCTCTGGAACGTCCAGCCCTAGGCACCAACGCTGCTGCACGCAAAAGGGCCCAGGAAAGCGCGCCAACGCTCTTCCCGGGCCCCAAAACAATCCCGAATTCCGCTCACTCTCACATGTTCAGAAAGCAGGATCAGTGACGCATCCTATCCCCGCCTCGCGACCCTCCAGTGACCCGCTGTACCGTCCGCTGCCGCCGTTGCCCCGACGTCGCCCCCTGGTGGGCCCGTTCTGCCCGGTGTGCGAGCACCCCTCCTGCCGCCAGCGCCGCGCGGCACGCCTGCCCCGCCTGGGCGGCCAGCGCTCCGAGTTCGCCCGCGAACACGCCCGCGCCGCCGCTCTCCAGCGGTACAACCCGCACCTGATCGTCTGGTTCGGTGAGCAGACGCTGTCCTACTGGGTTGCTTCACCCGCCGGTCTGACCGAGGCCCGGGAGCCGGGCGATCTGCTCCTTCTCCTGGATCCGGCGCCCACCTACGCCTGACGTGTACCGGCGGGGGTATGACCCGTGCTCCTGCCGGTACGCTGCTGCCATGGTTTTCCGAGGACTACAGGTGCTGCCTGATTTGTCTGTTTTTCGAGAAGTTGGAAAAACGGCTGCTTGCCGCTGGTAAGTTTCCAGGTCAGTTACGTGTTCCCCGCGCACGCGGGGATGGTCCCTACCGGTACGACCGGGGGTTGGCGACGATCTTGTGCTCCCCGCGCACGCGGGGATGGTCCCCGAGGAGGCCGAATGGCCTGGGTTCGTCTCAGGTGCTCCCCGTGCACGCGGGGATGGTCCCGGGCCGCCCGGGACAACCCTTCGGCCGACCGGGTGCTCCCCGCGCACGCGGGGACGGTCCCCGGTCGTGGGCGTCGTCGGGCTGCTCGGTGAAGTGCTCCCCGCGCACGCGGGTATAGACCTGTTGCGTGTGAGGCGTATGTCTGAGATTCGCGACTTCGGCTAGCTGCTTCTTCTCTGGGGTCCGGCGTTCGTCCTCACCGAGTAGTGCCCGAACACCTGACGATGACTGCCTTCGGAGGAAAGGCGGTCACCGCCGCACTTGCATAGGATGCTCGGCTGTACGGTCATACCAGAGCCGCCTGGTCAGGACAGGTGCCCGGTATCCCATCAAGCACGGAGAACGCACCATGACCGCGATGCCTATGGAACCCGAAGAAGGCCCTGGGGTCGGTCGTGACCTGAGAGGGTACGTGCTCGTCCCAGCTAGCTGGGTCGAGCACTATGAGCAACTCATCGAGGAACACGATGATGCCGAGGCTGAGCGGATTTCCGCAGACGTCAAAGCTGGACGCGAACCAGTCTTCACCCATGACGAGGTATGGGGAGACGACGATTGAGCGGCCGCTACGTCCTCCAGTACACCAATACCGCACGTAAGGGCATCAAGCGCCTCGACGGATCCGTTCGCAAGCGGGTACGGGCAGCGATCGAGGCGCTCGCCGATGATCCCCGACCGAATGGATGCGTCCAGGTCAAAGGCCACCCTGACATGTGGCGCATCCGCGTCGGTGGCTACCGCATTCGCTACGAGCTCGATGATGGTGTTCTCGTCGTTCTGGTTCTTAAGGTTGCTCCCCGAGGCGGATTCTACGACGACCTGTAGCTCTCTCAGGGGAAGCGCGGGTAGTCAGGTCCAGCCTTGGCAGGCAGGGTGCCCACGCAGCAGTGACTCGACCAGTTTTGTTCCGATCCTGTTTTCGCCTGTTGGTGCATTACTGGTGGGAGATCGATGAGTCTCTCGGTACGCTGCTGCCGTGGTTTTCCGAGGGTCGCAGGTGCTGTCCGGTTTGTCTGTTTTTCGAGAAGTTGGAAAAACGGCTGCTTGCCGCTGGTAAGTTCCCAGGTCAGTTACGTGCTCCCCGCGCACGCGGGGATGGTCCCCGGGGTGGACTCCCACCGGCGGCGGAAAAAGTGTGCTCCCCGCGCACGCGGGGGTGGTCCCAATCCGGGGTGTTTCACGCTGTTTCCTTAGTGATGCACCGGGCCCATCAGCCACGCGCGTAGTCGCTCGGATGTCGACGCAGACACTCCTCACCGAATTCGCTGCCATCTAATGGGCCAGTCAGTGTTTGCTCGCCGAAGGACGGGTAGGGGCCGGGAGAGCACCTGCGCGCCTCGCGGGCCACGGGGGACGGCCGTCACGGCTGTGTGGCCCAGGGATGACACGGCGCGGGTGCGGGGTCGGCGCCCACGGGGGTGAGCGCGCACGGCCCGCGCTGGACCGCCGGTATCGGGGGATCCGCAGGGTTCGGCGAGATGCGAGAGCCCCCGCGCAACCGAGTGTTGCGCGGGGGTTTTTCTCATGCCAGGCAGGGCCCGATGCGAACTCCCTGACCCGCGCACCATCACCGCCTGCTGTTCCTGGGGAGAGCCACGTTGGGCAGCAGCACGGCCACAGCCGTCGCGACCCCACCAAGAGCCGGGCGGTGCGGGACCGAAGAAATTTCCCGGGTTCTCCCGGTATCAGGAGGAAGATTCGCGGGCCCGGATGCCGCGGATCGTGAGCGTCAGCCATACGGCGAACACACCGATCAGGGCCGCGGCCGCCACGATGGCGTAGTAGGGGAAGTCGAAGGCCAGCACCGAAGCGGCCAGCGCGGTCGAGGCCGCCCCGAATGCCAGGTGCACTGTGGGCTTCACGATGTACGTCACTTTCCGTATTGGAACGCTCTCGAACCTAACACCCGATCACCCCACATGGGTAAAAGCTGCAAAAGCCTGATGCATGGACAAAAGACATCCCCTGGCGGACGAAGTGCCTCCATGGCCTTCGGTCCGTCGACCCAAAAGCGGTCCCTGCGCTGCCGAAGAACGGTTGTGTATCACTCGTTGTGCTGAATGCAGGTAAGGCGCGTTCTTCGAGGGCACACTCAGGCAACGCCCGCAAAGACCTGTGGCTCACCGGGCACGGGGTCCAGAACTCGGATCGGTGAGGCCCTCAGGAGTCGGTGGCCGGAGCGCGCATGGCATCGGCGATCCAGACGTAGGGAGCCGGATCGTCTCCGTCCTCTTCGGGCGCGGTCCCGTTGATCGCCGCCACCAGGGACAGGTACCGGCCGTGGGTGTCGTCGTACACGGGGCCCTCGGAGGCGGCGTCCTCTTCGGCGATCCGGCGCATGATGTCGGGGGCCTGCCGGTATCCGTCGGCCATCTTGTTCCGGAACTCGGGGGTGAGCGGTATGCCGGACAGCGCCGTGGCCGCTTCCATGAAGCGCGTGACGGCCTCTTGTGCCCAGGGGGACCGGGGGGACTCACCGGCACGGTACGCGGCGAGGACCTCCTCGATGAGCGGGACCCCGCTCGTGTGGACGAAGTCCTGGAACGGTGCGCTCGCCATGTCCCGTCCCTCCCTCGTGGAGTAGGTCTCCCGCAGGTAGGTGCGGACCGCGTCGCGAAACCCCGGGTCACGCACCAGGTCGGCCAGTTCGATCCAGGCTTCGAGCTGGGCGGCCGTGGGATCCGCGGACAGGACCGGCCGCATCATCCGCAACCGGTCGACGAAGCCGTCGGGGACGTCGAGGCCCTCGCCGACGCCGTTCCAGAAGTCGTCGATGATCCGCTCGCGTTCCTCGTCGGTCATCGAGACGAGCTTGTGCATCAGGTCGGCCTGCGCGGTCGTGCCGCCCTGCCTGATCAGGGTCCTGAGCACCGCACGCCTGGCCCGCAGGGTGCGCTCCTGGCGCTCGACGATCTCCAGGTGCGTGGTGAGCAGCCCGTGCAGGTCGGTCCTCCCTTCGAGCAGTCGGCGGATCTCCTCCAGGTCGGTGTCCAACTCGCGCAGGGTGCGGACGAGTTCCAGCCGGGCGATGGCGTCGATGTCGTACAGCCGGTGGCCGCCCTCGCTCATGCCCGTGGGCTCGATGAGTCCGGCGTCGGCGTAGAACCGGACGGCGCTGACACTCAGGCCGCTGCGGCGTGCGGCGTCTCCGATGGGGTACAGCTCTTGTTCGCGCATGGAGCCACTGTGGGACCTCAAGCGACTTGAGATGCAAGTCCGTTCGACGCGTAGGCCCACTCCGAGGGGCCCGTGCCCGGTGCGGGGTTCGGTACCGGCGTCGGACTTTCGCGGTTCGGCGGGCCCCGGACGAGCAGGCCGTGGATGATGGGCACGGTGGCAGCGGCGGCGCGGTGGTGATCGGGCGGTTCCGTGAGTCCTCGGGGCGCGGTCACGACCGGCCCGGCCCCGCACCGCCACGAACAGCCAGCACCCGGTCGAGAGGTGACCCCGAACATGACCGCCACACCGTTCAACCCGCGCGCGCTGCTCGCGGAGAGCCGGCTCGGCGTCCTCGCGACGATCAAGTCGGACGGACGCCCTCAGCTCTCACCCGTCATGCCCTTCTACGACCAGGAGGCCGAGGTCATCCACGTCTCGGTGACCGAGGGGCGGGCCAAGACGGCCAACCTGCGCCGGGACCCGCGAGCCGCACTGGAGGTCACCAGCCCCGACGGCTGGGCGTGGGCCACCGCCGAGGGCACGGCGGTGCTCACCGGTCCGGGGACCGACCCCCACGGCCCCGAGGTGGAGGCGCTGGTGCGCTACTACCGCCTCGCCTCGGGAGAGCACCCGGACTGGGACGAGTACCGGGCGGCGATGGTGTCCGACCGCAGGGTGCTCATGACGATGACGGTCGACCACGTGTACGGCGCCAGGATCCGCTGACGGCACTCGCACGCCGATGCCCCCGGCCGTCCTGACCGGGGGCACCGCGGGGAGACGAGCCGTGTCAGGCGGCCTTCGAACGGGCGCCCAGGTGCTCGGCGGCGAGGTTCCCCAGCAGCTCGGACAGGGTCCTCGGGTACTCCAGCGGCCCCATGTGCCCGGCGCCGGGGATCTCCCGCACCTCGCGGCAGTCCTTCAACAGCGAACCGATGTGGTGCGCGTGCCAGGGCGGGGTCAGCTTGTCCTCGGTCCCCACCAGCACGACGGTGGGCGCCGAGATCTGCCGGGTGGACTCCTCCACCTCCAGCGTGGTCATCACGCCTCCCCACGCGCCCCGGGGCACGGGGGCGCACGCGTGCACCATCCTCATGCACAGCCGCACCATGCGCGGGTCCGACTCCCGGCCCATGATCATGGGCCTCAGCAGCGCGGTGGTGACGGGGTTGCTCGGGCCCAGGGGCAGGGGCGCCTTCAGGAAGACCTTCGAGCCGAGCGTGCCCAGCGGTCCGGGCAGCGGAATCGCGGTCGAGCGCTTGGGCAGTTGCGTGCATCCGGTGTTGGTGAGCAGCACCGCGGCGGCCCTGTCCTGGAACACCGGGTGCGCGCCGGCCGCCATGACGGTCATCCCGCCCATGCTGTGCCCGGCCACGACGGCCTTCCGCCCCTCGGGGACGGCCGCCTCCAGGACCGCGCACAGGTCCTCGGCCAGCTTCTCCGCGCCGTACCCCGCGCGGGTGATCGGCGTCTGGCTGCGGCCGTGGCCGCGCTGGTCGTAGAGCACCACCCGCAGGGACGGATCGAGTTCGCGCACCACCGGCCCCCACGAGGCCAGCGACGTCGCCCAGCAGTGGGCGAGGACCACGGTCGGCCCGTCCTCGGGGCCGCGTACCTCGACGTGCAGCAGCGTGCCGTCGGCGGAGCGCACCTGGAGTTCTCGGACCTGACCCACGTGTCGGGTTGCCATCGGGGATACCTCTCACTCGGGGGCAAGGCGCGCCGGGGGAACTGACGGGGGTGCCCCCTCGGGCCGGCGCGTGCCCGAGGGGGTGTCTGGGGATGCGGCCGGCTCAGCCGTCGAGTTCGTCGACCTCGATGCTGGGGACCGCGAAGGGAGGGCTGCCGGCCCCGTTGACCGGGTGCCCGCCCCACAGGTTGGCCTCGTCCAGGGTGCCGGTGCCCTCGAACCCGTCGGGGGTGCGCACCACGACGGTCCGCGTCCCGTCGCGGAAGGCCTCGGTCACCTCGGGGCTGGGGGACAGCCGTCCGCGCCAGCGGTAGTCGCCGGTCAGCGGGGAGAAGTGGCCGGCCAGGTGGGCCCGCACCTCGACGGAGGCCTTCTCGTCGGTATCCAGCACGACCGTCACCGTGCCCTTGTACTCCTCCTCGTCGTCACCGAACCCGCTCACCGCGCCCGACCCCCGGCCAGTACACGGTCGGACCGGCGGGAGCCGCCTCCGCGGGCGCGGTCGATCCGCAGGTCGTAGTTGTGGGGGTCGAACCAGCGCGTGCGCAGGGCGAAGTTCCACGTGAAGGTCGGCCACAGCGTGGTGTTGCGGCCGTTCTCGTTCAGGTACCAGCTGTCGCATCCGCCGGTCACCCACACGGTGCCCTCCATGGATCTGGCGAGCATCTCGTTGTAGTCCTCCTGGGCCTGCGGGCGCACGTCCATGCGGTCGAGCCCGTTCCTGCACAGGTACTTGAGCGCCTGCATGGTGTACCGGATCTGGGCCTCGATCATGAACACCTGGGAGGTGTGTCCCAGCCCGGTGTTCGGTCCGGCCAGCACGAACGCGTTCGGGAACCCGGCGACGGTGGTGCCGCGGAAGGCCTGCACGTCATCGCCCCAGTGGTCGGACATCGACCGGCCCTCGGCGTTGAAGATCCGCTGGGCCACCGGCGGGTCGGTCACGTGGAAGCCGGTGCCGAGGATGATCGTGTCGACCTCGTGCTCGGTCTCCCGGCCCTCCGCGTCGCGGGTGACCACGGCGTTCGGGCGGATCTCCACGATGTCGTCGGTGACCACGTCCGCGTTGGGCCTGGCCAGCGCCGGGTAGTAGTCGTTGGACATCAGGATGCGCTTGCAGCCCGCCCGGAAGTTCGGGGTGAGCTTGGCCCGCAGCGCCGGGTCCTTCACGCTGCGGTTGATGTTGGCCCGGCCCAGGGCCTCCACGACCGAGAGCAGCCTGGGGTTCTTGGCGAAGCCGAGGATGTAGCTCTCCCGGCCCCAGTAGATGCTCTTGCGGGCGATCTGCTGGGCGAGCGGGACGTTCCGGTACAGCCAGCTCTCCAGCTTGGTGATGTCGCGGTCGTGCCGGAACATCACCCACGGCGCGGTCCGCTGGAACAGCGTCAGCTTCCCGGCCTTGGGCTGGATCCTTGGCACGAACTGGATCGCGGACGCCCCGGTGCCGATCACGGCGATCCTGCGGCCGGTCAGGTCGTGGTCGTGGTCCCAGTCCGCCGAGTGGAACATCGTTCCCTCGAACGTCTCCAGGCCCTTGATGTCGGGGTAGGAGGGGTCCGCGAGCGGTCCGGCCCCGCTGACCAGGAACTGGGCGGTGACGGTGCCCCGCTCGGTCTCGATCCGCCACCGGTTGTCCTCGGGCTCCCAGTGCGCGGATTTCACGTCGTGGTTGTAGCGGACGTGCCGGTCTACGCCGTACTCCCCGGCGACCCGCCTCATGTAGTCGAAGATCTCGGGCTGCGGGGAGAAGCTGCGGCTCCAGTTCGGGTTGAGCGCGAACGAGAACGAGTACAGGTGCGAGGGGACGTCGCAGGCGGCGCCCGGGTAGGAGTTGTCACGCCAGGTGCCGCCGACCTCGTCGGCGCGCTCCAGAACCACGAAGTCCTTCAGACCGGCCTGCTTGAGGCGGACGGCCATCCCGATCCCGGCGAAGCCGGATCCGATGATGGCCACCCGGAAGTGGGGTGGTGCTTCGGTCACGTTCTGGTCCCTTCGTGCGAGCCGGCCCGGAGCGGCGCCGCTCGGGTCGGGGAGTGTGTCCCCCGGGGGCGTGGCGCGTTTCGCCCCCGGGGGAGCTGCCGCCCCGGAAGGCGCGGCGCGGACGCCTTCCGGGGAGAGGGCTCCCGAGGCCGTGGCGCGTTTCGGCCCCGGGAGGCTTTGACCACCGCCGGAGAACGTGGCGCGTTTCGTCCTCCGGCGGTGGGGTCTGGGGAGGGTGGGGCGTGGCGGGGCGGTTCCGTGCCCCACCGGGTCGGGGTCAGCCGAGCAGGCCGGCCTTCTTCCAGAAGTAGCGGCCCAGGCCGGAGATGGCGCCGGCGGTGTCCAGGGTGCTCACGACCTTGCGGGCGGCCCAGGTCTTGGTGCCGGTCCAGTGGGGGTTGCGGTGGGCGACCCGGTAGGCCTCGCGCGGGTCCAGCCCGACCTTCGCGTACACCTTGGGGTTGATCAGCCGGGTGGCCGAGTAGTAGGTGACCAGGCCGAGGAGGAGGCGGCTGTAGGCCCTGTTGACCGGACCGCGCTTGACCCAGTCGCGCTGGAACTCCTCGCGGGCGTAGCGCATGTGCCGCGCCTCCTCCACCACGTGGATGCGCGAGACCGAACGCACCAGGGGCAGGATCTGCTCGTCGGGCACCGCCTCGCGCTGGATCTGGTCGAGGACCTCCTCCACGAACAGGGCGCCGCCGAAGATCAGCGGACCGTGCGCGATCGTCTTGAAGAGGTTGCCGAGGTGGAAGGCGACGGGGTCGAGCTTGTGCGTCTTCCCGCCGAGCTTGTTCACCATCTTGGCGAACATCACCGTGTGGCGGCACTCGTCGGCGATCTCGGTGTAGGCGTACTGGACGTGGTTGCTGCTCGGATCGTTGTGGTAGGCGTGGCGGACCAGCATCTGCATGAGGATGGTCTCGAACCAGATGCCGATGGTGGCGATGCTGGCGATCTCCAGCCGTGCGAGCTCCTTGCGCTTCTCCTCGCTGAGCCGGTCCCACAGGTAGGTGCCGTACAGCGAGACGCGCTCGGGGCGGATCGCCCACATGTCCTTGTCGACGGGGGCGTCCCAGTCGATCTCGACGAGCGGGTCGAAGGAGGCCTTCGCCGAGCCGCGGAGCAGCCTCTTGGCGATGTCCTCGCGGTCGGTGAGTTTGGGCTTGGCGGTGATCTCTGCGGTCATTTTCTCTTCCTCCTCCTCAGGACGCGTCCGGTCGGGCCGTGTGGCCGCCGTGCCGCGTGTGGAGTCCCCGGGCGATCTCCGCGTCGCCGAAGGCGCCGTCCGACAGGAGCAGGCCGATCTGGAGCGACACGATCTGTTCCGTGGTGCCGGGGAAGTGCCGGAACAGGTGCAGTCCGGCGGTGCCGATCACGGTGGAGGCCACGTCGCGGCGGGCCCGCCTGGCTCCGGCCGCGCGGACCACCGCCATGACGGTGTCGCGCTCCCGTTCGGCCGGGACGAGGCCGTCGAGGGCGACGCCCGTGGCCCTGGAGCTGTCGTGGATGGGGGTGTCGACGTAGCCGGGGTAGACGGTGGTGACCCCGACGTGGCTGCCGTACTCGGCGCGCAGGCAGTCGGCGTAGGCGGTGAGCGCCCGCTTGGAGACCGTGTAGGCCCCGGCGAAGGGCAGTTGGAGGTTCGACAGCAGCGAGGCGGTGACGACGACGCGGCCCCTGCTCTGGAGCAGCGCGGGCATGGCGGCGGCGGTGACCCGCCAGGTGCCCAGCAGGTTGACCTCCAGCGCCTGGTGGACGTTCGCGTCGGGGGCCCGGCCGATGTCCACGGCCGGCCCGACGCCCGCGTAGTGGATCAGCAGGTCCAGGCGGCCGTCGAGCTGGTCGAGGGCCTCCGCGACGCCCTGGCGGACCTGCTCGTCGTCGGTGATGTCGCAGCCGATGACGCCGGGGGCGGGCTTGCGGTCGATGCCGACGACGTTCACACCGAGGTGACGGAGGACGGCCACGGTGGCGCTGCCGAACGCTCCGGAGGCGCCGGTGACGATGGCGTTCTGGCCGGGCAGCCGGCGCAGGTGGCGCGGCAAGGGGGTCATCATGTGATCTCCTCCACAGTCATTGCCGGAACGTTACAACGGGCATTGTCACAATGCAATGGGGAGTGGCCAGAAATTTACTGACGAGTAGGGTTCGCGGATGTCCCTACGCTTGACCCATGGCCGAATACCGCATTGACGAACTCGCCCGGCTCGCCGACACGACGGTGCGCAACGTCCGGGTGTACCAGGACCGGGGTCTGCTCGCCCCTCCCCGCAGAGAGGGGCGCGTGGGCATCTACTCCGAGGCGCACCTGGCACGTCTGCGGCTCATCGGCCAGCTACTGCGGCGCGGGTACACCTTCGCCAACATCGGCGAGATGTTCCGGGTCTGGGAGCGCGGCGGCGACCTGTCCGACATCCTCGGTTTCGAGTCGGCCATAGGGGACGCCTGGAGCGACGAGATCGCCGACTACCTCACCCTCGGAGACCTGAAGGAGCTCTTCGGGCTGGGGGTGACGCCGAGGACCGTCAAGCGCGCCCTGGACCTGAACGTGCTGGAACGCGACGGGCTGCGGTTCCGGGTGCCCAGCCCCCGGCTGCTGCACGCCGGCGTGGAACTGGTCAAGCTGGGCATGAGCGTGGACTCGGTGCTCGACATAGCGGAGAACCTGCGCGACAAGGTGGGCGACGTCGCCGAGCACATGGTCCGCCTGGTCGCCGACCACATACTCGCCGAGTACGCCCCCGGCACGGTGGTCAGGAGCGAGGAGACCGCCGAGATGGCCGAGCTGATACGGCGGGTGCGCCCCCTCGCGCAGCAGGCCGTGGACGCGGTCCTGGCGCAGGCGATGGCGGAGAACCTCACCACCGTCATGGGAGAGCACTTCGCCCTGGCGATGGAGTACCTGCAGAAGGAGAACCCGGACAAGGACCAGGGCGGCCCGGACGCGGCCGAGGGCCTGACGGGGTCGGCCTGAGACCGCCTCCGGTCGGCTCCGGCCGGCTCCGCGGTCAGTGGGTGGACCGGACGCGGAGTCGGCCGGGCACGTTCCTCACGCCTTGGCGTCGTCTCCGGCGGTCGCCGTGGTCGCCGGAGCCGCGGCGGTCTCCTCGGCCACCGCGTCCACCGGATCCCCCGTCTCGCCGGAACGCGTCGGGGAGCCGGCCACCGACAGCGGCAGCGGGGTGGTGAACCGCAGCTCGGCGAAGGCGCCGGCCGGGACGGCCGGGGACACGGGGAACACCGGCCTGACCCGCCGGTACCCGGCGCCCTGCTCCGGCCTGGGGTCCTCCTCGCCCTTGTTCGGCCACATCGACATCGCGCGCTCGGCCTGGGCGGTGATGGTCAGCGACGGGTTCACGCCCAGGTTCGCGGTGACCGCCGAACCGTCCACCACGTGGATGCCCGGGTACCCGTACAGCCGGTGGTAGGGGTCGATGACGCCGCTCTCGGGGCCGTCGCCGATCGGGCAGCCGCCCAGGAAGTGCGCGGTCAACGGGATGTTGAACACGTCCCCCCACGTGCCGCCCGGGAAGCCGTCGATGCGCTCGGCCAGCCTGCCGGCCGCCTCCTGCCCCGCCGGGATCCACGTCGGGTTCGGCTCGCCGTGGCCCTGCCGGGAGGTCAGCCTCCTCCCCCCGAACAGCCCCCGCCTGACCGAGGTGGTCAGCGAGTTGTCCAGGGACTGCATCACCAGGCCGATGATGGTCCGCTCCGACCAGCGACGGTTGGAGAAGCTGCGGGCGAACACGGCCGGGTGGCGCGCCGCCAGGCCGAGGAAGCGCAGCCAGCGCGGGATCCTTCCGCCGCCGGGCACCTGTATGGCGGTGAGCAGCCCCATCGCGTTGGAGCCCTTGCCGTAGCGGACCGGCTCGATGTGGGTGTTCTCGTCCGGGTGGATCGATGACGTGATGGCCACGCCCCGGGTCAGGTCCTCCGGCGGCGGGACCTGGCGGCTCATCGCGCCGACGAGCGCCTCGGAGTTGGTGCGAGTGAGCGTGCCGAGCTTCGGGGACAGGCGCGGCAGCACCCCGGAGTCGCGCATCCGGTGCAGCAGGTCCTGGGTGTTGTAGGTTCCGGCGGCCACCACGACCTGGCGCGCGGTGAACGTGCGGGCGTTCGACCTGCGCCGGGGCGCGCCGGTCCTGAGGGTGTCGGCGGCGAACCCGCCGCCGGGCAGCTCGCGCAGGCGTTCGACCGTGGTCAGGGCGTGCACCTCGGCGCCGTCGCGCTCGGCGAAGTACAGGTAGTTCTCGGTGAGGGTGTTCTTGGCGCCGTGGCGGCACCCGGTCATGCACTCGCCGCACTCCTGGCAGGCCCTGCGCTCGGGACCCGCGCCGCCGAAGTAGGGGTCGCCCACCGACTCGCCCGGCGCGGCCCGGTTGCCCTCGCCGTCCTGTCCGTCACCGAAGCACACGCCCACCGGTGTGAGGCGGAAGGTGTGCCCGACGCCCATGTCCTCGGCGATCGCCTTCATGTGCACATCGGAGGGGGTGACGGTGGGGTTGGTGCGCACGCCGAGCATGCGGCGGCCCTGGTCGTAGAACGGCGCCAGCTCCGACTTCCAGTCGGTGATGTGCCGCCACTGCGGATCCTCGAAGAACGGGTCCATCGGGTGGTACAGGGTGTTGGCGTAGTTGAGGGAGCCCCCGCCCACACCGGCGCCGGCCAGGATCATCACGTCGCGCAGCAGGTGGATGCGCTGGATGCCGTACATGCCGAGCTGGGGTGCCCACAGGAAGTTCTTCACGTCCCAGGACGAGGACGGCAGCGTCTCGGGGGTGAAACGGCGTCCCGCCTCCAGGACACCGACGCGGTAGCCCTTCTCGGTGAGGCGCAGGGCGCTGACGGAGCCGCCGAATCCGGAGCCCACGACGAGGACGTCGTAGTCGAAGCGGTCGTCGGTCTGGTCGGGGGAGTTGGCGGTGGGGTCTTTCTTGCGCTCTGGGGGCACGGCTGGTCTCTCTCCAGGTCAGTTGCGGGTCCGTAATGCGCCGGCTACGAGTCCGCAACGTTGAATGCGCCATCTAGAAATGTGACAACAGATATTGTAATGTTCGTCACTACCGCCGAGTAGGTTGTGTTCCATGTAACACGCGCGGCGCGCTCCGGCGCAAGTTTCGCTCCCCCTCACCGCCTCGGTGCGGTGCATACAGGAGGTACTCATGCCCAAGGCTTCCGGCGAGGCGCCAGAGGCGCCCCAGGATGTGCCTGAGCAGCCAGAAGGCGGTGGTGGCACCGTCTGGCGCAGATTCGCCCTCGTGGCGGTCCCGGGCTTCGTGGCCGCCGCCGTCCTCGGAGGAATGACCACACAGGGTCTGCTCGCCGCCTCCTTCGCCGTGTCCGGCGACAGCTTCAAGATGTCCGCCGACGAACTCGTGGGCCAGGGCTTCACGCAGTACGGTGCCCCCGCCCAATCCGTGGACGGCTCCTCCCGGGCGGTCGGCCTGTCCTCGGTGGAGACCGCCGAGCTGACCAACCTGTGCATGTCCTCCCTCTGGGACCTCTCCATCGGCGAGGCCACCCTGGTCATCGAGGCGGGCGAGGCCAAGCCCGTCACGGGCACCGACCTCGTCCTGGACATCGAGCAGCTCCGGGGCGACGCCGAGTTCGACACCATCGAGATCGGCCGCGACGCCAGCACACTGGACAGGGCCGAGGGAGGCCAGGGGCCCGCGGGTGGCTTCGGTCTTCAGTCCGAGTCCATCACCGTCTCCGACATGGAGCTGACCACGTGGGCGGTCACCTCCGGATCCCTGCGCCTGAGCGGTCTGAAGCTGGCCGTCAAACCCGGCAACCACGAATGCTTCTGATCCCATGGCCCACGCACTGACCCTGCTGCGCACGGGACGGGGACACTTCCGGAACTGGCGGCGCGGCCGACCGTTCTGGGGCGGCCTCCTCCTCGTCGCGGCCGGAATCGAGCTGCTGGTCGCACCGGCCGCGCAGAGCCTGGTCCTGCCGATCGACCTGATCATCTACGCCGGTATCGCCGGCGTCTCCGGCACCCTCATCGCGGTGCTGCTGATCACCCTGGGCGTGCTGAGCTGGCTACAGCCCGCACAGCACGTCTTCTTCGGGATGGTCGGGCTCTTCCTCGCCCTGGTGTCCTTCGTGACCTCCAACTTCGGCGGGTTCGTCATCGGGATGCTGCTCGGTATCGTCGGCGGCTCGCTCGTGTTCGCGTGGGCACCCGTCGTCCGGCGGCGCCCGCGACGGCGCCGCCGGAGGGGCGCGCACGAGGCGCCGCAGGACGGCGACCTGGACGGTGACCGGGACGAGGACTCCCTGGCCGGGGAGCAGACCCGTGCCGAAACCAGGACCGAAACCCGTGCGGACGGGGCGGGAACCGGAACAGGTCCGGACACCGCTCCCCACCGGACCGTCGCCGCCGGACCGCTGGACGTCCCCGCTCACGCGGAGCCCGTCGGCGCCTCGGACGAGGGCGCCGGCGCCTCCGAGGTGACCGCCGTCGACGAGACCGTCTCCGACCCCCGGCGGGGACCCCGGCCGCTGGCCGCCCTCGCACTGCCCCTGGCCGCGGCCCTGCTCGTGGCGAGCGCGCCCGCGCCCGCCCTCGACTGGCCCTGGGACTGGTTCACCCCTCCGGGCGACGAGGAGGAACAGCCCGGGGACGGGGCCTCTCCGTCCCCCTCCGACGAACCCGCGCCGTCTCCGGGCACGGATCCCAGTGCCGACCCCAGTGCCGACCCCAGCGCCGGGCCCACCGAACCGGGTGGGGAAGGCGAGGAGGGCGAAGAGGCGCCGGAGGATCCGGAGGACGAGGGGGCCGAGGAGGACGAAGAGAGCGAGGAGGGCACCTCGGAGGAGTGCCGGCTGCGCACCGACGAGTCCGCCCTGACCGAGTCCGAGGAGGAGTTCCTGGCGGCCGTCCGCGACTGCCAGGCGGCCCAGGACGAGGGGAAGCTCCCCGAGGTCCCGCTGGAGGAGGAGTACCCCTGCTTCCAGGGGTCGGTCAGCACGTCCGGCCTGACCTCCGACCAGTTGACGATGAGCGGTGCGCTCTACGAGGGCGTGGTGGAGTGCCCCACCATGAACGGCCCCCGGCGGTACATCCGACTGACCATGAGCAGGGCCGACTTCAGCGGCGCCGAACTGTGGTTCGAGGACGCCGGCACCCGGATGAGCCTCGGCCTGCCCGCCATGACCATGGACGGGACCGTGGAGATGCACATCACCCGCATGCACGTGCGCATCCTGGGCATCCCGCTCACCTTCACCCCGGACTTCCCGCCCCCGCTGCTGCTGCCGTACATGGTCGTCACGGACGTGGAGGTGGACAACCCCATGGCCGGCACCGACCTCATGAACATCACGGACCTCAACGGGCAGTTCGCCGGAGCCTGATCTCCACCGGACACGACGCCGGACACGGCGACGGGGGCGCCGCCACCGCGGCGCCCCCGCTTCGGTCCCGTCCTACCAGGTGCCGGTGATCAGGCGGCTGGGCCGGCCCACGTGCGACACGTACAGCGCGTCGCGCGCCCGGGTGCAGGCCACGAACAGCAGCGTCCGCTCCTGCTGGAAGGCGTGCTCCAGCGCCACCTGGTCGCCGTCGGCGGCCTCGACCGCGGCCTTGGGCGGCAGCAGGTGGTCACTGACGCCGACCAGCGCCACGCAGCGGAACTCCTGGCCCTTGAGCCGGTGCATCGTCCCCACGCGTACCGCGTCGGCGCTGCCGCCGCCCTCCAACTGGGCCGTGGGGACGCCCCGGGCCTCCAGCTCCTTGGCGATGCCGCGCACCACCCACTGGTTGCGCCCGGCCACCGCGATCTCAGCGGGGTTGACCCCCGACTCCAGCCACATCCGCACCCGGTCGCCCAGCGCGGCGAGCTCCTCGGCGCGGTTGTCGCAGCCGCGCACCACCGGCGCCGGGCCGCGCAGCAGCGAACGGTAACCGGCCAGGGTGTCGGCGTTGTCGTCCATGCCCAGGGCCGCCCGGCGGTCCAGGACCGGCATGCTCCAGTCCAGGATCTCCTGCGTCACCCGGTAGCTCACCCGCAGCCGGTGGCTGCGCCCGCGCACGTTGATGCCGAGCGAGGCCAGCGACACCCGGTTGTCGGACACCCGCTGGTGCGGGTCGCCGACGACGAACAGGTCGTCCGGGCCCTCGGGGACGGCGGCGCGCAGCATCCGCCACTGGGCCGGGTGCAGGTCCTGGGCCTCGTCGACCACCGCGTGCCGGAACAGGGGCTCGCCCCGGTCCAGGACCCGGGCGGCCTCGGCGGCCAGCTGCGGGTAGGACCACAGCCCCTCCACCCGCATCGCGCCGACGTAGCGCCGCACGGTCTCCCACACCTGGCGCCGGTGCTCGGGCGCCAGGTGCTGCACCCGGCCGCTGCGCTCGCAGCGGATGTACTGGGGCAGCAGTTCCAGCCCCTTGGCGAGGATGACCTGCTCCCACTCGTCCGCCAGGAAGCGGCCGGAGAAGGGCAGGCCGTCGGCCAGGGCCACCGCGCGCCAGCGCCGGGCCAGTTCGTCCCTGCCGACCAGGCGGGGCGCCATGCTGGTGTGGGTCTGTACGACCGAGCGGGCGAGGCTGTCGATGGTGGCCACGCGCACCCGGGCGCGGACGCCGGGCTCGGGCAGGAGCTGGTCCAGCCGCTCGGCCAGGGACTGGGCCAGCGTGCGGTTGTAGGTGGTCAGGAGCACCGACTCGCGGGTGTCCTCGGGGTGGACGGCGGCGTCGCGCCGGGCCAGGTGCGCGGCCCGGTGCAGCGCGATCACGGTCTTGCCGGTACCGGGGCCGCCGGTGACCTGCGCGGACCCGTTGTAGCGGGTCTCGGTGATCCGGTGCTGGTCGGGGTGGAGTGTGAGCTGCCACTGGTCGAAGGGCGCCTGGAGCGCGCCGGCGAGCTCGGGCGGTCCGGTGGGCGTGGGGTCCACGCCGCCGGGGACGGCCCCGGTCGGCGTGTCGGGGCGCAGGCCGCGCGCGAAGCGCAGGGCCTCGTCGCGCGGGCGCACGGTGACCAGGCGGTAGTGCGTGCCGTCCGGCTGGTCGCCGGCGTGGTCGTCGAGGGGCTGGTCGTACTCGCCCGCGTCGGGGGCGGGGACGACGACGCCGGACCAGTCGGGGGTGATGTCGAGGACCCGGACGCGCGGGTCGGCCGCGTCCGCGACGGACTCCAGGACGGGCCGGTCGCCCGCCTGGTAGGCACGCATCACGGCCAGGGTGTCGAGCTGGACGTCGGGCGTGAGGTGGGTGAAGTCGCTGAGAAACGTCGGGGCGATCGCGAGGGCGGACACGTCGTGGTTTCCTCCGGTCTTCGACCAGGTGGTGTCTGTGTGCTCGGGGCGGTCGGAGCGGATGGTGCTGCGGAGCCGCTCGGAGCGGCGTCGCGCCTACTAAGGAGATGCTCGTTGCCGAATTTGGGCAAACGCCGCTCCAAAGGCGATTCCCGTCAGACTTCGTGTGCCCTGTCGGTCTTGTGTCCATGCAGGTCAGAGGTACCTTTGCGCAAGTGCGTTCGAGTGCGCGGCGAAGGTTTTCCGAGGGGGCGCCGGAGAGGGCCGGTGACCTGGGATTCTCTACCGAGCTCCGATGTCCGTAAGCACAGTTATGTCATGTCCGAAAACCGGTGGACGAGGGGTCTCCGAAGGAGGGAACGCCTGTTCCGAGTGGGCTCCGTGGGGAGTATGGGGGCGGACCGCTCACGTTGGAGCGGAAGGACCGAAAACCACGGGGCCGAGGAGGCGCGCGAAGCCCGGGACGCGGGCCGTCCGACGAGGGCCGGTTCACCCGGTGGCCGATTCCGGACACGTTCTGGGCAGAGCGATTCCGGTGGGGGATCGTGTATCGCGGGGGGAACCGCGTGTGGTTCAGGACTCTGCCGGGGTCCGTCCTACCCCGGCAGAGTCCTCAACCACCGCTAGGAAAGCGGTACCCAGTCCCCGACCTCCCCAAAGCGCGCCGGGACACCGAGCTTGGGAGCGTCGGCGGGGTGGCGGATCCCGCTGTCCCTGTGTTCCTTCCATGTCATGTTCTACCGTGGGTACGACAAGAGGGCGGAGAGGACCGGGCGAGCACAGTGGTCTCCGAGGACATGAGTCAGATGCGCGTCTCCGACGCGGAGAGGGACCAGGCGGCCGAGGTCCTGCGGGAGGCGGCCGGGGAGGGGCGGATCACCTTCGACGAGCTCGACGAGCGGCTCGACGCGGCCTACGCCGCCAGGACCTACGCCGACCTCGAACAGGTCACCTCCGACCTGCCCGCGGGCGTCAGGACACCCGCCGGCCAGGTCCCCCCTGCGGCGGGCGGCCGTCCACCGGAGCACGGCGACGGCGGCGACCCCCTCGTCATCCGCTCGCAGGGCAGTGTCGTCGTCCGCGGTGGCCGGTGGCGGGTGCCGCACCGCGTCGAGGTGTACAACAAGCACGGCATCACCCGCCTGGACTTTCGCGCGGCCTCCCTCGCCGGCGCCGTCGTCGAGGTCCACCTCGACACCTCCCACGGCATGGGGGACCTGGTCCTGCCCGAGGGCGCCACCGCCGAGGTGGACGTGGACTCCTCCTGGTTCGGTGCCCTGCGCTCCAAGGTGGACTCCCTCCGGGGGCCCTCCCACCCGCACTTCGTCGTCACCGGTACCTGCCGGGGCGGCTCCCTCCAGATCCGGCACAAGCGCCCCTTCCCCTGGGCCGGCCCGAGAGCGCTCGGAAGCTGAACCCGGCCCCCGCGCGGCGGGGCCCGGGGGCATAGCCGCCGCACGGTCGCCCACGCCCGTGCGCACGGTGGTCTGCGGACGGGCGGTGCCGGAAGCGGACGCGGGAGGTCCCCACGCCCGTGCGCGCGGTGGTCTGCGTGCCTTCGTCCGGATACCACCACCTCCGCCGGTGCGCCATGATGGGGTGCGCGCGGCCTCGCGCGTGACCGGCACGGCGACGGCGCGTACGCGTCGGACAACAGGAGAGGCGGCAGGGGTGGGCTTGTGGATCGCGGCGGTCGGAGCGGGCGCGTGCGCCCTGGCGCTGGCCCCCTACGCCTGGACCTACGTGGCCAGCGCCGGACGCCGCAGGAGGGTCGGCACCGTCCCGCACCGGCCCGTGGCCGTCGTCCTGGGCGCCGCGGCGTGGAGCGAGGGGCCCTCGCCGCTGCTCGCCCGCCGCCTGGACCTGGCCGTGCGCCTGTTCGAGGACGGCGGGACCGAGCGGATCATCGTCTCCGGAGACAACCGCGAGGTGTCCAACCGCGAGACCGATACCATGGCCGAGTACCTGGTCAAGCAGGGCGTGCCCGCCGACAGGATCGACGCCGACCGCTACGGCTACCGCACCTGGGACACCTGCGTACGGGTGCGCGACCTGTTCGACGTGCACGCGGCCACCATGGTCACCCAGTCCTTCCACCTGCCCCGCACGGTCGCCCTCGCGCGGGCCGCCGGGATCGACGCCGTCGGGGTGGGGGACTCCAGCATGGGAGCGCGGCGCCGTTCCACGGTGATCGGCTACGTCCGCGAGGTCGGCGCCGCCGTCAAGGCCCTGCGCGACGCGCTCCTGCGCCCCGCCCCGGCCCACAGCGAACTCTGACCGAATTCTGACCGGGCTCTGGGGTCCGGGCGGCCGGTACCCCCTCGTACGGCGGGGACGTGTGCCCGCCGAACACGGTTCCGGAGCCGGGTGGCGCGTCCACGGATCCCCAACCGGGATAATCGGCAGCATGAACGCGACCACGGAAAACGACCCACACGGCGGCGCGGAGAACGTGGACTGGGCGGCACTGGCCCCCGAGGGCGGTGCGCGCATCCCCGAGCTGCTCGGACGGCTCGCCGGAAGCGACGGCGCACTCTCCGATCTCCACGACATCATCCACTTCCCCGCCCCCGGACACCTCGCCGCACCCAGGGCGGTCGACTTCCTGGTCGACATCGCCTGTGCCGAGTCCACTCCGGTCACCGACCGCTGGCGTCCCCTGAGCCTTCTGCTGGAACTGGTGGCCGGGCACGCCGAGGACCGCTTCCCCGAGCCCCTCAGCCTCGACCAGTGGCGCGACGAGGTGGTCTGGGCGACCTCCAACGACGCGGAGAAGGTCCGCGAGCAGTACCGGTCCTGGGCGGAGGAGGCCCCGGACGAGCAGCACCACCGCCGCATGCGCAACCGGCTCGCCGTCATGGAGCAGCCGGGCGGCGCCGAGCTCCTGCGGGCCGAGCTGGACACCTACGAGGCCGTCTGCGCGCGCGTCCCCGACCTGGTCGCGCTGCTCAGGGGCGGAGCCAACCGGGGCGGCATGGACCGCGCGGGGGAGTGGGTGAGCTACCTGCTGGGCTTCCTGACCTCCGACGCGGAGCGGATCGCCGCCGAGATCACCGGCGCCTCCCAGCTCCTGCTCGCCAAGGACCTGCGCCCGGCCCCGCAGACGCCCACGAACCTGCGCGACATGATGAACGGGATGGACACCGGCGAGCCGCTGCCCGCCGAACTGTTCGCCCTGGGCCTGCTGGCCACCCCCGCGGACATCGACACCTCCGTCGGCCTCACCCACCAGATGGCGGGCGGGAACCTGTACAACTCCTTCGCCGCCTCGGTGGCGATGGTGCTCATCCACGGCGAGAACACCCCGCGCGAGGCGCTGCGCCGTATCGGCCGCGGCGGCGGTACCTCCATGGGCTACGAGGGGCTGTTCAACGAGTCCTGGCCGCACTGCGGCGGCCGCTCCCCGCAGGTCCTGGGCTTCCTGGCGCTCGGCCGCGCCGGTGACCGCGCCCGCCGCCTGCGCCTGGACATGCTCCCCGGCCTGATCAAGGGCGAGGACGAGTCCCGGGCCCTGGTGACCGGTGCGGGCCTGGAGATGGTGCTCGGTCCCCGCAGCAGGGGCTACACCACCGAGGAGCACGTCAACGCCGACTACGACGAGGAGACCCTCAAGGTCCTGTGGGCGATCGCCGAGCTGCCCGCTCCGGCGTGGGAGGACGAGGAGTTCACCCGGACCCTGGGCGCTTGGGCGCTGCCGGACGACGCCCAGGAGTTCTGCGACCTGGTGGGTGTGGAACCCGAGCCCGAGCCGCAGGAGGCCGCGGACCCGCGGCCGCAGGCGCCCGCCGCACCCCAGCCCGGCGGGCTGCTCGGACGCCTCTTCGGCGGCGGCCGCTGACGCGCCGGCCGGGAGCGTCACCGGTGTGACGTGCGCGCTTCCTTCCCCGTGATCTTGCTCTTGGTGGCACTCTCGACCGGTCACAGTGCCACTGGGAGCAAGATCACCGGGGAACGGGGGTCACTTGTCCACAGGACGGCAAGAAGGCTGGCGGCTCGGGAGTTCCCAGCTCAGAGTAGAGGGCATGAATCAGGCGGCCCCACCACCAGGTTCGCCGTGTGACGCCACCGTCACGGCGGCGCTCGCCGTGGCCTCCCGACAGTACGGAATGCTCAGCTGGGCACAGGCACGTAACCTCGGCCTCACCAAGGACGACATCCGTCGGCTCCTGCGCGGCGGCGGCTGGGACCGTCCCTATCCCCGGGTGTACTCCGTCCGTTCCCTGGCCGACCGCTCCGATCCCACCGGCCATCTGCGTACCTCGGTCATGGCCGCCCAGTTGTCCCTGGGGCCGCACTCCTTCGCGGGTGGCGAGACCGCCGCGCGCCTGTGGGGCATGCAGGGACTGAGGCGCTGGGACGGTCGAGAGATGCACATGGTCATCCCCGCGCTCGGCGCCCAGCGTCACATTCGCGGTATCACCCTGCACAGCTGGTACGTCTCCGAGGAGGAAGTCACCACCGTGGGGAAGGGCATCCGCCTGACCGACCCGGGCAGATCCCTGAGGGACACCCTCCTGTGCGTGGACCGGGACACCGCCGTGTGCCTTATGGACTCCTGCCTGAATCAGGGCCTCGTCACCGGCGAGGACACAGAGCGGCTGGAGAGGGCGAACCGGGGCCGGAGAGGCTGTGTACAGGTACGTGGATGGTGGCCGTTGGCCGACGGTCGTGCGCAGAGCGCCCTGGAGACCCGTGTCCGCCTGGTGTGCGCTGACGGAGGTCTTCCGCCCACCGAGCTTCAGCGCCGTTTCACCGACAGGCACGGAAGGCTCATCGGCATCGTCGACTTCTGGTGGGAGCACCTGAGACTCATCGGCGAGGCCGACGGCATCGGCCCGCACAGCACCCCGCAAGCCCTGGCCCGGGACCGGGAACGCCAGAACGCCCTGCAACTGTGGTACCCGGACGTCCGCGTGGTCCGGTTCACCTGGCAGGACCTCCACCGCCCCGAGTACATCCTGGCCACCGTTGCCCGTGCTGGCAGATGACCTTCTCCCGTTTCCCCGGTGATCTTGCTCTTGGTGGCACTCTCGACCGGTCACAGTGCCACTGGGAGCAAGATCACCGGGGGAGGGGCCACGCGGCTCACTCGCGCTCCGGGGCCAGGGCGTCGTCCACCCCCGTCTCGTAGTCGCCCAGGAACATCGGATCCGGCCTCAGCACCACCGTGCCCAGCGCCGCCACCGCCGCCGGGACCTCCCGGAACCAGCCGTACACGGTGGCGAAGGTGCGCTCACGCAGGCTGGAGTCGGCCACGCCCACCGCGTCGATCCCCGCGGCACGGCACAGCCGCACCGCCCGGGGCAGGTGGAAGTCCTGGGTGACCACCGTGGCCGCCTCCACCCCGAACACCTCGTTGGCACGCGCGCACGAGTCCCAGGTGGAGAACCCGGCGTAGTCGCCCACGATCCGCTCCCGATCGATCCCCGCCGCCACCAGGTAGTCGATCATCGTGTCGGTCTCGTTGTAGTGCTCGACGCTGTTGTCCCCGCTCACCAGCACGGCGTCCACCTTCCCCGCGGAGTACAGTCCGGCGGCGGTGTCCAGGCGCCGTGCCAGCAGCAGGCTCGGCCGGCCGTCGGGACGCACCCCCGCGCCCAGCACCAGCGCCACCGGGCGCTCGGGCACGGTCTCGGCGGTGTGGCGGTGGTCGGCGGTGGAGGAGAGCACCCACAGGAACGGCGCGCACCCCGCCACCATCGCGAACACGGCCAGCAGGGCGAGGTGCCGCAGCCGCAGCCGCAGCCGGGGGCGGCGCCGGCGCCTACGGGAACCGTGGGCGCCGCCGGAACCCCCGGAGCCGCGGGACCCCCTGGAGCCGCCGGTGTTACCAGAGCCCTCGGGAGCGTCGGAGCCGCCCGCGCCGCTCGGGTCGCCGGGATCGTCGGAGCCGCCGCCGGGGACGTGGCCTCGGGAATCGGCGGAGTCTGGGTTCGTCACGTCAGGGAAGACGCCCGGGTCCGCCCCGGAGTTCCTGCACGGCACCGGGTAGATGCCGGGGCGCCGGAAGGCCAGCCGTCCCCGGAGACCCGCCGTCCCCCACCCGGCACCCCCGCACACCGCGGGGCCCGGAGCCGGAAACCGCCTGTCCTTCCGGCGGACGGCGCGGTTAGAGTCACCGCATGCCTTTCCAGCCACAGCACGACGACCTGCCCGCACGGCTCAGGGCCCTCGCCGACCTCATGCCGGGGAACATGCGCGACGGCTCCGGTATGCACGAGTACGACGGGAAGGTCGCCGACATGTCGCCAGACGGGGTCCGGGACGCGCTGTCCCGGCTCGGCGGCGATCCCCTCGACGACCCGCACGACGACGCGCACCTGGCCGCCTTCGAGAAAGCGCTCCGCTACGAGCTGGGCGAACTCCAGCTCCACCGGGCCAACCCCCTCTACCACCTGGGCGAGCTCGACCTCTCCGGCTACGACCGCGAGTACGCCCCGCGGGCCGACCGCGACGCCGCACGCACCGCCCACCTGGCCGAGTGGCCGCGTGTGGTCGACAACGCGATCGCGGCCCTGGACCGCGTGCCCGCGCCCGTCGCCGAGTCCCTCATCGGCGCCGTCCGCGGAGTCGCCGAGGGCCTGCCCGACGACCTGCCCGCCGACGTCCGCGAGGCCGCCCTCGACGCGCACGCCCGGTTGGTCGCCCACATCGAGCGGGCCGCGAAGGAGGGGCCTGAGAGCGCCGGGCTCGGCGCCGAGGCACTCGGACGCCTGATGGGCAGCGGCGAGGCCGTCGAGGTGGACCTCGCCGACCTGGCCGCGCGCGCCGACGCCGAACGCGACCGCCTGCGGGCCCGACTCGCCGAGGCCACCGGACGCCTCGCCCCCGGCCGCGAGCCCATGGAGTTCGCCCGCGAGCTCACCCGCCGGCACCCCGACAAAGACGGCGTCCTGGACGCGGCCCGCCGCTGGACGGAACTGGCGCTGGAGTTCACCGCCGAGCGCGACCTGGCGCCCCACAGCGACGGTGAGTGCCGGGTGGACGTCTCCCCGCCCTCCCAGCGCTGGGCCACCGCGATGATGGCGTGGTCCGGCCCGTGGGAGGCCGACACGCCCTCCTTCTACTTCATCACCCCGCCCGACGCCTCCTGGACCAAGGAGGAGGCCGACGAGTGGCTGGAGATGTTCAGCCACACCACCCTGCCCGCCGTGAGCGTGCACGAGGTCGCCCCGGGCCACTTCTCCCACGGCCGGGCCCTGCGCCGGGCACCGGGCCCGGTGCGCCGTGCCCTGCACTCCATGACCTTCGCCGAGGGCTGGGCGCACTACGTGGAGGAGATGTGCGCGGAGGAGGGCTTCGGAGCCTACGCCGCCGAACGCCTGGGCGACGCCGCGTGGACCGCCGACCACTACGAGGCCGGCGTGTGGGTGGAGGCGCTCATCCGTGTCACCCGCCTGTCCGTGGCGATCGGCGTGCACAGCGGCACCATGACCGTGGAGGAGGCGGCCGCCCGCTTCGCCGAGGACACGCCGCTGCAAGGTCCCGCGGCCCTGTCCGAGGCGCGCCGCGCCACCTTCGACCCCACCTACGGCCGTTACACCTGGGGGAAGCTGGAGATCCTGCGGCTGAGGGAGCGGGCGCGTGAGCGCTGGGGCGACGGGTTCACCCTCGCCCGCTTCCACCGGGCGCTGCTCGACCTGGGATCCCCGCCGCTCGGCCTCGTCGACGCCGTACTCGAACACGGCTGATCCGGACGGCCCGGACCCGGACCGGCCCCCACCCGGAACAGCCCGGGCGGTGGGCCGGCCCCGGTCCGGCCCCTGCTCCGGGGCCCTACTCCGGGCCCGGGGCCGCTCCCTGCTCCGCGTCCGCCGGGCCCAGCTCGGCGAGCGCGTCGCGCACGCGGCCCCGCGCCGCGTTCAGCGCCCGCGCGGCCGCGGCCGCGTCCACGTCGGCCAGCAGCGACACCAGCGCCACCCGGGTGTCGCCCCCGGCCGCGCTCAGCGCGTCCGCGCACACCCGCTCGCCCATCCCCGTGGCCTGCGTCAGGATGGTCACCACCCGGCCGCGCAGCTTGCCGTTGGTGGCGTCCACCCCCACCATCAGGTTCGAGTACGTGCGCCCCATCCGCACCATCACCGCGGTGGAGAACGCGTTCAGCGCCAGCTTCTGCGCGGTGCCCGCCTTCATCCGGGTGGACCCGGCGATCACCTCCGCGCCCGTGGCCATGCCCACGTGAACGTCCACGCTCCCCGCCAGCGGCGCCCGCGGGTTCGCGCTGATCAGGACCGTCGACGCCGAGCGCTCCCGGGCGGCCTCCAGGGCGCCGCCCACGTACGGGGTCCGGCCACTGGCGGCCAGCCCCACCACCAGCGAGCCCGGGGCGATCCCGGCCGCGTCGGCGCGCCCGGACTCCCAGTCGTCCTCGATCCCCTCCACGGCCCGCACCAGCGCCTCCCCGCCGCCCGCGTGGTGGGCCACCACCCACTCGGCGGGCACACCGTAGGTCGGCGGCAGCTCGGCGGCGTCCTGGGCGGCGATCCGCCCCGACGTGCCCGCCCCGAAGTAGTGGATGGCCGCCCCGGCCTCCAGGGCGGCCACCCCCAGCTCCACGGCCCGCGCCAGCTCCGGCAGGACCGCGCCCACCGCGGCGGGGACCGTGACGTCCTCGGCGTTGATCCGGCGCAGCACGTCCAGCGCCGGAAGCAGGTCGATGTCGTGGGTACCGGAGTTGCGGGCCTCGGTGGGCGCGCGCACGATCACGGCCCCGCCGTCCTCCGTCCGTCCGGAGGAGGACGGGACACCGGCCTCCCCCGGGGCGTCCCCTCCGCCGTCGTGCACAGCGCTCTCCTGTTCGATCCGCACCCGTGCCGTTCCTTTCCGCCGGTCCGCCGGACGCCCCCGGGCCCGCCGTCGGGCGGATCCGTGCGGGGCCGGCGTACCTGGTCAGCCGTCGTTTCCGTCCGTACTCCCGCCGCCGGCGCCCTCGCCCCTGCGGCGCCTGCGGTCGTCGTCGAGCCGCAGCCCCCGCACCGCCTCGAAGGTGGTCTCCAACGCGGTGCGGCTGTCGGTGTAGCGGCTCTGGGCCAGGCCCACGAACAGGCAGTCCACCACCGTCAGCTGTGCCAGCCTGCTCGCCGTGGCCCCCGAACGGAACGTGGTCTCGCGCGCCGCGGTGACCAGCACGTGGTCGGCGAACCCGATCGACGAGCGGGGGAAGTTCGTGATGGCGACGGTCCGCGCGCCGCGCCGCCCCGCCTCGGTCAGCGCCTGCACGGTGTCTATGGTCGTGCCGCTGTGGGAGATGCCGATGGCCACGTCGCGCTCGTCCAGCAGCGCCGCGCTGGTGAGCATCACGTGCGCGTCCGACCACGCGAACGAGGTCAACCCGATCCGGTGCAGCTTCTGCTGTAGGTCGGCGCCGACGAACGCGCTCGCTCCCACCCCGTACACGTCGATGCGCCGGGCGCCCGCCAACGTGTCGATGACCGTGCGCAGCACCTCCACGTCCAGGGAGGCGCCGGTCTCCTCCACCGCGCGCGCGTCGGTGTAGGCGATCTTCTGGACCACCGTGACGAGGGTGTCGTCGGGGTTGATGTCGCTGGACAGCTCCGGTGAGCCCGAGCGGGCACCGCGTGCCTGACCGGCCTCGGTGGCCAGCGCCAGGCGCAGCTCCCGGTAGCCGCCGAAGTCGATGGTGCGGCAGAACCGGATCACCGTGGCCTCGGAGGTGGCGCAGTCCTTGGCGAGCTGGGTGATGGAGGAGGCGGCGGTCCTCTCTGGGTCGTCGATGACGTGCTGGGCGACCCGCCGTTCGGCGGGTGCGAGGGAGGGCAGGAGCGACCGTATGCGTAGGACGGTCGTGGGGACGGGTGGTGCGGAGACGTCCTGGGTCTCCGGCCGACCGTCCGCGTCCTTCGGAGTTTCCGCCATGGAGGAAAGTTTCTTTCGGTCGTGGTGCAGAGTCAACGAAGCGAAGGGGAAAATCGGGAGAATCCAGGATTTCAAGGGACGGCCGTGGCGGCAAGTACCTGGACCCGATCGCGGTATCCCAGCTCAGGCGGCGCTCTGACCCCGAAGTCTGACCCCGAAGGGGGCGCCGCGGTTCACCCGCGGCTCACCCGTCCGCGTCGGTCGCCACCGCAGCACCCCGCTGACCACGGGTGGAGCCGGCCACGGGCGGAGGCGGTGGCTGCGGGACCGACCTCACCGAGGAGCGGCCCGGCCGGTCGCGCGGCGGCGGTCACCACCAGGTACCGGTCGACCGGCCCGCGGGTGCGGGGCGAGCCGAGGCCGGGGCGGTGGGCTCTGGAAGGGGGTGGGCCCGGCACGCGGGGACACGTCCACGGCCCGGATGGCCGCCGTGCCGCGTGCCGGGCCCGGGAAGGGCCGACACGGCCGCGGGGAAGTACCGGCCGTATCCCGCCCTCCCGACACGAGTGTCGGCCAGGGACCTTACGTTCGGCTTTCACCTGGGTGGGAAGCGTCGACATGTCCGTGGGCGGGGAGGCGGCGTTCCGTCCAGGTCGCGCATCATCACCCCGAGGTCATGAAATCGGTCGGATCTGCATACGGGGGTGCTCATCACCCACAGGAGTCGCTAGTGTCAATCCCATGACACAGAACAACGATTCCAACATGGACCCGGCGGGCAACACCCAGCACTTCCGCCGCTTCGTCGACGAGAACCCGGAGCCCGAGGAGCCCGCGCGCCGCCCGATCCTGCCGATCCTGCTCGCGGCCGTCGGTGTGGTTCTGGTCATCGCCGTGATCATCGCTCTGGTCCTGGCCTTCGCCTAGTCCCAGCGGCGGAGGGCGCCCGGCACGGAGTCGGTACCGGCCGCCCCGAAAGCGGTTCGCGACCACCCCGTGGTCCTGCTAGAGTTAACGACGTCGCCAGGGTGCGGCCCACGGGGCCGGCACCGGTGAACGGCGGGCGCCATTAGCTCAGTTGGTCAGAGCAGCTGACTCTTAATCAGCGGGTCCGGGGTTCGAGTCCCTGATGGCGCACAGCATGAGGCTCCGGGAGAGGTCACATCCTCTCCCGGAGCCTTTCTGTCTTTTCGCGTCCGTCCCGCCCGGCCTCCGAAGGTGCGAGGACGCCCTGGTGGCGTGCCCCACATCGGGCGCCTCGCGGCGTCAGGGGCCCCGTGGTTCGGGTAGAGTGAACAACGTTGCCGCGGGCGAGCAGCCAGGCGGTGAACAACAGGCGTCATTAGCTCAGTTGGTCAGAGCAGCTGACTCTTAATCAGCGGGTCCGGGGTTCGAGTCCCTGATGACGCACACGAGGCGAAGGCCCCGGTCGGTTCCGACCGGGGCCTTCGTGCTGTCCCGAGGATTTCACCGGAGATTCCTCCGAGTCCTTTCGTCTCACCTGTTACCCGCCGCATTTTCGCGAGGACGCTCCGTTCCCTTTGTGAAAGGGAGGGGCCATTGCTCCGTGCGTACCTCGCCGCCACTCTCCGTGTCCTTCGGCGGGCAGATGTGTGGTGGTGCGGAAAAGTGTCGTCGCCGTGTGGTGGGCTGTCTCGCGCCGCGGGGGCGTGGCCCGTGCGGGCCACGACACGATGGGTGACCACATGGTCGCATTCGTGTTCCAAGAATGAGATTGACATAAACCCCCGGATGGTGAATTGTTACCTTTCTGCCACTCCTGTCAGGTGGTAATCCCCGTGCATGAGTTTCGGAGTATCCCCATGTCTTCTGTTTCCCCCGTCCTGCGTACCGTCGGCGTTTCGGTGCTCGCCGCCGGCGCCGCGTTCTCCCTCAGCGGCTGCGGCGCCCTCATCTCCGCTCTCGGCGTCGGCAACGTGATGGATCTCAACGTCGGCGACTGCTTCAGCGAATCCGAGATGAACGCCGCGCTCGGGGGCGAGGAGGTCAGTGACATCCCGCTGGTCGACTGCGCCCAGGAGCACGACTCCGAGTTCTTCTTCTCCCACGAGATGACGGGGGAGGAGTTCCCGGGCGACGGCACGGTCTCCACCGAGGCGGAGGAGATCTGCTACGGCGACAACTTCACGAGCTTCGTCGGCGTCTCCTACGACGAGTCGGAGCTCTACGCCGCCTACCTCGCCCCGACCCAGCAGACCTGGGACCAGCTGAACGACCGCGAGATCCTCTGCTACGTCACCACCGTCGAGCCCGGCGGGAGCGGCGAGCCGGTCACCGGAACCCTCGAGGGCGCGAACCGCTGACCGCGGGCCGTCCGACCCGGCGAAAGGCCCTGCTCCGCCTTCGTCCCCTGCTCTCCCGTGCCCACACCTGCGGTGATACGCGGCACGTCGCGCCCGGAGTGCACAAGAAAATCTGATTCGTCCGAGCCCGGGATGAAACCTTCCCCGCGTCCCGGGCATCTGGAACAAGTGTCGCCGACCTTGCCCCCGCGTCGGCCCGAGTACCTCAACGATCCTGTGGAGTCCCCATGCTGTCCGGAAAGCGCCGACCGCTGATCGGCCGTGTCATCCTCGGGACCCTCGCCGCGGGCGCCACTCTGGCGGCCACGGCCTGTGGCCTGCCCCTGCTGCCCCCCGCCTTCACCAACGGCGGGGACCCGGTCGAGCAGCCGGAGCCCGTGAACACCGAGGCGCCGACCGAGACCGCCGAGCCCGTGGAGACCGAGCCCAGCGAGCCCGCCGGCCCCGAGGACACCGACGTCTTCTCGTTCTACGTCGGCGACTGCGTCAACGAGATCACCGCCGAGGGCGAGTTCTCGGAGGCGCCCAAGATCGACTGCTCGGAGCCGCACGACCAGGAGGTCTACCACTCGGAGGACCTCCAGGAGCCCGGCGCCTACCCCGGCTTCGACCGGGTCTCCGAGATGGCCGGCGAGGTGTGCCACGCCGCGTTCGAGGGCTTCGTCGGCACCTCCTACGAGACCTCCAGCCTCGACTTCACCCCTTGGTTCCCCACGGAGCAGGGCTGGACCGAGCTCGGCGACCGCGAGGTCCTCTGCCTGGTCTTCGACCCCGCCGGCCAGACCACCGGCACGCTGGCCGGCTCCGGTCTCTAGACTCCCCTCCGACGGGTGGCGGCCCGCACCGCCCGGTTCCCGGTGGTGCGGGCCGCCGTCGTTCACGGGGTTCAGACCACCGGGCCGCCCAGGACGGGCTCCTCCCTCATGGGCGCCAGGTGCTCGGTGTCCGGCTCCGGTTCCGGCTGTGTGCCCATCTCCGCCGGGGGCAGGCCCTGACAGGTGAGGTCATCGGGGACCACGCCGTCGACCAGGTAGGCCTCCACCGGATCGGCCACGCATTCCAGCCCGCCGGGCAGGTAGAACCCGTGTCCGCCGTCGCCCGCGACGGTGATCAGCGGGCTCTCCAACCTCTTGGCCATGGCCACCCCGGCCTCGTAGGGGGTGTTGGCGTCGAACTCACCGGCGATGAGCAGCGGCTCGGGGTAGCCGTCGCGTTCCAGTTCCACCGGGGGCTCGGGCCGGTCGAGTGTGTTGAAGGTGCACGGATGGGGAACGGACCAGTAGGCGCCGACCCCGTACGGGTGCTCCTCCCGGTACTCGCGCGCGTCCGCGTGGTACCTGCTGATCCGTCCCGGCCACTCGGCCTCGCACAGGACGGCCGTCTGTAGGTCCACGTTCATGAGGGTGACGTCCTCCTCTTCGTCCTCCTCGGCGAGGGCCTCGAACTCGGACGCGAGCGCCGTTGGGAGGGGCTCGCCGCGGACGAGGTAGCCGAGGTAGTCCGAGTTCAGGTCCCAGAACTGCTGGTACCGGGAGATCTGGCCGACCTCGAAGTCGAAGGCGTGGCTGTCGTAGACCAGGCCGGGGATGTCCTCGCGCGGTTCCTCCCGCAGTCGTGCGGAGGTCGCCTCGAAGGTCGCGTAGACCTCCTCCTGCGTCGAGCCGAACCCGAGGGCGCCGTCGTGCCGCGCCGCCCACGCGGTGTACCGGTCCATGTTCGCACTGTAGGCCGGGGCCTGCGTCAGGAACATCTCCCGCCAGACGCCGTCGGGGTGCACCGGCGAGTCCAGGACGCTGCGGTCCAGGCGCTCGGGGAACAGGCTTCCGTACACCGCGCCCAGGTAGGTGCCGTAGGAGTAGCCCAGGTAGTTGGTCTTCTCCTCGTCCAGAGCGGCCCGGACGACGTCCATGTCCCGGGCGGTGTTGGCCGTGGTCATGTGCGGGCGCAGACCGCCCTGGGCCCGCTGGCACTCGCGCTGGTAACGGATCGCCTCCCGCGTCGCCTCGGAGATCTCGGCGTTGGTCGGGCGCGGGTAGACCGGCACGGGATCGTTCCCGCAGTCCATCCGGGGAGAGGAGGCGCCGGTGCCGCGCGGGTCCATGCCGATGACGTCGTACACCTCGCCCACCCGGGTCCCCTCGTAGTAGCCGCCGAGGACGCGGCCGGGGCCGCCCGGCCCTCCGGGGTTGGTGAGCAGGATGCCGCGCCGCCGGTCGGGGGCGCTCGCCCTCGCCCGGCTGATGGCCACGGTGACGCGCTCACCGTCGGGATCGGAGTAGTCGAGCGGGACCTCGACGCCGGCGCACTCCAGGCCCTGGAGCACCTCCTCCGTACAGGGCGCCCATGCGAGTTCCTGTTCGTGGAACTCGGCGAGGGCGGAGTCGTCGGCGGGGGAGTCCGGGGGGTCGGCGGCGGCCGGGGAAGCCGCCGCGAGGGATGCGGCCAGGGCTGTCACGAGGACACCCGAGGCCATGGGGATCACGCGTGCTGTGCGCACGTGGGTCGCCTCCGCGTTCTCGGCCCGTTCGGGGGAACGGGGTCGTGTACATCGGAGACGCAACCGTACGAATCGCCTGAATAGCCACAACACCAACAAAAGTCATGTGTGTGCGGAAGTGGCCGGATGCGGCCAATTCCTGAACGCCTTTATGTGGTGGTTTATCGGCTTCTGTTCTTTTCGGGATGCCGATCCTGTCGCGCGCAGGATGCCGTTTGGTCACGGGGGTGGCGTGGGCCACACGGAACGGGCTACCGTGCTCTTCTATTAGGAAACTTTCCTAATAGAAACGTGGTTCCCCCAGACGTACCTCCCGAAGGAGCCCCGTGGCCACCGAAATCGCGGTCTCCCCGCCGCCCTCACCCCCACCGTCACCGCAGCCCGCACCCCTGCCGCTCCGGATCTGGCGCCACCACGCGCTCGTCAAGGCCCGAAAGGCCGTCGTCGTGGTGTTCGTCGTCGCCAACGTGACCTTCTTCCTCGGCCGCGCCATGCCGGGCGACCCGATCGACGTGATGGCAGGACGCCTCACGCAGGGCGGCATGTCGATGGAGGAGGCCCGCGCCGTCGCGATGAACTCGCTGGCCTACGACCCCGACGCACCCCTGTACCAGCAGTGGTGGGACTTCCTCATCGGCCTGGTCACCCTCGACATGGGCACGACCATCACCCGGCCCGGCCAGAGCGTCATGGACGCCATCGGGGCCTACCTGCCCTGGACCCTGTTCAGCATCGGTGTCGGCACGGTCATCGCCATCGTCCTCGGCCTGGCCCTCGGCATGGTGATGGCCTACCGGCGCAACCGCTTCCTGGACCACGTGCTCAGCGTCGTCGCCTCGGTCCTGGGCGCCGTCCCCAACTACCTCATCGCGATGGCCCTGGTCTTCGGCGGCGGCATGTACCTGGGGTGGTTCAACCCCATCGACCTGCGCGGCACCATCAGCCCCGGCGTCCAGCCCGGCCTCACCCCGGAGTTCGTCGGCGACGCCCTCTACCACGCGGCCCTGCCGATCCTCACCTACGTGCTCGCCATCATCGGCACCTGGATGCTCATCATGAAGGCCTCCACCACCGAGGTGCTCAGCGAGGACTACGTGACCGTCGCGCGCGCCCGCGGGCTGCGCGACCACCGCATCGCCGCCTCCTACGTCGGGCGCAACGCGGTCCTGCCCCTGGTCGCCCAGATCGCCATCTCCTTCGGCACCCTCGTCGGCGGCGCGATCTTCGTCGAGCAGGTCCTGGTCTACAAGGGCGTCGGCGGCCTGCTCCTGGACGCCGTCAACTACCGCGACTACGCGCTCCTCCAGGGACTGCTCATCATCATCACCTCGTGCGTGGTGGTCGCCAACCTCGCCGCCGACCTGCTCTACAGCCGCCTCGACCCGCGTATCCGCACGTAGGAGCCCCCGCATGGCCGTCGTCAACACCACCTCCGCCCCCGGGGTCTGGGGCGCCGTCTGGCAGGGCGTCACCCGCAGCACCAGCGGGTTCCTCGGCCTCTGCCTGGTCCTCGGCGTCCTGGCCTTCTCCTTCGTCGGGCCGCTGCTCATCGACACCCGCAACCCCACCGACGTCACCGCGATCTGGGGCCCGATCACCTCCGAGCACTGGCTCGGCACCAACCACGAGGGCAAGGACACCTTCGTCCAGCTCGTACTGGGCGGACGCGAACCCATCTGGGTCGGCGTCGTCGCCGCCCTGATCACCGTGGCCACCGCCGTCGTCCTCGGCGGTGTCGCCGGGTACGTGCGCGGACGCGTCGACCACCTCCTGCTCCAGCTCACCGACATCACGATGACCATCCCGTTCATCGTGCTGATGCTGGTCATCGCGTCGTTCTACCGCACCGCGTCGCCGCTGGTGGTCTCGTTCATCATCGGCCTGGTCACCTGGCCCTACCTCATGCGCTCCATCCGCGCCCAGGTGCTCACGCTCAAGGAACGCGAGTTCGTCGAGGCCGCCCGGCTCCAGGACCTGGGCACCGCGCGCATCCTCTTCGTCGAGGTGCTGCCCAACATGGCGGGCTACATCTTCGTCAACTTCATCATCGCCGTCACCAACGCGATCTACGCGGTGGTCGGCATGTACCTGCTCGGCCTGCTGCCCAGCACCGCCGACAACTGGGGACTGATGATCCAGCAGGCCTGGAACAACAACGCGTTCCTGCTGCCCCAGGCCGCTCCCTTCCTCATCGCCCCGATGGTGATGATCATGCTCTTCCAGATCGGGCTGGTCACCATGACCCGGTCCCTGGAACAGGCCCTCAACCCACGACTCCGGGACAGGTGAGCCACGTGACCGACCCCACCGCCGCCCCGACCGCCGAGGGGCCGCTGCTCTCCGTCCGCGGCGTCGACGTCGGCTACCGCACCGGCCGCAGGAAACAGGTCACCGCGGTCCGGGACGTCTCCTTCGACCTCTACCCCGGCCAGTCCATGGCCCTGGTGGGGGAGTCCGGCTGCGGCAAGACCACCCTCGGCCTCGGCCTGCTCCGGCTGCTCCCGCGCACCGGTGTCGTCTCCGCCGGGGAGGTCCTCTTCCGCCGCAAGGACGGCCGCCTCGTCGACGTGCGCACCCTCGCCCGCGAGGACCTGCGCCGCTTCCGCTGGAACGAGGCCGCCATGGTCTTCCAGGGCGCCATGAACGCCTTCAACCCCGTACTGCGGGTGCGCGACCACTTCCTCGACACCTTCCGCGCCCACGAGGGGGGCCGCCGCTCCCGCGCGCGGATCCTCGAACGCTCCGCCGAACTGCTGCGGATGGTCCGGCTCGACCCCGCCCGGGTCCTGGACGGCTTCCCCCACGAGCTCTCCGGCGGCATGCGCCAGCGCACCCTCATCGCCCTGGCCCTCGCCCTGGAACCGCAGCTGCTCATCCTGGACGAGCCCACCACCGCACTGGACATCCTCACCCAGCGCTCCATCGTCGAACGCCTCGCGGAACTGCGCGAGGAGCTGCGCTTCGCGATGGTCTTCATCACCCACGACCTGGGCCTGGCCGCCGAGCTCGCCGACCGCGTCGGCACCATGTACGCGGGCCGGATGATCGAGACCGGCACCACCCGCGACATCTTCCACCGCGCCCGGCACCCCTACACCTCGGCGCTGATCAACTCGGTGCCCCCGGTCACCGGCGACCTCCGGGTCCCCGAGTCGCTGCCCGGCGGACCGCCCAGCGTCGGGGCGCTGCCGCCCGGATGCTCCTTCGCGCCGCGCTGCGCGCGCGCCGTCGACCGGTGCGAGTCCACCCGTCCCACGCTCGACGTGCTCAGGAGCCGTCCCGAGGGGATGAGCCACGCCGCCGCCTGCCTGCGTTCCCACGAACTCTTCTCCGAGGGGGTCACCCGTGATTGACCGGACCGTCCCAGCCTCCCCGCGGCCCGGACACGCGCACGCCCCCGGAACGGGCGCCGGGGACGCGGTGCTCAGCCTCCGGGGCGTGCACCAGGTGTTCTCCACCCCGCGCGGCGACGTCCCCGCGGTCGCCGGGGTCGACCTGGACGTGCGCCCGGGGAAGGTGCTGTGCCTGGTGGGGGAGTCCGGCTGCGGCAAGACCACCAGCGCCCGCATGGCCGCCGGACTGGCCGACCCCGTCCACGGCTCCGTGTTCTTCCGGGGCAGGGACGTCGCCGCGATGGACCGACGCGAGAAGGGCCGCTTCCGCCGCTCGGTCCAGTACATCCACCAGGACCCCTACGCCTCGCTCAACCCCGTGCGCACCGTCTACTCGACCGTCTCGGCGGGACTGCGCCGCCACGGACTGGTCAAGGACCGCCGCGAAGCCCGCCGGGCCGCCGCCGAACTCCTGGAGAGGGTCGACCTCACCCCGGCCGAGGAACACCTCGACAAGTACCCGCACCAGATGTCCGGCGGCCAGCGCCAGCGCGTGGCCGTGGCCCGCGCCCTGGCGATGAACCCCGAGGTGATCATCGCCGACGAGTCCACCTCGATGCTGGACGTGTCCATCCGGGTCAGCCTGCTCAACACCCTCGGCAGGCTGCGGGACGAGCTCGGCGTCGGCTTCCTTTTCATCACGCACGACCTGGCCGTGGCCAAGTACTTCGCCTGGGAGGGCGAGATCGCCGTCATGTACCTGGGCAGGGTCGTCGAGCACGGTCCCACCTCGCGCGTGATCAACGATCCCCGCCACCCCTACACGGAGGCGCTCATCGACGCCGTCTGCGAGCCGGACCCCGACCTGGCACGGAACCGGGAGCGGATCAGGCTGCGCGGCGCCGACATCCCCGACCTGACGGACCTGCCGCCGGGATGCGACTTCCACCCGCGCTGCCCCCTCTACGAGCAGGGCGACTGCGACACCGTCCGGCCGCCGCTGGTACCCGGCCACGACCGGCTTCTGGCCTGCCACGTCGTCAACAGGGGGTGAGGCCGTGCTTCTCGTCGTCGGCCGTTTCGGACTCCTCGTCGGAGCCTTCCTCACCCTGACCAGTGCCCTCACGACCGTTCTCACTCCCCCCGGCACAGCCGAGTTCGTCATCAGCGCCCTCACCGTCGTGATCGGCCTGGTCGTGCTCTCCCTCGGTCTGCTCGCCGTCGTACTCGAAAGGAAGAGTCCATGACCCCCACCACCCCCCACCCCCTGATTCCGGACATGAGCCGCAGGCGCCTGCTCCGAACGATCGGCTTCGGCGCGGCGGGCGCCGCCGGCGCCGGCGTGCTGACCTCCTGCGCGGGTGGCGACACCGGCTCGGGCGGCGCCGCGCGGTTCACGGGCGTCTTCGACTTCGACCTGACCGCCCAGACGCGCAACGTCGCCGTGGAGGACGGCGCGCTGCTGATGAACTCGGTGTACGCCGACCTCTTCCTGCCCTCCGGCGCGTTCTACAACTGGCAGACCCACGAGTGGGACTACCTGCTCCTGGAGAAGAGCGCCTGGGAGGGCGACGACCTCATCGTGACCCTGCGCCCGGGCCTGAAGTGGAGCGACGGCACCGACCTGACGGCCGAGGACCTGCACCAGAACTACGCCATCCGGGTCCTGGAGGCGCCCAGCTGGTCGGTGGGCTTCCCGCAGGTCACCGAGCTGGAGCAGTTGGACGACCTCAGCGTCCGCGCGCGCTTCGACAACCCGTTCCCCGGGATCGAGCTCCAGGTCGTCAAGCACCGCGTCTTCTCCAAGTCCACCTACGGGGACTTCGGGGCGCGCGCGATCGCCATGGTGGCCGACGGCGTCCGCCAGGGCGACGACGAGCACGCCGAGTTCAACGCCGAGTTCATCGAGTTCAACCCCGACACCATCATCACCAGCGGCCCGTACACGTTCGACCAGGCACAGATGTCCGACGCGCAGATCACCCTGGTACGCGAGGAGACCGGCTACCAGGGTTCGAAGGTGAACTTCGACGAGGTGGTCGTGCACAAGGGCGACAACCGCCAGGCCTCCCTGCTGATCCAGCAGGGCGAGATCGACTACTCGACCCTGGCCACCTCCGCCGCCGACCAGCAGGCGTTCAAGGGCGTCGAGGGCTTCCGGTGGATCGAGCACCCGGGCTACGACGGCTGCGGCCTGATGTTCAACTACGAGGCCAAGCCCGAGCTGAAGGACGTGCGGGTGCGCAAGGCGCTCGCGCACCTGCTCGACGGCGACCAGATCGGCCGGGTGGCGCGGGGCGAGGCCTACTCCCCGGTGAAGTACTACTCCGGGATGGTCGACCTCCAGACCGAGCAGGTCTTCAGCGCCGATGAGCTCGCGGGCTTCGAGGCCTACGGCCATGACCTGGACCGGGCCGCCGAACTGCTGGAGGACGCGGGCTGGACCAAGGAGGACGGGGTCTGGCACACCGCGGAGGGCGAGGCGGCCGGCTTCGAGATCATCGGTGTCGCGGGCTGGGGCGACTTCGAGCTGACGGCCGTCCAGGTGGAGGAGGCGTGGAACGCCTTCGGCATCAAGACGACCGCGCGCAACGTCCCCGCGGACAACCCCTGGGGCATCTGGTCCGCGGGTGACTTCGAGGTGGCCGTGCGCCACTGGGGCAATCCGGAGATCCCCCAGTACTGGGGCGCCTTCCAGATGAACTACCTCGTGGAGAACGCGGGTACCGAGGACGCCCCGGGCCAGTCCTTCGACCTCAAGGTGGAGAGCCCCAGCCAGGGCGAGGTGGACCTGGCCGAGCTCGTCGAGACCGCCAAGACGGCGGGGAACGAGGAGGAGCAGAGGAAGGCCCTGAAGACGATGGCGATCGTCTTCAACGAACTGCTGCCGCGCATCCCGATCTGGACGTACGAGTACCTGGCGCCGGCCCTGGAGGGTGTCCGGGTGGAGTCCTTCCCCGAGGAGCACCCCGCCGACCAGAACCAGATCTACATGGACAACCACATCATGCTGGCACTGATCCAGGGCGGCCTGGGACCGGTCGAGCAGTAGGACGGCGGCGGCCCGGGGCCCGGGCCGCCGGAGGGCACGGGGGCGGGACCGCGCGGTCCCGCCCCCGTGCTCGTGCGTGCTTCTTCGGAACAATAATCGTTTATGCCGGTATGGAGGATGGGAAGATACTTCTCTGCCACATCGCACGGGCGGTGGTGAGTACCGCACGTTTCGGCGGAAAATCCTTCTTCCGGGACTTTCGCCTCTGTTCCCCGGTGGTGCGGAAACGCTGTGCTTTCCACGGGCCCGGTGGTCTTTCGATGTGTCCGAGCTCGGTCTGGGAAGGACGGGAATGCTGGATTCCCAGTCCGGGGCTTTTCTCGGGACGGGCCGGGAGAGGCGGGGAAGCAGGTCGGAAAGGAACCGGCGGGAGGGCCGTGGCCCCCGCTCCGCACGTCGCCGCCCCGCGCAGTGCCTCCCGGGCCTTTCCCCGAAAGGAACCGCACGTGCGCAAGGACCTGTACGACCTCGGCGAGGTGCCCCGCCGGGCCACGTGTCCGCACGCATGCACGCCTTCACCCTCCGGCGGGAGCGCTACGGCGATCCCCGTGAGGCCTTCGCCCGCGAGGTCGTTCCGGTGCCCGGGGTCCGGCCCGGGCACGTCCTCGTCTGCACGATGGCCGCGGGCATCGACTACAACGACGTCTGGGCGGCCCAGGGCCACCCGGTCGACGTCATCGCCATGCGAGAGAAGGCGGGGGCCGAGGAGGACTACCACATCGGCGGCTCCGGCGTGGTCTGGGCGGTGGGGGAGGGCGTGCGCGGCGTGGCGGTCGGCGACCACGTCGTCATCGCCCCCGGCCAGTGGGACGAGGGCGCCGAGACATCCGGACGGGCCGCGACCCCATCGCCTCGCGGAGCATGCGGGTGTGGGGCTACGAGAACGACTTCGGCTCCTTCGGCCAGTTCACCCTCGTGCGGGACCTCCAGTGCCACCCCAAGTCCGAGAGCCTGCCCTGGGACGTGGCGGGCGGCTTCCCGGTGAGCGCGGCCACCCCCTACCGCCAGCTCCTCGGCTGGGAGCCCAACGTGGTCCGTCCGGGCGACCCCGTGCTGATCTGGGGCGGCGCCGGGGGACTGGGCAGCGCGGCCATCCGACTGGCCCGCCAGGTGGGCGGCAGGCCGATCGCGGTGGTCTCCACCGAGGCCAAGGCGAGGGTGTGCCGTGAGCTGGGCGCGGTCGGCGTGATCCTGCGCACCGACTTCGACCACTGGGGCCGTGTCCCCCGACGAGCAGGACGCGCAGGCCTACGCGGCCTGGTCACGCGGGGTGCGGGCCTTCGGCAAGCGCTTCCGGGAGGAGCCGGGGGAGCGGCGCGCGCCCCGGACCGTCTTCGAGCACACCGGCGCCGACACCCTGCCCACCTCGCTCTACCTGTGCGACAGCGCGGGGACGGCGGTCATCTGCGGAGCGGCCTCGGGTTTCCGCGCCGGCGTGGACCTGTGGTTCCTGTGGATGCGCCCCAAGCGCCTCCAGGGGTCGCACTTCGCCTCCCCGGCGCAGTGCCGGATGGTGATCGACCTCGTCGAGGGCGGACAGCTCGACCCGTGTGTGACAAGAATCGTGGAATTCGACGAGATCGGGACGCGCACCAGCTGATCCGGGACGACGCGCAGCCGCCGGGAAACATGTCCGCGCTGGTCAACGCACGTGCCGGGCAGGCCGGGTTCGATCTGTAGCGCCGACGGTACAAGTTGCTGACACCGGACCGTAAACAGACATGACTCCATAAAACTCACAAAAGCAGCCGCAGGTGAGGTGTCCCCACAGGGTGTTCCCGCACGTCAGGGGGGATGTCCCAGATGCTTTGGCGGTGCTTCCCCGATTCGTCTGCCAAGTCCGCCGTCCTTTGTTAGTCTGACGAACCGAACGACGGTTCTCGGTGGAAGTACAGGAATTGTGCGGGACGAGGATGCTTGTCACCGGATGGGGTGGCATGTCCGTCTGGATCCCCGCCCGAGCGGGGGCGCACAGTCCCCGTGAAGGCGTTCCCCCGGCGTACGGGGCTCCCGGCTGCCACGGGCCCCGCCGCGGTCCCCGAGACGGCCACATCCCAGGTCAGGGCGGTGGTGCGGGACCACCGCCGATCCGCCCACCCGCATACGAGGAGACGAGATTGTGGCAGAGGCGCCGTCGCCGCGAGACAGCTCCGCTCCCCGCCCTCACGGGGACGGGCCGAGGCCATCGGCGGAGGACGGGCAAGGAGCCAGACGAGAGGGCAGGTTCCGCCGGGCCATCTCCCGCATGATCAGAGCCCAGGAACACCTCTCCCCGGAGACCGAGCAAGGAAATCCCGTGCATCATCCCGTGCATCCGCACTCTCAGGACCCCGGCCGTAAATCGGACCGGGAAGGCGGCCAGCACACGGCCGGGGACGCTTCCGAGGCCAGCACCACGGAACGCGGCGGAGACCCCGTCCCGCCCGCCACCGGCCCCTTCTCCGGCTCCGCCGAGAACGGGTACCGCCCTTCCACGAGGGTGAGCGTTCCCAACCCCTACACCACCACCCGGCGGGTGAACGTCGACGACGTCGACACCGGAGCCACCCCGGTCGGCCAGTGGCGCGGCGTTGGCCTCGACGAGCCCGAACCACGCCCTCCGCACATCCCCGCCACCACGGACGCCATGACTGACACTCCTTCCCAGCCGGAGCGCGCGGAGCGGCCTGAGGCCCCCGCGGCGCACACACAGCCGTTCACGGCTCCCGCCCCGGAGCCCGCGCAGCCCCAGCAGGACCAGGGTCAGCAGTCCCAGGCCCACAACCAGGCTCAGGGACCGCAGCAGCCCCAAGGACCGCAGCAGTCGCAGGGCCAGCAGCCTCAGGAGCCGCAGCAGCCGCAGCAGGGGCCGCAGCAGCCCCAGGGCCAGCCGCCCCAGGGCACGGAGGCGCCGACCGCGTTCCAGCGGCACGACTCCCAGCAGCCCCAGGGTGGAGCACCCCAAGGAGGAGAGACGTACCAGCAGCCTCCGCGGGCGGCCGCGTGGGGCGGGCAGGAGCCCGCGCCCCAGCAGCCCTACCAGGCGCCCGGAGAGCGGCCCGCCGCTCCCGCGCCCCCGCAGGTCCAGGGACAGCACGGGTACGCCGCCTCGCAGCCGGGCGCCGGCCAGACGGGCCACGACCCCTACGCGGCGTACGGAGGCCCCTACCAGCAGGCTCCGGGCGCACAGTACGGCAACCCCCACGAGCAGCGCTGGCAGGAGCAGCACCACCCCCAGCAGGCGCCCCCTACGCAGGGCTACGCGCCCGCTCCGCCGCAGTACGGCGGCTACGCCCCCTACCCGCAGGGCCAGCCCGCTCCCTACCCCCAGCAGGCCCCCTACCCGCAGGGCCACCCCGCCTCCTACCCGATGCCGTACCCGCCCCAGCCCCTGGTCAGCTACCAGAGCGCCTATCCCGCGCCCTTCCAGCCCCCGGGGTACGTCTTCCAGGGGCAGCCGGTCTTCTACCCGGGCCAGCACAACCCCTACGGCCACTACGGCCAGCCCGTCCAGCACGTCATCGTGCTCACCGCCGGACAGCCGCCGAAGGTGGTCAGCGCCGAGTCGGCCAGCATGCTGTTCGCCGAGCACGCCGAGACGACCGGAACCGAGTCGGAGGACGCACGCGAGGACCGGGCCCTGACCCGGGCCGAGCCGGACGGGGCCGACACCGAGAAGAAGCGGGAACTGGAGAAGGCCGCCGATCCCCGGCCCGAGCCGGAGGAGGAGCCCGCCGCTCCCGAACCCGCCGCCGAGGAGCCCGCGGCCGAGGCGGCGCCCTCCGGAGCGACGGAGAAGAAGAGGGAGGAACTCCAGGCGGCGCTCTCCAACGGAGGGCACAACCTCCTGAACGAGGCCCTCGCCGGCCTGGCCATGCGCGACCTGTCGCTCGTGGACGCCCTGCTGGAGATGGTCGAGGACCTGGAGACCGACTCCCAGGACCCCGATCTGCTCGACAAGCTCTTCCAGATCGACAACTTCGCGACCCGTATGCGGCGCAACGGGGAAAACTTCCTGGTGCTCACAGGACATGACGGCGGCGAGTCCGACGCCCACGACGAGATCGTCCCGCTGCTCGACGTGGCCCGCGCCGCCACCTCCGAGATCAAGGACTATCCCAGGGTCCGGATGGGCAAGATCCCCCAGACCTCCATCACCGGTATGGCGGCCGACGACATCAGCCACCTGCTCGCCGAACTCCTGGACAACGCCACCGCCAACTCGCCCGAGCACTCCCAGGTCGTGATCAGCGCCCAGGAGATGGACGACGGACGGCTCATGGTCGTCGTCGAGGACGAGGGCGTGGGCATTCCCGAGGCCCAGCTCGTCGAGCTCAACAAGCGCCTGGGCGGAGAGCCGGTCCTGGACGACGAGGTACCCCGCCACATGGGCCTCTACGTCGCCAGCCGGATCGCCAGGAGGCACGGACTGGAGACCAGGCTCGAGTCACGCTCCTTCCGAGGGGTGAACGCCTACACGATCATCCCCAAGGAGCTGCTGCGCGTGGCCACTCCGCGGACCCCCGGACAGGCCCGCACATCGACCGTTCCGGCGAGTGCCCCGGCCACCCCGGCCACCCCGGCCACCCCGGCTCCGGCGGCTCCGACGGCCCCCAAGGCTCCGCGCCCCTCCGTCAACGGATCGGCCAAGCCGCCCGTGGGCGACGCCTCCGCGGTCACCTCCGCGGGGCTGCCCCGGCGCAGCGCCACCCCGCACGGTTCCCCCCTGCGGATGATGCCGCGCCCCGGCGGGCAGGGCTCGGACAACAAGCCCAAGACCCGCGACGACACCCCGCCCAAACTGAGCGGCGAGGCCAGAGCCAAGCAGATCCGAGACGAGCTCGGCGACTTCTTCGACGGGGAGCGCGAGGCACTCGAGGGCCCCGACGAGTCGGGGAACGACAAGAAGTGACGGACCTCCCGACCCCCTCCGGGGGCGCGCCTCCCGGTGCGCTCCGCATCCCCGACCTCAGCGAACACCACACCCGGCCCAGGCAGGTAAGGCACAGCGATGACTGAATCCGTGAACGACAGTGTTGAGAACTTCTCCTGGCTCATCGACCGGTTCGTCCGGGACGTGCGCGGTGTCGAGCACGCCGTCGTGGTCTCCTCCGACGGCCTCGTCCTGACCCACTCCAGTGACTTCCCCGAGGAGCACGCCGAACAGCTCGCGGCCATCGCCAGCGGCCTGCACAGTCTGGCCGTCGGCGGTGCCAGCCTCTTCCAGAGGGGTGAGTGCGAGCAGCTCCTCGTCCGCTTCAACCACGGGCACCTGTTCATCATGGCGATCAGCGACGGCTCCTGCATGGCGGTCCTCACGGCCCCCGGCACCGAACTCAAGATCGTCGGCTTCCAGATGACCAAGCTCGTCGAGAACGTCGCCCATGTGCTCACGCCGCAGCTGCGATCGCAGCTGCGCGAGGTCATCCAGAACTGACGACGGTGAACGTAACCGTTCGGGAGGAATGAGGTTGCCTCGGCTATGAGCTTCCGCAGGCGAAGGAGTAACCGTGTTCGCCCGTTCACCTTCACTGGTGGGCGGACACGGTCACGGCATCCGCTGATGGTGCAGACCCTGGTCTCGACATCCGAGCCCGGGCAGGATCCCCCCGGCACCCTCATGCCGGAGTCGATCAATATCTACAAGCTGTGCCGGGAGACCCGGTCGTTGGCCGAGGTGTCGGCCGAGCTGAACATCCCCCTGGGCGTCACCCAGGTCCTGGTCAGTGACCTGGCTGAACAGGACCTGGTGTACATTCACCCGACCATCACCGGCAGCAGTCCATCGGAAAACCAGGTTCTGGAGAGGGCTCTTCGTGGTCTCGAACGACTTTTCCAGTGACAAGCGGTCGAATCGCAAGAAGATGTCGAGCAAGATCGTCATCGCCGGTGGCTTCGGCGCCGGCAAGACGACCTTGGTGCACTCGGTATCGGAGATTCCGCCTGTCACCACCGAGGCGATCATGACCGAGGCCAGCATCGGTCACGACGACAACTCGATCACACCCGACAAGACGACCACCACCGTCGCGATGGACTTCGGTCGCATCACCATCGACGAAGAGCTGGTCATGTACATGTTCGGCACACCGGGCCAGGCGCGTTTCTGGTTCATGTGGGACGATCTCGTCCGGGGCGCCGTGGGTGCCGTGGTGGTCGTCGACTGCCGGAGGCTCGCGGACTCCTTCGACGCCGTCGACTACTTCGAGACGAACAAACGCATTCCCTACATCGTGGCGCTCAACAAGTTCGAGGGTCACCTCGACTACACCTCCGAGCAGGTTCGCGAGGCACTGGAGGTCAGTCCGGAGGTACCGATCATCGACTTCGACGCCCGGAACCGGCTGTCCGGAGGTGAGGTGCTCAAGACGCTGCTCAGGTACGCGTTGGAGCACAACCGCACCAGCGAGCCCGTCGCCTGACGGACGGGGAGCCCCAGTCCTCCCCATCGCCCCGCAGATTCCCCAGGAAAGTTAGCGACAATGCGCAAGATCCTTATCGTCGGCGCGGGTCACGCCGGCCTGCACCTGGCTCACGGGCTCCTGACCCATGGCTACGACGTCACGGTGATCACGGGGCAGTCCTCGATGGAGATCCGAACGGGCAAGCCCTCGATCTCACAGTTCACGCTTCCGACGGCGTTGAACTACGAACGGCACCACGACCTTGATCTCTGGAGCGCCCTGGCGCCGCAGATCAGGGAGGAGAAGGTGCACCTGTACCCGACGAAGGACCGGCCGCCCTTGTCCTTCAAGGGCAGGACAGGCGAGGGCAACGACTACATGGTCTCGGTCGACCGGCGCGTGAAGATGGCCGACTGGCTGGAGTACTTCGAGGACCGCGGTGGCAAGGTCGTCATCCACGGTGTCACCGTCACGGACCTCGACTACTTCTCGCGCATGTTCGACCTGATCGTCGTGGCCGTCGGACACGGTGAGCTCGGCCAGCTCTTCGACTACGACGAGAGCAGGTTCAGCGGGGCCAGGCCGCGTTCGATCGCGCAGGCGTACGTGTACGACGTCTGGCCGGACGAGCACGCTGAGGAGAACATCGGCTGGGCCGCGTCGGCGGCCCAGGCGGGCAACATCAACTTCATGCCGATCCTTACACAGGACGGCCCCTGCCACACGTTGATGATGGTGGACCAGCGGGGTGGCCCCATGGACGCGTGGCCTGACCGGCCCGGCCCCGAGGAGCAGTTGCGGCGGATGAAGGACCTCCTCCGTAACTATGCTCCGGAGTACTTCGAGCGCGCCAAGGACGCGGTCCTGATCAACGGTGGGAACAGCACCCTGGTCGAGGACCTGACACCCCAGGTCCGAAACCCCGTGGGTGTGCTTCCGTCCGGCGGGCATGTCCTCGGCATGGCGGACGTCGTCGTCACGATGGATCCGTACGTGTGCCAGAGCTGGAACAACTCCACCCGCTGTGCCAAGACGTACCTGGAGTGCATCATGGAGCACGGCGACCGCGAGTTCGACGAGGAGTTCCTGGTCAACACGTTCGACCGCTTCTGGGAGTTCGGCCTGCACAACCAGCTCTGGTCGGAGATGAACTCCACGATGTGGGAGACCGGTGACCTTCCGCCGTACTTCTACGAGCTCATCGAAGGAGCCAACACCTTCCCCGAGATCGGGAACCGCTGGATCCAGGGGTGGGATTACCCGCCGGACTACGCCAAGTGGCTGCTCGATCCGGACCTGGCCATGCAGTACCTCGCCGAGGTCCGCGCACAGCACGGAGCCTGACAGCGGCGTCGCCGCACACCTGCCCGATGTCCTCTGGGACATCGGGCTTCTTGCTGTCTTGGAACGGTTTTTTTCTCAGGTTATGACACTGCCCGAATGGTTAAGTGGAATGACCGAAAAGCGGTGATGCGTTGTCATGCATCCTGAGCAGCGGTTACGATCCTCCGTGTTGGTGCCTGTACGCGTCCTATGATCACTGGTGGGGTTTATGTGACAGTGGGGTTGGCACGTCAGGCACCTGCAGCACCGGGGGTGCCTCCCGGAAGAAGGCCTGCCAGCCAGAAAGGTGTTTCGTGTATCCCCGTGTGTGCTCCTTTTCGCAGGCCTTCCCTCTGGCTCCGTTCGGGGTGAGGACTTTAGTCCTTCCCGGGGGAGAGATACGTCATATTTCCAAAGAATCCATTCTGACCTGCGAAAAAGCGATTCAGTCCGTGCATCTGCACGATACGGATACAAGTACGCCTTCCGCGAGGACGCACATCGCGGAAGTCATCGTGTACGCACGGCGAGAGCGTGGGCGTGATCGGTGTGGGCGTGATCGGAGGGAACGCGTTGAGCAGTGACCATGCGTACGGCGGTCAGGGAGAAGCCGGTGCTCCCATCGCCGTGGTGGGAGTCTCCTGCCGTCTCCCCGGAGCCTCGACCCCCGATGCCTTCTGGCGGCTGCTGTGCGAGGGGCGGGAGTCGATCTCCGCTCCGCCGGACCGGCTCGGCGTCACCTCTTCGGCACGTGACCGCTACTGGGGCGGGTACCTCGACCGGACCGAGGACTTCGACGCGGGCTTCTTCGGGATCTCCCCGCGCGAGGCGTTGGCCATGGATCCGCAGCAGCGCATCATGCTCGAACTGAGCTGGGAGGCGGTGGAGCACGCCCGCATGTCGCCGCACGCCCTGCGGGACACCGACACCGGCGTGTTCACCGGTGCCATCGCCTCCGACTACGCCCTCCTGCAGCGACGTACCGCACAGAGCGGCATCACCCACCACACGTTCGTGGGCACCCAGCGCGGCATGATCGCCAACCGCGTCTCCTACGCCCTCGGCCTGTCCGGACCGAGCCTGACCGTGGACAGCGGGCAGTCCTCGTCCCTGGTCGGGGTGTACATGGCCATGGAGAGCCTGCGCCGGGGCGAGTGCGGTACGGCCCTGGCGGGCGGGGTGAACCTCATCCTGACGCCGGAGAGCACCGAGGGCGTGGTCCAGTTCGGCGGGCTCTCGCCGGACGCGCACTGCTACACCTTCGACGCACGGGCCAACGGCTACGTGCGGGGTGAGGGCGGCGCCGTCGTGGTGCTCAAACCGCTCGACCGCGCCCTGGCCGACGGCGATCCCGTCCACGCCGTCCTGCGCGGCGGCGCCGTGAACAACTCCGGTCAGACCTCCTACCTCGCCCGCCCCGACGTCCACGGCCAGGAGGAGGTCCTGCGCGCGGCCTACCGACGGACGGGGGTCGACCCGGCACAGGTCGGCTACGTGGAACTGCACGGCACCGGTACCCCGGCGGGCGATCCGGTCGAGGCGGCCGCGCTCGGCTCGGTGTTCGCCGACGGCCGTGAGGAGCCGCTGCGCGTGGGGTCGGCCAAGACCAACATCGGCCACCTGGAGGGCGCGGCGGGCATCGTGGGCCTGGTCAAGACCGTGCTCAGCCTCTCCCACGGGCAGCTCCCACCCACCCGGAACTTCGCCGCGCCCCACCCGGACATCGACCTGGAGACGCTGCGGCTGAGTCCGCAGGTCCGCCGTGAGCCCTGGCCCGCGGACGCCCCGCTCGCGGGTGTGTCCTCCTTCGGGATGGGCGGTACCAACTGCCACCTGGTGCTCGGTCCGCCCCCGCCGGTCCAGGCCGGCAGGGCCGGTTCCGCCACGGGCGAGGGCACCCTCGACCCCGTTCCGTGGGTTCTGTCGGCCCGCTCCGAGGGGGCGCTGCGCGCCCAGGCGTCCGCCCTGCACTTCTTCGTCTCGTCCCGTCCGGGCCTGAGGGCACAGGACGTGGGCCTGTCGCTGGCCACCACTCGTGCCGTGTTCGAGTACCGCGCGGTCATCTTCGCGTCGGGTGGCGATGGAGCGAGGGAGTTGGAGTCGGTCGCACCCGCGTCGGTTCCGGCCGACAGGGCACAGGAGCGGCCCGTCATGGTCTTCCCCGGGCAGGGCGGTCAGTGGGCGGGGATGGCACGCGACCTCCTCGACGGCGACGGCCCCCTCGCCCAGGTGTTCACCCGGCGCCTGCTGGAGTGTGAGCGGGCGCTGAGTCCCCATGTGGACTGGTCACTGGTCCAGGTGCTGCGCGGCGAGCCCGAAGCGCCGACGTTCACCGGCCCGGGAACACGGGTGGACGTCGTGCAGCCGGTGCTGTGGGCGGTCATGGTCTCCCTGGCCAGGGTGTGGTCGGCGCTGGGCGTGGAGCCCGCGGCGGTGATCGGTCACTCCCAGGGGGAGATCGCCGCGGCGTGTGTGGCCGGGACCCTGTCGCTGGACGACGCCGCGAAGGTCGTGGCCCTGCGCAGCCAGGCGCTGACCTCCTTGGCCGGAAGCGGTGGCATGGCCTCGCTGGGGCTGTCCCCCCAGCGTGCCGAGGAGCTCGTCGGAAGCTACGAGGACCTGCACCTGGCCGCGGTCAACGGACCCGAGTCGGTCGTGGTCTCCGGCAGTCCGGCGGCGGTCCGCGGAGCCGTGGAGTACTGCGTCGACCACGGTGTCCACGGTGCTCTGGTCGACGTGGACTACGCCTCCCACTCCCAACACGTCCAACATATCCGTGAGGACCTGCTCGAACGGCTCGGCGGTGTTGAGCCGCACTCCGCCCGGGTGCCGTTCTTCTCCACTCTGACCGGGGAGCGGCTCGACGGGACCGAGACGCCAACGGACGCGTCGTACTGGTACCAGAACCTGCGCGGCACCGTTCGCTTCGCCGACGCGGTGAAGGCGGCCGTGGACGCCGGCCACACCACCTTCATCGAGGTGGGACCGCATCCGGTCCTGTCCTTCGGCATCGAGCGCACGCTGGACGCGGCCAGGGTGGAGGGCCGGGTACTGCAGACCCTGCGAAGGGAGGCGGGGGACCAGGCACAGTTGCTGACCGCGGCGGCCCAGGCGTTCACCGCCGGCGTGGACGTCGACTGGGCGGTGCTGTTCAGGGGCACCGGTGCCCGTCATATCGACCTGCCGACCTACCCGTTCCAACGCCAGCGCTACTGGCCGGACACACAGGCCGTGGTGCCCGTCGACCGGGCAGCGGTCTCAGGGCCCGAAGAGCCCACCGTCCTGACGCGAAGCGACGGCCGGAATACTCGTGCATTGGTGCGTGAACACACCGCTCGGGTACTCGGCAGGGCGTCCCTGACGGCCTCGGACGAGCGACGTGCCTTCCGTGACCTCGGCTTCGACTCGATGATGCTGCTCCAGCTCGGGCGGATGCTGTCCCGGGAGACCGGGGTCCACCTGGAGGACACCGTCCTGTTCGACCTGCCCACGCCCTCCGCACTGGCGGGGTTCCTCGTCGGGGAACTGGGGGAGGAGGTGTTCGGGGCCGCCGAACCCGCCTCCGACTCGACCGCCGTCCCCGCCGCCACCTCTGCTCCCGCTCCCACCGCCCCCGCGGTGCCCGCCGTCGCCGCGCCGGTTCCCGACGACGACCCGATCGCCATCACCGCGATGGCCTGCCGCCTGCCGGGCGGGGTGCGCTCTCCCGAGCAGCTGTGGCGCCTCGTGGAGGACGGCGTGGACGCTATCGGTGACTTCCCCGACAACCGCGGCTGGGACCTGGAGGGCATCTACGACCCCGAACCCGGCACCCCCGGCCGCACCTACACGCGTTCGGGCGGATTCCTGTACGACGCGGACCTGTTCGACCCCGGCTTCTTCGGGATCAGCCCCCGCGAGGCCGACGCCATGGACCCCCAGCAGCGGCTGCTGCTGGAGACCTCCTGGGAGGCGGTCCAGCGCGCCGGCATGAGCACGGACGACCTGCGTGAACGCCAGGTCGGCGTGTTCATCGGCGCCATGCCCACCGAGTACGGGCCGCGCCTGGCCGACCAGGGCACGGAGAACGACGGGGGGTACCGGCTCACCGGCAGCACCCTGAGCGTGGCCTCGGGCCGTATCGCCTACGTCCTGGGCCTGCGCGGTCCGGCGATGACCATCGACACCGCCTGCTCGTCCTCCCTCGTGGCCCTGCACCAGGGAGCCGAGGCCATCCGGCGCGGCGAGTGCGAGATGGCCCTGGCAGGCGGAGCCACCGTCATGGCCACCCCCGGCATGTTCCTGGAGTTCTCCGCCCAGCGCGGACTGTCTCCGGACGGTCGCTGCCGTGCCTTCGGGGCGTCGGCCGACGGCACCGCCTGGGCCGAGGGCGCGGGTGTGCTCCTGCTGGAGCGCGCCTCGCGTGCCCGCCGCGCAGGACGCCCGGTCCTGGCACTGCTCAAGGGCAGTGCGGTCAACTCCGACGGCGCCAGCAACGGCCTGACCGCACCCAACCGGGAGTCCCAGGAACGGGTGATCCGGCAGGCCCTGGCGTCAGCCGGAGTGGAACCCGGCGAGGTGGACGCCGTGGAGGCGCACGGCACGGGCACCAGGCTGGGCGACCCGATCGAGGCCAAGGCGCTGATCTCGGTGTACGGCCGGGCGCGAGACGGCTCCCACGAGGATCTGCGGTTGGGCTCGCTCAAGTCCAACATCGGGCACTCACAGGCGGCTGCCGGGGTGGCCGGGGTGATCAAGACGGTGGAGGCGTTGCGGCACGGGCGCCTGCCCAGGACGCTGCACGCCGACGAGCCCACCGACAAGGTCGACTGGGACGGCAGCGGCGTGCGGCTGCTCGCCGAACCGGAACCGTGGCCGGACACCGGGCGCCCGCGCCGTGCCGCGGTGTCCTCCTTCGGGATCAGCGGCACCAACGCGCACGTGGTGCTGGAGGGCGTGGCCGACGAGAGCGCCCCGGTCATCGTTCCCGACGACCCCTTCCAGCGCGAACGCCACTGGGTGGTTCCGTCCACCCTGGTCGAGGCCGCCCCGGAGGCGGTCGCGCGGCCGCTGCTCGACGGAGGACTGGCGCTGGCCGACGGGCGCACCGTGTTCACCGGCCGCATCGGCCTCGACGACCACTCCTGGGTACGCGACCACGGCATCCTCGGCCGGATCGTCGTGCCGGGCACGGCTCTGGTGGACCTGGCCGCGCACGCGGCCGACCGGGTCGGCGCCACCGCCGTGGCCGACCTGGCCCTGGAGGCGCCGCTGGTCCTGACGCGCGGCGCGGGTGCCAGGCTCCAGGTCACCGTGGGCGTCCGCGACGAACAGGGACGGCGCGAGGTGCACGTCCACGCACGGCCCGGGGACGCCGCGTCGGACGCGCCCTGGACCCGGCACGCCTCGGGCGCCCTGGCCGAGGGACCGGCGCTCGACGCCGAGCACTCCGGCACGGACGGTGCCGCATCGGCGGACACCTCGTGGCCTCCGGCCGACGCCGAGTCGGTGACCGTGTGGCCCGACTACACCCGTCTGGCCCGGCGCGGCTACGCCTACGGTCCGCTCTTCCAGGGACTGCGGGGCGTGTGGCGGTGCGGGGACGACCTCCTGGCCGAGATCGAACTGCCCGACGTGCCCCACACCGGCGGTCCCTTCCACGGCCCCCACCCGGCCCTGGTGGACGCCGCCCTGCACGGGGTCCTGCTGTACGGCGGCACCGACGAACGCGCCCTGACGGTTCCCTTCGCCTGGTCGGGGGTACGGGTGCGTGCCGCCGCCGACGGCGCGGTGTCCGGCCGCCTGCGTGTCCGCGCCACCGAACTGGGGGCCGACCGCTACCGCCTGCACGTCTTCGACGACGCCGGAGACCCGGTCGTGGCCGTGGACGAACTGGTCATGCGCCCGCTGGACGCGGACGCCCTTCCCGAGCGCGATCCCTCCGAGCTGCCGGGCCTGTACGAGCTGGTGTGGGAGAGGGCCGTCGCGCCCGACCCCGCCCCTTCCGTGCCCACCGGTCTGCCCGATCTGAGGGAGATCGACCTGGACGGCACGGTGCCGCCGGTGGTCTTCACCGAACTGCCCGCCGCGGCCGTCTACTCCGAGGACGCCTCGGTGCCCGAGTCCGTCCGCCAGGGCCTGGAATCCGTCCTGGAGACCGTCCGTTCCTGGCTGACCGACCCGCGTACCGACCACGCCCGGCTGGTGGTGGTGACCTGGCGCGCGGTGGCCACCGACCCGGGGACCCGGCTCACCGGGCTCGCCGCGGCCCCGGTGTGGGGCCTGCTGCGGGCGGCCCAGCGGGAGCACCCCGGGCGCCTCGTGCTCGTGGACTCCGACGGGTCGGAGGACTCCCACCGGGTCCTGGCCGAAGCGGTCGAGCTCGACGAACCGCAGATGGCGCTGCGCTCGGGTGCGCTCCTGGTGCCCCGGCTGGTCAGGGCCGGCGACGACCAGAAGCTGACACCCCCCGACGCGCTGTGGCGGCTGGACACCCGCCGTCCCGGCTCCCTGGAGAACCTGGAGCTGCTGTCGGCGCCCGAGGCCGGGGGAGAGCTCGGACCCCACGAGGTCCGCGTCGCCGTCCGTGCCGCCGGGGTGAACTTCAAGGACGTGGTCGTGGCACTCGGCCTGGTCGAGGGGGAGACGGGGATCGGCCTCGAAGGTTCCGGGACCATCCTGGAGACCGGTGCCGAGGTGACGGACCTGGCCCCGGGCGACCGGGTGGCGGGCATGTTCGACGGCGCGTTCGGGCCGATCACGGTCGCTGACTGCCGCAAGCTCGCCCGCATCCCCGGCGGATGGACCTTCGAACAGGCGGCGGCCGTTCCGGTCGCCTTCCTGACCGCCTACTACGGACTGGTGGACCTGGCCGCGGTGCGTCCGGGGGAGAGCGTCCTGGTGCACGCCGCCGCGGGCGGTGTGGGAACCGCGGCCGTCCAACTCGCCCAGCACATGGGGGCACGCGTGTTCGGCACCGCGAGCCCTCACAAGTGGGCGGGACTGGCCGAGTACGGACTCGACGAGAAGCGGCTGTCCTCCTCCCGTGACCTGGAGTTCGAGCAGCGTCTGCGTGCCGCCAACGGCGGGCGCGGGATGGACGTGGTCCTCAACTCGCTCAGCGGCGAGTTCGTGGACGCGTCCCTGCGACTGCTGCGCTCGCCGGGTGACGGCGAGGGCCCGGGCGGCCGCTTCGTGGAGATGGGGCTGACCGACGTCCGTTCCGAGGAAGAGGTCGCCGAGGCCTTTCCAGGACGGGGCTACGAGGCGTTCAAGCTGACCGAGGTGGCTCCCGAGCGGATCGGTCAGATGCTGGGACGGATCATGGAGCTGTTCACCAGCGGCACGATCCGGCCCCTTCCGACCACGGCCCACGATCTCCGCGAGGCCAAGGAGGTCTTCCGCTCCCTCCAACGCGGTGAGAACGTCGGCAAACTCGTCCTGACCGTTCCGGCGCCCTTCCCGCAGGAGCGCACCACGCTGGTCACGGGCGGTACGGGCACCCTGGGACACCGGGTGGCGCGCCACCTGGTCACCGGCTACGGGGTGCGCGACCTGCTGCTCGTCAGCCGGAGCGGTCCCGAGGCGAAGGGTCAGGAGGCGCGCACCGCCGAACTGGAGTCACTCGGAGCCCGGGTGGAGGTGGTCGCCTGCGACGCCGCGGACCGGAAGGACCTGGAGCGGGTCCTGGACGGGATCCCCGACGACCGCCCCCTCGGTGCGGTCGTGCACACCGCCGGCGTGCTCGACGACGCCACCGTCACCTCGCTCACGTCGAAGCAGGTCGACAGGGTGCTGCGGCCCAAGGTCGACGCCGCGTGGAACCTGCACGAGCTGACCTCCGGGGCGGACCTGGGAGCGTTCGTGCTGTTCTCGTCGGCCGTCGGAGTCCTGGGCAACGCGGGTCAGGCCAACTACGCCGCGGCCAACGTCTTCTGCGATGCCCTGGCCCACTACCGCCACGAGCGCGGACTGCCCGCCACCTCGCTGGCGTGGGGGCTGTGGGCCGGTGCCAGCGGCATGACCGGTCACCTGGACGACAGCGACCTCGGCGTCCTCAGCCGGGGCGGCCTGCTCCCGATGCCCGCCGAGGAGGCCCTGCGGCACCTGGACACCGCTCTGCTGTGGGACATGGTCAACGGCGTCCCCGCCCTGTTCGACACCGCCGGCACCGGTGGCGGCGTCCTGCGGGGCCTGGTGGGACCGACCACCCAGGGGACTCGGACCACCCAGGGCGCCCAGGACGTTCAGGACACCCCGGCGGACGGCGCGGACACCGCCGCCGAGCGGTTCGCCGCGCTGTCGGGGGCCGAGCGGGACCGCGCCCTGCTCGCCGAGGTCCGCTCGCACACCGCCGTGGTCCTGGGCCACGGACCCGACGCCGGACCCTCCCGTGTGTCCGCCGACCGGCCCTTCACCGACCTGGGACTGGACTCGCTCACCGGGTTGGAGCTGCGCAACCGGCTCGGCGCCGCGGTCGGGGTCCGCGTTCCGGCCACCGCCGTCTTCGACCACCCGACCCCGCGCGCGCTCGCGCTCGCGCTGGCGGGCCTGTTGGTACCCGACCAGCCGGAGGCCGCTCAGCGAGGGCACGCCGACACCGACACATCCGTCGATGACGCCGGATCACACGAGAGCAGCATCGATGCGATGGGGGTCGAGGATCTCGTGAACCTCGCCCTGAAGGGCGACGGCCACGCATCCCCCAGTGGACAGGAGACGGCAGATGACTACCGATGACCACCAACTGGTTGCGGCACTCCGATCCGCGCTGAAGGAGAACGCGCGGCTGCGGGAGGAAGCCGACCGGACCGCCTCCCGTGAGCCGATCGCCATCGTGGGGATGGGCTGCCGCCTGCCGGGCGGCGTCGACTCGCCCGAGGACCTGTGGGACCTGCTCTCGCACGGTCGCGAGACGGTGGGCCCGCTGCCCGACGACCGCGGCTGGGACGTTCCGTCGCTTCTCGGCGAGGAGGGCGGCGCGCCCCGCTCCGCGATGTCCCAGGGCTCCTTCCTCGACGCGGCGGGCGACTTCGACCCCGGACTCTTCGGGATCTCCCCCCGCGAGGCCGAGGCCATGGACCCGCAGCAGCGCCTGCTGCTCGAAGTGGCGTGGGAGTCCCTGGAGCGCTCCGGGATCGCGCCGTCCTCGCTCTCGGGCTCGGACACCGGCGTCTACGTCGGCACGCTCACGTCCGAGTACGGGCCGCGGCTGGACCAGGCGCCGGAGGACGGGTTCGCGATGACGGGGACGGCGCTCAGCGTCGCCTCCGGCCGCCTGTCCTACACCCTGGGACTCACCGGCCCCGCGATCACGCTGGACACCGCCTGCTCCTCCTCCCTGGTGGCCGTGCACCTGGCCGTGCACGCCCTGCGCGCGGGCGAGTGCTCGCTCGCGCTGGCGGGCGGGGCGACGGTCATGTCCTCACCGGGGCCGCTCACGGAGTTCACCCACCTGAAGGGGCTGGCACCGGACGGCCGGTGCAAGGCGTTCGGAGCGGACGCCGACGGAGCCGGCTTCGCCGAGGGCGTGGGCATGGTCGTCCTGGAGCGCCTGTCCGACGCCCGCCGCAGGGGCCACCGCGTCCTGGCGCTCGTCCGGGGCGGCGCGGTCAACCAGGACGGTGCCTCCAACGGCCTCACCGCGCCCAACGGCCCCTCCCAGGCGCGGGTCATCCGCAAGGCCCTGGCCGACACCGGTCTGGGACCAGGCGACATCGACCTGGTCGAGGCGCACGGCACGGGCACCACGCTGGGCGACCCCATCGAGGCGCAGGCGCTGCTGGCCACCTACGGCCAGGACCGGTCCGCGGACCGGCCGCTGTGGCTGGGCTCCCTCAAGTCCAACGTGGGCCACGCCCAGGCCGCGGCCGGGGTCGCGGGACTCATCAAGCTGGTGTTGTCCCTCCAGAACGGCGTGCTGCCGCGCACCCTGCACGCGGACGAGCCCACACCGCACGTGGACTGGTCGGCGGGGGCGGTCCGGCTGCTCACGGAGGAGCGCTCCTGGCCGCGGACTGACCGGCCGAGACGGGCCGCCGTGTCCTCGTTCGGGATGAGCGGGACCAACGCCCACGTCATCGTCGAGCAGGCTCCCGAGGACGCCCCCGAGGAAGCTCCGCGCCCCGGCCGCACGGCCGGCCCCCGGCCCTGGAGGCTCTCGGCGCGTGACGGCGCCGCCCTGCGCGGACAGGCGGCGCGGCTCCGCGACCACCTGCGGGACCGGCCGGGGGCCGATCTCGCGGACGTCGGCTGGTCGCTGGCCACCACCCGCTCCGCGCTGGAGCACCGGGCCGTCGTCGTCGCCGACGGCCGTGAGGGGTACCTGGACGCCCTGGACGCCCTGGTCCAGGGGCGTCCGCACCCCGGTGTGGTGTTCGGCGTGGCCAGGGGCGACCGCGAGCCCGTCTTCGTCTTCCCGGGCCAGGGCGGCCAGTGGGAGGGCATGGCCGTGGAACTCCTGGACTCCTCGCCGGCCTTCGCCCGGCGGATGGCCGAGTGCGAGGAGGCGCTGGCCCCGCACGTGGACTGGTCGCTGACCTCGGTGCTGCGGGGGAAGGAGGGAGGTGCCTCCCTGGAACGCGTGGACGTGGTCCAGCCGGTGCTGTGGGCCGTGATGGTCTCCCTCGCCGAGCTGTGGCGCACCCACGGTGTGCGCCCGGCGGCCGTGGTGGGACACTCCCAGGGCGAGATCGCCGCCGCCTGCGTGGCCGGCGCACTCTCCCTCGAAGACGCCGCGAAGGTCGTGGCGCTGCGCAGCCAGGCGGTCCTGGAGCTCTCGGGCACCGGGGCGATGGCCTCGGTCGCCCGGTCGGCGGACCAGGTCCGCGAACGCGTCGCCACGCTGGACGGGAAGGTCCACGTGGCGGTCGTCAACGGCCCGGCGGCCACGGTCGTGGCGGGTGAGGCCGAGGCGGTGCGCGCGCTGGTCGAGCGGTACGAGGCCGAAGGCGTCCACGCGCGGATGATCGCGGTGGACTACGCCTCGCACACGCCCCACGTGGAGCGCCTGCGCGAGCGCGTCACCACGTCACTGGCCGGGATCACCCCGAGACGGCCCGACATCCCCGTGTACTCCACCCTCACCGGCGGCAGGCTGGAGTCCACCGGGATGGACGCCGAGTACTGGTACCGCAACCTCTCCAGCACGGTCGAGTTCGCACGGGCGACCCGCGCCCTCCTCCACGACGGGTACGACATGTTCGTCGAAGTCGGCCCGCACCCCGTGCTCGCCCCCGCCATACAGGAGACCTCCGAGGAGTCGGAGGCCCGGGACACGGTGGTCCTGGGCACGATCCGCCGGGGGGAGGGCGGCACCGAACGCTTCCTGACCTCGCTGGCAGAGGCCCACGCGCACGGCGTCGACCTGGACTGGGACCAGGTGTACGGCGGTCGGCGGAGTGTCGTCGACCTGCCCACCTACGCCTTCCAGCACCAGCGGTACTGGCGGGACCCCGCCGTCGCGGCCGGCCCCGTGTCCCCGGGGCGGACGCCCTCCGGCCCCCGGGCGGCGGACCCGCTGGACGACTGGTCCTACGAGGAGGACTGGGTGCCCGTGGACGCGGGCACGGGCCGCCCCGGACCGGCCGGGACCTGGCTGCTGTTCGACTCCGACCCGGCCGACCCCGCCGTCGCCGACTGCGCCGCGGCGCTGGGCTCGCGCGGCCACCGCGTCCGGACGGTGGACGTGCCCGCCGACGCCGACCGCGCCTCCATGGCGAGCCTCGCGGCCAAGGCCGCACAGGAGGCCGGTTCCGTCGTCGGAGTCCTCTCGGCGTCCGCCCTGGCCGGCGCCCGTACGGAGAGGTCCGTGCCCCGGCCCACCGAGGCCGCCGGGCACCGGCGCACCGTCCTGCTCATGCAGGGCCTCGGCGACGCCGGGATCACCGCACCCCTGTGGTGCGTGACACGGGGAGCGGTCACGGCCGGGGACGGGGTGACCGATCCCGCCGCCGCACTCGTGTGGGGACTCGGACGGGTCGCCGCCCAGGAGCACACCGACCGCTGGGGCGGCCTCGTCGACCTGCCCGCCGCCGACGCACCCGGGGCCGGTGAGGTACTGGCCTCGGTCCTGGCGGGGGAGCGCTCCGACGGTGAGGACCAGATCGCGGTCCGCGGTGACCGGATCCTCGCCCGCCGACTCAAGCGGGCACCGCTGAGCCGGATCCGGGCGGTACGCCGCTGGGAGCCCTCCGGAACCGTCCTGGTCACGGGCGGAACCGGGGCGCTGGGGGCGCACACCGCGCGCTGGCTCGCCCGGCGCGGCGCCGAACACCTGCTCCTTGTGAGCCGCCGCGGGGCGGGCTCGCCCGGGGCCGGGGAACTGGAGGCCGAGCTGCGGGCGGAGGGAGCCCGGGTGACGTTCGCCGCGTGCGACATCGCCGACCGGGCCGCCCTCGCCGAGGTTATGGAGGAGGTCCCCGATGAGTACCCGCTCCGCGCGGTCGTGCACACGGCGGCCTCCCTGGACGACGGCGCGATCGACTCGCTCACCCCCGACCAGGTGGCCCGCGCCCTGCGCGCCAAGGCCGACGGGGCCGTGCACCTGCACGAACTCACCCGGGACGCGGACCTGTCGGCCTTCGTCCTGTTCTCCTCGGTCTCCGCCGTCTTCGGCGTGTCCGGGCAGGGCAACTACGCGCCGGGCAACGCGTTCTGCGAGGCGTTCGCGCACCACCGCCGCGCACTCGGGCTGCCCGCCACGTCGGTGGCGTGGGGGGCCTGGGCGGGCGGCGGCATGGCCGAGGACGGGGCTGTCGCCGCCCTCCTGAGCCGCCACGGCCTGCCGACCATGGACCCGGAGGCCGCCGTCACGGCGTTCGGGCACGCCCTCGACCGGGACCTGCCCGCGCTCGCCGTCGCCGCCGTCGACTGGCCGCGGTTCCGTACCGCGTTCACCGCCAACCGGCCGAGCCCGCTCATCGACGGCCTGGGGGCCGCCGGCACCGGTGGGCCCGGGGCCGGTGAGGCCGTCGCGGGCGGTCTGGAGGCACGGCTGTCCGGGCTGGGACGCGCCGAGCGCCGGAGGGTCCTCACCGACCACGTGTGCGAGCACGTGGCCGCCATCCTCGGCTATCCCTCCGGTGACGCGCTCGACGTCGACCGCGGCCTGAAGGACCTGGGCATGGACTCGGTGACCGCCGTCGAACTCCGCAACCGGCTCGCCACGCTCACGGGGCTCCGTCTGCCCTCGGGGCTCGCCTTCTCCTACCCGACGTGCGTGGCGCTCGCCCACCACCTGGAGGGGCGGCTGTTCGGTGACACCGAGCAGGTCGTGATGACGCGGATCGACGGCATCGAGGCCGCCCTGGCCGAACACGAGGGCTCCGCCCTGGACCGCGAAGCCGTCGCCCGGCGGCTGCGCGGACTGCTCGAGCGGCTCTCCCCCCAGGCCCCCGGCGGGGACCACGACCTGGAGTCCGCGAGCAGGGAAGAGCTGTTCGCGTTCATCGACGACGCCCTGGGCGGCTGACCCGTATCGGCCCGTACTTACCCGATCCCCCGCTCCAAGCACCCCTCCACGCCTGGCCCCGGGTCCGTGGACAACGCGAAACGGTGAGTCAACACCATGACGGAAGACGCCCGACTCCTCGACTACCTCAAACGGGTGACCGCCGACCTGCGCCGTACGCGCGCCGAACTGGAGGACCTGCGCTCGCGCGACTCCGAGCCGATCGCGATCGTGGGCATGGGATGCCGGCTGCCGGGAGGGGCGGACTCCCCGGAGGCGCTGTGGCGCCTGCTGGAGGACCGGGTGGACGCGGTCGGCGACCCGCCCACCGACCGGGGATGGGACCTGGACGCCCTGGCGGACCGGCTGGGATCGAGGCGCTGGGGCGGCTTCCTGGACGACGTGGCGGGCTTCGACGCGGACTTCTTCGGGATCTCGCCGCGTGAGGCGGCGGCCATGGACCCGCAGCAGCGCCTCATGCTCCACGTGTCGTGGGAGGCGGTCGAGCGCGCGGGGATCGACCCCTCCTCCCTCGCGGGCAGCCCGACCGGGGTGTTCACGGGGATCAGCGTCAGCGACTACGCCAAGGGCTCGACCTCGGGCTCGCTCCCGGTCCCGGAGGAGGCCGAGGGGTACCTGATGACGGGTACCGCCACGAGCGTCGCCTCCGGGAGGGTGGCGTACACGCTGGGACTGGAGGGCCCGGCACTGACGGTGGACACGGCCTGCTCCTCCTCGCTGGTGGCCGTGCACCTGGCCGTCCGCGCCCTGCGCCGGAGCGAGTGCTCCCTCGCGCTGGCGGGCGGCGCCACGGTCATGACGGGGCCGTCGCTGTTCACGGAGATGGCCAGGCAGGGCGGACTCGCAGCCGACGGCCGCTGCAAGGCGTTCGGCGCGGGAGCGGACGGCGCGGGATTCTCCGAGGGCGCGGGTGCGCTGGTCCTGGAACGCTTGTCCGACGCCCGCCGCCACGGACGCCGTGTGCTGGCGGTGATCCGTGGGAGCGCGATCAACCAGGACGGCGCGTCCAACGGCCTGACGGCCCCCAGCGGCCCGGCCCAGGTGCGGGTGGTGCGCTCGGCGCTGGCCGACGCCGGCCTGTCCGCGGGCGACATCGACGCCGTGGAGGCGCACGGCACGGGGACCGAACTGGGCGACCCGATCGAGGCCCAGGCCCTGATGGACGTGTTCGGCCCGGGCCGGGACTCCGGGACGGTGGGCGTGGGTTCGCTCAAGTCCAACATCGGCCACACCCAGGCCGCCGCGGGGGTGGCCGGCGTCATGAAGATGGTGTTGTCCCTCCAGAGCGGCGTGCTGCCGCGGACCCTGTACGCGGACGAGCCCACACCGCACGTGGACTGGTCGTCGGGACGGCTGCGGGTGCTGTCCGAGCCGCGCCGGTGGGAGCGGGGCGAGCGGGTGCGCCGGGCCGGGGTGTCCTCCTTCGGCGTCAGCGGGACCAACGCGCACGTGATCGTGGAGGAGGCCCCCGAGGAGGTCCCGGCCGAGTGGGAGGAGGCCGGTCCCCGGCCGCTGGTGGAGGGACCCCGGCCGTGGGTCCTGTCCGCGCGCACCGAACCGGCGCTGAGGGAGCAGGCCGCGCGCCTGCGCGCACACCTGGAGGGCCTCACCGCGTCGGGCGGCGACGCACCGGACGCCTCCGAGGTCGCCCGGGCACTCGCCACCACCCGGACCGCCTTCGCCCACCGGGCCGCGGTCGTCGGCACCGGGCACACGGAGCTCATGGAGGGCCTGCGCGCGCTGGCCGACGGGAGCCGGGCCGAGGGGGTCGTCACCGGCACGGCCGCCCGTGGCGGCCGGGCCGTCGCCCCCGTGTTCGTGTTCCCCGGCCAAGGCGGCCAATGGGTGGGGATGGCCCGCGGGCTGCTGCTGTCCTCGGAGGTGTTCGCCGACGCCGTGGTCGAGTGCGAGAAGGCACTCGTCCCCTTCGTCGACTGGTCCCTGGGCGCCGTACTGCGCGGTGATCCCGAAGCTCCCGCGGTGGCCGGTGAGGGTGCCCGCGTGGACGTGGTGCAGCCCGTGTTGTGGGCGGTGATGGTGTCACTGGCGAGGGTGTGGTGCTCCGCCGGTGTGGAACCCGCCGCCGTGGTCGGCCACTCGCAGGGGGAGATCGCCGCGGCGTGCGTGGCGGGGGCCCTGACACTGGAGGATGGCGCGCGCGTCGTCGCACTCCGCAGCCAGGCCCTCAAGGAGCTTGCCGGACACGGGGGGATGGCCGCACTGGCGTGCGCCCCCGAGCGGGCCGCCGAACTGATCGTCCCGTGGCGGGGACGAATCGGGGTGGCCGCGGTCAACGGTCCCGAGTCGACCGTCGTCTCGGGGGACGGCGACGCTATCACGGAACTCGTCCGCGCCTGCGCGGAAGGTGACGCGCGCGTGCGCCGCGTCGACGTCGACTACGCCTCCCACTCCGCCCAGGTCGAACGGATCGGGAACAGGCTGCGCGCCGACCTGGCCGGTATCCGGCCGAGGAGGGGAAGGGTCCCGTTCCACTCGACCGTCGCCTCCGGAACCGAGTGGACGCCGGGAGCCGTGCCGGCCGGAGAGGCGGTGGCGGGTACATCACTCGACGCGGACTACTGGTACCGGAATCTGCGCCATCCCGTGCTTCTCGCCCCGGTGGTCGACCGCGTCGCACGCCAGAGTGACACGTTCGTCGAGATCAGCCCGCATCCGGTGCTGACCCTGGCCATCGAGCAGACCCTGGAGGACCGCGAACGCTTCGGTCACGTGGTCCTGGAAACGCTGCATCGTGGCAGGGACGAGCCCACACGGTTCCAGACGGTGCTGGCCGAGGCGCACTGTCGCGGTGTCGATGTCGACTGGAACCGGGTGCTCGGCGGCGGATGCGACACCCCGCCCGTGGAACTGCCCACGTACCCGTTCCAGTACCACCGCTACTGGCTCCCCGAGCCCCGGACCTTCGCGGAGCCCGCCGCCCTCGGGGTGGGGGACGCCGGGCACCCCCTCCTCGGCGCGCGCGTTCCCGTCGCCGGCACCGGGCAGACGGTGTTCACCGGCCTGCTCGACGTCGACCGCCACCCGTGGCTGGCCGAGCACGCCCTCGGCGACAGGGCCCTGCTGCCGGGCACGGCCATGCTGGAGCTCCTACTCCACGTGGGACGCGAGTGCGGGTGTCCCGAGGTCGCCGACCTCACGCTGCGGGCACCGGTGGAGGTGCCGCCGGGCGAGAACGGGACGGGGCTCCAGATCCAGATCGTGGTCGACCCTCCGGACGGTGACGGAGCCCGGGCTGTGCGGGTGCTGTCGCTTCCCCCGGGCGACGACGCGTGGACCCTGCACGCAGAGGGGGAACTCGTCCCGGAGACCGGTGAGGAGCCGTCCTCCGCCGAGCCTCCCCGCGCGGACGCGGCTCCGCTGCCGGTGGGGGAGGCCTACGCGCGTTTCTCCGCGCTCGGCTACGGTTACGGACCCTCCTTCCAGGGCCTGCGCGCCGCGTGGGAGGACGGCGCCGGAGTGGGGAGCGAGGCCGAACTCGACATCCTGCCGGACGATGCCCCCGGCATGGCGGGCCCCCATCCCACGTTGACCGACGCCGGCCTGCACGCGCTGCTGTTGCACCACCTCACCGGGAGCGGTGAACGACGATCTCCGATGCCGTTCGCCTGGCGGGGCGTGCGCCTCCACTCGTCCGCCGCGCCCACGAGGCTGCGGACCCGTGTCACCAGGACCGGCCGTGACACGTGGTCGGTGGTCCACGCGGACGCCGACGGCGCACCGGTCCTGTCGATCGACCGCCTGACGGTGCGAGAGGCCCCGGTCGCCGCCGAGCCGCCCGCCCTCTTCCAACAGGACTGGACGGAAGCGGCCGGGCCCGTGGGCGGGAGCGACGCGCGTACGCTTCGCACCGACACGTGGGCGACCGTCGGTGCCGGAGGCCCCGAGGGTGTGACGCGGTATCCCGACGCGGCCGCCCTGGAGACCGCCCTGGAGGCGGGCGCGCCCGCGCCGGAGCTGGTCGTCGTACCCGCGGGCGGCGGTGACGGGGAGGCACCCGACCACGTCCGCGCCGAGCTCCACCGCGTCCTGGCCCTCCTACTCGCGTGGGTGGATAACGGACGCCTCGGGGACACCAGGATCGTGGTCGTCACCGACGGCGCGGTACGGCTCCCCGACGACTCGGCGCAAAGACCCGTGGACCTGTCCGGAGCCGCCGTGTGGGGACTCATCACCTCCGCGGAGACCGAGAACCCCGGACGCTTCCTGCTCCTGGACATCGACAGGCCCGACACCTCCCTCATCGCGGCCGCCGCCGCGACGGGGGAGCCCCGTGTGACCGTCCGAGACGGTCGTCTGTACGTCCCCCGCCTGGCTGAGGCCCGCCGCCCGGACCGCGGCGGTCTCCACCTGCCGCAGCGCCGCACGGACTGGAGGCTGGACGTGCGCGTCCCGGGAAGGATCGACGGGCTCGCCCCCGTCCCCGACCCCGACCAGCACCGGGCGCTGGCCCCCGGCGAGGTCCGTGTCGCGGTTCGCGCGGCCGGGGTCAACTTCCGGGATGTACTGATGACCATGGGCATGCACCCCGGTCCCGTGAGTATCGGACACGAGGGGACCGGCACGGTCATCGGGGTCGGCCCGGACGTCGACGACCTCGCGCCGGGCGACCGGGTGATGGGGTTGTTCCCCGGCGCCTTCGGACCGGTCGCCATCGCTCGGCGCGGACTCGTCGCCCCCGTACCCGAGGGATGGGACGACGCCTCCGCCGCCGCGGTGCCCGCCGTCTACCTGACCGCCTACATCGCGCTGGTGGAGGAGGCCGGTCTCAGGGCGGGCGAGCAGGTCCTCGTCCATTCGGCGGCCGGGGGAGTGGGACAGGCCGCACTGCATCTGGCACGGCACCTGGGTGCCCGGGTCCTCGCGACCGCCAGCCCCGAGAAGTGGCGGATGCTACGGGAGCAGGGGATCGCGGAGGAGCACCTCGCGCACTCGCGTCGCCTCGACTTCGAGGAGCGCTTCCGCGCGAGCGCCCCGCCCGTCGACGTCGTACTCAACGCCCTCACCGGAGAGGCGATCGACGCGTCGTTGCGGCTCATGGCGCCCACGGGAAGATTCGTGGAATTGGGACACAACGAGCTCCGCGACCCCGAACGGGTGGCGTCCGAGCACGGCGGCGTCCTGTACCGGGCCTTCGACCTGTCAGTCCTTCCCCCCGAGCGCGTCCAGCGCGCCTTCGCGGCGATCCTGCCGCTCCTGGAGAAGGGGGAGCTACCCGGTGTCCCGGTCACCCGCTACCCCGTCGAGCGGGCGGTCGACGCCTTCCGCCTCATGCAGCAGGGGCGCAACGTCGGCAAGGTCGTGCTGGGCATGGCCACGCGCTTCCGCCCCGGCGGTACGGTCCTGGTCACCGGCGGTACCGGCACGGTCGGCGCCCTCGTCGCCCGCCACCTGGTCGTACGGCACGGCGTCACCCGCCTGCTGCTGGTGGGACGCCGCGGCGCCGGTGCTCCCGGCGCTCGGGAACTCGTGGACGAACTGGGCGCCCTGGGCGCGCAGGTGACCGTCGCCTCCTGCGACGTCGCCGACCCCGAGGAGCTGCGCGAGCTCCTGGACACGGTGCCCGACGACCATCCGCTCACCGCAGTGTTCCACTCCGCGGGTGTGGTCGACGACGCCACCGTCACCCGGATCGGCGCCCGGGCCCTGGAGCGGGTCCTGCGCCCCAAGGTCGACGGTGCGTGGAACCTGCACACGGCCACCGCCGACCGCGACCTGGACGCCTTCGTGCTGTTCTCCTCGGCGGCCGGGGTGCTCGGCTCGGCGGGCCAGGGAGGGTACGCGGCGGCCAACTCCTTCATGGACGCCCTCGCCCACCACCGCCGCTCCCTGGGGCTGCCCGCGCAGTCGCTGGCCTGGGGGCGCTGGGCCGACACGAGCGAGGCGACCGCACGCCTCGGCGACGTCGAGACCTCCCGCATGACGCGGCTCTGGGGGGTGGAGGCCATCGGCGGGGACGAGGGGTGCGCGCTCATGGACGCCGCCGCGGACACCGGCCAGGCCCTCCTGCTCCCCGTCCCGATGGACCTGGCCGGCCTGCGGGCGCGCGCGACCTCGCCCGAGGCCGTCCCGCACCTGCTGCGAGGACTCGTGCGGGCACGGGAGGGGCGGCGGTCCGACGCCGGTTCCGGCGCGGTCGCGAAGCTGCGTGCCGCCGGGGCCGGAGCCGAGCGCCGCGCCCTGCTGGAGGAGCTGGTCGCCGCGCGCGCCGCCGAGATCCTCGGATACCCCTCGGGACACCGCGTGGAGGCGGACCAGGACTTCCTGGAGACGGGTTTCGACTCCCTCACGGTGGTCGAACTCCGCAACCACCTGCGTGAGGCCACCGGGCTGCGGCTGCCCGCCGCCGTGGTGTTCGAGCACCGGACCCCCGCGCTGCTGGCCGCCCACCTGGACGCGGAGATGGGCGGCGGGACCGCCGGAGGCACCGGCGGCGCCCCGGCCGAACCGGCCGGTTCGGCCGGGGCGGCCGGCCTGACCGAGCCGGCGCAACCGGCCGACGCCCTGGTGGGGCTGTTCCGCGACACCTGCGCGGACGGGCGTCCGGAGGACGCGGTCGCGATGGTCCGGGCCGCGTCCCGGGGCCGGGCGGTGGTCCGCGCCGAGGACCCGTGGCCGGTCGAGCCGGTCCAGCTCTCCACGGGCCCCGAGGAACCGGTCCTGGTCTGCTTCCCGTCCCTGGTCATGACCTCGGGCGCACAGGAGTTCGCCCGGTTCACGGCCGGGATGCGGGGGCGGCGAAGGGTGCACGTCCTGCCCGCCCCCGGGTTCCTCGCGGAGGAGCGGCTGCCCGCCGACACCGGGGTCTTCGTCAACGGACAGGCCGACGCCGCGCTCCGGGCCGCGGACGGTGCGCCGTTCGTGCTGGTGGGGCGGTCGTCGGGCGGCTGGGTGGCGCACGCCGTCGCCGAGGAGCTGCACCGTCGCGGGCGCGCGCCCGCGGGGGTGGTGCTGCTGGACACGCCGGTCCCGGGCGAACCGGGCGTGCTGCCGCTCGTCGCGGCGTCGCTGCCGATCGTCACGGAGTCGGTGATGGCGCGCGCCAGCGAGTTCGAACTCCTCGACGCGGCCCGGCTGACCGCCATGGGCGGCTACCTGGGACTGTTCGCCGACTGGCGGCCCGGTCCCCTCCCGGTCCCGGTCACGCAGGTCTGCCCGGAGGAGCCGGTCCGCACCCCGTCGGGCGAGGTGCTCGAAACGGGGTGGGAGTGGCCCGGTCAGAGCAGCGGCGCCAAGGTCCCGGGCGACCACCTCACCATGTTGGAGGAGCACGCCGAGAACACGGCCGCGGCCGTCGAGGAGGCCGTCGCCGGACTCGCGCGGGAGCGGAAGCCGGCGGGGCGTTCGCTGGTGCGCCGCCTGAGCGACCGCGTCAGGAACCGCGGCTGATCCGTTCCCCGCCCGCCACGGTGCCCTGCTTGCGTGGCGGGCGGGGAGCAGTGCGCGGCCCCGCCGCCTACCGCTTCCCGGCGGCGGAGCCCAGCAGCTCCAGCAGGTCGTCGACGAGGCCGTCGGGGTCGGTGCCGCCCCTGTCCGGGCTGAGGCGACCGGCCATGGCCAGGCTCACCGCGCCGTGCACGGCGGCCAGCAGCAGCGCGGTGCGCCGCTCCGTGTCCCCGCCCGGGAGGGACCCGTCGACCTGGCACTGCCGGACCACCGCGGTCAGGGAGGCCCGGGTGCGCCGGGCCGCGGCCCCGAGCTCCTCCCGGGGCCCGGACCAGGTGCCGAAGACGAGGGAGAACCGCGCCGGGTGGTCCATGGCCCAGGCGGTGTAGGAGTGCAGCACCGTCCGCAGGGCCTCCCGCGCGGTGAAGGCCTGGCCCGCCGCGCGGTCGATGATGTCGCCCAGCCGTTCCAGCTCCCTGGCCGCCACCGCGGCCAGGAGGGACTCCTTGTCCGCGAAGTGCTTGTAGGGCGCCATATGGGAGAGCCCGCTCAGGCGCCCGACCTCGCGCAGTGTCACCGCCTCGATCCCGCCGGAGTCCAGCAGTTGCCGTGCCGAGGCGACGAGGGAGCTACGCGTGTCCTGGGGCATGCGGACCATCGTAGACATCCGGCCGGTTCCGGGCATCCGGGTCTGCGCCGGGCGGCCCGCGGGCGGGTGAGTCCCGTGACGGGTCCCCGCGGGTCCGATGGCCCTCCCTCCCGCCGATCCGCCCACCGACGGCCTCGGAGGGCCCGCCGGGACGGCGTTCGGAACAACCCGGGCCCGGCGGACGTTGGCTCCTACGTGCCCCAGGCCCCGTACGCGCCGGAGCGCCGCGCCGCGTCGGCGCGGTCCCGGCGGCGAAAACCGGTTGCCGCCCCTTCTACCCTTGACTACTGATGAGCACCACCACGCCCGCGCCCGCCGCGGACACACTCCGCTCCCGGCTGCGCGACCTCATGCCCTCGGACCGCCACCGGCTGCGTCGGCGTATCGACGGTCTGGCCAAGATCAGCGACGAGCGCCGCCGCGCCTCGGTCACCGCCCAGATCGCCGGGGACATCGACGAGGCCCTCCTGCGCGTGGACCTGCGCCGCGAGGCGGTCCCGGAGCTCACCTACCCCGAGGAACTCCCGGTCAGCGCCCGGCGCGAGGACATCGCCGAGGCCATCCGGGACAACCAGGTCGTCATCGTCGCCGGTGAGACCGGTTCCGGCAAGACCACCCAGCTGCCCAAGATCTGCCTGGAGCTGGGGCGCGGCGTCATGGGCACCATCGGCCACACCCAGCCCCGGCGGCTGGCCGCCCGCACGGTCGCCGAGCGCATCGCCGAGGAGATCGGCACCCCGCTGGGCGAGACCGTCGGCTACAAGGTCCGCTTCACCGACTCCTCCGGCGAGAGCACGCTGGTCAAGCTGATGACCGACGGCATCCTGCTCGCCGAGATCCAGCACGACCGCATGCTGCGCCAGTACGACACGCTCATCATCGACGAGGCCCACGAGCGCAGCCTCAACATCGACTTCCTGCTCGGCTACCTCAAGCGGCTGCTGCCCAAGCGACCCGACCTCAAGGTCGTCATCACCTCGGCCACCATCGACCCCGAGCGCTTCTCCCGCCACTTCGACGACGCCCCCATCGTCGAGGTCTCCGGCCGCACCTACCCGGTCGAGGTCCGCTACCGGCCCATCTCCGAGGAGATCCTCGACCCGGAGGAGAAGAACCCGGGCGGCGGCACCGACCGCGACCAGACCCAGGCCATCCTGGACGCCGTCGACGAGCTCAGCCACGAGCCCCCCGGCGACGTGCTGGTCTTCCTCAGCGGTGAGCGCGAGATCCGCGACACGGCCGAGGCCCTGGAGAAGAAGAAGCTCCCGAACACCGAGATCCTGCCGCTCTACGCGCGCCTGTCGGTCTCCGAGCAAAGACGCGTGTGGTCCTCCCACAGAGGACGCCGCGTCGTCCTGGCCACCAACGTCGCCGAGACCTCCCTGACCGTCCCCGGCATCAAGTACGTCATCGACCCGGGCACCGCGCGCATCTCCCGCTACTCCCACCGCACCAAGGTGCAGCGCCTGCCCATCGAGGCGGTCTCCCAGGCCTCCGCCAACCAGCGCAAGGGCCGCTGCGGCCGTGTCTCGGAGGGCATCTGCATCCGGCTGTACTCGGAGGAGGACTTCCTTTCCCGTCCCGAGTACACCGACCCCGAGATCCTTCGCACCAACCTGGCCTCGGTCATCCTCCAGATGGCCTCCCTGGGTCTGGGCGACGTGGCGGCCTTCCCGTTCGTGGACGGCCCCGACCACCGCCAGATCAAGGACGGCGTCAACCTCCTCGAAGAGCTGGGCGCCCTGCACCCCGACGCCTCCGGCGCCAAGCGCAGGCTCACGCGGACGGGCCGCCGGCTGGCCCAGCTGCCCGTCGACCCGCGCCTGGGCCGGATGGTCCTGGAGGCGCACGAGCGCGACTGCCTGGGCGAGGTGCTGGTCATCACCGCCGCCCTGTCCATCCAGGACCCGCGCGAGCGCCCCGCGGACAAACAGCAGCAGGCCCAGCAGTCGCACGCCAGGTTCGCCGACAAGGAGTCGGACTTCCTGGCCTTCCTCAACCTGTGGAACCACCTGCGCGAGAAGCAGCGGGAGCTGTCGGGCAACCAGTTCCGCAGGCTGTGCCGCGAGGAGTACCTCAACTACCTGCGCGTACGCGAGTGGCAGGACATCCACAGCCAGCTCCGACAGGTGCTGCGCTCCATGGACATCGACGTTCCGCGCCCGCGCGAGGAGGCCGCCGACCCGCGCGGCGTGCACATGTCGCTGCTGGCCGGGCTGCTCTCGCACGTGGGGCTCAAGGACCCAGAGAAGCACGAGTACCTGGGCGGGCGCGGCGCCCGCTTCGCGATCTTCCCCGGATCGGCGCTGTTCAAGAAGCAGCCCCGCTTCGTGATGGCCGCCGAGCTGGTGGAGACCTCCAAGCTCTGGGGCCGCATGGTCGCGAAGATCGAGCCGGAGTGGGCCGAGGAGCTGGCCGGGGACATCGTCAAGCGCCACTACAGCGAACCGCACTGGGAGCGCAAGCGCGGCGCCGTCATGGCCTTCGAGCGCGTCACCCTCTACGGCGTGCCCATCGTCGTGCAGCGCAAGGTGTCCTACGGCAGGATCGACCCCGAGCTGTCCCGGGAGCTGTTCATCCGCCGCGCCCTGGTCGAGGGCGACTGGGAGACCCGCCACCACTTCTTCCACGACAACCGCAAGCTCCTGGACGAGGTGGAGGACCTCGAACACCGCGCCCGCCGCCGCGACATCGTCGTGGACGACGAGACGCTGTTCCAGTTCTACGACGCGCGCGTGCCGGACTCGGTGGTCTCGGCCGCCCACTTCGACTCCTGGTGGAAGAAGGCCCGCCGCACCGAGCCCGAGCTGCTGGACTTCACCCGCGAGGAGCTCATCAACGAGGGCGTCGACGTCGTCAACGAGGACGACTACCCGGACGTGTGGCGCCAGGGCGAGTTCACCTTCCCGCTGACCTACCAGTTCGAGCCGGGCAGCGACTCCGACGGCGTCACCGTGCACATCCCGGTGAAGTTCCTCAACCAGGTGGACAACACCGGGTTCGACTGGCAGATCCGGGGCCTGCGCGACGAACTCGTCACCGCGATGATCCGGTCCCTGCCCAAGCCGCTGCGGCGCAACTTCGTGCCCGTCCCGGACCACGCGGCCCGGGCGCGGGAGGGACTGGACCCCTACTCGGGTCCGCTCACCGAGGCGCTGGCCGCCGAGCTCACCCAGATGGCGGGGGAGCGGATCACCCCCGCCGACTTCCAGCTCGACCGGGTGCCCGACCACCTGCGCATCACCTTCCGCTCGGTGGACGAGCGGGGCCGCACCCTGGCCGAGTCCAAGGACCTGGAGAAGCTGCGCACCAAGCTCAAGCCGCGCCTGCGCGAGGCGATCTCCGCCGAGGCCAAGGGCGTGGAGAAGAAGGGGATCACCTCCTGGGACTTCGGCCCGCTGGAGCAGACCCTGGAGCGCAAGTCGCTCGGCCCCGGGGTGAAGGGCTACCCGGCGCTGGTGGACGAGGGCGACAGCGTCGCGATCCGCATCTTCGACACCCGGCCCGAGCAGCGCGCCGCCATGTGGGCGGGCACCCGGCGCCTGCTGCTGCTCACCGTGCCCTCGGTGGCGCACGTGGTCAGCAAGGGCCTGAACAACCCCGACAAGCTCGCCCTGGCCGACAACCCGCACGGCTCGGTCGGCAAGATGCTGGCCGACGCCGAGTCGGCCGCGGTCGACCACCTGCTCGCCCGCGAGGGCGGCCCGGTGTGGAACGGCGAGGACTTCCACAAGCTCGCCGAGCGGGTGCGCGCCGACCTCGGCGACACCCTCGCCGAGGTCCTCGACAAGAGCGCGCGCGTCCTGGTGCTGTGGCGCAAGGTGTCCAAGAAGGTCAAGGGCACCACGTCCCTGGCCGTGCTGCCCTCGCTCAACGACGTGCAGGGCCAGCTCGCCGGCCTGGTCGGGGACGGGTTCGTCACTGCGGCGGGCCTGTCGCGCCTGGACGACCTCCACCGCTACCTGCGCGGAGTGGAGTACCGGTTGAACAAGCTGCCGGAGAACCCGCGCCGCGACCAGGTGAACATGGCCAAGGTCGAGCAGATGCGCCAGGCGGTGGCCAGGCTGCGCGGGAGCCTCGGCCCCGGCCGCGCGGCCGACCCGGACGTGGTGGAGCTGCGCTGGATGCTGGAGGAGTACCGGGTGAGCCTGTTCGCCCAGGAGCTGCGCACGGCCTACCCGGTCTCGGACAAGCGCATCATGAAGGCCGTCGAGGCCGCCAAGGCGGTCGGCCGCAAGTAGCCGTCCTCCCGGTTGATCTTGTACTTATAGCGAGTTTGGGCGCCCAAACTCGCTATAAGTACAAGATCAACAAAGGTGGAGTGGGTTGTCCACAGGTACGGCGACCCTGTGGCGCCCGGAAGCCGGCTGACGGACAGTGGTCGCATGGAACAGCTCCCGCCACGCCCGGGCGGTCCCCTCCCCGCGGCCACCGGAACCGCGGTGCGCCAGTACGGTGTCCTGAGCTGGCAGCAGGCCCGCGCCCACGGACTGCGCCAGACCGACATACGCTGCCTGCTCCGCGGCGGTGAGTGGGGGCGGCCGTACCGGCAGGTGTACGCCGTGCGCTCGCTGCTCTCGCCCATGGGCAGCCCGGACCGGCTGCGATCCGGTGTCATGGCCGCGCAGCTGGCCCTGGGCCCGCACGCCTTCGCCGCAGGTGAGACCGCAGCGCTCCTGTGGGGTATGCAGGGGCTCCCGCGCTGGGACGGCCGCGAGGCCCACATGGTCGTCCCAGCGCTCGGGGCCCAGCGCCACGTCACCGGCATCACACTGCACAGCTGGGACACCCCTGCGGAGGAGCTCACCGAGATCGGTGGCTGCATCAGGGTCACCCGTCCGGGCCGCACCCTGCGCGACACCCTCCTTCGGGTGGACCGCGACACCGCCGTGTGCCTCATGGACTCGGCTCTGAACCAGGGGCTCGTCAGGCAGGAGGAGTTCGAGGAACTGGAGAGGGCCAACCGGCGGCGCAGGGGGTGCGTGAACGTCCGCCGCTGGTGGTCGCTGGCCGACTCCCGGTCCCAGAGCGCGCTGGAGACACGGATCCGCCTGGTCTGTGTCGACGGCGGCCTGCCCCCCGACGAACTGCAACGCCGCTTCGTGGACGGGTCGGGCAGGACGCTCGCGGTGGTGGACTTCTGGTGGGAGGCCTCCAGGCTCATCGGCGAAGCCGACGGCCTGGGCCCCCACAGCAGCCCGCGAGCCCTCGCCCGGGACCGGGAACGGCAGAACGCCCTTCAACGCTGGTATCCGGACGCCAGGATCGTCCGCTTCACCTGGCAGGACCTCAGGCGTCCCGAGTACATCCTGGCCGCCGTCGCCGGTACCGGGAGCTGATGTCCCGCCACCGGTCCTCCCACCGGGTCGGCCCGGGGCCGACCGCCCGGTTCCGGACGGCGGCCTGTAGCATGCGCCCTGTGGTTTAGACCACTGACGGTGTGAGGCACGGGCGCGAGCGAAACGGGGATCCTGGTGGGCGAAGCGGTGGACGGACGGCGGCTCCTGCTGGTGGGCACCTACACCCCCGACTCCGACCCTGCGGGTGAGGGCGCCGGGATCTACCGGGTCTGGTTCGACCCCATGACGGGGGAGATGGCCGACGGCGGCGTGGCCGCCCGCACCCCGGGCCCCTCCTTCCTGGCCTTCCACGAGGACCCGCCCACGGTCTACGCGGTCAACGAGCGCGCCGAGGGCACCGTCGCCGCCTTCCGTGTCGACGGGCAGGCCCGGCTCACCGAGCTGGGCTCGGCCCCCACCGGCGGCGGATCGCCCTGCCACGTGCTCGCGGTGGACTCACGGCTGACGGTCGCCAACTACGCCAACGGCGTGGCGACCGTGTACGGACTGGGGAAGGACGGCACGCTCATCGCCGGAGCGGCGGAGTTCGCCAACACCGGGAGCGGGCCGGTCACCGGCCGCCAGGAGGGGCCGCACGCGCACAGCGCCGCCGCCCCCGACGAGCGCCACGTGCTCGTGGCCGACCTGGGCACCGACGAACTGCGCGTCATCCGCGACGGCGAGCAGGTCGGCGCCGTCTCGCTGCCCCCGGGCACCGGCCCCCGGCACACGGCGGTGGCGGGGGAGTACCTCTACGTCGCCGGCGAGCTGGACTCACGGGTGCACGTCCTGCGCTGGGACCCGGGCACCGGCACCGCCGAACACCTCGGCTCCGTCCACGCCACCGGCGAGGAGGCGGCGGGCGACAACTTCCCCGCCGAGATCCTCACGAACGGCGACCACGTGTACGTGTCCAACCGGGGCGCCGACACGATCTCCACCTTCGCCGTCCGCGACGGCGGCGCGCGGCTGGAGCACGTGGCCAACGCCCCGGCCGGAGGGCCGTGGCCGCGCAACTTCACCGTGGTGCGCGGCCACCGCGAGGAGCCCGACCACCTGGTCGTGGCGGCCCAGAACGGGGACTCCCTGGCCTCCCTGCTCCTCGACCCCGACACGGGCGTCCCCGCCGACACCGGCCACCGGCTGGGCGTCCCCGTTCCCGTGTGCGTGCTCCCGGTCCCCATCACCCGCATCCGCCGCGCCGAGGGATCCTGACCCGGGGAAGAGCCGCGTGATCGGCTCTCCGGTCCTCGGGACGCGGACACGCTCCTCCGAGAACACCCGGGGCGCCGGCCCGCGACGGTGAACCCCGCGCCGGGAAGGCGCCACCGGGCCGTCCGACGCCCGCCCTGCGCGAGCCCCGGCCCTCCGCCCGCACCGGATCCTCCCGTCCCCCACGGGCCTCCTGCGTGAGGCCGGGGCCGCGTCCCGGTCCCGGCCGTCCGTGTCGCCGGACGCGGAGCACCCGACGGTAGCGGCCGCGGCGGGCCGGTCTCGGCCGTGCTCCGTCCCTTGTACGCCGCGCAGCGTGCCCCGAAACTATCCGAAAACTTTCGGCTTCATCGGCCCGGTGTCTGCACCTCTCCCTGCGATACTCCATGTCGTTTTCGGATTTACCGCCCAGAAATCACCTCTGGCCAGGGATTACTCTCTCCCGATGGGGATTAACCCCACCGAAATTTTCCGGAAACCATTGACAACCCGGCGGAGTCGGACAAATACTCTCACTCACGGCAATCAGCCGAACCCGCCGCGTGATACGGGGTCGAAGCGCGGTGGCCGTCCCCTGGCCACCGACGACCCCTCCGGCCCGTGTCGCGCCGGCTGACCCCCCTGTCAGCCTTCGCAAGGAGGAAGCATGTCAACGGAAGACACCCCCACCCCCCACCTCCCCCAGATCAGCCGCAGAGGACTTCTCGGCGGCGTCGGCGCGCTGGCGCTGACCGTGCCCGCGATCATGGCGATGCCCGGCACCGCCCACGCCATGCAGACCATCACCCAGAACCAGACCGGCACCCACAACGGCTACTACTACTCGTTCTGGACCGACGGCGGCGGCTCGGTCTCCATGACCCTGGGCAACGGCGGCAACTACAGCACCCAGTGGCGCAACACCGGCAACTTCGTCTGCGGCAAGGGCTGGAGCAACGGCGGCCGCAGGAACGTGAACTACTCGGGTGGCTTCAACCCGTCCGGCAACGGATACCTGTGCCTGTACGGGTGGACGTCGAACCCGCTCGTGGAGTACTACATCGTCGACAGCTGGGGCACCTACCGGCCCACGGGAGAGCACCGGGGCACGGTCTACAGCGACGGCGGCAACTACGACGTCTACCGCACGATGCGCTACGACTCCCCCTCGGTGGAGGGCACCCAGACCTTCCCCCAGTACTGGAGCGTCCGCCAGTCGAAGAGGGTGGGCGGGACCATCACCACCGGCAACCACTTCGACGCCTGGAACAGGGCCGGAATGAACCTGGGCAACTTCAGCTACTACATGATCATGGCGACCGAGGGATACCAGAGCAGCGGCAACTCCAACCTCTACGTGGGCTGACGGGCCTCCGGTTCCCTGACGCGGTCGTTGGCTCCCGGAACGTCAACGACCCCCGCGTGAGCCGGTGACGCCCCGACCCCGCACCCGTGGCGCGGCGGCTTCCGGCCGCCGCGCCACACCTCCGTCGGCCGAGGTCACACGAGATCGGCCGGCCCCTTCGCGAGGGCCGTGCCCCGGTAGCCGATGGGACCCTCGCCGACACGTTGGTAGTAACCGAGAAACCCGTCCGCCTCCGCCTCGAAGGCGACGGACCCGGAGTTCTCCCGCTGGTCGCGCCAGGTGAGGCGCTCCACGGGGGCGCCGCCGCCGTCGTCGACGAGCATCCGCAGTTCGCCGGAGGCGTGCCAGCCGCCGCCCCACCCCTCCTCGGTGCGGAAGCGGTGCACGGTCACCCCCTCGGTGCCCTCCGGGTAGGTCCTGCGCTCCACCAGGTGGCCGCGGTACTCGGCCAGGCGACCGTCCGCGTCGCGGTGGTAGCCGTGGAAGTCCCCCAGGGCCGACTGGAAGCCGATCGCCGCCTCGGCTCCGTCCGCGGCGCGCCAGGAGAGCTGCGCGATCGGGGCCCGCTCGCCGCGGTCGACGTGGACCAGCAGCCGCCCGGCGGGCTCCCAGCGGCGCTCTTCCCCCGCCGGGGAGTGGACCCGTCTACGGGTGGTGTAGCGGAGCACGGACCGCTCGTCGGCCGCAGAGGCCATCGCCCGTGCCGCGCGGCCCCGCTCGTGGACGGAGTCGACGCTGACCCGGTACAGCCACAGCATGGTCCGCGCGTCGGCGCCGCTGCGCACCGTCACCTGGTTGCGTCCCCGGCGCAGCCACCGCCCGGGGACGGCGAAGTCGCAGTCCTGCGGCAGGTCCCCGCCTCCGGGGACGGTCATGCGTGAGGCGACCGGCTCGCCGTTGACCAGGACGGTCATCGGGGCGTACCCGGGGGAGCGCCCGCTCTTGGAAACGAGCGCGGTCACCCTCAGGACCGCCTCCACGACGTCCTCGTCCGTCTCGAAGGCGAACTCGACCGAGCCGCCGGCGTCCAGCTTCAGATGGTCTCCGCCGAACCGGCCGTTCCCGTACCGCACGGTGGCGTTGCCCAGGCGGGCCGGTTCGACGGAGAGGTCGGCGTAGGTCGGTTCCATGACGGACTCCCGGGTGCGGTGCCGCGGGCTTCGGTGGGAGGCACCGGCGGCGGAGGGACTGGAGGGACACGCGGAGCGTACCGAGCGGCTGCGACAGCCCCGACGGCACGGGAAGGACGTGGCCGTGCACGCTGGACGGCGGGCCGTGCGGCCACCGGCTGGGCGTTCCCGTCCCCGTGTGCGTGTTCCCGGTGCCCATCGCCCGTATCCGCCGGGCCGGGCGCACCGGAGCGTGGGGCGAAAACCACTGATGCCACGGTGACACGGCGATAGGCTCTGTGCCCATGGCCACCCCCATCGCCGTTCGGCACGTGAAGAACGCCGCCCCACCTGGGATGATCTTGCTCCCAGTGGCACTGTGGAGCGCCGACAGTGCCACTGGGAGCAAGATCATCGGCGGGAGAGTCCCAGGCGTCACACCAGTGACGATTTCGGTCATCCTACGTAAAAAGGAAGGCGTGGGGAGGGCCATATCCGTGCCCACCTTCGGGGATCCCCAACCATACTGGAAGCCCGACCAGCGGTACCAGGGTCCCCACCAGTACGTCTAGCCCGACCCCTGGGAGAAGACATCGTGCTTCTTGTGGCTCCGGTGGCCGCCGTCGCCGCGACACTTCTGCTGACGGCGCTCACCGGGCAGATTCTCCCGGTGCTCGTATGGGGCACCCTCACGACCTTGATCGCCGTGGCTCCGCTCGTCGTCCCAGCGCCGCACCGGCGCACCGCGACCTGGGTGTGCGCCGCCCTCCTGGCCGCTGCGATCGCCCTCGGCATCCTGTCGGTCGGGGTGTTCTACGTCCCCGCACTCGCCGCACTCGTCGTCGCGGGGATCACGCACCGTCCGAAGAGCAGGAGAGGGCGGTCGACCGCGACATGAGGCCGTGCGGCGGTTCCGCGGCCGCGTGACCCGGGTCTGTGACCCGGGTCTCAGGACGAACCCCACAACAACCGGGCGCGCGGAACTGTGCGACCCGCCCCCTGCCCCGGTCACCGGCATCACGGACAATGGGAGGTGATCCGCTCCCACACCCCTGAGGGAACCCACCCATGCCCACGACCAGGAACGTCGTCCGCCACAAGGGCCTGACCGCCCGCGACCTCGCACTCATCGCCGTGTTCGCCGGACTCATCGCCGCACTCAGCGTCGCCGTCGCCATCCCGCTGCCGTTCTCGCCGGTGCCGATCACCCTCCAGACCCTCGGCATCATGCTCGCCCCCAGCCTCCTGGGCTGGAAGCGCGGCACCCTCGCCGTCGCCGCCTTCCTCGCCCTGGGCCTGGCCGGACTCCCGCTCTTCGCGGGCGGCATGGGCGGTGTCGGGGTCCTGGCCAGGCCCTCGGCCGGATTCATCGTCAGCTGGATCTTCGCCGCGCTGGTCATCGGCGTGCTCACCGACCTCCTGGTCCGCGGCAACCACGGCCGCTACCGCTTCTGGGCGGGCCTGGGCATCAACGTCGTCGGCGGCATCCTCGTCATCTACGCGATCGGCGTCCCCTGGATGGCCGTCGTCGCGGGCAGCGGGGTCCTGGCCACCACCTACTCCATGCTGGCCTTCCTTCCGGGAGACCTCGTCAAGGCCGTCGTCACCGCCCTCATCGCCAGCACGGTCTTTCGCGCCTACCCCATCCCGCCCGCCGGGCACCCGGTCGTCGAGGTCGACGAGGGCAAGGGCGGAGCCGCCTGATGCTCCGACTCGAGGGGGTCTCCCACTCCTACGACGACCGCGCCGTGCTGCGCGACGTCACCCTCGACCTCGCCGAGCACCGCATCGGCGTGATCGGGGCCAACGGATCGGGCAAGTCCACGCTCGCCCGCACCCTCAACGGCCTCGTCGTCCCCGACGAGGGCCGGGTGACGCTGGGGGAGTGGGACACCCGGCGTCACGCCAGACACATCCGGCGCAGGGTCGGCTTCGTCTTCTCCGACGCCGCCAACCAGATCATCATGCCCACCGTCGCCGAGGACGTGGAGATCGGCCTGCGCGCCCTGAAGCTCGGCCGTGAGGAGACCGCCCGCCGGGTCGAGGAGGCCCTGGTCCGCTACGGCCTCGACGGCCACCGCGACCACCCCGGGCACCTGCTCTCCGGCGGCCAGAAACAGCTCCTCGCCCTGGCCTCGGTCCTGGTCACCGAACCCGAGGTGCTGGTCTGCGACGAGCCCACCACCCTGCTCGACCTGCGCAACACCCGCATGGTGCACCGCACCCTCGACGGCCTCGAACAGCAGGTCGTGCTGTTCACGCACGACCTGGACCTGCTCGACGACTTCGACCGGGTCCTGGTCATGGACGCCGGACGGGTGGTCTTCGACGGCGTGCCCGGCGACGCCGTGCCCCACTACACCAAGCTCATGGACGAGCGGTGAGCACCGTCGGCCTGTACGTCCCCGGCCACAGCCCCCTCCACCGGACCCCGGCCGGGGCCAAACTCCTCGCGCTGCTGCTGGCCGGGATCGGCCTGGTCGTCTGGGCCGACCACCGCGTCGCGGCCGGCGCCCTGGCCGCCGCGCTCGTGCTCTACCCGGCGGTGGGACTGCCCCTGCGGCGGGCCTGGTCCGCGCTGCGCGCGCTGTGGCCGTTCCTGCTGGCCATCGGCCTGTTCCAGGTCCTGTTCGCCGACTGGCAGACGGCCCTGCGCCTGTGCGCGCAGCTGGCCGCCCTCGTCCTGCTCGCCAACCTCGTCACCCTCACCACCCGCGTGCGCGAGATGCTCGACCTCTTCGAGCGGCTGGTCCGGCCGCTGCGCCACTTGGGCGCCAACCCCGACCGGATCGCCCTCGTCCTGGCGCTCACCATCCGCTCCATCCCGATGGCCGCCGCCGCGTGGGAGGCGGCCCGCGAGGGCTACCGGGCGCGGGGACTGTCCGGCCGGCCCCACCTGCTGGTGGTCCCGGTGATCGTCCAGTTGCTGCGGATGGCCGACGCGACGGGGGAGGCGCTCGTGGCCCGGGGTATCGATGAGGACACCAGACACTGATGTGTCCACCGGGCTGCACCCCCGGGAACGAAACGAGGGAATCCGGTACCGATTGAGTATCGGATGGTCGGATTCGCACGTATTTCGATGGATAATGACGGTCCAGTCCGTCCGAAGCAGCGCGCGCCAACGAACCGGTGATCAGTGTGCCCCGGCGTCGTCCCCCCGCCGAGACCAGGACCTGGTCCGCCCTCACCACGGCGGTCGTCCTCGTCGCCTTGATGGCCCTCGCCCTGCCCGGCGCCACCTCCGCCGCCGGGAGTGTCCCCCCTGAGCCGGATCCGGCCCTGGTCCGCGCCCTGCTCTCCGAGGAGATCCCTCCCCTGGTGCCCTTCGCGCCCCGCACCGGCCCCGCCACCGGCGGGCAGGGCCTCACCCCCGCCCAGCGCGAGGAGCTCACCGCCCGGATCGGGGCGCTCTCCGATGAGTACGACGCCGACTTCGGCGTCGCCGTGCAGGACCTGCGCACCGGCGCCACCTTCAGCCACAACGCGCACCAGCAGTTCCCCACGGCGAGCACCGTCAAGCTGACCATCCTGGCCATGCTGCTCCTGCGTGCGCAGGAGGAGGGGCGCGACCTCACCGAGGCCGAGCGGGCCCAGGTCTCCGTGATGATCCGCTACAGCGACAACGAGGTCACCGACGGCCTGTACTCGCGGATCGGCTTCACGGACGGCTTCGTGCACGGATCCGAGGTCCTCGGCTTCACCGGCACCGATCCCCATCCCCGGGGCGTGTGGGGCGCCACCATGACCACCGCCGCCGACCAGGTGCGGCTGCTGCGCGCCCTCTACTGCGAGGAGAGCCCGTTGTCGCAGGAGAGCCGCGACTACGCGCGCGGGCTGATGGAGTCCGTCGCCCCCGAACAGGCATGGGGCGTCTCGGCTGGCGCCGACCCCGACGACGTCGTGGGCCTCAAGAACGGATGGACGCCGCGGGAGAGCAACGGCGGCCTGTGGAACGTCAACAGCGTCGGCTACGTGGCCGGTTCCGGACACGAGTACCTGATCGCGGTCCTCACCGACGGCAGCGCCGGCTACGCCACGGGCGTCGCCCTGGTGGAGGAGCTGGCCTCCACGGTCACCGGCGCCCTGGAGGAGCCGCTGATCCTGGAGGAGTCCGTCCGCTGACCACCGGCTCCGGCAAGCCCGGAACCCCGGATGATCTTGCTCCCAGTGGCACTCCCGACCACCGACAGTGTCACCGGGAGCAAGATCATCGCTGTCGGGAGCCTGAAACACGTGCGCCCCGCCCGGCGGGAGCCGGACGGGGCAGAGCGAGGCGGAACCCCGCGACAGGCACGGACCTAGTCCAGCGGGCCGCCGGCGACGTAGACGACCTGGCCGGACACGAATCCGGCGTCCTCACCGGTGAGGAAGGCGACCGTGTTGGCGATGTCGTCGGGCACGCCCGCCCGGCGCACGGGGATCTCGGCCTCCTTGAAGGCCTTCATCTCCTCGTACTTGACGCCGATGCGCTCGGCGGTCGCCTTGGTCATGTCGGTCTCGATGAACCCGGGCGCGATCGCGTTGCAGGTGACGCCGAACTTGCCCAGCTCGATGGCGAGGGTCTTGGTGAACCCCTGGAGCCCGGCCTTGGCCGCGGAGTAGTTGGCCTGGCCGCGGTTGCCCAGAGCCGAGGAGCTGGACAGGTTGACGATCCGGCCCCAGCCGTTCTTGGTCATGTGGGCCTGGGCGGCCTTGCTCATCAGGAACGAGCCCCTCAGGTGCACGTTCATCACGGTGTCCCAGTCCTCCACGGACATCTTGAACAGCAGGTTGTCGCGCAGGACACCGGCGTTGTTCACCAGGATCGCGGGCGGGCCGAGGCGGTCGGCGACGGTGTCGACGGCGGCGGTCACCTGGTCGGGGTCGGACACGTCGCAGCCCACGGCCAGGGCCGTGCCGCCCGCGGCGGTGATGCGGTCCACGACCTTCTGGGCGTCGGACTCCTTCAGGTCCAGCACGGCGACGGCCCGGCCCTCGCGCGCCAGGCGCTCAGCCGTGGCGGCACCGATCCCACGGGCCGCGCCGGTCACGATGGCCACACGGGGCGTTGGGGACATGGTGTTACCTCCAGAATTAACGTGGTGGGCGCGAGGGAATCCTATCCGCATGCCAACCGGTCGGTAGGTTCCTGGGGGTGGTTCGGGGAAACGGTCCGATGGCGGGATCGTCCCCTCCCTACCGCGCTTTAGGGACCAGCCGAAGTTGGTCTCCCGGTTTTCCTGCACATCGCCGGGGGTTGGCCTACGATTGCCAGCAAGACCAAGATGCACGTGCATTCGAGCCGTGCAGCGGCACGCGCCCGACCCCGTACACGGACACCGCGTATCCTGGGAACGTGCCACTGCCGCTCACGCCGCGGTGCGTCAGGGAGGAGTGGAAGGCATGGAGTGTGCGGAGGCGGTGGCGGAACCGACCGGTGGTTGGTGGCTCAGGGTCCTGACGCACGGTTCCCGCCGATGGAACACCCCCGTCTGCGGAGACAGGCACGACGCCGTCACGTGGAGCTTCGAACCCCGGCCCCACGCGGTGGGCGCCGCACGTGAGATTTCCGAGGCCCTTCTCCATGAATGGGAGATGCGGTACTTGTGCGGTGATGTCGCTGTGGTCGTTTCCGAATTGGTTACCAATGCGGTCAGGCACGGTGCCCCTCTGCCCTTGACCAGGCGCGGTGAAGGGGGTATTCAGCTGTCGCTGATGCGCAGCGGCGGTGAATTCATCTGCGCGGTCCGCGACGGCGGAGACCGGCTCCCCCAGCCGAGGGAAGTCGATCTCGACCTGGAGGGCGGCCGGGGGCTTGCCCTGGTGAGTGCTTTCGCGCAAGAGTGGGGTGTGATTCCCACACCGCCCGGCGGCAAGTTCGTTTGGGCGCAATTCGTGTGAGTCGGTCGAAGCGCCCCCCGGCCGGATGGCCGACCTGTTCTCCCCCGCCCGGCGGCGGGCCCTTCCCGGTGCGTGGGAAGGTCCTCTGACCGAGGCCCTGGGACGTGCGCGCGCCGTGGCTCTATCGTGTACATGTAGTGTCTTGATCGCATGGCAAAGGTGTCCCGACGGCCCGGATACCCTTGTTCGAGGAATGACGGAGAGGCGGCGAACGTGGATATCGCTCGGTTGCGCCAGGGGAGCGGCCCCACCGTGCGCCGCATGTTGATCGGACACGAGCTGCGCCAACTCCGGGAGGCCCGCGGTATCAGTCGCGAGGACGCCGGGAACAAGATTCGCGTGTCGGCGTCCAAGATCAGCCGTATGGAACTCGGCCGGGTCGGTTTCAAGCTGCGCGATATCGAGGACCTCCTCAAGATGTACGGGGTCACCGACCGCAGGAGGATCAAGGAAATCCTCGAAGTCGCGCGCGAATCCAACAAGCCCGGATGGTGGAAGGAGTACGGGGAGTCACTGCACAAGTGGTTCATCCGCTACGTCGGCTTCGAGGAGGCCGCCGACCACATCCGTATCTACGAGTCCCAGTTCGTCCCCGGCCTGTTGCAGACCGAGGAGTACGCGCGGGCGATCATCTCCGGCGGCGTGGAGACCGACCAGGTCACCGAGCAGCGGGTGGAGGCCAGACTCAAGAGACAGCGCCGCCTGCGCACGGACAAGAACATGCGCATGTGGGTCATCCTCGACGAGGCGGCGGTACGCCGACCGATCGGCGGCCCCGAGGAGGGGCCCGAGATCATGCGCGGCCAGCTGGAGTGGCTCATCCAGCTCAGCGAGGAGCACGACAACATCACCCTCCAGATCGTCCCCTTCGCGGTGGGCGCGCACGCCGCCGAGGCCGGCTCGTTCACGCTCCTGCGCTACTCGGAGTTCGAACTGGCGGACATGGTCTACCTGGAGCAGCTCACCGACGCCGAGATCATCGACCGCCGCCCCGTGGTGGAGGCCTACACCAAGGCCATGACCCGGCTGAGCGTCGCCGCGGCCACGCCGGACGAGACGCTGGAGATGCTCAGGGAGATGCTGGAGGACCTGGACAAGGGGTGAGGGCACGCCTTGCGTCCGGGAGGGGTCCGGGGCGACGAGGCCGGGGATCGAGACAGGCTCGCCGAGGCGGGCCTTTCTGGTTTTCCCGTGCCGTCCGCTCCGGGAAGGGGCCGCCAGGGGGGACACGTCACCCGTGCCTGGCGTGGGGTCCTTGCCGGGGACCCCACGCGGTCCGTCTCCGGCCGACCCGGACGAGGGCGTGGCAACCGGGCCGCTGCTCGGGGGAGGGACCACCGCCTGGCAACGGTCCCTCCCTCGGGTTCCGAGGACGGCGACGTGACTGGCGGAAGAGCCTCCCTAGCTGAGGAGGTTGTCGAAGTCGCCGTCCTTGGCGCCCAGGATCATGCAGTCGATCTCCTCCTGGGTGTAGACCAGGGCCGGCCCGGACGGGAAGCGGGAGTTGCGCACGGCGATGGAACCGTCGCCGAGGCGGGCCATCTCCACGCATGCTCCCTGGGAGTTGCTGCGCTTGGCCTTCTGCCAGGCGGCGTCGGTGAGGTTGGTCGCGGGGATGCCGTTGTGTGCGGTCATGCTGCTCCTTCGTTCCTTGAGGGGAATGCGTCCGTGCTTATGCACTGCCAGATGCACGTGCATCGGCACTGACATATTCACAAGCATACCGTGACCTCCGCCACTTGTCCGAGGGTTTCCCGGTATGTAAGCAGGGCGTTACCCGAGGGTGGAGGTGGTGCGGCCGCAGGTCCGCGTGCATCGGGCCGGTCGTGGGATCGGCCGATGGCGGGGTCATCGGACCCTGGTCGCGGGGTCGGCCCGGGAGGCGGACGCGGAAGGACGAGAGCCCCGCCGGGCCCGCGGCGGGCGCCGCGGGCCCGGCGGGGCTCGAAGGGGCGGGGCGGTCAGGAGCAGGACAGCGCGGTGGTCAGCGCCTCCAGGTTGCCGCGCATGATCGAGGGGTAGTCGTCGCCGGGGGACTCCTCGGTGACGCCCTCCAGGGGATCGAGCACCTCCACCCGCGCGCCCGTCTCGGCGGCGATGGTCTCCGCGGTCGCCGCGGGCATCAGCGGCTCGGTGAAGACGGTGGTGATGTCGTGCTCGCGGACGGTGTCGGTGATCGCCGCGATCTGCGAGGGAGAGGGCTCGGTGTCGGGGTCCACCCCGCTGACGCCGACCTGCTCCAGGCCGTAGTCCTCGGTGAGGTAGGTGAAGGCGGTGTGCCCGACGACCACCTCCTCGTGCTCACAGGAGGACAGGCCCTCCTCGTACTCCCGGCCGATCGCCTCCAGTTCGGCGGTCACGGCCTCCGCGTTGCGCGCGTAGCGGTCGGCGCCCTCGGGGTGGACCTCGGCCATGCGGTCGCCGAGCGCTTGGGCCACCTGCGCCATCAGGTCCACGTCCAGCCAGAAGTGGGGGTCGTGCTCGCCGTGGTCGTGGCCCTCCTCCTCCGCGTGGCCCTCCTCCTCCGCGTGCTCGTCCGCGGCGTGCTCCTCCTCCGCGTGTTCATCCGCGGCGTGCTCCTCCTCCGCGTGCTCGTCCCCGGCCTCCTCGGCGGGGCGCAGGTGCACGAGGTCGGCGACGTCGAGCGCGCTCTCGGGGGCCTCCTGCTCGATCGCCTCGTCCACGGCGGGCTGGAGGCCGCCCACGTGGAAGGCGATGTCGGCCTCGATGACCTCGGCGACCTGGCGGCCGGTGAGTTCCAGGTCGTGGGGTTCGGTGCCCGGCTCGGTGAGCTGGACGACCGCCACCCGCTCACCGCCGACCTGCCGGGCCAGCCACTCCAGGGGGTAGACGCCGGTGACCACGGTGAGGTCGGCCTCGGCAGGGGAGACACCCGTGCCGCCGCCTTCCCCGCCGCCTCCGCAGGCGGTGATCGTCATGAGTGTGGCGGCGCCGAGGGCGGCGGCTCGCAGGGCTGTCCCAGTTCGCATGGGTCAATTCTCGGGAAAATGAAAACGGTTGTCAATTTGTCCGTTTGGTGGGGAACCCGAGAGGGACGTCCGCGTCGGCTCAGGTGGACTCGGAGAAGCGCTCCACGTCGTCGGTCCTGCCCGCCACCACGATCACGTCTCCCTTGTTCAGCACCGTCTCCTGGGTGGCGTAGGTGAACTCCTCGCCCATCCGCTTCACCGACACCACGGTGATCCCGTACTGCTGGCGGACCCCCGTCTCCCGCAGGGACTTGCCGGTCAGCGCCCTGGGGGCCTTGGTCTTGCCGAGGGAGAAGCCCTCCTCCAGTTCCACGTAGTCGAGCATCCGGCCCGACAGCAGGTGCGCCACGCGCTCGCCCATGTCGTGCTCGGGCAGCACTACGTGGTGGGCGCCCACCTGCTCCAGGATCCGCCCGTGCCGGCGGCTCGTCGCCTTCGCCCAGATGTTGGACACCCCCATGTCCACCAGCTGCGAGGTGGCCAGGATGCTCTCCTCCAGGTGTGTCCCTATGGCCACCACCGCCCGGTTGAACTGGGACGCGCCCACCTGGTGCAGCGCCTCCTCGTCGGTGGCGTCGGCGATCACCGTGTGGGTGAGGGCGTCGGCGTAGGTCTGCACCATGCGCGGGCTGGAGTCGACGCCCAGTACCTCCCACCCCCGGCTGACCAGTTCCAGGGCCAGCGAACTGCCGAACCGGCCCAGGCCGATGACCAGGACGCGCCTGTCGGTGGGTCTCCTGTGCTGCTGCACGGGTCTCTCCTTCTGTGCCGGGGGGCCTCAGCCGATGATCGGCCGCGCCTTGGCGAGATCGTAGCGACGGGGGCGGTCGCGGAACGCGAGCGCCGTCACGAAAGTGATGGGACCGATCCGCCCGGCCACCATGAGTACGGCCAGCAGGCACTGCACCCAGGGTGCCAGGTCCGCGGTGATGCCGGTGGACAGGCCGACCACGCCGACGGCGGAGACCACCTCGAACATCACGGGCAGCGTGTCGTAGGGGGTGGTGCGCACCAGCAGGATGGTGGTGAACGCCGCCACCGTCGCGGACAGGAACACCAGGCTCAGCGACTGGCGGACGACCTCGGGCGAGAGCTGGCGGTCGAACACGTGCACCTTGTCCTGGGCGCGGACCTCGGCCAGCACCACCAGGAAGATCACCGCGAGGGTGGCGACCTTGATGCCCCCGGCCGTTCCGGCGCTGCCGTTGCCGACGAACATGAGCATGATGGTCGTCAGCAGCGTGGCGTCCTCCATCTGGCCGGTGTCGACGACGTTGAGGCCGCCGCTGCGGGGCATCACGCCGTGGAAGAAGCCGTCGATGATCCGGGCCGTCCAGGGCAGCCGGCCCAGGGTCGCCGGGTTGTCCCACTCCATCACGATCACCAGCAGCGCCCCGGCCACGTAGAGGATCATGGTGGTGGTGATGGTGAGCTTGGTGTGCAGGCTCCACAGGCGCGGGGTGCGCAGCTCGCGCCACAGCTCCAGCAGGACCGGGAAGCCGATACCGCCGAGGATGACCGCGACGGAGATGGTCACCAGGATGATCGCGTCGCCGGAGAAGCGGGTCATACTGTCGCCGTAGAGCGACAGGCCCGCGTTGTTGAAGGCCGAGATCGAGTGGAAGAAGCCCGAGTAGAGGGCCTCTCCGAAGGACATGTCGTAGGCCAGCCACATCCTCGGCGTGATCAGCAGGAACGTGCACCCCTGGAGCACCAGGAAGATCACCGCCACCCGGCTGACCACGCCGCGCACGTCGCCCACCCACAGGCTCCGGGTCTCGGCCTGCACGTTGAGCTGCATGCGCAGCCCGAACCGGTGGATCATCGCGGTGCCCAGCAGGGAGGCCACGGTCATGATCCCCATGCCCCCGGCCTGCATGAGGACCAGGATGATCGCGTGGCCGAAGGCGTTGAGATCGTCGCCGATGTTGATCACGCTCAGCCCGCACACCGCCAGCGACGTCGTCGCGGTGAAGAAGGCCTCGACGAACGTGAGCCCCTCGCCGTCGGGCGTGGCCATCGGGGTCATCAGCAGGCCCGTGCCCGCCAGGTCCACGGCCATGAACATCATGAGGAAGACCCGCGCGGGCTTGCGCCACCCGCGGGGCTCACGTGTCGAGCTGGAGTCCAACCGCATCCGGCGCCTCAGCAGGGATGCCCGCCGGGGGAGGAACGACGCCCTGTGGGCGACCGGCCTGAGGAAGGATCGCATGCCCGCTCTCGGCGGCGTCTCACTCATCGCTGGTCGGGGGTTGGAAAGGGTGCCACGGTTCCTCCTTTTACATGGCCGCGAGGAATTGTGCCAGAACGCTGCGATCGTGGCACGTCGACCGGCCCGTCCAGCATCGTAAACCGCGGAGGGGGCTGGTGTGGGCGGTCGGAGGAACCCCCGCGGGCCGGGGGAGGCGGGTCAGGCGTGGCAGGAGCCCTCGTGGTCGGCGTGGCCGGGCGGTTCCAGTTGCAGGGTGGAGTGCTCGACGTCGAAGTGGCCCGTCAGGCACGCGTGGAGCTCGTCCAGCATCCGGCCGCTGTCGCCGAGGTACCCGTCGGCGACCACCACGTGCGCCGACATCACGGGTACACCGGAGGTGATGGTCCAGGCGTGCAGGTCGTGGACGTCGAGCACGGCGGGGTGCCCGAGCAGGTGGTCGCGCACCTCGCTCAGGTCCATGCCCCTGGGAGTGGCCTCCAGCAGGATGTGCACAGCCTCGCGCAGCAGCGCCCAGGCACGGGGCACGATGATCACGGCGATGCCCAGCGACACGAGGGTGTCCACCCGCGCCCACCCGGTCGTCCAGACCACGATCCCGCCCGCGATGACGCCGACCGAGGCCAGGGCGTCGCCCATGACCTCCAGGTAGGCGCCCTTGACGTTGAGGCTCGTCCGGGAGCCCGCGCGCAGGACGAACAGCGCGCCGACGTTCATGACCAGGCCGAAGGCGGCGACGACGACCATGCCGAGGCCGGACACCTCGGCGGGTCTTTGGAGCCGCTCGACCGCCTCCACCACGATGAACCCGCACAGGACGAACAGCACCAGCGCGTTGACGGCGGCGGCGAGGATCTCCGCGCGCTGGTAGCCGAAAGTGCGCCTGTTGGTGGCGGGCCGCGCGGCGATCCACACGGCGGCCAGGGCGAGGGCCACCCCGAGGGAGTCGGTGACGGTGTGCCCGGCGTCGGCGAGCAGGGCCAGGCTGCCGCTGAGCGCGGCGCCGGCCACCTGGACCACGGCGACGGCGAGCATCATCCCGAGGACCACCGCCAGCCGCCTGCTGTTGGCCGCTCCCGCGGTACCCGCGTGCCCGTGCCCGTGTCCCACGCCCATCGGTGCCCCCCGACCTGCCGTCCGGTCCCCGGGCGCCGTAGACGACGGCGCCCATGATTCAGCCATCACTGTTTATACAGCCCAGAGTGTCTATACAGCAAGCTATGTACAATGGTTTTCATGTTGACCTCCGAGCAGCGCCTGTCCGCCATCCACCGACTCGGCCGCGCCCTGGCCGACCCCACCCGCTGCCGCCTGCTGCTGGCGCTCCTCGACGGTCCCCACTACCCAGCCGGGCTCGCCGAGCAACTGGGCCTCACCCGCCAGAACGTCTCCAACCACCTCGCCTGCCTGCGTGACTGCGGCCTGGTGCGCACCTCCGCCCGGGGCCGGCAGGTCAGCTACGAACTCGTGGACGAGTCCCTGGCCCACGCCCTGGAGGACCTCCTGCGCGTGGTGTGGGGCACCGCCCAGCCGCACGGGCCCGTGGACCTCCCGGACGGGCTCGCGGACCCCTCGGAGGCGTCCGTGGAGGGCGCCGGGCCGTCAGACTCCGAGGGCCGGAAGTCCCTGAAGTGACGTCCGTTACGTGCCACGGCCGTTCGGAGCGCGGATAGGGCGCGCCCCACCGGTCCCGGGCTCCGACTTCGGGATGAGGGCGCCGACTTTGGTCGGAGCCGGCCCTGACGGAAGGCTGACGTGTCCCTGAGAGTCCCCCTGAATCGGGAGGGGTGACTCAACTCCCGATATAACGCGACGTATGGTGAGTGGTGCGCCCGGCGGATGCATGAGGCCCGACGCGCGAGGCTGACACGGGTGTCCCGCGCCTCGCGGACGAACACCGGCATCCCCCACCACCACACGTTCGGACCGGCCGTCGAACCGATGAGCGAGCCGGCGGAGACACCGACGGAAGAGCACACCGGCGGACAAGCCGGCGGAAGCGACGTGTGTGCTCCGACGGGCGCCGACAGGCACCGGACGACCCGCACGCCACGGCCCGCCCCCGTGGTCCGCAGTGAACATAGGAGCGAGAACCTCTCATGCCCAGATCGGCCGCAAGGGCCCGCGCCGCGGGCCTCCCCCGGACGGGGACCGCCGCCAGCAGCGTGGAAGGGACCGAGGTATGAACCGCGTGGCGGTCATGTCGCTCGGCAACCGGGCGCTGGTCCTTCTCATCACCCTGGCAGTCCTCTTCTTCGGAGTCCTCGCGGCGGCGTCGGCCAAACGCGAGCTCTTCCCCGCGATGTCCCTCCCGACGGTGATGGTCTCCGGCACCTACCAGGGCGCCTCTCCCCAGGTGGTGGAGAGCCAGGTCACCGAACCGCTGGAGCAGGCCGTCCAGAGCGTCCCCGGCGTCACCACGGTCACCTCCACCTCCAGCACGGGCTCGTCCCAGGTCACGGTCGAGTTCGACTACGGCCAGGACCAGGACGACCTCGTCCGCCAGACCCAGATCGCGGTCGACCAGGTCTCGGGCATGCTCCCGGAGGACGTGAACACCAGCGTCATGTCCTTCAGCACGGACATGATGCCGGTCGTGATGCTCGCGGCGGGCGCCCAGGACGGCGACGACCAGTCCATGGTCGACCCGCTGGAGACCCACCTCATCCCCGAGCTGGAGTCCGTCCCGGGCGTGCGCTCGGCGACGGTCACCGGAGCGGTGGAGTCCGACGTCGTCGTCACGCCGGACGCGGCCGAGCTCGCCTCCGCGGGCCTGACCCCCCAGGACGTCGTGGACTCCCTCAAGTCCAGCGGCCTGATGCAGCCGGGCGGGGACGTCGAGTCCGACGGCCGCAGCCTGAACGTGACCACCGGTGACCAGTTCACCTCGATCGAGCAGGTCGAGGGCGTCTGGCTGCGTCCGTCCGCGGCCGACGGGGACATGTCCGCAGCCGCTCCCGGCGCACCCCCCGCGGCCGCGCCCGAACCGGTCCGGCTCTCCGAGGTCGCCGACGTCGAACTCGTCCAGGACGAGGCCTCCAGCCTGTCGCGCGTCAACGGCGACCCGAGCATCGGCGTCATGGTCATGAAGACGCCCGACGGCAACACCGTCGAGGTCTCCGAGGGCGTCCACTCCGTCCTGGACGAGCAGGCCGAGGTCCTCGGCGACGACATCGACATCAGCGTGGTCTTCGACCAGGCCCCCTACATCAACGAGTCCATCGTCGCGATGCTCGAAGAGGGCGGCATGGGCCTGGCCGCCGCGGTGTTCGTCATCCTGGTCTTCCTGTTCTCGATCCGCTCCACCCTGGTGATCGCGGTGTCGATCCCGGTGTCGGTGCTGATCGGGTTCCTGGGCATGCAGGCGTTCGACTTCTCGCTGAACATGCTCACCCTCGCCGCCATCACGATCTCCATCGGGCGCGTGGTGGACGACTCCATCGTGGTCCTGGAGAACATCCGCAGACACCTGGACTACGGCAAGGAGCGGATGGCCGCGGTCAAGCAGGGCGTGCGCGAGGTCGCCACCGCCGTGGTCTCCTCCACCCTGGCGACCATCGCCGTGTTCCTGCCGCTGGCCTTCGTCGGCGGCCAGGTCGGCGAGCTCTTCATGCCGTTCGCGGTCACCGCCAGTCTGGCCCTGGCCGCCTCCCTGATCGTCTCGATCACGCTCATCCCGGTGCTGTGCTACTGGTTCATGCGCCCGAAGGAGATCGGGGACGCCACTCAGGAGCAGATCCAGCGGGAGGAGTACGAGCGGGAGCTGCGCAGCCCGCTCCAGCGCGCCTACCTGCCGGTCATCCGCTGGATCACCACCAAGCGCAAGGCCGCCACGCTCACCACCCTGACCGCCACCCTCGTGATCCTCGGCGGCACGGTCTACATGGCAGGCGGCATCGAGACCGACTGGATGGGCCAGTCGGAGCAGAACACCTACGCGGTCGTCCAGGAGCTGCCCCCGGGCACGTCCCTGGAGGTGGCCGACGCCGAGGCGGCCAAGGTCGAGGAGGTCCTCGCCGGGTACGCCTGGGTGGAGTCCTACCAGACCAACGTGGGCGGCGGCGGTCTCGCCGGCATGATGGGCGGTGGCGGCTCGGCCCAGGTCGACTACAACGTCACCGCCGACCCCGACACCGACCAGCTCCGCAACCGCGAGGTGCTGCGCGACGACCTCGCCGCCCTGGACACCGAGTACGAGCCGCGACTGAGCAGCATGGAGGCCATGGGCGGTTCCGGTCTCGAGGTGCGGGTCAGCGCGGACGACCAGGAGACCCTGGCCGAGGCGGCCGGGATCGTCGAGGAGGAGCTGCGGGCGATCGACGGCACCGCCGACGTCGCCAACAGCATCTCCGAGTCCCGGCCCGCGCTGGAGGTGCGCGTCGACGGCGAGGAGGCCGCCCGGCTCGGCATGAACGAGGCCATGATCGGCCAGCAGGTCACCGCGGCCTTCAACGGCCAGGGCGTCGGCACCGTCACCCTGGACGATGCGCGCCGCGACATGGTGGTCCGCTTCGACGAGGCCCCGGAGAGCGTGGCCGACCTGGAGGACCTGCCCGTCGCGGGTCCGACGGGACGGACGGTCGCGCTGTCCGAGGTCGCCGAGGTGGCGGAGGTGCGCCAGCCGCCGGAGCTCACCCGGGTCGACGGCGTCACCAGCGCCACCGTGTCGGCGAGCGTCACCGCCTCCGACCTGGGCGCCGTGAGCGCCGAGATCACCCGGGTCCTGGAGACGGTGGACCTGCCCGAGGGCGCCACCACCGCCCTGGGCGGGGTCAGCCAGGACCAGAGCGAGGGCTTCACGCAGATCATCCTGGCGATGTTCGCCGCGATCGTCATCTGCTACCTGATCATGGTGGCGACCTTCAAGAGCCTGCTCCAGCCGCTGATGCTCCTGATCTCGGTGCCGTTCGCGATCACCGGTTCGCTGGGTCTGCTGCTGGTGACCGGGACCCCTCTGGGCATCGCGGGCATGGTCGGCATGCTGATGCTCATCGGCGTGGTGATCACCAACGCCATCGTGCTGATGGACCTGATCAACCAGAACCAGCGCAACGGGATGCCGCTCGGCGAGGCGATCGTGGAGGGTGCCCGCCACCGCCTGCGGCCCATCCTGATGACGGCGCTCGCGACCGTCGCGGCGCTGACCCCGATGGCCCTGGGCGTCACGGGCGGCGGTGCGTTCATCTCCGCGCCGCTGGCGCTCGTGGTGATCGGCGGCCTGGTGACCTCCACCGTGCTCACGCTGATCCTGGTCCCGGTCCTCTACCAGTTGGTGGAGTGGGGCCGGCAGCGCCGCGCGGCCCGCAGGCACGCGCGCGCCGAGCGCCGCCGTGTTCGCGGGAGGGGCACCGCCGACAAGGGCGGACCCGGGGCCGAACGCGTCAAGCAGCCGGTCGGCTGATCCCGGCGGTCCACCGGACCAGGGGGCGCTTCGCGCGGTGCGCGGGGCGCCCCCTCGTCGTCGGCGGAGCGGGCGTGCCGCCATGGTCCAGGTCACGTTTTCGGTGGGCGGCGAAGCTTTACCCAGCCGAAATAAGCCGAACAACAGTTCGATATGTGAATTAAGCGACAGATATGTTTTATTCCGTACTTGGGCGGTATGGAGGTAGTGCCTGCGGGCAACACGTCAGGTGGGAGGGTGCGGCCGTTGCGCCACACGGACCTTCGGGGGAAGGGTCCGGGTGCGGCGGCCGCAGTTTTTTTGGCCATGGAACCCCAGGTCAGAAGGGGTGATCGAGGTAGATAGTTGTCGTGTGACAACAAAATTTTGCCCCACGGCTTTTGAAGCCGTTTCTGAGGGAACGTACTCTGCGCACCACGGTGGTCACCGCCGAACCGTAGGGGGCCCGACAACAGTCGGGAGCGGGACGCACTGCTGGGGCCTGCCATCCAGGCAGTAACGCCAGAAACACACAGGACAGAGCACCGGGGGGTTTTCTCTTGTCCGCTATCACCGCCAACGTGTCCCAGAACACAACGGAGTACACGCCCACGATCCCCAAGCCGCGCAGGTCGTCCGAGGACGTCTCCGCCGAGGAGCTCCTGTCCGAACTCCGGGACCTCCCCGAGGGGGACCCCAGGGCGAACAGACTGCGCGAGCGCGTCGTGGTCCTCTACCAGCCCCTGATCAACAAGATCGCACGCCGCTACGGGGGCCGCGGCGAACCGCTGGAGGACCTGAAGCAGACCGCCATGGTCGGTCTCGTCAAGGCGGTACACGGCTACGACCCCGACCGCGGCAAGCCGTTCATCTCCTACCTGCTGCCCACGGTCACCGGAGAGATCAAGCGCCACTTCCGCGACCACACCTGGGCGATCCGGGTTCCCCGGCGGCACCAGGAGAACAGGGTCAAGCTGCGGCGCGTCACCGGCGAGTTCCAGCAGACCCACGCACGCACCCCCACCATCGCCGAACTCGCCGAGGAGATGGGGATCTCCGAGGCCGAGGTCAGTGAGCTGGCCCAGGTCTCCGAGTCCTACCGCTCCCTGTCGCTGGACGCGCCGGACTCCTCCGACTCGGAGGGGCAGGAGGGCGCCCGCCTGGAGGACCACCTGGGCAGCGAGGACAAGGCCCTGGAGCGGGTGGTCGAGCGCGAGTCGATCAAGCCCGCCCTGGCGCGCCTTCCCGAACGGGAGCGCAAGATCCTCATGCTGCGGTTCTTCGGCGACCACACCCAGTCCGAGATCGCCGACCGCATGGGCTACTCCCAGATGCACGTCTCCCGGCTCCTGGCCGGCATCCTGGAGCAGTTGCGCGAGGAAGTGAGCTCGGAGGGCTCCTCCCGTCGCTAGACCGTGTCCGCCGAACAGGCCCCGAAGCCGTTGACCGGCCCCGTGCCGGAGGACGCCCCCACGGCGTCCTCCGGCACGGCGGCGGGTCCGCCCGGGCTCCGGACCGCGGGGCCCGCGCCTCTGCGTCACCGGAAGAGCCGGTCCGTGCCGTCTCTTCGCTGTGGGCAGCCCGCGCGGGCCAGAGGGGTCACCTGGGGGTGAAACGGCGTCACCCTGGTACCATGCCTCCCCAGGCCGCCGAACGCGGCTCTCGGGAGGCCTCGTTCGGCGGGTCCGGAGGCAACGCCGTCGTACTCCTTCGTGACGTGGTGCCAGGCCTCGATGTTCCAGCGCCCGTGCGCCAGGACGCCGATCCGCCCGGCGAGGTCGATGGCCCTGACAGGGGCCGGGTCCAAGCCGCCCGGCAGGGCGGTGCGCACGCCGGGGCGGGGCATGTGATCGGTGTGCCGGGGCACGGCGTCGGCCCACCGGCCGATGGCTTACAGGCAGCGGGCTCCGGCCGGATCGCCACAGGCCTGTGATCAGCGCCGGCGCCGCACAGCCCCGACTCCGAGACAGCCCTGCTTCGTCGTGGGCGCCTTCGGCCTCCGGGTGCGCCGTCCAGCCCGGAAGGCATCGCCGCGAGGACGGTCTCGCCGCAGTCAACGCCCCGCATCGTTTCAGGTAAGCCGTGGAGTGCGGCGGTGGTGATTCCCTGTGGCACCTCGCGGGGCGGGGCCCGGCACGCAAGGCCCGTGGATTCCGGGATCACCCTGGTATCACGGAGCCGCGAAACGTCCGGAATCAACGGGGTCCGCACGGAACACCGGTGGGTCCCGTCCGGGGTGCTATGCGCAGCTCAGGGCGGGTTTCAACCCGCAAATCACCATAGTCGGGGCATCTTGGGCCTTGGCACTGCGTTACCGGAGCGGCGATTTGTGCTATCCACGCACGCCAGGCAGGCTTCGGGATATGGACGAAACGAACAAGAGCCTTGACGACCTGGTCCGCGACGAGCTGGGCGGGGAACCGTCACAGGAGGCCAAGGACTACGCGCGCGAACTCTACGAGCGCTACAGGCTGCACACACCGACCGACGACGACGGCGCGACCCCCTCGGCGGCCGCCACCGAGGAGTGAGGGGAACGCCCACCCCGGACGCGGCGGCGTACCGGAGCGGTCCGGGCACCGGCTCCGGAACCGGTCAGTCCGGGTCCGCCGCCACCGGGTCGCCGTCGCAGTCCCACATCAGCTCGAACCAGACCCTGCGGCCCATCCCGTCGCCGCGAGGCTCGGTTCCCCACTTGCTGGAGAGCGCCTCGACCAGATCCAGGCCCCGGCCGTGCTCGTCGGTGTCGTAGGGGCCCCGGTGCTGTGGCCGCGGTGCCTCCGCCATGTTTCCCAGATCCCGCACCTCCACCCGCGCCCATCCGGGTGCCAGACGGACGCACACCTCGAACTTGCCGGTGGACGCGCCCGAGGCGCTGTGCGTGATGGCGTTCGTGGCCAGCTCGCTGGTCAGCAGCGTCGCCGTGGTCAGTTCCGGTGACGCGGCCAGCTGGCGGGCGACGAACCTCCTCGCGTAGGCGATCTGGCTCGGCAGGCCCGGGAACCGCCGCCGCACGTGCCAGGGGGCGGTTTCGCTGTTGTGAGAGGTGCGCTCTTCCATGGGATTCGCCGGACGTTGGAGCGGACTGGACGAGGGGGCCGGGTTCCGGAGCGCGTCCGGTGGCGGGAGGCCGACCCCGGGGGTGGGGTCGTGCACGTGACACGTGACGAGGGGACTGTGGGATGCTGCGGTCTCACACATTGGGTTGACTCCCCGAGGACGTGTGTTCGCGGCGGGCATGGCACCGAGGACGCCGGGCACTCGGCAGGCGTCCGTGCCCGTGTAACGGGTCACGGCGCGCGGTGGCCACACAGGTCGGAGCCCCCGGGAGCAGGGAGGGGGCGGATGCCGTACCGCGGCGTACGCGGTCCGAGAGCGTCGGCAGGGGATGGGGAGAAGCCGCGGGGCTTCACCCTGCATGGTGGTGGGGCCTGGGAGCGGGCCGGAGCAGTCGGTCATGTCTGGTGGTGGATGTGCCCTACGACACTGAAGGGCGCATTGGCGCTTAGCATACGCTCCGTGCCTTCCCGGGGACCCAGTCGACCTGGCTCCGTCAGGATAACCCCCTATGAGCTGGGTAAAGAGGGCATTCGGCCTGGTTGTGCGGTCGGTCAGGGACACGTATCGTCCGGGTTCGGGAACTGGTGGGGCCTATGAGGTTGGATAACGATTAGGTAAACGCACGTGGGGTTCGGTGCTCCCGCGGTCTTGCGCCCGCCACGCCGGACGCGACAGGGTGTGAGCATGGTCTCCCGCTCGCCCCTGCCCTCCGCCGGCCTCGGCATCGAGATCGACCGCTCGGTACGCCTCGCCGACGAGGGCCACGTCCTCGTCGGCGGATGCCCGCCACGGGCCGCGCGCCTCTCCGCGGAACAGGTCAGCACCCTGATCCGCTGGCTGAGCGGGGCCGTGACCGGGGGAGCGGACGAGGGCCTGCTCGCCCGCGGCCTGGTCCGGGCCGGACTCGCCCACCCGCGGCCCCGGTCCCCGGTCCCCACCGACAACGTCGAGGTGGCCGTCGTCGGACGGGCGGGACCCACCGCGCTGGGCGCCACCCTGGACCACCTCGTCCGGCACCACCCGCGGCTGCGGCCCGTGGTGGTCGGCGCCACCGGCACCGAGGCCCGGGCGGCCCGCGACCGCGGCGCCCGGGTGGTTCCGGGACCGGCCGGAGGGGCCGAGGCCCGGGCCACGGCACTGCGCCTGCGCTCGGCGGACCTCGTCGCCCTGGTCGAGGCGGGCACGCGCCCCGCCGCCGGGTGGCTGGAGGCCGCTCTGGGCCACTTCACCGATCCCGCCGTGGCGGCGGTGGTGCCCCGTGTCCTGTCCGACCGCTCCCACTGCCTCGGCCACGCGCAGATGACCGTGGCCGCGGTCGCCGCCGGCCGGGCGGGCGCGGACCGCGGCGCCGACCCCGCGCCCGTGCTGCCCTGGGGGCACGGGACTCCGGAACAGGGGCGGCCGGGGCCCGCCAACGAGCACACCGACCCCCTGCGGCCGGTCCCCGTCCTGGTACTGCGCGGCGCCGTCGCCGACCTCGACCCCGGCCTGGGCGCCGCCGCCGAACTCGACCTGCTGTGGCGGCTGGCCGACGACGGCTGGTCTGTGCGCTACGAGCCCCGTTCCCGGGTGTGGGCTCCCCCGACCACCGGCCTGGGCGACTACCTGCGCGCCTGCTTCACCTCGGGCGCGGTCGCCGGTCCGCTGGCCCGGCGCCACGGCCGTCGCGCGGCCGGCCCCGAGCTGTCCAGGGCCGGTGCGGCCGGACTCGCCCTGGCGGCCTCGGGCCGTCCCGGAGCCGCACTGGCGGCCGGTGCGCTGGGCGGCGCGTCGGTGATGGGCACCCTCATGGCCGGAGCACGGACCCCGCTGTCCGAGGCGGCGCGGCTGGCCGGACTGGACCTGGTGCACACCGTGCGGACGGGAACGCACGCGGTCCGCACGGCGTGGTGGCCGCTGGCCGCCGCGGCGGCGGTGGGCGGTGCGGCCGTCTGGGCCCGGGGGCGGCGCTTCGGCGGCCCGGCGACCGGCCCGGGCCGCGTTGACCGCGCCGGCCGCGCGGGACGGATCGCGGTGACCGCGGGCGCGGCCCTGGTCCTGCCGCACGTGGCCTCCTGGCACAGGGGCAGGGGAGCGGCCCTGACCGGTCCCGTGACCTGGACCGTCCTGGGGATGGCGGGCGACGCCGCCCGCTCCCTGGGCACCTGGTGGGGGATGGCGCAGGCGCGGTCCCCGGCACCGCTGGTGCCCCGGTTCAGGCCGGCGGCGGTGTCCGGACCGGTTCCGGCCGCGCGGAGGACGGGCCGGTCGGCGCGGACACGGGTGCGCCCGGAGGGCAAGCGGGGCTCACGGCCGCCGGTGAGCACCGCTTAACGCGGACACCCAGGGTGAGGGGCGGCGAGGGGCGCGGTGGGTGTTCCCTCCGAGAGAACCGACCGCGCGTCCGCCTTCCGACACGCGGTTCCGAGCCCGCGAGCTGGGGTTCTACGTTGATCGTGCCGCGTCTGCCTCGGGCCGGGGCCGACGGGCCTTGTCCGGGGACCGCGTTCCCGGCGGGGAGGGCGGCGGGGTTCCCCTTCTCATGCGAAAACCACGTTTTCCCAGCTCACGCCATTGATGCCACCATGCGCCCCATGTCATTGCCATGTGTACAAAAGTTGACAAAACGATGAGAAATCTGTGCTCGAATGGGCACCGTTGTCTTTTCTTGATGGACTGGTTACCGTCAAGTGTCTAATACTCCCGCAGACTTTTGACATTCCGGTCACCGACCGTGAACGGGATGCAAGTGTGTTTCGGCAGTCACCGGGAGTAACCCCCCACTGGTGGTCGCGGGATCGCGAAGGCTTAACCATGCCAATCACCATTGGCATGCTTGTGGAGCACTCCGAACCGTGGACCGCTGGTGCCGCCCAGTAGCGACCGCGCACAAACGGGATCAAGCGCCGGCTCGGCTGTGAGGTTCGGAGATAGTTTTGGGCAAGTTCCTGGCCAGGCGGCTGCTGAACTACGTCGTGTTGATCTTCCTCGCGACGAGTTTCGCCTACCTGCTCGCCGCGACCAACCTGTACCCGCGCGGCTACTTCGAGCAGATGCAGCCACCGCCCTCCCCGGAGGCGGTCAACTCACAGCTGGACGCGCTGAACCTCAACGACCAGACCCCCCTGGCCCAGCGCTACGCCACCTGGATCGGCGGCGTGCTGACCGGTGACTTCGGCAGGACCATCCAGGGCGGCGACGTCGCCTCGCAGATGTGGATGAAGGCCGGCGTCACCCTGCGCCTGATCACGGTCGCCACCATCCTGGGCAGCGCCCTCGGCATCGCGGTGGGCGCCTACGCCGCCGTGCGCCAGTACCGCCGCTTCGACAAGGCGGCCACCGCCGTGTCGTTCTTCGTGCTGTCGGTGCCCACGGTCGTCATCGCGATCGTCGTCCAGGTCCTGGCCGTCACCGTCAACGACGGCCTCGGCTCCCAGTTCCTGATCTACTCCGGCGAGTACTCGGCGGGCTTCGACGGAACGTGGTGGGAGCTCCTGGGCAACCGGATCCACCACGCGATCCTGCCCACGTTCGTCCTGGCCATCGCGCTGTTCGCCTCGTTCGCCCGCTACCAGCGCAACATGATGCTGGACGTGCTCGGCTCCGACTTCGTGCGCACCGCCATGGCCAAGGGGCTCACCCGCCGCCGGGCGCTGTTCAAGCACGCCCTGCGCACCGCGCTGATCCCCACCATCACCTACTTCACCTTCACCTTCGGCGCGCTGGTGTCCGGCGCGACGTTCACCGAGAAGATCTACGGCTGGCACGGCATGGGCGCGTGGCTGATCGACTCCATCGCCAAACAGGACGTCCACGTGGTCGCGGCCGTCTCCTGGTTCATGGCGATCACGATCATGGCGGCGTCCTTCCTCTCGGACATCCTCTACGCCTGGCTCGACCCCCGGGTGCGGGTGTGACCGCGCCCCCTCCCCGCGCCGCCTCCGGCGCGTTCCGCCGCCACGTTCCCACCCTTCCGCGCACAGTCGCGGCAGTTCCGCTGGAGAGCACGCCATGAGCACGACCGAAGAGAGCACGGCACCGGTACAGGCACCGACCGTGCCCCCGGCACCGAACCGGCTCAAGGACATCGCGCGCCAGTTGCTCGGGACCCCGCGCGTCATCGTCGGGCTCGCCCTGCTCGTCCTCCTCGCCGCCTTCGCCTTCGCGGGCCCGCTCCTGACGGCCTGGGACGTGGGCGGGCGCGACTTCTCGGCCATGCTGGAGGGGCCCTCCCCCGAACACTGGATGGGCACCAACCGCACCGGCCAGGACATCTTCACCCAGGCCACCGCGGGCCTGCAGAAGTCCCTGCTGATCGGCCTGCTGGTCGCCGTCATCTCCACCGGGGTCGCCGCCGCCGTCGGCGCCTTCGCCGGCTACTTCGGCGGGGTGACCGACAAGGGCCTGATGTGGATCGCGGACCTGGCGCTGGTCCTGCCCAACTTCGTCATCCTGGCGATCCTGTCCAGGCACTTCGTCGGCCAGGGCGGCTGGCTCATCCTGGTCATCCTGCTGGCCGCGTTCAGCTGGATGGTCACCTCCAAGATGGTGCGCGGCCTGACCATCTCGCTGCGTGAACGCGAGTACATCCACGCCGCCCGCTTCATGGGCGTCCCCTCGTACAGGATCATCCTGCGCCACATCCTGCCGAACATGTCGTCACTGCTCATCGCGGACGCCACGATCATGGTCAGCGCCGCGATCATCGGCGAGACCGCGCTCAGCTACTTCGGCCTGGGCGTGCAGTCGCCCGACATCAGCCTCGGCATGGTCATCGCCGAGGGCTCCTCGTTCGCCACCACGGCGCCGTGGGTGTTCGCCTTCCCCACGGCCCTGCTGGTCGTGATGGTGCTCGCCGTGAACATGGTCGGGGACGGTCTGCGCGACGTCCTCGACCCCTACTCCAAGTCGCGCCGCTCCTAGGGGACCCACCATGAGCACTGACACCGTCGCGGCCACCGCGTCCGCGCACACCGAGAACACCGCCGACGCACCGGTCCTGGAGGTCACCGACCTCGCCGTCACCTTTCCCGGGCTGAACGGCAACCCCGACGTCCACGCCGTGCGCGGCGTCAGCTACACCGTCAGACGCGGCGAGGTGCTGGGCATCGTCGGCGAGTCCGGTTCGGGCAAGTCCGTCTCCTCCATGGCCTCCATGGGGCTGCTGCCCGAGCACGCGAGGATCACCGGATCGGTGCGCCTGCACGGCGAGGAGATCCTGGGCCTGGACGACCGCGCCATGGCGCGCAAGCGCGGCAGGGTCATCTCCATGGTCTTCCAGGACCCGCTGTCCGGGCTCACCCCCGTGTACACCGTCGGCGACCAGCTCGCCGAGGCCGTCCTGATCCACGACCCCAAGACCTCCAAGGCCGGGGCCCGGGCCCGCGCGGTCGAGCTGCTCGACCTGGTCGGCATCCCCAACGCCCAGCACCGGTACCGCTCCTTCCCGCACGAGTTCTCCGGCGGTATGCGCCAGCGCGTCATGATCGCCATGGCGATGGCCAACCGCCCCGACGTCATCATCTGCGACGAGCCCACCACGGCCTTGGACGTCACCATCCAGGCGCAGATCCTGGACCTGCTGCGCACCGCGCGGCGCGAGACCGGCGCAGCCATCGTGATGATCACCCACGACCTCGGCGTCGTGGCGGGGTTCGTCGACCGGGTCCTGGTCATGTACGCGGGCCGCCCGGTGGAGACCGGCGGAGTCGACGACATCTACTACCGCAGCCGCATGCCCTACACCATGGGCCTGCTCGGCGCCGTGCCCCGCATGGACCTGGAGCACCAGGGCGCCCTGGTGCCCATCAAGGGAACGCCTCCCTCCCTGTCGGACCTGCCGCCCGGCTGCCCCTTCGCGCCGCGCTGCCCCATCGCCCGGCCCGAGTGCGACATGGCCGAGCCCGAGCTCCTCGCGATCGGCTCCCAGCCCTCCGAGGAGGAGATCCGCGCCCGGGGGACGGAGGCGGGAGCCGCACGGACGGACGGCGGAGACACCGGCACGCAGCGGGTGGCGTGCATCCGCTCCGGCGAGATCGCCGACCGGGGGTGGACCGCCCAGGACATCTACCCGGTGCCGGAGATCCCGGAGTCCTCGTTCTCCGACGTGCCCCGGGAGGACCGCCCGGAGATGCTGCGGGTCACGGACCTCATCAAGCACCACCCCCTGATGAAGGGCGCGGTGCTCAAGCGGCGCGTGGGCACCGTGTACGCGGTCGACGGCATCGACTTCGACAGCCGGGAGGGCGAGACCCTCGCTCTGGTCGGTGAGTCCGGCTGCGGCAAGTCCTCCACCCTCATGGAGATCATGGGACTGGAGAAGCCCCAGCGCGGCAGCGTCTCCGTCATGGGCCGGGACACCGCGGGCCTGGGCCGGGCCGACCGGTTCCGGCTGCGACGCGACATGCAGATCGTGTTCCAGGACCCGATGAGCTCGCTCGACCCGCGCATGACGGTGTTCGACATCATCGCCGAACCCCTGCGCACCCACGGCACGGCCACGGCCGACACCACCCGCCGGGTGTACGAGCTGATCGACCTGGTCGGCCTCAACACCGAGCACGCCACCCGGTTCCCCGCAGAGTTCTCCGGCGGCCAGCGCCAGCGCATCGGCATCGCCCGCGCCCTGGCCCTGGAGCCCAAGCTGCTGGTGCTCGACGAGCCGGTGTCGGCCCTGGACGTGTCCATCCAGGCGGGTGTGGTCAACCTGTTGCAGGAGCTCCAGGCGCGCCTCGGACTGGCCTACCTGTTCGTGGCCCACGACCTGTCCGTGGTCCGGCACATCGCCGACCGGGTGGCGGTCATGTACCTGGGCCGGATCGTGGAGATCGGCGACACCGCCTCCGTCTACGCCCGGCCCGCCCACCCCTACACCCAGGCGCTGCTGTCGGCGATCCCGCTCCCCGACCCGGAGAGGGAACGCGCGCGCACGCACATCGTCCTGGACGGAGACCTGCCCAGCCCGGCCGACCCGCCCTCGGGCTGCAGTTTCCGGACCAGGTGCCAGAAGTTCATCACCCTCTCCGAGCCCGACCGGGAGCAGTGCATGAGCGTCGAGCCCCGGGTCACCGCCACCAGCGGTGGCGACCAGGCGGCCGCCTGCCACTTCGCGGAGCGGTAGGCGGGCTCCTGGGCCGGATGGCCCGTCAGGCACGGCCGGCACCGCCCCGCGTGCCGGCCGCATCATCCCCACAGAAGGAAGAATCCCCATGAGAATCGGGAAGGCGCGTTATCTCGCCCCCGCGGTCGCCCTGGTCATGCTGACCAGTGCCTGCGGTGGCGGAGACGACGGCAACGACCAGGCGGACGCCCAGGCACAGGTGGAGGCACTCCCCGCCGAGGACCTGAACCCCGCTCCCCGCGAGGGCCTCCAAAAGGGAGGCACCTTCGTGTGGGCCATCAGCGCCTACGACGGGCAGCACAACACGTGGCACACGCAGGGCAACCTGGCCAACGTGCAACGTGTGGCCGGCGCCGTGCTGCCCAGCCCGACCCGGTACGACGCCGAGGGCACGGCCTCGCCCAACACCGACTTCGTGCTCGAGTACGGGGTCAGCGACGACGGCCTCGAGGTCACCTACGAGCTCAACCCCGACGCCGTGTGGTCCAACGGCGAGCCCATCACCTCCGCGGACTACGAGGCCCAGGTCGAGACCGTCAGCGGCTCGCGCGAGGGCGACTGGGAGATCGGCGGCACCGCCGGGTACGACCAGGTCTCCGAGTTCGTCCCCGGCGACGACGAGTACTCCTTCACCCTGAAGTTCGAGGAGCCCTACTCCGAGTGGCCCTCCCTGTTCTCCCCGCTGTACCCCAAGAAGTACATGGAGGACGAGAAGCTCTTCAAGGAGGGCTACGTCAAGGAGTACCCCGTCACGGCGGGGCCCTTCGGGGACGTGGAGTTCGACGACGTCACCGAGCGCGTCACGGTCAAGAAGAACGAGGACTGGTGGGGCACCGAGCCCCTGCTGGACGAGATCGTCTTCGACGCCATGGGCACCGACGCCATGGCCAACGCCTTCAACAACGGTGAGATCGACGGCTTCTACCTCGGCTACGACGCCGCGGGCTACGAGCTGCTCAAGGGCAGCGAGGGCGCCTACTTCACCAAGGCCGTCAACCACGGCTACCGGTTCGCCTCGCTCAACGGCGCCAGCCCGAACCTGGAGGACGTCCGCGTCCGCCACGCGATCTCCCTGGGCATGGACACCGACGCCCTCGCCGAGGTCGCCCTCGGCGCGGTCGACTGGCCGATCACCGGTGAGGTCAACCGCATGCTGCGCTCCAGCCAGCACGGCTACCAGGACAACAGCGAGGGGTACGGCGAGTACGACCCCGAGCGCGCCAAGGAGCTGCTCGACGAGGCCGGATGGACCCTGAAGGAGGGGGACGAGGTCCGGACCAACGAGGACGGCGAGAAGCTGTCCCTGGACTGGGTGGCCGCCGACGACATGGCCATCGCCCTAGACGAGGCCGAGATCGGCCGCGACATGCTCGCCGAGATCGGCGTCGAGGTCAAGGTCCAGCAGGTGCCGTCCAACGCCCTGTTCTCCGAGTACGTCATCCCGGGCAACTACGAGGTCGCCACCTACGTCCTCGTCGGCTCCAACCCCTACGCGGGTGACGCCAAGGAGAACTACGGCATGCCGAACGAGGACGGCGAGTGGGGCAACAACCTCGCCCGCACCTCGACGGAGGAGATCGAGGCGAAGTTCGACGAGATGCGGGCCGAGACCGACCCCGACCGCTACGCCGAGCTGGCCAACGAGATCGACCGACTGCTGTGGGAGGAGGTCGTGACCATCCCCTTCTTCGAGCGCCCGGGCCTGTACGTCGTGAACGAGGACCTGCACAACTGGGGCGAGTTCGGTCTGGCCTCCAGCTACGTCTACGAGGACATCGGCTGGGCGGCCGAGTAACCGTATGACGGTCGAGCAACCGTAGGACGACGCCGCGCGCGGTGCCCCGGGGCGTCTCGCGCGACAGCCAGGGCGCCGGTCCCCGCGAGGGGCCGGCGCCCTTCGGCGTACCCCGCGGCCGGGGGGCGGCACGCACGGAAGCGGGCGGCCCACGGGGCTGGGTTGGGACCGGGAACCGGGCTGTGGCAAGGTCTATGCGTGTTCTTTGGACGGATGCGTCCCGTCACGCGAGGTTCGTGACGGCAGCGTCCGCGAACACGCCCCCGCCCCCACACCCCTCGCTCCACTCGCCGGAAAGCCCTCGATGAGACCTCACCCGATCGCCGCCGCGACCGCGGCGGCGCTGTTGTGCGCCGCACTCACCTCCTGCTCCCCGGAAGGGGAGGACCCCCTCGCGCAACCGCCGGCCGACGCGGCCGCGGTCCCGGACACGGCCGAGACCGAGGAGACCGATCCTTCACAGCAGGAGCAGGAGGAGCCCGGGGAGGAGTTCCCGGCACCGGTCGGGTGGGCGGGAGAGCCGCTGGAGCGCGACGGCGAGGAGTACCCGGGCATGGACGGCGGGGTCGGGGGAGAGACCGTCACCGCCTCCGACGCCGAGGAACTGTCCGACCACCTGGCCGCCGAGGAGCCGCTCACCGTCGAGGTCAGCGGCCGGATCGACCTGGACGGTGCGGTCGGGGTCGGCTCGGACAAGGCCCTCGTGGGCGTGGACGGCGGCGCCGAGCTGACCGGGGGCCGCCTGGTGGTCGACGGATCCGACAACGTCGTCCTGTCCAACCTGGACATGGAGTCCGAGGGGACCGCGATCGCCGTACGCGGAGGCGCCCACCACGTGTGGGTGGACGGCTCCACGTTCGCGGGGGGCGGCGACTCCTCCCTGATCTCGATCTCCGACGGCGCCGACAACGTCACCCTGTCCTGGAACCACTTCACCGACGCCGGGTCGGCGGTCACCATCGGCGGCGACGAGGACGAGCCCGGTGCACTCAGGGTCACCGTGCACCACAACTACTTCGACGGCACCGCGGGCCGGCACCCGAGTGCCCGGTTCGCCGAACACGTGCACGTGTTCAACAACTACTTCCGGTCCAACCCGGAGTACGGGGTGCGGTCCTCCCACGACTCCAACGTGCTGGTGGAGGGCAACTACTTCGACGGCACCCGCCTGTCGGTGACCCTCGGCGAGGAGGAGCCCGGAAACGTGGTCACCCGGGACAACCTGCTCGTGGACTCCGAGCAGCCCCACCTGCTCGGCGAGGTGCCCGATCCGCCCTACGCCTACGAACTGGACGGCACCGACGGCGTGCCCGACATGGTCACCGATGAAGCCGGGGCCGGTTGAACGACCGGGGACCCCCGTACGTCCTCCCCGACGCCGTCACGAGACGACGTACGGGGTTCGGCCCGGCCGTGCTCGACGAGCGCGAAGGCGTGGCCGGGAGTCAGCGGGGCGGACGCGAGCCCGGAACGCTTCAGCCGGACGCGGCGGGGTCACCACCGCCAGTGGTGGGTTCTGGTCGCAGGCCCGGTCCTCTGGGCCCGAGAGGCTGACAGAGCACGACTCAGTCCGTGCCGCGGTCGAACAGCCGGGGCGGGTTCCTCTCGTAGGCGCGTACGCGGTCCCGGACGCGCTGGAGACGCCAGGGGGGACAGGACCAGCCCCGCCGGACGAGCGTGTCCAGGAGCCGCCGCAGCAGCCGCTCCGGGCGGTACCGGAGGTCGTACACGCTGACCGGGACGACCTCCCAGCCCCGCGCCCACATGGCGGCGTAGCGGATCCGGTCACCGGCCCGCGCCGGGGCCGAGGAGTGGAACTCCAGGCTGTCGTACTCCAGCGCCACCTTCTGGTCGGGCCAGCCGAGGTCGGCGTGGAAGAGGCCCTCGTCGGTGGCCACCGGGCACTGTGAGACGGGCCGGGGCAGGTGCGCCTCCAGGACCAGTGCCCGGGTCCACGACTCGCCGGGCGACCGGCTCAGCTCCGAGGAGTAGCGCAGCGCGGTCCGCAACCGCCGGAGCCGCTGCCCGGAACGGGGCCGGTGGGTGGCGCCGACCAGGTCGCGCCTGGTGACCAGGCCCCGGGAGAGGAAGGCGTCGAGGCGGGCCGTGGCCACGAACACCGAGGGGGCACGGGCGGCCACGTCGGCGGCGGTGCGCGCCGGCGTGGTGATCCGTACGCCCTCCACCTCGGTGCGGTCGGCGGCGGGCACCGGGTCGCGGTGCGTGACGACCGGCGCGCCGCTCGTCCGCACGCCCCGGGGGACCGACACGTGCGGCCGGGTCCGGGTGGCGCGGGTACCGGCCGGATACAGGTCCACGCCCCACACGTAGGAGGCGGTGACGTCGCAGACGACCGCGTCGGGGGAGATCGGGCCCACGACGGGGGCGAGGGTGCGCAGGAGGAGGGAACGGTCGGGGAGGGCCTGCTCGCGGACTGTCATACCTCCAGGCTCGGAGGATCACGGAGCCCGGACAAGGGCCTCTTCGAACCTGTGGACAACCCCCAGGGCGCGTGGACGGAGCGGGGCGGAAGGGGTCAGCGCATGGGCCCGTCGCCCGCCGCCAGGTGGATGTGGTCGACGTGGTTCTGGGTGTTGCTGCCCCTGTCGCTCAGGGGGCGCCGCACGCTCTCCCACGGGCCCACCGGATCCCCCCTGGTGGCGTTCCAGATGTGGTAGTCGTAGATGATCCCCTTGACCCCGAGCTGCCGGGCGTTCTGGATCACCCAGTTGATCACCGTGACGGCGCTCGCGTGCATCTCGGGAGTGGGAACGGCGCCCAGCTCCGCCATCATGTAGTCCACGGCCTCGCCGGTGTGGTGGTCGCTGCCCGGCTCGGTGCGCTGGCCGCCGGCGGAGAGGTAGAAGCCGGGGAACTCGACCTGGAGGCGCTCGTGGACGGCGCACATGGTCGGGTGCAGCGCTCCCAGAGACGAGCAGTCCACCGTGGCTCCCCCTCCTCCGACGTACTGCGGATCGAACACGTAGCGGCCCTCCTGGTCGACCAGGTGCACGTCGATCAGCCGCTTGGCGTCGGCGACCTCGGTGACGGGGCCGCCGTCACAGACCAGGCCGTCCCCGTCGCGTCCGCACGGGTGGGGGATCCGGACGATGGCGATGGCCGCCGCGTTGCCGACCACGGTGTCGACGTCGTCCTCGGTCCCGTCGCAGACCACGTCGTTCCAGGGCCGGGACCCGTCCTCCTCCAGCTCCTTCTGGCACACGGCGCCGCGCACCTCCACGCGCACGATGTTGCCGCTGCGCCCCATGACGTTGTCGCTGGCGCGGATGTCGGTGAGCACGGCGCCGTTGGCCCGGGCGTACTCCTCGGCGCGCTTCTCGGCGACCTCCTCGTCGAACCACGGCATGGGGTACACGTCGTTGACGATGTCCCGCGCGGCCTGCTCCTGCAGGGCGCTCACCGCGGCCAGCGCGGCGGCGTCGGCCGCGGTCTGGACCTGCGAGCGCGAGTCGTTGGCGGCACCGACCCGTACGAACAGCAGGGTCAGCGCCAGCAGGGCCAGGGTGAGCCCGAACAGGAGCAGGATGTTGGCCTGCCCGTCGTCGTCGCGGCCCGTGAGGCGCCGTCGCGGTCGTGGAGCCGGGTGGGAGGGGGTCCGTCGCAGTCCCAATGCCTTGTCCGTGGGGAGGGGGCGCTTCCGGACGGGAAGCGGGGGTCGTCGGCGGGCGGGGCGGGCCGGTGTGTGACCACATCCGGACAACACCCCGCCCGGCGCAGCTTATCCGGGCATGCCGGGAAGCGGTAGGGCCTGTGGACGGGCCTGCGGTTCCCGTGGGACGGGCGAGGGGGCGTTTACCCTGCTGGTGCGTAAGCGGTCCGACGACGGGATGAGGTCCTGTCCGCTTCGGGCCACACGGCCGTACGGTTCCGGCGAGGACAGGTCTGTGTGTTTCTGGCGAATTGTCCATCCGCGGACGAGGCGCACGCAGGAGTATGGACTCCGACCGGTGTGCGCCGAGCGGAGAGACCACGGTGCCCGGACGACAGACAGATCCACCCGCCGCAGAAGAGCAGAAGAAGCGAAGGCGAGAACATGAGCGCCAGAAGAGCGATGACCCCGGTCGAACAGGACGAGTCCCTCCGCCGGATCGGGACGGACCTGCTCAGGGCGGCCCCCGACGACTGGGTCAAGCTACGACTCGTGTACTCGGGGCTCGGCACTTGTGAGACCGCCCGCTTCGATGCGATGTTCCAGGGCGGGCGCAGTACCGGCTGCGTCCCGCCGCTCTCCGTCGTGGAGGGGATGCGGGGGATACGCGCGGGGATGCACACCGCAGGAACGGGCACCTGGTACACGGCCTACTACGAGATCGAGCGGACCGGCGGCTACCGGATCCGGTACGACTACGAGAACGAGCCCCACTTCGACGAAGCCCAGGACGACGCCGGCTACGCGCTCGAACTGGAGTGCTTTCCCCGCGACGACGAGCACGTCCCCGACTGGATGCGGGAGCGGCTGGAGGGGGGCCGCGTACCCGGGGCGGCTTCGGAGGGCGTGTCCCCCTGGAGCATGCTGGCCGCGGTCTCGCGCCCCGAGCCGCGGTCGCACATCTCGCCCGGCGACATGACCCCCGAGGAGATGATGGACACCGTCCAGGAGATCGTGGACCGCACGATCGAGCCGGTCCGCGGACGGTGGAGCGAGATCGTCGTCGACTACAGAGGACTCGTCAGGATGTCCTCGTCGCGGGTGAGGGTGCGCAGGGAGGACGGCCGCGTCGAGTGGGACCTGCTCCTGCCGGAGGTCGGCCAACTGCTGGACCGGCTGCGCACGGGGATGTACCAGCCGGGGAAGGGAACGTGGTTCACCGCGCGGCTGACGGTGAGCGAGTCGCGGGAGATCGGGGCCCACTTCGACCACGACGCCCCGCCCGAGTTCGACTTCGCCCCCGACCCCCGCAGCTTCCACCAGGACATCCGGTTCTTCCCGCGCAGTTCCGACCACCTGCCGGACTGGCTGCTGGACCGGCTCAGCCTCGCCCAGCGCATGATCCGCGCCGAGCGGGAGGAACCGCACCCGGAGTAGAGGGGCCGGAAACGGCGGAGAGCGGCGGCCGGGGAGGAGCCGCTCCCCGGCCGTGGCGGCCGAGGGCGGTGGAGGGCCTACGGGAGTCAGCGCAGCCGTCGGCGGGCGGCCTCCCACACGTGGATGTCGGCGACGGTGACCTGGAGGTCGCCGGACCCGAGCGGCGCCACGGTCGCCGAGCGCACGTAGGGGCCGCGGTGCCAGCGGCGCGCGGTGCGGACCGGGGTCGCCTTGGCGCCCAGGCGGCCCAGGGACTCGGGAGGCCCCGCCAGCAGCCGCAGCTGCCATGAAGCCCGGATCCCGGAACCGTCCCCGTGCTCCCTGCGGTTCAGCAGCGGCAGGGTCCCCGTGAGGCGGCCGCCCTCCTGCGTGCGGACGGTCTCGCTCAGGGGGAAGCGCTGCCCCGCGTCACTGCCGCGCACCACCTCCACCACGCACTCGGCGTCCTCCGGGAGCGGGGAGGCCAGGTGCACGTCGAAGCGGAGCCCTCGGCGCGTCTTCGGGCTCACGCGCACGTCGTCCACCTCCAGGACCGGTGCCAGCGGGGAGGCCTTCAGTCCCAGGCGGTCGTTGACGGTGTAGTAGGGCCGTACCCGTGAGCCGCGTCCGGGTTCCCGCTCCACCTTCTGGGCGGGGTACTCGATGATCTTCTTGTATCCCGCCACGCCGGACAGGTGCCGTCCCACCGTGCACTCGGTCCCGTCGGAGAGCACCAGGCGCAGCTCCCACTTCTCCGTCTCCCCGTCCCGGTCGCGGACCACGTCCGCGGGGTCGACGACCGCCGTGAACCGGCCGTCGCCGTCCACCGGGGCGGAGAACTCCCGCACGGCCCGGGGCGGGGTGCGCAGCCGCGCCGCCAAATGGGCGCGGCCGTCCGGCTCGTACCGCCCCAGCACCCGGCCCCGCACGGTGATCAGCCCGTCGACCGATTCCACGTGCTCCACCTCGGCGTGGTGCACCGACCTACGTGTGTGCAGCACCAGTCGCCCCTTGGCCGAGCGCCCGGGCACCACCAGGGCCAGTTGCCGGACGTCCTGCGGGGAGAGCGGATACCCCCGCTGGTGGATCTCCAAGTCGTGGACGGGGCTCTCCTCACCGCCGTCCACCCGCAGCACCTCCCACGTGGACGTGGCCAGTTGGTCGCGTTGGGCGTCCACGACCACCTCGCCGGCGTCGTCCACCTTCAGCGCCACTCTCTGACCGGACCGGGCCAGCACCACCTGCTCGGGCGGTTCGGAGAACGACAGCACCGCGGTCCCGTCCCCACCGGCCCGCACGCGGCAGGCGGGGGGCGACTCCGGCTGCGGCGCGGGCGCCGGCGGCTCCGTCCTCGGCACGGGACGGCCGCTCAGGTCCGAGAACAGTTCCTCGTACCGCAGCATGACGTTGGCCGGGTCGAAGCGCTCGGAGTTCAGCAGGGCGGCGGACGACATCCGGCGACGGAGCCCGTCGTCGGCCATCAGCTCGGCCAGGCCCTCGGCGATCCCCGAGGCGGACTTGTTCGGCACCAGCAGTCCGTCCTCGCGGTCGCGGATGATCGACGCCGGCCCGTGCGGGCAGTCGGTGCTCACCACGGGCAGGCCGGACCGCATGGCCTCCACGATCGTCATCCCGAACGGCTCCTCGCTGGAGGTCAGCGCCGAGAACGCGCCCTGGGCCAAGACCTCCTCCACGCGCGGATGCGCTCCCATCAGCCACACACGGTCCTGGAGTCCCAGCGAGCGCACCAGCCGGGCCAGGGAAGCGCGCTGGTTGCCGCGTCCGTAGATGCGCAGGGTCCAGTCGGGGAAGTCCTCGCTGACCATGGAGAACGCCTGCACCAGGAGGTCGTGCCGCTTGCTGGGAGCGAGCCGCCCGGCGGAGACGATGGTGCGGGTGTTGCGGCCGTCGGCGGTGAACGGGGGCGCGGGCACCGAGTTGGGGATGGACAGCACGCGCACGCCGGGCAGGGACATCCGCTCGCGGTAGGTGCCGGCGTCGGTCTCGGTCACCGTCACGAACGCGTCCAGGTGCGGGTACTCGGTCTCCATCACCCGGCGCAGCGACTCGGAGTGCTGGTCGTAGGTCAGGTGCTCCTGGCCGACCTTCACCGTCCGCTGCGGCGCGGCCCTGGCAATCACCACGTTCAGCCCGGGCCGGGTGCCCACGACCACGTCGGCGTCGGTGGTGGCCAGGTACTCCTCCAGCCGGTCGTCGGTCAGGCGGCTGTGGGTGGGCCCGCGTGAGTCCTCCGGCGGAAAGAGCAGCGGAGGCACACCGGCGCGCTGCGAGCCCTCGTACAACGGGCGGCCGTCGGCCCCCGTGCCGTGGCTCTTGTCGTGGTCGCGCACGTCGACGAGCGGGCGCAGGCGCACCTGGTCGGGTACGGGCAGAACGGGCTTCTCGCGGTGCTGGAACACCGAGACGATCTCGACCTCGTGTCGCGCGGACAGCGCCGCCGCCTGGTTGGCGACGGTACGGACGGTCCCACCGATGCCGTACATGTCGTTGATCAGATAGGCGATCTTCACAGAGCCCCCGTGTTCTCGGTCGTGCCCCGTGCCCCACGGGACGGTAGCGGTGCACGTTCTCCGGCCCAGGGCCGGCCCCCCGCTGCGAAGGGCCCGAGGGACGAACGCACACGCTACGAACGTCGCCTATATGGAAATGCCCGCTATGCCGGATAAGTCCACAAGTTTTACCAGTCCCTGTGGGGGTTTTGCACAGATTTCACGCGCCGCGAAAGCGACACGCCCGGCGTCGGGGGTGGCGTTCGTGTAGGGGGTGTACGCCGTCGGACGTGGCCGGACGGATCGGCGGCGAGTGGGCCTGAAGGTAGATGTGCGCACCGGAAAAGCGTGGGACTGATAGGCGGCCGACAATGGAGCCGAAGGGCGTGCCGGGCGTGCGGTGTGGTCGCGGACCCGTCAGTAGGTGTGGGTGCCCTCCCACTGCGCCCAGGCGGCGCAGGGGGACCCGTAGGTCTTCTCGATGTGGCCCAGCCCCCAGGAGATCTGCTCGGACGGACTCTCCTGGAACCCCGAGGGCATGGGACCGTGCCGGGCCGGGTTGAAGCCGGAGATGCCGTGGGCGCCGGTCTCGGTGTTGACGAACGTGTGGTCCCAGTGGGAGATGACGCTCCACAGGTTCGTCAGGCACTCCCGCTCGTTCTCGTCCCAGCCCCTGGCCGCGGCCATGTCCATGGCGAGGGACTCGTTCTCCAGAGCGTTGGAGTCGCCGCTGCCCCACGTGTACTCCTCGGGCTTCTCCGGCCGGTCGGCCTCCACCCACGTCTCGTCACCGCAGTCGGGTCCCTCGACCAGGCAGACCATCTGCCGTACCCCGTTGTTGAAGGTCCGGCTGAGCTCGAGCTGGTAGACCGCGACCATGATCGCCGCGACCAGGAGGGTGACCGCCGCCAGTTCGACGAACGCCGCGCCGCGGTCCCGTGCTGACCCCTGGGCGGGGTGCAGCCAGGAGAGGGCCCGCTCGGCCCGGCGCCGGACCCGGGGCGGACCGTTGCGGTCGCCGGATCGCCCGGGCGGCCTGGTGGGGGAGGGCCGTCGGGTGTCCCCGAGTTCGGGGCGGTGGGGGGTGGACAACGCCGCCTCCTAAGGAGCTGCGGAGGTTCAGGAGATGGGGATGTCTTCGATGGGTTCGAAATTGGGGATCTCGACCGTCACGGTATCGATGTCGTCAGGGACGGAGAAGAGTGACCAGTAAGCGATCTTCTCGCCGGGATTCAGTGTCCCGATGAACTCGTTACTGCTTTCACCAGAGCAAAGGCAGGATCCGTCTCCGTCCATGATCGGATGGTATCGAATCCCTTCTTTCGAGTCCATGATGGTTACTCCGGCAAAGTTCTGTCCTTTATAGATGTAGGATCCATCCTTTAGCCAGGCCAAGCCTTCTTGGCTATTCCCTTTGTTCTCGATGCTCCAGGTGATGGACAAGAAAGATCCTGATTGGTCTCTTTTGGCTTCATGGACTTCGGAAGCCAGGTTGGTCGACACGTCCCCATTGCTCTGGGCGGTTCCAAGTGATTCAAGTGTATCTGTTTTGGGGACAGGCGAGGCAGCGCTGACGCCTGTTGACATGGCGAAAGTGACCCCTGCGGCCAAGGAGAGAAGTCCGAGTGTGCGAGGAGGCTTTTTCATTGTTGTCTCCGTTACTTCTCAAACGTGACACTGACTCGGCGATTGCGTTCTCTGCCCTCTTCGGTGGCGTTGTCCCCAATTGGGTCTGCTGAACCGTGGCCCTTGACTTCGAAGGTGACTCCTTCTCTGGTGACGAGGTCGGCTAGGATTGACTCAACAGCTTCAGCACGTTCCTGAGACAGTGGGATGTTGACCGAGTCAGATCCGGTATTATCAGCGTAGCCATCGATGTTTACGGTAGAAGAACTCGCTTCGTTGATTTCCATGGCGACCTGATCGATGATATCCCGTGCATCTGGGCTGAGGTCAGCACTGTTTGTCTCGAAGAGGACGTCGGAAGATAGAATGATGCTTACTTCATCGCCACTTTCGGTGCGCCCAGTATTGTCCTCGGTGTTGTCCGAGATCATGGTCATAGGGATAATTTCAGGGTCGGCAAGCCCTGAGTTTTCCAGGGTTTCTGAGGAACTACTTATGGGTACGTCGAAGATCGGAGGAGTGAGGGGTGTTGTAACTGCCATGGATTCAACGTCGTCTGGTGGCTGGGGGAAAATTACCCACATGTCAGCGCTTCCACCAGCAGGAATGTTCTCGTTGAGTTGAGAGCAGAAGCAGGCCCCATTCTTTTGTGTGAAGCTTAGATGGCGGGTCTGGTTTTTTGAATCCAGGAGGGTGATTCTATTGGCGGTGTAAGGATTTTCAAAGTCGCTTAACCCGTCCTGAAGGAAATAATCTGAGTCGGAGTGGTTTGTTACTCCGATCTGAAGTCTCAGAAGGTTGTCCCCTACGGTTTCAAGGGCATAGATATCAATTTGATAGTCTCCGCCGATCGACGTGGAAGAAGTTGTGCTGCTGGCGATGACTTTATTTTCGGTGCCGTCTGGCTGTGGAGAAGAGGGTGTGCTGGATCCAGTTTCCTGGTCGGGGTTGCTGTTCCCATTGCCCGAATGATCTGGGGAGCTGACGACGCAGCCAGAAGAGAGAAGGATCGCAGCCATTGATGTTCCTGCGATCAGGGGGGATCTTTTCCGCTTCCTTTTAGAAGCTCGGGGTTCTGTCTTCAACTTATTCCCGGTTTCCTGAGATGGTTCTGTTCTTTGCTTCCATCCCTCGGGAGGGCTGACTGGAATATTATGGGGTTTGTGGGCTAGGTCCGCGAAGAACACCATCGACAGCTCCTCGAATGCCACTGCTGATGCTTTCGGCGAGGCCCAATTGATAAACCGCAAAAGCTACGGCGGCAACGAGGATCAGGATGGCGGCGTACTCGACGATCCCGGCGCCCCTGTCATCCTTCTCGGATGTTGGTACAACGAAGGCGCTGAGCGTCACCCAGAGCTTGGTCAAGCTGTTCACGGGGGCTGACTCCTTGGGGAGAAGAGGTCTTACGGCACCACATCTCTGCGGCCTCTGGGTAGGTGAACCCTCACCCGGATCCACCAGGGGTTCGTGCGGGTGGTACGTGTTCACGGAATCCCACTATCCGCCATGGGCACCAACACCAACCATCCCGCCTTCTGACCGGATGTGGCCATCTCTCTTCAGGATGCCCCATGGAACCCGGAGCCACACGTTGTCCCCAGGACTGGATGAATGCCCAGGTGAAAGGTGGTGGTCGGGTTGATGCGCGGTCACGTTTCCTCACCGATGGCGTCACGTTCGGTGTTCGGCGAGTCACCATGATGGCACGTGTGCTACCGGGGCGCCATGGCCGGGCGGGAAATGCCAGGCCACCATGTAGGCATCCGGCCTGCCCGGTGTTGGATGGTGCCTCTGTTTCCAGAGACCCAAAGGGACTCAGGGTGCCCGAGGGGCTCATGGGATAACTCCCCCGGACACCGTCCCCCATCCCTGCCCTCCGATCCCCAGACCCCCGTGACGGAAGACGAGAGGTGACGTGTGGACAGCAGCATGGCTCTCTACCTGGTGGTGGCCCTGGTCGTGGGACTGGCGGTCGGATCCGTCCCGCTTCCGGCCATCCTGTACGGCAGGTCCGCCCCCAGGGCGGCGCTCCGTGAAGCCGACAAGTCCCGCCGGATCCCCCCGGACCCTGACGACCTGCACCCGAACGAGCTGGCCCTGCTCTCCGGCGGCCCGGTCCGGGTGGGGGAGACCGCGATCATGGACGCCTTCCTCGACGACCGGATCCGCCGGCAGTCCGCGGGCGGCTTCCTCACCCTGGTCGGCCGCCTGCGCCCCTACCCACATGAGAAGGACCTCGTCCGCCGGGGACTGGTGTCCGCCTTCAGAAACCGTGTCGGCGTCGGCGCCCGCGAGATACTGCGCAAGGTGGTCGCCGGCCGGGGAGTGGAGAGGCTGCGTACGGACCTCGCCGCGTCCGGGCTGATCGTGGACTCACCCGCGCTCCGCCGGGCACTGGGGCGCCGCGCGAGGACTCCGGGAACGATCCGGGGGATGCGGGCGGTCTCCCTGCTGGTCGCCGCCGGCGGCGCGGGCGTGTTCCTCCTCGTGGAGCCCGGCGCCACCGCCCTCGCCTTCCTCGTCGGAGGGCTGGCCTGCACGGCCGCCCTGGCGGCCGCGCAGGCGGTGCTGACGGCGACCGGGGGTCCGTCCCCGAGTCCCAACACCCCCGCCGGGAACACGGTGGTCGAGCGGGCCGCGCAGCGGTACGGCGTTCCCTCGGCCCGGGCTACGGACACGCGCTCCGTCGACAGGATGACCCGTGACCGGGCGGTCCGCTACACGGCCGTCACCGGGTTCCGTGCGCTGCGCGAGGCGGCGCCGCGGAGGCGGGACGGCAGGGCCTCCTCCGCCCGGAGGTCCCCGGACACCCACCAGGACCCGTCCTTCGCCGTGGTCCACGCGGGCGGCACGGAGGACGCGGGCGGCACGGACACCGATTCCGTCCTCCTGGAGGACCTGTGCGCGTTCGCCGACCTCTGCCAGGGCCCGGACCCCTCCGGTGGCGGTTCGGGAGGAGGCTCCTCCGACAACGGTTGGGGTGGTGACTTCGGCTCTTCCGGCGACGGCGGATCCGGCTTCGGCGGGTTCGGTGGCGGAGACGGCGGCTCGGGTGGAGGCGGTGACGGCGGCGGTGGTGGAGGAGGAGAGTGACACCCGCCCGCACCCGGCCGCGATCTCCCACCCCCCATACGAAACGCCGGGCAGGATCGCGTAGAACCCTGCCCGGCGTTCCCGCGCCGGGAAGACGGCGCCACTGCCTGCCCGCAGATCGGCGCCGCCACCCTTGACCGTCTCCCGGCCCGGGAGGTGGGATCAGTCCCGTTCCGGACGCTTCAGTTCGGCCAGTTCCGCCAGCAGCTCGAACGAGCGCAGGCGAGCCGTCTGGTCGTAGATCATCGACGACACCATCAGCTCGTCCACACCCGTGTCGGTGACGAACAGTTCGAGCTTGCGGCGGACCGTTTCGGGCGATCCCACGAACGAGTAACGAAGCATGTGGTCCAGTCGTTCCTTCTCCCCGGGGCGCCATGCGGTGTCCAGGCTCTCCACCGGCGCGCGGAGCCGTCCCCGCGCCCCGCGCAGGGTGCCCAGGAACGCCTGCTGCATGGTCGTGAACAGGCGCCGGGCCTCCTCGTCGGTGTCGGCGACGAAGGCGTTCACCCCCGCCACGGCATAGGGCTCCTCCAACTGCCCGGAGGGCCGAAAGCCCTCCCGGTAGGCCTTCAGCGCCTCGTACAGCGCGTCCGGGGCGAAGTGCGACGCGAACGCGTACGGCAGTCCGAGCTGCGCGGCGAGCTGGGCGCCGAAGAGGCTGGACCCCAGGATCCACAGCGGTACCCGCAGCCCCTCACCGGGGATCGCGCGGACGGGCTGACCGGGCTCGGCGGGCTCGAAGAATCCCTGGAGCTCCTGTACGTCGTTGGGGAAGGTCGCCGACGCGCTGTGGTCGCGGCGCAGCGCCCTCATCGTGCGGGGGTCGGTGCCCGGTGCGCGGCCCAGGCCCAGGTCCACCCGCCCCGGGTAGAGCGACTCCAGCGTGCCGAACTGCTCGGCGATCACCAGCGGCGCGTGGTTGGGCAGCATGACGCCGCCCGCGCCGACCCTGATGGTGGAGGTCCCCTCGGCGATGAACCCCAGGGAGACGGACGTGGCGGCGCTGGCGATGGCCTGCATGTTGTGGTGCTCGGACAGCCAGAAGCGCTTGTAGCCCAGCCGCTCCACGTGCTGGGCGAGCTCCCTCGCGGAGCGGAGTGCGTCACCGGGAGTGGCCCCCTCGGCGATGCTGGCGTGGTCGAGCACCGACAGCGCGACGTTGGACATGGTGGCCCTCTTCCCCTGCTGCGTAGCGGATCCGGCGGCGAGGCCGGGACGGGGATCCTCGTCACCGACTGGCCTGCACGTTCGATGTTCGACGAACATCGAACTACGAAGGTACACTCGCGACTGTCCACGAGCCAAATCCCGTCTGGTCCAGGCCAGGCCCCATGCGAGGAGGATCGCCTTGGCTCCCAGGGAGCACGCGCACCCCGACCTCCACGAGGTGGAACTGGTCACGGTCCTCGCCGCGCTGGCCGAGCCGACCCGGCTGCGGATCGTGCGGATGCTCGCCGCCCTGGAGGGGGAGCGGGCGTGGAAGGACATCGACCTGCCCATCGCGCAGTCGACGCTGAGCCACCACCTCAAGATCCTGCGCAACGCCGGCCTGGTGCAGAACCGGACCGAGGGAACGCGGTGCTTCATCTCGCTGCGCGACGAGGAGTTGGAGGGGCGCTTCCCCGGCCTGCTGGAGTCGGTCCTCTCGTGCGGGGACCCGGTGCCCCTCCAGACGGCGGCGGAGAAGCTCCGGCGCTGACACCGGCACCACCGGCCGGTACCACCGGCGTTGACACCGCTGACACCGGTGCCGCGCGCCGTGGGAGTCGGCGCCTGACCGCGGCCGGACGGTGCCCGGGCAGGGGCCGGGCACCGACCCTTCACCGTGGCCGCGGACAGCGGGGACCGCGTCCGAACGCGGGGCCGCCCGCCCGCGACCGGCCCGCAGCCGGCCTGTCCGCGACCAGCCTTGTGCGATCGTGATCTGATCGGGCGCGGAGTATGTCCGGGAAGGCGTACGGGGATGTGTACGGTCGGTATTCGACAGATTCGCGTACCCGTGGGTCGATGGTCCGGACCAACAGGCGTCCCCCGATCCAGGAGAGTGGAAGGCGTCCCCCCATGGCCCCACACCCGTTGGACCCCCTCCCGCCGCGCGTACGTCCCCTCGCCGCCGGTGATCCCGACGAGGTCGACGGCCACCGGCTGGTCGGCCGCCTCGGCGGCGGTGGCATGGGAGTCGTCTACGCCGCCGTGGCCCCGTCAGGGGAGGCGGTCGCCCTCAAGGTCGCCCGCGCCGAGTGGGCCGCGGACGCGGCCCCCGACCGGAGCGCCGCCCCCGTCCGCCACGACCAGAGCGTGTGCGCCGTGGGCGCCGACGCGGGCGGCCTCCTCCACGGGCGGCCGTGGACCGCGGTCCGGTACCTTCCGGGCCCCGACCTCGGCCAGTACGTGCGCGAGACCGGGCCGCTGCCCGAGCCCGCCCTCCTGGCGCTGGCCGCCGGAACCGCCGAGGCACTCGCCTTCATCCACGCCGCGGGCGTGCCCCACGGGGACGTCAGGCCCGGCAACGTGGTCGTGACCCCGGACGGCCCCCGGCTGGTGGACCACGGCATCGCCCGCCGGATCGACGACGGCGACTCGCGGACCACCGCCGGCAGTCCCGGCTGGCTGGCTCCCGAGCGCTACGCGGGTTCCCGGCCAGGCGCCGCGTCCGACGTGTTCTCGTGGGCGTGCCTGGTGGCGCTGGCCGCGACGGGGCGGGAACCGCTCGCCGCGGACGCGTCCGCGCAGGAGACGGCCCGCCAGGCCCGTGAGGACGGCGTCGACCTCACCGGAGTGCCCGAGGGGCTGCGCGCCGTGCTGGCCCGGGCGCTGTCGGCGGATCCGGCATCGCGTCCTCCGGCGGAGGACGTCTACCTGGAGTGCCTGCTGCTGTCGGGTGTGGAGGACAGTACGACCCGGGACATGTGGGCGGAGCGGCTGCTCGCGCTCGTCCGCGCGAACTGGCCGCACGTGGACGTGGCCCCGTACCGGCCCTCGGAGTGGGCCGGAGCCGCCTCCGGCGCCGGGGAAGCCGAAGGCGCGCAGGAAACCGAGGGCGTGCGGGAGGCCGGGCGCGCGCAAGGAACCGGGAGCGCGCGGGAAGCCGGGGAGCGGCCCACCGGAACGGGGAGGCCCCCGGTCGGAGCCGGGCGCGCGACCGCGGGGCGCGTACGCGGGCACCGCCGCGGGACCCGTGTGGGCAGGATCCTGGCCCTGGTGGTCGTCGCGGTCGTGCTCCTGGCCGCGGCCGTCGGCGGCGGTTACCTGCTTCTGGGCGCCCTGGCCGATGAGCCCGAAGCCGTCACGGCCGGTTCGGAGTCCGGTTCGGTGCCCGGATCGCCCGAGGGGGACGCCGGGCCCGGTCAGGAGGAGGAACCCGGGGAGCCCGGAGCCGAGCCCCTGGCCGGAATGGAACTGGTGTCGGCGTCACTGGACACCCTCATGGCCGCGGAGTCCTTCGAGCTCACGCTCGTCACGTACGCCGGGAACGGCGGGGGGTACGGGCAGCCGCTGCCCACCGCCACGACCACCCTCTTCGACCACGTGCTCTACCGGTCGGGGCCGCGGGAGGCGCTGCGCTGGACCAGTACCGTCACCGGCGCACGCACCAGCGACCTGCTGATGGTCGACGGAGACCTGCTGCGCGCGGCGAACACCGCGTGGAACGGGGTTCCGAGCTGGTACCGGGCCGAAGCCGGGCTGCCCGGCCCGGCGGAGGCGTTCACCCCGGAGGGGGTCGTCCAACCCCTGGTCCGAGCAGTGGAGAGCGGGACCGTCCTCCACCAGGAGGAGGTGGTCTTCACGCCGCCGCCGCCCGTCGCGGACGCCTACGGCCACCTGGGCGGCGAGGCTCCCGACGACGTGCCCGCCGTGCGGGTGGAGGGCGAGTTCTCCGCCTCCGGCGCCCCGGACGGGGCGGACACCGTGTTCACGCTGGTCGCCACAGAGGACGGGGTTCCGCTGGGCTTCGCCACCGAGGGCGGCGGCAGCGGCGGCGCCGTCCTCAACGGGCGACCCGTCTCCGAGGGCGTCCCGGTGTCCTTCCTGGACCCCGCCGCACCGGAACCGGAACGGTGGTACACCCGGTACACGTTCGTGGAGCTGAACGGGGAGCCGGACCTGGGCGTTCCCGCCCCGGCACAGGTCCAGCCCGCGGAGGCCCTGCCCGCGGAGGCCCTGCCCTCGTCCGCCGGCTGACCGGCCGCGGCGCCTCCGGGCCCCGGCCCGGGGCCGCCCGGGGCACGACGGCCCGGCCCCTCCCGTCGTCGCTCGCCGGTGGTGTCCGGTCTCCGGACGGCGTAGGGTGGCCCCGTGTCGCGTGCCACCGACCAAGAGAAGTGGGCCGGTCGGTCGGTATGGAGGCACCTTGGACCACCGGGGAGCGCACTGTGAGTACACACACCGCGGACACCGCCTAGCCGTTCCCGTGGCGCGGGCCTGAGCCGCGCCCGAACGCGCCGAGATCCACCGCGACCTCCCCGGACCCTTTTCCGGCTACCCGGCCTGCCCGGGTTCTCCGCCATGTCCACCCGCCCCCGTGCGCGCACGCGCTCGGGCCGTGACGGGTGCCTTCGGGGACGGTCGCGCCCACGACCACCCCCCCTGAGGAGACACATGACCGAAAACCCGTACATCCGACCCGAACCCCACGTCAGCGACTTCAACGTCCCGGTGGTGGAGGAGTTCCGCGCCAACGGCGGCCGCGTCGGCGGCATGTTCGAGGGCGGCGACCTGCTGCTGCTCACCACCGTCGGAGCCAGGTCCGGCCGCGAGCACACCACCCCGCTCGGCTACGTCCGTGTCGAGGACCGGTTGCTGGTCGTGGGCTCGGCGGGCGGCTCTGACCGCCACCCCGCCTGGTACCACAACATCCTCGCCCATCCCATGGTCACCGTGGAACTGGGCACCGAGGAGTTCTCCGCCGTCGCCGTGCCCGCCGAGGGCGCCGAACGGAACCGGTTGTTCGACGAGATCGCACGCCGGGTGCCGGGATACGGCGACTACCAGGCCGGGACCGGCCGGATCCTGCCGGTCGTGGCCCTGGAGCGCGCAGACGCCGAGAGCACCGAGGTCGCCAACCTCGCCGACAAGCTCCTCCAGGTGCACACCTGGCTGCGCGGACAGCTCGGGCACGTGCGCACCGAGGTCGAGGCCCACCTCGCCGAGCGCGCCTCCCGGTCAGGCGCCGACGGCCCGCCGCCGCCGGGGATCAACCTGCAGCTGCGCCAGCACTGCCTGGCCTTCTGCGAGTCCCTGCACTTCCACCACACCGGCGAGGAGCTCATGTTCCCCCACCTGGAGGAGCGCGAGCCGCACCTGGCACGGACACTCGACCGGCTCCGGGAGGAACACCGCACGGTGGAACGGCTCCGCGGCGAGCTGGAGGCGCTCATCGCCGACCTGGCCGGTACCGACCCCGAACGGCTGCGTGAGGAGGTGGACCGGATGGCCACGGAGCTGGAGGCCCACCTGGACTACGAGGAGGCCGAGCTGTTCCCGACCCTGGCCGCCATCCCCCTCCCGCCCGACGCTCCCGCCTAGTGCGCCGGCCGCGGGCCCTCACCGGATGATCTTGCTCTTGGTGGCACCCTCGATCGCCGACGGTGCCACTGGGAGCAAGATCATCGCCGTCGGGAGCCTGGCCGGGAAGCGCCGGCGCCTCGGCCCCGCCCCCTCTCCCGGGGGGCGGGGCCGCCTCAGCCGCCGAGGATGACACCGAGGTTGACCTCCGTGCCCAGGAACATCGATCCCACGATGAGGATGAGCAGTCCCGGCAGCAGGGTCACCGCGGTCACCATCGTCACCCTCGGGTTCATCCGCTGGGCCTTGCGGCGCATGTACTGGGCGTCGGCCCGCCGCATGTCCCGGCTGATGTCCACCAGGGTGTCGCTGAGCGGGGCGCCCAGCTCCTCCGCCTGCTGGATCGCGGTCACGAACTTGCTCAGCGACTCGTTGCGGTTGCGGCGCCGCAGCAGCTCGAACGCCTCCCGGCGCGAGGTGCCCAGCTCCATCTGCTGTAGGGCCAGCGTGAACTCGTCGGCGAGCACGCCCGGCATCGACTCGGCCACCCGTGCCACCGCCGCCCGGAAGGACATCCCCGCGCTCACCGTCACCGCGAGCACGTCCAGGAAGTCCGGCAGCTGCGACTGCACCCGGTCGGCCCGCTCCTGGCCCTGGACGTACAGGCTCAGGTCGGTCAGGCCGGTGAAGGCCAGCACCACCGTCCCGATCACCGGGTTGCCCGTCGTGAACAGCAGCAGCCCCAGGGGGCCGTACAGCACCACCTCGCCGACCTTGCGCCGCAGGTAGCGCTCCAGGGTCAGCCCGTCGGGCCGCCCCGCCGCCTCGATGCGCTCGATGACGGACACCCGTACGCGCCGGCTCAGGGAGGCCTCCAGCGAGCGGGAGACCGGCCGCCCGACCGCCTCGGTGATCCGGTGCAGGACGAACGTGTCGTCGGACCTGGTCCGCGCCGGGCGTGCGACCGGATCGTTCACCGCCACCCGGGTCCGCGACATGGTCAGGTGCAGGCCGTAGCACGCGACCAGCACGACCAGCGCGCTGGCCAGCGCGGCGGCGAGCGGCACCAGGGACAGGAGGTCGTTCATCGGGAGCAGGTCCTCACAGGTCGAACTTGGTGATGCGGGACACCAGCACGAAGCCGACGGCGAACAGCGCGGCCACCACCAGCAGCACCGTCACCCCCGCCACGGACGTGGTCATGACGCGCATGATGCCGGGCTCGATGGCGTTGATCAGGAACAGCGCGCCCACCGACATGAACCCCAGCGCCCACACGGTGCTCGTGGTCTCGCTGAGGATGGTCTGCACCTCGCGCCGGGTCTCCTTGCGGTTCTCCAGGGTGGTGGAGATGTTGCGCAGCGCCGTGACCAGGGAACCGCCCGAACGCGAGGCCACCACCAGCGTGGACAGCAGCACTCCCAGCTCGCGGGAGGGCATCCGCTCGCGCAGCTCCCGGACGACCTCCTCGAAGCTGGCTCCCAGCTTCATCGACTCGGCCATGCGCCCCAGCTCCTCACCGGCGGGCCCGTCCAGTTCCTCGGCGGCCATCGCCACGGCCGTGGGCAGGGCCAGGCCCGCCGAGGTCGCGTTGCCCAGCACCCGCGCCAGGTCCGGCAGCTGGGAGGTGAACTCCTCGCGCCGCTTGGCCTCGGCCCGGTTCAGGTAGGAGAAGAACAGGAACGCCACCCCGGCCGCCGCCAGCAGGCCGAAGAACGGCGCCAGCACCTGCCAGACCACGACGACCGCCAGCAGCGCCCCGCCCGCCAGCGAGAGCACGAACGTGGACAGGCGCACCTCCGCGCCCGACCGGGCGATCCTGCGGTACAGCCGCGCACCCCACTGGGTGCGGTAGATGGCCGCGTCCAGCCGTGCCATGGGCGTGGACGCCTCGTACTCGGCCTGGTCCAGGGCACTGCGGGCGGCGATCAGCCGCCGCTGCTGGGCGCTGGCCACGAACTCCCACAGCGCCCACAACGCCAGCGCCAACACCACGGCCGTGCCGCCGAGGATCGCCACGAACTGCCAGTCCACCGGGACTCCAATACGGTCGGGGTGCGCCCTCCCGGGCGCGGGGAGGGGTCATCGGTCATCGCGGGGCCGTTCCTCGGAGACCACCCCGAAGGACGCCGGGACGGCCTCGCCCACGTGGTAGATCCGGCCGGCGATGTGCCGGGGCAGCGGGAAGTGCCGGAACTCGCCCTCCACGGCCCGGTTGGGACCCATGGGCATCGCCGCGAACCGCATCACCGGGTCCAGCCGGAACTCCTCGCGCCGCTGGGAGGAGACCACCGCGATCTCGTTGACCCGCCGCGACCCGTCCGGCCACCGGCCCAGGTGCACGATGGCGTCCACCGCGTTGTTGATCTGGTCGCGGATCGCGTCGTAGGGCACGTTGCCCACGCCCAGGGTGGCCAGGGTCTGCAACCGGTGGATGGCGTCGTCGGCCGAGTTGGCGTGCACCGTCACCAGCGAGCCGTCGTGGCCGGTGTTCATGGCCTGGAGCATGTCGATGGTCTCCGAGCCGCGGACCTCGCCGACGATGATGCGGTCCGGGCGCATCCGCAGCGCGTTGCGCACGAGGTCGCGGATGGCGATCTCGCCCCGGCCCTCGATGTTGGCCGGCCTGGACTCCAGCCGCACCACGTGGTCCTGCATCAGTTGCAGCTCGGCGGAGTCCTCGATGGTGACGATGCGCTCGTCGGAGGGCACGAACGCCGACATCGCGTTGAGGAAGGTCGTCTTGCCGGTACCGGTACCGCCCGACACCACGATGTTGAACCGGGCGCGCACCATCGCCGCCAGGAGGATGCCGGTGGGCGAGTCCAGGCTGCCCATCCGCACCAGTTCGTCGATCGGGTACGGCTTGGGGAACCGCCGGATGGTCAGGACCGGGCCCGACAGCGACAGCGGCGGGATGATCACGTTGACGCGCTCGCCCGTGGGCAGCCTCGCGTCCACCATCGGGGAGGCCTCGTCCACGCGGCGGTTGACCAGCGACACGATGCGGTCGATGGTCTGGTAGAGCTGCTCCTCGCCGTTGAACGCCGCGTCCACCCGCTGCATGCGGCCGCCGCGCTCGATGAACACGTTGTCGGGCCCGTTCACCATGATCTCGGTGATGGTCTCGTCGGCCAGCAGGGGCTCCAGCACGCCCAGCCCCAGGGCCTCGTCCACGACCCGCCGGATGAGCATCGAGCGCTCCCGGTCCGACAGCACCGGCCCCTCGCGGGTCAGGATGTGCCCCACGACCTTCTCCAGGCGGACCCGGCGCTGGGCCAGGGTCAGCCTGGTGAGGTCCTCGAGGTTGATCTCCTCCAGCAGGCGCCGCCGCCAGTGCGTGACGCTGCCGTGGTCGGCGCGCCCCTCGACACCGCGGTCCTCCTCCAAGCGGTCCTTCAGGCCCATGGCTTCGGTCTCCTTCCCCCTGGGCGGTCGCGGCGCGCCGCCTCCGCCTCACACATCGGGCATGTCCACGCGCCGGGTCAGCGTCAGGTCCAGGCCCACCGACGAGAACACGATCGGCAGCGGGTGCGAGACCTCCACGTAGAAGCCCCCGTGGTCGTCGCCGCCGCTGGTGACGGCCGCCTCGTCCAACCACGACGGCAGCGCACGGCGGGCGGCGGCCTCGGCCCCCTCCGACCGCTCGGCTCCGGCCACCCGCGCCCCGGCCCGGGCCGCGGACTCCAGGCGCTCGGCCGCGACGAAGGCCAGGAAGGCCTCGATCGCCAGGGCGGCGACCAGGAGCAGCACCGGGAAGATCGCGGCGAACTCCAGGAGCGGGCCGCCCCGGTCGCCGTCACGGCCCGGCCGGTCGCCGAGCAGCAGCCGTCGCGGTCCCCGGCGCCCGGCGTCGCGGTGACCGACGCCCTGCCGTCCGGTGCTTCGCCGCCCGGTGCTTCGCCGCCCGGTGCTTCGGCGCACGTCCGGCAGGACGGCACGGGACGGGTGGCCTCCGGCCGGATCCGCGCTCACGGTGTCACCCCCCGGGGCTCCACCTCGGTGACCACCCTGGCCTCCCCGGTGACGTCCCACGGCCCGGAGGCCCCGGGCAGGAAGACCGGCATGGCCAGGGTCACCTGCGCGAAGCGGGCGCCGTCGCGCTCCACGACCTCCACGGTCATCGCCTCCCGGCCGTCCCAGGGCGCCCGGACCCGCTTGCGCGCCTCCTCGTCCACGCGCGCCATGTCGTCGGGGGTCACGGCGGCCTGGCGTGCGGCCTCGGCGGCACCGTGCGAGGCGTACATGGCGGTGACGCCGAGCAGCAGGACCTGCCACACCAGGGCCAGGGCCAGCATCAGGAACGGCACCGTGGCGGCGAACTCCACGATGACCCCGCCATGGTCGCCACGGCGGTGGGACGGACCGCCCCGGCCGCCCCGGCGGCGCGTACGGACGCCCCCGTGGGCGCGGGCCCCCCACCGGCCGGCGCCGCTCCGGGCCGGGCGGCGGCCGGACTCAGCCACCGAACCCACCGAGACCTCCTCCGCCCCCGTGCGAGCCGGGCCCCGGGCGGTCGCCGCGGGACGGGCCCAGCGGCGGGACCGGGGAGTGGCCGTTGCCCGCCACGTGGGAGGGGTTGGGCCCCGAGGCGTTCAGGAAGCCGGACACGTCGCGGGTGGAGGGCTTGGCGCCGCGCCGGTCGGCGAGGGAGGCGAAACCGCCCAGACCGCCGGGCGGGGTGGAGGCGCCGCCCTTGCCGCCCTGCCCCGACGCCGGGGGCGGGTCCAGCAGGTCCAGCTCCGCGGCCAGGCGCGCGAAGGCCTTGCGCAGCCCCTCGTCGGTCACCTTGGTGGGGTCGCCGTTGTTCTCCCCCGGCTCCAGCGCCCGGTAGGCGGCCGGAACCGGCGTACGCAGCACCCGGGTGCCCAGGAGCTGCTGGAGGAAGTCCGGCTGGATCTCGTTCTTGCGGCTGTGCCGGGTGACCAGCGAGTACACGTCCTCGTGCGAGCGCACCTGCAGCCGCTCCCACATGCCCATCAGCCGCTGGGCGCCGCGCATCGCGGGCACGTCCGGGGTGACGGTGACGATCGCGCTGTCGGCCAGCTCCACCGCCATCGCGGTGGCCTCGTTCATGGTGGACCCGCAGTCCACCACCACCAGCTCGTAGCGGGAGCGCAGCGTGCCCAGGATCCGCCGGATGGCGCGGGCGCCGACGTCCTCGCCGCGTTCGCCGTGCTCGGGGGCGAGCAGCACGTGCGGCCCGCGCGGATCCACGTACAGGGTCTCCGAGAGCATCCCGGGCGTGATGTCGTCGCCGGCCTCCACCAGGTCGCTGATGGAGCGGCGGTGCCGCAGGTTGAGGAACGCGGGCAGGTCCCCGGTCTGCAGGTCCAGGTCGACCAGGCACACCACCCGGTCGGCGGCGGCCGCGACCATCGCCAGCTGTACCGCGCACGTGGTGGTGCCCACGCCCCCCTTGGCGCCGCTGATCGCCACGATCCGGCCGCGCACACCCGACGCGGGCAGGTCCAGGGAGGCCGACTCCAGGTGGCGGCGCAGCGTCCGCGACCACTCGGCGGCCTTGGTGATACGGGTCTCCAGTTCGGCGATGCCCGAGTCGTGGGGCATCACCCCGCGCGCGCCGGCCTCCATGGCCCCGGTGAAGGTGTCGGGGTCCATCGTGGGCGAGACCAGCAGGATCGCCAGCTGCGGATGGCGGTGGGACAGGTCGCGGATGGCGTCGAACACCGGGGCCGGCCCCAGGTCCTGGTGGATGAGGACCACGTCGACCTCGGGGAACTCCCCGGCGGCGTCGATCAGTGCCGACGTGGTGGGCCGGGAGGCCACCAGGTCGGCACTGCCCAGCTCCTCGAAACGCGCGGCGAGCACCATCTCCGACTCGGATGTGGGCATGCCCGCCAGGACACGGAAGTTCAACGCTTACCCCCCATGCGGCATACGCCGCCCGTTGGTCGTCTCACCCTCGTCGGGCGATCCGCCCTCGACGAGGGTGTCGAAGTCCCCGCTGCAGAAATCGGTGTCTCCCGGCGTGCCGCCGCCGTCGGGGCTCACCAGGGCCAGCCGCAGCTTGGTGGAGAAGTCCTCCGCGTAGGCGAGCTGGAGCGCGGCCTCCGAGTCCAGCCGGAAGGTCACCGGGACCACCCCGGACACACCGCCGCCCTCGCCCTCCTGGGTGCGCAGCTCGCCGATGCCGAGGACCTCCACCTCGGTGATGATCCGCACCGCGCAGGCCTCGCCGTGGTCGCGCGCCGGGAAGGTGCCGTAGATGTCCACGAACGACCCGCGGTGCACCTTGCCCGCCACGCCGGTCTCGGCGTCGACCATGATGGCGATCTCGCGCTCACCGGCGGTCAGGGTGGGCTGGGGCTGCACCATGCCGTGCTGCAGGTACACGCCCGCATCCAGGTGGGAGGCGGCGACGAGCTGCTGGTCCGAGGGGGTCTCGACGTCGGACAGGTCGGTGAGGAAGACCTCCGGGGCGAAGTACGTGCTCGGCACCTCGACCCTCTCCACGGAGTCCTCTCCGACGGGCTGGTAGGCGTCGACGGCCTCGGTCAGCCGCAGGACCGTGGTGGAGCCGCCGAGGCGGTCCTGCTGGCTGCTGAGGTAGGTGAACACGGAGGCGAACACGGCGACGGCGCCGATAGCGGCAACGACCATGAGCAGGACGCCGCGTCGCTGACGGGGGTTCATAGGGGTTGCTTTTCCGTTTCCAGTGTCGTCGTGGGCCGTCCGCTCGCTTCCGGGGCGCGGTGGCGGTCCCTAACGGGAGTAGGTCCTGGGTGTCTCGGGGCGCGGGGCGAGGCTCGAAAGGGGCGGACCCCCCGGTCCGTCGGTGGGCGGTGGGGGAGGGTGCCCCGGCCCGGCGGGGGGAGGGTGCGCGGGTCCGGGGAGGGATGACGGGGACGGGGCGCCGCCGGGGGGACGCGGGGCGCCGTGCGGATCGTGTCCGTTGGCGGGCGGGGGAGCGGGTCGGGGCGCTGGCCGCGGTGTGGAGGGCCTGCTGGAGGCCCGGGCGGCGTTGGCCGAGCAGAAGGGGCAGGACCGGGCCGACACGGGCTCGCCGCACCAGGAGCAGCCGGAGGCGCGGATGGAGCCGGCGGCGTAGGCGAGGGCCTGGGGGTGGGCGCTCAGCGCCACGAACTCCACGTACTTGGCGGTTCCCCAGTACTCGGGGCCCAGGGGCTGTGCGGGCAGGGTGCGGGTCGCCACCGGCTGGATGGCCTGCGGGAGGTTGTCGTCGAATATCCCGGTGATGCCGGGGTCGGGTGTGGAGCACAGAAGCTGGACCGGTTGCACGGGCCGGAAGGGGAGGGCGGCGGCGACGTCGGCCGGGCGCATGCGTCCCACCTGGCGGGTGGGCGCGCAGTAGGCGAGGAAGGACACCGTCGGGGCGTAGGAGCCCATGTGCTGGCGCATCGAGGTGGGGATGGTGGACAGGCCGGAGACCGTCTTGAGCCAGGCTCCCGCGAGCAGGTGCCGTGGAAGCTCGTCGCACAGGGCGGCGACCATCCCCGGCGGCAGGTAGGGGGCGAGGTAGGCGAGCTGGTCGGCGACGAGGGACAGGGCCAGGGGCGAGAGGTCGACGCCGATCCCGGCGATGTGGTCGGTGCGCATGGCGCCGCGGGCGAAGTTGACCGCCCGCTCGGCGTCCGAGGAGCGCCACGCGGGATAGAGGGCCACGACCTTGCGGCCCGCGTCGGTCTCCTCCCTGGCGAAGGCGACGAACGCGGCGCTGCGTTCGCCGATGCCCTCTCCGCGCATCGCGAACCGCCGGGCCCCGGCCTCGCCCACGTGGCCCGTGCTGGGGATGTCCGCCAACAGGGCGACGGTCGTCGCCGACCGAGGTAGGGCTCTGGACACTGGGCAAGCTCCATCGGTTCTGCACACTGGGGGAGACTGCTGAGCGGTCTTGCGAAGGTGCCACTCGGACGCATCGTAACGAATGTGTGGCTGAGCGCGGGAGGTCTCGCGTTCATCGCCCCCGGAGGCGAGGTGTGAGGTGGTGGAGGGGTTGGGGAGCGCGGGGTCGGTGGGCGTGACTCGGGTGGTGGGGCTCCCGTGCTGGCCGAAGGGGATCGGATCGTGTCCGTGTGCGTCACCGCCTCTCAGAGGAGCCGTCGCGGGGGCTGGCCGCATGTGGCCAACACGTGGACAGACTGGTATGTGACCGTTTTTGAGCTGTTTGTGTTTTGTGTTGGGTTTTGAGCTTCAGGTGATCTCCTGAGGCTGTTTTGCACCTCCCGTCCTTCCCTCTCCAAGGATGCCTCTCCTCTCCCCGTCCCACCAGTGCCCCAGGCCAGGTTGTGGACGACTCCCCCCGGAAGGGGAGCGGCCGCTCGGGCGGTGCGGGCGCGGCGAGGCGACGGATGACGCCCGTCCGTGGTTGGAGCGGTGGCGTGCGGGAACGAATCAGACAGGTTTCGCGTCATATCTTGAGAAGCCACACGCCCCTGAGGAGACCGAGATGCGCAAGGCAAACCGTGCCGCGGCCGGAGCCGCCGCCTGGCGGGTCATCCAGAACACCGACGGCGACGTCTCCGTGTGGAAGCGCGCCGGGGCGGTCCCGCGAATGATCGGCGCCAAGCTGCGCGGACGCTACCCCGAACTGAGCACCGCCAAACTGCTCGGGATGCTCGCGCTGGTGGCCTACATCCTCTCGCCGGTCGACTTCATTCCCGAACTGCTCTTCCTGCTGCCCGGACTGGCCGACGACGTCGGTGCCGCCGTGTGGCTGACCACCGTGGCGCTCGGCGAGAGCGAGCGCTTCGTCCGGTGGGAGCGCCGGAACGAGGCGCAGCAGGCCTTCCAGCAGGCCAACCGGCCCGGCCGGGATGACGGCGTCCCCGGGCAGGACGGGTACGCGCACGACGACGGTCGCGGCACGCGGCAGAGGCGCTGAGCCCTCCGTTCCCCGCGCCGCCGCCGGGCGGCTCCGGACCGGGCCGCGCACGGATCCCGGTCCGCTCGCGACCGGCGCGAGCCCTGGACCGCCCACGGACCCGAACGCCCACGGGCCCCGCGTGTTCGCACGCGGGGCCCGTTTCCACTGCCCGGCCGCGCCGCCGCCGGGAGGGGCGGTGGCCTCCGCCCGTGGTGGCCTCCGCCCACGAGGGCTCCACCCGAGGTGCGCCGCTGAGGGGCGCCCGCCGAGGGGACGGATCAGGGGAGCTCGGGCGAGGACGGGCCCTCGGGGACGATGACGCGCACCATCCGGTCCACCAGGGAGTCCGGACCGTCGTCGCCGAGCACCTCGGGCAGGGTCAGGTGCTCCACGAACAGGCCGGTCATCGCCAGGTAGAGCGTGACCACCGTGCCCCGGTCGCCGGGGAAGCCGCCCTCCAGGTGGTGGCTCACGTTCTCCTCCAGGGTGTCCCGGATGGTGCGCGTCAGCTCCTCGCGGATGCCCGGGTGCCGGTTGGCCTCCAGCCGCAGCTCCAGCAGCGCGAGGTAGGCGTTGCGGTCGGCCTCCACCCGACGCAGCAGGTCGCGCATCCCCAGGCGGGTCTGCTCGCGCGAGGGCTCCGCGTCCAGGAAGCGCGCGGTGAACTCCTCGGTGGGGGTCAGGCGTACGTGGACGTGCGCGCCCGCCTGGAGCAGGAGTTCGGCGCGGTTGGCGAAGTAGTTCGACGCGGTTCCTCCGGGTACCCCCGCGCGGGTGTCCACCGCGCGGAAGGTGAGTCCGCGCGCGCCCTCCTCCGCGAGCACGTCGATGGCCGCGTCCAGTAGTGCGCGCCTGCGTTCGGGGTTCTGCCGCATGGCCCCTGGCCTCCTCTTGCGTCGTCCGTGGAGTACACGCTTGTTTTACCACTCCAAGCGTAGTACTTTGCTCGAAGTGGTAAAACCGACCTCCTGGAGGAAGCGTGAACATCGAGCTCGTGGGCCTGGCCGTGCTCTGCGACGACCCGCGCGCCAGCGCCGCGTGGTTCACCGAGCACTTCGGCTTCGAGGTCGGCATCGACCTCGGCTGGTACCTCAACACCCAGCACGAGGACCACCCCAAGCTGTCCGTCGACTTCGTCCTGCGCGACCACCCGTCCACGCACGAGGTCCTGCGCAACGGGCGGGCGGAGTCGCTGATCGCCTTCCTGGTACCGGACGTGGACGCGGAGGAGAGACGTCTGCGCGAGGCGGGGGTGGAGGTGGTCATGCCCCTGGTCAGCGAACCCTGGGGGCAGCGCCGCTTCCAGGTCTCGGGGCCCGAGGGGCTCTACGTGGAGGTCCTGCAGATGGTCGCCCCCGATCCGCGGTGGATGAGGGACAACGGCTTCGCCGCGGAGGCGGAGCGGTGAACGGGCGCCGGGGCCGGTCGGTGCGGCCGGCCCCGGCACGGGTGCGCGGGTCCGGGCGGCTCAGAAGTGCTCGGCCAGCGGGCCCAGGACCGGGACCCACTCGTGGACCCCGACCTCGCTGACCAGGCCCCGCAGGCGGAAGGGGTCCTTCTCGGTCAGGGCGAGGGCCTCCTCCCTGGTGCCGGCGCGAAAGAGCAGGAGCGCGCCGGGGGCCTCCTCGGGGCCGAAGGGGCCCGAGCACAGGTTGGCGCCCTGCTCGGAGAGCCCGTTCAGGTACTCCCGGTGGGCGGGGCGGTGCTCGTCGCGCGCGGCTGCGCTGTCGGCGGCGTAGGTGTAGGTGATGGCGAAGACCGCCATGGGGTTCCTCCCTGGGTACGCGGCTTCGGCGGCGGACCGGGACACCGCCCCGTGTGCCGGCGGGGTGCGCGGCCGCCGCCGCGATGGCCGACACTGTGCCACAGGCGGGCGGGGCCGCGCGGGCCAGGGGCCGGGAAGGGGCTGGTCACACCGGGGGCTCCAGCTTGGCGTAGACGACCACGTTGCCGGTGTAGCTGCCGCTGCCCCGCTCGAACTCACCGCCGCAGGTCACCAGCCGAAGCTCGGCCCGGTTGCCCGTGGAGCCGTAGACCCGTTCCGTGGGGAAGGCGTCCTTGTCGTACTCCCGTACCTCGTACACGTGGAACACGGCCTCGCTGCCGTCGGCGCGCCCGACGGTCACCTCGTCGCCGGGGGCCAACTCCCGCAGCCGGAAGAAGACCGCCGGACCGCTGAGGGAGTCCACGTGCGCGCCCAGTACCGCGGGTCCGGCCTGGCCGGGCCAGGGGCCCGACTCGTACCACCCGACCCTGTCGGTGTCCTCGGGGGCCTCCAGCGTCCCGGTGGTGTCCACGTCCAGGGCGACGAGGTCCGCGACGTCCACGTCGATCGCCGGGATGGTGAGCCGGACGGGCCGGGCGCGTGCCAGGACGGGCGCGGCCCCGGGCTCGGCGGCCTCCCCGGCCTCCGAGGCCGGGGAGGCCGCCGAGAACCCGGCGGAGCCCGAGGCCGCGCCGCCCTGCCACAGGCCGGCGGCCATGAGCAGGACCCCGACGGAGGAGACGAACCGGGCGGCCGCCGAGTAGATCACCCGGCGGCCGTGGGACGACTCGGGCCGTGCGGTGGCCATCACGCTTCCCCGGAGGTGGAGCCGGTGCCCGGGGCCACGGTCACGTCCGGGCGCGCAGCAGCTGGCGGCCGGCGACGGCCACGGCTCCCGCCACCGTGACGAGGGCGGCGCCCAGGCCGACCAGCGCGGCGGTGGGAGTGCCGGCGGTGCCGCCGAGGCCGGTGTCCATGCCGCTCTCCGGGGCCGCCGTGAACGAGCCGCAGGACGCGGGATGGGTCGCCTCGGCCGGAACCGCCTGGTCGAGGTCGCTCCTGCCCGCGCCGTTGAAGTCGTACTCCCTGTCGCCCTCGGTGTCGATGCCGCGCTGGACGAGCACGGCCTCGCCGTCGCCGATCCGCTCGGCGATGTCCTCGTCGACCTCGAAGGTGCGCTGGTACTCGAGCTTGCCGTCCTCGTCGGCCACGGCCATGCGCTCCAGGGCCAGCTTGTGCTCGGACCCGGTGTCGCCCTCGGTGGTCAGGGACACGGCCCCGGGGCCGTAGAAGGGCATGCCCTCTGTCGTGCTGACGAACCCGTCGCCGTTCTCGTCGGAGTCCAGTCCGGGCGGGCACGTGCCCTTCCCGCCGATGTGGAGGTGCTGCGCGTGCGGAAGGCCCGGTGCGAGTCCGGTCGCGTGGACCTGGACCGTCACCCTCGTGCCCCGGAGTTCGACGGTGCTGGTCCCCCCGGCCCCGTGCTCGTTTAACGGCTGAATCTGGGCGTGCAGGGCCGTCGTATCACCGGTGGGAACGTCGGCCTGCGCGGGAGCGGCGGCCAGTACCAGTCCCATGGGAAGCGCCAACGCGGTCGTGGCGGCGGTTGCCTTGTGCATTGCGAGAGCTCCTCTGCGGATCCTCCCCGTCCCGATGACGTGGAGTTGTCCGGAAAGATGCCCCTTCGCACTAGGTGAGTAACCGTATGTAACGACTTAATTACATGTAGTTGTGAACCGTTTTTGCGTGGCGTGGATGATTCGAGGCGCGTTCGAGGATAGGGGCCCGGGGCCGCGGAGGGCGGGGGAGGGACGCGTACCCGCTCTCCGCCGGAGCGTGCCCGGTGGGTGCCGCCCGTCGCATGGCGGGGCGGATGTGCGCCGGGCACACCCGGGACCGCCGCCGCGGTGCGCCGTTCTCCGGGGAGGGTCAGGAGCCCTCGGCGATGCGTGCGAGGGCGTAGGCCCACACGCCCTGGACGGCGGCCATGCCCAGCCACACCAGCGCGACGACCGCGGCCGCGGTCAGCGCCACCGTGAGCACGTAGGTCACCACGGCGACGGTCCGGCGGGCGGCGCGGTGCTCGGGGCCCTGGTAGGTCATCGGGTTCCCTCCATGTACTCCGACTCCGGCCGCTCGGGCCGGGGTGCGTCGGCCGGAGGCCCCGGGAGGTCCGGGGGCCCCTGTCCCCCCGGGGGCTCGGGATCGGCCAGCATCGCGGTGAACGCGTCGTCCTCCCCGGCCAGCAGCCACCGCAGCAGGGCGCCGAGGCTGGGATCGGCCAGCCCCGAGCCGTCGGTGACGGCCGAGGTCAGGAACACCCGAGTCTGCGCGAAGTCGGCCTCCGCGTCCCGCAGCAGGTTTCCCAGGCCCAGGGTCCGCTCCGCCCACTCCCGGGGCCCCACACCGTCGGGCGCGACGGCCGTCCCCCGCACCAGGTCGCCGCGCGTGACCACCACCGCCAGACGGCTCCGGCGCCGCACGGGCAGACGGCCGTGCCCCAGCATGCGGTACTGCCGCCGGATCTCGTCGCGCACCGCCCCGTACGCCAGTTCCGGATCACGGGTGTGCGAGCGGTCCCCGGCCAGCCGGGACCGTTCCCGCGCGGTCAGCGAGCGCCACACCGCCTCGATCCCCAGCGGGTCCACCGCAAGCACGAACGTGGACGCCTTGCCCAGGTAGGCCAGCTCCTCGGCGGTCACCGAGCGGTTGAACCGCTCGCCCGCCGCGTCGAACAGCTGCATGAGCAGGGTCCTGCCGCCCGCGCCCACCCGCACGGTCAGCCCCCGCACCTCGCGTCCCGGGGGCGTGGGCGGGGTCCGCGTCGACAGCATCCGCTCGCAGTCCCGCAGCCGCCGCACCGCCTCCTCGCCCACCGGCTCCACGTACGCCTCCGGGGCCCTGTGCGCCGCCTGTGCCAGCACGAGGTGCATCCCGGTCACCAGCCGCGTCTTGCCCGCGCCAGTCCCGCCGAACAGCGGCAGCACGAACTCCCTGGCCTCGCCCGGCCGGTGCTCCAGGCTCCGGTCGCAGTGCGGACACCGCGCGTCCAGGTCCGCCGACCCCAGTAGGAGCAGCGTCGGCAGACGGGCCCCGCACAGGCACCGCCGCCACCACAGCCCCCGCCCCCCGGGCCGGATGGAACCGTGCCGCCGACCGCACCGCGTGCACAGGTACGCCGGATAGCCCAGGCGCAGGAAGCACCCCGGGCACACCATCCGGATCCGGCGGGCCAGCAGCAGCCCCGAGTCCGCCAGCCGGAGCGCGCCGACGGCCGTCCACGCCGCGGCCAGATACGCGCCCACCACCAGGGCGTGGACCAGCAGGTGCGGCAGCAGGAGGACGCTCCACGGCGCCGCGACGGCCCAGCACCAGCCCAGCACCGCGCGCAGGTCCCACCAGGCCGGACCGCCGTGGTAGGACCGGTGCGCGGGATCGTCCTGGCTGCCGGGCAGCGGTTCGCTCGGGTGGTCACCGCCGAACATCACCCGGTGCGTGCGGCGCAGGTACAGGAACACCAGGACGCACCATCCGACCACGGCGGCGGCGCCCCCGAGGATGATGACGGCGCTCACCAGGCCCGCGATCAGCCACCACCGCAGCAGGTAGACGACCACCAGGGCCAGGAGCACCCCGACGGCCGCCAGCAGCGCCACCCCGAGTTGCACGCCGCCGTCGTCGCTCCGCGGTCCCGGCGCCGCCCGCCTCATGACCGCCGCCCGCAGGTCCACGGGCCCAGTCCGAAGAACCCGTGTCCGCGGGGTCCGCGCAGCCGCTGCGCCCACTCGTCGAAGCCGCCTCCCGACTCCCGGGGCAACTGCCTGCGCATCCGCGCCACGTGGCGCCTCCTCCACCCGGCCACGGCGATCGAGAGCACCGACGCGTCCAGGTACCGGGAGCGCCCGTGGCCGGTCAGCGCCTCGTGCCTGGCCGTCAGGTACACCAGCGCCGCCGTCGCCGTGTCCGGCCGCTCCTCGGCCAACCGGAGGGACACCGCGTCACAGTAGGCCTCGAACACCTCCGCCGGACAGTCCCGCAGCGCCTCGGCCAGCGACGCGCACCGGCGCCACCCCAGCAGCATGCGAACCACCAGCCTGCGGGTGACCTCCTCCACCACGGGATGGGTGTCCCGGACGCTCCCGTACACGGCGCCGAGCCGATCGGGGCCCCGGTCGTCCCCGGCCGCGCGCAGCGCGACCAGGGCCGGACGGACCCGCGACCACTCCACCACCACACGCCGGCCGGACTCCGGCAGCCGGGTGCGCAGCCAGTGCCGGGACACCTCGTCCACCAGCTCCCGCCACGCCCGCTCCCTCCCCTCCTCGGGCGGGGACGTCACCGCCTCGGCCACCCAGCCGCCCACATCCGGAGCCACCAGGACCCCGGGCCGCAGGACGCGCAGGGTCAGGAGGACGGCCCGGGCATCGTGGTCCGGCCCCCAGACCCCGGCGAGCAGGTCCTCGTCCACGTCGTGCTCGGCGAGCCCGGGCGCCTCGGCCGTCCGCCCCTCCCTGCGCACGGACACCACGTACGACAGCAGCCCCGGAAGGTCGGTGCGGTTGTCGGTGCCCAGGAGCCGCAGCTCTCGCAGGAGGGCACTGGACCCGTCGCGGTCGTCGGCGAACAGGGCGCCCGCCGGCCCGGCCGCCAGGGCGGCCAACCGGTCGCGGGGAAGTTCGGCCAGCCCCGCCGCCGCGCCCCGCCGCATCCCGGGGTGGGCGGCCATCAGGGTGCGTATCGCCGGATCGGGGAGGCGGGAGCCGGCCAGCAGGGGGGCGATGACGTCGCCGCCGTAGCGTTCCAGGCTCGCCGCGGGGGGCACCAGCCCGCCCGCGCGCGCCCAGCGCAGCAGCTCCACCGCCCGGTCGGGGCAGACCTCGCCCCGCCGTCCGTCCAGCAGCGCGGCGACACGGTCCCGGGCCGCCCCGCGCACCGATTCCGACCGCATCGGCGCCACCGGCGGGGCGGGCCTGCCCGCGGCGATGTCGTCCAGGGAACGGCGCACCATCACGCGTTCGAGCCGCTCGACCACGCCGGTCGCGCCGCCCAGGCGGTGGGCCACCCGCTGCAACCCGGCCAGGGCCTCGTGGTCCAGGGACGTGTCCGCCGGTTCCGCCGCGCCCGCCGTACCCGCTGTGCCCTCTGCTCCCGCCGCGCCGGTCGTGCCCGGTGTACCGGCCGTGTCGGCCGGACCCACCGGCTCCACCGGGATCCCGGACCAGGGCCTCACCCCGTTCGACGGTCCGCCCGGTACCGCTCCGGCCGACACGCCCTCACGCCGCCTTCCCGGCATTCCGCGCGCCGACCCCGCGAACATCCCTCCGGACGCCCCGCGGGACGGCCTCGTGGCCGACCCGTCCACCGCTCCGACCAGTGCCCCGTCCGCCGGTCCGCTGACCGTGCCGCCGGCCGGCCCACCGGAGGGCCCGCCGGCCGCCCCGTCCCGAGCGTCCGCGACCCCCGCGAACGACGCGGCGTCGGCGTCCAGGATCCGGTGGACCAGTGCGGCCGCGTCGTCCTGGGCGAGCCACCCCACCGCCTCCGGCAACCACTCGCGCACCGCCCTCAGGTCCCTCCCGCACGGGGCGCACTCGTCCAGCAGCGCCGCGGCGGCCAGCACCGGCCGCCAGTCGGCCAGCGGCCCCTCCCGCCCGGAGGCGTAGGGACGCGCCCGGCGCCACAGCTCCGCGGCGCGGCACGTGCCCAGCCTGGCCAGCCGGTCGGCCACCGCCCAAGCCCGGGTCCCGGGCTCGGGCAGGCCGTCCACGGAGCCGGACTCCGGGTCGTGCACCGTGAACCGGCCCTTCCACAGCGCGGTGTCCGACCCCGGCGGCACACCGACGACGTGCACGAACGCCTCGTCGGGGTTCGCGCAGTAGGTCGCGAACGACAGCATGCGGGCCCGCTCCGGCGACAGCAGGTGGGTCAGGGCCGCCACCCAGTGCGCCACGGACGCGCTGTCGGCCACCAGCACCAGGGGGCGTGCGCCGTCCACGGCGTCGTCGGCGGCGAGCAGCAGCCGCGCCACCACCTCCGGGGGCCAGCGCCGCATCCACGCGTCGGTGCGCTCGCGGTCCAGGGGGCCGGGGCCGACCTCCGTCTCCGACAGTTCCGACAGCTCCGCCGGGCCGGGGCCCTCCACCGGCGCCTCCGCCCAGAAGTCGGCCTCCCACAGCTCCGCGGGCAGCGGACCCGACTCCTTCGGACCCGCGGCCACCAGGCTGTGCGCGAAGTAGTTGCCCGGCCGCCCCGACGGGTCGTCCCCGCTGGACACCACCCGGCTCAGTACCGGCACCCCTCCCACGTCGGGCGAGTAGCAGAGGTTGACCGGGTGGTCGTCCACGCGCTCGGCCGGGCACGACCTCGGCGGCTCGTACACGGTGAACCGCTCGACCTCCCGCAGGACCCGGGGGTCCACACCGGGGGTCGCCGCGTTGAACTGGTAACCGGCGTAGCCGGACAGGCCGTGTTCGCACGAGGTGTAGTACAGCTGAGCGAAGCCCATCGGTACGTCCTTCTGGTCGGTCTGGTCGTTCACGGGGGCCGTCGGACGGGCCGCCGCGGTCGGAACCGCTCGGCGTCCGGTGGACCCCGGGGTCGGGATCAGGCCCCGTCGCGCGAGGGGATGACCCCGAACTCGCTGAGCATCCACAGGAACGGGTCGGCCACCCGGTAGGGGCGCACCCCTCCGCGCACCCGGTTGCCCTCGTCGGGAACGCCGCCCAGCGCCGACACCCCGAAGTAGCGGGCGTTGCGGTAGTGGTTGCGCACGTGGCCGTCCACACCGCCGCCGTCCCACCGGTGCAGGAGCTGCTGGATCTGGGCGTGCACGTCCTGGCTGTCGGACTCGTCGAAGAACGGCGTGCCCGGCTGGGGCCGGTGCAGCGGCGACCCCTCGTCCAGTTCGCCGTGCAGAGCGTCGATCTTGGTCAGGCACACCGCCATGGGGACCCGGATCAGCCGGTTGGCCGACCCGGGCCGGCTCATCAGCAGGTCGGTGACCCGTCCCAGCATGTCCAGCGGCCGGTTCTCCACCCTGCCCGGCGCGGGCATCCGCGTTCCCGCCGGGACCAGCCGCCGGGCGCCCTCCATCTGGAGCGGGTCCAGCAGCAGGATGATCCCGTCGGCGTTGTTGAGGTAGCGCAGGTTCGCCTCCACGCTCGCCGCGGAGGTCAGGTCCTCCCCGGCGGTGTCGAAGAACGACAGCAGCGTGTGCTGCGGGCGCCCGCCGGACAGCCCCCGGCGTTTGGTGGTGAACCGGAACACCAGCGGTTCGCGGGTCACCCCCGTGCGCCGGGTGGCGCCGAGCAGCCGCGCCTCCTCGTACAGCGGGGTCTCGTAGTCGGAGTGGAAGCGGTACCGGGTGTGGTCGTCCGAGCCGCCCACCGAGGCGTCGAAGCGGGAGCCCACCCGGTTCATCAGCTCGTGGATGAGCACCGTCATGAACACGGTCTTGCCCGCGTCGCGCGCCCCCACCAGGGCGATCATCCGGCTGCGGATGCGGCCGAAGTTCACCGGCAGCTGGGCGTGGCAGGTGGCGCACACCTGCCTGCCGGTGGCCGCCGCGCACTCCGGGCACACCGCCCTGGCGCGCCGCCCGTCGGCCTCGAACACCGGGGGCAGCCTCTCGCGCCGCCCCAGGTGGGCGCGGATCGCGGTGTCCTCCACCGGGGCGCACACCCGTCCGTCGGGTCCGGGACGCCCGGTGCACCGGAAGCGGATGTGCCGTTCGGTGAACCGCGAGTAGCAGTAGGGGCACACCAGGCGGCGGCCGTCCACGGGGATCAGCGAGCGCAGAGCGTCCAGGGTCCTCACCACCTCAGTTCCCGCACCGGGGGCTGGCGCAGCCGGACCCTCCGGTCCTCCTCGTCCGACGGGAAGCACATCAGCCAGCCCTCGCCCGTTCCCCGGGGCGGCCGCACGCGCACCGAGACCCACTCGCCCGCCGCCAGGTGCTGGGCGGGGAAGACGGCCAGCACGAGTCCCTGCGCGGCGGAGTGCGGCTGGACCGGGCCCTCGGCGTACACCACGGAGACCTCGGGCATGTCGCAGTCCTCCTCGGCGAACACGTGGACCAGCCGGTCCCGCCGCAGCAGCCCGGCCGCCTCCACGCGGTAGTCGAGCACCGCACGGCCGGGCACGGTGACGCCCGTCGGGGCGCTCACCGCCTCCCCGCCCTCGAAGGGGACGACGGCGCGCACGTTCACCCGCACCGAGTCCGGGCTCATGGGCGCCTCGAAGCCGCCGTCGCAGGCGTACTGGAGACGGGTGCAGCGCAGCTCGCCGCCGATCCAGGGCTCGGCGCCGGGGGCCTCGGGGCGCCAGGCGACCAGTGCCGCGGCGGCGTCGTCGGGCCAGGTCCATCCCAGGCGGACCGAGGTGTCGAAGCGCTCCGCGTGCAGGTCCCGCACCGGCGGGGCCGCGGTCACCCGCACGGAGGTGCCCACCACCGCCTGGTCGCCCGCCACCGTCACCGCCAGGACGTGGTGGGTGCCCGAGCCCAGGGTCAGCGCCGCGAGGGTCCGGCCGCCGTCCGCGGCCTCCGGCCGGGAATGGCCGTCGCCGACCGGCCTGTCGCCGACCGGCCCGTCGACGTTTCCGGCCGCTTCCGGAGCGTGGTCTCCGGGCCCGGTAGCGCGCCCTCCGCCGTCCGCGGCCCCGGCCGGGGCCGCGGAGCCGGTCTCCGCACCAGGACCCGCGGGCCGGGGCGTGCGGTGCGCGGCGTGGTCTCCGTTGGTCCGGGATCCGGTTCCGGCCGCCGCGGTGGGGCCCAGGATCCGGACACCCTCCCTCTCCCCGCCCGCCGCCGGGGCGACGGGATACGTGTCCGGAACGGTGTGGCCCGCGCGTGGAACGTGCGTTCCACCGTCCTCGACGTCCGCTTCGCCCGTACCGGGGGCCCGGGCACCCTCCTGGTGCCCGTTCTCCGCCGGATCCGGGTACCCGGGACGCGGGACGTGGCCGTGGTCGACCGCTCGTGTCCCGGTGGGGGCCGTGTCGCGGGCCTGCTCCTCCTGGGGGCCGGTCCAGGTCCCGCCCTCCACCGGAGCCGACCGTCCCGGGTGCGGGAGGTGCGCCTCGCCGGCCGTCTGTGCCGCGTGCGCGCCCGTGCTCCGGATCTGGTCGGTCCAGGTGCTGAACCACGTCTCCTTGGCGAAGCCGACGTCCGGAACCCCCTCATGCGCGGTCGGCTCGGTGGGCGCGGTGGGATCCGGCGCACTCCTGGCGTGGCGTCCGCCGCCGCGGGTACCGGATCCGGTCCTCTCGGCGGGGCCGATGACCCGGACGCCCTCCCAGGTGGCCTGCTCCTGGGCCGCCGTCGGGTCGGTGCTCCCCGTGTCCGGGTGCTCTCCGGCCGCCGGTGTCCCGGGCGGGGCCACGGCGTGCTCTCCGTCGCCGCCCCCGGACGTCGCGGCGGGGCCGATGACCCGGACGCCCTCCCTCTCGCCGTCCGACGCCGGCTCCGGGACGCCCAGGGTGCCGGGGTCGTCCAGCGTGTTCGTGGTGTCCATGGGCCCCGGGATTCCTGGGGCGTCGGGGACGCCTGGGGTGTTCGAGGTGCCGGAAGCACCCGGGGTGTTCGGGATGCCAGGGGTGATCGTGGCGTCCGAACCACCAGAGGTGCCCGGGATGCCTGGGCTGTCCGGGGCGCCAGAGGTACCCGGAGTGCTCGTGGCGCTCGGGACGCCTGGGGCGTTCGAGGCACCAGAGGCACCCGGAGCGGGATCTCCCGGCCGCGACCCCGGAGCCCCGAAGGCGTGGGCCTGGCTGTTGCGGACGGCGACCTCGGCCTTGTCGGCGGGGCCGAGAATCCGGACGCCCTCCCTCTCCTCGTGCGTCACGGGACCCGGGACCTCCGCGCGGGCGAAGCCCGTAACGCCTGTGGCCGGAGCAGGGACCGCGTCCCCGGTGCCCGGAGCCGGGGCCGTGCTCCCGGGACCGCCGTTCGAAGTCCCCGTCTCCACCGCGTCGGCGGTGCCCGAAGCCTGGGCGGCGTCCGGGATCCAGGTGGTGCCCGCAGCCCGGTCGGTGTCCGGGACCTGGTGGGTGTTCGTGTCCCACGCGGTGCCCGGGATCCGGGTACCGCTCGAAACCTCGGTCGGGCCCGTGGCCCTCGTAGCCCCAGAGGCCCCGGCAAACCCGGCGGCCCCGGTGGCTCCTCCAGCTCCAACAGGTCCCGTTCCTGGAGCCCTGGCAGCTCTGTCGCCCTCGATGGCCCCACCGATCCCAGTGACACCGGTGTCCCTGACGGTCCCCGCGGACCCGGCGGCTGTGGCACCCCCGGTAATCCCACCGGCCCCCGCGACCCTGTCGGTCCCTACCGTCCCAGTAGTTCCAGCGACCCTGGCGGCTCCTGCGATCTCACCGGTCCCCGCGGTTCCAGTGGCTCCAGCGGTCTCCTCCGCGTCCCCCGTGACCGGGCGCTGCTCCACCTCGCGGCCGTAGGAGTCCAGGTCGTCGGGGCCGACCACCGTGCCCGGAGGCCATTCGGGCGGTTCCGCCCCCACACGCAGCACGACCCGGCCCCGGGGCGGGCTCGTCCACGAGGCCACGAAGTCCGTGCCGCCGTCCGGCCGCACGGACAGGTCCCGTACCGGCGCCGGGCACGGGCCCGGGCTGGCCCGCCGGACGAGTCCCGCCGACCCCCGCGCGTGCCCGTTCGAGGTCACATAGATGGCCCGGATCCGGTAGTGGTACTCCACGTCGGTGCGGACGCCGGTGTCGCGAAACCCCGTCCCGTCCGTCTCCACGCGCACGCCGTCACCCGCCCCGCGCGGCGGGGCGCCCTCGCCGCGCAGCACCTCCACGCGCACGGCCTCCACCGGGGCCTCCCAGGAGCCGGACACCTCCCGCTCACCGGCGCACACCCGAAGCGACGAGACCTCCGGCGCGATCATCACCGGCGGGGTCGACACCGCCTCAGACACCCCGCGGCCTCCGCGCACCGCCACCACGGTGTAGCGCGCCTCCGAGCCCACCGGGGCGCCGGTGTCGGTGATCTCGGTCCCCGACAGCTCGCCCACCGGCACCTCCCGGGCGCTGCCGTCGCGCCCGGTGCGCCGCGTCACCCGGTAGGTGACCGTCCCGGCCAGGCTCGGGCTGGGCTGCCAGGTCACGACCACGCTCCGGCCGTCGACCCGGGCCTCCACCCCGCGCGGCGGCAGCGGTTCGACCTCGCCCAGCCGTGCGGCGAGCACCTCGTCGTCGGCGGCCACGTCCACCGCCGCCGCCAGCGCCCGCGCCGCCTCCTCGCGGTCGCCCGCGCGCAGCGCGCGGTCCGCCTCCCCGGTCAGCTCCTCCACCTGCCGCACCCGCACGCGCAGCCGGGCGTGCAGGTCGTGTTCCTCGGGCAGGTCGGCGGCGGCCTCCTGCGCCTGGCGTAGCTGGTTGTCCACGAGCAGGTCGCGCACGTCCCGCTCCGCCCGGACGACCGGATCGGTGCGAGGCCCGGAGTGCCGCACGGCCGCGGCCAGCAGCATGGCCTCCTCCTCGACCAGCCCACGGTGCACCCAGTGCCGGACCAGCCCGGACTCGGTCAGGGACTCCGGCCGCTCACGCAGGTCGCTGACGATCTCCCACAGCACGAGGGACTCGCGCAGGGCCGAGTCGTCCTCGGCGCGCAGGATCTCCAGCACGTTCTCGGCCGCGGCCCTGCCGTCGGTCGTCGCCTCCAGCCGCACGCGCTGGGCCGCCTCGTCCAGGGCGACCTTGTCCAGGGCGGTGCCGTCCAGGAGCCGGAACCCGTCCAGCACGGTGAACCCGCAGGCCAGGCGCTGCTCCCCGAAGACCACCATGGGGGAGAAGGCCACGCCCCGGACGCGCAGGTTCTCGCGCAGGGCGCGGAAGGCGCGCACGGGCGGTGCGTCCGGCAGTTCGGGCAGCCGGTCCACGACCCGCACGCCGTGGTCGAGCAGGACGCGCTCGGCGTCGGCCTCGGCCACGCCCACCGGGGCGATCATCGACCGGAGGGCGTCCCGGTCCAGCAGGGTGGTGGTCAGGTTCCCGGCGATCCCGGCCCACTCGGCCAGCGCGCGCCGGGCCGTCTCGCAGCGCACCCGGTGGAAGTGGGCATGGGTGAGCGAGCCCTCGCCCTCCATGCGTTCGTGGTCGGCGATCAGGTCGGCCAGCACCTTCTTCAGGGAGCGGCGGCGTCCCTGTAGCGCCCGCCAGTAGGCGCACACCTCCGCGACGTGCTCGGTGAAGGCGGTGGGGTCGGCGCGCAGCCGCCGTTCCAGGCGGGGGCCGATGCCGTAGCGCGTGAACAGGTCCGCCGGGAGCCCTCGGGCACGCGCGGCCACCAGTACCTCGTCCTCGTAACGTGTGCGGTCCTGTGCGTCCCAGGGCATCGTGCGGTGCCGCTCCCCTCGTGTGGGCGTGGTCGTACGGTCCGATGAGGGGGTGGTGGGGGTGCGGGTGGCGGTGTCCGGAGGAGGCGGGCGTGGCGGTGCCGGTCAGCGGGTCGGCCTGTCGGTGATCCGGAGGGGCCAGGTCATCTTCCGGTCGGCACCTCGCGCCGTGGTGGTAATCGCATCGCCCCCGCCTTTCACCGCCGTCGCTTTCGCAGTCAACCGTTCAGGATCACGAGCATACCCACCAGGAGTGCGTTGACGGGGAGAACACGGGACTTTTGACCCTGCGCGTGTCTGTGTCATATTTGCCGGTGTGGCATGGAATTACATGATGTGCGCTGACCAGGTCATATGTTGGGTTTGTCGGGCTTTGTCAGAGTTTTCCCTATGTCCGGGGTAATGCCGTGGAAATGGAGAGGGGCGCCATTACTGCGCCCGGGATCTCCCTCTCCCCGCGCGGTCGGCGGCGGTCCCGTGCGTGCCCGCTGCCGCAGCGAACTCCGGTGTGAGTGGCCACGAATGCGCGGCCGGAAGGCGTGCCGGGTGCCCGGCCGCAGGAGGTTCCACGCCACCCCCGAGGGCGGGCCACCCCCGAGGGCGGGCCACCCGCGCGGGTGGCCCGCCGGGGCCGCCGGACGCTCCGCCCCCGTACACGGGCGTGCGCGCCTCAGAGCCGCACGGACCTGTCGATCCGCGCGGACAGGTCGTCGGCGAGCAACTCGGCATAGGTGCTGGTGATGTGCCCGGCGTCGCGGTAGACCATCACGTTGCCGATCACCGCCGGGCACCCGCCGTCGACACAGAACCGGTCGCTCAGATCGATCCAGTGGACCCTCTCGTCGAGGGAGCGGGCCGCGTCCTCCTGGGGGTCGGCGTCGTCGAACGCGTCCTCCACGGGCCGCTCGCACCGCGACGGGTCATCGATGTGGGTCGCCACGCACTCCACCACGTCCTTGCGTGCGCGCGGGGTGTCGCGCAGCGCGACGATCTCGCCGCTGACCTGCGCCACGTCCTCCCACAGCCGGCTCATGCCCTCGGCCATCTCGGCCCGCTCCTGCTCGGGGGAGGACTCCTCGACAGGTCCGCTGGCCGTGGACGAGCTGGTGAACACCAGCTCCGGCCGCAGCTCGTCCAGCTCATCGACCACCGCGTGGTTCCACTCGCCGCACGCGGTGTAGGGGCCGCCCTCGGGGCCCTTCACCACCGTGTCGGTGAACGCGCACGAGGACTTGGTGTAGACGAATATCCGCCAGCCGCGCTCGGCGGCCATCTTCTCCAGCGCGGGGACCCACTGGGCGCTGTGGGAGTCCCCGACCACCGCCACGTCCGTGTCGGCGCCCTCGGGGCCGTACACGCACGGGTCGCCGGGGTCGGTCTCGGTGCGCGAGGCCTGGCAGTCGTCGTCGTACAGGGTGGGAACGTCGTCCTCGGCGTTGACGGGGGAGGGGTAGATCAGCTCCGTGTCAGGAGCCTGGCCGAGCGCGGCGGGTCCGGTGTGCACCGCCGGGTCGAACGACACCGACCCCTCCCGGTCGACCTGCAGGTACACCGCGCCGCCCACCGCGGCCACCGTCACCACGCCCGCGGTGGCCACGGTCAGGGCCGAACGGCCGCCGCGGACCAGGTTGCGGTCGCGCACCGGGTCCTCCACCCACACCCGGGTGCCCCACGCCAGCAGCACGGACAGGGCCGCGACCGCCACGGCCTCCAGGAGGCCGAGCCGGTCACGTCCGGTCAGCACCAGCGCGAAGACGATCAGCGGCCAGTGCCACAGGTACAGCGAGTACGACAGGTCGCCGATCCACCGGGCCGGGGCGGTGCCCAGCAGCCGGGACGCCGCCAGCCGCCCGTCGGACTGCTCGGCCGCGATCACCGCCGCGCTGCCCAGTACCGGCAGGGCCGCCGCCCAGCCGGGGAAGGGGGTCCCGTCGTCGTAGGCCAGCGCGGAGACCGCGACGGCCGCCAGGCCGGACCAGCCCAGGAGCGGGCGCCAGCGCTCCGGCAGGCTGCCGTGCGCCAGCCCCACCGCGAGCAGGCCGCCCACGGCCAGCTCCCAGGCGCGGGTGAGGGGGAGGAAGTACGCCGAGGCCGGCTCCCGCTGGGTCAGCAGCACCGAGCAGGCCAGGGACAGCACCAGCACCGAGCCCAGGATCACGACGAGCGTGCGGGTCTCGGCGCGCCAGCGGCGCCGGGCCAGGGACCACGCCACGAACAGCAGCGGCCACACCAGGTAGAACTGCTCCTCCACCGACAGCGACCAGAAGTGCTGGACGGGGCCGGGCGGGGTGTCCGAGGCCAGGTAGTCCACCGCCTGGCGGGCCAGGTAGAGGTTCTCCACGTATGCGGCCGAGGCCACCAGCTGCCAGGCGGTGTCGGCCAGACGGGTCACAGGAAGGACGAAGAACGCGACGACGCCGGTGGTCAGCAGCACCGTGGTCGCGGCGGGAAGGAGCCGCCGCACCCGGCGCACGTAGAAACCGCTGATCGACACCCGGCCGTGCTCGCCGGCCTCGCGGTACAGCAAGGACGTGATGAGGAAGCCGGAGATCACGAAGAAGACGTCGACGCCGACGTATCCGCCCGGAAGCAGGGCGGGGTTCAGGTGGTAGACGAGGACGAGCAGGACGGCGACGGCGCGCAGCCCCTGGACCTCGGGACGGAACCGGCGTCCGGTCCGGGCGGGTGCTGTGAACATATGGCTGGCTCCGAGGGCGGACTCGGTCACGGGGCATGACGGAACGGTCTTATGGGGGGATGACCGCATTGTGTGGTGTGTCGGGGACCAGGGGCGACCCCGGGGGCGGTACGGAGTCAGGTGTTCGCCCAACGGGGGTACGGACGACACACTCCCGTGGTCGGATGTTCCCCCGCGGGCGCGCGCGAACCCGTTCGTGGCACGTCCGCTCCGGAACTGGGGCAGACTGTCGGGTGTCCCCCGAAGGAGTCCTCCGGTGTCATGCGGTGTCGAGCGCTACCGCACGGGCCCGGACACGGCCCGGCACGGCCGCGCCGCGAGAGGAGGCACACCGTCACCCCCGTCACCCCGACGCGCCTCGTGGCGGCCGCCACCGTGGTGGCCGTCGTCCCCTGCGTGCTCTACCCCCTGGTCGGTCTCTGGACACTTCTGTGGATCCCGGCCGTGCTGCTCCTGGGAACTCTCCTCCAGCGCTTCGACGGCGCGTTCACCAGGAACGACGATACCTGGGATGATCCGACCTCAAGCCCGGCCTCCGAGACCTCCGGCACGGCCCCGGAGGTTCCCGGCGCCGCGCGCGGCACCCGGGTGCGCCCGACCGCGCTGCCCAGCGCCGTCGAGGACTACGACCTGGTGTTCTCCGCCGTCGTGCACTGGCGGTGGGACGGCCACGTGGACCTGCGCCTGCGCAACCCGGTCGCTCCCGCCGTCCTCGCGGTCGTCACCCGGGCCTCGGAGCTGGCCCGCGGCGTGACCCCCTCGGAGCACGGCGTCGCCGAGTGCGAACTGGCCGCCCGGCTCGCGGTGGAGACCGCGGTCACCGGCGCGGGGATCGTGGTGTGGGCGGAGGAGGTGGGCCTGCGCCTGCCCGAGGAGGACGCCGAGCGGCTGCACCGCGTGGCCGGACTCCGCAAGGACCGCGAACTGCGCGAGGCCGTCCGCGACGCCGAGGAGGAGTCGGAGGAGCTGGAGGGTCTCACGGTCGGACCGGCGGGGCCGGTCCTGCCTCCGCGCCCGGCCCCTGACGGGGAACTCGACCCGCTGGGCGATCCGCTCGGTGAACCGCCGGGCTACGGGGAGGACGAGCCCGCCGTGCCTCCCGGTCCGGGCAGCGACGTGGACGTCGAGGGCTACGAGAGCTACTGGTGGCCCGCCGAGGGCGGCGGACACGAGTCGGCCGAGCGCGACGTGCAGGTAGCGATCCTGCGGAGCCTGATCGACTCCCTCCCGAGCGGGCCGACCCGCACGGAGTTCGCCCGCGACCAGTTGGAGCTCCTGGAGCGGGGCGGTTTCTCCGAGGTGGCGCGGCGCATCCGCGAGGAGTACGCGGAGCTGGACGGCGACGACGCGCTGCCGGGCGCCGGTGGTGCCCAGGCGCCCGAGAGCGGTTCCTGACCACCGCCGATCCGCTCCCCGGCCGTCACCGGCCGATCGCGGCCGTGCCGGTACTGGGGGCACCGGTGCTCCCGCCACCGGTCTCGCCCCCCGCCGACGCCGTCCCCGCCCGCACATCCCCGGCGCCAGGCCCCGGCTGGCGCCCGTATCCTCCCGACGCCCGACCGCGGTGGGACCCGGACCTCAGCCCAGGCGCCCGGTCCGCGGCCCGGCGTCTCCGGCCGGGTCCCCGGGCCGCCGGGCGGAACCGGTGCCGAGGGTCGAGCCGGAACCGTGCTCGGTGACGCGCAGCATGTCCCGGATCTCCTGGAGCAGTGACGCCGGCACCGCCCCGCGCCGCACACCCTCCTCCGCGAGTTCCTCGGCCTCGTTGAGCGTCCGCCACGCCTCCAGGAGGTCGCGGCCGGTCATGATCGCGGCCAGCAGCGTCATCGCCCGCAGTTGACCGGAACGGTGCTGGAGGCCCCGGTATCCGTCGACCGCCACCCTGGCCAGCTCCTCGGCCTCGGACAGCCGGTCGGCCCGTTGCAGCGACTCCGCCGCCATACGGTGCGCGCGGGCGTGCCACCACTTGTCGCCCAGCTCCCGGAAGCCCTCGGCGGCACGCAGCATCTCCTCCTTGCCCCGCTCCCGGTCCTGGGCCATCCGCGCCTGGCCCAGGACCAGACAGGTGCGCCACCGTCCCCATGCGTCACCGATCCGCAGGAACGCCTGCTCCGCGTCCCGCAGCCGGGCGATCTGCTCCGCGTCCTGCCAGGTGTCGCGCAGCCGCGCCCGTCGGCGCAGCGGCCCGCGCGCCGGACCCGTCTCGGCGCAGCGCTCGGCGTACCCCTGTTCTCCGTCGACGAACAGGTCGGCGACCTTGTCCCGCTGCTTCCTCGGCCACTCCGGGTCCCGCGCGGTCAGGCGGCGCCGGTCGCGCTCACGCGCGGGGCTGAACAGCAGTTCGCACTCCCAGGCCTCCCGGTTGAGCCTCTTGGCCGGCAGCTGGCCCAGTGAGCGCAGGTAGCGGGCGTGGTACCAGTCCCCGCCCGGCGACCGGGAGAGCCGCTCCCGCTCGTCGTCCAGCACGAACCAGGCGTTGAGCGTGAACCCGCGCAGCCGCAGCACCTCGCCCTTCTGCAGCCGGACCCTGGTCCACTGCTCGGGGGAGTCCTGTGAGCCCACGAGCAGCTGCTGCGCACGGATGAGCAGCTCGTAGGCCCGTTTCCGGTGTCCCTGGAAGCGGTCGACCTCGGCCAGGTTGCACAGTGCCCGCACCTGCCACCAGCGGTCGCCGTGGTCGGAGAAGATCCGCACGGCCTCCTCGATCTCGGCCCGGCCGTCGTCCAGGTCGCCGCGACGGTACAGGTTCACCCCGATCGCCTTGTGCGCCCGCGCCCTCCACCGCGGGTCCGCCGACTCCAACTGCTCCAGGACGTACAGCGCGGTCAGGGCGCGCTCGTGGCCCGTGTCGTGGTCGCCGTGGCCGCTGGCCACCTCGGCCCGGTCCAGCAGGGCGATCCCGTAGGCGAGCGGCTCACCCATCTCCAGGGCCAGCGCGGTCGCCTGCTGGGTGGCCTCCCTCATCGCGTCCCACCGCGTGCGCCCGGTCCGGCACAGCACGGAGAAGGCCCGGCGCAGCCGCCACCCGTACCCGATGGTGCGCATCCTGAGCCGCTCCTGCCCGGCGGTCCACCCGAGCCGCCGGTCGTCCCCGGTGGTCCGGCGCGGCCGCGTCCACTGGAAGCAGACCTCGAAGCCCCGCCGTTCGGACTCCAGCCACGCCATGGGATCGGTCGGCCCCCGCGACGCGGCCGGATCCGGACCCTCCCATCCCGGCTCTCCCGTGCGTGGCCCCTCCGAGCCCGGCTCCTCCGGGGCAGTGCCGTCCCGGCCGGGAAGGGGGGAGCCGAAACTCCACTCGTGCGGCGCGGCCCGGCGCGCGGCCGCCTCCGCGATCCGGTCGAAGGCGCGCAGCAGCCGCTCCACCGCGAGCCCGAGCTCCTCCCGCGACCAGTCGGGCCGCTCCTCCTCCGGGACGCCGAGCACGCGGGGCCCCGCCGTCAGCAGGGTGTTCCGGACGTGGTCGTGCAACTGGAAACGGTCGAACCCTCCCGCCTCGTACAGGTACGTCACCAGGTACCGGTGGCTCATCCGCAGCAGCAGCGGCTTGGCCTCGTCCTCGGAGATGCCCAGCAGGGCGGCGGCCGACCACGCGGCGAAGGTCGCCAGTCCGGCACCGGCCAGACGGCTCAGCAGCAGCCGCTCCCGCGGCTCGCACTGCTGCAGGCTGAACGCGAGCGACTGGGCGATGGCCTGCGGGCCCGGAACGGTCAGCCGCAGGGCGGGATCGTTCATGTGGCGCATCAGGTCGGCGGCGCCCGGTCCCCGTTCCTGGGTGATCTGTGTGCTCACCAGGCAGAGCGCCAGGGGGAACCCGTGGCAGGCGGAGACGAGGCCGGGCAGCGCGGCGCGGTCGGCCTCCGACAGGGGCCGGGGCGAGCCGCTCACCAGCCTGTCCAGCAGCTCCAGGCCCTCTTCAGGCGGCAGGGGGTCCAGGTGGCGGCGCAGCATGGGCCGTTGCGCGTCGGGGAAGTCGTTGCGGCTGGTGACCAGGACCGCGCACCCCCGTCCGCCGGGCAGCAGCGGCTCCACCTGGGCGTAGTCCTTGGCGTTGTCGAGGACGACGAGCAGCCTGCGCTCCTCGGTCGCGGTCCTCCACAGCCCGGCCAGCTCGTCCAGGGAGGCGCCGTCCGGAGGGCGCCCCCCGACCTCGGTGATCATCTGGGCGAGGACGTCCTCGGGCCTTCGGGGCTCGCGGCGCACCGGGGCGGTCGGACCGGTCCCGTCGGAGCCGTGCCCGGAGGAGGGGCGCGCCTCGGGGGAGGACTCGGGTGCGGCGCCGCCGTAGAGCTCGAACTCCAGCTTGCCGTCGGGGAAGCGGTCGGCCACCTTGTCGACGACCTGGGCGACGAGCTGGCTCTTGCCGGTGCCGCCCTCGCCGGTGAGCGCGACGGCCAGCGGTCCGCGGGCCTTGCGGCGACCGGTCAGCCATACCGGTCGGCTGACCAGGCGGCGCGCACCCCTGCGCGGAAAACGGGCGAACTCGCCCAGTAGCTCCGCCATGAGGCCGGCGTGGCCGGTGAAGTGGTCGATGGGCGGGGGCAGCCGCCGGCGCAGCGCGGGAGCCTCCGCCTGCGAGGAGGAGTGGTCGGGGTTCTCCAGCAGCCATCCCGCGACGGCGACCAGCCCGCCGCCGAGCGCGCTGATCGCCAAGACGGGCAGGCCCTCGTTGCCCGGGAGCAGGTCGGGGAGTCCCTGGAGCACCGCACCCGCGCCCAGGACCACCAGGCCGACGGCGATTCCGATTCGGCGCGGGCGCCACCTGCGGGGGGCCGCGCCCTCGGTCCGGGAGACCTCGCCTGCGCCGTCCACACTCATTCCGACCCTTCCAGGAGACGCCGAATGTCCACGTATGTCGGGCTTGTGCGTTCGTTGCCCGGCAGGGAACCGATCCTCGTCCCGTCGGGAGCCTGGTGTCCAGACGGACAGGTGTCTTCCCCCGCGCGTTCACCCACCCGTGGCCGCCCGGACATCCGGCGTGCACCAGGCGCCGCGCGCCCCCGGGAAACGAAGGGCGGGGGACGGCCCCGTCGGCTCGGTGGCCGCCCGTTCACGGAGTCCGGCCGCCAGCGGTTTTCGAGGGGGACAGGGGGACGGTTCTGTCGTATGCGGTGGGAACACTGGACGCGTGAAGAGCGATGACGACGCGGTGTTCGAGGCCGTACGCGCACGAGTGCTCGCCGGTGAGTACCTGGACCACCGGCTCGGCCCGCCGATCGACGCCGGCGGTGACGTGACCCGGCATCGCGTCGACCAGGAACAGTGGCGGACGGTCTGCTTCAGGGGCACCCCGGAGTACGACACCGCCCTCGCCTCGGGGCGGCTCGACCCGCTGCCGCCGCTCACGCCCGCGCCGGAGGACGCGGTACGCGAGTGCGAGGAGCTCCTCGGCCGCCCCATGTCACCGCTGCTACGGCGCTGCTACCTCGAACTCGGCGACGGGGGCTTCGGCCCCGGCTACGGCCTGCTGCCGCTGCGGAAGCAGGAGAACGGCGCCTCCGTCATCGGCGCCCTCGAACAACAGGCGGAGTGGCCCGGGAGCTGCAGTCGATGGCGGAGTCGCTCCTGTCGCTGTGCGACTGGGGTGCGGCATAGAGTTGCTGGTCGACTGCGGCGACCCGCCCGGTGGGATGTGGGCCATCGACCCCAACACGATGACCGAGGACGATCCGGGCACCATGCTGCTCCCCCGGGAGCTCACCTTCACCGAGTGGATGCGCCGGTGGACCGACGGCACGCTCCGGCGACCGTGAACCGTCCGGCCTCACCAGGGTTCGGCCCGCCGAGCGGCTGAACATCAGCCAGAACAGGGTGTCGAGTGTCGAGCGCGGTGGCATCGGCGGTCAGCGCCGTCGGCCGCCTGGCCCCGGCGCTGCCGGACACGCCTTCACCGTGGGCGCGGATCACCGCCCACCCCTCCGGGCCGGGCGTGCTGGTCCTACACGGCCGCGGTGAGGCGCTGGTCCTGGACGTCGAACACCGCGTCGCAGGCATCGCGCACGTTGTCGTTGTGGGTGGCGACCACCACCGCGCACCCCTCGCGGGCCATCTCCCTCAGGGTGTCGATGACCATGCGCCCGTTTTCGACGGGCTTGGCCCGGGGCGCGTCGAAGACCAGGTGGTAACCCTTGGGGCCCACGGCACCGAACTCGTCGATGGGATGGGTCTCGATGGGGAAGCTGCGGCTGAAGGAGGGGTAGCCCTCCTCAAACCAGTCCGCGTAGCGGGAGTGGGATTCGGGACCGGAGACTGCCAGGTACATGTGGGTCCACGACGAGGGCTCCGCGACGTCGAGGATGACATAGCCGATGACGGCGCCGTGGCGGCAGCACGCGTGCCGCTGTTCCACGGGGGGGTTCTGGGTGGGGGACACCGCAAGCTCGGTCACGTGAGGCGACCGGCTGGCAAGGAAGCTAACAGTGACCGGGCGGACACGACAAACCTCTCCTGCCTGGGGATACGACTGATCTCCGAAGGGGATCGCCGCTCCACCTGGATGTTCGTTCCGAAGCCGGGGGAGGGGCCACATCCGGCCACACCCGGACAGAACCGGCGGAGAAGCCCTGGTGACAGAGGTGGGCCGATGCCCGGCAGGACATTGTCAGTGGCCGTGGGGGACACTGGCCGCATGAGCGGCTCCTCCTCCACCGAAACCGACGCGTCCCCTGCTCCTCCCACCTGGGTGGGTTCGTTCGGCGGCCCGCTGCTGGTGGTTCCCTCCTCCGCGCTGGCCGCATGGGGTGGCTGCACGGAGGAGGGGATGGTCGTCGGGGACTCGGACACCCCCCGACGACTACGACCGGGCCTGCGCGGTGGGCCTGGCGGGGATGGTCCCCGTGGGAGGGAGCGGCGCGCAGGCGCTGGTCCTGGGGGACCTGCCTTCCACGAGTTGCTACCTGCCCGAGCACCGGGTCTTCCTGCGCTGGCTCGCCGCCGACTCCGAGGCCCCTCTGAGGGCCGCGGTCGAGGTGGTCCTGGCGGACCCGGCCACGGAGTGGGAGGAGTGCGGGGTCTGGGTGACGGACGGTTCCGCCGTGCTCATGGACTCCGCCGTGCCGGCAGTCGAACTGGACGTCGAGTACCCCGGCGGCGGGATGCCCGAACAGGCGCCCGTTCCGCTGCCTTCCGGCCGGTGGAGGGTCGGTGCCGTCCAGGCCTGGGCGGACGAGCACACCCGGGTCGGTCTGGTGCGGCTCCTACCCGCCGACTGACACCTGCGGTCGGCCTGAGCGGCCGGTGCCCGAGCGGCCGGTGCTCAGTGAAGTGGCCCCCGGATCGGGTCCCTTCCCGCCCTGTGCGGGGGCAGGAATGCCGCCGCGCGGGCACGTGTTGCCGCGGGCATGCGAGTTATCGGAGTAGACGAGTTCGGAGGCCCCGAGGCTCTGCGGGGCTTCGACGTTCCGGAGCGCCACGCGGGCCCCGGCGAGGTGCGGATCCGCGTGCGCGCGGCGGCGGTCAACCCGACCGACACCCTGGTCCGCAACGGCGGGCGTGCTGACGCACAGCGCGAGTTCCCGCCGCCCTACGTGCCGGGTATGGACGCCGCCGGGGTGCTCGACGAGGTCGGCCCCGAGGTGTCCGGGGACCTGGCCGTCGGCGACCCCGTGATGGCGATCGTCGCGCCGAAGGCCTCGCACGGCGCCTACGGCGAGAGCCTGGTGCTGCCCGCCGACTCGGTGGTCCGGGCCCCGGCCGGCGTCTCGACCGCCGCCGCTTCCACCCTGCCGATGAACGGCCTGACGGCGCGGCGCGCGTTGGACATGTTGAACCTGGAGGCGGGACGGACCCTCGCGGTCACCGGCGCGGCCGGTGTGCTCGGCGGGTACGTGATCCAGCTGGCCAAGGCCGAGGGGCTGCGGGTCGTGGCCGACGCCGCTCCCAAGGACGAGGTGCTGGTCAAGGAACTGGGAGCCGACGTCGTGGTGGCCCGCGGGGACGACGTCGCCCAGCGCGTCCGCGAGGTGGTCCCCGGCGGGGCCGACGCCCTCGTCGACGCCGCGGTGCAGGACGAGCTGGTCCTGGACGCCGTACGCGACGGTGGAGGAATCGCGACCGTCCGCGGCTACACCGGAACCGATCGGGCGCGTGAGCGGGGCGCCTCCTTCCATCCGGTCATGGTCGTGGACTACCTGAGGGAGCGGGACGAACTCGACCGGCTGCGCCGGCAGGTGGAGGAGGGGGTCCTGACCCCGCGTGTGGCGCGGACCCTGCCCGCCGAACAGGCCGCCGAGGCCCATCGCCTGCTGGAAGCGGGCGGAGTACGCGGACGCCTCGTGCTGGAGTTCTGAGCCTTCTCATGAACGGGCGGGGGCCGTGTGCTCCCGCCCCGGTCTGACGGCACCCACGTAGGACCGCGGCCCTCTCCGGGCGGGTTCCGGGGAGGGCCGCGCGAGCGTGGCAGCCCCGACGCGGGCGCCGTATCCGCCTTGTCGTGGGCGGTCCGTACATTCCTCGGTATGAGCTCAGGACTGATGGCCTACAGCGTCGACCTCGACCGCATCTCCCGCGCCGATCCGGCCCTCTACCGGAGCCAGTGCGAACGCCACGGGCGCTTCCTTCCCAACGCCCCCTTCTACCCGGTGAAGTTCTGGTGGTTCGCCGAGGTGGACAAGGCGCTGACGGAACTGGGCGTGGACGCGGTGCGCATGGACGACCTGTGGATGGGCGACGAGGACGGCGAGGAGTGGAGCAGGGAGGGCGTTCGCCGGGCGGCCGAGCAGGCGCGCTCCGTGACCCCTGAACAGGTGGAGGCCCTGGAGGACCATTCCATGCGCGAGTCGGTGCACACGGTCCTGCAGTGGATCCGGGTGGCGGCCGAGCAGGGCCACGGAATCGTCGGCTTCTACCACTGACCGCCAAAGCCCCGGTGCCGTCCCCGCCCGCGTGGAGGAGAAGCCTCGGGTGGGGGCACCGCCGACAGATACGTCGCGCGGCCCTGATGGCCGGTGATCGTAGTCGGCGAGGAGTGATGAACCGTCATGGGTTCAGGCCGATCCGCACCGGTCGCCGCCCTTCTTGGCCCGGTCCCCGCAGCCGGGACCACGGGCGTCGGTGGGGGAGTGCGGAGAGGAACTGCGAGCCGCGGGTGAGAGCCTGAGGCTCACCGGCACCTCGCCACCCCAGCGAGGGACCTGTGGTCCTCGCGGGGACGGGCGGTGCGATCGGGAGAGTCCCCACCGACGCCACGTCCCCGAGGGCACCGGCGGTCTCGCCCCGGTGATCGGCGGGACCTCGATGCCTGTGGATGATCAGCCAACGCCCGTGAACAGCATGATGTTCGCCGCCACATAGATCACGGTCGCCATTCCCAGGCCGAGGAGCATCACCCAGACCGCGGGCTGTTTTCTGACCAGGCGCACTATCGCCCAGACAGTGGCGATCAGCCAGACCACCCATGGCGAGAAGATCATCAGTGGGATGGCCATGTCGACGGCGCCGCCGCAGTCGCTTCCACAACTCGCGGTCGCCATGACCGAGAAAACGCCCCAGAAACTCGTCCCAACGCATACCGGTGGCGCAAGGCAGACAAGGACGATCGTGATCGCCTTGTCCGCGGGCGACCCCTGCCGGTGCTGTGGCGCAGCGCCCAATCGGCCGGGCTGGGGAGTGTTCGAGGGGATCCCAAAGGGGGGCGATTGGGGCATGAGCGCCATCCTGCCATGCCAGGGGATCAACGGCCAGTGTGGTCGGCTCTGGCTTCGTCACTGTTCAACCGCCGAACAGGGTGACTGCTACTCCACCCCCGGCAACGCGAAAGCCCCTGACCATTTTGCGTTTCCGCTGGTCAGGGGCTTAAGCCTCTGGGGTGAGTGACGGGACTTGAACCCGCGACTTCTTGGACCACAACCAAGTGCTCTACCGGCTGAGCTACACCCACCACGTGCGCCTGGCCTCTCGGCCCTGCGTACGTCTCAAGCTTAGCGGACTCGGGGGAGTGCTTCGATCAGTTTTCGGCCGTGCCGTTCCCCGAAGCCTCCTCGCGGGCCTCGGTTCCGGTGCCTCCGGCGGCCACGTCGGCGGCGATGGCGCGGGCCGTGGACGAGCTCGGGCCGGGCGGGGGGACGAAGGCCGCGGCGCGGTAGTAGCGCAGCTCACGGATGCTCTCGGTGATGTCGGCGAGCGCCCGGTGGCCGCCGTTCTTCTCCGGGCTCGCGTAGTACACACGCGGGTACCAGCGGCGCAGCAGCTCCTTGATGGAGGACACGTCCACCATCCGGTAGTGCAGGAACTCGTCGATGCGCTTCATGTCACGTGCCAGGAACGTGCGGTCGGTGGAGATCGAGTTCCCGCACAGCGGGGCCTTGCGCGGCTCGGTCACGTACTGGTGGATGTGCTCCAGGACCATGTCCTCGGCCTCCTGCAGGCTCACACCCTTGTCCAGCTGCTCCAGCAGCCCGGAGGTGGTGTGCATGTCGCGCACGAAGTCGCCCATACGGTCCAGTGCGTCCTGCGGTGGTCTGATCACGACGTCCACACCCTCGTCGAGGATGTTGAGCTCCCCGTCGGTGATCAGACAGGCCACCTCGATGAGCGCGTCGCTCTCGAAGTCCAGGCCCGTCATCTCGCAGTCGATCCACACCAAACTGTCAGTCATACCGGTCAGCTTAGGGGCTTGTGAGAAGCGCCGGGGATGGCGAAGGGGCGGCCGGAACACCGTCCGACCGCCCCTGAGGCGACTGGGTCAGTCCCAGACCCAGTCGTCCGAGACGCCGGGCGGTGCGCCCGCGCCGAGGATCTCGTACATCCAGTCCCACACGTCCCAGAACTGGAGGTAGGCCAGGACCACGGCGACGAGCACGATCAGGAAGAGGAGGAAGCATCCGCAGCCACAGCCGCGCTTCTTCTTCCTGGGCTGCTGCGGGGGCCGCTGCTGGTAGGGATACGCGCCCGGGGGCTGTCCCGGACCCGGCTGTCCCGGACCCGGCTGGCCCCACTGGGGCCGCTGGGGGCCACCGGGGTAACCGCCCATCGGCGGCCGCCCTCCGGGACCGCCCGGGCCGCCGGCCATCGGGCCGGGGGTCGGCGGGAACCCCGGAGGCGGACCGGAACGGCCCATTCCCTGTGGCGGCTGTCCAGGGGGACCCGGCGGCGGACCCTGCGGCGGCCGTCCCGGTGCGTTCGGGTGGCCTCCCTGCGGCGGGGGCGGGTACCCGGGAGGCGGGTAACCGCCCTGCTGGGGCTGGGGGTACGGGTGGTGGCCCGGCTGGGGGCCCGACGGCGGCTGCGGCGGACCGGCCTGCCTCTGGGGCGAGAACATGCCCGGCTGCGGCCCGGACGGGGGAGTGGCCGGGGCGGAGTACCCGTACTGGGGACCGGAGGGCTGAGCACCGGGGTGCTGGGCCTGCTCCGCCCCCGAGGACTGGGCGCCGGGAGGCTGCTGGGCGGGCGTCTGGGCGCCGGAGGCCGGCCGGCCGGGGGTCTGCGCCCCCGGGGTCTGCTGCTGTCCGGGAGCCTCCGGGGCGGAGGACTGCCGCGGCGGGGGCCACGGGGCGCCCGGCTGCGCACCACCCGGTGCGTCGGCGGGGGCGCCCGCGCCCGGGGCCTGCCCGGACGGGTTCCCGGCCTGCTCCTCGGCCTGGCGGCGGGCCTCCTCCTCGCGCTGCTCGGCGGCCTCCTCCTCGGCCTTGCGGCGCTGTTCCTTGCGCTCCTCGGACAGGTCGGCCCACCCCTCCTTGAGGCTGCCGAGGAACTTGTTGAACTTGCCGCCCCTCTTGCCGTCCTCCTCACCGGCGCCGCCCGAGAACGCCGGGTCGTTGGGGTCGAACACGGCGGTTCCGGAGGTCTCGCCCCCGGAGGGGGTGAACACCGCGGTGCGCGGCGCGTCACCGACGGACCCGGGATCGAACACGGCCGTACGCGGAACGTCCTCGCCGCCACCACCGCCGCCGGTCAGGTCCGACGTGGGGATCTCGTCGTCGGTGAGGTCCGCGGTGGGCAGCTCGTCATCGTCGCGCCCGGGCAGGTCGGAGGGACCGACCCTCATGGTCGCGCCCGTGCCGCCGTCGTCGGCGGCCGGTCCCCGGTCGCCGACGCGGCCCGGGACGTCGGCCGGATCGACCGGCACGGTGGAGTCCGTGCCGCCCAGGTCGGCGGTGGGCCTCTCCGCGTCGGTCCCGCCCTGGGTCCAGGAGGGATCGACGCGCATGGTGCTGGGCTCGTCGTCGATCGGCGCGGGGGCCGCCGGGGGAGCGGGGGTCTGGGGAGCGGGGGAGGAAGTCTGTGCCCATGACGGGTTGATCCGCATGGTGCTGGGTTCGTCATCGATGGGGGCGGGAGCCTGGGGGGCCGCTGGGGCGGAGTCCTGCTGGGGGGAGCCCTGCGCCGGGGAGGGGCTGATACGTATCGTGCTGGGCTCGTCGTCCACGGGGGCGGCGGGGCCGTCGGTCCCGTCCCGGGCCCAGGAGGGGTCGATGCGCATGGTGCTGGGCTCGTCGTCGATCGGCGCGGGGGTCGTGGAGGGGCCCAGCCGCACTGTTCCGGGGTCCTCCTCCTCATCGGAGGGGGAGTCCCTCGATCCGGAACCGCCCAGGTAGGTGGTGGCGGGCTCCTCGTCGTCGGAGCCGGTGGCACCTCCCTGGAGTTCGCTCAGGGAACGGGTATGCCGCGTCCACTCGTCACCGTTCCACCATCTGAGCGTCTGCGCGTCGCCCTGCGGGTCCGCGTACCAACCCGGCTCGATAGATCCACCCATGGGCGACAGACTAAGGGGTTGTGGACCGATGAAGAACCAGTGGTATCCCGTTCTTCCTGTTCATGGGGGTTAGGTGCTTTTTTCTCCTTCCGTCCCGTGTTCACGTGGTCGCCGAACGTCGTGCCTCCGGGCGGGGACGCGGAGTACGGGGTGTCCCCTCCACGGGCGGGCTCGCGGCCAGCAGGCGCGCGGTGTCCAGCCTTCCCGGTCCCTTGGCGGAGGAGCCCGGCACCTGGTCGTGGCCGAAGTGGCCGCCCCGGGCCCATCGGCGGGCCGCCTCCCCGGCCTTGGCCCCCTCCCTCCCCGGAGGGCCCGCGGGCCAGTCCCGTGCCACCTCCCACGAGTCCAGCCACGCCAGGATCGGGGTCAGACCGCGCATCGGGCCGTCGGTGAAGGGTGCCTCCCGAAAGGCGATCGCCGCCACCACCAGGCACACTCTTCCCTCGTGCCCGTGGTCGAGGTGCAGCCCGTGCTGGTCGGTGCCGCCCAGCGCCAGCCGGCCGCGGCGGGTCGCCGCCAGGGTCTGGACCACCTCACCGGTCAACGGGTTCCACACCAGGTGCGCCGCACGCCCCTCGTCCACCATCCGCCGCGCCTCCTCGTGCGCGGACCATGCCTCGGGATCCGACTCCGTCACGGTCCACACGGCGCGCGGGGCGCCGATTCCGGGAGGTGTCCGGACGGATCCGCCGTCGAGCCTCTCGGTGCCGGGCATCCATGCCTCCGCCATGGCCTTCCCCAATCCCGTCGTCGTGTGCCGGGTCCGGCGTGCGGGGGAGGCCCGGACGGGCAGGTCCCCTTCCCCTCCGTTCCCCTCCCGACCCCCGAACGCGCGGCGTCCCGGAGGGAGCGGCCGCCGTGGGGACGGGCCCCGGCTCCTTTCTGAGTACGTCAACACGGGGAAGAAGTCCATAGCCCCTCCGGGGAAGGACAGGGACTTGTCACTTCCAGGGCGTGTTCGGTACTCCGCGGCGCGAGGGCGCCGTGCGCGCGCCGCGGGGGGGAGGGGGAGCGCAGTGGGAGGGAGCGTGCCGGCCCCGGACACGGGTCCGGGCCGCGGCGTCGCACGCCGCGGCCCGGATGTGGCCGGAGGAGGGGGCCTACTCGGTCTCGTTCTCCGAGATCCGCAGGGAGAACGCCTTGAGGAAGATCTCACCGATCTCGGTGGGGTCCTCCGTCATGTACGCGGCGCCGCCGGTGGCCGCGGCGATCTGCTGGAGCGGCTCCAGGTGCTTCACGTCCGGTCCGAACGCGATCGTGATGATCGGGATCGGCCGGGACGGGTCCGAGATCGCGTTGATCTCGGACAGCAGCTTGTCCAGCTTCAGGCCGCCGGGGTTGTCGTTGTCCCCGTCGGTGAGCATGAGGACGACGTTGGTCCGGTCCGGCTTGTAGGTGTCCGCCATCTCCTGGTACGCGGCCAGGTAGGTGTCGTACAGCGCCGTGTCACCCTGCGGCATCGGTTCGAGCGAGCTCAGGCTGTGCGCCATGGCGTCCCGGTGCAGGGTGCCGTCCTCGGTGGTCGCCTGCAGCTCGCGGATCGGGGCGGTCTCCTGGTAGTGCAGGTCGCCGTTGACGTTGGTGGAGAACTCCCACAGGCCCAGCTCCGAGGTGTCGGTGAACATCTTCAGCCCCTCCGTGGCCGCGGCGCTGGTCACCTGCATGCGGGTCATCCCGGTTCCGGGCACCTCGGCCAGCATGGACCCGGAGACGTCCACGATCGTGAGCACCCGGGAGTCCATCTCAAGCTGGTTCCAGGAGCGGATCAGGTCGGTGATCGCACCGTCGGAGGGCGTGGCCAGCTCGGGGGGCGGCTCCTTCATGAAGCCGACGTCCTCGGTGAGCACGGACGTGTCGATCTCGCCCTCGGGACCGCGGAAGCCCTGTTCGAGGATGCGGGTCCGGGCCTCGTCGCTGCGCACCTCCGTGCGGAACTCCTCGGCGGCGCGGGTGACGTCGCCTTCCTCGCTGCGCACGATGTACGGGTAGTCGAGGTAGTAGGTCTCGCCCTTCACGTAACCGGCCTGGGCGCCGGCCTCCTCGTGCGTGGAGTTGTAGCGCCACAGGGCCTGCTCCGACATCACCATCACGGGCGGGGCCTCGGCGCCGCCTCCGCTGAAGGCGAGGAAGGCGGACTCCTCGTCGGGGGAGGTGCCCTTGTGCAGGGCCTGCAGCGCGGCGGTCATGCGCGTGTTGAAGGCCTCGGTGTCGGGGCTGCTCTCCTCCAGCACGCCCTGCACCAGGTAGAGGGTGCCCAGACCGGTGGAGTTGCGCGCGGGGTCGGCGACGCGGACCGTGCTGGTGGCCCCCTCCCCGGGCGCGGAGGTGGGGATGACGTCCGTCCAGGCGCGGGGCTCGCCGCTCTCCTCGGCGTGCTCGGCGAGCTCGGCCAGGATCAGCGGCGAGCGGGCCACGGAGGTCCCCGTCTCGGTGATGACGGCGTCGCCCGCCTGGCTCTTCACCAGGCTCGGCCACATCGAGGAGTCCGGGATCCACACGTCGGACTCGGTGTCGCCCATGGTGGCGCCGGCGCCGGTGATACCGAAGGCGACGTTGGCGGAGTCGACCTGGCGCACCTCCGCGTGCACGCAGCGCCCGTCCACCTGGTGCTCCTCGGCGTTGAAGTCCGAGGCGATGGAGTCCAGGGCGGGGGCCAGTTCGGGGCTGACCGCGACGTCCAGCGTGATGTCGGAGCCGCCGCAGCCGTCGGACTGGCCGAACATGTAGACACCCGCAACGGTCAGGCCGAGCACGATCACCAGTGCCGCGGCCAGGGCGGCGAAGGCGCCACCGCGGCCGCGGCGGCGCCTGGCGCGGCTGGAGGGTTCTTCTGCGTATCTTCCGCGGTGACGTCCCACAGCTTTCCTCACGGGGTGGTGTACGGACACGTGTCGTACAGGGGGGATGTGTTGGTACGGGGGTGGCGGTACGGGAGGGCCGCACGCACCGATCCGGCTGACGGATCGACCACACGTGTGTTCCTGGTGGGAAACGGTACTCAACGGTTCAGGTGGAGAAAATATCGGTCGAACCGGTCGCACGGTGGTGGGTCCGGGGTGCCCATGTGTCAAACCTGAGCACAGGGCCGGTTACCTCGGGAAGTTCGGTTGGTTCCGTCCGTCTCTGCTTTTCGGAAGCGGTCCGGCCGAAATTCGATTCCGATATCCAATCGAGACCGCTTCGGGGCAATCGGACGGCTTTCGTCCCAGTCGGCCGTGGTCCGGTCCATGCCGGGGGGTGGACCGAAACGGCTTGTGCGTGGGCAACCGTACTCCCACCCGTCACCCTCCCCCACCCTCAACGGAGAGCCTGACAGCGATGATCTTGCTCCCGGTGACACTCTCACCCGCCGACAGTGCCACCGGGAGCAAGATCATCCGGTTTCCGGGCGCCGCCTAGCTGTCGCAGTCGGGCACGCACAGCCGCCGCGAGATCGAGCTGAGGAAGATGTCGCCGATCTCGTTGGAGTCCTCGGTCACGAACAGCGATCCACTGGTGGCCTCCGCGATCTGGCGCAGCTCGTCCTCCTCGGCCTGGGAGCCGAAGGCGATGATGAACGTGCTGACCGGGCGCTCGGGGTCGAAGCGGTCCTGTAGCGCCGCCACCAGCTCCTCGTGGGAGATGTCGCTGGAGCCCTCGTCCTGTCCCGCGGTGAGCAGGATGACGCTGTTGATCTTGTCCTCGTGGTAGTGGTCCGCCACCTCGTCGTAGGCGGCCAGGATGTTGTCGTACAGGCGCGAACCGCCGCCTTGTACCCCGATCTCCTCGGCCACGCCGATGAGCTCCTGTCGGCGGGTGGCCTCACCGTCCTCGTCGGACGTGCCCAGCCGGTGCATGTCCGCGGCCTCCTCGCGGCCGCTCTCGCCGTACTCGTCCGACATCAGCCACAGGCCCATGTCCGTCTTGTCGGGGAACAGCGACAGGCCCATGAGCGCCGCCTGCCGGGCGACCTCCATCCGGCTCTGCTCCCCGTCGAGGGCCTCCGCCATGTTCTCGGAGGTGTCGGCGAGCACCAGGGTGCGGCTGGGCATCGACAGCCTGTTCCAGTCGGTGACCGACGCCAGCAGGGCGTCCCCCGTCAGGTCGTCGTGGGCGGGCGGCGCCTCGGCGGTCAGGCCGGGCTGGTCGGCCAGGGCCGGCGACGCGGTGCCGTCGGGATCGCGGAACCCGAGTTCCCGCAGGTGCGAGCGGTAGGAGTCCTGGTCCAGCACCTCGTACAGGTCGGCGGCGGCCGACCGCAGGGAGGACACGTCCGTGGTGGTGACGTAGGGGTAGTCGAGGCTGACGGTGCCCTCCACGGGGTAGTGGGCCTGGAGCGGGGGTGCGGTCGGGGCGCGGCTGGCGTTGTAGGACACCACCGCCTGCTCGGGGACGACGATCACCGGGTCGACACGCTCCTCGACGGCGGCCGACCCGGTGTAGAAGGTGTTGAGGTCGATCTCGCCGAACGCGCTGTCGCGCTGCACGTCGCGTACGAAGTCGGTCATGGCGGTGTCGGCGTCGTCGCCGCTGCCCAGGTGGCGCCGGACGGCGTGCATGACGGTCATGCCGTCGACACCGCGGTTGGGGTCGACCATGACCAGCGGCCGGTCGGGGCTCCGCTCGCCGGGCAGGACCAGCGTCCAACTGGTGTCGTCGGGAGCGGGCATGCCCTCCGTGTCCTCCGGGGCGGCCAGGACCACCGGCGAGCTGGCCAGGGACGGCGGGTCGGTGTCGATGCCGTGCATGCCGCCCTCCGACACGCGGGTCAGCTCGACCCAGGCCGAGGACTCGGGAACCCACACGTGCGGTGCGATGGTGGAGTCCCCGGAGCGGCCGCCGGACAGGGTCGTCATGATCCGGTGCGGTGCGATCTCGTCCACCTGCGCGTACACGCACTCGCCGTCGTAGCTGGGACGGTCGTCGTTGAACTCCGTGGCGGCCTCGCGCAGCACGGGCGCCATGCTCTGGGTCGCCGACACGCGCAGGTAGCGGGTCTCGCCACAGCCGAGCACGTCCAGACCGACCGGGACCGCGACCGCGGTGACGGTGACGAGCGCGACGACGATCGCGGTGACCCCCAGCGGTGACCCGAGAAGTCTGCGGGTGGTCGAGGTGGTCGGTGAGGCGAGTCGGTGGCGTCCACTGGACACGGGCACTCCGGGGGCGTATCTGTGTCCGGCTTCCGTCCGGTGGCCGCCCGGAAGCCGGTCGTGCGAGGGCGGCTGCGAGGGTGATGTCCCGCACACGCGGTAGGAGGACGAGAACCGTCACACGCCCCGCGGCGTCCCACGGTGTGGAGGCGAACGACCCCATCATGGGGCGCGGACGATTCCTTTCCAGGACCTTACTCGTTGGTAATGCGCAAGTGGAAGAGCGGTCCCCGCTCCCCGGAGCGCTTCCCGACGGCTTGAGCGAGGTGACCGCTTTGTTACCGTGCACAGCAGGGAGCACCTGGGGCTCCCCGCTAGGCTGTTTTCCCCGCGTCCACACCCGGCCCTTCCCCCTCACTGGACGCACCGTGACACCGACCCCCGAGGGCTTTTGGCATGTCCCCATCGCATCGTGACCACCGGAGCCGCGGCACACTCGGCACCACTCTGCTCGCAGGCGTGTGCTGCGTCGGAGCGGTCGCCTACGGAGTGGTCGTCGGCCCGTCGATGCTGCCGCCGCAGGACGTGCAGGCCACCAGCGCGATGACCACGCAGGCGGGGCCGGACGTGGCGGAGGAGCCCGAGGAGTCCGTGGAGGAGGGGCCCACCGGACACCTGAAGATCCAGGTGAGCGACCGCGGCCGCGCCTGGGTGCAGACGCTGATGTGCACCGGGGACCTGGAGAAGGACCCCGCCGAGTGCGCCGAGCTGGCACAGGCGGCCGAGGAGCTCCACGGGGACACCGGAAGGCCGGTCGGGAACGAGGAGACCGCCTCCGACGACGCCGCCCCGACGGAGGCCGCCGCCCCGGATGGCGAAGGGCTGTTCACCGAGGTGCGCGAGGGAACCGTGTGCACCGACGAGGTGTACGGCCCCCAGGAGGCCACCATCGTGGGTACCTGGGAGGGCCAGGAGGTCGAGACGACCCTCACCCGCAAGGGCTCCTGCGAGGAGGCGCGCTGGCAGCGCCTGCGCGCCCTCACCGACCAGATCAGCTGACGGGCACGCTCCCCGAGCACGCGCTCCCCGCCCACACACCCCGGACACGCGCTTCTCGCACGCGCACCCTCCGGACGCACACGCCCGAACACGCGCTCTCCAGGCGCACACGCCCCGAACAGGAGACCATCGTCCTCCATGGACGTCATCAAGGTCAGTGACCCCGCGGACCCGCGCCTGGCCGACTACACCCGCCTGCGCGACGTGAACCTGCGCCGCCACCTGGAGGCCGAGCACGGCCTGTTCATGGCCGAGGGCGACAAGGTGATCCGCCGGGCCGCCGCGGCCGGGTTCGAGCCCCGCAGCTTCCTGCTCACCGAACGCCGTGCCGAGGCGCTCGACGACGTGGTCGCCGCCTTCGACGCGCCGCTGTACGTGGTCAGCGAGGACACCGCCCACCGGCTCGTCGGCTTCGACCTGCACCGCGGCGCGCTGGCCGCCTTCCACCGCCGGGCCCTGCCCCCGCTGGAGGACGTCCTGGCCGGGGCGCGCACCATCGTCGTCCTGGAGGACCTGGTGGACCACACCAACGTGGGCGCCATCTTCCGCAGCGCCGCCGGGCTGGGCGTGGACGCGATCGTGCTCGCGCCCCGCTGCGCCGACCCCCTCTACCGGCGGGCGGTCAAGGTGTCCATGGGAGCGGTGTTCACCCTTCCCCACACCCGCATGGACGACTGGTACGGCGGCCTGGACACCCTGCGCGGGGCCGGATTCCACCTCATGGCGCTCACCCCGGGCGAGGGGTCCCTGCCCATGCGCGACGCCATGGCCGCCCTCGGCCCGGGCGACCGGGTCGGGCTCCTGCTCGGCACCGAGGGCGACGGCCTGTCCTCCCGGTGGCTGGAGCGGGCCACCGCCCGGGTGCACATCCCCATGGCCGATCGCGACGTCGACTCCCTCAACGTCACCGCCGCGGCCGCCATCGCGTGCTACGAGCTGTCCCGCTCGGTGGGGTGACCCCGGCGCGGGAGGTCCCGCCGGTGCGTCGACCGCGTCGCAGGTGCGGCGGGCGGGGTCCTCATCCTGCTGGTCCCGTACCCGTGGCGCGCCTCGACGCTCGAACCCCGCTGTGGGCACGGGTTCCACCGTGGGGGGAGGGGCCGCGGACGCCCTAGGCTGGCTCCCGAGACGGACCGAGCGAAAGGACACGGGGACATGGGCGGCCGAGCGCTGGTGCAGTGGGAGCAGAACAGGGACAACGCCCCGGACTCCCTGGCGGTGGACCTCTACCCCGGAGGGCCGGCCCCCGCCGGCGGCCTGGACGAGGTGACCTTCTACCAGGTGCCCTACGCCCCCTCCACGCAGGGCGTCGACGAGCGGCTCGACATGATCGCGCGGATGCCGTCCCTGGAGGTGGTCCAGCTCCTCTCCGCCGGGTACGAGCACGTGCTCCCGCTGGTTCCCGACCACGTGACCCTGTGCAACGGACGCGGCCTCCACGACGCCAGTACCGCCGAGCACGCCCTGGCGCTCATCCTGGCCGCCCAGCGGGACCTGCCCCGGTGGGCGGTCGCGCAGAAGGAGCACCGGTGGGACCCGGCGCCGCTGCGCTCCCTGGCCGACCGCCGGGTGATGATCGTCGGCTACGGCAGTATCGGCCGGGCCGTCGAGAGCCGCCTGCGGCCCTTCGAGACCGAGGTCGTGCGCGTGGCCAGCCGCGCCCGCCCCGACGTGCACGGCATCGACGAACTGCACGCCCTGCTGCCGGACGCCGACGTCGTCGTCCTGGCCACCCCGCTCACCGAGGCCACCCGCGGCCTGCTCGGCGCACCGGAACTCGCCCTGCTGCGCGACGACGCGCTCGTGGTGAACGTGGGCCGCGGGCCCGTCCTGGAAACCCGCGCGCTGCTGGCCGAGAACGGCCGTGTGCGGGCCGCCCTCGACGTCACCGACCCCGAGCCCCTGCCGGGGGACCACCCGCTGTGGAGCGCCTCCGGCGTGTTCATCACCCCGCACGTCGCGGGCGGGGCGGCCGCGTTCTACCCTCGCGCCAGGGCCTTCATGGACGCCCAGCTCGCCCGCTGGGCCGCCGGGGAGGAGCTGGCCAACGTGGTCCGCCCCGGCGCCGCCCGCCGCGGCCGGTAGGCGGCGCCGGAGCCCGAACGAACCCCGTCGGCGCACGGGCGACGCCCCCTGGCGGTCGGGCGGGCGTACCCGCCGGTGCGTGTTATGTCCGACTGTCGGCGGTGAGGGACACACTGGGAGTATGCGGATCGCGGTGGTCGCCGACGGCGAGGGCGGCGGCTGGCTCCAGGAACTGGACGAGGCCCCCGGCCCGGTCCGCCGTGTCGCCGACCTCGCGGCCGCCGTGAGCGAGGCGGAGCACGCCCGTCCCGAACCGCCCCGGTGGGTGTGGTCGGCCAGTGAGGACGTCTACCCCGAGCTCGTCCGCGCCGGGGTGAGGGTCGCGCGCTGCCACGACACCGCCCTGACCGAGGCCCTGCTGCTGGGCTACCACTCCCGCCACGGCGAGGCCTCCTCCCTGGGCGCGGCCTGGGCCCGCCTGCACGGGCTTCCCGTCCCCGACGACCCCGTCCGCCCCCTCGGAGAGGGCACCGCCGCCCAGCCCGCCCTCTTCGAGGCCGACCGCTCCACCCTGCCCCCGGGCACCGACCGCCTCGCCGCCCTGGCCGAGGTCCACGCCGACCAGTTGGACCGCGTCGCCCGGCTCCCCGAGCCCGGACGCATGCGCCTGCTCGCGGCCGTGGAGTCGGCGGGCGGGCTCGCCGCGGCGGAGATGAGCCACGACGGCCTGCCCTGGCGGCCCGACGTCCACGACGAGATCCTCACCGAGCTCCTCGGGCCCCGGCCGCCCTCCGGGCAGCGCCCTCCCGTGCTCGCCGACCTCGCGGCGCGTATCGGCGAGGCCGTCGGCCACGAGGTCAACCCCGACTCTCCCGCGCAGGTCCTCAGGGCGATGGCGTGGATCGGCCACCCCGTCGAGTCCACCCGCTCCTGGGTCCTGGAGAGGGTCGACCACCCCGTCGTCCCGCTCCTGCTGCGCTACAAGGAACTCGCCCGCCTGCACTCGGCCAACGGCTGGTCGTGGCTGGAGACCTGGGTGCGCGAGCGCCCCGGCCCCGACGGCCTGCGCCTGGGCCGCTTCCAGCCCGACTACGTGGTCGGCGGCGTCGTCTCCGGGCGCTGGGCGACCCGGGGCGGGGGCGCCCTCCAGGTCCCCAAGTCGGTCCGGCGGGCGGTCCGGGCCGATCCCGGCTGGGTCCTGGTCCGCGCCGACGCGGGGCAGCTCGAACCCCGTGTGCTCGCCGCGGTCTCCGGGGACGGCGCCCTCGCCGCGGCGGCCGCGGAGGAGGACCTGTACGCCCGCCTGGCGGCGCACGTGGGCGGCGACCGCGAACGCGCCAAGATCGGCATGCTCTCGGCCATGTACGGCCAGACCTCGGGCGACGCCGCGCCCCTGCTGGCCACCATGCGCCGCCTCTACCCGCGCGCCCTGGACTACGTGGACTCCGCCGCGCGCACGGGCGAGGGCGGCGGCGTCGTCCGCTCCTGGCTGGGGCGCACCTCTCCCGCGCCCGGCGCGTGGTCCGCCACCGTCTCCGGCCCCGACGGGGAGCGCCGCCGCCGGGCCCACGGGAGGTTCACCCGCAACTTCGTCGTCCAGGCCACCGCCGCCGAATGGGCCCTGGTCCTGCTCGCCGCGCTGCGCCGGCGCCTGCCGGACATGCCCGAGGGCGCGGGAGTCGTCTTCTTCGTCCACGACGAGGTCGTCCTGCACGTGCCCGCCGACCTGGCCGGGGAGTCGGTGCGCGCGGTCGCCGAGGCCGAGGCCCAGGCCAGCGCGATCCTCTTCGGGGACACCCCGGTGCGATTCCCCCTGTCCCCGGTGGTCACCCAGAACTATGCGTCCTTATGACCGCGAAGTGGACGTCCGGTATCGGACGGCGTGGACTTCTTGCAAAGTCGTCCGTGTACGCCCATTCTTGGACGCGGACAAGTTGTCGACAGGCCGTACGCCACAGGGGTCCTCCCCCGGACCGGACGGCTCACAGAAAGGTGAGTTCCCCCCGTGCGGAGCCGTTTGAGAACATGTGCGGGTACCACCGCGGCCTTCGCCGTGGCCTTCACCGCCTTCGGCGCCACCCCGGCCTGGGCGGATCCCGTGGTCGAGGACCGTCCCCCCGTCAGTGAGCAGTTCGCCCCCGGTTCCCCCAGCGGCACCGACCCCCGCACGCGCGAGAGGGAGGGCGGGGACCGGGCCCCCGACGTCTCCGACGCCGAACTGCGGCGGGACGCCCACGTGGCCCCCTTCCGCGAGGCGCGCAGCGTCGAGTACTTCGCCGTCGCCCCCCGCACCCTGCCCCGGGAGGCCGTCTCGGCGGTCCGCGGGATCGACGGTGTCGAGGGCGTCCTGACCGTCGACGCCGCCCGTGTGGAGATCGAGGGCGAGACCACCTCGGTGCTCGGCGTGAACCCCTCCAACTTCCGCAACCACGCCCCCGAACCCTCCGCCGAGTCCGACAAGATCTGGCAGGGCGTGGCCGAGGGCCACATCGCGCTGTCCAACGACGTCGGTACCGAGCGCGGCCTGGAGGTCGGCAGCGAGGTCACCGTCGCGGGCGGGCGCGGAGAGGTCCCCCTGGAGGTGTGGACGCACGCCACCTCCGGCATCGCCGGGATCGACGCGCTGGTCTCGCGCGAGCGCGCCGCGGAGCTGGGCATGCCCGAGGGCAACGCTTTGGTGGTCTCCGCCCCCGACGCCGACCTGTGGGAGCTGCACGAGGCCCTGACCGAGGCCCTGGGCGAGGACGTCTCCCTCCAGCTCGTCGCCGACGCGCCCGAGCCCCTCGTCAGCGGCGAGGCCGTGGCCCCCTCGGTGGTGGAGCAGGTCATCGCCAACGCCGAGAGCCAGCTCGGCGTCCCCTACGTCTGGGGCGGTGAGACCCCCGAGGGGGGATTCGACTGCTCGGGCCTGCTCCAGTGGGCCTTCCACGAGGCGGGGGTGTCCATCCCCAGGGTCACCCACGACCAGTGGAACGCCGGCCGGCGCGTGGAGTTCGACGACATCCAGCGCGGTGACCTGCTGTTCTGGCGTACGGACCCCACCGCGCCCGACTACATCTCCCACGTGGCCATCTACCTGGGCGACGGCATGATGCTGGAGGCGCCGCGGACCGGGCTGAACGTGCGCGTCACCCCGGTGCGGACCAGCAACTACGCGGGAGCCGTGCGCGTCAACACCTGACGCGGCCCCTGCCCCCGACACCCCCTCCGGCCGCCGTGCCGGTCGGGGTGTACTTCTGTGCGGAAAAAGGAACGCGGTATCCGTGCGCACAACGTACTCAAAAGGATTGTGCCCCGCACAATCGCACCCAAGAAGCTTTAGCCAAATCAAATGGACGGCACGGAGATAAACGGGGAAAGAGAGTGGGGCGGGGGGGGGGCCCCCCCCGGGGCCCCCCCCCCCCCCCCCGGGACGGGCCCCCCCAAAAACCCCCCCGGGGGGGGGGGGGGGCGCGGGCGCGCGGGGGGGGGGCGGCCCGGGGGGCCCGGCGGGGGGCGGCCACGGCCCCGTCCGGGCCGGGAGTACCGTCCCTCCCGGTCCGGACGGCTCAGGCGACGGTGTGGTAGATGTTCTGCGCCCGGCCCAGGCCCTCGGTGAGGACGGTGCGGACCGCGTCGGCGGCACGCTCGACGTTCAGGTCCAGTTCGGCGCGCTCGGCGGAGGAGAAGTCCTTGAGCACGTACGCGGCCGGGTCCGTCCGGCCCGGCGGGCGGCCCACACCGAAGCGCACCCGGACGTAGTCGGGGCTGGACAGGGACGCGGTCATCGACTTCAGGCCGTTGTGCCCGCCGGGGCCGCCGCCCTTCTTGAGCTTGAGCGCGCCGTAGTCGATGTCCATCTCGTCGTGCACCACGACGATCCGCTCGACGGGCACCTTGTAGAACCGGGCCAGCCCGGCCACCGGGCCGCCCGACAGGTTCATGAAGCTCCGCGGTTTGGCCAGCACCACCGGCACACCGTCCAGGCGGGTCTCCACCACCTCGGCGTGCGCCTTGTGCGCCTTCCAGCGCTCACCCCCGGCGAGCGCGTCCACCACCAGGAAGCCGGCGTTGTGCCTGTTCCCGGCGTACTTGGGCCCGGGGTTGCCCAGTCCCACGACGAGCCAGCGCTCGGTCTCAGCCATGTCCTCGTTCTTCCCACCGGCGTTCTCGCCGCCGGCCTCTCCTCCGCCCGCGCCGCCGCCGAACAGCCTGCTCCACCAGTTCCCCATGGGACACGACCCTACCGACACGGCTACCGACACGCCGAACGCGCGGCCCCTCCACGGGAACCGCGCGTTCGTGCGATCTGGGGACGCGACCGCCCTACTCGGCGGCGGCCTCCTCGGTGGCCTCGCCCTCGGCGGCCTCCTCGCTGGTCTCCGGCTCGTCCGAGACGCGCGGCGCGGAGACGGTCAGCAGGATGGTCTCGGGGTCGGTGACCAGAACGGTGCCGGAGGGCAGCTTGATGTCGGCGGCGGTCTTCGTGGTGCCGACCTCCAGACCCTCGACGTCGACGTCCACACCCTCGGGGATGTGGGTGGCCTCGGCCTCGACGGCCACGGTGACGAGCTCCTGGGTGAGCACACCCGGCGCCTTGACCTCACCGGTCAGGTGGACCGGGATCTCGACCTCAACCTTTTCGCCCTTGGACACGACCAGCAGGTCGACGTGCTCCAGGAAGCCCTTGATGGCGTCGCGCTGGACGCTCTTGGGCAGGGCCAGGTTGTCCTTGTCCACACCGTCGAGACGGATGAGGACGTTGGGGGTCTTCAGGGCGAGCATGAGCTCGTGGCCCGGCAGGTTCAGGTGGCGGGGCTCGGTGCCGTGGCCGTAGAGGACGGCCGGCACCTTACCCGCGCGGCGGGCGCGCCGGGAGGCGCCCTTGCCGAATTCCGTGCGGGGCTCGGCAGCGATACGTACCTCGGACACGACAAAACTCCTCGGGTTCAACCCCGCAGCACGGGGAACACGACTCCAGTAGTACGAACGATTCCCGCCCTCGGCGGGGAATGCGGCGGGGTCACCCCGCGGTTCGGGGGACGCAACCGTCCTGGTTCCAGGCGTGCCCGGCGAGCCGCCACCGGACCCGCCCGGCCCGGGAACGCTCGTCGCGCACCCCTGCCCGTACTTTCACACGCAGCCTCACGGACTCCGCCTGGGCACGGGGACACTCGGCCAAGTCTAATGGCTCCGCTGACGACTCCGAACACCCCCCGCGTACTCTCCCCCTCCCCCGCTCGGAGGGCCCCGGCCGAGCGGGCCCGTCCGCCCGCGGTCAGTGCACGTACTCGGCGCACCCGGCCGGAAGCAGCACGGACCCCGGCGCCAGGTCCTCCGCCCGTACGCAGACGGTGCACAGGCACGCCTGGGCAGCCACGGAGCAACAGGGCGGGGAGGCCCGCCGCGGGGCGAGGCCGGAGGGGGTCCACGCAGGCGGGACGCACCGGCGGAACCCGGCCCGTACGGCCCGGGGCGGGGCGCCCGCCCCGCCCGTCGGACCTACTCGAACAGGCTCGTCACGGAGCCGTCCGTGAAGACCTCGCTGATGGCGCGGGCCACCAGCGGGGCGATCGAGAGCTGGGTGAGCTTCTCGAAGGAGCGCTCCTCGGGGACGGGCAGCGAGTTGGTGATGATCACCTCGGAGATCCGCGAGTTCTGGAGGCGCTCGGCCGCCGGCCCCGACAGCACGCCGTGCGTGGCGGCCACCAGGACCTTGGACGCGCCCTGCTCGAACAGCGCCTCGGAGGCCTTCACGATGGTGCCGCCGGTGTCGATCATGTCGTCGACCAGCACACAGGTGCGGCCCTCGACCTCGCCGACGACCTCGTGGACCTTCACCTGGTTGGCGACGTCCGGGTCACGGCGCTTGTGGATGATCGCCAGCGGCGAGCCGAGCCGGTCGGCCCAGCGGTCGGCGGTGCGCACACGGCCCGCGTCCGGGGAGACCACGGTGATCCCGGACGGGTCGACCCGGCCCGCGATGTGGTCGGCCAGGATCGGCAGCGCGAACAGGTGGTCCACCGGCCCGTCGAAGAAGCCCTGGATCTGGTCGGTGTGCAGGTCGACGGCCATCATCCGGTCCGCGCCCGCGGTCCGGAACAGGTCGGTCACCAGACGGGCCGAGATCGGCTCGCGGCCGCGGTGCTTCTTGTCCTGGCGTGCGTACCCGAGGAACGGCGTGACCACGGTGATCCGCTTGGCCGACGCGCGCTTGAGCGCGTCCACCATGATCAGGTGCTCCATGATGGACTCGTTGACCGGGTCGAAGTGGGGCTGGATGACGAAGGCGTCACAGCCGCGCACCGACTCCAGGTAGCGCACGAAGATCTCGCTATTGGCGAAGGTGTCGAACCGGGTGGGGACCACGTCGATCCCCAGTTCCTTCGCGACCTCCTCGACCAGGCTCGGGTGCGTGCGCCCCGAGAACAGCATCAGGTTCTTCTGGCCGGTGGCCTTCATCCCGGTCACGTGTTTCTCCCCCACAGTCACTGCTCTTCGTCGGCTCTGTGCCGATCGGCCTTGTCCGCCGCCTCGGCGGAGGCCGTCCCGGGGCGTTTGCGCCGGGTCCAGCCCTCGACGTTGCGCTGGCGGTGTCCCTCGGAGATCGCCAGCGCGCCTGGCGGCACGTCGTCGCGGACCACGGTCCCCGCACCGGAGTAGGCGCCGTCGCCCACGCGGACCGGGGCGACGATGGTGTTGTCGCTGCCGATCCTGACGTGGTCGCCGATGACGCTCCGGGACTTGTTGACCCCGTCGTAGTTGACGAACACCGAGGAGCAGCCGATGTTGCTGCTCTCGCCGATGTCCGCGTCCCCGACGTAGGTCAGGTGCGGGATCTTGGATCCGGTGCCGATGTTCGAGTTCTTGACCTCGACGAAGGCACCGGCCTTGGTCCGCTCGGCCAGGCGGGTGCCCGGCCGTAGGTAGGTGTAGGGGCCGACCGTGGCCCCGGGGCCGATCTCGGCCCGGTCCGCGGTGGTCTCGCTCACCGTGGCGCCCGCGCCGACGACCGTGTCCCTCAGGTCCGCGCGGGGGCCGACCACCGCGTCCTCGCCGACGGCGGTGGCGCCCAGCAGCCGGGTCCCGGGTTCGAGCACGGCGTCGCGGCCGATGGTGACCTGGGCGTCCACCCAGGTGGTGGCGGGGTCGACGACGGTGACCCCGGCGAGCATGTGCTCGGCGAGCAGGCGGTCGTTGAGGACGCGGCGGGCCTCGGAGAGCTGGACGCGGTTGTTGACTCCCTGGACCTCGTGCCAGTCCTCGGCGACCCAGGCCCCGACCCGGTGCCCGTCACCGCGCAGCAGGGCGACGGCGTCGGTGACGTACTCCTCGCCCTTGGCGTTGTCGGTGGACAGGCGCTGGACGACCTCGCAGAGCAGCGCGCCGTCGAAGGCGTACATGCCCGAGTTGATCTCGTCGATCGCGTGCTGCCGGGGGGTGGCGTCGGCCTGCTCGACGATCTCGGTGAAGTCGCCGTCCTCGTCGCGGACGATGCGGCCGTAGCCGTGGGGGTCGGGCACACGTGCGGAGAGCGCGGTGAGGGCGTTGCCCTCCTTCTCGTGGGCGGCCACGAGCTCGGAGAGCGTGGAGCCGCGCAGGAGCGGGGTGTCACCGCAGGTCAGGACCACGGTGCCGCTGAGCTCGGTGCCTCTGGCGGCCAGGTCCTCGACCGCCATGCGCACGGCGTGTCCGGTGCCGTTCTGTTCCTCCTGGACCGTGGTGGTGGCCTCGGGGGCGACCACCTCCAGGTGTGCCCTGACCTGGTCGCGGGCGTGTCCTACGACCACGACCGAGTTCTGGGGGTCGAGTTCTCGCGCCGCCGCGAGCACGTGGCCGAGCATGCTGCGGCCGTTGAGCTCGTGAAGAACTTTGGGAAGCTTCGACTTCATTCGGGTGCCCTCGCCCGCCGCGAGGACGATGACGGCAGCCGGACGGTTCACGCTCACAGAAGGGGACCCCTCGTGAATATCTGGTGACTGAACTGTCGGCTCGCCCTTCGGCGGCGCGACCCGGCATGCCGCACGGGCGGCCGTCGGATGACCAGCGGCCGACATGGGAAGGATACATGTGCGTCACCCGCGCTCAGCGGGCGCGTCGCGCCGGGGCGGACCGGGGCCGAGGGGCCCGTCCGCCGGTGGCTCCGGCTTTCCGGGCCGCCAGGTGGGAAGTGTGTGAGATGGGACGCGCCGCCCGTGCGCGCGCCGGGGCGAGGGGCCCGCCGCCGGCCCCGGGCCGGTACGGCGGGGGCGGGCGAAGCGCCGCCCACGCGCGCGGTCCGACCGCGCGGGGCCTCGTCTTCGCTCCTCGCACGCGTCGCGGCCGCTCACCTGCGCGAACGCGAAGCCGTCAGGGCTCCCGGACCAGGGCTCGAACCTGGACGATGGGGACCAAAACCCCACATGCTGCCGATTACATCATCCGGGAACGCGTTGGGTGGGAACGTGCCTCACCCGTACGCCAGCAACCAAGATAGCGCCTCTCGTGTGGAGCTTGCCAAACCTACGGGGTCGTAGGTTACGGTTACGTAGGAATAGGTTGGGTCGTCGCGACGGGTGCCCACGCACCCCATCGGACGCCGTCCTGACCGCGACTACGCTGCCTGACGGCTTGATGGCGAGGAAGAACCCATGACCGCTGCTCCCGAGTTGCCGACCATGAACAGTGAGAGAAAGCGCGAACCGATCCCCGAGTACGAGCCCGAACCGCGGGGCAGGGCCGAGCGCTACACGGTCTTCGCGTTCGTGTTCGTGCCGCTGATCGCGCTCCTGGCCTCGGTGCCCTTCTTCTGGGGTTGGGGACTGAGCCTCACCGACATCGCCATCGCCGCGGTCTTCTACGTGATCAGCGGACTGGGCATCACGGTCGGCTTCCACCGGCACTTCACCCACGGCTCGTTCAAGGCCAAGCGCCCGCTGCGCATCGCTCTCGCGGTCGCCGGTTCCCTGGCCATCGAGGGCAGCGTCATCAAGTGGGTCGCGGACCACCGCCGCCACCACAAGTACGCCGACGCCGACGGCGACCCGCACTCGCCGTGGCGCTTCGGCGACGACTGGAAGTCGGTGGCCAAGGGCCTGTACTACGCGCACATGGCGTGGATGTACCTGGACGAGAAGAAGACCTCGCCGCGCCGCTTCACCCCCGACCTGCTCAAGGACAAGGACATCGTCCTCGTCGACAAGCTGTTCCTGCCGATCGTGCTCTTCTCCCTGGGCGCTCCGGCCCTCGTCGGCGGACTGGTCACCATGTCCTGGTGGGGCGCGCTGACCGCGTTCTTCTGGGCGAGCCTGGTCCGCGTCGCCCTGCTGCACCACGTCACCTGGTCGATCAACTCCATCTGCCACACCATCGGCGAGGAGAACTTCGAGGTGCGCGACCGCTCCCGCAACGTGTGGTGGCTGGCCATCCCGTCCTTCGGCGAGTCCTGGCACAACCTGCACCACGCCGACCCCACCTGCGCGCGCCACGGCGTGCTCAAGGGGCAGATCGACATCTCCGCCCGCGTCATCTGGTTCTTCGAGAAGTTCGGTTGGGCCTCCAAGGTCCGCTGGCCCAACAACGAGCGACTCGCCGCCAAGCGGGTCAGCCCCTAGGATCGGTAGCCATCATGGGAGTAGCCGACAGCGATCACAAGGTCCGCGTGCGCCGCAAGCGCATGACGGGCAAGGAGCGTCGGCAACAGCTTGTGGAGATCGGCCGGGAGCTGTTCGCCGAACGCGGGTTCGACGCGGCCTCCGTCGAGGAGATCGCGGCACGGGCCGGTGTGTCCAAGCCCGTGGTGTACGAGCACTTCGGCGGCAAGGAGGGCATCTACGCGGTCGTGGTCGACCGTGAGATGCGCGTCCTCCTGGGGATGATGGGCGAGGCCCTCACCGCCGACAGCGCGCGGAACAAGATCGAGAACGCGGCCCTGGCCCTGCTGCGCTACGTGGAGGAGAACACGGTGGGGTTCCGGGTGCTGACCCGCGACTCCCACGTGGCCTCCGGCACGGGGAGTTTCGCCAGTCTGATCAACGACATCGCCAGCCAGGTCGAGCACATCATGGTCGACGAGTTCGCCGAGCGGGGCTATGACCCGGCACTCGCGCCCATGTACGCCCAGGCCCTGGTGGGCATGTGGGCGCTGACCGGCCAGTGGTGGCTGGAGGTGCGCAAGCCCAAGCGCGAGGTGGTCGCGGCGCACCTGGTCAACCTGGCCTGGAACGGGCTGTCGAGCCTGGAGCCCAAGCCCAGGTTGCAGAACAAGCAGAACAGGAGGCGCAGGTCGGGCTGACCCTCCGGCTTCCGCCGACGGTGGGGCGGGTATGTGCGCATACCCGCCCCACTATCTTGATGTCAAGAGATATGCTGTCCCCATGCGCGATGAAGTGGATGGGCTGATCGAGGCGTGGCGCTCCGAACGCCCGGACGTGGATGTGACACCCCTGGAGGTGTTCAGCCGGGTGTCCCGGCTCGCGCGCCATCTGGACCGTGCCCGGCGCACGGTCTTCACCGAGCACTCCCTGGAACCGTGGGAGTTCGACGTGCTGGCCGAGCTGCGCCGTTCCGGGCCCCCGTACGAGCTGAGCCCCGGTCGGCTGCTGCGCGCCACGCTGGTGACGTCTGGGACCATGACCAACCGGGTGGACCGGCTGGCCGCGGCCGGGCTGGTGCGGCGGCGCCCCGACCCCGCGGACAAGCGCGGGGTGCTCGTGCGGCTGACCGGGCAGGGCGCCGAGCGCATCGACGCGGCCCTGGCGTCCCTGGTGAGCTACGAGGAGAGCCTCCTGGCCCCGATGCCCGACGAGGACCGTGAGCGGCTGGCATCGTTACTGAGATGCCTTCTGGTGCCCCTCGACAGGGGTCCCGGCGGTCCGCAAGGGTAGTCGGGCGGTACCCGTCCCTCACCGGGCCCGCGTCCGGGCGCGAACCACTTCCGGGCTTTGGAGATCACTGATGAGAAGGTGGACGGCCGCGGCGGCCGTGGTCGTGCTGGCCACGGGGTGCGGCGGTGGCGACGGCGAGGAGGCGGCGGCCGCCCCGGGCTACTACCTGTCCCTGGGCGACTCGCTGACCGTGGGCGTGCAGCCCGACGAGAACGGCCACCCCCGGCAGACCTCGGAGGGGTACACCGACGTCCTCTACCGCACCCTGTACGACTCCGACTCCACGCTGCGGCACGAGCGGATGGGCTGCGGCGGCGAGGACACGACCACCTTCGTCGAGGGCGGGCTCCCCGACTGCGACAAGCGCTACGAGCAAGGTTCACAGCTTGAGGAGGCCGAGGCGTTCCTGGCCGGGCACGAGGGCCAGGTGGACCTGGTGACCCTCACCATCGGCGGGAACAACTTCACCAGCTGTGTGGAGGGCGTACGGGACCCCGGCGGCGGGGCCGACCTCCCCGAGGACGTCGGGATCAACGAGGAGTGCGTGGCCGACGGGCTGGAGCGCGTCGAGACCGAGGTCCCCGTGATCGCCGAGCGGCTGCGCGCGGCGGCCGGCCCCGACACGCAGATCGTCGGGATGACCTACTACAACCCGTTCCTGGCGCTCCTGCTGCTGGACGGGGAACCCGCCGGGTCCGCCGGGGCGACGGCCGGGCCCGACGCCGAGGCGACCGGCGGCGACGAGCTCGCGGAGCGGGCGGTGGACACCCTCACACGGCTGAACGAGTCGCTCACCGCGTCCTACTCCGCGGCCGGGATCGACGTCGCGGACGTGGGCGCCGCCTTCGAGTCGACCAACGCGGAGGTTCCCGCCGACAGCGACACCGGGATGCCGGTGAACCTCCAGAACATCTGCGACCACACGTGGATGTGCGACACCGACCGGGGGCCGGACATCCACACCAACAAGGCGGGCGCGAAGGAGATCGCGGAGGTCTTCGCCGAACAGGTCCGCTGACCGGCGCCGTCCCCGGCCTGGGGGCACCTCCCCTCCCACCCGTTCCCCCACCCCGTCCCCGCGTGTTCGGCGGGAGGCGGGGCCGCCGTGTGCCGTACGACGCACGGCCGCCTCGCGTGGGGACCGCGCCCCTGGGTAGTCCCAACCCCGGTACGCGCAGTCGATCCGTGGGGGGAACACGTGCGAGTCCGGTGGGTGGCGGCGGCGGCCGCGGCCGTGTTGGCGGCGGGGTGCGGCGCGGGCGGCGGTGACGGCGGCTCCGGCGGTGGCGGCGGCGGGGGCGATGGGGACGGCGGCGGGAAGGACCACTACCTGTCCCTGGGCGACTCGCTGGCCGTGGGCGTGCAGCCCGACGAGAACGGCCACCCCCGGCAGACCTCGGAGGGGTACACCGACTTCCTGTACCGCACCTTGCGCGAGGAGGACCCCGGGCTGCGGCACGAGCGGATGGGCTGCGGCGGCGAGGACACGACCACCTTCATCGAGGGCGGCATCCCCAAGTGCGACAAGCGCTACGAGCACGGTTCACAGCTTGAGGAGGCCGAGGCCTTCCTCGCCGGGCACGAGGGCCAGGTGGACCTGGTGACCCTCACCATCGGCGCGAACAACTTCACCGACTGCGTGCGGGGCGTGAACTCCCCCGACGGCAGGGCCCCGGACTCCGAGGACGTCGACATCGACTCCGAGTGCGTGGACGAGGGCCTGGACCGGCTGGAGAAGGAGGCCCCCGTGATCGCCGAGCGGCTGCGCACGGCGGCCGGCCCCGACACGCAGATCGTCGGGATGACCTACTACAACCCGTTCCTGGCCTTCCTCCTGCTGGACGAGGACCCCGCGCACCAGGCGTCGGCCGCCGCCGAGGAGGCCAAGGAGGTCTTCCCCGAGAAGGAGGCGCGGAGCGGGCTCGCGGAGGAGTCGGTGCAGACCCTCACCGAGGTCAACGAGATCCTCACCGAGGCCTACGAGGCCGAGGGGATCGACGTCGCGGACGTGGGCGCCGCCTTCGAGTCGACCAACGGAGAGGTGCCCGAGGGCAGTGGCACCGGGATGCCGGCGAACCTCCAGAACATCTGCGACCACACGTGGATGTGCGACGGCGAGCGCGGCCCGGACATCCACCCCAACGAGGAGGGCGCCCGGAAGATCGCGGGTGTCTTCGCCGACCAGGTGGACTGACCGGCGGTGTCGGGCCCGGCGGCCCGTACCGGACCGGGCCGCCGGGGCGCGCCCGGACGACCGGCTACTCCCTCCCCCCGGGGAGCGACTCCTCGATGAGCGCGACGATCCCGGGATCGTCCGGCACCGTGCCGGGGTGGAAGCGGTGGACGGTGCCGTCGGGGAGGACGAGGAACTTCTCGAAGTTCCACCGCACCCTCCCGGATCTGCCCTCGCCGTCGGGGACCGATGCGAGCGCGGCGTAGAGGGGGTGGCGGTTCCTGCCGTTGACCTTCACCTTGGCCATCATGGGGAACGTGACGCCCCACGTGGTCGCGCAGTACGCCGCGATCTTCCTCTCGTTGCCGAACTCCTGGAGGAACTGGTTGCTGGGGAAGCCGAGCACGGTGAAGCCCCTCCCGCCGTACCGGTGCTGCAACCCCTCCAACCGCGCGTACTGCGGGGTGAGGCCGCAGCGCGAGGCGACGTTGACCACCAGCCTCACCTTGCCGGACCACTCGCCGAACGTCGTCTGACGCCCGTCGATCAGCGTCACGGGGATCTCGTCCAGGCTCGGGGGGATCATCGCGTTCACTTCCTGCCTTCTCGGGGATGCTCCACTCGGCGCGCGGCGCTTCCGCCGGGGTGTCGGGAAGCACACGCGTCCGTGGTGGGATTCTCCCCCGGAAGAGCGGATTCGATCACACGTGCCACGGCCCCGGCGGGCGAGGACGCGTGCCGGGGCCGCCACAGGCCGGACCGTGTCAGTCGAAGGGTCCTCGGGGCGCGCGAAAGGGGGCCGGCCGTTTTCGCCGACCCCGACCGAACGATCCCCCATGCCGGAACCGACAGGTCTTGTTCGTGCGCGAAGGGCCGTCTACTCGTCCACGACCTCGGCCTGCTCCAGCCAGACCTCCTCCAGCTCACCGCGTTCGGTGGCCAGGGTCTTGGCCTCGGCGTCGAGCTCGGCGAGCCTGGCGTAGTCGTCGGCCGCGGCGGCCATCAGCTCGTGCAGCTCCGCCTCGCGCTTGGCGATGCGGTCCATGCGCCGCTCGACGCGCTGCAACTCCTTCTGCGCGGCGCGACGCTCGGCCGCCGACACGGCGGGCCGCTCCGGCGCGGTGTCCGACGCGGACGCCTCGGAGGCGCCCTGCGGCAGGGTGTCCCCTCCCGCGCTCCGCGCGCGTCGCTCCAGGTACTCGTCCACGCCGCCGGGCAGGAACGCCAGGCTGCCGTCGCCCATGAGGGCCATCACCCGGTCGGTGATGCGCTCCAGGAAGTAGCGGTCGTGGCTGACCAGCACCAGGGAGCCCGGCCAGCCGTCGAGCAGGTCCTCCAGCTCGGTGAGGGTCTCGATGTCCAGGTCGTTGGTGGGCTCGTCCAGCAGCAGCACGTTGGGCTCGTCCATGAGCAGCCTCAGCAACTGGAGCCGTCGGCGCTCGCCGCCGGACAGGTCGCCGATCGGGGTCCACTGGCGCTCGCCCCGGAACCCGAACCGCTCCAGCATCTGGCTGGCGGTGTAGTCGCGCTTGCCGATGGTGATGTGCTCGCGGACCTCCATGACCGCCTGGAGGGGGCGGAGCGTGGGGTCGAGTTCGACGATGTTCTGGGACAGGTGGGCGAGCTTGACGGTCCGGCCGGTGCGGACACCGCCGGAGTCGGGCTCGCGCTCCCGGGCGAGGATCTTGAGCAGGGTGGACTTGCCCGCGCCGTTCACCCCGACCAGGCCGACCCGGTCGCCGGGCCCGAGCTGCCAGGTGAGGTGGTCGAGCAGGACACGGTCGGGGACGGACACCGACACGTTCTTGAGGTCGATGACGGTCTTGCCCAGCCGTGAGCTGGCGAAGCGGACGAGTTCGACGGTGTCGCGGACCGGCGGCTCGTCGGCGATGAGCTGGTTGGCCGCCTCGATGCGGAACTTGGGCTTGGAGGTGCGGGCCGGGGCGCCGCGGCGCAGCCAGGCCAGCTCCTTGCGCATGATGTTCTGGCGGCGCTCCTCGGCGGCGGCCGCCTGGCGCTCGCGCTCGGCCTTGGCCAGGACGTAGGCGGCGTAGCCGCCCTCGTAGCGCTCGACGGTGCCGCGCACGATCTCCCAGGTGCGGACGGTGACGGCGTCCAGGAACCAGCGGTCGTGTGTGACGACCACGAGCGACTCGGGCCGGCCGCGCAGGTGCTCGGCGAGCCAGGCGATGCCCTCGATGTCGAGGTGGTTGGTGGGCTCGTCCAGGATGATGAGGTCGTGGTCGTCGACCAGGAGCCTGGCCAGGCCGGAGCGGCGGCGCTCTCCGCCGGAGAGGCCGCTCATGGGGGTGTCCAGTTCCCAGCCGCTGAGGAGGCCGCGCAGGATGTCGCGGATGCGGGCGTCGCCCGCCCACTCGTGCTCGGCGCGGTCGCCCAGGACGAACTCACCGACCGTGGTGTCGGGGAAGGTGTCGCGCTGGTGCAGGAAGCCGACGCGCAGTCCGCGGTTGTGCACCACCCGCCCGGAGTCGGGTGCGGTGATGCCGGCGAGCACGGAGATCAGCGTGGACTTGCCGCCGCCGTTGCGGCCGACCACGCCGATGCGTTCACCCTCCTCCACACCGAGCGACACCTTGTCGAGGAGCACGAGCGGCCCGTAGGCCAGGGACACGTCCTGAAGATTGACCAGATTCATCAGTATCCATTGTGGCGGCAGTGCCGTGGTGCATGGACCGTCGCCGTGCCCGGCGGACCGTGCGCCGGGGCCGCCCCACCCCGTGGGCACGCCTCCGCGCGTCCCGGCCGCCCCGGTGTCCGTCCCCGTGTCCAGGGGTCGCCGAACGCGTCGGCGCCGACGGGCGGGAGCGCCGGGGTCAGGGCTGCGGCAGCCGGGTGAGGGTCTCGGCGTACCGGTCGGCCTGCTCGTCGGTGCGGGCGTACATGACGGGGCTGTCCGCGCCCTTCGGGGTGATCTTCCAGACCGCGCCCCGCCCGTGCTCTCCGGGCGCCATACGGACGAACCGGACGTCGGGGTGACGCGCCGCGAGGTCCTGCCGATGATTCATGGGGAAACCGTAGCCCCTCGCGGGGGGGCGGCGCCCCGCTTCCCCGGACCGGGGACCGCACCGGGAGGAAGTCCCCGGCGGCCTTGGCGGTCCCGCGACCCCCTCCGCGTCCAGCCCGTGGACCCGCGCGTGCCGGGCCGGGGTCCGTGGGCGCGCACCCCGTGTTCCCGGGCCGCCCCGGCCCCAGCCGGCGGTGGCGGCGGTCGGCCGGCCCCCGGCCACCTCGTGCGGGGCCATGAGAACCCGTGGACCGCCCTGCTCACGGTCTCCTCGCCCGCTCCTACCCCGGCGGCTCCTCGTCGAGCAGCAGCCGGGCCACCGCGCTGTCCGTCACCAGCGTCGAGACCAGCCCGCTCCTGAGCGCCGCGCCGACGGCCCTGGCCTTCGCCTCGTCCCCGGCCCCCGCGACCGCCACCACCTCCGGCACCTCGCGCAACTGCTCCGCGCGGACGCTGATGACGCGCTCGTCCAGGTCGCTGTGCACCTGCCGTCCCTCGGCGTCGAAGAGCTGAGCCGACATCTCCGCGCACACGCCCAGCTCCGTGTACCGGGCACGCGAGTCCGCGTCCAGGGCCTGGAAGACGGTCGAGTTCCGCTCGTCCCAGCCGCCGATCGCCACCACGGCCGTCGTCAGCCGGTCGTAGTGCGCGAACGCCGACGCGATGCCCGGGTCGGCCCGCAGGGTCGCCGCCGTCGCGGCGTCGGGCAGGATGAGCGGCGCGTAGATCGGGTACGCCGGCCCGCCCGCCAGCGCCGCCGCCCGGCGCACCGTCTCGACCGATCCGCCTCCCTCGGCGTGTTCGGAGAGCACCCCGTTCAACTGCACCACCGTGCACCGCGGCAGCTCGACCATGTCGGCGCCCATCGTCTGGAGCGCCCTGCTCCAGGCGAGCCCCAGCACCTCGCCGGGCCGCACGATCTCCGACAGCAGCCGCGCCACCACCGACCCCAGTGCCCGGCGCGTCTCCAGGAAGTCCTCCGAGGCCTCCACGACGATCGTCCGGCGCAGGCCGAAGGCCGCGCTCATGCGCTCGGACAGGTCCCCGTCCAGCCGCGCGGGCAACCGGATGTCGATACGCACGATCCCGCTGGCGCGCGCGGCCTCCAGGTCCCGGGCGACCTTGAACCTGCTCAGCCCGAACTCCTCGGCGATCTCCACCTTCGACCGCCCGTCCAGGTAGAACCTGCGGGCGATCGCGGCGAGCCGCACCATCTCCGCGGGGCCGCTCGGGCCCGTCTCCTGAACGTCACCACGCCGCTCGCTCATATGTGCAGGAGTGTACTCGATTGTGCTCCTTCCATTGACACCGTGTTCCCCTTGGGCTTTCAATGAGCTGAACATATGTGATCATCACCGCTCAAACGAGCAAACAAACCCTCCAGGAGAGTCCCAGACGTGCGTGCCGCCATCATCACCGAACCGGGTTCCCTCGCCGTGGGCGACCGCCCCGATCCCCGCCCCGCCTCCGACGGCGTGGTGGTCCGGGTCGGCGCCTGCGGGATCTGCGGAACCGACCTGCACATCGCCGACGGGGAGTTCCCGCCCAGCCCCTACCCGCTGGTACCGGGACACGAGTTCGCCGGAACGGTCACCGCCGTCGGCGACCACGCTCCGGGGGACCTGCGACCGGGCGACCGGGTAGCCGTGGACCCCTCCCTGTTCTGCGGGTACTGCGGGTACTGCCGCGCCGGACGCGGCAACCTGTGCGCCCACTGGGGTGCGATCGGCGACACCGTCGACGGCGCGTTCGCCGAGTACGTGGCCGTCCCCGCCGCCAACTGCCACCGCATGCCCGACTCGATGAGCATGCGCGAGGGCGCCCTCGCGGAGCCGCTGTCCTGCGCGGTCCACGGAGTGCGGCGCATCGGGGTGGAGGTCGGCGAGCGCTTCCTGGTGGTGGGTGCCGGAACCATGGGCCTGCTCCTCCAGCAACTGCTCCAGCGCTCCGGCGCGCGCGTCACGGTGGTCGACCGCAACACCCGCCGCCTGGCCATCGCGGCCGACCTGGGCGCCCACGCCACCGCGACCGACACGGCCGACCTGGCCGACGAGCGCTTCGACGCCGCGGTGGACGTCACGGGCGCTCCCCAGGCCATCGAGGCGGCCTTCACCTCCCTGAGGAGGGGAGGGCGCCTGCTGGTCTTCGGGGTCGCCGACGCCGAGGCCCGGGTGTCGCTTTCGCCGTTTCGCGTCTACAACGACGAGGTCACCATCGTGGGCTCCATGGCCGTACTGAACAGCTTCGGCGCGGCCGTGGACCTCATCAGCACCGGAGCGGTGGAGACGGCTCCGCTGCTTACGGACGCCCTGTCACTGGAGAAGTTCCCCGAGGCGCTGTCCATGATGCGCTCGGGTGCCGGGGTGAAGATCCAGGTCGTCCCCGACGCGACCGCCTGAACCCCGGGAGACAGCATCGTGCACACCACCTCCATCACCCGCACGACCGCCGTGGCCGCCACCGGACTGCTGCTCACGGGGTGCGCCGGAGCCGGCGCCCCCCTCTCCGAGGGAGGCGCCGCCCACCTGACCGTCGCGATCGTGTCCAATCCCCAGATGCAGGACGCGATCTCCCTCCAGTCGCAGTTCCTCGAGCAGCACCCCGGCATCGAGGTCGACTTCGTGTCCCTGCCGGAGAACGAGGCCCGCGCCAAGATCACCGTCTCCGTGGCGACCGGCTCGGACGCGTTCGACGTCGTCATGATCAGCAACTACGAGACCCGCCAGTGGGCCGAGTACGGCTGGCTGACGGACCTGCAGCCCCTCATCGACTCCTCCGAGGGCTACGACCACGAGGACTTCATCCCCTCCATCCGGGAGGACCTGTCCTACGAGGGCCACATGTACTCGGTGCCCTTCTACGGCGAGTCCTCCTTCCTCGCCTACAGGAAGGACCTGTTCGCGAAGGCCGGTGTGGAGATGCCGGAGAACCCCACCTGGAAGGAGGTGGCCGGGCTGGCCGCCGAGCTCGACGGTGTGGAACCCGGCGTCTCGGGGATCTGCCTGCGCGGCCTCGCGGGCTGGGGCGAGGTCCTCAGCCCGTTCAACAGCCTCCTGAACACCTTCGGCGGCCGCTGGTACGACGAGGACTGGAACGCCGAGCTCGACTCCCCCGAGTTCCACCGCGCGGCCGAGTTCTACGTGGACCTGGCACGCGAGCACGGCCAGCCGGGCGCCGCCAACAGCGGGTTCGGTGACTGCCTGAACCACTACGCGCAGGGCCGGGCCGCCATGTTCTACGACTCCACCGCCATGGTCAGCACGATCGAGGACGAGGGCGCGAGTGTCGTGGCCGGGCTCAACGGCTACGCCCCGGCCCCGGTGGCCGAGACCGGCTACGGCGGCTGGCTCTACACCTGGTCCCTGGCGATCCCCTCCACCTCCGAGCACAAGGAGGAGGCATGGGAGTTCCTGGAGTGGATGACCGACAAGGAGTACGTCCGCACCGTCGCCGAGGAGTACGGCTGGGAGCGGGTACCGCCCGGCAACCGGCTCTCCACGTTCGACGCTCCCGGGTACCAGGAGGTCTCGGAGGCCTACGCCGAGCCCATGCTCGAAGGCATCCGCCGGGCCGACCCCGAGGATCCGGGTACGCGCCCGGTCCCCTATGAGGGCATCGGTTTCCTCGCCATCCCCGAGTTCCAGGACCTGGGCACGCGGGTCAGCCAACAGCTCAGCGCGGCCGTGGCCGGACAGATCACCGTCGAGGAGGCCCTCGAACAGAGCCAGGAGTACGCCGAGACCGTCGGTGAGGCCTACAAGGAGGAGAACCGATGAGTGCTGCGACCGCGCCCGCGCGCGAGGCGCCCACGGCACCGTCCCCGCGCCCGCGGCCGAGGCGGAGCGCACGCGCGGCCGGATGGGCGCGCCGGGCGCCGCTCCTGCCCGCGCTGGTGTTCATGCTGGTCGTCACCCAACTGCCGTTCCTGGCGACGATCGTCTACTCACTGCGGTCGTGGAACCTGCTGCGGCCGGACTCCCAGGCGTGGGTGGGCCTGGCCAACTACGTGTCGGTGTTCACCGACCGGCAGTTCCTCGCGGCCGCGGGGAACACGGTGCTGATCACCGCCTCCTGCGTCGTGGTGGCGATGCTGCTGGGCACCGGGCTGGCGCTGCTGCTGGACCGGAGGTTCTGGGGGCGCGGCGTGGTGCGCACGCTCGTCGTCACCCCGTTCCTGGTGCTGCCCGTGGCCACGGCGCTGCTGTGGAAGCACATCATGTTGAACCCGGTGTTCGGCCTGGTGAACTTCCTGCTGTCGCCGCTGGGGATCGACACGTTCGACTGGATCTCACAGGCGCCGCTGCTGTCGGTGGTGGTCGCGCTGGTCTGGCAGTGGACGCCGTTCATGATGCTGCTGGTCCTGGCGGGTCTGCAGAGCCAGAGCGCCGACGTGCTGGAGGCGGGCCAGGTCGACGGCGCGTCCCGGTGGCAGATGTTCGCCTGGATCACCCTGCCGCACCTGCGCCGCTACATCGAGCTGGGTGTACTGCTGGGATCGATCTACGTGGTGAACACCTTCGACACGATCTACATGATGACCCAGGGCGGTCCCGGCACCGCCAGCTCCAACCTGCCCTTCTACATCTACCAGCGGACCTTCCTCGGGTTCGACATCGGCCAGTCGGCGGCCATGGGCGTCGTGGTGGTGGTCGGCACCATCATCTTGGCGATGCTGGCCCTGCGGCTGATCTTCCGCACGTTCATGAACGCACAGGAGGCGCGATCGTGACCGCCCAAGCCCCCCGGCGCCCCGCGGAAGCGGGAGCCGCCCCCGCCGGGCACACGCCGCGCCGGAAGCGCCGTCCCCGGGCCGGCGGCACCGTCCTCACCGTGCTCACCTGGGCCATCGGCCTGCTGTTCGTCTCCCCGGTGCTGTGGATGGTGCTGACCGCCTTCAAGGAGGAGAACCAGGCCGCGACCGATCCGCCGACGCTCTTCTTCCAGCCGACGCTCGACCGGTTCTCCACCGTCCTGGGCGCCGACTTCCTTCCGTACCTGGGCAACTCGCTGATCGCCACCCTGGCGTCCACGCTGCTGGTGCTGTCGCTCGGCCTGCCCGCCGCCTACGCGCTGTCGGTCGCCCCGGTCAAGCGCACCCAGGACGTGCTGTTCTTCTTCATCTCGACGAAGATGCTGCCGGTGGTGGCGGTCGTGCTGCCGATCTACGTCGCGGCGGCCTACCTCTCGGTGCTGGACAACGTGTGGACCCTGGTCGTGCTGTACACGGCGATGAACCTGCCCATCGCCGTGTGGATGCTGCGCTCGTTCTTCCTGGAGGTGCCCAAGGCGATCGTGGAGGCCGCCAGGGTGGAGGGCGCGGGCCTGCCGCGTGTCCTGTGGTCGGTGATGATGCCGGTCATGGCCCCGGGAATCGCGGCGACCGCTCTGATCTGCATGATCTTCGCCTGGAACGAGTTCTTCTTCGCGGTGAACCTCACCGCCGCCCAGGCCTCCACGGTCCCGGTGTTCCTGACCGGCTTCATCACCAGTGAGGGCCTGTTCGTGGCACAGCTTTCGGCGGCGGCCGTCATGGCGTCGCTGCCCATCGTGGTGGTCGGCTGGACGGCCCAACGACAGTTGGTGCGAGGCCTGTCGATGGGCGCTGTGAAGTAACGCGCGGCCGGACACGAGGACGCCCGGGGCCGCACCGCGCAAGGCCCCGGGCGGGTCTGGCAGGACCTTCCCCTCAGTGCGGTGACCGGAAAGGGTGCACCGGCCCGCCCTCACCCGCCGTGATCTTGTACTTATAGCGAGGTTCGACCGTCGAACCTCGCTATAAGTACAAGATCATCCGGGGTTGGAGCACTCCAGCCACACCAGCAACGGATCCGGGCAGCCCCTAGACCAGGAAGAAGTCCCTGGCGGCCTTGGCGATCCCCTCCGCGTCCAGCCCGTGGACCCGCGCGTGCCGGGCCGGGGTCCCGTAGGAGCGCACCTCGTGCTCCCGGGCCACCCCCAGCCCCAACTGGCGGTGGCGGCGGTCGGCCAGCGCCCCGGCCACCTCGTGCGCGGAGGTTCCCCTCAGGTAGGGCTCCACCACGAGCACGTCGGCGTTGCCCGCCGCCCCGGCCAGCGCGCTCAGCCCCTCCCGGTCGAACGGGCGCACGGTGGCCGTGTAGGCGACGGTCACGTCCAGGTCCGCGGTCGCCTCCAGCACCCGGTCCAGCATCGGACCGACGGCCACCACCACCCCGGCCGAGCGCGGCGAGCCCGTCCGCAGCACGCTGAGGCGCCCGCTGACGGGCATCGGCGCCCGGTTGGCCTCCTCCGACAGCCGCACGTACACGCGGTGCTCCCCCGGGACCGCGGCGGCCAGGGCGTCGCGCACCTCGTCCGGGTGGCCGGGCGCGTACACCGTCCACCCCGGCAGGCTGTCGAACAGGGCCACGTCACCGGGGGCCTGGTGCGTGCGTCCAGCCCCGGAGGCGTCGTAGGAGGCGCCGATGCTCACCAGGACGGCGCCGACGTCCTGGTGGCCGAGGTCCAGCTTGACCTGCTCGAAGGGCCGCTCCACCAGGAACGGCGCGTAGCTGTGCACGATCGGCCGCATCCCGGTCAGGGCCAGTCCTCCGGCCACGCCGATCATGGCCTGTTCCCGGATGCCCACGTCGATCACCCGGCCCGGGTGCCGGGAGGCGGGGGCACGGAACATCTCCGTGGAGATGGCGGCCAGCACGACGGCGACCCGCGGGTCCTCGTCCATGGCCCGGTCGACGGTGGCGGCGAAGGTCTCACGCATGTTCATCGGAAGCTCTCCTAGGGACGGACGCGGGCGACGACGGCCAGCGGCCGTCCGGCGTGGGGGCGGGTGAGTGCCTCGTACAGGGCGTCGTGGTCGCGTCCGGACACGTCACGGGCCTCCCAGCCCTCGACTCCGAAGCGCGCGCCGATCCCGCCGGGCCACCCGTGGCCGGAGGAGGCGTTGTCCACGGCGACGACGGTGAGGTTGTCCGCGCCCATGCGGCCGGCGACCGCGATGGCCTCGTGGTTGCTGCCCTCGTGGAGTTCGCGGTCGCCCACGAGCACCACCACGCGGGGCTCGGCGCCGTCGGGCCGGCGGATCCGCTGGGCGCGCAGGCCGAGCGCCGTGCCCAGGCCCAGGGGCAGCCCGTGTCCGAGGGACCCGCTGCCGATCTCCGCGCCGGGCACCAGGACCCGGTCGGGGTGGTGGCCGAGCGGGGAGTCGAAGGCGGCCCAGCTCCGCAGGGTCGGCACGTCCAGGAAGCCCTTGGCCGCGAGCACGGCGTAGAAGGCGGCGGGCCCGTGGCCCTTGGAGAGCAGGAACCGGTCGCGGTCAGGGGCCTCGGCCGTGTCGGGGGTGACTGCCAGCACACGGTCGTAGAGCACCCACACCACGTCGAGCGTGGAGTGGGCGGCCTCCGTGTGCTTCTCGTCACCCTCCATGAGTCCGATGAGGGCGGGAAGGTCGGCGTAGCGCGAGAGGGCGGCTGCTGTCGTCATGCCCCTCAGTGTTCAACCTCAACAAAGATTGAGGTCAATGGGCGGAAGCGCCCGCGCCACGGGAGGACCCGGGGTGATTTACCTCACAGAACGGTGGCTCCGGGGACGTCCCCGTACGCCGAAACGACCTGTTCGCACAGGCCGCTGCCCTCCAGTTCGGCCACCACGGCGGCCTCGCGCCCGTCGGCCTCGGCCTCGTCCACGCCGCCGACCAGGAACGCGCAGGTGGGCCCCGACCCCGACACCAGCGCGCCCAGGGCGCCCGCGCCGCTGCCCGTCTTCAGGGTCCGCTCCAGCTCCGGCAGCAGCGACAGCGCCGCCTCCTGGAGGTCGTTGGTCAGCGCGGCCCCCAGGGCCGCGGGGTCGCCGCCGGCGAGCGCGGTGGCCAGCGCCGGGTCCAGACGGGGTTCGGGGGCGTCCGGACGGAGGCGGTCGTACTCACCGAACACGCTGGCCGTGGACAGCCCGTGCGGCGACAGCGCGAAGACCCAGCGCAGCCTCCCCGGAGCCGCCAGCGGACGCAGGATCTCCCCGCGCCCCATGCCCACCGCGGTGGCTCCCATCAGCGCGAAGGGCACGTCGCTGCCCAGGTCCGCCGCGTACCCGGCCAGGGTCCGCGGCGGCAGGTCGCAGCCCCACAGGCGGTCGCAGGCCAGCAGGGCGGCCGCGGCGTCCGCGCTCCCCCCGGCCATGCCTCCCGCCACCGGGATGTGCTTGTCCAGGTGGACCGTGACCGGGGAGCCCCGGCCGGTCCGCTCCGCCAGCAGGGCCACGGCGCGCGCGGCCAGGTTGGATTCGTCCAGGGGCACACGGGCCAGGTGGGACCCCAGGCCGCCGCCCGCGGTCAGCCCGGCGCAGGCGGACGCCTCCGGCGGGTCGGCCGCCGTCACGGACACGCCCGTGTCCGCCCCCGATGACGCGGATTCTCCGGCGCCGGAGGGGTTCGGCTGACGCGGCGGGGCCTCCCGGACGGTAACCTCATCGAACAACGAGACAGCGTGGAACACGTTGACGAGGTCGTGGAACCCGTCCTCACGTCTGGGCCCCACCGCCAACTGGAGGTTCACCTTCGCGGGGACCCGCACGGTTACGGTGGTATTAACGGTCACGAGTCCCCAATCGTAAAGGAACCCCCACCTTGCGTGAACACGTACCCCACCGGGTGCGCCGGTGTGTTCACCACTCCTTACCAGCGCCGACACCGTCGCCGGAGGGAATCGGGAACCACCACCGCGATCCGGGGATCGTTACCACTGTCATGTCAGTCACCGCCCGCCCCCAGAACGGCCCAACCAGGCCTGTGAGTGGGAAACCGGGCACAAACACCGCTACCTTGGGGCAAGGCGGAGTTTGGACACCGTCGGGGAGGGTCGCTTGCCGTCGGATGGGCTCCCGAAGAACCTGGAACCGCTGGCCGCCGGAGATCCGGCGACCATCGGTCCCTACGTGCTGTCCGGGAAGCTGGGGAGCGGCGGCATGGGCACCGTCTACCTCGGCAGTACACCGGAGAAGAACAACCAGGTAGCCATCAAGGTCATCCGCCCCGAGCTCGCCTTCGACGAGGCGACACGGGCGCGTTTTCGCGACGAGATGGAGAACGCCCGCAAGGTCGCCTCCTTCTGCACGGCCAAGGTGCTCGACCACGGGACGTTCGAGAACCGCCCCTACATGGTCACCGAGTACATCGCGGGCACCGCGCTGGCCGAGCACATCGCCGAGCACGGACCGCTGGACTCCTCGACCCTGCACGGCTTCGCGCTGGGCGTGGCCGCAGCCCTGGCCGCCATCCACCGCACCGGGCTGGTCCACCGCGACCTCAAGCCCGCCAACGTGCTGCTGTCGCTCTCCGGACCCCGGGTGATCGACTTCGGCATCGCCCGTGCCATGAACACCGCCACGAACCACACCCAGACCGGCATCGTCATGGGGAGCCCCGGGTGGATGGCGCCCGAGCAACTGCTGGAGGAGCAGGTCACCACCTCGGCGGACATCTTCGCCTGGGGCTGCCTGGTGGCCTTCGCCGGGAACGGCACGCACCCCTTCGGCAACGGCGACGCCATGACGCTGGGCAAGCGGGTGCTGTTCGCCGAACCGCAGATCGGCGCCCTGGACAGTCCGCTGGACCGCCTTGTGCTGCGCGCGCTGGCCAAGGAGCCGGGCCGCCGCCCCACCGCGCAGGACCTGCTGCTGGAGCTGGCGGGCGGGGAGGAGAACACCAACCCCAACGACATGGTGTCGAACGCGCTGCACCAGTCGTGGCGGCCGAACCTGCCCCCCATGCCGCCCGGGATGCCCTATCCCCAGCAGGGACCGCCCGCGCACCAGGTCAGGAACGACATGCGTCGGCCGGGCCCCGGCCAGTACCAGGCCGCGCCGCCCGCGCCCATGCCTCCGCCCGCCCACCAGACGGGCAACTTCCCGCGCCCGCAGGGGCCGCCGCCGGGCCACCAGAGCGCCCACCCGGGCGGTCCGCCGCCGAGTGGCCACATGCAGGGCGGCCAGGTGCAGGGCGGCCCGCCACCGGGCGGCCAGATCCAGCACCCCCGGTCCGCCTCCATCCCTCCCCCGGGACAGCACCCGGCCTCGACCGGGCCGATCCCGATGGTCCCCCCGTCCGACCAGCAGGCGAACAGGCCCGGCCCGCAGCCGTACGTGCCTCCGGTGCCGCCGCCTCCGCACCGGCCCGCCGCGCCCAACCGGCGCAGGGGCGTGATCGTCGCCATGGTGCTGGGCGCCGTGGCCCTGCTGGTGGCGCTGGTGGTCCTGATGGGCGTGCTGATGGATTTCAGCGGATCCCCCTTCTCCGGGAACGACGGGGGCTCCCAGGGGGACACCGCGGAGCAGACGCAGCCGGACGCCCAGGACTCCGAGCCCGACGGCGAGGCCGGGGCAGGCGACCCCGGCGACTCGGCGTCCACCGGGGTGCCCGACGACGTGTCGGGGGCGTCGTCCGACCGCATGGTCCAGTACTACGTCAACGAGGTCACCTGCGGTCTGCGCAAGCACAACATCCGCTCCGAGCTCCAGACGAACGCGGAGTACTGCGTGGTGGAGCTGGAGATGTCCAACGTCAGCGACGAGCTGCTGGCGTTCGACTACCAGGAGCAGCGCATGTCGACCAGCTTCGAGGAGACCCGCGAAGCCGAGAAGCCGTCCCGGCGCGAGGTCGAGCAGCCGCTGTGGGACCAGGCCGGTATCGGCCCCGGCGCCACGGCGAGCGGGGAGCTGGTGTTCATCCTGCGCGACGGCGAGAGCCCGAAGACGCTCCTCCTGAGCCACAAGCTCAACGCGGACCCCACGCAGATCAACATCGAGCCCATGGTGGACTGAGCCCGGACGCGGACGGGCCCGGCACACCCGCCGAGGCGTCGTGTGCCGGGCCCGTCCTAAGCCGCGGGGAGGACTACTCCCACTCGATGGTGCCCGGGGGCTTGCTGGTCACGTCCAGCGTCACCCGGTTGATCTCGCGCACCTCGTTGGTGATCCGGTTGGAGATCCGTGCCAGCACGTCGTAGGGCACGCGCGACCAGTCGGCGGTCATCGCGTCCTCGCTGCTGACCGGGCGCAGCACCACGGGGTGGCCGTAGGTACGGCCGTCGCCCTGCACGCCCACCGAGCGCACGTCGGCGAGCAGCACCACCGGGCACTGCCAGATGGAGCGGTCCAGCCCCGCGCGGGTCAGCTCCTCGCGGGCGATCGCGTCGGCCTCGCGCAGGATCTCCAGGCGCTCGTGCGTCACCTCGCCGATGATGCGGATGCCCAGCCCGGGGCCGGGGAACGGCTGGCGCCACACCATCTCGGCGGGCAGGCCCAGCTCCTCGCCGACCTTGCGCACCTCGTCCTTGAACAGCTCGCGCAGCGGTTCCACCAGCGTGAACTGGAGGTCCTCGGGCAGGCCGCCCACGTTGTGGTGCGACTTGATGTTCGCGGTACCGGTGCCGCCGCCGGACTCCACCACGTCCGGGTACAGGGTCCCCTGCACCAGGAACTCGACCTCGGCCCCGGCCTCGCCGCTCTCGGTGACGACCTCACGGGCCGCCTGCTCGAAGACGCGGATGAACTCGCGACCGATGATCTTGCGCTTCTCCTCGGGGTCGGTGACGCCCGACAGCGCGGACAGGAACCGCTCCTCGGCGTCCACGACCTTGAGCCTGGCCCCGGTGATGGCGACGAAGTCCTTCTCCACCTGCTCGGCCTCGCCCTTGCGCAGCAGGCCGTGGTCCACGAAGACGCAGGTCAGCTGGTCGCCGACGGCGCGCTGCACCAGGGCGCCGGCCACGGCGGAGTCCACGCCGCCGCTCAGCCCGCAGATGACGCGCTTGTCGCCGATCTGCTCGCGGATGCGCTCCAACTGCTCCTCGACGATGTTGACCATCGTCCAGGTGGGGCGGCACCCCGCGCCCTCGTACAGGAAGCGGCGCAGCACCTCCTGGCCGTGCTCGGTGTGCATGACCTCGGGGTGGAACTGGACGCCGAAGAGGCGGCGGTCGGTGTCCTCGAAGGCGGCGACCGGCGCGCCCGCGGTGCTGGCGGTCGTGGCGAACCCCTCGGGGGCGCCGACCACCGAGTCGCCGTGCGACATCCACACCTGCTGCTCGACGGGCATTCCGGCGAACAGCAGGGAGTCGGGGACCGCCGACAGCTCGGTGCGGCCGAACTCACTGAGGTCGGTCCTCTCCACGACGCCGCCCAGGGCCCGGGTCATCGCCTGGAAGCCGTAGCAGATGCCGAAGGTGGGGACCCCGGTCTCGAACAGCTCGGGGCCCAGGTTCGGGGCGCCCTCGGCGTAGACCGACGACGGTCCGCCGGAGAGGATGACGGCCTTGGGTTTCTTGGCGAGCATCTCCTCGACGGGCATGGTCGAGGGCACGATCTCACTGTGCACGTGGCATTCACGAACGCGCCGGGCGATCAGCTGCGCGTACTGCGCGCCGAAGTCGACGACGAGAACGGTGTCGAACGTGCTCTCAGCACCAACGGACACGACGGAGGACCTTCCGCAGGAGTAAAGGGATGTCCGCCCAGTCTAGGGCGTGCGTGACGGGCACTCGCCCCCCGCTGCGCGACGGGCGGCCTCCGCCGGACACGCCCCGGGCCCTTCGCGGGACCGGCGTGTCCCGCGCGATACGCGGGACACGCGGCTTCGCTCAGCCCGCGAGGCCGCCGGGGTTGGCGGACTGCCAGCGCCAGGCGTCGCGGCAGGCGTCGTCCACGGTGCGCACGGCCTTCCAGCCCAGGTCGCGGGCGGCGGCGGAGGGGTCGGCGAAGCACACGGCGATGTCGCCGGGGCGGCGCTCGACCACCGTGTACGGGATGGTCGACCCGGTGGCGCGCTCGAAGGCGCGCAGGCCCTCCAGGACCGAGGTGCCCTGTCCGGTGCCCAGGTTGTACACGCGGTACCCGGCGGCGTCGGCGATGTGGTCCACGGCGGCCAGGTGGCCCTGGGCCAGGTCCACCACGTGCAGGTAGTCGCGCACGCCGGTGCCGTCGGGGGTGTCGTAGTCGTCGCCGAACACGTTCAGGCGCTCGCGGCGCCCGGCGGCGACCTGCGCGACGTAGGGGAACAGGTTGTTGGGCACGCCCTGGGGGTCCTCCCCGATCAGTCCGCTGGGGTGGGCGCCGACGGGGTTGAAGTAGCGCAGGGAGGTGATCCGCCAGCGCGGGTCGGAGGCGGCCACGTCCCGCAGGATCTGTTCGGCGAACAGCTTGGTGGCGCCGTAGGGGTTGGTGGCGGACAGGCCGCCGTCCTCGGTGACGGGCACCTGCTCGGGGTCGCCGTAGACCGTGGCCGAGGAGCTGAACACCAGGTCGCGCACACCGTGTTCGTCCATCACCTCGACGAGGGAGAGCAGGGCGTCCAGGTTGTTGCGGTAGTAGCGCAGCGGCTGTTCCACCGACTCGCCCACGGCCTTGAACCCGGCCAGGTGGATGACGGCGTCGATCCGGTGCCCGGCGAAGACGCGGCGCAGCGCGGCGGGGTCGGTGCAGTCCTCCCCGTGGAAGGCGACGGTGCGCCCGGTGATGCGCTCGACGCGGCTCAGGGCCTCGGCGTGGCTGTTGGCGAGGGAGTCCACGACCACGACCCCGTGCCCGGCTTCGAGCAGTTCGACCGCGGTGTGGGAGCCGATGTACCCGGCACCGCCGGTGAGCAGGACGTTCATCATTCGCTTCCCTGGGTGGAGTGCGCCCGCCGCCTCGCGGGCGCTCCCCAGAATAGGGGACCGCCGGGCACGTGGACGGTGACGGACGCCACCGTGTCCCGGAGCCGCCGCCCGTCCCCGACGCGCCCCGAAGCGTCTCCGGCACGCCCCTGCGCGGCACCGGCCTCATACCGGGGCATGAGGTTCCCCGGCCCGCGCGCTCCTATCGTGGAGGCATGGCCGACCTGTCCGCACGCACGCTCCTGGACCGGGCGACGCTCTGGGCCCGGGGCCACGTGCTCGCCGTGGACACGTGCTGGGCCCTTCTCTGGTTCGTCCTGTCCGCGGTGTCCCATCCTGTGTCCGGGTTCCGTACGGCCGAGTCGTGGACCTACCTCGCCCTGACCGCCGCGTGCTGCACCGCGCTGGCGCTGCGCCGCACCAGTCCGCTCCCGGCCCTGGCCGCCCTGGCGGTGCTGCTGTCACTCCAGATCCTGTGGCTGGACCACCTCACGGCGATCACGGGGATCAGTGCCCTGGTCGCCGCCTACACGGCCCAGTCCGAGCTCTCGCGTGCGTGGCGCGCCGTGGGCTTCGGCCTGCTCCTGGCCGGAGCGGCCTGGGCCGTTCTGTCCATGCCGCCGGAGGAGCTCTCCGCGGACCTGGAACCGCGCCTCAACAGTGTCCTCTCGGCCTGGACGGCGATCGCGCTGTTCTCCCTGCTCGGGACGTTCCGCAGGCGCAGCCGCGAGGAGTTCGCCCGCGTCGTCGAGCACGCACGGCTGCTGGAGACCCAGCGGGCCCAGGAGGTGCGGCTGGCCGCGCTCGACGAGCGGACCCGCATCGCCCGGGAGATGCACGACATCCTCGCGCACTCGCTGAACGTCATCATCGCCCAGGCCGACGGGGGCCGCTACGCCGCGAGGGCCGATCCCGGGCGCGCGGTGACCGCCCTGGCCACCGTCTCCCAGGTGGGACGCGAGTCCGCGGCGGAGCTGCACCAGCTCCTGGGCGTCCTGCGCGACGGCGAGGGCCGGAGTGCGGCCCCGGCCCCCGGGGTCGGCGACCTGCCCGGCCTCGTCGAGGAGTACCGACGCGCCGGTCTGCGGATCCGCCTGGTCCAGCACGGCACCCCGCCCGCTCCGGGCGGCGGCCGGACGGGTCCGGAGGCGCCGCCGGCCCTGCCGGCGACGGCGTCCCTGACGGTCTACCGCGTCGTGCAGGAGTCCCTCGCCAACGCGTTGAAGCACGCGGGGCCCGTCGACGTCCGGATCGGGCTCACGTGGTCTCCCGGACGGGTCGAGGTCGCCGTGGCCAACCCCGTGCGCGAGGCCGTGGCCGCGGCCCCGACCGCCGCCGTCCGGGGACGTCCCGGACGAGGAGGGGGCCCCGGCCACGGCCTGGTCGGCATGTGTGAGCGCGTCGGCCTGCACGGCGGCGCCCTGGAGGCCGGCGCCGACGACGCGACCGGCACCTGGCGGGTGCGCGCGGTGGTCCCCTGGGAGCGGACGTGATCCGTGTGGGGCTGGCCGACGACCAGCGGCTCTTCACGGCCGGGATGGCCATGGTCATCGACTCCCAGGCGGACCTGACCGTCGCCTGGGAGGCGGCCGACGGGTCCGAGGCCGTCACCCGTCAGCGGTCCGACCCCGTCGACGTCCTGCTCATGGACGTCCAGATGCCCGGCACGGACGGGCTGAGCGCCACGCGCGCCCTCGTCTCCTCGGGGGCGGACTGCCGCGTCGTCATCCTCACCACCTTCGACACCGACGAGTACGTGGTCGAGGGCGTCGAGGCCGGCGCCGCGGGCTTCCTGCTCAAGAGCACCCCGCCCGAGGAGCTCCTGGAGGCCGTGCGCACCGTGCACCGCGGCGACTCCGTCATCTCCGCGCGCTCCACGCGGAGGCTGCTCGGGCACGTGCGCCCCCTGCTCGGCGGCCCGCCCTCCCGGTCGGCCCCGCTCGACAGGGACACCCGCCGCGCCGTCGCGTCGCTGACCCCGCGCGAGCAGGAGGTCCTCGTCGCCGTGGCGCTCGGACACACGAACACGGAGATCTGCGAGCGCCTCGTGCTGTCCATGCCCACCGTGAAGACCCACGTCGGCCACGTCCTGGCCAAGACCGGCTCACGCGACCGGGTCCAGGCGGTGCTGTTCGCGTTCCGCGCCGGGCTGGTGGACCGGGAGGACCTGCTCCGGGAGGCCTGAGCGGCGCGCTCCCCCGCACCCCTGCGGCCGCCCCCCGTGTCCCTTCGGCCGCACCCTCCGACGGCACGCGCTCCCCGCGCCCCTTCGGCCGCGCGCTCCACCCTCGCCCTCCGAAGCGGCACGCCCCACCGCGCCCTGCGGCGGCACCTACTTTCGGCGGGCGCGTTCCTCGTCCCGCGGCACGATGCCCTCCTCGGGTGCCGGGGTGGAGCCTCCTCGGTGGAAGGAGTTCCATGAACGACGTCATCACCACACACCACCTGACGAAGACCTACGGTCCGCGCACCGTCGTCGACGACCTCGAACTGCGGGTGCCGCAGGGCTGCGTGTACGGCTTCCTGGGCCCCAACGGCTCGGGCAAGTCCACCACCATGAAGATGCTGCTGTCGCTGGCCCGGCCCAGCCGGGGCGAGATCACCCTCCTCGGCCGACCGATGAACCGTGAGACGCGCCCCGCCCTCCTGCGGGAGATCGGCTCCCTCGTCGAGGCGCCTCCCGGATACGCCCACCTGACCGGGCGGGAGAACATGGTGATCGTCCAGCGGATGCTCGGACTCAGCGACCGGCAGGTCTCCCGGGCGGTCGCCACCGTGCGCCTGCAGGAGCACATGGACAAGCTCGTCCGCGCGTACTCGCTGGGGATGAAGCAGCGCCTGGGCATCGCGATGGCCCTGGCCCGGGAGCCGCGCCTGCTCATCCTCGACGAGCCCACCAACGGACTGGACCCCGCGGGCATCGAGGAGATCCGCGGGCTGCTGGTGTCGCTGGCGGAGGACGGCGTCACGGTCATGGTCTCCAGCCACCTGCTCGACGAGATCGACAGGATGGCCTCGGTCCTGGGCATCCTCGGCCGGGGAAGGCTGGTCTTCCAGGGCACGCGGGCCGAGCTGTTCGACCGCAGCACGCCGGACCTGCTCGTCGACACACCCGAACCCGGGCGGGCCCTGGCCCTGGGCGTCCCCGCCGTGCGCTCGGAGCGGGGCCTGCGCCTGTCCGGTCTCGGCGACGACGACACGGCCGCCCTCGTGCGGCGCCTCGTCGGCGCGGACGTACCGGTCCACGGGGTGCGGCGTGTCCAGCAGTCCCTGGAGGAGGTCTTCATGGACCTCACCGGCCGTGAGGGGCTCCTGTGACGCTGACGGCGGTGAACCTCGAACTACGCAAGACGCGCAGGCTCCGGGTCGTGCTGGTCTGCGCGGTCATGGTGGCCGCGGTGGTCGCCCTGACGTGCGCGAACCTGATGTCCGACTCCGCGCGGGCCGGTTTCGACGACCCCGGCGCCCAGCCGTGGGAGAGCCTCCTCATGAGCTACGTCATGGTCACGGCCATGACCTCCCCCCTCCTGGTCGCGGTGCTGGCCAGCAGGCAGGTCGACATCGAGCACCAGGGGCAGGGCTGGATGCTGTCGCAGGTGGCCGGGCTGCGCCCGGGGCGGCTGTGCCGCGCCAAGGCCACGGTGCTGGGAGCGCTGCTGGCGGTCGCGGTGCCCGTACAGACCGCCCTGGTCGTCATGGCGGGCCTGGCCGCCGGGATCACCGTTCCGTTGTCCCCCGGAGTGTGGGTCCAGTACGCGGTCGGTCTGCTCCTGGTGGACCTGGCACTGCTGTGCCTGCACGTGTGGCTGGCCGCCCGTGTGGAGAACCAGCTCGTCGGGATGGGGGTGGGGCTGCTCGGCGCGTTCTGCGGGGTGTTCTCCCTGCTGATGCCGCCGGCTCTGGCGCGCGTGCTGCCCTGGGGCTACTACGCGGTCGTCTCCCCGCTGAGGATGGGCGACGACGGCTTCGCCGCCCTCACTCCCGGGTACGGCTGGCTGGCCGTGTTCCTGGCGGTCGTGGCGGTCCTGTTCGCCGTGGCCGGCCACCGCTTCGACCGGACGGAGGCGTGAGGAGGATGGTCCTCGCCGAACTCACCAAGCTGCGCCGGTCGGCCCTGTGGATCGTGGCCGTGGTGCTGCCCCTGCTCGCGGTCGTCACGGGATCCGTGAACTACGGCGGCAACACGGAGACCCTCTCGGTCGGATGGGCGTCCTACTGGTCGCAGGTCGTCATCTTCTACGGCATGTTGTTCATGTCGATGGGGATCGCTGTGATGGCGTCGGCAGCGTGGCGGATGGAGCACCGCGGCCACAACTGGAACCTGTTGATGGCCACGCCCGCCCGGGCCCTCTCGGTCATCGGCTCCAAACTCGCCGCGCTCGCCCTGGTGGTCGCGGTCATGCAGCTCGTCCTGCTCGTGCTGGTGGTCCTGACCGGAAGGTTCGTCCTGGGCCTGGACGGCTGGCCGCACTGGCACAGCGGCGCCGCGGCCCTGCTGGGTGTCGTCGCCGCGCTGCCGGTCATCGCGTTGCAGTCCCTGCTGTCGATGCTGGTCCGCTCCTTCGCCGCGCCCGTCGCCCTCGGCCTCCTGGGCTGCGTCGCCGGGGTCGGCGTCCTCTACTCCGGGGGCGGCGGAGCGGTCTCCCACCTCCTGCCCCAGGCCCTGGTCACCACGGCGCTCAGCCTGGGCAGCACGGCCGTCGCCGACGCGGGGGCCGTCGACCTGCCGGCGGCGGCCGCCGTCGTGCTCTCCGCGGCCTCGCTCACCCTCGTCCTGTGGGGCCTGGCCGCGGCGGTGCTGAGCCGCAGGGACGTGCGCTGAGCGCCTGCCCCGGAACGGGAACGGCCGGCCGGAGGAGATCCGGCCGGCCGTCACCGCGGGAACGCGCGGAGCGCGCCCCCGCGCCCGTACACGCGGGTGCCCGGCCCCGGCGGCGCGTGCCGCCGGGGCCGGGCCCGGGTCAGGGGCGTCCCGGCGGGGCCGGGCCCGGGTCAGGGGCGTCCCGGCGGGGTGCCGCGGCGGACGTCCAGCCACAGCACCTGCGGGTCGTGGTCGCTGACCTGGTCGTGGAACTCGGAGTTGAGCCGCGCGATCCCGTAGTCGACCCGGCCCGCGATCGCCTGGCTGACCAGGATGTGGTCCAGGGCCTGGGAGTTGCCGTCGTACACGTAGTTGTAGCGCTCCCCCTCGGGCAGGTCCGCCATCGGGTTGTCCAGGGGCCCGTCGACGGTGAGGATCTCCAGGGTCCGGGAGAACTGGAAGTCGTTCAGGTCGCCCATGACCACCAGGTTGGCCTGCGGGTCCACGGCCAGCAGCTCCTCCGCGAACCCGCGCACGAGTTCGGCCTGGGCGTGGCGCTGGGTCTCGCTGCCGCGCTCCGGCGGCTGGTTGACGCCGTGCAGGGACTGGTCGCCGCCCTTGGAGTTGAAGTGGTTGGTGACCACGTAGACGTCCCGGTTCAGGGCGCGGAAGTGGCCGACCAGCGGCTTGCGGCTGGACTTCCAGGCCTCGTTCTCCGGGTCGATCCGGCCCGGGGACACCGACAGCTCGGCGCCGCGCCTGCCCTCCACGACCTCCACCGCGGTGGTGGCGTCGCCGCCCTCGCGGTCCACGAACCGCACGCGCGCGGGGTCGAACAGGAACGCGTTGCGGATGTTGCCGCCCGGCTGTCCGCCGTCCTGCTTGTCCTGCGGACTGATCTGCCGCCACTCGTAGGAGGGGCCGCCCCGGGCCTCGACCGCGGCCACCAGCCGGTCCAGGGTGACGTCGGCGTCCACGACGCCGTCGTCGGTCGGGCCGGTGTTGTCCTGGATCTCCTCCAGGCCGATGATGTCGGGCGAGTTCAGGGACTCGACGATCCCCGAGGCCAGCTCGTCGTACTTGGCCTGGTCGGCCCGCCCGCCGAGGTTCTCGACGTTGTAGGTGGCGACGCTGACCTCGTAGCGCTCGGCGTCGCGGACGCCGGTGCGCTCCAGGCCGCCGGACACGTGCTCGCCCAGGGTGGTGGCGCGGACGAGGTAGCCGCCGTACTGGCTGTAGTAGACGGGGCCCTCGGTGACCCCGGCGAGGGTGTCGCCCACGTTGGCGTCGGGGAACGGGTGCCGTGCGCGGTCGAGCAGCGACTCGATCTTGACCCGGCCCGAGTTGGGCTGGTCGTAGGACCCGTAGCGGGTGCCGCCGTTGACGGTGGGGTTCTGCTCGGGCTTGGTGGTCACCCACAGGGCTTCGTAGTCGTCGGTGGCGCCGACCACGGGGGCGTCCTCCACGCGGACGAGCATGTGCTCGTGCGCGGCCCAGAAGTCCAGGGCGTAGGCCTGCGGCTCCAGCGTGAGGCCGGAGACGTCCCCGCCGGGCTCGGGCGCGTACGCCTCGGGGATCGCGTCCCCGTCCAGCAGGACGGAGCCGGGTACCGCGTTGCCCGAGGACAGGACGGTCCAGCGTGCCTGGCTCAACTGGGTGATGGTCTGCGCTCCGGAGGAGGGCCGGTACTCGCTGACCCGTCCGGCGGCCAGGACCTCGTCGCCCACGGCCACGTCGGGGGTGGTGGAGCCAGTGAAGACGAACAGCGCCTCGCTGGTGCGCGGGTCGCCGTCGCCCTCGGTGTCCTGGAACCAGAAGCCCCGGGCCCCGCCGAAGGCGTTGACCGCGGTGACCACGCCGGGCAGGCCCGTGACCTGCTGTCCGACGTGCGGGGAGGTGCGGGTGGTGCCCTGGACGTCGTGGACGCGCAGGTCGCCGGGCTCGACGGGCTCCTCGGGGCCGTCCCCGCCCCCGTCGCCGCCGCCCGGGGTCTCGCCCGCCGTGTTGGCGGGGGTGGGGGCTCCGGCGGTGAGGTCGGCCGCGTTGTCGCCGGTGTCGGTGAGGTCGGCGTCGCGCGAGGCGGAGGTGGTGTTGCTCAGCCTGGGCGCGGGCGCGTTCTCGTGGACGACGGCGTCGCCGTAGCCGACGATGTCGACGACGTCTCCGTCCTCGGCGCACGTGGCGGCGGTGCGGCAGGTGACGGGGTCGGTGCCGCGCACGAGCAGGACGGCGCCGGCGGAGGCGGACATGTTGGCGCCGCCGGTGGCGTCGGGGGCGGGGAGTTCCACACTGCCCCCGGAGCCGGCCGCCTGGCGCACGAGGTAGTGCTCTCCGGCGCCGACCTCGCCGCCCAGCTCCGTGACCTGGACCCGGGTGTTCGGTGAAGGGCTGGCGGGCAGGTACTGCACGCTCCAGCCGTCGAGGGAGACCGCTCCGCCGGTGGGGTTGCCCAGTTCGACGAAGTCGTTGCGCAGTTCGGCGCCGCTGTTGCCGCCTCCGCCGTACACCTCGCTGATCACCGGGGTGGTGGTGTCGGCGAGGGCGGCCGGTACCGCTCCGAGGCTGACGCCCAGGAGCACCGCCGCCGCGGCTGACGTGGACGCGATCAGGCGTCCGGGTCGGGTGGGGGACACGTGTTCTCCGGAAGTGACTGGGGGTCGGGGGCGTGCACATCATGACCTCTGTGGATGTCCGACCGAAAGAGACGACGTGAAAAGGAGGCGAAGCGGTACACAGTTGGTGCAAACGGACTACCTATCGGTAACCCGGCCCTCGTGCGATTCCCCAAATACCGACGGCCAGCGGGCTGGCCGGAAACGTTGACGGTGTGACGGGCGGGACCTCCCCGCTGCTGATCTTGCTCCCAGTGGCACTGTCGGTGCCCCACAGTGCCGCTGGGAGCAAGATCGTCCGGCGCGCGTCACAGCCGCGGGTCGACCGGCTCCGACTCCAGCGCCAGCACCGCGAACACCGGCTCGTGCACGCGCCAGAGCGGTTCGCGCCGGGCGTGCCGGGCCAGGGCCTCCAGGCCCAGCTTGTGCTCGCGCATGGCCAGGCCGCTCTTGCGGCCCACGTCGCGGTCCTTGAGGACCTCCAGCCGCTCCGGATCGGTGTAGTCGGGGCCGTAGACGATGCGCAGGTACTCGGGACCGCGCACCTTCAGCCCGGGCTGGGCCAGGCCCTTGCGGCCGCTGGCGCGGGCGCCCAGGACCGGCTTGACCACCATGCCCTCACCGCCGGTGGAGACCAGTTCGCTCCACCAGCCGGCGGCCGAGGCGCACGCGGCCGGGTCGGTGGTGTCCACCACCCGGTAGCGGGTGGAGCGGACCAGGCCGCTCGCCTCGGCGAGCCGCTCGGCGACCGCCATGTGCCACAGGTGGTCGGCGTCCCCGTACTCCCGCCCCTCGGAGGCCAGCACCATGAACGGCGCGTACCGGAGCCCGGCGACGCCGTCGGTGTCCCAGGAGTAGCGCCGGTAGACCCGGCTGAACTCCTCGATCTGCTCCGTGCGGCGCGCCACCCCGTCCGCCAGGCCGCCCACCGGCACACCGCGCCCGGCCGCGGCGGCGAGCGCGGCTCCGGCGGCGGGCAGTGCCGCGCGGGCGGCGGCGCCCACCGACGCGTACCGCTCGCGGATCAGCGACCGGGCCTTGGCCGACCACGGCAGCATCTCCCCGTCCAGGGCGATCCAGTCGGTGCCCAGCCGGTCCCACAGCCCGGCGTCGGTGACCGCCCTCCGCAACCGGTCCACCACCTCCGCCTGGAGCGTCGGGTCGTTGAAGAACGGCCGGCCGGTCCGGGTGTACACGGTGCCCAGCTCACCGGGGACGAACCTGCGCTCGGCGGCGTCCCCGTCCCGGCACAGCACGGCCACGGCCCGCGACCCCATGTGCTTCTCCTCGCACACGACCTCCCCGATCCCCGAACCGCGGAAGGAGGCGAAGGCCTCGTTCGGGTGCTCCAGCAGGCCGGGTTCGGCCGAGGTCGGCGCCGGGGCCATGGTCGGCGGCAGGTACAGCAGCCAGCGCGGGTCCACGGAGAACCGGCTCATGACCTCCAGCGCGGCCAGGGTGCTGCCGCCGCCGGCGCGTACCCGGCCGTGCTCGGTCTCCACGAACATGCCGGAGCCGAGGTCGCCTGCACCGACGTCGGTGATGTCCACGACGGTGTCCGGGCGGGCCTTCGCCGCCCTCTCCGGTTCGCCGCCCAGCGGTCGCGCGGGCTCGTACCAAGTGCGGTGGGCGGCCACGTCGACCAGCTCGCGCTCGGGGTAGCGCAGCGCGGTGAGCCTGCCGCCGAACACGCAGCCGGTGTCCAGGCAGAGGGTGTTGTTGAGCCACTCGGCCCCGACCATCGGCGTGTGCCCGTAGACCACGGCGGCCCGGCCCCGGTACTCGCGCGCCCACGGCAGCCGCACCGGGAGCCCGTACTCGTCGGTCTCGCCGGTGGTATCGCCGTACAGGGCGAAGGAGCGCACGCGGCCGGAGGCCCGCCCGTGGTAGGCCTCCTTGAGCCCGGCGTGCGCGACGACCAGCCTGCCCCCGTCCAGGATGAGGTGGCTGACCAGTCCGTCGCAGAAGTCCAGCACGCGTTCGCGGAACTCCTCGCTCTCCCGGCCCAACTGCTCCATGGTCTCGGCGAGGCCGTGGGTGAGCCGGGCCCTTCCTCCCCTGAGCACGCGGATGAGCTTGTTCTCGTGGTTGCCGGGCACGCAGAGGGCGTCGCCGTCGGCGACCATGCCCATGACCAGGCGCAGCACGCCGGGGCTGTCGGGTCCCCGGTCCACGAGGTCGCCGACGAACACCGCCGTGCGGCCCTCGGGGTGGCGGGCGCCGACCGGGCGCCCCAGTCCGTCCCGGGAGAACGCGTAGCCGAGGTCGCCGAGCAGCTCCTCCAGCTCCTCGCGGCAGCCGTGCACGTCGCCGACGACGTCGAACGGGCCGGTGAGCTCCTTGCGGTCCGGCCAGGCGCGCTCCAGCTCGACGGTCGCGGCGTCGATCTCCTCCGGGCCGCTGAGCACGTACACCTTGCGGAAGCCCTCGCGCCGCAGCCGCTTGACGCTCTGCCGAAGGTCGCGCCGCTGGCGCCGGATGACGTGGTCGCCGAAGTCGCGGTCGGGCCGGTCGCGGTTGCGCTCCCGGGCCAGGGCCTCGGGCACGTCCAGCACGATGGCGGTGGACAGCACGTCGTTGGCCTTGGCCACGCGCAGCAGGTCCTGGCGCGCCCCGGCCTGCACGTTGGTGGCGTCGACCACCGCGAGCAGGCCCCGCCGCAGCCGTATGTCCACGACGGTGTGCAGGAGCGAGAACGCGTCGGCGCTGGCGGACTGGTCGTTCTCGTCGTCGCTGACCAGGCCGCGGCAGTGGTCGGAGCTGATCACCTGCGTGGACGCGAAGTGCTTGGCGGCGAAGGTGGACTTGCCCGCGCCGGACACACCGACGAGCACGACGAGCCCCATCTCGGGCACGCCGAGCACGCGCGCAGCGGCGGTCCCGGCCTTCTCGTTCGTGCTCATCTGACGAAGACTCCCATCTGGGTCGGAGCGCCGGTCTCGGGGTGTTCGGACCCGACCGGCAGGTGGCGGACGCGGTAGCCGTACCTCTCGGCGACCCGGCCCGACCACAGGGCGAACTCGGCGCGCGTCCACTCGAAGCGGTGGTCGCCGTGCCGGAGGGAGCCCTCGGGCAGTCCCTCGTAGTGGGTGTTGTACTCGACGTTGGGCGTGGTCACCACGACGACGCGGGGCCGGGCCGAACCGAACACGCTCTCCTCCATCGCGGGCAGCCTCGACGGGTCGAGGTGCTCGACCACCTCCATCAGGACGGCGGCGTCGTAGCCCTCGAACCTCCTGTCGCGGTAGACCACCGAGCCCACGAGCAGGTCCGGCCTCGCGGCGGCGCCTCCCCCGCGGCCGCGGCCCTCACGGGTGTCGGCGAACAGGGGGCGGTGGCGTCCGCGCCCGCCCGGTTCGCAGCCCCGGCACACCCTGCGGTGGGCGCGCTCCAGGCTGACGACGCTGACGTCCACACCGGTGATCCGGCCCAGGGAGGGCTCGGTGACCAGCCGCTCCAGCAGCCGCCCCGAGCCGCAGCCCAGGTCGATGACGCTGGTGGCGTCCTCGGCGCGCAGCACCGCCAGGACCGCACCGGCCCGCTGTTCGGCCAGGCTGGGCCCGCGCTCCTCGTGCGGCGGCGCCGCGGAGGCCTCCTCGAACCCCGGGTCGTCCACGTCCTCGCCCTCGGCCACGTCGTCGGCCTCGGCCAGGCGTGCCAGCGCGGTCCGCACGTAGCCGTCGCGCCGGCTGAGGTAGCGGCGGGTGATCCAGGTGCGCTCGGGGTGCCCGGCGAGCCAGCCGGTCCCGGCGCCGCCGTCCTCCCCGTCGTCCCCGTCGGTCGCAGCGGGTACGGCGGTCTCGGCGGAGCCGTCGTCCCCGGCCGTGTCCACGGCGAGCCCGCCGGCGCGCAGGAGCTTGTCGACCTCACTCCGGTCCACCCAGTAGTGCTTGTCGCCGTCCATGGCGGGCAGCAGCACGTACAGGTGGCTGAGCGCCTCGGACAGGCGCAGGGTGCCGGTGAGGGTGAGCGACAGGTAGTGCGAGTCGCCCCACCCCGGCAGCCCGGGATCGAGCGGGACCGGCTCGGCCTCCACCGTCCAGCCCAGGGGCTCGAAGAGGGCGCGGACGCGGTCGGCTCCGGCGCGGCAGGGCACCGCGGGCATGCGCAGCTCCAGCGGTATCGGCGTGCGCGCCAGTTCGGGCCGCTGCTCGCAGGTGCCGCGGAGCGCGGACCGCAGCACCCTGCCCAGTGCCACCGCGAACAGCGACGACGCCGCGTAGGGGCGGTCGTTGACGTACTGGGAGAGCGCGAAGTCGGGGGTGCGCACCGACGTGCGCGTACGCAGCAGCGCCTGCGCGTCGACGTCCAGCAGCAGCGCCGCGGTGCAGCGCTCCTCGGTGGCCTCGGGGTAGAAGACGTGCGCGGTCCCGAAGGACTGCCCGAAGCTCTGCGCCCTGTCGGGGTGTTTGTGCAGCAGGAAACCGAGGTCCGTCGCCGGGTTCGCCGTGGTCGTGATCGTCAGTAGCACCCGTGCATTGTGTCCGAGCGCCGCCCGCATGGCGAGGGTTTTTCGGCCGTCCCGCGGTTCAGCGGTCCCGGAGCGCGCGGGCGTGGTGGCGGGTGGTGAGCACGGCCGTGGCGGCCAGCACCACTGTGAGCGCCAACGCGTCGGCCACGGCCAGGAACCCCACGGACACCAGGGGAGGGGCAGGGTCCGTGAAGGACATGCACAGTTGCCACACCCCCATGGCCGAAAGCAGGTACGGGAGTGCGACGGCCAGTGCCGTGAGCGCCGGATAGGGCAGCCGGACCATCCGGACCAGCGGCCAGACCAGGACGGGGGCGAGGGGGACGGGCAGCAGGAGGAGGGCCAGCCCCGCGCCGATGTTGGCGTCGGGGGTGGTGTGGAGCGCCTCCAGGTACTGGCTGACCGCCCATCCGACGAGGTGGGACAGGGCCACCGCGGCGAAGGCGGCGGCCGTGGCGAGCAGGATCGCGCGCGGCAGGGGAACGGGGGCTTGGGGGCGGTAGGTCATGCTCACAGAGTGCCCGGCGCGCGTCCCCTCCGCCTGAGTAGCGGTACTCAGGCCCCGGGATCCCTGGCGGGATCCACCCCCAGCTCGGCCATGGCCCGGCCCGCCTCGGTGGAGGCGCGGCCGAAGAGCGACCACGGCAGGTCGCAGCGCAGGCCGCCCACGGCGCTCAGGTGCCAGCGTGCCGCCTCGGTCATCTCCGCCTTGTGGAACGCCCATCCGAACAGGTGGTGGGCCTGCGCGTCCCGCAGGTGGGGAACCGCCCGGGCGACCCAGTCGCGGGCGAAGGCGAACAGCTCCTGGGCGGCCTCGCCGTACAGGCGCCCCATGGCGCCGTCCACGATGAAGTCCATGTTGCCCTCCCCGCGCAGCCGGTCGCGCTCACGGCGCAGGTGTTCGGCGTGCGCCAGCGCGAGCACGGCGGGCAGCGGACTGCCTTCGGGCGCGGTGTCGGCGACGGACCCCGCGAAGGCGAACATCTCCTCGGCGGCGCCGGGCCCGGCGGACTCGCCCGGGGGCGGGCGGAGGGCCCGGACACGGGTCATGTGGGCGGGGAACAGGTGGGGTGCCCGAGCGATGATCTCGCGCCAGATCCGGTCCTTGTCCTCCCGGTCCGCGTCCAGGCCCGTCGCGACGGCCTGGAGCCCCTCCCAGGGCGCCGCGTCGTCGGGCCGCATACCCGCGGCGGCCTCCAGGGCGTCCCCGGCCTCGTGCAGGGCGGCGGAGGCGGCCTTCCGCTCGGCCGTGGAGGCTCCGGCGCCCCCGACGGCCCCCGCCGGGATCCGTGCCAGCAGCGCGTAGCCCAGCCACAGCACGGCGTCGGCCCGGTCGGCGCCGGACTCGACGAGCGCGGCGACGCCTCCGGGGCGGTCCGCGGCGGCCCGGCCCAGCTCCACGGCCCGCAGCACGCGGAGCTCGGGGGCCTCCCGGCTCTCCGCCAGCAGCGGCAGGCCGGACTCGACCTCGCCCTCGCGCACCGCCTCGCACGCGGTCCGCAGCACGGGGTCGGCGCCGAAGGCCTCCGGCACCAGGAGCGCTCCGATGTCGGCGCCGCGCGACGCCCTGCCTGGTCTGCGTCCGAATCGCCACATGTCAGCAGAGCGTAGTCGGCCCGGCCGTCTACTTTCCCGCGGCCGCCTCGTCCCGCCGTCCGGCCCCGGGGGCGGGGTCCGCCGGCTCCGCGGCCCTCCCCCTTCCCCGGGAGAGCCGGTGGCCGACCACCTGGAGGGCGATGAGCCCGGCGCCCAGCAGCGAACCGGCCAGGGTGAACCAGCCCGGGTCGACGGAGGCCGACAGCGCCCACCGGAGCAGGCCGCTCCACTCGGGGGCGACCAGGACCAGCGCGGCGGCCAGGGCGAACGCGAGCCTCTCCCCCAGCACGGTGCGGCGCAGGAAGTGGCCCTCGAGCGCGATCGCCGACGCCGCGAGCGCGACACAGCCGCCGACCACCGCCGCGACCAGGTCCGTCACCGGTCCCCCGACGGCCATCAGCGCCGTGTAGGCCATCAGCATGGGGATGAGGTACAGGCCCTTGGCGAACTTCCACGCGGACAGGCCCGCGCGCATCGGCCTGGCGTTGGCGATACCGGCGGCGGCGAACGCGGCGAAGGCCACCGGCGGCGTCACGTTGGAGTCCTGGCTGTACCAGTACACGATCATGTGCGCGACGATCACGGCCAGCCCCAGCTCCTGTAGGGCCGGGACCGCCAGGACCGCGAGGACGACGTAGGCGGCGGTGACCGGCAGGCCCATGCCCATGATGAGCGACGTGAGCGCGACCATGATCAGGGTCAGCAGCAGGTTGCCCGCGAACGCGGTGACCAGGACGTCGGCGAGCACCAGGCCCAGTCCGGTCAGGCCGACCATGCCGACGATGACGCCCGCCACCGCGCAGGCCACCGACACCGGCATGGTGTTGCGCGCCGCCAGCACGAACACCTCCAGGAAGTCCCGGGGCGACAGGCGGCTCCCGGCGCGCAGCATGGCCACGAGCAGCAGGGCTCCGCACGCGTACAGGCCCGCCTGGGTGGGCGGCACGTAGTTGAGCAGCAAGACGATGAGCAGCACCAGCGGGGCGAGGAAGTGCCAGCCCGCGCCCATGACCGCGCGCATGGTGGGCAGCTCGGAGTCCTTCGCCAGTCCGACGGCGTGCTTGCGCGCCAGGATGTCCACGAACAGGAACATCACGCCGAAGTACATCAGCGCCGGGATGATCGCGACCTTGACGATGTCGACGTAGGGGATACCGGTGCGCTCGGCCATGATGAACGCGCCCGCGCCCATGATGGGCGGCAGGATCTGGCCGCCGGTGGAGGCCGCCGCCTCCACGCCCGCCGCGTCGTGCCTCCTGTAGCCGACCCTGCGCATCAGGGGGATGGTGAACGGCCCGGTGCTGACCACGTTGGCGATGGCGCTGCCGGACACCGAGCCCATCAGGGCGCTGCCCAGCACCGCGCCCTTGGCCGGGCCGCCGACCATGCGCCCGGTGAGCACGTAGGCCAGGCCGACGAAGAAGTTGCCGCCCCCGGTCTTGGACAGCAGCGCGCCGAACAGGATGAACACGAACACGAAGGTGACGACCACGCCGAGGGTGAGGCCGTAGATGCCGTCGCCCAGGTAGCTGTGCGTGGCGATGCGCTGGATGGTGGCGCCGGAGTGCCCGAACCGGCCGGGGATGAGAGGGCCGATCCACGCGTAGAAGACGAACCCGGACACCATCACGACCATGACCATGCCGACCGACCGGCGGGTCGCCTCCAGCAGGAGGACGATCGTGGTCAGGCCCATGATCCAGTCGGTGTCGGTGTAGGCGCCCGCCCGGGAGGCCAGTTCGGCCTGGAGGACCATCGGGTAGAAGCTCACCGCCACGGTGGCGGCGATCAGCACCAGGTCGAGCGCCAGCGCGGGGACCGAGCGCCCGGCCCTGCCGGGCAGGGCCGGTTTGGCCAGGAACACCAGCACCATGACGAACATCAGGTGGATGAGCCGCTGCTGTTGGGCGTCGAACCCGGCGCGGAGCGCGACGTAGAGCTGGAAGAGGGTCAGGGCGGCGGAGAGGACCAGGATCACGACGCCGACGGCTGAGGCCGTGCGGCCCCCGCCCCAGCGTTCGGCGGCGATCCGCCTCCACACGGGCTCCGCCGACCCGTCGGCCTCCACGTCGGGGAGCGCGTCGGCGGGCCTGTCGTGCTCTTGCGGGCCGGAGGTCTCGCTCCGCCCCCGGGACGGGTTCTCAGCCATGCTTCTTCCTCGGTTGGTCTCGGCGGGACCGGACGGGCCCCGGGGTCAGCACTCCGGTTCGGGGTCGCCGCCCAGCAGCAGGTGGAGGACGGGCACCCGGACCGGTTCGACGGTCACCGGGCGGGCGGCCAGGCACGGGGACAGCCGCACCTCGTCGCCGGGTGTGCGGATCCGGTGGTCCACGGCCGGGGAGCCGACCCTGAGGACCAGCTCCGTGCCGATGTCGCGGTCGATCCCCTCGATGACCCACCACTCGCCCTCGGCGTGGCCGGTCCCCTCACCGGGGATGTGGCCCATACCGGCGCCGAACTGCCGGAGCCGGGTGGCCTCGACGACCAGGTGCCCGTCGCGGACCCCGATGTCCTCCTCGATCGGCAGCCCGTCGATGGAGTGGACGTAGGCGATGGTGAACCGTTCGCCCTCGGCCAGGGGCAGGTGGCCGATCGTGTCCCCCTCGTCGCTCAGCCTGAGGGCGGGCCGGACCGGTAGCAGCAGGGCGGTGAGGGCCACGGCCAGGGCCAGGGCCGTGCCGTACAGGGCCGGCGCCGCGGCCCGCGGGCGCCGGGTGCCCCCTCCCGCGCCCGTCGGCCGCCGGCCGTCCGCCGCGGAGGGTGTATCCATCGGGGAGCCCCTAGGGCGTGTGTGGTGGGTGCCGCCGGGGCGTCGCGCAGCAGGGTGGGTATTCGCCGTACATGCCCTAAGGACGCAGGTCCTCGGGGATCTCGACGCCCTGCTCCTCGTAGAAGCGGAGGGCGCCGGGGTGCACCGGGACGGGGCTGTTGAGGATGGTCTCGGGGACCAGGTACTCCTCGCCCGGGTCGTACACGTCGACGACCTGGTCGATGTGCTCGAACATGGCCGAGGTGATGTCGTAGGCCTGGTCCTCGTTGAACCCGCCGGTCACGACCAGGGCGTTCCACACCGCGATGGTGGGCACGTCCTCGTCCACGCCCGGGTAGGTCCCGGCCTCGATGACGTGCTCGGTGTAGCCGCCGTAGCCGTCGACGACGGCGGAGCGCTCCTCGTCGCACATCGGGATGAGGTGGACGTCGTCGGTGGTGCCTAGCTCGGTGATGCCGGCGTGGCCCTCGCCGACCACCCAGGAGCCCGCGTCCAACTGGTTGTTCTTCAGCGCGCTGGCGGTCTCCGCGTAGCCGAGCTGGTCCGCCTCGACATCGGTCTCGGCGATCCCCAGGGACTCGAAGACCTGCCTGGTCGTGGCCTCGTTGCCGCTGCCGACGTCGCCGATGGAGTAGCGGGTGCCGACCACGTCGGAGAAGCACTCGAAGCCCTGATCCCGGGCGATGGAGTCCAGGGTCACCGCGTGGAAGACGTTGGGGTAGAGCACGGCCAGCGAGTAGGTCTGGACGGGGGCGCCCTCGAAGTCGGCCATGCCGGTGGCCGCCTGGTCGGCGGCGTCGCCCTGGACGATGCCCAGGTGGCCGCTGCCGGAGTCGAGCAGTCGGATGTTCTCCACCGAGGCGCCGGTGGACTCGACCGATGCGGTCTGGCCTTCGAGGTGGTCGCCGATGATGCCGCTCAGGGCGCCGCCGATCGGGTAGTACACGCCCGCGGTGCCGCCGGTGACGATGCTGAGCTGGTTCTGGGCGGGGCCGCCGCCGACCCCGGCCTCCTCGCCGCCGCCGGTCTCCGCCGGCTGGGCGCAACTGGTGAGCAGCAGGGTACTGAGGGGGATGGCGGCCAGGGACAGCGTCGGGCGTCGCACGGTCGGGCGTCCTCTCGGGGGTTTCGGGGGACCGGTCCGGAGCGGGAAGCGGGGAGCGCTCCGGTCCGCGGTGTGTGGCCTGCGCCACTCCGCTGTCCAACGTAGTGACCGCCCCCGCGGAACCCGTAGCCCTTCGCACCGGATTTGAGCCTCTCCTGAGGTTGCGCCCTCCTTGCTATTGTTCGCCCATGGTGCGGCCCCCCACCCGATGGCCGGGGACGGTCTCCGGAGCCCTCCTCGCGCTCCTGGCCACCGCCTCCCTGCTCACCTGGTCACAGCCCCGGTCCCCCGAGCCCCTCCGCCTGTCCGTCGGAACCGGCGGTACCGGCGGGGTGTACCACGTCTACGGCGCGGGCCTGGCCCAGGCCGCCACCGCCTACCCGGGCACCGAGATCGTCGCGCTCACCACGGCCGCGAGCGTGGAGAACAACCGCCTGGTCGCGGCCGGGGACGTGGACGCCGCCTTCACCCTCGCCGACGTCGCCGCGCTCGCGGTCGCGGGCGATCCCCCCTTCGGGGAGCCGCTGCCCGTCTCGGCGATCGCCCGCCTGTACGACAACCACACCCACCTGGTGGTGCGCGCGGACTCCCCCTACGAGACCGTCGCCGACCTGGCCGGGAGCACCGTGTCCGTGGGAGCGCGCGGGTCGGGCACCGAGATGATGGCCGAGCGGCTCCTGGACCTGGCCGGGGCGGGGGAGGCCGCGCCCGGCGCCCGGACCGGCGAGCGGGACGTGACGCGGCTGCGGATGCCCATCGGCGCCTCGGCCCGCGCCCTGGAGGAGGGGCGGATCGACGCGTTCTTCTGGTCGGGGGGCCTGCCCACACAGGCCGTCGCCGACCTGGCCGAGCGCGTCCCCGTCCGGCTGGTGGACCTGGCCGACCACGTTCCGGAGCTGATCGACGGGTACGGCGAGTACTTCTCCGAGCTGCCCGTGCCCGCGGGCACCTACTCCGGTGTGCCCGCCGTGCGCACCATCGGCGTGCCGAGTCTGCTGGTGGTCAACGCCTCCATGCCCGACGACGTGGCCCGGGACCTGATCCGGCTGCTGTTCGACTCGCGCGCCGAGCTCGTCCGCTTCCACCCGGTGGCGCTGCACCTGCACCCCCGTTCGGCGATCGCCACCCTGCCCGTGCCGCTGCACCCGGGGGCTGCCGCCTACTACCGCGAGGTCAAGTACGCGAACGACGAGGGAGACGGCTGAGGCCGGGTCCTCACACCGGGAGGCGGATCCGGGCGTCGATCCCGTGCGGTGTCGCCGGCCGCAGCGACAGCCGGGCCCCCTGGAGCTCCAGCAGGGTGACGACGATGGACAGCCCGAGTCCGGAGCCGCCCACCCCGTCGTGCCCGTCCCGCCAGAACGGCCGGGTGGCCTGGTCCAGTCGGCTCCCGGGCAGTCCGGGCCCGTCGTCCACCACGTGCACGTCCACGTACCCGGGCCCGTCCGGCCCCTCCTCCACCCGGTGGACGCGCACCGTGATCCGCACGCCCGTCCCGCCGAACTTCAGGGCGTTGTCGATGAGCGCGTCCAGCGCCTGGTCCAGGGTGCCCTCCACACAGCGGACCCGCGCGCCCGCGTCGCCCTCGCACACCAGGACCGCGCCGGCGCGTTCGGCGATCGGCGCCCAGGACACCACGCGGTCCTCGGCGACCTCCGCGACGTCCTCCCAGACCATGGAGTGCTCGGCGTCCTCGGTGCGGGCCAGGGTGAGCAGGCTGTCGCAGATCCGGGTGAGGCGGTCCACCTCGTCCAGGGCCAGCCGGTGCCCCTGCGCGCCCTCGGGCGTCAGGTGGCGGGACAGGGCGTCCACGCGCAGCCGCAGGGCGGCGAGCGGGTTGCGCACCTGGTGGCCCGCGTAGGCGACGAAGGTGCGCTGGCTCTCCATCATCGAGGTGATGGTGTCGGCCATCCGGTTGAAGGACTCCCCCAGGCGGCGCAGCTCGACCGGGCCGGCGGCGGTGCGCACCCGGGTGTCCAGGCTGCCGCCGCTGACCGCGCGGGTGGCCTCGTCGAGGTCGTCGATGGGGCGCAGGATCCAGCGGGTGAGCGGTCCGGCCGCGGCGGTGCCCGCCACCATCAGCGCGGCGACGGCGGCCCAGGCCACGCACCACTGGGCGAGGGTGGCGCGGCGCAGCGCCCCCGTGGGCGAGGCGGTGACGGCGGCGCCCACGACCTCGCCGGAGCGGCCGATGGGCTCGGCGACGATCAGCGGACCGCCCTGCCAGGGGTAGACGACCGTGTCGGCGCCCATCCGGTTGCCCGCGAGCGCCGAACGGACCGCCCTGGGGAGTTCGCCGCCGGAGCGCCGGGGGTCCAGGCCGGCGAGGGTGACGCCCTCGCGGGAGGCGGCCACGACCTCTCCGTCCCGGTCGACGACGACGGCGGTGATGCCGTACAGCCGGTCGTAGGCGGTCAGCTCGCCGGACAGGGTGCCCTCCACTCCGGTGAGCACGCTGGGCTCGGCGAGTCCGGCGAAGCGGGCGGTGTCGTTGATCCGGTCCAGGAGCATGTCCGAGGTGCCCCGGGCGGCGATGCTCCCGCACAGGGGCAGGGCCAGTCCGAGGCAGGCAGTGACCAGGAGGGTCACGTACACGGTCAGCACGCGTTGGCGCATGGCGGTGTTCCGGGGGAGGGGGTCAGGGCCGGCGGGCCGCGGCGGCGGGCCCGGTCGTCGTGGCGGACGTGCCCTCGTCCACCGCGAGCCGGTAGCCGACGCCGCGCACCGTCTCGATGAGGCCGGGCACGCCGAGCTTGGCGCGCAGGGTGCCCACGTGCACCTCCAGGGTGCGCAGGGTCCCCGGCCAGGCGGTCTGCCACACCCGCAGCAGCAGGTGTTCACGGGAGACGACCGTCCCCGCCTCCCGGACCAGGGCGACGAGCAGGTCGAACTCCTTGCGGGTCAGCTCGACCGGCCGTCCCCCGCGGGTGACGGCACGGGTGGCGGGGTCGATCCGCAGGGGTCCCGCGGTCAGAGGCGTGTCGGCGCGCCTGCGGGTGCGGCGCAGGACGGCCTCCATCCGCGCGCACAGCTCCTCGATGGCCAGGGGTTTGACGACGTAGTCGTCGGCGCCCGCGCGCAGCCCGCGGACGCGCTCGCGCTGCCGGCCCCGGGCGGTCACCATGATGACGGCCGTGTCGCCGACGTCGTGGCGCTCGCGCAGGCGGGCGCACAGCTCGATGCCGTCCATGTCGGGCAGGCCGAGGTCCAGCAGGACGATGTCGGCGGGCGCCGCGGCGAGCGCGCTCTCGGCCGTGCGCACCTGGTCGACCGTGTACCCGTTGGCCTCCAGCGCACCGGCGAGGGCGTCGGCGAGCCGAACGTCGTCCTCGACGAGCAGCACCTTGATCATGGGTTCGCGTCCTTCGGGGTGTGCGTGCGGGGGGTACCGCACCCTAGCCGCACCCTAACCAGGCGCTGTGCTCCAGGCCACACCCAGGGCCGGCGCCGGGTGGCGGCGCCGGCCCGGGGTGTGGCGGCGGTGCGCTCAGGGACGCGTGATGTGCGCCTCCGGGACGATCTCCGGGGCGCCGTGCTGGATGGCGTCCGCCTCCTGGTCGGTGTCCTGCTCCTGCGCGGCGCGTTCGGCCTCGATGCCCTTGCGGTAGTACTCGACCTCGCGCCGGACCTGTTCCTCGTCCCAGCCGAGGCAGCCCGCGAGCAGGTGCGCCGCCTCGTCCGCGGCGGCGATGCCCCGGTCCCAGGTCTCGAAGGAGATCCGGGTGCGCCGGGACAGCACGTCATCCACGTGCCGGGCGCCCTCGGCCTTCGCCGCGTAGACGACCTCGGCGCGCAGGTAGTCGTCGGCGCCCGTGAGCGGGCGGCCGAGGTCGGGGCGCTCCCGGACCAGGTCGAGCAGGTCGCGGACCGAGGAGCCGTAGCGGCGCAGCAGGTGGGTGACGCGGGAGACGTGCAGCCCCGAGTCGCGGGCCAGCCGGTGCCGCTGGTTGTACAGGGCCCAGTAGCCGTCGGCGCCCACCAGGGGCAGACGGTCGGTGACCGAGGCCGGGAGGCTCCCGCCCAGGCCGTGCGCGACCGCGTCCACCGCGTCCTTGGCCATCACGCGGTAGGTGGTGTACTTGCCCCCGGCGATGAGGACCAGGCCGGGCACGGGGTGGGCGACCGTGTGCTCGCGGGAGAGCTTGGAGGTCTCCTCCGACTCCCCCGACAGCAGCGGGCGCAGGCCCGCGTACACGCCCTCCACGTCGTCCCTGCCCAGGGGCGTGCGCAGCACCTGGTTGATGTGGTCGAGGACGTAGTCGATGTCGGCGCGGCTGGCGGCCGGGTTCTCCTTGTCCAGGTCCCAGGCGGTGTCGGTGGTGCCGATGATCCAGTGGCGGCCCCAGGGGATGACGAACAGGACGCTCTTCTCGGTGCGCAGGATCATGCCGGAGGACGCCTGGATGCGGTCGCGCGGCACGACGAGGTGGACGCCCTTGGAGGCGCTGACGTGGATCTGGCCCCGGCCGCCGACCATCTCCTGGATGTCGTCGGTCCACACCCCGGTCGCGTTGACCACCTGGCGGGCGCGGATGCCCAGTTCCTCGCCGCTCTCCAGGTCGGTGACGTCGGCGCCGACGACGTGCTCGCCCTCGCGCAGGAACCCGACCGCCTGGACGCGGGAGGCGATGCTGGCGCCCAGCCCGGCGGCGGTGCGCAGCACGGTGGTGACGAAGCGGGCGTCGTCGACCTGGCAGTCCCAGTACTGGACGGCCCCGGCCAGCGCGCTGCGCTTGAGCGCGGGGAAGACGCGCAGAGCGCCGGACCTGGTCAGGTGGCGGTGCGAGGGCAGGCCGCGGTTGTTGCGCGAGGCCATGGCCAGGGCGTCGTAGAGGGTGACGCCCGCGCCGATGTAGGCGCGCTCCCAGTGGTGGGCGAACGGGAACAGGAAGGGCACCGGGCGGACCAGGTGCGGGGCGATGGTGGTCAGCAGCAGCCCGCGCTCGTGGAGTGCCTCGCGGACCAGCTCGAAGTCGAACTGCTCCAGGTAGCGCAGCCCGCCGTGGACGAGCTTGCTGGAGCGGCTGGACGTGCCGGAGGCGAAGTCGCGTGCCTCGACCAGTCCGGTGGACAGACCGCGCGAGACGGCGTCCAGGGCGATTCCCGCCCCGACGATGCCTCCCCCGACCACGAGGACGTCGAGTTCCTTGTCGGCCATCGACGCGAGCGCCGCGGTGCGCCCCTCGGGTCCCAGCCAGGTGGTAGCCATTCGTCTCCTCCGTCTCGATGGGTTCTCTCCCAGGCGCATACCCGCCGGGGACCCGTGTCCATCGGAGAGGGCCCAGGCTAACGGTGCGGCGGCGGGCACACCGGGCGCCCGCCTCCGCACCGGCGTGTCACGGGGCCGGCGGGGGACGCCGGAGCGCCAGGGCCCAGCAGGGCGGCGGCCATGGTGGCCGCTCCCCCGGCCGGGGAGGGCGCCCCCACCCGCCGGGAGTCCGCCCCGCGCGGCTGAGCGGGTCCCCGGGTTGCGTCCCGACCCGCCTGGGTAGCGGAGGTGGACCGAACGGACCGACGCCTGGAGACACCATGTACCAGCGGCTGGCGCGAAGCCACGGCAACATCGTCGGATACGAGTTCACGGACAGGATCACCGAGGAGGAGTACCAGCGGATCGCCGGGGAGCTGCGCGCGAGGATCGGCGAGCACGGGAGCGTGCGCCTGCTCATGCGGACCCACGGCTTCCCCACCGCCGAGTTCTCGGCGCTCGACGACGACTTCCGGTTCGCCAAGGAGCACCTCGGCGACATCGAGCGCTTCGCCGTCGTCGGCGACCAGAAGCTGCTCGAAGTCCTGGTCAAGGCGAGCGACAAGGTCGTCAGCGCCCAGGGGCGCCACTTCGCCCCGGAGGACGAGGAGACCGCCTGGAACTGGCTGGAGAGCTGACGCCGACCGCGCGGTCGGCCGGTCCCGCGTGGCCCGCGGGCCACGCGGGACGGGAGCCGGGCCGCCTCCCGGCGGCCCGGCTCCCGTCGGTCCGCCCGCGTCAGGCCGCGTCGGCGTAGGCGTGCGCGTAGGCCAGGACGTCCGCGACGTAGGTACTGGAGCGGTTGTAGGTCAGGATCGCGGACTCCCAGTCGGCGGCGACGGTCAGGTCGCGGTCCTCCGCGCACAGGTACCGTCCCGCCGCGAGCGCGGCGTCGTCGATGTCGTGCGGGTCGGGGTCGTCCCCGGACAGCGAGTCGCCCCACTGCGCCCACGTGTGGGGGATGAACTGCATCGGACCGATCGCCCGGTCCCACTGCGCGTCGCCGTCGTACCGGCCGCCGTCGGTGTCGGGGATCGCCCGGGTCTGGTTCGTGCCGTCCAGCGGGATGCCGATGATGTCGACGGTCGTGACCCCGTCCGAGCCGATCTCGCCCCCGGCGTAGGTGCCGTGGTGCGTCTCCACGTACCCGATCCCGGCCAGGGTCGGCCAGGACAGCCGGCAGCCGGGCTGCTCCCGTGCCAGCACCAACTGGGCGCTGGCGTACGCCTCCAGGGCGCGGCGCGGGATGCCGGTCGACTCCGCGACCCGGTCGAGCCACGCGGCGCTGGGGTGCGGGGCCGCGGGGGTGGAGCGCTCGTCGGCGCCCGTCCGGTCGGCCTCCGGCCCCTCTTCGACCGGGGACACCTCCGAGAGCTCCGGCGGACCGGTGAGCTCGCCGGGGGGCGGTGTCTGGATCGTGCCCACGGGCGGTTCGACATCGGAGGCGCCGGGCGGGGACCACTCGTTGAACGCGTCGGACACCCGGTTGACCAGGAGGACCACGCCCCCGGTCAGCAGCAGGCACACCGCCAGCGTCACACAGACGGCGACCACCGGGCCACGATTCCGGCGCCCTTCGGCACCGGACGCACGCCGCTTACCCATAGGCTCCCCTCGTCAAGAAAACGTCACTCCCGGATCACGCCGCCACCAAAGTACGCGACCGGAGACAGTACGTTCCAGCGGCCCCCGGGCACGGATCCCCGAACGTGCGCCGGGTCCCGGACACACGCGGGGGGCCGCACCGGCGCCCGCCGGAACGGCCCCCTGGTCAGAGGCGTCCCCTAGTGGTGCGGGTTGACCACGACCTCGACCCGCTGGAACTCCTTGAGGTCGGTGTAGCCGGAGGTGGCCATCGTGCGGCGCAGGGCCCCCATGAGGTTCATGGAGCCGTCGCTGCTGGAGGCGGGGCCGTGCAGGATCGACTTGAGGTCGCCGATCGTGCCCACGTGGACCCGCTCACCGCGCGGCAGCTCGCCGTGGTGGGCCTCGCTGCCCCAGTGGTAGCCGCCGCCGGGCGCCTCGGTGGCGCGCGCCAGCGGGGAGCCCACCATGACGGCGTCGGCGCCGCAGGCCAGCGCCTTGGCCATGTCGCCGCTGCTGGTCATGCCGCCGTCGGCGATGACGTGCACGTAGCGGCCGCCGGACTCGTCCAGGTAGTCGCGGCGGGCCGCGGACACGTCGCCGACGGCGCTTGCCATCGGCACGGCCACACCCAGGACGGAGCGGGTGGTGTGTCCCGAGCCGCCGCCGAAGCCGACCAGCACACCGGCGGCGCCCGTACGCATCAGGTGCAGGGCGGCGGTGTAGGTGGCGCAGCCGCCGACCACGACCGGCACGTCCAGCTCGTAGATGAACTGCTTGAGGTTGAGCGGCTCGGCGCGGCCGGACACGTGCTCGGCCGAGACCGTGGTGCCGCGGATCACGAAGATGTCCACGCCCGCGTCGACGACCGCCTTGTGGTACTGGGCCGTGCGCTGCGGCGACAGCCGCGCGGCGGTGACCAGGCCCGCGTCCCGGATCTCCTCGATCCGGCGGCCGATCAGCTCCTCCTGGATGGGTGCCGCGTAGATCTCCTGGAGCCGCTTGGTGGCGGCGACGTCGTCGAGCTCGCGAATCTCCTGGAGCAGCGGCTCCGGGTCCTCGTAGCGGGTCCAGAGCCCTTCGAGGTCGAGCACGCCGAGACCGCCCTGCTCGCCCACGGCCACGACCGTCTTGGGGGAGGCCACACTGTCCATGGGGCTGACCACCAGCGGCGTCTCGAACCGGTAGGCGTCGATCTGCCAGGCGATGGACACCTCCTCCGGGTCCCGCGTCCGACGGGCGGGCACGATCCCGATCTCGTCGAGCTCATAGGCGCGGCGCCCGTTCTTGCCCAGCCCGATCTCCACCTGAGCCAACGTTTCGATCCCCTCTGACGTGCCTCACCGGATGGTCTACCGGCGCGTTCCCTGCCGTCGAGAGTCTATCGACCCGGGGCGGGGGTACCGCCCCTCCCGGCGGGCGCTCCCCCTCGTGGAGGGCGGGGACCGGGGAGCGATGCGTCTCGTCGTCGCCCCCCTTGGAATGGTAAACGCTTTCCAGCATCGGCCCCTCCGCCCCTGCACGGTTCACGGAGGGGGGAAACGCCGCCACGGGCCGCCCGGAGAACCCGGGCGGCCCGTGGCGGTGACGTTGCGGTGCCGTGTCCGTCAGCGCGCGTTGTAGTTGGGCGCCTCGACGGTCATCTTGATGTCGTGCGGGTGGCTCTCGCGCAGCCCGGCGCTGGTGATGCGCATCAGCTGGCCGCGCTCGCGCAGGTCGTCCACGGTGCGGGTACCGGCGTACCACATGGACTGGTGGAGCCCGCCGACGAGCTGGTGGGCGACCGCCTGGAGCGGGCCGCGGAAGGGGACCTGGCCCTCGATGCCCTCGGGGACCAGCTTGTCCTCGGAGGACACCTCGGCCTGCGCGTAGCGGTCCTTGGAGAAGGACCGGCCGCGCATGGCGCCGAGCGAGCCCATGCCGCGGTAGGCCTTGAACTGCTTGCCGTTGATGAAGATCAGCTCGCCCGGGCTCTCCTCCACACCGGCCAGGAGGCTGCCGAGCATCACCGTGCTGGCACCGGCGGCGATGGCCTTGGCGATCTCCCCGGAGTACTGGAGCCCGCCGTCGGCGATGAGCGGCACGCCGGCCGGGCCGCAGGCCTTGGAGGCCTCCAGGATGGCGGTGAGCTGCGGGGCGCCCACGCCGGCCACGACACGGGTGGTGCAGATGGAGCCCGGCCCCACACCGACCTTGACGGCGTCGGCCCCGGCGTCGATGAGCAACTGGGCACCGGCGCGGGTGGCGACGTTGCCCGCGACGATGTCGGCGCGGGAGTTGGCCTTGAGCTTGGCGATCATGTCCGCGAGCCCGGCGGAGTGGCCGTGGGCGGTGTCCACGACGATGAAGTCGACGCCGGCCTCCACGAGCCGCTTGGCGCGCTGTTCGGCCTCGGTGCCCACCCCCACGGCGCCGCCGACGACGAGGCGGCCGTCGGCGTCCTTGGTGGCGTTGGGGAACTGCTCGCTCTTGATGAAGTCCTTGACGGTGATCAGGCCGCGCAGGCGGTTCTGGCCGTCGACCAGGGGCAGCTTCTCGACCTTGTGGCTGCGCAGGAGCTCGAAGGCCTGGCCGCGGCTGACACCGACGGGGGCGGTGACCAGGCTCTCGGTGGTCATGACGTCGCGGACCAGGCGGTCGCGGTCGCTCTCGAAGCGCATGTCCCGGTTGGTGACGATGCCGACCAGGACGCCCGAGCCGTCGGTGACGGGGACGCCGGAGATCCGGTAGTGGGCGCACAGGCGCTCGACGTCGGCGAGGGTGTCCTCGGGCTGGCAGGTGACCGGGTCGGTGACCATGCCCGCCTCGGAGCGCTTGACCAGGTCGATCTGGCTGGCCTGGTCCTCGACGGAGAGGTTGCGGTGCAGCACGCCCGCGCCGCCCTGGCGGGCCATGGCCACGGCCATGCGCGCCTCGGTGACGGTGTCCATCGCCGCGGACAGCAGCGGGATGCTCAGGGTGATGTTGCGGGACAGGCGGGTGGTGGTGTCCACCTCGCCGGGCTGGAGGTCGGAGTAGGCCGGTACGAGGAGCACGTCGTCGTAGGTCAACCCCGGCGGTAGTACTTTGTCCCCGTATTCGCTGTACTCCTGGCCCATGACACAACCTCCGCTTCGCCGGCACACCTGCGCGGTCTCGCCCCCGCGTGTCGTCTCATCCTAGGCCGTGGCCCCGTGCGTACCCGGTGAAACGGACTGTTCGCCCCGTCACCACGGCCTGAAAGTGACCAGACTCACGGTTTGGCCCACGTCCTCGGCGTGGTCTCCGCAGGGGCCCCACCTCCTCCAACGGGCACACGGCCCCCGGTTCTTCCCGATGGGAGCACATGGTCCTCCGAGGGGGCGTTGGGCGGCTCGTGGGCCGGCCGGAAACGTCGCCGGTGTGGTGGGAGGGTCCGCAGCGAACGCGTCCTGGGTCCTGTTCGGTGGACTCGGTCCTGTTCCGCCGGGGGCGAGGGCGCCGACGGGGTTCTGGAGGATTCGTAGGTGGGGCTGCGAGGAACGAGCCGCCATACCGGAGGATCCGAAGGTTCCCGTACCTCCGGCGCCCGAGCACGAGGCGAAGCGCAGCGCAGCCTCAAAGACGACACAGCGAGGGCGCCGACGGGGTTCTGGAGGTCCCGCAGGTGCGCCCGCGAGGAACGAGCCGCCATACCGGAGGATCCGAAGGTTCCCGTACCCGCGGCGCCCGAACACGAGGCGAAGCGCAGCGCAGCCTCAAAGACGACACAGCGAGGGCGCCGACGGGGCTGCCGGAGGCCCCGCAGGTACGCCCGCGAGGCACGAGCCGCCATACCGGAGGATCCGAAGGTTCCCGTACCCGCGGCGCCCGAACACGAGGCGAAGCGCAGCCTCAAGGAGACACGGCCTAGTGCTGGGAGGAGCGGTGCCTCGTCGGGCCCAGCGCACGGCAGTAGCCGCGCACGCGCGGGCGGCGGGGACACGGACGGCCACCGCTCCGGGGACGCCCGCCGTGCTCAGGGGAGGAGGCGGTTCGCCACGGCCACCTGCCGAAGCCGAGCAATAGCTCGGTGCTGGGCAACCCGTACCGCTCCTGCCGACATTCCAAGTACATGTCCCGTCTCATCTGCTGTAAGTCCCGCGATCACCCGCATGACCAGCAGCTTGCGCTGCTGCTCGGGCAGTTCGTCGAGAAGCTCTCTGGCGCGCTGGGCCTCGATGACCCGCACCGCCGACTCCTCCGGCCCCGGGGCCTCGTCCGGCCGCTCGGGCACGGAGTCGGTGGAGACCACCTCCACCCGTCCGGCCACGCGCAGGGTGTCGGCCACCTTGTGGGCCGCGATCCCGAACACGAAGGCCGCGAACGGACGGCCGCGGTCCTGGTAGCGCGGTATCGCCGAGAGCAGGGCGATACACACCTCCTGGGCCACGTCGTCGGAGTGGTGGGCCAGTCCCGAGACCCGGGCGAGGCGGGCACGGCAGTACCTGACCACCATGGGGCGGACCTCGCGCAACAGCGAGTCCATGGCCCCGTCGTCCCCTCGGACCGCGAGAGACCCCAGGTGGTTCAACCCCGTTTCGCGCGCGGCGGGGTCCGCATCCCCGTGCGTTCCCGGCCGCTGCGCGGTAACGCCCCCCCGGGCGCCTGCATCCGTCACGCTACGAATGATGCCCCCACCACAGGACCCAACCACTCAGATCGACAACTACAGAATGGTCACGTTTTGGGCAATTCACCCACAAACGCCACGCGCGTTCGGGAGAAACGTGGGTCCCACGTGGTAGTGCGCGGGGGCGGGACACGATCGTGTCCCGCCCCCGAACCGAACCTCACCGGGCCCGACGCCGCGGCCCTCAGCCGCGACGGCGGCGGACGGGGAGACCGGTGCGGGGACCGGCCCGCCCGTCCGGCGGCCCGACGGCTACCAGCGCCGACGCCGGCCGGCGCTAGTGGCTGTGGCCGTGGCCCTCGTCCTCGTCCTCCTCGGGCTTGTCCGCGACCAGCACCTCGGTGGTCAGCAGCATGCCCGCGATGGAGGCGGCGTTCTGGACGGCGGAGCGGGAGACCTTGACCGGGTCGATGATGCCCTCGGCGGTCAGGTCGCCGTAGGTGCCGGTCGCGGCGTTGTAGCCGTGGCCGACCTCCATCTCCGACACGCGGTGGGTGACCACGTAGCCCTGGGCGCCCGCGTTCTCGGCGATCCAGCGGGCGGGCTCGACCAGGGCGCGGCGGACGATCGCCACACCGGTGGCCTCGTCGCCGGTCAGGCCGAGGTCGTCCAGGGCGGTCGAGGCGTGCACCAGGGCGGAGCCGCCACCGGCGACGATGCCCTCCTCGATGGCCGCGCGGGTCGCCGAGATGGCGTCCTCGAGGCGGTGCTTCTTCTCCTTGAGCTCCACCTCGGTGGCCGCGCCCACACGCAGGACGGACACGCCGCCCGCGAGCTTGGCCAGGCGCTCCTGGAGCTTCTCGCGGTCCCAGTCGGAGTCGCTCGCCTCGATCTCCTTGCGGATCTGGCGAACGCGGTCCTCGACCTCGGACTGCTCACCGGCACCGTCCACGATGGTGGTGGTGTCCTTGGTGATGGTGATGCGGCGGGCGCTGCCGAGCGTGTCGATGTCGGCGTTGTCCAGGGACAGGCCGACCTCCTCGGCGATGACCTGGCCGCCGGTGAGGACGGCGATGTCCTGGAGCATGGCCTTGCGGCGCTCGCCGAAGCCGGGCGCCTTGACCGCGGCGACGTCGAGCGTGCCGCGGATCTTGTTCAGCACCAGGGCGCCCAGGGCGTCGCCCTCGATGTCCTCGGCGATGATGAGCAGCGGCTTCTTGTTGTTCTGGAGGACCTTCTCCAGCAGGGGCAGCAGGTCGTTGAGGTTGCTGATCTTGCCCTGGTGGATCAGGATCAGCGCGTCCTCGAGCACCGCCTCCTGGCGGTCGCCGTCGGTGACGAAGTAGGGCGAGATGTAGCCCTTGTCGAACTGCATGCCCTCGGTGAAGTCCAGGTCCAGACCGAAGGTCGGGGCCTCCTCCACCGTGATGACGCCGTCCTTGCCGACCTTGTCGAACGCCTCGGCGATCATGTCGCCGATCTGGGCGTCCTGGGCCGAGTTGGTGGCGACGTAGGCGATGTCCTCGCGCTCCTCGACGGGGCGGGCGCGCTCCAGCAGGATCTCCGACACCCTGTTGGCGGCGGCGTCGATGCCCTTCTTCATGGACATCGGGGAGGCGCCGGCGGCCACGCTGCGGATCCCCTCGCGCACGAGGGCCTGGGCGAGGACGGTCGCGGTGGTGGTGCCGTCACCGGCGGCGTCGTTGGTCTTGGTGGCGACCTCCTTGACCAGCTGGGCGCCCAGGTTCTCGTAGGGGTCGTCCAGCTCGATCTCACGGGCGACGGTCACACCGTCGTTCGTGATGGTGGGGGCACCGAACTTCTTGTCGATGACGACGTTGCGGCCGCGCGGGCCGAGCGTCACCTTGACGGCGTTGGCGAGGCGGTCGACGCCCCGCTCGAGGGCGCGGCGGGCGTCGTCCTCGAACTCCAGGATCTTCGGCATAGGAATACTTCCTCTTCGGCTGGTCAAAAAACGGGCATCCCGCCCGCCCGGCGATGTGCCGACCGGTGCGGGATGCGGATGACTCCGAGCCCGGAGTGCCGGGCCCCGTCGGGACCTACTTCTCGACGACCGCGAGAATGTCGCGGGCGGAGAGAACCAGGTACTCCTCGCCGTCGTACTTGACCTCGGTGCCGCCGTACTTGCTGTAGAGGACGACGTCGCCGACGTTCACGTCAAGGGCGATGCGCTTGCCGTTGTCGTCGAGACGGCCGGGGCCCACGGCCAGGACGGTGCCCTCCTGGGGCTTCTCCTTGGCGGTGTCCGGGATGACCAGACCGGAAGCAGTGGTCTGCTCGGCCTCCAGCGTCTGGACCACGACGCGGTCCTCCAACGGCTTCAGCACGGTCTTGGTGGCGGTCGACATGGTGTGACCTCCCCCTTCAAGGTTTGGTGTCCAGTCTTCGGCCCGCACTGGCGCACGGACCGGTTGCGAAAAAGGGGCGACCACGGCGGCCTGTCGTCGCGGGTGCCAGACCGGCCTCGTCGCGATTAGCACTCTACCCCCGAGAGTGCCAGAATGGAAACGTGACCGTGACCCCCCGTCGGAGACCCCGGCCCCGCCCGGGGTGCCGGCGGCCGGGCGCCCGGATCCGTCGGGATTTCGGCCGGGCCCGTTCGCGAGGACCGGAGCAGCCGGAACAGGCGGACCCGCCGACCGCGGACACTCCTTCGCCGACCGCTCTTCCACGTTCGGGGGAACCCATGCACGTGCCCGCCTTCGAGGCGCTCCTCACCGACGCGGGCCGGGAGGTGCTGGCGGGGATCGACCCGAAGGCCGCCGCCCGTGACCGGCTGGCCGCCGCCTCCAGGTTGCGCGGCGATCCGCGCGTGGCGGATCTCGACCCCGGTCTACCCGTCTCGGAGCTGGTAAACGCGGTCCTGACCCAGGTGCTGCTGCGCGAACGCGGCCGTGCCAAGTTCGGCGACCGCGCGGAGCGGATGTTCTTCACCCCCGACGGCCTGGAGCAGTCCACCCGGCGGGTGGTGGCCGACCACCGCGCGGAGCGGATGGCGCGGGCCGCCCCTTCCGTCCTGGACGGCGCCGCAGCGGGCGACCTGTGCTGCGGGGTCGGCGCGGACCTGCTGGCGCTGGCCGAGCGCGGCGTCCCGGTGGAGGGCGTGGACGCCGACCCGCTGACGGTGGCCGTGGCGCGTGCCAACATCGAGGCCCTCGGACTGTCCGGCCTGGCCCGGGTCCGCGAGGGCGACGCCGCCGAGGCCGCGCCCGGCCGGTACCCGCTGCTGTTCTGCGACCCCGCGCGTCGGGGCGGGCGCGGCCGGGTGTTCGACCCGGCGGCCTACTCCCCGCCGTGGGACGTGGCGGCCGGGCTGGCCGCCGCCTCGGGCGCGGCCTGCCTCAAGGCCGCGCCGGGCATCCCCCACGAGGCGCTGCCCGAGGACGCGGCGGCCGAGTGGATCTCGGTGGACGGGGAGCTGAAGGAGACGGCGCTGTGGTTCGGCGCGCTGGCCGGGGGACCCCGGCGCCGGGCGACGGTGCTGCACGAGCGGGAGGGGCTGCTGGCCCGCGAGGGCGCGGTGGCGCACCTGGACGCCGACCCCGGCCTGGGCCCGGCCCCGGTGGCCGCGGCCCGGCGCTACCTGTACGACCCGGATCCGGCCGTGGTGCGCTCGCACCTGGTGGCAGAGGCGGCGGCCCGGGTGGACGGCGCCCTGCTGGACGAGCGGATCGCCTACTTCACGGCGGACACGAGGACCGTCTCACCGTTGTGGCGGGTGCTGGAGGTCCTGGAGGTGCTGCCGTTCTCCCTGAAGCGGCTGCGCTCAGCGGTGCGGAAGTTGAACGCCGGGACGGTGACGGTCAAGAAGCGGGGCTCGGCGGTGGACACCGAGAAACTGCGCCGGGACCTTCGGGCGTCCGGCCCCGAGTCGGTGACGGTCGTGCTCACCCGGATCGGCGACCGGCCCTTCTGCCTGCTGTGCCGCGAGGCCGGGGGCCCCGCCGCGGACTGAGCGGGTGCGCGGGAGGAGGAGCCCGTACGCGGGGCTGGGTGCGGAAGCGGGGGGAGCATTCGCGGCGCGGGAGCCGTGTTCCACCTCACCGGGTCACGGGCAGGGGCCAGATCGTTACCTTCCGAGCCCACATCTTTGGCCGCTCCTTGGGGAGGGAGGAGTCGGTGTCGTTAAACTGGCGACCGTTGAATTCTTTCCCTTCTCATGGATTCACCCGGAAGGCCATGGTTGTTTGAACCGCCACGCGGCTCGACCAGAACATGGACCTCGCCTCTTGTGTATACACACCGTCACACTCTAATTACGACGAGGCAGTATTGGTGCGGGAGCGCCGCCCGCCCGGGGACCATCGAGAACCCGTCCCGCCCGGAACCCACCGTCCCTTCCCCCCGGACGGGCACGGGAGCGCCAGCAAAATAAGGAGCACCTCGGTGGAACAGACCAATCACAACTTCCTCAACGGGGGAGGCCAGGCCGGGATCTCCGACCGGATGCGCGACCTGCTCTCCCAAGCCGCACAGGAGCACGTCTCCGACCAGAAGTCGCAGGGCGCGGTCAGCGAAGAGATGCGCCAGCGCCTCGAAGGCATGGAATGGCTGCTCCGCGAACTGCGTGAGCGTGAACTCACCTCCCTCTCAGAATCGGTCGCCACGGCCAACAGCCGTATCGACGACTTCCTGGCCCGTCCGCCGGAATGGGCCGAGACCCTGGCCGAGCACATAGAGGTCGTCGGCCAGCAGGTCAAACCCCTGTCCGACCTGCCGTCCCTGCGCGCGGACACCAACCGCGTCGCCGGGCACCTGGACACCGCGCTCACCCGCATGCAGCGGATGGCCGAGACCGGGAACCGCACCGCCGAGCAGGTCACCGAGCTCGGGGAGCGCCTCAACGGGCTGAGCGACACCTTCGGTGAGCGCCTGGACGCCCTCGACACCGCGCTCGCCTCCCTCACCGCCAAGACCGAGGCCGTCGAGGCGTCGCTGTCGGCGCTGTCGAAGGCCTCGGAGAGCCGCCACGAGGCCCTCACCACCGGGCTGGCCGAGAGCCGCACCGAGCTGACCGAGGCCCTGGCCGGCGGGCGGGCGGAGATCTCCGAGGCCCTGTCCGAGGGCCGCACCGAGCTCGCCGAGGCCGTCGCCGCCAGCCGCGAGAGCCTCACCTCCGCCGTCCAGGAGAGCCGCGAGGCCCTCACCGAGGCCGACACCCGGCTGAGTGAGACCGTCACCGCCAGGCTGGAGGAGGCCTCCGTCGAGCTGAGCACGCTCGTCGAGGAGCGCACCGACCGGCTGCGCACCTCCTTCGAGGAGCGCACCGCCGAGCAGCACGAGACCCTGCTGTCCCGGCTGCAGGAGAACACCGGCGAGCTGGGCGAGCGCACCACGGCCCTGGCCGAGGAGCTGGGCGCCCTGGCTACCGCCTCGGGCGAGCGCCACGAGGCCCTCGCCGCCAAGCTCACCGAGAGCGTCGGCTACCTCAGCACCCAGGCCGAGGAGAACAACGCCGAGACCACCGCGGCCGTCGCCGACGTCACCGGTTCGCTCGCCAAGCTGCGCGAGAAGCACGAGTCGTCGCTCACCGAGCTGCGCACCCACCTGCGCCAGCGCCTGACCGAGCTCAACGAGCAGATGGAGCTGGGCCGCACCGAGACCCGGGAGCACGCCGAGGCCACCTCCGAGCGCCTGCGCGAGGCGATGGTCGAGCGCACCGACGCCCTGAGCTCCCGGATCGCCGAGGACGCCGAGCGCGTCACCGCCGACTTCGCCGAGCTGCGGGAGTTCGTCCGGGAGAGCGGCGACAAGCTCTCCACCGAGTCCGAGGAGCGCTCGCAGGCGCTGACCGAGACGCTCACCGAGCAGGTGGAGGCGCACCGGGCGGCCCTGGACGAGCGTCTGGAGCGCCAGCGCGAGTCGATCACCGGCAAGGTCGACAACCACCTGTCGCAGATCACCGGCAAGGTGGACCACGAGCTGGGCCGCCTCACCGACCGCTTCGACACCTTCGAGGGCCACTTCGAGGGGAGCTTCGAGAGCGTCGAGGGCAAGATCGACCGCATCGACGGCCGTATCGACGGTGTCAACGGTCGCCTGGACGGCCTGGACGGCCGGGTCAACGGGGTCGAGGGCCAGTTCGAGGGCGTCAGCGGGCACTTCGAGGGCGTCGACGGCCGTATGGAGGCCCTCGACGACCGGCTGGAGGCGCTCAACCAGCGGCTCAACCAGCTCCCGCAGACCATGGAGGTCAGCGAGCTGCACCGCCGCCTGACCGAGCTGGTGGACCGGCCCCAACTGGACCACAGCAGCAAGCTGGACGAGATCGACGAGCACGTCACCTCGTCCGTGACGCCGGTGCTGCGCGAGCTCAAGCAGCGTCCGGACCGGCACGAGATGGAGGAGACCGTCACCGAGGCGGTCGAGAACTCCCACGACGACATCACCAAGCGGTTCACCTCCCTGGAGGAGACCGTGCTGGCCCTGGCGGAGGCGCTGCTGCGCCCGAACCGGGAGGGCAAGAAGAAGCGCCGCCTCGACGACGACGAGGACGACGAGTAGGACGCCGTCCGCCCGGTGACCGCCGGGCGGACACGGACCGGTGGGGGCCGGGGCACCGCGGGGTGTCCCGGCCCCCTTCGCGTGTTCGGAGGCGTCGGCACGGGTGAGCGGCGCTCACGCGCCAGAACGCCACCGTGCCGCCGGTTCCCCGTCTTCCGTGGACGCCGACGGGGAACCGGGGCCACCGGGTGCCCGGGCGGGCCGGGAGGGGCGCGGCCGGCCCCGGCGGTACCCGAGCAGGTCAGACCGTGAAGACGATCTTGCCGAACTGCTCTCCGTCGGCCATGGCCTGGAAGCCCTCCCCGGCCCTGGCCAGGGGCAGCACCCGGTCGATCTCGGGGCGCACGCCCGTGCGGGCGCACATCCGGGCCAGGGAGTCCAGCTCCTGCTTGGTGCCCATGGTGGAGCCGATGACCCTCAACTGGAGGAAGAACACCCGGTTGAGCTCGGCAGGGGGCGCGTCCCCGCTGGTGGCGCCGCAGGTGATCACGGCGCCGCCCGGCTTCAGGGAGCGCAGGGAGTGCGCCCAGGTGGCCTGGCCGACCGAGTCGAAGACCGCGTCCACCCTCTCCGGCAGGCGCTCACCCGTGGGCAGCGCCGCGTGGGCGCCCAGGGACAGGGCCCTGGTCCGCTTCTCCTCGCTGCGGCTGGTGGCGTAGATCCGGTGGCCGACCTGGGCCGCCAGGCGGATGAGCGCCGCGGCCACCCCTCCCCCGGCGCCCTGCACCAGCACCGTGGAACCGGGACGCAGGTCGGCCTTGCCGAAGAGCATGCTGTAGGCGGTGAGCCACGCGGTGGGCAGGCAGGCGGCCTCCTCGAAGCTCAGTTCCTCGGGCTTGGGCACCAGGTTGCCGCGGGGTACCAGGACCCTCTCCGCGAAGGTGCCGTCGTGGACCTCCGAGAGCAGGGAGCGGCGGGGATCGCGGGTCTCGTCGCCGCCCCCGGCGGACGGGTCCCCGACGACCCCGTGCACGATGACCTCGTTGCCGTCCTCGTCCACTCCGGCTGCGTCGCAGCCCAGGACCATGGGCAGGCGCTTCTCGCTGAGCCCGACTCCGCGCAGGCTCCACAGGTCGTGGTGGTTGAGGGATGCGGCTCTGACGTCGACCGCCGTCCACCCCTCGCGGGGCTCGGGGTCGGGGCGCTCGCCCGCCTCCAGGCCGGAGACGGGGTCCTCGGGCGCGATGCGTGCTGCGGTGATAGCGAACATACCCAGAGCCAACCACGGCGACCGAACCCGGTTCCACCCCCGGGCCGTGCCCGGGCGGCCGGATGGTCCGGGCGGTCCGAGTGGTTCGGTGGTCCGGTGGTTCGGGTGACCGAGCGGTTCGGGCGGCCGGGCGGTCCGAGTGGTCCGAGTGGTCCGGTGGTCCGGTCGCCTACGGGTCCGTCGGCCTGCGCCCCGCCTCGAAGTCACGCCGGTACCTGTCCAGTGCCTCCTCCATCACGTCCTCGGAGAGGTAGGCGATCGGCCGGACGTCGTCCAGGAGCGGTTCGTGGTCCGGGCCGTGGGCGACGGTGCGCCCCTGGAGCACCCACCCGCACCGCTCCGGGTCCTCCTCCACGAGCGAGGCGTACTTGCGGACCTGGCGGGCGAGCCAGTCCTCCGGCGGGCGGGTCCACCAGGGTTCCGGTGTCAGGACGGTGACCGAGAGCCCGGGGAGTTCGAGCCCGCTCTCGTAGTCCTTGCTCACGGAGCGGCGGTCCTGGTCGGGACCGTCGGAGTAGCGCAGGTAGAGGCGGTCGTGCTCGGAGACGAGCTCCGCCAGTTCGGCCAGGCCGGTGATGGTCGGCAGGGGCGTCCGCGCGCCGTTGCGCCGTGAGGTCGCGTCCATACGGCCCGACTACCCCGCCCACTCTCGGAGAACACCCCCGGTGAGCGATGTGAGAGGTGTGGACGGGGACGGGGGGTACGTGGTCTGGCCGACCCATCCGGTTCGTCCGAATGGGCCGGCCAGGGTCATCGCCGTTCCCGGCGCCCGGGTGCGGGTCGGCGCCCGGGCGCGGGGACCGGTGGTCGAGGAGGTCGGTCTCCGAGGCCGGTTACGGCGTCACGGGGCTGCCGCCGAAGGTCACGACGAGCCGGCCGTCCTGGGTGAAGGACCAGTCCAGGCCGCCGTCGTACGAGGAGCACCGGGACCCGTTGGAGCCCGACCAGAACTGGTTCGAGCCGTCGGCGTCGCCGATGATCCTGTCGTTGGACCCGCTGTCGCACGAGGTGTTGTTCCGGAACACCGAGGAGCCGCCGTCGAAGTTGAAGTTGCGCTCCTCGTTGCCGATGCCGACGTTGTTCGCGATCGTCATCGAGCCGAGGTTCCTGTTGTAGGTGAACCCGTGCTTGCCGTTGTCGTAGGCGATGTTGCCCCTGATGACGTGGTCGACCCCGATGTCCTCGCCGCCGAGCTTGAAGCCGTTGCGGTCACCGCTGCCGGCCTGGGATCCGTCGCTGAGGGTGCCGTTCTCGTAGGCGAGGGAGTCCTCGATGGTCACGGCGCCGATGGGACCGGTCTCGCTCTTGGTGTAGAGGTCCCAGCCGTCGTCGATGTTGTTGTGGGCCACGGCGTAGCGGAAGACGTTCCCCGGACCTGAGGTGAGCTTCGCGGCGAAGCCGTCGGCGTCCTCGCCGTCGGAGTCGACGTTGTCGTGCGACTCCGCGCTCAGGACGAGGTTGTCCGAGGGCCACTCGCTCTCGGGGGTGCTGGAGGAGCGCCGCGAGATCTGAAGCCCCGTGTCGGCGTTGAAGCGCGTCACCGTGCGTTCGATGACGTTGTCGCTGCCGCCGACGAAGATGCCGTTGTCGCCGGCGTGCTCGACGATGACGCCGTAGACGTGCCAGTAGGACCCGTTCACCGCGAGCCCGCGGTTGGACGAGTTCTCACTCTGGGCCGAGAAGTCCAGCACCGGGGTCTCGCCCGGGTAGGCGGACAGTTCCGTGCGGTCGCCCGAGGTGCCGTCGTTGCCCTGCGGGATGGTGACCGTCTCCGAGAGGCGGTAGGTCCCGCCGCGCAGGTAGATCGTTCCGCCGGGGGTGACGCGGTCGATCGCCGAGGTGAGCGTCGTCGGGTCCGACTCCGTCCCGTCCGCGCTCTCGCTGCCGCCCGGCGCCGCGTACAGCGCGGAACCCGGCGGCGGCGTGTCACCGCCGCCGTCCCCGTCGCCGTCGCCCTCGCCCGCCTCGACGTCGAGGCGGTCGATGTTGGGCAGGCCGTTGCCGCTGGTGGGGTCGAACCGGATGGTGTTGCTGCCCGAACCCACCTGCACCGTGAGCGTCTTCGTCGTCCACGCGTCCCACTCGCCGGTGCTCTCGAACGAGGCCGACGTGGCCGTCGAACCGTTCACCTCGACGTCCGCGGGCCGTGCCGTGCCGGTTCCGTTGGCGAAGCGGACCGTCAGCGTCGCCGTGCCCGGGGCGGGGGCGTTCACGGTGAACTGCGCGTAGGCGCCGTCCTCGTTGGTGCCGTTGCAGAATCCGCCGCCGGAGTAGCCGGACCAGTCGGAGTCGATGGTGCCGGTGCAGACCGCGGGGGATTCCTCGGCCTCGTAACGGGTGGACTCGGCCTGCGCCGCACTGCCGGACAGCGCGACGAGCGTGCCGGCCAGCAGGGTGGCGGACGCGATGACGGGTCTCAGTTGCATTGTTCGTCTCCAGATTGGTTGCGGGGGGTCGATGAGGGGGCGGCCGGAGGGTCGCGCGGGGAGTACCGCGGCATGGACGGACCGGAACCGCCGGACATCGCTCCGAAGCTGGAAAGCGCTTTCTTGGGAGGACGTTAAGTGCTCGATACGGACACGTCAACAGTCTTGTATTCGGCCATCGGACGTGTTATAGGCAAAGACCGAATACGTGGTCAGGGGGTGGGGAAGGGACATGGAGTCCCCGTCACGGAAAATGGTTTTCCAGCACGGAGGCCCGTGCCGACGAGGGCAGGGGCCGTCAGATTCGGGGAAGGGGCCGGCTTCCCCGGAGGGGTTGGGGAAACGCCGACCACGTCCGCGCTTCCTCTTGTACGGGGAAAGGCGGGATGGTCCTACGAACCTATCTGGGCCAAGGCTTCCAACAACAGGTTGCGGACATTCCGGCTCGACAATACGGCGGGATCATCGGTCAGCCGCACGGAGCCGTCGTCCTCCCGGACGAGAAGGTCCTCGTGAAATTCCTCCACCGAGACAATGCCCTGCTCCTCAAGCATGTCGGCGGCCAGATACGTCACCATCATCTCGACTCTGTCGGGGCTTCCCACCAGAATGGCGGCCGGTGCTCGTTCCTGGTCACCGGCAGGTTCGGGAAAGCGCATGTTCATGGACTCCAGGTCGAACAGGTCCGGATTGTGTACCTTCCCGTTCCCGGAGTTCACATACAGGTAGTCGGATCCCAGGTCTCCGTTGAGCGCCCGCGCGACCGGATGAACCTCGGCCCCGTAGGAGGGGCCGTGACCGACCACGGAGATCTGCGGCGGTGACTCCCGTTCCCCAGCACCAAAGCTCTGTTGCCATGCGGCATCGCCCTGGCTCGGGCTCAGCGCCACCAGATGGGCTTTCGATTCCTCGGCACACAGCACAGACAGGTAGACATGCTCGGAGTCGGAAGCGACGTCGAAGTCCTCCGGGGAAAGCTCTTCCCCACCGCAGTACTCACCCGGGTCAACGTGCCAGAGCTCTTCCTCCTCTTCGCCGCGCTGGTATCCGACCACTTGATCCTCGACCACGATGCGTGTGTCGGTGAATCCAAGCTCCGCCATCTCCTGGATTCCTCCCGGGGCTTCGGGAGCGGTGAAGGTGGAGCTGTGTTCGATCTCGCCGGTCTCGGGATCCAGGACGACTTCGCTCACCCGGTCCCGGAAAAGGCCCTTCTCTCCATACATGACCAGTACGGACTCAGCCCCTGAGGGAAAACCCACGGCGACTTCCGCACCGGACACCAGGTAGCTCCACCGTTCGACTCCGATACGGGGGTCAATACCCACCACACCCTCCGGGGTCACCGCGACCGCGGACTACTGAGCCAAAGCCAGTCGTAGGACATCCTGCTCGATGTCCGGCGTGATACCAGCAAGTCCCCGAAGACCCGAAACCTCCACCGCGTCACGCGCACCGAGCTCCTCGGAGGTTTGATGTTCAACGACAGGTTCTTCCCGATTCGATCCTGTACATCCCGCACCGACCAGCGCTACCGCAGAAGCGACAACAGCGGACCGCTCCCAAGAAAGCCTTCTTCCCATCCTCTGCGCCCGTTCAGTTCAGGCCAACCACACGAGCCGCCACTCCCGAGTTGGGGTACTCACGCAGAAGCACAGCCCCCGGAGCTTCCTGGAAGGTTCCCGGTCCCACGAGATACTCACTGCGCACAACACTAAGCACCTCGCTGAGATCGATCTCCACAGGTAGTGTTATCGACTCTCCATGCCCCTTACCACTCCAGTCAAATACGGCGATCTCCATGTTCTCCTCTGCCTCAGACCACCTCAACTTCAGCAGAGAATCCTTCAATGGAAGCTGGCTGGAGAGAGTCCCACCCAAGTCTTCATCGTCAGTGACAACCTCACTCCGCACATCACCCGAGAAGCTCCGCACCTCGAAACGCACCTCCCAATCTTCTTCTCCAATCTTCTCAGTGCGAACCGCCAGATAGCCGTCGGGGAGGACACGAAGCAAGTGGTTGTCAGTCTCACTGGGCAATGTATCGGACAGAACTTCTCCACTCTCGGTATCGATGACGACCGTCCCGCGGAGCGGCCCCATGTTTTGGAGAACAGCCACATCACCGACCGGAGCAAACCTTACGTCCGGAGGCTCATCGTAGTGTTCGTAATCGCCGTTGAAATCCTGACCTTGCACGAGGCGCCACTGCTCCTCGCCTGTGGCTAGATCAAGACTGACCATTACCGGATCAGCTCCACCGCACCGATACACCACGACGACACCGCTGGGGGTAAGAAAGCCTTCTTCGACATGCGAATTTCCAGAACCGTCGATGCACTCCAGGTCCTCGTTGTGCCACCCTGATTCCCCCTCCCAAGGATCGAAGGAGACAATGACTCCTTCCGGGTCCCTGCTTCCAGCCATGACGAGTCCCTCATCAGCGACCAGACCGGCCTCCTGGAGCGACAGATGGCCCTCTCCGGCTTCGCCGTGCTCGATGACGCGTAGCTCCTCGCCTGTTCCGGAGTCCAGGAGCGCGAGGAAGCCTCCAGCGCTCACCGCGACCAAAGACCCGTCCGGAGATACCGCGACCTCAGCCTCGGACTCAAGAAGCCGGTAGCTCCACACCTCTTCTCCGTTCCGGGTGTCAAGGCCAACAGCGCCATCATTGACGTGCAACACCGCCCCCGTGGGCACGGGAAGGACTTCCTGAAGCACGCTGTCCTCCGCTCCCTCCCACACCCAGGCTGCCTCAGAGACCGTGGTCGGCACCCGGAGCTTCTCAGGTTGATCCCCGGTTACCTCATGAACGATCTCGTAATCAGCCAGCTGTCGGGATTCCTCCTGCCCGCCGTCATAATCAGGCAACAGGAGTAATCCGACCACCATCACCAAAATAAGCACGACTGCCATGACAGATATTGACCATATGGTTTTTCTATTCATAATTAGCCATACACTTCCAACGCATGATCCAAAATACTCCCCGAAAACTAATCATCGGGGTTTTCTTCATCCGAATCCGACTTAACGCTGTCTTCATTCATTTCTCCACGGCCCCTGTTATACTCATCAATGTACTGCTCCATTGCCTGCCCTGTGCTAAATTCACTTGACCCCCAGGAATTATTAATTATTTCGCTCCACCCGTTCGCAATAGCAGTACCCTGCTCACCAGGAGACACATTCCATTGAGCAGTATCAGCAGGAATATATGAGTTCCCTCTTTCGTCCTCCACCACCGGACTGTATATATTTTCTCGAAGCCCTTCCATTACAGACTCATCATCATGCGCAATCCCCCGAAGAGCAGCCAACATAAAATCATCTTCCGCCTCCCACTCGCCGCGATTGTTTTCCTCTCGCTCTTCCGCTTCGTACGACTCAATATCGAAGCCCTCCTTAATGCCAATTTTGATTCCCTCAGACAGTACACTACTTCCCGCAAACGGCATTTCCGATATTGCAGCCCCAAACATATCTGCCCCGTATCCGGTTACCCTATTTTTATAATCTGCGTCCTTGCCGTCATTTACCGTCCGGGTAGCAGCCTCTTCTTCCAGGGCAGTGTCAATAAGACCTCGAAGAATCCCCGCCTCCTCGGCTCCCCCCAGAGAGAGTTCGTCTGCAACAGAGCTCCGGCCTTCAATATATTCATACATTTTGTCTTGACCAAAGGCCATGGTTTCTGCATATACCCTAGAGGCCGCATTTCCATCTCCCATTATTTGCTGAATAAAATCTGCCCTATCGGAAGGAACCAGCAGAAGACCGTGGTCCGGGTCCCACCTCGTCTGGTCCTGCCCCTCGGGAACACCGGAACTACCCGAATTTGTGCCGTATCCACTAGCGAAATCATCGATGTATGAGCTAAAGAGATCTGACCATGCCCAGGCAAGTTCTGGGTTCAAGTGCCCCGCTGATACGTTATCCCATTCCATGTCAACCACAGTGCCGTCGGGATTTGTTACCTGACCCTCGACCGAGTGCCCCGTTCCCGAAAGGGCATCACTAAATGAAGGGTCACTAAATATTTCCATCAATGCGACCATAGCTTCTCCCGCACGTTCTTGCTCGACTTCATCGCCATCAGCTTGCTCCCCCATCCAGTCAGTGATGCCGCTAACCGCAGCTCCGTCATCCGGCCACGAATGCGTATAAAGAGTCTCGATAATCCGCTCATGCGTTAGATGCTCATGATTCGGATGATACTGATACTCGCTCCCTTCAAAATCCTCACCTGTAATTATGATGTTATTCGCTTCGGGGTTCCGACTGGCAATTTCAATGATGCTCTGGAGATATTCACCGTCAGTCGGGTTACTCCAGGCCTCTCCATGAATAAGATCCGCAGCACTGGATGCGAGGAGAGCAGTGGAGAACTCTGTCCCACCCTTCATCCCTGGCCCTGAGTGGCTTAGGAAATCACCTAGTACGGAGAAGCTATCGCGCCAGCTATCGTGCTCTGAAACCTGTGCATCGATATCACCTTCGTCTTGCATCCCGAACATATCTACCTTGTCTCCAAAGGCAGTGTCCTGGACATCCTGGGGAAGATACTCCATCCCACCACCGATATCCTCGTCCGAGAGGACTAGCATGGTATTGGATAGGGCACGGTTTAGCTCTTCGCGAAGCGAATCACTAATATGCTCGCTAGAACTCACCTGATTGGCAAATGTCAGAAAACTTGAATTACCTGAAGCCGCATCGAGATCTCCAAATAGAGTTTCCATGAACTCGACCTCTCCGCCCAGTAGCTTCTCCCCGTTCTGCTGGGCCGTCAGTCCACGCGTCACCACAGCGGAGATCAGCGCGAGGTACTCGGGGTTGTTCTCCAACGCATCGATACTGACCTCGTTGCCGTTGAGGACCGCTTCGCCGATATGGGTCGCGATGACCTCGGCCTGGCCCTCATCGACGTGGTAGTACTCGAAGTCTCCCGTCGTGTAGAACCCGATGTTCTCGTTCGCTCCGAAGTAACCCCCGTCAGCGAGAGCCCGGATGTTCTCAGGAGTGGGGCCCTCCTTCAGTCTCTCCTGGATCTCGTCACACCTGGTCTCCAGGTCCCGCCACGCCTCCTCGGCCTGGAAGTTGTGCGACTCGATGATCCGCTGGGAGATGTTGAGGTTGTCCGGCTCGGCGGAGTTCGCGAGGGCCGTGGAGAGGTTCTCCTTGATCTCCTCGATCCTGTCCTCGTACCACTTGACGTCGGTACTGATCTTCTCGAGGACGCCGTAGGCGTGGATACAGGCCAGCATCGAGCTGCTCCAGGCGAACTGGTTCTCGTTCGCGGCACCTCTGAGGCTTTCACCGATCAGGTCGGAGAACTCGAAACCCACGGACGTGGTGATCGTGTTGTACTCAACGGAACGGCCGCTGATCAGGGAGAAGAGCTCCTCGAAGGTATCCCTGGCGGAGGCGACGGTGCCGCGGTCGATCTCGCATTCGATGTAGCTGAGCGCGGACAAGATGAGGCTCCTGGGGAAAGGTACGTGGGGGAAGGGTGATCAGTAGAGCTGAGCGCCGTTGATGGGGATGTGGTACTCCTCCGACGACTCCAGGTCCGTCACGGCGGCCTCGTAGGAACCTGCCTGGATGTTCTCTGCCAGAGTCCTCGCGTGGTTGCGGACGTCGATCATGTGCTGTTCGTGGTCCGTTCCGAAAGCGATCCACCCGGTGATACCTGGAGCACCACTGACCGCGTTCTTCGCAGCCTGGATCGCCTCGTCGAAGTCCGTCGGCAGGTCCCGGAGCCGTGCCGCCGCCTCCGCCGACGCCGTTCCGCCCGCGTGAGCATCGTCAACGTTCACACCGGTGCCATCCGACACGGCTTCACCTGCTTCCCTCATCTGAGCTGCTGATACGTTCCGGAGAATCGGAAGTATCCACGGTGTTCACCCGATTACCGAAACTGACGATATCGAGGAAAGAAGACACGTATGGCGGGCTGCCCCTGTGAACTGGGGTGATGTTTCGGACCTGGCCGGAAGCGGCCACGGCACGAGACCCGCAGGGCGGGAAACAGGGCTCACCCGGCGGCACGCTGGGCCGGGACCTCCAGCCGGACCGGGACCTCCAACCGGGCGGTGTCCGCCGGCTCACCTGCGGGCACCGGGGACCCACCCCCGCGCGGGTCCACCACGGCCCACACGGTGATCGGGTGTCCCGGCAGGCCGAACCACCCCCAGCCGGCGGCCAGGCGGTCGACCAGGCGCAGGCCGAAGCCCGCCCCCAGGTCGGGGACGGTGGGCACCGCTCCCGGGAGGGCGCCGTCGTCGGTCACCGCGAGCCAGAACATGCCCCGGTAGCCCTCCATCTCCATGCGGACGCGACCGCAGGGACCCCCGGAGGCGGTGTGGCGCAGGGCGTTCGTGTGCAGCTCGGACAGAACCGCGATGAGGGGATAGGCCCGGTCATAGCTGAGCTTGGTGCCGTGCCAGCACCACAGCCGGGCGGAGGCCACCTGCTGCGGCAGCGATCCCCAACTCACCATTCGGACGCCCGGAACCCGGGATGGAATCCTCTTCGGGAGTTCCGCACTCCACTTCTCCCCACCCACGCCGCCACCGTCCCGCATCGCTTCCGCTCCCCTCGACCTGGGCTTCTCCGTCGCAGACCAGCTTGGCCGCAGGCCGCTCTCCCGGCCTCCTCCAATGGAGTTTCCGCGAAATCCCATTCACGCGGATGGAGTTCCTGCGAAAATCCATCGCGTGAAAGAAAAGAACGGTAGTACCTTTTTGTCCATTTCTGGTATGCGAATATCAGGCATGGCGAAGGTGAGCACCGACATCAAGGAACGCTGGGGCTGCGTCCTCCAGCGGCGGCGCGAGGCCTGCGGGATGACCCAGGAGACGCTGGGCCGCGCCCTCGGGGTGAAGGGCACCGCGGTGTCCAACCTGGAGCGCGGCCGGACCACCCCGGCGCGGGATGTGCTGGCGTCCCTGGACAAGGCCCTCGGGACCGGCGACGAGCTGGCCCAACTGTGGGAGGACCTCGTCAAGGAGGGCAAGATCCCGTGGCTGGGCCAGATGGAGGAGCTGGAGAAGAAGGCGGCCTCCATCCTGGAGTTCCACCCGTTCCTGGTTCCCTCGCTGCTCCAGACGGCGGACTACGCCACCGCGGTCATGCGCGCCGTCACTCCGTGGGAGCCGCAGGCGAGGACCGAGGCGAGCGTGCGTGAGCGGATCGCCCGGGGAGAGCGCTTCCAGAGCGCGGACACCCCGGTGATGATGGTGGTGATCGGCCGCGCGGTCCTGACCGAGCCGATCGACCACGGGCCCGTCATGCGCGGGCAGTTGGAGTACGTCCATGCTCTCGCCAAACGTGAGCGGATAACCTTGCAGATCACGGAAGAACCTCTACATCCCGGACTGGTCGGACCGTTCACGGTGCTCGATCCTCCTCCCGAGCGGGAGCTCGTGTACGCGGAATCGGCCCACAAGGGCCAGTTCATCCACGATCCCGACGCCGTGGGAGAGTTCAAGCTGAGGTTCCACCGCTTGCAGGCAGCGGCGATGCCACCGGGCCAGTCGCTGCGGCTGGTCGAAGAGACGATTGAGGGATTTGCGCCATGAGTGACGTCCAGTGGCACAAGAGCAGCTACAGCGGAGGCTCGCACCAGAACTGTGTGGAGGTCGCCGAGGGCCCCGAGCACACCCTGGTCCGCGACACGCAGTACCGCGACCACGGCCACCTCGCCTTCGAGGGCCTCGCCTGGTCCGGCTTCCTCTCCTCCGTCAAGAGCGACCGCTAACCGCGTCGATCCGGCCCCTGTTCCCCGTCGTGGGAGCGGGGGCATTTCTGTGCCCTATGCCCGGATAGAGGCTTTTGTGTTTTTAGCGAGAAAGATTCTCCCAAGCCACCTCACCTGGGAGAACGCACCAATCCAGAATCTTTTCCGCGTTACTTCGCGGTAGCCGCGCCGTCCACACTCGAAATGCCTTACGCTTTTCTCCAAAACCACGAATGACCCCGCGACGGTTGGAATCCGCCCGGGGTCGTGGCCAGCAACTCCATCCCTTCAAACACAAGGATTGCCAGCATGCGCCAGTTTAGCGCTGCCCTCCTCAGCCGTGCCCTGGGCCCGCTGATCGCCTTTCTCTCCTCCCCGTGCGGACGCCACTCCGCGGTGGCCGGTCGCCGCCGCCGCTCCACCCGCGTGCGCCGCTACGCTCCCCCGCCGCTTCCCGCGCCCACACCCGCACCGCGTCTGGCAGCCCCGCGAGAGGTCGTTCCGGCCGAGGACGTCGCCCTGGTCAGGCCCTACTTCGCCGCCCACGAGCGCCTCCGCACGGCCCAGACCCGCATCCCAGAGCCCCGCGTTCCCCAGCCCCGCCGCCCCGGGCCCGAGACCGACGAGGTGGCGCGCGGGTTCGCCCAGGTCCAGGAACGCGCCGCCGCCATCCTCCAGCAGTGGTCGGCCGCCCCGGACGGCGACCTGCTCTCCGGTCCCGCGCCCCGGTTCGGGGTGGTCAGGCCCCCGGAGCCCCCACGGCCCGACACGACCGGTGAGTTCGCCGAACTGGCCGACCTGACCCGCATCTGGCTCGACCAGCGGCGGCGGTGCGAGGAGATCCCGGCATGAGCGGCCCCGTGCGCTGGGAGCACCGCGTCTACTCCGGGAACCTCCGCGAACTCGCACAGGTCAGGAACGACCTGGCCGCCGACCTCGCCGGGTTCGACCCCGACCTGGTCGCCGCCCTCCAACTGTGCCTGTCGGAGCTGTTCGCCAACGCCGTCAAGTACACCGACTCCGGCACGGAGCACGGCGAGGTCGTCCGCACCCTGTCCCTGCCCGGCCCCGCCGCCCTGCGCCTCTCGGTCAGCGACTCCGGCGGCGGTGGCGGCCTCCCGCGCATCCCGGTCGAGCGCGACGGCGACGAGTGGGACTGGGCGGAGGGACAGCGCGGCCTGCTCCTGGTCCAGAACCTGTCCCGCGCCTGGGGCCACCACCCGCTCGTCCCCTGGGGCGACCTGGGCACCAACGTGTGGGCCGAGTTCGCCGTTGACCCGGCCACCGTCCCGCAGGGTCTGCGCCCCTACGTCTTCACCCACTGACCTTTTGGGGCCACGGAATTCCCCTCGGCCTCACAACAACAGCAAGGAGTGCTGTGCCCAGCGAAGAACACGAGATACCCCTGCAACTCATCCGGAACGCCCCGGAGGTGGTCGTCCCCCTGCTCCGCGACGCCGCCGGCTTCGAACTGCCCGAGCACACGGAGGCCTCCATGACCTCCTCCGAGTGCACCGACGGCAAACCGCGCGTCTACACCAGCGACGGAGCCGTGGTACTGCGCAACGGCACCGAGAAGGTCCCGGCCGTGGTGGTGGAGCACCAGCACGTCCGGGAGAAGGAGAGGACCTGATGTCCGTGGGAACCTACAACTGGCAGAGCGACTTCGCGCGTAAGTACGTCGGCATCGGCCGCGAGGAAGGCCGCGAGGAAGGCCTTGAAGAGGGACTCGCCCAGGGCGTGGTCCTCTTCCTCACCGCACGAGGCTTCGAGGTCTCCGACAGGACCCGTCAGCGCATCGAATCCTGCGACGACCTCGACACTCTGAGGACCCGGGTCCACAGGTCGGCCAAGGTCGACAGCCCCGAGGAACTCTTCGACTGACGCCGGGCACCGGAACCACTCGGGGTGGGAAGCAGCCGCTCCCCACCCCGCACGTGTACGCCGATCCGCTATATCGCCAGCGGGGACTCCACCGGCAGGGACGTGTCCGTGGCCAGGTCCAGGGCCGACGGCGGCAGGCCCGCGGCCACGACCTCGGCGCCCAGGGCGGCGATCATCGCGCCGTTGTCCGTGCACAGGCGCGGGCGCGGGACGCGCAGTTCGACGCCGGCCTCCCGGCAGCGCTGCTCGGCGAGCGCGCGCAGCGCCGAGTTCGCCGCCACGCCACCGCTGATGACCAGTGTGCTCACCCCGTGCTCCACGCAGGCGTCCACGGCCTTGCGGGTGAGAACGTCCACCACCGACTCCTGGAAGGCGGCGGCGATGTCGGCGACCACGAGGGGCTCACCCCTGCGGTCGGCGTCCTCCACGTGGCGGGCCACGGCGGTCTTGAGCCCGGAGAACGAGAAGTCGTAGGTGCCGTCGCCCCACTTGCCGCGCGGAAACCGGATGGCCCGGGAATCACCCTTCTGGGCCGCCTTGTCGATGGGCGGCCCGCCCGGGTAGGGCAGTTCCAGCAGGCGCGCCACCTTGTCGTAGGCCTCGCCGGCGGCGTCGTCCACGGTGTCGCCGAGGGAGACCACCTCGGTGGCCAGGTCGTTGACCAGCAGCAGCGAGGTGTGGCCGCCCGAGACCAGCAGGGCGATCGCGGGCTTGGGCAGCGGCCCGTGCTCCAGTTGGTCCACGGCCACGTGTCCCACCAGGTGGTTCACGCCGTAGAGGGGCTTGTCCAGGGCCATGGCGTAGGCCTTCGCTGCGGAGACGCCCACGAGCAGGGCGCCCGCCAGGCCCGGCCCGGCGGTCACCGCGATCGCGTCCACGTCCGACAGCTTCGCCCCCGCCTGTTCCAGGGCCCGCCGCACGGTCGGGGTCATCGCCTCCAGGTGCGCGCGGCTGGCCACCTCGGGCACCACACCGCCGAAGCGGACGTGCTGGTCGACGCTGGAGGCGACGGAGTCCCCGAGCAGCTCGCAGCCGCGTACCAGGGCCACGCCGGTCTCGTCGCAGGACGTCTCGATCCCCATGACCAGGGGCAGGTCACGCTCACTCATGGCTTCCCTCCCCGGCGACACGCCGCATGACGAGGGCGTCCGCACCGTTGTAGTACCCGCGCCGCACACCGATCTGCACGAAGCCGAACCGCTCGTAGAGCCTCTGTGCGCGCGGGTTGTCCGAGCGCACCTCCAGGAACATGTGGGTGACGCCGCGCCGGGCGGCCTGGTCGAGCAGCTCGGTGAGCAGCGCGCCGCCCACACCCCTGCCCCAGACCTGCTCGGAGACGGCCATGGTCTGCACGTCGCCCTCGGGCGGGACGAACCGCAGCCCGGCGTAGCCCACGACCGCGTCACCGGACGCGGCCACCACGTAGTGGCGGGTGGGTTCGGCCAGCTCGCCGCGGAGCATGCCCTCGCTCCAGGCGTCGAGCGGGAACAGGGTGCGTTCGAGGGTCATGACGGCCGGAACGTCGGCGTCGGTCATCTCACGCAGGCGCACACCGGTCACACCGGTCGTTTCGGTCACTTCACCCACTGGCGTACCTTCTTCGGGGCACCGGGCTCCACCGCGTCCGGGCGGCGCAGGTAGAGCGGGTTGGGCTCGGGCAGTTCCTCGCCCCGGCGCAGGCGCAGCAGGGCGAGCTCGGCCATGGCGGCGGCGTCCGGGTGGAGCGGGTCCACGGGGGCGGATCCGACGCCGAGCACGTCGGCGTACATGTGGGCACCGCCGCCGACCAGCGGCAGGCCGCCGGTGTCCAGTTCGGCGGGCCGGTCGACGCGCACCTCGCCCACACGGGTGAGGTGGTCGTCGTAGCGCGCCCAGAACACCTCCTTGCGGCGGGCGTCGGTCATGGCGACGAAGGGCTCGGTGCGACCGGTGGCGAAGGCCAGGGCGTCCAGGGTGGCGACCCCGTGGCAGGGGACGCCGAGGGCCTCGGCCAGGGCGTGCGCGGTGGCCAGCCCGACCCGCAGGCCGGTGTAGGGGCCGGGGCCGACGCCGACGGCGACGTGGTCGAGGTCGGCCAGGGCGATCCCGGCCTCCTCGGCGATCCGCGCGATGGTGGGGCTGAGCAGCTCACCGTGGCGGCGGGCGTCCACGGAGCTCGCGGTGGCGCGCAGGGTGAACTCCCCGTCGGGTCCGCTCTCGCCGATGGCGGCGGTGACCGCCGGGGTGGCGGTGTCGAAGGCCAGGAGAAGCACGGGCGGCCGCCTATCCGCGCCCGGCGGCGGTGCCGGGCAGGTCGGTACCGGTCCAGCGGGCGCCGACGGCGCGCAGGTGGACGGTGCGGGTGTCGTCGGGGTGCCGTTCGATGTGGATCTCCAGCCGCTCGTCGGAGAGCCCCTCGGCCACGCCCTCGCCCCACTCGACCACGGTGACGGAGTCGGGGAGGGTCATGTCCAGGTCGATGTCGTCGATCTCGTCGGCCCCGCCGAGCCGGTAGGCGTCCACGTGCACCAGGGAGGGGCCTCCGGTCAGGGAGGGGTGGATCCGGGAGATGACGAAGGTCGGGGAGGTGACCCGTCCGCGCACGCCCAGGCCCTCGCCCAGGCCCTGGGTGAGTGTGGTCTTCCCCGCGCCGAGCGGCCCGGACAGGATCAGCAGGTCACCGGGGCGGGTGAGTGCGGCGAGGTCGCGTCCGAGGGTGCGCATGGCCTCGTCGGTGGCGGCGGTGACCTCACCGACGGTGTCCGCACCTGGAGTGGTTGCTGTCGCGTCTGTCATCGGCTCGCTGCTCGTTCGGATGTGGTGGACGGTTCGTGGCTTGCGGGACGCGCCGGGTCGGGCGTGTCCCGATGGGCGCGTCGGAACGCGTTCCCTGTCCAGATTAGGCGGGGCGGAGGGGAGCCGTGACCGGATCGCGGCGATCGGTCGGGCGGTCGTGCCGAAGCCGTGCCCGGTGAGGCCGAGCCGTGCCCGATCACGCCGACCCGGCGCGTGTCCCCGCGTACCGCCTCCGCTCAGGCCGGGGCGCCGACGTATTCACGCGGGACCCGGACGCCCACCCTGGTGACGATCTCGTACGGGATGGTGTCCAGGATCCGGGCCCAGTCCTCGGCGGTCGGGACGCCCGGGTCCTCTCCGGGATCGCCGAACAGCACCGCGTACTCCCCGGCCTCCACCGTGTCGTCGCCCACATCCACAACGAACTGGTCCATGCAGACTGTTCCCGAGATGACGCGGGACCGGCCGCCGAGCAGGACGGGGCCCTTGTTGGTGGCCGCGCGGGGGACGCCGTCCGCGTAACCGAGCGGCACCAGGGCCAGGGTGGTCTCCCGGTCGGTGACGTAGCGGTGGCCGTAGGAGACGCCGCTGCCCGCCGGGACGCGCTTGGTGAGGGCGATCCGCGAGCGCAGCGTCATCGCGGGGCGCAGCCCGGTCGCACCGAAGTCCGGGATCGGGCACAGGCCGTAACCGGCGATCCCGCCGCGGACGAGGTCGAACCGCGCCTCGGGGAGGGTGAGCAGCGCCGCCGAGTTGGCGATGTGCCGGACCTCGGGGTCCAGGCCGGCCTTGTCGGCGATCTCCAGCGCCTCGTGGAACCGGGAGAGCTGGAGCGCGATGGAGGGGTGGCCGGGTTCGTCGGCGCAGGCGAAGTGCGACCACACGCCGCAGACGCGCAGGTGCCCCTCGTCCTCGGCGCGGGCGGCGGCGTCCACCAGGTTCCGCCAGTCGGCCGGGTTGACCCCGCCGCGGTTGAGGCCGGTGTCGGCCTTGAGCTGCACGCGGGCGGTGCGGCCCAGGCGCACCGCCTCGGCGATCACCGTGTCCAGGACCGCGCGGTCGCTCACCCCGAGGTCGACGTCGGCCTCGACGGCCTCCGCGACCGGCTCGCCCGGCGGGATGATCCAGGCCAGGACGGGCAGGGTGAGCCCGGCCCGGCGCAGTTCGAGGGCCTCGTCGATGAAGGCCGTGCCCAACCAGGTCGCGCCGCCCGCGATCAGGGCGCGGGCCGCGGGGAGCATGCCGTGCCCGTAACCGTCGGCCTTGACCACTCCCATGAGCGGGGTGCCGCCGGCGCACTCGCGGAGCAGCCGCGCGTTGTGGGCGATCGCGTCGAGGTCGACGCGGGCGTGCGCGAAGTGAGACATGGTTCCAGTGTTCCACGTGCTGAGCACCGGGAGTGGACGGACGGCAGAGGTGGTCGGGCGGGGCGGCGGGACGGCGGGCGGAGCCGTGACCGCTTTCGCCGGTGTTCCAGGGCATGCGGGCTGACCAGGCACGACGCGGGTTTTCCCGGTTACCCGTAGTACATGGACACATGCGGGGTAGTACCGGAACTCGAAGCACAGTATCTGGGGGTACTGGCATGACCGAGATCGGAAATGAACGACCTGTCAACACCACACGCCTGTGGTCGGGGGGGCTGGCCACGGCCGTCGTCGCGGCACTGGTGATCTTCGCGGGCACCCTGGTCTTTCGCGGAGTGTTCGGAATCCCGGTGCTCGCCCCCGAGGACGCCGGGAACCTGGGCGACGCGAGCACCGTCGCGTACGCCCTCATGGCCGCCGTCGCCGCCCTGCTGGCCACGGGTCTGATGCACCTGCTGCTGCTCAGCGCACCGAGGGCGCTGAAGTTCTTCGGCTGGATCCTGGGCCTGGCGACCGCGATCGCCGCCGTCGCCCCGTTCAGCGAGGCCGCCGGGACGCCGAGCCAGATCGCCACGGCCGTGATCAACCTGGTCACGGGTATCGCGATCATCACCCTCCTGCGGAGCGTGGCGCGCTCGGCCACCCTGAGCAGCAGGTCGGTGGCCACCGACCCCGCGCACACGGCGCGGGCGTCGGAGGCCAACGTCAGGCCACTCGGGGAGACGGAGCCGATGCCCAGGGACGAGACGCAGCCCGTGGACCCGAAGGAGCCCCCGCAGGGTGAGGACCCCGTTCTGCGACACGAGGGAATCCTTCCCGACGTCAGGCAGGACGAGTACCGCAGGAACCAGGTCCGCGCCCAGGAGATGGACGCGGAGGCGGAGCGGGCCAGGCAGAGCCGAAGGGCTCCGGGCGACGAGCACGCCGGGTAGCCCGAGACCCCGGCGACCCGTGGCGTCCCCCTGACCCGTGGCGCCAGAGGGGGGCGGAGCCGAGCGGCTCCGCCCCCTTCCGCGTGTCCGGGCCCCGGGGAGCGGTGAAGGCGCGGCCCCCGCCCTCTGCGGGCGGGACCGCCCCGAGTTCCCGTGGACGGCGGGGCACGGACGCCCCCGGGATACGGACAGGGCACGGCGCCGCGGTCGACGGTTCCCCGCGGTGTGCCCCGGCCCCGGCCACGGAGCTTGGTCCCTGACCCTCGGCCCCTTGGCCCCTGAGCTCCCTGGCTCCTTGGCTCCCTTGGCCCCTGGGCTCCCTGGTCACGGAGTCTGGCACTCTGGCCTCCCTGCCCTCCTGCCCCTGGTCACGGAGTCGGCGCGCCCGCGACGTACCCCCGTGTCCCGGATCACCCCAGGGGGCCGGATGTGGCCACACCGGCCCCTCTGCCGCTTCGCACCCTGCCTGACCTCCCCCGATCGCCACGGGAGCACCCTCCAGCCCCGTGTCCAGCGCTGAAACGCCACGGGCGGAATGTCCGACGTGACGACAGAATCAGGACGGGTCCTACTCTCCGCACACCTTCCAGGACCAAAGGTGAGTCCCCGCGGAGCGAGGACGGCGCCGTGCCCCCACGGCGAGCAGCCCTCTCCCCCGGTCCGCGTAAGGAGTGATCCAGGTGTCCGGTTGGAACATCCGGCCCGCAGACGTCGGCGCGGTGCTCTCCAGCACCGCCGCGCACATCGGTGACGAGGAGGGCACCGAGGGGCTGACCGGCCACATCAAGGACATCGAGGGACACCTCACCGACCTCAGCACCGGGGTCAGGAGCGTTCCGGTCAGCATCGCCCTGGGCGAGTTCGCCGGGCACTACTTCGGCGTCATGGGCGACATGGTCTCCCAGACCATCAGCGGCCTCACTGGAGCCGGCGACGCCACCACCGCCTACGTGAACGGCAACCACGAGATGGCGCTGGAGGCCCAGAGCAACGCGGGCGTGGTCCCAGAACCCGTGACCCAGCCCGGCGGCGGCCCCAACATGATCCGCTGACCTCCTTCCCCCGCCTCCCCTCCCCCACCAGGAGCCCCTCACCGTGTTCGACGGCCCTCCCATCGACTGCGACGGCAAGATCAATCCCTCGGCGTTCGCCGTTCCCGAGGCCGTGCCCACCGAACTGGAGGAACTGGCCCGCAGCCTGCGCGGCTCCGGAGTCGACGTCGCCGGAAGCGGCGAGGACATCACCTCCTCCTGGGCCGGGTTGTCGGAGTGCTACACCGCTCCCGAGGCAGAGACCCTCTACAGCGCCCTGTCCCCGGTCTCCAGCAGCGGCATCGTCATCGAGATGGCCACCGACCGTGTGGCCGGGGCCATCGAGGACTTCGCCGAGAGCGTCCGCAGCCTCAAGATCCGCTGGAACGGCCTGACCACCCGGTCCGAGGCTTTCCTGGCCGAGATCGCGGACGACGAGGACTGGGACGAGGCCGACGGCTTCTTCGGCGACCAGAGCGAGAACGTCGACAAGAACACGGCGCTCATCGAAGAGGCCGCCCGGTTGACCGCCGAGTACAACGAGGCCGAACGCACCTGCGCCAACAAGATCAACATCGGCATCGACGGACGCACCGAGTTCGTGGAGGGCTCCGAGGTGGGTGCGAACGGCCCGGCCGCGGGCGAGTTCGTCTACGGCCTCGACGCCGACCTGTCCGGCGTGCCCATGGAGTGGGGCACCCCGGCCGAGGTCGACAGCAGTTGGGCGGTGGACGTCGGCGACGCGGTGTGGGACTTCGGTGTCGGGGCGGTCGAGGGCACCGGCGCGATGGTGGGCGCGCACAGCTCCGAGGGCTGGTTCGAGATGTCCTGGGGCGATGCCTTCTTTGAGTACCACGAGGACAACATGCAGTCCGCGGCGTCGCTGGCGGGCATGTACGACGCCGAGTCCGACAGCTACGGCTGGGCCGGTGGCGACGTGGCCGTCTCGGCGTGGAAGGACCTGGCCCACTCGGTCGTGCCCTGGGAAGAATGGGGCGACCGCCCCGGCTACGTGATCGGCACCGCCGTGCTCAACATCGGCGTCATGGCGGCCGGAGCGGCCCTGTCGGCCACGGGCATCGGCTCGGTGGTCGGTGTGCCGCTGATGGCCTGGCGCGGGATGGCCATCCTCGACGGCATGGGCGGCCGCGGCGGCTCCGGGAGCGGATCCGACGGCGTGTCCGGCGCGGACACGGGACTGCCCGCGAACATCCCCGGCTTCGGCGGCAGCGGCTCGCCCGTGTTCAACCTGGATCCCGGTCTGTTCACCAGCGGCAACGCCACGTCCGCCCAGTTCGCCGACATGAACTCCGCCCTCAACCGGCTGCTCGGCACCGTCCACGACTCCCCGTCCACCGGTGGGGCTCCCGAGGCCCCCAGGGGCCAACCGGTCTCCGACACCTCCGACGAACAGCCCGCGCGCAAGCCCCGCCCGAACGGGGTCGGGGGCGACTCCTCCGGCGAGTCGGGCGAGTCGGGCGAGGGCGCCGAAACGGACCCCACCGTTCAGCAGATCAACGACACCGAGGGACTGCTGGACGAGCTCGACCGGCTGACCGGTGTCAGGAACGACCCCGAGAACACCACCGATGTCAGCCCGGACGCCAAGAAGGACCCCGGCGCGGACTGGGAGGGCGGGTGGTTCGCCGAGGACATGCCCGACCTCGGCGAGCTCACCCCGGAACAACGCGCCAACACCGGGCACGGTCCCGACGAGCCGGACCGGGCCCTCGCGCGCGTCGGCGGTGACGGGGACGGGGACACCCTGGCCGCCTCCCGGGACCTCCCGGGCTCCGCGCCGGACGCCAGGTTCGACCTCACCGGCGTCGGCGGCGAACGGTTCCCCGAGACCCCGGACGATCACCACGATGACCGCAGCACCGACCTGCGCGACGACAGGCCCGGCGTCACCAACCGCACGGAGACCACGCCCTCCCGGGACGAAGACACTCCCGGGGACCGGGACAGCGCCCGCGACGACTCCACCGACCTCCGCACCACGGATTCGTCCTCCTCTGATTCCGTGTCCCGCAACGGCGACAACAGCTCCAGCGACACTCCCTCGGAAACGCCGCACCACAGCTCGGACTCAGACGGATATCCCCAGAGTGAGTTCAAAGAAGACAAGGACGCCGATCTTCAGACCAGGAAGTTCGACGGAACATCCAGAAGGGATATCAATAGAGAAATTTCCCAAGAAATAGAACTGAAGCCAGATACGCCCCACAAGGAGTTCGCAAAGAGATTTACAGACTTCCTCAACAAGAAAATTGCAAACGGGGAAGAGAGGTACTTCCTCGAATTTTACAACAGCAATGGGAGTAGATTCAGGATTCAGCGTGAAATTTTCGGATTCAAAATTCCGCAGCTAACCAGCATCAACGGCTCTGCTCCCTGGTTCGCCATGGAGACGTTGCCCGAGCCAGACACGCCCGACTATCGCACACTTAACGACAGAGTTTATTTCTCAGCCGAGAGCAGCAGTAACACGACCTCAGAGATGGACGAGCACGCCGAGCGGCGAAGAGAAGCCATCAAGGAGGATCTTGTTGCAGAGAAGGAGCTTAAGGATAAGCGGGAGGAGCACAAGGACTACCCTGGCGACCATCCGGAAGTACTGCAGGCGGACATAGAACACAGTCCGCTCCACAACAGAATGACCAAAGATAGCGAGACGTACGGAGAAGAAGGCGCCAAGGTAGCGGTCAAGGACCTGTTCGACGGCCTTCACTCACTCCCCGGAAAAGACGGAAAGAATATTGACCTTCCTGAAATCGACGCCACAGAACCCTACAAGACCCCCGGGGCACCAAAAAGCGGAAACTACCAGTTCGACCAAATTTGGCCCCTCAAGGATGGTGGTATCCTCATTGTCGAGGCCAAGAGCAGCCAGTCGACCTCCCTTGGCGAGAGAACCATTCCGGTAGGCGACCAGCCCAAGCGAGTTTCCCAAGGGACTCCCGAGTACCTTGAAGCGACCACGGAAGACATGAAGAGGAGAGCCCGAGAGAAACCGATTGGAGAGCCGAATGAACTGGACATAGCAGAAATGATCGAAACAGCACGAGCCCAAGGGAAGCTCTACTATGCAGAAGTAAAGGGCATCACTCCAGAACAAAAGCAGAAGACCCTCGGCGAAGAACCCGAAGAAGGAGAAAAGCACTCCGGGTACAGCATTGGCCTTTTCGAAATCCCAAGAAGAAGAGCTATAAATTGACGTTCCGCATCGAGCGCCACGACATCAGCAACCCCAACTACCCCCAGTTCATCGCCAGGGTTCCCGAAAGGCGTAAATTCTATGTGCAATGGCTGATCGACTCGCCCTTTGACGCGGGAGGCCCTCTGAGCGGAGTTAAAGATCAGGCCGAGTTGTGTCTATCCATGGACACCGATGTGGACAAGCTGGAGACCTGGGAGGCCTGGGTCACCTATATGCAGATGAGCGAGGCCGCTCTCGCCGTCTCCACCACCGAGCCGGGCACCAGACTCACCCGAATGATCGACCACCAGGAACGCACCCTGACCGCGGTCGAACCCGACTACTTCACCAACGCTGGCAACTGGCTGACCGCGTTCTACCTGGCGGTGACCTGCCGTGACCAGGAACGCTACCGTTCCCTGTGCCATATCCCCGTCGAGACCCTGCGCCAGGCCGGGGAGAGCCGGGGAAGTCAGTACAACCCCTACATCTACCACCTGGTCGAAGCCTTGCAGGCCTTCGTCCTCAACCGGCCCGGGCTGGGAGAACACCTCCTCAAGGCCATGGAACTGTCCGACCCCGCGAACGCGGAAATCGGTACCACTGAGGTCCTCAACAAGCTGACCTTCCCGCCGTTGAACACCCTGATGCATCTGGTGCGGCGCAACAGCGACAAGTTCAACGAAGCCCTGGCAGAAGGACTGGAGTTGTTCCGCTCCTTCCGCACCGCCAACGAAGAACGCGCCAAGTCAATCGAAGGCGGAACCTCCATCCCCCTTCTGGCTCTGGCCTGCCTGGCCTACGACACTGCTGGGCAGGATCCCGCCTTCCACTTCGACGTCGAATCCGGCTACCTGCCCAAACACATCCTTGAACGCTCCTGGTACGGAGAGTTTCCCATCTGAAGGGACACGGGGGCCCTGTGAAGACATCCCGGGCGACAAAGTCCTCCTCCCACTCCTCGGGTGGCCCTCCCAACAACGTGGGCACCACCCCTTCCCCCGTTTCCCGTGCCTCTCACGAAAATCCTCGTTCCTGAAGGACCCCCTTGAGCCACGACGTCGTCGCCCTGCTCGCCGAGAGCCCCGGCCGCCGCTCCCTGATGGACGCGCTGGCCGCCGCCGGCCCCGACCTGCGGGTCCGGCTCATCGCCGAGGGCACCGTGGTCCACCTGCGTGACGGATCCGGCCGCCTGGTGCTGGCCGTGCAGGCGGCGCAGCGGCTCGCGGTGTCCGCCGAGGCCGACCGCCTCCTCACCGACGGGATCAGCGACGGCCTTCCCGCCCAGCCCCTGTGGGTCGAGGTCCGGGCGACGGAACCGCCCGGCACCGACACGGCGGCGACGGCACGGCGGTTCGCCCACGCACTGGTCGAGCGGCACGGCGGGGTGGTGTGGGAACCCGAGTCCCGCCTGCCCCGGGACGACGCGCACCTCCTCGGGGCCACCGACCACCCGGCGGTCAGCGTCCTCACCGCGAGGAACGCCGTACTCGTGCAGGACCGGCCGCTGGTCCCCCTGTCCAGCTGGCTGGTGGACGCGCTGGCCGAGCACGGCCGCCGAGGCCTCGGCCTGCAACTGGTCACCCCGTCCACGAGCCTCGTCACGCACGCGCTGCGCTGGTTCCTCAGCCGCCCCGGAGCCACGTGGGCCGTACGGGCCCCGGACGGGCGCCACTACGACGGCTTCAACGGCCTGCCGCTGGTGTGGGACCCGGCTACCGGGTTCGTGCCCGACCCGGGGGTGGACGCCGGGGAGGGCCCGAACGAGGCCTTCCGGGCGTCGGCGGACGAGGACCTGGGCACCCACCTGCACGTGGACCTGCGGGTCGACCACCCGGTCGACGAGCACCTCGAACTGGGCGGCACCGTGGAACTGCTCGCCGAGCACCTGGCCGGGGCGCCTCCCGCGGTGTGGGGCGTGTGCGAACCCCTGTCCCGGGCCTGGGACGCGGCCCAGGTCACGGCCATGGCGCGGCACCGCTCCCCGCGCGAGACCCTGCTGGCCTTCACCGGACGCCCCGGAAGCGCCCGGGAGGCCGTCGGTGTCCGGGAGGAGGGGGTGCGCCCCTTCGCCGGAAGCCTGAGGGTGTCGCGCACGCCGTCGGGGGTGCGCGAGCGGATCCTGTTCTCCGTGGGGCACCGGTCCGGGGAGGAGCCGGACCTGGAGGCCCTCACACCCCTCGTGCGCGAGCTGGCCTCACGGGACGGCCTGCGCAGCATGACCGTGCACCGTGCGCTGGGGCGCGCCGACCTGGCGTACGCGCCCCGCTGGGCGGGTGTGTCCGTCCCCGTGGGCCTGGCCGTGGGCTCCGAGGGAGTGCTGGAGGCCGGCAGGAGGAGGGCGCTGGCCGCACCGGTGGCGGGCACCGCCTTCGGCTCGCCCATGACCCCGCTGGTCTGGTACCGGATCGGGGACGGGGTGGAGGCGGACGGCTGGGACCGGTTCCGGGAGCTGATGGACCACCTCAGGCCCCGTTGACGAGCGCCCCGCTGATGAGGGCGTCCGCGTGCTCGGGGCTCAGGCAGTGCTCGATCACCATGACGGCGGCTCCGACCACGCCCGCGCTCTCCCCCGCCACGGACGAGACGATGTTCAGGTGCTCGGTGGCCAGGGGCAGCGACCGCTGGTAGATGACCTCCCGGACCCCGGCGAGCAGGTGGTCCCCGGCCAGGGCGAGCGCGCCGCCGATGACGATGACCGACGGGTTGAACATGTTCACCGACGCGGCCAGGACCTCGCCTATGTCGCGGCCCGCCTGGCGCAGCGCCCGCAGCGCGGGCACCGACCCGTTGCGGGACAGCTCCACCACGTCGCGGGCCCCGCTCGCGGGCACGCCCTCCCCGGTGAGCGCGGCGGCCAGGGCGGCGCCGCTGGCCACGGCCTCCAGGCACCCGGTGTTGCCGCAGCGGCAGGGCCGCTCGGCTCCGCTCGGGACGTGGATGTGCCCCATGTCCCCGGCGGCCCCCTGCGCCCCCCGGTAGACGCGGCCCTCGCTGACGATGCCGCAGCCGATACCGGTGGCGACCTTGACGAAGAGCAGGTGGCTGGCCGCGGGCCAGGCGGTGTGGTGCTCCCCGATCGCCATGATGTTGACGTCGTTGTCCACCAGGACCGGCACGTTGAGCTGGTCGTGGACGTAGCCGGGGACGTCGAAGTCGTCCCACCCGGGCATGATCGGCGGGTTGACCGCGCGCCCGGTGGAGTGCTGGACCGGCCCCGGAAGGCCGATGCCCAGGCCGAGCAGTTCGTCCACCCGGCGCCGCGCGCCCTCCAGCAGGCCGCGCCCCCTCTCCACGACCCAGTCCAGGACGGGCTCGGGGCCCAGAGCGATGTCCAGGTCGGCGCGCTCCTCGGCGAGCACCGCCCCGGACATGTCGGTGAGGGCGAGCCGGGCGTGGGTGGCGCCCAGGTCGGCGGCCAGGACCACGCGGGCGTCGGGCCGGAAGGAGAAGGTCGTGGGCGGCCTGCCCCCGGTGGAGACGGCCTCGCCCGTCGGCCCGATGAGTCCGCTGGAGAGCAGGGCGTCCACGCGCTGGGTGACGGTCGAGCGGGCCAGACCGGTGACCGAGGCCAGCTCCGAGCGGGTGCGCGGCCTGCCGTCGCGCAGGAGCTGGAGCAGGGTTCCCGCACCCGGTGCGGTGGTCGGAGCGACGGTCAAGCCTTGTCCCCCCGGGCGAGTCAGCGCGTCTTCCGTCATACGAACAGTGAAGCACAGGATCTATTGACCGGTCGGCATCAGCCTACTGTGCGTCAGCCCTTCAACTTATGCTTGACCATCGTCAGAAGTCCGGCGTACTGTTCTCGGCATGTCAGTGAAGAAGGTCACAAGCCTGGGAGAGGTGGCGGACCCCGGGCCGACCGCCCCGAACGCCTACCGCGCCGCGGTGATCGGCACCGGCTTCATGGGCCGGGTCCACTCCCACGCCGTCCGCGCCGCCGGCGGCGAGGTCGTCGGGGTCACGGGCTCCTCCCCCGACAAGGCCGAGCGGTTCCGGGTCGCCAACAACGTCGCCCGGTCCCACGCCGACGCCCTCGAACTCATCCACAGCGACGACGTGGACGTGGTCCACGTGTGCACGCCCAACCACCTCCACGCGCCGCTGAGCCTGGCCGCCCTGGCCGCCGGCAAGCACGTGGTGTGCGAGAAGCCCCTGGCCACCGACGCCGACACCGCGCGCCACCTCGTCCGCGCCGCGGAGGAGGCCGAACTGGTCGCCGTCGTCCCCTTCGCCTACCGGTTCCACCCCATGGCCCGCGAGGCGCGGGCCCGGGTCGCCGCCGGTTCCATCGGCCGCGTGAGCCTCGCCCACGGCGGCTACCTCCAGGACTGGCTCCTGTACCCGGAGGAGGACAACTGGCGGGTCGACCCCGAACTCGGCGGCCCCACCCGCGCCTTCGGCGACATCGGCTCCCACTGGTGCGACATGCTGGAGTTCGTCACCGGCGACCGCATCACCTCGGTCAGCGCCCAGACCTCCCGCGTCAACGACACCCGCGACGGGCGCCCCGTGGCCACCGAGGACCTGGTGGCCTTCCAGTTCGCCACGGCGGGCGGCGTGATCGGCGGAGCCGTCATCAGCCAGGTCTCCCCCGGCCGCAAGAACCGCCTGGTCCTGGAGGTCTCCGGAACCGAGGGGTCCCTGGTCTTCGACCAGGAGCGGCCCGAGACCCTCTGGGCGGGCAGCCGGGGCCGCACCGGCACCATCACCCGCGACGACCCCGAGCTGAGCTCCGACGCGGCGCGCCTGGCCACCACCCCCGTGGGGCACCCGCAGGGCTACCAGGACTGCTTCAACGCGCTGGTGGCCGACACCGGCGCCGCCATCGCGGGAAGCACGCCCGAGGGCCTGCCCGTGTTCGCCGACGGCCTGCGCGCCGCCGTCCTGGCCGAGGCCGTGCTGACCTCGGCCCGCGAGCGCCGCTGGGCCGACGTCCCGGAGGTGGACGGGGGATGACCACCGAGCCCCTGCTCCGGATGAGCGGCGTCAGCAAGTCCTTCCTGGGCGTGCGCGTGCTGCACGGTGTGGACCTGGAGCTGCGTCCCGGCGAGCTGCACGCGCTGGTCGGCGAGAACGGCGCGGGCAAGTCCACGCTGATGAAGGTGCTGGCCGGGGTGCACCGCGCGGACGCGGGAACCGTCGAGCTGGAGGGCAGGCCGGTCTCCTTCGAGCACCCCGTCCAGGCCCAGCGGGCGGGCGTGACCACGGTCTTCCAGGAGTTCAACCTCCTGCCCGAGCGCACCGTCGCCGAGAACGTCTTCCTGGGCCGGGAGATCCTCCGCCGCGGCCTGGTGGACGGCCGGGCCATGGAGCGGGCCACCGCCGCGCTGCTCGCCGACCTGGGCCTGGAGGGCATCGCACCCCGGGCCAGGGTGCGGTCACTGTCGGTGGCCGAGCAGCAGATCGTGGAGATCGTCAAGGCGCTCTCGCACGACGCGCGCATCATCTCCATGGACGAGCCGACCGCCGCGCTGGCCGACCACGAGGTGGAGGTGCTCTACCGGATCATCGGCCGCCTGCGCGAGCGCGGTGTGGCGGTGCTGTACGTGTCGCACCGCATGAAGGAGATCTTCGACCTGGCCGACACGGTCACCGTCCTCAAGGACGGGTACCGGGTGGACACCGTCCCCGCCGACGGGATCACCCCCTCCGAGCTGGTCCGCAAGATGGTGGGGCGCCCGGTCTCGGCGGTCTTCCCCGAGCGGCTGGAGCCGCACGGCGAACACGTGGGAAGGGTGCGGCTGTCGGTGGCCGGCGGCGGCAACACCCAGTTGGACGGGATCGGCTTCGAGGTGCGCGGCGGCGAGATCCTGGGCCTGGGCGGGCTCCAGGGCAGCGGGCGCACGGAGGTCGCCCACGCCCTCTTCGGCGTCGAGCGCTTCACCCGCGGCGAGGTCGCCGTGGACGGCCGAAGGGTCGACCCGCGCTCGCCGCGCCAGGCCGTGCGCTCCGGGCTGGTGCTGGTCACCGAGGACCGCAAGACGCAGGGACTGGCGCTGAACCAGTCGGTCGCGGCCAACGGGCGCCTGGTCCTGGACGCGGTCTGGCCCCTCGGCTCGTCCCGGCGGGCCAGGCGGCTCCCGGGCATCCTCTCCTCGGTGGAGCTGGTCGCGCGCGGCGGCCACGGCCAGGAGGTCCGCTACCTGTCCGGCGGCAACCAGCAGAAGGTGGTGCTGGCCAAGTGGCTGGCCGCCGAACCCGGCGTGATGGTGCTCGACGAGCCCACGCGCGGCATCGACGTGGGCGCCAAACAGGCCGTCTACCGGCTGATGCGCGAGCTGGCGGCGGCGGGTGTGGCGATCGTGCTCATCTCCTCCGAACTGCCCGAGCTGATCGGCATGTCCGACCGGCTGGTCGTCCTGCGGGACGGCCGTGTGGCGGGCGAGCTGCCCGGCGGGTCCAGCGAGGAGGCCGTCATGGCGGCGGCCACCGGATCACCCCACGGGGGCGGGGACGGCCCCGCCGCCCACGGTCCCCGGGCGTCGGCGCCCGCCGGCGACGCGTCCCCCGAAGCGCCGTCCCCCCGGGGAAGCGGCGGCGGTTCCCCGGCACGGCAGGAGGAGACCGCCCCGTGACACGCCCCCCGACCCCCCTCCCCCGGAACCCGCGGTGGCGCCTGGGCACCACCGGCCTGGTCTACCTCGCCCTGGTGCTGCTGCTCGTGCTCAGCGCGGCCCTCGTGGCCGCCCGGGGCGGCAACCTGTTCACCACCGCCAACACCGTCGACCTGCTCACCCGCAGCAGCCTGCTGGGGTTCCTGGCCATCGGCCAGACGCTCGTCATCCTGTGCCGCTCCCTGGACCTGTCGGTGGGCTACGTCGCCGCCCTGTCCACCGTGATCGCGGCCACCACCATGGCGGGGGACCCCTCCCGCGTCCTGCTCGGCGTGGGCGCGACGCTCGGCGCGGCCGGGCTGATCGGCCTGGTCAACGGGCTGGTGGTGACCGGGCTGCGGGTCAACCCCTTCATCGCCACCCTGGGCATGGGGCTGGTGATCAAGGGCTACCTGGACACGAACTTCCAGGGCCCGGCCGGAGCGGTCCCCGCCGCCTTCCAGGCCTTCGGCTACACCCGGATCGGCGTGCTGCCCGTCTCCACCCTGGTGATGCTGGGCGTGGCGGTGGCGGCCGTGCTGTTCCTGCGGCGCACCCGGACGGGCTACCACATGTACGCGGTGGGCGGCGACGCCGAGGTCGCCCGGCTCTCGGGGATCCGCTCCTGGGTGCCCACGGTCACCGCGCACGTGCTGTGCTCGGTCACGGCCGGTGTGGCCGGCCTGCTGCTGGCCGCCCGGTTCGGCACCGGCAGCGCCACGGTCTACTCCGGCGGCTACGAGCTGGAGGCCATCGCGGCCGTGGTGCTGGGAGGCACCTACCTGCTCGGCGGGCGCGGCGGCGTGGCCGGGACGGTCGCGGGGGTGCTCATCCTCGCCACGCTCGACACGGTGTTCAACGTGCTGGCGGTCGACCCGTTCGTCAAGGACGTGCTGCGCGGCGTCATCGTCATCGCCGCCGTGGCGGTCTACGCCCGCCGCGGCCACCCCGCCAGGAGGGTGCGCTTCCCCTCCGGAGGCACCGCGCCACCCGGACCCGGCACGGGGACGGAGCCGGGTTCCACGTCCGATCCCGGCTCCGGGTCCGGCGCGGGCCCCGGACCCGATCCCGACCGCGGACCCGACCACGGCCGGGGCCCCGGTTCCGCACCGCAACCCCTCGGAGGCCGACGATGACCCCGACCCCCACCCAGGACGTGCGCGGCCCGGGCGGCTCCGGCGGCTCGCGCGGTCCCGGCCGCGTACCGGCCGCGCTCGCCGCGCTGGGCCGGGGCGGCACGGCTACCGTCGCCCTGCTGCTGGCGCTGATCTTCGTGGTCATCGCCACCCAGAACCCGTCGTTCTTCGAGGGTCCGCCGCTGATGTCCTTCGCCAAGAAGGCCGCGCCGCTGGTGATCCTGGCGATCGGCCAGTACCTGGTGATCGTCTCCGGGGAGTTCGACCTGTCGGTCGGATCCCTGGTGGGCGCCCAGGTGGTGATCGCGGCGCGGCTCATCGACGGCCAGGAGGCCATGACCCTGCCGGTGGTCGGCCTCATGATGCTCTTCGGCCTGGCCGTGGGCCTGGTCAACGGCCTGGTGACCACGCTGCTCAGGGTGCCCTCGATCATCACCACGCTCGGCACGATGCTGATCCTGTTCGGCGCGGTCCGCTACTGGACGGGCGGTGCGCCCACCGGCGCGCTCTCGGAGTCCTTCCGGGTCCTCGGGCGCCACGGGATCGAGGGCGTGCCGCTCCTCGGCGAACTCCCGTGGGCGCTGGTCATCGCCCTGGTACTGGCGGTGGGCGCCGTGTTCCTCATGCGCTCGCCCTTCGGCCGCTCCCTCGTCGCGACGGGCGACAACGACGTCGCCGCCGCGTTCTCGGGGGTGCGGGTGTGGCGGGTGCGCACCATGGCCTTCGTCGGCTCCTCCCTGACGGCCACCGTCGCCGCCGTCCTCATCGGCGGATACGCCGGTGTCACGGCGCAGGTCGGTGACGGGCTGGAGTTCACCGCCATCACCGCCGTCGTGCTCGGCGGGGTGGTACTGGGCGGCGGGCGCGGCACCGTGGTCGCCGCCGTCCTGGGCGCCCTGACGCTGGAGGCCCTGTTCACCCTGTTCAACCAGCTCTACATGCCCTCGACGATCCAGCCCTCGGTACAGGGGCTCATCATCATCGCCGCGGTGGCCTACGCCGCCCGCCGGGGCGACCTTCGACTGCCGGAGCGCCTGCGACGGCGACCGGACCATCCGACCGAGCGGTCGCTCGGCACTTCCAGGAGGTAATCCATGCGCGTCCCCCGCGTGCTGCTCGCCGGCGCCGCCGGCCTGACCCTGATGCTCACGGCGTGTACGACGGACACCCCCACCGACTCCGTGGAGGGCGCCGGGCTCACCCCCGACCAGGAGTGGTTCGACGAGGCCGAGTTCGAGGCCCAGCTCGCCCAGCGCGATATCACCCCGGAGGGGCCCGAGGACCAGCCCTGGCTGCAGGCGATCGAGCCCGAGTGGATCGACACCTCCGAGTTCGTCCACGACGCGCCCGAGGACGCGACGCTGTGCTTCTCCAACGCCTCGGTGTCCAACCCCTGGCGCGTCACCGGCTTCATCACCATGGAGCAGCAGGTGGAGGCCCTCAAAGAGGAGGGGCGCATCGGTGAGTTCCGGGTGTCCGACGCCGCCGACGACGACAACCAGCAGATCTCCGACATCCAGGCGTTCGTGGACTCCGGGGACTGCGACGTCATCATCATCTCGCCCTCCACCACCGCGACCCTGACCCCGGCCGTGGAGACCGCCTGCGAGAGCGGCGTCCCGGTCGTGGTCTTCGACCGCGGCGTGAACACCGACTGCATGGTCACCTTCATCCACCCGATCGGCGGCTACGCCTTCGGCGCGGACGCGGCCGAGTTCCTGGTCGAGGAGCTGGAGCCCGGATCGACCGTGCTGGCGCTGCGCATCCTGCCCGGCGTGGACGTGCTCGAACACCGCTGGGCGGCGGCGCAGAAGATCTTCGCCGACAGCGAGCTGGAGGTGCTCGGCCACGAGTTCACCGAGGGCGACGGCGCCAAGATCAAGGACCTGGTCTCCCAGCACCTCCAGCGCGGCGAGGTCGACGGCATCTGGATGGACGCCGGGGACGGCGCCGTCGCCGCCCTGGAGGCCTTCGAGGACGCCGGTCAGCCCTACCCGGTGATCTCGGGCGAGGACGAGCTGAGCTTCATGCGCAAGTGGAAGGAGGAGGACCTCACCGCGATCGCGCCGGTCTACTCCAACTTCCAGTGGCGGACCCCGATCCTGGCCGCCGACATGATCCTCAGCGGTGAGGAGGTCCCCTCCGAGTGGGTCCTGCCGCAGGAGCCGGTCCGCCAGGACCAACTGGACGAGTACCTGGAGCGCAACGAGGCCATGCCGTCCCTGCACTACGCGAAGTTCGGCGGCGAGGACCTGCCGGGCTTCCCCGAGGCGTGGACGGAGAGGTAGATGAGGGCGCTGGGGGTCAACACGTGGGTGTGGACGTCGCCGCTGACCGACGCCGCGCTGGAGCGGATCGCGCCCCGCGTGGCGGAGTGGGGGTTCGACACGATCGAGCTCCCCGTGGAGAACGCCGGTGACTGGGACCCCCGGCGCGCCCGGGCCCTGCTGGACGGGCTGGGCCTGGCGGCCAGTGTCGTACTGGTCATGGGACCGGGCCGGGAGCTGGTCGCCACCGACCCGGCCACCCGGTCGGCCACACAGGACTATCTCCGAGGGGTCGTGGACGCGGCGGTGACGGTCGGCTCCTCCGTCATCGCCGGTCCGGCCTACGCCTCGGTCGGCCGCACCTGGCGGATGTCCCCGCGAGAGCGGGCGGGGATCGCCGCCGAGCTGACCGAGGCGCTGGCCCCCGTGGTCGGGCACGCCTCGTCCGCGGGGGTCTCCCTCGCCGTGGAGCCGCTCAACCGGTACGAGACCAGCGTGGTCAACACGGTGGACCAGGGGCTGGAACTGCTCGCCGACCTGCCCGCCGAGCACTGCGGGCTGGCCCTGGACGTGTACCACATGAACATCGAGGAGCGGGACGTCGCGGCGGCGATCAGGCGGGCCGCCGGACACGTCAAGCACGTGCAGGTGTGCGCCAACGACCGGGGCGCCCCCGGCGCCGACCACCTGGACTGGCCCGGGATCATCGACGCGCTCGACGCGTCGGGGTACGAAGGCCCCCTGGTGATCGAGTCGTTCACGGCGGACAATGCCAGCATCGCCACGGCGGCCTCCGTCTGGCGACCGCTGGCGGCGAGCCAGGACGCGCTCGCCGTCGACGGCCTGGCCTTCCTTCGTTCCCTGACCCGACGGGAGGAACCCCCTTGCCAGGCGGCGCCCCCTCCGTGAAGCCGTGCGGACTCCGGGCGGCACGCCCGCCGCGGTGTCCGCACCACCGCCGGCGACAGGCCAGGATGGCAACGTCCGCACCCCCCGCTCGGTCCCGCGCCCACCGGAAAGCGCCTACTGAAGTCGGGCGGCTCCCTCCCCAACAGGAGACGTCACGATGTCCGCACAACAGCAGTCCCCCTCCGACCCCGCACCGGGGACCCCCGAGAACCGGAACCCGGTGGCGACCACCCCGGCCACCTGGTGGCTGACCGGGGCCTCACTCACGATGGCCGGCGCCGTCATCGTCCTCCTCAGCGGTGAGGCCGCCGCGGGGGGCGGTTCCGAGTCCGCCCCCGGCGCGGCCGCCGCCCACCGGCCCGACGCCGACCGCGTCGGCGAACTCGTCGGCCACACCCGCACCGCCCATGAGGAACTGGTTCCCGTGGTGGAGGCCATGGAGGAGTTCCTGCCCACCGACGGCTCCCATCCGCCCCTGGACCTGACCGAGGCCTCGGTGGTCTACTCCTGGCGCACCAGTGTCCAGGAGGCCGCGGAGCACTTCGGCGAGCCGTCCGGTGACGGCACCGTCCACGAGGCCACCCAGGCGGGCCTGACCTCCTCCGTCCGACTGCTGTCCATGTCGGTGGAGACCTACGCCGGGGCCGCGCTGGTCGAGGACGAGGACCTGCGCATGGACGTCCTCCACATCGCCATGGACCTGCGGGACCAGGCGGTCCACTCGTGGTCGGTGGCCGCTACCCACCTCGACATGGCCAGCGTGGACACCGGCCACGGCCACGTCCACCTGTACCTGCCCGCCGCACCCGGCAGCGGGGCCCTCCGACCCGACGGCGCCGAGGCCGGGAGCGGGAGGGACCCGGGCTCGGGAGGCGGCCACGACCACTGAGCCCAGAGCACCCGAACCCGAGCACGGAAGGCACCGACATGCCACGACCAGTCACCCTCTTCACCGGACAGTGGGCCGACCTGCCCTTCGAGGAGGTGTGCTCACTGGCCTCCTCCTGGGGCTACGACGGCCTGGAGATCGCCTGTTGGGGCGACCACCTCGACGTCACCCGGGCCGCCGACGACGACGCGTACGTGCGCGACCGGTTGGACGTGCTCGAACGCCACGGGCTGGGTGTGTGGGCGATCTCCAACCACCTGCTCGGCCAGGCCGTCTGCGACGACCCCATCGACCAGCGCCACCGGGACATCCTGCCCGCACGGGTGTGGGGGGACGGGGAGCCCGAGGGCGTGCGCCGGCGGGCCGCCGAGGAGATGGCCACCACCGCGCGCGCCGCCGCGAGGCTCGGCGTGTCCACGGTGGTGGGTTTCACGGGCTCGGCGATCTGGAAGTACGTGGCGATGTTCCCGCCGGTGGGCGAGGACGTCATCGAGGCCGGGTACCGGGACTTCGCCGACCGGTGGAACCCGATCCTGGACGTGTTCGACGAGGTGGGGGTGCGCTTCGCGCACGAGGTGCACCCCTCCGAGATCGCCTACGACTACTGGTCGACCGAGAAGGCGCTGGAGGCGGTGGGCCGCCGCCCCGCGTTCGGCCTGAACTGGGATCCCAGCCACATGGTGTGGCAGGACATCGACCCGGTCGGGTTCCTGTGGGACTTTCGCGACCGGATCTACCACGTGGACTGCAAGGACACCCGCAAGCGGGTGGGCAACGGCCGCAACGGGCGGCTGGGCTCCCACCTGCCCTGGGGCGACCCCCGCCGGGGCTGGGACTTCGTGTCGACGGGGCACGGCGACGTGCCCTGGGAGGACTGCTTCCGCACGATGAACGCGATCGGCTACGAGGGGCCGATCTCGGTGGAGTGGGAGGACGCGGGCATGGACCGGCTGGTCGGGGCCGCCGAGGCGGTGGACTTCGTCCGGTCGAAGGCCTACGACCAGCCGGAGGCCTCCTTCGACTCCGCCTTCGGCTCGGACTGACCCGGACGGGCGGACCGCCCGGCGCGACGGTTCGCCCGCCCCGGCCGGCCGGGTCCGGGAGCGGCGCGCGAGGGCTCACATCATGGGGGCGATGACCACCCGGTAGTGGTCGCCGTCCGCGGTGGAGACGTCGTGGCGGAAGTCGTTGACCCGGTTGACGGAACTCTGCACGGCGCCGCTTCCGAAGGCCGCGGTGTCCACGGTGGGCAGGTACTCCTCGACCGCGCCCACCGCCTCGTCGACGGACATGGCGGTGCTTCTGCGCTCAGGGGTGATGCGCAGTCCGTCGTCGGTGAGGCGGCTGATCACGATCCGGAACATACCGGGTCTCCCTGCGGCGTCGGGGGCTGACACCGGCATTCTGCCCCATCGCCCACGAACCCGGAAACGGGTTCCGAGGCGAGGCGGGCACGGCGGCGGGAAGGGCGCGGACGCGGGGACCGGGGCTTCCTCCCCGGTCCCCGCGGAGCACCCGGTCAGACCTCCAGGGTCTCCTCGATGGCCTTGAGGCGGTGCCGGGCCAGGGCGAGGTTGCCCCGGGAGCGGTCCAGGGCCAGGTAGAGGAAGAGCCCCTGCCCCTTCTTGCTGGTGAGGGGCCGGATGACGTGGTACTGGCCGGACAGGGTGATGAGGATGTCCTCGATGGCGTCGTTGAGCCCGAGCTGGTCCATGGTGCGCATCTTGGCGCGGACCACCTCGGTGTTCCCGGCCGCGGCGACGGTGAGGTCGAGCGAGTTGGTCGCGGCGAGGGTTCCCAGCGCCATCCCGCTGCTGTAGTCGACGACGGCGGCACCGACCGCCCCGTCGATCTCCATCATTTCCTTGAGTCCGGTCTCGATGTTGGTCATGTCCTTCTCTCTCCTTCGGGTACGTCGGCGCGACGCCTTGTCGGCCATCCAGTGGCGCAGGACCGCGACACCGCGTCGGGACGGGCCAGGGGTCACGCGGACACCGACCGGGAACCGTCGACGGACAGCGAGCGGAGCGCGGTGACGACGCGCTCCAGGACCCTGCGGTCCACGGGCGCGGCGACCCGGGCGGCGGGGCGGGGCCGGTCCCGGCCGCGGCGGGGCGGGTGGTCGGAGTCGCGTCGGGGCTGCGGGGACTGTGGGGGCTGCGGGGGCACCCGTGCCGTGCGCGCCAGTCGGCGCAGCCCCCGCAGGGCGAAACCGAGGTTTCCCTCCGTACTGCTCATGCGCACCTGCACGCACAGGTCGGAGTCCTCCAGGACGGCGAACAGCAGGTGGTGGTCGGCGTCGGTGACGACCACGTCCTCCAGAGCCTGGGCGGCGCACAGCGGACCGCCGCGGATGGCCCGGACGATCTCCGCCGTGTCCGTGGCACGGTCGTCGGCGCCGGCGTGCATGAGGATGTGTCCGCCTCGCCAGTCCACGAGGCAGACACTGTGCACACCGGGCGTTTCGAGCATCTCCCGCATCTGCTGGTCGAGGCGCACGGCGATCCTTTGCGAAGCGGGGCCGGGTCTTCCAACGGCCCTTGGCGAACCAGGCGAACTGCCCTTTGTGGACATCACGAGAATAAGGAAGGGGCAGCCGCACCGCAGGCTTTTCACTAACTTTTCCCGTTGTGCCTGCTTGGCAGGGATAAGGAGTTTCTTTCACCAGAAAGGAAACATGGGTGGAATGCGCGGTTCGCCCCGAAGACAAAAGTGATCGTCCGGAGCGCTCCGGACGATCACCTCTCTCGTCGTGTGGGGTTTTCGGGCCCTGTGGCCCGAGCCCGGGCAGGAGTCCCGGGCGTGGGCGGCGCGGCGGTACGGGAGTGCGGTGGGCGACGGGTGCGAAAGTGCGGCGGTACGGGAGTGCGGTGGACGGCGGGGCGGGAGTGGCCCGGGCGTCAGAGCCAGACGGCCTCGGAGGTCTCCAGGTCGTAGCGGGCCGGGACGACGTCCAGGCTCCCCGACTCGACCAGCCCGCGCAGGTCCTCGTCCTCGCGGAGCCTGTCCGCGATGTGCACGGCGTTGGCCCGGACGCAGGCGTCCACGAAGTCGCCGCCGTCGTCGGGGGTGGCGTCGACCACCGGCAGGATCTCCTCGACCAGGTAGCCGACGTGGCCGCGGGGGACCTCCCCGGTCCGGTGCGCCTCCACCGCGGCGGTGACCGCGCCGCACGAGGCGTGCCCCAGGACGACGATGAGTGGGACCGCCAGGTGTTCGGCCGCGTAGCCGATGCTGCCGAGCACGGACCCGTCCAGGACCTGCCCGGCGGATCGGATGGTGAACAGGTCGCCGAGGCCGCGGTCGAAGACCAGTTCGGGCGGCACCCGGGAGTCGGCGCATCCCAGGACCACGGCGAAGGGGGCCTGTCCGTGCACCAGCTCCCTCCTGCGGCCACGGCCCTCGTTGGGGTGGCGGGAGGCGTGCCGGCGCCAGCGCCTGTTCCCCTGTTCGAGGAGGCGCAGCGACGCCGCCGCGTCCCCCGGGCGCGGCGGGGACGCGGGTGCGGACCAGGCGGGGACCGGAGCCACCGCGGAGACCGCGGCGCCGATCCCTCCGGCGAGTGAGGCGCGCAGGGCGCCACGACGGGTGATAGCCATTGAGGCCCTCATTCTTGACGTGGGCAAATCAGGACTTATACCGTCAAACGAGGACCAAAATACTCTTGTGCCTAGAAACCCATCAAGTGCTTTTAACGTTCCCGTAGCGCGCTTCCCCCGGAACCCGGGAACGCGTCGCCAGGAAAGCCGCTGTGACCACGCACTACGTTTCGCGCAGTCACTTTCCTGTGTTTTGGGAAACCTTTTCGTGCTCCCTGCGCCCGCGCCGAGACCCGGACCCGAAGCGCGGCCGCGCTTCGGCGACCGCCGGGCCTTCCGGGCCGCGGACGGCGACGGTCCGCGCTAGAATCTTTACTGACCGACCGTTCGTTAAGTTAACAAATCCTCGCGGAGGGACCGGGACACGGGAGCGGCGCCTTCGGCCGCCCCGCACACCGGACCGCCTCCACCAGGTAGATTCGACAACCGTGTCCAGATCTTCCCCTGCCGAACCAGTCTCCTCCCGCCGCGGGGCCGCGGGGCGGCGGCGCTCGGGCCGCCCCGGCCACGACGCCGACTCCGTCCTGCGCGTGGCCGCACGCGTGTTCAACGAACGCGGATACGACGGCACGAGCATGGAGGACCTGGCGCGCGCGCTGGGCGTGACCAAGTCGGCCATCTACCACCACGTCACCGGCAAGACCGAGCTGCTGCGCCGCTCGCTGGACCTGGCCATGGACGCCCTGTTCGCGGTCACCCGCGAGGAGGCCTCGACCACCGGTCCGGCCGTCGACCGCCTGGAGCACGTACTGCGCGGCAGCGTGCGGGTACTGGTGGAGGAGCTGCCCCACGTGACCCTGCTGCTGCGGGTACGCGGCAACACCGAGGTGGAAAAGCGCGCCCTGGACCGCCGCCGCGAGTTCGACCACCTGATCGCCGACCTGGTGCGCGAGGGCGCCGCCGAGGGCGACATCCGCCCGGACGTGGACCCGGCGGTCGCGGCACGCCTGCTGTTCGGCATGGTCAACTCGATCGCGGAGTGGTACAAGCCCGACCGCGGGCTGGACTCCTCGGAGATCGCCGACACCCTGGCCAGGATCGCCTTCGCGGGCCTGAGCGTCTCCCGGACGCACCTGGCGGAGTGACTCCCGGCGCGGGGCGCTCCCGGCGCGGGTCGAGGGCCGTACACGACCGCGCCCGTCCCCGACGTCCGGACGTGACCGCGGTGTGACCCGTCGAGGACCCGTGCTCCCTAGGATCGTGCCGCTACGGAAAGCCCTCATATCCGACAAGCCGGGAGCGGCGGCCATGATCGACCATTTCACTCAGGGGCCGCTGACACCCGCGGTCGCCTACGCCGTGTCCGTCATCGGCTCGTTCGTGGGACTGGTGTTCGCGGTCCGGGCCCGCCGAACCGCCGGAGCCGTCCGCTGGGCGTGGCTGGTGCTCAGCGCGGCGTGTATCGGCGGAACCGCCGTGTGGTCGATGCACTTCATCGCCATGATGGGCTTCCAGGTCGCCGGGACGGCCCTTCGCTACGACATCGTGCTCACCGTGGCCAGCGGTCTGCTCGCCGTCGTGGTCACGGGTGCGGCCCTGTACCTGGCCATCACCCGGCGCACACGGGGATCGCTGCTGGCCGGTGGTGCCATCGCCGGATCGGGCATCGTCGCCATGCACTACATGGGCATGGCCTCCATCAACATGCGCGGCCACATGGGGCACGATCCGCTGTTCGTGGTGCTGGCCGTCGTCATCGCCCTGGTCGCGGCGACGGTCGCCCTCTGGTTCGCGCTGCGGCTGCAGGGCTCGCTCGCGACCCTCGCCGCGTCCCTGGTCATGGGTGTCGCGGTCACCTGCATGCACTACACCGGCATGTTCGGCGTGCACGTCACGCTGGAGGAGTCCCCGAGCCCGGCTCCGCTTCCCGGCTCGACCACCTCCGAACTGCTGCTGCCGCTGGTCATCGGACTGTTCGTCTTCCTGATGGTGTGCAGCCTGCTGCTGATGCTGGACGTGAGCGACCCCCGGAGCGGCGGCGAGGCCTCCGCGGGGGACGGGGACGAGTCCGGTGTGTCCCCCGAGGACGACGAGTCCTACACCGCGCGGCACCGCTCCGACGACGTGTGGACCCGCCGGAGGTAGGACCCGTGCGGTGGTCCCGGCACGCACCCGGACCGCCCGTCCGCGTCCCGACCGGAGCGTGACCGCTCCCCGGTCCCCGTTTCGGCCCGGGTCCTGATTCCGACCTTTTTTCTGATTCCGGCCTTTTTACGAGCTTGGTTCCGACCCCGATTCCGCGCCACCGTGCCCGAGTGTCACGTACCTGATTCACTGCGTTGTCGCTGGCCACATCAGGTCCAACGCGTTGGCGAACACCCCTGGCGCCACAGCGGCAATTTCCTTACTATCCATAACCCCGGCCGAATTGTGACCAAGGTCATGGAAAGTAGTGAGCTGTGCTCGACCACCTCGCCCAGGACTGGACAACCCCCGCCATCGCTTTCACGGTCTCGGTGATCGGCTCCTTCCTCGGGCTCTCCTTCGCCATACGCGCGCGCCGCGCGACGGGTCCCGTGCGCTGGCAGTGGCTGGTCCTGGCCGCCATCTCGCTCGGCGGTATGGCCGTGTGGTCGATGCACTTCATCGCCATGATGAGCTTCTCCCCGCCCGGGGTCGCCGTCCGCTACGACGCCGTGCTCACCGTGGTCAGCGGTGTCGTCGCCATCGTGGTCATCGCCGTCGCGCTCACCGTGGCCACCGTCGGGAGGACGACCCCGTGGCTCCTGCTCGGCGGACTCGTCGCCGGGGCCGGCATCGTCGCCATGCACTACACCGGCATGTACGCGATGAACGTCCACGGGGACATCCACCACGACCCCCTGTACGTCGCCCTGGCCTGCGCCATCGCGCTGGTGGCCGCCGCCACCGCCCTGTGGTTCGCCTCCCGGCTGCGCGGGCACGTGGCCGTCGCGGGCGCCTCCGTCGTGATGGCGGTCGCGGTGAGCACCATGCACTACACCGGCATGATGGGCGTCCACATCACGCAGCCGCAGTTCTCCCGCTTCGGGTCCCCGGACGGGGCCACCGCGGCCGACCTGGTGCTGCCCCTGATCGTGGGCCTGTTCGTCTTCCTGCTGATCTGCAGCCTCTTCCTCCTCCTGGGCGCCGAGGAGGAGCGCCCCGACTACGGCCGGCGCCCGGTCCACGCCGACCCGGGGCGCCCCGGGGGCGGGTCGGACACGCTTCCCGACGGGTACGCGCCCCGGCACTCCACCGGCCCCCAGGCCGTGCCGGGCGGCGCCGAAGACGTGTGGACCAGGCGGCGCTGAACCAGGCGACACGGGTCTGGCCCGGTGCCGGACCGGACCCGTGCTGAGCGGACCCGCGGCCGGGAAAACCGGTGGCACGGGCCGGGGCCCCGGTCCTAGACTCGCCGGGCCGGAGCGCCGCATCACGGCGGCCCACGACGACGGAGAGGAAGTAGAGCCATGGCTGTCCCCACGAGTGGTTCCACACCGACCTTCCCGATCGCTCGCGAGCCCTGAGGACGAAGACCCCTCGGACGCTCGCCCCGTAGAGAGTCCGCCGTGAGTACGTACAGCAGCACAGACACCTCCGTCGTCCATCCGCTGACCCCGCTGGGGTGGAACCACCGTGTCGAGCGGGCCTTCGACGCCGTCGCCTCCGCCAGCGCACATCCCCTGCTCCCCGCGCGCGTGGCCTCCTCACGCCGCGGCGGGGCGGTGGTCCGCCTCCCCCGGGAGGCGGCCGCCGACTACTCGCCCGCCGTCACCAAGGCGGCGCAGGCCGACCCGTCCACCGCCCCGTGCAGCGGCGACTGGGTCGCGGTGCGCCGCTCCGGCGACGTCTGGCTCGTCGAGGCCGTCCTCGAACGCTCGGGCAGCCTCGTCCGCCAGGGCGTGGCCAAGGACTCGCACGACCAGGTGCTGGCCGCCAACATCGACGCGGTCCTCATCTGCGAGGCCGCCGACCAGGGGCCCAACGTGGGCCGCCTGGAGCGCTTCCTCAGCCTGGCCTGGGCGAGCGGCGCGACCCCGGTCGTGGCGGTCACCAAGGCCGAGATGGCCGGGGACCGCCTCCCCGAGGTGCTCGAACTCGTCGAGTCGGTGACCATGGGCGCCGACGTGTACGCCGTCAGCGCGCACACCGGCCTCGGGCTGGAGGAGCTCTCCGCCCGGTTCCTGCCCGGCGCCACCTGGGTGCTGCTGGGCACCTCCGGCGCGGGCAAGTCCAGCCTGGTCAACGCGGTGGCCGGGCGCTCGCTGATGGACACCGGCGAGATCCGCCAGGACCGGCGGGGACGGCACACCACCACCCACCGCCAGCTCCTGCGACTGCCCGGCGGCGCGCTGGTCCTGGACATCCCCGGCGTGCGGCGCATCGACGTGCCCGGCGCAGAGGAGGGCGTGGACCGGGCCTTCGCCGACGTGGCCGGCCTCGCCGAGCAGTGCCGCTTCCGCGACTGCCGCCACGACGCGGAGCCCGGCTGCGCGGTCAACGCCGCCGTGGACGAGGGCGAGTTGGACGTGCGGCGCCTGGAGCGCTGGAACAGGCTCCGGCGCGAGGCCGAGTGGAACCGGTCCCGGGGCGACGCCCGCCTGCGCACCGAGCGCAGGAAGCAGTGGAAGGCCGCCGAGCGGCAGGCCAGGGAGAACGCCTGGCGCAAGCGCGGCCGTTAGTCCCCGCGCGGTCCCCGTGCCCCCGAGCGGGCGCGGGGGCCACGGCATGTCCGCGGCCAGGGAAGGGATCCCCTGCCCCTGGTGGCAAAGCGACCGCCCGACAGAACCGGAGACGCCGTCAACCGAGGAACTCCTCCTCGATCCTGTCCAGAACCTCCTCGTCGGGCCTGGCCGGTACCCGGCCCGAATCCTCGGCATGACGCACGAACGGAGCGGGCAGCCGGACGTTGTACTCGCGCACGTAGTGCGCCAGGTCCGACGGCCACAACCAGGCCCCGTCGGTGAGGACGGCCAGAGAACAGACCGGAGGCCGTTCCTCGTCCAGCACGTCGACCAGCACGGTGGTCGACGCGGCGACGACCGCGCCTGCGTCGAGGTAGTCGGCGATGTCGAGGTAGTCGGCGATCCAGTCCCGCGACGCCTCGTCCCCCTGCCCGGCGAGGACACCTAGGCTTCCTCCGTCTGCGTCCCCGTGCGGAAGCTCCTCGAAGAAACCCATCCTGCTCACGCGCATCACATCCTCCTCCAGGGGTAAATATTCTCCACAGATCCGGAGAAAGGCTCTTCCGTGCGCTGGTGAGGCCGACGAATAGAGTGCCGTGGCGCCCTGCCCAAAGAGTGTCCACAGGAGCCAGCACATCAACTCCAAGCTTGTTCGAGAGGTTCTGCGCGAAGGATCCGTTGGGTAATCCCGTGGAACAGGAACAAAGGCGGATATTGCCACCAGGGCATGAGGAATCACGAAGCAGCCTGTTGGCGAGTTCACGGTGACCGACCTGCGCACCTGTCGGAGTGGCGGCAACCGAGTTGGGCGTTCCGTGGATCACCACGTCGTGAAACCCCTCCAGGGGAGACGTCTTCGCATGGTTGGCTGCGAAGGGGTCCCCCGGCTCCATGTAGTTGGTTCGCTGATTGCAGTTGTGGTTGAGGAGATCCAGGTCCGCCGCCGCCAAAGGCCTGGGGCAGGGTCAACGCCGCCGGGTGGCTGTGCGCGCACCCGGCCAGCGGGCGGGTGTGTCTGTTCCACTGCGTGCAGGAGGCCTCCATCACCCACACCGATCTGCGTGTGGCGCTGGACCGGCTGCACCGGGCACTGCGGGGTCCGGTGGTACTGGTCTGGGACAACCACTCCTTGCACACGTGTAAGCCGATGGCCGTCCAAGTCGCGGCGCGGGGCTGGCTGAACGTGGTGTGCCTGCCCCGGTACGCGCCCGAACTGAATCCGGTGGAGTCGTTGTGGTCCCATCTCAAGAGCGTGCTCAGAAGCCGTCTGTTCCGGAACCTGGAAGAGCTGAAACAGGTGGTCAACGCGCATCTTCGCTTGGTGTGTCAACGTCCGGACCTGCTACGGGGGTTCATCGACTCGGTCGGTTTGCAACCCTCCCCATTCCAGTCAACCGAATGATCAAAGATCAGTAGTTCATGCGGAAATCCACAAAGTCTTCACACGGCTACGGAGGCAGAGGAGGGGCACTGCCACGAACCAATGTCACTCTGCGGGGACAGTTCCAATACTGGGTTTCTCTTCCCACTGCTCCGAGGGAACCAGAAAAGGACCGTCCACGGCCTGTGCCCCGGAGGCGAATACGGCCCACCAGAGCTCTTCGCAGGGGACGGGCATCTCACCTTTCGTATCAATGTAGAGAAAAATTCTTCCGTCCCCGTGCCCAGCCACATCCCACCACGACCAAGACCTTAGATCCGGATCGAACATGAACAGCCATTCTTGCAGGTCCCACTCCTCCCCTCCTCTGTCCTCGAAGTAGCCTCTAACTCCCTCCCGCGCCTCCTCGGGGAACGCTCCGCCGGCAGATGCGTCGTCGGTGAGACACGCGAACCACGTCGGGATTCCCACATCTTCGAGGACTTCCCTTTCGAAGTCCTGCACGCAGGACAGCGAGACCGCAGCGTGGATGACACGGCGCAGTCTTCTGCAGTAGGTGCTCTGGTCACTTATGGGAAGTATTTCCATACAGGTGAGAACCCGAGGCGGGACGGAGCGCGGCCTGCTGAGGATACGTCCTGCCTCCCCCGCGAAACGCTCATAGCAATTCCCCATCAGAGGATGCGACCAGATCCGGGGACAATACTCCCCATGATTTCGTCGATCATCTGCCCCGGGACTCCGATCAAACCTGGAGACACCTTTGGGTCAGCGATTTCAGGAGAACTTCTACGCAGCATGTTCCACTCCCTCTTCGAACCCGCAAAGCTCCTTGGCATGCGCTGGGGCAGCGCAGAACCGCGAATCTGGTTCACCAGGGAGGTTGGCAGATCAAAAGCAACGATCTGCCCTGCTCCACCCCGGAAGGACTGCGAGTGACTGATGTCACCGCTCATGTTGAGGTACAGCCTCCCGCTACCCTGGTGACTCACATTTCCACTGCCGTCCACCAGAAGGCGCTGACTGTTGGGATGTTCTGTCTGCGTACGGTAGATGGACGTATTGCAGTTGTGGTTGAGGAGGTCCAGCTCCCCTGCCGCCACATGGTAGGTGTGCAGGTCGGCGACGGTGAGGTTGCGAACCGTCGCGGACTGGGTGTCGACCTCGACCGCCGAGACCTGCACCCACGTACCGGATGAGGTCTGCAACCACATCCCCGGCGCGAGGTCGACCGCATCGACCCAGGCGTCCAATTCTGGAACCCAGAACGGGTGCCCGTCCGTGGCCACGACCACGTCCCCGACCGCCACCGGGCCCGGAATCTCCGACGCGCTCTCCGAACCCGCCGACTCACCCTCAGGCGGAGCATCCCGCTCGGTGGTCGGATCCACCGTGATCTCGACCAGGGTCTTCTCACCCGAACCGATGATCGTCGCCGCGACGGTACGCGCACCCTGTTCACCGGTCTCCGGGTCGGTCGCCATGACCTCGTCGCCGACCCCGACGTCCTCGATCGCCCTGACCGAGCCGTCGGCCATCAGCACACCCGTACCAGGCACGAAGCTGTTGCACCCGCTCCGCCCTGCGGACGTGGGCGCCGACGACACGGGCGCGGGCCTGGGCGTGGTCGAGGTCGGCGTCGGCCGCGGCGGCTTCGGAGGAGGCGGCGGCTTTGGCGTCCGCGGCTTGACACCCCAGCGCGCCCACGAGGACGCACCCGAACGCGAACCCGCACTGCTCGCCCAGGAGGAGAACCGGCTGCCGATCGCACCGGCGACGCGTCCGCCGATCGCACCGCCGGCGGCGCCCAGCGCACCGCCGATCACGGTCGCGGTGGCCGCACCGCCCCACGACCAGTTGTTGCGCGGGGTGTCCATCCCGTACTGGACCAGGCCGCTGACCGCGCCGCCCAGAGCCGCGCAGCCGATCGCACCCGCGCCGCCGGTCAGCGCGGTGCAGCCCACGCCGACCGCGATGCCCACACCGACCGAGACGATGGTGCTCTTGTTCTTCTTGACCCACTTCTTGGTGGAGTTGTAGCCGGACTTGACGGCGTTGCCGACCTTGCTGGCCCCCGACTTGACCTTGTTCCAGGCGCTGCTGAGCCACAGGCCGGTCGGGTCGGAGAAGGTCAGCGGGCTGTTGTTGGCGTAGGCGTAGCCGTTCATCTGCAGCGGGTCCGCCGGGTCCACGACCGGGTCCGCCGAGATGAACCGCCCCAGGGCCGCGTCGTACTCGCGTGCGCCGACCAGGGTCAGGCCGGTGGAGGCGTCCACGGTCTTGCCGAGGAATCCCTTGTCGTCCGGCCAGGCACCGCCCGAGGAGCCGCGCCCCTCGCCGAAGGGCGTCAGGTAGCGGCGCACCGACTGCTCGGAGTCGGCGTCCATGGCCACCTGGCCGGTGCCCTGGTGGTCGGAGGCCAGCAGGTCGAGCCGGTCGGGGGTGCGCACGGCCACCGTCTGACCGCCGTGCTCGTAGTAGCGGGTGGCCTCCACCTCGCCGGTGAACCTGTCCGCCCGCAGCTCCATGCCCGGCAGGTACAGGGTGTCGGCCTCCGGCGTCGAGTGCATCAGGCGGGCGCCGCCGGCGGTGTAGGTGAAGGAGGTCTTCCCCGCCTCGGTGGAGACGGTGTCGAGCCTGCCCTCGGGCGTCCAGCTCAGCTCCTGGCGCTCACCCGCCAGTTCGCGCACCACCGTGTTGCCCGCCGCGTCGTAGTCGAAGGCGGACAGGGTGTCGCCCTGCGGCGTCCGCTCGACCACCTCGCGGACGGTGTTGGGCTGGTTCTGCCCCCGCTCGGGATAGGTGTAGTCGCGCACGGCGTCGTTGCCGGACCCGGTGACGTCGTGCAGGGTCTCGCCGACCCGGTTGCCCGCGTCGTCGTACTCGTAGGAGTGCCAGTAGGCCGCGGGGCCGCCCACCGAGGACGCGGTGGGCGCGGCGTCACAGCCCCCCGGGTCCTCGTGCGGCAGGGTCCAGGCCTCGGTGAGCTGCAGCAGCGGGTCGTAGGTGAAGCACTGCGTCTCGGCGGCTCCGCCCTCGGGGGAGTCGGTGACGGACAGCACGTTGCCCGCGTCGTCGTAGGTGTACCCGGTGTCCAGGAGCGGCACGGAGCCGCCCTGGCGGTCCACCCGGGTGCCGAGCAGGCGCTGGGTGCCCTTCTCGAACTCGTTGGTGGTCCACGCCTTGGGGCCGGATCCCGCGGCGAGCTCCATCTGGAGCACCTGGCCGAGCTGGTTGTACTCGGTGCGGGTGACGTAGGAGTCGTTGCCGGTCAGGGTGGTGGGGCGGCCGATCTCGTCGTACTCGATCACGGTCGACTCGGCGGGCAGTCCGCCCACGGCGGGCATGCCCATGCCCTGGACGGTGCCGTCGATGTTGTAGCTGATCGAGAACTCGTAGTTGCCCGCCAGCGCCCCCTGGGAGGCGGGGACCCCGTAGAGGATGTTGGTGGGCCGGTCGAGCCGGTCCTGGCCCACGATCCCGATCCGGAAATCCCCCTCGGGGGTGTGCCGGGTCTGGAGGAACAGCTGGCCCTTGAGGCGGGTGTCGTACTGGTGGCTGGTGAGCTTGGTGCCCTCCCCGGGCGCGCCCTCCCACGTCTGCACCCGTCGGCCGAGGTCGTCGTAGACGTAGGAGACCGTCGTGCCGTTGGCGTCGGTGGTGGAGACCAGCTGGTCGAGGTCGTCGTAGACGCTGGTGGTGGTCCCGGTGTCGGGGTCGTGCACGGCCACCTGGCGCCCCTGGTGGTCGTACTCGTAGCTCCACTCCTCCCCCGAGGGGGTGGTCATCGAGGCGATCTGGCCGCTGGGCGTGTAGGTGTAGGCGGTGGAGACGTGCTCGCCCTCGGGGATGCCGCCGGTGTACTGGCGCTGCTCCACCTTCTGGCCGCGGGCATCCTTGATCACCGTGGTCGGCACGCCGCCCTCGGGCGGGGTCACGTGGACCCGGTCCCCCTCGTGGGCGGCGGTGGTGCGCCACAGCTCGTCACCGGAGACCCGCCGGACCGTGGCGGTCATCCGCTCGGCGCCGTCGTACTCGTAGAGCGTCTGGCCCTGGACGTCCCCGTTGCGGACCACGAGCAGGTCGCCGCTGGGCTCTCCCAGCGCGTAGTAGGTGTCGTTGGTCTTGGCGACCGCCCCGATGCCGTTGTGGAAGGTGTCGGAGACCAGGCGTCCGCCGTCGGGCCCGGGCGTCTGGGTCTGGCGCGGCCGCAGGAAGCCGTCGTAGATCTCGTACGAGGTGTCGTAGGAGCCGTCGTTGCGGATGGCGCTGGTGGAGACGGCCGCGGGCCCGTCCGCGGTGATGCTGTACCCGAACTTGACGTTCGGGGTCATGTCCCGGTCCTTGGGCCGGTCCGGCAGCCAGACGGCGGTCAGCCTGCCCAGGGGGTCGAAGGTGGTGTCGGTGCGGCGCGCGTTGGCGTCGGTCTCGGCGTGGACGATCCCGCGCGCGGGGTCGACGTGGTTCTCGAGCGTGTGGCCCAGCGCGTTGGTGACGGTGAACCCGGTGACCAGGCCGTTGGCGTAGGAGTACTCCACGGTCTCGTTCACCGTGCCCTCGGCGTCGGTGACCTCGACCTGCTGGCCGTACTCGTCGTAGGAGGCCTCCCAGACCGTCGTGTAGACCGGGACGCCCTGGTCGTCGCGGCCGTCGAACTCCTCGGTGAGGGTGACGTCGCCCTTGGTGGGCGCGTCGCCGTACGCGCCGCCGTCGTAGTGGCGGCGCACGTCGGAGACCACGTCGTCGGGCCCGGCCTCCTCCGAGCAGCGCACCGCGACGCTCTCCACCCGGGAGACGTGGGTGAACACGTGCGCGTCGGCGTCGTCGGCGTAGGAGGTGCGCGTGCAGACGTCGTCGTCGGCGGTGGAGAGGTCGCCGCGGTCGTCGACGCGCTCGGCGCGGCCGGTGCCGGTGTCGAACGTGGTGGCGGTCCGCGTCTTGCGCCACGCGCCGTCGGCCAGGGCGGTCAGCGTGCGTTCCACGTCGGTGTTGGTGAAGGCCGCCCTGGTGGTGCCCCAGTCCTCGGTGCGGGTGGCGGTGACGTGCCGCCAGGGCTCGCTGATCGTCTTGGTGACGACCTCGTCGCCGTCGTAGACGACCTCCTCCAGCTGGTGGCCGGCGAGTTCGTCGTGGTCGGTGTACTCGGTGCCGGTGGAGTCGGCGACCTTCACCGAGGCGGTCCCGCCGCCGGGCTCCTCGCCGCCGTGCAGACCGCGCAGGAAGGTGTAGTCGGTCCGGGTGGGCATGGTCTGGCCGTCACCGGTGCGTACCCGGACGGTCTCGTAGCCGCGCCACTGGCCCCAGGTCTGGTACTTCTCCTCGGTGATGCCGTTGGGCTCGTCGTGGCGCCAGCCCGCGTCGCCGACGTACTCGTACCGGGTGACCTGGTCGGGCGATCCGCCGGTGCGGTCGGTCTCGATGACCTCCTGGACCACGTACTTGTGGAACCAGTCGGTGACGGGCTCCTCCTCACCGGGCGGGTTCCACTTGACGGGGTAGCAGCGGCCGGCCTGCTCGCCCTCCGTCGGCAGGTTCCCGGGATCGCAGTCGCCGCCGGAGTAGTTGACGTCGATCTGTCCGCCGGTCTCGGTGTAGACGGTCGAGAGGCGGAAGCGCACCAGCGGCTGGATGTTGTCGTCGGGCACGTCCACCCGGTTGGGCAGCTGGATGCCGTCCAGCTGCACCGGCGGCAGGCTCTCGGTCTCGGCCCCGTCGTGGCCGGTGCGGGTGATCTCCGACAGCCACAGGGTGCGGGAGCCGTCACCGTTGTCGGTGAACAGGTGGTCCAGCTTCCAGGAGTCCACCGTCTGGTAGCCGTCGCCGGTGTCGTACTGGGTGCGGACCTCCTCCAGCCGCTTGCGGGTCCAGAACGAGGGGGCGGTCTGGGAGAAGGTGCACTCGGTGCCCTCCTCGCAGAAACGGTCGTAGGGCACGTCGGGCCAGTGCTCGGCGGTGTCCTTGTCGAGCGCGCCGGCGGCGCAGTCGAAGCCGTCGTCGGGCAGGCAGCGCTCGGTGGTGTCGAAGACGACCCGGGCGGGGGCGTCCCCGTCGTAGACCCCGCCCTTGCGCTGGCCGTAGTCGACGCGCTTGAGGTAGCCGCCGCGGGTGTAGGGGGTGCCCTCGGTGTCGGTGTCGGCGTCGAGGGCGTAGTGGTTGGCCTCCTTCTCGTAGAAGTAGGTCATCACGTTGCCGCGGACGTCCTCGACGTAGTCGAGGTTCCATCGCCACCCCTGCTGGCACCAGGAGTCGGAGAAGGAGTCGCCGTGGCAGGGCTCGCCGTCGTCGTCTCCGAAGACGGGTACGGTCCAGGCCGAGTCGGTGGTCTCGTCTCCGCTGGTCCACCCGGGCAGGCGGTTGCGGCCGAAGTAGTAGCTGGTGCCCTCGGTGGTGGTGACCCGCCAGTACTCGCCGTTGTCGTCCCCGTTCGAGGCTCCGGTGAGGCGTTCGATCTTCGAGCCGTCGTCGCCCTTCAGGCGCCACTCGCCGGAGTCGTCGTCCTTGACGAGCTGTCCGGAGGTGCCGTTGAGCATGAGGGTGGCGTTCTCGGTGCCCCAGCACTGGTCGCCCTTGTACTCGTGCCCGTCGTCGGCGCAGGCCTTGTAGGAGCGCTCGATGTAGCCGGGCTCGTAGGAGAAGCCCTCACCGATCCAGGAGCCCTGGTTGTTGGTGGCGCTGGTGCGCCCGTCCACGGTCTGCGAGGAGTAGTCCAGCGCCATGTGCGGCATGAGGCTGGAGGGCACCGGGACCGGGTCCAGCGGGTAGGACCAGGAGAACACGCCGGAGGAGGCGGACACGCTCCACTCGGAGGAGGGTTCGAGAGGGGTGGCCGAGTAGCTGCCTCCGGAGGAGGAGTTGCCGGCGGCCAGGGCGAAGACCGCGGTGGAGGCACCGCCCGGCTCCGCGGGCACGGCCGCGCCGGAGGCGGAGGGGGCTCGGGCCTCGTCGGCGACCGGCCCGCTGCCCCCGTCGGCGGGGAGGGCGGCGGCCACCGTCTGGTCCGTGCTGGCGGTCACCGGCTCACCGTCCAGCGGCGTGCGGCACTCGGGCTCGCCGGGGGTGGTCAGGAAGCAGGCCGGCATGGGCCACAGGGCCAGCCGGTCGCCGTAGGAGCCGCCGTAGGCGTCTGCGAAGCCGGAGTAGTCGACGTGCAGTTCCACGCCCTGCTCTCCGGTGACCCGGAGCAGGAGTCCGTCGACACCGGAGTCGCGGGCGGCCGACGGGTCGAGGACCTCCACCTCGACGGTGCCTTCGGCCCGTTCGGAGACGGCCTGGACCGGCAGGTCCCCGACGGCCTCCATGCCGTCGGGGTCGGCGGCGGTGCGGACGGGGATCTCGGCGCTGGCCACGGAGGGCCAGGAGGCTTCGGGCGCGCTGTCGGCGGCCTCGGCCAGCTCCTCGCCCGGCTCCCGGGGCTCGACCGTCCCGGTGCTGCCGGTGACCGGGTCGGCCAGCTCCTGGATCTCGGGGGCGTCGTCGCCCATCCAGTCGGGCAGGCCCGGCACGACCTGCACGAGTGTGACGGTGACGACCACGGCCATGGCCGCCGCGCCCACGGCGAAGAGGATGGTGCGCAGGCGACGGATCCTCCCCTCACGGGGCTGCTCGTCGTTCGGTTCGCGTGTGTCGGGGGTGGGGGTGGTCATACCGGTCACAGCTCCGGGTTCTCGGTGGTCCGGTTGAGCGCGGAGATGAGGGTCTCGTCAGCGGCTCCGGCGTAGAGGCGGACATCGTCTACCGCGCCGGAGAAGTGCTGGTGCCACGAGTAGCCGTCGAACTTGCTACGTCCGACGTTGAGCATCACCCACGGTGGGTTCGGGTCCTCCGCCAGGACCTCCGGTGTGGGCCACAGCGGGTGGAAGACACGTGTCTGGGCGTGCGTGCCGTTCACGTAGAAGCGGACTTCCTGGGCGAAGGAGTCGAAGACCAGCACGAGGTGGTCGCCCCGGTTCTCGTGGCTCGGGGCGAATCCGGACGCCTCCAGCACGGTGGAGTCGGCGTCGACCTCGTCCGTGTTGGACAGGACGGCCTCCCAGCGCCCGCTCTCGGCGTTGTAGCGGAGGTCGATGAGAGTGCTGTAGGCGTTCTGGGAGAGGATCGTCATCGACTCCTCGGGGGAGGCCGCCGCCAGACGGGTTCGGACGCTGAGCGTGAAACTGCCCTCCAGAGGCGCGTCCACGAAGGCGCCCGCCGAGTCGCCGTCACCGTCGAGCCGCAGGTGGCCCTGTCCCATCAGGGCGCTGTCGCCCGACCAGGGATCGGAGGCCTGGATGGCCGCGTCCCCGTTCAGGTACATCGGCTCCAGGCCGTCGGCTTCGGGACTGCTGCCGTCCGCGGCCTCGTTGAACGGCCAGTAGCCCTTCCGGTCCACCGGAAGCATCCGGAGCCGGTCGAACTCGTATCCGTTCACGATCCGGTCGAAGACGCGCACGTCGGCCACGGCACCGTCCAGGTGCCGGTCGTAGCCGCTACGGGTGGCCGCACGGCCGATCTGGAGCTCTCCGGGCGCGTACCAGACGGTCTCGCGCTCGACGGTTCCCTCCGGGGAGCCGTTGACATAGAGGCGGACGGTGTTGGTGTGGCCGTCGTGGGCGAACGCCACGTGCGCCCACTCCCCCTCGGTGACCGTCGCCTCCGCGGAAACCCCCCACTCTCCGAGGGCGTACATGTCGGCGTCGGGGAAGGCGACGCGCCAAGCCTGGTCGGAGGCGTCGTAGCCGAGCGTGAACCCCGGCTCTCCGGTGCCGTCCTGGGAGACGACCACCTGGTCGCGGCTCAGGTCGTCCAGCCGGACCCAGGCCGCGACCGAGAAGAGGCCGGTGGTGTCGACCAGGTGCGCGCCGGGGGCGAGGTAGGCCCCCTCCGTGCCGTCCAGGACGGCGGCGCGGCTTCCTTCGCCGCCGGGCCCCTCCTCCCCGAAGGCGGCCCCGACACCGGCCACAGCGGTGTGACCCGTGTCGGAGGCGTCGGCGGCTCCTTCGGCGCCCGCGTCGTCGCCCATACTCCACTGGCCGACCGCGGGCCTGCCTCCGTCGACGAGGAACAGGTGGTTGGCACGGCTGCTGACCTTGCCCGCCTGGTCGACCGCCTCGACGTAGAGACTGTGCGGCCCCTCGTACCACGGGCTGAAGGTGAGGGTCGCCGTGCCGTCACCGTCGGGGGTCAGCGTGTTGGCTGCGGAGGGGTCCTCGTTGACGCCGTAGCGGTACTCGACCACGTCGTCGGAGGGCGACGAGACGGTGAACTCGCCGTAGACGCCCACGCCGTCGTGCCAGGCGTCGTCCGCGGGGAAGTCGGCCGAGGTGATCTCCGGTTCCGCCGGAGCGGTGGAGTCGTGGACGAACTGGCACCGGGTCTGTGCGCCGCTCCAGCTCCACGGGCCCCAGGCGTGTCCGTCGGAAGCCCGTACGATCCAGCCGATGACGGTGTTCTCCGGGATGTCGTCGGGAACCTGGTAGTGGAAGAAGGATCCCGACGCCTTCTCGGATGTGGTGTAGGTGTGTTCTTGCTCCGCACCGTTCTCGTCGGTCCAGAAGACCCGGAACTGGGCCTTGAGCTTCTCGGCGGCGGTACTGAACTCGTCACCGTCGGACAGGTAGGCCGAGAGCCGCGGCGGCTCGTCCACGAAGGGTCGGTCCGTGCCGTAGACACAGGCGCCCCCCGGGGACAGGCCCAGCCAGGCCTGGTCCGCAATGTCCGGAACGGTGTTGTAGCGCACCTCCAGGTGGGCGTTGTCGCAGAAACGCTTCCACTGGGTGTAGGTGGACTCGTCCCCGGCACGCAGGCCGAAGGACGTGGAGGAGTAGCCGTTGTCGGCGGCCCTGCCGACCGCTTCGGAGACGTCGAAGCGCACGTTCTGATTGGTGGAGGTGCAGGAGCTGGTGGGGTTGGAGGGACTCTTGGTGTCCTGATGCGTGGACCAGGAGGGCTGGTTGTTCCAGGTGGTGGAGCTGTCGAAACCACCGGTGCGGTAGGCACGGACCGGGTATCCGGTGGAGTTGTAGGTGTGGCGCAACGTCACCGCGAGTTCGGCGGACAGGATCTGCTTGTCGGCGTACGCGCCGGTGGGGATGCGGTAGAAGAGCCGTTTGACGCCCGTTCCGTTGCAGTAGTACGGGTCGCCGGCCAGCTGCGGGCAGCGTCCGACACCTTCGTGGTCCTCTCCGGAGAACTTCCAGAAGGACGTTCCGGAGTACCCGGAGGAGACCATCGTCCAGGCCGAGTTCGTGGAGGTCTTCCACACGGGGTCGATGTAGATCGGGTAGGCGGTCTCCTCGTCGGCGATCATCTCCTGGTCGGGGCGCAGGACCAGGTCACCGCTTTCGACGGAGACGTCCACGGAGGCGATACGGGAGGACTCCAGAGGCCCCTCCTCCGGCAGGTCGCCTTCTGCCTCTACCGCGGCCGCTTCCGGAGCCTCCTCCGAGGACAGGGCCCGGGGCTCGGCCGCTCCCTCTCCACCGTTGTCGCCCGAGTCCCACATGAGGGGCTCTGCGGCTTCGAAGACGGCACCGCCCGCACCGGAGTCGACCGCTTCCAGGCCGGTGCCCTCCTCGACGAGTTCCACGCCGTCCACATGAGTGCCCAGGCGCAGTTCGGCCAGCTCCTCACTCGCGGCCGCCTCGGGCGTGTGGACCACGAGCACGTGGGAGAAGCCGTCCGCGTGGGCGCGCACGACCAGGTCGACGCCCTCCACCACGGAGGCGTAGCGGGCCTCATCGCCGTCGAGCTCCGGCTCGGGCAGAGGAGTGGGCCACTCCAGGACCATCTCCTTGCCGGCGCGGTCGAGCACGGCGAGTGGTTCGTCCCCACCGGAGGACAACCGGAGGCCGATCGTGGACGCGGTGGGGGTGATGCCGCCGTCGTCGCCCCGGACCAGCGTCGCGTCGGGCTCGACCCACGCACCGTCGCGCATGACCCTCACGGGGTTGGTGTGCTCCAGGGCGGTGAAGCTGCCGTCCGGTTCCGCGTAGACGGTGCGCCGTTCCCGCCGCAGCCCGGTGACCTCGACCCGCTCGCCGAGTTCGGCCGCCAGTTCGGTGGCCTCAGCCTCCGTCGACGCGGTGGGGTCTCCTTCGGCGTATGCGGTGCCGCCGCCGGGGAGGGGTCCGGTGACCGGCGCCACGACTCCCAGAGCAGCGAGAACGACGACGGTGGTCAGGACTGCGAGGGATCGGCGAACGAAGGCGGATCTGCTGCGCCGACGCGGTGAGGCCGGGGTGCCGTGGGTGGGCACGGGGAATCCTTCCGGAAGGGGGATGTACGGAGAGGCAGGGGTTCGGGACGGGGTCAGCGCAACGCGGCACCGAACGCGCGCCCGCCCTCGGGCAGCCCGTTCTGCCCGGGAGTCCAGGTCCGCCAGGCGGGCGTGTCCTGTTCCAGCAGCTCCCGCCACGAGACGGCGTGGACGGCCCCGGGATCACCGGGGTCGAAGGGGGTCGGCAGGTAGAGGTCTTCGGCGGTCGCGTGGAAGGACATGCCGAAGTAGCCTCCGGCGACGGGAGCGCCCAGGGCGGAATGGCCGGTGCGGTCCAGGTCCAGGCGGTCGTCCACGGAACCGGTGAGCGGGTGGAAGACCTGGACCAGGCCTGCGGCCCGCTCCTCGCCGACCGTGTGCCCGGGGGTCCCCGCGACGAGCTTGACCGAGGTGTCGGTGGCGTTCTGCCCGGGAGCGGTGTCCACGAGGCGCACGTGCTGCCCGAGGAAGTCGGAGCTCTGGGCGAGGTCCATGCCGCCCGTGTCTCGGAAGGCGGCGAAGATCTGGTGCCGTGTCCCGTCCGCCTCGGCACTGATGACGTGGACACCACCGGTGTCGGTCCCGCCGTCGCCGAGGTCCTCGCCGGGGGATCCGACGGCGACCATGGTCTTGGCGGCGCCGGTTCCGGTGCGGTAGTCGACCACGTCGACGGAGGTGCCGGTACGGTCACCGGCCTCCGAGCCCCCGTCCACCCCGCCGGGCAGGTCCGAGTCCTGGTGGAGGCCGCCCACGTAGGCAGGGCGGTTACCGGCCTGCTCGTGGTTGAACAGGTGGACGCCCCCGGCGAACTCCTCGGAACCGATGGCCTCTCCCGGAGCGCCGACCGCGATGAGGGTGTTACTGGCCGCGACGTCGAAGCCGTAGCGGTCGCTGGCCTCGACGGTGCCGGTCACGCCTTCGGTGTCCTGGTGGAAGGAGGCGGTGTGGTCACCTCGGACGTACTGGACGTAGCCGGCGTCCTCGAAGCCTCCGACGGCCTCCCCGGGGATCCCGATGACGGCGTAGGCGTCCCCGTCGAGGGTGTTTCCCGCGGCGATCGCGTGCCCGAACCAGTCCCCCGTCTCGGGGCCACCGCCGAAACCGGGGGTGTCCTGGTCCCAGACCTGGGTGGCGGTGCCCGCCCCCAGCCCCTGCGGGGATCCGTGGACGACCAGGACCGCGCCGGCTTCCTCCAGGTCGTCGACCTGTTCACGGGGCAGGCCCACGAGCAGGTCGGTACAGCCGTCGCCGTCGTGGTCGAAGGTGTCCATGACCTCACCGAGGCGGTCACCCTGCCCCGGCTCACCGGGGATGACGCCGGCTCCCCTCTTCAGGAGAACGGGTGCCCGCTCTCCGCCGTAGGCCACGGTGATCCGTCCGGCACGTTCGTTGCCGTCGACCGAGGCGTCGGGGTCACCGATGACCAGGTCGCGGACGCCGTCGCCGTCGAAGTCGGACGCGACACCGCCCTCGCAGGTGTCGGCCGCGGCTGGAAAAGCGCCGAAGGAGGTCAGGACCACGGCCGTGGCGGCCGTTACGGCGCATACGCGCACCGCGGTGACGGGGGATGTCATGTGCGGGGGATTCCTAGCGGGTCAGGGCCTGGGCTGACGAAGAAGCTAAGGAACGAACAAAACGGGACTATAACGGCAAAAGGTGTTCAATGCCCTAGACACCGGGACATTCGCTATCAAAACCCGCACACAACTACGTGTTCAGCCTGGTCCCCGGAACAGACCCTCACTTCCACACCGCCCCCGAAACCGGACCAGGTGGTATACGCAAGCGTTATACACCGGACACGGTCCGCGCTTTCGGCCTCCCCCTTCGGGACGGCGCCCGCCGCCGTTCCCGTGGGAGCGGCGGGGCGGCACGGCCTCGGGCCGCGCCCTCGCGTGTACCGCGGGAGGAAGGCGGTCAGAAGCCGAAGGCCCGCCGCGCGTTGTCCGCGATGATCCCGGCCAGCTCGTCCTCGTCCATGCCCTTGGTCTCGGCCAGCACCCGCAGCGTGTGCGGGATCAGGTAGGGGGCGTTGGGACGGCCCCGGTAGGGCTTGGGCGTGAGGAAGGGCGCGTCGGTCTCCACCAGCATCAGCTCCGGCGGCGCCACCGCGGCCGCCTCCCTCAGCGACTCGGCGCTGGCGAAGGTGACGTTGCCCGCGAAGCTCATGAAGTAGCCGTGCTCGGCGCACACCTTGGCCATGGCCGCGTCACCGGAGAAGCAGTGGAAGACCACCTTGTCCGGGGCGCCCTCGTCGGCCAGGATCCGCAGCACGTCCTCGTGGGCCTCCCGGTCGTGGATCATCACGGCCTTGCCGTGGCGCCCGGCGATCCCGATGTGGCGGCGGAAGGACTCCTCCTGCGCGCGCTTGCCCTCGGGGCCGGTGCGGAAGGTGTCCATGCCGGTCTCGCCGACCGCGACGACCTGGGGCAGGGCGGCCAGCTCGTCGATCCCGGCCAGCTGCGCCTCCAGCTCCGCCATGCCCCCGGGCTCGCGGAGCTTGCCCGCCCAGTCGGTGTCGTCCACCTCCACGCCCTGCGCGCCGTCCCCGTGCACGATGCGCGGCGCCTCGTTGGGGTGCAGGGCCACGGCGGCCCACACCCGGCCGGGGTGCGCGGCGGCGACCTCGGCCGCCCAGCGCGAGGACGGCAGGTCCACGCCCACCTGGACCAGCGGGGTCACCCCGACGCCCTCGGCGGTGGCGATGACCTCCTCGACCTCCGGGGTCTGCATGTCCATGTGGGTGTGGCTGTCGGCCACCGGGACCCGCAGGGGCTCGGGTACCGGCGGGGGCGTCTGCTCGTTGCGCTCCCTGACCGCTTTCCCGCTGCGCTTGCCCATGTTCACGTTCCTCCACGAAGGCGCGCCGACGGGCGGTGCCCGTCGGCGCTGTCGTTCCAGGTCTCCTGCGGCGGCCTCGGGGCCCACCGGGAGGGGCCAGCTCGGAGAGCCCCTCTTCGGCGGGGCTCCCGAAGGGCCCGGGACCCTACTCGGTGTCGCCCTCCAGGCGGGCCAGCTCCTCGTCCACCACCGACTGGTCGAGCTTGGTGAACAGCGGCTCCGGGCGGCTGAGCGGGGTGCCGGGCACGATCGGCCTGGACTCCCAGCGCGCCTCGTTGCCGGCGTAGTCCCCCGTGATGACCGGGTACTCCGTCTCCTCACCCGAGCCGCCGATGGTGTCACGGCCGGTGTCGATGCGGGGCATGCCCGTCCAGGTACCGGTGCCGCCGAGCATCGCGTACACCTTGTTCGCCGACTCGGGCAGGTACGGGGTGAGCAGCGTGTTGGCGTCCTGGACCAGTTGGAGGGCCACGTGGAGCACGGTGGCCATCCGCTCGGGGTCGGTCTTCTTCAGCGCCCACGGAGCCTGGTCGGAGATGTACTTGTTGGCCTCGGCCACGGTGCGCATGGCCTCCTGCAGGCCCGCCTTGAACTGGGACCGCTCCAGCCGCTCGCCGACCCGGCCGAACGCGGCCCGGGAGTCCTCCAGCACCCGGCGGTCCTCGTCGGTCAGCTCACCGGCGGCCGGGATCTCGCCCAGGTTCTTGGCCGCCATCGAGATGGAGCGGTTGACCAGGTTGCCCCAGGCCGCCACCAGCTCGTCGTTGTTGCGGCGCACGAACTCGGCCCAGGTGAAGTCGGTGTCCTGGGTCTCGGGGCCGGCGGCCATGATGTAGTAGCGCAGCGCGTCGGCCGAGTAGCGCTCCAGGAAGTCGCGCACGTAGATCACCACGCGGCGCGAGGAGGAGAACTTGCGCCCCTCCATGGTGAGGAACTCGCTGGAGACCACCTCGGTGGGCACGTCGAGCCTGCCCAGCGGGCCGGGCTCTCCGTCCCGGTCGCCCTCGCCGTTGTGGCCCAGCAGGATCGCGGGCCAGACCACCGAGTGGAAGACGATGTTGTCCTTGCCCATGAAGTAGTAGGACCGGGCCTCGTCGCTCTGCCACCAGCGGCGCCAGGCCTCGGGCTCACCGACGCGCTTGGCCCACTCCACCGACGCGGACAGGTAGCCGATGACCGCGTCGAACCACACGTACAGGCGCTTGTTGCCGTTGTCGCTCCAGCCCTCCAGCGGTACGGGCACGCCCCAGTTGAGGTCGCGGGTGACCGCGCGCGGCTGGAGGTCCTCCACCAGGTTCAGGGAGAACTTGAGGACGTTGGGCCGCCACTCGCCCTCCTTGCCCTTGAGCCAGGTCGTGAGGGCCTCGGCGAAGGCGGGCAGGTCGAGCATGAAGTGCTCGGTGTCCACGAACTCGGGCGTCTCGCCGTTGATCCGCGAGCGGGGCGAGACGAGGTCGATGGGGTCGAGCTGGTTGCCGCAGTTGTCGCACTGGTCGCCGCGCGCGCCGTCGTAGCCGCAGATCGGGCAGACGCCCTCGATGTAGCGGTCCGGGAGCGTGCGGCCGGTGGACGGGGAGACCGCGCCCTTGGTCGTGTGGGCGAAGACGTACCCGTTCTCGTACAGCGCGGTGAACAGCTGCTGGGCAACGGCGTAGTGGTTGCCGGTGGTGGTGCGGGTGAACAGGTCGTAGGACAGGCCGAGGCCGACGAGGTCCTCGGCGATGATCCGGTTGTAGCGGTCGGCCAGCTCCCGGGGGCTCACGCCCTCCTGGTCGGCCAGCACCTGGACCGGTGTGCCGTGCTCGTCGGTGCCGCTGACCATCAGCACGTGGTTGCCCGACATTCGCTGGAAGCGGGAGAAGACGTCGGAGGGCACTCCGAAGCCGGACACGTGGCCGATGTGGCGCGGTCCGTTGGCGTAGGGCCAGGCGACCGCGGTCAGGATGTGGCGATTCGACGACATGACCCAAGCCTAAAGGGGGCGGAGGCCTGCCGCGCACGCCTTTCCCGCGTGGTACCGCACGGCGGACCCGCTGCCGTGCCGCGCCGGAGCCGACGCGGTTCCGTGTCCGAAACAAGTTCCGCAACCGGAGTAAAAGGACATTCCCCCGAACTTGCCGCTGCCCTTATGCTCTGCTGAACGGGCCGTGTGCCACCGGGGCGCGCGGCGACGGACAGCGTCCTCTCCCCGGTTCCTACCTGAGGCGGTGGTCACCATGGTTGCCGGTGCCCTACCCCGCCCTGCCCGACACGTCACCGCGCTGCTCACCAGCGTGTTGCTGCTCGTCATACTGTCCTTCCCCGTCGCCTCCGGCGTCGGGCGGCCGGCCTCACCGTCGTCCCTGCCGCCGCACGGTCTGCTCAGTGCTCCCGAGCACACACCGGACCAGGCGGCCGAACGGGACCGGGCGACCCCGCGCGAACGCGCGGAACTGTCCGAGAACCCGATGGTGACCGTCGGGCCGCCCGCCTCCACCTGCGACCAACGTTCGGTGCTGCGCGACCTCCCGGACGCGGTGCCCAGTTGCGCGCTGCGTCTGGCGGTGTGGGACCAGCCCTGGTGGCCGCTGCCGCCCCTGGCCTCCGATCCCCTTCCGGAAGAGGTCGCCCACGGGGCACTGCCACCGGCACGGGCTCCCCCTCTCACCGCGAACACCACCGTCTGACCATCCCGGACGCACCCCCCATCTGGCACGCGTCCGGATTTCCCGTATTCGCAGTGAGAGGTACCAACCCCTTGTCCAGTCAAACGGGAGCCGGAGGGCGCTGGACACGCGCGCTCATCTCCCTTCTCGTCATCCTCGTCGCGTTCGGCGCGGCGTGGTTCATGCCGCCGCGCCTGGGGCTCGACCTCAGCGGCGGAACGCAGATCGTCCTGGAGACCCAGGACGGTCCCGACGGCACACCAGCCGACTCCGAGAACACCGACAAGGTCATCGAGGTGCTGCGCCAGCGCATCGACAGCCTCGGTGTGGCCGAGGCGACCATGTCGCGCTCGGGCGAGAACCGGATCATCGTCGAACTGCCCGGCGTGCAGGACCCGGCGGAGGCCGCGAAGATCGTCGGCCAGACCGCCCAGCTGTCCTTCCACCCGGTGCTGGGCGTCGGCCAGCAGGGCGGTCAGGGCGTGCAGGCGCCGCCGACCGGGGACTCCGCCAACGCCCCGGACGCCCCCGCCGACGAGGCCCGGGCCCCGGCCGACACCGAGGGCGGCGGGGCCCCGCCCGAGGGCGAGGCCCCGCCGGGAGGCGGTGAGGGCGGCGGACAGGAGATGTCGCCCGAGCAGATGGAAGAGCTCATGAGCGGCATGGGCGGCCAGCAGCAGCCTCCGGCGGGTCCCACCGCGGAGAATCCCGAAGACGTCGTGATGACCCTTCCGGACTCGGACGGAACCAACCTGCAGCTCGGCGAGTCCGTCATCCAGGGCGACCAGGTGGACAGCGCCGACGCGACGCTGGACAACGTCAACCGCGCCCAGTGGACGGTCAACGTCAACTTCGAGGGCGAGGGCCGCGACCAGTGGACCCAGCTGACCGCCGACGCCGCCTGCTACCCGCAGGGCGACCCGCGCCGCCGGGTGGCGATCGTGCTGGACGAGCAGATCATCTCCGCTCCGGAGGTGAACCCGGAGTTCGCCTGTGACGTGGGCATGCCGGGTGGGTCCACCACCATCACCAGCCCCAGCTTCACCAGCGAGTCCGCGAACGAGCTGGCCGTGCTGATCGAGGGCGGCTCGCTGCCGCTGCCGGTCACCGAGGTCCAGCGCCAGACGGTCGGCCCGACCCTCGGTGCCGCCGCGATCGAGGCCAGCGCCATCGCCGCCCTCCTGGGCCTGGCGTTCACCGCGCTGTACATCACGCTGGTCTACCGCCTGGTCGGCTTCCTGGCCTCGGTCGCGCTGGCGTTCTACACGCTGATCGCCTACGGGGCCCTGGTAGCCATCAGCGCCACGCTGACCCTGCCGGGCCTGGCGGGTTTCGTGCTGGCGATCGGTATGGCCATCGACGCCAACGTGCTGATCTTCGAGCGCGCACGCGAGGAGTACCAGCGCCAGACGAAGACCTACGAGGCGAACAAGTCCGCGGGTATGCGGGACGCCACCGAGGACGAGGCCGCCAAGGCCGGATCGGGAGCACTCGCGCGGCGCCGCCGCCGGGCCATCCCGCCGAGCCTGGAGAAGGCGTTCGTCGAGGGCTCCCGCAAGGCGTGGAGCGCGGTCATCGACACCAACATCACCACGCTCATCGCCGCGGCACTGCTGTTCATCTTCGCCTCGGGCACGGTCCAGGGCTTCGGTGTGACCCTGAGCATCGGCACCCTCGTCTCGATGTTCTCCGCGCTGATCATCGCGCGCGTGTTCGTCGAGTGGGCGGTGCGCCGGGCGGTCGTTCGCAACCACCCGGGGATCAGCGGTCTGAACAGGATCGGCCGGGTCCGCACCTGGCTGGTCGAGAAGAACCCGAACCTGATGAAGCACCGCGGCAGGGGCCTGGCCGTGGCGGGTCTGATCGTGGCGGCCGCGGTCGCCGCACCCCTGATCCGCGACACCAACCTGGGCGTGGAGTTCACCGGCGGCCGCGTGATGGAGTACGAGATCACCGGTGACGAGGACATCTCGGTGGTCGAGGCCCGCGACGTCATCTCCGGACTCGACTTCCCGGGTTCGGACTCCGCCGTGGTGCAGGAGTCCGGCGACAGCGACCTCGCGGTGCGCACCGGCGACATCTCCGACACCGAGGCCGCCAAGATCACCGACGCCCTGACCGAGGAGACCGGCGGTGTGGAACGGGTCAGCGACGAGCTGATCGGTCCGAGCATGGGCGACGAGCTGCGCAACCGCGCACTGATCGCCCTGGGCGCGGCCCTCGCGTTGCAGCTGGTCTACCTGGCCTGGCGCTTCCGCTGGTCGTTCGGCGTCTCCACCATGCTGTCGCTGGCGTTCAACCTGGCCCTGGTGATCGGTCTGTTCATCTGGTGGGGCAAGCCGATCGACGGCGTGTTCCTCGCCGCGCTGCTGAGCGTCATCGGCTTCACGGTCAACGACACGGTGGTGGTCTTCGACCGGGTGCGCGACGAGTGGGCCAGGGACGAGAAGTCGAAGTTCCCGGAGATCGCCAACCGCGCGGTGCTCAACACCCTGCCGCGTACGATCAACACCTCGGTCGGTGCGCTGATCATCCTGGGCTTCCTCACCTTCCTCGGTGGGTCCTCGCTCCAGGACTTCTCCATCGCCATGCTGGTCGGTCTGAGCACGGGTGTGCTCTCCACGGTGTTCGTCGCCGTCCCGCTGGCCATCTGGCTGCAGAGGTGGGACAGGACCGACCCGCCGCACGTGGTCAAGGAGCGCAAGGCCAAGCAGAGGGTGGCCGCCAAGGCCGCTCGCGAGGCCGACGACGGCGCGGTCGTGTAGCGACCGCACCCGCTCCGGTACGGGGCCCCGGGACGTACGCGCCCGGGGCCCCGCCCGCGTCCGGGGTCGGTCGGCCCCCGTGTGCGAGGGCGGTCCGTCCCCCGTGTGCGGGGCGGGCAGAGCTGTGGGAGCGGGCGGATCAGCCCGCCTGGGCGGGAGCCGGGGCGCCCTCGGAGGCCTGCACCAGGACGAAGCCCTGCCCCTCGAAGGCGAGCTGGAACGCCTCGCCGCTGCCCCTGCCGATGAACGCTCCGGCCTTCAACGTGCGGCGCACGCCCGCGCGCAGCGAGGTGGACCAGGCGACCGCGGCGTCGGTGTCCACGAAGGTCGGCTGGTCGACGTTGAGCAGCACGGGGGAACCGTGGCAGGCGATGGCCACCCTGCCGCGCCCGCCGAAGACCGTGTTGAAGAGGCCGCCGGTCACCATCCCCGCGCCCTCGACCCGGCGGATGTCCCAGCTCAGCCCGGACTCGAAGGCGAGCACGTTGGCGCCGTTGACCGTGAGCTGCTCGTCCTCCAGGTCGACCAGGTGGATGTCCCAGGCGTCGCGGGCCAGGAACACGTCGCCGCGCCCGGACACCTTCATCAGCGGCAGTCCCTCGCCGGTGAAGGCCTTCTTGAAGAACTTGCCGACGCTGCCGGACCCCTCGTAGGAGAAGTCGACCTCCCCCTGGTAGGCGACCATGGCGCCCTGCCGGGCGAAGAACTCGCCGTTGAGGCCCACCCGGAGCATCTTGTGGTTCTGCAGGTGCATCCCCGGCTCGTTGGTCTCCTGGGCCTGCTGGAAGAGCTGACTTCTCATGGAACGATCCTCACCGACGTCGGTCTTTTCACCCGGTCAGACGCGCCACGCCGGAAAAGGTTCCGTTTCGGGCCCTCCGGTCTCCGGCTCCCCACCCTCCCGCGCGGTGGTCCGCGTGCTTCCCGGCGTACCCGGCCGCGGCCCTCAGTCGGCCCGCTCGGCGGGCACGACGCCGTGCACCAGGTCGTAGATCCGGCGCTTGGGGACACCGGTCTCCTTGGCCACGCGGACGATCGCCTCCTTGCGGCGCACGCCCTCCTCCTCCAGTTCGGAGACCGCGTCCAGCAGGGCGGTGTCGCCGGTCTCGCCCGGGCGCTGGCGGGCGCCCTCCACGACGACGGAGATCTCGCCCCGTACGCCCCCGGAGGCCCATTCCGCCAGCTCTCCGAGGCCGCCCCGGCGCACCTCCTCATAGGTCTTGGTCAGCTCGCGGCACACGGCGGCGCGCCGGTCGGCGCCGAAGGCCCCGGCCATCGCCTCCAGGGTGGCCGCGACACGGTGCGGGCTCTCGAAGAACACCATCGTGCGGCGCTCGGCCGCCAGGTCGGCCAGGTAGCCGGACAGGCCCTTGCGGGGCGGGAAGCCCTCGAAGCAGAAGCGGTCGGTCGGCAGGCCCGAGACCACGAGCGCGGTGGTCACGGCGGACGGGCCCGGGATCGCGGTCACCGGGATGCCCTCGTCGCCGCACGCGGCGGCCAGTCTGTAGCCCGGGTCGGACACCCCGGGCATCCCGGCGTCGGTGACGACCAGGACGTCGTGTCCGCCGCGCAGGTCGGTGAGCAGCTCGTCGGTACGGCGGCTCTCGTTGGCGTCGTAGTAGGACACCACGCGGGCGCCCTCGGCCCCGCCCAGGCGCACGTTCGCGCGGGAGGCGAACTGGCGTAGCCTGCGGGTGTCCTCGGCCGCGATGACGCGTGCGCCCTCCAGCGCGCGCAGCAGCCTGGGCGGCGCGTCCTCCACGTTCCCGATGGGCACACCGGCGAGTGTCAGGGTCCCCGTCTCCCTCGCGCCTGCTCCACCCTCGACCACTGTGATCCCCGTCCTGTCGCGCGCTACGGTTGGCTCTGTCACGCCGCCCGAAACCTGGTTTCGTGGTCCGTCCGCAAAGGACGGCCATCTCCGACCCCAACCTACGAGCCGAGGTAACGGGTTCCCCTCCTGAGGGAGGGGCTTTCAGCCCTCGTGGTTGGAGGCCTGCCGTTACCAGCACCAGCCAACACCAGGGAGGTGACTCGTTGGCTACGTTTCACACAGGTGAGAAGACCCACCAGGCCGTGCTTCCTCAGCGGCCTGCTCTGGAATCCACGTCAGCAGACCACCCTGGGAACAGGGACGAAACGGGACGCGGAGGCCGCGCTCGCGTGGCACCCGGTGTGGAACATGTGCGAGGGGAGACCACCGATGGTTCACCTGCCGCCGGTGGCGTCACCCCGGGCCACCCGGTCCGGGAGCAGGCCCGTGAGGGCCACCCACCCCGCGAGGGGACATCGCCCCGCCAGGGGCACAGGTGCGTGTTCGTCCTGGACGCCCACGGCACCCCGCTCCAACCCACCCACCCCGCCCGAGCCAGGAAACTCCTGGCCAAGGGGCGAGCCGTCGTGGCCCGGCACACCCCCTTCGTCATACGAATCAAGGACCGCACCACGGCGGAGTCCGAGGTCGGCGGGGTCGAGGTCGGCGTCGACCCGGGGTCCAGGCACACCGGGCTGGCGGTGTTCACCGCACAGGCAGGGCAGCGCCGGGGCCGCTACGCCCTGCGGCTCCACCACCGGGGCGACCAGATCACGAGGAGGATGCGCCAACGCGCCGCCTACAGAAAGGGACGCCGCTCTCGCAACCTGCGCTACCGCTCTCCCCGGTTCGACAACCGCACCCGCCCCGACGGGTGGCTGCCACCCTCACTCCGGCACCGGGTGGACACCACCCTGGCCTGGGTGGATCGTCTGGCCCGTTGGGCGCCGGTCCGTGCGGTACACGCCGAGCGGGTCGCCTTCGACACCCACGCCCTCAGCGCGGGGCGTTCGCTGGAAGGTGTGGAGTACCAGCACGGCACCCTGCACGGCTACGAGGTGCGCGAGTACCTCCTCACAAAGTGGGGCCGCTCTTGTGCTTATTGCGGCGCCATCGACACCCCGCTCAACATCGACCACATCCACCCCCGCTCTCAGGGCGGCTCCGACCGAATATCGAACCTTGTGCCGGCCTGCGTTCCATGCAACCGGGCCAAAGGCGACCAACCTGTCGAGGAGTTCGTGACCACCCCGCGAATCCTCGCCGGGATCAAGGGCCAAGCCAAGATCCCACTGCGCGACACCGCCGCGGTCAACGCCACCCGATGGGCGCTGTGGCACGCTCTCAACAAACGCCTGCGGGCCCATGCGGCCTCGGGCGGGCGCACCAAGTGGAACCGCACCCGCAACAAGTTGCCCAAGTCCCACACTCTCGACGCCTTGGCCGTCGGCAAGGTCGACGCCATCACCGCGGCCGTCTCCACGGTCCTGGTCATCGGATGCAGCGGCCGCGGCACCTACACCCGCACCCGCACGGACAGGTACGGCTTCCCCCGGTCGTATCTGCCTCGCCGCAAGGCCTTCTTCGGCTTCCGGACCGGGGACCTGGCCCAAGCGAGCATCCCCTCCGGCAAGCATGCCGGAAGCCATACCGGCCGAGTGGCGGTACGCAGCAGCGGCAGCCACACCCTGCAGACCCCGCACGGCCCTGTCAAGACCTCGTGGAAAAACCTGCGCCTGCTCCAACGGGCGGACGGTTACGGCTACACCACACAGAAGGAGGCACGGGTTTCCTCCCCCGTCTGAAGGCGGGAGTATCCACCCCATACACCAGATGACCACCACCGCACACTTCTCCGAGGCCGAGCCCTCGCCCCCGCCGCGGCCGGCACCGATCCGCGCCCGCCTCCTGCCCACCGACCCGGCGCCGCGCTGGCTGGGCTGGCTGGGCGCCGTCCTCGTCGCCCTGTTCGCCGGGGCCCTGAGGTTCGTCAACATCGGCCAGCCCGACCGGATCTACTTCGACGAGACCTACTACGCCAAGGACGCCTACGGGCTCCAGAAGTTCGGCTACGAGCACGAGACCCTGGAGGAGCCGGTCGAGGCCGACGACCTGCTCGCCCAGGGCCACCAGGACATCTTCACCGGGGCGGGCGACTTCGTCGTGCACCCGCCGGTCGGCAAGTGGATGATCGCCCTGGGCGACTGGCTGTGGTCGCTCCTGCCCTTCGGCACGTCCATGACACCGGAGGCCTGGCGGTTCGCCTCGGTCCTGGCCGGCGTGGTCTCGGTCCTCATCCTGGTGCGGCTGGCCACCCGGATGACCCGTTCGGTGCTGCTGGGCTGCACGGCGGGACTGATCCTGGCGCTGGACGGCCTGCACTTCACGCTGAGCCGCATCGCCATGGTGGACATCTTCCTCACCCTCTGGATCCTGGCGGGCTTCACGTGCCTGGTGATCGACCGGGACAGGACCAGGGAACGGCTGGCCCGCCTGTCGGAGGCGGGCACGGACCTGGTCTCGGTGGGCTGGTTGGGGATGCGCTGGTGGCGCCTCGCGGCCGGACTGTGCTTCGGCCTCGCGGTCGGCACCAAGTGGTCGGCCCTGTTCTTCGTCGCGGCCTTCGGCCTGCTCACGGTGGCGTGGGACTACGGCGCCCGCAGCAGTGTGGGCCAGCGTCGCCCGTTCTGGCGGTGGTTGGGGATCGACGCCGTTCCGGCGTTCGCGCAGACCGTGGTGGTCGCGGGGGCCGTCTACCTGGTCTCGTGGTCGGGGTGGCTGTTCACCCGCGGCGGCTACAACCGCGACTACGCGGACGGCATGGCGCCCGACTGGCTGCCCGGATTCCTGGGTGCGCCCATTGAGGCGCTGTGGAGCCTGGTGGACTACCACCGCCGGATGATGACCTTCCACACCGACCTGACCAGCGACCACGCCTACATCTCCGCACCGTGGGAGTGGCTGGTCATGCGCACACCGGTGATGTTCCACTACAACGGCCAGGCCGTCGGGTGCGGCACCGACGACTGCGTCACCTCGGTGGTCTCCATCGGCACACCGGTCATCTGGTGGGGCAGCCTGCTCGCCCTGATCGTGGTGTTCGGCTGGTGGGTGACCTTCCGCGACTGGCGCGCGGGCGCCGTACTGCTGGCCGTGGCGGCGGGGTGGCTGCCGTGGTTCGCCTACCCGGACCGCCCCATGTTCCTGTTCTACGCGCTCCCGCTGCTGCCGTTCCTGGTCCTGGCGATCGTGCTCGCGCTGGGCCTGGTGCTGGGGGCCGGCGAGGGGAGTCCGCGCTTCGCCCCGTACACGAGGGCGCTGGGCGGCGTCGTCTACGGCGTGGTCCTGCTGCTGATCGTGGCCTGCTTCGCGTACTTCTACCCGGTGCTGTCGGCGTATCCGGTCGACGAGGGGATGTGGCGCGAGCGCATGTGGTTCGACGTATGGGTCTATGGCAGTGGCGGTTCGTGAACAGTTCGCCGGTGAACCCGCATTCCGCCGAACTCCATTAGTGGTCCGGCGGACGGAAATCAACAGTTCGGAGTAGCCGAAAGAGGACACGGCAAGAAGGCGATTCCCGCGTGGGAACTCTCGGCAAGGCGCCACCCTCCCTGGTACTGTCATCAACTGGTTGCTGTTGTAGTTTCCATGGATGCCCCAGGCGCCTCGCGGAACTTCACGTGGGCGCTCGTCGATACGGGGATTACCCGCCGGTCCGGCGCCCGGCGACCCGGGGCCAGCAGGGTGCGGCCCCGCAGTAGTCCCTAAGGGAGAGCACATGGCTCAGGGCACCGTGAAGTGGTTCAACTCTGAAAAGGGTTTCGGGTTCATCGCCGTCGAGGGCGGCCAGCCCGACGTGTTCGTCCACTACTCGGCGATCGCGGGTACCGGCTTCCGGAACCTGGAAGAGGACCAGAAGGTCGAGTTCGACATCATTCAGGGCCCCAAGGGCCCGCAGGCGGCCGACGTCAGAGCCGTCTGAGCGTTCCGGACACGTTTTCTCCGTGGTCCGCGGGCGCCGGACGCCGCCCGGCATCACCACCCGCGACCGCGATCTCTTCCTTGTCAGTACGCCCGAGCAGCCGGGATCGGGTTCGATGAACCACGGCCGGGTTCCGGCCCGGGGCACCGCCCGGCGGCCCCACGAACCGGATACCGGCCAGGCGTCCCGGCGGGGACGCCGTTCTCCCGGCCCTTCGCTCCCCGAGCGAGGGGCCGGTCCGCGTTCTGTACCGGGTCAACAGGGGCAGGGTTACCCAACCTCTCCGATACCGGCTAACCTGCTTGAAGCCGGTCGGTACACCGAGGGACGAGGTCGCGCATGTTCAACATCAGCGGAGGGGAGTTCGTCCTCCTCCTCCTGCTCGCGCTGCTGGTCTTCGGCCCCGAACAGCTTCCCAAGGCCGCCCAGCAGGTCGGCCGGGTGCTGCGCCAACTGCGGACCATGGCCAACTCCGCCTCCAACGACATCAAGGAGGGGCTGGGCCCGGAGTTCAAGGACTTCGACGTGCAGGACCTCAACCCCAAGCGCTTCGTGCAGAAGCACTTCTGGGAGGACGAGGAGTCGGAGAAGAAGCCCGTGGCCAGGCTCAACGGCAAGCGTCCGCCCTTCGACGACGAGGCCACCTGAGCCCCTCCGTCCACGGCTTCCGCGCACGCGTCCGCCTCCGGGCCGCGCGTTCCCGCGGGAACGCCCTGACTCCCCGGCGCCCTCCGGCCACGCCGCTCAGCCCATGAGCATGAGCACGAAGAGGCCGAATCCCAACAGGATCACCGAGCCCACGATGATCGTCGGGGAGCCGACCGTCAGCACCAGCCCCTCCACGGCCAGCGCACCGCCGAAGGCCCCCACCAGCCAGGGCCAGCGCGGTCCCGGCTCCCAGCCGTGGCGCCGCTCCCGTCCGAGGGTGACCAGGAACGCGATCCCGGTGACCAGCCAGAACGCCAGGTGGGCGAGCGCACGGGTCTCCGGCTCGACGTAGTCGGCCATCCCGCCGACCACCATCACGTAGGTCAGCGTCCCCGTGAGCAGTCTCCAGTGCCCGCGTCCCCGGTGCGGCGGGATGACCTTGCGCCGGGCCGGCGTGGTGCGGCGGAAGCGCTCGGCCGCGACCGGCGGTTCGTCCTCCTCCACCGGCTCGACCGTGGTCTCCGAGAGCGGCCGGGCGGGGGGTTCGGGCGGCGGTGGCTCGTATCCTCCGGCCGGGTCGGGCTCCGCCGGGGAGGGATGGGCGGGCTCCTCGGAGGGCTGGTATCCACCGGGGTGCCGGGGGGAGTCGGACACGGCTGGATCCGCCCCTTCACGGTCGCGCGGCCGGCCCTGGCAGGACCGGGGGTTGGTGTCCATGTCCCTACCCGCTGTCGTCCGCGGTCAAATCCCCCCGCGCCGGGTTCCGCGGCCGGTCGGGGACGAGGGGGCCGGGGAGGCGTCGAAGGGGAAAGGGCCCGACCAGATCGGTGTGGACTGGTCAGGCCCGGTACCGAGGGCTCGTCGGAGCCCTGCGGCAGGCTGGCTACAGCCAGGCCCACCCGCTGTCACGGGCGGTAATCGCGTGCGTGGTCATGGCATCTACCTTTCGTGTGGCTTCCAGCCCATCCCACGACAACGATGGCCTAGAACACTCTCTCCCCGCAAGCCCAGGAGCCAAATGTTCATCGTTTTATCGCGTGGCCGACGCCAAACTCGGGACGGCACGGGTAGATTACCTGGATTCCAGGATGTTTCCGCAGGTCAGAGGCACTCTGTTTACCGTTCATAGAACATGGCCTCCCCTTGGCCTGCCGAAAAGGGGCTCCTTGGCGACACAATCGCCAACGGCACCATAACCGAGAGCGATGGAACGCCTATTGTCCCGGAAGTGGAAATCGGGATATGCGCCCGGCGTCCCGAGAACGGCTCCCCGACACGTCGTGGCCCGACACCAGGCAGGATCCGTGGGAGAGATGTCTGAAACCTGCGGTATGCCCATCTTTGTGACACCATACTTCACCTGATGGTCAGTTACCCTCCGTAGTTCAAGGGCGGGCCGCGCACTCTGGACGTCCATGCCCACGGGTCCGGACATCCTGTTTCGGTCACGTCCAAAAACGGATATATACCTTTCCTCTACCTCGCCGCTTCTCTCCGAGAGCACCCTTCCCACTGCGTTCCCGTCGCAGCGTTCGCACCGTTTTCCACCGAGATGCCCGGGGTACCAGGAGGTAAGTTCGTTCGTTACCGCCGCAGTCGGCAGGAAGCCCGCCTAAAGTGGAAAGAGCCACCCCAAGGCGGCGCGCGCGGACGATGTCTCCGCCTGTCCCGGAAACGGGGACGTGGAGCCCCGGTCCCCTCTGGCCGTCATACGCATGGAAGGCACCCTCGTGAGTCCGCACCCCCCGAGCCCCCTGGCCCTCACCCCGGACGTGGAGGACCATCCGCACGGAGACGACTCCCGCGCCCGCCCCATCCGCGTCATGGTCGTGGACGACCACGCCTTCTTCCGGCGCGGCCTGGTGTCCGTCCTGGACGAGGAGGAGGACATCAGCGTGGTCAGCGAGGCGGGCGACGGCGAGGAGGCGGTCCGGCTCGCCGCCGAACTGCGGCCCGACGTGGTGCTCATGGACGTGTGGATGCCGCACTCCAACGGCATCGACGCCTGCCCGCGCATCCGCGAGGCGGTCCCCCACACCAGGTTCGTCATGCTGACCATGAGCGACGAGGAGTCCGACCTCTTCGACGCCCTCAAGGCGGGCGCCACGGGCTACCTGCTCAAGGAGATCTCGGTGACCGAGCTTCCCCGCGCGGTGCGTGCCATCGCCGACGGCCAGTCCTTCATCAATCCGGCGATGGCGACCAAGCTCATCGGGGAGTTCGCCGAGCTGGCCAAGCAGGAGAGCACCCCGCCCAGCCGTCCGAGCATCCCCCAGCTGACCCGGCGCGAGACCGAGGTGCTCAAGCTGCTGGCCCGGTCCCTGAACAACCGCGAGATCGGCGAGCGGCTCTTCATCACCGAGAACACCGTCAAGAACCACGTGCGCAAGATCCTGGAGAAGCTCCAGGTGCACTCGCGCACCGAGGCCGCCATCTACGCCGTCCGGGCCGAGTACGTCTCCGGCCACTGACCCGGTGTCCGGGAGGGCGCGGGAGGAACGCGCCGGGCGGAGCGCGTCAGTCCCCGCGGGGGGAGCCCGGCGTCCTCGGGCCGAAGAGCAGCCCGGCGCTGCGGCGGGTGATGGCGAGCAGGTCGGTGTCCTGGAACAGGCTCCGCAGGCCGGATCCGTCGAGGTTCCCCGTGAGGGCGAGCGTGGCGACGCCGTGCACGACCGACCACCCGGCGACCAGTGCGGCGGCCGCGTCCTCGACCTCGCCCCGGTCGGTCAGGGAGTCCACCCCGGTGCGGAGCTCGTCGAAGGCGGCCTTCCTCGCGGCGTTCAGCTCCTCGTCGTCCGTGCCCAGCAGGCTGGGGGTGAACATCACGTCGAAGTGCGCCGGACGGTCGGTGGCGAAGCGCACGTACTCCACGCCCGCGTCCAGGAAGTCGCCGCCCGCCTCGCGGTTGGCCCGCAGCCGGTCGGCCAGCTCGCGGAAGCCCTCGGTGGCCAGGGCGTTGAGCACGCCCTCCCGGCTGCCGAAGTGGTGCCGGGGAGCGGTGTGGCTGACCCCGAGCTCGACCGCCAGAGAGCGCAGGCTGAAGGAGTGGGGCCCCTCCCTGCCGATGACCTCCGCCGCCTTCTCCAGAACGGCGGCCCTGAGGTTTCCATGGTGGTATCCGTCTGCCATGCCCCGAACCATACGGCGCGAAGCCGCCGTCGCGGAGGTCGGGAGGCGCGGCGCCGTCACGGGAGCGGAGAGGGCCTTCGTCCCGGGACCGGAGGAGGCCCGGAGAGTACGCTGGAGGAGTACCGGCCGCCCCGCGACAGGGGATAGCCGCTTCGCCGGTGACACTCGGGGCTCCGGTCCGGAAACGACCGCCCGCCGCAGGGAACAGCAGCACCCCCGGCCGGAGCCCCTTCGCCCGTCCGCGGCGCGGTGGGCCCGGGAGGGACCACGGAGCCGGGGAAAGACGAAGGGGAGACGATCACGAGATCCTCTGTGAAGATCTCCCGATCGTCTCCCCTGCGCAGGGTCTCACCCTGTGTCGACGGCCCCGAGGGACCGTCTGACCTTCGGTGGAGCTATGGGGATTTGAACCCCAGACCCCCTCGATGCGAACGAGGTGCGCTACCGGACTGCGCCATAGCCCCTGAAGACGTGAACCAGACTAGCAGGAAACCCGGGGTGGTCCGAACACGGTTCCCACCCCGGGCGAAAGGTCAGTCCCCGGCCGCCCTGAGCCGTGCGTCCGCGTACTGGTCGTACACCTGGCTGCGCCGTTCCCTGAGGGCGATCACCTTGGCCTCCCGCTCGGCGTCGCGCCTGCGCTCCTCCTCGGCCCGGCGGGCGCGCAGGAGCTCGCGGCGGCGGGCCCGCAGGAGCGCCTGCCTGCGCTCGGCGTCGGCCTTGGCCGCCTCACGGAGCAGGACCATGTGGCCGGCGAGCAGCAGCACCGGCGGGAGGGTCACCCACCAGGGCCCCAGGCCGAAGGCGACGGCCACGGCCGTGGCGACGTTCACCAGGACCAGCCCGCTGGTACGGCGGCGGCGGCGCGCGATGACGCGGGCGCGCGACCCGGCCGCGACCCGGTGCCGCACCGGGCGCGGCGCTTCCTCGCGGGCCTCGGGCCCGTCCACGGGGTCGGTGCCGTGCTCGCCGCGGCGGAGGACCCGGGTCTCGGTGGCGTCCGGGTCGTCCCCGCCGTCCACACGCTCCTCGGGGCCGTCCTCGAAATCCTCGTCCTCACGGCGCTGGTCCTCGGGGACGACGTCCACGGAGTCCTTGCGCAACAGCATCGGCACGAGGACTATGAGCCACACCACCACAATGGCCAGGTACAGAGGAGAGCTGCTCATCACCCCTCCTCACGATGACGGCCACTGGACGTTGATCGACACTTCGTCGACACCGCGCCGCGTGCGACTCCCGGGGGAGACGTCGCCCCCTCCGGGACATCGTTCCTGATCCTCCCCGGTTCCGGGGCGATTCCCGAGTGCCATATCCACGCGTTGCCCGCATCGTCAATGCGTCTGTGTTCCGCACGGTACGACCCCGTGTCCATAAATGCGCCACATTCCGACCGGAGTGTCGCAAGATTGTGGACCTTCAGTTTCGGTCGCCCCGCCCTTGGATACGAAATCGCAGGTCAAACATCGACTGCGGAGCGCAGCACCAATTCAACGCAAAGTAATGAATCAATGTCGCTAAAGTGAGGTTTAGGTTCCGGATGCATCCGTGATGGTGTCACGTTCAGTTCGACCCCGGGTGCGGACTCGCCGGGTCACGTGGATCCCGGCCACCGTTCGGGCCTTGTGGCCCCAAAGCGGAACCAGGGCCGGAACCGGGCTCGGCGGACGGCCCGGAGGGGTCTCCGTGGCGCCACCGGTACAGCAGCCCCTGGGGGACCTCCTCAGCGGTGACCGCGTAGCAGATGTGGTCGCGCCAGGCCCCGTCGATGTGCAGTTGGCGCCTGCGCACCCCCTCGTCCCGAAAGCCCAGTTTGGTGACCACCCGCCTGCTCGCCCGGTTCTCGGGCCGGATGTTGGCCTCGATCCGGTGGAGTCCGACACGGAAGAAGGAGTGGTCGACGGCCAGCGCGACCGCCGTCGGGGTGATGCCGTGCCCGGCGTAGGCGCTGTCGATCCAGTACCCCACCTGCGCCGACCTCGCCGATCCCCACACGATGGCGCCCACCGTGAGCTGTCCGACGAACCGGTCGCCGTAGGTGACCGCCCAGGGCATGGACAGGCCCTGCCTGGCCTCCCTGCGGACGGCCTGGAGCATCGAGACGTAGGGGGTGAGCCCGGTGGTGCGCAGCGGCATCTCGGGATAGGTCGGCTCCCACGGACGCAGCCACTCCTCGTTGCGCGCGCGGATCTCCCGCAGCGCGGCGGCGTCGCGCAGCCGCAGGGGTCGAAGCGCGACCGGCCCCTCCTGGAGGGTGACGGGCCACCCTTGTCTGCGATTCACGACCGTCCCTTCGACGCCCTCGGCACCGTAGCCCACCGGTACGACACCGGATGCGGAGGCGCCGGTTCCCCGTCCCCGGTGACGGTCTCCAGTATTCCACTCCCCGGGTGTGGCGTGTCGCTCATCACTCCGACGGAGCAGGAATCGGATGATTCCTAACTCTAGTACTTGCGTACCGAAAACCCACTGCAGACCAAAGAATTGTCAACGGACGGAATGCCCGAGATGTGATTACGGTCATTGTTCGGTGTCATTCGGAGTGGGCATGATCACCGCCACGCAGTTGGTCCACCGCGTGTGCGAACACCGGGGCCAGCACGTCCATCCCGTCGGCGGCACCGCCCCTGGAGCCGGGCAGGTTCACCACGAGCATCCGGTGGCCGCCGCGCTCGGCGACCCCGGCCAGGCCCCGCGACAGGATCGCCGTGGGCACGCCCTTGTCCCGCCCCGCGGCCCGCAGCGCCTCGGCGATCCCGGGGATCTCGTAGGACAGCAGCGGACGCGTCGCCTCGGGCGTGTGGTCGTGCGGGGTCAGGCCGGTCCCGCCGGTGGTGACGACGGCGTCGAGCCGCTCGTCCAGGGCGCGGACGAGCGCCTCCGCCACCGGCGCGCCGTCGGGCACCACCCAGGGGCCCACGACCACGCAGCCGAGCTCACGCAGGCGCTCGGCGACCACCGGACCCGAGCGGTCCGGGTAGACGCCCGCCGCCGCCCGGTTGGACGCCGTCACGACCGCGACGCGGGGCACACGGCCCCCGGACTCACTCACCGCGCCTCCAGTCGCCCTTCTTGCCGCCGGTCTTCTCCTCGACCCGCACCCGCGTGACCTCGGCCTCGGGGTCGATCGCCTTGACCATGTCGACCAGGCCGAGGGCGGCGGTCATGACGCAGGTGAGCGCCTCCATCTCCACCCCGGTGCGGTCGGCGGTGCGCACCGTGGCGCTGATCCGCACGCCCTCGTCCACGACGGCGAGGTCCACGTCGACGCCGTGCACGGCGATGGGGTGGCACAGCGGCACGAGGTCGGGTGTGCGCTTGGCTCCCTGGATTCCCGCGATCCGGGCGACGGCCAGGGCGTCGCCCTTGGGCACCTCTCCCCCGCGCAGCGCGGTGACGGCCTCCGGGCTGAGCAGCACCCGGCCGGTGGCGGTGGCGGTGCGCGCGCTCACCCGCTTCTCCGAGACGTCGACCATGCGCGCGGCGCCGGATCGGTCCAGGTGGGTGAACCCGGAGGGGTGGTCGGCCCCCTCCGGACGTGGGGTGTCGGTCATCGGCCTGCCAACTCTCCGCTCGAACACAGGGCGCGGCCGGGCCGGCCGCGCCATCACGACCGTACGACACGCCGGGGGCGCTCCGCCCGGCGACGGGGCGGTGGCGGCGGCGCGGAGGGAACGCCGCGGACGGAGGCCGCCGTTGTGGGCGGTGACGGACGCCGGCGGGGCGAGGCCGCGGCCGGAGGCCTTCGGCCGACGGGTGGTGGGCGGGAAGGGTCCACGAACACACCGGTGAGCGGGCTAGCCGGAAATGTTGCCGGTGTGACGCGTGGGACGGGCCGCACACCGTTCCGGTCACAGGCAAGGGGTGTCCGCCGAGCGTGCCCTAGGCGGGCTCGGGCAGGCGCAGCACCTGCACGGAGGCGCCCGCGGCCAGCTCGGTGACCTCCTCGGGCACCACCACGAACGCGTTGGCGCCGGCCAGCGCGGACAGCTGGTGCGAGCCCTGGTGGAGTGCCGGGGCCACCGTGGCGCCGGCGCTCGGGCCGTGCGGGGACTCCTCCAGCACCCCGCGCAGGAAGGAGCGACGCCCCTCGGGGGAGGTGACCGGCGCGGTCAGGACGGCCCGCGTGCTCGGCAGCGGGTCGGGGGCGAGCCCGCGCAGCCTGCGCAGTGCGGGGCGCACGAAGATCTGGAAGGACACGAAGGCGCTCACCGGGTTTCCGGGCAGCGTGACGATCGGGGTCCGGTCCGGTCCGACCGTCCCGAAACCCTGGGGCTTGCCGGGCTGCATCGCCACCTGGGTGAACTCCACGGTGCCCTGGCGGGTGAGCACCTCCTTGACCACGTCGTAGGCGCCCATGCTCACCCCGCCGGTGGTGACGACGATGTCGGCGCGCACCAGCAGGCCCTCCAGGGTGTCGAGCACCGTCTCGGGGTCGTCGCCGACGAAACCGTGGCGGTGGACCTCGCACCCGACGTCGCGGGCGGCGGCCGCGATCATGAAGCTGTTGGACTCCCAGATCTGGCCGGGACCGAGCGGGCGCCCGGGCTCGACCAGCTCCTCACCGGTGGAGAGCACCATCACGCGGGGGCGCGGGTACACGGGCACGGAGCGGCGTCCGACGGCCGCCAGGACGCCCATCTCCCCCGGACCGATCCGCGCGCCGGGCCGCAGCACGGTGGTCCCCTCGGTGACGTCGTCACCGGCGCGGCGCACGGCGTTGCCCACCTTGACCGGTCGGTCGACGGTCACCCTGGCGGTACCGCCGTCGGTCCACTCGACCGGGACCACCGCGTCCGCCCCGGAGGGCATGGGCGCGCCGGTCATGATGCGCGCGCACATGCCGGGCAGGACCGCGGTCGGGGAGGGGTCCCCCGCCGGGATGTCGGCGACCACCGGAAGCCGTACCGGGGTGTCGGGGGCGGCCGACGACAGGTCGGCGGCGTGCACGGCGTACCCGTCCATGGACGAGTTGTCGAAGCCCGGCAGGGACACGGGCGAGACCACGGCCTCGGCCAGCACGGTGCCGTGCGCCTGGAGCAGGTCCAGTTCGGTCGGCTCGGGATCGTTGATCAGGGCCAGGACATCGGCGACGTGCTGCTCGACGCTCTTCACGGGGTTCCTTCCGGTTCGCGGTTCCTGTGGTGAGGCGTCCTCCGCTTCTCGGGAGGCGTCTCACGGCCCATTCTCACCGCGTCCGGCCCATCGCGTGGCGGACCCGGTCCGCCGGGCCGCCGTCGTTTCCCGGCCGGAGCGGTCGGGACGGGGAGCCCGTCAGGGGCGCCCGGCCTCCCGGCGGTCGACGAAGTCGCGCAGCCAGGGCAGCAGTTCCTCGGCGAGGTCGGGGCGGCGGCAGGCGAAGTCCACCACGGTACGGATGTAGTCGGCCTTGTTGCCGGTGTCGTAGCGGCTGCCGCGGAACAGGACGCCGTGCACCGTACCCCCGTCCTCGGGCTTGCGCCGGGTCAGTTCGAGCAGGGCGTCGGTGAGCTGGATCTCGCCGCCGCGGCCGGGCGGGGTCTCCTGGAGGATGGGGAAGATCGCCGGGTCGCAGACGTAGCGGCCGATGATGGCCCAGCGGCTCGGCGCCTGCTCGGGCGCGGGCTTCTCGACCAGGTCGGTGACGGTGACGACGTCGTCCTCCTCGGTGGGCTCGATGGCCGCGCATCCGTACAGGGACACCTGTTCGGGCTCCACCTCCATGAGCGCGACGACGCTGCCGCCGTGCTTCTCGCGGACCTCGATCATGCGGCGCAGCAGGTCGGCGGACTCGATGAGGTCGTCCCCCAGGAGGACGGCGAACGGGTTGTCGCCCACGTGCGCCTTCGCGCACAGCACCGCGTGGCCCAGGCCGCGCGGCTCGCCCTGGCGGACGTAGTGCATCTGGGCGAGGTCGTTGGACTCGCGCACCGACCGCAGGCGCTCGTCGTCGCCCTTGGCCTCCAGGGCCTCCTCCAGTTCGTAGGCCCGGTCGAAGTGGTCCTCGATGGAGCGCTTGCTGCGGCCCGTGATCATCAGGACGTCCTGGAGATCGGCGGCGACCGCCTCCTCCACGACGTACTGGATCGCGGGCTTGTCCACGATCGGCAGCATCTCCTTGGGCGTGGCCTTGGTCGCGGGCAGGAACCGCGTGCCGAGACCGGCCGCGGGCACGACCGCCTTCGTGACGGTTCCCGGGTCGAAGGATCGCTTCTGGTCGGTGGAGTCGTTCATGTCGGCACTTTAGGGCAGTCCTCCGCCGTCTCGGCGACCCCACACACTGCCGGGCCCCAAGAAGTTCCGACGGTTTCGGGAGGAGGGCGGCGAACCGCCATCCGGCGTTCACCGCGCGGGGCAGCCGGCCGGGCGGCCCGCCCGGGCCGCCTCGGTGCCACACTTGGGCCATGGACGAGAGCGAGCGGCGCGCGGCCAAGGGCCGCCTGCGCAGGGGATTCCTGGAGCGAAGGCGCAACCGCGGCCCCGAGGAGCGCTCCCGGGCGGGCTCGGCGGTCCGCGACACCCTCATGGACCTCTCGTGGCTGGCCATGGGCGGGACGGTCGCCTGCTACTACTCCGTGGGCGGCGAGCCCGACACCCGCAAGCTGGTGACGGCGCTGTGGAAGCGCGGCACGTACGTGCTGCTGCCCGTGTTCCTGCCCGGCGGCGACCTGGACTGGGCGGCCTTCGACGGGCCGGACACCCTGGCCCCGGCCGGCCACGGGCTGCTGGAGCCCGTGGGCCACCGGTACGGGCCCGAGGCGCTGGCCCGGGCGGACGCGGTGGTCTGTCCGGCGCTGGCCGTGGACCGGCGGGGAACGCGGCTGGGGCGGGGCGCCGGCTGCTACGACCGGGCCCTCGCCCGCAAGGGCCCGCACACCCCGGCGATCGCCCTGGTCCACGACGAGGAGTTCGTGGAGTCGCTGCCCGCGGAGCCGCACGACCGCCCGGTGGACGCCGTGGTCACCCCCGGGGGCGGCCTGCGGGTGTTCGGCGCCGGCGTGTGGCCGGTCGAACGGACCTGAACCGGACGAGGCGGGATGAAACCCACCCGCGGAAGCGTTGTCACCGGCGGTCGCGCAGCGACGATCCGGCATCGCGCCCCCGAGGTCCGTGTTCGGTGCCAGGCCCTGTCACGCCTCCGGTCGGCGAGCGCGTACTATTTAGCAGTCAACGGGCGAGAGTGCCAGCAAGGAGGACCCGAACAGTGCCTACGTACCAGTACGCGTGCACCGAGTGCGGCGCCCAGATGGAGGTCGTGCAGAGCTTCAGCGACGACGCGCTGACCGTCTGCCCCGAGTGTGAGGGACGCCTGCGCAAGGTGTACTCCGCCGTGGGCATCGTGTTCAAGGGCTCCGGCTTCTACCGCACCGACAGCGGCAAGAGCTCCAACAGCTCCGTGCTCACCGGTTCCGGCGAGGGCAAGGACGGCGGCGACTCCGCGGCCTCCGACTCGTCCGGCTCCTCCGACTCGTCCTCGGACACCAAGAGCTCCTCCGGTTCCGAGACCAGCACCGCGAGCACGGCCAGCAGCACCACCAGTAGCAGCACCGGTAGCAGCAGTAACACCAGCACCAGCAGCAGCACCGCCGCGGCCAGCTGAGTCGCAGGGCCGTTGACGCCACCGCGCCGCCGAGTCCTCGGCGGCGCGCGGCATGTCCGGCCCACGGGGCGGGACACGCGTTCCGCGGGTCCTCGGAGAGGATCCCGACGGGGCCTGTGGACAACGCCCGAACGGGCCCCTCACGGCCTAGCGTCGAACCATGGCCGAAGCCCCACTCCCCTACCGGCACCGCCGGATGGCCGTCCGCCTCCTGGACCGGTACCGGCGCCTCCTCGCCACCCTCCTGACCGCCGCGGCGCTCGTCAGCGCCGTCCTGGCCGTGCGGCCCCTCCCCGCGCCCACCGTCCAGGTACTCGTCGCCTCCCGTGACCTCGACGCCTCGGGTCCCCTCGCCGAGCACGACCTCGCCGAACGCTCCCTTCCCGCCGACGCCGTGCCGAGCGGCGCGCTGGCGGTCGGGGACCGGGCGGCCGGACTCCTCCTCAACGCCCCGGTGCGCCACGGCGAGGTGATCACCGACGCCCGCCTGTCCGACCCTCCCGCACGGCCCTACGGCCGCGACCTGGTCGCCGTGCCGGTGCGGGTCGCCGACCCCGGTGTCGTGGACCTGCTCTCGCCCGGCAGCCGGGTGGACGTCCTCGCCGCCGGTGGACACGACGACCTCGCGCCCACCAGGGCGGGTCCCGCCGTGGAGGTGGTCGGCGACCGTCCCGTCCTCGCCCTGCCGGAGGGGGCGGGCCCGGGCGGTGAGGGAGGCGCGCTGATCCTCATCGCCGCCACACCCGCCGAGGCCAGGAGCCTGGCGGGCCACGCCGCCACCTCACGGCTGTCCGTCACCATCCGGGGCTGAGACCACACCCCCGGCGACGGGAGCCGGCCTGACCCCGCGGACCTTTCACCGAAAGAACCGCACCACCGCGCCGGTACGGGCACCATGGACACGCGGCGCCCCCACGGCGTCCGTCCGTGTACGTCCGCGCCCCGCGCGGACACAGCGGTCAAGACCACACTCCCAGCCATCGGCCCCCACCACCCGTGGAACCGGGCCCACACGTTCGATAGGGCTGTCCTCCATGCAAGGCTTCAAGAACTTCCTGCTCCGGGGAAACCTGGTGCAGTTGGCGGTCGCGGTCGTGATCGGCGCGGTCTTCGCCGAGCTCATCACCGCGTTCACCGAGGGGTTCATCACCCCGCTGCTCGGGATCTTCGGCGGTGTCCCGGACTTCAGCGATCTCTACTTCGAGATCAACGGGAGCCGCTTCCCGTACGGCGCGTTCATCGACGCGCTGATCTCGTTCCTGATCACCGCCGCGATCCTGTACTTCCTGGTGGTACTGCCCACCGCCAAGGCCCTGGAGCGGTTCGCCAGGGCCGAGGAGAGCACCACCCGCGACTGCCCCCACTGCTTCAGCCAGATCGACAAGAGGGCCGCCCGGTGCGCCAGCTGCACCAGCGAGGTCGTCCCGGAACCCGCCTGAGCGGGGGTCCGAGAACACCGGGGGCGGCCCCGCACGGGGCCGCCCCCGGGGCGCGTCGGCGGGGCGTCAGCGGGTGTACTCCCAGTGCCAGGGCTCGAAGGGGCTCGACTTGGCCCAGGCCGGATGGATCCAACCGAAGTCGGCGCCGTTCTCCTCCATCCAGAGCCAGCGGTCGGACCTGTAGTTCTGGATGCCGCATCCCAGGTCGAGCGCCTTCCCCAGCCCGTGGTTGCTCGTACCGGGCACCGCCGCGAAGCCGGGCGCCACCTGCGCGTAGACGCGGTGCTGGTTGGGCAGGTCGCGGTAGGCGCTGGTGATGCACATGTTCTCGCCGTACTCGTCCACGTACCTCGCGTTGAGCTTGAGGAAGTCCACGGCCGCGTCGGCCCGCAGCCTCTTGTCGTCGTAGAGGTCGCAGAGGGCGCTTCCCGGGAGCAGGCCGTTGGCGGCACCCTCGGCGTTCGCCGCCGCGGCGGGGTCGCAGTCGGCCGCGGCCATGTAGGCCTCCGGGTCGATGCCGCGCTCCTCCAGCTCCGTGACGAGGTCGTTCGTGGTCTCCTCGGAGCGCTCACGCAACTGCTCGATGTCCGCCGCCAGCTCGACCTGCTCCAACTGGGTGGTGGTCTGTAGCTCCTGCGCCTCGCTCGCCAGCTCCTCCTGCTTCTCGCGCAGGTCGGTGGCCTCCTGGATGAGCGCCTGGTTGTCCTCGGAGATCTTCGCCGCGTAGGACTGCGTCTGCAGGTCGTCGTTGAGCGATCCCGAGGCCAGCACGGCGAGCATTCCGCCGTCGGGCAGCTTGTACAGGGTGCTGGCCAGTTGGGCCAGCGGCTCGCGCATCTCGCTGAGTTCGAGCTCGGTCTGCTGGAGTTCGTAGAGGGTGTCGATGAGCTCCCCCTGGGCCTCCTCCAGCGCCTCCTGGCGCTCGACCTGCTCGTCGGTGGCCTCCTCCAGCTCCTCCGAGGCGGCCTCGGCCCGTTCCCGGAACTCCTCCAGGCTGGCCTCGGCCGGGTCCAGTGCCGAGGCGGGGATCGGCGCGACGAGCAGCGCGGTGACGACCACGAGCGTCACCGCTTGGGCGAAACGGACGCGGTAGGACATCGCGAAGGCGGTCAGTACCCCGCTGCCACCTGGCACGCGAGACCTGCGCCGCGCCGCATCAGAAGTGAACGGCACGAATGATCCTCCGGCTGCTTTCCTCGAACACCTACCCGTGGCCGCAAGGCAACGTACTACATGTCCACATGCGGCCACACGAGACCGTTGCACCGGGCGAAGCGAGCCGTGCGCGGACTCCCACCCACCTCACCGCCCCCTGTTCCCGCCTTCGGCGAAACACCTGGTCATCACTGCGCGGGTCGAAGTCACACCCCGGTTCTCACAGCAACCAGAGACGCTTATGTGGACATAACACAATAAGTGCCATGAACAACATCACACCGCTCCAGGGCAACCAATCGTAGGTCAGCGTACTCCGCCATGCACGCAGACTCCCCCAGTCACACCCGCGATGCGGGGACCGACACCCCATCCACCGCCATCCTGGGTTAGGCTTGGTCCGGTGACGGGGTAGGAGATACCTCCGTCAGACCCATGGCTCCATAGCTCAGGGGATAGAGCACCGCTCTCCTAAAGCGGGTGTCGCAGGTTCGAATCCTGCTGGGGCCGCCCCTGTGACCCGGGGTTTCTCTCGAACGAGAGACCCCGGGTCGCTGATCCGGCCGCGGTTGTGGCCGTGGTTGCCGGGTCATTCCCACCGTGCTTTCCCCCACCCGGTCCGCCGCTCCTGGTGTGAGTTCGCCGCCTGCGCGGACGTGGCGGGCGGTCCGCGACGTCCGCGAGTGGCCGAGGATCTGCTGAATCGTCCTGGGATCGATTCCCAGTGCCGCCAACAGCGTCCCGGCGGTGTGGCGACCATCGTGGACCCGGGCGTCGCGTACGCCGGAAACACACAACACGCTCTTCCAGTCAGCCCAGTCGGCACGCTTGCCCATCGGACGGCCGTCGGGGCGGCAGAACACCAGATCCCACGAGTCGTCCCACGCCGGGCCAGCGACCGCTTTCTCCTTCTGCTGCTGCTTCCAGTGGTTCCGCAGCTCCTTGATCAGCGGCCGGGGGATCGGCAGGACGAACTCTTCGAGGCCGGTGTCGTCCCGAACGCCCTTGCGCCGTGCGAAGTAGTGTTTCGTACCGGATGTGATGGAGGCTCTCAACCCTGGGAAGGATGAGAGACATGCCAGCAGCTGGGTGTGCCGTTTGGCTACAACGTCCTCCTCCGTCGGGGGAAGGACGCCGACGCCTGCCGGGCATGCAATGAACTGCAGGCCGGGCCCGCCCCTGTGGGTGCGGTGCCACTGCCGCACCTGCCTGGCCAGGTGGTCCGCAAACACCTGACCCGACCCAGCGCGCCCCAGTCCCTGGAGCAGCGGGCGCTGCTGCGCCTCCTGCGCACCGTGGCCCACAACGCAGGTGCCCGCGACCGGGTGGATCTGCCACCTGGCCTACTACGCCAGCCTGCGCATCGCCGAAATCGTCGCCCTGGACGTGGCCGACGTGCGGCTGTCGGCACACAAGGACAGCATGCGCGTGCGGGGCAAGGGCCAGTTGGGTGGCAAGGACTGCACCGTGCCCCTGCATGCCCAGGCTCGCACCTCGATCGAGGCACTGCTCGATGAACTCGGCCGCCCCTCAGCCGAACCGCTGGTGCGCAACCGCGACTACGGCACCCCGTTCACCCAGGCAGCGAACACCATCGTGAACGAAGTCGGCGCGGCGGCCGGGATCGGCCCCTCGGATGGCGGCGAGGCGTTCGGGCCGCACGTGCTTCGCCACATCTTCGGTACCGATCTCGTGCGCGGGCGCGGCGAGCTGGCGCCCGAGCCGGTGGGCGTGGTCCTCGTGACCGAGCTGATGGGCCATGCCGACCTCAACACCACCCGCCGCTATGCCCTGCCCACCGCGGCCGACAAGACCCGCGCGTTGGAGGCGCTCACCATCGACCGGGGAGCCGGTGAGGGTCTACCGTTAAATCCTGTAGTGATGCTCCTCGACCCCCTTCACTGCCTGCCGGGGCGCCATGTTGCGGCCGTCCGTGCCGAGGCCGTCCCCGCCGCCAGCCCGGCCGCGAGTGCCAGGGCAATGGCGCCCAGGACGATGGCGCCCAGAGTGTCGGGCGGGGCCACCGGGACCTGGCGGTTCTGCTGGATGACCGTGCCCAGCGGCAGGCTCAGCATCGCGGACAGGACCGCCGCGAGTGCCATGGGAGCGGTGAGGAAGCCCAACGCGATGCCCAGGTGCCAGCGGCGGCGGCCGGTGAGCACGCTCAACGGGGCTGTGGAGCGTGCCGCTTCGGCGATGTGTCCGCCCGCACTGATCAGCCCGGCGGTGGCCAGCAGAGCCAGGCCGTAACTACCCAGGAGCACACCCCACTGCGACAGGCGCGCGTTGGCCGGGGTCATCTCCAGTGAGGCCAGCCGGTCGATCTGGGTGGTGGGCCCCAGCACGGGGTGGAGGGTATTGCGGACCTCGGTGAGGGTGAGGGGGTCCTCACGTGGTGAGAGCACGGCCAGTTGTTCCACGCTTCCCTCGACGGGCGGGGCCGGGGACGCCTGGATCCGCACATCGCTGCCGATCTGCCAGTCGACGAGTGTGGTGAAGCGGAGATCACCGGTTCCCGGCTCCACCGGAGTGGGCTGTGCGGGGCAGTCCAGCCGCAGGGAACGCAGGGTGGAGCAGGAGGCCCGCAGCACGGTAGGACCCTCTCCCTCGTCGGCGGTGTCGACGGCCATGAGGCGCGCCCGCTCGGGCAGGGCCCGGTCCGCCTCCATGACGCGCTGGGCGGTCAAATCGTGTGCCGACACCTGCAACGCGCTGTCCGCCAGGCGCTCGTTGGCCTGGCGGGCCTGCACCGAGGTCAGGGTCTCCGAGGCGAGGAAGTAGTGCATGTTGACCAAAGTGACCACACCGATGACCACGGGGGCGACCAGACGGGCCAACACCCCCGGGCGGTGCTGGCACCAGCGGCCGGCCACGATCCAGGTGGGACGCCCGGTGCGCAGGCCCCGGTGGGCCACCGCGGCCCCGACCCAAGCCAGCAGGGCCGCCAGCGCCGAGGGCGCGAAGGCCAGCGCCCCCAGGAGCCCGACCGCGTAGACGGGTATCGTCCAAGGGCTGCCCGGAGGGATGAGGGCGGCCGCCGAGGCAACGACGGTGAACAACGCGAACAGGGCGATCTTCCAGGTCGCGACGCGATCGGCGGCCGGGCGCGGCCGGGTGGTGCCGCGTCGGGCCCGCCGGGCGTGCAGGGCGGCATAGCCCAACGCGGCCGCAGCAGCCGAGACGACCACCGCGACCACCAGGAACCACCACATCCGCCGGACGTCAGCCGCGCGCACGATGTAGTCGATGCCGGGCACCACCACGTCGGTGAGCAGCACGGGCACGGCCACCGCGGAGCCAAGGGCGGTACCGGCCAGGATCGCCGGCAGGCAGGAGGACAGGCCCACCAGGAACTGGTGGCGGGTGCGCGCGCCCAGCGCGTTCAGCAGGGCGGCGCGCCGATCGCGCCCGGCCGCGGCGAACCGTGCGGCCACGACGAACAACCCACCCGCGGGCAGGACCACGAACACCAGGTAGACCGCGACCATGAGATCCTGGGCCGCGGGGGTGAGGGTCATCTTCTCCCCGAAGGGGAAGACGCCCGGCGGGCCGAACCCGGCAATCGGATACATCCAGTCCTCGGGGACCGCGGCGTCCTCAGGCATCCCCACATAAGCCAGGCGCTCGGTCGGGGAGAGCAGCCCCCGGGGTCCGATGGTCCCGGCGTACTCGCCGTAGCGGTCCCGGACACCAAGCTCGGGGTCCGCCAGCGCGGGGGACAGGTACACCTGCCCCGGGCCGGGCCAGGAGTCCAGCCCCGGCGGCGGAGACGCGGCGGGGTCGACGGGGTCGAGGTAGACCACCGAGTGCTGCCACCGCCCCGCGCTGTCGGGACTCTCCCCCCACCAGGCCGCGGCCTGCTCCGGCGAAGCAACGATGATGGGCTGGCGCATGGCGTCGCGCAGATCGCGTCCGTCGAAGGTCGCCGCGATCACGGCCAGGCCCAGCAGCACGGCCGTGAGGGCGGCCGTGGCGATGGCGAGCACGATCTGGCGGGTGCGCTGGGACACGCCACCGGTGCGGGTCCGCCCCAGTGCCAGCAGCTGACCGGTCAGGCTCGGTGCGCTGTCGCGGCTCATCGCCCCACCTCGCTCAGGCGCCCCTCCCGCAGGTGGAACACGTGATCGCTGCGCTCGGACAGGTCCCGGTCGTGGGTGACCACCACCAGAGCGCACCCGCGCCGGGCGGGCAGGTCGAACAAAAGGTCGGCGACCTTGTCGCGGTTGTCGGGGTCCAACGCACCGGTCGGCTCGTCGGCCAGCAGCAGCGAGGGATCGGTGATCAGGGCCCGGGCCACGGCGGTGCGCTGGTGCTCGCCCCCCGAGAGCTCGCCGGTGGTCTCGGCGGCGGTGGTGACGTCCAACTCGGCGAGCAGGGCACGGGCTCGCTCGGCGGCCTCCTGGGCGCCGAGCCCGGCGAGCAGTCCGGCCAGGGCGACGTTGTCCACCGGGGTGAGCTCGGGCAGCAGCTCGCCGCCCTGGAACACCATGCCGATGTCACGGCTGCGCACCGCGGCCAGTTCCCCGCGGCGCATCCGGGTGATCTCGCGCCCGGCGACGCGGACGCTGCCGGAGGTGGGGGCCGACAGGCCCATGACGCAGGCCAGCAGGGTGCTTTTGCCGCTGCCGCTGGGACCGGTGACCACGGTCGAGGTGCCGCGGCGGGCGCTCAGATCCACCTCGTCCAGCAGGAGGCGGCCCGCGACCGTGTAGCTGACCCCGCTGAGCTGTAGCGGTAGCGCCTCGTCGGAGGTGTGGTGCGGGGGCGGGACGTCGGTGCCGTGCGGCATGTGTTCTTCTCCGAGCGGGGTCTTCTCACGAAACGCGGACGGAACGCTGGGATGGCGCGCAGGGCGGCTTCGCGCGCGGCCAAGCTATTGAGCAAGCGCCGCACGCGAAGCCGCTGAGCGGATTGGTCAGGCCTTCCAGTCGCTGCAGGCATCAGGCCACGCGCTGATGCTTTCGCAGACGCGGAGCTTGATGACGTCAGAACCGCTTCCGCTGGTCACAGTCGTTCTGGGGCCACTCTTGTTGTACAGGCCCCGCTCAGTTCCCGCCGATGCCTGGCGGTAGTACTGCCCGTAGACAACCCGGCCGTCGTCCTCGCCGTCGTAGACGGAGATCCTGGAACCACTGGAGTTGGTGTAGGCCCTGTCATCGCCCTGGTAGGCCGAAATGGCCATTGCACTGCTGCTGAGCAGCGGCAGCGCGGCCAAAGCCGCGAGCGCCGATCCAGCGATGAGCTTCCGAGCGTTCACAATAACCCTTTCCTCTGTGACTGAACTACTACTTAGGGCACCCGGCCGGGCCAGGACAGACCCTGGCACAAGACACCAGAGAGAAACAAATGGTGTACACCTCGGAAACCGCATAAAAGCTCTGTTAATGCACGTAAAGGAGGTGTGGCCGGATCCGGCCAACGGGTACTCGTCCGCAGTCAGCCTCCCGTCATCGACTGTTTCGTGAGTGTTCTCCCGAAGGCCAGCAAAAGGACACGTAAGCCGTGAGCGCGCCCTGCGCGGGGGCGTTCCAGGCGATGTGGCGGTACCGGCGGAGCTCGGCAGTGGTCTCCAGGACACGGGCGATGGCGATAAGTAGGCGAGCAGGGCGTGGGGGTTCACGCAGGTTCTTGGAATGCGGTGCGTCGGCCTCCGTGGTCCCCCGGTCGGGGTGCTTTGCGGGCCTATCAGTCAACGCCTATGCTCGGAGATAGTCGTCAGGCCCCGTGGGGGCTCGGAAGTGGAGCCAGGTGACCTGGGGCAGACCGGGAGCCTGGCTCGGCGCATGTCTGAGGTCCTTCAGCAGCCGGTGGCCACGTCGAAGTCGTAGATCCGCTCGGCGAGGATGTCCCGGTAGCTCGGATCGCCGTGGCGACTGGCCCGGACCGCTCCGGCCAAAACGTCGGCCACCCACAGCAGCGGCTGTGCCTCACCGGCCAGGTGCTCGACGGTGAATACCGTCCCCTTGGGCAGCGCACGACGGGCGCCGATGACGGACCGGATGTCGCGTTGGTCCAGACTCCGGGGTGCGGGCCTCCATGTACAGAATGCCGACGCCGTAGCTGTGCAGTTCGGGGACCAGGCGCTCCAGGCAGCGGGCACGGGCACGCTCCTGGCGCCGGGGCGGCACCGGCGTGCCGACCGCGACGATTGACCAGTCGAGGGCAGGAAGACCGCCCATGTGCCCGAAGGGCTGAGGCAACCGAGCGTGCGCCTAGCACACGGGCGACAAGCTCTGCCAGCCGAACCCCACCTTGCAATTCTTGTGATCTAAGTCACTTCGTGGATTCCAGAAAGCTTCAAGTGCATGCCCACTTTACGCCAATATGTCCGCCATATTTGGCTAAATTGTGCTGCAACCCTGCACAATTCTGAATTTCTACAGTTCTCAGAGGTTGACCCTGGCACGCCTCAAAGCCAATCGGAGACCTCACGCAAGGCCGACATGAAGGTAACCTGATTTCGTCCTCGAACGCAGAGCCCCGATTGATTGGCGACCACGCGCAGCTGCCGATGGTCGCCGGGAGCCGTTGGCATCCTTGTCATCCCGGCACGAAGGGAACGCTATGAGTTCGAGGAAATATGACGGCTGGTGGCACCGTCCAGATTTTTGGAGGTGCTTCGAGCTGCTGGTTCGCGTGTTGAGCGACTGGCTGCAAAGCTAGCCCGGCCCTAGCCTCAGGAACCGGGGCCAGGTGGTGAGGCCCGTCTAGAGTCTGGGAAGGCCGCTACGTGCCTCACCACTCATCCAGTCATTCTCTGCCGCAGGATGACTTGCTCCAACCCTGTCCAAATTTACTACCCAACGATCCAATTCGATCCAAAATCCAACCAAGTTGGACAATATTGGACCCCAACAGGTCCAACATCTTGACGATACAGGTTTCCGTACCCCCGCCAACCCGATAGTGGGGGTACGGCACCAAGAAATTTACATCAATTTCCATTGACAGATGTCCTCAAAATGCGCAATCCATCCCATGCCTCCAGTCATTTCAAGCTGGTCTACACAGGGCAGTGCGGCGAACTGGCTATCGACCAGCGCAGTCAGCCAGAGGAGCTGCATGAAATCTGAGGCCGCTAGATAGCTGTGCCGTCGAGAGCCCATGCATGAAGCTGTCCACGCCGATGCTGGCGATGGAGGAGATGAAGTCCACCTCATCCAGGGCAGCCAAGTACATCTAGCTTGGCACGGTAGATGTCGCCGCAGACGGCTGGTCTAAGAGCGTGTTTGCTGTCCTTGCTGTTTGATCAGCCGTCCCCAGCGGGGCTTGCGGCCGAAGTGCTCCGCGATCTGCTCGCCGGTCGGCAGCGAACCATCCGGCCGCCGGTTCTCCAGCGCCCACTTCCAGGCATCCCGCTGCACCTTGGGAGGAGGCCGTTCGCCTTCCGCCTCGCTCGATGTGTTCGGGGCCGTTTCCTCCGCCTTGACGACATGCAGATGCCTCCGCTCCTGCTGCTCCGCCGAGAAGGACTCGGACACCTTGGCCAAGGTGTCCTTCCCGCCTTCAGGATGCGTGCGCACCGCGTCAGCACTGCGTACGCTCCTCGCCGTCGTGCGGAACTCACGCATGAGCAGCTCGTACGCACCGATCAATGCGAAGCTCGGCCAGGCATGGATGATCCGCGACCACATCGTGGGGTCGGCCACCGCGACGTTGGCCGCCAGGGAGGCTCCGGAACCGATGATCAACAGCGTCCAGGGCAGCAAGCCGCCCTTGCGGCCGTTGCGGGCATCGCTCAACAGCGTCATCGAGGCGCCGACGATCATCCCGTCCACCGACAACGGGAACAAAGCAGCCCGCCACTCTGGCTCGCCGTGGCGCAGCGCGAGTTCGTACATGTGCGAGTAGGACACCACCGCGGCGATCACGGCCAGCATCAGTACGGCGGCGATGGTGGTCCAGCGGGACCAACGAGAGGCCCTCATCCCCGACCACCGCCCTCCAGGAAGGACAACGGCTGCAGAGTTTCCGAGACGCTTGCGATGAGCCCGACAGACCAGGCGTGACCCTTCCCCGGTCTCAGTTCTGGTCTCAGTTCACCTTCGGTCGCAGGGGTACGAGGAAGTACGCGACCACAGGTCAGAACCGCGATGAACGTTCGTGAACCATGCTCGCCCGCTCTCCTAAAGCGGGTGTCGCAGGTTCGAATCCTGCTGGGGCCGCCCCTGTGACCCGGGGTTTCTCTCGAACGAGAGACCCCGGGTCGCTGATCCGCCCGCGGTTGTGGCCGCGGTTGCCGGGTCATTCCCACCGTGCTTTCCCCCACCCGGTCCGCCGCTCCTGGTGTGAGTTCGCCGCCTGCGCGGACGTGGCGGGCGGTCCGCGACGTCCGCGAGTGGCCGAGGAGACGCACCCTTCGAGGCCGGCGTCGTCCCGGACGCCCTTGCGCCGTGCGAAGCAGCAGTCGCCGCCTGCACGCCTTGAGCACACCGCGCCCCCTGAGCGCACCGCGGGCCCCGGAACGGAACACCCCGCCGTGGTCGGACCGGTGAGGCGGACGGACACGGATCCGGCGGACACGGGGAGGGCGGCGGCGTCATGACCGGCCCTGAGCCTGCGAGCCGTCCCTTCCGTGGCCGCCTTCCCACCGTGTCGCCATGACAGCGGAGAGAAGTCGGCCGATCATGGAACCGGAGTACGGACCGGTCGGGGGAGGCCACTCGGATGACGCACGCGGAGCACGCCCAGGACGAACAGCACGGGGGACCGGACAGGCCGCTCAACAGGCAGCGGGGCGGATCACCGTCCGCGATCGCCGGGGCGCTCCACCGCACACCGCACCCGGGCCCCCAGCACTGGGGCGGGCCCCGGCCCCGCAAGACGGAGCCGGACCCGTTCTTCCCCAAACGCCTGGGCCCGCCGCCCGAGAGCCGCGGAACCTGAGCTCACAGGAACGGGCGCCAGGGCGCCAGCAGGCACTCGCCGAGCTTCGCGGCGAGCGGACGGTGCTGCCACTCCTCCCTGGTCAGCTCCCGGCAGTTGGTGAGGTCGTTGGCGAAGATCTCCTCCATGTGCTTCGCCACGGTCTCGTCGAAGATCTCCACGTTGATCTCGTAGTTGCCCGTCAGGCTCAGCCGGTCCACGTTCGCGGTACCGATCGTGGACCACTTGCCGTCCACCGTCGCCGTCTTGGCGTGCACCATGGCGTTCTGGTAGAGCCACAGACGCACTCCGCCACGCAGCAGCACCGCGTACTGGCTGCGGGATATCCAGTCGGCGACGACGTGGTTGGACTCCTCCGGGAGGAGGATGTCGACCTCCACCCCCCGTTCGGCGGCATCGACCAGAACGCGCTGGAACTCCCGGTCGGGCATGAAGTAGGCCTGGGTGAACAGCACCCTGTCCTTGGCCCGGTCGATCGCCTCCAGGAACATCGCCCGGATCGGGTAGATGAGCAGCTCGGGCACGTTGCGGTGCACACGGAAGTGCGCGTCCCAGTCGGACTCTCCCAGCCCCTCCAGCTCGGGCTGGTGGGGCAGGCGGTTCATGTTCCAGAAGTCGCTGAAGGCGTTCTCCAGCGCCCACACCGCCGAACCGGACACCCGAAGGTGGGTGTCGCGCCACTCGGTGGCGTACAGCGACCCGACGTTGTACCCGCCGACGAACCCCACCTCGCCGTCGACGGTCAGGATCTTGCGGTGGTCCCGGCCGGACTTGCGGATGTTCAACAGCAGCACGCCCGGCCGGAACGCCGGGTACCGGACCACGTGGACGCTGGGCGGGAAGCGGAAGAAGGACCGGGGCACCACCAGGTTCGCGAAGCCGTCGTAGACCACGTACACCTCGACGCCCCGCTCGGCGGCGTCGATGAGCTCCCTCTTGAACTCGCGGCCCACCCGGTCGTCCTTGATGATGTAGGACTCGAAGAGGACCCGGCGCCGGGCACCCCGGATCGCCGCGATCATGTCCTGGAACAGGTCCTCGCCGTAGGTGTACACGGTGGCGGTGTTCCCGTTGTCGCCGACCGGCAGCTCGACCGGGGCGGTACGGGGGAAGCGCGCCCGGCGCGGCCGTACCTTCCTGCGCCAGTGGTGGACCCCCATGAGGGTGGCCACCACGGCGATCTGGGTGGTCACCAGCCCCACGAGTCCCCATTTGACCACCGACGTGATGGTGGAGCGTCGCACAGTCGCCTCCCGATCAGGACGTCCGCGGTGCCGAAGTCCCCGGTCCTGAGGCCTTCCTCTCCGATGCGGAGTGGACGTCAACCGTAACCGGGGACACGCACCAGGGGTCGGCACAGTCCTCCTGTGTCACCTCTACGCGGTCCCCTACCCCTGTCCACGGAGGCGGAACGCCACCAGTTCCGTGGTTGGGCCCTCCCGGCGGCCTCTGACCAGGCGCCGCTCCAGCGGGTACAGGGCGGCGCCCGCCAGCCAGCCGGTCGGCTCGGTCAGGGTGACCGCGCGCAGGGCCCCGCCCCACACCTTGCGCCACGCCGCCGGAGCGTCCACCTGGGCGTTCATCAGCATGAGCATGGGCACGCGGCGCACCATGTCGAATCCGGCCTTGTCGGCGGTGCCCGCGATCCACTCCAGGGTGCGGTTGACCTGGTGCTCGCCGCGCTGTTCGGGGCGCTGGAGGCAGTTCTCGGAGATCACGAGGAGGCCGCCGGGGCGCAGCACCCGGGCGAACTCGCCGAACGCGCTGGTGTAGCGCCCGTCGTCGGTGATGTGGAAGAGCACGTCCATGCAGGAGACCGCGTCGAAGGAGTCGACGTCGAAGGCGTCGAGGTCCGCGGCGTCCTGGCGGACGAACCGGTGGTCGGGGAATCTGCCGCGCAGGCGCTCCACGGCCGCGTCGGTCATGTCGCACCCGGTGATGTCGCCGACTCCCAGCCGCTCCCACAGGCGCGTGTAGAAGCCGGTGCCGCTGCCCACGTCGAGGACGCTGGCCCCGCCCGGGTCCATCCGGGAGACCTCGCGCAGGAACACCTCCTCGCGTACCCGGTACATCCACGTGTTGAAGGAGCGGCCCAGGGCCCGGTAGCCGACGCCGCTCTCGGTCCAGTCGCCTTCGAGGCGGCGCTCCCAGAAGTCTCGCAGTTCGCTGTGCGTAGCCATGGGAACACTGTCACACCGCGCCCGCGCGAAGTCCCGTAGCAGCGCCGGAGAAGGCCCGGCACAGCCCTGTTGAGCGATTTTCGGACAGCCTGGTGGCCGGGGAAAGCAGGGCCGGATTCCGAGAGGCCACCGCTCCCGTGTGTCCGGCCCCGGCACCCGGCCTCAGGCGTCCCGGTGGGCGACCACGCGCTCGATGAATCCCAGCGCCATCCGGTCGTGGTGGTCGACCGTGAAGCCCGCGTCGACGGCGACGTGCCTCGGCAGACGCCGGGGACGGTCCTTGCGCGCCTCCCTCCGCCGGAGGGGCCAGCGGGTGTACTCGACGTGGTCGACCAGCAGCAGGAGCCCGCCCGGCCGCAGGACCCGGCGCATCTCGGACAGGGCGCGGTACTGGTCGGGGATGGTGCACAGGGCGAGCGCGCACACCACGGTGTCGAACTCCCCGTCGCCGAAGGGCAGGTCCTGGGCGTCGCCCTCCCGGAGGTCGACCTCCGCGGCCAGCCCGGCGGCCCGCGACCTGGCCTTCGCCAGCATGCCGGGGCTCAGGTCCACTCCGGTGACCTCCACGTCCTCCGGGTAGTACGGCAGGTTGTGCCCGGTACCCACGGCCACGTCCAGGACCCTGCCGCGGGCCCTTCCGCACAGCCGGGCGCGGGTACCGCCGAGCACGAGCCGCTGTATCCGCTCCCCCCGGTCGTACCCCCTCGCCATCTGGTCCCACTGGCCGCGCACCCGCTCGGTCCGCTCGTCCATGACGCCCTCCCCGCTTCGCTCCTTGACCGGAACTCCAGTCTGGAAGTTAATGTCCACATGAAGTCAAGAGAGCGGGAACTGTCCATCGGCGAGCTGGCCGAGCCGTTCGGGTTGGCCACCCACGTCCTGCGGCACTGGGAGGCGGCCGGTGTGCTGGAGCCGGCCCGGCGCTCCGGAGGGCAGCGCCGCTACACGCCGGAGCACCAGCTCCAGGTGGCTCTGGTGCTGCGCGCGCAGGAGGCCGGGTTCAGCCTGGCGCAGATCCGCGAGGTGGTCGGAGCGTCGGACGGTGCGGCGCGACGCGCCCTCCTGACCGAGCACCTGGCCGGACTGGACGAGCGCCTGGAGCGGCTGCGGTCCGCACGCGAGATGGTGGCGCACGTCGTGGCCTGCGAGTCCGGGGACTTCCTGAAGTGCCCGACCATGAGGGCGATGCTGGAGGAGACGGCGATGTCGGAGTGCGCTGCTACGCATGGGCGCACGCGTTCCCCGAGCCTCTGGGAGTCACCTTGGCCTTCTACGACCACCTGACCGACTTCGCCGGTCTGCCCGTCGCCGACTACATGGAGGCCCGCCGCCTGACACGGTCGGGGGACGACCCGGCGTCCCGTCACCGGCCCCCGGAACTGGACGGCCTCGCCGACCCCGGTTCGGTGGCCTGGCGGCTGACCCGGTACGGGTACGGCTATGACGAGGGCGACCAGTGGTCGTCCCTGGACTACCTCACCGGTTTCACCGGGTTCGTGTCCGACCCGGCCGCGGTCAGCGCCGTCGTGGTCGGCAGCCTGGTGGACGCCTTCAGGGTGGAGTCCTCCGACGAGGTCCGCGACGCCTTCGTGGAGATCGCCCCGCGCCTGTCCGGCCTGCGCTTCCTCTTCTACGCGGACCTGTTCGCGGAGGAGTGCGAGGCGTCGTGGATCAGGCACGGAGACCTCTCCCCCCTGGTGGCCGCCTACCCGCGGTTGACCGGGTTCGCGGCGCGCGGCACCGGCCGCCTGAGCCTGGAGTCGCTGGAGCACCCGGGGCTGCGCGGCCTCACCCTCCAGGGCGGAGGTCTGCCCGGGAGGCTCGCGCGTCAGGTCGCCTCGTCCCGCCTGCCGGAACTGGAGCACCTGGAGCTGTGGCTGGGGGTGGAGGACTACGGGGGCGACACCGCCCCCGAGGACCTCGGACCCGTCCTGTCCGGAAGGGCCTTCCCCGGACTGCGGTCCCTGGGGCTGCGCAACGCCGAGCACACCGGCGCGTGGGTGCGGGCACTCGCGAAGGCCCCGGTCACCGCACGGCTGCACACCCTGGACCTGTCCCTGGGCGTCCTGCGCGACGAGGACGTCGCGCCCCTGCTCGAAGCACCGGTGTTCCGCGGCCTCCGGCGCCTGGACCTGCACCACCACTACCTGTCCGAGGAGGCCGCGGGCGAGGTCCGCCGGGTGCTCACCGACGCCGGGGTGGAGGTCGACCTGTCCGAGCGCCTGGAACCGGACACCCACCACGACGAGGTCCACTACTACACGGCGGTCTCGGAGTAGCCCCTCCTCCGGCGGCGGACATGTCGTCTCGGGCTGTTAGACATGTGTCCGCCCCAAAGCCCCCAGGTAGGAGCCCCCGTTGCCGAACACCCACCACGTCACCGAGTTCGCGGGCCTGCCCGTGGTCGAGTTCCCCGGCTACGACACCGTGGACGACGTCTACCAGAACATGGTCCGTAGGGGCATCCCCATCCCCGACCCCTATCCGCCGCACGCGGCCCTGGAAGCCGCATTGGCAGATCCCGGGTCGGTCGCCTGGCGACTGCGGAGGGACGAACCTCGTGATGTACCGCCGTACCGGCCTGGCAGGTTCTTTCAGGACCAGCCCTTGGAGGGCACCGCCAGCTACACAGCCCGGTTCGCCGAGGAGGTGGACCTGTCCGCGGTAACGGCGCTGACGGTCGGCAACATGCCGGACGAGGACCACGGGACGGAGGTCGAAAAGGCCGCCGAAGCGCTACTCGGACTGGCACCGCGGCTCACCGGGTTGCGATCGCTGTTCTTCGGCGAGGTCGTGCAGGAGGAGAACGAGATCTCCTGGATCAACCTGTGCGACCTGGCACCCCTGGTGACCGCGCTGCCGAACCTGGAGGAGCTCGTCGTGCGCGGCGGCAGCGGTGACCTGAGCCTGCACATCCGCGAGCACCGGTCGCTGCGCAGCCTCACCGTCCAGAGCGGGGCGCTGCGCCCCGAGGTGGTCAGGGACGTGTGCGCCTCCGGCCTGCCCGTGCTGGAACACCTGGAGCTGTGGCTGGGGGCGGAGGAGTACGGCGGCGAGACCACTCCGGAGGACCTCGGACCCGTCCTGTCCGGGAAGGCCTTCCCCGAACTGTGCTCACTGGGTGTGCGCAACACCGAGGGCATCGACGACTGGATCCCCGTGTTGGCGCAGGCACCCGTCCTGCCCTCACTGGAGGTCCTCGACCTGTCCCTGGGCGACCTCACCGACGAGGGCGCACAGGCCCTGATCGAGGCCGCCCCGGCCTTCCGGGGACTGCGCCGCCTGGACCTGCACCACCACTTCCTGTCCGAGGACATGCGCGAACGCGTCCGCGCCGCCCTGCCCGGCGTGGAGGTCGACCTGTCCGGCCCGCGGGAACCGAACACCTACGGCGGCGAGGTCCACTACTACACGGCGGTCGCGGAATGACCCCGGAGCGCCCGCTGGCCGTGGTGGGGGTCCCCGGAAACCGGCGCCTGGACCTGTTCGGCGAGGCGGTCCGGGCCGCCGGCCTGCCCGAACCCGTGATCGTGCCGTGGCACGACCTGGCCACCGGGCCGGTGACACTGCCCGGGGACGCCCTGGTCCGGGTGGACTCCCCCGGCGGCGACGTGGAGACCGAGCGCCTGCTGCGCGGCTGGAGGCACGCCCCCGACCTCTACCGGGCCGAGGGCACCGCCGACCAGCACGCCGGGTTCCGCGCGGCGCTGGACCGGCTCGCGACGGCGGTGGCCGCCACCCCCGGCGCGCACCTGCTCCAGGAGACCGCCGACCTGGTGGACATGTGCGACAAGAGGCGCTGCCACGCGCGCCTGACGGCGGCCGGGATCCCGGTGGCGCCCGCCCTGCCCGGGCCGGTCACGGACTACGCGTCGCTGCGCGCGGCGATGGACGCGCACCGCTGGTCCAGGGTGTTCGTCAAGCCCGCGCACGGCTCCTCCGCCTCGGGGGTGGTGGCGCTGGCCACCGCGTCCGGCGGACGGGTCAGGGCGGTGACCTCCGCCGACCTGGTCCGGGGCGCCGACGGGTCCGTGGAGCTGTACAACAGCCTGCGGCTGCGCACCTACACCCGGGAGGAGGAGGTCGCGACGGTGGTGGACGCGCTCGCCCCGGACGGCCTGCACGTGGAGCGGTGGGTGCCCAAGGCGGGGTTCGACGGCAGGGCCGTGGACCTGCGCGTGGTGGTGGTCGCGGGCCGCGCCACGCACGTCGTGGTGCGCTCGTCCACCTCGCCCATGACCAACCTGCACCTGGGCAACGCCCGGGGCGACCTGGAGGCCCTGCGGGAGTCGGTCGGCCCGCACGCGTGGGCGGAGGCGCTGGCCACCGCCGAGTCCGCCGCCGCGTGCTTCCCCCGCACCCTGCACGCCGGGGTGGACCTGCTGGCCCTTCCCGGGTGGCGGGAGTTCGCCGTGTGCGAGGTCAACGCCTTCGGCGACCTCATCCCCGGAGTGCTGCACGAGGGCCGCGACACCTACGCCGAGCAGTTGCACGCCCTGGCCACCGGCCGGTTCCCCGTTCCCGGACCCGAGAGAGTATGAACAGCACCGAACCCGACATGAACGCCGTGGTGGGCACGCACGACATCCTGCTGCTCACCCTGGACACCCTCCGGTACGACGTGGCCGCCGAGCTGGCCGAGTCGGGCCGCACGCCCAACCTCGCCCGGCTGCTGCCGGGAGGGCGGTGGGAGCGCAGGCACGCCCCCGCGAGCTTCACCTACGCCTCCCACCTGGCGATGCTGGCCGGCTTCCTGCCCACGCCCGCCGCACCCGGTCCGCACCCGCGCCTGTTCGCCGCCGCCTTCCCGGGCAGCGTGTCCACCGCGCCGCACACCTGGACCTTCGACACCCCCGACCTGGCCTCGGGACTGGCCCGGGCCGGGTACCACACGGCGTGCGTCGGGGGCACGGGCTTCTTCAACCGGCGTTCGGCGGTGGGCTCGGTCCTCCCCGACATGTTCGCCGAGAGCCACTGGGAGGAGTCGTTCGGCGTGGCCGACCCGCACTCCTTCGAGAACCAGGTGGCGTGCGCGGCCCGGATCGCGGGGGAGCGGCCCGCGGACCAGCCGCTGTTCCTGCTGCTCAACGTGTCGGCGCTGCACCAGCCCAACTGGTTCCACCTGCCCGGGGCCACCAGGGAGGACGGGGACAGCCGGGAGAGCCACGCGGCCGCGCTGGAGTACGTGGACCGGCACCTGCCGCCGCTGCTGGCGGCGATGTCGGCCCGCCGCCCCTGCTTCGCCATCGTGTGCTCCGACCACGGCACCGCCTACGGCGAGGACGGCCACACCGGCCACCGCATCGGCCACGAGACCGTGTGGACGGTCCCCTACGCCCACGCGTTCCTGCCCCTGGAGCGCACCGCACCCGTCGACGCCCAGGAGGCGATCGCGTGACCACCGCACTCACCCCGCGCGCAGAACCGGTACGCGCCGACTCCCCGTACCAGTCCTACGTCTACGCCTACCCGCACAAGAGCGCCTACCGGCCCTTCGAGAACCGTCCCCCGCTCGCCGACCTGTGGCGCGGCGAGGACGTCGACGCACTGTCCCTGTACACGCACATCCCCTTCTGTGAGATGCGCTGCGGGTTCTGCAACCTGTTCACCCGCTCCACTCCCCCGGCCGAGCAGGTCACCGCCTACCTGGGCGCCCTGGAGCGGCAGGCGGAGGCGGTGGCCGAGGTCCTGCCGGAGGGCGCGCGGTTCGCGCGGGCCGCCCTGGGCGGGGGCACTCCCACGTACCTGACCGCCGAGGAGCTCACACGGGTCTACGACCTCACCGAGCGAGCGTTCGGGGTGGACCTGTCGCGGATCCCGGTGTCGGTGGAGACCTCACCGGCCACGGCCACCCCCGACCGGCTGCGGGTGCTCGACGCGCGCGGCGCCACGCGGATCAGCATGGGCGTACAGAGCTTCCTCGACTCCGAGGCCCACGCGGCCGGGCGCCCGCAGAAGCGCGCCGAGGTGGACCGGGCGCTGGCCGCGATCCGCGAGCACGCCTCCGCCGACCTCAACGTCGACCTCATCTACGGCATCGAGCGGCAGGACGCCCGCACCTGGGCCCACTCGCTGGACACCGCGCTGGAGTGGGCGCCGGAGGAGGTGTACCTGTACCCGCTGTACGTGCGCCCGCTCACGGGGCTGGGCCGCCGCGCCCGCGAGTGGGACGACCACCGTCTCAGCCTGTACCGGCAGGGCCGCGACCACCTGCTCGAACGCGGCTACGAGCAGGTGTCCATGCGCATGTTCCGGCGCGCGGACGCCCCGGCCGCGGCGGACCCCGACCACTGCTGCCAGACCGACGGCATGGTGGGGCTGGGCTGCGGCGCCCGGTCGTACACGGCCGGTGCGCACTACTCGTTCGACTACGCCGTGGGAGTGGGCGGGGTGCGGTCGATCATCGCCGACTACGTGGACCGCGACCGGGCCGACTTCACCCGCGCGGAGGTGGGCTTCCACCTGGACGAGGACGAGCGGCGGCGCCGCCACCTGCTCCAGTCGCTGCTGCGGGCGGAGGGGATGGACACGGCGGCCTACGCCGAGCGGTTCGGCTCCCACCCCCGCCAGGACTTCCCCGGGATCTTCGCGGCCCTCGACGAGCGCGGATGGCTGGAGCGCGGGGGCGCACCGGACCTGGTCCGGCTGGCCCCGGAGGGGCTCGCGCACTCCGACGCGATCGGGCCGATGTTCTTCTCCGCCGGGGTGAGGGCGCTGATGGCCGACTACGAGGCCCGGTGAGCGCGGTGGCACCGGCGCCCTCCGGCACGACGCTCCCACCGCACCTGACCCTGCTCTACCGGGGACCGCTGGCCAGCTGCGACTACGACTGCCCGTACTGCCCCTTCGCCAAGCGGCGCGACGGCCCCGAGACGCTGCGCGCCGACCGGGCCGCGCTGGAGCGGTTCACCGACTGGGTGGCGGGGCAGGAGGCCGAGCACCCGGGCACGCGGTTCTCGGTGCTGTTCACCCCGTGGGGCGAGGGGCTGGTGCGGTCCTGGTACCGGAGGGCGATCACCCGGCTCAGCCACCTGCCCCACGTGGACCGCGTGGCCATCCAGACCAACCTGAGCGGACGCGCGGGCTGGCTGGCCGACTGCGACCTGTCCACCGCCGCGCTGTGGACCACCTACCACCCCGGGCAGGTGTCCCACGAGCGCTTCCTCGCCAAGGCGCGCGAGCTGGCCGGGATGGGGGTGCGGTTCAGCGTCGGCGTGGTCGGCGAGCCCGAGCACCTGGAGGCGGCCCGGCGGATGCGCGCCGACCTGCCCGGGGAGGTGTACCTGTGGGTGAACGCCTCGGAGGGGCGGACCTACACCGACGCGGAGGCCGCCGAGTGGCAGGCCCTGGACCCGCACTTCCACTACAGCCGCCGGCCCCATCCCAGCCGGGGACTGCCCTGTCGTACCGGTGACAGTGTGCTGTCCGTGGACGGGGACGGGAACGTGCGCCGCTGCCACTTCGTGGACACGCCGCTGGGCAACCTCTACGACGGTTCGTTCGCCCCCCGGCTCGGTCCGCGCGCGTGCCCGCTGACCAGCTGCGACTGCCACATCGGCTACGTCCACCTGGAATCGCTGGACCTGTACGACGTGTTCCGGGGAGGGGTGGTGGAACGGATCCCCGCGGGACCGGTGACCACGCTCCCGCTCGTGTGACGGCGGGCGAAAACCCCTTCAGAAGGTCTCAGGCAACCGACATAATGCGCACCATGGTCTTTCCCCGGGTTATCGCGACCGACCTCGACGGCACCCTCCTGGGAAGGGAGGGGCTCGTCTCCGAACGCAACCGGCGGGCCCTGGCCGCCGCCGCGGAGGCGGGCGTCAGGGTGGTCGTCTCCACCGCGCGTCCGCCCCGCACCACCCAGCACATCGCCGAACAGCTCACCTGCGCCGCCGTGCTCTGCGGCAACGGCGCCCTCGCCCACGTGCCCGACTCCGACCCCCTGGTGCGCGCGATCGACCTGGAGACCGCCAGCACGGTGGTCGAGAAGCTGCGCGGCGCGCTGGAGGGGATCGGCTTCGGCGTCGAGACCGGCACCGACTTCTTCCACGACGCCGGATACCACCTGGAGCCGTGGGTGCCCCGCGACTGGGTACGCGAGGTGCTGGAGACCCCCGACGCCCTGCTCAGCCGGGCCTCACCGGTCACCAAGCTGCTCGTGCGCTCCCGCGACATCCCGGTGCACGTGCTGCACGAGGCAGCCCTGGAGGTGGTCGGCCCGCTGGCGGAGGTCACCTACTCGGGCGGTTTCGGCCTGCTGGAGCTGAGCGCCCCGGGGGTGAGCAAGGGCAGCACGCTCGCGATGGTCTGCGAGCGGTGGGGTGTCTCCGCCGAGGAGGTGGTGGCCTTCGGCGACATGCCCAACGACCTGTCCGCCCTGTCCTGGGCCGGTGCGGGGTACGCCATGGCCAGCGGGCACCCGGATCTGCTCGACCCGGCGCTGGGGCTGCTGACGGCCCCCGCCAGCAACGAGGACGGCGTGGCCAGGGTGGTCGAACGGCTGCTCGCCGAAGGCTGAAAACCCGTGGCCGCGCGGCCGGTGCTCCCTCTAGGGTCCATACGAGGAGAAGCCTCCTCAGCCCATGAGGGGTGCCGTTCGGGCGCCGACGGGGTTCTGGAGGATCCGAGGGTTCCCGCCTACAGGGCGCCCGAACAAGGAGGGCTCCGCGCCGCGGGCGTCCGTTGAGGGTGGTGGGAGGGTGACGGGCGGGCGAAGCGGAGCCCCAGAAAAGACAAGGAGCACCGTGCCGCATCCCACCCAGATCGTCTCGGCCCTGGCCGATCCCGCCCGCCTGGCGCTCTACGCCCGCGTGGTCCACGCGGGCTCCGACGGCGTGCCCGCCGAGGAGGCCCGCGCGGGCGGGTCCAGGGAGCGCAAGCGCCTGGCCCGGCTGGCGGACGCCGGCCTGGTACGCGAGGACGGCGACCGCGTGGTGGCCGATCCGGCGGTGTTCGCCACCGCCCTGGAGGAGCACCGGCCCATCGACCGGGACCCGGTGGACTCCCTGTTCCACGGCGGCCGACTGACCGCTCTTCCCGCCAGACGCGAACTGCGGCGCGGGGTGTTCGAGCGCGTCACCGGCCGGTTCTTCGCCCCCGGCGTGAAGTACACCGAGAAACAGGTCAACGCCGCGCTGCTGTCCTGCTGCGACGACCCGTCGTCGATGCACCGCCACCTCGTGGACGAGGGGTACCTGACCCGTAACGACGAGGGGAGCGTGTACCGGGTCCCAGGCGCCTGACACCCGGCCGCTCCGCCGGGGTCAGGACGTGTGGAGGTCGTCCACCTGCTCGTGGTAGGTACGCCGGGTGCGCTCGGTGTGCTCGCTCATCAGCCTCAGCGCCTCGGCCGCGTTCCCCTCCTCGATGACGTCGACGAGCTGGGCGTGCTCGTCCCAGGAGGCGGCGCCGCGGACGCGGGCGACCGGAGCGTAGTACCAGCGGACCCGGCGGTCGACCTGCGCGGCCAGCTCGGCGAGCACCCGGTTGCCCGAGGCCTCGGTGACGGTGCGGTGGAAGTCGGCGTTGGTCTGGACGACCGCGTCGGTGTCGGCGCGCTCGGTCGCCGCGCGTCCGGCGGAGATCAGCTCGCGCAGCAACCCGACCTGCTCGGCCGAGGCGTTCTCGGCCGCCAGCCGGGCCGACTCGGTCTCCAGCAGGGCGCGGACGGCCAGGAGCTGGTCGGCCTCGCTCTCGGTGGGCGTGTGCACGAACGCGCCGTAGCCGGGCCTCAGGTCCACCCACCCCTCGTTGCTGAGTCGCTGCATCGCCTCCCGGACGGGTTGGCGGGAGACGCCCAGGTTCTGGGCCAGCTCCGTCTCGACCAGGTGCTGGCCGGGTGAGAGGGAACGTGTGGTGATCAGGTCGAGGATGGCCTCGTACACGGCTTCACGCAGTGGTACCGGACGCTGGATACGCCCTGCGACGGTACTCAACCCCTGCGAGGACATAGGAAGTCTCCAGAATCCAGGTGGGCGGTCTTTGTAGACAGTGTACAAAGCACAGCGGGGATGTGGGTCACCTCGGCAGCTCCACGAGTTCGACGCGGCCCGGGGCACGGCCCGGCTGGAGGACCGCGAGGGCGTCCGCCGCGGCGGCGGCGCTCAGGTCCGCGGGACCGGATCCGGGCAGCTCCACCGCCAGATTCCGGCTGACGCGCACCGGCACCAGACGGGTGTCGGACGCGTGCGGCGGGGTCGTGCCGGCGAACCGGGCGCGCCCTCCGGTGTGTGCGGGATCACGTCGGCCCGCGCGTCCGCTGAGTACCGGGACGAGCAGGGTGAGTGCGGCGGCCAGGGCGGCGCCGGGGTTGCCCGGCAGCCCCACGACCACGGCGCCCGAGCGCAGCACCGCCAGCATCTGCGGGTGCCCCGGCCGGCAGGACACGCCGTCGACGACGAGCTCCGCGCCGAGCTCGGCCAGCACCGTGCGCAGGTGGTCGGCGGGTCCGGCCGAGGAGGAGCCGCAGACGGCGACGACGTCGGACCCCGCGGCCGCGTCCAGTTCCCGCGCCAGGTCCCGTCCCCGGTCGGCGACCGGGACCGCGGGAGCGCACCGTCCCCCCGCCCAGGCCGCCAGACCGGGCAGGACGGGTCCGATCGCGTCGCGCACCGCGCCCGGGCGCGGCGTCCCCCGGCGCACGACCTCGTCCCCCGTGACCAGGACGCGCACCAGGGGGCGGAGTACGGACAAGGTGTCCAGGCCCAGGCTCGCGGCCAGCCCCAGGAGGGCGGGCGTGACGGGGCTCCCCCGGTGGGCGACCAGTGATCCGGCCGCGGTGGTCTCGCCCCGGCGCCGGACGTGCCGCCCGGGTTCGGCGCCGCCGTACACGGTTCCCGAGGACACCGTCGCCCGCTCGTGGGGGAGGACGGCGGTGGTGCCGTCCGGTACGACGGCACCCGTGGCGATCTCCACCGCCTCTCCACGGCGCAGGCGGGCGACGGGCCCCCGGTGCCCGGCGAACGACCGGCCCAGGACGGCCCAGGGGCCCTCTCCGGACACCGCGTACCCGTCCATCGCAGCACTGTCCAGGACGGGGACGTCGACCGCCGAGACGAGGTCGGCGCCGAGGGTGGAACCGAGTGCGTCGGCGAGCGACTCCTCGGCCATGGGCGATCCACCCTCGGCGCCGGTCGCCCGCGCCAGCTTCCGTGCCCTTTTCCAGGAGACGGAAGACCGCGGGCGAGATTTCACGTGAAGAAGCGGAGAAGTTTCCGAAGCACCCAGGTCGGACATTCCTTCTCTCCCTGCCGTGGTGTGAAGGAGCGGCTTCGCAAGCATACTGTATACAGTATGGAAAATGAAAGGAGTTCCTATGCGAATCGCCGTCCTTGGAGCGGGAGCGATCGGTGCCTACGCGGGCGCCGCGCTGCACCGCGGTGGTGCCGACGTCCACCTCGTCGCCCGTAACGAGAACCTGCGGGCCATACGTGAGAACGGGGTCCGGGTGCTGAGTCCGCGTGGCGACTTCACCGCACGCCCCCATGTCACGGACGACCCCACCGAGATCGGACCCGTCGACACCGTCATCCTCGGCCTCAAGGCCCAGCAGTACGCCGGATGCGGTCCGCTGCTGCGCCCCCTCCTCGGGCCCGCCACCTCCGTCGTGGCCGCGCAGAACGGCATCCCGTGGTGGTACTTCCACGGGGTCGGGGGCCCCTTCGCGGGCAGGAGGATCGAGAGCGTGGACCCCGGAGGCGCGGTGAGCCGGACGATCCCGGTCGAGCGCGCCATCGGGTGCGTGGTCTACGCGGCCACCGAGATCGCCGCGCCGGGGGTGATCCAGCACATCGAGGGAACCCGCTTCTCCATCGGCGAGCCGGACGGCTCGGACTCCGCGCGCTGTCGCGACCTGGCCGCGGCGATGGAGGCGGGCGGGCTCAAGTGCCCGGTCGAACGCGACCTGCGCGAGGACATCTGGGTGAAGCTGATGGGCAACATCGTCTTCAACCCGCTGAGCGCGCTGACCCGGTCGACCATGGTGCAGATCTGCCGCGACCGCTCGACCAGGGAGCTGGCCCGCACCATGATGAACGAGACCCTGCAGGTGGCGGCCGAGCTGGGCGTGCGGACGAGCATCTCCGTCGAGCGGCGGCTGGCGGGCGCCGAGCGGGCCGGCGACCACCGCACCTCCACCCTGCACGACCTGGAGCGGGGGCGCCCCATGGAACTGGACGTCATCCTGTCCGCCGTGGTGGAGCTGGCCGACATGACCGGGGTCCCGGTGCCGACGCTCCGCGCGATCGACGCCACGGCGGGACTGCTGAACCAGAGGGTGTCCGAGCCCTCCACCCCCGCTCCCTCCCTGGTCGCAGGCTCTTGACCTCTACTCCCTTAGCACAAATACTGTATACAGTATCCTTACCATACGGTTCGTGGTAACCGCCCACGCCCACGAGCCCTTCACGAAGAAGGCCACGAACACCAAGCGAGGCCACATGCGATCCGACGACCTCTCCGCCCCCCTCGACCGCCTCACCCGACCACTCGTGCGCGAGCACGGCGAACTGCGCCCGGCCACCTGGGACGAGGCCCTCGACCGCGCCGCCGCCGGATTCCGGCAGGGCGTGGAGCGCCACGGGCCGAACTCCTTCGGCATGCTCTCCTGCGCCCGGGCCACCAACGAGATGAACTTCATGGCGCAGAAGTTCGCCCGCGTCGTGGTCGGCACCAACAACGTCGACTCGTGCAACCGCACCTGCCACGCCCCCAGCGTCGCCGGGCTGGCCGCCGCCTTCGGGTCCGGGGGCGGCACCTCCTCCTACACGGAGATCGAGGACACCGACCTCATCATCATCTGGGGCGGCAACCCGCGCTTCGCGCACCCGATCTTCTTCCAGCACGTACTCAAGGGAGTCCACCGGGGCGCCAAGCTCTTCGTCGTGGACCCCCGCCGCACGTCGACCGCCGAGTGGGCCGACCGCTGGCTCGGGCTCAACGTCGGCACCGACATCCCGCTGGCACACGCCGTCGGCCGGGAGATCCTGCACGCGGGCCTGGCCAACGAGACCTTCGTCGAACGCGCCACCACCGGCCTGGACGAGTACCGCGAACTGGTCGAGCCGTGGACGCTCGCCGCGGCCGAGGCCGAGACGGGCGTGCCCGCGGAGGCCATCCGCGAGATGGCGCACGCCTACGCCCGCGCCGAGCGCGCCCAGCTCTGCTGGACCCTCGGCATCACCGAGCACCACAACGCGACCGACAACGTGCGCGCGCTGATCAACCTGTCGCTGCTGACCGGCCACGTGGGCCGGCACGGCGCCGGGCTCAACCCGCTGCGCGGACAGAACAACGTGCAGGGCGGTGGCGACATGGGCGCCATCCCCGACCGGCTGGTCGGGTTCCAGGACATCCTGGACCCGGAGGTGCGCGCCCCGTTCGAGCGGTTGTGGGGGCGGCCGATCCAGGGCACCAAGGGCAAGACCCTCACCCAGATGTTCGAGTCGATGGAGTCCCAGGAGCTCAGGACGCTCTACGTGATCGGGGAGAACCCGGTCCAGTCCGAGCCCGAGACGCACAAGACCACGGGTCGGCTGCGTTCGCTGGACCACCTCGTGGTGCAGGACATCTTCCTGACCCGTACCGCCGAACTCGCCGACGTGGTGCTCCCGGCCAGCGCCTCCTGGTGCGAGTCGGACGGCACCTTCACCAACAGCGAGCGGCGGGTCCAACTGGTCCGCAAGGCCCTGGACCCGCCGGAGGGCGCCCGGGACGACATCGAGATCATGTGCGAGCTGGCGAACCGCATGGGGCAGGAGTGGGAGCGCCCGTCGGCCGAGGACATCTGGAACGAGGTGCGCTCGCTGTCCCCCATGCACCGGGGCATGAGCTACGCGCGCCTGGCCGAGCTGAGCGGTATCCAGTGGCCCTGCTACTCCGAGGACGAGCTGGAGCCGAGCTACCTGCACTCACGGCTGTGGTCCGAGGACCCGGAGGAGCGCGGCGAACCCGCGCCCTTCGGCATCGTCGGCCACTCGCCGCCGGTGGACCTGCTGGACGAGGACTTCCCGTTCCGCCTGACCACCGGGCGCCGGCTGGACGACTACAACACCGGTGTGCAGACCAGCGGCTTCTCCTCCCCCCTGCGCCGGGGCGAGCTGCTGGACCTGTCCCCCGAGGACGCCGCCAAGCTCGGCGTCAAGGACGGGGAGACGGTGCGCGTGACCTCGCGCCGGGGCTCGGTCCTGACCCCCGTCTCGGTCACCGAGGCCATGCGGCCGGGGCTGGTGTTCATGACCTTCCACTTCCCCGACCAGGTGGACACCCAGATGCTGACCATCGACGCCACGGACCCGATCGCCGGCACGGCCGAGTACAAGGCGGCCGCGGTCCGGATCGAACGGGTGGAGGAGGAGGCGCGGGTGAGCGCCGCCGCGAGCTGATCCGGGCGCGCCCCGGATGCGCCGAGCACACGAGAAGCGTGTGGGCCGTCTCCCCAGCCCCCTGCGGAGACGGCCCGCGCGGGTGCCCGAGCGCACCTGCCGTGTGCGGTTCGAGCACGCCCCGGGAAGGATGACATCCCACCGGGACCGCGTCGGACCACGGGGTTGTCAATCCGACTCACCCATCATACTGTTCTCTGTATACAGAATCCTGTGATCTGGCTTACACGTGATATGAGGTGACACGGGCGTGGACCTGAAATTCCTGGACGAGGCTCCCACCACCGCCGAGCGCGAGGCTGTCGACTCGGTCCTGGGACCGCCTGAGTCCGGATGGGACGGCGGCACCCGTCAGGACACCGACCTGCGCTACGCCAGGGGCGGCCACACCGCCCGTGACCAGCGCGACATGCTCCTACCCGCCCTACACGCCGTCAACGACCGCGTGGGCTGGATCAGCCGCGGCGCACTCGACCACATCTGCCGCAGACTGACCGTTCCCCCGGCGGAGGCCTACGCCGTCGCCTCCTTCTACGCGATGTTCGCCATGCACGAGCGGCCCCGGCGGGTCGTGCACCTGTGCACGGACATCGCCTGCGCCGCCGCGGGCTCCTCGGGGCTGCGCGACCGCATGGTCGAACGGCTGGGTCCGCCCGGATCCACCGAGGGCGGCACCACCTGGCACGAGAGCCCCTGCCTGGGCATGTGCGAACGCGCACCCGCCGCGCTCGCGCTCCAGGCCGGGGACCCGGCCCGGTACGCCGTCGCCGCGCCCGCCGGCCCCGACGACCTGGACGCCCTCGCCGAGAGCGCGTCCGCGGACGGACCGGTGGCTCCGAGCGAGGGGAACGGCCACCGCCCGGCGGTCCGCACCACCTACGGCGCCGACCCGCTCCCGGGCACCGCGCCCGAGGCGGACGCCGCCTCCGCGGTCCCCGACGCGGGCTCCCCCGACCACGTCCTGCTGCGCCGGATCGGCCGCGTCGACCCGCTCAGCCTGGACGACTACCGCGCGGAGGGCGGCTACGCGGCGCTGCGCGAGGCCCTGCGGCTCGGACCCGCCGGGGTCCTCCGGGAGGTGAACGACTCCGGCCTGGTCGGCCGCGGCGGCGCGGCCTTCCCCACCGGCCGCAAGTGGAGCGCCACCGCCCAGCAGCCCGACGCGCCGCACTACCTGGTGTGCAACGCCGACGAGAGCGAGCCCGGCACCTTCAAGGACCGGGTGCTGATGGAGGGCGACCCCTTCTCCCTCGTCGAGGCCATGACGATCGCCGGATACGCGATCGGCGCCCAGACCGGCTACCTGTACATCCGGGGCGAGTACCCGAGGGCCCTGCGGCACCTGGAGAACGCCCTCGCCCTGGCCCGCGAGCGCGACCTGCTCGGCACCGACATCATGGGCTCGGGCTTCTCCTTCGACATCGAGATCCGGCGCGGCGCGGGCGCCTACATCTGCGGCGAGGAGACCGCGATCTTCGGCTCCATCGAGGGCCAGCGGGGCGAGCCCCGCTCCAAGCCGCCCTTCCCCGTGGAGAAGGGGCTGTTCGGCAAGCCGACCGCCGTCAACAACGTGGAGACACTGGTCAACGTGCTCCCGGTCCTGCTGATGGGCGGCCCCGCGTACGCGGCCGTGGGCACCGAGAAGTCGACCGGTCCCAAGCTGTTCTGCCTCTCCGGCGGCGTACGCCGTCCCGGCCTGTACGAGATGCCCTTCGGAGCCACCCTGCGCGACCTGGTCGAGGCGGCGGGCGGGATGCCGGAGGGCCGCTCGATCCGCGCGATCCTCCTCGGCGGTGCCGCCGGGACGTTCGTGCGCGGCGACGAGCTGGACATCCCCCTCACCTTCGAGGGGGCGAGGGAGGCGGGGACCTCGCTGGGCTCGGGCGTCGTCCTCGTCCTGGACGACACCGCGGACCTGGCCTCGACGCTGGTACGCGTCGCCGCCTTCTTCCGGGACGAGTCGTGCGGCCAGTGCGTCCCGTGCCGTGTGGGCACCGTGCGCCAGGAGGAGTCCCTGCTGCGCCTGCGGGCCGGCGCCTCCCCCGCCCAGGAGCTGCCCCTGCTGCGCGAGGTCGGCCAGGCCATGCGGGACGCCTCGATCTGCGGACTCGGCCAGACCGCCTGGAACGCCGTGGAGTCGGCCATCGACCGGCTCGGACTGTTCTCCGAAGACACCCACCAGACCGCCGCGCCGGGCGACCGGCCGGCGACCGAGGAGGCCCGATGACCGCCCCCGTACTCCTGTCCCCGCCCAAGCGGCTGATCGACGCGACCATCGACGGAGAGCAGGTCCGCGTCCCGGAGGACACCACGATCCTGGACGCCTGCTCCGCGTCCGGGACCGAGATCCCCACCCTGTGCTACGGCGACACGCTCACCCCGCGCAACGCCTGCCGCGTGTGCGTGGTGGAGGTGGAGGGCGCGCGCACGCTCGCCCCCGCCTGCTCGCGCAAGCTGGAGGCCGGGATGAGCGTGGCCACCGACTCCGAGCGGGTCCGGCACAGCCGCAAGCTGGTCCTGGAGCTGCTGGGCTCCTCGGTGGACCTGTCCACCACGCCGCAGGTGGCGGAGTGGATGGAGCGCTACGAGGCGGAGCCCGAGAGGTTCGGCCGGCGGGCCGAGCCCGCCGCCCTGGGCGTGCGCGACGCCCGCCGGGCGGGCGAGCACGAGCCCGGCGACGGCTCCGTCGCGGCGACGGTCGAGCAGCCCGCCAAGGTGGACAACGACCTCTACGTGCGCGACTACTCCAAGTGCATCATGTGCTACAAGTGCGTGGACGCCTGCGGCGACCAGTGGCAGAACACCTTCGCCATCGGAGTGGCGGGCCGGGGGTTCGACGCGCGCATCTCCACCGAGCACGACGTGTCCCTGCCCGACTCGGCCTGCGTGTACTGCGGGAACTGCATCGAGGTCTGCCCGACCGGCGCCCTGTCGTTCTCCACGGAGTTCGACATGCGCCAGGAGGGTACCTGGGACGAGGAGAAGCAGTCCGAGACGACCACGATCTGCACCTACTGCGGGGTCGGCTGCAACCTCACCCTGCACGTGCAGGAGAACAAGATCGTCAAGGTCACGTCCCCGCACGACAATCCGGTGACCCATGGAAACCTGTGCATCAAGGGCCGGTTCGGCTTCCAGCACGTGCAGCGGCGCGGCGGAGACTGAATCCGTGGGTCCGCCCCCCTCGACGCGGGGCGGGTGAAGGAGTAGACCAGACGCAGCGGAAGGCGGTGGACGGATGGGACGGGTCACGACCCGGGAGAAGGTCCTCCGGATCAGGGAGGGGGTCGCGAGTGAGCGCGTGGACACCCTCGTGGTGGAGGAGCCGCTGGAGATCAGGCTGGACGGGACCCCGCTGAGCATCACCATGCGCACCCCCGGAAGCGACTTCGACCTCGCCGCGGGGTTCCTGGTCAGCGAGGGGGTGGCGGCCCGGGAACGGGACGTCACCGCGATCCGCTACTGCGCCGGGGCCACCGAGGACGGATCGAACACCTACAACGTGCTCGACGTGTCGCTGGCCCCGGACGTCCCCCGCCCGGACACCTCCCTGGAGCGCAACTTCTACACCTCCTCCTCCTGCGGGCTGTGCGGCAAGGCGAGCCTGGACGCCGTGCGCACCCAGGCCCGCTGGCCGGTGGCCGGGGACGGGCTGCGGATCGGCCTGGACACGCTGACGGCGCTGCCGGACCGGCTGCGCGAGGCACAGCGGGTGTTCGACCGCACCGGCGGCCTGCACGCCGCCGGGCTGTTCACCCCGCAGGGCGAGCTGCTCGTCCTGCGCGAGGACGTGGGCAGGCACAACGCGGTGGACAAACTGGTCGGCTGGGCGCTGCGCTCCGACCGTCTGCCGCTGCGTGACACGGTACTGATGGTGTCGGGACGCGCTTCCTTCGAGCTGGTGCAGAAGGCGTGGATGGCGGGCATCCCCATGATGGCCGCCGTCTCCGCGCCCTCCTCCCTCGCGGTCGACCTGGCCGAGGAGGCGGGCATCACGCTCGTCGGATTCCTGCGCGGCACCTCCATGAACGTCTACGCCGGAAGGCACCGCGTACTCCTGGAGAAGGCGCTCACCGCGCCTTCGGCGGCCCCAGAAGTACCACGCCCTCCGGGTCGGTAGGCGCGGGCCCGGTCGGCGCGTACCAGCCCCCCGCGCCGGCCAGGCCCGATACCACGCCTGCCGGGCTTCCCCCGCCCCGGAAAGACGCACCGATACGCGGTGATCTTGCTCCCAGTGCCACTGTCGGTGCTCGACGGTGCCGCCAAGAGCAAGATCACCGCTGTCGTGCGCCGGTCAGACGCGTCCTTCCGGGTGCAGCGTGTAGTGCGGGAAGTTGCCGGGCAGCCGCTCGGAGGCGGGACCGCGGGTGACCGCGTGGACCAGGAGCTCACCGCCGACGAAGGCGCCCCGCCAGGAGTCGCCCCAGCCGCCGAACAGCTCGTCGCGGTCCCCGCGTGAGCGCGGCCGGTTGACGCCGACCTTGAAGGCCCGCACCCCGGCCGCCAGGCGGTCGGCCGTGTCGGTGTCGTCGCAGGAGATGGTGGCGACCAGCGCCCCGTTGCTGGCGTTCATGGCCGCCAGCAGCTCGGCCTCGGTGTCCACCAGCACGATCGTGTCGACCGGCCCGAAGGGCTCGGCGTGGAACAGCGGGGAGGAGCGCGGCGGCTCCAGCAGGGCCACGGGGGCCACGTAGGCGTCGGTGTTCTGCCCCGGGAGCAGCAGGGCGTCGGCGACGGAGCCCCGGTGGAGCGGCACCGCGCCGCCCGCGACGGCCTCCTCGACCCGGTCGGTGAGCTCCTTGGCCTTGGCCGCGTTGACCAGCGGCCCGAAGTCGAGCTGGGGCAGGTCGTCCCCGGGATCGGCGACGGCGAGCGGGTGCCCGAAGCGGACCGTGGACACGGCGGACAGATAGGCCTGGAGGAAGGCGTCGAAGCGGGAGCGCTGCACCACGAACCGGGGGTAGGCCGTGCAGCGCTGCTTGGCGTAGTCGAAGGTCTTGCGGATCTGCCCCGTGAGGGTGTCCCAGTCGTCGAACTCCCACACGCCCCAGCAGTTCAGGCCCTCCTGCTCCAGGATGTGCGGTCTGCCCAGGTCGGCGAGGTCGGCCGCGACCCGGCCCCCGGTGTCGCGCCCTCCGACGAAGGAGACGCAGCCGATCTCGGAGCCGCGGACCAGCGCCGGGGACAGGTCGCGCCCTCCACCGCTGACCAGGGTGAACGGCAGGCCCTCCCGGACCGCCAGGGCCACCGCCAGGGTGAGGCACACGAGCCCGCCGTCGGTGGGCGTCTTGGCGATCACGCCGTTGCCCGCCAGGGCCTGCACGCACATCGCGTGGGCCAGCACGCTCATGGGGTAGTTCCAGCTGGCGATGTTGCTGACGGGGCCGTCGAGGGCGACGCGCCCGTCCAGCATCCGGTCGACCTCCTCCAGGTACCACTCCACCCCCGAGATCGCCCGGTCGACGTCCTGGCGGGCCAGCCGCCAGGGCTTGCCGATCTCCCAGACCAGGGCCAGGGCCAGGGTGTCGCGGTGCTCGCCCCAGGCCCGGACGGCCGCGCGGACCCGGTCCCGGCGCTCGTCGAGGGGGACACCGCTCCACGCGCGGTGGTCGGCGGCGGCCCCGGCCACCGCGAGGTCCGCGGTGGCCTCGTCGAGCATGGGCGGTCCGGCGATCTCGGAACCGTCCACGGGCGAGTAGGACGTGCGCGGTTCACCGTCGGCACGCCACTGGCCGCCCCAGTGGTTGTTGACCCGGTCGGCGGCGAAGGCCTCCGGGGCGATCTCGCGGCAGCGGGCGTACAGGGTCGCCCACTCGGTGCCGGGCTTGAGCGTCATCTCCGTCATGGGGCTGTGGGCGCCATCGACTGCGAGGGGACGCCCGCCTCCTCTCCCTGGGTCGCTCCGGTCAGAGCGGTACGAATGATCTGGGCGGTTTCGCTGGGGGTCTTGCCGACCTTGACGCCGACGGCCTCCAGCGCTTCCTTCTTCGCGGCGGCCGTGCCCGAGGACCCCGACACGATCGCGCCCGCGTGGCCCATCGTCTTGCCCTCC
>ML703345.1:0-110220 GCA_008638415.1 Nocardiopsis sinuspersici
GCTGTTTCCAGCCTATTCGACCGGTTGCCCGGACGCCCCCCGCGACCCGGGGGCGACGGGTGCGGCCGTGCTCCCGGACCCGTCGCGCCCGGCGACGGGACGGGGCTCGGGACGGGCCTCACAGGTGCCGTCGGGGTCGTACCGGGAGCCGTGGCAGCCGCAGTCCCAACTGGTCTCCGCCGCGTTCCAGGCCAGTCGGCAGCCCATGTGGGTGCAGGTCAGGCCGACGGCGTGGAGTCCGCCCTCCGCGTCGCGGTAGGCGCCGACGGAGTCACCGTCGACGTCGATGACCCCGCCCTGGCCCCGGGCCAGGTGGCGGCCGTGGTGGGAACGCAGGCGGTCCAGGTGCCCGCCCACCAGGTCCGCACCGACCTTGAGGTTGTCCTTGACCAGTCGGTCCACGGCCTTGGCGTCACCGAGACGGGTCGCGTCGAACACCGGCAGCCAGGGATGGTCACGGCCTGCCAGGAGGTCGCCCAGCATGACGGCGGCGGCGGTGCCGTTGCTCAAGCCCCACTTCCCGAACCCCGTCGCCACCAGAACCCGGTCGCTCGCCGGGGAACGGCCGATGTAGGGCACCTGGTCGGCGGTGGTGTAGTCCTGGCCCGACCAGCGGTACTCCACCGAGTCCACCTCGAAGGTGGACCTGGTCCACTGCTCCAGGTCCTCCCACATCGCCTGGGTGTCCCGTTCGGTGCCGGTCTCGTGACCGCCGCCCACCACGATCAGCCCGTTGGGCCCGCCGTCGGGCCACGGGCGTGTGGACCTGGTGGGCGGGTCGGCCGAGATCGTCATCTCCCGCGGTGCCGGACCGCGGAGCCGGGCCGCCAGCCCGAAGGACCGGGAGGGGCGCGTCCTGGCGAAGTATCCCCCGATCATGCCGATCGGCAGCAGCGTCGCCACCACCACGGACTTCGCGCGGACCGTCGCGTCCGCGGTGCGCACCTGCACGGTGCCGTCCTGGTGCTCCTCCACCTCCAACGCGCGGGTGTGCTCGAACACCGACGCGCCGGACGCCGACAGCGCCCGGGCCAGGCCGGCGACGTACCGCCCCGGGTGGAAGTGCGACTGGTCGTCGAACCGCACCGCCGCCTCGATCTCGAAGGGCAGGCCGGCCGACTCCACCAGTGACGCGGGGAGGCCGAGGCGCACGGCCGCCGCCACCTCCTCCTCCAGGGCCCGGCGCTGCCCCGGATCGCGGGTGTAGGCGAGGGCGGGTGCCCGGGTGAGACCGCAGTCGATGCCGTACTCACCGGTCAGCGCGGCGACCAGTTCCACACCGGCCTGGTTGGCGTCGGCGTACATACGGGCCTGGTCCTGGCCGTACCGGCTGGTCAGCTGCGCGTACACCAGCCCGTGCTGGGAGGTCACCTTCCCTGTGGTGTGCCCTGTGGTGCCCTGTCCCAGGCGTCCGGCTTCCAGCACCGCGACCGTGCCGACACCGGTCCGCCGCGCCAGCAGCGCGGTGGTCAGTCCGGTCAGGCCGCCTCCCACCACCGCGACATCGACCTCCATGTCCTGGCGCAGGCCGGGAAACCCCGGCCGGTCCTTCGCGGTGGTCCACACACTCGCGTGCCGCATCGCTCGCCCCCCGAACCGGCCGGTGCCGATGACCGCACCGGCCGGAGCTCGCGGCGCCCAGGTCCTCAGGCGCCTCGGCGCGGGCGTCGTCGACACCCGCGCATCCGACAGTGACTACGACGCTACCCATTGTTCGCGATCGCCATCACGTCCCGGTGGTCCGGCCCCGGCCGCTTCGGAGCCGAGGAGGGGGTGTGTGCTGCTTCGGGGCCGGTCCGTGCTCAGTCGGCCACGGCCTCGCCGATCACCACCTGGGGGTGCGGGGCCTGGAGGTTTCCGCTCTCCAGGCGCCACACGCAGTCCTCCAGCACCCGGACCAGTGTCCAGGCGCGGGCCCGCCCACGGTCGATCCCGGCGGCCTCGGTCAGCAGGTCGAACCTGTGGCGCACCGACCGGGCCTCCCCGCCCGGGTCGGCCTCCTCCGCGAACCGGTTGCGCAGCGCGGGCAGGAGTTCGTACCCGGGGTCGCCGACCAGTGGCTTGGGATCGATGGCCACCCACGGCTCCCGGCCGGTGCCCGGCAGCGGGGCCAGCACGTTCTGGAAGTGCAGGTCCCAGTGCAGGAGCCGGTCGCCGGGCTGGGCCGCCATCTCCCGGGCGACGGCCGTCCACCGGGCCAGCAGCCGACGGAACCGGTGGTCGAGGCGCTCGTGCGCCAGGAAGGGGCGGGCGCGTTCGACCAGGGCCCGGGTGATCGGGCCCAGGGAGCGCATTCCGGTCGGGCCGGGGTGTGCGTTCAGGCGGGCGAGCAGGCCGCCGATCACGGTCAGGGCCCGGTCCACCTCCACGCCGTCCAGGGAGCGGTCCGGGTCCAGGGCCTCCAGGAGCAGTGCCCCGCTCCCGGGGTCGTGTGCGAGCAGGCGTACCGCGCCGTCGCCGGCCCAGATGCGCAGCGCGTCGGGTTCGCCCTCGCTCTCCTGGTCCACGGGCAGCACCTTGAGCACGGCGGGGGTGCCGTCGGCGCACCGTACCGGCAGCACCAGGGACACCGCTCCGTACAGGGTCCGGTCGCCGGTGGGGCGCAGCCGCCACAGGTCGCACTGGCGGGCGGCCGTCCGGGGCAGGCGGTCCACCCACTCGGGGCCGAAGAAGCCACTGACCGTCCTGGCCAGTTCCTCGGGCATGGGGACCGGGGGTGTGCTCTCGCGCATGTTCGTCCTCTCCTTCGTCGTGGGGTCCGGTCGAAGGAGCGGGGGGAGGGGCGCGTGTCTAACGCATGCCGGTCACCTCGCTGCCGTGGTCGGTCGCCGTGACCGTACCCGGTGGCCGGTGCCGCGCACCCCTTCTGCGCGTGTCGGGCGGGTCCCGGCCCGGGGGCCTCGGCGGGGGCCGTGTCATCCGGGCAGGGTGATGGGTCCCTCCCCGTACACCCGCGACCAGGGGCGGTGGCCGCCGCCGACCGTCAGCGACCCGCCGTTCGCGGGAGGACGGGCCAGGACCCGTGCGGCGGCCTCGGCGAAGGCCACGGCGGCCGGGTGGGCGTCCTGGGCCGGACGCACCGCCTCCGTGCGCCGGTGCAGCGGTGCGCCGGTCAGGGGCCGCCAGGCCAGACGCGGCTCCCGCGCGGCCACCGCCGCCGTCTCCAGGGCCACTCCGCGCCGGACCAGCACCAGTCCCAGCAGGAACTCGGTGTCGCCGGCCTCACGTACCCGGGGCGGTATCCAGCCGCTCTCCCGGCACACCGCCAGGACGCGTTCGAACCACACCGGGGCGTTTCTTCGCGCGGGCAGTACCAGATCCCGTCCCGCAAGGTCCCCGAGGTCCACTGAGTCGGCGCGTGCCAGCGCCTCACCGCGCGGCAGGACCGCGCCCAGCTGCGCGCGGTGCACCGGCTGGCCGAGGAGTCCCGCACCCTCGAAGGGCGCGGTCAGCAGTCCGGTGTCCACCGATCCCTCGCCCAGCGCGCGGACCAGTTCCGTGCCGGCCATCTCGCACAGGTCCACCTCCAGGCCCGGTGCCTGGTCGGCCATCTGTTCCACCAGGCCGCGCAGCGCGACCGCCGGTGTCGCGGGCGGTACCGCCGCTCGCAGGGTGCCCAGTTCGCCGTCGCGGACGCGTCTCATGGTCTCGCGCAGGCGTGTCTCGCCCGCCACCAGGTCGCGGGCCTGGGAGACCAGCAGCCGTCCGGCGGGGGTCAGTTCCACGCGGCGGCGCGACCGGTCGAACAGGGCCACCCCCAGTTCCTCCTCCAGGCGGCGCACGGACTGGCTCAGCGCGGGCTGGGCGATGCCCAGTTCCACCGCGGCCTCGCCGAAGTGACCCTCCCGTGCCACCACCAGGAAGTACCGCAGGTGCCGTCCAAGATCCACGGCCCGACTCTAGACCACCGCCGGAGGGCGCTAGCGTGAGCGCCGTGACCACCGCCAGCACCCCCGTCGTCCGTGTCCACGCGCGTGAGATCGACGGCACCGGACAGGTCGGCCGTCTGGCCGACGAGCCCGTCGTCCTGGCCTCCGTGGCCAAGGTCCTCATCGCCTTGGAGTTCGCCCGTCAGGCCTCCACGGGGCTCGTGGACCCCACCGAGCGGGTCGTGGTGCGCCGTGACGACCGGCTGGGGGGCTGGGGCACCGCCGACTTCGCCGACGACGTCGAGTTGTCCCTGCGTGACTGTGCCCTGCTGGCCATGACGATCAGCGACAACACCGCCGCCGACCTGATCGTGGACCGTGTGGGTGTGGAGCCCGTCCACCTGCTCGCCGTGGAGCTGGGGTTGGAGCGCACCCGCTTCACCGGCGGCCCCCGTGCCCTGCTGCACGCCCTGCTCGACGAGAGCGACGCCACCGGTACCGATCCGGCCACCCTCCTGGCCCGTGATCCCTCGCGGACCACCTCCAGCACCCCGGCCGACATCACCCGGCTCCTGCGGCTGGTGTGGACCGACGCCGCCGCTCCGCCGAAGGCGTGCGCGTTCGTGCGCGACCTCATGGCGCGTCAGCTGGTGCGTACCCGCATCGCCTCGGGCTTTGGCCCCGACGTCCGTGTCAGCGTCAAGTCCGGGACCCTGCCCGGGCTGCGTATGGAGGCGGGGGTGGTCGAGTACCCCGACGGTGGGCGCTACGCCGTCGCCGTGTGCGCGGTGGGCCCCGATACGGGGCGCACCGCCCTGGAGGCCGACATGGCCCTGGGACGGGCCGCGCGTGAGGCCGTGGAGCGGTTGCGTGCTCCGTTTTCGGGTGGCTGAGGGACGGTCGGCGCGGCGCTGACCGGTTCCGATAGGCGAACACCTATCGGAACCGGTCGCGCCGCTTATTGGACGCTGTGTCGTGAACCGTGTTTGTCTGTGCGCCGTTCGACCCATCAGGCCAGAGAGAACGAGGTCAGCACATGTCGATCGGACGACGGGGATTCCTGCGGGGCGCGGTCGCGGGCGGGGCGCTCACCCCCTTGCTGGCGGGCGCGGCGGCGCCCGCCCACGCCACCGCCGCGGCGGCCGCACCGGGGGCCTCCCCCACGGGAGGGGGCGGCGGGGCCGTCTTCCGCTGGCTGGGCACCAGCGGCTGGCGGATCGACATGCCGGGCCGGCCGTCGGTGCTGGTCGATCCCTTCCTCACCCGGTTCAGCACCGGCCTGTTCGACCCCGACCGCGAGTTCGACGCCGCGACGCGACTGACCGTGGACGCGGGCACCGTCGACGAGCACACCGCCGACATCGGGGACGGGGGCGTCGTCCTGGTCACCCACACGCACTGGGACCACTTCTCGGACGTGCCGCACATCGCCACCACCACCGGCGCCCAGGTCGTGGGCACCCTGACCACGTACCACCTGGCGCAGGCGATGGGGGTCCCCGTGGGGCAGACCTCCCCGGTGCGGGGCGGGGAGGTGCTGGACTTCGACGGGTGCGTGGTGGAGGTCGTCTCCTCCAGGCACAGCCGCAACGCGAACCACTCGGTGACCTTCGCGGGTGTGCGGGTGGAGGTGCCGGGAAAGCCCGCCACCATCGCGGACCTGCCCGAGGGTGACACGCTGGCCTTCCAGGTCACCCCGCCGTCGGGGCCCTCGGTGTTCTTCATGGGCGCCAGTGACTTCGCCGAGCGCGAGGTGGCCGGGCTGGCGCCCGACGTGGCGATGGTCGCGCTGCCCTCCACCTCCAGTACGCACGAGTACGTGCCCCGGCTGCTGGAGGCGCTGGAGCGGCCCGGGACCGTGGTGCCCGTGCACTGGGACCACTTCGAGCGCGCGTTGGCCAACCCGCCGGTGGACGGTACCGGGAAGGGCATGAGCGTGGCGGAGTTCACCGCCCTGGTGCGCCGGGTCTCGCCCGGGAGCCGTGTCGTGGTGCCCGAGTACCTGACGCCCTACACGTTCTAGCCCGGGGACCGGGGTGTGCCCGGCGTCCTCAGCGGCGCCGGGACAGGGCCTCGGTCATGCCGTCCAGGGCGGGTTTGGGTTCGTAGTCCTCGTCGAAGGGCAGTGCGGCGGTGTATCCGGGGAACCACTCGGGGATCCAGGAGTGCTGGTCGCTGACCCCCCACACCGACACGCCCACGCACCGGGGCACCTCCAGGCACGCCTGGACCACGTGCTGGTACTCCTGTTCCTGTTGCCTCAGTGCCTGTTCCCGCGGGGGCTGGGGGATGCGCACGTCCAGTTCGCTGACGGTGACCTCCAGCCCCAGGTCGGAGAAGCGGCGCATGTGCTCGGCCAGGTCCTGGGGGACGTTGCCGTGGACGAAGTGCCCCTGGAATCCGACGCCGTGCAGGGGCACTCCGCGGTCGAGCAGGTCGGTCACCAGGGAGTACATGGCGTCGGTCTTGGCGCCGCCGCCCTCGATGCCGAACTCGTTGATGTACAGCTCGGCCTCGGGGTCGATCTCGTGCGCCATGGACAGGGCCTCGGCGATGTAGTCCTCGCCCAGGACCTGGTACCACAGGTTCTCGCGCAGCCGCGGCCCGTGGTCCTGGAAGGGTTCGTTGATCACGTCCCAGGAGGTGACGCGCCCCTGGTAGCGCCCCAGCAGTGCCTCCATGTGCTCGCGCAGCACCTGGCGCAGCTCCTGCGCGCTCCAGTCACCCTGTGCCAGCCAGGAGGGCTGCTGGTTGTGCCACAGCAGGGTGTGCCCGTGCACGTCGAGGCCGTTGCGTTCGGCGAAGTCCACCACGGCGTCGGGTCCGCTCCAGTCGAACCGGGACCGCTCGGGTTGGACGTGCTCCCACTTCATGGCGTTCTCGGCGGTCACCGAGGTGTAGTTCTCGGTGACCACGGACTGGTACCGGGTGTCGTGTGTCAGCGGGTTGACCGCCACCGCGACCCCCAGGTCGATTCCGTGGGCGCGGGCCAGGTGGGGCAGCCCCCGCGTGGGCTGCTCCTGTTCGGGGTGGGGCAGGGCGACCGCGAGGATCGCGGAGACCACCAGGACCACCATGCACAGGACCCCTGCCGTGAGCAGGGCCCCGCGTCCACGGGTGGGTGGGTGCCATCGGGTGGAGGCCGCGCCGCGCATCCTGTTGTTCCTCATCTCTCGTGGTGCGTCTTCACTGGTGTCCCGTGGTGACGGGGAACGTCGACAGGGCGCGTACGACGCTGGTGCGGCGGTGGGTGGGCCGCGCGGTGGGTCGTAGCCGGGGTAGGCGCTCGGCCAGGGCGCGCAGCGCGATCCGGCCCTCCAGCCGGGCGAGCGGGGCGCCCAGGCAGTAGTGGAGGCCGCTGGAGAAGGACAGGTGGTCGGAGGCGTCGGGGCGGGTGATGTCGAAGCGGTCGGGGTCGGTGAAGCGGTCGGGGTCGCGGTTGGCCGAACCGATCAGACACAGAGCGTAGCCGCCCCTGCGCAGATGGTGGCCCTGGACGGTGGTGTCGGCGTGGACCCAGCGGGTGGTCATCTGCACGGGGGAGTCGAAGCGCAGTGCCTCCTCCACGGCGTTTCCGGCCAGCTCGGGCTCGGCCACCAGGCGCCGCCACTGCTCGCGGTGGCGCAGCAGGGCCATCGTCCCGTTCCCGATCAGGTTCACCGTGGTCTCGAATCCGGCGACCAGGAGCAGACGGCACATGGTGTTGACCTCGGCGGCGGTGAGGCGGCCGTCGTCGGCCTCGGCGGCCAGGGCGGAGATCACGTCCTCCCGCGGGTCGGCGCGCCGTTGGTCCAGCAGCCGCTCGAACAGCGCGTCCAGTCGCGCGGTGGCCTGCCGGATCCGGCGCAGGTGGCTCGCCGAGCGGGCGCCGTCCAACGCGCCTCCGACGGTGTAGCCGATGCGCACGAACTCGGTGTCGTCGGCCTCGGGTACGCCCAGCAGGCGGCTGATGACCGCGATCGGCAGCGGCTGGGCGAAGTCGCGCATGAGGTCGAAGTCGCCGCGGGCGGCGGCCCTGTCCAGGAGTTCGTGGGTGGTCTTCTCGATCTGGGCCTGGTACTGCTTCATCCGGCGAGGGCTGAACGCGGGCCGCGCGATCCCGCGCAGCCGGGTGTGCTCGGGCGGGTCCTTCATGAGGAAGGACAGGTCCAGGACGTCGAACTGCTCGGGCAGTGCCTCCTGGGACGGGGGCTGCACGCCGAATTCGCGGCCGCGCAGCAGTGTGCCCACCGCCTCGTGGGTGTGCGCGGTGCGAAAGCCCAGGCGACTGGTGACGAAGGGGCCCTGGGCGCGCAGCCGCCGGTAGGTGGGGTAGGGGTTGTCGCGCCAGGGATGGTGCAGTAGCCGGCTGGGGTGGTCCCGGGCCTGCGCGGCCAGCCACGAGAGTCCGTGGGCGGTGCGCAGCCGGGCGTCGGTGCGAAGGGCGTCGAGAATCTGCATGGCCGTGGGTCCTCTCCTGCGTACCAACGACACTAGGCGCGTCCCCCCGGCGAGGTCATGGGAACCGGCGACTTGGCCGCCTGCGGCCAGCGGGGAACCCCACCGCGGCCCGGGGCGTTGGGCGCGTCGCGGGCCGCGCCGGACCCGGGGCGGACACACCGTCGGAGGGCGTGGCGCGGGCGTTCGGGCGGGCGGGGCGGACGGGGGCGCGGGCCCGTGGCGACCGCCGGCGCGGGACCCGCCACCCCCTAGACTGGGCCTCTCCGCAGCGGACGCGGCGGTCTTCCGTGCCGTGGTGCGGGGCGGCGGGGCCTGACTCCGCCGGTCGGTGCCGCTCACGGGGTTCCTGGGCGGAAGAGCGTGGAAGAGCAGCGCGCAGAGGTCGGAGGATGAGGACGTTGGGTCCCTTGGAGAGCACTGACCCCGAACGCATCGGCCGGTACCGGCTGATCGGTCGTTTGGGCTCCGGCGGCATGGGACAGGTGTTCTTCGGCCGTTCGGCCGGAGGGCGGGCGGTGGCGATCAAGCGCATCCACCCGCACATGGCCGCCGACGCCTCCTTCCGCCAGCGCTTCGTCCGCGAGGTCACCGCCGCCCGCCAGGTCAGCGGGGCCTTCACCGCCCCGGTCATCGACGCCGACCCCGACGACCAGGTGCCCTGGCTGGTCACCTCCTACGTGCCCTCGCTGCCCCTGGACGAGGCGGTGCGGGCGCACGGCCCGCTGCCCGAGGCCAGTGTGCGCGTGCTGGCCGCCGGTCTGGCCGAGGCGCTGGCCGAGATCCACCGGGTCGGCCTCATCCACCGCGACCTCAAACCCGGCAACGTCCTGCTCGCCGAGGACGGGCCCCGGGTGATCGACTTCGGTATCGCCCGTGCCACCGACGGGACCGCCGCCACGCAGTCGGTCATCGGCACCCCCGGTTTCATGAGCCCGGAGCAGGTACAGGGCGAGTCCCTGACCCCCGCCAGCGACCTGTTCGCCTACGGCGCCGTGCTGGCCTACACCGCCACGGGCGCCGGCCCCTTCGGTGAGGGCAACATGCCCACCATGGTGATGCGCATTATCGGCCACGAGCCGGACCTGTCGGCCGTTCCCGAGTCCCTGCGCCACCTGGTCGCCGCGTGCCTGTCCAAGAACCCGCAGGGGCGTCCCGGCCCGGGGGAGATCCTGGACTACCTGGGGGACGTGCACGTGGGTCCGGCCTGGCTGCCCCCGGCCGTGATGATGGGTGTGCAGGAGCAGGTCGCCAAGGTCAACAAGGCGCTGGCCGTCTCGGCCGGTGACGGACAGGCCACCGGCGCGCACCAGCGCACCGAGGCCCTGGGCGGTGCCACCGCCCTGGGAGGTGCGGCCGGTGCGGCCGCGGGAGCCGCCGCGGCGGGCGCGCTGGGCGATGACCAGGCCACCCGGGTCGCGGGCGGGGGGCAGGGGGCCGACAACGGCGCCACCTCGGTGCTGGGGGAGCAGACCCAGCAGCAGGGCTACCAGCAGACCCAGCAGCAGGCCCAGCAGCAGGGCTACCAGCCCACGGCCCGGTTCCCGGGCGCCCAGCAGGTGCCGCCCACCGCGTACCAGCAGGGCGAGCCGGGTGACCGGGACCCCTACGCCGACCTGTACGGCACGCGGCGCGACTCGCGCGCCGAGGCCGACGCCGATCCGCGCCAGCAGCAGGAGCAGCTGCGCCAGCAGGAGGAGCAGCGCCGGCGCCGCATGGAGGAGCAGCAGCGCTACCAGCAGGAGCAGCACAGACGCGCGGAGGAGCAGCGGCTGGAGCAGCGCCGCCGGCAGGAGGCCGAGCGGGCCCACCGCGAGCGCGTGCGCGCCGAGCAGGAGGCCGCCCGCCGGGCGCAGGCACAGGCGCGCCAGGCCGGCCAGCCGGGAGTGTGGGGTTTCGTCAAGCTGCTGCCGCTGTTGGTCATTCCGCTGGTCCAGATCCCGCTGGGCTACGGTGCGGCGCTGGCGTGGTCGTGGTTCACCACCGAGAGCGGTGTGTGGAACGGCATGGCCTACGCCTTCGAGCCGTTGACCATGGACTCCTTCTGGCACGCGACCATGCTGGGCTACTTCCTCTTCAACAACCTGGTGTCGCTGGAGTACCTGGTGCGGTCGCTGCGGACCTCCTTCGTCACCGGCGCGGTGCTGGCGCTGGGTGCGATCGCGGCGACCAACGGGTTGCTGTACAGCTTCGGTTTCTGGGGCTGAGTCCGCACCGCCGTGTGGGTGCCCGCACCGCGTCGCGGGGCCCACGCGGCCGGCCTCCGCGCCGGGAACGGAAACGGGGACGGGTTCGTCGTCCCGGCCGATCCCGGGGGCGAGTCCTGTGGAGCGCGGCGACCGGGAGCCGGAGGGCATGGGAGCGCCCGGGCCCTGAGAACACGCCTCAGCCGAGCGCGGAGGCCTCCGAGCGCTCCCGGCGGATCTCGGTCACCCGGTGGTGCACGGGGCGGGTGGGGGAGAGCGCCGAGCACGTGGTCGGGCACTCCGGCCCCTCCACCGTGGCCACCGAGACCGTGTACAGGCCGCCGCCGTGGCCCAGGGTGACCCGGACCCCCTCGGAGGTCTCCTCCTCGTCCAGGTGCGTCAGCTCCTCCACGCCCACCGCGCCCAGGCGCTCGCGCAGCGCGGCCTCGGCGGCCTGGGCGGCCGAGGAGTCGCTGCACCGCCCCCGGTAGTTCTCGGGCAGGACCACACCGCGCTCGAAGGCGGCGACCGTGCGCCGTGCCGACTCCGGCTCCAGGCGGCCGAAGTAGGCGCCCTGGGGCAGGGCGACCAGGTTGGCGGCGAAGCGGTCGCCGCCCACGTGCGTGGTCTCCCACACCTGGGCCCGGCCCCCGGTCAGCGCGGCGGCCACCGGGCGGCCCAGGACCGCGCAGCACGGGTCCTTCTTGGCGTGCGTGCACACCAGGTACAGGGTGTGGTCCACGGCGGTGCCGAACGCGGGGGGCCGGGGCCGCTCCACGGCGGTGGTGTCGTACTCCAGCAGTTCGGCCAGGTCGGTGAAGTCCACCTGGCGCACCCAGGGACCGGTGCGGCTGACATGCACGAAGTAGGCGCGCCTGGTGCCCTGTCCGGCCCCGGCGCGGCCGGTGTCGCCGGGGCGCTTGATCAACTGGGGCTTGATGTCCCTGCCCGCGATGCGCTCGGCCAGCCGTGAGACCACGGCCTTGTCCAGGCCGGGGCTGGTGAAGGCGGGGTGGCGCCAGGGGCCGGGGTGTTCGACCAGCAGCCATCCGGTGGTGCGCCCGGCCGTTCCGGAGATCGGCTCGCCGGTGTAGCGGGCCAGGGCCGAGCATCCCCGGCTGCCGTCCGGGGCGGTGGGCAGGCGCACGGGTCACGTCCAATCGGTGGCGGGTACACGGCGTCCCCGGGGCGGGGCGCGGGGCACGCGAAACGGAGTCGCGAAGGTTAGGTTAGCCTATCCATCCCGTACATGCTCCCGTCGGGCGGGGGTGGCGTCCGGAGGGAGCCGTGGCGCCCGGCGGGGGAGCCCTACCGGGGCGGGTCGGCCAGCATCCGCGCCAGCGCCCGCCGCGCGGAGTCCACGTGCTCCCGGGCCGCCTCGGCCAGGGCGGGGGTGGCGCCCCGCTCCAGCATCGACACCAGGCGGCGGTGCTCCTCCACCACCACCGACCGGTACTGGTCGTGGCCCAGACGGATGCGGGTGAGCTGGAACAGGTACACCTGCGAGCGCACGCCGTGCCAGGCCTGGGTCAGGCGGCTGTTGCCCGCGATCTCATAGACCCGGTCGTGGAAGGCCATGTCCAGGGAGAGCAGGGCGGGGCTGTCGGCGCCCGCGTCCAGCGCCCGCTCCAGCGTGTCCGTCAGGACCGACAGCTCCTCCAGGTGTCCGGGGGCGGCCCGCTCGGCCGCCGTGCCGGTGGCCAGGCACTCCAGCGCGGCGCGCACCGTGTAGACCTCGTCCACGTCGGCGGGGCTCATGTCGATCACGCGGGCGCCGCGGTGCCACTCGCTGCGCACCAGTCCCTCGCGTTCCAGGACGGCCAGGCCCTCGCGGACCGAGCCGCGGCTGACGTCCAGGGCGGTGGCCAGCTCCACCTCGCGCAGGGCCGCGCCGGGTGGTACCAGCCCCTCGAAGATGGCGTCGCGGACGCGGTCGGCCGCCTCGTGTGCCAGTCCGCGCCGCCGCGCCCTGCGCATGTCTTTCCCTTCGCGTCCGCCCCCGGTCCGTGTGCCCCGAAACCGCGTCGAGTGTACGGGTGGACCCGGAGGTGGGGGGCGTTTCGGGCACCGGTTTACTTCAAAGTTCAAATGTTGACATCCGGACAATCCCTGTCCGAGGATGAGGTGGAGGGTTCCGTGTCCGTGGTCCGGGTTCCGTCCTGACCCGGAACGCGGGCACGCCCCTTGTCGGCGTCGGGCCGCCCGCGGCAGTCCCGCCCGTGGCCGGGCCGAGGTCCCGGGCGAGGACACCGAGAGCCGTGGGCACGGCCCCCGGAGGCGGCGGTTCGAGCCGCCGCGGTGGCCGGGAGGGCCTTCGGCGGCTCCGGCGCCTTCGCGCGCAGCCGGGCGCGACCCCCTCTTCCCTCGTCCGGTCCCCGCCCCGCGGATCCCGTCCCTCCGGTGCGCGTGCGCGGCAGGCGCTCCCGCCGCGATGTCCCGGCGCACACGGTGTCCACCGGTCGAGCGCTCACTCACCTGGCCGGGCCCGGCGGGCCCGTGGGGCGGGGCGGCACCGAACTGTTGACGGCCGCGAAGACGACAGTGCTTGCGGCCACGGGGATGTCAGTGATCTCGCAGGCCACCGCCCTAGGACGCCGCCTCCGCCCCCGCGTTCGGCCTGTCCTGTGAGCGGTACTCGGCTTCGTCCAGGGTGATGTTCGTTCGGTGCCACACGCTGTCGCGCTCCTCCGGCGACCCCACGTCCCGCATGCCGTGCAGGTACTTGAGGGCCCCCTTGGGCGAGCAGAGGGTCGCCACACCGATCCCGTCGATGCTCGCGCCACTCAGTTCACCATCGCAGACCGCTCGGAGTACGGGTTCGGCGTGGGGGCCCGAGCCCTCCTTGGCCCTGCCGTAGCGAAACAGCGGGTGCCGACCCATCCGTGTGGGGTCGATGCGATCGTAGAAGTCGTCGGGCAAGTCGTTGGTCTTCGCGTTCTGCCGTAGTTCCTCCAGATACTCCTCAGCGGGGCGACTTCCGGCGTACTTGACGGTGCGGCGCTCTGGAGGGAGCACCCTCTGCCTCGGTTGTGGCGGCGGGGACGGAGCGGGCGCCGCTGCGGCTTCGCGCGCGGCCGGGTTCTGTGGTCCGAGCCTCTTGTCCCGCGGCTTTTTGGAGCGTTTGCCCACTAGGGCATCCCTATGCTTTGACCTGCGCTTTCGCAGCAGAGCGTAGAGGAGCGGGGTTGGAGGCACCCGAGCTTCGCCTCAACACGCCGTGGTGCCGTCGAGGCGCGGCGGCCAGGGAGGGACTTTCCCCGCGAAGTCCCCCTCGCGTGCGCGGCGCGAAGCACCACGGCCCGCTTCGAGCGCCAGAGCCCGGGCACAGCAACGCTGACCACAGTGGACAGGTCTGGCAGGCACTCCACAGCGTGGTGCTTCGCAGCCGCGACGGCAACTTCCCCACCACCGGTGGGCGCCGGAGCCGTCAAAGCGCCCTCGACTCAGCTAGAACAACGGTGTTGGTGCGACCCCGCGTCCCGAGAACGCACGAGCGTGACGGCAGCGCCCGGTCGTCAGGTGTCCGCTACGGGGAGGCGGTCGTGCCAGGCCATGTGGCGGTCAAGGTGCTGGTCTCCCTTGAGGGCGGACCCGTTCGGCGGTGTGACGCGGCCGCGGTGAGCCGTGCCCCGGGTCATCTCGGCGCTCCGCTGGGTGTTGCCTTCGACGAGCACCCGGCGCAGCCGGTCGTAGGCGCTGAGCGCCGCGGCGGTGCTGTCCGTGTCGCGCAGGGCCTTCGCCAGCACCACCGCGTCCTCCAGTGCCATGGACGCGCCCTGGCCGGTGGCCGGCGAGGCGGCGTGGGCCGCGTCGCCGATGACCAGCATCCTGCGGGTGTGCCAGGTGCCGCCGACCGGCAGGTCGTAGGCGTTGGTCACCATGGCAGGGCCGTCCGTCGCGGCGACGATGTCGGCGGCAGGGGTGGTGTCGGCTCGCAGGGTGTCGAGCAGGTGCCGGCGCCAGTGCTCGGGAGGGGTCCCGTTGATCTCGGCGGTCGGCAACTCATCCCCGGGCAGGCGGGCGAACCAGGAGGTCTCGCCCTCGGGTGAGACCGCGTAGCCGAAGGACGACGCACTGCCGCGGATCATCTCGATGCGCTCGGAGGTGTGGGGCGGGTCGGCGCGGGTGGAGTACCCGTAGAAGATGTTCTGCCCGGCGTAGCGGCGCGGCACCGAACCGGGGTCGATGAGCGGCCGGACGACGGATCCCAGGCCGTCGGCGCCGACGAGGAGGTCGCCTTCGACGGTCTCCCCGTCGGAGAAGGTCGCCGCGACACCGCCCGCCGTCTCCACGGCGGAGGCGAGCCGCCTGCCGTGCCGCACCTCGATCCCCCGGCGCCGGGCCTCCGACCGCAGTGCGCGGCACAGTGCGGCGCGGCGCATACAGCGGTACCGGCTGAGCGGGTCCTCGGCCCGGCCGAGCGGGGACGTGGCGATCTCCGCTCCGCTGCCATCGGTGAGGCGCATCGAGGTCAGACGGAAGCCGTGCCGGGCGACCTCCTTGTCCGCGCCGAACTGCGCCAGGGCCGTCATCCCGTTGCCGGCCAGGGTCAGGAAGGCGCCGATATCGGCCCCGCTGTCAGGGTGCGCCTCGTGGACCGAGACCCGCACGCCCGCCTTGTGCAGCGCGAGAGCTGCGGCGGTACCTGCGATTCCGCTACCGATGACCAGCACGTCGACCATTCGTCCCTGCCTTCCGGGTGAGGTTCGGACCGGAGTGGTCCCTACCCAGTGCGCGGTCGACATCTCAGGCGGCACATCGACTGATCGGCCATTGTGGACCCCACCGGTCGGCTAACGCGCTCCCTGGCAAGGAGGACGCCGGGCAGCGGCCGGTCCACCGATGTGCCGGGCGCCGCCGCCGACCACGCTGGAAGCATGACGGTCATCGAGGTGAAAGACCTGGTGGAGCACTACCGCCGGGTCGAGGCGGTGAACGGGGTCTCGTTCACCGTGGCGCGGGGTGAGGTCTTCGGGCTTCTCGGCCGCAACGGGGCGGGCAAGACCACCGTGGTGGAGTGCTTGGAAGGGCTGCGGCGCCCCGACTCCGGCACGGTCCGGGTCCTCGGTTTCGTCCCGGCCCGGCGGGACCCACCGGATGGCGACGGTCACGGCCAGCGCCCGACCTCCGCCCGTGATCACGTTCGGTCACCCCTTGCGGGGCGCCCGTGTTCGCGCGTTCTCCGGACACGGCGGAAGGTGTCGGCGCATACTCACCTCGAAGGAGCCGTGCGGGCGCGGGGGCGGGCAGTGGTCGATCCGGAGAAGAGGCAGGCGGCGACCGCCCGGTTGCGCCAGCTCGACGCGGCGGGGACGCTCACCTCCCGGCACGTGCGGCTGACGGCCGACGGGCGCGGGGTGAGCGAGCGCACCGTGTGGCGGTGGATCGACCCCCGCGCGCCCGAGAGCGACGGCCGGGCCCGGCCCGGGTACCGGCTCACCGCATGGCCCAGTGCGGAGCGACCGTCCGCGAGATCGCGGACCTGCTGGGCGTGCACCCCCACCACCCGGACGAGGACGCCCTGCGCCGCCTGCCGGAGCTGCCCACGCGGGTGCTCATCGGCCTCGCCCGCCGGTTGGACCTGCACCCCGCCGACCTCGCCCCCGGCCTGGAACCGGTACTGGTCCACACCCGCCAGGACACCGAGCCCGACTCCGAGGACCCCGCCATCGAGGCCGACGCTCGCACGGTGCTGGCCGCGCTGGCGCACGCGGGCACCCCCGTTGCACACCCACCGCTGTGCCAGGTGCTCGACTGGCCCCACCCCCGGCTCCGGACCGCGCTCGACCACCTCCAAGACCACCCCGAAGCGGCCGGGCTGGCCGCCCACGCCGTCGAGGGCGAGCTCGCCGTCGACCCGGCGGTCCGGTTCAGTCTCCTGCCCGAGCACTCACCGTCAGCAGAGGAGGAGACGGAGGAGGAGCACTGACATGTTCGTGGCCGATGCTCACTGACAAGTCGGTGACCGATCCACTGACATCCCCGTGGCCGTCAACACGAACCGACCACCCCGCAAGCGCCCTGACCAGGCACGGTCATCCCATCACCGGCTGTTCACGAGACGCAAATGTGCCTTTGTATCACCTTGACCGGATGAGGTGGATCACTTATGTTCGCTAGAAGAACACGTGTTCGCTAAACGTACAACAACGGGCGGTAACGCCCCCTGAACCGGCTGGAGCTCCTGATGCGCCGAACGTTGGCCGCCCTCACCACGGGCGCGGTACTGCTGGCCGCCACCGCGTGCGGCTCGCAGGAGGCCGATTCCGACTCCGGCGGCCTGACCACGGTCACCGCGGGCGTCATTCCCATCGTCGACGTCGCCCCCGTCTACCTCGGTGTGGAACAGGGCTTCTTCGAGGAGCGCGGTATCGACCTGCGGCTGGAGTCCAGCTCCGGTGGCGCCGCCATCGTGCCCGGGGTGATCAGCGGCGAGTTCGACCTGGGGTTCAGCAACATCGTCTCGCTCATCGTCGCCCGGGGGCAGGGCCTGCCCCTGACCACCCTCACCAACGGCGTCACCACCACCGGCGAGCAGGGCGCGGACATGGGCGGCGTCTTCGTCCAGGACGACAGCTCCATCCAGGACGCCGGTGACCTGGAGGGGCTCACCGTGGCCAGCAACAACCTCAAGAACATCGGTGACACCACCGTGCGCCAGTCCGTGCGCGTGGCCGGGGGAGACCCCTCGTCGGTGAAGTTCGTCGAGCTGCCCTTCCCCGACATGCCCGCCGCGCTGGACAGCGGACAGGTCGACGCGGTCTGGGCGGTGGAGCCCTTCGCCTCGATCATCCGCCAGGCCGGGCACCGCGAGATCGCCTCCAACTTCGTCGACACCCACCCCGAGCTGTCGGTGGCCGCCTACTTCGCCTCCGAGCAGCGCCAGGCCGAGGACCCCGAGCTCTTCGCCGACGTCACCGCCGCGCTGGAGGAGTCCATGGCCTACGCCCAGGACAACCCCGACGAGGTCCGCCGGACCATCTCCACCTACACCGAGATCGACCAGGGCGTCATCGACGAGCTGGTCCTGCCCCGCTTCCCCTCCGAGATCAACCGCGAGTCGGTGCGGACCCTGGCCGACCTGATGGTCACCGACGGACTCGTCGACTCCGAGCCCGACCTGGACGCCCTCTACGGCGCCAAGGAGTGACTCCGGGCCCGCCGGGGACATCCGTCCTCCCCGGCGGGCCCACAGCGCCCCTCCCACATGCCCCGTTCTCCGCGCAGGAGAGGACCGTGACCGCGACACGAACCGCCCTGGCCGTGCCCGGGGGCAGCGGCACCGCCGCCCCCGCACGGCCGCGTGGCGCCACCGTGGCCATCGACAACCTGTGCGATATCGGCGAAACTTCCGTGCGGAACCCGGTGCGCCCGGTGGGCGGCGGCGACGCCGCCGACGCCGACTTCGTCGAACCGGTGGTCACCGACGGCCTGATCGACTCCGCACCCGACTTGGACACGTTCATTCGATGACCGAAACCACCACCCAGGGCACCGCGCGCGAGCGCCCCGAGGCTCCCGCGGGAGCCGGCGGGCGCCCGCGCGGGGCCGCCCGCACGGGCCCCAACAAACCACTCCTCGGCGCCGTGGGCATCGTGGCCTTCCTCGGAATGTGGGAGGCCGTGCCCCACCTGGGCCTGGTCTCCGAGCGCTTCCTGCCCCCGGCCTCCACGGTCCTGGCCGCCCTGGCCCAGCGCGCCACCACACCCGGTCTCTGGATCGCGGTCGGTGACACCCTCATCGGGTGGGGCCTGGGCCTGGCCATCGCCTTCGTCGCCGCCGTCCTGCTCGGCTTCGCCATGGGCGCCCTGCCCCGGGTGCGCGCCTTCACCAACTCCACGGTGGACTTCCTGCGCCCCATCCCCTCGGTGGCGCTCATCCCGCTGGCCATCCTGCTGTACGGCACCGACCTCCGCTCCACCCTGCTCCTGGTGGTCTACGCCTGCTTCTGGCTCATCTACATCCAGGTGCTCTACGGGGTGGCCGACGTGGACCCCGTGGCCGAGCAGACCGCCCGCTCCTACGGGCTGGGCCGCCTGGCCCGGATCCGCTACGTGGTCTGGCCCACGACGCTGCCCTACCTGATGACCGGGGTGCGCCTGGCCGCCGCGGTCGCCCTCATCCTGGCCATCACCGCCCAGTTGATCATCGGCTCTCCCGGCATCGGCCAGGAGATCGCCGTCGCCCAGTCCAGCGGCGCCGTCTCCTCGGTCTACGCGCTCATCGTCGCCACCGGCGCCCTGGGCGTGCTGATCAACATCGGGGTGCGTGTCCTGGAACGCCGCGTCCTGCGCTGGCACACGTCCGTCCGCGGGGAGGCCACCGCATGAGCAGCCAGTCCACCACCCTGAGCACGGGGCCCGGCGCCACGGCCTCCGTGCGGCGCGCGGGCACCAAGGTCCTGCACCTGCTGCTGTTGCCCGCGCTGCTCATCGGCCTCTACGCCTACTCCAGCGCCAACTCCGACAGCTACTACATGCCCACCCCCGACCTCATCGCCGCGGCGTTCGTCGAACTGTGGTTCTCCGAGCGCTTCTTCGTGGACGTGCTGCCGAGCCTGGCCCGCCTGGCCGTGGGCTTCACCCTCTCCGCGGTGCTGGGCGTGGGCCTGGGCGTGGTGCTGGGGCTGTCCACCCGGGTACGCGCCCTGTTCGAACCGGTCCTGGAGTTCCTGCGGGCCATCCCGCCGCCCGTCCTGGTGCCGCTGATGATCCTGCTCGTCGGGATCGACGACTCCATGAAGGTCCTGGTCATCGTCTCCGGCTGCGTGTGGCCCATCCTGCTCAACACCGTCGAGGGCGTGCGCGCGGTGGACCCCGTCCTGGCCGACACCGCCCGCTGCTACGGGATCAACGGCACGACGAGGCTGCGCGTGCTGGTGCTGCGCTCGGCCAGCCCGCAGATCATGGCCGGGCTGCGACTGGCGTTGGCGCTGGCCATCATCCTGATGGTCATCAGTGAGATGTTCGCCAGCTCCAGCGGTCTGGGCTTCGCCGTCGTGCAGTTCCAGCGCTCCTTCGCCATCCCCGAGATGTGGGCGGGCATGGTGCTGCTGGGGATGATCGGCTTCGCCCTGTCGGTCCTGTTCGAGTTCGCCGAGGGCCGCGTCCTGGGCTGGTACCGCGGCCTGCGCGCCGCCAACCGGGGGGAGTGAGAGCGATGAGCGCGAACAGCGGTACCAGCGCGGGTGCGGACGCCGCGAACCCGGGCGCCACGACGAACCACCAAGGAGAACGCCCCACCATGCTCAAGGTCACCGGCCTGCAGAAGATCTACAACGGGGGAGCCAACGCCGTCGAGGCGGTGCGCGACCTGACCTTCGACCTGGGCGAGGGCAAACTCGTCTGCCTCGTGGGCCCCTCCGGTTGCGGCAAGACCACCCTGCTCAAATGCATCGCCGGGCTCATGCCGCCCACCAGCGGCACCGTCGAGCTCGCCGGCCAGAGCGTGACCGCGCCGCCGCCGGGCATGGCCGTGGTCTTCCAGGAGTACGGGCGCAGCCTCTTCGCCTGGATGAGCGTGCGCGCCAACGTCGAGCTGCCGCTGAAGGAGAAGAAGATCCCCCGAGGGCGGCGCAGAGAGCTGGTCGACGAGTCCCTGGAGGCGGTGGGGCTGACCAGCTTCGCCCACGCCTACCCCTGGCAGCTCTCGGGCGGCATGCAACAGCGCGTGGCCATCGCCCGGGCCATCGCCTACGAGCCCCAGGTCCTGCTGATGGACGAGCCCTTCGCCGCCGTGGACGCCCAGACCCGCGCCGACCTGGAGGACCTCATCCGCCAGATCTGGCAGCGCATGGGGGTGACCGTGCTGTTCGTCACCCACGACATCGACGAGGCCGTCTACCTGGGGGAGAGGGTGCTGGTGCTGTCCTCCTCACCGACCGTGGTGCAGGATGACATCACCGTGGACCTGCCCACCGAGCGCGACCAGCTCACCACCCGCCAGGACGAGCGCTTCACCGAGCTGCGCGCCCGCGTCTACGCCGAGATCCAGCAGGCCAAGAAGAGCGCCGGGGCGGCCCCGACCGCCGCCCCCTCCGTCGCGCACTGACCGAGTACACCACCCGTGGCGGAGGACGGGCACGCGAGCGCCGCCCGTCCCGCTCCACGCGCGGACCAAGCGTCGAATCCGTCAAAGGAGACACCGTGCCCCTGATCACCGAGGACTACACCTCCTCCGTCTTCACCGGAACCTGGACACCGGCCAGGGGCGGCGACGCCCCCGTGGTCTCGCCCTCCACCGGTACCGTCCTGGGTCGCACCGGCATCGCCGACGCCGAGGACGTGCGCGAGGCCGGCGCCCGGGGCGCCCGGGCCCAGCGCGAGTGGGCGGCGGCCTCCTTCGAGGAGCGCGCCGCCGTGCTGCGCCGTGCCGGGGACCTGCTGGAGGCCCACTCCGAGGAGATCACGGGCTGGCTGCGCCGCGAGGGCGGGGCGGCGGTCGGCATGGCGGGCTTCCAGGTGCACGTGGCCGCGGGGGAGTGCTTCGAGGCGGCGGCCCTGGCCTCCCAGCCGCACGGCGAGATCCTGCGCACCGGCAAGCCGAGGCTGAGCTTCTCCCGCCAGGTGCCGGCCGGGGTGGTGGGGGTGATCGCCCCGTTCAACGTGCCCCTGATCCTGGGCATCCGCTCGGTGGCCCCGGCGCTGGCCGTGGGCAACGCGGTCATCCTCAAGCCGGACCCGCGCACGGCCGTGTGCGGCGGCGCGGTCATGGCGGAGGTGTTCCGCCGGGCGGGTGTGCCCGAGGGCGTCCTCCAGGTGCTGCCGGGCGGGGCGGAGGCCGGTGAGGCGCTGGTCGCCGACCCGCACGTGCGCGTGATCTCCTTCACCGGCTCCACGCAGGCCGGCCGCAAGGTCGGCGAGGCCGCCGGGCGCCACCTCAAGCGCGTCCACCTGGAGCTGGGCGGGAACTCTCCGCTGGTGGTCCTGGACGACGTGGACGTGGCCTCGGCGTCCTCGATCGGCGCGTGGGGATCGTTCCTGCACCAGGGACAGATCTGCATGACCACCGGCCGCCACCTGGTGCACGAGTCCGTGGCCGACGAGTACGTGGAGCGGCTGGCCGCCAGGGCCGACGCGCTGACCGTGGGCAGCACCGAGGTCGAGGGCGCCGCGCTGGGTCCGGTGATCGACGCCGGGCAGCGCGACAAGATCCATGAACTGGTCACGGGAAGTGTGGACTCGGGCGCGCAGCTGCGCGCGGGCGGCACCTACGAGGGACTGTTCTACCGGCCCACGGTCCTGGACCGGGTCCGGGCCCAGACCCCGGCCTACGCCGAGGAGGTGTTCGGCCCCGTGGCCCCGGTGGTGCGCTTCTCCTCGGTCGACGAGCTGGTGGAGCTGGCCAACTCCACCGAGTACGGGCTGTCCCTGGGCGTGCTGACCAACAACCCGATGCGGGGGATGGAGATCGCCGACCGGGTGCCCAGCGGCATCGTGCACATCAACGACCAGACCGTGGACGACGAGGCCGTCGCCCCCTTCGGCGGGGTGGGCGACTCGGGTACGGGCTCGCGGTTCGGCGGTACCCGCGCCAACCTGGAGGCGTTCACCGAGACCCAGTGGGTGACCATGCAGGCCGACCCGGCGCGCTACCCGTTCTAGGCGCCGCGGGCGCCCTGGCGCGATGCCCGGCGGTGCCCGCGCCAGGTGCGGGCCGCCGCCCCCGGGGCGGCGGCCCGGCCCGTGTCCGGATCCGGACCGGCTTCGGGCGCGGACGGGGCGGCCGAACACGTGGAGGGACTCCGCCCGGGCCGCCTCACCCGGTCATGTCGGGGATGACTCCGGGCCCCACCCGCCGCACGTAGTCGCGAAACAGCGCCACCGCCGGGGGCTCGTACCCCCCGCCCGACCCCTCCTCGGGCCAGACCACCCCGATGGGCCGACGGGCGTCCACGCCCCGCAGCGGCAGCTCCACCGTCCCGCTCAGCGCCCCCCTGGGCCGTGCGGGAAGGACCGACACCCCCAGGCCCGCCGCCACCAGCCCGCGCGCGGTCGCGATGTCGTCGGCCTCGAAGGCCACCCGGGGCGTGAACCCGGCCCGCTCGTTCAGCCGGTCGGTGAGGTGGCGCACGCCCCGCCCCGGCTTGAGCAGGATGAACTCCTCGTGCGCCGCGGCGCTGCCCGGCACCCCCCGCTCCCGGGCCCGGTCCCCTCCCCGCGCCAGCGGGTGCTCCTCGGGCACCACCAGCCGCAGCATCTGCGTGTGCAGCGTCGCCGCCGCCAGCCCCCGCCCCGAGGGCAGCGGCGAGGTCAGCGCCAGGTCGGCGCCGCCCGCCGAGAGCCTGCGCAGCGACTGCGCCCAGGGCTCCTGGGCGAGGGAGAACCGCACCCCCGGGTGCTCGGCCCGAAAACCCCGCAGCAGTGCCGGGACCACCTCCACGCCCAGCGTGGGCAGGAAGGTCAACGCCACCCGCCCCTCCTCGGCGCCCGTCAGCTCCGTCATCCCCTGGCGCAGGTCCTGTAGCGCGCGCTCGGCGTGCGGCAGCAGCAGCCGGCCGGCCCGGGTCAGGCGCACCCCGCGGCCGCTGCGCTCCACCAGGGCCATGCCCAGCTCCTCCTGCACCCGGGTCAGCGCCCGGCTCAGGGTGGGCTGGGGCATTCCCAGGGACTCGGCGGCCCGGGTGATGTGCCCGGTCGCGGCGACCGCCGCCACCATCCGCAGCCTGGGCGCCAGGACCCGGGCCAGCGCGTCCGCGTCGGAGCCGTCGGGGTGTTCTCCGTCTTTCATGCATTTCAGTATGAGCCAGTGTGGATCCATGTATTGGACGTATGAAAAGGGTGTTCCTAGCGTGGAACCATGACCCTGAGCAGCGACTCACCGCCCGACCACGACACCCGGCCCCGCGCGGGCACCAGCGCCTACCGGCGCACGGTCGTGGCGCTGGTGGCCGCCGCCGTGGCGACCTTCGCCCAACTGTGGTCGCTCCAGCCGATCCTGCCCGCCATCTCCCAGGGCTTCGACGCCTCGGCCTCCCAGGCCGCGCTCTCGATCTCCCTGGCCACCGGCGGCCTGGCCGGCTTCACCCTGGTGTGGAGCGGCGTGGCCGACCGCCTCGGCCGTGCCCGGGTCATCGCCGTCTCCCTGCTGGCCGCGACCGCGCTGGGCTGCCTGACCCCCTTCGCCGGGGAGCTGTGGCTGCTGCTGGGCCTGCGAGCCCTGCAGGGCGCCGCCCTGGGCGGGGTGCCCGCGGCCGCCGTCGCCTACCTGGCCGAGGAGGTCCACCCCTCCGACGCCCCGCGCGCCACGGGCCTGTACATCGCGGGCAACCCACTGGGCGGTATGGGCGGGCGCCTGCTGGCCGGGTTCGCCACCGACCTGGGCGGCTGGCAGTGGGGGATCGCCGCCAACACCCTTCTGGGCCTGGCCGCGCTGGCCGTGTTCGCCCTGGTCCTGCCCTGCGGCCCGCACCGCCGCGGCGCCACGGCCGGGCCCGGTCCGGCCACGGCCCACGGCGCACCGGCCACGGGGAACGGCACCTTTACCGGTCCAGCCGCACCCGGCATGGGCGCACGCCTGCGCGCCGCCCTGGCCACGCGCGGCCTGCCCGCTCTGTACGCCCAGGCGCTGCTGCTCATGGGCGCCTTCATGACGGTCTACAACCTGTTGGGCTTTCGCCTGACGGCCCCGCCCTTCGGGCTCTCCCAGGCCGCCGCCTCCCTGCTCTTCCTGTCCTACACCGCGGGGATGCTGGGCTCGGCCGTGGCCGGGAACGCCGTCGCCCGCTGGGGCGGCTACGCCGTGCTCACCACCTCCACCGTGCTGATGGCCGCCGGCCTGGGCGGGCTGTTCGGCACGGCCCTGCCCGGGCTGCTGGCGGCCCTGCTGGTGATGACCTTCGCCTTCTTCTCCGCCCACGCCACCGCCTCGGCCTGGGTGGGCGCCCGCGCGGTGGCCGGGCGCGCCCAGGCCATGGCGGTCTACACCCTGGCCTACTACCTGGGCTCCAGCCTGTTCGGCTGGCTGGGCGGCCTGGTCTACGACACCGTGGGCTGGGACGGCGCGGTGGTCTTCGCGCTGGGCCTGTGCGCGGGTGCGGCGCTGGCGGGGCTGCGCCTGCGCCGCCTGCCGCGGGTCGAGGCCGGTCCGCGGCGCTCCGGCCCCCCGGAAGGGCCGGCGACGGGGCGGGGCACGGGAGAGTGACGAGGGCGGGCCACGTCACCGCACGCGCTGTGCCCTCAGGACGGTGTCGCGGGTGTGGTGCGTGCCCGCGGGCGCCGGAGCGGTGCGCGGGCGGGTCTCGTTGACCAGGACGGTCCAGTCCTCGTCCAGGAGCTCGGCGATGTCGGCGGGCTGGTAGTAGTCGCTCGGGTCGAAGCCGCCCTCGTGGCCTGGCGGCAGGTCGGCGAGGTCGTGGCCGACGATGAGCAGGGTGCCGCCGGGGGCGACGGCGGACAGCAGGCCGCGCAGCGCCGCGTGGTCCGGCTCGTGCGGGAGCGGGAGGTACTGGACGGACACCAGGTCGAACGCGCCGGCCGGTGGCGGTGTGGTGGTCAGGTCGGCGCGGGCCCACGCCACACGGCCGCCGGTGTCCGCGGACGCGGCGCGCCGCAGGGCGACCCGTGAGATGTCGACCGCGGTGACCAGCCATCCGCGCCGGGCCAGCCAGAGCGCGTCGGCGCCCTCACCGCATCCCACGTCCAGCGCCTGCCCGGGCGCGAGGCCGGTGACCTCGGTGACGAGCACCCCGTTGGGGTTGCCGCTGAAGACCTGGTCGCTGCTGCCGTACTTCTCGTCCCAGAACCGTGCGTCCATCACCATGCCGTGTCGGCCACTGTGTCGGGTCATCGTGACCACCTCCGACGCCACTCTGCCCACGCCGGTGGCCTGCCGACAAAGTTCTTTGCGAGAACAGCAAAACGCGGGTGCGGCGGTGCGACACGGGCGGTCCTGCTTGTTCCACGGCGTACACAGGACAAGGGTGGGAGAAGACAACACGAGCGGGATAGTTTAAAATTAAACTACATTGGTCGACAGGTACACCGGCGACCCCGACGGAGGGTGAGGACATGGACGTGCGTCCCGCGGGAATCCACCATGTGACCGCGATCGCCAGCGATCCCCAGGCCAACGCCGACTTCTATCTCAACGCGTTGGGGATGCGCATGGTCAAGCGCACGGTCAACTTCGACGCACCCGAGACCTACCACCTCTACTACGGCGACCGGGCGGGCAACCCCGGCACCATCATGACCTTCTTCCCCTGGCCCGACGCGCCCCCGGGGCGCATCGGCGCCGGGCAGGCCACCACCACGACCTTCTCCGTCCCCGAGGGCTCCCTGGGATGGTGGGCCGAGCACCTGGCGGCCCTGGACGTGGAGGCCACCCGGCCCGCCGAGCGGGGCGAGGAGGACGTGCTCACCCTGCGCGACCCCGACGGGCTGGTCATCGAGCTCGCCGCCAGCGCCGACCACCACGACACCGACCCCTGGGACGGGGGAGCGGTGCCCACCGAGCACGCCGTCCGCGGCATCCGCGCCATCACCCTGACCGAACAGGACGTGGAGGGCACCGTGGAGATGCTGGGCGAGCAGCTGGGCTTCCGTCTGGCCGGCGAGGAGGGCGGGCGGCTGCGCTTCCACACCAACGACTCCGGGCAGGGCGTGGGCACCATCGTCGACGTCCTGGCCCGGCCCAAGGCGCAGCGCGGTCTGGTCGCCGCGGGGACCGTCCACCACGTCGCCTACCGCGCCCCCGACGGGCCCGTCCAGGCGGCCTGGCGCCAGAGGCTGGAGGAGGACGGCGTGGGTGTCACCGAGATCCGCGACCGCTGCTACTTCACCTCCATCTACTTCCGCGAGCCCGGCGGGGTCCTGCTGGAGATCGCCACCGACGGGCCCGGCTTCGACTACGACGAACCACTGCTGGAGCTGGGCCGCTCCCTCAGACTCCCGCCGTGGCTGGAGCCCAGCCGCGAGCAGATCGCCGCCCGCCTGCCCGTCCTGGAGATCGACCAGTGACCACCACCGACGACTTCGCCCACGTCTTCACCCCGGCCACCGAGCCGGGGACGCCCACCCTGCTGCTGCTCCACGGCACCGGCGCCGACGAGAACGACCTGCTGCCCCTGGGGCGGGCACTGGCGCCCGGCGCGGCCCTGCTCTCACCGCGCGGCAAGGTCACCGAGAACGGCATGAACCGCTGGTTCCGCCGCGTGCGCGAGGGCGTCTTCGACGTCGAGGACCTCATCGCGCGCACCGCCGAACTCGCCGACTTCGTCACCGCCGCCACCCGGACCTACGACCTGGACCCCGACCGGATCGTGGTCAGCGGCTTCTCCAACGGCGCCAACACCGGCGCGGCCCTGCTGCTGCTCCATCCCCGCCTGCTGTGCGGCGCGGCCCTGTTCGCGGCCGGGGCGCCGCTGCAGGGGCGCGAGCCCGAAGCGGTGGACCTGTCCCGGATCCGGGTGTTCCTGAGCTCGGGGATGGACGATCCCGTCACCACCATCGACCAGGCGCGGCTGCTGGCCTCCCAGTTGGAGGACAGGGGAGCGCGGGTGGAGGAGCACGAACACCCCGGGGGACACCGGCTGGCCCCCGAGGCGCTGGACCAGGCCCGCGACTGGTTCGAGCGCTCCCGGTTCTGACCGGCACCGCGGACGGCGGCGGCGTCCCCTGATCCCGGGCGTCGCCGCCCCTCCTTCCACCACCGGGCTCGGGTGTTCGCTCGGGAGCGCCCGGGGCGTGATCCGGTGGTGGCCGCGTGTACGCCGTGGTCGTCGGAGGTGTTGGGGGAGGAGTCCCACATCGTGCGGTTCCAGCGTCGGTCCACGTACGAATCTACGTAGTAAAGGTGGCACTTCTCTATGTTCACTTCACCAATCCCGAACAAGAACACACATCCGGACAAACGATAAGCTCACCCGGACATCCCCGCCCCCACCACGCCCACCCCCGCCACGAAAGAACCCATGATCACCTCCTGCCCCGGACGCGTGCGGTAGATGGACCCCGAGGTCCTCGTCCTGCTCCTGCTCGTCGGCGTCGCCGCGGGCTGGGTCGACGCCGTCGTCGGCGGAGGCGGCCTCCTGCTGCTGCCCGCCCTGCTGGTCGCCGCGCCCACCACACCCCTGGCCACCCTCCTGGGCACCAACAAGCTCGGCGCCGTCTTCGGCACCACCTCCGCCGCCATCGCCTACGCCCGCAAGGTCAGGATCGACCGGCGCGTGGTCCTGCCCACAGCGGCCCTGGCACTGCTGGGCTCGGGGCTGGGCGCCGCCATGGCCGCCGCGCTCACCGCCGACGTCCTCAAACCCGTCATCATGGTCGTGCTGGCCGGAGTGGCCCTCATGGTCTACTTCCGCCCCGCCATGGGCGCGTCCACCGACCCGCGCCTGCGCACCCGCAACCGCGTCCTGGCCGCCATCGCCCTGGCCGGACTCGGCGTGAGCTTCTACGACGGCCTCATCGGCCCCGGCACCGGCGTCTTCCTCATCGTCGCCTTCACCGCCGTCATCGGCATGGACTTCGTCTCGGCCTCCGCCTCGGCCAAGATCGTCAACGTGTGCACCAACATCGGCGCCCTGGTCGTCTTCGGCCTGGCCGGGCACATCGACTGGCTGCTGGGCCTGGGACTGGCCATCTGCACCATCATCGGCGCCCAGATCGGCGCCCGCATGGCCCTGCGGCGCGGCTCGGGGTTCGTGCGCACCGTCCTGCTCGTGGTCGTCATGGCCCTGCTGGCACGCATGGGCTGGGACTTCCTCACCTGAGGGCCGGGTGCCCGGGCGTCCGGAAAACCACATGCCCGCCGGGGCGCGCACCGGTAGGATCCGGCGCCGGCCGAGGAGGGGGCGAGCGTTGGAGATCCACGAGTACACCCGTCTGGACGCCGTCGCGCTGGCCGAGCTCGTCCATACCGGCCAGGTCACGGCCGCCGAGGTCGAACACACCGCCCGCCGTGCCCTGGAACGCGCCCACGCCGACCTCAACGCGCTCACCGGCCCCCTGTACGACCCGGTCCCCGACCATGCCCCGAACGGCCCGCTGGGCGGGGTCCCGTTCGTGGTCAAGGACAGCGGTCCCTTCGTCCGGGGAACGCCGTTCTGCCTGGGCAGCCGTGCCCTGGTCGGCGCCGTCGCCCACACCGACCACGCCCTCATGACCCGTTTCCGCGCCGCGGGGCTGGCCGCCCTGGGACAGAGCACCGTTCCGGAACTGGCCCTGAGCCTCGCCACCGAGTCCCGGCGCTACGGCACCACCCGCAATCCCTGGAGCCCCGAGCGCGGTGTGGGCGGCTCCAGCGGGGGAGCGGCGGCCCTCGTGGCGGCCGGTGCCGTTCCCCTGGCCCACGGTTCCGACGGAGGCGGCTCCCTGCGGGTCCCCGCCTCCGCATGCGGCCTGGTCGGCCTCAAGCCCAGTCGTGGCCGCACCCCCTGCGGCCCGCTGACGGGCGAGGCCGGATTCGGCATGGTCGGCGAGTTCGCCCTCACCCGCACCGTCCGCGACACCGCGTTCCACCGGGCCGCGGAGTACGCGCCCTTCAGCGCTCCGGCCAACGTCGCGGGTCTGCCGGCTCTGAGCCTGCCCCTGGCCCAGAGCCGGGAGGGGCTGCCCATCGGTGTCCAGCTCATGGCGGCTCCGGGGCGTGAGGACGTGCTGTTGGCGGTGGGGAGCCAGCTCCAACAGGCCGCTCCGTGGGAGGGCAGGTGTCCTCCTCTGCACGTGTGAGGGTCTGGCCGTGGTGCGGGGGCGGGAGCGGCGGCGTCCGGAACGGCAGGTGTCCTCCACCGCGTGTGCGAGCAGTGCGGGGCGGCCTGCCGGGGGAGCGGGACCACCAGGCACAAAAGGCACCCTTCCGTGCGAACAGGGCGTAGGTAAGGCTAACCTGTCTCAGATGGCGTACGGTCTCCCGCCGACGCCACCAGGACTGCACCCCACCAGGTCAGCCCCGCACACCGCCCACGCAACGACGAACGGGGAAGCCGTGGCCCTGCGCGCGCCCACCCTCACGCGCCCCACACCCACCAGGCGCGTCATCCGCCCCATCGGGCTCCTCACGGCCCTGGGCGCCCTCGCCGTCTGCGCCCTGCTCAGCGTCACCGTCGGTACCAAACCCATCCCCGTCGCCGACGTCTGGGCCTCCCTGACCGCCTACGACGGCTCCTACGACCACGACGTCATCCGCAGCCTGCGCGTGCCCCGCACCGTCATCGGCGTCTTCGTCGGCGCCGCACTGGGCCTGGCCGGGGCCCTCATGCAGGCCCTGACCCGCAACCCCCTGGCAGAACCCGGCATCCTGGGCGTCAACTCCGGGGCCGCCGCGGCCGTGGTCATCGCCGTCATCGCCTTCGGCGCCGGGGGAGCCGCCTACGTCTGGCCCGCCTTCGTCGGCGCCGCACTGGCCGCCGTCGCCGTCTACGCCCTGGGCTCGCGCGGTCGCGCCAGCGCCACCCCCGTCCGCCTGGCCCTGGCCGGAACCGCCCTGACCGTCGTCCTCCAGGGCCTGATCCACGGCGCCTTCGTCCTCAACGAGTTCGTCTTCGACCGCATCCGCTTCTGGCAGGTCGGCTCCCTGACCGGCCGCGACATCGACGTCCTCTGGCAGGTCGCCCCCTTCCTCGTCACGGGCGTCGTCCTCACACTGTGCCTGGGCCCCTCCCTCAACGCCGTCGCCCTGGGCGACGACCTGGCCGCCACCCTGGGCGCCAACATCCCCCTCATCCGCGCCGCCACCGCCGTGGCGGTCATCCTGCTGTGCGGCGCCGCCACCGCGGCCGCCGGACCCATCTGGTTCGTGGGCCTGGTCGTCCCGCACGCCGCACGTGTGATCACCGGCCCCGACCAGCGCTGGCTGCTGCCCTACGCCGCGGTCCTGGGCGCCGTCCTGCTCACCGCGGCCGACATCCTCGGCCGCGTCGTCCTGCCCAGCTCCGAACTGGAGGTGGGCATCGTCACCGCCTTCGTCGGTGCGCCCCTGTTCATCGCCCTGGTCCGCAGCAGAAGGATGGCCCAGCTTTGAGTGACACCCTGGCCCCACCGCGCCGACCCGGGACCTCGGGAGGGCGCACCACACCCCGCGGCTCCTTCGCCCTGCGCCTGTTCGGCGAACGCCTGTCCCTGCTCGTGCGCCCGCGCACCCTCGTGGTCTGCCTCGCCCTGACACTCCTGAGCGCCCTGGTGCTGGTCGTGTCGGTCTCCGTCGGCGACTACGCGATTCCCCTGCGGGCCGTGCCCGGCGCCATCGCCGGCTACGGCGAGCGCCTCGACGTGTTCTTCGTCCAGGGCGTGCGCCTGCCCCGCGCCCTGACCGCGATCGGTGTGGGCGCCGCCCTGGGCATCGCCGGAGCCGTCTTCCAGAGCCTGTCGCGCAACGCCCTGGGCAGCCCCGACATCATCGGCTTCACCTCCGGCGCCGCCACCGGGGCCGTCACCGTCATCCTGGTCTTCGGCGCCGGACGCGTCGCCGTCTCCCTGGGCGCCATCGCCGGAGGGCTGCTCACCGCCGCCGTCGTCTACCTGCTGGCCATGAAGAACGGCGTCCAGGGCTACCGCCTGGTCCTGGTCGGTATCGGCGTGTCGGCCATGCTCGGCTCGGTGCGCGACTACCTCCTGACCCGCGCCGAGCTCACCGACGCCATGGGCGCCCAGATCTGGATGATCGGCAGCCTCAACGGCCGCGGCTGGGGCGAGGTCGCCGCCGTGTGGGTCTGCCTGGCCCTGCTGGGTCCGGTCCTGCTCGCCCAGGGAAAGCGGCTGCGCTTCATGGAACTGGGCGAGGACACCGCGCGCGGACTGGGCGTGTCCACCCAGGCCACCCAGCTCACCGTGCTGGCCGTGGCCAGCGCCCTGACCGGTGCCGCCATCGCCGTCGCGGGCCCCATCGGCTTCATCGCCCTGGCCGCACCCCAGCTGGCCCGGCGCCTGACACGTACCGGCGGCACCACCCTGGTCGGCTCCGCCCTGATGGGCGCAGCCCTGCTCGTGGTCGCCGACCTGGTCGCCCAGCGCGCCCTGGCCCCCGTCCAACTGCCCGCCGGCGTGGTCACCGCCGTCATCGGCGGCAGTTACCTGATCTGGCTGCTGTACACCGAATGGCGCGGCGGACGTGCCTGAGCGAGACCGAGGAAGAACCATGACCACCCCAGCCGACGCCGCCTCCCGCCTCCACGGACGAGACCTCACCCTGGCCTACGATCAGCGCGTCATCTCCCAGGACCTGGCCGTCACCGTCCCCGACAACTCCTTCACGGTGATCGTGGGACCCAACGCCTGCGGCAAGTCCACCCTGCTGCGGGCGCTCTCCCGTACCCTCAGACCCGCGCGGGGCCACGTGCACCTGGACGGGCGGGTCATCGGCTCCTACCCCGCCAAGGAGGTCGCCCGCCGCCTGGGCCTGCTCCCGCAGTCCTCCATCGCCCCCGACGGCATCGGCGTGGCCGACCTGGTCGCCCGCGGCCGCTTCCCCCACCAGGGGTTCCTGCGCCAGTGGTCCAAGCAGGACGAGGCCGTGGTCGCCGAGGCCATGGAGGCCACCGGGATCGCCGACCTGTCCGAACGGTCGGTGGACGAGCTCTCCGGCGGCCAGCGCCAGCGCGTGTGGCTGGCCATGGTCCTGGCCCAGCAGACGCCCCTGCTGCTGCTGGACGAGCCCACCACCTACCTCGACATCGCCCACCAGATGGACATGCTCGACCTGTGCGCCGAGCTGCACGCCGAGCGCGGCCACACCCTGGTGGCCGTCCTGCACGACCTCAACCACGCCTGCCGCTACGCCACCCACCTCATCGTGATGAAGGAGGGCGCCATCGTCGCCGAGGGCGATCCGGCCACCGTCGTCACCGCCGAGCTGGTGGAGGAGGTCTTCGGCCTGCCGGTGCGCATCATCGACGACCCCGAGACCCACACCCCGATGATCGTGCCCGTGGACCGCCGCGCCGCCGCGCGCTGACACCGCGCGCGGGTGGGCCCGGCGCACTCCGCCGGGCCCACCCGCGCACGTACCGGTCCCCGCCCCGCGCCCTCAGGCGCCCGACAGCTCCAGCCGCAGCACCAACGACACCAGTTCCGTCAACACCTCCTTGACCGAGTCCCGGTCCCGTGCGTCGCACAACAGCAGCGGCACCCGGTCCTCCACGTCCAGGGCCACGCGCACGTCGTCGGCCCGGTGCGTGCGCTGCCCGTCGAAGCAGTTCACCGCCACCACGAACGGCACCCCGCGCGACTCGAAGAAGTCGATCACGTCGAAGGAGTCCGTCAGACGGCGGGTGTCGGCCAGTACCACCGCACCCAGCGCCCCCTCGGCCAGCTCCTCCCACATGAACGAGAACCGCCGCTGGCCCGGTGTGCCGAACAGGTACACCACCGTGGACCCGTCCAGCGTGATCCGTCCGAAGTCCAGCGCCACCGTCGTGGTGGCCTTGCCCTCCACACCGTCCAGGTCGTCCACACCCACGCTCTCGGAGGTCATCACCTCCTCGGTGTGCAACGACTCCACTTCGCTCACGGCCGAGACCAGGGTGGTCTTACCCGCCCCGAAGCCTCCCGCGATCACGATCTTCAAGGTGTCGGGAACCGGTCCCGCGCCCTCGGCGCCCATCACGACCAACGTCCCATCCACTCCACGTCACACCACTTCCACCTCACAGCTGCTGGATGCGCTCCAGCACCGAACGCAGCGTCCCGGCGTCCGGACGCCGCCGTTCCCAGTTCGAGGTATGCACCATCACGTACCCCTGGTCCAGTAGGTCGGCCAGCAGGATCCTCACCACACCCAACGGGAAGCCCGACCGCGAGGCCACCTCGACCACCGACACCGGCCGCGCGCACAGCGACAGGATCAGCTCCACCTCCGGGTCGACCTGCTCCCGTGACACCGACGGAACCGCCACGACCTGCGACGTCATCGAGAAGTCCGAGCGTGAGGGGCGCGTACGCCCACCCGTCAGCGAGTAGGGCCTGATCAGGCTCGACTCGAAGGGCCACTCCTGCCCGGGGTCCCGCCCGGGCGGCACCGCCTCCACGGGCTCACCCCCCTCCGCCCCTGCCACCGCGCCGGGGCAGCGCCGACAGGTGCGGCCCCACCTGGCGTACCAGGCGGTTCACCTCGAAGGCGGCCTGGCCCATGTCGCACGTGGACTCGGCCACCAGGGCGAGGGAGGCGCCCCGTCCGGCCGCCAGCACGAAGAAGAACACGTTGTCCATCTCCACCACTGTCTGACGCACCTCGGAGGCCCCCAGTTGCCCACGGGCCCCACGGGCCAGGCTGGCGAACCCCGACGCGATCGCCGCCAGGCGTTCACCGCGTTCGTGGTCCAGGTCGGGTGAGGACGACAGCAGCAGCCCGTCCGCCGACAGCAGCAGCGCGTGCTGTGCCCCCGACACCCGTTCCACCAGGTCGCCCAACAGCCAGTCCAGCGTCTTGGCCGGAGGCTGCCCCTCCACAGCACCAGCGTCGCTGGTGCGGCCCTGCGCCGCGGCGTCCGCCGTCATCGACATCACCCTTTCGAGCTCTCATCGGAGCGCGCCTCGCGCACGCCGTCCTCGTTCCACTCCCCGGACCCGGCGCGTGCGCGCAGCGTCCCGGTCTGGAAAGCACTCATCATCGACCGGATCTCCGACAGCGGTCGTTGTCCGCCGTCAGCTCCCTCCTTCGGAGGTGGGGCGACGGGAGCCGCCGGGGCGGGGGGCGTGCGCTTGCGCCGCCGCCGGGGCAGGCCCTTGTAGGTCTCCTGTGCGTCCTCCGCGGCCCGCATCCGTGCTGTGGCGCCCTCGGCGCCGTCCGGTCGCCCGTCGGGGCGGGTGGCCTCGGCGGGCGCGGGAGGCGTGGTCTGGGAGGGGGCGGGGGAGTCGGGAGGCGGTGGGGAGTCCGGTACGGTCTCCTGCACCCGCGGCTCGGCGGGGAGGGTGCCCACCCCGCCCTCGGGGGAGCCCGTGATGTCCAGGCGTCGGTGCGGTCCCGTCATCTGCAAGGCGCTCGGGCTCTGGGGCGCGGAGGCCAGGAGCCGCTCCGGCACGACCACGACCGCGCGGACGCCCCGGGAGGCCGAGGCGTGCAGCGTCACCTCGAACCCGTGCCGCGCCGCGATCGTGGCCACCACGAACAGTCCCAACTGGGAGTCCTCGCGTATCGTGGCCAGGTCGAACCGCGGCGGATCCGACAGCAGGGCGTTGGCCGCCTCCAGTTCGGTATCGGCCATCCCCAGCCCCCGGTCCTCCACCTCCAGGGCGTAGCCGCCGGCCTCCACGGCCCGGCCCCGCACCGTCACCTCCGTGCCCGGAGGGGAGAAGGACGTCGCGTTCTCCAGCAGCTCCGCCAGCAGCCGTACGGTGTCCGAGCCCACCTCGCCGCGCAGCGCCGCCTGCGGCAGTACCAGCATCCGCACCCGCGCGTAGTCCTCGATCTCGCTCGCCGCCGCACGGACCGCCTCGTGCAGCCGCACCGGCCCCAGGCCCCGGCGCACCGGGGTGTCCCCGCTCAGCAGCATCAGGTTCTCGGCGTTGCGCCGCAGCTGGGTGCTGAAGTGGTCGATGCGAAAGAGCGCCTCCAGCACCTCGGGGTCGGTCTCACCGCGTTCCAGGGTGTCCAGCAGCCCCAGTTGCCGGTGCACCAGTGCCTGGGTGCGCCGGGCGATGTTGCGGAACATGTTGCGCACGCCCGCGCGTACCTGTGCCTCCTCCACGGCCGCTGCCACCGCGGCGCGCTGGGCGTCGTTGAAGGCTTCGGCCACCTGCCCGATCTCGTCGCTGCGCTCCACCCGCAGCCGGGGCACCTCGGCGTCCACGTCCACGCTGTCGCCCACGCGCAGTCGCGCGGTCACCTCCGGCAGGTGCACCCGTGCGTGTTCCAGGGTGGCGGTGCGCAGATCCTGTAGCCGCCGTCCCAGCCGCTGGGTGCCGCCCACCGCCACCGCCGTGGAGGCCAGTGCCGCGACCAGGGCGGGCACGCTCATCAGCAGGACGCTGTTGCGCAGTTCGGTGGACTGGGTGTGGCTGAAGGCGATGACGCGGTCGGTCTGGCCCTGTTCGACGCCGCGCATGCGTGCGTCCACGGCCTCGGCGGCGCCCTGCCAGGCGGTGGCGTTGACCGGGATGGTGTTGGTGCCCCGCAGGGGCATGGAGATGATGCTCTCCTGGAGCTGGTAGATGCGCTGTAGGGCGGAGTAGGACTCCAGCATCACGTACTCCTCGCCGTCCTCCTCGCTCAGTTCGGCGCCGACGCGGTCCCAGGTGTAGTGCTGGGCTCCGGCGGCCGCGGCGAACTGGGCGTGGGCCTGGGAGGAGAAGGTGTTGGTGGCCACCGCGTGTGCCAGCACGGTGTCCTGTTGGTTGAGGAGTTCGCGGGTGCGCATCAGTGAGGTCAGGGAGCGCAGGTGGGGGACTTGTTCGGGGTCGGCGCGTTCGACCTGTGCGTCCCACACGCGCAGGCCCTGCTCGATGATCTCGGTGTAGACGGCGGCGCTGTTGCCCAGGGTGAGGCCGGAGGGGAAGGTGACGTCCACCCGGGCGCGGTGGGCGCCGAGCCGGTTGAGTGCTTTCTGGAAGTCATGGGCCTGTTGGGGCAGGTCTTCGCCGTCGAACTCGTTGAGGCGCTGCCTGAGGGTTTCCACGGCCGCGTCGGTCTGCTGGCGGGTGAGGTCCAGGGAGATGGCGGCGCTTCTGGAGCCGCGGGCGGAGTCCATGGTGGCGCGTCGTTCGCGTTGCAGGGCGCCGATGGTCTCCACGACGGGGGTGCCGACCTGTTCGGTGAGGGCGGCGGTGGTGCGCAGTTCGTCGATGTCGTTGACCAGGAGCGCGGTGAACGCGGACCACAGGATGAGCAGCACGGTGCTGGGGATGAGGACCAGCGTGATCATGCGGGCGCGAAGCGACCGGCGCTTCTGGTGGGGCATGGGCTCGCTTCCGGGGGAGAGGCGGGCGTTGACTTGGGGGTACGTCCGCCGGGCGGGGGAGGGCCGGAGTTCTCCAGAGTGAACCGTCCTGCGGGGGATTTCGCAAGCCGTGGGGGTGTACCGGGGCGGACGCGGGAGGGGTTTGCGCAGGTGGGAGCGCGGGCCTCAGCTTGGTAACACGAACCTACTAAGAATCTACGCCGTAAAGGTGGGTGTTCTTTTTGTCAAAAAAGAAAAACAACAAAAAAGGAGCGGCTCCGCCGCACCGACACCCGAAAACCGGGGCCGAACGTGATCGGAGACCTCACCGGGGGTAGGTAGCCCCGGGAACATCCACCGCAGACCACACGAGCCGTGGTGACCGCCGACGTGGTCACCACCGGCCACGGGGGAGAGGAGCCACCATGAAGCTCACCGAGGACCAGGTCCGCGACGGCCTCGCCCGGCTCACCGACTGGGAACTGGATCCTGACACACCCGCCATCCGCCGCACCGTGCGCCTGCCCGACTTCTCCGCCGCCATCGCCCTGGTCAACGAGATCGCCCAGGCCGCCGAACAGGCCGACCACCATCCCGACATCGACATCAGGTACAACACCCTGCACCTGGCTCTGAGCACCCACTCCGAGGGCGCCGTCACCGACAAGGACATGGCACTGGCCGCGCGCGTGGACGAACTCGTCCCCTGACCGCCCCGCGGAGGCGGTCGGCCCGGTCACCGGCAGCGGTGGCGGGGTCTCCCGTCCTCCCTGTACGGGCGCCGTGCCGGACATCGCCCCCGACGCCGCCGGGCCCGGCACCGGTGTTCAGAGCCTGACGACTCCGACGGCGCGGTCGTTTCGGCACCGGGGTGCGACGCGGGCGTGGAAGAGCCCCACCGGGTCTGCACGGTGGGGCTCGTGGCGGCGGGGGAGGGGAGGGCCCGCGTTCACCGCAGGTGGGCCCGCCGCATCTTGCCCGAGGCCGTCCTGGGCAGCTCGTCCACGAAGTCCACCACCCGCGGGGCCGCGTGCTCGGCGATCCGGTCGCGCACCCACTCCCTGAGCTCCTCGGCCAGTTCGGGGGACGCGTCCCGGCCCGGGGCCAGGACCACACGGGCGCCGATGACCTGCCCGGCGAGCTCGTCGGGGATCGAGTAGACCCCGCACTCCTCCACCTGCGGGTGGGCGTTGAGCGCCGACTCCACCTCGCTGGGGCCGATCCGGTAGCCGTAGGTCAGGATCGCGCCGTCGTCACGGGTGGAGAAGAACAGTGACCCCTCGCGGTCCCGGATCCCTGTGTCCCCGGTCAGGTAGTAGGTGTGGTCGGGGGTGAAGCGCACCTGTGAGGCGCCCTCGTGGCCGACGTAGCCGTCGAACCACGCGAGCGGGCTGTGCTCCAGGTCCACCGCGATGCGCCCGTAGGTGCCGGGGGGAGCGGGGTCGTCGGAGATGGCCTCCAGGACCTCGACCCGCCAGCCGGGCAGCGCGGGGCCGATCGCTCCGGGCGGTGGGGCGACGTCCTGGCCGGTGTCGCCGTTGGGGATGCCCACGCACCAGCCCAGTTCGGTCTGCCCGTAGTGGTCGCGTACCGGTACGCCGAAGATGTCGGTGACCCAGTCGATGACGTCGGGGGCCAGGGGTTCTCCGGCGCTGGCCAGGCTCTGGACCATGACCTCGGGGGGCAGGGTCTTGGTGGCGGCGCGCAGGGTGCGGTAGGTGGTGGGGTCGGTGGCCAGGTTGGTGACGCCGTGGATGCCCAGTACGTCGAGGGTGAGTTCGGGGTCGAAGAACCCGGCGCGCAGGGCCAGGGAGTTGTGTCCGGCGAGCAGGGGTGAGATGAGGCCGTGGTAGAGGCCGTAGGCGGAGCCGGGGTCGGCGGTGTTCCAGTACACGTCGTCGTCGTGTACGCCCAGGCCGTAGTGGTGGTAGGCGTGCATGGCGGCCAGGGCGCGTACGGGTACGCGCACGCCGCGGGGCGGGCCGATGACGCTGGAGACGTAGACGATGGCGAGTAGGCCGTCGCCGCCCACGGCGGTGTCGGCGGGGGGTGGGAGGGTGGCGCCGTGTTCGGTGAGGCCGGCCAGGGTGTGGTCGCCCTCGCGCAGGGGGTGTGTGCCGGTGGTGGCGATGTGTGGGGTGGGGGAGTGGTCGGTGTCGAGTTTGTTGCGGTACTCGGCGTCGCACACGATCAGGCGTGCGTGGGAGTCGGTGAGGCGTTCGGTGATGGCGGAGGGGGCGAGGGAGGAGAGCAGGGGGACCAGGGCGGCTCCCAGGCGCCACACGGCCAGGGCGGTGACGGTGAGGTCGGTGCCCTTGGGGATGAGGGTCGCGACGCGGTCGCCGGTGGTGATGCCCAGGTCGGCGAGTGCGGCGGCGAGGGCTCGGGAGCGTTCGGTGAGTTCGCCGAAGGTGAGGGTGGTCGCGGCCAGGGTGGGGCCGATCTCGGTGGTGGCGGTGGTGTGGGGGGTGTGGCGGTCGCAGAGGAGGTGGGCCACCGATGTGGTGGGTGTGTCGTAGGTGGCGAGCCAGTCGCGGATGTGGTGCGCCGGGTCGGGCACGGGCATCGGTGGTGGTCCTCGTTCTCGGTTGGTGGGGTGTTGGTGGGTTACGTCAACACTATGCCCACCTGTGAGGCTGGCCTCACTGGCGCGTGCTGTGGCGGTTGGCCATGATGTGGGGATGGATAGCGTCGCTGTGGTGGAACGGTTCGGTCTGGGCGCGGATGTGCGTGCGTGGTTGGAGGAGGCGGAGCGGTTGCCGGAGCCGGTGAGGGCTCTGGAGGTTCCGGTGGGGGCTGAGGCGGCTCGGGTGTTGGATCTGTTCGCGTTGGAGGCGGTGGATCGGGCCGAGGTGGAGGCGTTGTGGCCGGGGTCGGGTGCTTCGTTGGGGGAGTGGCCGCCGGAGTTGTGGCATCTGGTGGGGTGCATGTATCGGCGGTTGTGCGCGGACGCTGATCTGCCGGTGGGGCGGTGGCGGGATTGGCCGGCGTTGGTGGAGGCGGAGGATCCGCGGGTGCGGGTGGCGTCGTTGTGGGCGTTCGCGGCGCGGGTGCCGGCGCAGTTCGAGGCGCATGGGGCGTTGGGTGTGGATCCGTCGGTGACGGCGGCGACGTTGGCCGATGTGGGTGTGCAGGTGGCGCGGTCGCGTCGGATGTTCGGTCGGTTGTGTGTGGAGACGGCGGCGTGGGTGGCGGCGCAGTTCCGTGGGCGTCTGTACTGGTTGGGCGGGTTGCAGTTCGAGCCTGGTCTGTTGGTGGAGGGGGGCGGTGTGGAGTGGTATTCGGAGGAGGAGGCCGCGGGGTTGGGGCCGGGGATGGGTCGGGGGGATGTGGCTTTGCGGTTGCATATTCCGACGGGTGGGTTGGATCCGGTGTCGGTGGATGGGGCGTTGGGTCGGGCTCGGGGGTTTGCTCGGGAGCATCTGGGGTGTGATCCGGTGGTGGCCACGTGTACGTCGTGGTTGTTGGATCCGCGGTGGGGTGGGGTGTTGGGGGAGGAGTCCAACATCGTGCGGTTCCAGCGTCGGTTCACGTTGGTGGGTGGGGGGCAGCCGGGGGATGCGGATGTGTTCCGGTTCGTGTTCGGGATGCCGAGGGTGGATGTGGGGTCGGCGCCGCGGCGGACGCGGTTGGAGCGTGCGGTGGTGGAGCGGTTGGAGTCGGGTGGTTCGTGGCGGGTGCGTACGGGGTGGTTGCGGTTGCCGGAGTAGGTCTGTGTGCGGGGGGCGGGGTGTCGTCGTTGTTTTCTTGGGTGGTGGGGGCGCCCGTCAGCTCTACTTGACATAATGTGCATTATCGGCTTTTTGTGGCGGGGGCGGGGAAGGGGTTGTGAGGGCCGGCGTCCGGGCGTTGTGCGCGTTTCTCGTGTGGGTCTGGCGTCTTGGGGTGTCTCGGCCGGCGCCTCGCGGCAGGGCCGGGCGGCTGCTCGCCGGTGAGCGCCGTGGAGTCGTCGTTGGTGCGGCGGCGGATGTGCCTGGTTCGAGGTGCGCGTTCGCTCCTGGAGTCGCGTGTTCTCTTCAGGGTTCTCCTCAGTGGCTCGTGCGCCGTGTCGGATGCCGTTGCTGGTGCGGCTCCTGTGCGGGTCGGTGGTTCGGCTGTGCCGTCCTGGTTCGGTGTCCGGGGCCGTGGGCCGCCGGCGCGCCGTGGTCTCTGGTTCGGTGTCCTGGCTGTTCATGGGCGGTGTGGGCGCCCGGTGGGTTCCGTGGTGCGGTGTGTGCGGGCGCGTTCTGCCTCCTGGTGGGTCGGGTTGTCGTGGGGTGGTCCCCCGGTGGTGTGCGGCCGTGGTGGTGGCTCGGCGGGGGTTTCGGGGGTGTCCGTGCCCCTCTCGGGATGTCGGATCTCTCCATGTTTCATGCATAAACCGTGTTATGCATGACTTTGTAGGGTTTTGAGTTGTTATGCGTAATTTGGGCGTTTGGGTGGACGTTCCCCCGGTTCTGCTCGCTCCGGTGCTTGTGTGTGCCGTCTTCGCCTCCTGCCCGGCGGGACGCCCCGCGCCCGCATGCCCTGCGCCCTCACCCCCACTCCCCCGGCCGAGGGCCGACGTTCACCATTGGTCACCAAGGGTTACATGTCATTACGGTGTGTTGGTGTCGTCGTGGCGGTGGCCCGGTGCCGTGGGACGTGCTCTGAGGGAGGCCTCTCCCCCGCCCCGGCCCTCCTGGGGTCCACTCCCCCGCCTTCCTGTCCGAAGAGTGTTCGAATCCGGGTGGTGGGTGGTGGAAGTGCCTGCGGTATCGGGGATGCTGTGGATATGAGTGGTCAGACGGGTCCTGTGGTCGAGGCTGTTGAGCAGTATCTGGTGGCGCGTCGGGCGGCCAAGCCCTCCCCCCACACGGTGGCCGCCTACCGGCGTGACCTGCACGGGGTGTTGGAGTGCGTGGCCCAGGCGGTGGGGGTGGAGCCCGAGCGGGTGGTCTGGGCGGATCTGGGGGCGCCGGTGTTGCGGGCGGCGTTCGCGGAGTTCGCCGCCGAGCGTGCGGCGTCGAGTGTGCTGCGGGCCTGGTCGACGTGGAACGGGTTCTTCGCGTTCTGGGTGTCGGAGCAGGTGGTGGCGGGCAATCCGATGTCGGCGGTGCCGCGGCCCCGGGTGCGGCCTTCTTCTCCCAAGCCGTTGATGGGCGAGGACACCCCCGAGCGGTTGCTGGAGGCGTTGGCGCGGGGGGCGCGTAAGGCGCGTGATCCGTGGCCGGAGCGGGATCTGGCGGTGTTGGCTCTGGCGTTGCTGACGGGGATGCGGTCGGCGGAGATGCTCGCGTTGCGGGTGGAGTCGGTGGGTGGGCGTCCGGGTGAGCGGCGGATCCGTGTGGTGGGCAAGGGCGGGGGTGAGCGGGTCCTGCCGATCGAGGTGCCGTTGGAGGCGTTGCTGGAGGCGTATCTGGTTTCGCGGCGTGGGCGGTTCGGGGTGGTGCGGGAGTCGGATCCGTTGTTGGTGGACAACCGTGGGCAGGGGTTGCGGCGTGGTGGGCTTCAGTACCTGGTCAAGCAGTGTTACCGGCATGCGGGGGTGCATGACCGGGTGGCGCGGGGGACGCTGGTGCATGCGTTGCGGCATACCTTCGCGACGCGGTTGGCGGAGGACGGGGCCTCGGTCACCGAGATCATGCACTTGCTCGGGCACGCGTCGGTGGCTTCCTCGCAGGCCTATATCGAGGTGACGTCCCGGGCGCGGCGGGAGGCGGCCTCGTCGAACCGTACCTATGGGGTGGTGCGGCGTCTGGTGGCCGAGGGTGGGGGTGGGTGAGGTGTGACTAGGCTTTGTCCTGTGATGACGAGTTCTTTGACGGTGTCGAGTGTGAACGTGAACGGTCTGCGGGCCGCGGCGAAGAAGGATCCGGGGTTCGTGGGGTGGTTGGCCTCGACGGAGGCTGACGTGGTGTGTTTGCAGGAGACGCGGGCTGAGGCCGACCAGTTGCCCGCGGGGGTGATCGGGCCTGAGGGGTGGCATGTGGTGTTGGCTCCGGCGTCGGCGCGGGGGCGTGCGGGGGTGGCGGTGTACTCGCGTGAGGAGCCCGATGGTGTGCGGGTGGGGTTCGGCCATGCCGAGTTCGAGGAGTCGGGCCGGTATGTGGAGGTGGATCTGGGTGGGGTGACGGTGGCGAGTCTGTATCTGCCCTCGGGTGAGGTGGGTACGGAGCGTCAGTTGGAGAAGGAGCGTTTCATGGAGGCGTTCCTGCCCTATCTGGTCAAGCGTCGCCGTGAGGTGGTGGAGCAGGGGCGTGAGCTGGTGGTGTGCGGGGACTGGAACATCGCGCACGCCGAGGTGGATCTGAGGAACTGGCGCAACAACCGGAGGAAGGCGGGGTTCCTGCCCGAGGAGCGGGCGTGGTTGTCGCGGGTCTTCGACGAGGCCGGGTATGTGGACGTGGTGCGGGCGTTGTGTCCGGATCAGGAGGGGCCCTACACGTGGTGGTCCTATCGGGGGCGGGCCTTTGACAATGACACGGGGTGGCGGATCGATCTGCAGGTGGCCACGCCGGGGTTGGCGGCGCGTGCCGTGTCGGCGCGGGTGGAGCGTGCGGTGGAGCACGGGTTGCGTTGGTCTGATCATGCTCCGGTGACGGTGCGCTACGGAGCGCGGTAGGAGGAGGCGTTCATGGGTGTGCCGATCGTTCTGGTGCATGGGTTGCGGTTGTCGGGGAGTATGTGGCGTCCGCAGGTGGAGTTGTTGGAGGCTCAGGGGTGCACGGTGGTGGCGCCTGATCTTCCCGGGCACGGGTCGCGGCGTGGTGAGGAGTTCTCGCTGGGGGGTGCGGTGGATGCGGTGTTGGGTGCGATCGATGGTGTGGGTGGTCGTGCGCTGTTGGTGGGGTTGAGTCTGGGTGGTTTCGTGTCGATCGCGGCGGCGGGGGCGGCGCCGGGTCGGGTGGCGGGGTTGGTGGCGGCCGGGTGTACGGCCAAGCCCGCGCAGTTGTTGGCGCAGTTGTATCGGATTCCGGCGGTGCTGATGGATCGGTTGCCGGATCGGGGTGCGACGATCAATGAGCGTTTTCACCGGTTGACGTTGCGTGATGGTGCCGCGGAGGCGGTGTTGGACGGTGGTCTGGCGGTGGAGGCGGCCACGGCGGTGATCGACGCGGTTTCGGAGATGGACGTGTTGTCGGCGTTGTCGGCGTATCCGGGGCCGGTGTGGTTGGTCAACGGGTCGCGGGACCACTTCCGGATTCATGAGAAGCAGTTCTTTGACACGTGTGCGGATGGTCGGTTGGTGAACGTGCCGCGTGCGGGGCACATGGTGAGTTTGGATCAGCCGGTGAATTTTTCGCGGATCGTGGCTGATGCGGCTGATGTGGTGGGTGTGCGTGAGGTGAGCCGGTTGCGGGAGTTGCGGGGGTCGGAGGCTTCTGGGGTGGAGGCTGAGGAGAGCTGAGTGGTGGTGTCCTGTGAGGGGGCGGGGGCTGTGGCCTTCGCTCCCTCTTTCGTGTGTCGGGTGGTGGGGGGTGTGGCCCGGTGGTGGGGGTGTGGGGGCAGGCGGAAGTAGATGGTGGGGTTGTGGCGGGCGGGGTGGATGGGGGTGGCCAGGCCCAGTTCGGTTTTGAGGTCGCACAGGGCGCGGTGGGTGTGGGGTGCTCGGGCGGCGGAGGCGGTGAAGAAGCCGGTGGTGTTGTTGGTGAGCCAGGTCAGGATGAGGGCGCCTTCGGTGTAGGGCGGGGTGTGGGTGTGGTGGAAGACGCCGTGGACGCTGGTGGGGGTGTGTGCGGGCAGGGTGGGCAGCAGGTGGTTGAGGTACCAGCGGGTGAACCAGCTGCCTTGGGTGGGGTTGAGGACGAGGTGGTCGGTGTGCGGGGGCAGGTGGGTGGTGTTGGTGCGGGGGTCTCCTTGGGTGTGGGTCCACCTGTGGTGTGCCAGGTGGGTGGGGACGTGGCGGGTGGCGTGGTCGTGGGTGTCGAAGGAGTGCAGGTGTCCGGTGCCGTTGTCGCGCAGGGCGTGCAGGATCCAGGTGGTGGTGGAGCCGTGGCCGGTGCCGATCTGGAGGGTGTGCGCGGGGGTGTGGGCGCGTAGGAGCAGGTAGGTGATCTCTGCTTCGATGTCGTGTGGGTGGGGGCCGGGGGTGGTGGTGTGGTGGTGGCGCATGTGTTCGCGGACGCGGGCGAGGTCGTCGCGGTGGGTGCGGTACAGGTGCTGGATGTGGGCCAGGTCGATGGCGGGTGTGTGGGGCATGCTGGTCCTGTGCGGTGGGTGGCGTACACGGTGTGAGTGCTGAACGTAGCAGCGTTGTCGCTGTGTGTTCATCTGGTGGTGGGCGTGTCGCCGCCTGGGGTGCCCCTCCCCCGGTGTCGCGGGGTGCTGTGCGGTGGTGTGGGTTGTGCCGGGTGGGGGTCTCTCGTGTGTGGGGCCGGGGTGTGGTGCACGTGATGGGGTCATCCGTTGTTTTTGGTGGGGTCGGGGATGTCCACGGGATGAGATGTGCCTAGGGTTGGCCAGGTGACAAGCGGTGCGATGCCGCCCTCGGGGGCGGCCAACGAAACGAATGCCTCCGGTGCGGGGCTGGCCCATTCGCTGCGGCGGCGTCACATGGCGCTGATCGCGATCGGTGGCTCGGTGGGTGCCGGGCTGTTCATCGGTTCCGGTGCGGTGATCCAGTTGGCGGGTCCGGCCGCGGTGCTCTCCTATGTCCTGGCCGGTGCGCTGGTGTTCTTCACCCTGCGTGCCCTGGGCGAGATGGTGGTGGCGGTTCCCGCGGGAGGGTCCTTCTCCGACTACGCGCGTTTGGCCTTTGGGCCCCGGGCGGGTTTCATCATCGGGTGGGTGTACTGGTGGATGTACGCGGTGTTGGTGGCCGCGGAGTCGGTGGCCGGTGCGACCATCCTGGGCCAGTGGGTGCCCGGGGTGCCGGGGTGGGCGCTGGCGTTGCTGGTGCTGTTGTCGATGACGGCGGCCAACCTGGTCTCGGTGCGTGTCTTCGCGGAGACCGAGTCGTTCTTCTCCCTGGTCAAGGTGGCCACGATCGTGGCGTTCCTGTTGATCGGGGGGCTGTGGGCGTTGGGGTTGTGGAGCGGCTCGGACGGTTCTGGTGTGGCCAACCTGTGGGAGCACGGCGGGTTCGCGCCCAACGGGTGGGTCGCGGTGCTGGCTGCCACGGTGGTGGTGCTGTTCGCCTTTGGCGGGGTGGAGATCATCACGGTCGCCGCTGGTGAGAGCGTGGAGCCCGAGCGGAGTGTGGCGTCGGCGATCACGAACGTGCTCTGGCGTATCGGGTTGTTCTACGTGGCGTCGATCCTGGTGGTGGTGATGGTGTTGCCGTGGAGCACCGTGGATCCGGGGCGTAGTCCGTTCGTGGCCGTGATGGAGCGTGTGGGTGTGCCCGGGGCGGCGTTGATCATGGAGGTCGTGGTGTTCGTGGCGGTGTTGAGTGTGCTCAACGCGGCGATGTACACCTCGTCCAGGATGTTGTTCACCCTGACGCGGCAGGGTGATGCTCCTCGTGCGTTGCGTGGGACCAACGGTCGGGGTGTGCCGGTGCGGGCGATCCTGTTGGGCACCGTGGTGGGTTATGCCGCGGTGGTGGCCGACTATCTGTGGCCTGACCGGGTGTTCCCGTTCCTGGTGGCGTCGATCGGCGCGATCCTGTTGGTCCTGTTCCTGACGATCTGTGCTTCGCAGTTGGTGGTGGGTGGACGGGTGCGTCGGCGTGAGCCTGAGCGGTTGGCGTTGCGTATGTGGGGTTTTCCGTACCTGACGTGGGCGGTGCTGCTCGGTCTGGTGACGGTTTTCGTGGCGATGGTGGTGTTGCCCGACCAGCGGCAGGCGCTGTTGGCGTCGGTGGGGTCGGTGCTGGTGGCGCTGGTGGCCTATGAGGTGCGTCGCCGGTGGGGTGCCCGGGCGCCCAGTGACCGGGTGCTGGAGGTGCCCGGTCGGCCGGGTGCGGACTCGTTGCGCCGTGGTCCCGGCGCCGGTTAGGGCGTGGTCGGCGGGTGTGTCCTGCCGTGTGTGCGGGCCCGGTTCCTCCTGGGTGGGGGCCGGGCTCTGGTGTGTGGTGGGACGGTTCGGTGTTCGAGGAGGGTGAGCGGGTCCTGTTCGTCGAACATGCGGGCGGTCTCGCGGGTGGTGGGGTGCTCGCGTGGGGGTCGGCGCCGTGGTGGAGGAGGGCGGCGACGGTGTCGGTGTGGTCGTGGTGGGCGGCCGGCATGAGCAGGGTGTCGCCCCTGTGCCCCTGTCGTTGGTGAGGTCGGCCGGTAGTCCGGCGTCCAGGTACCGGGTCGGGGTGGTGGTGTGGCCCTTGCGTGCGTGGTCGAACATGCGGGTGGCGGGTTCGATGACGTCGGGGTCGTGTTCGGGGTGTTCGTTGTTCGCGTCGGCCCAGTTCAGTGGGGGTGGTGGCGCTGGTGGGGGTGGTGTATGGGCCGGTGTGGTGGGGGTGTGGGGAAATGGTGGGATGTGATGCCGGAGATCGTTTTTGCCGCTATGGTGCTCCCCAACCCCTGAGAGGAGCACCCTCGTGCGACACTTTGTCGGTTTTTTGTCCGGTTTGATCGTGGGTCCCGTGCTGGTCCTGATGACGGGGTGGGCGTTCGCTCATCTGCGTGGTCTGTACGCCGCTGATATGGGCGTCCTGCAGGGATCGGGGCCTTTGGCGGTGGCGGGGCTGGTGGGTGTGGGCCTGCTGGTGGCGCTGTCCGCGGTTCCGGCGCGTTTGACGCCGATGCTGCCTTTGGCGATGGCGTTGACGCTGGGGGCGTTGAGCGCGGTGTCGCTGGTGCGGATGCACCTGTTGGAGCGGTTGCCGCAGGTGCCCGGGACGGAGGGTGCCCTGGTCCTGTTGCCGCTGGGGGTGTTCGTTCCGCTGGTGGTGGTGCTGTTCACTCCCGTGTTCGTGGGCGGGCGCTGGCGCCGGGAGCGGGAGAGCGAGGGTCCCACGGAGGAGGAGTACTTCGAGGGCCTGTACGGGGACGACGAGGGGCCCACTCAGGCGGCGCCGCAGCCGGCGGCCCGGCACCGCGCCTGAGGGCGGATCGGCCCGGGTGGTTCCTGCGCGTGGGTGCGGCGGGGGCCGCCCGGGCCGGTGTGGTGTGGGCCGGGGCTTGTGGCGGTCTCAGCGCCAGGTGGGTCCCCAGTTGGCGCTTTTGGACACCCCTTGGGGCAGGGGTGGCAGGAGTTTGTTGCCGGGGGCGCCGGCCGGGGCGGGGCGGCCTTGGCGGAGGGGGGTGCCCTGGGGCTCCGGAGCGGGCGCGGGGGCGGGTGCGGCTTCGGGCTCTGGGTCGGGCTGCGTTGGCGGGGGCGGGACGGTGGGGATCTGGGCCGTGGGGGCGGGGGCGTCGGGTTCCGTGGTGGTCTCGCCCTGGGCCAGGAAGTTGCGTACCCGTTGGGGCTGGGGTGTGTCCTGGCCCTGGAGGAGTACGGGTTCGGGCAGGGGCGGGGGGCCTTGGTGCGTGTCGGCGCTGGGGATGGCGGGTTCGGCCGGGGCGACGCGTTTCCACCACAGGGCCGTTTCCTCGGGGTCCAGTTCCGACTCCACCTCCAGCCAGCCGTGTACCTGGGGGTGGCGGCGTGCGGCGTTCCAGGAGCGGGGGTAGGGCTGTTCGTCCAGGACCAGGACGTGTTCGCCGTCGATGGTGGGGATCTGGGCGGGTACGCCCTCGTTCCACACCCAGGTGCCGTCGTGGGCGACCAGGTTCCACCAGCCGCGTACGGTCTGGGCGCCGGGGTCGGGGGCGGTGTCGCGGAAGGCGCTGACCCAGCGCGGGTCGGGGGGTTCTCCGGGCAGGCCCTGGCGCTGGGGGCCGATGAGGGCGTCGGCGAGCAGGGTGTGGAGTTGGAAGTTGTCGCCGATGCCGTCGAAGAGGACGCGGAAGGCGCGGCCGGAGTGGCGGTCCATGACCAGGGCGCTGGTGGCTTCGGCCATGCGCAGGAGGGCGCGGACCTCGTCGAACTCGGGGAGGGGGTCGCTGAGTTGGTTGGCGATGGCCACGAGTTCGGCGTGCAGTGCGGGGGTGCGGCGCAGGTGGGCGCGTACGGAGGGTTCGCTGAGCATGGTCTTGGCGGCCAGGCCGTGGCGGCGGATGGTCCACCAGCACATGGTGGCGCCGGGTGCGTCGGGGCCCAGGTCGGTGGCGACGCGGGTTTCGGCGTCGGCGGTGACGGTGTCGGGGTCGGGTGGGGCGCTGTCGCCGGTGCGTTCCCAGGCGTGGGCGAAGACGATGGCGCCCTTGCCCATGGTGCGTAGGCGGTGGAGGACCTCCACGCCGGTGGGGCCGGGGTCGGTGCCCATTTCGACCAGGGCTCCGGCGACCACGGACAGGTCGGCGATGATGCCGGGGGCGGCCTGGTCTCCGGCCAGGAGGGGGGCCAGGGCCTCCAGGGCCAGTTCGCGTTCGGAGACGGGGATCTGGGAGGCCAGGAGGTAGACCTTGTGGACGGCCGTGGGGAAGTGTCGGGGGTCGGTGGCCACGGAGGCGTCGATCAGTTCTTGGAATGCCGCGCGAAACTCGTCGACCATGGGTCCGTCCCCTTTCTCACGCAACCAACCTAATGTCTCATCAGGGAAGGATCGCACTTTGGTGGGTGATTTCGAGTGTTGCTGGGGTGTTTGTTGACAACCTGAGACACCGGGGTTGCTGGTGGGATCGGCGTCACAGGCCCAGGCGGGTGACGGCGTTGTCCTCCAGGGGGTTGGCGGTGCGGATGTAGTCGTGCACGGTGCGCGGGTTGGTCCAGCGGCCCTGGCGCATGATCTCGCGGTCGCTGGCTCCGCCCAGGGCCGCCTGGGTGGCGAATCCGGACCGAAGGGAGTGCCCGCCGAAGTCGTCGGGGTTGAGTCCGGCCCGGCGGGCGTAGCGTTTGACCAGCTCGCCCACGGCCCGGCCCGACATGGCCCGCGCCCCGATGTGTCCGTGCTGGTCCACGGTGGGCAGGAGCGGGCGCCGGCTTCCGTCGCGCAGGTCGGTGCCGTTCCAGTCCTGGCACAGGTGGGTCAGGGGTGTGTTGGCCTGGGGTTGGGCCAGTAGCTCGCGCACGGCCTGGGTGCCGCCTTGGAGGTGGGCCTGGAGCAGGTGGGACCAGTCGGCGAGGGCGCACACCGGGCAGGTGTGGCGGTGCCGTCCCCGGGGCAGGGCCACCACCTGGCCGTAGCGGTCCTCCTGGTCGGTTTTGGTGGCGCCCAGGCGTACCACCAGGGCGGGTGCGCCGGTGGAGGCGTCGGTGCGCACGGTGAGGTCGTCGAAGGTGAGCGAGGCCAGCTCGGTGCGGCGCAGGGCTCCGGCGAATCCGGTCAGCAGCAGCAGGGTGTCGCGTCGCCGGGCCACGCCCTGGGGGTGGCCCGGGTGGGGGCGTACCGCCAGGAGGGCTTCCAGGGTGGCCAGGACGACGGGGTCCTTGCGGCGGGGGCGGGTGTCGCGGGTGCGGCGGATGCCGCGCAGGGTCATGCGCACCACTTCGGCGCGGGTGGGTGATTCCAGGCCGTGGGCGCCGTGGACGGCGGCGATCGCGGCGGCGCGCCGTTCGATGCTGGAGGGGGCCAGGGCCCAGGCGGTGTCGTCGGGGGTGCGGGTGTGGGCGCAGGCGGCCAGGTACACGGCCACGTCCACGGGGTCCGCGGGCAGGGACTGGCGCTGTTCGGCCAGGCACCAGGCGGTGAAGGAGGTCCAGTCGGTGCGGTAGGCGCGCAGGGTGTTGGGTGATTGGGCGTTGGCCAGGTAGCGGCCCAGGACGTGGGCCTGTTCGGTGTCGAAGCGCTCGCGTACCTGGGCCAGGGCGCGGGTGTCGACCAGGACGCCGTGGGTGGTGTGTTCCAGGCGGGCGCGTACGGGTTCGGGGAGGGCGACCTCGTCGGTGGGCGGGTCGTGGTGGGTGGGGTGGGGTGTGTTCACGGTGATCCATGATGGCCCAGGATGGGGCGTGGGCATGGTAGGTGCGGGTGGGGTGTCAGGGGCCCAGGAGGTGGGTGAGGAGGGCGTCCCACAGTTGGGCGGGCGGCATGACCCACAGCAGGGGTACCGCCGCGACGACCAGGGCGGTGGTGAAGCCGATCGCGGCGATCTTGCGGCGCAGTACCAGTGCGGTCACGGCTGAGGCGGCCGGGACCACCAGGGCCAGGACCAGGACCCAGACCAGGGCGTCGCCGATGGCGTCCACGCTCTCTGGGGGTGGGGCGGTGGGGTTTTGGGCGCTGGGGGCGGCTCCCTGCAGGTCCATGAACACGAACAGCAGGTTGGCCAGTGCCAGCGGGGTGCCCAGTGCCCACAGCAGGGCCAGGCCCACCCACAGGGCGGTGATCCTGCGGTCGGGCGGGTCGGTGAGTACCACCGGTGTCCGGCTGATCCGCTCCCCCGGGGTGTGTTGGGTGGTGCCCGTGTGCTCGGTGTTGGCCTGGGGCGCCTGGGTGGGGGTGGTGTCGGGCTGGTGGGCCCTGCGGCGCTTGCGTTTCTTGGGTGACACGCCGGTAGCCTACCGCTGCCTGTGGGTCCTGGTGTGGTGGCAGGTGCGGGCGGGGTGGGTCTTAGGCGGTCTGGGTCAGGTGCAGGGCGGTGACGAAGACGACCGGCCACGCCAGCAGGGCCAGTGACCACAGGGCTGCTTTGCGGTCTCCGGCGACGGTGGCCACGGCGGCTGCCAGCAGGGGGATGCCCACCGCGGCGCCGAAGGCCAGGGTGAACCATTCGGCGGCCGAGCCGGCGTGGGCGTTGGCGGTCAGGCCCCGCAGGTAGCCCACCGGGCCCAGGACCAGGGCGAACAGGGCCAGGAGGGAGATGACGGCGCGGATGCCGGCGGGGTGGCGGGTGTTGCGGCCGCCGCCGGGGGCGGAGGGTCGGTCAGACACGGGGGCCGGGGTGCCTTTCGAGAACGGGTGGTGGTCCGGGTGGGGGTGCGCCCGTGGCGCGGGGTGTGGGCGGTGGGGCCCTCGCACGCGCGCGGGGCCCGCCCGGGTGCGCGGGCGTTGGGGTGGGTGCTGTGTAAAACGTACTCCACCCGTGGGGTGTGGGGAACCGGTGGCCGGGTGGGGCCGGGGGTGTGTTTTTCGGGTTGTTCGGCGGTGCGTTGGTGCGGGGGTCTTCTCACGCGCCCCCGTGGGGCCAGGGGTGGGCGTCTTGGGTCAGGCCGGTGAAGGAGGCGAGCAGGCGTAGTTCGTCGATGCTGCGCGGGGTGGTGGTGAGCAGGCCGGGTGAGAAGACCACCGTCGCCAGGAGTTGGGCGCGGGAGAGGGCGACGTTGAGCCGGTTGCGGTCCAGGACGAAGGCGGTGCCGCGGCTGGTGTCGGCGGCGTTGGAGGTGGTCATCGAGCAGATGACGGCGGCGGCTTCCTGGCCCTGGAAGCGGTCGACGGTGCCCACGCGTACGCCCTCCAGGGCGGGCTGGGTGGCGGTGGCCGCTTCCAGGGCGCGGCGTAGGGCGCGTACCTGCAGGTTGTAGGGGGCCACCACCAGGATGTCGTGGCCGGTCAGGGGGCGTGGCCCCTGGTCGGGGTGGGTGGTGAGTTTCTCACCGACCAGGCGTGTGGCGACCTCCACGACCGCCTGGACCTCTTCGGGGCTGTGGGTGGTGCGGCCGTGGTGGGTGGTGGGGTGGGTGTACACGCCTGGTCGCAGGGTGGAGAGGGTGCGGTGGGTGGTGGTGGGGTGGGCGTGCAGGCGGCCCTGGTAGGCCAGGGTGGAGACGGTGGAGCACAGGTCGGGGTGCATGCGCCGGGTCTGGTCCAGGAAGTAGCCGCGTGTTGGGTCGATGATCTGGCGTCCGGCCATCAGGTGTTGGAGGGCGGAGGCGTCGGCGCCCTCGCCGTGGGTGCCCTGGACGACCTGGGGCAGTTGTTGGGGGTCTCCGAGCAGGACGAGGTTGTGGGCGGCGGTGGAGACGGCCAGGGTGTCGGCCAGGGCGAACTGTCCGGCCTCGTCGATGATGAGGACGTCCAGGGGGTCGGCGGTCATGGCGGCGTTGGACATGGCCCAGGCGGTGCCGCCGATCAGGACGGGTTCTGCCCGGGCGGTGTGTTTGTTGCGCCAGGTGGCCAGGGCCTGGGCGGTGGAGGGCTGTTCCCAGGGCGGTGGCGGGGTGTGGCCGGTGTCCTTGGTGCGGCTCTTGGCGCGTTTGGCGGCGGCGAGGTGGACGCCCGCGTCGTGGGCGGCGCGCAGGGCGGCGGACAGGACGTTCTCCACGGCTTTGTGGCTGGTGGAGCACACGCCCACGTTCTTGCCCTGGCGGGCCAGGTGGGTGATGAGTTGGGCGGCCAGGTAGGTTTTTCCGGCGCCGGGTGGTCCCTGTACGGCCAGGTAGGAGTGGTCCAGGCGGTCCACGGCGGCGATGGCGGCCCTGAGGGGGTCGTCTTGGTGGTGGGCGGGGTCGGGCAGGGGGCCGGGCGGGTCCAGGCGGGGTGGGATGCGGCGTACCACGTCCAGGCCGGGGTGGTGGGGCCAGGCGGGCAGGTGGTCCAGTGCGGTACGGGCCACGGTTTCCAGGGCGCCGTCCTTGGGGGCGGGGTTGACCGGGGAGCCGGGCAGGACGGCGACGGGGGGCCGGGAGTAGGTGGCGTCGGGGTCGCAGGTCTCGGTGATGGTCAGGGTGTGGGCGTCTGCGTGGGTGATGGTGGCCTGGGTGGTGGTGGCGGCCTGTCCGGGGGCGCCGGGGTAGAGCAGGTGGACGTCCTGGTGGGGGGTGAAGGGGTGGGGGTGGGAGGTGTCCAGGCGCAGGGCGAGTTCGCGGCGGGATTTGCGTTGGCGGCCGCTGGGCTCGATCCACTCCCCCGTGTGGACCTGCCAGGGGACGGCGCAGTCGGTGTCGGCTTCCAGGTCGGTCAGGGGTGCGCTGGTGCGTCGGAAGTGTTCGCGCCAGGGGGGAAGGTTCTCGCGCTGGTAGTAGCCGACCAGGGCGGCCAGTTGGGCGCGGGTGTGGTGGTCGCCCCGGCGTTCCTCGGCCTTGTCGGGGACCTGGTCGAGCAGGGGTTGGGTCAGGGCGGTGTGGCGGGCGGTCTTCTCGGCGCGTTTGCGGGCGCGTTCGGCTTCGGCTTCGGTGAGTTCGAGTTGGACCAGGGGGCGGTCGGTGATGCCCTGGTGGGTGCGGTGGTCCTCCAGCCAGTCGCGCAGGCGTGCGGTGGAGTGGCAGTCGTCGCGGTTGTAGGCGGCGATGTCGGCCAGGACGTGTTGGGCCTGTTCGTGTTGGCCTGTGTGGGTGGCGCGCAGGTAGGCGGCGTAGGCGTCGATGCTGGAGGTGGCGGTGGTGACGCCTCCTGAGCGTGCGCCGCTCAGGTAGAGGGGTTCGAGGTACTTGATGGAGTAGGAGCGCTGGGACACGCGCAGGCTCTTGCGTACCACGGTGTACAGGTCCACCAGCCGGTTCTCGCGCAGGAGGCGGTTGACCTCCTCCTCGCGGGTGGCGAACTCCGAGCTGAGGTGTTTGAGGCGGTCCACCTCGTAGGAGGCGTAGTGGTAGATGTGCGCGCCGGGGTCGGTGTCGATGCGGGTGAGGGCGAAATCGACGAAGTCCTCCAGGGCCTTCTTCTCCTGGGCGCGGTCGTGGGCCCAGAAGGCGTGGAAGGTCTCGGTGCCCCCTTCGTCCTCGGTGGTGGCGCCGAAGAGGTATTCCAGGCCGCGTTCGCCCTCGCGGGAGTGGTAGGGGTAGCCCTCCATGTCGAAGAAGACGTCGCCGGGGCTGGGAGCGGGCAGGGAGGCCAGGCCGTCGGGGGAGAAGACTTCGGCGGTGACGGTGCCCTGGGGGTTGGCGGGGGTGCGGGTGGTGTCCTGGCGTACCTGGAGGGCGGCCTGGGCGCGTAGTTGGTCGAAGGAGCGGGGCGGCAGGGTGGGTGGGCGCTGGTCGGGGTGGGCGTGGGCCAGGGCGTCGATGGTGTTCAGGCCGGTGTCGGTGAGTTTGGCGGCCTGGTCGGTGCGTAGTCCGGCGACCAGGGACAGGTGGCGGGCGGCGGTGCGTCCTTGTGCGCACCAGGTGGTGTAGCCGCAGCTCTCGCAGGCGGGTCGGGGTTCGCCCCAGGTGGGGGTGGGCAGGGCGATCTCCTGGTTCAGGCGGTTCAGGAGGCGGGTGGTGACGGTGGCCAGGATGGGGGTGAATTCGGTGGTGGCCAGGGTGTGGGTGTGGCCGTCGCCGGTGCGCAGGTGCATGTGCTGGGGGGTGTGGCCGGTGGCCACGGTGACGGCTTGGGCGTAGGCGGCCAGTTGGATGACGGCGCCGGGGCCGGGGTGGCGGGCGAGTTTGGTGTCCCAGGGTTCGTAGGTGGGGGTGGTGGGTGCGGGGGTGCGCTGGTGGCCGGTGGCGGGGTCCAGGTCGGAGCGGATGAGGAAGTCGGCGCGGCCGTGGAAGGCGACGGGGTGGTCGGTGTGGTGGGGGGTGAGGGGGTGGTGGAAGCTGCCCTGGTAGATGACGGGGGCTCCGGCGGCCATGGCCTGGGTGGTGGCGGTGGCGGCCTGTGCCAGGGAGGTGTCGTCGGGGCGGGGGTCGGGGATGTGGACGACTTCGCCGAACAGGGTGGTGAGGCGGTCGAGTTCGTCCTGTTCGTGGACCAGGCCGTGGTGGGCTATGAGGGGGTCGACTTTTTCTGGTGCGGGTGCGCCGGGCAGGCGTGCGGCGAGCGCGGTTTTGAGGGCGCTGCGGTGGTCGCACTCCAGGGTGTCGACGAGGTCGGTGGGTGAGACGACCCAGCCGGTGGTGGTGCGAAACAACGCCCCTGCTCCCTTGTGTGTCGGTGGTGGGTGCTGGGGATTGTGCCATGTCGTGGCGACGTGCGTGGGCCCACACGCGCGAGGGCCCCTTCCCGTGTGGTGGGAAGGGGCGCCTGGGGTCTGGTGCGGGGGTGGGGGTGGGTTTTAGCCCACGACCTGCCACTGGACCTGGCCGACTCCGGCTCCGGTGCCGATGATCTGGTCGAAGGCGGCGGTGGACAGGTCCAGGCAGCGGCCGTCGACGTAGGGGCCGCGGTCGTTGATGCGTACGGTCACGGACTTGCCGTTGTCGGGGTTGGTGACCTGGACCTGGGTGCCGAAGGGCAGGGTCTTGTGTGCGGCGGTCATGGCGTTGGGGTCGAAGGTGTCGCCGTTGGCGGTCTGGTTTCCGGCGAGTTCGGCGCCGTAGTAGGAGGCCTGGCAGGTGCCGCCCTGGCCGGTGGACTCGGGGGTGTCCTCCTGGGCGGCGGGTTCTTCGGCCTCCTCGGTCTCCTCGGGTTCTTCGAGGATGGTGGAGGCCTCGGTGCTGGTGCTCTGGGTGGCGGAGGCGACGGCGTCCTGGGCTTGTCGGCGCAGGTCCTCGCCGTGTTGGGGGGTGGTGTCGTCGGTGACCAGGGGGTCGGGGTCGGCGTCGGGGACGCCGGTGGCGTTGGTGGTGGTGTCGGGGTCGGCTCCGGTGGCGATGACGGTGGCTGTGGCGGTGCCCGCCACCAGGAGTGCCGCCGTGGTGGCCGAGGCCAGGATCAGGGTGCGTTTGCGGCGGGAGCGTTTGGCGGCCACGCGGGGGCCCACGGGCGCCTGGGGACGGGTGGTGTCTTCGTCGCCCGGTGGGGTCTGGGGCTGGTGTGTGCCCACGGCAGGGTTCCTTCGGGTGGGAGACGGGGCGTGGCGGTCCGCTCCTGGGATGTGGTGCGCGGCTGCCGTGGCAGAGGGGCGCGGGGTGCGACGCCCCGGGTGCGGGAGGGCGTGGCGCGGGTGGAGCCGGGACCGCCGTTGGTGCGCGGGGGTCTGGGCGCAGATCCTAGGGGTCACGCGAGGGTAACGGTACCGGAAAGGGGTGGTTTGTGGAACTTGTCACGAGGGGTCGTTCGTGTCTCCTGAGCCCTGCTGGTCGTTCTTGTTCCTCATCCGGTGATGTGGGGTGCGGGTAGTTCGGGGCGCCGGGGCGGGACGCCGTGGGGGAAGAGGGTGCGGGCGGGGTCGGGCAGGTCCACTCCGCTGAGCTGGGCGACGGCCCGGGACAGGGCGGGGTTGTCCAGGTGTCCGCCGACGGTGCGGATCATGGTGGCCAGGGTGGGCAGCGGGGGTGCGCCCAGGGTGGCCACGGCGTAGCGGGTGGCCACGGCCGGTGTGCGTGAGGCGCCCGCCCAGCAGTGCAGCAGGACGCGTTTGCCCTCGGCGCGCAGGGCGGCCAGGGCGGCGGCGGCCTCGTCCAGGGTGAAGTGCACGTTGGGGTTGGCGCCCGCGCGGTCGTGCAGCCACACCCGTACCCAGTCGTGGTCGGGCAGGTGGGGTGCGTCGCTGGGGTGGGTGCGGCACAGGGAGACCACGGCGTCGACGGTGTCGGGGTGGGCGCGCAGGTGGTCCAGGTTGCCGAGCAGGACGTGGGGGTCCAGGGGGTGGGGGACGGCGAAGGGCGGCAGGCGGCGGGGTTCGTCGACCAGGACGGGGTGTTGGGGCCACAGACGGGGGTGGGGGCCGCGGGCGCCGGTCAGGGCGGTGACGGTCAGGGTGTGGGGGTCGGTGGTGCGCGACAGGTGGCGCAGGGCGCCCAGGGGCAGGGCGGAGGCGCCCCACAGGGCGGCGGCCAGGACGGCGGTGTGCAGGGCGGCCTGGTCTCCGGCGCTGGTGTGGGCGTACCGGAGGGCGTCGGTGAGGTGGGTGCAGGCGAAGGATCCGTGGGCGGGGTCGTGGGTGGGGCGGGGTGTGCGTGTCAGGGCCCGCCATGAGGCGCCCATGGGGTCCTGGGCGGTGGTGTGTTCCAGGGCGGGGGCGCTGGTGGGTGTGGTGCCGGTGCGGGCGGCGGTGCGCAGTACCTGGGCCCAGGCGTGCTGGACGGGGTCGGCGGGTGCCTGGGGCAGGTGGTGGGGGCCGTTCAGGTCGCTCAGTGCGGCGAGGATCAGGCGTGCGGGGTGGTGGGCGGGGTCGGTGAAGGGTGTGGCCAGGGCGGGGGGTGCGCCGATCAGGGCCGCGGCGAGCGGGGCGCCGAAGAGCGCTCCGACGGCCCGGTCGCTTCGGGGGTCGTGGAAGTCCAGGGGTGTGGATGGTGCGGGCATGTGCGTCCTTGCGTGGGCCGGGGCGTGCGGGGCGTGGGTCCCCGTCGGGGTGTGCCCGGTCCGGTGGCCCGTCGTGCGTGCCGGGGCCGGCGCGGCCGGTTGTGGCCACGCGTGTGGTGTGCGTGTGCCGGTGGTGCGCCCCTCCCCTGGTGCGGGGTGCGCCCGGTCGGCCCTTCCCTTCCCCTTTCCCCTCTCCCCCGCTTTCCTGCTCCTGGGGCCTCGGGTGCTTCCCGCCGGGCTCTGGCGGCCCGGTGGTCTCAGGCGGGTTGGGCGATGGCGGCCTGGTGGTAGCGGGCGGCCACGGCGTGGGCGATGGCCGGGTCCGGGCACAGGGGGCGTGCCACCACGTCGGCGCCCGCGCCGGCCAGGCGGTCGTGGAACAGGCCCGGGGCCAGGAGCCAGCTGGCCAGGGCCACCCGTGGGTGTCCTTGGGAGCGCAGGCGCCGTACCTGCTGGGCGGGGGTGGGATGGCCGGTGGCGATGAAGCCCAGGCTCACCGGGGCGCCCAGGCGCTGGGACATGCGGGCCCGGGCCTGGTCGAGTTCGGCGCGCGCGTGGGGGTCGAAGGTTCCGGCGCAGGCCAGCACGACCGCGTCGCCGGGGCGGTGGCCGGCCTGGACCAGGCGGCGCACCGCGGTGTCCAGGACCGCGGGGTGATCGCCCAGGGCGGGGGTGATGACGGCGTCGGCGCGGCCCGCCAGGGCGAGCTGGCGGGGGATGTCGGTGCGCACGTGGTAGCCCGAGGCCAGGAAGGCGGGCACGGCCACCAGGGGGCCGGGGATGGTGGCGGCGACGTCGCCGACGGAGGGCGCCAGGACGTCGGCGAAGGCCAGGCGGGTGGGTCGGTGTGTCACCTCGGCCACGCGCAGGGCCAGGGAGTGGGCCACGGCGGTGCCGTGGGGGTCGCGGGTGCCGTGGACGGCCAGCAGCAGGGTCGGGTGTCGGTTCATCGTGTGGTGTGGGCGGGGCTCCGGCGGGGGCGGGCGCCGCTGTTTCCTTCCGTGCTCTGGCGCGGCCGTGGGCTCGGGGGGTCTCAGGGCTGGTCGGTGGTGTCCAGGGCCAGGCGGTAGCCGCGTTTGACGACGGTCTGGACGATGCGGGCGTCGCCCAGGGCGGTGCGCAGGCGGGCCACGGCGGTTTCCACGGCGTGGGCGTCGGCGTCCTCGCCCAGGCAGGTGAGCAGGCGGGCTCGGTCCAGGACCTGTCCGGGTTTGTGGGCCAGTGCGCGCATGAGCCGCATGAGGGTGGGCGAGAGGGTGTGGACGGTGCCGTCGACCAGGACGGCGTGGCCGCGCAGGCGCAGGCGGTGCCCGGCCACGGACAGGGTGGGAAAGCGTGCGGGTAGTTCTTCGGTGAGTTTGCGGACCTGGGCGCCGATGCGGGCGCGTTCGGGCCACACGGTGGGGATGTCGTGGGCGATGAGGGGGCGGGCGGTGACCGGGCCCACGCACATGGCCAGGACGTCGCCGCGCAGGGCTTGGAGGAGTGCGCCGTGGTGCCCGGTGGTGTGGGCGCGGGTGAGGAGTCCGGCGGCGGCGGGGGCGCTGGTGAAGGTGAGGGCGTCCACTCCCCCGGTGGTGAGGGCCTCGATGAGGCGGTCCAGGGGTGCGGTGTCCTCGGGTTGGGTCCACCGGTAGACGGGGACCTCGACGACGTCGGCTCCGGCCAGGCGCAGGGCGGCGGTGAAGTCGGGCAGGGGTTCGCCGTGGAGTTGGACGGCCACGCGCAGGCCCCGCACCCCCTGGGCCAGGAGGTGGTCCAGGACCTCGGCCGAGGACTCGGAGGGGGGTGACCACTCCTCGGTGAGTCCGGCGGCGCGGATGGCGCCCTTGGCTTTGGGGCCGCGTGCGAGCAGGCGTGAGGAGCGCATGCCCTCCAGGAGTGCCTGGGCGGTGCCCCAGGTGTCGCAGGCCTCCACCCAGCCGCGGAAGCCGATGCCGGTGGTGGCCACGACGATGTCGGCGGGGCGGTGGGCGAGTTGGTCCGAGACCGAGGCCAGGCGCTGGTCGTCGCTCAGGGGCACGATGCGCAGGGCGGGTGCGGCGATGACCTGGGCGCCCTTGCGGCGTAGCAGGGCGCTCAGTTCCTCGGCGCGGCGTGCGGCGGTGACGCCGACGGTGAACCCGGCCAGGGGTGCGGTGGTGGCGGGTGCGGGCGGTGCGTGGGGCAGGGTGTTCATGGTGTGTTCTCCTTGGCGCGGGTGGCGATCTGCACGGTGGTTCGGCCCTGGCGTACGGGCCAGGTGCTCAGGTGTACGCCGGTGTCGTCCAGGCTCTGGCCGGTGCGTAGGGAGAAGACGTTCTTGAGCATGGGTGAGGCGACGGTGGGCTCTCCCGCCCGGTCGCCGACGATACCTCGGGAGATGACGGCGGCGCCGGTGTAGGGGTCGATGTTGTCCACGGCGTACAGGTGTCCGTCGCGGGTGCGGAACAGGGCGATCTGGGTGTGGTCGGGCAGGAGGATGGCGAGGCCGTCCTCGGGGTGGAGCCGGTGGGTGGGGCAGGCGTCGATCCAGGTGGTGGGTCGGGTCTGGGTGGTGGTGGTCATCGGGTGGCCTCCTGGGGGCGGTGGGCGGGCATGCCCAGGTTGACGGGTGTGCGGGGTACGGGCTGGTCGCGGGTGGTGGTGAAGCTGATGGTGGGGTCGGGGGTGGTGGGGGCGTTGGCGAAGGAGACGAAGCGGGCGAGTTTGTCCTCGTCGGCCAGGACGGCGGCCCACTCGTCGGTGTAGGAGGCCACGTGTTCGTCCATGGCGGCTTCGAGTTCGTCGGCGATGCCCAGGCGGTCGTGGACGATGACCTCGCGCAGGTGGTCCAGGCCCCCGTCCAGGGATTCGATCCAGGGTGCGGTGCGCTGGAGGCGGTCGGCGGTGCGTACGTAGAACATGAGGAACCGGTCGATGTAGCGGATGAGGGTTTCCTCGTCCAGGTCGCCGGCCAGGAGATCGGCGTGGCGGGGGGTGAAGCCGCCGTTGCCGCCCACGTACAGGTTCCAGCCCTGGTCGGTGGCGATGACGCCGAAGTCCTTGCCGCGGGCCTCGGCGCATTCGCGGGCGCATCCGGAGACGGCGGACTTGAGTTTGTGGGGTGAGCGCAGGCCCCGGTAGCGCTCCTCCAGGCGGATGGCCAGGCCCACCGAGTCCTGGACGCCGTAGCGGCACCAGGTGGTGCCCACGCACGACTTGACGGTGCGCAGGGACTTGCCGTAGGCGTGGCCGGATTCGAATCCGGCGTCGACCAGGCGTCGCCAGATGTGGGGCAGTTGTTCCAGGCGGGCGCCGAAGAGGTCGATGCGTTGGCCGCCGGTGATCTTGGTGTAGAGGTTGAAGTCGCGTGCGACCTCGCCGATGACGATGAGTTTGTCGGGGGTGACCTCGCCGCCGGGGATGCGGGGCACGACCGAGTAGGTGCCGTTGCGCTGCATGTTGGCCAGGTAGCGGTCGTTGGTGTCCTGCAGGGTGGCCTGTTCGCCCTCCAGGATGTGTCCGCTTCCCAGGGAGGCCAGGATGGAGGCGACGGTGGGTTTGCAGATGTCGCAGCCGTGTCCGGTGCCGTGGGCCCTGATGAGGGCGGAGAAGGTGGTGGTGCCGGTGGCGCGGATGGTCTGGACCAGTTCGGCGCGGGACTGGGGGAAGTGTTCGCACAGGGCCTTGGACTGTTCGATGCCGGCCTGGGCGAGGACCTGTTTGAGCATGGGCACGCACGAGCCGCAGCTGGTGCCCGCCTTGGTGCAGGCCTTCAGGGCGGGCACGTCGTGGTTGCCGTGGTCGATGGCCTGGGTCAGTTCGCCCTTGGTGACGGCGTTGCAGGAGCAGATCTGTGCGGAGTCGGGGAGGGCGTCGGCGCCCAGGGCGGTTGTGCCCTCGGGGGTGATCAGGGTCAGCGGGTCGTCGGGCAGGGGGGATCCGACCAGGGGGCGCAGGGTGGCGTAGGCGGTGGCGTCGCCGACGAGGACGCCGCCGAGCAGGGTGGTGGCGTCGTCGGAGAGGACGAGTTTGGCGTAGCGGCCGCCGGCGGCGTCGTTGACGACCACGTCCAGGGCGCCGGGGGTGCGGCCGTGGGCGTCGCCGAAGCTGGCCACGTCCACGCCCAGGAGTTTGAGTTTGGTGGAGGTGTCGGCGCCGGTGAAGGTGGCCTGTCCGTCCAGGAGCTGGTCGGCGACCACTTCGGCCATGGCGTTGCCGGGGGCGATGAGGCCGTAGACGGTGCCTTGGTGGTTGGCGGCTTCGCCGATGGCGTGGATGCGGGGGTCGCTGGTGGTGCAGGTGTCGTCGATGACGATGCCGCCGCGTTCGCCGACCTTGAGTCCGGCGGTGCGGGCGAGGTCGTCGCGGGGGCGGATGCCCACGGAGAACACGACGAGGTCGGCGTCCAGGCGGGTGTCCTCTCCCAGGGTCAGGTGGGAGACGCGGCCGTGGTCGGCGGCGTGGACGGCGGTGGAGGCGGTGCCGGTGTGCACGTGTACGCCCAGGTCGGTGATGAGGTTGCGCAGGAGGGATCCGGCGCCCTCGTCGATCTGGGCGGGCATCAGGTGGGGGGCGAGTTCGACCACGTGTGCGCGCAGGCCCAGCAGGCGTAGGGCGTTGGCGGCTTCCAGGCCCAGCAGGCCGCCGCCGATGACCACGCCGGTGCGGGCGCCGTGGGCGGAGGCGGTGATGGCGTCCAGGTCCTCGATGGTGCGGTAGACGTGGCAGCCGGGCAGGTCGTGGCCGGGGATGGGGGGTACGAAGGGGGTGGAGCCGGTGGCCAGGACCAGGCGGTCGTAGGGCAGGACGCGGCCGGTCGTGGTGGTGACGGTGCGGTGGGCGCGGTCGATGCGGGTGGCGCGTTCGTTGACGTGCACGTCCACGTGGGGGCCGCTGACCTGGCCCAGGGACAGGTCCTGGGCGGTGGCGCCGTCGAAGTAGGAGGAGAGGGCGACGCGGTCGTAGGCGGTGCGGGGTTCCTCGCCCACGACGGTGATGTGCCAGCGGTGGGCGCTGTCGCGGTCGTGGAGGGCCTCGATGAGTCGGTGGCCGACCATGCCGTTGCCGATGACGACGAGTTCTTCCATGGGTGTGCGGCTCCTCCTGCTGCGGGGTCGGACGTGTTTCAGGCAACCCGCAGGGTGTTTCCCCGGGGTCAGCCGTGTGTGACGCGGTTGTTTCGTTGTGCTCCTGTCGCAGGTGGCGTGTGCGTGATGGGGTGTGGGGCGGGGTGAAGTCCCAGGGTGGGATGGTTGTGCGGGGCCGGTCGGGGGCGGTTGGGTGTTTGGTCACATGCCTGTGGGGCGGGGGGCGTACCGGGGTGTTCTGCTTGGCGCGGGAGGGGCCTGTGCGCCGGTGGGCGTGGACAGGTGTGGGGCTTGTGGTCAGGATGGGCGGTGGTGTGTGCCGTTGGTGTTGCGCTCCCGGTGTGCGCTGCGCCCCGGGTCGGGGTGGGCACGCGTTTCGGTGCGCGGGCGCGGCGCGGCGGTGGTGTGTGCCTGTCGGGGTGTGGGCGGGCGGTGGTGCGGGGTCGAGAACGCCTTGGCTCCGGGTGTGTGAGGGGGGATGCTCTCGTGCAGGTCCAGGTGTGGTCCGACGTGGTCTGTCCGTGGTGCTACATCGGCAGGCGCCGTCTGGAGCGGGCGTTGGAGCGGTTCGAGCACGCTGGTGAGGTCGAGGTGCTCTGGCGCAGCTTCCAGCTCGACCCCTCTTTTCCCCGGGGGGTGAGCCAGCCGGTCTATGACGCTCTGGCGCAGAAGATGGGTGCTTCGGTGGAGCAGGTGCGTGCGATGACCGAGCAGGTCACCCGGGTGGCCGCCCAGGAGGGGCTGGAGTATCGCTTCGAGTCGGGGGTCATGGTCAACACCTTCGACGTCCACCGCCTGTTGCACCTGGCCCGCGAGCGGGGTCTGGGCGGGTGGGCGCACGAGTGCTTCATGCGCGCGCAGTTGGTGCTGGGCCGGGATCTGAGCCAGGCGCGGACCCTGGTGGAGGTGGCGGCCCAGGCCGGCTTGGAGGAGGGTGAGGTGCGCCGGGTGCTGGAGGGTCGGGACTACGCCCAGGACGTGCGTGAGGACATCGACGCCGCCCGGCGCCTGGGCGCGGGCGGTGTGCCCTTCTTCGTCATCGACGAGACCGTCGCCTTCTCGGGCGCCCAGCCGGTGGAGGTGCTGGTGGCGGCGTTGGACAAGGCACACCGGGCCGGGAGGGGCTGACTTGCGTGGTGGCCGCTTCGGGCGCGGGGCGGGGATTTTTCCGTGTGGTGGGTCAAGTAGCGGGTATCGGCTGGTCACAGGCGGGTTCGGGGCTGTTTCGGTTCGCGCGTGGCCGTGCGACGATGAGTCCTGTGGTCCAGAGGCGAGGCGGCGGGTAGGGGGTTCCAGGAGAACGCCCAACGTGCCAGAAACCGGGGTGTGCCATGCCGGTGCAACACGCGTCCAACGAGTTGATGATCTCCCTGGTGCGAGCCGGTCATCTTGCCACCTTCGAGGAGTTGCCCTCGTTGATCGCCAAGAAGGCCGAGGGCGCCGAGTTGTCCCAGGCCCGTGTCTACCTGGCCGATCATCAGCAGCAGGTGCTGCGTGAGTTCACCGGTGTGGGGCTGGACGCCCATGAGGGCGGTGAGGCCCTGAGCGTGAACGACTCCCTGGCCGGACAGGCCTACGTGACGGGTGTGACCGTGCGGGTGGAGGGTGAGCACCGGTACTGGGTGCCGGTGTTGGAGGGCGCCCAGCGTCTGGGTGTGATGCACGTGGGGTACGCGGGCGATCCGGACCGCTCGGCGATGCGGGATCTGGCCTCGATGGTGGCCCTGCTGGTCATCGCCAAGCGCTCCAACAGCGACTCCTACGCCCGTCTGGTGCGCACCAAGCCCATGTCGGTCTCGGCGGAGATGCAGTGGACGCTCATGCCGCCGGGCACCTTCGCTGATTCGCGGGTGACGATCTCGGCCGCCACGGAGCCGGCCTACGACAACGCCGGGGACGCCTTCGACTACGCCGTGGCGGGTGAGGTCGCGCACCTGGCGATGTTCGACGCGATGGGGCACGACACCGCCGCGGGGCTGATCGCGAACCTGGCGGTGGGGGCTTTTCGCAACGAGCGCCGCAAGGGCACCGAACTGGCCCAGATGTGCCGGGGGGTGGAGGAGACCCTGATCCAGGAGTTCGTGCGCACCCGTTTCGCGACCGCGGTCCTGGCCGAGTTGAACATGACCACCGGTGAGCTGCACTGGGTCAACTGCGGTCACCTGCCGCCGGTGCTCATCCGCAACAACCAGGTGCGCAGCCTGGAGTGCGAGCCCTCCCACCCGCTGGGGATGGACCTGGGGTTGCCGGTCACGGTGTGCCGTGAGCAGTTGGAGCCCGGCGACCGGCTGCTGCTCTACACCGACGGCATCATCGAGGCCCGTGACTCCCAGGGGCGCGAGTTCGGTGTGGAGCGGTTCGTGGACTTCGTCATCCGCCACCAGGCCGACAACATGCCGGTTCCCGAGACGCTGCGCCGCCTGGTGCACGGGGTTTTGGAGTACCACCACGGCCGGTTCGGCGACGACGCCACCGTGCTCTTCTGCGAGTGGCACGGCTGAGACCCGCCGGCGTGGGGCGGGTGGGCGCGGGTTCGAGGGCCGGGGGTGGGTCCGGTCGGTCTGGGCGTAGGATCCGGCCAGGTGTGCGGTTGAGGACGGACTCGGGGTGGGGCGTGGCGGAGATGGTGCACGTGGTGGTTCCGGTGTTCGCCGTGGTGGTGACCGGGCTCTTCGCCGGGTTGTTCTTCGCGTTCTCGGTCTCGGTGATGCCCGGTCTGGGCAGGTCCGGGGACCGGGTGATGATCGAGGCCATGCAGGGCGTCAACGCGGCCATCCTCAATCCGTACTTCGCCGTGGTCTTCGTCGGCGCCCCGGTGGCGGTGCTGGCCTGTGTGGTGCTGTACGCCGTCGCGGGGGCCGTGGCCGCGGCCGTGTGGTCGGGTGCGGCGCTGGTGTGCCTGTGCGCGGCGCTGGTGGTGACCTTCGCCGTCAACGTGCCGCGCAACGACGCCCTGGACCGTGCGGGTCCGGCCGGGCGGATCGCGGACCCCGCCGCGGTGCGCGGCGCCTTCGAGGCGGTGTGGGTGCGCTGGAACCACCTGCGCACGTTGGTCTCCCTGGCTGCTCTGGTCTGTGCGGTGGTGGCCCTGACGGTGCGCTGAGCGGGGGCGCGTGGGGCCGCCCGGCCGGACTCGCACGGCGGCGGGGTGTTGGACCGGTGTGAGGTGCCGGTGCGCACGGTGCAGGGGCGCGCCCGCCGCAGCGGGCACGCCGGCCTGTCGCGCGAGCGTGTGGGCCGGTGGCCGCCCAGGCCCCTGGGTCTGTTCGGTGGACTCGGCCTTGTGCCGCTGGGGGTGGCGGGGGCGCCGACGGGGCTGCCGAAGGTTTCCCTGCCTTCGGCGTCTGGGCACCAGGCGAAGCGCAGCCTCAAGGAGACACGGTCCTAGCCGACCGGGGCGTTGGTCTGGTCCTGCATCCCCGAGAGCAGCGCCTGCACGTCGCGTACGCACCCGCCGCAGCCGGTGGTGGCGCGTGTTCGCCGGGCGATGGCCTCGCGGGTGCGCGCCCCGTCCAGCCAGGCCTGTTCGATGTCGGTGCGCGAGACCGCGTTGCACCGGCACACCAGCGACGTGGGCTCCTCCCGGTCCTGGTCGGGGGTGGCGGTGGGGAGCCCCTGGAGCAGGGCGAGCCGGTCGGCGGGTACGGGGGCTCCGGTGTCGTAGAGCTGGGCCAGGGTGGCCGCGGCCTCGGGGAAGCCCAGCAGTACCGCGCCCACGACCTTCTCCTGGCGTACCGAGAGCTTGGCGTAGCGGCCGCCGTAGGGGTCGCTGATGGTCACCGTTTCCAGGCCGTGGGCGTCCTCCTCCTCGTGGACCTGCCCGAACGCGGTCAGTTCGATGCCCTGGGCCTTGAGGCGGGTCAGCGGCCTGGCTCCGGTGTAAAGCGCCTCGGGTGCGGTTCCGGTCAGGCGCCGGGCCAGGACCGCGGCCTGTTCCCAGCCGGGTTGGATGAGTCCCGCGCCGCCTCCGGGGTGTTGGGCGCAGTCGCCGATGGCGTGCACGCGTGCGTTGGAGGTGGACAGGCGGTCGTCCACGACGATGCCGTGCTCGACCTCGATGCCGGCGTCCTTGGCCAGTTCGGTGTTGCCGCGCACCCCGGCGGTGACGACCAGGGCGTCGCCGGGCAGTATGCGGCCGTCGTCCAGTTCCAGGCCGGTGCCGGGGATCCAGCGTGCGGCCACCCGCCAGGAGTGCACGGCCACGCCCAGGGCGGCGTAGCGCTGGGCGAGGATGCGTGCGGCCGGCTGGTCGATCTGGCGGCGCATGATCCAGGGGGAGGACTCCACCACCGACACCCGCATGCCCCGGCCCACCAGGCCGCGTGCGGCTTCCAGGCCCAGGATGCCGCCGCCCAGGACCACCACGGGTGCGCCCGGGGCGGCCAGGGCGAGCAGGCGCCGGCAGTCGGCCAGGTCGCGTAGGGCGGTCACTCCCTCTCCGGGGGTTCCGTCGGGGTCGGCCACGCCGGTGATGGGGGGGAAGGCGGCGCGTGCGCCCGTGGCCATGACCAGTTCGTCGTAGGGCAGGTGGGTGCCGTCGTCGAGTGTGAGGGTGCGGTTGTCGGTGTCCAGGGCGGTGGCGGTGGTGCCGGTGCGCACGGTCACGCCCGGGGTGTGGGGGACGGGCAGGCGGATCTGGTCGGGGGTGTAGTCCCCGGCGACCACGCCCGAGAGCAGGACCCTGTTGTAGGCGTGGTGTTCTTCGGTGCCGACCACGGTGATGTGGGCCCGCTCCCCCGCCGGGTCCAGGCGGGCCGCCTCCTCGGCGAAGCGGGCGCCGACCATTCCGTTGCCGACGACCACGATCTGACGCGGGGACGCGCCCTGCACGGTGCTCAACTGCTGCCTCCTGGTGTGGGTGTGTGCGCTCCCGGGCGGCGTCGGCCGGGGGTGTGGCGGTGTCGGTGTGGTGCGGGAGGGGGTGGGTCAGGGTTGGGCGGGTTCGCGTTCCAGGCGTACGGCGCTGACCTTGAACTCGGGCATACGGCTGGTGGGGTCCAGGGCCGGGTTGGTGAGGTTGTTGGCGGCCTGGTCTCCGGCGAAGTGGAAGGGCAGGAACACCGTGTCCAGGCGTGCGGTGGGGGTCAGGCGTACCCGGGCGCGGGTGTGGCCGCGCCGTGAGGTGATGCGGGCCCACTGCCCTGTGGCCAGTCCGGCGCGGGCGGCGGTGTCGGGGTGTACCTCCACGTACGCCTCGGGTTCGGCCCGGTGCAGTTCGGGGACGCGGCGGGTCTGGGCGCCGGTCTGGTAGTGGCCCATGGTCCGTCCGGTGGTGGCGATGAGGGGGTAGTCGGTGTCGGTGGTCTCGGCGGGGGGCTGGTGTGGGACCGGGGTGAAGCGGGCGCGGCCGTCGGGGTGGGCGAAGGAGTCCAGGAACAGGTGGGGTGTGGGTTCCTCCTTCTCGCGTACGGGCCAGTGCAGGGCCTCTCCCGAGGCCAGGCGGTGGGGGGTGACGCCGGAGTAGTCCGCGGTGCCCCCGGCTGAGGCGCGGCCCAGTTCGGCCAGGACGGTGTCGGGGTCGGTGGGGAAGCGTTGTGGGGGTTGTCCCAGGCGCACGGCCAGGGCGGAGAGTACCTCCAGGTCGGTGCGTACCCCTTGGGGTGGGGCGGTGGCGCGGTTGCGGCGCAGGACGCGTCCCTCCAGGTTGGTCATGGTGCCCCTCTCCTCGGCCCACTGGGCCACGGGGAGGACGACGTCGGCCATGGCCGCGGTCTCGGAGAGGACGAAGTCGGCGGCCACCAGCAGGTCCAGGGAGGCCAGGCGCTCGCGCACGCGTTCGGTCTGGGGTGCGGAGACGAGGGGGTTGGAGCCCAGCAGCAGCATGGCGCGCGGGCCGTCGTCGGTGCCCAGGGCGTCCAGGAGTTCGAAGGCCGAGCGGCCCGGTCCGGGCAGGGTGTGGGGGTCCACGCCCCACACCCGGGCCACGTGGGCGCGGGCGGCGGGGTCGTCGATCTTGCGGTAGCCGGGGAGCTGGTCGGCTTTTTGGCCGTGTTCGCGTCCGCCCTGGCCGTTGCCCTGGCCGGTGATGCACCCGTATCCGCAGCCTTGCCGGCCGGGCAGTCCCAGGGCCAGGGCCAGGTTGATCCAGGCCGAGACGGTGTCGGTGCCCTTGGTGTGCTGTTCGGTGCCGCGTCCGGTCAGGATGTAGGCCGAGTGGTTGCGGGAGGCCCGTCCCAGCAGGTCGGCGGCGGCGCGGATGTGGGCGGCGGGGACGCCGGTGACCTGTTCGGTGCGTTCGGGCCACCAGGCGGCGGCGTGTTCCCAGGCGGTTTCGAAGCCGGTGGTGCGGTCTTGGACGAAGTCCTCGTCGCACCAGCCCTGGACGCGTACGGCGTGCAGCAGGCCCAGGGCCAGGGCCAGGTCGGTGCCGGGGCGGGGCGCCAGGTGGACGCCGCCGCCGTTCAGTGCGGCCTGGGCGGTGGCCGAGCGGCGCGGGTCGATGACGATGAGGGTGGGTGCGGACAGGTGGCCCATCATCGGTGGCATGGTCTCGGCGGGGTTGGCTCCGGCCAGCAGGACCACCTCGGCCCCGCCGACGTCGGTCAGGGGGAAGGGCATGCCCCGGTCCAGGCCGAAGGCGCGTGTGCTCGCGGCGGCCGCCGAGGACATGCAGAAGCGGCCGTTGTAGTCGATCTGGGAGGTGGCCAGGGCCAGGCGGGCGAACTTGCCCAGGGTGTAGGACTTCTCGTTGGTCAGGCTGCCGCTGCCGAAGACCGCGACGGTGTCGGGGCCCGATTCGGCGCGCAGGGCCAGCAGGCGTTCGGCGACGTGGTCCAGGGCGGTGTCCCAGTCGGTCTGTACCAGTTCTGAGTCGCGGTCCTTGCGGATCAGGGGCCGGGTGAGGCGGTCGGGGACGGTCAGGACCTCGGTGGAGGTCCATCCCTTGCGGCACAGTCCGCCGCGGTTGGTGGGAAAGTCCGCGGGGCGTGCGGCCAGGCGTCCGTCGGGGCCCGGTTCCAGGTGCATGGCGCACTGTAGGGCGCAGTAGGGGCAGTGGGTGGTGGTCATCGTGTGCTGGTCTCCACGCGGTCGGCGGCGGGTGCGGTGGTGCGGGCGGGGCGGCGCAGGTAGACGGCCCAGGTGAGGGCGGCGCAGACCAGGTAGAAGGCACCGAAGGCGAGGAAGCCGGGGGCCGCGGACTCGGTGAGGCGGAAGGACTCGCGAAAGACCAGGTTGATGCCGACGCCGCCCAGGGCTCCCATGGCGCCGATCAGGCCGAGCATGGAGCTGGCGACGCGCTTGTTGTGGGAGTGGGCTTCCTGGGCCGGGGTGCCCTGGGAGATGGCGTTCTGTGCCTTGGCGGCGTAGATGGAGGGGATCATCTTGTAGGTGGAGCCGTTGCCGATGCCGGTGAGGACGAACACGAGGCCGAACGCGGTGGTGAACAGTGGTAGGGAGTCCAGGTTGATGGCCGCCACGACCACGCCGGTGGCGATCACCATGGCCAGGAAGGTGCACAGGGTGACCCGTGCGCCGCCGACGCGGTCGGCGAGTCTGCCGCCCAGGGGGCGGACGAGGGAGCCGATGGCCGGTCCCAGGAAGGTGAGGGAGGCGGCCTGGAGGGGGTTCAGGCCGAACTGGTTCTGTAGGAGCAGTCCGAAGGCGAACCCGAAGCCGATGAAGGATCCGAACGTGCCGACGTAGAGGAGGGACATGATCCAGAAGTGGCGGTCCCTGGTGGCGGCGAGTTGGGCGGAGACGTCGGTGCGGGCGCTGGAGAGGTTGTTCATGTGCCGTGCCGCCACCCAGATGGCCAGGAGCAGCAGGGGTACGTAGATCAGCGGTACGAGGTGTCCGGCCTGGACGGTGAACAGGGCGATGATGCCCAGGCCCACCAGTTGGGCGGTGGCCACGCCGATGTTGCCGCCGCCGGCGTTCATGCCCAGGGCCCATCCCTTCTCCTTCTCGGGGAAGTAGGAGTTGATGTTGGCCATGGAGGAGGAGAAGTTGCCGCCGCCGAGTCCGGCGGTGGCGCCCAGGAGGACGAACAGCCAGTAGGGCGTGTCGGGGTTTTGGATGAGGTGGGCGGCCAGGAGTGTGGGGACGAGCAGCAGGGTGGCGGAGATGATCGTCCAGTTGCGGCCGCCGAAGACTGGTACGGCCAGGGTGTAGGGGATCCGCAGGACCGCGCCGACCAGGGAGACCACGGAGACCAGGAGGAACTTCTGTTCGGCGGACCAGTCGAAGCCGGCCGCCGGGGTCATGAACAGCACCAGGACCGACCACAGGCTCCATACCGAGAAGCCGATGTGTTCGGAGAGGATCGAGGCCCACAGGTTGCGGCGGGCGACGGCGCGTCCTGTGCTGTTCCAGAACGCCTCGTCCTCGGGGTTCCAGTGGGAGATCCAGCTCTTGCCGGTGCGCGGTGCGCGTGGGCCAGCCTCGGAGGTCACGAACGGGCCTTCCTTCTCGACGGCTGCTGACGAAGCCCAAGGTAGGAAGGCCGCGTTGCCTGGAGGTGTCCGGCCGTAACGCACGGGAAACAGTCGGCTCACCCGGGGCGCGTGGTCTTGGTGAGAACGCCTGTCGTGCCTGGTGGAGGGGGTGGGGGCGGGTCGGGGTGTGGTGAGTGCCACCCGGATGGTCATTCGCCCTGGTCGCCGCTCCTCCTACCGTTCCTCTTGCCGGTGGTCATGCCCAGGGCCAGGCCCAGGCTGATGCCCAGGGCGACGCCCACCGCCAGGTTGTCGGTGAGGGCGCCGAAGGTGGTGCCCAGGCATACTCCCAGAGCCAGGCCGAGCCCGAGGTTGTTGTTGTTCTTACTCATGTGTCACCTCCGGTGGCTTTTGTCATGGTGGCATCTCGGACGTGGAGGCGGAACACCTGGTTCCCCCTCCTCACTCCAGGGGTGCGGCGACGTTCTTGCGGGCGCTGTCGTAGATGATCTGGCTGCGGAAGCCGGCCACCTCGCGGCGCTGGGTGAGCCGGTCGATGAGGAAGCTGTGCAGCGCGTCCAGGGAGGGCACGGACACGTGCACCAGGAAGTCCTGCTCCCCCGCCACGACGTAGACCGCCATCACCTGGGGCAGGGCGAACATCGCAGCCTTGAAGCCCTCGATGACCTGGCGGCTGGGCGGGCGCAGCTGCACGGAGACGAACGCCTCCACCCGGCGGTTGAGCGCGGCCGGGTCGATGTCGGCGTGGTAGCCGCGGATGACGCCGCGCCGGTGCAGCAGGCGTACGCGTTCCAGGCAGGTGGAGGGGGCCACGCCGAGCCTGTGGGCCAGGGCGCGGTTGGTCTGCCGTGCATCTTGTTGGAGTTCGCGCACGATCGCCGAATCAAGTTCGTCCATGCATCCCATCCTAGGACTCGTGCCGAATAGTGTGCGGCTCCGGCGCCGGGAAGCTGTTCGCCTGCCTAGTTTATGGATCGTTAACACGCCATATGAACGGGGTAGTCATGGGTATGTCCACCAAGATCGTCGTCGTCCTGCGCCAGGACCTGGAGCCCGCGCTGGCCGCCAACGCCGGGGTGGTGCTCGGCCTGGCGCTGGGAGGGCGGTTGGAGGACTCGCTGGCCGCCGACGGCAAGGACGCGGGCGGCGGGGCGCACGCCGGGCTCAACCCGCATCCGGTGCCGACCCTGGTGGCCTCCGGTGAGCAGCTGCGCCGGCTCAAGGCCGGAGCCGACGAGCGGGGGCTGACGGTGGTGGGCTTCAACGAGGTGGCGCGCCGCTCGCGTGACTACGCGGAGTACCTGGACGCGCTGGCGGCCACCGGGCCGCAGGACGTGGAGTATGTGGGGGTGGCCGTCCTCGGACCGCGCGGGGACGTCAACAGGCTCACCGGGAAGCTGGCGCTGATGCGTTGAGCACTCCGGGGCACACCAGGCGGTCCATGGCCCGCGTCCGCCACCGGCCACGGGAACCGCCCGGTGTCGCAGGGCACCGGCTCGGCCAGGGCCGGGCCGGTGCCCGCGGGTGGGTGCCATGGCCCCGCGGGTAGTGCGGTGCGCCGGGGCCGCGCGAGGGGTTTTCCCGGGTGGGCGGGGCCGCCGGCGGGCGCCGTGCTCACCGCGGCTCGGTGGCGTACAGGTACAGCAGCGCGCTCAGGGACGTGCCGCTGACCAGCCGCCTCTCCCGTACCAGGGCGGGCACCCGCTCCAGTGCCACCCACTCCACGCGCTCGGACTCCCAGGCGTCCTCGGGCTCACCGATCCGCTGGGCGCCCTCGGCGGTGAACACGTGGTGTTCGCTGTCCATCAGTCCGCTGGAGGGCTGGGTGTACAGCAGCGGGCGCAGGGGGCCGGGGCGCCACCCGGTCTCCTCCCGCACCTCGCGGGCGGCCGCTTGCTCGGGGCTCTCCCCCGGGTGCACGCCGCCCATGGGGATCTCATATCCCCAGGTGTCGGTGATGAACCGGTGCCGCCACAGCAGCAGTACACGCCCCTGGCCGTCGCGCACCACGGCGCCGGCGCCGGGCGGGCGGCGCACGAGGCGGTGGTCGAACCTGTGCCCGTCGGGGAGTTCGACGTCGGCGGCCCGCACGTCGATCCACGGGTCGGTGTAGAGGCTCTTCTCGGAGTGGACGGTCCAGCGCACGGGCGGCTCCCGCAGACGAGGGCAGGGGATGGACCCCCAGGTTCGCACGGCCCCGTCCTTCCCGTTGTCGACGAGCACGAACACGGCGGTGGGCATCACCAGCAGGGCGGGCAGTACCACGTGCTCGGCCGCCGGGCCGACGGTCCCCAGCAGGCCTGTGCGGCCAGACCTGCCAGGGCGGCCAGGGCCGCGAACAGGCTCTGGAGGCGTTCGGCTGGCGTTATCGGTTCAGTCCTCCTTGGCGGGACCGGGGCCCAGGGCCCCAGCAGGCGGGTGGCCCGCCCGGCCCGCTCAGTGGGCGGCCTGTGCCACCACGGCACGGTCGGCTCCCGGTCGGCGCACCAGTGCCTCCAGGGCCAGGACCACCAGGGCGGCGATGACGGCGTGCATGAGGCCGAGCGCGACCGTGCTGGGCGTATCGAAACCGGCGGTGAACGTCGGCGCCGCCGTGGCCAGAGCGGCACCCGCCCCGATGGCCTGGGCCGACCGCAGGACCACGCGCCGTGGAACGGCGCGCCGCTGTGCGGCCGCCAGCAGCGCGGCGAGCGCCAGGCCGCCGCTCATGGGCAGCACCGTCATGGTGATGACGCCCTGCGGAGCCGTGGTGGTGTGCAGCGACCCATCGGCCTCCACGTACTGGAACGACCCGCCGAGAACCAGGCCGGCCGACCACAGGGCGAGGTTGACCCCAAGGGCGGTGGCCACCGCACCCGCGATGACCGCCGTCGGACGCCGGGTCGCGACCCGGCGCAGGAATCCGCCTCGGACACGCACGGTCACAGACACCACGATCTCCTATCCGACAGGGGGCGAGTACGGACGAAAGGCCAAGGGCTTTTCGCCCTCGGGCACATGGAGGGCCCGAACGAGCCGCCGCGCTCATCCGCCGGCTCTACCGGTCGTCCGGGCCGCCGACGCCCAGCGGCTCACCGGACGCCCCGCATCCGCACCTGCCCCGGCCCGCGGCCTTCGAGGAGCAGGGGCAGGAGGGGCGATGCCGGCTGAGCCGCCAGGTTCCGGCGGCGAGCACGCCCGAGGCCATGGCCAGGGCGGGCAGCCACCCCACCACCGCCCCGGCACCGGAGCCCACGACTCCGGCCGTGATCAGCACCGGCAGCGCGCAGCACGCCACACACGCCACAGCGGCCAGCCCTGCGAGCGCTTTCGGGGCCAGGCGGGGGCGCGGGTCAGCAGCAGGGTCCGCCATGGCGGTGCTCCTCGGCCAGATCGGTGAAGGGGATGGGGCAGCAGGCGCTGGACGCACAGGCGGTCAGGTCGTCGCAGCCCGCCTGGAGGGCGCTGACCAGGGCGGTGCGGATCGTGGTGAGGTCGGCGATCTTCGCCTCGGTCTCGGCGAGCTTGGCCGCGGCACGCCCCTGGAGCCCGCCCGCAGGGCGGCCGTGCCGGTGACGGCCGGCCTCCAACAGCTCGGCGACCTCCTCCAGGGTGAAGCCGAGCCGCTGGGCGGCCTTGATCACCCGCAGCGCCACGACCGCGTCCTCGCCGTACAGGCGGTGGCCGCCGTTGCTGCGCCGGGGCTCGGCCAGCAGACCGCGCCGTTCGTAGTAGCGCAGCGTCTGGATGTTCACCCCGGCCGCAGCGGCGACCTGCCCGCTGCGCAGGCCCGTGCTCACCGCTGCTCCCCGGCCGCAGCGGCCCGCACGGCCAGGGCCTCCAGGACCGCCTCGTGCGCCTGGTCCACCGAGACGTTCAGGCCGACCAGGCCTGGGCCGGGGGCGGTGGTGAAGGTGAAGAACGAGCAGCAGCCGCTCTCGCGCTCGGCCAGGTCACGCACCCGCTCCTGGACGCCTGGACCGCCGGCCAGGTCAAGGCGCAGGTGGAGCGGCCGGGGCCGGGACAGCGACCTCAGGCGCTCGGAGAACAGCGCGTCCCACTCGGCGGCCCGCAGGGGCCGCTCCCGGGTGGGCAGTGTGCAGGACCGCGGCACCCATGCCAGATCACTCATCGCGCTCTCTCCCGTCGTCGCGCCCCCGGTGGCCGGGGGGTACTCCGACGGTAGACCTGTACCTGGGTACCGGTTGCAAGTCCGGGCGCCGACGGATCGGCGGGCCGACACCGCCGGCCGCTACGCCCCGAGGGCGGGTTCGCCCTCGGGGCGGCCGCGCGATCGGGCCCTCTCCCCGATCACGCACCGCCGGCAGGAGAGGAGGCGGACGGAGAGCACGGACATGTCCGTGCTCGCCCCACTGACGAGTCGGTGCTGGGTCCCCTGGCATCCCCGTGCTCGGCGACACCCGTGGGGTCCTCGCGGAGGTCGGGAGGAGGGGACGCCGCCGTGTGTCGGGTGTGTATCGGTGCTGTGAAGACGCCAACCCCCGTGGGAGGGGGCCCGTCGTAACAGTCACATCCGAGGATTCGGAATCCGACAACGGCGGATCGCTGGAAGGCTGGAGGTCCACACCGCATGAAACGTCATCGACTCGTCGTGCTCAGCCGTCGTGGCAGGGACGCGCTCTCCCCCGAGCACTGGGCCGGGATCGAGCAGTACGCGCACACCACCGTCGTGCGGGCCGACGCGGCCCCCGAACGCGCGGAGGCGGTCCGGCTCCTGGCCGACGCGGACCTGGTCGGGGCCACCAACCTGTGCCTGCCCCGGGTGGACGCCGAGCTGCTGGACGCCCTGCCCCGGTTGCGCGGAATCGTTTTGTACGCGACCGGCTACGACCACATTGACGTCGACCTCCTCCGATCGCGCGGGGTGGGGCTGTCGGTGATGCCCGACTACGCGACCACGGCGGTCGCCGAGCACTGTCTGGCGATGCTGTTCGCGCTGGCCACCCGTTTGCACCTGGCCAACGACCGCAGCCGCGGGCGGTGCGCTCCGGAGGTCTCGCTGCGCGGGGTGGAGCTCACCGGGCGGACCCTGGGGGTCGTGGGGGTCGGGCGCATCGGCGGGGAGGTCGCCCGCCGCGCCCGCGCTCTGGGCATGGAGGTCCTCGGTACGGACACCGATCCCCGGGCGGTGCTTCGCGCACGCGCGGACGGGATCACGATGGTGGAGCCTGAGCGTGTGCTCGGGGAGTGCCATGTGGTCGCCGTCTGCGCGAGTCACGCCCACGGGGCCCCGCCGGTCCTGGGCCGGGTCGAGCTGGCCCGGATGCGGTCGGAGGCCCTGTTGGTGAACGTGGCCCGGTCGGCCCTGGTCGAGACCGGGGAGGTTGTGGCCCGGGTGCGTTCGGGGCGGTTGCGCGGGTACGCGGTGGACGACGGCGTCCTGGACCCCGAGCGCGACGCCGACGTGCTCGACCAGGGCCGTGTGTTGCAGACCGGGCACAGCGCCTGGTGGCGGGACGAGGTGCTGGAGCGCGGGGCCCGGATGTGGGGCGAGCGGCTGCTCGCCGCGGTGCGGGGCCGGCCGCGGGACGCGGTGACCTGGCCCCGCCAGGACGCGGAGTCCTCCGCGGCGGCCGTCACCGAGGCGGTGGTCCTGTGAGCGGCCCGCGCAGGGGGCTGGTCGTCTGCCTCATCGTGCTCTGGGTGCTGGTGCCGGTCGGGCTCGCCGCGGCGCGCTGGCCGAGGTACTGGGTGTGGATCGCGCCGGAGCTGACCCCGATGACCTGGGTGCAGAGTGTGGCTCTGGTGGTCGCCGGCCTCGGCTGTTTCCTGGTGGCCCTCGTGCTGCGCACGGTCGGCGGGCGGCGGTGGATCTGGCCGCTGCTGGGCGCTGGTCTGCTCGCGCTGGCCCTGGACGACCGCTTCGCCCTCCACGAGCGCGTGCGCGACGGCTACCTGGCGCCGCGCGGTGTCAGTGTGCCGTTCCTGCCCTGGGTGGCTCCCGGTGACTTCCTCATTCTGGGCGTCGCGGTCGTCGGGCTCGTGCTGCTTCCCGCGGTCTGGGGTGCGGTGCGCGCCGACCGTGCCGCCGCCACCGCCCTGGTCGTCGGTGTCGTCCTGTCCGCCGTCTCCGTGGGTGTGGACTCCATCGATCCCGGTACGTGGAGTGTCTCCGCCGAGCGGGTGCAGCAGTCCCTGGAGGAGGTCGTGGAGCTGGGCGGCGGCCTGTCGCTGATGGCGGCGGTGGTTCTGCGGCTGCTCGGGCTGTTGGACGCCCATCTGCCGAAGGCCAAGCCCAAACCCAGGGCCGCGGCCGGGGCGGGCGCTTCGAGCGCCTGAGGGGCGTCCTGCTCCCGGGCCTGCCGCCCGCCCGGTGGCCGCCGGGGCGTCGGAACCGGCCGGGCCGCCGTGGGAGTGGATGCGCCGGCGTGCGAGAGTGCTCGTGCTTGGAATGGAAGGAAGGCGTCAAAGGGTGCTTGCGGGCACGCCGCCCCGGTTGCCCGCGCCGCCGTGAAGTGGACCGAGAAGACCACCCGAAAGGCCCCCGTCATGTCCCAGGCCCGACCGCCGCTGCCGCCCTTCACCCTCGACACCGCCCTGGCCAAGGTCCAGGCGGCCGAGGACGCCTGGAACACCCGCGACCCGCACCGCGTCAGCCTCGCCTACTCCGAGGACTCGGTGTGGCGCAACCGCGAGGTGTTCCTCACCGGACGCGCCCAGATCGTGGAGTTCCTGACCGCCAAGTGGGAGCGCGAGCTCGACTACGTGCTGCGCAAGAGCCTGTGGAGCTTCGGCGAGGACCGCATCGCGGTCCGTTTCCAGTACGAGTGGCACGACGCCGGGGGCCGGTGGCATCGCAGTTACGGCAACGAGCTGTGGGAGTTCGACGAGCACGGTCTGATGCGCCGCCGTGAGGCCAGCATCAACGACGTGGCCATCGCCGAGGACGAGCGCCGCTACTTCGGCCCCCGCCCCGAGGGCGAACGCGGGCGGGGGCACGACATTCCGCTCCGGTGAGCGCCACCGCGCCGCGCCTTGGGTCCTGGTGTGTCCGTCGGCGTGCGGCGCGGTCCGGGTCCGCGGCCTCGGCTCCCGCCGAACGCGTCCAGTGCCCGTGCCCCCTGTGCGGGTACTGGACGCGTTGGGTCCCCGGCCGGCGCCGTCTGGCCGGGTGTGGTCGGCGGGGCCGACGCGGGAACGGTGCCGGGGCGGTGCCGTGCCCGGGCCGAGGGGCTTCTCGCGGTGGTGTGGCCCCGGTTCGCCCACCCCCGCCTACTCGCCGGTAACATCGGGGTATGAGCCTTGACCACACCACCGAGGGCTTCCGGTTCGACCGGGACACCCGCGTCGACAAGCGCGCCGACGGAGAGTTCACAGCCACCCTCACCGACGCCTGGAACACCTTCACCACCCATCCCAACGGCGGCTACGTGCTGGGCGCCGCCCTCAACGCGCTGCGCCAGGGCCTGAACCAGCCCGACCCCCTGGCCGTCTCGGTGTTCTTCCTGCGCCCCGCCGCCCCCGGCGAGGCCACCGTGCGCACCGAGGTGGTCCGTGAGGGGCGCCGTACCGCCACCGGGCAGGCCCTCATGGAGCAGGGCGGCAAGGAGATCGTGCGCGCCACCGCCACCTACGGCGATCTGACCCCCGACCCCAAGGCGCGCGTGCTGACCCTGGAGGAGCCCCCGCGCCTGCCCTCCCCCGAGGACTGCTTCGTCCCGCCCGAGTTCGACCGGCCCGAGGGCCTGGGCATCGCCCACAGCGTGGAGTACCGCTACCCCCGGCGCCCGGCCTGGTTGGAGGGGAGGAAGGACGGGCGCCCGCACGCCGAGTTCTGGATGCGCTTCGCCGACGGCCGCGAGCCCGACACGCACTCCCTGGCCTCGATGGTGGACTTCGCTCCCCCGGCGGTGCTGGAGATCGGCGAGTTCGCCACCATCACCGTCGAGCTGAGCGTGCACGTGCGCGCCCGGCCCGCCCCAGGGTGGCTGGCCTGCCGGGTGTTCACCAAGCACGTGTCGGGCGGCATGCACGAGGAGGACATGGAGATCTGGGACGGCACGGGCACCCTCGTGGCCCAGTGCCGCCAGTTGGCCATGCTGCTCTAGCGCTCCTGGGGGCCGCGGGGCGGGCCGCCGCCCGCACGGGGCCTCGCCCCGTGCGCGGCGGGTCAGACCACCGCGCGAAAGTGCGTGGTCAGGCGGTGGTCCTCCTCCAGGACGTGGAAGGCCACCCCGGGCGGCTGGTCGCGGTTGGTGGCCGGCTCGCCCTCCCAGGGCATGCGCAGTGTCCACGTCACCCCGGGCGCCAACAGCAGGGGCCGCCCGGCGAAGGTGGTCGCCCCGCCGGTGTGGGCGTGTCCGACCAGGATGCCCGCCACCCGGGGGTGGGCGTGGAGCAGCCCGGCCAGGTCGTCGGCGTTGTCCAGGCGCATGGAGTCGGGCAGCGGGTGGTGCACCCGCACGGGCGGGTGGTGCAGGGCCAACAGCGCGGGGCCCCGGCCGGGCAGTGCGCTCAGGGTCTCGTTGATCCACATCAGGGTGGCCGCGTCCAGGTGGCCGCCGTCCTGGCCCGGGACCGTGGAGTCGCAGGCCAGCACGGTCGCGCCGGCCACCTCGTGTACCCGGTTGAACGCCTCCTCGGAGGGCTCCTCCCCCAGCATCGCCTCCCGCATCATCGCGCGGCCGTCGTGGTTGCCGGGGCAGACCAGCACCGGGAAGGGCAGGTCCAGCAGCCGGGCGGCCTCCCGGTACTCCTCGGCGGCGGCGTGGTCGGCGATGTCGCCGGTGACCAGCAGCGCGTCCGGCGTTCGGGAGAGTCCGCGCAGGTAGTCCACTGTTCGTTGGGCGCGCTCGGTGGTGTGCGCGGTTCCGTCCAGGTGCAGGTCGCTGACATGGGCGAGCAGAAGCGTCATGGCCGTCCTCGTGTTCGGGTGGGTCGCGGGGGCCCGGAAGGGGTACGGGTCAGCGCGGATCCGCCGTTCCCGTCGGGGTACGTCGAAGGCTAATTCGCGTCCACGAGGTACGACAGCCGTGTGCGCGGCCCTTCCGCGCGCGGATCCGGCGTGCGGCGCGGTCCCCGCCAGGGCGTGCTCCGTGGGCAGTCCTCGTCCGCCGCGGTGCCCGGGTGTGCGCTGGGGGGGATCCCCGGCAGCGCTCTCGGCCGACCGGCCGCGCCGGGGGCCCGGTCGTCCCCGTCGGGGCGGTGCGGGAGGGGGCCGGCGAGGGAGCGGGGCGCCTCACGTCCTCCACGTGGGGGCGCCCGCCTTCCCCGGGAGTGCGGCCGGGCAGCGCGCTCCGGTGGCGGACCGGGGGCGCCCCGGCGTCCGGTGGGCGGGCCCGGGGCGGGGATGTCAGCCGGTGGCGGCGCGTGCGCGGATCCGGCGTGCGGTACGGCCCCGCCAGAGCACGCCGTGCCTGGGTGAGGCCAGGTAGGCCAGGGTGAACACCGAGGCCTGGGTGAGCACGATCAGCCCGCCGGTGGACACGTTCAGGTGGAAGCTGGCGAAGACCCCCACCACGGCGGCGGCCGCGGCCATCACCGCCGAGATCACCAGCATCCGCTCGAAGCGGTCGGTGAGCAGGTAGGCGGTCGCGCCGGGGATGATGACCATGGCCACCACCAGGATGATCCCCACCGCCTGCAGCGCCACCACCACGGTGACCGACAACAGGCCCAGCAGCAGGGTCTCCAGCAGGCGCGGGTTGATGCCCATCGCGTGGGCGTGGACCGGGTCGAAGGCGTACAGGGTCAGGTCGCGGTGCTTGTACCAGACCACGGCCAGGACGACCCCGGCCAGGACCAGCACCTGCCAGATGGCGGTGTCGGAGACCCCCAGCACGTTGCCGAACAGGATGTGGCCCAGGTCGGTCTGGCTGGGCACCCGGGAGATCAGTACCAGGCCCAGGGCGAACATGGCGGTGAAGACCACTCCGATGACGGCGTCCTCCTTGACCCTGGAGGTGCGGTTGACCGCCCCGATCAGGGCGACCGATCCGGCTCCGAAGACCAGCGCGCCCACGGCGAAGGGCAGCCCGACCATGTAGGACAGCACCACTCCGGGCAGGACGGCGTGGGAGACGGCGTCGCCCATCAGCGACCAGCCCACCAGCGTCATCCAGCACGAGAGGACGGCGCACGCCACTCCGGCGACCACGCTGATCAGCAGGGCCCGTTGCACGAAACCGAACTGCATGGGCACGGTGAACCACTCCGTGAGTGCCGTCAGGGCGTCCATGCCGCTCCTCTTCCGTCGGTGTGGATGCCGAAGGCCTCCATGAGGATCTCCGGGCGCAGGACCGTCTCGGGGTCGCCGTGGGCGATGACGCGGCGCTGCAACAGGACCGCCTCGTCGCACAGGGCGGGTACCTGGGCCAGGTCGTGGGTGGACACCAGCAGGGTGTGGCCCTCCTGGCGCAGTTGGAGGAGGAGTTCGGTGATGCGGCTCTCCGAGCGTTTGTCGACCCCGGCGAAGGGTTCGTCGAGCAGCAGCACGTCGGCGCCCTGGGCGATGGCGCGGGCGACGAAGGCGCGTTTGCGCTGGCCGCCGGAGAGCGCGCCGATCTGGCGGTCGGCCAGGTCGCTCAGGTGGGTGCGGGCCAGGGCGTGGGCGACGGCCTCGCGGTCGGCGGGCCGGGCCCTGCGGCGGCGTCCCATGTGTCCGTAGCGGCCCATCATCACCACGTCGCGCACGCGTACGGGGAAGGCCCAGTCGACCTGTTCGGCCTGGGGGACGTAGCCGACCAGGCCCCGGCGGCGGGCGACGGTTCTGGTGTGGCCCAGGATGCGCACGTTGCCGTGGTCGGTGGGGACCAGGCCGAGCACGGTCTTGAACAGGGTGGACTTGCCCGATCCGTTGGTGCCGAGCAGGCCGCAGATCCGGCCGGGGGCGACGGAGAGGCTGACCGAGTCCAGTGCCAGGACCTCGCCGTAGCGGACGGTGGCGTCGGTGACCTCGATGGCGGGGCTCATGTGGCTCCTTCCTTGAGCCCGGAGACCACGGCCTCGGCGTCGTGGCGGAGCAGGTCCAGGTAGGTGGGCACGGGTCCGTCCTCCTCGGAGAGGGAGTCGACGTAGAGGGTCTGGCCCATGCGTGCGCCGGTCTCGCGGGCCACCGAGCGCTGGACGCTGTCGTTGACGGTGCTCTCGCAGAACACGGCGGGTACGCGGTGCTCGCGGACGAACTCGGTGACGGCGACGGTCTGTTGGGGTGTGCTCTGGGATTCGGCGTTGACGGGCCACAGGTACATCTCGGTGAGGCCGGCGTCGCGTGCCAGGTAGGAGAAGGCGCCCTCGCAGGTGACCAGGGCCCGGGAGCCCTCGGGGACCTCGGCCAGTTCGGTCTCCAGGTAGTCGTCGACCTCGCTGATGCGGGCCTTGTAGTCCTCGGCGGCCCGGGCGTAGACGTCCTCGCCCCCGGGGTCGAGTTCGGTGAGGGCGTCGCGGATGTTGTCGACGTAGACGTGGGCGTTGTCGGGGGACATCCAGGCGTGCGGGTTGGGTTCGCCCTCGTATCCGCCCGAGGAGATGGGGATGGTCTCGATGCCCTCGGTGAGTACGGCGGTGGGGGCTTGGACGTCCTCGGTGAACTGGGCGAACCAGGCTTCCAGGCCGAGCCCGTTCTCCAGGATGAGGTCGGCGCCCTGGCCGCGGACGAGGTCTTCGGGTGTGGGTTCGTAGCCGTGGATCTCGGCGCCGGGCCGGGTGAGGGAGGCGACCTCCACGCGGCCGTCGGCGACGTTGCGCGCCATGTCGGCGATGACGGTGAACGTGGTCAGGACCAGGAGGCGTCCGTCCTCGCGGGGCTGACCGGTGGAGGTGGCGCAGGCGGTCAGGGTCAGGGCAAGGGTGAGGAGGGCGGCGGGGAGCCTCGCCGACCAAGTCTTTGTGGGAGCCTCATCTCTAAAGTTCGGCACGCCTAACTTTTTACCACAAGAGAGCCAAACTACACATCGCGGCAGAACCTCCGGCGGGTCACGTCTTCGGGTTCGGGCACCCACTACCCGTGCCGGCGTCCTCGACACGCCGAGTCCTCGACACGCCGACCGGACCGTGCCGGGACGCGGTCCCACGGCGGCGAACGAGAGCGGGCCCGGGGCTCCCACCCCGGGGACCGGGGCGGCCCGGGACGTCACTAGACTGACGCCCTGCGCGCGGGAGACCCTCTGTCCCCGCGGGCTTTCGGACGTTCAGGGGCCCAGGCGGCCCACACCTTCAGGGAGTCCCATGCGGGCCGAACCGCACCGCACGCTGTGTGACCGCTACCACCTGCTGGCCGAGATCGGCCGGGGCGGGATGGGGCGGGTGTGGCGGGCCCACGACGCGCGGCTCAACCGCACCGTCGCGGTCAAGGAGATCCTTCTCGGCCCCGGGCTGGACGAGGACGAACGCGACCGTGTGGCGGCCAGGGCCAAGCGCGAGGCGCGGGCCACCGCCATGGGCGGCCACCGCAACATCGTGACCGTGCACGACATCATCGAGGACGACGGACGCCCGTGGATCGTCATGGAGTTCCTCACCGGGCACTCCCTGCGCAAGGTGGTGCGCGAGAGGGGGCCGCTCGACGCCCGGGTGATCGCCGGGTGGGGACTGGACCTGCTCAGCGCGCTGAGCACCGCGCACGGGCAGGGCATCATCCACCGCGACGTCAAACCGGAGAACGTCATGGTCACCGACGCCGGACAGGTGGTGCTCACCGACTTCGGCATCGCCACCATCGCCGACGCCACCGCCCTCACCCAGACCGGTGGGATGGTCGGCTCGGCCGCCTACCTGGCCCCCGAGCGGCTGGCGTCGTCCCCGGCCACCTCGGCGAGCGACCTGTGGTCGTTGGGAGCGACCCTCTCCTACGCCGCCACCGGGGTCTCCCCCTTCCGCAGGGAGACGGTCTCCGCGACCCTGCACGCCATCACCGTGGAGGAACCGGCCGGCCTTTCGGGACACGGTCCGCTGAACGAGGCCGTGCGCGGTCTGCTGGTGAAGGACCCGGCGCGGCGGATCGACGCCGCGCGCTGCCGCGTCCTGCTCCGCGCCGCGGCCGGGGAGGGAACCGGGACGGGCACCGCCGTCCCGCCGCCCCCGGCCGGTTCCCGCCCGTCCCCCGGGCAGCCGCGCGGGGGCGGGCGCCTGTCCTGGCCGGTGGTGGTCCTCACCCTGGGGCTGGCCTCACTGGTGGCGGCGGCCGCGCTGCTGGTGGCGTTCGATCCGAGGGAGGGTGGATCCGGCACCACCGCGGCGGCCTCCGGCGCGGGCGAGGGTGAGGGCGCGGAGAGCACCGGTGGGGGCCAGGAGAGCGCCGGCGAAGGCGGGGAGGACGGCGACGTCCCCTCCATGGGGGGAATGACCTGGACGCGGGACCCCCAGGGCTTCGGCATCCTGGTCCCCGCCGACTGGATCCGCCGGGTGGACGGGAGCGCCGTCTTCTACGACTCCCCCACCGACGGCTCCTACCTCCAGGTCGACCTGGCCCAGCACCCCACCGACGACGAGTACCAGCACGTGCTGGCCCAGGAGGAGAACGTGCGCGCCTCGGGGCGGATGCCGGGCTATGAGCGGCTGCGCGTCGAGGACGTCACCGGCTCCACGGGCTTCCACTCCGCCGCGGAGTGGGAGTTCACCTGGAACGGCGACGGCCGGGCCCGCCACCTCCTGGCCCGCAACATCACCGTGGCCCCGGGAACGTACTACACGATCGCCTGGGTGTCCCCGGAGCCTTCGTGGGCCTTCCTGGAGGAGGAGCGCGTCGCGGCCCTGGACTCGTTCGCCCCCGCCTGAACCGCGCCGGCGGGCGTTCCCCGGCACGGCCCCGCCCGGCACGGCCTCGTTCAGCCGAGGTCCTCCAGGGCCCCGCGGGCGTCGGCGGTCCAGTGCGGCGCCCCGGCCCCGTCGGCCACGCGCAGGGCCTGGCGGTAGTGCTCGGCGGCCCGGTCGCGGTGTCCGAGGGCGCGGGCGAGGTCGCCCAGGTGCTGGGCGACGGGCCCCAGGGTGAGCAGGCCGCTGCCCGCACCGGCCAGCTCCCCGCGGGCGGGCAGCAGCTGCCGGTAGGCGCGCTCCATCGCGTCGCGGTGGCCTGCGGCGGTGGCGGCGCGTGCGGCCAGACAGGTCAGGGCCTCCTGGAGCAGACCCGGCGGCGCCTGGGGCACGGGCTCGTCGTGGGCGCCCGGGCGGGCCAGGGCGCGGGCCCAGGGGGCGTAGGGTCCCCAGTCCTGTCGAAGGTCCACCGGCACGGGCTCGGCGCCGCGCACGCGCAGGCACAGCAGGGCCAGCGGGAGGATGCCCTGCTCCACGCCCGGCATGCCGGCTCCGGCCAGCCGCGTGCTCGCGGTGCGGTAGGCGGCCTCGGCCTCGTCCACGCGTCCGGCCGCGCTCATGCGCAGTGCGCGGTACCACCGTGTCAGCACCCCCACGAGCGGGAGCTCATACCGTGCGCCGAGCTGGTCGGCGGCCTCGGCGTGGGCGTCGGCGGCGGTGGGGTCGGCGAGTGCGCCGTGGGCCTGGAGGAGGACGAGGTGGCCCAGTACCTGGAAGGTCACCAGGTGGTGCCGGGCGGCCAGGTCGACCAGTTCCTCGCCGATCTCCACGCGGCGGGGAGCCAGCCCCGCGCGTTCGAAGGAGTGCATGAAGCGGGCGTTGAGGGCCAGGGCGAGCAGTGCCGGGTCGTCGAGGTCGCGGGCGATCTCCTCGGCCTGGCGGGCGGCGCGGCGGCCCCGGCCCTCGGGCGTGGCCCGCAGCTCCAGGGCCAGGGTGGCCAGCAGGCGGCCGCGCTGTTCACGGTGTGTCCGGGGCAGGGCGGCCAGGGTGCGCTCGGCCGCCCCGGCGATCCGGCGGGCCATCTCCTCGTCGTCGTTGCGGGTCCACACGGCGGGTACGTCGAAGGCGGTGATGACCTGCGCGGTCAGGTCAGCGTCGCCCACGTCCTCGGCCGCGGCGACCGCCTGGGCCCGGTGGTGGCGGGCCTGCTCCAGCCGTCCGGTCACGGCCAGGGCGCGCACCATGCCCATGACCGCCTCCAGGTGGAGGCGCTGGTCGGTCTCCCCCGAGCGGGCGTGGGCGGTGACGGCCTCCCGCCACAGCCGGGCCGCCTCGTGCGGGGCGAAGCGCTCCTGGGCCTGGAGCGCCGCGCGGCGGGCGTGGTGGGCGGCCCTGGCGGCCGTGGCGCGGGTGCCCGCCCGGCCGAAGTGGTGGGCCAGCCAGGCGGCGCGGTCGGGGTGCAGGGCCTCGATCGCCTCGGCCGCGGCCGTGTGCCAGTGGGCCCGGCGCGGTCGGGAGATGTCCTCGTACAGGGTGTCGCGCACCAGGGCGTGCGCGAACCGCAGCGGGTGGGTGCCCTCCCGGTGCGCGGGGTCGTCCTGTTCGGTGAGGAAGCCCGCCCGCAGGGCCGCGTCCAGGGCGTCGAGTAGTTCCTCCTCGCCCGGGGACAGGGCCGCCAGGACCTCGGTGTCGACCTCGCGGCCGATCACGGCCGCCTGCCGCAGCAGGCGCTGGGCCGGGGGCGGCAGTGCGTCCAGGCGGTGGCGGATGACGTCGCGGACCCCGGCGGGAACCGTGTCCAGCGCGGCGCTTCCCTCCGCGGCCAGGAGGCGGGCCAGCTCCCGTGCGAAGAAGGGGTTTCCGCCGCTGCGCCGGTGGATCGTGTGCAGGTCCCGCGTGTGGACGTCGTGGCCGGCCAGGGCACGCACGAGTGTGTCCGTGGCGGTTTCGGGCAGGCCGCCCACGTAGATCCGGGCCGGCTCGCGCGGGGCCAGGCGTGCCAGGGCCGCGGTCAGCGCCGGGTGGACCTCGCCGGTGCGGTAGGTGCCCACCAGCAGCGCCGGTCCGGGCAGCGCCTCCGAGGTCAGGGCCGTGACCAGGTCCAGGGTCTCCGGTCCCGCCCGGTGCAGGTCGTCGAGGACCAGCAGGACGGGGGCCCGCTCCGTTGCCGTGGCCAGGAGGCGTACGGCCTCGCGCAGGGCGTGGAACCGGGCCGCCGCGGGGTCCGCGGACGGGGCCGCGGACCCCGCGGCGCCGGTCGCGGCGGTGGCGGTCAGCGCGGTGGCGATCTGCGTCCAGGGCCAGGCCCGGGGTGCGCCCTCGTGTTCGGGGCAGCGCCCCCACGCCGTGGTCCACCCGGCCGCGGCCAGGCGCTGGGTGAGCGTGTGGGCCAGGGCCGTCTTGCCCGCTCCGGCCTCACCGGAGACCAGCGCCACCCGGGCCGCCGTGCGCGGTGCGGCGGAGGCGGCGGCCCGCTCCAGCGACTCCAGTTCCCGGTCGCGGCCCACGAGCGGGTGCGGTGCGGGGCCGGGGAGCGCCGGCACCGTCCCCTGGTGTGTGTCGGCCCGTGTGGTGGCGGGGGTCCGTGGAGTCAGGTGTGGTGCCTGGTCCAGGATGTCGGCTTCCAGCCGGCGCAGTTCGGGGCCGGGGTCCACGCCCAGTTCCTCCACCAGGGTCTGGCGTGCCCGGCGCAGGGACAGGAGGGCGTCGCCCTGCCTTCCGGAGCGGTACAGGGCCAGGGCCAGTTGCCGCCAGGCGTCCTCACGCAGCGGGTGGTCCCGGGTGTGCGCCTGCAGGGCGGGCACGGTCTCCTGGGCCCGGCCCAGTTCCAGCAGCGCTTCGAAGCGGCGCTCCACGGCCAGCAGCCGCAGTCCCTCCAACCGGTCGGCTTCCGCGCGCGCCCAGGGGTGGGCGGTGAGTTCGGCGTAGGCGGGACCGCGCCACAGCGTGAGCGCCTCCTCCAGCGCGGCCAGCGCCTGGTGGGACCGGCCCCGGGCGAGCAGTGCGCCTGCGCGTTCCAGGTCCGCCTCGAAGCGTTGGGCGTCGACCGTCTCCGGGGCGGTGCGCAGCGCGTAGCCCGGTGGTGCGGTCACCAGCAGCCGGGCGGGCTCGCGCGCGGCCCGGCCGGGTTCCAGGGAGCGGCGCAGGGCGAAGACGAAGGTGCGCACCGCCGCCACAGCGCCGTCGGGGGGATCGGGCCACAGGTCCGCGACGAGCCGGTCCAGGGGCACGACCCGCCCCTCGGCGGCCAGGAGCCGTGCCAGCACGGCGCGGTGGCGCGGCCCCCTCAGGTCGAGCGGCCCGTGCGCGCCGACGGCTTCCACGGGGCCCAGTACACCGAAGGCCACCTCCGCCTCCGCCGTCTCCGTCGCCTCCCCCATGGCGGTCAATCTATCCGGCGCCCCGCCCCGGTCAGGACCGTCGGCGCCCGTGCTCATCCGTTGCTCACCGGCTGCTCATCGGCTCCCGGCAGGCTCGTGCACGACCGCGTCCCCGGGGTTCTTCGGGGGCGCCTGAGGCAACCGATCGGAAGGAAGCACCGTGGAACCCAGGATCCAGGGATTCGACTACCAGCGCGTGCCCGTCGCCGAGGGGGTGGCGCTCAACGCCGCCGTGGGCGGAGCGGGCAGCCCCGTCGTGCTGTTGCACGGCTTTCCCCAGACCCACCTGATGTGGCGGCACGTGGCGGCCGACCTGGCCGCCGACCACACCGTCATCTGTCCGGACCTGCGCGGCTACGGCGACAGCGACAAACCCGCCGACACCGACGGGCGCGCCTACTCCAAGCGCACCATGGCCGCCGACGTCGTCGCCCTGGCCCGGGCCCTGGGGCACGAGCGCTTCGCCCTGGCGGGACACGACCGGGGCGCCCTGGTCGCCGTGCGCGCCGGACTGGACCACCCGAAGGCGGTCACCCGTCTGGCCTCGCTGGACGTTTTGCCGACCCTGGACATGTGGGAGGTGCTGCGCGGGGCCTCGGCCGCGGTGGGCTTCCACCTGTACCTGATGGCGCAGCCGCCCGGCCTGCCCGAGCAGCTGATCGGAGCCAGCCCCGACGTGTTCTTCGGGCACTTCCTGGACATCTGGGCGCGCGACCCCGACGCGGTCCCCGCCGACGTGCGCGCCGCCTACCTGCGGGCCTCACGCGGTGCCGTGACCTCCATCGTCGCCGACTACCGGGCCTCGGCCGGTGTGGACGTGGAGGACGACGAGGCCGACCGCGCGGCCGGGAACCGGCTGCGCATGCCGGTGTCGGTGCTACAGCAGGACTGGGGAGCGGCGCTGGGCTATGACGCCGCCGCGGTGTGGCGGGCGTGGGCGGAGGACCTGCACCACAGCACGGTGACCTGCGGGCACTTCATGGCCGAGGAGGCCCCGGCGGAGGTGGTCGAGGCGCTGCGCGACCTCCTGGCCCGGTAGGCGGGCGCCCGGGTCCCCTACCCGGCCCCGGCCGGGACAGGTGAGGACGGGGCGGCGAGTATGGAGCCATGACGAGCGAACGCGATGTGACGACGGCCCACGCGTGGAAGGCGGTCGGCGGACCCGCGGACCTGACCGCGAGGGTCTCCTACCGGGGTGCGGGGAAGGTGCTCCCCGCCGTGCTGCCGGTGCGTGAACTCGCACGTGCAACGGTCGGAGTGTGCTCGCTCGCCGCGGCCGAGCTGCTGGCCGCGCGCAACGGGGGGACGGTCCCCGAGGTGCGGGTGGACGAGGGGGCCGTGGCCACCGCGTTCGTCAGCGAACGGCACCTGCGGGTGAACGGCCGCGAACCGACCCCCTTCGCACCCCTGTCGGGTTTTTGGAGGACCGCCGACGGATGGGTGCGCACCCACGCGAACTACCCCCACCACCGTGCCCGGCTGTTGGCCGCCCTGGGTGTTCACCCCGGCGCGGGGCATGGCGGTGGCGGTGGAACCGGGGACGGGGCGGGGGACGACGGTGGGGCGGCCCTGGTCGGGCCGCTCACCGAGACGCTGGCGGCGCTCACCGCACGGGAGGTCCAGGAGCGGGTCTACGCGGCCGGCGGCCTGGCGGTGGCCGTGGCCCCCGCACCGGGCGAGGGGGCCCTCACGTGCGGTCGGCCCCTGGCCGAGGTCGAGGAGGCCGGTGGGACCGGCGGGCGCCGACTGCCGCCCGCCCCCTTGCCCGCCGCCGGGGTGCGGGTCCTGGACCTGACGCGGGTCATCGCCGGTCCGGTCGCCACCCGCACCCTCGCCCTGCTGGGCGCGGACGTGCTGCGCGTGGACTCGCCGAGGTTTCCGGAGGATCCCGACAGCCACATCGACACCGGGCTGGGTAAGCGCTCCACCCTGCTGGACCTGGACTCGGCCCAGGACCGGAGCGCCTTCCAGGGGCTGCTCGACTCGGCCGACGTGGTCGTGACCGGGTACCGGCCCGGCTCCCTCGACCGGCGCGGGCTGGCGGCCGAGGAGCTGATGGCCCGCCGCCCCGGTCTGGTCGTCGCCCGGCTGTGCGCGTGGGGGTGGTCGGGTCCGTGGGCCGGCCGGAGGGGATTCGACAGTCTGGTGCAGGCGGCCTGCGGTATCGCGGCGATCGAGGCGGGCCCTGAGGGACGTCCTGGCGCGCTGCCCGCCCAGGCGCTGGACCACGGCACCGGTTACCTGCTGGCCGCGGGGGTGCTGCGGGCACTGACCGAACGGCGGACCGACGGCCGGGGGCGCCTCCTGCGGTTCTCACTGGCGGGAACCGCCGACTGGCTGCTGCACGGCATCACCCGCGAACCCGCCGGGGAGGGCACCTACGAGGCCGCCGACTGGCTGACCGACACGCCGTCTCCCCACGGCCTCCTGCGCCACGCGCTCCCGCCGGTCCACTACGAGGGGTCTCCCGGGAACTGGGCCGGTCCTCCCACTTCCTGGGGCACCGACCGGGCCGCCTGGGCGGGGGCCGGGGAACACCTGGACGCGAACCCGCGCTGAGCGCCGGGTCCTGTCCGGACGTCCCTCGACCCCGTCCCGGCGAGGTGCTCGGTCGAGGGGCGGGCCGGCCGGTCGAGCGCGTCCGGGTCACGTATCGCAGGCCGGGTGGAACTGGTCCAGGGCCGGGGGAGGAAGATCTTCTTCGGGTTCTCTGTGGGTAAAGTCGAATTCGGAGAAGCGTTCGACCCGATCGCTCAGTCCGTCTTCGGCACCGCCCAGCAGGGCGTTCATCCCGTACACGCCGTCCCCTTGGTAGTAGTACGACGCGAGGTCGGGGTGTTCGTCATCGTCGAAGTCGACCACGCGCAGGCCGTACGTGGCCTCCGGGTCCAGTTCGTCGGTGCGCTGTCCGACGCCCTGGTCCGAGAAGGGGCCCAGGCGTAGCTCGGTCACTCTGGGGGGAATCGGGTCGTCTCCCCGGATGGGAGCGGCGGCCGCGATCGCCAGGTCGAGCCATCCGTCGCCGTCGAAGTCGGCCACCGCCGCCGTGACCTCTTCTTCTTCCTCCCCTTCAGGTGAGCTTCCGAGCAGGTCGCCCGGTGTGCGCGGTCGCGCGAACCCGGACTCCCCGCCGAAGGAGATGCCCAGGCCGGTGCCTGTGCCCTCGGTGCCGGTGACGCGGTCGAGGTGGCCGTCGTTGTCGACATCGGCGATCAGCCGGCCGCTGGAGTCCGAACACGGAGGGAAGGCGCTGGGCCCGGACGGCTCAGGCGGTGGTGGAGGTGGATCCGGAGGGGTACAGCCGGTGAGTGTCAGACCCAGGGCGGCTGCCGCCCAGAGTCCTCGGTGTCCTTGACCGGTGATCATCTCGCGTGCCCGCCTTGGTGGGGTGTCGGCAGAAGACAAGAGTGTCGCCGAGTGCCGGGCCGCCCGCAAGCAGAGCCTCGGTGGCCTCTGCCTCTGTCCCTCTTCCCCGCCTGGGGGTGGGGCGGAGGGGGCCCGGTCCCGTCACGCGCACATCGCGTGACGAAGACACGCGGCCCACCCCTTCCATCCGCCCAAGGACACCCGGGACGGGCCGCGCCACTCCCGACAAGGAGCACACCCAGTATGGGCACCAAGCCCTGCTGCGAGACATCCGTCGGCGTCCCCGTCTGGTCCGCTGATCGCTGCGAGCTGCTCATGATCGAGCGCAACACCCTCCCGGACGGGGCGGAAAAATAGACGCTGAAACCGCCCCCCTTGGATGAGATGCAGGCCAACGCGCCATTCTTCAAAAGAACCACAGTAGAATTCTACATGGTCACCTGTTGAACAAACCCGCTTTGTTCGGTGATGGGTGCCTTCTAGGCGCCGACAACAATGTTTCTTTGACTGTCATCCTTCACGCCGACGGGTCGTACAGCTATGCAGGGGCTAAAGATGCTGTTCCCAACCGCAGTGCTATACTATAGTTGCGACGCACCAGATCCAAACATACCCGATGCTCCATCGGTCGGGCAGTTCTTCAACAGCATGCAGAACCCACGTCACGTGCGTACACAGGCACACCAACGTGGGGTTCTGGAGCTTGGCTTTTCCGCCAGCGTCAGTTACCTTCAGCACCAGCGAGCACAGCGATCCGTACGCCAGTGGTGACTGCTCGACTGTGAATCCCTAAGAATTTGTGAGGCGTGTTTGGCCGCTACCGAAAAAATGTTAAGAACAGCCGCAGGCAGCGGTATGCACGCCTGCCTCCTGCTTCTTCTTCCATTCAGCATCAGCCCCGGCACGCCTCCGGTAATAATTTTTTTCGCTCTCTTCGCCTCCTACTTAATATTTGTTTTTCTGTGTACAACGGTTGGCGTAATTGCATTCTCCCTGGCCAGAAGAAGCAAGTCCTCGGTCGGCCAGAACTCCCTGTCCGCCCCCATCGCCGCATCCGCAACTTTTGCAGCCCTGTTGTACGCCGCGCTGCCGGCATCCTTGGCTTTCAGCTGGGGGGCCACAACAGAAGTAATAACGGTTTCTTTTATTGCTTTCGTCCTCGGTTTCTTGTTGCAGTCAGTTTTTGTCAAGATCGCATTTTCACGATCCTTCGGAAAAGCCCTTATTTTTTGCTCTCTTGTGCTTCCAGTGATTCTGATCTCCCTTTTGTCCATTTCAACTGCGAGCTGATTTTTTATCCTTCCGATGCCGTTGGGGATGCGCGGCTTCTCGGACGGACAGGCCAGAGCCGGATAGGGAGCGGTTCTGGTGGAGGCCGGTAGTCGAAATAGTCGGTGTTCTCTCCTCCTCCTTCCACTTGATCACTCCGCGTGGTCGTCGGGGCGTGGTGAGACCATGGACTCCCCTCGGCCGCGGCCAGAGCGGTGATGTGCCGAGCATCCGGGAGAGGACCGGTGCCGAGACCGTCCGCTCCTTCCGCGCCTTCCTCACCGACTCCGCCTACGACTGGGCCGCCGAGCGCGAGAGAGGTTCGGCACCCACCCCAACCAGGTCTGCCACGAGTGGAACATCGCCCACCACCTGCAAGAATTCGAAGCCGATCCCGCCGGGTCCGCCCTCGCGTGGTCGGACGAGGTCGACGGTTTCCCCTTCGAAATCGTCGGTCTCGCCGCGAAAGACGCTGGCCGCCGTCTGAAGGACTTCGCCGGACCGGGCACGATCGTGATCGTGGCTACGGCGTCATGCCCGCGGTCTCGGCCGGGGACCCGATCGCGCTCTTGGGCGGCGAGTACCTGCGCCGCGCCGGAATCGAGGTGGCCGCGTGAACGCTGCCAGGTCGACATCGAGCGCGAGCCGGTTAGCCAAGACCGCCGCCTCCCGCCGCGCGGCCGCGCCCCAGGCCGTGCCGGAGGAGTTCACCGCCCGGCCGGAGCGGGGCCACACCGCGGCGCGCTCCAACCCGTTGCGGACCCACTGTGGATCTGAGCCCGGCCGACCACGTCCCCGGAGGTCGGATCGGCTACGTGCGGGAGACCGCATGCACCGTCTTCCCGCCCTCACGTCCGCTGACTGACCAAGACGCACGCGTCGGCGAGTGCGAGCCTTGCGACGTGGTGATGAAGCGCGCCAACCCGAAGCTGTTCCTGGACATGGCCGACGGCACGGCGGCGAGCTGCTACCACTGTGGCCGGGACACCCGCTTCCCATGGGGCGGGTGGTGAGATGTCCAAGGACTGGTCTCCCTGGCGGATCTAGGTACGCGCGGGTACGTGTAGGCGTGTACCTACTTCGGCGCGTGCACGCCTGCCTGGGCCGTGGCCACCACGGAACCCGTGACAGCGGGTTGCTGACCTGTGCGGACGCGAACCTGCGGAGGGTCCGCGCTTTCGCCTGAGGCTGCACGGGACCGCAGTCCTGGTGCGACCGCGGTCCTGTGCGGTTCTCGCGCACGGCACTCTCCCTCCGGAGAGCTGGCGGCCGCCGGAGGAGGCCGCCGGAGAAAGTGCGGCCGACGGCAGGTTCCCCGCGCGGTGCCGGCCCAGTTTCCCGAAGGTACGGCCAAGGGCGAGGCAGACCGATGTTCGCCCGTCGTGGAACGGGTAGGCAGGCGGGTGCGCACCTGCGCGCCCCGTGGGCCACGGGGGGGCGGCCTCCACGGCCGTGTGGCCCAGGGATGACACGGCGCGGGTGCGGGGCCGGGCGCCAACGGGGGTTGAGCGCGCACGGCCTGAGCTGGACCGCCGGCATCGGGGGATCCGCAGGGTCCGGTGAGATGTGGGAGCCCCCGCGCGACCGAGCGTTGCGCGGGGGCTTTTTCACACCCTCGTGGACACAGAGGGCAAACGCCCTGTCACTTCTTGCTTCTGGGGAGTGTCAGTGCAGGTCATCGGGATAGAGACCTCGGAGGACATGACCCACACACCCGAGGTTCCGCATGCGCAAGCTCGCCTCGTCCCTGGCGCTGGCCGCCGCCGTCCTGGCCCTGGGCGCCGCGCCCGCCCACGCCCAGCACGACGACGGCATGATCGCCGTTCCCACGCTGGTCTCCCTCCCTGTGCTGGAGAACCTCACCGACGCGGTGCAGGACAGCACGAAGGGCAGCAAGAAGGATCGCGGCAACGACGACGACTACTGGATCAACTACAAGCTGGTGGACCTCTGACGTCGGTCACAGGTCACGGTCGGACTTCCCCCGGTGATGGCGAGGGCGGTGGTCCGACCCCCGGAGGCCCTGCGCGACACCGCGTCGCGGGGCGTGGGGAACATCGGAACGAAAACCCGCGCTGAGCGCCGGATCCTGTCCGATGCTCCTCAACCCCCATGAAGGTGCGGGCGTAGCGTGGCTGACATGACTGCTCATCTGTCCCACGGCGAACGACTCCTCGCGGTCAACGGCGTCGAGCTGTGTGTCGAGACCTTCGGAGACCACACGGACCCGGCGATCGTGCTGGTCGCCGGGGCCTCTGCCTCGATGCTGTGGTGGGACGCCGAACTGTGCGAGCGAATCGCCGCCCGCGGCCGGTTCGTGGTCCGCTTCGACCACCGCGACACCGGCCGCTCGACCTGCTACCCGCCGGGTCGGCCGACGTACTCCTGCACCGACCTGGCCCGGGACGTGCTCGGCATCCAGGACGTCCTGGGCATCGAACGCGCCCATGTGGTCTGTCAGTCGATGTTCGGCCAGAGCGGTCTCATCCTCGGCGTGGACCACCCCCACCGGGTCGCGTCGCTGACGTTCGTCTCGAGCTCGACCGGGGCCGAGGACCTGCCACCGCCCTCCGGCGACCTGGCCATGCCCGCCCAACCGCGTTCCTCCGACACGGCCGCGGTCGTGGAGTACGTGATCGCCGACGCGCGGGCCTGCGCCGGCGACTCGCCGTACTTCGACGAGGCCGCGGTCCGGGCGCTGGTCGAACGCGACGTGGCGCGTGCCAGGAACTACACGTCCACGCTGGTCAACCACTACGCCATCGACCTGGACGGGCCGGCCCGCGGCGGCTTCGGTGACATCGCGGCGCCCACGCTCGTGGTCCATGGCGACCGGGACCCGCTCCTGCCGCCGGCGCACGGCGAGGCGCTGCGTGCGGCGATCCCCGGGGCCGAGCTGCTGGTCCTGCGGGGGGCCGGTCACGACCTGCCCGGGCCGGTGTGGGACGACTTCGTGTCGGCCCTGGTCCGGCACACGGGAGGCGGCCGCCCGTGAACCGGTCGCGGTCGGCGCCGTGGCTGCCGCTCTTCGACGGCCCCGCCGGCCCCGGGGCGGTGGCACGCCTGGCCGCTGAGGCGGAGAAGGCCGGGTGGGGCATCAGGTGAGCGCGGGAACGCACCTGGAGGGCACGCTCACCCGGTAGCCGTTCGAGCCCGTCGTTGCCTACGCTCCCACCTGAGTGACCTGGGTCACGATTGCCATTCTGGTGGTTCTGGCTTTCGATAAGCTGACTTGTCGCAACCCAGAAACGGACATCAGGCACACGAGAAAGGGGTGGGCGTGGACGCCGACTCCGAGCAGCCCGTGCTCTTCGACGAAGGCCGCTCCCGAACCGATACCGCTCCCGTGGTGCGCCCGGTGGCCGCCCCGGTGCCGGGAGCGATGTTCCGCCCGGCCGACGCCGAGCTCACCGCCTCGGCCGCGGCCCGCGTCGCCGACGGCTGGGCCGCCTCCACCCAGGCCGGCTACGCCCGCGACTGGAAGGCCTTCTCCTCCTGGTGCACGGAGGCGGGCCGCACCCCGCTCCCGGCCACCGCCGAGACGCTGGCCTCCTACGTCGACCACCGCGCCACCGCCGGCGCCGCCCCGGCCACCATCGACCGCGCCCTGGGCGCGATCGCCTCCCGCCACGACGCCGACGGACACGCGATCACCACCAAGGCCGCCCGGATGGCGCTGCGCTCCTACACCCGCCAGTGGGCCAGGGCGGGCGGTCGCCGCCGCCAGGCCCCCGCACTGACCGTGGACCAGCTCCGCCTCATGCTGGAGGCCGCAGGCCGGGGACTGCGGGGCCTGCGCGACCGCACCCTGCTCCTGCTCGGCTACGCCATGATGGCCCGCCGCAGCGAACTCGCCGCCCTGGACGTGGGCGACGTGCGCGTGGTCGCCGAGGGACTGGAGGCGTTCGTGGCCACCTCCAAGACCGACAAGGAATCCACCGGCGTGACGGTCGCCATCCCCTACGGCACCCACCTGAGCACCTGCCCGGTCCGCACCGCGGCGGCCTACCTCGCCGCCCTGGCCGAGAACGGGATCACCACCGGGCCGCTGCTGCGCTCCATCGACCGCCACGGCCGCCTCGCCGGCACCCCGAACGCGGCCGGGCGCGGATCGGGGCGCATGTCCGGGGCCGGGATCAACCTCGTGGTCAAACACCTGGCCGAGGCCACCGGGCTCGAAGGGGTCACCGCGCACTCCCTGCGCGCCGGGCCCGCCACCGCCGCGGCCGCCGCCCGCGTGCCCCGGGCCTGGATCGCCCGCCAGGGACGCTGGTCGGAGCGCTCCACCGCCGTGGACTCCTACATCCGTCCCGCCGACGCCTGGACCGACAACCCCCTGCGCCACCTGGGGCTGTGAACCACGGGCCGGAAGCCGCCGGAGGAGTGCGCCGCCCCTGGACTCCTTCGCTGCGGCCGAACCGGACGGGTGGCACGTCTTCGTGTCCGCCCGCCCGGCCCCGCTCAGCCGTCCAGGTAGCGCAGCACCGCCAGCACACGGCGGCTGTAGCCGGAGGTGTGGTCCAGGTGCAGCTTGTCGAAGATCGCGTTGACGTGCTTTTCCACCGCGCTCACCGACACGTGCAGCCGCTCGGCGATCGAGGTGTTGCTCAGACCCTGCGCCATGTGCTCCAGCACGGCGCGCTCGCGCGGGGTGAGGCGGGCCAGCGGGTCGGTGCGGGTGGTGCGCGCCAGAAGCTGGCGCACCACCTCCGGGTCGAAGGCCGCACCGCCCCCGCGCACCCGCTCCAGGGCCTCCAGGAACTCCCCCACCTCCGACACGCGGTCCTTGAGCAGGTAGCCGACCCGGCCGGAGCCCCCGGCCAGCAGTTCGGCGGCGTAGCGCCGCTCCACGTACTGCGACAGCACCAGCACCGCCACCCGCTCGTGTTCGGCGCGGATGCGCAGTGCCGCGCGCAGTCCCTCGTCGGTGTGGGTGGGCGGCATGCGCACGTCCACCACGGCGGCGTCGGGCGTGTGCTCGGCGACCGCGGCCAGCAGCGCGTCGGCGTCGCCGACCGCGGCCGCCACCTCGTGGCCCTCCTCCTCCAGCAGCCGCACCAGGCCCTCCCTCAGCAGGACCGAGTCATCGGCGATCACCAGGCGCATGGGGGCTCCGTATCCGTGGGGTCGTCAGCGGCAGGGCGGCGTGCACCGTGGTCGGGCCGCCCGGTGGACTGTGTACCGCCAGTGTGCCGTCCAGGGCCCGCACCCGCCTGGCCAACCCCGTCAGTCCGCTGCCCCCGGGGTCGGCGCCTCCCCGGCCGTCGTCCAGGACGCGCAGGTTCAGGGTGGCCTCCTCCTCGTCCAGGTGCACGATCACCGAGTGCGCCTCGGCGTGTTTGGCGGCGTTGGTGATGGCCTCGCGCGCCACGAAGTACACCGCCGTGGCCACCTCCTCGGGCGGTGGCGCCGACAGGTGCGCGCGCACCTGCACCGGGAGCGGGCTGCGTTCGGCGACCTCGGTCAGCGCCGACTCCAGGCCCAGGGTGTCCAGCGCGGTGGGGTAGACACGCCAGGCCACGTCCCGCAACTCGTCCAGCAGCACCCGTGTCTCGGTGTGGGCCTGGCGCACCAGGCGCTCGGTGCGCTCGGGGTCGCGGCCGCGCTGGGCCCGTCCCAACAGCATGGCCAGGGCCACCACCCGTTGTTGGACGCCGTCGTGCAGGTCGCGTTCGATGCGGCGCCGCTCCTCGTCCACGGCCCACACGATCCCCGACCGGGTGTGGGTGAGTTCGTCGATGCGCCGGTGGAGCAGGTCCTCCTGGCTGGGGCCGACCAGGCGGCGGGCCAGGGCGCGGTCGGCGGCCGAGGCCAGTGCCGCCACCAGCCACGTCGCCGCCAGGACGGCCAGGCCCAGGACCAGGCCGATACTGATGCTGGAGACGTACAGGTGCGCGCCGGGCATGGTGACGGGCACGATGGTGCCGTCCCCGGTCAGCAGCTCCAGGACGGCGCCGCCGAAGAACACCGCCAGCAGCAGCACCGCCAGCGGCGTCAGGTAGCCGCACGCCAGCGCCACCGGCAGGCGCAGCAGCAGGTAGGCCACGCGCGGGGCGGTCTCGGGCCGGGGGTCGATGGCGCATCCGGCCCACCGGGCCAGCCGGGCCAGGTCCGCCTCGCTCAGTCGCACCGCCCACCGGGACACCGCGCGGCGTGCCCGGTTGCGGGCGGAGGGGGCCAGGGCCGGGGAGGAGGCCAGTACCGCGGCCGCCGCCAGGGCCCAGACCAGGGTGAGGGCGGCGGTGCACAGCCCCAGCAGGGTGCCCGTCAGCTCGCGTCCGGCCCGCCTCAGGGGCGCGGCCACCGACCGCGCCCATGCGCGGGGGTCGTCTTCGGCCCCGGCCTGTCCGACCATTTCCGTCCCCTCTTCCCCGCCCTGCGCGTACCCGCGCGTACCCGCCGGCGTGTCCAGTGTGCTCAGGCGTCCCGGCGCCGGAGCACCAGGGCGCCCACCGCCAGGCTCGCCAGTGCCCAGCACACGAGTACCGTGCCGCCCGCCGGGGGTGAGAGCGCGTCATCGAAGCTCCCGATCACGAAGGCGCTGTCCACGAACGAGATTCCGGCGAAGAACGGCAGCCGGCCGGCGAGGTGGACGCCCATTTCGCTGCCCATCAGCAACAGCATCACCGGAAGGCCCAGGATCAGCATGAACACCGTGGTCAGGGCGGCGGCCGCCGACCGTAGTGCGGTACCGACTCCCACGGTGAGCACGGACACCGCGGTCAGGTACACGGCCATGCGTACCACGTCCACGGCGGCGTCCTTCGGGTGCAGGGTGCCGTAGCCCTCGAAGACCGGGTGCAGCATCACCAGGTGGGCCAGGAGCGTACCGACGGTGCCCATCACCACGGTGGCCACGAACACGGTGGCGGCCAGGGAGAGGACCTTCGCGGTGAGCATGCGCACCCGCGCCGGTACCGCCTGCAGGGTGGAGTGGATGGAGCGGGAGGAGTACTCGGAGGTGACGGCCGGCAGCGCCACGGCGATGACGGCGAACTGCACGACCCACATGGTGGCGTAGACCGCCATCTCCGAGGCGGGCACGTCGGCGGAGGGGACGAGGCCGTTCTGCATGTTGCTGATGACCGAGACCGCCGCGCCCGGTGCGACCACGGCCATCAGGAGCAGGGCTGTGGCCAGTCCCCACCAGGTGGAGCGCACCGAGCGGAGTTTGACCCATTCGGCGGAGGTGGTCGCGGCCAGGTCGGACAGGGCCCGCGCGGGGCCGGGGGCGCGGTCGGTGGAGGGGGCGGCGGGGACCGGGGGCCTGGTGGGGGTCGTCACGGTCGGTTCCTGCTTTCGGTGGTGTACTGCACGCTGTCGGCGGTCAGTTCGCGGTAGGCCTGTTCCAGGGAGGCGTCACGGGTGCTCAGCTCGTGCAGGGCCACCCCTGTCCGGTGGGCCAGTTCTCCGACCCGTTCGATGGGCACGCCGGTGACGACCAGTTCGCCCGGTCCGGGGAGCTCCACCTTCGCTCCCTCGCCCTCCAGGGCGGTGACCAGGTCCTCGGGGTGGGGTGCGCGGACCAGCACGGCCGTCCAGGCGCTGTTGCCCAGCACCTCGGCCAGGGGCGCGTCGGTGATGAGGCGCCCGCGGCCGATCACCACCAGGTGGTCGGCGGTCAGCTGCATCTCGCTCATGAGGTGGCTGGAGACGAACACGGTGCGCCCCTCCTCGGCCAGGGAGCGCATCAGGTCGCGGATCCAGCGCACACCGTCGGGGTCCAGGCCGTTGACCGGTTCGTCGAAGATCAGCAGGTCCGGGTCGCCCAGCAGTGCGGCGGCGATGCCCAGGCGCTGGCTCATGCCCAGGGAGAAGGCGCCCGCGCGTTTGCGTCCCACCTCGGACAGGCCCACGGTCTGCAGCACCTCGTCCACACGGCGGTCGGGGATGCGGTGGGTGCGGGCCAGCGACAGCAGGTGGGCGCGGGCGCTGCGGCCGGGGTGTACGGCCCGGGCGTCCAGGACGGCGCCCACGTGGTGCAGGGGCCGGTCCAGTTCGCGGTAGGGGCGGCCCCGGACCAGGGCCTGGCCGGAGGTGGGGTGGTCCAGGCCCAGCACCATGCGCATCGTCGTGGTCTTGCCGGCGCCGTTGGGGCCCAGGAAGCCGGTGACCCTGCCGGGGTGTACCTCCAGGTCCAGGGAGTCCACGGCGAGGGTCTCTCCGTAGCGTTTGGTCAGTCCCCGCAGGGTGATCATGGTCGGTCCCGTCGTCTCGTCGCAAAAGGAGTGGTGACCACGCTAGGGAGCGGGGACCGGGATGGACCATGGGGCGGACCGCCCGTCCACGGTGCGGTGCGTGCCCGGTGGGGGGTGGGGTTGTCCTCAGGAGGCGCCGCGGGGAAGGGATGCGCCGGTGTTCTCCGTTCCGGCTGAGGGAGCGGGCCGCGCGCGGGATGGGAGGCGTCGGCCGCGTCCGTCGTTTCCTCCGGTCGTGTCCGGCGGATCCGTGCACGGCGGTGCCCGCGCGCGGATAGCCTCGTTCCGTTCCCTGTTGCAGGAGGTGCTCGGTGTCCCACACCTGGACCGCGATCGACTTCGAGACCGCCAACCACGACCGTGGCAGCGCGTGCGCGGTCGGGCTGGTGCGGGTGCGCGACGGCGCGGTCGTGGACCGGTACACCACCCTGATCCGGCCGCCCCGGCAGGCGGACTTCTTCTCCCACCACAACACCGCCGTGCACGGCATCACCGCGGCCGACGTCGTCGACGCCCCCTCCTGGTCCCAGGTGCACACGCGCATCGTGGAGTTCGCCGACGGGGACCCGCTGGTGGCGCACAACGCCGCCTTCGACATGGGTGTGCTGCGTCGGGCCTGTGAGCACGCGGGGCTGTCCCACCCGGCGTGGGAGTACGCGTGCACGCTGGCGCTCTCGCGGCGTACCTGGACCGGGCTGTCCGATCACAAGCTGCCGACGGTGTGCGCCCACATCGGCCACCGGGTGGTGCACCACCACCGGGCCGACGCCGACGCCGAGGCCGCCGCGCACATCATGATCGCCGCCATGGCCCGGTACGGAAGCTCCTCGCTGGCCGACCTGGCCCGCGCCGCCCGGCTGGACCTGCGCCGGATGCAGGCCGCCGTCGGACAGCGGGGCCCGGTGCCCGAGCCCGTGGTGGAGCGGGCCGCGGCGGCGTCCTCGCCCGGCCCGGGCGAGGACCGCTTCGGCAGGTGGCAGCGGGACGCCCAGACCCCGCTGCCCGCCCCCTCCCCCGACGCCGACCCCTCCGGGCCGCTGTACGGGCGCATCGTGTGCGTCTCGGGCGACCTCGCGTCCATGGACAAGCCCGAGGTGTGGCGGCGTGTGGCCGAGGCGGGCGGCCACCCCGCCAAGAACGTCACCAGGAAGACCGATGTGCTCGTGGTGGGGAGTCACGGCGGTGCCGGCAAGACCGCCAAGCACCTGAGGGCCGAGGACTACCGTGCGCGCGGCCAGCGCATCGACTTCGTCGGCGAGGCCGAGCTGCTCGCCCTGCTGGGGATGACCACCGGGACCTGAACGGCCCGTGCGCGGTCCCGTCCGGGCCCGTCCGCCGGTCTTCCCGCCCGACCGCTACCGCGCGTGGTGGCCGCCCGCCTTCCCTCCGGAGGCGGGCGGCCACCCGTGTCGGTCAGGCCCCGTGCTGCTCGGTGTTGGGAAAGCGCAGGATGGCGCAGGTGCCGCTACTGGTGTGGCCGTGGTCGAGCAGTTCGCTGAACCCCGCGCCCGACGCCAGCGCCGAGCGCAGCATCAGCGCGCTGGCCGGGGCCCGAAACGCCGCGTCCGCGTCGTCCAGGTTCGCCGGCTTGTCGGCGACCAGTATCGGCTCGTGGGGCGAACCCCACAGCTCGGATTCGCCGTCGCGCTCCGCACCCAGCAGCAGGGTCTGCACCCGTGCCTCCGAGAGCATCGGCAGGACCTCCTTGGCGCCCTCCACCGCCTGGTCGTTGGCGAGTTTTTGCTGGTAGTCGGCGAGGATGTCGTCATGGCCGTCGATGACGAAGTCGCGCAGCGCCTCCTCGGCCGCCTCGTGCAGGCGCTCCTCCGCGTCGGGGCCGCCCCGTCCGCCGGGGACCAGCCTGATCGGGATGGTCAGCCTGCGCTCGCCCAGGTTCTCACGCAGGAAGGCGATGGCCTCCTCGTCGCCGCCGACGAAGATGACCCTGGCGTCCACCTCGGCGACCGCGTCGCGCACGTGCTGGGCGATCCTGCTGGCGTTCTCCCGCCATGTCTCGCGGGGGAAGTGCTTGCCGTCGAAGCGGCCGTTGTAACCGCTGAGGATGCCGGGTCCACCACGGCCCATGGTGTCGATGTTGCGCAGGTTGGCTCCGGAGAACTCGTGTTCGGAGACCGGTTTGGTGGAGGGCTTGGCCGTGTAGGCGAACACCTTGGCGTTGACCCGGTCCAGTGCCACCAGGACGTAGGGAAGGTAGCGTCCCCGGTCGATGACCAGGGGAAGGGGATCGGGGACCGGCATCAGCCGGGCGTGGTCCTGCCTGGGCGGCTCCGAGAGGGTGTAGGCGCCCAGCAGCCGCCCCTCGGAGGCGAACAGGGACTGGCCGTGGTTGCCGAAGGCCCGGGAGGAGCTCTCCCTCACCGCTTCCTCGAGTACGTCCAGGGTGGTCTTGTCGGCGCCCTGGGAGGACAGGTCCTCGCGCAGGTGGCGCCAGCGCAGCTCAAGCTCCTTGGCGGCGTCGGTCCTGTCGCGGCTGGTGTCCAGGTGTACCGAGGCCACCGGAGCATCGCTCTCGTACAGAGGTCGCAGAAAACCCAGCTCCATGTATCCGCGGGGCGTGTGTCCCCGCCCCGCTCACCTCCTTCTCGGGGTCGGTCTGCGGGCCATCCTCGGTTCCATGCTGCTCACTCGGTGCGCGCCACGTCGATGCAGACACGCTCCTTGCCCAAGGATTTCCCGGCCTTGGCCTGCCACTACCCCGTGGTCCGGGAGACAAGTGGCGCCCGATCGGAGAGGGTCCCCAACTGTCGGGTGCGGCGGGGGGCCGTGTCCCTAACGTCGGTGGTGGAAGAGGAAGGGAGGACACCGTGCTGGACCGGCTCAACCAGGCGCTGGAGAAGGTCGAGGAGGACACCCGGGCACCGGTGGACGTGGCGGGGATGGCGCGCATCGCGCTCACCTCCGAGCACCACTTCCGCCGCCTGTTCTCGGCGCTGGCGGGGATGCCCCTGTCGGAGTACGTGCGGCGGCGCAGGCTCACGCTCGCGGGCACCGAGGTGCTCCGTGGGGAGGCGGGCCTGCTCGACATCGCGGTCCGCCACGGCTACGGGTCGGCGGAGGCCTTCGCCCGTGCGTTTCGCGCCATGCACGGCGTGGGGCCGGGTGAGGCCCGAAGGACCGGCGCGGTGCTCAACTCCCAACCGCGGATGACGTTTCGCCTGACCGTCGAGGGGAGCACCACCATGCGTTACCGGATCGTGGACAAGGAGGCCCTGCGCCTCGTGGGACCCAGGGCCAGGGTGCCGCTGGTGTACGAGGGGGAGAATCCGGCCATCACCGAGTTCGTCCAAGGGCTGGGCGGAGAGGTTCACCGGGAGTTGGCGCGGCTGTCCGACCAGGAGCCGCGCGGTGTCCTGTCGGTGAGCGCGGACATCGGCCTGCCCGCGGAGGAGGGCAGCGAACTGGACTACTACCAGGCGGCGGCCACCTCCGCGCCCGCCCCGGAGGGGATGGAGGTCCTCCGGGTGCCCGCGGGTACCTGGGTGGTCTTTCCCTTCGAGGGCCCCTCGGGGAGCTTCCCGGAGTCCCTGCAGCGGATGTGGGCGGACGCTTTCGCGCAGTGGTTCCCCTCCCATCCCTCCTACCGGATCAAGGAGGGGCCCTCGATCCTGAGGGTGGACTACGGGCAGGACCCCACCTCCGCCGAGGGCGACCTGTGGCTGCCGGTCGAGCGGGCCTGAGGGAGGTCGGCCTTCGCGGCCCCGGCTCCGGCCGGGGCCGCGCGGCGGGGACCGGGGATCCGTTGGCACCGCCTCCCACGGCCGCCGAATGTCACCACCGCCGGAAAGACTGGGGGTGGGAGCCGTCGAAGGGCTTCCCCGGCAACCCTGGAGGCCGTCATGGACTGGAAGATCGAGTTGGTCGTCGCCCCGGTGGGGGACGTGGCGCGGGCCAAGGAGTTCTACACCGGGATCGGCTTCGCGGCCGACTTCGACAAGGGGGAGGGAGAGGACCGCATGGTCCAGGTGACTCCGCCGGGTTCGGGGTGCTCGGTCCTGCTCAGCCGCAGGGTCCAGCACGGTGCGCCCGGCTCGCTCTCCGCCCAACTGGTCGTGGACGACGTGGAGGCCGCGCGCGCCCACCTGGTCGAGCACGGGGCGCAGGCCTCACCGGTGCAGCACTTCACCGGTGAGGGCGCCCTGGTGGAGGGGCACGGCGAGCCGTGGAACTCCTTCGTGTTCTTCGCTGATCCCGACGGGAACCGGTGGTCGGTGCAGCAGCGCCCCTAGACACGGGCGCGGCAGCGGTCCAGGAAGCGGCGCAGTACCTCGTTGAACCGTTCGGACCGCTCCAGGTTGGGCAGGTGACCGGCGCCCTCGATGATCTCCACGACCGAGTCGGGGACCATCACGTGCATGGACTCGGTGAAGCCGGGCGGGGTGAACCTGTCGTGCTGGCCTCCCACCAACAGGGTCGGCGCGGACACCCGGCGCAGCAGGGGTACGTAGTCCTGGCGCCTGGCGCGGCCCAGCAGCGCGGCCGCCGCGCCCTCGGGAGGGGCCGCGTACATCATGGCGCGCACGTGGTCGGCCACCTCTGGCAGCTCCCGCACGTTGTCGGCGGTCATCATGCCCACGAGCATCTCGTCGGCGTAGCCGCGCATGCCCTCGGCGCGCAGCCGCTCGGCCATCGCCAGGCGGGCGGCCCTACCCTGTTCGGTCTCGGGGCGGGGGTTGGTGGCGGCCAGGGTCAGCGAGTCGATCCGGTCGGGGAAGAGCCGGTACAGCTCCAGTGCGACCTGTCCGCCCATCGACAGCCCCACCGCGCTCACCACGTCCAGACCCAGGTGGTCCAGGAGCGCGGACAGGTCGCGGGCGAAGGTGTCCAGGTTGGTGGTTCCGGGCACGACGGTGCTGCCCCCGTACCCGCGCAGGTCGGGGACGATCACCCGGTAGCCGCGTCCGGCCAGCGCCCTGACCTGCGGTTCCCACATGGTGCGGTCGAAGGGGTGGCCGTGGATGAAGAGGACGGGGTATCCGGCTCCGCGGTCGGTGTAGGTGACGCTGATCCCGCGCACGGAGGCGGTGCCCGGGCCGTCACTGTTCGCGGTGTTCGTCGTCTGGTGTGCCACAAGAACCGATGCTATTCACGTGCGCAAGGGGCGCTTTCACCGGGAGGGGCACACGGTGGGGCGTGGGGCCGGGCCGCAGGCGGTCCCTCCTCACCTGCGGCCCGGTGCACCGTGGCCCGCCGTCCTCGGGCACGGTGCGGCGGGGCGGGCGTCGTCCCGTCCCGCAGTGCCGGGGCGTTCGACGCCCGGCCACAGGGAAGACGCCCGTGGAAGCCGTCGGGTTCGGCCCCGTCCACCGAACGTGCCGGTCTCTTCGGCACGGCCCCCGGCGGGTTCTTCAGCGGCCGCCCGACGCGGTCCGCCGGGGGCGGCTTCGGCCCAGGACCAGCGCCGCCACCAGGTAGGGGGCGGCGAACAGCGCGAAGGCGGCGCTGTGGCCGGTCAGGGTGAACACCCCCGCGTACAGCGGGTAGGAGGCCGTGGTGAGGGCGTCGGTGCCCAGGGCGGCCACGGAGGTGACCGTGGCCCGGCTGGTGCCGGTGATGCGGTCCTGGAGGCGGGCGTCGGCGACCACGCCCGCCGCCTGGCACACACCGAAGCCCGCACCGAGCAGGACCCACCCCGGCGGCCCCGGGAGCAGGGCGCCGGCGGCGACGGCGGGCGCGGCCAGGCCCAGCAGGAGCGCGAGGGCTCCCACGGGCAGGCGGGAGACGGGGCCGGCGAGCAGGCCCCCGGCCGTGACGCACACCCACACCACCAGCACCACGACGGGCACCGTGTCGGTGGGAACACCGGACTCGGCGGCCAGCAGGGGGACGTACTCCTCCAGCATCATCCAGAACGAGGAGACCACGACCACCAGCGTGATCGCGCCGCGCACCCGGCGGCTGGAGCGGGCCTGGGCCAGCCCCTCGCGCAGGGCGGCCCGGTAACCGCGGGGCTCCCCCTCGCCGGAGCCGTCGGCGTGGTCGGCGGCCGCCGCGCCGGCGCGGTGCTCGGGCAGGGCCAGCGCGGCCAGGGAGCACAGCACGCAGGCGGTGACGCTGCCCGCGCCGACCGCGGTGTAGCCGCCGTGGGCCATGACGGGGATCGCGAGCAGGGTGGCGGCTCCGACGGCGGCCACGTCCAGGGCGCGGACCACACCCATGACCCGGGCGTAGCGCTCGGTGGCGCCTCGGTGGCCGAGTTCGGTGTAGACGAGGGCTTCCAGTGCCCCGGAGGCCAGGGCGCCGCCCGCGCCCCACAGGACGAAGCCCGCGGCGAAGGCCCAGTAGCCGGGCCAGAGCAGCCACAGCGAGAACCCGGCGGCGGACAGGAGCGGTGCGGCGGCCAGCAGATAGCGGCGGGGCACCACGTCGGCCCAGGCCCCGGCGGGCACGGACACGGCGACGGAGGTCAGGGACCAGACCGCGAACAGGGAGCTGATCTGGGCGACGGACAGGCCGCTCTGGTCGAACAGGACCGCGTACAGCGGGTAGAGGAGGACGAACTCCCCCAGTGCCGCGTAGGCGTACAGGGGCCGGGTCAGGCGGAGCGCGCGTGCGTGGGCCGCGCGCGAGGGCGAGGTGGTCATGGAGGTCTCTCGGTCGAGCGGACGAGGGCGCCGGGGCGGGGGTGCGCCCGGTGGGCCGCGTGCTCGGGCCGAGGACCGGTGAAGGACTTAATGTCGCTGGAACATGGCTCCAGGATAGGCGTGGGCGCCGCGTTCGGCCAGGGGGCGCGGTGTGCGGGACCGGCGGCGGTACCAGCCGGCGAACAGGGCCACGGCCAGGAGCAGTTCGGCCAGGTCGCCGCCGTAGTACATGAGTTGGGCGGCCTCCTCCGCCAGTGCGGTGTGCGCGGCCCCCGGCGGCCAGGTGTGGGGGTGGGCGTAGAGGAGTTTGGCCAGGAACGAGTGCGCGGCGATGGCCAGGAGCAGGGTCGTGAGCCGGGTGGCCGTGCCGGGGCGGCGCGGTGCGGGGTCGGGGCCGGCGAGGGACCAGGCGAACAGGTAGCCGGCGGCGAGGTAGTGCAGGTACACCAGGGCCTGTACCGGCGGGTGGGTCTGCATGGCCGTGTGCAGGGGGGTGAGGTGGACCAGGTAGAGGACGCCGGTGTCGAGCAGCAGGGCGGTGGCCGGATGGCCCAGGACGTGCACGGGGCGGCTGCGCAGCACACGGGCCACCGGGCGGCGCCGCGTGGCCGGCAGGGTGCGCAGGCCCAGGGTGAGGGGAGCGGCCATGACCAGCGCCAGGGGTGCGTACATGCCGATGAACAGGTGCTGGAGCATGTGGACGCGCGGATCGTGGTGGGCGGTGTGTGTCAGGGACGGCAGCAGCAGGGCGGCGGCCAGCAGCGCCACCCCCAGGGTGAAGGAGGCCGTGCGCAGGCCGTTCCAGCCGCGCGGTGTGCGCCGTGCCCGTCGCGCCGCGGCGGTGTAGGCGAGCAGGGCGATGGCGAGCAGGACCAGGGCCGGTGCCGTTCCCCAGGCGCAAAGGGCCGGTCCGGTGCCCTCGTGGACGGGGTGGGCCGGGCCCGTCACGGCGCGGTCGGGCGGTCGGCCCCGGGTGCGCGGCGTGCCCACCAGGCCGTGAGCGCTCCGGCGGCCAGCAACAGCACGGCCGTGCCGTTCCACGCCAGGTCGTAGGGCAGCAGGTCGACGCCGTAGCGGATCTGGTGCAGTCCGAGCACCTTGTGGTCGATGATGCCGTCGAAGAGCTGGAAGCCGCCCATGCCCAGCAGCAGGCCCGCCCACGCGGCACGCCGGTGCAGGGCGTGGCGTCGGTTCAGGTCGGCGAGGAGGAAGAAGCCCGCGACCAGTGCGATGAGTTCGCCGGCGTGCAGCAGTCCGTCGGACAGCAGCGCCACCGTCGGGGTGGAGCGGTCGTAGAAGTGGTGCCAGGCCAGGATCTGGTGGAAGACGATCTCGTCGACCGCGGCCATCAGGCCGATACCGATCAGGGCTGTGGCCGCCAGCGACCGGCCCCACCGCGTGTCGTACTCCTTGCCCCTTCTTCCCGTTCCCATGCAGGTCCTCGTGTCCGGAGGGTCGCGGTGTCCGCGGGAGCGGCGGCGGTGTGTCCGCCCCCGGGCGCCCCGGGGGTGCACCGCGCGCCCCGGGTCCACGATGCCATCGGCGGCCGAGCGGAGAACGGTGCCGCGCCGGACGGGGTTGGTGCCGGTGGAGGGGCGGGCGTCAGTCGCCGTGGAGTTCGCGGGCCCACGCCTCCAGGCCGGCGGCGAACCCCTCCCGCTGGCTCGGGGAGAGCCGCTCGAAGGTGCGCAGCAGCGGCCGGGCCCTGCGCGCCATGAACGCGCGCATGAGGTCGCGGTGCTCCGGGGCCAGGGACACCAGGACGCGCCGCCGGTTGGCGGGGTCGCTGCGGCGCTCCACCAGACCCACCCGGGACAGGTCGCCGACCAGTTCGCTGACGGTGGACAGGCCCACCTCCAGGCGGGAGGACAGCTCGCCCACGCCGAGTTCCTGTCCGTGGGAGAGCTGTGCCAGTACCGCGCCGTGCCGGGCGGTGAGGCGGTTCTCGGTGAACAGCCGGTGCAGCTCCTCGGGCATCTCGGAGTGGGCGCGCCGGTAGTAGGCCTCGATCAGGGGCACGAAGCGCAGTGCCCCCTCGACCAGTGCGCGGTCCGGAACGTGTGTCTCGTCACCGGTCCCGCCCCGGTCGGCCATGTCCTGGTTCACGGGCCCGATGCTATCGGGAGCGTGGCCGGCCGGCGTTCGGCGGACGGCTCGCACCGGTGGGCGCGGGGCGGGAGCGCGCGTGCGGACCGGGTCCGGCCGCTCGCGGCGGTGTGCGCGGCGGCTTCCCGGAGAGCGGGTGTGCGGGGCAGGTCAGGCCGGACGGTAGAACACCGGCAGGGCGGTCATGCCGTTGGCCCTGAGCCTGGCGCGGACGAACCGGTGGAAGCTGGGCCGGGGAAGCTGCCTGAGCAGGAAGGATGCCGGGCCCGTCGGCAGGCGCGCGTAGTTGACCAGGGGGAAGGGCGACTCCTCCAGGGCGCGCAGGGGCGTTGAGTTGTCGACGCCGGTCTTGGCCGTGTACCAGCCGGTCAGCTCCTCCCACACGCGTGCGGCCGTGTCGCCGTCGGCGGCACGGAAGTGGTTGAACAGGTAGGTGCCGTCCGCGGGGTGCTCGGTGTCCCCGATCCGGGCGTGCTCGCGTGCGGGCATGACCAGGTCGGCGCCGAGCCTGTCGGGGGCCGCGGCCCGGCGTACCCCCTCCAGGGCCTCGGGGGAGTCGGTCTCCACGAGCATGGTGACGTCGAACCTGGGGGCTCCCCTCAGCGGTGGCATCAGGACCGCCTCGAAGACCCGGGCGCGCAGTACGTCGGGGCGCTCGACCAGGGTTCGTGCCAGGGACAGGCACTCCTGGACGGCGTCGTCGCGCTCGGCGCTGCGGCGCGGGAGGGGGCCGTGGGGCGGTGCCACGGACAGGGCGATGTAGAGGTGGCCCGAGGGTGAGGGTGCGCGCAGGTCGGCCTTCGGGTACGGGGTGTTCTCCGGTGCCATGGTCGCTCTCCTTTCGACACGGCACATCATACTTCGGATATCCGAAGTATTGTGCGGGGGTGCCGATATCCGAAGTGTGGTGCGGGCTGACCGGGGGTTGCCCGCGCGCGGGGCCCCGCGCGCGGGGCCCCCCCGCAGCCCGGCCCCCCCCGGCCCGGCCC
>ML703345.1:110230-386940 GCA_008638415.1 Nocardiopsis sinuspersici
CTGAGCCAGTGGGGGGGGGGGGGCGGGGGGGGGGGCCCCCGCCGCCCCCCCCCCCCCCCCCCCACCCCCGGTCAGCCGTGCCCGCCGGGACCGGACCGGCCCAGGTGGATCAGGTACTCCTGCCGGTTCAGCGGGTTGCCGTCGGTGCGGGCCCGACGCGGCGGGGTGCCGGTCACCGGACGGCTTCCCGACCTGCGCCCCAGCCACAGGCCCCGGCCCCCGGTCAGTCCGGGCAGTGCGCTCTGGAAGGTGTGGACGGCGCTGGTGGGCATCTCCCCGGTCAGCGTCCACGTGTGCGCGTCGAGCACGGAGTCGTGCACCCGCCCGCCCAGCCCCGTCAGGCGGGGCAGGACCCGGTTCAGAGAGTGGGCCGGAACCTCCAGTACGAAGGCGTGCACGGGTGCCAGCACCCGCGTGCCCGCCCGCAGCAGCGCACGCATGAGCACCATCGGGGTCAGGCAGCGAAAGTCCCGGGCCGTGGTGCCCGGGGTGAAGCCGCTGTGGGTCAGGACCACCACGCAGTCGGTGACCTGCCACCCGTACAGGCCCTGTTCCAGGGTGTGGTGGACCGTCTCGACCAGGGCGCGGTCGAAGGAGGGCAGCAGCGCGCCCAGCTCCACCTCGCGGCGGAACACGACGCCGCTGTCCCTCTCCCCCGGTTCCACACGCAGCCCCACGGTCGCGGGGAAGCCGTCCGGGGGCTGCTCCCAGAAGGTCTGCACGGCCCGGCCCACACCGTTGGGGCGCTCGGTGTACACGACGCTGCTGGGTTCGAAGACCGCCTCCACGCCGAAGTCCTCGGCCAGGGTCGCGGCCACGACCTCCTTCTGCACCTCCCCGTACAGCAGTACCGACACGCCCCGCCCCGGCACCGTGCGCACGCCGATCAGCGGATCCTGGTCGGCGAGCGCGGCCAGGGCCGCGTGCAGGCGCGGCCCCTGCCCGGGGCGTCGGGGACGTGCGAGCGACTCCAGGGAGGGGCGGGCGAAGGCCGCCCGCGCCGACCCGCTGGGCGCGGGACCGAGCCGGTCGCCGACCCGGATGCCGGGCAGTCCCCGGATGCGGCCGATCTGTCCCGCCTCCAGGGTGCGGCCCTCACCGGGCCGGGCGCCCACCACCTCCAGGTGGGTGACGCGGCCCCGGTGCGGGTCCCCGTCGGGACGCTCGAAGAGGACGCTCTCGCGGGCGGCCAGACGGCCCGAGCGCAGCCGCAGGTAGGCGGTCTTCTCCCCCGAGGCCGAGCGTTCGATGGAGAACACCGTGCCGTGCGGCTCCCCCGTGCCCGGCCCGGGCGCGTTCACCGGGAACAGGGAGGTCAGCGCATCCACCAGTTCCGGTGTGCCCCGGCCGGTGAGGGCCGATCCGAACACCACCGGACACACCGACCCGTGCGCGACCTGCCGGGCCAGGATCCCGCGCAGCCGGAGCGGGTCGGGCAGGGGCAGGTCCTCCACCAAGCGGGTGAGCAGGTCCTCGTCACGCTCGGCGAGGACCTCGGCGGCCCGGGAGGCGACGGCGGGGTCCTCCAGTGCCAGGGGCAGCGTGTGCGCGTCGGGCGTGCCCGCGCCGTGGACCCGGTTGAGCGCCAGCACGTGCGGGTACAGCAGGCGCCTGATGTCGGCGAGCACCCCGTCCGGGCGCGCGCCGCGGCGGTCGGCCTTGTTGACGAACAGCACGGTGGGAAGGCCCGCCTCGCGCAGGACGCGCGTCAGCGACCGGGTGTGGGCCTGGACGCCCTCGACCGCGGACAGGACCAGGACCGCGCCGTCGAGTACGGACAGGGCGCGTTCGACCTCGGCCACGAAGTCGGTGTGGCCCGGGGTGTCGATGAGGTTGATCTGCACGGGGCCGGCGCGAAACGGTGCGACGGCGGTGCGCACGGTGATGCCGCGCTCGCGTTCGATGCGGCCGCTGTCGGTGCGCGTGTCGCCGGAGTCCACACTGCCGAGGCGGTCGATGGCGCCGGCGTCGAAGAGCAGGCGCTCGGTGAGGCTGGTCTTACCGGCGTCGACGTGCGCGACGATGCCGATGTTCAGGGTTGCGGGAGCGGAAGGCAAAGGCGTCCTCGGGAACTCGTGTCCACATGCTGGTCTCGAAGGTTCCGTCGGATCGCCGCACGCCGTTGCTCCTCGCTGTGTAACTGCCGGTGACTCGCCTGATCATGATCTTCCGGCGGGGGGCGATCAACAGGTTTTCCCCCTTCCCGGCGTGTTGTGCCCCTGACCTGCGTCGCAACGGTCCGTCACCTGCTAGTCACCCATGGGGGACCAACGTTCACCACGCGGTGGTTGGGACGTTCCGCCTCCTGTGGCCGGATGGGACACGGTCCCCCGCCCGATCCGTCACGAGGTCGGGCTTCCCCCGTAACCCGTCAGGAGACCGTGCATGCCGGAAGCCCCCCGCACACCCGTCCGAGCCCCCGCCCCCGCGACCGTCCCCGCGGCCCCGACCGCGCGCACCACCCGGCGCCAGGCCCTGGTCGGCGGCGCGGCCACCCTGGGAGCCGTCGCTCTGGGCACCGCGTGGAGCACCGAGGCCCGCGCGGACACCGCCGCCAGACCGAGCGGTATCGGCGAGCCCTTCACCCTCGGCGTCGCCTCCGGCGACCCCTTCCACAGCAGCGTCGTGCTCTGGACCCGCCTGGCCCCCAACCCCTTCGCCGAGGACGGACTCGGCGGCATGCCCGACCGGCGGGTGGAGGTCGAGTGGCAGGTGGCGGAGGACGAGGGCTTCGGCCGCGTCGTCACCTCCGGGACCGTGGAGACGGGCCCCGACGCCGCCCACTCGGTGCACGTGGAGGCCCAGGGGCTGCGGCCCGGCGCCGAGTACTTCTACCGGTTCCGCGTCGGCACCGAGATCAGCCAGGTCGGCCGGACCAAGACCGCTCCTCCCCCGGGGATGCGGCTGGACCGGTTCTCCTTCGCGTTCGCCAGCTGCCAGAGCTACACCAGCGGCCACTACACCGCCCAGGCGCACCTGGCCGACGAGGACCTGGACCTGGTCGCCTTCCTGGGCGACTACATCTACGAGAGCGGCGCCCAGGGCGGCATCGGCCGAGGGCACATCCCCCAGGTGGAGGCCCGCACCCTGACCCAGTACCGGATCCGGCACGCCCAGTACAAGAGCGACGCCAACCTCCAGGCGGCGCACGCCGCGTTCCCGTGGGCGGTGGTCTTCGACGACCACGAGCTGGAGAACAACTGGGCCGACGAGCAGTCCAACGGGGAGGACGTGTCGGCCGAGGAGTTCCTCCGGCGGCGCGCCCAGGCGATGAAGGCCTACTACGAGCACATGCCGCTGCGCCGCGCCCAGCGGCCCGACGGCCCCGACCTGCGCCTCCACCGCAGGCTGTCCTTCGGAGACCTGGTGGACATGCACATGCTCGACACCCGCCAGTACCGCGACCCGCAGGTGGGCGACTCCGGGCACGGCGACCCCTCACGCACCCTGCTGGGCGCCGGGCAGAAGCAGTGGCTGTTCGAGGGGCTGTCCTCCTCGCGGGCCCGCTGGAACGTGCTCGCCCAGCAGGTGTTCTTCTCCCAGCGCGACTTCCTCGACGGCGAGGCGACCAACTTCAGCAACGACGCCTGGGACGGCTACCGCGTCGAGCGCGACGAGGTCCGCGACCGGCTGGCGCGCGTGCGCAACGGGGTGGTGATCACCGGTGACGTGCACGCCAACTACGTGTGCGACGTCAAGGCCGACTTCGACGCCCCGGAGTCGGCGACGGTGGCCACCGAGCTGGTGGGCACGTCCTTCACCAGCGGCGGCGACGGCGCGGACCAGAACCCGGGTGACGCGGTGCAGCTGCGACAGAACCCCCACATCAGGTTCATCAACCGCAAACGGGGTTATGTGCGCAACGTCGTCACGCCCACCGAGTGGACGGTCGACTACCGGATCGTGGACTACGTGAGCGAGCCGGGCGCGCCCATCAGCGACCGGGCGCGGTTCGTCATCGACGACGGTGTCGCGGGCGTGCGCGCCCAGGGGTGAGACGGGCCCGGCCGTGGTGCCCGGTCCGGGGCCGACCGGCGGGTGGCGCGCACCCGCGGCCGGCCCCGGACCGGGCGGCGGCTCAGCGGCGCTGGATTCCGGTCGGGTGTCCACGACGTCCCACGGCGCCCTTCCTGAGATCACGTGGTCCCAGAGCCCGGGGATCCGGCTCCGAGAAACGAGACCCCCGTCCCTGACCGAATCGGGTTGCTTGTCGGTTTCCGGGTGCGTAGCGTTGTCGGCCCCCGTGCTCGAAGGCGCGCCCTGGTCGCGCCCCTGTGAACCAGCGGATCGAGGGTGTGCAGAGGAATGACGTCCCGACTCATCGCGCTCTGCTTCGACGCGAACGACCCGGTCGGTCTCGCGCGCTTTTGGTCCGGCGTCCTGGGCTGGGAGACGACCGACGACCCCGACGAGGGCGTCACGCTCGTGCCGACCGACGACACCGGGTTCCGGATCCGATTCGTCGACACCCGGGAACAGAAGTCCGGCCCCAACCAGATGCACTTCGATCTCACGAGCACCTCCCTCGACGACCAGCGCCAGACCGTGGCCAGGTCGCTCGAACTGGGTGCCCGGCACATCGACGTCGGGCAACTTCCGGAGGAGGGCCACGTGGTGCTCGCCGACCCCGAGGGCAACGAGTTCTGCGTCATCGCGCCGGGCAACGACTTCCTTGCCGACTGCGGATTCGTCGGAGCGGTCGCCTGCGAGGGCTCGCAGGAGGCCGGGTACTTCTGGAGCCGGGCGCTGGGATGGCCGCTGGTCTGGGACCAGGATCAGGAAACCGCGATCCGCTCACCGCACGGCGGCCCGAAGATCACCTGGGGCGGTCCGCCACTGATGCCGAGGACCGGGACGAAGAACCGGCTGCACTTGGACCTCGCTCCACCCGCCGACGGTGGCCAGCAGGCTGAGGCGGACCGCCTCGTCTCCCTCGGAGCGACCCGCACCGACATCGGTCAGGGCGAGGTCGGCCGGGTGGTGATGGCGGACCCCGACGGCCATGAGTTCTGTCTGTTGACTCCTCGATAGCACGACCGGCTCTCCTGGGCGGCCCTCCCGTCCGTGCCGGGGCACCCGCGTCGGACCCGTGCGCACTGGCAGAATCGCGTCATGGACGCTCAGGGCGAGATCATGGTCACCGGCGCCACCGGTGGAATCGGCTCCGCGGTGGTCGCCGAACTCGCGCGGCGGGGCCACCCGGTGACGGCCGCGGGGCGCGACGGAGAGCGGCTTCGCCGCCTCTGCGACCACCATCAGGGCGTCACCGCGGCGCGTATCGACCTGCGTGAACCCGAGGGGCCGGCCGCACTGGGCGCGGGCCGTGAACGGGTGGCGGCCCTGGTCCACTGCGCCGGGGTCGCTCCGGTGGCCGGCGTCGCCGAGACCTCATGGCACACGTGGTCCGACGTGCTGGCGGTGAACCTCGTCGGCCCGGCCGAGGCGACCCGGGCACTGCTGCCCGCTCTACGTGCCGCGCGGGGCCATGTCGTGTTCGTCAACGCGGCTCCGGGCGTGCACGGCGTTCCGCGCTGGTCGGCCTACACCGCGAGCAAGGCCGGGCTGCGCGAGCTCGCCGACGCACTGCGCGCCGAGGAGGCCGCACACGGTGTACGGGTCACCAGCGTGTACCCGCGCGGCACCGACACGGCGCTGCTGCGCGCGGTCAGGGCGGCCTTCGGCCGTGACTTCGACCCCGCGGCGTGCGTGCGGCCCGCGACGGTCGCCGCCGTCGTCGCCGACACGATCGCCGCGCCGCCCGACGGTTATCCGACCGAGGTCGTCGTGTCGTCCCCCCACCCCTGACCCACACCGACCGACGCCGCTTTTCGCCTGGTCGGGAGGTAGGACAAGCGGGGATCTCCGAGTGGTCCGGTCTCGCCGTGTGCTTTGCCCGGTACCGGATGGCTCTGGCTTTCGGCGACCCCCGGACAGCAGTGGCGAGGGCTTCGCGCGGCCAGAAGCTGGGGATGCCGGCCTCGGTTTACAACTGCGGCTCGCGCTGTCGGTCGCGCAGCTCCGACTCCGGAGAGACCACCTCGGCCACCGGTTCCACCGCCCGCGGCGGGAACCAGGTCTGCTCCGTATCCTCCGTGGGCATTTCGATGTCTCCGGGTGTCGGATCGTTCTCGTCACCCACAGTATTCATTTGCTTTGGGCGGTGGCGATGTTCCTGGAAAATCCCTACCCGTTGCCGTCGGTGCTGATCCACAGGGACTCGGCGGCCACCAGGCCCAGGGACTGGGAGCGCTCGGGAGAGTCCTCGTCGGGGCGCACGGTGAGCTGCATCGACCCGGCGAAGGGCCGGCGCTCGACCACCTCCACGCGCATCCCGATGCCGAGCTCGATCTCGGCCAGGTAGCGCAGCAGGTCGGGCTCGGTGTCGTTGACGCGCACGATCACCCCGCTGACACCCTTGTCCGCCTCCGAGAGCAGCACGCTCTCGTGCTGGACGATGTGGCCGTCGCGGGTGGGGATGGGGTCCCCGTGCGGGTCGACCACCGGGTCGCCCAGGTGGGTGGCTATGCGGTCGACGAACTTGTCCGAGACCACGTGTTCGAGGATCTCGGCCTCGTCGTGCACCTCGTCCCAGGAGTAGTCCAACTCGGCGACCAGGTAGGTCTCCAACAAACGGTGGCGGCGCAGCACCGAAAGCGCCGCCTTGGTCCCGGGCTCGGTGAGGGTGACCGCGCCGTAGCGCCGGTGCTCCACCAGGCCCAGCTCGCTGAGTTTGCGGAGCATGCCCGACACCGAGGAGTTGGACACCGACAGGCGCTCGGCCATACCGGAGATGGTCACGGGTCCGGTGCCGCGTTCCTGGAGGTCGTAGATGACCTTCACGTAGTCCTCAACCGACGTGGACGGTCGTGTCGGTGCGTTTTCCATGCCCATAACCGTATCGCGGACCGCTCATCGGCCACCATTTGTGCACCGTGCCTGTGGACGGCCCCGAAGCGGTTCGCCCCTCCCCGGATTTGGTCTGCGCGGAAGCGTTTGGTCGAATCGGAGCGTGGAACAACACAGCTCGTCCTCTCCCAGTCCTCCCAGGTCACAGGAACGTCTGACCCGCTGGCGCTCCGTCACCGAACTGCCCCTGGTCGGCGCGGCGCTGGTCTTCGTCGCCGCCTACGCCTGGCCCATCCTCGACCCCGGCCTGTCACAGAACTGGCGGGAGTTCTGCGAGGTACTCCTCGTGGCCGTGTGGGTGGTCTTCGCCGCCGACTACGCCACACGCCTGTACCTGGCGCCGAACCGGTGGACGTTCATCCGCGGGAACCTGCTGGACCTGATGATCGTGGTGCTGCCGATGCTGCGCCCCCTGCAACTGGTCCGGCTCCTGACCGTCCTGTCGCTGCTGCACCGCCACATGTCGGTCTCCCTGCGCGGGAACGTGATCCTGTACACCGCGGGTATCACCGTCATCATGCTCCTCATGGCCTCGCTGAGCATCCTGCGCGCGGAGCAGGACGCCCCCGGAGCCAACATCACCACGCTCACCGACGCGTTCTGGTGGTCGCTGGTGACGGTGTCCACCGTCGGCTACGGAGACTTCTACCCGGTCACCGGCACCGGTCGCCTGATCGCCGCCTTCCTCTTCATCATGGGGATCGGCCTGCTCGGTGTCATCACCGGCACGCTGTCCACCTGGCTCGTCCAGCGCGTCGACGACGGCTCCGACAAGCACGCGCAGGAGACCGACACGGCCACGCGGGAGCAGTTGCGCGAGCTCACCGAGCAGGTCCGCGCGCTCAGGGCCGAGCTGGGCCGCACCGCCGAAGCAGCCGAGCCGGTGCCGCCGGATCGGCCGGAGGCCTCCCCCTGAGCGGCCGGGAGGGCCGGGGCCTCCCGGCGGAGCCGGTGGGCTTAGTGTCCGGAGCATGAGCGCATCCCACCCCCCGAACGTGCCCCCGCGCGGATCGTCCTTCTACGACCTGCCCCGGATGTCCGACCGCTACGGCGAGCACCGCCACGGCGGAGTGTCCAGCCCGAACACGGTGATGGAGGAGCCCGCGCTCCTGGAGGAGCTGGGGCCGGCCGAGGGGCTGGACGTGCTCGACCTGGGATGCGGTGACGCCGACCTGGGACGGATCCTGCTGGAGGCGGGGTGCCGGAGCTACCTGGGCGTGGACGGCTCCGCGGCGATGGTGGAGCGGGCCCGCTCCCGCCTGCGGGACACCGGAGGCAGGGTCGAGCGGGCCGACATGGAGGAGTTCACCGCCCCGCCGGGCGGTTTCGACCTGGTCGTCTCCCGGATGGCGCTGCACTACGTGGACGACGTCGCCCCGGTGCTCGCCTCGGCGCGGCGGTGGCTGCGTCCGGGAGGGCGTGTGGTGTTCACGGTTCCACATCCGGTGCTGACCTGCAACGACACCAGTGAAGGCACCGGCGGGCCTCGGCGGGAATGGGTGGTGGACGGCTACTTCGACACCGGTCCCCGCCGGCGCGTGTGGATGGGAGAGCCGGTGACGTGGTACCACCGCACGGTGGAGGACCATGTGCGGGCACTGCACGGGGCCGGGTTCGCCCTCACCGCGCTGCGTGAGTGCGCCCCCGCGCGGGAGCTGTTCGGGGCGAAGGAGCAGGAGTACGCGCGCCGCCGGAGGGTGCCGCTGTTCCTGCTGATCGCCGGGGCCTGACCCCGCGGAGCGGCGTGTCCGCGAGCGAGGGCCGGGCCTCCCGGACTCGTCCTTCGGGAGAGAGCGATCGGGAAGTCCGCCGCCTCTCACTCGCCACCGCTTACGCTGGAATCCCACTCCTGCACGGAGGGCGAGCATGTGGCCGAGCACGAAACCCCCAGGCCCTCGGACGGCGTTGGAGCCCGCGTGGCCCGCGCCAGAAAGCGGAGCGGACTGACGCAGCAGGGACTCGCGCAGCGCACCAGCTACGCCCGCTCCCATATCGCACAGGTGGAGGCCGGGCACAAGGCCGCCACCCCCGCCTTCATCGCGGCCGTCTCGGATGCGCTCAAGGTGGACATGAGCGAGCTGTACGGGCAGCCCTACCGGGGCGACACCCCCTCGACCGACCGTGTCCATCAGGCCATTCCCGATCTGCGCCGCGCCCTGGCATGGTCGGACCTGTCGCCCGAGTTGGAGGGCCCTCCGCGTCCCCTGAAGGTTTTGGCCAGCGAACTGGAGAACGCCAAACGGCTTCGACGCCTGGCCCGCCACGTGCAGCTCGGGGCGTCCCTCCCAGCGGTCATGGAGGAGCTGAGCTTCCACGCGCACGACGCGGACGACCCACGGGTGTGGCGGCTGCTGTCCGACGTCTTCTGCGCGGCCGGAGAGCTGTCCCGCCGCTTGGGCTACAGCGACCTGGCGGACTCCATGTTCAAGGAGGCGGCTCGCTTCGCCGTGCTCTCGCGAGACCCGCACCTCCCCCTGATCATCACGTGGCGGCGTGCCCTCGTGCTCATGAACCACGGCGCTCTCACGGCAGCCGTCCGGCTCCTGGAGCGGTGTACGACGATGATCGAGGAGGGACGGCCCGGCGACGTGGAGGTGTCAGGGGCGCTTTACCTGCGGGCGGCCGTTCTCGCGGGCCGCCTGGGCAACGCTGGGAGTGCCTGGGACCACTTTGAGCAGGCAGCTGAGATCAGCGCGAGGGCGGGCCGTCCTCATCTGGACGAATACAGCACGTATTTCTCGCCTGCGAACATCCTGATCCACGGCGCGGCGGTGGCGACCGAACTGGGCGACTACGACGAGGCGGTCCGGCGTGATGCGGCCATCTCCCTGAATGCACTCAACAGCCTGGCCAGGGAGCGCCGTTCACACCACCTCATCGACATGTCACGCGTCCACATGGAGCAAGGCCGCAACAAGCAAGCACTCTCGCGGCTCTTGACGGCAGAGCGCGTCGCCCCCCAAATGACCCGCTACCACCCGTTCGCGCGTACCGTCGCGACCCACCTTCAGGACCGCCACAGGGTCCTCTCCGAAGATCTCAGGGGCCTCGTAGCGCGCATGCGCATCTGACGGCCAGACTGGCCGCATGCGAACTCTCTACCTCACGCTCTCCGGCGCGTCCACGACGCCGGAGGAGACCGCCCCCGACCTGGTCCGCCTGCTCCAAGGCGAGGGGTGGCGGGTCGCCGTCCTGTGTACGCCGACGGGCACCCGCTTCCACGACCTCGACGAACTGGGGGCTCTGACGGAGGAACCGGTGCGCGTGGACTTCCGCCGCCCCGGCACAGGCAGGAGCCTGCCGCCTCCGGATGCGGTCCTCGCCTGCCCCTGGTCGTTCAACAGCACGAACAAGACGGTGCTCGGCATTACGGACACCTTCGCCGTTGCGCTCGTCTGCGAGATGATCGGGCGCGGCGTCCCCACGTTCCTGGTCCCCAAGGCCGGGGACGGGCTCTCAGGCCACCCCACCTGGGACGGCAGCCTCCGCCTCCTGGAGGAGATTCCCCATGTCACCCTCCTGCGCAACCCCGCCCGCAGCCTCCCGGGGTGGCGTCAGGTCGCCGACACCCTCGCCAAGGTGCCCACACCGTGAAGGGGTACGTGTCTCGAAGGGCGTACATGAGGTGTACGCCCTCGGCTTGCCTGACCTTGGGAGACGAGGATGTTCCATCTTGGAACAGTGCGCCCCCTTGACGGATCCACCATCGCTCTCATGGACTCTACGACTCCTCAGCGTGACCAGAACGAGCTGGACAGGCTGAACCGCGAGTACCCGGGCTGGAGGGTGTGGCGCAGCCGGAACGGTGACGTGCTCTCCGGCTGGGTGGCGACCAACCTCAACCCCCACAGCACCTTCGACCCCACGTTGCACGGCGACACCGCCGAGCAGCTTGAGCGGCTCCTCAAGTGCCCGCCCCACCGCATCGGCAGGCCGCTTCGTGAGGGCGAGGTGGCGTTGTGAGGCAGTCACGTAAGGGCCTCCAGCTCACCCCCGAGCAGAGGAGGGCCCTCGACCTCGTCCGGCCCCACGTGGACCAGCTCGACGCCGAGTTCGGCGACACCTGGGACATCGGACCGTGCCACCCCTGGAACGGGACCGTTGAGCGGCTGTACGCCACGCGGCGGGTGCCCGTTCCCGGCGAGCTGAGCGCCCTGAGCGCGCGCACGGTGGGCGAGCTTCGCGCCAAGCTGCGCGAGCGCTCCTGAACGAGACTTCGGGGCGAAGGAGTAGGAGTACGCACGCCGCCGGAGGATGCCGCTGTTCCTGCTGCTCGCCGGGGCCTGACCCCGCGGAGCGGCGTGTTCGCCGAAGGCGCTCGCGCGGCCCCCGGCGAACACGTGCCGCGTCCCCGCGGCGGAGGCCGGACCTACCCCCAGACCTCCTGGGCGGTCTCCACGATCAGCCGCAGCTTGGCGACCTGCTCGTCGTAGGTCAGGTCGTTGCCCTCGAAGGTGGAGGAGAACCCGCACTGGGGGGACAGGCACAGCTGCTCCAGCGGGATGTGGCGGCTGGCCTGCTCGATGCGCCGCTTGAGCTCGTCCTTGCTCTCCAGTTCACCCCTCTTCGTGGTGACCAGGCCCAGCACCACGTACTTGCCCTCGGGGACGAAGCGCAGCGGTTCGAAGCCGCCCGAGCGCTCGTCGTCGAACTCCAGGAAGAACCCGTCCACGTCCAGCTCGTTGAACAGCTCCTCGGCCACGTAGTCGTAGCCGCCGCGCGCCACCCACGAGGAGCGGAAGTTGCCCCGGCACATGTGCGTGGTCACGTTCATGCCCTCGGGCCGGTCGGCCAGGGCGGCGTTCATCTGACGGATGTAGCGCACGTGCAGCTGGTCGCTGTCGTCGCCGCGCTCGTCGAGCATCCCGCGCTGGCCGGGGTCGTTGAGGTAGGCCAGGCTGGTGTCGTCCAGTTGCAGGTAGGTGCAGCCCAGCTCGCCCAGCGCGCGGATCTGCGCCGCGTAGGCCGCCGACAGGTCCGCCCAGAACTCCTCCTGGTCGGGGTAGACCTGCGGGTCGATGGAGGCCGAACCGCCGCGGTAGTGCACCATGCTCGGCGAGGGGATGGTCAGCTTGGGGGTGTTCTGGGTGACCGTCTGGCGCAGGAAGGTGAACGCCTCGGCGAAGATGGGCCGCTCGAAGCGGATCCTGTCGGCGATCCGCAGCCCCGAGGGGGTGAACTCGATGTCGCCCTGGTCGTTGTGGAAGGTGACCGTCAGCTCGTCCTGGACCTTGGACACACCGCCCAACTGGTAGATGAAGTCCATGTGCCAGGAGGCCCGGCGGAACTCGCCGTCGGTCGCCGACCGCAGCCCCACCTCCTCCTGCATGCGCACGACCTCGCGAACGGACTCGTCCTCGACCTCGCGCAGTCGATCGTCGCCGATCTCACCTCTGGCGTGGTCGTCGCGCGCACGCAGCAGCTTCTCGGGGCGCAGGAGGCTGCCGACGTGGTCGGCCCGGTAGGGCGGTTGGGACTTGGGTGCCATGTGGACTTCGACTTCCCTTCGGATGCGGGTGGTGTTCGTCGGTTCTCGGTCGCGGGGACGTGGGAGGCGTCGGTCCGCAGATGCGTCCTTCCCCGGTCACCGGGGCCGGAGAACATCGCGGTCTCAGGGCTGGAACGCGGGATCCGGTGCGACGGTGACGTCGAGGACCAGGGGTTCCTCCCGCTCGGCCAGGCCGGGCACGGTCTCCTCCAGGACCCGGCACAGTTCGGCGTGGGTACGGACCCGCACCGCGGGGCAGCCCAGCCCGCTGGCCAGGGCGGCCAGGGACACCTCGGGGAAGGCGGGCCAGGGCGGTTTGCCGCCGCCGCTGCCACCGTTTTCGGCGAGGCGGTCCATGACCGCGTAACGGCCGTTGGAGAGCACCACGAACAGCACTCCGGCCCGGTAGCGTGCGGCGCTCCACAGTGCCTGCACCTGGTAGAGGGCGGACCCGTCCCCCACGACCGCCACCACCGGGCGTTTCGGGGCGGCCATGCGCACACCGGTCGCGGCGGGCAGCGCGAAGCCCAGCCCGCCCATGGCCGCGGACAGGAAGCCCAGGGGCGCCCGGGCGGGCAGCAGCCGGTGCAGTTGGGGGCGGCTGGAGGGGGTCTCCTCCACCACGACCGTGTCCGGTGTGATCCGCCGTGCCAGCTCCCGTAGGACGTGCGCGGCGCGCAGCGGCTCTCCCGGCTCCGGGGGAGCCGACTCCTCGGAAGCCGCCACGGGGGCCGCCGCCCGGGCACCGGCGCGGGAACGCCCGCGCACCAGGGTGGCGACCACGGCGGTGAAGGACGCGACCGGTGCGAGGACGGCCAACTCGACGGGACCGCGATGGACCTCCTCCGGATCCTGCGAGATCACCGCCAGCCGGGTGCCGGGGTCCACGAGAGGGCCGTCGGCGTAGACGTACTGGCGCAGGACCGGTGCGCCCACCGCGAGCACCGCGTCATGCCCCCGCAGCGCCCGGCGCAGCCGGGAGCGCTCGGCGGGCAGGTGTCCTGCGAACAGGGGGTGGTCCTGGGGGAAGCCGGCGCGCGCTCCGAAGCTCTCCTGGTACACGGGCGTCCCCAGGCGTTCGGCGAGGGTGGTCAGGGCCCGCCATGCGGGGGCGCCGTCGGCACCCGCGCCCACCACCAGGGCCGGGTCGGTCGCCGCGTCCAGGAACGCGGCGACCTCGGCGGCCGCGGGGTCGTCGGCGGCCACGTGGGCGGGACGGGCGACCCGTACCGGCGCGTCGCCGGAGCGGTCGGGGCCGGCCGGTCGCTCCCAGTCGTCCATACAGACCACGACCAGGACCGGGCCCGACCCGTGCACGGCCTGGTGGTGGGCGCGCACGATCGCTCCGGGCACGTCCTGGGCGCGCACGGGTCGGTGGACGGCGACGGGGTAGTCCCCGGCCAGCCCCTCCAGCCTCCCGGCGAGGAAGGGCTCCTGGGCCAGGTGGCGGCGGTCCTGCTGGCCGACCAGGACCACGAGCGGCGCACGGTTGACGCGTGCCGTGGCCAGTGCGCCGACGGCGTTGCCGAGCCCGGCGGTGGTGTGCATCTGTACCAGCGCCGGGCGCTCGCGAGCCAGGGCCCAGCCGGTGGCCATGCCCACCACCGACCCCTCGTGCAGTGCCAGGACGAAGTCGATGTCGTCGGGCAGGTCCACGAGGAAGGGGACCTCGGTGGAGCCGGGGTTGGCGAAGAGCGTGGTCAGCCCCAGCTCGCGCATGAGGTCCAGGGTCCGCTCGCGGACCGTGGGGCCGGTCTGGTCGGGCACGTCTTTCCTTCTGGTGGTGCTGGTGGGGCGCACGGCGCGGCCCTGGATCAGGAGGCCCTCACTGGTACAGCGCCTCCAGGTCCGCCTCGCTCTCGATGAGCCCGTCCTGGAGCATGAGGTCGGCCAGGACGCCGACGGACTCCTTGTCGACCTCCGCGGGCCAGCGGGGCAGGCGGAGCTGGTCCAGCAGGGCCTGGTCGATCTCGGTGTAGGTGGGGACGATCCGGCGGACCTCGTCGGGGTTGTCCTGGGCGTAGGCCAGGGACTCGCGTAGCGCGGCCTCGACGTCGGCGATCAGTTCGGGGTCCTGGTCGAGCATCCTCTCGGAGGTGAAGTAGGCCGCCACGGTGAGGTCGGGGTGGGTGTCGACGAGGTTGGAGGCGATCTCGCGGTGCCCGGCCTCGGCGGCCATGGTGGTGAAGGGTTCGACCAGCCAGATCGCGTCCACCTGCTCGTTCTCCAGGGCGGGCACCATGTCGGGCAGGCCCATCTCGACGAACTCGACGCTGGAGGGGTCGCCTCCGGCCTTGCGGACGGACTGGCGGACGGTGGTGTCACCGATGTTCTTGAGGTTGTTGGCGGCGACCGTCATGCCCTCCAGGTCGGCGGCGTCCTGGACGGGGCTGTCGTCCAGGACGAACACCGCGCTGAAGTCGGCGCCCTGCTCGCCGTTGGAGGCCACGCCGTTGGAGAAGATCTTCAGGGGCAGGCCCTGGTCGCGGGCGACCATGACCGAGACGACGTTGCCGAAGGCGAACTCGAAGTTGCCGCTGATCACGCCGGGGATGGCGGCGGCACCGCCGGAGCCCGGCTGGATTTCCAGGTCGATGCCGCGGTCGGAGAAGAATCCCTGTTCGACTCCCAGGTGGAGCGGGGCCACGTCCACGATGGGGATCGCGCCGGCGGTCACCTGTCGTAGTCCGTCTCCCTCCCCTTCCTCGGCACCGCCGCAGGCCGTGGCCGGGACAAGCACGGCTATGCCGAGGAGGGCTGTCAACTGTCGGCGCATCTGTGTCTCCTGAGTCGGTCGGCGGTCGGGAAGGGGGGTCGCTGACCCGACGGTCGGTGTGGACCAGGACGGGGCGCCCGAACCTCGCGACAACCCATGGATGTACGTTTTGCGAACAATTGTGCTTTAGGCGAACATAAGTGATCCAGTTCACCGGGTCAAGGCCGCTTTTCCCGCCTCTCGCCGCCGTCTCCCCCACTGGTCAGGGGACGGGAGTGCCCTGGTGGTAGTAGATCCGCCACGTGCCGTCCGCGCCCCGGCGCCACAACGAACTGCGCCGGGCACGGGTGCCGTCGACCTCGGTGGCATAGGTCAGGTGCACCAGGTCCGGAGCGAGCAGCCTGCCCACCATGTCGCTGACCCGCACCCGGCCGCGCCCCGGCCCGGTCTTCCCCGCCTCGGCCTCCGGCCCGGCGGCCCCCGAGGAAGCGTCCATGGTGGCCAGCTCCGCCAGCATCGACGTCCGGTCCCAGTGCCTGCCCGACTTGCCGACCTCGGTGAACTCGGCGTCCAACAGCTCCGCGGCGAGCCTGCGTGAGGCGCGCACGCGGGGCTCCAACAGCATCAGCTCCCCCTCGATCACCCGCTGGACCGCCTCGCCCGCCCCGTCCCCGCTCCCGCACATGCCCGTCTCCCTGCACGGTTGTCCGGTGCACGCCGGTGAACGTGCACCGATTGTTAACACCTGACCGGTTCCGCGCTCCTTGGCGCCTTACTAGCCTGTGGGAGTTTCACCCACCCCCGCCACCCCCAGGAGACACACATGTCAGCGGACCCCGGCATCTCCCGACGCGGCGCCCTCGGAGGTCTGAGCGCCGCGGGCGCCCTCGCCCTGGCCGGTTGGCCCGGTACGGCGGCCGCGTCCTCGGCACGCGACGCCCTCATCACCGTCATGGGCACCTCCGACCTGCACGGCCACTGCCTGAACTGGGACTACTTCAAGGACGCCGAGTTCGAGGACGGCGAGGGCAACCACATCGGCATCGCCAAGGCGGCCAGCCTGATCAAGGAGGTCCGCGCCGAGCGCGGCCGCAACAACACCCTGCTCTTCGACTCCGGCGACACCATCCAGGGCGCTCCGCTGGCCACCTACTACAACGTCGTCGAACCGATCACCGAGACCGGGCAGACCCACCCGATGGCGCGGGCGATGAACGCCGTCGGATACGACGCCGTGGCCCTGGGCAACCACGAGTTCAACTACGGCCTGGAGCACCTGGACACCTGGATCGACCAGATGCAGGCTCCGGTGCTGGCCGCCAACGCCCTGCACCACGGCACCGACGAGCCCGCCTACCGCCCCTACGTGCTCAAACGCATGAAGGTGGACTGCCTCGACAAACCCGGTACCCAGCCCCTGGTCGTCGGCGTGCTGGGCCTGACCAACCCCGGGTCCATCATCTGGGACCGCCACAACGTCGAGGGGGAACTGGAGTTCGCGGACCTGGTGGAGAGCGCCCGCCACTGGGTGCCCGTCATGCGCGGCGAGGGCGCCGACCTGGTGATCGTCAGCGCCCACTCCGGTGACAGCGGTACCTCCTCCTACGGCGGGGGCGTCCCCGTCGAGAACGCCTCGGCGATGGTCGCCGAGGAGGTGCCCGGCATCGACGCCATCCTGTTCGGCCACGCCCACCGCGACATCTCCGAGCGCTTCGTCACCAACAAGGTCACCGGCGAGCAGGTCCTGATGACGATGCCCTCCTACTGGGGGCGGAGGCTGTCGGTGATGGACCTGGCGCTGCGCCGGGAGCGGGGCCGCTGGCGGGTCACCTCCAAGAGCGCGGTCACGCTGAACAGCAACACCGTGGAGGAGGACCCCGAGATCGTGGAGTTGGTGGCCGACCAGCACGCCACGGCGGTGGAGTACGTCAACCAGGTGGTGGCGACCTCGGTGGAGGAGCTGAGCGCGGCCCAGGCCTGCTGGCGCGACACCGCGATCGTGGACTACATCCAGCACGTGCAGATCGAGACGGTGCGCGCGGCGATCCAGGACACCGCCGAGGCGGCCCTGCCCGTGCTCTCGATCGCGGCGCCCTTCAGCCGCTCGGCGGTCTTCCCCGCCGGTGACGTCTCGATCCGCGACATCGCCGGCCTGTACGTGTACGACAACACCCTGCTGGCCGGCGTGCTCACCGGAGCCCAGCTACGCGACTACCTGGAGTACTCCGCGCGCTACTTCCACCAGGTGTCCGCCTCCGGCGCGGTCGACCCGGGCGGCCTGACCAACGCCGGCGGCACCCCCGACTACAACTTCGACCAGGTCGCCGGGCTGGAGTACGACATCGACGTGTCCCGGCCCGTGGGCGGGCGGATCACCTCGCTCACGCTCCAGGGTGCGAAGGTCGCCGACGACCAGCGGTTCGTGCTGGCGGTCAACAACTACCGCCAGTCGGGTGGCGGCGGGTTCCCGCACATCACCGGCGCCCCGGTGGTCTACAACGCGCAGGTCCAGGTCAGGCAGGCGCTGATCGACTACGCCACGGCCACCGGCACCATCGACCCGGCCGACTTCCACGTCGTCAACTGGCGCCTGGTCCGCGAGGGCACTCCCGTCTTCGACTAGGTCGTGTCTCCTTGAGGCTCCGCTGCGCTTCGCCCCGTGCTCGGACACCGCAGGTACGGGAGCCTTCGGTCCCCGCGGGTGCGCCCGCGGGGACCCCCGGCGGCACAGGACCGAGTCCACCGATGTCCAGCCCTGGCCACGTCTCGGTCTACCGGCTCCCCGAGCAGGGTTTAGCCGCCCCGCTCAGGCCGTGTCCTCCTCCCCCACGGTCGGGGCGGGGCGCAGGTGGTCCAGCTCGTGCGGTGCGACCGGGTAGGGGCGCTCGGCGGGCAGCAGTCGGGCGGCGGCCTCCAGCTTTCCCGCCTGGACCAGCGTGTGGATGCGGTGTGCGAGCGGGGTGACGTCGGTGATGGAAGTGATCCACGCGTCGGCGTAGCGGTGCGCGGCCTCGCCCGCCAGCCCCAACTGCAGGGAGCGGTGCTCCAGCGGCCTCAGGTGCAGGTCGCGTTCGGGGTCCCACTGCACCCGTACGGGGCTCTCGCGCAGTCGGCGCCTCCACGTGCGGCGGTCCGCGTGCACGTTCGCCGTGTAGTGCGACAGGCAGGCGTTGCGCAGTGCCCACTCGAATCCCTCACGGGTGACCTCCACCGCCAGTACGGTCTCCTGGTCCTTCTTGGTCCCCCACCCGCATCGATAGGCCGTCCACAGGAGCGAAGGCTTGACCCATGTCATGCGGTCCCGCTTCCAGGCGGAGGGGAAGCGGCCGTCGCGGGCGGCGGGCAGTCCGATGGAGGGGCTGTAGGCCTGGTAGACGGTGACCGCGGTGTCGGTGTAACGCGCCCGGATCTGGTGTCGGGGGAAGTCCATGGGGCTCAAGATGGCCTCTGTCCCCCGGCGGCGGCAAACGGTTTTCCCGCGCCCCGGAGCGGTCAGCGGCCGCGGGCGGGCACGGCGGCCTTGAGGAGCATCTCCTCGTACTCCCCCTCCGGGTCGGAGTCCAGCACGACGGCCCCGCCCGCGCCGATGGTCATCTCGCCGTCGGCCAGCACGGCGGTGCGGATGACGATGTTGAGGTCGGCGGTGCCGCAGGAGGACACATAGCCCAGCGCGCCGGAGTAGACGCCGCGCGCGGAGGACTCCAGCCGGTCCAGGATCTCCATGGTGCGCTCCTTGGGGGCTCCGGTCATCGACCCGCCGGGGAAGCAGGCGCGCACCGCGTCCATGGCCGACACCCGCGGGCGCAGCCTGCCGCGCACGGTGGAGACGAGCTGGTGCACGGTGGTGTAGGACTCGGTGTACATGAACGCGGGCACCTCGACGCTGCCCACCTCGCACACGCGGCCCAGGTCGTTGCGCAGCAGGTCGACGATCATGAGGTTCTCGGCGCGGGTCTTGGCGCCGGTGCGCAGCTCCTCGGCGACGCGCGCGTCGAGGTCCGGGTCCGGGTGGCGGGGCGCGGTGCCCTTGATGGGGCGGCTCTCGGCGGTGCGGTCGGCGTCCACGCGCAGGAACCGTTCGGGTGAGGCGCTGAGCACGCTCATCGCCCCCAGGCGCAGTAGGGCGGCGTAGGGCGCGGGGCCGGCGGCGCGCATACGGCGGTAGGTGTCGAGGTCGCCGCCGGTGTGGGCCAGGCGCAGCCGGTTGGTCAGGCAGATCTCGTAGCTCTCCCCGGCCGTGAGCTGGGCCAGGCACTCCTTGACGTCGTCGACGTAGTCCCCGTGCGAGCGCTCCAGCAGCGGGGCCAGGTCGGTGGCCGGCGCGGAAGGCGCGGGCGGGTCCAGGGGCGGCAGGTCGGCGAGGGCCGACAGGGTCTCATCCAGCCATGCGTCGCCGTCGGGGAGGCCGTCGGCGCACACCGCGTAGGTGCGTCCGCGGTGGTGGTCGACGGCCACGAACCGGTCGCAGCGCAGCCACACGGCGTCGGGGTGGGGTGAGGTGTGCGCGTCGGCGGCGCCGCAGTCGGCCTTGAGCTCGTAGCCGAGGTAGCCGACGTAGCCTCCGGCGAAGTCGAAGGGCAGCCCGCTGGGACGGGGGTGGGGGACGCGGCGGTCCAGGGCGTCGAAGACACTGCCGGGCTCGGTGTGCTCGGTGCCGTCCGGGGCGCGCACGTGGACGGGGCCGCCGACCCGGTAGGTGAGCACCTCACCGGTGGCGGCGCCCAGGAAGGAGAAGCGGGCGGGGCCCTCGGGTCGGGAGCTGTCCAGCCAGAACGCGTACTCGGCGTCGCCGTACAGGTGGGCGAAGGCGGCCTCGGTGTCCACGGCCAGGGGGAGCTCGCGTGTGCGGGGAACGGGGCCTTCGGGCGTCTGGCCGGGGTGCTGCCGGAGTGTCCGTGACGGGGGGCCGGGGTGGTTCGCGTGGGGGTGCGGGCCGGAGGCCTCCCGTCCCGGTGGGCTGTCCGCGTGCCTCTTCCGCGTGCTCTCCCGCGCTCCGAGGGCCCTGGTCGGCGGGTCCGCGGGAGCGGAGGGGCGGCTTGTGCCCGTGGCGGTGTGCGGGCGGGCCAGGTCCAGGAAGTTGGCGACCGTCCGCGCGCCGAACTCGCTGGCCACCGACTCGGGGTGGAACTGCACTCCCCAGCGGGGCAGGGTGCGGTGTTCCAGGCCCATGACCACGCCGTCCTCCGACCACGCGGTCGCGGTCAGCGGCTCGGGCAGGGGGTCGGCGACGGCCAGGGAGTGGTAGCGCACGGTGGTGAAGTCCTGTGGCAGGCCCGCGAACAGGCCCGATCCGTTGTGCCGGATCCGGGTCAGGTGGCCGTGGCGGGGTTGGGGGGCCGAGACCACGTCCGCCCCGGCCAGGTGGGCGATGGCCTGGTGGCCCAGGCACACGCCCAGCACCGGCAGGCGGGTGTGGTCCAGGAGGCGGGGGACGCGGCCCAGGTCGCGCGGGTGCTGGGGGCGGCCCGGGCCGGGTGAGAGGACCACGGCGTCCACGTCGGCCGGGTCGAGGGTGTCCCAGCGGGGGTCGTCGTTGGTGATGACCGCGGGGGTGTGGCCCAGGACGCGCGCCAGGAGTTGGAAGAGGTTGTAGGTGTATGAATCGTGGTTGTCCACGAGGAGGACGCGCATCCCGCCCCTTTCGTCCGGATCGCGGTACTCCAAGGTTACGGCGGTCCGGGCGGAGGCGGTCGTCCACAGGTACGAGGAGCCCCTGGAGAAAGGCCTCCGGGCGGGGTACACAAGAGAGTAGGAGCGGTTTCCTCACCAGGAGTGGAGATGACCTACATGGTGGCCACGCTCGTGATCCTCGTCATGGTGGCGCTGGGCGTCTTCTTCGTCGTCACGGTCGCGTCCGTGGCGGGCGCGGCCCTGGACGGCCACACCCGTGCGGACCGGCGGTCCCCCTCCGCCGCGCCCGGGTCGCAGGCCGTGGACGCGGCGGAGGAGGAGTTGCGGCTCAGATACGCGCGGGGCGAGATCGACCGGGAGGAGTTCCTCCAGAGGAAGATCGACCTGGAGCGCTGAGCCCTCCGCCTGCCCCCCCAGCCGCCCACTCCGTGGGTGGTCGGAGGGTGGGAACGGAGCTCTGAGCTGGTCAGCCCTGCATCTCCTCCAGGGTCTTGCCCTTGGTCTCCCGCACGAACCTCCACACGAAGAAGAACGACACCAGCGCGAAGAACGCGTACATCATGTACGTGCCGCTCAGGCTCCAGTCGCGCAGGCTCGGGAAGCTCACGGTGATCAGCCAGTTGGCGAGCCACTGGGTCGCCGTGGCCACACCCATCGCGGCGGCACGGATGCGCAGCGGGAACATCTCCCCCAGCAGCACCCACACGACCACACCCCATGACAGGGCGAAGAAGAGCACGAACAGGCTGGCCGCGGTCAGCGCCACCGCTCCCCACACGAACGGCAGTGACACCTCTTCGCCCTGCACCACCGCGTGGTTGAAGGCGTAGGCGGCCAGGGCCAGCGACACCGTCATACCGGCCGAGCCCACCAGCAGCAGCGGCTTGCGGCCGACCCGGTCCACCAGCAGGATCGCCACGAACGTACCGACGATGTTCACGATGGAGGTGAACAGGCTCAGCAGCAGGGAGTTGGTCGCGGACACACCCACCGACTGCCACAGCGAACTGGAGTAGTAGAAGATGACGTTGATACCGACCAGCTGCTGGAAGGCCGAGATGGCCATACCGATCCACACGATGGGCAGCAGACCGTAGCGGCCGGTCAGGTCGCTCAGCTTCGGCTTGATCTCCGAGCCCAACGCCTCCTTGATCTCTCCGATGCGCCGGTCCACCCGCTCGGGGCCTCCTCCCTCGACCTCGGCGAGGATGCGGCGGGCCCGGGGCGTCTGTCCGATACGCACCAGGTAGCGGGGCGACTCGGGGATGAGCAGGCTCAGTCCCACGTAGACCATGGCGGGGATGACCTCGACACCCAGCATCCACTGCCAGGCCTGGAACCCCCCGAGCATGTCGCTCGCGCTGCCGCCGGCCATCTGGGCGACACCGAAGTTGACCAGCTGTGAGGTGGCGATACCGAGAACGATCGCCAGTTGCTGCAACGACGCCAGCCGACCGCGGTAGGCGGCCGGTGACACCTCGGCGATGTAGGTCGGGGCGATCACCGAGGCCAGGCCGATGGCGACACCGCCCAGGATCCGCCAGGCGGTCAGGTCCCAGACTCCGAACGGAAGGGCCGAGCCGATGGCGCTGGCGGCGAACAGCACACCGGCGATCTGCATGGTGCGGATACGGCCGACCCGGTCGGCCAGGGCACCCGCGGCCGCGGCGCCCACCACACATCCCAGGAGCGCCGAGGCGACCGTGAAGCCGAGCGTGGCCGGTCCCACGCCGAACCGCTCCTGGATGGCCGGTACCGCGCCGTTGATCACGGCACTGTCGTAGCCGAACAGGAAACCGCCCATGGCCGCGGCGGCGGCGATCATCGTCACGTGGACGATGTTGGCCTCACCCGATGGTGCGCCCTCGTAACCGGTCTCTCTGGCTCCGCTCACATTCGCTTCCTTCCCCCGTGGCACAACAGTTGCGACCCCAGGGTGGACACGCCGAAGACGAAGCGTCACGGACAAAACGCCCGTAGGCCAAAAGATGTCCAACTTTTGGCACACAACCTGTATGGGGCACGGCGCCGTGGGACACCTCATCCGAACGTTCCGGGCGCGTGCGCCCCGGGCGCGGACGGCCGGAGCGCGTACGATCTGGACGGCGCCGTCCCCGGCCCCCGAAGGAAGAGGTGACCTCTTGACCGTGCTCTTCGACCTGTTCGGTGTCGTTGCGTGCCACCAGTCCGAGGAGGGCGGGGACCGGCTGGTCCGGGTCGCGGGCGCACCCGCCCCGGCCTTCTGGGAGGCGTACTGGGCGCGGCGCCCCTCCTACGACCGCGCGGACGTGAGCGCCTCCGAGTACTGGCGCCGCGTGGGCGAGGACCTGGGCCTGCGCTTCGACGACCACCGGATCTCCGCACTGGTGGAGGCCGACATCGCCAGCTGGGACGCGGTCGACGACACCATGGTCGCCCTGGTCGGGGAACTCGCGGCCTCGGGCCGACGGATCGGGCTGCTGTCCAACATCCCCGAGGAGTTGGCCCTGTACTACGAGGAGCACCACTCCTGGCTCCGCGACTTCCACGTGCGCGCCTTCTCCTGCCGGATCGGCCACGTCAAGCCCGAACCGGAGGCCTACCGGTGGTGTCAGGAGGCGCTGGGGGTCGAGCCGGAACGCGTCCTCTTCGTCGACGACCGCCGGGAGAACGTGCGGGGCGCCCAGGAGACGGGCATGCGTGCGCACCTGTTCACCACCGCCGCCCGGCTGAGGGAGGAATTCGCCCGCTGGGACGCCGACGCCTCGACGTGAGCCCCGGCGTCCGCGGCGGGCCTGCCGCCTCCTCCCTGCCCCATCCGCCCCCTCACGCGCGCGGAGTGCGATCGCCACGTTCGGACGCGGGCGCGCCGGAGCGCGAAGAGCCGTCCCGTACAAGACTTCTCCCGCGTTTTTGGCTCCTTCCGGGGCTGTGCCGCTCCCGTCCGGGGACCCAGGATCGTCCCCGTGACCACATTCCTTCCCCTGGCCGAGAAGGCCCTGCGCCGTGAGAAGCCCACCCGCGACGAACTCCTCGGAGTCCTGCGCGGCTCCGACGACGACCTGATGGACCTGGTAGCCGCCGCCTTCCGGGTCCGGCTGCGCTACTTCGAGCGCCGCGTCAAGCTCAACTACCTCGTGAACATCAAGAGCGGCCTGTGCCCGGAGGACTGCTCCTACTGCTCCCAGCGCCTGGGCTCGGAAGCCGAGATCGTCAGGTACACCTGGCTCAAGCCCGACCAGACCCGCGAGGCCGTCTCCCACGGTGTGGGGGCGGGCGCCACCCGGGTCTGCCTGGTGGCCAGCGGGCGCGGTCCCACCGACCGCGACGTGGAACGCCTCGCCCCCGCCATCGAGGGCATCAAGGCCGAGCACCCGGGTGTGGAGGTGTGCGCCTGCCTGGGCCTGCTCTCCGAGGGCCAGGCCGACCGGCTGCGCGAGGCCGGGGCCGACGCCTACAACCACAACCTCAACACCTCGAGGGAGCGCTACGCCGACATCTGCACCACCCACGAGTTCGCCGACCGGGTGGAGACCGTGGCCAGGGCCAAGCACGCCGGGCTCTCCCCCTGCTCCGGGCTGATCGCGGGGATGGGGGAGAGCGACGACGACCTGGTGGACGCCCTGTTCGCACTGCGCGAGCTGGAGCCGGACTCGGTACCGGTCAACTTCCTCATGCCCTTCGAGGGAACCCCGCTGGAGGGCACCTGGGAGCTGACCCCGCAGCGGTGCCTACGGGTCCTGGCCGCCACCCGGTTCGTCTTCCCCGACGTGGAGGTCCGTCTGGCGGGAGGCCGGGAGATCCACCTGCGCTCCCTGCAGCCGCTGGCGCTGCACATCGTCAACTCGCTCTTCCTGGGGGACTACCTCACCAGCGAGGGCCAGGCGGGCGGGGCCGATCTGGAGATGATCGCCGACGCCGGGTTCACCGTGCAGGGGGCGGGAGAGCCCACCCTGCCCGGCCGGCGCCACGATCTGCTCAGGCCCCGCCGGCGCGGCGCCGGAACCGCTCTTCCGCCCAACGCCTGAGGCCGACGCGGCCCGAAGCCTCTCCGTTCGCCGCCTCGAAGGTCCCGGGGCGACGAACGGGCCCGTCCTGCTCAGGAGCGCGGGACGGGCTGCTCGTTGCCGTACCAGAGGGGGATCTGCTGCTGGTTCTGCGCCATCTCGGCGGCCAGCACGTCCTCCTGGCGGTCGCGCACGCACTTGGCCAGCGTGAAGGTGGAGGTGATGACGTAGAGCAGGCCCAGGCCCAGGAAGGCACGGATCCACAGGTCGACGGGGAGGTAGATGATTCCCGCGCCCACCCCGACCGCGGAGACCCCGAAGGACAGGGCGGACTGGAGGAAGAACTGCGGGGTGGAACGGGGCTGGGGAGCATAGGTGTTCATGGCGTCCATGCTGCCGCCCGCCCCGGCCCCGCGCCTGAGTACGGCTACTCACCGCCCCGGCGGGTGCCCTCTCACCGCTGTGTCCCGCCCTCGGCCACGCCCACGTCCTCCCCCGCCCCGGCGAGGTCCTCGGCGCCGGATGCCATCGGCCGGTCGGGGCGGAAGGGGGACAGGTCCACCCCGGGCTCCTCCCCCATCGCCAACCGGGCCGCGACCACCCCCTGGAAGGGGCCGAAGGTCAGCCCCTCTCCGCCCAGCCCGGTCGCCACCACCACTCCGGGCAGGCGTTCCACGGGCCCCAAAAGCTGCCTTCCGTCGTGTGTGCCCGGACGGAAGCCCACGCGCGTCTCCGCCACCGTGGCCTCGTCCAGGCCGGGCAGCACCTCCAGCGCGGTGGAGAGGTTGTGCAGCAGGCTAGAGGCCGTCACCCGCCGGTCGAACCCGGCCTCCGGCTCCAGCGTGCCGCTGGTGACCACCCGGTCCGGGCCGAATGCCGACGCGTAGTATCCGCGCTCGCCGAAGCGCACCACCGGCCAGGCCCTGGTGTCCCGTCCGGGCAGGGCGAAGTGCGTCACCTGCCCGCGCACCGGTCGCACGGGCAGGTCCACCCCGGCGGCCGCGAGCAACCCGGCCGACCACGCGCCCGCCGCCACGACGACCGTGGGCGCCTCCAGGTCCTCGGTGCCCACCCGCACGCCCGTCACACGGTGGCCGTTCCACAACAGGCGGGCCTCGCCCTTGAAGTAGCGCAGGCCCCGCTCCTCCGCGGCGTTGAACAGGGCGTTCCGTGCCGCCGGAGCGTTCAGCCGGGCCATCCCCTGCACGAACACCCCGCCGTAGGGCGCGGGCACCAGCGGGAACCGCTCGCGCGGCTCACCCGGGCCCAACCGCTCCACCCGGCCCATGGTGGTGAACTCCGGGCGCTCGGACAGGGTGCGCATCAGGTCGAACCCGGCGTCGTCCCCCTCCAGGTCCACGGACATGCCGCCGACCACCTCGTAGCCGGTGGCCTGCCCGTCCTGGGCGAGCTCGTCCATCAGCCGCGGATAGTGCTCGGCCGCTCGGGCCTTGAAGTCCCACACCGGCCCGGAGTCCCAGGGGAAGGGCCACGGGTAGATGACCCCCAGGCCGGCGGCCGTGGCCTGCCCCAGGTGCGCGGTGTCCACCAGCGCGGTGGACACACCCTTCTTGGCCAGGTGGAACGCCGCACTCGTTCCCACGATCCCGCCACCGACAACGATCACGTCCATGACGTCCACCCTGCCCCTCCGGTCGTTCACGGACAAGCCGGACGGCCCGCGTGCCGTGCCCGGGAAACGGGTACGGGTGCGCGATAGGTTGTGCTCTCCCGAAAATCCCCGTGGCAGGACCCTGGAGGACGTGTACGTGGACGGATACACCTACTACGGGGTCGCCCTGATGCGCCGCCCCAGCCCCGAGCTGGCACGGGGCATCGTCACCCACATCCCCCGCGCGGCGGTGGACCCGGTCCTGGCCGCACGCCAGTACACGATCTACCAGGAGGCCCTGGCCTCGGCCGGGTGGCGGGTGTGCGAGGTCGAGGCCGCGCCCGAACACCCCGACTCGGTGTTCGTGGAGGACACCGTGGTGGTGTGCGGGGACCTGGCGGTCCTGACCCGCCCCGGCGCCGAGGCCCGCCGCGGCGAGGTGGAGGGGGTCGAACCCGTGGTGCGCGCGCTCGGGCTGCGGGTGGCGCGCGTCGAGGCGCCCGCGACCCTGGACGGCGGTGACGTGCTCCAGGTGGGCTCCACCGTCTACGTGGGCGTGGGCGGGCGTACCAACACCGAGGGCGCCGCCCAGCTCGAAAAGCTGCTCAAACCGCTGGGCAGGGAGGTCGAGCGTGTGGGGATGGGTGCGGCGCTGCACCTGAAGTCGGCGGTGACCGCGCTGCCGGACGGATCGCTCGTGGGCCTGCCCGACCTGGTGGAGGCCGACGCCCTGCCGCCGGTGCGCCGCGTCGCCGAGGAGCCGGGCGCGCACGTGCTGCCGCTGGGCGGACGCGACGTCATGGTCAGCGCGGCGGCGCGGGAGACCATCCACCAGTTGACCGCCGACCGCTGGCGGGTGCTGCCGGTGGACATCTCCCAGTTCGAGAGGCTGGAGGCGTGTGTGACCTGCCTGAGTGTCCTGATCCCGGACCAGGGCGCCGGGGCCTGAGCCCGCGTCGCCGGGTGCAGGACGGCCCCCTTCCACCGGTCCGGTCGGCTTCTCGGCCCTCAAGGGCCGAGCCTGCGACCAAAGCCCGCCACTGGCTGTGGCGTCCCCGCCGGGTCTTGGCCGCCAGTGCCGTGGCCTGGTGGCCGGGACGTCCGACGTCCTCAGGGAGCGGACCGCACGGCGTCCAGGGCCTCGTCGTGGACGCGGGTGTTGCTGAACAGCGCCGCTCCGGTGTCGAACCGGTCCCCGCCGGAGAGGTCGCTGAAGGAGCCGCCCGACTCCCGGACGATCGGTACGAGGGCGGCGATGTCCCAGGGGCCCGCACCCACCAGCAGGAAGGCGTCCAGTCGGCCCGTGGCCACGAGCAGCCCGCCGTGGCAGGTTCCCGAGCCGGTCGAGGGCTTGGGAGGCGTGGGCTCCGTGCGTTCGTGGCCGGTCCAGTCGAGCGGGGGGACCGTGCGCCCCGCCCTGGCGGCGAGTCCGGCGGCCGCCGTGCGGGCCTGGTCGGTGATCCGCTGTGGAGGCGGCCAGATTCCGACCGAGGCGCGGTCCAGGCGGGCCGTGGCCGTGACGCCCGGGGCGCGGGGCGGCGCGTCATGCCGTGCGGGCCCCGTGGCGGCCGCCGTCCACGCGCCTTGCCCCGGCACCGCCCACCAGCGCCGGCCCAGGGCCGGGGCGAAGACCAGGCCGAGGTGGACGCGGTGGCCTCTCGCGAGGGCGATCAGCGTTCCCCATTCCGGCTCGCCCGAGAGGAGGCTTCTGGTGCCGTCGACCGCGTCGACGATCCACCGGCGCGGTCCACTCCCCTGGCCGCCGGACTCCTCACCGGTGAAGGCGTCGCCCGGGCGCTCTCGGTCGACCATCTCACGCAGCTCCCGCTCGACGCGGAGGTCGATCGCGGTGACGGGGCTGCCGTCGCTCTTCTGCCCGGCCCGGTGATCGCCCGCGGCGACGTGTGACATCGCGACCCGTCCGGCGAGGTCGGCCATCCGGTGCGCGAGATCCAGGTCCCCGTCGTCCTTCATCCGTTCCCCTCGTCATGCCGGTCCGGCGTGGTGTCCGAGTGCGAGGCGGTGCCGGAGACCGCGTCGGCCGGCGTTTCGGTGGAGGAGGCACAGCCACCTCCGCTCGCAGGAGCGGGCGGGTGCGCCATGGCCCGGTGGGCGGTGCGCCGACGGGTGTTCCTGCTGGTCGGGCCTGGAGAAGCGCCGCACGGCCAGGAACAGGCACAGGGCGCCGAAGCAGGTCAGCGCCACCAGTTCCTCCACGGTCGACGGCCGCAGGCCCCACACCCGCAGGTTGGCGAACAGGGTGTCGGAGGCGGCGGCCGGCAGGTGGGCGGTGAGGGTGTGGCGTGCCGCCTCCACCGCGTGGGTCAGCGGATTGAGCGCGGTGACCACGGTCAGCCAGGCCGGTAGGACACTGAGCGGGAAGAAGACTCCCGACAGCAGTACCAGCGGCCCCAGGATCAGGCCGGTGGTGGCCTGGAAGGTCCGCGGGCCGGGCAGGCAGACCGCCAGCAGGGTGCCCAGGGAGGTCAGCGCGAACGAGGCCGGCACCAGCACCGCCACGAGCGAGGTGAACAGCGCCGGGTCGTAGGGCACGCCCGCGGCTCCGGCGAAGGCCAGCAGGACGGCTCCGTGGCAGGTGGCGGCGGTGGTGCCCGCGAGCACCTTGCCCAGCAGCAGGGACTCGCGGCGCACGGGCGCCATGAGCATCCCGCGGAGGAAGCCGAGTTCGCGGTCTCCCAGGATCGAGGCGCCGGTGGCCAGGGCCGGGGACTGGACCGCCATCACCATGACGCCGGGGAAGAGGAAGGTCACGTAGCCCACGCCCGAGCCGCCGTCGGACACGATCGCGCCCAACCCGATGCCCAGGGTGGCCAGGAGCAGCATGGGCTGTGCCAGGCCGAGCACCAGGCGCAGCCGCCCGCGCAGGAGGGTGGTGATCTCGCGCCGCCACACGGCGGCCACCACCCGCGCCTCGGCGTCCAGCCGGACCGCCATCGCTGTACTCACGTGTGGGACTTCCTCATCCGAAGGCGCGGGCGGTGCCCGGTACGGCTCGGGAGCACGTCGTCCAGGCCCGGTGGAGGCGGGGGTACCAGGCGGGCGGGATCGTCGCCGGGGCGGAAGCGGAGCTGGGCCGGGGTGCCCAGGTCCCTGACCCGGCCGCGGTCCAGGACGGCCACCCGGTCGCAGCCTCGCGTCTCGGCCGGGTGGTGGGTGGCCAGCAGCACCGCGGCACCGGACTCGCGGTGCATGCGGTGCAGGTACACCCACACGTCGGCGCGGTCGCGCGGACCGAGGCCGGCCGTGGGCTCGTCCAGGAGCAGGACCTCGGGGTGGTGCAGCAGGCTCCGTGTGATCTCCAGGCGCCGCTTCGCCCCCTCGGGGAGTGCGCGCACCAGTTCGTGCCGCCGGTCGAGCAGGCCGGCCAGGGCCAGCATCGAGGTGATGCGACGGCGTACCCGGCGGCGCGCGACACCGTGGAGGGCGGCGTGCACGCGCAGGTTCTCCTCGACCGTGAGCTTGCCGTCCAGGGTGGTGTCCTGGAACACCACGCCGATGGAGCGCCGGACCCCGGCGGGGTCGGTGCGCACGTCGCGCCCGGCCACCCACAGGCTTCCGGAGGTGGGGCGGACCAGTGCGCACAGCATCGCGATGGTGGTGGACTTTCCCGCTCCTGCGGGGCCCAGGAGCCCGAAGACCTCCCCCGGGCGTACCAGCAGGTCGATCCCGCGGACCGCCTCCACCCCGGGGTAGGTCTTGACCAGGTCCTTGGCGCGGATCGCAGGAGGACGTGGGGTCGGGGCCCGGACGTCTTCGGTCTTTGGGAGTGTCACCCCGGTTGGGCTACCGGTGTGGATTCCTGATTCCAATTCATTCCTCAAGGGGGCAAAACGCCCAACGTCTGGTGGACGATGAGGGGCGTCCACCGACGAAGTCGTTTTCTGCGTGGGGGTTCGGGAGTTAAGCTCGCGGCAAAGCTACCCGAGGTGGTTTGTCGGTAACAACCGGTTGCCGGGAAGAGGCGGCCGGAACCTCCAGGACGGACACGCGCGTTATCCGGGGCGTACCGACCGACGAACACCCGGGAGCACGATGAAAGCGGTCACGCTGATCCGCAGCCAGACCCTGACCGAGGCCGTGGAATACGCCTACGCCGCCACGGTCCGGGCGCCCGCCCGGGTGGTGTGGACCGCTGGCGCCTGCCCGCTCGACGCCGAGGGCGGGACCGTCGCCGTGGGCGACTACGCGGGCCAGGCCGAACAGGTCATGCGCAACCTGCGCACCGCCCTGAACGACGCCGGGGCCGACCTCACCGACGTCGTCAGGACCACGGTGTACGTCGCCTCCACCCGCAGGGAGGACCTGGTCCGGGCCTGGGAGGTGGTGCGGGCCCACATGGGCGCGCACGACGCGCCCGGCACCCTGCTCGGGGTGACCGTGCTCGGCTACGAGGACCAGTTGGTCGAGGTGGAGGCGGTCGCCGTCACGTCCGGGGACGGCTGACCGCCGCGCCGGGGACGGCCGTCCGTCGGTGGGCGGCCACCCTGGCGCGGGTGGCGCAGCGGCGCGAGCAGTACCGGCGAGGGCTGCCGCTGCCACAGTCCACGAACACCCGCTCGCATCCGTGCGCCGCGCACACCCCGCCCGGCGGACGCTGGCGGTCGGTGAGCAGCAGCGCCAGCATCAGGCACGAGGAGGCGAGGAACCACTCGGCCAGCGGCGCGTCGTCGCGTGAGTCCACGTGGACGTGCCAGTGCGTGGTGCCGCCGTGGTCGGTCAGCCGGGGCTGGTGGGCGCGGGCCAGGAGACGGTTGATCCGCTCGGCCGCGCTGTCGGCGTCCTCCGCGGCCAGGACCGCGCGGATCCGGTAGGCGGCCGCGCGCATCCGGCCGACGTCGTCCGAGGTCACCGGGTCGGTCTCGCCGTGGGCGCGCAGCACCCGGGCCAGGGCCGCCGCGTCGGCGTCCTCCTCGGCCAGGGCGTTGAGCAGGTCGGTGGTGCGTTCGGCGACGGCGCGCACGGAGCGTCCGGTGACCGCGTTGGTGGAGGGCATGGCGCCCAATGTAACGCCTCTTCCGATTTGAGGCGTTACCTCTTAACGTCCTGGGCATGCCACAGCGTTACGGCCTGGTCCGGTACCTGACGGGAGCGGTCTGCGCGCGCACCGGCGACGAGGCCTCGGGGCCGGCCCTGCTCCTGTGGGGGATGGCGCTCACCGGGTCGGTGGGCGCCGGATCGGCCCTGCTCGCCGGGCTCACCGCCGCCGCGGCCGCCGGCGGGCCCCTGGTGGGCATGGCACTGGACCGCAGTGCCCGCCCCGGGCGCCCGTTGGCCGTGGCCCTGGCCGTGTACGCGGCGGGGCTGGCGGTGGTCGCCCTCGCCCTGGGCCGCCTCCCCCTGCCCCTGGTGGTGGGCGCGGCCCTGGCCGTCGGCCTGGTCGGACCCGTGCTGTCGGGAGGGTGGACCGCGCAACTGCCCCGGGTGTGGGCGCCCGGGCGGTCGGCTCGGGCGAGCACGTGGGATGCCATGACCTTCGGTGCGGCCGGTCTGCTCGGCCCGGCCCTGGCCGGTGCGGTCGCCGCCGCCTGCGGCGCCGGGACGGCGGTGGCCGCGGCCGTGGTCCTGCTCGCCCTGGCCGTACCCGCCGCCTGGACCCTGCCCGGACGTGCGCCCCGTTCCGCGTCCGTGTCCGTGGCGGCCGACCTGCTCGCCGGGGTGCGCGCGGTGCTCGGCAACCGGTCCCTGTCGCGTGCCACGGCGGTGACCGCGGTCTCCATCGCGGGCACGGGCATGCTGGTGGTGTGCGCGCCCGTGACGGGCCTGCGCGTGCTGGGCTCCCAGGAGAGCGGGGCCCTGCTGCTGTCGGGCATGGCCGCGTGCTCACTGCTGGCCAACCTGCTACTGGCCCGCAGGTCGCCGCGCGTGTGCGCGGACGCGGTGGTCCTGGTCTGCGTCCTGGTACAGGCCGCCGGTACGGCCCTGGTGGCCCTGGCGGCCCTGGCCCCCTCCCCCGCCGTGCTCCTGACGGGTGCCGCCCTGGTGGGCGCGGCCGAGGGGCCGCAGTTGGCCTCGCTGTTCGCGGTCCGACACCGGGAGGCCCCCGAGCACCTGCGTGCGCAGGTCTTCACCACCGGGGCCAGCCTGAAGATCTCCGCCCTCGCGCTGGGCACCGCCGTCGCCGGTCCCCTGGCCGAGGCCTCCGTGACCGTGTGCCTGGCCGTGGCGGCCGGACTCCACCTGGTGGCCGCACTGGTGTACACGGGCATCCGCGTGAGTGCAGGACCGAAGCCGTCCTGCACTCCTGGCAGACTGCGCTCATGAGAGCGACCTCCGCGCGCCTGCTGCGCCTGCTGTCCCTTCTACAGACACGCAAGGACTGGCCGGGCGGCGAACTCGCCGAACGGCTCCGGGTGAGCCCGCGCACCGTGCGCCGGGACGTGGACCGGCTGCGCGAGCTGGGCTACCCCATCCAGGCGACCATGGGTACCGGGGGCGGCTACCAGCTCGGTGCGGGCGCCTCCCTGCCGCCGCTGCTGCTGGACGACGACGAGGCCGTGGCGGTCGCCGTGGGGCTGCGCACCGCCGCCCAGGGCGGGGTGTCGGGGATCGAGGAGACCTCGGTGCGCGCCCTGGCCAAACTCCTGCAGGTGCTGCCCTCGAAACTGCGCCGCAGGGTGGACGCCGTGGGGACCTTCACCGTACCCATGCCCGCCCGGGGACCCGCGGTCGACGCCGACACGCTGGCCCTGGTGGCCGCCGCCTGCCGGGACAGCGAGCGACTGCGCTTCGACTACGAGAGCCACGACGGCAGTGCCTCACGCCGGATCGTGGAGCCCCACCGGCTGGTCACGCGGGGGCGGCGCTGGTACCTGGTGGCCTGGGACACCGCCCGCGACGACTGGCGCACCTTCCGGGTGGACCGGATGCGCCCGCTCACGCCGACCGGTCCGCGCGTGCCCCCGCGCGACCCGCCCGAGCAGGGTGTGGCCGCCTACCTGGAGGAGCGGATGACCGTGCACATGTGGCCCGTGCGTGCGCGGATCAGGTTGTTCGTCCCCGCGGAGGAGGCCGAACGCACGGCGGGCGGCTACGGGCCGATCGAGCCGGTGGACGAGCACTCGTGCGTGCTGGTGTGCTCGGGGGGCTCGCTACTGCACATGGCCTGTTACCTGGGCATGCTCGACATGGACATGGAGGTGGAGGAACCGGACGAGCTGCGTGAGCACATGGCCCGTCTGGCCACCAGGTTCCAGCGGGCGGCGGCTTCGGGCTGAAACCGGCTCAGAGCCGCTCGACCTCGGTCAGGTCGATGTCGATGGGATAGGGAAGTTCGACCTTGAGCCGCTCGTGGTGAATCCCGGTGGGTACGTAACAGGCTTTGGCGGGGTCCAGTTCGTACACGTACACCACGGGTGCGTTGTCGTTCCTCTCCACCCGCCAGAAGTGGGGGATGCCCGCCTCGGCGTAGAGCTGGGGCTTGCGGTGCCTGTCCCTTTCCACGGACTCCGGCGACACGACCTCGACCGCGAGCGCCACCGCCTTCGGTGGAAAGGTGCTCTGACGGTTGTCCACCGCACCGGTGTCCACCACGATGACGTCGGGTTCGGGTCGTTGACGCGGCCCGAGCGTGACCGTCATCTCCCGGCGCACACGATAGTGGTGTGGAACCGTACTCCGCAGGCCGGCGGTGACCAGGTCCAGCACCACACTGTGAAAGCCCATCTGAGGACTCATGAGAACGAGGCTTCCGTCGATCAGTTCGGTGTGCGGGGGCAGATCGGGCAGGGTGTCCAGGTCCTCGGCTCTGAATCCTCTGGTCGGGGGGATGAGCCAGTCCGGTACCGGTTGTGCGCACATGCCTGCCTACCGATCGTGGAAGTTCCCTTGCGGCAATGGTAGCCCCGCCACTCCCCGATTGGGCGAAGTCCACCCGGACGCACGCCGGAGCCGCTACTTTGAGGAGTCATCCATACCCGAGGAGTAGCGAAGGCAGTGGTGTAGGTGTCCGTCCAGAACAAGAGCCCCGAACTGCGCGGTCTGAGCGCGCCGCCCACCGTTCGGGACTTGTGTCCCGGCTACCGCGTCGCCCGCTGGGACTCCCCCGCCGCCCTGTCACCACCCTGCCGCGAGCGCCTCCACCACACCCTGCGCGACCTGGCCGCGCGCGCCTTCGACGCCGACCACTCCGGCTACTGGCGCGCCCGTGTCAGGGCCGGGTTCTTCGACCAGATCGCCACACTGGCGCTCATCCTGGGACCCGACGGCTCCCCCGTCGGCTGGGGCGGCTACCACCGGCACCGCTTCGCCTCCCGGCGCGCCCTGTACCTGGACGCCGCGGGCGTGGTCCCCGCCCACCGCCGGTTCGGCCTCTCCGCCGCACTGATGACCCACTTCCTGGCCCGCGAGGTCCTCCTCCACCCGCTCCGGCGCACCTACGTGGTCCTGCGCACCCGCCATCCGGCCGTCTACGCCGGGTGGCGCAGGGGTCTGGGTGCCGCCCGCGTCTTCCCCAACGAACTCCGGCCCCTCCCCGCTCGGGTCCGGCGCATCGCGGGCGAGGCCGCGGAGTGGCTGGGTGACGGCCCCCGCTTGGAGGCCGACACCCTGCTCGTCCGCGACGCCTACCGCATGTTCGACGGCGAGATCTACGGCACCCGGCCCCGCAGCGGCCACACCCCGCTCGACGACTACTTCGCCCACCAGGTCGGCCCCAAGGACGCCGTCCTGGTCGTGGCCCGCACGAGCGCGCCCGTCCTGGCGCGGGCCACCGCCGCGCGTGTGCTGCGGGCGCGGGCCCGGAGCCTGCCCATGGTCGGCGGCCGCCCCGTGCGCGGCGCCGACCCCGTGGACCCGGTCCCGGGGGCCGCGCCCAGCGGGTCGGGGCCGGCCGGACTCATCCCAGGGGCACGGCCTTGACGGTGGCCGGGCTGTAGACCAGGCCGCCCATGTCACGGATCCGGTCGGTGAGCCGGGCCAGGCGCAGACTCTCCGCCCAGGGCATGTCGGGGCTCTCGCGCTCGCCCGCGGCCACGCGGCGCGCGACCTCCTCGGCCTCGTACTCGTAGCCGTTGGCGCGGAAGGGCCGGTGGAACTCCTCCGGCTCGCGCCCGTCGCGGTGCAGCACCACTCCGGTGGCCGCCCAGAAGTGCGGGATCTCCAGCCACCCTCCGGATCCGGCCAGCACCGCCCGGTTGGGCAGTGTGGTGCGCGAGGAGCACACCAGCGAGCCGGTGCCGCCGTTCTCACCGCGCACGAGCACGGTGGTGTGGGTGTCCACCATCCGGTCGGGCGAGAGCTGCCGGGTGGCGCCCACGACGGTCAGCTCGCCCAGGTACTGGGAGGCGAGGGCCAGCGGGTACACGCCCAGGTCGAGCAGGGCGCCGCCGCCCAGGTCGGCGTTGAAGATCCGGTGGTCGGGGTCGTAGGGGACGTTGCTGCCGAACTCCGCCGAGATCCAGGACACCTCGCCGATCGCCCCGTCCCCGACCAGGTCGCGCACCAGGCGGGAGGCGGGCAGGTAGCGGGTCCACATCGCCTCCATCAGGAAGCGGTCGTTGTCGCGGGCCGCCGCCACCATCTCCGCCACCTGGAGGGCGTTCATGGCCATGGGCTTCTCGACCAGCACGTGCTTGCCCGCGTTCAGGCAGGTCAGGGTGTTGGGATGGTGCCAGGGATGGGGGGTGGCCACGTACACGGCGTCCACCTCGGGGCTCTCGGCCAGGTCCGCGTAGCTGCCGTGGCGTTCGGGGATGCCCCAGGCGTCGGCGAACTCCTCGGCCCGTTCCCGGGTGCGTGAGCCGACCGCGGTGACGCGGGCCGTGGGGGTGGCCCTGAGCCCTTCGACGAAGGAGTGTGCGATACCGCCGGTCCCGACCACGCCCCAGCGCAGTCCGCCGTTGTCATCTGTCATGGGAGCATCCTAAAAACACGGTCATCTCGGGAGCGAGGCGGGGAAGGTACTCGGATTCCCCGCCCTGGGACCGTACGGTGTCCAGGGAGGCGTGTGAGGCCGCCCGACAGGCCAAGAACGGAGGAGGACATGACGAAGACCCTCTCCCAGAGGCTCGGGGTGCAGCCTGGTGACCGGCTGCTCGTTCTCAACGCTCCGGAGCGCTACCTGCGGCTGCTGGATCCGCCCCCCGACATCCATATCGACCTGGGGCCCGTCGAGGGCGCCGAGTACGACGACGTCCACATGTTCGCCCTGGACCGGGGAACCGTGGATCGCGAGGCGCCCCGGACACTGACCCTGGTGGGCCCGCGCACCCGCCTGTGGATGTGCTATCCCCAGCGCGGCGGAACCATCATCACCGACCTGGCCGCCGACAAGGGCTGGGACCTCCTCGTCGACTCCGGATGGCACGGCACCGCCCAGGTGCCGATCGACTCGGACTGGGCGGCGCTGCGCTTCGAGCGGGTCGGCGCCTCCTAGTCGGATGTGACGCTCAGGGTGCCGCTGACGGTGTCGGCCTCGATGCGTGCGTCCGCCCCGGACGAGGTCTCCACCCCCACGTGGCGGCTCCCGGACGCGGACTCCCCGGTGACCTCGTAGACGCCCTCGGGTACCTGTACGTGGATACCGCCGCTGACACTCTCCATGCTCAGCAGGTCGAAGGTGTCCTCGGTGGTGACCCCGATGCTCCCCGAGACCGTGGAGACCCGCGCCTCGGTGAAGTCCCCGCCCACCTGGACGCCGCCGCTGGTGGACTCGGCCGTGACCGTTCGCGCGTCGAACCCGGACACGTCCACGTGCCCGGACGTGCTCGAGGCCTGCAGGCTCTCACCCTCGCCCTCCGCGGTGATCCGGCCACTGGTGGTCTCGGCGACCAGTGAACCCCTCGCGCCGGTCACGTCGATCCTGCCGCTGGTGGACTCGGCGGTGACGTCGCCGCTGGTGTCGTCCACCCGGACCTGGCCGCTGGTGCTGGTCAGGTTCAGCTCACCGTGGACGTTCTCCACGCTGATCCGGCCGCTGACGGTTTCCACGGTCACCGCGGTCCCCTCCGGAACCGCGACCTCGTAGTCGACCCGGCAGCCGCCGAGGAACGGTACGCCCAGGCAGAGAGCCTCCACCTGCAGGGCGTCACCGCTCGTTTCGATGTCCTCCTCCGGCTCGGTGAGGGGGGTTCCGCGCAGGGTGCGGTCCAACCGCACCCCCTCGTCGCCGCCGGTGAGGGTGACGTCGCCGCCGGTGCTGTTCTCGATCTCCATGGACTGGGGAGCGTCGTAGGTGTCGCTGCGGTCGCCGTGGTCCACGCCCACGCTGCCCAGGACCGAGAACGCGGTCGCCACCACCAGGGCCGCCACCAGCACCGCGCCCAGGAGCAGCCACGGCCCCACGCGGAACCTGCGCGGCTCCTTGCTCGACGAGGCGTACAGGCCCCGCGCCTTGAATGTCACTGTCTTTCCTTTCCCGAGGGTTCGCGCCCCCTGGTCTTGGCGTTCAGTTCCGGTCCGCGCCGCGCAGATAGCGCAGGACTGCCTGGACTCTGCGGTGGTCGTGGTCGTCCTGGCTCAGGTCGAGCTTGGTGAAGATCGAGCGGATGTGCTTTTCCACGGCGCGTTCGGTGACGGTCAGCCGATCCGCGATACCCGCGTTGTTGAGTCCCTGCGCCATCACCTCCAGCACCTCGGCCTCGCGGGGGGTGAGGCGCTCCAGTGCGCTGTCCCGGCTCCTGCTGAGCAGCTGTGAGACCACCTCGGGGTCGATGGCCGCGCCGCCGTCGGCCACCCGGCGCAGCACTCCCAGGAACTCGTCGATGTCGGCGATCCGGTCCTTGAGCAGATAGCCGACCTTGCTGGAACCGCCGCCCAGCAGGTCGGCGGCGTAGCGGCTGACCACGTGCTGGGACAGCAGCAGCACCGCCACCTCCGGGTGCCTCTGACGGATGACGATGCCCGCCTGGATGCCCTCCTCGGAGTAGGTGGGCGGCATGCGGATGTCGACCAGGCACAGGTCCACGTCGGGGTGGTCCTCCACCGCGCGCAGCAGGGCCTCGGCGTCTCCGACCTGCTCGACGATCTCCACGCCCGCGTCCTCCAGCAGGCGGGCCATCCCGCTGCGCAGCAGGACCGAGTCCTCGGCGATGACCACCCGTGGGCCCTTCTCGGCGGACGGTGTGGTGTGCGCGCTGGTGTGCACGGTCATGCCTCCCATGGGATGTCGGCGGTCAGGACGGTGCCCTCGCCCGAAGGACTGTGTACGGTCAGGGTGCCGTCGACCGCGTCCACGCGGTCCCACAGGCCGTACAGGCCCGTGCCCGACTCGGGATCGGCCCCTCCGGCGCCGTCGTCGGTGACGGTGAGCCGCAGCAGGTCGCCACCGCGGCCACCGCGCCGGGACGTGCGTGGTACCCGCTCGGCGGCCACGGTGATCCGTGTGGCCCCGGCGTGTTTGGCGATGTTGGTGAGCGCCTCGCAGGCCACGTAGTAGGCCACCCCCTCGGCCCGCGGCGAGGGGCGCTCCGGCAGTTCGACGTCGACCCGCACGGGCACCGGGGCGCGTCCGGCGGCCACGGGCAGGGCCGCGCCCAGTCCGTGGTCGGTCAGGACACGGGGGTGGAGTCCGCGCGCGACCTGACGCAGCTCGTCCATGACCTCCCGGGACTCGCGCTGGGCCTCGGTGATCAGCTCCAGAGCCGTATCGGGATCGGTGCCCACACGTGAACGGGCCCGGGTCAGGGTCATGGACAGGGCGAGGAGCCGCTGTTGGGCGCCGTCGTGCAGGTCGCGCTCGATGCGGCGCCGCTCGGACTCGGCGGCGTCGACCATGCGCAGGCGGCTGTCCTGGACGTGGACCAGGCGGCGGCGGATGCGCACCTCGGGGGCCTCGAACAGCAGCATGCGGTGCAGCAGGACCTCGGTCGCGACGATGGTGGGGGCCAGGCGCAGGCCCACCAGGGCGCACAGCGGGCCGGCCACGACCAGGACCAGCGGACCGACCAGGTCACCGGGGGCGCCCTGGACCAGTACGAACACGATGCCGATCAGGGCGCCGACGGCGGTCGCTCCGCCGCACACCACCAGCACCACCACCGCGCCCGCGGCCAGGAGGCCGTGGACCCCGGCGACGGTGCTGTAGACGACCGCAGACCAGGCGTCGCGTCCGAGCAGGAACCGCGAGGCGCGCAGGAGCGGGTTGTCGTCGGCCAGGGGGTCGGGCGGGCTGGTCTCCACGATCCCGAACACGTGGTCCAACCGGTTGCGCTGGACCCGGCAGGCCAGGCGGGCCAGCAGGGTCGCGGCGGCCGGGAACCCCAGGAGGAAGGTGACCGCGTCCTCAGCCAGGTGGAGGGGTTCTCGCCGGGGTACGTCGGGCAGCCACGGGGCGGTGAGCGCGGAGCCGACCCAGGTGGCCGAGACGATGAGCGTGAACGCGGGCACCAGGTAGAACAGGGCCAGGGCCAGGGAGGTCATCAGATACAGGACCTCGACCAGGCGCACCCGCCAGGTGGCCCCGTAGGCTTCGGCCACACGGGGCAGGCCGGCGGGGGAGGACAGGGAAGCTCCGTCCCCGCCTCCGCCCGCGCTGTCGTGTGTGCTCTGACCGGTCACGGAACCAATCTAGGTTTCACGGCCCTGTCGGCACGAGACCATCAGCACGTGAGGTGGGGGTGGTGCTGCCACTACCGGCGCCCTCCCCCGGGAGCCGAGAGGGCGGATGCGGGAGTGGACGACAGGGGTGTGGCGGTGCGGCCGGTGCTGGCCGACGTCGGCGGGATCAACATGCTCTTCGCCCTGGAGACACGGCCTCCCGGCTCCGGATGGCTGCCGCTGGGCGGCGCGGACGCGGTGGAGGACGGGAGGCTCGCCGCGGAGGTGGAGCGGGTGCGCGGGCGGCTGGCGGAGCTGTCGGGGCGGCCGGGCGCCACGGTGGAGTGGCGGGTGGCGGCCTCGGTGTTCCACCAGGGACTGGCCACGCGGCTGCTGTCGCCGGTGCTGGCGGCGGCGCTGTGCCACGGGGCGCTGCTGGACGCGGCGCGGTTCCACTGGGACCCGCACCGGGAGGGGCCGGTGGTGCTGCGCACCGCGCAGGAGCGGGCCGCGCCGGTGGTCGGCGGGACGGTGGAGGTGGCCGACTGGATCGAGCGCACGGTGGTCCTCGGGGTGATGGCGCGCGTGGCGCGGGATCTGTCGGGTGTGGGCAAGGTGGCGCGGGGGCTGCTGCGCGGCAACACGGCCGCGGCCCTGGCCGGGGCCGTGCGCTCCCTGGGCGCGGACCGGCCCGCCCGGCGGGAGCGGGCCGAGGAGGTGGCCGGGGATCTGCTGGCGCGCCCCTCGCTGGCCGGGACCGGCGCCTACACGGGGACGGACGCCTCGGGGGCGGCGGTGTTCCGGCGTACCACGTGCTGCCTGTACTACCGGGTGCCCGAGGCGGGTTACTGCGGCGACTGCGCGCTGCGGCCCTGAGGGGCCGCGGCGCCGGACCCGCACCTCCCGGGCACCGGTGAGGGCCACGGGCCGGACGCCCGTGCGCGGGATGTGACCGCGGGGAGGGCGTGTCGGCCCTCCCCCGTGAAATCCGATGGACGCTTCGGGGCGGGTGGGCGATCCTGTCCCGATGGTCACTCCACCCCTTCCTCCCCTGTACCGCGACGCCGACTTCAACGGTCCGCTCTCCGACGACCACGCCGCCAGGCTGATCCGCGACCTGGACTCCCTGGAGGACAGGCGGATCGTCGACATCGGCTGCGGCTGGGGCGAGTTCCTGCTGCGCGCCCTGGCGAGCGAGCCGACCGCCACCGGATTCGGCATCGACCTCGGCGAGGAGGCCGTCGGGCACGGGCGTGCCAACGCCCGGGGCCGCGGACTGGCCGACCGCGTCGAACTCGTGGCCGGCGACGTGGGCGCCTGGACCGGCACGCGCGCGGACGTGGTGGTCAACAGCGGTGCCAGCCACGTGTGGGGCGGTGACCCGGTGAGGCACACCGCCAACGCCCTGGAGTCGGTCGCCGGCCTGCTCGAACCCGGAGGCCGGTTCCTGTTCGGCGAGTGCTTCTGGCTGCGCGAGCCGACCATGGAGGAGCTGGAGGTCATGCGCGACATCCCGCGCGCCCAGTACCGGTTCCTTCCGGACCTGGTGGACTTCGCCCTCTCCCACGGCTTCCGGCTTCGGGCGCTCTCGCAGGCGAGCCCGCGGGAGTGGGACGACTTCGAGAACCGGCACGCCCGGGGCCGGGAGGAGTGGCTGCTGGCCAACCCCGGCTCCCCGGACGCCGACGAGGTCCGGGCCGGGGCCGACCGGCACCGCGAGTTCCGTGTCCGCGGTACCCGGGAGACGATCGGTTTCGCCTACCTGTCCCTGATCCGGGTCTGACCCGCGCACGACGGCGGGCCGGGTCCCGGCGCCCACGTGGTGGTGCCCGGGGAGACCGCCTCGGGCACCACCGGCACCGCCCGGCCACGGGGGCGGGGCCGGCGCCTCAGCCCCCGTCCGCGGCCCTGCGGATCTCGGCCAGGTCGATCCGGCCCATCTTCAGCATCGCCTGCATGGCGCGGCCGGCCCGACCGGGGTCGGGGTCGGCCAGCAGGTCGTCGAGCTCGGCGGGAAAGACCTGCCAGGAGAAGCCGAAGCGGTCCTTGAGCCAGCCGCACTGGCTCTCCTGGCCGCCCTCACTGAGCTTGTACCAGTAGTGGTCGGACTCCTCCTGGCCGTCGCAGACGACCTGGAGCGAGACCGCCTCGGAGAAGGTGAACCCGGGGCCGCCGTTGAGGGCGGTGATCTGCTGGCCGTTGATCTCGAAGTCCACGGTGAGCACCATGCCGGCGGGCCGGGGCGCGCCCGGCCCGTAGTGCCTGACCCGCAGGATGCGCGAGTCCTCGAACAGTCCGACGTAGAAGTCGGCCGCCTCCTCGGCCCGGGTGTCGAACCACAGGCAGGGGACGATCTTGTTGAGCCTGGTCATGGCCGCTCCTCTCCGTACGCGGCGCGCCCTACGCGCCTTCCTGCCCATACGGACACGTTCGGGCGCCGGAACTCATCGGCACACGCCGAGGCTTCTTCGCGGGCGGGCGGGCGGGCGGGCCGGTCCTGGAACCGGGAACGCCAACGGCGCTGGGCAACTCCGGTACGGCGTGGCACGATATGACACGTGACCAGCAGACCCGCCACGGCACAGCACCTGAGCGACCTCGCGCGGTTGCGTCGTGTCCGCGACCGGATCGACCGGGAGTACGCGCGGCCGTTGGACGTGGAGGCGCTCGCCCGTGGTGCGCACATGTCGGCCGGGCACCTCAGCCGTGAGTTCCGGCGGGCCTACGGTGAGTCGCCGTACTCCTATCTGATGACACGGCGCATCGAGCGCGCGATGGCGCTGCTGCGCCGGGGCGGCCTCAGTGTCACCGAGGTCTGCTTCGAGGTCGGCTGCTCGTCGCTGGGCACCTTCAGCACCCGCTTCACCGAGCTGGTCGGTGTCGCGCCCAGCGTCTACCGGCGCCAGGCGGCGCGGGCGACGGCGGGGATGCCCTCGTGTGTGGCCAAGCAGGTGACCAGACCGGTCAGGAATCGAGAAGCGCCGGCCACCGAGCCGCCTCTAGCGTGACTGCCATGGACATCACCATTCACCAGGCCTTCCTTCCGCACAACGACCCGGACGCCTCCCTGGCCTTCTACCGCGACACCCTCGGCTTCGAGGTCCGCAGCGACGTCGGCTACGGCGGAATGCGCTGGATCACGGTCGGTCCCGCCGACCAGCCCGGCACGTCCATCGTCCTGGAGCCGCCGGTCGTCGACGGCTGCGGCGTCACCGAGGAGGAGCGCCGCACCATCGCCGAGATGATGGCCAAGGGCACCTACTCCGGCATCAACCTGGCCACCCGCGACCTCGACGGCACCTTCGAGAAGCTGCGGTCCGGCGACGCCGAGGTCGTCCAGGAGCCGACCGAGCAGCCCTACGGCGTCCGCGACTGCGCCTTCCGCGACCCCGCGGGCAACCTGATCCGTATCCAGGAGCTGCGTTGGGCCGACCGGTGAGCGACCAGCCCCGCTCCCGCGCCCGGCGCCGTCGCGACACCGAGCACCGGCTCACCCACGACCAGGACCTCTGGGTGGCCAGCGCCTCGGCGGACGGTGTGCCGTACCTGGTGCCGCTGTCCTTCGACTGGGACGGCGAGGCGCTGTTGATGGCCACGCCCACGGACAGCCCCACCGGCAGGAACCTGGCCACCGCCCGCACCGCCCGGCTGGGACTGGGCCACACCCGCGACGTGTCCATGATCGAGGGCGAGGTCGAGGTCCTGGAGATCGACGCACTGCCGCGGGAGCGGGGTGACCGGTTCGCCGCGCACACCGGCTTCGATCCGCGCGCGCTGACCACGCCCTACCGCTGGTTCCGCGTCCTTCCGCGCCGCGTCCAGGCCTGGCGCGAGGTGAACGAGATGGCCGGCCGCGAACTGATGCGCGACGGCCGCTGGCTGGTCTGACGGGCCTCGCCGACCGACGGGGAGGACCAGGACCGCCCGAAACCGGTGGGACCGGGCCAGGCGACACCGACGGAGGCCGCGAGGGCGGTCCCGCCCAAACAGATGGAGAGACGATGAGCACGGCCACGAGTACGGACACGCGGTCCCCCGCGCCGCACGCCGCCGACAGCCACGACCTGATCCGCGTGCACGGCGCGCGTGTGAACAACCTCAAGGACGTCAGCATCGAGATCCCGAAGCGCCGGCTGACGGTGTTCACCGGTGTCTCGGGCTCGGGTAAGAGCTCGCTGGTGTTCGGCACGATCGCCGCGGAGTCACAGCGGATGATCAACGAGACCTACAGCACCTTCGTGCAGGGCTTCATGCCGACGCTGGCGCGGCCCGAGGTCGACGTACTCGAAGGACTGACGACCGCGATCATCGTCGACCAGCAGCGGATGGGCGCCGACCCCCGCTCCACGGTCGGCACCGCCACCGACGCCAACGCGCTGTTGCGCATCCTCTTCAGCCGGCTCGGGCAGCCGCACGTCGGCCCGCCCAGCGCGTTCGCCTTCAACGTCGCCTCGGTTCGGGCGAGCGGCGCGATCACGGTCGAACGCGGTGCCGACAGGACCAAGGCCGTGAAGCAGACCTTCAACCGCACCGGCGGTATGTGCACGCGCTGCGAGGGCCGCGGCACGGTCACCGACATCGACCTCACCCAGCTCTACGACGACTCCAAGTCGATCGCCGAGGGCGCGTTCACCATCCCCGGCTGGAAGTCGGACAGCTTCTGGACGGTGCGTGTCTACGCCGAGTCGGGCTTCGTCGACCCGAACAAGCCGATCCGCGAGTACACCGAGAAGGAGATGCGCGACTTCCTCCACAAGGAGCCGGTGAAGGTGAAGGTCGAGGGAGTCAACCTCACCTATGAGGGGCTGATCCCCAAGGTGCGGAAGTCCTTCCTCGCCAAGGACCCCGAGGCGATGCAGCCCCACATCCGGGAGTTCGTGGAGCGGGCGGTCACCTTCACCACCTGCCCCGAGTGCGACGGCACCCGGCTCAGCGAGGCCGCCCGCTCCTCGCGGATCGACGGGGTCAGCATCGCCGACGCGTGCGCGATGCAGATCAGCGACCTGGCCGCGTGGGTCCGCGGCCTGGACGAGCCCTCTGTGGCGCCGCTGCTCACCTCGCTGGGGGACACCCTCGACTCGTTCGTGGAGATCGGACTGGGCTACCTCTCGCTCGACCGGCCCTCGGGCACGCTCTCGGGCGGCGAGGCGCAGCGCACCAAGATGATCCGCCACCTGGGCTCCTCGCTCACCGACGTCACCTACGTCTTCGACGAGCCCACCATCGGCCTGCACCCCCATGACATCCAGCGGATGAACGGCCTGCTGCTGCGGCTGAGGGACAAGGGCAACACGGTGCTCGTCGTGGAGCACAAGCCGGAAACCATCGCCATCGCCGACCACGTCGTCGATCTGGGCCCGCTGGCCGGCTCCGAGGGCGGCACGGTCTGCTTCGAGGGCACGGTCGGGCGGCTGCGCGGGAGCGGAACGCTCACCGGCCACCACCTCGACGACCGGGCGCGGCTCAAGCCGCAGGTGCGCAAGCCCACCGGTGCCGTGGAGATCCGCGGCGCCGCCGCCAACAACCTGCGCGACGTCGACGTCGACGTGCCGCTGGGCGTGCTGTGCGTGGTGACCGGCGTGGCGGGGAGCGGGAAGAGCTCGCTGATCCACGGGTCGATCCCGGCGAGCGCCGGGGTGGTGGCGATCGACCAGGGCGCGATCCGCGGCTCGCGACGCAGCAACCCGGCGACGTACACGGGGCTGCTCGACCCGATCCGCAAGGCCTTCGCCAAGGAGAACGGCGTGAAGCCGGCGCTGTTCAGCGCCAACTCAGCCGGCGCCTGCCCGGCCTGCAACGGCGCCGGGGTGGTCTACACCGACCTGGCGATGATGGCCGGTGTCGCCTCGCCGTGCGAGGAGTGCGACGGCAAGCGGTTCCAGGCGGAGGTGCTGGAGTACCACCTCGGCGGTCCGGAGAACGGCAAGGACATCAGTGAGGTGCTCGCGATGTCCGTCACCGAGGCACACGCGTTCTTCGGCGGCGACGGGGCGAAGGTGCCCGCGGCCGCGAGGATCCTACAGCGCATGGAGGACGTCGGGCTCGGCTACCTCAAGGTCGGCCAGCCGCTGACCACCCTGTCCGGCGGCGAGCGGCAGCGGCTCAAGCTGGCCACCCGCATGGCCGAGAAGGGCGGCGTCTACGTCCTCGACGAGCCGACCACCGGCCTTCACCTCGCCGACGTCGAGCAGCTTCTCGGCCTGCTCGACCGGCTCGTCGACTCGGGCAAGTCGGTCATCGTCATCGAGCACCACCAGGCGGTCATGGCGCACGCCGACTGGATCATCGACCTGGGTCCCGGCGCCGGCCACGACGGCGGCCGGATCGTCTTCGAAGGCACCCCCGCCGACCTCGTCGCCGACCGCTCCACCCTCACCGGTGAGCACCTCGCGGCCTACGTCGGCGCCTGACCGAGACCCTGGCGTCTCACATGTCGAGAAGCAAGTCTCACGAACAGAGACGCCAGGTGTAGGGTCCTGGGTGTCGGTACGCCTCGGCGACCCATGAGAGGGCGATCCATGACGCGCTACACCCACGGCCAACACCCGTCGGTCACCAACTCCTACCGCTGGCGCAACGCGGACAACTCCGCCGCCTACGCGCTCGACGAGATGGTCCCCGGCCGCTCCCTGCTGGACGTGGGCTGCGGTCCGGGCAGCATCACCGCCGACCTCGCCCGGCGGGTGGCCCCCGGGACCGTCACCGCGGTGGACTCCTCGGCCGAGGCGGTGGACCTGGCCCGCGCCGCCGCCCGGGAGGCCGGAACCGACAACGTCGAGTTCCTGGTCGGAGACGTACACGACCTGGACCTGCCCTCGGACGCCTTCGACGTCGTCCACGCCCACCAGGTCCTACAGCACGTGGCCGACCCGGTCCGCGCCCTGTCCGAGATGCGCCGGGTCGTCAGGCCCGGCGGGGTCGTGGCCGCCTGCGACAGCGACTACTCGGGCATGTACTGGTATCCGCGCCTGCCCGAGCTGGACGCGTGGATGGACCTCTACCAGCGGATCGCGCGCCGCAACGGCGGCGAACCCGACGCGGGACGGCGCATGCAGGCCTGGGCCCGCCAGGCGGGGTTCACCGACGTCACCTACGTGGCCGAGGTGTGGAGCCACTCCGAGCCCGACCGCCGCGCCTGGTGGGGCGGCATGTGGTCCAGGCGTGTCCTGGAGTCGGACATGGGCCGCCAGGCCGTCGAGGAGGGCCACGCCACCCGGCAGGAGTTGGAGCGCATCTCGGCGGGCTGGACGGCGTGGAGCCAGGACCCGGACGGGGTGTTCGTGATCCCGCGCGGCGCGGTCCTGTGCCGGGCCTGAGCCGCTGCCCCCTCCCCCTCCCGGGCCGCCCCTCCCCCGGGATGTCCTCCCCGGGGGCGCGGCGGTGGCCCCTGCGAGGCCACCGGCTGACGGGGAGCCCTCGCGACCCCGTCTCGCGGGCCGCAACGATCGTCCTTCGCACCGACGCGAGGTGGGCACGAGAACGGCCCCGTGCGCCTCTGCCCGGTCCCGGGGACCGTTCACGGCGTCCTTGGGCGGCTCGTCCGCGCCGGACCCGTCTCACCCGGGGCACGGGGGGCGAACTCCTCAGGCCGCGGACGAGAAGGTGGGGAACAGGACGCCCATGACGGCGAACAGGCCGCGCGCAGCCGACACGGGTCCGGTGCGTGTCCGGGCCTCAGACGCGGGAGTCGCGGTTCTCGGCCGCGGCGAGGGCCGCTTCGGTGTCGGCGGCGGCCAGCAGGGCGTTGATGTGGGAGCCGGCCAGGGCTCCGGCCGCGGCCGAAGCGCCCACCTGGGCGGTCAGGTCGGTGGCGTTGCCGGCCACCCACACGCCCGGCACGTCGGTGGCGCCGGCCATGCCGGAGACGAAGCGGCGGCCCATGCCGTGGGGCAGGTCCTCCATCGCCAGCCCCAGGCCGTCCAGGCCCTCGGTGCGGGCCCGCATCGTGGTGGCGACGGCGAGGACGCGGCGGGACACGAGCCGCCCGTCGGCCAGGCGCACGCCTGCGACGCCGCCGTCGTCGGCCTTGACGACCTCGTCCACCGGGGTGTCGACGACGCGGATGTCGCGTGCGCCCAGACGTGTCCGGGTGTCCTCGTCCAACTCCGTGCCGCGGGTGAAGTAGACGAGGTCGTCGGTCAGCTGGCGGAACAGCAGCGCGTGGTGGACCGATGCGGGGCCGACCGCGAGGACGCCGATGGGCTCGTCGCGTACCTCCCAGCCGTGGCAGTACGGGCAGTGCACCACACCGCGCCCCCAGTGCTCCGCCAGTCCGGGAACCTCCGGCAGCACGTCGCGCAGACCGGTCGCCACCAGCAGACGTCGGGCCGCCAGCGTACGGCCGTCGGCCAGGGTGGCGGTGAAGCGCGGGTCGCCCTCGGCGGACGGGGCGGCCGGGGCGGCGGAGACCACCTCTCCGGCGATGACCAGGCCGCCGTAGCGGCGTACCTCCTCCCGTCCCCTCTCCAGCAGTTCGGCGGGCGAGGTGCCGTCCAGGCCCAGGAGGCCGTGCACGGCCCGGGCGGGCGCGTTGCGGGGTGTGCCGCCGTCGATCACGATGACCGAGCGGCGCGAGCGGGCGAGCATCAGCGCGCCGTTCAGCCCCGCGGCGCCGCCGCCGACCACCACGGTGTCGACGGGCCCGTCCGGCAGTGTGTCGGCCGCGTACGCGGCGGTCGTCTCAGGCATGTCGCGTGCCCTCTCCTTCGTGCGCGGCCCCGGACGATCCGGGGCGTCTGTGCACGACGCTAACCGCGCTTTGCACTAAGGGCATATACTCTTGCCTATGACGCAAGAAGATCGCGAGTTGGACAGCCTGGTGCGCAAGCGCATCCGTGCCCTGCGCGTGGCGCAGGGCTGGTCCCTGGAGGAACTGGCCGCCCGGGCCCGGCTCAGCCAGTCCACGCTCAGCCGTATCGAGAACGGTCAGCGCCGTCTCGCCCTGGACAGCCTCGTCACCCTCGCCCGTGCCCTGGACACCACCCTGGACCAGCTCGTCGAGACCGCCTCCGACGAGGTCGTCACCAGCCCGATGATCGACAGCACCCACAGCCTGATGCGCTGGCCCATCAAGGCGGATCCCGGTATGACCGTCGTGCGGCAGCGCATGACCGAACCACCCCCCGACAGTCCTGCGCGGATGCGCGCCCACCCCGGCCGGGAATGGCTGGTGGTCCTCTCCGGCACCGCGGTCCTCATGCTGGGCCACCGCCGTTTCCGCGTCGAGACCAACCAGGCCGCGGAGTTCCCGACGATGCTTCCGCACGCCATCGGGGCCGAGGGCGGCCCCTGCGAGATCCTGGGGATCTTCGACCGTGACGCACGCCGCGGCCACCAGCGGAGCGACGACGACCGCGACGCGCAGCGCTCCCGGCCGTGACCGCACACGGCCCCGGCCTTCGTCCGCCGTGGGACACACGGAACCCACCCGGCGTGTTCTTGCGCGTTCGGCAGCCCACACGGTCCTCGCCTTGCGGATGAGGCAAAAAACCATGCCGTAAGCGCAGGACCGTTCTAACGTGAGGCCCATGACCCACGCACACCAGCACGCAGCCCGCCACGGCGCACATCACGACCACCAGCACGGTTCCGCCGCTCAGGCGGAGATCCTCGACCTGGACGCGCAGGTCCTCGCCGAGCACATCGCCGCCGTCACCGCATGGCTGCCCGTCAGGACGGCCCCCCACCAGATCGTGGACCTTGGATGCGGAACGGGCGCCGGCACCTTCGCCCTTCTCACCCGCTTTCCCGAGGCACACGTCACCGCCTTCGACTCCTCGGCCGAGCACCTCCACAGCCTGCGGGAGAAGGCCCGCGCGCAGGGGGTGGAGGGGCGTGTGCGCACCGTCCAGGCCGATCTCGACGCGGAACGGCCCGACCTTGGCACACCGGACCTCGTGTGGGCCTCGGCCTCGATGCACCACATGGCCGACCCCGACCGCACGATGCGCGAGGTCCACGACACGCTCGTGCCCGGCGGCCTGTTCGCCGTCGTCGAGCTGGCCGGGTCCCCCCGCTTCCTGCCGGAGGACGCCCCGCACGACCGGCCCGGCCTGGAGGAGCGCTGCCATGCCGCGAGCGACCGCTTCCACGCCGAGCACGTGCCCCACCGCGGCGCCGACTGGGGGCCGAGGCTGACCGCCGCCGGATTCACCGTCGAGGGGGAGCGCACCCTCACCGTGGACATCGAGGGCTCCCGCGACGAGGCGATCGGCCGCTACGCCCTCGCCAGCCTGCAGGGCGTCCGCGGTTCCGTCGCGGACGCGCTCTCGGCCGAGGACCTCGCCGCGCTGGACCGGCTGCTCGACACCGACGGCCCCCACAGCATCCTGGCCCGGGACGACCTCGTGGTGCGTACAGAGCGCACCGTCTGGGCCGCACGCCGCGACTGAGCCATCGCCCTGCCCTGGCCTCCTTCGGCCCCGGGCGGGGCACAGGTGTCCTCGTCCGCGCCCCGTCTGGTCGGGACGGCGAACGGGGGTGCTCCGGCGTCCGGGCAGCCGTGTCAGTCGGTGTCGTAGACGGTGACCCCGACGCCCCGGCCGAGGAGTTCGGCCTCGACCAGGGGCTGGATGAGTTCCCATCTGCCTCCGGCCGGCCCGCAGCCGATGCGGGGCATGTGCACGGTGGCGCCCAGTTCGCGTGCGTGCCCGGCCAGGGCGCGCAGGCAGGCGGAGACCGCCTCGTAGCGGATGGGCGGGCCTCCGCTCCCCCGCCGGACACCGTGCTGGGCGACCATGTTCGCCACCCGTGTGCCGGTTCCGACCGGCACCAGGCGCACGGCGCCCAGCGCGAAGTCGTTGCGTGCGCGCTCGCGGTACCAGGCGCGGTAGTCGCGTTCGGGCTCGCTCCAGCTTCTGGAGAGAGCCAGTACGAAGCCCTTGCCCCAGCCGCCCCGGTCGTTGCACACGTGAGCGATGATCTTGGGCCCGAAGGCTTGGGGATCGGTGGCGTCGCCGCGAACGATCCGTAGTCCGGAAGGAGTGGGGAAGGACATGGGGGAACGCTAGCGGGCGGCGGCGACACCTTCCCGACGCGCTGGCGAGTCGCGATACGGCGATATATCTTCGATCGCCCGGGAAGATGTGGCAGTCCGCTGACGCCGTACTGGAGGAGGCACCATGTCCGACCTGCCGATCGGCTACTGGCTCAAACACCTGGACCGGCTCATCGAGAACGACTTCGACCGGGTCCTGGCCTCGGAGGAACTGGGGCGCCGCCACTGGCAGGTGCTCAACTCCCTGCACACCGACCCCGGAACGATCGCCGACCTGGATCGCAGGCTCGCCCCGTTCCTGGAGGAGAACGAGTACACCGTGACCCCGGTGGTGGAGCACCTGCGCCGGCGCGGCTGGGTCGAGGGGCTGGTCGCCCTCGAACTGACCCCGGCGGGCGAGAGCGCGCACGAGTCGCTCTTCGCCAAGGTGCAGGACGCCCGGCGCCGTATCTCACGCGGAATCAGCGACGAGGAGTACCGGATCACCGTCGACGTGCTGGAGCGGATGTCGGCCAACCTCGAACAGGACTGACCCGGCCGGGCCGCGGACCCGGCCGAGGCGGCGCGGCGGGCTCAGGGAGCGGGCAGCTCCCGGGTGAGCTCGACGAAGGCCAGGTCGGCGCGCCTGGGCAGACCGAAGCTCTCGTCTCCGTAGGGGAAGGGCTCGGTCTTGCCGGTGTTGGTGTAGCCGCGGCGCTCGTACCAGGCGATCAGCTCCGGACGCTGCTTGAGCACCTTCATCCGCATCAGGCGGCAGCCCCACTCGCGGGCCGCGGTGTTCTCGGCCTCGGCCAGGACCCGCTTGCCCAGACCGCCGCCCTGGATGGTGGGCAGCACCGAGAACATGCCGAAGTAGGCGCCGTTGACGCCGCGCTGGAGTTCGCAGCAGGACACGATCCGCCCCTCGGCCTCGGCGACCAGGACGATGGTGTTGGTGCGCTCCAGGAGTTCGGCCATACCCTCGGCGTCCACGCGCTGGCCGTCGAGCAGGTCGGCCTCGGTGGTCCATCCCCGCTTGGAGGAGTCGCCCCGGTAACAGGAGTTGACCAGTTCGACGAGGACGGGGACGTCAGCGGCCACGGCGTGCCTGTAGGTCAGCTCAGGCTGGGATCCGGATGCCGTCTCACTGGTCTGGCTGCTGGTCACGCGCGTCTCCCCCGATGGCTCCGGTCACTGTCCCCACTCAGTATCGACCACCGAGGGCGGCGGAGAATACGGACCTTCGACATAAAAGACGACACATGGACACATGTGAATGCATACGTAATCGAAAGGGCGGACGGTCAGGAGCCGGCGTGGTGGTGCCAGGCCTCCTCCATGCGGGCGAGGAAGGCGCGCAGCCGGTGCCGGACGTCGTCCGGATCGGTCATTCCGGGGGTGACCATCAACTGTAGGGCGAATCCGTCCACCAGGGTGTGCAGGTAGCCGGACCACTCCTCCGTCCACGGGTCGGGATGGGGCTGGAAGGGGTCCCGTGCCGGCAGTCCGGTGATGATCGCGACCAGTTGGCGGTAGAGCCTGCGCTGGCTGTTCCAGCGCCGCTCCCGGTCGCGGTCGTACTCCCCCAGGAGCCCGGCGGCCTCCCAGGCCCGGTACTCGGTGCGGCGGGTCTGGTCCAGGGGCAGGAGCTGCTCGGCGTACTCGGCCACCCGCTCCAGCAGGGGCGTGTCCGGTGACTGGGTGTGCTGTAGGGCCAGGAGGCGCTCGGTGACGCGTTCCTCGGACAGGTTCATGGCGAAGACGAGCAGGTCCTCGCGCGTGGGGAAGTAGTAGCGCAGCGCGCCGGGCGACCAACCCGCCTCGGCGGCCACGGAGCGGATGGACACGGCGGTCGGTCCCGATGCGGAGATGACCCGCCACAGGGCCTCGGCCAGTTCCCGGCGGCGTTGTTCGTGGTCGACGATCTTGGGCACCCTCCATTTTTTAGCACACCTGTGATAATTTATTTAGCACAGGCGTGACAAAAAGACGGGAGACCCCATGCCGGCCCTCGACGTGCTGATCCCGGTCGCCGGACTGGCCCTGCTGGACACGCTCAGCCCCGCCACCATCGGCGTCTCGCTGTACGTGTTGCTCAGCGGGGCGCGCCGGGTGGCCCGCTCCCTGTTCGCCTACCTGGCCACCGTCGCGGTCTTCTACTTCGCCCTGGGCTGCGCGCTCATGTTCGGCTTCGGCTTCCTGTTCGAGGAGCTGGAGGGCCTCGCCGACAGTCCCGTCCTGGGCTGGCCGATGGCGGCCCTGGGCGGAGGCATGTTCGCCTACGCGCTGTTCACGCCCGACCGGCCGCGCAGGCAGCGAAGGCCCTCCTCCCTGAGCGCCACCGCGATGATCGCCCTGGGCCTGGCCACCGGCCTGCTGGAGGGCGGCACCGCCCTGCCCTACTTCGGGGCGGTCGGCATCATGACCACCGCCGAACTGTCCCCGGCCGTGTGGGTGCCCGTGCTCGCCGCCTACAACGTCGTCATGGTGCTGCCGCCAATCCTGCTCTACCTGGGCTACCGCGCCCTGGGCGAGCGCCTGCGCCCGCGTCTGGAGCGCTGGCGCGCCAAGGTCGAGTCCGGCTCCCGGGAGGCCATGGGCTGGCTCCTCGGCATCGTGGGCTTCCTGGTCCTCGTGCACGGACTGGGCCTCACCGGGCTTCTCGACGGGCCCGTCGTCTTCCTGGACGGCCTGTGACGCAGTTCGACGCGGCTCCCCGCCCGGCCCTCAACGTGCCGACCGCTCCCCGTACAGGTCCGAGAGCAGGGCCACGGCCGCGTAGGTGGCCGGATGGGGGTCGTGGCGCCGCCAGAGCACCCGGACCGGGACACGCGGGGCGTCTCCCACCAGGCGAAAGGCGATGCCGTCGCGCCGGTACTGGGTCACGGTGCTCTCGGCGGTGACGCCTACGCTGTGCCCGGTGGCGATCCCGGTGAGCCAGTCGTCGATGTCGTTGACGTGCTCCATGGACGGCCGCCTCTGTTCGGGCCACAGTTCGGCGGTGGTGGTGCCCGTGCGGCGGTCGACGAGGACGTGTCGGTCGGCGATCTCCGCCAGGCGGATGGAGCGGCGCCGCGCCCAGGGATCGTCGGAGGCCATGGCGCAGTAACGGCGCTCGTGGCCGACGACGGCGCTGTCGAAGCGGCGCTCGTCGAATGCGGCGCGGACCACGGCCAGGTCGCACAGCCCCTCGGCCAAGCCCCCGGTGGGCGAGTTGGTCCGGACCATGTGCAGGTCGACGTCGGGGTGGCGGATCGCCCAGCACCGCTGGAACTCGCGGGTGTGGCGGCCCACGGCCGACCACGCGTGCCCCAGGCGCAGCCGGCTGTGCCCGGTGGTGGCCTCGCGCACCAGGTTGTCGGCCTCAGCCAGCACGGCCCGCGCACGGGCCAGTACCTGCACGCCCGCCGTGGTGGGGGCCACGTCGCGGCTGGTGCGGTGCAGCAGACGCACCCCCAGGAACCGCTCCAGCGCGGCGAGGTTGCGGGAGACCGCCGCCTGGGAGGTGCCGAGTTCGAAGGCGGCCTCGGTGAAGCTGCCGGTGTCGACGATGGTGACCAGGCAGCGCAGGTGGTGCAGCTCCATACCCATACGCACAGCGTATAGAAGCATCAGGGCATGCATTTTGCGTATGTGAGCACAGGTCGCATGCTCGCCCCATGAAGACCTCGACAGGCACGGACCTCACGGCGGCCTCCCCCACCGGAGCGGTTCAAGGGCCCCGGGAGCGCCTTGTGGGTATGGCGGTGATGCTGTGCGGCGGGATGTCCAACCAGCTCGGCGCCTCCACCGCCGCGCTGGCCTTTCCCGTGATCGGCCCGGCCGGTGTGGTGGCCGTGCGCCAGTGGGTCGCGGGCCTGGTCCTGATGTCGCTGGGACGTCCTCGGATGCGCTCCTTCACCTGGCGCCAGTGGTGGCCGGTGCTGTCCATGGCCCTGGTCTTCGCGACCATGAACCTGACGCTGTACTTCGCCGTCGACCGGATCGGCCTGGGGCTGGCGGTGACCCTGGAGTTCCTCGGTCCGCTGGCCGTGGCCCTGGCCGCCTCGCGCCGGTGGGTGGACCTGGGGTGCGCCCTGGTGGCCGGGGGCGCGGTGGCGGTGCTGATGCGCCCCCAGCCCAGCAGCGACCACACGGGCCTGGCGCTGGCCCTGCTGGCCGCCGCCTGCTGGGCCGGCTACATCCTGCTCAACCGTACGGTGGGGCGCAGGGTGTCGGGTATCGAGGGCTCGGCCGCCTCCGCCGGGGTCTCCGCCCTGTTGTTCGTGCCGGTGGGGGCGTGGGTGCTCTGGCACCACCCGCCGACACCGGCCGCGCTGGCCTGTGCCGCCGCGGCGGGTGTGCTGTCCTCGACCGTGCCGTTCCTGGGAGACCTGTTCGCCCTGCGGCGGGTCCCGGCCCGCTTCTTCGGCCTGTTCATGAGCGTCCACCCCGTGATGGCGGCCCTGGCAGGCCTGGTGGTGCTGGACCAGGCGCTGGACCCGGTGGACTGTGCGGCCATCGCGGCGGTCGTGGCGGCCAACGCCACCAGTGCCCTGACCGCGGGACGCACGCGCGTGCGGTAGCTCCCCGCCCCGACGCCCACGCCGCTCCCGCCCCGGGGTTTGACCTCAACCTTTGTTGAGGTTCTACGGTTCATGGCAACAACCCCGACGGACCCGGTGAACGACCATGAGCATGGAAATGGCCGCGTGGAACTCGATGTACCACGCGGTACACGCCCAAGAGGACCAGCGCCCATTCTCCCTCCCCCTCCTGCGCCGGATCGCGGCCTTCGCCAGACCCCACGCACGGCACCTGACCTGGTTCCTGGCCCTGAGCGTGGTCACCGCCGTGCTGACCGTGGCCTCCCCGCTCCTGGCCGGAGAGGTCGTCAACGCCATCACCGACGGCGGCGCACTGGGACCGGTGCTCCTCCTGGCCGGGCTCATCGCCACCGTCGCGATCCTCGAGGCCGTCCTGAGGCTGGCGGTGCGCTGGTTCTCGGCCCGCGTCGGCGAGGGGCTCATCCTGGACCTGCGCACCACCGTCTACGACCACGTCCAGCGCATGCCGGTCGCCTTCTTCACCCGCACCCGCACCGGAGCCCTGGTCAGCCGTCTCAACAACGACGTCATCGGTGCCCAGCGCACCTTCAGCAACGTGCTCTCCGGGGTGGTGAGCAACCTGGTCACCCTGGTCCTGGCCCTGGGGGTGATGCTCGCCCTGTCCTGGCAGATCACCCTGCTCGCGCTCGTACTCCTGCCGCTGTTCGTGGTGCCCGCCCGCCGCATGGGCGCCCGCCTGGCCCGGATCGAACGCGAACGCGCCCTGCACAACGCGGCCATGGGCACCCAGATGACCGAGCGCTTCTCCGCGCCCGGCGCCACCCTGGTCAAGCTCTTCGGCCGCCCGAGGGAGGAGTCCGCCGAGTTCGCCCGCAGGGCCGGACGGGTGCGCGACATCGGCGTGCGCACCGCCATGGTCCAGGAGGTCTTCTTCACCGCGCTGACCCTGGTCTCCGCGCTCGCCCTGGCCCTGGTCTACGGGCTGGGCGGGTTCTACGCCCTGCGCGGCCAGCTCGACGCGGGCACCGTGGTGTCCATGGGCATGCTGCTCACCCGCCTGTACGCCCCGCTCACGGCCCTGGCCGGCGCACGCGTGGAGGTCATGAGCGCCCTGGTCAGCTTCAGCAGGGTCTTCGAGGTCCTGGACCTCAAGCCGCTGGTGGACGAGCGGCCCGGAGCCGAAACGGTCCCCGCCGGACCGGTGTCGCTGGAGTTCGACGACGTCACCTTCGCCTATCCCACCGCCGACAAGGTGTCGCTGGCCTCGCTGGAGGAGGTCGCCACCCTGGACGTCACCGAGCAGCGCGACGTTCTGCACGGGATCTCCTTCCGGGTCGAACCCGGGCAGACGGTCGCCCTGGTCGGCTCCTCCGGTGCGGGCAAGTCCACCATCGCCCAACTGGCCCCGCGTCTGCACGACGTGGACTCCGGCGCCGTGCGCCTGGCCGGGGTGGACGTGCGCGACCTGACCTTCGACTCGGTGCGCGCCACCCTGGGCATGGTCACCCAGGACGGGCACCTCTTCCACGAGTCCATCCGCGCCAACCTGTCACTGGCCCGTCCCGAGGCGGCCGAGGAGGAGCTGTGGGACGTGCTGCGCCGCGCCCGCCTGGACGAACTCGTCGCCTCCCTGCCCGACGGGCTGGACACGGTGGTCGGCGAACGCGGGTACCGGTTCTCCGGCGGTGAGCGCCAGCGCCTGACCATCGCCCGGCTGCTGCTGGCCGCACCCGAGGTGGTCCTCCTGGACGAGGCGACCTCGGCCCTGGACTCCACCTCCGAGGCCGCGGTACAGGAGGCTCTGGCAGAGGCGCTACAGGGGCGGACCGCCCTGGTCATCGCCCACCGGCTCTCCACGGTCCGCGCCGCCGACGCCATCCTCGTGGTCGAGGCCGGGCGGATCGTCGAGCGCGGCACGCACACCGAACTGCTCGCCCGGGATGGCCGCTACGCCGAGCTGTACCGGACCCAGTTCGCCACCGGCGACCCCGAGCCCGCCACGGCCGGGTAGGCCCCAGTCCCCGTCCCCCGGTGGCGCCACACCGGGGGACGGACGCACCCCTCCCGCCCGTGGGGCCCGGGGTGCGGAGCCGGCACGGACCGCCGACGGCGGCGAGGGGCCGCGGGCGACGCCTCAGAGCTCGCGCACGACACGGGCCGGGTTGCCGACCGCCACCACGCCGGCGGGCAGGTCGCGCGTGACCACCGCACCGGCGCCCACCACGGTGTTCTCCCCGATGCTCACACCGGGGCAGACGATGACCCCGCCGCCCAGCCACACGTTGTCGCCGATGGTGATCGGCTCGGCCGCCTCCCACTTGGCGCGCCTCTGCTCGGGGTCGATGGGGTGGGTGGGGGTGAGCAGCTGCACGTTCGGGCCGATCTGTACGTCCGCGCCGACGCGGATCGTGGCCACGTCCAGCATCACCGCTCCGCAGTTGACGAACGTGCGGGGCCCCAGGCTGATCCGGTACCCGTAGTCCACCCGCAGGGGCGGCCGGACCCAGGTGTCCTCGCCCAGCTCGCCCACCAGCTCGGCCAGGATCTCCCGGCGGGCCGGGTCGTCGACGGAGGAGTTGTTGAACGCCTCCGCGCGCCTCTCCGCGCGCACCAGGTCGGCCTGGAGTTCGGGGTCGTCGGCCTGGTAGAGCTCACCGGCGAGCATGCGTTCCCTCTGACTGGTCACCACGGTCCCTTCGGGTCGATTCGGTCCGACCTTAGGACGTGTTCGACGGGCACACGCCCCGGACCCGGTCGACACGGGGCGGGAAGCGGAAAGGGGACCGTCCCCGTCCCTGAAGGGCGGGGACGGTGGGACGACGGCCGGTCAGAGGATCCTCTTGGCCCCCGGGACGGCACGGACGGCGGCGGCCAGGAGCCAGCAGGCCGGGACGGCGAGGGCTCCCATCACGGCGAACTTGGCGATCGCGGCCGCCTCCCAACCGCTCAGCGCCAAGCCGAGGCCGACCAGTACCAGCGGATGCAGGAAGTACACGGCGAAGGCGTTCTCGGACAGGAACCTCCCGAAGCGGTTCTGCCGGTCGAGGAAGCGGCGAAAGAACACCAGCAGCATGAGCACCATGCCCATCGCGAAGCAGGTCTCCACCACGATCTGCGCCAGCGCCTGCCAGGTGCCCGGGGTCGGGGCGGCCCCGCCCGCCACCACCATGACGACCGGTAGTGCCAGGAGCCCCGCCGCGGCCAGGGCGGCTCCGAACCATCCGGCCGCGCCGGGCAGGCGGGTGAGCCAGTCGCCCCGGTAGGCGAGCACGCCCACCATGAACAGGGCGAGGTACTGGGGCAGGTAGCCGGGACTGGGCAGGCCGACGAAGGGCCAGTACGGGGCGGGGGCCAGGTAGCGCCAGGCGAAGGTGACCAGGGCCAGGCCCAGGACGAAGCCCAGGACCGGCCACAGCCAGCGCGGCGGCGCGCTGTCGGCGGGAGGGGCCGGGGGTGCGATGACCAGGCCCGCACGCCGGGCGCGGCGCTCGCGCAGGCCCCGGATCACCACGTAGGCCAGGCTGAAAACCAGCAGCACCTCGACGAACCACATCGGCCCCGGGTCGAAGCTGATCAGGTAGAAGAGCCAGTACGGGAGTTCGGAGCCCTCGGCGGCGGCCGCCCCGGCCGCGGCGGTGTAGGCGTTGACGGTCAGCAGCGGGCGTACCAGCAGCACGAACAGCAGCAGGGGCACGCCCAGGCGCACCAGGCGCTCACGGACCAGGCCCCGTGGCCCCCTGCGGTCGGCCGCGCCGGGTACGAAGTAGCCCGCGAGCAGGAAGAACATCCCCATGAAGTAGGTCTGGTTGATGATGACGAACAGGTCGAGCAGTCCGCCGGAGGGGTCCTGGGCGGGCTCGGTGTAGAACCAGATCGGGATGTTGCCGTAGGTGACCGCCACGTGGTGCAGGACGACCAGCACGGTCAGCATGACCCGCAGGTTGTCGACGTGGTGGAGGCGCCTTCCCGGCGGTGGCGCGGTGACGTCCGGGTCCAGGGGCGGGCGGGCTCGCTGTGTCATGGGGTCCTCGTCATTCGGGGGACGGTGGTGGGAGTGGGGGCTGGTCGGCGCGGGTGGCCCGCACGAGCAGTTCTCCCAGTTCGCGGGCGTGCGCCATGAGGTCATGGCCGGGGTGGGCGTCCCAGTAGGCGAACATCGTGTCGATCGCCGACTGCTGGGTCACCGCCATCACCCGCACGTCGAAGTCACGCAACTCGCCGCTCTCCTGTCCGCCCCGGTAGAGCCCCTCCAGGGACTCGTAGAGGGCGTCGGACTCCGCAGCCCCGTAGCGCGGGGAGCCGTCGGCCTTGCGCGCGTGGGTGAAGATCTGTTTCAGCGTGGTCATGCGTTCGGGGTTGGCCAGCGCGTACTCGGCCACGCCGCGCACGTGGGCGCGCAGCATGTCGGCGGCGCTTGCCTGCTCCAGGACCCCGGGGACGACCGACTCGGTGATCTCGGTGTAGACGTTCGTCACCACCTGGTCCATCAGCTCGTCCTTTCCGGCGAAGTGGTAGGAGATCACGCCCTTGCTGATCCCGGCCGTGCGCGCGATCCGCGCCAGGGAGGCGTTGGGGTAGCCCACCTCGGCGATGGTCCCGATCGCCGCCGCGATGATCTGCGCCCTGCGGGCCTCCTCGATGAAGGACCGGCTCTGACCGTTTGGTTCTTTTTCTGGCCGCATGGACAGAATCTAATACACGCGGCCAGAGGGCCATCGGGGATGGCCCTGGTGCGTCCCTGGGCCCTCACCCACCCGTCCCCGGGGTGACGGGGCCCCGGGTCTGGAGAATCCCTCGGAGGCGCAGTACCGTTGGAGAAGGCGCGGTCCCGCGCCCAACCCCCGGTTCCGGTGCCCACGCCACCGGCTGTGAGGGGGCAAAGGGGACCCTGGAGTTCTCGGGACGCCGGTCCTGACGTGCCTCATCCGGCGAGGCGGAGAAGGCGTGGGCTTCGACGCCGCCGCCGAGGAGCCGTCATGACCAGGAACAAGTCCTTCAAGCAGCGGGTGCGCGCCCGGATGGACAGGACCGGCGAGAGCTACTCCTCCGCCCGCGCCCACCTGCTCGCCCGCGCCGACGGCGCTCCCGCCTCCGCTTCCCTCACGCGCTCGGACACCGCCTCGGAGGGTGTCCGAGCCGGTGCCGGGCACACCGCCTCCACCGCGGCGATGGACACCCGCATCCCCGACGGGTCCGTCAGGGAACGCACCGGCCGCGACTACGCCGGATGGTTCGCGCTGTTGGACGCCTGGGGCGCCACAGGACGCACGCACACCGAGATCGCCGCCTGGCTGGTCCAGGAGCACGACGTGCCCGACTGGTGGGCGCAGACCGTCACCGTCGCCTACGAGCAGGCGCGCGGCCTGCGGGTGCCGGGGCAGAAGAAGGACGGATTCGCCGTCAGCGCCAGCAAGACCGTCGACGTGCCGGTGGAGCGGCTCTTCGCGGCCTTCACGGAGGCGGACCGGCGTGAGCGGTGGCTGCCCGGCGGCGACCTGTCGGTGCGCACCGCCACCGAGCCCCGGCGGTTGACCGCCGACTTCGGCCACGCGGGTCGGCTCACCGTCAGGTTCACGGCCAAGGGCGAGAGCAGGGCCGTGGTCGCCTTCGAGCACTCCAAGCTGGCCGACGCCGAGGCGGCCGAGGCCGCCAAGGCGTTCTGGAGGCAGCGCCTGGCACGGCTCAAGGACCTGTTGGAGAAGGAAGGGACCTGACCCCGTGGTCCCCCGGGCGGGAGGGCTCCGTCCGGGGGACCCGGCCGCCCGGTGGGCACCCCGGGCGGAGTACGGCGAGGGTGAGCCCACCAGTGCCGTGCGAGAGCGCACCGCTCTGGGAGCGGGCGCCTCGCCCTTGGCACGGAGGGACCGACAACCCCGGCCGGAGGGGCCGGGGCCTGCCGGATGCGGGTGTTAGTTGCAGCGGTCGTCGAACACTTCGATGATCTCGCTGCCGGTCTCGCCGCCCCCGGCCCTCCCGGCCCGCGGTGGGAACGGGGCTCAGCGCTTCAGGTAGGCGCGCAGGTGGCGGGCGGTGAGGGTGTCACCGTCGGCGACCAGGTCGGCGGGACCGCCCTCGAAGACGACACGGCCGCCGTCGTGTCCGGCACCCGGGCCCAGATCGATGATGTGGTCGGCGTGGGCCATCACCGCCTGGTGGTGCTCGATGACCACCACCGTGTTGCCGTCCTCCACCAGACGGTCCAACAGCGCCAGGAGCCGGTCCACGTCGGCCAGGTGCAGGCCGCTGGTGGGCTCGTCCAGCACGTACACCGCCCCCTCCTTGGCCATGCTGATCGCCAGCTTGAGGCGCTGGCGCTCACCGCCCGACAGGGTGGTCAGCGGCTGCCCCAGGCCCAGGTAGCCCAGGCCCACGTCGTGGAGCCGGTCCAGGATGGTGCGGGCGTTGCCGTTGGTGAAGAACTCCCGCGCCTCCACCACCGACATCGCCAGCACCTGGCTGATGTTCCTGCCGTGCAGCGTGTGGGTGAGGACCTCCGGCCGGAACCGCTTGCCCTGGCACTGTTCACAGGTGGTGGCGACCCCGGCCATCATCGCCAGGTCGGTGTAGACGACCCCGGCGCCCTTGCACTCGGGGCAGGCGCCCTCGGAGTTGGCGCTGAACAGCGACGCCCTGACCTTGTTGGCGCGGGCGAAGGCTGTGCGGATCGGGTCCAGCAGACCGGTGTAGGTGGCCGGGTTGGACCGGCGCGATCCCCGGATCGGCGACTGGTCGACCACCACCACGCCCTCGCGGCCGGGAAGGGCGCCGTGGATGAGTGAGCTCTTGCCCGAGCCCGCCACACCGGTGACCACGGTGAGCACGCCCAGCGGGACGTCGACGCTCACGTCCTTCAAGTTGTGGGTGCTGGCCCCGGTGATGGGAATGGCTCCCGTGGGCCGGCGCACCCGCGTGCGCAGGGCGGCCCGGTGGTCCAGGTGGTCCCCGGTGAGCGTGCCCGAGGCGCGCAGCCCGGCCACGTCCCCGGCGTAGGTGACGTGCCCGCCCGAGGGGCCGGCGCCGGGACCCAGGTCCACCACGTGGTCGGCGATGGCGATGGTCTCGGGCTTGTGCTCGACCACCAGCACCGTGTTGCCCTTGTCGCGCAGGCTCAGCAGCAGGTGGTTCATCCGCTCGATGTCGTGCGGGTGCAGGCCCACGGTGGGCTCGTCGAAGACGTAGGTGATGTCGCTGAGGCTGGAGCCCAGGTGGCGCACCATCTTGACCCGCTGGGCCTCCCCGCCCGAGAGGGTGCCCGACTCCCGGTCCAGGCTCAGGTAGCCCAGGCCCACCTGCACCAGGGAGTCCAGGGTGTGGCCGAGGTTGTCCAGCAGGGGCTTGACCGGGGGCTCGTCCAGGGAGCGCACGAACTCGGCGAGTTCGTTGACCTGCATGGCCGAGCACTCGGTGATGGTGCGCCCCAGGACCCTGACCGAACGCGCCTGGGCGTTGAGGCGGGTGCCCCCGCACTCGGGGCACACCGCGAAGACCACGGCCCGGTCCACGAAGGCGCGCACGGCCGGCTGCATCTTCTCGCGGTCCTTGGCCAGGTAGGTGCGCCTGATCTTGGGGACCAGGCCCTCGTAGGAGAAGGAGTTGGTGCCCACCCTGACCTTGGTGGTGGGCTGGTACAGGAAGGTCTGCCACTCCTGCCGGGTGTAGTCGGCCAGCCGCTTGTCGGCGTCCAGGAGGCCCGAGTGGACGAACACCTGCCAGTACCAGGAACCCACCGCGTAGCCCGGGACGGTGATGGCTCCCTCGTTCAGGGACAGGTCGCGGTCGTAGAGCTCCTCCACGTCGATCTGGTTGGTGCGGCCCAGGCCCTCGCACTCACCGCACATGCCCTCGGAGTGGTTGAAGCTGAAGACGCTGGAGGGCTCCAGGCGCGGGGTGCCCACCCGGCTGAAGACGATGCGCAGCATGGCGGCGGCGTCGGTGGCGGTGCCGACGGTGGAACGGGAGTTGGCGCCCATCCGCTCCTGGTCGACGATGATCGCCGCGCTCAGGTTGCGCAGGCTGTCCACGTCGGGGCGGCCCAGGCTGGGCATGAACGACTGCACGAAGGTCGTGTACGTCTCGTTGATCAGGCGCTGGGACTCGGCGGCGATCGTGCCGAAGACCAGGGAGGACTTCCCCGAGCCGGACAGGCCGGTGAAGACGCTCAGCCTCCGTTTGGGGATGTCCACGCACACGTCGGCGAGGTTGTTCTCCCTGGCCCCTCTGACCTGGATGGTGTCGTGGGCGTCCGCGGTGACGGGTTCGGAGGGCACGCTGCTCCTAGAAATCGCTTATGCTGTAAATTGATGGTCCGAGAACGCTAGTTTATGGCATAAGGAGACGCAAGTGGTGGTGTATACCGGGCAGGGGGACGTCCGTCGCTCCATGGCTCTGCTGTGGCGCACCTCCGGCGGTCCGTCCGTCCGGACCGCGCCCGGGCCCAAACCCGAGCTCAGCGTCGACCTGGTGGTGGAGACGGCCGTCGCCGTCGCCGACGAGGAGGGAATGGACGCGCTGTCCATGCGCACCGTGGGCCAGCGCCTGGGGCGTACCGCCATGTCCCTGTACACCTACGTGGCCAGCAAGAACGAGCTCATCGAGTTGATGTACGACCACGTGTTCGGCGAGTTGGCCGACGCCGCGGAGGCCGACGGGGAACAGGACTGGCGGACGGCCACGACCTCCTGGGCCACCCGCCTGTGGGAGTTCTACCTGCGCCACCCTTGGACCCTGGAGGTCTCCCAGGCCCGGCCCGTGCTGGGCCCCAACGAGTACCGGCTCTTCGAGTCGCTGGCCTCGGTGCTGCATCGCGCCGGCCTGGGCCCCACCCAGGTCCGCAGCACCTACGGCAACCTGTTCACCCTGGTCGGCGGACCCGTGCGGACCGCGGCCGAGGCCCGCCGAGCACTCGCGGTCACCGGAGTTCCCGAGGACGAGTGGTGGTACGCGCGCTCGGCGCAGTTGGAGGAGGTCGCGCCCGACTTCTCCGAGCGCTTCCCCGTACTGACCCTCATGGCCGAACAGGGCGCCTTCGACAACGAGGACGCGAGTGAGCCCTACCTGGAGCAGGAGGCGTGGGAGACCTTCCGGTTCGGGCTGAACGCCCTGCTCGACGGGGTGGAGGCGCGTATCAGACCGGACGCGCGAAGGTGATGATCTCCTCGCTGGCTTCGGTGAGCGGGCTGCGGTCCCAGTAACCGTACTGAGCGCTCACACCCAGCCCGGCCTCGGCCAGGAAACCGTTCAGGGCGTCGGCGTCCAGGAAGCGCAGCGTGCTGCGGCTGAGTCCCGGTCGGGCCCACCCCTCGACGGTGTATCCGGAGGTGAAGGTGACCAGGTCGCCCTCCACGCTCTCCAGCCGGTGCACCGAGGTGGCCTCGCGCCCGTCCGGCACGGTCACGGTGCGCACCTGCTCGGGGTACCAGGCCTCCCAGCCCCGTACGGCGGGATTGCGGGTCTCGAACACGAACCGGCCGTCCTCGGTCAGCGCCCGGCGTACCGCGGCCAGGGCCTCCCGGAGCCCGTCGTCGGTGGTGAGCACCTGGAAGGCGTGGCCGGTCATGACGACCAGGTCGAACTCGTTCTCGTAGGGGCCGCCCGCCTCCCCGCCGTAGGGGCCATGGGCCAGGTCGCCCAGGGTCCACTCGATGTCGTCGCGCTCGCGCCGTGCGACCCCCAGCATCGCCTCGGCCGGATCGAGCCCGACCAGGCGCCCGGTGTGACCGCGCTCGCGCGCCACCCGCTGGAGCAGGCCGGTGCCGCAGCCCGCGTCCAGTACCGAGCGGGCGCCCAGCACCAGGTCGAGGTAGAAGTCGTCATCGGGGGAACAGCCCCAGAAACAGAAGGAGTCGTAGAGCTCGGCCATGTCCGGCCGGGAGAAGAGGAGGTCGACCATCGGGCCATGATGACCGACCGCTCCCCCGCCGTCACCGGATTTTTCCGTCCCTGCGGACCCACCGTGCACGACCGTGCGAGCGGGTGGCGTCACCCGGTCCTTGTAGGCACAGCGCGGCGACGCGTCGCCGACGGCCTTCCGGCGGGACGCCCGGACCGGGCTCCGCGTCCGGCGGTCAGGACCTTCGCAGCAGGTCCAGCCCGAGACCGGTGACGCTGTGCAGGGCGTACTTCCCCTCCTGTCGGCTGCGCACCAGACCGGCCTCGCGGAGTACGTTCAGGTGCTTGCTGACCGTCGCGGGCGAGACGGTCGCCGTGCGGGCGAGACCGGTCGTGGTGCACATCCCGCCCTCGGCCACCAGCGCGAGGAGCCGGGACCGGGTGGAGCCGATCAGCGGCTCCAGGCCCGCCGGCCGTGGCGGTCGCTGCGCCCAGCCGAGGCTGCGCTCGACGGGGTAGACGAGCACCGGTGGCAGATCGGGGTCGGCGAGTATCACGGGCATGGCCCAGCAGAAGAAGGACGGAGCCAGGAGCAGGCCGCGTCCGTTCAGGTGGAGTTCGCGGTCGAAGGGGTAGTCGGCCTCCAGGACGGGCGGCCTCCATCGCATGTCAGGGCTCAGCGAGGCGAGGAGCGCCTCGGTGCCGCCGCCCCGCAGGGTCCGGGCCCGCAGGGTCAGGTCCGCGTGCACGTGGGTGCGGATCTGGGGCCAGAACGGTGCGAGGGCGGCGCGGTGGTAGACGCGCAGGGCGTGGCCGAGCAGGCGCATGGCGGCGGGGTCGCCTTCGGCCAGCCGACCGAGTGCCGGGGACTCGGGCCCCTGGCCGGCCAGGATGCGCAGCTCCTTGCGGAGCCGGGGAAGCGGAGTGCTCAGCACGGCTTCGACGCCGGAGCCGGGGCCGGTGCCGGCCGGGGTGAGGAAGTCCGGGCAGTAGTTCGCGTACGGGGCCAGGGCCAGCAGCAACCGCAGTGCGCGCTCGCCGGTTCCGCCGTCGAGCAGCGCCCCGCGGGTCGCGTCGCGCCACGGGTCGAAGAACAGTGCTCCGCCCCTGTGCTGGAGCAGGTGGAGGCTGTTGACGGTCTCCCACATGAGTTCGGCGGAATCGGCCAGCCGAATTCGCACGAGATCATCGTGACTGAAATGGATGCGCAGCCCTGCGCTCTTCTTTGACATTTCGGACTTCTCCAGCATTCCTGGATCTTCTGGTCACGTTGTCGCCCGAGGGAAAACGTATCCCGGAATTCGATGCCGCAGGTCAAGAATAACCAACGGGACCGAAAGAGGGACTCGTTGAAATTCGAACGAAAGAGGGGCCATGGGAGCGACGCCGAGGGGAGCGCACTGTGAATACCACAGGAATCACATGTTCACCCTGGTCACAGGTGTGACTCTGGCGACAGCAGCCGCTCTTTCCGTGGTTTCCTGCTCCGATTCCCGCGGGGAGAGCACCCCCGTGCGTGAGCCCACCCCGCAGGAGGAGGCCACTCTGGAACGGGCCGAGCAGCTCCTGCTTCGAGAATGCATGCGAAACCACGGTTTCGAATACTGGATAGTCTCCGATGACTCCCCTTCCCCTTCCCCTTCCGGGCCCCGGGAATTTCGCTACGTTATCGATGACCCGGACTGGGCCGCCGAACACGGGTACGGGTCCGGGCTTCAGCGCGAGGCGACCGAGTCACAGGAGAGCGATCCCAACCAGCGCTATTTCGAGAGCCTGCCGAAGGAGCGCAGGGCGGCGGCGCTGCGAGCCGCCAACGGGCCCAGCCCCGTCGGGTTGACGGCGACGGCACCCGACGGGATGGAGTTCGGCCGCAGCGACCGGGGATGCCAGTCATGGGCCGATCGCGAGCTCTACGACGACCTTCCGGCGTGGTTCCAGGCCGAGACCACCGTCGACGCCCTGCCCCAGATCCGTTACCAGCGCGTCGTCGGCGACCCGCGCTACCAGGAGGCCGTCCGGCCGTGGGCGGAGTGCATGGGCGCCGCCGGGCACGACTACGCCACACCGACCGAGGTCCGCGGTGCGCTACCTCCGCCGGAGGATCCGCTGCCCAGGGAGGAGGAGGTCGGGCTCGCGCTGGCGGAGGCGCGCTGCGCCCTCGACTCCGGGCTGGCCGCGACGGCGGCGGACCTGGACGAGCACCACGGCGAGGAACTGCAGCGGCTGCACCGCTCCGCGGTGGAGGCGAAGCACCGGCTGCAGTTGGACGCCCTGCCCCGCGCCCGCTCCGTCATCGAGGAGGCGGAGCGGATGAGCGGGCGGCAGTGAACTCCGGGGGCGAACACCGCTTCCGAAGGAAGTAGGAAACACACGAGATGGAGAACCTGTGAAGATCAAACGCGTGATGGCCCTCGCCATGGCGGTCGCCGCCGTGGCCGTGATGAACGCCCCCGCCGCACAGGCCGCCGAAGCCGGGCCCGCGGTCCCGCTCACGGCGGCCGCCGACGGCAAGCTGCACGTCTACTACGACTTCAACCGCAGCCGCCACTGCGCCTCGTGGGAGGGTTACTCCTCGGACTGGGGGAAGTGCCGCAACGAGGTCTCCTCGCTGTGGAACAACGGTTACCCGGGTGGCCACGACGACGTGTGGGTCTACTGGGGACGCAACCACTCCGGCGCCCACCGGGGTGTGCACAACGGTGTGGTCCTCAACAACCTTCGCCAGTGGACGTTCGACGCGAACACCGGGAAGGGCTCGGGCGAGGTGCTGGACAACAACATCTCCTCCCACAGGTGGACCGCTCTGTAACCGCTCCACCGCGGAGGGTGTCCCGGGCGTGAAGCCCCAGCGGCCGGGACACCCGGTCTTCCGCGAGGACGCCGAACCACCGCCGCGAACCCCCCGTCCGGCGCCCGTCGGTGCAGGCACCGCGACACCACCGAACGCGGTGCGACGGCTCAAAGGCACCATCGTCCCCGTGCGGCGAGTGGTCCACAGCCCCGGAAGCGGCCTTCCCCGGTCGGTCCGCTCGGCCTAACCTGACGGGGTGAGCGACACCCCCGGCACTTCCGGTCAGAAGACACACCCCTTCGACGTCGACGCCTTCCTCGCCCGACCCCTGGTCGCCCGCGTGGCCACCTCCGACTCCTCCGGAGCGCCCACGGTGCGCCCGGTCTGGTTCCTGTGGGAGGAGGGTGCGGTCTGGTGGATCACCGGCGCCTACTCGAAGATGTCGCGGTTCCTGGCCAAGGACCCCCGGGTCGCGCTGGTCGTGGACACCTGCGACCTGGAGAGACTGGAGTTCCTCCAGGTCATCATGCGCGGTGAGGCCGAGGTCGTGCCCTACGACGAGGAACGCTCCAGACGCAAGCGCCGCCGATACCTCGGCGATGACGAGTCCACCTGGCCCGCCGACCTGAAGGACTTCGACGACGACGCACGGCTCGTCCGCTTCGTCCCCGAACGAACCATCGTCAACGACCTGTCCAAGACCCGCCCGTCAGCTTCTCGGCCGTGAACGACCGAGCGTGCGGTTGGACCACCCCGCTGGGTGCGAGGGAGCCCACCGCGTCTGACCCGACAACTCTGCTAGAGGTTGTCGGGTGGGACGTGTGACTTCCGCCCCGCATTCCACACGTTCTGGCCCCTGCGGGCCAGGACACGGGAAGCATTCCGGTCCGCGTGGCAGGCGACGCCGCAGCCCTGGCAGATAAAGGAGGCCTGGGAGATCCGGTTGGCCTTGTGGGTGTAGGAACACTCGGCGCACTCACGGGAGGAGTGAGCCGGGTCCACGCACACCACCGGCACACCGGCCCGCTTGGCCTTGTAGGTGATGAAGGCGCCCAGTTGGTGGAAGGACCAGGAGTGCAGCGTGACCCGTTGGGGCCTGCGGAGCCGTACCCTACGCCGGATGCCCGTGAGGTCTTCCAGGGCGACCGCGCGCGCACCGCGTGAGGCCGATCGCCCGGGCGGCACCGCCAACCTGCGCGCGGGCGTGCGTGCCCACACCGGGACCGGCCCCTCGACCTACCGTGGGCGGTTCGGGCCCAGGCCGTTGACCGGGCTGGAGCCCTGGAGCACGGGCGGTGCCCCGACCTCCGGGGGCACCGCCGCGGCGGGGTCAGAGCGTGTCGGTGACGTTCTTGTCGCCGCTCTTGTCGATGGTGAAGGAGTCCACGACCGTGCCGTCTGCGGTGCGGGCGGTGTAGCGCAGGCTGGCGCCCTCCACCTCAACGGCCTGGAAGGTGGGGGTGTCGGCCACCTGCGCGCGCACCTCGGCGCCGTTGTCGATCCAGTTGTCCTCAGAAGCGTCGTACATCTTGGTGCCGGTCACCGCGACGGTGTAGACGGGACCGGTCTGCACGTCGGGGTCCTCGGTGCGGTTGGCGGTCAGGTTGCCCCGCCCGTAGGAGTGGTCGTGTCCCTGGAGGACCAGGTCGACGTCGTACTCCTCCAAGGTGTCGAGCCAGGACTCGCGCAGGGGGCCGTTGTCGCGGCTGGGGCTGTTGGAGAAGACCGGGTGGTGGAAGGTGACCACCGTCCAGGGATGGGGGTTGGTGGCCAGGGCCTCCTCCAGCCAGCGCTGCTGGGTGTCCAGCCAGAGGTCAGCACTCAGCGGGGCGGCGTTGCGGTAGTTGGAGTTGAGAACGACGAAGCGCACGCCCTGGTAGTCGGTGTGGTAGACGGTCTGGGACAGGTGGCGGCCGCTGGCGGGGCCGTTTCCCACGCCCGGGAACTGCGGGCTCCAGTACCGGCTCAGGGAGAACAGGGAGTACTCGTGGTTGCCGGGTGCGGCGATGTGGTTGATGGTGCCGGTGGCCTCCGGACCGAAGGCGTCGAACCACTGGCTCCACTCCGACTCACTGTTGGCGGAGTTGACGAGGTCCCCGGAGTGCACGGCCAGCTCCGCGTCGGGTTCGGCCTCCAGTGCGGCCCGCACCATGGTGGCGCCGCCGGTGGAGATGCCGTTCTGGACGTCTCCGAAGTAGAGGAAGGTGAAGGGCTCGGTCCCCTGCGCGGCGGTGGTGAAGGTACGCCAGGGACTGAAGGAGGTGCCGTCGCCGACACGGTAGCGGTAGGCGGTGTCGGGGCTCAGACCGGTGGCGGTGGCGGTGTGGAAGGTGCCGTTGACCGAGGAGGTGGTGGTGCCCTCCACCGTGGTGACCTGGCCGGGGTCGGTGGCCGGTGCGATCCGCAGGGTGGGGTGGTCCGGGGTGTCCGAGCGCCAGGTCAGGGTCTGGGATGTGGAGGGGTCGGCGGTGGGTGACAGGAGGACGCGCTCGGGTGTGGTGGTCGCGGCCGCGGTCGGGGCGGTGGTCGCGGCGGTGGTCAGGGCCAGCAGGGTGGTGCCCACCAGGGCGAGGGCGCGGTGGGCGGCGAAGCGGGACAAGGCGGTGCCTTTCTGCCAGGGGGAAGCTGACGCAGCGAAGGTAACCGCCCATGGGCAACATGCTGTGAACTCACTGTGACCATTGGTAGCAGTCGGGTGAATGTCGCCGACGCTGCGTTCTCCGGCCCGGGCCGACCTCTGGCGCCGCATGCGTGTCGGCGGCCCGGGCAGCACCGCCAACCTGCGCGCGAGCGTGCGCGCCCACACCGGGGTCAGCCCTCCGCCTACCGGGAGCGCTTCGGACCACGCCCTCTCGAGGCCCGTACCGAGCCGGATCGTGGCGCGCCACGAGACCATGCGGGAGGCGCTCTGATGGGATCATCGGACAGGCCGCGATTGGGAGCGCTCCCAAGGGTCTAGGATCGGACATATGGAAACACGCGTACTTGGCCGCACCAGCAAGAACGTCAGCGTCGTCGGTTTCGGCGCCTGGCAGATCGGAGCCTCCTGGGGCGAGGTCAGTGAGACCGACGCCCTGGCCGCCCTGCACGCGGCCGCCGACGCCGGTGTCACCTTCTTCGACACCGCCGACGTCTACGGCGACGGCCGCAGCGAGCAGCTCGTCGGCCGGCTGCTCAAGGAACGCCCCGGCATCACCGTGGCCACCAAGATGGGCCGCCGCGCCGACCAGGTCCCCGAGAACTACAGCCCCGACAACTTCCGGGCCTGGAACGACCGCTCCCGGGAGAACCTGGGCGTGGACACCATCGACCTCGTCCAGCTGCACTGCCCGCCCGCGCGGGTCATCGACACCGACGCCGTCTTCGACGACCTGGACGCCATGGTCGAGGAGGGGCGCATGCGCGCCTACGGCGTCTCGGTGGAGACCTGCGAGGAGGCCCTGGCCGCGATCGCCCGCCCGGGCGTCGCCACCGTCCAGATCATCCTCAACGCCTTCCGGCACAAGCCCCTGGAGCGGGTCCTGCCCGCCGCACGCGAAGCCGGGGTCGGCATCATCGCGCGCGTCCCCCTGGCCAGCGGTCTGCTGTCGGGCAAGTTCACCGCCGACACCTCCTTCGGTGAGGACGACCACCGCAACTTCAACCGGGAGGGCCAGGCCTTCGACAAGGGCGAGACCTTCTCCGGCGTGGACTACGCGACCGGCCTGAAGGCGGTCGAGCGCGTGCGCCCGCTGGTCCCCGAGGGCGTCACCATGGCCCAGTTCGCGCTGCGCTGGATCCTGGACCAGGAAGGCGTCAGCGTCGTCATTCCCGGCGCCCGCAACGCCGACCAGGCACACGGCAACGCGGCCGCCGCCGAGCTGCCCCCGCTGGACGCCGCCACGCACGCCCGGATCCGTGAGATCTACGACGAGCTCATCCGCCCCCAGGTCCACCACCTGTGGTGAGGACCTAGAAACCCCATGGCGGCCGGCCGCGGACAGCACCGCCGGTCGGCCGCCGCACCCGGTGCGCACTCCGGTCGGCGGACACCGTCCGAAGGCCGCTGAGCCCGGGACGCACCCTTAGGCGCCCCGGGCCCTGCCCGGCCCCCTAGATCAGTCCCTGGGCGAGCATCGCACTCGCCACCCGCTCGAATCCGGCCACGTTCGCCCCCAGCACGTAGTCGCCCGGAGCCCCGTAGCGCTCGGCCGCCTCCTCGCAGCGGTCGTGGATGTCGGACATCGTCTCGGCCAGCTCGGACTCGGCGTGCTGGAACGACCACGAGGTGCGCCGCGCGTTCTGGCGCATCTCCAGCACACTGGTGGCCACGCCACCGGCGTTGGCCGCCTTGCCCGGCCCGAACAGCACCTTGGCCTCACGCAGTACCTGGACCGCCTCCGGCGTGGTGGGCATGTTCGCGCCCTCCGCCACGGCGATCACCCCGTTGCGCACCAGAACACGTGCCGCGTCGGCGTCCAACTCGTTCTGGGTGGCCGAGGGAAGCGCCACGTCACAGGGCACGTCCCACACGCTGCCGCCCTCCACGTAGCGGGCGCCGACGCGCCGCTCGGCGTAGACGCTGATCCGCTCGCGCTCGACCTCCTTGATCTGCTTGAGCAGATCCAGGTCCAGGCCCTTGTCGTCGACCACGTAACCGGCGGAGTCGGAGCAGGCCACCACGGTGGCGCCCAGGTGCTGGGCCTTCTCCACCGAGTAGATCGCCACGTTGCCCGACCCGGAGACCACCACGCGCTGTCCGTCCAGGGCCTTGCCCACACGCTCCAGCATCCGCTGGGTGAACAGCACGCTGCCGTACCCCGTGGCCTCGGTACGCACTCGCGAGCCGCCCCACTCCAGGCCCTTGCCGGTGATCACTCCGGCCTCCCACCGGTTGGCCAGGCGCCGGTACTGGCCGAACAGGTAGCCGATCTCACGGGCGCCCACGCCGATGTCCCCGGCGGGAACGTCGGTGTGCTCGCCCAGGTGGCGGTGCAGCTCCGTCATGAACGACTGGCAGAACCGCTCGATCTCCGCGTCCGAGCGCCCCTTGGGGTCGAAGTCGCTGCCGCCCTTGCCGCCGCCGATGTTCATACCGGTCAGCGCGTTCTTGAAGATCTGCTCGAAGCCCAGGAACTTGATCACGCCCAGGTCGACGCTGGGGTGGAAGCGCAGGCCGCCCTTGTAGGGGCCCAGCGCGCTGTTGAACTCCACCCGGAAGCCCCGGTTGATGTGCACCTGTCCCTGGTCGTCGCGCCAGGGCACCCGGAACATGAGCTGGCGCTCGGGCTCGCACAGGCGCTCCAGGATGCGCTGTTCGGCGTACTCGGGGTGCCTGGTCAGGGCGGGCGAGAGGTCGTCCAGGACCTCCAGGACCGCCTGCTGGAACTCCGGCTCGTCGGGGTTGCGACGAGCCATGTGCTCATAGGCCGACCGGACCCCGGGGTGGTGGTCTCGGCGTGCCTCGGAGGAGAAGGGCATGGGTGGCGTTCCTTTCGGCTCAGGTGGAACGGGCACCCCACACGCCGTTGTGTCGGGAACCTCGAAAAACACGCACGCATGGCGCCATGCGTTGGATGACCCGAGGCCCTGAGGTCCTCACGCCTGCGGGTCGTGGCTGTGTTAGGAGTGTATTACCTCGATATGAACATAAATCCTGTGGCCCGGCATGTACCGGACCGGCTCACGCTCTGCCGGAACGGGCATCCCTCCAGCTCGCGGGGGATGTCGGCGAAGTCCGGATGCGGTTGTTCGCTTCGAGGCCGTGTTGCGCGGATGTTTCCGCCACATGACGCGCCCATACCAGCGCATCCCCACTCACACGTGGGGAAAACCTCCGGCGTATCCGGTCCTGCCCGCACCGGCGGCGGGGCCGTGGCCAGGCCTCATCCCGGTTCCCTCGGTCGGAGGCGGGCCAGCTGTTCGCGCACGGCCTTCACCGCCGCACGCCCCGCGGTAGTGGGCACGCACTCGGTGGCATGGGCGTGGCGGGCACGGCCGGAGTCCTCGCGGCGCGGCCCCGCCAGGGAGGCCCGCATCAGCTCCAACACCGCCGGATCGGTCCCCGCTTTCTCGGCGGAGGTGTCGGAAACGGGTTCGGGGAGGGGCGACGCGGTCCGCGGCGCCGGTGCGGTGGCAGCGGGGGCAGGCGGATGCAGGATCTCGCCGGGCACGGACCGGCACGCTCTGCCGCACACACGGCAGGTTCCGCCCGGGACGTTGCGTACGCCCGGGTGGTCGGAGCAGGTACGCGGCGCCGTGCCCCGCGCGTCGACCACGAACTCCACGGGCCGGGCGAACATGTCCCCGCCCTCCACGTCGAAACCGTTCTCGCCGCAGCGGGGCAGGGGGATCCCGCCCAGGCCCGGGGGCGAGGCGCGTTCCGCGGGGCGATGGACGCCCGCGCCCAGGTGGCCGTCGAGGAAGGCGCGTGCGTCCTCAAGGCTTCTGAGGCGACGCATGAGCGCGGCGAAGGGGCGGCGCGGGGCGTGAAGGCCGTCCAGGAGCGCGACGAGCTCCTCCTGGGCCAGCCCCTGCTTGATGAGCCGGTCCACGGCGTGGGCCAGCGCGGCCCGGTCCGGGCCGGGATTGCGCAGGACCGCGTCGGGAACGCGGGACAGGAGCTCCAGGGCCCCGCCGCTCGGCTCCCGCCGCACTCCACCGCCGCCACCGCCGACGCCGTGTCCGTCCGGCGCCTCGCGCGCGGGCGCGCGAGCTGTGCCTGAGCTCCCACGGACGGACGGACCGGGTTTGTTCGGGGAAGGGTTGTTAGGGGAAACGTCTGTGGCTCGTCGTGAGCCGGCACCGGGCTCACGGTGAGCCCTCTCCTCTTCCACCTCCGGGCGCGGGCGGGAGCGCTCGGTCAGCGGTTCCTCCCCCAGCGACGCACGTATCCGGTTGATCTCCCTCAGCTCCGCCGACGGAAAAGCACTGGCGGGGATCATCAGCTCCAGCACCGACGGCAGGCGTTCCTTCCACAAGCTCTTCGAGGCGATGCCTTCGTGGAAGAACTCCCGCTTCTGCGACGGCGACAGTCTGCGGACCAGTCCCTTTCGTATGAGTTCGTCGATCGCCCGCTTGACCGTGGGCAGGCTGACGGTCCCGCCGCAGCGGTCGACGATCGTTCGCAGGTACAGAAAGCACCAGCGGCCGTCGGCGTCGGCGGCGTCGGCGATGACCGTGGCGACGGTGTGGGCGCTGGCGCTGGGCATGTGCCCGGCCTTGAGGGCGTCGACGACCCACAGGCCGGGCCTGAACCTGACACCGCTCATGCTCTTCCGGGGACGCTTGCGGGGCGAGGGGTGGGTCGGGGCGGGCGGTACCGGTGCCTCGTGCACGACTTCGACGCGCGACATGTTCGGTATCGCTGTTACGGCAGGGCCGGAAACGCTAGACTGCGGCATGCGCTGTCTTCCTGGGTCTGCAGGGAGATGGTGAGCTGTCTTCCTGGTGATGCAGGAAGGCGGTGGGCCGCTCTCCTGCTCACGCAGGCAGGCGGCCACAACCCGGCTCGGTGTTTTCAGCACCGACCGGGTTTTCCTTTTCCGGTCTCACGGTAGCGGGGCGAACACAGGTGCGGGTGCGGTTGGGTGGAAAACCGCCCCGTTCTTTTTGCTGCTTTCACCAGGAAAAACGCGCAAAACCACCCTTGTCATCTCATACCCTTATCCCGCTCTTCCCCTGTCCCGCCCCTTTCCGAGAACGACGGACAACGATGACCCACTCCAGTGAGTCCGGCGACCCGGCCGAGGAGAAGGGCCGGCCGCTCGCCGGCGGCATGATGAACACCGTCTCCCGACACGGCGACCGCGTCGTGCGCACGGCCACCCCCGCATCCCCCGCCATCCACGCCCACCTGCGGTCCCTGGCCCAGGCAGGGTTCGACGGCGCGCCCGTACCGCTCCGGCTGCGCGCCGACGGACACGAGGAGCTCGGCTTCGTCGAGGGCGACGTGGCGCTGCCGCCCTTCCCCGCGTGGGCGATGAGCGAACAGGCCCTGTGCTCGGCCGCCGAGCTGCTGCGCCGCTACCACGAGGCCGCCGCGCGCGTACCCGTGGACACCACGGCCCCCTGGTCGCGCGACCTGGCCGACCCCGAGGGCGGACCGATCCTGTGCCACAGCGATCCGTGCCTGGAGAACATCGTCTTCCGCCAGGGCCGGGCGGCGGCCCTGATCGACTTCGACCTGGCCGCACCGGGCCGCCCGGTCTGGGACGTGGCGGCCCTGGCCTACTACCTGGTGCCCGCGCTCGATCCCGTGTCGGCGGCCGGGACACCGCGCGAGGGACTCGACGTCCCCAGGCGCCTGCGCGTTCTCGCCGACGCCTACGGGCTCTCCTTCGACGACCGCCACTCCCTGCCCGGGGTGGTCGAGCAGTACACCGCCGTCGCACGCGCCTTCGTGACCGCACGGGTCGAGAGCGGCGACGAGCTCTTCGTCCGCGACCTGGAACGACTGGGCGGGTGGGAACGATGGGACCGCCGCCAGGCCTGGCTGGCCGACCGGCGACCGGTGTTCCTGGCCGCCCTGACCGGCCCGAGCGACTGAGCCGCCTCCGGTCCGACCGCGCCGGGGCCGTCTCAGGCCTGGCGGCGTGCGATGGCCACCAGGTAGCGGCAGGGCTCTCCGGTCGGGTTGCGGTACTCGCACGGCTCGGGCGGGCCCAGGCGCAGGCAGTCGCCCGTGCCCAGCACGTGCTCGACACCTCCCTCGCAGAAGGTGAGCGTGCCCTCCAGCACCCAGATCTGGTGGTGGGTGAAGGTGTAGGCCTCCACGGGGAAGGCCACCCGTGCGCCCGGGGGCAGTTCGACCTCCACCAGCTCGATCGGCCCACCGGCCGCGGGTGAGACCGCGCGCCGCCGGTACCCCGTCTCCGGATCGGTCCACACGGGCTGCTCGTGCGCACGGGCCAGGCGCCGGTCGCCCTGTTCGGCGAAGGCGATCAGCTCCGACAGGGTGATGCCCAGCGCGGCGGACAGGCGGCCCAGCAACGCGGCGGTGGGCTGGACGTCGCCGTTCTCGATCCGGCTGATCATGCCCCGGGAGACACCGGAACACTCGGCCAGGGCGCCTCCGCTCAGCCCGCGGGCCTGCCGCAGCTCCTGTAGGGCCAGGGCGAGGGCCGGGCCCAGGTCGTCGCTCATGTGTTCACTATAGAAGACAGGAATGATTACTATGGTTGACATGAGTTCGATGCCGACCCTCACCGTCCGCGACGCGACCCGGGCGGACGCCGAGGCGTGCGCGGCGGTCTACGCGCCCTACGTCACCGACACCGCGATCACCTTCGAGTACGAGCCGCCCACAGCCGGGCAGATGGCCGACCGGATCGCCGCGGCCCAGGAACGACACGCCTGGATCGTCCTCCGGGACGCGGAGGGAGTCGCGGGTTACGCCTACGGCGGCCCCTTCCGGCCCCGGGACGCCTACCGGTGGACATGCGAGGTCAGCGTCTACCTCCAGACCGGCCGCCGCCGCACCGGCGCGGGCCGCACCCTCTACCAGGCACTGCTGCCCCGCCTGGCCGAGCGGGGCATGCACACCGCCATCGCCTGCATGAGCCTGCCCAACGACGCCAGCCTGGGCCTGCACCGGTCCCTGGGCTTCGAGGACGTCGGCGTCATGCGGAAGGCGGGCCGCAAGTTCGACGCCTGGCACGACATCGCCTGGGTCCAGCTCGACCTCTCCGCCCACGCCGGGCGGTCCTGATCCACCGGCCGCTCCGCACCCGGCGTCGCGGCCCCTGGCGGCCGGCGTAGAAACGGAGCGGGGTGTTACGGGGCCCGCCCGTGCCACCATTCGAGCGTGGGCCCGAGCCCGTCCGAACCCACCCGGTGACGGCTCCGCCCGTCCCGCACCTCCCGCGGTGCGGTGCGACCCACCCGGCCCCTCTGGGCGCCGGCCCCCGTTCCAGACACCGACAATCCCAAGGACCCACCGTGCAGGACGTCCACGTCATCAGCTTCGGCTACCTCCACGGCGACGCCCCCGACGACGCCCACCTGGTCGCCGACCTTCGCGACCACTTCCTCAATCCCGCCCCGCACCTGCCGAACCTGGTCTTTCCCGACGCCCGCGTGCGCGAGCACGTCCTGGCCACCCCCGGCGTCAGCGCCCTGGCCGAGGCTCTGGTCGCGGCCGCCGAGGCCCTCGTCGCCGGGCCGGGCACCGAGGACGTGGTCCTGGCCGTGGGATGCTCCGGCGGTGAGCACCGTGCCCCCACCGTGGCCCGTGACGTGGCCGAACGCCTGCGCGGCCGCGGGCACACCGTGGACCTGGCCCACCGCGAACTGCGCGGCCACGCCGACCACGGCCAGGACCGGGGCGAGGGGAGGCCGGCCCGGCCCGTCTGACGGCCGGGGAAGCGGTCGGCAGACGGGCCGGCCGCCGGATCCTGTCCCGCCGTTGCTCACACCCCGGGTAGGGCGGGCAGTCCGTCGATGCTGGTGGCGTTGCGGGTGCGGTGGTACTCGTCGAAGTAGCCGGTGCCACGGCGCTCGTGGTAGCGGTCCAGGAGATCGCGGTCGCCGCGCAGGTCCATGAGCGGAACCGAGAACCCGCAGGAGTCGGAGACGCGGTGCACGTCGACCACGATGACGGCGCGCTGGCCCTCAACGCGCTCCTTGGAGAAGTGGGACCGTAGTTCGTCGAATTCGGGGTCGGCGGGTGTGACGACGCGTCCGCGGCCGTGCAGACGGACGATCTTCGGCGGTCCGTCGAACGCGCAGAACATCATCGTGACGCGCCCGTTCTCACGCAGGTGCGCGATGGTCTCCGCGCCCGGTCCGGTGTAGTCGAGGTAGGCGACCTGGTGTTCACCGAGGACGGCGAAGGTGCCGCTCATGCCCTTGGGAGAGACGTTGACGTGGCCGTCGCCCGCCAGGGGCGCGCTGCCGACGAAGAACACCGGCTGGTCGAGGAGGAAGCGCGTCAACCGCGCGTCGATGGTGTCGTAGATCTTGCCCATGGCAGGTGAGTCTGCCAGGCGGCGGGCTTTGTGTCCCAACGTTTGTCCTGGCCGCCGGAAGGCCCGTCTCCCAGCGGTCAGCGCCACCGGAACCGCCACCAGGGGCACCATCCCGGTCACGCTCGCGCTGGTATCGCCGGTGATGGCCCAGAGGTTGCTCGGACTTGGTGTTGATTTTCCCACCCCTGCGGAGTGGTTTCAAACACTGTCAAAAGCGCTGGTCATCGCATACGTTGCACGGGTGAAGTTTACAGAATCGATACCCAAGCTGACGTTTACCGCGACCTCAGGCCTGCTGATCAGCGCAGGGCTGATCCTGGCCGGACCGGGCGTGGCCGCCGCGGACACCGACACCGACAAGGAGATCGCCGCCACCCTCAACACCGAGTTGGACGACGACATGGCCGGCAACATGACCGACGAGCACGTCGACAACGCCCGCGCGATGGTCGAGGCGGCGAAGGACCGCGACATGGGCGAGGACGCCGCCACCATGGCGGTCGCCACCTCCATCGTCGAGACCCACCTGGACAACCTCGACTGGGGTGACCGTGACAGCGTCGGCCTGTTCCAGCAGCGCGACCACTACGGCTCCCAGGAGCAGCGCCTGGATCCCACCTGGGCCACCAACGCCTTCTTCGACGAGCTGAACCGCGTCTACCCCGACGGCAGTTGGGACGACACCCCCCTGGGCGAGGTCGCCCAGGACGTCCAGCGCTCGGCCTACCCCGACCGGTACCAGCACCAGGTCGACGACGCCGAGGTCATCGTGGACCACCTCTGGTAAAGAACCGCCCGAGAAGCGGCGGTGGAGCGTGCGGACCCCGCTCTCGCACGCTCGGCGGGCAGGCCGGAAACCGGCAGCGGACTGGTGTTTCCGCGGTGCGGACCGCACACGGCCCGGTTGACCGCCTCGGGAGTACGGTGCACGAAGTCCCCGTAGTCGATCACGGAAATCCGCACGAGATGCCCGCGGAGCCGTCGTAGTCGGTCAGTGGCCGACGATGGCGCGGCCCACGGCGGTCCGGGGCCCGGCCCCTGCCCTCGGTGGACAAGGTGAGGACCCGCCCTGCGCGGACTCAGGCCGTCCGCGGTCTGGTCGCCTTGCCGTCGAGCCGGAGTCCGGTGGAGGCGTCCCGGTGGGTGCCGGCGGTGCCCACGTGCTCGGCGCTGATCCGCGTGCCCTTCTTGATGACGTGGACCAGGGCCATCGCGTGGCCGCGCCCCAGCCCGTAGTCCTCGGCCAGCCACCGGACGATGGTGCCCGCCTTGACCGCCGGGGCGTCGTAGCCCCTCTCCTTTGCGCGCTCGACGAGCGTGCGAGGGAGCAGGCCGGTCTTGTCCTCGATGGAGTCCAGACAGGCCTGGAACGACATGGGGCCTCCTCAACCGGGCAGAGCCCGATGCTCACACGCGCCTGCGACGTTTCGTCGCGGCCGCGGCGCCGGTGCCGCCGGGCGGCCTCGCCCACCGGTGGCCGGGGACGCCCGACAACGAACGAGGGCCCGCACCTTCCGACCGGAGGTGCGGGCCCTCGTGTCCAGGCCGTGGCGTGCCTACGGCAATCGAAGCCGACACGGTGTGCGCATCGACGGCTCAGTGCGCCTCACCCGATGGGGAGCGAACTGAGGATGCCGTTGAGTACACCGCCGACACCTCCACCGACACCGCCGGCCCCGCTGCCGGCCCCGCCCCCGAGGGCGGCGGCCGCGGAACCGGCGGCCATGAGGGAGCCGGCCAGGGCCAGAACGACGACGGTCAGCATCCGACTGGTGCTCTTCATACGAATCCCATCACTTCAGGTAGCCGTTAGTGACTCTCGGTTACAGATGGTGTCCACGGGCGACGGTCGCCAAACCTCGGCCGCTCCGCTCGAACGTGCGGCGCCCGCCGCAGGAAAAGCCCGGTGCGGCCGCCCAGGAGGCCGGGAGCGCGGCCGGGAAGCCCGTGTCCTCCCCGCCGGAAGCCGTGCGGTACGGCGTCCACGTCATGCCCGTACCGCACGATGTCCCGCGGCTGCCTGTCCTTGGGCCATCCTGGGACACATGCCTGAGCACACCGAACACCAGCTCACCGACACCGAGGTCGAGCACCTGGCCGCCACGCTGCGCCGCCGCCGCGCCGAACTGGCCACCGCCGAGGGGGTCCGGATCGGTCAGGGCACGGTGGTGCACGGGCTGACCACACACATGTGGGCCGGGATCGAGGTTCCCGCGGTGTCCTGCCACGCCGCCGCCGACCCGCTGCGGTTGTTCCCCGCCCCGGGGGCGGTGACCTGTCGGCGGTGTCTGGGCCGGGTCCGCGCCGAGCGCGGGCAGGTGCCCGGACAGACCGAACTGTGGCCGTGAGGACGCGCCGCGCCGCGTTCCCCTGACAGCCGTATGCTCGTCAGCGGTCCCATGTCCCCACCTGTCCCCGGGAGCGCCGCCGTGTCCGTGCCACCCGTGCGCCACCGCCCCTCGGGGCTGGCCTTCGCACTCGCCTCGGCGCTCGCCTTCGGCGGCTCTGGTGTGTTCGCCCGACCCCTGCTGGACGCGGGTATGGACTCCCTCCACGTCACCTGGCTGCGCGTGGCCGGGGCGGCGCTGCTGCTGTTGCCCGTGGCCCTGGCGCACTGGCGAACCGCACGGCGCCGCCCGCTGCTGGTCCTGGCCTACGGCGTCTTCCCCATGGCCGGGGTGCAGGCCCTGTACTTCGCCGCCATCACCCGCATCCCCGTGGGCATCGCCCTCCTGATCGAGTTCCTCGGTCCGGTCCTGGTCCTGCTGTGGCTGCGCGTGGTGCGCCGCACCCGCGTCTCCCCCGCCGCCGTGGTCGGCGTGGTCCTGGCGGTGGCGGGAGTGGGCCTGCTCCTGGAGGTGTGGTCGGGTATGCGCCTGGACGCCGTCGGGGTGGCGCTGGCACTGGGCGCCGCCGCCGCGCAGGCCGCCTTCTTCCTGCTGTCGGACAGCATGGGCGAGGACACCGACCCCCTGGCCGTGGTCGCCTTCGGCTCCCTGGTCGCCGCGGTACTGCTGGGCGCCCTGGCCCAGCCCTGGACACTGCCGTGGGGGATACTGGCCGACCCGGTCGCACTGGGCGGATTCGCCTTTCCCGGTTGGGCGGCCGCCCTGTGGCTGGGCCTGGTGTGCACGGCCCTCGCCTACTTCCTCGGGATCTCGGCGATCCGGCGGCTGTCCCCGCAGGTCGCCGGAGGGGTCGCCTACCTGGAGGTGGTGACCGCGATCGTGCTGGCGTGGGTGCTGCTGGGCGAGGCGCTCACCGCCGTGCAGGTCCTGGGCTCGGCCGTCATCGTCACGGGCGCCCTCATCGCGCAGACCGCCGTTCCCTCCGCCCCCGTACCGGGACCGGGGACCGCCCCGGAACCGGGGGCCGACCCCGGACGCTCCCAGTCCCCCATCCCACCCTGAACGGGTCACGGGCGGTCCGGGGCGGCCAGGCAGCACGGGAGTCCAAGGCCCGGCGGGTACGGCGCGGGGCCCGTACACACGGAGACCGGGCCCGGCGGAAGGGGAGTGGTCTTCCGCCGGGCCCGGTTCCTTCTCAGGAGCAGTCTCGGAAGGGGGCGGCTCAGGCGCCGCCGGTGGCCTCCTCGACCTCGGACATGAACTGCTCGGCGGCCTCGGCCGGGGTCAGGTCGCCGAACGCCATCTCCTCGCTGACGCGCTTGGTGATGTTCACGACCTCGCCGGCGCCGATCGGCGGCGGCGGGTTGCCGTCCACGATCGTGTCCTCGATCCCGGCCAGGAACTCCGCGCTGCGGGCGTCGGCCTCGGGCAGGGAGCCCAGGATGTGCTCGCGCACGTCCACGTTGGCGGGCAGGCCGCGGTCGGCCAGGATCAGCTCGGCCGCCTCGTTGCTGTTGAGCAGGAAGTCCACGAAGCGGGCCGCCTCCTCCGGGTGCTCGGTGCCCGCGGAGATGGAGTAGAACATGGCCGGCTTGAAGTACATGCCGGTCCGCTCGTTGGCGGTCTCACCGGGGTAGCGCAGCAGTTCGATGTCGCGTCCGGCGGACTCGGAGATGCCGCCCAGCTGGTTGGTCCAGAAGTGGGCCATCGCGCCCTTGTTGGTGGACAGCACCGACTGGTCGGGGCCGCCGGCCTCGATCTCCACGCTCTCGGCGGCGCTGGGCTGGCCCCCGTTCTCCAGGAGCTCGTTGGTGATCGAGAACCACTCCTCCAGCGTCTCCTTGGAGAAGCCGAGCGAGCCGTCCTCGTTGTAGAGGTTCTCCCCGCGCTGACGGGCGAAGATCTGGAAACCGGACTCGTTGTAGGACATGCTCTGGGTACCGACGATCTCGCCGTCGGTGGCCTCGCTGATCTGGGCCGAGATCTCGACGTAGTCGTCCCAGGTCCAGGTGGAGTCGTCGGGCATCTCCACGCCCGCCTCCTCGAAGGCCTGCGGGTCGGCCAGGATCGCGTAGGCGTTCACGCCGGTGGCCACACCGTAGGTCTTCTCGTCCAGGTCACCGCTCTCGGCCACCAGCGGGTCGATCTTGGACAGGTCGAGCTGCTCGCTGACCTCGTTGAGGTCCAGGAGGGCGCCGCGGTCGCCGTACTCGCGCAGGTAGCGCTCCTCCTGGGTCATGATGTCGGGCGCGTCGTTGGCGGCGGTGCTGGTCGCCAGACGGTCCCAGTATCCGGCCCAGTCGGTGTAGTCCGCCGTGATCTTGATGTCGGGGTTCTCGGCCTCGAACAGCTCGATGACCTTCTGGGTGGTGGCGTGGCGGTCGTCCGCTCCCCACCAGGCGAAGCGCAGTTCGACGACGCCGTCCTCGGACTCGGAGCCGCCACAGGCGGTGGCCGCCATGATGATGGCGCCCATTCCCGCGGCCACGGACAGGAGGGGGTTACGGCGACGGGCCTGGGGGCGCCCGTTGCCAGGGTGTGCACGCATGTCTGGTTCCCTTCGACTACTTGATTCCGGTGGTGGCGATGCCCTTGACGAGGTATCGCTGTCCCGCGAGGAAGAACCCGAAAACCGGCCCGAGGGCGACGATCGACATGGCGAACAGCGGACCCCAGGAGGTCTGCGAGGTCGAGTCGACGAAGGTGCGCAGGGCGACGGGGACGGTGTACATATCCGGGCTGGTGAGGAAGATCAGCTGGCTGAAGAAGTCGTTCCACGTCCAGATGAAGGTGAAGATCGCCGTGGTGGCCAGGGCGGGCATGGACAGCGGCAGGATCAGTTGGCAGAAGATGCGCACGTGGCCGCAGCCGTCGATGCGCGCCGCCTCGTCCAGGTCCTTGGGCAGTCCGCGGATGAACTGCACCATGAGGAAGATGAAGAACCCGTCGGTGGCCAGGAGCTTGGGGACGATCAGGGGCAGGAAGGTGTTGATCCAGCCCAGCTCGGAGAACAGGATGTACTGCGGCACGATCACGACGTGGATCGGCAGCATGATCGTGGCGAGCATGATGGCGAAGAACAGCCGTTTGCCGCGGAACTCCAGCCGGGCGAAGGCGTAGGCCGCCATCGAGCATCCCACGAGGTTGCCGATGATCGCCCCGGCCACCACGATCGCCGAGTTGAGCAGGTAGTGGTGGAAGGGGAACTGCAGGGCCTCCCACCCCTCGGGATAGTTGCCGAAGGTGAGGGTCTCCGGGATCAGGCCCGGTGCGCGGAAGATCTCCGCGGTGGGTTTGAAGGAGCTGGAGAGCATCCACAGCAGCGGGTAGAGCATGGCCAGCCCGAACCCGATCAGTCCGATGTGGGTGATCAGCCGCCGTACGCGTTGGGCCCGGGTGCGCTCCTGGGAGAGCACGGGGGCCCCTGTCTTAGTCGCCATAGAAGACCCAGTACTTGGAGGCGAAGAAGTTCACCGCGGTGAACCCGCCGATGATCATCAGCAGCAGCCACGCCATCGCCGAGGCGTATCCCATGTCGAAGGCGCCGAAGCCGCGTTGGTAGAGGTAGAGCGTGTAGAAGAGGGTGGAGTCGGAGGGCCCCCCGGTGCCGCCGCTGACGATGAACGCCTGGGTGAAGGTCTGGAAGGCGTTGATGAACTGCAGCACCAGGTTGAAGAAGATGATCGGGGTGAGCATCGGCACGGTGATGTTCCAGAAGCGGCGCAGCGGACTCGCGCCGTCCACCGCGGCGGCCTCGTAGTACATGGCGGGGATCTGCCGCAGTCCCGCCAGGAAGATCACCATGGGCGCGCCGAAGGTCCACACGTTGAGCACGATCAGGGTGCCCAGCGCGTAGTCGGGGTGGGAGACCCAGCCCTCGCCCTGGATGCCGAAGAAGGCCAGGACCTGGTTGATCAGGCCGTCGGCGCCGAAGACCTGGCGCCACAGGATGGCGATGGCCACGCTGCCGCCGAGCAGGGAGGGCAGGTAGTACACCGACCGGTACAGGGGCAGCCCCCGCACGCCCCGGTCCAGGATCATCGCCAGGGCCAGGGCCATGGCCAGCTGGAGCGGCACCGAGACGAACACGTACACGAACGTGACCTTCAGCGCGTTGAACAGCCGCTCGTCGGTGAGCATCCGCTCGTAGTTCTCCAGGCCGACCCAGTTGTGGTCGCCGATGAGGCTGTAGTCGGTGAAGGAGAAGTACAGGGAGGCCAGCAGGGGTCCCGCGGTGATGAACACCAGGCCGAGGAACCACGGGGTCAGGAAACCGTAGGCGGCGAGGTTCTCACGCCGCTGCCTGCCCGGGGCCGGCCTCTTGCCGGCTCGTTTTCCCGGCTTGGGGGCGGCCGTGTTCTGCGGGGTCTTGGGGGGCCGCCTTTGCAGGAGGGCGCTCACGGGGATCCACCCTCCTGTGGGGCCACCGCCGGGACGCTGGCGGACGCGTGCGGTCCTGGATTCATGGAAAATGCCAATCTCGTTCGGAAGGGCGCGTACGCTCTGTGTTCGAGAACACGGGATGAACTGCCGAAACCCGTTTTGGTAAGCGCTATCCACGTACTAAGATGTTCAGTTTCTAGCACCGGGTTACATGGGTGTCAACGGCACGTTTCCTGAAAAGTGTGATCCATACCCCAGATCGTTACCCTCCCGAAGCTCTCCAGAGGCCCCACAGGCCCGCTCCGCGCGCGGTTCTCCATCGGAAATATCACCTAAGGTGATTAAATTAATACGCTGTGTTCGCGATTGCAGTGCGGCTTCTTCTGTGCCGATGCTCTTGTCGCCCACTGGGGAAAGCGTTTACCATGCCCTGTGTGAACCACACCACCCCACGCAGGTACGCGATCGTCGGCACCGGATCCCGCGCTCGGATGTACACCCGGGCGCTGACCGGCACCCACCGGGACCGGGGGCGGCTGGTCGCCCTCTGCGACACCAACACCACCCGTATGGCCGTGCACAACCGGATCGTCACCGACGCCGGACTCGATGCCGTGCCGACCTACTCCCCCGACGACTTCACCCGCATGCTCAAGCAGGAGAGGGTCGACGAGGTCATCGTGTGCACCGTCGACCGCACCCACGCCGACTACGTCGTGGCCGCCCTGGACGCCGGGCTCGACGCCATCACCGAGAAGCCCATGACCGCCGACCTGGACGGGCTGCGGCGCATCAACGAAGCCCAGGCCCGCACCGGGGGCCGGGTGACCGTCGGCTTCAACTACCGCTACAACCCCGTCCACCGCCAGATGCGCGACCTCATCGCCTCCGGGGTCATCGGCGAGGTCGGCTCGGTGCACTTCGAGTGGCTGCTGGACCTGCGCCACGGCGCCGACTACTTCCGCCGCTGGCACCGCGACAAGGCCCAGTCCGGCGGTCTGCTCGTGCACAAGGCCAGCCACCACTTCGACCTGGTCAACTGGTGGATCGGCGCCCGTCCCACCGACGTGTTCGCCTCGGGCCGCCTGTTCTTCTACGGCGAGGAGAACGGCCGCCGCCACGGTCTGGCCGCCGACTACGAGCGCGGCCACGGCGAGGACGCCGCCGAACACGACCCCTTCGCCCTGCACATGAAGGACAGCCCCGACCTGAGCGCCCTGTACCTGGAGGCCGAGCACGAGGACGGCTACCGCCGCGACCTCAACGTCTTCAGCCCCGGCATCACCATCGAGGACGACATGTCCGTGCTGGTCGGCTACGACACCGGCGCACGGCTCACCTACCACCTGGTCGCCTACGCCCCCTGGGAGGGCTACCGCATCGCCGTCACCGGCAGCAGGGGCCGCCTGGAACTGGACATGACCGAGTTCGAGTACACCTCGCCCCACCAGGACGAGGCCACGCCCGTGCGCGGCATGCCCGCCCCCAAGGAGCACACCAGCGCCCGGCTGTGGCTGCGCCGCCACTGGCAGCCGCCCGAGGAGATCCAGGTCGCGGTGGGCGAGGGCACCCACGGCGGCGGCGACCAGCTCATGCTCGACTCCCTCTTCGGAGGAGGCGACGACGGCATCCGCCCCGACCACGCGGACGGCGGCAACGCCCTGCTCACCGGACTGGCCGCCAACGCCTCCATCGCCTCCGGAGCCCCGGTCCGCGTCGCCGACCTGCTCGGGGACAGCTGATGGGCGCACCCGTACCCGTACTGCTGGCCGGCGTCCACGGACACGGCCGCACCCACCTGCGCGCCCTGCGCGAGATGGGCCAAAGCGGCCTGGTCCGGCTCGTGGGCCTGTGCGACCAGCGCCCCGTCCCCGAGGGCGACGACCTGGAGGGACACGGCCCGCTGCCCTGCCACGCCGACCTGGGCGAGGCGATCGAGCGCACCGGCGCGCGGGTCACCATCCTGGCCACGCCCATCCACACCCATCTGCCCCTGGCCCGCACCGCGCTGGAACACGGCTCCCACGTCCTGCTGGAGAAGCCCACCACCGCGACCCTGGAGGAGTTCGAGCAGCTCAACGCGGCCGTGGACGCCTCCGGCCTGGCCTGCCAGGTGGGCTTCCAGAGCCTGGGATCGGCCGCCGTGGAAGCCGTGCGCACGCTCGTGCGCCGGGGAGCGGTGGGCCGCGTGCGCGGCATCGGCGGATCGGGCACCTGGGTGCGCACCTCGGCCTACTACGACCGCGCCCCCTGGGCCGGCCGGCGCCGCCTGCGGGGCCGTGACGTGGTGGACGGCGCGCTGACCAACCCCTTCGCCCACGCGCTCGCCACCGCCCTGGCCGTGGCCGGAAGCCAGGCCGACGCACCGGCCGGGGTGGAGCTGGAGATGTTCCACGCCCACCCCATCGAGGCCGACGACACCTCCTGCGTGCGCGTACGCACCAGCGACGGCCTGCCCATCACCCTGGCGGTGACCCTGTGCGCGCCCGAGCACCTGCCACCGCGCCTGGTGGTGCACGGCGAGCGAGGACGCATCGAGCTGGAGTACACGCTGGACCGCCTCACCCTGCACCAGCCCGGCCGCGCCCCGGTCATCACCACCCACCCGCGCACCCCCCTGCTGGCCAACCTCCTCGCCCACGTGCGCGGGGAGGAACCGCTCCTGGTGCCGCCCCCGGCCACCCGCGCGTTCATGCACGTGCTCGAAGCGGTGCGCACCGCACCCGACCCCGTGGCGGTCCCCGACCACATGCAGCAGGTCCACCGCACCGACGAGGGCGTGCGCCGGATCATCCCCGGCATCGACACCCTCATCCACCGCAGCGCCGAGCACCTGGCGCTGTTCTCCGAACTCGACCCCGCCTGGCCTCCCGCCTACCCGGCGGGGTCGGCCCACACGGAGGCCGCACCGTGAACACGCTGACCCTGGACGGCCGTGCCCTGGCCGTCCTGCACGACGGAACCGACATCGAACCGGCCCTGTCCCCGCGCCCCTACCTGCACCCGGTACGCACCCGCTCGGGAACGGTGGTCACCGAGCGGCGGCCCGCCGACCACCTGCACCACTTCGGGCTGAGCGTGGCCGTGCCCGACGTGTCGGGGACCAGCTTCTGGGGCGGTCGCACCTTCACCCGCGAGCGGGGATCGGTGCTCCTGGACAACCACGGACGCCAACGCCACCTGTCCTGGCTGGAGCTGGGTGAGGACCGCCGCGTCGAACTCCTGTCGTGGACCGATCCAGGCGGAGCCGAGCTGCTGCGCGAGGAGCGCACCGTGCGCGCCGCGGGCCTGGACGAACACACCTGGGTACTGGACGTGCGCACGGAGCTGAGCAACACCTCGGGGCGCGAGCTGAGCATCGGCAGCCCCGCCACCAACGGCCGCCCCGGCGCCGGTTACGGAGGCCTGTTCTGGCGCGCCCCCCTCGCCGCCACCCCTCCCGCCGTCACCGGCGCCGGCGGGCTGAGGGGCGAGGAGGCCCTGCACGGCTCACGCGCCGAGTGGCTGGCCATGGCCGGAACCGGCGACGACGGTGGACCGTGGACCCTGCTCTTCCTCCAGCCCGGTGAGCACACCGACCCCTGGTTCCTACGCGCGCTGGAGTACCCCGGAGTGGGACCCGCGCTGGCCTGGGACACGCGCCTGCCCCTGCCCGAGGGAGCACACCTGCGGCGGCGCCTGCGCGTGGCGGTACGCGACGGGCACACCGGCGCGGCGCGGGAACTGGAGGACCTGGCCGCGTCCGCGCGAACCCTGCCCTGAACCCGTGCGGTGGCGGGGCCCGCGGGCGGCCCCGGCCAGGGCGGCGTGAGGCCGAAGACCCCTGGGGATCCCCCGCTACCAACGTCAGGCCCGCTCCACCGGGCGGCACCAGAACCCGTCCCGGCCTGTGGACGAACGCCCCGGCCACCGGGGCACGGAAGGAAGGCAACACCCATGCGCGTTCTCGTCACCGGCGGCTCCGGACGGCTCGGCCGCAGCGTCGTGTCCGTCCTGTCCGCCCGCGGACACCAGGTGACCTCCGTGGACACCGCCCCGGCCGACCTCCCCGAAGGCGTCGACACGGTCACCGCCGACCTCCTGGACCCCGCCGCGCTGGAGGAGGCCTTCACCCGCGCCCGCCCCGAGGCGGTCGTCCACCTGGCCGGGATCGCCGTGCCCTTCGCCCGCCCCGACGTGGAGACCCTCCAGGTCAACACCGGACTGGCCTGGGCGGTGCTCTCCGCCGCCGTCGCCCACGGCGCGCACGCGGCGGTGGCCGCCTCCAGCCCCACCGTCTACGGGTACAACACCCCCTCCTGGACGCCGCGCTACCTGCCGCTGGACGAGGAGCACCCGGTCGCGCCCTGGCACGCCTACGGGCTGAGCAAGACGATCATCGAGGACACCGTGCGCGCCCTGGCACGCACCGCCCGCACCTGTGTCCTGTCGTGCGTGCGCCCGGGATACGTGGTCGCCCCCGAGGAGTGGGAGGGCGCCCCCACCCAGCTGGGGCACACCATGGCCGAACGGCTGGCCGACCCGGCGCTGGCCGCCACTTCCCTGTTCAACTACGTCGACGCCCGCGACGCCGCCGAGCTGTTCGCGCTGGTGGTGGAGAACCCCGACAAGGTCCGTGGAGGGCAGGTGTTCAACGCCATGGCCCCCGACCCCCTGGCCACCGGCCCGGTCGACGCCCTGCTGCCCCAGCACCACCCCGCCACCGCCGCGGCGGCCGCCGCCCTGGCCGACGGCCGCGCGGTGTTCTCCTCCCAGGCGGCCCACGACGCCCTGGGCTGGAACCCCACACGCACCTGGCGTGAGCAACTGCGTGTTCCGACCGGCGGATCCGCCGCCCCCTCGGGAGGCCACAGGGACTGACGAGGTGAGGGGGACATCGGAACATACGTGAGCGGGCTGAGGGCTCCGCTAGGCTAGGAAAGAGTTTTCCCATGGGCCGAGGCAGGAGAGGAAGCGGCGTGGAGTCCGGTTACGTGACCCTGGAGCAGGTCGCCGAGCACGCCGGCGTGTCCTTGGCGACCGCGTCCAGGGTGATCAACGGCAGCACCCGGCAGGTGAGTCAGCGCCTGCGCGACAAGGTGACCGCCAGCGCCCAGGAGCTCGGCTACCTGGCCAACGCCTCGGCCCAGACCCTGGCCCGCAACAGCAGTTCCCTGGTCGGCCTGCTCGTCCACGACATCTCCGACCCCTACTTCTCCTCGATCGCCGCCGGGGTCACCCGCCACACCGAGGAACAGGGGCTGGTCCTGGTACTGGGCACCACCAGCCGCTCCGCGCAGACGGAGGGCCGCATCCTGGCCACACTGCGCGCGCACCGGGCCCGCGCGGTGGTGCTGGTCGGGTCGCGCTCCACCGACGAGGAGAGCAACCGGCGCCTGTCCGAGGAGATCCTCATGTTCCGCCGCCAGGGCGGACAGGTGGCGTGCGTGTCCCAGGAGGGCCTTCCCGCCGACACGGTCACCCCCGACAACCACACCGGGGCCGCCGACCTGGCCCGCCGCCTCATCGCCCAGGGACACCGCGAGTTCGCCATCCTGGCCGGTCCCACCGACCTGCAGACCGCCCGCGAACGCCTGGACGGCTTCCACTCCGCGCTCTCGGGGGCGGGCCTGGAACTGGCCCACCACAACGTGGTGCACGGCGCCTTCACCCGCGACGGGGGCTATGAGTCCACCCGTCGCCTGATGGCGGTGGGCACCGACGCCACCTGTCTGTTCGCGGTCAACGACGTCATGGCCACCGGGGCGATGGCGGCCCTGCGCGACCTGGGGCTGCGTGTGCCCGCCGACCTGTCGGTGGCCGGGTTCGACGACATCCCCACCCTGCGCGACCTGACCCCCGCGCTGACCACGGTGCGCCTGCCCCTGGAGGAGATGGGTGAGCGGGCCGCCGTGCTCGCCCTGGACGGCGAGCCCGGCGACCAGCCCCGCGTGGTCACCGTGCGGGGCGAGGTCGTCGAGCGCGAGAGCACCGCACCGCCCACCCGCTGACCCCGTTCCCCGCGGACGAGGGGGTGGGCTCCCCCACGGGGCGAACTCCCTCACCGGAGCGGGACTCCGCCTCCCTCGGCCACTCCCCCACGGCCGGAGACCACTCCCAGCCACTCGTCGAAGGTGGTCGGTGCGATGCGGGCGCCCTCGCCGGGCAGGAGCACGTCGCCGGCCATCTCCGGTCCGAGGACCGTCGACCAGGTCGGTACAAGCCTCACCGCGCGACCGCGCGCCTCGTTGGTGCGCCGGGCCATGTCCACCAGGTCCTGTGTCCCGGGGCCCGCGACATCGGTGTAACGCCCCCGCGGCTCGCCCACCGCGATCTCGGCGAGGACGTCGGCCACGTCCGCTGGCGCGACCGGTTGCACCAGCAGCGGTGCGACCATGGCGACACCGTCCCGCTCGGTCCAGCTCGTCACCATCGCGGCGAAGTCGTGGAACTGTGTGACCGGAACGATCGTCCACGGCACCGGGCCCGCGGCCACGAGGCGCTCCTGCTCCCGCTTGCCGGCGTAGTGGGCGTTGCCCTCGACACGATGGACTCCGACGATCGAGAGCAGCACGTGGTGTCGCACGCCTGCCCGCTCCTCGGCGGCGAGCAGGTTCCGTGTGGTGGTGCTGAGGTAGGCCGTCGTCCGATCCCTGTCGGTCACGGGTCCGTTGGTGGCGTCGACGACCGCTTCGGCGCCGGACAGGGCGGCGTCGAGACCCTCGCCTGTGGACAGGTCCACGCCGAGCGAGCGGCTGATGCGTACGACCTCGTGTCCCTCCCGTTCAAGGGCCGCGACCGTGAGTGTTCCGATGTTCCCGGTCGCGCCGGCAACCGCGATCCGCATGATGATCTCCTCTCTCGTCGCCGTGTGAACCCTATCAAGGACTAAATGGATCCATAATGTCTGCGATAGGCTCGGAGCCGTGAAGCTACCTGTGAGCACGGAATGGGTTCTGCACTGCACCACGACGCTGGCACAGCTCGATCCGGGAGTCAGCGCGTCGGCGGCGCAGCTCGCCCAGTACTACGACCTGCCGGCGCCCTATCTCACCAAGCAGTTGAAGAAGCTCGTCAGAGCCGGGCTGCTGGCCGCGACCACGGGCCCGCGTGGGGGGTTCCAACTCGCGCGGCCCGCCTCCGAGATCACGCTCCTGCAGATCGTCGAGGCCGTCGACGGCACGTCCCCACCGTATGAGTGCCGCGAGATCCGCCAACAGGGACGGGGAGCCCTGCCCCCCGGCGAGTGCCGCCGTACCTGCGTCCTCGCCGAGAAGATGGCCGAAGCGCACGAGGCGTGGCGGCACAGCCTCGCAGGGTCCACCGTCGCCGACGTCATCGCCACACTGCCCGCGTCCGCGCCGTCCCGCACCCGACGGCGCCTTTCGGAGACGGGATAGCCCCCGATCCGCACACGACCGGTAGCGCTCCCGAGAGGCGCCCGCCCCGCCTCGGCGACGGGCCGCCGAGGCGGGAACGAGGAGGGGACTCGGGGAGCCGGGGGTCATTCCTCTTCGGCGTCCCCGGGACCGCGAACGCCCAAGAGGGCCCTTCCCGGTCCGGGACCGTGGCGGTGAGCCGCTCAGGCGCGGGCCGAACGGCCCAGGCCCAGGATCAGCACCACGCCGACCAGGACGTGCATCCCCGCCAGCACCAGCACGACCACCGGAGCGGCGCCGCTGGTGACCGGTCCGGCCAGGGACAGCACGAGCACGATGTAGGCGACGACCGACCACACCCGGCCCGGACTCCGCACGGTGCGCTCCAGGACCATCAGCAGGGCCCAGGCGGCCAGGCCGAAGACCAGGCCCGCCACGGCCACGGCCACGGGCCCCACGACCCGGGGCCGCCCACCGGGGAAGGCGGTCAGCTCCACCCCCGCCAGCGGAACGGCCAGGGCCCACAGCACCAGGGGCGCGAGCACCGCGGCGGCCACGGTCAGGGCCCGCCACGCGGTGGGCCGGGAGGAGGTGCCGGGAGCGGTGGAATCCGTGGTGGTCATGGGAACTTCCTCGCAGTCGTCGGTGTCGTGTCGCGGAACGGGGCCGGCCGTCTGGCGGAGAACGGGCGCAGGGCTCCGTCCGCGCGGTATCCCGGCAGGACGGATGGTCCCACCGGTCCCGGGTACGGTGCGCCGACCGCGCCCCGCCGCCGGGGACACCGCGACCGGGCGGTTCGGCGCACCGGCCTCTCGGCGTCCAGGGCCCACACTCCCCCTCACGGCACCGCCGCCGCATCGGCCTCGGGGCCGCACGGGCACCGACCTCGGGCCAGGCGGACTTCGACTTTGGTCGGTGTCGGCCCCGGCCCGCCCGGAGCTAGGCTGACCGGGTGCGAAGCCCGATGGACACCCGTTCCGCGCGCTGGGGATCCCCCTGGACCGTGGCCGCGGTGGTCGCCCTGGTCGGCCTCCAGGTCGCGGCGACGGTCTGGGCGCGCTGGGGCGAGCACGCCGACCCCTGGTCGCGGTGGCTGGACCTGTCCGTGGGCATCCTGGCCTGCGTGCTCTCCCCCGCCCTGCTGCGGTGGCCGGTCGCCGGCGCGCTGGGCTCGGCCGTACTCGCCGTCCTCTCCCCCGCCGCCACCCCGGTGGTCGCGCTGGGCGTGCTCCAGGTCGCCCGCCGGCGCGCCTTCCCCCTGGCCGTCGCGGTCGCCACGACGGCGGTCGCCGCGCACGCGGTCCAGGGCCTGCTCCAGCCCAGCAACGGCATCTCCTACGCCTGGTGGCTGGCCCTGGTCGCCGCCGCGTCCGGCGCACTGGTCTGCTGGGGCGCCCTGGTCCGGGCCCGCTGCGCGCTGGTGATGTCGCTGAGCGAGCGCGCCCACCGCGCCGAGGCCGAACAGGGCCGCCGGGTGGCCGAGGCACGGATGCTGGAGCGCACCCGCATCGCCCGCGAGATGCACGACGTGCTCGCCCATCGGCTGTCTCTGCTGGCCACCTACGCCGGGGCGCTGGAGTACCGGCCCGACGCCCCGCCCGAACAGCTCTCCCGCGCCGCCGGGGTGGTGCGCACCGGCGTCCACCAGGCCCTGGAGGAACTACGCGAGGTGATCGGTGTGCTGCGCGAGGAGGACGCCGGGGACGAGGGAAGCCCGCAGCCGGTCCTGACCGACCTTCCCCGGCTGCTGGAGGAGGCGCGCGCCGCCGGAGAGCACGTGGACCTGCACGATACGGTGGCCGACCCCGCGGCCCTGCCCGCCTCCACCGGCCGCACCGCCTACCGCCTGGCCCAGGAGGGACTGACCAACGCCCGCAAGCACGCCCCCGGCCAACCGGTGAGCGTGCTCGTGGAGGGCGGTCCCGGCGAGGGCCTGGTGATCGACCTGCGCAACCCCGTTCCCGGCCCCGACGGGACGGCCCCCATCGGGGAACAGCCCCTCCTGACACCGGGCAGCGGGACCGGCCTGGTCGGCCTGACCGAGCGCGTACGCCTGGCCGGGGGGCGCCTCGACCACGAGCGCACACGCGAGGGCTTCCACCTGAGAGCCTGGCTACCATGGCCCCCATGAGCCGTCCGCCACGTGTCCTGATCGTCGACGACGACGCCCTCGTCCGCGGCGGCCTGACCATGATGCTCGACGGAGTCCACGGCATCACCGTGGTCGGCGAGGCCACCGACGGCGACGAGGTCCTGGCCGCGGCCGACACCCACTCCCCCGACGTGGTCCTGATGGACCTGCGCATGCCCCGCGTGGACGGCATCACCGCCACCCGCAGGCTGCGCGCGCGCACGCCCCCGCCCGAGGTCGTCGTGCTCACCACCTTCGACACCGACGAGAACATCCTCTACGCCCTGCGCGCCGGCGCCAGCGGCTTCCTGCTCAAGGACACCCCGCCCGCACGGATCGTGGACGCGGTCCTGCGGGTGGCCGCCGGGGAACCCATCCTGTCCGCGAGCATCACCCGGCGCCTGATGGAGCGCACCGCCGTCCAGGCGGGCTCCTACCAGCGCGCGCGCACGGCCCTGGCCCGGCTCAGCCCCCGCGAGCACGAGGTGGCACTCGCCGTGGCCAGGGGCCACAGCAACGCCGAGATCGCCGCGCGGCTGTACATGAGCGTGGCCACGGTCAAGGCCCACGTCTCCAGCGCCCTGACCAAGCTCGACCTGGACAACCGCACCCAGATCGCGCTGCTGGCCCACGACGCCGGCCTGACCTGACACCGAAACGCACCGTGCCCCGGACGTGCGGCGACGCCGCCCCGGCGGCGGTTGACGGGGGCTGACGGGCTCGCGCCGAGAGGGCGGCCTACTTTGAGGCCATGACGAAATACGCGTGGATGTACCGCCTCGGCCTCACGCCGTGGGAGCGCTACGGAGCCGCGGGCGGAGCACAGCTCGGCACCCTGCTCGACCGCGAGGCGAAAGAACGTCCCACCGCCCCCGGGCGGGCGTTGGACATCGGATGCGGACGCGGACAGTTCACCCCCGAACTGGCCCGGCGCGGATGGGAGGCGGTGGGCGTCGACATCGTTCCGAGGGCGATCGAGGCCGCTCGGCGCCAAGGACCCGCGGAGATCACCTACGTCCTGGGGGACGCGACCGACCTGGAGCCGGCCGGCCTGGGCACATTCGACCTCTTCCTCGACATCGGCTGCCTCCAGGGCCTTGACACGGGCCAGCGGGCCGCGGAGGGACGAGGTGTGACGGCTCTCGCCGCGCCGGGGGCCACCCTGCTGATACTCGCCTTCGGGCCGTCGCGGTACCAACGGCTCGTCGAGGGCGTTTCGCGGGCGCAGATCGAAGCCGCGTTCCCGGGATGGGAGGTCCTCTCGGTCGAGGACGCGGTCACCGACGGCCTGGGGTGGCCGATGAACCAGACCTCGCCGCAGTGGTACCGGTTCCGCCGTACCGCCGGGTGACCGGGTTCCCCGGCGGAGCTGACCCCGTTCCCGCGGGGGCGGAGACGGCCGCCCCCTCTGGAACGCCGTGGGCCACCACCGGGTTCGGTACTGGTCCGAGGGAAGGCCGACGGGGTCCCGGTACCGGCTCGCGCTCACCGACGAACCGGCCCGGCAGCGCCAGGACCTGCGGCGGTACCCGGACCGCGCTGCCGGCCCACGACGCCGGCCTGGCCAGCCCCGGGTGGCCACGTTCACCGGGCCTCGGCCCCGGCCCCGGGTCGACGGCGCGCACCGGCCACGGCCGGACCCTTCCGCAAGGGCTCCAAGGGATGGCCGTTTACGGCCAAACCACGCGACGGGCGGCGGCGACGGACTAACGTCACCCCAGGTGTGCTCTCGCGAGGAGGATCGGCGTTCACCATGGGCAGGGACGAGGAGAGGAAAGGCGTCGGCGGCCAAAGGCCCGGCGGCTCCCCGAGGCCCCCGCGCCCGCCGGGCGGACGACCGCCGCATCCACCTCCCCGGCAGCGTCGACGAGCACGGACTCCGCTCCCCCGGTGGACGCGCGGACGTTCGCGGGTCCGGCCCCCGTCGAAGCCGTCCGCCCTCGACCTCCTACAGAGCGGTACTTTCCCGAGGGCCGGAGCGCGTCACGACGGACGCGCCTGACGGCGCTGGCGATCGCCGCCGTGGCGCTCTTTCTCTTCTCCCTGGCCGGCTACGCGGGGGGCTACGTCTACGACCGGTGGTCCACCGAGTCGCTGACCCGTGAGGAGCGGGCGGCCGAGACGGAGATAGACCAGGAAAAGGAGCCGTTCACCAGCTCCGTCACCTACGACACCTCCGTTCCCCACAACTTCAAGATCGTCCTCGACCGGCCCCTGACACCGGAGGAGGGGGAAACGCTCCAGGCCACCCCGGTCGAGGAGGTCTGGGACTTCCTGCGGCCCCTGGGCGGGCGGCTGATCCGCTACCCCGCCAGTATGAACCCCGCCTCTCCGGACGGGTGGACCTGGCACGGAACGAGCATCCCGCCCGACGCGACGGTGTTCACCATGGACCTGCTGTCAACGCGCACCTCCCAACTGAGCATCGTGGGCATGACCCCCGTCAACATCTCCTGCGCGGAGTCCACGGCCGCGACCGTCGTGGAGTTCTCACCGCAGGGCGAGGCCTCCTACCCGGGCGTGGTCGTCGATCTGCGCGAGGAGGACCCGACTCCGTACATCTCCGACGAGGGCCCCGACCAGGGGCTGCCGTACTTCGGCCACAGGCGGATCGATCTCGGCGGCGGGCTGGAGCCGGGCGGGCTGCGGGTGGAGGCGCTGGTACACGGCCAGTCCTGTGAGTGGGAGATCCGGGCGCGCTACCGCGACGCCCGGGACAACACGGACGAGGTCGTCCTCCGCGACGGCGACCGGCCCTTCTTCGCCGAGGCGCTGCCCGACCGGCCCCAGCAGTACTGGGTGTGGGGACACGGGTTCGGCGACTCGGAGGGAAACCCCTTCCTGCCGTGCCACGAGATGCCGGACGAAGCCGGCTGCGCGCACCTGTTGGGGAACACGTCCTGACCACGGCCCGACCCGGGCGGCGGTCCCCGTCTCACCCGGGCCCCGGAGCGGCCCCGCGGCTCACACCCCGGACCGCTCCCGCGAGCGCCGCCGCAGGCACGTCCATCCCACGCCCGCCCAGGAGAGCGCCACGATCCCCGCCATGACCAGGCGCGAGGTCAGCAGGTGCTCACGCGGATACAGGGTGCCGGTCAGGTAGAAGTCGATGAAGCCGTCCTCCATCACCGCGCGCCCGGTCTCCGACCGCGACCAGTTCTCGATCTCGGTCAGAAAGCACGGCCAGTCGACGATGACGATGCCCAGGGCGTAGGCGGCCACCCCCAGGTGCACCCAGAACAGCCGGGGCCGGCGCCAGGCCAGGAAGCCGCCGAAGACGACGAAGCAGAGGAAGGAGAAGTGCAGGACCATCGCGGTGTGGCCGAGGAGAGGGGTCATGTCCCGAACCTAGGGACGCGCCCGCCCGCGTACATCGGTACACGCACCCACCTCTGCCGAGTACCCGTACTCATGACGGGGCCGGGGCGCCCCCGCCACGGGGTGCCCCGGCCCGCCGGCCGCGAATCCGGTCCAGCTGGGTCCTCCTGCGCCGGTCACCCAGGAGGACCGAGCAGCGCTCGGCGCGGTGTCAGCCCACGGTCCTCTTGGCGAGGGCATGGCCACCTTCCGTCTTCCCGGTCTGGTCGCCCGGCTGGCGTTGCAGCGAAGAACCGCGCTCAGCGCCAGATCCTGTTCCGGTGTCCCCGGACACTCCCCTCGCGGGGTCGGCGGCCGTCTGGGGTACGGGAGGCCGAGGTCATCCGCCCGGTGGGAAGTCGGCTCCCTCAGAGAGGGCCTCGTCGGCGCGGAGCGCGACCAAGGACTCCTCCCAGCGCGCGGCGACCGCCTCGTAGCCCTCCGCGCCCAGGACCAGGCGGTGCGGCGGCTCCCGCCTCTCCATGGCGGCGAGAACGGCCTGCACTCCGCGCTCCGGATCACCCGGCTGGAGGCCGTCCTGGGAGACCATGGCGGAGCGCACCTCCTCCAGCATGGGCAGGTAGGCGGTCAGTGCCTCTCGGACGGGCTCGTCGGCGAATCCGGCGTAGGCCCGGGTACGGAACGCTCCGGGCTCGACCGCCATCACCCGGATGCCGAAGGGCTCCGTCTCGCGTCGAAGGACCTCCGTCATTCCTTCCAGGGCGAACTTGGCCGCCGTGTAGAAGCCGAATCCGGGCGTTCCGACCAGCCCTGCGACCGACGACATGTTGACGATCCATCCGCCTCCCCTGGAACGCATGCCCGGGAGGACGGCACGGGTGACATGCAGGACGGAGAAGAAGTTGACCTCGAAGGTGCGCCGCACGGCGGCCTCGCCCATCCCCTCGATTGATCCGTACCAGCCGCGTCCCGCGTTGTTGACCAGGACGTCGATGCCGCCGAAGTGTTCCTCGGCAGTGGCCACGGCGGCGCGCACACCGTCCGGTTCGGTGACGTCGAGCGGTAGGACGAGCGCGTCGCCGTCGTGCTCCTCCGCCCAGGCGCCGAGCTCCTCGGGGCGGCGCACGGTCAGGGCGACCCGACCTCCCCGGGCGAGCACGGCCTCGGCGTAGGCCATACCGAACCCGCCCGGGGTGCCTCCCGTGATGAACCAGGTGACGGCGTTCACGGCTCGATCACCAGCCTTGCGATGCACTCCTCCCTGAGGGTGAAATGGTGGCGAAGGTCGATCTCCCCTCCGGGAAAGTCCCCCTCAAGGTGCTGGACGACGGTGTACCGGTCCTCGCCGCCGGTCTCGGCGCGGACCGGCACGGCCGTGTAGGCGAACGCGTTCCCGGCCTCCTTCGCCCAGCGGGTGATGGCACCGATGCCCTTGTGGGTGCGCCCGTCATCGACGACGGTGGCGTCGGTGGCGAAGAAGGACGCCGCAGTCGCCGCGTCGCGCGCGTTGTGCGCGGTCAGGTAGGCCATGACGGTCCCGGGGAGACGATCGAGGTCGACGGCTCGGATGCTGGTCATGAGATCCTCCGAATCACGGGAGTGAGCGGCCCGTCGGCCGCGCCATCCCGAGCGTGGTCATGGGAGTGGCCACCCCAAAGTTACTTCTAAAATGGAAGTTACTAGCTTCGATATTAGCAGCAACCATGGAGGAGAGTGCCGTGACCGGTCGGATACGCCGGGAGGACCGCGAGTGCCCGCTGTCGACGGCGATCGAGTACGTCGGCGACTGGTGGACGCTCCTGCTGCTGCACGACGTCTTCGACGGCTACACGCGCTTCGACGAGTTTCAGCGGAACCTCGGCATCTCGTCCAGCATGCTCACCGGACGACTCAGGAGGCTGGTCTCGGACGGCTTCCTGGAGCGGCGGCCCTACCAGAGCAGACCCGTTCGCCACGAGTACGTGCTCACCGAACTGGGCCGCTCGCTGCGCCCGGTCGTCGTCACCCTGGCCGCCTGGGGAAACTCCCGGCTGGCCCCCGAGGAACGCCGCATGATCCTGGTGGACGCGGAGAGCCGCGAGGAGGTCGAACCGATCGTGGTCGACGCGGTGACCGGGCGGCGCCTGGACGACGCGGACGCCTACGTCTTCACCGCGGGACCGGCCGCCGGATCGGAGATGAGGGAACGCTACACACCTGACGAATAAGCGGCCCCGCCCACACGACGGGGCCGGGGCGCCCCCGCCACGGGGTGCCCCGGCCCGCCGGCCGCGAATCCGGTGCTAGGGGGAGGCGTCCGCGACCGGCGTGAGCGTGTCGGCGAACACCAGGCCGTGGCCGTGCCCGGTCTCGGCACGCACCCGTCCCCGGTCGAACTCCACCCCGCTGGGGCGGGCCAACGCACCCAGCGCGGCGAAGGAGGCCCGGTCGATGTCCTCGACCATGGCCACCCGGGGCAGGCACAGCGCCAACTGCCCCGACAGCTCGGGCAACAGGTGCGGAGCCACCGGCACACCCCGGCGCGCCATCGACTCCGCGATCCGCAGGAACGGGGTGATGCCGCCCACCCGCACCACGTTGGGCTGGGCGACGTCGCACACCCCCAGCTCCACGGCCCGCTCGAACTCCGCGACCGTGCGCAGGTTCTCCCCCATCGCGAACGGGACGCGGGTACGCTCACGCAGCCGGGCGTGCGCCTCCAGGTCCTCCGCGGGAAGCGGCTCCTCCACGAAGTGCGGGTCGAGGTCCTCCAACGCCTCCAGCGCACGCACCGCACGCGGCACGTCCCAGCGCTGGTTGGCGTCCACCATCAGCAGGCGCTCGGCACCCACCAGGTCGCGCACCGCCCCCACCCGCTCCACGTCGCGGGCCGGGTCGGGCGATCCCACCTTCATCTTGACCGCCGAGTGCCCGGCCTCCACCCACCCGCGCACCTGCTCCACCAGGTCCTCCAGGGGGTAGTCCAGGTTCACCCCGCTGCCGTAGGCGGGCACCGACTCCCGGCGCCGCCCCACCAGGTCCACCAGGCTCGTCTTCGCTGCCTGGGCACTCAGGTCCCACAGGGCGATGTCCACCCCGGCCAGCGCCATCAGGGTGAGCCCGCTGGTGCCCGCCTCACGCAGGTGCCAGCGCAGCTCCTCCCACCGGGCCGGATGGGCACGCTGTCCCACCAGCGCGGGCCGGACGTCGTCGTTGACCAGAGCGGCCACCGCCCGCGCCCCGATCAGCGGGGTCCACGCGAAACCCGTGCCCACCAGGCCGGCGTCGGTGTCCACCCGCACCACCACGACGTCGTTGCGGTCCACACCCCCGTCCCAGGACCGGTGCAGCGGCAGCCGGAAGGCGCGGGCGCCCACCTCGGTGACGCGCACGCTCACGCCCCCTTGACCAGGGACAGGCCGGTCTCGATCAGCTCGGCCAGAGCGGCCTCCTCCTCGGCGGTGGGGTCCACGAACGGGGCCCGCACCCCGCCCATGTCCACACCGCGCTGCCGGGCGCCCGCCTTGACCAGCGACACCGCGTACCCCGGCACCCGGTCGCGCAGGCGCACCAGCGGCTCGAAGAACTCGCGCATCAGGGTGTCGGCCAACGGGTCACCGGCGTGGAAGGCGGTGTAGAAGGCGGTGGCGACCTCGGGCACGAACGCGAACGCCGCCGAGGAGTACAGCGGCACCCCCACGGCCCGGTAGGCGGCCACGGTCAGCTCGGCCGTGGGCAACCCGTTGAAGAAGGTGAACTCCTCACCGCGCACCTCGCGCACCGCCAGCACGATCTGGTGCATCCGCCCCAGGTCGCCGACCCCGTCCTTGATACCGACCACCGTGGGGATCCGGGCCAGCTCCGCCGCGCTCTGGGGGGTGAAGACCATCGAGCCGCGCTGGTAGACCACCACCGGGATGTCCACGGCCGCGGTCACCGTGCGCACGTACTCCACCAGCCCCCGCTGCGGGGCGCCCACCAGGTAGGGCGGCAACAGCAGGACCGCGTCCGCCCCCGACTCCTTGGCCGCGCGGGCCTGTTCGATGGCGGTGCCCACGCTGCCGCCCGCACCGGCGACCACCGGCACCCGGCCCGCGGTGACCTCCACCGACCGCCGCACCACGGCGGCGTGCTCGGCGGCCGAGAGGGCGTGCACCTCACCGGTGCCGCAGGCCGCGAACACCCCGCCCGCGCCGTGCTCCACACCCGAGGCCACGTGCTCGGACAGCACGGCCTCGTTCACCCCTCCCCCGGCGGCGAAGGGGGTCAGGGGAAAGAACAGGATTCCGTCGAAGTTCATACTGCTCCTCGTGCTCCTTGCCGGGGTGGCCCGGGGACGCCCCGGCGCCCCCGGACCACCTCACAGGACGTGCTGGACGTGACGGCGGGCCACGGTGGCGATGACGTCGTCGCCGTCGGCCTCCCAGACCCGCTTGTTGAAGATCTCCACCTCGATGTCGCCGTCATAGCCCGTGGCGTCCACCGCGCGGCGCAGGGCGCCCACGTCGGCGTGGCCGTCACCGACCATGCCCCGACCCAGCAGGGCGTCGGCGGGGATGGGCAGTTCCCAGTCGCAGGCCTGGAAGGAGGCGATGCGCCCGCCCGCCCCGGCGCGGGCGATCTGCTCCCACACCTGGGGGTCCCACCACACGTGGTAGGCGTCCACCACCACGCCGACGGCGGCGGCGTCGAAGCGCTCGGCCAGGTCCAGGGCCTGACCCAGCGTGGAGAGCACGGCACGGTCGGCGCAGAACATCGGGTGCAGGGCCTCCAGGGCGAGCCGGACCCCGCGCTCGGCGGCGTAGGGCACCAGTTCGGCGAGGGCGTCCGCCGCCCGCTCGCGGATCCCGACCAGGTCGCGCTCACCCTCGGGCATACCGCCCATGACCATGACCAGGCAGGGCGCGCCCAGCTCGGCGGCCTCGTCGACGGCGCGCCGGTTGTCCTCCAGGGCCGAGGCCCTGTCGGGAGCGGTCAGGAATCCGGCACGGCAGTGGGAGGACACCCGCAGCCCGGACCTGCGCAGCAGGCGGGCGGCCTGTGCCAGACCCATCTCGGCTACCGGCTCACGCCACACGCCGATGGCGGGCACCCCGGCGCGCAGACAGCCGTCCACGGCCTGGGTCAGGCTCCAGTACTTGACGGTGGCCTGGTTGAGCGAGAGCCGTGCCAGCCGCGGGTCACCCGGCTCGGGCGTGGGCACCGCGGCGGGCAGCCCCGAGGGCACGTCCACCGCCGTGGGAACAACCGCCGGAGCGGTCGTGGTGGGAGCGCCCTCCTGGGGGACGGGCGCCTCGGCGCCATCTGGAAGCGTGCTCACTGGCTCACTCCTGACACCTCGAGGAGCGCCCGCATGCGAGACGCCGCCAGGTCGGGGTCGGTCAGGGCCCCGGCGGCGTCGGCCAGGCGCACCACCTGGGCCAGGTGGGGCAGGTCGCGGGCGCTGTGCAGCCCACCCACCATGTGAAAGCCCTTCTGGTGGCCGTTGAGCCAGGCCAGGAAGGCGATACCGGTCTTGTAGTAGAAGGTGGGCGCGGCGAACAGGTGCCGGGCCAGGGGGACCGTGGGATCCATCAGGGCCCGGTATCGCCCGGTGTCGCCCTCGTCCAGGGCCGCCAGCGCGCGGGCGGCGGCCGGGGCGATGGCGGCGAAGATGCCCAGCAGGGCGTGGGAGTGGCCCTGCTCGTCGCCCAGGACCAGGTCCGGGTAGTCGAAGTCGTCACCGGTGTACAGGCGCACGCCCTCGGGAAGCAGGCGGCGCAGCCGCACCTCCAGGGAGGCGTCGAGCAGGGAGACCTTGATGCCCTCCACCTTCGCCGCGTGCTCGGCGATGAGGGCGGCCACCGGCTCGATCGCCTCGGCCGGGTCGGCGTGGCCCCAGTACCCGGCCAGGGCCGGGTCGAAGGCGGTGCCCAGCCAGTGCAGGATGACCGGCTGGTCGACCTGGCGCAGCAGGTGTCCGTAGACCTTGGCGTAGTCCTCGGGGCCCGAGGCGACGGCGGCCAGGGCCCGGGAGGCCATCAGGATGGGGGTGGCACCGGCGCCCTGGACGACGTCGAGCTGTTCCCCGTACGCGGTGATAACGCTTTCCAGATCGGCGTGCGAAGGATCGAGCTGGTCGGTGCCCACACCGCAGGCCAGGGCGGCGCCGCGCGCGGCGGCCTCCGCCCCCGACCTGCGGATCAGCTCGGCGGTGGCCGCCCAGTCCAGGCCCATGCCGCGCTGGGCGGTGTCCATGGCGTCGGCCACGCCCAGCCCCTGGTCCCACAGGTGGTGGCGAAAGGCCAGGGTGGCGTCCCAGTCCAGGCGGGCGGGCGCCCCGGGGGCGTTGGGGGAGAGCGGGTCGGCGACCACGTGGGCCGCGGCGTAGGCGGTGCGCGAGCGCGCGGGGGGCAGCGGGGAGGTGTCGACGGGGGTGCCGGCCAGGGTGTGGGGGGCTGCGCGGCCGTCGGTGGTGGGTAGCAGGAGTGTGTTCATGCGAGGGTGACCTCGTCCAGTTCGATCGTGCGCCCGGTGCGCGCCGACTGCAGTCCGGCCTCGGCCATCTGCAGGCCGCGGGCCCCGGAGATCAGGTCGTGCGGGAAGGGCGTGTCCAGGACCACGTGGCGCAGGAAGTTCTCCCACTGGGCGCGGAAGCCGTTGGGGAACTCGGTGTTGTCGGGAACCGGCTCCCACTGGTCGCGGTAGCGGCCCGGGTCCTCCAGGTCGGGGTTCCACACCGCCTTGGGCGTGGCCGAGCGGTGCTGGGCGCGGCAGGAGCGCAGTCCCGCGACGGCGCTGCCGTGGGTGCCGTCGACCTGGAACTCCACGAGCTCGTCGCGGGCCACGCGCACGTTCCAGGAGGAGTTGATCTGGGCGATGACACCGCCGTCCAGCTCGAAGATGCCGTAGGCGGAGTCGTCGGCGGTGGCCTCGTAGGGCTCGCCGTTCTCGTCCCAGCGGCGCGGGATGTGGGTGGCCACCTTGGCGGTGACCGCCCGCACCGGGCCGAACAGGTGCTCCAGGATGTAGTGCCAGTGCGGGAACATGTCCAGCACCATGCCGCCGCCCTCCTCGGCGCGGTAGTTCCAGCTCGGGCGCTGCGCGGGTTGCCAGTCACCCTCGAAGACCCAGTAGCCGAACTCGCCGCGCACCGACAGGATCTGGCCGAAGAAGCCGCTCTCGACCAGTCTGCGCAGTTTGAGCAGGCCGGGCAGGAACAGCTTGTCCTGGACCACGCCGCTGCGCACGCCCGCGTCGCGGGCCAGCTTGGCCAGTTCCAGGGCGGCGCTGAGCGTGCTCGCGGTGGGCTTTTCGACGTAGATGTGCTTGCCCGCGGCGATGGCGGCGCGTACGGCGGCCTCGCGGGCGTGCGTGATCTGGGAGTCGAAGTAGATCTTGACGTCGTCGTCGGAGAGCACGGAGTCCAGGTCGGTGGACCACCGCTCGATTCCGTGGCGCTCGGCGATCTCGCGCAGCTTGTGTTCGGAGCGCCCGACCAGAACGGGCTCGGGAATGATCCGGGAGCCGTCGGGCAGGCGCACGCCGCCGGCCTCGCGGATGGCCAGGATCGACCGGGTCAGGTGCTGCCGGTATCCCATGCGTCCGGTGACGCCGTTCATGGCGACACCCAGCATGTGGTCACCCATAGGTTGTTACCATCCTTCCGTGTGAAAGCGCTTTCCAGAGTACGCCAAACCTACCTCCCACACCAGAGGGAGCCCGGGACCAGCCACGACGTATGTGGTCTGGACCGGAACGGTAGGAACCACGTGCGGCATTGGCACGTGGGCCTGAGTTGTGGCCCCAGGGCCTGGGGCCATACGCGAGAGGAGCCGCGTCTCCGCTGGTCAGCGCGATCAGACCAGGGCAGGTCCGCTCCCGTGGCGGCGTGTCCGCCCGAGCCAGCCACCGCGGTGCCGACGGCGTGGGCTTGACCCGTCCGGCCCAGAACGAGGACGGGGGCGCCACTGGGCGGCACGAGGTGCTGCGCCCGCCCACACCACACCTGTCCGGACTCCCGCGGGAACGCCGCTGGTGGTCGGCCCGGCCCCGTCGAGACCGCCCCCAGCCGGAGAGTCGGCGGAGCTTTCCCGCACCCGGAGCCGCAAATAAATTAACACAAATCCGAAAAATGCCATTATCGGTGCATTCTAGTAGAGCGCGTGCCAATGGCGCGATGCCTCAGGCGGATGCGTCGATTCGGGACGGGGACGTGAGAACCCCCTTTCCTTTCAGCAGCGCGGATGCTTTCATGAGAGGCGATCGCCGTACCACGAATTCGGAGAGGCACATGGCACGAAGAGAAATTTCGTTCACCGCGCTCGGTATCGCACTTCTGTCCTCGCTCGCCCTGGCGGCCCCCGCAGCCGCTGACACCACACGGGCCGAGGCCCTGACCACGTCCAACAGCTGCGGTATCGATCACATCTGCATGTACGAGGACCCTGGCTACCAAGGATCGGAGTACATCGCCATGTATGCCACGTCGCCATCGAACTCGGGCAGCCTCGTCGACATCGGCGGCTGGGACGGTGACAACGAGATCAGCAGTGTCGCAAACCGCACCGGCTTCCACATCTGGATGTACGACAACGACAACGGCACCGGCTATATGGGATGCGTCAGCCCCGGTCAGTGGATACCGGAGTTGTGGCGCGATAACGAGATGGAAAGCTTCAGATTCGCCGACTCCTGTCGCTGAGCCCCAGCCCGGAGGCGTTAGGACTTTCAGGACGCGGTGAAGGGGTCGCGGCCCACACGCCGTCGGCCCCGGCCGTTGAAGCGTCGGCCGCCTCCGGTGCGCCTCTGGGCGCACTTCGCACCCTGATGGGTGGCGCTCCCGGCTCCGAGGGCGCGCCGACCGTACCGACGCCGGGGTGGTCGTCAGCGACACACCAGCTCTTCGGCCACTACACCGGCACCGTCCGCACCGACAAGGGCGAGTCCGTCGGCGTGGACGGCCTGCTCGGCTTCGCCGAACACGTCCACATGCGCTGGTGAGGCGCCCCGCCCTCCAGCGCGCTTCGCCCGGTGCCGTGCCCGCCGGCGCGGCACCGGGAACCGGTCCCCGAACCGCACGAGGCCCCCGGCGGTTCGCGCGCTCCCGGCCGCGACGCCACGCGCGTGCGCAAGTACGCCTGAATGTGTCTGGTAAGTGTGGCTTGGGAGTTTTGGGGCAATGTGCAGGTCAAGACAAAAGGCGCTGAAAAGCCCATGGTCGAGCGACGCCGTGTACAACAGGCCCGCCCCACGATGCTGACCAGGCCAACTCCTGCTACCGTGCGGATCGCGAACTACGGGATGATTTAGGAGACCTGAACATGGTCCAACAGACTCGCGAGCAGTGGGGGACGCGCGCGGGCTTCCTGATGGCGGCGATCGGATCCGCTGTCGGCCTGGGCAATATCTGGCGATTCCCCTACATCGCCTACGAGAACGGTGGCGGCGCCTTCCTGGTGCCCTACCTCATCGCCCTGATCACCGCTGGTGTTCCGCTGCTGATCCTCGAATACAGCATCGGGCACCGCTACCGCTCCTCCGCGCCGCTGTCCTACCGGCGCATCGCCAGGCCCGCCGAGGCCATCGGCTGGTGGCAGGTGGCCATCTGCTTCGTGATCGCGATCTACTACGGGGCCATCATCGCCTGGAGCTGCGCCTACCTGGTCTTCTCCGTGCGCGAGTCCTGGGGCGAGGATCCCAACGCCTTCTTCTTCAACGAGTACCTCCAGATGAGCGAGGCGCCGGGCGCGATCTCGGGCTACGTCTCCGGAGTCGCCCTGCCGCTCATCGGCGTGTGGGCCGTGGTGCTGCTGATCCTGGCACTCGGCGTCCGCAACGGCATCGAGAAGGCCAACAAGATCTTCATCCCGCTGCTGGTGGTGCTGTTCCTGGTCCTGGTCGTCCAGGCACTGACCCTCGACGGAGCCGCCCAGGGCCTCAACGCCCTGTTCACCCCCGACTGGAGCGCCATGCTCAACGGGAGCGTGTGGGTGGCCGCCTACGGGCAGATCTTCTTCTCGCTGTCCATCGGCTTCGCCATCATGGTCACCTACGCCTCCTACCTGCGGCGCAGGACCGACCTGACCGGTACCGCCATCACGGCGGGCTTCGCCAACAGCTCCTTCGAACTGCTCGCCGGTATCGGCGTGTTCGCCGCACTGGGCTTCATGGCCACCACCGCCGGCACCGGCGTCGACGAGGTCGCCACCTCCGGTATCGGCCTGGCCTTCGTCGCCTTCCCGCAGATCATCTCGACCCTGCCCTTCGGCGGCGCCCTGTTCGGCGTGCTCTTCTTCGGCTCCCTGACCATCGCGGGCATCAGTTCGCTGATCAGCATCGTCGAGGTCAACATCTCGGCCGTACGGGACCGCACCGGCCTGGGCCGCGTCCCGGCCGTGCTGCTGGTGGGCGGCCTCACCGCGCTGGTCTCGATCCTGCTCTTCCCCACACCCCAGGGACTGCACTACCTGGACGTGTTCGACCACTTCATCAACCAGTACGGCATCGCCCTGGCCGCCCTGGTGATGCTGATCGTGTTCGCGTGGGCCCTGCGCAGGCTGACGGTGTTCCAGAACCACGCCAACGCGGTCTCCACCCTGCGCCTGGGCGTGTGGTGGAAGATCGCCCTGGGCGTCATCACCCCCGTCCTGCTCGGCTTCATGATGTGGGACAGCCTGCGCACGGAGCTGATGGAGAACTACGGGGGCTACCCGTCCGGGTTCCTGCTCACCGCCGGATGGGGCGTGGCCATCGGCGCGATCGTCTTCGGCATCGTCCTCTCGCTCCTGCCCTGGAAGCGGGCTGACGCCCTGGCCGCCCAGGACGCCGAGTACGCCACGGCCACGGACGCCGAGACCACCTACAAGGAAGGGGACCGCTGATGTCCGCCAGCGCGATCGTCATGATGATCGTCTCCATCGTCCTGCTGTGGGGCGGCCTCCTCGCGGCCGTCCTGCACCTGCGGCGCCACCCCGAGGAGCACGGCTCCGACTAGGGCCCGGCTCCCGGACGCGGGACCGCACCACGGGGCGGTGGACACCTGAGGCGGTGTCCACCGCCCCGTCCGCGTCCACGGCCCCCACAGGACGAGGGCCCCGGGCACGCGGCTCCGGGGCCCCGACCGCCTCCCGGCCGCGGCGGCGACTCCGCCCGGCAAGGAGCAGGCCTCACTTGGCGGCGAACTCCCGCACGATGCGCTCGCAGAAGGCGGGCAGGTCGTTCGGGTTGCGGCTGGTGGTGATCCCCTGGTCGGTGACCACCTCCTCCTCCACCGTGGTTCCGCCCGCGTTGCGGATGTCGGTGCGCAGGCTGGGATAGGAGGTCACCCTGCGTCCCCGCACCACGTCCGCCTCCACCAGGATCCAGGGCCCGTGGCAGATGGCGGCCACGGGCTTGCCCGAATCGACGAAGTCGCGCACGAACCCCACCGCGTTCTCGTCCTGGCGCAGGTTGTCCGGGTTGACGGTCCCGCCGGGGACCACCAGGGCGTCGTAGTCCCCCGCCCCGACCTCGGACACCACACGGTCCACGGCGAACTGGTCCGCCGGTTCGATGTCGCCGTTCATCGCCTGGATCTTCCCGGACTCGAGCGAGACCAGGTCGATGTCGGCGCCCTCCTCCAGCAGCGCCTCACGCGGTTTGACGAGCTCCACCTGCTCGACACCGTTCGCCGCCAGGATCGCGATCCGGCGGCCGTTGAGCGTGTCGGCCATGGCTACCCCCCTCAGCTCGACTTCCCGGCACCTTCCGTGCCGCGTTGGCGCATCTACCCGCACAGGCCCGTCCGCTCACATGTGCCGCCGAGTGACCGGTGCTCCCCGCACGGTGAGCCCGGGAACCCTCCACTGCGCGAGCACTCCTAGCCCACACTGTCCTGGGTGCCCTCCCACACCCCGGTCGGAATCCGCTCCAACAGGTCGATCACGGCGTCGGCCCGCGCCTGGACCCGTCCGGTGTCCAGACGCCCCCGCTCCCAGGAGAGCAGGTACTGGCCGGCGAAACGGAACGGGAAGCAGAACGGGGCGAAGCCCTGCCGGGACAGCAGCCACGTGCGCGTGCCCTCCGCCAGAACGGTCCCGGCGAAGGCGTCGCCGACGGTGGCCACACGGAAGCACGCGTCGAACTCCTCCTGGCCCGAGACCCAGGGGTGCGCGCCCGTCGGAGGGGACGGCGTGTCAGGAGAACCCCGCACCGGTTCCACCTGCAACAGCGGCACGGCCTCGGGCAGGGTGACCACGACCACGGTGTACACGTACGGGGCGGTCCGGTCGCGGCCGTGGAGGTGGGCGGCGGTGCAGCCGTACTCACAGGCCACCACCCGGCGGCCGCGCCACTCGGCGCACAGCACGTGCCTGGCCCGGGCGTCGGAGCCGCGCTCCAGGAAGGGGGCACCGTGGAACCGGTCGACCAACTCGGGCCGTTCCCGGTCATAGCGCCACCCCCGGCGCTCGGCCCAGGCGGACAGGGCCCGGGAGCGGTGGCGTTCGGCGGCCGAACCCGCGAACACCATCACGCCGACGACAACGACCACCAGGGCCGCGATCACCAGGACCAGGACAGTGGGGATCTCCATGGGGGGACTCCTCGTCCGAAATGCGGATTTCCGCTTCTCTCCGCTCAGACGCGGCCCCCTGCCGCTCCGGTTCCCCTCTCCCGTCCGGTCGTGAGTCCGCTCGCGTGCTAGCGTGTCCACGCCCTGACAGCAGCCAGAGGAGAGGGAGGCGGGGCTGATGACCGCGATGTGCGCCGCCACCACGAGCGGTATCGCCGATCCTTCCACCTTCCGGGTCCCGGCCTGACCGCCCTCGGGCCGTGAGCCGCACGCGCCCACACGGGAGCGCCCCGGCGGGGACCCCACAGCAAAGGCCTGTCACATGAGTACACACCAGACCTGGAACACCCGCGTCGAGACCGACGCCGACATCCCCGCGGTCCACGCCGTCAACACCGCCGCGTTCGACACCCCGGCCGAGGCCGAACTCGTCGACGCCCTGCGCGCCGACCCGGCCTGGATCCCGGGCCTGTCCATCGTGGCCACCGACGAACACGACGCCCCCGTGGGATACGCGCTGCTGACCCGCTGCCACATCGACCGCACCCCGGCCCTGTGCCTGGCTCCCTGCGCGGTGCTGCCACGGCACCAGCGCACCGGCGCCGGATCGGCGGCCGTCCGCGCCGCCCTGCGGGCCGCCGCGGAGATGGGCGAGTACTTCGTCGTCGTCCTGGGACATCCCGGGTACTACCCCAGGTTCGGTTTCACCCGCGCCTCGCGGTACGGCATCGGGCTGAGCATCGAGGTCCCCGACGAGGTCCTGATGGCCCTGACCCTGGACACCGGCCACCCGCTGCCCGGCGGCACCGTCCACTACGCCGCGCCGTTCGGCATCTGACCCGCACCCGGCCGGCACAAGCCCGTGCGGGGGCACCACACGGCGCCCCCGCACGGGCCGCGGTCAGTGCGCGGCGAAGACCTTGCCCGGGTTGAAGATCCCCCGCGGGTCCAGGGCGTCCTTGACCGCCCGGTGCATCCGCAGGACCTGCGGCCCCATCTCGCTGGCGGCGCCGCGCATCTTCAACAGGCCCACACCGTGCTCGCCGGTGACCGTGCCGCCCAGGGCCAGCGCCTCGTCCACGATCACCTCGAAGGCCTCCTGCGCGCGCTTCTTGGCGCCCTCGTCCCCGGCCGGAACGATGAACAGGGGGTGCAGGTTGCCGTCACCGGCGTGCGCGACGTTGCCGATCCGGGTCTGGAAACGCTCCCCGATCTGTTCGATGCGCTCCAACATCAACGGCAGCTTCGCCTTGGGCAGGCACATGTCCTCGGTCAGCAGCGGACCGAGCCGCTCCAGCGCCGGATAGGCCAGACGGCGGGCCTCGAACAGGGCCTCGGCCTCCTCCTGGTCGGTGGAGCGCACCGCGTAGACCGACCCCTGGGCCCGGAAACACTCCAGGACGAGGTCGGCCTCCTGCTCACCCGCGGCTCCGGGCAGGTCGCTGCGCGCCAGCAGCAGCACCTCGCCCTCGGCGGACAGGCCCATGTTCTTCCAGGAGTCCACCGCCTGCAGGCAGAACCGGTCGATCAGCTCCATCGCCGAGGGCACCACCCCGGCGGCCGAGACCGCCGCCACCGCGCGACCGGCCTCCACCAGCGAGTCGAAGTAGCCCACCACCGTGTGCTCGGTGCCGGTGCGCAGCGGCAGCAGCCGCAACGTCACCTCGGTGACCATGCCCAGGGTCCCCTCCGAACCCACCATGAGCCCGCACAGGTCGTAGCCGGTGACCCCCTTGGCGGTGGTGCGGCCCAGCCTCACCACCTCACCCGAGCCCATGACCGCCTCCATGCCCAGCACGTAGTCGCGGGTGACCCCGTACTTGACACAGCACAGGCCGCCCGCGTTGGTGGCCACGTTCCCGCCGATGGTCGACCAGGGCGCGGAGGCGGGGTCGGGCGGATACCACAGGCCGTCCCGGGCCACCCTCGCGCGCAGGTCGCCGTTGACCACTCCGGGCTGCACCGTGGCCGTCTGCTGGACGGGGTCGACCTCCAGGACCCGGTTCATCCGCTCGAAGGAGACCACCACCCAGCCGTCCACGGCGTTGGCCGCCCCCGACAGTCCCGTGCCCGCACCGCGCGCGACCACCGGGACCCCCAGTTCGGCGCACACGCGCACGACGGCCGAGACGTCCTCGGTCCCGCGCGGGCGTACGACCGCCGCGGGACGGCCGTGGCCGGCCCACTCGGCCTCGTCGTGGGAGTAGCCCTCCATGACCAGGGGGTCGGTGACCACCTGCTCCGCGCCGACCGCTGCCCTCAACCTCTCGGCGATCCCGGACATGGGCATCCTCCTCACCACTGCGCCCGACGCTCCGCTGCGCCGATGCCGCCCAGCACTCTAACCAGACATCCCGCCTCCGGGGCACCACCGCCCCCCGCTCCGGGGCCGGGCGCCGCCTGGGGGAAAGCGCCACGACCGCCGCGTGCGCCACCGTGTCGGGGCCCCGAAGTCTTAGCATGGTCCTTCGGCCAGCCAAGGAGCATCCCATGAAGACAGTCCTGGTCACCGGCGGTACCGGAACCCTGGGAACCCTCGTCGTGGAACGCCTGCGCCGAGCCGGGCACCAGGTACGCGGCCTGAGCCGCCACCCCGACTCCCAGGACCCCTCCTCCTTCTCCGTGGACCTGCGCAGGGGCACCGGGCTGGCCGAGGCCGTCCAGGGCGCGGACACCGTCGTGCACTGCGCCACCACACCCACCGGCGGAGACATCGAGTCCGCCACCCACCTGCTCCGCGCGCTGCGCCGTGCGGGGGTCAAACACCTGGTCTACGTCTCCATCGTCGGCGTGGACCGGATACCGCTGGGCTACTACCGCGACAAGCACACCGTGGAACAGGCCCTGGAGGCCTCCGGCCTGGGATGGTCGGTGCTGCGCGCCACCCAGTTCCACGACCTGGTCCTCACCCTGTGCGCGGGCGCGGCCCGGCTCCCCCTCATGCCCGTCCCGCAGGTGGACGTGCAGCCCGTGGACGCCGGTGAGGTCGCCGCCCGCCTGGCACGGCTGGCGGAGGGCGACCCGGTCGGGCGCGCCCCGGACATGGGCGGCCCGCGCGTGGAGTCCTTCCGCGACCTGGCCGGCGCCTACCTGTCCTGGGCGGGGCTGGAGCGGCGCGTGCTGCCGGTGCGCCTGCCGGGAGCCACCTTCGCCGCCTACCGGGCCGGGTACCACCTGACCCCCCAGCGGGAGGTCGGCACGGTCACCTTCCAGGAGTTCCTGGACCGGCACACCACCGATTGAACAACCTGTTGAAAATAGTGTGTTGACAAGCGTGGGTGCGGCCTCCATCCTGAAGGCATGACCGAGCCACAGCCCGAGAACGCCTTCGCCCAGCCCGACCCCGGCGCCGCGCGCCGCCTGCGCACCCACCAGGCGCTGGTGCGCATCACCGAACGGCACGCCGGCGGTGAGGACCGCCGCCGCTGGGACGAGCACCGCATGCCCATGCCGCCCCTGGACGCCCTGCGCCGCGTCGCCGACCTGGCCTCGGGCAGTGCACTCCCCGAGGAGGGTGTTCCCGCCGTGGACCAGGACGACCTCACCGCCGCCCTGACCCTGGTGCCCTGGGCACGCGCGGAGTTCGACCAGCTGGAGGCCGGACTGCTGCGGATGTCCAAGGGGCGCGGCATGACCTGGCAGGAGATCGCCTTCGGTCTGGGACTGGGCTCGGCCCAGGCCGCACGCCAGCGCCACGAACGCCTCCTCCAGCGCGCCGACACCGACATCTGAGACGGCCCCCGCCCGGCGCCGCCACCAGGCGGGACGGACGGCGCCGGGCGGTGTGCCCGCCGCCCGGCCCCGCCCCACCGGATCAGCCCAGGACCGGATAGTTGGACCGCACCACCCCGCGCGGGTCGCGCTCACGCTTGATCCGCCGCAGCCGCTCCAGCACCGACGGAGAGAAGGCATCCGCGGCCGAATCACCCGGAGCCAGCGCGGTCAGCGGCCTGCGTCCGCTGACGTGGGAGCCCAGCGCCTCCACCAGCGCGTCCTGACGCGCACGGACGCCCTCACCCACCTCAGGCGTGAGGGGCACACCCATCGCGTACAGGTAGTAGGGCTCGTCCAGCGGCCCGAAGGGGGTGTCGGAGGCACCCGCGAGGGCACCCCCCAGATGACGCACCTGCACTCCCAGCAGCGGAGCGATCGGCTCGGCCAGCAGCGCCCGGACACCCTCCCAGCCCAGGTCGGTCAACAGGGCGGCCCGCGCCAGGTTCGGTGAGGGGTCGGTGGGCTCGGCGGTGATCGACCCCAACGCGGTCAGCGGCAACACCCCCAGGCTTCCGCGCAGCGGCGTACCGGCCACCTCGAACGGACGCAACAGCTTCTCCGCCCCCTCCCCACCGCCCAGGAAGGTCACGTCCACCGACACCGTCGGCTCCAGACCCGGGACATGCTGTAGGTTCAACCACACCGTCAGCTCCTCCGGCGCGTTCGAGGTGACCTCGGTGTAGGCCCCCAGCACACGCTCGGCCCGATCGGCGGGCCACACCAGCCGCCCGCCGTACAGCCCCGGCGCCGGATGCAGGTCGAACTCCAGGGCGGTGACCACGGCGAAGTCGCCACCGCCGCCGCGCAGCGCCCAGAACAGGTCGGGATCGGACCCGGCGGTCACCCGTGCCCGCTCCCCCTCGGCCCCCACCACCTCCAGGGCTGTGACGCCGTCGGCCGCCCACCCGTGGCGGCGACCGAACCAGCTCAGTCCACCGCCCAGGGTGTACCCCGCCACACCGACCACCGGGGAACTCCCCGGCAGACCGGTCAGCCCGTGCTCGGCGGCCGCCTCCTGCACCCTGCCCCAGGACACGCCCGCACCCACCCGCGCCACCTGCCGCCGCACGTCGATGCCCACCTCGTCCAGGGCGCCGGTGCGCAACAGCACCGCGCCCTCCGCGGCACCGGAGGCACCGTGCCCGGTGGGCTGGGCGGCCACCGCCAGGCCCGCCCGGTGGGCGTGACGGACCAGGGCGGCCACGTCGTCGGCGTCGGCGGCCTCCACCACCGCCGCCACCGACTGCTCCACGGCCAGGTTCCAGGGGCGTCCGGCCCGGTCGAAGCCCTCCTCCCCCGGGGCCAGCACACGGCCGCGCAGCAGCGAACTCAGTTCGTCACAGGTGTCCATGGATCTCCTCACTCGCGAACCGGTCACATCGGGCGGCGCCGCAACGTCGACCCGGTGACACGTCGAATCCACGACGGACGCCAACGGGAGAATGTGACCGATGAACACCGACCAGTTGTGGGCCGCCCGCTTCGAGGAGCACAGGGGAGTGCTGCGCTCGATCGCCTACCGGATGCTGGGCTCGGCGAGCGAGGCCGAGGACGCGGTGCAGGAGGCGTGGCTGCGGCTGAACCGCTCCGACGCACAGAGCATCGACAACCTGGCCGCGTGGCTGACCACGGTGGTGGGACGGGTGTGCCTGGACATGCTGTGCACGCGCACCTCACGCCGCGAGGACCCGGTGGGTGAGGACCTGCCCGAGCCCGCCTCCTCCGTCCCCGGCACCGACCCCGAACAGCAGGCGCTCCTGGCCGACTCGGTGGGCCTGGCGCTGACGGTGGTCCTGGACACGCTCTCCCCCGCCGAACGGCTGGCGTTCGTCCTGCACGACCTGTTCGGGATGCCCTTCGACCACATCGCGCCGGTCCTCGAACGCACCCCGGCGGCCACCCGCCAACTGGCCAGCCGGGCACGGCGACGGGTGCGCGGGGCGAGCACCGACGCCAAGGAGGACCTGGCACGGCGCCGCCGGGTGGTGGAGGCGTTCCTGGCCGCGGCGCGCGAAGGCGACTTCGGGGCGCTCATGGAGGTCCTGGCCCCCGACGTGGCGGTACACGCCGACGAACTCGCCGTGCTGCGCGGCGTGCCCGTGGCGACCCACGGCGCACAGGCGGTCGCCGCGCAGGCCATCACCTTCTCGCGCCTGGCCGAGTCCTCCCGCGTGGTGACCGTCCACGGGGCGCCCGGGATCGTCTCCCTGCGCGGGGGGCGCCCCTACGCCGCGCTGGTGTTCACCGTGCGGGAGGACCGTGTCGCCGCGATGGAGGTGCGCGCCGACACCGCCCTGCTGGACTCGCTCTCGTGAGGGCGCTTTGAGGAGAACAGGTCCGGTCCGCCCGCCCTCCCCGCGATTCCAGCCGGCACGGGCAGCACGGAGAAACCGCGGATCAGACCCGCTCCAGGAGCACGTGGGGCCCCTCGGGCACCCGCACGTGAACGGGCATGCCGGGCTCGACGGGCCCGCTGGTCAAAACGACGCCCATCACCCCGGCCCTGCGCACCACCGCGCCGTCCTCGCCGCGGTGGACGACCTGTCCGAGCAGCCCCTCGGAGAAACCGTCGATCTGCAGGCACGGATTGCGCAGACCGGTGACCCGGACGCTGGCCCGGTCCCCGAAGCGCAGGACCGTGCCGGTGGACAGAGCCAGCAGGTCCAGCCCGCGCGTGGTGACGTTCTCCCCCAACTCGCCGGGGCCGACCGAGAACCCCGCCCCGGCGACCTCGTCGAAGAGCTCGGCGTGGATCAGGTGGACCTGGCGCAGGTTGGGCCGGGTCGGGTCCGCGGCCACCCGGGAACGGTGCTGAACGGTGGCGCCCAGGTGGGCGTCACCCTCCACACCCAGCCCCGCCAAAAGGCGGATCCCGGGCAGGACGTCCTTGCTGAAGGTGTGCCCGGCACTGCCGCTGACCGACTCCACCACCGCGTCCACGGACATCTCCTCACTCATCGGTCCCCATCGCGCGCAGAGTATCCGAGCGGCGCCGCTCCAAGCGGCCCAGCACGACCCCCGTGGCCTCGTCGGCGGGCGGGTAGACCACCGACTGCCGGGTCTCGGCGTCCAGGACCTCATGGGCCGGACGCAACTCGCCCACCTCCGGGTGGACCAGGCGCTCCACACCCCTGTACGCGGGCGGGACCGCCCCCGGCACCAGGGCCGATCCGGCCTCCCCCACCGAACGCGACCACCGGGCCGCACACGCCGTGGGCGCGGTCGCCGACGAACCGGGGCGAGCCCCTCCCAAGCCGCGATCGCCTGGACCACGGCGCGCTCACGCGCCGCGCATCCCGCCATCGGTGCGAACGACACCGAGCACCTGCGGGACGGCCTGGACGCCGTGGACGTGGTCCTGCCCCCGCAGGCACTGGAGCGGTTGGACGCGTTGGCCGGGTACGGCCCCGGTGGTCCGCCCGACCGCCCCTGCGCCCCACGCGGGTTCCGCGGTGCCGGCCTCGCCGCCGCACTGACGACCGGTCGCGCAACCGACACCGTCACCGCCCCATCGCACACACAGAACCCACGCGGCCTCACCCAACACGTGGAACCGCCCGCCGAACGCATACGGGCCGCGGGTGGAAGACCACGACCGTTGCCCCCACCGCCCTCCTCCGCTAGAACGGGGTGATGACCACACTCGGAGCCGTGTTCAGGCCCCAACTTCCCCCCGAACGCCTGCGCTCCGTGGCCCGCGCGGCCGACGACGCCGGACTCGACCAGCTCTGGCTGTGGGAGGACTGCTTCCTGGAGAGCGGCATCGCCGCCGCGGCCGCCGCCCTGGCCTGGACCCACCACCTCACCGTGGGCGTGGGCCTGCTCCCCGTCCCTCTGCGCAACGTCGCCCTGACCGCCATGGAGACCGCCACTCTGCACCGGCTCTTCCCCGGCCGTGTCCACCTCGGCGTGGGCCACGGCGTCCAGGACTGGATGGCGCAGGCGGGCGCGCACACCGCCTCCCCCCTCACCCTGCTGCGCGAACACCTCGACGCACTGCGCGCCCTGCTGGCCGGGGAACGCGTCACCGTCCAGGGCCGCTACGTCACCCTCGACGACGTCCGCCTGGACTACCCGCCCACCACCCCCGCCCCCGTCCTGGCCGGCGCCCGCGGCCCGCGCACCCTGCACCTGACCGGCCAGGCCGCCGACGGCACCCTCCTGGACGCCGGCATGGGAGTGGAAGGAGTGGCCCGGGCCAGACGACTGGCCGACCAGGGACGCGAGGACGCCGGACGCACCGGCCACCACCCCGTGACCGCCTACCTGCTGGCCGCCACCGGGGCCGACGCCACCGCGCGCATGGACGCCGAACTGCACAGCGAGAACCTGCCGCCCGGCACCGGCGTGGCCGGAGACGCCCAGACGATCGCCCACGCCGTACGGCGTATGGCCGACGCGGGAGCCGACACCGTGGTCCTACAGCCCACGGCCGACGAACCCGACCCCGAGGGCTTCGTCCGCTTCGCCGCCCGACAGGTACGCCCGCTCCTGCGGTGAACGGTCCCGTCCACCAGGGACACGGCACGCCCCCGTGGCATGCTGGAGGAATGGAACGGGTGATGCTGGATCTGCACTTCGCGCCCGAACTACGCTTCTTCCTCACCCCACGGCGCAGACACGGACCGGTGCGCGTGGAGACGGAGCCCACCTCCACCCTGGGCCACGTCGTGCAGTCACTGGGCGTTCCGCTGACCGAGGTCGGTTCCCTGCGCGTCAACGGCCACCCCCGCCCACCCGCCCACCGCCCGTGCCCGGGCGACGTCGTCGACGTCCTGGCCGTGCGATGGCCGCAGACCCCGCCCTTCGGACACACACGGTTCCTGCTCGACGTGCACCTGGGCACCCTGGCCCGCCGCCTGCGCCTGCTGGGCGTGGACACCGCCTACGACAACGACCGCGACGACCAGGCGCTGATGGAACAGGCCAACGCCGAGGAGAGGGTGCTGCTCACCCGCGACCGCGGACTCCTGCGCCGCCGGGACCTGCGAGCGGGCGCCCACATACACCAGGACCACCCCGACGACCAGCTGCGCGAGGTCCTGGAGCGGTTCGCACCATCACTGCACCCCTGGACACGGTGCCCGGCGTGCAACGGCGCACTGGCGCCGGCGGCCAAACACCAGGTCCAGAGCCGGCTGGAACCGGGCACCCGCGCCACCTACGAGGCGTTCTCGCGCTGTCGTTCCTGCGGCCGGGTGTACTGGCCCGGAGCCCACCACCCACACCTGGCCAGGATCGTGCACCAGGCCCAGGAGTTCGTGTCCGACCGCTCCACCTGAGCGCGGGACCGCGTGCCCCTCCCGCGCTCCGGCCCGGATGCGAATCCGCGGTGGCCGGTGTGCCACCATGTCGGCGTGAACGTCACCGCGCACATCGCCGCCCTGGACCGTGAAGGCCGCCTGATGGCCGAGTCCGCCGCCGCCAACGGACTCGACGCCGTGGTGGCCGCCTGCCCCGGATGGCGGGTGCGCGACCTGCTCGCCCACACCGGTCAGGTACACCGCTGGGCCGCGGCGCACGTGGCCTCCGGCAACGGCGGACCACCGGTACGGGGCCAGGCAGCCAAGGCGGTGTTCCCCCACCCCGGGGACGACACCCTCCTGGACTGGTTCCGTGACGGCCACGCCCACCTGGTGAGGACCCTCTCCGACGCCGCCCCCGACACCGAGTGCCTCACCTTCCTGCCCGCACCCTCACCCCTGGCGTTCTGGGCGCGCCGCCAGGCCCACGAGACCGCCGTCCACCGCGTCGACGCCCAGTCGGCGCACCCGGAACACGCCCCCGCCCCCGAGGAGGGAGCGGCCGACCCCGGCGACCCGGCACTGGCCGCCGACGGGGTGGAGGAACTCCTCCTGGGTTTCTTCGCCAGGCCGGGCGGCCCCCTGGTGGCCGACCCCCCGCTGGTACTGGCCCTGGAGACCACCGACACCGGACAGGGCTGGACGATGTCGCTGACCCCCACCGGCCGCACGAGCACGCGCGGGACCGGTCCCGACGCCGACACCACCGTGACCGGACCGGCGCACGAGCTGTACCTCCTGCTGTGGAACCGGTCCGGTGGCGGCCGCTGCACGGTCACCGGCGATCGCGGGGCTCTGGACCTGTGGCGCGAACGCGCCCGGGTACAGTGGCGCCGCTGAGAGACCCCGGCACCTTCACCGGCGGCCCCTTCCCGCCCCGCCCGGCACAGGAGCAAGCCGGTCCCGCGGGTGCACGGCGAAGCGCGTCCCCGCCCACCCCCGCCCCCGGGCCAACGCGAAACCGCGGCCTCGCGGGGACACCGGAACAACCAAGGAGACCCGACCATGTCCGAGGCCGCACACCGGGCGGGGGCACGCCAGTGGGTGGGACTGGCCGTACTGTCCCTGCCCGCGCTGGTGATCGCACTGGACTTCACCGTGCTGCACCTGGCCGTGCCGCACCTGAGCACCGACCTGCGGCCCACGAGCACACAGGTGCTCTGGATCGTGGACATCTACGGCTTCATGATCGCCGGACTCCTGGTCGCCATGGGCACGCTGGGCGACCGGATCGGCCGCCGCAGGCTGCTGTTGGCCGGGGCGTTCGCCTTCGGCGCCGCCTCGGTGCTCGCCGCCCTCTCCACCAGCGTCCAGGTACTGATCCTGGCCCGCGCCCTGTTGGGGATCACCGGCGCCACCCTGTTGCCCTCCACGCTGTCGCTGATCAGCAACATGTTCCGCGACCCGGTACAGCGCAGGTTCGCCATCGCGGTGTGGTCGGCCAACTTCATGCTCGGAGGCGCCATCGGACCACTGGTGGGCGGTGCCCTGCTGGAGACGTTCTGGTGGGGTTCGGTCTTCCTGCCCGCGGTACCGGTGATGCTCGTCCTGCTCCTGCTGGGACCGCTGGTGGTACCGGAGTACCGCTCCCCCGACGCGGGCCGCCCGGACCCGGCCAGCGTCGTGCTGGCGATCGCCTCGATCCTGCCCGTGGTGTACGGGATCAAGGAGGTGGCCAGGGACGGCCCGGCCGCCGCACCCCTGCTCTCCGCCGCCGCCGGAGCCCTCCTGGGATGGGCCTTCGTACGGCGGCAGCGGCGGCTGGCCGACCCGCTGCTGGACCTGGAGCTCTTCTCCCACCGCGGTTTCAGCGTGTCCCTGGGAGCCCAGACCACCGGCCTGTTCGTCCTGGGCGCCGTCCAGTTCTTCGTCATGCAGTACCTACAACTGGTACTGGGCCTGTCCCCGCTGGAGGCCGGGCTGTGGACCGTGCCCGCGATGGTCGCGGGCGTGGCGGCGAACCTGCTGGTCCCCCTGCTCTCCCGACGAACGAGACCGGTACACGTGATCACCGGCGCGTTCGCCCTGGGCGTGGTCGGCCTCCTCCTGATCGCCGCGGCCGGCCCCTCCGGACTGGCCCCGACCGTGGCCGGGTTCACCCTGCTCAACCTCGCACTCAACCCTGCGATGGTGCTGACCTACGACATGATCATCAGCAGCGCCCCGCCCGAACGCGCCGGAACGGCCTCGGGCACGGCCGAGACCGGCAACGAACTGGGCATCGCGCTCGGAGTGGCGATCGCCGGAAGCCTGGGCGCCGCCGTCTACCGCCGCCAGGTGACCGGGGCCGCCCTTCCCGCCGACACACCGCCTGAGGCGGTCGAGGCCGCACGCGACACCCTCGGCGGCGCGGTGGCCGCGGCCCGGGAACTGGCCGGGCCCAGCGGTGGGGAACTGCTCACCGTGGCACGGGAGGCCTTCGTGCAGGGAATGCGGGTGAGCACCATCGCACTGGCGGTCCTGCTGGGCGCTGTCACCCTCACGGCCGCCGCGCTCCTGCGTAACGCGGGCACCACCGCACCCACCCATCCCGGCGGCGACGCACACGACCGGCACGACGACGAGAACCAGACCAGGGCCTGAGGCACCTCCCCGCGCCGACACCCCTGGGCCGCGCTTCGCCTCGTGCTCGGACGCCGGGGCACGGGAGCCTTGGGCCCTACGGCGTGCCCGCCGCCCCCGGCGGCACAGGACCGAAGGCCCTAGGGCATGTATGGCGAATACTCACCCTGCTGCGCGACGCCCCAGCGGCACCCTCGCCGCGTTCTCATCAGTCAACAGCCAGACCAGGAGGGCCCCCGCTGTGCGACACTGCCGAGCTCGCGAGGCAGGCACAGTAGGGGCGCTTCTTCTTCGGCCTTGCGAGGCCACCACCGGATACGCCCGCCCGTCTCCCTCCCACCGCCCTCAACGGTCGCGCTTCGCGCGCAGCGCTCTCCAAACGACGGGCGGCATCCACCACACACGCCCTAGTCGTCCTGCTCGGAAGAGCGTCCCGCCCGAGGACGGGCACGCAGGTGCGCGCGCTCACCCTGCCTGCCGAACAGGCTCAGGAACTCGACCGGTTCGGTGTCGGCGGCACCGAACCAGTGCGGCACGCGGGTGTCGAACTCGGCCGCCTCACCGGGTGAGAGCACCAGGTCGCGCTCACCCAGCACGACCCGCAGCCTTCCGTTGAGGACGTAGAGCCACTCATAGCCCTCGTGGGTCTGCGGGTCGGGCTCCCGGCGGCTGCCGGGCGAGATCACCAGCTTGTAGGCCTGGATACCGCCGGCACGGCGGGTCAGGGGCAGCATGGTCATGCCGTGCAGGCTGACCGGGCGCAGGTGGATGCGCGGATCACCGGTGGGCGGGGCGTCGACGAGCTCGTCCAGGGTGACGCCGTGGACCCTGGCCAGGGGAAGCAGGAGTTCCAGAGTCGGACGACGGGCACCGGACTCCAGCCTGGACAGGGTGCTCACCGAGATACCGGTCGCCTCCGACAGCTCGGCCAGCGTGGCCTCCCGCTGCCGGCGCAGCACGCGCAGACGCTGTCCGACCGCTCCGAGTGTGTGGTCGAGGTCGTTGTCCATCCCACTATTTTGCCATGGCGGCAACAGATGTTGCGCAAGCGGAGGCGGGGTCACACGCTGGCCGGGCAGGCGGCCACGACGACCGGTCGACACGGTGACGGCCCCGCCGCGGTGACCCGCACGGCCCGCCCCTACAACCAGCCGTTCCTGCGGAGCCGGTGGTAGGCCAGGGCGGAGGCCCCGACCATCACCCCCATGACGATCGGGTACCCGAACAGCCAGTGCAGTTCGGGCATGTGGTCGAAGTTCATGCCGTAGAACCCGGCGATCATGGTGGGGATCGCGATGACGGCCGCCCAGGAGGAGATCTTGCGGACGTCCTCGTTCTGCTGTTTGCCCAACAACGCGAGGTGGGCGGTCAGCGCGCTGGTGAGCAACTCGTTGTGGTCGCCGACCCCGTCGTTGACCCGCAGCAGGTGGTCCAGGACGTCGCGGAAGTACTCCCGGGTGTGCTCGAACCTGTGGATCCTCCCCTTGGTGATCTCCTGGAGCACCGGGATGAGCGGGCTCTCGGCGCTGCGGAACTCCAGCACCTCGCGTTTGAGGTGGTGGATGTCCTCGGTGACGTCCGCGCCGCGGGGACGAAAGACCACCCGTTCCAGCTCGATGATGTCGGACTCGATCTGGTGCACCACCACGCCGTAGTGGTCGACGATCTCGTCGCACACCCCGTACAGCACCGCGGCGGGACCGGCGGCCAGCAGGGCGGGTTCGGCCTCCAGGCGCTCGCGGACCCGGCCGAACGGGTCGGCGGCGCCGTGGCGGACACTGACCACGAAGTCCTCGCCGAGGAACAGCATGACCTCGCCGACCTCGACGTCGGAGGTGGCCTCGCGGTAGGACAGCGTCTTGACCACGACGAAGAGCGTTTCGCCGTAGCGTTCCATCTTGGGGCGCTGGTGGGCGGTGAGCGCGTCCTCGACGGCCAGGGGGTGGAGCGTGAGTTCCTCCTCGATGAGGCTGAACTCCCCCTCGGTGGGCTCGTGGAGCCCGATCCACACGAAACAGTCGTCCTCGTCCTCACGGGCCCTGTCGAAGGTGTCGCTGATGTCGCCTTCGATGTCCTGCCACTGCCCGTGGTGGTAAATCGCCTTATCTGTGATCACGGGCCCCCATTATGGCCCGGTTCCCCCGAAGGTCGGGACACGGGACAAGTACGCACGGACCAGGCGGTGTTTCCTCGATGCTCCGCCGCGCTTCGCCCCGTGCCCGGACGCCGCGGGTAGGGGAACCTCCAGCCCCCGCGGTGCGCCCGTGAGATATGAGCGGGCGCACCCGCGAGACCTCCGGCGGCCCCGTCAACGCCCTCGCCACCCCCGGCGACACAGCACCGAGTCCACCGGACAGAACCTAGCCGGCGAGGGCCTGGGTGATCTGACGCGTCGTCTGTGCGGCGATCCGCGGATCGACGGAGGCATAGGAGGTGTAGGCGTTCAGGCCGGTGGCCAGGGCCCAGCCGCGGCCCCGCGTCCAGGTGGCGTCGTCGACACCGAGCGCGGCACGGAAGGCGGCACGGCTCCCCTGGGACATCAGGGTGAAGGCGACGGTCATGTCGCAGGCCGGGTCGCCGACACCGAGCCCGCCGAAGTCGATCACCGCGCTGAGGCGTCCGTCGACGGTCAGCAGGTTGCCGGTGTGGAAGTCGCCGTGGAACCAGACCGCGGGACGGTCCCATCCGGGGGCTGCGAGCGCCGCGTCCCACAACTCGGTCATCGCGGCGGTGTCGAACGCGCCGCCCGACCCGGCCAGGGCGGCGATGGCGGCCCGCGTGGCCTGGTCCCGGTCGGCCAGCGACCCGCCGGCGAGGTTCCCACGAGCGTCCCGGACCGGCACGTCCCCGGGCGCGAACCGTTGGAGGGCGGTCAGGAACTCCGCCAGTTCGACGGCGGCCGCACAGGAGTCGCCCAGCGCCTCGACGGTCGCCACCTCGCCGTCCAGCCAGCGTGACACCGCCCATGGCCAGGGAAAACCGAAGTCGGGCTCTCCCACACCCACCGGCACCGGGATGGCCAGCGGCAGGTGCGGGGCGAGCCGGGGCAGCCACTCGGACTCCTTCTCGGCCTGGCCCATCGCCCCGGCATGGCGGGGCAGCCGGACCGAGAGCTCCCCGCCCAGCCGATAGATCACATGGTCCGAGCCGGACGGGTCGACCGGCTCCAGAGCCGACTCGGCCCACTGCGGGAACTGGGTGTCGACCAAACGCCTGACCAGCGCGGCATCGATTACGGGGCGGGCGTTGGCACCCCTCCCGGTCGCCAAGGGCTGCTCCTTCGGTGGGCCCGCTTCGTGCGACGGGCGATCCCTGCCATCACAGCGCCCGGCGCCCCGCCTGTCCACCGGATTTCCCCACGCGCCACCGGCCCCGGACCCGTCCGCGGCGCCTCGCCCGCGACCGTGCCGCGGACGAGGCGTGAGCACGGCGAACAGGCCGCGAAGGCACCCGGGCCGTGTACTTCAGGTGCGGTCTCCCAGCCGGAGCCTCAACTGCTGGTCAGGGCGCGGTCGAGGAGGGGGAGCAGGCGGTCCCAGTGGCGCCGCAGCGCGGAGGGGTCGAAGGCGTCGGTGTCGGACATGGTGAACCCGTGGACGGTGCCGGGGTAGATCTCGCAGGTGTGGTCGACGCCCGCGGCGTCCAGGGCCCGGTCGAGCTCGCCGACGGCCTCGGCGGTCATGTCGTTCTCGGCGATGCCGAGGTGGACCCGGGCGGTGAGCTCGGGGGCGAGGAGGTGCGGGCTGTCGGGCGCGTCGGTGACCAGGGAGCCGGGGTGGAATCCGGCGACGGCGGCCACCTGGCCGGGGTGGGCCGCCGCGGTGCGCATCGCCAGAACGGCGCCCATGCAGTAGCCGATCACGGCGACCGGTCCGGCGCTGACCTCGGGCCGGGCGGCGAGGAACCTGAGATAGGCGTCGGCGTCGCGCAGGGCGTTTTCGGTGGTGTGCGCCTTGATCAGGGGCATCAGCCGGGCGAAGAGCGCGGGCCGGTCCTCTGCCCCGATGTGCTCGGGGAGTTCGGTCACCGGTGCCGGGCCGTGCCGGTAGAAGAGGTTGGGGACGAGTACGTAGTACCCGTGCCCGGCCAGTTCGTGGGCCATCTCCTCCAGTACGGGCCGCACACCGATGGCGTCCATGTACAACAGCACCCCCGGGTGCTGCCCGCCGCGGTCGGGGAAGGCGGCGAAGGCGTCGGCCTGGCCGTCCGGGGTGGGAATCTGCAGCGTCTTGGTGGGCATGGCGGGTCTTCCTCTTCCTCAGGGTGTGCTCGGCCGGGCGGTGGTCTCAGGCGTCCAGGAACGCCGCGATCGCCGCGCCCTGGCCCAGGACTGCGTGGCCGGTACCGGGCAGGACGGTCACGGTGGCGTGGGGAACCCGCGCCCGCAGGCGCCGGGCGCTCTGCCGGGAGTCGAACATGGCGTCGCGCTCTCCGACGATCGCCAGCACGGGCATGGTCAGGCGTCCCAGGGCCTGGTCGGAGAATCGGGGCAGCCCCTCGGTGCGCGGCCGGAAGTGGGCGAAGGTGCGCTCCACCGCGTCCAGGACGGAGCGGTCCTCGGTCTCCGACAGGCCGGTCATGGACCGGACGGACCTGCGTCGGCCCCGGGCGCCGAAGACGCGCAGCGCCATGCTCAGGAGGATTCTCCCGGTGCGCTGCCGGCCCAGTCCGCCCGGGCACAGCAGGCCCAGGCGCCGCACCCGCTCCGGGCAGCGGGTGGCCAGGTCCAGGGCCATCCACCCGCCGAGGGACATCCCCACGACCGCGGCGCTGGTGAGTCCGAGCCCGTCCAGGACCTCCTCCAGCCACCGGGCGTGGGCGCCGGAGTCCAGGGGCGGGCGCGAGGGAGCGCTCAGGCCGGGTTCGCCGATGACGTCGACGGCGTACACGCGTGCGCGGCGCGCCAGCTCGGTGACGTCCGCGTTCCAGGCGGTGGCGTTGGCGCCCGAGCCGTGCAGGAGCAGGACCGCGGGCCCGTCCTGAGGTCCGCAGGCCAACACGAAGGTCTCGCCCTGACCGGTGGATATGCGCAGGTGGTCGGCGGGCACCGGCCAGGACTCCAGGGCACGGCGGTAGTGGAGCCTGAGTTCACGCTCGCCGGTCGGAGAGGTGTAGATCGTGCTCATGAGGCCAGGACGCCTTCCAGGTAGTCGAACAGGCTGGCGGTCTCCCCCAGGCCGCCCAGGACGATGACCTTCATCCGGGCCCGGTCGCGGTCGTAGACGGTCTCCACGCGCAGTGGCTGTCCTCCGGGGCGGGGACCGGCGGCCATGCTGGTGAGCAGGGTGCTCACCCGGTCGGCGGTGCGGGCGTCGATCCCGTCGATCTCGACGATGCTCGACACCTCGGTGTGCCGTGGCGGAGCCGGCTCGTCGGCCGACGCCGGGACACGGGCGCCGGTGAAGGCCTCCAGGTCGGAGTGCGTGATGCGGTACTGCTTGCCGACGCGCACCGCGTGCAGCCGCCCGTCGCGCACATAGTTGCGGATGGTGCGCACGTGGAGGCCCAGTAGGTCGGCGACCTGGTCCACGGAGTAGAAACGATCTGCCACGAAGGAACCCTATCTTCCTCTGTTTTCCCCTTCAAGCATGTATTCAGGAGGAAAACAGGGAATGTATGTGGGAAGGCTCGTTGGGGAACGCCTCCGCGGCCGGGACCGAGGCGACCACGGCAGGCTGGTCACCGAGACGAACTGGTGGGGCACGCCGGCGTCGGCACCGGCCGCCGCTAGGCCCTGCCCGTCGAAGCCGACAGAAACCGGCGGGCGCCGCGCAGCGTGGTGCGTAGACGCTGCTGGGTGAACGTGCAGTCCAGGCGCACGTCGAGCGGTCCGGCATGGGTGCGGGCCCGTCGCCCGAAGGGCAGCGCGGCGGGGTCGAGACCGTCCCGACGGGCGATCAGGACTCCCAGTTCGTGGCGGCTGACCGCGTCGGTTCCGGCGACGTGGTGGATGCCGCAGTGGTCGGACGATGCGAGTTCCCGGAGCGCGGCGGCCAGGTCGCACACATGGACGGGGCAGCGCACGTCGTCGGTGAACAGCGCTCCGGTGACCTCGCCTGTGGCCAGAGCCCGCACCCGGCGTTCGTGGAAGGACCCGCCCTCGCCGATGATCAACGAGGTACGGGCGATCACCGCACCCGGGCTGATGGCCGTGACCGCTGTCTCGGCCGCGGCCTTGGCGGCGCCGTAGGGGGTGATCGGGTCGGGGACCGCCGTCTCGTCGTAGCGGGTCGCGGCACCGGAGAACACGGCGTCGCTGGAGACATGGACCAGCCGCGCACCGACCGCGGCGGAGGCGAGGGCCACGTGCGCGGCCCCGTCCGCGGTGCTCGCCCAGTCGGTCTGCCGGAACGCGGCGTTGACGACCACGTCCGGTCGCACCGCGGCGACCAGGTCGGCGACCTGGTGGCGGCTTCGAACGTCCAGGGCGAACCACGACGCCCCGTCCACGTCGGCCTGTCGCCTCAGGTACGTCGCGGCCACCTGACGGTTCGCGGCCAGCGACTGCCGGACGACCTCGCCGCCGAGGAATCCGCTACCGCCGACGACGAGGACTGTCATGGGCGATCACGCTACCGCCGACCGGTTCCCGCCGTCCACGCCCCATGCCGCGGCTCACCCGGGCTCGGGGCGAGCCGGCCCTTCGTGAGCGGCCGGCCCCGGGGAGATCCTCGCCGCAGGGGGTGATGCCCGGCCCGAAGGCCCGTCCCAGGTGCCTGCGCGTGGTGATGCGCGCAGGAAGCGTGACGGTCTCCGCCTGGACCGGGTCGCTCGCGCCGGTCACCGGAGCCTGCCACCGCTCCGCTTCCGCCGCTGCTGAAAGGGTCACGCTCGTTGTCCGACAGGACCCGCGGATTCCTTCGGCTTGACGCATACCTATATGGGAATATGATGGAGTCCATGGCACGAGCAGCGACGACGTCGGACGTCTTCAACGCGATCGCCGAGCCGCAGCGCCGGGAGATCCTGGTGCTGTTGCGCTCGGGTGAGCGGCCGGTGACCGAGTTGGCCCAGGAGCTGGGGATGACCCAGCCGGGGGCGTCCAAACACCTGCGGGTACTCCGGGAGGTCGGGCTGGTGCGGGACCGCAGGGCAGGCAAGCAGCGCCTGTACGGCCTCGACGCCAGCGGGCTGCGACCGGTCCACGAGTGGACCGGCGGGTTCGAGCGGTTCTGGAACGAGAGCTTCGACCGGCTGGACGAGTACGTGCAGGACCTCAAGCAGGCAAAACAGGAGGAGTGACCGATGGCAGCCACAGGACGGGACACGTCGGCGCGGTCAGCGACGGCCGACCGCGAAATCGTGATCTCCCGGGTTGTCCACGCCCCACGGGAGCTGGTGTTCGAGGCGTTCACCGAGGTGCGGCACCTGTCACGGTGGTGGGGGCCGGAGGGGTTCACCACCACCACGCGGGCGTTCGAGTTCCGCGTCGGCGGAGCGTGGGACTTCGTGATGCACGGACCGGACGGGACGGACTACCAGGAGTGGATCACCTGGACCGAGCTCACCCCGCCGGAACGGATCGCGATGCTCCACGGTGAGGCCCGCGACGACCCGAACGCCTTCGAGTCGGTCCTCACGTTCGAGCCCGACGGTACGGCGACCCGGATCGAGATGCGCACGGTGTTCCCTACCAAGGAACTGCGCGACGAGGCGGTCGAGAAGTATCAAGCGATCGAGGGCGGCAAGCAGACCCTGGGCAACCTGGCTACGTACGTCGCCGAGATCGTTCGGAAGGGAGCGAAGGGCTGATGGCCGGGAAGGTGTTCTTCAGCGTGTCGATGTCGCTGGACGGCTTCATCGCGCCCGAGTCCCCCGAGGAACTGATGGGGCGGCTGTGGATGGAACTACAGCAGTGGGTCTTCCCGCAGCGGTTCTTCCGGGAGAACCTGAAGCTCGGCGGGGGCGGCGAGGAGGGGCGCGACAACGACATCGTGCGGGAGACGTTCGAGCGCACCGGCGCGAGCGTGATGGGCAAGCACATGTTCGACGCCGGCGAGCAGATGTGGCCGGAGGAGGCGCCGTTCCACACGCCGGTCTTCGTCGTGACCCACGAGAAGCGCGACCCATGGGAGCGGCCGGGCGGGACCACGTTCCACTTCGTCAACGACGGCATCGAGTCCGCCCTCGGCCAGGCCCGCGAGGCCGCCGGCGACCGCGACGTCCGCATCGCGGGCGGCGGCGCGACGATCTTGGAGTACGTGAACGCCGGCCTGGTCGAGGAGTTCTCGATCGCGCTCTCACCCGTACTGTTCGGCTCGGGAATCCGCCTGTTCGAGGGCGTGGACGCCGGCCGCGTGGCCCTGGAGCAGATCCGCGCGGAGCCCTCCCCGAAGGTGACGCACCTGACCTACGCCGTCCGGGAGCGGTAACCGTCCCGACTCAGCGCTCTCCCGCCGAGGCCGACTGCCCGCGGACGGCCCGGCCCGTCCCGGCGGCGACGACGGATGGCGAGACGTGCCCACCTATGGGGAGGAGGGGAGCCGGCCGTGTACGCCGACACGGTGTCCGAACCGCCGTGCGCAGTGATCCCCGGCTACGGCGAACTTCTCAGCAACGAGAACGGCGACGAAGCAGCTGAAGCTCCTCGGCGTGATCGACCTCCGCTCCTCCAACGACCAGTACAGGCCCGCCAAGGACGCGTTGAAGCTGATCGAGCGGCACAAGGACTCCTCCTTCACCACCTACCATCCCCTCGGCGATCTCAGCGATGATGTGCCCGCCTGTGGCACGGTCCTTGGCCAGGTGCGCCTGCTGTCGTGCGGTCAGCTTCGGCTGCTTGCCCTTCAACTTCCCGTCCTTCTTCGCCGGCGCCGTGCCCTCACGGGTGCGCTGGTGCCCGGTGTCGGCCTCGGATTCCGCGACCATCGCCGGGGCCCGTAGGAACAGGCGGCCCACCGGGTCGGTCCAGTCGTAGACGCTCGCGCCAAGACCGAACGAGACGCCGCTGCCGCGTAGATCGGTGAGGGCCCGTCGGTCTCGGCCGGGACTCACCGGCGCAGGAAGGCGGAGCCTTCGGACGCGCCTCAGCTCCTCACCACGAATAACGTTGGATAATTACGTTACTAATTAACGTAATAGGTAGTACGCAAACGTAAACACGTCCACAGGCCCTCGGATCCTCACCTCCGATAAGTGGGCCTTACCGGAGGTGAGGGCACAGGGTGGCCCGCAGCCGACCCGGGGCTCCGAGTTTCGTTGGCGTCGCAGCTCAGGGCCACGGGACGACACCGAAAACGAGACGGGTACAGTCCAGGCTGTACTAGAGGGAGAACCAAGGGAGCCTGCAAGGGGCAAGAGGCAGGTCGGGTCCGGGCTCCCGAAGGCCCGGCGACAGAACTAGGGAACCCGTCGGTGGCTACGTCACGTGAATCGCGGCAGTGCCGCCCAACGCCTCGGGCACGTGCTTGCAGGGGCTTGGCGCACATCCATGTCAGATCATGCGCTCAGCGCTCGTCATCGCTGGTGAGCGGCTGACGGGGCGCCAGGACCGGTCTGAATGGTGCCGCGGACAACGCCCTGTTGTCTGCGGCACGGCTGATCTCGACCTGCGGGAACGGTTGCCGGGTCGAACATGGAGCGACTCCGCTGTCTGCGGCGAGGGGAAGCGGTACCCGCCGTCGTGCGACTGCCCGCCGAAAGGCGCTGACCGTCCGCGGGACGGCCGACGTCTTCCGCGGCTCGCTCGGCGACCCGAACACGGTCCGCGACCACGGGATCAACGAGGGCCGCCCGGTTCGTGTGCTTCCAGAAGTTCGACCCGCCCCAAGCACTCCCCCGGGCGCTAGTTCCTGCTCGGTCCGGTTTCGGGAGGGGTCAGTGGATCCTGCTTCTGCCGCCTGTGGGCCGTGCTGGGCGCGGACCAGCTCGCGAGGAGCTTGAGCCGTTCCTCGTGCGGGGTCCCCGGTTTTGCGGTGTAGAGCGAGAGGTCGTGCGCGGCCCGCGGCGAGGTCGGCAGATCCAGGGACCGGTAGGTCAGCTCCAGGTCGCCCACCCTGCGGATGGTGGAGGCGTTTGACGCCGCCGTGGTGGATGCGCACGTCGTGGGAGGCCCACAAGGCACGGAAGTCCTCGCTGAGGGTGGACAGCTCACCGATGAGTTCACGCAGCGCCTGGTCGTGGGGTTCACGCCCGGCCTCGGCGCGCAGCAGCGCCACGGTCATCGCGGCCCCCGCCTGCCAGTCCACGAAGAAGTCACGGGAGGCCGGGTCGAGGAAGTGGTAGCGGGCGAAGTTGGCCCGTCCGTGGGCGGTCGTCGTCTGGCTGGCGAACATCGGCGCGTGCAGTGCCCCGGCCAGGGCGTTGGTCGCGACCACGTCCAGCCGGCCGTTGCGCACGAACGCCGCCGACATCGTGATGGAGTCCAGCATCCACTGCACGGGCGGCGCGAGGGCGACCTCGCGGCGGCAGGTCGCCTTGCGGTGGGCCGGACGCGCGGCGCGGGCCAGGTCGAACAGGTGGGTGCGCTCCTCGTCGTCGAGGCGCAGCGCGTGGGCGACGGCGTCGAGCACCTCTTCGGACACACCCGCGATGTGGCCCTTCTCCAGCCGGGTGTACCACTCGGTACTCACACCGGCCAGGACGGCGACCTCCTCGCGACGCAGCCCGGGGACCCGGCGGCGGGCACCAGGGGGGAACCCGACCTGTTCCGGGGACAACTTGGCACGTCGACTGGCGAGAAAGCCCCTGATGTCCGCGCGGTTGTCCATGCCTTCCACGATAGGCACAGGTGAGCGCGCCAGGGGGGTTGAGGTTGTACCCCCACGAACGCAACCTTCTCCGTGGCGGCGGCGGACGGTGTAGTGGGGGTGGCAGCGAAACCACCACCACGGCACGAGGTCCGCCATGCACGACGAAGCCACCCTGGTTTCCCGCAAGGCTCGTTCGTCCCGCCTTCCCTTCGTCGTCTACGCCCTGGCACTGGGGACGTTCCTGATGCTCACGACGGAGTTCGTCGTGGCCGGGATCCTGCCTGACATCGCAGCCGACGTGCAGGTGAGCGTCGCCCAGGCGGGGACGCTCATCACGGTCTTCGCGGTCGGCATGATCGTGGGCGCACCGCTCATGGCGATGCTGACCCTGCGGATGCCGCAGCGGGTGACGCTCATGCTCGCCCTGGGCTTGTTCGCTCTCGGGCACGTGGTCGTCGCCGCCGGCTCCGACTTCGGGGTGCTGCTCGCCGCACGGTTCCTCACGGCGCTGGCGACCGGGGCGTTCTGGGCCGTGGCCGCGGTGGTCGCCACCCGCGTCGCGGGCCCGGGGTCGGGTTCGCGGGCCGTGGGCGTCGTCAACGCCGGAGGCATGCTCGCGACCGTCCTGGGAGTTCCGCTCGGCGCGTTCGCCGGACAGCTCGTCGGCTGGCGCGGCACGTTCTGGGCGCTGGCGGTCCTCGCGGTGGTCGCGATGCCCATGATCGCCCGCCATGTTCCCCGCGGCGGCGCCGGGCACCGGTCGGTGTCGGTCCGCTCGGAGCTGGCCGCCCTGCGCTCCGGGCGGCTGTGGTTGGTGTTGGCGGCCTGCGCGGCCACGACCGGCGGTGTCCTGGCCGCGTACTCCTACGTCGCTCCGCTGCTCACCGAGCAGACGGGCATCCCCTCGAACCTCGTTCCACTGGTGCTCGCCGGTTTCGGCGTCGGCTCGCTCGCCGGGTCCGTCCTGGGCGGCCGGCTCGGCGACACCCGCCCGCACACGGCGACGATCGCCGCGCCGCTGGCGACGGCCCTGATCCTGTTGACGCTCTGCTTCGTCTCCAGTGCGCCGATCCCGACGACGGTCCTCCTCGTCCTGCTCGGGCTGTTCGGCCTCGGCGCGAACCCGGTGCTGATCTCGCTGGCGGTCCGCTACGCCGCCCACGCGCCCACCCTGGGGTCCTCGCTCAGCGTCGCGGCCTTCAACTTCGGCACCGCGGCCGCCTCCTGGATCGGCGGCGTCGCCCTCGGAACCGGTCTGGGCGCCCTGGGCCCCGTCGCCGTCGGGACGGCCATCGCCGCTCTGACGCCGATCCCCGCGACCGCACTGGCCGTGATCCAGCGCCGCCGTGGCACGGGGGCGGGTCCCGAGGCTGTGAACGCCTTGTCCTGACCCGCACACGTCCGCCGCACAGGCGGTTCCCAACGACGAACGCCACCGAAAGAGAGGCCCGCCATGCGCGCCACCCTCATGTACCGAGCCGGAGACGTCCGCGTCGAGAACGTGCCCGACTCCCGGATCAAGCACCCCACCGACGCCCTGGTCCGCATCACCGCGTCCTGTATCTGCGGCAGCGACCTGCACCCCTACCACTCCATGACCGCCGCCGACGGCCCTGCCCGGATGGGGCACGAACTGATCGGCGTCGTCGAGGAGGTCGGCCCGGACGTGGCCATGCTGGCGAGGGGCGACCTGGTCGTCTCTCCGTTCGCGGTCTCCGACAACGTGTGCGAGTTCTGTCGGGAGAACCTGCAGACCTCGTGCTCCCACCACGAGGCCGACTTCTGGGACGGCATCTTCGACGAGGGCGGCCAGGCCGAGGCGATCCGTGTGCCGCTGGCCGACGGCACCCTGGTGAAGCTGCCGGTCACACCCGACTCGGCGCTGGTGCCTTCGCTTTTGACGTTGGCCGACGTACTGGGCACCGGCTACCACGCCGCCAGGGCCGCAGGCGTGACCCCCGGTCAGAACGTCACCGTGATCGGTGACGGAGCGGTGGGCCTGATGGCGGTGCTCTCGGCCAAGCGTCTGGGGGCCGAGCAGATCGTCCTCATGGGACGCCACACCGACCGCACCGACCTGGGCCGGGAGTTCGGCGTGACCGACGTCGTCGCCGAGCGCGGCGAGGAGGGCATCGCCAGGGTCCGCGAGCTCACCGGCGGGCAGGGATCGCATGCCGTCCTCGAAGCGGTCGGACACATGCCCGCCTACGAGCAGGCCCTGGGCGTCGTCCGCCCCGGCGGCGTGATCAGCCGTGTGGGTGTTCCGCAGTACGAGGAGGCGCCGATCGGCTTCGCCGGCCTGTTCCGGCACAACATCCGCCTGGCGGGCGGGCCCGCCCCGGTACGCGCCTACGTCGAGGAGCTCCTGCCCGACATCCTGGACGGGACCATCGAGCCGGGCAGGGTCTTCGACGCCACCACCGACCTGGAGGGCGTGCCCGCCGGCTACAAGGACATGGACGACCGCACGAGCCTGAAGGTCCTCATCAAGCCCTGACGCACATCACCGGGTCCGCCCACTGTTGCCGTGGGCGGACCCGGCTCTTCCATGCCCTCACACCGCTTCCGGCAGAGAGCGCCGACGGGTTCTCCGTGCGCTCGGGGCACGTCAGCCGCTCTGACCAGGGCCGCGCAGCGGCCTCAGGCCCTCGACGGCCGAGTCGCTGGGCGCCGACCAGATGACCCGGTCGGCGACCGGACCTTGCCTGCCCCTCGTGGTCGCACTCCCGTGCATCTGTTGGCGCAACCCGGCTTTCAGGCCGCGAACGCTGCGGCCACAGCCGCGGTGTCCTCGTAGAGGTGCATGCGCACGATCTTCCCCTCCGTCACGGTAAGGCGCATCGCGACGTCGGTGCGAAACGGGCGGCCGGTGGGCGCTGCGACGTGGTCGAACACGGCGAAGACGACTGCCTCCTCGCCGTCGGTGATGACGGCCTCGACCGAGACGGCGCTCTTGCCCGGCTCGAGCCCGGCCCACAGGGTGCGGAAGTAGTCGGGCACCTCGCTCCTGCGCGAGCGCCTGCCCACCCAGGGCAGCGCCGGGGTGCCGGGTACGTTCCAGTCGATCTTCTCGGCGAACAGCTCGCCCAGTCCCTCGGCGTCCTGCGCGCCGACCCTCTCCAGGAAGGCGTTCGTTGTCTCAGCGGTGGTGGTCACTGGGTTGTCCGTTCTCTTGGACGATTCACGATCGCCATTCTGTAGTGATCGATATAGAACGATAACACTTCTGTAGTGGGCGATATAGAATCGAGGCATGGGACGACCCCGCAGCTTCGATCGAGATGCCGCCCTGGACAAGGCGATGCGCCTGTTCTGGGAGCGCGGCTACGAGCAGACCTCCATCAGCGACCTCACCCAGGAGCTCGGCATCTCGGCCCCGAGCCTGTACGCGGCGTTCGAAGACAAGCGGACACTGTTCGAGGAGGCCGTCGCCCGCTACGAGGCCAGCCCGCAGTCGGTGACCGCTGCCGGGACCACCGGGATGAGCCAGCGCGAGGTGCTGCGGGTGATGTTCGACTGCGCTTCACGGGAGTACGCGAGCAGGGCGCATCCGCGCGGATGCCTGGTCAACAGCGAGCCGGAGCTGGCCGGCAACCGAGCCCAGAACCGCGCGATCACCGCGGCCCGCTTGCGGGAAGTGGCAGACGGCGCCGAAGAGGGCAACGACGCAGAAGCCCTCGCCGCCTTCGCGCAGACGCTGCTGGTGGGGCTGTCGGCCTACGCCCGCGACGGCGCCGACGAGGAGCAGTTGCGTCGCGTGGCCGATCTGGCCCTGCGCGTCATACCGGAGTGAGCGAAGGAGAGACCTCGTCGCACCCCCTCGCGCCCTGGCTCACGCACCACAACGGTGAACGACGCCACCCCGCGCTCGGAGGCAAGCCCCCGACCAGCCGGCTGGCACCGACGTCCTGACCGGGTACGGCTACCGCGCCCTCGCCCTCCCCGGCGACCTGGCCGACGATCTCGCCGCGTTAAACGCGGTGGTGTGCGCGTTCGGGGCAGCAGCGGGCATCGGGCAGGCCGACGGCGGGGAGGCGTTCGGGCCGCACGTGCTGCGCCACACCTTCGGCACCGGCCTCGGCCGAGCCCGCGGCGACCTGACGACCGATCCGGTCGACGTGGTACCGGCCGCCGAGCTGATGGGGCACACCGACCTCAACACCACCCGCCGCTACGCCCTGCCCGGCGAGGCCGACAAGGCCCGTGCCCTGGACGCGCTCACCACCGACCGGTGCACCGGTGAGGGTCTACCGCCGATCCTGTGGTCATCCTCCTGGACCCCCTCGCCACCGCAAAGGCCAGCTTGCCGGGCCGTGCAACCGTGCAGGAATCGGCTCAGACGACCACGACCCGGCGCCCGCGTGTGTGGCCGGCCTGGCTGTCGATGTGTGCGGCAGCGGCCTCGGCGAGCGTGTACGACCTCTCGACCGGAATGTGGAGCCTTCCCCGCGAGATGAGGCCGACTGCCTCGGCGAGCGCATCCGGCACGCTCCCGGCCACGCCGGAGAACCGGACACCGAACTTCGGCGCACCGAGGTCGGCGATGGAGACCACCTTCTGCGGGTCTCCGGTCAGCTCGACGAGCTCGCGGATGACACCCGAGCCGGCCAGGTCGAGGGCTGCGTCGACCTGGCCGAGCCGCCGCACCCGCTCGACCCAGCCCTCGCCGTACGTGGTGGCGAGGGCACCCAGGCTTCGCAGATAGTCCTGGTTCGCGGCCCCGGCGGTGCCGATCACCGTGATGCCCCGGTCGTGGGCGATCTGCAGCACCGCCGATCCGACTCCCCCCGACGCACCGCTGACCAGCAGTGTCTGCCCAGGCTGCACACCGACCTCGCGGATGATGCGCAGCGCGGTCTCCACCACGGAGGGGTATCCGGCGGCCTCTTCGAACGCCAGTCCATCGGGCATACGGGCCCAGGCCGACAATACGGCGAACTCGGCATAGGTGCTGGAGCCTTCGCCGAACACGTGGTCGCCGACCTCGACCCCTTGGACACCCTCCCCGACCTCGTCCACCACCCCGGCGGCGTCCAGTCCGACACCGGCGGGCAACTCGATCGGATGGGCCTTCAGGATCTGGCCTTCACGGACCCTCCAGTCGATGGGGTTCACACCCGCCGCCCGCACAGCGATGCGTACCTGGCCGGGGCCCGCGTGGGGCTCCTCGGCATCTGTGAGGTGCAAAACGTCCGGACCGCCGAACTCGGCGAAGCTCACTTTCTTCATGCGGCGACCGTAGCACTAACGGTTAGCTTTTAAAAACGGTTTCACTTTCGTATCTGATAGGGTTATGGCATGACCGCACCGTCCGGGCGCCGTGAGCGCAAGAAGGCCGCGACCCGCCAGAAGATCGCCGACACCGCCCTGCGGCTCTTCCTGGAACGCGGGTACGACGCGGTGGGGATCCGTGAAGTGGCCGCTGAGGCCGACGTGGCCGTCACCACACTCTTCTCCCACTTCGCCTCCAAAGAGGCCTTGGTCTTCGAGCAGGACGAGGACTTCGAGCAACGCCTCACGCAAGCGGTCACCGGCCGGGCGCCGCACGAGCTGCTCATCCCCGCCCTGCGCAGCGAGGTCCAGGCCCTGGTGAGGCACTGCACGGCGGACAGCGCCGCCCCGATCTGGCGCATGATCGACGAATCACCCGCCCTGCGGAAGTACGAGGAGTCGATGAGGCTGCGCCACGCCGAGACGCTGGCAACAGCCATCGCAGCCGATCCCGAACTGTCACGGACCGCCACGGCGAGCCGGACGATCGCGAGGTTCGTGATCGACGCCTATTCGCTGGCCCGTGAAGCGGCCGAACCGCAGGCCGCAGTGGACGAGATCTTTGGGATGATCGAGGCAGCCTGGGAGGCCACCCGCCCTTCTCGGCGTACGTGAGGGACTGTTCCTCCAGGTAGGGCAGGTGCCGGGGCGAGCTGAGACAAGTCGCCGAGCGCTGGGATTCGACTTCCATCCGCTTGAGCAACTGGTTTCCGTTGTCCCGGGTACCGCTCGCGCACCCCCCGCTCGGATCCACCGGTCCGAAGCACCACAGACGCCCAGGGTCCGCTGCCGCGAAGACGCAGCAACCACGGGTTGGCCCCGTCACGCAGCCCCTCAACCGTGACCACCGGCGCGCCGGCAACCGACGACACCCATGCGAGCACTGCCTCAGAAGGACAAGTCACTCGGTAAGCCTAGACGCGCAAGACCCCGATAGGGGAGGACGGGAGACGCCCAGACCGGGAGCCCGTGTACCCGCGTACGACCGCCATGTCCATGTCCCTCCGATTGGGTGCGGCGCAGTCGCCGCCGCCGAAGTCGCCCCCAGTGACCACACGCAGTGACCGGAGCGGCAGAAGCCACGGAGAATACAGATCACTCGATCAACGACTCTTACCAGTCTCAGCCTCCGAGAAGAAGCGGCCCGGCGCGAGCGCCGGCGCACCATCCACATCGCCTTCGACGCCGAGGCCCGTGGAGCGCGGCCACCGCGCGGTACGGGACTGCGAGGGCTGTGACCTGCGCCCCGACCCTCTCCAGACCGCCACCCCCGCCGAGTTCGTCGCGGCGATGCGGCGCTACCGCCGGTGGGCGGGCAACCCCTCCTTTCGGCTGCTGGCCGAACGGTGCGCGCACATGTGCTCGGCGGCGACCTTCCACGGCATCCTCAACGGCACCGAACTGCCGAAGTTCACCGTGCTCAACGCGTTCGTGATCGCGTGCGGGGGTGATGAGGAGAAGTGCCAGCGCTGGGCCACCGCCTGGCGCTGCCTGGACCAGGAGGGCGCCGGCCCCGCGCCCTCACCGGTGATCCTGCTGCCCCCGCCCGACGAACAGGAGCCGCCCGGGGCCTGAGGGCGCCCCCACCGATGACGGTGGCCCGGCCCCGTGGTCAGGGGCCGGGCCACCACACGCCGGAGAGGGCGTGAACCTGGGCTGCTTACCGCAGATTATCGAAAGCCAGCGACGAACCTGGTGATGAGTTTTCGCGCCCGCACCCGTCATACCTGTGTCGGGACACGATGGGACGGAAGGATGACGTGATGGGTGCGGGTGCGGACACGCGACTGGAGGAGCTGGGTGTGAGCAGTCTGGGCGAGGTCGACGAGCCGGCGTTCTCGGGACTCGCGGAGCGGCACCGGCGGGAGCTGCACGTGCACTGCTACCGGATGCTCGCGTCGTTCGAGGACGCCGAGGACACCGTGCAGGAGACGTTCATGCGTGCCTGGCGGCGGCGGGAGACCTTCGAGGGGCGGTCGACGTTCCGGGCCTGGTTGTATCGGATCGCCACCAACGCCTGCCTGGACCTGCTCGCCAAGCGCCGCCCGGAGCCTGCAACCGGCGGCGAGGTGCTGTGGCTGCAGCCCTACCCGGACCGGCTGCTCGACGAGCTGCCCGCGGGCGACGCGGACGAGCCGGAGGCCGTCGCCGTCGCGCGGGAGACGATCGAGCTGGCCTACCTGGTCGCAGTCCAGCACCTCGCGCCGCGCCCGCGGGCCGTGTTGGTCCTGCGGGATGTGCTCGGCTGGCCGGCGAAGGACGTCGCGGAGCTCCTGGGGGACTCCGTCAACTCCGTGAACAGCGCGCTGCAGCGGGCCCGCGCCGGCATGCGGGAGCACCTGCCCGCCGAGCGGCAGGACTGGACCGGCGGCCAGGAGGACGCCGAAACGCGTGAGCTGGTGCGCCGCTACACCGATGCCAGCGTGTCCACGGACGTCACGGCGCTCGCCTCGATGCTGCGCGACGACGTCCGTTTCTCGATGCCGCCCACGCCGGGCCTGCATGTCGGCCGCGACACGGTGGTGAACTACTTGGTCGAGAGCGGCTTCGAGGGCATGAAGGGCCTGCGCGCCGTCCAGACCACCGTGAACCGGCAACCCGCCCTCGCCTTCTACCTCTGGCAGCAGCAGAAGGGCGCGTACCTGCCGCTGACGATCGACGTCCTGCGTGTCACAGGCGGGGCGATCACCGAGATCCTCACGTTCCACGACGACCGGTTCCCGCGGCTCGGCCTGCCGGCGCACCTGCCAACCGACGGCACGGAGTAGTCCCGGTGCGGACGCTCGCACTGCGCGGCGGCGCGCGTATCGCCGTGACCGCGGCGGAGTGGCACGACGCGTTCTGCCTCGTCACCCGTGGCCGGGTGCAGCTGGAGCTGTGCGATGGCGAGCCGGGGCCGGTCCTCGAACGCGATGCCGGGTTCTGGCTCCGCGGCACCGGCGTCCGCGCCCTGCGAAACCCGGGCCGCCGCAGGGTGAGGGTACGCATCATCGCTCCGCCCGGGAGCCAAGGCCCTCACATTCCAGTCAAGGCACCCCGTACACCAATGACCGGAGGAACGATGAACAGCACGAAGGAAACCGGGATCGTGGTCGGCGCGACCGCCGGCCGGACCAGCCGCCCCCACCGGTTCCGCGGGCTCGCCGGCACCGGCGTCATCACCGCGCTCGCGGCGACGGCGGTCACCACCCTCGCCGCCGCGCTTGTCCGGGCCGTCGGCGTCGACTTCGAGATCACCGATGGCGAGACGATCCCGCTGTCCGGGTTCGCCGTAGTGACCGGCTTCTTCTCGGTCGTGGGCATCGTCATTGCCGCCGCTCTTCTTCGTTGGAGCGCTCACCCCGCCGAGCGATTCGTGTGGACGGCAGTGGCACTGACCGCCATCTCATTGGTCCCGCCCTTCCTCTCCGGGGCCGACACCGCCACCACCACCGCCCTCCTCGGACTACACCTCGTCCCCGCGGCGGTGGTGATCCCCACCCTGGCGCGGATCCTGGGCAAGGGGCGTGAGCGGCAATGGAACGGTCAGTGGCGTTAGCAAGCCGTCGAGGCGCGGCTTACCGCCACTGGCCGTTTGCGGGGGTTCGGCAAAGACGAACCGCCGTTCTGACCGGACGCTCAGTCCCAAGCAGCAGGCCGAGCTCCAGCGGACGCACACCAGCGGCGACTACACGATCACCGACCTCACCGAGCTGTCTACGAATGGCTCGATCAACCCACGAAGAAAGGTAGGGCCGCCATGCTGACGCAGGTCGCGGAGGGTGTGCTGATCCACCAAAGCGAGTTACTCCAGAACAACGCCGTTGTCGTGCAAGGCCAGGCCGGCGTGTTGCTCATCGACCCCGGGCTTACCGGCGACGAACTGACCTGCCTTGCGAACGACCTGTCCGAGATGGGCCAGCCCGTCGTGGCAGGCTTCTCGACGCATCCTGATTGGGATCACGTGCTCTGGCACGCCGACCTTGGCGAAGTGCCCCGTTACGGCACAGCCCGCTGCGCGGCTGACATGCGAGATGTGCGGTCAGACGCGGACTGGAAGGCCCGTGCCGCCGAGGGGCTACCGCCGGAAATCGCCGAGGAGACACCGCTGGACCTATACGGCCTCATCACCGGTCTGCCTGCCGGAACTGTGCAGATTCCTTGGGACGGCCCTGGAGTCCGGATTATTGAGCACCCGGCGCATGCCCCGGGCCATGCGGCGCTGTTGATCGAGGAACGCGGGGTGCTCGTCGCCGGCGACATGCTGTCTGATGTCTTCGTTCCGATGCTCGACGACTTCAACGGCACCGATGACCCGGTCGAGGACTACCTCGTTGGGCTGCGACTGCTCGAGGACGTGGCGGACGACGTCGATGTCGTCATCCCCGGTCACGGGTCCGTCTGCGGAGCTGATCAGGTACACGAACGGATCGAACAGGACCGCGCGTACGTACATGCCCTGCGTGACGGCGGTGTTCCCGACGACCCGCGGGTCAACTCGCCCAAGCCTGGTTGGGAGTGGGTGAGCGACATCCACGCAGGGCAACTTCAGCAGCTCGCCCAAAGAAGGAGAGCGTCATAAACCGTGGGGTGGGGACGGCGTCGCCGGGCGCGTGAGCGTCCCGGCGGCCGGAGCGGGGCCTTCAGAAAACATTCGTTATCTGAAGGCCTGGGTGAACGGGTGTCAGAGGCTGCCCAGATCCTTCAAAAACCCCTTCAGAAACCAGAGTTGTTCAACAACCCTCCAGGGCCGTTTTCTGAGAGAATCACGGGTATGGGCAGGCGCCCGGACCTGCTCGCGGCCGAACCGGTCGTGCTCACCGAGACCCGCATCGGCTACGCCCGCGTCTCCACCCGCGACCAGAGGCTGGATCGCCAACTCGACGCGCTCAAGGCCTCCGGGTACCGCCGGATCTTCGCCGACAAGAAGTCAGGGCGCACCGATGAGCGCACCGAGCTGGCGGCCTGCCACGCCTTCCTCAACTCCGGCGACACCCTCGTCGTCCCCTCGCTGGACCGCTACGGCCGCTCCCTCCAGGACCTGGTGACCATGGTCGCCGAGCTGCGCACCCGCGAGATCGGCTTCACCTCCCTGCACGAGCGACTCGACACCACCACCCCCGGTGGACGCCTGGTTTTCCACGTCCTCGCCGCGCTGGCCGAGTTCATCGTGGCCGGCACCCGCGAGGGCCTGGCCGCCGCCCGTGCCCGCGGACGGGTGGGCGGCCGACCGAGCGTGGTCAACGCCGACCTGATCCGCGCGGCCCGCGACATGCTGCCCAACCCGGAGTACTCGGTGACCTCCATCGCCAAGCTGCTCGGCGTCAGCCCGGGGACGCTGTACAACCACATCCCCGACCTGAAGGAGCTGCGCTCCTCGGTTGCGCACCGCGGGCTTGGCCCGGCCCAGGGCTGAGGGAGCCCGCCCAAGCCCCTGCGGTGTATCTCAGGGGCGGGACCCATCGGTCTCGGCGTCGGAGAGCTCGTGCATGCCGGAATCGGTAGGCCTCTCCTGGGCCGCGACGGCGCGGCGGTCGGCCAGGTGGGCGCGGACCGACCACACCACGGCTTCGGTCCAGGCCGCTCACACGAGCGCGTAGACCGCGGTTCGAACGGCCCCGGGGAGGGTGAACCAGTCCGCGTTGAGCAGGGTGCGGGTGTTGGTCAGCACGATCAGTCCGCCGACCGTCGATCCCAGGATGCGTGGCGGTACATGTCGCACCACCCAGGCGGCCAGCGGGGCGGCGGCCAGGCCGCTGAGCAGGAGTGCCAGGACCCAGCCCATGTTGATTCCGTCCGTTCCCAGGCCGATGAGGAAACCGAGGCTGGCGGCGAGGGTGACGATGAACTCGCTGGTGTCGATGGAGTCGATGACCTTGCGCGGTTCGATCCGGCCGCTGGCCAGCAGTGCGGGGGTGCCCATCGGCCCCCACCCGCCCCCCGCCGGTGGCGTCGACGAATCCGCCGAACAGGCCCACGGGCACCAGGAAGCGCCTGCGTAGCGGCTTGCCCAGATTCCGTCGGGGGATGATGCCCCAGGCGGTGAACCGGATGAGGATGTACAGGCCCAGGCCGAGCAGGATGAGCGCCATGACGGGGCGAGCCACCTCAGTGGACAGCCAGCTCAGGAAGGTGGCGCCGGCGAAGGAACCGATCGCGTCCACCTCGGCCATGTAGGCGGCCTGGGCCTTGAACCGTGACCAGGACGCCCGCTGGGCGGGCTTCTTGAGCCGGTTGAACATCGAGAACGTGTTCTGCTCGGCCACGCTCAACAACGCTTGGAGTTGGGCCTGGCCCTCTTCGTCGGCCCGTTCGCAGATTCCGGCGAAGATCTCGGAGTTGACCTCTGCGCGGATGCGCGCGGCCATCTCGTCCAATAATGTGGTGAACCCCGGCAGCTCCAGTGACGCCTCCACCAGGCGGTCCAGCGCGACGTTGATCAGGTCGAAGGGGTGGTTCTTGGCTCGGGCGGCTTCACTGATCGCCTCGGCGGCGATCTTGCGGGCCCGCGGCGGATCGTTGGTCACCCCTGTCGGGCGCGGATCTGTTTGCGGTGCCACCGGGTGGTGCGGCCCGCCCCGTGGTCGGGCTCGACATCAGGGTCCAGGTCCAGGCAGCGCCGGACGTGATGGCGAGGGCACCCAGGCTTCGCAGATAGTCCTGGTTCGCGGCCCCGGCGGTGCCGATCACCGATTACATCGGACACGGATCACTCGGTCAACGGCTCTGGCCACTCTCGACCCCCAGCCTTCTCACTCCTAGGAGGGATAGCCGAGTTCCTCAACCGTGTGCTGCCTCGGCGGCCGCGGCACGGTTGAGCTCGGCGGCCGGGAAGGATGTCTGCTTGCTCTCCGTAAGCAGCTGATGGTGGAAGCCGTCCAGGACGACGGCGGCTCGGGCATGCCGTTCGATGATCGCCGCGATCTGAGGCAGAACACCGCTGGGCCTTCGACCCGCGCTCCACTCCTGCAGGAACACGTCTGTCTCCGTATCACCCCGAAGGCGGTCGACGAGGTGGTGGAGCAGATGGCTCACGGTGTAGTGGCGGTCGTATGCGAGATGGTCCGAAAGGAACTGCTCCTCGGCCGCGGAGAGCTCAAAGCCTGAGCTCAGAGCCAGCCCGAAGTCCGCGAAGTAGATCAGCCGGCCGTCGGTCAGGAGGTTGTTGAAATGAGCATCGAAGTGCACGAGTCCGCGAGAGCTCATGAACGCCGCTCCTCGCGCCAAGGCGTCCTCCACCCACAGACAGGGAGGGCTGGCGCCAGCCAACGTCGCATTCTCCCGATGCTCGCTCAGCCACGCACCGAGTGTCCGCGGCACGTGCTCCAGGAAGAGCACCAGGCTGCGGGAGGAACGGCCGATAGCCTCCAGCCGCTCGCGCACGGCCGGTGAGCCCTCCCAATGGGCGACCGCGCCCTCGATGCCACCGAACTCGTCCACGAAGTCCTCCGGCGGGGAATCGGGCAGGACACGCCAGTGGTACATCAGGGGAAAACCCTCGTACTCCCCTTCCAGGACCCAGTCGCTGGTCATAGTATGGACCGCCAGTTCCCGCCAGGCACCGAACCCGGCCGAGCCCACCCCGTACTGGTAGAACATCGGCAGGCCGAAGAGGTTCGCCGTGGACCTGACATTTTCCGGCTGGGTCTCGACGTCGGTCAACGGCACCCTCTTAACGAAGACCCGCGTTCCGTCGATGTCTGATTCCGCGGATCTGCCGCCGATGCCGGATCCAACCGCAGAGGCTGACGAGACGACGTCACCGAGTCGCCGGTCGCTCAACAACGACAGACGAGTAGCCACGGCCCCGTAGGCAGCCAGACGTGCGGCGTACCTGGAATCGAAGTGGCGCATCGACGGCTCCTCGGTGCACCGAGCCCAGAGCGTCGGTGATCACATAGACGAATTGACCCTATCCGGCCCAGTTCCTCCGAAGCTACGGCGAGCCGCAAAGTAGCTTGTGACTCGTACTCCAGGTCCCTGCTCCGGTCATCGCTCAGGCTCTGGGATCTCACAACAAGACCACCACCCGGGTCGGTGGCCCAGACGGAAGGAAACTGGAACCGCTACGCCCCGACGAACACACAGCGACCGGAGCGGCGGGAACCCCGAAGAATACAGATCACTCGATCAACGGCTCCTGCCATTCCCGACCCCCGATGCAGGGGTGGTCGCACACGGTGCTGGGCACCACCAGTCCGCCCAGTCCCGTCACCTGGTCGTTGACCAAGCACTCCGGTCGCTCAGTGCTGGATTTCCCGAGAAAACCACCGGGGTCCGAGAGGGCGCATCCCGGTGCGCGGGAGCGGCCGCGGGCAGGAATCGCGCAACCTCTCGCGCGAATCGCGGGTGTTCGCACGTACGCAATCGGGTGCGCAGGGCCATGGCGGTCCCGGTGGTCTGCCCGCTGCCCTTTTCAGGATTACCTGGTTTGGACCCCGAGTAGTTGTTCAGCACTACACATCACCTGGCGGTAGCTATACGAGAACAGGGCTTGGACCGGGCTCTCAAACTCAAACCCGCCCGGGTGCCGGTGAGCCGATTCTCTGGGATTACCGAAGCGCTTCGCGACCTCATCCACACCTGTGACCAGCAATAAAACCCCGAAAACCCGGCCTTCGATCCCGAACGACCAACTCGGTAAGCAAATGCGGCAGGTCCGATATGGGGACCCCAGAAGGGATGGTGACATTAATGGCCCCATGCTACGGTGACATGCGTCACTGCAGGAATTGGACTGATGGGAGCGCATCCATGTTGGCACGTCGATCGCGGGTCAGGACCTTTTTGGTCAGCGCACTGGTCGTAGTCAGTGTACTGGGGCTTCCCGTCACGGCGTCGGCGGACTCGACCGAAAGCCGGCAGTGTAGCGGCCACGGAGGAATGGCGTATGGCTGGATCACCCGGCATATAGCCCAGACCCACACGGTCGGGAACTGTGGGTCCAGGATCAAGGTCCGGGTCTACTACTCGCACATGGGGGGCACCTCATGGACTTCATGGAAGACGGTCACCCCTGGCAGCAACGCCAACGTGCGCATCTCGGTGTACCCGAACAATGCCATTTACGCTGAGCACTATGCTGACGGAGCCGGCACCTTTATCACGCAGTTCAACTGACCGATCACCTCCTGTTCTTCCCGCGACCCTTATCTCGGATTTTCTCGCGTTCGTCCCGCCCTGGCCGCAGTGCTCTCCATCGCACCGCGCGGGCCCGGCACGGCAGCGGATTCGCGATCGAGCCGTTTGTCCATGCCGGGGCGGAAGGTTCCTCACCAGCTCTGACCGCCCGGGAGGCGTTCGTTTCCGCGGCAGTCCACACGAGCGCGCAAAGAGTCCTCTCACAGGAGTCCGAACCGGTCCGGCGCCCGACAGGTGGCCATGTCCCCGATGGTGACCTTGACGGCGTCGCCGTCCGGTTCGGCCCGCAGCTGCACCGCCATGGGCTCGGACATCCCGATCCCAGATACGGGCACGTTCCGTGTGCTCAGGGGCGGTGCGACGCGGCCGGTCGCCTGCGCAGGGCCGCGCCGATGGGCGGGCGCGGTGGTGCGGACTCGCGTCCGTGGCTCGGCCCCAACGGCGGCCGAGCCACGGACCGTGACAGACGTCGTGGCCGTTGAGCGCCATCTGGCGTGGGGTTCGCCCCTCAGCCGAGGGTGTTGTCGGTGTCCTTGAGCAGTTCGAGGGCGGGGGCGTACATACGGGTCTTGATGGTGCCCAGGACCGGACCGGCCTTGGCGGCCATCGGGCGGACCAGTTCGATCGCCGCCGAACGAACCTCGTCCTCTCCGGCGGTGTGGTCGACGATTCCGGCGGCCTGCGCTTGGGTGCCCCCGTAGCGGCGTCCGGTGACCATGGCCTCGTGCGCGGTCTGGGGTGTGAGCCGGGCCTGGATGAGGGCGCTCATGCCGGGGGCGAAGGGGATGTTGATGTCGACCTCGGGCAGACACCAGTATCCGCGGTCGGCGCGCATGACGCGAAAGTCGTGGGCCAGGGAGAACATGGCGCCCGCGGCGAAGGTGTGTCCCTGCATGGCGGCGACGGTGATCATCGGCAGGGACAGCACGCGTGCGAGCAGGGCGTGGACGCTGATGACGTATGCGCTCTGGGAGTCGGCGTTGGCCATCAGCCAGTCCAGGTCCAGGCCGTTGGTGAAGAACTTGCCGGTCGCGGCGCTCACGAGGGCTTTGGGGCCCTCCGCCTTGTCGACCTCGTCCAGGAGGGCGTTGACCGAGGCGATCCAGTCGGGGTGGAAGCGGTTCTCGGTGTCGCCGATGTCGAGGACGAAGACGTCGCCGTCGCGTTCGAGGGTGGGCATGGTGCCTCCTGGGACAACCCATGTTACTGATGAGTAGGTTCGCGTTCGAACACTACCGGACAACGACTGTCGCGGCCATCGGTCACAGCACCGTCCTGAAGCGCGCCGACGCCGTACCCGCGGGCGTATGGCGCGAGCACGGCGCGCCATGCGGGGGTGCGCTCGCCTGTCACCGCACCGTCCCGCGGCCGGTCGGCGGCCGGGGTTCCCGGCCGCCGAGGGTGGCACTAGCCCTGCGCGAGATCCTTGACGAACACGATGCCCTCGCTGTCCGCCAGGTGGGCCGGGTCCAGCGGGGAGTAGCCGAACCAGGGGGACACGCGGGGCGCGGGCGTCGCGTCGGCGAGCGCGGCGGCCAGCCGACGGGCGTCGACCAGGCAACGCTGCTCCGGTAGCGCGTACAGCAGTCCCTCCACGGTGTCCGGTGGCGGGGCGTCCACCCCCTGGTGGCGGATCGTTCCGAGCGCCGTGGCGAGGAAGGCGTACTCCTCGCCCAGGTGCGCGCTGACGATCGCGCCGGCGCTCCACCACTCCACCGGCAGGCCACCCATCCGCATGGTGCTCTTGCTTCGCTGCAAATGACCGTTGTGGGCGTTCACCAGTACCGGACCCCGTTCGGCGAGAGCGAGCAGGTTGGCGGCCATCATCGAGTCCCGCACGCCGAGCAGCCGCGCCATGCGGCCTGGCGAGGTGTCGGCCATCCAGTAGTGGTAGCGCAGCAGGCCGATGGCGGTACGGCCGTACAGGCGCGCCCGCTCCCAGTCCTCCTGTGAGGACGCCGCGACCAGGTGCGGCGTCTGCGCGTCGAGCAGCGCCACCAGGTCGTCGGCGAGCAGCCGCAGCTCCCCGGCCCCGGCCGAGCGCCCCACGGACCGGGACGGGTCCATCATCGCGGCGGAGTCGGTCCACCGGTCGTCGGCGCCGAGCAGGCGGTCCAGCGTTCGCGCGGTACAGGGAAGCAGGTCCGCCTCCACCCTCGCGGCGAGGTATCCGTGGAGCGCGGCGAGGGCTTGTCGGGGGCTCGCGGCGCCGGTGATCTCCAGCGGGCCGTCGAAGCCGGCGAAGCGGAGCTGCTCGGACGCGGGCCGGCCCTCGTTGTGGGCTCGCATCCAGCGCACCAGTTCGCGGTTGGCGGCGAAGGCTCCCCATCCGTGGCTGAATCCGTGCTCCATGACCTCGTCGAGGGTGCCCGTGCCCGAGGTGACGTAGTCGTCCACGGCCAGGCCCATCACACAGTCGCTCTCGACCGCGATCCTCTGGTAGCCCTCCTGCTCGACGAGCTGCCGGAAGAGCTCGTTGCGCAGGTCCAGCAGAGTGCCCTCGCCGTGGGTGGGCTCGCCCAGGGCGAGCAGCCGCGGCCGACCCGGAACCAGCTTCATGGCGGCGGCGGCCTCGACGGCGTGGGCGGTGTTCCTGATGTCAGTAGCCATACCTTCAACGGTATCGTTGAACCATCGGTTGAAACTTATCAGCGATATCATCAGGGATATGGCGGAAAACCTTCAAAGCAGCAGACAGCTCAGGCCGATCGATCTGGCGCGCGGGCACGGTCTGTCCACGCAGGCCGTCAGGAACTACGAGGCCGACGGCATCCTTCCGCCCGCCGACCGCACACCCCACGGCTACCGCACCTACACCCCGCTGCACGCGCGGGCCCTGCGCGCGTTCCTGGCTCTCGTGCCCGGCCACGGCCACCAGACGGCGGCGTCGATCATGCGGGCCGTGAACCGGGGCGAGGCCGAGGAGGCGTTGCGCCTCATCGACGAGGGCCACGCCCAACTCCTCGACGACCGCCGAACCCTCCAGGCCGTGGAGAACGCCCTGCGCGACCTGGAGTCCACCGCCGCGAAAGAGCCCACCACGGCACCCGGGCCCGGTAGCACGTTCATCGGGCCGCTGGCCGAAAGGCTCGGCATCCGGCCCGCGACGCTGCGCACATGGGAGCGCGCCGGGCTGGTGCGCCCGCGCCGCGACCCGCTGACCGGGTACCGCGTCTACGACGAGGCCGACGTACGGGACGCCCTGCTGGTCCACCAGCTCAGGCGGGGCGGCTACCTGCTGGAGCGCATCGCCCCGCTGATCGCCCAGGTGCGCTCGGCCGGCGGGTTGGAGCCGCTGGAGGCCACGCTGCGCGACTGGCGCGACCGGCTGTCCGCGCGCGGGCGGGCGATGCTGTCCGGGGCCGCCGAACTGGAGCACCACCTCAGCGAGCGCGGATGAGACCCGGCCCTCAGCCAAGGAGAGGCCGGGGCCGTCAACGGTTGCGTCCCGGCCGATCCCTTCGCCGGTGCCGGCCCGGCCCTGGGACGAGCGGGCCCGCGCGCACGCCTCGAAGCGGCTTGGCACGAACATGCCGACAGGGCCTTCCCACTCCCGGTTCCGCTGCCATCATGGGGCCATGAGCCTCACCTTCACCCTGGCCTCGGCGGCCCCTCCCCCCGCCTCCGCGGGCTCAGGTTCCGGTGGCCCGCTGCTGTGGCTGGCCGTGGGCTGTGGCGTCCTGCTGGTCCTGGTGGTCCTGGTCGCGGCCCTGAGCGGTGCGGGCCAGGGGGCCTACGGGGAGACCTCGGGGATCGTGCCCCGCCGCGAACGGCCGGGCATCGTGCGCGCCGCCCAGCGGGCCCTGTGCCTGAACGGAGCCCTGTTCCTGCTCGCCGTCCTGCTCACCTTCGGGCCGCAGGAGGGCACGGGCACCGTCACGGCCGCCATCGCCCTGGCCTACGGTGTGGGCTGCCTGGTCGCGGCCCGGACGCTGGGACGGCCGAGCCCCACCGCGCACAGGGTCGCCATGGCCCTGCAGTTCCCCCTGGTGGTCTTCGCCGCGGCCCTGGCGGTGATCGCCCTGGCCGTGGGGCAGCCGCTGCTGTTGGTCGGGGTGGCCGTACCGCTGCTGATGGCCCTGAACGCGGGGAGTCTGCTGTACAAGGCCCGGGGCTTCTACCTGGCACAGGCCTGAGCCGCCCGGACACCGCGGCCTCGGCCCCCGTGGGGTGGAAGCAGCCGGTTCCGCCCACGCCAACACACCCCCGGCCGGCCACGGCGCCCCACACGGCGACCAGACCCCGCCTGTGGCAGGATCCACCCATGTCCGTACGCGAACTCGTCGTCCTGGGCACCTCCAGCGCGGTGCCCACCCGCCGCCGCAACCACAACGGCTACTTCCTGCGGTGGGACACCCACGGCGTCCTGTTCGACCCGGGTGAGGGCACCCAACGCCAGATGAGCCTGGCGGGCCTGGCCGCCACCGACATCACCCGCGTGTGCATCACCCACTTCCACGGCGACCACTGCCTGGGCCTGCCCGGAACCATCCAGCGCATCGCCCGGGACCGGGTGCCCCACACCGTGCGCGTGGCCTACCCGGCCCAGGGCCAGCGGTACTGGCAGCGGCTACGCCACGCCACCGCCTTCCACGACACCGACGTCGTGGTGGCCCAACCGGTCGACGGCACCGGGTCCTGCCCCGTGGGAGAACCGGACCTGCGCATCACCGCGCTGCCGCTGCGACACTCCACCCCCACCTACGGCTACCGGCTGGCCGAACCGGACGGATGGCGGATGCTGCCCGAGCGACTGGCCGCACACGGCGTGCACGGCCCCATGATCAGGCGCCTGCAACACCAGGGCGCCGTCACCACCGACGACGGCCGCCGGGTGGAACTGGCCCAGTGCGCCCGCCCCCGCCGGGGCCAGGTCATGGCCTTCGTGATGGACACCGCCGAATGCGACCAGGCGGTGGAACTGGCGCGCGACGCCGACCTGCTGGTGATCGAGTCGACCTACCTGGACACCGAGGAGCACCTGGCCCGCTCCTACGGCCACCTGACCGCCCGCCAGGCCGGACGCATCGCCGCCCGCGCCGGTGCCGGCACCCTGGTGCTCACCCACCTGTCCGAACGCTACGAGCAGGAGGAGGACCCCCGCTTCGTCACCCAGGCCGCCGCCGAGTTCGACGGGCACGTCGTGCTGGCCCAGGACCTGCAGCGCATACCGCTCCCGCCCCGCAACCCCGACCGCGCCACACGCATGGGATAGGGTTGCCGGGCACCGAAAGAACCGACCGAGGAGGTGAGAACGATCACCGCTGTCGCAGGCTGGGCGTTCCTCCTCCCGGGACACACCACCGTGTCCTGACCGGAACGCCCGACAGTCCTTCGGAAAGGCTTTCGTGGCGTCCCCGCTCTCTTCGGTCTCCCTCTCCACCCTGATCACACGTTTGCGCTCGGCGGGCTGCGTCTTCGCCGAAGAAGAAGCACACCTGATCACCTCCACCGCGCACACCCCCGACCAGCTGGCCTCGATGGTCGAACGGCGCTGCGCCGGCCTACCCCTCGAACACGTCCTGGGATGGGCCGCCTTCTGCGGACTGCGCATACAGGTGGACGAGGGGGTGTTCGTGCCCCGCCCCCGCACCGAGTTCCTGGCCCACAAGGCCGCCTCCCTGCTCACCCCCGGCGCGGTGGCCGTCGACCTGTGCTGCGGCTCGGGCGCCCTGGGCGCGGTCCTGGCCCACACCCGAGACGACATCACCCTGCACGCCGCCGACATCGACGCGGCCAGCGTGGCCTGCGCCCGGCGCAACCTGCCCGGCCACCCGGTGCACCACGGCGACCTGTACCACGCCCTGCCACCACGGCTGCGCGGTCGCGTCCACGTCCTGGTCGCCAACGTGCCCTACGTTCCCACCGACCGGATCGCCCTGCTGCCCGCCGAAGCACGCGTGCACGAGCACCACCGCTCCCTGGACGGCGGCGCGGACGGCCTGGACCTGGTACGCCGCGTCACCGCACGGGCCCGGCGCTGGCTGGCGCCGGGCGGCCACCTGCTGGTGGAGGTACAGGAACAGCAGGTCCACGCGGCCGTGCGGGCCTTCACCCGGGGCGGCCTGTCCTGTGAGGTGGCCTCCTGTCCCGAACGGGAGGCCACCGTGCTCATCGGCGCCCGCTGACCCGGGGGAGAGGCCGCACACCCCCACCAAGCGAAAGCCGGGCCCTCCCGCACCGTGCGGCGGCGACGCTTCGGCCGCCACCGCACGGTGCGTGCCCCATCCTGGAGGACATGCACGCCCCCGACGGAGACCGCCTGGCCGCCCTGGCGGCCCTGCTCGCCGACCCCACCCGCGCCCAGATGTGCCTGGCGCTGCTGGACGGGCGGGCCTGGACCGCGGGAGAGCTGGCCCGCCACACCGGCGTGGGCGCCTCCACCGCCAGCGACCACCTGAGCAGGCTGGTCGGGGGCGGGCTGCTCGCCCAGGAACGCCAGGGCCGCCACCGCTACGTGCGCCTGGCCGACACCAGGGCGGCACACCTGGTGGAGACCCTGGCCGCCCAGGCCGGACCCGCCCCCGCGGGCGAGCGCCCCCGCAGCCTGCGTACCGCGAGCGCGGACCGGGCGCTGGCGCGGGCACGCACCTGCTACGACCACCTGGCCGGGCGTTTGGGCTGCGCCGTCACCGAGGCGATGACCCACCGGGGCCTGCTGCGCCAGGACACCGGGTTCGCGCTGACCGACGCGGGGCTGGCCTGGTTCGCCGAGCAGCGCATACCCCTGCCGCGCACGGGGCGGCGTCCGCTGGTACGCGCGTGCCTGGACTTCACCGAGCGCCGCCCCCACCTGGCGGGAGCGGCCGGGGCGGCGCTGTGCCGGCACGCCCTGGAGCGGAAGTGGTGCGTTCCCGCGGGCACGGGCCGGGCGTTGAAGGTCACCGACCACGGCGAACACCTCTGGCGGGAGGCGCTGGGCATCGACGCGGCGGCGCTGCGCTGAGCACCGCGAGGGCACGGCCCGGCCTCGTGTGGCGGCCACCCGCTGTGGCCACCGCACGAGGCCGGCCGGGGCGGCTCCCCCTACCCGCGGAGCCGCCCCGCCCCGGGCATCCGCCCAGGCCGTTCAGGCGGCGGGCAGAGCCTCCACGGCCCGACGGGCCTGCTCGGCGACCAGGTCGGCGTTGATCGCCGCGCCCGCCCGCAGCCCGGCGGCCGCACCACCGACGACCTGGTCGAAGGGGGTGGCGGCGTTGCCCGCCGCCCACACGCCCGGCACGTTGGTGGCGCCCATGGCGTCGGTCTCCACCTGGGTGCCCACGACCTGCCCCATCGCCTGGGCCTGGGCCACCTTCAGTCCCAGTCCCTCCAGGCCCCGCACGCGGGCCCTCAGGTACGTGGCCACCACCAGGGCACGCAGCTCCACGGTGGCGCCGTCGGCCGTCTCGACCCCGACCAGGCGATCGTCCTCGGTCAGCACCCTGGAGACCGGGCCCGCGACCACACCGACACCGCGTGCGCGCAACCGGTCGCGCTCGCCCCGGTCCAGGTCCGCGCCCCCGTGCTGCAACAGGGTGACGCGGGAGCTCCACTGGCGCCACAGCAGCGCCTGGTGCACGGCCATGGCGTTGGTGGCCACGACACCGATCGCCTCATCGCGCACCTCCCATCCGTGGCAGTAGGGGCAGTGCAGGACGTCGCGGCCCCACCGCTCGGCCAGTCCGGGAATCGGGGGTAGCTCGTCCACCAGGCCGGTGGCGACCAGGAGCCGGTCGGCGGTGAGGGCGGCACCGTCCTCCAGGTGCACGTCGAAGCCCCCCTCGTCCCGGGCCCGGGCGTGCACGACACGTCCGGTGCGCACCTGGGCGCCGTAGCCGGTGATCTCGGCGCGGCCGATCTCCAACAGCTGCGCGGGCGGGGTGCCCTCGCGGGTCAGGAAGGTGTGCACGCCCGCGGCGGGAGCGTTGCGGGGCCGGCCCTCGTCCACGACCAGGACCGAGCGCCGGGCGCGGGACAGGGCCAGGGCTCCGGAGAGTCCGGCGGCGCCTCCTCCGATGACGACGACCTCGTAGTGGTCGGCGATGGCGTTGTGCGGTGCGGTGGTGTCCATGTTTGTTCCCCTTTCTCCGCCCATGCTGCGTCCGCTCCCCGACTCCTGACAAAGTTCTTTGCTGCTTCGGCAAGAGCCCGGGCCCGTGGGCGCGCCCGGCCCTGCGGACCTCACCGCCCGGGCGGCCCGCCTCCCCCGGCCGCTCGGCCGACCCTTGGGGAGGCGGGAACGGCACACGCCTTCGCCCGGCGACGGATCCGACAACACACAGGCATTTGCCTAAAGGCATTAGGCAAACGTATGATCTCCTATGGCAGACGGAAGGAGGGATATGGCACGCGCGGGACTGACACCGCAACGCCTCACCCGGGTGGGAGCGGAACTGGCCGACGAGGTCGGATTCGACCACGTGACCGTCTCGGAACTGGCCAGACGCGTCGACGTCAAGGTCGCGAGCCTGTACTCGCACCTGAGGAACTCCCACGACCTCAGGACCAGGATCGCCCTGCTCGCCCTGGAGGAGCTCGCCGACCGGGCCGCCGACGCCCTGGCGGGCCGCTCCGGCAAGGACGCCCTGACCGCCCTGGCCAACGTCTACCGCGACTACGCCCGCGAACATCCCGGCCGCTACACCGCGGCCCAGTTCAGACTCGACCCCGACACCGCGGCCGCCAGCGCCGGCGCCAGACACGCCCAGATGACACGGGCGATCCTGCGCGGCTACGACCTGACCGAACCCGACCAGACCCACGCGGTCCGGCTGCTGGGCAGCGTCTTCCACGGCTACGTGAGCCTGGAGATGGGAGGAGGGTTCAGCCACAGCGCCCCCGACACCCAACAGACCTGGTCACGAACCCTGGACGCCCTGGACGCCCTGCTGCGGAACTGGCCCCCGCCCTGACCCCGAACCGCACCCACCACAGGACCCCGACCACGCGCCCCGCCCACACACCACGGCAACGCGCACACCGACCAGCAGGCTGAGACGATGCACACCCCACACCACTGGACCACCACACCCATCACCCCGGACCTGCTACGCGGAGCCCTGGACCTGGAGCGCACCGAGCACGGCGTGCTGCCGCACCGGCTGCCCGCCCGGGCCCGCGCCCAGTGCGCCGACCCGCAACTGGCCATGGCCGAGTCCCAGCCCTCCGGCGTACGCCTGGCACTGCGCACCCGGGCCAGCACCATCGAGCTGGACACACTGCCCACCAAGAGGGTCTACCGGGGCGCCCCGCCCCGCCCGGACGGCGTGTACGACCTGCTCGTCGACGGCCGCCTGACCGACCAGGCCAGCGTGGGCGACGGCAACACCGTGACCATCGACCTGGCCACCGGCACCGCCCAGCACCAGCCCGGCCCCATCGGCACGGTACGGTTCACCGGCCTGGCCGACCGCGTCAAGGACGTCGAGATCTGGCTCCCGCACAACGAGACCACCGAACTGGTCGCCCTGCGCACCGACGCCCCCGTGGAGGCGGCGCCCCGGGGGGAGCGCAGGGTGTGGCTGCACCACGGCAGTTCGATCAGCCACGGCTCCGACGCCGCCAGCCCCACCACCACCTGGCCCGCACGGGCCGCCTCCCTGGGCGGCGTGGAACTGGTCAACCTCGGCCTGGGCGGCAGCGCGCTGCTCGACCCCTTCACCGCCCGCGCCATGCGCGACACACCCGCCGACCTGATCAGCGTCAAGATCGGCATCAACCTGGTCAACGCCGACCTGATGCGCCTGCGTGCCCTCGGCCCGGCCGTGCACGGCTTCCTCGACACCATCCGCGAGGGCCACCCCACCGCGCCGCTGCTGGTCGTCTCTCCCCTGTACTGCCCCATCCACGAGGACACCCCGGGGCCCGGCGCCTTCGACCTCAGCGCCCTGAGCGCCGGAGAACTACGGTTCCGGGCCACCGGCGACCCCGACGAGCGCGCCGCCGGGAAGCTGACGCTCACCGTCATCCGTGAGGAGCTGGCCCGCATCGTGCGCCAGCGGGCGGCCCAGGACCCCGGCCTGAGCTACCTCGACGGCCTCGACCTCTACGGCGAGGCGGACTTCGCCGAACTGCCACTGCCCGACCAGCTCCACCCCGACGCCGCCACACACCACCGCATCGGCGAGCGCTTCGCCGGGCTCGTCTTCGAAGACGAGGGCCCCTTCTGCGCCCCAGGCGCCTGAGGCAGTCGCCCGACCAGCCCCGCCGCCCGCCCTCCCCGCTCCAACCGGGCCCCAGGGTGGGCGCGGGCGGCGGGTCAACCGGTGCCGGGCTACCGGTCCGGCCCACGCCCTCACCGGCGTCGAAGGACCTACTGTTCTTCGACGCCGAATAAGAGCACACCCTCGTGCGCCCGCGCCTTGACCACCACCCGCAACCCGGCGGCCCCTGGGCGGCGCCCGCACCGACCTGTGCGCCCTAGCCATGCACCTGCCCCGGTCGCCGGCCCCGCGCCTGCCCGACACAGACCTCCCCGACCGCGACACCGTGCCCGGCATCGTCGAACGCGGCCTCCGCCGCGCCCTGCACACCACCGCCTGAAACACTCACCCCATGGACACGATCCCCGACCTGTGGAACACCGACACCGTCTGGCTCAACACCGCCCAGTACGGCATCCCGCCCGCCCCCGCGCACCAGGCCCTGACCCGGGCCATGCAGAGCTGGCGCACCGCCACCGGCGACCCCGCCGACTGGGGCCGGGAAACGGAACAGGCCCGCACCCGCCTGGCCGCCCTGGTGGGCGCACCCGCCAACGACCTCACCCTGGGCACCAGCACCGCCCAGATCGCGGGCACCATCGCCGCCAGCCTTCCCGACGGCGCCCGCGTCCTGGTCCCCGAAGGCGACTTCGCCTCCATCGTCTTCCCCTGGCACGCCCAGGCCGACCGCGGCATCACCGTGCGCGCCGTCCCCCTGCCGGACCTGGCCCGGGCCGTGGACGGGGACACCGACCTGGTCGCCTTCAGCCTGGTGCACTCCGCCCACGGGCAGCTCGCCCCCACCCAGGACATCGTGGCCGCCGCCCGCGCCCACGGCGCCCTGGTCGTGGCCGACGCCACCCAGGCCGCCGGATGGACGCCCCTGCGGGCCACCGACTTCGACGCCCTGATCGCCTCCGCCTACAAGTGGCTCATGGCCCCGCGCGGCCTGGCCCTGGCCTACCTGTCCCCCGACCTGCGCAAGAAGCTGCGGCCCAACAACGCCGGCCCGGCCGCCGCACGCGAGGCGGCCTCGGCCATGTACGCCACCGAGATGGACCTGGCCCCCACCGCGCGCGCCTTCGACATCTCGCCCAACTGGTTCGCGGCCCTGACCGCCGCCGCCTCCGCCCAGGTCCTGCTACAGGTGGGCCTGGAACGGGTACGCGAGCACAACACCGCCCTGACCGACCACTTCCGCGCCGCCCTGGGCCAGGAGCCGGCACACTCCGCGATCACCTCCACCGACATGCCCGAGGCCTTCGAGCGCCTGGCCCGGGCCGGGATCGTCACCACCCGGCGCGGCGGCCGCACCCGCCTGTCCTTCCACCTGTACAACACCTTCGACGACGCCGAACGGGCCGCCAAGGCCCTACTCCAGCCCTGACGGGCCCGTCCGTGTGCGGCGCTCCCGAGGCGCCGCACACACCGCACCGGCCGGGCAGGGCAGGCCCGCCAGATCCTCCTCGACCACGGCGGCGACCCCCGTGAGGTCGTACGGGTCCTGGCCTTCGCGGTCACCGGCGCGCGCGGCGAACACCTGGCCGACGACGCCACCGTCCTATGCCCGGGCCGGCACGGTTCCCGTCCCAAGGGCCACCGCGCCCAGACCGGATCCGGCAGGTGAACGCCGCGCCCCGCGTGCGTCCCCTCGCGGAAAACCCGGTGACCACCCCACCGGCCTGCGGCACACTGCCCCCATGAGCGACAACCCCTACGACTGCCCGGCCGTGGCCGCCCTCTACGACACCCTCAACCCCTGGGGCGCCTGCGACGACTTCTACCTGGACCTGGTCATGGGCGCATCCCGGGTGCTGGACGTGGGCTGCGGCACCGGCCACCTGCTCCACCGCGCACGCGAACACGGCCACACCGGCACCCTGGTCGGTGTGGACCCGGCCCAAGCCATGCTGGAGGTGGCACGCGCACGCACCGACATCACCTGGACGCACGGCGATCTGTCCACCCACGCCTGGGAGGGGGAGTTCGATCTGGTCACCATGACGGGCCACGCCTTCCAGGAGTTGCGCACCGACACCGAGGCCACCGCAGCACTGACCGCGATGCGTCGCGCCCTGGCCCCGGGCGCCCTGGCGGCCTTCGAGACCCGCAACCCCGCCGCCCGGGCCTGGCAGAGGTGGACCACCGACCACCCTCAGCACGCGACCACACCCCAGGGCGTGCCCATCACCGACGTCAACGACGCCACCCCGCCCACACCTGAGGGGTCGGTGTCCTTTACCAGCACCACCACCAGCCCGGCCTGGGACACACCCCTGCTCACCCACAGCACCCTGCGCTTCATGGACGCCCACCACCTGGACCGGTTGCTGCGGCGGGCGGGGCTGGGCGCGGTCGAGCGCTTCGGCGGCTGGGACCGCTCACCCCTGACCCCCGACAGCCCCGAGATCATCACCCTGGCCCGCGCCATCTGACACACCCGCCCCCTCACCACCTCGCGACGCACCGGCGCCGTGCCCAAAAGCAGGGCGGCTTCCCCGGTCATCGCTCCCGGCCTTGCCCTCGACGCGGCACTGTGCCATCCTCGGAATTGGGCGACCGACCAAGACAATCGCCCAAGGCAGATGACCAAGAGGTGGCACGGTGACGGCAGCGACACAAGGCGAACAAGTACGCAAACGCCTACTCCAGGCAGCCACCGAACTGATCAGCGAACGCGGATGGTCAGCGGTCAGCACCCGCACCCTCGCCCAACGCGCCGGGGTCGGCCCCGGCCTGGTGCACTACCACTTCGCCTCCCTGCAGGCCCTGCTCACCGAAGCCGCCATCCAGACCCTGCACACCATCGCCGAAGAAGCCACCGCACAACTGGACCAGACCACACCCCGGGAAGGACTCGCCCTCATCCTGGCCGACCTGGACCGCTACCCCGGCGACGACCCCGCCTCATGCCTGGTCACCGAGACCTACCTGGCCGCCACCCGCGACCAGGACCTGCGCCGCGCCATCACCCAGGTCCTGGACCTGCTGCGCCAGCGACTGACCACCTGGCTCACCGCCGCGGCCGTCCCCGACCCCCGAGCCACCGCCGCCGTCCTGGCCGCCACCCTGGACGGCGTCATGCTCCACCGCGCACTGGACCCCGACCTGACCGGCCCCACCGTCGAACCCGTCCTGCGCCGACTCCTCACACCCGACGACCACACAGGAGCACCACGATGAGAGCCATCATCTGCGGAGCCGGCATCGCCGGCCTGGCCGCCGCCCACCGACTCCACACCCACGGCTGGCAGGTCACCGTCCTGGAGAAGGCACCCAGGCCACGCACCCAGGGCTACATGATCGACTTCTTCGGCCCCGGCTACCAGGCCGCCGAACTCATGGGCCTGCTGCCCCGCCTGCACGAGCTGGGATACGACATCGACAAGGCCACCTTCGTCGACCACAACGGCACACCCCGCGCCTCGGTGGGCATCCAACAGTTCGCCAACGCCGGCATCGTCTCCCTCACGCGCCCCGACCTCGAACACGCGCTACGCCAGAGCCTGCACCCGGACGTGGACCTGCGCTACGACTCCCCCCTGCACCAAGTCCACGACCACGGCGACACGGTCCAGGTCACCCTCACCGACGGCCACACCCTGACCGGCGACCTGCTCATCGGCGCCGACGGCATCCACTCCACCGTGCGCGGCCTGCTCTGGGGACCCGAAACCGACCACCTGCGCTACCTGGGCTTCCACACCGCCGCCTTCACCTTCACCGACCCCCACATCCACGCCCAGGTCGAGGGAGGCTTCTACCTCACCGACACCATCGGCGCCCAGATGGGCCTGTACGGGCTCCGCGACGGAAGCGTGGCCGCCTTCACCGTGCACCGCAGCCCCACCCCCGACCGCCCCCACGACCCACGCGCCACCCTGCGCCACACCCACGCCGACCTGGGCTGGCTGGTCCCCCGCGCCCTGGAACACTGCCCCGAACCCGAGCACATCTACTACGACCAGGTCTCCCAGAGCCTGGTATCCCACTGGAGCCGGGGACGCACCGTCCTGCTCGGCGACGCCTGCGGCGCGGTCTCCCTGCTCGCGGGCCAGGGCGCATCACTGGCCGTGGGCGGCGCCTTCGTCCTGGCCGAACACCTGGCCTCGGCCCCCGACGTGCCCCAGGGCCTGCGAAGCTACGAACAGCAGTGGCGCCCCCTGGTCCGGGAACGCCAACGCTCCGCCCTGCGCACCGCCCACTGGTTCCTTCCCCCCACCCGCACCCGGCTGCTCATGCGCCGCGCCGCCCTGCGCCTGGCCGCGCTCCCGGGCGTGAGCCGCCTCCTGGCCGGCGCGCTCACCGGCAAACCCGCCCCCGTGGTGCGCGAACACACCCGCCTGACCCTCCGCTGACCCCCGCCCGGGCGACCCCCAAGACGGACCCGGCAGCGCTCCCGCCCCGCCCATCCCACCCGGCCTACCCGGGCAGCACGGCCCGGGTCCACCACCGGGCCGGCTCACACGGCGGGCTCACCCACCCGCCAGACCAGGCCCACCCACCCCCGATACCCCGACGGTGAGGCGCAGTACACCCGCCCCCGCGGCCTCAACCGCCCATCACGCGCATACCAGGCCGCCAACTCCTCCTCCGCCGCACCGTCCCCGCCGTCAGCCGCCACCAGCAGAGCGGCCACCTCATCGACCAGCTCACTCTCACCCCACCTGTCCCACAGCAACACCTCATCCCCCTGTCGGCGGGCCAACTCCAACAGCACGTAGTCACGCACCAACCACCCGCCCCGCAGCGGCGACTCCGGGGACACCCCGTACCCGCCCGCGTCCACCAACCCCGCACGGTACGCCGACCACACTTGCGCCGCACTGGCGAAGGCCGCCCCCACCGCGTCCCGCCCCCGGGGAAGGTCGAGCACGTCCACCCCCGCTCCCACCCCGGATCCAACTGGGTGTCGGCCCACACCCACCGCGACCCGTCCCAGTGCTCGACCACCACGTGGTCACACGCGAAGCCCTCCACCAGGTAGGACGCGAAACCCACCCGGGTGCGGGCCGCCACCCCCTGAACGCGCAACGCCACCACCGTCACCAGCGCGAACACCTCGTCGTCGGCCACGTCCTCCCAGGCCGCCGGATAGACCTCCCTGAACACCCCGCACGGTTGGGCGCCACTGGTGGCCGACCACCGGTCCACGGCCGCGTAGGCGCCCATGATCCGCGGACGGAAACACCCCGACGCCTAACGCTCCTTGACCAGGCGCACCAGCGTCTCGACCTCCTCCTCGGTGTTGAAGTAGTGCACCGAGGCACGCACCGCCTCATCCACCCCCACATCGCGCTCCCACACCTGGTTCCACACCCTGGCCACACTCACGTTCACCCCCGCACGTCCCAAAAAGGCGTGCACCCGCTCGGCGCTGGCCCCCTCCACCGCGAAGGTCACGATCCCCGACCGCCGCGCCCCCCGGTCCAGCACACGCACACCATCCACCTGCGACAACCGCTCCCGGGCGTAACCGGCCAACGACCCCACCCGCTCCTGGATCGCCGCCAATCCCACATCCACCGCGTAACCCGCGGCCACACCCAACCCGATCTGCCCGGCCACACTGCGCTCGAAGCTCTCGAACCGGCGCGCGTCCTCACGCACCCGGTACCCCTGCCCCTCCCAGTGCGCCGAGGACACATCCACCACCGGCGGCTCACCCAGATCCGCCCCCGACCTCACGTACAAGAACCCCGTCCCCCGCGGCCCGCGCAGATACTTGCGCCCCGTGGCCGCCAAAACGTCACACCCCAGCCGCTCCACATCCAGATCCCACTGGCCCACCGACTGGCACGCGTCCAACAGGAACAACGCCCCCGCCCGGCGGCACAGCGCCCCGATCCGCTCAGCCGGATTGACCAACCCGTTGTGGGTGGGCATGTGGTTGACCGCCACCACCCGCACCCCGCCCCGGTCCAACTCGCGCTCCAACGCCTCCAGATCCATCACCCCCGAGGCGTCATCACCCACCACCTGCACCCGCACCCCCCGCTCACGGGCGGCCTTGACCATCCCCAACGCGTTACTGGGGTACTCACTGGTGGTGGTCAACACCCGGTCCCCCGCCTCGAAGGCCACCGAACCGAACGCCAACTCCCACGCCCGCGTGGCACTCTCCACGAAAGCGATCTCCTCCGGGCGGGCCCCCACCATCCGCGCCACACCGGTGTAGAAACCCTCCACCGCGGCCTCGGCACGCTCAGCCGCCTCATAACCGCCGATGCGCGCCTCCAACCGCACATGCCCCACCACCGCGTCCACCACCGGCACCGGCGAGAGCGACGAACCCGCGTTGTTCAGATGCACCACCTCGGCCACCGCCGGAGTCTCCGCACGCACCGCACCCACATCGATCCCCACCCACGACCTCCTCGACAACCCGCGCGACACGACGCCGCGAACCTACCCACCACACGCCCTTTCAGCGCACCAGCCCCCGCACGAAAGACCGACACCACCCACCAGACCCGCCCCGCACCCGCACGGCCAGGCCCCCCACATGCCCCCACCCACCGCGCCCCGGACCACCACACCCCCATCCATCAGCCACAATGGCCACACACCACCCACACCGAAAGGGCCACACCGACACCATGCCCATCCCCAAGGCCGAACTGCACCTGCACATCGAAGGCACCCTCGAACCCGAACTCGCCTTCACCCTGGCCCACCGCAACGGCCTGACCCTGCCCTACACCGACGTCCAGGACCTGCGCCGCGCCTACTCCTTCACCGACCTGCAGTCCTTCCTGGACCTGTACTACTCCCTGATGGACGTACTGCGCACCGAAGCCGACTTCACCGACCTGGCCAACGCCTACCTGGCCCGCGCCGCCACCCAGGGGGTACGCCACGCCGAGATCTTCTTCGACCCCCAGGCCCACACCAGCCGCGGCCTCAGCATGGACACCGTCGTCAACGGCCTGGCCGCCGCCCTGGACACCAGCCAGGACACCCACGGCATCAGCACCACCCTCATCCTGTGCTTCCTGCGCGACCGCCCCGCCGCCGAGGCCCTGGACACCCTCCACCAGGCCCGCCCCCACCTGGAGCACATCAGCGCCGTGGGCCTGGACTCCGCCGAGGTCGGCAACCCGCCCGAGAACTTCACCGAGGTCTTCACCGCCGCACGCGACCTGGGCCTGCACCGCGTCGCCCACGCCGGCGAGGAGGGACCCGCCTCCTACATCTGGCAGGCCCTGGACCTGCTGGGCGCCCAGCGCATCGACCACGGCATCCGCTGCCTGGACGACACCGATCTGGTCGCCCACCTGGCCACCACCCAGATCCCGCTGACCGTGTGCCCACTGTCCAACGTGCGCCTGCGCGCCGTCCCCGACCTGGCCCAACACCCCCTGCCCGCCCTCATGGACGCCGGCCTGCTGGTGACCGTCAACTCCGACGACCCCTCCTACTTCGGCGGCTACGTCCACGACAACTTCCAGGCCCTGCACACCCACCTGGGACTGAACGGCGACCAACTGCGCCAACTGGCCCGCAACTCCTTCACCGCCTCCTTCCTCCCACCCCGGCGCAAGGCCCAGCTCATCGCCGAGGTCGACGCCCACCCCCACCCCTGGTAACCCGACACACCCGGGGCCCCGCCCCCACCAGGGGAGCGGGGCCCGCACCGGGCACCACCCGACTCAGGCGGCCCAGGTCAGCCTCTGCCCGTGCTCACCGGCGAAAGCGACCACACGCCCGTCCAACGCCACCGTGAAGTCACCGTCCACCCCGGGGCGCGACCCCACCAGGTCCGGCAGCACCCGCCACCCCTCGTTCGACACCCAGTGCCCCTCCAGCTCCCGCACCGCCGCGACGAACGCATCACGCCGCTCACCGGGCAGGTAGGCCAGCACCGCGCTGTGAAAGACCACCAACCGCGCGTCCCGGGGAGCCCGCCGCGCCACCAGACGCAACTGCTCCACCAGGTCACCGGCCACCACAAGCGGCGGGTCCTGCGCAGCCACCCGCGCCGCCCCGCGCAACCGCTCCCGACGCCCCGCCTCGTGCGGACCCGGCCAGATCAGCGCCTCCAGCCACCGCACGTCCTCGCCCGAGCGCACATCCAACGGGTTCAGATCGATCCCCGCCCGCCAGACCACCTGCGGCACACGCTCAGGAACCGGCACCGGCCCGAAGGTCTCACACTCCAACAGCACCGGACTGCCCGCCGGACCGATGGGGGCACCGCCGTCATAGGAGTAGCGGTACCGGTCCGGATACAGGCACAGCCCCGCCGACGCCCCCACCTCCACCAACGCCAGCGGCCCCTCCAACCCCGCCAGGACCGGCAGCAGGCTCGCGCACCGGCGCACCTCGTTGGTCTGGGTGTAGCGCTCCATCACCACCGCGCGCACCTGCTCCCAGTGCTCCACCAGCCAGGCACGGAACTCCTCCCACGAGGACACCGGACCGCCCAGGAACCGCACCGCCCCCAACAACAGGTTGGGCTGGCGCTTGTTGCCCGCCGGCAGTGAGGCCACCAACCCCAGCACCTGCTCGTCCTCGGCCAGCGCACGGGCCACACGCGCGTATGCGGGAGCGCCGGCGACCGCACAGTGCTGGGCGAAACCCCGGTACTGCTCCACGACGCGGTCCACACCCGAACCGACACCAGCTACATGCTCCACAGACCACAACTCCTCGAAACCGGGGGACGACAAGTGCCGTGTTCCTACCCGGCCCCCGCCCTCCGAGCCGGTGACGGCGCTCACCCACGCAGCGCACCCGCACCCCGCCACGTCGCGGAGCCAGGGCCTCCAGAGCCTGACAGGAGGCGGACAAGACAGGCCGGAAAGGGCAGCGATCTGGTCAGCGCACGGGCAGAGGCCACGAGCAGGCACACCGGGACGGGCAAGGACACCGCCGCGCGCCTCCAGTCCGCCGCGGCCAGGGACCCCGGCAACTCCCCGGCCCGCTCCGGGTTCGATGCCCGCGTCCAGTCGGCGGCCGAGGAACTGGTCTACGTGGACGGAGGCCGTACCCACACCTCGGCCCGCGCAGGTCTGCGGGCGAGCGCGGACGCGGCGCCGCTGCGCGCCGCCGCTCTGGGCGGTGCCGCCTTCACCGAGATCCTGCCCCCTGTCCGTGCGACGGACGGTGCGGCGTCCCTGCTGCGGTACTGAGTCCGACCGGGCACCAGGTCACCGCCGCCGCCCGATCACGACCCTCCACCCTCCACCCACGACGACACCGACCCCGCCACCACAGGCGAGAACACCCACCAGGAAGAACTCACACACCCTGCGGACGAAACCGCTCCCGGTACTGCGCCGGCGAACACCCCAACGCCCGCACGAACGCCCGCCGCATCACCTCAGCCGAGGCGAACCCGCACCGGCGCGCCACCGCCACCACCCCGGCATCGCTCTCCTCCAACCACCGCCGGGCCGCCTCCAACCGCACCCGCTCCACATACCGGCCCGGCGTACACCCCACCTCACGCGCGAACACCCGCGCGAACTGGCGCGGCGACAACCCCACCCGCCGCGCCAACGCCTCCACCGACGCCTCACCCTCGGGATGCTCGACCACCCAGTGCTGCACCTCCCGCACCGCCGGACGCTGCGCCACCTGCGCCGACAACGGCGCCGAGAACTGCGCCTGGTTACCCGGGCGGCGCAGGAACACCACCAGGTACCGCGCCACCGTCAACGCCACCTGCCGCCCCAGGTCCTCCTCCACCAGCGCCAACGCCATGTCGATGCCCGCCGACACCCCCGCGGAGGTCACCACCCGCCCCTGCCGCACGAAGATCGGCTCCGGATCCACCCGCACCCGCGGAAACTCCCGCGCCAAACGCTCACAGTGCGCCCAGTGCGTCGTGGCCCGCAACCCGTCCAACACCCCCGCCCGCGCCAACAGGAACGCCCCCGTGCACACCGACACCACCCGCCCCGCATCCCCGCAGCGCCCGCGCAACCACTCCACCAGCGCCCCGTCCCCGCGCCGGGCGCCCTCACCGCCGGGCACCACCAGGGTGTCGACCCCCTCCACCTCCTCCAAGGCCGCGGAGGGCACCAGCACCAACCCGTTGGAACAGGTCACCGGCCCACCGCCCAACGAGGCGGTACGCACCCGGTAACACGCCCCCGGCTCCCGCGCCGCACCGGAGAAGACCTCCAACGGGCCCGTCACGTCCAGACTCTGCACCCCGTCGAAGACGACGACGACCACCTCGTGAACCATGGCCCCATCCCACCGCCCCCGCACGATGACCACAAGGTCACCCACCCCACCCTTCCTGCCATCCACACCAGGACGCCCCCACGAGAGTCCACCACCCCCACCGGCCACTCCGCGCCCCGCCCACGAGACCAAGGTCACGGAAATATCACGAGAACTCCCGCCGGTGCGAGACAATCCCAGGCAGGTGACGACCACACCACACGAACGGACACCCGTGAGGCTCTCCAACCGAGGCAGACCACGCCGCAACCCCGACCACACCCACGCACCCACCACACCCCTGGTGGAGTTTCACGACGTGTCCCTCACCCAAGCCCGCACCCGCCTCCTGGACCACCTGGACCTGACCATCCACCCCGGCGAACACCTCGCCCTGGTCGGCCTGTCCACCACCGCCACCACCGCCCTGACCCACCTGCTCACCGGCCAGAGCACCCCCACCCACGGCCGCCTGACCACCCACACCAACCCCCACCTGCTCACCACCCACCCCCACCCCACCCTGGCCCACACCATCACCGGCCACAGCACACCCGACCCAGGCGACCCCCACCTGGCCCACACCCTGGCCCACACCGGCCTGGACCCCGCACACCTGCACACCCCCCTCACCGCCCTGCCCGCCCACCTCACCCCCCGCATCCACCAGGCCCGCGACACCTACGCCCAACGCACCAACACCCGACTCCTCCTACTCACCGACCCACCACCCCACACCCCCTGCCCCACGCCCACACCCCACACCGGCCTCCTCCTGCTCACCCGCCAACCCACCCAGGCCCGCACCGCCGACCGCATCCTGCTGCTCTACAAGGGACGCGTCACCGAAACCGGCACCCACCACCAACTCCTCGTCCGCGGCGGCGCCTACGCACGCCTGTACGCCCTCACCGGCACCCACCGCACCAACGGCAACGTCCTAGGATGAGGGCGTGGCACCCATCGTCAAGGAACTCACCGTCGGCCAGGTCGCCGAACGCGCCGGAGTCGCCGTCTCGGCCCTGCACTTCTACGAACGCCAGGGCCTCATCCACAGCCGACGCACCCCCGGAAACCAGCGCCGCTACCGCCGCGACACCCTGCGCCGGGTCTCCTTCATCCGCATCTCCCAACGCGTGGGAATGCCCCTGGCACGCATCCGCCAGGCCCTGGACTCCCTGCCCGAGAACCGCACCCCCACCCGCGAGGACTGGGCACGCCTCTCCCAGCAGTGGCGCACCGAACTCGACACCCGCATCAGCCAGCTCGCCCGCCTGCGCGACGACCTGACCAACTGCATCGGCTGCGGCTGCCTGTCCCTGAACACCTGCACCCTGTCCAACCCCGGCGACGAACTCGCCGCCGCGGGCCCCGGACCCCGCCGCCTGATGGTCGACGCCCTCAAAGAGGACCTCGACACCCCCTGACACCCAAGGCGGCCCCGCCCCGACCCGGGCCCGCACTCACCGCTCGGGGGTCTGCGAACGGTACGAACGCCCGCGCTGGCGCCCCAGCCCGAAACAGTGGCGGAAACCGTAGATCAGCGGGGTCCACAGACCGGGGTCCACGTGCCCGGTACCCGGCACCGCCATGCGGGCGCCGGCGTGCACCCGCACCACCTGGGCCTGGGCCACGACGTGCTCCCCCGACCCGTCGGCCTCCACACGCACCGCCCGAGCCTCCGACCGCAACGGGCACCCGGCCACCCGGGGAGGCGCGGCCTCCTGCGACGCCCGCATCCCCACACCGGCCGTGGCGAACTTGTCAGCCTCAAAACGAGTGCCCGGCGGCTTGCCCGAGGACACCGGATCACGCCCGGGCAAAGGAGCCGGCCGCTCCACACGCGACCGGTCCCGGGCGTCGGGGAAACCGGCCACCAGCTCCGGACGCGCCGCCAGATCGCGCGCACTCTGACCGGTCGCACCCAACCCCAGCACCAGCAGGCAACCCAGGGCCCACACCGAGGAGATCGGGGCGAGGCCGGCGGTGCCGTCGTCGTTGACGGTGCAGACCAGCGCCACAGGCGTACCGAAGTAGAGGACGCGCGGTCGGACGGCCCGCCGCTCGATGAGGGCCCCAGCGTCGCGCTCGGGGCCCGCCTCCTGGGAACGCCCATGGCAGCCACCCTAGGAAGCGCCCTTCGGTGGCGGCCGAAACAACCCTGGGCACACCCGGCGGGCCCCTCCGGCGCCCGCGCCCGACCCACAGGGGCCCGCCCCTGCCTCGGACAAGACGAGGGGCCGGCGCGGGCAGACTCCCCGCACCGGCCCCGACCGCACCAGCCGCTACGCCGCTACAGCCCCGCGGCCTCGTCCCGGCCACGACAGGCCAGCTCGTCCGCGCGCTCGTTGCCCTCGTCCCCGCTGTGCCCGCGCACCCACCGCCACTCGACCTCGTACCGCGAGGCCACCTCGTCCAGGCGCTGCCACAGGTCCACGTTCTTGACCGGCTTCTTGTCGGCCGTCTTCCACCCGCGCCGCTTCCAGTTGTGCATCCAGGTGGTGATCCCGTTGCGCACATAGGAGGAGTCGGTGTGCACCACCACCGGCAGGGGCTGCTTCAGACTCTCCAACGCCCGAATGGCCGCCATCAGCTCCATCCGGTTGTTGGTGGTCTGCTTCTCACTCCCGTACAACTCCTTCTCGTGCTCGCCGTAGCGCAGCCACACACCCCACCCACCCGGACCGGGGTTGCCACTGCACGCCCCGTCGGTGTAGACGACCACTCGCCGCGTCGGCTCACCGCCGACCTCATCCCCGTTACGCATGCCGGGCAATCTACCGCGCCCCACGGTCACGAAAAGGCCACACCCCACTCCGAAAGAGCCACAAACAGAGCCAATCACCCCTATTGGACCCCCCACACCCACACCACCGGCCCCCAACACCCGCCAAAGGCACCCCCACCCACACCAGCGCCGACCACCGGCACACACAAAAAAGAGGGGCGCGACCGAACCCCCAGGTTCGGCCGCACCCCTCCACAGGCCCGGTCAGGCCGAGAACTCCTCCGACAACTGCTCCGCACGCTCCTGACGGCGCGCGAACACGTCATGGGACATCTCGTCCATCTTCTTCAACACCCGCTTGCGCTCACGCGCACTCAACCGGTCCACGTACACCCGACCCAGCGTGTGGTCGGTCTCATGCTGCAAACACCGGGCGAAGTACCCGCCACCGCTGACCACCACCGGCGCACCGTCACGGTCCACACCCCGCACCGTGGCGTGCTCCGCCCGACCCAGATCCGCGTGCGGACCCGGCACCGACAAACACCCCTCGGCCTCCACCACCACCGGATCCTCCAGGTCACGCTCATCCAGCACCGGATTGACCACGTGACCCACGTGCCGCACACCATCGTCATCAGGGCAGTCGTAGACGAACAGGCGCAGGTCCACACCCACCTGGTTGGCCGCCAGCCCCACACCCTCGGCCGCGTACATCGTCAAGAACATGTCGTCGATGAGCCCGGCCAGCTCGGCCCCGCCCAACATCTCCTCGGGCACCTCGGCGTTGCGGCGATGCAACACCTCCTCACCCGTCACGGTGATCCGCCGCACCCGGCCGCGCGCGGCCTCGGGAGCCAGCTCGGGGAAGTCCGCGACCTCCCGGCCCTGAACGACAGCGGCAACCTGGGCGGGCCTGGACTGCTCCGACATGGTCCTACTCTCACAACGCACCGAACACGACAAGCAGGTGGCACAACACCACCGACATCACCGAAAAATAGCACGCACAGGCAGGTCAGCCGCACCCGGGAAAACAGCTCAGCGGAACCAGGAATTGCCCTGGATCAGACACCGCGCCAGATAGTCGCGCAACGACACCACCACCAGGCGCCGCCGATCGCTCTCATGATCCCACACCACGATCCCCGGACCGTAGTCAGTGTGCACATAGGCGAACTGCGGCCCCATGTCCGAATCACCGAAGAAGATCATCTCGTCGAAGGGCGCGTACAACTCCAGGTAGTCCGGCTCCCGCCGCATCGCCAGATTGTCCTCCACCAGACGCCGCGCACCCCACACCACCTCGTCCCCGTACTCGTTGGTCACCCCGTCGGTCTCCTGCAACAAGGACGCCAGCTCGAAGGGCAGGGGCAGCACCAGGTGCTTCTCGACCTCGGCCAGGGTCACCTCGTCGGCCGGATCTCTCAGATCGGCCTCGGGATACATCTCCAGGATCAGTTCACGCCACACACCCTTGATCATCACAGGTCGTGGCAAGACACGGGAAATCGTCGACGGCGAGTTGCGCCAAAAACCCGGATCAGCCCTTGGCGCACCACCACAAACCACCACCAGGACGACGCCGACCACCACCGCCCCACCCCACACCCGCGACGCGACACCCGCATCACCCTACGTGCACAATCCATTACACCAACACACAATAAGCCCATGAACACCACCACGCGGCGCCTACTCGCCGCCACCACACTCACCACCGCCCTGGCCCTGCCCACCCCCGCACACGCCGCCACCGACTACCCGGGCCACACCACCAGCAGCTACGTCGTCCTCACCGACACCACCACCACCCAAGCCCACCAACACGGCTGCGCCGAAGGACGCACCGGCACCACCGGCCCCCGCATCCTCTTCTTCGGCACCCAGGAAAAAAACGACACCCTACGAGAACCAGGCAGAACCGCGAGCTCCCCCACACCCCGCGCCCCCTACACCCAAGCCGCCCAGTACGCCCACCACTGGGCCCGGGGCTTCACCGAATGCCGCACCGACCAGGCCACCGCCCACCTGGCCCTGGGCGTCAACAACAAGGACGACAGCGGCCTCACCGGCACCCACGCCGGACAACGCTGGGCCCACCTGGTCACCACCGCCCGCGACAACTCCACCACCGACGCCGTCACCATCACCACCGCCCTGGACGCCGAACCCTCCTGGTCCACCCCCCGCTGGGCCCGCGACTGGCTCACCGCCTACACCAAAGCCACCGACATCCCCCTCTACGCCGCCAACTCCGCCGACTCCTGCCCCACCACCACCTCAGGCGACTGCGCCAACGGCTGGACCCTGGCAGACGTGCACCACATGGCCGGAGCAGGCAACCCCCGCATCCACGTCATCCCCCAGATCTACCGAACCGACGGCATCCAAGCACGCCAATGGGCCAACATCAGCCGCTGGGGCCACACCCACACCGGCGACCCCCTCCGCTTCGCCGGCGCCATGTCCCAACACACCGCCTGCTCACAGCGCAGCTGCAACAACACCGACAACACACCCCAACAAGCCTGGGCCCAACTCAAGAAAGCACTCGACGCCCACCACAGCACCCGCGTCAACAACCTGGGCCCCGCCACCGACATGCGCTGGCCCTAGACCCCGACCCCACGGCGGCGACCACCAAAAAGGCCCGGCCACCACAGACCGGACCCACCACCGACGACCACCACATCCGCGGCCCGCCCCACCAGGCGGGCCGCACCCCTGCGCCCACCCACAGCGGACCCACCACCGAACACGACACAATAGGACACCCACACCCACACAGCAGGACGGAAGAAGACCACCCATGGCCACCGCACCCCACCGCCGCGCAGGCCGCCTCACCACCCTGGCCTACCTCTTCCTCCTGCTCTCACAAAACATCGCCGCCCTCCTCCTACTCCCCCTCATCATCATCTCCGCCATCCTCACCCTCGCCTGGATCGGCCTGCCCTTCGTCATCCTCACCGGCACCCTCCTACGCACCCTCGCCGACAGCCAACGCCGCACCCTCGCCCGCCTCCTCCCCAAAGCCCCCCACCCCAGCGCCTACCGACCCATCCCCCCAGCAGGCATCACCCGACGCAGCGCCACGATCATCACCGACCCCACCACCTGGAAGGACATCCTCTGGCTCATCTCCGGAGCCGCCAACATCGCCCTCCTCGCCATCCCCGCCACCCCCCTCCTCCACGGCACCTACCAACTCCTCTTCTCCCTCGGCCTCACCAGCCCCACCCTCTACGGCACCTACACCCCCACCACCACCCTCCACCAACTCCTCATCCTCGCCCCCAGCGCCATCCTCCTCACCCTGGGCTGCCTCCTCCTCCCCCCGGCCACCAACCTCTACCTACGCTTCAACCACCTCCTCCTCTCCCCCTCCGAAAAAGCCCGACTCACCGCCCGCGTCGCCCACCTGGCCACCAGCCGCGCCAACACCATCGACACCCAGACCGACGAGATCCGCCGCATCGAACGCGACCTCCACGACGGCGCCCAAGCCCGCCTCGTCGCCCTGGGCATGAACCTCGGCATGGCCGAACACATCGTCGAACAAGACCCCCGAGCCGCCCGCGCCATGCTCACCCAAGCCCGCGAAACCACCCGCCACGCCCTCACCGAACTCCGCGACCTCGTCCGCGGCATCCAACCCCCCGTCCTCGTCGAACGCGGACTCCACGGCGCCGTCCACGCCCTCGCCCTCACCCACAACCTCCCCATCACCGTCACCATCGACCTCCACGGCCGCCCCGCCGACCCCGTCGAATCCGCCGCCTACTTCGCCATCGCCGAACTCCTCACCAACACCGCCAAACACGCCCACGCCACCCACGCCTGGGTCCACATCAACCACGGCCGCAACCGCCTCGTCACCACCGTCACCGACAACGGCACCGGCGGCGCCGACCCCACCCCCGGCAGCGGCCTCACCGGCATCCACAGGCGCCTGGACGCCTTCGATGGCACGATGAACATCACCAGCCCCCCAGGCGGCCCCACCATCGTGACCCTGGAGATCCCGTGCGCGTTGTCATCGCCGAAGACCTTGCCCTCCTCAGAGAAGGCCTGACACAACTCCTCCAAGCACACGACTTCACCGTCGTCGCCGCCCTCGACAACGGACCCGACCTCCACACCGCCCTGACCGAGCACAAACCCGACGTCGCCGTCGTCGACGTACGCCTACCCCCCACCTTCACCGACGAAGGCCTCCAAGCCGCCATCGCCGCCCGCACCCAGATCCCCGGGCTGCCCATCCTCGTGCTCTCCCAACACGTCGAACAGCTCTACGCCCGCGAACTCCTCTCCGACGACACCGGAGGAGTCGGCTACCTCCTCAAGGACCGCGTCTTCGACATCGGCCAGTTCATCGAAGCCGTCCGCCGCGTCGCCGCCGGCGGCACCGCCATGGACCCCGCCGTCATCTCCCAACTCCTGGCCCGCCAGGACCAGAGCGGACCCCTGGCCCAACTCACCCCCCGCGAACGCGAAGTCCTCGCCGAAATGGCCGAAGGCCGCTCCAACTCCGCCATCGCCGGACGCCTCTACATCACCGAAAAAGCCGTCAGCAAACACATCAACAACATCTTCACCAAACTCGACCTACCCCCCTCCTCCGACGACAGCCGCCGCGTCCTGGCCGTCCTGGCCTACCTCAACGGCCAGTAAACCCAACACCACACAGAAAAGGGCGGGTCGCCCACGACCCGCCCCACGAAAAACACCCACGCAGCCCTACCTACGAAGACTCACCACGCACCCGATACAGACCATCGATCTCCTCCGAGAACGCCCGCAACACCGCCTCACGCCGCAACTCCCCCGAAGGCCACACCAACCCCGACTGCACCGTGAACTCCTCAGCCAACACATGGAACGACCGCACCGCCAAATGCCGCGGCACACTCCGATTGGCCTCATACACCAACCCCTGCACCTCACGCAGCAGATCACGATCCCCCGCGATCTCCTCCGGCGCCATCGACAACGGCCGCCCGTTCACCAAACGCCAGTACTCCAACTGATCACGCACCAACGTCACCAGCGCACTCGCGAACGGCCGCCCCTCCACGATCACCAACACCTGGCTGATCAACGGATGCGCACGCAACCGCGCCTCGAACTCCGCCACCAACTCAGCGTCCCCGCGCTCCTCCACCGGCTTCTCCGCCGCATCCCCCACCGCGGGCAACACCTCGGTCAACACATCCCCCACAGGCTCCGCCGGCTCCACCGCACGAGCCCCCACCACAGGCCCACGCGCCACGAACCGCCCCGGCAACTCCAACATCGCCGCCTGCGGCCGCAACCGGCCCACCACACTCACGAACCCGTCCGCGTCCACCTCCACCGCGAACCCCGTCGCCAACCACCCCTCACGAAACGCACTACGCGAGGCCTCCCCCTCGTCCCAGTAACCCGAGAAGACCCCACCACCACGCACATAGGCCTCACCCTCACGCGAGACCCACAACTCACGCCCGCCAAGAACACGCCCCACCGTCCCCGGCACACGGTCCCCCACAGCACCAGACACGAACACACCAGCGGTCTCAGCCGTACCGAACGCCTGCACCACCGGCACCCCCACACCCCCGTAGAAGGACTCCAACCGGTCCGACAGGCCACCACCCCAGCACACCGCCAGATGCACCCGGCCGCCCAACATCTCCCGCACCCGCGCGAACTGCCAGTCATACATCGACCGCGACAACCGCCGCCAAGCACCCTTCCTCGGCGACCGGTCGAACTGCACCGCCGTGTCCACCGCGGAGTTGAACGTCCCCAACGAGTCCCACCCCGTCGAACGCGCACTCCCCTGCTCACGCTCGAAGATGCCCTCCAACATCCCCGCGGAACACACCAACACCGTCGGCTTGAACGCCTCCGCCTGCCGCAACAGGCCGGCGGAACCCGCCAACCCCACACGCACACGACCCACCATGCACGCCACCAACGACGCCAACCCCGAGACCTGCGACAACGGCAGATCCAGCAACGTACTCGCCTTGCCCGCCGGCAACTCCGACACCCGCGGCCACATCCGATCGACCAGATCCGCCGCAGACGACAACAACGCCCCGTGCGAGAGCACCACACCCCGCGTCCACCGCGACACCGTACTCAACGGGTACAGCACCACCGCCGCGTCCTCGGGCACCGTCGCATCCCGCCGAAACCGCACCGAGGACGCGTCCATGTACGCACCCAGCCGCACCACGTCGGCCAGGCCCTCCTCCACACGCCACACCCGGCCCAGATCCGGCAACTCCCGCTGCAGCCCCGACACCACACGCAGCAACCGCTCACCCTGGACCACCGCCGCCGCCGGACGCGTCTGCCGCACCACATGCGCCACCCGCTCCACCGACACCGACCTCGACAACGGCACCAGCACCGCCCGCACCGACCACACCGCGAACGCCAACCGCACCCACTCCTGGTGCGAACCCGACGCCACCAACACCCGGTCGCCCTCACCCACACCGGCCGCGACCAGACCCTTGGCGACCGCCGTCACCTCCGTGGCGAACTCACCAGCCGTCAACCGCTCCCAACGGGCCCGCTCCCCACGCACCGAGAACACCTCAGCACGCGCGTCCTCGGTCGCCATCCCATAGACCAGATCGCCCAGCCCGGAAAGACCCCGAGCCCACGTCCCAGGAGTGTTACTCGGATCGCCCATACCCACTCATCCTCTGCCACATCGGAAGGCAGGCACACCAGGCCCACCTCAATCGGGGAATTGCGACCTACTGTGCCCATTTCCCCATCGCACAGCAACCCGGAGCAGAGAACCACAAAACACCGCGGGACCTGGGGTCATCGGACCTTCGAGCGCACAGACCACACATACGCCACCAAAGCCAACCCCGCCGCGGACACCATCACCACCGACATACTCACCAACGACGGCTCACCCGAAGCCGTCAACCCCGCCAACGACGCCACACCGCCGCCCAACGAGAACTGCAACGCACCCATCAACGCCGACGCCGTACCCGCCACCGTGGCCGGCTGACCGTCCAACGCCGTCACCGTCGCATTCGGCATGATGAACCCGACACTGAACATCATGAACGCCAACAACGTCACGATCATCCACAAAGAAGCCACACCGGTCAGCGCCAACACCACCAACACACCCACCGACGCCAACGCCAACATCAACCCCAGGCCCAGACGCCGCAACGTCTCCACACGACCCACCAGGAACCCGTTCGCCTGCGTCCCCGCCATCATCCCCAACGCATTCACCGCGAACAGCCCCGCGTACAACTGCGGCGAAGCACCGAACTCCGTCTGCGCCACGAACGAGAACGCCGACACATACGTGAACAACATCCCGAAACTCAACCCCAGCGTCAGCACCGGACCCATGAAACGCGGCTGACGCACCAGACCACCCACCGTCGACAACAGCGCACGCGGCCCCCGCCGACGACGGTCCTCCACCGGCAGACTCTCCGGCAACCACAGCAACACCAGCACAAAACTCAGCGCCGCCATCACCGCCAGCACCCAAAAACTCACCTGCCACGGACCCACCAGCAACAACTGCGAACCCGCCAGCGGAGCCAACAGCGGAGCCAGCATCATCACCAGCGCCAAACGCGAGAAGAACCGCACCGCGGCATCGCCCTCGAACAGGTCGCGCACCACCGCACGCGCGATCACCGCACCCGCGGCACCGGCCATACCCTGCACGAACCGCACCACGATGAACAGCGTCACGTTCGGCACGAACACACACAGCACCGACGTCACCGTGAACACGGCCACACCCGCCAGCAGCGGAACCCGCCGCCCGAAGGCATCACTCATCGGCCCGATCACCAGCTGGCCCACCGCCAGACCCAGCATCATCGCCGTCAACGTCAGCTGGACCCGCGCCTCACTCGTCCCCAGATCCCGGGTGATCTCAGGAAAGGCCGGAAGATACATGTCGGTCGCCAACGGCCCGGTCGCCGTCAGCACGCCCAGCACCAACACCAGCAAAGCAATCGACTTACGCGAAGGCGTCCATGGCCGGCTCCGCACCGGGGCCGACTCGGCCGCCCCCTGCTCAGGGGCCATGGAGGGGGAATCAGGGGACTGCACAGGCACTCCAGTTCGCAAAAGCGGGAAAGCCGAAAGGAAGGACTCCCACCGACGGGACTCCTCCATATCAACACCTCGACCCCGCGAACCGCCTCCTTTTTAAGCCACCAATCACCTGTGATGTCCGTTACGACCCGGACGGTTACCTTACGAGCCGGTCCAGCAACCGCACGACCTCAACCTCCGGGTCCTCCGTCAGCCCCCCGTGGATCGGCCCCGGCTGCACGATCGTGCTCCGCGGCGCGGTCAACCACCGAAACCGCTGACCCGGCCGCTCACGACCGGCCGCACCCGCCCCCGCGCCACCACGGCACATCACCTCGACCGCCTCCAGCGCACGCCGAACACCAGCCACGTCCACCTCAGGATCCACGGCCAACAACCGCACCTCGTCCAACGCCGAACGAGCCGCCAGAAACCTCCGCTCCTGGCAGTACACGATCACCCCGGCGTTCACACACTCACCGCGCTCCAACCGCGGCACCACCCGCAACAACGCGTACTCGAACACCGCGCGGTCGCGCTCCTCGCCCACACGACCGGTGGTCACCACATCGCTGTAACGCCTCACCCCGCCACCTCCGGCAACCAGGAACGATCAGCCACCCGCGTCAACAAGAACCGCACATACGCCTCACGGACCTCATCGGGAGAGTCGAACCCGGGCTCTCCCACCAACCACTCATCAGGCACCAGCCCCACCACACGACGCAGCAGGTCCTCATCCACCAGCGGCGCCAGCGCGGCGTCCGCGGCGGCCAGATCCGGGGAGACCCCCGAGAGCACGTGGTCGGAGGCGTCGTAGGCGCGGCCGGCGAACCTGTCGGCGTTGGCCCAGTTGTGGTGGAAGATCAACGTCGCGCCGTGGTCGATCAGATACGGGCTGCCGTGCCACAGGAGCATGTTCGGGTTGCGCCAGGAACGGTCCACGTTGCCGGTCAGGGCGTCGAACCACAGCACCCGCCCGGCGAAGACCCGGTCCACCTCGAAGGTCAGCGGGTCGAAACCGAGCGAACCCGGGAGGAAGTCCATCCCCAGGTTCAGCCCACCGCTGGCCTTGAGCAGCTCCTGCACCTCGGGGTCGGGCTCGCTGCGGCCGATCACCGCGTCGAACTCCACCAGGACCAGTTCGGGAACCGGCAGCCCCAGGGCCCGGCCCAGCTCACCGGAGACCACCTCGGCCACGAGCGTCTTGCGCCCCTGGCCCGCCCCGATGAACTTGACCACGTACATCCCCAGGTCGTCGGCCTCGACCAGCCCCGGGAGCGAACCTCCTTCGCGCAGCGGCAGCACGTACCGCGTCGCGATCACCTTTCTCAGCACGCGGACCAGCATAGGCACCGCCCGGCGCGGGCACGCCCCCGACGCCCGCGCGCCCAAGAGGCACCCGCACCCGGCGAAGGGCCTGAGCCGGACACAGGCGGGGGAATCGCCCCGGACCCGACCCCACCCCTGGACCTCACTCCCGCGGTGTCCGCCGAGCGGCGTTGAACGCGTTCCAGACACCCGGCCGTCATGACCGTGACGTACCGGCGCGGTTCGAGAGGAGCTTTTGGTGTCGGTGCGGCGAAGCCGCTCCTTTTTTCTTTGATTTGTTGTTTTTAAAAAGAAAGGCCACCTTTACGACGTAGATTTATAGTAGGTCACAAAGAGAGGGGGCCGGCGCCGGGCCGACCCCCTCCGCTGAAAACTCCGCTGGCTCTCTCCGGCCTAGAGGTTGTCCTGGGGCGAGTCACCCCACTCCCCCTCGCCCTCCCCCGGAGACGGGATCCTCGGCGTGGACGGGCTCCCCTCCCCGTCCTCCTCGGCCGGACTGGCCCCCTCCCCCGGCTGGCCCTGCGGGCTCTCCTGCGACTCCGAGGGCCGTGCGGACCCCGGCATCTCCGGCGGCGGGAACTGCAACATCCACCAGTACAGCAACGACACCAGCAGCAGGAGCAACAGCAGGACCAGGCCCAGACCGCCGATCAGCCACCAGTTGCCCTGCCCCGCGGCCACCGCGCTGTCCCGCCGTCCGCTCCAGGGCGCCCACCGCACCGACGCGCGCGGGCCCGCCCAGTGGGGCATCACCACCGGGCCGCGCGCGGCCACCCGGCCCGACCGCGCCGCCGCCTCCAGGAAGCCCTGCGCCGAGGTGGGCCCCTCGTGGGGCACGGCCACCCACAGCACCGAGCGCCCGTGCGTGCGGGCCGCCACCACGTCGGAGCTGGCGCGCACCGCGTCGGTGAAGCGCTCGCGCGCCGTACCGTCACCGGCGGCGTCGGAGTCCAGGACCGCCACGCTCACCTGGTTCCCCGAACCGTCCTGGCCCAGGTAGACCACGCCGAGGGAGGAGTCGCGCAGCCGCCCCAGCAGCCGGTAACCGCCCAGCTGGCGCGGATCGCTCTCGTTCAACCCCATCGTGGGAGCCGCCATGCCATTCCCCTCTCTGCCCGCCCCGACCGTCCGCTTCGCCGCGTTGTGTACCGGACTGGTTGCCCGCGGAGCGGGTAGTGTCACCACAGGTGAGGATCCACAACCTATCCGGTGCCCCCGCGTCGGGGCTCCCTGCTAGGAAGGCGGGACATGGCAGAGACCGGAAACGGCTCCGCGCCCTCCTCGGGCCCCGAGAGCAGCCCGGGTGAGCCGACCAGGCTGTTGCGCGCCGCACTGCACGAGGTGTCCACGGTCATCGTGGGCCAGGAGCGCATGGTGGAGCGCTCCCTCATCGCCCTGATCGCCAACGGCCACTGCCTGATCGAGGGTGTGCCCGGTATCGCCAAGACCCTGGCGGTCTCCACCCTGGCCCAGGTCACCGGCGGCTCCTTCGCCCGCGTGCAGTTCACCCCGGACCTGGTGCCCTCCGACATCATCGGCACGCGCATCTACCATCCCTCCACCGAGAAGTTCGACGTGGAGCTGGGCCCGGTCTTCGCCAACTTCGTACTCGCCGACGAGATCAACCGCGCTCCCGCCAAGGTGCAGTCGGCCCTGCTGGAGGTCATGGCCGAACGGCAGGTGTCCCTGGGCGGTATCACCTACCCACTCCCCTCCCCCTTCATCGTCATCGCCACACAGAACCCGGTCGAGTCCGAGGGCGTCTACCCGCTGCCCGAGGCCCAGCGCGACCGGTTCCTGATGAAGGTCAACGTCGGACACCCCCGCGCGCACGAGGAGATGGAGATCCTGCGCCGGATGTCGACCACCCCGCCCACCGCGCACCAGGTGCTCGACCCCGTCACCCTGGGCGAGTTGCAGGCCGACGCCCAGCGCGTACACGTCCACCAGCTCATCGCCGACTACGTGGTGCGGCTGGTCATGGCCACCCGGGAGCCCGAGAACCACCAGATGCCGGACCTGCGCCAGGTGCTGGAGATCGGGGCCAGCCCCCGCGCCACCCTGGGCCTGGTCTCGGCCGCACGGGCCCTGGCACTGCTGCGCGGGCGCGACTACGTGCTGCCCGACGACGTGCGGGTGCTCGCCCACGACATCATCGCCCACCGCCTGGTCCTCACCTTCGACGCCCTGGCCGACGGGGTCACCGCCGAACAGGTGGTCGACCGCATCCTGTCGACCGTGCTCGCGCCGCGGGTGATCTGGGACGAGCCACCCAGCGGGGAGACCGCCTCCTTCGCCTCCCCGAGGTGAGGTCCGTGACCACACCCGCGATCGGCACCGACCCCCGCCTGCGCGCCGCTCTGCGCCGCCTGGACCTGCGCATCGTGCACCGGCTGGAGGGGCTGCTGCACGGTGAGCACCTGGGCCTGCGCCTGGGCCCGGGGTCGGAGGCCGCAGAGGCCCGCGTGTACCAGCCGGGCGAGGACGACGTACGGCGCATGGACTGGTCGGTCACCGCCCGTACCACCACGCCCCACGTGCGCGACCTGGTCGCCGACCGCGAGCTGGAGAGCTGGACCCTGCTGGACCTGTCGCCGAGCATGAACTTCGGCACGGGCCTGCACTCCAAGCACGATGTGGCGGTCGGCGCGATGGTGGCGGCCAACCTGCTCACCCAGCGTGTGGGCGACCGGTTCGGCGCCCACTTCCTGCACCAGGGCAGGATCCGGCGCTGGCCCGCCCGCTCGGGCAAGGAGGCGCTGCTGGCGCTGCTGGCCACGGTGGCCGCCGCGCCGACCGGTGACGAGCGCGATCCCTCCCCGCACCAGGCCACCATGGCCGACGCGCTCTCGGACCTGGTGCGCACCCGTCGCCGCCGCGGCCTGCGGGTGGTGGTCTCCGACTTCCTGGACACGCCCGCCTTCGGCGGCGAGGTCACCTGGGAGCGCCCGCTGCGGCAGCTGGCCACACGCCACCAGGTCCTGGTGGTGGAGGTGGTCGACCCGCTCGAGATGGACGTGCCCGAGGTGGGGGACGTGAGCCTGCGCGACCCCCGCACGGGCAGGACGCGCGACGTGCGGCTGACCCGGGCGGTGCGCGAGCGCTACCGCCGGGCCGCCGCCGACCAGCGCGCGGCGGTACGCGACGCGCTGCGCCGGTGCGGAGTACACCACCTGCTGCTACGAACCGACCGCGACTGGGTACTGGACACGGCACGGTTCGTCATCCACCAGCGGCGGACCGCACACCACCTCGCCCGCCACACCCCGGCCGTCCCCAGATGAGGAGGAGGGCCACCATGGGACCCAACGAGGGCGCGGGCGCCGACCCGCGGGACAGAGCCTACGCAACGGGGGACTGAGCGATGACCTTCCTGGAGCCCCAGCGGCTGTGGTGGCTGCTCCTCATCGCCGTGCTGATCGGGGCGTACGTGTTCGCGCAGAGGCAGCGGCGCGAGTACACGGTGCGCTTCACCAACCTGTCTCTGCTGGACCAGGTGGCACCGCACCGCCCGGACGTGCGCAGGCACGTCCCGGCGGCGCTGTTCACGCTGACCCTGGGAGTGCTCATCACCTCGATGGCGGTGCCCGCGATGCCGGTGGAGCAGCCGCGCGAGCGGGCCACCATCATGGTGGCGGTGGACGTGTCGCTGTCGATGGCGGCCACCGACATCGACCCCGACCGCCTGAACGCGGCCAAGGAGTCGGCGCAGGGGTTCGTGGAGACGCTGCCGGACCGGTTCAACGTGGGGCTGGTGGCCTTCTCCTCGACGGCGACGGTGGTCTCCTCCCCCACCCACGACCACCAGGCGGTGATCGGGTCGATCGAGAACCTGCAGTTGGGCCCGGGCACGGCGATCGGCGAGGGCGTGTTCGCCTCCCTGGAGGCGATCCGCAGCTTCGACGAGAAGGCCCGCAAGGACCCGCCCCCCTCGGCGATCGTGCTCCTGTCGGACGGGGAGAACACCAGTGGGCGCGACATCTCGCAGGCGGCGGCGGTGGCGGCCGAACAGGAGGTACCGGTGTCGGCGATCGCGTTCGGCACCGGCGCGGCGATGATCGAGATCGACGGCTACCAGGTGCCCGCCGACATCGACAAGGAGGCGCTGCGCGGCCTGGCACAGGACACCGGCGGGTACTTCTACGAGGCCGAGAGCGAGAACGAGCTCAACGACGTCTACGAGGACATCGGCTCCTCGCTGGGTACCGAACTGGTGCACGAGGAGATTGTCACACGATTCGTGCTGGTGGCGATCATACTCGCGATGGCCACCTCGGTGACGTCGTTGCTGTGGTTCCAACGGCTCCCGTGAGGCCGGGGGTAGGCTCCAGAGCACCCGCACACCCCCGTTTAGTGACCTGGGTCACATCCCTTTAGGTGGGGTTTACACCTTTTCCGTCATGTCCACGGGTTAGCGTTGGCATGTTTTGTCATGCCCATTCACTTGAGGAACGATGCCGAACACACCCGCAGCACCGACGGCGATCTGCTTCGACCTGGACGACACCCTCATCGACGACCTCGCCGCGTCGTCCACAGGGCTCCGCGCGGTCATGGAGCGGCTCGGCCACCCCGACTTCGGTGCCGCGCGCAGTCTGTGGGACGTACAGACCGAGATCTCCTTCGGCTCCTACCTGCGCGGCCGCCTGAGCCTGGAACAACAGCGTCGCGAGCGCATCCGCGCCCTGGCGGTCCAGGCCGGGCACGCCGACATCGCCGACCAGCACTGCGACGACCTCTACCGCCTCTACCTGGACGCGCACCGCTCGGCCTGGCAGCTCTTCCCCGACACGATCCCCTCCCTGAACACCCTGGCATCGGCCGGATACCGCCTGGCCGTGGTCACCAACGGCATCGAGGCCCTCCAGCACGCCAAACTGCAGGCCCTGGAACTGACCCCCTACTTCCACGCCGTGGTGTGCGCCGACACCGCCGGAACGGGCAAACCCGACCCGCGCATCTTCCACACCGCAGCCCAGCGCCTGGGCGTGGACCCCACCTCCTGCTGGCACGTGGGCGACCAGATCCAGGCCGACGGCGTGGGGGCCGTGGCCGCGCGTATGCACCCGGTCATGGTCGACCGCCGAGGCCAGCAGCGCTTCGAGTCCGTGAGCACCATCACCAGCCTGGACGACCTGCTGCGCATGGTCGGCCTGCCCAGCGCGGTCCCCGCTGCGGGACCGCTGTGACCGCTACCTCCGCCGGAGAACCGCGACGGCGCGTCACCGCGCACCTGGTCACCGAAACGTCGGTGATCGGCGCCCGTGTGCTGTTCGGACAGGACCCGGCGGAGGTGGTCCGCGGCCTGGGCGGGCTGTCCCCGGACACGCCCCTGCACGCCGTGGACGTGCTCACCGAACTGGTGGAGGCCCCCGACGGCACTCCCCTGCACATCGACCGGGTGGTCTTCACCCGGCCCGGCCCCCGGGCGGCCTGGCCCTCGGCCGCCGCGGGAAGCGGCCTCTCGCCCTCCCCTGCCGAACTGGCCGCCGAAGAGGTGCTGCCCGAGGACCGCCCCCGGCTGCGCCGGTTCGCCTCCTACGGCATCGCCGTCGACCCCGGCGGCCGCGTGCTGCTGAGCCTGATCGCCGAGGGCTTCCCCGGCGCCGGAACCTGGCACCTGCCCGGTGGCGGCGTGGACGCGGGCGAGGACGCTCGCGCCGCGCTGCGGCGCGAGGTGGCCGAGGAGACCGGCCAGGACGGCCAGGTCGGCGACCTGATCACCGTCTCCAGCCACCACCGGAACCCGCCCGGCGGCCACGAGATCCACGCGGTGTGGGCGTTCTTCCACGTGTTCGTGCCCAGGCCGGGGCCGGCCAGGGTGCTGGAGGAGGACGGCTCGACCGCCGACTGCGGCTGGTTCACCCCCGAGGAGGTCGCCGGACTGCGCCTGTCCACGACCGCCCAGCGCGGCCTGGCCCACCTGGCACGGCACAGCCGCCCCTGAGCACACCCCGCTTCGGCACACCCCGCGTCGGAGCCCGGGTCACCCGCCCCCAGGCGTCAAAAACGCAGGGCGAAGAGCTCGCGCAGCCACCACAGGCCCGCGCCCAGCGCCAGGACCGCCATGCCGGTGATGACCGCGGGCAGCGGCAGGCTGCACGCCAGCACCACACAGCCCACCAGCCCGGTCAGGGGCACCACCAGCGGCGGACGCGGCTCGTCGGCCCCCAGCCTCAGCGCCGAGGCGTTGGTGATGGCGTAGTACACCAGGACGCCGAAGGCGGAGAAGGCGATGGCGCCGCGCAGGTCGGTGAACAGCACCAGGACGGCCACCAGCGCGGCGACCAGCAGCTCGGCCCGGTGCGGCACCCCGAACCGCTCGTGGACGACCGCGAGGGAGCGGGGGAGGTGCCCGTCGGCGGCCATCGCCGCGGTGGTCCTGGAGACGCCCAGGACCAGGGAGAGCAGCGCGCCGAGGCTCGCCATGGCGGCACCGGCGACCACCACCGGGGCCAGCCAGGGGAACCCGGCGACCTGGACTGCGTCGACCATCGGGGTGTCGGTGGTGGACAGGCGCTCACGGCCCAGCACGATCAGCAGGCCGGTACCGATGACCAGGTACAGCACGAGCACCCCGGCCAGGGACAGGTTGATGGCGCGGGGAATGGTGGTCTCGGGGTCGCGGACCTCACCGCCCAGGGTGGCCACGCGCGCGTACCCGGCGAAGGCAAAGAAGACCATCCCGGCGGCGCCCAGCACCCCGAAGGAGCCGGGCCAGGGCCCCAGGCCCTCCACCTGGGCCACGGCCGCCAGGCGCCCGCTGAGGACCATCGCCGCGACCGCGGCGGCCAGGACCGCCAGGACCAGGACCACCAGCACCTTGACCACCAGTGTGGAGCGCCTGATCCCCCGGTAGTCGAGCGCGGCGATCACGAGCAGGGCGGCCACCGCCACGGGCTTCTCCCAGCCCGGCAGGAGATAGGCGGCGAAGGTCAGCGCCATGGCGGCGCAGGAGGCGATCTTGCCCACGACGAAGGACCAGCCCGCCAGGTAGCCCCACAGCTCGCCCAGGCGCTCGCGCCCGTAGACGTAGGCGCCACCGGACTCGGGGTGGCGGGCGGCGAGCCTGGCCGAGGAGACGGCGTTGCAGTAGGCGACGGTGCCCGCGATGATGACGGCCACGGGCAGCCAGGCGCCCGCTCCCAGCGCGGCCGGGGCGAAGACGGTGAACACTCCGGCGCCGAGCATCGCGCCCGCGCCGATGGCGACGGCGTCCACGGTGCCAAGGACACGGGCGGGCCTGGCCTGGGGTCCGGAAGAGGTGGGCAACGGGTCTCCTTGCGTGGGTACTCCGGCGCGCACGCCGGTGGTAACGCGCCTTCCCCCGGGCACCTCCGGTAAAAGCGCGGCGCTACCTCGGACCGCGGCGGCGGGCCTGGTGTACCCGGCTGGCGCACGCTCCCCCGACACGGCCTGGTCGGGCACGGCGGCGCCCCGGCCGCTGGGGGCCGGGGCGGCCCCTCCGCCTCCCGGCGGTGGCCGTACCCGACTTCCGAGTGTGCCCGATCCCGGTGACCGGCGGGCGCAAACGACTCGTGGTGAAGGTGACCACTTCCGGTCCGCGCGGTGTCGGCCCGGTGCCCCGTACCCCAACGTCGCCGGTCACGCCAAGGGCCCGGACCGGCGACCGGTCCGGGCCCAGGCACCTGGGCGGCCCTCGTGATGCGACCACGGCGGCTCCCGCCCGGTCAGGTGGGCCGCCACGGAAGGCCGCTGTAGTCGTTGATGTCCGCGGCCGCGACCTGGCGGAGCTGGCGCGAGAGGTCGGACAGGGCGCGCGAGACCGCGAGCTCCTCCCCGATCTCGGGCACGTCCATGTCCGTGGGATGCTTGCGGGCCATCCCGTGCCCCCTCAGCGCCGTCCCGTCGTCGGTGGCCAGGCCCACCTCGGCCCAGGTCCGCGCGCTGTCGCCCTCGCTCTCCTCGGAGACGACGACGTCGACGTTCCAGCGCTTGGTCGTCTGCATGGCATCGGCCTCCTCCGCGTCCGCCGCGCCCGTACCGCCGGGCGGGTGTTCCACGTGTGCGTCCGGCCCCGGGTAGACCAGGGTGTCGTGTCCCCGCTCCGCGTCGGACCAGTGCACCTGGTACGGGGGCGAGCCCCCCAGCCCCCGGACCCCCGTGACGACACCCGTCCTGCGGTGGGCGTCCACACGTGGACTCTCGACCACCAGCCGGTCTCCTACCTGTGCTCGCATGGGTCCCCCACAAACGTCGGATACCTCCATCTTCACCACTCCGCGCACCCTCGGCCGGGAGGTTGGCGATTTCGTTCATGGGGGGATACGAGGTTTTTGCCCGGTCCGGCGGGCCTCCCGGGCCCTGGTAGCGTCACGGCGTGGCCCAGCACTACTTCGACTCCGATCCGGGCGCCGCCAGCCGCCCCTCCACCGCCGACCTGGTCCTGCCGGACCTGCACCTGCGGTTGCGCACCGACCGGGGCGTGTTCTCCCCCGACAAGGTCGACCTCGGCACACGGGTGCTGCTGGAGACGGTCCCGGCGCCGCCCGACCAGGGGCGCCTGCTCGACCTGGGCTGCGGCTACGGCCCCATCGCCCTGACGATGGCCTCGCGCGCGCCCCGAGCACACGTACTGGGCGTGGACGTCAACACCCGCGCCGTGGACCTGGCACGGCGCAACGCCGCCGAGCACGGGCTGGACAACGCACGCTTCGCGGCGGTGGGGCCCGAGGGCGCCCCGAACGCGGCGGCGGAGGACGGCGGGGACGACACGGCGGCTCCCACGGCCCAGGACCTGCTCGGCCCCTTCGACGCGGTGTGGTCCAACCCGCCCATCCGGGTGGGCAAGGACGTACTGCACGCGATGCTGCGCACCTGGCTGGGCCGGCTCACGCCCCAGGGCGTGGCCCACCTGGTCGTACAGCGCCACCTGGGCTCGGACTCGCTGCAGAAGTGGTTGGACTCACAGGGGCTGCCCGCCGAGCGCGTGGCCTCACGGGCGGGCTTTCGCGTGCTGGCGGTACGCCGTTCCCTCCCTTGAGGTACCTTTTGCCTGGATGTGCCAGGGTCCGTGCGTGCACACACACGCGCTGACCGGTACTCTGTGGCGGACAACCGACCACCGGGTCCACCCCGGACACACCCGTCGAGGAACACACCGCAGTTGAGCACGCAGTTGCGTCCCACGGACGTCAAACGCCTGAACCGCCAGTGGCGCAGGCGCACCGAGGGGCGCCTCGCCCTTCTCGTCGAATCGGTCACCCAGCCCTTCAACCTGGGGTCGATCCTGCGCACCTGCGCGACCTTCGGCGTCGACCACCTCTGGCTCACGGGCAACAGCGCCGACCCCGACGACCCCAAGGTCGGCAAGACCGCCCTGGGCACCGCCGCGAAGGTGGAGCACACGCGCCTCTCCTCCACCCCCCAGGCCCTGGCCGCCGCGCACGAGGCCGGCTACAGGGTGGTGGCGGTCGAGCTGGCCGGCGGCGCCGTCCCGCTGCACGCCGCCCCGCTGGAGGCCGACGTGTGCCTGGCGGTGGGCGCGGAGGACCACGGCTGCTCCCCCGCGCTCCTGGCGGGCGCGGACGCCCTCACCTACATTCCGCAGATCGGGCGGGTGGGATCGCTGAACGTGGCCGTGGCCACCGCGATCGCGCTCGCCGAGGCCCGGCGCCGCGAGTGGGCCTCCTTCGGCGAGGACGCCGACGCTCCCGCCGGGAACTGAGCGGCCGGGGAACTTTCTCCCGCGATTTTTCGTCCTTACTCCACAGCAGGCCACTCCCATCACACCATCAACGCGCACCAGGCGCAGAGAGAGGAACAGTGGACCCGTCCCGAAGTACCGGCAGCATCCTCGCAGGATGCTGTGACCCAGACGACGAGCCCCCTTCTACGAGGGGCGCGCACCTTCGTAGGAGCCGTGCCGCGAAGCGGACCCAGGCGGTGCGTGCCCGATGACGAGCACCATCCTCAGTGTCGCCTTCGGCGCTCTGGTGGTCTTCCTGATCACCGTGGCGACGGGCTACTTCGTCGCCCAGGAATTCGGCTTCATGGCCGTGGACCGCTCGCGCCTGCGGGCGCGGGCCGCAGCCGGTGACACCGGGGCCAAGCGGGCCCTGGACATCACCAGGCGCACGTCCTTCATGCTCTCCGGCGCCCAACTGGGCATCACCGTGACCGGGCTGCTGGTCGGCTACGTGGCCGAGCCCATGATCGGCCGGGGCGTCGGCGAACTCCTCGGCGTGGTCGGAGTCCCCGTGGGGACCGGCGTGGCCGTGGGAACCGTCCTCGCGCTGCTGTTCTCCACCATCGTGCAGATGGTCTTCGGCGAGCTCTTCCCCAAGAACCTGGCCATCGCCCGGCCCGAGCCGGTGGCGCGCTGGCTGGCGCTGTCCACCGGGATCTACCTGAGGATCTTCGGCCCGGTCATCTGGCTGTTCGACCAGGCCGCGATCCTGCTCCTCAAGGCGGTGCGGATCGAGCCGGTGGAGGACGTCCAGCACGCGGCGACACCGCGCGACCTGGAGAGCATCATCGCCGAGTCCCGGGAGAGCGGGGACCTGCCCGCCGAGCTGTCCACGCTGTTGGACCGCACCCTGGACTTCCACGACCGCACCGCCGGGCACGCGATGATCCCGCGTCCGGAGGTGGCCACCGTGGAGGAGGGCGACCCGGTCAGCCGGGTCGTGGAGCTCATGGCCTCCGACCACTCGCGCTTCCCGGTCCTGGGCAACGACGTGGACGACATCGTCGGCGTCATCTGCCTGCGCGACGTACTCGCCCTGGGCGGCCGCGACCTGTCCGACGTCAAGGTCAGCGAGGTGGCCCGGGAGACGGTGATGGTGCCCGCGTCGCTGCCGCTTCCGGTGCTGCTGGACCGGCTGCGCGAGGCGAACGAGGAGTTCGCCTGCGTCGTGGACGAGTACGGCGGCCTGGCCGGGGTCATCACGACCGAGGACCTGGCCGAGGAGCTCGTCGGCGAGATCGCCGACGAGCACACCCCGGAGGAGGAGTCGCCCGCCTACCTGGAGGGAGAGGGCTCCTACCTGGTTCCGGGCGCGCTGCACATCGACGAGGTCGAGCGCCTGATCGGCCACGACCTGCCCCCGGGCGACTACGAGACCGTGGGCGGGCTGGTCATCCACGAGCTCCACCGGCTGCCCGAGGTGGGCGACCAGGCCCAGATCCGCCTGCCCCGCCCCACCAGCGCACACGAGGAAGACCCCGACATGGCGCTGAACCTGACCGTCAACACCGTGCACAGACACGTTCCGCACACGGTGGAGCTGCGCCTGCGCGAGGCGGTCGAGAACGGAACGGAGGTGCACGCGTGAGCGACATGAACGTGTGGCTGGCGCTGGTGCTGACCGCGGCCATCATCGCCCTGAGCGCGTTCTTCGTGGCCATCGAGTTCGCGCTGGTGGCGGCCCGCCGCTACCGGCTGGAGGAGGCCGCGGAGACGAGCGTGTCGGCGCGGGCGGCCCTGCGCAGCGCACGCGACCTGTCACTGCTCCTGGCCGGCTCGCAGCTGGGCATCACGCTGTGCACTCTGGCGCTGGGCGCGATCTCCAAGCCCGCCGTCCACCACCTGATGGAGCCCTTGTTCACGGGTCTGCCGCACGCGGTGTCGACGGTGGCCTCGTTCGTGCTCTCGCTGATCGTCGTGACGTTCCTGCACCTGGTGGTGGGTGAGATGGCGCCCAAGTCCTGGGCGATCTCGCACCCGGAGAGGTCGGCGACCCTGCTGGCCATCCCGATGCGGGCCTTCATGTGGCTCACCCGGCCCCTGCTGCTGATGCTGAACGGCATGGCCAACTGGTGCCTGCACCGCTTCGGTGTGAACGCGATGAACGAGATCTCGGCCGGCCACGGCCCCGAGGACGTGCGCGAGCTGGTGGAGCACTCGGCCAAGGCCGGGGCGCTGGACGCCGAGCGGCGCGACCAGCTGGCCACCGCGCTGGAGGTCAACTCACGCCCGCTGGACGAGATCGTCACCCGGCGCGAGGAGATCGCCTCGGTGGCCCCCGAGGCGGACGTGGAGGAGATCAAGCGGGTCTCGCGGGAGTCCACACACCTGCGCCTGGTGGTGATGGAGCGGGGCGAGCCGGTGGGCGTGCTGCACGTGCGCGAGGCGCTCACCGACACCCCGGGCACCACGGCGGCCGACCTGATGCGCCCGGTGCTCACCCTGCACTCGCAGACGCCGATGTACGCGGCGATGAGCATCATGCGGGAGAGCCGCAGCCACCTGTCCCTGGTGGAGGCGGACGGGGAGCTGATCGGCCTGGTCACCCTCCAGGACATCCTGGACCGCCTGCTGCTGCTGGAGACGGCCGCCTGAGACCGTGGGGCGAGGGGCCGGAAGGGGCACAGCGCCCCTTCCGGCCCCTCCCGGGTGTCGGGGAGGACCACCACGGGACCCGGCGGTGGACCCTCGCCCGCTCCCCGGCCCACGGTGGGTCCTTCGACCGCGCGGGCCTACCCCTCCACCGGACCGGACCGGCGTGCCGCCCGTTCGGCCTCGTCCGCGCGTGCGGCCAACACGCGCAGGCGGTTCCACACCCACACCGTCGCCACCGCGACCACCACCGCCCCGAACACCGCCGGAACCCGCAGGTCCACCCGGCCCAGGAGGCCGCCCGCCAGCGCGCCCAGGGGCAGCAGTGAGAAGGACAGCACCTTCTTCGCGCTCAGCACCCGGCCCATCAGAGGCTCGGGCACCACAAGCTGCACCATTCCCGCCGCGAGCACACCGGCCAGTGTGCTCACCCCGGCCAGGGACGACCACGCCACCGCCGCCACCCACGCGTTCGGCGCGAAGGCGAACACCACGCACAGCCCCGCCTGCCCCAGGAACCCGGCCGCCAGGACCGGGAACCGGCCGAACCGCTCACCGGCCCGGGACGACAGCGCGGCACCGATGACCGCGCCCACCGCCGCCACCGCCAGGAACACCCCGAACAGGGGCTCGGGCACCCCGAAGTGGTCCTGGACCACCAGCACGAACACCCCGGCCAGCGCTCCGGCGCCGAAGTTCGCCACCGCGACGAACAGCACCAGCGCCCGCAGCGGCACGTCCCGCCACACGAAGCGCAGCCCCTCGGCCAGGTCGGAGAGGACCGGTCCCACCACGGGCGCGCGCACGCCGTGCACGGGAGTACCGGGAGGCCGTGCCGACCGCGCCCCCGGCCCCCGGGCGGCCAGGGGCAGTCCGAGCAGGACCACCGCCCCCAGGATCCAGGCGCCGGCGTTGACGGCCAGGGGCAAAGACGCCGCCACCGCGAACAGGAACCCGCCCAGCGGAGCCCCCACGAACTCCTGGGCGACCTCGCGTCCGGCCACCAGTCGGCCGTTGGCCCGGTCCACCGCGCCCCGCGCCAAGGAGGGCAGGACCGCACGCCCGGCCACGTCGTAGAAGACCTCACAGGTCATGACCGTGAACATCACCAGGTACAGGAGCGTGACGGTGGCCTGCCCGGCGGTCGTGAGGACCGCCAGGGCGACGATCACCGCGGCCCGCACCAGGTTGGCGGCGGCCATCGTCCGGACCCGGTCGAAGCGGTCGGCGAGGACCCCGGCGAACAGGCCGAAGAGCAGCCAGGGCAGGTAGCGTGCGGCCGCCAGTCCCGCGACGGCCAGGGGATCGTCGGTGAGCGCCGCCGCGAGCACGGGCAGCGTGGTGAGCATGACGCCGTCGGCGAGGTTGCTGGACACACAGCCCGCCCAGAACCGGTGGAAGGGCGCGCCGAACCGGGGAGGGGGCGGGGAGGGTTCGGCCGACAACACGGTTCCTTCGGGGGCCGGGACGGGCGGGCATCACCCTAGCGCCCCCAGGGCGGCGGTGCGCGCGGCGCTCCTGGTACCGGTGGTGGCCGGTCCGGGCGGCCCCGGACACGACCGAGGGGGAGGGCGCGCGTCGCGCCCTCCCCCTCGGCTGGCGGTGCCTAGACGGCCTTGGCCGTCAGGTTCACCTCGATGTTGCCGCGGGTGGCGCGGGAGTAGGGGCACATCTGGTGGGCGCCCTGGACGAGCTCCTCGGCCTTGGCCTGGTCCACGCCCGGGATGGTGACGGTGAGCGTGACGGTCAGGTCCATGCCCTCGTCGGACTTGCCGAGGCTGACCTGGGAGTCGATGGTGGAGCCGTCGACGTCGATCTTCTCCTTGCGGGCGACCGCCTTGAGGGCGCCGTGGAAGCAGGCGCCGTAGCCGACGGCGAAGAGCTGCTCGGGGTTGGTGCCGACGCCGTCGTCACCGCCCATGCCCTTGGGCACGGACAGGTCGACCTCCAGGCGGCCGTCGTCGGTCCTTCCGCTGCCCTTGCGACCCTCACCGGTGACGGTGGCGTTGGCGGTGTACATCACGTCGTATGCCATGTTTGCCTCTCTCGTTGGCGACACGCGGTCGCCGTGGTTGGAGCGGTCGGTCCGGAGGGCGGCCTCAGCAGGTAATGTGCCTGCTGGAGACCGTCTCCACCGAACGTGTGATCTGACCGAGCGCGTCCCGTAGCGCTGCGGCCTGGTCCGGGGGCAGGTCGGCGGCGCACAGGACACGGTCGGGGACCCCTTCGGCGCGTGCACGCAGCTCCTCGCCCTCACGCGTGGCCGAGACCTCCACGACGCGCTCGTCGGTGGCGCTGCGCTCGCGGGTCAGCAGCCCTGCGCCCTCCAGGCGGCGCAGCAGCGGCGAGAGCGTTCCCGAGTCCAGGTGCAGGGCGCGGCTGAGCTCCTTGACGGTGAGTGTCCCGCGCTCCCACAGCACGAGCATGACCAGGTACTGCGGGTAGGTCAGCCCCAGGTCCCCCAGCAGCTCCCGGTACAGCCCGGTCAGGGCACGGGAGGCCGCGTAGAGGGAGAAGCACAGCTGGTTGTCCAGGGCGAGGGGGTTGTCCCCTTCCGCTTCGGCCACGGTGTTCCCTTCCACGCGTACGGGACCGCCGGTCGGGCACCACCGTAACAGAAATCGATTGGGCGCAACATGATAGGGCGCAACTTTTCTGCGCGCCGCCCCGTGCCCGCGCCCCGCACCGGGACGCGGGCACACATGCTCACAGGAAGCGGACCCCCTGGGCCAGCGGCAGCTCACCGCCGTAGTTGACCGTGTTGGTCGCCCGGCGCATGTAGGCCTTCCACGCGTCCGATCCCGACTCGCGTCCCCCGCCGGTGTCCTTCTCCCCGCCGAAGGCACCACCGATCTCCGCACCGGAGGTACCGATGTTGACGTTGACGATCCCGCAGTCCGACCCCGCCGCGGACAGGAACCGCTCGGCCTCGGCCTGGTCCTGGGTGAAGATCGCCGACGACAGGCCCTGGGGCACGCCGTTGTGCATCCGCACGGCCTCCTCCAGGGTCCGGTAGGACATCACGTACAGGATCGGAGCGAAGGTCTCCTCCCCCACCACCGCGGTCTGGCCGGGCATACGCACCACCGTGGGCTCGACGTAGTAGGCCTCGGCGGCCTCCTCCGCCAGGCGCCGGCCACCGCCCACGAGCACCTCGCCGCCGTCGGCGCCGGCGCGCTCCAGCGCCTCGCACATGGCCGTGTACCCGCGCTCACCCACCAGAGGACCCACCAGGGTGGACTCATCGAAGGGATCGCCGATCCGGTCGCGCAACTGCTTGTAGGCGTCCACGACGCGCTGGGTGACCTCCTCGACCACGTCCTCGTGCACGATGAGGCGGCGCAGGGTCGTGCAGCGCTGGCCCGCGGTGCCGGCGGCCGAGAAGACGCTGCCGCGCACCACCAGGTCCAGGTCCGCCGACGGGGCGACCACCGCGGCGTTGTTGCCCCCCAGCTCCAGCAGGTAGCGGCCCATGCGGGCGGCCACCCTGGGCGCGACCGAGCGTCCCATCGCCGTCGAACCGGTCGCCGACAGCAGCGCCACACGGTGGTCCTCCACCAGGGCCTCCCCGACCTCCCGTCCGCCCAGCACCACCTGGTGGACTCCCGGGGGCGCGCCGACGTCGGCCGCCGCGCGCATGAGCAGGCCGTGGCAGGCCAGCGCGGTCAGCGGGGTCAGCTCCGAGGGCTTCCACACCACCGTGTCGCCGCACACCAGGGCCACACACGTGTTCCACGACCACACCGCCACGGGGAAGTTGAACGCGGTGATCACACCGACCACGCCCAGCGGGTGCCAGGTCTCCATGAGCCGGTGGCCGGGCCGCTCGGAGGGCATGGTGCGCCCGTACAGCTGCCGGGACACACCCACGGCCAGATCGCAGATGTCGATCATCTCCTGGACCTCGCCCAGGGCCTCGGAGCGGATCTTGCCCGCCTCGATGGTCACCAGCTCGGCCAGGTCGTCCTTGTGCTCGCGCAACAGCTCACCGAGCCGGTGTACGAGCCGCCCGCGCACGGGGGCGGGGGTGTCGCGCCAGGAGGAGGTGAAGGTCTCGTGGGCCGTGTCCAGGGCGCGCTCCACGGAGGCGGCGCCGTCGTGGTCCAGGGGGAAGAGCTCCCGCCCGGTGATGGGCGTCCTGGCCGCGCCGGCGGACCCGGCCGGCCCGGCCGGCTCACGCGGCCGGTCGAGGCCGCACCGCTCCAGGGCGGCCCGTGCGCGCTCGGCGAGGACCTCGGTGTCGGGGAGGGCGAAAGTGGACATGTGTTTCTCTCTCCGTTGAGAGGGGCAGCGGTCACTACACACACTGCCAAGTCCGAACCCCCCGGTCCACCCCCGACGTCTCATCCCCGCGCCAGGCCGTGCTCTGCCCGCTACGACCGGATTCGTACGGCGCTAGACTCACCTGGCCCCTCCCCCGACCGCGACCGGACACCTTGCGAGAAGATAGCGACCCCTTGCCCCACCACACCAGCCCCGAAGAAGAGCGCGCCGACCTCCCCGAGGCGCGCTCGATCCTGACCCGCTCCGGTTTCGGCGCCGCCGATCCCCTGTTCAGTGCCGACCTACGGGCGAGCGGCGACCTCTCCCAGGCCCGGGACGTGGTCATCGCACACGCCTCCCGGCTGTGGACGGAGGCCGCACGCGACGGATCCGACGACCGCCCCCTGTACTGGGCACGGCTGGTGCTGACCGCCAGACTGCGGTCCTGGCAGCCGGACTTCCCCCTCTCCGACGCCGAGCGCGCCGAACTGCTGCACCTGCTGGAGACCGGCTCACGCGGTATCACCGACCTGGACTTCCCACCCGGCGACCGGTGGATCCGGGTGATCGTGACCGGCTTCGACCCCTTCGGTCTGGACGAGGACCCCGAGTGCTCCAACCCCTCCGGCGCGGCGGCGCTGGACCTGAACGGGTGGACCTTCCCCGTGGGCGAGCACACGGCCGTGGTACGTACCGCCGTGTTCCCGGTGCGCTGGGCCGACTTCGACGCGGGCCTGGTGGAGGAGGCGCTGGCCGACTGGTACGGGCGCGCGGACGCGGTCGTGACACTCAGCCGCGGACGGCCCGGCCGCTTCGACCTGGAGGTGTGGAACGGCGCCTGGCGCGGAGGGGGCGAGGACAACCTGGACGTGTCGTGCACGGGGAGGATCCCCGTTCCGGACGCCCCGGAGTGGACGCGCTCCTCACTGCCCCATGAGCAGATCACGGCGGCGGCGGACCAGAGGCCCCACCCGGTGGCGGTCAACACCGAGGTCGCCGAGGTTCCGGCGGGCGGCGACGAAACGGTGTGGTGCCCGGACGGCCCCACCGAGGGTTCGTCCGCGCGGTCCGGAGGCGGCGGGGACTACCTGTCCAACGAGATCGCCTACCGCAACACACTGCTGCGGGACAGGTCCGGGCAGCAGGTCCCGGCCGGGCACGTGCACCTGCCCCTGGTCGGGGGCCCGGACGAGGAACCGGAGGAGAGCGCCGCGGTCCTGGCCCAGGTCCGTCTGATCGTGGCGGCCGTGGCCGCCGACGCGGCGCGGACGAGGGAGTGGGGCAGCGCACGGGCGAAGGGCTGAGCCCGGCCCCGGCGAAGCGGAGACCGCCCGTGGTGCCGCCGCCGTGACCACGGGCGGGTGCCGCGGCCGCGGCACCCGCACCTGTCAGTAGGTGGACACGGAGCCCTCCTCCAGGACGGCGAAGATCCCCGCCGCCCCGTAGAAGAAGAACATGACGATCCACAGGGCGATCCCGGCGCCGAAGAGCACCCAGGAGATGAGGGTGCAGGTCTTGGCGGCCTGGGGGTTGGTGCTGGTCATGGTCAGGGCGACGATCGCCAGGATGAGGCCCACGATCGCCAGGGCCCAGCACAGGCACAGGCCGACGACGTTGGCGATGAGGGCGCCGATGGCCGGGCCCTGGCTCGCGGGCTGCTGCGGCGGATGGAATCCGGAGCCGCCGTACCAGCCTCCCGGGGGCGGAGGGGGACCGCCGAAGCCTCCGGGCGGCGGGGGGTACTCTCCGCCGCCCCCGCCGGGAGGCGGATAACCACCGCCGCCCCCGCCGGGGGGAGGGTAGCCACCGCTGCCTCCGCCGGGGGGCGGATAACCACCGGTTCCGGGACCGTAGCTCATGGGTGCCTTTCGGGGGAGTCCGGGGCGGGTACCCCGGAGGGATGTGACGGCCTCTCAGTATCCCAGGCCCCTCCGGTGCGCCCGACACCCCGTTCGCGACACAGAGTCACCGTTTCGCCGCGGAATGATTCACACATGGGCGGACCGCTCGGATATGGTCCCCTGGTGGCTCTCACCTCTCTGCGACGAAAAATCTCCGTCAGCGCCGCCCTTGGCCTGCTTCTGGTCCCGGGCTGCCATGCCGTGGAACAGGCCCCGCCCTACGCCGAGGCCGTCAGGACCTCACCCGACGACATGGCCGGGGTACAGGCACGGACGGTGACGGTGGCCACCGACCACAGCGTGGTGGGCTACCGCTATCCGATGCTGGGCGGCGCCCACCCGATGACGGTGGAGACGCGTACCCGCATGGCCCGGCGGCAGACCGCCTTCCTGGAGGACCTCCCGGACCGGGGCACACCCGAACTGCACCAGGACGCGACCATCCTGGCCGCCTCCCCCGACGTGGTGGGCGTACGGCTGACCGCGACCACCACGGTCGGGGCGGAGGAGACCTTCGAGGCCCACACCCTCTGGTACGACGACGACAGCGGCGAGGTACTGCCGTGGACGTCGCTGTTTCGCGACGAGCAGGCGATCCGGCAGGCCCACATGGCGGTCGCCGAGGTGCTGGAGGAGGGCTACAACCTCCCCACCCGGCAACTGCCCGGCCTGGTCGGCGAGGTCGCCCGGGGAGGAGGCGGGGAGAAGGACGGCGCGACGCCGGGAACCGCGAGCCTGGACGAGGACGCCACACCCTCCGGCGACCCGCGAGGCGAAGGAAGGCCCCGGGAACCCGGCCTGGCCGACCCAGAGCGGGCCCGCGAGGCGGCCGACCACTGGGCGGGCTCACCGCTGGAGGACCTGGCCTTCAGCACGGCGGGCGGCCTGGCCGTGCGGATGGACCCCTCCCGGATACCCTCCGCGGGCCGGACCGAGGAGGTACTGGTGCCCGTGGAACCCCAGGACACCGAGGAACTGCTGTCCGAACTGGGCTACCAGGCCCGGGAGGCCGCGCTGTCGGGCAACAACGCCGACGACGACCTGCCGCTGGGCGAGGAACTCAGCGCCCAGGGGCACACCCTGGACTGCGCGCGACTCAAGTGCGTGGCGCTGACCTTCGACGACGGACCCGGCGAGCACACCGGCACACTGCTGGACATCCTGGACGAGTACGACGCCCGAGCCACCTTCTACGTCCTGGGATCGCTGGTGGACGAGTTCCCCGACCCGGTGCGGCGGATGGCCGAGGAGGGCCACGAACTGGGCAACCACACCTGGAAGCACGGCGACCTGGCGCGGATGTCGGGCAACGAGATCCGCAAGGACATCAAGCGCACCAACGAGGCCGTGCGCGAGCTGACCGGCTCCGTTCCCCCGACCATCCGGCCGCCCTACGGATCGCTGGACGGGACGGTGCGCCGGTCGGTGGACCAGCCCCTCATCCTGTGGGACGTGGACACGCTGGACTGGAAGAACCGCGACAGCGACGCCGTCAGCGAGTACGCGCTGACCCACAGCGTGCCCGGGAGCGTGGTGCTCTTCCACGACATCCACGAGACGTCGGTGCAGGCGATCCCCGCGGTCCTGGCCGGGCTGCACCGGCAGGGCTACCACTTCGTCACGGTCACCGACCTCTTCGGCGCCCCGGGCCTGGAGCCGGGCGACGTGTACACCGACGCACAGGTGCCCTGACACCGCCGACGCCCCGCCCCAGGACGGACCACGGCGCCTGGGGCGGGGCGGGCCCGTGGACCGAACGCGCCCGCCTTCGAGGCCTCTCCAGTTCTCGCGCGCCTTTGTCACGGGTGTCGGCGACGGGAATTCGCATGTACGCCTGACGTGAAACTCGCCGGGACCACCGCAATGGGATAGGTTGCGTTTTCGGGGGCCGGAAAACGCCTTTCGCAAATCATTCCAAATAGGAAAATCCACCTTTTCCTATTGATCTTCACCCATTCCCGCACGGAGGCACGAGCAGTGGCACCAGCGAAAACCGAGGCCGAGGAAGAACAGGGAACAACGCCCAGGGGAACCCTCGTCAACTGGATCACCTCGACCGATCACAAGATCATCGGGTACATGTACATCATCACCGCCTTCGCCTTCTTCCTGCTCGGCGGCGTCATGGCGGTGCTCATACGCACCGAGCTGTTCCTCCCGGGCATGCAGGTCGTGTCCACCGACCAGTTCAACGCGCTGTTCACCATGCACGGCACGATCATGCTGCTGATGTTCGCGACCCCGCTGTTCATCGGATTCGGCAACGTCATCATGCCGTTGCAGATCGGCGCCCCCGACGTGGCTTTCCCGCGAATGAACCTGTTCAGCTACTACCTGTTCCTGTTCGGCAGCCTCATCGCCGTCAGCGGGTTCCTCACCCCCGGCGGCGCGGCCGACTTCGGCTGGTTCGCCTACACGCCCCTCTCGGGCCCGGTCCGCTCACCGGGCCTGGGCGGTGACCTGTGGGCCCTGGGCCTGGTCGTGTCCGGCCTGGGCACGATCCTGGGCGCGGTCAACTTCATCACCACCGGCCTGTGCATGCGCGCGCCGGGCATGACGATGTTCCGCATGCCGATCTTCACCTGGAACATCCTGCTCACCTCGGTGCTGGTGCTCATCGCGTTCCCGGTGCTCACCGCCGCCCTGATCGCCCTGGCCGCCGACCGCATCGTCGGCACGCAGGTCTACCACCCCGAGCACGGCGGCGCGATCCTGTGGCAGCACCTGTTCTGGTTCTTCGGCCACCCCGAGGTGTACATCATCGCGCTGCCCTTCTTCGGCATCGTCACCGAGGTCATCCCGGTGTTCAGCCGCAAGCCGATCTTCGGCTACAAGGGCCTGGTAGCGGCCACCGTCGCCATCACCGGCCTGTCGGTGACGGTGTGGGCCCACCACATGTTCCCCACCGGCGCGGTCCTCCTGCCGTTCTTCTCCTTCATGAGCTTCCTCATCGCGGTGCCCACCGGCGTGAAGTTCTTCAACTGGATCGGCACGATGTGGCGGGGCCAGATCAGCTTCGAGACGCCGATGCTGTTCGTCATCGGGTTCCTGGTGACCTTCCTGTTCGGCGGACTCACCGGGGTCCTCCTGGCCTCACCGCCCATCGACTTCCACGTCACCGACTCCTACTTCGTGGTGGCCCACTTCCACTACGTGGTGTTCGGCACCGTGGTGTTCGCGATGTTCGCGGGCTTCTACTACTGGTGGCCCAAGTTCACCGGCACCATGCTCAACGAGGCCTGGGGCAAGTTCCACTTCTGGCTGCTGTTCCTGGGCTTCCACGGCACGTTCCTGGTCCAGCACTGGCTGGGCGCCGCGGGCTTCCCGCGCCGCTACGCCGACTACCTGGTCTTCGACGGCTTCACCGAGCTGAACCAGATCTCCTCGGTCTCCTCGTTCGTGCTGGCCGCCTCCACGTTGATCTTCTTCTGGAACGTCTACATCACCGCGAAGAAGGCCCCCCAGGTCGGGGTGGACGACCCGTGGGGCTACGGCAACTCCCTGGAGTGGGCGACCTCCTGCCCGCCGCCCCGGCACAACTTCGCGTCGCTGCCGCGGATCCGCTCCGAGCGGCCCGCCTTCGACCTCAACCACCCGTACGCGGCGGGGGAGTCCACGGCCGCCGGGAGCGGCACCTCCCGGGAGCACTGACCCGGCGGCGGGGCGGCACGCGCCCCGCCGCTCACAGGAGTCTGCGCAGCAGCTTCTCCTTCAGGTCGGTGATCGGCGCGTAGGCGACCTTCATGGTGTCCATGAACAGCGACTTGTCCAGCACCGACTTGGTGTGCGAGAAGGTGTCGACGGAGGCGACGGAGTGGTAGGCGCCCATACCGCTGTCCCCCACACCGCCGAAGGGCAGCTCGGGAACGGCCAGGTGGGCGACGGGCAGGCCGAAGGCCAGACCGCCCGAGGAGGTCTCGGTGGTCAGCCGGCGCTTGGTCTCCTCCGAGTTCGTGAAGCCGTACAGCGCCAGCGGCTTGTCGTGCTCGTTGACGAAGGCGATGGCCGCGTCCAGGTCGGGGATCTCCACGATCGGCAGGATCGGCCCGAAGATCTCCTCGGACATCACCGCGGAGTCCGGATCCACCCCGCCCAGGACGGTGGGGGCGATGTAGAGCTCCCCGCGGTCGTGCCGTCCGCCGGCGACCACGGTGCCGCTCTCCAGCAGCGCGGTGAGCCGGTCGAAGTGGCGCTCGTTGACGATGCGCCCGTAGTCGGCGCTCCGGGCCGGGTCGTCGCCGAACATCTCGGTGATGGCCGCGGCCAGCTCCCGCTGCAGGGGCTCGGCGGTGCCGCCGACGGCGAGCACGTAGTCGGGGGCCACACAGGTCTGCCCGGCGTTGGTGAACTTGCCCCAGGCCAGACGGCGCGCGGTGGTGGCCAGGTCCACGCCGGGCTCGACGACGACCGGGCTCTTGCCGCCCAGCTCCAGGGTGACGGGGGTCAGGTGCTTGACCGCGGCGGCCATGACGATACGGGCCACGGCGCCGTTGCCGGTGTAGAAGATGTGGTCGAAGCGCTCCTCCAGCAGGGCGGTGCTCTCGAGGACGCCGCCCTCCACGACCGCGACCGCCTCGGCGTCCAGGTAGCGGGGCACCAGCTCGGCCAGGGCGGCGGAGGTGGCGGGGGCGAGCTCGCTGGGCTTGACCAGGGCGGCGTTTCCGGCCGCGATGGCGCCGACCAGGGGCGCCAGGGACAGGTTCACCGGATAGTTCCACGGCGAGACGATGAGCACGGTACCCAGCGGCTCGCGCACGCGGCGCGCCTTGGCCGGAGCCAGGGCCAGGGGCACCGACACCCGCTGGGGGCGCAGCCAGGAGGCCAGGTGCCTGAGGGTGTGGTCGATCTCGTTGACCACGAAGCCGATCTCGGTGGTGTGCGCCTCCACCGGGCTCTTGCCCAGGTCGGTCCTGAGGGCCTGCTCCAGGGTGGTGCGCTCCTCGGTGAGCAGGCGGCGCAGGGCGCGCAGCTGGGCGCGGCGCCAGGCGATCGGCTTGGTACGGCCGGAGGCGAACGCGGCACGCAGGCGGGCGACGATCGGAGGGATCTCGGTGGTCAGGGTCAGCGGCTCACCGGACTGCGGCGCGGTGGCGTTCCCGACGGCTCGTGCGTTCGAGGTGTTCGTCATGGGGTGATGTTAAACGAAACACTTTCGTTTCGAAAGAGGGTCTGGCATAGGATTCCGGACATGACCACGGACCATCTGCCGGACGCGCCGCACGCCCCCCACCGGGGAAGGCCACGCGACGCCAGCCGGGACCGCGCGCTGATGGACGCCACCCTCACCGAACTCCAACTGCACGGCTACAGCGGCCTGACCACCGCCGCCGTCGCCAGACGTGCCGGTGTCTCCACCGCCACGCTCTACCGGCGCTGGCGCTCCAAGGAGGACCTGGTCCTGGGGGCCTCCCAGACCTGGGCCGAGGAACTGGGCCCCGACCACGACACCGGGAGCCTGCCCTCGGACCTGGCCGCCCTCCTGCACGACAAGGCCGCCGCCCTGGACGGCCCCTCCGGGCGCCTGCTGCGCGCCGTGCTGGGCGAGGCCGCCCACAACCAGGCACTCGCCGACGTGCTCATGGAGCAGTTCGTCCTACCGCTCCAGGCCCGTGTCGAGGCGCTCCTGGCCCGGGCCGCCGACCGGGGCGAGATCCCACCGGGACAGGACCCGCTGGTGGTGGGCGAGATGGTGATCGGACCGATGGTCAGCCACACCTTCCTCATCCCGCACACGCCCGGCTCCCGGCCCGGCACGGACATGGCCGAACGGCTGCTGCCCTACCTGCTGCGCGCCCTGGGCGCACGAACCGCATAGGCCCGAAGCCGCGTCGACGCCCACCGGGCGGGGCTGACCGGCCGACCTCGCGTGAGGAACGCGTCCAGGCCGTCCCCGGCGTATCGCGCACCACGTACCACCGGTAGCGTCCGGTCATGCGTTGGAAACCCGGCCGCCCCGACCTGGGCGCCCATGCCGCCCGATTCGACGTCCCGCCGGCCGGGCCGCACCTCGGCGTCACCTTCCTGGGCGTGTCCACCCTGCTGTTCGACGACGGGGAGTCGGCCCTCATGACGGACGGGTTCCTCTCCCGGCCGGGCCTGCTCCGGGTCGCCCTCGGCAAACTCGCGCCCGACCCCGCCCGCGTCACCGGTGCGCTCGGCCGGCTCGGCTTCGACCCCCTCGACGGCGGTCGCCGCCTGGACGCCGTGGTCCCCGTGCACACCCACTTCGACCACGCGCTCGACTCCGCGTTCGTGGCGGCCCGCACCGGGGCGACGCTCGTAGGAGGAGAGTCCGCCGCGAACGTGGGGCGGGGAGCAGGCCTGGCCGAGGACCGCATCGTCGTGGCCGGGCCGGGCGAGCCGGTCTCATGCGGAGCCTTCACACTCACCATGGTCGAGTCCGAGCACAGCGCGCCCGACCGGTTCCCCGGATCGATCGGGCGGCCGCTGGTGCCACCGGCCAGAGCCACGGCCTACAAGTGCGGGGAGGCCTGGTCGCTCCTGGTCGAGCACACCAGCGGGCGTACCGCCCTGGTCCAGGGCAGCGCCGGATACACGCCGCGTGCGCTCGGGGGCCGCCGTGCCGACGTCGCCTACCTCGGCGTCGGACAGCTCGGCCACCGGGGCGAGGGCCACATCCGCGCCTACTGGCGGGAGACCGTCGAGACGGTCGGCGCCCGCCGCGTGGTCCTGGTCCACTGGGACGACTTCTTCCGCCCGCTCGACGAGCCCCCGCGCGCGCTGCCGTTCACGCACGACGACCTCGACGCCACGCTCCACGTCCTGGCCCGGCTCGCCCACGAGCAGCACGTCCAGCTCCACCTGCCCACCGTGTGGCGCCGCGAGGACCCCTGGTCGGGGCTCGGTTGACCGTCGCGGTTCGCCTGAGCCGTGATTGATATGAGAACAACCGGCACCTTTACACCATAGATTTCATTCTGGTGGTGCGGTCAGGCGGCGAGCCGTTGGCGGATGCCGTCGATGATCGCCCGCCGCGCGGGCGGATGCGCGGGGCCGGCCCTCTCGGTGGAACCGTCGGCGGCGGTCGGCCCACAGGCCGGGAGGGAGGCCAGGATGCGCTCGGTCAGGGCCGGTCCGAGGCGGGGCGCCCCTCCCCCGTCAGATCCCCGCCCTCGGCGGTCCTTCCCTCCCCCGCCCGGCGCGGGCGTCCGGGGCCGGGCCGGCGGGTGCGGGAGTTCGCTCGGCACCGACCGGCAGGGGTTGCCGCCCCGGCAGGCGCCTCCGGGCACGTTGCGCACACCGAGGTGATCGGGGCAGGTGCGCGTGGCGGTGCCGCGCTGGTCCACGTCGAACTCTGGAACGCGGGCAAAGAGGCCCGATGTCGCCTTGGTAACCCAGTTCACGGTCACCGTTGATGGCATGGTGACCGCGCCGCCGCGGTTCTCCGCAGACCGAGGTCTTTCCGGTTCCGGAAACTCCTTCGATCAGATAGTTCCTCACGCCCACCGCTGGACCGTACAAGAATATGTGAGACGAGACGCGGGGCCGGTGCGCGGGGCGCGCACCGGCCCCCCGACGCGGCGGGCGGCCCGGTGGCCGGGCCGTACCCGGGTCAGCGTGCGGGCAGGATCCTGCCGGCGACCTCACCGAAGTCGACCCTGGTCCCGTCCGGGCCCGGGGCGGTTGCGGTGATCGTCACCTCGTCGCCGTCCTCCAGGAAGGCGCGCTCGGTGCCGTCGGGCAGGCGCAGCGGCTCCTTGCCGCTCCAGGTCAGCTCCAGCAGGCAGCCCCGCTGGCCGGGCTCGGGGCCGCTGACCGTACCGGAGGCGTAGACGTCGCCGGTGCGCAGGGACGCCCCGTTGACGGTCATGTGCGCGAGCTGCTGGGCCGCGGTCCAGTACATCCGGTCGAAGGGCGGGGTCGACACCAGGTGCCCGTTCAGCCGTACCTCCAGTCGCAGGTCCAGCCCCCAGGGCTCCGACCCCCGGAGGTAGGGCAGCGGCTCGGGGTCCTGGGCGGGCTGCTCCACCCGGGCGGACTCCAGGGCGGAGACGGGCACGATCCACGGCGAGACGGACGTGGCGAAGGACTTGCCCAGGAACGGCCCCAGCGGCACGTACTCCCAGGCCTGCAGGTCGCGGGAGGACCAGTCGTTGAGCAGGAACACCCCGAAGACGTGGTCGGCGAATTCGTCCACCTCCACCCGCTCGCCCATCGCGCTGGGCGTCCCGACGACGAAGCCCACCTCGGCCTCGATGTCCAGGCGCGTGGAGGGTCCGAAGACCGGCGCGGACTCCGTGGGCGGCTTGCGCTGGCCGGTGGGGCGCACGATGTCGGTACCCGAGACCACGACGGTGCCCGAGCGGCCGTGGTAGCCGATGGGCAGGTGCTTCCAGTTCGGGGTGAGCGGCTCCTGCTCGGGACGGAAGATGCGGCCCACGTTGGTGGCGTGGTGCTCCGAGGCGTAGAAGTCCACGTAGTCGGCCACGGTGAAGGGCAGGTGCAGCCGGACCGTGGAGCGGTCCACCAGGTGGGGGCGCACCGCGGCCTCGTGGGCGGGGTCGGTCAGCCACGAGGCCAGGGCCGCGCGCACCTGGTCCCACACCGGGCGCCCGGCCGCCAGGAGACCGTCCAGGTTCGGGCCGGAGACGGTGTCGGCGAAGGGCGCGTCCAGGGCGCGGGCCGCGGCGCCCAGGTCCAGGACGTACTCGCCCACGGCCACCCCCGTGCGCGGGGCGGGGTCGGCGTCGGTGCCGAACACCCCGTAGGGAAGGGTGGCCAGGCCGAACTGTGCGTCGGGGGCGAGGTCGAGCCAACTGTCGGGCACGGGCATGGCGTTCGCTTTCTAGAAGTGGACGGGTCAGCGGGTACGGGACGCGGGCAGCGCCCCCAGGACGACCAGGTCCCCCAGGGGATCGGTGACGCTGCACGTGCCGAAGGAGCGGAAGCTGCGGCGCGCCCGCCCGGCCTCGGCGTCGGTGAGCTTGGCGGCGAGCGCGGCCAGGCGGGGACCGTCGCGGTCGGCCAGCACGTGGGCGGCCTCCCGCTCGGTGGCGCCGTCGAGCAGGGCGGCGGTGGCCAGCAGCACGTTGAGGAACCCGTGCTGCTCGAAGCCCTCGCCGGTGGTGTGGCGCACGGCGTGGTGCAGACCGGCCGTGCACTTGAAGGGCACCTCCAGCTCCACCGCCGTGCGCAGGAACGCGGCCAGCTCCTCCTCGTCGGGGTGGGCCTCGCGTGTGAGTCCGCCGGTGCGGAACTTGGCGCTGTGGCCGGTGCCCGCCAGCGCCTCCACGTCGGCGCGCACGTCACCCCGGCGGGAGACCTCCACGAATCCCTCGGCTCCCTCGGGCAGGTGGGCGCGGAGCCGCTCGGCCAGGGCCGCGGCCCCGCCGGGCTCCGCCGCGGCCTCCACCCCGGCCAGGCACAGCGCCGGATCGGCCAGGACGGACTCCACGGCGGGCGCCACATCGTCGGCGCCGCCGGGGACGGTGACCACGACCGTGAGCGGTCCGGGTGGGTCCTCCTCTCGGGCCAGGACCGCGCGCAGCTCGCACACGCGGGCGTCGGAGACCAGGAACGGGCCGACGTACTCGGCGCGCGGGCCCGCCCGGTGGGCCCGGTGGGCGGGCAGCGCCCCGCCCATGGGCGCGTTGCCGGGCGGGAAGAGCGCCGCGTCGTCGAAGAGCCCGCGGTACAGCACCGCGCTCACCGCTGCTCCCTCCGGCCGCCGGCCCAGCTCCAGGCGTAGACGCCGTCGTCGCCGGCCAGGCCGCCCTCGCCCAGGTCCAGCGGGCGGAAGGTGTCCACCATGACGGCGAGCTCGTCGAAGGCCTCGGCGCCGATGCTGCGCTCGTAGGCGCCGGGCTGGGGGCCGTGGGAGTGGCCGCCCGGGTGCAGGGAGACGGATCCCTGGCCGATCCCGGAGCCCTTGCGGGCCTCGTAGTCGCCGCCGCAGTAGAACATGACCTCGTCGGAGTCGACGTTGGAGTGGTAGTAGGGCACCGGGATGGCGCCGGGATGGTAGTCCACCTTGCGCGGCACGAAGTTGCAGATGACGAAGTTGTGGCCCTCGAACACCTGGTGGACGGGCGGCGGCTGGTGGACGCGCCCGGTGATGGGCTGGAAGTCCTCGATGTTGAAGGCGTAGGGGTACAGGCACCCGTCCCAGCCCACGACGTCGAAGGGATGGGTGGGGTAGGTGTAGCGGGTGCCGGAGATACCGCCGGGGCCGTCGCCGCGGTGCTTGATGAGCACGTCGACGTCCTCGCCCTGGGCCAGCAGCGGCTCGGAGGGGCCGCGCAGGTCGCGCTCGCAGTAGGGGGCGTGCTCCAGGAACTGCCCGTACCTGGACAGGTAGCGCCTGGGCGGGGCGATGTGGCTGTTGGCCTCCACCACGTAGGCGCGCAGCGGCCCGTCGCCGGTGGGCACCCAGCGGTGGGTGGTGGCGCGCGGCAGGACGGCGTAGTCGCCCGGTCCGACCTCCAGCAGGCCGAAGACGGTCTCCACACGGGCGGTGCCCGACTCCACGTACACGCACTCGTCGCCGATGCCGTTGCGGTACAGCTCGGAGGGGGCCCCGGCCACGACGTAGGAGATGCGCACGTCGTCGTTGCCCAAGACCAGGCGGCGCGACTCCACGACGTCGGCGGCCTTCCACTCCTGGTCGGAGAAGAGGTCGTGCAGCCTCAGGTGGCGGGGCACCATCGGCGCGTTGCGGGTGCGGGTCTGGTCGGGGACCCGCCACTCGGCGGCGTCGACGATGGCCGAGGGGATGGCCCGGTGGTAGAGCAGCGAGGAGTCGGAGGAGAAGCCCTCCTCCCCCATCAGCTCCTCGTAGTACAGGCCGCCCTCGGGGGTGCGGTGCTGGGTGTGGCGGGTGCGGGGCACCTCGCCGACCTGGCGGTAGTGGGCCATGGCGTGTTCTCCCTTCCGTGTCGGGTGTCCGGGTCAGGCGGTCGGGGCGGGCTCGTCGCCGCGCGGGTCGGTGCCGGGGGTGTCGGCGGCGGGCTCGGCCGACAGGCCGGCCGCCTCGGCCGCGCCGACGGGCTCGGGAACGCCGGGGGTGAACCCCAGCGCGGTGCGCACCGCGGCGCGCACGGCGGCGGTGTCGCCGCCCGCGACGACCGCGGCCACGTGGGCGTCGGGGCGCACCAGCCACGCCTGGCCGGGGGCGGGGTCCAGTGCCCTGGTGAGCGCGCCGGTGGTGTCGATCCCGTCCAGGTACAGGGCGTGGACGGGGGCCCGGGTGGCCTCGCGCGCGGCGGTGCGCACGCCCTCCAGGAACGCGCCGGGCTCGCGGCCCTGGGGCGCGGCGCCCACCAGCAGGGTCAGGCCCTCGCGCAGCAGGGGGCGGACGCGGGTGGGCGCGTCCTCGCCGGGCAGGGTGACGGGGGCGTCGGGCAGGATCACGCCGGGGCAGGGGGCGGGGGCCTGTCCGCGCGGGGGCCGCCCGCCGAAGGGGCGTTCGGGGCAGGGGGTGGTCAGGGCCGAGTCGGTGTACCAGAACGGCTCGGCCAGGCGCCCGGAGTCGACCCGGGCGCGGGCCGCCTCCTCGGTGAGGGCCTGTTCGAGCACTGTGACGCGGGTGCGGTGCGCCTCCTCGTCGTGGGGGACCAGGAAGCGCATGGTGGCGCTGGTGACGTCGGCGTTCTCCAGGGCCGCGGCGTGGCGCTCCGCGTGGTAGCTCTCCAGCAGTTCCTCGCCCGCCCATCCGGCCAGGACGTAGGCGAGCTTCCAGGCGGCGTTCTCGGCGTCCTGGACGCCGGAGTTGAGGCCGCGGGCGCCGAAGGGGGCGACCAGGTGGGCGTTGTCGCCGAGCAGCAGGACGCGGCCTTCGCGCATGCGCTCGGCCACGCGGGTGTGGAAGCGGTAGACCGAGTGCCAGACGATCTCGTAGGGCCGCTCGCCGATGATCTGGCGGATACGGGCCTCCAGGCGGCCGCTGGACTCCTCGGCCGCCAGGTCGAAGTCGGCGGGGACCTGCCAGTCGATGCGGTACACCGAGTCGGGGCAGGGGTGGATGAGCACCTGGCGGCCGGGGTTCCACTCGGGGTCGAAGTAGAAGCGGCGCTCGCGCTCCCAGCCGGCGAGGTCGGCCCGGATGTCGCAGATGAGGAAGCGGTCGTCGAAGGTGGTGCCGTCGAAGGCCAGGCCCAGTGCCTCGCGGACCACGCCGCCGTGGGCGCCCAGGCACGACAGGGCGTGGGAGCCGCGCAGGCTCACCGGCCCCTGGGGGGTGTGGCACTCCACGGTGACGCCGTGCCCGTCCTGGGCGATGCCGGTGACCCGGTGGTTCCACAGGACCGGCACGCCCGCCTGGGCCATGCGCTCGTCCAGGACCTCCTCGGTGCGGGACTGGGAGATGTTGACGAACGGGGGCAGGGACGAGGCCGCCGGGTCGGCCAGGTGGACGCTGAACAGCTCGTGTCCGCGGTAGAAGGTTCGGGCGGTGTCCCAGGTCAGGCCCTCCCTCGCGATGGTCCCGGCGCCCAGCCAGTCCCAGACGTCGAGTACGTCGCGCTGTTGGCAGATGGCCTTGGATCCGACGGCGTCGCGTTCGGGGCGCCCGTCCACGACCAGTACGGGGACTCCGCGCCGGGCCAGCAGCAGGGCCGCGGTCTGGCCGACCGGCCCCGCGCCGAGCACCAGGACGGGCTCGGCGGCGGGGTCCGCCGCTGGATCGGCGGGGATGCGTGGAGCAGGGGGTCGCATGTGGTGGCTCCGTTCGGCGTGGGCGCCCCGTATGGGCGCGGACGGGAGAAGGAGGGGGTGGGCGTGCCGGGGTCAGCCCTGGAGCTGGTCCCAGACCTGCCGGTCGCGCTCGGCGGTCCAGATGACGGGGCGCTCGATGCCGGAGAACTCGTCCCACAGGCGGGAGACGTCGAAGGGCAGGCAGTGCTCGAAGATGGGCCAGTGGCCGTAGTCGCCGGCCAGGGCGGCGTGGGTGGCCTCGAAGGCCTCCTTGAGGGTACCGCCGCGACCGTGGACCGCACCGACCTCGGCGATCATGACGTTGAGGAAGTTGCGGGTCTGCTCGATGGCGGCGTCGACCTCGGCGCGGCCGCGGCTGACGGCGCCGCGTCCGCCGACGAGCATCTCGGCGCCCAGGGCCTTGACGCCGTCCAGGGTGGCCCCGGACCAGTCGTGGTGGAAGGCGTCGCCGGTGTAGAGGGCGGCCTGGGCCTCGACGAGGTCGCCGGCGAAGAGGATCTTGTGCTTGGGCAGCCAGGCGACGACGTCGCCCTCGGTGTGGCCCCGGCCGAAGTACTGCAGGACCAGCTCGCCTCGGTCGCCGCCCAGGTCGATGGTGGTGCGGTCGGCGAAGGTCTGGGTGGGCCAGGTCAGGCCGGGCACGGAGTCGGCGTCCTTGGCCAGGCGGGGCATGCGGCCGAACTCGCTGGCCCAGTCCTCCTCACCGCGCTCGCGGATGAGCTCGTGGGTCTTCTCGTGGGTGAGGATGATCTCGGCGTCGAAGGCGCTGGCACCCAGGACGCGGACCGCGTGGTAGTGCGAGAGCACCAGGTAGCGGACGGGCTTGTCGGTGTGCTGGCGCAGCAGGGCGAGCCAGTCCCGCGCGGCGGCGGGGGTGGCCAGGGCCTCGAAGGCCACGAGGAAGTCCTCGCCCTCGATGGCGCCCACGTTGGGGTCGCCCTCGGCGGTGAGTGCGTAGACCCCGTCGGCCAGGACCTCCAGGGTCTGCGGCTTGGCCTCGGTGTCGGCGGATGAGGCGAACGGCTTGGCTGCCATGGTCGAAGGACCCTTCACTCGCTCGGGGACGGACGCGGCCGCCCAATTGATCAAATGTTTGATGATTATGACCATAACGTGCCCCACGCCACAGGGCCAAGAGGCACGGGCCCGGTCCCCACGTGATGCAGGTCACACGGCAAGGCTACTCTTCACCCCGCCACCGGCCACCGCCCGGCACTCCACCGGCCCGTCGCCCCGCCGCCTCCGCGCCGAGCCCCCTGACCCCGGCTCCGGGACCCTCACCCCGCCGTCCGCGGAGTCGCGCGAAGCGCGTATTCACAAAGCACTCAGGCCGTGCCATATCCACTCCACACGGGCGCCGGGGAGGAAAAACGCGGTAAACAGCGCGCGTACCCCAGGTACTAGGGTGGTCGCCGTGACCCATAACACCGCCCCCCCAAGCGATCTCACCTTCTGGTCATTCGTGGACTACGCGGTGCAGAAGGCCGAGCAGGAACTGCCCTCCGTCAACGCCGACGCCATGCGCATGGTCCTGACCCTCAACCGGGCCACGAGCATGGTCATCTACGACCTGGAGTCGTCCGTGCACCGCCCGCGCGGACTCACCTGGCCCGGGTTCAGGGTGATCTTCGCGCTGTGGCTGGCCGGCCCCATGGAGGCCAAGACCACCGCCGAGATCTCCGGCATGAGCCGGGCCGCGCTGTCCGCACTGCTCAACACCCTCGAACGCGACGGGCTCATCGTGCGCGAGCGCGCCGTCCACGACCGGCGCGCCCTCCAGCTCAGCCTCACCGAGGCCGGCTACGGGGCGATCCTCGGCGGCTTCCGCGCCCACAACCGGCGCGAGAGCGCCTGGGCCCAGGCGCTCGAACCCGAGGAGCGCCAGGAACTCGTGCGCCTGCTCAACAAACTCATGGCGGGCTCCACCAACGCCAAGGCCAAGTTCCGCAGCTGAGGGCCCCGGGCCCGCGCCGGACCCGGCCCGCCCGCCGCCGCACCGGCGCCACCCGCAACGTCCGGCACACCCGGCACATCCGGCGCGCTTGGCGCACTCCCCCGGGAAACCCAGTCCGCCGCGGCCCGAAGTGGACCTTGAGCGCTCCCCTCACGGCTGTGAGCATCAGAGCATGGACGACTCCAGCCGCGCCCGCCTACGCTCCGCCAGGCAGCAGTTCTCCGCGGAGAACACCTACCTCAACACCGCCACACACGGCCTGACGCCCCACCGAACACTGCGAGCCTTGGAACGGCACACCCGCGAGGTGGCCGCCGGCCGGTTCTCCCCCGCCGACACCGACCCCGCCATCGAGCGGGTCCGCGCCGCCTACGCCCGCGTCAGCGGTGTGTCCGCCGACCGCGTGGCCATCGGCAGCCACGTCGCCCAGCTCGTCGGCACGGTGGCCGCCGGCCTGGCCCCGGGCTCGGAGGTGCTGCTCGCACGCGAGGAGTTCACCTCCGTGGTCTTTCCGTTCCTGAACCGCCAGAAGGACGGGGTGCGGGTACGCGAGGTCCCCCTGGAACACCTGCCCGAGGAGGTCGGCCCCGGCACCTCCCTGGTGGCCGTCTCCGCCGTGCAGTCCGCCGACGGCGTCCTCGCCCCGCTGCACGACCTCACCCGGGCCTGCGCCGACCACGGCGCGAGGCTGCTGGTGGACACCACCCAGTCCACCGGGTGGCTGCCCCTGGACGCCGACCGGATCGACTACACGGTGTGCTCCACCTTCAAGTGGCTGCTGGGCACACGCGGGGCCGCCCTGCTCACCGGCACCGCCGAGGCCCTGGCCGCGCTCGACCCCCTGGCCGCGAACTGGTACGCGGGCGGTGACCGGTGGGAGTCGCTGTACGGGGGACCGCTGCGCCTCGCCGAGCGGGCCCGGCGCCTGGACCTGCCACCGGTGTGGTCGGCCTGGATCGCCCTGGAGGAGTCCCTGGCCCTGCTGGAGGAGGTGGGGATCGCGACGGTCGGCGAGCACGACGCCGCCCTGGGCGACCGCTTCCGCGAGGCCATGGACATGGAGCCGGCCGGGTCGGCGATCGTGTCCCTGCCCGTGTCCGAGGACGCCATGGAGCGCGTGGCCCGGGAGGGGATCACCACCGCCGTGCGCGACGGGCGGCTACGGGCGGCCTTCCACCTGTACAACGACGAGTCCGACGTGGACCGCCTGGTCAAGGCGCTCAGGGGCTGAGAACCGCAGGCCCGGTCCGCGCGCGGCGGTGCGCGCGGACCGGGCGCCGTGTCAGAAGACCTGGCCGCAGAACGGCGCCCGGGAGCAGTGCAGCGCGGTGTCCAGGCGCTCCACCGTGCCGGTGGTGTGCTCGGTGAGCAGGCCCGCGCGCAGGTAGCCGTCCAACGCCGTCTGGCCCAGGTGGGCGGCGCCCAGGTGGGACACGTCCAGGCTGACGTCGGGGGCGGCGTCGGTGGCCTCCACCCGGGCGCCGCCGGTGCCGGCCCTCAGGCGCCAGCGCCCGGCGTTCCACGGCGCGAACCGGTCGGCGACCTCCAGGACCGCCTCGACGGGTGCGGCGTAGGAGCGCTCGGACAGGGCTGCGGGCACGTCCACCAGGCGCACCCACAGGGAGGTGTAGAGCGTGGGCACAGCCCGTCCCCGGTCCGCGAGCAGGTGGTGCAGCGGGTCGTCCACGGCCAGGGAGGCGAAGAGGACCTCACCGACCAGGTCGCGGTTGAACAGGTGCTCGTACAGGGCGGTCCACGCGGCCGGCGCCGTGGCGGTGACCTCCTGGACGTGCACCTCGCCGTGGGAGCCGTCGCGCTCCCACCTGTTGCGGGTGCGGTAGAGGGCGTATCCCAGCGGCCCGCCGGGAGCGCTGACCACCACCGCCCGCAGCGGTCCCCCGCCGTCGCGCTGCTCGGGCAGGTCCCGCAGCGTGCGGTCCCACCAGTGCTCGGCGCGCTGGAACCGGCCCGCCTGGACGGCGGCGACCTCGCGGTGCACCCGCTCCAGGTCCGGGCGTACCTGTTCGGGGTCGGCCAGGCGGATCCGCAGGGAGGGGTCGCGGGGCGCGTCGGCGCGCAGGCGGGCGTGGGGCCGGCGCAGGCCGGTCTCCATCTCCGCGACCGCCGGTCCGTAGCCGAAGCGGCCGTAGATGGCGCCCTCGGAGGCCCACAGGGCCGCGTAGTGCTCCCCGCGCGCGTGGATGTCGGCGAGCTGTCGGCGCATCATCGCGCTGAGCACGCCCCGGCGGCGGTAGGTGGGCCACACGCCCACACCCGTCACACCGGCCACCGGGCGCGGCCCGCCGGGCATGGCCATCTCGAAGGCGAAGTCGTTGACCGAGCCCACGACCTCGTCGCCGTCCACGGCGACCAGGACGCGGTCATAGCCCTCGGCGTCCAGGAGGGGCCGCAGGTGGTGCTCGCGCTCTCGCGGGGGTTCCGGGGACAGCAGAGCCTCGCCGACGACGCGCATCACCTCGATGTACTCGTCGCGGTCGGTTCCCCGCACGGTCCACTCGGTACGGGAACTGGGATGAGTTGTCATGTGCCAAAGCCTGTCGACTGCGCCGTGGCCCGCGCCACGGCTGGTGTGTGCGGTGTTCGGTGTCGCCTCGTCAGAAGTCGGTGCCGCAGAAGGGTGCGCGCGGCGCGTACAGGGCGGTGTCCAGCCGCGCGGCCACGCCCGGGGTGTACTCGGTGGCCACCCCCGCGTCCACGAAGGCGGTCAGGGCGACGCGGCCCAGGTAGGCCGCGCCCAGGTGGGACACGTCCAGGCCGAGGTCGGGGGCGGCGTCGGTGGCCTCCACCCGGGCGCCGCCGGTGCCGGCCTTCAGACGCCAGCGCCCGGCGTTCCACGGCGCGAACCGGTCGGTGACCTCCAGTACGACCTCCACCCCAAGGTTGTAGGGGCGGTCCGACAGGGCGCCGGGCACGTCCACCAGGCGCATCCACAAGGCGTCGAAGCCGTGCTGGTCCACGCGCCGGGGGTCGGCCGCCAGGGCGGTGAGGGGGTCGTCCTCGGGCAGGCTCTGGAAGACCGTCTCGGCGATCAGGTCGCGCTCCAGCAGGTGCTCGTACAGGGCGACCCGTGCCGCCGGAGTGGCGGCGACCAGCTCGCGCACCATGACCTGCCCCTGGGGAAGGCCCACCTCCCATCGGCTGAGGAGGCGGTGCAGCGCGTATCCCTGGGGGCCGTCGGGGCCGTGTACCAGGGCCACGCGCGTGCGCCCGGCCTCGGGGCCGGGCTTGTCCGTGAGCATGCGGCTCCACCAGTTGGCGCCGCGGGGGAACTGCCCCACCCGTGTGGGGACGGCCTGCCGGTGGAGGCGCTCCATCTCCTCGCGCGCCTGGGCGGGCTCGGCCAGTTCGACGGTCAGGGAGGGGTCCCGGGGCGCGTCGGGGCGCAGGCGGGCGTGGACGCGCTGGACGCTCGCCCGCATCTCCCGGAAGGGCACCCCGTAGCCGAACCGGCCGTAGATGCCGCCCTCGGAGGCCCACAGGGCGGCCAGGTTCTCGCCCCTGGCGCGGATGTCGGCGAGCTGTCGGCGCATGAGGGCGCTGAGCACGCCCCGGCGGCGGTAGGTGGGCCACACGCCCACACCCGTCACACCGGCCACCGGGCGCGGCCCGCCGGGCATGGTCATCTCGAAGCTGTGGGCCATGGCGGTGCCCACGATCCGGTCTCCGTCCAGGGCGAGCAGGGTGCGGTCGTGTTCGATCACGGGATGTTCGCGCTCACCCCGCAGCTCCTCCTGGAGCGGGATGTTGAGGGCCTCGGTGAAGACCCTGAGGGCCTCGGGATGCTCGGACTCCGTGCCCCCGCGCACGGTCCACGCGGAGTCGCCGTCTCGGGAGGAACCGTCCTGTCGCGCACCTGTCATGGGGCGACTCTCTCAACCGCACCCGTCCCGAGGCCAGTGGTTTTTCGCGTGGCGCCCGCCACGGCGCCCCTCTTGCGGGCCGCCCCGGCGAGTAACACGCGCCGCCACGGGGCACCTCTTCCCTGTGACGCCTACGATCTCCTCACCCCGGGCCCGACACGACCAGCCGGACGGGCGGCCCGGACTCGTCCTCGGGGTGGACGCCGGGGGCACCACCACCCGTGCGCTGGTGACCACGCTGGCCGGCAGGCGGGTGGGCCGGGCCCGCGCCGAGGGGGCCAACCCCAACGCCCACGGCGCCCAGAGGGCCGCCGAGCACCTGGCCGAGGCGGTCGGGGGCGCTCTGGACGCGGCCGGCCGGGGTGCGCGCGGGGCCGTGTCCGCCGCCGTGGTCGGTCTGGCCGGGGTGTCCTCACTGCGCGAGGAACAGGTGCGCGAGCACATGGAGCGGGCCCTGGCCCGGGCGGGCCTTCCCCCGGGGCTGGGGGTCTTCACCGGCGACGACGAGATCGCCTTCGCCTCGGGGACCCCGGTCGCGCACGGCACGGTGCTCATCGCCGGGACAGGGGCCATCGCCACCCGCATCGACGAGCGCGGGCGGACCCGCTCCGCGGACGGGATGGGGTGGCTGATCGGCGACGAGGGCTCGGGGTTCTGGATCGGGCACCAGGCCGCGCGGGAGACGGCGCGGCAGCTGTCCCGGGGCGGCCCGCTCAGCCCGCTGGCGCGCGCGGTGGCCAAACGGGTCATCCCGGGCCGGCGCCCGCGGGACGGGCAGGAGCACCTGTCCCAGGAGCACGCCCGCGACTTCGCCCGGACCCTGACCGCCGCCGCCCCGGTCACGCTCGCCGAGCTCGCACCGCTGGTCAGCCGGGCCCACGCGCTGGGCGATCCGGCGGCCGAGGTGATCGTGGAGGCCGCCGCCGGGCACCTGGCGCACTCGGTGCACCAGGTGCGCGCCCCCGGGGAGAGGCTGCCCGTGGTGCTGGCGGGCGGGGTGCTGGCGGGGTCGGAGCCGGTGCGCCGCGCGCTCACCCGCAAGCTGGCGGTGGGCACGGCCGGGTCCGTGGTCGCCATGGCCGGGTGCACGGCGGGCGGGGCGGCCTGGCTGGCGGCCCTGCGGGCGGGAGCGCCCGAGGACGACCACCGGCTGCACGCGGTCTTCACCCGCCCGGAGAGGGACCACGGCAGGGACCCCGCCGACCGGCCCGCGCAGGCTCTGCCCCGGTAACGTCCCGTGTTTTGCCCGGGTAGCACCCCATGCCATACGGTATGTCTTACTTAGGTTTGCCTAACTCATTTTGGCAGAAGGGGGCGCCGTGGCCCAGCGGCAGGAACGACCCGCCAGGACCGTCCACACGGGACGGGTGGAGACGGTCGAGCGGCTCACCCCGCACATGGTCCGGGTCGTACTCGGCGGAGAGGGCCTGGCGGCCTTCGCCACCGACGGACACACCGACAGCTACGTCAAACTGCTCTTCCCACCGCCCGCCCCGCAGGACCCCGAGCCCTTCGACCTGGAGCGTGTGCGCGCCGAGCGCCCCCGCCAGGAGTGGCCGGTCACCCGCACCTACACCGTGCGCGCCTGGGACCCCCGCTCCCGAAGGCTCACCCTGGACTTCGTCCACCACGGCGGGACCGGACTGGCCGGCGTGTGGGCTGCCGGCGCCAAGCCGGGCGACCGGCTGCGCCTGCTGGGCCCCGGCGGCGGCTACTCCCCCGACCCCGGTGCCGACTGGCACCTGATGGCCGGGGACGAGAGCGCCCTGCCCGCCATCGCCGCCGCCGTGCAGCACCTCTCGCCCGACGCCACCGCCCACGTGTTCGTCGAGGTCGAGGGCCCCGAGGAGGAACAGGGCCTCGGCGGCGGTGAGGGCGTGCACGTGCACTGGCTGCACCGCGCGGGCCGGGTCCCCGGCTCGGCCCTGGTCCCCGCCGTGCGCGCGCTCGACTTCCCCCAGGGGCGCGTCCACGCCTTCGTGCACGGTGAGGCCGCCTTCGTCCGCGACCTGCGCCGCCTGCTGCGCGTCGAGCACGGCCTGCCCAAGGAGCAGCTGTCGGTGTCGGGCTACTGGCGCCTGGGCCGCGACGAGGACGGCTGGCAGGCATCCAAGGGCGAGTGGAACCAGGGGGTGGAGGCCGAGGAGGAGGCCGCCCTGGCCAGGCGGAGCTGAGCGCCCTCCCCCTCACAGGCCCAGTTCCTCCAGGGCGACGAGGTAGGCCTCGTTGAACGTGGGGAACTGCGGGATCGAGTCGGCCAGCGCCGCGACCGGCAGGCCCGTGCGGATCGCCAGCGCCGCGGTGTGGATCCACTCCGAGGCCATGGGGGCGAACGCCCACGCGCCCACCAGCACCCCGTGCCCGCGGTCGGCGACCAGGCCCAGCGTGCCGCGCGGATCGGTGTCATAGGTCCAGGGCCGGGCCAGGGACGCGGGCAGGTCGACCTCGGCGGTGACCGTGTCGATCCCCCGCTCCCGGGCCTGGTCCGCGGTGATCCCCACCCCGGCGATCTCGGGGTGGGAGAAGACCACCCGCGGCACGGCGGTGTAGTCGGCGCCGCGGTCCCCGCCCAGGATGTTGTCGGCGACCACGCGCCCCTGGTACTTGGCCACGTGGGTGAACATCGCCCGACCGGTGACGTCGCCGATCCCCCACAGCCCCGGCGCCGCCCGGCAGCGCTCGTCCACCACCAGGGCGGAGCGGTCCAGCTCCGCGCCGACCTCCGCCAGCCCCAGCCCCCCGGTACGGGGACGGCGCCCGGTGGCGAGCACCACCACGTCGGCGCTCACGCGCTCACCGCCCTCCAGGGTGGCCTCCACCCCGTCGCCGTCGCGCGCCACCGAGGAGACCTGGGTGTTCAGGTGCACGGTGATGCCCTCGCGTTCGAACTGGTCACCGATCAGCTCGCACAGCCGGGGCTCCTCGCGGTCCACCAGGCGGGGGCCGCGCTGGACCACCGTCACCCGCGAGCCCACCCGGGCCAGAAACTGGCCCAGCTCCACCCCCACGGCGCTGCCGCCCACCACGAGCGCGCGCTCCGGAACGTCGGTGAGGGTGGTGGCCTCCCGGTTGGTCCACACCACCGAGGAGTCCAGCTCCGCCAACCCCTCGATCGGCGGGAGCACCGGCTCCGACCCGGTGGCCACGACCACGTGGTCGGCGGTGAGCTCGGCCTCGCCCACCCCGACCCGCCACGGGTCGCGGCCCGTCAGGCGCCCCGCGCCCCGCAGCACCAGCGCACCCTGGTCCCGGTAGCCCCGCACCTGCGCGGAGTCGTCCAGGTGGCGGATCATCCGGTCCCGGTAGGCGCGCAGCCCCGACCACTCCAGGTCCGGGCGGGAGAGCCCCGCGGCGCCCTCCGCCTCCCGTCCCACCTCCGGCGGGCGCAGCAGCACCTTGGTGGGGATGCACGCCCAGTACCCGCACTCGCCGCCGATGAGCTCGCGCTCGACCACCGCCACCCGCCTGCCCGCGGCGAGCAGCCTGCCCGCGACGGTCTCACCGCCCGGCCCCATGCCGATGACGACCGCGTCCACGTGTTCGTGTTCCATGTGCCCTCACTCCGCCCGCGTCCCACTCACCACGATGGTGTCCCCGCCCGGGACGCGGAAGGGGCCGACACGCCGTCGCACGGCCCCGCGCCGTCCGCCGCCGCGACCGCGCGGGGCGGGGCGAAGGCGCGGGAGGTCCTCGCCCCGCGCCGACCGTGCGGCGCGTCACAGGGCCAACGGGCGGCCGGCGTGCCCGGGACGTGGTGGAATGGTCGGTCGGCACCGGTCCCAGCCGCTCCACCCGGAAGGAAGCGCCCTCCCCGGCACACGCGCATGTCCACCCAGACCCTGATCCTCGTCCTCGACCTCATCGGTATCCTCGCCTTCGCCATCGACGGGTCGCTGACCGCCATCCGCACCGCGCGCGTGGACATCGTCGGCGTCCTGACCCTGGGCATGGTGACCGCGCTGGGCGGCGGCGTCATCCGCGACCTGCTGCTGGGCGTGACCCCCGCCACCTTCCAGGACTGGCGCTACATCTGCACCGCCCTGCTGGGCGCGACCGCCGCGTTCTTCCTCAGCCGCCAGCTCACCCACCTGACCAAACCGATCCTCGTCTTCGACGCGGCCGGGCTGAGCCTGTTCGCCGTGATCGGGTCGACCAAGGCCCTGGAGCTGGGTTTCGGCCCCCTGCAGGCCACCCTGCTCGGCGTCGTCACCGGTGTGGGCGGCGGCACCATCCGCGACGTCCTGCTCAACCGCGTACCGACCGTGCTCAGCGCGAACTCGCACCTGTACGCCACCCCGGCCCTGCTGGGCGCGGGCCTGGTCGCCACCTTCTACACCGTGGGCCTGACCTGGGGCTGGATCGCCGTGGTGGGGGCGCTGCTGTGCTTCACCGTGCGGCTGCTGTCCCTGCTGTACCGGTGGAGCGCGCCCAGCCCGCCCGGCGCCCCGCCCCTGTGAGACCCCGCGCCGACCCGCACGGCACGGACCAGAACGGACCCGCGCGAGCGGACCGGCGGGAGCGGGAGCACGCGGCACGGGCTGTGCGGTGCGCGCACCGGCCCCCTCAGCCGTCCCCGCCCTGCGGCTCCAGGGCACGGGCCGCCACACCCCGCAGGATCGCGACCATCGCCGGAACCGGATCGGGCGGACGGCGCCGGTGCACGGCGTAGATCTCACGGGCCAGGCGCACGTCGCGCAGCGGACGGCTCACCCAGCCGCCCCGGCGGGCCGACACCAGGATGCTGAGCGGAATGAGGGCCACACCCACACCGGCCTCGATGAGCGCCAGGGCCACCTCGTAGTCACGGGTCTCATAGGCCACGCCCAGACGCACCCCCGCGTCGGCGGCGGCGGTGTCCAGGCTGACCCGGTTGTGGATGCCCGGCGCACCGCAGATCCACTCCTCCCCAGCCAGGTCGGCCAGCGACGGGTCGCGGTCGGTGACCGGATGTCCGGTGGGAGCGACCACCATCAGCGGATCCACCAGGACGCGCTCGCGGTGCAGCCCGCCCGCGCGGGGCAGGGGCACACTCGGATAGCGGTGGGTCAGCAACAGGTCCAGCTCACCGGAGGTGACCAGGTCGTATCCGCCGGGAGGTTCGACGTCGGACAGCGACAGGCGCACCTGGGGGTGCTCGTGACCGAACGCGGCCAGGGTGGCGGGCAGCAGGACCTTGCCCGCGCTGGCGAAGGCACCCAGCGACAACCGCTCGGGGACCGCGCCGGCGAAGGCGCGCACCGCCTGCTCGGCCTCACGCAGCTCCCCCAGCACCCGCTCGCCGTGTTCGAGCAGGACCCGGCCCGCCCCGGTCAGGACGGCACCGGTACGGCCGCGCTCCACCAGGCGGCAGCCCACCTCACGCTCCAGCTTGGTGAGCTGCTGGGACAGGGCGGGCGGGGTGAAGGAGAGCCGCTCGGCCGCGGCCGCGATCGATCCCGCGTGCGCGACCTCCACGAGCACACGCAACCGGTGGGCGTCCAACACGGCGACCACACTCCCTCCGACGACGGACGACGCAAAGACCTGCTTAATGATCTTTAGCAGACCCAACTTTAAGTTAATGACCGGTAGCGGCACAGTGGGACACATGAGCCCTCAGACCGCACACGCAGTGCCCACGGCCACCGACGTCCGTGCCGCCGCCGAACGCATCGCCCCGCACGCCCGCCGCACCCCGGTACTGCACACCGAGGTCGACGGACGTCCGCTGACGCTCAAACTGGAGCACCTGCAGCGCACCGGCGCGTTCAAACTGCGCGGGGCCCTCAACGCCCTCCTGGGCGGACCTCCCACCGACCGGGTGATCACCGCCTCCGGCGGCAACCACGGCCTGGGCGTGGCCACCGCCGCCCGCCTGCTCGGCGTCCACGCCACGGTCTACGTCCCCGAGACCGTCCCCCGGGCCAAGGCCGCGCCCCTGGCCGCCACCGGCGCCGAGATCGTCCGGGTCGGCGAGCACTACGCGGTGGCCGCCGAGGCGGCCAGGGCACGATCCGAGGCCGAGAACGTGCCCTACCTGCACGCCTTCGACGACCCCCTCGTCGTCGCCGGCCAGGGCACGATCGGGCTGGAGATCGCCGCCGACGCCCCCGAGTGCGACACCATCGCCGTCGCCGTGGGCGGTGGCGGACTGGTCGCCGGCGTCCGCCTGGGCGCGCAGGGACGCCAGGTCGTGGGCGCCGAACCCGAGGGCTGCCAGAGCATGCACGCCGCGCTGGCCGCGGGCCACCCCGTGGAGGGCACCGTGGACTCGGTGGCCTCCTCCGCGCTGGGCGCCGCCTCCCTGGGCCGGGTGCCCTTCGAGGTGCTGCGCGAGCACCCGGTGACCCCGGTGCTGGTCAGCGACGCCGAGATCGTCCAGGCACAGGACCGGCTGTGGGAGGAGTTCCGCATCGCCACCGAACCGGCCGCGGCCGTGCCCTTCGCCGCCTGGCTGGCCGGACGGGTCCCGGGCGAGCGCCCCTGCCTGGTGGTGTGCGGAGCCAACGCCCAGTGGCAGCGCGTCGACTGACCCGCCCGCGCGCCCCGGAGCCACCGCGTGCCCGCACGGCGGGCGGGCACGCGTCCCCCGCCCGCCGCCGCGGACCGCTCCACCCGACCGGTGACCTGGGGCACTCTCCCCGCCCCGACGCCGTTGTTACCCACTGGTCGCCCTTACATTGGACTCCGGCATCCGACCATTCGTGAGGGAGACCACGTGCTCTACGGCGCGTTGCGGCAGACGGCATCGGTGCTCGCCCGTACCCTGTGCCGCCCGACCATCCAGGGCCGTGAGAACATCCCCGCCACCGGCGCGGTACTGCTGGCCAGCAACCACCTGTCGTTCGTGGACAGCGTCGTCATCCCCCTGTCCGTGACCCAGCGCCGGGTACGGTTCCTGGCCAAGTCCGACTACTTCGAGGGCACCGGCCTCAAGGGCCGCCTCACCAAGACCGTGTTCTCCTCCCTGGGGGCCATGCCCGTGCAGCGCGCCGACGCGCGCGGCGCCATGCTCTCCCTGGAGATGATGCTGGACCGGCTGCACGCGGGCGAGGCCTGCGTCATCTACCCCGAGGGCACCCGCTCCCGCGACGGCCGCCTGTACCGGGGCCGCACCGGCGTGGGCCACCTGGCCATGGAGTCCAAGGCCCCGGTCGTACCGGTGGCCGTGAGCGGCACCCAGCACGTGCAGCCCATCGGCGCGTCCATGCCGCGCCCGCACCCCTTCACCATCCGCTTCGGCACACCGATGGACTTCTCCGCCGGCTACGACCACCTGCCCCCGGGCAAGGCCCGACGGGTCATCACCGACCGCGTCATGGACGCCGTCCACGCCCTGTCCGGCCAGGAGCGGGCCGGGGAGTACAACTCCTTCCGCGGCGACGAGTAACACCCCCGCCGCTCCCCGGGGAGCGGACACGGCCGACCTACGCTGGGAGCATGCGTGTACTGCTCCTGTCCGACACCCACATCCCGCGCCGCGCGCGCGACCTGCCCGACCAGGTGTGGCGGGAGGTCGAACGGGCCGACACGGTGGTCCACGCCGGGGACTGGTGCGACCTGGCCAGCCTGGAACGCCTCCAGGAGCGGGCCGCGCACCTGATCGGCGTGTACGGCAACAACGACGGCCCCGACCTGCGCGCACGGCTGCCCGAGGTCGCCCACGCCACCCTCGGCGGGGTACGCCTGGCCGTCGTCCACGAGACCGGTGACGCGCGGGGACGCGAGAAACGCTGCCAGGAACGCTTCCCCGACCACGACGTGCTCGTGTTCGGACACTCCCACATCCCCTGGGACACCACCGCCCCCTCCGGGCTGCGGCTGCTCAACCCCGGCTCGCCCACCGACCGGCGCCGCCAGCCCCACCACACCTACATGACCGCGACCCTGCGAGACGCGCGCCTGCACGACGTCCGCCTGCACCAGGTGCGCTGAACGGGCCCCGGGACCGGCCCCCTCAGAAGGCCAGCACCCCGACGATCCCCGCGTAGACCGCGATCAGCAGCACACCCTCGAAACCGATCCGGCCCCAACCGCGCACCTGGCGCAGGATGAGCCCGGCCAACAGCACCACGGTCATCAACAGCGCCCCGGCCGTCAGGAACAACTCGTCCGCCGTGGCGGCGTGGAACAGCGACCCCCGCCGGTAGAAGGCATCGCCCACGGCCAGGTTGAGCACGTCCAGGCTGTTGCCGCCGATGACGGCGGCCACCGCCAGCGTCATCGCGCCCCGCCGGACCGCGGCGACCGCCGCGACCGTCTCGGGCAGGGCGTTGACCAACCCCATCGCCACGGCGCCCACCAGCCCCGCGCTGACCCCCGTGGCCTCCACGATCGTCGCGGCCGACCGGGCCAGCGCCCACCCGCCCACGGAGACCACGGCGCCCACCACGAGGAAGCGCGCCCACAGCACGCTCGTCCGGGCACCGGTACCGTCCTCGTCCTCGGTCTCGGGAACGTCCACCACCGTCTCGGTGGTGCGCACGGCCCGCCACATCGGATGCTTGTTCTCCTTCTGGATCAGCCAGAGCCCGCCCGCGTAGAACAGCACCAGCCCGACCGAGGCCGGATGCACGCCCAGGACCACCACGTCCGGGCCGAAGGCCGTGAGCAGCGCCAACGACAGCAGCCCGATCAGCATGCAGCAGAAGAGCAGGTTGGCCGAGGAGGCCGCGGCGTGCTCCAGGTTGGCGCGCCGGTGGAAGAAGTCGGCCACCGCCAGCGCGAGCGTCTGCGCGGCGATACCCCCAACGGCGTTGCCGTAGGCCAGCCCCGGATGGTCCACCGAGGCGCTGACCGCCGTCATCACGATCCCCGACAGGGAGGTGGCCGTGCCGAAGAAGACCGCTCCGAAGACCGCCTCTCCCCACCCGGTGCGGTCGGCCAGCACGTCGCCCAGCCCCGCCATCCTGATACTGGCCACCACCGTCACCACGGCCACCAGGGCGAAGAGTCCCACACTCCACCCCAGCGGCCAGGGAGGGGACAGCGCCTCCACCATGTCGTTCCTCGCTCCTTCCCCTCCTTCGACGGCCCCCTCCGCCTACCCGCGCCTTCGCCCGGCTACCGCACGGCCGGAGGCGGTCCACGGAGAACAAACTCTCCGTCAACGATGCATACGCACCAGGACCCCGGGTAGCGGCTCGCAACAGTCAGTGTTCCGACCACATCCCCCAGTGATGAGGCGAGACCATGTTCCGACACACCAAACACCTGCAGTTCGACGCCAAGCCCGAGGAGCCCGACGCGCTCTTCGCCGCGAAGCTCCAGGAGCTCATCGGCGGCGCCTACGGCGAGATGACCGTCACCATGCAGTACCTGTTCCAGGGCTGGAACTGCCGTATCGAGGGCAAGTACAAGGACCTGATCATGGACGTGGCCACCGAGGAGATCGGCCACGTCGAGATGCTCGCCACCATGGTGGCCCGCCTGCTGGAGGGCGCCCCCTCCACCACCGTGGCCAAGGCCGTCGAGGACCCGGTGGTGGCGGCGCTCGTGGGCGGCATGAATCCCCAGCAGGCCATCGTCTCGGGGGGCGGCGCCGTACCCGCCGACTCCGGGGGCACCCCCTGGAACGGCAAGTACATCGTGGCCAGCGGCAACCTGCTGGCGGACTTTCGCGCCAACGTCGCCGCCGAGGCCCAGGGCCGCCTCCAGACCGCGCGCCTGTACAACATGACCGACGACCCCGGCGTCAAGGCGATGCTCCAGTTCAACCTGGCCCGGGACACCGTCCACCAGAACATGTGGCTGGCCGCCATCGAGGAACTGCAGGAGGACGGCCTGGAGGGCGACATCGCCCCCACCGCCCTCTTCGACGAGGAGAACCAGGAGCACGCCAACACCATCTGGGGCCTGTCCGACGGCACCGCCGCCGCCCAGGCCGGCTGGTCGAACAGGCCCGCACCCGACGGCCGGCACGAGCTGCGCTACCTCGACCAGCCCGAGCCGATCGGCGAGAAGGCCTCCGCGCCGCCCTCGGATCCCAAGCTGTACGGAACCAACGGCGAGCCCAGCGGTGAGGGGTCGGCCAAGGGCCCGTCCAAGGCCACCAAGGGCGAGGGCATCGTGGGTAAGATCAAGGACACCCTGGAGTAGTCCCTCCGGGAGACCAGGCCCGTGCGGTCCGCCCCGAGCGGACGCACACGCGTTCGCGGGTCCGCGCCTGGAAACCGCGTCTTTCCGGGCGCGGCCCCGTTCCCACGCGACCGACACCGTCGCACCACCCGCCCCGAGGGGAGGAGCCGGTGCAGGAGCCGTCCGCACACGCGAGGCGACGGCCGACGCCCTTCGCCGACCCGCCTCCGCTGCCCGGACCGCCGCTGCTCAGGCAGAGCTGGCGCGAGACGGTCTTCGCGCACTGGGCACTTCCACCCGAGCAGGTGGCGCCGCTGCTGCCCGAGCACACCCGGCCCGACGTACTGGACGGGCTCTCCTACGTCGGACTCGTGGCCTTCCGCGTCCCGACCACCACGGCCGCCGGAATCCCGGTCGGCGGATTCGGCGAGGTCAACGTGCGCCTGTACTCGGTGGACGGGTACGGCCGCAGGGGCGTGGTCTTCCTGTCCATGGACGCCGACTCGGCCCACAACGTCCTGGCGGCCCGCACCCTGACGGGCCTGCCCTACATGTGGTCCGACGTCTCCCTGCGCTCCCGGGGCCACGTGCACGCGGGCGCGGTGCGCCGCCGACTGCCCCGGGGCGGGGCCCGTGGCCGCTGGCGGTTCACCGTGGGCGAGCGCATGGACCATCCCGGCCCGCTGGAGCGCTTCGTCACCGCACGGTGGGGCCTGCACACCCGCCACGCGGGACGCACCCTGTGGATCCGGGTCCACCACCGGCCCTGGCCCCTGTACCGCGCCCACTCCTGGACCTACCAGGGCGACCTGCTCCGGGCCGCGGGCGTGCACGTCGGCGACCGCGAGCCCGTGTCACTCCTGTGGTCGCCCGGCGTGGCCACCGGTGTGTGCCCGTCCCTGGTGGGCGCGCCCCGCACCTGACCCGGGCCCGCCCACGGCCCGCGTCCCCGTCCTCAGCGCAACACCTTGTCCGGGGTCACCGGCAGGTCCCGCACCCGCACACCCGTGGCGTGGTGCACGGCGTTGGCCACCGCCGCGGCCGTCCCCACGATGCCGATCTCGCCCACGCCCCGCGACCCCATCGGAGTGGCACGCAGGTCCTCCCCCTCCAACCAGTCGACCCGCAGGTCGCCCACGTCGGCGTTGGTGGGGACGTGGTACTCGGCGAAGTCCCCGTTGGCGATGTGGCCGTAGCGCGGATCCCGGAAACTCTCCTCGTGCAGCGCCATCGACATCCCCATGACCATCCCGCCCAGGAACTGCGAACGCACCGTACGCGGATTGACCACCCGCCCCACCGAGAACATGCCGAACATGCGCGGCACCCGGATCTCACCCGTGTAGGAGTGCACCCGCACCTCGGCGAAGTGCGCCCCGAAGGAGTAGACCGCGTACCCCTCGTCGACGGTGTCCTGGGCCGCACTCGCCCGCGCGCTCGCGCCCGGCGCCGGTGAGTCCCCGTGCTCGGCCCGGAAGGCACGGGCCGCGGTCACGATCGCCGTACCCCAGGAACTGGTACCGCTGGACCCGCCCGCGACCGAGGCCTCGGGCAGAGCCGTGTCACCGATGCGCAACCGCACCCCGTCCGCGGAGCAGCCCAGCGCGTCCGCCGCGATCTGGGTGAGCGCGGTCCACGACCCGGTACCGATGTCCACCGCACCGATCCCCACCTCGTAACGGCCGTCGTCGCCGTAGCGAACGTGGGCCACCGAACCCGGGTTGAACAGGTGCGGGTAACTCGCCGAGGCCACACCGGTGCCCACCAGCCAGTCCCCCTCACGGCGGGCCCCGGGGGCGGGATCACGCCCGTACCAGCCAAAACGCTCAGCGCCCTCACGCAGACACCTGACCAACTGCCGGTCCGACCACGGGTTGCCGCTCTGGGGATCGGTCTCGGGCTCGTTGCGCACCCGCAGCTCCACCGGGTCGAGCCCGCACGCCTGGGCGAGCTCGTCCATGGCCGCCTCCAGCGCGTACATCCCCGGCGCCTCCCCCGGGGCGCGCATCCAGAAGTTGACGGGCACGTCCAGGGCGGCCATCCGGTGGGTCGTACGCCGGTGGGGCGCGGCGTACATCCACCGCGAGCACATCGCGCTCTGCTCGGGGAACTCCTTGACGGTCGAGGTCTGCTCCACCGAGTCGTGGACGAGCACACCCAGCCGCCCCTCCCGGTCGGCGCCCAGACGCACCCTCTGGATCGTGGGGGTGCGGTAGCCGACCAGGCAGAACATCTGCTGCCGCGTCAGCGCGAACTTGACCGGCCGCCCGGGCAGGGCACGGGCGGCCATCGCGGCCAGGACGTCGTGGGCGTGCGCCTCCCCCTTGGAACCGAAACCGCCCCCCACATGGGGCGCGACCACCCGGACCTGCTCCAGCTCCAGGCCGAACACCGCGGCCACCGACGCGCGCACCACGTGCACACCCTGGGTGGAGTCGTACAGGGTCAGGCGCCCGGCCTCCTCCTCCCACAGGGCCACGGTGGTGTGCGGCTCCATGGGGTTGTTGTGCTCCGTGGGCGTGCTGTAGGTGTGGTCGACCAGGAACTCGGCGCGCTCCAGCGCCTCCTCCACCTCACCCTGCTCGGTGTCGGATGCGGGCCCGCCCTCGCTCTCGGGCCGGTACAGCCCCTCGTGGTCGACGGTCAGCACCACGTCGTGCTGGGACCGCTCGTAGTCCACCCGCACCAGCCCGGCCGCCTGGCGGGCGGTCTCGGGGGTGTCGGCGACGACCGCGGCGACGAACTGGCCGTGGAAGGCCACCTCATCGGACTGCAGGACGGCGAACTCGCGGTCCTCGGTGTCGGCGAGCCGCTCGGCGTTGCCGGGGGTCAGGACGGCGCGCACCCCCTCCAGCGCCTCGGCCTCCGAGGCGTCGACCCCGGTGACACGCCCCCGAGCGAAGGTGGACAGCACCGGATGCAGGTACAGGGGGTCCTCGAGCGCGTGCTCGTAGGCGTAGGGCGCCCGGCCGGTGACCTTGTCCGCGCCCTCCAACCGGGCCAGCGGCCGGCCCATGGCCCGCGGCTGCGACGTCGTCTCGGTCATCGTGCCTCCTCGGCGGTCAGCTCACGCAGGACCAGGGCCAGGGTGTTCACGGCCATGGGGACCTTGAAGGCGTTGCCCGGCCCGGTGTCGGCGCCGGCGAGCTCGGCCCGCCCCGCCTCACGGAAGGCCTCCTCGGTCGTCGGCCCCCCGCGCAGCACCTCCTCGGCCCGGTGGGCACGCCAGGGCGCGTGCGCCAGGCCGCCGAAGGCCACGCGCGCGTCCACCACGGTGCCGTCCACGACGTCGAGCGCGGCGGCCACCGACACCAGCGCGAAGGCGTAGGAGGCGCGGTCGCGCACCTTGCGGTACGCCGACCGCAGGGCCAGCGGCAGGTGGGGCAGGTCCACGGCGGTGATCAGGTCACCGTGCTCCAGGACGGTGTCGCGCTCGGGCTCCGCGCCCGGCAGCCGGTGCAGACCGGGCATGTCCACGGTGCGCTCACCGGCGGGGCCGAGCACGTGCACCCGCGCGCCCAGGGCGGTCATCGCGACCGCCATGTCGGAGGGATGGGTGGCCACGCAGTGCTCGGAGGCGCCCAGGACGGCGTTGTAGCGGCCATAGCCCCCCACCGCCGAACAGCCCGTACCCGGTTCGCGCTTGTTGCAGGGCATGGCACGGTTCTGGAAGTACACACACCGGGTGCGCTGTAGGAGGTTGCCGCCGGTGGTGGCCGCGTTGCGCAACTGCCCGGAGGCACCCGCCAACAGGGCCTGGGAGAGGACGGGGAAGCGCCTGCGCACCTCGGGATGGGCGGCCAGGTCGCTGTTGGGCACGGCGCCGCCGACACGGATCCACCCGTCCGGCAGGTCCTCGATCCGGTCGCTGAGCACCTCGCGCACGTCCACGAGCGCGGTGGGCCGGGTGATGCCCAGCTTCATGCGGTCGACCAGGTTGGTGCCCCCGCCGATGTAGGCGGCGCCGGGATCGCCCGCGACCGCGGCCACGGCGGCGGAGGCCTCGGCGGGCCGGCTGTAGTCGAACGGTCTCACCGGGCGGCCTCCCTGATCGCGGCGACGATGTTGACGTAGGCGCCGCAACGGCACAGGTTGCCGCTCATACGCTCACGGATCTCCTCGTCGCTCAGGCGCACCGGCGCCTGTAGATCCCCGGTGACGTGGCTGGGCCAGTCCGCGGCGGCCTCCTCCAGCATGCCCACCGCCGAGCAGACCTGCCCGGGCGTGCAGTAGCCGCACTGGAAACCGTCGTGATCGACGAAGGCGCGGGCGACGGGGTGCAGCCGCCCCTCCTCGGCGAGCCCGGCGGCGGTGGTGACACTGGCGCCGTCGTGCGCGACCGCGAGGGCCAGGCAGGACACGACGCGGCGCCCCTCCAACAGGACCGTGCACGCTCCGCACTGGCCGTGGTCACAGCCCTTCTTGGGCGAGGTCACCCCCAACCGGTCGCGCAACGCGTCCAGCAGGGTGGTACGGGTGTCGACGGTGAGATCGTGTTTCTCCCCGTCGACGTGCAGGGTGATCGTGGCCTCCAACGGCGGTGTCCTCCCTCGTGTGCGGTCAGTGTCCTCGCCCCTCCACGCACCGCGTCGAAGGCTCGTCACAGTCTGTGACACCTTCGGGGCCACCGAAAGCCGACACGGCGCGCTCCCCGGCACCAACGGCACCGGGCCTCCTCCCGACTCAGCCCGTGACGGGCTCCAGAACCGCCCGCGCCCCGGGCAGCCGCCCGTGGTCGAGGTCGTCGAAGGCCTGGGGCGCGGCCTCCAGCGGGTAGGTCCTCGTGCGCTGGCGCACCCTGCCCCGGGCGGCCAGGTGCATGAGTTCGTCCAGGTCGTTGTAGCTGCCCACCAGGTTGCCCACGACGGAGATCTCCCGGGATACGAGGTCGATGGTCGAGACGTCGAGCGCACCGCCGTAGCCGATGACGAAGTAGCTCCCGGCGTCGCGGGTCATGGCCACGCCCTCCCTCTCGGTACCGCCCTCACCGACGAAGTCGAGCACCACCTGCGCGCCCCGGCCACCGGTGATCTCCATGACCGCGTCGACGTGGGCGCCGTCGGCCACCACCGTGTGCTCGGCGCCCAGCTCCCCGGCCACACGCAGCGCCTCCCGCGAACGGTCCACGACGGTCAGCTCGGCGGGGCTGAGCGCGGTGAGCACCTGGATCCCGATGTGGCCCAGGCCCCCGGCTCCGACCAGCACCACGTGCGCACCCGGGTACAGCAGCGGAACCGCCCTGCGCACGGCGTGGTAGGCGGTGAGTCCGGCGTCGGCGAGCGCGGCCGCGTCCACGGGTGCCAGCCCCTCGGCGAGCTTGACGCAGGAACGCGCGTTGGTGAGCAGCAACTCGGCCATCCCGCCGTCGGCGTCGATGCCGGGGAAGGAGGAGTTCTCACAGTGGACGTCGTCGCCCGCGCGGCAGGGGCGGCACAGCCCGCACGTGACCAGCGGATGCAGGATCACCTTGTCCCCGACCAGGACGTTGGTGACGGCCGAACCGATCTCGACCACGGTCCCCGCGTTCTCGTGCCCGAGGACGTAGGGCAGGGCGACCCCGCTCTTTCGCGCCCACTGGCCCTCGACGATGTGCAGGTCCGTCCGGCACACACCCGCCGCGTCGACCCGCACCAGGACGTCCCACGGCCCCCTGACCCGCGGATCGGGGACCTCGTCGACGGAAGGGGCCGTTCCGTACTCGTGTACCCGCACCGCGCGCATGCCGCTCCCTGAGGTTCTCCGGCGCCGGGCACCGGACGAAAAAGCTTCTCCCCCAGGCGCACTGACCGCGGGCCCCGCCGCGCAAACCTGCCACACCGCACCGCTTCCCGGCGCCCACCCCGTGCCGCCGGCCTCCCGCCCGGCCCCGCGTCACCGCCGGGCCGCGCCCGCCCTCCGCGCCGGACCCGCCACGGTCAGGGCGTCCTGCCGGTCAGGGCGATGAGCCGGTCCTGGACACCGGCATGGGGCCCCACCTCCACAGGCGCGTCGAACATCGGCCCCGGGCCGAACCCCTGACCGCTCGCCCAGGTGTGGACCTCCTTGACCAGGTCGGGGTCCAGGGTCTCGTCCACGCCCAGGGCGCGCGCCAGGTCCCAGGCGTGCACCGTCAGGTCGAAGGTCATCTGCCACAGGTAGAGTTCGGCGGGAGCGTCGCCGAAGGACAGGTGAACCGTGCTCTCCAGGGAGGAGGGCGCCAACCAGGCCGTACGGGCCTCACGGGAGGCGACCTCCCAGGTCGTGATGGGCTCCTCCCCCAGGTTGTCCCCCTCGAAGCGGTCGCCGACCTCCTCCACCCGCGCACCGCCCAGCAGGGTCGGCACCCACAACTGCTCGGTGGTCAGGTGGTTGACCAGGTCGTGCACGTCCCAGTCGGCGCAGGGCGTGGGCAGCGCCCAGTCCGTCAACCTGATCTCCCGGACCCGCCGGTCGAACTCCCCCATCGCGGTGCCGTGCAGGTCGATCAGTCGTGCCATGAGTCTCTCCCGGGACGGATAGCGTTGCGCCGACCTCCTACCCCGCACCGCGACGATCCGAACCGTTCCCGTCGCGGCGGGCCGGTGTCGACCGAGGCACCGCGAACCGGACCCGGCCGGCGCCCCCGTGAAGACGACGGGGGCCGCGCACGGAAGGGGCATCCCTCCCGCGCACGGCCCCCGGCACGTCCTTCGGCCACTCCTAGTGGGCCGCCGGAGCACCCTCCGGAGCGCCCGGTCCCACCCGGCGCACGAAGAACGTCATGGCGAAGGCCACGACCGAGACCACCGCCCCGAGCAGGAAGGCGGCGTGCACGCCACCCGCCTGGGCCCCGACCTCCGTGAACCCGTCGGAGAGCAGACCCGCCGAGGTCGCGGACATGACCGCCACGAACGTCGCCGTACCGGCCGCGCCGGCGACCTGCTGCACCGTGCCGACCACGGCGCTGCCGTGCGAGTACAGTTCGGGCCGCAGCGACCCCAGGGCACCGGTGAGCAGCGGCGTGAACATGAACCCCAGTCCACCACTGAGCAGGATGTGGGCGGTGACGATCATGCCGATCGGCGTGTGGGCGTCGAAGAGGGTCATGCCCCACAGCACCAGGGACACCACCGCCGCCCCCGGGATGACCAGGGGGCGCGGACCGAGACGGTCGTAGAGGCGCCCCACCACCGGGGCGAGCAGACCCATCGCCAGACCGCCCGGCAGCAGGGTCAGGCCGGTGACGAGCGTGTCGTGGCCCAGCACGTTCTGCATGTAGACCGGCAGCAGGATGAGCGTGCCGAACAGGGCCATGAAGCTGATCATGACCAGGCCGATCGAGACGGAGAACTGCGTCGAGCGGAACACACGCAGGTCGAGCAGGGCCCGGTCCCCACGCTGTAGGCGCAACTGCCGCCACACGAACAGCACCAGCGCCACGGCCCCGACCCCGATCGCCACGGCCGGCGGGACCACGGCGGTGGCCTCCCCCTCACCCAGACCCGAGAAGCCGTAGACGAGCCCGCCGAACGCCAGCGCCGACACCGGCAGCGAGAGCAGGTCGATGCTGGCGGCACGCGGTTCGGTGAGGTTGCGGATGAAGAGCGCGCCCATGGCCAGGCCCAGGAGGGCGATGGGCAGGACGAGCCCGAACATCCACCGCCAGTCGAGCACGCTGAGGATGAGGCCCGCCAGCGTCGGACCGACCGCGGGCGCCACCGACATGACGATGGAGATGTTGCCCATGGTGCGGCCACGGCGGTCCTGCGGCACGAGGTTCAGCACGGTCGTCATGAGCAGCGGCATCATGATGGCCGTTCCCGTCGCCTGGACCACCCGGCCCACGAGCAGGAAGCCGAACCCGGGCGCGAGGAAGCACAGCAGCGTGCCCAGGCTGAACAGCGTCATCGCCGCGATGAACACCTGGCGCACGTGGAAACGCTGGAGCAGGTACCCCGTCGCGGGGATCACCACGGCCATCACGAGCATGAAGGCCGAGGTCAGCCACTGCCCGGTGGCCACGGAGACACCCAGGTCGCGGGTCAGGGCGGGCAGGGCCACACCCATGATCGTCTCGTTCAGGATCACGACGAACGCCGACATCAGGAGCAGCGGGATGACGAAGCGGTTGGCGCGCGTGTCGCCGCCACCGTGCTGTTGGACCGAACCGCCGTCGGCCTCGGGTGAACTGGGCTGCCCTGTCACAGGTGTCCTCTGGTCGTGATGGTCGATCGGGTGTGCGCGGGGGTTCCGAGGAACCTCCCCAGAGCCATCCCAACGCCTCCGACCATCCGCCCGTTCCCGGAACGGCGGTGGTATGGGCCATACTCACGCGAGCCCCGCCGAACACGGCGGAACAGCCCGCCGCCCCGCCGCCGTACCGCCTCAGTCCTCCTCGGAGGCCTCCACGGGCACACCCCGGCAGGCGGCTCCGGCGAGCGCGACCGCGCAGACGTCCTCCAGGAGGCCGCCGACCCATCCCGGACGCCCGGTGCCGCTCCAGTACCGGCGCCACCCCACACCCGCCGCGGCGCCCACCGGTGTGGCCGCGGCCGCGAGCACCGCGCCCAGGGCGACCGGCGCGCCGAGGCTCCGGGCCAGCAGGGCCCCGCCGGTGCCCGCGCTGAAGACCCTGCCCGCCAGGCTCGGCAGGACCAGACGGCTGGGAATACCCGGGATCTTGTCCCCGGAGAACTCCCCGAGGGCGGCCAGCACCATGGCCGCACGTTTGCCGGGTCCCGCGGCGGTCCACAGCGGCGCGCTCCCGAGCGTGCCGCGCGACCCCGTGGCGAGGCCGAGCATCACCGTACGGACCATGCCCGATCCCGAGAACGCGCCCATGTCCTTCCCCTCCCCTGCCGTGGCCGCCGTCCGCGGCTCCCCTCCCCCGGCTATCCCGATCGGTCCCCACGAAACCTCACGACGACGCGGCCCGACGACACGCGGCCCCGTCGCCTCGACCGCACCGACGGCCGGGTGTCCGCCCCCGAAACCGGATCCGGCACGAACAGGACCTACCTCCGGCGTTCCGGCCCGCCTAAATTAGACGACATGACCTCCTCGTCCCCCACGGCCGATCCGTCCCCCGACGAAGCCGCCCTGGACACACTCGTGCGCGCCGCGTTCGGTGAGGACGCCCGCGTACGCGAACACGCGGCACTCACCGGGGGCACCTACAACACCGTGCACCGCCTCCTCCTGCACGACGGCCGCCGGTCGGTACTCAAACTGGCTCCCCCTCCCGACCGTCCCCGGCTCACCTACGAGCACGGCATCATGGCCACCGAGGCGATGGTCTACGAGCGGGCCCGCGCCGCGGCCGGCCCGCTCGCGCCCGAGGTCCTGCACGCGGGCACGGTGCCCGAAGACCCGCGCCGCGAGTACCTGTTCCTCAGCCACCTGCCCGGAACGCCCCTGTACGACGTCCGGTCCGGCCTGGCCCCGCGACGGCTGGCCCCGGTCCGCCGCGAGCTGGGCCGCACCGTGGCGGCCCTGCACACCGTCACCGGGCACGAGTTCGGCTACCCGGCACAGGAGGGGCTGCGGGCGCCCACCTGGCCCGAGGCTTTCGGCGCGATGGTGGAGGCGGTGGTGGCCGACGCCTCCCGGTTCGCCGTCGAGCTGCCCGGCGGCGGGGCGCGGGCCCTGCGGCTGGTGTGGGCCAACCTCGCCCACCTGGCCGCGGTGCGCACCCCCGTACTCACGCACTTCGACCTGTGGGACGGCAACGTCCTGGTCACCGGCCCCGACGGGGCGGGCGCCCCCGGGCTCTCGGGGATCATCGACGCCGAGCGCGCTTTCTGGGGCGACCCGGCGGCCGACCTGGTCTCCCTGGCGCTCTTCGGCGACATCCGGGAGGACACCGCGTTCCTGGAGGGCTACCGCGAGGCGGGAGGCACCGTCGACTTCACACCGGAACTGCTGCGCAGGCTCACCCTGTACCGGGTCTACCTGTACCTGATCATGTTCACCGAACCCACGCCGCGCGGCCACGACCGCGACACCGCCGCCCGGACCCGCGCGTTCGTCGGACCGCTCCTGGAGGACGACCTGGCCCGGCTCTCCACCCCGTTGGCCTGATCCGGGGCCGGGGCCGTCCGGTACCCGCCGAGGCCGGTGGAACCCGCCCCTCCCCTGCCCCGCGAGACGACGGCGCGTGCGGTGGCGTCTGTTCTAGGGATTGTCGTTCCTCACGCGACAAGGTGCTTGAACGAAGCAGCACCTTTACGACGTAGATTCATATTAGGCGAGAGGGCTCGGGGAAGAACCCCCGTCACGCCTCGCCGTCGAACCGCGCGCGTGCGCGCTCGACACCGGGCATGCTGACGGTGGTCCAGCGCAGGAGCGCGTCGATCAGCTCCTGGAGCGTCCTTCCCAACGGCGTGATGCGGTACTCGACGGCGACGGGCCGCGAGCTCACGACGACGCGTTCGACCATCCCGTTGCGCTCAAGGCGCCGCAGCGCCGCCGTGAGCGACTTCTGTGTCACGACGGGGATCGCACGGCGCAGCTCGTTGAAGCGCGAGGGCCGCTCGCACAGTTGGTCGAGCACCTGCAGCGACCACTTGTCGAGCACCTGGTCGAGCAGTTCACGGTGCGCCCCGGTGATCTGGCCGTCGGGCGCGGAGTGGGCGGTTTCCTGCATGACACCTGGTTTCGTTGAAGTTCCCTGCGTATACCAAGTAGACATTGGATACCTACCGTTGGCAAGTGAGGGAACTCCCATGACCGTGCAGCTGTTCACCCCCGAGGGCATGATGCAGCCCGTGCCCTACCACCACGTCGCGACCGGCACGGGCACCCGTCACGTGCACGTGGCCGGCCAGATCGCGCGCGACGCCGAGGCGAACCCCGTCGCGACGGGCGACCTCACCGGCCAGGTCGCGCAGGCCCTGCGCAACACCGCGCGCGGGCTGGCCGGCGCCGGGGCGGGCTTCACCGACGTCGTGCGCCTCAGGTTCTTCGTCACGCACTGGAGCCCCGAGAGGATGGACGACTTCATGGCGGGTGTGGAGCGCGTGGCCGACGAGCTCGGGATTCCGCAGCCGTGGCCGCCCGTGTCACTCATCGGCGTCGACTACCTGTTCGAGCCCGACGTGCTCGTCGAGGTCGAGGCGTTCGCCGTCCTCGACTGACGGAGGAGGCGGCACGGCCCCGCGCTCCGGCGAACGCGGGGCCGTCGGCGCCGGTTGGGCGGCGACGGCAGGAGCACCCGGACCGCCGTGACACAATCCGCGGACATGAGCGATGTCGTCGTGCGCCCGGCCCGACCCGAAGACCTGGACTCCGTCGCCGAACTGCGATGGCGGTGGACACGTGAGAACCACGGGGAGCCCGACCTCCCCCTCGACGAGTTCGTGCCCCGGTTCGTCGACTGGGGGAAGAGGAACGACGCCTCCCACCACTGCTTCGTCGCGGTCCTGGACGAGTCGGTCATCGGCATGGCGTGGCTGGCGGTCACACGGCGGGTGCCACAGCCGCACGCGTTCGAGCGGGCCTCGGGAGATGTGCAGTGTGTGTACGTACTACCGGAGCGGCGTGATGACGGCCTGGGCGGCCGGCTGATCGAGGCGGTGCTGGAACTGGCCCGCGAGCTCGCGCTGGAGCGGGTGAGCGTCCACTCCAGCGACCGGGCCGTCTCCGCCTACTCCCGTCACGGGTTCGCCGTTTCCCCGCGCCTGTTGCAGACCGAACCCGGTGTGGGTTCTCGTCCCTGACGGGCGAGGGCCGCCCCACCGGAGCGGTGGGACGGCCCTCGCCCGCGTTGCGGGACGGGTCTAGCGCGGCAGGCGCTCGGCCAGCCAGGCCTCCACCTCGGCGGAGGAGCGGGGCAGACCGGCCGACATGACCGTGCGGCCCTCCTCGGTGACCAGCACGTCGTCCTCGATGCGCACGCCGACGCCGCGCAGCTCCTCGGGGACGGTCAGGTCGTCGGGCTGGAAGTACAGGCCCGGCTCGACGGTGAGCACCATGCCCGGCTTCAGGTCGCCGTACAGGTGCACCTCCTGGCGGGAGACCGCGCAGTCGTGCACGTCCATGCCGAGCATGTGCCCGGTGCCGTGCAGGGTGTAGCGGCGCTGCAGGCCCAGCTCCAGGACGCGCTCGACCGGGCCCTCCAGCAGGCCCCACTCGACGAGGCCCTCGGCCAGCACCCGCTGGGACGCCTCGTGGAAGGCCACGAACGGCCTCCCCGGGGCGACGGCGGCGATACCGGCCTCCTGGGCGGCGTACACCAGGTCGTAGACCCGGCGCTGGACGTCGGTGAAGGTGCCCGACACCGGCATGGTGCGGGTGACGTCGGCGGTGTACAGGGTGGTGGTCTCAACGCCCGCGTCCAGCAGCAGCAGGTCGCCCTCGCGCACCGGGCCGTCGTTGCGGGTCCAGTGCAGGGTGGTGGCGTTGGAGCCGGAGGCGGCGATGGTCCCGTAGCCGACGTCGTTGCCCTCCACGCGGGCGCGCAGGAAGAACGTGCCCTCGACGTAGCGCTCGGAGGTGTCCTTGGCCTGCGGCAGCGCCCTCACGACGTCGTTGAAGCCGCGCACGGTGGCGTCCACGGCCAACTGGAGCTGGGCGACCTCCCACTCGTCCTTGACCAGGCGGTGGTCGGCCAGGGTGACGGAGAGGTCCTCGTCGAGCTGGGCGGACTTGGCGCGGGACTCCTCGTCGGCGTCGGCGCGCAGCTCGTCGACCAGGGCGTCGAGCTCGGCGTCGTGGCCGCGCACGATGCGGGTGGTGGCCTCACCGGAGCGCAGCGCGTCGGCCAGGGTGGTCACGTCTGCGGTGGCCACGCCGAGCAGGTCGGCGGCCTCGGAGAGGCTGTTGCGGCGGCCGGTCCACAGCTCGCCGTAGCCGCCCAGCCAGAACTCGCCGTTGTCGCGGTTGGAGCGGGGCTTGAGGTACAGGACCACGTCGTGGCCGCCCTCGGCGTCGGGCGTGAACACCAGGCAGCCGCCGTCGGAGGTGTCACCGGTGAGGTAGGCGTAGTTCGTGGCGGCCCGGAAGGGGTACTCGGTGTCGTTGGAGCGGGTGATCAGCTGTCCGGCCGGAACCACGAGGCGGTCCCCGGGGAAGGCCGCGCTGATCGCGGCGCGGCGGCGGGCGGTGTGCTCCGCCTGCTCGACGGGCTCCAGGTCGCGCAGTTCGGTGTCGGCCCACCCGGTGCTCATCCACGCGGCGAGCTCGTCGGAGACCGACTGCGCCTGCCCGTTCTTGCGTGGACTGAACACGGGGGCGTTCGTCTCGTCCTGGGGGCGCTGCTGCTCGCTCACTTGGTGCTCTCCTCGTCGGATTCGTCGGAGTGACCGCTGGTGACGGCCGTCGCCGCCCATCGTACGGGGGCGCCCGAACACCTGGCCGCCCCGTGGGCATAGCGGTCCCCATAACAACGCCGCGCGGACTCCCGCCATGCCCCCGGTGCGGGAGGTCCGGTGGATCCAGGGTGGACTCGCGGAGCGCGTGCGAAAGGACGGCCCCGCGAGGGAGCGCGACCGGCTCAGGCCAGGTCGTGGGCGAAGGGAATGGTGGACGGGTAGGGCAGTTCGTCGATGTCGGCCCGGTCGACCGGCCGGTAGCCGATCTGCTCGTAGAAGGCGACCGCCTCGGGCTGGGAGGGGCCGGTGAACAGCAGGACCCTCGTGTAGCCGAGGTCGCGGGCGGCCTCCTCCAGGGCGGTCATCACCCTGCGCGCCAGGCCGCGGCGACGGTGCCGGGCCGAGGTCCAGATGCGCTTGAACTCGGCGGTGTCGGCCATCGTGGCGCGGTCCTTCTTGTAGGGACGCACGGCCCCTCCGGCGACGATCTCCCCGTCCTCCTCGGCCAGCACGACGCGGCCGTGCGGGGCGGCGAACTCGGTCACCGGGTAGCGCGCCATCTCGTTGGCCGCGCCCTCGGCGCCGTAGCGCTCGGTGTACTCCTCCCGCAGCCCGGCGAGCAGCCCTGCGACCCGGGGATCGTCGTGGTGCACGCGCAGCATGCGGACACCGTCGGTCCGCCGGTCCGTCCCGGTGCCTCCGGTACTGGTGTGTGTCACCGCGTCTCCCCCGCCGTGCGCCGCTCCGGGCTCCCGTCGCCACGGCGGCGTACGGTGCCCGATTCCGCCGGAATACTACGCGCGGGCCCGCCGGAGGCACCATGCGGGATTGCTCACCCCCGGCCCGTCGTCTCTGCGCGCCGCCCGCCCCCTCCTCCGGGCGGCACGCGCCGGCCGGCCCCGCCTTCCCGACCGGGTCGGCCGGGCCGTGCGCGGGGCCGGGTCACCCGGGGGGTGCCGGGTGCGGCCGTCAGTCGGCGTTGGGCCCGTACCTGGTGTCGTGGTCCTCGGGGTCGGCGAGGTTGCCCAGGGTCACGGCGACGGGCGGCAGGAAGGCCGCCACCACGCACATGGCCACCGCCCATCCGGTGCCGAACAGGTAGTAGACGGGCAGCGCACCGGCGAACAGGGCCAGGCACACTCCCATGACGAGGCCGTACCGGCGTACCCGGCGCTTCACAGGAAGTCCCCCCTCGGCAGCGGGAACTCCCCACGCTACCCCGGACACGCCTCGCGGACCCGCTCCCCGCCTGGTCAGGCCTCGGCCGGAGCACGGGGAGGCGGCACGGACGGCGCGCGGAAGAGGGTGCGGGCGCGCAGGGCCCGGAACCCGTTCTCGATCTCGTACCCCGCCTCCAGCAGGCGCTGCCGGGCCTCGTCCGCGCTGCGCACGGTGGCCTCGTCGAAGACGAGGTTGTAGTAGCGCTCGGGAACCTGGTTCAGGGCGGTGCGCAGGACCCGCAGCGACGCGGTGGCCGCGGCCTCCCCTCCGGGCACCTCGGGCAGGACCGCGTAGGCCCGGCGCGCCCACGCGGGCAGGGTGGCGTAGGACAGGGCCCCGACCGGGAACCAGAGCGGTTTGAGCGGGGCCAGCCAGGACAGGTGTTCGGGCACCTTGGGCCACAGCAGGAACCGCACCGCCTGGCGCGCCTCGGGGGTGGCCCGCAGGGAGGGCCGGACCGAGGCGAGGTAGCGGCGCATGTCGGCGAGGCCGCGCGGCACGTCCTCGCGCGACAGGCCCACGTAGGTGGCGGTGTGCGACTGCTCGTCGATGTAGCGGTCCACCTCCCGGCCGGTCAGCGCGACCCCCGCGCGGTGGGCGGTCTCCAGGTAGGAGGAGACCTCCGCGCAGTGCACCCACACCAGAAGGTCGTGCTGGTCCACCCGGTGGCGGCGGCCGGTGGCCGGGTCGGTGAAGGACAGGGCTCGGTGCACCCGGCGGACGCGCTCGCCGAGTTCGTCGGCCTCCACGGGGCTGCCGTAGGTGGTGACGGCCACGAAGTGGGCGGTGCGCAGCAGGCGGCCGGTGGGGTCGGAGCGAAAGTCCGAGCGCTGCCACACCCCCTGCATGGCCACCGGGTGCAGGGCCTGGAGCATCAGGGCGCGCACGCCCGCCACCCACATCGACCGGTCCAGGTGGATCTTCCAGGTGACGCTCTCGGGGGCGGCGACGGTCGGCTGCATCCGGTCTCCTCCGGGCCGCGAGGGGGCTCGCGCCGTGTGTCGGGCTCTGCTCCCACGATACGTCCGGTGTCGCCGGGGCCCCGGGCGGGTCCGCGACGAGACCGATCCATGGCCGGGGCTTGAGCGAATCGAGGAACACGGCGGGCGCAGGCTGGGTAGTGGGACCGCCCTCGCCAGAGACGGTTCCGGCGAGGAAGGAGCAAGACCATGTCCGCCCCAACGCAGTCCCGCCCGGGCTTCGACGTCGACCGCTACACCCGGGCCGTGGAGGCCTCCGACGCCGACGCCCTGGTCTCCCAGTACAGCGACGACGCCGAGATGGAGATGATCGACCGGCGCACCCCGCCCAGCGCCCCCACCGTCCTGCACGGCAGGGACGAGATCGGTGAGGCCGTGCGCGACCTCTGCTCGCGCGAGATGACCCACGAGGTGCTCCAGTCCGTGGCGGACGACAAGCACGTCGCCTACACCGAACGGTGCACCTATCCCGACGGCAACGAGGTCCTGAGCATGACCATGCTGGACCTGCGGGACGGCCGCATCGTGCACCAGTCCACCGTGCAGGCCTGGGACGAGGAGGCCCGGGCCATGGAGTCGGCCCGCTTCGCACCGGTCCCGGAGAGGGAGCAGGCCGACCACGAGAACCTCGAGGCGGCGACCGTGGGCGGCCAGACCGTCGTGCGCCTGGAGCTGGAGCCCGGATGGCGCTGGTCCGAGCACGCCAAGCCCTTCCAGGGAACCGACTCGTGCATGATGACCCACTGCGGCTACATCGTGTCGGGCACCCTGTGCTGCCGGATGGACGACGGCACCGAGAAGGAGTTCCACACCGGAGAGGTGGCCTTCGTCCCGGCCGGGCACGACGCCTGGGTCGTCGGCGACGAGACCGCCACCGTGATCGACTGGCGCGCCGCCAACCCCGGCTGAGCCCGGGTCCGCCAGGCCCGCACCCGCTGAGCGCGGGTACGGGCCCGCTCCGCGCCTCAGGCCGGACGGCCGCGGAGGTAGGCCAGGACCGCCTGGACGCGGCGGTGCACGTCATCGTCCGGCGGCAGGTCGAGTTTGGCCAGGATGTTGCCCACGTGCTTGCCGACGGCCGCGTCGCCGACCACGAGCCGGCGGGCGATCGCCCCGTTGGAGTGGCCCTCGGCCATCAGGGCGAGCACCTCGCGCTCACGCGGGGTCAGGCGCGCCAGCGGGTCGGCGCGGCGGCGCAGCAGTTGGCGGACCACCTCGGGGTCGACGAAGGTGGCGCCCTCCGCCACCCGGCGCAGCACGGAGGCGAACTCGCGGACGTCGCCCACCCGCTGTTTGAGCAGGTAGCCCACGCCCCGGCCGTCACCGGAGTCGAGCAGGTCGGAGGCGTAGCTCAGTTCCACGTACTGGCTGAGCGCCACCACCGCCAGGCCGGGGCGCTCACGGCGCAGCCGGACGGCCGCGCGCAGGCCCTCGTCGGTGAATCCCGGCGGCATGCGGATGTCGGTGACCACCAGGCCGGGGCCGTGCTCGGCCACCGCCGCCAGGAGCGCGTCCCCGTCGCTGACGGAGGCCGCCACGGGGAAGCCGAAGCGCTCCAGGATCCCGGACAGGCCCTCCCGGAGCAGGACGTCGTCCTCGGCCAGGACGGTGGACACGGGGGCCGGACCGGAGGCGTCCACGTCGGCGTTCACGTCAGCGGCGTCGGAGGGATCGGTCCGCACGGCAGCTCCACTCGGATTCGGGTCGGCCCGCCCTCGGGGCTGGACAGCTCCATTGTTCCCCCCATCACGGCGACGCGGTCCCTGAGCCCGGTGAGTCCGGACCCGCGTGCGGGGTCGGCTCCGCCCGGGCCGTGGTCGGTGACCTCCACGAGGAGGGTGTCGGGCCGCCCGGGGCCACCGGAGGCGGTGCCGGCGTGCACGGCGGCGGCGTCGGCCCCGGTGTGCTTGTACACGTTGGTGAGGGCCTCGGCGACCACGAAGTAGGCGGTGCCCTCCACGTGCGCGGGCAGGCGGCGGGGGATGTCGGTGTCCACGCGTGTGGGAACGGGGCAGCGGTCGGCGAGTTCGGCCAGGGCCGCGGGCAGGCCCCGGTCGGTGAGGACGCGCGGGTGGATGCCGCGCACCAGCTCGCGCAGTTCGTCGATGAGCTCGTTGGCCTTGGCCTGGGCGGCGGCCACGCGCCGGTCCGCCTCACTGCCCTCCTCCATGTCCAGACGGGCCAGGCCCAGGTCCATGGACAGGGCCACGAGCCGCTGCTGGGCCCCGTCGTGCAGGTCCCGCTCGATGCGCCTGCGCTCGTACTCGAAGGCGCTGACCAGGCGGGCGCGGGACTCGGTGACCTGGCTGAGCTCGGCGCGCAGCTCGTCCTTGGGCGGTCCCACCAACAGGGCGCGGGCGACCACGGCGTGCCCCTGGGCGAGGATCCCCGAGGCGTAGAGCAGCACGACGAGCACGGCCGGGGAGAGCAGCATGTAGGGCACCGCCTCCTCCGGCGTGGTGACGGTGGTGAGGCCGAGGGCGATCTCGGCCTCACCCCCCTGGCTGACCAGGACCGGTCCCACGGCCATGACGATCGCCATGGAGAACAGCGCGCCCAGGACCATCGTGACCGCGAGGGCGAAGGGCATCAGCAGTGCCGCGTAACCCATCTCGCGCCAGGTCGCGCCCTCGGTGCAGCGGGTGCGGACCCACCCCCACAGGCCGGGCGGAGGAGGGCGGTGGCCGCTGCTGAAGGGGCCGCGTGTGACGAGTGGGAGGCGGCGGCGCTCCAGGGCGCCCAGGGGCAGGGCGATGAGCGGGGTGAAGACCACGACCATGACGAGGCCGACCACGAACACCGCCGTCATCGACACCGCCGGAAGGGTGTCCCACGGCCTGGTGGCGAGCATCGCCGCGAAGACGACCCAGGGCAGGTAGACCGGCATGGCCACCGCGGCCAGGGCCCATCCGACGAACATGGTGTTCACGGAGTGGGCCAGGGCCCGCCAGGGCCACGCGGTCAGGAGGAAGCGCGGGCTCAGAAGGGCCTGGAAGAGGGTGCGCGGCCGCCTCCGGGGGTTCTCGCGAAAGCCCTCACGGCGGTCGTCACCGGAGGGCGCATCGGGGGACGCCAACGCGTCGAACGTGGTCATGCCCCAACGTTAGGCAGGCCGGAAGCGGCGGGGAATCGGTTCCGCCACCCGGTCGGAGGTGGGGCTGGGCCTACCCGTGGAGGCCGTCGGCACGGGGGTGGTGCGCCGGTTCCCGAGCCGGGCCGGGGCGCGAGCCCGGGCACGGTCGCGGGAGACGGGTACCAGGGAGGGGCCGCTCCCCCAGGGGAGTGGCCGCGCGGCCGTCGCAGCTCAGGCGATAGGGTCGGGCGACGTGAGCGCGAAACCTGTGATCCCCGATGTCCTGGCTGCCCGCTACGCGTCCGCGGAGCTGACCCGGCTGTGGTCCCCCGAGTACAAGGTGGTCGCCGAGCGGCGGCTGTGGCTGGCCGTGCTGCGTGCCCAGGCGCGTCTGGGCGTGGACGTGCCCGCCGGTGTGGTCGAGGACTACGAGAAGGTCCTGGAGCAGGTGGACCTGGCCTCCATCGCCGAGCGCGAGCGGGTCACCCGGCACGACGTGAAGGCCCGCATCGAGGAGTTCAACGCCCTCGCCGGCCACGAGCACGTCCACAAGGGCATGACCTCGCGCGACCTGACCGAGAACGTCGAGCAGCTACAGGTACGCGACAGCCTGCTGCTGGCGCGCGACCGCGTGGTGGCGCTGCTGGCCCGGCTGGGAAGGCTGTCGGCCCGGTACGGCGAGACGGTGATGGCGGGCCGGTCCCACAACGTGGCGGCCCAGGCCACGACGCTGGGCAAGAGGTTCGCCTCGATCGCCGACGAGGTGCTGGTCGCCCACGGGCGGCTGGAGGAGCTGATCGCCCGGTACCCGCTGCGCGGGATCAAGGGCCCGGTGGGCACCGCGCAGGACATGCTGGACCTGCTGGGCGGGGACCGCGATGCGCTGGCCTCGCTGGAGAACGAGGTGGCCGCGTACCTGGGCTTCGAGCGGCGGTTCACGAGCGTGGGCCAGGTGTACCCGCGCTCGCTGGACTACGAGGTGCTGACCGCGCTGGTGCAGTCGGCCGCCGGGCCCTCGTCGCTGGCGAAGACCATCCGGCTGATGGCCGGACAGGAGCTGGTCACCGAGGGGTTCGCCGAGGGCCAGGTGGGTTCCTCGGCGATGCCGCACAAGATGAACACGCGCTCCTGCGAGCGGGTCAACGGGCTCACCGTGATCCTGCGCGGGTACGCGTCCATGGCCGGTGAGCTGGCGGGCGACCAGTGGAACGAGGGCGACGTGTCCTGTTCGGTGGTGCGCCGGGTGGCCCTGCCGGACGCGTTCTTCGCCTTCGACGGCCTGGTCGAGACGATGCTGACGGTGCTGGACGAGTTCGGGGCCTTCCCCGCCGTGGTCTCCGCCGAGCTCGACCGCTACCTGCCGTTCCTGGCCACGACCAAGATGCTGATGGCCGCCGTGCGCGCCGGCGTGGGCCGCGAGACCGCACACGAGCTCATCAAGGAGCACGCCGTGGGCTCGGCCCTGGCGATGCGCCAGGAGGGTGTGGGCAACCGGCTGCTGGACCGCCTGGCCCAGGACGAGCGCTTCCCCCTGGACCGCGCGGAGCTGGACGCGCTGCTGGCCGACCGGATCACCTTCACCGGTGCGGCCGCCGACCAGGTGGCGGCCGTGGTGGCCCGGATCGAGGAGGTCACGGCCGCGCACCCGGAGGCGGCCGCCTACTCCCCCGGTTCGATCCTCTAGCGTCCTCAGCGGTCTCCGACCGCGGACCTCGGGCCCGGGAGGGTGCTCCGGCACCTTCGCGGGCCCTTGTCGTATGCGTCCGTCGTGCGCCCGCCGTGCGTGTCGTGGTGCACACGACGCGTATGGCGCAGTTCACCCGCGCGAACACTGGGTTCGAAAGTTAACGCCTATTACGGTTGTCGTGCCGGCATGTCCCCTACGCCCCTCGGAGAACCCAGTGACCGATCCGACCTCCTTCAGCACCGCGCTGTGGACCATGCTGACCGTCTCCGCGGTCGTGGTCGCCTTCGGTCTGGCCGCCCTGTCGGACATGGTCATGCGCCGCCGCGAGGACCGTGCCGAGCGAACCACCCGGGCCGACCGGACCGGTGGGCACCGGCGGGGCTCCGTGCGCCCGCAGGACCCCTCCCACCAGCGGGGATCCGCCCACTGGCAGGACTCCACCCGCTGGCAGGACTCCGTCGCGTCCGTGAACGGACACGACGGCGGCGCGTCCGACGGAGGCGCGCCCCGCGCCTGAGGACCCCGCCCGGTGACGGCGTGCCGTGTTCCCTCCCTCAGGCGGAGATGCCCCCGTCGCTCGTCAGCAGTTGGCCGTTGACCCACCGGCCCCGCGCCGAACAGAGGAAGTACACCAGGTCCGCGGTGTCGTCCGGGGTGCCCAGGCGTCCCAGCGGGGTGCGGCCGGCGCACTCGGCCCTGGTCCGCTCCGACATCCAGCCGGTGTCGACGGGACCCGGGTTGACGGTGTTGGCGGTCACTCCCAGGTGGGCGAGCTCGCGGGCGGCGGCGAGCACGATACGGTCCAGGGCGCCCTTGCTCGCGCCGTAGGGCAGGTTGCCGACGGTGTGGTCGCTGGTGAGGGCGATGATCCGCCCGGTTCCGTGCTCGCCCCGAAAGCGCAGGCCGAACTCGCGGACCAGCTGCCACGTGGCACGGGCGTTGACGGCGAAGTGCCGGTCGAAGCTCTCCACGGTGGTCTCCAGCAGCCCGGAGTCGACCGACTCGCAGTGGCACATGACCAGTGCGCTCACACCGCCCAGGCGCTCCTCGACGGTGTCGAGGACTCGGGCGGGGGCGGCGGGGTCCTCCAGGTCGGCCTCGACGGCGACGGATCGGGCGCCGTGCCCGGCCAGGGAGGCGAGCACGGTGTCGGCCGCACCGGGTTCGACGCCCCATTCCATGCGCGCGTCGTAGGACGTCCAGTAAGTGAAGGCCACGTCCCAGCCCGAGACCGCCAGACGGCGGGCGACGGCGGAGCCGATGCCGACGGTGCGCCCCACACCGGTGACCAGGGCGAGCGGGCGAGCCGGAGGGGAGTCCTGTCCAGGGGTCATGGGCGTCATCGTTCCGTGCCCGCGGCGGACGGGACCACCGGTTTTCTGCGGCCCGGCCCTTCCGGGCACCGGACCCGGTGGTTCCCCGGCCCGCGCCGGGTGGTGGGGAACCGGTCTCCTCACGCCACCAGGCGGGCGAACACCTCCGGGTCCACGTTCCCTCCCGAGACGATCGCGACCGTCTCCTCCGGGCGGCCGGGGGCCGTGGCCACGCGGCCCGTGAGGACGGCGGCGGCGGCCAGGGCACCGCTGGGTTCGGTCACCAGGCGCGACCCGTGGGCGAGGGTGGCGACGGCGTGGGCGATCTCCTCCTCGGTCACGGTGACGATCTCGTCCAGGCGGGCCCGGAGGTGGGCGAAGGTGCGCTCGGACAGGCAGACGCGCACGCCGTCGGCCATGGTGCGGCCGGTGCGCTCGGGCGGCCAGGTGACGAGGCTCCCGGTGCGCAGGCTCTCGGCGGCGTCGGCGGCCAGCTCGGGTTCCACGCCCACGACGCGGACGTGGTGGGGGCGGACGGTCCGGGCCGCGGTGGCCACACCGGAGGCCAGGCCTCCGCCTCCCACGGGCACGACGATGGTCCTCACCTCGGGGGACTGCTCCAGGATCTCCAGGCCCACGGTGCCTTGGCCCGCGATGACGCGGGGGTCGTCGAAGGGCGGGATGAGGGCGAGCCCCTCGTTCTCCCGGAGTCCGCGGGCGGTGGCCTCGCGCTGGTCGGGCGGCACCGTGACGACGCGGGCGCCGAAGGCGCGTATGCGGTCGACCTTGACCTTGGGAGAGCCCTCGGGGACGACGACGGTGCAGGGCACCCCGTGCCGGGCGGCCGCGTAGGCGAGGGCCTGGCCGTGGTTGCCCGAGGAGTGGGTCACCACGCCGGTCCCGCGCTGGGCGCCGTCGAGCAGGGCGACGGCGTTGGTGGCGCCGCGGAGCTTGAAGGCCCCGGTGGGCTGGAGGCTCTCGGGCTTGAGGAGGAAGGGCGGCCCGTCCGGCGGCCCCGCCGTCAGAGGGGTGCGCACGACCTGTCCCTGCAGGCGGGTCTCCGCGGCGCGGACGTCGTCCGCGGTGATCAGTTCCATGCGGCGTGTATGCCCGGTCCGGGCCCCGGCACACGTCGCCGGGACGGCAGCGGCCCCAGCCCTCTTCACCTCGGTCCCGTCCTCGGCGAACGCCGGGGCGTCCGGTTTCGGCGGCGTTCGTCCAGGCCTTGTCGCGAAGGAACCAGGCCTTGTCGCGAAGGAAGAGGAGGAGTCCGTACCGCACCTCGGAGCCCCGCCGCCGGGCCTGCGGGCTGGAACCGTGCGCTCCTGTCTTCGCGGGACGGCTGTCGGCCGTCGAGCTCCACCGCCTGACGTCCTCATCGAAGTGGACCACGGGGTTTCCCACGGCCTCGCGGCTGTGGGCGCGATACACCTCACGGTGTCCACCGAGGTCTTCTCGGCGACACGCGCGCGCGGAAAGGGGAAGGACTCCCCGTGGCTCCGACAGCAGACATGGCGGGAACGCCTCCCACAGACGTGAAGCACCATTTCCTTCGGGCGGAAGGGGCCTCCGGCACGGCGGTGAGGGTCGAGGGTGTGACGGACCCGGCGCCGGGACGGCCGTCGCCGTCTCAGCCACCGTTGGACTGGCGGATCCCTTCGTCGAGTGCGTCGAACGTGTAGACGAATCCACCGTCGTTCCCGCTGACCGTCATGTAGGCGTCGGTCGTCCCCTGCGCGATGGCGACGTTCGTGGCCGAGTCCAGCCCTTCGGCATCGTCGGGCGGGACGCTGATCGTCGTGAGGTGCTCACCGGTCGAGCTGTACACGAAGATCGCGGGCTGCCCGTGGACGGCCTGGTAGACGTTCCCGGCGGCGTCCACCGCGTTGGAGTCGACCTGGCTCGTGCCGCCGTCGAAGTGGACGGCGGCGTGGGAGGTCTCCACCCCGGTCCCGTGCTCGTCGAGCGCGAGGTAGTCGACGCGGTTCGCGGCGTACTGGCTGACCCACAGGCCCGCGAAGTCCTCGCTGAACGAGATGCCGTTCGGCGCGGGGAGGTTCTCCGCCAGGACGGTGGCCTCCGCCGTCTTCCCGTCGATCCTGACGATCCTGCCTCGCGCCTCCCAGGCCGGGCCCGCATGGCCGGTCGTGTCGCTGACGTACATGTTCCCGGCCTCGTCGAAGGCCAGATCGTCCGGTTTCATCGGCGTCCCGTCGACGTCACCGGAGAAGAACGTGGTGTGGTCGTCCCCTTCCGGCGTGATGCTGTCGATCTCCCCGCTGACGAAGTCCGTCAGGTAGAGCCGGCCGTCGGACGGGCTGAACTGCGCGGAGGTGTACGCACTGGTCTCGTTGGTGAAGACCGGTTCCACCTCCTGGGAGCCGGTGTCCACCCTCAGTACCTTGGGTTCTCCGGGAGGAGCGGTGACGTCGACGACGACGAGGCCTCCGTCGGCGTCGAAGGTGGGGCCCTCGAGCAGGGTCATCCCCGTCGCCTCGTGGACGGAGGTCACCTGGACCAGGAGTTCGGCCGTCGGGTCCTTTGCCTGGTCCGTGCTCGTGGAGGCGGTGGTGGAGCATCCCGCCACCGCGCCCACCAGGGCCAGCGCCGTGAGTGTGCGGGTGGTCGCGGTCCGTCGTGGCCTGTGGAAAGGCGGTTGCATGGGGCTCTCCTGGGACCGGGGTGCCGGGGCGCCACGGGGGAACGCCGGTTACGGCGGAGGCGCCCCGTTCGCGAGTGGTCGCGCCGTACCGGCGCAGCGCTAGGAACGTGTGCCCAGCACCTCGTGCATGCGGTCGCCGCGCCAGTCCGCCAGCAGCCGGTGGAAGGACACGGGGCCGGGGCTGTAGGAGAAACCGCCGTGGATGCCCGCGCCCTCACGGTTGTAGTAACCGGGTGTGCACTCCGCCTGGAAGGCGGAGTTGTCGTGCGCGGTCTCCCGTACCGTCCGCACCCACTCCTCGACCGCCTCCTTCGAGGGTTCGACGACGTGGGCTCCGTCCTTGCGGCCCTGGGCGATGACGGCCGCGATGTGCCCGGCCTGCTCCAGCAGGATGTGCGCGAAGTTGACCGAGTTGGCGTTCTGGACGGCGCCCAACTGGAAGAAGTTGGGGAACCCGTCACTGTAGAAGCCGTGCAGTGTCCGGGGCCCGCGGCTCCAGGAGGCGAGCAGGTCCTGTCCGCCGCGGCCGCTGACCGGCATCGTTCCGGACATCACCCCGGAGACGCCGACGTCGAACCCGGTGGCGAAGACCACGCAGTCCACGGGGTACTCGGTCTCGCCGACGACGACCGAGTCCTCGGTCATGCGCGTGATGCCGCCGTGGTCGGCGGTGTCGACCAGGGTGACGTTGGGCCGGTTGAAGGTCTGGAGGTAGTGGTCGCTGAAGCAGGGCCGTTTGCACATGTAGCGGTACCAGGGCTTGAGCACCTCGGCCGTAGCCGGGTCCTCGACGACCTCGTCCACGCGCGCCCGGATCTGGTTCATCTTCTGCGCGTCGACGAGTTCGTCGATCCGCTCGCGCTCCTCCGGGGACATGCTCGTGTCCAGCGCCCCGGAGATCATCTTGCGCTGGAGCCGGGCCGTGGAGGTCCAGCCGTCCCTCGTCAGGTCGGTCTCGACCCGTTCGCCGGAGACGATCGCGAGGAAGTTCTCCATGCGCTCGCGCTGCCAGCCCGGTTTGAGGGAGGCCGCCCACTCCGGGTCGGTGGGGCGGTTGTCGCGCACGTCCACCGAGGAGGGCGTGCGCTGGAACACGTACAGGTGCTGGGCGTCGCGCCCCAGGTGCGGGATGACCTGGACACCGGTCGCCCCGGTGCCCACGACCGCGACCCTCTTGTCGGCGAGTCCGGTGAGGCCGCCGCCCGCGTCGCCGCCGGTGTAGTCGTAGTCCCACCGGCTGGTGTGGAAGGTGTGGCCCTTGAAGGTCTCGATCCCCGGGATGCCGGGCAGCTTGGGCTGGGTCAGCGTGCCGGACGAGGTGATGACGAACCGGGCGCGCATCCGGTCGCCCCGGTCGGTCTCGACCACCCACTCGTCGTTGTGGTCGTCCCAGCTCAGACCGGTGACGCGTGTGTGGAACACCGCGTCGCGGTACAGGCCGAAGGTGTCGGCGATCGCCACGGCGTGGCGGCGGATCTCCTCGCCGGGGGCGTAGCGCCACTCGGGCACGTAGCCGACCTCCTCCAGCAGGGGCATGTAGGAGTAGGACTCGATGTCGCAGTGGATGCCCGGGTAGCGGTTCCAGTACCAGGTTCCGCCGAAGTCGCCGGCCTCGTCCATCATCCGGATGGACTCCACGCCCTCCTGCCGTAGCCGTGCCCCGGTCACCAGGCCGCCGAACCCGCCGCCGACCACGAGCACCTCCACGGTGTCCGTCAGCGCCTCGCGTTCGGCGCGGGGAGTGTAGGGATCCTTGGCGTAGTAGCCGAACTCGCCCGCGGCCGAGCGGTACTGGGTGGCACCGTCCGGGCGGACGCGGCGGTCGCGCTCGCGGGCGTACCTGGCCCGCAGCGCGTCGAGATCGATCTCGGTGTGGTCGTTGGCGCCTGGGGGCGTGTCGGAGGCTGTGCCCATGTGCCGTCCTCACTTCGTTGCCGTCGCACACGACGCGGACGCGGCGCCGGGCTCGCGCGGGGGATGACCGTGGTGCTCACGGGAGCGTGGAACGGAATCCGGGCGGCCGTCGCCCTGCTGCGACGGTGGTGTCGTCGAACCGTGCACGAAAAAGGTTAGCATCAGGCTAAGTAATCGTGTTCGGGGGTGGCCGAAGCGGCGCTCTATCATGGCGGCATGCGGCAAGAGGTGGTCGAACAGGGTGAACGCGAACGCATCGTGCACGAGATCCAGACCCTGAACGGGGCCATGGAGGAGACCGTGATGGCCGCCCTCCTCCAGCAGCTGCTTTCGATGGATCTCACCATCCAGCAGCTCAGGGTGCTGATGGTCCTGGTCACCACGGAGGAGGGTGCGACGGGGAGGGGCCTGTCGACCTCGTTCGGCGTCTCCATGGCGTCGATGTCCGGCGTGCTCGATCGGCTCGTGGCCCACGGTGTCGCCGAGCGCTCGGCCGACCCCGACGACCAGCGCGTCCGCCGCGTCCGTGCCACGCCCCGGGGCGCCTCGGTCGTGCGGCGCCTGATGATGGCCCGACCGTTTCACAGCGACATCCTCATGAACCTGCCCATGGAGGACCTGCTCGCACTCGAACAGGGGTTCCGGGCCGTGGGCAGGCAGATATCCCGGATGAGCGAACAGGACTGACCCCTGGACGAGGGAGCCGTGCCAGGTTCCCGGGCTGACACGGCCTCCGTCGGCCGGGGCCGACGGCCTGGCGGCTTCGATCCGGTTGTGTGCCGTGCCCTCGGAACGGAAAAGCCCCGGCGGGCCTGCTCGGGTGGGACCGGAGCCGACCCGTCGACCGCTTCACCGCCCCGGTGCGGGCCCTGATCATTCCCCTGGTGCCCGACCTCCCTCCGCTGTTGGGCACCTCGAGCGCGAACGCCGCCTGGGCGATCACCGCCACCCTGCTCGCCGGCTCCGTGGCCACCCCTGTGGCGGGCCGTCTGGGCGACATGTACGGCGAACGGCGCATGCTGCCGGTCAGCCTGGGCCCGCTGGTGGCTGGACCACACCGCCGCCGTCGACTTCCGGCAGGCCAAGCCGGTGGGACCGGTGCATGACGGTCATCCCGCGGATCGGGGCGTCGGACTGCCCCGTGGACGCGTCCCCGTGGACGCCGCCCGCCCAAGGGCGGCTCGCGGACCGGTACCGCGCTCGGACCCCATCCGCTCTATACACCCCATGTATACATATTGTGTATAGTCACCGTCATGTCTATCGGTAACACGTTGCTCGGTCTGCTCGAATCGGGCCCCCGCCACGGCTACGACCTCAAGCGCCTCTTCGACGAACGGTTCGGACACGACCGCCCGCTGCACTACGGCCAGGTCTACTCCACGATGTCGCGCCTGCTGAGGAACGGCCTCGTCGAGGTGGACGGCGTGGAGACGGGAAGCGGTCCCGAGCGCAAGCGCTACGCCATCACCGACGCCGGCATCACCGATGTCGGCCGCTGGCTCGCCACGCCGGAGAGGCCCGAGCCGTACCTGCAGAGCACCCTCTACGCCAAGGTCGTGCTGGCGCTGCTGACCGGCCGTGACGCCGCCGGACTGCTGGACGTCCAGCGAAGCGAGCACCTGCGCCTGATGCGCGAACTCACCCGCCGCAAGACGGAGGGCGACCTCGCCGACCGCCTCGTCTGCGACCACGCCCTGTTCCACCTGGAAGCCGACATCCGGTGGCTGGAGCTGGCCGCCGACCGCCTCGACCAGCTCGCCGGGGAGGTCGCATGAGCGGCACCACGGCGGCCGAGAACACGGCAGCCCTGCTCACCGCCACCAGGCTTCGCAAGTACTTCGGTTCGACCGCCGCGCTGAACGGAGCGGAGTTCACCATCGACTCCGGTGAGGTCGTCGCCGTCATGGGACCCTCCGGATCCGGCAAGTCCACACTGCTGCACTGCCTGGCGGGCATCCTCGAACCCGACGGCGGAACGGTGCGCTACGACGGCCGCGAACTGTCGGCCCTGTCCGACGCCGAGCGCAGCAGGCTCAGGCGCGGCGACTTCGGCTTCGTCTTCCAGTTCGGCCAGCTCGTCCCGGAGCTGACCTGTGTCGAGAACGTCGCGCTGTCCCTGCGCCTGACCGGTGCCGGGCGCGGGAGGGCGGAGTCCTCCGCCATGGAGTGGATGGCCCGCCTGGAAGTGGACGACGTCCACGACAAGCGCCCCGGCCAGGTGTCCGGCGGGCAGAGGCAGCGGGTGGCCGTCGCGCGGGCGCTGGTGGCGGGCCCGCGCCTGGTCTTCGCCGACGAGCCCACCGGCGCGCTGGACTCGCTCAACGGAGAGCGCGTCATGGAACTGCTCACGGGCGCCGCACGCGACACCGGGGCCGCGGTCGTCCTGGTCACCCACGACGTCCGGGTCGCGGCCTACTCGGACCGCGAGGTCGTCGTCCGCGACGGCCAGGCCCTCTCTCCCGCCACCGGGTTCGGAGGTGCACCGTGATCGGACGGTGGTACCGCGACCTGGCCTTGGGAGCCAGGTTCACCCTGAGCGGCGGGCGTGCCGGCTGGACGGGGACCCTGCTCACGGCACTGGGTGTGGGCCTGGGGGTGATGGTGCTCCTGCTGGCTTCCGCGGCGCCCTCGGTGCGCGCCGCGGCCCAGGAGCGGATGGACGCGCGGGCACCGGCGTATCTGGAGGAGGGGGCGCGGGCCGCCGAGGACACGGTTCTCGCGGACCCGGAGATCGTCGAGTACCGGGGCGACATGTTCACGGGCATGCTGCTCGAACCGCTCGGGAACCCGCGCGCGGACGTCCGCCCGCCGGGGATCGACCGGCTGCCGAAGGCGGGCGAGCTCTACGTCTCCCCGGCCCTGCGCGCCCTTCTGGACTCCCCGGAGGGCGCCCTGCTCGCCGAGCGGTTCGACGGCGCCCCGATCACCGGCGTGATCGGCGACGAGGGCCTGCGGGGGCCGCACGAGCTCTACTTCTACCTGGGCACGGACACCCTCTCCCAGGACCCGGCGCAGCACGCCGTCTCCGGTTTCGGCGCGGACCGGTCGGCCAATGGCATGACCGCGGTCCTCGTACTGCTCGTCGTCGTCATCATCGTGGTGCTGCTGCTGCCGATCGCCGCCTTCATCCTCACCGCGATGCGCTTCGGCGCCGAGAGCCGCGACCGGCGTCTGGCCGCGCTGCGGCTGGTGGGCGCCGACAGGGGGATGACGCGGAGGATCGCCGCGGGCGAGTCCCTCGTCGGCGCGGTCCTGGGCCTGCTCCTCGGCACCGGGTTCTTCCTGGTGGCCCGGACGTTCGCCGACGACGTGCGGCTCCCGGGCTCGGGCGTACTGCCCGCGGACGTCACACCGGTGCCGCTGATCGCCGCCCTCGTCGTGGTGCTCGTCCCGGCCAGCGCCGTCCTGGTGACTCTCTTCGCGCTGCGCAAGGTCGAGGTCGGCCCGCTGGGCGTCTTCCGGGAGGGCGGCGACCGCGGTCGGCGACTGTGGTGGCGCGTGGTGGTCCTGGCCGTCGGCTGCGCCGTCCTGTTCGCACCCGGGCAGGGGACGAACTCCGAGGGCACGGAGTGGGTCGTCGCCGTCGGCGTGTCGGTGGCCCTGACGGGGTTCACCCTGCTGCTGCCGTGGGTCGTCGAGGCCGTGGTGGGCCGCCTACGCGGTGGTCCGCTGTCGTGGCAGATGGCCACGCGGCGCCTGCAGTTGAACAGCGGGATCGCGGCCCGTACCGTCAGCGGCGTCACCGTCGCCGTGGCCGGGGCGATCGCGCTCCAGATGCTCTTCTCCGCGATGAACGACCAGATCCCCTCCGCCGACGACCCGGACCCGGACCGGGCGCGGGTGCTCGCGTCGGCCCCGGTGGAGAGCGGCGCCGAGGGCACGGAGTTCGCCCGCGGCATCGACGGCGCCAGGGGTGTGGAGTCCTCCCTCCCGTTCCTCGTGGCCCGCCTCCCCCTGGTGGACGTTCCGCCCCGCGCCGACGGGACACAGGAGACGCGGACGGTCGTCGTCGCCGACTGCGCCGCCCTGGACAGGCTGATCAAGTTCTCCTCCTGCGCCGACGGCGACGCCTTCGTCGCGGGTGACGGGGCCTCCGCCGTGCGTCCGGGGGACCGGCTGGACCTCGACAACGACCGCACGGGCGGTCCCACCGACGAACCCCGCCCCTGGACCGTTCCGCGGGTGCGCGAGGCCCGGGTCACGGACGTCCTGGCCGGGCAGACCCACCAGGGCCTGTTCCTCACCCCGTCGGCCTTTCCGGTCGAGGAGGTGGAGAGCCTCCGGTCCACGGTGCTCGCCACCCTCGACGGGAGCGATCCGGACGCCGTCGAACACGTGCGAAACCATGTCGGTGTCGACAGCGCCGGGAGCGAACTGCGCGCCCTGGAACAGGAGAGCGGCAACGGCGTGTTGGCGGACATCGGCGAGGCGCTCCGGGCCGGTGCCGTCCTGACGATGCTGGTGATCGGTGCGAGCATGGTCGTCTCCACGGTCGAGCAGCTGCGGGAGCGCAGACGGCAGCTCTCGGTGCTGATCGCCTTCGGGACCAGCCGGTCCACGCTCGCCGCGTCGGTGCTGTGGCAGACCGCGATCCCGGTGGTGCTCGGACTGGTGGTCGCCGTCGCCGGCGGGGTCGGTCTCGGCCTCCTCCTGCTGCGGCTCGCCGGCCTCCCGGTCACCGACTGGTGGGGCTTCGTCCCACTCGTGGGCGCCGGATTCGGCGTGATCGCGCTGGTGACGCTGGCGAGCCTGCCGTACCTGTGGCGGATGACGAGCCCCGAGGGACTGCGTACCGAGTGACTCCGGCGACGGCGGCCGCCGGGTGCGTCCCCCGTTCCCCGAGCGGCCCCGTGCGCCGTCCCGCTCCCCGCCGTAGCCGGCCGTCCGGTCGCGGAACACGGTGTGCTGGTGGACCCGGCCGGCCTCCACGCCGGGCTGGCCGGGGTACTCGGTCCACGCGGACGGCCCGTCGAGACGGACATAGGTGCCGACGTCGTCGGGCTCGGTGGAACCGCTCCGGCTCAGATGGGTCCGGTCGTACTCGAGGACGTACCCGTCGTACTCGAGGACGTACCCGTCGGCCGGCGCACCGGCCGCCTCCTCGTCCGGATCGGCGAGCGAGGTCCGCCTCGCTCCATGGAGGTGACCGGGAAGTTCGACCACCCCGTCGCCTCGGCCTCGTCGTCGAAGTCGTACACGACGGCCCGGCGCCGCTCCTTCGACAACGTGTCCAGGAGCGCGTCGGCCGCTGCCGCGACCTCGCGATATGGGCACCGCCGGCGCCCGTGCTCGTCGCGGCCTCCGCGCGCAGACGCCGGTGGCGGCCCGGAGTCCTCCTGTGCGGTGCCCACGCGCACAGGCGGTTCCGGACCACCACGGCCTCCGGTGGCGGAGCCCCCCGCCGGGCTCCGCCGTAGGTGCGTCCGGCGTCGGGGACGAACACCTCTCCTGTCGGCGCGAAACCGTGCCGTCACCGCAGGCGGCCACTCTGCCCTGTGGCCGGTGCGGCGGCGAGACGGTTCCCTGCCCGCGTCCGTGCGCCGCCCGCCGTGGCGCTCCGGGAGCGGACCGCCCGATCCCCTCGGGCCACCGCCGACGCGTTCCTCCGCCCGCCCGGATGCCGCATCGGGAGAGAGGGGTCCGTCGCCTGTCGACCGGTTCCCCGCGGCCGGTGAACCGAGGTGCGGTCTCCGACTGGTGTGGTGCTCGGGGGTCCCCGGGCTCTGGGAACCGTGTCCCCGCCCTGTCGCCGACGGCCGCCCGGAGCGGTCGGGCGGCCGGTCCGCTCCCCCCGCCGGGAAAGGACGCGCTCACCCCCGGTCCGGAGCCGGCCGCCGGAAACAAGGCCCCGGACACGGACGTCGTCGGTTCCCCCGGGTCCGGGGACGGTGCCGCCGGAAAGGGCGGGTCCTTCCGCGGACCGGGTCGGTGCGGGGCCGGGGGACTCCTCGCCGGGGACGGCGGCGCGCTCACCGGGTGGCCCGGCGTCCGCGGCACCACCCCGGGAGCCGCCCGGATCAGAGGCCGTGCCCGGAGTCCGCCGTGTGCCGTGGTCGACCACCAGCACCGGCGGGTCGCCCCCGACGTCGAAACGGCGCCAGGCCGTGCTTCCGGACTCGTCGCGTTCCCCGAGCCGCAGGTGGATGTGGCGTTCTCCGTTGTCCACGGCCCACTGGTAGGCCTGGGTCACGTCGAACTCCACACCGCCGCTCACGGGGCAGGCGGCCCGACCGCCCCTGATCCTTCGGGTGTCGAGCAGGGCGCGAGCGGCCGGCTGGTCGTTCCAGGTGGCCTCGCCGTCGAAGGGGTCGACCCGGTGCAGCTGCACGAAGGAGTCGCCCTCGCAGTCGTAGGACCACACCACCTCGGTGCGCAGTACGGCGGAGTCCACGGCGGTGCCGGGGCCGAGCGCGACAGGGAACCGGAACAGGGCCCTGCGGGTGTAGACACGGTCCCACGCGAGGCGCCCCGTGCCCACGCTGGCGGTATCGGCGCCGCCGTAGGAGCGGTCGGGAAAGGCGCGGTCCACGTAGGTCCACAAGGAGCTCCCGGCCTCGGCCCGGCCACCGCCGGAACGCACGGGAGCGGGAGGACCGTCGACGGCGGAGGCGCCGTCGGACCCTGCCTGGTCGCGGGGTCCCCCAGCGGCCGAGGCGTACCTGCCCGGTGCACCGCTTCGCTCCCCCGAGGCGCCGCGCCCACCGGAGACGGCCGTGCCGTCGGTGACGGAGGGAGCCTCCTCCTCAACGGCCGTGGCGGGAGCGGCCGCCCCCAGCGAAAGGACCAGGGCGTAAGCCGCGCAAGCCGCCGTCGCACGGGACAGGGAACGACGCATTACGGGTGGTGCCTACACATTCCATCTATGACCGAAAAAGAATCCGGGCGAGACGTCCACGTCCCGCTCCGGCCGCAAGGAAGTTACCAAATTCCCGCAGCAGCCCACAAACCCCAGAGATATAAATACAGACCAAAACCACGATTAATGCCACCAGCAACACGGGCACCACACAAACCCACCGCACCCGGCCAAGCGCATTTGAACACACGAACGATCTTTATTCGACGACCACCAAATATGGGTTCACGCCGGGCCGAAAGTCAGCCCCCCGAGGGCGTATACACGCTCACCGCAGCACCGGCCCCGCGCCGGGGCGGCACCCGTGTCCGCGACCGTTTCGGCACGGCCCGCCCCATCGCGACAGGCGGCCCGCATGCCGGGCGCGACCGCGGTCCGCCCGCCTTCCTCGAAGCCATCCCGGCCGAGACAGAAACTCCGTGAGCTGTTTTCGGCGCACCAGGAAAACGCGCACACACGAGCACCGGTTTCCGGGAAGTCCTTTTGCCGATCTGTCAGGGCAGGCCCGCCGCATGCCGAACGGAACCTGGCGACCGTCCCCGCACTGCTGATCCTCGGCCTGGCCATCCTGGCTCTTCGGTCGTCAAGTCCTCCACGAAAGGGACGTCGAGCCACGCAAGGGCGAGTCGGTCCTCTCCGGAGGTTTTCTCTCCGATCCCGACGGGGGCATCCCCGAAGCAGCGCGCGGGGAACTGCGGGAGAGGCCGATTCCGACGCGGCGGGATCTCGTCGTCGTGGCAGCCCGGAATCCGGGCAGGGTGTGGACGGGCGTCGTCGGCCATGCGGGCCGCCATGCCGTGGGTCCGTCGAGCAGCCGGGACCGGCACCGCCGCCGACTGCTCCAGAGTGTCCTCGAAGATGCGGGGCGGTACCGCTCTGTGGCACTGCGCCGAGGTGGGGACGGGGCTCTCAGCGACGCGCGTCCGGCCAGGCCCTCACCAGGCCGGCCGGCTCATCGAGCTCCCCACACCGGCGAGCGGACGTCTACGAGACGGCTTCGCCGCCCTGAACCGGCAGCGGTCGGTGGTGACGTCCACCAGGCGGTGCGAGGACAGGTCCACCGGCCGAAAGTCCATGTTGACGACCCGCTACTCCTCCAGCGGGTAGCGCGCCGGCGTTCGCCCGCGTCCACTGGTGGTGTATCCCCGCTGATCGATGGGCAGGTGCCCAGGACGGCCGCCGGCGCCTCGGACACGGCACACGTCCCGGGCGGCCCGGAAGGCCGACGACATCGCTCCGCGCACACCGGTCCTCTCCTGACCGGTGTCAGGACCATGGAGGGGGCACCGATGAAGTCCACACGGTTGCTGGAGGGGAACGGGCTGCGCACGTTCCTGCTCGTCATGGACAAGGGCGACGAGGCGTTCGAGCAGATCACCGGTTTCGCCGAAGCCAACGGCATCACCGCCGCGAGCCTGACCGCCATCGGCGCCGCCAGCCACGTCACCCTCGGCTACTTCGACCGCGACACCAGCGAGTACCGGTACACCGGCTTCGACGAGCAGTTGGAGATCGCCTCCTGTATCGGCGACATCGCCGACAACCAGGGCAAGGCCGCCCTGCACGCGCACATCGTCCTGGGGCGCGCGGACTCCACCGCCCTGGCCGGGCACCTGAAGGAGCTGCGCGTGTTCCCGACCATGGAGGTCGTCCTCACCGAGACGCCCGCCCACCTGCGCAAGAAGGTGGACCCCCAGACGGGGCTGGCCCTCATCTCCGCGGACGACTCCACCCCGTCCTGAGTCCGCGTTCCATGGACCCGGTTCCGTGGAACGCGGGGCACGCCACGGGTCTCCGGCGGGTCCACACGGACACCATGGGTGTGAACCGCTTCCCGCCCGGCGCTGTGGGCCCTTGGGTCCCTGAGGGGTGGTACGGGCCAGGGGTCTGGGCCGCGCACCGGAACCGGAGGGGTCGGCCTCGGGCCGTACACCAGAAAAAGCACCGGTCAAACATTCGGCGAAGAGAGGCACGGAATACCCGGCGCCTCTGGCAGCAAGCCATTCATCACTGGTCACCTCATGCTTTCCGCGTCGGATACGCAGGTCACGGGCGCACGCCGTCAGGACGGGTCCGACCTCGACAAAAAGGGACCTCTGGTAAACGATTTATCGGACAGGAGATATCCGGGTATCAGAGGGCCTCGGCGCCCTGACATCGGAGGTCGCCCCGCTCCGCGGGCACGGTAAAGTACCCGCTGCGAGGCATCACCGTCTCGCCGACTGGTGGCATCGGGGCGGGGTACGCGAAGCGGCCCTCACCCTCCCTGTTCCCCCACGAGCAATCCCGGCGACCGGCCGCGACCATTCCCCGTACGGGAATCCGCCACCATGCCCCGAACGGCGCGGCGGGGAAACCGGGATTCCTCCCATCATGAATCGGACACCCCCATTGGCCAGATTCACGCGTACGATCAAGAACGCCGCCGTCGCCATGGCGATCGCGTCGGCTGCCCTCCTCCTCTCCCCCGCCGCCGCCTCGGCGCACACGCTCGGCGACGCCGCACGGTCCTCCGGCGGGTGCGGATGGGCGAGCGGCTCCTACACCACCCTGGACAGCCGGCCGATCCGCCGGTGGAGCGGCAGCGGCTGGAACGGGGCGCAGACGGGCACCGTCTACCTGCTGTGGAGCAACACCTACCAGGAGAACTGCGTCGTGACCCTGAAGTCGCACGCGCACGGCACGTCCACGCTGACGACGGCGATCCTGTACCTCTACAACCCGCCGGAGGGCGACGCCTACACCGACCGCGGCAACTACGGCCACTACGCGGCCGTGTCCCGGTCGGCCGCCGGCCGGTGCGTCCGATTCCACGGGTCCATCGACACGACCGACGGCAGCACGTCGCAGGGGACCCGCACGACGTGGGGCAACTGCGGCTGACGTGTGAGCGGTGAACGCCCCGGTGGCGGAGGTGGGCCTCCTCCGCCACCGGGGCTCCTCCCCCTCCGTTGGGAACCGCGGTCAACCGCGACCAGGTTGAGGCGCACCGGGACCTCCCCGGCGTGCACGGCGTCCTTGCGTGCGTGTCGGTGCGGAAGCCGCGGCCGTTGATCCGGCCGGCGCGGATCTTCACCGGTGCCTGTGCCACGGGCGGCAGCACCGAGTCCGTGACGGCCTCGCTCACCGAGACGACGTGCTTCGGGAGCTCGGCCGCGACCGGGTCGTCGAAGAGGTGCGGACGGGCGTCCACGGTGGTCTCCTCGCCGTTGCCGGTGGTGGCGCCTCTGACGTGGGCGGCCCGGTGAGACGTGACGGTCCGGCGGGCCGGACCGTCTACGGCGCCGCCGGACCGGTACCGCGGCACCGGCGGCCAGACCGGCTACGGACCCGTGGCTCCGGTCCCCCGGGGGATGCTCGCCCATGAGGTCCGCGCCACCCGTGAGGAAGACCCCGAACGCGGCATGCGTGGGACGGGTGGTTGTATGAGCGACATGTCCTTCCCCCCAAGGACCGCGCGAGCGCTCGCCCCGGCGGCGGCTGTCTCCCTGGTCTGGTTCTACGAGGGCCTGTGGTGCAAGGTCTGGCCGGGACGCGCCGACCACAGGGCGATCATCGCGGACCTGCCGCTGTTGCCCGATCTCCTGGTCTCTCCGGTCCTGGTGGGGATCGGTCTCGCGGAGGCCCTGATCGGCCTGTGGGTGCTGTCCGGGCGGTGGCCGTACACGGCGGCGGCCGTCCAGACGGCGCTCATCGGGGTCTTCAACCTCGGCGGGCTGCTGGTCTCCCCCGGCACCATCGACGAACCCGGGAGGATGCTGACCGCCAACCTGGCGGTCGTCGCGCTGGCCTGGGTCGTCGCCGAACGGCACGCCGGGGCCCGCAGATGACCCGCAACCCCTGGGCCGCCGGACGCATCCTGACCCTGCCGGGACGCGGACCCCGGCTGCTGTTCGGCCGCATGTACGAGGATCCGCGCGTGGAGGAGCGGGCCTTCCCCGCCGTACCCGCCCGGGTGCTGTGCGTCGCCTCGGCCGGAGACACCGCCGCGGCCCTGGCCCGCGCCGGACACGACGTGACCGCGATCGACGTCAACCCGGTGCAGCTCGCCTACGCACGCGCCCGCGTCGACGACGGTGCGCCCGCCGTCGCAGGGAGCGCCGAACTGATGCTCGCGGCGGCACGCCGCGCCGCCGCCGTCCTTCCCCGGTGGCGCGGCCCCGCCCTGCACGAGTTCCTCGACCTGGACGACCCGCGCGTGCAGTCCCACTGGTGGCGCACCCGCCTCGACGGCCCTGGACTGCGCCTGCTCATGGGGACGGCGCTCAGGCCGGCCGGGGTGCTCGCCGCAGCCCTGGCCCCGGGGTTCCGCCACGTCGTTCCGGCCCGTTTCGACACCCGGCTGCGGACCCGCGTCGCCCGCGTCGTCTCCCGCCACCCCAACACCGACAACCCCCTGCTCGCGGGGCTCCTGGCCGGACGGACGCCGGAGCCGCGGACGGACGGCCCGTGTCCGCCGGGACCGCCGGGAACGGTGCGGTTCGTGCTCGGTGACGTCGCCGAGCACCTGGAGTCGGTACCGGCCGGAAGCTACGACGCGGTGACCCTGTCCAACGTCCTGGACGGCCCCGGCCTCCCCTACCGGCGGCGGCTGCGCGCCGCCGTCGACCGGGCGGTACGCCCCGGCGGTACCGCCGTCCTGCGCAGCGTGGGCGAGGCGGGCGACGCGGCCGCGACCGTGCGCGCGGCCGAGGAGCGCTGCCCCCTGTGGGGAAGTCTGTACGTCACGACCGTAGGAGGCGCACGTTGAGGATCCAGGAGCACCCGCTGCCGATGCGGGCGCACTTCACCGACTCGCTGGTGCTCACCTACGCCTTCCCCCCGGAGGTCCTACGGCCTCTGCTCACGCCCGGCCTGGAACTGGACACCTATCGCGCGCAGGACGGGAGGGAGTACGGGTTCGCCGCCGTCGCCGCGGTGGCGCTGCGGGGCCTGCGCCCGGCTTTCCTCCCCGCCGAGCTGGGGTTGGAGCAGGTGATGACCGGCTACCGCGTCTTCGCGCGGTTGCCGGTGGACCGTTCCAGGACCGGGACCGGTGTGCGCACCCTGAGAGGGCTGCGCATCCTGCGGAGCCAGACGTCGAGTCCGGTGCTGGCCGCCGCGGGCGCGGTGCTCTCGCGCTACCGGTACGAGCGCGCCGTGCTCGGGACGCGCAGGGTCGGTGACCGGCTGGACTTCGCGGTGCGCTCCGGGGACGGCCGGGCCGACCTGAGGGTCAGCGCGGCCCTGGGCGGGCCCACCGCGCCCCTGCCCCCGCGGTCCCCGTTCGCCACCGGGCGGGACGCGCGGCGCTTCGCCGGGCCGCTGCCCTACACCTTCGAACACGGCGGGCGCGGTGGCGACGTGCTGGTGGTCAAGGCGCTCCGGACGAGCTGGGAACCGCGCCCGGTGGCGGTGGACGTGGAACGGTTGACCTTCTTTCGCCACGGGCCCTTCCAGGGGACCCGTCCCGTTCTCGCCAACGCCTTCCACGTGTCGGGTGTGGACTACGGATGGCACCGCGGCGTGCTGATGACACCGGCGGGGAGGCGGGGGTGAACCGTCGTCGGCGCCCCTCCGGAGCGCGTCACGTGGTCGCGTACAACTGGCCCCTGTACCTGGCGGGCACCGCCGTGGCCGTCGGCGGGGCGCTGGCGGGGCGGCGGCTGCGCGGGGCCGCCCGTACGGCCTCGTGGACGGCCGGGGCCGCCGGAGCGTGGTGGACCGCGGCGTCGCTGGCGGCCTCCCACGCCGTCTACGACCGCTCGCCGCTCCACACCTGGACCTGGCTGGCTCCGGCTCTGGCCGGGGCGGGCAGACCCCCTGACCCGGGCAGGCACCTGGTGGTCTCCTCGGGTCTGGACGAGGCCAGCGCCGTGATCGGTGCCCTGTACCCCCGGTCCGAACAGAGTATCGCCGACCTGTACGACGCGCTGCCGGTGGTGGAGCCGTCGTTGCGGCGGGCACGCCGCAGGGTCGCCCCCAGACCCGGATCGGTGGCGTGCGCGGCGGACGCGCTGCCCTTCCCGGACGCCTCGATGGACACCGTCGTCGCCCCCTTCGCCCTGCACGAGCTGCGTGCCGCCGCCGACCAGGACGCCGCGTTGCGCGAGGTGGCGCGGGTCCTGCGTCCCGGCGGCGCTCTGGTCCTGGTCGAGCACTGCCGTGACGCCGCCAACATCGCGGCCTTCGGGCCCGGTGCCCAGCACTTCATGCCGCGTTCGCGGTGGCTGCGGGCCGCACGCGGCGCCGGTCTGCGCCGGGCGTCCGAACAGCGCGTGGGCGGGTTCGTCACGGTGTTCGTCCTGGTGGGGCCGGACCGGTGACCGCCTGGCTGTTCTCGGTCCAGGGACAGTTGCAGCTGGTGGGGGCGGTTCTGGTGGTGCTCGGCGTGTTCCACCTGGTACTGCCCCGGCTGATCGACTGGCCGGCCCAGGTCGCCCGGATGGCGCCGCTGCCCCGACAGGTCGCGGGAGCGCACTTCTTCTTCGTCGGCGTGGTCTGTGTGCTGCTGGGGGCGCTGCCCCTGTTTCTGGCCCCGGAGCTGCTGGCGGGCGGACGTGTGGCACGCGCCCTGCTGGCCGCCGAGACGCTGTTCTGGTCCCTTCGGTGGCTGTTCCAGTTCGCGTACTTCTCCCCCGCCCTGTGGCGGGGGGATCCGCCGCGCACCCTCGCCCACGCCGGGTTCTGCCTCCTGTGGACCTGGGTGGCCGGAGTCTTCGGCCTCGCCTGGTACACGGCCTCCTGCTGATCTCCCCGCTGGTCGTGTGCGGGCGGATCCCCGGCCCGGTGTGGGAAGAGGCCACGCGGGCCGGTCGTCCGCGCAGGCCCGGTCGGCGCCGCGTTCCGCGGCGTCGATCAGGAGCCGAGAAGCACCGGGCGCCTCGGCGGGGCCGGCGTGGCGAGCACCGCGCGCCGATCACGAGCAGGAACGTGCCGCCATGAGGGAGCGTGCGGCGGAGCTGAAAAAGGAGTCCGGCCGCGGTCGCGGCGAAGGCCGCCGCCGAACTCGACGTGCTGTCGAAGATCACCGGGATGGAGGCGTCCGACCGCGCGGTGTACGCCGTGACCGGGCTGGCCGGGAAGGCCGGGGAGACGATCGCCGCCCTCGTCAGGCAGGCCGTGAGCTGAGCCCCGGGACCGGCCCGGCGCTTCTGGCCGTCCTTCTCGTGCCGGGCCCCTCCCCTCCCTCCGCCGCCCCGGTGGCGCGGCGGTGGCCGTGTCGGCGCTCCGTGGTGCGCTCGGTGCACGGTTCGCTCGGCGCAGGACGGCATAATCGGTGCGATGCGTACCGAATGGACCCCAGAAGACCTGCCCGGACGGGCGTTCTACCAGTTGATGACGTCCGTGGTGATACCGCGCCCGATCGCGTGGGTCTCCACCACGTCCGAGGAGGGCGTGGACAACCTGGCCCCGCACTCCTTCTTCACGGTCTCCTGCGTCGAACCGCCGATCGTGCAGTTCACCTCGGTGCGGCGCAAGGACTCGCTGCGCAACGTGGAGCGCACCGGCGAGTTCGTGGTGAACCTGGCCCCGGAGCCGCTGTGGGACCAGGTCAACGCCAGCGGCACCCCCTACCCGCCGGAGGTGAGCGAGTTCGACGCGCTGGGGATCGGGCGCGAGGCCAGCACGGACGTGCGCCCGCCCCGGGTCGCGGGCTCCCCGGCGGCGCTGGAGTGCGTGCTGCACTCGACGCTGGGGCTGGGCGACTCCACCGTGGTGCTGGGCCGGGTGGTACGCGCGGCCGTGGACGAGGCGGTGCTGGTGGACGGGCACCCCGACGCGGCCCTGCTGCGCCCGCTGGCGCGCCTGGGCCGCAACGAGTGGTCCACGCTGGGTGAGGTACAGGCCCTGGACCGCGTCCCCTACCGGCCCTGACTCCGGGCGGCGCACGGCCGCCCGGAACCGGTCAGACCCTCAGGTCGGCCTCCGGGAACGGGAACGCCGACAGGCGGTCGAGCACGGCCGAGGGGTCGCCGCTCCAGTCCATGGCGCGCACCTGCGCGGCGCTGCGGCGGCCGGTGGTCGCCCGGACCAGTTCGAAGGCCGTGGCGGACCACTCCAGGTCGGCCCGCTCCCCGAAGGTCCACTCCTGGCCGGTGTCGGTCGCCAGCACTCGCACCCCGGGCAGTTCGGGGGACCACGCACGGCTCATCGCGCCGAGGTTGAAGGCCGCCAGCTCGTCGGCGTCCTGGGTCTGGGCCTCCATGCCAAGGGCACCCCGCACGTCGTTCTCGTGGTGCCACACGTCCACGGCGGGCAGGGAGTAGCGGGCCCGCGTCTGGGTGGCGAAGACCCGCAGCAGCGCCGGGGTGTCCTCGCGCCAGGCCGCGCAGAGCCCGGCGATGTCGAGGTGGGCGCGTTCGGCCACCTGGCGGGCGGTCACGGTGTCGTCGGCCGGGGGGACGAACCGCTCCGCGACCACGTCCGAGCAGAGCCCGACCAGATGGGCGTAGGTCTGCTGGACGGTCCACGCGGGCAGGGCGGGAACGGGGGTGGAGAGCTGCTCCGCGCTCAGGTCGTCCGCGAGGCCGAGCATGCGGTCCTGGCAGCGGGTGTAGATCTTCGCTGTGTTCATGGCGCCACGGTACCGAACAGCGTTCGGTACCGTGGCGCCGGGACCGCGCGGGCCGCTGGTGCGGCCCCGCATGGGGGGTACGGTCCCTGGAAGGGGTCAGGAAGGAGTCACGTCAGGTCCTATGACTCCTGGCAGGCCACCTGGGGATCGGTGTTCGTGCCCCCGTGGGTGGCGGTGAACCCGAAGCTGGTGCTCTCTCCGGGGGCGAGCGTGCCGTTGTGCGCGGTGTTGGTGGCCTCGATGTGGGCGTCGTGGTCCGCGTGGTTGGTGAGTGAGGCGTTCCAGGAGTTGGTGACCTCCTGGCCGTTGGCGAACATCCAGTCCACCATCCAGCCCTCGACCCCGTCCTCGCCCGCGGTGACCTCGACCTCCGCCTGGAAGCCGGTCGACCACTCGTTGACGACGCTGTACTCGGCCGTGCAGTACTCGCCCTGCGGCGGGTCCGTGGGCTCCTCGGTCGGCGGGTCCGTCGGCTCCTCCGGCGGGTCCGTGGGGTCGGGCTCGCCGGACCCCTCGCCGAAGACCACGTCCGAGCAGTTGTAGAACGCCTCGGGGCTGTCGGAGCGCTCCCACACCACGTAGATGATGTGCTGTCCCTGCTTGTCGGGCAGGTCCACGTCCCAGTAGTACTCGGCGCCCTCGACACCGCCGCTGCGCAGCGGCGGGTTGGTCACCTCGTCGATGAGCTCCAGGGAGTCCCAGGTCAGGGCGTCCGTGGCGGGGTCGAACCCGTCCTCGGTGACGTAGGTGGAGAAGGTACCCGGGTGCGCGGCCCAGGCGTTGTGGTGGAACTCCACCGTGGCACCCGGCTCCAGCTGGGTGGTCGGCCAGTCGGCGCGGACCGCGTTGAAGGCCGAGAAGCTCTCGGTGGGCCCGCACAGCTCTCCGTCGGCCACGAACTCCTGGTGGCGGCCGTCGGAGTTGCTGATGAGGTTGCCGAACCAGTTCCAGAACGGGTAGTTCCCGCCCTCGGCCAGCGCGTCGGCGCAGGCGTCGTTGGTGGGCTGGAGGGCACCGCCGGAGCTGCCGCCGGTGGCGTCCTGGAAACAGGCGTAGGTACGGCTGGCCGGGTAGGTGAACGCGCCGTGGGCCTCGGCCGTGCCCGGCAGCGCGACGACGGCGGTGCTGACGGCGAGTCCGCCGAGCGCCACGGTCAGTGCGATGGCGTTGCGTGACCTCATGGACCACTCCAATCTGTGTGGGGGAGCCCGGCCGCACCGGTCGGTGCGGCCGGGGAGTCTGGGTCCGTTCCCTCAGCGGGGATCAGACCGGGCGGATCGAACCGGCACGGGCCGGATCAGGCCGTACGGGCCGGGTCAGGCGGCGCAGGAGAGCTCGGGCGTGGAGACGCTCCCGCCGTGGGTGCCGACGAAGCCGAACGAGGTCGACTGCCCGGCGGAGAGGGTGCCGTTGTAGCCGACGTCGGTCGCGGTGACGTCCGCGCCGCTGCTGCTCACCGAGGCGTTCCAGGCGTGCGAGACGCTCTCACCGCTGTCGAAGCTCCACGTCACCGTCCAACCGGTGACGTCGGCTCCGGCGGTGACGGTCACCTCGGCCTGGAACCCGCCGCCCCACTCGTTGGTGACCGTGTAGTCGGCCTCGCAGTCACCGCTCGGCGGGTCGGTCGGGTCCTCGGTGGGCGGGTCCGTGGGGTCCTCGGTGGGCGGGTCGGTCGGCTCGCCGCCACCGCCGTAGACCGGGGCCTCGACCGCGGTCGAGGCGATCCCGTCGGGACCGTTGAAGATGCGCTCGCCCCAGGGGGTCAGGCGGTCGGCGTCGAAGCCCTCGACCATGTCCAGGTACTCCACGGGGCTTCCGTTGCCGCTCCAGGACCAGCCGATGTAGCCCAGACCGAGGCGCTCGGCGTGGGCCATGATGGCGTCCTCGTCGGGGTTCCCGTCGGAGTGGTCGTGGCCGAACTCGCCGACGAGCAGCGGCAGGCCTGCGTCGGCGAAGTGCTCCATGTAGGAGACGATCGTCGACTCCTGCTCGTAGACGCCGTACATGTGCACGGAGAACATCGTGTTGGCGTGCGGGTCGGAGTCGAAGACCGACTGGGCGTTGTCGCGCATCGTGCCCTGCCAGTCCTGGCCCCAGTTGGGCGCGTCCACGACCAGGGTGTGGTCGAAGCCGGCGTCGCGCAGGCGGTCGATGGCGGCGCTGGTGTCGCCGGCCCAGTTCTGGTTGGTCGCGGAGTCGTTGCCGTAGGGCTCGTTGCCGATGTTGACGAGGATGTGGTCCTCCTCGCCCTCGACCGCGTCCTGGACGCGCAGCCAGTAGTCCACGGCCTGGTCGAGCGTGGCGGCGCCCTCCTGCTCTCCGTAGCCGGTGGTGTCGTGTACCTCCAGGAGGCAGATCAGCTTGTTGGCCTTGCACTCGTCGACGACGTTCGCCACGTCGTCGACGCCGTTCTCCGTCCAGCGGTCACCGCTGCTGAGGACGACGCGGACGGCGTTGGCCCCCAGTGACTTGATGTCCGCGAACGACTGGGTCTCCTGCGTGTACCAGGCGTGCGGGTGGCTGACACCGCGGATGACGAAGTCGTTTCCGGCCGCGTCGACCAGGCGACCGTCGCTGACCTGGAAACCGGTGTCTGCTTGGGCGGGCAGCGTGTACGCGAACAGCGACACCACCAGGGCCAGGACCGACCCCAGGGCGATCAGTAGGCGTTTGACCATCGCGGAACTCCAGACGAGAGTGATGACAACGTTGTCGGGCTACAGAGGACCGCTGCCTGTGACAGCGGGTGTGTGGGCGCCGGGGGAGGCGGCTACGCTCCCCCGGCGCCCGGTCATGGTGCAGGCGTGGCCTGTTCCGGGGCGGTCACGTCAGCACCCTGGGTGTCACTTCCTCCTCGGCCGGGGCCGGTCGTGGTCGGTCGCGTTCAGGACCCGCTGGTGCAGGTCGGTTGCGGTGTCGAGACGCTCCCGCCGTGGGTGCCGACGAAGCCGAACGAGGTCGACTGCCCGGCGGAGAGGGTGCCGTTGTAGCCGGCGTCGGTCGCGGTGACGTTCGAACCGCTGCTGCTCACCGAGGCGTTCCAGGCGTGCGAGACGCTCTCACCGCTGCCGAGGCTCCACGTCACCGTCCATCCCGTGAGACTGGTTCCGGCGGTGACGGTCACCTCGGCCTGGAACCCGTTGTTCCACTCGTTGGTGATCGTGTAGTCGGCCTCGCAGTCACCGCTCGGCGGGTCGGTCGGCGGATCCGTGGGGTCCTCGGTGGGCGGATCGGTCGGGTCCGGGTCGGGTTCACCCCCGAGCGCCTCGTGGATCGCCCAGTAGGCGGGCTTCTTCTGGTAGCTGTCGTCGATGGGCAGCGCCGCGCCCTGGCCCTCGAAGGTGTCGGGGACCCAGGAGTAGGCGTCGGTGACGCCCCAGACGATCACGCCGGAGCACCCGCTGACCGCGTAGCAGGCGTTGACCACCTGCTCGTAGTCCCTGGCCTGCTGCTCCAGCTTCTGCTCGGTGGCGGGCATCTGGATGCGGATGTCGAGTTCGGTGATCATCACCTCCAGGCCCAGGTCGACGAAGCGCTGGATGTTCTGCTGGATGCTGGAGGGGACCTGTCCCGAGATGAGGTGGCCCTGGAAGCCGATGCCGTCGATCGGCACGCCCTGCGCCAGCAGGTCCTTGACCAGTTCGTAGTAGGCGTCGCTCTTGGCGTTGATCCCGTCGATGTTGTAGTCGTTGATGAACAGGCGGGCGTCGGGGTCGGCCCGGTCGGCCATACGGAAGGCCTCGGCGATGAAGTCCTGTCCCAGCGTCCGGTAGAAGACCGAGTCGCGGAACTGGGCGTTGTCCCCGATGGGCTCGTTGACCACGTCCCAGGTGGCGATGTCGTCGCTGTAGCGCCCCACCGTGGTGCTGATGTGGGTGTCCATGACGTCCAGCAGCTCGCTCCGGCTGAAGTTCCCGTTCCCCACCCAGGACGGCAGCTGGCTGTGCCACACCAGCGTGTGGCCGTGGACCATCTGGCCGTTCTGCTGGGCGAAGTCCACGATGCGGTCGGCGTTGGTCCAGTTGAACTGTCCGCGCTGGGGCTCGACCGTCTCCCACTTGAGGTCGTTCTCGTGGGTGATGGAGTTGAACTCGGACGCGGCGGTCTGCGCGTACTGCGACTGGCTCAGGTGCTGTGAGCCGACCGCGGTGCCCATGCGCAGCCCGCGCTGGTCGGCCAGGTCCCGCAGGGTGGCCGCCTGGGCCTGGACGGCGTCCTCGGCCGAAACCTGTGTGCTCTCCTGGCCGTGTGCGGCGGCGGCGAGGCCGCCCGTGACGAGGGTGACGGCGAGGGCGACCGCGCCGGCGGCCCTGCCCCGGAGCCGTCTTCGCCCCTTGGTGAACGCCATGTTCTTCCTTTCGTCGGATGGAGGGGGTGGGGGCGGGCGCACGAGGCGCCCGCCCCCGCGGCCACGGCCCGCTAGGAGCCGTCGCCGAACAACTCGCCGTGGGTGGCGAGAGCTGTGGCCACGTCGACCTGCGCCCAGAACCTGTGGTAGGTGAACTCGGGCACCGGACCGCCGTTGAGGTAGGACTCGACCTTGGGCCAGTTCGGGTCGTCCTCGTAGAAGGACCGGATGGACAGGAACGTGGAGTCGGAGTTGATCGGGTCGCCGTTGGGCATCTGGCCGGTCCATCCCTCGGGGATGTAGAGCCCGCCGTCCGGGGCGCCGAACTGGTCGTCGAAGCGCTCGTAGTCGGCGCGCTCCTCGGGGACGGCCACACCCAGTCCGTCCTGGTGCGCCATCAGGGCGTCCAGCAGGCCCTCGGCCATCGCGCGGGACTCGGCGTGGCCGGTGGCCGCGGAGTAGTGCATGAGGGTCTTGGCCAGGCCCGCGGCGATGCCGACGTCCTGACCGTGCGAGACGACCTCGACGCTCAGGTCGGGGTTGCCCGTGGACTCACCCGTCCAGGTGTCGGGCTGGCCGCTCCACTCCATGTCGGCGGGGATGGCGAACTCGCCGTCCTCTCCGACGGTGGTGTTCTCGATCGCCCAGGGGATCCAGTCGTCCAGGATTCCCTTGGCACGCTCGTCACCGGTGACGCGGTAGTACTCGGCCACCCGCTCCATGTCCCAGACCTGGAACCCGAACCAGCGGTTCGAGGGCGGGTCGTGCCAGACGGGCTTCTCGTCGTAGAACATGCCGTGGAAGGTCGACGTGCCCGAGGGCGGCTCGGCGTAGGTGCCCTCCCAGCTGTTGGTCGCACCGCCGGCGATACCGCCGTCGGAGGACTGGAGCCACTCGAGGAACTCCAGCTGCCGGTCGAGGCTGTTGCCCCAGTCCTCGGCTCCGGTGGCCGACTCCGGCTGGAGCGCCTCCGTCTCCGAGAGCGCGTAGGCCGCCATCACGTTCTGGTAGCCCTGGTGGGCGGAGGATCCGCCGATGCGCCAGGCCCAGGGGTACTCGGCGCTCTCCAGGGCACCGCCCCAGGAGTAGTACCAGGCCATGAGGTAGTGCGCGGAGTTCTTGCCCGATCCGGGCGAGCAGGACTGGGCGCCGACGCAGTCGCCGATCTCCTTGAAGTACTTGTCGAACATGGCGTAGCGCAGGTAGTCGCCCATCTTCGCCGCGTTGGAGACGTTCGCGGCGATGGCGTCCGCGTTGCCCTGCTCCGAGGCCCACTCGTGCGCCAGGTAGGCCACCTGGACGGCGCGCGCGTCGGCGTCGGGGGCGTTGGTGTAGCGCCACTGCTGGGAGTAGTTGTCGTCGTCGGTGAACAGGTCGAGGAACCCGTTCTCGCCGCCGTGCTCGAAGGTCTCGCAGGACGGGTGGGGCACGGTCTCCCAGACCGACTCGTTGGAGCCGCGCTGGAAGGTGTTGATGTAGGCGGGGACGTCGTCGCCGCCGTCGCCGCAGAAGCCGTAGCCGTACTTGTTGTCCACGTCCAGCAGCCAGTGCATGCCGTAGACCTCGTCGGTGCCGTAGGCGCTGCTCAGCTCCTGGGCGAGCGGGTCCTGCCCCGCCTGGGCGTCGGGGTCCAGCGGCATCGGGTAGTCGCTCGGGTCGGTCGACTCGGGGATGTAGGTCGCCGGTGAGGACGGGTCGTAGGAGCCGTTCGTGGGCTGGTCGGCGGTGCCCGGGATGATGAACGCCTCCATGGACGCCCAGGCGTCGTTGAAGGGTCCCCAGTCGCCGGTGATCCTGCCGTAGGTCGCCTCCAGCCACAGGTAGTAGCTGTAGGCCTCCGAGGTGGTGGCGTGGCCGTAGTCGGGCGCCTCCACGATCAGGGTCTCCACCGAGTGGTACGGCACGAGGAGTCCGTCCACCTCGCGGAAGTAACCGCTCTCGGGGTCCTTGATCTTCTCGTACTGAGTGAGGAACTCCTCCTCGTACTCGTTGGCCGCGCCCGTCAGTTCGCGCGCGGTGACGACCACGGGGTCATAGCCCTCGGCGGAGACGGTGAACTCGGCCTGGGCGGGCTCACCCGAGCCGTCGCTGGAGGAGGCGACGGTCACCTCCTGGGGGGTGTCCCAGTCGGCTTCGCCGAAGGTCAGCGAGCCGCCCGAGGCCACGGACAGGGCCTCGCTGCCGGAGGAGCGCTCCACGCTGACCGGTACGTCGCCCTCGGGCGCGGCCGACAGCGCGACGTCGAAGGTGGTCTCACCGCCGGGTTCGAGGCTGACCGAGGTGGGGTCCACGGCCAGGGCCGGGGTCTCGGGATCGGGCTCCTCGTCCCCGCCGGCGCAGCTGAGGCCGTTGAGGGTGAACTCGGCGGGGGCGGCGTTGCTGCCGCTGTAGGTGGCCTGGAAGCCGAACGTCGCGGTCTGCCCGCTGGCCAGCCCGGAGGACCAGGGCGGGGCCTGTGCGGTCACGGAGCTGCCGCTCTGGGAGACCTGGGCGCTCCAGCTGTTGGTGATCTGCTGGTTGCCGGAGAATTCCCAGCCCAGCTCCCAGCTGGAGAGGGAGTCCGCCTCGTTGGTGACCGAGACCTGGGCGGTGAAGCCCGACCCCCAGTCGTTGGTCTGGTAGTCGACCGAACAGATCGGCGCCGCCTGTGCGGGGCTTGCCGGAAGGAGGGCGGCGACGAGCGCCGCGCCGAAGAGCACGGACGAGGATCTGCGCCAGCGTGCGCGGAGCGGATCGGGGCGGGGGGTGATCACGTGTCCTCCTTGGACGGGTTCTCCTTCCCGTGCCGCCCCGCCGAGTGGACACCGGGGGGCGTCGCCGGGGGCGGGGGCTGTCGGGGGAACGGCCGGGTCGGAGTGCGGGTGGGGTACGGAGGGAGCCGGTGGCGGCGCTGCCACTCGGGGGCTCAGGGCCCGGGGGCGGGCCTTACGTGTCGTCTCGGTGGGCCCGGAGGGCGCGCTTTCGCGCACGTCTCCGGGAGCGCTCCCATTACGCGTGGGCCGAAATTAACACCGACGTCACGTGGAGACAACGGGTGTTCAGCAAGTTACTGCTCGTTAAGTTCCGGAAACTTTCGGGGCGACCGGGGCGGGCCGGACCGCCCCGGAGGGGCCCGAAGGGCAGCACGGGGCGGAGGTGCCCGCCCGCCGTGGGGGCGGGCACCCCTTCCACACGGCCCTCGCTCGGGCCTTCGGTGACCTACTGGATGGGCGGGTGGGCGTTGGCCAAGAGCTCCTGGAACTGCTCGGAGAACCAGTGACCCGACACCGGAGCGTTGGGCAGGGCCCCGCTCAGGTTGTTGCCGTTGCGCGGATTGCCCTCATAGGTGGGATCGCACATCCGGTCGAAGCCCTTGCCCTCGTCGTTGGGGATCTCCTCACTGGACCCGTCCGACTCACCCGGCGGCTTCATCCACACATAGGCGTCGATCCCCGGCTCGGGCGCGGCCTGGGGACGCTCCCCCAACCCCGCGCCGGCCTGGTTGCACCAGTTGCCCGACTGGATCCGGCGGTCATAGCGGCCCCCGTCCACGTAGGCGTCCACACTCGTGGTCGGCCCCGGCCCGTCCGGGCGGTCCGGCCCGCCCCACCCGTTGC
>VWVT01000008.1 GCA_008638415.1 Nocardiopsis sinuspersici
CCCCACGACTCCCCCGACCCCCGGACACGGCGGAGAAGAAAGGGAGAACAACATCCCCCAGTGCTTTTGGCACACCGAATTCCTGGGTATTCACATTCGCCGCCGCCGCACAAGACACGCGTCCTTCTCCACGGACCCGGCATTCACCCTCGGCGAACCGCGGGAGGCGTTCTTCCTGAAAGGGCACCGACCCTGCTCAGAGCGCGTACGCATTACACCCCCGGAAACACGGAGGCCGCCTTCTTCGGTTGTCATATATTTAACGAACAATAGCGGGGGATACACGGGTCCACCGGTCCCGTCCAGGGATACTCGCTCCCATGACCGCATGGAACGTCGACGCCGGCTCCGCCGGAACCGGAACAGGAGCGGTGACCCTCGTCGAGGGGTCCTCCTTCTCCATCTCCGCGGAACACGGCGACATGTCCGCCGACCGGCCGCACGGAGTCTTCCACAACGACACGCGCATCGTGTCGCGATGGGACCTGAGGGTCAACGAGGAACCGCTGGAGCCCCTGGCCGCGATGGTCCGTGAGCCCTACCGCGCCACGTTCCTGGCCCGGGTGAAGAACCCCGAGCAGCCGGACAGCACCCTGCTGATGGAGCGGGAACGACGTGTGGGGACCGGGCTGCGCGAGGACATCACGATGCGCAACCTGGGCCGGGAACCCGCCACCTGCACGGTGACGCTCGCGGTGGAGGCCGACTTCGCGGACCTGTTCGAGGTCAAGGAGGGCCGTATCCGGCGCCGCGGGGACTACTCCTTCCGCACCCAGAGCAACCGGATGCTCATCGACCACGAATGGAACGGCCGAAGGCAAGGCGTCGTCGTACAGGCGGACGACGCCACGTCCGTACACCGGGGAATGCTCACCTTCGAGGTCGTGATTCCGCCCCATGACGAGTGGTCGACCACCGTCCTGGTGCGCCCCGTCGTCGACGGCGAGGAGCTGCGGACCCACTTCCCGGTCGACCGACCCGTCGAGGAGTCCGTGCCGGCCCGCCGCTTCCAGACGTGGAGCAGCAGCAGCCCCAGGGTCACCACCGACAACGAACCCCTGCAGGCGGTGCTGAGCCGCAGCCAACAGGACCTGGGAGCACTCCGGGTCTTCGACCCCCGCCACCCCGACCGCGCGGTCGTCGCCGCCGGCGCACCGTGGTTCATGGCGCTGTTCGGCCGGGACTCCCTGCTGACCTCCTTCATGGCGCTGCCCATAGACCAGTCCCTCGCACTGGGCACACTCCAGACCCTCGCCGACTACCAGGGAGCCGAGGAGGACCCTTCGACGGAGGAACAGCCCGGCCGGATCCTGCACGAGGTGCGCCCGGGCACCTCCGACACGGTCGGCCTCGGCGGCGGGAACGTCTACTACGGCACAGCCGACGCCACACCGCTGTTCGTCGTGCTCCTCGGCGAACTCCACCGGTGGGGACTGGCGAGCAAGGAGGTCGAGGCACTCCTGCCGCACGCGGACCGCGCGCTGGAGTGGATGCTGCACCACGGAGACCTCGACGGTGACGGCTTCGTCGAATACCACAGAGCGAACGAACAGGGCCTGCTCAACCAGGGATGGAAGGACTCCTGGGACGGTGTGAACTTCGCGGACGGCCGGCTGGCCGAGGCGCCCATCGCCCTGTGCGAGGTACAGGCCTACGTCTACGGCGCTTACAGGGCACGTGCCCACTTCGCCTCGGACACGGGAGACGAGCAGACCGCCCGGACCTGGACGGACCACGCCGACCGCCTCAAGAAGGCGTTCAACGAGCGGTTCTGGCTGCCCGAACGGGGCTACTACGCCCTGGCGCTGGACCGCGACAACCGACCGGTCGACTCCTGCACCTCCAACATGGGCCACTGCCTGTGGACCGGCATCATCGACGAGGACAAGGCGCCGCTCGTCGCCGAACGGCTGTTGGATCCGACGATGTTCACCGGCTGGGGAGTGCGGACCCTCGCCAGTGACATGGGGGCCTACAACCCGGTGAGCTACCACAACGGGTCGGTGTGGCCGCACGACAACGCCATCGTGGCGGCCGGACTGATGCGCTACGGGTTCGTCGAACACGCGCAGCGCATCGCCATGGGCATGTTGGAGGCCGCCACCCGGTTCGACGACCGGCTGCCCGAGCTCTTCTGCGGCTTCGCCCGCGACGCCTACCCCGACCCGGTCCCCTATCCCACCTCCTGCTCACCCCAGGCATGGGCCGCGGCCACACCGATCCACCTCGTCAGGACCCTGCTGCGCTTCGACCCACAGCTGCCGCACGGCGAACTGTGGCTGGACCCCGCCTTCCCGCCCGCCTTCGGACGGCTGCGTATCGACCAGGTGCCGATCGCCGGATCCCGGCTGTCCATCGACGTCAACCAGGGCTCGACCACGGTCGACGGGCTTCCCGACGGTGTACGGCTGGTCCGGCAGGTCCGCCGGCTGACCCCGTCCGGTGACCAGACGGCACCCGCAGAACCGGACAGGAACAGCGACGCCCGCGAAAGGTGATTCCCATGTCTCACTCCGGTGCCCGAGGGCCCGTGCGGCTGATCCTGCTCGCGCCACCGTGGTACGAGGTGCCGCCCGCAGGCTACGGGGGTATCGAGGAGATGCTCGCCGAACTGTGCGACCAACTGATCGGATTCGGCCACGACGTGACACTGGTGGGCGCGGGACGGTCGGCGACCGGGGCGAGGTCGCACTCCACCTACGACAAGCCCCAGGGCGAGCGCATCGGGGAGAGTGTCGTCGAGGTCGCCCACGCGGCCGCCGCGCAGCGCGTCATCGAGGAGCTGCGGCCGGACCTGGTCCACGACCACACCCTGGCCGGGCCGCTGGCGGCCCCGGCACGCCCGGTCCCCACCCTCGTGACCGCGCACGGGCCCGTGAACCAGGACTACGCCATGTACTACGGGTCGCTGGGCTCCGCCATCGGACTCGCCGCGATCTCCCACGCACAGCGGCGCACGGCTCCGGAGCTGCCCTGGGTGGCCACCGTGCACAACGCGGTGGCCCTGCACCGCTACACCTGCCGCTCCCGCCGGGAGAAGGAGGACTACGCCCTCGTCCTGGGCCGGTGCACCCCGGACAAGGGCATCGACACCGCGATCCTCGCCGCACGTGCCGCCGGCCGCCGGACCGTGCTCGCCCTGAAGTGCTCCGAGCGCGGGGAGCAGGACTACTTCGACGCGGCCATCCGTCCGCTGCTCGGCCCCGACGTCGACTACGTCGGCGAGGCGTCCGCGGAGGAGAAGACCGAACTGCTGGGCCGGGCGGGATGCCTGCTCTTCCCCGTCCGCTGGGAGGAACCGTTCGGCATGGTCGCCATCGAGGCGATGGCCTGCGGGACCCCGGTCGTCGCGTTTCGGCGCGGCGCACTGCCCGAGACGGTGGTCGACGGCGTCACCGGTGTACTCGCCGACCGGGAGGCGGAGCTTCCGGCGGCGGTCGACACGGCCATGGAACTAGACCCCGGCACCTGCCGGGAGCACGTATGCCGCAACTTCACCGGTGAGACCATGGCCCGCGGTTACGAGCGCGCCTACCTGTCCTTCCTGGACCGGGTGAGGGACCCCGTCGAACACGGACCCCACGAGCACGCGGGGCGGCCCGCCTCTCTGTCACGGCCCTGACGCCCCGGAGCCGAAGGAGGGACCACCTGCTCGGCGCGCGTTCGGAGGGTCGCCGTGTCGCGCGTCGGGTACGGCCCTCTCTTGGTCACTCTTCTCAAGGATGTGTAACAGAAGCAGCACCTTTACGACGTAGATTCTTGGCTGTGTCCCAAGGCGGCGGCACGGACCCGGGCGCGGTGTCCGCTGGGCGGTGTTTCCTTGGGGCTGCGCCGCGCTTCGCCTCGTGCCCGGACGCGGAAGGTACGGGAACCCGCGGTCCCCGCGGTGCGCCTCACAGGCGCACCCGCGGGACCTCCGCCGGCCCCGCCGGCGCCCTCGTCACCCCCAGCGGCGCAGGACCGGGTCCACCGGACAGGACCTAGTCCATCACCGTGATGCCCAGCGCGGCCAGGATCGTGCCCGCCTGCGCGAAGCCGATACTGGCCCCGCGCAGGTATCCGGCCTGCTCCAGGGTGGGCTCCCCCAGGTCGGCGCCGCGCAGGTCGGCGCCCCCCAGCCGGACGTTGACCAGGTTGGCGCCGCGCAGCCGCGAGTCCACCCACACCGTGTCGCGCAGGTCGGCGCTGGCCAGGTCGGCCTCGTCCATGCGCAGCCCCTCCAGGGTCTGTCCGCGCAGCGTGATGCCCTTGCAGCGGGCCAGCATCAGGTTGCAGTGGTCGAAGGTGTAGCCGATCCCCCGCAGGGAGTTCAGCCCCGCCCCGGTCATCCGGCAGCCCGTGAAGGCGGTGTCGGTGAGCAGCGCACCCTGCCAGCGGGTGTTGGCCAGGTCCACCCTCTCGAAGCGGGCGTCGGTGCACTCGGTGTGCGCGAACACGGCGCCGGCCGCGCTGCCGCCGGTGAACCTCGCCCCCTCCAGGAGGGCCCGCTCCAGGCGGGCTCCGTCCAGACGGCAGTCGTGGAAGACGGCGCCGACCAGGTCGGCGTCGGACAGGTTCGCCTCGGTCATGTCGCAGCGGGTGAACACGCGCGGCCTGTCGGGGGGATCGGCCAGGACGTCGCGCAGGTCGGCGCCGGACAGGTCCGCGTCCGTGGTCTCGGGGAGGGAGAGGTCGGTACTCATCGTGAGGACCCTAGCGGCGACCGGTGACACTTCCACGCACGGCACGGCTCCTCCCCCGCCCCCGCGGCGGCCCCGGCCCCTCAGTCGCGGAGCTTGAGCGCCAGGAAGAGGTCCACCCGGTGCTCCAGGCTGCTCAGGTCACGGCCGGTCAGGTCCTCCACCCGGCCGATCCGGTACCGCAGCGTGTTCACGTGTACGTGCATGGCCGCGGCACAGCGCTGCCACGACCCCGAGTGGGCCAGGAACTGCTCCAGGGTCTCCACCAGCTCGGAGCGGTGGTCCCGGTCGTAGGCCAGCAGCGGTCCCAGCAGCCGCTCCCGGTAGGAGGACTGGACCTCCTCGGGGACCGAGGCCAGCAGCAGCTCGTGCGAGTCGATCTCGGCCCCGGCGATCACCCGGGACCGGCCGCCGCGCAGCTCGGCCAGGCGGCGGGCGTGGCGGGCCTCCACCGTGGCGCCGCGCAGCTCGGGCACGTCCCGCACGGCCGAGCTGAGGCCGACGGCGAGCCGGTGGTCGAGCAGTCCGCCCTCCAGGACGCGGGCCCGGTGGAGCAGTTCGGCGCGGACCTCCTCGGCCCGGGCGCGGGCGTCGGTCTCCGGGCCGTCCACGGGGACGACGGCCAGCGTGTCCTCGTCCCCGGTGACGACGGCGCCGGGGTGGTCGGCGACCAGTTCGGCGACCACGCGCCGGGTCAGGTCGGGCACGCGGGGTTCGGGCAGCATCACGGCGCTGACCACGACGTGGCCGCCCTCCCCGCCACCGGCGGGGCCGGTACCGCGCATGAGCTCGGTGACCTCGTCGAAGCGCTGGGCGGCCAGCAGCCGGGGCAGTCCCTCCAGGTGGCGGGCGCCGGTCAGGGCGCGCTCCTCGATGCGGCTGCGGGCGAGCACGGCGATGGACGCCAGCTCGGCCACGGACTCGTGCACCTCCTCGGACCAGGTGGTGTGGTCGCCCTCGCAGACCAGCAGCCAGGAGGCCAGGGGATGGGAGTCCTTGGTCTGGACGGGCAGGACCGTCACCGTCCGCCCGTCCTCCTCGGGCAGGCGGACGGTGTGCGGGAAGGACGGACGGGTCAGGGCCCGTGCGGCGATCCACTCGCGGCCGTCCTGGGGCAGGGGCTCGCCGGAGGCGGCGACGTGGCGTCCGCTGGAGGAGACGATCCACGCGGTCAGTCCGGCCTGTCCGGCGGCCTCGGCGAAGGTGCGGGGAAGGTCGGCGCCGGAGGCGACCTCCGCGATGAGGCGCCGGTGGCGGTCGCGGGTCTCGGCGATGGAGCTGAAGCGCTGCTGGGTCAGGGCGCGCAGCACCTCCTCGGTGACCGCGCCGAAGGAGGTCTCCGGGGGCACCTCCACCAGGGGCAGGTCGTGGGCGCGGCACGCCTCCACCAGGTCGGGCGGGACCTCGCCCAGGGCGGTCCCGACGCCGAGGGCGACCGCCCCGGCACCCGCGATGGAGGACACGAAGGTCTCGGAGTCCTCAGGGCGGGTACGCCACATCATGCCGGTGAGGACGAACTCACCTCCGCGCAGGTAGCGGGCGGGTTCGAGCAGATCGGTGGTGTAGGCCCACCGCAGGACGCGGTGCGCGTGCTCCGCACCCGTCAGAAACCTCAGGTGCAGCCGCTTGACCGCGATCAGCTCACTGATCCGCATGAACGTCCCTCTTGTCGCTCGTGTGGTGTGCGGCGGTGGCGGTGGCGGCTGTCGCCGTTCCCGGAAGCGCCGCTTGTAGGAAACGCCCAACGATAACCGTTCGTCGCGCGGACACTTCATGTCTTCACTTGCTGGTAAGGACCATGTCTCCAGTGGTGTACTTCACAGCACCACCCCATCAACCAGGGACAACGCGACTGACGAAGGACGCGCCGACCGTGTGCGAGCGGCGGCGAGAACTCGGCGACAAGAGGACGAGCATGGAGTTCCTGAGCCCCTCCACACTGGAGGAGGCACTCGAGGCGAAGAGCGCCCATCCCGACGCGGTGCCCATCATGGGCGGCACGGACGTGATGGTGGAGCTCAACTTCGACAAGAGGCGCCCGCCCGCCCTGATCGACCTGGCCCGGATCCCGGAACTGGCCGAGTACGGGCCCGACGGCGACCGTACCCGCCTGGGCGCGGGCGTGCCCTACACCACGGTGATCGAGCACCTGTCGGGGCGGGCCCCGGCCCTGGCGAAGGCCTCCAGGTCGGTGGCCTCCCCGCAGATCCGCAACCGGGGCACCGTGGGCGGCAACCTGGCCGGCGCCTCGCCCGCGGGCGACGCCCACCCGTCGCTGCTGGCCACCGACGCGACCGTGGAGCTGGCGTCGGTGCGCGGCCGGCGACGGGTGCCCGTGCGCGAGTTCTTCCTGTCGCTGCGCAAGACGGCCAGGAGCGACGACGAGCTGATCACGGCGGTGCTGCTGCCGGAGCCGTCGGGCCCCCAGCAGTTCGCCAAGATCGGCACGCGCAACGCGATGGTCATCGCGGTGACCTCCTTCGCGCTGGCCCTGGACGGAGAGCGCAGGGCCGTGGGCACGGGACTGGGCTCGGCCGGGCCCACGCCGCTGCGCGCGGAGGCGGCCGAGGAGTTCCTGGCCCAGGAGTTCGACTGGGAGGGCGGCCGGTCGCCCTCGGAGGCCACCGTGCGCCGGTTCGGCGAGCTGGTGGCCGCGGCGGCCCGCCCCATCGACGACCAGCGGGGCAGCGCCGAGTACCGCCGACACGCCCTGGCGGTGATGGCGCGCCGCGCGCTGAGCTGGTCGGTCACCGACTACCGGAAGGGAGTCACGCGATGCGCGTGAGTTTCAACGTCAACGGCGAGGACGTGACCGCCGACGATGTGTGGCCGGGCGAGAGCCTGCTGTACGTGCTGCGCGAGCGGCTGGGGCTGCCCGGCAGCAAGAACGCCTGTGAGCAGGGCGAGTGCGGTTCGTGCACGGTCTACTTCGACGGTGTGACGGCGTGTTCGTGCATGATCGCCGCCGGGCAGGCGCAGGGGCGCGAGGTACGCACCGTGGAGGGCCTGGCCGAGGGCGCCGGCAAGGGCGCCGAGCGCGCGCTGGGCACGGTGCAGGAGGCCTTCGTGGAGGCCGGCGCTGTCCAGTGCGGCTTCTGCACGCCGGGCCTGCTGGTGCAGACCGACGACCTGCTGGAGCGCACGGTGGGCGCGGGGCTGCCCGCGCCGGGCGACGCCGAGATCCGGGAGGCGCTGGCGGGCAACCTGTGCCGGTGCACCGGGTACGAGAAGATCATCGACGCGGTGCACCTGGCCGCCGGGCGCCGCGCCGAGGCCGGGAGCGGAGCATGAGCGCGGCCGGCACCACCTCCGTGGCCGGCGGGGCCCTCGCCATCGAGGGCGCCCACGTGGTCACCGTGGACGGCGCCGAGTACGCCGACGGGCACGTGGTGGTCCGTGACGGCCGGATCACCGCCGTGGGCGCGGGCCCGGCCCCCGGCGCCGAGGGCGCCGAGCGCGTGGACGGGCGCGGGTGCATGGTCACCCCGGGCCTGGTCAACACCCATCACCACCTCTACCAGTGGGCGACCCAGGGGCTGTTCGCCGACGGCACGCTCTTCGAGTGGCTGGTGGGCTCCTACGAGATCTGGGGCCGCCTGAACGCCGACGTGGTCTCGGGGACCACCTCGGCCGGGCTGGCCCACCTGGCCCTGTCGGGGTGCACGACCGCCTCCGACCACCACTACGTCTATCCCTCCGGCCGGGGCGACATCGTGGCCGCGGAGGTGGAGGCCGCCCGCGAGGTGGGCGTGCGCCTGGACCTGGCCCGCGGGTCGATGGACCGGGGCCAGAGCCAGGGCGGGCTGCCCCCGGACGCCGTCGTGGAGTCGCTGGAGCAGGCCCTGTCGGGTACGGCGTCGGCGATCGAGGCCCACCACGACCCCTCCCCCGAGGCCATGACGCGGGTGGCGGTGGCGCCGTGCTCGCCGTTCTCGGTCTCGCGCGGGCTGATGGTGGAGGCCGCGGCGCTGGCCCGGGACAAGGGCGTGCGGCTGCACACCCACCTCGCCGAGACCCTCGACGAGGAGGAGCAGTGCCTGGCCGAGTTCGGGTGCACCCCCGTGGAGTACGCCGAGAAGCTCGGCTGGCTGGGCGAGGACGTGTGGTTCGCGCACGCGGTGCACCTGTCCGACGCGGCGATCGGGCGGATCGCGGCCACGGGTACCGGGGTGGCGCACTGCCCCACCTCCAACGCCCGTCTGGGCGCGGGGATCTGCCGGGTCACCGAACTGCTGGACGCGGGCGTGAGCGTGGGGCTGGGCGTGGACGGCCCCGCCTCGAGCGAGCTGACCCCGCTGGCCGGTGAGATGCACCAGGCGCTGCTGATGGCCCGTGCCCGCAGGGGCCCCCAGGCGCTGACCGCCCGCCAGTCGCTGGAGATGGCCACCCTGGGCGGGGCCCGGGTGCTGGGCCGCGACGCCGAACTGGGTTCCCTGACGGTCGGCAAGCTCGCCGACATCGCCCTGTGGCGGATGGACGGGTTCGGCCACGACGTGATCGAGGACCCGGTGGTGGCGGCGGTCTTCGGACCCACACCGCCCCTGGAGCGGCTCTGGGTCGGCGGGAACACCGTCGTCGACCGGGGGGAGCTGCGCACCCTGTCCGCGGAGACCGCCGCCGCGCGCGGCCGCGCGGCGCACCGAACCCTGACCCAGGAGGTGAGCCGCTGATGGCGGTGACGACCCGTACCGTGACGGACCTTTCCAGCACCACCAAGGACGGGGTGGGCGCCAGCCCGCGCCGGCCCGACGGAACGCTGAAGGTCACCGGTGAGTTCGCCTACTCCTCGGACATGTGGATGGAGGACATGCTGTGGGGGGCGACCCTGCGCAGCCCCCATCCGCACGCGAGGATCCTGGGCGTCGACGTCACCGAGGCGCTGAAGGTGCCGGGGGTGTCCGCGGTGCTCACCCACGAGGACGTGCCCGGCGACAAGCGCTACGGGCTGGAGCACCAGGACCAGCCGGTGCTGGCCATCGACAAGGTGCGCTACAAGGGCGAGGCGGTGGCCGTGGTGGCCGCCGACCACCCCGAGACGGCCCGGCGCGCGATGGAGCGCATCCGGGTGGACTACGAGGTACTGGAGCCGATCAGCGACTCCCGCAGGGCGGCTCTGGACCCCGACTGCCCTCTGGTGCACGAGCCGGGCACGATCCCCGAGCACCCCGAGTACAACCAGCGCGGCAACCGGCTGCGCTACCAGCCGGTCCGCACGGGCGCCTTCACCGAGGCCGCGGGAGCGGCCGGGCGCGAGAGCGGGGTCCTGGAGCGGCTGCGCGCCGAGGCCGACGCGGTGGTCTCCTCCGAGTACGAGGTCGGCATGCAGGACCAGGCCTTCCTCGGACCGGAGTCGGGCATGGCCGTCCCGGCCGAGGACGGCGGCGTGGACCTGTACGTGGCCACGCAGTGGCTGCACGTGGACCAGCGCCAGATCGCCCCCGCGCTGGGGCTGCCCCAGGACAAGGTGCGCCTGACCCTGGCTGGTGTGGGCGGGGCCTTCGGTGCCCGCGAGGACCTGTCGATGCAGATCCACGCGTGCCTGCTGGCAATGCGCACCGGCAAGCCGGTCAAGTTCGTGTACAACCGCGAGGAGTCCTTCTACGGGCACGTGCACCGGCACCCGGCGAAGATGCGCTACGAGCACGGTGCGCGCGCGGACGGCACTCTGCTGTACGCCACGGCGGAGATCATCGTGGACGGCGGCGCGTACGCGTCGGCGACCCCGGCCGTGGTGGGTGTGGCCTCCTCCCTGGGCATCGGCCCCTACGAGGTGCCGAACGTGCTGGTGGACGCCTACGGGGTGTACACCAACAACCCGCCGTGCGGGGCGATGCGCGGCTTCGGCGCGGTGCAGGCCTGCTTCGCCTACGAGTCGCAGATGGACCGGCTCGCCGAGGAGTTGGGCATGCACCCGGTGGAGCTGCGGATCAAGAACGCCATGTCGCAGGGCTCGCGGATCATCACGGGCCAGGAGATCGACATGCCTCTGCCCATGGTGGAGATGCTGGAGCGCTGCCGCGACCTGCCGATGCCGCCTGAGCGCGGCGCGCTGGCCGATCCCTCCGACCTGCGCACGCTGCCGGGCGGGGTGGCGGGCACCACGCGCGGCGAGGGCGTGGTGCGCGGTGTGGGCTACGGCCTGGGCCTGAAGAACCTGTGCTTCTCGGAGGGGTTCGACGACTACTCCACCGCACGGGTCCGGCTGGAGGTCGTGGGCGGCGAGCCGGTGGTGCTGGTGCACACGGCGGCGGCCGAGGTCGGCCAGGGGCTGGTGACCGTCAAGGGCCAGATCGCCCGGACCGAGCTGGGTGTGGAGAAGGTGGTCATCGCCCCCTCCGACACCCAGGTGGGTTCGGCGGGCTCCTCCTCGGCGTCGCGCCAGTCGTACATGACCGGCGGCGCGGTCAGGACGGCGTGCGCCTCGGTGCGCGCGGAGGTGTTCGCGCTGGCGCGCGAGCGCGGGCTCGTGCCCGAGGACCTGCCGGACACCGACCTGTCACTGTCCGGCGGCAAGCTGGTGTCGGCCACGGCCGGTGCGCTGGTGTCGCTGGCGGACCTGCTGGGCGACTCGACCCAGGGCGGCACGGTGGTCGAGCAGACCCGTGAGTACCACCACCGCCCCACCGAGATGCTGGATCCGGAGCTGGGCCAGGGCGCCTCGCACACCCAGTTCGGGATGTGCGTGCACCGGGCCGTGGTGGACGTGGACGTGGACCTGGGCCTGGTGAAGGTGGTGGCGCTGGACGCGGTGCAGGACGTGGGCAAGGCCATGCACCCCCAGCAGCTGCTCGGACAGATCCAGGGCGGTTCCACCCAGGGTCTGGGCCTGGCGCTGATGGAGGAGGTCCAGGTCACGGACGGGCAGATCCGCAACCCGTCGTTCACCGACTACCTCATCCCGACGATCCTGGACACACCGCCGATGCGGATCGAGGTGCTGGAGCACCCGGACCCGCACTCGCCCTACGGGCTGCGGGGCGCGGGTGAGCCGCCGACGCTGTCGTCGACCCCGGCGATCGTGGCCGCGGTGCGCGCGGCGACGGGGAGGCCGCTGACGCACGCGCCGGTGCGCCCGGAGGACATCGTGGGCATCGAGCTGTAGCCGCGGGGCGGTGCGGCGGGCCGGCCCGCCGCACCGCCCCTCCCCGACTCTCCCGTGACCACCGGACCCGGCGGGCGCGGCCCGTGGCGTACGGGCGGCCGGGATCGGTCACCGCCAGGGACAAGGGCGTCCCGAGGCCAACCCAGATATGGCTACGCGAAGTATCCATGCAGTTTCACACGGTGGCAGATTGCCGCCCCGTCGCCCCCCAGGAGGGGACATGACCCTCGAAGACGGCGCGAAGCAGCGCAAGCAGACACCCCCGGCCCCGGACGGTCGATCCTGGCTCGACCGCTTCTTCCTCATCAACGAGCGCGGCTCCACCGTGGGCCGGGAGGTCCGCGGCGGACTGACCACGTTCATGGCGATGGCCTACATCATCGTCCTGAACCCGCTGATCCTCAGCGGGGTCCCCGACGTCAACGGGGACTTCCTGTCCGCGGCCCAGCTGACCACCATGACCGCCCTGGCCGCGGGGATGGTCACCATCATGATGGGGGTGGTCGGCCGGGCGCCGATCGCCTGCGCCGCCGCCCTCGGGGTGATGGCGGTGGTGGCCTACCAGGCCGCCCCGGTCATGTCGTGGCCCGAGGTGATGGGCCTGGTCGTGTGGCAGGGCGTGGCCATCGTCCTCATGGTCGTGACCGGTGTGCGCACCGCCGTGATGAACGCGCTGCCGCACAACCTCAAGCTGGCGATCGGGGTGGGCATCGGCCTGTTCGTGTCCCTGATCGGCCTGGCCAACGCCGGTTTCGTCAGCGGCGGCGACGGCGGCAGCCTGCTACAGCTCGGCGCGGCCGGCGACGGCGGGAACCTCGCCGGCTGGCCGATCCTGGTGTTCGTGTGCGGCCTGGTGCTGGCGAGCGTGCTGCTGGTGCGCGGAGCGCCCGGCGCGATCTTCTACGGCATCGTCGGCGCCACGGTGCTGGCGGTCGTGGTCCACCAGGTGGCCGGGCTGAGCGGTGAGGACTGGGGCGGCCGCGCGCCGGAGCTGTCCGGCAGCCCCGTGGCCGTGCCCGACTTCGGGCTGCTGTTCCAGGTCGACATGTTCGGCGCCTGGACCACCGCCGGGCCGACCACCGCCGGAGTCATCCTGTTCACCCTGGTGCTGGCCGGGTTCTTCGACGCGGTGGGCACCATCCTGGCGATCGGGGCCAAGGCCGGGATCTCCCGGGCCGACGGGAGCATGCCCCGGGTCAACCAGATCCTGGCCACCGACGGGACCGGCGCCGTGGTCGGCGGTCTGACCAGCTCCTCGGCCACCCTGGTGTTCGTGGAGTCCACGGCCGGGGTGAGCGAGGGCGCACGGACCGGGCTGTCCAGCGTGGTCACCGGACTGCTGTTCCTCACCGCGATCGTGTTCGCGCCGGTGTTCGCCATCGTGCCCTCCCAGGCGGCCTCGGTGGCGATGGTGATGGTGGGGGCGCTGATGATGGCGCAGATCCGCGGGATCGACTGGTCGGACATGTCGGTGGCCGTCCCGGCGTTCCTGACCATCGTGATGATGCCGTTCGCCTACGACATCGCCACCGGTATCGGCATCGGGATCATCGCCTACACCGTGCTGCGTTCGGCGCAGGGCCGCTTCACCGAGGTCGGCTGGCTGATGTGGGTGCTCAGCGCCGTGTTCGTGTTCCACTTCTCCATGCACGCCCTCGGGCTTTAGCGGGGTCCGTGTGACGGGCGGGGAGGCCGGGTCGCCGAGGGGCGGCCCGGCCTCCCCGCCCGTCGGGCACCGGTAAGGACACTGTGGCCCCCAGGTCAGCTACGGAGTGGTCCCCGCCCACGTCAGAGTGGGTGACGGAGGCCGCGACCAGCGGCTCCCCTGCGACAGGGTGCCCCCATGACCACTCCGCTCCTCCCCTCGGACCCCACACGTATCGGCCCCTACGCCGTGGCGGCGCGCATCGACAGCGGCGGCCAGGGCACCGTGTACCTGGCGCACGCCGCCGACGGCTCCCCCGCGGCCGTGAAGGTGCTGGCCCTCGCCTGGTCGGGTGACACCCGGCAGAGGGAGCGCTTCGCCCAGGAACTGGTGGCGGCGCGCAGGGTGGCCCCGTTCTGCACGGCGGCGGTGCTGGACGCCGACATGGACGCGGACACGCCCTACATCGCGAGCGAGTACGTCCCGGGGCCGACGCTGCGCTCCGCGGTACGGGACGCGGGTCCCCACACCGGGCCCGCGCTGGACCGGCTGGCCATCGCCACGGTGACCGCGCTGACCGCCGTGCACGAGGCGGGCGTGGTGCACCGCGACCTCAAGCCCGGCAACGTCATCCTGGGGCCGGACGGGCCCCGGGTGATCGACTTCGGCGTCGCGCGCCTGGTCGACGCCACCCGGCAGACCACCACCGTGGCGGGGACCCCCGCCTACATGGCGCCGGAGCAGATCAGGGGCGAGCCGGCGGGGCCGGCCGGCGACCTGTTCTCCTGGGCGGCCGTCATCGCCTACGCGGCGACGGGGCGCCCCGCCTTCCCCGGTGAGGACACGATGGCGGTGATCGACCGGGTGCTGACGTGCGAGCCCGAGCTGGCCGGCGTCCCGGACAGGCTGCGCTCGGTCCTGGAGGCGTGCCTGGCCAAGGACCCGGGGGCGCGACCGACCGCGGTGGAGGTGCTGGGGACGCTGATCGGCCGGGCCCCCGGGGCGGACGCGCCGCTCGCGGCCACGCTGATCATGGCGGAGGCCAGCACGGCCGTGGGCGAGGGCACCGCGCGCATCCGCCTGCCGGAGCTCCCCCGGGCGCGGACCGCGTACGGCGACGGGCCGCCGCTCCCGCGGGGAACGGACACGGGCGGTCGCGGTGGTCGCGGCGGTCGTCCCGAAGGCGCTCGCCGCGACGGCGGAACCGGGCTCCCCGGGGAGGGACCCGGGCGGCACGGATCCCCAGGACACGTCCGCGGCGGGGGCATGGACCTTCCCCCAGGAGGGGGTGGCGGCCGCGGACCGGGAGGCGGGCCGGCCGCCCCCGGCGGGCGTGCACGGCCCCGCCGGCCGGGCGGGCGCGGGGGCCGCGCGGCGGGGTGGGCGCTCGCGGGCGCCCTGGTGGTACTGGCCGTACTCGGCTACCTGTGGACCCTCGGGCCGGACGGCCCCTGGGAGATGGCCCCCGCGGGCTCCACTCCGCCGGTGTCCTCTCCCCCGCCCGCCGCCGAGTCCTCGGCCGCGGAGGGGGAGCATGTGACCGAGGGGGAGCCGGCGACCGAGGAGGTCCCGGCCGGCACGGGCACCGAGGAGAGCGCCCCGCCGGACACCGGACCGGACTGCACCGCCGATCCGCACGCGCACGGCTGTCCCCCACCCGCCGACTGCGGGCACGCCCCCTGCGACGGCCCCTCGTCCGAGCCCTCGGACGAGGCCGCCGACACGGACCCCAGCGCACCCGACGGGGGCACGGAGCCCACCGGCGGGGACGGCGGGGACGCGCCGGCCTCCCCCGCCTCGGACGACACAGCGGGCGGCGAGCCGGGCGGGACCGGGGGCGGATCCGTCGAGACCCCCTGACGACCGCCGCCGCGCCACGCGCACCAGCGGGCCCGTCGGGCACCGGCACGCGTACCGGAGACCGAGGGGCCCTCGGCGTGCGCGTCCGGTGTGTGTGCCCCGCATGTGCCGGAGCCGCCCGGAACTCCGTTGACAGGCCCATCACGGCGCACCTAAGTTGTCAGTGTCAACTTCGTATCGAGGAAAGCTCCCATGAACGTTCGACTGAACGGCTCCTCCTCCCCCGTCCCCGACTCCCCCGACACCACCGCGGCCGAGCACATCCGCGACCGGCTCGGCCTGACCGGAACCAAGATCGCCTGCGGCACCGGAGTCTGCGGCGCCTGTACCGTCCTGGTGGACGGCGCCCCCACCGCCTCGTGCCTGATGCCCGCCGACCGGCTGGCCGGGCGCGAGGTCACCACCGTGGAGGGGCTGGGCGGCGACCACCCCGTCCAGCGCGCCTTCGCCGCCCACGACGCGCTCCAGTGCGGCTACTGCACCCCGGGGTTCGTGGTGGAGGCCTCCGTCTTCGTCGACGCCTGGCGCGCCGAGCACGGCGACGTCCGCCCGGGCCGTGAACGCGTCGCCGACGCCCTGTCCGGGCACCTGTGCCGCTGCGGCGCCTACGAGGGGATCTTCGCCGCCGTGGCCGCCGCCTGCGCCGGGGAGTTCGACGCCGAGCCGGACCGCGACCCCCCGCGCGTGGACGCCCTGGACAAGGTCACCGGCCGCGCCCGCTTCAGCGCGGACCTGGTACCCGAGGGCGGTTGGGAGGGGGTGATCGTGCGCTCCGCCCACGCCCACGCGCGGGTGCGCGCCGTCCACCCCGGCGGGGCCCGGAGCGCGGCCACGCCCCTCCCCGCGCCCGGAGGGCCCGTGGACGGGCAGCCGGTGTTCACGGACCTGCTCGGCGAGGAGCGCCTGGTGCGCTACGCAGGCCAGCCGATCGCCGCCGTGGCCGCGCCCACCGCCGCCCTGGCCCGGGCCGCGGCGGAGGCGGTACGGGTGGACTACGACCCCCTCCCCGCCGTACTGGACACGGACGAGGCGCGCGCCGAGGGCGCCCCGCAGGTGTACACCACGCGCGCCCAGCGCAGGGCCGCGCCCTCCTACGGCGAGGCCCCCACTCCCCCGTCCCCCTGGCGGGGCAACACGCGGGGCCCGTCCACAGCCAGCTGGCGCGGCGCCACCGCCGTACGGCGCCTGCGCGGGGCCGCCGAGCGCGGCGACCCCCGCCTGGTGGCCCAGGAGTACTCCACCGCCGTCCAGTTGCACAGCCCGCTGGAGCCCCACGTGTGCGTGGCCTCCTGGGAGCGCGACGGCACACTGACCCTGCGCGTGTCCACCCAGACGGTGGTCAAGACCGCCCAGAAGGCCGCGGAGCGCTGGGAGCTGCCGCCGGAGAAGGTGCACGTGGTCAGCGAGTACGTCGGCGGCGGCTTCGGCGCCAAGGGGGGCCTGTCGACGGACATGGTCGCCGCGGCCGAGCTGTCCCGGCTCTCCCATACCCCGGTGCGCGTGTCCTTCGACCGCGCCGAGGAGCTGACCGACGCCGGGCACCGCCCCGGAACCCGCACCAGGGTGGCGCTGCTGGCCGACGCCGACGGGGACCTGGCCGCGATGACCGTGGACTCCGAGGGCGACGGCGGCATCTCGGTGGGCTCCACCACCGCCACGCTCGGGCTGCTGGGATACGGGCGCTCACCGCGCCGGGTCCGCGACTTCGACGTGGTCACCCACCGCCCGCCGGGCAAACCCATGCGCGCCCCCGGCGGCGCGCCGCTGGCCTGGGCCCTGGAGCAGGCCGTGGACACGATGGCCGAGCGGCTGGGCGAGGACCCCCTGTCCCTGCGCCGCCGCTGGGACGGCAACCCCAAGCGGCAGGCGCTGTACGAGCGGGTGGCCGCCCTGGACCTGTGGCGCGACCGCCCTCGCGGGCCGCGCACCGGCCGGTTCCGGCGCGGGGTCGGCCTCGCCTCCTCCAACTGGCTCTACCTCATGGGCCCCAAGGCACGGGTGGAACTGTCGGTGCGCGACGGCCGGGTGCTGGTGCGCTCGGCCACCCAGGACATCGGCACCGGGATCCGCACGGTCCTGGGCGGGGTGGTCGCCGACCGGCTGGGGATGCCCGCCTCCGACCTGCGCGTGGAGATCGGCGACAGCGGCTCGGTGCACGGGACCGGCTCCTTCGGCAGCCGCACGACCACCTCCATGGGGCCCGCCGCGGCCGACGCGGCCGACCGGCTGCGGGACGCGCTGCGCGAGCACGAGCCACGGGTCCCGGAGTCGGGGCCCGTCCCCGAGCACACCCTCAAGGACGCGCTGACCGCCGCCGAGGGCGTGCGGGTGGTCGGTAAACGCGGCCGGGACCGCTGGGGCGCGCTGTCCCCGGACATGGACGACGTGGCCGTGGGCCGCGGCCTGAGCGGCGCCGTGCACGTGATGGAGGTGGAGGTGGACACCCTGCTGGGCCGGGTGCGCCCCACCCGGTGCTGGGCGGGGATGGCCGTGGGGCGCGTGTACGCCGAGCGGCTGGCCCGCAACCAGGTCGAGGGCGCCGTGGTGCAGGGCGTGGGGTACGCGCTCTTCGAGGAGCGCCGCCACGACCCGGGCACCGGGGTGGTGCTCACCGACAACCTGGAGGACTACCGGATCCCGGGGATGGGCGACGTCCCCGAGACCGAGGTGTACTTCCACCAGGAGGGGTTCGAACACGCCGTGGGCGCGGGGGTCGGCCTGGGCGAGGTGTCGGTCGTGGGCGTGGCCGCGTCCGTGGCCAACGCCGTGCACGACGCCACCGGATGGCGCCCCCGCGACCTGCCCGTCCGCCCGGACCGACTGCTGGAGGGACTGCGATGACCGCGACCACACGACCCGAGGGGCTGGACGAGGCCCTGACCCGGTTGGACGGCACGGGCGCCCGCCCGCGCGCCGGGGGGACCGACCTGACGGCGTGCCTGTCCTCGGGGGTCCTCGAACCCGCTCCCGTGGTGGACCTGTCCGGGGTGGCGGAGCTGCGCGGAGCGGAGTGGCGCCCCGACGGCTCGGTCCGCCTGGGCGCGCTGACCGGCGTGGGCGAGCTGTCCGCGGACGCGCGGCTGGCGGACGCCTACCCGGCGCTGGCCCTCACGGCGCGGGAGCTGGCCACGCCGCAGGTGCGCAACGCCGCGACGCTGGGCGGCAACCTGCTCCAGCGCAACCGCTGCTGGTACCTGCGCAACCCCGCCTTCGACTGCTTCCAGACGGGCGGTGACTCCTGCCCGGCGCGCGGGGGCGACCACCTGTACGGGGTGGTCGTGGACCAGGGGCCGTGCGTGGCGCCCCACCCGTCGTCGCTGGCGGTGGCGCTGCTGGCCTACGACGCGTCGGTGCTGGTGGCCGGCGGCGACCGGGCGGAGAGGGCGGTGGCGGACCTGTACGACGCCGCCGACCCCACCCGCGACCACGTGCTGGAGCCCGGACAGGTGCTGGTGTCGGTGACGCTGCCGGTCCCCGTACCGGGTGAGCGGGCCGCCTACCGGCGGGCGACCGGCCGCTCCCGCGCGGAGTGGCCGCTGGTGGAGGCGGTGGCCCGCCTGTCCCTCGCGGACGGGGACTCGGGCCCGGTGGCCTCGGCGGCGGTGGCCGTGGGCGGGGTCGCGCGCACCCCGTTGCGGCTGCCGCGGGTGGAGGCCGCCCTGGTGGGCACGCGTCCCGGGAGTCCGCTGGACGCGGGCGTGGAGAGGGCGCTGGAGGGCCTGGCCGGCCTGTGCTCCCCGCTGCCCGCGACCGGGTACAAGGTGGACCTGCTGTGCGCCACCGTGCGTGACGTCCTCGAACGGGCCCTGGACGTACCGCGGGCGTAGGGACCGTGGGGTGGGGCCGCCGGACTTCCGTCCGGCGGCCCCGGCCCGCGGGCTCAGCCGCGCAGCAGCGCCTGGTGGGCCAGTTCCCGGCACACGACCGCGAAGTCCAGCCCCGCGGCGGAGGCCGCCATCGGGAACGTGGAGGTCTCGGTCAGCCCCGGTGCCACGTTGGCCTCCAGGAAGGTGACCCGGCCGTCGGCGCCCACGATGACGTCGGTGCGGGAGAAGTCCCGCAGGCCCAGGACGCGGTGCGCGGTCAGCGCGGCGTCGGTGGCGGCGGTGACGGCCTCGGCCTCCAGGCGCGCCGGGCAGAAGAACTCGGTGCGTCCGGCGGTGTAGCGGGCGGCGTAGTCGTAGACCCCGCCGTCGGGCACGATCTCCACCGGCGGCAGTGCCACCGGGCCCTCGCCCGTGTCCAGGACGCCCACGGCCAGCTCGGTGCCCTGCACCTGTTCCTCGACCAGGGCCGAGTCGCTGTAGGCGAAGCAGGACACCAGCGCGGCCGACAGGTCCTGCGCCGAGGTGACCGGGGTCGCGCCGAACGCGGAACCGCCCCGGTCGGGCTTGACGAACAGCGGAAGGCCCAGCCGGCCGACCAGCCGCTCCACCAGCGCCGGGGCGCCCAGGTCGTGGAAGGCCGACTTGGGCAGCACGGCTCCGCGCGGCACCCGCACGCCCCTCTCGGCCAGCAGCGCCTTGGCGGCGGGCTTGGAGTAGGCCAGGCGGCAGGCGCCGGGGCGGGCGCCCACGTAGGGCGCCCCGACCAGTTCCAGGACCTCCCGGATGGTGCCGTCCTCGCCCGCCGACCCGTGCAGGACGGGGAAGACCACCTGGGGCGGGTCCTGGGAGAGCCGGTCCAGCAGTCCGGAGCCGACGTCGGCGACCTGGACCTCCACGCCCAGGCGGCGCAGCGCCTCGGCGACACTGCGCCCGGAGTGGACGCTCACCTCGTGTTCGGGGGACAGGCCCCCGGCGAGAACGAGAACCCGGTCAAGGTCTGCCACGGCGCGGACCTCCTTCTGTGCGGCTGTCATCGGTGCTGTGCCCTCGCGGGGTGTCAGGGCAGGTCGGCGGTGGGGGTCTGCGTGCCCTCGGAGTCCGGGGCCAGGGTGGTGCCGAACGTATCACGCAGGTCGACCTCGCCCTCGATGGCTCCGACCAGGCGTCGCACGCCCTCGCGGATCTGCTCGGGTGTGGGGAAGCAGAAGCTCAGGCGCATGTTGGCCCGGCCGCGGTCGTCGGCGTAGAAGCCGGTACCGGGAACGTAGGCGACCCGCTCGGCGACGGCGCGGGGCAGCATGGCCTTGGAGTCGATGCCCTCGGGCAGGGTGGCCCAGACGAAGAATCCGCCCTCGGGGCGGGTCCAGGTGCAGCCCTGCGGCATCATCGCCGTCAGTGCGTTGAGCATCGCGTCGCGGCGCTCCCCGTACATGGTGTTGAACGCCTTGATCTGCTCCTGCCAGGGGAAGGTGTGGAGGTAGCGGCGCACCACGAGCTGGTTGAAGGTGGAGTGGCTGAGCATCGCCGACTCGGCCGCCAGGACGAGTTTGGCCCGTACTGCGGCCGGTGCGAGCGCCCAGCCGATACGCAGGCCCGGGGAGAGCGTCTTGGACAGCGATCCCAGGTAGACGACGTTGCCCTCGCTCTGGGAGTAGAGGGTGGGCTCGGGGTCGCCGTCGTAGCGCAGCAGGCCGTAGGGGTTGTCCTCGACGATGAGCACGTCGTGGCGCTCACAGGCGGCGACCACGCCGGCGCGGCGCTCGGCCGACATGGTGATCCCCGCCGGGTTCTGGAAGTTGGGGACGGTGTAGAAGAACTTCACCGGCCGCCCGTCGAGCTCGGCGCGGACCAGCGCCTCCTCCAGCTCCTCGGGGATCACGCCCTGTTCGTCCATGCCCACGTGGCGGATGTCGGCCTGGAAGGCGGAGAAGGTGTTGATCGCGGTGACGTAGGTGGGGGCCTCGGTCAGGACGATGTCGCCGGGGTCGACGAAGACGCGGGTGATGAGGTCCAGCGCCTGCTGGGAGCCGACGGTGACGATGACGTCGTCGGGGCTGGCGGTGATGCCCTCCAGCGTCATGTAGTCACAGAGCTGCTCGCGCAGGACGGGGTCGCCCTGGGCCGACCCGTACTGGAGCGCGGCCGCGCCCTCCTCGGAGACGACGTCCTTGACCAGTTCGCCGATCTGGTCCAGCGGCAGCGCCGCGACGTTGGGCATGCCCCCGGCGAGGGAGACCACCTCCGGGCGGGAGGCCACCGCGAAGAGTGCCCGGACCTCCGATGCGACCATGCCCTGTGCTCGTCGTGCGTAGCGGCCGAAGTGCGGGTCGACGCGCGAGCCCTGTTGGCCGGGCTGCTGCTCTCGGTGGTCAGCGGACACGGTCCACCTCCGAAGGAAGGACGGTCTGTGGGGTCGACGGGATGTCGGCCGGGATCTTGCCGGTCCCGGGTTCGACGCCCTTGTCGCCCCCGTGGTTCACGCGGTGCCCCTGCCCCGTCCGCGGGCGGGCCGCGAGGGGCCGGGGCGGTCGGGTCGGCCGAGCCGCGGGTGAGCGCGGTTCGGTAAACGCACAGAGTCTAGCCGAGCGGGCGGAGGCGGGCACGGGGGACTCCCTCCCCGTGCTGTTCACCACATCGGTCACGTCCGCCCCCTTCGCACCGTTTCATCCGGGGTACCCGTTCTCCGCGTGCGACTCACGCGGCGGTGGTCGGAAGATGGACGTTCCCTGCCCGGCCGGTGCGCCCGCGCCGGGGATGTGCGCGGGGACGGATCCCCCACCCGTCCCCGCGCGACGCGCCGCGCCCCGGAGATGTCTCTCCCGCGGGACGCACCGCCGGCGCGATGGCCGCGGGGTTCCCCCGAATCCCGTGGGCGGCCATTCTCAGCCCGGTGGCACCTCTCCCGTCTCTCCCCCGGGACCCCCCTCAAGGTCCGAAGGCCGTGAACATGCCACATATCCACCGGTGGTCGGCCCGTCGTGCCCTCTCTCACCCGACGGCGCCACCGGTTCGGGCCGCGCACGCTCAGTCCACCGCATGGGCACCGACACGGCAAGGGTTGCACTAGGTTGCGACGCCATCGCCTAGAGCCATGGCACGACGCCGCCGCGGAGCGCCTCGCGCAGCGCGTGCACGCCTGGGGCCATCGAGCCGGGCAGAAGGTCCTCCGGGTGTCCGGGCCCGGACACCCGGACCCGGACCTCCTCGCTGAACCGGTAGGGGCGGCTCTCGATGATGCCGCCCAGGTGGCGGCGCACGCGTGAGAGTTCCGCGCGCACCGTCACCACGTGTCCGTTCGCGCCGAACACGTCCCGGGACAGCTGCGCGCCCGTGCGTCCCTCCCGGTGCACGGCCAACAGCAGCAGCAGCTCCGCGTGGCGCGGGGTGAGCCGGTGCGCCCACTCCCCGCTGGGCCCGGACACCACCACGGTCGGCGAGGACCTGACCAGGTCCAGGGTGACCTTGGAGGGCGCGGACCGCTCCATCGGCCGGGGCCGGACCAGCCAGCCCCCGGGCAGGGGCTCCAGGGCGCACTCCCCCAGCGCGGGCAGCCAGGCCGTGCCCGTCTCCCGGTGCTTGGGCAGCAGCACCCGCCGGACCGGCTCCATGTGGACCGCGGTCGCGGTCCACCCGGCGTCGTCCACCACCAGCGCGCGCTCGTTCATCCCGGCCAGCAGGGGCGCCGCCACCGAGCGCAGCCGTTCCAGGTGGGTGTGGTGGATGCTCTGCAGGTGCGCCTCGGCCAGTTGGGCCACCGCGTTGACCAGCGCCAGGGTGGAGGGGTGGACGGTCGACATCGGGCCGGTGACGTCGACGGCACCGAGCAGGCGTCCGTCACGGGGGTCGTGGATGGGGGCGCAGGCGCAGGTGAGGGGGTGCAGGGTCCGGACGAAGTGCTCGGCGGAGTAGACCTGCACGGGCCGTCCCACGACCAGGGCGGTGCCGATGGCGTTGGTGCCGGCGCTGCCCTCGTTCCAGAAGGCGCCCTCCACGAGCCCCACCCGGTCTCCGACGGCGCGGAGGCGGCGGGGTCCGTCCCGCCACAGGATCTGGCCGGAGGCGTCGGTGACCAGCATGACGTGGTCGGCCTCGTCGGCGACCGAGACGAGTGAGCGGCGGATCAGCGGCAGGACCTCGGCGATCGGGGAGGCCTCGCGGTGGCGCTGGAGTTCGTCCAGGCGCGCCATCCGGGGCGGTGGAGCGTTGTCGGGATCGATCCCGAAGCGGCGCGTGCGTCCCCAGGAGTCCTCGATGACCGGGCGCAGCGGTGCGGGCGCCGGGCGCCCGGCGAGCGCGGCCTCGTGTACCCGCCGGAGCAGGAGCGCGTGCTCGCGCGCGTCCGCCCCCGTGGGCAGGGCCGTGTCCAGCGAGGAAAACGACATGTGGCCCCCCGGCCTAGGTTTCACAGCGGCGTTCACCCGTTCTCCCGGAGAATGCCCCGGTCTTCGGTTCGGGGAGGAATCCGGGCGGACACCCCCGGCTTTCCGTGCTCTGCCTTACACATACCTCTCCTCGGTATGAATCCTTTTCGTGAGGACGGCGTACGAGTGCCGGGCCCGCCCGGACCCCGAACAGCGGACCCGGTCGGGCCCCACGTTCGGGTGCGTACGCCCTGCGTGGCGCGAAACCCTCGCCCGCCGGCGCACCGCCCACCACCGACGCGGTGAGAGGGCCCCGTACAAGCACACCTGCGCGGCGCCGACCGGACGGAGAAGGTCCGAGGACCCGGCGTTCTCGTCCGAGGCGCCCTCCGTGCCGTTGCGACGGGCACTCCGGCACCGGCACAGCGCGTTCGCGGACCTCTCCGCCGGGCGTGCCCGGCATCCGCGCTTCGGGCCCCGCGCCGGGAAGCGGTCGGAGCGCCGCACCCGCGGCGCGTCCCGTATACGCCGGGGCGGCTCTCTCCGGCCGAGGACGAGACCCCGGTCGAGGCGGCCCGGTCCTTCGGCGACGCCGAACCCGGCCGCCTCCATCGTCTCCCGCGAACCGGGCGGCCGCCGGCACGCCGCCTTCGCCGTGGAGGCCGAGGACCCCGCACCCGCCAGGACCGGGACGTCGACGCGGCCGGGAACATCCTTGCGGCAGGACGTGCCGTGGCCCGGGAGAAGGTCCCGGGTGATGCCTGTGGAGCCGGTGTCGGACGGCAAGGGTCCTCCCTTCCGCGGTCGGCGACGAAGCGGGAAACCACTGTCGCGAGGCGGTCCGCGTGAGCGGAACCGTCCCGAGGGAACGGTCGGATTCCCCCGCCTTCAGACGGGGGAGGAAGTCAAAAGTCTCCTGCCTCGACTTCGACAGAATGGGAAGAATGGGGGCATACGTTTCCTTTCGGAAGCCGGGAACGCTCCCCGCTTCCGTCTCTCCACCGGATTATGCCCCACTCCGTCCACGGCCCGACGGTGATCTCGACACCGGGAACCGACGGAAACCGAAAGGGCCCGGTCCCGGCACGTGGTCCGTGCGGTCTTCCCCGTGCGAAACGGTGAGTGGTGACCGCACGCCACCATCGTGTCCACGGAATCGGCCGTGGTGGGCCGAACAGCGATATTGGCCGGTAACGGCCAGTCACCGCGTCCACAGGACACGAAAGGCGGCGGCACGGGACGAAACACGTACACGGGCACCGGTACGTTCTCGCCGGGTACCGGACGGGCCGGTGCCGGTTCAGCCGTCGGAGCGCAGGCGGGTCAGTGCGAACCACAGGCGCATGCGCTGCTCGGCGTCGGCCAGGTCCACGCCCAGGTCGCGCTCGATCCGGCCGATCCGGTAGCGGACGCTGTTGCGGTGGGTGCCCAGGTCGGCGGCGGCCCGGTCCCAGTTGCCGTGCCGGGTGAGCCAGGCCCGCAGGGTGCGGCGCAGGCCGCGGGCGGATTCGGTCTCCTCGGCCAGGGGGCCCAGGACGTGGCGGGCCAGGTCGGCGGACGCGGGCGCCAGGAGGGCCTCGAAGGGGTCGGTGCCCTCCTCCATCAGCGGCCCGCCGACCGCGCGGGTACGGGCGAGCAGGGCCGCGGCCCTGCGGTTCGCCCCGGTCAGCTCCGCGGGGGGCACCGGCCCGCTCAGTGCGCCGGTCCACCCGTGGGTGAGGAGCAGGTCCAGGTGGTCGCGGTGGGCCGCGTCGCCCCGGTCGGCGAGGACGGCGCGCAGCCGGTCGGGGCCCGCCTCCAGCAGACGGGTGCCCAGGGGCAGCGCGGTGGGGAGGGTCCGGTACGCCCCTCCGGCCGGACGGGCGTGCAGGACCCGGTAGGCGGCGGAGCCCGGCGCGCCGGAACCGGATGCGCCGGGACCGGACGCGCCGGGACCGGGGGGAAGGGTGGCCCGGGTGTCGGGGCCCTCGCCACCGGAGTCGGCGAGTCCGGCCAGCAGCGGCGCGGCCTCCTCGCTGAGCCCTCCCTCCAGGAGCACTCCGGTGAGCAGGCGCTCGGGAACGGGCGGGGCGTCCTCTCGGAAGGTGCGTGCGAGCAGTTCCAGCAGGGCGGTCGCGGTACGCAGCACGGCGCGGTCGGTGATGCCCAGCGGCGCGGCCCTGCCGACCAGGAGCACACCGTGCTCCTCCGGCGGCGTGCCCACCGTGTGCAGGAAGACCTCGTCCCCGCCGGACCGGGCCTTGGCGCTGCGCGGCCCCCGGGGCCGGGTGAGCCGGTCGGTGAGTTCGCGCAGCTGCGGATCCAGCTCCGGCGGCGCGCCCGTGGTGCGGTGGGCCCCCTCCGGCACGGAGGCGGACGGGCGAGCCAGGAACGCCCAGCCGTGCAGGGCCTCGGCGAGCACCCGCAGGACCCGGTCCACCGGGACCGCGTCGGTGACGGCGAGCGCCAGTGCCTGGTGCGCCTCACCGAGCCGGCGCAGGTCGCGCATGTGCAGCTTCTCCAGCTCGGCGCCGACGGCCTGGCTGACGGCCGTGAAGGGCGTGGGCCGGGGCACCTCGACCAGGGGCAGTCCCCGCGCGCGGCACTGCTCGACCAGGGCGGCCGGGACGGTGTCGTGTACAGGGGTGAGGCCGAAGCCGATCGCGCTGACCCCGGCCGCGGCCAGGGAGTCCACGTAGTCGCACAGCCCGGCGCGGGTGCCGGGCAGGTTGACTCCCGCGGTGAGCAGCAGTTCCCCTCCGCGCAGGTAGGCGGCCGGGTCGGCCAGCTCACTGACCACCGCCCAGCCGACCCCCGGGTCGCCCGCCGCCACGACGGTGGCCAGTCCCAGGTCGCGGCGGCCCACGACGGTGCTCAGCGGCACCGTGCGGCCGTCCGTCCGCGTCGCGGCCCCGCTCATGGCTTCCCCCCTCGTCGGTGGCCCGCGCCTGGGCGGCCCGCGCCTTCTCCCCGCCGCCCGGCGGAGCCGGGACGGACACGGCCGACGCGCTCCGGAGCCCCCGCACGGGGACGCGTCGACCACACGTTATGGATACCTCGTCCATACGAACACGCCGAGCGGTGCGATTCGTCCACTGGAGCGCGGCCCGGGGCCTGCCTAACCTGACCGGAGTCCGTGTGATCCGCGCCCATCCCGCCGACAGCACCGACGACATCGACGGCACCGACCACGAGAGGGACACCACCACCCGATGAACGCACCGATCGGACCCACCGACTCCAGCCTCGTACCGCGCTTCGCCGGACCGGCGACCTTCGCCCGGCTGCCCCGCATCGACCAGGTGGAGCGGGCCGACATCGCCGTGGTCGGCGTTCCCTTCGACACGGGTGTCTCCTACCGCCCCGGCGCCCGCTTCGGGCCCTCCTCCATCCGCGAGGCCAGCCGCCTGCTGCGCCCCTACAACCCGGGCCTGGACGTGTCCCCGTTCGCCACCGCGCAGGTGGTCGACGGCGGCGACATCGCGGTCAACCCCTACTCCGTCGGCGACGCCGTGGAGACCCTGGACGAGGCCTCCTCCCAGTTCGTGCGGGCGGGCACCCGCCTGGTCACCCTGGGCGGCGACCACACCATCGCGCTGCCGCTGCTGCGCTCGCTGTACCGGCAGCACGGGCCGATCGCCATGCTGCACTTCGACGCCCACCTGGACACCTGGGACACCTACTTCGGTGAGCCCTACACCCACGGCACCCCGTTCCGCCGGGCCGTGGAGGAGGGCATCCTCGACACCGAGGCCATCTGCCACGTGGGCACCCGCGGTCCGCTGTACGGCAAGAGGGACCTGGAGGACGACCGCCGGTTCGGGTTCGGCATCGTCACCTCCGCCGACGTCATGCGCAAGGGTGTGGACGAGATCGCCGACGCGCTGCGCCAGCGCATCGGCGACCGCCCGCTGTACGTGTCGGTGGACATCGACGTGCTCGACCCCGCGCACGCGCCGGGCACCGGCACCCCCGAGGCGGGCGGCCTGACCAGCCGCGAACTGCTGGAGATCCTGCGCGGGCTGTCCGCCTGCAACCTCGTGGGCGCCGACGTGGTGGAGGTCGCCCCGGCCTACGACCACGCGCAGATCACGGCCACCGCCGCCTCGCACGTGGCCTACGACCTGGTCAGCCTCCTGGCGCTGAACCACGGGGCCTGAGCCTCGTTTCGCGCGGGGGCGGGCGGCCGGGTACGGTCCGCCCGCGTCCGGTGGCCGGGTCAGGGGCTGGTGGCCCCGCGGCGTGCGCGCAGGTGGGACCAGGTCAGCTCGGTGACGTGTCCGGCCATGGCCTCGGGTGACTCCTCGGGATGCTCCAGGAGCCAGTCGGCGAAGGCGTCGGCGGTGCTGACCGCGATGCGCGCCAGAAGCTGGGTGTCCCTGGGGTCGAGGTCGTCGTAGTCACCGCTCGTGCAGGCGGTGATGAGCCCGGCGACCTCGGCCACGACCCGGTCGCGCAGCCGTGCGGTCTCCTCCGCGAGGGGGCCGCCGCGCAGGGCGGCGCGCCGGTACAGCACGGTCCAGCTCTCCCGGTTGCCGGTGACGAAGGCGAAGAAGGCGTGCATACCCCGGCGCAGGGGGTCCTCCCCCGCCGGTGCGTGCGGGTCGTGCACGGCGGCGCGCACGGCCTCGATGAGCCGGTCGGTCTCCCGGCGCACGCAGGCGGCGAAGATGCCCTCCTTGGACCCCAGGTACTGGTACATCGTGGGTTTGGACGTCCCGGCCTCCGCGGCGATCTCCTCCATGCTGACCGTGTGGTAGTCGCCGCGTGAGAACACGGTGACGGCGGCGTCGATCAACTGCTGCTCCCTGATTCGACGCGGGGGTCTGCTTTGTTTGGTCTTCACGGTCCCAGACTTTATTGCGGCGGGAACCTTTGGCCAGGGACCGTTGTCACGAGTACGTGCCTTTCCCGTGCTCCGCGGGATTTCGCGCATGTGTGACCTGTGGCTACCGGTGATCCGCCCCTGACCGGAGGTGGCGTTTCCCACATCCATTCCGACGCGGTGGTCGTATTGCGCACGACCGTTCTTTTTCCGACCTCGTCGGCCCCGGGGTCGACGCCCACCCCCGCTGCCGAGAGTGCGCGGCGGCGGCCACGGGCGGGTGACGGGCGGGAGAGCGCGAGTGGTGGGCCGTGGACCACGGGCACCGCGGCCCCGAGCCTCCGGAACCCTCCCGGGGCGGGCCCGGCCGACCCCGGCGGGCAGAACCGGCACCGCGCCCCTCGCCGCGCCAAAAAGGACGAAACAGGCACCCAGTGCGTTTCAGGCCCAAGCGAGCAGTTCGAACACCAGGGCGCGCAGAGTCCCGCGGGCCCATGCGCGGATTCACCGTTCCCTCGGCCTCACCAGGCGCTTTGGCACACCACCGACTGGCGAACTCCGGCCATTTCGGATTATTTCTGAAAATTGCGGCTTGACTTCCGGCATGTTATCGCTCAGATTCAACGGCAAGGGCAACGACGCCCCGGCTTTCCGGGCAGGCCTGCCGCGGCGGATCTCGGTTCGGACAGGGGCCAGGACACCCGGAGAATGTTAGCGCTAACACCCCCCGAGCGCAGGCCCAGGACCCTCGGTGTACCCCTCTCGGGCGGACCGTACGGCTCCGGGCCTCTGGAGGAAGAACCATGTCTATGTTGAGCAGGTCTCCGATCGCGCGGCCCCCGCGGCCGCGAGGGTGGTTACTGCGGTTCGTCATCGCCGGCGTGATGGTCATGGTGGTCGGCGGTGCCGGTGCCGTGACGGTGCCGACGCCCGCCGCGGCGGCGACGGTCGACACCGACGCGTGGTACGTGCTGGTGAACCGCGGCAGCGGCAAGGCGTTGGACGTGTACAACCAGGCCACCGGCAACGGGGCGCGGATCACCCAGTGGACCCGGAACGACCAGCACCAGCAGCAGTGGCGGTTCGTCGACTCCGGCGACGGCTACTACCGGTTGCGGTCACGGATCTCGAACAAGGTGCTGGACGTCCACAACTGGTCGACCTCCAACGGCGCCGGCATCGTCCAGTGGACCGACTACGACCAGGCCAACCAGCAGTTCCGGTTGGAGGACTCGCCCGGCGGCCACGTCCGGCTGGTCAACCGGCACAGCGGCAAGGCCGTGGAGGTACAGGGCGCCTCGAACGCCGACGGTGCCGACGTCGTGCAGTACGACGACTGGGGCGGCGACAACCAGCAGTGGCGACTCGTCCGCGTCGACGACGAGGGACCCGGCGGCACGTGCGCCCTCCCCTCGACGTACGACTGGACATCGACCGGCCCCCTGGCGCAGCCGAGACCGGGATGGGCCTCGCTCAAGGACTTCACCCACGCCCCCTACAACGGCCAGAACCTCGTCTACGCGACGAACCATGACACGGGAACGTCATGGGGCTCGATGAACTTCGACCTCTTCAGCGACTGGTCCGGCATGGCCTCGGCCGACCAGAACCCGATGCCCTTCTCCGCCGTCGCGCCGACGCTCTTCTACTTCGCCCCCCGGGACGTCTGGGTGCTCGCCTACCAGTGGGGTGGACCCGCCTTCTCCTACCGGACATCGACCGATCCCACCGACGTGAACAGCTGGTCGCCGGCGCAGACGCTCTTCGACGGAAGCATCGCCGACTCCTCCACAGGGCCCATCGACCAGGCGCTCATAGGCGACAGCACGCACATGTACCTGTTCTTCGCCGGGGACAACGGCAGGATCTACCGGGCCAGCAAGCCCATCGGCGACTTCCCGGGCAGCTTCGGCTCGACCTCGGCGACCATCATGTCCGACAGCACCAACAACCTGTTCGAAGCGGTTCAGGTCTACAGCGTCGAGGGCCAGGACCAGTACCTCATGATCGTCGAAGCGATCGGCGCGCAAGGAGACCGCTACTTCCGCTCGTTCACGGCCACCAGCCTGGACGGCACGTGGACACCGCAGGCCACCACCGAGGGCAATCCCTTCGCCGGCCAGGCCAACAGCGGCGTCACCTGGACCGACGACATCAGCCACGGCGAGCTGATCCGCACCGACCCCGACCAGACCATGACCGTCAACGCCTGCGACATGCGGTTCCTCTACCAGGGGCGCTCCCCCGACTCCGGCGGCGACTACGGCCTCCTGCCCTACCGGCCCGCTCTGCTGACGCTGCGGCGCTGACGGGAAGTGCCGGCCGTGGGGCCGGCCCATGGCCGGTGGTGACGCCGGGTGCTCGTTGACGCGGGCGAACACGGTCGCGGAGGAGGCCGGGTCCGGCGCGCCGCCCTTCGAGAGCGGGATGCCGGGCGGTGGATCCGCCCGGCCTGCCCGCCGGACCGGGAGTGCGCCCACACGCACGGATCGAAGCCCACCGATTCGAAGCTCCCGGTCCGGCGGTCCTCCGACCTGGTCGGAAAACCGCCTACCAGGGGCCTCCTGCCGTCCGGGAGGGGTTCCGGGAAGCCGGCACGGAGCCGCGGCCCGCGCCCTCGGGGCGAAGAGGGCCCGGTGTGCGCGGACCCCGGCCGCCCTTCGTCAGACGGACGCGTCGCGCAGTACCAGGGTGCAGCACTTGGCACCGCCTCCGGCCTTGCGCAACTCGTCCAGTTCGACGGGGTGGACGGTGTACCCGAGGGCGCGCAGGCGGCCGGCCAGGGCGGTGGCCTCGGCGGCCATGACGACGTCGTGCCCGTCGCACACGGCGTTGAGGCCGAGCACGGCGGCGTCCTCCTCCGTGGCCAGGAGCGCGTCGGGGTAGAGCGCGCGCAGCACCCTCCGGCTTCCGGCGGAGAAGGCCCCGGGGTAGTAGGCGATCTGCTCTCCGGAGAGCGCGAACAGCGCGGTGTCCAGGTGGTAGAAGCGCGGGTCGGTCAGTTGGAGGGTGACGACGGGGCGGCCGAGGAAGCGCTCGGCCTCCTGGTGCGCGGCCGCCTCGGTGCGAAAACCCGTGGCGGCCAGGATCACGTCGTCCATGGTGATGAAGTCGCCCTCGCCCTCGTTGACGTGCTTGGGCTCGCGGGTCTCGGTGTAGCCCGCCTTGCGGAACCAGTCCAGGTAGGCCGGGCCCTCGGGGGTGCGCTCGGCGCTGGCGAAGCGCGCGCCGTAGACCCTGCCGTCCACGACCAGGCCGCCGTTGGCGGCGAAGACCATGTCGGGCAGGCCCTCGACGGGGGCGACCTCGCTGACGCGGTGCCCCAGGGAGAGGTGGAGGTCGCGCAGTTCCTCCCACTGCCGGATGGCCCGTGTGCGGTCGACCCCCGCGTCGGGATCCATCCAGGGGTTGATCGCGTACTCGACCGCGAAGTAGGTGGGCCGGCACATGAGGTAGTGCCGTGCAACCGGTGCCGAACCGACCGGCCGAGCCATGGAACCTCCCGTGCACCGCGCGAAACGCCGGATGCCTCTCAGTGGTACGCGTGCCCACCACGTCGTGGTCCACGTACGGACGCAGAGGAGATACCCGCACCCGGGGCCGGTCAACAGGGCGCCCCGCGGGGTTTCCCGGAACGGGGACGGCGCGGCTCCCGCCGGGAGGAGCCGCACCGTGTCGGGGTCAGCCCGCGGAGCAGGCCGAACCGTTGAGGGCGAAGCCGGTCGGCCGGCCCGCGTCGCCGGTGTGCGTGGCCTGGTAGCCGATGCTCACACTGGCGTCGGGGGCGATGGTGGCGTTGTAGGAGACGTTGCCGGCGGTGACCGTGCCGCTGTCGGGACTGTAGTCGGCGTTCCAGCCGGAGGTGATGGCCTGGCCTTCGGGGAGGGTGAAGTCCAGGGACCAGCCGTCGACGGGGGCGGTACCGGTGTTGGTGATGGTGAGGGACGTGGTCAGGCCGGTGTTCCAGGCGTTGGTGGTGGCGGTGACGCGGCAGTCGCCGGTACCCGGCTCGGGGTCGGGGTCGGGGCCCGGGCCGGAGCCGGAGTCCTCGTCGAGGCCGAAGAAGGTGATCGCGCGGGCCGCCATGCCGCTCTCGAACAGGTTGTGGCCGGTGCCCTGCAGGCTGACGGCCTCCACGGGGGCCTGGTCACCGGTGGCGCCGTAGCGGGTGCGGGTCCAGCCCGGCCGGGGGTGGTCGGTGCTGACCGGGGTCTGGCCGAGGCCGTGGACGTTGGTCCACTGCTCGATCTCCTCGCCGAAGTTCGCGTAGTCCAGGGTCGCGTCCTCGGTTCCGTGCCACAGCTGCATGCGCGGCCGGGGGCCGGTGTAGCCCGGGTAGGAGGCGCGGACCAGGTCGCCCCACTCCTGCGGGGTGTGGCTGACCGTGCCGCTGGAGCAGGCGTTGTTCCAGCCGGAGCCGTCGGTGGTGGCGAAGCACCCGAACGGCACGCCGCTGAACGCCGCACCGGCGGCGAACACGTCGGGGTAGTTGGCCAGCATGACGTTGGTCATCATGGCGCCGGAGGAGACGCCGGTGACGAACACGCGATCGGTGTCGGCGTCGTGGGTGCGGACGACGTGGTCGACCATCGAGCGGATGCCCACCGGGTCGCTGCCGCCGCCCCGGCTCAGCGCCTCGGGCGAGGACACGTCGAAGCACTGGCTGCTTCGGGTGACGGAGGGGTAGATGACGATGAAGCCGTACTGGTCGGCCAGGGAGGCGTACTCGGTGTTGTCGTAGAAGACGGGTCCGGTTCCGGTGCACCAGTGCTGGGCCACCAGGACCGGGGGGTCCTCGGTGACGCTGTCCGGCACGTAGAGGTACATGCGCAGGCCGCTGGGGTTGGGGCCGAAGTCGGTGACCTCGTCCAGGGTGGCGGCCGATGCCGGGGGCGCGGTGATCAGGAGTGCCGCCAGCATGGGCAGGACGAGGGCGCCGAGGGTGCCGATCGCCCTGGTGAGGGTGTTCGTGCGTTCGTTGGTCACGTTCCGGGCCTTTTCCGACGGGGGGGCGGGGGGGCGTTGGGGCAAGGGTCGGCGGCGGTTATGGGAGCGCTCCCAAGCACTATCGGGTCAGCGGGGGGATCCGTCAACCCCCGTTGTGCCCCCCCGATCGCGGCGGAGCGGCGTCGAGGGGCCTCAGGAGCGGAGGCCGTCGGTACCGGTCAGTCCGACGGCCTCCTCCAGCTCGTCCCGGCTCATCTTCGACCGCCCCGGCACGTCCAGCTCCGAGGCCCGCTGGAGGAGTTCGCGCTTGGTGACCCTGCCCTCGGGCCTCCTCTCGACCCTGGTGCCACGCGCGCGCGTGCGCACCCGCGAGCCGCGCGACCGCGTGTCCTTGCCGCGCTGCTGCGGCAGGCTCTGGCGCAGGGCCTCGTCGAGCCCGGCCGCCTCCTCCGGGGGCGCGGCCTGCTCGGGGCGGTGGGTGAACGTGCTGCCCTTGGCCTTGGCCCGCACCAGCTCGGTCAGGCGCTGGCCGTAGCTGTCCTCGTAGTCCCGCGGGTCCCACTCGATCGAGAGCGCGCTGACCAGCTCCCGGGCCAGTTCCAGTTCGCTCTTGGTCAGCGCGGCGTGGGCCACGGGCGGCATCACGTCGTCGGGTTCGCGGACCTCGTCCGGCCACCACAGGGTGGAGGCCGACAGCACGCCCCGGTTCGGCTCGATCAGGACGGGGTACTCGCGGTCGCGCAGGACGACGGTGGCCACGCCCGCGCGGCGGGTCTGCTCCAGGGCCGTGTACAGCAGCTGGTAGGGCTTGGCGTCGGCCGCCGCCCTGGGGGCGACGTAGTAGGTGGAGGCGTACCACAGCGCGTCCACGGCGCCCTGTGACAGGAAGCCGGTCAGCCCCATGGTGCGCGAGCCGTGCGGGAGGAGTTCCTCCAGCTCCTCGGGCTCCAGGACCACGTACTCGTCCTCGGGTCCCGTCCTGGCCCCGCGCACGACGTCCTCGCTCGCGACCTCCTCGCCGGTGCGCTCGTTGACGCGGACGTAGCGGATGCGGTCGGCGGTACCGCGTTCGAACTGGTGCAGCACGGGTCCCCTGCGTTCGCGCGCGCTGTAGAGGCGCACACCGATCGGGACCCTGCCGAACATCAGTGTTCCCACCCAAACCGGATTGACCATGATCCCTCCTTCGCCCCCATCATCACCGTTACCAGGCAAAACATCGGTCCATAACTGCAAAAGCCCGAAAAAGGTGGAACGTCTGAGGCCGTCCGGCACGACGCGGATCCGCGCGCCCCGGCTCTTGACCGACCGGTCGGTATTGCTACTGTCACGGCAAGTCCCCGATTGGAGTTCCTCCCATGAGTACGACCGTCAAGGCCGCCGTCTTCTCCGAGCAGGGCGCCCCTCCGCAGATCCGGGACCTGGTCCTGCCCGACCCCGGCCCCGGCCAGGTGCGGGTGCGCCTGGCCGCCGCGGGCGTGTGCCACTCCGACCTGTCCCTGTCCAACGGCACCCTGGCCCAGAAGTGGCCCGCCGTGCTCGGCCACGAGGGCGCCGGAACCGTGGACGCCGTGGGCGAGGACGTCACCGGCCTGGTGCCCGGCCAGCAGGTGATCCTGAACTGGGCGCCGCCCTGCCGCGAGTGCTGGTTCTGCCTCCAGGGCGAGCCCCACCTGTGCGAGCACGCGCTGGACCGCACGGCGCAGCCCTACGCCGAGCTCTCCGACGGCACCCCCGTCTACCCGGGGCTGGGCTGCGGCGCGTTCGCCGAGGCCACCGTGGTACCCGCCCACGCCGTCATACCGCTGCCCGACGGGATCGACCCGTCGGTGGCCGCGGTCCTGGGCTGCGCGATGCTCACCGGCTGGGGAGCCGTCAACAACTCGGCGGGGGTGCACGAGGGCCAGTCCGCCGTGGTCCTGGGCCTGGGCGGGGTCGGCCTGTCTGTGCTCCAGTCCGCGCGCCTGGCCGGGGCCGACCCGGTGATCGCCGTGGACGTCTCCCCCGACAAGGAGGAGCTGGCCCGGTCGCTGGGCGCCACCGACTTCCTGGTCGCCGACGACTCCCTGACCAAGGCCGTGCGCAGGCTGACGGGCGGCCGGGGCGCCGACCACGCCTTCGAGGTGGTCGGTTCGGCCAAGGTGGTGCGTTCGGCCTGGAGCGCGTCCCGGCGCGGGGGCACGATCACGGTGGTGGGCGTGGGCAGGGCGGACGACGAGGTGTCGTTCAACGCTCTGGAGCTGTTCCACCAGGCCCGCACGCTGCGCGGGTGCGTCTACGGCTCCAGCGACCCGACCCGCGACATCCCTCTCATCGCCGAGCAGGTGCGCTCGGGAGAGCTGAAGCTGTCGGCGATGGTCACCGACGAGATCTCGCTGGAGGGGGTTCCGGAGGCCTTCGAGCGCATGGCCCGGGGCAAGGGCGGCCGGTCCCTGGTGCGCTTCGGCCGCTGAACGCGGAGGGCTCCGGCGGTGCCGCGCGCGGCACCGCCGGAGCCCGTCCACGAGGACGGTCCAGCCGCGGTCAGCGGCCCGGGCGCTGGATGGGGTTGCCGTCCGCGTCGAGCATGGTGACCTGCAGCGGCGGCGGTTCCGACTCCGTCTGGGGCAGTTGGAGGAGCCGCTGACGCAGCACGCGCACGGAGCGGCTGCGGAGATAGACGATCAGACCCCAGACGGCCAGTGGCACGAACAGCGAGCCGGAGAACAGCAGGGCGTGGGACAGCGCCATCAGCAGCCCGTACAGGGCTCTCCTCAGCATCCGCAGGGGGCCGCCACCCCACTGCTGCCATCCGAGCAGCAGGGCGATGGCGACGACCGCGGCCGGCGGTCCGACGAATACGGTGACCAGCGGATAGACGACCACGAAGAGCGCGGCCGTGTTGGACAGGCTGCTCAGGGCGAAGGACCAGAGCGTCCAGCACAACTCTGTGTCGGTCGGGAGGGAAGGACCGGCCTGTGCCGTGGTCGACCGGGGCGATGCGGCACCGCACCGACTCCTCTCCACCAGCAGGACCACCGCGAACAGCGCGAGCCATACCGAGGCCGCGATGGTTCCGCCCCACGCCATGAGGTCGCCCGCCGACGAGAAGAGCACGTCGGGTTCGTCCTCCTGTACCCGGGGCACGATGAGGCCGATGTCGGCCGAGGTGACGACCCGGGCGGAGCCCACGAAGGCCACGGCCGCGAGGATCTCGACGGGGGACAGCCAGACCCCCAACAGGTTGATGCGCATCAGGGCCGAGGGGCGGCCGGGCTCGGCCGGTTCGCCCAGGCGTCGGACCAGGGGCCGCATCAGCAGGGGCTGGGCCACCAGGAACAGCAGGACGCCGAACCCGATCAGGGTGGCGGCCGGCCCGGGGTCGAAGGTCGGGGGATGGAAGTACACGGGGGAATCCTCTTCGGTCAACACGGTGTCACCAGCGCGAACGGGGCCGGAGGCGGTCAGCGGCCCGGACGCTGGACGGGGTCGCCGTCCGCGTCGAGCACGGTGACCTCCAGTGGCGGCGTGTACGACTCCTCGGTGTGGCCGTACCATCCCCTCCCGGCCATCGCGTTGGCCCCGGCGAACACCCCCCAGAAGACGAGTGGGACGAGCAGGCAACCGGGCACGGCCCAGGCATAGGTGGCCAGCACCATGGCCGAGAAGTACCCCATGATGAGCATCGTTCCGAAGCCGCGACCGAGCCAGGCCCAGGTCTCCAGAAGGGCGAGGGCCACCACGACCGGCAGCGGATCACCGAAGAACACCATGAACAGCGGATAGAACACCACGTAGAACACGAGGACCTGGGTCGTCATCGAGACGGCGAGCCCCAGTGCGCCCCACCGGTTCTCCCGCCCGTCCGCGGGCATGAGCGCGGCCTGCGCCGGGCCGAGGCTCCGGGCCAGTGCGGCTCTGTGAACCGGGTCGGCGGCCTTGCGGCCGTTGGACACGTTGATGGCGGCGAAGACGGCGAGCAGCAGCCACGGGAACAGGATCGCGCCGTTGCCGAAGACGCCGTCGGCCCACTGGACCGCGGGCGGGGACAGGCCGATGTCGGCGGCGCCCACCGAGGCCGCACTGCCGACGAACAGCGCCACCACGAGGATCTCGGCGAGCGACAGCCACAGGGCGGCCCGGTAGGAGCGCACGATCCCCTCTCGCCGTCCCGCCGCCACCTCCTTCCGGAGCCGTCTGTGGAAGACGAGCATGAGGGGCGGCAGGACCACGTAGGCCAGGAGCAGGCCGAGCCCGATCAGGGTGGCGGCCGGCCCGGGGTCGAAGGTCGGGGGATGGAAGTACACGGGGGAATCCTCTTCGGTCAACACGGTGTCACCAGCGCGAACGGGGCCGGGCGGGCCCCGGTTGGCGCGGGCCGGACGATTCTGTCCGAATCCCGATTATTTGTCACCTGGTGACAAGTGATGTGTCGCGCGACACACGTCCCCCTTGCCGAGCCGGTCGGGCGGGGGCACAGTCGTCACCATCGCGCACACCGTGCCCGGGGCACGGCCGACCTGAGGGGAAGAACCGTATGGGTAGCGGAGACGACCACGCCGACGCGATCGTCGTCGGCGCCGGACTGGCGGGCCTGGCCGCGGCCGCCGAGCTGGCCGACGCGGGCAGACGGGTGGTCGTGCTCGACCAGGAACCCGAGCAGTCCCTGGGCGGCCAGGCGTTCTGGTCCTTCGGCGGACTGTTCTTCGTGGACTCCCCCGAGCAGCGCCGCATGGGCGTCAAGGACTCGGCCGAGCTGGCCCTGCAGGACTGGATGGGCACCGCCGGGTTCGACCGTCCCGAGGACGCGTGGCCCCGCCGGTGGGCCGAGGCCTACGTGGACTTCGCCGCCGGTGAGAAGCGCTCCTGGCTGCGTCAGCAGGGCCTGCGGCTCTTCCCCGTCGTGGGCTGGGCCGAGCGCGGCGGCCACCTGGCCGACGGGCACGGCAACTCCGTGCCCCGCTTCCACATCACCTGGGGCACCGGCCCCGGTGTGGTCGCGCCCTTCGAGCGGCGGGTGCGCGCGGCGGCCGAGCGCGGGCTGGTCTCGATGCGCTTCCGCCACCGGGTGGACGGACTGGTGGTCACCAACGGGACGGTCACCGGCGTGCGCGGCTCCGTCCTGGCGCCCAGCGACACCGAGCGCGGGCGTGCCAGCAGCCGTGAGGCGGTCGGCGACTTCGAAGTGTCCGCGCAGGCGGTCATCGTCACCTCCGGCGGGATCGGCGCCAACCACGACTTGGTGCGCCGCAACTGGCCCGAGCGTCTGGGCACCCCGCCCGAGCACATGCTCTCGGGCGTGCCCGAGCACGTGGACGGGCGCATGCTCGCCATCACCGAGGAGGCGGGCGGGCAGGTCATCAACCCCGACCGCATGTGGCACTACACCGAGGGCATCCAGAACTGGGACCCGATCTGGGCCCGGCACGGCATCCGCATCCTGCCGGGTCCGTCGTCGCTGTGGCTGGACGCGACCGGCAAGCGGCTTCCCGCGCCCTGTTTCCCCGGGTTCGACACCCTGGGCACGCTGGAGCACATCATGAGGAGCGGCCACGAGTACACGTGGTTCGTGCTCTCGCAGAAGATCATCGAGAAGGAGTTCGCGCTGTCGGGCTCGGAGCAAAACCCCGACCTGACCGGCAAGGACATCGGCCTGGTCCTCAAGCGGGTGCTCCCCGGCGCGCCGGGTCCGGTGGAGGCCTTCAAGCGCAACGGCGTGGACTTCGCGGTCGCCGACAGGCTGCCCGAGCTGATCGGGAAGATGCGCGAGATCGCGGGCGACGGGGTGCTGGACGCCGACACCGTCACCCGCGAGGTGGTGGCCCGCGACCGGGAGATGGTCAACACCTTCACCAAGGACCTGCAGGTGACGGCCATCCACGGTGCGCGCAACTACCGGGGTGACCGCCTGGTGCGGGTGGCGGGTCCGCACCAGATCCTGGACCCCAAGGCGGGTCCGCTGATCGCGGTGCGCCTGCGCGTCCTCACCCGCAAGAGCCTGGGCGGCCTGCACACCGACCTGGACGCGCGGGTGCTGCGCGAGGACGGCACCCCGCTCCCGGGGGTGTACGCCGCGGGCGAGGTCGCCGGGTTCGGCGGCGGCGGGGTGCACGGCTACCGGGCGCTGGAGGGCACCTTCCTGGGCGGGTGCCTGTTCTCCGGCCGCACCGCCGGCCGGGCCGCGGCGGCCGCCCTGGGGTAGCCGCACGCGTCCTCAGCGGGCCGCGGAGCCGGATCTCCCCTCGGAGCCGGGCTCCGCGGCCCGCTCCCTCACTCCGGTGAGGTGTCGCCTCCCTGGTCCGATTCCTGACCAGGCCCCCGGCCCGGCTCCTCGTCCGGCCCGGGTCTGCGCGGCCGGCCCCGGCGGGGGATGGCCTTGGCCTCCTTCGGCATCCGTCCCGCCTCGTCCAGCGCGCGGCGCAGGAGGAACTCGATCTGTGCGTTGGTGCTGCGCAACTCCTGCCCCGCCCACCGCGCGAGCGCGTCGTGGACGGCGGGGTCGAGCCGCAGCAGCACCTTCTTGCGCTCGGGCACGGCAACCTCACGCGGGTTACTGGTACAGGGTCCCTGCGTTGACGACGGGGCTGGCGGGGCGGTCGGAGCACAGAACCACCAGCAGGTTGCTGACCATCGCGGCCTTGCGCTCCTCGTCCAGTTCCACCACGTCCTCCTCCGACAGGCGGGCGAGCGCGCGGTCGACCATCCCGACGGCTCCCTCGACGATCTCCCGGCGTGCGGCGATCAGCGCGCTGGCCTGCTGCCTCTGGAGCATGGCCTGGGCGACCTCCGAGGCGTAGGCCAGGTGGGTGAAGCGCGACTCCACGATCCGCACCCCGGCGGCCTCGACCCTCTCGCCGACCTCCTTGGACAGCTGCTCGGTGATCAGGTCGGCGCTGCCGCGCAGGGACCGGCTGGTGTCGGCGTCGTAGGAGTCGTAGGGGTAGTTGCCCGCGATGTGGCGCACGGCGGCCTCGGTCTGTATGGAGACGAACTCGACGAAGTCGTCCACCTCGAAGGAGGCGCGGGCGGTGTCCTCGACCTGCCAGACGATGACGGCGGCGATCTCGACGGGGCTGCCGGAGGCGTCGTTGACCTTCATGACCGAGGTCTCGTGGTTGCGGATACGGGTGGAGACGCCCCTGCGCACGGTGAAGGGGTTGACCCAGCGCAGTCCGTCGGTGCGCACGCTGCCCATGTAGCGGCCGAAGAGCTGGACGACCTTGGCCTCGTTGGGCGCGACCATCTCCAGGCCGATGAAGAGCAGGAACCCGACCGCGGCGAGGACCACGCCGACGGGCACGAGGAGTACGGACAGTCCGATGAGGGGGGACAGGGCGACGCCGACGCCGACGAGGAACAACAGGACGCTGACCACGGCCATCAGCATGCCGTCGACGCTGGTCGCGGGATGTTCTCGGTACTGGGGAGTCTGGGCCGGGGGCTGGCCGGTCTCGGTCATCTCGTTGTTTCCGTTCTCTCAGTGGTGATGACTGGACAATAGCATTGTGATATCACTTTTAATAGACACGCGGCCCGACCGGGTCCCGACCGAGAAGGAGACGTGGACGCCATGAGCGCCGACACCCCCCGACTGCGCCCGCCCCGACACCGCGTGGACAAACGCGCCGTGTGGTGGTGGACGACCCGGTCACTGGCCGTGGCCGCCGTCCTCACCGCGATCCCCGTGGTGCCCGCGGTCATCTGGGAGCCCCCGCGCTTTTGGCTCCTGCTCGCCGCCGCCGTGGTCGGCGGGTTCGGACTGCTGATCACCGTGGTCATGCCGCTGTGGCGCTACCGGGTCCACCGCTGGGAGGTCACCGACACCGCCGTCTACACCTCCAGCGGATGGCTCTGGCAGGAGTGGCGTGTGGCCCCGATGTCGCGTATCCAGACCGTGGACACCGCGCGCGGCCCGCTCCAGCGGGCGTTCGGACTCTCCAGCGTGACCGTGACCACCGCCTCGGCGGCCGGTCCGATCGAGATCGCCGGCCTCGACCACGCACTGGCCACGCAGGTGGCCGACCAGCTCACCGACACCACACAGGCGACCCCGGGAGACGCGACGTGAGTTCTCCGGACGAACACCGCCCCGAGGCCGGGGAGAACACCCCGGCCGGTCCCGCCGACGCGCGAGGCGGGCAGGAGGAGACCGCCTCCCCGGAAGGAGGCGCCTCCCCCTCCACCGCGGACTGGCAGCGGCTGCACCCGTTCAGCGTGTGGGCCAGCACGGTCGTCGCGGGCGTCTTCCTCCTTCCCTCCGCGATCGTGGGCACCGTCGTGCTCGTCGTCGCGGGACAGTCCCTGTGGGCCCTGGCCCCGGTCCCGGGCGCGCTGGCGTTCCTGGCGTTCATGACCTACCTCGACATGCTGCGCCTGCGCGCGACCCGCTACCGCGTCACCGCCGAACGCATGGAGATGCGCTCGGGCATCGTCGCCAAGGCCTACCGGTCCATCCCGCGCGAGCGCGTGCGCAGTGTGGACGTGGCGGCGCCCCTCTACGCGCGGATCTTCGGCCTGTGCTCGGTCACCGTCGGCACCGGCGAGAAGGTGGGGCCCGGTTCCGACCAGCTCCAACTGCTCTACGTCACCGCCGAGCAGGGCGAGTGGCTGCGCCGCGACCTGCTGTACCGGGGCACGCCCACGGCCGCCGGGCCCTCGGGGGCTCCGGGGGACGCCGCCGACGGGGAACCCGGCGCGGGCGGGGATGAGGAGACCGAACTGGCCAGGCTCGACCGCCGCTGGTTCGCCTACGCGCCGGCGACCACCGCCACCCTGGGCGTGGGCCTGGGCGCCATCACCGGTCTGCTGGGCCTCAACGCCCAGACCGGCGGCACGGGGTGGGACTGGATCTCCGAGCAGACCGGTCTGCCCAGCATCGCGGAGATGTCCTCGTTCGTGGTGGCGCGGTTCCTGCTCGTGGTGCCCCTGACACTGTTGGGGTTGCTGGTCTCCGGTGTGATCGTCCTGACCGCCGTGGCGGTGGAGACGTGGTGGGACTACCGCCTCACCCGGGAGGCCGACGGCACCGTACGGCTGCGCAGGGGGCTGCTGACCAGCGTTTCGCTGTCGGTGGAGGGGCGCCGCCTCAACGGCGTCACCCTGCACGAGCCGTTCGTGCTGCGCCGCACGGGCGGGGCGGACGTGCGCGCGGTGGCGACCGGCCTGGCCGCCGCGGACGACAAGAAGACCAACGCCAAGAGCCGCCTGTCCCCGGCCATGCCGCGCCAGCGGGCACGCGAGCTGGCCGCCGACCTGATGCGCACGCCCGACTCGCCCCTGGACGTCCCGCTGGCCGCGCACCCCCGGGCGGCGCTGCGCCGCCGCTTCACCCGGGCCACCGTCGTCACCGTGCTGGGCGCGGTGCTCGCCGGTGCGCTGGCCTGGCTGCAGACGATGATCAGCGCGGCCTGGTGGAAGGTGGTGCACGAGGCGGAGCGGGAGTTCATCCCCGTGCCGCTGGCCACGAGCACGGTGGAGGCCGCCCCGAGCTGGGGGTGGGCGGTGCTGGCGGTGCTGATCTCGGCGGTGGCGTTCTGGTACGCGGTGGGCTCCTACCGGGGCCTGGGCCACGGGCTGCACCCGCGCTACCTCGTCGTGCGCCAGGGGATGGCGGTACGCGACACCGTGACGCTGGAGCGGTCGGCGGTGATCGGCTGGCGGATCACCCACTCACCGTTCCAGCGCAGGCTCGGCCTGGCGGACGTGGCGGCCACGACGGCCGCGGGACAGGGGATGTACGCGGCCAACGACGTGGGCCTGGGCCAGGGCCTGGCCTGGGCCGGCGAGGCGGTCCCGGAGCTGCTGGAGCCCTTCCTCGTGCGCGGGGACGGGCACGGAGGCGACGAGCCGTCCCACGGCTGAGCACGGGCCCGTTCGCGCCGTGGCGGCCCCGGCGCTCGCCCCGGGCGGGCCCGGGGCCGCTAGGGGCGTTCGGGGACCGTGTTGCGGATGGGGTCTCCGTCGACCCGCAGGCCGCTGGTGTGCGTGAGCGCCATCTCCAGGATGGGGTAGGTCTCGAACACGCGCTCCATGCCGAGCGCTTCGAGCACGCGCGCCGCGATGGGCGCGGGCTCGGCGAGGACCACGTGCCGCCCCTCCTTGGTGAGGCTCCTGTAGACCGACACGAGGGCTCGGACCCCACTGGCGTCGAAGAAGTCGAGCCCGGACATGTCCACCACCAGGCAGTCGCACCGCGAGGCGTGCGCGGCCTGGAGCAGCCGGTCGCGCATGCGGTCAGCGGTGGCGAGGTCGACCTCGCCGTGAACGGGTACCACCGTCACACCCGTACAGGGGAAACGCTCCTGGGTAGAGAACCGGGCATCCTTCGCCACTCGGGCCACCTCTCACCGAACGTAACCTTTCCACTACGCAACCGCGTACGAGATCGTAACCTCTCCAGAGAGGCCATGGGAGGCTTTCCGTGAGAAAAACCGGCGAAATCTCGCCGATGTGGCCCTGGGGACAGTCCCGTGTCACCCCTCCTGCGGATGACGGGTCGCCCCGCGGCCGGACCCGCGCCCCCGGTCCCTCACTCTCTGCTCTCGGACACTCCCGGAGCCGTCCCCTCACCGTGCTTTACGGGCACGCGTGCGGTAGGAACGAGCACGTGTGCGGTAGGAAGCGGCACAGGCGGCACTCCGTGTCCGCGCCCCGCGGGTCCGGCCCGCGGGCCGACCTCCAGGACAGCTAGAGAAGGGAGGGAGCGGCGGCCCACCCCGGCCGAGGGCCGGGACGCCCCGCCGCGTACCCGATGACCGAAACCGCCGACACCCAGCCAGGCTGGTTCTCCCCCGAGGAACTGGAGAACATCCGCGGCCGCATACCCATCCTCTACGTCCAGGCCGTACCCGTACGGGTGGACGAGGTGGGACAGGTCACCCACGTCGGCCTGCTCATGCGCGCCGACCCCGAAGGCAGCTTCCACCGGTCGGTGGTCTCGGGGCGGGTGCTCTACCACGAGCGGGTGCGCGACGCCCTGCTGCGGCACCTGGAGAAGGACCTGGGCCCGGTGGCCCTGCCGCGCGTCCCCGCCTCTCCGCAGCCGTTCACGGTCGCCGAGTACTTCCCCACACCGGGGATCACCGCATTCCACGACACGCGCCAGCACGCGGTCGCGATGGCCTACGTCGTCCCGGTCTCGGGTGACTGCCAGCCGCGCCAGGACGCCCTGGACCTCGTGTGGCTCACTCCGGAGGAGGCGGTGAGCTCCCAGATGCGCGAGGAGATGACGGGAGGCGAGGACACGCTGCTGCGCCAGGCCCTGGCCTACGTGGGCCACGCCCCCTAGGGCGTGTGTGGTGGATGCCGCCCGTCGTTTGGAGAGCGCTGCGCGCGAAGCGCGACCGTTGAGGGCGGTGGGAGGGAGACGGGCGGGCGTATCCGGTGGTGGCCTCGCAAGGCCGAAGAAGGAGTCATCCTGGTTTGGCTGTTGACTGATGAGAACGCGGCGAGGGTGCCGCTGGGGCGTCGCGCAGCAGGGTGAGTATCCGCCATACATGCCCTAGATGAGTTATTCCAAGGGGTTAGTGGTCGTAGGCGGTCAACGAGCGTAGGACCGGTTGGCCGGTGCGGTCGTTGTGCCAGATCGCGGCGGTCAGCGCCAGGATCCGCTGGAGCACCCGGACGATCACCCCGCCCGGGGTGCGCCCGCCATGGCGCTCCAGGTCCAACTGGCCCTTGAAGGTCTGGTTGATGGACTCGATGACCTGGCGCAACGGCCGCAGCAGGTGCGCACCGGCCCGCGAGGGCTCGCCCTTGCGGGCCGGACGCAACAGGTGCAGGCCCGCTTCGGCCAGGGCGCGTTCGAAGTCGCGCCCGTAGTAGTTCTTGTCCGCGATCAGCGTCTGCCCCGGGCGTTGGGCGGCCAGGTGGGGGTCGGCTGCGAGCATGTCCACCAGGGTGGTGCGCTCGTCGGCCTTGGCGCTGGTCAGGGCGAAGGCGATGGGCAGCCCGCCCGGGGTGCACACCAGGTGCAGGCGCAGCCCCCAGAAGAACCGGGAGTGGGAGGCGCAGTACCCGTAGGCGGCCCATCCGGCCAGGTCCGAGCGTTTGACGGCCTCCCGGGAGCGGGCGCATTCCACGGGGGTGGAGTCGACCACCCACACGTCGTCGGTCCAGGCGCGGGTGTCGGTGGCCAGGTGGCGGATGAGGGTCTGGATCAGCCCGGCGGCCTTGCGCAGGCGCTTGTTGTAGCCGCTCTGCTGGGGCAGGTAGGGGAACTGCTCGGACAGGTGGGTGCGGGCGTAGCGCAGCCACCGGGCCTCGCTGGTGTGGCCGAGCAGGGCCTGCATCAGGGCCAGCGTGACCAGGTCGGCGTCGGACAGGCGGGGCCGGAAGCCGATGGCGGGGCGCCAGGGGGCCAGGTCCGGGCGGTGCTTCAGGAGTCGTTGGGTGGTGTCGTAGAGTGCACGGGCGAGGGAGTTCAGGTCTTGCGTCACAACATGACCATGGGCTCCCTCGCCTCATGCCCAGACCACGCACCCCTTGGAATAACTCATCTAGGACGCGCGGGCGGCGGTGCGCGGCGCACGCGCGCACCGCCGCCGTGGGTGCCCGAGCGGTACCGGCGGGCCGAGGCGCCCGGGGAGCCCCGGGAGTCGCCGGGACCGGCCCCGGCCGTGCGCGTACGCTCGTTCCCATGTCCGAACCGCTTGTCTGCGACGCCGTCGAACTGGCCCGGAAGGCCGCCACCGGCGGGGCCCACCGCGCGGTGCTGGGCCTGGCCGGAGCCCCCGGAGCCGGAAAGTCCACACTCGCCCGCCACCTTGTGGAGGGGGTCGACCGGGAGCTGGGCCCGGGTACGGCCGGGTACCTGCCCATGGACGGCTTCCACCTGTCCAACGCCCAGCTCGACCGGCTGGGGCGGCGCGACCGCAAGGGCGCCCCGGACACCTTCGACGCGCACGGTTACGTGGCGCTGGTGCGCCGCCTGCTGGACGAGACCGACCACCCCGTCTACGTGCCCGACTACGACCGGCGGCTGCACGAGCCCGTCGCCGCGCGGCACGTGATCGCCCCGCACACGCGCCTGGTGGTGACCGAGGGCAACTACCTGGCCGCCGGCGAGGAGCCCTGGGCACGGTTGCGCGGGCTGCTCGCGCAGCTGTGGTACGTGGAGGCCGACGACGAGCTGCGTGAGCGCAGGCTGTACCAGCGCCAGTTGTCGGGCGGGGCCACCGACGAGGCCGCCCGCGAGTGGGTGGAGCGCAGCGACCGCCCCAACGGGGAGCTGGTCAAGCGCTTCCGGGACAACTGCACGCGCGTGGTGCGCCCCGGGAGCCTCGCGGAGGGCTAGGACGTGTGTGGTGGGTGCCGCTGGGGCGTCGCGCAGCGGAGTGGGTATCCGCCGTACACGCCCTGGAGGGCGCGGGCCGACGCACCGGCCCGCGCCGGGGCCCTCAGGCGGCGAGCGCGCGGCGGTCCCGGCCGCTCCGGCGGCCGAAGCGGCGGGCCGCGCCACGCGTCAGGAACAGGTTGAGGTCCGCCTGTCCCCCTCCGCCGCGCAGCCCTCCGTAGGCGGAGGCCACGATGTACTCCTTGTACCAGGCGGCGATCCGCCCGGTCAGGACGAACCGGCGGGGGCTGTCGTCGGCGCGAACGAACTGGACGAGTCCGTCGCGGCGCCCCAGGCTGGCACACTGGAACAGGTAGCCCAACGGGGCGGTGCCGGGCTCCCGCCCGGCCAGGCGCGCGGTGACCGCGTCCGCCGCGCTCCATCCCATGGGCAGGCCCATGGCGCACGACATCCGCAGCTCCCGGCCGCGCACCCCGGTCGCGTGGGCGGCGTCGCCGACCGCGTACACGTCGGGGTGGGAGACCGAGCGCTGGGTGGCGTCCACCAGGACGCGGCCGTCGCCGTCCACGGTGAGTCCGGCGTCGGCGGCCAGGGACGGAACGGCGAACCCGACGTTCCACACCACGAGGTCGGCGGGGACGCGGTCGCCGTCCTCCAGCCTGAGCCCGTCCGCGTCCACGGCGGCCACGGAGGTGTCCTCGCTCAGTGCCACGCCCAGGCGGTCCAGCGCGCGGCGCACGTGCGCCCTGCCCCGGAGGCCGGTGCCGGGGGCGACCCGGCCGCGGGTGAGGAGTCGGACACGCAGGCCGGGGTGGCTCTCGGCGAGCTCGGCGGCCACCTCCAGGCCGGTGAGGCCGCCCCCGACCACGGCCACGTGTTGGGGGCGCTCGTCGGCGACGCGCCGGGCGAGCGCGCGGGCCTGGTCGAGTCCGGCCGCGGTCGCGGCGTACTCGTCGGCTCCCGGTACACCGCCGGATCCGGCGGTGCTGCCCAGGCCGAGGACGAGGGTGTCGTAGGAGACGCGGCGGGGCGTGCCGCCCACGCGCACGGTGACGGCCCCGGCACCGGTGTCCAGGTCCTCCACCCGGCCGACGACGAGGCCGACGCGGCCGTCGAGGGAGTCGGCCAGCGGGTGCACGCCCACGTCCTGTCCGGCGGCGACCTGGTGCAGGCGGACGCGCTCGACGAAGTCGGCGGTGGCGTTGACGAGCGTGACACGGGCGTCGAGCCGGTCACGGCGGACGTTGTCGGCGGCGCGCCGGGCCGCGGCCAGTCCCGCGTACCCCGCGCCGAGGACGACGATGTCGTGTGTCATCGGGAGCTCCCCATCATGTCGTGAACCGTCACGGCACATGACGGGGGAGGCACCCGGGAACGTGACATGTCCGCATGGCTCCCGGCCCCGGAGTCACACGATCCGGTGGGGGAGCTCCCGGCCCGCCGTGAAGGCCTCGACGACGGCCGCCCACTCCCGCCTGCGGCGCTCCTGGCACTCGCGGGTCCTGGCGGCGAAACGGGAGCTGAGCACCAGGTTGTCCAGACGGGGGTAGGGGTTGCGCTCGCCGACCAGGTCCAGGCCCGCGCCCCGGATGCGTCCCTCCCGAAGGGCGTCCGTCAGGGCGTCGGAGTCGAGGACCTCGTCGGGTGAGATGCTGGCCAGGACCGCCGAGGGCTTCATCAGGGACAGCTCCCGTGCGCCCAGCAGGTTCCGGGAGTCGGCGTTGAGCGGCAGGGTGAGGAAGACGGCGTCGGACACCGACAGGAGCTTGGTCATCTCCACCGGGGTCGAGCCCTCCACCCGGCGCGGACCGCGGTTGACGTGCAGCACCTCCATGCCCAGGCCGCGCACCATGCTCGCCACCCCCGAGCCGATGTGCCCCATGCCGACGATCCCTGCGACCTTGCCGGAGAGCTCCATGCTCTCCTGGCCCGCGCACAGCATGTCGCCGCCGCGGACGCGCTCGTTGATCGACACGACGTTCTTGGCGACCGCCATCATCAGGGCGACGGCGTGCTCGGCCACCGCGGCGCCGGTGTACCCGGCGACGTTGCACACGGCGACGCCGCGCTCGCGGCAGTGGTCCAGGTCCACGTACTCCACGGCCGTGGTGGTGGCGACGACCAGCTCCAGCTCGGGCAGCAGGCGCAGGTTCTCCGCGCCCAGGTCCATGTAGGTGGTGACCAGGACCTGCGTGTCCGGGCGGCGCCGGAACTCCTCGGCCGGATCCAGCCTCCCGCTGGAGTCCTGCACCCAGTGCGCCTCCACGCTGTCGGACAGGGGGTCCAGGACGTCCGTGGGAATGGGCTGTCGGTCGTTGAGCACGAGGCAGCGCTTGGGCCGGGTCAAACCGTTCCTCCAGGGTGGCGGGGCGGGTGCGGACGGGTGCCGGTTCCGCGGCCGGTCACGCCGACCGGGCGGTCAGGCCCTCCGCAGGATCTCACCGACGTCCTTGTAGCGCTTCCAGGACAGGCTCCGCAGGAACTCCTCGGAGCCCTCGCCGTGGGCCTCCCACACGTCGGGGGCCCACTCCTGTTCCAGGTTGCGCCGGCCGGTCAGCGGATACAGGTGCTGGAAGGGGGGCGGCGGGGGCATCTCCGCCGCCAGGCGCTCGGCCAGGGAGGCCAGCCGGGGGCGGTCCACCTCGCCGACCAGGGCCAGGGCCTCGGCCAGGTCGGTGTTGCCGCCGCCGAGTCCGTAACCGTTGAGGGAGCCGTCGACGAGGTCGAAGCCCGCCTCCAGCGCGATCCGGGAGTTGGCGACCGCGTGGCCTAGGTTGTCGTGGGCGTGGAAGCCCGCCGTGCCGGACCAGGCCGCCCGCACCCCGGCGAACAGTTCGGTGGCCGCCTCGGGCAGCAGCGCACCGCGCGAGTCGGCCAGGTAGAGCCATTCGGCCACACCCGAGCGGTCGACCCGCTCGACCGCCGCGACCAGTTCCTCGGGTTCGTAGGCCGTGATGCTGATGAGGTTGAGCGAGCAGGTCACCCCACTGGCGCACACCGCCTCCGCGGCGGCGAGCACGTGGTCCACCCGCTCCACGAAGCAGGTCAGCCGCACCACGTCGAGCACCTCCGCACGCGGCCGCAGCAGGTCGGTGACCTCCTGGGGGCCCCTGCCGTTCACGCCGAGCATGGCGACCACGCGGGCCTGTCCCGTGTCCTCGCCGATCTGCCGCAGCAGGTCGGGCGCGCACTGGAGCGTGGCCTCGAGCGCGGGGTCGTCGCTGATGTAGCCGACCTCCACGTAGGGCACGCCCACCTCGCCCAGGACCTTGGCGTGCTCGCGCACGGTGGCGTCGCTGAACCGCCAGGCGTTGAGGTAGCCGCCGTCGCGCAGGGTGACGTCGAGGATCTGTGGTCTCCGGAGTCCGGTGGCGGTACGTCGAGCGGGCAAGGGTGCCTCCTGACAAGCGCCGAGGATTCGCCTTCAGTAATGTGGCCACTACACATAGTCGCCAAACATCCAACCTTAGCGGGAACCGACCCCTTACCCGCCGATTTCGGCGTGCGCGGCCCTTGTGTCCCCGCCCGCACGGCCTGACGCTTGCGCGGTCGCGCGGGAGAGGTTCCCCTGCCCTGTTCGGAGGGCGACATACGTGCTGTGCCCGAGAGAATACGAAGCCGTGCCCGGAAGAGTACGGAAGGTCCGTGTCCCCGCGCTCCTCCGTGTCCCCGTGCTCCGTTTGAGGCGCACGCCCCATCGGGTAGTCGAGGAGCGGAGACCTCCGCCGCCCGACGGCACGGGCGGGCGGGCCGCGCCCTCGGGCCCGCCACCAGGAACGACGGCGGAGGAGGAAAGCGAGGGCACTCTTCTCGGGGGGCTTGTCATGGCCAGAAGAACGAGCGGTGGCGGTGCGGCGGGCAGGAGGCGGGAGGACCCCGCCACGGGTCCGGTCGCACCGCCGCCACCGCAGCAGCGGGGAGCGCCCGACGAGTACGCGGGGACCGACCGCCTCGCCGACGAGCAGGAGCTCCTGGAGGGGGCCGACCTCGTCGAGGGCGACGAGGGGGCCAGCTTCACCGTCCTGGAACGGCAGACCTGCTTCAACCTGCTGAACACGCGCGACATCGGGCGCGTGGCCTTCACGATCGAGGGGGACGCCGCCCCCACGGTCCTGCCGGTGAACTACGCCCTGGTCGACGGGGGCATCGTGTTCCGCTCCACCCTGGCGGGGGCCATCATGCGCCACGCGCGCGGATACGCCGCCTTCCAGGTCGACAGCCTGGACGAGGAGAGCCGCGAGGGGTGGAGCGTGCTCGCCAGCGGGCCCTGCCAGTGGATCCGCGACGCCGGCGAGCTGGCCCGCGTCCCCCAGGGCCGTCTTCCCCGCCCCTGGGCCGAGGGCGAGCGCGACCAGGTCCTGAAGATCACCCCGGGCAGGCTGAGCGGGAGGCGGATCAGCAGGCGCTGAGGACCGGGGCGGCCCGGCCACCACCGACGGCCCGGGCCGCCCGCTCGCGGCGCCCTCCCGGGCCGACGCCCCTCCGGCCCGCCCGGCAGCGCCGTCCCCCCGCACCCCCGGCCGACCCCACGGCCCCCTTCCGTCCGGGCGTCCGTCCGTCGACGGACGTGCCGGGAACACGGAGCGGTGGACACTGAGAGCAGCGAATCTTCACTTAGGGTGTCCACGCGAGGATCCGCCAGTGCCCAGAGACCGGAAAGGCACCATGTCCATTCCCCACGACGACGATGACGACGTACACCTGCGCGCGATCGAGGCGCACCTCGCCGCGGAGGACCCGGACTCCGCCCGGCGGCTGGAGTGCTACGCGGCGCGGGTCGGCGGCCCGCACCCCTGTGCGGGCTCTCCGCCCAACGTCGCGCTGCTGCTGGTCTGGACGGGCATGATCGTCATCGCCCTCCTGTTCCTCCTCGCCTCCCGGTGACCCCCGCCCCACGGTCTGGCCGCCGGGGCCGGCCCGCCACGCCCACACCGCCCACGCGCAGACGAACGGAGATCCGATGACCCGGACGCGAGAGGAAGCCGTGTCCGAGATCGCCGCGGACGACCCCGCGGCCGAACACGCGGAGGCCAGGGGCGGGGTCGTCACCCGCTGGCTCTCCTCGACCGACCACAAGATCGTCGGCTACCTCTACATCATCACCTCCTTCGGCTTCTTCCTCTCCGGCGGGATCATGGCGATGCTCATCCGCGCCGAGCTGCTCTGGCCGGGGATGCAGATCGTCAACACCGAGGACTACAACGCCCTGTTCACCATGCACGGCACCGTGATGATGCTGCTGTTCGCGACACCGCTGTTCGTCGGCTTCGGCAACGTGGTCGTGCCGCTGCAGATCGGCGCGCCGGACGTGGCCTTCCCCCGACTGAACATGCTCGGCTACTGGCTGTTCCTGTTCGGCGGCCTGGTGGTGATGGGCGGGTTCCTGACCAACAACGGCGCGGCCAGCTTCGGCTGGTTCGCCTACATCCCGTTGTCGAGCGACGTGTACTCACCCGGACTGGGCGGCAACCTGTGGGTGATGGGGCTGATCGTGTCGGGCCTGGGCACGATCCTGGCCTCGGTCAACTTCATCACCACGATCACCATGATGCGCGCTCCGGGCATGACCATGTTCCGGATGCCGATCTTCACCTGGAACATCCTGCTCACCTCGGTGCTGGTGCTGCTGGCCTTCCCGGTGCTCACCGCCGCCCTGATCGCCCTGGGCGCCGACCGGATGGTGGGCACGCACGTCTACGACGCCGAGCACGGCGGGGCGATCCTGTGGCAGCACCTGTTCTGGTTCTTCGGCCACCCCGAGGTCTACATCGTGGCGCTGCCGTTCTTCGGCATCATCACCGAGGTGATCCCGGTCTTCTCACGCAAGGCGCTGTTCGGCTACAAGGGCATGGTGGCGGCGACGATCGCCATCACCGGCCTGTCCATGACGGTGTGGGCCCACCACATGTTCGCCACCGGCGCGGTGCTGCTGCCGTTCTTCTCCTTCCTGAGCTTCCTCATCGCGGTGCCCACCGGCATCAAGTTCTTCAACTGGATCGGCACGATGTGGCGGGGCCAGATCACCTTCGAGACGCCGATGCTGTTCGCGATCGGGTTCCTGGTGACCTTCCTCTTCGGCGGACTCACCGGGGTCCTCCTGGCCTCACCGCCGCTGGACTTCCACGTCACCGACTCCTACTTCGTCGTCGGGCACTTCCACTACGTGCTGTTCGGCACGGTGGTGTTCGCGATGTTCTCGGGCTTCTACTACTGGTGGCCCAAGTTCACCGGGCGCTTCCTCAGCGAGACCCTCGGCAAGTGGCACTTCTGGACCCTGTTCTTCAGCTTCCACGCGACCTTCGGCATCCAGCACCACCTGGGGGCGCAGGGGATGCCGCGCCGCTACGCCGACTACCTGCCCACCGACGGGTTCACCTGGATGAACATGCTGTCCAGCATCGGCTCGTTCGTCCTGGGGGCCTCGACCCTGCTGTTCCTCTGGAACGTGTGGTACTCCGCCCAGCACGCGGACCCGGTGGAACGCGACGACCCCTGGGGCTACGGCAACTCCCTGGAGTGGGCGACCTCCTGCCCGCCGCCCCGGCACAACTTCGTCTCGCTGCCGCGCATCCGCAGCGACCGCCCGGCCTTCGACCTGTACCACCCCCGCGAACGGGGGGCATAGGGTCGGCCGCGGCCTCCGGCGCCCCTGGCGGGGCGTCAGTCGGCGGGACGGTGCAGGAGGAACATCCCGGCGTAGCGGGGCTGGTCCGAACGCTGGTCGTCGGTGGCCACGTACTCGTCCAGGACGGCGAGGACGCGCCGGTACAGCTCCTGTACGTCCTCGTCGGACAGGTGCAGGACGAAGCGCGCGAAGGTGCGCACCGACTCCGGCCCGGCCTCGCTCAGCTCCTGTTGGAAGGCCTCCACGGGGGCGGCCGAGCCGGTGTCGGTGTCCGCGAGGGGCCCGTCCAGCCACCAGGTCTCGCCGGTGGAGCGGTAGGGCTTCTCCAGGGCGCCGCTGGCGCCGGTGCGCACGGGGGCGGGCGCGAGCAGGCCGGCGTCCACGAGCTGGCGCACGTGGTACAGGACCGTGCCCGGCGTGGTGTCCAGCCGGTCGGCGAGCTCCTTGTTGGTCAGCTCCCGGGACAGGCAGAGCCGCAGGATGCGCACCCGCGCCGGGTGGGCGAGGGCCTTGGCCTCCCGGACCGTGGCCGGACGTCGTGTGCGGGCACGGGGGGCGGCCCCGCTCTGCTTCGGTTCACCCATGGCCAGAGCGTAACAACGATCGCGGTTCCAAAATCGATTGAGAATTGTCGATCGATCTGTCACTCTCGACCACATGACCGACGACACCCCCCGCGTCGACCCCGTCCCCACGCCCCGGACCGCGCCGTTGGGCGCGGCCTTCTGGAGCCTGTGGACCTCCTCGTCGCTGTCCAACCTCGCCGACGGCGTCCTGAAGGTGGTGCTGCCCCTGATGGCGCTGCGCCTCACCGACTCCCCCGTCCTCATCGCCGGGGTGACGTTCGCGCTGACCGTCCCGTGGCTGTTCTTCTCCCTTCCGGCCGGGGCCCTGAGCGACCGGCTCGACCGCCGCCGGGCGATGCTCGGCGCCAACCTCGCCCGGGGACTGCTGCTCGGCGCCCTGGCACTGGCGCTGGCACTGGACCTGGGGTCGATCTGGCTGCTCTACGCGGTGGCGCTGTGCGTCGGCGTCACCGAGACCCTCTACGACACCTCGGCCCAGTCGATCCTGCCGCAGGTGGTGGGCCGTGACCGGCTCCCACGCGCCAACGGGCGTCTGCACACCGCCGAACTGACCGCCCACCAGTTCCTCGGCCCTCCCCTGGGAGGCCTGCTCATGGCGCTGGGCGCGGCGGTGGCGTTCACGGCCCCGGCGGCGCTGTGGCTGGTCGCGGTGGGTGCGCTGCTGCTGGTGCGCGGCCGGTTCCGAATCGAGCGGTCATCACCCACCACCATGCGCGCCGACATCGCCGAGGGGCTGCGCTTCCTGTGGCGCCACCGGATCCTGCGGTCGTTCGCGGTCATGGTGGGAGTGAGCAACTTCGGCACCAACGCGGCCTTCACCGTCCTGGTGCTCTTCGCGGTCGGCCCGGGCTCGCCCATGGGCCTGTCCGAGCCCGCCTACGGCCTGCTGCTGACCGCCGTCGCCACGGGCAGCGTGGTCGGTGCCCTGGCCGCCGAGCGGGTCGAGGGGCTGTTGGGCCGGATCTGGACGCTGCGGGCCTGCGTACTCACCTTCAGCGTGCTCGTCGGCGTCCCGGCGGTGACCGCCGATCCGTATCCGGTCGCGGTCGGCTTCTTCCTGGGCGGGCTGGGCATCGCCGGGTGGAACGTCATCACGGTGTCGCTGCGCCAGCGGATCACCCCCGACCGCCTGCTCGGCCGGGTCAACAGCGGGTACCGGCTGCTGGCCTGGGGCACCATGCCGCTGGGCGCCGCGGCGGGCGGGCTCATCGCCGAGCTTCTCGGCCTGACCTGGGTGTACGCGACCATGGGGCTGCTGTGCCTGGGGCTGCTCGCCGGACTGGCCCGGATGGACGACGCCCGTCTGGCGGCCGCCGAGCGTGAGGCCGACGGCGGCCGGTGAAAAAGCGGTGGACGCCCCCGCGCGCCCGGTGGACCATGAGGAGTCATGACCGAAACCGACGAAGAGGTTCTCGAGGGCGGCAACGTCGCCGGCCGGGTGGTACGGGTGGGACGGACCGTGCGCAAGCCGTGGCGGCGCTCCTCCCCCTCGGTGACGGCCCTGCTGGAGTACCTGCGCCGGTGCGGTTACGAGGCCTCGCCTCCCCCGTTCGGCAGGGACGGGCAGGGCCGCCAGGTGCTCGGGTACGCCCCCGGGACGATGGCCGACCGGATGGCGCCCATGGCGGAGGAGGAGCTGCACCGGCTGGGCGGGGTGATCAGGCGGCTGCACGACCTGACCGCCGCCTACCGGCCCCCTGAGGAGCCGGTGTGGGAGGTGCCCATCCCGCACGGGCGCGAGGAGCTGGTCTGCCACAACGACCTGGCGCCGTGGAACCTGGTGCGGGACGGCGACGCCTGGACGTTCATCGACTGGGACTGCGCCGGTCCGGGCACGCGCATGGGCGACCTGGGATACGCGGCGCACGGCTTCGTGCCGCTGCACGAGGGCGGCGGTCCCGTGCACGACGCGTGGCGGCTGCGCGCCCTCGCCGACGGCTACGGGTGCGACGACGCCCAGCGCCGGGAGCTGCCCGGCGCGGTCCTGCAGCGGGTACGCGGCATGTACGACCTGCTGGTGGAGGGTGCGCGGACGGGCCGCCGGCCGTGGGCCCGGCTGTACGCGGAGGGGCACGCCGACCACTGGGGGCCGGCGGCGCGGTACGTGGAGCGCAACCGCGGGGTGTGGCTGGCGGCGCTGCTGTCCTAAGGAACCGTCCCCGGGCGGAGAGGCCGCGCACGTCGCTTCCGCGGCGTCCCAGGCCGGCGCGCGTCAGGCCGGCGCGGTCCAGACGAAGGCGACCGAGATGGGATGGCCGCGAAACCTCTCCCACTTGGGCTTGGCCGCCACCCAGGTGTCGTCCACGGTGGCCTCGGACAGCTCGGCGAGGGTCCATCCGGCGGCCGTGGCGGCGCGCACGTGGTCGCTGATGAGGTGGACGTGGGTGGCGATGGCGACGTCCTCGCCGGAGGCGTCGGTGTAGTGGGTGGGCATCCCCGAGACCATCGAGAACTGCGGATGGTAGGCGACCAGTACGCAGGTGCCGCCCGGCCTGACGAGTCGGCGCGCCTCGGCGTAGAGGGGCGCCAGGTCGGGCAGGTGCTCGTCGATGAGCGAGGCGATGGCCAGGTCGTAGGAGGCGCCGGACAGTCCGGTGTCGCGCACGTCGCCCCGGGTGAGGCTGTCGTGGGCGCCGCGCTCGTGGGCCAGCGCCAGCATCCCGGAGCTGAGGTCGACGCCGTCGACGCGCGCGACCCCACGGCCGCGCAGCCAGGCGCCGGTGCGGCCGGTGCCGCAGCCCAGGTCGGCGGCGCGGGTGACGGCCGACCAGTCGGGTGCGGTGAGGCCGTCGAGCAGGGCCAGGTCCATGGCGTCCAGGACGGAGTCCTCGTAGGTGCTCGACCAGCCGTCGTAGCCGGTGGCCACGTCGACGGTGCGGTAGTGGCGGGTGTCGAAGTCCGCGAAGTCAGGCATGGGGGCGAGTATGCCGTGGTCGAGGGCGTGCGTGCGAACCGTTTTCGAGCCGCCCGGCCGACGGGAAAACCCGTTGCCGGGGCTCCGGCGGGCTTCTAGGTTGGCCGTCATGTGCTGCTTCTGCGCTGTCACCGGCCGGGCGTGCGCCTGGCCGGTGAGCGCCCACACCCATGCCGCCCGGCCCCGGTCCGCTCGCCTGGACCGGTAGTCGGCCCGGTCGCCGCGTTCCCCCTCCGCCGCGCCGCCGTACCGCTCCGCGGTGTCGGCGGCGACGGCGGTGGTGCGGTGGTCGTGGTGACCGCTCTCGTGTGATCCGCCGGCCCAGGCCCAGTCACGTCCTCTTCCTCCCTCGGACGGGCCGCCCGGACCTCTCCCTGTCCCGCGCGCCGCGTGGCGCGCGTTCGTGCCGCCCGTCCTCGTCGGCCGCCTCCCGGTGGCTGGAACGGACATCGCTGTGGCACGTACCGTACGTTCTCCTCGCACGGGCGCCGGTGACGACCGGCGCCGCCTCTCCCAGAACTTCCTGGCCGATCCCGCCTGGGCCCACCGCGTGGTGCGTACGTCCGGGGCGGGGCCCGAGGACCTGGTGGTGGAGGTGGGGCCGGGAGACGGCGCCATCACCCGCTTCCTCGCCCCGGCCGTCCGCCGGGTGCTCGCCTACGAGGTCGATCCCCGTCTGGCCGAGCGGCTCTCCGAGCGCTACCGCGACCCCGCGACGGGGGTGCGGGTGGTGCGGGCGGACTTCACCCGCGTGCGCCCACCGCGCGGGGAGTTCCACGTGGTGGGCAACATCCCCTACGCGCGCACGGCCGACATCGTGCGGTGGTGCCTGGCCGCGCACGGCCTGGCCTCGGCCACGCTCGTCACCCAGTTGGAGTACGCGCGCAAGCGCACCGGCGGATTCGGGAGGTGGAGCCGGTTGACGGTGCTGACCTGGCCGGAGTGGTCGTGGGCGCTGGCCGGGCGGATCGACAGGCGGCGGTTCCGTCCGGTGCCCCGGGTGGACGCGGGACTGCTGGTGCTGCGCAGGCGCCGTACGCCCCTGGTGGCCCCCGAACGAATGAACGACTACCGGCGCACGGTGGAGCTGGGGTTCGGCGGCGCGGGCGGATCGCTGGGCGCTTCGCTGCGCCGTGCCCATCCCGCCCGACGGGTGGACCGGGCCCTGAAACGGGCCGGGATCGCGCCGGGCGCTCCCGTGGGACACGTGGACCCGGGGCAGTGGCTGGAGGTGTTCGGCGTGCTGAGCGGCTGACCGGCCCGGGGCCGGGGCGTCGCGTGCCACGGGGCCGGAGGCCGGGACGCCGTGCTCTCCCTCCCGGGTGCTCGGCGCCCCGACAGCCGCGGCGGGCCCCACGTACGGGCGTCCCCGTGCTCAGGCGGGCGGGGAGGCGTCGGAGTCCGTGCGTCCACGGGTCCCGCCGCGTTCTCCCTCCCCGACCGCCGGCTCATCCGGCCCGTCGGTGAACGGTCCCCGTTCCCCGGAGCCCGCTCTCCCGACCGTCTCCAGCAGTCGCTCCAGCCCCTTCTCGAACTCCGCGTCCCAGTCGACCGGGAGGTCCAGCACCTCCCCGAGCCGGTGGTGCGCGGGCAGCTCCCGTGGACCCGCCCGTTCACGGCGTTGGCGTGTGCCGAGGTTCCCCTCGCCGAACCGGCCGCTGACCTCGGAGACCGCGAACCCGAGGACGAACGTGCTGAACATCCGTTCCAGTCCGGCCACCTGCTCACCCGGCACACCCGCGTCCAGGAGCGCCCCGTAGAGCGGGTCCACGACGCGCACCGCCTCGGGGAGCACGACGGGCCTGGTCAGCAGCAGGGGGAACGTCCGGGGATACCGGTGCGCCACCTCGCGGGCGCCCCGTGCGCACACCAGCAGCCGCTCGCGCCAGCCGAGCGCGGGGCCGGGCCTGGGCACCTCCGCCAGAACGCGGCCGACGAGCCCGTCGAGGAGGTCGTCCTTGCTCCGGAAGTAGCCGTACAGGGCCATGGGGGTGAGGCCGACCCCGGTCGCGATCGCACGCATCGACACGGCCGGCAGCCCGTGCTCCTCCGAGAGCCGGAGGGCGACCTCGACGATCTCCGACCGTCTTTCTTGCCTGACGTTTCCCATGGCATTACTCTACACCGTATACAAGCATTCTATACAGCGAACAGAAAGACGAAAACAAGCATGTTGGAAGCATTATGCCTGACCAAGGCGTTCGGCCCCGTCCACGCCTTGGACCAGTTCACCCTGGTCGCCGAACCCGGTGAGATCGTCGGACTCGTCGGACACAACGGGGCGGGGAAGACCACGTTCGCCAACGTCGTCTCGGGACTGCTGCGCCCCGACGGCGGACGGATCCGAGTCAACGGGAAAGCACCCCGTGCCGCGCGCCGGCTCCTCGGGCTGGCCCCCCAGCACCTCGCGCTGTACCCGACCGCCACGCCCCGGGAGACCCTGCGCCTGTTCGGCGGCCTGTACGGCCTGCGCCGCCGAAGCCTCGCCCTCGCCGTCGACGAGATCGCCGAGTCGCTCCGGATCACCGGGTTCCTCGACCGCCGGGTGGGGGTGCTCTCCGGAGGCCAGCAGCGCCGTGTCCAGGCAGCCGCCGCCATGGTCCACCGCCCCTCGCTCCTGCTCCTGGACGAGCCCACCGCGGGCGTGGACCCCGAGACCCGCCAGTCCCTGCTCCACGCGGTACGCGCCCGGGCCGAACAGGGCGCGGCGGTCGTCTACACCACCCACTACCTGCCCGAACTCACCGAGTTGGGCGCCAGCATCGCCGTGGCACGCCACGGTCGGATCATCTCCCGGGGCAGTGCCTCGGAGCTGCTCGACGGCCTGCCCGGGGAGGTACGCCTGGCCTTCGACGACGAGGAGGTGCGCGTACCCACCACCGACCCCGCCGCCACCCTGGCCCGGATGCTCACCGGCACCACCAAAGCCGTCCGCGGCGTGGACCTGAGGCAGCCCACCCTCGACGACCTCTACCGGTCGGTGGCCCATGCGCGCTGACACCGCCCGCCGGCTGACGCTGCTGGTCCGCCACAACATGGTGCTCCGCCTCCGCGACCCCGGACACCTGGTCAGCTACCTGGTCATGCCGATGGTGCTCATGCTCGTGTTCAGCCCGCTCTACCAGGCGGCGCTGCCGGGCGGCGGACGGGCCCAGGCCGTCATCGGCATGCTGGTCATGTTCTCCGTGCTCTCGCTGTCGGTCGTGGGTACCGCCCTGCTGACCGAACGCACCTGGCGCACCTGGAACCGGTTGCGCGCGAGTCCGGCCTCGGGTGTGGAGATGCTCGTCGGCAAGGCGCTGCCCGTCTTCGCCCTCCTGGTCCTCCAGCAGGGACTGCTCCTGCTCTTCGGCTCCCAGGTCGTGGGTATGCCGGTCACCGGGACGTTCGCGCTGGTCCTGCTGGCGGTCTGCGTGTGGTCCTTCGCCCTCCTGGCGATCGGCGTCGCGCTGGCCGGCTTCGTGCGCAGCCACGGAGAGCTCGCCGCCGTCAGCGACGTCGGCGCCCTGGCCGTGAGCGCCCTGGGCGGAGCGCTCGCGCCGATCTCCATGATGCCCGCCTGGGCCCAGGCCCTCGCCCCGCTCTCCCCCGGGTACTGGGCGGTGGCCATGCTCGGTGCCGCCGTCTCCGGAGACACCGGCACCGTGCTCCGGACCGCCCTCGTCCTCGCCCTCGTCGGAGTGGCCGCGGGCGCCCTGGCCTGCTTCCGCATCGGTCGCGGTATCGGTGACCTGCGGGGGTAGGAGCGTGTTCCCGGCGTGGGAGGTCCAGGAGGGCGACGGCGGATTCGGCCGGCGCACTCCTGGACGAGTCGCCCGCCCCGGTGACGAATGGGCGGTTACCGGCACACAGCGGAGCCGGGGTGTGTTCCACGTGCTGAAACCCGGTGTCGCCCCCGCCTCCGGCACTAGTCTGAGCGCATGCGCAGACACATCCCCCTGTTCCTGTCCCTCCCGCTCCTCCTCGCCCTCACGGCATGCGGCCCGGAGGGGACGGTGTCCGTCGAGGAACCGAATCCCACGCCCCAGGGGCAGGAGACCCCCTCCGAGACACCGTCCGTGAGCGAGTCCCCCAGCGGGGAGCCGTCCGCGGGTGCCGCCCCCGACCAGGCGCCGGAGGGGGAACCGTCCTCAGGTGTGACCCCGGAGGGAACACCGCCCTCAGGGGGAACCCCGGAGGAGGCGTTCAGCGAGTCCCACAGCGTCTCGTTCCCGGTCGGCGCCTACAGGCACGAGTACGAGGGGGAGGCCGACGTCGTCTATACCGTCGCCGGCGTCTCCTCCTCCGGCTCCGGACGGGTGGACTTCACCCTGGAGGTGGAGGTGCCGGATCTGGAGCGGGTGCTCGGGCTCAACAACCTCGAAGCCGTGTGCGAGACCGGGGCCGGGGAGGTCGCCGTCGAGAGCACGGACCCGCCGAGTGAGGCGGAGGCGGGCTCCCACACGTTCCCGATGTGGTGCGACGTCGCACCGGGGACCGAGGAGCTGCGGATCATCATCCGCCACGGCGGCGAGGAGATGGTGTTCGACGGACCGGTCGGCTGACCGTCCCGGGCGCGCCTCCCTCAGTCCAGGAAGTCCAGGAGGGCCGCGGTGAGCTCGGCCGGCGCGTCCTCCTGGACGAGGTGCCCGGCCCCGGCGAGCGTGTGCAGCCGCGCGCCGGGGATCGCCTCGGCGAGCCGCCGGCCGCGTTCGGGCGGCAGCCAGGTGTCCTCCTGGCCCCACACCACCAGCACCGGCAGGTCGAGGTCGGCGTACCCGTCCTCGACCTCGGCGGTGTGGCGCTCGTCGGCCTGGGCGATCTGGCGGTAGAAGGCGGGCTGGCCGTCCGCGCCGAGCCAGGGGCGCACGAGCGCGTCCAGGGTGTGGGTGCGCGGTTCGCGGTGCGCGGCCGAGGAGACGTAGGCGCGAACCAGGGCCTCGTGCAGGTGCGGGGGCAGCGCGGCGAACACGTCGGCGTTGGCGTTGACCAGGCGGAAGAAGTCGCTGCCCCAGGGACGCACGCTGACCGCGTCGACCAGGGCGAGGCGCTCGTAGGCCACCTCGTCCAGGACGGCCGCGCGCAGGGCGACCGCGCCGCCGAAGTCGTGCGCCACCACGGTGGGGCGCTCCAGCCCCCAGTGGCCCAGGAGCGCGGTGAAGGCGGTCTGCTGGGCGGCCAGGGACACGTCCTGCCCGTCGTACTTGGCCGAGGCCCCGTAGCCGGGCATGTCCCACACGTGGACGGCGTACCGGGCGCTGAGGGCGCGGGCGACGTGGCGCCAGACGTAGGAGGAGAACGGTGTGCCGTGCATGAGCACGAGCGGGGCCCCTTCTCCGAGGCGGGCCCAGCGCACGGTTCCGTTGTGCGCCTCGAAGCTCTGGTCGAGTGTCCAGGTGTCGTCGGTCAAGAGGCCTCTTTCGTGGAGTCGCGGGCAGCGCCAGCTTAGGAGGCGGTGGTGACGGTCGGGGCTCCCCGGCTCCCGGTCACACCCGCAGGACGGCGAAGGACTCACCGGGCACGTCGACGGTGGTTCCGGTGATCACCGGTCGGCCGCTGGCGAGCAGGAGCTCGCGCGGGGCGGCGTCCAGCTCCACCTCTGCGCCGTCGGCGCCCAGGTTGCACACCACCCGCAGGCCGCCCCGCACCAGGACGAGTCGGCGGCCGCCGTCACCGGCCACGACCGCGAAGCGGTCCAGGCGCGGGTCGGACAGCTCCGGTTCCCGGCGGCGCAGGGCGATGAGCGCCCGGTAGGTGTCCAGGACCCGTGCGTGGGGCCGGTGCCCGGTCTGGGACCAGTCCAGGACCGCGCTGTCGCGGGTGGCCGGGTCCATGGGGTCGGGGACCTCCTCCTCGTCCCATCCCAGGGCGGCGAACTCGCGGCGGCGGCCCTCGCGTACCCCCTCGACGAGTTCGGGGTCGGTGAAGGAGGCGAAGAAGGGCCAGGGCGTGGTGGCCGCCCACTCCTCCCCCATGAAGACCAGGGGGGTGTGGGGCGAGCACAGCACGAGGGCGGCGCCGCACATGAGCAGGCCGGGCGGGACGTGTTCGCCCATGCGGTCGCCCCGGGCGCGGTTGCCGATCTGGTCGTGGTTGCTCAGGTAGGCCAGGAAGCGGCTGCCGGGCACGCGCGCGGTGTCCACGGGTGCGCCGTGGACGCGGCCGCGGAAGCCGGAGTGGGTGCCCGCGTGCCAGAACACGCGGGTGAGCGCGGCGGGCAGCGCATCGGGGTCGGCGAAGTCGGCGTAGTAGCCGTGGGCCTCGCCGGTGAGGGCGACGTGCAGGGCGTGGTGGAGGTCGTCCGACCACTGGGCGGCCATGCCCAGGCCGCCCGCCTCGCGGGGCAGGACGGTACGGGGGTCGTTGCGGTCGGACTCGGCGATGAGGGGCAGGGGCCGGCCCAGGGCGGTGGCCAGGGCGTCGACCTCCTCGGAGAGTTCGGCGAGCAGCGGGGTGGCCCGGTCGTCGCGCAGGGCGTGCACGGCGTCCAGGCGCAGCCCGTCCAGGTGGTGGTGGCGCAGCCAGTCCAGGGCGTTGTCGACGACCATGCGGCGGACCGGGTCGGAGTCGGGCCCGTCCAGGTTGAGGGAGGGACCCCAGTCGTTCTCGCCGGAGAAGTAGGGGCCGAAGCGGGGCAGGTAGGCACCGGAGGGGCCGAGGTGGTTGTAGACCACGTCGAGCAGGACGGCCAGGCCGCGGCCGTGGCAGGCGTCGACGAGGGCCTTGAGGGCGTCGGGGCCGCCGTAGGGCTCGTGGACGGCCGCCCACAGGACGCCGTCGTATCCCCAGCCGTGGGCGCCGTCGAAGGCGTTGACCGGCATGAGTTCGACGTGGGTGACGCCGAGGTCGACCAGGTGGTCGAGCCGTTCGGCGGCGGCCCGGAGGGTGCCCTGGGGGGTGAAGGTGCCCACGTGGAGTTCGTAGACGACGGCGCCCGCGAGGGGGCGGCCGGTCCACGCGCCGTCGGTCCAGGTGAAGGCGGCGTGGTCGTGGACGCGGCTGGGTCCGTGGACTCCGTGTGGCTGGCGGAGCGAGCGCGGGTCGGGCAGGGGCTGGGAGTCCTCGTCCAGGAGGTAGGCGTACTCGGTGCCGGGTCCGGCCCCGTCGACCTGGGCGCGCCACCAGCCGTCGTCATCGCGCCGCATGGGGACGTCGCGCTCCGCGGGTCCGTCGGCGTCGCCGGTGCCGTACAGGCGCAGGCGCACGCGTTCGCGGTGGGGTGCCCAGACGGCGAAGTCGCCGTTGACGCCGCGTCCCGTGACGGCGGAGGCGCCGCTGGCGTGGGACGTGGTCGTGATGGTCTCCGATTCACTCACGGAGGGTGACCTACCCGGCCTGCGCGCCCACCATCCGCGGCCGTCCCTGATGCGCGGCTTGTCCTTCTTCTGGGCCTTCTTCCGGGCCTTCGCCGCGCGGATGGCGGCGGGCCGTCCACAGGCCGGAACCCGGCCTGGCGGGCGCGACGGATACGCGGTTCTCTGGTTACCGGGGGGGGTGCTGAACCTTCGCCCGCCTCGGCGTGCCCGCACACGGCCGGCCCCCGCGAACCCCGCACCGCGGATCCGCGCAGGACGCGGCTCGGACGGAACCGGTTTCCCCGCCCCGGCGTGTCCCGAACCGGCCGGCGGCACCCCGGACCCCTCGGCCCACACCCCTCAGCGGCGCGGCCGGTAGGTGTGCAGCCGCACCGACGCGGTGACCGGCACCGGTGCGGGCAGGTTCGCGATGCGCGCGAGCAGGTCCCGCGCGGCGATGTGCCGGGCGCTCGGTCCCATGCCGACGACGGTCGCGGCGTCGTCGTGGCCCAGTTCCATGGAAAAGCGCAGCTCCTCGGTACCGGCCGGGGCGAAGTGCCCGTGCAGGGAGTCGGCGAGGCGCTCCTCCTTGCGCGGATCCACCTCCAGCAGCCCCAGCGCCTCACGGAGTTCGGTGAGGTGGTCGGCGGCCGGGACGACCACCAGCAGCACCCCGTCGTCGCGCAGCACCCTGCGGAACTCGGCGGCGCCCCGCGGCGCGAACACGTTGAGCAGGGCGTCCACCGAGGCGTCGCGCAGTGGCAGCCCCCGCCAGGCGTCGGCGGTCACGGCGCCGCCGCGCTCGTGGACCCGGGCCGCCTTGCGGGCGGCGAACTTGGACACGTCGACGGTCAGCCCCACCGCGTGCGGCAGGGCCTCCAGCACCCGCGCCAGGTGGCGGCCGGTCCCGCCGCCGATGTCGGCGACCAGCGGCACGGGCGCGGTGAGCTCACGGGCCAGGGCGGCGGACAGCGCGTCGGAGATCCGGTCGTGGTGCCCCGCCTCCTGGAACCTCAGGCGGTCGGCGACCATCTCCCTGCTGTCGCCGGTCCCGGGCGGCGTGGCACCGGTGAGCAGGCTGGCGTACCCCTCGCGGGCCACGTTGAAGCTGTGCCCGCCGGTGCAGGCGAGCCCGCGCTCACCGAGGTCGAGTCCGCGCCCGCAGGCGGGACAGGCCAGGGCGGCCGCCACGGAGCCGGGCATCCGCAGCCTGGGGCCGGTGTGGGGTGGGGTGTTCGCGCGCGTCATGATCGCGGTCAGCCTACCGTCCTGTCGTGGTCGGCCGGTGCCGGCCGACCACACGCCCGACCGCCGCCCGGCCCCGCTCACTCCCTGGTCAGCACCGCCACCGGGTAGCGGTCGAGCACCTCCTCCAGGTGCGCCAGGGTCAGCCCGTCCGCGCGCTCCGGTGCGATGACACGGCCGGTGAGCCGGTCGGTCCACGTCCCCGGCCCCGAGGGCAGCGCCAGCGCGGTGCCCGACCACCCCCCGGCCTCGGCCAGGGTCAGCGGCAAACGTGTGGCGACCACCGCCAGGCCGGGGTGGGCGGCGCCCCGCGAGGTACGCGCGAAGGCCAGGGCGTGACGGGCGGCCGGCCCCGAGGCGGTGAGCGGCAGATACCCCTGCGGGCGCAGTTCCCGCCGGGTGCGCAGGCAGGTACGGACCAGGTGGAGCTTGGCCGCGCCGGTGGCGTCCACCGGCGGGCGCCACCCCCCCTCGACATGGGCCAGCAGGTCGGCGCGGGCCTGGTAGTCCACGGGCCTGCGGTTGTCGGGGTCGACCAGGGACAGGTCCCACAGCTCGGTGCCCTGGTAGAGGTCCGGAACGCCCGGCCCCAGGAGTTGCAGGGCCTTCTGGCCCAGGGAGTTGCTCCATCCGGCCTCGCGCACCGACTCCACCACCGAGACGACCTCCCCCCTCAGGGCCGTGTCGCCCAGGACCCGGGCGGGCCAGGAGCGGACGCGGTCCTCGAAGTCGGTGTCCGGATCGGTCCAGGAGGTTCCCAGGCGTGCCTCCCGTGCGGCCTTGAGCAGGTACTCGGTCAGGCGCTCCTCCCCGATCGGCCAGGCGCCGACCAGGGTCTGCCAGCCCAGCAGGTTGAGCGCGGGTTCGGGCAGGGCGCACCGCTCGGTCCAGCGGCGCACGGCCTCGGCGAAGGGCTCCGCCACCTCGGAGAGGGCGGCCAGGCGGGCGCGCACGTCCTCCGAGCGCTTGGTGTCGTGCGTGGACAGGGTGGTCATGGTTCGGGGACGGGAGGCCTCGCGGCGGGCCGCGCCGTCGTGGAACTCGTCCGGGGTGAGGGCGAAGTCGGCCGGATCGCCCCCCACCTCGTTGAGGGCGGCGAACCGGGTGGCCCGGTAGAACGCCGTGTTCTCGGTGCCCATGGCCACGACCATCCCGCTGGTCTGCTGGATGCGCCGCGCGGCCTCGCCGTGGGGGTCGCGGCGCACCCGCCGGTCGACGACCTCCAGTTCGAAGGCCAGGTCGGGGCGGCGTTCGGCCGCGGTCTCCACCGCACGGACCCAGTCCCGCTCGCCCTCGGGCAGGTAGGAGCGGTACACGTCGAAGGAGCACAGCAGTTCGGCGACGGCCTCCTCGCGCCGGCGCACCGCTTCGTCGGAGGGCTCCTCCCGCCCCTCGGGCGGCCGGGGCGGCAGCAGGGCGGCGATGCGCCGCACCTCGGCGCGCAGCAGTGCGGTGGCGGCGTGGCGTCGGGCCCGCACGTCGGCCTCGACGACGTCCACCTCCACCCCCTGGTCCAGCGCCAGGGTGGTCAGGTCGGCCTCCCCCGAGGGGTCGACGAACACTCCGCAGATCTCGCGCAGGGCGTCGTATCCGGTGGTTCCGGCGACCGGCCAGGACTGCGGAAGGCTCTCGCCGGGTGCGAGGATCTTCTCCACCACCACCCAGCCGCCGAAGTGCTCGGCGAGCCTGCGCAGGTAGCCGCCGGGGTCGGTGAGCCCGTCCACGTGGTCCACCCGCAGGCCGTCGAGCTGGCCCAGCCGGGCCCAGCGCAGGATCTCGGCGTGGGTCGCGTCGAAGACCCCGGGGTCCTCCACACGTACGGCGGCCAGTTCGCTGACGTCGAAGAAGCGCCGGTAGGTGAGTTCGCCGTCGCCGCGCCGCCAGGACACCAGCCGGTAGTGCTGGCGCTCGTGCACCCGCTCGACCGGGTCGCCGGGGGCGTGGGTGCCCGGGGCGAGCGGGTAGCGCTTGTCGTGGTAGACCAGGCAGCCGTCGGCCAGGGCGAGCTCTGCCAGTGCGGCCCGTCCGCCGTCACCGTCGTCGCCGAGCACGGGGACCAGGATCGGCCCGGCGTCGAAGTCGATGTCGAAGCAGCGCGCGTACACCGAGTCCCTTCCGCGCGCGAGGACGTCCCACCACCAGGGGTTGGCGTCCGCCCGCGCCACGGACACGTGGTTGGGCACGATGTCCACGACCACGCCCAGGCCCAGGTCGTGCGCCTTGGCGGCCAGGGCCTCGCGGGCGGTGTCCCCGCCCAGGACGGGCGAGACCCGGCTGGGGTCGACCACGTCGTAGCCGTGCTGGGATCCCGGGGCCGCGGCGAGCACCGGGGAAAGGTAGAGCGCGCCGGCCCCGAGCCGGTCCAGGTAGTCGAGCAGCCCGGCGGCGTCGTCCAGGGTGAACCCCGGACGCAGTTGCAGGCGGTAGGTTGACGTTGGAGCGGCGGCCGTGGACGTGTCGTTCGTGCTCATCACGCAGCTACCCGTGCCCGTCCCGCCCGCGTGTCATGCACTCCGTCACCGGTCCGGGTGAGCGCCATCCCACACGGGGCCGCCTTGGGGGTGCTGGTCCGCCGGTGGTTAAATTCTTCGGCGGTGCTCCATCACCAGCGGCGACGCGCCCGACCGGGAACGCGCCGCGGTGAACACAGGCCACGGACCACCGACGCCGACGAAGGGGATAGAAGCAGTCGTGCTCCCGTCCAACAAGCGCACCAAGACCGGCGCCCCGCGCCACAGAGGCGCCCGCCGGGGCGCGGCGTCGGCCGCGCTGGCCGGTCTGCTGCTGGCGGTCACCGCCTGCGGCAGCGACCAGGCCGTTCCGGAAAGCGCCGCGCCGGCGGTTCCCGAGGACCTGGAGTGCTTCTCCGGGAGTCTGTCGGGGGCCGGCTCCAGCGCCCAGGAGAACGCGATGACGACCTGGATCGCCGGCTACCAGTCGGCGTGCGAGGAATCACGCGTCTACTACAACTCGATCGGCTCGGGAGGCGGCCGCAGCCAGTTCATCGACGGGGCGGTGGCCTTCGCCGGAACCGACGCCGCCCTGGACCCGGCGGAGAACGCCGACGCCCAGGAGCGGTGCGGCGGCTCGGACACCCTCAACCTGCCCGCGTACGTGGTGCCGATCGCGGTGGTGTTCAACCTGGAGGGCGTGGACTCGCTGAACCTGCGCCCGGAGACGCTGGCGAAGATCTTCAACCAGGAGATCACCCGCTGGGACCACCCGGAGATCGCCGAGGCCAACCCGGACGTGGACCTGCCGGACAAGGCGATCACCCCGGTCAACCGCTCCGACGACTCGGGGACCACCGAGAACTTCACCAACTACCTGCACCAGGCGGCGCCGAAGGCGTGGCCGCACGAGCCGGGCGGGCAGTGGCCGATCACCGCGTACGAGTCGGCGCAGGGCAACAGCGGCATCGCCGACACGGTCAAGCGGGCCAAGGGGGCGATCGGCTACGTGGAGATGTCGCACGCGCACGGCATGTCCACGGTGGACCTCGGTGTCGGCGGCGAGTTCGTGGAGATCTCCCCCGAGGCCGCCGCGAAGGTCGTGGCCAAGTCCCCGCAGCGCGAGGAGAACCCCAGCGAGTACGACCTGGCGCTGAACCTGGACTACGGCACGACCGAGTCGGGCACCTACCCGCTGGTCCTGGTCAGCTACGAGGTCGTGTGCCTGGACTACCCCGACGACCAGACGGCGCAGAGGGTCAAGGCGTTCATGAAGTACGTGGTGAGCCCCGAGGGCCAGCAGGCCGTCTCCGAGGAGACGGGTTCCGCGCCGATCAGCGACGACCTGCGCGGGAAGCTGCTGGAGTCGATCAACGCCATCAGCTGATCCGGAGCGTTCGCGCGAAGCGGACGGGAGGGGCGGAAGGGCCGCGGGTCCCGCGGTCTACCCCCGCCCCCTCCGGAGCCGGCGGCGGGTCCGCTCCCACCCCGAGCGCAGCCAGCCGCCGGAACGCGCGCCTCCACGGCGGCCCGTGTCCTCCCGGGCATCGCGCCCTCCCTGTGGCGGAAGCGGCGCGGCGACCTCCACCGGGTCCGGTTCGGTGCGCGGAGGCGGCGGCACCGACCGGTACAGCGACAGGTCGGTCAGCGTCTCCTCGCCCGCGTGGATGCGGTAGCGGCCGTGCAGCTCGGCGACCACGTCTCCCAGGTCCTCGCCCTCGTCGCGCACCCGTATGGCCCGGGCCAGCGCACGGGTGCGCCACAGCCGCACCCCGGCGTCGCGTGTGGGCGAGGTGGCGGAGAAGAGTTCGGTGAGTCCGGCGCGGGCGCGCTCGGCGCTGGCCAGCAGCCGGGACACGGCGACCTGGCCCAGTCCCCAGGAGACCGGAACCTGTAGCAGGAACGGCGAGGGGAATCCCGTGCGGGGCGCGGAGTCGGCGAAGGAGACGCGGGGTTCGCTCAGGTAGGTGGCCTGCGCCAGTCTCAGGTCCAGGTGGAGGCCGGCGGCGTGCCGTCCCTGTCCCGCCCCCTCCCAGTCGGCGACCAGGGTGACGGCCAGGTCGGTCTCGGCGCTGGCCAGCAGCCGGTCCACGCAGGCGCGGACCAGGTCGTAGGGGGCACCGGAGACGTCGACGACGGTGTGCACGAGCGGGGTCCGGCGCCGGTGGACGGGCACACGCTCACGGTAGGCGTGCGGGTGCGGCATGGACTCGGCGAGCACCTCGGTACGGAAGCGCTCGGAGGGCAGCCTGGTGCGCGCGGTACCCGCGCGGCCCACGTGCCAGCCGGTGGCGGCGGGTTCGGGCAGCATGACGGCGCCCGCCTGCCAGAGCCGGTAGCCGAACTCGGTGTCCTGGCCCAGGTCGAGGCCGGGATCGACTCCCCCGGTGGCCTCGTAGAGGCTGCGCCGCACGGCCGCCGCCGCGCCGAGGTAGGCGTGGAAGCCCAGGTGGTCGGCGTCACGCAGGCCGTCACTCTCCGTGAGGAGGCGGTGGACCCACTCGTGGTGCCGGCCGGCGTCCAGGGCCCGGTGGAGTGCGCCGGCGCGCGCCAGGGCCAGTGCCTCGGCGGGGCTGTCGGGGCCGGTGTGGGAGAAGCGGATCCGGCCGAGGGTGACCGCCTCGGCGTGTACGTGCTGCCAGCGGGCCTGGGCCTCGACGAACTCGGGGCACACGACCATGTCGGCGTCCATCCACAGCAGGATGTCGCCGGTGCTGGCGTGGGCGCCGTAGGCGCGGGCGTATCCGGCGCCCCAACCGCCGTCGGGCGGGGTCAGGACGCGGCAGTGCGCGGGACGCAGCGCGGGCAGTCGCAGGGGCGGGGAGGAGCGGTCGTCCACGACCACGACCTCCATCAGGTCCCCGGGATAGGTCTGCGCGGCCAGGGAGGCCAGGGCGAGGTCGAGGCGGCGCTGTCCGTTGCGCGCCGGGATGACGACGCTGACGCGCAGGTCGGGGGTCCAGCGTCCGATGCCGGGCGGTGTCAGCACACTCCAGTCGTTGCGGAAGACGCGGGTGCGGACCCGTTCCACCCGGCCACGGTGAGACACTCCGTCAACATGGGACCCTACGTGCTTGTTCAGTGACACACAGTCACCATACCCTCGTTTGACCGCGCCGTGGAGGCCTTCGCACATGTGTCACGAAACGGTCGTGGAACATCCCCGGTCCGGAAAACGGTGCCGGTCGACAGTACTCCTTCTACGGCCTCCGCCCCTCTGATAGAACAATCCGGTGGGCTTAGACCTCGTACTCCCCCTCGTTTGGACCGCCGTCCTCGTCCTCGCGGTCTACCGCGCCGTACGGAGCCTGGTTCCGGTGCTCAGGAAGCGACGCGAACAGCGGTACCTGGACCGGTCGGGCGTGCGCGCGCGGGGCGTCGTCCACTCCGTGCACCCCCTCCGGCGCAGCCCCGAGGGGCACACCGTCACCGTGGAGGTGCACGACGGCCGCGGCCGCTCGTGGCACGCGGTCGACACCTCGGGGCTGGGCGGCTACCTCGTCCGTGAGGGCACCCCCGTCGAACTGGTCCACTCCCCCACCGACCCCCGGTCCGTCCGGGTCGAGCGGGCCGCCCTCCCCGCCCCCGGCGCGGGTTTCTACCCGCTCCACCCGAGGAGGCGTGCCGACATCGGTCCGGCGGTCGTGGACATCGTGGCCCCCCTGCTCTTCCTGCTCTTCCTCACCGCGCTGCTGGGCATGGAACTCCTCGCCCCACCGGAGTGGAACACCATGGTCACGGACCTCATACCCCTGGTGTTCACGCTCATAGGCACGGCCCTGCTGGTCTCCGTCGCCGGGAGGGCGCTGGGTGCACGCCTGGTCCTGCGCCGGCACACCGCCGAGGCCGAGGGAACCGTCACCGACACCTGGCGCGAGGACGGCGATGTGCACGTCGACGGACGCCGCGTGTCCGTGTACCCGTTCACGGTGCACTTCCGGCTCCCCGACGGACGCGAGGTGCACCGGCGCCACCGCCTCACCAGCACCGTCCACCGCACCTTCGTCGACCAGCGGGTACGGGTCCGCTACGACCCCGAGCGCCCGACCCGGTTCACCGTCCGGGACTTCTCACCGGGCCGGGCGGGGACGGTGGTCCCGGTCATCGTCGGAGTCGGCTTCATCCTCATCGGCACCTTCGTGACCCTCATGTTCCTGACCTCGGGCGGTTCCTAGCCGACGCGGACCGCCGCGGTGAAGACGCCGTCCCAGTACGCCGCCAGGGAGACCTCCTCCAGCGGCTTGGACGGGTTGGAGCCGTGGATCATGTTGCCGTTGCCGGAGTAGATCCCCACGTGGCTGGGGGAGGACTCGCTGTAGAAGAACAGCAGGTCGCCGGGCTGCACCTGGTCCCGGGGGACCCGCGTACCGGCGTTGACCTGGTCGTAGGTGGTACGGGGCAGGCTGACCCCGGCCTGGGCCCACGCGGCCTGGACCAGTCCCGAGCAGTCGTAGCTGTCGGGCCCGGTACCGCCCCAGACGTAGGGCTTGCCGATCTGGGCGCGGGCGAAGTCCAGGACGGCCTGGACGTCTCCCGACACCGCCGCCGTGCCTCCGCCGCCGGAGGAGGCCGCGGAGGTGGTCGGGTCCTGCCCGCCCATGCTCTCCAGGACCTCGGCCTGCTCCTCCAGGGCGGCCTCGCCCTCCTCCTGGGCCTTCTCGGCCTCGGCCAGCGCCTCGGCCGCGTCCTCCTCCGCCGCGGCGGCCTGGTCGCGCAGCTCCTCGGCGCGCTCCACCTCCACGACGTAGTCGGCCAGGACCTCGTCCTGGCCCTCGGAGAGGAAGTTCAGGTCGGCGATGTTCTGCAGGGACGCGTCCGGGTCGCCCTCGAACAGGACCGTGAAGAGGCTGTGGGTGGACCCGGTGTAGGCGGTCCGGGCGATCCCGGAGACCTTGTCCGACTTGGCGTCCAGTTTCTCCTGGGCCGTGCCGAGGCGCTCCTCGATGTCCTCCAGCTCGGTCTCGGCGGCCTCGTGGTCCTCCTCGGCCTGGTTGTAGGCCTCGTTGAGCTCCGAGAGCTCCTCCTGGAGCTGCCCGTGGCGCTCCCGGGCCTCCTCCTCGGTGGGTTCGGCGAGGGCGACGCCCGAGGACAGGACGACCGCGCCCAGGGTGGCGCAACCGACCGTCGCGACACGGCGCATGCTGGATTCGGGGGTGCGAGTCAAGGGACCGACTGCTTTCCTCCCATCACCCGTCTACCGGCGCAGGGCATCCCTGGGACACGCCTGGAACAGGCGTGTGGGGATGTGGTGAGAGGGGGATCCCGGCTGGCGGCGTACGAGAGGGGCCGCGGGAGGTGCGCCGGTGTTGCTGCGGCGGCCTCTGCTCCTGGGAAAGGACTGTCGACGAGCAGAGTGCGACGGAAACCGGACGCCGCCACCCTTGTGGTGACTAACGGGGCGTTCCGACCTGAGGGAACACTAATCCACCGCCCGGGCCGGACGCGACCCTTTCGTTACCTTCTCTTGGGCAACCCTCTGGCCTGCGGTTCCATAACAAGAGGCCCGGAAAGCCGCCCAGCGCGCCGAAACGGCAACTTGTTATCCCCCGTCAGAACACGTCAAAACAGGGTCAAGTCCCCCGAAAAAGTGGCACGCATCACAGGAGCCGGGGGAAGGGGGCGAGGCGTCCCCCCGCCCCCGGCACGCCTCACAGGTGGCGCTGCCACCAGTCCAGGACCGCCTCGAACCGGGCGACCCGGTGGCTGGGCAGCCCCGAACGCGACAGTTCGTGCCCCTCACCGGGGAAGAGCAGCATCTCCGTCTCGTGTCCGCGCCGCTTCAGCGCCACGAACAGGCGCTGCGCCTGCTCCAGGGGGCACCGCCAGTCCTCCTCGGAGTGGATGATCAGGAACGGGACGTCGATCTGGTCGGCGTGGGTGAGCGGGCTCTCCTCGGCCCAGGTCTCCGGCGGGCCGTACAGCGGCTCGGGGAAGAAGGCGCCGATGTCGGACGAGCCGTGGAAGCTCTCGATCGCGTTGACCGCGCGTTCGCTGATCGCCGCGCGGAAGCGGTCGCCGTGGTGGGCCGCGATCCAGGTGGTCATGAAACCGCCGTGCGAGCCGCCCATGACACCCACCCGCGAGCGGTCGAGCCGTTGGTCCCTGAGCGCCTCGTCCAGGAAGGCCAGGACGTCGGTGGCGGTGGTGCGCCCCACCGAGCCGATGACGGCCCGGCCGTGCTCGTGCCCGTAGCCGGAGGATCCGCGCGGGTTGCACAGGACCACCGCGTACCCGGCCGCCGCGTAGACCTGGGTCTCGTCGAAGAACTGGTGGCCGTACTGGGCGAACGGGCCGCCGTGGATCATCAGCACAACCGGGTGCGGACCCTCGCCCTCGGGGACCGCGACCCAACCGTGCACGGGGTGGCCGTCGTCCGTGTGCGCCGTCAGCTCCGTCGTCGGCAGCGGCTCCAGGGCACCGGCGAACTCCGTGAGCGCCCGCGTGCCGGTGTCGGTGACCAGGACCAGCTCGCCGCTGCCGCGCGCGTCGGCGACCACCGCGACGGTGACCCCGCCCACGTTGTCGAAGGACTGGACCTGGGTCCTGCCGCCGATGACGGTCTCGGGCTCGCCGCCCCCGAAGGGCACCAGGACCAGGTCCACCGCCCCCCTGTTCTCCGCCAGGCCGAGCAGCCCCCGGGAGGTGGCCTTCGGCCCTCCGGCCATCCTGGGGTCGTGGGCGGGGGTCAGCCGGACGGGTGCGGCCGAGGCGTCGGCGGGAACCGACCACAGGGCGGTGGTCTGACCCACGAAGTCGTCCAGGCCGGGGCCGAGCTCGTCGCCGCGGAAGTAGACGGTGGCGCCGTCCTCGGAGAAGTCGCTCTCCCCCGCGTCCAGGGTCCCGGCGGTGACCCGGCGCGGCTCGGCGCCCTCCTCCGGCGCGCACGCCCACAGGTCGGTGACCAGGTCGGTGTCGCGGGTCGCGTGCCGATCGGCGGAGAAGACCAGCTCGCCGCCGTCGGGGCGCCAGGAAACGGCCTGGTGGTCGAAGTCGCCCCGGGTCACCTGGACCGGCTCGCCCGCCTCGCCGGAGGGGTCGACGGGCGCGGAGACGAACACGTGCGATCGCCGGTCGTTGGTGAACCCGAGGCCGTCCATCCGGTACTTGAGCCGGGTGATGCGCCGGGGCGGCTCCTTGCCCGGTTCGACGTCCACGTACCGGTCGGGTTCGGGGATCCGCGCGGTGTAGGCGATCCGGCTGGAGTCGGGGCTCCAGCGCGGGGCTCCGGCGCCCAGCGGGTGGAAGGTGGTCTGCCAGGGCTCGCCGCCGTCGGCGGGCAGGACGTGGATCTGGGGGCGCTTGTTCTCGTCGGGCCGCAGGAAGGCGATCCACCGCCCGTCGGGGGAGAAGACCGGGCCGCTGTCCCTGGTCCCCCGGGTGAGCCGGGCGGGCGGGGCCGAGCCGTCGGTGGGCACCGACCACAGGGAGCCGAGGTAGGCGTCCTCCTCCAGGTCCGGCCGGGTCAGGGCGAAGACCGCCCGGCCGCCGTCGGGCGACAGGGTCGGCGCGCTGAGGCTGTGCAGATGGACGATGTCGTCAGGCTTCATACACGAATGGCCGTCCCGGCGCGGAGAGCGCCGCGACCGCCCTCTCCTTTTCCTTCGGCGGTGGAGCCGTCGTTCGGGGCCACCGCGTGCCGGGCGCGGCGGACCATGTCGGGTGCCGCCGCTCGGGTGCGGGGCGCACCCGGTCAGGAGCGCGCCCCGCATGGACCTTATCCAGGCCCCTTACCGGAAATCCAGGTACTTGTCCGGCAAGTGGACACGGCTCCGCAGGAGGAGGGCGGGCCGGTCCGGCGCCGGGCGACGCCGGACCGGCCCGGCGGGGTCAGCGCGTCGGCTCGATCGGCAGGCCGCAGCGGCGACGGCCGACGCCGTCGGTCTCCAGGTGGGTGCACACCCACCGGCCCTCCTCGTGACGGGCCCGGAAGGCGAACACCCGCGAGCGGCGGTCGCAGCGGATCACGGCGCTGGCCTCCACCCCCTCGGCGTCGGAGCGCTGGTGGAACACCCGTGTCAGCCGCGGGGCGAGTTCGCAGGAGACCGTGCCGCGCATGCTGCGCAGCTCCTCGCGGACCGACAGGGTCACGTGGTCGCGCAGCACCTCGATGGCGCGGCGGCCCACCAGGACCTCCGCCATGCTCTGGGCCAGCAGGCGCACGTCGCCGGGGGTCCGGTGGCCCGCCAGCAGAGGGGGACCGCACCGGTGCGCGAAGGTGCGGTGCGGGGCCGGGGGAGTGCGCGCGGGGGTGCGGACCGGGCGGTGGTGCGCGGACGCGCCGCGGGCGCAGAGGGGGCGGGGGCAGGAGTGACGGGCGGGGGTGTGCGACATGAACAGGTCCCTTCCGGGAGGATGACGGCCGCCTTCACCCTGCAGAGAGGCCGCGATCCCTCCCCGTACCACCTGGCATTCCAGGTTTTCCGGCATTCGTCCGCGCACACGCCGACGGGCGCACCGCGTCCCGTACCCGGCATACTGCACACGTGACTGACGCCTACCTCTCCTCTCCCGTACCCGTGGCCCTCGCCCACCGAGGCGGGTGGCTCATCGACGACCAGGGCGAGCGCCGGACCGAACTGGAGAACACGGCCACCGCCTTCCAGTACGCCATCGACCTCGGCTACACGTACCTGGAGACGGACGTGCACGCCACCAGCGACGGCGTCCTCATGGCCTTCCACGACGACACCCTGGACCGCGCCACCGACATGGCCGGCGCCATCGGCGACCTGCCCCACCGTGAGGTCGCCCGCGCCCGCGTGGCCGGGCACGAGCCGGTGCCGCTGCTGGAGGACCTGCTCGGCTCCTGGCCCGAGATCCGGTTCAACATCGACGTGAAGGCCGACGAGGCCGTCCGGCCGCTGGTGGACGTGCTGCGCCGTACCAACGCCTGGAACCGTGTGTGCGTGGGCTCCTTCAGCCAGTCCCGCCTGGACCGGGCACGGCGGCTCTTCGACCGCCCCGTCGCCACCTCCTGCGGCCCCCTGGACGTGCTCCGGCTGCGCGCGGCCTCCCTGTCGCCGCTGCTGCGCGCCCTGGCCAGCCAGGTCCCGGTGTGCGCCCAGATCCCGCTGTGGCAGGGCTCCTTCCCCGTGCTCAGCAGGGACCTGGTCCACACCGCGCACCGGCTGGGCCTACAGGTGCACGTGTGGACCATCAACGAGCCCCCGGTGATGGAGCGCCTGCTCGACGCGGGCGTGGACGGCATCGTCACCGACAACACCGTCGGGCTCAAGCGGCTCCTGGTGCGGCGCGGCCGGTGGACGGGCCGCACCTCGCCCGCCCGGGCCACCGGGACCGGCAACGACCATCCCCTCCAGAACGGACAGTCCCCCTCATGACCGCTCCCACGGAGACGGGCTCTCCCTCCACCGACCCCGACCAGCGCAGACGCGAGCAGCGCGGGTGGTACGTCTACGACTGGGCCAACTCGGTGTTCATCACCTCGGTGGTGACCGTGCTCATCGGCCCTTACCTGAGCAACCTGGCGTGCGTGTCGGCCGGGGCCGAGAACGCCGAGGCCTGCCTGGACCCGTCGCTGGCCCTCGCCCCGCTCGGGATGGACTTCCTCGCCCTCCACCCCAACGCGCTCTACCCGGCGCTGACCACGGTGGCGATCCTGTCACTGATCGTGCTCCTTCCGGTCGTGGGGTCGATGGTCGACCACTCACGGCACAAGAAGCGGTGGCTGTTCTGGCTGGCCACCAGCGGGTCGCTGTGCACCCTGGGGCTGTACTTCGCCACCGACGGCTACCTGGCGGCGTCGGTGCTGTTCGTGATGGCCAACCTGCTGTACGGGCTGTCGGGCGTGGTCTACAACGCTTTCCTGCCCGAGATCGCCACGGCCGACGAGCGCGACCGGGTGTCGGTCACCGGCTGGGGCATCGGCTACCTGGGCGGGGCCCTGCTGCTGGCCGTCCACCTGGGCCTGGTGGTCAGCGCGGACTCCCTGGGCATCGGCGCGGACGACGCCGCGCGCATCGCCTTCGCCTCCTGCGGCCTGTGGTGGGCGGGGTTCACCGTCCTGGCGCTCAAGCCGCTGCGCAACCGCTACGGCGCCCTGGCCGCGCGCGGCCGGGGCCGTCCGGGGGTGGGGCGGTCGCTGCGCCAGTTCGGGCACACGCTCAAGGACATGCGCAGGTACCCGAACACCATCCTCTTCCTCCTGGCCTTCATCCTGTTCAACGACGGCGTGCAGGCGGCCATCCGCTACGCCGCGCCGTTCGCCACGCAGGACCTGGGGCTGGAGCAGGACGTCCTGATCCTGACCATCCTCATCATCCAGTTCGTGGCCTTCGGCGGCGCCTTCCTGACGGGCCGGGTGGCCCGCCACCTGGGTTCGAAGAACACCGTGCTGGTCACGCTCGGGATATGGAGTGCGCTGGTGGCGTCGGCCTACTTCCTCCCGGCCGGGAACGTGCCGCTGTTCGTCACCATGGGCGTGGGCATCGGCCTGGTGCTGGGCGGCACCCAGTCCCTGGCCCGGTCTCTGTACTCCCAGCTCATCCCCAGGGGCCGTGAGGCGGAGTACTTCAGCCTGTACCAGATCTCGGACAAGGGATCGAGCTTCCTGGGATCGCTGACCGTGACCGTGGCCGTCTCGCTCACCGGCGGCTACCGCGCGGCGATCCTGTCGCTGATCGTGTTCTTCGTCATCGGCGGTCTGCTGCTGTGGCGCACGCGCATGCGCGAGGGCATCGTCGCCGTGGGCAACGAGGTGCCGCGCAACCTCTAGGGCGTGTACGGCGAGCACCCGCCCCGCTGCGCGAGGCCCCAGCGGCACCCACCGCACACGGCCCTAGCGCGGGCCCCTGGCACGCCCGCCCCCGTTGATCTTGCTCTTGGTGGCACTGTGGGGCGCCGACAGTGCCACCAAGAGCAAGATCAACGGTGAGGGGGCCCGGCGCGTCCCCAGGCTCCGGGCACCCGTGACGGGCTGTCGTCGGCTCCGGCCATACTGGGGCCCATGGTCGGCGAGGACACGGGAGGCGCGGTGCGGGTTCTGCACGGTGTGTGGACCGGGGACGCGCTGGCGGTGTGGGCCGAGACCGACCCCTCCCCCGCCTCCCCGCCGAAGGACGCGCACGGCCGGCCCCGGCCGCACCCCTTCGCTCTGGACGCCCGCGGTCTGCACGCCCTGCTGCGGACCCCGGGACCCGGACCCGTCACCGCGAGGGCCGGACACCTGGACCTGACCCTGCCGGGCGAGGTCCACGCCCCGTTCGCCTCCACCGGGGCCCCCGGCTCCGCCCCGGCGGCCCTCCATCCCTGGAGCGTGCCCGCGCTGCGGCTGGACGCCGCCTCCGCCGAGGCCCTCCTGGCCTCCGCCCCTCCCCCGCGGGCCCGGCTCGGCCCCTCCCTGGCCCACCTGCGGGCGGTCCGCGACTTCGCCGAGCGGGTGGCCGCCTCCGGGTGCGTGCTGCCCGACCTGGTGGGCGACCCGCCCCGGGCGCGCTGGCGGCCCGCGCCCCTGGACTGGGCCGAGGAGCACCTGTCCGCGCTCACCGCCGCCCTGCCGCCCTCCGCGCGCGCCCACCTGCCCGGGGAGCCCCCGGACGCGGTCGCCCGCGCCTGCGTGCTCGCCCCCCTGGAGCTGCTCACCGACGCGGTGGCCCGCCGCCTGGCACGCGGTCCCCGCCGCGGCGCGGCCCCGGGACCCGACGGAGCCGAGGAGGCCGCCCCCGGCCGGCGGCTGGCCGCCGCGCTCACCGGCGACCGTTCCCGGGTCGACGCCGACACCGCGGCCCGGCTGCGCGGTCCGCTGCGCGAGTGGCGCTCCCGGGTGCGCGGCGCGGGACGGGCGGCGCTGCTGTTCCTGCTGCGCGAACCCGACCGCGACGGGCCGTGGACGGTCGAGTTCTGGGTGCGCTCGGTCACCGACCCCGGCCTGCGCCTGCCCCTGGAACAGGTGTGGCGGGGCGAGGGCGCCGCCTGGCTGCCCGCCGACGTGGGCACCACCGCCCTGGCCGACCTGCGCCGGGCCGCACGCCACCACCCGCCGCTGCGCCGCGCGCTGCGCGACCTGGCCCCGACCCGGATGCTGCTCAGCACCGAGGGCGCCCAGGAGTTCGTGGCCGAGGCGGCGCCCCGGCTGAGCGGGGCGGGCTTCTCGGTGGTCCTGCCCGAGTGGCGGACCCGACCGGCCCTGGGCCTGCGCGTGACGGTCGAGGAGGCCCCCCGCAGGCGCGGAAGCGGCGGTGTGGGCCCCTCGGACCTGGTCAACGTGTCCTTCGAGGCGCTCCTGCGGGGCGGGGAGGACGGGTCCGCGGAGCCGCTCACCGAGGACGAACTGGCCGAACTCGCCGAACTCGCCCGCCTCAAGCGCTCCCTGGTGCGGGTGCGCGGCCGGTGGATGGAGGTGGACCCCGGCCAGGTCAGCGCCGCCCTGGACCTGCTCGAACGGCGCGGCGGCCACTGGATGCGCACCGAAGAGGCGCTGCGTACGGCCATCGGCGCTCAGGACACGGCGCCCCTGCCCGTCACCGACGTGGTCGCCTCCGGGCCGCTGGGCGCCCTGCTGGACGGGGGCGCCAAGGCCGAGCCGCGTCCCCTGGGAAGCCCGCCGGGGTTCCGGGGCACGCTGCGCCCCTACCAGGACCGGGGCGCGGCGTGGCTGCGCTTCCTGGGCGAACTGGGCCTGGGCGCGGTGCTGGCCGACGACATGGGGCTGGGCAAGACCGTGCAGCTGCTGGCCCTGCTCACCGAGGAGCGCGCCGGGAGCACCCCGCCGGGGCCGACCCTGCTGGTGTGCCCGGTCTCGCTGGTGGGCAACTGGCGGCGCGAGGCCGAGAGGTTCGCGCCCTCGCTGAGGGTGCACGTCCAGCACGGCCCGGACCGGCCCACCGGCAACGCGCTGGCCCGCCTGGTGGGGGCGTGCGACCTGGTGGTGACCACCTACGGGGTGGTCGCCCGCGACGCCGGGGAGCTGTCGGGCATGCCCTGGCACCGGGTGGTGTGCGACGAGGCCCAGGCGCTCAAGAACCACGGCACGCGCCAGGCGCGGGCGGTGCGGTCGCTGCCCGCGACCACCCGGATCGCGCTCACCGGCACACCGGTGGAGAACAACCTGGGTGAGCTGTGGTCGATCATGGACTTCGCCAACCCCGGGCTTCTGGGCACGGCACCGGCCTTCGAGCAGGCGGTCAGCGGCGAGGAGGGCCCCGACACCGGCCTCGTGCGCCGCATGACCGGGCCGTTCGTGCTGCGCCGCCTCAAGACCGACCGGTCGATCATCTCCGACCTGCCCGAGAAGCTGGAGATGCGCACCTGGTGCACGCTCACCCCCGAACAGGCCTCGCTGTACAAGGCGGTGGTGGACGACATGGGCGAGCGCATGGCCGAGGCCACCGAGAAGGAGCGCAAGGGGCTGGTGCTGGCGACGATGACGCGGCTCAAGCAGATCTGCAACCACCCGGCCCAGTTCCTGGGTGACGGCTCGGCGCTGTCGGGGCGCTCGGGCAAGCTGGAGCGGCTGGAGGCGATCCTGGGCGAGGCCGCCGCCGAGGGGGACAAGGCCCTGTGCTTCACCCAGTACGCGCGCTTCGGCGAGCGGCTGGCCCCCTACCTGCGCTCACGGCTGGGAGTGCCGGTGCTGTGGCTGCACGGGGGCACCTCGCGGGCGGAGCGGGAGGAGATGACCCAGCGCTTCCAGACCCTGGAGGGCCCGGCGGTGTTCCTGCTCTCGCTCAAGGCCGCGGGGACGGGGCTGAACCTGACCGCGGCCAACCACGTGGTGCACGTGGACCGCTGGTGGAACCCGGCGGTGGAGGACCAGGCCACCGACCGCGCCTTCCGGATCGGCCAGCGGCGGGACGTGCAGGTGCGCAAGATGGTGTGCGTGGGCACGGTCGAGGAGCGGGTGGACGAGATGATCGAACGCAAGAGCGCGCTGGCCGACAGCGCCGTGGCCACCGGCGAGACGTGGCTGACCGGGCTGTCGGTGGAGGACCTGCGCGAGGTCGTGCGGCTGTCCCCGGAGGCGGTGGCCGGATGAGTACGTGGTCCTCCCTGGTCGCCGGGGCCCTGGGAGGGCCCGGCCGGGCGCCGGGGGCCGTCCGTGTCGAGCGGCTGACAGTGCGCCCGGGCGAGGTCGCGGGGCGTGTGCGCGGCCCGGGCGTGCACGAGGTGAGCCTGATCCGCACGGTCGTCCCCGAAGCCGAGTGGGAGCGCCTGTGCGCGGCGCTGGCCTCACAGCCGGTGTTCCGTGCCCGGGTGCTGGCCGGTGAGCTGCCGGTGGCGGCGGCCGAAGTGTTCTCGCTGCTGGGGTGGGACCTGGTGCCGCGCGGATGGGACGATCTGGTGGCGACGTGCTCCTGCGACCGGTGGGACTCCAGGTGTGCGCACCTGGCGGCGGCGGTGGCGGAGCTGGGCGCCGAGGCCGACCGCGACCCGTTCGCGCTGACCCGCTGGCTGGGCCGGGAACGGCGTGCGCTCATGGCGCAGGTCAGAGCGCTTTCCGCGACCGCGGCAAAAGGATCCTCGGTCGAAGAGACGACATTCGGCGAAAACGGTGATGACGCGGTATTCGAAACCGATACCGCTCCCCCTTCGCCACCCGGCGCGGCCCCGTCCTCGGCCGCGGCGTTCTGGTCCTCACCGCCCCTTCCCGCGCCGCCGAGTCCGCCCGACGGAGCCGGAGAGCGCGTCAGAGCCGCGGCTCCCGGGGCGGTGGTCGATGACCTGCCCGGTTTCGGACACCCGTGACCAGGACTCTAATGCGAACATGAGGCAACCGAATACGCACTCTGGACTTTGTTATCGAAAACTCCGGTAAGAGTGCGTGAACACGGTTACCATTCGGCCAGAGAAAGCTCCTCGCCACTTCCTCAGATGGGTGCCCCTCTATGACCGATCACTTTCCTCCCAACATCGACATGGAAACCCCCAGTATCGCACGCATGTACGATTTCCTGTTGGGGGGCAAGGACAATTTCGAGGCGGACCGCAAGGCCTGTGAGGCGCTCGCGGACGGCATACCCGAACTGGTCTCCTTCGCCAACGACAACCGCGCCTACCTCTCACGCGCGGTCGAGCACGTCGCCGCACAGGGGGTGGAGCAGTTCCTCGACCTGGGGGCCGGCCTGCCCACCGCCAACAACACCCACCACGCGGCCCAGCGGGCCAACCCCCGCGCCCGGGTCCTCTACGTCGACCACGACCCCATCGTGCTCGCGCACGGGCGTGCGCTGATCAGCGACAGCGCCGAGACCGCCTTCCTGCTGGCCGACATCCGTGACACCGACGAGATCCTGGGGGCCCCCGAGACCACCAGGCTCATCGACATGGACCAGCCCGTGTGCGTGATGCTGGTGTCGCTCCTGCACTGCCTGCCCGACGACAGCGACCCGTTCGGCATGGTGCGCTCGCTCATGGGCCGCCTCGCACCGGGCTCGTGCGTCATCTTCTCCCACATCGTCTCCGACGACCCGGACTCCGCCACCTGGATGACCGACAAGATCCTGTCCTTCGGCACCCCCTGGGGACGCGTGCGCAGTCCCGAGGAGGCCTCCGTGGTCTTCGAGGGCCTGGAGCTGTCCAGCCCCTGGCTCGACGGGCGCGACGAGGGTCCCCGCGCGGTGGACTGCGCCACCTGGCGGATGCCCGGCTCCGAGCCCCGGTTCCGCCCGGAGAGCCCCGAGGTGAAGCTGTGGGAGCTGGCGGGCGTCGCCTTCAAGCGCTGACCCGGCACCTCCCGGGTGCCCGGCCCGAGTCCCCGGCCGGGCACCGACGCGACGGCCTCAGGCCTGCTCGGTGAAGACCTCCTGGGCGATGCCGAACGCCTTGTTCGCGGCGGGCACCCCGCAGTAGACCGCCGCCTGCAGGAACACCTCGCCGATCTCGTCCTGGCTCAGCCCGTTGCGCAGCGCCGCGCGCACGTGCATGGCCAGCTCGGCCCAGTGGCCGTGTGCGACCAGCGCGGTGAGCACCATGCAGCTGCGGGTGCGCCGGTCCAGCCCCGGGCGGGTCCAGACCTCCCCCCACGCGTAGCGGGTGATGAGGTCCTGGAACGGCTCGGTGAACGCGCTCTTGCGCGCCTCGGCCCGGTCCACGTGCTCGTCGCCCAGCACGGCGCGGCGCACCCGCATCCCCGAGGCGTGGCGGTCCGCGGACGCGAAGTGCTGGGTGAGCAGTGTGTTCACCTTCGCGCTCTGCTGCCAGGACAGCAGGTGCGCGGCGTCCTCCAGCACCGCCAGGCGCGCTCCGGGGACGCGTTCGGCGATCAGCTCGGCGTTCCCGGCGGGCGGCGTGGCCGGGTCGTCGGCCCCGGCGACCACCAGCGTGGGAGCCGTGATCCGGTGCAGGTCCTCGCGCACGTCGTAGGTCTCGATGGCACCGCAGCAGCCCGCGTACCCCTCCGGCGCCGTGGAGGCGATCTGCTCGCGCAGCAGGGAGACCTCCCGGGGGTGGCCCTCGGCGAAGTCCGGGGTGAACCAGCGCTCCACCACCGAGTCCGCCACGGCGCCGGTGCCCTCGGCGCGCACCAGGGCGGCGCGGTCCCGCCAGTTCCGGGGCGGGCCCATGTACGGGGCGGTGGCCAGCAGGGCCAGGCGGTCGATGCGCTCGGGGTGGTGGATGGCGAGCCACTGGCCGACCATGCCGCCGATGGACAGCCCCGCGTAGTGGGCGCGCTCGATGCCCAGCCGGTCCATCAGCGCGATGACGTCGCTGCCCAGGTCGGCCATGGTGTAGGGGCCCTCGGGGACGGGCGACCGCCCGTGTCCGCGGTGGTCGAGGCGGATCACCCGGAAGACGGTCGAGAGCGCCTCGACCTGTGGTTCCCACATCCGCGTGGTGGTGCCCAGGGAGCCTCCGAGCAGCAGGGGCGGCGCGTCGGCCGGTCCGCTCTCGGTGTGGTGGAGGTCAACGCTCATGAGGTGTCCGTACTCCTTCTTCGCTGTCGGTGGGTTCCGCGCGGCCGGTCCTACCCGTTCCCGCCCCGGTGACCCGGTCGGTGAAGGCCGCGGCCGAGCCCAGGTATCCCGCCGGGTCGAGCAGGCCGCGGATCCGCTCACGGTCGCGGACGCCGTCGAGGCGTTCGGTGAGGACCTCGACGAGGTCCCGTCCGGAGCCGGCGGCCTCCCGGCAGGCGTCGGTGACCAGGCTGTGGGCGTCCATGCGGCCGAGCTCGGGGGCCAGGTCGGTGGTGACGCGCTCGGACAGGGCCAGGCCGCCGGTGGCGTCCAGGTTGGCCCGCATCCGCCCGGTGTCCACGCGCAGCCGGGCGGCGCTGGTGCGCAGCCAGGCCACGGCGGAGCCGGTGCGGCGCAGCAGGTCGGTCAGGGGCAGCCACTCGGCGTGCCAGCTCCCGGCGGCCCGCTGGTGCTCCTGGATCTGTGCGGCGAACAGGTTCGCGACGAGTCCCGGGGCCTGGCGTGCGCAGGCCAGGGCGCTGACGGCGGCGACGGGGTTGCGCTTGTGCGGCATGGTGGAGGAGCCGCCGACACCGGGGCCGCCCTCCTCGACCAGTTCGCCGACCTCGGTCTGGGCCAGCAGCACGATGTCCTGGGCGGCGGTGCCGACGGCGCCGCAGATCCGTCCCAGGACGGCGGCCAGTTCGGCGATCCGGCCGCGCTCGGTGTGCCAGGGCAGGACGGGCTCGGCCAGGCGCAGGCGCGCGGCCAGGGCCGCGGTGACGGCGGGGCCGTCCGGGCCGAGGGAGGCCAGGGTGCCGACGGCGCCGCCGAACTGGACGGCCAGGCGCCCGCGCAGCACGTGGTCGAGCTGGTCGGCGGCCTCCGAGAGTCCGTTGGCCCATCCTGCTGCGACCGCCCCGAAGGTGGTGGGCAGGGCCTGCTGGAGCAGGGTGCGGCCGGGCATGGGCGTGGTGCGGTGCGTTGCGGCCAGGTCGCGCAGGTGGTCGGCGAGGGCGCGCAGTTCCGACCGCAGGGCGCCGCCCGCGCGCTGGGCCAGCAGCATGGCGCCGGTGTCCATGACGTCCTGGCTGGTGGCTCCCCGGTGCACGTGGCGTGCCGCTTCGGGGTCGGTCTCGCGTACCCGCGCGGTGAGCTCCCCGACCAGGGGGATGACCGGGTTCGCGCCGCCCGCCGCGGCCCGGCCCAGCTCGGCCGGGTCGTAGCGGTCGGCGGCACAGGCGGCGGCGATGGACTCGGCCCGCTCCGGTGGCAGGGACCCCGTGTCGGCGAGGGCGCGCGCCAGTGCGGCCTCCACGTCGAGCAGGGCCTGGAGCCAGGCGGTGTCGTCGGTGAGTCCGGCTACGGGGCCGTGGTCGAAGACACCGTCGAACAGGCCGGTCATGGGTTCCCCTCCGTGTCGTGGGCCGCCGGGCCGGTCCGTCCCGGCGTGATCCCGTACTCGTGGCGCCTCTCGAAGGGCCGACCCCGCCACAGGTACGGGATCACCGCGGAGGAAGCCCCCTGGTTCACACCGGCGACGTTTCCGGCACGTCCTCTAGATGTCGAAGAAGACGGTCTCCCCCTCGCCCTGGAGACGGACGTCGAAACGGTACCCGTCCCCCTCGCGTCGGGCGACGAGGGTGGCGCGGGCCTGCGGGTCCTCGATGCCGACCAGTACCGGGTCGGCGGCGTTGGCGGCCTCCTCCTCGGGAAAGTACAGGCGGGTGACGACCCGGTTCAGCATGCCGCGCGCGAACACCGAGATGTCGATGTGCGGAGCCTGGTCGCCGTGCGGGCCCGGAACGGCGCCGGGCTTGAGGGTGAGGATCCCGTAGCCGCCGTCGGCGTCGGTGGGGCAGCGGCCGAAGGCGCGAAAGCCCGGGTAGCTCCTGGCCCCGCGCGGGTCGTCGGGGTGGTCGAAGCGCCCGTCGGGGTCGGCCTGCCAGGTCTCGATGACGGCGTCGGGGACGACCTCGCCCGCGCCGTCGTAGACGGTGCCGCGGATCCACACGGCGCCCGGCGTGCCCTCGGCCACGGCGTAGGGGCCGTCGGGCCAGGGCAGGCCGATGTGCAGGTAGGGGCCGACCGTCTGGGCCGGGGTGGTGGGGTACGTGCTCACTCGTCGTCCTCCAGGATCTCTTCCTCGGACTCGAACGGGGTCTGTTCGCGTCCGCGCAGCACGATGTCCCAGCGGTAGGCCAGCGCCCACGAGGGTTCGGTGGTGTCGTGGTCGTAGCTGGACAGCATGCGCTCGCGGGCCCTGGGGTCGGGCACCGAGTTCCACATGGGGTCCTGGAAGAACAGCGGGTCGTCGGGGAAGTACATCTGGGTGACGAGCCGCTGGGTGAAGGCCCTCCCGAACAGGGAGAAGTGGATGTGCGCGGGCCGCCAGGCGTTGGGGTGGTTGCCCCAGGGGTAGGCGCCCGGGCGGATGGTGACGAACCGGTAGCGCCCCTCGGCGTCGGTCATGGTGCGGCCGACCCCGGTGAAGTGGGGGTCGAGCGGGGCGGGCCAGTTGTCGCGGGCGTGGCGGTAGCGCCCGCCCGCGTTGGCCTGCCAGACCTCCACCAGGGTGCTGGGGACGGGCTTGCCGCCGCTGTCGCGGACCTGGCCGTGCACGATGATGCGCTGGCCCTGGGGCTCCTCCTCGTGCTGGCGGGTGAGGTCGTGGTCGAGTTCGCCGACCCGGTCCTGGCCCAGGACCGGCGAGGTGACCTCGGTGAGCATGTGCGGGAGCAGGGTGAGCGGGCGCTTGGGGTGGCGCAGGGCCGTGCTCTTGTAGCCGGGGAAGTCCAGCGGGGGGTGGGTGTCGTGGTCACGGACGTAGCCGGGCACGTACAGACCGGACTGCGTGTGCGCCGCGTCGGGTGGAGTGGACATGACGGTTTCCTTCGTTCGTGCGGTACCGGCTTCCGGTGGCCTGGGGCGTGTTCTCCGCACCGCTCCGGGCTCGTGGGCCCCTGGTCCGGGCGGCCCCGGACCCTCAGGCCTTCAGGACGACGGCCAGGCCCTGGCCGACCCCGATGCACAGCGCGGCCAGTCCCCAGCCCCCGCCGCGCCGTCGCAGCTCGTGGGCGAGTGAACCGAGGATACGGGCACCGGAGGCGCCCAGCGGGTGGCCGATGGCGATGGCGCCGCCGTTGGGGTTGACGATGTCGGGGTCCAGCCCCTTCCAACTGCGGACGCAGGCCAGGGACTGGGCGGCGAAGGCCTCGTTGAGCTCGACGACGGACAGGTCGCCCCAGCCGATCCCGGCGCGTTCGAGGGCGATCTCGGCGGCGCAGACGGGACCGATGCCGAACACGTCGGGGTCCACTCCGGCGGCGCCGCGTCCGGCGATGCGGGCGATGGGCTCCAGCCCGGCGGCCTCGGCGGCGGCGCGGTCGCCCAGCAGCAGGGCGGCGGCGCCGTCGTTGAGGGGTGAGGCGTTCCCGGCGGTGATGGTGCCCTCGGAGCGGAACGCGGGCTTGAGCCCGGCGAGCTTGTCGGCGGAGGGCTCGCGGATGGACTCGTCGCGCTCCAGGTGCGCGCCGGGGACCTGGACGATCTCGTCGTCGAAGACCCCCTTGGCCCAGGCCTCGGCTGCCTTGGCGTGGCTGGCCAGGGCGAAGGCGTCCTGGTCGGCGCGGGTGATCCCGTGCTGTTCGGCCAGTCCCTCGGTGCCCTCGCCCAGGGAGACGGTCCACCTCCCGGGCATGCGGGGGTTGACCATGCGCCAGCCCAGGGTGGTGGAGTGCAGGGTGGCGTCGGTGGCGGGGAAGCCCTTGGCCGGTTTGGGCATCACCCAGGGGGCCCGGCTCATGGACTCCACTCCCCCGGCCACGGCCAGGGAGGCGTCGCCGACCTGGATGGCGCGGCTGGCCTGGATGGCGGCCTCCATGCCGGAGCCGCAGAGCCGGTTGACGGTGACACCGGGCACCGAGGTGGGCAGCCCGGCCAGCAGGGCGGCCATGCGGGCGACGTTGCGGTTCTCCTCGCCCGCGCCGTTGGCGTTGCCGAGGGCGACCTCGTCGACGGTGGCGGGATCCAGGCCGGGTGCGCGTTCGACGAGGGAGCCGACGACGTGGGCGGCCAGGTCGTCGGGGCGGACCTTGGACAGGCCGCCGCCGTACTTGCCGAAGGGTGTGCGGACGGCGTCGAGGATGTGGACGTCGGTCACCGTGGGCCTCCTGGGTGTGGTGCTGCCGGGACGGGTCCGGCCGTGGACGAACGTGAACCTAACAACGTCAGGCAACGGTGGGGCGCGGGTCTCCCCGCACCCTCAGGAGCCCCCGGTCAGGGACCGCACCACCGACAGCTCGGCGTCGGTGGGCTCGGGGGTGACGGCGAGGTCCCCGGCCACCGCGAGGTCCCATCCGGTCGCCTCCCGGACCGCGTCCGGCTCCACCCCCGGGTGCACGCCGGTCAGGACGAGCTCGCGGGTGAGGGGGTCGGGTTCGAGCACGCCGAGGTCGGTGATCACCCGCATCGGACCGGCACCGCGCAGGCCCAGGCGCTCGCGGTCGCCGGGGCCCGAGCCGTGGCCCACCGAGGTGACGAAGTCGACCCGGTCGACGAAGGCGCGGCGGCTGTGCCGCATGATCACGGTGACCTCGCGGCAGGAGGCGGCGATCTCGGGGGCGCCTCCCGCCCCGGGCAGACGCACCTCGGGGTCGGCGTAGTCGCCGATGACGGTGGTGTTGATGTTGGCGTACCGGTCGATCTGGGCCGCGCCGAGGAAGCCGACGTCGATCCGTCCCGCCTGGAGCCAGTAGTTGAAGACCTCGGGGACCGAGACCACGGTGTCGGCGGTGTCTGCGAGGATCCCGTCGCCGATGGACAGCGGCAGGTGGCCCGGGACGGTGCCCAGGGTGCCGGACTCGTAGATCATCCACAGCCCCGGCGCGTGCGTGCGGCGGGCCACGTTGGCGGCGGTGCTGGGCAGTCCGATACCGACGAAGCACGACATCCGGTCACGCAGCGAGCGGGCCGCGGTGACGGTCATGATCTCGTCGGAGGTCCAGGTCACGGTGGTCACAGGCCCCTCCCGGCGGGCTCGGGGGTGGTGGGGGCGGCGATGAGCTCCTCCAGCCAGGCGGTGAAGGCCTCGCGGTCGCGGCCGACGGCGTCCCAGGCGCGGTAGGCCTCGTTGTCGCGCTCGTAGTAGCCGTGGGCGTAGGAGGGCGCCGCGCCGCCGGGGGCGACGCTGACCCGGTCCACGACGCGCTCGGGCAGGATCACCTGGCCGGGGACGGGGTCGAGCGTGTCCACGACCTCCTCGACGGTGACCAGGGCGCGGTCGGCGGCCAGGACCGCCTCCTTCTGGATGCCGGTGATGCCCCACAGCTGCACGTTGCCGTCACGGTCGGCGCGCTGGGCGTGCACGACGGTGACGTCGGGGTTGAGCGCGGGCACGGCCGCCAGTTCCTGTCCGGTGAAGGGGCAGGTGACGGTCCTGATGTTGGGGTTGTTCTCGACCAGGTCGGTGCCGCTGTAGCCGCGCAGGATGGCGAAGGGCAGGCCGGAGGCGCCCGCGACGTAGCGGTTGGCCATTCCGGCGTGGCTGTGCTCCTCGATCTCCAGGGGTACGGGCCAGGAGGAGGTGACGGCGTCGCGGAAGCGGTGCAGCGAGCCGACACCCGGGTTGCCGCCCCAGGAGAAGACGAGCTTGCCGGCGCACCCGGCGCCGATGAGCTGGTCGTAGACGATGTCGGGCGTCATGCGCACCAGGGTGAGGTCGCGCAGGCCCTGGCGGATGATCTCGTGCCCCGCCGCCACGGGGATGAGATGGGTGAACCCCTCCAGGGCGATGGTGTCACCGTCGTGGACGAGTTCGCGTACCGCCTCGTCCAGGGGCACGATCATGGGGCACTCCCGTTCGGATAGCGAATGCATGTTCTCACAGCGAACATCTTGGCTATGACGTTAGCGCCGATCACAGACAGGGTCAAGAGATCGCATGTGCGACCGCTTCTGTTCGGTATGAGAACATCCCTGTGAGTTCTGGCACCGCCCCCCACACCCGAACCAGGAAGGCCCCATGCCCACCGAAGAAGAAACGGCACGCGGCGCCCACTTCGTGCAGTCCCTGGAGCGCGGTCTGACGGTCATCCGCGCCTTCTCCGCGGAACGGCGCTCCATGACGCTGAGCGAGGTCGCGCGCGAGACCGGCCTCACCCGCGCCGCGGCCCGCCGCTTCCTGCTCACCCTGGTCGACCTGGGCTACGTGCGCACCGACGGCAGGCTGTTCTCGCTCACTCCGCGCGTACTGGACCTGGGCTACGCCTACGTCGCCTCCGCCGGGCTGCCGGAGGTGGCCCAGCCCCACCTGGAGGACCTGTCCGCACGGGTGCACGAGTCCGCCTCGGTGTCGGTGCTGGAGGGCGACGACGTGCTCTACGTGGCGCGCGTGGCGACCTCGCGCATCATGGCGGTGTCCATCAGCGTGGGGACGCGCTTCCCCGCCTCGGCCACCTCGATGGGCCGCGTGCTGCTGGCCTGGCGCGACGACCGCGACATCGACGCCTACCTGGAGCGGGTGGAGCTCCGACCGCTGACCAGGTTCACCATCACCGATCCGGCCGAGCTGCGCGCCGAACTGGAGCGGGTGCGCGAACAGGGGTACGCCATCGTCGACCAGGAACTGGAGGAGGGGCTGCGCTCACTGGCCGCCCCCGTCCGAGACGGGTCGGGCAGGGTGATCGCGGCCGCGAACGTGTCCGCCCAGGCCAACCGGTCCTCGATAGAGGACGTGCGACGCGACCTGCTCCCCGCCCTGGTGGAGACCACCGCGTGCATCGAGGCCGACCTGGCCTCCGTGGCACGCCGCGACGCGGGCGCGTGAGGCACCGCGGCGCCACTCGCCCGGCGGGCGCGGCCGCTGCCGAGGGCGCCCTCGGCAGCGTTTCCGCGGAGCCGGAAGCGCCGTGGGCCCCGTGGCGTCTTGCGAGCGCACGCGCCTCCTGAGATCCTGCCCGCGACACCGCCGCGTGTGCGGATCCGCGTACGCGGGGACCACGCGGCGGAGCTCCTCCACCCACACGTTCTGAGCATGCGGCCCCAGCGCCGCCCGGAAGGGCCATCGTGACCGACCTGCACGCCACACCGCGCATCGCCGAACTGTCGGGGACCTTCTCCATCGGCGCGGACCTGCCGGTCCACCGCCTGGGCTTCGGGGCGATGCGCATCGTCGGCGAGGGGGTGTGGGGCCCGCCCCGCGACCGGGACGAGGCGCTGGCGGTACTGCGGCGCGCGATCGAGCTGGGCGTGAACTTCATCGACACCGCCGACTCCTACGGGCCGCAGATCAGCGAGCAGCTGATCCGGGAGGCGCTCTACCCCTACACCGACGACCTGGTCATCGGCACCAAGGCGGGCTTCGCGCGCACCGGCCCGGCCCAGTGGCACAAGCTGGGCCGACCCGAGTACCTCAAGCAGCAGGTGGAGCTGAGCCTGCGCAACCTGGGGCTGGAGCGGATCGACCTGCTCCAGCTGCACCGCATCGACCCGGCGGTACCGCTGGCCGACCAGCTCGGCGCCCTGGTGGAGCTGCGCGAGGAGGGCAAGATCCGGCACATCGGGCTGAGCGAGGTGACGGTGGACGAGTTGTCCGCCGCCCGCGCGATCACCCCGGTGGCGTCGGTGCAGAACCAGTACGCGCCCTCCTTCCGCCAGTCCGAGGACGTGCTGGAGCAGTGCGAGAGGGACGGGATCGCGTTCTTGCCGTGGGCTCCGGTCGGACGCGGTGAGATGGCGGGCCCGGACTCGCCGCTGGCCGCGATGGCCGCCGAGCACGGGATCACCCCGGTGCAGCTGTCCCTGGCGTGGCTGCTGCACCGCTCGCCGGTGATGCTGCCGATCCCGGGCACGTCACGGGTGGCGCACCTGGAGGAGAACACGGCCGCCGCGGCGGTGCGCCTGTCGGAGGAGGAGACCGAGCGCATCAGCCAGTTCCTCGGCACCTGAGACCGGCGGGGGTTCCTCGGCGCCGCGGCCGGCACAGGCCGCGGCGCCCGCCGGGGCGGGGCGTCGACACCGCCGGCCAGGCGCGGCGCACGGTCGGCATCGGGACAGGAGGGGTTCGCGCGGCTCAGCCCGCCGCTGTTCACGGCCGGTCGGGCCACGTAGCCGTGGTCCCCGGCGCACGGACGGGCCGGTCAGGTCGGACGCATCCGGAAGACCTGTAGGCGCATGTCGTAGTACTTCTCGGTCTCGCCGACCCACTCCATGCCCAGCCTGCGTGCCACGGCGATCGCCCGCTTGTTGTTGGGGCGCGCGACCGCGAAGACCTCCTCGATCCCCTGCTTGAACGCCCAGTCGATGACGGCCTGGCTCGCCTCCGTGGCGTACCCCTGGCCCCACACGTCCGGGCGCAGCGCCCAGGTCAGCTCGAAGTCCTCCTCGAAGGGCGGGAGCAGCTTCAACGACAGGCCTCCCACCAGCTCTTCGTCCTCCTTGCGGACGATGGCCCAGCGGCCCGCGGGAGGGACGAGGTTGGGTCCGGCCTCGATCCAGGCGTGCAGCACCGCTCGCATCGCGTCGGTGTCGTTCACCGGACGCCATTCCGGTGTCAGCCAGTGCGCGACCTCGTCGGCCCCGTAGATCCTCTGGGCCGCCTCGGCGTCGTCCAGCTGCCACTCCCGGATGAGGAGTCGATCGGTCGGCAACTCAAGGCTCATCTCTCCACGGTAACCCGGGACAAATCGCCTGGACAGGGGGGAAGGTCAACAGTCTGACCGCCCTGCGAAACAGACGCCCCGGCCCCATCAGCAGCACGTTCCGGCGGACACGGGGGTGCCGGTCCCTCGGGGACGAGCCTGGTCGGGCCGCCTCCCGGGCCGGCGAACCGTCCTCCGGCCCGGACCCGTCAGTGGCGCAGACGGGTGTTGAGCCGGGCGGCCTGGCGCGTCAGGTGGTCGCGCTCGGCGAGGTCGGGCGCCCTGTGGGCCGCCTCGGCGTACAGCCGTGCCGCCGTCGCCAGGTCGCCGTCGCGCTCGTGGAGGTACGCCGCCACCGCGGCGTGGCGGGGCAGTGAGTCGTCCAGCACCATGAGCTCCGCCAGGCCGGCGCGCGGCCCGTCGGCCTCGCCGACGGCCACCGCGCGGTTGAGCCGGACGACCGGGCTGCCGGTCAGGCGTACGAGTTCGTCGTACCACTCGACGATCTGCACCCAGTCGGTCTCCTCAGCGGTGGGCGCGTCAGCGTGGAGCGCCGCGACGGCGGCCTGGGCCTGGTACTCGCCCAGCCGGTCACGGGCGAGGGCCGCCTGCAGGATCCCCACACCCTCGGCGATCGACCCGGTGTCCCACCGGCCGCGGTCCTGCTCGGCGAGCGGCACCAGGCTGCCGTCGGGTGCGGTCCGGGCGGCGCGCCGGGCGTGGTGGAGCAGCATGAGGGCGAGCAGCCCCGCCGCCTCGGGGTGGTCGATCGCGGCCGCGAGCCGCCGGGTGAGCCGGATGGCCTCGGCGGCGAGGTCGACGTCGCCGGAGTAGCCCTCGTTGAAGACCAGGTAGAGGACGCGCAGCACGGTGGCGACGTCACCGGGCTGGTCGAACCGCACTCCGGAGACGGTGCGCTTGGCCCGGCTGACGCGCTGCGCCATGGTCGCCTCGGGCACCAGGTAGGCCCGGGCGATCTGGCGGGTGGTCAGCCCGCCGACGGCGCGCAGGGTGAGCGCGACCGCGGACGGGGGCGTCAGCGACGGATGGGCGCACAGGAAGTAGAGCTGGAGCGTGTCGTCCACCGCGGGCGCGGGCCCGGGCGCCGGCTCCTCGTCGACGAGGCCCTCACGCCGGCGTCGGGCGGAGTCCGCCCGGGCCGCGTCGAGGAAGCGGCGCCAGGCCACGGTGACCAGCCAGCCCTTCGGGTCCCGCGGAGGGTCGGCCGGCCAGGCGCGGACCGCCTCGACCAGCGCGTCCTGCACGGCGTCCTCGGCCGCCGCGAAGTCGGCTCCGCGGCGGACGAGGATCCCGAGCACGCTCGGTGTGAGGCTCCGGAGCAGGGTTTCGTCCACCTCGGAGGTCACTCCGTGATGGTGGCCGGCGCGGTCAGGAACGGGCGCACCTCGAGCCACTCGTGGATCGGCTTCCCGCCCGCTCCGGGGGCGGCCGACAGCTCCCCGGCCAGCTCGACGGCGCGCTCGTAGCCGTCGACGTCGATCACCATCCAGCCGGCGATGAGGTCCTTGGTCTCGGCGAACGGACCGTCGGTGACCGGCGGGCGGCCCTCGCCGTCGTACCGGACGAACGTCCCCTCGGGGGCGAGCGCCTGGCCGTCGACGAACTCGCCGGTCCCCTCGAGCCGGGCCGCGAAGTCGTTCATGTACCGCATGTGGGCCGAGACCTCCTCCGGCGTCCACTGGTCCATGGGCACGTCGTTGACCGGGGCCGGGGCGCCGCGGTAGTGCTTGAGCAGCAGGTACTTGGCCATCGTGTCTCTCCTCGGTGCTGGTACGACCCATTGTGGTCGCGTTCACCGCTGGGACGGAACCGGTTGCGGATCCTCGACATCACCGTCCGGGTTTTTTCCGGTTCTTCTGGAACCGCCGACCACGGGACCGCCGTGAGGGGTCCTGAGCCGCTTCGCACGCGCCCGCCCCGAGGCCGCCGGACCGGGGGACGTTCACCGTTGCCGGTGCGACGGCCCGCCGCCGGTACCGCCATGGCAGAGTGGTCGCGTTCCACTTCCACGGATCGGTGGCGCACGGGTGAGCATGTTCAAGGCGGTACTGGTGGACTGGCGCGGCACCCTGGCCGTGACTCTGACCGAGGAGCAGTGGATCGCCACCGCTCTGAACCGGCTCGACCGACCGGCGTCCCCCTCGGACGTCACGGTGGTCCGTACCCGCCTCGAGGAGGTGGACGCCGGCGAACGCCTGCTCACACCGGGGATGGACGCGGACCCGGACCTGCACCGGCGCGTCTTCGCGAAGGTCCTCTCGGACGCGGGTCTCGACCCGGATCTGTCCGAGGTGCTGTACCAGGTGGAGTCCGAACCCGCCCACGACCTCTTCGCCGACGACGCCCTCCCGTTTTTGGCCCGGGCCCGTGAGGCCGGCGTCCGGGTCGCGATCGTCAGCGACGTCCACGTCGACATCCGGCCCGGGTTCGACTCCGCCGGCCTCGGCGGCCATGTCGACGCCTACGCCCTGTCCTACGAGCACGGTGTGGAAAAGCCCGACCCTCGCCTGTTCGAGGCCGCTCTCGACATGGTCGGCGTGCGCCCGGAGGAGGCCCTGATGGTCGGCGACCGGCACACCCACGACGGTGGGGCCGCGGCCCTCGGCGTCACCACCCTCATCCTGCCTCCGCTGCGCGCCCGGGCCGACCGCCGCCTCCACTTCGCGGAGGCCCTTCTCCACGCAGCCGAGGGGCCGCTTCCCGCAGGGGATCGCTGAGCCCGGACCACGCGGAGCCGGAAGGGGTACCGGCGCTCTCCACCGGACCTCCCGCACGCTTTCGGAGCAGGTCCCGCACGGCGCGGACCCCGGGCCGGGCCGGCGGAAAAGGATTCGCGGCGCCCGGCTCCCGTTGCGATACTGGCCGCCCCGGGCCGGGCCCCGCCACTCCACGGCGGGGCCCGGCCACGCGTTCGGACCGTCAGCCCGAGGAGCCGCCCAGTGAAGTTCGTCCACGATCCCCACCACGACGGATCGCCCGACCACGTCGGCGTCGAGGACGGACGGGCGAGGCTGCGCGTGCGCGTTCCCGGGGGCGCCGACGCGGTGTACGCCCGCGTGGTGGAGGACGGCGAGGCCGTCATGCTCCCGGCCGATCCGGTACGGACCGCGGGCGACGTGGTCTGGTTCGAGGCGGCCGTGCCGCAGCGGCCGGTGGTGACCGACTACCGGTTCGCGATCGTGCGCGGCAACCGGTACACGTGGCTCGACCAGGAGGGCGCCCACGGGCACGAGGTGACCGACGCCGGGGACTTCCGCCTGATCACCGGCCCCCAGCCGCCCGCGTGGGTCGCGGGCACAAGCGTCTACCAGGTCTTCCCGGACCGCTTCGCCCGTGACGACGACTCCGTCGGGCCTCCGGCCGAACACCCCGACTGGGCTCTGCCCCGCTCCTGGGACGACGAGCCCGCCGGCTTCGGCGAGACCGCGGCCCGCGAGTACTTCGGCGGCACGCTGGACGGAGTGCGCCGCCGCCTGGACCACCTGGCCGGACTGGGCGTGGAGGTGGTCTACCTGACCCCGGTCTTCCCCGCGCGCTCCACTCACCGCTACGACGCCTCCACGTTCTCGGAGGTGGACCCGCTGCTGGGCGGCGACCGGGCGCTGCGCGCACTGGCGCGGGCCGCGCACGAGCGCGGCATGCGGGTGATGGGCGACCTGACCACCAACCACACCGGGGACGCGCACGAGTGGTTCGTGACCGCGCGCGAGGACCCCGGCTCCGCCGAGGCCGGGTTCTACCTCTTCACCGACCACCCGGACGGCTACGTGAGCTGGATGGGCGTGCCCAGCCTGCCCAAGCTGGACTACTCCTCGGCCGAGCTGCGGCGCAGGGTCTACGGCGCCGACGACTCGGTGCTCGTGGACTGGCTGACCGGGCCCGACCCCCTGGACGGCTGGCGCGTCGACGTGGCGAACATGACCGGGCGCCACGGCGCGCAGGACCTGAACCGGGAGGTCTCGGGGGAGATCGCCGCACGGATGCGCGAGGTGGACGCCCAGCGCGGCGGCGACGGGTCGTGGCTGCTGGCCGAGCACTTCCACGACGCGGGGCCCGACACCCACCACGACGGGTGGCACGGGGTGATGAACTACGCGGGGTTCACCCGGCCGGTGTGGACCTGGCTGAACACCGCGCCCGAGGGGGTGCGGTACATGCGCACCGACTCGCCGCTGCCCCGGACCGGGGCCGAGGAGGCGGTGCGGGCGATGCGCGCGACCAACGCCGGACTGCCCTGGCGGGTGCTGACGCACAGCGTGAACGCGCTGAGCACACACGACTCGGCCAGGTTCCGCAGCGTGGTGGGCGACGCCGGGCGGCAGCGGGTCGGGGTGGCGGCCCAGGTGACGCTGCCCGGCGTGCCGTTCCTGTTCGCCGGTGACGAGATCGGCTTGGAGGGCCTGGACGGGGAGAACGCCCGCAGACCGATGCCCTGGCACCGGCCCGAGACGTGGGACCGGGAGACGCTGGACGCCCACACGCGGCTGCTGTCCCTGCGCCGTGAGCTGCCCGCGCTCCAGACCGGGGGCCTGCGCTGGCTGGACGCGGGGCCGCACCACATGACGTTCCTACGGACGCTCGGCGGCCAGGTGGTGCTGGTGCACCTGGCCGACGGCCCGCACGAGACGCTGTCCGCGGCCTGCGCCGACCTGGACGTCTCCGTCGTGGAGGTGCTCCTGCGAGGAGGCCGCGCGAGCGCGCGGACGGACGGGAAGGTGGAGCTGGACGCGGACGGGCCCGGCTACGTCATCGTGGTGGGGCGCTGATCGGAACCCGGACCGTCCACGGTTCCGTCGCCCCAACGACCAGAGACAAGGGACACCTCTTGACCGACTCCACCAGCCGACACAGGACCTATCTGGAGGAGCTGTTCGGGATCACCGGCCGTCGCGCGCTTGTGACGGGAGGAAGCTCGGGCATCGGCCGCGGTGTCGCGGAGGCCCTCGGACGCGCCGGAGCGAGCGTCCACCTGGTGGCCCGCGACACCGGACGCCTGGCCGAGACCGCCGAGGCGTTCGCCGCGCAGGGCATCGTGGTCGGTACCACCTCGGCCGACGTTGCCGACCGTGACGCGCTCGACGAGCTCTGTGCGAGTGAACCGGTGCTCGACGCGGACATCCTGGTGACCGCCGCCGGGGTCAACCACCGGCCGCCGTTCGGCGAGACGTCGGAGGAGGTCTGGGCCGAGACCCTGGCGGTCAACCTCACCGCACCGTACCTGCTGGGCCAGGCGTGCGGGCCGCGGATGGCCGGGCGGGGCTGGGGCCGGATCCTCAACATCGGTTCCCAGCAGTCGTGGAGCGCGTTCGGCGACTCCGGGGCGTACGGCGTCAGCAAGGCCGCCGTCGGCGGGCTCTCCCGTTCCCAGGCCGAGGCATGGTCACCCCACGGCGTCACCGCCAACACCATCGTGCCCGGCTTCGTGGTCACGCCGATGACGCTGCCCACGGCCGCGGTGCCCGGCCGCGAGGAGGAGCTCGCGGCCCGCACCATGGTCGGCCGCAACGGCCTTCCCCGTGACTTCGCCGGACTGGCGGTCTTCCTCGCCTCGGACGCCAGCGGCTTCGTCACCGGGCAGATGCTGGCCGTCGACGGCGGTTTCAGCGTGCACTGACCAGCACCGCGGCGAACCGCCGGGGACAGAGGACATCCCCTGGTGCCGCCGAGACGGTCATCGCACTCGCCTGGACGGATGTCGCCCATGGCCTCCCCGCCCCGACCCGACGACCTGACGTCGCTGGTCCTGCGTACCGACTTGGCGGCGACACGGCATGGGCCGCGCTGGAAGCGCAGATCGACGGCTTCGAGGCCGACGGCGCGGTCTACGTCAGCGATCCCGCGTACGCGGGCGTGGGCTTCCAGGCGCTGGTCGACGCGGACGCCGCCGGCGAGGGCGACAGGCTGACCTACCTGTTCCTCGCCGATACGACCACCATGGCCGACGGGGGACTCCCCCTGCTCGCCCTCGACCTGTACGTCGGACCCGGTCGTACGTTCCGGGTGCCGCCTCGCTGGTACGCCGACGTCTCCGCCAACCTGAGCATCGGGAACATGGGCTTCGAAGAGTCCGCCGACGCCGTGGACGGGTCCGGCACGTACCGCGGTTTCGGCCAGGAGTGCCCCGAATGCTCAGGCCTGGTCCGCACTGCCGGGACCGGGATGCCCCGGTCCCCGAGCCGGTTGCGCGTCCCGGGACAGCGCGGCGTGGACGTCCTTGGTGATGCGGGTGGCCACGTCGCCGGTCCGGCCGACGAAGTAGAAGTGCCCGCCGGGCAGCAGGTGGCGCTCGACCGGCCCCTCGGCGTGGTCCTCCCACGCGGCGAGGCGCTCCGGCGGGAAACCGGGGTCGTCCTGCCCGCCGAAGACCGACAGCGGCGCCCGCAGCGGCGGAGCGGCGGGATCCGGGCGCCAGGTGTCGACCAGTCCCAGGTCGGCGCGAAACAGCGGCTCCACGGTGCGCCACTGGTCGGGGTCGGCCAGGGAGCTGGCCGGGATGCCGCCCATGCGGGCGACGCCCTCGCGCAGGCGCTCCGAGGACAGCAGGTGGCGGGGCTCGTCCCGCTCGGGCCCGGGCGCCGGGCTCCACGCCGACACCCCGAGCCAGGAGGGCCGGGACGGACCCTCGGCGGCCAGCAGGTTGGTCAGCTCGTAGGCCAGGAGGGCGCCCATGCTGTGGCCGAAGAACCCGAAGGGGCGGTCCAGTTCGGGGGCGAGGTCCTCGCGCAGGTGGCGGGTCAGTGCGCGGGCCTCACGGAAGGGTTCGGACCGCTTCGCACGCCCTCGCCCGGGCGCCTCCACCAGGCACACCTCCCAGTCGGACGGGAAGTGGCGCATCCACGGACGGTAGCCCCGGGACGACCCGCCCGCGTGGTGCAGCAGGAAGAGCCGGAAACGGGCGTGGGGGACGGGTCGGGGCCGGAGGAGGACGCCCTCGTGCACTGCTTCTCTTCCTCACTGTCCGTATCCGGCGGGGGCCGTGGGGCCACCAGGTCAGGGCAAACTTACCAGTCGGTACTACTGGCGGGTAACAAGGGTCCTCGCCTCCACCACCGCGCCGGAAAACCCCTCGCCGCATCCGGCGGAGCACCGGCACACTGGGAGCGTTTCGCCCGCGGAGGAGGTCCCGATCGGTTCACGTGTGCCCCCTCCATCTCTACGTCACCGGGGGTTCCGCTTCTTCCTCGGGGGCGGGGGCGCCGGCGAACTCGGCTCGGAGATGCTCCCCGTCGCCATGGTGGGCCTGGTCCTGGCCGAACACGGCCCTCTCGTCCTCGGCCTGGTCCTGGGAGCGCGCGGTGCCGCGGGATCCCTGTGCGCCCTGCTCTCGGGCGCCCTGCTCAGCAGGGTCCGCAAGTCCACCGCGCTGGCCGCCGACGGCCTGGTCCAGTGCGCGTCCGTGCTCGGATTCGCCCTCGGCCCCGACACGGCCGCCTGGTTCCTCGGCCTGGCGCTGATCGGCGGCGCCGCCGGTTCGGTGAGCGAGCCCGCCGCCGTGTCGGTCACGCCGCTGCTGGTCCCCGGCCAACGCCTCCAGGAGGCCAACGCCCTGCGCAGCGTCGTGGGGCGCACCATGGGCGTCACCGGCCCCGCGGCGGCCGGGGTGCTGCTCGCCGTCCTGGACGCGCGGACGGCCTTCCTGGTCGTCGCCGGCGCCTTCGCCCTCGGTGCCGCCGCGCTGCTGTGCGTCCGTGAGGAGGCGCCCGGCCCCGACCGGGTCTCGCAGCCGATCGGCGCGAACCTCCGCGCCGGGCTCCGCGAGGTGGTGCGGCGTCCCTGGGTGCTGGCGATCATCGCGGTGGCCACCGTGCAGGCCCCGGCCACGCTCGCCCCCGGTTTCACCCTGCTGCCGATCGTGGCCGCCGACTCCTACGCCGGACCCGTCTACGGGCTGGCTCTGTCGTGCATGTCGGCGGGCCAGCTGCTGGGCGGACTGGTCGCCGCACGCTGGAGCCCCGCGCGCCCCGGCCTGGTGTCCCTGACGGGGGTCCTGGCCTACCCGCTGGTCCTGCTGGGGCTGGCCGCGACCGTGCCCGCCTGGCTGCTGCTGGCCGGTTACACCGTCACGGGCGCGGGCTTCATGCTCTTCGGCGTGTACTGGTACACCGCCCTACAGCGGGCCGTCCCACAGGACCTGCTCGGCGTGGTCGTCGGCGTCGACCAGGTGGGCAGCTTCGGGCTCGAACCGGTCGGCTACGCGGTGGCCGGCGCCCTGGCCGAGACGGTCGGCCCGCGCCCCGTACTGGTCGGCGCCGCCGCGGTCGGACTCCTCACCGCGCTCGTCCCGCTGGCCGTGCCGGGGGTGCCCCGCCTGGCGGACTCCCCCGCCGCAGCGGCCGTGCGCTGACCCCGGGTCGAGCCCGCTGCCCGGCCGGACGGGCCGGAGCACTCCGCGCCGGTCCTCAGACCGAGCGGTCGACGCGGCCGCGCAGCCATCCCAGGGCGGCCGCCGCGGAAGCGTGCACTCCCCCGGCCGCCCCGCGCAGGCGGCGGCGCCACGCGGGCACCACGGGACCGTCCTCCACCTCCGTCGGCAACGCCGTCCCCGAGGCCTCGGCCAGGGCGACGCGCTCGCGCAGACGCTCCCTGACCTGCTCGGGCGTGTAGGCATGACGCTGCCGCTGGTCCCGGACGATCACCGCACCGGTCGCCGCGACACCCACGAAAGCGGCCACTCCAAGGGCCTTCCACCAACGCATGTGCCTAGGCTATGTGCTGTGGCAGAAACGAGCATGTCCCTGAGCGAGGCACTGGAACTCACCCGGACCGGCGACGTCTGGGTCTTCCGGGGCACCAGCGCGGCGGACCGCGCCATCCAGATCACCACCAACAGCCCCGTCAACCACGTCGGCATGTCCGTCGTGGTCGACGACCTGCCGCCGCTGATGTGGCACGCCGAGCTCGGCCGCTCCCTGCCCGACGTGTGGACCGGGAAGCACCAGCGCGGCGTACAGCTGCACGACCTGCGCGACGCCGTCATGGTCTGGGGGCGCAGGTACGGCCAGCGCGGCTGGCTGCGCCAGCTCGACCCCGAGGCGGACGCGCCGATGGAGGACGCGGCCCTGCGCACCGTCGCCCGGCTCGACGGCACCCCCTTCCCCTCCACCGCCCAGTTGGCCGCCCGCTGGGCGCGCGGACGCCTGCCCCTGCGGCGCCTGCCCTTCGGCTCCCGCTCGCGCGAGCGGGCCCTGGAGACCGCCTACTGCGCGGAGGTCATCGCCCTGACCTACGAGGCGATGGGGCTGCTGCCCGCGGGGAAGCGCCCCGGGTACTACGACCCGGGGCGCTTCTGGAGCGGTGACGACCTGGAGCTGGAGGGCGGCGCGGCCCTGGGCGGGGAGATCCGCGTGGACCTGCCCGCCGGCTGAGCGACGCCGCCGCCCGCCCCCTCCGGTCAGCCGAGCTGGAAGTCGGCCACCCGGATCGGTGTGGAGGAACCCGATCCGGCCTCCTGGTAGAAGACGGACAGCACCCCCTCCGAGGCCACCCGGGACTCGTCCACCAGCACCTCACCGAAGGCGTCGATGTCCGAACCGTCGTGGACCATGGTCCACTCGCTCCACCCGGTGTCGGCCCCGGCGGCCATGATGCGGCCGAAGGGCATGACCACGTAGGCCGTGTCGTCGTCGGTGAGCACCAGCCGGGAGCGGCCGAAGGCGCTCAGCGGCTCGGGCAGTTCCACCTTGCGCCACGTCCCCGCGTCGTCCTGGTGCAGGTGGAAGGTGCGCCCCTGCCGCCTGCGGTCCTCGACGAAGTCGGTCGAGCAGTGCCCGAAGCGGCCCGGCCGGTAGCTGACGACCACGTGCGGGTTGCCCGCGGAGTCGATCGCCTGGGACTCCTGGTTCATGAGCGCGTAGTTGGGTGGCAGGGGGTCGACGACGTGGCCGCGGGTGTCCACGGACACGCGGTGCGGGGTCCCGGTCACCGCGGCCACGGCACCGTTGCCGGTGCGCCAGGTGTGTCCCCCGTCGTCGCTGTAGACGTATCCGGTGTCGTGGTTGGACAGCCCGCCGGGGTGGCAGAGGATGTCCCCGCCGGCCGCGGTCTCGCGCCAGGTGAAGGAGGCGTGCAGCCGCCCGTCGTCGCCGTATCCGATCCCGTGCAGGTACATGTTGCGGCTGTCGCTGACCGCCCCGTTGGCCTCGTAGGTCCCCTCCGGTGAGGACCAGGCGCCCAGGTGGGTCCACTCCCCGCCGGCGTACTCGGCGAGCTCCTGTGTCCCGTCACCCGAGCCGCCGGTGCGGTAGGCGAGCTGGAGTCCGCCGTCCGGTGTGGGGACGAACCTGGGATAGGTGATCGAGCCGATGTCCAGTCCGGCCAGGTCGCGCTGGACCGGCTCGAAGGAGTCGGCGCTCCAGGGCGCCCCGCCCGTGACCAGGCCCGGGGACGACCTCGTGTAGAAGACCGGGGTGTTGTGGGTGTCCATGCCCACGTGCAGGCGCCCGTCCTCGGCGGAGACGCCCAGCGAGATGGAGTTGTGCGAGTCGTCGACCGTGAGCCGGTGGGGCAGGCGGACGGTCCGCCACCCGCCGTCACCGCCGCCGTCGAGGGAGCGGCGCGCCAGGACGGCGTGGCGGTCCCCGGTGTACCAGGCGGCGTACTGGAAGCCGCCGTGGGTGAGGATGCCCGACTGCTGGTAGGAGCCGTTGTTGACCAGGCCGTCGTAGGAGACGAAGTACAGGGCGTTCTCGTCCAGGGTCCGGCTGCCCAGGGGTGTGGCCGAGGGCGCGTCGGCCGCGGTGGCCGTGTCGGCCGGGGTCGCGGCGGTGGCGGCGGACGGTCCGACGAGTGCGGCGGACAGTGCCAGCGCCAGCGCGCCGGGCACGGTGGCGGCCAGGGTGCGAAGCGGCGATCGGGGGGTGGAGTGCAAGGCGGTACCTCTCCGGTGGGGATCAGGCCAGATGGAAGATCTCGGTCAGCGGGACCATGCCCTCGTCCGGGCGGCCGGGCAGGTTCTCGAAGAAGGGCGCCATCTCGGCCTGCCAGCGGTCATTGACCTCGGTCCCGGCCATCTCCTCGCGGGCACGGTCGAAGTCCTCGGTCTCCAGGTAGCCGACGACCATGCCCTCCTCGGTGCAGAACAGCGAGTAGTTGTGCCAGCCGGCGGCGCTGAGGGCCTCGCGCATCTCCGGCCAGACCTCGGCGTGGCGCTCCCGGTACTCGGCGAGGCGTTCCCTCTTGACCTTGAGGATGAAGCAGACGCGCTGCACGGGCGTCCTCCCGTCACATCGGATGGTCGGATCCGGCCGGATCACCACGGACCGGATCCAGTACAGGCAGAGCGGTACGTGTTCGCACGGACAGGGGCGGGCGGGGTGTCCCCGGCCCGCCCCGAGTGCGTCAGGGCCGCGTGCGCCGGCCCCGGGCGGGGATCAGAAGTCGAAGTCGTCGATGTTGTCGGCGTCGAAGACCGTCGGCGGGCCGAGCACGACCTCCTGGTCCGCCTGGACGGTGAACTCGCCCAGGTCACCGGCGGTGAAGGTCTCGCCCTCGGCGCCCGTGATCTGCCCCGCCCTGAGCGCCGCACCGGTGTACCCGGCCAGGTAGCCCAGCTCCTCGGGGTTCCACAGGGCGAACTGGTTGACGGTCTCGTCCTTGACGAACTCGCGCATCTGGTTGGGGGTGCCCAGGCCGGTGACGGCGACCTCCCCCTTGTACTCGGAGTCGCTGACGTAGCGGGCCGCCGCCGCGATGCCGACCGTGGTCGGCGCCACCACCCCGTCCAGGTCGGGGTAGGACTGCATGAGGCCCTGCATCTCCTGGAAGGACTCCAGGTCGTCGTCGTTGCCGTAGACGGTCTCGACCAGCTCCAGGCCGGCGTGCTCCTCCTCCTTGAGCACCTCCTCCATCGCCGCGATCCAGGCGTTCTGGTTGGTGGCGTTGGGGGTGGCCGACAGCACCGCGAAGGTGCCCTCGCCGCCCAGGTCCTCGGAGATCATCTCGACCAGGGTCTGGCCGATGAGCTCGGTGGAGGACTGGTTGACGAAGATGTCGGTGCAGCTGGCGTTGGAGTCGTAGCCGACGATGGCGGCGCCGTTCTCCCTGGCCTGGTCGAGCGAGGGGCACACCGCGTCGGGGTCGTTGGCGGCGATGACGATGACGTCGCTGCCCGCCTGGCTGGCGGCGTTGATGTACTCCACCTGCGCGTCGGCGGTGGGCTCGGTGCCGCCCCGCTCGGTGAACTCGCCGGCCAGCTCCTCGACGGCGGTGGCGCCGCCCGCGTTGACGATGTCGGAGTAGGGGTTGTTGAGCTGCTTGGGCAGGAAGTCGATCTTGAGGCCCTCGGGGATCTCGGCGTCCGGGTCGGCGGTGCCGGTCGGACCCGAGTTCTCCTCCTCCTGGGCGTCGTCGATGGTGGTGCCGCCGCAGGCGGCGGTCATCAGCACGGCGAACGCGGACGCGGCCAGGAGCAGGTGGCGTGGACGGGGTTCGGTCATGGTGCTTCTCCCTTGGTGGGGGCGGACGCGGGGGATGGCGCGGACGCCGGTACTGGGCCGGGGGCCGGGGCGGGCGCGCGTCTGGCGCGTGTCCGGGCCACGAGGTTGGGGGTGACGACGGAGGCGATGAGGATCAGGCCGGTGACGATCTGCAGGACCTCGCTGCTGATGCCGAACAGCTGCAGGGCGTTGCGGATGGCGCCGAGCAGCACCACGCCGCTCATCACGCCGAGGATCGAGCCGACGCCGCCGAAGATGGACACGCCGCCGAGCAGGACGGCGGCCACCACCTGGAGTTCCAGGCCGAAGGCGGTGTCGGCGCGCGAGGTGCCGTACTGCAGGGTCCAGAAGACCCCGGCGCCGGAGGCGACCACGCCGCTGAGCGTGAACAGCCAGAACTTGGTCCAGCGCACCGACACCCCGGTGAAGCGGGCGGCCTCGTCGTTGTTGCCGATGTCGAACAGGGACCGGCCGAAGGCGGTGGCGTGCAGCAGCACCCCGAAGGCCGCGGACAGGAGCAGGATCGCCACGGCGATCCACGGCAGGCCCTCGACGCCCAGGAAGGGCGCGCGGACACCGCCGACCCAGTCCCGGGGGTAGCTGGCCACGGCCCGGTCGCCCAGCAGCACGTAGGCCAGGCCCCGGTACAGGGCCATGGTGCCGATGGTCACGGCCAGGGACGGCAGACCGCACACGGTGACCAGGAACCCGTTGAAGGCTCCCAGGGCCGCGCCGACGGCGAGGCAGATCCACAGCGCCGTCTCGATGGGCACCCCGGACTCCCAGAGCACGCCCAGGGTGGCGCTGCTCAGGGCCAGGGTGCTGGCCACCGACAGGTCGATCTCACTGGTGATGACGATGAGCGTCATCGGCAGGGCCATCAGGGCGATGGCGGCCACGCTCAGCACCAGGAAGTCGATGTTGCGTCCGGTGGCGAACATGTCCACGAACAGGCCGGCCCCCAGCAGGGTGACGACGAGCGCACCCACGACCGGGGTCTCGCGGGCCGACAGCAGCGACCGGATCCGGGCGGCGGGCCGCCGCCCGGACGGATCCGGGGCGCCCTCGGGGGCCCGGTCCGGAGCGGGAGCGGTGACGGTACGTTCAGGCGCCACGGGCACCTCCTCCTCGAAGCCTGCGCGCGGTACGCAGCGCGAGCAGCCGGTCCAGTCCGATGGCGGCCAGGATGAGCGCGCCCACCACGGCCTCCTGCCAGAACTGGTTGACCTGCCAGATGGGCAGGGCGGCGGTGATGGTGGTGAGCAGGACGGCGCCGAGCGCGGCGCCGTAGACGGTGCCCACACCGCCCGCGATGGCCACACCACCGACCACGGCCGCGGCGACGACCTGGAGCTCCATGCCGGTGCCCACGGTGGAGTCGACGGTGCCGTAGCGGGCGGCGAAGAGCACCCCGGCCAGTCCGGCCAGGGCTCCGTTGGCGGCGAAGGCCAGGGTGACCCTGCGCGCCGCGGGGATGCCCGACAGCCGTGCGGCGTCGGCGTTGGAGCCGATCGCGTACAGTTCCCGCCCCGAGCGGTAGCGGGCGAGGTAGAAGCCCACCGCGGCGACCACGGCGATGGCGATCGCGGCGGGCAGAGGGACCCCGAGGACGCCGAAGCTGCCCAGGAGCAGGAAGGCGTCGGGCATGTCGTGGGCGTTGACCTGTCCGCCGTCGGCCCACCAGTGGTTGAGGCCGCGGTAGGCGTACAGGGTGCCCAGGGTGACGACGAGGGCGGGGACCCGGGCGGTGGTGACCAGCAGGCCGTTGAGCAGTCCCGCGACCAGGCCGACGAGGACACCGGCGAGCATGACGACGGGGACGGGCAGGCCGGGGAAGGTCACGAAGAGCAGTCCGGTGCCGAAGGCCGACAGTCCCATCACCGACCCGACCGACAGGTCGACGTTCTTGGTGATGAGGACCAGGGCCTGGCCGACGGCGAGGACGGACAGGACGGTGGCGCCCAGGAACAGGTCGTGTACGCCCTGGCTGGACAGGAACCCGGGGTTGTACATCCAGGTGGCGACGACGAGGACCACCACGGCCAGGAGCACGCCGAGTTCGCGGAACTGGATCCCGCGGTGCGCGGGACGGGCCCCGTCCCGGGGCGGTGCTCCGGCGGTGGGGGTCTCGGGGGCGGCGCTGGGTGCGTTCATCAGGCGGCCTCGCTCGGTCGCTGTCCGGTGGCCGCGTACATGACCGACTCCTCGTCGGCCTCGTCGCGGTCGAGTTCGGCGGTGACCCGGCCCTCGTGCATGACCAGGACGCGGTCGGCCATCCCCAGGACCTCGGGGAGTTCGCTGGAGACCATGACGATGGCCAGCCCCTGGCCCGCCAGGGTGGAGAGCAGGCGGTGGACCTCGGCCTTGGTGCCCACGTCGATGCCGCGCGTGGGCTCGTCCACGAACAGCACGCGGGGCTCGGTGGAGAGCCACTTGGCCAGGACGACCTTCTGCTGGTTGCCGCCGGAGAGGGTGGAGACCGGCTCGGCGAGCCCGCCGGACTTGAGGCTGAGGCGTTCTCCCCACTCCCGGGCGGATTCGCGTTCGGCGCTCCGGCGCAGCAGTCCGAGCCTGCTGAGCGGTCCCCGGCGGGTGGCGGTGGCGTTGCGCTCGATGGAGGACTCCATGACCAGGCCCTGCTGGCGGCGGTCCTCGGGCACCAGGGCGACTCCGGCGTCCATGGCGGCCTTGGGCCTTCCCGGGGGCAGGGGCCTGCCCTGCACCCGCACGGTGCCTGCGTCGTAGCGGTCCACGCCGAACACGGCGCGGATGACCTCGCTGCGTCCGGCTCCGACCAGTCCGGCCAGGGCGACGATCTCCCCGGCGCGCACCTCGAAGGACACGTCGGCGAACACGCCGTGGCGGGTCAGGCCGTCGACCTCCAGGACGGTCTCGCCGCGCTCGGCGTCCTCCTTGGGGTAGAGGCTGCTGACGTCGCGGCCCACCATGCGCCGTACGACGGTGTCCACGTCCAGGTCGGCGGTGGGGTCGCAGGAGACGAACGCGCCGTCGCGGACCACGGTGATGCGGTCGCACAGCGAGAAGACCTCGTCGAAGCGGTGGGAGATGAACAGCAGCGCCGCACCGGAGTCGCGCAGTGTGCGGGCCACGGTGAACAGGCGCTCGGCCTCCACGCCGGACAGGGCGGCGGTGGGCTCGTCCATGACCAGTACCCGCGCCTTGCGGGTGAGGGCCTTGGCGATCTCCACGAGCTGCTGGTCGGCGATGGAGAGTCCGCGTGCGGGTCTGTCGGGGTCCATGTGGACTCCCAGGCGCGTGAAGACCTCCTCGGTGTCCCGGCGCATGCGCCCGCGGTCGATGGTGCGCAGGCGGGTGCGGGGCTGGCGGCCGACGAAGATGTTCTCGGCCACCGACAGGTCGGGGAACAGGGTGGGTTCCTGGTAGATGACCGCGACCCCGGCGCGCTGTGCGTCCACGGGTGCGGCGAACTCGGTGGGACGTCCGTCCACCAGCACCCGCCCGCCGTCGGGCCGGTGCACCCCGGCGATGGTCTTGACCAGGGTGGACTTGCCCGCCCCGTTCTCACCGACCATCGCGTGGATCTCTCCGGAGCGCAGTTCCAGGGACAGCCCCCGCAGGGCCCTGACGCTCCCGAAGGACTTGGTGACGTCGACCAGGGCGAGGGGTGGGGGGACCTCTTCTGGATCCACGTGCGCCCTCCTTCTCCGGTGCCGGTCCGGCATTGTTACCGAACGCGGAAAAACGTTTTAATATGAAACGGATGTTAAGTGTCACACACCCTACCGTCAAGGGGACCACCAAGAATTCGCAGGTATCGCCCTGGTAACGAGTCCCGGTGTCGCACCGGGTCGACCCTCGCACGAAGGGTCATCACACCTCTGTGGCCGAAGGTTATTGACACGTTTCAATCCGGGTGTGAGCATGAGGCCTCCGACCGCGGAACCGTGTACACGCCCTGGAGGCCACGGCCGGATCAGTACGATGCGACGCGTTGTCACCTGACGGCCCGTCCGCACACGCCCGGGAGAAGCCCCTTGTCCACCAGGTCCCGATCCGCCCACCCCGTCGTGGGCATCACCGAGGTCGCCCGGCACGCCGGGGTCTCCCCCGGCACCGTGTCCAACGTCCTCAACCGCCCCGAGCGCGTCGCCGAGGCCACCCGGCTCAGGGTCGAGGCGGCCATCGCCGAACTCGACTACGTGCGCAACTCCTCCGGCAGCAGCCTGAGGTCGGGGCGCAGCGCGTCGGTGGGGCTGCTCGTCCTGGACGTCACCAACCCCTTCTTCACCGAGGTGGCGCGCGGCGTGGAGGACGAGGCGGCCGCGTCGGGGCTGGCCGTGGTGCTGCTCAACTCCGCCGAGGCCCGCGAGCGCCAGCGGCGCAACGTGCGCCTGCTCGCCGAGCAGCGCGCGGCCGGGGCCGTGGTGATGCCCGTCGACGACGACCTCTCCGACCTCCTGTGGCTGAGCCGCCAGGGCACCTCCTGGGTGGCCCTGGACCGGGGCGACGTCGCCGAGGACGTGGGGTGCAGCGTCAGCGTGGACAACCACGCCGGAGGCATGGCCGCCGGACGGCACCTGATCGGGCTGGGGCACGAGAGCGTCACCTTCCTGACCGGCCCCTTCGCCATCGAACAGGTACGCCGCCGCCACGAGGGGCTGCGCGCCGCCTTCGAGGAGTCCGGGATGGACCCCGACACCGCGGTGCGGGTGATCGAGCAGCCCCTGCTCAACCCCGCGCAGGGCGAGCGGGCCGTGGACACGATCCTGGCCGGAGGGCCCAGGCAGCGCCCGCGGGCGGTGTTCTGCGCCAACGACCAGCTGGCGCTCGGCGTGATGAAGGGCCTCGGGCAGCGCGGCCTGCGCGTGCCCGACGACATGTCGGTGGTCGGCTACGACAACGTCGACCTCGCCGACCTGGTCCATCCCGGGCTGACCACCGTGGCCCAGCCCAAGTACGAGCTGGGCCGCGCGGCGATGCGGCTGCTGGACTCGGAGCTGAACGGGGCCGGCCACGTCCACGAGCGGGTGCTGTTCACACCCGAGCTGGTGGTGCGGGGTTCCACGGCCGCCTACCGGTCCTGACCCGGTACGGGCCCCGCCCCCGAACGCGGCGGACGGGGCCGACCACCCCCCGAAGGAGACAGGCATGACCACCGCAGCGCAGACCGCCGGCGGCACCGGAACCCGACGCCCCAGGCCCACGGTCGGCCTGGTCGCCGGAGGGCTGGGCGCCTACTGGCCGCAGTTCCCCGACCTGCTCCCCCAGCTGCGCGCCTCCGCCGAGGCGGTCTCGCGCAGGATGCGCGGCTTCGACGCCGAGGTGGTCGACACCGGGTTCGTCTCCGACGCCGAGGAGGGCGGGGCGGCGGCCGACCGGCTGCGCGCGGCCGACTGCGACCTCATCGTCTGCTTCCTGACCACCTACATGACCTCCTCCATGGTGGCTCCGATCGCCCAGCGCTGCCAGGCGCCGGTGCTGTTCGTCAACCTGCAGCCGACCGAGTCCATGGACCACGCCGCGTTCGACACGGGGCAGTGGCTGGCCTACTGCGGGGCCTGTCCGCTGCCGGAGATGGCCAACCTGTTCGAGCGGCTCGGGGTGGACTTCCGGTCGGTGTCGGGCTACCTGGAGGACGAGCGGGCCTGGGAGCGGATCGGCCGGTGGATCCGCGCGGCCGGGGTGCGCTCGACCATGCGCGACGCCCGGCACGGGCTCATGGGGCACCTGTACCCGGGGATGATGGACGTCTCCACCGATCCCACCCTCATCACCCGCAACTTCGGCGGGCATGTGGAGGTCCTGGAGTTCGACGACCTGCGCGAGCGCGTGCCCGGGCCCGAGGAGGCGCCCGTCGCGGCCAAGCTGGCCGAGGCGCGCGAGGTGTTCGAGCTGACCGATTCGGTGGTCGAGGACGAGCTGCGCTGGGGCGCCCGGGTGGCGGTGGGCCTGGACCGCCTGGTGGAGGACTTCTCCCTGGACAGCCTGTCGTACTACCACCGCGGGCTGGCCGGTGAGCTGCACGAGCGGCTCGGGGCCGGGATGATCCTGGGTGCGTCGCTGCTGACCGCGCGCGGGGTTCCGGCCGTGGGCGAGTACGAGCTGCGCACCTGCACGGCGATGCTGATGATGGACCGGCTCGGCGGGGGCGGGTCGTTCACGGAGCTGCAGGCGCTGGACTTCACCCGGGGCCACGTCGAGATGGGGCACGACGGCCCGGCGCACCTGGCCATCAGCGCGCGCAAGCCGCTGCTGAGGGGGCTGGGCGTCTACCACGGCAAGCGCGGATACGGCGTGTCGGTGGAGTTCGACGTGAGGAAGGGCCCGGTGACCCTGTTCGGGGTCGTCCAGCGCAGGGACGGGTCGTTCGCGCTGCTCACCGCCGAGGGGCGCACGGGTGAGGGGCCGCTGCTGCGGATCGGGAACACGACGTCGCGGGTGGACTTCGGGTGCGATCCGGGTGAGTGGGTGGACGCCTGGAGCGCCACCGGGATCTCGCACCACTGGGCGCTGGGCGTGGGGCACCACGCGGCGCAGATCAGGGCGGTGGCGGAGCTGATGGGGTTGGAGTTCGTCCAGCTCAAGCTCTGAGACCCGGCGGATGACGCGAAAGACCCCGGTCCACCCGTGTGGAGCGGGGGCCACGTCGTTCGAGCGGTCCCTTCGGGACGCCCCGGATCACGCATACAGGCGGGAGGCCCGCGGCCCCCGCGGTCGTCCGACCATGCCCGGACCAGTCGCCCTCGCGCAGCGGTCGCGTGGTCCAGAAGCTGAGCACCGTCCCGCTTCGGGGTCGATGCACCACTCTCCCACCGGAAGGCGGAAGCGGAGGAGGTCCCCGCGCGGGAGGCCGACTGTCGCCGCGCCGGCCCTGCGAGTTCGCGTGCTCCGACCAATTGCTCCGGAAACAGCACTCCGCTCGTGTTCCAGAACCAGCCGGACCGACACAGGCGGCGCCATGGCTTTACGGCGGCAATGCCGTCGCTAGCGAATCGAAAGCGCTTCACCCGAGTCTGGACACATGCAGAACCGAGCGAAGCAGGATCCGGACATGTTCGCTGCGGCCATCACCGCCTTCGAGGACCAGCGGGGTCTGTCCTTCGCCGTCGAGTGGCGGCGCTTCCCCTGGACCTACGGCCCGGACGTCGAGCGTGCGCTGGTCGGCCCCTCCTACCTGGGCAACGTCGCCATCGGCCTCAAGGACGGCTTCTCCTGGGGCTACCAGGACCGGCACGGCAAATGGAAGTACGTACAGCGCGACCGCCTCGACATTCTCGTCGAAGCAGTCATATGGGACAGGGCGGGATTCCAGCCGTCGCTTCCAAGCCGTTCCGCGCGCGGACAGGACCGAGGAGCAAAATAGGACCTGGCAGACAAAAACCGAGAAAACGGCACCAGGAACAGAATCCGTTCTCCGCCGACCCCGCTGAGGAGAGGCGACGCGGCGCCGCCCTCGGTATGCGCGTCCGGCTCCTGCCGGACGACAGGAGCCGCCGGTCCACGGCGCCCGCGGCTCCTCCGGCGGTCAGGACGAGTACGCCGCCGCCCTGCGCAGCAGCTCGCCGGGGTCGACCGTGGAGTTGACCCCGGCCGCGACCTCCTCGGTCAGGGGCCGGCCCTCGAAGACGGCGCGCACGGAGTCGAGCCCGAGGGAGCACCCGTAGTAGTCCTGGAAGTGCTCGTGGTGGTACGCAGCGGGATCCCCGTCGCACAGGCCGCCCAGCAGCCACCCGGAACCGTCGTCCCGTTCCCCTTCGACCCCGGTGCGCCAGGAGGCGTCCCCGGGCAGACGCCACAACAGTGCGCTCACCGACAACTCGTCACCGCCGTTGAAGTCGGGATCGGCCAGGAAGGGCGTGAACTCCGCGGGCAGGGCGTCGACCGTCCCCGGCCAGAACTCCTCGTCGTTGGCGTAGGGGCTCATCTGCGACTCGTGGTCGAAGCAGCGGATGACACCGGCCGTGTCCGAGAGCGCGACGGCGTACTCGTCGCCCCCTCCGTTGTCCATCGTCGCCAGGTCCCATCCCGGCCGCCAGCCGGAGGTGAAGCCGTACTTGCGGTAGTGGCCGTCCGGGTTGACGAGGAACTCCAGCAGCGCCGTCCTGCGGGACAGGTCGCGTACGGTGGCCGGGTCGGGCAGGTGGCGGGCGGTCTCGGGTGCGTTCATGCACGTATCGAAGCACGCGCCTGCGACAGGGTCCGACCGCGGTCACACCGGCGGCCGCGCGGAAGGTGGTCCGCGCGGCCGCCCCGTTCCCCGTCAGGGGTCGGCCACGGGCAACGGCTCTCCTCGCCCGCCGGGGCCGCGGGTCACCGCGGCGGAATGGTCACGGGAGAACAGCCGACCCCGCCGATGTAGTGGGACCCCCTGATGAACCAGGTGTCCCCGAGGACGGTGTCGCCCGGGGCCACGCACTGGTAGCTCTTGCCCCCGAACACGTTGGTGGTCTCGATGCGGACGGTGGTGTTCCCACAGTGACGGTAGACGGCCTTCCCGTTGTCGTTGTCGTTGTAACCGCACGACAGGGCCGAGGCGGGTGAGGCCATGGTCGCGGTGAGCAGCCCCGCCGCGACCGCTCCCCCCGCCAGAACCGACACGTAACGTCGCCACTTACCAGACACAGGCACCCCCGAAGAACAGCGGTTATTACCGAGAGCGACATTACATTCACCCGAGCGCGCGACGTGTTCGCCGGCCACGTTCGGCCACACGTCCTCCGCGGGGTTTGGGCCCGCACGGGAGCGCCCTCCGCCTCCGTGTATCCGGCCGCCGGCCCCACCGCGTCCTCGTGTCGGCGCGCGAAGGCGGGTGTCCGAGGGCGGCGGTCGACGGCCCACACGAGCAGGGTGGGGCCCGCGTCGGGGCCGAGCAGGGTGATCCCCTCCCGGCCGGTAGATGTGGCTGTCGATGGTGGAGGTGACCGATGCGACGGTCGCGGCGGGATGTGAGCCGAAAACGGGCTGCGCCCCGACCACGGACCTGGGATCGTCGTGCACCGTGGACAGTGACGAGGTCGTACTCCGACGTGCCGGTGAGTCCGACGCGGCCGGCATGGCCGACGTGTGGCTGCGCTCCTTCGCCGCCGCGCTGCCGACCGTGCGCCGCGCGCACGGCGACGACGCGGTACGGAACTGGTTCTCCTCCGTGGTCGTGGCGCAGGCCGAGAGCTGGGTGGCGGTCGCCGGGGACCGTGTGGTCGGGATCCTCGTACTGGAGGGCACCGAACTGGAACAGCTCTACCTCGATCCGTCATGGCGCGGCCGGGGCCTGGGGAACCGGTTCATGGCCCTGGCCAAGCAGCGGTGCCCGAAGGGACTGGACCTGTGGACGTTCCAGATCAACGAACCGGCACGGCGGTTCTACGAACGGCATGGCTTCGTCGCCGTGGAGCGCACCGACGGGCTTCGCAACGAGGAACGCGAACCCGACATCCGCTGTGCCTGGCGCCCAGGGAGGTAGGACGAGGGCGAGGCCCTTCGGACAGCCGCCGGCGGGCCGGGGTCCGGCACCGGTCCTGATGGTGCCCTGTCCGCAGGCGGGCCTGTCCACGCGGCCGTGGCGGACGACGGCCTGGCCCGGTCTCCTGTCGCCGCAGGGGCGCGTCACCCGTCGCCCAGGGCCAACAGGCCGCGCCGGAAACCCGCCGCGACGGCGGCGGCCGCGGCCCTTGGCGGAGTATCCGTCCCTTCGCTCGCCCAGCGTTCAGGGTGCGTCGGTACCCGCGTCCGGACTCTCCTCCAGGAGGGAGGACAAACGCTTCAGTACGCGTAGTTGCGCGGGGTTGTACAACTGCACGATCGCCTCGGCTATCGTCTGCTCGGCACGCTTCGTGCCACGTGGCGCGGCCGCCGCCATGTCCGCCAGGTGCGGACTCTTCTCGCGGGCTCTGAGGACGACCGGCCGCATGCGCGCGGCGAGGCGTTCGACCGCGCCGTCGTCCGCGTCCGGAGGAAGGGCCTCGAACTCCTCCTCCGTTTCGTCACCTTCGCTGATCTGTGCGCGGAACTCCTCCAGGGACTCCTCGCTGAGGACGCTGGAGTAGACCATCAGCAAGGACCGCTGTCTGTCGGAGAGGTCGCGGGAGACCGGAGCGAAGGCGGGCGGAACATAGGCCGGCGCGCGGTGACGCAGGATGACGGCGAGTTCCGCCCGCACGCGGTTGAGCCGGTCGACCGTCGCTTCCAGCTCCGCGTCCAGCACGCGGATCGCCTCGTCCGGGTCCTCGTCCGCCCGCCCCATCGCCGCCACTTCCGACAGTGGGACTCCCAGATCACTCAGTCGCTTGATCTGTAGCAGGCGGACCAGGTGTGGGACCTCGTACTGCTTGTATCCGTTCGCTGTTCGCTCCGGCACGTCCAGCAACCCGATCTGGTGGTAGTACCGGACGGCCTTCACCGTCGTCCCTGCGAGCTCGGCGACCTGCTGAGTACTCCACGCCACGCGATGCCTCCTGTTGCGCCATAACCGCGCGTGGCCCCGCCCACGCATACGCCAAGCCCACACCCTGCCCCAAGGGCACAGTCAAGTGCACCTCCCGTGTGGTCGGGCGGTTGACTCTGCCCCGAGGGCAGCCCTTGCAATGGGGGCGAGCGCTGGTCGTCGACAGGTTCCGGCTCGGCGCCGGCCACTGACCGTTGCGAAATGACACGGAGCCCGAAGTGATCAAGGACTGGAAGCGGCGCAACGCCGCGCGACGGATCAAGGAGGGAAACGGTCGTCCGCTGAAGCCCTTCCGCTCGTGGCAACCGCTCTCCCGCGCCTTGTTCTACCTCCCCTTGACCAACGATGACGGACGTCAGGCGGTCTACGCCGTCGACGTCCCGTACTGGCAGCAGTTCCTGACACAGGACGGCAAGGGCAGGGCCCACCTCTACCTCGACGGCAGGCATCACTCCGAGTCCACGCTTCCGGCGATGTTCCCCGTACCGGGAGGAATGATCGAGGTGGCGTCCACGACCTTCGGACTCAAACGATGCCACCACGTCACCGCCGAAGGTGCCGCGCGCCGACTCACCCCGGACGAGCGTTCGGCGGAGGGGCGCCGTGCTCGTCTCGACCGCGATCATCCCGCGCTGAGTCGCTGGATCGGCGTGTTGTCGCTGGTCCTGCTCATCGTTCCGGTCCTTCTGGTCATCCCACAGGTCATCGAAGCTGTCTCCCACGTGCCACCGATGGCGCAGCGCTTCGGCACCTTCACCTCGCCCGTCGACCTTCCGCTGTGGCTCAACTCGGCACTCGGACTCTGCGCCTCGACGGCCAGCATCGAGCGCGCGACGCGACTGCGCTGGAACGCGCTGCTGGACGGCAGTAACTGACGGCGGCAACTGATCGACCACCACGCGCCGCGGGGAAGGCCGAGGCGGCCCTTCCGGTAGCGGACGGAATGCCCGGTCACGGGTCCCCGGCGGCTCATCAGCCATCTCGACCACGGAGCAACACGCATGCGAACCCTTCGTCAGCCGTTCCAGATCATCCGCGCGAACCTCCGCGCCTACCTCGCGATGAACGCGCTCATGTACGGCCTGTTCCTCATCGGCATGGGGGCGGCACTGCTCTTCCCCGAACTGAACGCCGCCCAGATCGCCGACCAGCAGGAGAACGGGACAACGGATCTGGTGGTGTCGCTGCTCAGCAACGTCTGGCTGTTCAGCCTGACCATCCTCCTGGTCAACGTGGTGACGGTCGCCGTGCTGACGATCCTGCTGCCCTCGATGGTCGTGCCCTTCGCCGGCATCGTCATCTTCATGTACCGCGCTTTCAACTTCGGCGTGGTCCTCGCTCCGGTCGACGAGACCACGGCGAAGATCCTGATCCCGCACTCCCTGACGATCCTCATCGAGTTCCAGGCCTACGTCCTCGTCATGCTCGCCGCCTACGTCCTCGGAAAGGCCTGGCTGCGCCCCAGGACGGTCGGCGCTCGCAACCGTCGTCAGGGGTACGTCCTCGGGCTGCGGCAGATCGGTTGGCTGGGCTTGCCCGCCATGGTGCTGTTCGTCATTGGTGCGGTCTACGAGGCCTTCGAGATCATCTACCTCGTTCCCCCGCTTTTGGCAGGGTGACACCCGGGCACCGGAGAAAGGAGGGCTGGTGTCGCCGCTTCGGCCAGTCGTGCGTGAGCCCACCGGCCGGAGGCGAAACGAACACCCACCGCCCCCAAAAGAGCCCGCACATGAACACAGATGCCGTGACCGAGAAAGCAAAAGTGCCGACAAGGTTGTTTTACCCATGGGAGAGGTCTTCGATCCGTTAATTAGAATTTACCCCCACATGATTACAGCAAGAGCCGAGCACTTGAATTGACATGCATCAGTCAGCGACACCTTGCCACCCCTCATTGAGAGCACCCCAAGAGAGGTCGGCGGCATGGAAAGTGTTGAGCGCCTTCCATGCCGCCCACCGAGGTTTCCTCAGTGCTCTTGGTGGCGGCTTGCGCGAGGCGACCGGCGAAGAACTGGGCCGGCTCGTCTGGCCGCCCGAAAACGTGGCGCCACAGCCGCTGGCCCAGCCCATCTTGAGTGGGTCGCTCTTACAACTCCGACCGTGCCCGATGGTGTACCCAAGCACCAGTCACACAGCGAGGACCCCGCGAGGTGCCATCGGACGCCACCAGAGGCCGGCGGGTGCTCCGTTTGTGCTCCGCAGTTCCGGACTGCCACGACACCGAGCGACACCCCTTGGCACAAAATGACAGCGGCGATCGGATGGCATGGGACAGATCGGCATGAAGTGACACGTGGCGGCACCAGGGCGCCGGACTTCTCATCCACGGGTTCAGGGCTCGGCCCCTGGAGGCTTCCCTTTCCCACGCAGGCGTTCCTCCTCCGCGAGGGACGCCTTTCGTTTCCGGAGACTTGGGAGCTCGTAGGGAGTCCGGGAGTGCGGAGAGTGTTCCCCGACAGCGCACCGAGCCGGCCAAAGCCGTCGGCACCGAAGCCGCCGTCCATGCGCCGGCCCGGGCTCCCACCGGTACGGCCCTCGGCCATCCGGGTCACGAACTGACCGCAGACGGACCCGGACGCCGCGGCGCCTCGGTCGCGACCGGCGCGGCACGCCGACTGCGCACCAGCATGGTCGCGGGCACCGCAGCGAGGACGAAGAGCATCCCGGCCATCAGGACGTAGAGGTGCACGCCGGCCGCCGTGCTCACCGAGGCGCTGTCGGCGACGGTCCCGGAGATACGGGTGGCCTTGAGGATCTCGCCTCCGGCGAAGCTGAAGACGACCGAACCGAGAGCGAACATGACCGACACCAGGCCGGAGATCGTGCCCTGCCGCTCGGGCGGTGCGAGATCGGTCGCCAGGTTGTAGCCGGACGTCGCGATCGCGCCGGCTGCCAGGCCGACCATAGCCCAACAGGCGATCGCCAGCGGGAGCACCGACACGCCCGCCAGCATCATGAAGGTCGCCACCGTCCCGACGGTGATGGCGGCGAGGAGGGGCCGTTCGGGGCCGAACCGCCCTGCGAACCATCCGGCGAGCGTACCGCCGACCACGATGCCGAACGAGGAGGTGGCGAGGAGTACTCCGATCGCCTCTCCGTCGCCCAACCCGTAGCCGAGCCCCAGGTCAGAGGGCACCTGGGCGATGACGCTCGTCAGTTGCAGCATGCTCCGGAAGGAGCCCGCGGCCAGCACCAAGGCCAGCAGCGTCAGCAGGACCGGTCGGCTGAGGGCACGAATGTCGATGATGGGCTCGGCGACCCTCAGGGCGAGGACCGCCCAACCGGCCAACGCGCCGGCACCGACCACCAACAGCACGAGCATGCCCGCGGACAGCCACCCGGAGTCCCCGCCGAGACTGGCGTAGGCGAGCACCGCGCCGATCCCGCCGCCGAGCAGCAGAGCCCCGCCCACGTCGATCCGGCCGGTGCCGCGGACCGACGGCTCCGGGATGAAGGAGCGCACGCACAGCGCAGCCGCCATAGCGAGCAGGCCTGCCACGACGAACACGCTCCGATAGCCGAACACGTGGATGATCGGCTGCATCACCAACGGCTCGATGATCCCGACGATCGACGAGCCCGAGGTCACGAGTCCGATCGCGGGCATGGCCACCCGCGGGGCGCAGAGTCGGCGGATGAGGGCCACCGTGATGAAGATCGCCCCGAGGGCGGCCCCCTGGAGGAAGCGCCCCACCAGAAAGATCCAGACGTTGGGTGCGACGAGACAGACCAGCGCGCCTACGCATGCGGTCGACAGCGTGATGACGAGCAACCGGCGCTGACCGAAGACGTCGGAGCTCTTCGCGAGCAGCGGCGACCAGATGGCCCCGGCCAGCATCGCGCTTGCGTTCAGCCACGCGACCTGGTCGGTGCCGAAGTGTTCGAGCAGCTGGGGCAGGACCATCATGGGGGAGGCGATGGCCACGTCGGCCAGGACGTTGGCGAGGATGAGGACGGCCGCCCAGAGGATGAGCCGCCTACTCCATCGGTGCTCCCGGGCGCCGGGAGCGGGCTCTTCCAGTGTGTCTTTCACATGTATCCTCTCCAGCGCATCAGGGGTGGGCAACTCTCCGCACCGGGTTCAGCGCGTGTCGGTGCCCGCTGCTTGCAGGGCCTCGTTGCGGGCGGCGATGGCGGACCAGCTGGTCGGCAGCATGCGGTCGCGACCACCGTTGACACTGTCCTGGGCGAAGGCGACGTAGGGGCGCTGCCGGGCCTCGTACCGTTCGAACGCGGCGGTGTGATCGCCGCCGAACCGGTCGAGTTCCTCGGCGAGAATGCGGGCGCCGGTGAGCGCGAGTGACGTACCCCGGCCGGAGAGGAAGGCCGGGCTGTAGCCGGCGTCCCCGACAAGGACGACGCGGCCGCGGTGCCAGGAGGGCAGGTGGATCTGGCTCGCGGAGTCGAAGAAGAAGTCGGGGTCGGCGCGGACCGCGTCGAGCAGTTCCGGGATCTTCCACGACCGGTAGTCCGCAAAGGCGTCGATGACGATCCTCTTCTGGGCGTCCAGGTCGTGGCGATCGTAGGTGAGCGGTTCCGAGAGGAACTGGAAGACCGCGACGGCCTTGTCCTTGTACCAGAAGGTGCCTGCCAGCCTGCGGGGGACGTTGTGTATCGAGTTGACGCCCTCGGACCGGGCTTCGCCGGGGAGGGCGGCGAGCGCGATGTAGACCCCGAGGTGGCGAAGGTGGTTCTCCTCGGGCCCGAACACCAGCCTGCGTACCGCCGAGTGCTGCCCGTCGGCACCGATCACGAGGTCGTACCGCCTGGTGCGGCCGGAGGCGAAACGCACGCTGACGCCGTCGCTGCTTTCGGCCAGTGTCCCGATCGAGTCCCCGAAACAGATCTCCGCGGTGCCCGGGAGCGCGTCGGCGAGGATGCGCATGAGGTCCTCGCGGAGGATCTCGATGTCGTCCTCGGAGTCGCTTATCTGAGCCACGGGGATGCGGCCCACCGGCTCGCCGTCGCTGTCGACGAACCGGGTGGACTCGGTCATCCGCAACCGTTGCTCCTGAATCCTCGGGAGCAGTCCCATCTTCTCCGCGGTTTCGACCGCGTCACCGCGGATGTCGATGGGTGTGCCCGCGAATCGGAGATGACGGCCGTACTCGACGACGGTGACGTTGTGGCCGCGGGTGCCGAGCTCAAGTGCGGCGGCGAGGCCGGCGATACCGGCTCCGGAGACAAGGATGTTCACGTTGGGTGCTCCAGGTGTGTCTGGGTGGACGTGCCGGTCGGGTCGGTGACGGCCCTCCGGTGGGCAGCGGGGAGGCACAGGGCAGTGTGGTCGGCGGATGGGCCACAGCCGTGACGACCGAAGGTTAAAGCAACTAAACGTTGCTTTTACGGAGCTTACTTACGACCGACTTGCACCGCAACGCCACCCCTGGCGACAATCGGCACCCGAGCAGAGGAACAGGAGGTGAGCGCGTCGATGGCCAACGGGAACGCGGACCGCCCGCCCGCACGGCGTCCCGGTGGCCGCAACGCGCGGGTACGGGCGCGGATTCTCGCCGCGACCGCTGAGCTCGTCGCGCGCGACGGCATCGTGGGCTTTCGCTACGAGGAGGTCGCCGAGCTGGCCGGCGTGCACAAGACCAGCGTCTACCGCAACTGGCCCGACCGCGAGGAGCTGGTCGTCGACGCCCTGCTGCGCTACGCCGAGGACCTCGCGTCGGTCGCCGACACCGGCGACCTCCACCGGGACCTGGCGGACTTCCTGATGGGCATTGCCGGTGGCCTGGAAACGCCGTTCGGCCGGACGCTCGAACAGGCCGTCCAGCCCGCCCACCAAAGCCCTCCGGTCCGGCAGGCGCTGGCCAGGATCCTCGACCAGCGCGTGGCCGCCATGCGACGGCGGGTGGACACCGCCGTCGACCGGGGCGAACTGCCCCCGGTCGACAGCTCCTTCCTCGGCGAGCTGATCTCCGGCCCCGTACACCTCATCGTCAACCGCGGCCTACGCGCGTTCACCCGCACGGACGCGGAGCGCATCGTCGCCGTGGTGCTCGCCGGCATCCGAGCCACGGCACCGCTCGACTGAGCACTCGCCGCGCCGACTGACCGGAAGAGCGGCTCGCGCCCGTGCCGAGAAGGTCCGTCAGGAACGCCGACGCCCGCATGGATTCGGATGAATTCCCGCATGCCGGACCATAACGCCCGCGCACCCACGGACTTTTCACCCGTGAGTTCAGGGTTCGCTGGCCTTTGCTCACCGGTTGTGAACGCAGTGCGTACGCTTCTGGCCACCGTGCGGAACTCGCGCATGAGCAGTTCGTGGGCACCGATCAAGGCGAACGAAGGCCAGGCGTGGACGATCCGCGACCACACCGTGGGGTCGGCCACCGCGACGTTGGCCGCCGAAGACACGCCGGTGCCGACGCTCAGCAGCGTCCAGGGCCAAGAGACCGCCCTTGCGGCCGTGTCGGACGTCATTGGGCAGTGTCATGGAGGCGCCCACGACCATGCCGTCCACCGAGAGCGGAAGCAGGGCCGCCCTCCACTCGGCCTCGCCGTGGCGCGGGGCGAGTTCGTACATACGGGAGCAGGACACCACCGCGGCGACCAGCGCCAGGACCGGCACCGTGCCTACCGTGACCCGGCGCGACCAGGTGGAGGCCGCCCCGTCGTCACCGTCCCTCACAGGTCATGGACCGTGTGAGGGGGCCGCACGGCCCACCTCCGAGGCACGGAGAGGAACCCGCGGATCCTCCCGCGTTCATGTTCGCCCCCTCCGGTGTGTGCCACCCCTGGAGGGACCACCCTTCGTGGAGGATGTGCACGGCCCGAGCACCGGGCGCATCGCTCGCCTCCCGGACGAGCCCTCACACGAAAGGGTGCCCCCGTGAACCTGTGCCGACCGAGGCCCTCGTGTCCCGTCCGCTCGGCGGCCGTCCCCGTGGTCGCCGTGCTGGTCGCACCCATGGCCCTGCTCGCGCCGGCGCCCCGGGTGACGGCCGACGTCGTCCCGCCCGCGTCCGGGATCGCCGGGGCCGTGGAGGAGCGGGTCGCCACCGGGGTGGACCTCGTGTCCGGCCCCGTCCCCGGCCCCGAGGGCGGCGGGGAGCAGTTCGCCAGTGTCCTCACCGTCGATCTCACCGAGGAGGTCGGGATCGAGTACGTCGACGGAGGCGGTCTCACCTCACCCGCGACGGTCGCGGACATGGCGGCCGCCGCCGAGCCTCCCGAGGGCTCCACCGTCGTCGCCGCGGTCAACGGCGGCTACTTCGACATCGGCGCGACCCAGGCTCCCATGGGCGCGGGGATGCGCGACGGACGCGTGCTCACCTCACCGGGCGAGGGGTTCGCCCACGCCGTGGTCATCGACGCCGACGGCACGGGCAGTGTGCGGCGGGTGGACTTCGAAGGGACCGTTTCCCTGCCTACCGGGGACCTCGACCTCGACGCCCTCAACGCCCCCACCGTCCCCGCGGACGGTATCGGCCTGTACACGTCGGACTGGGGCGGTCACCCCCGCGAACACGTCGTGTACGAACCGGGGACCGATCCCGGGGGCACGGCCGCCGCCCCCGTCGCCGAGGCCGTCATCTCCGAGGGCACCGTCGAGCATGTCGACGACACCCCCGGCAGCGGCCCGATCGACGAGCACGACCAGGTCCTGGTGGCGCGCGGCTCCGCGGCGGAGCGGGTCGCCGCCCTGTCCGAGGGCGACCCGGTCGGCCTGGAACACACCCTCACCGCCGAGGGCGCCGACCCCCGCGTCGTCCTGGGCGGACGGCACGTGCTGGTCCGCGACGGCGAGCCCGTCCCCGTCGACGACGACTCCCGCGCGCCGCGTACAGCGATCGGGTTCTCCGAGGACGGCGAGGCCATGCACGTGGTGACCGCGGACGGACGCAACCCCGCCACCGCCGGGTCCACGCTCGCGGAGGTCGCCGAACTGCTCGCCGCGTCCGGGGCCGCCCAGGCGCTGGAGCTGGACGGCGGCGGGTCCTCGACCCTGCTCGTCCGCGAGCCCGGGGGCGTCCGCCCGGTGCTGCGCAACCGCGCCGGGGACCAGCTCCGGGAGGTCCCCGACGGCCTGGTGATCACGGCGCCCGAGGGCTCGGCCCGGACCTCGGACCTGTGGCTGCGGCCCGCGCTGGAGCCCCGGCCCGAACACGGCTCCCCCACCCCGTCCCAGGAGGATCCGCGCCGCGTGTTCACCGGCATGAGCCGTACCCTCGCCGCCACCGGGCACGACGAGGCCTTCGGTCCGTCCGGTCCCGGTGCGCCCGACACCCCCGACGACCGCACCGGCGAACTCACGCTGTCCGCGCCCGCCGGGCACGGTGACGGCCCCCGGTTCGTCGCGGGAGGCCCCGGTCCGGTGACCGTCACGGGGCGGGCGGGCGCCCTCCGGAGCACCGTCGACCTGGAGGTGCTGCCCGTCCCCGACACACTTCGGGCCACGCCGGGACGCCTGGGCCTGGCCTCGTCCGACGACACCGCCTCCTTCGTGCTCACCGGGGTCACCGAGGACGGGGAGCGGGCGCCCGTCGAACCGGTCGACGCCGAGGTCGAGGCCGTCCCCGACCTGGTCGAGGTCGTGGGCCGCGACGACGGCCGCTTCGAGGTGCGGCCGCGTACCGGGGAGGGGGCGGGCACCCTCACGGTGACCGCCGGCGGAGTGAGCACCGAGGTGCCCTTCTCCGTCGGCGCGCGGACGGTCTCCGTGGCGGCCTTCGACGACGCGCGGGAGTGGACGGCACGGTCCGCACGCGGCGAGTCCGGTGTGCGCCCCGTGGCCGGGCGCGACGGCCCCGGACTGGCGCTGGCCTACGACTTCACCCGCGACATCCGCGTCCGTGCCGCCGCCGCCCACCCGCCCGAGCCGATCACCCTCGACCGCCAGGCCTTCGCGTTCACCGTGGGTGTGCACGGCGACGGCAACGGTGCCCGCCTCAGGCTCGGCCTCACCGACGGCCACGGTGTCGGCCACTCCCTCGAGGGTCCCGCGGTCGACTGGGAGGGCTGGCGCGACGTGCGCGTCGAGGTGCCCGACGGTGTCGGACACCCGGTCACGGTCTCCCGTGTGTACCTGGTGGAGGACGACCCGGGCCGCGCCTACGCCGGCGAGGTGGTGCTCGACGGCCTCACCGCCACCGGTCCGCCGTCCCGGCCGGACGCCTGAGCCGGGACCGGAGGCCCCTCGGCACAGCAGGGCGTCCGGGCCCGCCGAAGAGGTGGCCGCGGCACGGCCTCCGAGCGGGTCCGTGTGGAGGATCTCCGGAGAGGGCGGGAGCCCGGACTGGCGGGTGACACCGGTGGGCGGGCCCGGTCTCCGCCGCCTGGAACACGGGACTTCTTCGCCCCGCCCCAGGCGGGGCCTCCGCGAGGTGGCGGAGAAGGTCCGTTCCCCGCCCGTCGCGGGCGGGGCGGCCCGGACACGCCCCGCCCGCTCCCTCAGGACAGGCGCGGGGTGCGGGGCGGCTCCCTGCGCCGGTCACCGGTCGCCTCGAAGGCCGCCGCGATCCTCAACAGCCGTGCGTCGTCGTAGGCCCGCCCGGCGAAGGTCAGCCCCACCGGCATCCCGGTGTCGGACATCGTGCCCATCGGCACCGTCACCGTGGGGATCCCCAGATGGCGCCAGACCAGGTTGCCGTTGGCCACCCACACACCGTTGCGCCAGGTGAGGTCCGCCGACTCCGGGTCCACGTCGGCGTCGGAGGGACCGACGTCGGCCACCGCGGGGAAGGCGATCGCGTCCAGGCCCAGGTGGTCCAGCCAGTCCTCGAAGTCCACACGGCGCGTCCTCTCCAGTCCCTTCACCCCCTCCTCCATGTGGGGGATCTCGGTGAGGGAGGTGACGCCGGTGCGGCGCGCGAACTCCGGGTAGGCGGCGATGTCGTCGTCGAACCCGTCGTAGCGGTCCGGAAGGGTGCCCGGCTCGTGCGGGAAGATACGGGCACCGTCGACCCGCCCCAGGTCGTCCAGGTGCGGATCGCCGTTGGCGCGCAGGAAGTCGTGCCAGGCCCAGGCGGACAGGTCGAGGATCTCCCGGTCCAGGTACTCCCGGCTCACCAGCCCCCGGGTCCTGATCGTGGGCGCTCCGGGCCGGTCCCCCTCGTAGTTGGTCACCACGGGAAGGTCGGTGTCCCGCACACGGACGCCGGAGGCCTCCAGGTCGGCCCGGGCCTCCTCCCACAGCCGCAGCACGCTGGGCCGGGTGAGCACCGGCTGCCCGGTCGGGCCCCCGATGCCGGGGTTCTGAGCGGTACCGGCCTCGGTGTCGGTGCCGGTGTACAAGCGGGGAGCACCGATCCGGAGCCCGTCCAGGGCCCGGCGTCCCGCGTCCGCGCCGTCCACGCCCAGAGCGGTGAAGGAGGCCGGACGCACCCGTGAGGCCGCCGGGACGTCGATCCAGGGCTGGAGGCGCCAGAAGTCCCCGCGCGGCTCGGGGTCGTCGGCGACGATGACCTCCAGGAGTTCGAGCATGTCGGTCATGGTGCGGGTGTGGGGCACCACGACGTCCATGGTGGGCACCAGCGGCCAGTTCCCGCGGATGGAGATCACGCCCCAGGACGGGGTGTAGGCGCACAGGGCGTTGTTGGAGGCGGGGGCGCGCCCGGAGGACCAGGTCTCCTCGGCCAGCCCGAAGGCGGCGAAGCTCGCGGCCGTGGCCGTGCCCGAGCCGTTGGAGGACCCCGAGGCGAAGGCCGAGGTCAGGTAGTCCCCGTTGTAGGGGCTCTCCGCCCGCCCGTACACCCCGCGCTGCATGCCGCCGTTGGCCATGGGCGGCATGTTGGTCAGCCCGAGCAGCACGGCCCCGCTCTCCCGCAGGCGCGCCACCGTGAACGAGTCGCGCTGGGCGACGAGGTGTTCGAAGGCCGGTGATCCGGCCGCGACCGTCAGTCCGCGGGCCTGGTAGCTGTCCTTGGCGGTGTAGGGGATGCCGTCGAGCGGGCCCAGGGTCCGCCCACGCGCGCGCCGGGCGTCGGAGGCACGCGCCTCCTCGACGGCGTGGGGGTTCATCACCACCACGGAGTTGAGCGTGATGCCGGTGTGGTCGTAGGCGGCGATACGGGCCAGGTGGGCGCGCACCAGCTCCTCACTGGTGACGCGTCCCCTCCGAAGGGCCTCGCGCATCTGCGGGATCGTGGCCTCGACCACGTCGAAGGACTCCATCAGTGCCCCCTCCTCGGTGCGCCGCCGCGCGGGGCGGGCTGCTGTTGGGTGATGCAGTGGATGCCGCCGCCGAAGCGGAAGACGTCGCGGGCGTCGACCTGTTCGACGGCCCGCCCCGGGTAGGCCTCGGCCAGGATCCGCGCGGCGGCCCCGTCGTTCGGGTCGTCGAAGGAGCACAGCACCACGACCCCGTTGGCCACGTAGTGGTTGATGTAGGACCAGTCGACGAACGCCCCCTCCTCGTCGGTCAGGGTCCGGGGGGCGGGAACGTCGACGACGCGCAGGGGGTTGCCGCGTGCGTCGACGGACTCCTCCAGCACCCGGCGCAGGTGCCGCGTGACCTCGTGGTCGGGGTGTCGGGGGTCGTCCTGCCGGTGCAGCAGCACGGTGCCCGACTCGGTGAAGCTCGCCACGATGTCGACGTGCCCCCTGGTGCCGAACTCGTCGTAGTCGCGGGTCAGGCCCCGGGGCAGCCAGACGGCGTGGCTGGTGCCCAGCCGCGCGTGGAGCAGCTCCTCGACCCCGTCCCTGGTCAGCCCCGGGTTGCGGCCCGCGTCCAACTGCACGGTCTCGGTCAGCAGGACCGTGCCGGCGCCGTCGACGTGGAAACCGCCGCCCTCGTTGACCAGGCTGCTCGCGACATGGGGCGCGCCGGCCAGCCCGGCCACCCTGCGGCCCACGAGCCGGTCCTTCTCCCAGGCCGCCCACCCCTGGGCGCCCCAGCCGTTGAAGACCCAGTCGACGGCGGCCACCCCGCCGTGGGGGTCGTGGACGAAGGTGGGACCGGAGTCGCGGAGCCAGGCGTCGTCCAGGGGGACCTCGACGGTGTCCACCCCCGGACCCAGCAGCTCCGCGGCCGTCCCGGCGTCCTCGGGAGCGACGGCGACGGTGACCGGCTCGTACCCCGCGACCGTGCGGGCCACCGCCGCCCAGGCGGCGCGGGCACGGCCCAGGGACGCGCTCCCGGGCGGGCCGAAGGTGTCGTTGGCCGGAGGGAAGGCCATCCAGGTGCGGTCGTGCGGCGCCCACTCCGGCGGCATCACCGTGGCGGACGGCTCGTCGGCCGAGCCGTGAGCGAACATGTCGGTCCTTGTCGTCGAAGAAGTCGGAACTTGGGGTACCCGCTCTAGGCGGAGTACTCGGTGGTCGCGAACCGGCGCCGGAAGAACCCGGGTTCGCGCAGGTACTGCACGACCATGGCCACGGCGCCCAGGACGAAGACGGCCACACCGAGGACGAACACCAGCCCGACACCGCCGATCTGCGATCCGGAGCCGTAGGCGGGGTCCATGGAGTCCCAGGCGGTCTGGAAGAAGAACACGAGCAGCAGGATCCCGCCGAGCAGGGGCGCCACCAGCTTGGTCACCAGGCTGCCCGGCGAGGAGGCCGCCTCGCGGCGGAAGTACCAGACGCAGGCGAGGGCGGTCACCCCGTAGTAGAAGCAGACCATCATGCCCAGCGTGGTGATGGTGTCCCACAGGACGTTCTCGGAGAGCACGCGCATGACCGCGTAGAAGACCGAGGCGATGACCACCGCCACGACCGTGGCGTAACCGGGGGTGTGGTGGACCGGGCTGACCCGTGCGTATTTGGCCGGGAGGGCCCCGTAGTGGCCCATGGCGAGCATGGTGCGCGCGGGCGAGATCATCGTGGACTGGAGCGAGGAGGCCGACGAGGACAGCACCGCCAGGGACATCAGGACGGCGAAGGGGCCCATGACCGGGCCCGCCAGAGCGGCGAAGACGTTGCCCTGGATGTCGGGGTTGCCCAGCCCGAGCTCACCGGTGGAGACCCCCGAGAAGGAGAGCGTGGCCACCGACACCAGGGTGTAGAGCGTGACGACCACGAGGATGGTGACGATGGCGGCCTTGCCCGGTGTGGTCGTCGTGCCGCGGCTCTCCTCGTTCATCGTCACGACCACGTCCCAGCCCCAGTAGACGAAGACGGACAGGGACACACCGGCGGCGAAGGCGGAGAAGGAGTCGACGCCGAACGGGTTGAACCACTCCAGGCTCACGGCTGCGCCGTCGAAGGCCGCCCCGGAGGCGACCTGGGAGAACGCCGCGACGGAGAACCAGAGCAGCACCACGACCTGGAGCGAGACCAGGACGTACTGGAACGTCTTGGTGGCCTCCATCCCCCGGTAGGAGATCCAGGCCGCGGCGGCCATGAACGCCAGGCAGGTCACGATGTTGACCGGCACGTTGCGCGTGAGACCGGCGATCCACTCCTGGCCGCTGATCTGGGAGATCGCCAGGTAGAAGAAGTCCACGGCGATCCCCGCGAGGTTGGACAGCACCAGGATGGTCGCGGCCAGCAGGCACCAGCTCCCCATCCAGCCGACCCAGGGGCCGAAGGCCCGGGAGACCCAGGTGAAGGTGGTGCCCGAGTCCGGCATGGCCTTGTTGAGCTGGCGGTAGCCGATCGCCACCAGCAGCATCGGGACGAACCCGACCAGCAGGATCGCGGGCAGGTGGTCGCCGACGGCCGAGGCCGTCGGGCCCAGGGAGCCCGAGAGGGTGTAGGCCGGGGCGATGGTGGAGACGCCGATGACCACACCTCCCAAAAGCCCGACGGTTCCCTTGCTGAGGCCCTTCCAGTGGGTCCTGTCGTCGGTACCCGCCTTCGCGGGCTGTTCGGTCGTGTCCGTCATGACTGCTTCCTGTCGTCGCCGTCGGTCTCGGCGCCGAGGCCGGCGCCGTGGGAACCGGTGAGTCCGGGCGGACTCACCAGGGGGTGGGGTTCGTGCGCCGCGCGCCGGCCCCGGAGGCGGGTCACCCGATCGGTGCCTCGGTGTCGACGGGCGCCCCGAGGATCTCCTCGGCGGCGCGGCGGCCCTGGCGAAGGGCCCCGTCGACGTGCTGGTAGCCCTCGGCCGCCAGGTCCGAGCAGGCCCAGTGGAGGGGGCCCACGGGCTCCCTCTGGTGGGCGCCGTAGCGGTGCAGGCCGCCCAGGTCGAAGCTGGCCGCGTACGCGCCGCGGGTCCACTCCTCGGAGACGAAGTCCGACTCGTAGTAGACGAGGGGTTCGAGCGCCTCCTCGCCCAGGTAGCGGGAGAGGGAGCCCAGGACCGCTTCGCGGCGCGCCCCGGCGTCCTGGCTCAGGGCCCGGTCTGCGAGCTCGTCCGAGACGAAGGCGACCAGGGTGCCCCGGGTGTCCCCGTGGTTGGTGTTGTCGTAGACCTCCTGGCAGAGCTCCCTGGCCCCGAAGCCGGTGCCGGAGAGGCCCTTCTCCCGCCAGAAGGGCCTGTCATAGACCGCGTGGACCTTGATGACCAGACCCATCGAGGTGTGCTGGTGCATCTGCTGCTGCAACCACGGCAGGGCGGGCTCGAAGGAGATGCGCGAGTAGAGGGTGGGCGGCACGGCCACGACCACGCGGCGGGCCCGCACGGTGAGGCGGTCGGACCACACCGTGACCCGGCCGTCGGCGTCCCCGTCCCAGCGGATGGCCCGGACCGGGCTCCCGAGGTGGACGGTGCCCTCGTCCAGGGCGTCGGCCATCGCCTCGGAGACCGACTGCATGCCCCCGACGACACGGCGGTCGAGGATGAAGTCCTCGTCCACGAGGCGGGAGAAGGAACCGGCCGAGGCGGCCATGAGGACGGCCTGGAGCGCGGAGAAGGCGTGGACGGGTTTGGTCAGCATGCCCCCGGCCATGAAGATGCCGAGGTTCTCCCGGGCGGTCGCGTCGTCGGTCTGGCCGCGCATCCACTCGTCGAAGGTGACGGTGTCGAGTTCGCGGGCGAGCGGGTGGTCCCAGGGGCGGTGCGGGCCGATCTGTTCGGCCAGGTCGTCCAGGGCCCCGATGACGCGCTTCATCTCCGCCTCGGTGGCCTCGCCCGCGGGGATCATCGTCCCGGTGAACTCGTGGCGGCGGCCGTCCGGGTCGAGGTAGACGTCGGCACCGTCGCGGTGGCGCGGGAAGGTGCTCATGCCCAGCTCGTCGAGGAGTCCGAGCAGCTCGGACTGGTCGGGCGAGACCCACTGCCCGCCGACTTCCAGGAAGGCCCCGTCGATCTCCCGGGACCAGGTGCGCCCGCCCACACGGTCACGGGCCTCCAGGACCGCGACGGACCGGCCCGCGGCCCGGAGGGTGCGCGCGGCCATCAGCCCGGCCGGTCCGGCGCCCACGACGACGACGTCGCGTTCGAGCGCCTCGGCGCTGCCGATGACGTGTGTGCCACTCATGGGTGTGCTCCTTCGAACATCAAAATGAACATCATTCATTAACGGGGAAGACGTCCCCGCTGTCAAACTGCGGCTGGTAGGACAGCCACAGGTCAGCGGCCCGCACCGCGCCGAACCGTCGGCGCCGAGCCGCTTCTGATGCTCTCTCCGAGAACGTTTCGGCCTTCAGGCCAAAGGTGTGTCCGACCCGAACCCCCGACCAGCTCTCAGATCGGACGTTGTTGCTGTTCGACGTATTCACGCACGACAGTCAGCGGCGCTCCGTCACATGATCCGGCGAAATAGGAGCCGGACCAGAATCGGCCGCCCCACAGGTACCGGCCCACATGCTCCTCGTGCTCCTGGCGAAGCCTGCGGGAGCTGACCCCCTTGAGGCTGTTGACCAGCTTGGAGAGCTGGACCTTCGGCGGATAGCGCACCAACAGGTGGACGTGGTCGTCCTCGCCGTTGAACTCGACCAACTCGACTTCGAAGTCCGCGCACACATCGCGCATGATCTCCTCACACCTGAGGAGCAAGGGGTCGGTGAGCGCCCCACGCCGATACTTCGTGAGAAAAACCAAATGGGCATGAAGAGAGCAGACGACGTGGCGCCCGGTTCGCACATCAGGATTTGGTGTCCATCTTGGTGACATAAACCAATGCTATGCTCGCTACCGTGAGTCACGACATCTTGGTCAAGCGGCAGGTCGGGCACCGCGCCCGGCTGGTGCTGTCGCCTGCTCACGTGTCGACGTTGGACGGTCAGGCGCATGCCGCCCGCGCCCTGTGGAACATGCTCCACGAGTGGTGGACCATGGTCGGGGAGAACCGGCGTGTGGATCTCAGGGATGCCGACGCCGCGATCCGGCGGGCCCGCAAGGACATGGACTTCCTGGCCGTGTTGCCCGCGCAGGCCGCGCAGGCGGTGTTGAAGACGTACTTCCGGGCGTGGCGCAACTGTTGGGCGGGCCGCGCCGACGAGCCCACCTTCAAGTCCCGCATCCGGTCGGTCATGTCGGTGGACGTCCCGCAGGGGCAGCATCTGAACATCGTCCGCGTGCACCGCCGCTGGGGGATGGCCAACCTGCCCAAAATCGGTCGGGTGCGGTTTCGGTGGACCAAGGACCTGCCGGTGGGCAAGCGCGCCAACGCCGAGAACCGCATCACCGGAGCACGGCTGATCAAGGACGCGCTGGGCTGGCACATCGCCTTCCGCGTCCAGACTCTGGAGGCCGAGCCGGAGGCGCACACCGGCCCCGAGGTCGGCGTTGACGTCGGGGTCACCGTGCCGTTGGCCCTGTCGGACGGCAACCACCAAGGCCACGGACGTCCCGCCAGGACCGAGGACGGTACGGCTGACCGGGACAAGTGGCTGAACGCGAAGGAGAAGACCAAACTCCTGCGTCTGGAGCGGCGCGCCGCCCAGCGCAAGCAGCACCGCAAACCCGGCGAGCGCACCTCACACCGGTTGCACCGCACCTATGACCAGATCCGCGGGTTGCGCGCAAGATCCACGCGACGCCACCAGGACTGGCAGCACAAGACGACCACCGCTCTGGCCCAGCAGTACGGGACGGTCGTGGTCGAGGCCCTCACCATCACGAACATGACCCGCTCCGCCAAAGGTACTGTCGAAGAGCCAGGGGCCAACGTCGCACAGAAGTCGGGCCTGAACCGCGCCATCGCCCAGGAGGCGTGGGGGCGCACGGTCACGATGCTGGCGTACAAACTCGCCTGGCGGGGTGGCACCCTGGTCAGGGTTCCCGCCCCGGGCACCTCCCAGCGCTGTTCGGAGTGCGGGTTCACCACACCCGGCAACCGGGAGGATCAGGCCACGTTCGTGTGCAAGAAGGAGGGCTGCGGTTTCGAGGCGAACGCCGACGACAATGCGGCCCTCAACATCTTGCATCTGTACCGGATCGGCCACGTCGTGGAGGTCCCGGCTGCCGGGAGGGCAGTCGTCAGGCGCGCTCGCCGCGTCAAGCCCACCACCGAAAGGTAGGCGAGAATCCCCTAGATTCACCCGGGGAGCACTTCAAACTTGAGGAAGATCGCGCCGGTGCCTCGCGGCGACAACAGAAGGAAGGCCTCAGTGAGCCAGCAACCGCCCAGCACACGAGGCAGGGGCAGACCCTCCTCCCCCGTCCTGTCCCGCGAGCGGCTCACACAGGCCGCGATACGGATCGTGACCGAACAGGGTTACCGGCGCCTGACCATGGCCTCGCTGGCGCGCGAGCTCGGGGTCTCGGCCTCAGCGCTCTACAACCACGTCTCCTCCAAGCGCGACGTGCTGGTGCTGATCCAGGACCGCGTCAACGAGCAGATCGACTGCTCCCCCTTCAACACACGGCCCTGGGACGAGGCCCTGCGGGAGTGGGCGCGCTCCTACCGGCGCTGCTTCGCGCAGCACACCGCGCTCATCCCGGTCATGGCGGTCCTGCCCGTGGCCGACTCCCCCCAGACCCTGCGGATGTACGAACGGGTCGCCCGCGCCCTGTGCGACGCCGGGATCGACGGCGCGGACGCCGTGGACATCATCGTCGGGGTCGAGGCCCTCGTCTTCGGGGCCGCCTACGACGTCCTCGCGCCGACCGACATCTTCGACCCCGGCGGCCTGGAGGAGTTGGCCCCGACCTTCACCCGGTTCGCCGCGCAGCGGCCGCGGGACCCCCGCGCGGCCGCCGACCGGGCCTTCGAGCTCGCGCTCGACTCCCTGATCGGGGGCCTGCGGCAGAGGTTCACCGGCGCCGTCGGCTGAGCGGGGCCGCCTCGGGCGCACCGGCTCACACTCCGAGGGCGTGCATGACGTGCTTGACCCGGGTGTACTCCTCCACCGAGTACAGCGAGAGGTCCTTGCCGTAGCCGGAGGACTTGAAGCCGCCGTGGGGCATCTCCGCGGCCAGCAGCACGTGCGTGTTCACCCAGACGCAGCCGAAGTCGAGGGCGCGCGTCAGGCGCATGGCGGTGCCGTGGTCGGAGGTCCAGACGCTGGAGGCCAGGGCGTAGTCGACGTCGTTGGCCAGCGCCACGGCCTCCTGTTCGGAGGAGAAGGTCTGTACCGTCAGGACCGGCCCGAAGGTCTCCTCCTGGACCAGTTCGTCGTCCTGGCGGAGGCCGGTGACCACCGTCGGCTCGAAGAAGTAGCCCTCGGAGCCCTCGACCGGCGCGCCCCCGGCCACCACGGTGGCGTGCCCGGGAAGCCGGTCGAGCTTGTCCCTGACCGACGCGAAGTGGCGCGCGTTGTTCAGCGGACCGAAGTCGTTCTGGGACTCGTCGGCCCTTCCGGTGGTGGTTCCCCGGGCGGCGTCGGCGAGCAGTTCCACGAACTGGTCGTGCGCGCTCTCCTCGACCAGCACCCGGGTGACGGCGGTGCAGTCCTGGCCGGCGTTGAAGGTCCCGAACTCGACGAGCGCCTTGGCGGTCGCGGCCAGGTCGGCGTCGGCGAAGACCACGGCGGGCGCCTTGCCGCCGAGTTCGAGGTGGCCGCGCTTGAGGCCTCGCGCGGCGGACGCGGCGACCTGCCGGCCCGCACGCACCGAGCCGGTGAGCGAGACCATGGCCGGCTCGGGGTGCTCGACCATGAGCTTCCCGGTGGTGGCGTCGCCCAGGACGACGTTGACCACGCCCGCGGGAAGGATCTCGCCGATGAGGCGGGCCAGGACCAGTGTCGACTCGGGGGTCGTGTCGGAGGGCTTGAGCACGACGCAGTTGCCCGCGGCCAGCGCCGGGCCGAGCTTCCACACCGCCATGAGCAGCGGGTAGTTCCACGGGGTCACCTGGGCCACGACGCCGACCGGCTCGCGGCGCACGTAGGAGGTGTGGCCCTCCATGTACTCCGTGGCGGCGCGGCCCTCCAGCGTGCGGGCGGCACCGGCGAAGAAGCGCAGGTGGTCCACGCCCATGCCGATCTCCTCCTGGGAGATCATCCAGCGCGGCTGGCCGGTGTTGCGGTGCTGGGCCTCGACGATCTCGTCGGCGTGCGCCTCGACCGCGTCGGCGAGCTTGAGCAGCAGGCGCTGGCGCTCCGCCGGGGTGACGTCCTTCCAGCCCTCGAACGCCTCACGGGCGGCCGTGAAGGCGCCGTCGACGTCGACGTGGTCGGATACCGGCGACACCGCGACGGTGCTCCCGTCCGTGGGGTCGACGACGTCGATGCCCTCCTGCCCGTGGGCGTCGACGAACCCACCGTTGACGTAGTTCCTGAGGCGGTTTCCCATGCGGTCTCCTCGGCCGTACAAAAAATGATGCTCGTTCATTTTATGGTCGCACAAGGTGGTGGGCAACACATCCCCCGGTCCGGATCGCCGGGGAAGCCGCTCCCGCACCGGCCTCCGGGCACGCCGGACGCACGCCGTCTCCCCTGCGGTGGGGCCCTTCGAGACTCCGGGCACCCCGCCGCCGGGTGTCCCCCCTCCCTCCACCGAGTGGACCGGCTTCCTCGGCACCACACTCCCCCGCCGACCAGCGGACACGGCCGTGCCCGGCCACCGCCTCCCCCGGCGGTGACCGGGCACCCCGCTCTTCATCCGGGTCCACCCGGCGACAGGCACAGGCCGCCCTCGACCGGCCCTGGTCCACCAGGCGCCGGACGGTCAGCGCACATCGCCCCGCGTAGGCGCGGCGGTCCCCTCAGGCACCGCCGAGGTACTCGACGAACCGCACGTCGATCTCGCCCGAGGCACAGCTCACCCCGGCCATGCGGCCGGTGAACCCGCCGGCGGTCTCGGTCGACAGGTAGCGCCCGTCCATCCGGGCCAGCTCGACCGTCCGCTCCGGGGTGCGGACGGCGGCGACGACCACGTCCGGCCCCCGCTCACGGCTGTGCTCGGGCGCCGTCGGCCGGACCACCCGCAGTTCGAGGACCGTGTCCGCGGTCGCGGGAGCCTCCCCCAGCACGGTGGTGAGCGGTCCGACGCGCGCGACGGCGCTCACCCGCGCGCCGTCGACCTCCAGGGCGAACCTGTGCACGGGATCGACACGGACCTCCAGCGCGCCCGTGCCCTCGTGCGCGTCGATCCCGGCCCGGACGGTCATGGTCGTGTGCTCCTGGCGGTGGCCGACGAACACCGGCTCGGCTCCGCGGGCCGACATCCGCCACCGCCCGCGCGACCACCGCAGGGCCCGCTCGGGGAAGACACCGGCGCCGACCCAGTCCGCACCGATCACCCCGTCGCCCAGTGGCGTCCGCACCGCCGGCGTCTCCTCCGGTTCGACCGGTCCGGCGACCACCGGCCAACCGTCCCGCCAGGCGACCTCGGCGGCGAACGTCTCCCTGCCCAGTACATGCCACCCGGGGAAGGAGCCCGAGGGGCGCACTCCCAGGAACACCATCGCCCAGGAGCCGTCGGGCCGTTCGACGAGATCGGCGTGCCCGGTGTTCTGCACCGGCCCGGGTCCTCCCCGGGCGGTCAGCAGGGGTTGGTGCGGGCAGGGCTCGAACGGCCCCGTCGGCGACGGGGCCCGGGCGACCGTCGCCGCGTGCCCGGCGCCGGTACCGCCCTCGGCGATCACGAGGTACCACCAGCGGCCGACACGGTACAGGTGCGGAGCCTCCGGGTCCCTGCCCCCGGTACCGCTCCACAACGGGCGCGGTTCGGACAGCAGGTCACCGGTACCCGGATCGAGAGGGGCCTGGCGGATCCCGCCGTCGGCCCAGGTGAGGAGGCACCTGCCGTCCTCGTCCCAGGCGATGTCCGGATCGACGCCGCCCGCGCCGCGGACACGGACCGGGTCGGACCACGCCCCGGCGGGGTCGGTCGCCGTCATCAACAGGTGTCCGGGGCCGTCGGAGACGTTGGTCGTCACCAGGAAGAAGGTGCCGTCGTGGTGGCGCAGGGTCGGAGCGTAGACGCCCCCGGACGGCGCCGCGTCGGACAGTTCCAACTGGGAGGGACGGTCCATCACCGAACCGATCCGTTCCCAGGTGAGGAGGTCCGACGACCGGAACAGCGGGATCCCCGGCGCGTACTCGAAACTCGAACACGCGAGGTAGAAGACGTCGTCCACGCGGCACACCGTGGGGTCCGGGTGGAAACCGCCGAGGACCGGACGCGTCGGCAGGACACCGGGGGGAAGCTTCTCGGGCTCTGTCATTGCGGGAGTCTGGCACGTCCTCCGCCCGCTTCGGGACCGGGTGCGCCGTCCGAGTCCTTCGGTTCCGACGGCGCGTCCGGTCCCGTGGTCACGCCCTGCGAGGCGGGGCGGGTGGCCCACGCCGGGTCAGGCGAATCCGGCGGCTCCGGCGAGGAGCACGAACAGCGGCAGGGCCAGGTTGTTGACGACGTGGACGGCCACCGCCCGCGGCCGGTCGCCGTGGCGACCGGCCGCGGGGCGTGGCGCCACGGCGGGGTGTCAGACCACCGTGAAGGTGGCGTTGGTGAAGCGCGGGTCGGCCTCGGCGATGGCCGCCGCCTCCGCCAGCGGCCCGGGGACCACCCGGACCACGGGCATCTCCTCGCCGGTCCAGGCCTGGTCCGGCAGCTCCCGCAGCGTCTCGGTCACGTCGAAGGAGAGCCTGGTGCCGTCGGAGTGCGCGGCCCGGGGTCCGACGTTCTCGAAGAACGTCAGGTGGCCCACGAAGGCGGGCCCGGCGGGATCGGTGTCCGACTCGTCCCCGCCGAGGAAGACGAGGAAGGTGGTGCACGGCGCCGCGTCGGCGCGCACGCCCTCGAAGGTGAGCACGACCCGGTCGCCGGATTCCACCGCGGTCTCGATGGTGTCCGCGCCGCTCCTCCCGGTGCCGGGTGAGAGGGTGACCGGCTCGGCGCCCAGGTGGGTCACCTCGTCGGCGACCGCGAACGTGGGCGCTCCCTGCGGCATCCCGACGACCAGGAAGGCCGACGGTGTCCCGCCGGCGCCCATGCCGTCGGTCAGCGACTCGTACGTGTAGGCGTTCCGGGGAAAGGTGAAGACCGGTCCCTCCAGTGTGTGCCGGCCGCCGTTCTCGTCGCGCAGCAGGTAGGGCAGGTCGGGGTCGTCGGGCGCGTGCTTGGGGCGCACCTCGGGCCACCGCCATCCGGTGGGCACCTGGTGCCTGGTCAGCCAGGCGGTCCAGAAGCGGTCGATATTGGCGTGGTGCAGCCAGAACACCGGGTCCCCGGCCGCCGTCTCCACCGCGCCCATCAGACCGCCGGTGCGGACGTGCACCACGTTGTGCGGGGAGCCCTCCAGCACCAGGGAGAAGCCGGCGCGTTCGACCTCCTGCTCCTCCGGCGGCCAGAAGGAGTCCTCCCGCATCGCGACGGCCGGATCGACCTCGCTGAAGGTCATGGCCCTGTCGCCCAGGCAGCGCCCCTCCATGTTGACCGGCAGGTACAGCGGGTTGTCCTCCTCCTCCCGGCCCTGGGGGTCGTGGATCCTGCGCTGCCGGAAGGGCAGCGGGATCCTGCGCCACTCCTTCGAGGCCGCCGGGTCGCCGCCGAACATCAGGTGCGCGTAGTTCCAGTACGGCAGCGCCCAGTCGGCCATGCTCTTCTGACCCAGCTCGGTGACGATGACGTTTCGCACGATCCGCTCGAAGTAGTACAGGTACCAGCGGTGCCAGGGCAGGAAGTACCGGTCCCCGTGCGGGCACTGGTGCCACTCGGGGGGATCGGTCCGCTCCCGCCGGGGCTTGCCGTGCGTGTACCACTGGAACCGCCAGGAGTTCGGATCGTTCCGCCGCTGTTCCCTCATCCAGCCGACGGCCTTGGCGTACCAGTACAGCTCCGGTGCCCAGGCTCCCGTCACGGCGTCGACCAGTCCGGCCACGTCCTTGCGTACGAACCGGCTCCGCGGCGGCTGCGCGAGGCCTGACCGCCGCTGTGGTGCGGCCGCGGCGGCCGACTGGGGCAGTCCCGTGGAGAGGACAAAGGCTCCCGTTCCCGCGAGCAGGGAGCGCCTGGACACATGCATGTGGTTCCTCCGGAGTGGTCTGGGTGGTTCGGTCGGCCTCGCGCAGGTGGCCGGTACGAGCCTCCGCTCGCGCGAGATGGTGACCGTCAGTGACCAGACAACCATGCCGAGAGGTCGGGCGGCCGGATTTTCCACGGGAACCACCGGGACCGGAAAGAAGGCTGTGCGGGCTATTGACCTGCACAAAAGGACAGCCATGGGGAACCGGTGCCCTAACGGAGCGCGTGGTCGGCGTCCCGTCACCGGGCACGGATCACCCAGGGTGTTCACCGCGGGTTTCGGCCGGAGTACACGGCGGGCGGCGGCGGCCCACGCTTCCGAGGCCGGGACGCGGACCGGAAGGCGCCCCGGCCGCGGACGCGGCCGGCCGGGGTCAGCGGATCCGCACGGTCCGAGCGGGTCCTAGGCCGCCGGTCCGGTCGCCCGTGCGAGGTGTCCCGCGATCACGCGGTAGGTCTCCCGCGCCGCGTCGTCGTGGCCCACGTCGTACCCGTGGTCGCGGCCGCGCACCTCGTGGAGCGCGACGAGCGCGCCGACCCGTTCGAGCCGCTCGGCGTACCGGACCCCCTCCTCGCGGAGGACGTCGTGTTCGGCGACGACGACCACGGCGGGGGCGATACCGGTGAGGTCGGCCGTGTCGGTCGGCGCCGCCGGGGAGGCCAGCCGGTCCCGGCCCGCCTCCGGGCCGGGGAGGTAGCAGGTGCTGAAGACCTCTCCCATCCAGGGCCGCAGCATGGGCCGGGCGACGGGCGAGGGCTTGTCCTCCGTCCGGACCGTCAGGTCCAGCGACGGGTAGTGCAGCACCTGCAGCGTGACCAGGGACCCGCCGCCCTCCAGGTCCAGCCGCGCGGCCGCCGCGGCCAGGGATCCGCCCGCGCTCTGCCCGCCGACGGTCAGCCGGGTCCCGTCCCAGCCGTGGTCCCCGCCGTGGGCCGCCGCCCACCGCACGACCTCGTACGCCTGGTGGGGCGGTGTCGGGAACGGGTGCTGCGGGGCGACCGCGTAGTCCACGTTCAGCACGACGGCCCCGGCCTCGGCCGCCAGCACACGGCACAGCGGGTCGTCCATGTCCGTCCAGCCCAGCACGAAGCCCCCGCCGTGCAGGTTGACGTGCACCGCCGGGGTCCGAGGGCCGGGCTCGGGGCGGTGGACGGTGACGCGCGCCGGTCCGTGCGAGGTGGGCACGGTGAGCGACCCGGCCCTTCGCGGATACTCGGGGAGCCGCGCGTGGGCGCGCCGGGTCGCACGTCCCGCGGCCAGCGCCATGCCCGCCTGCATCGAACGGGCCACCAGGCGCGCCACCCGCGGTCGCCTCATGAACGTCATGGCGCGCACGGTACCGGCGGCGCCGTTCGGAGACGACGGGGTCCCGGGCGGCACCCGCCGCCCGGGACCGCTCCCCTACCGCGTCGTCGGGTACCGGGCCTCGGGGACCTCCACCCGCGACCAGTCGGTGTCCGAGCCCAGGTGGAAGCTCGGGTAGGCCGGCTGGTTGTAGCCGCTCTGCTGCCCGGCCACGCCCACCCGGTACTGCGGGTCGTGCATGAGGGTGTGCAGCTTGCGGTCGGTCACCTCGGTGCTGGTGAGGACGCGCAGTGCCGTACTGTCCTCGGTGCGCACGACCAGCTCCTCGCGCCAGTCGCCGAGCACGTCCGCGACCAGGGCGGGGTTGCCCTTCGTGCCGTTGTTGGTGTGGGTGCCCTCGGCGGTGAGCAGGGTGCCGCGGCTCCAGTCCCGGATCCTCGGATCCCGCGTCCCCTCGACGATCTGGGTGGTCATGTCCGCGGCCCAGCGGATGCTCATGTTCGTGCCGGGGGTCCGGTCACCGAGGAACTCGCCGTCGGCGCTCCACAGGCCCGCCTCGACGTCGTCGCCGGGCGGCATCGAGGACCAGACCTCCAGTCCGGGGACGTCCGGGTCGATGTCGCCGGCCATGCCCCGGCCGGTGTCCGTGCCGGTGTACCCGCCGAAGAGCACCTCTCCGGTGGCGGCGTCGCGCATCGCGAACCCGTAGGGCACGCTCGCGGAGCCCTCGTGCACGGTCCAGGCCTCCAGGCCGTCCCGCCCGGGGTCGAGGTCGCCCACGTGCATCGCGTCGCCGTGGCCGAGCTTGACGTACTCTCCCGCGACGTCGCTCTCGGGGGGACCGTGGTCGTGGGAGGAGTAGAGCAGGGAGCCGTCGTCGTCCAGCGTCGCGGCGCCGTAGACGATCTCCTGGCGGCCGTCGCCGTCCACGTCGGCCGCGCTGAAGGAGTGGAAGCCCTGGCCGGCCAGCGTTCCCGTCTCGGGATCGGTGCCGTCGCCGCCGTGCGGGGAGGCGTTGAACGGGTTGTCCATCGGCACGTGCCCGCTGTCCGCGGTCCAGCGCTCGCGAATGGACTCGCCGTCGAAGTCGTAGGCCGCCACGGCCGCGCGCGTGTAGTAGCCCCGGGCGAACACCGCCGACGGGCTGGTGCCGTCCAGGTAGGCCACGCCGGACAGGAACCGGTCCACCCGGTTGCCCGGCTCGATGCGCGACATGGCGTAGTCGCCCCACATGAGGCCGTCGTCGCCGCGTCCCGGCTCGTAGCGGACGGTGTCCAGCTCCGCGCCGGTCTCGCCGTCGAACACCGTCAGGTACTCGGGTCCGCTCAGGACGAAGCCCTCGAAACCACGCAGGTCGTTCCTTCCACTGCGCGAGGGCGCGTACTCGTCGATGAAGAAGTCGGCGAGGGACTCGGCGTCCTCCCGGCTCAGCGGGTAGTCGTGGCGCGGCTCCTCGCCGAAGGCCTCCTCCAGGGTCCGCGGCCAGTTCCCGGCCACGACCTCGGGGTGCTCGTGCCAGCCCAGGAACATCTCCACGACGTGCTCGCGGTAGTCCTCGGCGCTCATCCGGTAGTCGTCGCCGTGCCCGTACCCGGCCTCGACGTCCTCCTCCGGCATGGTCACGTAGTCCTCGGACACCTCGCCGTCCTCGCCGAAGGCCAGCGACCTGCTGCCCGGGGCGGTCTTGAGCATCAGCTCCGAGCGGCCGTCACCGTCGAGGTCGTAGACCAGGAACTGCGTGTAGTGCGCGCCCGAGCGGATGTTCACACCCAGGTCGACGCGGTGCAGCAGCTCGCCCTCCTGGGTGTAGGTGTCCACGTAGGTGTTGCCGGTGTACCCCTTCTGGGAGACGTCCTTGGAGTTGGTGGGGTCCCACTTGACGACGAACTCGTAGCGGCCGTCCCCGTCCACGTCGCCGACGCTCACGTCGTTGGCGGTGTACTCGTACTCCTCCCCCGCCGGGGTCGTTCCGCCCTCGGGCTTTCGCAGGGGCAGGTCGCGGTGGCCCTCGGCCCACACGGCCGTCTCTCCTGCGGGTCCGGTTCCGGGCCTGCCCCGGGGCACCGGAACGACCCTGTACTCGGAGCCCTCCGTGCCCTCCTCGTCCAGGAAGCTGGTGCTGTCCCCGACTGTGCCGACGACCTTCCCGTCCCGGTACACCCGGAACTTCGTGCCCCTGAGCCCCGAGTCCGTGTGACCGGTGACCTCGGAGGCCAGCAGACGCCAGCTCAGGAAAACGCCTTCCTCCACATCGACCGCGACCAGGCCCCGGTCCAGTCGCTCCAACTGGATTTGCGGCTCCTCGCGCGGCTCGGCCAGCGCGGTGGTGCTCGCCGCCATCAGCACCGCGCATACGCCTGCTACCAGCGGACTCGTTCTCAGGACGAAACGTGGGGGGATGCCCATGGATACGCCTCCTCTACGGCTGGGGGGTGGCCCACCCTATAAGGCAAGCGCTTTCCAGCCAAGACTCCTACGCACCCCGGCTTTCCGGGGGGAAGGGCCCGGTCACGGTGGACACGTACACGGAACCCGCCGTGGCGGGGCGGAGCGCCGCGTGAAAACGGCTTGCCGGCACGGTACGTCCTGTTCCTAGGATGCCGGTATGAGCGACGCCGACAGCACCGCGGACCTTGTCGAGGGCAACCACCGGCACTGGGACGAGCGGGTTGCGATCCACACCAGGAGCCCCTTCTACGACCTCGACGGGTTCCGCGCCGGCGCCGAGCCCCTGGACCGCTTCCAGCTCGACGAACTCGGTGACGTCACCGGCCTCGACCTGGTCCACCTTCAGTGCCACATCGGCCTGGACACCCTGTCCTGGGCGCGCCACGGCGCCCGCGTCAGCGGTCTGGACTTCTCCGAGGCGGCCGTCCGGGCCGCGTCCGGCCTCGCCGCCGACATCGGCCTGGACCACAGGGCCCGGTTCGTCGCCGCCGACGTCCACGACGCCGTCGACGTGTTCGGCGCGGGCGCGTTCGACGTCGTCTACACCGGCACGGGCGCACTGATGTGGCTACCCGACATCGAACGCTGGGCCCGCACCGCGGCCGGCCTGCTGCGCCCGGGCGGGCGGCTCTACCTGGCCGAGTTCCATCCGCTGGCCGACGTCCTGGACGACGGCGACGGTGTCACCGCCGTGCACGACTACTTCGCCCGCGGAGCGCGCACCTACGAGGTGTCGGGCTCCTACGCCGACTGGGAGGCCGAGACCACGCACAACACCGCCACCGAGTGGCACCACACCCTCGGCGACGTCATCAGCGCCGTCGCCGGGGCCGGGTTGCGCATCGAGTTCGTCCACGAACACGGGACGATCGCGTTCCGGCGCTGCGACGCCCTCGTCGCCGACGGCGGGCGTTTCCGCTATCCCGACCGGTCCGCGCGCCTGCCGCTGACGTACTCGCTGGCCGCCTCAGCGCCCTCCTAGACCCCCGTCTCCGGCCGCGTCCGGGTCCGCGTGCAGGGCGCACGGCTCCGGCGGCGGGAGGCTCCCGCGAGGAGAGGCCCCGACCGTTTCGGCGGCCCGGGACGGACTCACCTGGGGCCGCCCCTCGGGGAGGACATCCACCACCACGTGCGGGCCTCCCCGTCGCGCGCCCGGCCGAGCACGACGCGTACCGGCGGCCGCCCCTCTCCGCCGCCTCGCAGGAGCTGTCGGCGAGGGATCGGGCAGGAACCGCTCCCCGACCCGCCCGCGGCCGGCGCCCGGGCGTCGTTCCTCCGGCGCCCGGGCCGCGCTCTCCACCCGAAGCGAACCGCGTCAGGGCTCAGCCGGTGAGCGGCTGGGCGCTGCTGCCCCGCACCACCAGGTCGGTCGCCAGGTCCAGGCGCAGGTTGGCGGGGGTGGCCCCGCGGGCCAGTGTGAGCGCCATCCGGGTGGCCTCCTCGGCCATCTCGGTGAGCGGCTGTCGCACGGTGGTCAGCGGCGGACCCATCCAGCGGGCCACCGGCAGGTCGTCGTAGCCGACCACGCTGAGGTCCTCGGGAATGCGTACCCCCAGCTCACGGGCGGCCTCGTACAGTCCCATAGCCTGTAGGTCGTTGCCCGCGAAGATCGCCGTGGGCGGATCGTCCAGCCGCAGCAGCTCCCGTCCCCGGTCGCGGCCGCTCTCGACGTGGAAGTCGCCGTAGCGGATCAGGGCGGGGTCCGGTGTCAGGCCGGCGGAGTCCAGCGCCGATGAGTAACCGTCTATGCGGGCCTTGCTGCACAGCACGTGCCGGGGCCCGCCGATCACCCCGATGCGCCGGTGCCCGAGTTCGAGGAGGTGACGGGTCGCGACCAGGCCCCCGTTCCAGTTGGCCGACCCCACGGAGGGCATCTTGGGGCCCGGATCGCCCGCCGGATCGACCACGACGAAGGGGATGCCGCGTGCGGTCAGGCGTGTGCGCTGCTCGGGCGCCAGGTCGGAGAAGACCAGGATCGCGGCGGTGGACTGGCGGGCGAGCACGGCGTCGACCCAGTCGTCGCGCGGGGTCTGGGCGCCTCCGGACTCGGTCAGCACGACGCTGAGGCCCTCGGCGCGCGCCACGCTCTCCACCCCGCGGATGACCTCGACCGCCCAGGCGCTGTCCAGCTCGTGGAAGACCAGGTCGATCATGGAGGACCGGCCCCCGCCGGGGCCCCGGCGGCGCCGGTAGCCGTGGCGGCGGATCAGTTCCTCCACGCGTGCCCTGGTGTCGCTGGCCACGTCGGCCCGCCCGTTGAGCACCTTGGAGACCGTCGGCACCGAGACGCCGGCGGCTTCCGCAATTTTCGAGATGGTGACCGGCTCCGAGAAGGTCGTTCGCGCGGAGTCGGGGGTCGGGTCTGCACTCACGATGCCTGATCCTACGCGGTCGTGGGCGTGCTGTGGGAACCCAGGTGACCCACCTCTCACTTGCCTATTGACGCCCCACGTCACGCCGCGTACATTCGGGCGCAAATATTTCGAAATACTTCCCGATAGTTTCGAAAGAGGAGTGGCCATGAGAACCCCCCGCCTAGGCTCCGTCGCTGGAGCGACGGCGCTCTGTCTGCTCGCCGCCACCGCCTGTTCAGGCGGCGGTGGCGGTGGCGGCGGCGACGACCAGATGCACGTGTGGATGTACCAGGACACACTGGTCGTCGTGCAGGAGGGCGCCGTCGAACGATTCAACGAGGCCTCCGAGACCGAGGCCGTCATCGACGAGGTGCCCGGCGACAACTACGAGGAGCGCCTGCGCACCGCGATGGGCTCCAGCGAGCGGCCCGACGTGTTCTTCAACTGGGGCGGGGGCAGCATCGAGCCCTACGTCGAACAGGACATGCTCCAGCCCCTGGACGACATGCTGGCGGACAACCCCGAGTTCGCCGAGTCCTTCATCCCCTCCATCCTGGAGGCGGGCCAGGTGAACGGCGTCCAGTACGGCATCCCGCTGCGCGGCACCCAGCCGGTCATCCTCTTCTACAACGAGACGGTGTTCGAGGAGGCCGGTGTCGAGCCCCCCGAGACCTGGGAGGACATCCTGGGCCTGGTCGACACCTTCAAGGAGGAGGGCGTCACCCCCTTCGCCCTCGCCGGGGCCGACCCCTGGACCGAGCAGATGTGGCTCCAGTACCTCGTGGACCGCATCGGCGGGCCCGAGGTGTTCGCCGAGATCGTGGAGTCCAAGGGCGCCGAGGGCTGGGACGACCCCGCCGTCCTGGAGGCCGCCCAGATGGTCCGGGAACTGGTGGACAGCGGCGCGTTCGGTGACTCCTACGCCTCGGTGAGCTACACCGAGGGCGCGGCCTCCACCCTGCTCTCCGAGGGCAGGGCCGCCATGCACCTGATGGGCTCGTGGGAGTACTCCACCATCCTTGACCAGGACGAGGAGTTCGCACAGGAGAACCTGGGGTACGTGGAGTTCCCGCCGATCGAGGGCGGCGAGGGCGACCCCGACAACGTGGTCGGCAACCCGACCAACTTCTTCTCGGTGACCGCCGAGACCGAGCACATGGACGCGGCGCTGGAGTTCCTGACGTACACCTCGGAGGAGGAGTACGTGGCCGACATGGTCGCGAACGGCGAGGTGCCCACCACCGTCAACGCCGAGGAGGCCGTGGCCGACAGCCCCAGCCCGGACTTCGCCACCTTCCAGTACGAAATGGTGCGCGACGCGCCGCACTTCCAGCTCTCCTGGGACCAGGCGCTGCCGCCGGACGTGGCCACGCCGATGGTCACCGAGATCGAGTCGCTGTTCAACGGCCAGAGCACGCCCGAGCAGTTCGTCGACGCACTGGCGGCCCTGTGACCGGCCGCTCCAGCAGCCAGGCGACCGGTGGCACCATGACCGGTGACCCGGCGGCCGAAGGTTCCGGGGCGGGCGGCCGCCCGCCCCGGGGCCCCCGGCCCGACGGTCCGCGCGGCGGCTCCGCCGCGCGGGCCGCCGTCCCCCGCACAGGGCGGCCGGGTCCGCTGTGGGCCGTCCCCGGGCTGCTGTACTTCGCGTTCTTCGCGGCCCTGCCGATGGTGCTGGTGGCCTACCTGTCCCTGACCGAGTGGGGCGGGCTGGGCACACCCCGCTTCGTCGGTATGGAGAACTGGTCGCGCCTGACCGCCGACCCCCTGATGCGCAAGGCCGTGGGGCTGAGCCTGCTGCTGACCGTGCTCTCCTGGGCGGTCCAGACCCCCATCAGCCTGCTGCTGGGCGTCTGGGCGGCCGGCCGACAGCGCAGCCGCGCGGTGCTCTCGGCGATCTTCTTCCTGCCCCTGCTGCTCTCCTCGGCGGCGATCGCGCTCATCTGGCGGGCCCTGTTGGACCCCAACTTCGGGCCGCTGGCCTGGCTGGGCCCGCGCCTGGGCCTGGGGTCGGTGGACGTGCTGGGCGGGACGAACAGCGCGTTCCTGGTGATCGTGTTCGTCAGCGCGTGGCAGTTCATCCCGTTGCACATGCTGCTCTACCAGGGCGGCGCCCGGCAGATCCCGCCGTCGCTGTACCAGGCGGCGGAGATCGACGGTGCGGGACGGCTGCTGGCGTTCTGGCACATCACGCTGCCGCAGTTGCGGCACACCGTCACCACGTCGTCGGTGCTGATGGTGGTGGGCTCGCTGACCTACTTCGACACCGTGCTCATCATGACCGGTGGCGGCCCCGGAACCAGTACCACCATCGTCCCGTTCCTGATGTACCGGGCCGGGTTCGAGAGCTGGGAACTGGGATACGCCAGCACCATCGCGTTCACGCTGGTACTGGTGGCGACGGTGGTCTCCCTGCTGATGGTCCGCTTCACCGGCTTCGGCAACATGCGCAGTACCCGGGAGGGAATGTGAGCGTCCATACGGCCGAGAGGCCCACCTCCCAGCAGCGTCCCGGTGGTCGGCGCCCCGCCGCCCTGCGGTGGCGTGCGGGCCGCCAGCGTCCCAACGTCCTGGGCTGGCTGGGAGCGCTGGTGTGGCTGGCCATCGTGGGGGTGCCGCTGTACGCGCTGCTCGTGGCCACGGTGCAGCGCTCGGAGAACTACACCGCCGAGGGGCCGCTCACCCCGCCCTCGGACCCGACCCTGGACAACTACGTCAAGGCGGTCGAGAACGGGGTCCTGGGATTCGTGCTCAACACCGCGGTCGTCACCGTCGCGGTGGTGGCGATCGTGCTGGTGCTCGCCGCCATGACCGGGTTCGCCGTGGTGCGCTCGCGCACCCGGTGGACCTCGGGAGTGTTCCGGCTGTTCCTGCTGGGGCTGGCGATCCCGTCCCAGGCGGTGATCATCCCGGTGTACCTGATCATCCTCGAACTGGGGCTGTACGACACACTGACCGCCATCGTGCTGCCCACGGCGGCGTTCGCGCTGCCGGTGTGCGTGCTGATCCTGGTGGGGTCGATGCGCGACATCTCCGAGGAGCTGTACGAGGCGATGGCCCTGGACGGCGCGGGTTCGGTGCGCACCTTCCTCCAGCTGGTGGTGCCGCTGTCGCGGTCCGGACTGAGCACCATCGGCGTGTACGCCGCGCTCCAGGCCTGGAACGGGTTCCTGTTCCCGCTGATCCTCACCCAGTCCATGGAGAGCCGGGTGATCACCATGGGTCTGTACGAGTTCCAGGGCGAGTACCGCGTGGACGTGCCCGGCCTGCTGACCGCGGTGGTGCTGGCGACCGTGCCGCTCTTCATCGTGTACCTGTTCGCACGCCGCTCCCTGGTGCAGGGGATGATGGGGGTCGGCGGCAAGTAGCTCCTCCGGCGGCCCCTCCCGTCCGGAGGCCGCGGCCGCACGCGCCTCCCCACGGCGCCCTCCTCCCCTCCCGGTGCCCCGCCCCCTGGTTTCACTCCCCCAGGGGCGGGGCACCGGGCGTGTGTGGCCGCTGCCGCGCGGTGGAACGAGGGGACGTATGAGCGAACACAGCATGGATCCGGCTTCCGTGGCGGAGTCGGAGCTGGCCACCCGGCGGGGGACGTTCCGCGCGGTGGCCTTCCGGGACCCGGTGGACGACCAGGAACACGTGGCCCTGGTGTTCGGCGAGGTCCTCGGCTTCGAGGAGGTGCTGGTCCGTGCGCACTCGGAGTGCCTGACCGGGGACGCCTTCGGAGCACTGCGCTGCGAGTGCGGCGACCAGCTGGGGGCCGCACTGGACGCGATCGTGCGCGAGGGACGGGGCGTGCTGGTCTACCTGCGCGGCCACGAGGGCCGGGGCATCGGCCTGGTGGCCAAGGTGCGCACGCTCGCCCTACAGGACCGGCTCGGCCTGGACACCGTGGACTCGGCGACCGAGCTGGGACTGCCGGTGGACGTGCGCGACTACGGCCCGGCGGCGCGGGTGCTGCTGTACCTGGGGGTGCGGTCGGTGCGGTTGATGTCGAACAATCCCGACAAGGCACGTGCCCTGGACGAGTACGGGATCAAGGTCATGGGGCGGGTCCCCCTGCTGATGCCCGCCCGCGCGGAGAACCTGGCCTACCTGACCGCCAAGCGCGACCGCCTGGGGCACGACCTGCCGCACCTGGACGAGACACTCGGTTGAACGCCGTGGGCGGGCGACCGGCCCTGGCCGCCGGCGCGTGCGCGCAGGTGGCGGTACTGGTGGTACTCACGGTGACCGCGGACCTGGGAACGGCCGGCTGGGCGGCGGGAACCGCCTACCTGCTGACGGGGGCGGCGGTGCTGGCATGGGCGATGCGTCGCGCGGGCCACGACGCCCTGGGCCCCGCCGACCTGGTGACACTGGTGCGGTCGGTGCTCATCGGCGCGGTGACCGCGCTGGTGGCCGACGGCGGTCCCGTGTGGCCGGTGGTGGTGCTGGCGTCGCTGGCGCTGGCGCTGGACCTGGTCGACGGGCCGGTGGCGCGAAGGACCCGGACCGAGTCGTCCTTCGGCGCGAGGTTCGACATGGAGGCCGACGCGTTCCTGATCCTGGTGCTGAGCGTGCAGACGGCGTTCACGCTGGGGCCGTGGGTGGCGGTGATCGGTGTGACGCGGTACGTGTTCGTGCTCGCCGGATACGCGGCCCCGTGGCTGCGGGCGCCGCTGCCGCCGAGCCGGGCGCGCAAGGCGGTGGCCGCCGTCCAGGGGGTGGCCCTGGTGGCGGTCTCCGCCCGGGTACTCCCCCACTGGGGCTCGGCCGCCGTGGCGGCCGGGGCGCTGACCGTCCTGGGGTGGTCGTTCGGCCGCGACGCCGTGTACCTGTGGCGGAACCGCCGACCGGTGGGGCCCGCCGCACCGGCCACCGGCCGGGGAAGGGAGCAAGGAGGAGTATGAGTCGTACGGCACGGGCGTTCTGGGTGAGGTCACCGGGCGAGGGCGAGATCCGCGAGAGCGTACTGCCCGCCCCCGGGCGAGGGGAGGTCCTGGTCCGCACCCTGTACTCGGGGGTGAGCCGTGCCACCGAGGCCCTGGTCTTCGGCGGAGGCGTGCCGCCGAGCCAGTACGGGCTCATGCGGGCGCCCTTCCAGGAGGGGGAGTTCGACGGCGCGGTCAAGTACGGCTACCTCAGCGTCGGGGTGGTCGAGGAGGGGCCGCCCGACCTGGTGGGGCGCACGGTGTTCGCCCTGTACCCGCACCAGACGCGGTTCGTGCTCCCGAGGGAGTCGGTGCGGCCCGTACCCGAGGACGTCCCGGCGCGTCGGGCGGTGCTGGCCGGAGCGGTGGAGACGGCGGTGAACGCGCTGTGGGACGCCCCTCCCCTGCTGGGCGACCGGCTGACGGTGGTCGGCGCCGGAATGGTGGGCTGCTGCGTGGCGCGCCTGGCCGCCGGGGTTCCGGGAGTGCGGGTGCAACTGGTGGACGTGGACCCCGCGCGGGCGCGGGTCGCCGAGCGGCTCGGCGTGGAGTTCGCCCTGCCGGAGGAGGCCGGAAGCGAACGCGACCGGGTCTTCCACACCAGCGCCACCGAGGCCGGGCTGGCGCGTTCCCTGGAGCTGGTCGCGGCCGAGGGCGAGGTGGTCGAGCTGAGCTGGTACGGCGACCGGCGGGTCAGCGTACCGCTGGGCGAGTACTTCCACTCGCGCCGTCTGACCGTGCGCTCCAGCCAGGTCGGCACGGTCGCCCCCGCGCGCGGGGGCCGGCGCGGCCACGGCGACCGGCTCGACCTGGCCCTGGAACTGCTCGCCGATCCCGCCTTCGACATGCTCGTCACCGGTGAGAGCCCCTTCGAGGAACTGCCGTCGGTGATGCCGCGCCTGGCCGGGGGCAGCCTGCCCGCACTGTGCCACCTGATCGTCCATCCGCGGCCGTGAGCGTCCGCGACCGACCACCACCGAGGGAGCGCACTCGTGTACAGCGTCACCGTCCGCGACCACATCATGGTCGCCCACAGTTTCCGCGGCGAGGTGTTCGGCCCCGCCCAGGGGCTGCACGGGGCCACGTTCGTCGTGGACGCCACCTTCCGCCGCCGTGAACTGGACGAGGACAACATCGTGGTGGACATCGGCCTGGCCACACGGGAGCTGAAGGCCGTGCTCGCCGGACTCGACTACCGCAACCTGGACGAGGATCCCGACTTCGCCGGGGTGAACACCAGCACCGAGTTCCTGGCCGGGGTGATCGCGGACCGCCTGGTGGAGCGCCTCGACGCGCGGGCGCGCGGACTGGACGGGATCGCGGTGACCCTGCACGAGTCGCACGTGGCCTGGGCCGGCCACGAACGGGACCTGTGACCACGGTCGTCGTCGTACCACCGGACTCGGTGCCCAGCGGCGGCAACACCTACGACCGGCGCCTGGCCGGAGCGCTCACCGGGCTGGGACGGCCGGTGCGCCGGATCGTCGTCCACGGGGACTGGCCCCGCGCGGACGCCGGTGCCCGCGCCGGGCTCTCGCGCGTGCTGGCGGAGGTCCCCGACGGCGCGACGGCGGTCCTGGACGGACTCGTCGCCTGCGGCGTCCCCGAGGTCCTGCTCCCCCACGTGTCCAGGCTGCGGCTGGTGGTCCTGGTACACCTGCCGCTGGCCGAGGGAAACGGCCTGTCCCCCGAGGCCGCGCGCGACCTGGACGCCCGGGAGCGGCGGGTGCTGCGCGCGGCCGCGGCCGTGGTGGCCACCAGCCGGTGGTCGGCACGGCGGGTGGCCGGCCACCACGGGCTGGACCGGGTACACGTGGTCGAGCCGGGTGTGGACCCGGCGCCGCTCGCCCCCGGCGGGGACGGCACCCGGCTGCTGTGCGTGGCGTCGTTGACCCCGCGCAAGGGCCACGACCTGCTGCTGGCCGCGCTGGCCCGGCTGGATTCCCTGGAGTGGGAGTGCTCGTGCGTCGGTCCGGTCGGAGACCTGTCGGCCGACACGGGCGCGTCGGCCGCCTACGCCCGGTACCTGCGCGCCCTGTGCCGCGACCTCGGCCTCCAAGGCCGGGTGTCCTTTGCCGGCGAGCTCCGGGGAGAGGGGTTGTCCGCGGCCTACGCCCGCTCCGACCTGCTGGTGCTGCCCTCGCGCGGGGAGACCTACGGCATGGTCGTGACCGAGGCGCTGGCGCACGGCGTCCCTGTGGTGGCCGGCGAGGTGGGCGGTGTGCCCGAGGCCCTGGGCCGCGACCCCCGGGGGGAGCGGCCCGGCGTGCTCGTCCCGCCCGGGGACGCCTCCGCGCTGGCCGAGGCGCTGCGCCGCTGGCTGACCAGGGAGGACCTGCGTGGGCAACTGCGGTGTTCCGCCCGTCTGCGGCGGGAGGGATTGGCAGGATGGGAGCGGGCGGCACGGGACATGGCCGCCGTTCTGGACCATGGGGAGCCGCGTTGAGTACCACCGGGGTTCCGGCGTTCACGCCGGAGTGGCTGGCGCTTCGGGAGAACGCCGACGCCGAGGCGCGCGCCACGGAGCCGCCCACGCTCCTGTACGGACACGGGCGGGTGGTGGCCGACCTGGGGTGCGGGACGGGTGCGCTGGGGCGCTGGCTGGCGCCGCGCCTGCCCGGGCCGCAGCGCTGGGTGCTCTTCGACCGCGACCAGGCCCTGCTGGACCTGGCCCGGGACGCGGTGCCCGCCGCCGAGGTGGTCACACGGCGGCTCGACCTGGCCTCGCTGCGGGCCGCCGGCCTGCGCGAGGTCACTCTGGTGGTGGCCTCGGCACTGCTGGACCTGCTCACCCGCACGGAACTGGAGACACTCGCCGGGGCGGTCGCGGTGACGGGGTGCCCGGCACTGTTCTCGCTGTCGGTGTCGGGACGGGTGGACCTCTCCCCCGCCGACCCGCTCGACCGGGCCTTCTCCGAGGCCTTCAACGCCCACCAGCGGCGTGGGGGGCGCCTGGGCCCGGACGCCGCCGGGTTCGCCGCCACGGCCTTCGGGCACCTGGGCTACGGGGTGCGCACCTATCCGAGCCCGTGGCGGCTCGGTCGCGGTGAGGCGGAGCTGACGCGGGCCTGGCTGCGCGGCTGGGTGGGCGCGGCCGTGGACCAGGACCCGTCGCTGCCCGGCGCGGAGTACCTGGCGCGCCGCCTGGAGGAGTGTTCCCGGGGGAGGCTGGCGGCCGTGGTCCACCACACGGACCTGCTGGCGCTGCCCCGGCCGCCGGAGGTGCGGTGACCGGCGGTCGCACGCACCGTTGGTGGCCGCTGTGGGCGCGGACGCTGGCCGGGTTCGCCGTGCTGGCGGCCGTCGTGTGGTGGTACCCGCTGGAGGCCTTCACCGACGCGTTCGGGGTGGTCGGCCTCCCCGCGGTCGGGGCGGCCCTGGGCATCGGCGCGGTGACCACCGTGCTCTCGGCGGTCCGCTGGCTGACGGTGGCGCGCGGGGTGGGGCTGCGGCTGCCGCTGCGGCGCGCGGTCGCCGACTACTACCTGGCCGTGTTCCTCAACGCGGTGCTTCCCGCCGGGGTGCTCGGCGACGTGTACCGCGCGTTCAGCCACGGCCGCTACACCGGGGACATGGGCCGTGGCGTGCGCGCGGTGGTGCTGGAGCGCATGGCGGGGCAGGCGGTACTGGCCGCCACCGGGGCGGCGCTGCTGTTCGCCCTGCCCACCGCCCTGCTCGGTTTCGGGCTGCGCGCGGTCGGGGTGACGGCGGGGGTGGTCGGACTGGTCGCCCTGGTGGTCGCCGTCGGCCTGCGCGTGGGGCGGTCCCGCCGGCCCCGGTGGTGGCGCGCCCTGCGGGCGGCGGCCGCCGACGCCCGGGCGGGCCTGTTCGTACGCGGTCCCCGGGTGCTGCTGCTGTCGGCGGCCGCGCTGACCGGCTACGTGTCGATGTTCCTGGTCGCCGCCCGTCTGGCGGGGGTCACCGCGCCCGTGCTCCAGTTGGTGCCGCTGCTGGTCCTGGCCCTGCTGGCGATGAGTGTGCCGGTCAACGTCGGCGGCTGGGGGCCGCGCGAGGCGGTCACCGCCCTGGCCTTCGGTGTGGCGGGGCTGGGCTCGCGGGAGGGGCTGACGGTGTCGGTGGTCTACGGGCTCCTGGCCCTGGTCGCCGCCCTGCCCGGCGCGGTGGTCCTGCTGGTGCGGCTTGTCCGGCGCCGCAGGGTACCCCGCGAAGGATTCGGGGAGGACGGCGAGCAGGGGCCGGCCCGTGGCGGCCGTGGCCGATGAGGGACGACCGGCCCCCGAGGGGCGCAGGGAGCCGATCCCACGGTGAGCCCGTGGTCGCGCCCACCCGTGGTGTGGCCGGCGTTCTCCCCGCCCGGCCGGGATGGTCTCCCGTGCCCCCGTGCACCGCCACTGGTACGGCGCGTCAGCCGTTCCCGGCGAGGCGCGCGGGGACGGCGCGCGTTCGCGCGGAGTCCGCGGCCCGGGTCACGGGTCCGGGAACGCGGGCGGCGACGGCACCTCAGGATGCGGTCACCGGGGACACGGCCTCCCACACGAACCCGTCCGGGTCGGTGAAGGACCCGGCGTCGCCACCGAGCACGAGCCGGTGCGATCCGGTGCCCTCGGGCGAGACGCCGACGTCCTTGGCAAGGGCTCGGTGCCTGTACAGGGCCAGCTTGACGGGGCTCGGCCCGGTGGCGAACTCGACGTACGCACGGCCGAAGCTCCTCGCCACGCCGAGGCCGCGCTCGACGTAGAACCGCTTGCTCGCGGCCACGTCCGCCACCCCCAGCAGCAGCACGATCTCGTCGACGCGCCGGGTGTCGGGACCGGTGTCCTTCTTCGCCGACGTCGCGACCTTCCAGATGGCCCCGTCCGGAGCCCGTACGACACCGCCGTACCCCCAGAACGACTTCACGGCGGGCTTCAGCGGCGTGGCCCCGGCGCCGAGGGCGGAGCCGATGAGGCTGTCGACGGTGCCCGGCCGGGACACCGTGAGCGCCGTCGCGAACCCGCGGAAGCCGGCCGTGGGTGCCTGCGAGGCCCGAAAACGCACCTGCGTGTCCAGGCCGAAGGCGGCGGTGTAGAAGCGGTCGGCGGCCGTGGGGTCGGCCACGTCAAGGGTGATGGATTCGATGGTCGCCATGACCGTCACGCTAGGCGTGGCCCGATGGCCGGCGCTTCTTGATTCCTGACCGGTCCGGGCACCTGACCGGCCGCGCACGGCGAAGGCGGAAAGGGTCATCGGCACCTGTGGGGGCCGTTCTCCGAGATGCTGCCCGTCCGAAGCCCCCGGGGACCACCCGCCGCGCCCGGGTCATGCGGTACTCGTCCCCGAGCAGCTCGGGGACGAGTACGGCGCCGCCCCCGGCACCCTTCTGGTCCGATGAACGCGGGTCCCGGTCCCGCCGGGTGCGCCACACCCCCGGTCCGGACGGGGCGCGCCACCTCGCCCCGGAGGAAGCACCGCGCTGACGGGAGCAGGGACGGGACCCGGCCCCTGTCCACGCCCCGTACCCGCCCGCGCCGACGGACCCCGCCGAAGGCCCGGAGCACCGGGTGCGCGTCAGCTCCCCCCGGCCTGGGCCCGCCGGGCGTAGGCCCGAGCGGCGCGGGCCCGGTCGCCACAGCGGGTGGAGCACCAGTGCCGGCGGCCGTGGCGCAGCAGGTAGCGGTTGCAGGGGGTGGAACCACAGGCGGTCAGGCGCGCGGCGTCGGGGCCGGTGAGCAGGTCGGCGGCGTCGGAGGCGAGGGTCGCCAGGGCGTGGTCGACGATCTCGGTGACGGGGTGCGGCGTCACCCGGTAGGGACCGTCCTCGTCGTCCCACTGCAGCAGCGGGGCGGTGGGCACCTTGGTCAGCGCGTCGTTGACGGCCGTCAGAGCGGCGGGAAGGGCGGGAAGGGCCGCCACGTGCGAGGCGAACAGGGATCTGATCTGCTCGCGTAGCACGCGTAGCTGTGTGGCGCACATCTCCCGCATGCCGGCGTCGACCGGTGCCAGTCCCCGCTCGGTCAGCCATCGGTTGGCCTGCGCTGGGGCCGCGAGCAGATCCACTGAGCGCCCGCCGGGCAGGACGACCGCGCTGTTGGCGAGGTCGAGGGAGGGGTACTGCTCCGCCCCTGGCGCGGACGGCAGGTCAGGTTCTTCGGCCACGGTCTCGTCCATGGCTCTCATGGTACAAGTTGCCCCATCCGTGAGATACGGCTACCGTGCATCACGGTTGAGCCGTTCCTATCCGTGAGGTGTACTCATGTCCGTCGTAACCGAGCAGTTCCCCGTCCGCGTCTTCGGCGGCCCCACCGCCCTCTTCGAGTACGGCGGCCTGCGTTTCCTGACCGACCCGACCTTCGACGGCCCCGGCGACTACGGGGCGCCGGGCCGCCCGGGACTGACCAAGACCGCGCCCTCCGCCGGCACCCCCGCCGACCTCGGCCGCGTCGACGTGGTCCTGCTCTCCCACGACGAGCACTCCGACAACCTCGACCGCTCCGGGCGTGCCCTGCTCGCCGAGGTGCCCCTCACCCTGACGACCCCCGACGGCGAACGGCGCCTCGGTGGCAACGCCAGGGGGATGGCCGACTGGGCGACCACCGAGTTGGACCGGCCCGGCGGCGGCAGGGTCACCGTCACCGCGGTCCCCGCTCTGCACGGCCCCGGCTCGCGCGAGGAGGTCGAGCCGTTCACCGGCCAGGTCGTGGGCTTCGTCCTGACCGGTGAGGGCCTGCCCGCGGTCTACGTCAGCGGCGACAACGCCTCCCTCGAACTGGTCGGGCAGATCGCCGAGCGCTTCGCCCCGGTGGACACCGCCCTGCTGTTCGCTGGAGCCCCGAGGCTGCCCGCCCTCTTCGACGGCCGGCCCCTCGTCCTCGACAGTGCCCAGGCCGCCGAAGCCGCCCGCGTCCTGGGGGCCCGCCGCGTGGTTCCCGTCCACCACGACGGCTGGGCCCACTTCACCGAGGACGCCGACGACCTGGCCGCCGCCTTCACCGAGGCCGGCCTGGCCGACCTGTTGGACTGGGGACGGCGGGGCTGATCGCCGGTGGTCCCCTTCCGCCCTCCGCGGCGCTTCGCCGCGGAGGGCCTTCGCTCGGGCCCCGCGTCCCGTGTCCACCACGGACGGGACCGGCACGGTCGGCTCGGCGTCCGGGCAGCGCGGGACCGGCGGCCCGCGCCTCCTCACCCGTGCGGCTCGTCCAGCACCGCCAGGTACCCCGCGAAGGACTCCACGAGGGCGGCGAGCAGGGCCCGCCCCTTGGCGGCCGTGGCCAGTGAGGGCCGGCCGGCCACCCCCGAGGAGGTGTAGGGGGCCAGTCCCACGGTGAGCATGTGCTCGCGCGCGCCCGTGGTGTGGTCGGCGTGCTCGTACCCGGGCCGGACCAGGTCCGGGTGGGTGTGCAGGAGCACGGAGGTCTCCAGCTCCCCGGCGTGCATGTCGCGGTCGTTGTCGGTGGCCATCCCGGCGACGACCCGGGCGGCCTCCCAGTCGTGGGGGCCGGGGAAGAGCGCCATACGCCCGCCCGACTCCTGGACGAGGTTGGCCAGCACGTGGTTGCCGCCGTGGCCGTTGACCAGTACGAGCCGGGTGTCGCCGAGGGAGGCGGCGATGTCCCCGACGTACGCGTACAGGGTGGGCGCGGAGACGCTCACGGTCCCGGGCCAGGCGGCGTGCTCGTGGGAGCAGCCGACGGTGACCGGCGGCAGCGGTCGCAGCGGGTGGGCGTCGGCCAGGCTCCGGGCCAGGTCGCAGGCGATGACGGTGTCGGTGACCAGGGGAAGGTGGGGGCCGTGCTGTTCGAGGCTGCCCACCGGCAGCAGAGCCACCCGTGCGGCCCGCTCGCGCTCCTGTGCGCTGGTCGTCAACGGCAGCAGGGACAGTGTCAGGTCGTCCATGGGCACCAGTATTCCCACGGCTCCCGCCTCCAGCCTCCCGGTGCCGGGTCCGGGGCCGGGGCCGGTCAGCGGCCGAACGGCGCCTCGACCTCGTCCAGTGCCTCCTCCACGAACCTCAGCGGGTCCTGCGCCTCCTCCTCGTCGATCCACGTGTTCAGGCCCACGCGCAGGCCGGAGAGGAAGACGGCGACCAGCAGTTCGGGGCGTATCCCGTTCGGGCGGACCCGTCCGGCCAGGGCCTCCTCCAGGTCGCGGGCGAGCGTGGCGTGGTTGGTGAGCTGCCGGGCCAGGAGCGAGGGGTGCTTGCGGGCCAGGCGGGTGCGCAGGGCCCATCCGCGGTCGGGCCGGCAGTCCCAGGACACGTAGAGATCGCGTGCGGAGGCGCGCAGGGCGGTCCAGGCGCCCTCGTGTGCGGGGCGCTCGCGCAGCGCCCGCACCAGGGAGCGCGTGTAGAGCCGCTCGCCGTACAGGACCGCGTCCTCCTTGCAGGCGAAGTAGTTGGAGAATGTCCTCCGGGAGATGTTGGCGGCCTCGGCGATGGCCTCGACCGTGACCTGGTCGAATCCGTGCTCCACGGTGAGCCGCATGGCGGCGGTGTACACCGCTCGCCGGGTTTCGTCCTTTTTGCGTTCCCGTAGTCCCTGTGTCCTGTCCACGGTGCTATTCTACATGGAGTGCAAAAATGCCGACCCTGCATTTTTGCCGGATGAGCAGCCTTAGCAGTCCCCGCGGCCCCCGGCGCCGCGCCTTCCCTCCCGCAGAGGTCAGTCCTTGAACACTCCACGTTCCCTGCCCGAAACCGGGCGACCGTCGATCCCGCGCTCCCTGAGCGGGCTGCTCACAGTGCTGGGTGTGACCATGCTCAGCAGCACGATCGTTTCGGTCGCCCTGCCGCAGATCGTCGGGGCCCTGGAGGGCACCCAGTCGCAGTACACCTGGGTCGTGACCGCGGCGCTGCTGGCCTCCACCGCCTCCACGCCGATCTGGGGCAAGCTCGCCGACCTCTTCGACAAGAAGAGGCTGTTGCAGCTGTCGATCGTGCTGTTCGTCCTCTCCTCGCTGCTGTGCGGCTTCGCGCAGACCACCGGCCAGCTGATCGCGTTCCGCGTGGTGCAGGGACTGGGGATGGGCGCCTCCCAGGTCCTGGTCCAGGTGATCATCGCCTCGCTGGTCAGCCCCAAGGAGCGCGGACGCCTCAACGGCCACATCGGCGCGGTGATGGCCGTGGCGACCGTCGGCGGACCGCTGATCGGCGGCCTGCTCGCCGACCTGCCCGGACTGGGATGGCGCTGGTGCTTCCTCGTCGGTGTGCCGTTCATGCTCATCGCCCTGGTGGTGCTCAGCCGCACCCTCGAGCTGCCCGACGTACGCCGTCCCGACACCAGGGTGGACTACGCGGGCGCCACGCTCATCGCCTCGGGTGTCAGCCTCCTGCTGCTGTGGGTGACCTTCTTGGGCGACGGCTTCGCCTGGATCTCCTGGCAGTCCGGCGCCATGGTCGGCGGAAGCGTCCTGCTGCTCTCCCTGGCCGTGTGGGTGGAGTCGCGCGTGGCACAGCCGGTCGTGCCCCTGCACCTGGTCATGCGGCGGGAGACGGCCATCGCCATCCTCGCCAGCGCGGCGGTCGGCATGGCGATGTTCGGCGGCGCGGTCTTCCTGGGGCAGTACTTCCAGCTGGCACGCGGATACGCTCCGACCGAGGCCGGGCTGCTGACCGCACCGCTCATGCTGGGCACCATGGTCTCGGCGACCGTGTCCGGGCGCATGGTCTCGCACTCGGGCCGGGTGAAGCCCTACGTGGTCACCGGCATGGTGCTGTTGACCCTGGGCTTCCTCGTCCTGTCCACCGTCGACGAGAACACGTCCCTGGCCATCGTCTGCGGGGGAATGCTGCTGATGGGCTTCGGGGTCGGCATGTCCATGCAGAACCTGGTCCTGGTGGTACAGAACTCCGTCCCGCTGCGCGACATCGGCGCGGCCAGCGGCACGGTGACCTTCTTCCGCACCCTGGGCGGCACCATGGGCGTGTCCGTGCTGGGCGCCTTCCTGGCCAACCGGGTCGCCTCGAACACCGCCGAGGGCCTCTCCGCGGCCGGGGCCGGCCCCACCGCCGGAGGCGAGAGCGCCGGCACCCTGGACCTGGAGGGCATGCCGCCGTTCCTGCGCGAGATCGTCGAGGGCGCCTACGGCTCGGCCACCGGCGACCTGTTCCTCGTCGCCACGGCGATCGCCGTCTTCGGCCTGGCCACGTCACTGTTCCTGCCGCGGGTCCGGCTGCGCGACAGCGTCGACCTCCCTCCGGAGGCCGCGCCGCGGGAGTCCGCCGCCGGGGCGGCGAGGGACAACAGGGAACCGGCCGCCGACTGACCGGCCCCGCACGGGAGGCCCTTCCCGGCATCGCCTCCGAGGAGGGCCTCCCGTTTTCACGGGGCCGCGGTGGGGCGCGAGGTCCGCGACGGCGGCTCTCGGGTTGCGGGCACACGGCGGACGCACAAGACTGCGCGTACCGCTTGCCACGGACCCGTCCCCTTGAGAGGCCCCCATGACGGACACCCCCATCGACCCCAGCGTCGCGCACGGCGCGCGGGTGCGGAACTACTGGCTCGGCGGCAGGGACAACTACCCCGTCGACCGCGAGGTGGGCGACACCGTCAGGGAGCTCATGCCGCAGGTCGTCGAAGCCGCCAGGGGGGACCGTCTCTTCCTGCGCCGCGCGGTCACCCACCTGGTCCGGGAGGAGGGGATCCGCCAGTTCCTCGACATCGGCGCCGGGCTGCCCGCCGCCGGCAACACCCACGAGGTGGCGCAGGCCCACGTCCCGGACGCGCGCGTGGTCTACGTCGACAACGACCCCATGGTGCTGGCCCACGCCCGCGCCCTGCTGATGGGCACCGACGAGGGCCGGACCCGGTTCGTGGGATCGGACCTGCGCGACACCGGCACGGTGCTGGAGGCCGCCCGCCGGACCCTGGACCTGGACCGCCCCGTCGGCCTGACCCTGCTGGGGACGATGGGCGCCCTCGGCGACCTCGACGAGGCCCTGGGCATCGTGCGCGCCTACATGGACGCCCTGGCGCCGGGCAGTTTCCTGGCCGTGTGCGACGGCGTCCTCACCGGCGCGGAGACCACCGCAGACGAGCGCGCCCCGGAGGCCCTCCGGCACTGGCGGGAGAGTGTCGCCCAGCCCTACCACATGCGCCCGGTGAAGGAGTTCGGCCGGTTCTTCGACGGGTTCGCACTGGTCGAGCCCGGGATCGTCTCCGTCACCCGGTGGCGTCCCGAGCCGGTCGAGGTCGGCGAGGTGCGCGACATCCCCCAGTACTGCGGCCTGGCCCGCAAGGTCTGAGGCCCTGCGCGGGGCGGGCCCTCAGGGTCCGTGCCACTGCAGGAGGAGGACGGTGGCGTCGTCCTGGAGACGTCCGCCGTGGTAGTCCATGACGCTGTGGATGAGGCGCCGCAGGGTCTCCGGCACGGGGAGGCTGCTGGCGTGCTGGCGGAGGATGAACTCCAGGAACCGTTCCAGGCCGAACTCGCGGCCGTCCGCGCTGCGCGCCTCCGTGATGCCGTCCGTGTACAGGATGACGCGGTCGTCGGGCTGGAGCTGCTCACTGCACGTGGTGACCGGCAGGCCCAGGTCCGAGCCCAGCGGGTGGGAGGGCTCGCACTCCAGGGTGCTCACCCAGCGTCCCTCACGGATGATGACGGGCGGCAGGTGGCCGTGGTTGGTCCAGGTGAGCATGCCGGTGCGGGTGTCCAGGTCGCTCAGGACGGCGGTGACGTAGCGCGTCTGGGCGAAGAAGCCGTCGTCGGTGGAGGCGTCGTAGTACTTCTGCCCGAACTCGGTGAGCAGGGTGTGCTCGACGCCCGCGGCGACCTCGGCCAGGTCACCGCCCTGGCGGCGGTGGTTGCGGCAGGCCGCCACGGCGAGGTTGGCGGTCAGCCCGGCGGCGGTGTCGTGCCCCATCGCGTCGAAGATGGACACGTGTACGTTCCGGCCCGCCACGGCGTAGTCGAAGGCGTCGCCGTTGACCTGGTAGGCCGGCTCCAGCGCGGCGTCGATGGTCACGTGTTCGTTGGTGTAGGTGCGCGGCGGCATCAGGTTCCACTGCATCTCGGCCGCCACGCTCATCTCCTGGACACGGACCAGCCTGGCGTAGGAGTCGCTGTGGACCCGTTTGCTCACCACCAGCAGCGCGACCAGGGACGCCAGGTGCCACATGCGCTCGCGGGTTTGTGCGTCGTCGGCGTCGGTCTCCACCCAGAGGAGTCCCATGCGCTCGGTGCCGTCCAGCACCGGCACCCACCAGTGGTAGCGGTCGTCCTCCTTCGTGGAGGCGCGAAGGATCCTCTCGGTCTGGAAGGCGCGTCCCGCCAGCGTTCCATCGATGCGCAGCGGTGTGCGCTTTCCTCCGGGGTCCTGTCCGGCGTCCGGACCGCGCCCGGTCAGCAGCACCAGCACCTCCTGGCGCACGTCGACCGCGTAGATCAGGACCCCGTGCAGTCCGGCGCGGGCCGCTTGGTCGGCCACGTGGCCCGGCACGTCCTCCATGGCCATCGTGTGGCTGGCGCCGAGCAGGTCGCCGAGCATCCGTTCCGCGGCGTTGGACTCCTCCATGCGGGTTCCATCCTCTCCACGGGTGGTGCGGCCCCGGGCCGGCGGGTGGTCCCACCGCACCGGATTCCAGAAGGCTTCCCCGCGGACGCCGTACCCGAACACGGCGACCGCCCAAAGACCGGCCCCGAAATGACGTAGGCGGATCCTAGGGTCGGTCCCGTACCTTCCCCGGAAACGGGAAACCCCGGTTGAGGAGTCGCGTCATGGGCCAGCCCGTCCACTTCGTCCACCGGTCGCCGGACGGCTTCGCCGGGTGCCCGGACGGGGAGTCCGACCGGCAGGAGACGGGGGCCGGGCCGCCGGTCCACCCGCGGAACCCGAACGGCGTTGCCGGTGCCTGACGTGCCGCGAGGGACCGTGCCGCGCACCCCCGGGGGTTTCACCGGCCGGGGGTACGGGCAGCCTGCATGCACACGGCGTGTCGGGCGCGGAGCGTACGGCGAACGGCCGGGGAGCCCGCGGGAGCGCGTGGGCACGGCCGTCCGGGAAGAGGGAAGCGAGGGAACGTGACACTGGCGATTCTCGTGGCGATGACGATTGCGGCAGCGGTGTGCGTGGACACCCTGGTTCCCCTGGGGAGCAGGAGCGGCCTGGGAGTGCGCAGGGGGGCGGCGCAGAGGGCCGTCGCGGCCTGGCGCGGCCGTCGGCGCGTGCAGGTGCCCGTGCCCTCGGCGGCCGGCGACCGGCGGCAGAACACGGCGACCGGCCGGAACGCTGAGCCGGCGGGGTACGGGCCCGCGGTCGCGGCGTCCGACGGGCACCGCGCCTGGCGCCGGGGCCCCGCACGGACGGGTCGGCCGCACCACGCCGCCGTGAGGACCTCCTCCGTCTGACCGAAGGACGGGCGTGGCCGGTGCTCCTCGTGAGCACCGGCCACGCTGTTCACCGGGGCCGCACGGGTACCGCGTGCGGGGACGACGCCCGAGAAGACGTGCGCGCCATGCCGTCGCCATCGTCGACAGCGCGCCCGCCGACCGCGAGAATTCCGGGAGTCACCGTCCGGCTACGGAGAGAAGGTGCTTCGCGGTGCCGTGGTCCACGACTCGCCACGCCGCGTGGGCGGCGCTGGTCCCGATCGCCCTGGTCCCGTTCACCGGCTGCTCGTCCCCCGCGGATTCCGCCGGTCCGGCGGCCCCACCGCCGTCGGCCGAGGCCGCCGGGACTCCCCCGCCAGCGGAGCCTCCCGCCCCCGTCCCGATGGACTCCGAGTTCGAGCGCCTCGAAGAGGAGTTCGACGTCCGGCTCGGCGTCTACGCGCTCGACACCGGCACCGACCGGGTGGTCGAGTTCCAGGCCGACGAGCGGTTCGCCTACTGCTCCACCTTCAAGGCCCTGGCCTTCGGCGCCGTGCTCGACCGGACACCGGTCGACGGACTCGACCGGGTCGTCACCTTCTCCGAAGCGGACCTGGTCTTCCACTCCCCCGTCACCCGGAAGCACGTGGACAGCGGCATGACGCTGCGCGAGATCGGCGACGCCGCGCTGCGCCACAGCGACAACACCGCCTCCAACCTGCTCCTCGAGGAGCTCGGTGGACCGGAGGGGCTGGAGGAGGCCCTGCGGGGGATCGGCGACGACGTCACCCGGGTGGACCGGGTCGCGCCGGAGATGGCGGAGGCCGTGCCGGGCGACGTCCGCGACACCAGTACCCCGCGCGCGATGGCCACCAGCCTGCGCGCGTTCGCCCTGGGCGACGTCCTGCCCGAGGACGGGCGCGGCGTCCTCGTCGGCATGATGCGCGCCAACACCACCGGCGACGGCCTGATCCGCGCCGGGGTCCCGAAGGGCTGGACGGTCGGGGACAAGACCGGTGCGTGCGGCTACGGCACCCGGCACGACATCGGTGTGCTGTGGCCGCCGGAGGGCGCCCCCGTCGTCCTGGCGGTCATGTCCAGCCGCGACGAGGCGGGCGCGGAGTACGACGACGCCCTCGTCGCGCAGGCCACGGAGCTGGCGGTCGGAGCCCTCGCCTAGGTTCTGTTCGGTGGACTCGGTGCTGTGCCGCCGGGGGGTGGCGAGGGCGCCGACGGGGACGCCGGAGGTCCCGCGGTGCGCCCGTGAGGTAGGCGCGTGCGCACCGCGGGGACCGAGGGTTCCCGCACCTGCGGCTTCCGGGCACGAGGCAAAGCGCGGCGGAGCTTCACCGAACAGCACATCCAGGCCGGGCGGGCACGCGGAGGACCTCCTGCGTCGGTCCGGCCGGACCGGTTCCCGTGTCCGCGCCCCTTCCGGTTTACGGGGCCGGGGCCTGGGTAGCCGCCGCACTCAGCGAACATCCACCGATTCGGGCGACGCGGACGCGTCCCCACCGCTGGTCGGGAGGAAGACCATGAAGGCCGTTGTGTGGCATGGCATTGGCGACATCCGCCTGGAAGACGTGGCGGAACCGAGCATCGAACACTCCCAGGACGCCATCGTGCAGATCACCACGAGCGCGATCTGCGGCACCGACCTGCACATGATCCGAGGCACCATGCCGGGCATGGTGCCGGGCACCGTCCTCGGTCACGAGGGGGTCGGCGTGGTGACCGAGGTGGGCTCCCAGGTGCGCAACTTCCAGCCGGGCGACCGGGTGGTCATCCCCTCCACCATCGGATGCGGGACGTGCAGCTACTGCCGGAGCGGCTACTTCGCCCAGTGCGACAACGCGAACCCCGGGGGCAGCCGCGCGGGCACGGCCTTCTTCGGTGGGCCCGAGTCCACCGGCTCCTTCCCCGGCCTCCAGGCCGAGCGGGTGCGCGTTCCCTACGCCAACGTGGGGCTCGTCAGCGTCCCCGAGCGGGTGAGCGACGAGGAGGCCGTCCTCATCTCCGACATCTTCCCCACGGCGTGGTTCGGGGCCAGGCTGGCCGAGATCGCCCCGGGTGACACCGTCGCGGTGATGGGCTGCGGTCCCGTGGGGCTGTTCGCCGTGCTGAGCGCCTACCTCCAGGGGGCGGGGCGCGTACTGGCGGTCGACGGGGTCGGGAGCCGGCTGGAGCAGGCGCGCCTGCTGCACGCCGAGGTGATCGACTACACCAAGGAGGACCCGGTGGCCACCATGGTGGAGCTCACGGGCGGCATCGGCCCGGACCGCGTGATCGACGCCGTCGGGGTCGACGCGGAGCAGCCCAAGCAGGGGCCGGCCGTCCAGGAGGGCCTCAGGGAGCAGTTCGCCGCGGAGGTCTCCGAGATCGTGCCCCAGGCCCGGCCCCAGGGCGACACCTGGGTTCCCGGCGACGCGCCCTCCCAGGTCACGCGGTGGGCGGTGGACGCGATCGCGAAGGCGGGGACCCTGTCCATCATCGGCGTCTACCCGCCGACGATGACGCACTTCCCCATCGGTGCGGCGATGAACAAGAACCTCACCCTGAAGATGGGCAACTGCAACCACCGCACCTACATCCCCGAACTGCTGGAGATGGTGGCCGCCGGCAGCGTCGACATCACCTCGGTCCTCACCCAGGAGGTGCCGTTCGACGAGGTGGTGAACTCCTACCGCGCCTTCGACCACCGCGAGCCCGGCTGGACCAAGGTGGCCGTGACCACGGCCTGACCCGGCGGCGTCGGCGAAGCCCGCGGGAGCGGCCCGCCGGTGGACGTCGTGGCCGAGCCGCGCGGGTTCGGGGACAGGCCCCGGAGGCGGGCCCGCGCCGATCGGCCGTGTGAGGGTCCCCCGCCGTGGTTCCGCGGCACGGAAGCCGCACACGGGGAGGCCGTGAGGAGACGGGGACTCCGGTCGGGGACCGGAAGCGGCGAGGGGCCGCCGAACACCGGCGGCCCCTCCAGCGCGTGGGGAAGGCGCAACCTCAGCTCCAGAGCCGCCGCTCGGCGGCCTCCCACGGGGCCTGCGGTCCGCTCGGCTCGTAGCGGCGGACCTCGGTGGAGTCGGCCACGATCCGGCGCAGGTCGTCCAGACCGCCCTCCACCGCTCCGACCGCGCGGGCCTGCACCAGCAGGTTGCCGATCGCCGCGCCCTCGACGGGCCCGGCGACGACAGGCAGGCCCACGGCGTCCGCGGTGAGCCGGCACAGCAACTCGTTGCGCGATCCGCCGCCGACCACGTGGACCACCTCCACGTCCGTCCCGCTCAGCTCGGCGGCCTGGCGCACCGCCCCGCGGTAGGCCAGTGCCAGCGAGTCCACCACGCACCGCGCCACCTCGGCGTCGGTCTCCGGCGGGCGCTGCCCGGTCTCGGCGGCGAACGCGGCGATACGCGCGGGCATGTCCCCCGGCGGCAGGAACCGGGGATCGTCCACGTCCACCACGCACGCCAGCGCGGGCAAGCCGGCGGCACGCGCCAGCAGGTCGGGCAGGTCCACCTCGCGTCCCCGCTCACGCCACACGCGCAGCGACTCCTGGAGCAGCCACAGCCCGGTGACGTTGCGCAGGTAGCGGACCGTGCCGTCCACCCCCAGTTCGTTGGTGAAGTTGGCCGCCCGGCTCGCCTCGGTCCGCACGGGGGCGTCCAGCTCCACCCCGACCAGCGACCACGTCCCCGAGGAGACGTAGGCGAAGCGGGGTGTGGCGGCGGGCACGGCCACCACGGCGGAGGCGGTGTCGTGCGAGCCCACCGCCACCAGCGGCGTGCCCTCGGCCGCCCCGGTTCCGGCCCCGGTCCCGGTTCCGGCCCGGATGGCGCCGACGACGGTTCCGGGTTCGACCAGTTCGGGCAACAGGTCCCGCGCCGGGACGCCGAAGCGCTCCCGGAGCAGGTCCAGGCACCGGTCCGCCCAGCGCCGCGCGTGCACGTCCACCAGGCCGGTGGTGGAGGCGTTGGTCAGCTCCGCCACCCGCTCCCCCGTCAGCCAGTACCCGAGCAGGTCGGGCACCAGCAGCAGGTCGCGGGCGGCGGCCGACTGGGCGTCCCCGGAGGCGGCGGCGAGCTGGAACACCGTGTTGAACGGCTGCACCTGGAGGCCGTTGACCGCGTACAGCTCCTCGGCGGGCAGGTGCGCGAACACCCGCTCGGACGCCCCGTCGGTACGGGCGTCGCGGTAGTGGACGGGGTTGCCGAGCAGGGCGCCGTCGGCGTCGAGCAGGCCGTAGTCCACGGCCCAGGAGTCCACCCCGGCCGAGGCCAGCCCGTGGGGTTCGGCGGCCCGCCGCAGCCCTTCGACCACACCCGCGTACAGGGACAGCACGTCCCAGTGCAGGGTGGCGCGGTTCCCGGCGGGCACGGTGACCGGCCCGTTGGGGAAGCGGGCGACCTCCTCGGTGCGCAGCCGCCCGTCCTCGATCCGCCCGGCGATGACCCGTCCGCTGGAGGCGCCCAGGTCGACGGCCGCGTGGACCGCCGTGCCCCCGGCCGCCCGGGCGGAGCGGCCGCCCGGGCCGCTGGCGGCGCTCATCGCAGGAACGCGGCGGCGACGCCGCTGTCCACGGGGATGTGCAGGCCGGTGGTGTGCGACAGCTCCCCGGCCGTCAGCGCGAACACCGCGTTGGCGACGTGCTCGGGCAGCACCTCGCGGCCCAGGATGGTGCGCTTGGCGTAGAACGCGCCCAGGTCCTCCTCCTTGACCCCGTAGACCTTGGCCCGCTGGGCTCCCCAGCCCCCGGCGAAGATGCCCGATCCGCGCACGACCCCGTCGGGGTTGACGCCGTTGACCCGGATGCCCTCGCCGCCCAGTTCGGCGGCGAGCAGCCGCACCTGGTGGGCCTGGTCGGCCTTGACGGCGGAGTAGGCGACGTTGTTGGGCCCGGCGAACACGGCGTTCTTGGAGGCGATGTAGACGATGTCGCCGCCCATGCCCTGGGCCGTCATCACGCGGGCGGCCTCGCGGGAGACCAGGAAGGACCCCTTGGCCATGACGTCGTGCTGGAGGTCCCAGTCGCGCTCGGTGGTCTCCAGCAGCGGCTTGGAGATGGACAGCCCTGCGTTGTTGACCACCAGGTCCACCCCGCCGAAGGCCAGCGCGGCCTCGTCGAGGGCGCGGGCCACCGCGTCGGCGTCGCTGACGTCGCAGGCCACGCCCACGGCCACGTCCGCGCCGCCCAGTTCGGCGGCTGCCTCGGCGGCCTTGCCGGCGTCCAGGTCGGCCACGACCACGCACGCGCCCTCGGCCGCCAGCCGGGCGGCGATCGCCTTGCCGATGCCGCCGGCCGCGCCGGTGACCAGGGCGATCCGGGTGGCGAGCGGCTTGGGCTTGGGCAGGCGGGCCAGCTTGGCCTCCTCTAGCGCCCAGTACTCGATGCGGAACTTCTCCGACTCCTCGATGGGCCGGTAGGTGGAGACCGCCTCGGCGCCGCGCATGACGTTGACGGCGTTGACGTAGAACTCGCCCGCCACGCGCGCGGTCTTGGCGTCCTTGCCGAAGGAGAACATGCCCACGCCCGGGACCAGCACGATCGCCGGGTCGGCGCCGCGCATGGCGGGGCTGTCGGGGCCCGCGTGGCGCTCGTAGTAGGCGCGGTACTCGGCCCGGTACTCCTCGTGCAGCTCGCGCAGTCGCGCGACGGCCTGCTCCAGCGGGGCGTCGGCGGGCAGGTCGAGCACCATGGGGCGGACCTTGGTGCGCAGGAAGTGGTCGGGGCAGGAGGTGCCCAGGGCGGCCAGGCGCGGGTGCTCGGCCGAGGCCAGGAAGTCCAGGACCACGTCGCTGTCGGTGAAGCGGCCGACCTGGGGGTGGTCGGTGGAGGCCAGGCCGCGGATGACGGGGGCCAGGGCGGCGGCGCGCTCGCGGCGCTCGTCGTCGGGCAGGGCGCCGTAGCCCTCCAGGGCGGGGCCGAAGGGGTCGGGGCGGCCGTGCTCCTCGAGGAAGCGCTCGGCGGTGTGGATGATCTCCAGGGAGTTGGCCTGGCACTGCTCGCTGGTCTCGGCCCAGGCGGTGATGCCGTGGCCGCCCAGGACGGCGCCGATGGCGTTCGGGTTTTCCTCCGCGATCTTCGCGATGTCCAGGCCGAGCTGGAAGCCGGGACGGCGCCAGGGCACCCACACCACGCGGTCGCCGAAGCACTCGCGGGTCAGGCGCTCGCCGTCGGCCGCGGTGGCCAGGGCGATGCCGGAGTCGGGGTGCAGGTGGTCCACGTGCGCGGCGCGCAGCAGGCCGTGCATGGCGGTGTCGATGGAGGGTGCGGCGCCGCCCTTGCCGAACAGGCAGTGGTCGAAGGCGGCGACCATCTCGTCCTCGCGCTCCTCGCCGGGGTAGACGTCCACGAGGGCGCGCAGGCGGTCCAGGCGCAGCACGGCCAGGCCGTCCTCGGTGAGGGTGCCCAGGTCGCCGCCGGATCCCTTGACCCACAGCAGGTCGACGGGCCGGCCGGTGACGGGGTCGGTGCGCGTGCCCGCGGCGGAGGTGTTGCCGCCCGCGAAGTTGGTGTTGCGCGGGTCCGAGCCGAGGGTGTTGCTGCGGGCGAGGAGCTGTTCGACGACGGAGTCGGACACGGTGTCCTCCTGTTCGGTGCGGCTGCCGGGTTCTGGCGTGGTCGGTGTCTGGCTCACGCGCCCCACCCGGCCTGGGCGCCGCCCTTGCGCTCCTCGACGGCGCGCTCCACGTAGCCGGAGCGCGCGTGCGCGGCCATGGGGTCGGGGTCCAGCCCCTGGTCGGTGCGCAGGTCGGCGAGCATGGGGCGCACGTCGGTGTTGTAGGCGTCCATCAGGACGGCGTTGGCGGCCAGGACGTCGCCCTCGCGCTGGGCGTCGGCGAGCGCGTCGGCGTCCACCAGCAGGGCCTTGGCGGTGGCCTCCTGCACGTTCATGACCGAGCGGATCTGCCCGGCGATCTTGGGCTCGATGTTGTGGCACTGGTCGAGCATGAACGCGACCCCGGTGTCGGCGGCCAAGCCGCCGCCGCGCACGACCTCGTACATGATGCGGAAGAGCTGGAAGGGGTCGGCGGAGCCGACCATGAGGTCGTCGTCGGCGTAAAAGCGCGAGTTGAAGTCGAAGGCGCCGAGCTTCCCGGCCCGCAGCAGGAACGCGACGATGAACTCGATGTTGGTGTGCGCGGCGTGGTGGCCGGTGTCGACGCAGACCACGGCCTTCTCGCCCAGCTCCAGGCAGTGGGCGTAGGCGGTGCCCCAGTCGGGGACGTCGGTGGCGTAGAAGGCGGGCTCGAAGAGCTTGTACTCCAGCAGGAGGCGCTGGTCGGGGCCGAGCCTGTCGTAGACCTCGGACAGGGCCTCGGCGAGGCGGTCCTGGCGGGTGCGCAGGTCGTCCTGGCCGGGGTAGTTGGTGCCGTCGGCGAACCACAGCTTGAGGTCGCGCGAGCCGGTGGCGTCCATGACGTCCACGCACTCCAGCAGGTGGTCGATCGCCTTGCGGCGCACGGCCGGGTCGGGGTTGGCGACGCTGCCGAGCTTGTAGTCGTCGTCCTGGAAGACGTTGGCGTTGACGGTGCCGATGCCGATGCCCAGGTCGCGGGCGTGGGCGGCGAGCGCGGCGTAGTCGTCCACCTGGTCCCAGGGGATGTGCAGGGCGACCGTGGGGGCGACGCCGGTGAGCCGGTGCACCTGGGCGGAGTCGGCGACCTTCTCCCAGGGGTCGCGGGGGACGCCGGGCTGCGCGAACACCTTGAACCGGGTTCCGGAGTTCCCGAAGGCCCAGGAGGGGAGTTCGATGTGCTGGCGCCGCAGGACGTCCAGGGCGTCCGCGCGGCGTTCGGGGAGTGCTGCCACGGTGGGGCTCCGTTCGGGGAGGGCACGACTGCGGGTGGACCGGCGGTGAAGCGATTGAATCGTTTCACTCAGGCTGCGCTGAAACTACCCCCAGCTCTTCTCGCATGTCAAGACCTCCCCGAAGTCTTCCCTGGTCATCGGATGTCTCTGCTCTTGAAACGTTTTATCACCAGCGTGTAGCGCTCGCGGCCTCTCAGGATCCGAGGGCCATGCGCACGCCCAGGGTGAGCATGACGGCGGCGATGACCGCGTCCAGGACGCGCCAGGCGCCCGGCCGGGCGAAGAGGGGGCGCAGCAGCCGCGCGCCGAAGCCCAGGCCGAAGAACCACACGAAGCTGCCCGTGACGGCGCCCGCCGCCCACCACCAGCGGGCGCCGCCGTCCTGTTGGTTGGCGAGGGAGCCGAGGAAGACCACCGTGTCCAGGTACACGTGCGGGTTGAGCCAGGTGAGCACCAGCGCCGTCGTCACGGCGGCCCCGCGGCCGTCCCCGATCCCGCCGCCGACCACGAGCGCGCCCGGCCGCAGGACCCGGCGCGCCGCGGACAGGCCGTAGACGACGAGGAAGCCCGCGCCGAGGAGGCGGACCACGACGACGGCGGCGGGGGCGGCCTCGACGACGGCACCGACGCCGAGGACGCCGCACACGATGAGCACGGCGTCGGACAGGGCGCAGACCAGCACCGCCGGCAGGACCGTGCCGGTGCGGCCCTCGATGCCGAGCCGTAGGACGTAGGCGTTCTGGGCTCCGATGGCCACGATGAGCGCCAGCCCGGTACCGAGACCGAGCAGGGCGGGGAGAAGGGTCGCGTTCATTGTCAGAACGCTAGGACCGCACACCCCATGCAGTAAAGCTAAACTTCCTTAGGATACCTGAGAGAGGCTTCATATGTCGTTCCAGTTCGACCACCTGCGCACCCTGACGGCCCTGGTGGACGAGGGCACCTTCGAGTCCGCCGCGCGGCGGCTGCACGTGACGGCGTCGGCGGTGTCCCAGCGGGTCAGGGCGATGGAGCAGACCGCGGGCAAGGTCCTGGTGCAGCGCACGAACCCGGTGCGGACCACCGCCGCCGGGGACGTCGTGCTGCGCTACGCCCGCCAGGTGCTGCTGCTGGACGAGGACGCCACCACCGAACTCCGGATGGGCGACCGGGAGCGGGGCCGGGTGTCGGTGCCGCTGGCCGTCAACGCCGACAGCCTGTCCACCTGGTTCCTGGAGGCGCTGACCGACCTGCCCGCCGACCTGGGAGCGGTGTTCGAGATCCACCGCGAGGACGAGGAGCACACCACCTCCCTGCTGCGCTCGGGAACGGTGATGGCCGCCGTGACCTCCACCCCCGAGGCGGTCCAGGGATGCACCGTGGCCGGGCTCGGCGCGCTGCGCTACCAGGCGGTGTGCAGCCCCGGTTTCGACGAGGAGTACCTGTGCGGCCGAGCGGACCCGGAACTGCTCCCGTACGCGCCGGTGGTCAACTTCGACCGCAGGGACGACCTTCAGGACCGGTTCCTGCGCGAGTCCGGCGGAGGCGAGCCCCACGGGCCCCGGCACTACATCCCGGCTTCGGAGGACTTCGCCCGGGCGGTCCTGCTCGGACTCGGGTGGGGCATGGTCCCCGAGCAGCGGTGCGCGGCCGACGTCGCGTCCGGGCGGCTGGTGGCGCTGGCACCGGACCGCCCGGTGGACGTGCGCCTGTACTGGCAGCGGTGGAACCTGCGCTCACCGGCCCTGGACACGGTCTCCGAGGCCCTGCGGGCGGGCGCGGCGGCCCACCTGCACTCGCTGTAGGCGCCCTTCCGTGGTGGTGCACGGCGGCCCGGCGGCGCTCCCGCGGCGCGGCCCCCCGAACACGCGTGGTGAGCGTAACGTGGCCGGGTGGGGCAGCGCACGTGCCCGACCGGCGGGCCGCCGGGGGCGGTGGTCCGCCGACGCCACCGCCGAGGAAGGCCTTTCATGAGTCTGAACGCGACCTCCGTCGATCCGGGGACCTACGGGGTGTGGGTGAAGCGGACCGACCTCACCGCCGAGGTGGCCGCCGAGATCGAGCGCCTGGGCTACGGCGCCATCTGGATCGGCGGCTCCCCCGGCGCCGACCTGGACCTGGCGTCCACGGCACTGGCGGCGACGTCGCGCGTCGCGGTCGCGACCGGCATCGTCAACATCTGGTCCGCGGACGCCGCGACGGTGGCCGACTCCTTCCGGCGGATCGAGTCCGAGAGCCCCGGCCGGTTCCTGCTCGGCATCGGCGCGGGGCACCGCGAGGCCAACGGCCCCGAGGCGGCCAAGCCCTTCCAGGCGGTGGTGGACTACCTGGACGCCCTGGACCGGGGAGGCGTCCCCGAGGACCGGCGCGTGGTCGCCGCCCTGGGGCCGCGCATGCTCCGGCTGTCCGCCGAGCGCGCCGCCGGCGGCCACCCGTACCTGGTCGACCCGGAGTTCACGCGCACCGCTCGGGAGAGGCTCGGCGACGGGCCGCTCCTGGCTCCCGAGCACAAGGTGGCCCTGGGCGGGGACCGCGAGCGGACCCGGGCCGCCGGCAGGCAGGGGCTGAGCGTCTACGTCGACAACCGCCTGACCAACTACCTCTCCAACTTCCGGCGTATGGGCTTCACCGACGCCGACTTCGCCGACGGCGGGAGCGACGCGCTGGTCGACGCCCTGGTCGCGCAGGGCGCACCGGAGACGGCGGCGGCGGAGCTGCGCGCGCACCTGGAGGCGGGCGCGGACCACGTCGCGGTCCAGCCGCTGGCCGAGGACGGCGACCTCCTGTCGGTGCTGGCCCGGCTGGCTCCCGCCCTCGGCCTTCCCGCCCGGGGCTGAGGCCGCCGCTGCCGAGGTGGACCGCCGCGGCGCCGGGGCGGCCGGTCCGCCCCGGAAGCCGGCGCCGCGGCTTCCGGGGCCGCCGCGCGGTCGCCGCCGCGTGCACGCCGGGCACGGGGAGGCGGGCCACGCGACCCCGGGGCTACCGTGCGCGCAGGTGGTCGCGCAGGGACCGCGCCACCCGCGCCATGAGCGCCTCGGCCCCCGGCTGCTGGAAGGCGGGCACACGCGACTCGGTCAGCACCGCGACGGCGAAGGCCTGGCCGCCGTCGTGCTCGACCACGCCGACCTCGTGGCGCAGGTTGAGCAGGCTCCCGGTCTTGGAGGACCACCGGGAGGCGTCGGAGGCGAACTCGGGCGCCAGCCGGTGGCGCAGGACGTTGTCGCCCATCAGCTCCCGTACCCGCGCGGCCACCTCCGCGTCGATGGCCGAGGGCCGCCACAGCGCCTCCATCAGGTCGGTGAACGCCCGCGCCGACCCGGAGCTGGCGCGCGTGGCGTCGAGCTGCGCGATCCGGTGCCCCCGCCCGGCGGTGCCCTCCCCGATGGCCAGCAGGTGGGCGAGGTGGACCTCGTCGGGGTCGAGCCGGTTGGCCGGGGTGTCGCCGATGTCGCGGATCGTGTGCCGCACGGTGATACCGCGCAGACCGGACGCGCGCAGCGACGCGGCGACCCGCGCGGGCGGTGTGAGGTCGAACAGGACGTCCGTGGCCGTGTTGTCGCTCAGGCACGTGCTGAGGTAGAGCAGGTCCTCGACGCTGACCCGGACCGGGTGGCGGAACTTGGTCAGCCCGGTGTGTCCTCGGACGGTGCTCCTGCCCGGCTCCACGAGGATCTGCTCGGCGCCGTCGAGCTCTCCCGCGCGGACGCGTTCGAGCGTGGCGATCGCGAGCGGGATCTTGACGAGGGAGGCCGTCGAGAACTCCAGGTCCGGCTCGATGCCCAGTTCCTCGCCCGTGCTCAGGTCCCGTACGAGGAAGGAGCCCCGCAGGCCCGCCTCGTCGAGTTCGCCGCGCAGCTCGCGGATCAGGGCCGTGGCACTCAAACCGTCTCCTCCTCAGCGCCCAGGCAGCGGGCGATCGTCCGTCCCAGGAGCGTACGCAGGCGCTCGGCCTCGTCCCCGGTCTCGGCGGCCACGTCGTAGCCGCGGGCGAGGCGGATCTCGCCCGTCGGCCGCCAGTACAGCCCCAGCTCCTCGGCCTGCCGTGGTGAGCACAGCAGGAGGTCGTCCGAGCCCAGGACCTCCGCGGCGGCGGAGGCCAGGGAGGCGGCGGAGGCCACCTGCGCGGGCCGCAGGCCCACGGAGTCCCGCAGGCGTGTCAGGGGATCGCGCACGTGGGGGACGTCGTCCTCGGGCTGGAGCCAGATACGGCGCCCGCGCGAGGACAGCCTGTCACGGGACAGGCGCAGGGTCTCGACGTAGACGGTCCCGGCCCGGGGCTGTCCGGCTCCCGCCAGGCCCAGCGCAACCCTCCAGGCGGCCTCGTCCGGCGGTACGCCCACCAGGGCGGCGCGGACCTCCCGAAGACCCAGGAGCTCGGCCCGCGCGGCGGGGGCTGCGGGGCGAAAGTCCAGGTGGAGGCCCTCCTCACGGGCCTCGGCGCCCAGGAGGGCGAGGTCGCGCGCGGCGCAGATTTCGGGCACGGCCAGGCGCAGGGGACGGAGCACCGCCCTCTCGGCGTCGTGCTCCATCTCCTCGGCCAACTGGACCAGGCGCCTGGCCGAGGGCAGCATGTCGCGGCCGAACTGGGTGAGGGTCGCCCGGCGGGTGGAGCGGTCGAACAGGCGCGCGCCCAGGTGCTTCTCCAGGGCGGCGATACGCCTGCTGGCGACCGGCTGGGGGATGCGCGCGGCGGCGGCCCCGAGGGTGAAGCTGCCCCTCTCGCCCACGTTCACGAACGCCTTGCAGGCTCCGACGAGGTCCATGGCCCCACATTATGCCGTTTCCGCATGGAAGTGTCTGTTTCCGTCTTGGACAGCATCGTTGGCGAAGGTCAGACTGCTGCCAGAGGCCGCCCCGGCAGGGAGGCGCGGCGCGTGTGGCGCCCCGTGGGGCGTTCCATCACGGCTTCCTTTATGGGCCGGATGGTCCATAACGGCCGTGCGACACGCATCACCCAGGACAGGAAGAACAGACAGATGGTGCTTTCACCCACCCGACGTACCGGACTCGCGGCCCTGGCCGCGTTCGTCCTCGTTCCCGTCACCGCCTGCGGACCGTCCGGCTCCGGTACCGCCCCGGAGGCGGAGGCGTCGGCGGCTTCCCACGCCACCGAGGCCTCCGCCGGACTCGCCCGGGAGTTCGAGCGGCTGGAGAAGGAGTTCGACGCGCGGCTGGGCGTCTACGCGGTGGACACCGGCACGGAGGAGGAGGTCGTGCACCGCCCCGACGAGCGGTTCGCCTACTGCTCCACCCACAAGGCGTTCTCCGCGGGCGCGGTGCTCCAGCGGAACACGCCGGAGGAGATGGAGGAGGTCATCACCTACACCGAGGACGACCTGCTCGACTACGCGCCCATCACCGAACAGCACGTGGACACCGGGATGACCCTGATGGAGCTGACCGACGCCGCCGTCCGCTACAGCGACAACACCGCGGCCAACCTGCTGTTCGAGGAGCTGGACGGCCCGGACGGGTTCGAGGAGGCGATGGAGGCCGTCGGCGACGACGTGATCGAGGCCGACCGTGTGGAGCCAGGACTGAATGAGGCGGTGCCCGGTGACATCCGTGACACGAGCACACCGCGCGCCATGGCCGAGAGCCTGCGGAAGTTCACGCTCGGGGACGCGCTGCCCGAGGACCGGCGCGACGTGCTCACCGACATGCTCGTCAACAACATGACCGGGGACGAGCTGATCCGCGCCGGGGTTCCCGAGGGCTGGGAGGTCGGCGACAAGACGGGGAGCGGAGGCTACGGCACGCGCAACGACATCGCCGTCCTGTGGCCGCCGGAGGGCGAGCCCATCGTCCTCGCGGTCATGTCCAGCCGTGACGAGGAGGACGCCGAGTACGACAACGCGCTGATCGCCGAGGCGGCCGAGGTCGTCGTGGAGGCCCTTGCCTAGCGGTCGCACGGTGCGGGTGGGCGGTGCGGACGCGTGGTGGGGGGAGACCGCGCCTTCGCACCGCCCGCCCCGGATCGGGGCACCCGAAAGCGTGTCCTAGCCTGGGAGCGGCCCGGACCGGAGAGGTGTCCGGCAGCCGCCGGTGTCCGGCCCGAGCGAGCCCGAACGAGTCCGAGGAACAGCGTGAGCATCAGTCCCCGTGTCACAGCGACCATCTTCCGCGTGGTGGCGGTCATCGAGGCCCTGACCTGGATCGGCCTCCTGGGCGGCATGTACGTCAAGTACCTGGGCAGCGGCAGCGAGGCGGGCGTGCACCTCTTCGGACCCCTGCACGGCGGGGCCTTCGTGGCCTACGTGGTCGTCACCGTCCTCGCCGCGCTCCACCTGCGCTGGAGCCTGTGGCCGACCCTGGTGGCCCTGGCCGCGTCCGTCCCTCCCCTGGGCACCCTGGTCGCGGACTGGTGGCTGCACCGCACCGGGCGGCTGGCGCCTCGCGCCGAGGACCGGGCCTCCGAGCCCGTGGCCTGACCGGAACCGTTCGCGGGGCCCGACGGGACTTCACGTCCTGTTGGGCCCCGCGCCATTTTCTGGAATATCACCCTTTGCGCACACACGGTGACCTGTGCTTGGTTGACAACCAGTCAGTAACCCCCGCTGCGGAAGGACCCCCATGCCCCCCGCTCGCACGGCCGCGCTCACCTGCGCCGCGTTCGTCCTCACCCTGGCCGCCGCCGTTCCCGCCAGTGCCTCGGCCGCCGAGGGCACCCTCTCCCGGACCACCTCCGTGGGCGTGCACAACGCCTACCAGACGGGCACGTTCCCCTACTTCGCCGACGCCCTGGACTCCGGCGCCGGGCTCCTGGAACTGGACGTGTGGACCGACGAGTGGTTCGGCACCTGGCGTGTCAACCACGAACTGGTCGGCCAGGACAACAACTGCGCCGGCGCCACCGCCCCCGACCGGCTTCGCGACGGCGGCGACGGCGACCTCGCCGACTGCCTGCGCGACGTGCGCACCTGGCACGAGGCCAACCCCGGCCACCGGCCGCTGCTGCTGAAGGTCGAACTGAAGAAGGGCTACCACGCCGCCTCCGGACTGGGCCCCGCCGAGTTCGACGCGCTCGCCGACCAGGTGCTCGGGGACGCCCTGTTCCGCCCCGGCGACCTGCTCGGCGCCCACGACACACTGGACGAGGCCGTACGCGCCGACGGCTGGCCCTCCCGCGACGCCCTGGCCGGAAGGGTGGTCGTCTACCTGACCCCCGGCACCTTCGAGAAGGGCAACCCCTTCGACGACCTGTGGACGGACGAGGAGCAGGCGGCGCGCCTGCGCGACCTGGCCGCCGAGGGGTCCGTCGGCGAGGCGGCCACGTTCCCGGCCGTCCTGGGCGCCGAGGGCGGTGACCCGCGCGGGCGCTACGCCGAGGACCTGCGTCCGTGGTTCGTGGTCTTCGACGGAAGCGCCCCCTCCTACGCCGGGGGCGTCGACACCTCCTGGTACGGCGAGAACGACTACCTGCTGGTGATGACCGACGCCCACGCGGTGTCCCCGGCGATCGACGCGCGCACCCCTTCCGAGGACGAGGCCGCCGCCCGCGTCCGCGAGCTCGCCCGGTTGGGCGCGACCACCGTCACCAGCGACTGGGCAAGCCTGCCCCATGTGCTCTCCATGGTCGCTCCGCACGGTTCCGACCTGGGCTGACACCACCGGAACCCGTCAGGGAAGGGGATCGCGGCGCTAAGCCGCGGTCCCCTTTCCGCGTTCTGCGGGACGGCCCGGAAAAAACGTGTCGAGGACAGCGGAAAGGCCCCGCCAAGAGGCGGGACGGAATAGCAGAAACCGCACATGTCCGCCCTATCGTTTCCCCGCAGCCTTGTACGCATCCATCCGCTTACGTCCACCTGGTTGAGGGGCTGACGCCTGACCGTTCGACGGCCGGGAGACTCACCACGTCACCCTCGCGCGCACCGTGGACATCCCGCGTTCCCCGACGGACCGGCAAGTCGCCACACGAACCGCGAAGGATCAGCCATGACCGCCATGAACAGCACCCACCGGCCAGGCCCGAACCGACGCACCGTCCTGCGTGGAGCGGTCGTGGCCTCGGGCTCCGCCGTCCTCGGCGGGACGTTCGCCACGGTCGGCGCCGCGAGCGCCTCCGCCGAGGTGGTGGAGCCGTCCCTGTACACCCGGGCCGACTGGCGGGCCCGCCCGCCCGCGGGCCGGGTCCAGATCCTGGCCACCCCGCCCCGCTACGTCCTGGTCCACCACACCGCGACGGCCAACAGCACCGACCATTCGCTCGAACACGCGCTCGCCCTGTCCCGGGCCATCCAGCGTTTCCACATGGACAACAACGGATGGCTCGACACCGGGCAGCAGCTCACCATCAGCCGCGGCGGCCACGTCATGGAGGGCCGCGACCGCAGCCTCGCGGCCGTCCGCGAGGGAAGCCACGTCCTGGGCGCCCACGTGGCCAACAACAACAGCACCTGTATCGGCATCGAGAACGAGGGCACCTACATGGAGGAGGGGCCCACCGCGGCCCTGTCCGAATCCCTGGTGGCGACCCTGGCGTGGCTGTGCACGGCCTACAAACTGGACCCGCACAGGGCGATCCTCGGCCACCGCGACTTCAACGCCACCGCGTGCCCCGGCGACGTGCTGTACGCGATGCTCCCCGAGCTGCGCGACGCGGTCGCCGAGGTGATGCGGGCCCGGGTCGTGGACCTCGCCGCCCGCCGTGTGCCCGACGGCGAGGGCCCCACCCGTCCGCCCGTGCCCGAGCACGAGCCGGACCACGCCTTCTATCACGGCCCCGCCCGGGGCCCGGACGACCTCACCCGCTAGGAACCGGCCGGAAACACCGCTGGCGGGTCTCAGGCGCTTCCACGGCGCCTTCCGGGCACGGCACCGGCCGGGTGCTCCGGGCAGGCGGGTCCGGTGTGCGGGCCCGCCCCGCGCGGTGGGAGAGACTGGGAGGGTGAGCACCGAGAACCGCCGCCCCGATCCGCCCGTGACCAGTCCGTCCATCATCATCCTGACCCTGGCGCGCAGGATCGAGGCCGAACTGAACACCGCGCTGGCGCCCCTGGAGCTCACGGTGGCCCGGCTCGGACTGCTCGGCCACATCGCCGGGGTCCCCGGCGCCTCCTTCAGCGAGCTGGCGCGGATGTCGGGGGTCACGGTCCAGAGCGTGCACGGCTCGGTGAAGTCGCTGGTCGCCGCCGGACTGGTGCGCGACCACACGGCCCGGGCCGGGACCGCCTCGGCGATCGAGCTCACGCCCGAGGGCGCCCGCCTGCTCGACGCGGCGAAGGAGGCCGTGTCGGCGGTGGACACCGGGATGTTCGGACCGGACGCCGATCCCGTCCAGCGGCGGGTGGGCGACGCCATACGAACCGCGTTCGGCGCCCCGGGCGCCTCCTGACCGGCTCCCCCTCCTCCGACGACCCCTGGCAGGGCCGTGGACCGCCCCCTGCTTCAGGCTGCCTGAAGCAGGGGGTAGGCTTCAGGCAACCTGAAGGATGAGGGAGACCCCCATGGAACACCTGCTGCTCTCGGTCCACGTACTCGCCGCCATCGTGTTCGTCGGCGGCTCGGCCGTCGCCACCAGCCTCTTCCCCCGGTTCGCGCCGGTCGCCGGAGGCGTCCCCGCCGCCGTCGGGGACACCGCCGCCCCGTTCGGGGGCACACGGCCCGGAGCGCGCTCACCCGGAGAGCGCAACCCCGCCGTGGCCGCCCTGCTGCACCGCATCACCCGCGGTTACGCCGTCGCCGGGATCACCGTCCCCGTGGCCGGAATCGCCCTGGCCCTCCTCCAGGGCAGGATGGGCGAGGTCTGGATCACGGTCGCGATGCTCCTGACCGCCGCCGCGGGCGTACTGCTCGCCGCCCAGATCTACCCGCGCCAGCGCGACGCGCTCCGTGAGCCGGGCGACCCCGGTGGACTGCGCACGCTGTCGATGCTCGCCGGGATCTACAACCTGGTGTGGGCGGTCGTCGTCGTACTCATGATCGTCCGTCCCGGCGCGGCGGAGTGACCGGCGCGCGTCCCACGGCACCGTCGCCGAGGTCGCCCGCGCCGTGCTCGTCCTCGGGTTCGAGGCCACCTTCACCTCGGGCGCGGAACTCCCCGTGGACGGCGGCCTGGGCGCGGGGCTCGACCCCGGCCGCTGAGGGCCGCCGCCCGACCGGATGACTAGGCTGGCGCGGTGGAGCTTCGACAGTTAAGACACTTCGCCGCCGTGTGCGAGGAGCAGCACTTCACCCGGGCCGCCGAGCTCCTCGGCATCACCCAGTCGGGTCTGTCGGCTTCGGTCCGCGCACTGGAGAGGGACCTGGGCACACAGTTGCTGCTGCGCACCACCCGGCGGGTGATCCCCACCCCGACCGGGCGGCTGCTGCTCACCGAGGCCCAGCGCATCCTCGCCGCCGCCGACGGGCTCAGGGAGATGGTCGCCGACCACCACGGGGTGCGCGGCACCCTGTCCCTGGGCACCGAGCAGTGCATGGGAGTGGTGGAGGCGGCCCCGCTGCTGCACTCCTACCGCTCCCGGCACCCCGAGGTGGTCATCAACCTCCAGCAGGCGGGCACCGGCCAACTGCTGGACCAGTTGCGCGCCGGGCGCCTGGACGCCGCCCTGGTGGCGGGCACGCTGCTCGCGGAGGAGGGGGTGGACCTTCGGCACTTGACTTCCTCCTCTTCCTGAAGGAAGAGGATTCCGACCAGGCCTGGCGGCCCGGTGGCGCTACGCGCCTCACAGCGCGCGCTGGTTCCTGCTTCACCGACATGGCACCCCAGAGGTCTCCGCAGGCTGGCACGGTTCACCCCGAAGGGCTAGTCCATCCGCGCGCACGAGTGTTCCGGGCCGCGTTCACGTCCGCATGCGCCCTGTACCCGCACACCACGCACCGGAACACCGATGGGCTCTCTCGGTTCTCCGGTGCGACATGCCCGCACGGATGACAGGTCTGGGACGTGTACGCGGGGTTGACCTCCACAATCTGGGTACCGGTCCGCCGAGCGGCATTGACCACGGCCAGCTTGAACCCGTGCCACCCCCGGGCCAGGATCGCCCGGTTCAACCCCGCCTTCTGCCGCACATGAGTGCCCGGGGCGTCGACGGTGCCCTTCGCCGAGCGGGTCATGTTCGTGGTGTGGAGCTTCTCCAACACCACGACCGCGTTCTGACCGCACAGCACACGCGCGGTCCGGGCGGCGAAATCGGCGCGCCGAGCCCGCACCCGCCCGGTCAGTTTCGACAGGGCAGCTTGGGTCCTGGCCCGGTTGGCCGAGCCTTTGTGTTGGCGGGACAGGCGCCGGCGCAGACGGCGCTCGCACTCGTGCTCCTTGGGGGTGTGAAAGGTGCGGTTGAACAGGTCGCCGTCGGAGGTGGCCACCGCCACCACCACACCCCGGTCGATCCCCACCGCGCTGTCGGAGCGCTCATGCGCCCGGGGGGTGGTCTGGCCGTCCTCGCACAGGATCGACACGTACCAGTAAGCGCCGTCGCGGGACACGGTGACCGACCGGACGGTGCCCTTCGGGGAGCGCGACCAGCGGAACCGCACCCATCCCAGCTTGGGCAGCTTCAGGCGCCCCCACTTGCGGCCCAGGCGCTGGATGCTCATGCGCCCACCGTCGGGGAAGCGGAAGGAGGGCTTCCACCGGCCCTTGGCACGCCAACGGACACCGAACGTGCCGTGGTCCCGACACGCGCATCCAGATCCCTGAGGACCTGCTGGAGGATGTGCGAGGGGGCGGTCTTCAACCACTCCTCCTCGGTCTTGGCCTCGGCGAGCTGGCGGGCCTGGAGGTGGTAACCGCAGAACGGCAGGTCCTGGCCGCGCTGCCAGCGGCGCACGGCCTCACGGCGCTGGTGAAGGCCGGTGTTCCACACCGCCCGACAGATATCGCCGTAGACCTGGCACAACCCGGCCTGCTCGCCGGTGGGCGCGAGCCGGTACCGAAACCCCGTCAACACGGTGTCACCACCTCCTTCCAGCGGGCACCGAACCTAGCGGTGGCCTACGACATTCCGATGGGAGCGGCTATCCCCGACCCGAAGGACGGGGTCCGCGCCGCAAAGGAGGCACATCACCGAGGAACCGCTGATGCTGCTGGCCGCCCCCGACCACGCGCTCGGCGGCGAGGACGTGCTGCCGCTGCTGGCCCGGGAGGACTACGTGGACCTGCACCCGGGATGGGGCGCGCGCGACTGCGCGGACAGGGCGTTCGGCGAGTTCGGCGTCACCCGCCGCGTGGCGCTGCAGGTCAACGACGTCTACACCCTGCTGGACCTGGTGCACCGGCGGATGGGGGTGGCGGTGGTACCGCGCCCGGTCGTGGACAAGCCGCAGGCGGCGGGGCTGCGGAGCGTGCCGCTGCCGAGCGACACACGGTGGCGGGTCGCTCTGGCCACGCCCAGGGGCGCGAAGCCCTCCGCCGCCACCCGGGCCTTCGTCGACCTGTTGCGCGGGGAGCACCCGATTGATGACTTCGACTCATGAATCCCACAGGCCCTACCTGTTGGACATGTGCGAGCCCTGCGGGGCATGGTGACGGGAGCGGCGCGCACCCGCGCCGCCTCCGGCCACATGTGGGGAGCAAGGATGTCCGAGCGGGTACAAGGGGTGATCTCCCGTGCCAAGGGAGCACCCGTCGAACTGACCACGATCGTGGTTCCCGATCCGGGACCGGGCGAGGCCGTGGTCAGGATCCAGGCGTGCGGGGTGTGCCACACCGACCTGCACTACCGCGAGGGCGGCATCAACGACGAGTTCCCGTTCCTGCTCGGCCACGAGGCCGCCGGTGTGGTGGACTCCGCGGGCGAGGGCGTGACCACCGTCGAGCCCGGTGACCACGTGGTCCTCAACTGGCGTGCGGTGTGCGGCGACTGCCGCGCCTGCCGCCGGGGACGGCACCAGTACTGCTTCGACACGCACAACGCCGAGCAGAGGATGACGCTGGAGGACGGCACCGAACTCTCCCCCGCCCTGGGCATCGGCGCGTTCGCCGAGAAGACCCTGGTCGCCGCCGGGCAGTGCACGAAGGTCGACCCGCAGGCCTCCCCCGCCGCGGCCGGCCTGCTCGGCTGCGGGATCATGGCCGGTATCGGCGCCGCCATCAACACCGGGGGCGTGGGCCTCGGCGACTCGGTCGCCGTCATCGGCTGCGGCGGCGTGGGCAGCGCGGCGGTCGCCGGCGCGCGCCTGGCCGGGGCCAACCGGATCATCGCCGTGGACCTGGAGGACCGCAAGCTCGAATGGGCGAGCGGCTTCGGCGCCACCCACACCGTCAACGCCTCCTACACCGACCCGGTCGAGACCATCCGCGACCTGACCGGCGGTTTCGGCGCCGACGTGGTCATCGACGCCGTGGGCACGCCCAGGACCTACGAGCAGGCCTTCTACGCCCGCGACCTGGCGGGCACGGTCGTCCTGGTCGGCGTGCCCACTCCGGAGATGCGCCTGGACCTGCCGCTGCTGGACGTCTTCGGCCGCGGCGGCGCGCTGAAGTCCTCCTGGTACGGCGACTGCCTGCCCTCGCGCGACTTCCCCATGCTCGTCGACCTGTACCTGCAGGGCCGTCTGGACCTGGAGGGCTTCGTGACCGAGGAGATCGGACTGAACGACGTCGAGGAGGCCTTCGCCCGCATGGAGCGCGGCGACGTCCTGCGATCGGTGGTGATGCTGTGAGCGTCGAACGAGTGGAGCACCTGACCACATCGGGAACCTTCGCCCTGGACGGCGGAGAGTGGGAGGTCGACAACAACGTCTGGGTGGTGGGCGACCGCGACCAGGCCCTGGTGATCGACGCGGCGCACGACGCGGACGCCATCCTCGGCGTGGTGGGCGACCGCGAACTGGTGGCGGTGGTGTGCACGCACGGGCACAGCGACCACGTCAACGCCGCTCCGGCGCTCGCCGACGCCACCGGCGCGCCCATCCTGCTGCACCCGGCCGACCGGGTGCTGTGGGACATGACCCACCCCGACAGGGCGCCCGACGCCGAGCTGTCCCAGGGGCAGACCATCAAGATCGCCGGGACCGAGCTGACCGTGCTGCACACCCCGGGACACGCCCCGGGCGCGGTGTGCCTGTACGCCCCCGAGCTGGGTGTGCTGTTCAGCGGGGACACCCTGTTCCAGGGCGGCCCCGGGGCGACGGGGCGGTCCTACTCGGACTTCCCCACGATCGTGGAGTCCATCCGCGACCGGCTGCTCAGCCTGCCGGAGGAGACGGTGGTCAACACCGGGCACGGTCCCTCCACCACGATCGGTGCCGAGGCACCGCACCTTCAGGAGTGGATCGACCGGGGCCACTGAGGGGACGTCCGCCGGGGCGCGCGGCGCGCCCCGGCGGCGGTGCCCGGACCCGTGTCAGCGCAGGAGCATCTCGCCGACCGTCTCGCCCCCCAGCACCCGTCCGGTGGGGCGGAAACCGAGCCTGAGGTAGAAGTCCTCCGGACCGCCCTCGCCCGGCACCCACATCACGGTGACGCGGTCGTTGCCCCGGCGGCGGGCCTCCTCGCACACGGCCTGGACGGCGAACCGTCCGTAACCGCGGCCCTGCCCGCCCTCGGCGATGTTGAGTCTCCAGATACCGCACCGGAAGTCCGGTTCCCGCTCCTCGGGCTGGAAGTTGGCCATGACGAATCCGACGGCCTCGTCGCCGTCCATGACCAGCCGGGGCCACGCGGTCCCACATGCGGCGTAGGCCTCGGCCAGGGAGCGCTCCACGGGGGCGACGAACCGGTTCTGGTCCTCGCGGACCTTCACCCCGCAGGCGGTGACGACGTTGTCGGGAGTGATCTCCGCCAGGCGGAGGGAGGGATGGCTCATGAAGGCACCCTACGTTCGGGCTCCGACCGTCACCACCGCTTTCCGTCCGCTCACGCGGGCTGCCCGGCGACGAGGCCGCTGCCGTGCTCCATGGCGGTGAGCAGCGCGGGCACCAACCGTCCGGAGCGCTCCGTGAGCCGGTCGGGGTCGAGGAAGACGCGCAGCGCCCCCGGCGCGAGACCGGCCAGCGCGCGCCGGACCAGGGGCTCGTCCAGGCGGCCGCGCAACCCGGCCACGGTGCCCGGCCAGTGCCGCTCCTGGACGGCGCCCAGGGCCACGGCGGTGAGCCAGAGCGCGAACAGCGGACCCGACTCGGCGCCCAGGTGCTCGGCGCATGCCCGGCGCAACTCTTCCGGCCGCGCGCCCCACTCCCCCAGCACCTCCAGGGTGGGCCGGTGGGCCTCGGGCACGTCGTGGGCGGTGTCGATGACCACGGTGTCGCAGGTGTTCCAGCGCAGGAACGGCAGCAGCGGGGGAACCTCCAGGACCGTCCCGTCGAAGCGGGCGCCCTCCGCGGCGAAGCAGACCGAGCGCCGGATCCCGTGGTCGTCGTTGCCCTTGAGGCTGGGCAGGTCCTCGTGCTCGACCAGGTTGGGCACCGCGGTCAGGGCGGGGACCCCGCGCTCCCGCAGGAACCGCAGGGCGGCGCGGTCGTCGGAACGGCCGCCGGCGTCCTCCATGAAACGGCCCATGCCGATCGCCAGGTCCCGCGGCAGGAGCAGGGCGAGCGTGGGCATGTAGGGGTTGATGACGGGGACCGCGCCGGATCCGGTGAGAACCGCCCACCGCGCCAGGTAGGCGGTGCGCGAACCCCATTCCACGAAAAGGGAGACCGCGGCTTCGGGGTGCCTTTCCACGATTTCGCGCACGGACGCCGGAAAGTCCGCGCACACGCGTACGTCGTCCTGCAGGACCAGGTGGTGGGTGGAGTCGAAACGGGCCGCGTCGGAGAAGGCGACCTGGGAGGCGCGCAGGGAACTGGGCGGACCACCGGGATCGGGGTCCAGGGCCAGGGAGCTGTCGGCGATCCCCAGGGAGTCCAGGACCCGGCGGGCGGATCCGCTTCTGCTGGGATGGGCCATGACCGACGCGGACAGCACGACGGAGGAAAGGGGTTTCGGCATATTCCCAGAATAATCACAGGAAACAGGAAAGCAAGCCGCCGGGAGATAAATACCTTTTCTCGAAAAAACCCTACCCCGCCAGGTTAGCACGCGGGCATTCGATCATTCAATTCTCCTTTTCCGGAAGCGGAGCGGATCCGCCCGGGATCTCGGAGATGCGGTTTCCGGGGGAGGAGGCTCCTGTGGGCACGTCCGGGGTGGATCCTGTCCCGGTCTCGGGGAGAATGCCGGTATGCGTGTCGAAGTCCTGGGTCCCCTGCGAGTGGTCGCCGACGGCCGTACCACGGACGTCGGCGGTCCCCGGCTGCGCGCCCTGCTGGCCCGGCTCGCGCTGGAGGCGGGACACCGGGTCGGCCACCGCACCCTGGCCGACGCCCTCTGGCCGGAGGCCGAGGCGGCGGAGGGACCGGAGAACCCCGTCTCCGCGCTGCACTCCCTGGTCTCCCGGCTGCGCCGGGCCCTGCCCGAGCCCGGCCTCCTCCGCTCCGAACCGTCCGGGTACCGCCTGGACGTTCCCGCCGAAGCCGTCGACGCCCTGCTCTTCGAACGCCTGGTGCTGCGGGGGCACGACGCCCTGCGGTCCGGGCGGCACGCGGCGGCCGCCGAACACCTCTCCCGGGCCCTTGGCCTGTGGCGGGGCGACCCTCTGGCCGACGTCGGCCCCCTGCCCTACGCCGAGGCCGCGGTGGTGCGGTTGCGGGAGGTCCGCCTGGGCGCGTTGGAGGACCGGGCCGAGGCCGGGCTGGCCCTTCCCGGCGAGGCCCCGCGCGCCGCCGAACTGGAGCGGCTGGCCGCCGCGCACCCCCTGCGCGAGCGCCTGCGCACGCTGCTCGTCACGGTGCTCGACGCCGAGGGCAGGCGCGCCGAGGCCCTGGCCGCCTACGAGGCCTACCGGACCCGCCTGGCCGAGGAGCTGGGCTCCGGCCCCGGGCCGGAGCTGCGCGCCCTCCACCTGCGGATCCTGCGCGAGGAACCCGCTCCCGAACCCGCGCCCGTGCCCGCACCGCGCGGCAACCTGCGCGCCCCGCTGACCACCTTCGTCGGCAGGGAGGACGAACGCAGGCTCGTCGGGGAGCGGCTGGCCGAGCACAGGCTGGTCACCCTGGTCGGCCCCGGCGGAGTGGGCAAGACCCGCCTGGCGTCGGTCGCCGCCGCCGACACCGCCGGCCGGGCATGGCTGGTGGAGCTGGGAGCCGTCACCGAACCCGACGCCGTTCCCCACGCGGTGGCCGGGGCGCTGGGCCTGCGGGTGTCCACCCTGGTGGAAGCCCTGTCCGTCACCGACACCCTGCTGGTCCTGGACTGCTGCGAGCACGTCGTCGACTCGGCCGCCCGGCTGGCCGAGGAACTGCTGGGACGCTGCCCGCGGCTGCGTGTCCTGGCCACCGGCCGCGAGCCGCTCGGCGTCCCCGGGGAGGCCCTGTGCCCGGTCTCCCCGCTCACTCCGGAGGCCGCGGAAGAGCTGTTCACCGACCGGGCGCGGGCGGTGCGCCCGGACTTCTCCCCCACCGGCGAGGTGGCCCGGATCTGCCGGCGCCTGGACCGCCTTCCCCTGTCCATAGAACTGGCCGCCGCACGCCTGCGCTCGATGTCGTTGGAGACGCTCGCCGGTGGTCTGGACCGCCGGTTCCGGATCCTGGGCGGTGGCAGCCGTACGGCACCGCCCCGCCACCGCACCCTGCGCGGGGTGGTCGCGTGGAGCTGGGACCTGCTCACCGGCACCGAACGCGACGCCGCCGAGCGGCTGTCCGTCTTCGCCTCGTCCCTCACCGTGGCGGCCGCCGAGCACGTCGGCGTCACCGCCGAGACCCTGTACTCCCTGGTGGACAAGTCGCTGCTGGAGACGAACGGCGACCGGTACCGGATGCTGGACACCATCCGCGAGTACGGACTGGAGCGCCTGGCCTCGACCGACCGGCTGCACGGCGCCCGGGCCGCCCACGCCGCGTGCTTCCTGGACCTGGCCGAGCGGGCCGAGCCGCACCTGCGGGGACCGGGGCAGACGGAGTGGCTGGCCCGGCTGTCCGCCGACCGCGACAACCTGCTCGCCGCCCTGGGACACGCCCGCGAGGCCGGCGACACCGGGACCGCCGTACGGCTGGGTGCGGCGCTGGGCATGTTCTGGGCCGTGCACGGCGACCACGCCAGCGCCGTCGTCCACCTCCGGCCGGTCCTGCGCGCGTCGGCGCCGTGCCCCGCCCACGGCTCCCCGGACGGGCCCGGCCACCGCGGGGACGCCGCGGACGCGGACGGCTCAGGCGGTTCCCGGCAGGACACGAACGGCTCAGGCGCTCCCGGGCGGGCCGGGGCGGAGGAGGACTCCGCTGCTTCGGGAGGAAAGGACGACCTGGTGCGGGAGGCGCGGCTGCGCGCGGCCGCCGCCTACCTGCTCAACGCCACGTTCGCGGGCGAGCTCACCGACGCCCGGGCCGTCGTCGGCCCGCCGCCGGACGCGTCGGACCCCGTCGGAGCGTTCGTGGCGGCGCTGCTGGCCATGGCCGAGGGCCGGTCCGCCGACGGGACGGCCGCCCTGGAGCCGCACCTGGCCCACCCCGACCCCTGGACGCGGGCGATGCTCTGGCTGGCCCGCTCCTTCCTGGACGGCACCGCCGGTGACACCGGCTTCGGCCCGAAGGACGTGGAGCACGCGGTGGCCGCCTTCCGCGAGGCCGGCGAGCGGTGGGGGCTGTCGATGCTGCTGATGTCCCTGGCCTACGCCCGTGCCGCGACCGGCGACACCGGCGAGGCCGTCGCCATGTTGGAGGAGGCCCAGACCCTGACCCGCGAGCTGGGCACCCACCACGGGCAGCGGGTGTGGCTGGCGATGGCGCACGTCGACACCGGGAACAGCGACGGCGCACGCGCCCGGTTGGAGGAGGTGGTCGCCGAGGCCGCGTCCATCCGCCAGGTGGCCCTGGCCCGGGTCTGCCTCGCCGACCTGTCCCGCCACGACGGCGACCTGGCCGGGGCCGGGCGGCACCTCGGCCTCGCCCGCGAGGTGGTGCGGGACGGGGAGCCGCCGGACCGGGCCCTGTACTCGGCCGCGGCCGGATACCTGGCCGCGGCCACCGGCGACCCCGAGGCGGCCGCCCGCCACCTGGGCGAGGCCTTCGCGCTGGCCGACGCCATGCCGGACATGCCGATGCTCGCCCAGGTGGCCGTGGGCGTGGCCGACCTGCTCCTCCGGAGGGGGGAGCCGGAGCGGGCGGCGCGGATCCTGGGGACCGCCCACGCCCTGCGCGGCGGCCCCAACCCGTGCAACCCGGACGTCGCCCGGCTGACCCGTGACCTGCGTGCCCACCGCGCCGCCTACGACCGCGCCAGCCGCCTGACGGCGGGAGAGGCCCTGGCGGCGGTCCGCGCGGAACGCGACGGCCTGACCGCCCGTTAGGAACGCCTCCCTCCGGCGCGGTCCCTACGCCGGGGCCTTCTCCTCCCGCTTCCTCTGCTTCCTCAGGAACTCCTCGCGGCAGTCGGAGCAGCAGAACGCGTGCAGCGTCCCCTCCCACTCCAGGGTGACGGTGTCGTCGTTCAGCGGAACGATCACCCCGCACAGCGGGTCCCGCGCGGCGCGCCCCTGGGCGAGGTCCTCCCGGTAGGGATCGCTCATCATCTCCACGATCCCCTCGGAGCCGACCGCCTTGCCGAACACGCCCATGCTGCCCTCGGTGACCCCCATGACCTGCACCTGGACCACCGGTTCCCGGTAGGGCCGCCCGGAGTCGGCCTCGACCTCGGAGATGACCTTGGTGGCGTAGGCGACCACGGCCCCGCTCATGGCCTTGCGCCACGGGCCCGGCACGTGGAAGCGCACCATGTACCGGGGCGCGGCGTCGGCGCCGAGGGCGTGCTGGTCGACCACCCACACCCGCGGTTCGTGCACCACCACCTGGAACAGGGAGCCCAGGACCTGCTCCCAGCCCTCGTAGATCTTCTCGCCCTCGGTCAGCTCGGCCACGGTCCCCAGGCGCTCGGCCAGGCGGCGGAGCCGCTCCGGGTCGAGGGTGCCCTCGGGGACGAACAACTCGATGAACATCATCGGAAAACACCTCCACGACGGACGGTGCCCCACCGTCCTGTCAGGAGGCTGCCGATCGGCTGTCAGACCGCGGCGAGCGCAGCGGGGACGGCCCTCGGGCACCGGGCGCGGGACCGGAGCGGCTCGAAGAGCACGGTCTGGCAGCACGCGGTGGGCGGGCAGCGGGTCCGTCCGCATGGGCGTCGTCACAAGGACGCGAAACCCCCTGCCAGTACGGGCTTCCAGCAGCGTAATTCGGATCACGCGACTCATCGGGTAAAGCGGGGATGGCATGCTCCTAGCCTCGTGTTGGCGAAAGAGATTCCCTCACGGGACTTCTGCCGGCGCCCCGCCCGAAGGCGGTTCACGGCGCCCCCCGCGCACCGCTTGTCTGTACTTCTCCCTGCGTTGGAGCCCTTGGTGACCCTTGCTTCCGCACGCCCTGAGCGCCGTGCCCAGACCGTCCCGGACACCCAGAACATCCCGACTTCCCAGAACCCCCTGGTCGGCGACGTGCCGCCGCAGGCCGGTGCGCCCGAGCGCGACGGGGTAGCTCGTGACCGGAAGGCGTCCCAGACGCGCCGCCGCACGCTGCTGCTCGTGTTCGTCCTCGGGGTGCTGTCCGCGATCGGCCCGCTCGCCACCGACCTGTACCTGCCCGCGCTGCCGCAGATCGCCTCCGGCCTGGGCACCAGCGAGGCCAGCGTCAAGCTCACCCTGACCTCGGTGATGGCCGGACTGTCCGTGGGACAGCTCGTCATCGGCCCGCTCAGCGACCGGTGGGGACGCCGCATGCCGCTGCTGGCGGGAATCGGCGTGTTCACCGCCAGCACCTTCGCCATCGCGGTGGTGGGCAGCGTGGAGATGTTCAGCCTGCTGCGCTTCGTGCAGGGGATGTCGGCAGCGGCCGGACTGGTGATCTCCCGCGCGGTCGTGCGGGACGTGTTCGACGGCGACGCCGCCGCCACCTTCTTCTCCCGCCTGGTCCTGCTCTCCGGACTGGCTCCCATGCTCGGCCCGATCCTGGGCGGCCAGCTGCTCGTGCTGGGCCCCTGGCAGCTGATCTTCGCCGTGCTCGGCGTGACCGGTCTGGCGACCTTCGCCCTGGTGCTGTTCGGTATGCCCGAGAGCCTGCCGGCCGAGCAGCGTGAGCGGGTCAGCCCGCGGGCGCAGATGCGGGTGTTCGGCCGCCTGCTGCGCGACATCCGCTTCACCGGCCCGACGCTCACGCTCGCGCTGAGCTTCGGAATGAGCTTCACCTACATCTCGACCTTCTCCTTCGTGTCCCACTCCCGCTTCGAGGCCAGCGCCCAGGAGTTCAGCCTGGTGTTCGCGGTGACCACGCTCGGGATGATCCTCGGCAACCAGGTGAACGTGTTCCTGATCCGCCACGTCGAGATCTACCGCCGCATGTTCCTGGGACTGGCCGGATCGATCGTGTCCGTGGCCTCGCTGGTGGCGCTGGACGCATCGGGCAACGCGAACCTGGTGACGGTGACCGCAGCGCTGTTCGTGATGATGGTGTTCACCGGCCTGGTGTCGCCGAACGCGACCGCGCTGGCCCTGGACGGGCAGTCGCCGAAGATCGCCGGGAGCGGCTCGGCCCTGCTGGGCACGCTCCAGTTCGGCCTCGGCTCCGGCCTGGCCTCGATCCCCGGCATGACCGGTCCGGTCACCATGGCCAGCATGACCGCGGTCATGCTCGCCACGGCCGTCGGCGCCGCGGTGGTGTTCACCGCGTTCGCCATGCGCGTCCGGCGCACCTCGCTGGTCGCCGCCTGAGTGTCGGTGCGGACCACTAGCCTGGTCCGTCCGCGACGGCGAATCCAAGGAGCTCATCGTGTTCCCCGATCCCCAAGCCCGTTCCCTGACGGACGAGGCACCCGGCGCGTGGGAGGAGGTACTCCCCCACCTGGCGGAGTCCGCCGGAACGTGCTGGCTGACCGTGACGCGCGCGGACGGCCGACCGCACACCCGGCCGCTGCTGTCGGTGTGGGTGGACGGCCGGCCGTGCTTCGCCTCCGGTGAGGGCACCGCCAAGTCGCGGCTGCTGACCGCCTCTCCCGAGGTGAGCCTGGCGTTCACCACCGGGCGGATGGACGTGGTGGTGGAGGGCGCGGTCGAGCGGGTGCTGGGTCCGGACCGGCTGGAGCGGATCGCCGCCGCCTACGCCGAGCGCCACGGTTGGGCGCCGGTCGCAAAGGACGGTGAGCTGACCGGGCCGGACGGTGCTCCGACCGCCGGTCCCCCGCCCTACCGGGTGTTCGCGGTCGTCCCGTCGACGGTGTACGCGTTCCCCGTCGCCGAACTGCCGCACGGACCCACCCGGTGGCGGTTCGACGTGTGGCCCTGAACGGGGTCCCGGGTCCGCGCACGGCGGTGCACACGGGTGCGGTGGGGCATACGTCCCGATGTCGCGGGATGAGCGAGAAGACGTGTGAGGCCGGGCGGACATCCGGTTCCGGACGGACAAGCGGGTCCGGGTACCGGGTGCCGACTCAGGTGCAACGTCCCGTCTCGCGGGTAGGTCTCCAGCGAGAAGTCAACGCCACCTCCCCATCCCACGACCCCCTGGAGGCAGAGAGTGCGCGTACGGATCGTTCTTTCGACCCTTGTCGTCATATGGCTGCTCATCGGACTGGTCGCCGCGTTCCAGCGCGGCCTGTTCACCAGGGACGAGGCCTCGTGCTCGAACCTGGGACACACCGTCGGGACCATCTTCGTCGGTCCGCTGAACTACGTGGGCGTGAACCCGACCATCGAGTGCCCGCCCCTTCCCGAGCCCTCCGAGTAACAGCGTCCCGATCTGCTGCGGCGCCGCACCCCTTCCACGGGGTGCGGCGCCGACCCGTGTCCGTCGGTCCCCGGCGCCGCTCCCCGCCGTCCGCGGCGCGGCCCGGGGCCGCGTGACCGGCTTGCGAAGCGCCTCCGCGGCTCGTTTCGGCGCCGCGCCGCCCCGCTCACCGCTGGGCGGCGGGTCGGACGACGATCTCGTTGACGTCGACGTCCGGGGGCTGGCCGAGGGCGAAGGAGATCGCCCCGGCGATGGCGTCGGCGGGCAGCGCGTGCCTCCGGTAGGTGCGCATGGCCTCCCGCGCGGCCGGGTCGGTGATGTGCTCGGCGAGCTCGCTCTCGACCACCCCAGGGGAGACGGTGGTCACCCGGATGGCCGGGTCGAGTTCGAGCCGCAGCCCCTCGGTGATCGCCCACGCGGCGAACTTGGTCCCCGAGTACACCGCCGAGGTGGGGACCACCTCGTGGGCTCCGACCGAGGCGATGGTCACCAGGTGCCCGGATCCCTGGCGCTGGAAGTGCGGCAGTGTCGCGGCGACACCGTTCAGCAGGCCCCTCACGTTCACGTCGACCATCTGGTTCCACTCCTCGACCAGGAGCGCGTCCATCCTGGACAGGGGCATGACGCCGGCGTTGTTGACGAGGGCGTCGACCCTCCCCCGCTCGCTCACCGTGTCGTCGACCACGGCGCGCACGCTCTGGAGGTCGGTGACGTCGAGGCGCCGGTGCACGGCGCTGCCGCCGGAGTCCCGGATGCGCCGGACGAGCGCCTCCAGCCGTTCCTCCCGCCGCGCTCCGAGCACGACGTGGTGTCCCTCCGAGGCCAGGCGCAGCGCGGCGGCCTCGCCGATCCCGCTGCTCGCCCCGGTCACGACGACCACCTTGCGGGCCGTGTCCTGTGGCTGTTCCGTCATGTCTTCCTCCTGGATCACTGGGTACGGCCAGTCTTCGCGGGGCCCGGTGGCGAAGGAAGACCGCGGCCTTCCTGGGTGTGACGCACCCAGGCAGGACGGCCCGCCGGGACCTACGCTGGGTGCCATGACCTCTTCGCCCCTGGGTGACTACCTCCGGAGCAGACGCGCGCAGATCGGGCCGCAGGACCTCGGACTGCCCGTCCACGGGCGTCGGCGTGTCGCCGGCCTGCGGCGCGAGGAGGTGGCGATGCTGGCCGGGATGAGCGCGGACTACTACACGCGTCTGGAACAGGGCCGTGAGACGCGCCCGTCCCCGCAGATCCTGGACTCGCTCGGGGAGGCCCTGCGCCTGGACGACGACGGCCGCCTCCACCTGTACCGGCTGGCCGGGCTGAGCCCGCGCCCGGTCCCGGGCGCTCCCGCCGAACGGGCCGACCCGTCGCTCGTCAGCCTCATGGGGGCATGGCACGGCAACCCGGCGCTGGTCCTGGGCCGCGCCTACGACGTGCTGGCCTGCAACCCGCTGGCCGAGAGGCTCTTCGAGGGCTTTCCCCGCTCACGGAACCTGGTGGCGGTGGTGTTCCTGGACCCCGCCTCCCGAAGGTTCTATCCCGACTGGGAGACCGTCGCCAGGAACACGGTGGAGGGCCTGCGCCTGGCCGAGGGCGCCTGGCCGGATGACGCCCGTGTCCGCGACGTCGTCGGGGAGCTGCGTGTCAGGAGCCCCGACTTCGCGAGGCTGTGGAGGCGCAGCGGCGTGCGCGGCAAGAGGCTGGAGTCGAAGAGGTTCTCCCACCCGGAGGTGGGCCCGCTGGAGCTGCGCGTGCACGCCTTCGACGTGAAGTCGGCCCCCGGCCAGGAACTCGTCGTCTACCACGCCGAGCCGGGTTCGCCCAGCGCGGACTCGCTGTCCCTGCTCGGCACGCTGGCGGCCGACACGGCGTCTCCCTAGATCGCGTGCCCTTGAGGCTGCGCTGCGCCTCGCGCTCGTACGCCGAAGGCACCGGGCCCTTCGCCGCCCTACACAGAACCCGGCCGTCCTCACCGGTCCGAGGCCCGTGCCATCCGGGCGAGGAGTTCGTCGAGCAGCATCGCCTCACCGGGCGAGAGCGCCCTCCCCGCCTCCCCCTCGGACAGCAGGGCCCGGAGCGCGTTCGCGTGGGAGGACACGCGGGCGTCGCCGCCCCCGGGCGCGTCCGTGAGCACGGCGGCCAGCACCGCCTCCCGGACCCGGGCGGACAGCCGCGGGTCGCGCTCCTCCTCCGGTTCGGAGATGAGCTGGAGCGTGACCCCCATGCCGGCCGCGTGGATCGTCCCGGCCGCCTCCTCCGCGTCCACCGCCAGACGGCCGGACGCCGCCACACGCCGCACCAGTGCGAGCAGGAGCTCGTGGCTCCTGTGGGCCGCGCCTCCCTCGCCCCGCGGCGACCCCGGGGCGTACATCAGCACGTAGTGCGCGGGGTTCTCCAGCCCGAACCGCACGTGCAGGTCCCAGCCCGCGCGCAGGTCGTCCACGGCGTCCCCCGAGCCCTCCTGCGCCAGCTTGCTGTCCAGGTAGCGCTCGAACCCGTCGGCGGCGACGGCCTCCAGCAGCCCCCGCATGTCGCCGAACAGCCGGTAGATGGTCGGCGGCTGCACCCCCGCCGCCGCGCTGACCGCCCGTGTCGTGACCGCGTCCCTGCCCTCCCGCGAGAGGAGGTCCGCGGTGACGGAGACGATCCTGTGCCGTGTGTCCTTCTTGTCACCCATGAACTGATCATACCATCGATAACAAAATATCTTTATCATCATTGCGCTATCGATGAAACTCGCATAGTGTTATCGACGGAAACAACACAGCGCCCGACACCCGCGGAGGACACCATGGGCAGCAGCGAACGACGCGTCGCCATCGTCACCGGGGGCTCGCGCGGCATCGGCCGCGCCGTCTCCGCCCGCCTCGCCGCGGACGGCCAGGCGGTCGCCGTGGTCTACGCGCACAACACCGGCGAGGCCGAGGGAGCGGTCGCCGACATCACCGCCGCCGGAGGACGGGCCCTCGCGCTACGGGCCGACGTCGCCGACGAGGACGCCGTCGCCGAGGTCTTCGACCTGGTCGAACGGGAGTTCGGCGGGGTCGACGTCGTGGTCAACTCCGCAGGTGTGATGATCCTGAAGAGCGTGGCGGAACTGGACCTGGCCGACCTCGACCGGATGCACCGCACCAACATCCGCGGCACCTTCGTCGTCGACCAGCAGGCCGCGCGGCGCGTGCGCTCCGGCGGGGCGATCGTCAACCTCTCCACGTCGGTGACCAGGCTCTCCCCGCCCACCTACGCCGCCTACGCCGCCTCGAAGGGGGCGGTGGAGGCGATCGGGCCCGTACTCGCCAAGGAGCTGCGGGGACGCGACATCACGGTCAACGCGGTCGCGCCCGGTCCCACCGCGACCGATCTCTTCCTCGACGGCAAGGACGAGGAGACGGTCGAGCGGCTGGCGGGGATGAACCCCATGGAGCGCCTGGGCCGCCCCGAGGACATCGCCGAGGTCGTCTCCTTCCTCGCCGGTCCCGGCCGGTGGGTCAACGGACAGACCCTCTACGCCAACGGCGGCATGGCCTGACCCGGGGCGCGCCGCCCACGCCCGCCCCGGTCCTGCGCCCCCGGAGCGGGGTCCGCGCCGGCGCCGGACGGGCTCCAGCGGCCCCGCACACGGGAGGGTAACCAGGATCACCCTGCTCCGCCCCCGGAGTGAGGGCGCCGTGCCCGACCACCGAGAAAGCGCGCCGACCTGCGGTGACCCCCTCCGAGGGCACGTCCGGCGAGGGCCCGGGAGGCGGCCCCGCGGGGGTCAATGAAAGCAGAGACGCATCATTACCACACCTTGGGGTAGTGCACCAGATAGGAACGGAAAAGTTCCCAGTTCGTAATACTTGGCCCATGCCGCGGCAACCGAACCGCATCCGGTGGATCGGCCGCGATGGGAGAGAGGAGACCGGCGATGAGCATCATGAGGATGGCGAAGCGCCGTCTGGCCCAGGGAGGCGGCCTCCCGACGAGGCGCCCCGGAGTGCGGGATCCCCTGACGAGGACGAAGCCGACGAGCAGGGGCCCCGGGGCCCGGACTCCCCTGGCCCGGGCGAAGAAGCTGGCCCGGTACGCGAACTCGCCGAAGGGGCGGAGCACGCTGGGCCGTGTGACCCGCAGCCTCTCGTCCGGCAAGCGGCACACCCGGTCCCGCAAGGGACCCATGCGGTGGATCAACTCCCTGGCCAGGCTCTGAGGGTCCCCCGTGGTGCGGGGGCGAAACCCGGCTCGCAGCCGACGGGCCGCTGAACACGGGAGTCAGGAAACGACGACGCGGGGGCGGGTCCCATGAGGGCCCGCCCCCGCCTCTGCCGTCAACGCACGTCGTCCGCTTCCCCGCCCGCCGGCCCGTGGACGGGTACTCCAGCCCCCGGGTTCCCGGGGACGGCTCGCCCCAGTAGGCTCCCGCGGGAGCCCTTCCCGCGCCGCGAGCAGTAAGGAAGCCGACCAGCGTGGCATTCGACGCCTCCTCGATTCGAGCGCTCTCCTTCGACGGAGACCAGACGCTGTGGGACTTTCGCACCGCGATGCGCCGGGCTCTCGTTGAGGCCGCGGACCTCCTCTCCGCAGAGGGCATGGTCCGTGAGACGGGAGCCGTGTCAGCGGACTGGCTGGCGAAGGTGCGTGACGAGGTCGCCGGTGAACCCGCGTTCGCACGCGAGACCATGGAGAGCATCCGCCTCGAGTCCTTCAGGCGCGCCGTCGAACACTGCGGCGGCGACGGTCGGGACCTCGTCGCAAAGCTCTACGACAGGTACATGCGCACGCGGTTCGGTGCGATGAGGCTCTACGCCGAGACGGCGAGCGTGTTGGAGGAACTGCACCGCGTCTATCCGTGCGTCCTGGTGACCAACGGCAACAGTGATCCGGGGCGGCTGGGTATCGGCGGCTACCTCACCCACCGCGTGGTCGCGGCCGACTGCGGGCTGTTCAAGCCCGATCCCCGCATCTACGCCCACACGGCCCGGCTGCTGGCGCTGCCGACCGCGTCCGTCCTCCACGTCGGGGACCACCCCGAAGAGGACGTCGCCGCCGCGGGCCGGGCGGGGATGAGGACGGTGTACCTCGACCGCGTCGGCAAGCCCCTCTCCCCCGGGCGGCACGCTGACGCGGAGATCAGCTCCCTGTCCGGCCTCCTGGAGCTGTTGCGGCGAAGAGGGTGACCGTGCCCGCGCATCCGTTCTCCACACCGGGAGGCCAGGACGAGGATCCTCCCCGCCGTCAGGGGCTCGGGGACACCGCGACGTAGACGGTGTTGGACGCGTCGCCCTCTTGGAGGGGGTTGGGGAAGCTCACGACCTCGGCGCGCGCACTCGCGAACACCTCCCCGAGCAGGCCGGTGAACTCCTCGTCCGGCGCGTCGTTGGACCACAGGGCGAAGACGCCGCCGGGCAGGAGAAGGCGCTCCGAGAGGCGGTGCAGCCCCTCGCGCGTGTACAGACCCGCGTGGGAGGGGTGGAGCAGATGGCGCGGCGAGTGGTCGATGTCGACGACCACGGCGTGGAAGCGGTCCGGACCCATCCCCGGGGCGGGTCCCGAACCGGCGTCGACCGTGGCGAAGAAGTCCCCGTGCACCAGGCCGCAGCGGGGATCGGCCACCAGCTCCGCGCCCGCGGGGATCAGTTTCTCGCGGTGCCAGTCGATGACCTCGGCCAGCGCCTCCACCACGACCAGGGAGCCCACCGCGGGGTCCTCCAGCACCGCCTGCGCCGTGTAGCCCAGTCCCAGGCCGCCCACGGCCACACGCAGGTCCGTTCCGGAGAGTTCGGCCAGGGCCAGTCGCGCCAGCTCGACCTCGGCCGCGGTGAACAGGCTCGACATCAGGAAGTCGTCGTCGAGCTTGATCTCGTAGACCTCCTTGCGGAAGAGGGGGTCGTGGCGGCGGCGCAGGCTGAGCTCGCCCATGGGCGTCGCCCGCCAGCCCAGCTCCTGGAAGTGAAGACCCATTCCTGCTCTCCGGTCGGTTCGCTCAGGACGTGCCGACCACGGTCGTACACGTCATCCGGTGGCCTTGGGGCCCCGCCCACCCTAACGCCGGCCGGGGGCGTCCGTGACTCCTCGTGCACGCCGCACCGGCTCCCGGTCCCCGAGTCGGGAGCCGGGAACCGGGAGCCGTGTGCGGTCGCGGAGAACACGGCGCGGCCCACCGGGACTCCGGCGGGCCGCGCTGCTACTGCTGGGACCGGTGTGGTCAGTGTCCGCCGGTGAGGGTGCCCGACAGCTCCTTGTGGAGTTCGGCGCTGGGCTCGTTGAGGCCGGTGATCTGCACCTGCACGTCGTGCCTGCGGAAGTGCTCGGTGACCTGGTCCAGGGCGGCCACGGCCGAGGAGTCCCACACGTGGGCGTTGGACATGTCCACCACGACCTTGGTCAGCCCCTGCTCGGCGTAGTCGAAGCGGCCCACCAGCTCGCCGGTGGAGGCGAAGAACACCTCGCCGTTGACCGAGTACACCCGGGTGCCGCCCTCGGGGTCGAGCACGCTGGTGACGTCGGCCTGCATGGCGGCCCGGCGGGCGAAGGAGATCATCGACACGATCACGCCGACGATCACGCCCAGGGCCAGGTTGTGCGTCCAGACCACCACCGCGACGGTGACGACCATGACCAGGGTCTCGGTCCAGGGCATCCGCCGGACGGTGGAGGGGGCGATGCTGTGCCAGTCGAAGGTCACGATGGCCACGAAGAACATCACCGCGACCAGGGCGGCGATGGGGATCATGCCCACGATGTCGCCCAGGCCCACGCACAGGATGAGCAGGAACACCCCGGCCAGGAACGTGGAGACGCGGGTGCGGGCACCGGACTTGACGTTGATCATGGTCTGGCCGATCATCGCGCACCCGGCCATGCCGCCGAAGAACCCGACGACCACGTTGGCAATGCCCTGGCCGCGCGCCTCGCGGGCGTGGTCGGAGACCGTCTCGGTCTGGTCGTCGACGACCTTGGCGGTCATCAGCGACTCCATCAGCCCCACCAGCGCCAGCGTCACGGCGTAGGGAGCGATCAGCGTCAGCGTGTCCAGGGTGAGGGGCACGTTCGGGATCAGCGGGACGGGCACGGTGTCGGGCAGCTGACCCATGTCCCCGACCGTCTGCGCCGGAATGCCCAGGGACAGCGCGGCGACGGTGAGCACGACGATGGCCACCAGCGGCGCGGGGACCAGCTTGGTCAGGTACGGCAGGCCGAAGATGATGGCCAGCCCGATCGCGACCATGGCGTAGATCGGCACCCCGACCCCGGCCAGGTGGGGCAGCTGGGCCATGAAGATGAGGATGGCCAGGGCGTTGATGAACCCGGTCATCACACTGGGCGGCACGAACCGCATCAGCTTGGCCACCCCGGCCAGTCCCAGGACGACCTGGAAGAGCCCGGCCAGGATCGTGGCGGCGATGAGGTAGTCCACGCCGTACTCGATCGACAGCGGCGCCACGACCAGGGCCATCGCGCCGGTGGCCGCGGAGATCATCGCCGGGCGCCCGCCCAGGAAGGCGATGGACACGGCCATCACGAAGGAGGCGTACAGCCCCACGCGGGGGTCGACCCCAGCGATGAGGGAGAAGGCGATGGCCTCGGGGATCAGGGCCAGGGCCACGACCAGCCCGGCCAGCACGTCCGCGCGCAGTTGGGCGGCTCCGGGGATCCTGGACCTCAGGAACCGGGGGGTCTTCACAGGCAGATTCATGGAACCCATCAGGTTTCGGGCAGCCCACAGCGAGGACCGCGGTGTTCGTGTCAGGCGTTCGGCGACGGCGCGGGCGAGCGCCGGACCTGGGGGGTCGGGTGCGCTCAGGCGCCTGGGATCCGGTGTGGCACGTGTGGTGCCCCGGACGCGGCTCCGTCGCCGCGGACCCGACCGTGTCCGTGGGACCGGCCGGGAAGAGGGCGGTGGTTCCACGGCCGTCGCGGGGAACCAACCTGGACCGACTCTACCCTTACGTAAGAGTCTGGGTCACGCAGAGTGCCTGAGACAACCATCACAGGAGAGGCTCTTCGCTGGTTTTTCCTGCTGAACCCAGACGACCCGAACGACAGGCGCGTTTCCGTCCTGATGACCCAAAGTGACTTTTTGGGTGGGATCCTGGGACGTTCACACCTGTTACCAAGCAGAGCGCCCCGCCGGTCGGGACGCTCCCGTTCCTCCGGACGGGGAGGCACCGCACGGCCTCGGCCTCCGCCACTCGGAGAACGCCCTCAGGTGGTGGCGTTGTTCCGGGACCGCTGCTCGCGCAGCCTCCCGGCGAACTCCTCGGCCATCGCCAACTGCTTGCGCAGGGTCTGGCAGCGGGCGACGACGGCCGCCTCGAAGGCGTCGAGCCTCTCGGTCAGGGCCTCCCGCTCCTCCCGGCCGGTCTCCGCCGCGTTCAGCCGGTCGATGGTCTCCAGCAGCTCACGGGTCTCCTCCAGGCTGAACTCCAGGGGCTTCATCCGCTTGATGAGGTTCAGGCGTTCCACGTCCGTCTCGGTGTAGAGCCGGAAACCGCCGCGGGAGCGCGCCGAGGGTTCGACCAGGCCGACCTCTCCGTAGTAGCGGATCGTGCGCAGGGACAGGCCGGTCCGTTCGGCGACCTCACCGATCTGCATGTGCTGCCCCCCGGGCATCGCGGCACCCCTTCTCCTCAAGTCCGTCCGGCGTCGGGTTCGCCTGCTCGTCGACGACCGCCAGGTGCGCAACGTTAACGTGCCCGCGCACCAGGAGGGTTCCACATGGCGGTGGAGGAGCCGTCCGGGCCGGGGACGGGTGGAGGGGCCGGGCCGCCGCGGGCGCGCACCCGGCCCCCCGGAGAGCGGTCGGCGCCCGGGTCAGGACCGCTCCTCCTCGGAGGTCGGCTCGGAGGCCGGCGCGGGTACGTCGCCGGACCGCGCCCCGGGCGCCTCGCCGCGGTGCCGGAGTGAGAGCAGGTAGCCCAGCACGAGCACGATGGACGTGCCGATGGCCGTGTACCAGGTGAACCCGACGAGCTCCGGCTCGAAGAGGAACAGCCAGACCATGGCCGCCACGGCGACGCCGAAGGAGATCACGGCGTCGGTCTGGCGTGCCCTGCGGATCCACAGTCCCAGGAAGAACGCGCCGAGCAGACCGCCGTAGGTCAGGCTCGCCACGGACAGGCCCAGCTCGACGACGGGGTTGTCGGTACCGGTGAACATCGCCGCCGCCCCGACGAACACCAGCCCCCAGCCGAGGGTGAACAGCCGGCCGAGCCGCAGTCCCTGGGAACCGGTGAGCGTGCGGTGGGAGAACCGCTCGTACAGGTCCGCCATGGTCGAGGACGACAGCGCCGACAGCGACGAGGACAGGGTGCTCATCGCCGAGGCCATGATCCCGGCGAGCAGCAGGCCCGACAGGCCGGCGGGCAGCCCCTCGACGATGAACGTCGGGAAGAGCTCGTCGGAGTTGGCGAGCCCGAGTTCGTCGACCGAGGCGCCCTCGAAGTAGGAGTACAGGGCGAGGCCCACGGTGAGGAACAGGGCGAACTGGAGGAAGACCACGACGGCGCTGCCGATCACCGCCTTCTGGGCGTCGCGCAGGCTGCGGCAGCCCAGCAGCCTCTGCACGATGATCTGGTCGGCGCCGTGGGAGGCGGTGGACAGCAGGGCACCGCCCAGCACCGCGGTGACCGTCGCGTACGGCGACGAGACCGGATTCGACGTGAAGTCGAGGAACCGGGTCTTGCCCTCCTCGGCGGCGACCGCGAGGAAGTTCACGTCCAGGCTGCCCGCGATGACGACCAGCGCGGCGACGCCGCCGACCACGTACAGCCCCATCTGCACCACGTCGACCCAGACCACGGCCCTGATCCCGCCGATGAGGGTGTAGAGGACCGTGACGGCCCCGAGCAGCGCGATGATCGCGAAGTAGGACAGCTCCAGACCGTAGGAGTCCAGGACGATCTTCATCGGGATGGCCGCCGCGAACAGCCGCACCCCGTCGGCGAGAAGCCGGGTGAACAGGAACGCGACCGAGGCCGTGCCCTGCATGCCGCGGCCGAAGCGGATGCCGAGGTAGGCGTAGGCCGTGGTCATCTCGCCCCGGTAGTAGCGGGGCAGCAGCACGAAGGCCACGACCACCCGTCCGATCAGGTAGCCGACCGCCACCTGGAGGAACGTGACGTCGCCCAGGTAGGCCACGCCGGGGACGCTGATCACGGTCAGGGCGCTGGTCTCGGTGGCCACCACCGAGAGGCACACCGCCCACCAGGGCAGCTGCCGGTTTCCGATGAAGTAGTCCTTCGTGTCACGCTGCCGGCCGGACAGCCTCAGACCGAGCCATGCCGAACACAGCAGGTACACCACGATGACCAGGAGGTCGATGGTTTGCACTGCGGGCCTTTCGGGAGTGGGGGTACGGGGGCGAGGGGTACGTGAGCGGTGGGCGCGGGCCGTTCACAGGCCCCGCGCCTCGACGCGCAGGCGTCTGGGAGGGTCGGCCGCCGGTTCGGGGAGCCGGAGCGGCCCGGCGCCCGGGGTGATGCGCCCCGCCACCGGCGCCCGCCGGGCTCCGGTGCAGGCCGGCACGGACCCGGGGATCCCGTGCCAGGTGAGGAAGCCGATCAGCGCGAACAGGTAGGCCTCCTTCGCGTCGCCGTCCAGCCCGAGGTCGTCGGACGAGCCGAGCCGCGCGGGGTGGAGCCGGTCGGCGAGCCGCTTCATCAGGACCGGGTTCCGGACACCGCCGCCGGAGGCGACCACCTCGGTCACGCCGTGGGGCCGCAGCGCGTCCGCGACGGTGGCGGCGGTGAGCTCCACCAGGGTGGCCAGCAGGTCCCCGTCACTCGGTGCGCCCACGTGCCGCAGTGCCGCGCCGAGGTAACCGGGGCCGAACAGCTCCAGTCCGGTGGACTTCGGCGGGGGCAGGCGGTAGTACGGCTCGGCGAGCAGGTGCTCCAGCAGGACGGGGTCGACGCGGCCGGAGCGGGCGAGCGCCCCGTCCGCGTCGAAGTCCGCGCGGCCGCCGGTCACCCGGTGCGTCGCGGCGTCGAGCAGGGCGTTGCCCGGTCCGGTGTCGAAGGCCTCCGGTGCCCCGTCCCGGACGACCGTGGCGTTGGCGATGCCGCCTAGGTTCAGGGCCGCGACCGGCTCGGCGCGCCCGCCGAGCAGGAGGGTGTCCAGCAGGGCGGCCAGGGGTGCTCCCTGGCCGCCCGCGGCCACGTCGGCCGCTCTCAGGTCCGACACCACGGGCAGGCCGGTGGCCTCGGCGATCCACGCGGGCTGACCGAGTTGCAGGGTTCCGTTCACCGCGGTGCCGCTGACCCAGTGGAACAGGGTCTGTCCGTGCGAGGCGACCAGGTCGGCCCGTCCCCCGGCGAACTCCTCGATCCCGTTCCGTGCCGCCTCGGCGAACTCCCGGCCGACACGGGTGTCGATCCGGCACACGTCCTCCATCGTCGTCGGCGCGGGGGGAAGGGCGCCGCGGATCTCCTCACGAAGGTCCGCCGTGTAGGGCGTGGTGCGGTGCCCCAGCGGGGTCAGGCGCACCAGCGTCCCGTCCAGCTCGATGCGCGCGGCGGCGACGTCGATCCCGTCGGCCGAGGTGCCCGAGGACAGTCCGACGACGATCATGCGGTGTCACCGACCGGGTCCCCGACGAGCCCACGGACACGTTCGACGCCCATCCACACCTCCGGCCGGACAACGGTTACCAGCCGTATACCCGAAGTGGTGACCGCCTCAATCTCCCTCCGGTCCGAAAAGGACGGGGAAGTACCGGGGCCCGTGGCAAGGGAACGGCCCCGCCGAGCAGGTGCTCGACGGGGCCGTGAAGAAGCCAGACCGGTGCGGCGGTCACCTCTCGGCGGGTCGCACAACGCGGCTCCCGGCCGCCCCGTGGGGCGCGGTATTCCGCGAAGGCTCTGAGTGGCGCCCGGGGACACTTACGACCGCACTGGCCTGTACCGTCTCCAACGGGCGGGTGGGGCCGGATATTCCGGTCGGTCCACGGCCCGCGCGGCCGGCGCTCCCCCACGCCCCGCCGCCCTCCCGTCTGCGGGCGGACGCCTCGGGGCGAGCGCCTCAGCCCGGTGTTCCGGAGCGCGCCAGGTCCGGCTCGATGTAGATGATCTCGGCGATGGGGACGGCCTCGCGGATCCGCTCCTCGGCCTCGTCGATGGCACGGGCGATACGGCGGGCGTCGTCCTCGGCGTCAACGCCCACCTTGGCCGCCACCAGCAACTGCTCGGGGCCCAGGTGCAGGGTGCGCATGTGGAGGACGGCGTTGATGTCCTCGCAGCCCAGGATGGCCTCCCTGATCAGGCGTATGTTCTCCTCGCTGGCCGACTCCCCGATGAGCAGGCTCTTGACCTCCACGGCCAGGACCACGGCGATCACCACGAGCAGCAGGCCGATGGCCGCCGAGCCGAGTCCGTCCCAGACGCCGTTGCCGGTGATCAGGGTGAGGCCGACACCGATCAGGGCGAACGTCAGCCCGATCAGGGCGCCGGTGTCCTCCAGCAGGATCACCGGTAGCTCCGGCGCCTTGGCCTGGCGGATGAACCCGAACGTTCCCATCTTGGCGCGTGCCGGCCTGGACTTGCGCAACGCGGTGCGCAGCGCCGTCGACTCCAACACGATGGCCACCAGCAGCACCACGATGGGGACCCACTGCCAGTCGGTGATGGGGTGCGGGTCCCTGATCTTGTGCCAGGCCTCGTACAGGGCGAACAGGCCGCCGAGCGTGAACAACACGATCGCGACCAGGAAGGCGTAGACGTAGCGCTCGCGTCCGTAGCCGAAGGGGTGTTCCGGTGTGGCCGTGCGCCTGGCTCTGCGTCCCCCGAGCAGCAGCAGGACCTGGTTGCCCGAGTCGGCCACCGAGTGCACCGCCTCGGCGAGCATGGCCGACGAGGCGGTCAGCAGGTAGGCGACGAACTTGGTCACGGCGATGCCGATGTTCGCCATCAGGGCCATGAGGACGGCCGTCCTGCTCTCTTCCCCGCTCATCGGCCACCTCCCCCACGGTTTCGGCCCGCGGTGCGACACACTCCGCCCGGCCGCCGGGGTCGGCTGCCTGGCGGCCCGGTGATCCGCTTCGTCGGCATGGTCCTCCCTCAGTCCGTACGTCTTCGGCGCCACCTGCGCCGTCCACCACCTTCGCAACACCCCGGGCCGTGAGTCGCGTATGTGATCGGGAGTGTCCGGACGACAACGGAGAAAGAGGGAGAAGCACCGGGGCCGGCGGACCTGAGCGGACCGGGTGTCCGCGCGGCCCCGCCGGTGCGGAGGCCGTCAGGCACTCCCGTCCGCCGGAGGTGTCCGGCCGAGCACGAGGGCGTCGCCCAGCGGAGTACGGGTGTAGAACACCCTGCGGCCGACCCTCCACGAGTGGACCAGGCCCGCGTCGCGCAGTACGGACAGGTGCTCGGACACCGTGGCGGCGCTCCACGGGTGGGTCCTGGCCATCACCGTGGTCGTGGTCGGCTCGGCGAGGATCTCCAGTACCCGGGCGCGTGTGTCCCCCAGGAGCCTGGCGAGGGCGTCGTCGGCCCGGGCCGAGGGGTTCCACAGTCGCGCGACGCCGTTCACCGGGTAGATCAGTGTCGGCGGCCAGGGCTCGTTCGTCTTCATCACGGTCTCCGGCCACACGAACGCGCTGGGCATCAGTACCAGGCCGTGGCCGTCGAGCCGCCGCTCGCCCTCCGCCGGCTCCGGGATGCTCAGGACGTCGCCCCGCCACCGGACGGAGGGGTCCAGGTCGGCGATCACCCGGGCCAGGCCGTGTTCCACCACGGACCGGGCGCGGTAGGAGATGTCGGCCTCCAGCAGGGCGCTGAGCCGGGACCAGTGGGGCCTCACCAGGAGTTCCCAGGCGCGGCGAAGCGCCTCGGCGATCCTGTCGCGGGTCGCCTCGGGGTCCCGCAGGAGCGGCTCCGTGAGAGAGGGCGCAAGCCCTCGGCGCGGGTCCGACAGGCACCGGCGCAGTTCCTCCTCGACATGGGACGGCGGGCAGTCGCGCAGGCCCTCCAGCTCGTGCTCCATCTCGGCCGAGGAGCCGAGTGGAGGCGGCGAGAGGAAGTCGGGGGTGTAACCGGGCCGGGGGAAGAGGAGGGGAAGGGGGTCCAGGTCCGCGCCCTCCGCGGCCCGGGAGGCGAAGGGCCTCATGGGGTGGTAGCCGTGCCCGCCGAGTTCGCCGAGGAGCCGTACGGCGGCGGTGGTCTCCCACAGGGGTGAGACGGCGAAGCGGCACCGCAGCAGGTCGTCGTGGGTGAAGAACAGCCTTCCCGCCATCGGGCACCACATGTTTCGGTCGTGGCCGAATCCTTTGAAACAGCTCTCATGCTAGGTGAGCGTGGGGCCATGGCATCCCCGAACACACGAGACGACGTCGTCGGCACCCCCGGAACCGGGGGATACCGGCGGGTCCTGGCCGTCGGAGAGTTCCGTGTCGTCTTCGTGGCGGAGGTCCTGGCCGTCCTCGGCCAGGTCGCCGCTCAGATCACCCTCTCCCTCACGGTGTACGAACGCACCGGGTCCCCTCTGCTGTCCGCGCTCGCCTTCGCCGCGAGCTTCGTCCCCTACCTCATCGGTGCCACGCTGCTGTCGGCGTGGAGCGACCGGGTCCCGGCCAGACGCCTCATGGTCGTCACCCAGCTGACGACCGCCCTGCTGATCGCGTGCATGGCGCCGTCGGGGACGCCCGTTCCCGTGGTGCTGGTACTGCTGCTCGCCATGGGCGCCATCGCCCCGCTGTACCAGGGCACCCGGGCCGCGCTGGTCGCCGACATCCTGCCCGCGGACGGCTTCGCGCTGGGGCGTTCGCTGTTGCGCATGGCCGCGCAGACGGCACAGATCTGCGGCTTCGCCTTCGGCGGCGTACTCCTCGCGGCCACCTCCCCCACCGCGGCGCTGCTCACCGGGTCGGGCCTGCTGGTGCTCTCCTCCCTCCTCCTGTGGCTGGGCCTCGCGGTCCGGCCCGCCCGCAGGAGCACCCCCTCCTCGGGCGGCTCTCCCCTGGGGGAGTCGGTCGCCGGTGCAGGCCGGGTCCTGCGTTCCCCGAGCCTGCGGCCCCTTCTCGCCTTCATGTGGCTGCTGCCCGCCCTGAGCGTGGCTCCCGAGGCACTGGCCGCGCCGATCGCCTCCGGCCTCGGCGGCGGCCCGGTCGCCGTCGCGGCCCTGCTGTCCGCGGCCCCGGTCGGCATGATCGTGGGCGGGCTGCTCCTGGGCGCCCTGCTGACCGACGGGCAACGCGTCCGCGCGGTCGTGCCGCTGGGCCTGGTGACCTTCGTGCCGCTGCTCGGGCTGGCTCTGCGGCCGGAGCTACCGGTGGTGGTGGCGCTGCTGGCGGTGAGCGGGTGCGGGTACGGATACGCGCTCGGCGTGGACCGCCTGCTGATCGAGCGCGTCGCCGTACAGGACCGCGGGCAGGTCCTGACCCTGGTGACCGCGGGACTGATGATCCTCCAGGGACTGGGTTTCGCCTTCGCCGGCGCCCTGGCGGAGTGGCTGCCCCCGCACACGGTGGTCGTGCTCGCGGCCGTGCTGGGACTGGCCACGACCGTGGGAGCCGGGCTCCGCCTCACCCCGGCGCGTCGCCGCGGCTGAGCCCGTGGAGTGCGTGCCTTGGCACCCCGGCCCGGGAACCCTAGGCTGAACCGCCCGGGGGCGAGCGACCAGCCGGGGACGAGCGAAGGGAAGACGACCGTGCCCGAGATCGACCTCAGTTCCTACACCCGGGGCGGCGACGGATCCCCGCACCTGCGCGGCTACGTGGCCCGCCCCGAGGGCGAGGGGCCCCGGCCCGGCGTGCTGGTCGTCCACGAGGCCTTCGGCGTCGATGTGGAGATGCGCCGCCACGCCGACCGGCTCGCCCGCCTGGGTTACCTCACCGTCGTGCCCGACCTGTACAGCGAGGGCGGCATGTGGCGGTGCGTCGTGGGCGTGATGCGCAGCCTGTCCGCCGGACACGGACGCGCGTTCACCGACATCGCGGCCGGGCGGGCCTGGCTGCTGGACCAGCCCGGCTGCACGGGCCGCGTCGGGGTCGTGGGCTTCTGTATGGGCGGCGGGTTCGCGATCGCCACGGCCTCGGACTTCGACGCCTCGGCGCCCAACTACGGGATGCTGCCGAAGGACCTGAGGGCCGCCGTCGAGGGGGCCTGCCCGACCGTCGCCAGCTACGGCGCGCGGGACCGGTCGCTGCGCGGTGCCGCCCCGCGCCTGAAGGCGGCCCTGGACGAGGAGGGCGTCGTCAACGACGTCAAGGAGTACGCGGACGCGGGCCACTCCTTCATGAACGAGGCGCCCAACGGCCCCCGGCCCCTGCGGGTGCTGTTGCGCGCGACGGGCTCCGGCCCGGTCCCCGAGGCCGCCGACGACGCCTGGCGGCGCATCGACGCCTTCTTCACCGAGCACCTCGGAAGGGCCCGGTAGGCCCGTCGGGACGGCCGCCCCGACGGGCCCGGCGCACGCGGGAGGGAGCGAGGAGGGCTCACGGAAGGGGCGCCAGGGAAGGGCCCCGGCCCTCACAGCTCCCGGGCCAGCAGCGGGATCTGCCCGCCCGCCAGGACGGCCTCGACCTGGCGTTCGGAGAGGTCGTGCCGCAGGCGGTAGTCCTCCCCCTTGGTCTCGTTGTGCAGGATCAGCTCCCGCGACGCGCGCAGGGTGGTGGAGAGGTCCTCCATCACCAGCACGTCCCCGGCGTCGATCCGGTCGTAGTCGCCGGGATCGGTGAACACCAGGGCCAGGACGCCGAAGTTGGCCAGGTTCTGCCAGTGGATGCGCGCGAAGGACTTGGCCACCACCGCGCGCAGGCCCAGGTACCGGGGGGTGATGGCGGCGTGCTCGCGTGAGGAGCCCTGCCCGTAGTTCTCCCCTCCGACGATGAGGTGGCCTGTGCCGTCGGCGGTCTCCCGGGCACGCCGCGGATAGTCCCGGTCGATGCGTGTGAAGGTGAAGTCGGCGAGCTTGGGCACGTTGGACCGGTAGGGAAGCGCCGCCGCACCCGCGGGCGAGATCTCGTCGGTGGAGACGTCGTCGGGGACCTTCAGCAGGACGGGGGCGCTGATCCGGTCCGGCAGCGGCGGAAAGTCCGGCAGGGACGAGATGTTGGGCCCCTTCACCAGATCGGCGCGCTCCTCCCCCGGTTCGGGCGGCGGCGCGAGCATGCGGGTGTTGACGCTGTGCCGGTCGGGCAGGTCCAGGTCCGGAAGGGGCATGTCGAACTTCTCGGCCAGGTCGCGCGGGTCGGTGATGGTACCGGTGAGCGCGGAGGCCGCCGCGGTCTCCGGCGAGCACAGCCACACCGCGTCCTCGTCCGTCCCCGAGCGCCCCGGGAAGTTCCGGGGGAAGGTGCGCAGGGAGTTCTGTCCGGAGGCGGGCGCCTGCCCCATGCCGATGCAGCCGAGGCACCCGGACTGGTGGATGCGGGCTCCCGCCGTGATCAGGTCGGTGACCGCGCCCATACGGGTGAGGTCGGTGAGGATCTGGCGCGAGGTCGGGTTCACGTCCAGGCTCACCGAGGCGTCGATCTGGCGCCCGCGCACCATGGCCGCGGCCATGGCGAAGTCGCGCAGTCCGGGGTTGGCCGACGAACCGATGACGACCTGGCCGACGTCGGTCCCGGCGACCTCGCGCACCGGGACGACGTTGCCGGGCGAGGAGGGCTTGGCGATCAGCGGCTCGATCCGCGACAGATCGATCTCGTCGGTCACGTCGTAGTGCGCGTCCTCGTCTGCGGTCAGTTCGGTGAAGTCCTCCTCGCGCCCCTCCTTGCGCAGGAACTCCCGGACGGCGCCGTCGGAGGGGAACACCGTGGTGGTGGCGCCCAGTTCCGCGCCCATGTTCGCGATGACGTGCCGGTCCATCGCGCCGAGGGAGTCCAGGCCGGGGCCGTGGTACTCGATGATGCGGTTCACCCCGCCCTTGACCCCGTGGCGGCGCAGCATCTCCAGGATGACGTCCTTGGCGGAGGTCCACGGCGGGAGCTCCCCGGTCAGCCGCACGCCCCAGATCTCGGGCATGCGGACGTAGAGCGGCCGGCCGGCGATGGCCGTGGCGGCCTCGAACCCGCCGACCCCGATCGCGAGCATCCCCAGCGACCCGGCCGCACAGGTGTGGGAGTCCGAGCCCACCATCGTCTTTCCCGGTATGCCGAAGCGCTGCATGTGCGTGGGGTGGGAGACCCCGTTGCCGGGTTTGGAGTACCAGATGCCGAAACGACGGCACGCCGACTCCAGGAAGACGTGGTCGTCGGCGTTCTTCTCGTCGGCCTGCAGGAGGTTGTGGTCCACGTACTGGACGCTGACCTCGGTGCGCGCCCGGTCCAGGCCGAGCGCCTCCAGCTCCTGCATGACCAGGGTGCCGGTGGCATCCTGGGTGAGGGTCTGGTCGACCCTGATCCCGACCTCGTTCCCGGGTGCCATCTCCCCCGAGACCAGGTGGGAGGCGATGAGTTTGTGCGCGACGCTGTCGCCCATGGCGGCCCCCTTCCGCTCATCGGAAATCGGTGCGCGCGGACACCTGGTCATCTTGATGCCCGCTGCGCCCGGTTCCATGTCGCGAGAGACGGTGTGCTGTGCCATGTCGGGGGTCGCGTGTGCGCTCTGGTCCCGAACGGCGCGTTCGGAGAGGGGCCGTCGGGGCTCCGTGGTGCCGCCGCCCCGGGCGGCCCCGGCCAGGCGGTTCCGTCGGGCGGACTCAGCCGGCCGGTTCGGTCGGGTGGTTCAGGGGTGTTCGGTCAGGCGGTGTCGCCGAGCAGGCCCTTGACGAAGGAGCGGTAGTCACGCAGGGTGAGGCGGAGTGATTCGGTGTCGGTGCCCTCGCCGTCGCTCCAGGCGGCGCGGAGCGCGGAGCGGCGTTCCTCGATCGCGGCGACCACGGCTTCGGCGACCTCCGCCGCCAGAGCGTCCGCCTCGCGTACGGACTCCTGGGGGTCGTCGACGAACGCGCCCTGCGTCCCGATCCAGCGCTGCCGTACCCCGTCCGGGTCCAGGCCGCGCGGCCGGGGCAGCCACGGCCGTCCCGAGCGGTCCGCGGTGCTCCGCGGCCTGGACGCCCGCCTGGGCGCGGCCTTCCTCGCCGGGGCCCCGCCTCCGCTGGTCCTGGCGGCGCCGGCGTCCGTTCCGTTCTCGGACGCCTTGGCCGCCTCGACCGCCTTGGCCGCCTCGACCGCCTTGGCCGCCTCGGTTTTCTCGACCGCCCCGGTCCCGGACCGCTCCGGTGCCGTCCTGCGGCCGGGCCCCGCCGTGCGTTCGGTCATCTGCGCCTCCTCGTTCCCTCGCCCGTACTCCTGGTGTCCGAGCGGTTGTCTCGGTGGCGGCCCTCCCGGGCGCCGTTCCCGCCGGGTCCCCCGGTCGTGCGCGCGCAGGCTCCACCGGACTCTGCGCGGTTCCGCTCCCCTGTGTCCCGTGGTGTCGCCGGAGTCGCTCACCGTTCTCCCTCCGGTTCCCTCTCCCGTTCCTCCCCCTTCTGCTGCTGCTCGTCCTTGCCCTTGTCCTCCTGCTTCGGCGCGGGTCGCGGTCCGCCCTTCGACGACGGTCGCGGTCCGCCCCTGGCCGCGGGCCGCAGTCCTCCGCCCAGCAGGGCGTCCACCAGCCCGCGGTGGGCCACCAGCACCTCGCGCAGGTGCTCGGTGTGCGGCCGGTCCGGCCCGGTGGAGTGCTCTGCCCCCTGCGCGCCGCGCACGTCGGCGACCGCGGCGGGGTGGTCCACCGACAGGTCCCGGAGCCGCCGCTCGAAGCCTTCGTCGGGTGGGGGGTCGGGGTAGCCCAGATCCGCCATGACGGCGCCCACCAGGGCACGGGCGTCCCGGACGGCGCGGTCGGGGTCGTCCACGAAGACCTGCTGGACCGTGGCCCAGGTGTCGGCGTACGCCTCGCGCTCCTGAACGGCGAGTGCGCGGAGTTCGGTGTCCTGACGGCGGCGGAGTCGTGCGGACAGGTCGCGCTCGGCGGCCGACGTGTCGTCGTGGTCCTGTACGGCGTGGTCGTATTCGGTACCGAAGTGCTTCCTGAGCCGGGCGGTGCGCCAGGCCGGAAGAAGAAGGAAGCGCGCGGCGATCGCGATCCCTCCGGCGAGGGCGACTACCGCTAAGGCGACCAGGACGGTGACGGTCATGGTTCCGGTCTCCATGGGGGGTACCTCCTGTCCGCCTGTCCTTGCCCTCGAAGACCCGCCCAAAAACGCTTTCATGTTTCAGTTGGGGCGCCTGTGGCTGGAATGACGGAAGGGACCGGACACGGCGGTCAATACTGAATTCTTGTAGGTGCCTGGCCTGTATTGATCACTGGCCCTAATCCGTTGGCGGCTCAGTCGGCACGGGGCCGTGGAGTTCCGGGGACCAGCGCCCACCGTGCGGGACGGCTCACGTCCTCCGCGAGAAGTAGGTGTTGGACGCCGGCAGGAACAGAAGCACGAGGACGGCCAGCCCCAGCAGGCCCGGAACGACATCGCGGAAGAGGCCGTAGGCCGACGCCGGCGCCGCCCACATGGTGCCGTCCATGTTGACGGTGGTCAGGAACATGAGCACGGCGAGGGCGCCGACGGCGGCGATCAGGAGACGCGCCCAGTTGCGGCCCCGGCGTATCAGGACGGCGAGGAGGACGCCCACCGCCGCGATCAGCAGCATGACGGTGCCGGAGACGGCGGCCTGGCGGAGCCCTCCCCCATCGCCCGCGGCCGCGCGCATGCTGTCCAGTCCCGTGGGGGCGACGAAGAACACGTCCGACACCCACAGCACCAGGTTGGCGGCGATCAGTGCGAGCAGGAGGAGGAAGGCCGCCTCCACCGTCCCGGGGCGTCCGGTGCTCTCGACGGGAGTACTGGTCATCGGTCCTCGTCTCGTCGCCGATTCCTCGGCTGGGAAGGGGAGACCGGGGCACGGGCCGCCTGGATGGCGAAGGACTCTACAGCAAGCGCCCGAGACCGGCCAGCGGCGCAGGCGGGCGGTGCCGCAGCCGGTCGCGGCGACGCGGGCCGGCCCTTGTCCGGTGGCGGGCCCCTCCGGTCTCCCGTGGTCCCTGCGCGCACCGCCGGGAACGGCGGAGGCCGTGGTGCGCGCCGTGGCCGCCTCTCCTCCTCCGTGCGGGGCGCCGCTCCCCGTGCTCGGCCGCGCCCGGTCGCTCAGCGGTCGTCGCTTCCGCGCGGCGGCTCGGTCCCACGGTCCCGCGCGGGGTGGACGTGGAGCCGGCCTATGTACCCGGCCTGGACGATGGTGCCCCGCACGTCACCGTGAGCCTCGTTTCGCCCGGCCCCCGGTTCCGGAGCAGGCTGCCCGGTTCGTGCCGGGCCGCGGGGAGGCTCTCCCGGGTTCGGCCCCGGCCACCGTCGCGCGACCTCGTGGGCCGGGATCCGCACGAGGAGGTCGGCGGTTCCCACGGCGACTTTGCAGGTGAACAGGCCCGCGGCGAGGGCCAGGAGGAACTGGAGGAGCGTTACGGGGCTGAACCGGGGGACGAGTTCGCGGGCAGGCTCCGCCAGGTGTAACGGCTCCGGAAAGACGGGGCCGGGGTGAGAAGAGCCAGAGCCTCGATCTGCGCGTGCGCCTTTCCGTTCATCCGCCGGGCGGTCCCGGCGAGGATACAGCGGGGGAGCGGCAGCGCGCGAGGGCACGTGACCGGAACCGGGGAGGGGATTTGCCCGGAACCTCCCGGGCGGCTCACCGACGGGTTCGGACCGGGCAGTCCCGTACTCGGGAACCGGGGGCGTGGCCGCCGCCCGAGGTCCTCTCCTCCCCGGCCCGGTGGCGGAACGTGGAAGCCGCCGTCCTTGCCCCGGGAGGCGTCAGGGCCCGGCCGCCGTACCGCTCTCGCTTCCCGCCAGGAGGGCGTCCGTCTCCTTCGCGGTGGGACAGGTGGCCGGGCCCTGGCGGGTGACGGCCAGGGCGCAGGCCGCGTTGGCCCGGCGGGCGGCCTCCAGCGGGGCCAGGCCGTCGGCCACGGCCGCGGTGAACACGCCCACGTGCGCGTCGCCCGCCCCGTTGGTGTCCACGGCGCGCACGGGAAACCCGGGAACCCGTCGGGGTACTCCCCCGGGTTCGGCCACCACGCAGCCCTTCGAGGAGTCGCGCACGACCACCACACCGCCGGGGCGGACCCGGCGGACGAGGAGTGCGGCGGCCTCCCCGGGGTCGGTGCGCCCGGTCATGGTCGCGGCCTCGCCGGCGCTGAGGCTGAGCAGGTCCACACGGGCCAGGACCCGGTCCAGGACCTGCTCGGGAAGGTCGCCCACGACCGGTGCGGGGTCCAGGACCAGACGCACCTCCTCCGGGAGGTCGCCGATCCAGGTGAGGAGGTCCTCGGCGGGCGGTCCGGGGAGCAGGGAGTAGCCCACGGTGTAGACGAAGTCCCCCGGCCCGGGCCGTAGTGTGCGCAGTTCGGCCAGGGACAGGTCCATCTCGGCGCCCAGACGGGTGACGAAGGTCCGTTCGGCGTCGCCCTCGACCAGGGCCACGCAGAAACCGGTGTCCGCGTCGGGGGCGGGGGCGTGTGCCACCGGTACCCCCTCGGAGCACAGCGCCGCACGGGCCAGGTCCCCGTTCGGCCCGCTTCCGTGCGCTCCCGCGTAGACCACCTCCATGCCGGCGCGCGCCGCGGCGGCGATGACGTTGAAACCGCCTCCGGCCAGGGTGTGCGCGGAGGAGGCGAACACCCCCTCGCCGGACCGGGGAAGGGCGTCGACCGCCATCACGACGTCGATGATCACCGGTCCCACGTGGAGGAGGCGTCCTGCCATGGAGGGGGTTCCTTTCGCCTGTGCCGACCGTGCGATTATCCCGTGTCCGCCGGGGGCGGACGCCACCGGGTGGGACGGGGCCGGAGGGGCCGGGCACACGGGTCCGACGCCGGGAAGGAGACCCCGCACGTGTCACCCGGGGCGTTCGACGCCCGGTTCCGGGTCACGGCGGGCGCGGCCGTCCCGCGTCGGGACCGCGGGAGCGCACGTGTACTGGAACAGCGCGGGCCGACCAGGGGCCAGCGCCTCATACAGTGGAAATCCACCCCGGGCGGAGGAAACCCCCGACCGCCCGTGACCGAACACAAGCCCCGCTCAGGCGGGACGCCCCGGAGGGAAGCTCCTTGTACCTGGCCCGCATCAAACTCGACCCCAAGCGCAGCGCCGGCATGGACCAGTGGGCGGTCATGGGGCGGGCCGTACGCAGAGCGGTCGACCCCGACCCCGGGTCCGACGCCCGTGTGCTGTGGGCGCGCACCTCGCCGAACACGCTGGTGGTCAGCTCCGACACCGCCCCCGCCTGGGGCAAGGTCCCCGGTGCGGTCTCCGCCGCGATCCACCCGATGCCGCGGTACGCCGAGGGCGAGACCGTCCGGTGGGAACTCATCACCGCGCCCACCGCGCAGCGCGCGGCGGAGCCCACCGACGAGGAGCCGCAGCCGCGCCCGCGCGGCAAGCGGGTCCCTCTCGCGGAGGAGGAGTTCGAGGACTGGCTGGACGGCAAGTTCGCGGGTGCGCTGAGCGTCACCTCGGTGAGGTGGAAGCACCTGGGCGGCAGGCCCGCCCGGTACCACTTCACCGGGGAGGCCGTGGTGCAGGACAGCGAGGTGCTCCAGGAACTGTGCCTGAACGGTATCGGCGCGGGCACTGCCACGGGAGCCGGGCTGCTCCTCGCCAGCCCGCTGGCCCCGCAGTAGCCGGTCGCGCCCGTCCGCGGGAACAGAGGGTGGGGCCTCGACCGCGGTCACCGCCGTGACAGCGGTCTGGCAGTCGCATGGCAGACCGTCCTGGCAGCGTCTCCCGTACGTCGACACGGAAAGCGGGAGACCACCCGAATGCAGCAGATCGCCAACCACGAACAGCACCGGATCCGGAACGGCGCGGACGGCCGCCACTGGGCCGAGCACCACCAGCGGTACGACACCATGGCCGCCGGCTTCACCGAACCCCTCCTCGGCGCCGCCGCGATCGCCCACGCCCACCGCGTGCTCGACATCGGCTGCGGCACCGGTCAGACGACCCGGTCGGCCGCCCGGCGGGCGTACCGCGGACACGCCGTCGGCATCGACCTCTCCGCGCCGATGCTCGAACGCGCACGCCGTACCGCGGCCGCCGAGGGCGTCGGCAACGCGGAGTTCGAGCCGGGCGACGCCCAGGTCCATCCCTTTCCGTCCGGTGGCTTCGACGCGGTGATCAGCCGGGCCGGGGTGATGTTCTTCGCCGACCCCGTCGCAGCGTTCGCCAACATCGGACGCGCCCTCCGTCCCGGAGGCCGGCTCGCCTTCGTCTGCCACCGGGACCCGGGTGAAGAGGTGCAGGCGGTCTTCGCGGCGCTGGCCGAGTACCTGCCGGCACCGGATCCGAACGACTCGGCACCGGGAACAGCCGACTTCGCCGATCCCGACCACATCCGTACGGTGCTCGGCCAGGCCGGCTTCGACGAGGCGGCCGCCATCCCCACGGAGATCCTGAGCGTCATCGGCACGGACGCGGCCGATGCCGCGGACTTCCTCCTCGCCGGACAGTTGCGCGACGCCGTACACGGCATGGACCGATCCGCCCTGGAAAAGGCACGGCGAGCGGTCACCGCCGCACTCCGCGACTGCGAGAGCGGTGGCGCCGTCCGGATTCCCGCACGCGGATGGCTGGTCACGGCGAGGGCCGGCCTCTGACCCGCACCCGCTCTCGACCGCCCGTCGACGAGGCGGCCCGGGCCCCGCCGCGATGGGCGCCGCCCGGGCCGCTGTCCACCCCAGGCCCCGGGATCCCTCACACCTCGGTCTCCGTGCGGTCTCCGGACCAGTCCGTGTGGAACGTGCCGTCGCGGTCCACCCTCTTGTAGGTGTGCGCGCCGAAGAAGTCGCGCTGTGCCTGCACCAGCGCCGCGGGCAGCCGCCGCGCCCGCACGCCGTCGTAGTAGGCGAGCGACGACGAGAACGCCGGCACGGGCACGCCGCTGCCCGCCGCGCCCGCGACGACGCGGCGCCACGACGCCAGCCCTCCCGCAACCGCCTCGGTGAAGTAGGGGTCGGCGAGCAGCAGCGGCAGCCCGGCGTCACGCTCGTACGCCTCGGTGATCCGGTCCAGGAACCGGGCGCGGATGATGCAGCCGCCCCGCCAGATGCGGGCCATGGCGCCGCGGTCGATGCCCCAGCCGTTCTCCGCCGACGCCGCGGCGATCTGGTCGAAGCCCTGCGAGTACGCCACGACCTTGGACGCGTACAGCGCCAGGCGCACGTCCTCGACGAACGCCTCCCGGTCCTTGACCTCCCATTCCCGGGTGTGCGCGGGCAGGCCGGCCCCGGCCGTGCGCTGGGGCACCGAGCCGGACAGCGCGCGGGCGAACGTGGCCTCCGCGATGCCGGTGATCGGCACGCCCAGGTCCAGTCCGTTCTTGACGGTCCAGCGGCCGGTGCCCTTCTGCTCGGCCTGGTCCAGCACGACGTCGACGAACGCCTGGCCGGTCGCGGCGTCGACGTGCCGCAGCACGTCGGCGGTGGTCTCGATGAGGAAGGACTCCAGGTCCCCGCGGTTCCACTCGGCGAAGATCTCGCCGATCTCCGCGGCGGAGGCGCCCAGGCCCCGCCGCAGCAGGTCGTACGCCTCGGCGATGAGCTGCATGTCGGCGTACTCGATGCCGTTGTGCACCATCTTGACGAAGTGTCCCGCGCCGCCGGGCCCCACGTACGTGCAGCACGGGACGCCGTCGACCTTCGCGGAGATCTCCTCCAGGAGCGGTCCCAGGGACTCGTACGACTCGCGGGTGCCGCCCGGCATGATCGACGGCCCGTTGAGCGCGCCCTCCTCACCGCCGGACACGCCGGTTCCGACGAAGTGCAGGCCGTGGTCACGCAGCGCCCTCTCCCGGCGGATCGTGTCCGAAAAGTGCGCGTTCCCGGCGTCGACGACGATGTCGCCGTCCTCCAGGAGCGGGACCAGCTCGTCGATCACGGCGTCGGTGGCGGCGCCGGCCTTGACCATGACCACGACCTTGCGGGGGCGCTCCAGCGACGCGACGAAGTCCGCCATCGACTCCGAGAGGACGAAGTCGCCCTCGCCGCCGTGCTCCGCCACCAGCGACCGGGCCCGGTCGAAGGAGCGGTTGTGCACCGCGACCGTGTACCCGTGCCGCGCGAAGTTCCGTGCGAGGTTGCGGCCCATGACCGCCAGACCGGTGACCCCGATCTGCGCTCGTGCTGACATTGCGTGCTCCTCAGGAGTCGGTCGTCGGGACGGACGGCGACGCGACGGTCGCTCGCCCATCCGCTACCCCGTGGCTCCGCTGCTCATCCGGCCGTGGAACAGGTCGGACCCGGGGAGCGGGTCGGCGGACAGCGGCGCTCAGGCGGCTGGGCGCCGGCCGGACGGACACCGACGCGGACCGGCCCCGCTCCTGAAGCCCGACGGACCTGGACCCGTGCGGCCTCGGCAGGCGGCGGGCTGGTCGGCGACGGTCCGGTGCCGACGGTGGGCTGTTTCCGCGGGGATGGCACCGGCCCGGACAGGCCATCCGCGAGCGGCATGGTGGGCCGTGTACATGTCTCGGCCCCGAACGACGACGCCGGAGATGTCTCCATTCACAGCATCCACGGCATTCGAGAAGTGCGCTGGCTATTTACCGTTACGTGTCATTTTGTACCGATTTATGCCACACCATTCGATCGGCGGTGCCGTCCGAGACCGTGTGATGCCGTCTGGTGCCGTTTCAGCACGGAAACGCGAATCACGAACGGAGCACACATCGGCGTCCGGTGACATCCGACGGCACCTCGCCAGGTTTTTCGGCGTGGGCGGAGTTGCGCTCCGCACACCGAGCTGACGTGCGTATACGGTCTGAGGCGAAGAACCGGACTCGGCGGTGAGGGGCTCTCAGCGGCGGGCGATTCGGGAAGACGGGCGAACCTCGTGATCACCCGAGAACAGGCTCCGGGTCCAGGCCGAATCGGCGCGGTTCCCGGTGCCCCGCTCCTTGGCAATACATGGAGATGGAACTCGCTGAGAATACTCGGTGCGTCGCGTCAGTCGTCACCGGCTGGTGGTCGGCTGTTGGTCGACAACTGGGTCCTTGTTCAGCCGTATCGAGAAAGGTTGCTTTCCGCCGGTCCCCTGGCCGGTTCTGCTCCCCTCCCCCGTATATCGGAGGCAACCGCATGCCAACGACACATTCACGACATGCGCGAACGCGGCGTGCCCTTCGGGAACACCGCTACTTTCGTACCGCGCTGACGGTCTCGGCGGCCGCCGTCATCGCCGGCTCCCTGACCACGGTGCCCGCCCCGGCAGCGGCGTCGCCGTCCGAGAGCCGGGATGACACCTCCTACCGCGGCGAGGTCGAAGTCGTCCGCACACCGACGGGCGCCGACGACGATTCGGTGCTGACCGGCAGGGTGTTCGTCGACGCCGACCGGAACAGCGCCAGCGACGACGACGAGGCCGGCCTGGCCGGCGTCATGGTCACCAACGGCCGCGACGTGGTGCGGACCGACGGTGAGGGCCGTTACCGGCTGCCCGCGTTCGACAACATGACGGTGTCGATCACGCAGCCGTCGGGCTACCAGGTGCCGATGGACGAGCACAACATCCCGCAGTTCCACTACAACCACCTGCCCGAGGGGTCCCCGGAGCTGCGCTACGGCGGCATCGCGCCGACCGGCCCGCTGCCGTCCGCGGTCAACTTCCCGGTCGTGGAGAGCGAGGGGACCGCCGCCGCCGAGCAGAGCTGCGTCATCGCCGGAGACCTGCAGACCTACGACAGGCAGGAGATCGAGTACGCGCGCGCCGGCGCCATCAAGGACCTGTCCGACCGCCACGACTACGCCGGCTGCGGCGCGCTGTTCGTCGGTGACATCGTCGGCGACGACCTGTCGCTCTACCCCGACGTCAAGGACCTGGTCAGCGAGATCAACGGCCCGGTCCGCTTCCTGCCGGGCAACCACGACCTGGACTTCGACGCCCCGAGCGCCGAGCACTCCTTCGACACCTTCCGCGCGCAGCTGGCGCCGGAGTACTACTCCTTCGACGTCGGTGACGTGCACGTCATCACGCTGAACACCGTCGACTACCCCTGCACCGCGGCCGACGACAGCCCCGAAGGCATCGCCGAGCACTGCGCCGACCCGGAGGGCGACCCGTCCTACAACGGCCGCATCGACGACGACCAGCTCACGTGGCTCCAGCGCGACCTGGACAACGTCGACCGTGACAAGCTCATCGTCCTCGCCAGCCACATCAGCCTGCTCAACTACGCCGACGAGGGTTCACCTGTGCACCAGGTCGACCAGGTCAGCCGCGTGCACGAGCTGCTGGAGGGCCGCAGAGCCGTGGCGCTGTCCGGCCACAGCCACAGCATCGAGAACCTCAAGACCGGCGACGACGTCGAAGGCTGGCGCGACATCTTCGGTGTCGAGGGCCTGCCGTTCCCGCACATCACCGCGGGCGCGATCTCGGGTGACTGGTACTCCGGCGCGATCGGCGAGGAGGGCTACCCGGCGGCGATCGGCCGCGACGGCGGCCGTCCCGGCGTGGTGACGCTGGACATCGAGGGCAACGAGTTCCGGGAGCGCTACACCGTCACCGGTGAGTCCGACGACGTGCAGACGCAGTTGGGCATCAACAGCCCGACCTACCGGGAGTGGTTCGAAGAGCGCCGGGAGTGGAACGCCGACCCCGTCGGTGAGGCTCCCGAACTGGAGGAGCCCCTGGTGGTCGACCGCGCCGACCTGATCCACGGCAGCTGGCTGACGACCAACTTCTTCTTCGGCTCCACCGGATCGACGGTCGAGGTCAGCATCGACGGCGGGCCGGCCGAGGAGGCCACGCGCACCCAGCAGATGGGGGGTGAGGCCGTCAACGTCGGCGCCGAGTACTCCGATCCGTACGCGGTCTCGCAGCAGTTGGTCCACGGCGGCAGCATCGCCGAGCGGACGATGCACCTGTGGCGGTTCGACCTGCCCAGAAACCTCCGCACCGGTCAGCACACCGCGGAGGTGACCGCGACCGACTCCTACGGCCGCGAGTTCACCGACGTCCTCGAGTTCGAGATCGTGGGACGACGGTAGTCGGACTCCCACGCCCGGAGGGCCGTCACCCGCACGGGTGGCGGCCCTCCGTCGTGGGTGCGCGGCGGCCGCGGCGACCGCTTCCACGGCCGGGCAGGGTGGCGCGGGCAGAGCTCAGGCACGTCATCGGGAGTCCGAGGACGCGTTCCCCGTCCTCGGAGCCGCTCCACCGAACGGTTTCAGGCGCTCAGCCGGCGCAGGTGCGACAGCGTGGCCTCGGTCACGGGGTGCTCCACGTCGAGTTCGTTCAGGTAGGCCGTCACCGCCTCCATCTCGTGCACGCGCCGCCCGGCATGCCGCCGGGTGCCCTCCACGAGCCGGTCCACCAGGTCCCGGCCGTTCTCGCCCAGTTCGGCGGCGATCTGGTCGCGGATCTCGTCCGCGGCTCCGGCGGCGCTCGCGGCGTCGAGCGATTCGATGATGAGCGCCGCCAAGCCCTTCATGAACACACTGCGCAGCAGCTTCCTGGCCGCGGCGTCACCGGCTTCGGTGGAGACCGTGCGGACGGGTGTGCCCAGGGGCGAGAGTGCCTCGGCGAAGGCCCCGGCTCCGCTCCCGGCCGCGAGCAGCGGCGTGCGGCTGCCTGCACGCGGGACGGGTGCCATGACCGCGACGTCGGCGAAGGGGACTCCGGAGTCGGCCGCCAGCCTGCCGATCGCCCTCTTCTCACCGGGAGAGAGGGTGTTCAGGTCCGCGTAGACGGCCGATGCGGGCACCAGGGGAAGGATCCTGGCGGCGGCCTCTTCCGCGGCGGAGGGACCGACGAGGCTGATGACGACCTCCGCGCCGGCGAACGCATCGTCCAGTACCGGACTCTGCACGATGGGCGTGTCGGACAACGAGACGAAGGGGTCGTGGCCCTGGACCCGGGCGCCGGCCCGCGCCAGTCCTTCGCCGATGAGCCGGCCAGCCTCGCCCAAGCCGACCATTGTGATGACGGTCATCGCGCCCTCCGTAGCGAGTACCACCCTGATGTGAACAACATTGTTTACAATAATGCACACCAAGATGAGCGAAAGGAAGACCATGACCCAGGAGGCAGTGCGCCAGGGTGCCAACCGTGGCGTCAGCGACGCCGAGCGTGTGACGTCGCGGATTCGACAGGCCATCGTCGCCGGTGAGTTCGCGCCCCGGCAGCGGCTCGTGGAGACGGACCTCATCGAGATGTTCGACGCCAGCCGGGGTGCGGTGCGCGCGGCCCTGGCGACGCTCTCGGTGGAGGGCCTGGTGGAGAGGGTCCGCAACCGCGGCGCCCGGGTGCGCGCGGTGGACCTGGACGAGGCGCTGGAGATCGTGGAGGTGCGCGCGGCCCTGGAGTCGCTGTGCGCGGCACGCGCGGCCGAGCGCATCGATGAGAGCGGCGTGGCGAGACTGCGCGCCGTCGGCGAGGTGATGCGGCAAGCCGTGGAGGCGGGCGACGGCGAGGCCTACGCGCAGGCCAACCGTGATCTGCACCAGGAGGTGATGGACATCAGCGGCGCCAAAGTGGCGCCCGACGTCGTCAAGCGCCTGCGCGCCCAGAACGTCAGGTACCGCATCCGGCTGGCCATGCAGCCGAACCGCCCGACCACGTCGTTGCCCGAGCACCTGGAGATCGTGGAGGCGGTCTGCGCGAAGGATCCGGAACGTGCTGCGGAGGCCATGCGGGCGCACCTGAACAGTGTGTACGAGGCCACGCGGGACTACTTCGCCCGGCGGGGGTGAGCGGCCGGCGCCGACCTCCCGCCGACGGTCGGCGCGGAGGCGAAGCGTCGCACCGCACATGGATGTGACCTGGGTATTGACTGTCGTCACCAAGATCGTTAACAATGTTGCTCATCAGTTTGTTAGCAAAGGGGCGGCATGTTGAAACACCAGGTACCCAGCGCACACGCCCGCGAGCTCGTCCGGGGCGCCTACGACATCCACGTCCACATCGCCCCCGATGTGATGAAGCGCAGGGTGAGTGACCTCGAACTCGCCCCGCGCTTCCAACAGCACGGTATGGCGGGCTTCGTGCTCAAGTCCCACTACACGTCCACGGCCGAACGCGCCGAGGTGGTCCGCAGCGTCCATCCGGACGTCGACGTACTCGGCGCCATCACGCTCAACGCCTCCGTGGGCGGGCTCAACCCCGTCGCGGTCGAGATCGCCGCACGCGGCGGCGCCCGGTTCGTCTGGCTGCCGACCGTGGACAGCGACAACCAGCGCAGTTGCCTGGAGGAGACCCCCGAGGGCGCCACGCCGCCCATGTGGGCCCGGATCCAGGAGGATCTGCGGGAGGCGGGGATCGTCAGCCCCGCCGTCGACGTGCTCGGCGAGGACGGGGAGGTCACGGCCGTGGCCCGCCAGGTCCTCGACGTCATCGCCAAGCACGACATGACCCTGGCCACCGGGCACCTGCACGGAGACGAGTCCGCGAAGGTGATCGCGCTCGCCCGCGAACGCGGCGTCCGACGCGTCGTCGTCACCCATCCCGAGTTCACCTCACAGCGCATTCCCGCGGAGCGCCAGAAGGCGCTCGCCGACCACGGCGCCTACCTCGAACGCTGTCTGACCACCCCGCTGACCGGCAAGGTGTCCTGGCAGGTGTGGCTGGACAACATCCGGTCGGCGGGCCCCGAGTCCTCCGTCATCAGCTCCGACCTGGGGCAGCCCTTCAACCCGCCGGTGGAGGACGGCCTCGCGCTGGCCGCCGACGTCCTCCTCGACAACGGCTTCACCGACCAGGAGGTGCGCTTGATGGTGGTGCACAACTCACGCTGGCTCGCGGGCGCGGAACCGCTCCCCGAGGCGCCACAGGCCCACCACGCGGCACAGGCGGTCAACTCATGAGCACCGTCCTGGAAGTCGAACACCTCACCAAGGAGTTCCAGCGCGACGACGTCGCCACGGTGGCCCTGCGCGACTTCAGCCTCAGCATCGAGGAGGGCACCCTCGTCACCATCCTGGGCCGGTCCGGCTGCGGCAAGTCCACCATGCTGAACCTGCTCTCCGGGCTCTCCAAGCCAACCTCGGGGCGGGTGCTGCACCGGGGCAGCCCGCACAGCGGCCCCACCCCCGACATCGGCTACCTCACCCAGACCGACACGCTCATGCCGTGGCGGAGCGTGCAGCGCAACGTCGAGATGCCCATGGAGATCGCCGGCACCGGCAAGGCCGAGCGCGAGGCGAAGGCGCGTGAGCTCATCGCCACGGTCGGCCTGGCCGATTTCGCCGACAGCTACCCGCGCGAGCTCTCCGGCGGCATGCGTCGCCGCGCCAGCCTGGCCCGCATGCTGGCCAACGGCGCCGAGACCATTCTGATGGACGAACCCTTCGGCGCCCTGGACGCCCAGCTCCGCTCCGAGCTCCAGCGTGAGCTGGCGCGCCTGTGGAGCGCGACCGGGCACACCATCGTCTTCGTCACCCACGACATCGAGGAGGCCCTGCTCCTCGGCGACCGCGTCGTCGTCCTGGGCCCGCTGGGCACCGTCCTGCTGGACCAGGAGATCGACCTCGACCGACCGCGCGACCCCGACGAGGCCAAGGTGGACCCGCGGTTCGTGGAACTGCACGCCACGCTGGCCTCCGCGCTGAAGAAGGGAGCGCGGCCATGACCACCGGATCGGTTTCCGACACCCACGCGCACAACGGCCTGAGCACGAGCGGACCCGTCAAGGAGACCCGCCGACGCAGCTGGTGGCACCGCAACCGCCGCACCACCCTCGTCTGGGGGCTGCGGGCGGGCGTGGTGCTGGTCTTCCTCCTGCTCTGGCAGCTCGCCGGCAGGGTGGCCGTCAACCCCATGTTCGTCTCCAGCCCGGTCAGCGTGTGGGAGCAGCTGCGCGACTGGATACTGGACGGCACCCTGAGCACACACACCTGGATCACCATCCAGGAAGTGGTGCTCGGCTATGTCATCGGCGCCGTCACCGGCGCACTCGCCGGCTTCGTGCTCGCCTCGGTCCGCCTCACCTACGACGTGTTCGAGCCGATGATGATGGCGCTGTACTCGATCCCGAAGGTGGCGCTCGCCCCGCTGTTCATCGTGTGGTTCGGCATCGGCATCGACATGAAGGTCATCCTGGCGGCCGTGAGCGTGTTCTTCCTGGTGTTCCTCAACACCGCCGCCGGCGTCCGCGACGTCGACCGCGGCCTCATCGACGCCGTCCGGCTGATGGGCGGCTCGAACAAGGACATCACGCTCAAGGTGGTGCTGCCCGCCTCCATGTCCGGCCTCATCACCGGCCTGAAGGTGTCCATCCCCTACGCGCTCATCGGCGCGGTGATCGGTGAACTCGTCGCCTCCAACCGCGGCCTGGGCTACCTCATCAACGACTCCGCCGCGCAGTTCAACACCGCGGGTGTGTTCGCCGCGGTCGTGGTGCTGACCGCACTGGCGATGGTCCTCAACACCCTGGTGGGCGCTCTGGCCTCCCGGGCCAACCGCTGGAAGCCGCTCGACGCCGAGTAGGGCCCCGAGCGGACACCGTGCGGTTCATCCCCCAAGGCCGTGGACACTCCACGGCCGCTCACCACCCAACCGAAAGTCACGCCATGAAACTCAGCACGCACCTCAGAACGGCGGCCGCGATCGCGGCGACCGCGGGCCTCCTCGCCGCCACCGGCTGCGCCGGTGACGCGGCCGAGTCCGAGCCGGGCGTCCTCAACGTGGGACAGATCAGCGACTCCGTCGCGTTCTTCCCGCTCTACGTCGCCGAGCAGGAGGGCTACTTCGCCGACGAGGGCGTCGAGCTCGGCGAGCGCCCCCGCCTCGGTACCGGCGCCAAGCTCGCGGCGGCCCTCACCTCCGGTTCCATCGATGTCGGCGCGGGGGTCCTCACCGATGCGTTCAACCTGGCGGAGAGCAATCCGGAAACGCAGGTCACCGGCTCACTCGTCACCGACTACTACGTGGACATCGTGACGGCCTCGGACTTCGACGGTCCGGCCGCGGACGCTCCCCTGGAGGAGAGGGTCCGCGCCCTGGAGGGCAAGAACATCGGTATCACCGGCCCGGGATCGGGCACCGAGGCGCTGATCGTCTACCTGTTCGAGCAGGTGGGCCTGGACGCCAAGACCGACGCCACGCTGGTGAACCTGGGCGCCGTCCCGTCGTCGGCCATCGGCGCCCTGTCCGAGGGGCAGGTGGACGCCCTCGCCTTCTTCCAGCCGACCGGTCAGATGGCCGAGGCGGAGGGAGTCGGCGACATCTACGTCTCCCCGCAGCGCGGCGACATCCCCGACCTGACCGACCCGCTGCACGGCGCGCTGTTCAGCACCTCCGGGGTGATCGAGCAGAAGGGCGAGGAGATCGAGGCCTTCAACCGGGCCGTCGACCGGGCACTGGAGTTCATCCAGACCGACCCGGAGGCCAGCGCGGAGCTGCTCTCGACCTACCTCGACGGCACCGACCCCGAGGCGGTGGAGGCCCTCAACGAGATCCTCCCCCAGGAGTTCGCCACCTCGTCCCAGGTGTCGGAGAGCGCCTTCGACACGGCGGTGGACTTCCACCTGGAGTCCCAGCTGATCGACGAGGCCCCCGACTACGACTCCCTCGTCTGGTCCCAGGTCCAGGAATAGCACTTCACGGGGCAGGACCCACCGCCTGGCGCCGCCACGGCGGCGCCGGGCCCGCTCCGGCCACCACCGCCCCTCCGCGGAGCACGCCGGGCTCCGCGGGCGACCGCACGAGGACGAGGATGACACGTTCGAAGACACCGCCGGCCGAGGAACGACGTGCGGACGGCCACGCGCAGACGGCCCCCGCGGCAACCGCCCCGGCCGCCTCACGCCAGGCCCACGTGCCGCAACGGGTGCACGCCCCGCGCCCGGGGACGCGGGTCCGCGGGCACCAGCTCGCGATCCCCTCGGTTCTGATGCGCGGCGGCACCTCCCGCGGACCGTTCTTCGCCCGCGCGGACCTGCCCGCCGACGACGAGGCCCTCGCCCGGGTGCTCCGGGCCGCGCTCGGCTCCCCCCACCCGTTGCAGGTCGACGGCCTGGGCGGCGGGCATCCGCTCACCTCCAAGGCCGGCATCGTCGGCCCCAGCACGGAGCCCGGCGTCGATCTGGACTTCCGCTTCGCCCAACTACAGCCCCACGACGACTCCGTGGACATGAACGCCAACTGCGGCAACCTGCTGGCCGCGGTCGTGCCCTTCGCCGTCGAGACCGGGATGATCGTGCCCGTCGCGGACACCACCACCGTGCGGGTGCGCACCCTCAACACGGGAGCGGTCGCGCAGATCTCGGTGAGCACACCCCACGACGGCGGTGTGCGAAGCGTCGAGTACGACGGGGACACCCGCATCGACGGCGCCCCCGGCACCTCCTCGCCGGTGACGATCGGTTTCCTCGACACCGCCGGATCCGTCGCCGGCTCCCTGCTGCCGACGGGGAACCCCCGTGACACGGTCGAGGTTCCCGGCACGGGTCCGGTCGAGGTCACCTGCGTCGACAACGGCCAGCCCCTCGTCATCGTCGCCGCCTCCGCGCTCGGCGCCACCGGGCGGGAGAGCCCCGACGAGCTCACCGCGAACTCCGCGCTGCGCGACCGGGTCGAGGCGCTGCGGCTGGCCGGCGGCAGGCTCATGGGACTCGGTGACGTCGCGGACCGCAACTACCCGAAGATGACGCTGGTCTCGCCTCCGCTGCACGGGGGCACCGTGGCGACGCGCAGCTTCATCCCCCGCGTCGTCCACGAGTCGATCGGAGTGCTGGCCGCCGTCACCGCCGCCACCGCCTGCGTGCTCCCGGGAACGGTCGCGCACGAGCTGGCGGAGCCACCGACCGGGCACGGGGCCGAAACCACCCTCTCCATCGAACACCCGAGCGGGGCCTTCGAGGTGCGGCTCGACCGGGAGCCCGGCGATCCCGCCCGCATCACCGGGTCCGCGCTCGTACGCACCGCACGAGCGCTCATGGCCGGAGACCTCTATGTCCCCCTGGGCGTCTGGAACCCACCAATGAAGGAAACGAACCGATGATCATCGACTGCCACGGGCACTTCACCACCGCGCCCGACGCTCTCGGCCAGTGGCGCCAGGCCCAGATCGCCGCGCTCGACGGCGGACCCGAGCCCGGCGAGCTGCACATCGGCGACGACGAGCTGCGCGAGGCGATCGAGGGCAACCAGCTCTCCCTCATGGACCAGCGCGGGATCGACCTGACCGTGTTCTCGCCCCGGGCCTCCTTCATGGCCCACCACATCGGTGACGAGGCCACCTCCGCCCGGTGGGCCAGGATCTGCAACGACCTCATCGCCCGCGTGGCCGAACTCTTCCCGGAGCGCTTCGCGCCCGCCGCCATGCTCCCGCAGTCCCCGGGCGCCGACCCGGCCGGCTGCCTGCCCGAACTGCGGCGCGCCGTGGAGGAACTCGGTGCGGTCGCGGTCAACCTCAACCCGGACCCCTCCGGCGGGCTGTGGGACTCGCCCCCGATCACCGACCGCTCGTGGTACCCCGTCTACGAGGCGATGTGCGAGTACGACATCCCTGCGATGGTGCACGTCTCCACCAGCGTCAACCCCGCCTTCCACACGACCGGGTCCCACTACCTCAACGCCGACACCGCGGCTTTCATGCAGTTGGTCCAGGGCGACCTCTTCGCCGACTTCCCCGACCTTCGGCTCGTCATCCCCCACGGAGGCGGGGCCGCGCCCTACCACTGGGGGCGCTTCCGCGGACTGGCGATGGCCCTCGGCAGGCCCGAGCTGGAGAAGCACGTGCTCGGCAACGTGTTCTTCGACACCTGCGTGTACCACCAGCCGGGCATCGACCTGCTGCTCGACGTCGTCCCGCACGAGAACGTCCTCTTCGCCTCGGAGATGATCGGCGCCGTCCGCGACATCGACCCGCGCACGGGACACCACTTCGACGACACGGGCCGCTACATCCGGCGCGCGGACCTGCCCGACACCGCACGCGAGGCCATCTGGGAGGGCAACGCCCGCCGGGTGTACCCGCGACTCGACGCCCGACTGAAGAGACAGGGCCGATGAGGGCCGGTCCGAACCCGCCCACCCACGCACGAGGAGAGTCATGACCGAGCTCGGAGTCGTCCACCGTTCCATCGAGCGCGCCGCACCGGAGGCCGTCGAGGAGCTGTCCCGCTTCGGCGTCGCCACCGTGCACGAGGCGCAGGGGCGCACAGGCCTGCTGCGGCCCTACATCCGGCCGGTGTACCCGCAGGCCAGCCTGTGCGGGACCGCGGTCACCGTGCTGCTCCAGCCCGGTGACAACTGGATGCTGCACGTGGTCGCCGAACAGGTCCGCCCGGGCGACGTCGTCGTGGCCGGGTGCACGACGGAGTCCGAGGACGGGTTCTTCGGCGAGCTCCTGGCGACCTCCTTCCGGGCCCGGGGCGCCGTGGGCCTGATCATCGACGGCGGCTGCCGGGACGCCGCCGAGCTCAGCGAGATGGACTTCCCCGTCTTCAGCCGTGCGATCAACGCCAAGGGCACCGTGAAGGCGACACTGGGCTCGGTCAACGTGCCCGTCACCGTGGCCAACGCCCTGGTCCACCCGGGCGACGTGGTCGTCGCCGACGCCGACGGCGTCGTCGTGGTGCCCCGCGCCTCCGCCCCGGAGGTGGCCGAGGCCGCTCGGCGCCGCGAGGAGAACGAGGAGTCCAAGCGCGCACGGTTCCAGAACGGCGAGCTGGGCCTGGACATCTACGGAATGCGCGAGAAGCTGTCGTCGGCCGGCCTGCGCTACCTCGACTGACCCGACCGGTCGGCCGACGCCTCTCACCGGGAGGCACGGAGCGGCGGCATCCACCGCCCGGTGGATGCCGCCCACGGACCGGTACGGCCGCGCCTGGCACGGGAGTGCCCCGTGCCTGCTGCGACGGAAGGCCGGGGGGCGTACCGGGACCGCCTCCCGCAATCCGTGTCCTGGGCTTCGCCCCGTGCTCCGGGACGGTCTCGCCCGGCGGGGTCGGTGGGCCTTTCGCCAAGGTGGCTACGGGAGTCGACGTCGCCGCCCGGCTAGTATCGAACGCGTGCCCCGTCACAAGAGCAGGCCCTCCTTGCCCCCACTCGCTCTCGCAGCAGCCCTGACCCTGCTGTGGCATGCCGTGCTCTTCGCGGCCGCCGAACTCGTCCCCTCGCAGGACGCCCCCCATCTGGGCGCCACTCTGATCACCCTCTGCACCCTGCCGGTGCCGGTGCTCGCGGCTCTGGCCATGGGCGGGTGGCGCCACACCGGGTTCGCACCGATCCGCACGGGCGTCCCCGGTTTCGGGGTCACGGTGCCCCTGTTCCTGGTCGGCGCCGTCTATGCCGTTCCCGGCATCGAAGGCGACGGGCGGACGCTCGTGTACCTCGCGTTGTTCTGCCTGGTCGTCGGCGTCACCGAGGAGAGCCTGTCCCGAGGCGTCGTACAGCACGTGCTCGCCCGGATGGGACGGCTGCCCGCGGCGGTCTGGGTGGGTGTGCTCTTCGGGCTCGGTCACGCCCTGTCGGGTGCCTGGTTCGGCCGCGACCTCGGCGACACACTGTTCCAGGTGCTGAGCACCGCCGCGTTCGGCTTCGGCTACGCCGCCGTGCGGTTCCATCTGGCCACGATCTGGCCGCTGGTGGCGGCGCACGCGCTCTACAACTTCGTGCAGTACGCCAGCCCCGGCGCCGCTCCCTGGCCGGTGCAGCTGGGTGTGGCCGCGGGTTTCGTCTGCTACGGGCTGTGGCTCCTGCGCCGCCTCGATCACCGGTCGATTCCCGACGAGGAGGCACCCGCTCCCGCCGGGGCGCGGTGATGGTGCACCGCCGCGTGTGCGCCGTCCGGTACCGGGCCTCTCGTGCCGGACGCGACGGAGGCCCCGGTGTGGTGTCGGGACCGCCCTCTGTCACCGGGCTGAGTGGTGGGTGCGGCGGCTCATGACCGGTTCGGCACGGAGGCTAGGCCTCACCACCGAGAGCCTCGGCGATGGCAGCGGGCCCTGCGTCATGGCGGGAGCAGGTCGGGGCACCCCTCTACGGCGTGGCCGCCGACACGTGCGTTCCACGTCCTCGGCTTCATCATGGGCGGCAGGCCGATCCCCTGGTCCGTGCGATCTCCAGGACCGCCCGGCTCCAAGGCATGGGAGTTCGTCTCACTCGACGAGTCCGCGGTACTGAAGCGGTCGGAGCGCTAGTCGGCGAGGATCTCCTCGATCGCCTCTATGTACTGATCCGTCGCCGGGGTCGTGTACACGGCCGCACGCTCTGTCTCCATCACGTTGTAGGACGCCGTCCTCGGGCAGGTCTTGTCCCTGGCGACCACTTCGAGCGGTTCACCCACCGGCTCGCCGGTCCGGGCCTCATAGATCCGGATTTCCACATCCGTGAGGTGCAACGGTATGTCCGCTCCGTCGAGCGATCTGTGGAAACCGTATTCACAGGTGCCGACCTGTTCTCCCTCGTCGACGCGCTCGGCGCACGCGACGAGCTGTACCCCGTCCGCGTCCGGGTCGTACACCCTGTCCGGTTCAAGGCCAAAGCTCAGGTCCACCCGGCTGAAGAACCTGGGGTCGTGATCCTTCATGTCCTCGAACACGAGGATTGGTCGCACACCTGATCCTGTGTAGGCCGGTGCACCGGGAATCGGGCGGCCTTCGCACAACGTTTCGTAGTCACGCTGGTGCGTGGCGACCTCGTGTCCGGGCCTTGTACTCACGTGGTCGTATGCGATGACCAACACGGTCAGGAAGCCGCCGAGCACCAAAAGCGTGACCGACCACGTCAACGCCGGTGTGGGCGGCCTTGAGTCGTCGCCCGGTTCCTGCGGCGTGTTCTGTCCGCTCACGCATCCACTTCCAGAGTCCATTCGTGCTCGCCCGGAAGGTCCCGAAGGCCGGCTGGGGGGAATTATGGGGCCACGGGCGTGCGCACGCGCCGCCGGCATTCCCGGGCGACTACCGGATTTCGATAATCACGGTTCCCCAGAACAACTACCAAGCCCTGTGACGCTCGGCAACCCCGTGGGGTACGCCGATGACCGGAATTCAGGTTTCCCCCGGCCCTTTCTTGTCCCCGAACAGGACGAACTCCAAGTAACGGCGCTCCCTCTCGACCGCGGGGCCTCCGGCCTCCCCGCCGTGGACGGGGGTGTCCACGGGGAGACCGGACGCCCTCGGAGTGAGGCTGCGGTGCTCAGGCGGGGAGGGAGGCGACCTGGTCGGACAGAGGGATCCCCAGCTTGTCGCGGGCACGGACGTACCCGTACTCCGCGCTCGACTCCCAGTGGATCCACGCCGAGAACCTCGGGATGATCGTCCCGGTCAGCCGCAGAACCCGGGTCGCGAGCTCCGTCTCGCCCGCGAAGTAGAGCGCGGCGCCGAACTCGTGCGCGGTCTCCTGCCTGCCGGGGTGGTCGTCGTCCCCTGACAACCACAGGTCCGCGGCGTCGGTGATCTCCGCTCGTACCCCTGGGTCGGTGAGGTACTCCCGGCGCAGGGACTTGAAGTCGCCGACGGTCACCACGTCGTCCTCCCGCTCCCGCTGGAGCATGATGAACCGCTCCACATGCGCCCGCGGCACCAGGTCCAGCAACGGGTCGCCCCGGTGGGCGTAGGCGGCGACTTCCCGGGCGAAGGCGAACATCTCCTCGTGGGAGCCCTTCCATTTCCGGCACAGGACCTGGAGCCGGGAATGGTGGCTCACGTAGTGCCACGGATCGCGCTCGATGATCCGCTCCCACAGGAAGTCGAGGTCCTTGCGAGGCATCCCCGCTCCCATGCCGAACCACTGCAGGTGGTTCAACGCGTCCGGCCGGTCCGGGGCCGCGTTGGTCGCGTGGACCAGATGCTCGTAGGCCGCGGGGAGCATGGACTGGAACTTCTCGAAGCGCTCCCTGCCCACGTCCTTGGCCCATGCCCCGGTCCGGACCTCCCACGCGGCGATGATCCGCGCCGCCCCGGCCAGGAGGGCGAGATCGGGGTCGTCGTTCTCCTTCAGGCCGTCCTCGAGCTTGTCCAGGAAGGGAACGCACTCTGTCGCCAGGACGTCGACGCGCAGGGCGCGCAGGTTCGGGTCCAGGGTCTTGAGCAGCATGACCGCTGTGTCCGTGTCGCCCGAGCGGACGGCCGGGAGTTTCGACGCCAGGTCCTGGTCCTGCCACGCGCGTCCCGCGGTGACACCCGCCTTTCTGACCACGCGTTGTTCGTGCATATCGATGAGTTTGCTGAGCACCATGGTGTGTTTCTAGCGGGGCCAGGGTGCATTATGGGCATTTTCCGGGCATCAACCACGAAACGGTTTCCTCGGCGGGTCCATGAATACGACGGGCGCACGAGGTCACCACCGGACCACGCCACCGGGGGGTCACCCGCCTGCCGATCCTGCGCCGACCTGACCGAGCGGTGACCACGCCTGTGGACGAAGCCTTCCAGGGCGGGGCGTGGCACCGTTTTCGCTGGTGGTACACCGCCGCACCAGCGCTCCTTCGCACACAGGCGGCGCCGGGCCGGGCTCACCACGAGGCGGCGGGCCCGACCCGCGCAGGGCTCACCTGGAGGAATCGGAGATCTTCCCGTAGCCGAGTGCACCCCAGAAGTCGCCGCGCACGTAGCGCTGCTCGGGCTCAGGATCGAAGTCCCAACGGCGCACCCGCCCGTTCTGCAGCGCCTCGGCGACGAGACGGCGGCTCGCCTGGCTCGCGAGCACATCGGATTCCAGGCCGGGGACGTCGTACCGCGCCTCGAGCGCTGCACGCATCTCCCGAGCGACCTCCTCGTACTCGGGCTCCGCGGCGCGGTTTCGCAGCTCGTCCGGGTCGGCCGAGAGATCGAAGAGCTGCTCCGGGTCGCCGGGGCACAGCACGTACTTCAGGTTCCCCCGCACCATCGTCAGCTGGGGCCGCAACGTGCCCTCCGCGAGATACTCGATCACGATGTCGCGGTCCTCAGGGGCCGCCGCGCCCGCGCGCTCGCGACGTGCGGTCTCGAGCAGCGACCGCCCGTCCTGGTCACCCGCCCCGGGAGCCCCGGAGAGCTCCAGCAGGGTGGGCATCAGATCGAGCAGGCAGACCGTGTTGGCGAAGCGGCCCTTCGGCACCAGGTGTTCGGGGCCGTGCACGATCATCGGTACCCGCGAGGACTGCTCGTACGGTGACATCTTGTACCAGAGGCCCTTCTCCCCCAGCATGTCACCGTGGTCGCTCGTGACGATGATGACGGTGTCGTCGGCGAGACCGAGCTCCTCGACGCGCTCGCGGATGCGGCCGATGTGGTCATCGATGTAGCTCACCGCGGCGTAGTACGCACGGCGGGCCCTGCGTACCTCGTCGATGCCGGGCTCCCGTTCGTCGAACCCGCTCATCGACCGCAGGCGGTGGCTGTGCGGATCCTGCTCAGGATCAGGAACCCCAGGATGGGCCGGATCAGGGATCTCTTCGTCGGCGAACCGGTCCCAGTGCTCGCGCGGCGGCTCATACGGATCATGCGGGTGAATGAACGAGGTGACCACCAGGAAGGGCAGGTTCTCCCCCGCAGCCTGGTTGGCGCGGGCCCTGTCGTTGAGGTGGCGAAGGGTTCGGAACCCGACCTCGTCGTCGAAGTCCTGCTGCACCGTGGCCTTCGAGACACCGGCGGTGAACACGGCATCGGCGTCGTGGTACCACTGGAGCCGGTCCTTCAGCGGGCGGTTCCAGTCGGGCACCATGTCGAGGTCGGCCGGGTAGACGTCTGTGGTCAGTCTCTCCTCGAAGCCGTGCTGCTGGTCCGGTCCGATGAAGTGCATCCTCCCGATCAGAGCCGTGTGGTACCCGCTCGCCCTCAGCCGGTGGGCGAAGGTCGGTTCGGAGGCCGGGAAGTCGTCCCCGTTGTCGTAGCAGCCGATCGCCGAGGGCATGCGGCCGGTCATCATCGACGCACGCGAAGGCGCGCACAACGGAGTGTTACAGTACGCGCGATCGAACACCGCCCCCTCATCGGCGAGAGCGTCGATGTTCGGGGTCTTCGCCGCCTGATCCCCGTAGGCACCGAGAGCCTGGGCTGCCATCTGGTCGGCCTGGACGACGATGATGTTCGGTCGGTTCTGAGACATGACTGTTCCTTTCCGTGAGACGGAACAAGGGGGGCGAATGAGCTGCTGCGGTCCCGCACGCGAGACGGCCGACCGGCGGCTGGAGGGCTCGGAAGGCGCCGACGGGAGGATGCTGGAACGCCTCGCCGCCGCCGCGAAGGACGAGCTGCGGATGATCGGCCTCGCGGGAGGCGCGTTCCTCATGGGCAGCACGGACCGGTTCGCCTATCCGGAAGACGGAGAGGGACCTGTTCGGCGGGAGCGGGTGGGACCGTTCGCCATCGCGCCGACGACCGTGACGGTGGCCGAGTTCGCCGCCTTCGTGCTCGACACCGGATACCGCACCGACGCCGAGAAGCTGGGCGATTCCCTCGTGTTCCGGGGGCTGCTGCCCGAGAGGCTGCGCGACGGTGCCCCGGTGGTCGCACAGACGCCGTGGTGGCGTCAGGTCGAGGGGGCCTGCTGGCACCGGCCCGAAGGCCCCGGATCCTCGGCGGAGTCCCGCAGCGGGCACCCGGTCACCCACGTGTCGCAGCGGGACGCCACGGCCTATGCCGAGTGGGTCGGTGCCCGGCTTCCGTCGGAGGCCGAGTGGGAGTTCGCGTCGCGCGGCGGGCTCGAACAACAGCCTTTCCCCTGGGGCGCCGTACGGGAACCCGACGGGGTGCCCCGCATGAACACGTTCTCCGGTGACTTCCCGGACGGCCCGACCGGCCCGGTCGGCACCGTGCCCGCCGCGTCGTTCGAACCCAACGCCTACGGTCTGCACAACACCACGGGCAACGTCTGGGAGTGGACCAGCGGCGTCTTCGGCCGAACCGATGGACGGCCTGTGCTGCGGGGCGGTTCCTACATGTGCCACGCGTCGTACTGCCGTCGGTACCGCACCTCCGCGCGCACCGCGGTGACCGCGGACACGACCCTTGGCCACACGGGTTTTCGTCTGGCCCTCGACGCCGGCTGAGACAGCGGGGGCGGGGACGACGGAGTCAGTTCCGCCCATGGTCGGCCCCGGTCTTCAACGCCTCCACACGAGACCTCTCCCGCGCCACCGCGAGCTGTTCGGAGGTGGCCTCCGAGGCCTCACCGGTGGCCGCGTCATAGCCGTCGGCCCACTCCCCCGTCTCGAAGTCGTAGCCGACCGGCTCGCCTTCTTCGTTGGTGCGCTGGTACCACTCGGTGTAGCTCTCGTCGGTGGAGTCGATACCCGCCCCGGCCCCGTCTCCGGGACTTGATTCCACGACCTTCAGGGAGAAGTCGTCGCCGTACCGGTCCACTCCCTCGGTGACGGCGTTGTTCATCGCCGTGTCGACATAGTGCATGCGCAGGGCGAGAGGATCGGTGCGCAGTTCCTTGAACCACGCGATGATGGCGACGATCAGCACGAGCGCGAAAGGCACCGCTGTGACGATCACGAGCCGCTGCAGGCCTTCCAGTGCCGTCGCGTCGCCGAGAAGCAGCATCACGATCGCGATTCCCGACATGACCAGGCCCCAGAAGACGACCACCCAGAGGCGGGGCGTCTGGTCCCCCTGTGTGGTGAGCATGCCCATCACGACCGACGCGGAGTCGGCGGCGGTGACGAAGAAGATCGCGAGCACCAGGATCACGACGAAGGGCAGCCACTCGACATACGGCAGGTTGTCGATGAGGGCGAAGAGCACCTCGGGCGCGGGCATGCCCTCGGTGAATCCGGGCGCGCCTTCCCGGTACATCCAGATGGAGGTGCCACCCATCACTCCGTAGGCGATGAAGAGCAGCGAGGACGGGATGAGGATCGTGCCGAGGATGAACTGGCGAATGGTGCGACCGCGGGAGATGCGCGCGAGGAAGATGCCCACGAAGGGCGACCAGGAGATCCACCACGCCCAGTAGTAGACGGTCCACATCGATTGGAATTCCTGTGTCTCAGTACCCCACGAGAGCGAGCGGCCCATCATGTCGAACAGGGACCCGAGGTACTCCATGATCGCCGAGGGGAGCAGGTTCACGAGGAACAGTGTGGGGCCGAGGAAGAGAACGATCGCGACCATGCCGATCGTGAGCACGATGTTCATGTTCGACAGGTACCGGATGCCCCGCGCGACGCCCGAGACGGCCGAGACGACGAAGCCGACGGTCAAAATCGCGATGATGACGACCAGGGTGTCGTTCGTGAGTTCCCCGGCACCCGACACGATGCTGACACCGGCGCCGATCTGCATCGCCGCGATACCGAGGGCGGCGGCGGTGCCGAAGAGTGTCGTGATGATCGCGAAGATGTCGACGAGCTTTCCGGCAAAGCCCTCGGTGAGTCGTCGGCCGAACAGGGCGCGAAAGATCGAGGACATGAGCATGGAGCGGCCGCGGCGGTATGCGGCGTAGGCGACGGCCCCGCCGACCAGCGCGTAGATGGCCCACGCGTGAAAGCCCCAGTGGTAGTACATCTGGGCGAGAGCCGTGTGCAGGGCCTCGACCGACTCCGGCTCGCTGGTCAGCGGAGGCGGTGAGATGAAGTAGCCGAGCGGCTCCGAGGGCCCCCAGAACAGGACCGCCACACCCAGCCCGGCGGCGAACAGCATGGCCGTCCAGGAGAACGTGCTGAACTCGGGACGCTCGCCGTCCTTGCCCAGCGGGATCCTCCCGTAGGGCGAGAGCGCTATGCCCAAGGTGGCGACGAGCACGACGATGGCCACGACGTTGAACATCCAGCCGAGGTTGTCGGTCGACCAGTAGAAGGCTGTCTCAGCGACCGCGGCGACGCTCCCCGGGGACCAGATGCCCCAGACGACGAAAGCGACCGTCAGCGAGCCGGCGATCGCGAAAACGAGCCAGTCGACCCGGTAGTGGCGGCGCTGCTCGTCGATCGAGATGCCCGGCACAAGGACCGGGTGTGTGTCGTGGGGGTAATCGGGATGCCGGTAGTCCAGGCTTCCGAGTGCGGAATGACTCGCCCGGCTCTGGGACCCCGGGGTCTGGTCCCTGCCTTTGTCGTCCTTGCGTCCCTCCCCGTGGTGGCCCGGTTGTTCTTTTCCTCTATGTGGTTTTTCGGACATGACGAACACAGCCTCTGGATATCAAAGCATGGGTGCAGATCATGCCTGGGAGGGCACGAACGCACACCAAGAAAGCGAAACAAATGGATTGAGAAACCGGCGATTATTTCGCCTGGCCTCGACAGAACCAGTAGCAGTCACCGCTGCGGGTGCTACAGAATGGTATGCACGTATCTTTGCATACGTGTTGGTCCGGGAGTCTTCGGCCGCCTTTCCGGCGATGCCGATTCAATGCCCCGGAGGGCGCCTGGTTACGGCTCGCCGCCCGACCAGCCGATCGCCACGCCCGCCCACGAGTCGTTCTCGTAGCCGATCGTGTCGGTCGGGGCCGGGGAGGTGGCCAGGCCATGGAGTACGGCTCGAACCGTAGGGCGCCTCATGAGCCCGGTCCTTGGCTGGCGTTGCACCAACGATGCGAATTCCGACATAAGTAATTATACTAACCGCATTATATGCAACTGTCAACCGGGCGAATGGGAATTCGATGCAGCAACTGGCTTGCGCACCCACCGTTGGGATCAGCAGAAATATTGTGCTCGCCATCCTGGGGGAGTTTGCTCTTCCCTGGTTTGCCTTGCCGGGGAATTCATCGACAGGACCAGGGGGGAGCACACTCCCCTTGGGCCGCCGCGGGAAGCGTAATCAGCGGTTTCCTTTCGGATCGAACGTCGTTCGGTCGCTTGCCCGCCATAATGGTGGGCACCACTGCCGAGAGATGTCGGATACCGTTGGATTCCGGCTTCGGTGGAACCGGTGCGCGAGCGCAGCGACGAGGTTATGCGTATTTCCTCGGTGCTGGCGTCTCTCATTCCTCCCAGGGCTGGGAGCCTCCATCACACCCGGTGGGAAACAGTGCCGTGCCGGTCCGGAACTGCGAAGCACAAACGGAACACACACCGGTTCCTGGCGACGTCCGATGGCACCTCGTGAGGTATTCGCCGGCCACGGACCGGCGGCGGTGCCCCGCCCTGGGTATGACCGCTTCCGCACTACCTCCGGTCGACTTCGGAATTCCTGAGGTCTTCGAGCAGCCGGAGTGAATTCTCCAGTTCCTGCCGGTGCACGGCAGGACGCTCTTTCGCAAGAGCTGTCTTGATCTCGACGGCTCGGGTGATGGCTTCGAGGGCTTCTTCGACCCGCCCCAGCTCACCCAGACGAACGGCTTGGTTGTTCAGAGCCAAGGCGAGATCGGGCAGGTGGACGTCGGGGCGTTGCTCGGCCAGGGCACGGCAGTGATGGACGGCCTGGGTGACCGCCTCCAAAGCCTCCTCGGTCCGCCCCAGATCACCCAGATGAACGGATTGGTTGTTCAGAGCCAGGGCGAGATCGGGCAGGTGGACGTCGGGGCGTTGTTCGGCGAGCACCCGGTAGTGACGGACGGCTTCGGTGATGGCTTCAAGGGCTTCTTCGACCCGCCCCAGACCACCCAGACGAACGGCTTGGTTGTTCAGAGCCCTGGCCAGGCCGGGCAGGTGGACGTCGGGGTGCTGTTCGGCGAGCGCCCGGTAATGGTGGACGGCCTGGGTGATGGCCTCGAGCGCTTCTTCGACCCGCCCCAGACCACCCAGACGGAGCGCCTGGTTGTTCAGGGATCCGGCGAGGTCGGGTAGGTGGGCGTCGGGGTGTTGTTCTGCCAGGGCACGGCAGATGTCGACGGCTCGGATAATGGCTTCGAGGGCTTCTTCGACCCGCCCCAGATCACCCAGACGGTTGGACTGGCTGTTGAGGGTCCTGACTAGCTCGGGCAGGTGGACGTCGGGGTGCTGTCGGGCCACGGTGTGGCGGATGTAGACGGCTTCGGTGACCGTCTCCAGGGCCTCCTCGGCCCGTCCCAGGTCGCCCAGACGAATGGATTGGTTGTTCAGAGCCAGGGCGAGGTCGGGCAGGTGGGCGTCGGGGTGCTGTTCGGCGAGCACCCGGTAGTGACGGACGGCCTGGGTGATGGCCTCGAGCGCTTCTTCGACCCGCCCCAGACCACCCAGACGGAGCGCCTGGTTGTTCAGGGATCCGGCGAGGTCGGGTAGGTGGGCGTCGGGGTGTTGTTCTGCCAGGGCGCGGCGGATGTCGACGGCTCGGATGACGGCTTCGAGGGCTTCTTCGACCCGCCCCAGATCTGCTAGGCGGTTGGACTGGTTGTCCAGGGCCATCGCGAGGCCGGGCAGGTGGACGTCGGGGTCCTGTTCGGCGAGCACCCGGTAGTGACGGACGGCTTCGGTGACGGTCTCGAGCCCTTCTTCGACCCGCCCCAGACCACCCAGACGGAGCGCCTGGTTGTTCAGGGCCCTGGCCAGATCGGGTAGGTGGGCGTCGGGATGTTGTTCGGCCAGCGCCCGATAGTGACGGACGGCTTCGGTGACGGCTGCAAGGGCTTCGCCGGCCCGCCCCAGGTCTGCTAGGCGGTTGGACTGGTTGTCCAGGGCCAATGCGAGGCTTGGGAGATGGGCGTCTGGGTGTTGCTCGGTCAGGGCACGGCGGATACGGACGGCTTCGGTGACCGCTTCCAGGGCCTCCTCAGCCCGCCCCAGATCACCCAGACGAACGGCTTGGTTGTTCAGGGCCATCGCGAGGCCGGGCAGGTAGGCGTCGGGGTCCTGCTCGGCTTGTTCTCGACGCGCTTCGGCCAGGCGCGCGCTCAGGCGCTCGGCCCACACCGCCAGCCGCTGGCTGGACAGGGGCAGGGCATCGCTGAGGTCTTCGAGGGCTTCGGGCGAGATAGCAGGATCGGCTGTCGCGTCTTCCAGAGCTTGAACGAGCGGACCGGGGTGCTCTACCTGTGTGGCCACGTCGATGACCGCTGGACCCAGCGTGTGGATGTGGCGTGTGCACAGTGTGGTCAGGTGCCCTCCTACCGTGGGAAGGGCGGGGTGTGCGGCCGCGCGGGCGTACAGGGTCACCAGACGTTCGGCGTCCGCGGCTGTGATGGTGTCCAGATGGGGGTCGAACAGGGCGGGGTCGCGCTGGAGGCGCTGGCCGAGGAAGTACTCCAACAGCCGGTCCGGTTGCAGGTGTCCCCATGCTTCGGCTCCATCCGGGGAGTACAGGGCGCTGATCCACAGGCGGATCTGGTGTTTACGGGCGGTGGTCTGGCCCTCCAGCACCGCGGCGCTTCCCAGGAGGTGGTCTGCTTCCTCGACGTCGGCGGGGGTGAGGGTGAAAAGCAGGGCCAGCACGTCGCGCAGGGGTTGCGCGAGGTCGGCGTCGCCCAGGCCGTAGGCGGCGGCGGTCTGCTCCCAGTAGCGGAACTCGTGAGCCAGCACCCGATCCTCCACTGCACTGTCGACCGTGACGACAGTGGACTGTTGGGTGGCGTCCAGCAGGTCGGCCAGGGCACGCATGTGCACACTCAGCACCGTCTCCCACTCCGCACCGGACAGGTCCGGATCGGCCAGGCCGGCCGCGACCCGGTCCCAGTCGGCCGGGTGTGGTGTGCGGGCCACGGGCAGTGCGGCGGCGAGGTGACCCAGGGCGGTGCGGTACTCCTGGGCGCGCTCGACCACGCGGGGAGTCAGTGGTGGCAGGGGAAGTCGTCGGGTGATGTCGGCCAGCAGGTGGCCGGTATCCGTGTTGGCCTGCTCCCACCACTCGCCCACGGTGCGCACCAACAACAGCAGCCGAACGGGGGCGTGGCCCGGGGGCCGGTCGCACAGCCGGAGCAGGCGGACCAGCTGTGCGGTGCGGGTCTCGGCGTAGTCCACCACCACCAGCAACGGGGCCGTGGTGTCCTTGACCGGATCCAGTTCCTCGGCGGTGGTGTTCTCCTTGAGCCATACGGTGGCCCACCGTCGCCCCTGGGCGTCAGGGCGGGCCAGGCGTGCGGTGAGTTCGTGGGCCAGTCGGGTCTTGCCCTGCCCGCCGGGCCCGTGCACCACCGTCGCGGAGAGCACGTCATCGCCCTCGCACCACTGTGACAGGGTCTCCATCACTTCGTCACGGCCGTGGAAGTCCACCACCTGGCGGTGGGCCTCCAACAGCGATGCCGGGGAGGGGCGGTGGTGCGTGCGCGGGGTGTGGGTCAGGTGGGCGAGCTCGACCGGCTCCAGCACCAGGGGCACGCCGTGCTCGGCCAACACCGCCCGGAAGGCGGGGTCGTGGTGCAGGACGTAGGCCGGCACGACCTCCAGGGCGGCGTGGTCACGGTGTTCGAGGTCGGTAGCCACCACGCCCACCAGCAGTTGGCCGTCGCCACAGCGCATCGCGGCCCCGGACAGGCCCGCCCACAACGAACGGCGCTGCCCGGCCTGCTCTTGTTGTCGGATCTCGTGGGGGTGCCAGCGGGGCGGGTGGGCGCTCAGGTCCATCACGTGCCGGTGGTTGACGAAGTGGTTGCCCGGGGCCACCCTGCCCACCAACTGCGCGGTCTCCGCGGCCCGACCCGGGCGTTGCACCAGGTCGGGAAACCCCCACACCTCGCACGGGGTGTGGGGGGTGGTGGTGACCAGCCGCCCCCACCGGGTCGTCACCGCACGCTCGGCCCAGTCAGGGCCCGTGATGTGGATCAGTGCGGCGTCGTCATGCCCATGGGGAGTGCCGCGCCAGACCACCTGCCCGGTGTGGGGCTGGTGGTCGACGGCCGTGTGCACCTGCACATGACCATCGAGTGCGGGCACGGTGTGGGCACTGGTCAACACCAGGCGCGGGGCGAGCACGTACCCTGACCCGCTGCCGTGGGGGGTGGTGATGCGGGTGATGCGCTGGGCGGTGTCCAACATGCTCTCCGGTCATGGGCACGAGGGGCTGCCAGAGGACGGGCGGGTGCCTCAGCGGGTGTAGGAGGGAGGTGGCGTGATGTCGGTGTTCTGCCGGGTGCTGGTGATGGACACGTCGCCGTCGGGGGTGTCCTTGGGGTGGGGGGTGAGGGTGAAGGAGACCCGGTGGGTGCGGGCCCGGCTCGCCCCGGTCTCGATCTCGCCGGAGGCGATCCAGGCGGAGAGTTTGCCCTTGGCCTTGCCATCGAGACGGAACTGGACCTCGAAGTCCATCTGGATGGGCCCGACCTTGAAAGTGATGTCGGGGCTTTGGGTCTCGGCCTCCTCGACCGCCTCGGTCAGCTCCTCGCGCAACGTGCGGACGGCGTCGGTCAGGCGAAGCTCCACGCGGGTCTCCTCAAAGGGCAGGGGATGAAAGAGTGCGAGCCTACGATCGCAGAACCCGCGCTGTGGCGTGGACGAGGGGCTGGCCGTATCCGGCCAGGCTGCTTCCCCCGGTCAATGACGGCTTTGATACGTGCCGGGACCGCCTCCTGTCACCCGGCACGAGACACCATCGCCGAGCCGCCGTGCGGCCCGGCTTCGGTACCTGTAGGTAACCGGAACGGGGGAGCACGACAGGAGCCATGCGACACCACCGGCCCCAGGCCGGCCCACGGGTTCGCCCCGGCTGGCCTGGGGCTTCCGCGTTCCTGGAGTCTGGTGCCGATCAGACCACACATGTGCCGGGGTAACGGTGGTCAGGGCTTCCGTGCCCAGGACCGGGCTTCGGTGAGGGCGGTCGTGACGACGGTGGCGTCGATGGTGACCACGGCCATCTCCCAGACCTGTACACCTGCGCGGAAGCTGATGAAGCGCACATCGCCGAGTGCCGCCTCCCTCAAGGAGGACGGCTCCCTCACGTCGAGTACCTCGGTGGGGCCTGGTACGGGAACGGGTGCCGCGTAGGTGCGCAACGGCCGCCACCCGCGCCAGGTGAGGCGTTCGGATGCGGCGAAGTGCATGACCAGGACTCCCTGCCGGAAGACGCGACCGTGTCTCAGGTGCGCCACGGAGTGCAGGGGAAGGCCTTGGCGCAGTTCGGTGAGGTCCTGCTCGGCGATTTCTGGATTGCCGCCCCGGATACCCCACCACCACTGACGGGGATCACGGATGAGGTCCGGGATGCTTCTGGTGCCTGCGGTGTTACGGGACGCAAGGGTCATGCGCGGCTTTCTGGGATCGTTCCTGGTACCGGAGAAGTCTGCGCACCTTCTGACGGAAGGAGCACGGTGCCGGTTCCTGTGTCCAGGTGCTGTCCTTGGCGGTGCTCGGCCCGGGCCGCGCCACCGCCTACCGGATCCTGTGTCGAGGTGCCTTCCCGGTGCCCGCGCACCGGGCAAGGCGTGGGTGGTGCCCGCCGCCGGAGTCCTGACCCGCCTCGATTGGGACCACCTGGCCTTTCCGCCACGGAGTGGGTGTGGGTGCGGTGCGCGTGGTGACCACAGGAAAGGTGAGAAGTAGATGGCTTCTCACGACGGGTCGGTGTTCAAGCGCTGCGGATGCCGCGGCCAGGTGACCGGCAAGTTCCTGGGGACGAAGTGCCCCCGGCTGTGCTGGGAGGAGGGCGGTTGGAGTCCCCGGCACGGGGAGTGGGGGTTCCAGTTGGAGCCGCCCCGCACCGCGGAGGGCGGGCGCGCCAGGCCAGGCGCACCGGGTTGGGCTCGCAGGAGGAAGCCCAGCGGGCGATCGACTACCTCAAGGCGTTGATCCACCTGGCCGAGGTGAGGACGAGGTCCAGGTCGCGGACCTGATCCAGGCCGCTCTGCGGGGCCGCCGCCTTGTCTCCGTATGCGCACAAGAGCCTTCGGGCGGACCGGAGCAGTTACGAGTTCGCCGTCTCGATGGTCTTGACTCCCTCCCCAGATCCTTAACTTCACGGCCTTGGACGAAAAAGGCTCATCGGTACCGGGGCCTGTCAGCCGAGGACTCGGTCGACGACATCGGTGATGAACTCAGGTGTCGCCGCCTCGCCCTCATAGGTCACGCGAACCAGAACGGCGCCGACGAGCATGGCGAGGGAGGGGACGACGTCGCGGGCCGGAAGATGCGCGGCGAGGATGTCGCGGATGCCGTTCGTGGCGGTCTCGTAGAGGCGGTTCCGGAGATCGCGCGCGCCCTCGTCCCGTCCGGCGCGCTCGATGACTCCGGCCATCAGTTGGTCGTAGCGGCGCTCGGACAGGGTGAGCGCGAATCTCCCGAGGAACGTGTGGAGGTCCTCCCGGAGGTTCCCGCTCGGCGACGGAGGCGTGGAGTCCTCGCAGATCCTGTCGATCGCGTCCCGCATGAGATCGGTCGGGGTGGGCCAGTGCGCGTAGACGGTCGCCTTCGAGTACCCCGACCTTCGAGCGACCTCCGCGTGCGTCGCCGCTCCCCATCCGTCCTCGAGCAGGATGGCGGCGCTCGCTTGGATCACGTCGCGTCGGGTTCGCGCCACGCGCGGGTCTCTCGGGTCACTGGACGACTTGGCCACGGATTGAGGCTATCTTCTTCTGCTCGATCAGACCAATAATGGACTTCGAGTACAGTACTGAACTATGAGTCAAATAAGTGCTCGAACCACAAGGAGAGCCGCCCCATGACCGCCACTTCGGTGCCGAGCGTCCAGCGATCGATCGTCCAGACCCGGTACGGCGCCGCGCGTGACGTGCTCGCACTGTCCGAGGACATGCCCGTGTGCGCTCCAGGCGAGCAGGAAGTACAGGTACGTGTGCGGGCATCACCGATCAACCCCATCGACTGGCAGATGATCGAGGGAAACCGGCGCCTGGTCACTCGTCCACGATTCCCCTTCACACCGCTGTTCGATCTCGCGGGAGTCGTCACCGCGGTTGGCGACAGCGTCACCCCCGCCTCCGCGATTGGGCTGCTCGCGACGATCACCGCCCGCCGGATCCGGGGCTCGGGCGCACGAGGCGTGAAATACGTACCGGTCTTCCTCGGAGCCTCCGGCCCCCTGTTCGTCGAAGGTGACGACGCCAGGGTCCACATCGCCCGCACCTTTCCGCTGACAGTCGAGGAAGTGAACGCGGCGATCGACGAGAGCCGTCCGGGGCGCACCGTCGGGAAGCCGGTGCTCACGCGATGACGGGCACGCCACGATCCCACGAGTCGGCCGCGGTTCCCGCGCTCGCCTCCCCGCTCCGTCTACCCCGAGGAATTACTGTCGCGAACCGCCTGGTCAAGGCAGCGATGGAGGAGCAGCTCGCAGACACCGGAGGTCATCCGGGCGGGCGGTTCGTCACGCTCTACCGCACCTGGGACCGCGGCGGCGCGGGCATGATCCTGACCGGCCACGTTATGGTTGATCGCTTCGCCGTCGCACAGCCGGGCGACGTTATCTTGGACGGTTCCAGCGACCTCACACCCTTCCGGGCATGGGCACAGGCGGCACTGAACAGTTCGCTGTGGATGCAGATCAACCACCCGGGTCGCGTGGTCCAGCGCGACACCGGCTCGAGAGCGCTCGCTCCCTCGGCGGTCCCCGTGAGGGTCGGCTCGCTGTCCAAACTCTTCGCCACGCCGGTACCGATGACCGAGGACGACATCCACGAGACCATCGAACGGTTCGCCACCACGGCGGCGCTGGCGGAAGAGTCCGGTTTCGCGGGTGTCGAGATCCATGCGGCGCACGGTTACCTGCTCGCCCAGTTCCTCTCCCCGCTCGTGAACAGGCGTGACGACCAGTGGGGCGGGTCGCTGCGCGATCGCGCCCGGCTGCTCCTCGAGGTCGTGGCCGCCGTCCGTGCGCGCGTGTCAGCGGGCTTCGGTATCGCCGTCAAACTCAACTCCGCGGACTTCCAGCGCGGAGGCTTCGACCTCCACGACGCACGCCAGGTGATCGACTGGCTCAGCGACGGCGTCGACTTCGTCGAACTCTCAGGAGGAAGCGTCGAATCACTCGCCACCGCGGGGCACCCCGCGGACGGACGCACCCTCGAACGCGAGGCCTACTTCCTGAAACTCGCCGGAGAACTCGTAGAACACGCTTCGGTGCCCCTCATGCTCACCGGTGGTATCCGGCGAGCGCGGGTCGCGCAGGACGTGCTCACACGAGGGTTCTCGCTCGTGGGTGTGGCCACCGCACTGGCCCAACAGCCCGACGCCCCTCAGCGGTGGCTCGCGGGCCAGGACGCCGAAGTCGAGCCGCCGTGCACGCTGGTCCGCTCCAAGTCCCTTCGCGCCGCGGCCGTGCAGGCGAGCGTCACCGCACGTATGCACGAACTGAGCCGCGACAGACCGAACCGGTCCGTTCCGCCGCTCGCTGCCCTCGTCCTGGACCAGTGCAAGCGCTCACGTGCGATCCGTCGTCACCGACGAGCGGGGCCGCCTTCACCTTGAAGCGGCCTGGTGTTCCCGGAGAGACGGGGTGGGGTGGGCCGTGAGCGTCGGCTGGCTGTGACCGGCTACCGCGCTGAGCCGTGGAAAACAGAAGTGCGGGCCGAGATCCGACTCGACCCGCACCAGAAGGTCGACGCTTCCCGTGGGGAAAGGGTTCGTGTCCGAGGGGGACTTCGACCATTCCCCCATCAGGACTGGGCTCCCTGGTCCTGAGCACTGACCTGTCCCTGGACAGGCGATGATCTGCAATGGATTCTTCCCGCTGGTCCTGCTGGACCACTATCGTCGCCGTGCTGATGCTGGCCGTGATCGCGGCCGTGGTGAGCTACAGCCATATGTATGAACTCGCCCTGCGGCAGAGCGAGCCGGAGTGGCGTGCGGCGCTGTTCCCGCTGTCGGTGGACGGCATGATCGTCGCCTCACGATCACCTGGAAGTCCCCGTTGAGGGCTTCGATGGTTCGCTGGATCGTCTTGTAGAGGTTGAGCAGAGCGGTTCTGTCGGGCCCGCCAGAGCGACGTTGTCGGGGCTATCTTCGGGAAAGCAGACCTGGGATGGCTGGTCAAGGATGAGGAAGCGTGGCACGGGACAACTTGTCTGGCGCCGGGAGCTATGGAGGCTCTGGTGTGTGCCGCGTTTCGTGATGACTAACCTGGGCCGTGTGGAGCTCACGGGCTGTGGCCATGCGGACGTGCGGCTGCCTTCACCGCTGGAGGAAGTCGACGATGAGCTCCTGCGCGAGCACGGGGTCCGTTTGCTGCTCAAACGCGACGACCTCATCAGCGCCGAGGTGCCGGGCAACAAGTGGCGCAAGCTCCACCCCAACCTCCGTGCGGCACACGGGCAGGGCCACTCCACGCTGCTGAGCTTCGGCGGGGCCTACTCCAACCACATCCGAGCGGTGGCCGCGGCCGGCAGGGCGTGCGGGTTCTCGACCATCGGCATCATCCGAGGCGAAGAGCACCTTCCGCTCAACTGGTCGCTCACCTACGCCGCACAACAGGGCATGCGGCTGGAGTACCTGGACCGGACGACCTACCGGTCCAAGCACACACCCGCGGTCGTCGACGGGTTGCACGAGCGGTTCGGCGACTTCTACCTGTTGCCCGAAGGTGGAAGCAACGCCCTGGCCGTGCGCGGCTGCGCTCCGATCGCCGACGAGATCGACGAGGACTTCGACGCCATCTGCTGTGCGTGCGGCACGGGTGGAACACTCGCCGGTCTGGCGGCAGGTCTGGCCCCAACGCAGGAAGCCATCGGCTTCTCGGTGCTCAAGGGCGGTGACTTCCTCACCGAGGAGGTACGCCGGTTCCAGGAGGAGGCCGGTGTGGTGACCGACAACTGGTCGATCGAGACCGGTTACCACTTCGGGGGATTCGCCAAGCATCCACCTGGGTTGGCCGCCTTCATCGAGGAGTTCCACGCGCGCCACGGGGTGCTGCTGGAGCGGATCTACGTGGCCAAGATGCTCGCCGGGGTCTACGACCTGGTGGCGCGCGGCAGGTTCCGCCGGGGCAGCACCGTGGTCGCGCTCATCACCGGCCCGGCCGAGGGGACGTGACGAGCGATGAGCACTCACAGCCTCATGTGGTACTCGCGGATGGTCCTGTGTGAGGAGGCGTGGTCCACCCACGTGAGGGCCCACTCGCCGGAGTCGACCGAGAAGTCCTTGCCGAACCCCGACCACTTGCCCTTCATGGCGCGCCCCATCGGGTTGATGAGGAGCTGCGGAGTGCCGTGGTGGCCCACGCCGCGGTAGTGACCCGTGAGCGAGGCCCGCTCTCGCTCCAGGAGCCGCCAGCCACACCACGGGCTGTGACGTGGACGTCCAAGGATTCCAAGCGCTCCGCGGCTGCCAGGGCCCGCTCCCCCTCCGTATCGGCATCGGAGGTTCCATGAGCCACGAGCAGGGGCAGCTCATCGGCGACGGACTTCGCCCGGTGGGCGGGGTCTTCCGGCGCTGGCGCAGCCATCGGTGCCGGTCGCGGGAATGGCAGGCCTTGTCGCCGTGGAACTTGGCCGGGCGGCGCCTGCACGCTGATCTGTTGCCGCGCACTCACCAGATGAGACGAGCTCTTAGTTGTTTTTGCATGGGGCCGATGAGTTCCGCGGGATGGTCCGGTCTATCTGAACGACGGCCGACCAAAGAGAAGGGATCTGCGGCCATGAAGCTGACGACCATCACGAACGTCTCTGTCGATGGGGTGATGCAGGGACTCGGCGGGCCGGACGAGGACCGCAGGGGCGGCTTCGAACGCGGCGGATGGGCCCTGCCGCTCTTCGGCGACGAGGCCGAGATGTTCCTCGGCGAGGTCTACCAGCGCGCCGATGCCTTCCTGTTCGGCCGACGGACCTACGAGATCTTTGCCGGCTCCTGGGGAACAATGCCAGATCCGAGCACCAGCCCCATCGCAGCGGCGTTGAACACGCGGCCCAAATACGTGGCATCGTCCACGCTCAGCGACCCGAGATGGGCGAACACGACCGTCCTCTCCGGAGACGTCGCGGCCGCCGTCGCAGAGCTGAAAACCAAGCGGGAAGGGGAACTACAGGTCCACGGAAGCGGCAGCCTGGTCCGCTGGCTACTCGACAACCACCTTGTCGACGCGATCACCCTGTTGACCTACCCCGTGGTCGTCGGCCAGGGCACACGGCTGTTCCCCGACACCGGTCCGGACGCAGCACTCGACCTGGTTGACTCCCGAGCCTTCACGGGTGGCATAACGATCCAGGTCTACCGGACCAGCGGCCGCCCACAGTACGCAACGAACACACGGACCTGACGTACGAGACGCAGGTACCGCGCCACTGGACGCGGGCCGCCTCTGCCCCGGCCAAGCCCCATTGTGCGCCGATGACGTCGAGCCGGTCGGCGGTCAGGTTCCAGCGCCCGCGCGGGTGCCCTGCCCCGATTACCTCGGCCGGCGCGGCGGCTCGTTGGACGGGCGTCCAACACGAGATCGATGACAGAACGATGAGGTACTCCTAAGAACTCCTAACGGAATGACTATCTGGGGTCGGCTGCCTGACGTGGGGTGTCGTCGGGCAGCATGGGGCGATGCACTTCGATCAGCCGCTTCCTCGCGAGGTGAAGGTCATCGATTCATCCTCGCTGTTCAGGCTAGAAGAGCGTGCGCGTGCCCTCGGCTTGAACCAGCGGTTGGACCCGGCATGGGTGCAAGCGAATGCGGCGCCCGACGGAAGCCACTACCTGTGGCCGGCCCTGTGGAACAGCCTGTCCCATCGCCCGGACGTTCCACGTCAGTTGCGGTGTGAGCTGTTGGTCACCTTGAGTACCGGAGGCCGCGTGCTGAGCCTGCTAGACGTGCTTCCCGACGGCTTCACCTCGCTGCCGAGGGTGACCTCACGCGAAGAAGGCATGCATGTCAGTCGGCTGCTCGACCGTGCTCCTTCGGTCAGGGAATGGCTACTGCGGGAGAGCGGAGACTCGGACCGGCTGTGACAGGCGTCGTCGGCAGATGGGTTCGCATCCGAAGGTGAGGAAGACTTCGTGGATATCGTCATCGACTTCCCACGGCTTCGGCCGAGCCGCTCCACACCCCGATCAACGGTCCCGGAACGATCCAACCACCTCGAAAACCATTCCGTTAGGAGTTCTTAGAGCTCAGCTCATTTGGTGAGTTCGCGGTAGCAGATCAGTGTGAGGCGATGCCGGCGAAAGCCAGGAAGTGATCGGCTTCGCGCTCGTAGCGGCGGTGCAGGCGGCGGCATCCGGCCAACCAGGCCATGGTGCGCTCCACCTGCCACCGGTGTCGTCCCAACCGCTGAGAGAACTCCACCCCTTTACGGGCCAGACGGTGGACGATCCCCCGCTGGCGTAGCCATCGGCGCAGGTGGTCGTAGTCGTATCCCCTGTCGCCGTGCAGCTTGGCGGGCCTGCGCCGCCCCGGCCCGCGGCGAGAGCGGAGTCGGGTGGGTGCCTCGGGCACCACCCTCTGGAACAGCTCCCACAGTCCGTCCGGCACCAACCGCTCAACCATCGACACGCGGCCAGGTCACCGAGAACCCAAATGAGATGAGCTCTAAGGACTCCTAACAAAAGTGGTGGGCTTGACCTGGTCAGAGGTCGGTATCGTTCACGAGGCCGCCGGGTAGCGGGACGTGGTCAGCCGCGTAATCGCACGCGATAAACCCGACGACGTCGGCGATCATCCCCGGGATACTGGTCGCCCATGGATGAGATCAAAGTCGTCGTCGCCCATTCCGAGCGCGCGACCCTGCGCGCTGGCGACGTGTTCTTGAAGGTGGACGCCGATCAGGCGCGCATCGACGTCGAGGCCGAGGCGATGTCCCTCGCGCCGGTCCCGACTCCGGAGGTCCTGTGGCGCAAGCCGCCCGTGCTTGCGATCGCCTCCGTCCCGGGGACGGTGCTCGGCCGTCTCGGTGAGCCGTCGACCGCGTCGTCAGCGGCGTGGGCCGCGGCGGGTGCCGTCATCCGGCAGTTGCACGAGGCCCCGTTGCCGCCCTGGCCCGGCCGGCGCCGCCGGGGTCCCGACGAGTTGGCGGCGGAACTCGACGGCGAGTGCGAGTTGCTCGTGACGAACGGTGTCCTACCCGCTGACCTGGTCACCCGCAACCGCCAGGTCGCCGAGGCCGCGCTCCGGCCGTGGACTCCGGTGTTCACGCACGGCGACCTGCAGATCGAGCACGTCTTTGTCGACGGCGACGAGGTCACCGGCATCATCGACTGGTCCGAGGCGGGCCGGGGTAATGCCCTGTTCGACCTTGCCACCTTGACGCTCGGACACGAGGAGCACCTCGACGACGTCATCGCCGGTTATGGCACCGACGTCGACCTCGACGTGATCCGCGCGTGGTGGTCGTTGCGAAGCCTGCTGGGGGTCCGCTGGCTGGTCGAGCACGGCTTCGACCCCTTCGCGCCGGGCTGTGAGGTCGACGTGCTGAGATCCCGGCTGTGAGGCTGCGCGGGCCCGACTGCTGTGGGTGCGTTCTGACGCATCGAGCAGGCCATCCCCTGGGTCGCACCGCCTGCCCTTAGCTCCCGACAAAGTGCGGTGCGCAGTCGTCGCCAGCAGATGACGGCGCACTCGAGGGTGACGAACGCGTGGTGGATGTCGCCGCGGATCTCCCAGCGGATGCGCAGGCGGCGGAACCAGTGCAACAGCGCGATAGCTCGAGCGCACCATGGCCTGGCTGGCCGGATGCCGCCGCCTACACCGCCGCTACGAGCGCAAGGCCGACCACTTTCTGGCCTTCGCCGGCATCTCCTGCACGCTGATCTGCTACCGCAGACTGGCCAAATGAGATGAACTCTTAGGCGGCCCACCTCACCCCTGGTACCGATGGCGCCTGTCCTTCACAGAAGAGGATTGGGACCAACTGCCTGCTGGTCAGGAAATGAGGTCCTTCTTCCTGGAGCCTGACCACACCGGCCACACCCCCATCGAAGACTGGGCACGCTTCTATAACCAATCGGAACGCAGCATCGAGGAGCGCCAAGTGCCGAGGGCCCTCACACGGTTCGAGGACCTGAAATCCAATCCCGTGCCCACAGTCGCCGACGCACTGGCACGGTCCGACCTTCACCCACCTCGACACCTCATCGAGGAAGCGGTGCGCGGAAGCACGTTCGACGCGATGCGCGCGCATGAGGACCGCAAAGCCAGCGGAACGGGCCGAGTCATGCGGCAAGGGCGAGTCGGTGGCTGGGCAGAGTGGATCACCAGTGAGCTAGCCACCCACTTTGCGAAGGAGCCGATCGTTTCGACCGCCCGCAGATACGGCTACGACCTCACCCCTGGAGAACGGGGCGATCGGCCACGATGGTGAATGCCCGCCCGCATCAGCCCGGTTGGCTCGTGGCCGTCGTCCTGGGCAGCGCGGTCTTCCTCGCGCTGTTCGACAGCACCGCGGTGGCTACCGCGCTGCCGGCCATCGGGCGTGAACTGGAGATCAGCTCAGCGAACCTGACGTGGGTGGTCAACGCCTACTCACTCGGACTGGGGTGTTTCGTCCTGGTCGGCGGTCGTATCGCCGACCTCATCGGGCGCCGCCTCACACTGGTCATCGGTCTCAGCCTGCTAGCCGCGGCGTCGGCCCTGGCCGGTACGGCGCCGGTCTTCGGAGTGCTGCTGGCCGCCCGGGTGCTGCAGGGAGTCGCGGCGGCGCTGGCCCTACCCGCCGCTCTGGCCCTGACCGGGCAATTGTTCGTCCAGGAGCCGATGCGCAGCCGTGCCTTCGCGGTCAACGCGGTCGCCGGCAGCGCCGCCGGGCTGCTCGGGGTCATCGCGGGCGGGACCGTCACCACGGTCGTGGGGTGGCGGTGGATCTTCCTGTGTGCGGCCGTGCCCGCGGTCCTCGCCGTGCTGGCCGCGATCGCACTCCTCCCCCGCGATGCCCAGAAGCCTCGACGCAGAACGCTGGACTTGCTCGGCGTCGCACTGGCCGCCGCTGGCCTGGCGGGGGTGCTCTACGGGCTCACCTCAGCCGGCCAAGAGCAGCCCCTGCATGCGTGGTTGCCCGCGGCTGCCCTGGGTGGCGCACTCTTGGGGCTCTTCGTCCTTCGGCAGGTCAAGGCCACCGATCCGCTCCTGAACCTGTCGCTACTGAGATCCCCGCGAACCCTGGGCGGCAGTTTGGGCATCGCTGCTCACTCCGCCGCCTACACGGCCGTGAGCGTGATCGGAAGTCTGCAGATGCAACTGGCCGCAGGGGCCACACCCGCCCAAGCCGGCCTGCTGCTCTCCCCGGTGCTGGTCATCGTCATCATCGCCAGTGCGTTGATCGGTCCCGTACTGCGCCGCTTCGGCACCCGCCTCATCGCGGGAGCCAGTCTTGTACTCAGCGGAGCGGCCCTGGCCGTACCGGCCGCTGTGTCCTCCTCGGCCCCGCTGTGGGCCTATGGGCTGGCGCTCACCGTGTGGGCGGCCCTTGGCGGCGGGATCAACCACGTCGCCCTGACGCGTGAGACTATCGGGAACGCACCCTCGGGCCAACGCGGGGCCATCTCGGGCATCTTCGAGACCGCCACGCATATCGGCGGTGCCCTCGCCCTCGCGATCTACGCCGGGGCCCTGGCCGCCGGCGGCTTCTCCGCGGCCTACCTGTGGGCCATCGCGTTCTCGGTCGCCGGAGCCGCCGCGGTCTTTCTGCTCATCCCACGGCCATCCGCGCGAGAATGCGACGCAGCCCCCGGCGACCGCTCCACGCCCTGACACCACCGGCAGCGTCGGCACTGGGCGATCGATCTGGCTGACACCCGTAGAGTGCGCGAACAAGCAACCGAGCACTGTGGCTTGAGAATCCGGCAACACAGCCCTGCCAAACTCAATACAGGCCGAGAGCCTCCATCACACTCGGCACGAAGCACGTCATGTGGGGCGCTGGCGGGCGGACGCGGGCCCCTGGGCGGCCGGGCCCGCAGGGTCACGGAACGGCAGAATGCTCCGCGAGGTCCCCTCCACCTGTACGAGACCTTGCACTGGGGAGCACACACGGAGCATTCCAGGCCCCGATCGGTGCCGCGCGCCTTGCCTGTTCGACTCGTACGTCCTGTTGACCTGGGGTTTTGTGGCGCACCCGGCAGGATTCGAACCTGCGGCCATCGGATGAGAAGTTCGCCGGTTACGTACCGTGGCGTGTCGCTACGTACCGTTTCATGTCACCCCATCCGATCCGCCGTGCCGCCTGGCGTCATGTCATGCTGCCCGGTGTCGCCCAGTTCCGAAACCGCGGAGCACGAACGGAGCACGCACGCCCTGTCGCTGGCGTCCGATGGCACCTCACGAGGTTCTCGTTCGACGTTCGGCCGCCGACCGCGCGGTGCCCGGCGGTCACAAGGGCGTTCGCCTGCCGATGGGGACGGTCAGCAGCCGGAAGTCGCCCCGGCGGCCTTCCAACCGGGAGTACCACGACCACGTACACCGGTACGCGCCGCGCAGCGTAAGGGCCTCTTCCCGCTTGGCGGTGGTGCCCTGGCCGGCGTAGGGGCGCCAGGCGCGGACGCCCGCCAGGCGGGCGCCTTCGTAGAGGCGGAAGGCGTCGTGGATGGCGGTCCGGTGGTGGTCGGGGCGTTTCCAGTACAGGGCGTCGTTGATCAGGAGCAGGACGCCGCCGCTCCAGCCCAGGCGGTGGTCGGTCAGCCGTTCCAGGTCGCGGATGTCGCGGACCACGTCGTAGCAGGTCAGGTCCTGGGCGCTGTGGTTCTTGAGGGCGAAGCGCTCGCCCGCCACGGTCCCGCTCCAGGCCGCCCGGGGGTAGCGCAGCCGCAGGGCCAAGTGCACCCCCACTGCGGGGACGGACGCGCGCAGGTCCACGCGCTCGGTCCCTCGGCCGTCGCCGGGGTGGAGTTCCAGGGCCGGGTCGCAGGCGCGGATGCTGCGGGCGAGGGAGTGCACCAGGTCCGACTTGGACTGGAACACCGGCCGTGTGCGCCTCAGGTGCTCGATCCACGCCCCGAACCGGCTGCCCCAGTTACTCATGCCGGTCAACCTACAGTTGCACGACCACGCACGGTACAGGCTCCCTCGAACCCGGTACGCACCGGAAAGTCCGGAAACACGTTTTCACCGAAGTCGACACGCATCACCACCTTCATCACACCCGGCGCGAAACGCGCCGTAGATACGGCATGCCGTATCTACGGCGCCTGCCGAGGCAGAGCTTCCTAGGTCGCGGGTGGCTCACCACCCCCGTCCTCAGATTTAGGAAGGGGGCGTATCAGGCGGAGAACCCGCAGAGCGCGGTGTCGGAGGAGAGGGTTGCGCGACCACACTGCAGGAACGACCACAAATAATACAACTAGCAGCAGGGGCCAGCTCGGGGCGGTGTCCAGCACGGCGATCGCCACGTCGACCAGAGGGCGTGAAGGGGACACGGCATTCCTTCCACAGAATCGAAACGGATTGGTGAGACCAGCTTCGACTCTGTGAAAGGAGAGATGGACGGTCGGTGACGGGTACGTCCATCATCGGCCGAAACCTGACAGATGGCCACAGCGCCGGGCTGCGCCTGGCAGGATGTCTGACAGTTTCTGACACCACCGTACTCCCGGCTTGGAAGGAGCCACCGCATGCCACGGCCCTGGAAGCGCCCTGATCTCCCGACAGGCCCGCTTGCCGACCTCAACCGCTCCTTGCATGAACTACATCACCGGGCCGGATGGCTTTCCGCCCGTCAGATCCAGCGCTTCCTAGATGACAAGGGGGTGCCCATGTCCCACACCAAGATCCATGACACCCTCATCAAACCCACGCTTCCAACCAAGGGCGCCGTTGAGATGATCGCTGAGGTTCTGGCTGAAGCCATCCGCGGCGCCAACGTTGACGCTGAAGTCCACCGCCTTCTCGAACTGTGGGACGCCGCCTCCCCTTTTTCACCCGCTCCCGTTGGTACTGAGATAAGGCATGACAGCGAGGCCGATGGTCCACGCGCTGTTGAGCCCTTGCACCCTGAGCAGAAGTTTTCGGCGAGCGTCGCCTTTCCCGACAATCGCAAGCAGGACGCCAGCCACGTTAGCGATCACATTGACTTCCGTAACTCCACCTTCGTAGGTCCGGTTGTCGGCACAGTGAAAAATACACAGGACTTTGAGATCAGGCGAGAACAGCGCCACGACGACCTGGGGCCGCCACACCCTGGAGAGATTCAGACCACCACGGAACCGTCGCGCGCCGCAGGCCAGGACCTATTCGGCTCAATTACCGTGCCGCGCGATTACCGGGTCGCGGCCACTGCACATACAGGCAACAGCCAGTGTTCCCTACCGCTCCCTCTGGTCCTGCACGCACATGTTCCCCATCGGTTCCATATCGAGCATCTCCCTCCTGGTGCTAGCGGGCCACGAACGCAGGAGGTGAGGTTCCGGTTCTGGCCCCCCATCGCCGGTGTGGATGATGCGAACGCCTGGCGATGCCCCTGCGACCGGCCCACCGGTGAGACAACTGAGGGCCAAGGGCACTGGGAGATGCGGGTACCGATCAACCACTCTCGTCCCCCGAACCTGCACTGAACTCCTGGGTTTTGCTGAGATTCCGCTTCTTTGAGACGGGTGCTGGGGCTGCCTCCCGTCACTCGCTCTCATGTCTGTCGGAGCGGAGATGCCTGTCCCTGAAGCTGCGCTACTCCGATCCATCCCTGGTCGGATGTCGGTGCCGCCTGCAAGAATGTGGCGTAGCCGTCGTTGGGTTCACGACAGGAAAAAGTCGCGAGTCAGCGGGGTCGAAGGCTCAACGGGTTCGTGGACTTGGGGATCAAATGTCGGGGAAGCGTGCGGAAGAGCCTGAGCCGGGATCAGCGCGCGACTGGTACTTCGGTGACAGAGAGCCCCAGCTGCTCCCCACCCCCTGGCTCTCGGCCATGCGCTTCGAGGTTTTCGTTGAGCGGCTGTTGAAGGCACAGCCACTTCTCGGCACGGATGTGCGACACGTCGCGGATGTCGTTCGCTGGGGCGTCTCTGGTGATACTCAGGACGGCATCGACTTGTTCGGCCACTTCAATGATGGTGTGCCCGCAGCATGGCAGTGCAAGCACCTCACGTCCCTGCCACCAGCCCAAGTGCGCAAGGCGGTACAGGCACTGACGTTCAAGGGCGCCAAAGAGTTCTATCTCGTCTACGCCGATGTGGCGAAGGCTGGTGCACGCAAGGAGATCAAGAAGCATCCGGAATGGCAGTTGTGGGATCGGCGGGACTTGACCGTGAAGCTGCGTGAGCTGCCGGTGCAGATCCAGCGGGACATCCTTGACGAGTTCTGGGGTCAGGAGGTCAGGCGGCTGTTTTTGGAGAGTTCGGACGACGCCTTCGTGCCGATCGAGACGTTCGCGGACAGCCGACGGCGCCCCGAGGTTGTGATGAACGATCTTGGTGCTCTCGCCGGCCGGACCATCGAGATGGACACGATGAGGGCTGCTTTCGACCGCTTTTCGGGCGATTTCCGGCAAGTCGTGGTAGTGACCGGACCCGGTGGCCGGGGGAAGTCTCGCCTCTTGACCGAGTCGCTTCTCGAACTGCGGGAGCGACAACCGCACCTGCTTGTCATCTGTCTGAGGCCCGGATGGGTGTTCAGTGAGAAGGCGATGGGTGAGCTTCGGGGCGGCGCTTCGGTGGTCGTAGTCGATGACGCTCACGTCGACATCGAGGCGCTCGCGCCGCTATTGAGGTTCGCGCGCAGTCGGGAAGACGTCCAAGTCGTTTTGGCGACTCGTCCGAGCGCGCTGGAAGCCGTTAACCAACAGGTGATCCTGGCGGGTTTCCGGCCTTCCGAGAGAACGAGTGTTTCGGTCGGTGAGCTCACGAGAACACAGGCGCAGAGTCTCGTGAGAGAACTCACGGACGGGATGGGGCTGGGTTTTGACTTGCGGTCCTACCTAGCAGGTCAGGCACAACACAGTCCGTACGTCGCAGTGATCACCACCAACCTCATCCGACACGGGGAGCTGACCGCAGCGCTCGCTGTTGACGCCAACCTGCGCGAAACGGTCCTTGCGCGATACCGCGACCTACGTGAGCCCGACATCGATGGGTTCGACGGCAGCACCACACACAAGGTCCTGGCCACCTACGCCGCACTCGGAGCAGTACCCCGTAAGGACCACGAACTGATGAACCAGATCGCAGATTTCTGCGACCTGCCACTCCCAGATCTGGTGCGGATTATCGCCTCGCTGACCGACCACGGTGTCCTCGTGGAACAGGGCGATGTGTTCCGGGTCGTACCGGACATCGTGGCCGACAGCATCCTTGAAGAACAAGCGGCTTGTGGCAACTTCGATACCGGGTTCGCCACCGAGCTCTGGAAAGCCTTCGGTCACGGAGAGCACCAGCACCGGCTGATGATGTCTCTCGGTGAACTCGACTGGCGCCTGTCCAGGTGCGACGGCCCCCGTGTGATGGATCGAATCTGGGCGACGATCCGTCAGCGCCTCCAGACGTTGACCTATGGCGACTTGCACGACGAACTCGGCCACTTCCCACAGCTCGCGGCGACTCAACCGCGAGCACTGCTCGACGTGCTGGAGGACCTTCGTCTCCGACTGGATGAGGAGGATCAGAACAACACGCCAATCCCTCAGGGCAGTGGTGAACGGTTGTGGCGCCAACTCAGTGGTCTGCCACCCCTGGGTCGGGACGACGTTCGCAGCAAGCTACCTGCCCTGTACGCGCGTGCTGCCGTCCATGCACCCGAACTCCTCGAAACCGCCTTGGACGCGCTATGGGCTCTACACCAGCGCACCCCGCAGCCGTCCCACTCGAACCCAGAGAACGCACGGTGGGCGGTCGAGCAGCACCTCGGCAACCTGGTCAAACTCCCCGACCCTTCCTTCCCGGAACGCATCGTCGCGCAAGTCACCGGATGGCTCACCGAACCTGGCCAGGACGAAAGCGCCGCTACCCCGTTGTTCGCCCTCAAACCCCTTCTGGTGAAGGAAGAAGTCGTAACAGATCAGACAGCCCCACGGACGCTCTCGATGCAAGGAAAATCTATCTCCGCGACCGCGATGCGAACGGTACGCGACCAGATCCGAGCGCTCCTTCTCGACCAGGCCCTCTCCGAGAACCTTCACCACGCCTCTGAGGCCATCGAGCTGTTGCAGCAAGCCCTGCGTCAACCACACGGACACTTCGGCCAGGGAGTCGAGCCCCGCATCATCCTCTCCTGGGAAGATGACGACCTGGCGACCATCACCGTGCTGACCGAGATCTCACGGCGAACACCCATCCCCGCTCTCCGCCGGCGCGTGCGCCACACCCTCACCTGGCCAGCAGAGCGCGCAATGTCGTCACGCGTCATGCATGCCGCACTCACGACTCTGGCCGCACTCGACGGTGTCGACCACCTCGAGGATGACGTCGCAGACGTCCTTTTCGGCAGATGGCTCACACCTACCAGGGTCCATCCGGACGACGTGCCCACACTCGAGGAGCTCGAAGCCTCCCGAGCAACAGAACGTGAGCGTCTAACAGGCCTGACCAAGAGCGAAATCCAGGCCGAGCGTGCTGAGCAGTCAAAACAGAAGGTCCACCGTCGGCACGAACTCGAAGACGCCAGAGACGATGACATTGTCCGGCGCCTCCTCGACTTGGACACGTTTGTTGAAATGCTTGACCTGCTAGACCGCACTGCCCGCGACGTTATCAACCTCCATCACGACCGATCCTGCAACTTGTGGTCCATCTGGCAGCGCATCGCACAACGGGCACCAGAACTCCTCCTCGACATCATCCGCGGAATCGCTGACCGGGAACCCGGGCCCCTCGACCGAGGCTTGCAGCACCTGATCAACCTCATGCTGCAGCACAATCCCCATGAAGCCTTGATGTGGCTCCAGGAGGCTGTCGTCAGCGAGCGCACAGCCGTAAAAACGGCGATCGCTCACGGATTCGACCGCAACGCCTGGGACCACGTCGACGGCCTGTATGCCCTCTGGGTTACGGGCACCAGTGATCCCGATCCCAAGGTTGCAAACGAGTTTCTCAGTGCAGGTGGCCCCTACCTTCGCGCAGCGCCACTGGAAGCTGTCCCGTTCATGCTCGGTAAAGACATCACCGATACCGCCGCCACCTGTGCTCTATCAGAAGCCAGCGGCCTCGACGCAGCATCGTACGGAGCTGGACTCACCAGGGAAGAGGCCACCGCAGTTCTCCGGCTCATCGCACGCGCTGACTACGGGGCCTATGAGATCGAGAACGCGCTCACGGGAATCGCGTCCTCCCACCCCGACCTCGTACTCGACCACTTCACTGAACAGGACGCCGCAGATATCGCGCTACCCGTCGACCTGCACGACCTCGGAGCTGTCTATGACAACCACTCCACCGCGCTCGCATCCTGGCTCCGCCAGAATCTCTCTCTCGACCCCACCGTTCAAGACCGCCTCGGCCGCGTGGTCGCCACAGCCACTAACGATCGTCTAACCCAGGCTCAGGGGACGGCTCTCATTGAAATCCTCCCCGAACTCGACGCGGACTACCTCTTGGCCCTGACCCAGGTACTGAGAAGCGTCGATACGTGGCCGTTGTACCATCCGGTTCTTGCTGAGGCGATCATGACGCGTGCTCGCCAAAACGACGTCCACCACAAGGTTCGGGAGAGCTACCGGGACAGATTGCATCCGAGCCATTGGGGTGGCTGGAACGGCGAATCCTCGGAACTCACCGATGCTCTTGATCGCGCGCGACAGGCCGCGAGCCAAGTCCAGGATCCAGACCTTCGATCCGACTACGAGTGGGCCATAAATATAATTCAGAGCACCATCGACGCTGACCGTCGGCGTCACCAAGAGGACACTGAAAACGGGTGGGACTGACGAACTGGATGTTGCGCAATGACATCACTCCTGAAGAGATCGAGCATCTGTGTGAGGTGGGACCCTATGCATCGCAACCTGAGACATAACCCGGTGCCGCTGGTCTGCACCGAATCGGCAACGGCCTGTTCTGAAGCTGACCTGTCAAGAAGATGGGAAGCTTCGTAGTGAAACTCACGCTCGATACTAACTGCATCATCGCTTTGGATGAGAATCGACAGCCGGTGGCTGGATCTCTACGTCAGCTTCTTGCAGCACACTCGGTCGGGAACGTCCATCTGCGGCTGGTCGCCAGTAGCGCATCAGAATTTCAGCGTACGGGCGTCTACCTGACGAACTTTGGTCAGTTTGAGCAGCGCTTGGCCAGGCTCGACTTAGACCATCTGGAGGTTCTACGGCCACCTGCGACCTTGGGTGTCGGCTATTTGGGCCAGATGGTGCTCATTGGAGACGACGACCTGATCCTGCTGGAACGCATCCACGCAGTGCTATTTCCTTCCCATCCGTTCGAGTTGCAATATGCTATCGACGATGCGCCGCTTGGTACGGCCCAGGACATCGTCGAGCGTAAGTGGCGCAACCGCCGCCTCGACGTCGAAGCCATGTGGTGTCATATCCACTACGAGGGTGATGTCTTCGTCACCACCGACGATAACTTCTTCAAGGAGACGAAGAAGCCCCAGCTTTTAGCTCTCGGTGCACGTTCTATCCTCACACCGCTGCAAGCTGAAAAGCATGTCGAGCAGCGCCGTGCCTGATAAAAGCCACAGGGTGGTGTGCCGGGATTGTCTCCCGTCACTCACCTGACGCACTCCTTCTCCGCGGCCCGCCTATGCCTGGTGGTCATGGGGCGGCGGAGTCGATCCGGCATAGCCTGAGACCCGTGGCCCACACCGAAGACTTCGCCCAACATGCCGCTCGTGCTGTCAGTGTTGCCGCTCGGGCCCTGGGTGTTCCCACTTCACGGCTTGACGGACTTCCCGAGCTCGTTCGGATGGGAGAACGAGCGGTGTTCCGTCTTGGCAGTGACGTGATCGCCCGTGTTGAGCGCTCCGCGGACAGGTGGGAGGAGGCCGACCGGGAGGTGCGGGCCGCCCGCTGGCTCGCCGAAAAGTCACTTCCGGTGACCCGTCCCCTTCCCGGGAAGCAACCCGTCTTGGCCGAGGACCTCGTCGTCACTTTGTGGGAGGCGGTCCAGGGCGAGTGGACCGTTCCCCGGGAACTGGGCCGGCTACTGCGCGCCCTGCACCACCTCACCCCGCCACCGTCGCTCGGCCTGCCCGCCCTGGGCCCCTTCCACCGCGTGGCTGAACGCATCGACACCGCCCCTGGACTCGACACCGCCCAGCGCGACCTGCTCCGCACACACCACCAGGACCTCGCCGCCCGCTGGCCCACGGTCACACCTGTCCTCGGCACACACGTCATCCACGGCGACGCCAACATCGGCAACGTCCTGGCCACCCCCCAAGGGGTCGTGCTCTTCGACCTAGACGGCATCTGCTGGGGCCCACCCGAATGGGACCTGGTCTTGACCGCCCTGTACCGGGACCTGGGCTGGCACAGCGACACCGAGTACGCCGACTTCTGCGACGTCTATGGGTTCGACGTCACCTCCTGGGACGGCTATCCCCTCTACAAGCAGGTCAGGGAGTTGCGGATGACGACCTGGCCCGCTCAGAAGGGTGGGGAGAGCCCTGAGATCGATGCTGAGATCGCTCGGCGGATCGCCGACCTCGCCGACCCCCGGCGCCCTCGGAGCTGGAATCCCTACTGACCCGTGGATCTCACGGTTCCCGTAGTCCGGGCCTGGTGGAGGAACCGGTCCGCTTCCGGCTGCCCCCGATAAGCGTGCACACTGTCGACGAACGTGTCCAGGTATCCCTCACACCTGGCCAAGGATGTCGCCTGTACCTGCGGCACCACCGCGGCACCTACGTGACAGGCCTCCTCGACCTCGCCCTGCCCGAGTATCGCGGACGCCAGCACGAGCCGGGTGAAGACCCGGCTGCGCGCGTACTCCTGCCCGGAGGAGGCGGTCAGGCTTTGCTCGGCCGATCGTCGAGCGGCACGGGCTTCTCCCAGGTCATGATGGCAGTGGGCTACTTCATCGGCGTACTCCGCCTGGTCGAAGTACCCGATCCACGCCGGATCGGCATCAGGGTCACATCGGTTGAAGGCCTGCTCGGCGTGGCCCATCGCCCGAGAACACGCACCTTTGTCCCCCAGGGAAGCATGGGCACGCGCCTCCATCATCAGGAACTGCGCCCGCAGGGTCGCCGTTGCCCGCTCCCCGGCTCCGGTCAACGCCGCCCGCGCCAGGTCCCGCGCTTCGGCATAGGAGCCCACGTAGTTGGCCTGGTGGCTCATCGCCGACAGCACACTCGCCCCCAACAGGCGGTCTTCGGCATGGTCCGCCAGGTCCAAGGCCTGCACGAAGTAGCGTCGGGCCGTCCCGTTGCGCTGGGCATCGTAGGACATCCACGCCAGCGAGAGCACGAACTCCGCAGACACCGCGAACACTGATCGCCCGATACTGCTCGGGTACGACCTGCGCAGCAGCGGAACCACCGTGCCGCTGAGGTACTGCGTGGCCGCTATCCGCGCATGATCACCGCCGAAGCGGTTGTCCAGGCTCGCGAACGCAGCCGCAGCAGCCCGGATAGCCGCTACGGGACCTTCCTCACCCCGAAGCTTCTCGGAAACGGACGGGGTGTGGGACACCAACCACGACAGTACGGCCGAACTGATCACCGAATAGGGCGGTTGCGCTTCCACCCCGGGGACTTCCTCCAGATCCAGCCGGGTCACCCCCTCAAGGACCGACGCGGTCTGCTGCCCGGAGCCGTTCAACTCCAGGCCGAGTTCAGGCGGGAAGCGTTCCATCACCGGGCTAGGGATGTCGTACCCGCGAGTGAGACCCTCCAGCACCCGCTGGACGGTCTCCCGCTTGCGCAACTCGCGCTGTCCGCTCAGGACCCGGGAGACCATGGCCTGCGACAGGTCAACCATCCGCGCGACGGCGTCCTGGGCCAAGTCCGTATGCCGCAACCAACAGAAGGCGGATCAGCGCGTTGACGTCCTGATCGGCCACAGCCCGCCGCACCTGAGGCATGCGCCAAAAACGCGCAGGGACGCAAGAGCAGTCGTCGCTACGCAGGCGGCCACAATTTCCGCAGAGCACGGGTGCCTTCCATCGGAGACCTCGGGGCGGTCGGGTGGCACAGAAGACTACGCGGACCGCATACCGACCGGCCATGACCGGCTTGTCATAACCACCATGCCCGCACAGTCATGGGGTTGTCAGCGTTTTCTCTCAACAGTGGCCCCCTGACCCCAGCGAAAACGACTGAGACCGGACCGGCCGTTGCGCGAAGTGCTCATCGGACACTTCCCGGGCCTCCACACAGCACCCAGCCCCATGCTCACTGCGGTTTCCCGCCACCTTCGAAGACCGAGCTGAGAACAGCGGCGTGGCGAGGAGACGACCAGGGCGGGCCGGTCGTGTATGCCCCGCGCGGGTCGAGTGAGTTCGGTCCGTTGCTGCCACCACCCCGCGCCGATGACCCGGTGGGGCACGGGTACACGGCTTTCCAGGTGGTGCGGTTGGCGGTGTGGGCGGCGCGGGAGTGCCGGTGGGTGGACGCCATGGACCCGGTGCACCGCGCGGAGACCGCGTGGGAGGCCATCGCCGAACACCTCCAACTCGCCCACGAGCGCCCGGAGGAGACGGAGCTGATCGCCCTCGGGTGGAAGGCGATGAAGGCCCAGCATTACCAGGACCTCAAAGTCCGCGGCCTGGGCGGCAAGGACAAGGCCCTGCTGACGCGGGCGTTCGTGCGGTACTGGACCAGCGCCTCGGCACCCGCCCACTCCCACGAGGACCACATCGTCGACCGCCTCGCCCTGGCGCAGATCTGGACCGCACTGAAACCCGCCCACCGCCAGGTGCTCACCGCCCTGGCCGAACACGAGGATCGACGCAGTGCCGAACGTTCCCTGAACATGGACCCCGCCGCTTTCACCCGCACGTTGGGGCGAGCTCGCCGTGCCTTCCTGGCGCTGTGGCACGAGGGGGAGGCCCCGTCCCTGCTGTGGGGCTACGACCGGACCGGGGCGCGGCACCAGAACGTGATGTACCTGGTCCGGCTGCGCAAACGCCGCACCCTACAACGCAAGGCCGAGGGGCATGTGCGCCGCTACGGGCACCGCCCGCCCCGGGACCTGGGGGTTCCCGACGCCGAGCTGCTGGCCCGGCACGAGGCCGGGGAGAGCTACGCGGCGTTGGCCGCGTGCTTCGGGGTCAGCCGCGCACTGATCGCCTCCCGGGTGGCCAGGACCCGGGCCCGGACGCCGACAGGCGCTGGCGGTTCCGGGATTGGGCTGCGAGGCCCGGGCTGACGGCGACCCGTGTATGTGCGGGATTTGGGTCGGGGGTTGAACCACCTCGCGAGGCAGAGCGACCATCGACCAGCCCGCTGCAGGACGCACGTACCCGGCGGGTGTGGGAAGCCGTGTGCCGGGCGCGTCCGGGCGGGAAGCGCAGCCCCGGGCGGTAGACGCCGCCGGGGCCAATGACACTCACCCGGCCTGCACGAACACGCTGAACAACCAACAGAAGACAGGTGCCCCGACCGGTGCTGGAACACCGGACCGGGGCGCGATCACCACCTGATAGCTCCAGGAGGAGACCGTGCACGATCCTACAGTTGGCCGTCACCGGCGGCCGTGTCACAGCATGGCCGGGCGCGTGTGGGCGCTGACCGCCGCGCTGCTGGCCGCCGCTCTGGCTGCACTTTTCAGCCCTCGATCGGATGGAATTCCCCGCCGGGTCCCGCGCGCACTGCCCACCGCACCCCCGACCACCACCGCCGCCAAGTGGGGCGACCTGTTCGCCGACCGTCCCGGCTTCCCTGATCTGGAGGTTTGGATGACTGGAGCCTCGACCGCCTCGGCGCGCTGGGGGCAGGCCTACCGCGACCACTCCGCCTTGTTCGAGTCAGAGGATCGGGTGGACACTGACCCTGACTTGATCGCCGGAGCATTGGTGCGCCCCTACCTCGACCTCGCAGCCATTCCTCACCCCCGCCCGGCCGAACCGGAGGATTACCCGGCCACACCTCCGAGCGTGGAGCCAGAGCCGGTGGAGGAGGAGTTCGCCGAGCTAACCGACCGCATCCGCATCTATTTGGCGCTGCGGGGCTGAGGAAACCGCGAGCAGTCCGGGGCGTCTTCTCCTGCGGGAGGAGACGCCCCGGCGTTTTTCTGCGCCCCCGAGGCCGCCGTGTATTTCTCGATCAATGGCTGCGAAGAAAACACCCGAGATGGGATTCCAGCCAATCGACGCGCTCGGTCGACTTCCAGGCGTGCCGGTTATGTGGCTTTTGCGGGGTGGGCCTGTGACTCCGCCGGAGACTCCGCCTGTGACTGGGCCCAACGGGGTCCCTGTGACTCCGCCTGTGCGTGGGCCCATTAGAGCGGCCCACCCCATCCGCGTTATCAGTGCAGGTCAAAACCGCTCCGGGTAGGCCTTTCGCAACCCAGACACATACCCAAGTGGGTAGTTCCTCTTCACGTAGGGCGGGGCCGCCCCGGGGCTGGCGGGCCTCGGCCCGCCAGCCCGGCGATGCCCTGCCGTGCGGTCGTCTCCTCCTCCTGCTGCTCTCCCCAGCGCTTCGCATTCCCTTTCTCTGGTCTCTTGGAAAGACATTCTCGGAAACGCTGGAAAACAACCCGGTTCGGGGTGCTCGCGTGCCAGAGCGAGGTGATCGATGCACACACGAGGCGATCTGCCGGCCGCCACCTCGTTCGCGAGCCCGGGTGCTGCTCCTGGCGGACGGGGGCGTGCTGCGCGAGGGCTTCTCGCTCGATGTCTCATCGCAGACGCGGGGTGGTGGGTGGTTTCCTTCACGAAGGCCTGCGCCACCTTCTTTTCTGTCGCTCCTGGAGTGTGCTCATCCAAGGTCGGTGCGGTCCGGTTCCGGTGGGTGGGGCGGGCTCGACCTGCGGGCGGCGGAGCGGTGGCTGTCCGGTCTGGAGTGGACACCGCAGCGCCTTGTGCCGTCGTCCTTCTTCGGGGTGGTTCTGAGGGTGGACCCCCGAGTGAGAGCGACGTGAGAAGGGGTCCAACGGGTGGTCCGGCAAGGGGTCCAACGGGTGGTCCGCGCTCCTGGATCCCCCTTCGCTGCCATTCTTGCAGGTCAGGTGCTACTCAGATGGTCCAACGCCTGCCCAGACTCATACCCGGTGGGTAGTTCTCTTCACGTGGGGGGCGGGCGACGCCCCCGCAGGGCGGGAGGCACCGCCCGCCCAGCGGCCTCCCGGAAACCCCTTCCTGCCACTTTCGCTGCACCCCGCCCCCCTTCATTTCTGCTTTTCCTTTCTCTGTTCACCTGTATCGACATGGGTAGCGGAGCGGTGCTGGGGCGTGGCAGTTCGGGCGTGGAGATCGTCCGGCGTCGCGTGGTGGACGCCCCGGCATCGGTACCGACTCGTGAGGGCTTCGAGAGTGGAAGGGGCGGCGCGGGAAGGAGCGGGACCAGCCTGGCCTGGGCAGATCGCTGGGCGGGTGTCGCATCGGCTGCGGGGACGTCTTCATAGGGGTTCATCGGGGCGAGACGACGACACAGGGAAGAGGCCCACCGGTGGCGACACCCATCCACCTCCACCTGGCCCCACAACCTGGGCCAACGAACGGCCACTGGGAGCGGGGAAGTCCGGGGCCCTGCGCGGGGTCGCCGCTGTCGCCGTGCCCGGGGTCCTCGGGGCCACCAGCGCCCCGACGTCGCCCCACTGGCCGTGTCCGACCCATCGCCCCAGCACGCGTCGCCCGGGGCGGTCGGGCCGTTTGACGGCCCCGAATCGGTCGGCCCAGGTTCCCGTGCTGGATGGGCTCATGGCGGGCCCAGGCCGAATCCCTACCAAGCGGACACAGGGGCGAGGTTCTCCGCCCATCGGACGGGCAATCCGTCGAATCTGCTTGACCACCTCGGCGAGGTCGAGCGTGGATGCGTGGTGCCCCGTCGTCGGCGGGGTCGCGTGCCGTGTTCGCGCAGTTCAGAGGCGGTGAGGAGGTGGTTGTGGTGAAGCGGGAAACTCCGGTGATGCTGGCCGAGGTCGCCTCGCTGCCGGTGGTGTTGGGCCCAGTCCAGGCGGGGCGGATGCTCGGTCTGGGACGCACCACCGTCTACCGGTTGCTCCGCGAGGAGGCCTTCCCGGTCCCGGTCCGGAGAGTGGGGAAGGCGTGGGTGGTTCCGACCGCCGGGGTGTTGTCTTACCTCGGCTTGGAGATTCCAACGACCTCGACCGTCACCACTGGCAGGTGCGGGTGCAGTGCGCGTACGAACACCACGGAAGAGGGGTGAGCGACCGTATGAACGCATACGAGGGGTCGGTGTTCAAGCGGTGCGGGTGCCGGAGCGAGAACGGTGGTCGGGCGCTGGGGGTGAAGTGTCCGCGGTTGCGTCGGGAGGATGGGGCGTGGAACCCGAGGCACGGGAACTGGTGGTTCCAGCTCGAACTCCTGCGCACCGACCAGGGCAAGCGCCGCCAGGCCCGAAAGGGCGGCTTGGCCTCGCAGGAGGAGGCCAGGCGGCAGCTCGACCATGTGAAGGCGCTGCTGGCCCTAGCCGAGGGCGAGCAGGATCTTGAAGTCCAGGTCGCGGACCTGATCCAGGCCGCTCTCAAGGGCCGTCGTCCTCTGCCGGAGGTGGAGGAGGTGCGCAAGCGGATCGGCGCCGGGGTGGATGTCCGGCGGGAGCCGCCGCTGGTGGGGGTGTGGTTGCGCCAGTGGTTGGACGGCAAGCCCGACCTGGCGGAGGGTACCCGGGCCTCCTATGACGGGCACATCCGCAAATACCTCATCCCGCACCTGGGCAAGGTCCGGGTGGATCGGTTGCAGGCCCGTCATGTGGAGGTGATGTTCGCGGCGGTGGAGGAGGCCAATGTGCACATCCTGGAGTGCCGCGACTCCGAGGACCCGGAGGTACGGAGGTCGGTGCGGGGGCGTCGGGTGATCTCGCTGTCGACCAAGCACCGGATCCAGGCCACGCTGCGCAGCGCACTGTCGGACGCGGTCCGCTCCCCGGACCTGCCCATCACGGTGAACATCGCCTCGCACGTGCGCCTGCCCTCCTGTCCCCGCAAACGGCCCCTGGTATGGACCGCTGACCGGGTGCGCCAGTGGGAGAAAGACGGGACCGTACCCGGCGAGGTGATGGTCTGGACCCCCAAGCAGACCCGTACCTTCCTGACCCACGCGAGGAGGCACACGTGGTTGTTCCCGATGTTCCACCTCATCGCCGTCAAGGGGCTACGCCGGGGTGAGGCGGTGGGGTTGCCGTGGGCGAACACGCGGCTGGTGGACGGGCAGATCGACATCCGAGTCCAGGTCGTCCAGCTCGCGTGGGAGACGATCACTTCCACGCCGAAGAGCGCGGCGGGCCAGCGCACCATCACTCTGGACGCCGACACCGTCAAGATTCTCCGCGGTTGGAAGAGGTTCCAGAACGAAGCCCGACTCCAAGCGGGTAAGAACTGGCAGGTGACGGGGCCGGTGTTCACCCGCCAGGACGGCTCGGGCTGGCATCCGGGGCAGGTCAGTGACTGGTTCTGCCGCATCGCCAAGGCCGCCGGGCTCCCGCCGATCACGCTGCACGGGCTCCGCCACGGGGCTGCTTCCCTGGCGTTGGCGGCGGGTACGGACGTGAAGGTGGTGTCCTCCGAGCTGGGCCACGCGACCACGCACTTCACCCAGGACACCTACCAGTCGGTGTACCCCGACGTCGCCAAGGCCGCCGCTGAGGCGATTGCCGCGCTGCTGCGCGGGGAACCGGTGTCGGCCGGGTAGCGGGACGGGGGAGCACACCAGGAGCACATATGGCCCTGGAACGCGGCGAGAACCTCTTGCGAGGTCCTCGCGCGCCCCATCTGACCTGGGATTTTGTGGCGCACCCGGCAGGATTAAAACCTGCGGCCATCGGATTAGAAGTCCGGTGCCCCACTCCCCCAGTAAGAGGCCCGGTCTCCGCTTCTCCGTTCCGTTTCGGGAAGCCCTACGGGGACCCACCACGCCCCGGGGCCCGCCCCTCGCCACGGTCTCCGCGTGGTGGACCGGGGGCTTGGCCGCGGCTTCCGGGAACCGCCCTCGCCCTCGCCCTCGCCCTCGAGCACCGTTTCCGCCTGCCCGGCGGGTCCCGGCCGGTCGGAACCGCGATACCGCGATACCGCTCCACGCGGTCCGACCAGCCGGAAAGAGGATCAGGAGGTGCGGTCGCGCAGCTCGCGCTTGAGGATCTTGCCGGAGGCGTTGCGCGGCAGCTCGGCCACCACCCGCACCTCCTTGGGCGCCTTGAACGGCGCGAGGCGGGCGCGTACGTGCTTCACCAGGTCGTCGGGCAGCGTCTCGGGGTCGGCCTCGTCGGTGGGCACCACGAACGCGGTCACCGCCTCGATCCACTTCTCGTCGGGGGCACCGACCACCGCGGCCTCGGCCACCCCGGGGTGGGTGTACAGGGCGTCCTCCACCTCGCGGGAGGCCACCAGGACGCCGCCGGTGTTGATGACGTCCTTGATCCGGTCGACCACCTCGATGTAGCCCTCGGAGTCGATGCGCACCAGGTCGCCGGAGTGGAACCAGCCGTCGCGGAAGGCCTCCTCGGTCTCCTGCGGCTTGTCCCAGTACCCCCGGCACAGCTGCGGCGACCGGTAGACCACCTCCCCCAGCTCGCCGGGCCCCACGTCCTGGCCCTTGTCGTCCATCACCCGCAGTTCCACGAACAGGGCGGCCCGGCCCGCGGAGGCGGGGCGCGCCTCGTGCTCCTCCGGGCACAGGACGGTGGCCAGCGGACCGATCTCGCTCTGCCCGAAGCAGTTATAGAACCCCAGTTCGGGCAGGGCGGAGCGCAGCTTGTCCAGGACGGGCCCGGGCATGACCGAGGCGCCGTAGTAGGCCTTGCGCAGGCTCGACAGGTCGCGGCGGGCGAAGTCGGCGTGGCCCGCCATCGCCACCCACAGGGTGGGCGCGGCGAAGAACGCCCCGTGCCGACCGGTCTCGATCCGGCCCAGCAGGTCGGCGGGGTCGGGCGTCTCCACCAGGGTGTTGCGGGCCCCGACCGCCAGCCACGGCATGAGGAAGACGTGCATCTGCGCGCTGTGGTAGAGCGGCATGGCGTGCAGCGGCTCGTCGTCGGCGGACAGGTCCAGGCCCACCACGCAGGACAGGTACTCGTGCACGAGCGCGCGGTGGGTCATCATCGCGCCCTTGGGGCGGGACGTGGTACCGGAGGTGTACAGAAGCTGCACCAGGTCGGTGTCGGAGACCGCCACGTCCAGTTCGGGCACCGGGCCCCGAAGGCTGTCGGCGAGCAGTGAGCCGGGCCCCTCCCGCAGTTCCAGGACCTGTTCCACCCCGGTCTCGGCGCGCAGGCCGTCCACGGCCGAGCGCAGGGCCGGGTCGGCCAGGACGATGGAGCTGCCGGACTGTTCCAGCAGGTAGGACAGCTCCTCTCCCTGGAGGGCGAAGTTGACGGGCACGTGGACCAGGCCCGCGCGGGCACAGGCCAGGAACCCGATGAGGTAGGCGTCGGAGTTCCTCCCGTAGGCGGCCACCCGGTCGCCGGGGGCGGCGCCGAGGCCGAGCAGCCGTGCGGCGGCACGGGTGACCCCCGCGTCCAGCTCGGCGTAGGTCCAGGTGCGGTCGCCGAAGACCAGTGCGGTGCGCCCGGGGGTGCGCGCCGCACTGCGCCGGAGAAGGTCGTCGACGGTGCTGGATGTCGTTGAACTGTTCATGGCCCTGCTTCCCATCCGTCCGTACGGCTCCCGTGGAGCCGTTGGCACGACCCCATCCTGTTGTGGGCGGACCGCACTGGCAACACCTCGCGGGCCCGCGCGCCTCCTGGCGTCCGGGAGGTCACGGGAGGGACCGGTCGGGGACCGCGCCTTGCCATCGGGTGTCCCATGGTCATACGTTTTGCGGTGTTCGTGAACCACCTGGTTGGAGAGCCATGAAGATCCTTGTCGTGGGAGCCGGAGCGGTCGGCGGCTATTTCGGCGCGCACCTGGTGCAGGCGGGCCGGGACGTCGACTTCCTCGTCCGCCCCGCGCGCGCCGGGCTGCTGCGCGAGCACGGCCTGAGCGTCCACGGCCTGGACGGCGGTGTGGAGACCGTGCCGGTCTCCGCCGTCACCGCCGACCAGTTGGAGGCCGACTACGACCTGGTGATCGTGGCCGTGAAGTCCTACGGGTTCGACGCCGCGCTCAAGGACCTGGCCCCGGCGGTGGGCCCCCGGACCGCGGTACTGCCCCTCCTCAACGGCATGCGGCACATCGACACCCTGGTCGAGCGCTTCGGCGCCGACCGCGTCTACGGCGGGGTCGCCATGGTGATGACCCGCCTGGGCGAGCGGGGTGAGATCGTCGAGGTCGGCAGGATGGGCCAACTGGTCTACGGGCCGCTGGGCGAGCGGCCCGTCCTCGGCCTGGACGACGTCCACGCGGCGCTGGACACCGGGACCCACACCGCCACGCCCACCTCGCAGATCCGCCAGGAGATGTGGCACAAGTGGGTGTTCCTGGCGAGCCTGGGCGCGTGCAACTGCCTGATGCGCGGTCCCATCGGCCGGATCAACAGCGTTCCGGGCGGACAGGAGTTCACGTCCAAGGTGTTCGAGGAGGCCATCGCCGTGGCCACCGCCTCGGGTCACCCGCCGGGCCGGGAGGCCCGTGACCGGGCCAACGCCGTCATCGCCGACACCACGGCCACGACCACGACCTCCATGTACTGGGACCTGACCCACGGCAACCCGGTGGAGGCCGACCACGTCATCGGCGACCTGGTCGCGCGCGGACGCGAGCTGGGCGTGCCCACCCCGCTGTTCTCACTGGCGTACACGCACCTGAGCGTGTACGAGGCGGGTCGGGAGTAGGCTTCCGCCCGTTCACGGACCGCTTCCGAAGGGGGCGCCGACGGGGGCGCCCTCACAGCCGCCCCCGCCTCCGCTCCCTGCCCCCACTCCCTGCTTCCTGCTCCCTGCTCCCTGCTCCCCACGCTCTGCTTCCTGCTTCCACGATGGTCCCGGACGGAAGTCCGTCCGACCGGTTCACACCGGAGGCTCCTCCCGAAACCTCGGGTCCATGTGGTCGGTGATGAGTCCGGCCAGCGCCTCGGGCTCCTCCAACCAGGGGAACGCGGTGCGGGTGGAGGCACTCACCACGTGCGCCCCCGGGACGTTGCGGGACAGCACCGTTCGCAGCGCGGCGCCCAGGCCGGAGAGCTCTCCGGAGTAGACGGTGAAGCGTTCGGGAGCCGCGCTCAGGCAGGCGAACCAGTCGTGTTCGCGCGAGGACGCGGCGCCGTGGGGATCGGACAGGTCGAAGGGCATCGCCCGCACGAACCACGCGGTGGCGATGTCGTGGAGCAGGCGCCTGTCCTGTTCCTCCAGCACCTCGCAGCCGCCCAGGAAGTGGTTCACCATGGCCTCGACCCCCTCCTCGGGCAGCGTCCCGTGTTCGCGCAACTGCTCCTGGTAGGGAGCCATGGCCAGCAGGAAGCCCGCGACCTGCGCGGTGGGCTCGGGGAGCCGGTAGTCGGGATGGTCGACCAGCGCCTGGGCGTCGGGGTTGACCAGGAGGGCGTGCGCGGCGCGCTGGTCGGCGACGAGGCCGCTTCCCGCGCCGGCCGCCCTGTCGGAGGCCACCACCAGGTCCGCCCCCGCCTCGGGCAGGACCGCGCGCGCCGCGGTCCCGATGTGCTCGGCCAGAGCGTCCGGGGCGAGCCGGTCGGTGGGCGGCTGTTCCACCACGAGAGTACGGATCCAGGACGGCAGTGCCTCGATGAGGCGCCACCACACGCGCCGGTCACCGAGTTCGTGGACGAGGCAGACCACCGGAGCCTGGACGCCGTTCATGTCTTCCCTCCCGGGGCGAGGTGCGGGCACGCACACCGTGTGCCCGCACCGGTTCCGTCCCACACCTGCGGTGACGCTCCCGCGGGCCGTCGGACCCGGCCTTTGCGAAGCCGGAGCGAAGTGGAACCGAAGCCGGCTCGAAGCCGCCCGTGCCACAGTCCTTCAGGCGTCCGCAGGAGCGGGTGCCCGTATCTAGGACGGAAAGCCCCCATGTTCAAGAAGTTCCGGAATGCCGCCCTGCTCACGGCCGCCCTGGCCACCGGCTCGCTGGCACTCGCGTCGCCGGCTTCGGCCGCGGGTCCCGTGGCGTCCTACAACAACGCCTGCGGCAGCGGCTACGGCGTCGTCAACTACGCCAACGTCGGTAGCAAGGGCACGGTCTTCCTGACCTACAACAACTCCACCGGCTACAACTGCGCGGTCACCGTCCGGGCCAACCCGGGCGCGGCCGTCGAGATGGTGGTCAGCCTCAAGCGCACCAGCGACCCCGCCAGCGAGGCCAGGGTGGACAGCGGCTACTACACGACCTACGCCGGCCCCGTCTACCGCAGCGCGGCCGGTTCGTGCGTGGACTGGTACGGCTACATCGACGGCGCCAACGAGCACCGCAACGAGACCAACTGCGGCTGATCCGCCCCGCGCCGCGACGGGCGGCGCGCCGACGCACGACTGGAGCACCGTGAAGAACCTCCTGAGGAAGGCCGCCACCCTCGCCGCGGCCACCGGAATCGCCGCCGCGGGCCTGACGGCCACCGCCGCACCCGCCTCCGCCGCCGCCTACAACGGCGCGTGCGGGTCCGGCTACGGCGTCGTCAACAAGATCGAGTTCCACGACAACCGCGGGACGATCTTCCTGACCTACAACAACTCCACCGGCTACAACTGCGCGGTCACCGTGCGCACGAACCCGGGCGCGGCCGCGCCGATGGAGGCGTTCCTCCGGGTCTCGGGCACGTCGACGTGGAAGAAGGACAGCGGCAACTACACGACCTACGCCGGTCCCGTCTACGTGGCGGCCGCGAGCCGCTGCGTCGACTGGGGCGGCACGATCGGCACGATCACGCTCGACGAGTCCCGCACCAACTGCGGCTGACCCCCCGCACCGGGTTCAGCCCCGGACGTTCCACTTCCCGACCCGTGATTCCCGACCCGTGATCGGACATGACATGCACAAGTTCGCGAAGAAGGCCGCGGCCGTCGCCGTGGCCACCGGTATCAGCCTGGGCGGTCTGCTCGTCAGCGCCTCCCCCGCCGCGGCGGCCACCTACGGGGGCGAGTGCGGCAGCGGCTACAAGGTCGTCAACGAGGACAACATCGGCAGCAAGGGCACGGTCTACCTGACCTACAACAGCTCCAACGGCTACAACTGCGTCGTGGCCAAGCGCAACAACCCCGGCTCGGCCATCCTGATGGAGGCGGGCCTGTCGGTCAGCCCGGCCGGCAACCACTGGGACGTCTACGACGGCGGTTACTACACCACCTACGCCGGTCCGGTCTATCTGCACGCCTCCGGTCAGTGCGTCGACTGGATGGGGCGCATCACCGGCACCGAGGGCGGCGACCGCGGCACCAACTGCGGCTGATCCGCCCCTCCCGGGCGGCCCCGGATCTGTTCCTCCGGGGCCGCCCGGCCCGTATGCCCCCATGCCCCAGCCGGGGTTTACGAGTACTGAGAAAACAACTTCCCAAACAGACCGAAAACCAAAGCCCCAGGTCACATCTAAGACATATCGGACGCCAGTAGCATTATTTCTAAATAGGTGGACGGTGCGTCGAAAATTGCCATATGCTCCGCGACGCTGCGCAGTGGAATTTCATCGTGCGTAAGGGGACTCAGGGGTGGAGACCAATCTGTCAGGGATTCGGTACAGATTGCTCGGTTCTGTCGAAGTTCACATCGGAGGGCGTCTGGTCCAGACGGGAGGACCGAAGCGGCGCACGGTCCTGGCGGCCCTCCTCCTGCAACCCAACGTCGTCGTCTCCGACGACCGGCTCATCGACCTGGTCTGGGGCGAACGCCCACCACGCAGCGCCCGCCCCCAGCTCCAGGTCCACGTGCACGGGCTCCGCAAGGTCCTGGGCTCGAACACGATCATCCGGAGCGGCTGCGGCTACCGCGTGGCCGTGACGGCCGGAGCCACGGACAGCGACGTGTTCGAGCGGTTCCTGGCACGCGCGCGCTCCGAGCGCGCCGCCGGCCGCCTCGACGAGGCGGCCCGGAACCTGCGCACCGCGCTGTCGCTGTGGACGGGCCCGGCGCTCGACGGCGTCGCACCGGCACTCGCCGCCCACGCGCGCCCGGCGCTGGAGGAGAGGCGCCTGCACGCCCTGGAGGAGCTGCACGGGGTCGAGATCGACCGCGGCAACGGTGCCACCGCGGTCCCCGAACTGCGCGCACTGTGCGCGGAACACCCGACCCACGAGCGCTTCACCGGCCTGCTCATGTCGGCCCTGCACGCCTGCGGACGCACCGGGGAGGCCCTGGAGGCCTACGCGACGCTGCGCGAGAGGCTCGCCGACGAACTGGGAACCGACCCCGGCGCCTGGCTCCGGCAGCTCCACCTGGACCTGCTCACGACCGGGCGGGGCGGCGAGCGCGCGCATGGTCCGCACCGCGTCCACCACGTCCACCACGTCCACCGCGTTCAGCGGGTCCGGCAGGTCCGCCCCGCCGAACTGCCGTGCGGGGTCGGCGGGCTCGTCGGCCGTTCGGCTGAGCTGTCCGCGCTCGACCGGGCGCTGGACGCCGACCGGGAGGCCGACCGCTCCCCCACGGTGTTCCTCCTCACCGGGGTCGCCGGTGTCGGTAAGACCGCCCTGGCCCTGCACTGGAGCCACACCGTCCGGCAGCACTTCCACGACGGCCAGCTCTACGTCGACCTGCGCGGTTCCGCCCCCGACGGGAGGGCCACCCGCCCCGACGACGCGCTGCGCCAGCTCCTGCGCGGTCTGGGCGCGGCCTCCCAGCGCCTACCGACCGGCACCGGCGAACTCGCCAAGCTCTTCCGGTCGGTGACGGCCGACCAGCGCCTGCTGTTCCTGTTCGACGACGCCGCCTCGGTCGAGCAGGTCGCCCCGCTGCTGCCCACCGGCCCGGGCAGTGCGGTCCTGGTCACCAGCCGGCAACCGCTGACCGGACTGGTCGCCCTGTTCGGCGCCCGGCACCTCCCGCTCGACGTGCTGTCGGAGGAGTCCTCGGTGGAGCTGTTCCTGTCCGTCGCCGGAGCGCGGTCCCCGGCCACGGAGCTCGCGCTGGTCACCCGGATCGCCGACCGCTGCGGGCGGCTGCCGCTGACGCTGAGGCTGGCCGCGGCCGCCCTCGCCGTCGGCGGCTCCCCGGTCGACCGGCTCTGGCCCGGTGTCCCCGGCGCCGTCTCCGGGCCGCCGGCCGAGCGGCCTGCACTGGTCCCCTCGGACCCGGCCCCGGGGTGAGCGGCCGGGCCCGGACCGGGTCCCGCCTCAGGCCGGTCCCGCCTCAGACCAGCGCGCGCAGGGTCTCGGCGACCGGGGTGGTCGGGCGGCCGATCAGCCGGGAGAGCCCGCCCGTGGTCATGGAAAGCTCGCCGTCGCGGATGTTGGCGTCCAGGGCGGCCACGAAGCGCGCGGTGCCCTCGTCCAGTCCGGCGGCGGTCAGTGCCGCCACGTGCTCCTCGGTGGTGAGGTCGCGGTAGAGGACCTCACGGCCGAGCAGCTCGCCCAGGACCGCGGCGAGTTCGGCGTGGGTCCACGCGGTGTCGCCGGAGAGCTCGTGTACGGCGCCCGCGTGCGCCTTCGGGTCGCGGAGCACGGCGGAGGCGGCTTCGGCCAGGTCCTGGCGCGAGGCGCTGGCGACCCGCCCCTCGCCCGCGCTGCCGACGAAGGAGCCCGTCTCGCGGGCCTGGTCCAGCTGCTGCTCGAAGTTCTCGTTGTACCAGCCGTTGCGCAGGACCGTGTACGCCAGACCGGAGGCGGTGAGGACCTCCTCGGTGGCCTTGTGCTCGGGGGCCAGGACCAGCGTGGTGTCGGCGGCCTTGGGGGCGCTGGTGTAGACGACGTGTCCGACACCGGCCGCACCGGCGGCCTCGATCGCGTTGCGGTGCTGGTGCACCCGCTTGCCGACCTCGCTTCCGGAGACCAGGAGGAGGGTGTCGGCGCCCTCGAAGGCGTCCCTGAGCGAGGCGGGGTCCCCGAAGTCGGCGCGGGCGGTGCGCACGCCCCGGCCGGCGAGGGCGGTCAGCCCGCCGGTGTCGCGCCCGGTGGCGGTGATCCGCTCGGCGGGGTGGCCCTTGGCCAGGAGGTCCTCCACGACGAGGCGGCCCAGGTGGCCGGTGGCACCGGTGACGACGACGCTGTTCATGGGAATCCCTTCGTTCGGCCGGTTTCTCCGGCCGTGCGTGGGTGCCAACCACGCTGTTCACCGGCACATTCCAGATGTCGGGTACCCACCTTTTGGTAAGTTCGTGCCATGGACTCTCCCAGATCCCGCACCAGTGCTCCGGCCGGTGGCCAGGTGCTGTCCGCCGCCTGCCCCTCCCGCCGGCTGCTGGGCGACATCACCAGCAAGTGGGGCGTTCTCGTCCTCATCGCCCTGTCCAGGGGCCCCTCGCGCTGGAGCGAGCTGTCGCGGGCGATCGGCGGGATCAGCGAGAAGATGCTCGCCCAGACCCTGCGCACCCTCGACGGGGACGGCCTGGTCCTGCGCGAGGCCAGGCCGGTCGTCCCGCCGCACGTGGTCTACAGCCTCACCGAGGAGGGACGGCAGGTCACCGGTCTGCTGGTACCGCTGGTGGAGTGGGTGCAGGACCACGCCGGCGCCGCCGACGCGATGGAGCGGAGCGGATGACCCCCGGGCCGGCCGGTGGGGCCGGCGGCCCACTCGGCGGGACCGACCGAGGCGACCACCGCCCGTACCGGCTCGACCAGGGCGTCGAGCGTGTCCAGGGAGGGAGGGGCTGGAGCGGTGGGGCCTCCGGCCCGGTGCCCGGCACCCCGAGCACCAGCCGCACCTCGTCGGGGGCGCGGCGGCCGGTCTCGGCGACCGCCCGCATGGCCTGGCATCCGCTCTCACGGTCCTCGGTCGGTCCTCGGTCCGAGGCACCCGGCGTGGTGTCCAGGTCTGGTCTTCGGGCTCGAAGGCGCCTCAGGGCACGACCGGGTGCTCCGGTGTGCCTAACATCCTCCATATGACGTCCCCGACGATCGGGGCGGAGCCCGAGGCCCCGCCCCCGGAACCCGAACCCCTGCCCTACCACCGCCTGGCGCGCGCCCGCTCCCGGCCCCGCTGGTGGCGGATGCCGCTGACCGCGGTGCTGACGGCCGTGTTCTGCCTCGTCGCCGTGGTGCTGTTCTTCGCCGGACTCGACCTCGCCGCCTTCCTCGGGGTGGGCGGCGGCGTGCTGGACGACCTCGACACCACGATGGCGGACACGGAGGACCCGCTCGGACTGGTCCTCGCACTGTGCGTTATCGCGCTCCTCCTTCCCTGCGTCCTGCTGGCCGCGCGGATCTGCGGCCCCCGTCCGGTGGGGCTGCTGAGCTCCGTCGAGGGAAGGCTGCGCTGGAGGTGGACGCTGCACGCGGCGGGGATCTCCGCGGCCGTGTACGCCCTGTCCGTGCCCGCGCTGCTCCTCGCCGGGAACCTCGCGGGCACCGCCGAGTCCGTGCCCGCGCCGTCCGGGTGGACCCTGGTCGCCATGCTCGCCGCGGTGCTGCTCGTCGTTCCCCTCCAGGCCGCGGCCGAGGAGTACGTGTTCCGCGGTGTCGCGATGCAGACGATCGGCTCGTGGCTGCGGCATCCGGTCTTCGCCGTCGCCCTGCCGATCCCCCTCTTCGTCCTGGGCCACGACTACGGCTGGGTCGGCCTGACCGACGTGGCGGTCTTCGCGGTCATGGCGGGGTGGCTCACCTGGCGCACCGGCGGGCTGGAGGCCGCCATCGCCGTGCACGTCGTCAACAACCTGTGCGCCTTCGGGCTCTCGGCCTTCGGCTGGAAGGACGAGAGCCCGACCGCCCTGGTCATCACCCTGCTCGTCAGTGCGGCGCTGGTGTTCCTGCTCGACCGGGCCGGACGCCGCCGGGGTCTGGCACGGGTGCGGCCCTGCCCACGGCCCGCCGCCGCGCTGGAGCCGTGTGCGCGCTGACTCCCCGAGGGCGGCCGCGAACCGCGCGGGTGCTTCGGGCGCCGCGCTCTCGGGCAGGGGCCTTCCACGGCAGCACCGCGGCGCGGCTTCCCGCGCCACCGACCGCAGGACAGGAAGGGAGTCCCGTGAGCGGACGTACTGAGGGCACACCGCCGGAGGCCGACTTCCCGCCTTCGCGTGCACGCGCCTCGTCGGGGAGGGTGCCCGGCCCCAGCAGGGCGGAACTGGAGGCGGCCCGGAGCAAGGTGGTCCCCGACCTCCTAGCGGAGGACCTCGACGTGCTCTTCTGCGGGATCAACCCCGGCCTGGTCTCGGGTGCCCTCGGACACCACTTCGCCAATCCGGGCACGCGCTTTTGGCCCGCCCTGCACCGGTCGGGCTTCACCCCGCGCCGGCTGCGGCTCGACGAGGAGGACGTGCTCCTGTCGCTGGGCCTGGGGATCACCAACGTCGTCGCCCGGACCACGGCCCAGGCGGACGAGCTGAGCCGGGAGGAGATCGTGGAGGGCGGGCGGACGCTGCGGCGCAAGGTCCTGCTGTGGCGTCCCCGGTGGCTGGCCGTGCTGGGCGTCACCGCCTACCGGCAGGCCTTCGGCGACCGCGGCGCGAAGGTGGGGCACCAGGCCATGGAGATCGGCGGTACCCGGGTGTGGCTGCTGCCCAATCCCAGCGGCCGCAACGCCCACTGGCAGCCGGGCCCCCTCGCCGAGGAGTTCGCCCGGCTGCGGGTGGCCGCCGGACTGCCGGACCACTCCCCCGCCACCTGAGTCCACGGGTCTCCTCCGCCCGGTTCGGATGACGCCGTGGGCGGCCCGTGGGCACGGGGTGGGCCGGTGTCCGCCACGGCCTCACCCGACCCTGTCGAGGCAGCCGTGGCCGGTGCCGGGGCGGGAGCGGCTACGGCGGGTCGGGCGGCCTCCCCGGCGGGGCGGTGTCGCACGCGGAGGCGGCCGTACGGCGCCGGTGCGGGAACAGGGTGAGGACCGTGGCCGACAGGACCACCATCCCGAAGGCGGCCCCCCGCGAACACCACGGCGGCGAACGCGGCCGCGATCCCTCCGCCCGCGATGCCGAGGACCGCAAGCACGGGGACGGCGCAGCAGGCGGCGCAGGCCGTCGCAACCGGCCTCCAGGGCCGCCGGCAGGTTGGTCCCGATGGTCTGGAGGTCCCTGACACGGGACTCGGTCTCCACGAGCTTCGCGTCACCGCTCAGGTGGATACGGGCGGTCGTTCCGTGCTGTTCGACCCGGCGCGCGGACGAGGTGAACAGTCCGCCGAACTCGGCCAGGCGCGGAGGGCGTTCGACGGTCCAAAGCGCGCGGCTCCGCGGAACCCAGAATTCCTCTGTACGCCGGACCAGCGGATTCTTCCTCATACGCACCACGCTGAACCCGTACCCGCCTACGGGTTGCAAGTCCTGGACGCGAGGAAATCCCGACGAGAACACCGCAGGGGCATTCGGCGTCCGGGCCGCCGACGGAGATTCACCGCCTCCACTGCTCGCCTTTCCTCGGACTCGCGCCGTGTGCGCCCGGCCCGGTCGGCGGCCCGGCTGTCGCGCGACCGGCCTGTTCGAGCAGGTCGGCGGCGGTCCTGCGGCGACACCAGCCGCCCGGGCGTGCGATCCGGCGTTCCTCACCAGAGGCGCCGAGCGTGCCGGCGGGTCAGAGCCATCCCTTCGGTGAGGGGCGTAGCACCTGTGCACTTTCTGACCAGGCCAGTCCGGAATTTCCTTTCCGCGGTCGGGAAGGACGTGGAGGCGGCTCGCCGGGTTCCGGTGCCGACGCGCGGAAAGCCGTTCCGGCGCCGTTTCAATTCAGGTGGACGACGATCCCCGGGACCACGGACCGAGCCCCTGAGGGGGTCCGCTCCACCGCGGCCCCGGCACGCACCCGGGGGCTTTGGCACACCGACGCTGGACCGTGCCGGGCCGCGGCCCGGCGGGGCGCGCTCCTCCTCGGTACCGGCCGAGGTACCGGCGAGCACACCGGCGTCCGGCCGCTTCGGCGAGGTCCCCGAAAGGCGCGGGTCCACGTTCGTCGGCGCGACCGCCGTGTACTCCCCCACCTCCGGGCCGACGGGCTGGTCGGCGACCATCTGGACGGCTGCCCGGCCAGACCGCCCCGGCCGCGCCGGGTGATCCCCGGCGCCCCTCCAAGGAGGGCCCTGGGCCGACGTTCCGTCGCCACAGGCCGGTGGAACCCATGCGAGTGAAACGTTCTTACTACATCGCGCCCCTCTCTGGTAGACCCGCACGCAACAAAATCCCTGTTCACAGGGATCCATCGAGTGAGGGACAAAGTTTTCCGCGCAACCATTGACCATCGGGAGCATCTGTTGGAAACTTCGCTGAAACGTTTTAAGGCCTGTTCTCAACCGGCTCCACGTGTGCGCGCACGACTTCCCCCGTCGTCCCCGGCGCCCTGCTCCAGCGAGCGGGCGCAGGAAGGAAACCCCCATGCCCCACACACCGTCCCCCACGGAACGCCCGTGCTCCGGCTTCACCCCCACACGCCGCCTGTTCCTGGGGCTGGGCACCACCGCCGCCGCGGCCGCGGCCCTGCCGGCCGCCCTCGGCACACCCGCGGCCGCGGCGGCCCCGCAGGCCTTCACCGGAGGCTTCGAGGCTCCGGCGGCCACGGCCCGGGCGAAGTTCCGCTGGTGGTGGCCGCACGGCCTGGTCGACCCGCAGGAGGTGGCCCGCGAGATCGACCACGCCGCCGACGCCGGATTCGGCGGCATGGAGGTGGCCGACGTCCACCACAGCTCCTCGGAGTCGCTCGACCCCGGGGGACACGGCTGGGGCACCGGTCCCTGGCGCCAGGCCGTGGAGGCGGCCCTGTCCCGGGCCGAGGAGCGCGGGATCGTCGTCGACATGACCATCGGCCCGTCCTGGCCCGCCGCGGTGCCCAGCCTGACCCCGCAGGACAGGGCCGCCGTGCGCGAGCTCGCCCACGGCGTGCGCTACCTCGCCTCCGGTGAGGAGACCTCGGGCGCCCTGCCCGAGCCCGTGGCGGAGCCGGGACACGGGGTCGAGTCGCGCGAGCTCTTCGCGGTGCAGGCGGTACGCCTGGCCGAGGGCGCCTCACCCGAGGACAGGCGCACCGCCCTGGAGGCCGACACCCTGCAGGACCTGACCGCGTCGGTACGGGACGAGGAGCTGTCCTGGACCGCCCCGGGCGAGGGGGACGGCTCCACCTGGGCCCTCATCGCCTACTGGGAGCGCGGTTCGGGCCAGCGCCCCGAGGGCGGACCGCACACCGAGCCGGTCTCCTACGTGGTCGACCACTTCAGCAGCGCCGGCGCCCAGGCGGTCATCGACTTCTGGGAGGAGAACGTCCTCACCTCCAGGATCCGCTCCCTCCTCCAGGGGCCCGCGGGTGGTGCGGTCTTCGAGGACTCCATCGAGATGGAGACCGACGCGACCCTGTGGACGCACGACCTGCCCTCCGCCTTCGAGGGCCACCACGGCTACGACCCGGTGCCCTACCTGCCGGTCCTCGTACGCGTGGACGAGGACCAGGTCTTCTCCTTCGACCCCGACACCGACCGCCGGGCGCTGAACGACTTCAACGACCTGCTCTCACAGCTCTACATCGACCACCACATCGCTCCCATCCAGGAGTGGGCGCACGGACTCGGGATGGACTACCGGATCCAGCCCTACGGCCTACAGACCGACGCCGTGGCCAAGGCCGCCGTCGTCGACACCGCTGAGGGCGAGTCCCTGGGCTTCAAGAACCTCGACGACTTCCGCTCCCTGGCCGGCGGACGCGACCTGGGCGGCAAGAAGGTGCTCAGCAGCGAGGCGGGCGCGGTCTACGGCGGCTCCTACAGCACCACGTGGCAGCAGACCGTGCGCACCATCGCGCGCGAGTACTCCGCGGGCGTGAACATGGCGGTCCTCCACGGCTTCTCCTACGCCGACGCGCCCGGAGCACAGTGGCCGGGGTTCGCCGCCTTCACCCCCTACGGCGGCGGTGTCGGCTACAGCGAGTCCTGGGGACCGCGCCACCCCACCTGGCAGCACGTGTCCGACGTCTCCGGCTTCTTCGCGCGGGCCCAGCACACCCTCCAGTCGGGCACCTCGACGATCGACGTGGCCTTCCTGCGCCAGAAGGGCTACGCCGGCTCGGGCTTCGGCGCCGCCTACTTCAGCAAGGAGGGGGTGCGCCATGGCTGGACGCACCAGTTCGTCAGCCCCCGCCTGCTCCGTATCACCGAACCCCGGGTGGAGGGGGGCCGCCTGGCCCCCGAGGGCCCCGCCTACGGCCTGCTGGTCTTCGAGGGGGACGCGTTCAGCGGACGGCTCCCCACCATGGAGCTGGACACCGCCCGGCGGATGGTGGACTACGCCCGGTCGGGACTGAAGATCCTCATCGTCGGCGACTGGAGCGCCCCGCAGGAGCCGGGGACCGACCAGAGCTCGGCCGAGGAGCTGGTCCGGGCCATGGAGGAGCTGCTCGCGGAGCCCAGCGTGCACCGGGTCGACTCCCGCGAGGACATCCCCGACGGGCTCGCGGCGCTGGACGCGCGGCCCGCCGTCTCCTACTCCCAGGGATCCGCGCTGCTGCACGCGCGGCGCCGGGACGACGAGCTGGAGCTGTACTACTTCACCAACGGCTCCGACGACGAGACCGTCGACCACCGGGTCACCCTCCCCGCCGACATCGACCACGCCTACCCCTTCGCGCTGGACCTGTGGAGCGGACGGATCACCCCCCTGCCCGAGCACACGCGCGGCGACGGAACGGTCGACGTCGGCGTGCGCCTGGCGCCGGGGGCCTCGACGGTCATCGCCCTGGCCCCGCCCTCGTGGACGGCAAGCCATGGCGAGCCGGGACGGAAGATGCCGCCGGGGCGGTTGAAGAAGCTGCGTGTGGACGGCACCGACGCCGACGAGGTGCGCGTGGAGGGCGGGAAGGCCGTGGTCCGGGCCTCCTCGGCGGGCACCTACACCACCGCCCTCTCCGACGGGAGCACCGCCTCCACCGCCATCGACTCCGTCGGCGAGCCCGTCGACCTGGCCTCCTGGGAACTGGAGGTGGAGGACTGGCGGCCGGGAGGGTCGGCCACCGACACCGAGGTGGTCCTGCACGAGCACTCGCTGTCCTCCCTCGTCCCCTGGCAGGAGATCGAGGGGCTGGCCGACACCTCCGGTATCGGCCGCTACACCACCACCGTCGACCTGGGCGAGGGGTGGACCGGAGGCCACGGCGCCCGCCTGGACCTGGGCGGGGTGAGCGACACCTTCCGCGTCACGGTCAACGGCACGGACCTGCCGCCCTGCGACCAGCAGGACACCGTGGTCGACATCGGCCCCTGGCTGCGCGGCGGCTCCAACACGATCCAGGTCGAGGTGGCCACCACCCTGATCAACCGCATGCGGGCCTTCCGCCCCGACGTCTACGGAGACGTGTCCCGACAGGACTACGGACTGCTGGGACCGGTGCGGCTGCTTCCCTACGGCCAGGCCGAGCTGTGACCGTCCACCGTCCGGGCGGTGCGCCGCGCACCGCCCGGACGGTGGTGTGTCCCGCGCTCTTCGGAGCCGGGCTCCTGGCTTCCGGGGCCGCGTGGTTCCAAGGAGGACTCCCGATGGGGTGGTCGACCCGGAGCGGTGACCGGCCGTGGGGCCCTCAGGCCGCCGCGGCCGGCTCCACGGGGAGGCCGCCGCTTAGAGGCGGCCGTCGCGGAGCACCGCCCGGAGGACCGGGCGTCCGCCGGTGGTCGGGGACGCCCCGCGGGGAGCCGGAACAAGCGTTCCGCTCCCCGCTGAGGGGCCCCGGGGAAGAGCGGAACGGGCGCTGAGAGCCGCTCCGGGACAGGCGGACATGTTGAACGCCGGGCTAGAACGCGTCCGGGTAGAGCTCCTGGGCGATCGTCTCCACCGCGTCGATGTTCCCCAGGGCGCCGGGGTACAGGTCGCTCCCGGGAACGGCGATGAGGAGTTCGTTCTCCACCGCCGGGACTTCGGGGAAGGTGCTGCGGAGGTACTCGCGTGTCCGCTCCTCGTGCTCCGGTCCGCTCACGCCGAACACGATGGCCTCGGGGGCGCGGCTGACGATCTCCTCGGGGTTGATCTGTGCGGCGAAGAAGTCGGCGAACTCGGGCCCGTCGGGGTCGAAGACGTTGTCGCCGCCGGCGGTCCTGATGATGTCCGCCTCGATGCCTGCGCCGATGGCCGACAGCGAGTTGCCCTCGACGTAGACCTGCGCGACGGCGGGTGGCGGAGAGTCGCTGATCGCGGCCTCCACAGCGGCCAGTCGTTCCTCGGTGTCCTGTATGAGCTCTTCGGCCGCGTCGGGGACGCGCAGGATGGCACCGAGGTCCTCGATGTCCCTCAGCACGTCGGTGACCTCCGCGGTGTTGCGCCGGTCGGCGCAACCACCGGTCGCGACGTAGGCCCGGGCGCCGTTCTCGTCCAACTGCTCGATGCTGGCGAAGCCCTGTTCGGCCGTGAACTCGTACTCCGTGGGGGAGGCCACCAGGTCGGGGGCGACAGCGAGCAGGTCCTCGCGGGGCGGCGGAGCGTCCGCGCTGAGTACCGGGATGCCGGCGGCCTGCTCGGCGATGTCGTCCGGTAGCGCCGAGACCTCGGTCTGGGCCTGGCCGACGATGGAGTCCCCCACGCCGAGGCGGATGAGCAGCTCGGTCTGCGAGGGCATCAGCCCGACGACCCTGCTGGGAGCGGTGTCGAAGGACAGATCCCGTCCGCAGTTCGTGACCGTCACGGCTTCCCCGGAGGCATCGGAGGCCTCCGGGTCGCTGGTGACGCCGGTACCGCATGCGGTCAGCACCAGCGGCGCCACGGCGAGTGCGGCCCAGACGGTCGATAGGCCGCGGGTACGGGAGCGGCGCCGAGACGTGGCCCGGAAGGCGTTGCGTGTCATGGGGTGGTTACTTCTTCCTCGGTCGGGGTGGGTGGGTTCGTGGGGCCGTGGCCGTTCGGCTTCGGCGGGCTGCAGGCGTCGAAGAGGAGGTGTCGCCGTCCGGAACGCGGATGGGCGACGGCCGTCGACTCGACGCCGAAGACCGAGCGGACCAGGTCGGTGTGCAGTACCTCGTCCGGGGTGCCGAGGGAGAGCAGGCTCCCCTCGGCCAGGACGCCGATGGCGTCGCAGGAGCGCGCGGCCAGGTTCAGGTCGTGCAGGGCGACCACCACGGTGCGTCCGGTGGCCCTGACCAGATCGAGGAGTTCGAGCTGATGGGCGATGTCGAGGTGGTTCGTGGGCTCGTCGAGGACGAGCACGGGTGTGTCCTGGGTGAGCGTGCGGGCGAAGAGCACGCGTTGGCGCTCGCCGCCCGAGAGGGCCGAGAACGGGCGGTTCTCCAGGTGCGCGGCGCCGACGCGGGCGAGGGCCTGCTGGGCGAAGGAGATGTCGTGGTCGGAATCGCGCCCGTACCCGCGCCCGTGCGGGATGCGCCCGAGCAGGACCAGGTCGAGGACGGGGATCTCGAATTCCTCGCTGTGCTCCTGTGCCATCACCGCCACGCGCCGGGCCATCTCCTTGCGGCCCAGCGAGGTGATGTCGGTGCCGTCGAAGCGCACACGGCCGGCTGAGGGGGCCGCGAGCCCCGACACGGCGCGCAGCAGTGTGGACTTGCCGCTCCCGTTGGGCCCGAGCAGCCCGAGCACGGTGCCCGAGGGCACCGAGACGCTCACGTCGGTGATGACGGGCCGCCCCCCGCGGTGGGCTCGGAGGTTCTCGACGTCGACTCTCATCGGCCCACCCCCACGCTGTCGGCGCGGTCGCGTCGCAGCAGCCACAGGAAGAACGGTGCTCCGACCATCGCGGTGAGCACACCCAGTGGGATCTCCGACGGATCGGCCAGGGTACGGGCCAGGAAGTCACAGGTGGTGAGGAACACCGCTCCGCCGAGCAGGGCGACCGGGAGCATCCTGCGGTGGTCGGAACCGACGGTGATGCGCGCGATGTGGGGGATGATCAGCCCGACGAAGCCGATGCCTCCGGAGACCGCGACGACCGATCCGGTCAGCAGGGCCGCGGCGACGAGGGCGCCGCTGCGCAGCCGGTTGACGTTGACGCCCAGGGACGCGGCCGCGTCGTCCCCGACGAGGAGCGCGTTGAGTGCCCGAGCGTGGAACGCGGCGTAGAGCCCCACGATGAGCAGCGCCGCCGAGGGCAGGGCGAGGTGGCCCATCGTGGCGGCGGAGACCGAGCCCAGGAGGAAGAACATGATGCTGAAGACGTTCTGCGCGTGGGTGGTGATGGTCAGGTAGCTGGTCACGGCGCTGAACAGGGCGCCCAGCGCGACGCCCGCGAGGATGAGGCGCTGGGGTGCGATGCGCCCGTTCTTGTGGGCCAGGGTGTAGACGGCCGCGGTGGCCGTGAGTGCGCCGAGGAAGGCCGCGCCCCCCACGCCGAGGGAGCTGGTCCCGACGCCCAGGACGATGAACGAGACCGCGCCGACTCCGGCGCCGGCGGAGACTCCGAGGATGTAGGGCTCGGCCAGGGAGTTGTGGACCACGGCCTGCATCAGCGCGCCGGCCAGGGCGAGCGCGGCACCGGCGGTCGCTGCCAGGAGCACGCGGGGCAGCCGGAACTGCCAGACGGCGTTGTCCTGCACCGTCGTCAGCGACCCGTCCGACATCCACGGCATCCCGGGCACGAGGTGGCCGACGATGACGCGCAGGGCCTCCGCCGGGGACACGTCGATCGTGCCGACGCTGGTGGACAGCACCACCACCGCCAGCAGTGTGAGGGCCAGGACCGGAACGAGGATCCGGGCGGCGAGCACACCGCGCCTCCTGGTGTTTCCCGCCGGAGCGGCCGGAGCCGGGGCGCCGCCAGGGGGTGCTCCTCCGGGGCGCGTGTTGGCCAGAAGGCGTTGGAGGGAGGCCGACACGCGTCTCCCGTTGGTTGCTTGTGCCATCTGTTGCGAAGACTCTCTTACGTCGTGGATGGAGCGGTCCGCGCGGACCCGGTGATCGTGGCGGCGAAGCCGAGGACGGTCGTCCCGAGGCGGTGCAGGCTGTCGAGGTGGTTGCCGCCGTGGCCCGTTTCCGGTGCGCGCCATACGGCGGCGCTGCCTCCGACACGGCGCAGCGCGTCGACGACCGCCAGAGTGTCGTCGGCGACGACCCGGGAGTCCTCCGCCAGCACGATGCCGAGGAAGCGGGGAGGAGCGGTGCCGGGGGTGAGTTCCCGAGCACGGTGCAGCGGTGAGATCCGGCGCAGGTGCTCGATCCCCCCCGAGGCCCCGAACTCGTCGGCCCAGCGCCGCCCGAGCGGGTGGGCGCCGAGGTTGAGCAGGTCGAGCGGCGCCGCGGTGCTGACGACACCGGCGCACAGGTCCGGCGATCCGAGGGCGCAACTGGTGGCCAGGACTCCGCCGTGGGAGGCGCCGGCCAGGACGAGCAGGTCGGGCCGGGTGAGCCCGGCCCCGACCAGGCCGCGTGCGGCGACGGCCAGGTCCTCGATGCCGCGGCCCTTGGCGAGGCCGCGCCCGGCCTGCCTCCAGGCGGAGCCGTGCTCGCCTCCTCCCCGGACCTGTGCGATGGCGTACCGGCCACCGTGCTCGGCCCACGCCGGCACGGTCGGTTCGAACACCGGCAGACTCGGTACACCGAAGCCGCCGTAGCAGGTGAGGATCAGCGGTGCGGGGCCCTTGGCGCCGGTCGGCGAGGTGACCACGACGGGTACGCGCGATCCGTCCTCGGCGGTGAAGGCGTACCGTTCGGTGCGTGTGGGGGCTTCCGGGCGGGCCGCCGCCGGACGGTCGGACAGCAGCTCCTCGGCGGGTACGACCCGTGGGGGCAGGGCCGGGCCCTCGATGAGGACGTGGAAGCGGTCGGCGTCGGCGCTCACTCCGGTCGCGACAGCCGGAGCTCCCCGGTGGGTGACCTCCCGTTCGGCCGCGACCGAGCCCCGGACGAGCCGCACGATGACACCGCGGCCGGCGCGTACGCCGACGGCGACGATGTCCTGGCCGCGGGCGGCGAACGAGGTGACCCGCAGGTCCGGGTCGTCCCAGCGCCACCTCGGGGCACCGCTGCCCGGATCGAGGCCCTGAAGGCGGGCGCCGTCGTCGACGACGACGTCCTCACCCGCGGGCAGGACGCGGACGATGGCGGCGAACTCGGCGAGCTCGGCGCCGGTGGCCCGGTCGATGAGGCGGCCGGGGCTGCCGGGGCGGCTCTCGGCGAGCAGTCCGCGCCGGCCTCCGGGGAAGAGTCTGAGCCGGGTGCCCGGCGGTACGGCCGAAGCCGTCGACCGCCCGGTTCGCGCGTCGAGGCGGACGAGGCTGTGGGACCGGCCGGCGACCAGTTCGACACCGGACGAGTCGTCTTCCCAGAGCATGGGGTCGTAACGGCAGCGGATCCGCGGATAGAGCCGCAGAGATCCGGTGGCGGTGTCGACCAGCCCCAGCGCGGCGTCCTCGTCCGCGCGTTCAGCCAGTTGGACGCAGATGCTGCGCCCGTCCGGGGAGGGGGCCATGCGCAGGATGTGCCCCTCGGGCTCGATCACCGGTGAGCCGGTGTCCGCCCGGTAGATCCCCTGGCGTCGTCGTCCGGGCGGGCGGGCGAGCGCGAACCCGTTCTCCGGCAGGCCCGGGCGTCCGTGCCGTTCCCACTTCGTGAGCGCGGTGTCGATGGCGGGGACGAGGGGAGGAGGGAAGTCGTGCATCGCTCACCGGCCGATGGTGTCGGCGGCGCCGCCGTGCCAGTACAGGTGCCCGCCCTCGTCGAGCGGGCTGGGCACGGTGACGGTGTCGAGTCCGCCGCCATGGAACAGGTGCAGTTGACCGTCGCCTCCCCTGGTCACCGCGACCGTCGTCCCAGCGGGGTCGACGGCCACGGAGCGCCGCTGTGCGGGTGAGCCGCCGACCGGGTCCCAGGGCAGGCGTCCGGGGACGGGCGGGCGCGACATCGGGGGGAGCGGGATCCTGTGCGGGACGCGCATCCGCGGCTCGGCCCGCTCGATGACGGTGAGCTCGTCCCCGTCGGGATGGATCGTGGCGACGGCGGCCCTGGTGCCGCCGAGCGCGAAGCGGAAGGCCAGTCCCCGGGGCAGTCCCAGGCAGCGCGTCCGGCCGGTGGACAGGTCGACGTCGACCAGGTGGTTCGTCCACTCGGTCCACGCCGTCGGGGAGGCGGGCCCGCCTCGGACCACGCCCACCGCACGGCCCGTGGCCGGGTCCAGGCGCAGGTAGTAGGCGCGTCCGGGCACGGGCCAGGCGACGGCGCCGAGCATGCGCGGGACACCGCCGTCGATGACGAAGCGCTCCAGTCCCCTGCCGGTCGCGGTCGCCGCGATGCCGGTTCGCTGGTCGACAACGTCGCCGTGTCCGTCGTCGGCGATCTCGCGGACGACCTCACCGGTGATCCGGGGCACGTGCGAGGCGGCGTCGAGGCACCGGGAGAGGGGAAACGACTCGAGGGCTCCGGGCTCCCTGTGGCGCAGCACGACCACCGGTTCGCCGTCGGCCTGGTCGGGGACGATCATCGCCCCGGGCTCCCCGACCCGGGAGCGGAACCGTACCGACTCGCTCCGATCGAGGTCGACAAGGGTGACGACGTCGCTCCACGCCTTCTCGTTCGCGCCCAGCCCGGTCGTCACCACCACGTAGCGGCCCGAGGCGTCGCAGGCGAGGTGCTCGCCGGGGATGGCCGCGGGGAAGCGCCGTTCCCCGCGGGCCCCCGAGACCACGAGCGCTCCGGAGCGGTCGTCGACGAAGGCCCATTCGGCCTGCCCCTCCCCCCTGCGGGGCAGCGTCAGGAACCCGGCGTGCTCGGCGAGGACGGCGTTGCCGAGCGGCCTCACCGTGCCGTCCGCGACGGCGTACGTGCGACCCCCGCGGTAGTCGGCGACGAGGAGCTTCTGGAAGTTCATGGGGCAAAGCTATTGGAAACGGTAATCATTTTCAAGTAAAGTGACCGTCGTTCGCCCCGACGAACACGTATCGGCACAGATGACCGATACGTCATGGCTTGGAAAGGAAATCCCTCATGGACAACCAGATCGTCGCCGAGATCGAGGAGCCCGAGCAGCTCGCGCACCTGTCGGCCTCGCACTCCAACGCGCTCGTCGAGAACCCCTTCGACGTCGTGGCCGAGATCGAGGAGCCCGAGCAGCTCGCCCACCTGTCGGCCTCGCACTCCAACGCGCTCGTCGAGAACCCCTTCGACTAGTTCTCCCCTCCGGGACGTAGTCAGTGAGAACCACCCGGTCGGGCAGCCCCGCGCTGCCCGACCGGGCCCTTTGAGAGGTCGCCTTGCTCCCACAACCATCCATCGCCCGTGTGCCGGGGACCGGCGCGCACGTCATCGTCGACAGCGGAGGCACCGGTGTCGTACGCACCTCCTCAGGGCGCTTCCTCCGTCTCGTGTCCCCACCGCCCGGTCTCCTGGACGCCCTGGCCGGCGCTTCGGACGGTGACGGGGAGGCCTCCGCGTACGCCGAGGCGCTTCGGGCGAGGATGTCCGCGCTCGAGGAGGAGGACGCGCAGCGCCGTTGGCCGGGTCCTCGGCGCGAGGTCGCCCTGGTCGGCGGGGGCCCGCTCATCGACGCGGTGGCCGACGCCCTGGCCGGTTGGGGCGCGGCCGTCACCCGCCACACCGACGGCGGGGCCCTGCTCTCCACGATGGACGGAGCGGCCGACGGCGGTCGCCGGGGCGGCGGCACGGCCGTCCCCCGAGGAGGGGGCACCCGGCCATGGGGACTGGTGGTCGCGTACGCGGACTCCCCCGTGGAGCGCGTCGGCTGGGACCGGCTCGACACGCTGCCGAGCCAGGGCGTGGCCTGGCTGCGCGCCTACCGCGAGGGCGAGAACTGCTTCGTCGATCCGATCTGCCTCGACGGGGACGACCCCGGAGCCGAGCAGGTGTACCGGCGACGCCTGGCGGCGAGCTTCACTCCCCGGGAACTCGACACCTGGCGGCGCGCGGCCGTGGCCGCCGCGCCCGCCTCGGCCGCCGCACACACGCTGGTGGTGAGCCGGCTCCTCACCCTGGCCCTCGCCTGGGCACAGGAGTCTGACGCGTTGGAGGGCTACCGCACCACGCTGTGGAAACTGGTCACCGCCACCGGCACGGTCAGCGAGCACCCGGTACTGGCCTACGACCCGCCGTCCTCCGTCGACCGAGGGGCGCGTCGGCGGGTATGACGGAGGAGCTCGGACGCGCACACCTGTGCCGGGGCCGCGACGGCACGGTCCTGCGCGGGCGGATGTGGGAATGCGGGAGCCCGGAAGGCATCGTGGTGATCCGCACCCCCTACGACGCCGACCAGCACGTGGCGACGGCACGCTCGTGGAACGCCCGCGGCTACCACTGCCTCGTCCAGGACGTGCGCGGACGGTACAGGTCAGCGGGGGCCTGGTCCCCCTACACGCACGAGGAGGAGGACGGCGGCCAGGTGCTCGCCCACCTGCTCGACGAGTACGGAGGGCTGCCGCTGGTCCTCTTCGGCGCCTCGTACGCCGCTCACACCGCACTCGAGGCGGCCCGGGCCGTGACGCGCGACGGCGCGTGCCCGGTCGCGGCGATCATCGCCCTCGTCCCCGCCCTCGGGCTGGCCGAGACCGCGTGGGACCACGAGGGCTCCCCGCAGATCCTGCACCGGATCGGATGGTGGCACGAACACGGACGCCACCGGCGCTCCCAACGCCCGCTGTCCGCGGCCGAACTCGACCGACGCGTCGCGCAGGCGCGAAGGCAGGGCGTGGTCGAGGCCGCCGAGAACTGGGGCTGGTCGCCATCGGCGTCGACCGGCTGGCGGAGGCTGTGGAGCGCGGACCGCGTGGACCCGGCATCACGCTACGGCCACGTCGACGTGCCGCTACTGGTGGTCAGCGGCGATGACGACTTCTTCCACGACGACGCCCGGCGGCTCGCACGCGAGTGGAGAGCCCCGAGCCACTTCGCCAGCGGCCCCTGGGGGCACCGGCTGGTCGGCGGCGTCGCCGACCAGGCCCTGCGGGCCCGCATCTCGGCCGCGGGCGGACTGACCCACATCATCGACCCGTGGCTGGCGGCCCGGGGACTGCCCGGCTCCCCGGCGGAGTGGACCGGGATCCTCACGGCCGCGTCCACGCCCCACACCCGGTCGACCCTCGATCCCGCGTCAGAGGCATGGCGCCACGAAAGGACCTCACCTTGACCCCCACCACGACCGGGCGGCCCCGCCCGGGGACCGCCGGGACCGCTACGGCCCGGGCCGACCACCCCCTGCCCGTGGACTCGCTGGTCGACCCCGAATGCGGAGTCATCCGCTCCGTGCGGGCCGTGACGCACCCCGCCGGCGCTCCCACCTCCTACATGGGGCTGACCGCGGCCGTCGCCGATGCCCGGCAGCTCGGCGAGTGGCCGGCCGACCGCGTCTCGTTGGGCACGTCCTTCGACGACGCCGGGCAGGCCAGGATCGCCGCGATCGCCGAGGGGGTCGAGCGCTACTGCGGGAACTGGCTGCCCGCCGACCTTCCTCCCGACGAACTGCGCACCGGGTCCCGCGCGGAACTGCTGGCCGCGGGCCGCCGCCCGGTCGGCCTGGAGGACCTGCCCCGGTTCGCTCCGTGGCAGTACGCCCGGGCCGGGTTCCCCTACCAGCCCCTCACCGAGGACACCCCCGCCCTCTGGGCGCGCTGCGAGGAGCGCGACGGCGCCGAGGTCTGGATGCCGGCCTCGCTGGTCTACCTCAACTGGCGGCAGTCGCGCTTTCGCCACCTGCCGCGCGTGCACCACCTGAACTACGCCGGAATCGCCACCGGGCAGGGGGCCGACGACGCGAGGGACCGAGGAGTCCTGGAGATCATCGAACGCGACGCCCTCGAACTGTGGTGGCACCTGGACGGACCCACCTTCGGGATCGACCCCGCCAGCGTTCCCGGACTGGCCGACGACCTGGGCGGCAGCTCCCTGGACGTGTTCCTGACGGCCATGCCCTCGGAGTTCGCCCCCGCCGTGGCCGCACTCGTGCACGACAGGGAACGCGGCCTGTACGCCGCGGGGTTCTCCGCGGCGCTCGATCCCGTGAGGGCCGCCCGCAAGGCCGTCCTCGAAGCCGTCCACACATGGGTCTACACCCAGGGCTGCACCGACGCCGACGGGTGGGTCTTCCGTGCCGTCGAACAGGGGTTGATGGCCCGCGGCCTCCACCTCGACTTCCGCGCCGACGCCGCCTACCTCGACGCCGCCGGCGCCCAGTGCGAGCACGTCATCGACCTGGGCGCGCACGTCCAGATCTGGCTCGACCCCCGGGTCCACGGCCAGGCCCGGCGCTTCACGGCACCGGCTCTGGGGCTCCGGCCGGTCACCGAGGTGCCGGCCGTGTCGATGGACGAGGTCCACCGGCGGCTGGCCGACCGCGGACACCGCGTCCTCACCCGCGACCTGACGACGAGCGATGTCCGTCGCACCTCGCTGCGGGTGGTGCGGAGCTTCGTCACGGGGCTCGTCCCGAACGCCCCCGCGGCTTTCGCCTATCTCGGTATGCCCCGCTTCGAGCACGCGGCCCTCGAACGAGGGTGGCGCACCTCCTGGGACGGGAGCCCCGCGGGCCTCACCCTCGTCCCGCCCCCGCACATGTGAGGCCGCACCCATGCCCCTTCCCCTCCCATCGACCCCATCTCCTTACGGTGCGAGGCGCGGTGCGGCGGAGCCCTCGCGCCTGCCGCCCGCACTCGCACGCGCCTTCTCGGCCGAGGCACCGGGACCGCCCCTTCCGCCCGGACCGCGCGCCAGTCCCTGGCACCGTGCCGGAGCCGACCCGGTGGCGGTACCGGCCCGCGAACGCGCCCTGCTCGACGGCCTGTGGCGCGGCGCGGGGCACCACCGCCTGGCCGACGGGACGGTGACCCGTGTCCGCAGGCGTCCGGTGCCCTCCGCGGGCGCGGCCTACCCCGTGCGCACCCACCTGGTCGTCGGTGCGGACGGCCCCCTGGACGCGGGGCGGTACGCCTTCGACCTGGAGGACGGCACCCTCCACCGACGCGACGAGGCCCGCGAACGGGAGGCGGGCTGGCACGTCCCGGGTACGGGCACCGACGTGACGGGGACCCACCTGGTCCTGAGCGTGCAACCCGGTCGCAGCTTCGGCCGGTACCGTCACCGGGCCTGGCCGCTGTGGATCGCGGACACCGCCTACGCCCTGGCCGCGGTGGAGTTCCTGTGCGCTCCGGCCCCCTCCGCGGTACGGCTGGGCCCCGGACCGTGGCTGCGCGACCTGCTCGGCGTCCCGCGCGCGGCCGAGCACGGCCGGTGGCTCGCGCGCGGGCTCGCGCCGGAGATCCCGCTGGCCACCGTCGAACTGCCCGGCTCCTGGTCGGTCGTACCCGGGCGCGGGGACGCCCTGGCCGCGAGGCGCTCCCCGGCGACCGGCGAGTTCGAGGCCGCGGCGCGCGCCCACGACCCGCGGGCCGTTGACGTCGCGAGGGCCTCCGGGCAGGCCTGGGTCCTCGGGGCCCACCGGTTGGAGACGTGGTCCGTCGCGGTGGACACGCCCGCCGCCGAGTTCGCCCAGGCCCTGTGGCGGGCCCATCGGGCCGCGGCCGGCCTGTGCTACGCGGGCGCGCTGTCCGGGCGATGGCGCTGCCGTCCGATATCGGGATTCACCGCTTCGCGCGACCGCTGGACCGTCCACGCCCTGGCGATGCTCCCCGGCGGACACGCCCTCGACAAGGAGTCAGCCGCATGATGATCGTTCCCCTGCTGTGGCGGGAGGCGGCCCGGTTTCCCGCGGCTCTGGCACGGAGCGCCGCCCTGCTGGTCCTCGTCTTCCTCACCCACGTCGGGCAGGCCGTGGCGGTCGCCTGGTCGATGTCGGCGGTGCTGCGCGGCCAGGCCCAGGACGTACTCCTCGCGCTGTCGCTGATCCTCGGGATCGCGCTGCTGCGCCTGGCGCTCTCCCTGGCCCAGGCGTCGGCCGCCGCGCATCTGGGCGGCCGGGTCAGGCAGGCGGTCCGCCGCCGCGCGATGGAGGCCGCGCTCGTGCCCGAGCGGCTGCACGACACGGCGGCCCGAGACGGTTCGATGCGTGCCAGCCTCGGTGACGGTGTCGACGGCATCGACGCCTACGTCTCCAAGTACGTTCCCGCGATCGTGCAACTACTCCTCACCTGCCCGATCGTCGTGACCGCCCTGTTCTCGCTCTCACCGTGGGCGGGCCTGTGCGTCGCCGCCGGGGTCGTGTTCGCGCTGTTGGGGCCCATGGCGTGGAAGCGGACGACGGCCCGGCGCGGACTCGACCACTGGGACAGCTACGAGGCGCTCAGCGCCGACCTGCTCGAATCCCTGCGCGGCATGGCCACCCTGCGCACACTCGGCGACGTGTCCGGCACCCGCAGGCGGCTGGACCACCGCTCGGAGGCGCTGCGCAGGGCCACCGAGCGCGTGATGCGCGTCTCCCTGGGCGAGACGTCCGTCACCGACGCGGCCGTCCAGGGGGGAGCGGTCGCCGCCGCCGCCGTCGCCGTCGTCCACGCGGTCACCGGGCAGGCCCCCGCCCTCGAGGTCTACCTGATCCTCCTGCTCTCCTCCGAGGCGTTCCGTCCCATCCGGGACCTCTCGCGGCACTGGCACGCCGGATTCCTCGGCCTCACCGCGGTCCCCGGCCTCCAGCGGCTCGGGGCCTTCACCGAGCGGCGCGCCACCGCCCCGGACCACGACGCCCCAGAACACACCGCGTCCGGCCACGGGGACGGCCGGACGGCCCGGGGCAGGACGGCGGACGCGCTGCGGGTGACCGGTCTGAGTTTCCGCTACCCCGGCGCGCACGTGGACGTCATCCACGACCTCGACCTGACGGCCCGACGGGGCTCCCTCACCGCGATCGTCGGGGCCTCCGGGGCCGGAAAGTCCACCCTCTTCGACCTACTCCTCGGCTTCCTCACCCCGCGCACCGGAAGCATCGACCTCGACGGGCGGCCGCTCCGCGCCTTCGACATCGCCGTGGTCTCCCAGCGGCCGGTGCTCTTCGCCGGGACCGTCCGCGACAACCTCGCGGTCACCGGGACCACCACGGAGGCGGACCTCGTCGAGGCCTGCCGCGACGCGGGAGTCCTCAACGAGATCCAGCGCTTCCCGCGCGGCTTCGACACCGAGGTCACCGAAGCCGGCACCAGCCTGTCGGGCGGACAGCGCCAACGCCTCGCCCTGGCCCGCGCACTGCTGGCACGGCGCCCCGTCCTGCTGGTGGACGAGCCGACGAGCGCGTTGGACGCCGACCGCTCCGCGGACGTCGTCCGAACTCTGCACCGTGTCGCCCGCGACCGCGTCGTCCTCATGATCAGTCACCGCTCCGAGACCCTCACCGGGGTTCCCGACGTGTTCAGCCTCGATTCCGGACACCTGTACAGGAGCACCTCGTGAACACCCTCTCCGCGTTCCGGGCCTTTCGCGCACTGCTGCCCGTCCTGCGCCCCGAATGGCGGGGGATGGCCTGGATCTACCTGCTCGGCACCATGAGCGCGCTCGGCCTGGCCGGCCTGACCGTCCTCACGGCATGGGCGGTCGGCCACGCCGTCGTGGAGCGCACGCCGCCCGGGCCCCTCTGGTGGGCCCTGGTCCTCGGACTCGTGCTGCTGCGCGTGCTCCTGACCTGGCGGGAGATGGACGTCTCCCATGCCCTGGCCTACCGCGTGCTGGCGCGGCTGCGGATGGCGCTGTTCGACGCCTACGCGCGCAGCGTTCCCGGTCGGCGCCGCGAGCACTCCGGACGCGCGGCGGCGGTCGCGATGGACGACATCGAAAAGCTCGAGTTCTTCTACGCCCACACGGTCGCCCAGCTCGGCGCCTCGCTCACCCTGTTCACCGCCTCACTCGTGACCGCGTCCCTGCTGCTGCCCGAGGCCGCGCTCGTCATGCTCCTGGGCGCCGCCGTCGTGGCGAGCAGCGCACTGTACTGGGCGCGGGCCGCCCGGCGGCTGGGCGAGCGGGAACAGCAGGAGCGGTCGGACCTGTCCGAGCACATCGTGGACGCGCTGGGTGCCCTGCGCGAGGTACTCGCCTACGGACTCGCCCCTCGCATCATCGCCGAGACCAGCGCCGCCACCGCACGCGCCGCCACGGTCGCGCAACGGCGCGAACTGCTGTCGCACCTGGTCACCGCCCTGCGGGAACTCGTCCTCACCGCCGTGGTCATCGGCGTCATCGCCACCAGCGCCACCGCCGCGGGCGTGCTGTCGGCGGACGTCCCGGTACGGCTGGCCCCCGCGGAACTGCCCGCGCTGGTCGCCCTGGCCCTGGTCGGCATCGCCGCGATCGTGGACGCCACCGACACCCTCACCCGGCTGCATCCGCTCGTCTCCGGAGCCGAACGCGTCGCCGCCGGAATCAACCGCCCCCCGGTCGTCGCCGTCCCCCGAGCTCCGCGGCCGCTGCCCGCCGGACCCCTCGGCCTCCGCTTCCGGGACGTGTCCTTCTCCTACGAAGGCCGACGGCCAACGCTCACGTCCTGGTCCGCCGGACTCGCCCCCGGCGAGCACGTCGGGCTGGTCGGCCCCTCCGGTTCGGGCAAGAGCACCGTGATCGCCCTCGCGGCCCGCCTCTGGGACCCTTCGGCGGGCACCGTCGAGCTCGTCACCGCGGACGGCGGGGGCGTCCCCGTCGCCGATCTGGACGAGGCGGCACTGCGGGAGGCCGTCGCCCTGGTCGACCAGGACGCGACACTCTTCCACGGCACCGTGCGCGACAACCTGCTGCGCGGCTGCGGACCACGGTCCGACGGCGACCTGAACGCCCTGCTCGAACGCGTCGAAGCCGCCGCCTGGATCGGTCTTGACGACGAACTCGGAGAGGGCGGTGTGCGGCTGTCCGGCGGGCAGAGAGCACGCCTCTGCCTGGCCCGCGCCCTCGCACGCCGGCCGCGTGTCCTCCTCGTGGACGAGGTCACCGCCAGCCTCGACCCGGCCACCGAACGACTGGTGTCCGACGTCATCGCCCAGTTCCACGGCACCGTTCTCATCGCGTCCCACCGGGCCGAGACCCTCGCACGCCTCGAACGCGTCGTCGACGTGGCCGCGGCCCCGCACGCCGTACGGAGACCAGGTGGCTGACTCCGCGAAGCGGCCGTCCCCACCTCGGGCCCCGTCGCCGTTGGAGTCCGGGACGGCGGTACCCGCACGGGCCCGGCGGGTCGGCCCTCGGCCGCCGCTTGCGCAGCCGCCCGCACATGCCGAAGTGCCGTGGTCCGGGCCGCCGTCCCGAGCCGGGCCGGGCAGGGACGGCTTTCGCCGCCCGGTGCGGCCCCTCCCCTGCCGGGGCGGGATCCGGTGCCGCCGCCTCGGAAGCACGAACTCGGGAGCATCCGCACGACTGCCCTCCAGGTGAGCCGGGTATCGGAGGGGGGAAGCACAGGCAAGGGCGCCGTCCGCCGCGCCGCCGGAGCACGTCCGGCCCCGGGGCACGGGGCCTCCCGGCCTCCGCGTATCCGCGGAACGCGCCCTTGCCGGACGAGAGGCGAGGACATGGCTGAGGAACGAACGCCCTCCCCCAAGGTCGCGGTGGGCGTCGACGGGTCGGATTCGGCGCGCGGCGCCCTGGAGTGGGCGGCCGCCGAGGCCGGGCACAGGGGCCTGCCGCTGTACGTCGTGCACGCCCTGTCCATGCCGCTGGTGATGTCGGTCTACACCACCCCCACCCGCTTCCATCCCTCACAGGAGATCGCCGAACAGGGCCGCCGGGTCCTGGACGAGTCCGCCGAGCACGCGCGGGAACTGCGGCCCGGACTGAGGGTGGAGACGGAGCTGGCCCTGGAGGATCCCTCGCAGGCGCTGCTGCTCCGCACCGGGCGGAGGGACATGGTGGTCGTGGGCTCGCGCGGTCTGGGCTCGGTGCGCACCGCGCTGGCGGGCTCCTGCGGGATACGGCTGTCCTCCAGGGCGGAGTGCCCGGTGGTGGTCGTCCCCCGCCGCGGGGAGCGCCCCGTCCAGCACCCGGGGCCGGAGAGGATCGTGGTCGGCGTGGACGGCTCGGTGGACTCCCGGCGCGCCCTGGACTTCGCGATGCACCGGGCCGCGGCGCACGAGGGCTCCTCGGTCGTGGTGGTGCACAGCTGGAACGTTCCGCTGCCCTTCGACACCGAGTCCCTGACCGCGTCGGGCTGGGCCCCGCCCGACGACCTGCTGGAGCGCCACTCCGAGGAACTGGTGTCCGGGGTCCTGGCCGAGGTCGTGGACGACGCCACCGAGGGCGTGGACGTCAGCGCCGTGCGCACCCGGCACAACCCGGTGGAGGCGCTGGTGGAGGCGGGCGCCGACGCGGACCTGATCGCCATCGGCTCGCGGGGCATGGGCGGTCTCCGCGGCCTGGTGCTGGGCTCGGTCAGCCAGGGCGTCCTGCACGGCGCCACGGTGCCCGTCGCGGTGCTGCCCAGGCATGCGGCGGAGAACGAGTGACTCCGGGCACGGGGCCGGCCGGTGTCAGCGCGGGGAGGCGCTCCCCTCGGCGGGGGCGATCTCGGCGACGAGCCCCTCGACGCGCTCCCTGATCTCGTCGCGGATGGGCCGCACGGCCTCCACCCCCCGTCCGGCGGGGTCGGTCAGGGTCCAGTCGAGGTAGCGTTTGCCGGGGAAGACGGGACAGGTGTCGCCGCAGCCCATGGTCACGCACACGTCGGAGGCCTCGACGGCCTCGGTGGTGAGGATCTTGGGGTGCTGGTCGGTGATGTCGACGCCGACCTCGGCCATGGCCTCGACCACGGCGGGGTTGAGCGCGTCGGCGGGCGCGGACCCGGCGGAGCGGACCTCGACGCGGTCCCCGGCCAGGTGGGCGAGCCAGGCGGCGGCCATCTGGGAGCGTCCCGCGTTGTGGACGCACACGAACAGGACGGACGGCTTGTCGGTGCTGGTCATGGTGCCTCTTCCTCCTCGGATGCGGTGGCGGTGGCGGTGGCGATCGGGACGGCCACCGGGGTCGGGGCTTCCCCACTTGCGCGCCGACCTCGTCGCGGACCCCGCGCGAGCCGTCGGCCGGGACACCGTGGGCTCGGGGCGGACCGCTCACTTCGCATCAGCCAATGGTGATGCGATAATATCACCGCATGCTGATGTCAGTCGATGCTGATGTGATCAAGGCGGTGGCCGATCCGCTCAGGCTGCGGATCGTGGCCCTGCTCGCCCGCGAGACCCTGTGTACGACGCACCTGATGGACGAGACCGGTGCGCGCCAGACCAACCTGTCCAACCACCTGCGGGTCCTGCGCGAGGCCGGGGTGGTGGAGACCGAGCCCTGCGGGCGCTACACCTACTACCGGCTGCGCCCGGAGTCCCTGGAGTCGCTGTCCGGGGCACTCGCCGAACTGGCCCGGACCGCCCGCTCCGCCGACGCCCACGAGAACAGGAGGCCCTGCTGATGGCCGCCCCCCACGAGACGACCGGAGCCGGGGCCCCTTCCGTCGTGGCAAAGCTGTCCACGCTGGACCGGTTCCTGGCGGTGTGGATCCTGCTCGCCATGGCCGTCGGCCTGGGCCTGGGACGCCTGGTCCCCGGCCTGAACGAGGCCCTGGCCGCGATGGAGGTCGGCGGAATCTCCCTGCCCATCGCCCTGGGCCTGCTGGTGATGATGTACCCGGTGCTGGCCAAGGTCCGCTACGACCGCCTGGACACCGTCACCAGCGACCGGCGGCTGCTGGTCTCCTCCCTGGTGGTCAACTGGCTCGTGGGCCCGGCGGTGATGTTCGCGCTGGCCTGGATCTTCCTTGCCGACCTGCCCGAGTACCGCACCGGACTCATCATCGTCGGCCTGGCCCGGTGCATCGCGATGGTGATCATCTGGAACGACCTGGCCTGCGGCGACCGCGAGGCCGCGGCCGTGCTCGTCGCGCTGAACTCGGTCTTCCAGGTACTGGTCTTCGGACTGCTGGGCTGGTTCTACCTGGACCTGCTGCCCGGATGGCTGGGCCTGGACACCGGCGGCCTGGACGCCTCGCCCTGGCTGATCGCCCTCAACGTGGTGATCTTCCTCGGCATCCCGCTGGCGGCCGGATTCGCCACCCGCACGCTCGGTGAGCGCCGGATGGGCCGCGAGCGCTACGAGTCGGCGTTCCTGCCCCGGATCGGTCCGTGGGCGCTGTACGGGCTGCTGTTCACCATCGTCCTGCTGTTCGCGCTGCAGGGCGGCACGATCACCAGTCAGCCCCTGGACGTGGCACGGATCGCCGTCCCGCTGCTGGCCTACTTCGTGATCATGTGGTTCGGTACGTTCGCGCTCGGCAAGGCGATCGGACTGGGCTACGACCGCACCGCCACGCTGGCCTTCACCGCGGCGGGCAACAACTTCGAGCTGGCCATCGCGGTGGCCATCGCCACCTTCGGGGTCACCTCGGGCCAGGCGCTGGCCGGTGTGGTGGGGCCGCTGATCGAGGTGCCGGTGCTGGTGGGACTGGTGTACGTGTCCCTGGCCTGGCGCAGGAGGTTCGCGCCCGCACCGCGTTAGCGGCGGTGGCCGGGGCGGCCGGGGCCCGCACACGGTTCGGTGTGCGCGGGCCCCGGGGAGCCGGGACGAGGGTGCTCGCACGCACGCGACGAGGGGGAGAGCGGTGGAGACGAACGGCGCGGAACACGTACACGACGTGGCGGTGGTCGGCGGCGGACAGGCCGGGCTGGCCGCCGGGTACTTCCTGCGGCGGGCGGGCCTGGACTTCGTCGTCCTGGACGAGCGCACCGGCCCCGGCGGCTCCTGGAACGGGTACTGGGACTCGCTGCGGCTGTTCTCCCCCGCCGGGCACAGCATGCTGCCGGGCTGGTGGATGCCCGCCGAGGAGGGGCACGAGTACCCGAGCGCACGACACGTGGCCTGGTACCTGACCGAGTACGAGCGCCGCTACGGCCTGCCCGTGCACCGCCCCGTCCACGTGGGACGGGTCGAGCGGGCGGACGGTGCGCTACGGGTGATCGCGCGCGAGGGGACGTGGCGGGCACGGTACGTCGTCAGCGCCACCGGGACCTGGCGCGCGCCCCACGTCCCGCGGGTCCCCGGCCGGGAGGAGTTCGAGGGCCAACAGCAGCACACCGTCGACTACCGGGGTCCGGAGGAGTTCGCCGGGCGGCGGGTGGTGGTCGTGGGCGGCGGCAACTCCGCGGCCCAGATCCTGGCCGAACTCTCCCAGGTAGCCGAGACCACCTGGGCCACCCTTCGCCCTCCCCGGTTCCTGCCCGACGACGTGGACGGCCGCGCCCTGTTCGACATCGCCACCCGGAGCCAGCGGGCCGCGGGGGCCGGCCGGCCGGTGGAGGGCTTCGGCGACCTGGGCGACATCGTGGTGGTGCCCGGCGTGCGGGAAGCGCGCGAACGCGGCGCGCTCAAGGCCGAGCCGATGTTCGAGCGGCTCACCCGCACCGGGGTGGCCTGGGCGGACGGCACCTCCCTGGAGTGCGACGCGGTCCTGTGGTGCACGGGCTTCCGGCCGGTCCTGGACCACCTCGCCCCGCTGGGCCTGGCGGACGGCCGCGGCCGGATCGCCCTGGAGGGCACCCGCGCGGTGGACGAGCCCCGTCTGTTTCTGCTGGGCTACGGCGACTGGACCGGGCCCGCCTCGGCCACCCTCATCGGTGCCGGGCGCACCGCCAAGGCCACCGTCGCCGAGATCACCGGCGCCCTCGCCCGGGAGGGATAGGAGGCGGACGCGGGCGGGGACCGCTGGCCAGCGCGGTCGCCGCGCCCACGGCCGCCAGGGCTCCCAGCACGGCGAACGCCGCCGGATAACCGCCCAGGACCCCGGCCAGGGCCGCGCCGATCCAGGGGGCCAGGGCGACGGCCAGCATCAGCGGCAGGTGCATCAGGCCGCTGATCGCGGCGTAGCCGCCGGTCCCCCAGCGGTCGGCCACGGCGGTGGCCTTCAGCAGGGTGAGGACGCCGCGCGCCATGCCCGCCAGCACCGCGACGGCCATGAGCACCGCCCAGGGGCCGGGAACCAGGGCCAGGAGCAGGGTCGTGGCCGCGCAGGCGCCCAGCACGGCCACCGCCCGGGGAACGGGGGCCGACCTCCGCTCCAGGGGCGCGTAGACCAGGCGGCCCAGCACCTGTCCCACACCTCCCAGGCCCAGCGCCCAGGCCGCCGTCGCGGCGTCCAGCCCCCGGGCCGCCAGGAGGGGGACCAGGTTGACCACGACCGCGTACACGGTCAGCGATCCCAGTGCCAGGGACGCGGTCAGCGCCCAGAAGGCCCTGCCGCGGACCACGGCCCGCACCGCCGCCCCCGGCGCACCGGAACCCCCGTGCGCGACCGGCGCGCTCCAGGCCGGGGGCAGGGCGAAGGCGTGCAGCGGGACCACCACCAGGGCCAGCACGGCCGCGAGCACCAGATAGGCGCCGCGCCATCCCCACGCCTGCTCCAAGGCGGCGGTGAGCGGGGCGAAGACGGTGCTGGCCAGCCCGGCGACCAGGGTCAGCGCGGTCAGCGCCCGCACCCGCCCCTGCTCGTACCAGTGGGTCAGGGCTGCGAAGGCGGGCGGGTAGAACAGTCCGGACATCGCCGCCCCGGCCGCCAGCCAGGCCGCGCCGAAGAGCCACAGGTCGCCCGCCGACGCCAGTACCGCCAGCGACGGGACCGCCACCAGGGCGGCGGCCGTCATGACCGGGCGGGGACCGCGGCGGTGCAGCCACCGCCCCACCGCGACCGAGCCCAGGCCGGCCACGACCTGGGAGGCCGAGAACAGCGCGGTGACCGTGGTCAGGGTCCAGCCGGTGTCGGCGGCGATGGCCGGGGACAGGACCGGAAAGGCGTAGAACAGCACTCCGTAACTGGTGGTGACGGTGACGCACAGGGTCACCAGCCCCCGGTGCGCCCGCGCGGCGGTCAGGACCCGCGCGGGCACACCGAGGGCGTCGGAGATCACGCGTGTCACGCCACCGGGGCCGACCGGCCCAGGTCGACCGTCTGCGGGACGGGGCCGCAGCAGCCGCCCTGCGCCTCCTCGGGGGTGTCGGCCTCGTCGAACAGGCCCGCGCCGCCGCACACCCCCGTGTCGGGCAGGGTCAGCTCCACCCGGGCCGCGCTCTCACGGTCACCGGCCAGGTGGGCGGCGATACTGCGCACCTGCTCGTACCCGGTCAGAGTGAGGAAGGTGGGAGCGCGCCCGTAGGACTTCATCCCCGCCAGGAAGAACCCCTCCTCCGGGTGCGCCAGCTCCTCGGCCCCGTGGGGGTAGACGGTGCCGCAGGAGTGCACGTTGGGGTCGATGAGCGGGGCCAGGCCCACCGGGGCCTGCAACGTGGTGTCCAGCCCCAGCCGGATCTCCGACAGCGGGGACAGGTCGGGACGGAACCCGGTCAGCACCACGGCCTCCTCCACCGGTTCCAGCGCGCGTCCGCCCTCGTCCACCAGCACCAGGCGCCCGTCCCGCTCCGACCGGACCTCGGCGGTGCGAAACCCCGTGACCACCCGGATGTGTCCGGCGTCCACGGCCTCCTTCGCGCGCTGTCCCAGGGCGCCGCGCGCGGCGAGCTGGTCGGCCGCGCCCCCGCCGAAGGCGTCGCCGACCTCCCCGCGCCGCAGCACCCACACAGCACGGGTCCCGGGCTCCTGCTCGGCCAGCGCGGACAGGGAGACCAGGGCGGTCAGCGCCGAGTGGCCCCGGCCCACGACCGCCGTGGTGCGGCCCGCGTGGCGGGCACGCGCCCCGGGGTCGGCCAGGTCGGGAACGCGGTAGGAGAGGCGTCCGGCCACCGCCGCCTCGCCCAGCGCGGGCAGGCCGTCGCCGCCCACCGGGTTGGGCGAGCCCCAGGTTCCGGAGGCGTCCACGACCGCGCGGGCCAGGATCCGCTCCTCGCCGTGGTCGGTGCGCACCCGCACGGTGAAGGGCTGCTCCTCCCGCCCGGCGTCGACCACCCGGTCCCGCCCCAGGCGGCTGACGCCGGTGACCTCGGCGCCGAAGCGCACCCTCTCCCCCAGGACGTCGGCGAGCGGGGCCAGGTAGGCATCGGCCCACTCCCGGCCGGTCGGATAGCCCTCGTCGGCGGGGCGCCGCCAGCCGGTGGCGGTGAGCAGCTTCTCCGCCGCGGGATCGACCAGGTCGCGCCACATGGAGAACAGGCGTACGTGCCCCCACTCGCGCACCGCCGCTCCGGCGCCGTCCCCCTTCTCCAGGACCAGCGCGGGCAACCCGCGCTCGGCCAGCTCCGCCGCCGCCGCGAGCCCCACGGGACCGGCACCGATCACCACGACCGGACGTTCGTCGACCATGACACACCCTTTCATCGACTGGTGTCTATGAAGAGAACCATATAGACACCGATCGATGAACGCAACATCGACTTTCGTCGATATAGATCATCACTGATAATGGGGGCATGACCGTGACGAGCTCCGCCCCAGTACCCGCACCCGAGACGCTCCCGGCACAGGACGCCGAGACCTACGCCGCGTGGTTCGCCTGCCTGGCCGAGCCGATGCGCGTGCGCCTGCTGCACACCGTCGCCGCCCACCCGGGGTCGATCAGCGTGGGCGAACTCGCCCGCGCGGTGGGCATCCGCCAGCCGACCGTCTCCCACCACCTGCGCAAACTCGCCGAGGTCGGCTTCGTGACCATGACCCGGGCGGGCACCTCCACGCGCGTGGCCATCAACCCGACCTGCTGCACGGGCCTGCCGCACGCCGCCGACGCCGTCATGGGCATGCTCAACTCCCGCCCCTGCTGCCCCACCGACCTGCCCGTCGACGTCACCACCCGGGCCATGGCCGACACCGACCTGGAACGGGTGCGCGACATCTACGCCCAGGGCGTCGCCACCGGGAACGCCACCTTCGAGACCGAGGTCCCCGGCGTGGACGCCCTCAGGGACAGGTGGAGCGACGGGCACCGCTGGGTCGCCGAGCGCGACGGCCGGGTGGTGGGCTGGGCCGCCGCCGCGCCCGTCTCCGCCCGCGAGGCCTACTCCGGGGTCGCCGAGACCTCCGTCTACGTCGCCGAGGACGCGCGCGGCCGGGGCGTGGGCAGGGCGCTGCTGTACCGGCAGGTCACCGAGGCCGACGACGCCGGGCTGTGGACCCTGCAGACCTCGGTCTTCCCCGAGAACCGCGCCGGCCTGTCCCTGCACCACCAGGCCGGTTTCCGCACCGTCGGCGTGCGCGAGCGCATCGCCCGGCACCACGGTGTCTGGCGGGACACGGTCCTGCTGGAGCGGCGGCGCCCGGCAGGGGAGGAGTGCTCCACCGGTCCCACCGCCGCCTGCGGCTGCGCTCCCCAGGAGGCCCCGCGGTCCTGACCGGCACCGGGGGCGGCGCGTTCGACGGGGCGGGCCGGGCGGCGGACCCGGTGGTCCCGTCGGCCCCTCAGCCGACGATCGGCCTCTCCTGGGGCAGTTCGTAGACGCGGACGCGGCGACGCAGCGCCAGGGCGGAGGCCAGCGTGATCGGCCCGATCCTGCCCACGAACATCAGGAAGACGATGACCAGCTCGCCCACGAGCGGCAGGTCGCCGGTGATGCCCGTGGACAGCCCGACCGTGCCGAAGGCCGACGTCGTCTCGAACAGGACCTGGTCCAGCGTGAACGGAGTGACGGTCATCAGTGTCAGCGTCGCCGCAAGGACCAGGCCCAGCGCCAGCAGCACCACCGTGGTCGCCTGGGAGGCGGTGCCCTCGGACAGCCGGCGTCCCGCCATGTGCACCGTCGGCTCCCCGCGCACGTTGGCGTAGACCACGAAGGCCAGCACAGCGAAGGTGGTCACCTTGATGCCCCCGGCCGTGCCCGCGCTGCCGCCGCCGACGAACATCAGGATGTCGGTGACCAGCAGCGTCTGGGTGTTCATCGCCCCGAAGTCGAGGCTGTTGAAACCCGCCGTGCGCGGCATCACCGCCTGGAAGAAGGCGGTGAGGAGCTTGCCGCGCAGCCCCAGGCCGCCCATGGTCGCCGGGTTGGCCCACTCCAGGGCGAGGAAGGCGACGAAGGCGACCACCAGCAGGACCCCGGTCATCGCCAGGGTGATCTTGGCGTGCACCGACCAGTGGCGGTGCTCCCCGCGGTGCCGGGTGAAGCGCCACAGCTCCACCCACATGGGGAACCCGAGCCCTCCCGCGACCACGGCCAGGGCGATGGGCACCGTGATCCACGGGTCGGTGGCGAAGCCCGTCATACTGTCGGAGTACAGGGAGAACCCGGCGTTGTTGAAGGCCGAGATCGCGTGGAAGGTCCCGGTGTGGACGGCCTCGCCGAACGACAGCCCGTAGCCGAGCCACCAGCGCAGCGTCAGCACGACCGCCAGGACCGTCTCGAAGACCACCGTCACCGCGAGGATTCCCGTGACGACCTGGCGCACCTCGCCCAGCGTGACGACCTTGGTCTCCGAACCGGTGCGCAGCGCCATCCGCAGCCCCATCTGCCGCCCCACGACCAGCGTCAGCACCGTCGCCAGCGCCATGATGCCGAACCCGCCGACCTGGATCAGGGCCAGGACCACCACCTCGCCGAAGGCCGACCAGTAGGCGGCGGTGTCCACCACCACCAGCCCGGTCACGCTGGCCGCCGAGGCGGCGGTGAACAGGGCGGTGGGAAAGGACGCCCGCTCCCCGCCGTCCACGGCCGAAGGCAGCGACAGCAGCACCGCTCCGACCAGGACCAGGGCGCCGAAGGCCGCCACCGTGAGCTGGGGCGGCTGGGCCCACCGGGTCAGGCCGCGCAGCCTCCGGTCCGCGACGGCGCTGAACCGGACCAGGACGCGTGAGGTGCATGAGGTGCGTGGATTCGCCGGGGGTCTGTCCGTGTCGGCGCTCACACCCCGCCGGTCCCCTCCGGCCGGAACCGGTAGCCCAGTCCGGGCTCGGTGAGGAAGTAGCGCGGACGCGGCGGGTCCGGCTCCAGGCGCTGGCGGATCTTGGTCATGAACACCCGCAGGTAGTTGGTCTCGCGCCCGTAGGAGGGCCCCCACACCTCGTTGAGCAGGTACTTGTGGGTGACCAGGCGGTCGGGGTTGCGCGCCAGGACCTCCACGATGTGCCACTGCCGCGGCGTCAGCCGCACCGGGTCACCGTCCTTGACGACCTGTTTGGCGGCCAGGTCGATCGTGAAGTCCGCGGTGACCACCGGCTCCTCGTACTCGGGCACCGTGGAGCGGCGCATGGCCGCGCGCACACGGGCGAACAGCTCGTCCATGCCGAAGGGCTTGATCACGTAGTCGTCCGCGCCCATGTCCAGCGCCTCGACCTTCATCGCCTCGGTGTCGCGCCCCGAGAGCACGACCACCGGCACGTCCGTCCAGCCGCGCAGTCCCCGCAGGACCTCCAGGCCGTCCATCCCGGGCAGCCCCAGGTCGAGCAGGAGCAGGTCGGGACGGTAGCGGGCGACGAGCTTGAGCGCGCGCTCGCCCGTGTCGGCCAGGTAGGCGGTGTAGCCGCGGGCGCGCAGGTTCACCTCCAGCGTCCTGAGGATGAGGGGGTCGTCGTCGACGACCAGGACCGCGGGCGCCCCTCCGCCCGTGTCCGTACTGGTCTCCGTGTCCATGGTGGTCCGTTCTCGCCCGTCCGGGTTCCCCGGCCCCGGATGGGGGCCTGTTCCCGATGGTAGGAGCGCCGCGGCCGGGCCCTCCCGTGGCGCGGCGCCGCATCGACTCTGCGCGGGCGCGGCACGTGCGGGCAAGCGCGATAACGACCCCTTAGCACCGACGGGACGGGAATTAGCGTCCTGTTAGCAGCCGAATGTCCGAAACCGTCCCCGCGGCCGGGGAGGATGGGGCGGGAAGGAGGTACACGATGACACGCGGCCATCTGCGCGTCTACCTGGGTGCGGCACCCGGTGTGGGCAAGACCTACCGGATGCTGGACGAGGCACACAGGCGCCGCGACCGCGGCGCCGACGTGGTGATCGGTTTCGTGGAGAGCCATGGCAGGACGCTGACGCAGGCCATGGTCGACGACCTGGAGGTCGTTTCGCGCGCGGTGCTCACCCACCGGGGGGAGCGGTTCGAGGAGATGGACCTGGACGCGGTGCTCGCCCGCCGCCCGCAGGTCGTGCTCGTGGACGAGCCCGCGCACGACAACGCCCCGGGAGCACGCAACGCCAAGCGCTGGCAGGACATCGAGGCCCTGCTGGAGGCGGGCATCACGGTGCTGTCGACGCTCAACGTCCAGCACCTGGAGTCGCTCAACGACGTCATCGAACAGATCACCGGCGTCCGCCAGCACGAGACCGTGCCCGACGCCTGGGTCCGCGAGGCCGACCAGATCGAACTCGTGGACATGACACCCGAGGCGCTGCGGCGCCGGCTGGCGCACGGAAACGTCTACAGCCTGGACCGGATCGACGCGGCGCTGGGGCGGCACTTCCGGATCGGCACGCTGACCGCCCTGCGCGAGCTGGCGCTGCTGTGGCTGGCCGGGCGCGTGGACGACGAGCTGGAGCGGTACCGGGCCGAGCACGCCGCGGCCTCGGAGTGGCACCCCCGCGAACGCGTGGTCGTGGCCCTGACCGGCGGCCCCGGCGGGGAGGCGCTCATCCGCAGGGCCGCCCGCCTCGCCGGCCGCAGCCGGGGCGCCGACCTGCTGGCCGTGCACGTGTCCCTGGGCAGCAGCCCGGTGGGCGCGGACCCCGCCCTGCTCGCCCGGCAGAGGATGCTGGTGGAGGACCTGGGCGGCACCTACCACCAGGTCCTGGGCGAGGACGTTCCCAGCGCGCTGATCGCCTTCGCCCGGGGTGTCAACGCCACCCAGCTGGTGGTGGGCGCCAGCAGGCGCGGCAGACTCGCCAACCTGCTGCGGCCGGGGGTCGGGGTGACCACCACGACCCTGTCCGGGCCGATCGACGTCCACCTGGTCACCCACGAGGAGGCGAACAGGCCACAGCGCCGCCCCAGGGCGGGGTCGGTCTCACGGCGCCGCAGGATCGCGGGGTACGCGCTGGTGGTCGCCGCGCTGGCACTGCTGGCGCTGGGAACCGGCCTGCCCCGGGGCGAGGACTACCTCAGCAACGGGATCCTGCTGGTCTTCGCGACGGTGACGGTGGCGGCGCTGGTCGGAGGGCTGTGGCCCGCGCTGGTGGCGGCCTTCAGCGGGTTCGTGCTGCTGAACCTCTTCTTCACCGAGCCCTACCAGACCCTGTTCGTGAGCCACCCGCGCAACGTGCTCGCCCTGGTGGTGTTCGTGGTCGTGGCCGTGGCGGTGAGCGTCGTGGTCGACCAGGCGGCGCGGCGCACGCGGGAGGCGGCGCAGGCCAGCGCCGAGGCCCAGACGCTGGCCACCATGGCCGGGAGCGTGCTGCGCGGTTCACGGCCCCTGAAGGCGCTGCTGGAGCGGTTGCGCGAGACCTTCTCCCTGGAGTCGGTGGCCCTGCTGGAGCGCAGGCCCGGCACCTCCGCGCGCCCCGACAGCCGTCAGGACCCCGACACCTGGGAGACGGTCGCCTCCGTCGGGGACCGGCCGTGCGAAGCCCCGGGCGAGAGCGACGTGGACGTTCCCGTGGACGAGTCGCTGACCCTGGTGCTGCACGGGCACCGGCCCCGCGCGGGCGACCGGCGCATCATCGAGGCGTTCGCCGCCCAGGCCGCCGTCGCCCTGCGCCAGGAGAGGCTGGCCAGGGAGGCGGCCACGGCCGGGCCGCTGGCGGAGGCGGACCGGATGCGCACCGCGCTGCTCGCCGCGGTCAGCCACGACCTGCGGGCACCCCTGGCCTCGGCCAAGGCGTCGGTGACCAGCCTGCGCAGCCGGGAGGTGCGCTTCAGCGAGGAGGTCCAGGCCGAGCTGCTGGCCACGGCGGACGAGTCCCTGGACCGGTTGTCCCGACTGGTGACGGACCTGTTGGACATGAGCCGCCTGCAGGCGGGTGTGCTGGGTGTGACGGTCACGGACCTGTCGCTGAGGGAGTCGGTGTTCTCGGCCCTGGACGAACTCGGCGAGCAGGGGCACGAGGTGCGGGTCCGGGCCCCCGAGGAACTGCCCCCGGTCGTGGCCGATCCGGGCCTGCTGGACCGGGTCCTGGCGAACGTGCTGGGCAACGCACTGCGCTTCAGCCCGTCCGGCCGGCCGCCGACGGTCACCGCCTCCTGGACGGGCGACCAGGTGGAACTCGTGGTCGCCGACCACGGCCCCGGGGTTCCCGAACAGGAGCGCGAGCGCATGTTCGTCCCCTTCCAGCGGCTCGGGGACACCGACAACGAGAGCGGCCTGGGGCTGGGGCTGGCGCTCTCGCGCGGGCTGATGGAGGCCATGGGCGGCTCGCTGGAACCGGAGACGACCCCGGGAGGCGGGCTGACCCTGCGCCTGACCCTGCCCACGGCGCAGGCCCCCTCCCGGTGACGGCGCGCTCCCACCGCCGGGGAGCGGCACGGGCCGACCGGCGCCGCCCCGCCGACCGGGCGGCTCCCGCGCTCACACGGGCAGGTCGCGGCGGCGCAGCGCCCACACCCCCGCGGCCGTGAGCGCGGCGGCCAGGGCCACGAGCAGCGCGTGGGCGGCCGGGACCGACTGGTAGTAGGGATTGACGTGGGCGAAGGGCGAGACCAGCAGGAACAGCGCCTCCGGCACCAGCCCGGCCTTGACCGCGACCTCGGTCAGGATCCCCACGGCGAGCACCGACCAGCCCACCGCCGCGCACAGGCGCGGAACCGCCCCGTGGGCCAGGACCGTGACGGCGACGACCACCCACACGGCCGGGGCCAGGGACAGGGTCAGCGCGGTGAACCGCGCGACGCCGGCCCACACCTCTCCCCCGCCCGCACCCGAGCCCGCGCCCACGGCGGCGCCGAGGACGAGGAGCAGGACCACGGGCGCGGTGAAGGCGGCGGCGGCGGCGTGCGCCAGCGCCCAGCCGGTCCGGCCCGTGGGCCCCGCCAGCAGCAGTTCGCCCGTTCCGGCGCGCTCCTCCTCCCGCACCCGCAGGGCCGTGAGCACGGCCTGGGCCGCGATCGGGAAGACGAACGCGAAGACGACGTAGACGAAGAAGGTGTCGGCGGGCGCCACGTGCAGCTCGGCGGCCATCGCACGCACCCAGGGCATGTCGGCGTACTCGGCCATCGCCCCGGCCCCGGCGTAGCCCACCGCCAGTCCCGTGACCGCGACGGCCGACGCCCACACCAGCAGGGAGGCCCGGTCGAGCCGCCACACCAGGGCGGGCACCGATCCCAGCCACCGCTTGGCCCGCACGGGGCCGCCCCGCCGGGGAAGCAGGCCCGAGCCCAGGTCGCGCCGGTCGGCCAGGGCGAGGGCCGCCGCCGCGGCCAGCGCGACCCAGACCGGGACCGGGGCCAGCGCCCACCACCGCTCGTCGGCGAAGGGGCGGACGTTCTCCAGCCACCCGTTGGGCACCAGCCAGGTCAGCCACAGCGCCCGTCCGCCCGCCAGCGCGCCCAGCCCGCGCACCATGTGCATCGCGTAGAACACGCCCAGGGCCAGGGCCGCGGCGGCCCCCGGGCCGGTGGCGAACTGGACCGCCACGGCTGCCAGCCCCGCACCCACCCAGGCCGCCGATGCGGTGACCAGGGCCAGCGCGACCGCTCCGGCCGCGGGCAGTCCGGCGGCGAGCAGACCGCCCGCCACGACCGTCGCGAGCACCGCCCCCGAGGCGAGGGCCACGGCCAGGGCCGCCGCCAGGTCCGCGTGCCGGCCCAGGGGCGCTCCCGCCAGCAGTTCGCGCCTTCCCGAGGACTCCTCGGCACGGGTGCCGCGCACCACCAGCAGGACCGCGCCCAGGGCGGCGCACATCGTGGCGGCGGCGAACGCCTGCTGGGCGGCCAGGGCCTCGGCGCCGGCCGAGAAGGCCCGGCTCTGGAACAGGACGAACACGGGCACGGTGCGAAGCTGCTCCCAGCGCTCCTGCCGCGCCTCGGGTGTGGGATAGGTGGCTTCGGCCGCCGCCACGCCGCCGAGGACGATCCCGGCCGTGGCGGTCAGCCAGACGGCGATCAGGACCCGGTCCCGTCGCAGGGCCAGCCGCACCAGGTGGCCCGTGCCCGCGGGGAGCACGCCCCGCCCGGCCGGGCGGGGCCGGTCCGTGGCCGCCCGCGCGCTCATCGGTCCTCCCCCGTGCCCGTGCCGACGCCCTCCCGGGGCTCCGCGGCGTAGTGGCGCAGGAAGAGCTCGTCCAGGGTGGGCGGTCGCGCGGTGAGGTCGCGCACGCCCAGCTCGGCCAGGCGCGCGCACAGGGCTCCCAGCGCCTCCGGGTCGGCGTGCAGGCGCACACTCGGACCCTCCACGGCCAGGTCGTGCACCCCGGGCAGGCCGCTGAGCCCGTCGGGGGGACCCGTGAGCCGCGCGGTGACGGTGACGCGGGACAGGTGGCGCAGTTCGGCCAGCGTCGCGCTCCGTACCGTGCGCCCGGCGCGGATGATGCTGACGCGGTCGCAGAGCGCCTCGACCTCGGACAGGATGTGGCTGGAGAGCAGGACAGTGCGTCCCCTGGCCCTCTCCTCGGCCACGGTCCGGCGGAAGACCTCCTCCATGAGCGGGTCCAGGCCCGAGGTGGGCTCGTCCAGGACGAGCAGTTCGGTGTCGGCGGCCAGTGCGGCCACCAGCGCCACCTTCTGCCGGTTGCCCTTGGAGTAGGCGCGCCCGCGGGTGCGCGTGTCGAGCTCGAAGCGGTCCACGAGTTCGGCGCGGCGCCGCGGGTCGGTCCCGCCGCGCACACGGCCGAGCAGGTCGAGGATCTCCCCTCCGGAGAGCCCGGGCCACAGGGCGACGTCGCCGGGGACGTAGGCCAGCCGGTGGTGCAGGGTCGCGGCGTCGCGCCAGGGGTCGCCGCCCAGCAGCCGTGCGGTGCCGGAGTCGGCGCGGGTCAGTCCGAGCAGGACGCGGAGGGCGGTGGTCTTGCCCGCGCCGTTGGGTCCGAGGAAGCCGTGGACCTCCCCGGTGCGCACGCTCAGGTCCAGGCCGTCCAGGGCCGTGGTGGAGCCGAAGCGCTTGACCAGGCCGAGGACGTGGATCGCCTCACTCATCGCTGTTCTCCCGTGGGGGTGGTGGGGTGGGGGCGGTGCCGTCGGCGGGCAGGGACTCGGCGAGCCGCCCACCCTGCTCTCCGGTGAGGAAGTCGGCCATGGAGGTGTAGATCCCGACCATGGCCGTGCCGATGCGCGGGACGTGCTCGGGGGCGAGCGGATCGGCCCCCATGCGCCGGGACATGTGGGTGTGCAGGACGAGGGTGCCCAGGTGCATGGCGCTCATGACGGCGGCGGCGTCGCGGGTGGAGCGGGCGCCCGCGGGATAGCGGTCGGGCCAGCGCTCGGCGAGGAAGCGCTCGGTCAGGTCGGCCCCGGCGTCGAAGAGGTCGGAGGCGGAGCGCGAGCCCTCCACCAGCGCGCGGGCGAGGTAGCGGACGCTGGCCCCGCCGGCCTGGTACATCGAGGCCGCGAAGCCCGGTGCGGCGGCGTCCTCCTCCATACCTCGCCGGGCCTGTTCGAGCAGGGCGCCGATGGCGTACGCGTCACAGGCCTCGCGCAGGCCCTCCTTGGAGCCGAAGTGGTGGCGGATCAGGCCGGTGGACACGCCGGCCGCGGCGGCGATGGCCTGGACGGTCGCGCCCCTGACGCCGCGTTGGGCGAAGACCTCCAGCGCGGCGTCGCGGATGCGCGCCCGCCCGGTGAGGTCCTCGTGCGGATTGGGTGGTGTGGAGCTCATACCCTCAGACTACACGCTCGTGTAGCAAACTACACGTATGTGTAGCACGCATTCCGGACAAGGCCCGCCCTACTCTTGAAAACAAATATCTAAAGTGTTTTCATGGTTCCAAGCCACCAAGCAGAACGGAACACCTCCCATGGACCTGTTCACCGACTTCCTCGCCTGGGCCTGGCCGCGCCACCTCAACCCGCTGAGCTGGTACGTCCGGCCGCTGTTCTTCCTGCCCATCGCCTACTTCTGCTGGACGCACAGGCCCGTCCTGCTGTCCCTGACCATCGCGGCGATGCTGTCCAGCTTCTTCTGGTTCCCGGCGCCCGAGAGCATCGACCCGGCGATGGCCGGGGTCCTGGAGATGGAGAGGAAGCTGTTCGCCGACCCCACCTGGGTCACCTGGGCGACCCTGCCGCTGGTACCCGCGCTGCTGGGCTCGCTGTGCGCGGCCTTCTGGCACCGCTCCCTGGGATGGGGACTGATCGTGATCAACGGCGGCCTGGCACTCAAGATCGCCTGGACCGTCGCCAACTCCGGACAGGACGGCCTGGCCACCCTGCTCCCCCTGGGCCTGGGCATGGTCGTGATGACCGCGGCCGTGGTCGCCGTGGCACGGTGGCGCTCGCTCCCCCTGTCCCTGACCGGCGGGCACCGGAACGGGGGGCGGGAGGAGCACGCACCGGCCACCGCACGGTGACCGGGAACCACCGGCCGAGGAGGAGACCACCATGCCACCCGCGTTCTCCGAGCAGGAGAAGGAACGCATCACCGCCCTGCTGCTGGAGTCCGGCCGCGCCCTGTTCACCACACGGGGCCTGCGCAAGACCTCCCTGGAGGAACTCGTCGCGCCCGCCGGCATCGCCAAGAGCAGCTTCTACGTCTTCTTCGACTCCAAGGAGGCCCTCTACCTGGAACTGATGCTGCGCCAGATGGCCGAGGTCAGGGAGCGCGTCATCGACGGGGCCCTCACCAGCACCGACGACGTACGGGAGGGGCTGCGGCGCTTCCTGCGCGCCAGCCTGGACGAACTGGGGTCCAACCCCCTCTACGGACGGCTCATGACCCACCCCGAGGAGATGGACGCGGTCGTCCGCAAGGTCGACCCCGCCCGGGTCAACGCCTCCCCCGACAACCCCGCGAACGCCCTCGCGGAGTTCGTCGCGGCCGGGCTCGGGAGCGGGGACCTGGTGAAGGCCCACCCCGCCGCGATCACCGGCGTCATCCAGGCGGTCCTGCTCCTGCCCATGAACGCCGACCGCCTGGCCTCGCCCGAGCACTACCCCCAGACCCTCGACCTGCTGGTCGACATCGTCGCGCGGGGCCTGACCCCCCGAAAGGAATGAACGGCGTGCACGTCCTCCTCCTCACCCACGGCACCCGCGGAGACGTCCAGCCCTTCCTGGCCCTGGCCCGGGCACTTGAGGCCGCCGGGCACACCGGCGTGGTCGCGGGCCCCGCGGCCTCCGCCCCGCTCGCCGCCGAACACGGCGTCGCCTACCGCCCCGTGGACGACGGCCCCACCGCGCTCATCGGCGACCCCGAACTGAGCGGTGTGATGGACACCGGCCTGCGCGGGCTGCGCGGCGCCGCCCACACGGTCGCGCTCCTGCGCAGGATCACCCCGCTCATGCGGCGGGTCCACGACGACATGGTCCACGTCGTCGACGGGGGCGCCGACCTCGTCGCGCACCTCCCCGGCATGCCGGGAGGGCACGTCGCCGAACGCCTGGGCGTGCCCTCGGTCCCGGTGGCCCTACAGCCCTCGTGGGTGTCCACCCGCGCCTTCCCCGCCCCCGGCGTGCCCTGGCCGTCCTGGCTGCCGGACGCGCTCAATCCGGTGACGTACCGGCTCACCGCCCTGGCCCTGCGCGGCCAGCGCTCGGTGGCCGAGGAGTTCCGCGTGCGCGGGATGGGGCTGCCCCCGCGACCGGGGCGGCACGACCCGCTGCGCCAGCCCGACGGGACCCCCTCCACCGTCCTGCACGCCTTCAGCCGCCACCTGCTGCCCCCGCGGACGCACTACCCGCCGCAGGTGCACACCACCGGCTTCTGGTTCCCGCCGCCGGACCGGGAGTGGGAGCCCTCCGCCGAACTGGAGGAGTTCCTCGGCGCCGGGAGTCCGCCGGTGTTCGTCGGCTTCAGCAGCCTGCCCACCGCCGACCCGGCCGCCACCGGGCGCATGGTGGCCGCGGCCGCCCGCCGGGCGGGGGTGCGCGCCGTCCTCGCCTCCGGATCGGGCGGCATCGCCACCGAAACGGACTCCGCGGCGGACGGGGACCACGTCCTGACCATCGACAAGGCCCCGCACGAGCGGCTCTTCCCCCTCTGCTCGGCGATCGTGCACCACGGCGGGGCCGGAACCACCGGAGCCGCGCTCGCCTCGGGCCGGCCCCAGGTGGTGTGCCCCTTCTGGGGCGACCAGCCCTTCTGGGCCCGGCGGGCCCACGCCGCCGGTGCCGCCGTCGCCCCGCTGCGCGGCCAGCGGCTGACCGAGGACGCGCTGGCCCGGGCCCTGTCCCGCGCGGTCGGGGACGCGCGAACCGTGGAGCGGGCACGCGTCCTGGGCGAGCGGGTACGCGCCGAAGGCGGTGCCCACGCGGCCGTGCGCCTGCTGGAGCAGGTCGCCGGCCGGCGGGACACCGCCTGAGCCACAGCACCCGTACGGCGCACGCCGGGTACGCCCCGAAGGATCAGCCCCGACGGGACTCGATGGCCTCGATGACCCGTGGACGCAGTTCCGCGGCGCGGATGACCGCGTCCACGGAGCCGACCTCGACCGCGCGCCGGATGTCGTGCACACGGTCGAAGTCCGCGGCCACCTCGCCGAGCTTCTCCACCCGGACCGACGAGCGCAGCTCGTCCAGTTCCGCGGTCAGCGCGGCGCGGTCCGCACCGGAGGCTGCGGCGACACGGGCCTCCAGTTCCCGCACGCGCGGGTCGGCCGCGGTACGGGCGTTGACGTCGCCGGAGAAGACCACCGCGGCGGCGGGGGCTCCGCCGAGCACCGAGGCGAACGAGCCCTCCAGCGCGAGCACGGTCATGTTCGGGTTCAGCGCCTTCGAGAACACCACGAACGCGCCGCCGTGGTAGCGCGAGATCACGCAGAACACGATGGGCCCCTGGAAGTTCACGATCGCGCGGCCGATCTCGGCACCGTACTCCAGTTGCAGCCTGCGCATCGACTCCGGTGAGCCGTCGAAGCCCGACAGGTTCGCCAGCACCACCAGAGGCCGGTTGCCGCTGGCCGCGTTGATCGCCCGCGCGGCCTTCTTCGACGACCGCGGGAACAGCGTGCCCGCGGTGTAGGTGTCCGGGCCGTCGGTGGGCGGGAAACCGCGCCGCTGCACCGACCGCGACTCGATGCCGAGCAGGCACACCGGCGCACCGCCGAGGTGCACGTCCTGCACCACCGCGGTCTCCGCGTCGGCCATGCCCGCCCAGCGCTCCAGCACCGGGTGGTCCTGGTCGGCGAGCGCCCGCATCACGGTCCGGATGTCGAAGGGCTTCTTGCGGTCCGGGTTGGCCTCGGCGGAGAAGATCTCGCCGACGGTGGAGAAGTCGCTGCCCTCCATGACGTGCGGGAAGTCGGAGACGTCGCGGTCGACGGAGTCGGTGGTCGTCGTCCGCCGCGGCGCCTCCTCGCCCGGTGCGACGTAGGTGTGGGCGTAGTGCGACATCAGCACGTCCCGTGCGGCGGCCAGGTTCGGCGCCCAGTACTGCGCCTGCCCGTTCGGGCCCATCACCCGGTCGTAGCCGCCGATGCCGAAGTTGTCCTCGGCCGACACGCCGCCGGAGAAGTCGAGCGACTGCTTGCCCGTGAGCACCATCGCCGAGTCCGGCGTCATCACCAGGATGCCCTTGGTGTGCATGAGCATCGTGGCCTCGGCGTTCCAGTACGGCTGCGCGCCGACGTTGATGCCCGCGACCACGATGTTGATCTCGCCGCCGTCCTGGGTGAACTCCACGATCCGCTTGAGCGCCGCGGCCACCCAGTCCATGTTCTCGGTGCCCGACTCCATCGAGATGCGGGCTCCGGCGGAGAGCGCGTACCACTCCAGCGGCACCCGCATCCGCTCGGCCAGGTCCAGCGCCGCGATCACGCGGCGGCACTCCGGCTCCGACAGCGCGCCGAGCGACTTCGTCGGGTCGCCGAGCAGCACCACCCTGGTGACGCCCTGGGGGTGCCGCGGGGTCGGCGTGGTGACCACGCCCGCGACGATCGCCGCGGTGTTGCGCCCCTTGGGCCGGTCGACCGGCACCAGCACGTGGTCCTCGTCGAGGTCGTGCTCGACGAAGTCGCCGAGCAGGCCGGTCAGCTCGTAGGGGTACACCGTGTTGCGGCTGCTCGCGCGCAGCACCTTCTGCCGGTAGTCGTCGACGGGCTCGATCGGCTCGTCCGACGGCTCGCTGACGGTCAGCTCGGTGCCGCCGGCGGCGTCGAAGGAGATGCGCACGGCGACCTTGGACAGCTCACCGGTCCCACGGTCGCGCTGTCGCGCGATGAACAGGATCTCCTCCAGCCCGGCGCCCGCGGTCGTCGGCAGCACGCGCCCGCCGAGCATCTCCAGCTCCGCGCGGGTGATGTCGATCGGCGGCCAGACGTAGACCACGATCCTGTTGGTGTTGAAGCGCCTCCTCGACGGCCGCTGCGCCTGCGCGCGGCGGATCGAGTCGAGGCAGGCGGCGATGGTGTTCTCGGCCGTCGGCAGCGCGACCAGCCTGCCGTCGTGCTCGCGCAGCTCGGTCAGGTCGCGTACCTGGGCGAACGCGACGAGGCGGTCGTCCGAGGGGTTCTCCCGCGCCACGCACTGGAAGAGGTAGACCTCCTCGTCCGCGGACGGCAGCCGGGTCAGGTCGAACTTGCTCAACCGCTCCAGCTGCATGCGCCGGGCGATGTGGGGGTGCAGGCCGCGGATCAGCCGGTCCTCGGCCATCCCGGTGTCCGACGGGCGGAACGTGAAGTGGTGGTGCATCACCGCGCCGCCCCTGCCCGCGACGGTGGTGGTGATCCGGCGGACCCGGTTCGGCAGCGGGTACACGCTGAGGGCCTCGTGCAGGGCGGCCGCCATCGCGTCGGAGTCCTCCGGCTGCTTCTCCCAGGCGAGGTAGATGTCGGCGTCGACGTCCTCCTCGCCGTTGGCCAGCTCCGCGAGCCCGCGCAGCGCGCCGCCCAGCGCGTCGAAGCTCACCGCGGAGGAGGCCACGCGCGAGCCCGCGCGTTCGGCGACCACGAACGTGCAGTCCGCGACCTCGCTGGTGCGGACACTGGTGAGGCCCTTGTTGCCGTAGTAGCGCCGGGTCAGCACCTCCAGCATGACCGAGTTGTCCAGGTCGGCGCGGACGAGCCGCTGGCCGAGCAGCCGGACCAGCGGCTCGGTGCTGCGCACCATCTCGGCGATGCGCTCGGCGCGGTCCGGCGCGTCCGGGTGCGCGTCCAGGTGGCGCAGGTGCCTGCGGACGCCGGCGTAGACGCGGGCGCGGTTGCGGCGCAGCAGCGGCTGGCCGAACCAGGCGAAGACCACGCCGCGCGCGAGGTCGGCGACCACGGGGAAGCGGACCTGCGTCGCGGCCACCAGCCGCTCCAGCGCCAGACCGGCGGGCTCGCGCAGCGCCTCGTCCGGCGGCGGCTCCCGCAGCCACGTGCGCAGCAGCGTCGTGACGACCGTGACGTCGGCGGACACGCGCTGTTGGGCGAGGAAGATCCGGAACACCGCGGCCTCGAGCTCGGGGGAGCGCTCCAGCTCGGTGACCCCGTAGTGCCCCAGCACCCTGGCGAGCTTGGTCTGGAAGGACGCGGGCAGCCCGGCCCGCTCCACGTCGAGGCTCTGCAGGTAGGTGTGGAAGTACTCGCGGGGACTGTGCACGTGGTTGTCGCCGTCGCCGCCGTCCTCACCCGCGGGCCGGTTGCGGCTCAGCTCGGCGAGGTCGGTGAGCACGCCGACGAGCTCCAGCTCCTCGGCCAGCGGCCGGTGGCCGCCCTCGGCGACCGCCCGGCGCGCGGCGAGGTAGTCGTCGATCACCCGGCGCTCGTCGTGCGGGTCGACGTCGAAGCCCAGCAGCAGGCTGCGCAGGTCCTGACGGCCGCGCGTGAGCCGCTCCCGCGCCGGAACCTCCCCGGCCGCGGCCGGCAGGTCCAGCTCGACGGACTTGGAGGCCGAGGCGTTCTCGGCCTCGGCGTCGTCGGCCAGCGGCTCCAGCCGCAGCAGCGGGGCACCGGTCTCCACCTGGCTGCCCACGGACACGACGCATTCCCTCAGCCGCGCCCTGAACGGCGCCCGCAGCACCGTCTCCATCTTCATGCTCTCCAGCACCAGCACCGGTGCGTCCGCCTCGACCTCGGCGCCGACCTCCAGCGGCGTGGCGACGACGAGTGCGGGCGCGGGCGAGCGGAGGACGCCGCCCTCGTCCCGGCTGACCCGGTGCGTCACGCCGTCCACCTCGACCAGGTGGATCGGCCCGTGCGTGTCGGTGAGCAGGCGGTACCGGGTGCCGTTGACGACGATCCGCCCGGTGTACCGGTCGAAGCGGTTGAGCTCGACGTCGGCGGTGCGCACGTCCCCGCCCGCCTCGACGCCGACACGGAACCGGTGCGCGCCGACCCGCGCGACGCGCACCCGGTAGCCGGCTCCACGCAGCTTGAGGTCCAGCGGACGGCCGCTCTCGTGCTGTACCTGGGGACGTCCGCCGAACGCCGTCGACAGCAGCCGCTGCTGCTCGACGCGCTCCTCCTCCTCGTAGGCCTCGATGGCGGCGGCCGCCAGCGCGACGGCGGAGTGCCGGTGCGAGACGAGTCCGCCCTCACCGCGGACGCGGTCGATCCAGCCGGTGTCCGCGCTGGCGTCGATCACCGCGGGCTGGTCGAGCAGGTCCAGTACGAAGCTCTTGTTGGTCGCGCCGCCCTCGATGACCACGGTGGTCCGCGCCATCGCCCGGCGCAGCCTGCCGAGCGCCTCCTCGCGGTCGCGGCCGTAGGCGATGATCTTCGCGATCATCGAGTCGAAGTCGGCGGGGATGGTGTCGCCCTCGCTGACACCGGTGTCCACGCGGATGCCCGGTCCGGCGGGCAGGTCCAGCCGCACGATACGGCCCGGGGAGGGCGCGAAGTCGCGGTCGGGGTCCTCGGCGTTCAGCCGGGCCTCGATGGCGTGCCCGCGCTCCGCCGGGCGCTCGCCCTCCAGCCTGCCGCCGGACGCCACGTGCAGCTGCGCCTTGACCAGGTCGAGCCCGGTGGTGGACTCGGTGATCGGGTGCTCGACCTGTAGACGGGTGTTGACCTCCAGGAAGGCGAACAGCTCGTCACCGGGGTGGTAGAGGAACTCGACGGTCGCCGCGCCGCAGTAACCGACCGCGACGGCCAGCCTCTCGGCCGACGCCTTGAGCTCCTCCGCCTGCGCGGCGCTGAGCACCGGCGACGCCGACTCCTCGATGACCTTCTGGTTGCGCCGCTGCACCGAGCAGTCGCGCACGCCCAGCGCCCAAGCGGTGCCCCCGCCGTCGGCGATCACCTGCACCTCGACGTGCCGTGCCCCGGTGACCAGGCGCTCCAGGAACACGACGCCGCTGCCGAACGCCCGCGCGGCCTCCTGGCTGGTGCGCTCGTAGGCGTCGGCGAGCTCGGTCTCGTCCGTGACCACACGGATGCCGCGCCCACCGCCGCCCGCGGTCGCCTTCAGCATCAGCGGGTAGCCGATCTCGGTCGCCGCCGCCAGGGCGTCGTCCAGGGTCCGGACCGCGCCGCGGCTCCACGGCGCGACCGGAACGCCGACCTCCTCGGCGATCAGCTTCGCGCCGATCTTGTCGCCGAGTCTGCGCATGGCCTCGGCGCTCGGTCCGACGAAGGTGACGCCGATCCTCTCGCACAGCTCCGCGAACGCCGGGTCCTCCGCGACGAAGCCCCAGCCGACCCACGCGGCGTCGGCGCCGGTCTCCACCAGCGCGCGCTCCAGCGCCTTCAGGTCGAGGTACGGCCGCGCGGACGCCGGACCCAGGTCGTGGGACAGGTCCGCCTCACGGACGAAGGCGGCCGTGCGGTCGACGTCGGTGTGCAGGGCGACGGTCTCGATCCGCTCCCCGGTCTCCGCGGCGAGGTCCCGTACGGCGTGGATGAGCCGCATGGCGGCCTCACCACGGTTGACGATGGCGATACGACTGAACAACCCGACCGAGCCTCCTGTAGACCAACGATGTGCGACACCGCGACACGACGGTCCCGGCACTGTTCCACCCTCTCGTCTTCTGGTCCGCGGCGCCATGTCGAAGACAACGCACTCTGGGCGGTCCCAGTTGTGGAGAACGACCAAAAGCCGTCTGGCGTCCACCCTGACCGGACCGGGAAGGAGGGCGGCGTCACGTTTTCGCCCCTGCCGCGGCGCGGGCCCGACGCGGCCGGTACGTACCGGCCGGTGACGCGGCGCCGCGACGCGTGCGGTCCGAAGGACGGAGGGAGGGAACCGGCCCTACAACGCGTGCAGGGAGCGCCAGGTCCGCCTCAAAAGTACCGCCGACGCCGCGGCGGTCACGACCGCTCCCCCGGCCAGGCACCACCACGGACCCAGGGGACCGGATGCGTACCCCGGAAGGGCCAGTACCGGCCACGCCGGAGGAAGGACGAGCAGGGCCGACGCCCACGGCTGTGGCAGGGCCCACAGCGCCACCGGGACCAGCACCATCACGGCGCCGAGGCCCTTGACCACCACGAGGGCCTCGACCTTGTTGGCCGCCAGCGCGGTCATCCCCGCCAGCAGCAGGGCCGACTGCGCGGCCGCCAGGATCAGGGCCACGACCGTCCCCGCGGACCACCCCGCCGCCATCAGCCCGCTCAGCGGCAGGGCCACGGCGAGGCCGACCAGGGAGGCGGCGGTGACGGCCGCCAGGCGGTAGGCGAGATAGGCCCGCAGCGAGAGCGGGGACACGCGCAGGACGAGCAGGACGCCCTCGTCCCTGTCCTCGACCGCGCGCAGACCGCCCACAACCCCGAACATCATGGGCACGTGCAACAGCACCAGCGCGGCCAGGACCGCGGGCGTGTGGGCCACCAGGTCGAAACCGTGGGAGTCGGCGAGGAAGTCCGCGACCGGCGGGAACGCCAGCCGGATGAGCAGGGCCAACAGCACGGGCGCCACCAGCATCACCAGCATCAGCGGCCCCCGGCCGGTGCCGAGGAGGTCGACGCGGACGAACCCCGCCACCGCCGGGAGGGCGCCCCTCCCGGCGGCCCGAGCCCTTCCGACGGCCCGAGCCCTCCCGACAGCGGGGCCCCGCCCGGACGGCCCGCGCGTGCCCGTGGTCCTCCGCCAGGGCACGCAGGACCCCTCCTCACCGCGCTCGACGCCCCGGCGGGCGACCTCGGCCGCGGCCACCGCCCACACCAGGGCGTAGAGCACACCGGCGGCCACGACGAGCGGCTCCTGCCCCGGCGAGCGCGGGTCGATCCCCCAGCGGATCAGGTCCGCCCCCACGGTGGTCGGCACCAGATAGGCCAGCGGATGCGCCACGGCCCCCGAGACGTGCAGCAGCGGGACCAGGATCAGCGGCGCCACGGCCGGGGGCAGCGCCACGAGGAAACCCGACAGGTCCCGTGCCCGCGCACCGGCCGCCAGGCACACGGTGAGCAGCACCAGGGAGGTCAGCGCCACTCCGGACAGGGACACCCCCAACGCCCATGCCGTGTCGGCGGGCCGCCCCCGCACCGACACCGCCACCATCGGCACGGCGATGAGCAGGGACAGCGCGGTGAGCACCGTGAGCTTGGCCGCGACCGCCTCGGCGGCGCGCAGCGGGGTGGCGGCCAGTGCCCGGCGCGCCCCCTCGGTCCGCTCGAACAGCAGCAGGGCCACCACGAACAGCGCCCCGAAGCCCGCCGTGTCGACGAAGAGAAGATAGGGCGCCACCACACGGGCCGCGCCCTCCGGAACCGCGAACAGGACCAGGGTCCACACCACGCCCAGGCCCACGGCCACGGGCACGACCCCGTAGCGCCGCTCCACCCGCCACTCCAGCGCGGTGGCCGCCGACAGGCGCCTCACAGCTTCTCCCTGGTCACGGCGGCGAAGACCTCGTCCAGCGACGCCTCCCGCGTGTGCAGGGTCTCGACCGCGCCCCGCGCCAGCAGCCGCTGGAGTTCGGTGTCGCCGGTCAGGGCGCCCATGGGGAACTCCCGCGTTCCCTGCCCCCGCACCTCGGCCACGAGCCCGGGCCGCCCGTGGTCGAGCCTGAACCCGCGCGGGGTGTCCACCGCCGCGATCCGCCCCCGCACGACGAAGGCCACCCGGTCGCACAGCAGGTCGGCGGTGGCCATGTCGTGCGTGGTGAGGAAGACCGTGGCACCCGCGTCGGCGGCCGCGCGCACGACCCCGCGCAGCAGGGCGGCGCGCACCGGGTCCTGGCCCGACGTGGGCTCGTCCAGGAACAGCAGGTCGGGCCGGTTGACCAGGGCCCGGGCCAGGTTCAAACGCATGCGCATGCCCTTGGACAGGTCGTCGGCCCGCCGGTCGGCGGCCTCCGACAGGTCCACCCTGGCCAGGAGCTCGTCCGGGTCCTCGACCGGCCCCCGGTAGAGCGAGGCGAAGGCCGCCAGGTTCTCCCGTGCGGTGAGCCTGCCGAACCCCGCGGGCAGCTCGAACCCGACCCCCACGCGCTCGAAGTAGTCCTGCCCCCACCGGCGCAGCGGGCGCCCCAGGACCCGCACCTCGCCCTCGTAGCGGCGCAGGAGGCGGGTCAGCACCTTCTGGGTCGTGGACTTCCCGGCCCCGCTCGGGCCGAGGAAGCCGAAGACCTCGCCCCGGGACACCGAGAAGCTCATCCGCTCGACGGCGGGCGCCTCGCTTCCGGGGTAGCGGACACCCAGGTCCTCGACGGTGACGACCTGCTCGGCCATGGGCACTTCTTCCTCACGGGGGAACGGCCTCGGCGAGGCCGTCTGGCGTCCCATTGTCCACCGCCGGGGCCGGGCCGCCCGGGCGAGCCCGGACGAAGTCCGGGAGCGGGACGGGCGGCGGCCCGGAGGACGCCTCCCTGCGCCGCCCCGTGGGCCGCGGCCATCCCGGGGACTACGGCTTGGGCACCCGCCGGGCGACATGGTCGGGCACCTCCACACCCGGTGCCAGGTCCGGGGCCGGCTCCGGCTCACCGAACACCTGCCGCACCGGCAGCACACCCGCCCACACAGGCAGGCCGTGGTCCTCCTCATCGCCCGACGGAGGCCCGGTGCGCACCTTCACCGACGCCTCCTCCAACGACAGCGCCAGCACGCGCGTGGCCGCCATCTCCTTGGCGCTCGGCCGACGGACCACGTCCCACTGCCCGGGAGCCAACTGCTCGGTCAGCGCGCGCAACCCCTCCCACCGCTCCCGCTCGTCCGTGACCACGCGCGGCACACCGTAGACCACGGCGGAGCGGTGGTTGACCGAGTGGTGGAAGGCCGACCTGGCCATCACGACACCGTCCAGCAGGGTCACGGTGACGCACACCTCTCCGCCCGCGCGCAGCGACCGCGCCCCGGTGGAACCGTGCAGGTAGAGGGTGTCGCCGACGCGCCCGTACCCGGTGGGCACCACCATGGGCGCGCCGTCGACGACCACCCCCAGGTGGCAGACCATCCCCGCGTCCAGCAGGGAGTACAGGTCCGCGCGGTCGGTCCGGGCCTTGTGCTTGCCGCGGCGGAGTCTGGTGCGTTCTGTGGTGGAGAGCATGGCGCTAGCCTAGGAAGCAAGTGGACACCCGACCATGGCCACTTCTTCCCGAAAGCGAAAGACCACTTTGCCCCGACGCCTCACCGAACCGGCCTTCCGCCTGGACCGCTCCGCCCCGCGCCCCCTCACCGTCCAACTGTCCGACGCGCTGCGCGAGGCCATGTCCGGGGGGACGCTCGCACCCGGCGAGCGCCTGCCCTCCAGCCGTGCCCTCGCCACGCAGACGGGCGTCAGCAGGACCGTGGTGACCGAGGCCTACCAGCAGCTCTACGCCGAGGGATGGCTCGAGGGACGGCACGGCTCGGGCACCTTCGTCGCCGAGCACGACGTCCTCCCCGTCGCCGCGCCGGCCCCGGCCGAGGTCCTCACGCCCCGCTGGTCCCGGGAACAGGCCCGGCGGCACGGCATGATCGACCTGCGCCCGGGCGCGCCGTGGGTGCGCGACCACGACCGTGCCGCCTGGCGCAGGGCCTGGCGGCACGCGGCCGAACAGGCCCCGGACGACGATCCCGACCCCCGGGGCCTGCCCCGCCTGCGCGAGCTCCTCGCCGGGCACCTGCGCCGGACCCGGGGCGTGCGCATCGGGCCGGAGAACGTCATGGTCACCCGCGGCACCGGCAACGGCCTGGACCTGGTCGGGGCCGCCCTGCTCGGCGCGGGCACCCGGGCGGGGGTCGAGGAGCCCGGGTACCAGAAGGCCCGCACCATCCTGGCCGCGCGCGGGGCACAGGTGCTCTCCTGCCCGGTCGACCACGACGGCATCCTCACCGGGGAACTGCCCGACGGCCTGTCCCTCGTCCACACCACCCCCGCCCACCAGTACCCGCTCGGCGGGCGGCTGCCGATCCCGCGCCGCGAGCGCCTCCTGGCCTGGGCCCGCGAGAGCGGAGCCATGGTCGTGGAGGACGACTACGACGCCGAGTTCCGCTACGACGTGGCTCCCCTGCCCGCCCTGTACGGCCTGGACCCCGGACGGGTCATCCTGCTCGGCACGCTCTCCAAGAGCCTGTCCCCCGACGTGGGCGTCGGCTGGATCGTCGCCGAGTCCCCGCTGCTGGAGCGCCTGGCCCGGACCCGGCACGACCTGTCCGACCGCACCAGCGTGCCGGTCCAGGCCGCGACCGCCCTGCTTCTGGAGCGCGGCGACCTCGACCGGCACCTGCGCCGGATGCGCCTGGAGTACGCCCGCCGCCGCGAGCTCCTGATCGAACTCCTCCACACGCGCACGACCGGGGACACCGCGGGTCTGCACCTACTGCTCCCGCTGCCCGCCCGCGCCGTGGCCCCGGTGGTCGCCGAGGCCGCCGAGCGGGGCGTGCTGGTGGACGACACCTCCCGCAGCAGCCACGGCGCCCCGACCGTGCACGGACTGGTCCTGGGCTACGGCACGGCGGATCCCGCCGAGCTGCGCCGCGCCTGCGCGGTCCTCAACGAGGCCGTCGCCCACCACACCGGGAACGGCCCGGACCGCCAGCACGGTGGGGAGCAACCCCTCCGGGAGCCGGTTCGGGGGAGACGCTGAGCCCACTGCACCAGGACGGCGCGGGCCCGGACGAGTTCCGCGTACGGCTCGCCGGTACCGGTGGCCGCCCCGGCCTCGCGCAGCCCTCGAAGGCCGGGTCGGCCCAGGTCATCCCGGCTCCTGCTGCGCCGGTCCGGGTCTGGACCGGCGCTGCGGCCCCGGCGTATTCTGCGCCGGTGCCGACACCATGGGGCGGGTCGTGCGGATCCGGTGCCGGGAGAAGCGGACCCCGGCCGACAGGTGCCCCAGGGCCTGGGCGCAGTAGTCGACCGTGTCCGGTGGGGGCTCGCGGACGGGCCACCACCGGATCTCGGTGTGCTTGTGCGGTTCGTTGTTGACCGGGGTGCCCGACCAGAGGCGGCAGACGAAGAAGAAGTGGACCCAGTCCCGGTGCGGGGACTCCTGGCTGTGGATCACGTGGGCGAACCCAAGGTCCACCGGGTCCAGGCCGACTCCGAGCTCCTCGTGGGCCTCACGCACGGCGGCGCCCACGACGTCCTCACCCGTGTCGACCTTCCCCGCGACTCCGGCGTGCCACAGGCCGGGGGCGTAGGACGCATCAGGGCCGCGACGGGTCAGGAGTACGCACCCCTCACGAAGAAGGAGCACGTGCGCGCTCAGCGCCGGGTGCGCCCCGGCCTGGACGGATGCATCCTCGTGTTCGCTCATGGGATCAGCGTGGCCCAGGAGCCGCTGGTGGTGAAGTGGTTCCGGTGAGTCTCTCCTCGTCCTGCGCGCTGTCTCGACGGGCTCTCTCGCAACAGGCCCTACCTCTCGGCCCAGACGCCCAGTTCGTTGCCGCTGGGATCGGTGAAGTGGAAGCGGCGCCCGCCCGGAAAGGCGTAGGGGCCCTTCACCACGTGCCCGCCCGCGGCCTCCACGGCCTCGGCGGACCGGTCCAGGTCGGTGGAGTACAGCAGCACGAAGGGGCCGCCCGGTCGCACCCGCTCGCCCAGGGCGAGTCCGCCCACCTCGGGTGCGTCCGCGCCCCGCGGGTTCTGGATTCCCGCGTACTGCGGCCCGTAGTCGTTGAACCGCCATCCGAACGCCTCGGAGTAAAAGCTTCGCGCCCGGTCCAGGTCGGTGACCGTGAGCTCCAGGTAGTCGATGGCGTGGTGCCGGTGTGAAGGCTGTGTCATACGTCGATTCTCCGTGACGACTGCGACAGTCCGCGGGTACACGCGTCGCTCCCTGCGTGCCACTGGCGGAGTCCTCGGTCCATTTGTCGGCTGGTGGATGCCCGTGTTCCGTGGTGGTGGATGTGCTCACGATTTCTGGAGAAAAGTCATCGGCCACATTTACGATGTAGATCTTCATCTGCGGCAGAGGAAACCATGGGCTGGCCTCCACGGATCGCACGGCCCGGTTCCCACGGTGACGCCGTCCTCCGGCCCGATCACCCCGACCATGGGTTCGAGCACGACCTCCTCGGCCGCCTCCGGATTCTCGGCCTCACAGGAGCAGCGAACGGTGAAGTCGGTGGGCGGCTCCAAGCGGTCACTCGGAAGCGCGTGTCGGAGTGCGCTTTCCGTCAACGGGCACAGGGCGCGGCCCCTCCGAGGAACAGGACCCGAAGCTCCACACGCCACCGCGTCACGGGAAGGACGCTGGTGAGGTTAGCCTTGCCTGAGGTCGTTTTCGCCCGTATATCCCGGTGAGGAAGAAAGAGGTCCCGTGCGCATCGAACAGCCCGGCCGCCGCGCGATGATCCGTACCCGCGTGGTGCGGACCGAGCGCCTGAGCGAGCACTTCGTCACCGTGACCCTGGGCGGACCGGAGCTGGCCGGCTTCGACTTCCTCGGCCGGGACCAGTTCGTGCGCCTCTTCCTTCCCCGCGAGGGACAGGACCGGCTGTCCATGCCCGCGGACGCCGACAAGCGCTGGGTGGAGCAGCTCTACGCGATGCCCCCGAGCCGCCGGCCGCACGTGCGCAGCTACTCGGTCCGGCGGTTAGACGCCGACGCGCTGGAGATGGACATCGAGTTCGTCGACCACGGCGACGCCGGTCCGGCCTCGGCCTGGGCGTCCCGGGCCGTCCCCGGCGACGAGGCGGGGATGCTCGCCGACGGCGTGTACCACCTCCCCTCCGAGGACGCCGACTGGCAACTGCTCGTGGGCGACGAGAGCGCCGTGCCCGCGCTGGTGTCGATCCTGGAACAGGCCCCCGAGGACATGCGGGCATTGGTGTACCTGGAGGTGCCCTCCGCCGGCGACGTGCGCCCGCTCCCCGACCGGCCGGGGGTGGAGGTGCACTGGCTGCCCCGCACCGACCCGCACGCGGTGCCCGGACGGCTCGCCCTGGACACGGTCCGCGCCGCCGAGCTGCCCGGGGGACGCCCCTACTGCTTCGTGGCCGGGGAGAACGCCCTGCCCACCGAGCTGCGCCGCACCCTGGTACGCGAGCACGGCGTGCCCAAGGAGGACGTCTCCTTCATCGGCTACTGGCGCCACGGCCGTTCCGCCATGGACTAGCACCGCGACGGCGGTGACCGGGAACCGGCGGAGCCGATGGCCGACGCGGTGCCGCGACCGGTCCGGCACGAGGCCCTCCGGTGACGCCTCAGGCCGCCGGGGCCGGCTTCCCGAGGTGTCGTCGCAGCACCGGTCGCGGGCGGGGGCGGTCAGAGTCCGAGGGAGGCCAGCAGCACGAGGATGAGGGTGGCCACGGCGAACACCCCGTGACCGCCCACCACGGCGACCGGGAAGTGCCGTTCGGGCGGGTCCTGGGCCGCGGTGGCACGGGCGCGGTAGGTGGGGATCCAGCGGAACAGCATCACGAATCCGAGGACCGCCACCGGCAGCAGCAGGACGAACCCCGTCCAGGCGATGGCGTGGTCGTCGGTGAACAAGTAGACGATCCACACCACCAGACCGACGACCGCCAGGGCGAAGTGGGCGAACACCACGCTCGGAGGGAGGCGGGTGTTCGACTCCTGCTTCCTCGGGCCGCCCTTGGCGATCCAGGTGCCCAGCATGACGAACCCGCCGACGGCGGTGACCAACCAGGTGATCAGTGCTGCGACAGCCATGTCGTTCTCCTACGAAGTGGTCGAAAGGACGCGGGTTTCCAGCCGTGCCTAAATCGGACGGTCCGGTTCGTGGCCGCGGGGCAGGTAGCCCTGGGCCTGGGTGGCCTCGTCGGCGACCCGCACGCCGTAGTGGTAGGCGAGCTTTCCGCCGAGGAAGCCGGACACCGCCAGCACGGCCACGCTCAGGGCTGACAACGCGAGCATGCCGCCCTCCACCGGTGCCGCCCGGCCGTACTCGGTCGAACGCCAGACGAGGTTGGCGGCGTAGGCGCCGGTGACCGCCAGGTTCAGGCTCATGTGCAGCAGGCCGACGCGGAAGGCCGGCGTGCCGGTGGGAATGGCGAACAGGTCCAGGAAGCCGATCAGTGCCGCGGCCACCGCGCCGAGCACGCCGATACCGATCAACCACACCGACCCCTGGGTGAGGAAGGCCGGTTCGGCCACCAGGTGTGAGGCCACGTCGAAGACCAGGCTCGCGACCCACGCACCGATCGGGACGGTGACCAGGATGGGGTGGAACGGGTGACCGTACGGACCCGCCAATGCCGCGCTCACCGGCTGTTTCGCCTGTGCCTGTCGATCGACCATCACGGGCCCCCTCATTGTTATTTCGCTAACTAAGATTAGTTTTATTTTTCAGAGGGCGCAAGACCCCGATGTCAGGCGGATATGCGTTATTTTCGACCTATGAGTGCTGGTTTATCTGAGTTAGGATGACTGGATGACCACCAGTGAGACTGACTCGATCGCGACCGTGGCGGTGCTGGACGACGAGCTACGCCGGGGGATGTACGGGTTCATCCGGCGCGCCCGTCGGCCCGTGGGCCGCGACGAGGCCGCCGCCGCGGTCGGGATCTCCCGCAAACTCGCAGCGTTCCACCTGGACAAGCTCGTCGCCGCGGGCCTGTTGCAAGCCCGCTTCGAACGGGTCGACGGGAGCCGCAGGGCCGGACGCATCCCGAAGGTCTACGAGCCCACCGACGGCGACGTGCGCGTCAGCATCCCCCAGCGTCAGCACGACCTGCTCGCCGCCATCCTGGTCGAGGCCGTGAGCACCGAAGGCGAGGGGGGCGAGTCCGAGACCGCCCGGGAGGCCGCCATGCGCGCCGCCCACGACCGCGGCCGGGCGCTGGGCACCACCGAACGGGCCCGGACCCGTCCCGGCAGGCTCGGCGCCCAGCGCGCGCTGACCCGCGCCGAAGGCGTGCTCGCCGACCACGGCTTCGAGCCCGCACGCGAGTCACCCGTCTGCCTGCGCCTGCTGAACTGCCCCTTCCACCCCCTGGCCGCCACGTCGCCGGAGCTGGTGTGCGGCATCAACCACGCCTTCCTGACCGGCTTCCTCGCCGGCCTCCGGGCACCGACGGTGGAGGCCGTCCTCGCCCCCCGCGCCGGGGAGTGCTGCGTGCACCTGCGCCAGAGCACCGGCGGTTCCTGACCTGGCCGCGCGTTCGGCGGGTTCGGGCGGACGGCGACCCGGCACACGCCTCAGCAGGAGCCCCGCGGGTTCCACGGGCTGAACAGCCCGTCCGGGTTCTCCTGCCAGAGCCACACGTGCAGCGAGTAGTTGACCGGCAGGCCCGGGGCCTGCGGCTCGGAGGGGCCGTCGAAGGGCTGCCCGAAGAGGCGGGGCCGGTCGTCGTCGGTGGAGACGTCCTGGTCCTCGTCGGCGTAGAAGTACTCCACCGCGACGAGCTCGCGGCCGCCGTAGCCGTCGGGCTGGTAGACCAGCGCCTCGGGTGCGCGCGCGTCCAGCTCCCGGTCGATCCGGTCCCATCTGACGTAGTGGTGGCCCATCACGCCCTCGGCGCTCTCCACGCACTCCCCGTCCGGCAGGTAGCCGTCGGCGAGCGCCCTCTCCTCGTCCACGTACACGTCCAGGGCCTTCTTCGTCGAGGCCAGTTCCCGGTCCACGGTCCCGTCCGCGTGCGCGCCCACCGGCGCGAGCACCGCCAGCACGGTTCCTGTCAGCGCGGTGGCGGCAAGGCGGGTGAGGGCTGGCGGCATCGTTTCCTCCTGGCTGCGTGCACCCTGCGCAGGCGCGTCCCCCGGAGGCGGACCGGGGCGGGCCGCCGCGTACGGAGGCGGCGCCCGTCCTACGGGTCCCCGGACGGGGACCGCGGGTGTGCGTACGACGGACAGGCTCTCGGCGCGCACCCCGGCGGAGCCGCCCGACACAGTGGCCCTTGAGGAAAAACCGACGCGGAATTAACCGGGCATGGGCGCCGTCCCGGAGGCGGGCGCCGCCCCGAAGGGTGTGCCGGGCCGCGCGGCCCGGGAACCGCGCGGCCGGGAACGGGCGGCCCGTCCCCGTCCTCAGCACACGGAGGGGACCCCGGCCGCCGCGACCCGCGTCCGTCAGGCCGATGCGCCCTGCCAGCTGCGCCACAGGTCGGCGTAGCGCCCCCCGGCGGCGACCAGGTCCGCGTGCGCGCCCTGCTCGACGATCCGCCCCCCGTCCATGACCACGACCCTGTCGGCCGTCTCGGCCTGGGTCAGCCGGTGCGCCACCACCAGGGTCGTGCGCCCGGCCGTGGCCGCCGCGGCCGCCCGCTCCAGGCGCCGGGCACCCGAACTGCCCGCCTCGGCCGTGGCCTCGTCCAGGACGGCCACGTCCGGGTCGGCCAGGACCAGGCGGGCCAGGGCCAGGTGCTGGGCCTGCTCGGCGGTCAGGGCGTGCCCGCCCTCGCCGACCACCGTCTCCAGGCCCTCGGGCAGGGCGCGCGTCCACTCCAGGGCGCCGACCGCCTCCAGGGCGGCCTCCGCCTCGGCCCCGGTGGCCCCGGCGCGGGCCAGGCGCAGGTCCTCCAGCAGGGTGCCGGCGAACACGTGGGTCTCCTGGCTGACGAGGAAGACGTGTTCGCGCACGCGCCGCTCCCCCAGCTCCTCCAGGGGGATCCCGCCCAGGTACACGCTTCCGGCCGTGGGCGTGCGCAGCCCGCCGACCAGGGCGGCCAGGGTGGTCTTGCCCGCGCCGCTGGCCCCGACCAGGGCCACGCGCTCGCCCGGGGCGACCTCCAGCGACACCTCCTCCAGGGCGGGCGGGCCGCCGGTGCCGTAGGAGTGGGTGACCGCGTCGACGCGCACCGAGGCGCCCGCGGGACCCTCCTCGGCCTCCGGGTCCGCCTCCGCCGGAAGGTCGGCCACACCGGCCAGGCGGGCCAGGCTCGCCCCGGCCGACTGCACCTCGTTGAAGTTCATGACCAGGAAGATCATCGGTCCGAACAGGCGGTGGAAGTACAGGGCGGCGGCGGTGACCATGCCGACGGTGGCCAGGTCGCCGCGCACCAGCCAGAACCCGACCACCAGCACGGAGGTCAGCCCGACGCACTCGGCGCCGTTGAGCCGCGACCCGAACCGGGTGAAGAGCCGGAACACCTCGACCGTGATGTCCATGGCGGCGCGGGAGCGGCCGCGGACGCGGTCCTCGTGCTCGGCCTCCAGACGGTAGGCGCGCACGCTGCCCCGCCCGCGCAGGGCGCCCATCATCGCGTGCGAGCGCTCGCCCATGGCGATGCGCTCGCGGGCGTAGTAGGGGCCCGAGAGCGGCAGGTACCAGCGCACCGCCAGCACGTACACCGGCAGGGAGAGCATTCCGGCCAGGCCCAGGCGCCAGTCCAGGGCGGTCATGCCCGCGGCGGTCAGCAGCACGGTGGCCAGGGCCACGACGACGTCGGGGCCGGTGCGGGCGATGCTCGCGGTGACCACGGCGACGTCGTCGCCCACGCGGGAGAGCAGGTCGCCGATGCGGACCCGTTCCAGGCGGGCGGCGGGCATGCGCAGCACGCGGTCCATGACGCGTTCGCGCAGACGTGCCAGGACGGTCTCGCCGACCCGGCTGACCAGCCAGGCGCCCACGCCCACCAGCAGTCCGCCGAGCACGCCCGACACGGCGATCAGGGCGGCCGAGGACAGCACGGTGTCCAGGCTCCTGCCCTCGGAGATGTCGTCGACCATCCGGCCCAGCACCCACGGGGCGACCAGTCCGCCGGCGCTGCCGGCGAGCACGGTGGCCAGGGCCAGGGGGGTGCTCCAGCCGGTGCGGCGCACCCCGTCGCCGAGCACCGCCCAGGTGCGGCGGGTCGAGGCGGTGGGCAGCAGTTCGCCGTGTCCGTCCGCCGGCGCCCCGGATGCCTCCGGGGCCTCCTCGTCCGGGGTCCTCGCCGTCGTGCTCATCGCAGCACCGCCTCTCCGTAGTACCGGTCCTCCTCGACCAGGCGCGCGTGTGTCCCCGTGCGGTGGACCCGTCCCCCGACGAGCACCACGACGCGGTCGGCGCGGGCCAGCAGTGCCGGGCTGTTGGCCACGACCAGGGTCGCCCCGGCCGGGGTCCGTTCCTCCCTGGCGGCGGCCACGCCCCGGGCGATGGCCTCCTCGGTGACCGCGTCCACGGCGGTGGTGGGGTCGTGCAGTACCAGCACGGGAGGATCGGCGACCAGGGCGCGGGCCAGGGCCACGCGCTGGCGCTGGCCGCCGGAGAGGTTGGCGGCGCGGTCGGCGACCGGCCGGTCCAGGCCCTCGGGATGGCCGCTGACCAGGTCCTGGGCCGCGGCGGCGCGCAGTGCGGCCAGGAGCCGGTCCTCGTCGGTCCCCGCACGGACCGTCAGGTTGGAGCGCAGGGTGCCCTCGAACAGGGCGGCGCCGTGCTCCTCCACCAGGACCGTGCCGCGCAGGGCGTCCAGGCCGAGCTCGTGGACGGGGACGCCGCCCACCGTGAGTGCGCCGTGCACCCGCTCGGGGTCGGCCCGGCCCGAGAGCAGTTCCAGCAGGGCCTCGGCGTCGCGGGGATCGGCGGTGAGCACGCCCACCAGCTCTCCGGGGGCGAGTTCGAGGTCCACGTCGCGCAGGGTGCGGTAGCCGACGCCGGACAGGGCGACGACCGGTCCGCCCCCGCAGTCGCGGTCGCCCGGGGTGACGGCGGCGGGCGCGTTGAGCAGGCGTACGAGCCGCCGCGCGGAGGCGCGTGCGGTGGCGAACATCTGGCCGACCATGCCCAGCCCCTGGACGGGTTCGGCGAGGAACTGGGCCAGGCCGATGACGATGACGAGTTCGCCGACGCTGAGACGGCCGTCGAGCGCCATCCATCCGGACACGCCCGCCACGCAGGCGAGGAAGAGGGCGCTGGAGGCGGTGACCAGTCCCCGGTAGAGGCCGTTGCTGGCGGCGGCGCCGACCGAGGCCTCCAGGGCGCGGGTGCTGGCGGCGCGGTAGCGGGCGGCGGCGTTGTGCCGTGCGCCGATGCCCATCAGGACGCGCAGGCCGCCGACCAGGTCGGTGGCCAGGGCCGTGGCCCCGGCCGCGGTGGCCTGTTTGGCCTCGCTGCGCCGGGTGATGCGGGCGGCGGGGAAGCGCAGCAGAAGCATGAGCAGGGGAACCCCGACGAGCACTCCGAGGCCGAGGGGGACGTCGACGGCCAGCAGGGCGACGGTGGCGACGACGACGGCGACCACGAGGGCGATCGACGCCGACCAGGCGCGCACGTACTGGGCGGCCTGTTCGGCGTCGGAGGTGGCCACCGACAGCACCTCGCCCGCGCGCAGGCCGCTGCGCTCGCCGCGGGGGTCGAGGGCGCGGCGGGCGGCCTCCACCCGCAGCAGGTGGGCCTCGTTCTCTGTGGCGCGCAGGGAGAAGCGGGCGCCGGTGCGGTAGGCCAGGGCCAGGACGGTGAAGAGCACCGCCATGCCCGTGACGCAGACCGCCAGGGCGCGGACGTCGCCGGGGACGACGGCCCAGTCGATGGTCAGGCCGATGGCGACGGGGACGAGGGCCTCGGCGACCTGGTGCAGGGAGAGCATGACCACGCCGAGGACGACGTGGCGGCGGTTGCGCCGCAGGGTGCGCCCGCGCAGGGCGCGCACACTGGTGGGGACGGCCGTGGTGTCCGGAGTGCCCGCGGCGTCCGGGGAGTCCGGGGCCGGCCGTTCCCGTCCGGCGTCGGCGGGAGCGACGGCGCTCACGCGGCGCGTCCCCTCGGTGCGGGGCGCGCGCCCCCGTGCGGGCGTGTACTCATCCGGTGTTCCCTCTCCTGCCGTGTCGTGCCCCGGTCCGGGCTGGTGCGCCGATCGGAGGCCGTCGGGTGGGACGGGCCCGCTCTCGGCCGGGTGCGGCCCGCCGCGTCCGGCCGCGGTGCCCGCCGTTCCCGGGAAGCGGACCCTGAACCGCCGCATCAGCCCTGGTTAGGCTAGCCTTTCCCAGAACGACAACGGTCACCGCGGACGGAAACCGGCAAACCGGATTCTCCACGACCCTCCGCCGCGGAACAACCAGAGGGGCCCCCGCCTTGCGCATCAGGCATCCGAGCCGTCGCACCATGATCCGGACCAGGGTGGCGCGCACCGAGCGCACCACCGACCACTTCCTCACCGTGACGCTCACCGGTGAGGAACTGGCCGAGTTCGAGTTCCTGGGTCTGGACCAGTGCACGAGGATCCTCTTCCCCAGGCCGGGCCAGGACCGGCTGTACCTGCCGGAGGCCGCCGAGGACGACGGGTGGGTGGCCGAGTTCCGCGCCATGCCCGACGACCGGCGCCCGCACGTGCGCAACTACACCGTCCGCCGCTTCGACCCCGACGCGCTGGAGATGGACATCGAGTTCGTCGCGCACGGGGACGGGGGCCCGGCCTCGGCCTGGGCGCTGGCGGCCCGCGAGGGCGACGAGCTGGGACTGTACCCGGAGGGGGTCTACTACCTGCCCTCCGAGGACACCGACTGGCAACTGCTGGTGGGCGACGAGAGCGCCGTGCCCGCGCTGCTCTCCATCCTCGAGCAGGCGCCCGAGGAGATGCGGGGGCAGGCGTTCCTGGAGGTGCCCTCCGACGCCGACGTCCGCCCGGTACGGGCCCCGGCCGGGGTGGAGGTGCGCTGGCTGCCCCGCACCGACCCGCACGCGGTGCCCGGACGGCTCGCCCTGGAGACCGTGCGCGGGATCGAACCGCCCGGGGGCCGCCCCTACTGCTTCGTGGCCGGGGAGAACGCCCTGCCCACCGAGCTGCGCCGCACCCTGGTACGCGAACGCGGCGTGCCCAAGGAGGACGTCTCCTTCATCGGCTACTGGCGCCACGGCGTGGAGGCCTATCCCTGATCGGAGCGGCGGCGCGGGGGCGCCTACGGGGGACCGTCCCTCCCCCGGCCGGGAGCACCGCCCGGGAACCGTGTGACCCTCACCACGTGGGGCTTCCCCCGCAGGTCACCGCGTACCGGCCGGAAACCGCCGTACGCCCCCGCCACCGGGTCTTCCGGACACGCCGAGGGCGTCCGCGCCTCCTCCGCCCGGACTCGCGCACGGGCTTGCGCAACGACGCCGACTCCCCCAACATGGCTTCTGCTTAGGCAAGGCTAAGCTCAATTCCCCGACCGAATGAGGCTCCATGAACCGCGGTCCGCTGATCCGCGGCGGCTCGATCGCCGCCGGCGCGCTCTCCCTCCTGCTGCTCGCCGCCTGCGGCGGCCAGACCACCGGCTCCGCGTCGGAGGGGTCGGACGGCGCGGCCGCCGAGGGCTACCCGGTCACCGTCGAGACCCTGTACGGCGACGTGACGGTCGGGGACGAACCGGCCAACGTCGTCGCCACGGGCTGGTCCGACGCCGAGACCGCCCTCGCCCTGGGCGTGCAGCCGGTCGGCGTGGCCGACTGGCAGGGCTACGGCGGCACGGGCGTGGGCCCCTGGGCGGCCGACCTGCTCGACGAGGAGCCGGTCGAGGTCGGCACCATGGAGCCCAACCTGGAGGCGATCGCCTCCCTGGAGCCCGACGTCATCCTCGACACCCGCTCCGACAACAGCCAGGAGCGCTACGACCTGCTCTCCCCGGTGGCCCCGGTGGTGGGTCCGCCGCCCGGGGTCGAGGTCACCTACGGCACCACCTGGCAGCAGCAGACCCGCCAGGTCGCCCAGGTGCTCGGCGAGAAGGAGAAGGCCGAGGAGGTCATCAAGGACCTGGAGGACCGCTTCGCCCGGATCAGCGAGGACAACCCCGAGTTCGCGGACACGACCATCGCGGTCGGCGCGTACTACGACGGCCAGTACGGCGCCTACGTCCCCGGCGACTCACGGGTGGACCTGCTCCAGGACCTCGGGTTCCAGTACAAGTCCGAGATCACCGAGATGGCCGACGGCGCGTTCTACGTGGACCTGAGTTCGGAGATGGTGGAGGTCCTGGACGCGGACCTGACCGTCATCTTCCCCATCGGCGGCACCGCGGAGTTCCTGCACGAGGACCCGGTCCTGCAGAGCATCCCCTCCGCCGAGGACGGCCGCCTGATCATCCTGGACGACACGGAGCTGGCCAACGCCTTCTCCAGCGGCTCGTCCCTGGGCACCTCCTACGCGCTGGACGGGATCGTCCCGCTGATCCAGGAGGCCCTGAAGGGCTGACGCCCCCCGACGGGAACGGGCCCCGCCGAGCACGCGCTCGGCGGGGCCCGCGCTGTTTCCCGGACGGTTCCGGACGCCGTCGGCGGGCCTCACCCTCCGTGAGGGCGAACACGAAACCGACATACAGCAGAAAACTCACATACCCCTCAAGTCACATGCTCCCCACGGGAGTGTTCCCGAATTCTCGCCAACACCCCTTGCCTGCACGCGTCCGCGTACGTACAGTCACTTAACACCCATTCAGTGGGCACTCGCCCACGCAGGGTCATCCCTGCGCAGACCCGTACGGAACCCGCTAATCCGCGCGTGTCCGAGCGCTGGGCGGCCCTGTCTCCGCTCCTCCCGAAGGACACCATGAGCAGAAGGAAGAACGCCCGCCGCGCCACCGTCGCCTCCACGGCGGTGGCCGCATCCGTCGCCCTCGCGGCGGCGGTCCTCACCGCACCGCACTGGACCGGGGGCACCACGGCCGGGACCGACGCCGACCTGAGCGCCGCCCCCGGCGACCTCGTCTGGTCCGATGAGTTCGACGGTGCCGCCGGCAGCGCACCCAACCCCGCCCACTGGAACCACGAAACCGGCGACCACGGCTGGGGCAACAACGAACTCCAGAACTACACCGACAACCGCGCCAACTCCG
>VWVT01000009.1 GCA_008638415.1 Nocardiopsis sinuspersici
GAACGCTTCCAGACCAGCACCACCACCGCCAAACGCTGGGCCGACCGCTACCGGGCCACGGGTGAAGCGGGCATGGTCGATGCCTCCAGCCGCCCGGCCCGCTCACCACGGCGCACCCGGCCCCGACGCGAGCGCCGCGTGATCAAGCTGCGCCACCTGCGCCGGTGGGGCCCGGCCCGTATCGGCGGCCACCTGGGCATGCACGCCTCGACGGTGCACCGGATCCTGACCCGCTACGGGTGTGCCCGCCTGGCCCACACCGATCGGGCCACCGGACGGGCGGTGCGCCGCTACGAGCGCGAACGCCCCGGGGAGCTGGTGCACGTGGACATCAAGAAGCTCGGCAACATCCCCCACGGCGGCGGTCACAAGGTGCTGGGACGCCCCCGGGGACGCAGGCACCGCTCCAGTGCGGGGTATGCCTACCTGCACAACGCCGTGGACGACCACTCCCGGTTGGCCTACTCCGAGATCCTGACCGATGAGAAGAAGGAGACCGCCGTCGCGTTCTGGGAGCGTGCGCACGCCTACTTCGCGTCGGTGGGGATCACGGTGGAGCGGGTGCTGACCGACAACGGGTCTTGCTACCGCTCGCGTCTGTGGCGTGATCTGGTCCGTGACCAGGGCGTCAAGCACAAGCGCACCCGTCCCTACCGGCCCCAGACCAACGGCAAGGTGGAGCGCTTCAACCGGATCCTGGTCCAGGAGTGGGCCTACGCCCGCCCCTATGCGTCAGAGTCCCAACGGCGGGAGGCGTTCCCGGGGTGGTTGCATCACTACAATCACCACCGGTTCCACACCGCGCTCGGTGGCCCTCCCGCCTCCCGCGTCACCAACCTCTCAGGGCAGTACAGCTAGGTCGCGGCGCGCGAGAAAATCCCTACCCTCGGCCGTGCTGAGGATCCTGATGATCTCGTCCTGCTCGAAGACCGGGACCGGCTCCGGTGTCACCTTGGGTGGCTTCATCTTGCGCATGGGGTTGGCGATCTCCTCCTCGTCCGTCAACCACTTGAAGAACTGCTGCAGGCACCGGTACTGGTTGTTGACGTAGGCGTCCTTGTGCTGACGGTGGCGCAGCCGCACCAGCCAGGAGCGCAGGTGCACACGGGAGACCAGCTCCCAGTCGCGCACGGGCTCGAAGCGCAGCATGTCAGCGCTGGTGTCAGCGTCGGTGTCGAAGCGGGTGTCGGTCGGTGGGCTGACCGCCGGTCAGCAGGTGCTCGGCAGCGAACCAGCGCACGGCGTCGGCGTACATCGTGACGGTGTTGTCGCGTTTGCCCTCGGAGCGCAGGTGGAGCACGAAGGAGTCGACGTGGGTCCTCAGGGGCCCCGCGGCCAGGTTGCGCGGGCCTCGACGGATACGACCGGTAGCCATAAGCGATACCTCGTCAAGCTCTCCAGCCTATGGAGGCTGTCCTGCTTCACGAGTTCGCCCAGGTCAGACCATGTGAGAGCCAGCGAGGGGACTTGAACCCCTAACCTATCGCTTACAAGGCGATTGCTCTGCCAATTGAGCTACGCTGGCGGGCTGCCGAGACCGTGGCCCCGGTTGCGTCCCGGGGAAATGGTACCGGGTCAGAGGCCACCAGGCCTACTCGGATGCCTCCGAGCCGCGCGGACGCCATCCCGTCCGTCGGCCCTCGGCCGCGTCCCTCCCCGATCCGGCAAAGAAGCACCTGGCGGCGTGCGGAGCCCGGTTAGCCGCCGTCCCGTCCGGAAACGACAGGGGGACATGCTCCCTCCCGGGGGCGGAGAGGTGGAAGGGCCATGGCGGGCAACAGGGGCGTGGTGTACCAGGGCGCGGGCAGGGTCGAGGTCCAGGACATCGCCTATCCGGAGTTCGAACTCAAGGACGGCCCGGGGGTCAACCCGGCGAACGTGGGGCGCAAGGTGCCGCACGGGGTGATCCTCAAGGTCGTCGCCACCAACATCTGCGGAAGCGACCAGCACATGGTGCGGGGGCGCACCACCGCGCCGGAGGGGCTGGTCCTGGGCCACGAGATCACCGGGGAGGTGGTCGAGAAGGGGTCCGACGTCGAGTTCGTCGAGGTCGGCGACCTGGTCTCGGTACCGTTCAACATCTCCTGCGGGCGTTGTCGGAACTGCAAGGAGCGGCGGACGGAGATCTGCCTCAACGTCAACCCCGACCGCCCGGGCTCGGCCTACGGCTACGTCGACATGGGCGGCTGGGTCGGGGGGCAGGCCGAGTACGCGCTGGTGCCCTACGCCGACTGGAACCTGTTGAGGTTCCCCGACCGCGACCGGGCGATGGAGAAGATCCTCGACCTGACGATGCTCTCCGACATCTTCCCGACCGGCTACCACGGCTGCGTCACCGCGGGCGTGGGCGTGGGGTCGAGCGTCTACGTCGCGGGCGCCGGGCCCGTCGGGCTTGCCGCGGCCGCGTCGGCCCAACTGCTGGGCGCGGCGGTGGTGATCGTCGGTGACATGAAGGAGGAGCGCCTGGCCCAGGCCCGCAGCTTCGGGTGCGAGGCGGTCAACGTGGCGGAGGGCGACCCCGGGGAGCAGATCGAGCGGATCCTGGGCAGCCCCGTGGTGGACTGCGCGGTGGACGCCGTGGGCTTCGAGGCGCACGGGACCGGGAAGGACGCAGAGAAGGAGGCGCCCGCGAGCGTGCTGAACACCGCGATGGCCCTGACCAGGGCGGGAGGCTCGATCGGCATCCCCGGCCTGTACGTGACCGGTGACCCCGGCGCCTCCGACGAGGCCGCCCGCGAGGGCTCCCTGTCGATCCGGCTCGGGCTGGGCTGGTCCAAGTCGCACGCCTTCTTCACCGGCCAGTGCCCGGTCATGAAGTACCACCGGGAACTGATGGCGGCGATCATGACCGACCGTGTGCAGATCGCCAAGGCCGTCAACGCCGTGGCGATCCCGCTGGAGGAGGCCCCGGAGGGCTACCGGTCCTTCGACGAGGGCGCGGCCAGCAAGTACGTGCTCGACCCGAACGGCTACCTCGGCACGGGCTGAGACCCGCGGGAGGGGAACCGGCCGGGGAGGCCGCGCGGCGGGGGTCACGGGGCGCGGGCGGTGACGAGGGTGAGGACCCGCTCGGGCGTCCGCACGCACCGCACGTCCCGGTAGCCCGCCGCCGCCAGTTCACGCGCCGCCTCCCGCGGTCCCCACGGGGTGATCCGGCCGAGGGACATGCGCCAGCGCACGACCGCCTCGCGCAGCACGTCGTCGGCCGGGTCGTCGCGCAGCACGGTCGCGGTGAGCAGGCGCGCGCCCGGCCGCAGGGCCTCGCGCACGCGGGGCAGCGCCCGCCCGACGGTGTCGGGTGCGAGGGCCGCCAGGGGGAACCAGGCCAGGTCGTAGGCACCCCGCTCGGAGAGGTCGGCCACGTCCAGCAGGCGCAGTTCGACCCGGTCGCCCAGCCCGCGCTCGGCCAGGTGGTGCTCGGCCAGGCGCAGAGCCCGGGGTTCGACGTCCAGGCCGACCGCGCTGGAGCCGGGAACCCGGTCGAGCACGGCGGCCGCGACGGCGCCGACCCCGGTCCCCACGTCGAGGAAGCGCAGGCCGTCCTTCTCCAGGAGGTCTCCGAATCCCGCGACGTGCTCCCGCAGCAGGTCGAGGAAGGCCCCCATCCGCTCGCCGGAGGCGGCGCCCTCCTGGAGGAGGGCCGCGTCGTCCTCCTCTTCACGGCCGTCCCGGCCCACGGCGGCGTCGGCGGCCTGGCCCAGCTGCCGCGCGACCCTGCGGGGGAAGGCCGGCCTGCCGGAGGGACCGGCCAGGAGGGCGCGGTAGGCCGGGAGGAGCCGCCACCCGTCACCGTCGGGTTCGGCGCACCCCGCGGCGGCGAGCAGCCTGCCGTGCTCCCGCGACAGCGGTCGGCCCTCCGCGGCGGCGGCGAGCGCCGCCAGCGTCCAGGCGCCGTTGAGCCACGCGTCGACACGGGCCGCGGGGCCGGGTCCGGCTGTCGCGGGATCGGAGTCGGGGTCGGGGTCGGGTCCGGCGTTGGCCATGGCGTGAGTGTGCCACCCTCCGCGCCCCGACGCACTCCCAGGTTTTGAGACCCGGTCCCACATAAGGCAGAACGTCAGTTTTCCGCGCTTTTTCAGTGACAGGCGTCACCATGTTGGGGTAAAGAGTACGGGAGCGCGTACACAACGTCGCGTTCCATGTGTCTACCGCTGAGGAGTCACGACATGGCCTGCGCTGGTTACGAGTGGACCGTTCCGCTGGAGAACGCGGACGACATCGCCCCCGCCGTCGATGAGCTGGACGAGGAGACCGCGGAGTAGCGGTGCCTCGATCCTCGTGGGTCCCCGTGTCCGGGGAGCGGGACGGCTCGGCCGCGCTCCCCGGACCGGGCGACCGGAAGTGGTCCGGTACGCGCGAGCGCGAGCTTCCCCTGGAGGAGGCGGAGCGGCGGGTCCGCGCCGAGGTGCGCGCCCTCGGCTGGAGTTCGCTGTACAAGGTGCTCGACGACCGGGAGCCGACCGCCGTCCAGTGCGGCCTGTGGGACGCGGACGGCGCGGAGGTCCCCTACGGGCTCGGCGCGGGCAAGGGCCCGGGCGCCCCCGCGCGCGTCGGCGCGCAGTTCGAGGCCCTTGAGCACGCGTTCACCGGTCCCACCGTCCTGGAGTCCCTTCCGCTGCGGCTGGTCGACGCCGCCGACCTGGCCCGGGGCCCCTTCGCCGCCGACCGCGCGGTCCGCGACGTGGCCGCCCAGGACGGCGCCCGGGTGGCCTGCGTGCGCCACGCCGCGCTCGACGGCGGACCACCCGTCGACGTCCCCGTGTTCCTGTGGGCGCCCTGGTACCCGCTGCCCGCCGGGGAGGCGGCGGAGGTGCGCCGTGCCGTCGGCGACACCGCCGACTACGGAACGGCGATGTCCTACAGCGTCAACTCCGGCTGCGCCATCGGCGCCACCCGGGACGAGGCGCTCCTGCACGCCCTCAACGAGTGGGTGGAGCGCGACGCGTTCTCGCTGTTCCTCCTGGGCTGCGTCTACGACGGCGGTCCCATGCCCGCGCGCGTGCCCCGCGAGGCCCTGCCCGACCTCCCGCGCGCCCACCTGGACCGCGCCCGCGACCTCGTCGGCGGCCCCGTGGTCCTGCTCGACCTGACCACCGACCTCGGTGTCCCCGTGGTCATGGCCTACGCCCCCGAGCGGTCGGGGAGGAGCCCGGACCACCGCTACGGGCTCGGCGCCTCCCTCTCGGGCGAACTCGCCGTGGAGCGCGCCGTCACCGAGTTCGTCCAGGGCGAGCTGCTCGCCCGGGTCGTGGCCGAGCAGTCGGCCTCGACGGAACGCACCGGGCCCTTCGCCCAGCTCGTCGCGGACCACGACGTCGCCACCGGGGTCGGGTCCCGGTTCGCCGGGCATCCCCGGCTCCTGGCCTGCGCCATGCTGGACTTCGCCGACCGCCTCGGCGAGGCCGCCCCGGCCGCGCTTCCTCCCGAGACCGTTCCGCCGGGCACCGGCGTGGCCCTCCAGCGGGCCGCGGTCGTGGAACGGCTCTCCGGGGCCGGTCACCGCGTCGCGGCCCATCCGCTCCGAACCCTGGAGCACGGAACGACGGTCGTGCAGGTCCAGTGCCCCGGCCTGGAGCGGTTCCACCTGGTCACCAAGGGCCTCCTGGCCCTTCCCGGCGAACGGGGACGAAGGCTCCGGAAGCGGAGCGGGGCGGGGTGAGGCGGCGCCTTCGGCCGCCCTCGGCCAGTGCCGGCCCGGCCGGTCCCACCGGTCCCCGTCGGTCCCGACCGGTACCGCGGCACGCCGCGGCGCCGTGGACGGGACCGGCTCCCGGGTCCGGAACCGGCGCCCGGGGCCGGTGCGGGTCAGGCGTCGCCGTGCTCGCGCAGCATGCGCAGCACCGTCCTCTCCACCTCGCCCTGGGTGGCGAGCTCGCCCGCGGGCACCTCCCTGCCCAGCTCCGGTAGCGACGGGGCGATCGTCACCCCGCGTTCGTGCAGCCGGAAGACCCGCGGGTCGATGTAGGAGCTCCGGGCCACGGCCTCGGTGTTGCCCAGGTAGTCGGCCACCTCGCGGACCACGTGGGTCCTCAGGCGCGCGAGGGCCTTGTCGTCGTCGGGGGGCACGGCCACCGCGAGTCCCACCGCGGCCAGCACCGTCGCGTGCCAGGTCCGGAACTCCTTGAGCGTGTGGTCCTCCCCGGTGATGTCCCGCAGGTAGGAGTTGAGGTCGTCGCTGGTCACGTCGTGCCAGTCGTCCCCGACGCGGTAGGCGAACAGGTCCTGCCCCCGGGAGCGGACGCGCTGGAGCCCGGAGACCACCCGGCAGATCTCGGGTTCGGCGCACTCGACGCGCTGCTCCCTGCCCGACTTGCCCGGGAACTCGAACACGACCGTGCCGCCGGTGCGGTGGACGTGCTCGCGCAGCAGGCTCGCCACCCCGTAGGAGTCGTTCCGGGCGGCGTAGGCGTCTCCGCCCGCCCTCAGGAAGCCCAGGTCGACCAGCCGGACGGCCGCCGCCAGAACGCGCTCGCGCACCAGTCCGCGACGGCGCAGGTGCCCGGCCACCGTGTCCCTGATCCCCGGGAGCACCTCGGCGAAGTCGAGCATCCTGTCGTACTTGGCCTCCTCGCTCCTGCGCCGCCACTCCCGGTGGTAGACGTACTGGCGCCGGCCCGCGTCGTCGGTTCCGCACGCCTGGATGTGCCCCTCCGGAAAGGGGCAGATCCACACGTCGTGCCAGCCGGGCGGCACCACGAGTTCCTTGATGCGCCGGATCACGTCGGGATCGGTGACCGGCTCTCCCCGGGGGCCGTGGTAGCGGAAACCGCGGCCGCGCCGGACCCGGGTGATCCCGGGCTCGGACGGGTCACTGCGCCGTAGCGTCATACCGCGTCCCCGTCATGGACATCCATGGGACCTCCTGAGACGGACGCCGGTCAGGACCGCTCCGTCCGACGGTCGGGCGGCGGGCGCTCCGCGCTCTGGGGCACCGCCTCCGCGTGGGCCTCGTCCTCGGGGTCCGGGCCGCCCTCGGGCCCGGCTCCCTCGGGGATCTCGTCCCCCGCCGTGAGCCCGTTCAGGCGGTCCTCGAGGAGCTCCAGCGCGTCCATGCGGTTGGCGTGGCTCTCCTCGTACCCGATCAGTTCGCGTACCTGTTCCGCCGACAGGGAGAGAAGGCGTTCCCGCAACTCCTCGACCGACAGGTCGTCGTATCCGGGGACGGGAGGTGTCGCCGCCATGTCGCTCACCTGTGTTTCCTCTTCGGGCGGTACGGACGTAGCCGCACAGCTACCCGTACGCCGGGAGGAAAAACAGGGGCGGCGCACCGCACGGTGCGCCGACCAGCGGGGCCCGAGGCCCCCCGGTCACAGCGGCGGCGCCTTCGGCCAGGCCGTCAGCCGTCGTTCTCGGCTCGGCGGCGGGCCACCTCGTAGAGGGACACCCCGGCGGCCACGGAGGCGTTCAGCGACTCCGCGTTGCCGATCGGGATGCTCGCGACCACGTCACAGGTCTCGCGCACCAGGCGGGACAGGCCCTTGCCCTCCGAGCCCACCACGACCACCAGCGGGCCGGTGGCCAGCTCCAGGCCCGTGATCGGGGTCTCGCCCTCGGAGTCGAGGCCGACGACGAACAGGCCCGCCTTCTTGAAGGTCTCCAGGGCCCGGGTCAGGTTGGTGGCCTGGGCCACGGGCAGCCGGGCCAGGGTGCCCGCGGAGGTCTTCCAGGTGGTCATGTTGACCCCCGCCGAGCGGCGCTCGGGGATGAGGAGGCCGTGCGCGCCGAACGCGGCGGACGAACGCGCGATGGCGCCCAGGTTGTGCGGGTCGGTGACCCCGTCCAGGACGACGATCAGCGGCGGGGTGTCGGACTCCAGCGCGTTGTCCAGCAGGCCCTCGGGGGACCGGTACTGGTAGGGCCGCACCTGGAGCACGATCCCCTGGTGGGCGGCGCCGGGCTGCCCGTTGCTCTCGCAGCGGCGGTCGAGCTCGGTACGGGTCACCTCGACCACGTCCACGCCCTGCTCACCCGCCATCCGGGCGGCCTCGTTGACCCGCTCGTCGGGGTCCAGGCTGTTGGCCAGGAACAGGCGCGTGGCGGGCATCCCCGCACGCAGCGCCTCCACCACCGGGTTGCGTCCGACCAGCAGGTCGGAGTTGTCCGGACGGCGGCGGTCGGCACCCGGGCCGCCCCGCGACTGACCGTCGGCGGGCTGGGAGCGCTTGGCGGCCTTGGACCGCTTCTTGCCCTCGTACCAGTGCCGCTGCTCGGCGGGCAGGGTGCCGCTCTTGGCCTCCAGGGAACGGCGGTTCTTGCCGCCGCTGCCCTTGGTCGGGCCCTTCTTGTTCTTCTTCGCCGGCATGGTCGCCGCCTCCCCGTACGTGTTGCGAACATGCCGGAGGCGCGGGGCATCCGGCTGGTGGAATATCGCCGACCGGTGCGAACACGGCGGCAAACTCCCAGCCTAGTGCCGCCGTGTCACCGCACGCGTCGCCTCAGCTTCGGCGCAGGTCCCAGCGCGGGCCCTGCGGGGTGTCCTCGACCACGATGCCCGCCTCGGTGAGCTGGTCGCGGATCGCGTCGGCCGCCGCGTAGTCCTTGCGCCCGCGGGCCGCCTGGCGCTGCTCCAGGGCGACCGCCACCAGGGCGTCGACGACCTCGCGCAGCCCCTGGTCGCCCTCGGCCCACTGCTCGCTGAGCGGGTCCAGGCCGAGGACGTCGAGCATGGTGCGCAGCTCACCGGCGATCTCGGCGACCTGCTCCTTGCCCCCCGAGGTCAGCGCCGTGTTGCCCTCGCGGACGTGCCCGTGCACGACGGCGAGAGCCTGGGAGACCCCGAGGTCGTCGTTGAGCGCGGACGCGAACTCGGCGGGCACGTCGGCGGCGGGGGCGATCTCGCCCAGCACCTCGACGGCCCGGATCAGGAAGCCCTCGACGCGCTGGTAGGCGGTGGCCGCCTCCTGGAGCGACGCGTCGGAGTAGTCGATGGCGGAGCGGTAGTGCACGTGGCCGAGGTAGTAGCGCAGCTCGACGGGACGGACCTTGCGCACCATCTGCGGGATGAGCAGGGAGTTGCCCAGCGACTTGCTCATCTTCTCGCCGCCCACGACGAGCATCCCGTTGTGCAGCCAGTACTGGGCGAAGCCGTCACCGGCGGCGCGGGACTGGGCGAGCTCGTTCTCGTGGTGCGGGAAGACCAGGTCCAGGCCGCCGCCGTGGATGTCGAAGCTGGGGCCCAGGTACTTGGTGGACATGGCCGAGCACTCCAGGTGCCAGCCGGGGCGGCCGCGTCCCCACGGGGTTTCCCAGCTGGGCTCCCCCGGCTTGGCGCCCTTCCAGAGGGCGAAGTCGCGGGGGTCGCGCTTGGCCCGGCCCGGGTCGGCGTCGGCCGACTCCACGACCTGGTCGGGGCGCTGGTTGGACAGCTCCCCGTAGGGCGGGTAGGAGCTCACGTCGAAGTAGACGTCGCCGGAGCCGTCACCCGCGGCGTAGGCGTGGCCCGCGTCGATGAGGCGGCGTATGAGGTCGATCATCTCGGGCACGTGTCCGGTGGCCCGCGGCTCGACGGTGGGCGGCAGGCAGCCCAGGATCTCGTAGGCGTGGGTGAAGGCGCGCTGGTTGCGCTCGCTGACCTGCCACCAGGGCACGCCCTCGTCCGCCGACACCCGGATGATCTTGTCGTCGATGTCGGTGACGTTGCGGCAGAAGGTGACGTCGTACCCCAGGTGCGTCAGCCAGCGGCGCAGGATGTCGAAGTTCACCCCGGACCGGATGTGTCCGATGTGCGGGGGCGCCTGCACCGTGGCACCACACAGGTACAGGGAGGCGGATCCCTCACGCAGGGGGACGAACTCGCGGACCTGTCGGGCACTGGTGTCATAGAAGCGCAGACTCACGTTGTCAAGCGTAGCCGCTTTCCCCTCCCGCGGACGTCACAGATCAGGAAGCACGGCCCCCGTGGAAGTCTTCACGGACATCCCCAAGTGCGTATATGTGATTAGCCGTATTCCGGCAGCCGTGGCGTGAGACAGCTCCACCACAAAGCCCGTCTCCTTCCATCGCCGAGCCACTATCCACTGCATATCCCGACAGAACGGCACAGAACGCCTTCAGGACGGCTCGTCTGGAAGCGGTCATAATCATCCGGAATCTCGTGTTCGCGGCACCGCCTCGACTACGCTGCGGAGGCGATGGCCCCTTACAACAACGCCCCCGAGGCAGGGACACGGGACGGTCGGCCCACGGCAGGTCGCGGTTCGGGAGCCGGTGCTCCCGTCGGTGGCGCCCTGTTCGTCGGCCTCATCGGCCTGTGCGCCCTCGTCATCTCCTACAACGGCATCTTCCCGCTCGCCGAGTACGGCGGACACGAGGACGCCCTCCTCGCCCACGCGTTCCCGGTGGCCTACACGCTGCTGCTGGTCATGGCGTGCTGGGTGAGCTACCTCCTGCGCGACGCGCACCCGCGTGAGCGGTTCTGGGTCGACCTGGTGCTGATCCCGCTCCTGGTCCTGTTCGCGACCGTGGCGATGCTGCTGCACAACCTCCAGCTCATCGAGCGGGTGCACCAGGGGGTCGCCAACGTGGTCGTGGCGGTGATGCCGTTCGCGGGCCTGCTGGTGGCGTTCCTGCTGTGGATGGTCCTGCGCGCGCACACGCGCAGGCGGCGCCGCCGCGGGCCGGTCGCACGGCCGCGCCCGGCGGACGACCCCACCACGGTGCTGCACGCCCGTGCCGCGGCCCCTCCGGCGGAGGCCCCCGCACCGGCCGCTCCCCGCCGGGAGGGGGACGACGCGGCCGAGCGGGGCTGGGACTGGGAGAGGGACCGGTGGGACGACGGGACCGCCACCACCGAACCGCTGCCCCGGCTGCCCCGTGAGGACGTCCCCGAGCCCGGATCCGGACCCGAGGACACCTCCGAGGCCGAGGAGGAGGTCTCCGGAGCCGGAGCGGCCCCGGAGGCGGTACCGGAAACGGTGCCCGGGCCGGAGGCCGGCTGGGACGGGGAACCCGAGGACGACTGGGCCGGAGAGAACGGTGAGGACGGCACGGAGTCCTCCGTGCCGGTCGCTCCCCTGCCCCGGCGCGGCCAGGCCGGGCACAACCCGATCAGGCGGGCCGCCGAGCAGGTCCCGGTGGTGCCCGGCGCGGCCGCGCCCACCGATGCCGAGCCGGAGCCGGAGCCGGTCGTGGTGGTGCCGGACCACCTCGCCGACGAGGGTTTCGAACACGAGCCGCCGCCCGGCGACCCGGTCTCGGACGAGGCCGAGGCCGACGCCGACGCCGACGCCGACGCCGACGCCTCACCGGCTGAGGCTCCACTGGTCGCCGACACCTCGGATCCTCGGTCCGGGCCGGAGCCCGCGCCGGCTCCCGGCCGGACGCCCGGACCGGACGCCGGAGGGGAGCCCGAGCCGGAGCCGGAACCTCGGCCGGGACCGGTCCCCGAACACGTGTCGGCGGCGGAGGCCGGGGAGCCGCAGGCACAGGAGGACCCGGCGGAGCCCGAGCCCGTCCCGTCCGCGCGGACCCCGGACGAGCCCGAGGCCGACCACGGCCTCCCGCCGGAGGCCCCGGAGGGGGCCGAGGAGACCGGGGCCGACGGGAGCGGGGAGGCCGAGGAGCCGGGCACCGCGCTCTGGGAACCGCCCGAGGACGACTCCGGCACCGCTGCCCGCGCCCTGGCGGACTACGTGCCGCCGGTGTGGACACCGCCGGAGGATCCCTCACCGCCCGCGGAGGAGTACCGGGAGCCGGAGGCCACACCCGTGCTGGACCACGACACGGGTCCCGACGTGCGTGCGGCGTTCCGGATCGGCGACGTGCCCCCGGGCGCCGCGAGCCCCGCGGACGAGCCCGCCGGACCCGCTCCGGAGCCCCGGGAGACGGCACGGGCGGCACAGGCGGAGGAGGAACACGGGCCGGTACCCGGCTCCGAGCCCCTGACCGAGGCGGAGGAGCCCCCCTCCGCCGGTACTGACGGGGATGGGCGCGGCCCCGGGCCCGGCCCGGGGGAAGGCTCCCAGCGGGCATGGCGCGGGCAGCGGTCGCCGCTGGAGAAGCGCCCCATGGTGCTCAAGCCGCGCAGGCCGCCGGTGACGGACTTCGTGTCGGGCCCGCCGTCGCGGCGCGTGCGCAGCGAACCGCTCCGCCCCGACGAGTGACCGCGCGGGTCAGCGTGCGTCGTACGGCGGCGAGACGTGGTCGGTCCGCCCGGGGCGGGTGATCGCGATTCCGGCGATCCCGCCCTGGCGGATGTCGAAGCGGATGACCGCCAACGGGCGGCCCCCCGGTGCGATGACGGCCCCGGGGCGGCCGTCGACGAGCATCGGGACGCTCGCGTGCACCCGGTCGGTGAAGTGACCGGTCTCCTCGGCCACGTTCCGGGCGCCGCGGACCTCGGCGGCGGCGCCCTCGGGGAGGACGTCCGGGTCGACCGTGCGTACGACGTCCGGCACCATCAGGGCCATGAGCCGATTGACGTCCCCTCCCCTGGCGGCGGCCAGGAAGGCATCGACGATCCCCGTGTGCGCGGCCTGGTCGGCGGACCCCGCGCCGACACCGGAACCGGGGGCCCGTAGGCGGATCCGGGCCCGGCTGGCCAGCTTCCTGACGTTCACCGGCGCGGTGTCCAGCACGGACGCGACCTGGTCGAAGGGCACGGCGAACAGGTCGTGCAGGACGTAGGCCACCCGCTGGGCGGGCGTGAGCCGGCCGAGCAGGACCATCAGCGCGCGTGAGACGTCCTCGCGGCGGAGGACCTCCTCGTCGGCGGCGAGTTGTTCACCCGGGACCGCCTCGGCGAGCAGCGGGACCTCGCCGCGTCGCTCCCGTGCGCGCAACTGGTCCAGGCACAGCCTCGCGGTCACGGTGGTGAACCACCCGTCCGGGTTGTCGATCTCTTGTGGCCGGGCGGTCTGCGTGCGGAGCCATGCCGCCTGCACGGCGTCCTCGGCGTCGTGGACCGAGCCCACGATCCGATGGGCGAGGGAGAGCAGTCGGGGCCGGGCGGCCTGGAACTCGTCGATCAGATCCACGTTCGTCGGTCACCTTTCGCGCTCGCGGGGCGTCAGGACGATCGGGTGACCAGACAACGACGTACTCGTGCACGAGGGAGACGACCATGAGCGTACAGACCGTCCGGTTCCGGCGGTACGACGGATGAACGGCGGAGTCCCGACGGCCCTGGCCGTCGTCACGGCGACGTGCGCCCTCGCCAACGCCCTCATCGTCGTCGCCGACCTGTCACGGGCCCGGTTCGTCCTGGCGAACGCCGCTGAGGTGGGACTGAGCCCGGCCGCGATTCCCCGTCTGGCGGCGCTCAAGGGCGCCGGTGCGGTCGGTCTGGCGGTCGGACTCGCCGGAGTGGCGTGGCTCGGGCTGGCCGCGGCCGTGGGCCTGGTCCTCTTCTTCACCGGAGCGGTCGTGGCGCACGTGCGCGCCGGAGTCCTCCACAACATCGGCTTCCCGCTGCTGTACCTGGCTCTGGCCGCCGGGGCCCTGGCCCACTTCGCACGGAACGTCCTCTGAGGCCCGCGCCGACCGCGGATACGCCCCGGCGTGGCCGTCCGCGGTCCGCCGGCACGGCGAGGTCCCCGCCGCACGGTGAGGGGGACGGGCTCAGTCCAGGGGGGCGCACAGGGCCGTCGCGACGGCCGCGATGCCCTCTCCCCGGCCGGTGAGGCCCAGGCCGTCGGTGGTGGTCGCCGACACGCTCACGGGCGCGCCCACGACCTCCGAGAGCGTCTTCTCGGCCTCGGCGCGCCTGGGGGCGAACTTGGGGCGGTTGCTGATGATCTGCACGGCCACGTTGCCGATCTCGAAACCGGCCGCGCGTACGCGTGCGGCGGTCTCGGCCAGCAGGGCGGCGCCCGAGGCGCCCTTCCACCGCGGCTCGGCGGTGCCGAAGTTGGACCCGAGGTCCCCCAGGCCGCACGCGGACAGCAGCGCGTCGCACGCGGCGTGGGCGGCGACGTCGCCGTCGGAATGGCCGCTGACGCCCTCTTCTCCCGGCCATTCCAAACCGGCGAGGAAAAGGGTGCGTTCAGGCGAGAACGGGTGGACGTCGGTTCCGACGCCCACCCGAGGCATTTTCGTCATGAATTACGTGATTCCGAGACCGGGATTCAGTTCGTGAGAACCTCGTCGAGGAGGGCCTCGGCCTTGTCCTCGTTGGTCTTTTCGGCGAGGGCGAGTTCGCTGACGAGGATCTGCCGCGCCTTGGCGAGCATCCGCTTCTCGCCGGCGGACAGACCGCGCTCCTTGTCCCGCCTCCACAGGTCACGGACCACCTCGGCGACCTTGTTGACGTCGCCCGACGCCAACTTCTCCAAGTTGGCCTTGTAGCGCCTGGACCAGTTGGTGGGCTCTTCGGTGTGCGGTGCGCGCAGCACCTCGAAGACCTTGTCCAGGCCCTCCTGCCCCACCACGTCGCGAACGCCGACGTCCTCGGCGTTCGCGGCCGGCACACGCACCGTCAGATCGCCCTTGTCGACCCTCAGAACGAGGTAGGTTCTGTCCTCGCCCTTAATGGTGCGAGTCTCGATCGCTTCAATACGAGCAGCCCCATGATGGGGGTAGACAACAGTGTCGCCGACCTTGAAAGCCATGTGACAGGTACCCCTTCCGCTACCACAAGGATACCACGAATCCGTGACTTAACGTACCTATTAGGTTTGCGAACACGCAGGTCAGGCCACACTTTTTAGGGCTTGACAAAGTGTACCCGAAGTTCGCGGCGTGCCTGGTCAGGCCATGTACGCAAGGGCTTCCGGGCACCCGGGCGCAGCCGTGGCCGACCCTTCGGGCGGGGTTTCGCGGCGGTGTGCGGCGGCGCGGAAGCGATGGATGTCACGACACCGGGTCACCCCCGACACAGGGCCCCGGAGACGGCCGCGGCCCCCGGCCCGAGCGGCGCGGGAGAGGGCCGCGCGAGCGCGGTCACCCCTCCGGGTCGTAGTCCTCCCGCTTCTCTCCCGTCACCATGTAGACGAGGTTGTCGGCGACGTGCACCGCGTGGTCACCGAAGCGTTCGTAGAACCGGCCGACGAGGGTGACGTCCATGGTGGCCTCCACCCCGTACTCCCAGCCGGGGGAGAGGATGCGCTGCAACAGCTTGCGGCGCAGCCGGTCCATCGTGTCGTCGTCCTTGTCCAGCTCCAGCGCGGTGTCCGGGTCGCGCCCCGTGATGACCTCGCCGGCCTTCGTCACCAGCAGTTCCGCCTGGTGGCCCATCTCCAGAACGATCGACCTGACCGGCTTGGGGATCGCGGAGTCCGGGTGCCGGCGCCTCGCGATCTTGGCCAGGTGGACGGCGTGGTCGCCCATCCGCTCCAGGTCGCCGCGCATGTAGAGCGAGGTGATGATGGTCCGCAGGTCCGAGGCGACCGGCTGCTGCCGCGCCATCAGGCTGAAGGCGGTGTCCTCGATCTCCTGGTCGAGGCTGTTGATCGCCTCGTCACCGGAGATGACCTCCTGGGCCGCCTCCAGGTCACTGTCCAGCAGAGCCGTGGTCGCACGAGCGACGGCGTGCCGGGCGAGCCGTGTCATCTCGACGAGGCGTTCGCTCAGGCTGTCGAGGTCGTCGTGGTAGGTATCGCGCATGGCGTCAATGCTCCCAGTGGTTGTTTGAAGGATCGGCCAAGAATTGGTGAACGATGGAAGAAGCTCGGTTGTGTCACACGCCCCGACCGGGTAAAGATCCCGTCCGCACGTTTACGATCGAAACGTGCAAGGGGAACTTCTCACCGCCGTGACCGGCATCATCGGACTCGTCGCGGGCGTCGTCATCGGCGTCCTCGCCGGAGCCCTCTTCCGTACGGGCGCCACCTCGCGACAGACTCCGACGCCGGAGCGCCGGGCCGGCAGTACGCTTCCACCCGGTATCGCCGAGGTGCTCTCCGCCCTTCCCTCCTCCGCGGTGGTCCTGGACTCCGCCGACAGGGTCCTGCGGGCGTCCTCCGCCGCGCGTGCCTTCGGCATCGTCCGGGGCGAGGAGCTGGTGATAAGCGAGCTCCTGGCCCTGGCCCGGCAGGTACGGCGGGACGGCGTCATCCGGGAGACCGACATCGAGGTGGCCGTACGCAAGTTCGGCCCCGACGCCACGTCCTTCGCCGTGCGGGTGGCACCCCTGGGGGGCACCGGGCTGGTGCTGGTCCTGGCCGAGGACCAGACCGAACACCGACGCCTGGAGGCGGTACGCCGCGACTTCGTCGCCAACATCTCGCATGAGCTGAAGACTCCGGTGGGCGCTTTGTCCTTGCTGGCGGAAACCGTACAGGACGCCAGCGACGACCCGGAAGCCGTGCGCCGCTTCACCGAGCGCATGCAGACGGAGGCCTCCCGGCTGACGGCGGTCATCCAGGACCTCATCACGCTCTCCCGCATCCAGGGCGCCGAACCGATGGCCGAACCCACCCGGGTCGAACTCGGACCCGTCGTGGAGGAGGCCCTGGACTCGGTGCGGATGCCCGCGGACGCCAAGGGGATCGAACTGGTCGGCAGCGGCGCCGAGGGCGTCACCGTCCTGGGCGACGAGGGGCTGCTGGGCACGGCCCTGCGCAACCTGGTCGCCAACGCCGTGGCCTACAGCCCCAAGAACACCCGGGTCGCCGTGTCGGTCGGGGTGACCAGGTCGAGCGTGGACATCAGCGTCGCCGACCAGGGCATCGGGATCCCGCAGCAGGACCTGGAAAGGATCTTCGAGCGGTTCTACCGTGTGGACGCCGCTCGGAGCCGGGCCACCGGAGGTACCGGTCTGGGCCTGGCGATCGTCAAGCACATCATGACCCACCACCGTGGAGAAGTGACCGTGTGGAGCAAGGAGGGGTCGGGTTCGACGTTCACTCTGCGTCTGCCCAGACCCGAGAGCCGGGGGCCCGAGGCCGCCCGGAACACCGACCGTCAGGAGGCGGCACAGTGACGCGTGTACTCGTTGTCGAGGACGAGGAATCCTACAGCGACGCCCTGTCGTACATGCTGCGCAAGGAGGGCTTCGAGGTCGCCGTGGCGCCCACCGGGACCGTGGCGTTGGAGACCTTCGACCGTACCGGGGCCGACCTGGTGCTGCTGGACCTGATGCTGCCAGGGCTGTCGGGGACCGAGGTGTGCCGGACCCTGCGGCAGAAGTCCAACGTCCCCGTGATCATGCTGACCGCCAAGGACTCCGAGATCGACAAGGTCGTCGGTCTGGAACTGGGCGCCGACGACTACGTGACCAAGCCCTTCTCCTCCCGCGAGCTGGTGGCGCGGATCCGCGCGGTGCTGCGCCGCCGGGGCGAGGAGGAGGTCGTGCTGCCCGCCGCGCTGGAGGCCGGTCCCGTCCGCATGGACGTGGAGCGGCACGTGGTGACGGTGCGCGGCGAGAACGTGCAGCTTCCCCTGAAGGAGTTCGAGCTGCTGGAGGTGCTCCTGCGCAACGCCGGGCGGGTGCTCACCCGGATGCAGCTCATCGACCGCGTGTGGGGCGCCGACTACGTCGGTGACACCAAGACCCTCGACGTGCACGTCAAGCGGCTGCGCGCGAAGATCGAGGAGGACCCCGGCAGCCCGAGGTACATCGTGACCGTGCGCGGTCTGGGCTACAAGTTCGAGCCGGTGACCGTCGACGTCTGAGGGACACGGGACGCCCCCTCCGGGACTCCCCCTCTCCACCGGTGGTTCCCGTGTCCCGGGCCGTGGCGCCGGCCACAGCCCGGGATGCGCGCCGTCGGGCCCCTCGCGCGCCGTCGGGTCCCCTGCGGGCCGTCGGCGTCCGGGGCCGGACACGGTCCCCGCCGCGGCGGTCCGGTCCGGGCGCCCCCAGGCGCCCCCAGGCGGCCCGTGGCAGGACGGAGCGTCCCCGAGCGGCCCGGGAAGGTCCCCAGGCGGCCGGAGCGGCCTCCGGGCGACACGTGGCGGGCCCCACCGGCCCGGGACGGCGGCTCCCAGCGGTCCGGGTCAGGCCCCGGCCGACCCGGTTCAGGCCTCCAGGACGACGGTGAAGGGCCCCTCGTTGGTGAGGGCGACCGACATCTTCGCGCCGAACACCCCGGTGGCGACCTCGGCGCCCAACTCCCGCAACTCCTTGACGACCGCGTCCACGAGGGGCTCGGCGACGGGTCCGGGGGCGGCGGCCTGCCAGGTGGGGCGGCGGCCCTTGCGCGCGTCGCCGTAGAGCGTGAACTGGCTGACCACGAGCAGCGGCGCGCCGATGTCGGAGCACGAGCGCTCGTCCTCCAGGATCCGCAGCGTCCACAGCTTCCTGGCGATCCTGGCCGCCTCGGCGGCGGTGTCGGTGTGGGTCACCCCCACGAGCGCCATCAGGCCGGGCCCGTCGACCTCTCCGACCACCTCGCCGTCCACCGTCACCGACGCGTGCGACACCCGCTGCACGACCGCGCGCATGGTTCCTCCCTCGTGTTGCCTTCTCCGGCGGTCCTACCGCTGTTGGAGCTGGTTGAGCAGCCGCAGCCGCCGGGCGTTGGTGATGATCCCGGTCAACGTCACCGCGAACGTGCTGATGGAGTCGGCGAAGTCCTCGATCCGCCACTCCCGGGGACCCGTGTACCAGGCCAGGCCGTCGCCGGTCAGCTCGTCGGGGGTCAGGTCGGTGAGCGCGGCCGAGGCCAGGATGTTCGCCCAGCGGTCGACGTCGCCGAAGATCACCGCGTACGGCAGGTAGCGCGAGTACAGCTCCACGCGCTGGCCCGGGGGCGCGCTCGCCGAGCGCGGGCCCAGCAGGTAGTCGCGAAAACCCGCGGTGTGCGCGTACACCGAGCTGCCCAGGGCGGTCTTGGCGGGCATGTACTGCGCCCCCGCCGTGACGGCCGCGCCCGCGATGACGACGGCCAGGCCGGTGAAGGCGGCGCCCGTGAACATCGCGAGGGCGGCGGTCAGGACCACGCCGGCGGCCGTCACCACCATGCCGATCGTGCTCCAGCGGCCGCGCACCTGGTTGGGCGAGCGGGCGAACCACTTCATCCGCACCATGTCCCGGTACAGCTCCTCGCGCACCCGGTCGATGCGCGCCGGGAAGTCGGGCGACATGCGGGGGGACCCGACCTGGGACAGGCGGATCGTCCGGCGCCCCCCGAACACCGCGTCCAGCAGCATCCACTCGTAGGACAGGAGGGTGTCGTCGGGCGGGCCGTCCAGGCGGACCAGGCGCCAGTCCACGGACGTGAAGTTCTCGTGCGGCAGTTCCTCCAGGCGGACGTAGCCGCGGACCGCCAGGTCGACCACGGCACCGGTGAGGTCGGTGATGTCCACGGTCTCGTTGACGAGTGTGCCGATCTGGCCGGCGTGCACGCCGTCCGGCGGGGCGAACCTGAGCCGCCCCTGCTCGCCCTCGGACACCGGCGCCTGTTCGCCGGCCGCGGCCTCCTTGCGCAGCGCGCGCTCGTCGCGGCCCCGGACGCGGATCAGCACCGCCAGGCCGCCCACCAGGACCACCAGCAGGAGGCCGAACACGCTGGCGGTGGCCGGGGTGACCGCGAACGCGGACGCCAGAGACCAGCGGCGGGTGAGGATGGGCTCCCCCTCGGCGGTCCCGGAGGGGTAGTTGACGACGATGTCGAGCCGGTCCTCGGGACCCATGTCGGCCTGGAGGAAGTGCGCCACCCCGGCATCGGTCCCCATGTCCGACGCCGTGCAGTACATGGCGCTGCGGGGCTCTCCCGCCAGGCAGGAGAGCGCCTCGGGGGGCAGCGGCGCGGTGACGGTGACGTCGGTGGACTGGACGGTGTGGCTGTAGGCGCCGACCGCCCGCCACTCCATCTGGACCCCCTGGGCGACCTCGCTGACGGTTCCGATCACCCGGTAGGTGAGCACCGCTCCCTCGGTCCCGGCGGTGGGGACGTCCACGAAGAGGACCCCGTCCTCCTCGCGCACGTCCGCGTCGAGGGTGTCCCCGTCCAGGTCGGTGGCGCGCACACCGACGACCTCGAACTCCCGGTCGTGGTCGGTGTCGTACAGCATCGTCTCGGTGAAGGCCCGGGTGAAGACCGCCGGGGCGCCGCCGGAGAAGGAGATGGTCTCCTCGCCGCGGAGGGTGCCCGAGCGGTCGAGTTCGAGCCGGATGTCGTTGGTGATCACCGGGTCCGAACGGGTGCCGGAGGCGGCCGTGGGGCTCCCCGGTACTGTGGGGGCCGCTGCCGCCACCGTCGCGGCGCGGGCCTCCCCCTCCGGCCACGCGACCGCGGCCCCGGTGACCAGTGAGGACAACACGAAGACGGCCGTCGCCACCACGACGGCCGGGCGCCAGGAGCCGACCCACCACATGACGCGAGAGCCTATCCGGTCCCCCGGTGTACCTTCCCTCCAGGGCACGGCGTCCGACGCCGTGCTCCGACACCGCGAGGAGGCGCCGTGCTGAGGCGCGGCCCCGTGTCGGGCCCGGACTTTTGGTCCGAACGGCCCGGTCTCCTCCAGCGGACGGGCCTCGGGGTGTCGCTCACGCTGGGCACGGGGCTGGCCGCGGCGGCGTTCACCGGTTTCCTCGCGATCTCCGCGCTGCTGCCGTCGTCGAACGCGTGGTCGCACCCGGCGTCGCTCCCGGTCTCCGGGGCGGGCGGGGGGACGGCCTCGACGACGGAGGGGGCCTCGGCGGAGCGGCCGGTGGCCGGGACCGACCAGGCGGACCTGCTCGGCGACAACCCGCTGTACCGGGTCGGCGAACTCGGCGAGGTGACCTGTGAGGCGCCCGGACTGGACGAGGACGACCCCGAGTCGGTGGAGGCCTTCGTCCACGCGATCGCCGACTGCCTGGACCAGGCGTGGGGCTCCTACTTCTCGGCCGCGGGGATGGAGTTCACCGCCCCCAACCGGGTGTACTGGTACGCCGCCGGGCACAGCCCGTGCGGGGCGTTCCCCACCGAGGACACCGCGGCCTTCTACTGCCAGGCCAACCAGGGCCTGTACCTGGGGGTGAAGGACATCGTGGCGGCCTCGGCGGGCAGCGACAAACCCGAGGCGTACACGTTCCTGCTCAGCCACGAGTACGGGCACCACGTGCAGGGGCAGTCGCGCGTCCTCGCCGAGTTCCACAGTGAGCGCGCGGGCGCGGAGCAGGAGGAGGTCGACGAGCTGACCAGGCGGAACGAGCTCCAGGCCAACTGTCTGGGAGGGGTTTTCCTGGGCGCCTCGGACGAGTCGCTGGGGTTCGGCCGGTCCGAGCGGAAGAATATCCTCGACGACGTCGAGCTCCGCGCGGACCGGGGAGGCGAGCACACCCACGGTTCGGCGGGGAACAGCCGCCTGTGGACGGCGCACGGCATGGACCGTGTGAACCCGGCGGCGTGCAACACGTGGAACGCCCCCGAGGAGCTGGTGTGGTGACGCGCCGGCGGGGGCACGGCCAGGAACCGGTCCGTACGGTCCGGTGAAGGTGACGACAGGGCGGGCGGACAGGGGTGTACGCAGGGTTCGGTGAGTCACCGACGTCCCCGGCGCGACGCGCCGACCGGCGGGCGTTCGGTCTGGCGACCGCTCTCGTGGCGGTGCTGCTGGCGTTCGCGCTGCTGTCGTGGACCACGGCCGGCGAGGAGGACCCCCGGTCCGGCGCGTCCGCCGACGGCACCGGTTCCGGTGCGGCCCCCGACTCCGACGACAAGCCCGCCCAGGACCCGTCGGGGCTGGTCGGCGGAGGCGGCGGGGGGCGGACGGGGCTGTCGGAGCGGCTCGGGCAGCGGGAGCGCCCCTCGGGGCACGCGGCGCTGGTCGACAACCCGCTGTACGAGACGGGGCGGCTGAGTCCGCGTCCGTGCCCGGTGGCCGAGCCGGACGTCGACGACGCGGAGTCGATGGAGGTGTTCCTGGACTCGGTCGCGGACTGCCTGGACAGCGCCTGGCAGAACCAGTTCGCCCGTGCGGGCATCCCCTTCACACCGCCGGATCGGGTGTTCTGGGAGGAGCCCGGGGTGAGCCCGTGCCGTGAGTACCCGTCGCGGGCCGGAGCGTTCTACTGCCGGGCGAGCACGAGCATCTACATCGGCACCTCGGACGTGGTGGAGAAGTGGAACGGCGCCACGCGCGGCGTGGTGTACGCCTCCCTGCTGGCCCACGAGTACGGCCACCACGTGCAGGGGGAGTCGGGGCTGCTGGAGTACTACCACGAGCAGCGCGAGATGAGGGAGGACCCCCTGGAGCGCAACGTGTGGACGCGCCGCAGTGAGTTGCAGGCGAACTGCCTGGCCGGGGCGTTCCTGGGGTCGGTCCGGGTGAGCTATCCGCTGGACGACGGCGATCTGGAGACCCTGTTGACGGACGCCGCGGCCACCGCCGACCGTGAGGACGGCCCGGAGGAGGAGCGCACGCACGGCTCGGTGGAGAACAGCGTCAGGTGGACCCGGAAGGGCTGGGAGGAGCAGTCCCCGGGGGCGTGCAACACCTGGGACGTATCGGACGAGTCGCTGGTGGACTAGGGCGCGTCTCCTCGAAGCCGCGCCGCGCTTCGCCTCGTGCCCGGACGCCGCGGGTACGGCGGCCCCGTCGGCGCCCCCGCCACCCCCAGCGGCGCAGGACCGAGTCCACCGAGCAGGCCCAGGGCCTTTTCAGGACGACGCGGTCATGACGTGCCTGGCGTACCGGGGCAGGAGCGGCACACCCGTGCGGATCAGGAGCCGGCGCGCCGGAGCACCCTCCAGGAGGGAGCGGGCGCGGGCCGCGGCGACGACCGTGTCGAACGGGGCGGACCGGAAGTCGTAGACGTAGAGCCGTCCTCCGGGCCGCAGCACCCGGGCGATCTCGGGGACGGCCGCCTCGACGTCGTCCCAGTGGTGCATGCTGAACGAGGAGACGACCAGGTCGAAGGCGTCGTCGGGGAACGGCAGGGCGGTGACGTCGCCCTGCCCGGCCCGGGCCCGCTCCCCGTACGGGCGGAGGTTGCGCTCGGCCAGGGCGGCCATGTCGGCGGACAGGTCGACGCCGGTCAGCCTCAGGTCGGGGCGGCGGCGTGCGACCTCGGCGAGGAGCACGCCTGGTCCGGTGCCCACGTCGAGCACGGAGCCGCCGTGCGGCGCGGCGTCGGCGAGGTCCTCCGCGAAACGCGCGTAGACGCCGCGCAGCAGCCGCCGCGCCACGAGGTCGTAGACCCGGCCGGCCCGCCCCTCGAAGAGCCCGGGCATGTCGCCGTGGTGAACCTGCTTCGTCGACCGCATTGCGCACTCCCTTAGAGTTGTATGGGACAACTGTTTCGACGGTACGCCAGACAGTTGCAGAGCACAACCATTTCCGGGGCCTGTCCGGGGGAAGGGGGCGGCGCGTGACCGACGCGGTACCCGAACAGATCCACACCATGGTCATGGACCTGGTCCGCACCGTCGGCCTGCTCCAGCCCGAGCACGCGGTCTCCGACCTCACGGTGTCCCTGTCCCAGGGCTTCGCGCTGCACGAGCTCGACACCGACCCGCCGCTGTCCCAGCGGGAGCTGGCCGAGCGGCTCGGGCTGGAGAAGAGCACCGTCAGCCGGATGGTGGCCGACATGGAGCGCAAGGCCCTTCTCGTCCGGGAGCGGCCCTCCGGCGACAGGCGGTCCTACCGGCTCAGGATCACCGGTCGGGGGCGGGCCGCCCACGCGGCCATGGCCGCCGAGTACCACGACCACTACGTCCGGTGGGTCGCGGCCATGGCCCCCGAGGAACGCGACGCGTTCCTCGTCGGGCTGCCCGCGTTCGTGCGCGCCGTCCGCCGCGTCCGCGCCCTCGACCGCGCGCCGGACGCGGACGCGGACCGGGACCCCGCGCCCTGACCACCCGGCGCGCGCACGTTCCCGGCACACCTCCCCCGTGACCGGGGAGGTACGTATACGGGCCTTCGCCGCCGTCCACAGGTTTGGTGGAGTGCTGCCGCTCGGACACACAGCGTGGCAGGATGCTTGGTATGTCGGACCTCGCCGCCTCCCTCGATCCGCACGAGCCTGACGCGACCGCCCCCGTCCCCCGCTCCCCCGAGACCTCCGTCGCACCGCCCGGGCGCGCGGGCCCCACGCGCGGGCGCGTGGAGCTGCGGGTGCACGGTGTCAGCGGCGGACAGGCCGAGGAACTGCTGGACGTGGAGCCGGCCATGCGTGTGGGCGGCGACCGGCTGGCGGGGTTCTTCCGGTGGCGCCGCGAACCCGACACCGAGACCGTCCCGGGCGTACGCCGGGAGATCTTCGCCTGGGGCAACCTCACCTCCGGAAGCTCCTCCCGGGCGTTCTGGCTGCTGCTGCTGCCGTTCATGCTGGTCAACGTGGCGTACTGGATGCGTCCGGGCCGGATGGACCGCGCACCGGCGGGGGTGCGGCGGCTGGCCAACAACTCCTACGGCGCGGGTGTACGGCTGCTGGCGCTGTCCCTGACGGTGCTCATCGCCCTGGCCGCGGCCGGGGTCGGCATGGACCTGGTGGCCTGGCAGTGCGCCTCCGGCCTGGGTGAGGCGTGCGTGCGGGCACGCCCGTGGCTGGCGTTCCTGGGCTCGCCCTCCTCACCGCTGTCCGCGCCGGGACCGGCCCTCGTGGTGGGCGCGGTGCTGCCGGTGGCCGTGGTCGTGGTGCTGTGGCGGCTCTCCCGCCGCACCGCCGCCGACTACGAGGTCGTGTCCGGTTCGGTACCGCCCCGGCCCACCGCGGCCGCCCCGCTGAGCCACGCCGAGTTCTGGCGCAACAGCGAGACCATGGCACGGCTGCGGTCGGCGCACATCTCGGTGGCCCTCGGCACGATCGCCGCGTCGCTGCTCCTCCCCGCGCTCCGGCACGACCTGGCGCCGGCGGTGGACGGCGTCCCCGGAGGACCCGGCCCCTGGATCGCCGGCACCGTGCTGTCGGCGCTGCTGGCGGCGGTGACGGCGGCGAGCACGCTGAGCGTCCTGGTCCCGGGCGCGGACCCCCGCTGGAACGCGCGGGCCGACCGGATCTGCCGCCTGCTGCGCGACACCACCCTGGTCCTCGGACTGGCGGTGGTCGCCTACGCGCTGTGGCCCCGCCCGGGGTGGACGGCCTCCGGACGGCTGCCCGGTGACGGGGCGGTACTCAACACCCTGTTCGCGGTCCAGGTGGCCCTGGTGCTGGTGACGCTGGTGGCGGCGCTGGTGCTGTTCGCCTCCGACCGGGCCCACGACGGCACGGCGATGCTCGGCCTGGCGGGGCCGGCCACGGCCGCCCTGGGCGCCCTGCTGGGCGGCGGCTTCTCGGCCGCCCTCGTCTACCAGAGCTCGCTGCTGCTGAGCGGCTGCGGCTCCATGGCCACGCCGGAGGTGGACTGCCTGCCGCTGTCGGTGCCGACCGCCTACTCCTGGCTCCAACTGGCCTTCGCCCTGGAGGCCGCCATCGTGCTGGCCGTGGTGGCGGTGCTCGCCCTGAAGCTGCGCCGCGACACCCGGGCGCACCTGTCGGGGGTCACCGAGGACTACGCGCGCAGTGTGCGCGACCGCCGTACCTGGACCATCGCCCACGCGCGGGCGGTGGGCCGGATGACCGAGGTCCTGCCGTCCGTGCTGGGGGCGCTCCTGCTCCCGGTGGTGGCGCTGGGCGCGCTCGCGCTGTACTCGGTGCTGTCGAGGGACCTGGCGGCCGATCCCGCGGCCGCGGCGACGGCCGTGTCCAGCGCGTCCGGTGAGGTGCGGGAGGTCGCCCGGGGAGCGGTGTCGGGGCTGATCGGCGTCGGATCGCTGCTGGGAGGCGCGGCGCTGGTGGCGCTGGTGTGGATCGGGCGCAGTGCCTACCGCGACCGGCCCACACGGCAGGCGGTCGGCGCGCTGTGGGACGTGGGCACGTTCTGGCCCAGGGTGGCCCACCCGCTCGCGCCACCGTCCTACGCGGAGCGGGCGGTGCCGCAGTTGTCCGCACGGGTGGCCCTGATGTGCCGGGAGGGCACGGACGTGGTGCTGTCGGGGCACTCACAGGGATCGGTGCTGGCGGCCGCCACGGTGTGGCAGCTGCCCACCGACTGCCTGGGGCGCATCGCGCTGCTCACACACGGCTCACCGCTGGACCGCCTGTACGCCCGCTACTTCCCGGCCTACTTCGGCCCGGGTCCGTTCGCCGACCTGCGGGAGCGGGTGTCGGCGTGGCACAACCTGTGGCGGGTCACCGACGCGATCGCCGGACCGGTGCGGACGCGGGCCCCCTCCGGCGAACCGGGACCCCCGGTCACCGTGGAGCGGGCCGAGCCGCTGCCGGACCCGCGCTCGTACGACGCCCCGCCGGGCGAGGCCAGACGGCCGGAGATCCTGGGCCACTCCTACTACACGGGCGATCCCGCCTACGCCGGTACGCTCCGGCGGGTGCTGAGGGCCATGGAGGAGGCGGAGGCGCCCCGCGGGGGCGCCGTCGGAGGGTGCCCGCCGTCATCCGGTGCGTGAGGCGGGCATCCCGCCCGCGAAGGAGTGAGGGAGCCCTGTCCTGGGGCCGGGAGACCCGTTGCGGAGGTGCTACCAGGGACCGTAGGGGCCGTTGTTGCTGTTGCCTCCCGCGCCCTTGACCGCCGGGCGCACGTCGAGCAGGAAGACGAGGGTGGCGACCAGGCCGAGGATGACGAACATCCCCGTACCGGAGAACACCGCCAGCAGGGACAGGGCGGTGGCCACGCCGGTGAGGATGACCCACAGCTTCTTGGTCTGCTTGTCCATCAGCTCGAACGCCGCGGCCGGTGTACGGATCGCCTCGATCAGGGCGTACAGACTGGCCACGAAGGTGACCAGGTAGATGGCCTGCCAGATCAGGTAGAACAAAACGCACACTCCCGGGGACGTTCCGAGCGGGGGGTCCGCCCGCTCTCCACCGTAAACGGACCGGCGGCGCCGATCGTGCCCGTGGAGTCCCACATCACACACTTGCACCGGGGCGGCGGCCGGGCCGGACGGGTGCGGCGGCGGGCCGGTCCCGGAGTGGGAGGCCGACGGCCGTCCCCGGTCAGAGGGGGATGTGCCAGAGGCAGGTGACCGTCGCCAGGAGGAACGCGGAGGCGCCCATGATGAAGGCGCCCGTGTGGTACGGGAGTTCGTCGCCGGGGTGCAGGAGGCGGTTGACGCGCCGCATCACCCCGGGCTCGGCCTCGGGGACGGCGGCCATCGCCCCGGCGGGCACCGGGGCCGGGCCCGCGGCGCCGAAGCGCAGCAGCGCCATGGCCAGCTCGCGCGAGGAGCTCCTGCGGCGGGCCTGGTCGTCGGCGCACATCTCGATGAGCAGCGCGACGCTCTCGTAGTAGGTGCGCACCAGGCGAACCCTCGGGAAGGCGCGCTTGAGGGAGGAGAACGGCAGCAGCACGAGGTCGTGGCGCTGGCGCAGGTGCGCGCGCTCGTGGGCCAGGACGGCGGCCAGCTCCCGGTTGTCGAGGACCGCGAGGGCTCCCGCGCTGATGACCACCTGCGAGCGGAGCACGCCCGGAAGGCAGTACGCGGCGGCCGCCGGGTGGTCGACCACGCGGGCGCCGGGAACGTCGGGGTGGTCGCTGGCGACGAGTTCGAGGAGGTCGTAGTGGCGTCGGCGGACGCGGATCACGTGGACGAAGGAGGCGACCAGGCCGCAGAAGAGCACGAGGGTCAGCACGAACGCCAGGGCCACCGCGGCGATGTGGGTGATGCCCTCGAAGCCCTGGGAGAGTTCGGCGAGGAGCAGTTCGCCGGTGACGATGTCGGTGGCCAGGGCCATGAGGCCTCCGGCCGCGCCGAGCCGGTAGGAGGACAGTCCGAAGGCCAGCAGCGCGCCGATGGTGGACACGCCCCAGGCCAGGCCCAGGGCCTGCCAGGTGATCACGGCGGTGTAGGGGCCCCGTGAGGGCCACTTGGCCCGGTGGAGGGCTTCCATGGCGATGAGGCAGCAGACCGCGACGAGGGTGAGAAGGGCGGCACTGACCATACGGACTAGTTCCTTGGCTGCTCGGTTTCCGCGAGTGCGCGCCGAAGCGCTTCAGCCTGCTCGCCGTCCATGGACTGGACGAAGGCGGCCAGGGCGGCGTCGCGGTCTCCCGTCTGTCCGAGCGCGTCGAACATCAACTCGGAGACGTATGCCTCGCGGCTGGCTGCCGGACGGTAACGCCACGCACGACCCTCACGTGCCCGGGTGACGACCTTCTTCTTGGCGAGCCTGTCGAGCACGGTCATGACGGTCGTGTGCGCCAGGTCGCGTTCGGCGAGAGCCTTGCCGACCTCACGGACCGTCATTGGTTCGTTCCGTGCCCACAGTACATCCATCACCGCGCGTTCGAGTTCGCCAAGCCGATTCATGAGTAGGAGTCTACTTGGGGTCGTACTACCGGTTGTCGTACCCCCAGGTTAATTCCTCATCACCTACGGGACAAGGGATAACGCCCTTTCGGACAGGTGTGATCCCGCCCCCTCCCTCGCGGGTGACGACGCCCGTGGAACCGGCCGCGGCCCCCGTCCCGGTACGGGGACTGGACTCCCCTCGCCCTCGGGGCCGATACTGCCCCACCGAGCACCGGAAGGAAGCACCACCATGGCCTCCCCGAACCACTCCCGGATCTCCGTCGTCCGGGGCGACATCACCGAGCAGAGCGTCGACGCGATCGTCAACGCCGCCAACACCTCCCTCCTGGGCGGCGGCGGTGTGGACGGCGCCATCCACCGCAAGGGCGGCAAGTCCATCCTGGAGGAGTGCCGCCGGCTGCGCGCCGGGCACTACGGGAAGGGGCTGCCCGTCGGGAACGCGGTGGCGACCACGGCCGGCCGGCTGCCCGCCCGGTGGGTGGTCCACACCGTCGGCCCGGTCCACAGCGCCACCGAGGACCGGAGCGCGCTGCTCGCCTCCTGCTACGGCGAGTCCCTGCGGGTCGCCCACGAGCTGGGCGCGGAGTCGATCGCCTTCCCCGCGATCTCCGCGGGCACCTACGGGTGGCCGATCGAGGACGCGGCGCGCATCGCGGCCTGGGCGGTCCACTCGGCGCAGCTCCGCGTGCCGGAGATCCGCATGGTCCTGTTCGACGACACCGCGCTTCGGGCCTTCAAGGCGGCCTTCGGCCCCCGCTGACCCGGCCGGGTCCCCATGTGCGCGGGAGGGCCCGCCGCGCCCGGTCCCACCGGCCGGGACGCCGTGCCGACCGCGGCGGGGACGGCCGGCCGGGGTGGTCGGCCGGTCCCCGCCGCGGCCATGGCCCCGGGCGTTCGCGGGCCGGGGCCGGGCGGCCGTGGACGCGAAGGTCCCAGGTGACCAGGACGGCGGTGGCCGGGTCCGGGGGACGCTCCCTCTCGACGCGGCCAGGCGAAGAACCATGGCCATCCCCGTGGAGGCCCGGTGCCGGGGCCGAGGCCTGGGTAGGAACCCTTCATGGAGAAGAGCCTCTCACCTGCGAGGACCCGCACGGTTCGTCCCCGGATCGGAGTGTCCAGCTGCCTGCTCGGCGCTCCGGTGCGCTACAACGGCGGGCACTCGCGCTCACGCTTCCTCACCGACGAGCTCGACCGGTACGTGGACTGGCTCCCGGTCTGCCCCGAGGCGGAGATCGGCCTGGGCGTCCCGCGCCCGACCCTGCGCCTGCAACGCCGCGAGGGGGAGGACCGGGTGGTCTCCAGCGCCGACGGGGCCGACCACTCGGACGAGTTGGCGCGGACCGCCGACCGCCACCTGGCCCGGTTGCGCCACCTGGACGGGTACGTGCTCAAGAACAAGTCGCCGAGTTGCGGCCTCTTCGCCCTGCCGGTGTTCGACGACGACGGCGGCCGGGTGGGCGGCAGGGGGAGGGGCGCCTTCGCACGGCGCCTCACCGAACTCCTTCCCGCGCTGCCCGTGGAGGAGCAGGGCCGCCTGACGGACCCCGTGCTGCGCGAGGTGTTCGTGCAGCGGGTGTTCGCGCACGCCAGGCTGCGGGAGCTGTGGGAGTCGCCCTGGCGCCCGCGTGACCTGGTCGCGCTGCACACGCGGCACAAGCTCCAGTTGATGTCGCACTCGCCCGACGGCTACCGGGAGACGGGCCGGATCGCGGCGCGCGCGGGCGCCTTTGCCCCCGAGGAGGTCGAGGTCGCCTACACCGAGGCGTTCCACCGGGCGATGGCGGTGCGGCCGAGCCGGGGCAAGCACGTCAACGCCCTACAGCACGCCTTCGGGATGCTGAGTCCGCTGCTGGACGACGCCCGCAGGCACGACCTGTTGGCGGCGATCGAGGACTACCGGCGTGAACAGGTACCGCTGAGCGTCCCGGTGGCCCTGCTGCGCCACCACTGCACGGCGGAGGACGTCGGGTGGGCGCGCGACCAGACCTACCTCCGCCCCTATCCCGACGAACTGCGGCTGCGGCACTCCGTCGCGGTCTGATCCCCGAAGGGCCGCGGCACGGACACGCCCACGGCTCGACCGGCCGCGGCGAACGGCGTTCCCGGGCTCCGGTCGGCCCGTGCCAACACGGCGCCGACGGTTCCTCATGTGGCGGTCGCCACGCTTCGCTCGCCCGGGGAACACGGCCCCGCGGCGCGGAGGCGCTCCTTCCCCGGTACCGCCGACCTCCCGGTATCCGGCCGGCCGACCACACCGCGGGCCTCCCGGAGTCAACACCCGGCCCCTCGAACGAACCGGTGGGGAACAGTGTGTACCTTCGTCGCTGTTGACGACAGCGGCTGTACACACGACCTGAAGGGACCCGCCCGGTGTCTGGAATCGTTCCCGCGGGAGGACAGGCGTCGGTCCCGTCCAGGGTCGCGACCGTCAGTCTGCACACCTCCCCGCTCGACCAGCCCGGTACCGGCGACGCGGGCGGCATGAACGTGTACGTGGTCGAGGTGGCCCGGCGCATGGCCGAACGCGGCGTGGCCGTGGACGTGTTCACCCGCGCGACCAGCCCCGACCTGCCCCCGGTGGTGGAGCTCGCCCCGGGTGTGAACGTGCGGCACGTGCCCGCCGGCCCCTACGGCCGCCTGGACAAGAACACCCTCGCCGAGCACCTGTGCCCGTTCGTCTTCGGGATGCTGCGGGCCGAGGCCCAGAGCGCGCCCGGGCACTACGACCTCGTGCACGGCCACTACTGGCTGTCGGGCCAGGCCGGTGTGATGGCCGCCCGGCGCTGGGGCGTGCCCCTGGTGCAGTCCATGCACACCATGGCGCGTGTGAAGAACGCCTCCCTGGCCGAGGGGGACGAGCCCGAGCCCGAGACCCGGGTGCTCGGGGAGGACCAGCTCGTCCGCCAGGCCGACCAGCTGATCGCCAACACCGACGACGAGGCCCGCCAACTGAGGAACCACTACGGTGCCCGCGACAACCAGATCAGCGTCATCCCGCCCGGCGTGGACCTGGAGGTGTTCAGCCCCGGCTCGCGCCAGGAGGCCCTGGCACGGATCGGGCTGCCCGCCGACACCGAGCTGCTGCTGTTCGTGGGACGCGTGCAGCGGCTGAAGGCCCCCGACGTGCTCATCCGCGCCGCGGCCGACCTCCTGGAGCGCGACCCCTCGCTGCGCACGCGCCTGGTGGTGGGCGTGGTCGGCGGCCTGTCCGGCGGCGGGATGCGCGAGCCCGGGCTGCTCACCGACCTGGCCCGCTCGCTGGGCGTGGCGGACGTGGTGCGGATCGAACCGCCGCAGAGCCGCGAGCGGCTGGCCGACTACTACCGCGCGGCCGCGGTGACCGTGGTGCCGTCCTACTCGGAGTCGTTCGGCCTGGTCGCGGTGGAGTCGCAGGCCTGCGGCACCCCGGTGCTGGCCGCGCGCGTGGGCGGGCTGGCCACGGCGGTGGCTGACGGGGTGTCCGGGGTCCTGGTGAGGGGGCACGACCCGGCCGACTACGCGGCCGAGCTGTACCGGATGATCTCCGAACCGATGTGGCGTGCCAAGCTGGCGGCGGCGGCACCCGGACACGCCGCCACCCTGGGCTGGTCGCGGACTGTGGACGAGCTGCTTGACGTGTACCGGGCGAGCACGGCCCCCCGCGCGCTGCCGCTGGCCGCGTGCAGGTGACCGAGGAGGGATGTACGAGTGGGTAGGGAAACGGCGCGCAGTGCCGCGGTCGAGGCGATCACCGCCGCCGTGGCGGAGTCCGGTCTGGAGGTGGAGCGCCCCCGCGAGGGGTCGTTCCTGGTCACCCTGCCGGGCAGGGCCAAGCTCAAGACCCTCGTGTGGCTGGAGGTGGGGCCGCACAGCCTCACCCTGACGTCGTTCTTCTGCCGCCAGCCGGACGAGAACCACGCCGACTTCTACCTGTGGCTGATGCGCCGGAACGCGGACATGTACGGGATGGCGTTCGTCGCGGACGAGGTCGGCGACGTGTACATCCGCGGCCGCCTGCCGTTGGAGGGGGTCACCCCCGACGAGGTCGACCGGCTGCTGGGATGCGTGCTCACCTACTCGGACGAGAACTTCAACGGGGCGCTGGAGCGGGGGTTCGCGTCGGCGATCCGCAAGGAGTGGCGGTGGCGGGCCGAACGCGGCCACGACATGCGCAACCTGAGGTCCTTCGCCCACCTGGTCGGACAGGGAGAGGACCGGTAGGAGCGGCGGACGGGGAGACGTGTGGGATCGGCGAGCGGCCTCCCGGGCTCCCGGGCCCGGGAGCCGGGTGGCTAGGCTGGCCCCATGGGAACTCTGGTACTGCTGCGACACGGTGAGAGTGTCTGGAACGCGAAGGGCCTGTTCACCGGTTGGGTGGACGTCGACCTCTCCGCCAAGGGCGAGGAGGAGGCCCGGCGGGGCGGTGAACTGCTCAAGGAGGCCGGTGTGCGGCCGGACGTGGTCCACACCTCCCTCCTCAAGCGCGCCATCCGCACCACGAACCTGGCGCTGGACACCGCCGACCTGAGCTGGCTGCCGGTCGAGCGCACCTGGCGTCTGAACGAGCGCCACTACGGCGCGCTCCAGGGCAAGGACAAGGCGCAGACGCGCGAGGAGTACGGCGAGGAGCAGTTCATGATCTGGCGCCGCTCCTACGACACCCCGCCGCCGCCCATCGCGGACGGCGACACCTACTCGCAGGCCGGTGACGCCCGCTACGGCGAGCTGCCGCCGGAGCTGCTGCCGCGCACCGAGTGCCTCAAGGACGTGCTGGAGCGCGCCCTGCCGTACTGGTACGACTCGATCGTCCCGGACCTGGCCGCGGACAAGACCGTTCTGGTCGCCGCCCACGGCAACTCGCTGCGCGCGCTGGTCAAGCACCTGGACGGCGTCAGCGACACCGACATCGCCGGGCTGAACATCCCGACGGGCATCCCGCTGCGGTACGACCTGGACGAGCGGTTCGAGCCGACCAACCCCGGTGGCACCTACCTCGACCCGGAGGCCGCCAAGGACGCCATCGAGGCCGTCGCCAACCAGGGTAGGAAGTAGCCTCCCCGGTCCCGTCATCCCTCCGTGCCCGCGCCGCCGCCGGTGGTGCGGGCACGGCCGTGTCCGGGGCCGACCGCCTCAGTAGACGAGGGCCTGGGCTCCCTCCCGGACGGCCTCCTCCACGAAGGTCGGGGCCCCGGCGATGCGCACCCCGTCGACGAGGTCGTCCCGGGTCAGGTCGCGGCGGGCCGCGCACTGGGTGCACACCGTCACCCCGCCCGCCGAGAGCACCGCGTCGAGGAGGTCCTTGAGGGGCGCCGCGTGCGGCAGGGAGAAGCGCTCGGCCCGGCCGGGGACCGCGAACCACGCCGACTCCCCCGTCAACCACAGAGAGACGTCGACACCGCTGGCCAGAGCCGCCGCGGCCACCGTGAAGGCCTGGTTGCACCGCTCGGGGTCGTCCTCACCGGCGGTGACCTTGATCACCAAGGAACGAGACATGGCCGTCAGCCTACTCAGAGCGCGACGGTGGTCAGCACGGCGCCCGCCACCGAGCAGACCGCGAGGACCGCGGTGAGCACCAGCGCCTCGGTCCGGCGGGGCGAGACCCGCACCGGCTGGCCGTCCACGCCGTGCTCGATGCCGAGGGTCCCGCCCTCGGGTGCGGCCAGGACCACGCGTCCGCCGCGCACCTGGACCTGGCCGGTGACGCGCACACGGGCGCCGGGGCGGATCACCCACTCGCGGTACTCGAACTCGATGGTCTCGCCGCGAAAGACGCCGGAGATCCGGCCGCGCACGCGCGGCAGCAGGTCGTCGGCCGGGGAGGCCACCCCCGGCTGGGGGCGCCCCACCAGGCGCTTCAGGCACAGTTCGACGCCCTGGGGGTCGGTGCCGCGCGGATCGACGAAGACTCGGTCGGCGTCACCGGGGCTGCCCTCGGCCACGATCCCGAACAGGTCCTCGGAGGCGTAGTCGGCGATGGAGTCGCAGGCCCGCTCCCGGACCGCTCCCTCCTCCAGGTCGCGGTTGAGCGGCCAGTAGTGGCGCAGCACCTCGTGGCCGTGCCACACGCACTCCGCGCCGGCCAGACCGGAGGAGACGGGGCCGTCGGGGCCGGGGGCGGTCACGCCGGTGAGCGTGACGCGCCTGCCCTCACTGGCCGCCAGCGCTCCCGGGCGCAGCCGGGCCAGGCCGCGCTGCCGCAGCCAGCGCCGCAGGGCGAACACGGTCAGGGGGAGCAGGACCGCCGCGACCACGAGCAGCGCCGAACCGATCACCAGTAACACAGGCCGCCCCTTTGGAAAGTGCGTGAGGTCATACGACGGCGGCGGACAGAACACCCCGTGGCCACACCGCGCTGCTGACAATCTTTACCAGTTCTCCGGGAAAGCGGGGCCAATTGGGCATGTCCGGACCGGGGCGCGCGAGTGGCGGTCGCCACGTGTGCCGCCGGTGGTCACCGCCACCCCTCACCGCCGCTACGCTCGATGGTTATGGACGTTGAGGTACACCCCGATCTGGCGAAACTGTCCTTCCTGCTCGGCCGCTGGGAGGGCGTGGGCGTCGCCGGCTACGCCGACGTGGAGGAGTTCCAGTTCGGCCAGGAAATCGAGTTCTCACAGAGGGCGGACCTGCCGTACCTGGCCTTCGCGAGCAGGGCCTGGCGGATGACCCCGGGGGGTGAGCCGGGTGAGCTGGTCGCCGAGGAGTCGGGCTACTGGCGCGTGCGCCCGGAGTCCGACGCCGAGGAGCGCGGGGCGAACGAGCCCGTCGTGCACCTGGAGGCGCTGATCGCGCACCCCGAGGGCTTCACCGAGGTCTACCTGGGCAACGTGTTCGCGAACCGGGTGGAGATGTCCACCGACGCGGTGGTGCACACCGAGACCGGGATCGACGCGACCGCCTCGCACCGGCTGTACGGCCTGTTCGGCGACAACCGGGAGACGCTGGGGTACGCCTGGGACCTAGCCGCGAGCGGCCACAGCCTGCGCTCGTACATGTCCGCGCAGCTCAAGCGGGTCGGCCCGAAGTAACCGGGAGAAGGCGACCGGGGCACCGGAGGGGCGGGGAGACGGCCGGGGAAGCGGTCGGGGCCCGTCCCCGGACAGGGGCAGACCCCGGGCTCTGTCCCGCCTTGGGGCGGGGCCGGTCGGACGAGGCCGGCAGCCCGGGGTCCGGGTGTCCGTCTGGGATTCGCTGCGAACGGCGTCGCGCGAACGCGGCGTCGTCCTAGCGGACGGCCACCTCGCCAGTCCTAAGATCAACCATTACTCGGACCACCTCCTTTCCTGCGTGCCACCGACAGTACGTCCCGCGCGAGCCGTGGGGCAAATGTTTTTTCTGTGAGCAAAACCGCAGGTGGGGGACGCGTTCACGGACCCCTTGGCGGGGCGGCCTGAGGCCGCGCTCCGCGAACGCGTACGCCGTTCGCCACAGGCGGCACCCGTGGGACATGTCCTAGGCTCGGCGTATGACTTCGCCTCTGCTGAGCACACCGGGCGCCGTGAGCGCCGAGTCCCCCGACTCCGGGGTCGCCGCCCACTACGGCGACCCCTCCCACGAGGGACGTGCCATCGAACGTTCGAGCGCTTGGGTCGACCGGAGCAACCGGGGCGTGGTCCGGGTCGTCGGGCCCGACCGCCTGGGCTGGCTCAACGACCTCACCAGCCAGCTGACCACGGGCCTGGCCCCGGGGAAGGGCACCGAGTCGCTGGTCCTGGACACCCGGGGACACCTGCGGCACCACCTCTCCCTGATGGACGACGGCGAGGCCACCTGGATCCACACCGAGCCGGGGGACGGCCCGGAGCTGGCGAAGTTCCTGGACTCCATGCGGTTCATGCTGCGTGTGGAGGTGGAGGACCTGGGCGACTCCCGCGCTGTGCTGACCGTGCTCGGTCCCGACCGCGCCAAGGTGGTCGGAGCCGCCTCGCTCGACGACGTGCCCGCGCGCACGACCGAGGGGGAGACCGACCTGTTCCTGCCAACCGAGCGGCTCACCGGTGCGGCCGAGGCGCTCACGGCGGCCGGGGCGCGTCCGGCGGGCATGTGGGCCTACGAGGCGCACCGGATCGCGGAGCACCGGGTGCGCCCGTGGCTGGACACGGACGACCGCACGATCCCGCACGAGGTGGACTGGGTGGGCCGGGCGGTGCACCTGGAGAAGGGCTGCTACCCGGGCCAGGAGACGGTGGCGCGGGTGCACAACCTGGGCCGTCCGCCGCGCCGCCTGGTGATGCTGCACCTGGACGGCACCGCCGAGCGCCTGCCGGAGGTGGGTGCGGCGCTGGAGCTGGACGGACGGGCCGTGGGCCGGGTGGGCACGTCGGCCCGCCACCACGAACTGGGGCCGATCGCCCTGGGTGTGGTCAAGCGCGCGGTGCCGACCGGGGCCGACCTGGTGGTGGACGGTATCGCCGCCGGGCAGGAGGTCGTGGTGGATCCGGAGACGGGCGCCAACGCCCAGATCAACCTGCGCCGCCGCCCCCGCTGAGACCGGTTCCCGCGCGTGTCCGTGGCCGGGCGGCCTCAGTTCGGTTCGAGGGGGGTGCGCCCGGCGATCCTGACCTCGGCGAACTCGGTCCCGACCGGGGCCAGGAACAGGATGTGGGTGGTGACGGTCTCCCCCGGGTTGATGTCGTCCCAGAAGTAGTCCCACGCCACGGTGATCTCGGCGTCGATGTCGTTGGCGTACTCCAGGCCGTCGGTGGTCAGGCCGGTGGTCCCGTAGGTGTCGAAGACCGCCGGACCGGTGCCCTGGTTGGTCACGTGGAGCCGGTAGACGTGGAACTCCATCCCCGAGGGCGCGGTGTCGGAGGACCCCATCCCGTCGGTGACGGTGGTGTCGGTGTAGGCCTTCTCGACCTCCACGAGGAAGGTGTCGAACTCGGCGGAGGCCCCGTTGTAGGACTCCGGCGGTACCGGCTGCTGTGCGGTTCCCGTCCCGCCCTCCCCGGTCCCGTCCTCCCCCGCGGGAGGGTCCCCCCGTCCCGGTTCCGTACCCGGCGGTTCCCGGTCCGGCCCGTGCCCGGTGCCGGGCTCCGGCTCCCGCGCCGCACCGGGCTCCGCCTGCTCCTCCACGGCGACCACCCGGGCGTGCGGGAGCGGAACGCTCGCCAGCGCGAGGAGCATGGCGACGCAGCCGAGCCCGGCCAGGAGCACGGCGACGGGGATGGCGAGGACGCGCGCGAGGGAGCCGGTCTCCCTCGGCGGTGGTGAATGCGTGCCTCTGATGCCCATGCTGGTGTGACGCGCATCATAGGTAGTTCATTCCGGTTTCGCACGATTTTTCCGAATTGCGCCCACCGCCACAGGCCCTGGTCGGGGGCACGCCGACGGGGCCCGGCCGGTGCGCTCCCGCCGGGCCCCGTCGGCCGGATCCCCTCGGTCGGGGCCGACCGGATCCGTCAGACGGTGAGAACGATCTTTCCCCGCGTGCGGCCGGCCTGGCTCAGACGCCACGCGTCGGCCGCCTCGGAGAGCGGGAACTCGCGGTCCACGTGCACGGTGAGCCTGCCGCCGTCGGCCAGGCGGGCCAGTTCGGCGAGGTCGGCGGAGTCCGGGCGCACCCACAGCCAGTGGCCGCCCTGCTCCTGGATCTCGGGGTCGGCGACGGACACGACCCGGCCGGCGTCGCCCACCAGGGGCAGCGACTCCCCGGCGACCCCGCCGCCGACGAAGTCGAGCACCGCGTCGACCCCGTCCGGGGCCAGGGCGCGGACCCGGTCGTTGAGGCCGTCGCCGTAGACCACCGGTTCGGCGCCCAGGGAGCGCAGGAAGTCGTGGTTGCGCTCGCTGGCGGTACCGATGACGCGGGCCCCGCGGTCGACGGCGATCTGGACGCCGAAGGACCCGACGCCGCCCGCCGCGGCGTGGATGAGCACCGTGTCACCGGAGCCGACCCCCACCCGCTCCGCGGACTGGTAGGCGGTGAGGCCCGCGAGCGGGACCCCGGCGGCCTGCTGCCAGCTCAGCGACCTCGGCCTGGGCGCGAGCATGCGCACGTTGGCCGACACGAGCTCGGCGTAGGTGCCGTTCTTGGCCCAGTCCTTGCGGAGGTATCCGTAGACCTCGTCGCCGACCTGGTACTCGTGCGCGTCGGGCCCGACCGCCTCGACGACGCCGGCGACGTCCCATCCGGGGATGAACGGGAACTCCGCCTCCATGAGGGCGTCGAGTCCTCCGGAGGCGAGCTTCCAGTCGACGGGGTTGACCCCGGCCGCCCTCACCCGGACCAGGACCTCGCTCGGCGCGACCTTGGGGTCGGGGAGCTCCGTCAGGGACAGGTCGTCGGCGGATCCGTACTGCTGTAGTGCGATTGCCTTCATGTATCCGACAGCGGTTGGCCCAGGCGGTTCATTCCACGACACGCCGTGGCGTGCCGGAGGACACCCGGGGCCCGGCGGGACGTACCCGCCGGGCCCCGGGCCGGCCGCGGAGGAAGGGTCAGCGCATACCGGCGGCGAGGCGCTCGTCGTGCAGGCGCTCCCCCCAGGACGGGGCGAGCGGCGCCAGCGGGCCCACCCGCCAGCGCAGCAGCAGGTCTGCCAGCTCCGGGTTGCGGGGCAGGGCCGGCCCGTGCAGGTAGGTGCCCAGCACCTGTCCCTGGTAGGCGCCCTCGGTGCGGTCGTCGTTGCCGATACCGCGCACCGTGGTGGACAGCGGCTTGGCCGACGGGCCGATGGCCGTGCGGCCCTGGTGGTTCTCGAAGCCGGTGATCCGGCCCACGCCCAGGGCCGGGTCCACGTCCGCGACGATCTCGCCGACCGCGCGGCTCTGGCCGCGGCCGCTGCGGATGTCGAGGATGCCCACGCCCGGGAGCGGGTTGGACTCGTCGTCGCCGTAGGACTCGCCGATGATCTGGTATCCGGCGCACACCGCGAAGACGCAGGCGCCGCGCGCGGCGGCGCGGGCCAGGCCGCCGTCGGCGCGCAGGCGCTCGGCCGCCAGGATCTGCGGACGGTCCTCGCCGCCGCCGAGCAGGTAGATGTCTCCCTGCTCGGGCACGGGGTCGCTGGAGTAGACGTGCACGGTCTCGGTGGGGATACCGCGCAGCTCGGCCCGGCGCTTGAGGATCAGGGCGTTGCCCTGGTCGCCGTAGGTGCTCAGCAGGTCGGGGTAGATCCACACGATCCGCAGGGCGCTGGTGTTCGTCATGGGTATCTCCCTACTGAACGCGGCCGTAGGCCGTACGGATCTGCTGGAAGGCGGTGTAGTTGGCGATGAGGTCGACCTTGGTGATGTCGGGCTGGTCCGCCTTGAGGCGGCCCAGGACCTCGTCCACCCGTTCGGCGACCTCGAACTGGACGCCGTCGGTCTCCAGGCGCAGCGCGAGGTCGGTGCGGCGCTCGCCCATGACGAACACGCGGCGGTCGCGCAGCACGGTGTAGTCGACGTCCCACAGCCAGGAGGTGTCCTTGCCGTCGGGGACCTGCGCGTTGACCGCGAGGATCACCGGTGTGCGGGGCGGGTCCAGGACCGCGAAGGACTCCAGCCACCCGGCGGGGTTCTTGGAGAGCAGCAGGCGCACCTCGACGCCCATGGTCACCACGGAGGTGTAGCGGCCCGCGACCGAGGTGACCTCGCGCAGCCGCTCCAGGGTGCGCTCGGGGTGGATGCCGTACCCGGCGGCGGTCGCGGCCGCGATCGCGGCGTTGGCGCGGTTGGCGTCACCGGGCAGGTTCATCCGCAGCTTGAGGCGCTGTCCCTCCGGGGTGAGGAGGACGTCGGAGTCGTTGTCCACCGCCCAGGTGGTCTCGGGCCTGGCCAGCCCGCACTCGGGGCACTCCCAGTACGGGTCCACGTCGCGCTTGAGGTGGCCGCCGCACTCGGGGCAGCACCAGGAGTCCTCCTTCCAGCGCTGGCCCGCGGAGACCCAGGTGGCGTTGGGCGCGCCCAGGCCCGCCCAGGCCACGAGGGGGTCGTCCGCGTTGGCGATGACGTGGGCGTTGCTCTTGCCCAGGGCGACGCGCCACTTCTTGGCGAGCAGGTTGATCTCCGAGGCGCGGTCCATCTGGTCGCGGCTCAGGTTCATCAGCACCACGAACGCGGGCTGGGTGGCGATGAGCACCTGCGGGAGGTACTTCTCGTCGACCTCCAGCACGCCGTTGACGGCGGACTGGTTGTCGGACAGCGCCGTGATGTGCCCGGTGGGCATGTTCGCGCCGAACTCGTTGGTGGCCACGTCGCCGAACTCGCGCAGGGCCTGCGCGATGAGCCTGGTGGTGGTGGTCTTGCCGTTGGTGGCGCTGACCAGGGCGAGCCTGCGGCCCCGGGCGAGCTTGGCGAGCAGGTCGGGTTCGACCTTGAGCGCCACCCGTCCACCGATCACGGAGCCGTCTCCCCGTCCCGTGGCACGGGACAGGCCGGCTGCGCTCCTTCCCAGCACGGATGCCAGTTGGGCGCGCAAGGGAAGCTCGCTCATCTCATTCTCCAGAATTGCTGGATCACCCGCGCCGTTCGCTCCTGGGAGGCGGCGGGCGATGTGTCGGCCAAGCCTATTGTCCACCTTGGGTCAGCCCCGCCAGTCCAACCGCTCGGGCGGTGGGCCGAGGTTGGGCGGCACCTGGCCGTCGGCTCCCACCGGAGTGGGAGAACCGCTTCCGGGGGCGGCCCCGTCCGGCGTGTCGGGGGTGGCGGGGCCCGGGGCCGCGATGCGGGGGCGGCCGTCCACGGTGCGCCGCCTCCTCCCGGCCCGGCTCTCGGCCGCGGTGCCACCGTCCCCAACGTCCGGTCGGGCGGCGGTGTTCCGGGAGTCCTCCACCGTGGCGAGGGTGGCTGTGGACAGGGTGAGGATACCCGGATTGGTGTCGGCCAGCACGGGGCCGTCGGCGGTCAGCACCAGGGCCGCGGTGGAGGGCAGTCCACGCAGCGACTCGGCGTCCAGGCCGCAGGTGCGGACGGGCTGGGCGCCGCCGTCCCCCGCGGTGGCGGGCGCGTCGGCCTCCGCGGCCTGCGCGGTGGCCCGCCCCCAGGCGGTGGCGGATCTCACATGGCGGACGAGGTCGAGGGGGGTGAGCGCGGCGGCCGCGTTGCGGATCACCGCGCCGGACTCGGTGTGGGGCGAGGGGAAGAACCGGTCGTCGGCCTCCACCTCGGCGTCGGGGTCCTCCCCCGCCCCGGTGACCGAGTCGCCCACGGCCTCGCCGATCACCTCGGTGAGCCGGTGCAGCCGCAGCCCGCCGGGGTCGTGCCCGGCGACACCGGGCGCGGCGGCCACGGCACGGGCGGCGTCCGCGGCCGAGCCGCCGCCCTGGCGCATCACCACGGGCAGGCAGCCGGGGTCGGAGAAGCGGGCGAGGGCGGTGGGAGCGGCCGTGCGGAACATCAGGACCACCTCCACCCCGCTGTCGGCGGCGGCGGTGAGGACCTGGTCGACCTCCCCGGGCGGAAGGGTCTCGGCGCCGCAGACCACCACGGTGCGGGTGCGCTCCGGACGCGCCCGGCTACGCCTGCCGTCCACGGTCCTGGGCTGCTCGGGCACCTCCAGCAGCTCGCTGAGCGCGGACACGGCGTAGGTGCCGTAGACGCGTGCGGCGGCCCTGCCGGAGGCCCGGTCCGTGGAGATGATCTTGACCTGGGCGTACTCGGAGCCGTCCGCGCGGGTGCCGACGGCCTCGAAGGGGCTGAGGCGGCGTTCGAGCTCCCAGGCGCGCCTGCGGAGGTCGGGGCCGTCGGCGCAGCGCTCGCGTACCCGGACGCGCTGCTCCGGGGTGAGCAGCGCGAGCGCGGGGTCGTCCGCGGCCGCGTCGTCCTCGGGGGTGAGGAGCGCGCGCAGGCCGCCGATGAGCTCGGCGATCCCGGCGCGCGGCCCCAGTACCTCCAGCAGGCGCAGCAGGAGGGTCTCGTCCGCGTCGGCGCCGTCGGTGCCGCCTCCGGCGTCGCCGGAGGCGGCCGCGACGGCGGAGAGGATGCGGGCGCGCTGGCCCGCGTCCAGGTTGGTGCCCAGGGTCATCCGGGGCAGGTCCGCGGGAAGCACCCAGCGGCGCGGGGCGACGGCGCAGCGGCGGGCCAGCCGGACGAGTTCGCGGACCACGGAGCGGCCGGTGAGGTCCACGACGGTGAGGTCGCCGCCCTCGCGCAGTCGCGAGACGCCGAGGGTGGCGAGCAGCGCGGACCATCCGGCCTCGTCGCCGCCGACCACGACGACGGTGCCGACGTCGGCGGTCACCCCGTACCAGAGCGGCTGGGCCTCGTAGGCGCGTGCGGCCGCCTGCCACTCGGTGTACCTGCGGGCGTGCTCGCGCTGCCGTTCGTGCAGGGCGCGGTCGCGTTCGTCGCGTTCGGCTGCCAGGCGCTCGCGGGCCCGCTCCAGCCGTTCGGCGACGACCCGGCGGCTCTGGACCAGGGCGACGGAGATGGGCGCGGCGATGGCGGCGCAGGCGAACACTCCGCCGAGGGCGAAGCTGCCCGGGAGGATGCGCAGCGTCCACAGCAGCGGGAACAGCAGGGAGAACAGGGCGAGCCCGGCCAGGGCGAAGTAGAGCGGCCTGTTGGTCCGGGCCTCGTTGTCGCGCTGGGCTGCGATCCACTCCTCGCTGACGGCCTCGGTGTCGGCCGGTGTCGGGCGGCGCGGCGCCGGCCCCGGTGGCGGCAGGAGCACGGCGTGCCGCCAGCCGACGTAGGTACGTCCGGCCTCGCTTCGGGGCGCGCCGCCCGACCGGGAGCTGGGCACCGTCCGAACACCTCCTGACCGGCCGTCGCGGGGTGGCCGGGGACTCGTTTCGTGCGAGGCTCCGGCCGGGGCCGGAGTGTGGGCAGAATGCTGTCACCCGCCCCGCGTGTTTGTCACGGCCCCGGGCACAAGAAGGCGGGGCGCCGGTGCCGGACGGTCTCCCGTCGGCACCGGCGCCCCGTACGCCCGCCGTCCGCTGCCAGGACGTGCTTCCCTGAGGCTCCGCCGCGCTTCGCCCCGTGCCCGGACGCCGCAGCGGCACAGGACCTAGGCCTGGACCTGCAGGTCGATGACCCTGCCCACCTCGGCCTGCACCGTGTACTCGGCGGTGAAGCCCTGGGAGGCCAGCACGCGGACCTTCCAGGACCCGTCGGCGGCGAAGAAGCGGAACGTGCCCTCGTCGCCGGTGGCCACCTCGCCGACGAAGTCGTCGGAGGAGTTGAGCAGGCGGGCGTAGGCTCCGCGCAGCGGCTCTCCGCCACGGGTCACCGTGCCCTGGATGACCGCCTGGTTGCCCGCGTCGACGTCGGCGAGGGCGACGCCGCCGACCGGTGCTCCGCAGCTCTCGCTCACTTGGCCTCAGCCTCTCCCAGCTCGACCGGGACGCCCACGAGGGAGCCGTACTCGGTCCACGAACCGTCGTAGTTCTTGACGTTCTCCAGCCCGAGGATCTCGTGCAGGGCGAACCAGGTGTGCGAGGAGCGCTCGCCGATCCGGCAGTAGGCGATGATGTCCTTGTCCAGGTCCACCCCGGCCTCGGTGTAGAGCTCGCGCAGCTCGTCGGCGCTCTTGAAGGTGCCGTCCTCGTTGGCGGTCTTGGCCCACGGGATGTTGCGCGCGGTCGGGATGTGGCCGGGACGCTGCGAGGTCTCCTGCGGCAGGTGCGCGGGGGCCAGCAGCTTGCCGGTGAACTCGTCGGGCGAGCGCACGTCCACCAGGTCCTTGTCGCCGATGGCCTGGACGACCTCGTCGCGGAAGGCGCGGATCGAGGAGTCCTGCTCCTTGGCGGTGTACTGGGTGGGGGCCCGGTCCGGGACCTCCTCGACCAGCTCGCGGGACTCCAGCTCCCACTTCTTGCGGCCGCCGTCCAGCAGGCGGACGTTCTCGTGGCCGTAGAGCTTGAAGTACCAGTACGCGTAGGCGGCGAACCAGTTGTTGTTGCCGCCGTACAGGATGACCTGGTCGTCGTTGCCGATGCCCTTGGCGGACAGCAGCTTCCCGAAGCCGGTGCGGTCCACGAAGTCACGGCGGACCGGGTCCTGGAGCTCCGTCTTCCAGTCGATCCTGACGGCGCCGCGGATGTGTCCCTTGTCGTAGGCGGACGTGTCCTCGTCGACTTCGACGAGGACCACGTTGTCGTCATCCAGGTGAGCCTCCACCCAGTCGGCGTCCACGAGGACGTCGGAGCGGCTCATAGGGAACCTCCTGTGTTTCTTGTGCGGTGTCGCGTGTACGTCGGTGCTCGCGGGGTCGGTCGCCCCGGAGTGAGGGGGGTCAGGCCGTCCTCGCCGACGCCAGCAGGCGTCGGCCGAGAAGGTAGGTCTCGCATCCGGCGCAGTAGCCGAACACGGCGTTGAGGAAGGCGGCGAAGAGGGCGAGGGCGGTCGCGGAGATACCGAGCCACTCCGGGCCCGCCAGGTATCCGACGAGTCCGAGTACGGCGAAGAGGAGTCCCACTCCCTGTGCGAACCGGGGCGGCCGCGCGTCCTCCGACGAGGAGGCGGGGCCGATCCTGGGACGTACGGCGACGGCGAACAACAGGCCGTAGGGCGATCGGCGGACCCCCATGACCACCGCGGCGGCGAAGACCAGCGCCTGGAAGCCGAGAACCCAGAGGTTGCCGGTGGCGAGGGCCGTGGCCAGTACGAGGGTGGTCAGGGCAGCCGCGAAGCGCTGCCCGCGAGGGTCGACCTGCATGGCGTGATGTCCCCAGCTGCGTACGAGGAGAACGAGGAACCGGTCGCACGGAGGAGGCGTGGGCCCTTCAGGCCGTCCGCCCTAGGAACACAGACAGAGCGCGGCGGCGACGCGGCAGAAGTCCACCGCCCGTCGCTTCGTCAGATACGCGCTCGTCAAGGAAGTCACACCCCAGACGCTACAGCCCCCGTTACGCGTTTGTCACGGGTGTGGTGGATCACAGATGGGGTGTCCACCCCGGTGGGGCGTTCGCCCGCGGGGCGTTCCATGCGCCGGGAGGGTGGCCGGGCGCTCGGAGGGTGCGCGAGCGTGTTCGGACGCCCGGAGGAGGCTCGGGCACCGGGAGGGTGTCCGCGGGGCGGTCAGGAGACGGCAGCGCCGACGGCGGCGATCACGTCCGGTTTGCGGGGCTGCCCGCTGGCCCGGCGCACCACCCGGCCCGAGGCGTCCAGGACCAGGACGGTGGGGGTGCGCATGATGTCCAGGCGCCGGACGAGGTCGAGCCTGGACTCGGCGTCCACCTCCACGTGCGCCACGCCCCCGACCATGTCCGCGACCTCGTCCAGGATCCGCCGGGTGGCCCGGCAGGGCTGGCAGAAGGCGGTGGAGAACTGCACGAGCGTGGCACGCTCCCCCAGTTCGGCGCCGATGTCCTCACCGCTGAGGGCGCCGCCCGCGGCGTCGCCGACGGATTCCGCCATGTCGTCTCCCTCTCCCTGGATGCTCTCCTCCCGGTGTACCGCCCCTCGCCCTCCCGCGGGAACGACGCGCCCGCGCGTACCCGGCGGTGCGCGGAAGCGTCCCAGGCCACGCCGCCACACCAGTCCGGCGACGGTGGCCAGGGACAGGGTCACCGCGAGCGCGATGACGCCGGGCAGGTCCATCAGGCCGCCTCGGAGCCCATGATCGGGACGTCCTCGGCGGTACCGGTGACCCGCAGGCCGCTGGAGGTGGTCTCCGCCTCGGTGATGGTCAGGCCGAAGGGCAGGTGGGGGACCTGGAAGCTGGAGGTGAGCATGCCCGAGACCATGTCGTCGACGCCGGTCGGGACCTCGCCGATCCGGATGTCGACCGGGGTGACGGTCACGGTGTCGCCGTCCACGGCGAACTCGCCGCCGGCCTCGACGGGGGTGCTGATACCGGATCCGGGCAGGGCCAGCTCGCCGCTGATGCGGGGGTCGCCGCCCTCGGTGGTGATGGTGATCCCCTCGGGCAGGTACGCGTTGAAGTAGGAGTAGGGGACGGTGAAGGAGCCGTCCAGTCGCCCGGCCACCACGCTGGGCTGGTCGAGCAGGTCGGCGGGGGGCACCTCGACCTCGGTGGCGGTGACGTCGATCTGCTCGACGGTGATGCTGTCCATGGTGGCGGAGGCCGCGGAGATGTTGATCTCGGAGTAGGTCCCGCCGAGCGCCTGCGGCAGGAAGGCCCAGCCCTCGATCGAGACCTCCGGCTCCTCGGACATCTGGAGCTGCTGGGCCACCTGTCGGGCGACCATGTCCTGCGCGAAGCTGCGGAGGCCTATGTCGGCCACCACCACGAGGGCCGCGCAGAGGACGAGGAGGACGACGAGGAACTTACGCATCGGAGATCCCAGCACACTTTCTTTCGTTCCGGCGCGCTCTCGGCTGGGTCGTCCCGCCGGTTCTGGTCACACGCCATCGGTACCCGACGGGCACCGGTCATGAAAAACCTGTAGGGAAGAGTACTTCACCCGGGATGGGACGCCGGGGGTCTTCCGGTGGTTCATCATGCCTGGACAAGTACACCGATTCGAGACATTCATCCAGCTCAAAACGGGGTGGAGCGAGGCGGTCGCGGGGCTTCCCGGGACCGCGGCCCGTGTCCTCAGTGGGGCATCAGCATGGCGGTGAGACCGTCACTGGCCGCCGCGCCCGAGAGGGAGAGCTCGATCACGTTGGTGGCGACCACGTGCTGGGTGCTGAGGCGGGAGAACTCCAGCACGTGCGGCTGCTGCTCGTGCTCCTCCTGCGCCAGCTCGTCGCGGTAGATCGCGTAGACGATGCGCTGTAGCGGGGCGCTGGGCACCGTGTGGCAGGCGAACAGCAGGGTGTCGGGCTCCCGGTGGGAGACCTGCGCGACGACGGCGTCGGCGAGGCGGTCGAAGCCCGTCCCGCGCCCGTCGGCGAGCGTGTAGATGGTGATGACGCCGCGCAGCTTGGCGGGCGGGGCCTGCCGGACCGGCGGGCCGTCGTAGTAGTCGTCGTAGGGGTCGGCTTCGCGGCGCTTACGGCGCACGGGCTCCTCCAGAAGGTCGTCGTCGAGGTCCTCGTCCGCGTCGCCGTAGTCCTCGTAGTCGTCGTAGCCGTCGTCGTCGTAGGGGTCGCGGCGGGGGCGCGCGGCCATGGCCGCCGCTCCCCACAGGGCGGAGACGGCTCCGAGCATCAGCAGCGCACCCCAGGCGCCCAGGCCGAGGCGGCCGACCAGGACGGACAGCAGCACGGACAGGGCGACCAGCCCCAGCACCGAGAGGTCGGTGCCCCGGTTGACGGAGTCGCGTCTGGCGACCGCGACGAGCGCGGTGACGAGGAGGACGGCGACGAGTACCTGCGCGACGTTGACGAGCGAGCGCGGGATGAGGTCGTAGTGCTCGCCCAAGGCGGGGTAGGAGTCGCCGAAGCTGGTGCCCACCCGGTCGATGGACAGCACCACCAGGGGAACGATGGTGAACGCGCTGAGGAACAGGCGCGAGGTGAACCGGCCGCGGGGCGACCGGACGCCGTACTCGAAGGCCCCCCAGGCCATGTAGAGCGGCCCCAGGAGGCTGATGCCGATGTGCAGTATTCGGAAGGTGGCTCCGCCGAAGTCGAACATCGCCCCGACGACGCCCGCGCTGAGCCCGACCGTCGTACCCAGTGCGGCGACGAGCCAACCGACGGAGGCCACACCGGGACGGCGCTGGGCATAAGCGGCGAGCGCGGCGGTGGCGCTCCAGCCCACCAACGCGCTTATGAATGCCAGTCCTACCGTCACCATCCCGACAATGATGATGCACGTTGATGGGTGGATGTGCCCTCGGTGCACATATGAGGGGTTCCCTTCGGGGAAGATCCCGCAGAGTGGAGGCCACGGCGGTGATTCACACTGTGACCTTCATCACCCGGTTTGTCGCCGCCGCACAGCGGCCACACCCGCCCCGCGAGTGGCCGTAGGCTCGCCAGTACGCGGGGAACGCCGCCCCTGCACCGGAGGGCCCGACCGCACCGGAGGGCCGTCTCCCCCGCCCGAGCCAGGAGATAACCGTGTCACACGACGCCGCGCCCCCGCCTCCGAACGGTCCCGGGGCCGCCTTCTTCGACGTGGACAACACCCTGATGCGGGGTGCGTCGATCTACCACTTCGCCCGCGGCCTGGCCTCCCGCGACCTGTTCACCACCCGCGACCTGGTGCGGTTCGCGTGGGGGCAGACGGTGTTCCGGGTGACCGGGAGCGAGCAGCCCGAGCACATCAACGCCGCGCGCGAGGCCGCGCTGGCCTTCGTGGCGGGGCACGACGTGAACGACCTGGTCGCCCTGTGCGAGGAGATCTACGACGACACCATGGCCGACCGGATCTGGGAGGGCACCCGGGCGCTGGTCCAGGGGCACCTGGACGCGGGCCGGCCGGTGTGGCTGGTGACGGCGACCCCCGTGGAGCTGGCGCAGATCATCCGGCGCCGGCTGGGGCTGACCGGTGCGCTGGGCACCGAGGCCGAGAACGTGGACGGGGTGTACACGGGGCGGTTGAACGGGGACCTGCTGCACGGTCCGGCCAAGGCCGTGGCGGTGCGCGCGCTGGCGCGGAGGCAGGGATGGGACCTGGCGTCCTGTTCGGCCTACAGCGACTCCTCCAACGACCTGCCGCTGCTGTCCCTGGTGGGGCGCCCTCACGCGGTCAACCCGGACGCCGACCTGCGCCGGTACGCGCGTACGCACGGGTGGCCGGTGCACGACTTCCGGCGGCACCGGACGGCGATGCGGGTGGCCGTCCCGGCCGCCATGGCGGGCGCGGTCGCCGGTGCGGTGGCGCTGCGCGCGGTGAGACACCACAGGACGGGCTGAGGAGGGGACTCCCGCGCGGCGGGCGCCGAGGACACGGGCGGCCGAAGGCACCGGGACGTCCGACGACGGATGGCCGGAGCGGCCGGCGGAGACGTCCGGCGAAGGGTGCTCGGGGCCGCCGGATCCTGCCGGGGGGTCTGGGGCCGTCGGGGGCTGTCGGGGGTCGTCAGGACCGGTCAGGGGCCGTGTGCCGGCGCCCGCTTGTCCACAGGCTGTGGAGGGGGCGTGGCGCCGCCGGGCGCCGACTGCTGCGATAGATGCGAGTGGTCCCGGGGTCAGAGCGTTTCGGGCTGCCCGAAAAGCCGCCAGATGCCCTTTCCGGACGTTTTCACTCCCGCGCCGCACCTCAGGGCCGGGCGGCGGGTTCTCAGCGGCCCAGCGTGGCCCTGGCGAGCGCGAGCACGTGGACGGGCCGCAGGCGGTCCGCGCGCGAGGACGTGCGGCGGCTGTCGGCGTAGGCGTCGAAGGCCTCCACCGAACTGTAGGAGGGCGACCAGTCCAGCACCCGCTCCAGGGGTTCGGGGTCCATCCCGGAGGTGTCCAGCTCCGTCCGCACGGCGCGGGAGGCACTGGAACTGGCGTAGGCGATCCGGCCGTGCCTGGCCAGACCGCGCAGCACCCTGAGACCGCGTTCGGGAACGGGGAGCCGCTGGCCGCCGACACGGCGCAGGCAGTGGGAGAGCGGGACCGAGTCCGCGCCCGCCACGTCGAAGGATCCCGTGCCGTCGCTGAGCGCCATGCGCACCAGCGCCTCGGCGCCGTCGTCCTCGTGCAGGAACTGCACGTGGGGATCGCTGCCCAGCACCGTGGGCACGACGCGCGAGTCCAGGTAACGGGTGAGGGGGGTGCGCACGGAGGGGCCGATGAGGTTGGCGAACCTCAGCACGGCCACCGAAAGGTCGGGGCGGCGGCGTTGCAGTCCGCGGGTGTGCCGCTCGACCTCGGCCGCGTCGTCGGCGTCCAGGGTGGCGCTGGAGCGCACCACCAGGCGCCGGACGGTCGTGGAGCGCTGGGCCGCGCCGAGCACCCGCATGGTGCCCAGGACGTTGTCCTCACGGTTGGGGACGTTCACGGTGTCCAGGCCCAGATGCAGGACGAGATCGGCACCGGAGTCGGTGACGATCCTGTCCAGGCTCCCGTCGTGCAGGTCGACATGGGCGTACTCGACCCCCGGCGCGTCCTCGGACGGCGAGGAGGAGTCCGCGCCGATCACCCGGCGGACACCGGGCTCCTCGCTCAGGGCCTGGGCGACCCTGGTGGCCAAGGGGCTGGAGACCCCGGTGACGAGTACGACACGAGCCATGGCGACACGTTCCTTGGGAGGAGACGGGAACTGTTCCGGCAGGCCCGCGGACCGTTCACCCCGAGGGTGAACCGGCGACCGCGACCCGTGAGGCACAACAGTGCCTCACCCAGAAAATTCCATTGCTGCGGCAAAGGCCGCGCAAGGACGAAGGCGTCTCCGCGTCCGGGGCGTGCCTGTGGCGCGCCCGCGCCCGCGGAGAGACGACGTTCGCCGCAACTGCTCCTACTTCTTGTTGCGACGCGCGACACGCGTGCGCTTGAGCAGCTTGCGGTGCTTCTTCTTCGCCATCCGCTTGCGGCGCTTCTTGATGACGGAACCCATGGGATCACCTTCTCGCTGACGAGAGTTACGGACATGCCGCACCGCTGGACGGTGGAAACCGGCAAGGAGCTCGGATGCGGTCGCTGGGCCCACTGGGCACCGACCCGCGCAGGACGCGGGGTGGCCGGTGCGACCGGGACGGCCCCGGGGAGGCCAGCGCTGGAGAGCGCACCCACCGCACCCGAAGCACCAGCTTACCGCCACGGGTAAGCGCTCTGGGTCACGCCCCGGGGAACGCGGGCTCGTCCTTGTACAGGACGGCGGCCGGTTCGGCGTAGCTGACGCTGGTCAGGTGCTGTTCGGTGAAGGTCAGCGACGTCACGCTCGCCAGGTTGCACTCGCGCAGGTCCGGCCGGTGCCACAGGCGTTTGCCCTCGGCCGCGCGGCGCGCCATCCAGATCGGCAGCTGGTGGCTGAAGCACACGGCCTCGCGCCCCCACGCGGCGCGGCGCGCGACCTTGACGGCCTCCACCATGCGGGCGACGATCTCGGAGTAGGGCTCGCCCCAGGACGGCAGGAACGGGTTGTAGACCCGGCTGAACACGCGGGGGTCGCGCACCGAGCGACGTGACAGCGCCATGCCCTCGAACTTGTTGGCCGCCTCGATGAGCCGGTCGTCCAGGGTGACGGGCAGGCCCGTCGCCTTCTGGAGGGGGACGGCGGTCTCCTGGGTGCGGTCCAGCGGCGAGGAGAACAGCGCCGCGATGTCGTGGCCGTCCAACCACTCTGCGGTCATCTCGGCCATCTGCTGGCCCCGGTCGCTGAGGTGGAAGCCGGGAAGCCTTCCGTAGAGCACCTTGCCGGGGTTGTACACCTCTCCGTGCCTCAGCAGGTGCACGACGGTGGTCGTCGTCATCGTGTGTGTCTTTCCTTCGTGGTCGTGGGCGTCAGGAGCGGGGCCGGCCCTGGGCCTCCGCAGCGGCCCGGGCCGCCCTGGGCAGTGCCGAGACCACCCTGTCGACGGCGGTGTCGTCGTGCGCCGCGGAGAAGAACCACGCCTCGAAGGCGGCGGGCGGCAGGTACACGCCCTGGTCGAGCATGGCGTGGAAGAACGCGGAGAAGACCGCGGTGTCGGTGGTGCGGGCGGTGTCGAAGTCGACGACCTCCCGGTCGGTGAAGAACACCGTGAAGAGGCTGCCGCCGCTCTGGACGCGGTGGGCGACCCCGGCCGCGCCGAGCTCCTTGGAGACCTCGGTCCGGACCTGCTCGGAGACCTGGTCGATGCGGTCGTAGACCTCGGGGGTGGCGCCCCGCAGGGTGGCGAGCCCGGCGGCGGTGGCCAGCGGGTTCCCGGACAGGGTGCCCGCCTGGTAGACGGGGCCGTTCGGGGCGAGGCGGTCCATGATCTCGGCCCGTCCGCCGAACGCGGCGGCGGGCAGGCCGCCTCCCATGACCTTGCCGAAGGTCATGAGGTCGGGTGCGACCCCCTCCAGGCCGTACCAGCCCGAGGCGCTGACGCGGAAGCCCGTGAGGACCTCGTCGAGGACGAGCAGGGCCCCGTTGGCGTGCGCGATCTCCTTGAGGCGCGCGTTGAACCCCTCCCCGGGCGGCACGACTCCCATGTTGGCGGGGCAGGCCTCGGCGATGACGCAGGCGATGTCGTCGCCGTGCTCGGCGAAGGCGCGCTCGACGGCCTCGGTGTCGTTGTAGGGCAGCACGAGGGTGTCTGCGGCGCTGGCGCCGGTCACGCCCGGGGAGTCGGGCAGGGCGAAGGTGGCCAGCCCGGAGCCGGCCGCGGCCAGGAGCGCGTCGACGTGGCCGTGGTAGTTGCCCGCGAACTTGACGACCTTGCTGCGCCCGGTGAAGCCGCGCGCGAGGCGGATCGCGGACATGGTGGCCTCGGTGCCGGAGTTGACGAGGCGGACCTTCTCCACGGGGGCGCGTCCGACGATCAGCTCGGCGAGCTCGACCTCGCCGGGGGTCGGCGCACCGTAGGAGGTCCCGGCTCCGACCGCGCTGTGGAGGGCCTCCACGACGGCGGGGGCCGCGTGGCCGAGGACGAGCGGCCCCCATGAGCACACGAGGTCGACGTACCGGTGGCCGTCGGCGTCGGTGAGGTAGGGACCCTCGCCCTTGACGAAGAAGGGCGGGGTGCCGCCGACGGCGCCGAAGGCGCGCACAGGCGAGTTCACGCCGCCGGGCACGACGGCGGAGGCGCGCTGGAAGAGCTCTGCTGAAGTCTGTTGGTTACCCACCCCACCAGTGTGTCAGTTGTGTCCTGTTCCGAGACCGTGACCCGCCCCGCGCAGGCCGTGCCCCGGCCCAGGTCCGCGCACACGTGTGCCCCGTCCCGGGGCGGGACGGGGCACACGGGGAGGGTCCTCAGGCCCGGGTGGAGCGGCCGCTCGCGAAGGCTTCGGCCCTGGCCTCGGAGCCGGCCGGAGCGGGCCGCGCGGTCGCGCCCGGGGACGCGGGCCGGTCGGCGCGCACGAGGGGGCGCAGGCGGTCGCTCCGGGCCAGGAGCTCGGTGAGCGCGGTCATCGGGCGGGCCATGGCGAGGGAGGCCAGGACGGCCACGGTGGCTCCGATGAGGAGGCCGGCGGTGACGTCGTGCGGGTAGTGGACGCCGACGAGGACCCGGGAGAAGGCCTCCAGGAGGGCGACCAGGACGGCGACGACGGCGATGCGGCGCCAGGCGAGGACGAGTGCCGCCGCGGCGGCTCCCGCGATCGCGGCGTGGTTGCTCGGGAAGGACCAGTCGCCGACGGGGTCGCAGGTGGCGATCGTGGCGAGGTCGGTCATCGCCTGGCAGGGGCGCATCTGCTCGAAGAACGACTTCACCGTGTTGCTGACCGCGTAGGCGACGACGGTCGCCACGGGGGCGAACAGGGCCAGGCCGACCAGGCGCGTGCCGAAGGACCGGGCGCGCCACCACGCGGCGAGGAAGAGGACGGCGAACACGCCGAGGAAGAGGTCGGTGCCCGTGTGGGCCGTGTTCTGCGCCCACGGGGGGAGTTCCACCGCGAACTCGATCACGGCTCGGGACCAGGCTGCGCTGACGGCGAAGATCTCGGAGGCCATCTCTCTCCAGTGGGTCGTACGGGGAGGGTCGCGCGCAGGGGGGAGGAACTGGGCGACGTCCCGTCCGAATATGACGGGACTCCCACGGTTCGGTGACGGGAAGAAGCTCATCCTGTCATCAACCCGGCCTTCCGGAATCACCCGAAAGTGCCGTATCGACGAAAGAGACGGGCGGCACCGACCAAAGCGTCGGAGGTACCAGCGAGTAACTTTGGTGGTGTCCATTCGCCTCCCCGAGACCGGAGCTGCCATGACCTCGAACTTCTCCACGGCGGACCTCATCGACGACCACGGCGACACCCTGCGCAGCTGCTCCACGCAGTTCCGCCGGTTCGGAGGGCGCGAGGTGTTCTCCGGCCGGATCCGCACGGTCAAGTGCCACGAGGACAACGGCCTGGTCAAGCAGGTCCTCAACACCCCCGGCGACGGCGCGGTCCTGGTGGTGGACGGCGGCGGATCGCTGCGGTCCGCCCTGATGGGCGACATGATCGCCGAGGCGGCCGTGGCCAACGGCTGGGCCGGCGCCGTGATCTTCGGCGCGGTCCGCGACACCCGTGCCCTGGGCGGCCTGGACCTGGGTGTGAAGGCCCTGGGCTCCAACCCCCGCAAGTCCCTCAAGGACGGCGCCGGGCGCCTGGACGTGCCGGTCTCCTTCGGCGACGTCACGTTCGTCCCCGGCGAGTGGCTCTACGGCGACGAGGACGGCGTGGTCGTGAACGCCGAGGAGATCGTGCTCTGACACCCGGCCGCGCGCGGAGGGCGGAGAGGGCCGCGCGAGGCCCCTCCGCCGCATCCGTCCCGCGCGGACTAGCCGGCGAACTCCTCGCTGGCGTCGGCGAGGATGCCGAGCACCGCGATCGGGTCGGGCAGCACCACCGCGCCGTCCGTGCCGTCCGTGCCGTGCGGGGCCCGGATCCAGGAGAACCTGCCGCCGGAGGGCAGTTGGGACGGTGCGCCGAGCACGAAGCTGTCCCGGCAGTGCCAGCGCAGGCCCGGCATGTCCTCCACGGCCTCGGGCACGCAGTCCAGGCGGCAGGACCACCACTCGTCCTCGTCGACCGGTGAGCGGGTGGCCACGAAGAACAGGTAGCGGGAGGTCTCCGCCGTCGCCACCGGCCCCGAGGGCACTCCCGAGCGGCCCATCCTGGCCAGCGCCATCACGCCCGCCTCGCGGGGTACGTCGAACACGTCGAAGACCCGGCCCGTGGGCAGGATGATGTTCGCCTCCGGGGTGGCCGTCCACCACCGGCGGATGACGTCGGCGTCGGTGCTGGCCTCCACCCCCCAGGCCATCGTCACCGGATGCGCCGCCGGATCCGGACAGCCCATGCGGTCGCAACTGCACGCGCGGTCCTGGCCGGGCGAGGTGCCGCGCGCCACCGGCCAGCCCAGCGCGGCGTATCCCAGCGCGGCGTCGAGCATGCTGTCCGCGGCGTGGCGCCGTTTACGTCGGTACAGAACCTCGGCCATGAAGCCTCCCCGGTGGTCCTCGTGATCCAGGCGCGGCCTCGCCGTCGGAAAGGCCCTGCGCCCGGAGACCGCGGCCGGGGCGGGGCCTGGCCCCGCTACCGCAGCAGGCGGGCGGCCTCGGTAGCCCAGTAGGTGAGGATCTGTTCGGCCCCCGCCCGCCGGTACGAGGTGAGGGTCTCCAGAACGGCCCGTTCGCGGTCGATCCAGCCGCGCTCCGCCGCCGCCTCGATCATCGCGTACTCGCCGCTGACCTGGTAGGCCGACACGGGTACCGGGGAGGCCTCGGCCACCCTGGCCACGATGTCGAGGTAGGCCAGGCCCGGCTTGACCATCACCATGTCGGCCCCCTCGGCCACGTCCAGGGCGACCTCGCGCAGCGCCTCGCGCGCGTTGGCGGGGTCCTGCTGGTAGCCGGAGCGGTCGCCGAACCGCGGCGCGCCCTCGGCCGCCTCGCGGAAGGGCCCGTAGAAGGCCGACGCGTACTTGGCGGCGTAGGCCAGGATCGGCACCCGCTCGTGCCCGGCGCGGTCCAGCCCGGCGCGGATGGCCGCGACCTGGCCGTCCATCATGCCGCTGGGGGCCACCACGGCGGCGCCCGCCTCGGCCTGGGCGGCGGCGATGGACGCGTACCGCTCCAGGGTGAGGTCGTTGTCGACGTGTCCGTCGGTCAGCAGCGGACCGCAGTGGCCGTGGTCGGTGTACTCGCACAGGCACAGGTCGGCCATCACCACGATGTCGTCGCCGACCTCGGCGGCCAGGTCGCGCAGGGCCACCTGGACGACGCCCTCCGGGTCGTCGGCCGCCGAGCCGCGCTCGTCCTTGTGCCCGGGGATGCCGAACAGCATCAGCCCGCCGACCCCGGCCGCGGCCGCCTCGTGGGCGGCCTTGCGCAGGCTGTCACGGGTGTGCTGCACCTGGCCGGGCATCGAGGAGATCGCCACCGGCTCGGAGATCCCCTCCTTGACGAACACCGGCAGGACGAGGTTCTCCGGAAGCACCCGGGTCTCGGCGACCAGGCGGCGCAGCGCCGGGCCACGGCGCAGGCGGCGCGGCCGGGCGACGGGGAAGGCGGCGTCGTTGCTGGAGGCGGTCATCGCGGGACTCCCGATGTGGGTTCGTGCGGCGGTCGGACGGCGGGGCGGGGCTCCGGGGCTCCGAGGGCCCCGGAGCCCTCAGAGCTTGCGCCGGCGCCCGCGCCGCTTCTGGCTGGGCTTGAGGACGGGCTTGCCCGCCTCGACGGCTTCACGCCTCTTGGCGGCACCGTACTCCGAAAGGGCCTGCGCGAGGGCGGAAACGGACGCCTTCGGGGCCACGACGTCCACGCGCAGTCCGAACTCGATCGCGGTCTTCTCGGTCTCCGGGCCGATCACGGCGATGGCGGTGGTGTTGTGCGGCTTGCCCGCGATCCCCACCAGGTTTCGCACCGTGGAGGAGGACGTGAACAGCACCGCGTCGAAACCGCCGCCCTTGATCGCCTCTCGGACAGGGGCGGGCGGGGGCGCGGCGCGCACGGTGCGGTAGGCGGTGACGTCGTCGACGTCCCAGCCGAGCTTGTCCAGGCCCGCGGCCAGGGTCTCGGTGGCGATGTCGGCGCGCGGCAGCAGCACGCGCTCGATCGGGTCGATCTCGGCGTCGTAGGGCGGCCACACCTCCACCAGGCCCGCGCTGGACTGCTGTTCGTCGGGCGGCGCCAGGTCGGGCTGGATGCCGAAGTCGCGCACGGCCCTGGCGGTGGCCTCGCCGACGACGGCGACCTTGACCCCGGCGAAGGCGCGCGCGTCCAGGCCGTAGGACTCCAGGCGCTCGCGGATCGCCCTGACCGCGTTGGCGGAGGTGAAGGCCACCCACTGGTAGCGGCCGGTGACCAGTCCGCGGACGGCGCGCTCCATCTGCTGCGGGGTGCGCGGCGGCTCCACGGAGATGGTGGGCACCTCCTCGGGCACCGCTCCGTAGCCGCGCAGCTGGTCGGACAGGGCCGCGGCCTGCTCCTTGGTGCGGGGCACCAGGACGCGCCAGCCGAACAGCGGCCGGGTCTCGTACCAGGACAGGTCGGGCTGGCGTGCCGCGGCGGGGCCGACGATCATCAGCGCGGGAGCGGTGGCGTGGTGGCCCTTGGCGTCCTTGGCCTTGAGGTCGGCGACCAGCCGGGCCAGCGTGGAGGTGACCGTGGTCTGACGGGTGGTGCCCCCGGCGCGCACGACCGAGACGGGGGTGGTGGCGGGGCGGCCGCCCGAGACGAGGGCCTTGCACAGCACGTCGAAGCCGGGACCCTGGTGTCCGGGGGCCTCTCCGGCGGGCGCGTCGGCGCCCATGACGACCAGGGTGGCGTCGCTGGCGGCCGCCTCGTTCCAGTCGACCCCGCCCTCGACCCGGGCGTTGAGCACGCGTACCTCGGGGCTCTCCGCGTCCATCAGCGGCACGCCCGCGAAGGTCGGCACGGAGGTGATCGCGGAGACGCCCGGGGCGACCTCGACCTCGATCCCGGCCTCGTGGCAGGCGGCGACCAGTTCGGCTCCGCGGCAGCCGAAGAACGGATCGCCGGAGTACAGGCGGACCACCCGCCGCCCCTCGCGGGCCCGGGTCAGCGCGAGGGCGTTGACGTCGCCGCCGCACTCGCCGGCCTCCACCACGGAGACGTCCTCGGAGCAGTGGGCGAGGAGTTCGCCGCGAAAGGCGGAGAGCTCCTCGGCCGCCGGCTCGCGCAGCGTGATGACCACGTCGGCTCGGCGCAGCAGCTCGGCGCCGCGCAGGGTCAGCAGGTCGGCGTCGCCCGGCCCGGAACCGACCAGGGCTACGTGCCCGGACCCGTGCGCGGGGCGGCGCGGCTCCTCCTGCTGGGGGTTGGCGTTGGCGTTCACGTACTGGCTCCTCTGTGTGGGTCGCCCGCGCCCCGGTACGCGGTATCCGGGGCGGTTGCGGATGCGGCGGGTTCCGGCCGAGGACGCCCGCCGCCGGCTCCTGGTTAGGGTGTGTCCCTCTCCGCGAAGGCCTCCGCCACGATGCGGTCGGCTCCCTCGTCGATCATCTGGCGGGCCAGGTCCCGGCCGAGCGCTGTGGCGGCGGCCAGGTCCGCGACCGATTCGAGTTCGACGCCGCGCTCGCGGCGCACGGCGCTGGACCCGTTGGTGGCGACCACGGCGGCGCGCAGGTGCAGGCGGGACGTCTCGGCGTCGTACTGGGCGTAGGCGCCCACCGGGGCGGCGCATCCGGCTTCGAGCTCCGCGAGCACGGTGCGCTCGGCCACGACCGCGACGCGGGTGGCGGCGTGGTCGACCGAGGCCAGGTAGGCGAGGTCGCCCTCGAGGCGCTCGGCGGGGCACTCGACGGCGAGGGCGCCCTGGCCGGGAGCGGGCAGCATCTGCTCGGGCTCGAAGACGTCGGTGGCGTCCTCGGCGCGGCCGACGCGGCCGAGTCCGGCGTAGGCGAGGACGACGGCGTCGAGCTCGCCGGAGGTGACCTTGCCCAGGCGTGTCTCGGCGTTGCCGCGGATCGGCACGTAGGTCAGGTCCGGGCGCAGCAGGGCGAGCTGGGCGACGCGGCGCGGGGATCCGGTGCCGATGACGGCGCCGGGGGGCAGGTCGGCGAACTTGAGGCCGTCGCGGGCGCACAGGGCGTCGCGCGGGTCGTCGCGCTCGGGGACGGCGGCCAGCACGAGCCCGTCGGCCGGGGTGGTGGGCAGGTCCTTGAGCGAGTGGACGGCGAAGTCGATGGTGCCTTCGAGGAGCCGGTCGCGCAGGGCGTTGACGAACACGCCGGTGCCGCCGAGCTGGGTCAGGTGGGCCTTGGTGACATCGCCGAAGCTGGTGATCAGCTCCAGTTCGATCGCCCGGCCGGTGCGCTCGGTGATGGCGTCGGCGACCATCCGCGACTGGCTGGTGGCCATGGTGCTGCGGCGGGTACCGAGCTTGGCGGGGGCGCTGTCGACGGGGCTGCCGTTGGCGGGCGTACCTGTCATGGCTTCTCCTGTGCGGTCGGTGCCGCGGTGGCGGGTCCCTCGGTGGCGGCCAGCGCCTCCGGGGTCCCCGGATCGAGTGCGAAGAGTTCCCGAAGGGCCGCCTCGTAGGACTCCCCGTCCGGTGCGGCGGCCAGTTCCTTGACGCGCACGGTCGGTCTGTGCAGGAGCTTGTCGGCGACGCGGCGCATGGCGCGCGTGATCTCCTCGCGCGCGCGGTCGTCGAGGTCGTCGGGGAGGCGTCCGTGCAGACGCGACAGCTCGGACTCCACGACGTCCCTGGCCTGGGCCCGCAGGGCGACGACGGTGGGGGTCACCTGGTGGGCGCGGCGGACCGCGCGGAACTCGGCGACCTCCTCGTCGACGATGCCGCGGGCGAGGGTGAGGGCGCTGTCGCGGCCCGTGTCGGTGCCGGGGGCCGTGGCGGCGGCCTGGCGCAGGTCCTCGATGTCGACCAGCTCCACACCGGCCAGTCCGCGCACGGCGGGGTCGATGTCGCGGGGCAGCGCGAGGTCGAGGAAGACCAGGGGGCGCGTGCGCGCGGCGGTGGCGGCGGCCACGGCGTCCGCGGCGAGGACGAGGCCCTGGGCTCCGGTGCAGGAGATGACCAGGTCGACCTCGGCGAGGGTGTCGGCGGCGTCCTCGAAGGGGACGGCGCGGGCGTCGACGGTCTCGTAGGCCTCGGTGAGGCACTCGGCGAGGCGTGCGGCGCGCTCCATGGTGCGGTTGGCCACCACGACCGCCGCCGCGCCCTGGCGGGAGACGGTGTTGGCGGACAGGGCGCTCATGGACCCGGCGCCGAGGACGAGGACGCGCACGCCCGTGAGGGGCCCGTGCGTGGGCTGGGCGAGGCCGGGCGCCTCGACGGTGTCGCGGGGATCGGCGGACATGGGGCAGCCCGCGGGGGGCACCGCGTCCACGGCCGGGAGGGTCTGGCCGGCGGTGGTGCGGGGGGCGCCGGTCGGGCCGAGGCCCAGGCCGCCGGAGGCCACGGTGAGGCCGAAGCTGACCATGTCGGCGCCCGCGTGGTCCAGGTGGGTCTCGGTGTGGGCGCGCTTGCCCACGCGCAGGGCGCGCTGTCCGAGGTCGTTGAGGACGCGGCCGACGGAGCCGCTCTCCTGGCCCTCCTTGAGGGCGTCGCGCACCTGGCCGAGGATCTGTCCCTCGCCGACGACCATGGAGTCCAGCCCGCAGGTGACGGAGAACAGGTGCTGGACGGCGCGGTCCTCGTAGTGCACGTACATGTGTTCGGACAGCTCGCCGAGAGGGACGCCCGTGTGCCAGGAGAGGAGTTCGGTGACGGCCGCGACACCGCCGTGGAAGGCCGAGACGTCGGCGTAGACCTCGGTGCGGTTGCAGGTGGAGACGATCATGACCTCGTTGACGGACTCGGAGCCGACCATCTCCCCGACCGCCTTGGTCCGCGTCTCCCCGTTCAGCGCGACACGTTCGAGTAGCGCCACCGGCGAACTCCGGTGGCTCAACCCCACGGCCAGGACACTCATCCGCATTCTCCTATGCAGGCACTACACAGCGTCTTCGTATGTTCCCGGAGGCGGACGGACCTCCCGGTACGCGGCGCACGCTCGCTCATCGCCCACCGCTCACACGGGCCCAGCGGCCCCGAATCGTCGACATGTCTCACATCAGTTCCAGTCCAGCGCGTTCCGCGCCCCGGCCGTCGCCATCGGCCCTGCGCTGCGCGTGGAAGGCGAGGATCTGGAGTTCGATGGACAAGTCGACCTTACGCACATCGACTCCGTCCGGCACATTGAGGACGACCGGGGCGAAGTTGAGGATGCTGGCCACGCCGGCCTCGACGAAGCGCGTCGCCACGCCCTGGGCCGCGGCCGCCGGTGTCGTGATGACGCCGATGGAAACGCCCTTGGTACGCACAACCTCCTCCAGGCTGTCAATATGCCTCACGTCCAGGGACGCCACGTTCTGTCCGACCATCGCGGGGTCGGCGTCGAGCAGGGCCGCGATACGGAAACCGCGGGTTCCGAAGCCCCCGTAGTTGGCCAGTGCGCGGCCCAGGTTGCCGATGCCGACGATGGCCACGGCCCAGTCCTGGGTGAGACCAAGCTCACGCGAGATCTGGTAGACGAGGTACTCGACCTCGTACCCCACTCCGCGCGTCCCGTAGGACCCGAGGTGGGAGAGGTCCTTGCGCAGTTTGGCCGAGTTCACACCGGCGGCGGAGGCGAGGGCCTCGGAGGAGATGGTGAGGGTTCCGCGGTCCTGGAGCGCCTGGAGGGCGCGCAGGTAGACGGGGAGCCGGGCCACGGTGGCCTCCGGGATGCCCCTGTCCCGGGGCCGTGGTGGACGACTGATCACAGGCGGGCGCTCCTGAGCGGCGGTCGGTGCGGGCTGGTGCGGGGACGGACCGCGCGGGAGGCGGGCCGCGCGGTCCGGCGCCAGGAGCGGGCGGGGTGTCGCCCCGCTCCCCCGACAGGTCTGGAACCCCTAGATTACGTGCTTGTGAAAGTGCGCACAAAGTGGGGGCCGGTGTGACGACGGGCTCATGAGTTCCCACCCGGAAGGGCCGTGGCACGCCTTCCGGAAACCACGAGTTCGCGTTATGGCAAAGGGGACAACCGAAATAGCTCAGATGTGAGCATTTGTGTACACAACAAACTTTCCCCGCCGCCCGGCGTGTTCCGATCAGCCGCCGAGGGCGGCGCGCAGCCGGTCCTCGCCGACCCTCCAGAAGTCGTGGCGGCGACCGTCCACGAACGTGACCGGGACCTTGTCCCAGTACTCCTCGCGGTCGGCCTCGCCCACATCGTCCAGCCACTCCCGGGCCCGGCTCTCGCCCAGTTCGCCGGTGACCCGCTCGATGGTCCCCCAGGCGTCCTCGCACAGGTGGCACTCCGGTTTGCCGAGCATCACCACGCGCGCACGGCCCGCCCACTCGGGGCTTCGCGTCATGTTCCCTCCCTGCTTCCGTGGCCGTTCCGGCCGCCTCATCCGCCCGCGAAGGGCGGTAGGACCTCGATCACAGTCCCGTCCGCGACCCCGACCTCACCATGCGGCCTGCGCCCGACCGGGCGTTCGTCGACCAGGAGCGACGAAGATCCGAGTACGCGCTGGAAGCGGTCGTCCGGATGCAGCAGACACGCCGCCGCGAGGGCTTCTCCGAGCGTGACGGCGGTAACCGTCTCCTCGGCCGTTCCGGCCGCTTCCTTGGCCGCTGCCCAGTACCTGATAGTGCACTTCGCCATCTGTTGATTATCCTTGTGTTGCTCGGAGGCGACGTACAAGACATCTTCACCCGGGGGCAATGGCGCCTTCGATCGCCCGCATCGCGGGATGACGAGAAGAGACGCATGAGCCATCTGCTTCTGTTGACGAACTCGAACGAACCGTCGGACCACGTACTTCCCGCCCTCGGCCTCCTCCTGCACTCCGTGCGGGTGGCACCGGCCGAGGCCGGAGCCCTGCTGGCCTCGGGCGCGGCCGGCGGATCCGGCTCACCGGTCGACGCCATTCTGGTCGATGCCCGGACCGACCTCGCCGCCGCCCGCAACTTCTGCCGCCTGCTCGACACCACCGGTCTCGACTGCCCGCTGATCGTCATCCTCACCGAGGGCGGCGTGGCGGCCCTGACCCCCGACTGGCAGGCGGACGACTTCGTCCTGGCCACCGCCGGCCCCGCGGAGGTGGAGGCGCGCCTGCGGCTGGCCGTCGGATCGGCCGAGGCCGGAACGGACGACCCCGACGAGATCCGCAGGGGCGACCTCGTCATCGACGAGGCCACCTACATCGCGCGCCTGCGCGGCCGCATCCTGGACCTCACCTTCAAGGAGTTCGAGCTGCTCAAGTTCCTGGCACAGCACCCCGGCCGGGTGTTCACCCGGGCGCAGCTGCTCCAGGAGGTGTGGGGCTACGACTACTTCGGCGGCACCCGCACCATCGACGTCCACGTGCGGCGCCTGCGCGCCAAGCTCGGCGCGGAGTACGAGTCCCTGATCGGCACCGTGCGCAACGTGGGCTACCGCTTCGTGCCCGACCCGGTGGCCAAGGCTCCCGTGGCCCCGGTGGAGAGCGTCGACCCGCTGCCCGCCGCCCGGGTCGCCGAGGCCGACAGCAGATAACAGCAGGTGGGCGGGCCCGCGAACCGTGTCCGCACGGATCCACGGACCGCTCCGGGGCGCCGCGCACCGCGCGGGCGCCCCGGGGTCCTCCGTGCTCTCCGCCACCGCGAGATGACCAACGGTGCGGAAGAGGGCGCGTGGGCTCTCGTGTTCGACGGCTCCAGGTCCTAGGATCGGGGGGCACCCGAACGCCGGGACGTCAGGCGCGGCGAACTCCTCGCGGCAGGGTGTGCCGAAACCGTCTTGGCGCGCCATCCGCAAGGAGGAGAACGCCCCGATGTCCACGTCCGCCGCGAGTTCCCCGCTCACCCCCGGCCTCCGCCGCGCGGGTGCCGCTCTGGGCGCCGTATTCGTCGGTTCCAGCCTGATCGCCGTGATGCCTCCGGCCCACGCCGAACCGAGCCCGTCCGGGACCCCCTCACCCTCCGTCTCACCCTCCGCATCCGCCTCTCCCCCGGCCTCTGCTTCGACCTCTCCTCCTCCCTCAGCATCCCCGTCGCCCTCGCCGCCCCCTTCCGACCCGCCCACCGAACCGCCCACCGCGTCGGCGGTCATCGACTTCGAGAACGGCACCAGCGAGGTGAAACTGGGCGAGTCCGCCCCGGCCAACCCCCTCACCGTGAGCAACACCGGCGACGCCAGCATCTGCCTGACAGGGCTGGACGTGAAGGCCCTTGAGTTCAGTGCACAGGGTTTCGAGCCACAGGAGGTCGCTCCGGGCGACTCCGTGTCCGCGGGCGAGGTCACCGGCAGGCCCAGCAAGCCGACCGACGTCGTCGCGATCCTCACCTACGCGCTCGCACAGGAGGGCGTCGACTGCACGGCCCTCGAACCGACGACCGTGCACACCGTCGCCACCGGGGCGTGGACGGTCTCGGTGACCGGGCCGAGCCACACGCCCCCTCCGACGCCGTCACCCACCCCTTCGCCGGATCCCACCGAGAGCGAGACCTCTCCTCCGCCGGACCCGGATCCGTCCGGGACCCCAGAGGAGACCGAGGACCCGACCAAGGATCCGAGCGTCTCCGGAGGTTCCGGTGACGGCAACGGCTCCGGGGGCTCCGGTGACAGGAACGACTCCGGCCGTTCCGGCAACCCCTCCACGCCCTCGAACCCCTCGACCGGCGGCGGAGTGGGCGACGTCCCCACCAGTGACGTGCCCACCAGCGACCCCGCCTTCCCGGACCTGCCGAGCGACGACGCCGCCCTGCCCGAGGTCGCCCCCGGCTCCGAGGACCTCGCCGCGCTGCCGACGGTGACCCCGGGATCCGGCGGCGACGAACTGGACGGCGACGAGACCGAGGTGGCCGCCGGCCACGGCGACCTGGGCCCGAACATGGCCCCGGCGGTGCTGCTCGCGGCGTTCCTCCTCGCGCTGCTGCTCGCGACCCCGCTGGCGCCGGCTCGGCGCGTCCGTGTCGGCGGCGGCTACCAGGGCAAGCGCCGCAGGCAGTAGGGCCGAGACGGGAGTCGCCCGGCCCCGCCGCCCCGCGGGGCCGGGCGACTCACCAGGACAAACCCCTCCGCGGCCGTGCCTGTCCGAATTCCCGTGGCCGCTTCGTCGTAGGCTTGCGCTTCATGAGTACCCCGCTAGTCACCGACGACCTGGACGCGGCCCTCGCCGACCAGGTGCTGACACTCGCCGAGGCCGCCCGCGCGGCCGACGGCGTCGCCCCGCTGTCGGAGCACACACTGCTCCGCGTCAGACACGGCGCCCCCTCCGGGAGCAGCCGCTTCCACCTGGTCATCGAGGACGAACGCGTGGTCGGCTTCGCGTTCGTCGAACGCGTCGCGGACGAGCCCGGCTCCGGAGAGGTCGTCGTCGACCCCGCCCACAGGGGGCGCGGACACGGCACCGCCCTGCTGGACTCGGTCCACCGGGACGCCGGCCCCGAGGGGGTCCGCGTGTGGGCGCACGGACGCGTCCCGCAGGCGGTCTCGGTCGCGCAGGAGGGCGGCTGGACCGCCGTACGCGAACTCCACAAGATGCGGATGCCGCTGCGCGACATCGCCGACGACGAGGCGGGCGGCCCCTGGGCGGCTCCCGAGCTGCCCGAGCCGGAGCTGCGGCCCGAGGTGGCCGACCGGGTGCGGTTGCGGACGTTCGTCGTGGGCCAGGACGAACAGGCCTGGCTGGAGGCGAACGCGCGCGCCTTCGCCGACCACCCCGAACAGGGACAGATCACCCTGGACGACCTGCTCCAGCGCGAGGTGGAGGACTGGTTCGACCCGGACGGCTTCTTCGTGGCCACCGCCAACGACGGACGGGTCGTCGCCTTCCACTGGACCAAGGTCCACGCCGACGGCGCCGGGCTCACCGACGGCGAGCCGGTCGGCGAGGTCTACGTGGTGGGTGTGGACCCCGACTGGCAGGGCACCGGGCTCGGCCGCACGCTGACCCTGGCCGGCCTGCGCCATCTGCGCGACGCCGGGCTGCCGTGGGTGCACCTGTACGTGGACGGTGACAACGGGGCAGCCGTGCGGCTGTACGAGTCGCTCGGGTTCGCCATGTGGGACACCGACGTGATGTACGCGCCGCCCGTCGACGGGGACCGGCAGAGCCCCTCCTGACGTGCGGATCGTCACATTAACCGAGCAATCTCCCTACCGCCACGGTAGTGCGACGCCCCGTTCATTCTCCGTTCATCTTCCCTGGTACAACTCGTCACCTTCCCCGCCTACCTTCACATTCGGCGCGATACGGCCATCGCACGTCACGACCGTGGCGGGGTGGCCGGTGACCGGCCGCACACGGAGCTCGGACGGGCCTCCGTCGGGAGGGCGGCTCCCCGTTCCGGGGAGGACGTCGCCCCGTCGGGAACAACGAGACCAGGCACGCACGAGGGTGCACGGCCCTCACCGCACCACACGGGCGAACCGCCCTGAGACCTTCCGAACCGGAGTCAATCCATGACGACCACGGACGCGCCCGAGACGGCACCGCCGTCCTCGGGCAAGCGCCGGATCGGCGACGTCGCCTTCGCCGGGCTCGCCCGGGGCTCGGGCATCCTGATCCTGCTGATCCTCGCCGGCGTCGCGGCCTTCCTGATCGTTCAGGCCTGGCCCTCCCTGGCCGCCAACACCGCCAACTTCCTGACGACGATGGCGTGGGAGCCCAACGTCCGCGAGGATCCCGCGTTCGGTGTCGCCGCGCTGGCGTTCGGCACCGTGCTCGCCGCGGCCATCGCGCTGCTGCTGGCCACACCGGTGGCGATCGGGATCGCCCTGTTCATCGTCTTCTACGCACCGCGCAGACTGGCCTCGTTGCTCGGCTACATGGTGGACCTGCTGGCCGCCATCCCCAGCGTCGTCTACGGCCTGTGGGGCATCGGCTTCCTCGCGCCGCAACTGGTCCCCGTGTACCAGGCCATGGCCCGCTACCTGGGCTGGATCCCGCTGTTCTCCGGCCCCGCGTCCACCTCCGCGCGCACCATCCTGACCGCGAGCGTGGTGCTGGCCGTCATGGTCCTGCCGATCATCACCGCGATGTCGCGCGACGTGTTCCGCCAGACCCCGCAGGGACACCGGGAGGCCGCCCTGGCCATGGGCGCCACCCGCTGGGAGATGATCCAGCTGGCCGTACTGCCGTTCGGCAAGTCCGGAGTGATCGGCGGCGCGATGCTCGGCCTGGGCCGCGCCCTGGGCGAGACCATGGCCGTCGCCATGATCCTGTCCCCCGCCCTGGTCGTCTCCTGGGACCTGTTGCAGAGCGGAAACCAGACCATCGCCGCGCACATCGCGCTCCAGTACCCCGAGGCCACCGGGTACGGCGTGTCCGCGCTGATCGCCGCCGGCCTGGTCCTGTTCGCGATCACCCTCGTGGTCAACATGGGCGCGCGCTACGTGGTGGCGCGGGGGAACAAGGAGTCACGATGAGCACGACGACCACCCAGCCCCCCGCTCCCGGACCGGGCATGGGCTCGCCCCGGATCAACCTGCGCAGTGGGACGCTGCCGCGCCGCTTCCCCGCCGCCCTGCTGGCCTCCTGCGCCGCCGTGGTGGCCGGGGTCCTGCTGGCCTTCTCCTCCTTCGGGTTCCTCCTGTGGGGGGTGCTCACCGCCGTCGCGTACGTGGTGATCGCCGTGACAGCCTCGGCCCGCGTAGAGGGCGGGCGCAAGGCCAAGGACCGGCTGGTCACCTCGATCGTCTACATGTGCTTCCTGCTGGCGATGCTGCCGCTGGCGTCGGTGCTGTGGACCGTGTTCACCAACGGCATGAACCGGCTCGACATCTACTTCCTGTCGGTGTCGATGAACGGCGTCCTGCCCAGCATGGACGCGGGCGGTGCCTACCACGCGATCGTCGGCACCCTGGCGATCACCGGGATGGCCACGCTCATCTCGGTACCGATCGGTGTGATGACCGCCGTCTACCTGGTGGAGTACGCCCAGGGCCGCATGAAGCAGCTCCTCATGTTCTTCGTCGACGTCATGACGGGCATCCCGTCGATCGTCGCCGGCCTGTTCGTGGTGGCGCTGTGGATGGTGCTGTTCGGCCCGGGCCACACCAACGGCGCGGCGGGCGCGATCGCACTGGCGGTGCTGATGATCCCGGTCGTGGTGCGCTCCAGCGAGGAGATGCTGCGGCTGGTGCCGCAGGACCTGCGCGAGGCGGCCTACGCCCTGGGCGTGCCCCGGTGGCGGACCATCACCAAGGTGGTGCTGCCGACCTCCGCCGCCGGGCTGACCACAGGAATCATGCTCGCCATCGCACGTGTTATCGGAGAGACGGCTCCGCTGATCCTCACGGCGGGAACGTCGGCGGTGTCGATCAACTGGAACCTGTTCGACGGACAGATGATGAACCTCCCGGTGTTCATCTACTCGCAGGTCCGCATGGGCGGCGCCATCAACTACGAGCGGGCCTGGGCCGCGGCGCTGACGCTGATCCTGGTGGTGATGCTGCTGTTCTTCCTGGCCCGCATGATCGGCGGCCTGTTCGCACCGAAGGCCCGTTGACCCCAGACCAACCGCCCACGCCCCGCGCGCGGAGCAGATTCACGAGGAACTTCCAGTGGCGAAACGTATCGACGTCTCCGGACTCCACGTCTACTACGGCGACTTCCTGGCCGTGGCGGACGTGTCGATGACCATCGAGCCGCGGTCGGTGACAGCGTTCATCGGGTCGTCCGGCTGCGGCAAGTCCACCTTCCTGCGGGCCCTCAACAGGATGCACGAGGTGACGCCCGGCGCCCGCGCCGAGGGCAAGGTGCTCCTGGACGACCTGGACATCTACGCGCCCGGCGTGGACCCGGTCATGGTGCGCACCGAGGTCGGCATGGTCTTCCAGAAGGCCAACCCGTTCCCGACGATGTCCATCTACGACAACGTCATCGCCGGTGCGCGGCTCAACAACAGGCGGATGAGCAAGTCCGAGGCGGACGACCTGGTGGAGGGGTCGCTGCGCGGCGCGAACCTGTGGGAGGAGGTCAAGGACCGGCTGAACAAGCCCGGTGCGGGCCTCTCGGGCGGTCAGCAGCAGCGGCTGTGCATCGCCCGCGCCACGGCGGTGAAGCCCTCCGTGCTGCTCATGGACGAGCCCTGCTCGGCGCTGGACCCGATCTCGACCCTGGCGATCGAGGACCTCATCCACGAGCTGAAGGAGGACTACACGATCGTCATCGTCACGCACAACATGCAGCAGGCGGCTCGTGTGTCCGACCGGACGGCGTTCTTCAACCTGTCGGCTCCGGGCAAGCCCGGCCAGCTCATCGAGATGGGCGAGACGAACCAGATCTTCACGAGGCCGGAGAAGAAGGAGACCGAGAACTATATCACCGGCCGCTTCGGCTAACCCTTCGTCTACGGCTCCCCCGAAAGGGTGGCCGGCGATGGAGAGGCCGCTTCGGCTAACCCTTCGTCCGCGGCTCCCCCGAAGGGGTGGCCGGTGATGGGGTGGCCGCTTCGGCTAACCCCCCTCCCACCAGGCGCGACCGGTGATGGAGAGGCCGCTTCGGCCAACCCTTCGTCTACGGCTCCCCCGACAGGGTGGCCGGTGATGGGGTGGCCGCTTCGGCTAACCCCCCTCCCACCAGGCGCGACCGGTGATGGAGAGGCCGCTTCGGCCAACCCCTCACCTGTGCCTTCCCCGAAGGCACGACCGGCGATGGAGAGGCCGTTGGCGGGGTGGCCGCCCCGGCTGTTCCGTTGCATACTCGTCTCCCACCGGGACGACCGACGAGACGGCCACGGCGGCCAAGAGGAGAGAAGTGACCACTCCGCTGGTGATCGACACCGACACCGCGCAGGACGACTGCGTGGCACTCCTCGTGGGGCTGCTGGACCCGGGGGCCGACCTGCGCGCCATCACCATGGTGGCCGGGAACGTGGGCTTCGAACAGCAGGTGCGCAACGCCTTCACCACCCTCAGCGTGGCCGGTCGCCTCGGCGAGGTGCCCGTGTACCTGGGTTCCCGCCGCCCGCTCGTCCGGCCGTGGGTGAGCGCGGAGAACGTGCACGGTGACGGATCCGGCGGGCTGGCCATGGACTGCTCGGAGCTGGAGCCCGAGCCGGAGCACGCGGTGGACGCCCTGGTCCGGCTGGCCGCCGAGAGCCCCGGTGAGCTGTCGATCGTGGCGATCGGGCCTTTGACCAACATCGCGATGGCCGTGGCCAAGGACCCGGACTTCGTCCGCAACGTCGGCGCCCTGTACGTCATGGGCGGGTCCAACAACGGCCGCGGCAACATCACCGCCGCCGCGGAGTTCAACTTCTACGTCGACCCGGAGGCCGCGAAGGCCGTGTTCGCGGCGGGCTTCGATGTCACCGTGGTCCCGTGGGACCCGCTGACCCTGCGCCACGCGGTGTTCGACCAGGAGCGGCTGGACGCCATCGCCGCCCTGGGCACCCCTCTCGGGGACTTCTTCGGCCGCGTGTGCTCGGCGACGCTGGAGTTCGACCGCAGGGTGGGCATCGACGGCACCACGCACCCGGACTCGCTGACCGCCGCGGTGCTGCTGCACCCGGAGCTGGTGCGCCGCTCCGGGCGGTACCACGTGGACGTGGAGACCGCCGGGGAGCTGACCCGCGGGTACGCGGCCATGTCCTGGGGCGTCCACGGGCTGGAGGCGAACGCGACGGTGGTCGAGGAGGTCGACGCCGACGGGTTCTTCGACCACCTCGTGGAGGTGCTGTCCCGCCGGACGGTCCCCGCCCGCGAGATCACCGGCCTGTAGCTCCCGGCCCGCTCCCCGCGCGGGGGGACGGCCGGCGGTACCCCGGACGGCGCTCCGGGGCCCGCCGGGTACTCCGGCGGGCCCCGGAGCCCCTCGGAGGGCAGGAGGGCACGCCTGTCGCCCGCCACCGGTCCTCACGGGGCGGGGGACGGGGGAGGTTCGGTCGGGGGACTCGGGTCCGGGGGTGTTCGGTGTCCTCAGCCGTTCTTGACGACGATGGTCTCCACCGTGTTCGCGACGTGCTCGAACGCGTCCGCGGCGGTCTCCAGCTCCTCGATGACGTCCTTGAGCTTGAGGACGGTCAGGGCGTCGTACTCCCCGCTGAACAGGCGGGCGAGGAGCTTGCGGTAGATGCGGTCGGCCTGGTTCTCCAGCTGGTTGATCTCGATCCAGTACCGGTTCAGGTCCTCCAGTGCGCGGAGCCGGGGCATCGCCTCGGCGGTCAGCTCGGCGGCGCGCTCCAGCACCTCGATCTGGTCGATGATCCCCTTGGGGAGCCGCTCCAGACCGTAGAGGCCGATCAGGTCGACGGCGGCCTCCATGGAGTCCATGACGTCGTCCAGGTTCGAGGCCAGCCGGTAGATGTCCTCGCGGTGAATGGGTGTGGCCGAACTCTTGTTGAGGCGACGCATGATCGCGTGGGTGGCGTCATCACCCGCGTGCTCACAGGCGCGCATCTTCTCGGTGATGGCCTCGCGGTCAGCCCCGTCACTCATCAGCTCCACCAGCAGGCGGGCCGCGATGACCAGGTTGTTCGCCGAGTCGGTGAACATCTCGTAGTAACTGTCATCACGCGGGCGCAAGCGCAGGCGCACGTCGTTCTCCCGATGGTGCGGTGGTGTTCCTTGGTGGATGGTAGACGCGCGGGCCGTCTGGTCCTGCGCGGCGGGCAGGGCGGCACGGGCCCGGCGCCGTGGAGACGGGCGGACACGGACCTGGTCACCCCTTGTTCATCTCTGGCGGTGCCGCCGTATGGAACACCCTGGGGGTAGGGGGTCCATCGCAATCCTCTCAATCTCGACAACACCGGGACGGTTCGGGACGCTACCGTGTCCCGCTCCCGCTGACCAGCGGTGCGCTGAGACAGGAATCACCCAATCGAGCGGAGACCGGCGGACAGTTCCGCCGGTGTTCTTCGATGTCCACCTTCGGGCCATTTGGTCGCAATGACAAGCACCCCTCCTGTTCACCCACACGATGGCTCCGCCCCCGCCGGTCCCGCCCGTAGGCTTTGGTCCATGCCTTCCGCTCTGAGCGCGAGCGCCCTGCGGCGCCTGCGCGGGTCCCTGGACGAACAGCTCTCCGCGCTGGGAGAGGCCCCCTTCGAGGGCGGTGACGAGGCCGCCGTCGCCGCCTGCGCGGAGGCGGTCCTGCGCGCCGACGAGCCGCTGCGCGCGGCCGTCAAGGCCGCCGTACGGGGCAGTCTGGCCGTACTCGCGGACCGCGCCCCCGGACACAGCCTGGAGGTGCGCGTGCCACCGTACGGCGCCGTCCAGGCGGTCGAGGGGCCGCGTCACACCCGGGGCACCCCGCCGGGGGTCGTGGAGACCGATCCCCTCACCTGGCTGCGTGTGGCCACCGGGCGCCTCTCCTGGGAACAGGCCGTCTCCGGGCACCTGGTGCGGGCGAGCGGAGCCCGCTCCGACCTGTCCGGACGGCTGCCCCTGTGGCCGGTACCTCCCCCGGGTGGTGCCGGGCGGACCGCCAGGTACTAGGCTGTGGGTGTGTCGTACTCCGACGGCCGGCTCTCCATGGACCTCGATCCGCTCGAACGCGGCCCGCAGGACGCCTGCGGCGTCTTCGGGGTCTGGGCACCCGGCGAAGAAGTCAGCAAGCTCACCTACTTCGGCCTCTACGCCCTGCAGCACCGCGGGCAGGAGTCCGCGGGCATCGCACTGAGCGACGGGGACCGGATCCTCGTCTACAAGGACATGGGACTCGTGTCCCAGGTCTTCAACGAGGCGACCCTGGACTCCCTGCGCGGCCACCTCGCGATCGGCCACTGCCGCTACTCCACCACCGGCTCGCCGGTGTGGGAGAACGCCCAGCCGACCTTCTACACGGCGCGTGAGGGGGGTCTGGCCCTCGGCCACAACGGCAACCTGATCAACACCCCGGAACTGGCGGCGATGCTGCCCGACACCCGTCGGGGCGCCACCACGGACACCGAGGTCCTCACGAACCTGCTGGCCGACCGGGCCAGGAACGGCAGTTCGGTGGAGGACGCGGCGGCCGAACTCCTTCCGAAGGTCAGGGGCGCCTTCTCCCTGGTGTTCATGGACGAGAACACGCTGTACGCGGCGCGCGACCCGCAGGGCATCCGCCCGTTCGTGCTGGGCCGCATGGGCGAGACCTCCGGCGCCGGCGGCTGGGTGGTCGCCAGCGAGACCGCCGCCCTGGACATCGTGGGCGCCACCATGGTCCGCGAGATCGAGCCCGGCGAGCTCATCACCATCGACGAGCGCGGAGTCCGGTCCCGCCGCTTCGCGCCCGCCCGCCGCAAGGGCTGCCTGTTCGAGTACGTCTACCTCGCCCGCCCCGACACCACCATCGCGGGCCGCAACGTCAACTCCACCCGTGTGGAGACGGGCCGCCGCCTGGCCAGGGAGCACCCGGTGGAGGCCGACCTGGTCATCCCGGTACCCGAGTCCGGCACGCCCGCCGCGGTCGGCTACGCCGAGGCCAGCGGCATCCCCTTCGCCCAGGGCCTGGTGAAGAACTCCTACGTGGGACGCACCTTCATCCAGCCCAGCCAGACCCTGCGCCAACTGGGCATCCGGCTCAAGCTCAACCCGCTGCGCGAGGTCATCGAGGGCCGCCGCCTGGTGGTCGTGGACGACTCGATCGTGCGCGGCAACACCCAGCGGGCCCTGGTCCGGATGCTGCGCGACGCCGGCGCCGCGGAGGTCCACGTGCGCATCTCCAGCCCGCCCGTGCTGTGGCCCTGCTACTACGGCATCGACTTCGCCACCCGCGCCGAGCTCATCGCCGCGAACCTGACCGTGGACGAGATCGCCGAGTCGGTGAACGCCGACTCCCTGGCCTATGTGGACCTCGACGAGCTCATCGCCGCGTCGGAGGTGCCCAAGGACGACCTGTGCCGGGCCTGCTTCGACGGCGTGTACCCGATCGACGTGGACGTCGACTCCCAGGGCAAGTACCTGTTGGAGAAGGCCTGCGGCACGCCCGAGGGCTCGACCCTGGCCACCAGCGACAAGTAACCACCCCCGGACCGGACCCGGCGCGGCGGCTCCGCCGTGCCCGGGGACGGGCCGCGGGGACCGCACCACCAACGCAACACAGCACGAGGAGAGACTCGCGTGGCAGCCGACAGCACAGGGACGACGGGCGCGTACGCGGCCGCGGGCGTCGACATCGCCGCCGGTGAGCGCGCCGTCGACCTGATGAAGCGTCACGTGGCGCGCACCCGCCGACCCGAGCAGGTGACCGACGCCAGCGGCTTCGCGGGTCTGTTCCGGCTCGACACGGGCAGGTACAAGGACCCGGTCCTGGCCACATCCACCGACGGCGTGGGCACCAAGGTGCTGCTCGCCCAGCAGATGGACAAGCACGACACGATCGGCGTCGACCTGGTGGCGATGGTCGTCGACGACCTCGTGGTCAGTGGCGCCGAGCCCCTGTTCATGACCGACTACGTCGCCTGCGGCGCGGTGGTCCCCGAGCGCATCGCCGAGATCGTCGGCGGCATCGCGGAGGGCTGCCACCAGGCGGGCTGCGCGCTGATCGGCGGGGAGACCGCCGAGCACCCGGGCGCCATGGAGCCCGACGAGTACGACCTCGCCGGCGCGGGCACCGGCGTGGTGGAGGGCGACGCGATCCTCGGCCCGGACCGGGTCCGCGAGGGCGACGCGGTGATCGCCATGGGCTCCTCGGGGCCGCACTCCAACGGCTACTCGCTCATCCGGCACATCGTGGAACGGGCCGACCTGGACCTGTTCGCGCACGTCCCCGAGCTGGGCGGGGTACTGGGCGAGGTCCTGCTCACCCCGACCCGGGTGTACGCCAAGGACTGCGTCGCGCTGACCGGCGCGGTGGGGGTGCACGCCTACGCGCACGTCACCGGCGGCGGCCTGGCGGCCAACCTCTCCCGGTCCCTGCCCGACCACCTGGACGCGGAGCTGGACCGCGCCACCTGGTCGCCCGCTCCCGTGTTCGGCCACCTCGCCGACAGGGGCGGTGTGAGCCGGGAGGACATGGAGGCCACGTTCAACATGGGTGTGGGCATGGTGGCGGTCGTCGCGGCGGAGGACGCCGGACGCGCGCTGGAGGTACTGGCCGACCGCGGTGTCCCGGCCTGGCGGCTGGGCACGGTGACGGCCGGCTCCGGCCAGGCGGTCCTGACCGGCGAGTACGCGTGAGAAACGGACGCGAACATAGCCGGTGCGAACCACCAGGGTGGTTCGCACCGGCTATATCCACCTGTCCGCCACGGCTTCCGAACGGAGAACCGTAACCGCCACAGGTCAGCGGTTGTTGTCCGAGCGACCTGAGAACCTCGCCCGACCGGCTACTACTTGTCGGAGTCCGAGTACTTGTCGGCAAGATCCGCGTAACGGTCGACCAGGTCGTCCTGAGGATCCTCGTAGGCACCGTCCGGACCCAACGGCCCGGAGGTAGACCCCTCGTCCTCAGCGACACCCAGCTCCGACCGCAGCCGCTCAAGGTCGGTCCCGCCGGAGCTGTACTTGAGCTTCCGGGCGACCTTCTGCTGCTTGGCCTTGGCTCGGCCGCGCCCCATTGGCTCGACCCCCTCAACGATTGGGTTCCGACGAACCCCAGATCACTTACTAACCCGCACTATCGGGCTGACGGCCGTCAAACGCGACTGACGACAGGCGCCAGCTTACGTACACACACAACCGTACCTGGTCGGCCCCCGTCGTGCCTACGCCACCCGGGTGTGACGGATGTGGTGCGCACACGGATCGGCGCCCTGACAGGGGATCGCCACGGTGAGTGCCACGCGCAACGATATGTGCCACGATGCGTTCGTGCTGCCCTACACCGCCTACCTCCGCGTCTACCAGCCGATCCACTCGTTCTCCCCGTGCGACCGCAGCTACTGGGAGGAGTACGCGGCCTCACCCGACCGGCCGCGGCGGATCAACGCGCTGGCGGCGGAGCACGCCGAGAGCCTGCGGCGGCTGGTCACGACGCCTCCGGTGGTGGCGCCGGCGGAGGAGAGCCGCAACGCCTACCTCCGGCGGGTGAACGAGCGCCTGTACGTCTGCCCGTGGCAGACGCGGCTGCGCTCTTGGCGGGCCTTCACCGAGTTCACCGACACGATGCCGGTGGCGGTGAGCGGGGCGTTCGTACCGGATCCGGAGGCCGAGCGCACCGAGGAGCACTACCGGGAGTGGCGGGACTCGGGCTCGCTGACACGTCCGGGCATCCTGTCGAGCAACTGGACCATCCCGGTCCCCTGGTTCGTGCCGTTCCAGCCCCAGGAGCGGTGCCTGGTGCTGTCGTCGAACTCCACCCGGACGCTGCTGTACCTCACCCGGACCTCACTGGCCACACGCCGGCTCGAACACACGCTGGCGGTGCTGCGGGAGCACATCGGGCAGCGGGGGGTGTCGGCCTCGACCGAGAACCTGGCGGACTGGCTGTCCCTGACGGCCCACCCCGACTCGCTGCTGGAGCTGGACTACGGGGGCCTGCCGCACCTGCTCGACGACGACCACCTGAGTGAGGACCACTCGGTGGCCGAGGTGTCGGGGGCGGTGGAAGCCCTGGTGACAGGGGAGGTCGAGCGCGTGCTGGAGTTGCGGGAGAGGCTCACGCGGCGCTGGAGGTCGGTACGTGCCCTGGAGCACGCCAACTGAGAGTTACGGTATCCCCACTTTTTCGTGGACACGGGTATGCCTTCTGTCGTCTCCGCATGGCCTGGGTACGCACGCGCCACGCCGGTGTCCAACCTGGTACACCAGGTTTCTCGGCCTCCTCCGGAGATCTTTTCGCACGTGACAACGGTGCGAGCCCGGACGTCGTCCGCGCACGACATCAAGCGTCGTGAAACTGGGCATAACGCCCGATAGGGATCGACGTAGACTGTAACCAGCCGATCACTGAGCGCACTCTGAGTAACCACGGAACCCTTGCCACGCGGGCGATCCGCACTTCCCGACCCGACAGCCGAAGCACACACGGCCTCGCCTCCACCGGTCCACCCCACGCCCTCCCCCACGGCGACCGACCAGGGCCACGCCCTCCTCCCCCGGAACATGACACCGGGTTTCGGTCAGGCCTCCGTAGCACTTCGGGAACTCCGGATCGAGAAAAACGAGGCCGGAGAACGAAGTTTTGACCGAATACGCCACATGCCACTAAACGTGTCGCTAGAATCACTTAGCGTGACGCGGCCACGGGCGGCTTTCTGGCCTCCCACGCGCAAAGTTGCTTGGAGTGGTCGTACAATCACCTCGGGTGATGCCAATATAGACCTAGAGGGAATATTGGACATCCGGGCCAAGTGCCAGGATTAAGGCTCAAGGATCGGCACACAGATCCAGGAGGAGAGGCCGTACACATGTCAACTCGCACGCCCGAGGCGGAGCCCCTGTTGACCCCCGCCGAGGTTGCCACCATGTTCCGCGTGGATCCCAAGACCGTGACACGCTGGGCCAAGGCGGGCAAGCTGACCTCGATCCGCACCTTGGGCGGACATCGCCGCTACCGCGAGACTGAGGTCCGCGCCCTGCTGGCCGGAATCCCCAGCCAGCGTACGGAGTGATCTCCCGGTCTGTGCCGGTTCCGGGGGGAACGGTCGGGCAGGCTCCGGCTGCTGACAAAGCCGAGCAAGGCTGACAATGGTCGAGGGCGGGTCTTCGAGAAGGAGACCCGCCTTCCGTGTGTCCCGAGCTCCGGGGCCGGGGAGCCGGCTGGACCGTGTTTCCTCGGAGCTCCGCCGCGCTCCGCCTCGTGCCCGACGCCGCGGGTACGGCAGCCCGTCGGCGCCCTCGCCACCCCCAGCGGCACAGGACCGGGTCCACCGGACAGGACCTAGCCGATCCGGTCGTCCATGGCGGTGGTGCGCTTGCGGGCCAGGAGGGTCGCGGCCGTACCGCCGCCGACCGCCACCACCGCGGCGGTGACCAGCCCGACGAGCGAGCCGCCCGTGGTCGCCAGGCGGCCGTCGTCCCCGGCCGCCTCCCCGGTCTCCCCGCTCCCGCCGTCCTTGTCGCCGGGAACCGGTGACGTGTCCGCGGCGCGGGTGGAGCCGAGGGCCCACGAGTCGGCGAAGTCCACCGCGAAGCCCTTCTCCTCCCGGGGCTCGCCCACCTGCACCCACACGGTCATCCAACTGCGGCTTCCCCGGCCCTCCCAGTCGGGGTCCTCGTCCCCGAAAGCCGTCTCGGCGGCCGCGAAGCGGACGCTGACGGGCACCTGTAGGACCACGTCGCCGTCCTCGTCGACCACCTCCAGGAGGTCGCGCGCCACGAGCCGGTCCCCGCCCGCCTCCAGCGGTCCCACGGAGGTGCCGAACGCGGTCAGGTCGCCGTGCGCGAACGTCGCCTCCGTCTCGCCCCCGTAGGCGGCGGTGGCCGTGGTGGTCACGTCGGAGAGGGTGAACTCCACCGCGTTGCCGTCGGCGGAGACCGTCTCGTAGCCGGTCTCGTCGAGGACGAACACGTCGTCCTCGCCCGGGGAGGCACTGGGGGAGGCACTGGGGGAGGCGCTCGGGGACGAGGCGTCCCCCAGCGGTTCGCGAAGGGGCGCGTCGGACGGCGCCCCGTCCCCCCGGGCCCCCTCCTCGTCGCCGGGGGCGGTGCCGGCACCTCCGTCGGCCCCGGACGCCTCCCCGCCGGTCAGGGGCTCCTTGTCGCTCGGGACGGGTGCGTCCCGGAGCGGGGCGGCCTCCTCCGTGGGCTCGGCCCCCGAGGAGGGGACGGGGGTCGGGGAGAAGGGGGACGGCGAGGCGTCGGGGAGCGCGGCGTCCGGCGGTACGTCGATCATCCCGTGGGCGGCGAGGTCGGTGACGTCCATCCGGAAGGTCGCGGTCCGCACGGTGGAGGCGGCGCGCGCGCCCGCCTCGTCGACCACGGTGTGGCTCTCGCCGTCGATCTCCAGGTAGTGCGCCATCGGACCGAAGACGTCCTCGGCCGCGGCGCTGCCCTCGGTCGTGCCGCCGAAACCGGTGGCGGTCGAGTAGCCGGCGACGGCGTCGCCGTCGGACACCCAGGCCTGGGCGTTTCCCCAGACGAGCTGGTCGGCGGAGGCCGGGAGCGCGGACACGGCGCCGATCACGCCGAGTGCGGTGAACAGGGCGCCGGCACCGGCGAGGCGGCGTGCGGTCGACTTGGCGGGAGACACCACAACACTCCTGTTGTATCTGGGGGATGTCCGACCCGGGGGTCGGCCCGTGCCCGCCGCGAGCGGCGGACAGGGTTGCCGGGCCGGTCTGGGAGGGCCGGCCGCGGTGTGCGGGGCGGATTCGCACCGGAGTCCTCCCGCCCCGGGAGAGGGCTCCGGTGTACGGCGCGTGGAGGGGCCGCTACAGCGAGCCTAACCCCTGGATCACAAAACGGAAACCATCTCTCGTACGGCGATCGGCAGACATATGTGCACCAACCACCAGACAACGGAGGCATTTGGCAAGAAGTTCCGAGGTTTCCGGCAGAGGTCCGGCAGAAGTTCCAGGTGCCCGGAGCCCGGGGTCGGGGCCGGGGTCGGGGCCGGGTCCGGAGGACGGGGTCCGGGAGGCCGGGGGTCAGGGCGGACCGGTCGGGCCGGGGGCGGTGAGGGGCCGGGAACACGGGAAGGCCCCGGGGAGCACGTCCCCGGGGCCCGGTCGGCTCAGCCGACCACCAAGCCGAAGGCCTAGTCCTCGCTGGTCTCCGTGGCGGAGTCAGCGGCGTTCTTCTTGCGGCGGGCGAGGTAGGCGGCCGCGCCACCGCCGGTGGCGATCGCGGCACCGGCCGCGATCAGGCCGACCACCGGGCTACCGGTCTGGGCCAGGGACTCGGTCGCCTTCGGCTCCGGCTTGGGCAGCGTCTCGGGGTCACGGGCCGGCGGGTTCTTGTCGTCGCCCTTGTCGTCGCCCTTGTCACCGCCCTTGTCCTCGTCACCGTCACCGCCGCCGGTGCCGCCACCGTTGCCGGGGTCCTCCTCCGGAGCGGCGCCGATGCTGGCGTAGGTCACACCCAGCGCGTAGCCGCCCTCGAAGTGACCGGGAACGGTGACGTCCACCAGCAGGGCGGTGTAGGCGTCGTTCCACTCGAAGCCGGCGTCCTCGGAGGGGTAGGTGCCCTCGTCGACGTACAGGGGACCGACCTCGGCGTCGAGCTCGTTCACCCCGATGGAGACGTCGCCGCCCTCGAAGGAGTGGGAGACGTCGCCGTTCCAGCTCTGCGTGGTGGTGACGCTCGCACCGCTGATCGTGGCGTCGAGGACGATCTCGTCACCGTTGGCGGCCGGCGCGGTGTCGTCCGCCTCCAGGGTGACGGTCTCCTCGGCCGAGGCCGCGGCGGCCGGGGCGGAAGAGGCGTCGGTGCCATCGCCGGCCTCACCGGCGCCTTCGCCGCTCTCGCCACCGGTCTCACCGGACTCGTCGCCGGACTCCTCCGGCGCGGTGGCGCCGTCGCCGGCTCCACCGGTCTCGCCGCCGGTCCCACCGGCGCCGTCGCCGGCCTCACCGCCACCGGACCCGTCCTCACCGTCGTCCGCGCCGCCGTCGGCCGCGCCGTCACCACCGGTGCCGTCGCCTTCGCCGTCGGTTCCGCCATCGGTCCCGCCGTCGGTCCCGTCGTCGGTGGAGGGCTCGTCGGACGGGGTCTCAGCGGGAGGAGAGGGCTCGTCGGACGGGCTCTCGGGGGAGGAGGGCTCCTCGGACGGCTTGTCCTCGGGGTTCTCGATCTCGTCGAGGATCGCGTCGACGTCGGAGGCGGTGAGCTGGAGGTGCGCGCTGTTCACCGTGGTCGTCGAGGTCGCCCCGCCGGCGTTCACCGTGGCCGAGGTGGAGGCGTCGATGCTGAGGTAGTCGTCGAGCGCGAAGGTGCCACCGTTGGAGGCGCTGTCCTCCTGGCCCTTCGGGGTGATGTGGGTCGCGGCGACACCGAGCCCGTCAGCGACGTTGGCGTGGGCCCAGCCAACGGTCTGGGTGTCGGCGGCGGCGGGAAGAGCCGTGGAAATGCTGAGCGCACCCAGGGCGGCAAAAGCGGCACCACCCTGCAGAATGCGGCGCGCGGTAACGCGGTTGTTCTTCAAGTCAATCCTCTTCGGATCGCCACAGCCCGAACTCGTCGGGCTGGCCTGGACACGCGTACCACCGCAGGCTGTGGAGAAGCTCGGGGCGCGGGAATCACGAACCAGGGTCGGATGGGGGACGGCGAAGGCGTACAGAAGCCCACTGCCAGCGGAAACAGGTGGACACGGCCGCAACGACAAGGCGGAGGAGCCTTGCGGGGCCGGGTCGGAACCACGTCCCGTTTCCTGACCAGGAGCTTACATCGAGCGACCGTAAAAGGCCAATGAATGGCATAACAAAGGCATCACGCCAGATGTCGATGTTACCCTGAGCGACAGCCTCATTCGATTGGGAAAAATCTTTGCTGTCCCTGTAAACCAACCGACGAATCAAGCGTCTTACTAATAAGTGTGTCGCACCGGAATGTCTCTGGAATGGCTTCCGGCAATCCGGTGTCCTCCGGCGCGAGGGACCATGTGCCCGGCGGCCCGCCGCTCGTCCGGCCGGATCCCGCACTCCCGCACCGGTCGCGTTCCCGGTGCCCCGCGCCCCTCACGGAGGTACGTTCGGGACACCGCGAACGGCTAGGTTGTGGGCATGCCCGTCTCCGTACCGCCGGGGCCCCGGAGCCGCGCCGTCCGCGCCCTGTCCCTCGCCTCCTCGGTCCTGTTCCTCACCGCCGCCTGCTCCGCGTCGACCGGAACGCCGTCCGGCGCCGACCCCACCGCGGCCCCGCCGCTTCCCGGCCCCGAGGACGGTGCCGACCCGTCCGACGGCGGCGCCTCGGGCGGGTCCGACGGCGAACCCGCCGACGACGGCCCCCTCGACAGCCGGGTCGTCGTCATCGACCCCGGCCACAACGGCGGCAACGCCTCCGCCTCCGACGAGATCAGCGCGATGGTCCCCGCCGGGCCGAACGAGAAGGCCTGCGACACCGTCGGCACCGAGACCACGAGCGGTTATGCCGAACACGAGTTCAACTGGGAGCTGTCCGTCCTGGTCGAGGAGAGGCTGGAGGCCGAAGGCGCCACGGTCGTCCTCACCCGCGAGGACAACGAGGGCGTCGGGCCGTGCATCGACGAGCGCGCGGGCATCGGCAACGAGGCCGGGGCGGACGCGGCCGTGTCCATCCACGCCGACGGCGGCCCCGAGTCGGGGCGCGGCTTCCACGTGATCACGCCCGGCGACGTCGACGGTTTCACCGATGACATCGTGGAGCCCTCCCGGCTGCTCGCCGAGGACCTCCACCACGCGTACCTGGAGGGCAGCGGCGTCCCCACCGCCGACTACCTCGCCGACGAGGGCCTGGACGTGCGCACCGACCTGGGCGGGCTGAACATGTCCGACGTGCCCAAGGTGTTCCTGGAGACGGGCAACATGCGCAACCCCGAGGACGCCGCGCTCATGAAGGACCCCGCGTGGCGGAAGCGGGCCGCCGACGCCATCGCCCTCGGCCTGTCCACCTACCTCACGCGTCAGTGAGGCGGACCGGGACGCAGGCACCCGGCCGCAAACGGCCGCGGTGTGTGGCGGAGGCCACCCCCGACAGGCATAATGCGTCCATGACGTCCCCTGCGCCCCAGCCGCTGCCCGCCTTCGACGTGGTCCTGCGGGGCTTCCACCGCCACCAGGTGGACGGTCTCATCGACCGCGTCAACTTCACTCTGGCCACGCTCACCGGCGCTCCGGTCTTCACCGACGCGGCGATACCGATCGCCGGCCTGCCTCCGGAGCAGAACCCGGACCCCATCACCGCCCAGGAGCTGCGGGCGGCCACCCTGGACCTGGTCCTGCGCGGATACGACCGCAGCCAGGTCTCGTACGTCCTGTCCGACCTCGCGGAACGGCTCGACGACGCCGAGTCGCGCACAGCCCGGGGATAACCGCCCGGAGAACCTCGGAACTGCACAATGGGGACCATGCCTCTGACACCGGCGGACATCCGCGAAAAGAAGTTCCACACGGTGCGTCTGCGCCCGGGTTACAACGAGGAGGACGTCGACGAACTCCTGGACCGGATCGAGGCGACGCTCATCGCCCTGGAGGGCGGGCCGCGCACCGGCCCCCTCATCACGGCCGACGAGGTGCGCAACGCGCGGTTTCGCACCACGAGGCTGAGCCCGGGGTACCACGAGGACGAGGTCGACGACTTCCTCGACACCGTGGTCGCCGACCTGGCCGGACGCGGGCTCGGGCGCTCCAACGGTCAGCAGCAGCCGCCCCCGCCCCCCGGACCCGTGGGAGGCCGGGGCCGTCCTGGCGGCCCCGGTGTCCCGGGCACTCCCTCGCGGACCCAGGGCCATCCGCCGGACGAACCGCGGCAGCGTCATGGAACAGGGCCGTCCGACCGGCCGCCCCGGCCGCCACGGGGCTTCGGGATGACCCCCGAGGACATCCGGGAGCAGCAGTTCGCCACGACCCGGCTGACCACGGGCTACAACGAGCAGGAGGTCGACGACTTCCTGGACCGTGCCGAGTTCACGCTGGGCGTGCTCCAGCGGGGACAGCCCGAACGGGCGACCCTCACCGCCGCCGAGGTGGAGCGGGTCCAGTTCGCCACCACACGCGCGCGGCCGGGGTACGACCCCGCGCAGGTGGACCGCTTCCTGGACGTGCTCGCCGAGGAGATGCGCCAGTACGAGCGGCCGGGCTGACCGCCTCCCCGACCACCGCGGTCACCCCGGGTGACGTTTCGGGATCGGGGGGCTCCCGGTGACGGGGGTACTCCGAAGGCGGCGGCGCACCGGCTCCTGCCCGCTGGACGGGCAGGGTCCCGGACACGCCGTCGCGCGCCAACCCCACCCCCAGGGCAGCGGAAAGTAATATTCGGACACAGGAAGTAGTCATCCCCCGCCGTCCCGCAGACCGCCGCGACCCGAGGGGAGGCAGGATGTCCCATGTGACGCCGCCGGAGGGGCGTGCCACCGCCTGTTCGGTCCACGGTGTGCCCGACGGTTCCGCGGTGTCCGGCCCGGGAGCGGACCAGCGGCCCGCCCTTCCCGGCTACCCCGGGGAACCGTACGCGCTCGACGCCGACGAGGAGGTCGTCCCGGCGCCCGCGCACCCGTGGGAGGCGCCGCTGCTGGCCGTGTGCGTGGGCGTGACCCTGCTGATGGCCGCCGGGCTGGTCCACGCGGTGTGGTCCGCGACGGGGTCGTGGGTGTGGGCGGCCGCCGTCCCGGCCGCGGTGGCCGCCGTGTACTGGAAGGTGCGGGGGCTGCTGTACGCGCGGCGCAGGGCGGAGTCGGTGAAGATCTCGCCCACCCAGTTCCCCGAGGTGTACCGGACGGTGGTGTCGCTGGCCGCCGGGATGGGGCTGTCCCGGACCCCGGAGGTGTACGTGCGGGTGGGAGGGCGCCACCGGGAGACGGACGCCGCCGGGCACGGGCTGCGCCGGTACCTGGTGCTGTCGGACGAGCTGTTCGGTCCTGACGGCAGGGTCCGTGATCCGCGGGCGCTGGCCTTCCTGGTCGCGCACCAGCTGGGGCACGTGGCCGCCGGACACGCCGGCTTCTGGCGAAGGACCGCGACCCTGGGCGCGGACCTGGTCCCCGGACTGGGAGCGGCGCTGTCGCGGGCCATGGAGTACACGGCCGACAACCACGCCTACGCGCACGTCCCCGAGGGGGCCTACGCCGCGCGGATCACCGCCGGGGGCGGACGCCTGTACACGCGGATCAACATGGGTGAGATGGCGGACCGGGCGCGCACCGACCGGGGCTTCTCGCTGCTGCTGTACCACCTGCTGGTCCGGCGGCCGGGGAACACCCGCCGGATGGCCGCCCTGCGCGACCGCACCCGGCGCGGCAGGGTCTTCCTCTAACACCCCGGGGTCCCACCTGTGTTGTGCGTACTCGCTCAGCCCCCGGGGGTGTCGTTCGGGCGCCGACGGGGTTCTGGAGGATCCGTAGGCGGGACGACAGGTACTGCGACCGGAGGCCGTCGTTCGAGGGCGGTGGCGGGCGGCGGCGCGGGCCGAGCCGCCATACCGGCGGATCCGAAGGCTCCCGCCTACAGGGCGCCCGGACAAGGAGGGATCCGCGCGCAGCGCCCTCCAAACGACGGGCGGCACCCACCACACACGCCCTAGTTCCACTGGCGGCGCATGGTCCAGCGGTCGGACCCGGCGTCGCGGGAGATGTCGACGATGCTGGGCTCGCCGGCGTCGGACTCGGCCGAGACGCGGAGCATGTGGACCCCGGTGGCGGGAGTGCCGGGCGCCTCGGGGCGCACGGGCCAGTCACCGATGATCCTGCGCACCCGGAAGGTGCGGCCGCGCCAGGTGAACCGCACGGGGCTCCCGCCCTCGGTGGAGCGGACGTCGATCTGTTCGTTCAGGAGACTCACGCGGGCAGCCTATCGAACTCGCGTTCGAGAAAGTCAAGGATCTCGGAAGGCCGGGCCCGTATGTGCCCGGCGGTCGCGGAACACCCTAGGGGCAGGCGGTGCGGCGGGTGGTGGACCCCCGGTCGGCGTGTCGGCCGGAAGCGGTTCAGGTGACGTAGAAGGGGTCCGTGCGGTCCTCGCGGGCGTACCCGATCCGGTCGAGGATGCGCCGGGGCATGTCCGGCAGGGCGTCCGGACCGAACCAGCGCACCTCCAGCGTCTCGTCGCCGCTGGTGTCGGGGGCGCCGCCCACGGGACGGCAGCGAAAGGCCAGGTCCAGGAACTGCACCCGGTCGCCGTTGGGGTAGGTGAAGGGCTCCTGGGCGGCCACGCTGGCGAGCCGCTCCACCTCGACCTCCACGCCGGTCTCCTCGCGGACCTCGCGGACCACGGCCCGGGCGGGCTCCTCCTCGGGCTCCAGGATGCCGCCGGGCGTGGACCAGCGGCCGTCGTCGGCGCGCCGGTGCAGCAGGACCTCGCCCTCCTCCCCGATCACCACCGCCGTCACGCCCACGAGGGGCAGGAGGCCGTGTCCGACGTGTCGGCGCAGTGCGAGGAGGAACTCGGGAACGGGCATGGGCCCGAGACTAACCGCTGGGGCCGGCGGGCCGGGAGAACCGCTACCGGTTCCGGGCGGCGCGCAGCTCGGCGTACTCCTCGGCCAGGATCGACATCAGCACCGCGTCGTGCCACTCACCGTCCCAGCGCAGGCACCCGCGCCATACGCCCTCCCTCACGAACCCGGACCGGGCGTAGGACTTCTGGGCACGGGTGTTGAACGCGAAGACCTCCAGGGAGACCCGGTGCAGCCCGGCCACGGTGAAGGCGTACTCCAGGACCAGGTCGGTGGCCTCGGTCCCGTAGCCCCTGCCGGTGACGGACATGCTGTTGAGCGCGATCCGGTAGCCCGCGCTGGCGTTGTCCGGGTCCAGGTCGATCAGGGCGCACTCGCCCAGGGAGGCGCCGTCCTCCCGGCCGAAGACGACCCAGTCGGCGCGGTCGTGGTGGTCGGGGCGGGTCGCGGCCCAGCGGAGCAGCTCCTCCTCGGTGAACCTGCGGTGGGTACCGGTGAGGCGGCGCACCTCCGGGTCCATGTTCAGGACGGGTTCGACGAAGTGGGCGCCGGTCACGGCGTCGAGCGGTTCGAGTCGGACCCTCGTCCCGGTGAGGACGGGCTGGTCGCGGAAGACGTCGTGGGGCACCATGCTCCGGATCCCACCAGAGACTCCGGGAGGGCACAACCGGTTTTCGGGGCGCGCCCGGACGCCCCTGTACGATCCGGGCACAGTGTGCCGCGTCGGGCGAGGCGAGGGGGACCAGGTGACGGTCGGTTCGGGAACGGTGAGTTTCCAGAGGGTTCGGGAGACGAACCTGGGGGTCGTGCTGCGCACGGTCCGCGAACTGTCCCCCTGCTCGCGGGCGGCGGTCGCCTCGGCCACCGGGCTGAACAAGACCACGGTGTCCAGCCTGGTCGCCGACCTCATGGCGCGCGGGCTGGTCCGGGAGACGGGGCGCAACTCCCGGCAGCGGGTGGGCCGCCCCGGGGTGCTGCTGGCCCTGGACGACTCCTCGATCGCCGCGGTCGGCCTGGAGGTCAACGTGGACTACCTGTCGGTGGTCGCCGTGGACCTGCTCCAGCGTGAACTGGTCAGCCGCCACGTCCCCTTCGACGCCCGGTCGGCCGGGGCGCGGGAGTGCGCACGGCACATCGCGCACACCCTGAGCGCGATGGCCGCGGACCCTGGGCTGAGCGGGCGCACCGTGGTGGGGGTGAGCGTGGCGGTCCCCGCGCTGATCGACGACGGGACGGTGACGCACGCGCCCAACCTCGGCTGGCGCGACGTGCCGCTGCGCGGGCTGTTGTCGGACCTGCTGCGCGAGGCCGGGATGGAGGGCGTCCCGGTGCGTGTGGACAACGACGCGAACCTGGGCGCGGTGGCCGAGTACCGGGTGGGCTCGTTCGCGGGCACGGCCGACCTGGTGTACCTGACCGGCGAGGTGGGGATCGGCGCCGGACTGCTGGTCGGCGGGGAGCCGCTGCGCGGTTCCAGCGGGTTCGCGGGCGAGGTGGGCCACCTGTCGCTGGTCCCGGACGGGCCGGAGTGCGCGTGCGGGCGGCGGGGATGCCTGGAGGCGCTGGCCGGGATCGGGACGATCCTGCGCGGGGCCGTACCCGACCTGGTCCCGGACCGCCCGCTCTCGGGCGACGACGTCGCCCGGCTGGTGGAGGCGGCGGTGGAGCGCGCCCGCGGCGGCGACGCGACGGCCGTGGGCGCGCTGGAGCGGGCGGGCACGTGGCTGGGCCGGGGCCTGGCCATGCTCATCAACGTCACCAACCCGGGCCTGGTGGTGCTGGGCGGCTACTTCGTGCCCATGGGGCCGTGGCTGCTGCCGAACTGCCGGGCGGAGTCGGTGGCGAGCTCGTTCGCTCCGGGGGCGGGCGGCTGCCGGGTGGAGCTGTCGTCCCTGGGGCTGAGCGCGGCGGCCCGGGGCGGGGCCACCGCGATGATCCACTCGCTCGACGCGGGGCTGCTGCCCCTGCCCGAGCCCCGGGCACCGGCCGTCCCCACCGCCCCGGACCCCGCCTGAGCCTCCCGTCAGCCGCGGACGAACCCCAGGGTCGCGACGGCCGCGCCCGGACGGTCGAAGACCAGGTAGAGGTCGCGGATCCCCCGGGCGCCGGCGACGGCCGCGCCGACCTCGGTGAAGTCGTAGCCGTCGGAGCCCGCCGGGACGTCGACCTCGGCGACGGTCGGCCCCTCCTCGGGGTCGTCCAGGCGCAGCCGGAGCACGCAGGCGTGCTCGGCGTTCACCCGCAGGCGGCACCCGGTGGCCCCGTCGCCGAGGTCGACTCCGTGGAAGGCCGCCCACGCGCCCTTCCCGCGTGAGCGCACGGCGTCGCCCCGCTCCGGGGTGAGCGGGCACAGCGAGGTGTCCCGGGCGTCGTCGTAGCCCGCCGCCGACCACGGGGTGAGCGCGTCGCGGGGCGGGATGTCCTCGCCGGGCACGTCCAGGGCGGCGGTGGCGCGGATGTCGGTCGCCGAGCGCCCGACGAGCACCTCGCGCGGCGCCTCCTCCACCACGAAGCGGTCCCGGGTGGTGTCCCACAGGGCGAGCCGGTCCACGTCGAAGGACACCGTGGCCACGGCGCCGCTCCCCGGTTCCACGCGCACCCGGGCGAATCCGCGCAGCGCCCGCAGCGGGGTCCGCACCCGTGAGGCGAGCTGGCGGGTGTACACCTGCACCACCTCCTCGGCGGGCCGCGTCCCGGTGTTGGCGACCGTGACCGTGACGGTGACCCGTCCGTCCTCCACCCCGACCACCGGCTCCGCGTACTCGACCCGCGTGTAGCCGAGTCCGTGCCCGAACGGGTAGAGCGGCTCCCCCTCGAAGTACAGGTAGGTGCCGCGCGCGCCGATGATGTCGTAGTCGAGCATCCCGGGCAGGTCGTCGGCGGACCGGTACCAGGTCTGGGTGAGCCGTCCGGCGGGCTCGGCGTCGCCGAACAGCACGTCGGCGAGCGCGTGCCCGTACTCCTGGCCGCCGTGCGCCGACCACAGGATCGCCGGAACGTGTTCGTCGGCCCACGTGGTCCCGAACGGGTATCCGCTGCTGAGTACCAGGACGGTGGCCGGGTTGGCCCCGCGCACGGCGCGCAGCACACGCTCCTGGGCGGCGGGCAGGTCCAGGTCGGCCCGGTCCTCGGTCTCGCGCCCGTTGACCATGGGGTGGTCGCCCAGGACGACCACCGCCGCGTCGGCGGTGGCGGCCACCCGCGCGGCCTCGTCGGCGCCGCTGCCCAGGCCCCGGATCCGGAAGGGCACGGCGTGCTCCGCTCCCTCGGCCAGCACGAGGGTGGTGCCGTCGCCGCCGACTCGGACGTGGCGTCCTGTGTGGATCTGTACCAGCGCGAACCGCTCCGGCTCCGCCTCCTCCAGGCGGAAGGTCTGGCGCACCTCCCAGGTGCCGGGGCCGGGGGCGGTGCAGACCAGGGTGCCGTCCGGGCCCTCGTCCAGGTACGCGCCCGTCGCCGCCGAACGCAGCGCCAGGGCCCCGCCTCCCCAGTCCAGGAGGTCGAACGCGCTTCCCCCGGCGTCGTGGACCGTGCCCTCCAGCCGCAGCGGTTCCCCCTCTCCCGGTTCGACGACCACGCTCCGGCCGGACGAGCTCAGGTGTACGCGGTCGACCCCCTCGCAGAACACCGTCTCGACGCGTTCGGCGATCCCGGCCCGCGCGGTGACGGAGTAGGGCAGTGTGCCGCTGTACCAGTCCTCCAGCACGGTGTCGCCGAGCTGGCCGACGACGGCGACCCGGCGCACGCCGCGCAGCGGCAGCACCCCGTCCTCGCGCAGCAGCACGAGCGAGCGGGTGGCCGCCTCACGGGCCAGCGCCCGGTGCTCGGGGGTGTCGAGGGCTCCCCCGTCCACGGCGACCCCGGCCGATCCGTCACCGGCCAGCAGGTCCCCGCCTCCGGCCCCGAACCCGGGATCGAACTCGCCCAGCCGGAGGCGGACCGACAGCACGTGCCGAGCGGCGCGGTCGATGTCGGCCTCGGCGAGAAGTCCCCGCCGCAGCGCCTCGCGCACGTGCCCGAGTGTGGCCTCGGTGCGGTCGTCGTCCTGGGTGAAGCTGTCGAGGCCGGCCCGGACGGCGTGCGCGTAGGCGGTGGGCAGGTCGGGGTGGAAGCGCTGCGCCTCCGTGAGGTTGGCGGGGGCGTAGGCGTCGCTGACCACCAGGATGTGGTCGGGGGCGGCCCGGCGCAGCACGTCCTCGATCAGCGGGCTCAGGTGCGCGGGACGTCCGTTGACCAGGTTGTAGGAGGGCATGACGGCCACGGCCGCCCCGTCGGCCAGGGCGGGCAGGAAGGCCTCCAGCTCGTACTCGCGCAGGACGCGCGGCGGCAGGTCGCTGGAGGTGGTGCAGCGGTCCTCCTCGTTGTTGTAGGCGAGGAAGTGCTTGAGGGTGGGCGCGGTGCGCAGGCGCGGTCCCTCCCCCGCCAGTCCGCGGGCGTGGGCGGCGGCCAGGAGGCCGGTCAGCCAGGCGTCCTCGGAGTAGCCCTCCTCGTTGCGGCCCCACCGGGGGTCGCGCAGCGGGTTGACCACGGGCGCCCAGACGTTGCGCCCGGCGCCCGCGTCCAGCCGGGCGAGCACCTCGTCGGCGGTGGCCCGGCCGACGCGGCGGACCAGGTCCGGGTCCCAGGTGCTGGCCAGGCCGACGGCCTGCGGGTAGACGGTGGCCGGTCCGAGCCAGGCCAGGCCGTGCAGGGCCTCGGTCCCGGTGCGGAAGGAGCCGATGCCGAGGCGTTCGACGGGGGCCTGGTGCTGGTGGAGCAGGCCGATCTTCTCCTCGGTGGTGAGGCGTCCGAGCAGGTCGTCCAGACGGTGTTCGTCCGGCAGGTCGGGGTTCCGGTAGGGCGGTACCGGTGTCTGACTGGTCATGGGGGGTGTCCGCCTCTCGCGCACAGGGAGTATTGCTCTCGGAAATCGAACCGCTTCGACTTCGATACCGGAGGGCCTTGTGTGCTACTTCACAGTGGAGTAATTTGTTTGCCTAAACGGCCAACTAATTCATAGCAAAATGGCCCTTCGTTTCCTACCCCCCTGGGCTGCGGCCTGGCCTACCGAAGGAACGACGCTATGCCTTCCCACCCCCTGCGCCCGGCGATACGCCGGCGCCGCTTCCTCGGCCTGGTGGGTGCCTCCACCACCGCCGCGCTCACCGCGGGCGCCCTCTCCGGCTGCGGGTCGGGGTCGGGCGGCGGCGGTGGCGGGTCCGCCTCCGACGCCGGCTCGCTGGACGACCTGATCCCCACCCACATCCCGTTCGAGGGGGTCACCCCCGACATCAAGGGGCGGCACGGCGCTCCGGACGGGTTCACCGCCTACCCCGAGAATTTCGTCCGGGCCATGCCCGAGGCCCCCGGCAGGGGCGGGCACTACACGGCGATGACCCCCCTGTGGGGTCCGATCCCGCCCGGCCTGGGCGCCAACTCCTTCTTCGACTACGTCAACGGGCGCCTCGGCGCCACGGTCGAGTTCAACTTCCAGGACGGCAACACGGTCATCGACAAGATGAACGCGGTGATCGCCGGACGCGACGTCGCCGACATCACGATGATCCCCGACTGGACCATCAACCTGATCCCGCAGTTCAACCGGGCCGTCGGCGAGCTCTTCGAGGACCTGACCCCCCACCTGGCCGGTGACGCGGCTCGGGCCTACCCCCTGCTCGCCAACCTGGACAGCGACGCCTGGCGGTGGAACGTCTTCAACCAGCGGCTCCACGGCGTGCCCTGGCCCTCCGAGCCCTTCGGCAACTGGGTCCTGTACCGGCGCGACCTCATGGAGGAGTACGGCATCGAGCCGCCCTCCAGCCCCGACGACCTCTTCGCGATCGGCGAGGAGGTCAACGACCCCGACAACAACCGCTGGGCGTTCGGCGACTTCAACCTCAGCATGCGCCAGGTCTTCGGCGCGCCCAAGCAGTGGCGCTACGAGGGCGGCGAGCTCGTCCACATGTTCGAGACCGACGAGTGGAGGGCCAGCGTCGAGTACATGCGCAAGGTGTTCGACGCCGGGCTGGTCCACCCAGACATCGTCGCCCAGGGCGACAACGCCAAGGAACTGCTCAACTCCGGGCAGATCGTCTTCAACCAGGACGGCATCGGCGCCTGGCACGAGGCCTACATGCAGATGCTCGGCGACAACCCCGACTTCCGCCTGGACCTGATGCCGGTCTTCGGCAACGGCGGCGGCGACCCCGTCATGCACCGCAGCGACCCCTCCGGCCAGTCCGTGTTCGTGCGCAAGGGCATGGAGCCGGAGCAGGTCGAGGAGATCCTCGGCATCCTCGACTTCTGCGCCGCGCCGTTCGGGACGCGGGAGTACATGGACTACCGCTACGGCGAGGAGGGCGTCCACCACGAGCTCAACGACGACGGCGCCCCGCAGCTCACCGACACGGGCAACGCGGAGGTCAACGACGGCTACTACTTCCTGAGCGGGCGTCCCCCGGCGGTCACCGAGAGCCAGTACCCGGACTTCGTCCAGTGGAAGTGCGACTGGTACAACCACGCGGCGCAGTTCACCGAGGAGGACCCGTTCGCGGGCATCCGCATCCAGCGCCCCGAGCGCTTCTCCGCGGCCGAGACCCCCATGACCGACAGGGTGGAGGACATCATCCGGGGCCGCGAGGGCCTCGGGGCACTGGACGAGGCCGTCGCGAACTGGCGCCGCGACGGCGGCGACGAGGGCCGGGAGTTCTACATGAAGGTCCTCCAGGAGCACGGACGTGACTGAGCGGACCGTGACCACGAGCGAGGCACCGCCCCCGTCCTCCGCGCCCCGCCGGCGCGGCGGCCGGGGGCGGCCCCCGGCCGTCCCCGACCACCGGGGCGGGCACGCCTCGGTGCGCGCCAGGCCCTCGTTGTCGGCCAGGCTGCGCCGCGACTGGCAACTGCTGCTGATGACGCTCCCGGCGATCGGGCTGCTGGCGGTGTTCCACTACACGCCGACCCTCGGCAACGTCATCGCCTTCCAGGAGTACAACCCCTGGGACGGCGTGCTGGGCAGCCCGTGGGTGGGACTGACCCAGTTCGAGCGGCTGTTCACCGACCCCCGCTTCTGGAGCGCGGTCGGCAACACCCTGATGATCGCCGCCGTCCAACTGGTGTTCTTCTTCCCCATCCCCATCGCCCTGGCCATCCTGCTGGACAGCGTCCTCTCCCCGAGGCTGCGGCTGGTGCTCCAGAGCGTCGTGTACATGCCGCACTTCTTCTCCTGGGTCCTGGTCGTCACCCTGTTCCAGCAGATCCTGGGCGGTGCCGGGCTGTTCTCGCAGATGCTCCGGCAGAACGGGTACGCGCCGCTGGAGATCATGACCGACCCGGACGCGTTCCTGTTCGTGGTCACCTCCCAGATGATCTGGAAGGACGCCGGGTGGGGGACGATCATCTTCCTCGCGGCGCTGGCGGCCGTGAACCAGAACCTCTACGAGTCCGCCGCCGTGGACGGCGCCGGGCGGTGGCGGCGCATGTGGCACATCACCCTGCCGGGTCTGCGGCCGGTGATCATCCTGCTGCTCATCCTCAAGCTCGGTGACATCCTCAACGTCGGCTTCGAGCAGTTCTACCTACAGCGGGACGCGTTCGGCTCGAACGTGTCGGAGGTCCTGGACACCTTCATCTACCACCAGACCCTGGTGACGGGGAACTTCAGCGCGGGAGCGGTCGCGGGCCTGGTCAAGGGCGTGGTCGGACTGGTCCTCATCCTGCTGGCCAACAAGCTGGCCCACAAGATGGGCGAACACGGAATCTACCGACGAGCATGAGCACACTGTTCAAGGACCGCCCCGTCTGGGCGGAGCGCCCGAGCCTTCCCGCGAGTGCGGCGAAGAGCACCACACTGGCCGCCATCGCGGTCGTCATCGTCTTCCCCCTCTACGTCGTGATCCTGACCAGCCTGTCCCCCGCGGCGGCGGTGAACAGCGCGGGCGGCCTGGTGCTGGTCCCGCAGGGGATCTCCTTCCAGGCCTACGCCGACCTGTTCAGCGGAGGCGTGGTGACCCGGGCCGTCCTGGTCAGCCTGGGGGTCACCGCGGTGGGAACCCTGGTCAGCCTGGTCGCGACCGTCCTGGCCGCGTACGGGCTGTCCCAACCGGGATCGCTGTGGCACCGGCCGCTGCTGTTCGCGGTGCTGCTGACCTTCCTGTTCGCCCCCGGGATGATCCCGCTGTACCTGCTGGTCAGCGACCTCGGGATGATCGACAGCTACTGGTCGCTGATCCTGCCGACGGCGGTGAACGCGTTCAACCTGGTGGTGATGCGGGCGTTCTTCATGAACCTGCCCCAGGAGATCGGCGACAGCGCCCGCGTGGACGGGGCGAGCGAGTGGACCATCCTGACCCGGCTGGTCCTGCCCATGTCCAAGGGCGTCACCGCGGTGGTCGGCCTGTTCTACGCGGTGGGCTACTGGAACGCCTTCTTCAACGCCATCCTCTACATCAACGACAACTCCAAGTGGCCGCTGCAACTGGTGCTGCGCCAGTACGTGCAGCAGGGCCAGCAGCTCAGTTCGAGCTCGGTGATCGGCGACGCGGTGCAGGGAGGAACCGCGTCGGCGCCCAACCTGGCCATCCAGATGGCCATCGTGGTGGTGGCGCTGGTGCCGGTCACGTTCATCTACCCGCTGGTGCAGAAGCACTTCACCAAGGGCGTCATCATCGGTGCCGTGAAGGGCTGACCGCCCGCTCCGAGGGCACGGAACCGCCCTCCCGAACGCGGGCCGGGAGGGCGGTTCCCTGCGCGTGGCCCCAGGGCGCCCGGGGAGCGGACCGGCCGCGGATCCTGTCCGCAGAGGTCCCCGCGGTCTCCGACGGTGACCGCCCGGGCCGCGGGCCCGACCGTTCAGAACGGGTCCGGCCGGGGATCGGCACCGTTCGAGCGCAGTGCGCGCGCGAGGTCGTCGATCAGGTCCGCGGCGTCCGCGATCCGGTCCCGCCGCCTTCCCCCGGCCACGGCCGCCAGCCGCCGCGACCACATCACGCCCAGGCGGCGGATGTTCTCGTCCGCCCGGTCCGTGAGGTGGAGCCGGCCCACGCGGGCGTCCTCGGGGTCGGCCTCGCGGCGGACCAGGCCCTCGTTCTGGAGTACGCGCAGCGCCGCGCTCAGATTGCTGCGCTGGAGGCCGAGTGCCTCGGCGACGGCCGCGGGCCGAGCCCCGGGGTGGCCGTCCAGGTAGCGCAGCACCGTCACCTGCGTGCCGGTGAGCGGGGCGATGCCGGAGTCGTCGCCGCGTCTGAGCTCCCGCGCCAGGTCCTGGACGGCGTGGGCGAGGTCGGCCAGCAGCTCGTCGTGATCGTCGTCATGTGGTGTCACCCGTCCAGTGTAACTATGATGCGATAATAGTTATCTTTAAATAACCATTAGGACGGGGCGACCACCCACCATGCACGACACCGCACGGCGCCACCCCCGCGAGGCGCCACCCGACACCGGCGGCACCGGCCGGATCGGCACCGGCCTGCTCCTGGTCCTGGGCCTGCTCTCGGCCGTGGCCCCGCTGGCCATGGACCTGTACCTGCCCGCCTTCCCCGCCATGACGGAGGACCTGTCCGCGAGTTCCACCGCGATCCAGGCGACCCTGACCGCCTTCCTCGTCGGACTGACCGCCGGGCACCTGGTCTTCGGCCCGCTGTCGGACCGCTTCGGGCGGCGGTGGCCGCTCATCGCGGGCGCGGTGCTGTGCGTGGTGGCGGGCGCGGTGGCGGCCCTCGCCCCGACCGCCGGAGTGCTGGTCGCGGCCCGGCTGGTCCAGGGACTGGGCGGCGCCGCCGGGATGGTGATCGGCCGTGCGATCGTCTCCGACCTCGCGCGGGGGAAGGCCGCCGCACGCGCCTTCAGCCTCATGATGATCGTGCTCGGCGTGGCCCCGGTCGTGGGGCCCGTGCTCGGCGGGCTCCTGCTGGGGCCGCTGGGTTGGCGGGGGCTGCTGGGCATCGTGCTCGCCCTCTCCGTGGCGATGCTGGCCGCGGTGCTCCTGGCCGTACCCGAATCCCGCCCGGCGGCGGCGCGGTCGAAGGCACGGGAGCGGTCGGCGGAGCCCGGCCGGTCGGCGACGCGGCACTCGGCGCCCTCCGGGCTGGGTTCCCGCGCCTTCCTGGCGTACGCGCTCACCTTCGGCTTCGCGTTCGCGGTGATGATGTCCTACATCTCGGCCTCACCGTTCGTGTACCAGGCCATGATGGGATTGGACGCGGCGACGTACGGCGCGGCGTTCGGGGCCAACGCCCTGGCTCTGTCGGCCGTGAGCGCCCTGTCGGCCCGCCTGGCGGCCACCCGCTCGGTGCGCGGCCTACTGGGCGCCGGACTGGTGCTGTCCATGGCCGGCTGTGTCGGCACCGGACTGCTCGTCGCCACCGGAGCACCCGTCGGGTGGCTGGCGCTGTCCATGCTCGTGTCGGTGGCGAGCATCGGCCTGGTCATGGGCAACGCCACGGCGCTGGCCATGGCGGCCGTCCCCCGCGCGGGCGGCAGTGCGTCGGCGCTGATGGGCGCCCTCCAGTTCGGCCTGGCCGCCGCCGTCACCCCGCTGGTGGGTCTGGGCGGAGAGCACACCGCCGCCCCGATGGCCGTGGTCATGCTGGCCGCGGGCGCCCTCGCGATCGGCGCGTTCCTCCTGGCGGCGCGGCCGTCCGAGGGCGCACGCGGACGTGGCTGAGGGCCGGGAACCGCGTGGTTCCCGGCCCTCTCCCGCGTCAGGGCGTCAGTCGCAGGCCTGACCGTTCAGGGTGATCCCGGTCGGGTCCGCGGGCTCGCCGTCGACGGTGCCGTTGAAGCCGATCCGCACCGAGTCGCCGGGGGCGATCCGGGCGTTCCACCCGGAGTCGGTGACCCGCACGGACGCGCCGTCCTGCGTGTGGGAGCCGTTCCAGAGGCTGGTGATCTCCTCACCGGCCGTGAACTCCCAGCCGACCTCCCAGCCGTCCAGGTCCTCCGTGCCGGTGTTGGTGACCGTCACCCCGGCCTGGAACCCTCCGGTCCACGTGTTGCCGACGCCGTACTCGACTCCGCACCCGCCGGGCTCGGGGTCCGGGGAGGGCGAGGGGTCGGGTTCCCCGCCCGGGTCCTCCGTCGGGTCCGGTGACGGATCGGGGTCGACCTCACCGCCGCCGTCCGCCAGGTCGCCGTAGATGATGCCGCGCCCGTTGGTGCCGACGTAGACACGGCCGTAGACGTTCGGGTCGCCGGTGACGACCGCTCCCGTCCAGCCCCACTGGTGCTGGTCGTCGTTGATCCGCACCCAGCTCCGGCCCGCGTCGTCGGAGCGGAAGATCCCGCGAACGCCGTCGATCCTCGAACTGGTGTAGACCGCCGGGTAGTCGGCGCCCGGCGCGGGCGCGCCGAAGCCGACCGCGTCGCCCTCGTCCACGGCCCCGATCTGCTCGAAGGTGGTCCCTGCGTCCGTGGACCGCCACATGCCGTAGTGGTCGCCGGCGCCTCCGGCGACCCACACGTCACCGGTGTGGCCGGGCACCGCGCCGAAGCGGATGTCGCCCTCGGCCGGAAGCCCGTCGAAGCGCGCCGTGAAGGTGGCCCCGCCGTCGGTGCTGGTGTAGAACGTGCCGCCGGAGACGGCGTAGAACACGTCCGGGTCCACCCGGTCGGCCTGTACGCGCGCACCCGCCGGCACGCCGGTGGAGGCGGTCCAGGAGGAGCCCGCGGTGGTGGAGACGTGGACGCCGGTGCCGTCGGGGCTCCACACGACGGCCGAGCCGTCGGCGTTCACCGCGACCGTTCCGCCGCCGGTCACCCCGGCGGGCTCCTGTCCGGCCCACCAGCTGTCACCGCCGTCGGTGGACAGGCCGATGGCGGCCTCCTCGTCGCTGCCGCCGACCCTCGCGATGGTCGCCGGCTTGAGCTCGGCGAAGTCCAGGCTGGTCCCGTTGCCCCAGTAGGGCTGCTGGTACATCCGGTCGGGGGCGGTGTCCAGGTCCTGGTGGGTGAAGCCCCCGACGTCGAGCAGAGCCGAGTGCAGGGGAGCGCCCTCGGGCGGGCTGATCAGGTCGTTGACGGCCGTCTCCTCCAGCCCCTGCACCTTGACCTCGATGTCGAAGGTGGTGTCGGAATCCCAGTTGGTGAGGTTGTCGCTGCCGTAGATGGTGGCGCCCGTGCCGTACATGAAGCGGTCGGAGTCGAACGGGTCGATCGCCATCGCCTGGGTCATCCAGCCGAGCTTGGGCTGGGTCTCCGGAGGTGTTCCGCCGCCGCCGAAGTCCAGCCAGGGCGCGGCGGAGATGTCCATCTCGTAGCGCTTGGCGCGCTCGGGGTAGGAGCTGTACTCCCACGCCTGGGTCCAGGTCTCGCCGCGGTCGGTGCTGCGGTAGATCTGGATGTCGGGCCACCACGAGATCTGGGTGGCGACCATCAGGGTGTCCGGGTCCTGCCGGTCGATGGTCAGGCCGCCGTAGCCGAAGTAGTTGTCCTCGGAACCGGAGGGGACGGGACTGACGTTGGTCCACTCCCCCGTCGCCAGGTCCATGCGCCACACGTCGCCGGAGTCGCCGTCGTAGGGGCCGGGGGTGCTGGTGGTGGCCATGTAGAGCTGGCCGCCCTCGTGGTCCACGACCGAGTGCGCGGGCAGGTGGCCGGTGGGCGCGCCCGGCACGGGCTCCCAGCTCCGACCGCCGTCCTGGCTGCGGTAGACCGGGTTCTCCAGGTCGGCGACGCCCACGTAGACGTCCTGCGTGACCGAGCCGTCCCCGCCGCTGCGGGGGTCGAAGTCCACCCAGGTCACACCGGTGATGTCGGACATCATGCCCGTCTCGTCACTCGAGTCCTGGACGTAGTCGCCGGGGTTGGGGAAGGCCTCCACCTCGGCCCAGGTGGCGCCGTGGTCGGTGCTGCGCCACAGGCCGTGGCCGCCGCGCGCGCCGAAGTAGACGACGCTGTTGTCATTGGGGTCGACGGCCAGGCGCTCGCCGAGGCCGCGGCCGGGCATGTTGCCGCCGAGCTTGAAGGGCAGCTCGGTGGCCTCCCAGGTCTCGCCCCGGTCGTCGGAGCGCAGGATGGCTCCGTTGGAGGGGTCCCAGTCGTTGGTGTAGGTGCCCACGGCCGCGTACACGCGGTCGGGGTCGACGGGGTCGGTGGCGATGCTGACGACGCCCGTGTAGCCCCAGTCGTCCCAGCCGACCCAGTCCAGCAGAGGGATCCAGCGTTGGGCGCCGGGATCCCAGCGGTAGGCGCCGCCGATGTCGGTGCGGGCGTAGGCGAGGCCGGGCTCGGTCTCGCTGAAGACGATGCCGGGGACGAAGCCGCCGCCGTTGATCCGGACGTTGTCCCACTCGTAGGCGCTCTGCGCGGTCGACGGCTCGGCGGGGGCGGCTCCGGCCGCGGTGGTGAGGGCGACGGTGGACGCGGCCAGTGCGGTGGCCGCGGCGAGGGCGAGCGCGGGCAGTCCGCGCCTTCGCCCGGGGGGCCGTTCTCGTTCGGAGGACATGTGCGGGTTCCTTGGGGAATCGGGGGGGTATGCCCGCCCCGGGAAATCCGGTTCCCGGGGCGGACACGAATTCACCATTATTCTGAGTAGCCGGGCGACAACGCGGCAAGGGGTGTTGTGCGAGAAATTTCGAAGCGCTTCGACTACTGAACGGTAACCAGTCGGAACCGCAGGGAAACCGTTCGGTCCGGCACCAGGGACACCCGTCGCCGGGTCCCGTCGGGGAGGCCGACCAGCGTCCGGCGGGGCTCCACCGACCTCAGCCGCGCCGACGCCCGGCCCTCGGACCACTCCAGGTGTTCCACGACGACCCCGCCGCGCGCCCGCAGTCCCTCCACCCGCCCGGAGGGCCACTCCCGGGGCAGGGCGGGCAGCAGGTCCAGGCGCCCCTCGCCGGATCCGGCCAGCATCGCCGCCACGACCGCCGGGAACCCGCCGCCGATGTCCACGTTGAACAGGCTGCCCCGGTTGTGGGTGGGCACCAGGGTGGGCCGCCAGTAGCGGGTGGCCAGCAGCGCCAGGGTCTCGTGCGCCTCGGCGGCCAGGCCGAGGCGGGCCGCCGCCAGGCCCAGCTGGACCAGGCCGAAGGCCATCTCGTCGGACTCCTGGCCGCGCCACCAGTCCAGGCGGGCGCGCACGGCGGCGACGGCCGCGGCGCGCAGCCGGGGCGAGGCGAACGCGGGGTCGGACTCGTACCAGAGCGGCCAGAGGTGGGAGGCGTGCCGGTGGCCGTGCCGCTCGGTCTGCCCGACCGGTCCGGCCGGACCCGCCCACTCGGCGAGTTCGCCGTTCCCGGCGATCCGGTAGCCGGGCAGCCGCGCCCCCAGCCGGGTCCAGCGACGGGCGCCGGGCTCGCCCAGGACGTGGTGCGCCCGCACCAGGTTGCGGACCAGGTCGCGCACGACGGCCACGTCCATGGTGGCGTTGACGGCGGCCTGCCCGTCGCCGTCGCCCGGGGTGTTCTCGGGCGAGTAGGAGGGGGAGAAGCCCTCGTCGGTGAGGAAGTCCTCGTGGAACTCGGCGGCGGCGGTGAGGAAGGGCAGGGCTCGCTCGCGCAGGAACGCGCGGTCGCGGGTGTACGAGTAGTGGTCCCAGTAGAGGCGGGACATCCACGCCGCGCCGGCGGTCCAGCAGGTCAGGCACCACTCGGGGCCGAAGTGGTTGTGCCGCCCGGAGGTGGAGGCGTGCGGGGGCAGCAGGGCGCCCCGGCAGCCGTAGAGCCGCCGGGCGTTCTCGGCGAGGTCCCCGGCCATGCCGTCGAGCAGGTCGAACAGGCCGGCCATCAGCTCGGGCGTGCCGGTGGCGTGCAGCGCCGCGACGGCGGAGGGCAGGTTGCCGTCGAAGGTGTACCCCGACCGCCACGGGGGATCGTAGGTGCCGCTCCACACCCCCTGGAGGGTGGGCGGCAGGTCGCCGCAACTGGAGACGATCGCGTACCGTCCGGCGTCGACCAGCCGGGTGACCAGGCCGGGGGTGGGTCCGGCCGCCAGGAGGTCCTCGCCCGGGGCGTCGTGGGCGGGCTGCCCGGGGCCGCCGTCCAGCTCCAGCCGGAACCGGGACATGAGTGCGCCGTGCACCGCCCGGTGGCGGTCGAGCATCCCGTCGAAGGCGGTGCCGGGGGTCCCTCCGCAGGGCGCCTCCGGGGCCTGGCCGCCCGCGGACACCGGGGCACCGGGACCGGGGCCGGTGCCGGGGCCGGGGCCGGGGCCGGGGCCGGTGGAGGGCGCCCCCGGCTCCGGGGCCTCCACCCGTACGCGGGCCACGAGCCGGAGCCTCCCGACCCCCCGGAGCTCCAGTCCGGCGCCGTCGGCCCGGACCGACCCTCCCTCCGCGCTGACGGCGCAGGTCACCGTGTATCCGGGCAGGGTGCCGGATGGCCGTTCGGGGAAGCCGACCCGCAGGGTGAGCAGGCCGGGGGCGGCCCCGGAGTCCACCGCGAGCGGGACCGGCGGACGCTCCTCCAGCGGGGTGAGCCGCAGCCGCCCGTCCAGGCCGGCCGGAGAGGCGATCTCGGCGACCACCGCGTCGTCGGCCCGTGAGGCGAAGACCCGGTGCGCGGTCCCGTCCGGCAGTTCCTCGGTGACCAGCCCCGAGTCCAGGTCGCAGGTGCGCGTGACCGGCCCTCCTCGCGGGTCGAACGGCGTGTAGGAGAGCACGGCGGCCCCCACGAGCGGGTCGATCCACCGCGTGCCGGCGTAGCCCGGGTGCTCCTCCGCGGCCGCCGCCACGATCCGCTCGGCCACGGCCCGGGATCGGCCCCGGCGCAGGAGTTCCCTCAGTTCGGGCAGGAGGCGCGCGGTCGCGGGGGCGGGCAGCGACTCGGCGACGGGGAGGAAGAGCCTCTCGTGGCCGAGGGTGAGGCGGATCCCGCCGGCCGTCGAGTGCGCGAGCGCTCCCTGGCGCCCGTTGCCGGTGACCAGCGCGTCCTCCCAGTCCCCGACGGGGTGGCGGGTGCGGACCTGTCGTGCTTCGGGCATGTGTACTCCTCGCGTGGGGGGTGTCGCCGAAAGGGTTTTCGCCCTACTTTGTTGGCGCACACATCAAACTAGAAGGAGTCTCCATGCCCTCTCCGCTCTGGTTCGGCGGCGACTACAACCCCGAGCAGTGGCCGGAGGATGTCCAGGCGGAGGACGTGGAGCTGATGCGCCGCGCCGGGGTCAACCTCGTGACGGTCGGCGTCTTCTCCTGGTCCCTCCTCGAACCGGGGGAGGGCGAGTACCGGTTCGGCTGGCTGGACCGGGTGATGGACCGCCTGGACGAGAACGGGGTCGGGGTCGCGCTGGCCACCCCGACCGCCTCTCCCCCGCCGTGGTTCGGCCTCGCCCACCCCGACGCGATGCCGGTGACCGCCGACGGCACCCGGCTCACCCACGGCAGCCGCGACACCTACGACGTGTGCGCCCCGGCCTACAGGGAGGCCTCCGTGCGTGTCGCCCGGGCCCTGGCCGAGCGGTACGCCTCCCACCCGGCGCTGCGGATGTGGCACGTGCACAACGAGTACGGGACGTGGTCCCACTCCGAGCACACCGCCCGGGCCTTCCGCGACTGGCTGCGCGGGCGCCACGGCGACCTGGACCGGCTCAACGCGGCGTGGACGACGGCGTTCTGGAGCCAGCACTACTCGGAGTGGGAACAGGTCCAGCCGCCGCGCGCCACCCAGTACCTGCCTAACCCGGCGCACGTGCTGGACTTTCGCCGGTTCCTGTCCGACGCGATGCTCGACCACTTCTTGTCCCAGCGCGACGTGCTGCGCGCCGTGCGCCCGGACACGCCGGTCACGACCAACCTCGCGTTCGGCGACTGGGTCCCGGTGGACCCGTGGCGGTGGGCCGAGCACGTGGACCTGGTCGCCGTGGACGACTACCCGGACCGCACGGGTGCGGGCGGGGCCGAGCAGACCGCCTTCTCGGCCGACCTGGCGCGCTCGTGGGCGGAGCGGGTGCCCGGCCCGGGGCGGCCGTGGGTGCTGATGGAGCAGGCGGCCGGGGTGACCTACACCGGCGAGGTCACCCGTCCCAAGGCCCCCGGCGAGACCGTGCGGCACAGCCTGGCGCACGTGGCCCGGGGTTCGCGGGGGGCGATGTTCTTCCAGTGGCGGGCCTCGCGGGGCGGCGCCGAGCAGTGGCACTCGGGGATGGTGCCGCACGCCGGGCCGGACTCGCGGATCTTCCGCGAGGTGTGCGAACTGGGGAGCCTGCTGCCCCGGGTGGCGGAGGTGCGCGACGCCGACGTGGTCGCCGACGCGGCCCTCACCTGGGACCCGGAGTGCTGGTGGGCGCTGGGCAGCCCGTCGCTGCCCTCGCGGGGCGTGGACTACCTGGAGTCGGTGCGCCAGGCGCACCGGGTCCTGTGGCGGTCGGGACGCACGGTGGACATGGTGCGCCCCGACCGGGACCTGCCCCGGGTGCCGCTGCTGGTGGTACCCGCGCTGTACCTGCTGTCGGACGGGGCGGCCGAGCGGCTGGCCCGCTACACCGAGGACGGCGGGACCCTGGTGGTGACCTTCCTGAGCGGGGTCGCCGACCCGGACGGGACCGTGCGCACCGGCGGCTACCCGGGCGCGCTGCGCGACCTGCTGGGGGTGCGGGTGGAGGAGGTGTACCCGCTGCCGTCCGGCGAGTCGGTGGGCATGGACCTGGGGTCGGTGCGGGAGGAGGTGACCCTGTGGAGCGAGCACGTCCACCTGGCGGGGGCCGAGGCGGTGGCGCACTACGCGGGCGGACCGCTGGACGGACTCCCGGCGGCGACCCGGCGGCGCCACGGCGCGGGCGAGGCCTGGTACCTGTCGGCGCGGCTGACGGACCGCGGACTGGCCCGGCTGCTGGCGGAGGCGGCGGGGACGGGCCCCTTCCCCGAGCCGGGGCTGGACGTGGTGCGGCGCGTGGACCGGGACGGGGCGTGGGTGTTCGTCACGAACCACGACAACCGGCCGCGGCGCATCGATCCGGCCCGGTTCGGACTGGACTCGGGGGCACGTGACCTGGTGTCGGGTGCCTCCGCGGAGGGGATGGCCCTGCCCGGAGGCGGGGTCGCGGTTCTGCGCGGCCACCCCGTTGACAATTAGTTGGGGAACTAGACAAACTAATGCGGAGTCCCGCGCCTACCTCAGGAGACACGATCATGAACGACTACCAGCCCGTACCCGCGGACAGGTTCACCTTCGGCCTGTGGACCGTGGGATGGCGCGGGGTGAACACGTTCGGCGAGCCCGTGCGGCCCCCGCTCGACGGGGCCGACGCGGTGCGCCGCCTGGCCGGGCTCGGCGCGTCCGGCGTCACCTTCCACGACGACGACCTCATCCCGCCCGGCAGCTCCGACACCGACCGCGAGGCCATCCTCAAGCGGTTCCGCGCGGCCCTGGAGGAGACCGGCCTCACGGTGCCGATGGCGACCACCAACCTGTTCTCGCACCCGGTGTTCCGCGACGGCGGGTTCACCTCCAACAGCCGCGACGTGCGCCGCTACGCCATCCGCAAGGTCATCCGCAACATCGACCTGGCGGTGTCGCTGGGCGCGAAGACGTACGTGTGCTGGGGCGGCATGGACGGCGCCGAGACGGAGGCGGGCAAGAACGACGCCGCCGCCCTGGACCGGCTGCGCGAGGCCTTCGACATCCTGTGCAACTACGTGCGCGAGCAGGGCTACGACCTGCGGTTCGCCATCGAGCCCAAGCCCAACGAGCCGCGCGGCGACATCCTGCTGCCCACGGTCGGGCACGCCCTGGCCTTCATCAACGAGCTGGAGCACCCCGAGATGGTCGGGGTCAACCCGGAGGTCGGCCACGAGCAGATGGCCGGGCTGAACTTCGCGCACGGCGTCGCCCAGGCGCTGTGGGCGGGCAAGCTCTACCACATCGACCTCAACGGGCAGCGCGGGATCAAGTACGACCAGGACCTGCGCTTCGGCGCGGGTGACGTCAAGGAGGCGTTCTTCCTGGTCGACCTGCTGGAGAGCGCGGGCTACGACGGCCCCCGCCACTTCGACTTCAAGACCCCGCGGTCCGAGGACATGAGCGGTGTGTGGGAGTCGGCCGCGGCCTGCATGCGCAACTACCTCATCCTGAAGGAGAAGGCCAGGGCCTTCCGCGCCGACCCCGAGGTGGCGGAGGCGCTCGCCGCGTCGCGCGTGCCCGAGCTGTCCGAGTCCACGCTGGGCCGGGGCGAGTCCCTGTCCGCCCTGCTGTCCGAGGAGATCGACCTGGCCGAGGTGGGCGAGCGCGGCTACCACTTCGAGCGCCTGGACCAGCTCGCCATGGAGCACCTCTTCGGCGTGCGCTGACACCGGGATCCACCACCCCGGGCGGGGCCGGCCGACGGGCGGCCCCGCCGTGTCCCCCGGCCTCGCGGGGCCGGGGGACACGGGCCAGGCCAAGTCCGGGTCAAGGAGGCGGGGTATGGGGCGGGTGCGACGTCTGAACACCGGGCCCGTGGGTAGTGGCGGTGATCGCCAGTGCCACTACCGACGCGGAGGCGAACATGGCCGACGACGCCATCACTCTGATCACCCAGGACCACCGCAGGATGGAGGAGCTGTTCGACCGGCTCCAGTCCGAGCCCGACCAGCGGCCGCGGCTGCTGGACGAGATCGACGCCATGCTCACCGCGCACAGCCGCGCCGAGGAGGACGAGGTCTACCCGGCCACGGCCGAGGCCTCCGGTGAGAAGTCGCAGGTGCAGCACAGCACGGAGGAGCACCACGAGGCCGAGGAGCTGCTGCGGCGCCTGAAGGACTGCGACCCGAACAGCGAGGAGTTCGACGACCGGTGCCGGGAGTTCGTCGACGCGGTCAAGCACCACGTCGACGAGGAGGAGAGCGAGGTCCTGCCCGCCCTCAGGCGCGCCGTGAGCGAGCAGCGCGTACAGGAGCTGGGCAGGGCCTTCTCCGAACGGCGCGAGCAGGAGCTGCGGAGCTTCAACAGGCCCGAGCCGGGTCAGATCCCCAAGCAGCGGGAGCTCTACGAGGAGGCCGAGCGGCTCGACATCAAGAACCGCTCCAAGATGGACAAGGACGAGCTCGCCGAGGCCGTGCAGAAGGCCCGGCAGCACTGACTCCCTCCGGGCGCCGGACGTGGAACGGCCCCGCCGGGCCGCTGCCCGGCGGGGCCGTCGCGTGTGCCGGGCCGGTGCGGCGGTCGCCTCACGGCACGGTGCGCGACCGGCTCCCGCCCGCGCGCTCCCGCGTCCCCGGGGACGCTGGGACACGGGAGGGCACGGGTCACGGACGGGCGGCGACGGCCTCCAGGACGATGGCCCGGACCTGGTCGACGATGTCCGCGCGGTCGCGTTCGAAGGCCTCGTCGGTGACGACCTCCTCGTCGGCCGTACCGAACCGCGGGACCGGCGTGTGCACGTGCCCCGCGGGGATGTCGCGGCCGGTGGCGTCGCGCAGCAGGGTGTTGCGGTAGGCGATCTCGTTGGACAGGTAGTCACCGCCGCTGCCGGACACGGCCGTCGAGCCGGCGGTCGGACCGTCCTCCCGGTCCACCCTCTCGCTCTCCCCCTCGGGCACCTCGACGACCCCGGTGCTGTCGCGCACGGGGAAGCGGCCGGTCTCGGCGGCGGCGATCGCGCCCCGGTCCAGGGTGGACTCGCTCCACTGCGGCTGCGGGTCCACCGTGGGCACACCCTCCGGAACCGGGATCATCCCCTCGGCCCTGTCCCCCACGTTGTCGGGGGAGCCGCCCCGCCAGGCCCCGTTGTAGGCCTCCAGGTCGAAACCGCCGCCGCCCTGGCTGACGGTGACGACCGCGTCGGCCGGCCGCCCACCCGTGTAGTGGGGCAGCAGCACCCTCTCGACCATGCCGTCGGTGAAATCGCTCCAGCGCACGGGGAACACCGCCGCCTCGATGGCGACGGGGCCCGACTCGGTCCGGACCGTGGTGCCGTCGAGCGCGAGCGCGGCGGCGCCGGACGGGTTGCCGTCCCGGTCCCCGCCGAACGGGTCGAACCCCGTGACCACCACCCGCAGGGCGTCGGGGTCCTCGGGGAAGTCCATCTCGCCGTGCCCGCGTGAGAGCCCCTCCAGATCGGACACGAGTGCGGCCCGCTCGGCGTCCTCCAGCGGGAACGACGGCTCCCACTCGCGCAGCGCCGAGACCATGCCGAGCCGCGCCCAGTACAGAGGGCGGTCGTCCCCGGCGCCCAGGTCACCGGAGACGCGCCCCTCGCCCTGGGCCCGGTCCACCGCGGCGCGCCACAGGCCCGCGCCGTGCCGCTCGACGGCGGCGCGGGCGGCGCCCGGGTCACCGGCTCCGCGCAGGTCGTCGGCCAGATCGGACGCCGCGGTGTCGAAACCGGAGCGCCGCAGGATCTCCTGGGGAACGTCTCCGGCGACCCTCTCCTCCTCGGCGGTGCTCCCGCCGGCGGCCGAACACGCCGAGAGCGCGAGCACCCCGGTGATGAGTCCGGCCCCGGCCAGGCGCCCCGTGAGTCCTCGGTTTCTGGTGGGTGTGCCCACAGCGGGTTCTCTTCCGTCGTTGGAAACGGGGGGTGCGGCCGGGTCCGGGCACGGGCCCTGGTCGGCCTCCGCGCCCGCCATCGGGGGTCTTCGGGTGCCGGACGTGGAACGGCCCCGCCGGGCTGCTGCCCGGCGGGGCCGTCACGTGTGCTGGACCGATGCGGCGGTCGCCTCACGGCGCGGTGCACAACACGGCTCCTGCCACCCTTGCGGGCGCGGTATTCCGTGAAGGCTATGTGTGGAGCCCGGGGGACACTTGCTACCGCACCGTCCAGCACCCCGTACAACGGGAGGGGCGGGGCCGGTATTCCGCGACGGCGGAATCGTTTCCGTGTTCTCCCGCCGAGGTCGCCGGAGCGCCCGCCCAGGCGGACGGGGACCGGTCCGGGAACCGGCGTCAGACCGGGGAGGCGGTGCTCTCCCGGGAGGTCAGCCTCGGTTCCAGCAGGGTGACCCCCGGGTGCGCGGGGCCGTCGATCTTGTCCATGAGCAGGCCGACCGCCCTGGCCCCGACCTCCTCGGCGGGCAGGTCCACCGAGGTCAGCGGCGGCCCCCCGGAGGGGACGGGGCCGATGGCGACCACGGACAGCCCGGGGGGAGTACGGCCGTACTCGGTGAAGGCGTCGAGCAGCGGGCCGACCGAGGGCTCGTTGTGCACGATGAGGCCGGTGAGGCCGGGCCGCTCGCGCAGCAGCTCCTCCGCCACGCCTTGCGCGGTGTCGGGTGAACAGGGGCGCAGGGTGGCGCGGACGCCGCGCTCGGCGGCGGCGAGTTCGAATCCGGTGACGGTGCGCTCGGCGAACCCGGTGCGCCGCTCGTAGACCGAGGGCGGCTGGCCGACGAAGGCGATTTCGGTGTGGCCGAGGTCGGCGAGGTGGTGCACGCAGGCCGCGCCCGCGGCGGCGAAGTCCAGGTCCACACAGGTCAGGCCCTCGGTGTCCTCGGGAACGCCGATGAGGACCGAGGGCAGGTCCAGCTCGCGCAGGACGGGCACGCGCGCGTCGTCGGCCTCCACGTCCATGACGATGACACCGTCCACCATGGCGCCTCCGGCGACCCTGCGCAGGCCGTCGGGCCCCTCGCCCTGGGTGAGCAGGAGGACGTCGTGGTCGTGCGCGCGGGCGGCGGTGACGACGGAGACGGCGAAGCGCATGGCGACGGGGACGTGCACGTCCTCGCGCAGCGGGATGACCAGGGCGATCACGTTGGTGCGGCGGCTGGCCAGGGAGCGCGCGCCCGCGTGCGGCTGGTAGCCGAGGGCCTCGATGCTCTCGCGCACCCGGCGCCTGGTGGACTCGGAGATGGACCGCTTGCCGCTGAGGACGTAGGAGACCGTGCTCGGCGACACACCGGCGTGCCGGGCCACATCGGAGATCCGCACCGTGCCGTCCCGTCCGTCGTCGAACCGATTCGAAGAGATGTTACGCACCACACCACACTGGCGCAACGCCGCGGGCGCCGCCAGGGGATACGGGACCGCGTGGTGTGGTGCCCCGCGGCGGCGCCGTGAGGGGGCGCGGCGGTGACGTCCGCCGGCCGTGGTCCGCCGGCCACAAACGGACGCGGCCGCCACGAGGAGCCCTCCGCTCGCCAGGGTCTGACCTGCGAAGCGTTCGACCATCGTGCGGTGGCCCCCCCGCCGACGGCCCCCGACGAAGAGGACTCCCGTGCTCCCCCACACCCTGCCCCACATGATCGGGCCGGTCCTGTCCGCGCTCCTGGGAGCCGCCGGACTGGCCTGCTGCTTCGCCGCTCCGAGGGGACGCCGTGCTCTCACCGGCGTCGGGGGCGGGCTCGTCCTGTTCGCCTCGGCGGTCCGGCTGGTCCTCGTGCTCCTGTACCAGCCGACCGAGTCCCTGCTCTCCGGCCTCTTCGGCGGCAGGACCGCGGGCATGGCCGTCGACGGCCTGGACTACTTCGCCCACTCGCTGTTCGCCACCGGGCTGCTCCTACTCGTCCTCGGCGCCACCCGCCGTCCTCCGCGCGTACGCGCTCCCCGGCCCGCGCACGTCCCGGCGGGGCCGTACCCGCCCGGTCCGGCCGCGCCCCGCCCGCACGGTCCCGTACAGCGCTGATCCCCCACACCCGGAGCCAACCATGGTCTCTCTCGTCCTGAACCTGCTGTTCTACTCCCTGCCCCTCCTCGTCTGCGGCGTGGTGGCGCTACTGCGGGCGGCGGGCTCCCCCAGCGGCCGGGGCCTGGTCTTCGCCGGGGGCGGCCTGCTGGTTCTCGCCGCCCTCGTCACGGGAGGCTGGGAGGTGTGGACGTGGTCCCGGTTCTCGGGTCCGCACAGCTCCTTCTCGTGGCGGATGGCGATGCCCCCGCCGCTCCTCCCGTCCACGACCATGGCCTACGGCGCCGGTCGCGCCCTCCTGCTGACGGCCGCGCTCGCCCTCCTGCTGTTCGGGGTGCTCAGCGCCCGACGGCACCAGCGGGCCGCTCCCGCCGCCGACCCCGGCCACCAGCAGCCGACGGGTCCCGGCCACCCATCGCGACCGGGCCGGCCCCACGACGGCTTCCGGCCGCAGGCCCCCGCTCCCGGACGCCCGCCCGCATCTCCGCCCGGGTCCGGACCACCGAGAGGCCAAGGGCCCCGTATCGACGGCTAGCCCTGTTGCGGCGGGTCGGCCGGAACACCGGCACGACCGCCGACCAACACGGAGGCAGGGCCAGCGAGCCTGTCACCAGGTACTCCACGGCCCGGACCACCGTCTCGTCCATGGGTCCGCGTGGGGGCGGCACCGATCCGTATCCACCGATTGCGTTAGCGTGGTCCGCGCATTCCGGGATGGGCGACCGCACATACGGCCGGCACGGACTCTCCATACCCCTTCGCCGGAATCACGGGGGAGTCTTCAGAGAACAGTGACACGCAAACGCAAGAAGCACCATCTGCGGCACCGTCCAGACGCCTGGGGGACCAGACCGGCCAAGCGAGGCAAACGCCGTCCCCGGAGCTGGGACTTCGAGCTCATCCGGATCCTGGCCTGGATGGGGGCCTCTTCAGCCATGGCACTGGCGCTGCTCGGGGTGATCGGCGGGGTGGCCCTCAACGCCCTGGTCCACCCGCTGGTCACGGACGCGGCCTTCGCCCAGGGCGGCCGAGTCGCCGAAGCCGAGGTCACCGGTGTGGTGGAGGGCGAGGCCCAGGTCGCTTTCACCGTCGACGGCGAACAGGTGGAGACCGTCGCCGCCGGAGCCTACGATCCCCACCACGATCCCCGTGAGGTGGAGATCCGGTATCTGCCGGAGTCCCCCCATGAGGCGGTTCTGGCGGACCACAGCGCCTCGTGGGGACCGGCGCTGCTCTCCGTGCTCACACTGGCCGCACTGATGTCCTGGCTGTTGGCCCACACCTGGTACGGGGGTGGAACCCCGCCCGCCGTCAGGGCCCGCCTGCGCAGGCGGGCCCCGGCCCTGCCGACCGCTCGGTGGTCGGTCCCGGCCGTGCTGTGCCTCTGCGTCGGCACTCTTCTCTGCGCATGGCCGTACCTGGACGCCACCCCCGCGGAGATGGTGCGCCTCGATCCCTCGTTCACCTGGTTCACCATGGGAACGGCCGTGCTCCTGGTCGCCGTGCCGCTGGCCTGGCGAGCGACCGCACGCCACGCGGCCCTCAACCGTGCGGCCCTCCCCTCCCGTCCGCACTCTCCGGCAAGGAAGGTAGGGGTGAAGGCGGCCGTGGTCCTGGTGTGCCTGTTGATCCTTGCGGTGCCCGGGCACCTGCTCGCGAAGCGTCTACGGAACGATGCGGCCCTGTCGTCCGGCCCGACGGTTCGGGGAACCGTGGAAGCGGTCGACAAGAGCAGCAGAAGGGGTTGCTGGTTCTCTGTAAGGGTCTCCTACCAGGTGGAGGACCTTCCCTACGAACGCACGCTCGACATCGGCTGCTCCGACCAGAGGAGCCACACCGCCGGCGACACGGTCCTTCTGGAGACGAGCTCCACCGATCCCGCCCTGGTGAGGATCGCGGACCGCTCCAGGTAGCCCTCGCACCAGCCGTGGCCCTACGGCGCCCGCGTCTCCTCGGGGTCCCGCGGGTCCTCCTCCGCCTCCAGGCGGATCGTTCCCGCGCCGCCGTCGATGGTGATCATCTGGCCGTCGCGCAGCAGCTCGGTCACGCCGGGCACGCAGATCACGGCGGGGATGCCGTACTCCCGGGCGACCGTGGGCCCGTGCGCCATGGTCGATCCCGTCTCCACCACCAGCCCTCCGGCGGTCATGAACAGGGGCGTCCACCCCGGGTCCGTGGTCTGCGCGACCAGGATCTCCCCCGGCTCCAGCGAGGCCCCAGCCGGATCGTGGACCACCCTGGCCCTGCCGGTCGCGGTCCCCGACGAGGCGGGCACGCCGACGAGCTCCCCGTCCGTCCCCGCCGGGAGGGCAGGCAGCGCGGTCTCCACGTCGGTGCCGTCGGACAGCAGGAGCGGGGGCACCCGGCGGCGGCGCCGCTCGCGCAGGTACTCGGCTCTGCGCTCGGCGACCAGCGCGCGCTGGTCGGTTCCGCCCACCAGTGCGCGTGCCTCCGCGAGCGTGAGGAACATGATGTCGTCGGGGAGGCCGATGCGCCCCTCCCCGGCCATCTGCTCCCCGACCAGGAGGAGCTGGCGTCGCGTCTCGGCGATCGAGTACAGCCAGGCGAACTTGGGGTACTCCCGCAGCCCCGCCAGGGCTCGTGCCCGCCCGAAGAAGAAGTCCGCCAGGCGCGCGCGGACCGGCCGGGTGGCGAGCGCCCTCCGGACCAGTACGCCTCTCACGCGCTCGGCCTCGGCGGCGGCCCGGGCGAACCTCCGGTCGGGCGCCTGGTCGGGATCGGTCACCCGCAGGTAGTTGGCGATCACCGCGAACAGGGGCGCGGGGTCCTCCGACCAGCGGGGCACGCCGGCGTCGATCTCGGCGGCGCCGCGGTGCCCGTACCTCTCCAGGAAGCCGCCGAGGCCGATGTCGGGGAGCGTCCCCGCGCGGTAGCGGTCCGCCAGCTCCTCCGGCGGGGTGCCCTGGAGCACTTCCCGGTGCTCGCGCGCCCCGACCGCCAGCCGCCACAGCGCGAGGTCCATCTCCGTGGTGACGTTGTGCGGCATCCCGCCGAGGACGGCGGCGACCTCGCCCGGTTCCGCGATCCCCCGGAGCAGCAGTTCGGGTGCCCTGGCGGAGAGGAGGCCGACGTACAGGGGGCCCATCATCCGGGTCAGGCCCTCCGTCAGCGCGTGGCTCTGGACGGCCGTCGCGTACTCCAGCCGGTCCCGGGCCGTGACCACGCGCTCAGGGGCGCGGGAGGCCTGCTGACGCATCGACTCGCCCGCACGCAGCATGCGGCGCCTGGCGTCGTCGGGATCGGCGAGCGCGGCCATGCCCTGGGCGACGAGGCCCCTGGTGAGCGGCAGGACCCGCACGGCGACCCCGGCCACCCGGCGCGGGTCGATCCGCCCGCCGGAACGCGGGGCGAAGCGGGGGTCCTCCAGGAGGTGGCGGACGGCCGCCGAGGCCCGGGGACCGTAGAGGGTCATGGCGTCCGGCAGGGAGTCCCGGATCCAGCGGTTGCGCAGGAAGGGGGTCAGGTCGAGGTAGAACCTGCCTCCCACGGCGACCGCCATGCCGCCCTCTCCGTCGGGGTCGACGTCGGCGCCCACGGAGTCGAACCACGCGGCGGCGACGGCCTTGAGCGCGGACATGCCCATCGGGGTGAAGGGGCGGAGCATGCCCTGCATGTGCCCGCCCTCGAAGTAGGCGCGGGGCCCGTCGTCGTGCCGGGGAGGCAGGGGGAAGAGGGTGGTGATCGCGCGGGACTGGAGGATCCACGGGGTTCCGTCGCGGTCGAGGGCCCACTCGACGTCCTGCGGCGATCCGAAGTACGTCCCGAGCCGGTCCCCCGCCGCGTGCAGCGCCTCCACCTCCCCCGGGGACAGGCACCCCTCGTCCGGGCCCTCGACCGCCCCGTCCGCGGCCACGACGTAGTGGTCGGGCCGGACCGTGCCGTCGACCACGGCGGCGCCGAGGCCGGGCACGGCGTCCACGACGGTCTCCCCCCGGGTGCCGGTGACCGGGTTGGCGGTGAACAGCACGCCCGCGGCCCGGGGCTCGACCATGCGCTGCACGACGACGGCCATGTGCGCCGCGTCGTCGTCGATGCCCCGGTCGCGCCGGTAGGCGACGGCCCGGTCGGTCCACAGGGAGTCCCAGCACCGCCGGACGGCCGTGAGGAGGTCGTCGACGCCCTCGACGTCGAGGTAGGTGTCCTGCTGGCCCGCGAAGGAGGCGTCCGGCAGGTCCTCGGCGGTGGCGCTGGACCGCACGGCCACCCGGCCCCCGCCGAGGGCCTCGTAGGCGGCGGTCACCTCGTCGGTCGGCAGGGTCCCGGAGCGGTGGGCCTCGGTGGTCACGCAAAAACCCGGTGGGACGCGTTCCCCGGCGGCGATCACCCCGCCCAGCCCGACGGCCTTGCCGCCGACCAGGTCGATCATGCCCTCAGTGATCCGGTCCAGTTCCACCACGAGCACGGCGTCACCTCCGAGTGTCCTGCCGTCCCCCCATACTCCCCGCCGGAGCGACGGTTTTCCACGAGAAAGGGCGCGCTGTGGAAAACTCCTGTGCCGGATCCGCCGTCCTAAGGCGCACAGGCGGACGGCGGGTCACCGCGTCGACACGGAAGAACCGCCCGTCGTCGGAGCCTGGCCCGCGCACCCCCCACGAAAGGCCCCGGATGTTCGGTCTCCACTCCCTCTCCTCCGTCCTGGCCCTGCTGTTCGAGAGCCTCTACGTGGTGATCGGGGTCGTCGTGCTCGCCCTCACCGCCATGGTGGCGGCCGACCGGAAGGGACTCGTCGCCATGGGCGGCGTGGTGCTCGGCATCGGCGCCCTCGGCGACGTGGTGGCCCAGGCCTGGGCCTTCGTCGCCCTGCGCATGGGCACGGTCCCCCACCTGCCGCCCGAACTGCCGTTCGTCCTCCACAACGTGTTCACGTTCGTGTTCGTCGGAGGCCTCCTCGTCCTGGTGCTGGCCGCGACCAGGCGCTCCGCCGGACGGGCCGTCGCCGCGCCGCCGCCTCCGCCGCACCCCGGCCCCCAGCCCTCCCCCGGCCGCTGACACGAGGAGCCCTTCCGTGAGCAACACCTTCTACGTCCTCGGCATCGTCCTCCTCGTCGCGGTGGGGGTCGTCGCCCTCGTCCGCGCGGACGGGTCCCCCGCCCCGGGAGCCGTCCGTACCGCCGGGATCCTCATGATCGCCGTCGGGATCGTGCAGGGGTCGGGTCTGGCCGTCCACCCCGTCATCGAGAACCTCTCGCCGCCTCCCGACACGGTCCTCCTGGTCAACGACCTGTCGGTGATCCTCGTGGAGGTCCTGTACGGGCTGTTGATGACCGGCGCGCTGACCGCGCTCGTCATCGCGCTGATGCGGTCCCGGTCCGCCGCGGCCCGCCCCGGCAACCCTGCCGCCGCCGGTCCGCGTCCCGGCCACGCTCCCGCCCCCGGCCAGCCGTACGTGTTCGGACAGGCCCGCCAGGTACCGCCCGGCCACGGTTACCGGGGACACCCCGGTCCGCGCGCCGGGAGCGCGTATCCGGGAAGAGCCGGCTCCTACGGCGGTGACGCCGGAGACTGCGCCGACTGGAACCCCGGGGACGGCGGGGGGTCCGGCAGCGGAGGTTCCGGCGGCGGTTTCTTCGGCAGCGGTCTCTTCGGCGGCGGGGACTCCGGCGGAGGAGGAGGCGGCGGAGGCGACGGCGGTGGTGGCGGCGCCGGCTGACCGAGCCGCGAAGACCGTGAGAAGCCCGAAGGCCTGGCCCCGCGCGGGGTCAGGCCGGACGTGTGTAAAGCAGTGAGTAGCGCCAGAACAGCAGCCGCCTCAGCCTGGCGCCGGGCAGGCGTTCGGCGGCCTCCACCGCGATCTCTCGCAGGCTCATCCGCGGGTCGCACACGGGCATCTCGGCCGTGGGGCCCACGCTGTGGAGGTCGGGCACACCGGTGAGCAGGCGCCCGAGGCCCATGCCGGCCCCGATGGCCCACTGCGGTCCCAGGGCCGCCAGGCTGGTCGCGACGTCGGCCGCGCTCTCCTCCCTGTACAGGCCGAGGACGGCCAGGGTGCCGCCGGGGGCGAGGGCGGCGGCCATCCGTCCGAGCGAGGGCCCGAACGGCATGTGGTGGATGCTGGAGACCGCGCTCACGAACCCGTACCCCTCCGGGGCCGGGTCCGCCTCCTCCAGGGAGGCCGCGCGGTACTCGACCGGCAGACGCGACGGTGTCCACTCACGGGCCGTGGAGATGATCCGCGGCGACGGATCGATGGCGTCGACGGCGATGCCGCGCGAGGCCAGGACCCGGGCGAACCGGCCACCGCCGCACCCGACGTCGAGCGCTCGGGTGCAGTGCGGGGGCACGTGTCGGAGAAGGTGGCCGTGGTAGTGGCTGTTGTGGTCCCACGAGATGTCGAGGGAACCCGGGGGGAGGAGTCGGCTCATGCGCCGGAGGCTATCCGGCCTGGCGCTTGGCCTCCAGAGCCTCCATCGCGGTCACCGCGGTGGCCACGGTCTGGTGGACCGGCACCTGCCGGTGCAGGCCGACCAGGCGGACGACCTTGGTGACGCGCTCGTTCAGCGCGGCCAGTGCCAGCGACCCGCCCAGCTCGCGGACGGTCCTGTAGGCGTTGATGATGACGTTCAGACCGCTCGAGTCCATGAACTCCAGACCCGACAGGTCCAGGATCAGCCAAGGACCGTGGTCGTTGATCGCGGACTGGATGTGCTCCTGGAGGTCGGCGGCGGTCGCGATGTCGAGTTCTCCCTCGATCGCGACGATGACGCTGCGGCTCTCTACCCGCGTGCTCAGCCCAAGCCTGTGCACGTTCACTCCTCCCGGCCCCACGTTGAGATGGTGAGGGGTCCCTTCGTTTAACCATACGCAGGCTGGCGGACCGCGCCCGCCCCGTCCGGCACCACTCCCACAGAACCGGACCACCGGGGGAGAACGCTCACACGCCCGCGAACCTGGTAAGTCTTTGGACACACACGGTATAAGCGAACCGCCCGTTCGGGAATGGCATACCGGAAGAAATTTTCGCCTCCTGGGCACGAACCTCACCAGGAGTACTCGGTATGACACGTTTACCGTGGGTTATTTCACGACATGGAACGCACCCGGGACACATGTTCATCGGCCATTGACTCTATCAGCAGTAACATGGTTACTACGCGTTCATTCAGCCGGAGGACGGTCACTCCGGGTGAAGGATTCCAGCAGTGTGCGTGCGGCCAGAGTGGCCGTGGTCCTTCCCGAACGCACCTCGGCCTCCATGCGCGGAAGAAGCTCCGCCACCTCCGGATCGCGCAGAAAGGTGTCCATCAGCCGGTCCCGGACCTGGTCCCACATCCAACTGACCCCCTGGCGGCTGCGGCGCTCGTCGAGAGCGCCGTCGCGCTCCAGCACCGCGCGGTGCTCCACCACGGTGTCCCACACCTCGTCCAGCCCGTCACCGGTCATCCCGCTACAGGTCAGCACCGGCGGACGCCAGTCCGGGTGGACCGGCTGGAGCAGCCGCAGCGCACGCGACAGCTCGCGGGCCGCCTTGCGGGCGTCGTCGGCGTGCGGGCCGTCGGCCTTGTTGACCGCGACCACGTCCACCAGCTCCAGCACGCCCTTCTTGATGCCCTGGAGCTGGTCGCCCGTGCGGGCCAGCGTGAGGAAGAGGAAGCAGTCCACCATCGCGGCCACCGTGACCTCGGACTGGCCGACGCCCACGGTCTCCACGAGCACCACGTCGAACCCGGCCGCCTCCATGAGCAGCATGGTCTCCCGGGTGGCCCGGGCGACCCCGCCCAGGGTCCCCGCCGTGGGCGAGGGACGGATGAACGCGGCCGGGTCCCCGGCCAGGCGCGCCATCCGGGTCTTGTCGCCCAGGATGCTGCCGCCGGTGCGCGTGGAGGAGGGGTCCACGGCGAGCACCGCCACCCGGTGACCGGCCCCGGTCAGCCTGGTGCCCAGCGCGTCGATGAACGTGGACTTGCCGACACCCGGGACACCGGTGATCCCGACCCGGTGGGCCCCGCCGGTGTGCGGCAGGAGCCGGACGAGCAGCTCCTGGGCGGCCCGGACGTGGTCGGGGCGGCGGGACTCCACGAGCGTGATCGCGCGCGCCAGCGTGGGCCGGTGCCCGTTCAGGACCCCCTCGGCGAGGGCGTCCACGTCCACGGGGCGCCTCCGCCCCGCACCGCGCGTCCCCCGCGCACCATCCCGGTCGTCCACACTCTCCCCCTCCGGCCCTCGGGCCGCCTACGTCACTTCCCGGTGCGGTGACCACCACGGCCGGCACCCTCTGCGACGCGCCTGACGACGATGACCCTGCTTCCGGTGGCGCCGTCGGCGCCCTCACCGCTCCCCGGCGGCACGGGACCGAGTCCACCGAGCAGAACCTAGCCCAACCGCTCCTCCAACTGGTCGAGCAGGTCGACGGCGGCCTCGGCGATGACCGTCCCGGGCGGGAAGATCGCCGACGCGCCCGCCTCCCTCAGCGGCGCGAAGTCCGCCGGGGGGATGACCCCGCCGACCACGATCATGATGTCCTCACGGCCGAGCGCGGCCAGCTCCTCGCGCAGGGCGGGCACCAGTGTGAGGTGCCCGGCCGCGAGCGAGGACACCCCGACCACGTGCACGTCGGACTCCACCGCCTGGGCGGCGACCTCGGCCGGGGTCTGGAACAGCGGGCCGACGTCCACGTCGAAGCCCAGGTCGGCGAAGGCGGTCGCGATCACCTTCTGTCCGCGGTCGTGCCCGTCCTGGCCCATCTTCGCGACCAGGATGCGGGGGCGGCGGCCCTCCGCCTCGGTGAACTCGTCCACCCGCCGGGCCACGCGCTCCATGAGCCCGGCCGTGTCGGCGCTTCCCGCCGCCTCTTCCCTGTACACACCCTGGATCGTACGGATCTGGCCTGAGTGGCGGGCGAAGACCTTCTCCATGGCGTCGGAGATCTCGCCGACGGTGGCCTTGGCCCGGGCCGCGTCGACCGCCGCGGCCAGGAGGTTGTTGCTCAGGCCCTCGTCCGCCCTCGACTCGCGCCCGGCGGCCTCGGTGAGCGCGTCGAGCGCGGCGCGCACCCGGGTCTCGTCCCGCTCCTCGCGCAGGCGGCGCAGCTTCTCCAGCTGCTCGGCGCGCACCCGGGAGTTGTCGACCTTGAGGACCTCGATCTCGTCCTCGGTGTCGGGGCGGTACTTGTTGACGCCGATCACCGGCTGGCGGCCGGAGTCGATGCGGGCCTGGGTGCGGGCGGCGGCCTCCTCGATGCGCATCTTGGGCAGCCCCGCGTCGATGGCGGCGGCCATGCCCCCGGCCTTCTCGACCTCCTGGATGTGCGCCCACGCCTTGGCCGCCAGCTCCTGGGTGAGCCGCTCCACGTAGTAGCTGCCGCCCCAGGGGTCCACCACGCGGGTGGTGCCGGACTCCTGCTGGAGCAGTAGCTGGGTGTTGCGGGCGATGCGCGCGGAGAAGTCGGTGGGCAGGGCCAGCGCCTCGTCCAGGGCGTTGGTGTGCAGCGACTGGGTGTGGCCCTGGGTGGCGGCCATCGCCTCCACGCAGGTACGGGCCACGTTGTTGAACACGTCCTGGGCGGTGAGCGACCACCCCGAGGTCTGGGAGTGGGTGCGCAGGCTCAGCGACTTGTCCCTGGCCGCGCCCAGGTCCTTGACCAGGCGCGCCCACAGCAGGCGGGCGGCGCGGAGCTTGGCGACCTCCATGAAGAAGTTCATGCCGATCGCCCAGAAGAACGACAGGCGCGGCGCGAACGCGTCCACGTCCAGGCCGGAGCGCTGGCCGGCGCGGATGTACTCCACGCCGTCGGCCAGGGTGTAGGCCAGCTCCAGGTCGGCCGTGGCCCCGGCCTCCTGCATGTGGTAGCCGGAGATGGAGATGGAGTTGAAGCGCGGCATCCGCTGCGACGTGTAGGCGAAGATGTCGGAGATGATCCGCATCGACGGCCGCGGCGGGTAGATGTAGGTGTTGCGGACCATGAACTCCTTGAGGATGTCGTTCTGGATGGTCCCGGACAGCTTCTCCGGGGGCACACCCTGCTCCTCGGCGGCCACGATGTACAGCGCCAGGACCGGCAGCACCGCGCCGTTCATGGTCATGGACACGCTCATCCTGTCCAGCGGGATGCCGTCGAACAGCTGGCGCATGTCGTAGATGGAGTCGATGGCCACGCCCGCCATGCCGACGTCGCCCGCCACACGGGGGTGGTCGGAGTCGTAGCCGCGGTGGGTGGCCAGGTCGAAGGCGACCGACAGCCCCTTCTGCCCGGCGGCCAGGTTGCGCCGGTAGAAGGCGTTGGACTCCTGGGCGGTGGAGAACCCGGCGTACTGGCGGATCGTCCAGGGCTGGTTGACGTACATGGTCGGGTAGGGGCCGCGCAGGTAGGGCGGGATGCCCGGCAGCCCGTCAACGAAGTCCAGGCCGGCGCGGTCGGCGGACGTGTACAGCGGTTTGACGCCGATGCCCTCGGGGGTCTCCCACTCCAGGGCGTCGGCGGCCTTGCCGGTGTCGGCCTCCAGGGCGCTCTGCCAGGCGGCCGCGCCGTTGTCCGGTGCGGTGCCCTCGGAGAACCCGGGGAGTTCCGGGGCCACGGTGGAGAAGTCGGGGATCATGTGCGCGCCCCCTGGGCTGTGGCGGACGGTTCCGGTGGATCGGTGAGCAGGACGTCGACCAGGTCGGTGAGGAGGGCGACGGCGTCGCACCCCCGGTGGGCGAAGGCGTCCACCCCGGCCTCGCGGTAGGCGTCGTCCGGCGCGCCCGCGAGCAGGACCCGGCGGGCTCCCGCGTCCTTGAGCGCCCGCGCGACGGCCTCGGCGTGCTCGGCGTACACCGCGTCGGAGGAGCAGATGACCGCGACGCGGCGGCCCGAGGCGGCGAAGGCGTCCCTGACGGCGGCGGCGCCGTCGAGCGGTCCGGGGTCCTCGGCCGCGATGCCGCCCGCCGCGAGCAGGTTGACCGCGAAGGAGGCGCGTGCGGTGTGCGCGGCGACCGGGCCCAGCGTGGCCAGGAAGGCGGTGGGCCGGTGGCCGGTGTCGCCCGCCCGGGTATCGCTGCGGTCGCGCAGGGCCTCGTAGTCGTCGGCGTAGCGGCGCACCGGGAAGCCGCCGGGAGCCGGTGCGTCGAACCGCGCGGGGTCGACGGGCCGGACCAGCGGGGTCTCGTCCGCGTTGGGGAACTCGCTGACGCCGGTGAGCGGGGCGCGGCGGTGGGCCAGGTCGAGGCGGCGGCGCTCCCACACAGCGTCCACGCGCTCGCGCAGCAGGCCGTGCTCGACGGCCTCGGCGGCACCGCCCGCGGCCTCCACCTCCTGGAAGAGGGCCCAGCCCGCCCGGTACAGGTCGCGGGTGAGCGACTCGACGTAGAAGGAGCCCCCGGCGGGGTCGACGACCCGCGCCAGGTGGGCCTCCTCGATGAGGAGGGACTGGGTGTTGCGGGCGACGCGCCGGGCGAAGTCGTCGGGCAGGCCCACGGCGGAGTCGAAGGGCGCGACCGTGACCGAGTCGGCGCCGCCCACTCCGGCGGCGAAGCAGGCCACGGTGGTGCGCAGCATGTTCACGTGCGGGTCGCGGCGGGTCATCATCGCCTCGGAGGTGGCGGCGTGCAGGCGCATGGAGCGCTGGTCGGCGGGCACGCCGCTGGCGGCCAGCACCTGGTTCCACATGGCGCGGACCGCGCGCAGCTTGGCGATCACCGAGAACTGGTCGGCGCTCGCGGACAGTCGGAACTCGACGCGCCGGGCGGCGTCGGGCAGGTCCAGCCCGGCCGCGTGCAGGGCGCGCAGGTAGGCGGTGCCCGCGGCGATCGCGAAGCCGATCTCCTGGCCCTCGGAGCCGCCCGCGTTGTGCACGAGGGTGCCGTCGGCCACGACCAGCCCCAGGCCGGGACGCCCCCGGGACCGGTCCGCGGCGAAGCGGACGGGGTCCATGACGTCGGGGCGCCCACCGGACCGGGCGGCGGTGGTGAGGGGGTCCACGCCCAGGTGGGAGGTGATCCGGCCGTCGGGTACACCGGCGTCGGCGTGGGCTTCGAGCAGCGCGTCGGCGGCGTCCTCGTGGTCGGCGCCGGGGTCCAGGACCACGGGTGCGAGGTCGAGGTGGACGTCGGCGAGGGCCTCGCCGAGCGCGGACGCGGGCAGCCCGGTGCCGCCGACGGCGATCCACAGGGAGCCGGCGCCGTTCATGAGGTCGTCGTGCGCGCGGCGCCGCAGGACGGCCGGGTCGGCGTCGGTGTGGCGGGCGCGGATGTCCCAGCCCTGGGCGACTCCCCCGCCGGGCCGGTAGCCCCGGGTGAAGGGGGGCAGCCCGGGGAAGCCGGGGTCGGCGGCCGGGGGGTCGAAGGTGTGGAGGGGTTCGATGTCGAACCCGTCGTAGGTGTGCGTGGCGAGTACCGACTCGGGTACGTCGGCGAGCCGCTCCTCGGGAACGCCGCTCTTGCGCAGCACCCCCGCGACGAGTTCACGCCACCGCTCGTATGTGGCGGCCGGGAACCCCTCGGCCAGGTTGGGGGCGCCGGATCCGGCGGCCCCGCTCTCAGGGACGTCCATATATCGGATGGTAGAGAATCACGTTCGTTCCCGGGGCCCCGGGGTGTGGTGCGTGACGCACGGGACGGCGCGGCCGTACCGCTTCGGGAGCGCCGGGTGACATGGGACACATCGGTGGCATGGTGTGGAACCGGCGCGGCCGCGGCGTGCGCGCTCCGTGCCTGTTCACCACGGAGCCGGGCGCACACGGGAGGCCGTCGGCCCCTTCCGGGGCCGGTTTTGACGAAAACGACACCATGTACTTTCTTTCAGTGAGGTGGGACGTACTCCGGGTATCCGGCGAACCGACGCAGAGTGACGAGACTTGGACACACGGGCCACCCACGCGCTTCGCGACCTGCGGCACCTTCCGCTCCCTCGCCCCCCACCAAGGATGAAAAGGACAGAAATGCCCTTCTTCCCCCGTGACAGCCGCCTCCCCCTCACTCCGGTGGCCTCCCTCGCGCTCGCGCTCTCCCTGTCCGCCTGCGGCGGCGGGGAGGAACCCGCCCAGGCCTCGGCCCCCTCGGAGGAGTCCGCCGAGGACACCGCCGCGGAGGACGGACCCGCGGACCAGTTGTCCCAGGAGGAGCTCGCGGGGCTCCTCGTCGAGAAGCCCGTCCCCTCCTCCAGGCCCCGGATGGACGAGTCCGCCCTACCGCCCGAGCCCGGGGACTCCGCGCCCCTGCCCGAACGGGTGGCCTGGCTCCTGCTGGCGGAGGTGTCCCGCAAGGCCTCCCACGCCGCCCCGGGCAGCGCCGCCGTGTGCCCTGAGCGGATGGAGGAGGCCGCCGGGCGGAGCTACACCTGCACCCTCACCTACGGCGGCCTGGACATGCGGTTCCCGGCCCTGGCCGAGGACGGCGACGGAGGCGTCACCTTCCGGTTCGAGTACCCGGAGCTGCCCACCGTGCGCGCGGTCGTCGAGGACACCATCCGCTTCGACCACGGCGTCGAGGCGGTGTACTGCGACATGGACGACGTCGTGGCCGTCACACCGGGCGAGGACAGGGCCCCCTACCTCTGCTACGCCGCGGGCGGTGGCGGCGCGTCGGCGGAGGGCCCCGCGATCACCCCCTACGAGGTCTACGTCCTCATCGGGGGCACCCTGGCCACCTACCCGTACCTGAACGGGGGATAGGGGCCGGGCGAACCGGAGGGAGCGGACGGCGACGTGCCCTTCGCCCCGAGCCACGTCGCGGCGGTCCTTCCCCTGGCGCGTACCCGCCTGCCGCTGCCGGCCCCGGCCGCCGGCTCGGTCGCGCCCGGCCTGCCGTATCTACCTGATCTACCTGCCCCTGACCCAGGCCGCGGCGACCATCCACGGAACCTCGGGCCTGTGGTCGGACGTGCTGCTCGGCGGCGCCGTGCCGGCGTGTACGTGTGCGCGCTTCGGGCTCCCCCTGTACGCGCTGGCCGAACGGGCTCCCGCACCGCACGCCTGCGCCCCCGTTCCGGACGGCGGGGCGGTGGCGCGAGGGGTCAGCCGCAGTTGGTGCCGTTGCGCACGACCCACTCGTCGCCGATCGCCCCGCCCCAGTCCACGCACTGGCCCGCGGCCTCGACGTAGACCGGTCCGGCGTACTCCGTCCAGTCGCCCGGATCGGTCTGCCACGAGGTGGAGTCGCTGCGCTTGAGCGCCGCGTCCATGTCCACGGCGCCTCCCGGGCTGGACCGCACCACCACGGCGCAGTTCTTGCCGGTGGAGCCGCTGTAGGCCAGGAAGACGGTGCCTCCGCTGATGGCGGCCTTGTTGACCACCTGGTACCCGCCGCCGCACTGGCCGCCGTAGGAGGCGGCGACGGCGGGCGCGGAGCCGGCCGCCGTCGCGGCCAGGGCCAGGCCCAGTGCCGCGGCGGCCCCGCGGACGAGGGTCTTCGACGTGTCTCTTCCGTTCACGTTCGGTCCCTTCGGCTACCAGGGAGGGGTGCCCACGCCGCTGGTGCGGTGCAGCTCCACCAGGCGGGTGATGGTGATGGTGCCGTCGCCGGCGGTCCCGGAGCCGTCCCCGTCCTCCTCTTCCCCGTCGTCCTCCCCGGGGCTCTCGGACGCCTCCTCGGAGGGGTCGTCGGAGGGCGACGCGCTCTCCTGCGGCTCCTTGCCCACCGGGCCCGGGCGGCGCTGTTCCTCACCGGGCTCCTGCGCCGGAGCGCCCTCCTCCACGGGATCTTCCCCGAACCAGGCGGCCATGGGCAGGGAGTCCCAGTTGCCGACGAGGGCCCTCGCCGCCCCGGCCATCGCCGCCGGGTTCCGCGTGTGCGTCCGTGAGGCAGGCGCGGCTACACCGCAGGGGCCGGGGGTTCCCCTACCTCCGGTGTCCGAGCACGGGGCGGGGTACGGCGCGGCCTCAAGGAAACAGGCCCCGGGGCGGTGGCCGCCGGGGCGCCCGGGGATGCCGGGTGCGGCCGTCAGTCGGCCGCGCCGGGAGAGCCGGTGGCCCCGTCCGAGGGTTCCCCGGACTCCTCCCCGTCCTCCGGGGGCGGACCGTAGACGAAGCGCTGCCGGCCCTGGACGAGAACGGCGTGCCCGCTCTCGGTGACCGCCTCCACGTACGCGGGCATCTCGTCCTCGACCACGTCCATGGTGACCGCGTCGAGCACGAGTTGCCGGTCCCCGCCCGTGCTGGCACGGGAGTCCCCGTAGACGAGCCCGTCGAAGGCGAAGGCCGGGGAGATGGCTCCCGCGTCCTCCTCCAGGCCCCACAGGACCTCTCCGGCGGCCAGGTCGATCGCGACCACGGGGGCCTCGCCGCCGGCCTGGGGCAGCAGGAGGGTGCCGGTGGTGTCGTCGTACAGGCTGCCCGCGACCCCGGCCGGTTCGAACGGTCCGACGACCGGGTTCGCGCCCGGCTCCTCCAGGGTCCACAGCAGGTCGCCGGTCTCGGGATCGTGCGCGGAGAGCATGGAGGGCGTCTCGGACTGGGCCCAGCGCAGCAGCAGGACCTCCCCGTCCTCTCCGGCCGCGGTCTCCCCGTCGCCTCCGGTGTCCTCCCCGCCCTCGCCGGGGTCCTCCTCCGGCGCCGACCCGCCCTCGGAACCGGGCAGCGGATAGAAGCCGATCACCTGCGGCGCGGGAACGGGCGCGGAGGTGGGCAGGCCCAGGTCCGCGTCCCCGCCGTCGACCGTCCAGAGCTCATCGCCCGCGGCGGCGCCGTCGGTGTCGGTGTCGGAGTCCGCCCCGGCGTCGGGGTCGACGGAGTACGCGTGCAGGGTGGGGCCGCCGGAGGCGAGCAGCACCAGGCCGTCCCGGGCGGCCACGGGTACGCCCAGGTCGGGCTCCTCCCCGACCCCTTCTCCGGACTCCTCCGAGGCGTCCCCGGCGGGCTCCGTGTCCTCCGCCTCCTCGGAGCCCTCCTCGGCCTCGGGGCCGGGCGGGGCCTCGAACTCGTAGGACCACAGCTCGTCGCCCCCGGGGTCCAGCAGCGAGAAGGCGCCGTGGGGCTCCTGCGAGCTCCATCCGCCGGGGCGGCGCACGGCGAGGCCGTCCAGGTAGGCGTCGCCCTTCTCGGCGGGCTCCCACAGCCGCTCGCCGCGGGCGTCCAGGACGAACGGGGCCCCGTCGGCCTCCGCCATGAGCAGGACCCGTTCGCCGTCGCGGTCGGTGTCGAACCCGCCGAAGCGGGCCTCGCCCTCCCACAGGGTCTCGCCGGTGGCGGCGTCGTGCAGGAGGTGGCGGTCCTCGCTGCCGGAGCTGATGAGGAGGGCGTCTCCGACGGGGCTGATCCGCACTCCGAGGGGGTCGGCGAGGATCTCGTGGACGTCCGCGGTGTCACCGTGCAGGTACCGCAGCACCTCGCCCTCGATCCCGGGCGGGGCCTCCCCGTCGAAGACGGTGGGAACCGGGCTCGGCTCCTCCTCCGGTCCGGGTTCGGGGAGTTCCGGATCGCCTGTGCACGCGGCGACCAGCAGCACCGCGAGGCCACAGGTCAGGGCCTGGGGCACCCGTGAGCTGCGCATGGAAGGTTTCTCCCCACGAAAGATGATGTTTACGGCAAAATCCTAAGCTGAGCCAGGATATGCCGACACCGCCGACCCTCACTCGTTACGGGGGTGGAACGTCGCCGTACCGCGGGGATCAGGGTTCCACCTCCACGACCGTGGTGCCCCTCACCTCGAACTCCGCCCTGCCGCCGGTCAGCTCGGCCAGGCGCAGCTCGAAGCGGGGAAGCCCGTCCTCGGGCAGGGCCACCTCGATGCGGACCCGGTCGGCGTAGGCGACGTCGCGCACGTCCAGGGAGGAGTCGCGCAGGTCGCTCTCCAGGCGTCCGCCGAGCACGTAGTCGGCGAACACGTCCACGACGAGGAGCCGGCGGCGTTCCAGGACCCCGAACTCGTCCACGGCGGCGGACACCGCGCTGCCGTAGGCCCGGATCAGCCCGCCCGCGCCGAGCTTGACCCCGCCGAAGTAGCGGGTGACCACGGCGACGGTGTCGGTGAGCCGCCGGTGCCGCAGCACCTCGAGCATGGGCACCCCGGCGGTCCCGGCGGGCTCGCCGTCGTCGCTGGAGCGCTGCACGCCGCCCTCGTCGCCGAGCACGTAGGCGGTGCAGTTGTGGTTGGCGCTCCAGTGCTCCTTGCGGCGCTCGGCGATGAAGGCGCGTGCGGCTTCCTCACCGTCCACCCTGGCCAGCGCGCAGATGAAGCGTGACTTCCTGATCTCCAGCTCGTGCTCGCCGCCGCGTCTGATCGTTCGCATGTCGCCTGTTCGGCAGGGGTCGTGGTCGTCCACCAGTGTCCCATCCCGGTGACGGCACCGGATCACCCGGCGCAGACCACCCGGCGGGTCCGCGCGCGGACAATGGGGGCATGGACGACTCCTCGATCGACGCGGCGCGGACCCTGGCCGACCCCGTGCGCCGCAGGCTGTACGAGTACGTGGCGCAGAGCGGCGAGGTCGGCCGCGCCCAGGCCGCCGAAGCGCTCGGCATCCAGCGCACCCTGGCCGCGCACCACCTGGACCGGCTGGCGGACGCCGGGCTGCTGGAGGTGTCCCTGCGCAAGGTGAGCGGCCGTGAGGGGCCGGGCTCGGGACGTCCGGCCAAGCTGTACCGGCGCTCCGCCGGGGAGCTGTCCCTGCACCTGCCCCCGAGGGACTACGAGCTGGCCGCGCACGTGCTGGCGGAGGCGGTGGAGCGCCACGGCGCCGAGGAGTCCCTGCACGCGGCCGCGCGCGAGGAGGGCCGCCGGATCGGGGCCGGGCACCGGGGCGAGCCGCTCGACGAACTGCTGCGCGCACGGGGCTACGAGCCCGGGGAGGGGGTGGAGGACGGCGCCGGAGACGGTGCCGTGCGGCTGCGCAACTGCCCCTTCCACACCCTGGCGCGCGCCTTCCCGCCGCTGGCCTGCGGCCTGAACCTGGAGCTGTTGCGCGGGATGCTGGAGGGGCGCGGCGAGGACGGCGAACGCGCCCGGATGGACGCCCGGCCGGACCGCTGCTGCGTGGTGATCTCCAAAAACAATGAACGTTGACATAGAAGCCCGGGCCATGGTGTGCTGTGCCACATGAACGAGACCCCCTCCTCCGGCCACCACCTGGCCCAGATCAACGTCGGCGTCCTGAAGGCACCCCTCGACGACCCCTCCATGGCGGGGTTCGCCGAACGGATCGACCCCGTCAACGCCCTGGCCGACGAGGCGCCCGGATTCGTGTGGCGGCTGGTGGAGGAGGGTGCGGGGGACGCCACCGGCCTGCGCCCCTTCGGTGACGCGCTCCTGATCAACTACTCCGTCTGGGAGGACGTGGAGTCGCTGTGGAACTTCACGTACCGGAGCGAGCACCTGGAACTGCTGCGCGGCCGCCGGGAGTGGTTCGAGCGCATCGAGGAGGCGTACCTGGCCCTGTGGTGGGTTCCCAGCGGTACGATCCCCACAGTCGAGGAGGCCGGAAGGCGCCTGGACCTGTTGCGCGAGCACGGTCCCACTCCGGAGGCCTTCACCCTCAGGACGTCCTTCCCGCCCCCGGCAGATCGCGCTCCGCACGTCTAGTCACCCTCCGGATACTTTGAGTAGTCTTGCGGGCGACACCGAGAACACACCGGGAGTTCCGTCATGCGCATGACACCACTCGCTGTCGGCCTGGCCCTGACAGCGATCCTCGCCTCCGGATGCGCGCGGCCCGAGCCCGCCGCCGACGACGGCTCCGCCACCCCCGAGGCCACCTCGGGGACCCGTCCCACCGCCTCCCCCATGGTGACCGCCTCCACCTTCCTGCCGCCCGGCGAGGGCACGGGCGCCATCACCTACGACGAGACGGCCGTGCCCCCGGGCGCCACCTCCGACGTGCAGGTACGCGAGCAGGAGGGCGAGACCTACGTGCAGTTCACCGGCACCGGCCTGGCGCCCGACCGCGAGTTCGGCGCCCACGTGCACACCCGGCCCTGCGGCGAGAAGCCCGGGGACGCGGGCCCCCACTACCAGAACGAGGCCGATCCGGCCGCGACCGGGGGCGAGCCGTCCTCCGATCCCGCCTACGCCAACCCCGAGAACGAGGTCTGGCTGGACTTCACCACCGACGAGAGCGGCAACGCCTACGCCACCGCCACGGTGGACTGGGAGTTCCGTGAGGGCGAGGCCCGGTCCCTGGTGCTGCACGAGCACCACACCAGCACCGGGCCCGGCGAGGCGGGCACCGCGGGGGACCGCCTGGCCTGCGTCAGCGTCGACTTCTGACGCCGGCCCCTCCCCGGGCGCGGGATCCGGACGCGCCCGGGGAGGGACGGAGCCGCCGTGTCCCCGCTCAGTCGGGGATGACCCGGCGCAGGAGGAGCCGCTCGCCCAGCGCCCAGGCGCCGGAGGTCAGCAGGTACAGGCCAGCGGCCAGCGGCACGAGGGCGGCCACCACCACGGTCGTGAACTGCATGTAGCTCAGGAAGCCCGGTTGCGGCTGGTTCGGGTTGGCGGCCGCGTTCGCCCGCATGACGGGCAGCATGAGGTAGCGGCGGCTCGCCCAGGCCACGAGGGCGATCAGGGCGATCAGGGCGATGACGACGGCGAACACCGGCGCCACGGACAGGCCGTCGGCGCCGGCCAGCATGGTCGCCCCCAGCTCGACACCGCCGAAGGTGTGGTCGAGCATCGGCTCGTCGACGCCCCCGGCCCCGATGAAGACACCGTAGAGCGCGACCACGACGGGCATCTGCGCCAGGGAGGGCAGGCATCCCGCCAGCGGTGAGGTCCCCGCCTCGGTGTAGACCCTGCGCTGCTCGGCGACGAGCTTCTCGGGGTTCTTGCCGTGCTCGGCGTTGATCTCGGCCAGTCGTGGGGCCAGGCGCGCGCGGGCCTTCTCCGCGCGGACCTGCATCACGCCGAGGGGGACGAGCAGCAGGCGCACGGCCACGGTCAGGGCCACGACGGCGAGTCCCGCCGCCAGGCCCGCGGTGAGGGGCGTGAGCAGCGAGGTGAGGGTGGCGAGGGTTGTCGAGAGCAGGGTCATGGCGGCCGCGATCGGCCCGAAGCTGTACAAGGTCGGATGGCCCTTCGTCCGGTACGGGAGGAACAGACGTCAGGCCGCTCGGGAAGGCGCGGAAGCGGTCAGCGAGCGGCCGGAAGGGCCGCGCCGGGTGCTCTCGGACGGGGCCGTCCGGGCGCGTCGGGGTCGCGGAGGGCGAGCACGGGCATACGCGCCGACCTGCGGCGCATCGCGTGCGCCGTGCGCGTGGCCGTGTCGCCCGCGGGCCGCGGAGCGGCGCCGCACAGGACGCACAGGGCGACGGCCGTGCCGACGGTGGCCAGCAGCAGGGCCAGGGTGGCGGGGGACGGGAGGAGCTCGGCCGGGACGACGCCCAGCATGAGGAACTCGAAGAACGTGAGCACGAGACTCATGGCACCCTCCCTCCTCGCTCGCGGCAGGACCGCATCCTATCCGCCCCTTCCGTGGCCGACAACGCGCGTCCGGGCCCGGACCGGCGCGTTGTCCGGGGCCGGCGGCACGTCCTCCGGGGCCGGGCCGGCACCCCCCGGACCGGTACGGCCCCGAGAAATCCGACGACACTCCGCCCGGGCTCCGCTCGGTTCGCGTGATCCTGTAGCTAAATGACACAGAGTAACCAACTCAGTACTCGCCAGGAGCCGTCGTGCCCGTGCGAGCCCGGCAGAGAAGGGGAATCACGTGCCGATCCGCCCTGCGAACCTCGCCACCATGTCCGCCACCATCGCCGGAGCGATCGCCGGACTGTCGAGCAGAGAAGAGGACCAGGCTCCCCCGGTCCGGGTCACGTTCGAGTCCGGCTACGAGCAGACCCTGGAGAACGGGGGATGCCGCACCCTCAAGACCGGACAGGGCGGCGTCACCGGGATCGCCACGGAGAGCAAGGTCAAGTTCGCCCTCTTCGCCGGAACGAGCTGCCAGGGCAGCCGCGCCCTGGCCTCCGGGCACGGCTCGGTGAGCTTCGGCGACCCGGTCCTCGCGGGAGCCATCGTCATCGGCTGACCACCGCCGGACCGGCGCGTCACCGCCCCGCGTTCCCGCGGATCCCGGCGACGCCCTCGGGCAGGGCCTCCAGGGTGTCCCCGGGTGAGCACAGCACCGCGCCGGCGACCGCGTGGCCGAGGGCCAGCCGCCGCTCCACGGGCAGGCCGTCGAGCAGCCCGGACAGGAACCCCGCGGCGAACGCGTCGCCCGCGCCGACCGCCTCGACCACGTTCACCGGAGGGGACGGCACGAACACCGCGCCGTCCGCGTCGAAGCAGGTCGCGCCGTGCTCGGCGTCCTTGACCACCAGCACCGGGACCCCGGGCAGCACCGCCCGCACGTCCTCGGCGGTCGGGGTGCCCCACAGCCGCTCGGCCTCGTCCCGGCCCACGAACACCACGTCCGCGCGGCGTGCGAGGTCGAGCAGCACCGGCGCGGCGGCCTCCGGCGGCCACAGGGCGGGCCGGTGGTTGACGTCGAAGGAGCGCAGCACGCCGTCCCCGGCCCCGTGGTCCAGCAGGTGCTCCACGAGCGCGGCGGCCCTCGCGGACAGCGCCGGGGTGATGCCCGACAGGTGGACGGCGCGTGCGCCCAGCGACCGCACCCTGTCGGCGTCGGCGGCCGACAGCGCGGACGCGGCCGACCCGGCGCGGTAGTACAGCACCCCCGCGCCGCCCGGGGCGGTGTCCTTGACGTACAGGCCGGTGGGACGCCCGGGGTCCACCTCCACACCGCGCACGTCCACGCCCCACTCGGCGACGGACTCGGTGACGATCCTGCCGAAGGGGTCGTCGCCGACCCGGCTGACCCAGGCGGCGGTGTGCCCCAGGCGGGCCAGGGCGACCGCCACGTTGGACTCGGCGCCGCCGGTGCCCACGACGAGCTTCGTTCCGGCGTTGAGCGCATCGGAGGAGGCGAGCACGGCCATGGTCTCCCCGACGCAGACGACGTCGGTCCCGCCCGTCGGCCCGCCCCCGGTGTCGTTTCGGCGGTCGGTCATCAGCGGTTCCTCCGAACGGATCGGCCGGGGAGGCGGTCGGTGCGGTGCCCGTCCCGGACGGTGAACTCCCCGGACACGAGGACGTGGTGGATGCCCTGGGGCGCGAGGCGGGGCTCCTCGTAGGTGGCGCGCGCGGCCACGGTGTCGGGATCGAAGACCACCAGGTCGGCGACCGCCCCCGTCTGGACGACGCCCCGGTCGGTGAGGCCGAGTCTGCGGGCGGGCCGCGAGGTGAGGTGGCGGACGCACTCCTCCAGGGTGAGCACACCGAGTTCGCGCACGTAGTGGCCGAGATAGCGGGGGAAGGTGCCCCAGCCGCGCGGATGCGGCTTGGCGCCGGCGAGGATGCCGTCGCTGCCGGCGGTGTGGGAGCTGTGCCGCATGATGGTGCGGATGTTCTCCTCGTTGCCGACCTGGAGCAGGCAGCCGCCGCGCAGCTCGTCGGCCACGAGCAGGTCCGCGTAGAGGCCGGCGGGCTCCTCGCCGCGCTTCTCGGCGAGGTCGGCGACGGATGAGCCGACGGCCCAGGACAGGGCGGGGTCTCCGACGCCGGTGACGACGATGGCCGACCAGTCCATGGGGACGCCGTGGTTGCCGTCGGTGCCCTCGACCTCGATCTCGTGCAGGATGCGTGCCCTGGTGGGCGCGTCGCGCAGGCGCTCCAGGGTGGCGGCGGTGCCGCCGGCCTGTGCCCAGCCGGGCAGCGGTGCGCCGAGGTGGGTGGCGCTGGCCCGGTAGGGATAGCTGTCCAGGGTGACGTCGAGCCCGTAGCGGACGGTGGCCTCGTCGATGGCGTCGAGGACCTCGGGTGCGCGGCCGCGGTTCCGGGGGAAGTTGACGTGGCAGTGCGCGAGGTGCAGGGCCACGTGGGCGCGGCGGGCGACCTCCAGGCACTCCTGGTAGGACTCCACGACCCGGGAGCCGTAGTTGCGGTGGTGGGGGCAGTAGTAGCCGCCCGCGGCGTGGACGGGTGCGAGCAGGGCGGTGATCTCGTCGTCGGTGGCGTACATGCCGGGGGTGTAGGTCAGGCCGGTGGAGAGGCCGTGCGCCCCGTCGTCCATGCCCTGGGCGACGATCCGGCGCATGCGGTCGAGTTCGCCGGGGGTGGGCGGGCGGTCCTCGCCGCCGACGACCATCATGCGGACGTTTCCCTGGGGGACGAGGCAGGCGGCGTTGACCGGGGAGCCCGCGTCGATCCGGTCCAGGTACTCGCCGACGGTGCGCCAGGAGTGGTCCAGGCGGGGCCTGCCGTTCCATCCGGCGAGCTGGGCGCGGAGTTCCTCGACGGTGTCGTCGGTGACGGGGGCGTAGCCGAGTCCGTCCTGGCCGAGGACCTCCAGGGTGACGCCCTGGAGGGTCTTGGCCTCGTGCGCGGGGTCGGCGAGGACGGCCAGGTCCGAGTGGGAGTGCATGTCGATGAAGCCGGGGGCGACCACGAGCCCGTCCACGTCGACGACGGCGCCGGCGGTGCGCGCGTTGCCGGGCGGGAGGACGCCGCTGATGCGGCCCTGGCGGAGGACGAGGTCGGCGCGGCGGGAGGGCCCGCCGGTGCCGTCGACCACCCGTCCCCCGGTGAGTACGGTCTCGGACTGCACTGTTCCTCCGATCGAAGTGCCGATCGCCGATGGCGGCGCGCCGTCACCAGTGTGTCGGTGCGGCCCAAGATACGCTGTCGGAAAGACAATTGATAACTTTGTTTCCACTAAATGGGCCCGTAACCGCCAGAGGTCGGCGCGGGCGCCGGCGCGTGAACACGCACGCGACACCCGGTGAGCCACACCCCCATCGAAGGAGTCCACGGATGTCCAAGAAGGCGATCCGCACCGACAGCGCCCCCGCCCCGGCCGGCGCGTACAGCCAGGGAGTCGTCGCGGGCGGGTTCCTGTACACCGCGGGCTTCGGACCGCAGGAGCCCGGGACCGGCCGGGTGGCGCCGACCGTGGGCGAGCAGACCGCCCAGGTGCTGGCCAACGTCTCCGCCGTCCTCGCCGAGCACGGCCTGACCCTCGACGACGTCGTGAAGGCGACCGTCCACCTGGAGAACCTCAAGTCGGACTTCGCCGAGTTCAACGCCGTGTACGAGAAGCACTTCACGGCTCCCTACCCCGTGCGCACCACCGTGGGATCTGATCTGGCGAACATCCTGGTGGAGATCGACGTGGTGGCCCTGCTCCGCGACTGACGGATCCGTCCGCGGGGACGGCCCGGGGGCCGGCCGTCCCCGCGGACGCGGTCAGGCGTGTCGGCGGGCGCGGACGACCAGGTCGTGCACGGTGTGGGCCACCCCGTCCATGGTGGACGTCCCCGGGCGCGCCTCGTCGACCAGCACGGTCCACTCCCCCTCCGGCAGGGCCGCCACCACCTCGTCGCCCGTGTAGAACATCTCGGGGATCGGCGGACGCGGCACACCCTCCTCCAGGTCCCGGGGATGGTGTGCGACGACCAGGAGCTCTCCCCCGGGCGCGACCGCCGAGGCCAGCGCCGGGAAGAGCCGCGCGCGGTCTCCCGGCCCCAGGTGCATGAACTGCGACGTCACCAGGTCGAACGCGTCCTCGGGCGGAGTCCACGCGGTCACGTCCGCACGCGTCCACGTGATCCGCCCGGCCACGTCCCCGCCGCGTTCGCGGGCGTGGGCACCGCCCTTCTCCAGCGCCACGGCCGAGATGTCGACCGCGGTCACCCTCCAGCCGCGCTCGGCCAGCCAGAGCGCGTCGGCGCCCTCTCCGCTGCCCACGTCCAGTGCCCGGCCCGGCGCCAGGTCCGCGGCCTCGGCCACCAGGTGGCGGTTGGGGTTCGCGCTCCAGATCCGCTTCTCCGAGCGGTAGCGCTCGTTCCAGAAGTCCTCGCCCATGTCCTCGAGCGAGGGGTTCTCCGGGTGTTCCCGGGTCATGTCCACCACCTCCGAGCCCCACTCTCCACGCGGGTCCGGCGATGCGCGAGGTCCTTTGCCGAAGCGGCAAGAACGTGTCGCCGAGGCCCCAGCCCCGCCCTGCGGACACCGTGTTCGCGTGCTCCCCGGAAAAACCCGCCGACCCTCAGCCCTCCCCGACCCCTTCCGTACCCCGCGGCCCCTCCGGCTCCTCCGGAGCCCCCGGTTCGCCGAAGTCCTCCAGGCACAGGTCCAGCAGGACCCGGAGCCGGTCCGTGAGCAGCTCGCGGTCCAGGGCGCGCAGCGCCGTCGCCCCCTCGACCAGCCGCACACGGGTCAGTCCCAGCATCACCGCGGCCATCAGGGACGCGTGCGCCCGTGCGCCGTCCGTGCCCAGGTAGGCCTCCAGGGGATCGATCATCGCGCTGGTGATCCGTCCCTGGTAGACCGCCTGCAGGTCGGGATCGCCCGCGGAGTCGTCCAGGGCGCGCTGGAGCGCGGTGCCCTCGCCGTGCAGGCGGCTCACCGCGTGCTCGGCCAGGCGCCGCGTGAGGGTGGCGGGGTCGCCCTCGATCAGCCCGGGGAAGACGCCGTCCTCGCGGAGGATCTCGGTGAGCAGTCCGCGTTTGGCCCCGAAGTAGCGGTTGATCAGCGCGACGTTGACCCCCGCGTGCGAGGCGATCATCCTCGACGACACCGAGCCGTACCCCTCGTTGGTGAACAGCTCCTTGGCGCTGGCGAGGATGCGGGCCCTCGTGGCCTCCCGGCCTCGCGTCGGCCCGGAACCACCTCCGGTTTCCTCCGGACGGTCCATCTACACACCCCTTGACGGCTGTGATCTGGCTTGCGGTCCTCCAGGTTGGCACCTTCGAAGACTCCGCGCATACCGAAACGTGGGGAGAGATATCGTTTTGACAGGTAAGCAGTGTTTACATGAGTCCGGAGCGGGCGCGGCCGCGTTCAGCGCGGTGGTGGCGGGGACCGCAGGGACCGGGGATCCGGTCAGAGGTAGCGGCGGAAGCCCTCGGCGGAGTGGTCGAAGCCCAGCGAGGCGTAGAAACGGTGGGCGCCGTGCCTGCTCTCGTGGGACAGCAGCTCGACCTTGTAGCACCCGGCCTGCGTCGCGCGGTCCAGCGCGTCCTCCATCAGGGCCCGGCCGATGCCCCTGCCGCGGGTGAGGGGGTCGACCACGAGGTTGTCCACCACCGCCCAGGGCTGGGCGTCATGGGTCAGGTTGGCCACCACCAGAAGGCCCAGGGTGCCGATGATCTGCCCGCGCTGCTCGGCGACGAGGACCGTGCGGCCGGGGTCGTTCTCCATCCTCGTCCAGGCGCGCACGGCCGCGGAGGACATGCGAACATGAGCGCTCTGCGCGTGGGTGGCGTCGCCGAGTTCCCTGAGCAGACGCAGAATCGCACCGAGGTCGGACCTGATGGCCGCGCGGATAATCATGGCTGACGGCATCGTAACCGACAGCCTGCGACAAGGCGGACGTCACCCTACAACCGGCCACAAAACACCAGGGGGCGGGGACGACGTCCCCACCCCCGGAGAACCGTTCCGTGCGGGGGCCGGAGTACCGGTTCCCCGCCGTCGCGGCGCACGGCACACGGGCGGCGCGGGTCGGGTCGGGGCGTCTCTACGGCTTGCGGATGATCCGCACGCCCTCGTCGCCCTTGGGAGGCTGGTTCGGTCCGGACTGCTGGTCCGGTCCGGGCTGCCGGCCCTGGCCCGAGGCGGGCTGCTGGCCCTGGCCGGACTCCGGATGCCGGTAGACACCGGTGATGCCCGGGTCGCCCGCGGGGGCCTGCGGGCCCGAGTCGCCCTGCTGCGGACCGGACCGCGCCTGCTGCCGGCCCTGGGCGCTCCCCGGCGCGGGGGCGTTGAAGCGGGCGCCCTGCGGAGGACGGGGCGCGGCCTGGTCACCCTGCCGCTCCTCCCCGGACGGGGCCTGTCCGGCCTTCGGGGAGTCCTGTCCGCCCTGCTCCGGCTTGGCCACCGGCTTGATGCGCACGGTCGCCTCGTCGGACTCCTGCTGGAGCGGAGGCAGCTTGGTGGTCGCCTCGGTCGACTCCTCCTCGCGCTCCGGCTCGGGCCCGGCAGCCTGGGCGGGCTCGGGACGTGAGCCCTCGGCACCGCGCTCCTGGGCCTTCGCCCCGGCCTCCTCCGGCTTGCCGGAGGCGGGCTGGGCCGCCTGCGCGGGCTTCTGGTCGGGCCGGGCCGCCTGTGCGGGCTTGTTCTGAGCCGCCTGGCCGGGCTTGGCCTGACCGCCCTGGCCACCCTTCTGAGCCGGCGCGGAGGCCTCCTCCCGCTCCCGGGAGAGGCCCGCCTCCAGCGCGCCCGCCCGGTCCTCGGCCGCGACCAGGTCGGCCAGGGTCGAGTGCATGTCCTTGAGGCGGCGCAGCGCCTCGGAGTGCGTGGCGGTGAGCGTGGCGAGCCTGCGGTCCGCCGTGTCGTGGATCTTCTTCGCGCGCGCCTCGGCCTCGCTCAGACGGCGCTCGCCCTCCTGCTTGGCCTGGTCGCGGAGCTGGTCGGCCTCCTTCTTGGCGCTGTCGACCATCTCGTTGGCCTCCGAGCGCGCGGAGGAGACGACCCGCTCCGCGTGCTGCTCGGCGTCCCTTCGGTGCTTGGCGATCTCCTCCTGGGCCTTCTTCTCGATCTCCCTCACCTCGGACTCGACCCTGGAGCGACGCTCCTTGGCCTCCTCCTCGGCGATCCGCAGGATCTCGGCCATGCGTTCGCTGATCTGTTCGTGCTCAGGCTTGACCTGGGCCTTCTCGCGGGCGATGGCGAGGTCGCGCTTGTACTGCTCCAGCTCGTCGTCCAACCGCTGCAGGCGCTCGCGGAGGCTCTTGACCTGGTTGTCCATCCGTACGTAGTAGTCGTCGACGTGCGCCTTGTCGTAGCCGCCCTTGCGCACTGTCGGGAACCTGTCTTGCTGCAGTCCGCCGCCCGGCAACATATCGCTCATGTGCCTTTCATGTCCTTAACACCGTTTCGACTGCACGTCGCAGAAGGTGAGAGTTGACCCGTACCCATTGTCACAAGGACACCCATCGGGTCCTGTTAGCGACATCCGCCCGATAGTGTCCTTTTCCGCGCCGGCTCGGCCGTATGGGGCTTCGGTCGAGGGCGGAGCGTAACGTCGTGGACACCGTCCAAACGACCAAGGTAGACACGCGCGACGCGACCGCGTCAAGATTCCCGACCGGATACATCGCCGTGCGGCCCCTGGTCACGTTCTTACTAAGGTATGCGCGATCATCCCCGTACGGGGGCAGAGCGGTCAACTTCCCGCTGATCCGGCTCCCGACGGGGGAGCGGACACGGCGGCAGAGACTCAGGGAGGACCACGCGATGGGCACGACGGAGAGGGAGACGGGGCACGGGACCGCGGGGCCGCGTGTGGGCGGCGCCGGGTTCGGACGGCCAGAGGTCCACCCCACCGCGTGGATCGCGCCCGGCGCGGTCGTGGTGGGCCGCGTGCGCCTGGGCGCCGGGAGCAGCGTCTGGTACGGGTCGGTACTGCGCGCCGACACCGAGGACGTCGTCGTCGGGGAGAGGGTCAACATCCAGGACCAGTGCGGCATGCACTCCGATCCGGGGGAGCCCGCCGTCCTGCACGACGACGTGAGCCTGGGCCACAAGGCGATGGTGCACGGCGCGGTCGTGGAGGAGGGCGCGCTCATCGGCATCGGCGCGATCGTCCTGGGCGGTGCACGCGTGGGCCGGGGCGCGCTGGTCGCGGCGGGCTCCCTCGTCCCGCCCGGCAAGACCGTCCCGCCGGACACCCTGTGGGCGGGCGTGCCCGGCAAGGTGATCCGCGAACTGAACGACGACGACCGGCTCGTGCTACAGCACACGCCGTCCCACTACGCGGCGCTCGCCGCCCAGCACCAGGACGTCACCTGGGAATAGGACGTCGCCGGGGAGTGGGAGCGGGCGGTCCGGAAGCACCCGCGCCGGCCGCTTCTGGCTAACACGGGTGACTCCTTCTCTGGTCCTCACGGGTCATGCGCGGGCCCGCGTGCCCGCGTAGCCTGAGAACCCATGCCGCGTGGACCCGGTTTCGTCGCGCCCGGGACCACGTCAGCCCCGTCGGGGGCCGGCACCCCTTCCGCGACACCGTTGTCGCCGGGAGGTGAGCGCACGTGGAACACGACACGGAACCGCGTCCGCGCGACCACGCCATCCTCCACGACCACGTCGCGCTGGACGAGATCGAGCTGTACGCCGAGGTGCTCATCGCCGTGGCCGACGCCGACCACCGGCTCACCCCCGACGAGATCGACCGCGTACTCGGGGTCTCGTCCTCGGAGGACGCGGCCGGAGCCGCCGACGAGGCGCCGGTTCCCCGGGCGGACACTGCGGACGGACGGTACGCGCCACCGGTCCGGACCGAGCGGCCGGCCCGCCAGGCGAGGCCGACCGGGCCCCCTCCGCGCACCCCGGACCGGAGCCCGGCAACACGGCCGCCCGCGCCGTGCGGGGAGGCACCCCAGGCCCGCGTGCTCCCCGCCACCGGGCCGCTGTTCCCGGCGACGCGCGTCCTGCCCGAGGCACCGCCGTTCGCCGACGTGCTCCCGGTACCGTTCGACGGTCCCCTCACCGCGTGGTCCCCGCCCGACCTCCCCCTCACCCCCTGGCCGCCCTGACCGGAGGCCTCAGAGGGGGATCACGGCCCGCAGCAGGAAACCGCCGTTCCCGGTGTGCGCCGCGGACAGGGTTCCGCCGCTCATCGAGACGCGCTCGGACAGCCCCGCCAGCCCGTTGCCGGAGGACCCCTCCATGGCTCCGTCCCCGCGTGCCCGGTCGTTGGACACCTCCACCACCAGGACCCGGCCCACCGCGGTGTCCCTGGTCGGGGTGAAGACGATCTGGCACTCGGTGGCGTCGCTGTGCCGCAGCACGTTGGTCACGCCCTCCCGGACCACCCACGCCGCCAGCGACGCACGCTCCGGGGACAGCGCCAGGCCGTCCAGCCCGGTGACGGACACCCGGGTGCCGTTGGCGGCCAGGACGGAGCCCACCGCGTCCACCTCGCCCGCGAGGTCGACCTCGCGGTAGCCGCTCACCGCCGTGCGCACCTGCTGGAGCGCCTTGCGGGCGAGCTCGTGCACCTCGGTCATCTCCGCGGCGGCCCGCTCCGGCGCGCGTTCGGCCAGCCTGCCCGCCAGCTCGGCCTTGACCGCCAGGGCCGACAGGCTGTGGCCGAGCAGGTCGTGCATGTCCCGGGCGAAGCGCAGGCGCTCCTCGGTGACCGCGAGCTGGGCGCGTGCGGCCTGGCCCCGGACCGCGTCGTTGGTGACGTCCCACAGCCAGAGCGAGGCGAGGGACCCCGCGGCCAGGACCAGCGCCCAGGCGATCGCGAAGAGCCACACCGCCAGGTAGGCGAGGAAGTGGATGTCCAGGGGACTGAGCGGGATGAGCAGCCAGGGCACCGCCAGCAGCCCCAGGGTGACCACGGCTCCCCGCCTGCGGGGCGCCACGAACACTCCGACCCCCCACCAGGCGGCCAGGAAGGACATGGAGAGGAAGGGGTGCTGGAGGGCCGCCGCGCCGACGACGGTCAGCGCGACCGAACCCCAGTAGAGCCGGGGGTCGGGGTCACGCCTTCCGTCGAGCCTGCTCCGCAGCAGCAGCACGAGCGTGACGCCGAGCGGGACCGAGATGCCGGCGGCGGCGAGGGAGCGCCACGGGGAGAAGCCCTCCCCGGCCATGGTCACCTCCATCAGCGGGAAGACGAGCAGCGCGACGAGCAGGAACGATATCGACGCCAGGATGATGAGCCTGGCGACGCGGAGCTTGCGGCCGTTCCGGACGTCCCCGGCCGGCGGTGTCCCGTGCTCTGTCAACGCGGTGCCTCCTCCTGGGCTGGGCGGTTCCCGACCGGACCGGTGCGGCGACCGGTCCGAGGGCCGGATCCCCTCCCCGGCCTCCGTGTCCACACCTGTGGACGGCTCCAGTGTGCCGCGCCGGGGAGACCGCCGTCCCCGGCCTCCCCGGCACTCCCGTACCGCCGCCCCTCAGGGCTGGCGGGGGTCCCACCTGAAGTACCGGCGCACCAGCAGCCCCAGCACCGCGATCCAGGCGAACATGACGCCGACGGAGGGCAGCGCCGCCGCCCACAGGCCGAGGTAGCCGGGCTCCTCGGCGTCGGCGTAGCCGCCGAACACGTCGTATCCGCTGTAGGCGGCCTGCGCCATGTCGCTGCTCGGTGTGGCCGGGAACAGCTGCACCACCTGGCGCGCGGTGTCCGGCAGGAGGTCCATCGGCAGGAACACCCCGCTCGCGAACAGCAGGATCATCATCGGCACCATCGCCGCCATCTGCGCGGCCTCGGCGTTGCGCACGGTCGGCGTGATCAGCAGCCCGACCAGCGTCATCGACAGCGCGCTCAGCACCACGGCCACCAGCAGCATCAGCGGGTCCCGGGGCAGCACGCCGGAGGTCGCGAAGATCAGGGCGGCCATCAGCACGGCGACCAGTACCGAGAACAGCACCACGACTCCGGTGAGGGCGCCGAAGATCGCCAGTTGGGGCACACCGCTCACCCTCAACCGCTTGAGCACCAGCGACTCCCGCCGCGCGGTGAACACGTTCGAGGCGTGCCCGACGCCCACGATCACACCGATGCTGCCCAGCGTCGCGGCCATCGACAGCGTGCTGCTGCTGACCCCGGGGAAGACGTCCTCGGAGGGCAGGCCCATCGCGACGAACAGCAGGAAGAGCGGCAGGGCCAGGAACATCCAGGCGGTCTTGTACCGCACGAACAGGGTGAACTCGGTCCTGGTCAGGCGCAGGGTCTGCCTCGCCCAGCCGATGGAGGGGCGGGAACGCGGCGGGGCGGCGGTGGTCGTACTCATCTGTGCTCCTGGAGTCTGTGGGGGACGGCGGGGGACGGAGCCCCGGTGCGGGCGGGGAGGCCGCTCAGCCCGAGACGAGGTCCGAGGCGCCGTCCGCGACCTGGAGGAAGACGTCCTCCAGGGAGGCGCCACGCACCTGGAGGTGCTTGAGCGTGGTGCCGTGTTCGGCGGCCCAGGCCACGAGTGCCGCGACCGTGTGGTGCGCCCGGTCGGCCACGTCCTCGTCCATGGCCGTGTAGGTGGCCCACAGGGCGTGGTCGCGGGTCTCCACGGCCAGGTCGGCGCCGGGCAGGTCGGGCAGGTCGCTGGTGCGTACGTTCTCGGGGAGCCGGAAGCCCACCCGGTCCCCCCAGCCCGCCAGCACGCCGGCCAGGGTGCCCTCGACCCTCACCTCGCCGCGGTGCATGATCGCCAGCCGGTCGGCGAGCCGCTCGGCCTCCTCCAGGTAGTGGGTGGTGAGCAGGATCGCCACCCCGTCCCTCTTCAGCTCGGAGACGACCCGCCACGTCTCCAGCCGCGCCTCGGGGTCCATGCCGGTCGTCGGCTCGTCCAGGTACAGCACCTCGGGCCTGGTCACCAGGGCCAGGGCCAGGTCCAGGCGGCGCTTTTGCCCCCCGGAGAGCTGGCGGACCGCGACCCCGCCCTTGTCGGTCAGGTTCACCATGTCCAGGACCTCCGCGGTGTCGCGGGGGCCGGCGGCGAGGTCGTGGGCGAGGCCCATGGTCTCGTCGACGCTCAGGTCCTCCAGCAGGCCGCTGCCCTGGAGGACGGCGTTGGTGCGCTCACGGACTCCGCGGGGGTGGCCGTGGGGGTCGAGGCCGAAGACCCGGACGCTGCCGGAGCTGGGGCGGCGGAAGCCCTCCAGCGTCTCGATGGTGGTGGTCTTGCCCGCGCCGTTGGTGCCGAGGAGGGCGAAGAGCTCGCCGGGGTGGATCTCGAAGGAGACCCCCTTGACCGCCTCGAAGTCGCCGTAGTGCTGGCGAAGGTCGCGGACGACCACCGCCGGGCCGGTGGTGTCCCGGTGGCCGGGGCCGGCCGTCGCGGTGTTCGCTGTCGTCGTCATGCGTCCAGGCTCCCGTGGACCGGGGTCCGCCGGACAGACGCCGTTGTCACAGGCTGCCGGTGCGGAACCTCCCGGCGGACGCACTGACAAATGTCATCCGCGGCGCGCCTCCCGTCCTCCCTCGACGGTGACGGCGGCGACGGCCGCCGCCACGGCCGCGCGCTGGGCGTCCAGCGAGGCGCCCGGCGGCTGGCGGACGGCGCTGAGCCAGATCCCGTCCACGAGGACCAGCAGCAGTTCCACCAGGGCGTCCGGGTCCTGCCCCGGTGCCAGCTCCCCCTGTTCGCCGGCCCAGCCGACGGCGGAGCGCAGGGCCGCGCGTGCCCGGGCGTCGAGTTCGGCGAGGGTGTCGGCGAAGCCGGCGTCCACGGCGGCCCTCGCGTAGAACGCGGACCAGACGCGGGCCTCGGCCAGGCGCTCGTCGTCGGTGGGCAGCAGGTCGGTGAGGACACGGCGCAGCCCCTCCGCGAAGGACAGCCCCCCCGGGCCGACGCGGATCTCGGAGAACCGCCGCTCCACGTTGGCGAGCATCTCGCGCAGGGCGAAGCGGAGCAGTTCGTCCTTGGTGCCGAAGTCGCGCTGGACGGCTCCGACGGAGAGTCCCGCCTCGGCCGCGACGGTACGGATGCTGACGCTCTCCAGGCCCTCCCTCGCGGCGATCCGGTGGAGCGCGGCGGCCACGTGGCGGCGGCGCTCTTCCTTGTCTACGTACCTGGGCACGGCCGTAGTCTGACACACTCCCCGCTTTGATACGCTCGTATCGATACACTCGTATCAAAAGGAGGAAGCATGACACCCCGAAGCATCGGGCGAGGCCGCGCGGCCACCGCCGGACGCTGGACGGCGACCGTCCTGGCGGCCACGGCGGCCCTTCCCGGCACGGGCGCCGCTGCGCTCGTCCTGCTGCCGCCGCCTTCCTGGACGGCGTGGCAGCTCGGTCTGCTGGCACTGGAGTTCAGCCTGGTGTTCGCCGCCCTGGCCGCCCTCGGCCTGCTGTCGTCCCTCGTCGCGTCGGGACGCGTCCGGCGACGCGCGAAGGCGCGCGCCGGAGGGCGTCCGTCCACCGGTGGCGCCGGAGCGGTGTGGAGGCGGCGCCTCGCGGCGGCGGCCGCGGCGGCCAACGGTGCCGTACTGGTCGCGGCGCTCGTCCCGCCCGCGGCGATCTGGTCCACCGCCCGCGCCGAGGGCGTCCCGCTCGGCCCCGGCGCGTACACCGCCGGGCTCGCCACCGGCACCGACCGCGAGCCCGAGACCCGCGTCTACCTGCGGACCGGCGGGTCCGGCGTCGGCGCCTCCGCCCCCGAGGAGCTGGAGGTGGACGTGTGGGAGCCGAGGGACCGGGACGGCGGCGCCCCGCCGCCGATCGTGGTGAACGTCCACGGGGGCGCGGACGACCTGCCGCAGAGCCTTCTCCCCCGGTGGGACACGTGGCTCGCCGACAGCGGGCACGTGGTGTTCGACGTCGACTACCGCTACTTCCCCGACGGCGGCTGGTCGGTACCGGTCTCCGACGTCAAGTGCGCGATCGGCTGGGCCCGCGAGCACGCCGAGGAGTACGGGGCGGCCCCCGAACGGGTCGCCGTCACCGGCCAGTCGGCGGGCGGCCTGATCGCCCTCCTGGCCGGGTACACGTCGGCGGAGGAGATCCCGCCGAGCTGCGACGTGCGCGGCATCGGCGTCGACGCGGTCGTGGCCTGGTACTCGGTGGCCGACGGGACCGCCGACGCCCCCGGGGTGCCGTGGCGCCTGCGGCACTCCCCGATCCGGGAGGAGCTGGACGAGGACACCGTGCGGATGATGGGCGGCACCCCGGACGAGGTGCCCGGGGAGTACGCGATGATCTCGCCGATCACCCACGTCTCCTCCGACACCCCTCCCACCCTGCTGGTCATGTCCGGCCACGACCTGTTCCTGGACGTGGAGGACAACCGCCGCCTCGCCGCCCGGCTCGGCGCCGCCGGGGTGGAGCACCGGCTCCTGGAGATCCCCTGGGCCGAGCACATGTTCGACCTGAACTGGGGAGGGCTCGCCAGCCAGGTCACCCGGCCCGTGCTGGAGGACTTCCTCACCGAGCACCTCTCCGCGTGAGGGCCGCCCGCGCCGGCCCGAGGCGCGCGAGGGGGCCGGCACCGACCCGTGGTCGGCGCCGGCCCCCTCGGAAGGCTCCGGGCCCTCAGGCGTCAGCTCTGTGCGTCGGCGGGCTCGGGCTTCTCCTTGGGAGCCTCCCGGACCGAGCGCAGCAGCAGCTGGGAGACGTCCACGACCTCCAGCGACTCCTTCGCCTCGCCCTGCGACTTCTTCTCGTTGATCGCGTCACCGAGCATCACCTGGCAGAACGGGCAGGCGGTGGAGACGGTGTCGGGGTTGGTGGTCAGCGCCTCGTCCACACGCTCGGTGTTGATGCGCTTGCCGATCCGCTCCTCCATCCACATGCGCGCGCCACCGGCGCCGCAGCAGAAGCCCCGCTCCTTGTGGCGGTGCATCTCCTGCGTCTTGACCCCGGGGACCTGCGCCATGATGTCGCGCGGCGGCGTGTACACCTTGTTGTGGCGGCCCAGGAAGCAGGGGTCGTGATAGGTGATGTTCTCGTCCACGGAGTTGACCGGCGTGAGCCTGCCCTCCTCCACGAGCTTGGCCAGCAGCTGGCTGTGGTGGACGACCTCGTAGGTGCCGCCGAGCTGCGGGTACTCGTTGGCGAGGGTGTTGAAGCAGTGCGGGCAGCTGGCCACGATCTTCGTGACACCGGCCTCGTTCAGCGTCTCCACGTTCTGCTGGGCGAGCATCTGGAAGACGTACTCCATGCCCAGGCGGCGCGCCGGGTCACCGGTGCATGCCTCCATGCCGCCCAGGACGGCGAACTTGACGCCCGCCATGTCCAGCAGCTCGGCGATGGCCTTGGTGGTCTTCTTGGCGCGGTCCTCCAGGGCACCGGCGCAGCCGACCCAGAACAGGTACTCGGTGTCGGGCGAGAGCTTGTCGTCGACGACCTCGACCTCGACCGGGTTCTCCTTCTCGGCGAGCTCCTGGATCCAGTCCATGCGCCGGTCCTCGGCCATGCCCCACGGGTTGGCCTTGTTCTCCAGGTTCTTCAGGAGCGTGTTGGCCTCGGACGGGAAGTTGGACTCGACCATGACCTGGTAGCGGCGCATGTCGAGGATGTGGTCGATGTGCTCGATGTCGACCGGGCACTGCTCGACGCAGGCGCCGCAGTTGGTGCAGGCCCACAGCTCGTCGGGGTGGATGACGCCACCCTCCTCCTCGGTGCCGACCAGCGGCCGGTTGAGGAGGGCGAGCACGTCCACGCCCTGGTGGCTCTCGTCGGGCTTCTCGGCGAGGGTCTCCTCGGTGATGCCCTGGAGCAGGTACGGGGCCTTCTCGTAGGCGTGCGCCTGCAGGTCGAGGATGACCTTCTTGGGCGAGAGCGGCTTGCCGGTGTTCCAGGCCGGGCACTGGGACTGGCAGCGTCCGCACTCGGTGCAGGTGCTGAAGTCCAGCAGGCCCTTCCAGGTGAAGTCCTCCAGCTTGCCCGCGCCGAACGGGTCCTCGTCGGGGTCGGCCTCCTCGAAGTCGAGGGGCTTGGTGCCCGACTTGTCCATCATCGGCTTGGCGGCGCCCAGGGACGGGGATCCGTCGGCGTTGCGCTTGAAGAAGATGTTGAACGGCGCGAGGAAGCGGTGCCAGCCGATGCCCATCGTGAGCACGCGGGCGATGACGATGAAGAACAGGTAGCTGATGACCAGCTTGAACGCGGCGACCAGGGCGATGGCGGGCTCGGCGATCGCGGGATCGCCGGGCAGGACCGTGCCGAGGGCGGTGGAGATCGGCGTGGCCCAGGCCGGGAAGGGGAAGTCGCCCATCGCGGACTTGAAGCCGCGGATCACGAAGATCGAGATCAGCAGGGCCCACAGGTAGGCCTCGACGTAGTACGCGGTCCAGTGCCGGGAGTTGGTGAACCGGGACTGGCGGCCGAGGCGCTTGGGGCCGTTGAGCAGCCGGTAGATCGTCAGGCCGACGATGCCCGCGAGGCTGGCCGCGGCGATGACCTCGATGACCAGGCCGTAGAGGGCCCAGTCGTGGATGACCGGCAGGTGGAAGTGCGGGTCGAAGACCTCGCCCTGGGCCTCCACGACCGTGAAGACCAGCAGCGGGAAGGAAACCATCACGAACCAGTGGGCGACGCCGACCCAGGGCCGCTTGAGCATCCGCCCGTGTCCGAGGATCTCGATGAGCGTCATGGTGAGACGCTGACCGAGCGGTCCCTTGCGATCCGGCTCCGCCGTACGGCCCACACCCACGGTTCGCACGATCTGGCGGATTCCCAGAGCGAACATGGTGAACGCGACCACGGCGAAGACCGAGGTGATGATGCCCAGTGTCAGGTACAGCATCGTCCGTGGCCTCCCATCCTGACTTCGTCGTCCGGTGCGCCACACACCGGCGGTCCAAGTCTATGTTACTTACGAGTAATAGCGCGGCCACCACCGGAGGGGTCCGACCGCCCCCGAGAAGCCCCTCCGGGAGCGCCGCCGTCGCCGCGTGCCACCGGGCCGCGAGGGCCCGGCCGGCGCGCGTGCGCCCGCGTCGGCCGACGCCCGCGGCGGACCGCGCGGGTGCGGCCGAACGGAGTTCTGGCACACCGCACGTCCTATGTGTAGCGGACGGCCGGCACCGGACGACGCGGCGGGGGTATCGGTGACTTCACCGTTCCTCCCGACCGCTCCTCCCGTTACCAGACTGCGGCACGCGCGGGAGTGGAACGGCCACCACCCCGGGCACTCCCCCCGGACACCCCTGAGGATCCCTGGTTTCCAGGTCAAGGATCTCCCCGAGTTGTCCCGGGGTTCCCCCACATCTCCGTCGAAGAGTGCCCAGGCCGGGAACATCCGGGCCGGGCCAGCCGTTGTCAGGGCGTAGGACCCAACTTGAGTCGGGGCGACTCAACTGATTTGACAGCCGCCACTCGACGAAGCAAACTTACGTCTGAACGACTCAACTTTGACGGAGGAAGCAACCATGGCACGTGCGGTCGGAATCGACCTCGGTACGACGAACTCCTGCGTCGCTGTCCTGGAGGGCGGCGAGCCGACGGTCATCACCAACGCCGAGGGTTCGCGCACCACCCCTTCCGTCGTCGCCTTCGCCAAGAACGGCGAGGTGCTCGTCGGTGAGGTGGCCAAGCGACAGGCCGTCACCAACGTCGACCGCACCATCCGCTCGGTCAAGCGCCACATCGGCACTGACTGGTCGGTGAAGATCGACGACAAGACCTTCAACCCCCAGCAGATCAGCGCCTTCGTGCTCCAGAAGCTCAAGCGCGACGCCGAGGCCTACCTGGGCGAGGACGTGACCGACGCGGTCATCACCGTCCCGGCCTACTTCAGCGACTCCCAGCGCCAGGCCACCAAGGAGGCCGGCACCATCGCGGGCCTCAACGTCCTGCGCATCATCAACGAGCCGACCTCGGCCGCGCTGGCCTACCACCTGGAGAAGGAGGGCGAGGCGACGATCCTCGTCTACGACCTCGGTGGCGGCACCTTCGACGTCTCCCTCCTGGAGGTCGGCGACGGCGTCGTGGAGGTCAAGGCGACCAACGGCGACAACCACCTGGGCGGCGACGACTGGGACCAGGCCATCGTCGACTGGCTGGTCGAGCGCTTCAAGAACTCCAACGGCGTGGACCTGTCCAAGGACAAGATGGCCCTCCAGCGCCTGCGCGAGGCCGCGGAGAAGACCAAGATCGAGCTCTCCAGCTCCAGCGAGTCGGCGATCAACCTGCCCTACATCACGGCCTCGGCCGAGGGCCCGCTGCACCTGGACGAGAAGCTCACCCGCGCCGAGTTCCAGCGCCTGACCTCCGACCTGGTCGAGCGGACCAAGGCCCCGTTCCAGCAGGTCATCAAGGACGCCGGGATCCAGCTCAGCGAGATCGACCACGTGGTCCTCGTCGGCGGCTCGACCCGTATGCCCGCCATCGTCGACCTGGTCAAGGAGATGACCGGCGGCAAGGAGCCCAACAAGGGCGTCAACCCGGACGAGGTCGTGGCCATCGGCGCCTCGCTGCAGGCCGGTGTGCTCAAGGGCGAGGTCAAGGACGTCCTGCTGCTGGACGTCACCCCGCTGTCGCTGGGCATCGAGACCAAGGGCGGCGTGTTCACCAAGCTCATCGAGCGCAACACGACCATCCCGACCAAGCGCTCGGAGATCTTCACGACGGCCGACGACAACCAGCCGTCCGTGCAGATCCAGGTGTACCAGGGTGAGCGCGACATCGCCCAGTACAACAAGAAGCTGGGTGTCTTCGACCTGAGCGGTCTGCCCCCGGCGCCGCGCGGCGTCCCGCAGATCGAGGTCACCTTCGACATCGACGCCAACGGCATCGTCAGCGTCACCGCGAAGGACCTGGGCACCGGCAAGGAGCAGTCCGTCACCATCTCCGGCGGTTCGGCGATGTCCAAGGAGGACATCGACAAGATGGTCCGCGACGCCGAACAGTACGCGGAGGAGGACCGCAAGCGCCGCGAGGAGGCCGAGGTCCGCAACAACGCCGAGTCCCTCGTCTACCAGACCGAGAAGGTCATCAAGGACAACGAGGACAAGATCCCGGCGGACGTGCGCTCCGAGACCGAGGCGGCGGTCGCCGAGCTGAAGACCGCCCTGGAGGGCTCCGACGTGGAGGCCATCCGCACCGCCAGCGAGAAGGTCGCACTGGCCAGCCAGAAGATCGGTTCCGCGATCTACAGCCAGGGCGAGCAGGGCGGCGCCGAGGGCGACGCGGGTCAGGGCACCTCGGACGCCTCCGACGACAGCGACGTCGTGGACGCCGAGATCGTCGACGAGGACAACGACAAGGGCAACGACAAGGGCAGCCAGTCCTGATCCGAGGTCGAGCCGAGGAAGGAGACACGTCGCAGATGACTCCGTCGGAGAACACGAACGGCGCCGGTGAGGGCGAGGAGCGCCAGGGACCGGTGATCCGCGACAACCGCCGGATCGACCCCGAGACGGGTGAGGTCAGGAATCCCGAGGCCGAGGGCGACGACACCGAGGAGATCCCCGAGGTCGCCGAGGAGGAGGTCGTCGAGGCCGACCTGGAGGACGACGCCCCCGAGGTCCCGGACACGCCGGAGTCGGTGGTGAGCGAGGCGATCAACGCCGACGAGCGGGTCGTCGAGCTCACCAACGACCTCAAGCGGGTGCAGGCGGAGTACGCCAACTACCGCAAGCGCGTCGACCGCGACCGCGTGACCGTCCGCGAGATGGCCACCGCACAGGTCGTCGGCGAACTCCTGCCGATCCTGGACGACGTCGGGCGCGCCCGCGAGCACGACGAGCTCAACGGCGGGTTCAAGGCGGTGGGCGAGGCCCTGGAGGCCACGGTCGCCAAGCTGGGCCTGGAGCGGTACGCGGAGAAGGGCGACGAGTTCGACCCCAACCTCCACGAGGCGCTCACCCTGGTCCCGGTTCCGGGTATCTCCACCCAGACCGTGATCGAGGTGTTCCAGCCCGGGTACCGCATGGGTGAGAGGATCCTCCGTCCGGCCCGCGTGGTCGTCGGGGAGCCCGCGGAGGAGGACGCCGAGGCCTCGGCCGAGTCGTCCGGGTCCACCGCCGGAAGCGGCGGGGACACCTCCGAGCCGTCCGGCGCGGCCGGCACCGACGCCGACGGCGAAGACGACAAGTAACGGGTCCGCCCGTGACCCTCCGGCCGCGGCCGCCGCTCACGCGGGGCCGCGGCCGGAGACGGAGACGGGCCCCGGACCGACGCGGTCCGGGGCCACGTGGAAGCATCGGACGCAACCGGCACCAGCGGGAGAAGGCACCAGTCGATGAGCACCAAGGACTACCTGGAGAAGGACTACTACAAGGTCCTCGGAGTCTCAAAGACCGCCTCGAAGGACGAGATCAAGCAGTCCTACCGCAAGCTGGCCCGGGAGAACCACCCCGACGCGAACACCGAGGATCCGAAGGCGGCGGACCGCTTCAAGGAGATCTCCGAAGCCTACAACGTCCTGTCGGACGACAAGCGCCGCAAGGAGTACGACGAGGCGCGTTCGCTGTTCGGCGGCTCCTACCGGCCCGGCGGAGGCGGTACCGGCCCCGGCGGGTTCGACATGGGCGACCTGTTCGGCCAGGGTCCCGGCACGGGCGGGGCCCCCGGCGGTGAGCGCCTGAGCGACCTCTTCGGCGGACTGTTCGGCGGCCGCGGGCGCGGCGGCGGCGGAGCCCGCAGCAGGCGCGGCGCCGACGTCGAGACCGAGACGACACTGACCTTCCGCGAGGCGGTCGAGGGGGCCACGCGCTCCTTCAAGCTGGCCAGCGAGTCGGCGTGCCCCACCTGTAAGGGCACCGGGGCCAGGACGGGCACCGCCCCGCGGATGTGCCCCAAGTGCTCCGGCACCGGGCACGAGAACACCAACCTGGGCGGCTTCTCGCTGTCCGAGCCGTGCAGCGAGTGCAGGGGCCGCGGCCTGGTCGTGGACGACCCCTGCCCCACCTGCAACGGCAGCGGGCGCGGCAAGAGCACCCGCACCATCCAGACCCGCATCCCCGGCGGCGTGTCCGACGGGCAGCGGATCCGCATCAAGGGCAAGGGCGCGCCCGGGGAGAACGGCGGACCGGCGGGCGACCTCTACGTCGTCGTCCACGTGAAGGAGCACCCCGTGTTCGGCAGGAGCGGCGACAACGTGACGATCACCGTTCCCGTGAGCTTCCCCGAGGCCGCGCTGGGCGCCGAGGTGCGCATCCCGACCCTCCAGGGCTTCCCGGTGACGGTGAAGATCCCGCCGGGCACGCAGAACGGGCACAAGCTCCGGGTACGCGGCAAGGGCGCGACCCGCAGGGACGGCACCGCCGGCGACATGCTCGTCACGGTCGAGGTTGCGGTGCCGAGGACACTCAACGGTGACGCGCGCGAGGCTCTGGAGAAGTTTCGCGCCGCGACCTCCGACTACGACCCGCGCGACGGCCTTGAGGCGCGGGCGAAGGGTGTGTGAACGACGTGAACGACTCCTTCGGCGCTGACGCTCCGGTCTACGTGATCTCGGTGGCCGCCGAGCTGGCGGGGATGCACCCCCAGACCCTGCGGCAGTACGACCGACTGGGGATCGTCTCGCCCGGCCGCGCGTCCGGCCGCGGGCGCCGCTACTCCATGCGCGACGTGCAGACGCTGCGCCAGGTGCAGCGTCTGTCCCAGGACGAGGGCGTCAACCTCGCCGGGATCAAGCGGATCCTGGAACTGGAGCACGAGGTGGAGCAGTTGCGCGAGCAGGTGTTCCACCTGGCCAACGAACTCGAGGCGGCGCGGCGGGCCGTGACCCGGCGGGGCCGTCCGGCGGGGCCCGAGGGCGGTGCCGGGGTGCGGGGCGAGCTGGTGCGCCGAACCCGGCTGACCATCTTCAACACCGCCGAGCCGGGGAACCCCGACGAGCCCCGCGACGGGCGGCCCAGGGCGGAGGGCTCCGGGCGGGGCGGCTACGGGCCGGACGTGCCCGGGCAGGGCGGTCCCGGAGACGGCGGCTTCGGCCAGGGCGGGCCCGGCCGTACCGAGGACGAGCAGGACTGACGGAGTTCCGCCGCGGCGGCACGGGGCGTGGTCGGCCATGGTCCATCACTCCACGTGACAACACTTGCGAAAGGGGTCACGGGCATGAACTACAAGCTCACCCAGAAGAGCCAGGAAGCCCTGTCGGTGGCGATCCGGCGGGCCACCACCGACGGAAGCCCGCAGACGGAGCCCGTGCACCTGCTGTCGGCGCTGCTGGAGCAGGCGGGGGGCATCACCCGGCCCCTGCTCAAGGAGGTCGGCGCCGACCCGGACGCGCTCAGGGACAAGGTCGAGGCGGCCATCGGGGCGCTGCCCAAGGTGGCGGGCTCCACGGTCAGCTCGCCGAGCTCCTCGCGCCAGCTGATCGTCTCCATCAACACGGCCGCGCAGCGCGCCCAGCAGATGGAGGACGAGTACGTCTCCACCGAGCACCTGCTCGTGGGGCTGGCCGCCGACGGCGGTGAGGCGGCCCGGCTGCTCACCGGGGCCGGTGCGACCCCGGAGGCGCTCCTGGAGGGGTTCGAGCGGGTGCGCGGCTCGGGCCGGGTCACCTCCGAGAACCCCGAGGACACCTACCAGGCCCTGGAGAAGTACGGGGTGGACCTCACCGAGCGGGCCCGCGAGGGCAAGGTGGACCCCGTGATCGGCCGCGACGGCGAGATCCGGCGGGTCATCCAGGTGCTCAGCCGCCGCACCAAGAACAACCCCGTGCTCATCGGCGAGCCGGGCGTGGGCAAGACCGCGGTCGTGGAGGGCCTGGCCCAGCGGATCGTGGCCGGCGACGTGCCGCAGTCGCTGCTGGGCAAGCGCCTGGTGAGCCTGGACCTGTCCGCGATGGTGGCGGGGGCCAAGTACCGGGGCGAGTTCGAGGAGCGGCTCAAGGCGGTGCTCTCGGAGATCAAGGAGTCCGAGGGCCAGGTCATCACGTTCATCGACGAGCTGCACACCATGGTGGGCGCCGGCGCCGCCGAGGGCGCCATGGACGCGGGCAACATGCTCAAGCCCATGCTGGCGCGCGGCGAGCTGCGCATGGTGGGCGCGACCACGCTGGACGAGTACCGGGAGCGGATCGAGAAGGACGCCGCCCTGGAGCGCCGGTTCCAGCAGGTCATGGTGGGCGAGCCGTCCGCCGCGGACACGGTCGCGATCCTGCGCGGACTCAAGGGCCGCTACGAGGCGCACCACAAGGTGCAGATCGCCGACTCGGCGCTGGTGGCCGCCGCGACCCTGTCCGACCGGTACATCACCGCTCGGTTCCTGCCCGACAAGGCGATCGACCTCATCGACGAGGCGGCCTCCCGGCTGCGCATGGAGATCGACTCCAGCCCGGTGGAGATCGACGAGCTGCAACGCATCGTCGACCGCCTGAAGATGGAGGAGATGGCGCTCGACAAGGAGTCGGACCCGGCCAGCCGCCAGCGGCTGGAGCGGCTGCGCGCGGACCTGGCCGACCGCCAGGAACAGCTCAACGGACTCGTGGCCCGGTGGGAGCAGGAGAAGGCCGGGCTCAACCGGGTCGGTGAGCTCAAGGGGCAGTTGGACGACCTGCGCACGCGGGCGGAGCTGGCCCAGCGCGAGGGCGACTTCGGCGAGGCGTCCCGGCTGATGTACGGGGACATCCCGCAGTTGGAGAAGCAGATCGAGGAGGCGTCCAAGGCCGAGGAGAACGCCGCCAGCCAGGGCGGCGACACCATGGTCAAGGACGAGGTGGGCGCCGACGAGATCGCGGACGTGGTCTCGTCGTGGACCGGCATCCCGGTGGGGCGGCTGATGGAGGGCGAGACCTCCAAGCTGCTGCGCATGGAGGACGAGCTGGGCAGGCGGCTCATCGGCCAGAAGGACGCCGTGGCGGCGGTGTCGGACGCGGTGCGGCGGGCCCGCGCGGGCATCTCCGACCCGGACCGGCCCACGGGGTCGTTCCTCTTCCTGGGCCCCACGGGCGTGGGCAAGACCGAGCTGGCCAAGGCGCTGGCGGAGTTCCTCTTCGACGACGAGCGCGCGATCGTGCGCGTCGACATGAGCGAGTACTCCGAGAAGCACTCGGTGTCGCGCCTGGTCGGCGCGCCCCCCGGCTACGTGGGGTACGAGGAGGGCGGCCAGCTGACCGAGGCGGTGCGCCGGCGCCCGTACACGGTGGTGCTGCTGGACGAGGTGGAGAAGGCGCACCTGGAGGTGTTCGACACCCTGCTACAGGTGCTGGACGACGGTCGGCTGACCGACGGCCAGGGCCGCCAGGTGGACTTTCGCAACACCATCCTCATCCTCACCTCCAACCTGGGATCGTCGTTCCTGGTGGACCCGTCCCTGGAGGAGTCGGCGCGCCGGGACCGCGTGATGGACGTGGTGCGAGCGACGTTCAAGCCGGAGTTCCTCAACCGGCTGGACGACGTGATCATGTTCGACGCGCTGTCCACCGAGGACCTGACGCGGATCGTGGACCTGCAGATCGACAAGCTGTCCAGGCGCCTGGCGGACCGGCAGCTGGGTCTGGAGGTGTCGCTGGGCGCCCGCGAGTGGCTGGCGCTGACGGGCTACGACCCGAACTACGGCGCGCGCCCGCTGCGCCGCCTGGTGCAGTCCGCGATCGGCGACCCGCTGGCCCGCGAGCTGCTGTCGGGCGAGCTCTCCGAGGGCGACACCGTGGTGGTGGACGTGGACGACGCCGCGGACAGGCTCCGGGTGGGCAGGCGGGAGGCGGGCGCACCGGCGCTCTGACCGCACGCCCGGGCCCGAGGCGAGCAGGAGGGGCCGTCCCCGAGGGGGCGGCCCGCTACCCGTCGCCTTCCGGGGAGGCTCCCACGCGTCCGTGGCCGTGGAAAGCACAGATGTCCATGTCATACGGCACAGAGGAGATACGTTCGACCAGAGGTCGCGCAGGTCCGTATCCGGGCTGTATCTGCCGGGCCAGAACCATGATCACCACGCGTCGAGCCCCAGACCGCTTCAACTGATACGCGACGGACTGCGCTCGTGAACCGGTGACCCATGTGTCGTCGATAAGCAGAACATCCGTCTGAGGCTGAGGGTCGGGGATGCTCTGGACTACGAACCAGTCACTGTTGAACGACCGTGAATCCGGCTGAACATCAGGGTTCACGCCTACCGAGATCCGCCGAAGCGATCGAACCTTCGAGGCGAGTGCCTCCTCCAGAGGATGTCTGGCCTGAGACCTGTTCTTCGTACTCGGCACAAAGCACACGTGGGTGAAGTGTTCCACGTCGGCGGCGGCCTTCACACAAGTGATGTGGTTCTGGCAGAAATGGGCGAAGAGTGCGGTCAGGTTCGTCGCCGCCGCCTTGTTGGCGGGAACCTGCTTGTACATCCGCAGGTTCTGGCTGTGCTGTCCTTCCGACCCCTTGCGGTAGGTGATGGGCACCACCAGATCCGCGCGGTGCACTCCAGCCGCGTACTCGATGTCACGGCAAGGGATACAGTTCGCGTACTTGAGTTCACAGGCTCCGAAGCAGGTCCGACACACACCGGGAGCCTGGACCGGCGTGGCGTGCAGGTAGGCGAGTTGGACTTCGACGTGCGCACGAACCGAGTATCGCCGGTACTCACCAGACAAGTTCGGTGTCCTCGACGAGATCTTCCGGAGCCACCTCCGCGTTAGCAAGGACCGAGTGCACCGTGTCCATCAACTCGCTGATCCCTCCCACCACGTGGACGCCCGGTCTGCGAGCGTATTCGCGGGCCCAGGTATTCGTCAGCAGCTCTCGCGGAAGAATCACCGGCCTGCCGTGTTGAAGGGCCATGCGCGCCTGGATCCGTGCACCGCTGTGTTCCCCGGCCTCGACGACGACCGTGGCGGCGGCGTAACCACTCATCACCGCGTTTCTCATGGGAAAGCTCTGCCTGGTCGGCGGTGCGTCAGGCAGGAACTGACTGAGCAGAAGCCCTCTGACCGCGATCTCGTCCTGGAGGGCCCTGTTCTCGGGAGGGTAGTAGCGATCGATACCGGTACCGATCACGGCGACCGTACGGCCTCCGTAGCTCAGGGCGGTCCTGTGAGCCATGGTGTCGATCCCGGAAGCCAGGCCGCTCACCACGGTGATGCCCTCCCGGGCCAGTTCCCTGGCGATGCTCCCCGTGACCTCCAGTCCCCGGTCGGACGCCTTGCGCGATCCGACCACGGCTATCGCCCGACGCTCGTCCGGGACAACCGTGCCCCGGGTGAAGACCACTGGTGGCATTTCGTGTACATCCCTGAGCTGAAGCGGATAGCCGTCCTCCCAGAAGGCGTGGATCCCGACATCGTGGGAGACACACCAGCCGACCAGCTCCCGGGCCTTTGTGAGAGCCGACCGAACGGGGTCCTTCTCCAGCTCGAACAGTGTCTCCCCCTGCCCCAGAGCGTTCATCAGGGCTTGGTGGGCGCTGGTCGTCTCAAGGACGTCCGTGACAGCTCTGCGCCAACTGACTCGACCGCTCAGGAGGAGGGCGAGCAGGGAAACCCGTTCCTCACTCTGCTTCATGTCTCCAAGGCTAGAACGCCTGTCCTGTTCATCGGCCCCAGACACTGTCTTCCTCCCCTCCTTCGGAACACAAAGCAAACTACATAGAACACATGTTCCAATATTACGACGACAAAATCGATACCTGAAGGTCATGACGGTGGGCGTGGACGGTCTGCACCGCTCAGCCACGTTCGTCGTCCCCGATCCGGTCCTCGCCGCCGAAGAACTCGTCGGCGTCCTCCCGTATCCGCACGTAGTCCACCCGGGGAAGCCTGCGGTGACGCTCCATGAGCTCTTCCGCGCTGGGGAGCCGACGGCGTGTGACAGGGCTTACCTGGGCCACCTCGACCCTGTTGCGGGTCACATGGAAGCTCTCGCCCGCTTCCACCTGGTCCATGATGGAGGCCGCGTTGTTGCGGAACTCGCGCTGGATGATGGTCTTCATAGTCTGATTGCGGCTCTCCGTGTCCCGGTGTGCTACACATCTTCTCCCGGCACTGTCGGAGCACATCCTGGGCGCGTTCCTCCCTGCACACCGCGCGGTCCCCGCGGTCCGGATCCGCGCGTCAGGCGCCGAGCAGGCGGGCCTCCTTCTCTGGGGCCAGGCCGACCCGGGGGCGGTCGGGGCGTTGCGGGACCGGACCGTCCAGAGAGCGCATCCAGGCCCAGGTGTCGGCGACGGTCTCGGCCACGGGGCGGCAGCGCAGCCCGGTGGCGAGCGCCTTGGACACGTCGCCCCGGTGCAAAGCCCCGTGCGTCTCGCCGGGCGGCAGCCAGATCGGCAGCTCGGTCCACGGCTGGATCCCCGCGTCGAGGATGGCCCCGGGGTCGGTCCAGCGCAGTTCGGCGTCGGAGCCGGTGACCGCCGCGCAGGCCTCCAGCAGCTCCCCGGTGGTGGTGTGTCCGGGCGGGCTCACCAGGTTGAAGGGGCCGCCCAGACCCTTCTCGACCGCGTCGAGGGTCCAGGCGGCCAGGTCGCGCGCGTCCACGTACTGCAACGGCAGGTCGCGCGGTCCGGGCGCCAGGACCGGACCGCCCCGGGCGATGCGCCCCAGCCACCAGGGAAGGCGGCCGATGTTCTCGTGCGGACCGAGGATGAGCCCGGCCCGTACGGACAGCGCGCGGTCGCCGAAGGCGGACTCGGCTGCCAGCTCACCGCCCCGTTTGGCCCGTGCGTAGTCGGTGCCGTCGTCCTCGGGGGAGGCGTCCACGACCGGCCCGTCCTCGTCCAGCCCCGCCCGGGCGGGAGAGGTGTAGACGGACCGGCTGGAGACGTAGGCGTAGTGCCCGGCCCGGCCGGCGAGCAGCCGCGCGGCGTCGGCCACCGCCGACGGGGCGCCCGCCCAGGTGTCGACGACGGCGTCCCACCGGCCCGGCGCCAGGGCGTCGAGCCCGCCCTCCTCGGTGCGGTCCCCGTGGAGGACGGTGGTGCCCGAGGGCGCGGCGTGCCCGCCGCGGTGGAAGACGGTGACGTCCCAGTCCCTGGCGAGCGCGTCCTCCACGACGGCTCGTCCCACGAACTCGGTGCCACCCAGAACCAGGAGTCTCATGGCGGGCAGTCTGTCGGCTCGCGGTCCGCCGCGCCAGGGTTTCCTGCCCAGGGCAGAACCGCGCGGGGGGCACGGCCGGCGGGGCGCGCCCTCCGATCCGCTCGGAGGAGGCGCCCCGCGGGGCCGCGCGTGCCCTCAGACCACGTCGCGGCGGAGCGTGGTGACCGAGGCCAGCGCGATGGCCACGGCGGCGTAGCCCACCAGGACCAGGGCGGCGCCCCACACCGGGAGCAGGTCCGCGGCGCCGAAGCCGTAGTCGACCCCCGTGTCGTAGAGCGCGGAGACCGCGCCGCCGGGCATCCACTTGCCGACGTCCTGGAGCTGGGGGACGACGACGAGGATCGGCTCCAGCATGAACACCCACAGGACGCTGACCACCAGCGCGGCGACCTGGTTGCGGATCAGCGCGCCGATACCCACGCCGATCATGGCGTAGACGGCGTAGGCGGCCACGGAGCCGACGAGGATGCGCGGCACCTGGTTGTCGACCAGGTTCAGCTCTCCTCCCCCGCTCAGGATGGAGGCGCCCGCGGCGAGCGCGGAGATCCCGACGACGACCACGCCGAACAGGAGGCTGACCAGGACCGCGGCCACGACCTTGGACAGGACCACGGGCAGGCGCCGGGGACTGGTCAGGAAGGTGACGTTGATGGTGCGGTGCTGGTACTCCGACGTCACCATCATGATGCCGACGACCATGGTGAACAGGGTCCCGGAGGCCCCCACCGGCCAGACGGACCCGGCGTACTCGGTGCTGTCGCGGCTGAGGCCGTCCTCCATCCCCGAGGCGAGGATCGAGATGCCCAGTGACAGGGCCACCCAGGCCAGTGAGGCCAGGAGCAGGATCCACCAGATCCGGGTGGTGAAGACCTTGCGGAGTTCGGACTTGACGAGCGCGGTCACTTGGAGTCTCCAACCGGGTGGGCGGCCGTCCCCGCGGAGGTGAGGCGGAGGAAGGCGTCGTGCAGGCTCTCACCGTCGCCGGTGACCTCGCCGAGGGTTCCCTGGTGGACCAGCCGGCCCCTGGCGATGATGACGACGTCGTCGACGGTCTGTTCGACCTCGGCCAGGACGTGGCTGGACACGAGGACCGCCACCCCCTTCTCGTGCGCCTGGTGGCGCAGGAACCTGCGCAGCCACTCGATGCCCTCCGGGTCCAGCCCGTTGGCGGGCTCGTCCAGGATCAGCACCCCGGGATCGCCCAGGAGCGCCCCGGCCAGGGACAGGCGCTGGCGCATGCCCATCGAGTAGCCGCCGACCCGCTTGTCCCCGGCCTCGGCGATCCCGACCTCGGCGAGCACCTCGTCGGCCCGTGAGCCCGGCAGGCCCGCGGCGTCGCACATGACGCGCAGGTGGTTGCGGCCGGAGCGGCCCGGGTGCAGGTTGGTGGCCTCCAGCACCGCGCCGACCTCGGTCAGCGGGTTGGGCAGGCTCGCGTAGGAACGACCGTTGACCAGCCCCTCGCCGCCGTCCGGCCGGACCAGGCCCAGCAGGCACCGCAGGGTGGTGGTCTTGCCCGCGCCGTTGGGTCCCAGGAAACCGGTGACCGTGCCCGCCTCCACCGTGAAGGAGACCCGGTCGACCGCCTGGTGGCCGCGGAAGGCCTTGGATACTTCCCTTATCTCGATCGCTGACATTTCCTACGCTTTCCTAGGGGAATGGCAGGGCGAACCGTCGGACGGTGATATCCGTGTCCCCGTCCCGTTCCCTCGTTCTCCGGCGCCCGCAAGGAGGCTAACAAGAATGCGCGGGCGTTCTCCGGCGGCCGGAGGGCCCGGACCCGACCGCCGCCGCACATGACTTTCGTGGGTGGTGAACCGCCGGGTCCAGCGGATACGTCCCAGGAGCCGGGGACACGGCGGCGCGCCGGGCGGTGGCGCCGCCGGGCCGGGAAAGGCCCGTACCGTGAACGGCATATCCTTCGGCACACCGGCACACGTCTTTCGATGTGCCGCCCCGGAGGAAAAGCGGCGAAGGCCCCCGATGAGCGTCCCGGAGAAAGCCGACGGCCCCTCGGAAAATGGCCGCATGCGGCCAGGTCACGTGTCGGCGCCGCAGCCGCGTGCACGTCCGTCGAGCAGGGAGCGCTCGCGCTCGTTGCGGGTCAGGGCGGCCGCCCGGTGGAACTCCGCGCGGGCCTCGTCGCGGCGGTCCAGCCGCAGGAGCAGGTCGCCGCGCACGGCGGGCAGCAGGTGGTAGCCGGCCATCCCCGGCCGGTCCCGCAGCGCGTCCACGATCTCCAGCGCCGGGCCGGGGCCGAAGGCCATCGACACCGCCACGGCCCGGTTCACCTCCACCACCGGCGACCCCGTGAGCCTCGCCAGCGACAGGTACAGCCCGGCGATCACCGCCCAGTCGGTGTCCCCGGGGGTGACCGCCTGGGCGTGCTTGGCCGCGATGGCCGCCTGTAGCGTGTAGGGGCCCCAGGGTTCGCCCGAGCCGGAGGAAAGCGCTCTGGCCAGGGCCTTCAGCCCCCGGTTGACGAGCAGTCGGTCCCAGCGCGAGCGGTCCTGCTCGGCGAGGGGGACGGGCTCCCCGTCGGGGCCGACGCGGGCCCGGAACCGGGAGGCGTGCAGCTCCATCAGCGCCACCAGCCCGTGTACCTCGCGCTCCTTGGGCAGCAGCCCGGCGAGCACCCTGCCCAGGCGCATGGCCTCCTCGCACAGCTCCGGACGTATCCAGTCCGTGCCCGACGTGGCCGTGTATCCCTCGTTGAACACCAGGTAGACGACCTCCAGGACGGAGGACAGCCGGGCGTCGCGGTCCTCTCCCGCGGGCACCTCGAAGGCCACCCTCCTCCTGGTGAGGGTGCGTTTGGCGCGCACGATGCGCTGGGCGACGGTGGGCTCGGGCACGAGGAAGGCGCGCGCGATCTCGTCGGTGGTGAGCCCGCCGAGCAGGCGCAGGGTCAACGCGACGCGGGCCTCGGTGGACAGCACCGGGTGACAGCACACGAACATCAGCTTGAGGAGGTCGTCGCCGTAGTCCTCCTCCAGGACCGCGTCGAACCCGGCCTGCCCGTCGCGCTCGACGATCTCGCGGCCGAGGTCGGCCATGCGCCGCTGGAAGCGCTCGTCGCGGCGCCAGCGGTCGAGCACGCGGCGCTTGGCGACGGTGGTCAGCCAGGCGCCGGGGTTGTCGGGCACCCCTTCGGCGGGCCACTTCTCCAGGGCGCTGACCAGGGCGTCCTGGGCGAACTCCTCGGCGAGGCCGACATCGCCGACCATACGGGTGAGCGCGCCGACGAGGCGGGCCGACTCGATACGCCAGACCGCCTCGACCGCGCGCGTGGCGTCGGTGTGGCTCACGGGGTCATCTCAGCACCACCGGCCGCCTCACCGCAAGCCTGGTCGGGGCCGGCTCCCCGCCCTCACGTACACACCTCCCTCCTTTTTGGAACACCACGGAAAACGCGTCGAGTCACGACCGGAACCCGGATCCACAATCCGTTCACGGATCCGCGTTCCCCGTGCGCGGAATCCACCGGGGAGGGGTTTAGGGGAGAACGGACAATGGCGTCCTACGGGCACGCCCGCATTCATTAACCCTGGAATACGCTTCCCCGGGATAAACATCCGATCCCGGGATGTCGTGAACAGGTGGGACGCCGCCGAAGCCGGCCGGAAAGGGAGGGGTTCGGTGACCGATCGGGGCGTGGAGTGGCAGGTGGGACGGGTGGTGATTCTCCGCGCGTGATGCCGAGCCTCGCCCCCCTCGGCCGCGTCGGCGCGGTGATATCGTCCGGAACATCCGGTCGCGCACTGAGTCGATGAATTCCGTAGATCCCAGATCCGAACGCCCCGAATCCGCGTCCCGAATATGAGCGGCCCGTACCGGGCAGCCGAGCAGAGTTCCCCCACTCACAGAAGGAAGCAGGCCGTGTCGTTCTTCATCGTCGGGTGTGAAGGCCCCTTCTCCCAGCAGCGGTTCCCCGTCGGCGACGTACCGGTCACCTTCGGCCGCCACGCCGGCAACAGCGTGGTGGTCGTCAGCAAGGTGGCCTCGCGCTTCCACGCGGAGATCGTCCGCGAGGGGGACGAACACGTCCTGTACGACCGGGAGAGCAGCAACGGGACGACGGTCAACGGGGAGGAGACGACGTCGCACGTCCTCCGGCCCGGCGACCTCGTCACGATCGGCGACGAGACGTTCCGCTGGGAGTTCTCCGAGACGCCGGCGGAGGCCGACGGCCCCCCGGTGACCCAGATGTTCGTACGGTCCGCCGTGGTCTCGGGCCCGGTCCTGCACGTCGCGGTCTCGGGCGGCGGCCCCGTCGGACTGGCCCTCGCCCTGTTGCTCGAACACCTCATCGGCCCCCAGGTGGTCGTCACCGTCTACGACGGGCGCTGGACCCGGGACGGGTCACGCGTCGTGTGGAAGGACGAGAGGCAGGGCAACGTCCGGCGCCAGCAGGTCGTGACGGTCCAGAGCCGCCAGTACCTCAACCTCTCCGAGGAGATGCGGGACCGGCTGTTCGACGCCGGCTCCTACACCGAGATGTGGCCCGCGGGCCCCGACTCGATCCGCGGGTACGGCCCGCGCAACATCCGCATCTCCCGCGTCGAGGACGTCCTGCTGGAGATGGCCAACGAGAGGCCCCGCCGTATCCGGCTCGTGCCCGAGGAGTTCGACGCGGCCGGGCACCACCAGGTCGTGGCCGACAGCCACGTGCTCGCCGTGTGCGAGGGGGCGGGCTCACGCACACGCGCGTACTTCACCGACAAGTTCGGCCAGGCCGACAGGACGATCTACTCCCTGGGCGGCGAGCACGTCCAGGACGTCGTGCTGGGCCTGCGCGTCAGGTCCGACCTGACGGACCCCACCACCGTCCTGCTGACCGTGGCCCAGAACCGCTTCCTGCTGAACTCGCTGCGCGGCGAGGGCTTCCTCAACATGCGCCTGACCGACGCCGAGGCCGGGGAGGTCGTCGGGATCGACCCCGTCCGGCAGGTGTTCCAGGAGTGCGTCGCCTCGCGCCCGTGCGTGATGGGGCGCGACGGCCACGGCGACTTCGCCTGCCCGACCCACAGCACGCTGTTCCTCCCCGCCATGGTCGGGGGCTCGGCCCTGTGGAAGCGCGTGCGGCAGGGGCTGGCGCTCTTCGGCGTGGCCGAGGACAACCTCAGCGCCGTGACCGCCTTCCGGCTGAACATGGTCCAGCGGCCCCGGTTCACCGCCCAACTCCGTTCCACGACGCCGACCAGTCCGGGCACCTACGGGTTCCTGCTCGGTGACGCCGCCAACGCGATCCACTTCTGGCCCGGCCGCGGGCTCAACAGCGGACTGGCCTCGGCCATCTCGCTGGCGCGCTCGCTCAGCAGCGCGTGGAGCGGCAGGCCCTTCCGCGACGCCGACTTCATCCGCCACGAGGCGGCGATGTCGATGTTGCAGTACCGGCACAAGAGCCGTGCGTGGAAGGCGATGGTGACCACCGACGAGGACGGGGCGGTGTGCACGTTCAAGGACAGGATCGCCCGCAGCATGGACGAGGAGGGCCCCGGCCGCGAGGCCGACCTGGAGACGATGATGGAGCGGCTGGGCGCGATCCGCGAGCGGCTGTCCCCGCGCGTTCCGGGCATGCCCGACGACGTGTCCCTGAGGAACCACCTGTGCCTCCTGGACGACGAGACCCTGCGCTCCCTGGTGGCCGGCGGCCCGTGGGACACGCTGGCCGTGGGCGGCGAGGAGGTCGACATCGACATCTTCTACCGGGACGAGGCACAGGCCGTGCCCGCCGCGGAGGCCTGAGCCCGAGGAGGCGCGGAAAGGGACGGCGGGCGGCGGGCTCGACGCGCCGGCCGCCTCACCCCGTGTGCGGCGCCGGCGCGGCCCACGGGCTCGTCGGAGCACCGCGGGCCGCGCCGGCGCGGGCGCGGTCAGCTCCCGTGCGCGTATCCCTCGGCGCGCAGCTCGCGCTCGCGCTCCTTCAGGTGCTCGGGCATGTCCTCGTGGTCGTCCATGTCGGCGATCCGGCGCAGCTGGAGCCGCATGGCGGTGTCGTCACCGGCGGGCGGGTGCGGGCAGCGCTTGGCCCATTCCAGGGCCTCCTCACGGGAGGAGACCTGGATGATCCAGTACCCGGCGATGAACTCCTTGGCCTCGACGAAGGGCCCGTCGGTGACGGCGGCCTCGCCGTTCCGGAAGGTGACGTAGGCGCCCTCGGAGGTGGGGGCGAGCCCCTCCCCGGCCAGCAGGATGCCCGCCTTGACCATCTCCTCGTTGTAGGCGGCCATGGCCTCGTAGACCTCGGATGCGGGCTCGTAGTCGGCCGCCTCGGTCTCCGGGCTGGACATGATCGACATCAGGTAGCGCATGGCGTGCTCCTCTCGTGCGGTGGGGGGCTTCTCTGCCCCGCTCTCATCCACACGTCGAACGGCCCCGTGCCGGATCGACACCTCCCCCGAACTTTTTTCCGGACTCCTCCTCCCGGCCGCCGACCCGTCCCGCGAAGGTGTGCCGACCGGCGGGCACCGCCCGCAGGGACGCGGAGGGGGCGGGGTCCGGGGGCCCGGTGGCCACATGCGGCCACCGAGCCCCCGTCCGCGTCCCGCGCGCCGGGGTTCGGTAAAGTTCCAGCACAGTCGGCACGGCCGACACTGCCGACGTGTTCGAGGGCGAGGGGTGACGGGTGGGGCTTTTCCTGGATACCGCCTTCGGGTTCCCGACGGTGCTGTTCACCCCGCTGCTGATCGTCGTCGCCCTCTACTGGCTGTTCGTCGTGTTCGGCGCCACCGACTCCGAGGTGCTCGACAGCGTGGACGACTCCGGCGACGCCGTGGGGCTGAGCGCTCTGATGGGGCGAGTAGGGCTGACCGGGCCGAAGGCCTCCGTTGAGGGTGGTGGCCCGTCCCACGCGCAGCGCCCCGCGGGCGATGGCGGGCGACGGGTGGGACTCGGCAGGGTCCCGGTCACGGTGGCGCTGAGCATGCTGGTCTGCGTCGCCTGGTTCGTGAGCATGATGGGGAGCATCGTGACCAGCTTTCTGGGTACCGTCTCCACTCCCCTGCTGATCGCCCTGGGCGCGGTGGTCCTGCTGATCGCGGTCGTGGCCGCGTGGGCGGTCACCAGCGGCGTGGTCATGTCGGTGCAGCGGTTCCTGCCCGAGCGGCGCGGCGACTCCAAGCACGAACTGGTCGGGCGCACCTGCACAATCCGCATCGGCGAGGCCAGCGAGGGCTTCGGCCAGGCCGAGATCACCACCGCGGGCGGCGCGGCGATCTCCATCCCGGTGCGCACCACCGGCGGCGAGGTCCTGCCCGTCGGCAGCACCGCCCTGATCTTCGAGCACAGCACCGAGGACGACCTCTTCCTCGTCACCCACTTCGACGCGGCGCTGGACCCCGGCCAGGGCTGAGCCGCGCCCCTCGGCGATCCCGGCCTTCCGGGAACCCGCCCGCCGCACGAGGCCCCGCCGCGTGACGTGCGCGGCGCCCGCACCGGACGTACGGACCGCCGCCCGGCGCCCCCGGAACGCGTCCCGCCCTGGTCCCCCGCACGGCGCCGGCGGCGCGGAACCGTTTCCCCGCGCGTCGCGTCACACCCTCCGAGCGCCCCTCCGGCGACGCTCTCCCCCTCTTACGCACGTCACTCGCAGAAAGTAGACCCCCACGTGTTGCTGAGCGCTACCACGAACGGCCAGGAGGCGGCGAACGCGGCCTTCCTGACCGTGGGCGTCGCCATCGCCGTCGGCGTCGTCGTCCTCATCGCCCTCCTCCTGATGATCACCCGGCTCTTCCGCAAGGTCGAACAGGGCAAGGCGCTGATCATCTCCAAGGTCCGCGACGTCCACGTCACCTTCACCGGCTCGATCGTCCTCCCGGTCCTGCACAAGGCCGAGATCATGGACATCTCGCTCAAGAGCCTGACGCTCGAACGCGGCGGCCGTGACGGTCTGACCTGCAAGGACAACATCCGCGCGGACATCAAGGTGTACTTCTACGTCCGGGTCAACGAGACCGCCGAGGACGTCAAGAAGGTCGCCAAGGCGATCGGCACGGAGCGGGCCAGCGACCAGGACACCCTCCAGGAGCTGTTCAACTCCAAGTTCTCCGAGGCGCTCAAGACCGTCGGCAAGCAGTTCGACTTCGAGGAGCTGTTCACCCAGCGCGAGGAGTTCCGCCAGGCGATCATCTCCCTGATCGGCACCGACCTCAACGGCTACATCCTGGAGGACGTGGCCATCGACGAGCTGGAGCAGACCCCGCTGCACCAGCACGACGCCAACAACATCCTCGACGCGCAGGGCATCTCGAAGATCACGGAGCGCACCGCCAAGGAGCACAAGCGCACCAACGAGTTCGAGAACGACCGCAAGAAGGAACTCGACCGGCAGAACACCGAGACCGCCGAGACCCTCGCCGAGCTGGAGAAGCGCCGCGAGGAGGCCGCCGCCAAGGCCAAGCGCGAGATCGAGATCATCCGTGCCCGCGAGGAGGCCGAGACCGCCCGCGTGCAGGCGGAGGAGCGCCTCAAGGCCGAGACCGCCAACATCCGCACCTCCGAGGCGCTGGGCGTCCAGCACCAGAACCAGCAGCGCGAGGTCGCGGTCGCCGAGAAGAACCGCGAGCGCGTCATCGCCATCGAGAGCGAGCGCATCGAGAAGGACCGCCTCCTGGAGGTCATCGGGCGCGAGCGCGAGACCGAGCTGAGCCGCATCGCCAAGGACAAGGAGGTCGAGGCCGAGAAGCGCGAGGTCGCCGACGTCGTCCGCGAGCGGATCGCCGTCGACCGCACGGTGGCCGAGCAGGAGGAGGCCATCAAGAGGCTGCGCGCGGTCGAGGAGGCCGAGCGCCAGCGCCAGGCCGTCATCATCCACGCCGAGGCCGAGGCCCAGGAGAACCTGGTCAAGGACATCAAGGCGGCCGAGGCCGCGGAGGCCTCCGCCAAGCACCGGGCCGCCGAGGAGCTCACCCTGGCCGAGGCCCGCCAGCAGGCCGCCGAGCTGGACACCCGCGCCAAGATCCGCCTGGCCGAGGGCGCCCAGGCCGAGGCCGCGGCCGCCGGCCTGGCCGAGGTCCAGGTCCGCGAGCAGGACGCCGACGCCATCGAGAAGGTCGGCCGCGCCGAGGCCGCCGTGGCTAGTGAGAAGGCCCGGGTCGAGGCCGAGGCCATCGAGCAGAAGCTGCGCGCCGAGGCCGCCGGCCTCACCGACAAGGCCGAGGCCATGTCCGCCCTGGACCAGGTCAGCCGCGAGCACGAGGAGTACCGCCTGCGGCTGGAGGCCGACAAGGAGGTCCGCCTGGCCGGGATCGACGTGCACCGCCAGGTCGCCGAGGCCCAGGCCACCGTGCTGGCCACGGGGCTGGAGAGCGCCGACATCAGCATCGTCGGCGGCGACGGCGCCTTCTTCGACCGCATGGTCAACTCCATCGGCCTGGGCAAGGCCGTGGACGGCTTCGTCGGCAACTCCCAGACCGTGCAGGCGCTGGGCGGCGACTGGCTCAACGGTGGGGGCGGCTTCGCCGAGGACATGCGCCGGGTACTGGCGTCGGTGGACACCGACGACGTCAAGAACCTCACCGTCTCCGCGCTGCTGCTCAAGCTCATCGGCGCGGGCGGCCCGCAGGCCGACAAGCTGGACGGCCTGCTCGGCACCGCCCGTTCCCTGGGCGTGGACCAGCTGCCCGCGACCGCTCTCGCCCACGCGAAGCAGTGAGGTAGTCCTTCGTGACCGAGGCCCAGTCCCAGGAGACCCAAGGCACCGGGCCGGGCGCCGACGACGCGCGGTCGCTGGACGCGGGCACCTACGAGGTGCTCCGCGCCCGGCTGCGCGAGCAGACCGGCGAACTGGCCCGGCGGACCGAGGAACTGAACACGCGCCGTCTGGAGGTGTTCGGCGGCACCGAGCTGTCCCTGCTCGGCACCGAGCGCATCCGCACGGAGCACAACTGTGTGCCCCGGGACATCGTGAGCGTGGGACGTTCCGTCGGATCCGGCGCCGACGGCGCGATGATCCTGTTCGGCTACAACGTCTTCATCGGAATGCAGCGCGAGACCCACGTCCCCGACGTGTTCTCGCTGCACCGGTACGAACGCGACGGTGAGGGGTTCTCCTTCACCGACGCCCCCGAGGGGACCGTCCCCGGACTGCTCTCCGACGAGCGGTTCCAGCAGGACTTCGGCCAGCTCTACCGCTACTACCGCGACGCGCACCTGCTCCAGTTGCGCCGGGTCGAGGACCGGCTGCTGGCCGTGTTCCAGACCGGGCCGAACACCGAGGACGTGCGGGTGCTGCGGTGGTCGGTCTCGCCCTCCGGCGAGATCGCCTACCTCGACGCCCGCGGCGAACGCGACCACGTGTTCCCGCCGTCGCACGACTTCACGTGGGTGGAGACCACCCGCGAGGACCACGTGGCGGGCCGCCACCCGCACATCTCGATCCTCGACGAACTGTTCGTGGAGACGCTGGGCGGCGACCTCACCATCAAGGTCGAGAACAACACCGAGGTCGGCGAGGGCGTCTACAGCGAGCCCGTGGACGAGCCGCTACAGAGCCTGGCCGACGCGTCGGTGCACTACGCGCGGGTGGGCGCGCTCATCCTGCTGCGCGTACGGCCCTACAACGAGACCGCGTGGCGGCACCTGGTCTTCAACACGCGCACCAAGGAGGTCGAGCGCCTCGACGGCGTCGGCCAGTCCTGCCAGCGCCTGCCCGACGACCAGGGGCTGATCTTCCCCGGCGGCTACTACCTGGCCACCGGGTCGGCGCGGACGTTCGACACCGACGTCACCGACCTGGAGTTCGAGCGCGTGGTGCGCTCGCCCAACGGCGAGGACGTGCTGTACGTCTTCCACTCCCGCGCGGACGGCCGCAGCCTGCTGCTGCCGTACAACACCATCCGCAAGGAGGTCGCCGCCCCGATCGTCTGCCACGGGTACTCGCTGTTCGACGACGGCACCATGACGGTGTTCCGGGACAACGCGGGCGAGCCGACCCGGGTGCACCCGATGCAAGTGTGGCGGACCCCGTACGTGTCGGACGTGTACGCGGCGGCGCAGCCGGTGGGGACCGGCCCCCTGGAGCGGATCGGCAACGCCGAGCTGGTGCGGGGCGTCTCCGAGTGCCTGTCGGTGGCGCGGATGGCCGAGGACATGCGGCCGTCCACCGAGGTGTTCGAGGCGATCATCTCCGCCTGCCGCCGGGTCTGCGACCGGTTCCACTGGCTGGGCGAGGAGGAGATGGGCGACCTGGCGGCGCCCCTGTCGGAGGCGCGGGCCACCGCCACCCGGGTCCTGGAGGAGTTCGAGACCGTCCAGACCCTGACCCGGCAGGCCGCCGACACCCTCGCGGAGACCGAGAAGAGGGTGGTCGCGCTCATCCGGACGGCCCGCGGGGAGACGCCGCGGTCGGCGGAGGGCTGGGTGCGGCGGCTGACCGAGCTGCGCCGCGCCCAGGGGCAGGCGGCCACGCTGCGCGAGACGCGCTACGTGGACACCGAGCGCCTGGACGACCTGGACGGCAGGCTCTCGGAGGAGATCGCCGCGACCGGCCGCCGCACTGTGGCCTTCCTGGAACGAGGCGAGGCCTTCAGCGGGTACCACGACGAGGTGGACCGGCTCGTCGCGGACGCCGAGGGCATCGAGGCGGTCAGCGCCGCGACGGCCGTCGGCGAGCGCGTCGCCGAGCAGACCGAGGGCCTGCAGGTGGTCACCGAGGTCGTCGGGTCCCTGGACATCGGCGACGCCCAGGTCCGCACGCGCATCCTGGAGCGGGTCAGCGAGGTGCTGGCCGGGATCAACCGGGCGCGCGCCACGCTGGAGGCGCGGCGCGGGGAGCTGCTGGCCCTGGAGGGCCGGGCGGAGTTCGCGGCCGAGTTCGCGCTGCTGGGACAGGCGGTCACGGGCGCCCTGGCCGCCGCCGACACCCCGGACCGGTGCGACGAGCAGCTCGGACGCGTCATGCTCCAACTGGAGAACCTGGAGTCGCGGTTCGCCGAGTTCGACGACTTCCTCGGGGAGTTGGCGGACAAGCGCGAGGACGTGTACGAGGCGTTCTCCACGCGCAAGCAGTCGCTGGTGGACGAGCGGGCGCGGCGGACCGACCGCCTGGCATCGTCGGCCGCCCGCGTTCTGGAGGGCGTGCACCGGCGGGTCGCGAAACTGGACACGCTGGAGGACGTCAACACCTACTTCGCGTCGGACGCGATGGTGGCGCGGCTGCGCCGCACCGCGGAGGAGATGCGCGAACTCGGCGACACCGTGCGCGCGGAGGAGCTGGACGGCCAGGTCATGGCCGCCCGGCAGGAGGCGGGGCGGGCCCTGCGGGACCGCGCCGACCTGTTCGAGGGCGGCGCGGGCGGCGAGACGATCCGCCTGGGCAGGTACCGGTTCGCGGTGAACACCCAGCCGATCGACCTGACGCTCACCCCGCACGGCGGAGAGATGTCGGTGGCGATCACCGGCACCGACTTCCGGGCTCCGGTCACCGACGAGGGGTTCGGGCGGACCCGGCACCTGTGGGACCGGATGCTGGTGTCGGAGAGCCCGGAGGTGTACCGCGCCGAGTACCTGGCCGCGTCGATCCTGGCCGCGGCCGAGGAGGGCGCGGACGGGCTGTCGCTGGAGCGGCTTCGCGAGGCCGAGGTGCACGCCGAGAACGGCTCGTCGCTGACGGCGCTCGTGCGCGACGTCGCCGCGGCCCGGTACGACGAGGGGTACGAGCGGGGCGTGCACGACCACGACGCCGCGCGGATCCTGTCGGCGCTGCTGCGGCTGCGCACCGGCGCCGGACTGCTGCGGTACCCGGGCGCGGCGCGTGCGGCGGCGCAGTTGTTCTGGGCGTTCGGCGCCACCGGGGAGCAGCGGTCGGCGTGGCGGACCCGGGCGGCCTCGCTGGCCCGGGCCCGCGAGGTGTTCGGGGTGCGCCGGTCCGCGGCGGTCGACGGGCTGCGCGCGGAGCTGGCGGCCGGTGTGGACGGCTTCCTGACCGGGACGGGGCTGCACCAGGACGCCGACCTGGACCTGGTGGGCGAGTACCTGTTCGAGGAGATCGCCTCGGAGACTCCCGGTGAGCGGGGTTTCGTGTCCGGCGCGGGCGCCCGTCTGCTGCTGGACCGCTTCCACCGGGCCCTGGGCAGCGCGCGGGAGACCACGCGCAAGGCCTTCGAGGAGGACCTGCGCGAGCTCGACGGCGACCTGGCGGCGCGGCACCAGTTGGTGACGGCGTGGCTGGAGGCGTTCGCCGCCACCCAGGAGGATGTGGACCCAGGCGACCTGCCCGAGGCCGCCGCGATCGAGCTGGCCGCCGTGGACCGGTACGAGTCGTCGGCGGCCGTGCACGAGAGCGTGGGCGGGCTGCTGGGCTCGCACCCGCGCGTGCGCGAGCGCTCCCTGGAGGTGCGCCTGGACGAGTTCCTGCCGCGCACCCGCCGGTTCCGGCTGGAGGAGGTGCCCGCCTACCGGGACTTCCAGCGGCGCCGCAACGAGCTGGTGGCGGCCGAGCGCGAGCGCCTGCGGCTGGAGGAGTACCGGCCGAAGGTGATGAGCGGGTTCGTCCGCAACAAGCTGCTGGACGAGTCCTACCTGCCCCTGATCGGCGACAACCTGGCCAAGCAGTTGGGGGCGGCCGGGGACGACAAGCGCACCGACCAGAGCGGCCTGCTGCTGCTCATCTCCCCGCCCGGGTACGGCAAGACCACGCTCATGGAGTACGTGGCCAGCCGCCTGGGACTGGTGTTCGTGAAGGTCAACGGGCCCGCGCTGGGGCACGCGGTGACCTCGCTGGACCCGGACGAGGCTCCGGACGCCACCTCCCGCCAGGAGGTCGAGAAGATCTCCTTCGCGCTGGAGGCGGGCAGCAACACGATGCTGTACCTGGACGACATCCAGCACACGAACCCCGAGCTACTGCAGAAGTTCATCTCGCTGTGCGACGGCCAGCGCCGCATGGAGGGCGTGTGGAACGGGCGGACCCGGACCTACGACCTGCGGGGCAAGCGGTTCGCGGTGTGCATGGCCGGCAACCCCTACACCGAACAGGGCAAGCGGTTCCGGATCCCGGACATGCTGGCCAACCGCGCCGACGTGTACAACCTGGGCGACGTGCTGTCGGGCAGGGAGGAGCTGTTCGCGCTGAGCTACGTCGAGAACGCGCTCACCTCGAACCCGGTCCTGGCGCCGCTGTCCACCCGGGACCGGGAGGACGTGTACCGGTTCGTGCGGATGGCGCGGGGCGACGACTCGGTGGGCGCGGACCAGCTCGGCCACCCGTACTCGGCGGCCGAGGTGGACCGGATCGTGTCGGTGATGCGCAAGCTGCTGCGGGTGCAGGAGGTGGTGCTGGCCAACAACCAGGCCTACATCGCCTCGGCCGCGCAGTCGGAGGACGCGCGCACCGAGCCGCCGTTCCGGCTCCAGGGCTCGTACCGGAACATGAACCGGCTGGCGGAGAGGATCGTGCCGGTCATGAACGGCGCCGAGGTGGAGGCCGCGATCGACGACCACTACATGGGCGAGGCGCAGACCCTGACGTCGGGCGCGGAGGCGAACCTGCTCAAGCTCGCTGAGCTGCGCGGGGTGATGACGCCCGAGCAGGAGGCCCGCTGGACGGAGGTCAAGGAGGCCTTCCGCCGGGGCCGGGCCCTGGGCGGTGCCGACGACGACCCGATGACCAGGGCCATCGGCGCGGTGGGCCTGCTCGCCGACCGGGTGGGCGAGATCGGCGCCGCGATCGGCCGGGGCTCCGAGCGGTAGCCGGGCGGACCGGCCGAGGGACGCACGGGCCGCCGCCCCGGGAACCACCCGGAGGCGGCGGCCCGCCCGTGTGTCCGGTGGGCGGAGGGTCTTCCGGCGGCGCGCGCTCCCGGCCATGGCCCCGGCGCTCCGCCGCCGCCCGAACGGCGCGTCAGGTCACCAGGCCGTGGCGGTAGGCGTAGACGACCGCCTGGACGCGGTCGCGGAGCGCGAGTTTGCCGAGGATGCGCGACACGAAGGTCTTGACGGTCTCCGGGCTGATCACGAGGGCCGCGGCGATCTCGCTGTTGGAGAGGCCGTCCGCGATGAGGCGGAGGACCTCCAGTTCGCGGGGGGTCAGCGGGATGTCCTTCGGGCCGCCCTCCGCGGGCCGGATCCGGGCGGCGTACCTCCCCACGAGCTGGCGGGTCACCTCGGGGTCCAGCAGTGCCGCGCCCGTGGCCACGGTACGGATCCCGTGCAGCAGCCGGGGAGCCGGAGCGTCCTTGAGCAGGAACCCGCTCGCCCCGGCGCGCAGGGCCTCGTAGACGTACTCGTCCAGGTTGAACGTCGTCACCACGAGCACCTTGACGGGACGCGGCACCCCGGCACCGGCCAGCAGGCGGGTGGCCTCGATGCCGTCGAGCACCGGCATGCGCACGTCCATCACCACGACGTCCGGGCGCAGACGGCCGGCGAGGTCGACGGCGGCCCGCCCGTCCCCGCACTCGCCCACCACCTCCAGGTCGGGCTGGGCGTCGATGATCGTCGTCAGCCCCGTGCGGATCAGCACCTGGTCGTCGCAGACCAGGACCCGGACCGGCGCGGTCACGACGGGCTCCCCGCGGGTATGCGCGCCCGCACGACGAAGCCGCCGTCCGTCCGCCGACCAGCGCTGAAGTCGCCGCCCAGGACGTCGACCCGTTCGCGGAGGCCGGCGAGGCCCCACCCGCCTCCGTCGGGGGACCCGGCCCGCGAGCCGGAGCCGTCCGTGCCGACCTCCACCGTGATCTCCCTTTCGCCGTGGTGCACCCGGACCGAGGTGCGACTGCCGTGGGCGTGCTTGAGGGCGTTCGTCAGCGCCTCCTGCACGACCCGGTGGGCCACGAGGTCGGCGCTGCCGGCCTCCTCCGCGGGTGTGCCCTCCTCGGTGAACTCCACAGGCTGCCCGGCACGGCGCGTCTGCTCCACGAGCGTGAGGAGTCCGCCGGCGGGCACCGTTCCCGGCCCGGTGCCGTGGTCGGGGTTGAGCAGGTCGAGCAGGTGCCGCAGGTCGGTGATGGCCCTTCGCCCGGTGTCGGTGACGGCGGTCAGGGCCTGGTCGAGGCGGTCGGGTGCGGCTGTCAGGTAGCGCGCCGCCTCGGCCTGCACGACCATCGCCGTCACATGGTGGGTCACCACGTCGTGGAGGTCGCGGGCGATGCGGGTGCGTTCGGCGGCGCGGGTGTCCTCCGCGACACGGAGGCGGTGCTCGGCCTCCGCGGCCCGGGTGGAGCGCAGCCACGCCCCGATGCCCCACACGAGGACCAGCACCAGGTAGAACGTCACGAACCCGCTCGGTGTCTCGCCCGAACCGAACCGGGAGAGCGTGACCGCCAGCGGCACGTACGCCGCGGAGAACACGAGCGCGGTGGCGTGCCGGTGCCGTTCCAGATGGGCGCCCGCGCTCAACAGCGCGATGGGCAGCGCGATGCCCGCGAGCGAGTGGTAGCCGTGGAGCTGGTCGACGGCGAAGCCGAGCGCCACCAGGGTGAGGCAGACGACCGGCCACCGTCGGCGCGCGGCGAGCGGGAGGCACTGGAGGGCGATCGCCGGGACGGCCAGTGCGTCGAAGGGGCGGGGCGCCACGCCGCCGAGGTCCGTCCCCTGGCTGTGCAGCGCCGGCACGAAGGAGAGCGCCAGGAGCAGCAGCCCGAGTGGAAGGTCCCGGACCGTGACGTCGAGCCGGTGCCACAGCTCCAGGAACCGCCGACGATCGATCATCCGGGAAGCTTAGCGGTGGCGCCGGTCCCCTCCGCACGCCGGCGTAGGGGCACCAGACGGCCGCGCCGGTGGGCCATCCACAGGAGCACGATCGTCGCCAGCGTGCAGAACAGGATCGAGTACAGGCTTCCCTCCGGCCCGAAGTCGCCGCCGGTGATCAGCATCGGGCCCGACAACGCGGTGTCCAGCAGTCCCTGGGGAGTGTCGCTGCCCGAGACCTCGGTGCTGAAGATGGCGGACCCTGCGAGGTTCCAGCCGAAGTGCAGGCCGATCGGCAGCCACAGTTTGCGGGTGGCGACGTAGGCGGCGGTGAGCATGCCGCCGGCCTCGATCGCGATGGCGATGGCGCCCCACAGGCTGGCGTGCGGGTTGACCAGGTGCACCAGGCCGAACAGCACACCGGTCAGCACCAGCGCGATCCACGTCCCGGTCCACCCCTCGACGATCCGGAACAGGACGCCGCGCCACATGACTTCCTCACCCACCGCGACCGCGGCCATGAAGCCGAGCAGCCCCACCGCGCCCGCCACCGAGCCCAGGCCGTTGACCTCGTAGAACCCGAGGGCGGCGATGTTCGCGATGACGAGCCCGAACAGCGCGACGCCGATCAGCGTCCCCAGGCCGATCGCGGACACGGCGCCTTCCCGGGCGATCTCCGTGACCTCGCGGCGCTCGGTCCGGCGTACCACCCACCCGTAGACGAGCACCGAGAGCACGGCCGTCAGAACACCGACGGCGAGTGTGAGCCACAGGTTTCCCTGCACCGCGACGAGGCTCTGGCCTCCTATGAGAGCGACCACCGCAACGGCCAAGAACTGCCACACCAGTCTCACGAGAACTCCTTTGCCGGATCCGCGGCCGAAGCGCCGCGACTGCGTCGAACACTACGGATCCGGCGGTTCGGAGTCGTCACCCCGCGGTGGACACCTGCGCGTAGCTCGCACGGGGGACAGGGGGCCGGGCCGGAGCGAAGCGACGTGCGCGCCCGGGCACCGGCGGGGAGGCACGCGTCCCGGGACCGAACGCGGGACGCGGGTCCACGGGGCTCGGGATCCGCTGCTACTGGTCCAGGCGGACGGGCTCCCTGCCCGGGTCGGTGAGCAGCTTCGGGTCACGGTCCCTCAGGAGCGCGACGAGCGGGGCGGCGGTCTGCGCCTCCTGGACGTCGGCGCCCTCCCCGGACGTCAGGCCGACGATCTGGTGGAAGAGGACGATCCCGTTGGGGGTGTCCATGACGCGGATCTCGACGTCGGGAACGATGACCAGGGAGGTCATGTCGCCGTTGGCGGGCTCGCCGCCGAGCGGGGACGGGGTGGTGATCCAGTGGCCGACGTCCAGTTCGCTGCCGGAGAGGAAGTGGTCGGCCAGGGCGTGGAGGACGCGCAGGATCCAGCCGGGGACGGTCTCGTCCCCGTCCTCGCGCGGGATCCGGCAGGTGAACTCGAAGCCCGCGCCGGAGACCCGGGGTTCCTCGCTGGTCTTCTCGCCGAGCTCGGTCAGCCCGAAGGTCACCAGCAGCCAGTGGCCGTCGAGGGGATAGGCGAGCACCCCGTCGAGGCCCCCGTCCCGCTTCCCGTCCGCCGCGAACTGGACCGTCAGCGGCTGCACGTCGGGATACCGCTCCGCCCACTCCTCGTAGATCCGGACGAGTCCGGGCAGCATCTCCAGCATCGCGTCGTCGCTCTCCAGGCCGATGGCCTTCGTCGGTGGTCGTTCGCCTTCCGAGGATATGAGCGCGCCGGGGGCGTCCGGCCCGGTGGCGGCCCGGCCGGGGACCGAGGGTCCCGGGGAAAGGGCCGGGTATCCGGCGAGTGAGGGCACGGAGGGTATTCGAATAACCACTCGAATTCTCCACTTCACCCGGGGATAAACCCGGGTTCTCATTCCGGCCGGTACGGGGGCCCGAAAACCGGCGAAGGCTTCCCTGTTACGGGGGGTGTAACTGACGACCACACTTCAGGAAATGATCAATACATCCTCTATCTACCTCGTTCGCCGCATGCTATTTTCTTTTGGCCCGGGGGGTCAGGCAGAAACGAACTAGCGAAGAGGCACCTATGCCCCATTCGACAGCACCCGACATCGACCTGCCGGAGCTGGACTTCGACAGCATGGAGGTCATGAGCGTCCGCGAGGCCGTCGCGGTCCCTGAAACGGGTGCCACGAGCGGCTCCAGCAGCTGCACCTCCACCTCGTGCTGCGGCTCCAGCAGCTGCTGCTCGGGCGGCTCCTGCGGCTGAGCCGATTCGGCTACATTCCCGATACCAACGTCCCCCAAACCCCCGATTCGATAATTCACGCCATATCAGCAGATCAAAGCGTGAACCAATTCGACGTGCCTGCTCGAAGGCACGCACATCCCCTGAACCCAGCCTCAGAAGAAGGTGCTTGATGGCAATGCAGGACTCCCCCGTGATCGACCTGCCCGACCTCGACTTCGACAGCATGGAGGTCATGAGCGTCCGCGAGGCCGTCGCGGTCCCCGAAACGGGCGCCACCAGCGGCTCCAGCAGCTGCACCTCCACCTCGTGCTGCGGCTCCAGCAGCTGCTGCTCCTCGGGGTCGTGCGGCTAGCGGTGCTCCCTCGGGGCTCCCGCCCCGGATCCAGCGGCACCGCCCAGGGCGGCCCCCTCTCCGGTCCGGGGGCCGCCCCCTCACGCCCCACCCCGACGAACCACGAGGGCCGCACGTGTACGCCATCCAAGCCACCGACATCACCAAGGACTACGGGAAGGGGGAGGTCCTCCACGGCGTCTCCTACCAGGTGCCCACCGGGCAGATCGCCGCGCTGCTCGGCCCCAACGGGGCGGGCAAGACGACGCTGATCGAGATCCTGGAGGGACACCGGGGACGCACCTCGGGCCGGCTGTCCGTGCTGGGGCTCGACCCGGGCAGCCGCCGCGACTTCGCCCGGCTCCGCAGGCGCATGAGCGTCGTCCTCCAGCAGACCATGCTGGAACCCGGCCTGTCGGTGCGCGACATCCTGCGCCGCCACGCCTCCTACTACCCCGATCCGCTCGACACCGACGAGGTCCTCGACCAGGTCGACCTCGTGGAGAAGCGCTCCGCCCTGGTCAAGTCCCTCTCCGACGGCATGCGCCGCCGCCTGGACCTGGCCCTGGCCCTCACCGGGCGCCCCGAGCTGCTCTTCCTGGACGAGCCCACCACCGGCCTGGACCCGGTGTCGCGCCGCCGCATCCGCGGCCTCGTCTCCGGGCTGCGCGACAGCGGCACCACCGTGGTCCTGACCTCGCACGACCTCACCGAGGTCCAGGAGCTCGCCGACCGGGTGGACGTCATCCGCGACGGCGAGTTCATCGCGTCGGGCAGCCCCGACGACCTGGTCCGCGGTTCCTCGGCCTTCACGGTGGTGGAGTTCGCCGACCCCGGCGTCGCCGCCGAACGCCTGCCGGAGGGCGCCGCGCTCGTCAACGGGCGGGTGCGCATCCGGACCGACGACCAGGACACCGTCGTGCGCGAGGTCCAGGAGTGGGCCACGCGGGAGGAGACCGAGATCAGCGGGTTGACGATCGTTCCGCCCAGCCTCGACGACGCCTACATCGCGATGCTGGAGACGGGAAGGACCGAATGAGCACCACCGAGACCGCGCGCACCAGGCGCCGACCCAGCAGCTTCCTCCTGCACGTGGACGGGGAGCTGAAGGAGTTCTGGCGCTCCCCCATCACCCTGGCGTTCATCGTCCTGATGCCGGTGATGTTCTACGTCGGCTTCGGGCTCGCGTTCCGCTCCGAGGCCGACGTGGTCCGTGTGGTCGGGGACCACGAGATCACCCAGGCCAACCTGAGCTACGGCGGCATCCTCGGCTTCGCGCTGATGTCGGTGGCCTTCGCCAACGTGGCCATCGGCCTGGCCATCCGCCGCCACCACGGCCTGTTCAAGCGCTTCCGCACCACCCCGGTCAGCCCGGCGACGGTGATGGGCGCCTACCTGGTGAACACCCTGCTCACGGCGGTGATCGTACTGGTGGTCGTCACCGCGATCGGCCTGCTCGGCATGGGCGTGACCGTCGACCCGGCGCGTGTACCGCAACTGCTCGTCGCGCTGCTGCTCGGCTTCGTGTGCATGGCCCCGCTGGGCGCGGCCGCGTCGCTGCTGCCGCCCAACGCCGACGCCGCCGTGCCGATGGTCAACGGCATCTTCTTCCCCGCGGCCTTCCTGGCGGGCGGGTTCGTCATCCTGCCGCTGGGCGACACCGTCGGAGCGGTCGTGGACCTGCTGCCCGGCCGCCCTCTGACCGTCCTCATCCAGGGTTCCCTGGCCGAGTCCGGCCCCGCCTGGGACTGGTCGGCGGTGGGGCTGCTGCTCGCCTGGTCCCTGCTGGGCACGGTGGCGGCGCTGCGCTGGTTCCGGTGGGCCTCCGAGCGCGAACCGCGCGGGTTCGGATCGGCCAAGCGCAAGGGGTCGGGGGTCGAGGGTTGATCCTTTCTCCGTTCGACTGCGTGGAGGGCCCCTACCTGGTCTCCCGCGTGAACATGTACCCCTACCTGCCCCTGCGCGGCGCGGCCGTGGAAACGGACCGCGAGCTGGTGCGCACCCTCGCCGACGAGGAGGAGTACCGGGAGCGGATCCGCGAGCGGCTGCTCGACACCCTGCACTCGTCCGCCCCCGGCATCGAGGACGAGGAGCACCGGAGGACGGCGCTGGCCGCCAAGCGCGACGTGTACAACCGGCGCCCGCCCCGGACGTCGCTGGCCGGCCATCCGGTCACGCGGCGGATCGACGCGCTCGGCGCGTGGGTGCGGAGCTGGGAGCGCACACGCGCCGCCGCCGGGGAACTCGACGCCGCGCACGGAGCCGCCCTGGCCGCCGAGCGCGCCGTGCTCGCGGCGTGGGCGCGCGACCCGCTCACCGACCGCAGCACGGCGATGTCCAGCCCGGACCTGCACCGGGCGGTGGCAGCGCGCGGGGCCACCGACGGACCGCCCGACAAGCGGATGCGCAAGGCCGAGCCGTCCCTGGTGCGCTACCACTCGCGCTCCACGGTGAAGGTCAGCCCGTACTCGCTCTACACGGGCGTGTACTTCGACGACATGGAACAGCCGTCGTCGGTCACGCGCGACGGCGAGCCGCTGAGGTTCACCACCGACGCCGACCTGCGCCGCCTGCTGGTCCGGCAGGCGGGACGCGTGCTGGCCGCCGACCCGGAGGCCCGCCTGGGGATGGAGTGGGTGCTCACCGGCGGGGCCCGCCGCGAGGGCGACCGCCTGCTGGTGCGCCGCCGCCGGTGGGTGCCGCCCGCACCCGGGCTGCGCGCGGAGGCGTTCGGCGAGGAGGAGGTGCGCATCCCGCTCTCGGGGGCGTGGGGCCCCCTGGTGGCCGCGCTCGAACGGCGCGCGGCGCGGCCGGTGCGGTTGTCCGAGCTGCGCGACGGCCTCGCGGCGGATCTGGGGCACGGGTCCGACGCGGTGATGCGCGTGCTGGACAAGCTGGTCGGAACGGGTGTGCTGGTGCCGTGGGCGCCGGCCGCCGAGCAGTCCCCCGACTTCGTCCGGCGCTGGTACGGGCTGGCCCGGCGGCTTCCGGGGGCGACCGCCGCACGGGTGGCGGCGGCCTTCGAGGCCACCCGGGACGTGCTCGATGACTTCGGGGAGGCCACGGGCACGGAACGGGCGCGTTCCGTGCTGCACCTGCAACGCCTGTGGTCGGCGGCGGTGAGCCCGGCGGCCTCCGCGGACCGGGACGACCGCGGGAGCGGAAGGGCCTCCGGGGACCGGGAGTCCCAGGAGCCCGGGGAGATCCAGGAGTCCGGGTCCCGGACGGCACGGCGGCCTTCCGATGACACGGCCTCCTCACCCCTGGTGGAGGACTGCCACGTCTCACGCGGCGCACCGGTCCCACGCGAGTGGACCCGCGCGTGGTCCGCCGACCTGCGCGGACTCATGCCGCTGCTGTTCGCCCTGGACGACCAGCGGGTGCTGGCGGGCGCGCTGGAGAGCGTGTTCGTGGACCGCTACGGCCGGGGCGGCCGGTGCACCGACCTGGACGAGTTCGCCGGGCACGCACGCGCGGCCTTCCCCATGACCCAGCGCCTGATGGCGGGTGAGACCGGCGAAGCGGACGAGGACCTGTCCCGGCTGCTGGCCGCCCGGCGGCGTGCGGTCGAGCACCTCAATGACCTGTCGGGGCAGGACGCCGAGGCGGTCGAGGTGGACCCGGCCGTGGTGGAGGAGGTCGCCTCGCTCCTGCCCGAGCGGGAGTTCACCGCACGGCGCTCCTTCGCCGTGTTCGGGCACCCCGACCACCGGGGCGGGCTCGTCCTCAACCACCTGTACGGCGGACGGGCGCGCTACTTCAGCCGGTTCCTGGCCGCGCTGCCGGACGGCGTGCGCGACCGGGTCGCGGCACACGTGCGCCGCCTGGGTCCGCCGGACGCGGACACCGTTCACATGCGGTCCGCGCTGGGGTTCAACGCCAACCTGTCGCCGCTGCTCGCCCCCGAGGAGTTGGCGCTGCGCGACGAGCCGGTCCTGGCGGACGGGCCCTCCACCGCCGACCTCCACCTCGTGCACACCCCGCGCGGGCTGAGGCTGGTGCGCGGCTCCCGTGAGGTCGACCCGGTCTACACCGGCTTCCTGGTGCCGCACGCGCTGCCCTACGACGAGATGCTCGTGGCGATGCTCGCCGACTCGCCGTTCTTCTCGTTCAGCGACACCGTCATCGACCTGCACGAACGCTGGGAGAGGAGCCGCTCCGACCGCCGGGCGCCGGGCGGCACCCCGCGGATCTCCTTCGGCGACGTGCTGCTGTTCCGCCGACGCTGGGCCCTGGACGCCGACCTGCTGGCCGCCCGTCCCGGGGAGGACCCGGAGTCGCTGCACCGGCGGATCAACGTCGAGCGGACCCTGCGGGGCATGCCCGACCAGGTGTTCGTCCGACCGCTCCAGGGCTCGCGGATGGGTCCGATGGAGCGGGCGATGGCGCCCAAACCCCAGCACGTGGACTTCCTGAGCAGACTGCACACGGCGACCGCCGCGAAACGGCTGGCCCACCTGGGTCCGACCCTGTTCGCGGAGGAACTCCTGCCGTGCCCGTCGGAGGGCGGCCTGAGCGGGCCGCGCGGGCGGCACGCCACGGAGGTGTTCCTCGAACTGTCCACCGTGCCCTCCCCCGTCCCTCCGATGCCCGTTCCCCCAGGCGAAGTGAGGCTGGTCCCTTGACCGTCGGACTCCGAGTGACCTACTACGACAGCGACAAGGGCGCGCTGCTGGGCGAGTGCCTGGTACCGGCCGCCCTGGAGACCTCCCGAAGGGAGGGGATCACCGCCGCCTGGCTCCACCTGCACTGGCGGCTGGGTCCGCACTGCGTGCTCTACGCGGACGGCGACGCCGAAGCCGTGGACGCCGCGCTGCGCGACGCGGACGTCCGCGTACGGGGGTTCCTGGAACGCGAGCCTTCCACGTACGCGATCGACCCCGGCCAGTACGCGGACTTCTCCGCGAGGATGGGCCGCATGGAGCTGGTGGAGCCGCCCTACGCACCGCTGGAACCGGACAACTCGGTCCGGCGGCTGGAGGGGGACCCGGTGGACACGTTCCTGCGCGGGCGCGAGGCGGCCGAGCTCAAGGGCCGGGTGCTGACCGACGGGCTCTCCCGGGTGGCCGGCCTGGTCGGCGGCCGGGCCGACGGAGGGGCGGCGGCCTCCCACGTGTTCGCGGGGATGGGCGCGATCGCCTCCCAGTACCCCGAGTGGGGACTGCGCTCCGGCTACCAGGCGTTCCTGTCGCACTGGAAGGAGTACTTCCACTGGTCGGACCCCGACGGGAGGGCGCAGGCGCGGCTCGCCGAGTCCTACCTGGCACAGCGGGAGGATCTGGTGGAAACGCTGCGCGCGGTCCACGAGGGCACCACGGACGACCCGTCCGCGCTGTCCTGGCTGGAGTGGACGCGGCGGTGGCTGCCCGAGGCGGTGGCCCTGGCGCGCGGGGAGCACATCCTGCCGTTCCCGCACCCGGACCGTCTGGACACGGCGACCCGCTTCGGCGAGGACACGCGGATCCGGTGGAGCGGCTCGGACGAGCGCTCCTACAGCGACTTCCACCGGGAGTTCCGCAAGCTGGACTTCACCCGGCTGGGCGACGGGTACGGGTTCGCGGCGTTCCGGTTCGTCATCAACTGCTTCTTCGACCTGCTGCCCCTGATGGGGGTGTCGCCGATCCAGCGGTACTCGATCGCGTACCTGTTCACCGAGGCCGCCCAGGAGGTGGTGGGCGAGACCTGGGAGGAGACCGTGCGCCGGGTGGTCGACCACCAGAGCAGCGACCCGGAGCTGAAGCCGACCCTGCCGTGGGTGGGCGATGCCTGAACACACCGCCACGCCTGAGCACACCGTCACGCGCCGGCTGAAGAGCGCCGTGCGCGCCCGCTCCCTCGCCGAGGAGGGGGTCGCCCTGAGCATGGGGGCGACCGCCGTCGTGGTGCGGGGCGCCCGGGCCGACACCGTGTGGCGCGCCCTGGAGCCCGCGCTGCGCGCCGGGTTCACCCGGCGGGCCCTGACCGAGCGGTTCCCGGCCGGGGGCAGGCCGTTCCTGGAGGGCGTCCTGGACCAACTGGAGGAGCACGGGTTCCTGCGGGAGGCGGAGGAGGAGCACGGGCTGTCGGAGTCCGAGCTGGCCGCCTACCCGCACGTGGAGTCGCTGACCGCGCGGCCGTACGCGGCGCTGCGCGCGCTCGCGGAGAGCACCGTCCGGATCCGGTCGTCCTGTCCGCTGCTCGAAGCGGAGGTGCGCCGTGCCCTGGGGCGCGCCGGTTTCCGCGAGGTACACGCCGACACCGGGCCCGGCACCGGCGCGCTGCTGACCACCAGGCTCTCCGTGCCCGGGCGGGAGGAGGCGCTGCACCTGGTCGACACCGAACGCGGGGTGTGGGTCTCGGGCCCGCGCAACACGTCCGGCGGCCCCGAGCTGGTGGACCGTGTGCGGGCCTGGTTCGGGGGGCACGGCGCTCTCGGGGCCCCCGAGGCGAGTGGTGCCGCCGAGACCTCCGAGGGCTCTGGGGGCTCTGGGGTTTCCGGGGTCCCTGGGGCGTCCGGGAACGAGGAGAGCCCCGGGCTGGCGATCACACGTTCCCTGGTGGCCGCCCAACTGGCGCTGGCCCTGGTCGCGCAGGTGGCCCGGAGCGTGGACGCGGCGGAGCCCCCGGGCGATCCGGAGTTCATGGTGACCACGGACGAGCTGGTCAGCGAGCCGCATCCGTTCGTCGCCCTGCCCGCCCTGGACCCGCGCGTCGAGGCACCCCTTCCCACGGGAGCCGTGCCCGCGGAGGAGGTGCCCGAACGACTGGACGCGGTGGCGCACCTGTGGGACCGGGTGTTCGGCCCGGTCGGCGAACCCCGGCCGGACGACCTGGAGCAGTTGCCCGTGGGACTGGCCCGGGTGGAGCGCTCTTCCCTCCTCGGCGCGGGTACCACCACCGCGTCGGCCCGACTGGACGCGCTGACCACCGCGCTGCACGCCGTCGCCCGGCCGGAGGGATCCGGCCGCGGAACGGGAGACGGTGGTCGTGCCCGGGCCGGTGATCCCGGGTTCGGGCTGGGGCTGACCCCGTCGGCGGCGGTGGGCGAGGCCGTCGGAGACCTGGTGGTGCGCGTCCGCGACCGCTGGAAGGACGTGGACCGGCCGGAACCGATGTCGGCGTCCGCCCGCAGGCTGTGGGCCGCGCTGACACTGCGTTTCGGGGTCGGGGCGCGGCTGCTCTGCCAGGAGCTGGACGGCACCGCCCTGTGCCGGGTCACCGTTCTCGGCCCCGGCGAGGAGCCCATGGGCGTCAGCGCCGCTCCCGACGTCGACGCCGCGACACGGGAGGCCCTGCTCCGCGCCGTCGCCCGCGTCCAGGCCGCGCGGGACGGGGCGGCCGGCGGTGCTTCCGGGGACACCGCGTCCGCCGGATCCGCGGAGGAGACCGTGGCCGTGACGGCGACGAGGACCGAGGCGGTGACCGCGTCCCTGGCGCGGTGGGCGCGCGAGACCGGCCTGGTTCGGGTGTACGCGCCCGGCGGGGCCGATGCCTGGGCGGAGCGCGGTGTGTACACGGCGGTGGCCTCATGGACCTGACCACACGGAACCAGGGGAACCAACGGGTCTCACCTGAGGGGCGAGACCAGCGAGACCCGCAGGACCGGCAGGGTCAGCAGGACCACCGGGACCAGCGGACCGCGCATGAGGAGCGGGACCAACGGGACCAGAGGTCCGCACGTGAAAAGCGAGGCCAGCGGGACGGGCGCGTCCGTGCCCGGGTCCCGTCCCCCGTGGGGGCGACGCTGGCCGAGCCCCGCACCCTCCGTACGGGCGGGGGCCTGCTGCACGTGGCGATGAGCGGCGCGCTCGCGGTCGTCGGACCGTGGACCCCCGACGCGTCCACGGGCTGTGCGCGGTGCGCCGGGCTCTGGCGCCGGGACGTGGAGGGCGACACCGCCCCCGACCGGCCCGTCCCCGAGCTCTTCCCCCTGTGGGCGGACGCCTTCGCCGGCCTGGCCGAAACCGCCGCACACGGCCCCGAGGACCTGCGGCTGGCGCTGGTCGCCCTGGACTGCCGCACCGGCGAGGTCACCCGGCACCGTCTCGTCCCGCACCCGGGCTGTTCGCACTGCTTTCCCGGGGGCGCCGGACTCGCCGTCCCCGGCGGCCTGGACCTGCGGACCCCGAGGCCGGTCGCCGGCGACGCCCTGCGCACACGCTCCATGGACCGCGCCGGCCTGCGGGCGCGGCTCCTGGACTTTCGCTTCGGACCCGCCGCCCACGTCTACCGGGACGAGGAGTCACCGCTGTCCCTCATGACCTGCGAGACCGTCGCCCCCGGCCACACCAGGCGCGAGGGCGGCTACGGGCGCTCCACCCGGTTCTCCGACAGCGAGGTCCCCGCCTTCCTCGAAGGCGTCGAACGCGTCACCGGCGGCCACCGGCACACCGGCGCGGCCACGGTCTTCGGCAGCTACGCCGAACTCGCCGACGACGCCCTCGACCCCGAACGGCTCGGCCTGCACGAACCCGAGTGGTACGGGCACCCGGTCTTCGACCTGGTCCCCTACTCCCCCGACGTCCCCACCTCCTGGGTCTGGGGCTGGTCCACCCTGGAGCGCCGCCGGATCCTGGTGCCCGAGCATGTCGCGTACTGGCACGCGGGTACCGAGGGCACCCGCTTCCTGTACGAGTCCTCCAACGGCTGCGCGGTCGGCGGGACCCTGGAGGAGGCCGTCCTCTACGGACTGTTCGAGGTGGTGGAGCGCGACGCGTTCCTGCTCGCCTGGTACTCGCGCACACGGCTGCGCGAGATCGAGGCGGACCCCGGCCTCGCCCACCTGACCGACCTGCTGGACGAGCGCGGCCTGCACCTGCGGCTGCTCGACCTCACCTCCGACCTGGGGATCCCCACGGCGCTGGCGGTGGTCACCGCCCCGGAGGAGGCGGTGCGCTCGGGGCTGGCACCGGCGCTGAGCCTGGCCACCGGCACCCACCTCGACCCCCGGCGCGCGGTCATGGCGGCGGTGGAGGAGACCGCCACCAACGCGCTCATGTACCCCAAGTGGGTGCGGATGCGCGCGTCGGTCGACGTGGAGCGCTGCCGCCCCATGCTGGAGGACTTCACCCTGGTCAGGACACTGGAGGACCACACCGGAATGCACGGGCTGTGGGAGTCGCGCCGGCACTGGGAGTTCCTGGGGGCCCCGACCGCCACCGTCCCGATGGAGGGGTTCGCCGCGGGCCGCCCCTCCTCCTTCGCCGGGGCCGACCTCACCGCCCTGCTCCGCGAACGCCTCGACGCCGTGCACGCGCTCGGGCTGGACGTGGTCGTGGTGGACCAGAGCAGCGCCCCGTACACGGACGCCGCCGGGGTCCGCTCGGTGAAGGTGATCGTCCCCGGAGCCCTGCCGATGACCTTCGGCCACACCCACCGCCGTACCCGCTCCCTGGAGCGGCTGACCCGCGCTTCCACGCTGTTCGAGGGAGGAGTCCCATGGGAACGACACGGCCAGGTCCACCCGGTACCGCACCCCTTCCCGTGACCGGTCCCCGCCCTCCCGCGACCGACTCCCGGGCCCGGGTCCTGGCCGGGTTCCACGGCCAGTCGCACGACAAGGACGTCTCCCCGGTGGAGACCCTGTTCTTCGGGCCGGACCTGTCCAACGGCCTGGCCCGGCCCGTACCCGGGCAGGCCCGCCCGAGTCTGCCCGCCCTGGGCCCGCTGCGGGACACGAACGCCTCCGGGCCCCCGCTCGGCGGCCCCTGGTCCCGCGCGCAGCGGCTGCTCGCCGCGTGCGTGGAGGCGGTGCGGGTGCGCCGGATCTCGGCGGCCGACCGCTACCCGGTGCACCGCGCCTACCCGTCCCCGCGCGGGCTCTTCGGCGCCGACCTGTTCGTGGTCTCCGGCGGTCCCGTACCCCGGTGCCTGCGCGTGGACCCGCAGTCGCACGCGCTCCAGCCCCTGGACGGCCTGCCCGCGCCGAGGGAGCCGGAGGACCTCGCCGACGCACGCCTGGTCGTGGCGGTGGACCACCGCCGCTACCCGCCCGAGTACGGGCGGCTGCGCCCCTCGCTCGCCCTGCTGGAGGGCGGACACCTGCTGGCGACGCTCGGTCTGGCCCTGGAACGCGCCGGTCTGCGTCCCCGCACGCACTTCGGTCCCACCGACACCCCGGTGCCCAGCGGTTTCTCGCCCTGCGGCGCCATCACCCTGGAGCCGGACGGGACCTCCGACGCGGACGGGGCAGGCGAGGCTCCCGAGGCGGGCAGCGCTCCGGAAACAGAAGGGACCACAGAAGCAGGCGGCACTCCGGAAACGGAAGGGACCACTAAGGCAGGCGGCACTCCCAAGGTGAGCGGCGCTCCGGAAACGGAAGGGGCCACGGAGCCGGACGGGTTCCCCGAGGCTGACGGGACCCCTACGGACACCGCGCCGACGGTGTCGGCCGAGGCGCTGTCCCGGGTGGCAGCCGCCTCCGCGCCGACGGGCACCGCGCTGCGCCGCTGGCTCGACGACCGCACCAGCGGGGTGTCCACCGCCAACCTGGTCACCAGCTCCCACGTCGGCCCCGGCGGGGGCGAGGGCGTCAGCACCGCCCTCGCGGCCGCCCTCGGCGCCGCCGGGGAGGCCCTCCCCGTACCCGGCGCGCTCCGCCTGTACCGGAAGGTCCTCGTGGCGGACCGGGTGGACGACCGCGCCGCTTGCGAACTCGTGCCCGACGGCACCGAACTCCCCTCCCGGCCCGTGGCGCGCACCGGGGAGACCAACTTCTCCTCCTCCCTCGGCTACACGCTCGCCGTGGACTTCCGCCCGTGGGCGCGTGCCCACGGCGACCACGCCCAGACCGTCCTGCACACCCTCCTCGGCTGGACCGCGCAGTGGGGCTGCCTCGGCGCCGCCGCCACCGGGCTGTGCGCCCGGCCCATGCGCAACTACCAGGAGGCCGACTGGGCGGCCGTGCTCGGGCTCGGCCCCGACCAGACCCCCGCCTACCAGTTGTGGGTGCGCGCCGAACGCGGCTCCTACATGGACCTTCCAGTCGACGCCTCCCCCTGACCCCGTCCGCCCGGCCCCCGTGTCCGGGCGGGAGACCCCCGAAGCCAAGGAAGAGCAGCCACCGTGACCCGTACCTGGTCGGCCGTGTACGTCCACCTCCACCGCGAGCGCGAGCACCTCGACGCCTTCCTGCTGGACCACCTGGCCCCGCGCGCGGAGGAACTGGTGGCGCGGGGCCGCGCCAAGGCGTGGTTCTTCCTGCGGTACTGGGACGGCGGCCCCCACCTGCGGGTGCGCTTCCTCGACGCGGACGCCGACGCCGTCGACGCGTTCTCCGAGCACATGCGCGCCGCCGCGGCGGAGACCGCCGACGACGCGGTCGCCCTGGACAGCGCGGCCTACTACGCGAACCTGCCGCAGGCCGACCCCGGCCGCTGGCACGGTGACGGCGACGTGGTCGGGGCCGTCTACGAGCCCGAGACCGGGCGCTACGGCGGCCCGGAGGCGCTGGAGGTGTGCGAGGACTTCTTCTGCGTCAGCTCCGCCATCGCACTCGCCGTCCTGCGCTCCGCGCCACAGCCGCACCAGCGCCAGGCGGTGGCCGCCGACCTGGCGTCGCTGGCCTTCTCCGTGCTCGGGTTCTCGGACGTGGAGGCGGTCCGCCAGGCCCGCGGCTACCACGCCGCCTGGGACTACTCCGCCGAGGTCGCCCGGGGAGACGGCCGTGCCCGCGAGGAGGCCGAGCACCTGTTCCACTCCTCGCCCTCACGCTGGCTCCAGCGCCGCACGCAACTGGAGCGCCTGGTCTCCGCCGACGGCTCCTCCACCCACCACCTGTGGCACCGTGCGCTCGGCGAGACCGTGGCGAAGCTGCGCCGTCTGCACGCGGAGCAGCCGCTCACCAACGCCCTCACCCGCATCGTGTGGTCCCTGCTGCACATGCACCACAACCGCATCGGCCTGGACATCGACGACGAGCGACGCATCGCCTGGCTCCTGTCACTGTCCTATCCGCGGTGGGAGCCCGCCGGGGACTTCTTCGCGCCCGGGGTGGCCTCGCCCGACCGGGCGTACGCGGAGGCGAGCAAGTACCGGACGGCGACCATCGGCGGCGAGCACCTGCCCCGGCCGGTACCGCACGAGGAGGGGCTCTCCCCGGCCTCCGCCCCCTCCCACGCGGGCCTTCCGGTGGTGGGCCTGCCCGCTCCCGGCCCGCTGACCGCCCCGGTCGGCGACGTGCTGGACCAGCGGTACAGCACGCACGGCGACTACGGCTCCCGCATGTCCCTGGCGGACCTGTCGTCCCTCCTGGGGCACGCCGCCGGGGTCAGCCGCGCCCGCTCCGGCGAGCCCGGCCGCCGCCGGCCGCCGCGCAACCACCCGAGCCCGGGTGCGGCCTACGCCACGCAGGTGTGGGTGGTCGCCCGGCACGTGGAGGGGCTGGACCGGGGCACCTACCGCTACCGTGCCGAGGAACACGCCCTGGTCCGGGCGGACGGCGCCGCGGCCGCCGACCGGCTGGCGGAGCTGTCCCCGTTCCTGCGGGGGTCGGCCGACGGCCGCCCGGGGGCCGTGGCGGACACGGTGGGAGCACTGCTGGTGCTGGTGGGGGACCTGGGGAGGCTGCGGGAGGGGTACGGCCAGCGCGCCCTGCGCCTGCTCCTACAGGAGGCCGGGCACGTGGCGCAGAACCTGTCCCTGTGCGCGACGGCGCTGGGGCTGCGGAGCCTGGTGGTGTCGGGGTTCGCCGACGACGCGGTGAACGCCCGGCTGCACCTGGACGGCGTGGACCGGATCGCGCTGACGCTGTTGCCGGTGGGCTCAAAGCCCTCCCCTGCCTAGGTACCGCGGAGCACGGTGGGTCCGGGGCCGCGCCCCCACTGTGGCGTTCGGAAGTGCTGGATCGGCGTCTCCGGCCCCGTCTCCTCCTCGCACACCGTGGCACCGTGCCCGCAAGCTGAACCACGGGATCTACGGTTCACGCGTCTTTGGAGTCGGAACCCATTCGTCGTCCAGGATCGAGTGAACGACGGAATCGCGCCATGCGTCCCGGGTCCACAGATGTCGACGGATGCGCCCTTCCTCGACCATTCCGGCTCTGAGCATGACGCGCTCAGAAGCCCGGTTCTCCGGAGACCGAGCACCCCATATCCGTTTGAGCCCCAGGCGGTCGAAGCCGAGTCGGAGAAGGAGTCCGACGAGTTCACTGCCGAAGCCTTGCCCCCACAGATCCGTGCGGAGGGCGAACCCGATCTGAGCGCTGTGGGGGCGTTCGTCCACGGCCAAGCGCGCGGTGCCAACGAGATGGTCCTTCTGCACTGCGGCGAGCATGTAGACGCTGCGGTCTCCCCGCCCGGCGTCGGAGACCGCGGCCTCGATGAGCGCAGCGCACTGTTCCTTGGTGCGTGGTGTGAACGACAGGTGCTCGACGGCCTTCCGGTCACCGTAGACCTTGACCAGGTCATCGACATCGGTCGGACGTAGCTCACGCAGGGTGAGCCTGTCACTGGAGAGTTCGACTGGATACATGACCGGCAGGTTAGCGACCCGAGGTTCGGGTCGGCTCTGAAGTGCTGGCTGGATCGGCGTCTCCGCCATGTCTCCTCCTCGCACACCGTGACATCGTGCCCACAGGACAGGCGGACGGCAGGAACAGCAGCGCCCCGGACATGGCTAATCCGGGGGCGCGGCGAAGAGGAGGCTTACTGGAGGGGGCCTGCCTTGAGATCATGAAGGAAGGAGGTCCACTCTGCGGGCGAATACTCGATGTGGCCCAGCTCGCGGTTCTGGGTGTCACGCACGAAGACCGTGTCGCCTTCGGCGACCTCAACGCACTCGGCGCCGCTCCCACCGCTGTAGGAACTCTTGTGCCACGGACGGTGATGGCTCATAGCTCTCCCTGTTCTAGCTGCCGAACCAGCTCTAGGCTGTCATGCGGTGACAGCGCTTCACCTTGAAGTCTTCCGTATACGCTGACGGCTTTGCGTATCTGGTCCGGGTCCTCGATGAGTACTTCATCGAAGGCGTGCTCGGCGGACACCACTGTTTGATCTTCTAGGACCATGATCCGGAACCCTCCTGGAAAGCCTGGATGCTCCCGGGGCGTCCGGGGCAGAACCTGGAAGCGAACCCAGCGCTTCCCGATCACGTCCACGAGGTGAGCGAGCTGCGCCCGCATGGCGGGCACGCCTCCCACGAGGCGCCGAAGCACGGACTCCTCAACGACTACGCATACTATCGGCCGCTCAAGTCGGTTGAATATTTTCTGTCTCTGCAAGCGACCTTGCACTAGGCGTTCGATCGTCTCTTCGTCGGCCTGGGGGCGGTCAGCCGCGAAGAGAGCTTTCGCGTATTCGGGTGCCTGGACGAGCCCAGGAACGAGAACGGGCTGGTAGAAGCGCAGTTCGAGGGCTTCCTTCTCGATGTCCACAACCTTGCGGAACCCTACTGGCACGAGTCCGTGGTTGGAGCATCTCTCCCATGACTGGAGAAGCTTCCCTTTGGCACCCAAAGCTGCGTCGATCTTCGCAGCATGGTCATCCTTTGGGGACATCTTCCCGTTCTCGACGTACGACAGTGAGGCTTCTGAAAGGCCGACCAGAGGAGCTAGATCCTTCAGCGTAAGCTTGGCTGCCTTCCTCCATTTACGCACGTCAGAGCCATACTTCCCCCATATCGGGCTGATCTTTTTTAAGCCCATCAAGCCTCCTTCGCATGAGCTGATCACCCTGTCCAGCAGGATCGGCATCGACGTTGCTTCACCCGTACTTCACCAGGAACCTAAGTCCTTCAACTAACTTGGGCGAAGGTTGAAGACTCTGGACACCGAGACCGCTCGCAGATCATCGTTTCCAGTGAAGCACTCAAACGGAATCTAGCTGGTTGCGCCAACAAGGAGAGCACTGGGCACCGAAATCGCAACGGGAACGGTTGCGACAAAAGGTGTAATCAGACCTTACGGGTCGAGCCTGAGGCGTTGAAGACTTGGCTCTCTTCCTGGATGCCCAACCATGCATTCAACTACTCAGGGTGACGACCTAAGAAGAAAGGGCGACGATGGCGATGGTGATCGACATGGATGAGAAGCGGTCGGGCGGCCCTAGGGAACAAGCCCCTGACCGGCTCCCCCGTCGCCTCGGTGACTCGCGCTCGAATGCGCCCCTGGCCTTCGATGAGGGCCGCCCTCACTTGGGTGCCGCGATGGTCCTCCCTGGAGAGCCGGACCAGGTCGCCGTCATGCGGCGCCGTATCCGCTCGCGCACCAACGGACACAGCCCCGAGACTGACGCCGTGGTGCTCCTGGCGAGCGAGTTGTTCACCAACTCTCTGCGTCATTCCCACAGTGGTGGCCCCGGGGAGAGGTGACCGTGTCAGTGTTCAAGCTCCCCGGTCGCTATCAGGTACGTGTCACAGACCAGGGACCGCGAGAGAGCGAGGAAGGTATCTCCTTTCCCTACCTCCGCGCCTCGGATCCGCTCAGCGAGGGCGGGTTCGGTCTGCGCCTGGTCGCGAACGAAGCCAGCCGCTGGGGCACGATCCACGAGAACGGCCGGACCACGGTGTGGTTCGAGCTCGACCGCGTCCCTCTCACCCTCAGCTCGTGAGGCCGCCATGGGCTGGACACACGCAGACGACCAACCTGCCTACGACGCCGCCCGAGAACTCCAGCACCACGTCGGCCCTCGATGGCTCGTGTTCTGGGGACCCGCGTCGCGAAGCTTCTGGGGCTTCCTGCGCGGAGGCCCCCACCCCCTGATACTGAGCGCCCCCACGGCACGGGGCCTCGTGGACAAGATCCAACGGCACCGACGATGAACGAGAAAGCGAGCGGATGGTTCTCCTGTGCGGGCACTGCGGCAACCCACGCGAGGGCGGAGCGCCGACCTACCGCTGCACCTGCATCCCCGCCCACGTGTGGGAAGAACCCGATCTTGCCCAGGCCGTACGCACCCTGAACCTGTCCGAGGTCATCCGATGCATGCGCCAACACCCCGACACACGACACCTGTCCCAAGTAGCTCTGGCCACCATGTCCGGCCTGTCGCAGGCGATGGTCTCGCGCCTGGAGAACGGCGTGAACGTCGCCAGCATCAACCGCGCCGTCGACGCCCTGGCGGGCCTTGGAGCACCCGGGGCCGCGGACGGGAAACGGTGGCGACTGCCCGACGACAGCGAGCCTCTGCCCCCGGCCAAGCCTCAAATGACTCCAGGCGTGCCGTGTGTGGTCATCACCAGCCCCGTCCCCATCTACGTGCAGGTGATGGACCCACCCGACCCCTCCACCACAGGAACCAACCGTCACAGCGATGTCGCCTTCGTCATCGACACGGACGGTCCGCGCCTGATCGTCAACCAAGACATCCCCTGGGGCGTGACCAGCGCCCCTGGCGGAGCTACCGCATGGTTCGCCCTCACCGACCGCGAACAGCACATCACGACCGCCCACGAGTTGAAAGCCCGAACATGACCCCCTCCGACCTGCTCGAAACCCCCGCTGGGGAAATGACCTCCGTGGCAAAGCGAACGAAGCCTCCCGGTTCCGCAGACACCATCCGAGCGAACCTGGGAGAAGCCTCACACCGACACGGCGTGAGGTACCCGAGAAGGAAGGAATTCCACATGTCCCCCAAGAACCTCTCGACTCTGCTGGAGTCGCCCGACGGCGAGTCTCGCGCGGAGATCGCCCGACTCGGCGACGCTTTTCCCCTCGACCCGTCCACGGCCATCTTCGAGGCCAGCGACGAGGCCCCGACCCAGGTCCGCCCGTGGGGTCTGCGGCGCGCGGTCACCCCGAAGCTGCGCCCCGAGGTGGCCGAAGCGGTGGACCGCTTCGTCTACGACCCCGTGACCCAGCAGGGCACCGACCGCATCACCGGAGCACCGGCGGTCGGCAAGCGCTCCAGCGGCACGAAGGAGACCACCGGCGACCCCGACGGAAGCCGCCCGACAGCCGAGGAGACCACCTCCGACTGATGGTCTCCTCGGCTGCACGGAAGGCGGTGCTCGTCCTCACCAACACCGAGGACGGCACCGCCGACCCCGTGATCCACCACCTGTCGGAACGCGGCGTGCCCGTCGTGCGTATGGACCCTGGTGACTTCCCGGCCTCGATGACCGTCGAAGCCGCCTTCGATGGCGAGCACTGGGAGGGAGCGGTCCACGACGCCTTCCGCGGAGTGGACCTGGGCTCGGTGCGCAGTGTCTACTACCGGCGTCCCTCCCAGTTCACGTTGGCCGAAGGCATGTCCGGCCCCGACCAGCGCTGGGCCTATCGTGAAGCCCGCATGGGATTCGGCGGTGTCCTACTGGCACTGGACTGCCTGTGGATCAACCAGCCGTCGCGCATGAGCGCGGCCGAGTACAAACCCGTTCAGCTCGCGACAGCGGCCAGGGCCGGGCTGAGGGTTCCGCGCACGATCATCACGAACGTGCCCGGCCACGCTGCAGACTGGGCCGCTGGTATCTCCGGCCCCGTCGTGTACAAACCGATCGGTGGCGCCCTGCACGTCGAGCAGGGGCGCACCTGGATCGTCTACGCCAACGCGGTCGCCGCCGTCGAAGAACTCCGCGACCCCGCCGTGGGCCTGACCGCCCACTGCTTCCAGGAATGGGTGGACAAAGCGTTCGAGGTCCGCCTGACGATCGTGGGCAAGGCGATGTCCGCCGTGGCGATCCACGCCCGATCCCAGGCCGCGCACATCGACTGGCGCAGCGACTATGGCGCCCACCGGTACGAGGTCGTCGACGTTCCCGACGCTGTCCGCTTCGGCCTGGAGCGCTACATGCACGCGTTCGGGCTCGTCTACGGCGCCGCTGACTTCGTGGTCTCACCCGATGGGAGGTGGACCTTGCTGGAGGTCAACCCCAACGGCGAATGGGGGTGGCTGGCGGACCATTGCGGCCTGCCTGTCGGACAGAGCATCGCCGCACTACTGGAGAAGGGACAGATGTGACCAGAGCTGTTCACGAACTCTCGTCCGGGCTCACCGCTCACATGATCGAGGAGGGCGTACTGGTGCCAGGAGACCGCCTTACCGAGGCGTTCCGGCGTGTGGACCGGGGGGTGTTCGTTCCGGCCTTCGCCCTGCACGAGCACACCTCGCAGGGCGTGCGCTACAGGCTCGTGCGGGGTGAGGTCCCCGAGCAGCACGAGGCGTGGGCTCGTCATGTCTACGCCGATGAGACGCTGATCATCGAGATCGCCGGAGAACCGGTCATCGACGCCCTGCCCGGGGGCACGGGCACAGGCCGGTGGACCAGCTCCTCCACGATGCCCAGCCTCATGGTGCGGATGCTCCACCAGCTCGACCTGGATGGCGACCCTCGCGTCCTGGAAGTCGGGGTCGGCTCGGGATACAACGCCGCGATCCTGTGCGAAGTCCTGGGCTCGGACCGTGTCACGAGCATCGACATCTCACCGCGTCTGGCCTTCGACGCCACCCAACGCCTCTCCGCTCTGGGGTACACACCGGTCGTGGCCGAGTATGACGGCCACAAGGGTTTTCCCGACCGTGCTCCGTACGATCGGATCATCAGCACCACGGCCTTCACCCACGTTCCACCGGAGTGGATCCGGCAGACGGCTCCCGAGGGAGACATCCTCGTCAACATCGCGGGTGGGACCGGAGGAGCCATGCTCAAACTCCAGGTGCGCGACGACCACACCGCGCAGGGACGCTTCATCCCGCAGTGGGCGGGGTTCATGCCCGCACGGAGCGAGACCCCCCGGCAGCGCGTCACCGTGGACGACGCGGGTGAGCAGAGCACGACCGCGCTGAACCCCGCGGTCGTGCGCGAGGAACCGGCCATGGCATTCCTGGCGCAACTGGCCACGACGGACGCCGACACCGTTCTCAGGACAGCCGATGACGGCGCTGACTTCCTCTTCATGGAAGGCGCCGACGGGGCCTGGGCCGAGATCGACACGGACACAGTCAATGGCCGCCACCCGGTGGTTCAGGGTGGTCCGCGCCGTCTGTGGAACCAGGTAGAGAACGCGCACCACTGGTGGCTCGCCAACGGTCAGCCGGACTGGAGCGCCTTCGGAGCCACCGTCATACCTGAAGAACAGCACGTGTGGTTCGGCTCTCCGGAGAGCGACCAGCGCTGGCCACTGCCACATCCGCGGTGACCGCCCCGCAGTGGTCACACGCGATGGGGCCTTGCCCGGTCACCTGGGTGAGGTCCTTGTGCCGCACGAGGGACACGCCTCCGACCGCAGGGCCCGGTCTTGGACAGAGCTCACGGGCTCGGGATCAAGACGTGGAGGTCGCCATGCGGTCGGCTCGCACCACGGAGCCGTCGCGAAACCGATCCTTCCCTAACCAGTCCAGTCAGTCCTTCAGCAGGGCTACCTGGAACCGTTTACGCACGAATTGAGGACAAGCCATGTTCACCATGCGTCTCGCCACCGAGGCCGACACCCCTGCGGTCACGTCGATGATCACAGCGCGCTGTGGCTGGATGGAGCAGCAGGGGTTGGAGTCGTGGCGTGAGAACATCGACGACCTCGCCGGGCAGTCCGGGAGCGGCTTCATGTGGGTACTCGAATTCGAGGGCAGCATCGTCGGATGCACCACGGTCATGACCCAGGCACCGCCCAAGGACTGGACACCTGAGGAGGCGGACGAACCAGCCCTGTACTTGTTCACGACCGTGACCGATCCCGCGTACCAGGAACACAAACCTGGAACCCTGATCGCGCTGTGGGCCGTCGACCGGGCCGCACGACAGGGACGTACCTGGGTCAGGCGGGGATGCTTCTTCCCTGAGTTGGTCAAGTACTACGAGACCCAGGGGTACAGCCTGGTCAAGGAACAGAACCGAAGTGCCGGGCACCTGTACCTACTCGCACGCCGAGCGGAACGTCTCGACCTTGAAGCTCTCGGGATGGAAACCAGGACCACAGCCTGACACTGGAAGTGAGGAAGGCGCCCCGTTACTCCATATGGGAGGCACGAAGGCATTCGTCTGGGGAAGGTCCACCCACCCAGACAGCGCTGGTGACACCAACTGCGTCGAGGTCGCCGGTGGAGCCCCTACCGCTGTGCGGGACACGCAGAACCGGGAGCAGGGACACCCAGCGTTCGCGGCCGCCGAGTGGGCCGTGCCCGTGGATACCCTCAGGGACCACGACTGGCCACCGGGCCCCAAGGCGGTACTCCCCCACGGGAGGCCACCCTCTTTCGTGTCCTCACATGGCGATGGGCGCCTTGAGCAAATGTCATCAATTCTGACATTGAGGACTGTTTGGAAAGAATGACAGAGGAGCAAAATTCCTTTTCTGTCCGCCCTGAACTGCGAACATGGCGAACACCAGAGATTACCCAGGGGTAACTCGCAGAAAGGTTCGCATCCGCTCCAGTCCTGCTCTAATCTGGCAGCGTTCCCACAACTCAATCCACACAATGACCCCGCGACGGTTAGCACCGTCCGGGGCCGTGGCCAGCAACTTCCACCCTTTAACGACAAGGATTGCCAGCATGCGCAAGTTTAGCGCTGCGGCCCTGATCCGTGCCATCGGCACGGCCAAGGCCCTCTTCGCCTCCCCGTGCGGACGCCACTCCTCCGTCTGCGGCCGTCGCCGCCGCTCCACCCGGGTCCGCCGCTACGTCCCGGTTCCCGCCCCGGTCGAGGACACCGCACCTCCCGCGCCTCCCATGCGAACCGACCGGGCCCCCGAGCGCCCCAGGCTCCCCGCTCCCGTCCCCGCGCCCCGCCTGGCTCCGCCGAGCGAGCGGTTCCCCGCCGACGAGATCGCCCTGGTCCGCCCCTACTACGAGGCCCGGGAGCGCGAACTCGCGCGCGTTCGGGCCACGGCGACCACCCGCCCGCACCGCTGGACCGGTGAGGACGTCCCGCCCCGCGGCGACCTCCTCGCGGCCGGACCCTTCCCGGCTCCGAGCCCCGAACCCCTTCCCGTACCCGCCCCGCGCGCCCCGTCGCCCGCATGCGAGGACCCCGAGGACTGGCGTACGCTCACCCGCCTCACCCGTGTCTGGCTCGACCAACAGCGACGGCGGACGCAGCAGCCCACGCAGCGGTCCGGGCAGCGGCACCACCGGCAGGCGGTCCCGGCATGACCTTCCTGTCCATGCCCAAGGTGCCCAGGCCCCTCGTGTTCTGGGAGCACCGCGTCTACCCGGGGACGCTGGACCAGCTCGCGCGGGTCCGCGCGGAACTCGCGACGGACCTGGCCGGTTTCGACGAGGACCTCGTCGAGACCGTGCGGCTGTGCGCGAGCGAACTCTTCGCGAACTCCGTCAAGTACACCGACTCGGGCGGACGGGACGGCGAGGTCCTGCGCGCGCTGTCGATGCCGGACGCGCGGACCCTGCGGTTCTCGGTGAGCGACTGCGGTGGAGGGGGCGGCGTCCCGGCCGTCCCGGAGGAACGGACAGAGGACGAGTGGAGCTGGGCCGAGGGCCGGCGCGGTCTGCTCCTGGTCGAGAACCTGTCCAGGCGGTGGGGCCACTTCCGGCTCGCGCCCTGGGCGGATCTGGGCACCCACGTCTGGGCCGTCTTCGACGTGGAGGCGGGCGCGGCCCCGCCCGACCCGCGCCCCACGTCTTCACCGGCGCGGCCGGTTGAACGAGGACAGGGCGGGGAGGCGGTGGGCCTTCGCCTCCCCGACCCGCGCCACGCCCATGGGAGCGCTTCCATAGGATGTCCCGTATATGCCCCCTTCTCCGCCGACGGGACCTTCGGCACCCTTCCGTATCCCTTGGGACACAAGTCCCTGCCCCCCACTGGCGCCTGTGGCTACTCGGTAGTAACATTGGCTTGTTACTAGTCGGTAGATCCGCGTGTACAGACACCGCGGCCGGGACACACAGCGGAGCTGTCCATGACGCATTACAAGAGCAACCTGCGCGACATCGAGTTCAACCTCTTCGAGGTCTTCAGGCGCCAGGACGTACTGGGCAAGGCCCCCTTCGAGGAACTCGACGAGGAGACCGCCCGCACGATCCTGGACGAGGTCAACCGCCTCGCCACCGGTGTCGTCGCCGAGTCCTTCGAGGACGCGGACCGCAACCCCCCGGTCTTCGACCCGAAGACGAACACCGTCGCCATCCCCGAGAGCCTGAAGAAGTCCTACCAGGCCTACATGGACGCCGGCTGGTACAACCTCGACCTCCCCCAGGAGCTCGGCGGCCTCGGCGCCCCCCGCTCCCTGGTCTGGTCCGCCGCCGAGCTGGTCCTCGGCTCCAACCCCGCCGTCCACATGTACTCGGCCGGTCCCGGCTTCGCGAGCATCCTCTACTCCGAGGGCAACGAGAAGCAGAAGGAGTTCGCCAAGCTCGCCATCGAGCGCGGCTGGGGCGCCACCATGGTCCTGACCGAGCCGGACGCGGGCTCGGACGTCGGCGCGGGCCGCACCAAGGCCGTCGACCAGGGCGACGGCACCTGGCACATCGAGGGCGTGAAGCGCTTCATCACCTCGGCCGAGCACGACATGTCCGAGAACATCTTCCACCTGGTGCTCGCCCGCCCCGAGGGCGCGCGCGCCGGCACCAAGGGCCTCTCGCTCTACCTGGTGCCCAAGTTCCTGGTCAACGAGGACGGCTCCCTCGGTGAGCGCAACGGCGCCTACGTGACCAACGTCGAGCACAAGATGGGCCTCAAGGCCTCCACCACCTGCGAGCTGACCTTCGGCGACAAGCACCCCGCCATCGGCTACCTCGTGGGCGACAAGCACGACGGCATCCGCCAGATGTTCCTCATCATCGAGTACGCGCGCATGATGGTCGGGACGAAGGCGATCGCCACCCTGTCCACGGGTTACCTCAACGCGCTGGAGTACGCCAAGGAGCGCGTGCAGGGCAACGACCTGGCCGGGGACAAGGACTCCCCCAAGGTGACCATCACCCACCACCCGGACGTGCGCCGCAGCCTCATGACGCAGAAGTCCTACGTGGAGGCCATGCGCGCCCTGGTCCTGTACACCGCCACCCAGCAGGACGCGATCCAGATCGCGCACCAGGAGGGCCAGGACGTCACGGAGCTGGAGGCGATGAACGACCTCCTCCTGCCGATCGTCAAGGGTGTGGGCTCCGAGCGCTCCTACGCGCTGCTCGCCGAGTCCCTCCAGACCCTGGGCGGCTCCGGGTTCCTCCAGGAGTACCCGATCGAGCAGTACATCCGCGACGCCAAGATCGACACCCTCTACGAGGGCACCACCGCCATCCAGGCCCAGGACTTCTTCTTCCGCAAGATCGTGAAGAACGGCGGCCAGGCGATGGGCAGGCTGGCCGGTGAGATCAAGGCCTTCGCGCAGAGCGACGCGGGCAACGGCCAGCTCAAGGAGGAGCGCGCGCTGCTCCTTGAGGGGACCGAGAACGTCGAGAAGATGGTCGAGCTCATGGTCGGCCACGCGATGAGCTCCGCCGAGGACAAGCGCGAGCTGTACAAGGTGGGCCTGAACTCCACCCGCCTGCTCATGGCCTTCGGTGACGTCGTCCTGTCCTGGCTGCTGCTGCGCCAGGCCGAGGTGGCCCTGAACAAGATCGACGGCGCCGGCGACGAGGACAAGGACTTCTACACCGGCAAGATCGCCGCCGCGCGCTTCTTCACCGAGCAGTTCCTGCCGCGCATCGCCGCCGAGCTCCGCGTCGCCGAGGGCGTGGCCCTGGACCTGATGGACGTCCCCGAGTCCGCCTTCTAGGGCACCCTCCCCGGCGTACGGGACCCCGTGGCGGGCGGGGCGGCCTCCGGGCCGCCCCGCCCGTCACGCGTGTCCGACCGCCACCGTGCGGACCCCGGCGCGCCGGGGTCCGACAATGGGGGGATGGACCGTCCGGAGATGGCGCTCTTCGTGGGGCTGCAGGCGTCGGGCAAGACCACCTTCTACCGTGCCCGCCTCGCGGCCACCCACCTGCACGTCAGCAAGGACGACTTCCCCAACGCCCGGAGGCCCCAGCGGCGCCAGATGCGCATGGTGCACGAGGCGCTGGGCGCGGGGCTCAGCGTGGCCGTCGACAACACCAACCCCTCTCCCGAGGAGTGGCGGCCGCTCGTCGAGGCCGCCCGGGAGCACGGTGCGCGGGTGGTCGGCTACTGGTTCCCCCCGGACCTGCCGCTCACCCTGGAGCGCAACGCGCAGAGGCGGGGCCGGCGCCGGGTTCCCGACGTGGGGGTCCACGCCACCAGGAAGCTCCTGCGCCGTCCCACCCCGGCCGACGGCTTCGACGAGGTCCACACGGTCGTCTCCGACGGTGCCGGCGGGTTCACGATGTGGCCGGACCGGCCGTGACCGTACCTCCCCCCGCCCCGTCGGCGTCGGCCTCCCCCCGCGCCCGGCCTCCCGGCGGAGTCCAGACGTAGGGGGTCGTGGTGGTCACCGCCTCGAATCCCAGGCGGCGCAGGACGGGCGCGCTGTCCTCGGAGGCGTCCACCTGGAGGTAGCGGACGCCGCGCGCGGCGGCGACGCGGGCACGCGCGGCCACCAGCGCGCGGTAGATCCCCCTCCCCCGCCACCCCGGCAGCGTCGAGCCGCCCCACAGTCCCGCGAACTCCGTGCCCTCCCGCAGCTCCAGCCACGCTGCGGAGACCACCTCGCCGTCGGTCTCGGCGACCATGACGAAGAGCCCGTCCGGGTCCGCGGCGATGCGGTCGGCGAGTTCGCCGGCCAGCCACCCCCAGTCCTGTCCCCACACCCGTGACTGCATGTCGGCGATCCGGCGCAGGTCCGCGTCCTCCCCCACCCCGCGGAGGACGACACCGGCGGGCGGCTCCGAGGCGGCGACCGAGCCGGTCCGTCCGACCATCACGGTCTCGCGCTCCTCCGGCACGAACCCCGCCGCGCGGAGCCGCCCGGTCAGGTCCCCGGGCCGGTCGTGCCCGTACGTCTTCCACTCCACCGGCTCCCCGCGCGCGGCGAAGTGGTCGCGCTGCCGGGCGATCAGCCGATCCAGCTCCTCTCCGCGCATCCCCGTGTCGGGCGGCGCGGTGACGAGTCCCCGGTGCCGGCCGACCAGGCGCGTCACCGGCCCGTCGCGCTCGGCCCGGACACCGGCCGGGAGGTTCGGGGGCGCGCCCCGCGTCTGCTCGCCATGGGCCGCGAGCAGGCCGTCGCTCTTCGTCACGGAGAGACCCTACGGACCGCACGGCCCGGGTCAACCGGTTTTCCGGAGCGTCCGGAGGGATCCCCACCCCCTGGGCGCGCCTTCCGGGCCCACGTGTACGGAAAGTCGCCCTGGGTAGCCGCACACCCGAACACATGCGCCGCCGGGAGGCGCACGGAAGGGGGCACAGGCATGGCACAACCCAACGACGACCGCGTCGAGGGCGTGCACGCGTTCGACGACTACGACCGTGTGGCACTGGTGACCGGTGCGGACAGCGGGATCGGCCGGGCGACCGCGATCCGCCTCGCCCAGGAGGGCTTCGACATCGGCGTGACCTTCGAGCGGGACGAGGAGGGCGTCAGCCGGACCGAGGCCGAGATCCGCGAGATCGGCCGCCGGGTGTCGATCCGCCAGCACGACCTCACCGACCCCGTGCGGGGATCCCAGGCCATCACCGAGCTGATCGAGGACCTCGGGGGCGTGGGCGTCCTGGTCAACAACGCGGGTACCGGCTCCGGGGAGCCCCTGCTGGAGACGGACTACGAGCGCTGGCGCCAGGTCCTGTCCGTGGACCTGGACGGGGCCTTCCTCTGCGCGAAGGCCGCGGCGACGCACATGCGCGACGCCGGGCGCGGCGGCCGCATCGTCAACATCACCAGCGTTCACGAGGACTACCCGAGGGTGAACGCCGGCGCCTACTGCGTCGCCAAGGGCGGGGCCAAGCTCCTCACCCGTGTCCTGGCCCTGGAACTGGGGCTGTACGGCATCACCGTGAACGCGGTGGCGCCGGGAGAGATCGCCACCCCCATGACCGGCCAGCACGAGCAGGAGCCCGTGCTGGACTCGCGTGCCGGGTACCCGCTGTCCCGGCCGGGGCACGCCTACGAGGTGGCCGGGGCCGTGGCCTTCCTCTCCAGGCCGGAGGCGTCCTACGTCACCGGGGCCTCGCTGTTCGTGGACGGCGGCCTGTCGCTGATGGGCCCGCAGGCCGGAGGCGCGCTCCAGGACGCCACCTGGCGCGCGGGCTGACCGTCCGGGCCGCCTGCGCCGGCCGCCGGCCTCGCGTCCCGGGTCAGCGCTTCGGCCAGTCGGCCTCCTCCTGGGAGGACCACCCCGACCAGCGGTGGACCTCGACCAGGATGACCGCCTCCGCGGGCGGCTCGGCGCGGTACTGGGAGTACCGTTCGGCGAGCCGCTCCCGGGCCTCCTCCCAGGCCGGGCCCGAGTGCTGGACCAGCGCCTCGCCGTCCGCCCGAGCCCACCACAGCCGGTCCCAGTCGTCGCTGTACTCGTCTGCGAGCAGCGACACCCGGGGATCGCCCTCGATGTTGCGCACCCGCTTGAGCCTGTACGTGGTCTTCGGCTTGTGGTCCACGGGGATCGCGACCGTGTCGCCGTAGGCCGCGAACACCACGGGCACCAGGTGGGGCTGCCCGCCGTCGTCCACCGTGGCCAGCCTGGCGACGCGGCTCTTCGCGAACCTCTCCCTCGTCTGCTCCCGGCTCCACCTCATACGGAGAACGTGCCACGCGGACGGGGAGGGCACAAGGGGGCCGCACCGGCCGGGAGTCCGGGAGCGGGATCCGGAGCCGGGCCCCGCGCTAGGCGCGGGAGCGGCGCAGGATGAAGAAGTACAGCACCGCGGTCGCGCACGCCGTGGTCACGCACATCGGCACGAACGCCACCTGGTACGACTCCGGCTCGTCCGGCAGTGCCTGTAGGACCGCGCCGGCCGCCACGGTGCACACCACGGCGGTGGTGAAGCCGCTCATGTTCACCAGGCCCGAGGCGACCCCGGTCCGGCTCGCGGGGATGCCGTCGCGCGCGAAGTCGAAGGAGACCGTCGGCGCCAGGGTCTGCCCCACCGCGCTGGCCGCCATCACCGTCAGCCCCAGGGCCACGGGAGGCCCTCCGGGCCACACCACCAGCAGCAGCCAGCCCAGGCTCAGCACCGTTCCCAGCGTGAGGGCCAGCGCCCCGCGCACACCGGGCCTGCGGCCGATCACGACACCGGCGAACGGGGCCAGCCACAGCCCGCCCGCGGCCAGGGCCGTGAGGGTGAGGGCGGCCGTGCCCTCGGGCAGTCCCAGGCCGCCCACGAGGAACGGGTAGCCCCACAGCACCATCATCATCGTGAACGGCGCCATGACGGCCGCGTGGTGGGCCATGCCGATCAGCGGGCCGCGTGTGCGCAGCGCCTCCTTGAGCGCGGCCCACACCGGGATCGGGTCGGCGACCGTGGACCGCCCCGCCGCCCCGGCCGGCCGGTCGCGCACGACCAGCAGCATCAGGAGGGCCATCAGCGCGGTCAGGGCCGCGGTGCTCAGGAACGCGGCCACCCAGCCGATCCCGTCCAGGGCCCACGCCAGCGGCGCGGCACTGGCCACCTGGCCGGTTCCGCCGACCACGCCGGTGAGCCCGCTGATGAGGGCGTAGCGCGAGCGCGGGAACCACAGGGCGGCCAACCGGATGACGTTGAGGAACACCAGGGCGTCGCCGACCCCGACGAGGAACCGCCCGGCCACCGCCGTCCCGATGCCGGGGGCCAGCGCGAACAGGCACGACCCGACCATCATCGCCACCATGCCCATCACGAGCGTGTAGCGCGGGCCGAGCCGGTCGGCGAGCAGACCGGCGGGCACCTGGAGGAGCACGTACACCAGGAGTTGCAGCATCGGCAGCAGGGACAGGAGCGCGGGGCCCGCGTCGAAGCGCGCCTGCGCCTCCAGGGCGGCCACGCCGAGGCCGTTGCGGTGCAGCATCGCCAGGAAGTACCCGCCCACGGCGACGGCCCACACGAGCCAGGCGCGGGCACCGCCCACGGGCCCCGTGGGGACGGCGCCCCCGGATGCTGTAGTCCGCTCATCGGATGTATCGGTCTGTGCCACTGGGCGACTTCTCTCCGTTTCGTACGACCTTCCCAGTGTCCTCCAAGCGGCGGACCGCCTCATACACCGGGGCGAGGGGCGGGCGAAACCGGACGTAACACCCGTGGCATACCAGGGCACGGGGCCGGCAAAGCCCATGTTTGATCGGGTCAAGGGCGCGTAACCTGCACAGAGTCACTGAGAGCGACACAGAACAAGCCAAGAGTTGCCAAAACGGGTGAGACTCACGACATCCCGCGTGCAAGCGGACATCTTTTCCCCCGCATCCAGGAGTCGGACGCACGAACGAAATACCCGCGCTGACCTGGTGGTTCTTGATGACGCGCAGTTGATATGGTTTCGTTAAATGTGATATTGGTCACTCCAAGAAGCCTCGACTACCGGGGGTCAGTTGCTGCTAGCATCCGGAGCGCAAAGAATAACTACGAGGTAACGACATCGTTCGGGCCTCACCAACTTTGTGGAGGGAACCCGCCGGCTGGCGGCGCACCTCGAACCGCGGCGACGTGGCCGCACATGCGGCACAGTCACCACCGCGGCAACCTAGACCAATGGAGACGACCTTGAGTCACTGGCGCCTGAACAATCCCCGGGCCTCCAGGGTGAAGTCGGCCCTCGCCAGGCGAATCAAGCACAAGCCTCGCCACTCCTTCTGCGCCGAGCGCGCGATCACGGCACTGCTGAACGAACTCGCCTCCCTGACTCCTCGCCAGTTCTACTGGTCGGGCACCTCCGAACTGGCCGTCGTCTCGGTCCAGCGCGACGTCAACGTCTGGTGCCGCGACGGCCGCTTCTTCTGGAACGACCTGTTCCACGGCGGGCCCATCTCCCACCCCGCGAGCGACCCCGCCGGCGCCGCCGAGCTCCTCAACCCCTTCGCACGGGGACCGGAGCCCGTGTACGGACACGGCTCCGTCATCAGCCACACGGTCGCCGCCTGAGACCCTCCCGGTGCTCCTGAGCCGACTCCAGGGCACTGCGGCTCCAGGCACCGGCACGGCTCCACCCGCGCCCCCGGCCCTCCCCCGGTGATCCGACCGGCGACGGGAGAGGCCTGCTTCCGCACCAGGCGCACCGAACACCCGCGCATCGGGCGTCCCGTGCCCGGAACCCGGACACGGGCGCTCCCACGCCAGGCGCCCCGTCACGGGCGGGAGGGTCCCGCTCCGGCCGGCGGGACCCGAACACCGGCCCGCTCCTCCCCGCCCCTCGCGCCGCTTCGAGAGCGGCCCGCGCCAGGGGTGCCCCGCGTCTTGGACTCCCCGCGTCCCCGCCCGTGCCACGGGCTCCGCCGACGCGGATTCCACCCAGTGTGAGGACCGCCCGGCGTGAGGACCGCCCGATGTGAGTCCCACCCGGTGTGGGGGCCGCCCGGCGTGAAGACCGTCCGGCGTGAGGACCGCCCGATGTGAGGGCCGCCCGGCGTGAAGACCGTCCGGCGTGAGGACCGCCCGATGTGAGGGCCGCCCGGCGGGGGCTCCGACGGGGAGGCGGTCACCCGGCAGAACAGATCTTCCGACCTACGGCATCAAACCCCCACATATGGGCATACAACCCCTCTGAACCATCCGAAGTTGTGCCCCACGTGGATCGCCCACGGGTTACGGTGACTGCTGACACATTTCCGGGCACACGCACCGGCCCGAACCCCGGCGGGCCGTCCTCGATCACCCCCTGAACCACCTCAGAGGACCCATGCGCCCCCTCAACCCCGACGAGCCCCTCGGCCTCGGGGGTTTCCGTTCCTACGCCCGTCCCGGTCCCGGCGGCGTACCAGGCGGCTCCGACGTGCCCGCCACCGGACCACGGCTCCGGCGGGGACGCCGCGTCCTGCTGCGCGCGGCCGCCCTCACCGGTGTGGCGGTCCTCCTCGCGGGCGCGGGCCTGTACGCCTTCACCGCCCCGCCCCGGCCCCCCGAGGGAACGGCGGCCGCCGGCGCCGAGGCCTGCTCCGCGTCCGCCTGGACCGTCTCCGACAGCCTCGCGCCGCCGGAGGATCCCCAGGTCGCCTTCTCCGACGAGATCCCCCTCAAGCTGTCCTTCTCCCCGGACGGCTCCGTCCTGGCCGTCTCCCAGATCGACACGGTGACCCTGTGGGACTGGCGGGAGTCACGGGTCCTCGCCCGGATCGACCACGAGTCCTCCTCCGTACCTCCGACCCCCGCGACGTTCAGCTCCGACGGCTGCCTGCTCGCCTACGGCACCCCGCACGGCGCCGTCGTCGTCGACCTGGCGACCGGCGGGAGGAGGACCGTCGGTGAGGGCGGGGCAGTGCGGTCCGTCACCTTCAGCCCGGACGGCTCCTCGCTCGCGCTGGGCGTGCGGAGCGATCCCGACGGCCGGCTCCTGCACCTGTACGACACCGTGACCTGGGATCTGGAGGACCGGCTGTCCGGTTCCGCCACGCTGGGTTCGATCAGGTACTCGCTCGACGGCAGCGTGGTGGCGGGCGGCGAGGACGGCGGCGGGGTCACCGTGTGGAGCACCGGCGTCCCCTCGCCGACGGGCCTGGTCCTGGACCGCGCGGGTGTGGGCGCGGGCGCGTTCGACCTCCTCCCGGACGGCTCGGGCGTGCTGCTCATCCGTTCCGGCAGAGTGCTCCTGGTGGACCCGGCGACCGACGAGGTCAAGCGCGAGTACGTCCCCGACACCAGCGGGGGAGTCCTGGTGGACGTCGCCTACAGCGCCGCGAGCGGCCGGGTGTTCGCGGCCCGCCTGGACCCCGTCAACGACACCGGCGACATGGTGGCGTGGGAGTACGGTGCGGCGACCGAGGTCGCCCTGGGCCCGGACCTGCCACGCGTGTTCCCCATGGCCCTGTCCAAGGACGGTTCGCGGGTGGCGGGCCTGCGGACGGGGACGGGCGACATCGCGGTCTACGACACGGACCTGTCCCTGCTCAACGTGCTCACCGACTGAACCGGAGGGCGCCCGCGGGGCGCGGCGGGCGCCCTCCTCCCCCGCCGCCGGGCCCGGGGCCGGATCCGGGCCGGCCCTGGGACGCGACTCCCCGGACCGCTACATTGGGACATCCCCACCACCCCTTCCGAAACGGTGGGATCAGGCACCGTCCTCTCGACGCAGTGAGGAACACGTACCGCCGTGCAGCCCCTCGCCTCCGACGACCCCCACCGCATCGGCCCGTACCGGGTCCTGGCCCGTCTCGGCTCCGGCGGCATGGGCAGGGTGTACCTGGCGCGCACCCCCGACGGCCACTTGGGCGCCCTCAAGGCGGTCAGGGAGGAACTCGCCCACGACACCCTGTTCCGTGCGAGGTTCGCCCGGGAGATCCGCGTCGCCCGGAGCGTCCGCGGCCCCTTCACCCCCGCCGTCGTGGACGCCGACCCCGACGCGGACGTGCCGTGGATGGCCACCGAGTACGTCCCCGGCCCCACCCTCAAGGAGGCGGTGCTGGCGGGCGGCCCCTTCCCGGAACCGTCGCTGCTGGTCCTGGCGCTGGGCCTGGCCCGCGCCCTGGAGACCATCCACGCGGCCGGGCTCATGCACCGCGACCTCAAGCCCGGCAACGTGCTGCTCTCCCCGCGCGGCCCGCAGGTGATCGACTTCGGTATCGCCCGCGCCGTCGAGGGCACCGTCCTCACCCGTACCGGCCAGACCTTCGGCACGCCGGCCTACACCTCCCCCGAGCAGGTCGTCGGCCAGGGCGTCACCCCCCTCAGCGACGTGTTCTCCCTGGCGGGCTCGGTGGTCTTCGCCGCCAGTGGCGAACCCCCGTTCGGCTCCGGACCGGCCGCCGCGGTACTGCGCCGGGTCATGTCCGGGCATCCCCGCCTGGACGCGGTCCCCGAGGGGCCGGTACGCGACCTGCTCGCCCGCTGCTTCGCCAAGGACCCCGGGTGGCGCCCCGGCGTCGAGGAGGTCGTGCGAGGACTGTCCGAACTGCCGCTGCCCCCGGCCGAGCACGGCTGGCTCCCCTCCCCGGTCACCCAGCAGATCGAGGCGCGGGAGGACGAGTCCCGGCGGGCCGACGAGGCCGAGCGCACCACCGTACCGATGGCCGGTTCCGGGCAGCGGCCGTCCACGGACACCACTGGGGCATACCCCGGCTCCGGCGACGCCCCGGAGAGCACCCCGGAGAACGCCTCAGAGGACACTTCGGCGGGTATCCCGGAGGGCGCTTCGGCGGACGCCCCGGAGGACGCCTCAGGGGGCTCCCCGGCCGGGGAGCGGCCCGACCGCCCGTGGTGGCGGCGCCGCGCCACCGCCGTCTCCGCCGCCGCGGCCGCCCTGGCCGTCTGCGCCACCGCCGCCACGCTGGCCGTGGCCGACCCCTGGGGTGCCTCCGCCCCCGGCGCCCCCTCCGCCGGGCCCTCAGAGGAGCCCCGGCCCTCCGGCGGGCCGTCGGGGGACGGCGCGCCCGAGGCCGACCTCGAGGGGTGGATCTACGAGGTCGACTTCTCCGCCGACGGCGAGACCCTCTACGTGTTCGGGATGTCCCTGTCCGCGTGGGACTGGCGGACGGGCGAACCCGTCGACGTGTTCGAACCCGTCCCCGGCGGCGCCCAGATCGGTGCGGACGACCACGTGGCCGCCGCCTACAGCGACATGATCCGCGTCTGGGACGGCACCAGCGACAACGAGGTCAACAGCTTCGGCGAGGACAACCGGGGCCTCGGCTTCTACGACATGCCCGCCCTGACCTCCGACGGGTCCCGGGTGGCCGTGCTCGCCGCCGAGGGCGGCGTCCCGGACGGGGACCGCCTCATCCAGGTCTGGGACGTGGCGTCGGGCACCCCCGAGGTGGAGTTCCCCGTCGACGGCGTCCTCACCCGCCTGAGCTACACCCCGGACGACTCCCTGCTGGTCGGGACCGTCATGGAACCCGGCTACGAGGAGCACGTCGGCGTCGCCGTGTGGGATCCCGCGACCGGCGAGCGCCTCCACCTGTTCGGGGGCGGGGACTCCTACTCCTTCGCGCTGTCCCCCGACAGCCGCACCATGGCGCTCCAGAGCGGGGAGCGCCGGATCGACATCGTCGACCTGGCCACCGGAGAGGTCGTCCTCCCCCTCGCCGAGCCCTCCGGGAGGCAGGAGACCATCACCGGCGTCGGCTACTCCGCCGACGGCTCCCGGGTGTACGCGGGGGCCTACGGCTGGGTCGAGGACCGGGGCAGCGTGTGGGACGCCCGGAGCGGTGAACTCCTCCGCGACGCCGACGTGTCGGTGTACGCCCCCATGGGCTCCCATCCCGAGGACGAGTACCTGGCCACGGTCGCCGACGGCGGCGGGCGCGTGCTGGTCCTCGGCTCCGACTACGCCATCGTCAACGAGCTGACCTGACCGGGAAGGACCCATGCGACACCTCGTCCCCGGCGACCCGCGCCGGGTCGGTCCGTACCGGACCGTCGCCCTGCTGGGCGTCGGCGGCATGGGCCGCGTCTACCTGGGGCTGGACCCGCGGGGCGGGGCCGCCGCCGTCAAGGTGGTGCGCGCCGAGTACGCCTACGACCCGGACTTTCGAGAGCGCTTCGCGCGCGAACTCGCCCTCGTCCGCCAGGTGCACGGCGCCCACACGCCGCGGGTGCTGGCCGCCGACCCCGCCGGGCGGACGCCCTGGATGGCCACCGAGTACGTGATGGGCCCCTCCCTGCACGACCTCGTGCAGCTCACCGGCCCGTTGCCCGAGCGGGCGGTGCGGTTCGCCGCACGCGGCGTCGCCCAGGCCCTGGAGCGCGTGCACGCGGGCGGGATGGTCCACCGCGACCTCAAGCCCGGAAACGTGATGGTCTCCGCGGCCGGTCCGCAGGTGATCGACTTCGGTATCGCCCGCCTCGTGGGGGAGGAGGGCGGCCGGATCATCGGCACGCCCGGCTACATGGCGCCGGAGGACGTCCGGAGGGAGCCGGGCGGCCCGCCCTCGGACGTGTTCGCGCTCGGCGGGCTGGTCGTGTACGCGCTGACCGGTACCGGCCCGTTCGGCGAGGGCCACCCCTCGGCGGTGATGTACCGCATCGCCAACCGGGACCCGGTGCTCACGGGGGTGCCCGAGTCGCTGCGCGAACTCGTCGCCGCGTGCCTGGACAAGGCCCCCGGCCGGCGCCCCGACGCCGCACAGGTACTGGAGTCCCTGGGCGGGCCCGTCGCACCCGCGGACGACGCCGGATCCTGGCTGCCTCCGCCGGCCGTCGGGGTCATGGAGGAGGTCGGCCGGGAGTACCGGGACGCCGTCGGGTCCGCGGGAGCGGAGGAGACGGTGGGCTCCGCCGGGACGGAGGTGGCGGAGGGCCCCGCCGGAGCGGACGGGGCGGGAGGCCTTGTCGGAGGGGACGGGGCGGGAGTCCCCGCCGGTCCCGGGACGGCCGTGGGAGCCGGTCCCCCTCCGGAGGACGGCCTCCGGCGCCGGAGGCGGCGCCTCCTGGCGGCCGGAGCGGCGGCGGCCGCGCTGCTGCTCACCGCCGGTGTGGGCACATGGGCGACGGCCGGTTCCGGCGGCGGGGAGGAGGCGCCCTCCCCGGAGGAGCCCGGCCGGCGGGAGAGCTGCGACATCACCGAGCACATCGCCCCCGAGTTCGCCCGGGCCGCCCAGGACCCGCCGAGCCTGCCGTCGACCTCGATGGTCAGTACCGCGTTCTCCGCCGACGGAGGGGTCCTCGCGGCGGGCGGCACCGAGGGGCTGGTGCTGTGGGACTGGCGGGAGGGCGTCGAGATCGCCCGGATCGAGGCGGAGATCGCGCCCCTGGACGGCACACCCGTCCTCAGCCCCGACGGGTGCCGGATCGGCTACGCCGCCGAGGACGGCGCGCACGTGTACACCATCGAGACGGGCGGGTACAGGGTGTACCAGGAGGGCACGAACGTCGGCGCGATGGCCTTCTCCGGGGACGGTGAGGAGCTGCTGCTGTCCGACGACGGCGCGTTCGGCTCCGCCCTGCTCCGGGTCGACCTGGAGACCGACGAGGTCACCGGGGTCTACGACGGGGTCGAGGGCCCCCACAGCGTCACGGTCTCCCCGGACGGCGCGTACGTGGCCGCGGTCAACCACGCGGGCGCCGTGGGGGTGTGGGACGCCCGGAGCGGGGAGCGGCTCCTGACGGCCGAGGGCGCCGATCCGGGGTTCGGCAACAACCTGGAGCTGCCGGGCGACGACGGCGACCTCCTGTACATGGCCGGGGGCGGCGTCGTCCACGAGAACTTCCTCGACGGCGGGGAGCCGCGGGTTCTCGCACCCGCCGTCGCGCCGGAGAACGGGCTGAGCGAGATCGCCCTGAACCCGGCGGCCGACCGGCTGTACGCCAGCTACACCTCCGGGGACCTGATCGTCTCGCGGGAGAGCCGTGAACTCTACGGGACGAAGGTGTGGGAGTTCTCCAGCGGGAGGGAGCTGACCGCGCGGGAGGACGAGGAGTACGTCGGCTGGATCACCGTGCACCCCGAGGGCGAGGTGGTCACGGGCCTGCCCCCGGAGCAGGCGCCCCTGCGGATCCTGGACCCCGCGGACCTGAGCCTGGTCGACACCGTCGGCTGACTCCCGTGCCGCCCCGCCGACGCGACCGTCCTGTCGACCGCGGCCGTCCGCCGGTTCGGACCGGTCCGGTGGTCCCGGCCGACCCGGCGGTCCCGACCGGTCCGCCCACCGCCATGACACTGTGAGGCCCCATGCTCCCCCTCCACCCCCACGACCCGCCCGCCGTCGGCCCCTACCGCCTCCACGCCCGCCTGGGCGAGGACGCGTACGTACGCGCCTACCTGGCGGCGGCGGCCGGCGGGGACCCCGTCGCCGTGCGTGTCGTGCGCGCTGAGCACACCGCCGACGCCCGCTTCCGCGAGGCGTTCGCCCGGATGGTCGCGGACGCGTCCGGGTGGGAGAGCCCGTACGTGTGCCGGTTGCGCGCCGCCGACACCGGCGGCGCGGTCCCGTGGGCCGCGGTGGACCGGCCGCCCGGCCCCGCCCTGGCCGACCTGGTGCGCGAACACGGTCCGCTGCCCGCGGAAGCGCTGTACGGCCTGGCGCTCGCCCTGGCACGGGGACTCGCCGACCTGCACGCGGCGGGCCGCGCCCACGGATCGCTGTGGCCGGAGGGCGTCGTGCTCTCCCGGGGGTCGGCGCTGCTCGCCGATCCCGGCCTGGAGTGGGCTCTGGCCGACCCCGGGCGGCGCGCGCCGCACCCGTCCTTCGTCGCGCCCGAGGGCGGGACCGCCCCGGCCACGGACGTTTTCACATGGGCGGCCACGGTGTCGTTCGCGGCGAGCGGGGTGGAGGGCGCGCCCGGGCTCCCCCGGATCCCGCTCCAACTGCGAGGGCTGGTGGACGCCTGTCTGCGCCGGGGCCCGGCACTGCGGCCCAGCTCCTCCGACCTGGTGCGCATGCTCGGCGGCGACGGGGCCCTCGACCCGGGGCCGTGGCCGCCGGAGGTGCTCGCCTCCATCCGTGAGGCGGCCGGGCGCCAGCGCGAGGCCCTGGGCGCCGGGGAGACCGGTGGAGCGGGCAGGGACGGTGGAACGGACAGCACGGAGGAGACTGAAGGAACTCACGGGACCGAGGGGACCGACGGGACCGTTGGTGACGGCGGTGGTGCGGGCCATGGAACCGGGGAGGAGAGCCGGGTCGCACGTGTCCTGGCGCTGTCCGCCGCCGGCCTCGCCCTGGCCGTGGTCGCCGGGGTCGCCGTGTGGGAGTACCGCGAGCCGGCCTCCGGGGAGGGTGAGGGCTCCGCGGCGGAGGAGGGCTCCGGGGAGGGGGCCGGCGTGGTCACCGACGCCGCGTGCCGGGACGGTGTCGGGTACCCGGCTCCCGGGGCCGGGGCGGACGGGGAGCAGGTGACCGCGTGGGACACGGCGTTCAGCCCCGACGGGGACCTGCTGGCCGTCACCGCGTCCGACACCGGGCTCATGGTGTGGGACTGGCGTGAGCGCGAGGAGGTCGCCCGGCCCTCGGACTCGGTGCTCCCCGGAACGGGCCCGGTGTTCGCGCCCGTGGGGTGCGTGGTCGCCGCGATCGTGCCCACCGAGTACGGGGACCAGGAGTACCCGGTGTCGGTGGCGACCACCTTCGACCTGCCGTCGGGGACCGCCGCCCCGCACCTGGGCCCGCAGCGGGGCCCGGTGGACGGCGCCTGGCCCGCCCGGCCGCGCGACGCCGGGAGCGTGTCCTTCAGCCCCGACGGGTCGCTGCTGGGCGTGGCCCTGGAGCCGGGCGGGGACGTGGACGCGGGGAACGTGGGCCTGGTGGACACGCGGACCGGCGAGCGGACCGGCGCCGTCGCCCCCGCGCTCGCCTTCGAGGCGGAGTTCGCGGGTTCCGGGCGCGTGGCCACCAACGACGGCGGCACGGTCACCGTCTGGGACACGGAGACCGGCGAGGAGCTGCACACCGTGCGCGGGGTATCCCACCACAGCTTCACGGTCGTGCCCGGCAGCGACGAGGTGCTCCACCTCGACGGCGACCGGATCGTGTGGTGGGACTACGCCGAGCGCGCCGAGGTGGCGTCCTTCCGGCTCCCGGGGTTCGCCGACGTGGAGGACCCGTACTACCTGGGGGCCGAGCTCTCGCCCGACGGGTCCAGGGTCTACGCGAGCTGGTTCCACGTCGAGGGGGGCTTCGCCGACGGCGAGACCCGCCACAGCAGCCACGTGTGGGACGTGGAGACCGGCGAGGACCTCTTCGCCGGGAACGGGGACGCCGTCCCCTTCAGGAGCGTGTCCGTCCATCCCGGGGGCGAGGTGCTGGCGGCGGTCACCCCGGAGGACCGTGTCGCCCTGGTGGACGCGCAGACCCTGGAGCCCCTCGGACCACCGCTGTTCTAGGCGTCCCCGCCCGGGCCGCCTCGGAGCTAGCCGACCGAGGCGAGCAGTTCCTCGGCCGCCAGGAGGGCGCCGTCGAGCATCTCGTCCTCGTCGCCTCCCCCCATCCGCGAGTAGTCGACGTACACGAGGACCTGGCCCTCCACCACGGTGACCTCCGCCCCGTCTCCACCGGTCCCGGTGACCGCGAAGTCGCCGAGGTCGACCCCGGGGTCGGCCTCCTCCTCGGTGACGACGGGAAGGGTGCTCCCGACGTAGGGCCCCTCGTGGACCTCCATGTCGAACTGGAGCATGGCCCCGCCCGCCGATACCAGCAGGCAGGACATCCTCAGCCGGTCGAACTCCTCCAGGTCCTGCGGATCGGGCGTCCCCGTGGTGGCCTGGGGGTCACTGCGCAGGTCCTCCGCGCCGAGGAGCCCGTCCAGCGTCCGCCCGGAGAGCACGGTGCACAGGTTGTCGGGGGCCATCTCCACCGGGTCGCGCAGTTCGGCGGTCTCCCGCGGGGCCTGCGCGGGCGCTTCCTCCGTGTCGGCCGCCGCGGCGTCCGGGGCCTCCGCGGCCTGCTCGGGCTCCCCTCCGCCGCAGGCGGTCAGCAGGAGGAGCAGGCCCGCGGCCAGGGCGGCCGCGCTCTTGGGCGTGCGGGGTGCAGGGGACACGGGGGTTTCCTTCCTCGGGGGTGAGGGGAACACCGTATCGCCCGGCACTCACAGGCCGTCACCCAGCGTTCCGTGACCGCCGCACCTGGCGGGACACAGGTCCCCGAACGCACCGGGAGCCCCGCATGCCCCCGTGGCACGGCGTCCGCGCTATAGCGTGGAGTTCCGTGTCCGTCCCCGGAGGGATCCACCATGCCAGGCACCACCGTCGCCCGCCGCACGCGCGGGGCCCTCGCCCGCCGCGGAAGCCCCGCCCTGTCCGCCCTGGCCCGGCTGATCGACAACACCGGCGCGTCGGCGCGCTCCACGTCGGTGTTCGGCGACCCCGTGGTCTCGGAGGGCGTCACGGTCGTCCCGGTGGCCCGGGTCACCGCGCTGACCGCGATGGGCGGGGGTTCCAGCCGTCTCCTCACCGCGGTCGGGGACGGCGCCGGGGGCACGGGCTTCGTCCGGATCCGGCCCGCGGGCTTCCTGGTGCTCGACGGCGACGGAACCCGGTTCCAGGCCATCCGGCAGCCGGCCACGATGCTCGCCATCCCGCTGGCCGTGGTCGCGGCCGCCGCGGCCACCCGCATCGTGGGTGTCTCGGTGCGCGAGGCGCGCCGCCGCCGTCGCGACCGGGCCGCGCGGGAGGGGGCCCGCGGGGAGGAGCGCTCCGGCTGAGGCGCCGGGCGCCCACCGGTTCCCGTGTCCGCGCACCCCAGGCTTCCGCGCCACGGCGCTGGGTTCTGTTCGGTGGACTCGGTCCTGTGCCACCGCACAGCGAGGGCGCCGACGGGGTTCTGGAGGCCGCGCAGGTGTGCCCGTGAGGCACGAGCGGGCGCACCGCAGGGGCCGAAGGTTCCCGTGCCTGCGGCGCCCGAGCACGAGGCGAAGCGCAGCCTCAAAGACGACACAGCGAGGGCCCCGACGGGGCCGCCGGAGGTCCCGCATATGCGCACGCGAGGTACGAGCGGGCGCACCGCACAGGGGCCGAAGGTTCCCGTACCCGCGGCGTCCGGGCACGAGGCGAGGCGCGGCGCAGCCTCAGGAGAGCACGGCGCTAGGAGGACATCTGCTGCACGAAGGCGAACAGGCCCATCCCCCACGCGAACACCGCGCACATCGCGATGATCACCAGGACCTCGGTCCAGTTCAGGAGGCGGCGCAGCGAGGCCCGGGGCACGTCGGTCAGCCGCACCCGGCTCAGCACCCCCAGCACCACCCCCGCCACGAGCGCGGCCAGCGGCAGCCACGGGGCCAGGAACGCGTACTCGCCGACGACCGCCACGCCCGTGGCGCCCAGCCCGAGCACACCGGCCAGGCGTAGCGGCAGCACGTGCCGGATCCGGTCGAACAGCCGCGAGCGCAGCACCAGCAGCACCGCCAGCAGCCCGCACAGCAGCAGGTCGGGCAGGCCCGCGGCCAGGTAGGCCAGCAGCACGGTGACCGCGCCGCCGCTGACCGCCGCGCCCAGCACGACGCCCAGCAGCAGGCGGTCGCTGGTGGTGAAGGTGTCCTCGAACCGCTCCGTGGCGACCTGGCCCGTGCGGCCCACCTCGTAGTCGAGCCCGGACAGGCCGCCCATCACCATCGCCACGCGCGGCAGCGCCCCGACGCACAGGGTGAGGGCCAGCCCCATGGCCCGGACACCCTGCACGGGCTCGGTGAAGGCGCCGACGGCCACCAGCACCCCCGCGGTCAGGGTGACGACGCCGAGCGCGGCGATGTGGGCCAGCCCCGTCTCGTGCAGGGCCCAGCCGATCACGGCCACGAGCAGCGCCCCGGCCAGCCCGAACGCGGCCTGGACGAGGGGCCCGGTGTTGGTCACCAGTCCCGCCGCGAGCACCACGGTCAGTGCCCCCCATCCGCAGGAGGCCGCGAACAGCACGTGGGCGACGACGGGCAGCGGCCGCCGGGCGGCGAGCAGCATGACGGCGATGGTGAAGAGCGTCCCCACGCTCGCCACGGCCAGGTGGCCGGTGGAGGGGCTGAGCCACATCATCAGGAGGAGAAGGGCGAGGGGGCCGGTTCCGGCCACGAGGAGTCCGAAGGACAGCGTCGTCGTCGGGTTCCAGATGCGCGCCGTCTCGTCGACGCGGTCCTCGACCGCGCCGCGGACGTCGTCCACGTGCGCGGGCCTGCTCGGCGCGGTGCGGCGGTCCAGCACCAGCACGTCGCCGTCGTGGACGTCCGCGCTCTCCAGCGGCTCCTCCGGGTGCACCGGCACGCCGTCCACGGTGCTCAGCACCCACCCCGCGGGCTCGGTGCCCTCCTCCTCGGAGGCGCAGACCTCGATGATGCGCGGCATCAGCGTGGCCACGGGGACCGTTCCGGGAAGTGCCAGATCAGCCCAGCGCTCCGGCCCGGTGACCGTGACCCGGCAGTATCCACTCACACCAATGGTTCCTTCGTCGTCACGGGCGCTCGTCGCCCTCGGGGAGGGACCGTCGCCCTCGGGGGGAGGGACGGATACGAATTAGGAGATTCGCGAGGATCGCGGGATCATTCCTAGCGTAGTCACCCAGAGACCAGCCCCCGTAGGCGGACCGAAAGAGATCCCTGTGGCGACGAGACCTGTCCCCCGCCCGGCTCGAAGCGTCCCGGCTGCCCCCGGGAACACACCGCTCGTCATCGCGACCCCACCGCAGATGCCGGAGAACCCGCCCGCGTCGAGCTCCGGCGCGATGATCATCATGCCGATCATCACCGGTTCGGGCTCCCTCCTGATGTCCATCACCATGGGGCACCGTCCGCTGATGGCCGTCGCGGGCGTGATGATCATGATGGCCAGCGTGGTCGTCGGCATCATCATGTTCGTCTCCCAGCACAACGGCCCGCGCAAGCGCATCCGCGAGCAGCGCGAGCGCTACGTCGACTACCTCGACCAGTTGCGCGGGATCGTCCGGGACGTGGCCTCCACCCAGCGCGCCGACAACGCGTTCCGCCATCCCGCTCCGGAGCTGCTCACCGACCCGGCCCGGTCACGGGCGCGCCGCTGGGAGCGGCGGGCCTCCGACCCGGACTTCCTGGACCTGCGCGCGGGCACCGGGACGCGCCCCCTGGCACGGCGGCTCAAGCTCAAGGTCGACACCTCGTCGCCGCTGATCGTCTACGACCCCGTCTGCCAGGGCTCGGCCGACCAGCTCATCGAGCTGTACGCGAACGTGCCGGAGATGCCGCTGGTCGTCCCGCTGCGCGAGCACGGCGTGGTCTCGATCGTGGGCGACCGCGAGGCCGGGCGGGGGCTGGCCCGCGCGCTCATCGCGCAGATGGCCACCTTCCACTCCCCGCACGACCTGCGGATCGGCGTGGTGCGGGACAACAGGCTGCGCCCCAGGTGGGAGTGGCTGAAGTGGCTGCCGCACAACACCTTCGACGAGGCCGAGGACGGTCCGCTGCCCGCCCGGTTCGTGTCGGTGAACACCGTCCAGGCCGCCGAGCTGCTCTCCGACGAGATCGAGCGGCGCACCGTCGACCTGCAGCGGCGCCGGGGCGCGCCGCCCGGTCCGGGCACCCAGCGCCTGGTCGTCGTCCTGGACGGCGAGTACCAGTCCACCCTGTCCGGTCTGCACGCCGAACCCCCCGTGAACTCCCTGGCCGACCTGGGCGTCCACGTGATCGCCCTGGTCTCGGACAAGCGCGAGGAGCCGGAGGCGGTGGACCTGCGGCTGAACATCGGGGCCGACGGCACGCTCACCGAGGACACGGGGAGCCCGGGCGCGGACGAGGACTCCCCGTACCCGCCGATCGAGGGCCGGGCGGACCGGTCCAGCGTCGCCCACCTGACCTCCCTGGCCCGTGTGCTGGCCCCGTACGGCATCGCGGTCACCGACAGCGACGACGCCATGCACGGGACCGTCGGGCTGCCGGAGATCCTTGGGGTGCCCGACGTCGCCCAGTTGGACACCCGGCGGACCTGGCGCAAGCGCAGCACCGGCGACTACCTGCGGGTGCCCATCGGCATCGGCCCGAACGGGAACACGGTGCTGCTGGACCTGAAGGAGTCGGCGTTCGGCGGTATGGGACCGCACGGCCTGGTGGTGGGCGCGACCGGTTCCGGCAAGTCGGAGATGCTGCGCACCATGGTGGCCTCGCTGGTCATCAACCACTCGCCCGAGAACCTGGCGCTGCTGCTGGTGGACTTCAAGGGCGGCGCGACCTTCGCCGACACCGACCGGCTGCCGCACAGCGCCGGCCTGATCACCAACCTGGCCGACGACGACGGCCTGGTGACGCGGTTCCGCGAGGCGACCTTCGGCGAGCTGGTGCGCCGCCAGCAGCTCCTGAAGAACGCGGGCAACCTGCCCAACCTGCACGCCTACGAGGCGGCCAGGGAGGACGACCCGGAGCTGGAGCCGCTGCCGCACCTGCTCATCATCATCGACGAGTTCTCCGAGCTGCTGACCGCGCACCCGGACTTCGCGGAGCTGTTCGTGGCGATCGGGCGCATCGGCCGCTCCATCGGCGTGCACCTGCTCCTGGCCACCCAGCGGCTGGAGTCGGGCAAGATCAAGGGCCTGGAGTCGCACCTGTCCTACCGGGTGGGGCTGCGCACCTTCTCCGAGGCCGAGAGCCGGGAGGCGATCGGCGTGGGCGACGCCTACCACCTGCCGCCCGAACCGGGTTCGGGGTACCTGAAGGTGGACACCTCCGTCTTCGAGCGGTTCAAGGCCGCCATGGTCTCCCAGCCCTACGAGCCGCCCCGGCAGGAGGAGGAGAAGGACGAGGCCGACCCGGTCCTGCCCCTGCTGTCCTACAACGGCCTGTCGAAGGTGACGGGCGCGAACTCGCTGGTGGACTCGCTCGTGGACTCCATCAGGGCCAAGGAGGAGGAGAACAGACCCCAGCGGAAGAAGCGCACCACCCTCCAGGTCACCGTGGACCGGCTCGCCGAGTCGGGCGCGGACCCCGTGCGGCCGGTCTGGCTGCCGCCGCTGCCGGAGATGCTCCCCTTCGACTCCGTCTTGGCCGACCTCGGCGAGGCCGACGACCTGCGCGGGCAGGGCACCGAGCCCGACCCGGCCGAGTGCAAGGCGGTCATCGGTCTGACCGACATCCCCCGCGAGCAGCGTGTGATCCCGGCGGAGCTGGACTTCACCGGAGGCGAGGGCAACATCGTCGTCCTGGGCGGCCCGCAGTCCGGCAAGTCGACGCTGCTGCGCACGGCCATCGCGAGCCTGGCGTGGCGGTACCCGCCCGGCCGCGTCGCGGTGTACGCGATCGACTTCGGCGGCGGCGCGCTCCAGGCGATGGACGAGCTCCCGCACGTCGCGGGCGTGGCCGGCCGCGCCGACCCCGAACGGGTGCAGCGGATCCTCACCGACGTGTCGGGGCACCTGGACCGCCGGCAGAGGGCGTTCAGGAAGCACAAGCTGGACTCCCCCGCGGCGCTGCGCCAGGCGCGGGCCGAGGGGAAGCTGCCCGACAGCGTGGTGGGCGACCTGTTCCTGATGATCGACGGGTGGTCCGCGGTCCGCGACGCCTTCGACACGGCGGACGACTTCCTGATGGACATCGCCACGCGGGGACCGTCCCTGGGCGTGCACACCATCCTGACCGGAGCGGCGTCGTCGCAGGTCCGATCCCGCCTCCAGGCGCTGTTCGGCGGACGGTTCGAGCTGCGGCTCAGCGACCCGATGGACTCGGGGATCGGCCGCAAGGCCGCCGACGAGCTCCCGAAGGACACGCCGGGCCGCGGCCTGACGTCGGAGGAGCACCACACGCACGTGGCGCTGCCGCGCGTGGACGGGGTGGCCGACGACGAGGACGTCACGGACGGGATCCGCGACCTGGTCAGGCGGGTCCGCGAGCGCTGGCCGCAGAAGGCGGTGCAGGGCGTGCGGACCCTGCCCTCCCGGATCGGGCTGGACGAGCTCCTCAGGGGCCGCAGGAGCAGGCGCAAGGAGCTCGTGCTGGGCATGGCCGAGAGCTCGCTCGCCCCGGCCACGACCGACCTGGACCGGGACCCGCACCTGGTGGTGTTCGGCGACCCGCAGACCGGCAAGTCGACGCTGCTGCGCGGCCTGGTCGAGCAGATCGTCCGACGGCCGTCGACGGAGCTGGGCGTGGTGATGGTCGACTTCCGGCGCACGCACCTGGAACTGGTCCCCGAGGACCACCTGCTGGCCTACTGCACCACCGCGGAGCAGACCAAGGCGGTCGCGGACAACCTGGCGGGGTCGCTGAAGCAGCGCCTGCCGGGGCCGGACGTGACCCCCAGGCAACTGCGCGAACGCAGTTGGTGGAAGGGCCTGGACCTGTACATCGTGGTGGACGACATGGACATGATCGCCTCGCGCAGCAACCCGCTCGCACCGCTGGCGCCCTACATCCCGCAGGGCGCGGACCTCGGCCTGCACGTCATCGCGGCACGGCGCACGGGCGGCACGGCCCGGGCCATGTTCGAGCCCGTCCTCCAGTCGCTCAGCGACATGGCCACACCCGGCATGCTGTTCTCCGGCGACCGGATGGAGGGGCGCCTGGCCAACGGCGCGGCCTCCAAGGCGCTGCCGCAGGGCCGTGCGCAACTGGCGCTGCGCGGCAGGCGCCCGGACCTGGTCCAGGTCGGCTGGAGCGAACCCCCGGCGTAGGTCCGGCCCCACACAGGTTGCGTGTCCCCGTCCCCTCTCCGAAAGGCAGACCCATGCGGCGCTCGCTCGCCACGGCCTCGGCCGTGTGCCTGATGGCCGTCACCGCCTGCGAAGGCTCGCCCTCGGGTTCGGAGGACCCTCCGGAGACGGCGGAGGAGGTCGCCGAGCGGGGCCTGGTCGGGATCGCCCTGCTGCACCGCGGCTACGAGGGCGGCGATCCGGAGAAGGACCAGGTCCTGGTGTTCCACGACCCCGAGACCGGTCAGCCCCTCCACGAGCTGGACCTGCCCGACGGGGCCGTGGACCCCATGGCACCGGACCTGCCGGTGCACGCGCAGTTCTCCGAGGACTGGCGGTTCTTCGCCTACGCCACCGACGAACCGTCCGCGATCACCGTCGCGGCGCTGACCGGCCCCGGGGAGGACGGCGCCGCCGCCGAGGAGGGCGGGGATGCGGCGCCCGCCTACGAGCCGGTGGAGTCGGTCGGCGCCGCCGCGGGCGAGGTGCTGTCCCACCCGGTCGTCCACGGCGACCGGCTCTGGTACGTCTCCACCGACGAACAGGCCGCCCGGCCCCCGCAGGTGATGTCGGTTCCGCTGGACGCCCCCGGCGGCGCCCCGGAGCAGGAGGGCACGCTCGTCCTGGGAGAGCAGCGTCGTCCGAGCGACTGGGCGCTCACACCGGACGGAGCCCTGCACGTACGCGACAGCGTGCCGACCCGGCGGGTGCCCGGGGCGGGCGGTCCGGTCCTGGTGGTGCGCGAGACCGGCGGCAGTGTCGTCAACGCCTCCATGAACACCGGCGAGGGGCTCTGGCTGACCTTCAACGACGCGCCGGTCTGGGGCGGGGGGACCGCCGTGCTGGGCCCCGATCCCGACAGCGCCCAGCCGGCGGCGGGCGCCTACCTGGTGACCGTCGACGGGCAGAGCCACACGTCCGCCCGGCTGCTGGAGGACAGCGGTGGCCCGGTGGTGCAGTACACGCCCTCGCCCGGGCGCGACGCCCTGCTCCTCCAGACCGGGCAGGCGTGGTACCGCGTCGACCTGGAGGAGGGCGGGGTCGCCGGAACGGAGGAGCTCTTCCCCCGGTTCCACGACGCGTCCATGGACGGCTATCCGCTGGTGGTGCGCTGGTCCCAGGAGGCGCCGGAGGCCGATCCCGGCGCGAGCCCCTCCGGCTGAGCCGCCGGGGCGGACGGTGGGAGGAGGCCCGGATCCCCACGGGGTCGGATCCCCCGGGGCGCGGTCCCTCATGAACAGAAGGGAACATCCGGGGCGAACAGTACACACGCGACGCCTCTCTCGGTACTATTCCCCCCGTTCACGGAAACCGCGGAACTCCTGCCCCCACCCGCGCGTCACACCCGTCATCCGGATCCGGTCCGCCCGGGCCGACGACCGTGAACGGGTTCTTCCGTGCGTGGAGGGCGTCGCGCCCCCTCCCGGAGAGTTCCGTGTTCGAGGAGAGGAGACCCCCACATGAGCACCGAGGCGGGCGGCAACCCGATCGAGGGAATGCAGGGCGGTGAGTACGCCGAAACGCTCGCGGCGGCCATGGCCGGACTCGCGGACGCGTTCGACCTCCTCATGGAGGACGCCAGGGGCGCAGCCGGCCACGACGACGTCAGAGCCGGGTTCGGTACCTTCAAGGAGGACACCGCCCAGGCCCTCATCGACGTCCAGGCGCTCGGCCTGGCCCTGGCCGACAACGTCCAGTCGGGCGCGGCGGAGATCGCGCGCAACGACCTGGACAGCTCGGAGGGCTTCGACCACCCCTGGGAGTCCCACCGGGACATCAACTTCGAGGACTGACCGCACCGCACGCCGCCCTGCCCCGCGCCGCTTCCCCTCCCCCGCCCGCCGTCCCAAGGAAGACCGTGGCAACCTTCTCCGTCATCTTCGTCCCCCGCGACTTCTACTACGGGTCCAAGCCCATGTACGACTGCGCGGCGGACCTGGAGATCCTCAACGCGCGCCTTCTCGGCCGAGCCGACGACCTCGGCGGGAGCTTCGACTCGGCCGCCGGCGAGTTCACCGACGTCATCGCCTGGAACATCCGGAGCCTCTCCGAGGAGGACGTGCAGAGCTGGCGGGACGCCGCCGTCTCCGTCACCTACGCCGCCTCGGTCGCCCAGATGTGGGCGGACGTCGTCAAGGCGTTCCACGAGGAGCGCGACGCCCAGATCACCACCTGGGAGAGCAGCAGGACGGAGAAGGAGAACGCCGTCCCCGCCAAGTACCAGGACGACCACATCACCTCCTCCCATCCCCAGGCCGACGGCTTCCTCTGGACGGACCTGGGCGCCGGGGACGAGCAGCGGTGCCGGACCCTCTACGACGAGCTCGTCGCCGTGCAGGAGGGGCTCACCACCCGCGAGCAGACCAACTGGCAGGGCCTCCAGGACGGCGCCGAGGAGGTGCGGACGCTGCTCGAACAGGGGCCGACCCCCGAGAACGTCCGCAAGCTCATCGACGCGGGCAACGCCAACTGGGCGTTCCTCAACCTCGACCCCTCCCGCTACTCCTCGCTCATCGAGGACGGCGACCTCACCTCCGAGAACGCCGAGGAGTACGCCGAGGAGCTCGCCGCCTACTGGTCCGGGGAGAAGCCGCTGGACGACCGCTACCACGAGATCATGCTCGTGCTCTCGATGGTGGGGACCGGCGCCCGGCAGAACCAGCAGAACGGCACGGAGCTCAGCTCGGAGGAGATCGCCTTCCTGGAGGAGTTCTACGCCCACCTGGAGGAGCCCTACCGAGCCAACGGGACCGGCGCGGGCATCATGGTCTACCCCGACCTCATGGCCGGGTCCGACATGAGCGACGAGGAGAGGGAGGACGCCCTCGGCACGCTCGGCGACGGGCTGCTCGCGCTCTCGGACCCGTCGCTCGGCGGGGGGTACGACAAGCTGCCCGAGAGCTTCCGGTACGCCGTGGAGGGGACGTGGATCAACCCCGACGCGGAGAACAAGCTTCCCGGCACCCCGGTGAGCACGGGGATGGACATGAAGGCGCTCTCCGCCTTCCTCGAACACACGGACGGGGACCTGGAGGGCGGCTACGGACTGTCGACCAACCTCCACCTGACCACCGGCGCGTTCCTCGACGCCTGGGGCGACATGCCCGACCCCGAAGGGGTGATGCCGGACTCCGAGCAGGTCTCCCACATCATCGACGCGGCCAGCCGCAACACGGACGCCAACTACTACATGCTCACCGGTGAGCACCTCGGCGGGGAGGAGGGCGTCGACCACGGCGACGAGGAGCTGCGCACGCGGGCGCTGGAGGGCACGCTCACCTACGAGTGGCACGACGACGGCCACACCGCGCGCCAGCTCACCGACTGGCTCGCCGAGGACCTCCACAGCGACGACCCCGACGTGCGTGAGCGCGCCGGGGACGCCTTCGCCGGATTCATGGAGACCATCACCGACGCGGACATGCACGAGGCCCTCGTCAACACCGGTGTGGACGTCACCGAGGGGGACAACGAGTACTCCAACGCCTCGTTCACACAGTTCAACGGGGAGCTGGCCGACAGCCTCGCCGACGTCTTCGACGCCCATATCTACAGCTTCGCCGACAGCGACGTGCTCCGCGACAACGAGCCGGTGACGGGCATCGAGGACTTCGACCCGGACAGGAGTTTCGTCTCCATGGGCCCGGAGGAGCGCGCCATGTACATGCAGCTCCTGATGGGGAACGACGAGACGGCCGGGCGTGTGGTCAACTCCGTCGACGTCTACCAGCAGATCGAGGCCGCCGCGTTCCTCGGGAACGGACAGGACGAGGAGACGGCACGCGGCGGGGGCCAACTCCAGGCCCTTTTGGAGGAGGCCCTGCGGAGGGAGTCCGCCGACCGGACCGCCGACCTGGACGAGACCATCGAGCGCGAGACACAGATCGCCGAGTTCGTGGTGGGCGAGGCCGGAGGCCTGTCCGAGAAGATCCCGGTCATCGGTGCGGCTGTCGCAAAGGGGCTGGAACTCGGGGAGGAGAGCATCGTGAACGCGATCGTCGACGGCGAGTACGAGGTCTTCCCGCGGCATCCGACTTTCTCCGGTGCCGAGTACATCGAGCGCAACTTCCGGATCGAGGCTCTCGACTACCTGTCGCAGAAAGACCCCAAAACGCTCAACAGCGTCATCCGCCCGGATGAGTTCCACACCCTGATCGACGGCGGTGCCATCACCATCACGCGGGATGGTGTGCAGCTTTCCCCGGAGGACATCGGAGACGGCTTCGTCTTCGACGACTCCGTCAAGGTCAACGTCGAGAAGAACCCGAACGAGTGGTCGGACAACGAGGACCAGGACCTCAACCGCATGGATAGCGCAATCAGCAACATCATGGACGACGTGGACATCACCACCAGCGACGGCCGCACCCAGTCGGGTGACAAGCGTGTGTCCGACTTCGTCATCCAGTACAACAACTCCTACAACGACACGAAAAGTGTCTTCCCGGACAGCGGCGAGGGCGAGGAAGAGAAGAACTGACGCACGGTCGGACACAATATCGTCACCGAAACGATCTGGAGGACCCGTTGCCCCCGCGCGAGGGCTGTGCGCCCGTTTTCCTGGCGGTCACCCTGGCCGTGAGCCTGGCCCTGTCCGCGTGCTCCACGTCCGAACCCGAGTCCGAACCCGGAGGAGGCCTTCCAGCGGACTACGTCTCCCGCTTCTGGGTCGAACGGGAGGTCATGGTGCGCACACTCGACCGCATGCTCACCGAGGGCGACCCGGACCAAGTCGCCGAGAACATCGGCGGCAAGAGGGACAGGCTGCTCGACACCCGAATCCTCCAACAGACCGAGGACGGATACACCGTCGAACTGGACCACGATGAGTGGCGAACCGAGGCGGTCCACAACTCCGGGCAGATAGACGGCGCTCTCGCGGACGCCATGTACTTCAACGAGGTCACCTGGTGCGGCGAGACCGTCAGCGGCGAGGAGTTCGTCGACGCCTACATGGACGAGTTCTGGGACACCCTCGACACCAACGAGGAATACGTGGCCAGCATCACCGACTACGTCGACTGCGGAGACGGCCGCCCATGACCGGAGCCCCGGCCCCAGGAACTCTTCGGGCGTGCCGCGCATCCGTCTTCCTGGTGGCCACCCTGACCATGTGTACGGCGCTGACCTCATGCTCCACATCCGAGCCCGAGCCCGAGGAGCCGGACATGGGAGGTCTGCCCCCCGGACACGTCTCCCGCTCATGGGTCGAACGGGAAGTCATGTTGCACATCCTCGACCGCATGCTCACCGAGAACGAACCAGCAGAAGACGTCGAGGACATCACCGGAAGCCCGAACGCCCTCTTCGAAGCCCACATCCTCAAAGAGGACGAAGGAGAGTACTTCGTCGAATTCGACAAGGATGAATGGACAACCGATGAGGTAGGCGGCACCACAATGGTCGACAAGTCCCTGTACGACGCCACCAACTTCGAAGAAGTCACCTGGTGCGGCGAACCCGTCGGCGGAGACGAACTCGTCGACGCCTACATGGACGAGTTCTGGGACACCCTCGACACCCACGAGGAGTACACGGCCAGCATCACCGACTACGTCGACTGCGGAGACGGCCGCCCATGACCGGATCCGGAACCGGCGAAACCCGGGGACCGGTGGCTTCACCGATCCCACTGAGACGCTTCTCCGTCCATTCGCGTTCTCTCAGACGGAAGAGGTGATCAACACTCTGTGAACCGTGTGGCGGAAGGTGCGCGAGCATTGACCCGCCGTCGATCCGCTTACTATCGTCCGTATCCTCCCCTCCTCCCGTGTTCCGCGACGGACACCCTGCCCCACGGAGGACGGGTCCAGTGACACACCCACCCCCGAAAGGGTTCAGATGTCCCAGCACGCTGGTCTCGAAAACGTCAACGCGCTCTCGACCGGTGGTGAGAACCTCGGGATGGAGTCCGACGGCCTCCGTACCCAGATGAACCAGCTCATCCAGGACATGTCCAACGACGGCGACTCCCTCCAGGGCCAGGCGCTGAACGACTTCCGCCAGGCCCGCGAACAGCTCACCGAGCGCTTCGACGAGCTCATGAACTGGTGCAGCCAGAACGGCATCAAGCTGAACGAGGGCCAGCAGCAGTTCAACATCACCGACACCGACTCCGCCGCCGACCTCTCGCAGGCCGGGAACGACCTCGGCGGGCTGTCCCGCCCCGTCAACGCCTGATCCCCACCCCCTTCACGCGTCCACAGAAAGGCGTGCACCATGTCCGCTCAGTTCGACGTCTACGGCGATGTCGGAGGCCTGGAAGGGCTCGCCTCCGACCAGCAGGCCCACCTCTCGCGCTTCACCGCGATCATGAGCCAGATCAACGAGCAGTCCGAGAGCACCGTCAGCCAGTGGGAGGGCTCCGGGAGCACCCAGTTCCAGGCCAAGGCCCAGGAATTCGACGCGCAGTTCTCCGAGGTCAACGCCGCCTTCTCGAAGATGATCACGGCCACCAGCGACACCGCGGACAAATACGGCCGTCTCACCCGGTACCTGGACGGACTGTTCTAGTAAGCTGATCGCCGATGTCCACCCCCGCGCCATCCCCTTCGCCCTCCGCGGATCCGGAACCGCAGCTCCCCGAGGCGTTCCACTACACGCCCGACGAGGAGAAGTACGTCCTCCAGGCGGACGCCCTGCGGCACCGGCAACTGCGGTCGGCGCTGCTCTACGGTTCCAGCCGCTACTGGCGGCGCCGTCAGCAGGTGTGGCCGGCGGTGATCGGCGGTCTCATCCTCACCGCACTGATCTGCGGGGTCATCGCCCTCATCGGGGCGTTCGGCCGACAGCAGGAGGTCAACGAGGAACGCGGGTTCGGGAACTACGGTCAGCAACTGATCCACGAGCCCGCGTCCGAGGAGCCTCTGCCCGGCCGGCTGTGACCCGCCGCACCACCATCCCCCGTGCCTGACGGCCGGGGGCCGCCACCACGAACGGGGGTCGCTCGCGCATGTCCGGCTCCGAGCACGCCTCATGGGCACCCGGATACGAGTCGCTCACCGTGCTGCGCGAAGGACCGCGCGCCCGCCTCGTCCGTGGTCGGCGCACCACCAGCGGCGCGGACGTCGTGCTCAAGGTCCTGCCCCGTGCCGCGGGCCGGGCCGAACTCGACCACCTGCGCGATCTCGGCGGGGTGCCGGGGGTCGTGCCCCTGGTGGACGCGGGCACCACGGCCGAGGGCGACCTCTTCGTGGTGCTGCCGTTCTACGCGGACGGCTCCTTCTCCGACATGCTCGTGCGCAGGGGCCCCGCTCCCCTACAGGAGACGGCGGCGATCGCCCGGAGCGTGGCCGCCGCACTCAGCGCGATACACGGTCGGGGCCTGGTCCACGACGCCGTCAGCCCGGGGAACATCCTGAGGGCGGGCCGCACCCCGGTTCTGACCGGCTTCGGCTCCGTGCACCCGATCGGGACGGCCATGCCCCCGCCGAGCCCCGGGACCGACGCGTTCCCGCACTCGCCGCCCGAGGCACTGCGCGGGGAGCCGCGCTCACCCGCCTCGGACGTGTACCGGCTCGCGTCGACCATCTGGACGATGCTCGTCGGCCGACCGCCCTTCGCCCCCGAGGACGGTGCGGCGCTCCACCCCCGCGACCACGCCCACCGGGTGTTCACCGAGGACGTTCCGCCGGTCACCCGGCAGGACGTGTCCCGCAAGCTGCGGGGCGTGCTGACGCGCGCCCTGTCGAAGGCGCCGGAGGAGCGCTACGACAGCGCCGCCGCGTTCGCCGCCGCGTTCGAACAGGCACGTGCGCCGCAGACCACTCCGTCGGCCTCCGGCACGGGTCCGCAGGTCCCGCCCCCCGGTACCGGTCCACAAGCCCCCCATCCCGGCACGGGGCCACAGAACCCCCCGCACCCCGGTACCGGTCCACAGGCTCCGCACCCCGGCACGGGACCACAGGCTCCCCATCCCGGCACGGGACCACAGATCCCGTCCCCCGGTACCGGCCCACAGACTCCACACCCCGGCACGGGACCGCAGACGCCGCCAGCCGAACCCCGCACCGCCTCCGGCAACCACCCGGGCCCCACGGGCGGCCAGGGCTCCGTACCCCCACCGCCCTACGCGGTGCACGAAACGCCCCGGCCACCGGCACCGCCCGGCGCGCATCCGGGCACGGGACCCCGGGGCCCGCTGAGCGGCCCCCAGCCGCCACCCGTTCCCTCCGCACGGCTGGACAGCGCCCGGAGCCTGCGCGGCGAGCCGCCGGCACCTCCGGAGGACGGGCAGGCGGGCAGCCGACTGCCCGCCTCGGACGCGGGCAGCACCGCCGAGATCATGATGGCCAAGCTGCGCGGCGAGGAGATCTCGCCGCGGATCGCCTGGTCCCGTGTCGAGGGATGGAGCGGCACCGCCGAGACCTCCCGCCTGCCCCACGACGAACCGGACACCGGGCAGGAGGACGTCCCCGAGTGGTCCGTCCCCGACGAGCCCGTGCGGGGCGAGGCGCGCTGGCGCAAGCACATGCACATCGCCGTGGCCGTGGGCGGCATCCTCGTGCTCACCGCGGTGTCCGGAACGTTCGCGGCGGCCGGTTCCGGCACACCGGTGTCGGCCGCCTCCGAGGTGGAGGAGCCCGCCGAGGAGTCGGGCGCCCCCGCCGACGAGGAGACCGGGACCGGCCCGGACCGGGGCGGGGTGGTCGATCCCGAGTCCCCGCCCGAGGTCGCCGCGCCGTCGGGGATCACGCTGACGGACAACCTCGGCGCCGTCGAGCTGACCTGGACCGACAACAGCGGCGGCACCGCCTCGTTCTTCGTCCTGGGCGGCCCCCGGGGCCACGACCCGCTCACCCTGGCCCGGACCGGCCCCGGCGCGGTGTCCGCGCAGGTCGTCACGGACGACACCGTCATGGAGTACTGCTTCACGGTGGTCGCCGTGGAGGGCTCCTCCGCCCCGGCCGAGGAGGTGTGCACGACCCGCGCCGCCGACCGGGCCGAGGCCGAGCGCCTGGCCGAGGAACAGGCCGCCGAGGAAGCCGAGGAGGAGGCGGAGGAGGAGGCCGATCCCTCCCCCGGTCCCTCCCCCGACCCCAGCCCGTCCGACGGGACCTGACGCCGCGGCGGCGCCCGGACCCTCCGCCCGAAGCGGTGTGATCTGCGCCGTTTCGCCACGGAGCGGTCTCGGATAGCGTCTTCACGGTCGTGTCGCGCGTTCGCAGTGGGGGCGCCCCTTGTCCGGGGTCTTGGTCGGTTTCGGTGTCATCACCAGCGTCGTCGTCATCGGCTACATGCTCGGCAGGCTCCCCCTCCTGGGGCCGGGCGCCAAGGAGGTGCTCACCAGGCTCGCCTTCTACGTGGCCAGTCCCGCCCTGCTGTTCACGATCCTGGCCGACGTCGACCTCTCCGTGCTGGTGTCCGCACCGGTCCTGGTCAGCGTGCTCAGCGTGGCCGCCGTGGCCCTCGTCTTCGTCGTCCTCGGGCTGGTACGGCGCTGGGGCGTGGGCCGGACCACCGTCGGCGCGCTCGCGTCGTCGTACGTCAACGCGGGCAACCTCGGCATCCCCATCGCCGTCTACGTCCTCGGCGACGCGTCCGTGGTCGCGCCCGTCCTGCTGACACAGCTCCTGTTCATGGCCCCCGTCGGGCTCACCGTCCTGGACCTGGGCGGCGGCGGCGTGCGCGGGGCGGGCCCCGTCCTGCGCCGGGCACTCGGCACACCGGTCCGCAACCCCGTGGTGATCGCCTCCCTGGCGGGCGTGGCCGTCTCCGCCTCCGGATGGGTGCCCCCGGAACCGCTGATGGAGCCCTTCCACCTGATCGGCGGCATGGCGGTCCCGGCGATGCTGCTGGCCTTCGGGATCTCCCTGCACGGCAGCGCGTTCCCCGGCCGCGGCCCCGAACGCGTACCGGTCCTGGTGGCCGTGGCGCTCAAGTCCGTGGTCCATCCGCTGGCGGCGTGGGCCCTGGGCTCCCTGGTCTTCGGCCTGGACGACTCCGCCCTGTTCTCCGTGGTGGTGCTGGCGGCCCTGCCCACGGCCCAGAACGTGTTCAACTTCGCCACCCGGTACCGCACCAGCGAGGCGATGGTCCGCGACGTGGTGCTGCTGACCACCCTCCTCACCATCCCCGTGCTGTTCTCCGTCACCTTCCTGCTCGGATAGCGGCACCCGGCCCTGCCCCGCCCTGGTTCCGGCCCGGCCGACGGAGTGCCATGTGTCGGTAAAAACCCACGGGGAACACTGAGGGTGTGGGGGCCGTCCTCCTCCCCTTTGGGGACGGCCCCCCTCGCGGGCGGGGGCCGGTGCGACGAACTCGCACCGGCCCCCGTTGTCTCCTACCTGCCTCGGCCCCCGCCTCAGCCCCAGGCCAGGGCGGTCAGCTCCGGGTCCTCCAGCGCGGCGCCGACGTCGCGCAGCACCTTGGAGCCCAGTTCCCCGTCGACCAGCCGGTGGTCGAAGGACAGCGACAGGGTCGTCACCTTGCGGATCTTCAGCTCTCCCTTGTGCACCCAGGGCATGTCCCGGATCTGCCCGAAGGCGAGGATCGCGGCCTCGCCCGGGTTGATGATCGGGGTGCCCGCGTCCACGCCGAACACGCCGACGTTGGTGACCGTGATGGTGCCGCCGGACATGTCCGCCGGGCTGGTCTTGCCCTCCCGCGCGGTCTCCGTCAGCCGCTTCAGCGCGGCCGAGAGCTCCGGCAGGGCCATGGCGTCGGCGTCCTTGATGTTGGGCACCACCAGGCCGCGCTCGGTGGCCGCCGCGATCCCCAGGTTCACGTAGTCCTTGACCACGATCTCCTGGTTGTCCCCGTCCCAGGAGGCGTTGATCTCCGGGTGCCGCCGGACCGCCATGAGCAGGGCCTTGGCGACCAGCAGCAGCGGGGACACCCGCACGTCGGCGAAGTCGGGCCGCTCCCGCAGGCGCGCGACGGCCTTCATCGTCCTGGTGACGTCCACCTGTAGGAACTCGGTGACGTGCGGCGCGGTGAACGCGCTGTTGACCATCGCCGCGGCCGTGTGCTTGCGCACGCCCTTGACGGGTATGCGCCGCTCACGCGCGGCACGGTCGGTCCGGGGCGCCGCCTCCGGCTCCGGAGCCGCCTGGGCCGCCGGGGCCTGGGCGGCCTCGGCCGCGGACCGGACGTCCTCCCGGGTGACGACGCCGCCCTCCCCCGTGGGGGTGACCGACGCCAGGTCCACGCCGAGGTCCCTGGCCAGCTTGCGCACCGGCGGCTTGGCCAGCGGGCGCTCCGGCGCCGGTACCGGGCCGGGCCCGGTCTCCTCGGCGGGTGTGCTCGGCCGCACGGGCTCGGCGGCCTTGGGCTCGGGCTCGGGCGCCGGAGCGGACGCCGGGCCGGAGGGAGCCGGACGGCGGCGCGGGCGGCGCTGGGTGGAGGCCGCCCTCTCGCCGTAGCCGACCAGCGGCTTCTCCCGCTCCTCCTCGGCCGGGGCCTTCTCGCTTGGAGCCCCCTCGGCCGGGGAGCCGCCTCCGGTACCGTCGTCCACGGTGATGATCACCGCGCCGACCTCAACCGTCTGGCCCTCCTCGGCCAACAGTTCCCGCACCGTGCCCGCGAACGGGCTCGGCAGCTCGACGACCGCCTTGGCGGTCTCGATCTCGCAGATCATCTGGTTGACCTCGATCTCGTCACCCGGTTTGACGTACCAGGTGAGGAGCTCGGCCTCGACCAGGCCCTCGCCGACGTCGGGCAGCCTGAACGACTGCACGCCGCCGACGGAGGGCTCACTCTTCTGAATCGCCATGTCCTTCGGTTTCCCCGATCCCCTAGTACGCGAACGCCCGGTCAACACCGTCCAGAACGCGGTCAAGGTCCGGAAGGTAGTGCTCCTCAAGACGCGACTGCGGATACGGCGTGTCGAAGGCGGCAACACGGATCACCGGCGATTCCAGGTGGTAGAAGCACTCCTCGGTGACCCGGGCCGCGATCTCACCGCCGAGTCCGCCCGACAGCGGGGCCTCGTGGGCCACGACCAGGCGCCCGGTCTTGCGCACCGACGCGAACAGGGTCGGGTAGTCCACCGGGGACAGCGAGCGCAGGTCGATCACCTCGACGGAGTGGTCGGTGTCGGCCTCGGCCGCCTGGAGGGCGGTCTTGACCATGGGCCCGTACGCCAGCAGGGTCACGTCCGTGCCGGGGCGGGCCACGCGGGCGGCGCCCATGGGGACCGCCTCGGCGAGGGAGGCCCCGGTGTCGACCTCGGCCTTCTCGTAGTAGCGCCGCTTGGGCTCCAGGAAGATGACCGGGTCGTCGCAGTGCACCGCCTGCTGGATCATCCAGTAGGCGTCCTCGGGGTTGGCGACCGTCACCACGCGCAGGCCCGCCGTGTGCGTGAAGTACGCCTCGGGGGACTCGCTGTGGTGCTCCACGGCGCCGATGCCGCCGCCGTAGGGGATGCGCATGACCACGGGCACGCTGAGCTTGCCCGCCGAGCGGCGGCGCATCTTGGCCAACTGGGTGAAGGTCTGGTTCGTGGCCGGGAAGAAGAAGCCGTCGAACTGGATCTCGACCACGGGGCGGTAGCCGCGCATGGCCATACCGATCGCGGTGCCGACGATGCCGGACTCGGCGAGCGGGGTGTCGATGACCCGGTCGGCGCCGAAGTCCTTGTACAGGCCGTCGGTGACCCGGAAGACTCCGCCGAGCCGGCCGACGTCCTCGCCCATGATCAGGGTCTTGGAGTCGTCCTCCATGGCGGCGCGCAGGCCCGCGTTGATGGCCTTGCCGATGGTGAGGTTGGTTCCCATGGCCTAACGGCCCCCTTCAGTGCCGGCACCCTCGAAGGAGGCCAGGTACTCGGCGAACTCGGACCGCTGGTGGTCGATCTGGACGTTGGGCTCGGCGTACACCTCGTGGAAGATGTCGAGGGGCTCGGGGTCGGGCAGGGCCCGGCACTCGGTGCGCACCTGCTCGCCCAGCTTGTCGGCCTCGGCGTCGACGGAGGCGAAGAACTCCTCGTCCGCCAGGCCTCCGCGCTCCAGGTGGCGGCGGACCCGCAGGATCGGGTCCTTGGCCTTCCACTCGTCCAACTCCCCCGACGCGCGGTAGCGGGTGGGGTCGTCGTTGGTGGTGTGGGCGCCCATCCGGTAGGTGAACGCCTCGATGAGCGTGGGGCCGTTGCCCTCACGTGCGTTGTCCAGGGCGGCCCGGGTGACGGCGAGGCAGGCCAGGACGTCGTTGCCGTCCACGAACAGGCCGGGGAAGCCGAACCCGGCGGCGCGGCGGTGGATGGGCACGCGGGCCTGGCGCTCCGGCGGCTCGGAGATGGCCCACTGGTTGTTCTGGCAGAAGAAGACCACGGGGGCGTTGTTGACCGAGGCGAAGTTGAACGCCTCGTTGGTGTCGCCCTGGCTGGTGGCCCCGTCGCCGAAGTAGGAGATGACGGCCGTGCCGTCCTCGCCGACGGCGCCGTCGCGCTGGACGCCCATGGCGTAGCCGGTGGCGTGCAGCGCCTGGCTGCCGATCACGATCGTGTACAGGTGGAAGCCCAGTTCGTGGGGGTCCCAGCCGCCGTTGGTGACGCCGCGGAACATGCCGAGCAGTTCCTTGGGCTCGATGCCGCGGCACCAGGCGACGCCGTGCTCGCGGTAGGAGGGGAACGCCATGTCGTTCTCGCGCAGTGCGCGGCCGGAGCCGATCTGGGCGGCCTCCTGGCCGAGCAGTGAGGCCCACAGGCCCAGCTCGCCCTGGCGCTGGAGGGATACGGCCTCGCTGTCGACTCGGCGTACCAGGACCAGGTCACGGTAGAGCGCGCGGATCTCCTCCGCGCTGATGTCCAGGGGATAGTCGGGATGCCCCGTCAGTTCCCCTTCCGGTGTAAGGAGCTGGATGAGCTCCGTTTTCTCGTGCGCGGTGGTATCCGACACGTTGCTCCTCGGGTTGTCGGGGCCGACTTCGCGTGGGTGAACGCTGATCGGCCGAATCACGGCCCGCCCTCACCCGGGGTGGTGGGTGAGGGTGGACAGCCCTCCCCATATCGTGACAGACCTCACCATGGAGAGCGCAAGCCCTCAGCATCACCTTTTCCGCTGCGGACCCCATGATCCTCGGTCGCCCGGCAGAGCGTTTAGCAGGGCTTCCTAGCATCGGCGAGGGCTTTCCGGCAACGTTGTGGGCACTTGCCCCGCGACGGGCGCACGGCACGCGGACGGCCCCTCGCGCGGGCGAGGGGCCGTCCAGTGCGTCGGAAGTGTTGTGTGGTCGTGAGGAAACGGAGGGACCGGGCCTCGGCGGGCGGCTTCCCGGCCGGGCGGGTGCGGGGAGACGGGGACGCGGCGAGGAGCGCCGCGGGCACGGGGGATCGGGGCGCGGGACGGGGCCGCGGGCTCGCCCCGGCCGGCTGGAGAGCGCCGGGGACGTGTCCGCCGAGCACTCCCTGGCGGGCCTAGTGGGCGGCGGGGACACGCACCCCGCGGTCGCGCGCGTAGTCGGCGAGCATCTCGCGGAGCTGGCGGCGGGCGCGGTGCAGGCGGGACATCACCGTCCCCAGCGGGGTCCCCATGCGCTCGGCCACCTCCTTGTAGGCGTAGCCCTCGATGTCGACGAGGTAGATGACCTCCTGGAACTCCTCGGGCAGCCGGGCGAGCGCCTGCTTGATGTCGGAGTCGGGCAGGTGGTCCAGGACCTCGTTCTCCGCCGACCTCATGCCGGACGACGTGTGCGCCTCGGCGGCGGCGAGCTGCCAGTCCTTGATCTCGTCGGTGGTCTCCTGCCGCGGTTCGCGCTGCTTCTTGCGGTAGGTGTTGATGAAGGTGTTGGTCAAAATTCGGTAAAGCCAGGCCCGAAGGTTGGTACCCGCACGGAACTGGTGAAAGTTCGCGAAGGCCTTGGCGAAGGTCTCCTGTACGAGATCCTCGGCGTCGGCGGGGTTGCGGGTCATCCGCAGAGCCGTGGGATAGAGCTGGTCGGCGAACGGTGTCACCGCGGTGGCGAAGTCCAACTCCTGCTCTTCACCGCGGTGGGCACCAGTCGTGGAGGCCTGGTCCATTTCGATAGTCGTCAAGATTCCCCCTCAGGACGACCGGACGATCACTTCCACCCTGTTAGACGCCACCGCGCACTTCCAATGATGACATCAATCCACGTGATACGGGTCACGGGAGCCCCGTTACAGTCGCCGGTACTGGTCAGTGTGCGGTAAAGACGCGGCGCGCCTCCTGGTCAGCACGCCTACCCACTCCCACGTACCGTACGCTTGCGTCGCCCCCTCCGGTCCGACGGGGGGTGGCCCGCCCGCCGCAGGCACGTGCGGCACACACCAGTTTCCCCGTGGAGGACCCTGTGGCCCGCGTCGTTGTTGACGTCATGCTCAAGCCCGAGATCCTGGACCCCCAGGGCCAGGCCATCGCCGGGGCCTGCTCCCGTCTGGGCTTCGAGGGGATCAAGGAGATCCGCCAGGGCAAGCGCTTCGAGGTCGAGGTCGAGGGCGTGGTGGACGAGGCCAGGCTGGCCGACGTCCGCCGCCTGGCCGAGACCATGCTCGCCAACACCGTCATCGAGGACTTCGAGGTCCGCGTGGAGGAGTAGGCGGAGCGGCCCCCTCCGGCGGACACGCCTTGGAGGACGCGTTCCCGGGAACACGCTTCCGAACGGAACCCGGTCCGGTCTCACGTGGCTTCTTTACCACCGCGGGATTCACGGAAGACGGAATCTTTCCGGAAATCGGGGATTGTCTTCAGTATCCACCTCGCACCGCGTATGACATAGGCCACACTCCTGTCCTGGTTCCGCCGTGACGGCCGCATCTCCCCGCGCCGCACGGGAAAAGCGTGAATTCGTTCGCATGCTGTCCGACGTGCCGGAAGTGCCGGAAAAATCCAGCCGTGTCCCCCTGCGGGCACGGCTGTTCGTTTTACTTCACGTGTCTCCGGGGAAGGTTCTCTGACAAGGCCGGGTCGAAAGCACGACAACGGAGCACGAGAGGTGGACGAATGGACGCCGTTTTCTCGATCTCCCTTCCCAGACAGGCATACACGGTCTCCGTCGCACGCGACGTCCTCGGCACTCTGCTCGTCCGAGCGGGAGTGTGCCGGAACTGCGTCGACGACATCCTCCTGGCCGTTTCCGAAGCCTGTAGCAACGCGGTGGACCACGGCGGTCCCGCACGCGACTACATGGTCGAGGCCGAGATGGGCGGGCGGTGGTGTGAACTACGGATATCCCACACCGGAAGGGCGCCCGATCCCGAGGCGCTGACCGAGAGGCTCACCACCGATCACACGCCCCTCCCGTCGTTGGACTCAGAATCGGGCAGGGGCATTTTGCTGATGCGCTATCTCATGGACGAGGTCGACTTCGAGGAGGAGCCGCGTACGACGGTCCTCCTGCGAAAGAGGCTCACCGTGTGCGACGGACCGCCGTCGGAGGAGGAGGCCGGGCCAATACCGGCCCAGCGCTACGCCCTTCTGTGAAACGACCGCCTCCGCGAACCGTCCACGCGGAGTGCGGTGGTCCACGCGGCGCCTCCGGTCCACCACAGCACCTCCGCTCCGGGCGGCGCACTCCGGCCCGCCGGAGCGCCCCGTGACGGAGACCACATCCCCCGGCCGACCCCTCGGCGTCCCCTCCGCCGTACGCACCGCGTATCCGCGGAACCAGGCGGTGCGGCCCCGCCGTTCCCGTCGGATCGCACACGGACACGGGCGTGTGACGGGCCCCCTCCTTGGAGGATCCTCCCAAGACGCGGCCTCCAGGAGGGTCCGCCGTCGTACCGGAGCACAGGTGAGCGGGTACGCTGCGAAGTGCGGCCGCACCGTCTCCAACGACGGGGCCAGGCACCGGCATCTCCTCGCCGAACGCTCCCCGCTCCCGCGGGAGCGGGTCCGATCCAACCTCTCGGAGTGTGCTCATGACAGCCCGTGTGGGCGTCGTCACCTTCCCCGGCTCCCTCGATGACAGGGACGCCGCGCGCGCGGTCGCGCTGGCGGGCGCCGAACCCGTCTCCCTCTGGCACGCGGACGCCGACCTCAGGGGCGTGGACGCCGTGGTCCTGCCCGGCGGCTTCTCCTACGGCGACTACCTGCGCTGCGGGGCCATCGCCCGGTTCGCCCCGCTGATGTCGGAGCTGGTCCCGGCCGCCCGGTCGGGCGCGCTGCCGGTCCTCGGCATCTGCAACGGCTTCCAGATCCTGTGCGAGAGCCACCTGCTCCCCGGCGCGCTGACCCGCAACTCCTCGCTGCGGTTCGTCAACCGCGACCAGGTGCTGCGTGTGGAGAACACCGGCACCGCGTGGACCAGCTCCTACACCGAGGGCCAGGAGATCCTGGTGGTGCTCAAGAGCGGCGAGGGCAGCTTCGTCGCCGACGAGCACACCCTGGACGAGTTGGAGGCCGCCGGCCGGGTCGTGGTCCGCTACGCCGGCGACAACCCGAACGGCTCCCGCCGCGGCATCGCCGGGATCACCAACGAGCACGGAAACGTCGTCGGCCTCATGCCGCACCCCGAACACGCCGTGGAGGCGCTCACCGGCCCCTCCACCGAGGGCCTCGGATTCTTCACCTCGATCCTCACCCACCTGGCCACCGGTTCGCCGGTGAACGCCTGACCCGTACACCCACTAGGGGGTTTGGCCGTTGATGGCGCTGCTGCGCTCCAGAAAGACGATGTTCGTCCTCTCCGGACTGGTCGTCGTGGGCCTGGTGGTGTCCGCCGCCGTGGGCCTGTTCAACGCCATCGGGACCGCGCCCGCCGCCGCGCCGCCGCAGGGCCAGGGCCAGCAGGACGGCGGACAGGCCCCGCAGGACGGCGGACAGGCCCCGGGTACGGCTCCGGACGTGGACGTGCTCGGCCAGGCCCCGTCCGGGCTGGCCTACGTCTCCGACCCGGAGGCCGACGTGTACTGCGAGCAGGACTCGTGCGTCCGGCTGGTGATGGTCATGACGGAGGACGGGGAACTGCCCGAGGACTCCCGCGAGACCGTCGAGACCGTGGTCTCCCACCTCACCGAGCGGGGCTGGGAGAAGCAGCGGCCCGAGGGCGCGCGCGAGGACCAGGTCTTCCTCAGCGACGGCGAGCACATGCTGGCCGACACCTCCTCCCACGACGACCCGGAGTCGCCGGCGGTGCTGATGCTCGGTGACGCGGGCGACGCCCCGCCCTCCACTCCCTGACCATGGCTCCGCGCCGTTGGGCGGATGCCACGGCCCGGCCCACACCCGCACATCCCGAACGGAACCACGCATGTCTGAAGTACCTGGTCTCGACACCGTCGACGTGGCGCACGACAGCCCGGACACACCTCAGCCGTACGCCGAACTGGGCATGGCCAAGGACGAGTACGAGCGGGTCCACGAGATCCTGGGCCGCCGCCCCACCTCAGCCGAACTGGCCATCTACTCGGTCATGTGGAGCGAGCACTGCTCGTACAAGTCCTCCAAGGTGCACCTGCGCCAGTTCGGGGAGAAGGCGCCCGAGAACGACGCGCTGCTCGTCGGCATGGGTGAGAACGCGGGCGTGGTGGACGTCGGCGACGGCCGTGCGGTGACGTTCAAGATCGAGTCGCACAACCACCCCTCCTACGTGGAGCCGCACCAGGGCGCGGCCACCGGCGTGGGCGGCATCGTCCGCGACATCCTCACCATGGGCGCCCGTCCCGTCGCGGTGATGGACGCGCTGCGCTTTGGCCCCGCCGACGCCGACGACACCAAGCGGGTCCTGCCCGGCGTGGTGTCGGGCATCTCCTTCTACGGCAACTGCCTGGGCCTGCCCAACATCGGCGGCGAGATCGGCTTCGGCGCCGGGTACGTCGGCAACCCGCTGGTCAACGCCCTGTGCGTGGGCGTCATGCGCCACGAGGACATCAAGCTGGCGCAGGCGCCCGGCCCGGGCAACAAGGTGGTGCTGTTCGGCTCCACCACCGGCCCCGACGGGATCGGCGGCGCCTCGGTGCTGGCCAGCGCGACCTTCGACGACGAGTCGCACGCCAAGCGGCCCAGCGTGCAGGTCGGCGACCCGTTCATGGAGAAGCTGCTCATCGAGTGCAGCCTGGAGCTGTTCGACAAGGACCTGGTCGTCGGCATCCAGGACCTGGGGGCGGCGGGCGTGTCCTGCGCCACCACCGAACTGGCCGCCGGCGGCACCGGAGGCATGCGCGTCCAACTGGACCGGGTCCCGCTGCGCGACCCCCGGCTCACTCCCGAGGAGATCCTCATGAGCGAGTCGCAGGAGCGCATGATGGCGATCGTCGAACCCGCGAGGATGGACGAGTTCCTGGCCGTCTGCGACAAGTGGCAGATCCTGGCCGCCGAGATCGGCGAGGTCACCGACGTGACCCCCGAGGAGGCCGAGCGCGGCGGTCGCCTGGTGATGACCTGGCACGGCGAGACCGTGGTGGACATGCCCCCGCGGACCGCCTCCGACGAGGGACCCGTCTACCAGCGCCCGTACGCGCGGCCCGCGTCGCAGGACGCGCTCCAGGCGGACGACGCCGCCGCGCTCGCCCGGCCGGCCGACGACACCGAGCTGCGCGGACAGGTGCTCCGCGTGCTGGGCGCCCCGGGAATCGGCGACCCGTCCTGGGTCACCGAGCAGTACGACAGCTACGTGCGCGGCGACACGGTGGTCTCCACGCCGCACGACGCCGGGATGATCCGCGTCTCCGACGACTCCCACAAGGGCGTGGCCCTGGCCACCGACGGCAACGGCCGGTACACCCGCCTGGACCCGTACACGGGGACGCAGCTCGCGTACGCGGAGGCCTACCGCAACGTCGCCGCCACGGGCGCCCGCCCGCTGGCGGTCACCAACTGCCTCAACTTCGGTTCGCCCGAGGACACCGGGGTGATGTGGCAGTTCGCGGAGTCCACGCGCGGTCTGGCGGACGCCTGCCGGCAGCTGGGAACCCCGGTGACCGGCGGAAACGTCAGCTTCTACAACCAGACCGGCGACGTGGCGATCAACCCCACCCCGGTGATCGGCGTGCTCGGCGTGATCGACGACGTGCGCACCCGGCTGCGCACGGCCTTCGACACCGACGGCGCGCGGATCTTCCTGCTGGGCGAGACCCGGCCGGAGTTCGGCGGCTCCGCCTGGGCGGACGTCGTGCACGGCCACCTCGGCGGAATGCCGCCGCGCGTGGACCTGGCCGCCGAGGCCGCACTGGGCGAGGTGCTGGCCACCGCGGCCGACCGCGGCCTGGCTTCTGCCGCGCACGACCTGTCCGACGGCGGCCTCGCGGTCGCCCTGGCCGAGTCGGCGCTGCGCGGCGGCAAGGGCGTGCGGGTGACCGTCGACGGCGACGCCTTCACCGCGCTGTTCAGCGAGTCCGCGGCCCGCGCCGTCGTGGCGGTCCGACCGGGCGAGGAGGAAGCCTTCCTCGCCCTCGCCTCCACGCACGGAGTTCCGGTGGCGGAGATCGGCGCGGTCGGCGGCGACGCCCTGTCGGTCACCCACCCTGGCGGCGCCGTGGAGATCCCGCTGGCCGAGCTGCGCACCGCCTACGAGTCCGCCCTGCCCGCCCTGATGGACGGCGTGTAGCCCCACACGCGTACGGCGGGGACGCCCCTCTCCGGGGCGCCCCCGCCGCTCGTCCCAGCCGGTCCTGCGCCCCCCGCTCGGGGAGAGGGGCCGGCTCGCGCGGATTCCGTCGTCCTCACTCCCGGTTCACCCTCCTCCGATGGGTAGGGGTCGAGGAGGACAACGACGAGACGCAGGCGTGAAAGGAGCTGGGGTCATGCGACGGGGCAGGTTGAAGGGCCCCCTGGGCAGCCACGAGCGCCCGGCGAGCGCCCTGGGGTTTCGCATGGTGCTGGCCGTGTTCGGCGCCCTGGTACTGCTGGCCGCCGCGGTCTGCGCCTACCTGCTGACCGACCAGACGTGGCTGGTCGTCCTGTTCGGCGCGGGCTTCGTCGCCGCCTGCGTGAACGTGTACTGGGTGGGGCGGCGCCGCAGGTACGAGGGCCGGTCCGCCTGACGGGCCCGCCCGACGGTCAGTCCGCGGGTGTCAGTGTGACGGCCACCGGCCGGTGGTCGGAGTGGGGCACGTCCGGGTTCGCGGGGTCGCTCGGCACCAGGTCCCCCGAGTGCAGGACGTGGTCGATCTGCTGGTCGGAGCCCGTCTCCCCGGGCAGGGTGGGGAAGGGCCGTGCCTCGTCGAACGCGTCGAGCATCCCGTGCCCGGTGAGGACGCCCCACGCGGGATCGTCCGGTTCGATGTTGAGGTCCCCGGCCACGACGACGGGGCCACCGCGCTCCCGGGCCCGTCGGGCGATCTCCGCGACGTCGCGCAGCTGCCGTCTGGAGGACGCCTCCGCGAAGCCGTGGTCCGCGGGCTGCACGTGGGTGGACACCACGGTGACCTCGGTACCGTTCCAGTCCACGGTCACCTCCAGCGCCTGGGCCCCCGTGGGGCCGCTCGGGGTGAGCGGGTGCCGCAGCTCGCGGGTGACCGGCAGGGCGGTGAGCACGGCGTCTCCCCACAGCGGCCCGTCGGCGGGTCCCCAGTAGGGGGTCATGCCGAGTTCGCGCGCCAGACCCGACAGCCCGTCGTGTCCGCCGTTGAGCAGCCAGCCGCGGTCCACCTCGCTGAGGACGACGACGTCGGGGTCCAGGTCCCGCAGCGCTCCGGCCTGCTCCGAAGCGGAGAAACGGCCGTCCATGCCAAAGCCCATCCGGACGTTGTAGGCGGCCACGCGCAGTCCCCCTCCCCTCCCGTCGGCGGCCGCGGGGCCTCCCCGGTCCTGGAGCAGCGGGTGGAGGGAGGTGGCGGCCAGGGTGAGCGCGCCCGCCCCTGCGGCCACCGCGAGTCCGCGCCGGCCGGAGGCCTCGCGGGCCTGCGGCTCCCGGGAGGCCACGGCGGGCAGGAGCAGCGCCAGGGCGGCGAAGGGCACGTACGCGTTGGGGACGTACAGGTCGTAGGCGGAGTAGAACGCGAACACCAGCACCACGAACAGCAGCAGCCCCGACGCGGCGGCCAGCCCGGTGCGCACCGCCGACGCCCGCCCGGGCCCGGGGAGCACGGCCCGGCCCGCGCAGGCGGCCAGGGCGAGCTGCCCGGCGACCAGCGCGGCCACGGACGGGGCGCCCGCCGCGTCCGGAGGCGTGCCGGGGAGCGCCAGCCACACCAGCGCGGCCAGGAGCACGGCCGGTGCCGCCCACCGGCTCCCGCCCAGGAGGTGCGGGCGCGAGGCGAAGGCCACCGACAGCACGGCGCCCGTGGCGACGGCCGCGGCTCCCAGCGGCGACTCCGCGAGGGTCTGCCCCACCGCCGGGTTGGCGGTGTACAGGCCGGAGAGGAGGAACAGCGGGCCCAGGAGCAGCCAGGCCCGGGGCGGCACGGGCCGAGCCGGTCCCGGATCCGTGTTCCGGACGCCGTACAGGAGAAGGAGGAAGAGGCCGGCCCCGGCGGCGACCGGCCCCCACGCCACAGGGGTCGGCCACCACACGAGGTCGACGGTACCGACGAGCGTGTGGACGACCGTGCCGGCCGCGATTCCGGCCACCACCCCGACCACCACCTCACGGCCCCGCAGGCGGCCGTCGGAGGTGGACGCCATCGCGGTGCACACCAGCCACACGGCCCCCGCACCGACCGTGGCGGCGGAGACGTACAACTGGGGGCCGCCGCCGTCAGTGGCCTGGAGCGCCAGGCGCCCCGCCGCCATCGCCACGGCGGCGGCCGCGGCCAGCGCCGTGGGCGCGATCCGGCGGGCGAGCGGGACAAGGGGGAGGGGGGCCAGGAACCACGCGAGGGCGAAGGCGCCCATCAGCGCGGGATCGGTCGACCCGGCCTGGCCGAACAGGGTGATCAGCGACGGCAGGAACACCCGGAGCGCGTCCAGGAACAGGACGGTTCCCACGGCGGCGGCGAGCCGGTCCCGGCGCATGGCCCTCCGCTCCCTCGACGAACACGAAGGATTCTCATGTCTCGCGCCCGCCGTGGCAAGGGGTGGAGGCGTCGCCGGAGGAAAGGCCCGGTCCCCGACACGCCGCCGGGCCGGGAGGACACACCTCCCGGCCCGGCGGACACGGACGGGCGGACACGGACGGCCGCCGCGGACGTCAGCGCTTCGCGGCGCCCTCGGGGAGCCAGTCCCGCCACACGTCCGGGTTGTTCTCCACCCAGCGCTCGGCGGCCTCGCTCGGGTCGAGCCCCTCGTCGGCGATCATCCTGGCCACCTGGTTCTGGTCCTCGTTGGTCCACGTCCAGTTGTCCAGGAACCGGTACGCGGGGCCGTCCTCCTCCACGAACCCGGCCCTGAAGATCTTGTTCAGGTCGTAGACCGGGTAGTCGCAGGGCACGTGGTCCGGATCGTCGGCGCACCCCGGCTCGTGGGCAGGGAGGTCGATCTTGACCAGGTCCAGCTCCTCCTGGAGCCACTGCGGGTCGTAGAAGTAGAAGAGCACCGGCTCCTCGTCGGCGTACCGCCGCCGGACCTCGGTGATCTGCGAGACCTCCGAACCGGCGTAGACGATCTCCAGGTCCAGGTCGAACGCGTTGATCATCCCCTGGTCCTGGGTGACGAACCCGGGCGCGCCGCCCAGGAACTCCCCCTTGTCGCCGGTCTCGGCGGTACGGAAGATGTCCGTGTGCTCGCGCAGGCCCTCCAGGGTCGTGATCTCCGGGTACTCCTCGGCCACGTAGGCGGGCACGTACCAGCCGATCACGCCCTCGTTGCCGGTCGGTCCGCCGTCGACCACGGTGCCGTTGCCCTCGGGACCGTAGGTCTCCATGAGGTCCTCGTGACCCCAGTTCTCCACGATCACGTCGAGCGCGCCCTGGTCCAGCGCCTGCCACGACGCCTGTTCGGCGGTGCGGAGCAACTGGACCTCGTAGCCCATCTCCTCACGGAGGACGTACGCCAGCACCTCGGCGCTGGCCTCGTAGCCCACCCAGCCGTTGAGGGCCATCCGCACCGTGTCCGGGTCGCGCACGACCTGGTCGGTGCGCACCGCGCACGAACTCACCATGGCCACGGCCAGACCCACGGCCAGCACCCTGAACAGGGAACCTCTCCACTCAGGCACGCTGTGCCCTCCTTCCCTGCGTCACACGGTCCAGGAACAGGCCCAGGCACACGATCGCCAGGCCCGAGGCCAGTCCCAGGCCGAGCTGGCTCTGCGCCAGGCCGACCACGACGTCGTTGCCCAGTGCCCCGGCGCCGACCAGGGCCCCGATGACCACCATGGACAGCACCAGGATGATCCCCTGGTTGACGGCCAGCAGGAGTGAGCCGCGCGCCATCGGCAGCTCCACCTTGGTGAGCAGCTGCCAACCGGTGGAGCCCTGCGACCGCGCCGCCTCCAGGGCCGGCTCGGGCACGCCCCGGATCCCGTCGTCGACCAGCCGGATCACCGGCGGCAGGGCGAAGACCACCGCCGCCACCAGGGCGGGAACCCGGCCGATGGTGAACAGCGCCACCGCCGGGATCAGGTACACGAACGGCGGCAGGGTCTGCATGGCGTCCAGGACCGGCTTGAGGACCGCCGCGAGCAGGTCGCTCCGCGACATCGCCACGCCGACCAGCACGCCCAGCACGATGGTGACCAGGGAGGCCACGAGCACCTGCGACAGCGTGTCCATGGCGTTGTTCCACACGCCCAGAAGGCCCACGGCGACCAGTGCCGCACCGGACACGGCGGCCGCGCGCGCCCCGGCGAAGATCCATCCCAGGGCCGCGGCGGCGAGCACCACCAGCCACCACGGGGAGTGCGTCAGCAGGTCGGCGAGCGGGGTGAGCACGGCCCCCAGCAGCCACGTGGCCACCGCCTCCGTGGTGGAGCCGATCGTCTCCTGGATCGCGCCGTACACGGCGTTCACCGGGTCGCTGAGGTCGACCGAGACCTCACGCGGCCAGCCGCGCACGCCCGTCAGGCGCGCCGCCGCGACCACCGCGGCCACCAGGGCGAACCCGCCGGCCAGGACCGGGAGGCGGTAGCGCCCGGGGATGTCCGGTGTGCGCGTCCCGTGGCCCACCGCGCCGGTCACCCGGTCCATCGCGACGGCGAGCATGACGATCGCCAGGCCCGCCTGGAACGCCTGGCCGACGTTGACCTTGGAGAGCGCCTGGTAGATCGCGTCGCCCAGGCCGCCCGCGCCGATGACCGACGCGATCACGACCATGGACACCGCGAGCATGATCGTCTGGTTGACGCCCAGCAGGATGGTGCGCCTGGCCATCGGCAACTGCACCTTGGTGAGGACCTGCCACGGCGTGGATCCCGTCGACACCGCCGCCTCGACCGCCCCCGAGGGCACCCCGCGGACGGCCAGGGCGGTGATCCGCACGGCGGGCGGGACGGCGTACACGGCCGTCACCACGGCCGCCGCCGGGTTGCCGATGCCGAACAGCAGCACGAACGGCAGCAGGTAGGCGAACGCGGGCATGATCTGCATGAAGTCCAGCACCGGGCGGACGGCCCGGTGGAACCCCTCGCTGCGTCCGGCGAGGATGCCCAGGGGAATGCCGGTCAGCAGGGCGATGAGGACCGACGTGATGATCAGCGCCAGCGTCGTCATCGACGCGTTCCACAGCCCGCTCAGCGCGAACACGGCGAAGGTGGCGAGCACCAGGAGCGCCACGCGCCAGCCGGCGACCCGCCAGGCGGCGAACACGCCGAGGAGGGTCACGCCGGGCCAGGTGAGGAGGTCGAGGAACCGGTCGACCAGCACGACGGCCGATCCCAGTCCCACGGAGACGTAGTTGAAGAAGTACAGGAACAGGGGACTGTCGTTGCGGTTGGCGACGATCCACGCGTAGACGGTGTCGAGCCAGGCCATGAACCGGTCGCCGGCGAGGGTCGGGAAACCGCCCGCCCAGGACGGGTGGCCCAGGAGGCGGCTCACCCAGTAGCCGGCCACGAGCAGCGCGACCACGAGCAGTGCCTGCACCCAGGTGTGGCGCAGGGGGTTTCCCGAGCCACGTTCGTCGCCCCGTCCACCGGTGCCCGAGGGGGCGGTGACGGGTCGGGTCATCGTGGTCATGTCACGCACCACTCCCGGCCGGGGCCGGACCGCGGGTGCCGACGGTGTCCCCGGAGGAGTGGACCGCCCTCTCCTCGGACGGGTCGTCCGACGCCTCCTCGATGGCGGCGACCGCGGCGGCGCCGTCCAACTGGTCCTCGGCGATGGCGCGCAGCACGTCGTCGCGGCCCACGTAGCCCAGGAGGGTGTCGCCCTCCACGACCCGCACCGGCGCGGTGCTCGCCGCGAGCATCGGCAGCACCTCAGCCAGCACGGTGCCGGGCGCGGTGACCGGGCCGTCCGTGCGCTCGTCCGGGTACGGCTCGCGCACCAGCCACCGGGCGGTGAGCACGGTGGTGCGGGCCACGTCGGAGGTGAAGTCGGCGACGTAGGCGTTGGCCGGTCGGCCCACCACCTCCTCCGGGGTGCCCACCTGCACGATCTCCCCGTCGCGCATGATCGCGATGCGGTCGCCCAGCCTGAGGGCCTCCTGCAGGTCGTGGGTGATGAACACCGACGTCTTCCTCAGCTCGCGCTGCAGGCGGCTGACCTCGTTCTGCATGTCGCGGCGGATCAGGGGGTCCAGGGCGCTGAACGGCTCGTCGAACAGCAGCACCTCCGGGTCCACGGCGAGCGCGCGGGCCAGGCCGACCCGCTGCTGCATGCCGCCGGACAACTCGCCGGGACGGGCGTTCTCGTACCCGCCGAGGCCCACCATCCCGATCATCTCGCGGGCCCGCTCGTAGCGTTCGGCGCGCGGTGTCCCGCGCACCTCCAGCCCGTAGGCCACGTTGTCGATGATCCTGCGGTTGGGCAGCAGGCCGAAGTGCTGGAAGACCATGGCCATCTTGTGGCGGCGCAGTTCGCGCAGCCGCTGGGGGGTGGCCGTGCCGATGTCCTCGCCGTCGAGCAGCACCTGCCCGGCGGTCGGCTCGATCAGCCGGGTCAGGCACCGGATCAGCGTGGACTTGCCGGAGCCGGACAGGCCCATGACCACGAAGACCTCGCCCGGGCGCACGTCGAAGGACACGTCGCGCACCGCGACGGTGCACCCCGTCTCCTCCTTGACGCGGTCCCGGTCGGCCTTCTCCAGTTCGGTGCCGACGACCTTGTCGGCGTTTCCGCCGAAGACCTTCCACAGGTTGCGGACCGAGAAGGTGACCTCGTCGGCGTCACCGCGCGCGGCGGCTGTTTCGGTTACCGGGGCTACCGGTGTACTCATCAAGCGTCCTCCGGGGCCAGGGCGTCCTGTCGGACGAGGTCCGCGGCGCGTTCGCCGAGGGCCAGGACCGTGACCATGGGGTTGGGGGTGGGAAGGGTCGGGAACACCGACGCGTCGGCGACGCGCAGACCGCGCAGGCCGCGCACGCGCAGCCGGGGGTCGACGACGGCGGTGTCGTCATCGGCGGCGCCCATCTTGCAGGTGCCGGCCGGGTGGTAGACGGTGTGGGCGGCGCGGCGGCCGTACTCCGACAGTTCCTCGTCGCTCTGGACGCCGGGGCCGGGGGCGACCTCGCGCTTGATCCAGGACCTGAACGGCTCGGTGGCGGCGACCTCCCGGGCGATCTTCAGCCCGTCCACGATCGTCCTCTCGTCGTGGCCGCCGGGGTCGGTGAAGTACCGGAAGTCCAGTGCGGGCTTGGCCTGCGGGTCCGCGCTGGTGAGGTAGAGCTTGCCGACCGAGCGGGAACGGGGGATGTTCGGCGTCATGCACACCGCGTATCCGTCGGGCGGGGAGTCGTAGCCCAGCCGCTTCGTGTTGTCGTCGAAGGGGATCTGGTAGATGTGGAACATCAGGTCCGGGCGCGGATCGCTGTGGTCGCGCCGCACGAACAGGGCCGCGTCGGAGTCCATCACCGTGTTCTCCGGGACCGGCTCGCTGGTCTCCCACATGATGATCGACTCGGGGTGGTCGAGCAGGTTCTCGCCCACGCCGGGCAGGTCGTGGCGGGGCTCGATGCCCACCTCCCGCAGCTCCCCGGCGTCGCCGATCCCCGAGAGCATGAGCAGCCGGGGGGAGTCCACGGCGCCGGCGGACAGGATCACCTCGCGGCGCGCGCTGACCGTGACGCGTGTGCCGTCCTTGGCCGTGGCGCTGACGCCGGTGGCGCGGTCTCCGTCGAGGACCACCCGGTCGACCCAGGTCTCCAGCATGACGGTGAGGTTGTCGCGCACGTCCATGATCGGGTGCAGGTAGGCCACCGAGGCCGAGGAGCGGTAGCCGGTGTAGGGGTCGTAGGCGATGGACAGGAAGCCCGCTCCGCCCGAGAAGCCGCCGCCGTGGGAGGTCAGGGCGTTGAAGTCCTCCACCACCGGGACGCCCGCCGCCTCCGCGGCCGAGGACACCCAGTCCTTGACCATCGCGTTGCGGTCCTTCTCCACGATCGGAACGATGTTGCACTTGATCCGGTCGGCGTAGGACTGCACGGTGGCGTTGTCCCAGCCCTCGGCGCCCGCCGCGACCCAGTCGTCCAGGTCCTCGGCGAAGGGCCGGAAGCTGATCAGCGTGTTGTGCGAGGAGCATCCGCCGAGCACGCGGGCCCGGGAGTGCAGGATGTTGGAGTTGCCGCGCGGCTGCTCGACGGTGGTGTAGCCGTAGTCGAGCTCGCTGTCCAGGACGCTCAGCCAGTCGCGCAGGCGCAGCACGTGCTCCAGGTCGCGGTCGTCGGGGCCGCCCTCGATCAGGCACACGGTGGTGCCGGGGTCCTCGGTGAGCCGGTTGGCGATCACCGAGCCGGCGGTACCGCCGCCGACGATCACGTAGTCGTAGGTGCTCTCGGTTGGAGCCACGGTCCGATTCCTCTCGTTGTCTGTGCCCAGGGGATCCAGGGGGATGCCGGGGGGAAACCGACCTGTGTCCGCTTCTCTTCTCGTGTGGGCCGTGGACGTCGCCACGGGACGCCCGGTGGCGGAGGACACGGGTCCGCGCCACCGGGCGTTCGGTACCCCGAGCCGCCTGGGGCGGCCCGGGACGGGTCTTGTGTCAGTCGAACCAGCGCTGCGGCTCGGGCGCCAGGTTGCGGTAGACGTGCTTGGCCTCGCGGTACTCGTCCAGGCCCTGCAACCCCAGCTCGCGGCCGATGCCGCTCCGGCCGTAGCCGCCCCACTCGGCGCCGGGGATGTAGGGGCCGAAGTCGTTGATCCAGACGGTTCCGTGCCGCAGGGCGGCCGCGACCCGCTCGCCCCGGGCGGTGTCGCCCGTCCACACGCCGCCGGAGAGCCCGTAGTCGGTGTCGTTGCCCAGCCGGATCGCCTGGGCCTCGGTCTCGAACCGCTCCACGGTCACGACCGGGCCGAAGACCTCGGTCTGGACGATGTCCATGGAGTGCTCGCAGTCGACGAACACGGTGGGCCGGTAGAAGTAGCCCTGGGACAGGGCCGGGTCGTCGGGCCGCTTGCCCCCGGCGATGATCCGGGCGCCCTCCTCGACACCGCGCGCGACGGCGGCCTCCACCTTGGCGCGGTGCTCGGCCGAGACCAGCGGACCGCAGCGCACGCCCTCCTCCTGGCCGCGGCCGATGCGGATGGCCTCGGCGCGGCGGGCGAGCTCGGTGGTGAAGGCGTCGTGGATGTCGTTGTGCACGATGAGCCGCGCACCGGCCGAGCACACCTGGCCGGAGTGGAAGAACGCGGCGATGAGCGCGTAGTCCACCGCGGTGTCCAGGTCCACGTCCGGGAAGATGATGTTGGGGTTCTTGCCGCCGAGCTCCAGGGCGGTCTTCTTGACCGTCTCGGAGGCCGCCGACATGATCCGCCTGCCGGTGGCCAGTCCGCCGGTGAAGGAGACCAGGTCCACGTCGGGGTGCTCGGACAGCGGGGCGCCCGCGTCGGGGCCGCTGCCCAGGACCAGGTTGACCACGCCCGGCGGGATGCCCGCCTCGGCGGTGAGCTCGACGAGCTTGGCGGTGGTGACGGGGGTGATCTCGCTGGGCTTGACCACCATGGTGTTGCCCGCCGCCAGGGCCGGGGCCATCTTCCAGGCGAGCTGGAGCAGCGGGTAGTTCCAGGGCGTGATCATGCCGCAGACACCGACGGGCTCGTAGACCACCTTGCTGTGCACGCCCTCGGGGGCGGACACGAGGCGTCCCGCGTCCTTTCCGGCCAGGCCCGCGTAGTAGCGGAAGACGTTGGTGACGTCGTCGACGTCGATCCCGCCCTCCTCGATGGTCTTGCCGGTGTCGAGGGACTCCATGACCGCGATCTCCTCGCGGTCGCGCTGGAGGAGGTCGGCGACGCGTCCGACGAGCTTGCCGCGCTCGTCGTCGGAGACGCCGCGCCACTCCCCGTCGTCGAAGGCGCGCCGGGCCGCGGCGATGGCGTCCTCGGTGTCGGCGCGGCCGCCCTCGCTGACGATGGTCAGGACGGAGGCGTCCGCGGGGTCCAGGATCTCCCGGACACGGCCGTTGCGGGCGGCCTTCCACTCCCCGTCGATGTACAGGCTGGTGGCGGTGGCCGATCCCGGTTCCGACAGGTACGGCACGGTCGGCAGAGTTGTGTTGGGCTCGTTCACGGAGCCGGTTTGCCCAAGATTGGTAGTCACAAACAGCCTCGTCTCATAAGACGCGTAAGTCACAGTTTCCCCATGCCACGCCCTGGTCTGGGGAAACGCTCGGCCGCGACAGGGCTCTCCGTGGCGCTCCCCGCGTCACACCTGGGACATGACTACTCCGGGTAGCGCTCGGACCGGCCCAGGACATCCCCGTCTGGGGAAGACGAGGAAGAGAATTTGACGTACATTGAGGTATGCCTAAGTAGTTGAGGCATACCTAAGTAGGTTCGTCCGCAACCTCCGCGCTCCCCTCTGAGGAAGCATGCTGCTCGAACAAGAACGTCGGGACGTCTGTCTGACCGCCCGCGCCCTCGCCGCGGGCGCCGGTGCCGCCCCGGGCGAGTCGGGAACCGTCAGCGTCCGCAACGGCGACCTGGTGGTCGTCACGCCGCACGGCGCCGCCCTCGACCAACTCCAGCCCGCCGACTGCCCGGTGATGTCGCTCGACGACCGGGTGCTCGAGGGGCGGCGCGACCCCGCGGCCGAGGCCACCCTGCACCTCGCCGTGCACCGCCTGGCCTTCGAGCACGATCGCGACGTCACCGCCGTGGTGAACGCCTTCACCGCCGACACGGTCGCGGTGTCCTCGGTCCTGGCCGAGCTGCCCCCGATCCACCACCGCGCCGCCGCCCTGGGCGGGGCGGTCACCGTCACCCCGTACACCACCTACGGCACGGGGGAGATCGCCGACCACGCGGCCAAGGCGCTCAAGGGGCGCGACGCCGCGCTGCTCGCCGACCACGGCGGCCTCGCCCTGGGCCGGAGCCTGGGCCACGCGCTGGAGAACCTGCGGCTGCTGGACTGGCTCAGCGCCGCGTACCTGCGGGCCCGCCAGATCGGCGAGCCCCGCGTGCTGTCCGAGGACGAGCTGGCCCGGATCCGCGAGCGCGACACCTACGGCTGGGCGGGCCCGGACATCCTCTGAGGCCCGACGCAGGCGGAGAGGGCCACGAGCTGCGGATTCCGTCCCCTCACACCTGCTCGTCCTCGTCGTCGGAAACCTCGTCCGGCTGGGTCCAGGCCAGGTAGAGGGCGGGGACCGAGGTGTGCGCCATGAGGATCACCCACAGCACGGGCATGAACAGCTCCTCGGGGAAGGACACGGACTCGGGCGAGGGGCCCTCCAGGACGGCGAGTACGAGGAACACCGCCAGCATGAGGCCCGCCGTCACGTGGTGGCCGATCCGCGTGGCCCGGTCCAGCTCGAAGCGCTGGCGCTCGTCCAGGTTCCGGTAGCGGTGGTTCGCCCCCGTGGCCCGGCCCAGTTGCGTGCTGATCACCATCCCCACGACCACCAGTACGAGGAAGGCCGGCAGCAGGACGGCCAGCGCCAGCGTCGTGCCGGAGCGGAAGTTGATGACGCCCAGGAGCACCGTGGCGGCCAGCATGGCCAGCACGACCAGGACCGCGTAGACGCGCCGCCTGCCACGGGAGGCCCGGAGCCGGGCGATGCGGGATGTCGGGGCGTCGTTGGAGAAGGACATGGGGACTTCCTCTTCTGGGTCGGGTCACTGGCCGATGCGGGGGAAGGGCTCGGTGGAGAAGACGACCTCCACCGGCACCTCGAAGTAGCGCGCGATACGCAGCGCCAGGTGGAGGCTGGGGCTGTACTCGCCCCGCTCCAGGTAGCCGACCGTCTGGTAGTGCACGCCCAGGGCCTCGGCCAACTGGCGCCGGGACACGTTCCGCTCGGCCCGCAGCATCGCGATCCGGTTGTAGATGGTCTCGCCGCTTCCGGCCGCCGCCCTCGGGCGGCGCCCGGCCGCGCTCCTGCCGTTCTCAGTAGCCACGCTTCATCGCCTTCTCCCGGGCCGCCTGGACCCTCGAACCCGACTCGCGCCGGGCCATCCGCCGCAGCACCCACTGGGCGACGGCGAACCCGACGAGAGCCCACAGTGCCAGAACCCCGGCCACCTGCGGCAGCTGCCAGGTCCCGGTCAGTTCGAGGGCGGCGTAGTCGGCGGGCATCAGCGCCGCGCGCACGCCCAGGCCGATCCAGTAGACGGGGAAGAACCGGACGGCGGTCTGGATCCAGTCGGCCATGACCGTGACGGGCATCATGACGCCCGAGGTCATCACCAGGCCCAGCACGGGCACCATGATCAGACCCACGCCGGTGCGCGGGTTGGTCAGGGTCGCGCCGAGGATCGCGCCGACGGGGGCCAGGGCCAGCATCGCGAGCACGAACACCCACAGCAGGGTGAGCGTCCCTCCCACGCCCCGCAGGGAGAACCCGTCGACCAGCAGCAGCCCCGGCACCACCATCAGCAGCAGGGCCACCGTCGACATGGTCAGGATGTGCCAGACCTTGCCGACCCCGTAGCCGAGCATGCCGTGCGGCGTGGCCCTGGCCCGCAGCAGCGTCCCGTCCTCGCGCTCGGTGCCGAGCACCTGGGCGACCGTGACCACGCCCAGCATGACCAGCTGCATGGTGACTCCGGCGGCCATCATCACCGTGCCCGTGGAGACATCGGCCCCCTCCACCGGCTCCCGGCCGAGGAAGACGGCGAGGACGACGAAGATGGCCGGCATCATCAGGTAGCCGCCGGCGAGCTCCTGGAAGTTGGTGAAGGACCCCCGGAACTCGGTCCATCCCCGGGAGAACCCGGCTCTGACGGCGTTGGCCCTGGCGTTCATCGGATCTCCCTCGTGAACTCGGCGGCGGCGTTCTCGGCGTCCCCGGACTCGTAGCGCTGGACCATGGCCATGTACACGTCCTCCAGCGAGGGCCGGGTGACCTTCAGGTCGGTGACGCCGTCGCCGTGCTCCGCGTACAGCTCGGCGACGTGGCGGGCGGGGTTGTCGGTGCTGTGGACGTGCCGCCGCCCCTCGGCGGTCCAGACGACCTCGCTCTCCTGGACCAGCAGGGAGGCGAGGTGGTCGGCGGTGCCGTCGGCCACGATCACCCCGCCCGCGAGGATGAGGATGCGGTCGGCCAGCTTCTCGGCCTCGTCCAGGTCGTGGGTGGTCAGCAGGACGGTGGTGTCGTCCTCGTCGGCGAGCCGGTGCACCAGTTCGTGGAAGTCGTGGCGGGCCACCGGGTCGAACCCGGCCGTGGGCTCGTCGAGGAAGAGCAGCTCGGGGCGGCCGACCACGCCCAGGGCCACGTCCACGCGGCGGCGCTGGCCCCCGGAGAGCTCGCGGACCCTCTTGTGCGCGTGCTCGGTGAGGCCGACGGTCTCCAGGAGTCCGTCGGTGTCGTGGGGGCGTGTGCGCCCGGGCTCGGAGAAGGGCGCGTGGAAGCGGCCGAAGTGGTGGACCAGCTCCCGGACCCTCCAGGCGCCGTGGTCGCGCCAGGACTGCAGGACCACGCCGATCCGGGAGCGCCACGCCTCACCGCCGCGCTCGGGGTCGCTCCCCAGCACCTCCACCCCGCCCGCGGAGCGCCTGCGGAACCCCTCCAGGATCTCGACGGTGGTGGTCTTGCCCGCCCCGTTGGGGCCGAGGAGGGCGACCACCTCACCGCGCCGGGCGGTGAGGTCCACTCCCCTCAGCACCTCGGCGGTGCCGTAGTTCATCCGCAGGTCGCGGACCTGGATCACGGTCTCCTCCGGTGTCCCCGACGCCTGGGCGCTCGCCCTGGACGTCGCTCGGACCACTGAATCCATCACATCAGCCCTCCATGTCGTCTCGGTCCTACTGCCATTGATAGTACATGTACTACATCCTGGAGAACAGAGGATACATAAGAGCGAAGACACGCTACGACATGCCGTAGAACGACGAAATGCCAGAAAAGGCACAGAACAGGACTCGCAAGAGGGAGGAGGGCCGGTTCCGGCCACACGGTGGGGATCCGCCCCGGTTCCCCGTGCCGAAGGCGCGGGTTTCGGACACGGCACCGCGGACAGAGGACAGATCAAGGGAGCAGACCCTAGCCGTCCGCGGGTCCCGAGGCGGGACAATGGTGCTGACGGCGACACCGACCGGCAGGAGGCCGCATGCGCTGCACCAACATCAGGCTGCTCGTCAACGACTACGAGGCCTGTTTCCACTTCTACTCGGAGATCCTCAAGCTCCCCCTGCTCCGGGGCGACGAGAACAGCCGCTACGCCGAGTTCGACGTGGACTCGGGAACACGGCTGGCCATCAACCAGCGCGAGGTGATGGCCGAGGCCCTGGAGACCGACGCGGCCGACCCCAAGCTCCCCCACCAGGACCGGCTCGCGGTGATCTTCGAGGTGGACGACGTGGACACCACGGCCGCCAAGCTGGTCGCGGACGGCGCCCGCCAGGTGATGGAGCCGCGGGACTGGACGGCCTGGGGCATCCGCGCGGCCCACTTCCGCGACCCCGACGGCTACCTGCTGGAGATCAACTGTCCCCTGCTCCCCGTGGCCGCGGTCTGACCCCCGGCCTCAGGTTCCCCGGCCCCACCGCCCCGTCACCGGGCCACGTGCTCCACCAGGAGCTCGTTCACCCTGTCAGCCCTCTCCACACCGAGAAGATGTGCGGCGCCCGAGACGACCTCGAACCGGGAGCCGTCGATCCCGTCCGCCAGCCTGCGTCCGTACCCGGGCGGCAGCAGCGGGTCGTGGGCGGCCGACGCCACCAGGGTCGGCACCCGCACCGCGGAGACCAGGTGGCGCTGGTCCATTCCGGCGAGCGCGTCGCACACCGAGGCGAAGCCGTCCGGGTCGAGTCCGCCGAAGTCCTCGGTGAACCTGGCCACGACCTCCGGGCGCTCGTCGCCCATGTCCGGGGTGAACCAGGGCCGCACCACGTCGGCGGTCACCGAGCCGAGGCCCTCCTCGCGCACCCGCGAGGCGACGCGGCCCCAGCCGTGCATCCGGGGCGTGCGGGACGCCGCCCCGAGCAGGGCGACGCGGTCCAGCGTGCGCGGCGAGTTGGCCGCGATCCACAGCAGCAGTGATCCGCCGAATCCCGCACCGACGGCGGAGACCCTGGTGAGGCCCTGCGACTCCAGCAGGCCGAGCAGGTCCAGGGCGAGTTCCTCGACGGTGTAGGGGCCCTGAGGTGCCGGGGAGGAGCCGTGGCCGCGGTGGTTGACCCGCAGGACCCGCCGGTTGCGGGTGAGTTCGGGCATCTGCGGCTCCCAGACCGACATCTTGGTGCCGAAGGGCGGCACGAGCAGCACGACGGGTGCGTGGCTGGGTCCGTCGAACCGGTGCTGGAGCGGAATCAAGGTCATCGAACCTCCGAGTCGCCAGAACGCCAGGCTATCTGCCAGCCCTTATCCAAAGTTTCAAGGCTTTCCATGGTTCCCGTCGAGTGGAGGACAGAACCTGACCGCCTCGCTGCCTAGAGTCCCACTACCGAGTCGGACACGAAGAAGGCGGTGGCCATCATGGCGGCAACGACGGAGAACACGGTCCTGGACGCCGAGCGCACGTCCCTCCTGCGGGTCCTGGGAGAGCAGCGCGACTTCCTGCGCTTCACCCTCAGGGACCTGGACGACGCACAGGCCGCGAAGCGCACCACGGCGAGCGAGCTGACCCTCGGCGGTCTGGTCAAGCACGTGACGCTGGTCGAGCGCAACTGGATCCGCTTCATCCGCGAGGGGGCGATGCACGACGCCGAGGTGGACTACGAGGACCCGTCCGCGTTCGAGGAGCAGGTGAAGAGCTTCCGGCTGCTCGGGGACGAGACCCTGGCCGGCGCCCTGGAGGACTACGAGCGGGCCGCCGAGGAGACCGATCGGTTCGTCGCGCAACTGCCCGACCTGGAGGTCGGCCATGAGCTGCCGAAGGCGCCGTGGTTCCCCGAGAACACCTCGTGGTCCGCGCGCGACGTGCTGCTGCACATGATCCGCGAGACCGCGCAGCACTGCGGACACGCCGACATCCTGCGCGAGTCGCTGGACGGCCAGAAGACCATGGGCTGACACGCCGGCGCACCTTCCCGAGCCCCCATGGCGGTGTGCGCGGACTCCGGTACCCGCGCGCACCATAGGGTCGGCGAACGCGCACAATAGCGGGCATGACCGTCTTCCTGTGTCCCAGGTGCGGCGTACGGATCACTCCGGACCTAGTGGAGCTGCCCGCCGTCCCGAACCCGCCCGCCGAGGAGGACCGGGATCCGAGGACGCTCCTCGCACCCTCCACCGTGCCGCGAGGGCACTACGCGGCCGAGCCCGGACGGATGTTCCGGGAACGGGCTTTCGCGGCCCCCGGCGACCCGCGGAGCAGCATCGTCATACACCCGGAGGACGCCCCGGAGCTCCGGTCGCCGCCAGACGGCCGAAGCGGACTCGGCTGCTGTGGGCCGAGCGGTGACCGGGGCGCCAACCGTGCCTGCTCCTGCGGGAACCGTGTCGCGACCCTGGTCGCCGACTGCCTGGGTCCGTACGAACTGCGTCTGGACCCGGTGCGCGTCTTCGCCTTCGACCAGGGGTGAGAGCCCGGCCCGGGCTCAGGGAACGCCGCTATCCGCGGTGACGCCGATACAGCGCGCTGTGCCTGCCCACAGTCGCTGGACGGCCAGAAGACCATGGGCTGACACGCCGGCGCACCACGCTCACGCTCCCGATCAGCCGAGTCATGGTGATGTACAAGGGATATGATGATCCTGTACATCACCATGATTCGAGGTGGAGCATGAGCCTGACCCAGGTCGACATCGATGACGAGGCCCTGCAGGAGGCCATGCGACTGTCCGGCGCGCGCACCAAGAAGGAGACCGTGAACCTGGCTCTTCGGGAGTACACGGAGAGGCACCGACGGATCGCGGCCCTGGAGCACTTCGCCGACCTGGCCAAGGACTGGGACTACGAGGGCTGGAAGGAACGGCGTGCGGCCGAGAAGGAGCCGTACACGTGATCCGGTACCTGGTGGACTCGTCCGCCCTGTGGCGCGTACTGAGGGATCCGAAGTACAGGCGGGCGTGGGAAGGGGTCATCGCCGAGGGCGCGGTGGGCTCATGCGCGGTACAGCGCGTCGAGTTCCGGCGCTCCGCGCGCAATCTGGATGAGTACGAGCAGTTCAACGACATGTTCGAGTCCCTGTACCCGAGCGTTCCCGTACCGAAGAGCTCCTGGCAGTGGGTGGAGTCCGCCCAGTACAGGCTCCTGCGCTCGGGCGCGCACCGGGCCCTGTCCTCGGTGGACCTGCTCATCGCCGCGACGGCCGCCCATCACGGGCTCGTCGTCCTGCACGACGACAACGACTTCGTGACCGCCGCGCGCCATCTCACCGATCTACGCGAGCACCGGATCCAGGACGTCCCCTGAGGGCCGAGACGCCGGGCCCGGACCCCGGCAACGCCGACGGGGGCGCCTCCACCGACCGGTGGAAACGCCCCCGTCTACGAGGTGGCGAGGGTCGCCTCCGCATCCCCCCTCAAAGTACGGAAACGACCCTCGCGCTGGGAAACGGCCAGCGGCTCCTCCCCCCTGGAGTCGCGGCCTCGAAGGCCTGCCGCGGAATCGACCCTGTCGTTCCGCGTTGATAGAGACACTACCCACCCCACCTCCGAAGAACAACCCTGAGTCACAGGAAACTACTTAAAGTGATCACCATTCCTTGGCAGGTGCGAGACCAAGTCCATGTGGTCAGCGTCAATCAGGGGTCATGACGGGGAGCCCGGAGAGCGCGCATAGCCTGGTCCGGTGAGATCACCACTCCTCAGCCCGCGTTGGCTCGGCATCCACCTGCTGGTGGTCCTGCTCGCCGCCGTCTGCGTCGCCGGGACCTCGTGGCAGTTCGTCCGGGCCTTCGAGCCCGACCGGGAGGTCATCACCAACCCGGTCGAGGACCTCGACGGGGCCGTGCCCCTCTCCGACCTGCTGGAGCCGGGCGAGTACATGCACCCGGACTTCTTCGCCAACAACGCGGTCAGGGCCACGGGCCACTACGACGCCGAGGCCCAACTGCTGGTGCCCCGGGTCTCCGGCGGTGTGGGCGGATACGACGTCGTCGTCCCCCTCGTCACCGGCGAGGGCACCGCCGTCACCGTGAACCGGGGCTGGGCCGAGGAGGGCCAGGACATCCCGCCCGTCCCCGAGGGCGAGGTCACGGCCACCGGATGGCTCCTGCCTCCCGTGAGGGCCGAGGGAGCCGTGCCCGTGGACGTCTCGGAGGGCCAGGTCGGGCGCATCGCCACGTCCGTGCTGGTCAACGAGTGGGACTACCGCCTCTACGAGGGCTACGTCATCCTGCCCGCGCAGGACCCGGCCACCGACTCTCTCACCCCGGTGCCGCCGCCCGAGCCGCCCACCGAGACCAAGGTCAACTGGCGCAGCCTCAGCTACACGGTGCAGTGGATGATGTTCGGCGTCTCCGGCGTGGCCTTCTGGATCCTCCTGATGCGCCGGGAGGTCAAGGAGGCCCGCTCCCGGGGGGAGCGGGCCTCAAAGGACGGGGGGACCGCACGGGGCGGGGAGGATCAGCCCGCGGCCGCGGACTCCTGAACCCGGCCGGCCTCGCGGTCCCTGGCCTGCTCCGACCTGACGATCCGGTGCTCGACCACGAACCCGAGCACGGGGATCGTGCCCGCGAGCGCCACGCCCAGCGTGCGCCCGGCGCCCCAGCGGCGGTCCAGGGCGACCCACAGCACCACGAACACGTACGCCATGTAGATGTAGCCGTGCGGCATCGCGATGAACAGCATGAGCGGCGACTCGGGGCCGAACCAGTGCTCCATGCCCTGGGGCGCGCCCACCAGGGAGAACCGGGCGGTCTCCCCGACCAGGTACTTGGCGGGCATGGCCACGAAGGTCAGGCCCAGCAGGAAGATTCCGGTCACGTACGCGAGCACCCGGTACGACGCGAACGACACACGCCTCTTGTCCACGGCTGATCCACACCCCCATCCGACGACTGTGTCCCGCCCCGGCGTCCTCGCGCGAAGCGGTCCGTGAGCGGGCGAGACTCAGCCTAAACGCTGTCCGGCCCCGCGGGCGCCCGGGGTGGGCGGGGCCGGACCATCTCACATCCGCGCAGGTGGGACCGCCCGCCGAACGGAGTCGCCGTCAGCCGGGACCACGCGTCGGACGTGCCCCCCACCAGGCGGGATCACCCGCCCGAGACGCGGTCGGGGCTGCTCCAACGGCCGTCGGACTCGGTGGTCCACGCCCTGGGGATCATCCGCAGCGTGAGGTAGGCGTCCACCAGCCGGATCGGCAGGAAGAGCAGCCCGTAGAGCAGGTAGGACGGCCGCCGCCGGATCGCCGCCATCAGACAGGTGAGCATGTAGTCCGGGACGAACAGGCCGATGGCGATCGCGAGCAGCGGCAGGAAGGCCGTCACCGCGGTGAAGGTCTCACCGAAGAACGGCAGGCTCAGGAACGGCTCGCCGCCGACCGTCCCGGCGAGGACGAACAGTCCGACCACCGCGGTGGCCAGCAGCACCACGGAGACCAGCACGACCTCCAGGATGTACAGCGACAGGCACACCCAGAACAGGCTCGGCCACACCCGGTGCCGCCGGACGGTCTGCCAGAACCCCAGCGTCCACCGGCTGACCTGCCTGTAGTAGTCCCGGAAGGTGAAGGGGTCCTGGCTGTAGGCCTTGGTGTCGGGGTTCATCGAGACACGCCCGAGGCGCTTGTGGTGCACCTCGAAGGTCATGTTGAAGTCCTCGATCACCAGCCCCCTGGGGTTGACGTCGATCTCCCTCAGTGCCTCGCTGCGGTAGACGCTGGCGAAGCCCGGCACGATGAAGGCCGTGTTGGTGCGGCTCCAGGTCTGCCCGAAGCGCATGAGGTACTGGAGCATGAAGTACAGGCGGTCCCGGTAGGCGGAGATCATCCGGCCCACGAAGGTCCGCTGGCGCGGCTTCCACTCCGAGACCACGAAGCCCGCGACGGCCGCCACCGACGGATCGGCCAACTGCCGTCTGGCTCCCTCGACGTACCCGGGGTCGAGCTCGGTGTCGGCGTCCAGGATGAGGACGCCGTCGTAGTTGTCGGTCAGCGCGAACTCCTCCAGGACCGCCTCGATGGCCCCGGCCTTGCCGCGGTTGGTGAGGAGTTCGAGGACGTTCACGCCGGTCCCGGCCGCGATCGCGGCGGTGGAGTCCCCGGAGGAGTCCGAGACCACGTAGATGTCCCAGCGGTCGAACAGTCCCATCGCCGAGGCGATGGCCCCGCCGATGACGGGTTCCTCGTCGTGCGCCGGGATGACGACGGCCAGTGAGGCGGCTCCGGCGGGGCCGGTGACCTCGGGCCGCTCCGCGGGGGCGCGCGCGAACTCCCCCTCGGCGGCGTCCCCGCCCCGCTCGGCCCGGGCGGTGCCCGCGCCGACCAGGACGCGGTCGTCCGCCTTCCCCCCGACGGCACGGCGGCGCCCGGACCCCAGCGGCCGGACCGCGGCGCGCACCGAGTCCTCACCCAGGCGCATGAGCCCGATGACGGTCCACAGCAGCAGGTTGGCGCCGAAGGACAGCCACAGGAACGCGTAGCCGAGGGCGCCCAGGCCCGAGGCCGCGGCCATGTCCGTCGCGAAGCCGAACCAGTAGACGAAGATTGCAACGGCCAGGGCCAGGGCGACCAGCCCTGTCAGCAGGCCACCGATGAAACGTGCGGTACGCACAGCGCTAGGACCTTCCGAAGTTCTCGATTTCGGACCGGCATTAACCCACAAAGCCGGTGTTAGATTGACGCCTTACGACACCGAGAGGTTCACCCGGTTTCACGTCCTATGTAGGCCACGCAAATCGTATGCACGAGCTTGCGTTAGGTGGTACCCATAAGAAGATATTTGTGAGCCGGGAACGCGGAGCGACACAGGTTTACCCCGGAACGTACAGGTCCCGGGAAAATCCGCGCAAAGTGACCTACGGAGAGAAGGAGAATGCCTGGCGTGATCGGCGTACCGTCATCCCCGTCGCCTGACCGTGCCGGCGGCTCCCGGGACTCCGTGCCGGGGAGCCGTGACGCCGCGACCGGCGGGAGGACCGCTGGCGCCACTGTGGCGCTCCATCAACCGCACTACCTGCCATGGCTCGGACTTTTGGACAAGATTGACCGTTCCGACCGTTTCGTAATGCTGGATAATGTTCAGTTCGAACGGCGCGGGTGGCAGAACCGAAACTATGTGGCAGGAAGCGGAGAGCCCGTCCTGCTCACCGTCCCGGTCGTCCAGGGCCGCCGGAACGACCGCATACGGGACAAGATCGTTGACAACGGCCAGAAATGGAAGACCAGACACTACAAGGCACTCGCGGAACACTGTTACCGCAAGTCACCGTACTGGCGGGATTACCGTGACGAGATCACCCATTTGTACGAACAGGAGTGGAACGGCCTCGCCGACCTGGCCATCGCGACGACACGCATGCTGATGCGGGGACTCGGCATCGACACGCCGCTGCTGCTCGCCAGCGAGATGGGGGACTTCCCCGGGCACAAGAGCGAGCTCCTCGCCCAGATCTGCGCCAAGGCGGGGGCCACCACCATGCTCTCCGGCGACGGGGCGAGGGACTACCTGGAGCCCGAGGTCCTGCGACGCTACGGGATCGACGTCCAGTGGCAGGACTTCCGGCACCCGGTGTACCCGCAGCACGCGCGCGGCCCGGACGACTTCGTGCCCCGCCTGTCGGCGATCGACCTCCTTCTCAACACCGGACCGGAGGCACTGGACGTACTCCGGCGGGCGAGAGCCCAGAACTGACCCGGACGGGTCCACGACACTTCCGCGCCACCGCGCGCGGCCCCGCTCGCAAGGTCCTGGCAACCATCGATCGCCCTCTGGGCAAGGAACGGAAACCGCATGACGACGGACTGGTCACAGGAACGCATACTGGTGTACGCACCCCATCCCGACGACGAGATGCTCGGCTGCGGCGGCCTCATCAGCAAGGCCAAGGCCGCGGGCGCGGAGGTCTTCGTACAGTTCCTCACCGTCGGGGACACCGCCGACCTGTCTCCCAAGGGCTTCTCCACCGCAGAGGAGCGCTACGCGGAGATCAAGAAGGTCGCCGACCACTTCCGCTGGGACGACTGGCACATGGCCTTCCCCGGCGACCAGTACCACCTGCGACTCGACTCCGTCGCCCGGGTGGACCTCACCCAGTTGATCGAGCGCGAGAGCCCGCTGGCGGTCGAGCGGATCCGTCCCACCGTGGTGCTCACTCCGCACCGCGCCAGCTACAACCAGGACCACCAGGCCACGGCCGAGGCCGTGCACACCGCCCTGCGCCCGTCCAACGCCGCGCTGCGCCACCACCCGCGGCTGGTGCTGGCCTACGAGGAGGCCGCCGACCACTGGCGCTCGGAGCCGCTGTGCCCGCCCAACCTCGTCGTGGAACTGGACGAGGTTCAGATGGCCGACAAGCTCCACGGCATGGAGCTGTACGGGTCGCAGCACCACCAGCACCCGCACACGCGCTCCGAGGCCACCCTGCGCAGCCTCGCCGTCCTGCGGGGCATGCAGGCCGGGGTCGCGCTCGGAGAGGGCTTCCACGTACTGCGCTGCCTGGCCTGACCGCTCCGGGACCGCGTCCCGCGCCTCACGTGTGTCCCGGCGCATCGTTCCCGTCCCACATGCGGCCCGGCCGGCCGCATACGAACCGTCCCAGTGAAGAAGACAGAGGCACACCGTAGTGGAGGGGAAACCATGAGAGCTGTAGTCACTGGTGGAGCCGGTTTCATCGGCTCGCACCTGTGCGATCACCTGATCGCCCGGGGCCATCGGGTCACCGTCCTGGACGACCTGTCGACCGGGTCCCTGGGAAACCTGGTGCAGGCACAGGGTTCACCCGGATTCCGTTTCGTGGAAGGCGACGTTCTGGACCGCGACCTGGTCGACTCCCTGGTCTCGGAGGCGGACACCGTGTTTCACCTGGCCGCGGCCGTGGGCGTGTACAACATCGTCGACAACCCGCTGCGCTCCCTGCGGGTCAACCTGCACGGGACTGAGAACGTGGTGGAGTCGGCCGTGGCGCACCGGGTGCCCTACATGGTCGCCTCGACCAGCGAGGTCTACGGCAAGAACGACGCCGACGGGCTCAAGGAGGGCGACGACCGCGTCTACGGCCCGGCCACCAAGAGCCGCTGGTCCTACGCCGCGGCGAAGAGCCTGGACGAACTGGTGGCCTACGTGCACGGCGTCGAGTCCGGCGTGCCGTGCGTCATCACCCGCTTCTTCAACGTGGTCGGCCCCCGCCAGACGGGCCGCTACGGGATGGTGGTGCCCCGCTTCGTCGACCAGGCGATGTCGGACGAGCCCATCACCGTGTACGGCACGGGCACGCAGCGCCGCTGCTTCGGTTCGGTGTTCGACGTGGTGCCCGCGCTCCCGCTGCTGATGGACGCACCGGAGGCCTACAACCAGGCGGTCAACCTCGGCGGACACGAGGAGGTCTCCATCAAGGGGCTCGCCGACCGGGTCGTGGAACTGACCGGGTCCAGGAGCCCGATCACCTTCGTCGGCTACGAGGAGGCCTACGGCGAGGGCTACGAGGACATGCAGCGCCGCTACCCGGACACGTCGCTGGCCGCGCGGCTGATCGGGTACCGGCCCGAGCGCGACCTCAACGACATCATCCGGTCGATCGTGGAGCACCGCCGCACGGAGGGACCGGTCCCCGAGCCGGTGTGAGCCGAGCCGCCGCCGGCCCGGGCGCCCTCTCCGCCCCGGCTGGTCCACACGACCCGTGAACGGACGGGTACCGGGGCAGTCGCGCCCCCTTCCGCGGAAGGGGCGGCCACCCACCCCGGACACGGTGCGCTCCACGCCCGCCGAGGGCAGCCGCACCGGGTACCCGGCCGCGGGCCCGACAAGGGCATAGGACCCGCCGGACGCACCACCCGTCCGGCGGAGCGACTCCCCCTGCGACGAGTCCGCCCCGGCTCCCGAGGGAGCACGGCGGCACGAGGGACACGGCGGTACCGGAAGGCACCGGGAGCACGGGGAGGACCGGATCGACGCGGACGCGTTCCGAACCGCCCCATCCTCCCTCAGAGGCCCAGAAGCACCGTCAGCACCAGAACACCGACCAGGGCGAGGACACCCGCGCACAGGACCGCCATCGCCCACGGACGCGCCAGGTACAGCGGCGGCCTTCCCGTCTCCGGAACACGCGTACCGTGCTCGCAGGCGCGCCACCGAAACCACAGGTGCAACCCCAGCACCAGCCCGATGACCAGCAGCACGGCCATCGTCGCCACGCGCACCACGAGGGGCGCCTCCGGAACGTTGTCACCGCCGGGCACCAGCGAGCCGCGCAGGAACAGCAGCCCCACCACGACCAACAGGGCGATCGTGCGCTGCCAGGCCAGCAGCGTGCGCTCGGGTTGCAGGCCGGAGCCGTTGTGTTCGGTGGGGGGTTCGGCAGGGGGTTCGTCGGGAGACTCGGCGAAGGGTTCGTTGGGGGGCTCGGCGGAAGAAGTCACAGCAGGTTGCCCAACAGCACCAGGGCGCACACCAGTCCCACCGCGAAGGTGGTGATCACCGGCAGCACGCTCATCTTCAGGGCCTCGCCACGGCTCATGAGCTTCTGCACGCGGTACCAGCGCAGGGGGGCGTAGACGGTGATGACCCCGGCCAGCCCCGCCAGCACCAGGCCGACCGCGGTGCGCGGCACCTGGGCCCAGTCGAGTGGGAGCAGGTGCAGGACGGCGACGGCACCGGCGAGGATGGCCAGCGCGGTGCGGATCCATGCGAGGAAGGTCCGCTCGTTGGCGAGGGTGAAACGGTAGTCGACCAACCGCTTCGCCCCCCGTGAGTCCTCCGGGCGCGTCTCGGAACCCAATCGCTCACCCCTTTCACCAGGGAACTCGTGTGTCCGGCCTCCGTGAGGTCCACGAGGGCCGCCATGCCGGGCACGTACCCCTCTGACACTAACCATCACTCATCTTTCCGCCCAAACAGGTATGTAGAGCTTGTTTAGGCGGAAAACAACCGGTCGACCGGCACGGCCCGTAGTCTTCGGGACGCATGCGGAACAAACGAGTGGGCACGACCGCTGTAGTCACGAGAGATGGCGGTTGGCCGACGGTCGACACCAACCAACGAACAGATACAGGAGACCACGTGCCCACGGTCGAGCTCACCAAGGACAACTTCGCGGAAACGCTGAAGGACAACGACTTCGTCCTCATCGACTTCTGGGCGGACTGGTGCGGTCCCTGCCGGCAGTTCGCCCCGGTGTTCGAGACCTCCTCGGAGAAGCACACCGACATCGTGCACGCCAAGGTGGACACCGAGGCGCAGCGCGAACTCGCCTTCGAGTTCAAGATCCAGTCCATCCCGACCCTGATGATCGTGCGCGAGCGCACCGTCATCTACAACGAGCCCGGCGCACTGCCCGCCGAGGCTCTGGAGAGCCTGGTCACCCAGGCCCGGGAGCTGGACATGGACGAGGTCCGCCAGAAGATCGACGAGCAGGGCGCCGAGTCCCAGGACGCCCAGGAGTAGACCCACATCCCGAGTGCCCCGGACACCCCGCCACGGTGGGGTGTCCGGGGCACTCGTGTGTCCGGGGCCGGACGCACGGACTCCGATCCGCTTCCCGTCGCGAGCCCTCGGGCCGCCCGGGGAAGCGGAGAAATCCGTCCAGACAGGACGGGAGGTCACCAACGGGTTCGTACCCGGTCATCTGCCCGTGCTCGCTCTCCGCCGTGGTGGGAGGGGGCGAGGAGGTCCCGCGGGCGGGCTGGTCGGCGCGGCCGCGAGGCGGAGAGTCCCCTGGCGAACTCCTTCGGTGACGGGCGGACCACGCCCGGCGTTCACGGGTCCGCCGAGTCCACCGCCCACGTTCACCTCGGTCACGGGGTTCGTTCACCCACACTTCACACAGGCATATTTCCATGGGATACGACCGCGCTCCGCCGGTTCCGCCCTCCATGAACGCGCGAGCACCGTCCGACACGGAAGTGGCCCCATGTCTGTCAGCAACACCGCATCCCTCTCGGGAACCGAGACCGGTCGCGTCGTCCCCGACACCATCCGGTACAACCGCGAGGTTCCCGGCCTGGGCGACCCCGTCTTCGACGTTTCCGGCCTCTCGGTCTACTACGGGGACAACAAGGCCGTGCGCGACGTGGACCTGAAGGTGGGCCCCCGCCAGATCACCGCCATGATCGGCCCGTCCGGCTGCGGCAAGAGCACCGTCCTGCGCACCCTCAACCGCATGAACGACCTCATCCCCGGCGCACGCGTCGAGGGAGAGGTCACCTACCACGGTGAGGACCTGTACGGCCCCGAGGTGGACCCCATCGAGGTGCGCCGCCGCATCGGCATGGTCTTCCAGAAGCCCAACCCGTTCCCCAAGTCGATCTACGACAACGTGGCCTTCGGCCCGCGCATCATGGGTGTCCGGAACGGCCTGGACGAGATCGTCGAGGAGTCGCTCACGAAGGCCGCGCTGTGGGACGAGGTCAAGGACAAGCTGAAGGCCAGTGCCTTCGCCCTCTCCGGCGGACAGCAGCAGCGGCTGTGCATCGCCCGCGCGATCGCGGTCAACCCCGAGGTGATCCTGATGGACGAGCCCTGCTCGGCGCTCGACCCCATCGCGACCCTCAAGATCGAGGACCTGATGTACGAGCTGGCCAGCGAGTACACCATCGTGATCGTCACGCACAACATGCAGCAGGCGGCGCGCGTGTCCGACCGTACGGCGTTCTTCACCGCCGGCGTGGACGACGGGGGCGACCGCTACGGCAGCCTCGTGGAATTCGACGAGACCGCGACGATCTTCAGCAAGCCCTCCGACCAGAGGACCGAGGACTATATCAGCGGCCGCTTCGGCTGAGCCGCGCTGACCGCCCGACGCAGCTCTTCCGAACAGATGTGGCCGCCGACAGGGGGCCGCTTCGGCTGAGCCGACCTGGACCGCCCGACGCAGCTCTTCCGAACAGATGTGGCCGCTGACAGGGGGCCGCCTCGGCTGAGCCGCGCTGACCGCCCGACGCAGCTCTTCCGAACAGATGTGGCCGCCGACAGGGGGCCGCCTCGGCTGAGCCGCGCTGACCGCCCGACGCAGCTCTTCCGAACAGATGTGGCCGCCGACAGGGGGCCGCTTCGGCTGAGCCGCGCTGAACCGGACTGGACCGCCCATCGCAGCCCCCTCCGGACAGATGTGGCCGCAGGCAGGGGCTCCACCGGGCCGGGCCGGCCAGTCTGCCGCAGTCCCCTCTTAGACGAAGTGGACCTCCCATGACCGCGCTCACATCCTCCGCCACCGTTCCGTTCCCGGCCGCACCGGCCGAGGACGGCGTGATGGAGCGCGCGGGGCGGCCCGAGGGGCCCATTCGCGTGCTCCTGGTGGAGCCGGAGTCGGAGCAGTCCCACCAACTGGTGCTGTCGCTGAGCGGACACGACGTGGACATCACGGTGTGCGTGGACGGCGCCGAGGCGCTGCTGCGGGTGGGGATGATGCGCCCGGACACCCTGGTGACCAGCGCGGACCCGCCGGAGGTGGACCTGGAGACGCTGGTACGGGTGACCCGGCGGGCGACGGAGATCCCCATCCTCATCGGAGTGGGCCCCGGCGACTCCCAGCGGGCGATGCGCGCGCTGGCCGTGGGGGCCACCGCCTGCGTCAGCCGCCCCTACCGGATCCCGGAGCTGGCGGCCCTGCTGCGCGGATCGCTGCCGGGGCCGGACGGAGGCGGCTCCGACCGCTCCGTCTCCCCCACCGCGCTGCGCTCGGGCGCGCTGGAGCTGGACGCGCTGGGACACCGGCTGTTCGTGGACGGCGAGCCGGTCAACCTGGCGCTGCGGGAGTTCGGGATCATGGACTTCCTGCTCAGGAACAACGGCAGGGTGGTCAGCCGCGAGGAGCTGTGGACCGAGGTCTGGCACAAGCCGCTGCCCCCGGTCAACAACACGATCGCCGTGCACATCCGCCGCCTGCGGCACAAGCTGGGCGACTCCGAGGCCCGGCCCAGGTTCATCCACACGGTGCGGGGCATCGGTTACCGGCTCGACGCGGACGCGGCCTCCTGACGCCGAAGGTCCGCGCGCCCCCCGTCCCCGGCCGTTCACTCCCCGTCGGCTCCGGGAACCGTGAAGCGGTAACCGATCCCGTGGACCGTGGTGATCCACCGCGCCCGGGGCCCGCCGTCCTCCAGCCTCTTGCGCAGACGCATGATGTGGACGTTGAGGGTGTTGCCGCGTACCGCGGCGTCCCCCCAGGCGGCACGGACCAGCTCGTGCCGGGGAACGACGGCGCCCACCCGCTCCGCCAGGTACCGCAGCAGCAGGAACTCGGTGGGGGGAACGGGCACCGGCCGGCCGTCGAGCAGGAACTCCGGCGCGGTGCCCTCGATGCGCAGTCTCCCGAGCTCTATGGGCCCCAGGACCGCGGAGGGCCCCGTGTGCCCGGCGTGTCCGCCGAGCAGCGATCTCAGCGCGGTGACCAGGCCCTCCCTCCGGTACGGCCTCTGCACCACGAGGGTCGCGCCCAGGGCACGCGCCCGGTCCGCGTATCCCGCGTCCCCCGCCGGCGCCCCCACGGCGATGGGCAGGGCGCGGTCCGAGAGTCGCACCGACCTCAGGAAGTCCGGCGTGCTGAAGGGCCCCGGGAAGGGGCCCACGAGCACGGCGTCGGGGGCGCTGCGTTCCAGGAGCGCCAGCGCGTCCCGGGTGTCGGCGCAGTACAGGACGTTGACCGGTTCGGCCGAGAGCACCTCACCGAGCTCGGCGGCCACCTCCCGGTCCCCTTCCGCGGCGAGCAGCAGGGGCCGGGCCCCGTCCGTGCTCCGTGGTCCTGTTCTGTGTGGCGACACTCTGAGACACCCGGCTCATCCGACTCTGCCGCTGATGTAGTCCTCAGTCCTCTTGTCCGTCGGCTTGGTGAAGATCGTCCCCGTCTCGTCGGCCTCGATCAACTGGCCGATCCGGCGTCCCGTGTCGTCGACCTGGACCGAGAAGAAGGCCGTGCGGTCGGCCACACGCGCGGCCTGGTGCATGTTGTGGGTGACGATGACGATCGAGTAGTGGTTCTTCAGCTCCGCCATGAGGTCCTCGACCCGGACCGTCGAGATGGGGTCGAGCGCCGAGCAGGGCTCGTCCATCAGGATGACGTCGGGCTCCACCGCGATCGCGCGGGCGATGCACAGCCGCTGCTGCTGTCCGCCGGAGAGGCTGTACGCGCTCTCCCGGAGCCGGTCGCTGACCTCCTCCCACAGCGCGGCCCCCCGCAGCGCCTTCTCCACGATCTCGTCCATGCTGCCCTTCATCCCCACGGTGCGGGGGCCGAAGGCGACGTTGTCGTAGATCGACTTGGGGAAGGGGTTGGGCTTCTGGAAGACCATGCCGATGCGCTTGCGGACCTGGACCGCGTCCACGGAGGCGCCGTACAGGTCGGTGCCCTTGTACAGCAGCTCCCCCCGCACCCGCGCTCCCGGGATGAGGTCGTTCATCCGGTTCAGGGAGCGCAGCAGGGTCGACTTGCCGCAGCCGGAGGGACCGATGAACGCGGTGATCTCCTTGGCGCCGATGTCCATGGTCACGCCCGCCAGGGCGGGGTTCCCGTTGTAGGAGACCGACACGTCACCGAGCTCGAACACGGGGACCTCGTCCGGGGAGGCGGTGCCGACGCCTCCGGGAGCGGTCCCGGGAGCCGTCCCGGTGGTCCCGGGAGCGGTCCCGGTGGTCTCGTGCCCACTGTTGTCCGGCACCGTGCTCACCTCGCGTTCTTGTTCTCGTAGTGGTTGCGCAGCCAGATGGCGAAGGAGTTCATCACCAGGAGCACGGCCAGCATGAGGATGACGCCCGCGGACGCCAGCACGCGGAACTCCTCCTGGGGGCGGCCCGCGTAGTTGAAGATCTGGACGGGGAGCACGGAGAACTGGCCCTCGAAGAACGACGGGTCGAACATCACGAAGGTGACCGCGCCGACCAGCAGCAGCGGTGCCGCCTCACCGATGGCGCGGGACACGGACAGGATGACGCCGGTGATGATGCCGGGCAGCGCTCCGGGCAGGACGTGGTGCCAGATGGTCTGCCACTGGGTGGCCCCCAGCCCGAGGGAGCCCAGGCGGGTGGACGGCGGCACGGCCCGGATCGCCTCGCGGGAGGCGAGGATGACGGTGGGCAGGACCAGCAGCGACAGTGTGAGCGACCCCGCCGCGGCGACGAAGCCGAGGTCGAGCGGGCCGCGCACGATGAACGCCAGGCCCAGGATGCCGAAGACGATGGAGGGCACCGCGGCGAGGTTTTGGATGTTGACCTCGATGAGGCGGTTCCACCACCGGGTCTGGTCGGCGTACTCCTCCAGGTAGACCGCCGCGCCCACGCCCACGGGGACGATGAACAGGATGACGCCGCCGATCACGTACAGCGACCCGAGGATCGCGGTGCGGTATCCGGCGGTCTCCGGCGTGATGGAGGAGGGGCCCGCGGTGATCAGGTTCATGTCCAGCCGGGGTGCGCCGTCGACGAACGACCAGACGATGATGGACACCATGCCGAGGAGGGCGAATCCCATGCCGAGCAGCAGCAGGGAGCGGAAGAGCACGTTGCCGATGCGGTCCGCGCGCGAACTCGCGCCGAACACGCTCTCGGTGGCGTTGCGTGCCCCCGCCACGGCCAGGCGCGCCCTCTGGGGCTGCTTGCCCTTCTGGATGACCATTACTCGTACACCTCACGGAAGCGGCGGACCAGGCGGGTCGCGATGATGTTCATGGTCAGGGTCATCGTGAACAGCAGGGCGCCGACCGCGAAGATCGTGTCGTAGACGACCGTGCCCTGCGAGATGTCACCCGTGGCGGTGCCGCCGATGTAGGCGGTCATGGTCTGGGCCGAGCCGAACCAGTTGAACGTCAGGTTCGGGTTTCCGGCGCCCGCGGCGATGAGGACGACCATCGTCTCGCCGATGGCGCGCGACGTGCCCAGGACGACCGCGGCGATGATGCCGGAGATCGCGGCCGGGAAGATCACACGCATCGACACCCGCATCTTGCTGGCGCCCAGGGCGTAGGCGCCCTCACGCAGTCCGGCGGGGACCGAGCGCATCGCGTCCTCGGAGACGGAGGCGACCAGCGGGACGATCAGCAGGCCCACGGCCACACCGGCGATACCGATGGAGAACGGGGTGTCCCAGGGGAGGAACGGGAGGTACCGCTCGGCCAGCGGACGCATGAAGAAGAACGCGAAGAGGCCGATCGCGACGGTCGGGATGCCCTCCAGGACCTCCAGCGCGGGCTTGACCACCTTGCGCACCCGGGAGGAGGCGTACTCCGACAGGTAGATGGCCGAGGCGAGGCCGACCGGGATCGCGACCGCCAGCGCGGTGACGACGACGATCAGGGTGCCCACGACGATCGGCAGGACGCCGAAGGAGGGGTTGGCGAACGCCGGGGCCCAGGTCGTGCCGGTCAGGAACTCCACCAGCGGGATCTGGCCGAAGAAGTTCACCGTCGGGACGACGAGGGAGATGACGATCCCCGTCGTGACCAGGATGGAGAAGGCCGCGCACAGGGCGAGGAAGGTCTTGATGACCTTCTCCCCCCAGCGGGATGTTCCGGCGCCCGCCAACGGCCGGCGCGGGCTCGCGCCGGCCGTGGAAGCCGCCATGCTGCTGTGTGCCATGGCTGATTGGCTCTCAGGTCGGGGTTCGTCAGTTACCGGTGAGCGAGGCGATCTGCTCGTTGCTGGCGGTCATCTGCTCCTCGGTCAGCGGGATGAAGCCGGCGGTCTCGGTGATCTCGGTGGAGTTCTCGATGTAGAAGTTCATGAAGGCCACCGACTCCTCGCGCTCCAGGGCGACGTCGCTGGCGTAGACGAAGAGGCCGCGGCCCAGCGGGGTGTAGGCGCCCGACTGGACGTTCTCCAGGGTCGGCTCGACGCAGCCCTCGCCGCTGTCGATCTGGAGCGGCTTGATCGAGTCGCCGGCCTCGGTGAAGTAGGAGTAGGGGATGTAGGCCATGGCGTTGACGTCGCCCTCGACGCCGACCACGGCGGCCTGGTCGTCCTCGCCGATGTCGGTGTAGTCGGTGCGGATGCGGCCCTCCTCACCGTTGATCGCCTCGGTGAAGTAGTCGAAGGTGCCGGAGTCCGTACCGGGGCCGTAGAGGGTGATCTCCGAGTCCGCGATGTCACCGCTCTCCAGGCCTTCGACGTCACCCCAGGTGGTGACGGAGGAGCCCTCGTCCCAGATCTGCTTGGCCTGGTCGACGGTCAGGCAGTCGACCGGGTTCTCGGGGTTGACGACGAGGGCCAGGGCGTCGTTGGCGACCTGGACGTCCTCGTAGGCGATGCCGTTCTCCTCGCAGAGTGCGACCTCCTCCTCCGAGATCTCGCGGGAGGCGTCGTTCATGTCGGTCTCGCCGTTGCAGAACCGCTCGAAGCCGCCGCCGGTGCCCGACATGGCGACCGAGACCTGGACTCCGGAGTTCTTCTGCATGAACAGTTCGGCGGCGACCTCGGAGAGCGGGCCCACGGTGCTGGAGCCGTCGATCTGGATCTGTCCGGACAGCTCGCTGCCTCCACCGGAGGCATCGGCGTCATCGCCGCCACCGCAGGCGGTGAGGATGAAAGGAAAAGCTCCGGCGACACCGGCGACCTGAAGCCACTTCTTAGAGATCACGTAGAAATCCTTGACTCTTGAACCTCAGCCGGCAGGGGGACCGCCGACCCGTTTCGGGAAGTCCCGGCGCGTTCGCCGGGCACACTCCCATGCAAGAGCCCTCGTCTGAGCAGCGAAGAGAGAAAAGGTGAACGAAAGATGAAGGCGACGACTCGATTCACTGTGTCGGCCGCGTGGCGCCACCGAAAGCACCGGCCCGGTGACCCTTGGTCCATGTCGAGTGGTCCGCTGGGTGCCGGACGCCGTGGCGCACTCCACACGGGCGGCGCCTACCGGTAGCCTTTCGCCGGATCCCGCCCCGCGAGCCCCTGGAGACGAAGATGCCCGACACCAACGAGTACGCGACGACCTTCGCGTTCGTCGACGCCGACAGCGACGGGCGCATCTCCGCCCAGGAGTACGCCGACCTGATGCACCGCCTGGGGGACAGCTGCACCGAGGACCAGGCCCTGGGGGCGATCAAGGCCATGGACGAGGACGGCGACGGGCTGATCACCCTGGACGAGTTCACGGCCTACATGTCCGACACCCGGAGCTGAGCCTCCGGTGGACTCGCCCTACGCCGCCGTCCCGCTCGCACGTGTCCGGGGCTCCTGGGCGCGTGCGCGGGCGCCCCGGGAGGCCCGGGCGCCCCGGCAGGCCCCGCACTGACGGTGGCGCCGCGCGTCCCCGGTCACGTCAGCGGTTCGCGTGCCAGGTAGAGGTTGTCGGGCACGCCCCGGGCGACCGGGACCTCGATGACCTCCACCGACGCGAACCGCCCGCGCAGCAGCTCCTCGAAGGAGGGCACCGCGTTGGCGCTCCAGAAGACCAGCGCCCCGCCGGGGGTGAGCAGTCGGGTGAGCCGCTCCAGCCCCGAGGCCTCGTAGAGGCGGTTGTTGTTCTCCACCACCGTCCAGTCGGGCCCGTTGTCGGTGTCCAGGCAGATCACGTCGTAGCGGACGGGCTTGTCGGCGGAGGCGGCCTCCTCCAGCCACGCGACGATGTCGGCGTTGACGACCCTGCATCGCGGGTCCTGGTGCACGTACTCGGCGGCCTCTCCCAGCTCGCCGTCGTGCCAGGCGATCACCTGGGGTTCGAGCTCCACCACGTCCACCCTCGACACCTTGGAGTGGTCCAGCGCCTCGCGGGCGGAGAAGCCCACACCCAGCCCGCCGATGAGCACGCGGGAACGGGAGCGGCCCGCGGGGAGCGCGGCGAGGCCGGCGCGCACCATCTCCCGCTCGGAGGTCCCGTCGCGGGTGTCCATGAGGAACAGGCCGTTGGAGTAGATCTCGTAGTGCGCGCCCGCCCGGCGCAGCACGAGGTCGCCACCGGTCTCCCCGGTCACCCTGGCCAGCGTGACCGTCTCCCCCTCGGGCTCGTGGAGGTCTTCCCCGTGCTCGTGGAGGTCGGTTCGGGCAACGTCTGGGGTTCGCTGGTTCATCCTCACATTGTGCCCGTGCCACGCTCCGCGGTGGTGCGAACACCGGCTTGACCTTCCCCTCGGGGGAAGGCCCAGAGTGGAACCATGCTTCCCATCGGCACGTTCAGCCAACTCACCGGCCTCTCGGCCAAGGCGCTGCGCCACTACCACTCCCAGGGCCTGCTGGTGCCGGCCCGGGTGGACGCGGACACGCAGTTCCGCTGGTACACCGTCGACCAGATCGGGCGCGCCGGACGGATCCTCGCCCTGCGCCGCGCCGGCCTGGACCTGCCCCGGATCCGCCGGCTGGTCGACGACCCCGGCCTCGCGCCGGAGGTCCTGCGCCGGCACGCCGAGGACCTCCGGCGGGAGCGGAGCGAGCAGGACCGTGCGCTGGCGGAGGCGTCCGCCGCCCTGGCGTGGGAGCCGGAGGTCGGGGTCCGCGCCAGGCGGGCGCGCACCGCGGTCACGGCGGTGACCGCCGAGTACGGCGAGGACTACGACACGGACCGCATGCGCGCCGACACCTCGGCGCTGGCGGACGTGCTCGGCGGTGTGGCCCACGAGCGCGGCTGGGACGTCGACGGCCGGTGGTGGAGGTCCCCGGAGCCGGTGGCGGGGAGCGGGGCGTCCCGGATGTGCGTGCGGGTGTGCGTACCGGTCGCGGCGGCGGGCGCACCGTCGCCGCCGCTTCCCGGGGGTGTCGGGCTCGTGGAGTACGGGGAGGGAACCGAGTCCTACCTGCTGGTGCCGGGCCCCGAGACCCTCGGCGGCCTCACCCTCGCGCTGTCCCACCTGTTCGGCCACCGGGTCGACGGGATGTTCGCCGACGTGGGAACACTGCGGCAGGTCGACTACGACAGTGGTGTGGAGTTCGCCGTCGGGCTGCGCCCCCTGGAGACGGACCGGTCCGTCCTGGACGGCTGACCGCGGGAACCGGCGCGCCGGTGCGCCGGCGCACCGGCCGGAGGCGGCGCGGGCCGGCGAGGACACGGAGGGGCCCCGCCCGCCGTGGTCCCGTACTCACGGACTCTCGGCGGTCGAACCGCGCCGTGGGCAAAGGACCGACGGGAGGCGGGGCCCACCCCTCACACGGGCAGCACCTGCGGCCGGTACGTCACAGGCGGCAGGCGTAGATGTCGGTGACCAGGATGGCGCGGGCGCCGAGCTGCCACAGGTCGTCCATGATGCGCTGGGCGTCCTTGCGCCGCACCATCGACCGGACCGCGACCCAGCCCTCGCGGTGCAGCGGGGAGACCGTCGGCCCCTCCATGCCCGGAGTGAGCGCGACCGCCGCCTCCAGGCGCTCGGCGTGCACGTCGTAGTCCATCATCACGTAGTCGCGGGCGACCAGGACGCCGCGCAGACGGCGCAGCATCGTCTCGATCTGGGGGTCCTCCCCCGCACCGGTGGGCCGGATGACGACCGCCTCGGAGACCAGGATCGGGTCGCCGAAGGTCTCCATGCCCGCCTGGCGCAGGGTGGTCCCGGTGGAGACCACGTCGGCGACGGCGTCGGCGACGCCGAGCTTGACGGAGCTCTCGACCGCGCCGTCCAGGTGGATGACGCGGGCGTCGACGCCCTGCTTGTCCAGGTAGGAGCGCAGGAGCCCGTCGAAGGACGTGGCGATCCGCTTGCCGTTGAGGTCGGACACCTTCATGTCCGCGCCGCCGGGGGCGGCGAAGCGGAAGGTGGACCCGCCGAAGCCCAGCGGGAGGACCTCGTCCACGGGAGCGCCGGAGTCGAGCAGCATGTCGCGTCCGGTGATCCCGGCCTGGAGGATGCCCTCACCGACGTAGACGGCGATGTCCTTGGGGCGCAGGAAGAAGAACTCGGTGTCGTTGTCGGGGTCGACCATGACCAGGTCGCGGCTGCTCTTGCGCTGGCGGTAGCCGGCCTCGCGCAGCATCTCCACGGCGGGTTCGGAGAGCTGGCCCTTGTTGGGCACGGCGATTCTCAGCATGTCGGGCATGTTCACGGCTTTCTGTGGCTGCGGTTACGGGGACGTCCGTCAGGGGCCGGTACGCGCGAAGGGTGCGCGCCGACCTACAGATGCTTGTAGACGTCCTCAAGGCGCAGCCCGCGCGCCAGCATCAGGACCTGGAGGTGGTAGAGGAGCTGGGAGATCTCTTCGGCCGCCTGTTCGTCCGACTCGTACTCGGCGGCCATCCAGACCTCGGCGGCCTCCTCGACGACCTTCTTGCCGATGGCATGGACACCGGCGTCGAGCTGGGCGACGGTCCCTGACCCCTCGGGGCGGGAGCGCGCCTTCTCGGACAGCTCGGCGAACAGCTCTTCGAAGGTCTTCATGGCGTCTTTCCTCGACCGGCAGATGCGCTACCAGCGTAGGCGGTCCGGCGTCCCGATGCCGCACCGGATCGAGGGTGTCTCAGCATGTGGTCGCGGAATAGGCCACATCCCGCCCGCGCCCGCACCGGGGCCCGGTGGAACCCCGCCTCACTGGACCCTGCGCGCGACGGCGCGCACGAGCGGCTTGGGCAGGAGGCGCAGGATGCCCGTGGCGGCCTTGTACTGGGCCCCGGGGACGATCCTGGGGCGTCCGGCGGCCCAGGCGGTGAGGGAATCGCGGACGACCCGCTCCTTGGGGACGAACGCGAACGCGGGCAGCCCGCTCTCCTGGACCCTGCGGGTCATGTCGGTGCGTACGAAGCCGGGCAGGACCGCGGTGACGCTCACGCCGTGCTCGGAGACCTCGGCGGCGACGCTCTCGCTCCACAGGCTGACGAACTTCTTGCCCGCCCCGTACACCGAGCCGCCGGGGTTGGCGGTGACCTCGCCCGCGACGGAGGAGACGTTGATGACGCCGACCCCGCCCCGGGTCCGCCCCTCCCTCTTGCGGGCGATCTGCACCGGCAGGACGGCGCGGGCCAACTGGACGACCGCGCGCACGTTGAGGTCGAGCATGGAGTCGATCTCGGCGGGGTCCTGCTCGGCGAAGGGACCGCCGTCGCCGCGTCCGGCGTTGTTGACGAGCAGGTCGACGGGTGCGTCGGCGCCGCTTCCGTCGGCCGACAGCCGCTTGGCGACCTGGGAGAGGCCCTCCTCGGTGCCGAGGTCGGCGGGCAGGGGCTGGGCGGCGGACCCGTAGCGGACGCGGAGCTCCGCGGCGAGGGCTTCGAGCTCCTCGACCCGGCGGGCCACGAGGATCAGGGAGTAACCGCGCTCGGCGAGCCTGCGTGCGAACTCCTCGCCGATCCCGCTGGAGGCTCCGGTGACCATCGCGGTCCGGGTGTGGTCGGGAGTCTCGGAGGTGCCGGCCGCTTCGCTCATATCCCCAGAATAGGACGTCGCGGGGCGGGTCCCCGGAGGTCCCGGTGCCGGAAGGGGGCCGGCCCGGGGTCGGGGGAACCCGGCCCGGTGCCGGAAGAGGTCTGGACCAGTGCTGGGGAACCCGGCCCGGTGCCGGAAGAGGTCTGGACCGGGGTCGGGGGAACCCGGCCCGGTGCCGGAAGAGGTCTGGACCAGTGCTGGGGAACCCGGCCCGGTGCCGGAAGAGGTCTGGACCGGCGCCGGGGGAACCCGGCCCGGTGCCGGAACGAACCCTGGTCCGACACGGGCGGAGGCCTGGCCGCGGCCGTCCCGGAGCGTCTTTTCCCGGTTCACCGGTCGTGCCGCCTCCCCTCGGACGGGGCCGAGGCGTTAGCGTTCGGGTATGTCCGAGACCCACAGTCCTACCGGACCCTTCTCCTCCCTGAGGTTGGACGAGCGCCTGCGTGACACCCGGCTGTTCTTCAGCCAGGCGCTACGAACCTTCCACGCCACCGGTTCCATCGTTCCCAGCAGCACCGCCCTGGCCCACGCGATGGCCGAGTACGTCCGACAACGACCCGAACCCGACCGGCCGCTGCGCATCCTGGAGGCGGGCGCGGGGACCGGCGCGATCAGCCGCGGGATCGCCGCGGCGATGCGCCCCGGGGACACCGCCGACCTCGTGGAGTCCAACCCCGAGTTCGCCGCCCACGTCGAGGACCTGCTGGAGACCGACCCGGTCATGTCCAAGGTCTCCGACAGCGTCGAGGTGCACGCCAAGCTCGTCAACGACATGGGCACCGACCGCTCCTACGACGTGATCGTGTCGGGCCTGCCGTTCGCGAACTTCGACGTCGACACCGTCCGGGAGATCCTCGACTACTACTTCGAGGTGCTCGAACCGGGCGGGACGATGTCCTTCTACGGCTACCTCTACACCAAGGAGGTCAAGGCGGTCATCGCCCGCCGCGAGGACTACCTGCGCCAGGCGCGTACGAGCTGGCTGGTGCAGGAGTGGATCGACCGGTACGGCATCGGCTCCGAGAAGGTGTTCGCCAACATCCCGCCCGCGTGGGTGCACCACCTCCGCAAGCCCGGGAAGACCTCCTGAGCGTGCGGACGCCCGACCGCCCGACCGTTCGGGCGCCCGGGCGTCCGACCGCCTGAGCCCTCCGGCCGTCCGGCCGACGGATCCCACAGCCACGGGGCCCGCCACTCCACGTGGCGGGCCCTCCGTTCGTCAGGGCCCGCCCGCCCACGGTGATCTTGCTCCTGGTGACACTGCGGAACGCCGACAGTGCCACCAGGAGCAAGATCATCAGCGAGGAGGCCCCTCACCTCGCACCCGCGGTGGTCCCGGGTCCCGTTTCCCGGCCGGCTCACCGGGACGTGCCCGGCCGGCGCCGCCGGTGTGCTTCACGGCACGTCCCCGAGGCCGGTCGGCGGTCCGCGGCCGTCTCCGGGGCCGGGCGCGGCCGATCCTCCATGACAGCGGGTGATCGCGGGCTCGCGCGAGCCGGGAGACACGGCTTTCCTGCCCTTTTGCGGCCGATTCGTGACCTGCATCACCGGAATCTGATGTCGCAGGTACGGGTGAGGCGGGGGTAGTCTCGCGTTGACTTCTTGTGGACCGGCTCTTTGCGTCTGGCACGACCCACTTTGCCCGCATATACGTAAAAAAGCTCCTGAGGGACTCTCCCCAACTATCCCCTGAAGTCCCGTCCCGCGCCACAAGCCCTGGGCTCACCTTTTCCCACACCCGTATCAGCGTGAACCGGCATCATGCGCGCGGAGTCCTACAGATCACCCATTTCCCCAGGTCATATGGACCGATGGAGGAGGCAACGTGACGCTCACCCAAGCGGTCGAGGCGGTTCCGGGATTCCCGGAGAGCACCGTCTCCACGGGCATGCCCGTGGACGTCCGGCAGCGTGTCTCCGCTCTGGCCAGAACCTCGCGACTACTCGTCGCCTGTGACTACGACGGCGCCCTCGCCCCGGTCGACCCGGCACACGGGCGACCGCTGCCCGAGGCCCTGCGAGCGCTGCGCGACCTGGCCGACCTGCCCGGCACCGTGTGCGCGGTCATCTCCTCCCGTCCTCTGCGGGACCTGGCCGCGCTCTCGCGCCTGCCCGCCGAGGTGCGCCTTGTCGGCGCGCACGGAACCGAGTTCGACACCGACCTGACCATCGGTCCCGGCGCCGCGGCCGGTCCCGACACCTCGCCCGCCGACAAGGCCGCCGCACTGGAGCTGCTCCGCGAGCAGGTCGGGGCCAACGCCACCCTCTACATCGGCGGCGGCGACGGCGAGGAGCCCGTCTTCATGCGGCTGAACGGCGCCGACGCCGGTGTGCGGGTCGGTGAGGAGCCCACCGTGGCCCCCCACCGCGTGCCCGACACCCCGAGCGCCGCGTCCCTGCTGTCCGTGCTGGCCACCGAGCGCCGCTCCTGGGTGTTCGGCGAGCGCCCGACCCCCATCGAGCGCATGTCGATGCTCTCCAACCAGAACTCGGTCGCCCTCGTCGGCCCGGACGCGCGCCTGCTCTGGTTCTGCCACCCCGAGCCCGACTCGGGCGCCCTGTTCGCCGAGGTCCTGGGCGGCCGGCAGGCAGGCGTGTTCGCCATCGCCCCCGCCCACGGCGGCCGGCCGCTGGGCCAGCGCTACCTGCCCGGCACCATGACCGTGCGCACCCGCTGGTCGCGCATGGACGTCACCGACTACCTCGCCCACGGCAACCCGCAGGGCCGCAGCGACCTCGTCCGGGTGATCAGCGGCGTCACCCCGGCGACCGTCGAGTTCGCGCCCCGCCCCGACTTCGGCCGCGCGCCCGTGCGCATCACCCGCCAGGAGAACGGCCTGCTCGTGGAGGGCGCCGACTTCCCGATGGCGCTGTACTCGCCCGGTGTGGACTGGGAGGTCGAGCACGACGGCGTCGCCGACGTCGCCCGCGCGGTCGTCCACCCGTCCTCGGACCACCCGGTGGTGCTGGAGCTGCGCTGCGGCACCGACTCCCTCGTGCGCGCGACGCTGCCCGAGTCCGAGCGCCAGCGGATGGCCGACGAGCACTGGTCGACCTGGCTCGACGGCCTCACCCTGCCCGACACCGCCCAGCAGCTCGCGGCGCGCAGCGCACTCACCCTGCGCGGGCTGTGTACCTCGACCGGCGGCGTGATGGCCGCCGCGACCACGTCGCTGCCCGAGGAGATCGGCGGCGTCCGCAACTGGGACTACCGGTACTGCTGGCTGCGCGACGGCGCCCTGACCGTGCAGTCGCTGGTCTCCCTGGGTTCCACGGCCGAGGCCGAGGAGTTCCTGGACTGGGTGCACCGGGTCGTGGAGTCGCTGCCCGGACCGGAGCTGCTGCGCCCGCTGTACTCGCTGCGGGGCACCAACCTGGGTCCGGAGGAGGTCGTGGAGTCGCTGTCGGGGTACGCGGGGTCGCGGCCGGTCCGGATCGGCAACCTGGCCGACCACCAGGTGCAGATGGACGTGTTCGGCCCCGTCGTGGAGCTGATCGCGAAGCTGTCGTCGGTGCGCGGCACGCTCGCCGACCGCGACTGGCACCTGGTGCGGTCGATGGCCGAGGCCGTCGCCCGGCGCTGGCACGAGCCCGACCACGGCATCTGGGAGGAGCGCGACGAGCCCCGTCAGCGCGTCTACTCCAAGGTGATGTGCTGGGTGACCCTGGACCGCGCCGTCGACCTGGCCGGGCGGTACGGCCGCGAGGTGGACCCGTCCTGGCCGGGGCTGCGCGACGACATCGCCGCCGAGGTGCTGGAGAAGGGCTGGAACGAGGAGGCGCAGGCCTTCACGACCGCCTACGACGGCACCGACCTGGACGCGGCGTCGCTGCACATCGGCCTGTCCGGGCTGATCGACCCGACCGACGAGCGCTTCCAGGCCACCGTGACGGCCGTGGAGGCGGAGCTGCGCAACGGCCCGACGGTCTACCGGTACCACCGCGACGACGGCCTGCCCGGTGGTGAGGGTGGTTTCCACCTGTGCACCACGTGGCTGATCGAGGCCTACCTGCTGACCGGGCGCCGCGCGGAGGCCGAGGAGCTGTTCAAGCACCTGGTGGACTGCGCCGGGCCGACCGGGCTCATCCCGGAGGAGTTCGATCCGGTGACCGAGCGGGCCCTGGGCAACCACCCGCAGGCGTACTCGCACCTGGGCCTGATCCGCTGCGCCCAGTTGCTCGACCGCTTCTAGGATCCGCTCCGGCTGACTCCGTCGAGGTTCCCGGGTTTCCCGATCGCCCCCCTGGACCGGGAAACCCGGGAACCTCGTCCGGCACACAGTTACTCCGCAACGACCCTTCCGATGGAAGGGATGGTCCCGGGAGGAGAGCCCGGGACCGGGTGGGAGCCGCGGTTCCTCGCGGGAACCGCTTCGACGCCAGGAGAACGCCGTAGTTGTTACCTGCCCGTGATCTTCTCTCCAAACCCTCTGAGCGCACACGAATCTCACGCATCAGAACACCGCAGCGCACAAAACCGCGCTCCCCGGGTTCGGCGGCATACGAAACCCCCACTTTTCGGGCCTGCTGGCGGATGAACCAGCGCGACCGTGGCCGACCGGGCCCGGGGGCGGCGAGCCCGGCCGATTCCGGCCGCTCCCGCCCCACGGACCCGGTCGCGCAGCCGAGCGGACTACGCCGACCGCCGCCTTCCGCCGATGCGCCAGCCGCTACTCGTCGGGCGAGGGCGAGGCGACCGGGCTCACCTGGTCGGCCACGATGAACCTCTGGTCGTCGAAGTCCTCGTAGACGCCCTCGTCCCCGAGCTCGTAGTCCTCGCTGTAGGTGGTGTAGTCGAAGTCCTCGACCGTGCCGGTCACCTCGACGACGTCGCCCTCACTGACGTTCGCCTGCTCCGCGGAGACCACGAGCAGCGGGTCGTTCTCCCAGTCGTCGGCTCCCTCCAGCCGGAACGACTGGCTGGACAGCACCTCCGTGACCTCGGAGGAGACCGTCACCGTGCTGCCCACGTCAGCGCCTTCGCCGCCGTCCTCCTGCACGTCCTCGACGTCGGTTCCCTGCTCGCCCCCGGCGGTGTCCTCCCCGCAGGCGCTGAGAGCCAGCACCGAGGAAGCGACCGCCGCGGCCGAGAGCGCGCGCATCCAGAACTTCAACTGGTCGATCGACATCTGTATCCCTCTCTCCTCTCTGACGCCTGTCCTTCAGACATTCCTGACGGCGACTACCCCTTACGAACCAGCGGCAACGAGGATTTAACAATGTGTTACATCGTGGTTCCGGAGCGCCTGGTCTGAGGGATTCCCGGACCGGACGGCCCCTCCCTCGCCAAGGCCTCCGGCCGGCCCCGGGGCCGGTGCGCGGCCCACAGCGGCGGTGTCGGCACCAGCGGCGCCGAGCGGGCCCTGCCGACACGCCCCACCGCTACTCGGTGCCGGGCGAAGGCGAGGCGACCTGGCTCACCTGGTCGGCCACGATGAACCGCTGCTCCTCGAAGTGCTCGTAGTCGCCCTCCTCCGCGAGCGAGTAGTCCTCGCTGTAGGTGGTGTACTCGAACTCCTCGACCGTGCCGGTCACCTCGACGACATCGCCCGCGGCGACGTCCGCCTGCCGCGCCGAGACCACGAGCAGCGGGTCGTTCTCCCAGTCGTCGGTTCCCTCCAGCCGGAACGACTGGTTGGACAGCACCTCCGTGACCTCGGAGGAGACCGTCACCGTGCTGCCCAGCTCGACGTTCTCGTCGTCCCCGTCCCCCTCCTCGTCGCCCTCGCCGTCCTCCTGCACGTCCTCGACGTCGGGGCCCTCCTCGCCCCCGGCGGTGCCCCCGTCCCCGCAGGCGCTGAGAGCCAGCACCGAGGAAGCGACCACCGCGGCCGGAACCGCGCCCAACCAGAGCTTCAACCGGTCGATCGACATCCGCATCCCTCTCTCCTCTCCGGTGTCCGTTCCCCGGACGTTCCTGTGGCGACTACCCCGCCCGCACCAACGGCAACTAGTGTTCAACGCTGTGTTACGCCATGCTTCCGGGGTGCTCGGCCCGAGGGACTCCCGAACCGGGCGCTCCCTTTGGACGCGCCACCGCCCCGGACGGGCCGGAGCGGAAGAACCTGGCCGGCCAGGTACGGGAAAAGATCGTGCGAAAGGATTCCGGGGGTCGCGGCGAGGAAACACCAGAGTTGGCCACCATCCGTAGCGATGGAGGCACCCTGTGTTTCATTCCTCCCGAAAGGAAACGCATGTCCGGTTTCTCTGGCCTGAAGCGCGTTCTCGCGACCGGTGCCGCGGCCGTCGTCCTCGGCACGGTCCTCACTCCCGTCCCGGCGTCCGCCCTGGTGCTGGACTGCGACACCTTCAGGCACAACAACGACCCCGACGTGGGAATCGCCTTCTGCGTCAACCGCACCGACCGCGCCATGAAGTTCCGGGCCGTCGTCGTCTGCGGCCGGGCTCCGGACGTGAACGGCCACTGGGTCACGCTGAGGCCGGGGAGGTCCGGCCAGTCCCAGGGCGAGTGCGCCTGGTTCAGCAGCGGTGTCGGCGCCATCGGCGTCGACGAGCGCACCGTCTGACGCGCGCCGGACTCCGCTGCTCCGCGCCGCCCGCACGCCGTCTCGGGGGCCGAGCGGGCACCACCGCACGGGGCCGCCGTCCCGGCCCCGTGCGAGGGCCCCGGCCCGCGAAGGAGCGGACCGGGGCCCGCCGGGGACCGGGCCCGCCGAGGACCAGGCCCGCCGGGGACCGGGGACGTCCCTGTCAGTTCGTCAGCTCGGCGCCGGCCCGGCGGCCACGGCTACACCGCCGCCCCGGGGATGGCGGCGACCAGGCCGCCGTCGATGACCAGGTCCTGTCCGTTGACGTAGGCCGCGTCATCTGAGGCGAGGAAGGCGACCGCGCCCGCGACGTCGTCGGCGGTACCGAGGCGGCCCGACACCACCCCGGCGACGACGGTGTCCTTCTGCCCGGCGGGGACGGCGGCGTGGAACATCGCGGTCTCGATGTAGCCGGGGCTCACGGAGTTGACCCGGATCCCCCTCGGCCCCAGTTCCGCCGCGAGGGTGTGCGCCAGGTTGTGCACGGCGGCCTTGGTCGCCGCGTAGAGGGTGGCGCCGGGCATGCCGCGGTGCAGCGTCCACGAAGCGTTGATCACGATCGCCGCGTGGTCGGACAGCAGCGGGACGGCCTTCTGGACGGTGAAGAACACCCCCTTGAAGTTGACGTCCACGAGGCGGTCGAACTCGGCCTCCGTGACGTCGCCGTTGGGCTGGAACGAGGCGACGCCCGCGTTGGCGAAGACCACGTCCAGCCGCCCGTACCGGCCCCGGATCCGGTCCGCCAGTGCGTCGAGGTCGTCGAGGCTCGCCGCGTCACCGCGGACCGCGAGGACGCGGTCCCCGCCGTCCAGGTCCTCGACCGCGGCGTCCAGCCGGTTCTTGTCGCGCCCGGTGATGACCACCCGCGCGCCCTCGGAGAGCAGCCTTCGCGCGGTGGCCAGCCCCATGCCGCTCGTACCGCCGGTGATGAGCGCGGTCCTGTCGTCGAATCGGGAAGTGTCGTGTGTCATGGGACTCAACGTTCCAGCCGGAGCGCGGCACCGACAGGGCTCGTTCGTCCGGGGAGTGACACCACCAGGTTCGGCGGCCGGTCAGGCCGGGGCGCCGGTCCTGACCCGCGTCAGCCGTTCGAGCCGGTCCCCGGTCCCGGTGCCGGGACGCGGGTTGTACAGCTCCAGGTGCCAGTCCGGGCGGTCGGCCACCGTCAGGGTCGTCTTGTCGAAGACCAGGTCACCGGCTTCGGGGTGGAGGACTGCCTTCACCGCCTGGACGTGGTCGCCCACGTCGTGGCGGGACCACAGGTCGGTGAACTCGGGGCTCACGGCGCTGAGGTCGTCGACCAGCCGGGCGAACTCCGGGTCGTCGGGGAAGTGCGCCGCGTCGGCGCGGAAGGAGGCGACGACGTCCGGCGCGACCGACGCCCAGTGGACGTGCATGTCGCGGTACCGGGCGTTGGTGAAGAACGTGACGAGGCAGTTGTGGTCGGTGTCGCCGTAGCCGAACACCGTCCGCGCCGCGTCGTTGACCGCGAGCAGGTTCCAGTGCCGGTCCCGCAGCATCGCGGGCCGCGGCGTCCACGCGTCGATCAGGTTCCGCAGCTCCGGGGTGACCGAGGTCTCCCGTGCCCCGCCGGCCCGTGGCGGGTTGAGACCGGCCAGCGCGTACAGGTGCGCGCGCTCGGGTCCGGTCAGGCGCAGCGCCCGGCTGATCGCGTCGAGCACCTCGCCCGAGACGTTGATGTCGCGTCCCTGTTCGAGCCAGGTGTACCAGGAGACGCCCACCCCGGCCAGCACGGCGACCTCCTCGCGCCGCAGGCCCGGTGTCCGGCGCCTGCCGCCTCCCTCGGCCATGCCGACGTCACGGGGTGTGAGCCGTGCCCGGCGGGTGCGCAGGAAGTCGCGGAGCTGCTCGCGGCGGTTCCGCGCCGCCGCGGGGGATTCGCTGGCCATGCGCCATGGTAACCACGGCCGCCTCGTTCCAGAGGGTCTCCGGTGACCGTGGGGGCGTGCCCACGGCCACCCCACCGGGCAGCGGGACCGCCGGAAGAGGTCAGTCGAAGAGGTCCTCGGGGCGGTCGACGGTGACGGCCTTGGGAACCCACGCCTCCAGGGTCTCCAGGTCGGTGCAGGACTCGATGCGTCGGCGGACCTGGTCGGAGACGGTGAGGCCGCGTGCGGTGAGGACCGCGACCACGCTATGGGCCACTCCCTCTTCGCGGCCCTCTTCGCGGCCGAGGCCAACGTACTTGCGGGCGAAGTCGCTCTGCCAGTTGTAGGTGTCCACGGACATCAAGCCCTCCAACTCCTTCCGGGCGGCCTCGTTGAGACCGGCCAGTACATAGTCATAGTAGAACGGACGGTGCTTCTCATGGGCTGGGCGCACCAACTCGCCAGCGCTCGGTCCGGACACAGCACGATCAGCACCGCCGGGCATTCCAGACGCCCGTGCAGAACCGACAAATAGGCGGGCCAGCTCAGGCGTTTGTCCTTGTCCCGGCCGTCCTGGCGCTCCACCGCGATGGCCAGGACCGCCTGGGTGCCATCGCGCAGCACCACAGCCTCGTCGCTGGTCCACTCCTTGGGCGTGCAGTTGCCCAGGTGGGACGAGGTGAAGGTCGTCTCGGTATGCGCGGGCAGCTCATAGCCCAGGACCTTCTTGAGCAGGAACGGAGCCAGGGCGGGCTGATTCTGGATGATCCGTAGTGGGACCTGGTGCTTCTGGCTGGGCATACGGGTCCTTGCCGATGGTGGAGGGAGGGGCCGTGGGAACCGGTCCCACGGCCCGGAGGAGCTCAGCGGACGGGGATCCCGAAGCCGACCTCCTCCCGGGGGACGGCGGCCGGGTCCAGGGCGAAGGAGGCCCACACCAGGACGCCCAGGCCCGACCGGACCGGCCAGGCGTAGTGGCCCCACCCGTCGGCGAGGCCGTCCACCAGCAACAGCCCGCGCTGGCCCTCGGCCCGGTCCCACTCGTCGCCGGTGCGCTCGACCGGGACGCGCGGGACCGAGCCGGTTCCGTGGTCGTTGTGCACGGTCAGCCTCAGGACGTGGCCCTCGTTCAGGACCAGGTGGCGGGTGACCTCGCCGCCGGGGCGGCCGTACTTGCAGGCGTTGGCGTGCAGCTCGTGCAGGCACAGCCGGGCGGTGTCCACCAGATCGGGGGCGAAGCCGGACAGGTCCCCGGCCAGGTCACGGCGGGCGGCTGACAGGTCGGCCAGGCCGCGCCCGTAGGAGCGGGGCTCCCAGTACAGGAGGCTCATGCGGGCACCGCCTGGCGCTGCCGGTCGAGCCAGGTGCGGGTGAGTCCGGCGAGTTCGTCCCACTCGGAGGGGCCGGAGAGCAGGTCACCGGCCGGGACGGGCGTGGCCGCCCACTCCCGGGCCAGCGCCCTGGCGCGGGCCTGGACCCGGGCGAACTCGCGTGCCACCTCGGCCTCGGCCGACACCGGTGCCGGTGCCGGTGCCGGTGCCGGCACCCGCGAAGGCTGGTGGCCACGCGGCCGGGGGACCTTGGCCTGGGGCTTTCGGCCACGCTCCCGCTCACGTTCGTGCCCCGGCGAAGCGTAGGGCCGGATCAGGGCCACGTCCTCGGCCGGGACGGTCTGGCCCGGAGGCGCCGGGCGGGGCGCGGAGGCGGACGCGGCCTCGGGCGCGGGGAGGGGCGCGGGAACGTAGCGGCGGACGCGGGTGGAGCGGCGGCGGCGACCGGCCACCGCGGAGTGGCGTCCGCGGGGGGAGGAGAGGAAGTCCATCAGCGGGCCGAGGGCACGGCTGAGGAGGGCAGCGCTAAACTGGCGCATGCTGGCAATCCTTCTGGCTTGAAGTGGTGAGTTTGCTGGCCACGGCCCCGAGCGGTTTACGACCGCTGCGGGGTCATTTTGTGGGTTCAGTTGTGTGTTCGGAAAACATGTTAGGGGGCGGGGGTGGGTGGTGGAGACGGTACCGGTAAGTAATGCCGGATATTTCAAAAAAGATCGTCGTCGCTGGCCAGAGCGATGACACCTAACCCGCACACCCGGGGTTATTGTTCTGCGTTTGCCCGAATTGATAGGGTTGCCGATTCTTTTCGGGCAACAGAAAACGGCTGGCCGGAAAAACGGCCAGCCGCTGCGTGTCAGTGGGTCCTAGGAACGCTGGAGCTCCACGCCCCGGAGGAAGGACGCCCAGGCGCCGGCGGAGTACGCCACATGGCCGAGACCGCGGTTCTGGGTGTCACGCACCAGCACTCGGTCGGTCGAAGCTGTTTTCGTCGCTCCGGAGTCACAGGTCTCGGTAGACCTCTCGCCGGTGGGCCACACTCAGTACGAGCACCACGAGCTGACCGTCGTGGATCGTGTAGATGATCCGGTAGTCGCCCGCCTTCACCCGCCAGGCGCCAGTGTCGCCTTTGAGTGGGATGCTCCCGGGCGGGCGTGGGTCGGCCGCCAGTTCCTGGACCTTGCGGGCGATGCGGAGCCGGATGGGCTTGTCGAGTTCGCCGAGTTGCTTGAGCGCCTGGTCGGCGAAGGACACGGTATAGAGGTCGCTCACCGGCCCAGCTCTTCTTCGTCCAGACCGATCTGGCGCATCGCCTCGTCGAAGGGCACCGTCGTGGAACGGCCAGCTTTGATGTCGGCCAAGCGCTCGGCGGCGATGCGGGCATCGCGCTCGTCCAGCAGTTCTTCGTAGTGGTCGACCATGTCGGCCGGAACGATTGCGGCAGCTCGCTGATGACGGCGGCCACGGGTGACGAAAGTGACCTCACCGCCGTAGTGGGCGCGGTTGATGCGCTCGGAGAAGTGGTCGCGGGCCTCGGTCACGGACAGCTCATGGGGTTCGGCTGCTTCGGCGTACTCGGTGCTCATGCCCTCTATCATGCCCCAACAGCGCGCCAACCTGGCGTGGTTGGCTTACTTTTTTGCCTTCCCACATGGGTCTGACGGATCTCGTGGGGATGGACGCTGACGAACGAGCGAGACCGTTCGACGTGTGACCACGAGATCGATCCCGGAACACGTGCGGTCGCGCGGGTCCGCTGACTCCGAGCGAAGAAGCCCCCGCAACGATTGATCCGTTGCGGGGACTGAGTGGGGAGGCCCGGCCGCAGCGGGTTCCCAGCGGTCGGGCGCGGTCCTACACCTGCTTCAGGAGGACTGGGTCTAGAGATGCTGGAGCTTCACGCCCCGGAGGAAGGACGCCCAGGCGCCGGCGGAGTACGCCACATGGCCGAGACCGCGGTTCTGGGTGTCACGCACCAGCGTGCTCTCCCCCTCCGCCACCTCGACACAGCTTCCCTGCCCCGAGCTGTAGCTGCTCTTGTGCCACAGGGGTCCGTCGTGACCGTGTCTATCCATCAATGCTCTTCCTGACCTTCCTGAGCAGTTCCACGCTGGCCTCCATCGACAGCGCCTCGGCCTGGAGGAAGCCGAAGGTGGTCATGCACCTCTGCACCACTTCCTGATCCTCCATCAGCACCTCACCGGCCGCGTATTCAGCGGATGCCAGCGGCGGATTGTCGGGGAAAGTGTAGATCCGGAATGGGCCCGCCGTCCCGTGATGGTGTCGAACGTCCGAGGGCACGACCTGAAACCGGATCTTGCCCCGCTGCACGAGGTCGAGTACGCAGTCCAACTGCGCCGCCTGGGTGCGTTCGTCACCGATGACGCGGCTCAGGACGAACTCCTCCACCACCATAGACACCAGCGGCGAGTGTCCCTTCTCCAGGATGTCCTGACGCGCCATCCGGGCGTCGACCATCTGGTCCACCTCGTCGTCCGAGGCCCACGGCAGGGCGTCCCGAATGGTGGCCTTGGCGTACTCGGCGGTCTGGATCAGGCCGGGAACGAGCTGGCACTGGTACTCCCGCAGCTCGGAAACCCGCTGTTCAATTTCGGGGACCTGTTCGTACCAGATTGGCAGCGAATCAGGCGTATTGGCCTTTTCATAAGCGCGTTCGAACCACCCGTTGGCGTTGAGTGCCTGGTCGAGTCGGCGGGCCTGGGCATGGGTCATCCCGCGCTTGCCGTTCTCCCAGGCCGATATCTGGGCGGGAACGACTCTGGCGTACGGCGCCAGCCCCGCCTGCGTCATCTGGGCCCTCCGGCGGAGCACCCTCAACTCGGTTCCCAACCTGCGCCATTTCGGCTTGCCGCGTCGTTCCACTCGTCCACCCGCTCAACCGGAGGAAAACCAGTTCGCCCACTCTCCTACAGGCAAACAACCGGCAACAACCAATTCACCAGTTGCTCACCAACCTGGTTGCTTTCCTGGAGTTCGACCCCCGGAGCGTCCATGGTGTTGTCCATGGACACGCGACGACCGGACGGCAACCGCTCTCGGAGGCGTCCGTGCTGCTCAGAGCGCGTCCGAGGCCAGCGAGGCGCTCTCCTCCCGCGAGGACGGGCGATCCGGGAAAGAGGGGTTCGGGTGGGATCAGTGATCCGTATGCAGCAGCGCAAAGATATCCCGGAGGGGAGTTCGCCGGAGGAGAACCAGGCCACCAGGTTGCCCCGCCGCACGACCGACCCCCGCGACCGCGCGGCGATCCTGGTGGAACCGGCCCCCGCAGACCCGGGCCACTCCCTGACCCTCGCCGGGGTTCCCGGGCAGGCCGCCGTGCTCCGGCGCCGGATCGCCTCGGCCGCCTCGCTCCCGCCCCGGTCGGCCGAGCTGGTCCAGGAACTCGTCAGCGAACTTTTCAACAATGCGGTCACACACTCGCGCAGCGGGTGCAAGGATGGCGAAGTGGCCGTCACGCTGCACCGTCTACGGGGGCGGGTACAGGTGAGGGTCACCGACCAGGGGCCGCACACTCCCGGGGCGGCCACGCCGCACCTGCGGCCCCTGGACGCCTCTTCCGAGGGCGGCAGGGGGCTGCGGCTGGTGGCGGCGCAGGCCAGCAGGTGGGGGACACTGCACGAGGACGGCCGAACGACGGTGTGGTTCGAGCTGGACCGGCGGCCCGCCCGCGGTCGCGGCTCCCTTCCCGGCTCCGCCGTCGGTGGGTGAGGCGGCGATGGGCTGGGACTACGCGGACGACCACGAGCGGTATCAGGCCGCACGCAGGCTCAGCAGCCGCCGCGGACGGCTCTGGATGGTGATGTGGGCTCCGGCGCTGCGCGCCTACGTCGGTTTCTACCTGGGCCCGGAGGCGGTGCCGTGGCAGAGCGCACCCACCTCCGAGGGCCTGTCGGAGCGGCTGGAACAGGTGGAGCGGGAACTGGCCGCGGCTTCCGCCACCCGTGCTCCCGAGGGCTTCTGGAGCTGTCCGAACCCGGGATGCCTGTGGTCCTCGATCAACCCCATGCCCCATCCGTGCCCGGTCCGGGTGCCTCCCGCGCGCGACCCGGCCGAGTCCGTCGGCGGCCACGGCCGCTCGCTCAGTTGACGGCGGCGCCGAACCACCTGGGCAGGTGATCGAGCAGGTCCCCCTGCTCCTCACCGGCCCACGCCACGTGGCCGTCCGGCCGCAGCAGCACGGCGGGCGCGTCCAGTTCCCCGCTGACGTCGACGACGTGGTCGACCCGGTCCGCCCAGCCCTCCACCGAGAGCCGGCCGGTCTGGTCGAGCAGCAGCCCGCGGCCGCCGTGCGTCAGTTCGTAGAGGCGGCCGCCCCGCTTCAGGCCGACGTCGCGCATCCGCCCGCCGAGCAGCTCGTGCCCCTCGCCGAAGTCGTAGCGGACGTCGACCGCGGTGATGAGCCCGGTCACGTACCGGTTCACCTCCTCGAAGTCCATCAGCTTCGAGAACAGCTCCCGCAGCGCGGTCGGACCCGGCTCGGACCCCAGCAGCGTGATCTGCGCGCGGGTGTTGTCCAGCACGCGGGCGCCCACCGGGTGCCGTTCCGTGTGGTAGCTGTCCAGCAGCCCCTCCGGCGCCCAGCCGTCGACCGCCGCGGCCAGCTTCCACCCGAGGTTGAACGCGTCCTGCACGCCGAGGTTGAGCCCCTGCCCGCCGGTCGGCGGGTGGGTGTGCGCCGCGTCGCCCGCCAGCAGCACCCGGCCGACCCGGTAGTGCTCGGCCTGCCGGGTGGCGTCGCCGAACCGGGACAGCCAGCGCGGCGAGTGCACGCCGAAGTCGGTGCCCGCGAAGGCCCGCAACCGCTGCTTGAACTCGTCGAGGGCCGGCTCGGCCGTGCGGTCCTCGGCCACCCCCTCGGCGGGCACGACGACGCGGTACAGCCCCTCGTCCCCGGAGGGGGCGAGACCGAACCGCAACTGGGTCTTGCGGACCTCCTCGACGACGGCGGCGATCGTCTCCGGGTCCTCGGTCACCTCCATCTCGCCCAGCAGCGTCTCGACCGTGGAGGGCTCGCCGGGGAAACCGACCCCGAGCCGCTTGCGCACCACGCTGCGTCCGCCGTCGCACCCGACGAGGTAGCGCGAGCGCAACCGCGTGCCGTCCGCCAGCTCGACGGTCACCCCGTCCCCGTCCTGGCTCAGCCCGACCACCTCGCGGCCGCGCCGGATCTCGGTGCCGAGTTCGAGGGCGCGCTCGTTGAGCAGCTTCTCGGTGACCGGCTGCGGGGTGGCGACGCCGTACGGGTGGGCCGTGTCCAACCGCTCCGGCCACGGCTTGACGATGCCGCCGAAGAAGCCGCCGACCTGGAACTTCTCACTGACCGCGAGGAACCGGTCCAGCAGGCCGCGCTGGTCCATCACCTCGACGCTGCGCGCGTGCAGTCCCTGCCCGCGGGACTGCTCGGTCGGCTCGGCCAGCCTCTCCAGCACGACCACGCGCACGTCGTGCAGCCGCAGCTCGCAGGCCAGCATCAGGCCGGTCGGCCCGCCGCCGGCGATGATCACGTCGATCATGGGATTCCCCGTTCACAAAGGCTGAGTTCGGGCCAGCCGCTCCCCGCGGCCGGCCGCGCGCACCCGCCCGCGCCTTCGCGCCGAACGCCCGCGGCCGCACCACGAGTCCCACGGATGGTCCGCCGTCCCCGTGCGCACCGCACGTCGACGGCGGCACCCGCGGTCCGCGGTTCACACGTCAGTGGTTCCTGGCTGTGATCGACGATTCTGCGGCACGACCCGGGTCTTGCCGCAAGCCCCGGGGTGCGCTATAAGTTAAGAGTGGCGGGGAGTATTTTTACCCCCGCCATCCACGTGTACGGCCCGCCTCCCCGCGAAGCGGCGCCGCGCACGGCAGCGCGGACCGCACCAGTCCCGCGGACGGCGCGGAGCGCACGGCGGGACACCGGCTCCGAGCCCCCGTGGACCGCGCCCGCCTCCCCGGACTCCTCACGGGCGTCCCGGCGGATGAGCGCGCATCCGGGTTCCCGGTGCCTGGGCGGCCGTGACCCGCGGACGGCCACGAGCGGCACCAGGCCGCGTGTGGAGCCCGCCCGAGGGCCCGGCGCCGAACCTCAGCGGAAGCTCGGACCCTCCTCCAGGATCTCCCGCACGTCGGGCCACTCGGCCTTGAGCACCGAGTAGTACACCGCGTCCCGGCGGTGCCCGTCGGGCATGGGGTTGTAGCCGCGCAGCACGCCCTCCTCCGTGGCGCCGATGGCGCGCAGGCCCCGGCGGGCGCGCTCGTTGAGCACGTCGGTCTTGAACTCGACCCGTTCGACGCCCATCTCCTCGAAGGCGTGCCGCATCAGCAGGTACTTCGACCAGTGGTTGATCCCGCGCCCGCGGAACTCGCGTCCCAGCCAGGAGCTGCCGATCTCCAGGCGCAGGTCCTCCTCGGCCATGTTGCTGTAGCTCGTGCTGCCCGCGACGCGCCCACTCGCCTTGTCCGTGATGGTGAACGTCGTGCGTTTCCCGCCGTCACTGGCGGCCAGGTAGGAGTAGAAGAACCGGACGAAGCTCGCCTCGTCCTCCACACGGGTGACGAAGTGCGTCCAGATGTCGGGGTCCATGGCCTGTTCCCGCCACCCCTCGCGGTCCGTCTCCACCAGTGGGGTGAGCATCACGTGCTCGGTCTCCAACTGGACTCGCGACTGCTCGGACCACGACATGGGCACTCCTCCGGTATACGTCGTTATGTCCGTTGTGGATTGTAGTGTCGAGCAACGAACCGGTAGGCAGGTGGGGCACCTCACATGATCCGACCAGTCCGGCCTGTCCCGGCCCGCCGCCGGTCGGAGCCGGTCGGAGCCGGTCGAAGCCGGTCGAAGCCGGTCGGAGAAGCGCACCGGAGCGGAGCTCGCGGGGGCGTCCCGTCCCGGTCGGGCGCCGCGGTCCGTCCTGTCGGACCCGGTCGGTAGTGTTCCCCCACTGACCGGTAGCCCTGGAGGAACCGAGCGATGGCCGCCACCGACACCGTCCTCTCACGGCGTGCGCTGAACCGCGCCACCCTCGCACGCCAGTTCCTCCTCCGGCGGGTGGACCGGCCGGTCACCGAGGTCGTCGACCACCTGGTCGGCCTCCAGGCGCAGACCACGCACACCTGGTACGTCGGCCTCCAGAGCCGGATCGAGGACCTCGACCCCCACACGGTCGGGGGCCTGCTCACCGACGGCGAGCTCGTCCGTCTCCCGCTGATGCGCTCCACCCTCCACCTGGTCACGCCGCAGGACTGCCGCCGTCTGCGCTCCACGGTCCAGGACGCCATCGCCGGGGACCTCGCGCGCAGCAGCCACGGGAAGGCCACCGCGGGAGTCGACCTGGACGCCGTCGTGGACGCCGGCCGCGCCCTCCTGGAGAAGGCGCCGCTCACCCCCTCCGAGCTGGGCGCCCGCCTGGCCGAGCGGTGGACGGACACGCCCGCGAACGACCTCGCGTACGTGGTCCGCTGCCTGCTCCCGGCCGTCCAGGTGCCCCCGCGCGGGGTGTGGGGCGCCTCCGGGGCGCCCGCGCTCGCGCCCGCCGACGTCTGGACCGGGCTGCCCATGGACGCCGAGCCGGACCCGGACACGCTCGTGCTCCGCTACCTGGCCGCGTTCGGCCCCGCCACCGTGAGGGACGTGCAGGCGTGGTCGGGGCTGACCCGGCTGCGCGGGGTGGTGGACCGCCTGCGCGAGAGGCTCGTGGTCCTGCGCGGTGAGGACGGCGCCGAACTGTTCGACCTCCCCGGCGCCCCGCGCCCGGGGCCGGACGTTCGTGCGCCCGTGCGCTTCCTCTACGACTTCGACAACCTGCTGCGCGGCCACGCCGACCGTAGCCGGGTCGTCTCCGCCGAGAACCTGAGGCGGCTCACCTCGCGCAACGGGATGCCGCCCGCCACGGTGCTCGTCGACGGCGAGGTGCGCGGCGCGTGGAAGGTGGTCCGGGAGAGGGGGAGGGCCGCGCTGGAGGTGACCCCCTTCGCGCCGTTCGGGAGCGCCGGCCGCGAGGAGGCGGAGTCGGAGGGCCTGGGGCTGCTGGGGTTCCTGGTGCCCGACCACGAGGGGCACGAGGTCCGGTTCGCCCGGCCCGCCTGACCCCTGGGGCCGCGCCGCTTCCCCCGGTCGTCCGAGGCCCGTCTCAGATCGGCTCGGACCGACTCACGGGCCGGCTCACGGGTCGGCTCGCGCACTCCCGGGTCCACCTTCACGGGAGCCGCCCCGGACCGCCCCCGCCCGCCGCTCTCGAAGCGCCTCGTGCCCCTCGGCCGGCGTCCCGGGCCGTTCTCACCCGGGCCCTCTCACCCGGATCGTCCCGGGACGTCTCAGGCCGCGCCCCGGAATGCCCCCGGCCGTCCCCGTCGGGCTTTCACGGACCGGCCCGGGTCGCGCCCACCCACTGAAACAAGCCCGGTTTATACCCTTTTTTCCGGTGTCCACCATGGAGGCATGTAGCCAGACCTCGGACACTACGTGTGGGTATGGAAGGATTCACGAGTGACCGAAGAGTTCCGCGCCGCGTTCCAACGTGTGCTCGACACCGCAGCCAACCAGGCACCCGACTTTCCGGCGGCCGTGCACGACGTGTTCCGGCTGTCCTCCCAGGTGCCCGTGGAAGAACTCGCCACCGCCCTGGAGGCGCTGGCGCCGGTTCTGAGCGACACCGAACCCCTCGCGGGAATCGCGGCCGATCTCGCCGTCCTCGCCGGCGCCCTGGTGGAGTCCGGGGCGCCCGCAGGGCAGGTGGGGCTGGAGGTGCTGCGCCAGCTCGGCAGCTACGGCCAGGCCGCGGCGGCGTTCATGCACGCGTGGGACAAGACGGGCGGCGGACCGCCGCCCTCGCCCAACGACGTGTCCGAAGCCGACGAGCAGCGGGTCGAGGAGGTCCTCGGGGACAACGCTCCCCTGGCCACAGCGGGCTGGTGGACGTCGCTGCGCTACGGGCTGGCCGCCAAGGCCATGCTGGGCGACCCCGGAATGCGCGCCGCCGTGCGCGCCGACTCCAGCGCGCTGGAGGGGCTCACCCAGATCGTGCACGCCCTCTCCACGCAGCTCAGCGAGTTCGTCGAGCTGAACGAACTGCTGCGGATGGCGGAGGCGGACACCCTCCTGGTGATGGAACGGGCCTCGTGGCGGGGGTTCCGTGTGCGCTTCGACGGGATCGGCGACAACTTCCAGTTGCACACGCTGCTCGCGGACGCGCTGATCGGCAAGGAGGGCCGGATGGTGCCGGGCACCCGGCCCGACCCCCGGTGGACCGCCGCGTGCCTGGACGCCCCCGCCGACCCGCTGGCCGACGTGGTGCGCGGCGAGTGGGACCTGGTCGGCGGCGACGGCACGTGGGTGGGCAACGAGGCCTACCCCGGGGACATCCCGGTGGTGGACGGCGAGCGCGTGCTGGTGCTGGAGCCGCAGTCGCTGACCCACTCCTGGCGCGCCGGCCGCAGGCACCCGCACATCACGGGGTCGCTGGAGGTCGTGGAGGAGCTGAGCCACGGGGAGGTGGCCGCCTGGTGGTCGCGGATCCACCCGGCCGGTGCGGTGCGGCACCCGATGGCGCCGCCGATCGAGCACGACGAGACCGGAACCCACCGGGCGCCCCGCCACTTCGGGGTGGCCGCACACTTCGCCGAGGTGGACTCGGGGCCGATGTCGGCGGCGTTCAAGGCCCTGGACGCGGAATCCGAGGAGGACCCCCTGGCCGAGGCCGGCGCCGCTCCGGAGTGGCCGCCGGTCCATCCGCCCTCGCCGGAGCACCGGGACGAGCCTGTGGCGACGCACGAGGCACCCGAGCAGTGGGGAACGGGAACACCGCTGGGCTACCGGGACGACCCCGCCACGGCGGAGGAAGGGCCTGGACCGAGCCCGTGGGGAACACCGCTGGGTCACCAGGACCAGTCCGCCGCCCTGGAGGAGGAGCCCGGCCCGAGCCCGTGGGGCATGCCGCCGGTCCATCCGCCCTCGCCGGAGCACCGGGACGAGCCTGTGGCGACGCACGAGGCACCCGAGCAGTGGGGAACGGGAACACCGCTGGGCTACCGGGACGACTTCGCCGCGGCGGAGGAGCCCGGGCTGAGCCCGTGGAGGTCCCCGGAGGCACCCGAACCACATCCGTGGGCCGAGCCGTCGGCCCCTCCCCCCGAGCCCGTGGAGGCCCCGGAGGCGAGGCACGAGGCGAGGCACTCCACGAGACCGGTGGGGGACGCGGAGCCGGGGCACCGGGCACGGCACTCCGCGAAACCGCCGGAGGACGTCGACGACCGGCGTCCCGGCGCGCACCTGCTGCCGCCCATGCCCCCGGGCGTCTCGGACAGTTGGTCGTGGGCGCCCGGCTGGAAACGGCCCGCACAGCCCGACTCCGAGCACTGACCGAAACCCCGCCCTCCACATGACATGTGTCATGCCGCCGAGCTGCTGACTCTCACACCGATCCGCTGATTCCCACGACTACGCGCAGAGCGCACGATCCATGAGACTCGGTCATATGGCGACGACAGAGAACGGCGACCGCACGGACGAGGACCCGGCGGTCCGGCAGACAGGACCGGAGTCCCCACGGGAGGCCGGGGACCTCCCGACGAAGGAGGAGCGGGAGAGGGAGAGGGAGCAGAGGAAGAAGGAGGAGGCCCAGGCCGCCCTCCGTGCCCTGAAGCCCTGGCAGGGGAAGGCCACACGGCAGGACAAGGCCCTGATGGCCGCCTTCTTCGGGCTCCCCCTCTTCTTCATGGCCATGACGCCGTTCAAGCCCTTCCTGATCGCCCACCACCCGGTTCTGCTGGAGTTCGTCACCGGCAGCACCTCGGCGATCGGTGCGGCCGCGGCCTTCTCCCGGGTCGGTGACCTACCGATGTGGCTCGTCGTGGTGGCGGGCGTCTTCGGCAAGGTGAAGCTCGACTGGCTGTTCTGGTGGGTGGGCCGGCGCTGGGGCCGCGGCATCGTGAACCTCCTCGCCCCGGGCGAGAAGGCCCAGCGCTTCGCCGACGGGGCGCAGAGCATGAACCCCTGGATCATCAGGGTCGCCCTCCTCCTCAACTACGTGCCGGGCGTCCCCTCCGCCCTCGTCCACGTCATCGCGGGCTGGACCGGGATGCGCCTGGCGGCCTTCATGGCCCTGGACGTCGTCGGCGCCCTGCTCCTCACCGCGACCGTGGCGTCCGTCGGCTACGCGGCGGGGCAGACCGGGGTCGACATCGTCCTCATGGTCGACAAGTACGCCCTCTGGGTCTCCATCGGCATCATCCTGCTCATGGCCTTCGTCCCCGCGATCAAGAAGAACCGGGCCGCCAAGGCAGCGGCGCGGGGCTGACCGCGCTGGACCGGCACCATGGGAAACCGGGGCCGGGAACGGGGACGCCCCCCGACCGCGCCGCCCGCCCGACCGGGTGTGACCTGCGGCGACCGGGCGGCATCGCGGAAAGTGAGTGCGGGAAAGCGCCTGGTCACCCACGTGCGGCGGGCACACGACTAGGCTGGCGTTCGGCAATCCGACAACCCGGGCAAGCCGACTGCGCTGGGTGCGTCACAAACACACTCAAGGAGATCCCGTCATGGGACAGCGACACTTCGATCTGGTGGTTCTCGGCGCGGGGCCCGGTGGCTACGTCGCCGCCGTCCGCGCGGCACAGCTCGGCCTGGAGACCGCCGTCATCGAGGAGAAGTACTGGGGCGGGGTCTGCCTCAACGTGGGCTGCATCCCCTCCAAGGCCCTGCTGCGCAACGCCGAACTCGCCCACCTGTTCCACAACGACGCCGACCTCTTCGGCATCAGGGTCGACGGCAAGGTCGAGTTCGACTTCGGCAAGGCCCACAGCCGCAGCCGTGAGGTGGCCGACGGACGCGTCAAGGGCGTCCACTACCTCATGAAGAAGAACAAGATCACCGAGATCGACGGGCGCGGCACCTTCACCGACGACCACACGATCCAGGTCGACGGCAAGGACGGCGCCGAGACCGTCACCTTCGACCACGCGGTGATCGCGGCGGGTTCCTCCACCAAGCTGCTGCCCGGCACCGAGCTGTCCGAGCGGGTCGTCACCTACGAGGAGCAGATCCTCACCGACACCCTTCCCGAAAGCATCGTCGTCGCCGGCGCGGGCGCCATCGGCGTGGAGTTCGCCTACGTCCTGGCCAACTACGGCGTGGACGTCACCATCGTCGAGTTCCTCGACCGCATCGTGCCCACGGAGGACGAGGAGGTCTCCAAGGAGCTGGCCCGGGCCTACAAGAAGCTCGGCGTCAAGCTCATGACCTCCACCCGCGTGGAGTCGGTCGAGGACACCGGCCAGGGCGTCCGGGTCACCGTCAGCAGCGACGGCAAGGAGCAGACCCTGGAGGCCGACAAGCTCCTCCAGGCCATCGGCTTCGCTCCCAACGTGGAGGGCTACGGCCTGGAGAAGACCGGCGTGGAGCTGACCGAGCGGGGCGCCATCGCCATCGACTCCCGGGGCCGCACCAACGTCCCGCACATCTTCGCGATCGGCGACGTCACCGCCAAGCTCATGCTGGCCCACACCGCCGAGGCCATGGGCATCGTCGCCTCCGAGACCATCGCGGACGCGGAGACGCAGGAGATCGACTACAGGTTCATCCCGCGCGCCACCTACTGCCAGCCGCAGATCGCCAGTTTCGGCTACACCGAGAAGGAGGCGCGGGAGGCCGGTTTCGACGTCCAGGTCGCCAAGTTCCCGTTCATGGCCAACGGCAAGGCGCACGGCCTCGGGGACACGCGCGGTTTCGTCAAGATCCTCTCCGACGGCAAGTACGGGGAGTTCCTGGGCGCCCACCTGATCGGCCCGGACGTCACCGAGCTGCTGCCCGAGCTGACCCTGGCCCAGCAGTGGGACCTGACCGTGCACGAGGTCGCGCGCAACATCCACGCCCACCCGACGCTCAGCGAGGCGGTCAAGGAGGCCGTGCACGGCCTCGCCGGTCACATGATCAACATGTGAGGGCCGGGATCCCGGGAAGCGCCGCCCGCGCGATGGGGACACCGGGAACTTGCTAGGTTTCCTGTGTCCCCCGCCGGGGTCCCTCCCGTCGCCCGGCACTCCCCCGACCCGAAAGCCACCCATGCGACTGATCCCGTCCACCCCCCTGTCGTGCCTGGGCACGGCCGCCGCCGTCATCGTCGTCGGCGGAGTCGTCCTCGTCGGCTTCGACGTGGTCGACATCGACGAGTCCGACATGGACCTCAGCCTCTCCTGGGGAGACGGCTTCTCCTGGGGAGACGGCTTCTCCTGGGGAGGCGGCGAGGAGTCCCCGGGCGAGGAGCCCTCCGCCGGTGCGAGCCCCGAGGAGGAGGCGGAGGAGGAGCAGACCGCGGCGGGCTACGGCCTGCCCGAGTCGTGCGCGGACGCCGGTGCCGCCGAGGTCGTCGGCGACCTGGCGCCGGGAACCGTCCTCACCGAGGAGGTCGGCGAGGTGGAGGGGATCGACGGCGCCGAGCAGGTGGTGTGCTCGTTCAGCGACGGAGGCACCGGGCCCGACACCCCCTCGTTCACCCTCGTGTTCACCCTGAACGCCGACCCGAGCGTCAACCCGGACGTGGTGCGGGTGCCCGGCGAGCAGAAGGAGATGGGCTGGGAGGTGGACATCGACGTGGACGTGGACAACTACCACACCGACAAGGCCGACTCCCTGGGCGGCGAACTGGAGTACGTGGGCACGGTGGACGGCTCCAGCCGCCACCTGTACCTGTCGCTGCCCGGAGAGCTGTACGTCACGGCGATCGCCCAGTCCGAAGAGGTGCCGCGCGAGGACCTGGAGCGGGTGGTCATGCTGGCCGCCGAGCAGATCCGCGGCTGAGGAGCCTCCCGCGGACGGCGGGTCCTCCACGGACGGCGGAGGGGGCCACCGGGCGGTGGCCCCCTCACTTGCCGGATGAGTGCTTGGTCAACCCCTGGGGGTGTCGTTCGGGCGCCGGCGGGGTTCTGGAGGATGCGTGAGCGGGACGACAGGTACTGCGGCCGGAGGCCGTCGTTCGAGGGCGGTGGCGGGCGCCGGCGCGGGCCGAACCCTCACACCGGAGGATCCGAGGGTTCCCGCCCACAGGGCGCCTGGACAAGGAGGGCTCCGCGCCGCAGGCGTCCGTTGAGGGTGACGGGCGTGCGGAGCGGAGCCCCAGAGCAAGCGCTGCCTAGTACTCCACCGGGATCTCCTCGAACTCGCCGAACGGACCGGCCCTCAGCGTCAGCGCCTCGACGTCCACCGGCGGCGCGGGGAACACCGCGACCAGGTTGTAGGTGTTGCCGGGCTGGAGCATGTGCACCTCGTCGGCGAAGCTGCTCTGGCGTCCCTCGCCGAAGTCCATCCGCGCCACGTACCGCACGAGGCCGCTCTCCGGCTCCAGGAGCTGGAAGCCGCCGAGCGTGCCCTTGCTGAACTGCTCCGGGGCACCGGCCTGGACGGCCTCCTGGCCGCCCAGTCCGGGGATGGTCGGCTCGTCGGTGGTGTTGGTCAGCGACACGGTCCCGATGACGTACGCGCCGTCGCGGCGCAGCGGGTAGACCTCCAGGCGCACCCCCTCCAGCTCGCCCTCGGCCACCACGGACCCCGGGTCGTCGCTGTAGGGCGCGGGCCAGGTGGCGCTGCGCTGGGCGGCGCCCAGGCCGTCGTCGTCGTACTCCTCCTCCTCGGTGGCCTCCGTGGTGGTGTCGAAGACGTAGGAGAACTCCACACGCCGGTTGCGGGCCCGGGCCGCGTCGTCGTCGGGGCCGCCCTCGCGGGCGATCGGCTCGTCCTCGCCGCGGCCCTCCACCTCCAGGGTGTAGTCGGTGCCGAGCTCCTCGGCGAGCAGGTCGCGCACGGTCTCGGCGCGCTTCACCGACAGGTTGTCGTTGTAGGCCTCCTCGCCGACGCCGTCGGTGTGGCCGATGACGGTGATGACGGGCTCGTCGGGGTCGACGTTGTCGGCCAGGGTGGTGGCCGCGCGGCGTACCACGTCCTCGGCCTCGGCGGTCAGGTCCGAGCGGTCGAACTCGAACATGACGTCGGAGTGCAGGGAGATGATCTCGCGGTCGCCGTCACGGGTGGTGGAGGCGATCTCGGAGTCGACGAAGCTCTGCACCCAGCCCTCGTCGGCCACGGCCTCCTCGTCGGGGCGGCGATTGGCGAAGGTGAGGTTCTCGCCGCTCGGCGGGGGGTCGTCCGGGGTGAGGTGGTCGGCGCCGTTGGGGTCATCCGGAGCCGGACGCTCCTCCTCCACGTCTTGGACGGGGATGCCCGTCATGGCGCCGAGGCCGCTGCCGACGAAGGTGACCTGCGCGACCTCGTCGGGAAGGCGCGGGAAGTAGCGCACGTACTCGTTGGTGACCCCGTCGTGGACCGGGTACAGGCCGTCCTGGTTGGGGCTCTCCGAGCCGTACTTGAGGCCCTCCTCGTCCAGGAACTGCCGGTAGACCCGGCCGGTGAGCGGGTCCACGAGGGTGTGGGCCATGCTCAGGTTCCGGTTGGGTCCGGAGAACTCGCCGGGATAGGTGATCTCGTAGTACATGACGGTGTACTCGTCGGTGCGCTCCAGGCCGGTGACGGCGAAGCGCATCTCGGTGTCCTGGCCGGTGTCCTGGAAGATGCGGCCCTCGCGTACGTAGGGGAACTCCTCCTTGACCTCGGGCGGTCCCGAGGCGTCTCCGAACGTCTCCGACCACCAGTCGGACACGTCCGCGGTGACCGTGCAGCCGCTGAGTAGGAGGCTGCCCGAAACCATCAGCGCGACCACGGTGAGGGGCGTCTTCCGCGCCATGTGGGGGAACTCCGATCGTTGAGAAGACGTACGGGCAACATCCTCCTGCACTCACGGGGTCGAACCGACCGCCCCGTCCCCTGTTGGCTGGATACGGCACCCTTCGGGAGGCCGTGTCCCGGCATGGGAGGAGGATCCGCACCCGAAGGTCCGGCCGACCCACCGCCTCCACACGGTTCGCGCCCCTCTCGTGGCCGCACGGAAAAGAATTCCTCCAAGAGACCCATCCGCTCCCGCACCGGTCCCGAATAACCGACGTGACCACCGAGACACGCGGGAACACCCCGCCACGCGACAGGCGACGGGTCGTCGTCGGATCAGTCGTGGGGCTGCTCACCGTGGCCGCCTCACTGGGCGCCGCGGAGCTGGCCGCAGGACTCCTCCGCACCGCTTCACCGGTGGTCGCCGTCGGCGACACGGTCGTCGACGCCTCACCGCCGGCCCTCGTGGAGGCGGCGATCGATCTGCTGGGCAGAGCCGACAAGGTCGTGCTCGTCTCCGGAATCGTCGCCGTCCTCCTGGGTGCGGGGACCGTACTCGGCGTGGCGGCGCTGCGACGTCCGATCGCCGGGTACGCGGGGCTGGCGGTGTTCGCGGCGGTCGGGCTGGCCGCCGTGCTTCCGCACCGCTCCGACGACCCGGGAACCCCGGTGCCCGTGGTCGTCGGAGCGGTGGCGGGGGCCCTGGCTCTGGCGCTCCTGCTGTGGAGTGCCCGTAGGACCTTCCAGCCGGGGAGGATGGGGGACCCGCGGACACCGGCGGACGCTGAGAAGGACGCCCCTCTCGCGACCGGACCGGACCGGGGCCCGGGCAGGCGCGGCTTCGTGCTCACCGCCGCAGGAGTCCTGGCCGTGTCCGGATCCGCCGGTGCCCTCGGGCGCGTGCTGCCGTCACTGGGCGGCGCGGGCTCCCGGTCCTCCCTCGCGCTGCCTCCAGCGGCCGACCCCCTGCCCCCGCTGCCCGCGGCGACCGACCTCGGGATTCCCGGACTGCCCCCCTTCACCACGCCCAACCGGGAGTTCTACCGGATCGACACCGCCCTCACCGTTCCACGGCTGGACTCCACCAGGTGGACGTTGAGGGTGCACGGGATGGTGGACCGCCCGTTCGAGATCGACATGGACGAGCTGCTCGCCATGGAGTTGGTGGAGGCCGACATCACCATGACCTGCGTGTCCAACCAGGTGGGCGGTGATCTGGTGGGCAACACCCGCTGGCTGGGCTTTCCGCTGGCCGCACTGCTGCGGCGCGCGGGTGTGCGGTCCGGTGCCGACCAGGTCCTCAGCACCTCCGACGACGGCTGGACCTGCGGGACACCGACCGAGGTCGTCATGGACGGGCGCGACGCGCTCCTGGCCGTCGGCATGGGCGGCGAGCCCCTCCCCCACGCACACGGTTACCCGGCGCGCATGGTCGTCCCCGGCCTCTACGGGTTCGTCAGTGCCACCAAGTGGGTCACCGACATCAAGCTCACCCGTTTCGAGGACGAGCAGCCCTACTGGGCACAGCGCGGCTGGGCGGTGCGCGCTCCCGTCAAGACCATGTCCCGCGTGGACGTACCCGCTCCCCTCGGCAGGGTCGGCTCCGGCGACGTCGTCCTGGCGGGGGTGGCCTGGGCGCAACGCCGGGGGATCGACGCCGTCGAGGTGCGCGTGGACGAGGGCGAGTGGCGGCTCGCCGAGCTGGCCGCGGTGCCCGGGATCGACACCTGGGTGCAGTGGGTGGCCGAGACCGCCGTCGAACCGGGCCGGCACTCGGTCGAGGTCCGGGCCACCGACGCCACCGGATTCGCCCAGCCCTCGGAGCGGGTCGAACCGATCCCCGACGGCGCGACCGGCCGGCACAAGGTCCAGTTCATCGCCGAGTAGGGACGAGGCCCCCGGTAAAGCCCTCACCCGCGAAAGCGCGGTGACACAAGTTAAACGAAGTTATTCAAGTTGAAGGAGAAAGACATGATCCGCAAGACCACCCTCACCGCCACAGCCGCCGCGGCCGCGCTCGCCTTCGGACTCACCGCCTGTGGCGGCGGTGCGGGAGACAGCGCCGAGAACACGGAGGAGACGCCCACCACCGGTGAGAGCGAGAGCGGCGCGAACACGGACGGCGGCGAGGCCACGACCGAGACCGCGGGCGAGAACTTCGGCTCCGGCTGCGCCGAGGTGCCCGCCGACGGCGAGGGCAGCTTCCAGGGCATGGCGGACGACCCGGTCGCCACCGCGGCGTCCAACAACCCGGTGCTGTCCACCCTCGTGACGGCCGTACAGGAGGCCGACCTGGTCGATACCCTCAACTCGGCCGAGGACGTCACCGTCTTCGCGCCGGCCGACCCCGCCTTCGCGGAGATCCCCGAAGAGGACCTCAACGCCCTCCTGGCCGACCAGGAGCAACTGACCGAGGTGCTGACCTACCACGTGGTGGAGGGGCGCCAGACCCCGTCCGACCTGGAGAACGGCACGTTCACCTCGCTCCAGGGCGGGGAGGTCACCACCGAGGGCTCCGGCGAGGAGTTCACGGTCAACGGCGAGGCGGGCGTCATCTGCGGCAACGTGCAGACGGCCAACGCCACCGTCTACATCATCGACGGTGTGCTGATGCCCTCCTAGGAGCGCCCGAGGGCGGTTCGACCCCCGGGCGGCCCGAGCGCTGACGCCGGGCCGTCCGGGACCACCGTCCCGCCGTCCGTGCGCGCGGGACCTCACGGGACGCACAAGGCAGTGCGGGAACACCAGGAAGAGGAGCGGGATGGACGAGCAAGCCGCGATACCCCGTGGTCCCCGCGGGGTCGGGGCGCAACCGCCGACGCCGCCCGCCCAGCGGCTCACCGGCCTGCTCCGCCTGGTGGCGCGCGGGGACGAGAACGCGTTCGCGGAGGTCTACGACCTGACCAGTCCGTCGGTGTACGGGCTGGTCCGGCGCGTGCTGCGCGACCCCGCCCAGTCCGAGGAGGTCGCGCAGGAGGTGATGGTGGAGGTGTGGCGCACCGCCTGCCGCTACGACGAGAGGCGGGGCAGCCCCCAGGCGTGGGTGATGACGCTCGCGCACCGCAGGGCGGTGGACCGGGTGCGCTCCGAACAGGCGGCCACCGACCGTGAGGCGCGAGCGGCGGCCTCGGACACCCGGCGTCCCTACGACGAGGTGGCCGAGGAGGCCACCGACCGGCTGGAGGCGCAACGGGTGCGCCGCTGCCTCGACACCCTGACGGAACTCCAGTGCCAGTCCGTACGCCTGGCCTACTACGGCGGATACACCTATCGTGAGGTGGCCCGCCTGCTTTCCACGCCGTTGGGCACCGTGAAGACGCGGATGCGCGACGGTCTGATCCGTCTGCGCGACTGCCTGGGGGTGGAGTGGTGAGGAGGAGACTGAACCAGGACCCGCACATCCTCTCGGGGGCCTACGCCCTCGGCGCCCTGCCACCGGGCGAGAGCGTGCGCTTCGAGGACCACCTGGCCGACTGCGACTCCTGCGTACAGGAGATCCGCGGCTTCAACGAGACCGCCGCCCTGCTGGGCTCCGCCGCGGCGACCACGCCCCCGTCGGACCTGCGCGGGCGTGTGCTGGAGGAGGTGGCGCGGACCCGGCAGCTCGCCCCCGCGCCCGAACGCCTGCCCGCTGCGCGCGAAAGCCTCTGGACCCGGGGCCTGGGCCTGGTGCTGGCCGCCTGCCTGGCCGTCGTGGTCGCCCTGGGCGTGGTCGTCCTGGACCAGGTCCGCCAGGTGCGAGAGCTGCGGGAGAACGAACGGCAGATCGCGGCCGTGCTCTCCGCGCCCGACGCCGACCACGTCTCGGCCGAGCCCGTGGAGGGCGTGTCCGTGACCGTCGTGCACTCCGAGCGCGCCGGACGACTGGTGTTCAGCGCACACGGCCTGGAGCAACTGGAGGGCGAGGACTACCAGCTCTGGCTGACCCGCGACGACGGCAGCGTGTACTCGGCCGGGGTGCTCGCCGTGGACGAGTCCGGTCTCGTACTCCCGGTGCTGGCCGATCCCGAGGACGAGGCGACCGAGGGCGTGGCCGTCACCGTCGAGCCCGAGGGCGGTTCCGAACAGCCCACCTCCGATCCGCTCGTGGCGGTGCCCTTCGAGAGCTGACCGCTCCGGCGTCCGCGGCGGCCGACCCGCGTCGCGGACGCCGGGCCCGGGAGGATCCCCGGTCAGGACACGGACACGTCCTCCGGCCGGGGAAGGTCCCGCATGACCGGCGAGAGGCTGAACAGGGCGGCGAGCGCCGACACCAGGGCCATCGTCAGGAAGACCCAGGTGGGTCCGGCCAGGTCGAAGATCACCCCGATCCCGAGGATGCCGATCGGCTGCGAGACCAGCGCCATGAACGTGACCGCGCCCAGCACGCGTCCCTGGTAGCCGTCAGTGACCGACGCGGCGACGTAGCCGTGGAACACGGCGTTCACGCACGGCACGATGGCGAACACGCAGCCCATCAGCACACCGAGTGTCATCACGTTGGGCGCGGCCAGCAGCGCCAGCGCGCACACGGGGGCGGACCACGCGGCGGCGAGGAAGGTGGCCGACGGGCGTACCCACCTGACGACCACCCCGGCGAACAGGGCTCCGACCAGGCCGCCGGTCCCGGCCAGGGAGACGGTCAGCCCGATCTGGAAGTTGCTGGCGCCCTGGCTCTCGGCGGTCGCGATGAGGGCCAGTGAGGCGCCCGTCTGAGTAAAGGTGAGATTGAATCCGACGATCCACAGGATCATCGGGCGCAGGATCGGGTTCCTGGCCAGCACGGTGAACCCGCTGACCATGTCGCGCAGGGTCCACCGGTCCGGCGGCTCGCACTCGCGGCTCTGCATGGGGCGGCGGATGAACAGCACCAGCACCGCGGACGCCAGGTAGCTGAAGGCCTCGGCCGCGAAGGGGAAGGCCCGGCCCAGGCTGAAGAGGGTCCCGGTGACGGGCGCGCCGAGGGCCGTGGTGGTGAAGAAGCGGATCTGGTTCTGCGCGGAGGCCTCGGCCACCTGCGGGGCGGGGACCAGTTGTTTGATGGAGGCCATCGCGACGGGGTTGGAGACGCCCATCATCGCCGCGGAGCCGACCGCGACGGCCACGATGAGGGGGAACGTGACGTTCTCGGTGACCAGGAGGGCGACGAAGAGGGACAGCAGCGTGAGGCGTCCGAGGTCGCAGCACAGCAGGACGGTTCTGCGGTCGACCCGGTCGGCGAGCGATCCGCCGATGACGGCGGTGACCATGGCGACGGTGACCTGGGACGCGCCGATGATCCCCGCCTGCGTGGCCGACCCCGCGAGGAGGAGGGCGAGGAGGGGGTAGGCGACCTCACCGCTCTCCTTGCCGAGCCCTGCGAGGAACCGGCTGGTCCAGAGGAGTTGGAAGTCGCGGTTGCGGATGAGGGGAACGAACTGCTCCGCACTGTCGACCGGGGGCTCCTGGGAGGGCCGTGATGGGCTGGACTGCTGTGCCGTCTGTGCCGTCGTCACGACCGGCTGACCCGTCCGAATACCCGGACGGGTGGCCTGTCGAGGGGTCATGTCGTCATTATGCGCTTCTTGCCCGTATTGGCGAGGCTTTGATGGTTCTGTGCTCCGCACGGCGGAGATCGACTGGAAAATCCGCTCCGGACGTGGTGTAGACGGCTGCTCTTCCCAGGGGTGGGAACGGGCGGGCCGTCGCCGCCCACGGGAATTCACAGGCACTCTGAGCAGGCACGACGGTGCGAAAGAGCCTGTGCTGGCCGCATGTGGAAGGCCGGACGCCACGGTCCTGCCGAGACCGGTGGGAGCGATGGTGCCCGCGAGAAGGGAAGGCGACTGCCAGGAACGACGGCGGAGGAGGTCCGGGAGGCCGGCTCCGCACACCTGGCGGGGATGGCCGGGTCCGGCCACGAGGCCCGCCGGAGGGCTCCCCGCCTCCTCCGGTGCCGGGAGGGACCCCGGCGACCGCTGCCTGGAGCCCGACCCGGCCGGTCCCGGCGGTCGCCGCGCTAGGCGGGACGGCGGCCAGCGGCGGCGGCCTCGATGCTCCACGGAACGCGCTCGATGTAGGCCACGACGAACGCGACCGCCAGCGAACCGCCGGCCACCAGGAGGTAGGAGGCGGTCCAGGTCCCTGTCAGCTCGCTGAGCAGGCCGAACAGCAGTGGGCCGCCGAGGGCGAAACCGCTGCCCACGCCCTGCACGAACCCGGACAGGTCCGCGGCGCCCCGCGAGGTGGTGCTGCGCGCGTTGATCATCGTCATGGTCACCACGAACAGGCTGGTGCCCAGCCCCAGGAAGACCACCCACAGCGGCGTCAACTGGGGAGCCAGGGCGATGCCCGCGTAGCCGACCGCGTACCCGGTCAGGCCGGTCGCCATGATCGGGAAGGTGTTCGAGGACCGCAGCGTGAGCGTGGGCGCGACCAGGCCGAACAGCAGGCTGGTGCCGACCATCAGGGAGACCATGCTCCCGGCCATGGCGGGGCTGTGTCCGGCGTCGGTGATCAGGGTGGGCAGCCAGGTGAACAGGGTGAAGACGTTCCAGGTGACCATGCCGAAGAGCAGGGCCGTCCGCCAGGCCATGCCGACCCGCCAGATCGGGCGGGCCAGGGCGGGGCCGCCGTTCGGGAGGGCGGCGGCCGCCGGGTGCGGACGGCCGCGCTGGAGCGCCCACAGCAGGGAGGCGGCCAGTGCGATCACCGACCAGCAGCCCAGGGCGAAGCGCCACCCCGCCACCTGGGCGAGGGGCACCGCGACCAGCGGCGGGAACAGGGCGCCCACGTGGATGGCCACCATCTGGACGGTGCTCAGGGAGGCCAGGCGGTCGGGGAAGTACTGCTTGATCAGCGGCGGGATCACCACGTTGCCGAGCGCCGCGCCGGTGAGGGCGACGCCGGTGAGCACCAGCAGGGTGCCGGTGTCCGGTGCGAAGGCGCGCAGGGCCTGGCCGACGCCGGCCAGCAGCATGCTGAGCACGGCGGTGGACTCGGCCCCCAGGCGGCGCATGATCGCGGGAGTGACCAGGCCGAAGACGGCGAAGGCGACCAGGGGCAGGGTGCCGAGGACGCCGACGACGGTGGCGGTGAACCCGAACTCCCCTCCGATCGTGGTCAGCAGGGGCGACAGGGAGGTGACCACCAGGCGCAGGTTCAGGGCCGCGCAGACGACGGCGGCCAAGGCCAGGGTGCGGCCTCTGAGGCGCGGGCGGACCGACGGTCGGTCGGTGGCGGCCGCGACAGGGGAAGGTCTCATGATCAGGACGTCCCTTGTGTTCTGCGGTGGTGCGTCATCGCACCTGAGCGGGGCCGAACGGCGGGGCGACACTGCCTGCCTCGGAAGGATCGCTTCCAGGCGAGCCAAATACGACCTTTTCTCTCAAATCCTATGCATATAGCGGACGAATAAACAACATTCCGTACTTAATACGGGTACAATGGCCGCATGCCTGATCTTGACGAACTTGATACGGCGATCCTGGCCGAACTCCAGTCAGACGCACGGAAAACCAACCGCGATGTGGCCGCCGCGGTCGGCGCCTCGCCCACGACGACCCTGGATCGGACCCGTGCGCTGCGGGAAAGGGGTGTGATTCGGGGCTCACTCCTGGACGTGGACCTGGAGAAGATCGGCCGTCCGGTCCAGGCGCTCATCACCGTGAGCGTGGTGAAGCCCTCACGCCACAACATCGAGGCCTTCCGCGACTGGGTGCGCTCGCTGCCCGACACCCTGTCGGTGTTCGTGACCTCGGGCAGCGAGGACTTCCTCGTCCACGTGGCCCTGCCCGACAACAACAGCCTGTACGCGTTCGTCATCGACAAGCTGACCGAGCGCCCCGAGGTCGCCGACGTGCGCGCGTCGATCGTCTACGAGCACCTGCACAACCACCGCATCGCCCCGGCCAACGGACGCACCCGCCGCCGGGCCTGAGCCCGCACGGCACACACCCGGGGCCGCCCGTGGCCCGCGGCCGGACCTGCCCGTATCGTGTCCGATGTGACACGAGTCTCAACCGACGCCGATTCCGAGTCCGCCGCCGTCCGCGCGGTCTGGCGGGACCTCGGGCTCCCGGGGCTCATCGACGTGCACACGCACTTCATGCCCGACAACGTGCTGAACAAGGTGTGGGACCACTTCGACGCCCTCGGCGGCCTGTGGCCGATCACCTACCGGGGGGACGGGGACGAGCGCCTGGCCCTCCTGCGCGGGTTCGGGGTCCGGCACTTCACCGCCCTCTCCTACCCCCACCGTCCCGGCATGGCCGCCTGGCTCAACGAGTGGGCGTGCGGTTTCGCCGACCGCAACCCCGACTGCCTGCGCAGCGCCACCTTCTACCCCGAGCCCGGGGCCCGCGACTACGTGGCCGCCGCGGTCGACGCGGGAACCCGCGTGTTCAAGGCCCACCTCCAGGTCGGCCGCTACGATCCGCGCGACCCCCTGCTCTCCGACGTGTGGGGCACCCTCGCCGACGCGGGCACCCCCGTGGTCGTCCACTGCGGTTCGGGCCCCGAGGCGGGCCCCTTCACGGGCCCGGGGCCCTTCACCGAGGTCATGCGCGAGCACCCCCGCCTCACCGCCGTCATCGCGCACGCCGGGGCGCCCGAGTACGGCGCGTTCCTGGACCTGGCCGAGCGCCACGAACGCGTCCACCTGGACACCACGATGGTGTTCACCGCCTTCACCGAACTCTGGGCGCCCTTCCCCGACGAGGAACTGCCCCGGCTCAAGGACGTCGCCGAACGCGTCCTGCTCGGCACGGACTTCCCGAACATCCCCTACCCCTACCTCGAACAGCTCCAGGCCCTGGCCGGCCTGGACTTGGGCGCGGACTGGCTGCGCGCCGTCCTGTACGGCAACGCCGCCCGGCTGTTCGGCCTCTGACACCGCCCCGACTCCGCCGACGCAGAAAGGCACCACGGCACCATGGACCTCGCCCTGACCCCACTGGAGTTCGCCCGCCGCACACGCAGGCTGCACCCGCAGCGCGAGGCGGTGGTCGACCGGGACCTGCGGCTGACCTACGAGGAGTTCTTCGACCGCTGCGACCGCTGGTCGTCGGTCCTACAGAGCATGGGGGTGGCCAAGGGCGACCGCGTCGCCTACATCGCCCCCAACACCCACGCCCAACTGGAGTCCTTCTACGCGGTGCCGCAACTGGGCGCGGTGCTGGTACCGGTCAACTTCCGGCTCTCGGCGGACGACTTCGTCTACATCGTCAACCACTCCGGGGCGAAGGTGCTGTGCGTGCACGCCGACCAGCTCGACACCGTGGACGGGGTCCGCGACCGGATGCCGGACGTGGAGCGGTTCGTCGCCCTGGAGGGCGCGCGCCCGGGATGGGAGGACTACGAGGCGCTCCTCGCGGAGGCCGGCCCGGACTTCACCCGGCCCGAGATCGCGGAGGGCGACCTGCTGACCATCAACTACACCAGCGGCACCACCGCGCGCCCCAAAGGTGTGATGATCACCCACCGCAACGCCTACATGAACTCGGTGGGCACCCTGCTCCACCTGAGGATCGGCATCGGCGAGCGGTACCTGTGGACGCTGCCGATGTTCCACGCCAACGGCTGGACCTACACGTGGACGGTGACCGCCGCGGCCGCCACCCACGTGTGCCTGCCCGCGATGGACCCGTCCACCGTGTACGAGCTGATCCGCACCGAGGACGTCACCTGGCTGTGCGCGGCGCCCACCGTGCTGATCATGCTGTCCAACGCCCCCGAGGAGGTGCGTGGCGAGGTTCCGTCCGGCGTGCACGTGGTCACTGCGGGGGCCTCGCCCGCCGCCGACACGATCGAACGCCTGGAGGATGGTTTCGGCTGGACCGTAACCCACGTCTACGGGCTGACCGAGACCACGCCGTTCATCACCGTGTGCGAACCGCGCGCCGAGCACGACGGCCTGCCCCCGCGTGAGCGCGCCGCCGTCAAGGCCCGCCAGGGGGTCGAGCTGATCACCTCCGGCGAGCTGCGCGTGGTGGACGCCGACGGCGCCGAGGTGCCCTGGGACGGAAGGACCGTCGGGGAGATCACCGTGCGCGGCAACGTGGTGATGAAGGGCTACTACAACGACTCCGAGGCCACGGAGAGGGCCATGGGCGACGGCTGGTTCCACACCGGCGACGCGGCGGTCACCCACCCGGACGGGTACGTCGAGATCCAGGACCGGATCAAGGACGTCATCATCTCCGGCGGCGAGAACATCTCCTCCGTCGAGGTGGAGGGGGTGCTGCTGCGGCACCCGGCCGTCCTGGAGGCGGCCATCGTGGGCGTTCCGCACGAGCGCTGGGGCGAGACCCCGAAGGCGTCCGTGGTCCTGCGCGAGGGGGCGGAGACCACGGAGGAGGAGCTCATCGCCTTCGCCCGGGAGAACCTGGCGCACTTCAAGGCGCCCACCCAGGTGGAGTTCGTGGACCAACTGCCGAAGACGGCCACCGGAAAGATCCAGAAGTTCGTGCTGCGCGGCGGCGCGTCCGCCGTGTCACGGCAGTAGCGTCGGTCCCAGCCGTGTTCCGGCGGTGACATCGGCCTCCGCCCCTCTTCCCCAGGGGCGGAGGCCCCTTCCCCCGGCGGCCGGGTCGCGAAGGCCCCGTCCCCCGCGGTGCTCAGTCCGCGAAGGCCCCTCCCCGACCTGTCCGGACCGCGCATGCCCGCCGGATCACTCCGGGGACGGCCGGAGCAGGACGAAACCGGCCCCGAAGGGATCGGAGCACACGGCGAGCCGTCCCACGCCCAGAGCGTCCTCCGGTCCCATGTACACCTGGCCGCCCTCCTCCCTCACCGTCTCCACGGAGGTGTCGCAGTCGGCGACCGCGAACACCGGATGCCACTCCGCCGACCCGTCGGTGTCGGTCAGGCGCGCGGGATCGACCGCCATGAGCCCGCCGTGCGCGCGCTCCTGGCTCTCCCCGGCCGGCGTGAGGATCGTGTACGTCCCGGACCCGTCCGGCAGGTCGAAGGCGGTGAGGCCCCACTTGAAGAGGTTGGTGTAGAACTCGCGCGACCCGTCCCCGTCGGGGGTCCACATCTCGACCCAGCACAGGCTGCCCGGGCGGTCCGTGACCTCCAGGCCCCGGATGTTGATGGCCTGCCAGACGCCGAAGTGGCCGCCCTGGGGATCGAAGAACTGTGCGGTGCGTCCGAAGTCCCACACGTCGAACGGCTCCACCAGAAGGGTTCCGCCGAGTCGTTCGACGGTGAGGACGACGTCCTCCACGTCGGTGGTGGCGAAGTGGACCGTCCACCCGGGGCGCTCGCTCTCGCCCAGGACCGGCCCCAGCCCTCCGGCCGCCGAGCCGTCCAGGCGCAGGATCATGTATCCGCCGCTGTCGGGGCCCGGGGAGACCGCCTCCCATCCGAACAGCCGGCGGTAGAAGGCCGCCGAGGCCTCGATGTCGGGTGAGGACACCTCGATCCAGCAGGGCGATCCGGGCAAGAAGTCGGTGGTGATCATCACTGTCCTCCTCCGTAGGTGCACACACCGTTACGGAGTCCTTCCCCTCCTGAGGGCCCTTCGGGGATCGGCGCGGCAAAGTCTCACACAACTCACCATTGCCATGACCTCGGAAAACGAAGTTCGGAGCGCACGGCCAGGGCGGCGGGATACGGCCACCCCGCCTCCGCACCGCGCCTGCCACGCGCACGGGCCGTGCACGCTCTGTGTCCGCCCCGCCTTCAGGCGCGCCCCGGAAGGGCCACGTGGACCCGGTGCGGGCCGCCGTAGTGGCGGCCCTCCCCCACGTCGAGGAACCCCAGGCGCTCGGCCACCCGGAGGCTGGGGGTGTTGTCGACGTGGACCAGGGCCCAGACGGAGTCGAGCCGCAGCTCGTCCAGCCCGTGGCGCAGCAGGGCCCGCGCGCCCTCGGTCGCCAGACCGGCGCCCCAGCGCCGGGGGTCCAGGTACCAGCCGATCTCCGCGAGGCCGCCCGGAAGCTCGTGCGAGGGCCGCAGGTGGGCCAGTCCGACGACCCGTCCGCCGAGGAGGAGGACCCAGTGGCCGAGTTCGGGCGGCCCCGCGTACGCCAGCCGGTTCCCGACCATGGCCTCGGCCAGGGACCGGTCCGAGAGGTCCACTCCGAAGTGGGCGCTCATCTCCGGTGCGGCGAACAGGTCGGCGACCGCGTCGGCGTGCCCGGGTTCGAGGGGGTGCAGGGCCAGGCGCCCGGTCCTGATCCGCTTCTGCCGTTGGCTCATGTCGCAGAGCATGGCAAAGGGCGTCCGCCGGAGCCACCGCGCACACGTCCCGCCACGCGGCCCCTCACCGCACCGCACCCATCGGTGGATTCACGTGTTCTCCGTCCGCGGCGGCGAACAGGGGCCAGGACTCCTTGTCGCACCGGTTCGCCCGCCCTAGCATTCCCGCAACACTGGGCTACTCAGAGGTCATAGGTGCGGATGCGCTCTCGAACCCCCCTGCGCTGCGGCGTGGCCGCCACCGGGCTGGCCGTTCTCTCCGGTCTGATCGGCGCGGCACCCTCCCAGGCGGAGCCCACCGACGGGCCCGCCGCCACCGTTTCCGGGCCGGTCCCCGTCACCGGCGACTCCTACCCCTTCATGTCCGCCGACGGCCCCGACGTGCCCCCGATCGAGGCGGGCGAGCCCATCGAGGCCGACCTCGGCGAACACGGCTACGTGGAGGAGGAGTTCCTCCTCCAGGGCACCGCCGAGCACCGCGACCTCGGCACCGGCGAGGTGACCGGCGCCTCCCCCTACACCACCCGGATGGTGGTCCGGCGGCCGGCCCGTACCCGCGACTTCAGCGGCACGGCCTTCCTTGAGTGGAACAACGTCAGCTTCGGCCAGGACATCGAGATCGACTGGTTCCTGTCCCACGACTACCTCATGCGCGAGGGCCACGTCTGGGTCGGGCTCTCCGCCCAGCGGGTCGGGGTCGACGCGCTGCGCGACTGGGACCCCGGGCGGTACGGCGACCTGACCGTCGGCGGTCCCGCGCTGGCCGACGCCCCGGCGTTCGACATCTACTCCCAGACCGCGCGGACGCTGCGCTCACCCGAGGGCGTCGACCCGCTGCCCGGCTTCGACGTCGACACGGTCATCGCCACCGGCCACTCCCAGTCGGCCAGGTACCTCTCCGCCTACCACAACTCCGTCCACCCCGACCACGGGGTCGTCGACGCCTTCATGATCCACGGCGCCCCCACCGCGCTGGACGAGGGCACCACGCCCGTCATGCGGCTCATGGCGGAGACCGACGTCCGCCTGCGGTCCCAGAGCGAGGAACCGGACTCGGAGTACTTCCGCCGCTGGGAGGTGGCCGGAACCGCGCACGTCGGCCTCACCGAGTACCTCGCCTTCGCCCCGCTCATCGCCCGCGAGAACCCGGGCACCGAGCCGCAGCGGTGCGACCGGCCCCCGCTCAGCCGGATCCCGTTCCACCACGTACTGAACGCGGCCTACGACCACATGGTGGACTGGGTCGAGGACGGTGACGCGCCCCCCGAGGCGCCGCGGCTGGAGTGGGACGACGCCACGACGGCGAGCCGCGACGAGCACGGCAACCAGCTCGGCGGGATCCGCCTGGCCGAGCACGAGGTCGCCACGGCGCTCAACCACGGAGACAACACCGGCGACCCGTTCTGCTTCCTCCAGGGCACCCACGTCCCCTTCGGCGAGGAGACCCTTGAGGAGCTGTACCCGCGGCGCGGCGGGTACGTCTCGCAGGTGAACCGGGCCGTGAACCGGGCGCGGCACGACGGCTACCTCCTGTCCGAGGACGCCCGCGACTCCCGCGGGGCCGCGCTGCGGACGGACTATCCCTGGTGGTAGGCCCACGCCACGGGCGGTGCCGGGCCCCGGCCCTCGAACGGGTCGGGGCCTTCCCCCTGTGGATGCGGCGGGGCCGGAACCCGTGCCCGCCGGCACCGGGGAGGCAGGGCGAGGAGGGGCTCGGGAGGACGGGGAGGGGTTCGGGAGGACTCGGTGCCGGAAGCGGGCGAACCGGCGGTCGGAGCATGCGCGCACGTCCACTCGCGGGAGCGTGTTCCGCCTGCACGAAAAGGTGTGGTCCTCCGCTCCCGCGGGTGGGAGTATCACGGCATGGACACGTGCTCGGAGTGCGGAGCGGCGAGCGGCCCGGCGTGTGGTGAGCTGTTCCAGCGGCTGCTGTCACTGGACCACTCCCGCCAGGAGCCGTGGGGGCCGCTCCACGGCGTCGCCGTCGCGTGCTACCGCCTCCAGCACCCGGCGTCCCTCACCGAGGGCTCGCACGTCCTTCTGCTGGAACTGCTCCAGACCTACGTCGAGGGCGGGGCCGAAGCGGCACGCAAGATGACCGAACACGCCCGCCGCGCCAACTCCCACAGGGTCCGCCGACCGAAACGCACGGCCCCCGCCCTGCGCACCGGAGTCCCCACCGGGTTCGCGGTCACCGTCGCCGGGGTCGCCGTGGACGGCGGCTTCCCCGCCGACGGCCACCCCGGGCGTGTCCGCTCCTGGGCCGAAGCGACCCTGGCCGGGTGGCGGGACTGACCGACCCGCCGGATCAGTGCCGGAAGTGGATGAACAGGCGGCCGAAGTTCTTGGAGTCCTTCTCGACCCGGTGGTAGCGGGCCTTGACGTCCTTGCGGTCGAGGAAGCGCAGGACCCGCTTCTTGAGCTGTCCGGACCCCTTGCCGGGGATGACCTCGATGGTCTTGGCCTTGGTGCGCTCGGCCTCGTCCATGATGTCGTTGAGGGCCCGGTCGATGTCGCGGCCCTTGTTGAAGATGTCGTGCAGGTCGAGTTTGAGCCGCACCGTGCCTCCTCCGCGTCCGATAGCCCGGATCATACGCGGGGCCCGGGGCTCACTCCCCGAGGCGCAGCGTGAAGACCATCCGGTCCGTCCCCGGGCCGTCGTAGTCGGTGTGCGGGCCGGTGACCTCGAATCCGTAGGAGCGGTGGAAGGCGATCGAGCACTCGTTGGCCGGTGACGTGACCGCCCGGACCACCGTGCGCCCCTCGGCCCGCGCTCCCCCGGTGAAACGGTCGTACAGCCTGCTCGCCAACCCCGCTCCGCGGTGCTCCGGAGCCACTCCCGCGAAGTGCACGTAGGCCTCCCCGGGCACGGACGGCGAGGGAAAGCCGACGAGGAAGCCCGCCAGTTCCCCCTCCACCTCGGCGATGAGGCTGGTGGTGTGGAAGTGATCCAGGAAGAGCCGGGGGAGGATGTGCGCCACGGGACGCCCCCACCAGTCGTCGCAGACCGCCACGACGCGCGGGTGGTCGGAGGGGAAGGCGGTTCGGACACGGACGTCGGCCACGCTGGTACTCCTTCGGTCTGGGGGCACCGGTGCGGCGCCTGATGCGCGATACCCGGTCGGACACCGCCGAATCCCCGCAGACGCAGCGGGCCCGCCGGGAACGCGGGCCGACGACCGCACCTGACGTGCCGAGGTGTTTTCCCGTCCGGTGCCGGGAACCGGCCTCCGACCGAAAACCCCTGGCCCGCCGGTGCTCCCGCGCGGGACCATCGAAGCCATGAACCAGAGAGAACTCGTACGCGCCTCCCGGTTCCTGTCGCGCGTGCTCCGCCACGACCCCGGCAGGGCCGGGATACGCCTCGATCCGCAGGGCTGGGTCGGGGTGGACGAACTCCTCGCCGGCTGTCGGCGGAGCGGGACGCGCCTCGACCGCGCGGCCCTTCAGGAAATCGTCGACACCAACGACAAGAAGCGCTTCGTCCTCAGCGCGGACGGCGACCGCGTCCGTGCCCGACAGGGGCACTCCGTCGACGTCGACCTGGGGCTGGAGCCCCGAACGCCCCCGGCCCTGCTCCACCACGGCACCGTGGGCCGCTTCCTGCCCGCCATCGCCACCGAAGGGCTGCGGCCGATGAAGCGGCACGACGTGCACCTGTCCCCGGACGTGGAGACCGCCCGCGCGGTGGGCGCCCGGCGCGGTACACCGGTGGTCCTCACCGTCGCGGCCGGACGCATGCACGACGACGGCCACGTCTTCCGGATGACCGGCAACGGCGTGTGGCTGGTGGCCGCCGTGCCCCCGGAGTACCTGGGCGAGCCCGTCGGGCACCGCGGGACCGAAGGCCGCGGCGGCAGCCGGTAGCGTGCGCGCGGGCCGTGCCGCCGGGACTACCGGGCTACCGGGACCGCCCCGAACAGCACCTCCCCACCGGGCGGCCCGTGACCAGGCGCCCCACCCGGCCGGGGCGCTCAGGGCCTGTCCGCCGAGAAGACCGCGGTACCGGGGAGCATCCGGCCGCGCACCGGCCCCCAGCCGCCCCACACCCGGTCCAGCCCCTCGGGCCACTCCGGCTCGACCAGGTCCCGCAGCACCAGGCCCGCGCGGGCGATCCCGCGCACCCAGTCACCCACCGTGTGGTGGTGCTCCACGTAGACCGCGTTGCCGTCCTCGTCCTCCTCCACGTAGGCGCGGCGGTCGAAGTAGGACTGGTCCACGGTGAGCCCGTACTCGCTCGGGTCGTCCGGGAAGCTCCACCGGATCGGATGCGTCACCGAGAACGCCAGCCGCCCTCCCGGCCGCAGCACCCGCGCGGCCTCGGCCAGGGCGTCCTCGGCGGAGGGAACGAAGGGGAAGGCCCCGAACGACGAGAACACCACGTCGAAGGAGGCGTCGGCGAACGGCAGCCTCTGGGCGTCGGCCTGCACGACGGCCAGCGCGTGCCCGGTCCGCTCGTCGATCCGGCGCGAGTGCTGGAGCTGGCGGTGCGACAGGTCGAACCCGACCACCTCCCGCACACCCTGGGCGCGCAGCCACCGGCCGCACTGGCCCGCGCCGCAGCCGACCTCCAGGACCCGGGCCCGCCGGAGCTCCTCCGGGTCCCCGAGCAGCCGCGCCCCGGCCTCGGTCAGCCCCTCCGGACACCACACGAACTCGGCGTCGCCGAGGAAGGCGCCGTGCTCCTCCTGGTAGGCGTCGGCGGCACCGTCCCACCACATACGTCCGGCGCGGGCGCTCTCCCGGGCGTCCACCGCGCGGCGCTCGACGTACCCGGGATCCGGATAGCCGTTCTCGTCGTGCATCGCCCGCCCCCAGACCGTTTTCCTTGAGGCTCCGCCGCGCCTCGCCTCGTGCTCGGACGCCGGAGGTACGGCGGCCTCGGTCCCTGCGGCGACCCCGTCGGCGCCCTCGCCACCCCCCGCAGCGGCACAGGACCGGATCCGCCGAACAGAACCTAGACCGTTTTCCCGGTGTTCTCCGGGGTACCAGTGTCCTCCGGGTTGCCGGCGCCCCCGGACATCCCCGTGCTCCCGGGCCCGCCGGTGTCCCCGGCCGACCGCGCTCCGGCTTCGGCCTCGCGGGCGTCACTGATCTCGCGGCGGACGAGGAAGATCCACCCGCCGACGGCCACGAGCGTGAACACCCACCACTGCACGGCGTAGGACAGGCTCATGCCGGAGTCCAGCTCATGCACGTCGACCGGCTCGGGCGCCGCGTCCGGCGCCGGCTCCTGGCCGGTGAGATCGACGTACCCGCCGTAGACCGGGTACGGCAGCCCCTCGGCGATCATGCCCACGTCGACCATCATGATCTGCCCCTCGGGCAGGCCGTCGCGGTTGCTCAGCCCGGTGTTCTCCTCGGTCTCGGAGTAGTGGATGCGCCCGGTCACCTCCACGGTGCCCCCGGGCGCGGGCGGCACCTCGGGCTGGTCGAGGGCGGTCGCACCCCGCTCGACCCACCCGCGGTTGACCAGGACGGCGGGCCCCTCCTCGGTGACCAGCGGGGTCAGCACGTGGAAGCCCACGCCCCCGGACCCGTCGCGGTTGCGCAGCAGGAGTTCGTGTTCGGCGTCCCAGGTGCCGGTGGCCTCGACGGTGCGCCACCGGTCAGTGGGATCGACGTCCTCGCCGACGTCCGCCAGTTCGGCGACCGGCACGGGGTCGGCGGCGAGGTTGCCCTGTTGGAGCTCGACCGAGGCGCTGCGCTGTTCCCACCGGTCCAGTTGCCAAAAGCCCAGCCAGACGAAGCCGGGCACGATCACCAGCACCAGCGCGTGGAAGGCCAGCATGCGTTGCGAGAGCAGGACTTTGAGCACGTCTTCGAGGTTAGGAGACGCTTTCGGCCACCTCGCACCGCCCCGCCCCCATCCCGGCCGACATCACTCCCGGCTCCCGCACGTCCCTCGTGGCTCTCCACCACTCCCGCACACGCGTGCGGGGCCGCCGGTCCGGCGGCCCCGCGTGGATCCGGGTGAAACCCCTGCCGTTACTCCTCGTCGCCCACCGTGGCGGCGGCCTTGCGCTTGCGGGCGAAGTACAGGCCCGCGCCGCCGGCGCCGACCGCGGCGATGCCCGCGGCGACCAGGCCGGTCAGTGCGCCACCGGTCACGGCGAGCTGCTCGTCGGCCTGCTGGTCGGGAGCGGGCTTGTCGTCACCGGTGCTGGAGTCGTCCTCCTCGGGCTTCTCCTCCTCCGGCTTCTTGGGCTCCTCGGGGTTCTCGTCCTCGGGCTCCTCGGACTCCTCGGGGTTCTTGGGCTCCTCGGGCTCCTTGGGCTCGTCGGGGTTCTCACCCTCCGGCTCGTCCGGCTTCTCCTCGGAGATGACCTCCAGGCAGGAGGCCTCGGACAGGCCGAGCACGGACACGGCGTTGCCGCAGATGTCGACGGCCGCGTCGACCGGGACCACGACCTGGTTCCCGCTGCCGATGCCGCCGGAGCCGTCGGTGGAGGTGTCGCCGCCGCCCTCGTTCTCGGGGGAGGACTGGATGATGTTGATGATGGTGGTGCACTTGGAGCTGGCGGCGCCCAGGATCGCCACCGAGTTGCCGCAGACGTTGATGGCGGCGTCCACGGGAACGATGATCTGGTTCCCGCTGGCCACACCGCCCGAACCGTCGGTGGTGGTCCTGGGCGCGTCGGCGCTCTCCTCCTCCAGGGCCTCGACCACCTCGACGCACTCGGACTTGGAGACACCGCCGACGGAGGCCGCGTTGCCGCAGGCGTCGATGGCGGCGTCCACGGGAACGATGATCTGGTTCCCGCTGGCCACACCGCCCGAACCGTCGGTGGTGGTGTCGCCGCCCTTGCCGCTGGCCTCGTAGAGGACCTCCGAGACCTGCGTGCACGTGGCCTTGGAGATGCCGAGGACGGCGATCGAGTTGCCGCACAGGTCGGCCTCGACGTCCACGGGCACCACGACCTGGTTTCCGCTGCCGATGCCGCCGGAGCCGCCGGTGGAGGTGTCGGCGAAGGCCGCCGTGACGGGGGCGATGACCAGCCCCGCCGTCATGACGGTGGCGAAGGAGTAACGGAGTGTGTTGCGCATGTGCGGATGTGACCTTTCGCGGATACGGCCTGGGGATCGCGTCGGTTGTGACGCTGTGCCATGGCGGGACCGGTGCCCACGTCACGTGGACGCGGTCCCGTGGACCACGGGCGGGGCGGGTCCGGCACCGGAGAAAACGGTGCGACGGCGGGGTGACCCGCGTGTGTGAAGTCGCGGTCCCGTTCGGAGTGCGTTCCGTGGAACCGCCGACGAACCGAACGTTAGCAAGCCACCGTGGGCCCGCAGGCGTTTTCGGAAAATGCTCTTCTCCCGTGCAAATACTCTTGGAGAGCATACAGACACATACCGTAATGATCACAGTTCACAGAAGTGACACTCGCAACACAGGGCGACCACTTGAACACAGGAGGTGGAAATACGAAAAGAAAAATTTCCGGGTAAACCAGCCAAACGAGCCAACTAAGCAGGTTCGTATATTCACTTCACGGCCTTGCGCGGACACTTTGACCTTCATGCCGGACTTTCCCCACATGCGGAGAACGTCCTTTATGCCAGGAATGCGGTCAAAGGCCGATAAGAGAAGACCCCGGCCGGCTCCGAGGGAATCCGGCCGGGGGGTCACCGGGCCGTGCCCCGTCTCCGTGGCGGGCACACGTGGGAGGCGGGCGCCTCCGGGACCGGACGCCCAGGCCGCGTGCGACACCGCCGCCCTTGGCGTGCACCACACGCTCGGGCACGCGCTCGCGGTTGGAGTGCGCCATCTTCTGGAGCAGGAAGTGGTCCTGGAGGAGCAGCGGACCGTTGGGGCCCACCGACCGGGAGAGACCGTCGTGCGGCATCGGGATGCCGGCGTCGTCCGTGCTGTAGGAAGCGCTCACTCCTCGTACCTTCCGCGTGATGAACGGAGATGACGGGGGGATGCCGCATGGCCCCGCCGCGGCATCGGTCCGACGGGCACCTCTTCCACCGGGTCCCGGCGCCCGTGTACCCCCTCCGGGTGTACACGGATCCCCTCGGCCACAGGCGCTTGCTCACGCCACGCACATCACCGCTCACGCCAAAAGCAGCAAAAGCGCTGGTCATGTGCGCGTACCCTGGAGCCGGTGGGCCGTCCCCAGCCGAACCGGTGGGCCGTCCCAGCCGGCGTTCCGGCGGTGTCGAGGCCCGAGGCCGGGGCCGAGGCCCGGTGCCCCGGTACCAGGACTCCCGGCACCGCGTCGAACGCCCGTGTCCCTTTCCGGTGACGGCTCAGGATGCCAACCGGCATCCATCCAGTCACGACGGCCAACCGGAAACGTATGGCTTGCGTCCTAACACCAGGACATGCCCCCCGTTTCCCCCGCCCTACTGGAGCATGCATGCACCCCGTATCCCCGCGCCCCCGCACGCGCACGACACTCTCCGTCGGCGCCGCGACCCTGATCCTTCTCCTCGCCGCGTGTTCCGCGGGCGAGGAGGCCCCGTCCCAGAACGAGGGTGCGGCCGCTCCCAGCGACGAGGCCACCACCCCGGCCTCGCCCTCGCCCAGCACCGAGCCCGAGCCGGCCGGTGAGCCCTTCACCGTCGCCTTCGGCGGCGACGTGATGTTCGAGGGCGTGCTCGAACCGCGCCTGGCCGACCCCCAGACCGCGCTCGGCCCGGTCGCCGAGCAGCTCTCGGCCGCCGACCTGGCCATGGTCAACCTGGAGACGGCCGTGACCGAGGGCGGCACCCCCGCCCCCGGCAAGGCGTACACGTTCCGCGCGCCCGCGAGCTCCCTGGAGGCCCTGGAGGCCGCCGGCGTGGACGTGGCCACCGTCGCCAACAACCACGGCATGGACTACGGCGTGGAGGGCCTGAAGGACACCCTGGAGAACGGCGAGGCCTCCCCCGTCCAACTGGTCGGCGCCGGGCTCGACATCGAGGAGGCGTACAAGCCCCACGTCGCCGAGGTCAACGGCCAGAGCGTCGCCATGTTCGGTGCCGCCGACGTCCTGGACGACCACCTCATCGACGCCTGGACGGCGGGCGAGGGCAAGCCCGGCATGGCCTCCACCAAGGGCGAGATGAAGCAGCGGATGATCACCGCGGTCTCCGAGGCCGCCGCCGAGTACGACAACGTGGTGGTCTTCCTGCACTGGGGCCTGGAGGGCGCGCACTGCCCGCTCCCGCACGCGCCCACCCTCGCCGAGGAGCTGGTCGCGGCGGGCGCGTCCGCCGTCGTCGGCGGCCACGCGCACGTGCTGTCCCCGGGCGGATTCATGGACGACTCCTACGTGCACTACGGGCTGGGCAACTTCGTCTTCTACAACTTCGACGGCCCCACCGCCGAGACGGGCGTGCTCACCCTCACCTTCGACCAGGGCGGCGTGACCCAGGCCGACTGGGCCCCCGCGCAGATCCAGGGCGGTGTCCCCGTTCCCTACGAGGGCGCCGCGGCCGAGAAGGCCGAGCAGACCTGGCTGGACATGCGCGCCGAGTGCGGGCTCCCGCTGACCGACTCGCCCGCGTAGGCGGTCCTTCCGGACACACGGCTTCGCCGGGCTCCTCCACCGGAAGGGGAGGAGCCCGCGGACATTCGGCCCCTACAGCGGCGAGGGGATCCCCGCCGCGGCGACCCCGTGGCGCGCGGCGACCTCCCCGATCTCGGCCAGCAGCCTGTGGCGGCGGGCCGCGCCCAGGTAGGAGGCGTGCACGCCGTTCGCGGCGAGCCGGACCAGGTCGGCGGCGTCCAGGCCCAGCCGGTGGGCGGCGCGGTACTCGTTGGTCAGGTCGGTGCCGAACATGGTGGGGTCGTCGCTGTTGAGGGTGACCAGCAGCCCGGCCTCCAGCATGCGGGGCAGCGGGTGCTCCTCCAGCCGCCGCACCGCGCGCGTGCGCAGGTTGGAGGTGGGGCTGACGTCCACGGGGATCCGCCCTTCCGCGAGGCGTTCGACCAGTGCCCGGTCCCGCATGGAGTCGATGCCGTGGCCGATGCGTTCGGCGCCGAGGGCGTCCAGGGCCTCGCGCACCCGCTCCGGACCGCCGTGCTCACCGGCGTGCGGCAGGCTGGCCAGCCCGGCGGCGCGGGCCCGGCCGAACACCCCGGCGTACTGCTCCAGCGGGGTCTCCACCCCGCCGACACCGAAGCCGACCACGCTGGGCGGCGCCTCGCGCAGGACCGCGTCCACGGTCGCCTCGGCGCTCTCCAGCCCGAAGTCGGCGGGGAAGTCGGGGATCCACCGCAACTGGATGCCGTGCTCGCCCTCGGCCGCGCGGCGCGCCTCCTCGATGCCGTCGAAGACCACGCGGGCGGGCACCCCGCGCATCAGGTGGGTGTAGAGGCTGACGTGTACCTCGGCGTAGCGCACGTTCTGCGCGGCCAGGCGCTCGGCGACCGCCGACACCAGGAGGGCGAAGTCCCCCTCCTCGCACAGGGTCCGCACCGAGGCCAGGTAGACCTCGACGAAGTGCGGGAAGTCGGTGAAGGCGTACCAGTCCCGGAGCTCCTCCAGGCTGCCGGGGACGTCCCGCACCCCGTGCCTGCGGGCCAGCTCGAACAGGGTTTCGGCGGGCATCGAGCCTTCGAGGTGGACGTGCAGTTCGACCTTGGGCAGATCCCTGACGAGGGCCTCGACGTCGGCGGGGATGGCGTGGATGTCCATGGCGTGAGGCTACGCGCGCACGCGCACCGCCCCAAAGCCCCTCCCGGACAAGCTCACGCCTGTCCGTCAGAAGCGGGCGTGCATACGGTGATGAGTATGGTCCCCCAGCCTCCGCAGGACTCCCCGTACTACCCGTACCCCCCGTCGGGTTTCGCCGTGTTCCGCGCACGGAACGTGATCCGCGCGCAGAACGGCCCGCGCGCCTCCGCCTACCTGGTCTTCGGCCTCCTTGTGCTCATCGGGTGGCTGCTCTTCCTGGTCGCGGCCGTCGCGCTCACCGAATCCCACGGGGAAACCCTCGTCTACGCCGGTCTCGGCCTGCTCGCGGCCGTCGGCCTGACGGTGCTCGCAGCCGAGACCACCGCCCGGAGCACACGCACCGTCGTCGGCGGTGATCCCCTGCCTCCCGGCACCGACCCGGTCCGGCTCTTGACGGCCGAGGAGTCGGTGAAGAAGGGAGTGCTCGGCTGGGATCCCGAGACCAACCGGCTGGCGCGGATCCTGGCCGGCCAGAAGCTGAGGGAGTACGGGATCCGGTTCCCCGGCCGCACATCGGCCTTCCTGGCCTCGGTCGCGTGCGTGCAGGCCGTCCTGCTCACGTGGTGGCTGGTGACGGAGGGTGTCTCGGTGGACTCCGTGTTCCTCTTCTTCACCCTCCTCGGCAACGCGCTGGCCGCGCTCCTGCACCCGCCCGTGGCGGCGCGCGACAGGCGCTGCGCCGAGGCGCTGCGTGCGGCCTACGACCACTACGCCACCGGACCTCGGCACGGCTTCCACCGGACCTACGCCGCCCCTGGGGAACAGGATCGTCGCGACGGGCGCCGGCGGCCGTCCGACGGAGTTCCGCGATGAGCACGGGAGCACCGCGGACCGAACCTCCGGCACCGCACACTCAACGGTTCCGGACGGCCCACGGGCCCCACGGCGGGAGGGCCGGGCACGCGCACCGGCGCGCCCGGCCCCATGATGGTCAGGCGGAGGGCGCCCCGCCGTTCACCCTGCGCGGCACGCCGAGCGGGTTGTCGTCGCGCAGCTCCGGGGGCAGCAGCGACTGCGGGACCGACTGGTAGGTGACCGGGCGCAGGAAGCGCCGGATCGCGGTGGTGCCCACCGAGGTGTGCAGCGGCGCGGTGGTCGCGGGGTAGGGGCCACCGTGGGTCATCGCGTAGGTGACCGCCACCCCGGTCGGCCACCCGTTCCAGAGCACCCGTCCGGCCAGGGACGCGCCCAGGGCCAGCAGGGCGGGCGCGATCTCGTCGTCCTCCTCGCCCTGCACCGTGACGGTGAGCTGGCCCCCGAACACCCCGGCCGCCTCCAGCAGGCGCCGCTCGTCGGCGTAGGTCACCACGAGGGTCGCCGGGCCGAAGCACTCCTCCAGGAGGGTGTCGGCGTTCTCCAGCAGGGAGTCCAGGTCGGTGCGCAGCAGGGACGGCGTCCAGTCGTCACCGGTCCGCTTCCCCTGGACCAGGACCTCGGTGGCCGGGTGGGCGCTCAGGGTGTCCAGGTTCCGGACGAAGCCCTCGGCGACCCGCTCGTTGAGCAGGGGCGTGGCCGCCCGTCCGGAGAAGTCCTCGACGAGGGCGTCGAGCTTGGCCTCCTCGGGCAGGAACACCACCCCGGGCTTGGTGCAGAACTGGCCCGAGCCCATGGCGGCCGACTCCGCGTAGCCGCCGAGGATCTCGTCGCCGCGCGCCGCGACGGCCCCGCGGGTGACGAACACCGGGTTCACGCTGCCCAGCTCCCCGTAGAAGGGGATGGGGTCGGGCCGGGAGGCCGCGAGGTCGAACAGGGCACGTCCGCCGGGGATGGAACCGGTGAAGCCCACGGCCCGGGTGAGCGGGTGTGTGACCGCGCGCTTGCCGGCCTCCAACCCCTCGACCAGGGCGAAGGCGCCCTCGGGCGCCCCGGCGTCGGCGAGCGCGGCGACCACGGTCTCGGTGGTGCGCCGGGCCAGCCGGGGGTGTCCGGGGTGGGCCTTGACGACCACCGGGCATCCGGCGGCCAGGGCGGAGGCGGTGTCCCCTCCGGCCGTGGCGAAGGCGAACGGGAAGTTGCTCGCCCCGAACACCACCACCGGTCCGAGCGGGACCAGCAGGCGGCGCACGTCCGGGCGCGGGGTGCCCCAGCCGGGGTCGGCGGGGTCCACGGCCGCCTCCAGGTAGGAGCCGTCCTCCAGGGTCTCGGCGAACAGGCGCAACTGGAAGGTGGTGCGGCCCAGCTCGCCGCGGCAGCGCGCCTCGGGGTAGTGCGCCTCCTCCATCGCGATCGGCACGAGGGCGTCGGCCGCTGAGTCCAGGGCGTCGGCGACGGTACGCAGCAGCCGGGCGCGCTCGGCCGGGGCGAGGGCGGCCAGGAGCGGGGCCGCCGCTGCGGCGCGTTCCAGGACGGAGTCGAGTTCCTCCGGTGTGGTTTCCGGGGCGGTGTTCATGGCTCAGCCTCCAGGAGGGTGTGTACGCTGCGTCGACCCGATCCAACCATGCCGGGCCGCATCTGGAAAGCGCTATCCAAAGGAGTCGGGTACTGTCCACGCACACAGTCGATCCCCCGGTCCCGCAAGGGGCACAAGCCCCCTCTTCCACGGGACCTTGGCACGAAACTGGAATTTCCCCGGAACCAGGTGATTCCAGAAAGGCATCATAGGAGCCGTGACGACAAATTCCCGAAGCTCAACGCCCCCGCGGTCGCGACGGTCCCCAGGCAGCACGGGGAACAACCACGCGTCACACGAGGCCCGTGGACGGAGCGGTACCGCCCACGACGAACTCGCCTTCGCCCAGGCCCCCCTGCGAAGACTGCCCGCCCAGCAGCGCAGCATGCTCAGGGTCCAGCGCATGCTCGACTGCTGCGCCGAACTCCTCGACGAGGTCGGCTACGACAACCTCTCCACCACGCGGATCGCCGAGCGCGCCGGGGTCGCGATCGGCTCCGTCTACCAGTTCTTCCCGGACAAGAAGGCCATCACCCAGGCACTCGGGCTGCGCTTCCTCGACCAGTTCGGCTCACGCGTCACCGAACGCCTGGCCGAGGCCTCCTTCAGCCACTGGACCCACGCCGTCGACACCATCGTCGACGAGTACGTCGACATGCACCGCCACGTACCCGGCTTTCGCAGCCTGCACTTCGGCGACATCGTCGACCCCCGGCTCCTCAGCGGGGGCGCCGACAACAACCGCGTCATCTCCGTCCGCCTGCGCGAGATCATCGTTTCTGTCACAGGCGTCCCCGACGATGATGGACTGGACCGGGCCATCCACGTCGCCGTCGAATCCGCCGACGCCGTGCTCAAGCTCGCCTTCCGGGACGACCCCGAGGGCGACCCCGAGCTCGTCCACGAGGCCAAACGCCTGGTCAGCAGTTACCTGTCCCACTTCTCCCGACACAACGGAGGCGACCATCCGTGGTAGCCGACGCCAGCACCCTCTCCCAGCCCGTCACCGGAACCGCCGCCGGCGTGCCCTTCCTGGCCCTGCCACCCGCCAACGGTGAGGTCCCGGCCCCGCTCGTCCTCGGCCTGCACGCCTTCGAGCCGCCCCGCGCCGAGGCCGCCCTCGCCGGAACCGCGCCCATGGCCTCGCTCCCTGCCTGGCGGGTCTACCTCGGCCTCCCCCTGTTCGGAGCCCGGCTCCCCGAGGGCGGCGTCGCCGAGATCAACCGGCGCGGCGAGCGCGACTACCTCGTCGAGCTGTTCGGCCCGGTGGTGGAGGAGGCGGCCGCCGAACTGCACCGTGTCGCCGCCGAGCTGCGCGCCACCTTCCCCGTCACCGACGACCCCGTCGGGCTGGTCGGCGTGGGCGCCGGGGCCTCCGCCGTCCTGCTCAGCCTCGCGGAGGGGCACCTGCCCGTCAGCGCCGCCGCGGTCATCAACCCGGTCGTGGACCCGGCCCTGGTCATCGCCGCCCGCGAGCGGCACACCGGAGCCCACTACGAGTGGACCGAGCAGGCCTGGCTCGCGCGCGGCTGGCTGGACTTCGGCAGCCGGGCCGAGGAGATCTCCAGGAACGGCGTCCCCCTGCTCGTCGTCAGCGGGGGACAGGACGAGGTCGTACCCCCCGAGCACGGGCGGTCGCTGCACGACGCCCTGGCCGCCCACGTCCCCGAACATGCGCTCCGTCACATCGTGGTGCCCGACCTGGCCCACTCCATCGGACCGGAACCCGGCCTCCGCCCCGGTCCGCTCACCCCGGCGGGAGTCCTCACCGACCGCGCGCTGACCGAGTGGCTCCACCTGCACCTGACGTCCTCGTCGCAGGTCCGGGGGGCCGAGGAGGCCTAGGGCCTGCCCGGGGACCCGGGCCGGGCGGTCCGTGCCCGCACCCCGCAGGGGCGGGAGCACCGGCCGTTCACCGCGTACACTCCGCCGCCTCCTCCCGCGTCCTCCTGGCGGACGCCACCGCGACAGTCGGCTCGCGTTCCATGGGATCATCCAGTGGCGACCGCTCCGAGCGGTCCACCTGACCGTTTCGACTCATCCTTCAGGAGGGCGAACCACGTGACGGAACCGGCACCGGTCTTTGCCAGCGGGGTCGACAACGAGCGGTTGAACGCGCAACTGCGCTTCCTTCTGGAAGTCGACAAACTCAAGCGCGTCCTGCGACAGAACCTCCTCGTGGACGGCTCCCGCCGCGAGAACTCGGCCGAGCACTCCTGGCACATGGCGCTGTCCGCCCGCACCTTCGCCGAGTACGCGCCCGAGGGCACCGACATCGACCGGGCCGTCGAGATGCTGGTGCTGCACGACATCGTCGAGATCGACGCCGGTGACACGTTCCTCTTCGACGGGGCCGACGCCGAGACCCGGGCCGCGCGCGAGCGCGCCGCGGCCGACCGCATCTTCCCCCTGCTGCCCGAGGACCAGGCGGAGCGGGCCCGCGAGCTCTGGGAGGAGTTCGAGGCGCGCACCACGCCCGAGGCCCGTTTCGCCCGCGCGGTCGACCGGCTGTCGCCCATGCTCGCCAACTGGCACAACGAGGGCGGCGCCTGGGTGCGCTTCGGGTTCACCCGGGCGCAGGTGATGGAGAAGGTCAAGCTGATCCAGGAGGGGTCGGAGGCGCTCGGGGCCTACGCGACCGCGCTGGTGGACGACGCCGACCGCCGGGGCTACTTCCGCGCCTGACCCGGGCGAAACGAAGGGCCGGGGCCGGAGGGGCCCGAGCCGGTCCGCGGGGTCAGAGCCGGCCCATGACGAGCTGGACCACCGCGGACATGCCCACGAGCACCAGGCACGTGCGCAGCGCCGTCGAGCTGAGCCTGCGCCCGAACCTCGCACCGAGGTAGCCGCCGACGATGGTCCCGGTCGCGATGAGGCCGACCACCGGCCAGGCGGGCGAGGCCAGCACGATGTAGAACACCGCGGCGGTGCTGTTGACGATGGTGGTGAGCACGTTCTTCAGCGCGTTGAGCCGCTGGATGTCGTCGTCCAGCGCGGTGCCGAGGAGGCTCATCAGGATGATCCCCTGCGCGGCGGCGAAGTAGCCGCCGTAGGTCCCGGTCGCGTAGATGCCCAGCGGCAGCAGCGGACCGCCGTTCCTGCGGGCGGGCCCGCGGGCGCGCATCCACCTGGTGATCCGGGGCTGGACGAGGATCAGCACGCAGGCGAAGCCGATCATGAACGGCACCACGACCTCGAACACGCCCGGCGGCAGGTAGATCAGCAGCAGGGCGCCGGTCACCGCGCCGAGGAAGGACATGCTGCCGAGCCGCAGGACCCGGGCGCGCTGGTCGGCCAGCTCCCGGCGGTAGGCGATCGTGCCGCTGAGCGTCCCGGGGGCCAGGCCGATGCTGTTGGAGATGGTCGCGGTGATGGGCGGGTAGCCCAGGGCCAGGAGCACGGGGAAGGTGAACAGGGTCCCCGACCCCGCGATGGCGTTGATCCCGCCCGCGGCCACACCGGCGAGGAGGATGAGCGCCGCTTCCCAGAGTTCCATCCACCCGGCCTTCCTGGTCCGTGCTCCCCGGAGGTCGAGGGCCACAACAGACTACGAGGACGGGTTCGGCGGCCCTCACCCCGGGATGCGCCCAGCGCGAAGGACGAGGTCCCGCGTGTGGCGGGGCCCCGTCCTCGATGATCACGCGGCGCCCGGGTCAGGGGACCCGGACCACCTCCTCACGCAGCCGGTCGAAGGCGGTACCGACCCCCTGGAGGGCCTGTCCCATCTCGGACGGGACGATCCACACCTTGTTGGAGTCGCCCCGGGCGATCTCCGGAAGCTTCTGGATGTAGTGGTAGGCCAGCACGTCCGGGTCGACCCGGCTGGTGTGCAGGGCCTTGAACACCATGTGGATGCTGTCCGCCTCGCTGCGGGCCCGTACCGTCTGGGCGTCGGCGTCGGCCTTGGCGGTGATCGCCTGCGCCTCGGCGGCGCCCCTGGCCCGCAGCACCGCCGCCGAGCGCTCACCCTCGGCGCGCAGCACCGCGGACTGCTTCTCACCCTCGGCGCTGAGCAGTTGGGCGCGCTTCTCCCGGTCGGCGCGCATCTGCATCTCCATCGCCTCCTGCACGGAGGAGGGCGGCTCGATGCCCTTGAGCTCGATACGGCTGATCTCGATGCCCCAGTCGCGGGTGGCCTCGTCCAGCACCGTCTTGAGCTCGCGGTTGATCTCGTCGCGGGAGGTGAGCGTTCCCTCCAGGTTCATGCCGCCGATGACGTTGCGCAGCGTGGCCAGGGTCAGCTGTTCGACGGCCTGGATGAAGTTGGCGACCTCGTAGGTGGCCCGGTAGGCGTCGATGACCCGGATGTAGACCGCCGAGTCGACCTCGACCGCGAGGTTGTCCTCGGTGATGGCCGACTGCGGTGGGAAGCTCACCACCTGGACGCGGCGGTCGATCCGCTCGCGTACCTGGTCCACTCCTGGGATGACGACGTTGAAACCCGAACTCAGCGTCCGGTGGAACTTGCCGAAGCGCTCGACGACGTCCTCCATCGAATGCGGAACGATACGCACGCTCCGCCAGAAGATGAGCAGCAGGACGGCGACGAAAAGCGCCACGATGATGATCATGGTCATGGGCCCACCCCGGTCTCCGGACGGGGGGCGGCGTTCAGCATCGGCATCTGGGCGGCTCCGGATCTCCTGACGGGGGTGACAGGGCGGCGCGGGCACGGACCGCGTACCGGCGGCCCCGCCCACCCGAAGATCATAAAGCGCGCCGAAATGGAGCGATCCGCTCACCGGTCGCTGACGCTACCCCATATGTGTCGGGGGCGGCCACATTCGGACAGAAACACTGTTTAAGGACAATATATTTCTGTCTTTATCGCAATCCAATATGGAGATGAGAAGGCCGGAGAGGAGAAGGAAACGGGGATCAGACGGCCCGCGCGGTCCAGCGCTCACCGTCGCGCTCCACCTTCAGCGGCAGGCCGAAGGCCTCCGACAGGTGCTCGGCGGTCAGGACCCCGTCGATCGGACCGGCCTGCACGACCGACCCCCCGCGCAGCAGCAGCGCGTGCGTGGTCCCCGCGGGGATCTCCTCCACGTGGTGGGAGACCACGACCAGCGAGGGCGCGGCCTCGTTGCGGGCGAGGTTGCCGAGCCTGCGCAGCAGGTCCTCGCGGCCGCCCAGGTCCAGCCCCGCGGCCGGCTCGTCCAGGAGCAGCAGCTCGGGGTCGGCCATCAGCGCACGGGCGATCAGCACGCGTTTGCGCTCGCCCTCGGACAGGGTGTGGAACCGGCGGTCGGCCAGGTCACCGACCCCCCAGTGGCCCAGCAGTGCGCGTGCGCGGCCGTAGTCGGGAGTCCCGTACTCCTCGCGGAAGCGCCCCACGTAGCCGTAGGCCGCGCTCAACACGATGTCGAGGACCTCGGTGCCCTCCTCGATCCGCGACGCCACCGAGGCGCCCGCGTAGCCGATGAGCGGACGTAGCTCGAACACGTCCACCCGGCCCAGTCTCTCGCCGAGGATCTCCACCTCTCCCGCGGTGGGATGCGTCTGGCTGTACACCACGTTCAGCAGTGTGGTCTTGCCCGCACCGTTGGGGCCCAGGACCACCCAGCGCTCGCCCTCCAGCACCGTCCAGTCCACGCCGTCCAGCAGGTCGGCGTCACCTCGTCGAACCGTGACCCCGTTCAGGCCCAGAACCCGCCCGTCCATCATCCTCCCTCACATCACGTCCCATACGTCCCACGCCGGTGCACGGGCCGACCTACCCTGAAGCAATGCATCTCACGTCCGCACCACTCGTCGCCTGGGGCAACGCCTGGCTGTCCGGACACGTCGGACTCGACGACGCCGTGGACGCCGTCGAACGGCGTGGCGGCCCCAGCCTGATCGGGACAGTACCCGCAGCGGACCTGCCCTTCGACAGCGGCGTACCGCTGCGAGTGGCACTGGCACGGCTCCGTGGCCTGGGGTTGTCCGCGTTCCGGCTGGCGCTGCCCGCCTGGGGGGATCCCCTCGGGCTGGTGGGCCCCAAGGAACTCAACCAGGCCGCCGTCGAAGCGCAGGAGGGGGTGCTGGTGCAGCTCGCCGACCGGCAGGTGGGCCTGGTGCCCGCCGCCGACCGGCGTGGTTCATCCTATGTGGGCGTCGCCTGGACGCCGTATCCGGCGAACAGCGCCCCTCCCCAGGTACCGGGCCTGGCCGAGGCGGAACAGGCCCTGAAGCTCACCGTCATCGAGGTCGCCGGACTGATGGAGGGCGTGGACGACATCGCCTCGTTCGCGCCGGGCGTACACCGCCGGCTGGACGGTCCGGACGGCCGGGAGGCGCCGTCCCTGGCGCGCGGGTACCCGGCGCGCGCCCACCGGGTGGTGGCGCAGGCCGAGCGGCTGGCGAAGGTGGTGGAGCTGGCCGAGCCGTCGTCGGGGCGCGGGATGACCGCCCAGCAGGTGTCGGCCCGGAGCGAGGCGCTGCGGAGGCTGGACTCCGCCGTACGCAGGGCCCTGGTGGCCGCGCACGCGTCGATCGCCCTGCCCGGGCTCGGTTCGCCTCGGCCCTGAGTCAGGGGTGTGCGTCGGACTCGGGAGGCGGTTCCGCGGCTTGCCGGTACGAGGCGGGCGACGAGGTGAGAAGGCGGACCACACGTGCCGAGACGACCACCGCGCAGGCCAGGGTGACCGCGACAAGCGCCGCCCAGAACGACGTGAAGAGGTAGGGCACCTGGAACCACGCCACGTCCCTGCCCCCGAACAGCCACCCGATCACCTCGTGCAGGGTGGCCAACAGCAGCGGAGGCACGGCGTAGGGCAGGAGGCGCACCGACCCGGTCCGCCAGGGCCGGTCCCCGCGCGCGCGGGCCCAGTCGGCCGCGCGCCGTACACCGCGCCAGGCCGCCGGCACGCCAGCGGCGGCCAGGGTGAGCAGGACGGCGTCCACGGCCAGCGGCCCCGCGTTCGACGGCGGCTCGGACGCGCCACCGGAGTCGATCAGTTCCACGATCCGGGCGGCCGGCGGCGAGGCGCCTCCCCCTCCCGCCCCGCTGTTGGCCGTGACCGGCACCCTGGGGTGCGGGGCCGCGTTCTCCGGGTAACGCCAGGGGAGATACCTGATCCGGGAGAGCGGGGAAGCGCCGATACTGGATGTGTGGCGGGCCGGGAACCCGGCCGGCCCCACGGATGGAAACGAGGAGACCCGTCATCATGCAGCCCGAGCACATCCGAGCCTCCGACGCGGACCGTGACAAGGTCGCCGAACGGCTGCGTGAGGCCCTGGCTGAGGGACGCCTCAGCCCCGTGGAGCACGAGGAGCGGCTGGACACCCTGTACAGGGCCAAGACCGTCGGCGAGCTCGCCCCCATCGTGGAGGACCTGCCGAGCCCCGGCTACGACTACGCGTCCATGGAGAGGCACTCGTCGGATCCCAGCGGCATGGAGATCCTGGGCAGCGAGGCCCGCGACCTGGCCGGGCAGAGCAAGGGATCGGAGAACCTGGTCGCGGTGTTCGGCGGCTGCGAGCGCAAGGGACGCTGGCTGGTCGAGCCCCGGACGAACGTGTCCGTGCTCTGCGGCGGGGTCGAACTGGACCTGCGCGAGGCCGTACTCAGCCAGCACGAGGTGACCATCCAGGTCGCGGTGATCCTGGGCGGGGTGGACATCACCGTGCCGCACGGGGTCAGGGTGATCAACAACACGTCTGCGATCCTGGGCGGTACGGACATGCACAAGACGGACCAGGTCACCGACCCGAACGCCCCGGTCGTGCGGCTGACGGGCACCTGCATGCTGGGCGGGGTGGACATCAAGGCCAAGGGTCCCAAGCGCAAGAAGAAGAAAAGGTGACCCTCCGGCCGTCCACATAGTGAACCAGCTGGAAAAAGGGCCTGCCCTGCGCGCTCACCCCTCACCGGGGCCGAGTACCGTGGGTGGCGCCATGAATGAGAAATCCACGCTGTTGGTGACGGTGACCGGCCACGACCGTCCGGGCATCAGCGCCCGTCTCCTGAGCACTCTCTCCGTCTTCCCGGTGACCATCGTCGACCTCGAACAGGTGGTCCTCGCGGGACGCCTGGTCCTGGGCGCGGTCCTCGGGGTGGACGAGCGGGTGGCCCCCGGCGTGAGCCGCCGACGGGTCTTCGAGGAGGTCCGCGGCGCGCTCGACAAGACCGCGATCGACCTCGACATGGAGGTCGGCTACGGCGAGGGCAACGGCCGTGTGAACGCCTTCGGGCCCGGCCACCTGCACGTGACCGTCCTGGCCGACCCGCTGCGACCCGGAGCCCTGGGCGCCATCACGTCGTGCGTGGCGCGCGCGGGTGCCAACATCGACCGGATCGAGCGCCTGTCCAGCTATCCGGTGACCTCCGTGGAGATGGAGATCTCCGGCGGAGACGCCGACCAGCTTCGCGCCGAACTGGCCATGGAGGCCTCCACCCAGGGGGTGGACGTCGCGGTGCAGCGCAGCGGTCTGCACCGGCGCGGCAAGCACCTCATCGTCATGGACGTGGACTCCACCCTGATCCAGGGCGAGGTGATCGAGCTCCTGGCGGCCCACGCGGGCTGCGCCGACGAGGTCGCCCGGGTCACCGAGGAGGCCATGCGCGGAGAGCTGGACTTCGAGGAGTCGCTGCGCCGCCGTGTCTCGCTGCTGAAGGGCCTGGACGCCTCCGCCATCGGCAAGGTGTGCGAGGAGATCCAGTTGACCCCGGGTGCGCGGACCCTCGTACGCACCCTGAAGCGCCTGGGCTACGAGTTCGGGATCGTCAGCGGCGGCTTCACCCAGATCACCGACGTGCTCGTGGAGCGCCTGGGCCTGGACTACGCCGCCGCGAACACCCTGGAAGTCGTCGACGGCAAGCTGACGGGTGAACTGGTCGGCCCCATCATCGACCGCAAGGGCAAGGCGACCACCCTGGAGCGGTTCGCCGCGGACGCCGGTGTGCCCCTGGAGCAGACCGTGGCCGTCGGTGACGGCGCCAACGACCTGGACATGCTCCAGGTCGCGGGGTTGGGCGTGGCCTTCAACGCCAAGCCGGTCGTGCGCCAGCAGGCCGACACCTCGGTGAACGTGCCCTACCTGGACACGATCGCGTTCATCCTCGGGATCACCCGCGAGGAGATCGAAGCCGCTGACCTCCACGTCCAGGCAGAGCTTCCCTCTCTCTGAGCTCCCTCCGAGCCGCTGCCCGCCGCTGTTCGTCCCACGGTCGCGCGGTCGGGGCCCGCCACGGTCAAGGTCCGCTGGGCGCCCCACCCCTGCCGGCTTCCCCGGGGAGCGGGGAACAACAACCCCCACCCCGCATTCACACACGCACAAGCCCACACACAAAAAGGAGGGGGCCGCCCACAGGCGACCCCCTCCCTCAAGAAAAACCGTGGCAGCAACCTACTCTCCCACCCCACCACAGGGCAGTACCATCAGCGCAAAGAGACTTAACGACCGGGTTCGGAAAGAGACCGGGTGTGACCCTCCAGCAATAACCACCACGGA
>VWVT01000010.1 GCA_008638415.1 Nocardiopsis sinuspersici
GCGGCGTGGAAGAGCTTGGCGGGGTTGGCGCGGGGGACGTCGATGCCGGTGAGGGCTTTGATCGCGGTGCGTGAGGAGTCGGGCATGTTGTGGTCCAACGGCATACGCGATTCCACCTCCCCGGCCGTAGCGCGAAAGGCATGAAGGTAGCACCGGCAGGTCCGGATGTGGAAGTAGTTGTGCTTATGTTTGTGTTCTCGTCCTTGTGTATTGCCTTGCGTGTCTCTCGCTTGCGGTAGGACCGCACGGGCGCGCATCTCCTCCCCGGCGCCTCGCACAGCTTCCCTGAGGAGCCGCGGGCGGACCGTCGGCGCTGTCATTTCGCAACGGTTCTCCCTTCGAGGTGGAGGCATTCGCATGCCGTTCCCCTGCACGCGAGATGTTCTCCTTGTGAAGAAGCAGATGAACCGATCGAATCCACGTGGTGGGACGGGGCGTACGGCCCTCGCACCAGGGGACGTGGACGTGCACGTGGACGTACCGGAGGACCTCGCGGGCGGTCTCAGCGGTGACGCCGCCGCCAGGCGCGGAGCGGGAGCCGCCGTGACGAGCCCGCTCCGACCGGGGCGGCTTTCGTCCGCCGAGGACAGGATCGCCAGGGCCGCTCTGGCGGAACTGCCGCGTGACGGGTCGGTCCTGCTCGACGCCGGGCCGATGGCGGAGCGGATCGCGTGGCTGATGCCCGCCGGGTGCGGGCTGAACGTCCTGACCAACTCGATCCCCGCCGCGCTGGGGCTGGCCTCGCGCCGAGACCTCTCCGTGCACCTGCTGGGAGGGCGCGTGAGCGAGGAGGCCGGGACCACCCCCACCTTCGTGCACCTGCTGGACCAGGTTCGTGTCGACGTGGCCTTCATTGTCGCCGACGGTGTGTCCCCCGGGCGCGGTCTGACCTGTGCGGATCCCGCTCAGGTGATGGCCAGGCGCGCCATGGTGCGCGCCTCGGACCGGATCGTGCTGCTGGCCGACCACACCAGGATCGGCAACGACCGCATCTCCCGGTTCGCGCGGCTGAACGAGACTGACTGCCTCATCACCGACACCGGGACGGAACCCGACGACCTCCGGAGGCTGCGCGGGCGCGGCCCGCGTGTGCTCGCGGTCTGACCCTGGCCCTGTCGGCGGTGTCCGTTCATGTGTGGTTTCACATGTGTTCGTCGGATCGCTCCGAGTGCGTGTCCCTTTTGGGGCTGATGGCCGGAAAGTCAACCGGATCACAGTCGAAGAGGGGGCCTGGGGGGTTGTTATGACAGGCAAATCCTCTATAAGCTCACGCAAAGACAGGTAAAAACACACCTAATGCCACATGGTTTCGGTCAGGCCGAGAGCTCCGGCCCGCGCGACTCCCGGTCGCGTCGGATCCCGGCCGACCGGAACCCGGACGGGAGAAGCGGTCCCCCGTCCGTTCGTTCACCGGTTTCCCCGCCCGGTCCCGTGACCTCCCGGGCGGGGGCCGCCCCGCCCCCTCGTCGGAAGGGAGAGGGCCCGCGCGTCCGGGCCGGCTCCGCCATGCACCGTCCTCTCCTTCCACGGCAGTGGAGAACACACGAATGACGACCGTCGCGAGAAGAGCAGGCTCCGCCCGGCACCGGGCCGCGGCCGCGGGGTGCTGTGCGGCCCTCGCCCTGTCGGCGGGCTGCGCCGCTCCCGGAGAGGGAACCTCCGAGGAGGCGGCGACGGCGCTGCCTTCGAGTCCCTCGCCAAGCGATGAGGAGGCCGCCGCGCTCGCCGCCTACACCGGCATGTGGGACGTGGTCGTGGCCGCCTCCCACGAGGGCGGCGGGGTCCCCTCCGAGCTGGAGGACCACGCCGTGGGCGGCGCGCTCGCACTCATGAGCACCGCCCTGGAGGGCGCCCGTACGGCCGGGGCCCAGGTCACCGGTGAACCCGTCCTCGACCCCAGCGTGGCGGTCGAGGGACCCGACCTCGCGACGGTCGACGACTGCCTCGACGACTCCGGCTGGAACCTCGGCGTGGGCTCCTCCTCCGGGCGGGGCCCGCGACTCGTCGAGGCCACACTCATTCACGACGGACTCGCCTGGCGCGTGTCCGACCTGCGGATCTGGGAGGCGGGATCATGCTGAGACCCGTACGACCCGCGGCCGCGGCCGCGGTACTGACCCTGCTGGCGGCGGGAGCGGCCACTCCGGCGCACGCCGACGACGGCTCCTTTCTCGGCCAGGTCGAGTGCGGCAGCTCCGGCGGCGTCGGCTGTTCGATCCTGCTGCGCTGGTGGAAGACCCACGCGGGCCAGCAGGGCTCCGGCGGCTCGGGCGGCGGTTCCGGCGTCCCGGGCGTCCCGGCCGGTTCCGGCGACGGCGTCGACTGGTCCCAGGTGGACTGGGACGCGATCGACTGGTCCCAGGTGGACTGGGACGCCATCGACTGGGAGTCCATCGACTACGGGGGAGAGGGCGAGGGGGAGGCCCCCACCGACCCGGTCACCCTCATCCAGGAGGCCATGGCGGCCTTCGAGCTGCCTCCGCCCAGGATCGGGACCTCCCCGGGCAGTGACTCCCTGGTCCTGGTCAACACCCCCGTGTGGCTGTGGGTGGACTCCCAGGACTGGGACACCGCCGAGACCTCCGCCGAGGTGCAGGACTGGTCCCTCACGGTCACCGCCGACCCCACCTCCACCGTCTGGAACCTGGGTGACGGCACGCAGGTCCGCTGTGAGGGCCCCGGAACTCCCTTCGACCCGGCCGTGCACGACCCCGCCTCGGCCTCTCCCGACTGCGGGCACGTCTACACCCTGCCCTCCGACTCCCAGGAGGGCGGCGTCTACCCCGTCTCCGTCCAGGTCGGCTGGGACGTGGGCTGGGAGTTCTCCGACGGTGAGGCGGGCGCGTTCGACCCCGTCACCACGACCTCGCAGGTCGAACTCCGGGTGGCCGAGTCCCACGGCCTGGTCACCGACTAGACAACCGCTGACAGCGAAAGAAGACGACAGACGTGGTGGACACGAAGACGGCACCGGCGCCCGCGGCCTCCCCGCGGCAGCGGGAGGCCCCGCCGGTGCGGCTCCTGGGCACCGGTCCCCGCCGATGGCGGTGGCTGGTCCTGGCCCTGGGCATGATGACCGCGGGCGGTCTGAGCGGCGCCTTGGCCCTCGAACGGATGGATGACCGGCAGGGGGTGCTCGTCGCCGACACCGACCTGCCCGCGGGCCACGTGGTGACCGCGGAGGACCTTCGGGTCGCGCGGATCGCCGTCGCCGACGGGGTCTCCTTCGTCGGCTCCGAGCACCTGGAGGAGACGGTCGGCCAGACCCTCACCGTGCCCGTCACCGAGGGCGGCGTCCTGCCCGAGGCCGCTCTGGGCACCGAGGCGGCCTTCCCCGAGCCCGACCGCGCCGTGCTCGGCGTGGCCCTGCGCCCCGGCCGCTTCCCCTCCTCCCTGGTTCCGGGCACCGCGGTCTCCGTGGTGGTCCACCCCGAGGAGGGCGCCACGACCGGCGTGGAGGCCTACCGCGCCCTCGTGCGCAGCGTCCAGCCCTCCGCCGTCGACGACGGCTCGGTCGAACTCGAACTCGTCGCGGCCTCCACCGACGCCGCCGCCGTCGCCTCGGCGGCCGCCGCCGAGCGGGTCAGCGTCGTCCAGGTCAACCCCAGGGGAGGCGCGTGATGCACAGGACCGTGGCGCTCTTCTCCCTGGGCGGAGCACCCGGCGTCACCTGCGCGGCCATGGCGCTGGCCGCGGTCTGGCCCGGCGGGGCCGGGGCCGTCCTCGTGGAGGCCGACGCCTCCGGCGGCGACGTCGCCACGTGGCGACGCCTCCAGCCCGCCCCCGGCCTGACCGGCCTGGCCGCCGCCGCCCGGCACGGTGGAGCCTCCGCCGACCTGGCCGCGCACACTCAGACCCTCCCCGGAGGGCTGGCGGTGTGCCACGCGCCCGTCACCGCCGACCGCGCCGAGGGCGCGGTGCGCCTGGTCGCCCAGAACCCCGGCGTGCTCGCCTCCGCCGATGGGGCCGCGGTCGTCCTGGACCTGGGCCGCCTGACCCCCGGCGCGCCCGCCTCCGCGCTGGCCGCCCGGGCCGACGAGGCCCTTCTGCTCGTCTCCGACTCCCTGGCCCAGCTGCGCCGCGCCAAGGAGGCCTCCGAGGCCCTGGTCCGGAGCCTGCCGAGCCTGCGCACCGTCGTCGTCGGCGGCAGCGGGAGCGTCCGCGAGATCGAGGGCGCGCTGGGCCCGGGCGTGTGGGGACGGCTCCCCGCCGACGAGCGCTCCGCGGCCTTCCTGCGCGGGGAGACCAACCCGCGCAAACCGCACCACAGGCCGCTGCTGAAGGCGGCGGCGCGTCTGGCGGGCGACCTCGCCGACGGCGCCGACCGTGCTCCCGCACCCGTTCCGGGAACCCCGCCTCCCGCGCCGGAGCCGACGGGGGTCCACACGTGAGCAGCGGACACGACGCCGGATACGACATCGCCGACAGCTACTTCCTGGACACCGACCACGCCCGCACCGTGGCGGACCGGGTCGAGCGGACCGTCACCGAGGCCACCCGGCGGCTGAGCGAGGAGACCCGCGGAGCCCCCGAGGACACGCCCGAGGAGTACCGCGCCCGCGCCGAACGCGTCATCGCCCAGATCCTCGACGAGGACGCGGGACGCGCCCTGGCCGAGGGCAGGCAGGTGCTCGACGCCGCGACGGAGGCCTCCGTCGCCGCGGGCGCCCTGGCCCGGGTGTGCGGGCTCGGCCCCCTCCAGCCCTTCCTGGACGACACCGGGATCGAGAACATCAACATCAACGGCGTGCACGTGTGGGTGCGCCGTGCCGACGGCAGCCGCGAGCGGCACGACTCGCTCTTCGACGACCCCGAGGAGGTCGTCGCCCTGGTCCGGCGCCTGGCCTCCGAGTCCGAGACGGGGGAGCGCCGCTTCGACCCGGGCGCGCCCATCCTCGACATGCAGCTCCCCGGCGGCGAGCGCCTCAACGCGGTCATGGAGGTCTCCCGGCAGCCCTCGGTCTCCATCCGCCGCCACCGCCACAGCCGCACCACCCTCGACCAGCTCCGCGAACTGGGCACGGTCGACGACACCCTGGTCGCCCTGCTGCGCGCGGGGGTGCGCTCCCGCCGCAACATGGTCATCACCGGCGGCACCGGCGCGGGCAAGACCACCCTGCTGCGCGCCCTGGCCGCCGAGATCCCCGTCGACGAGCGCCTCGTCACCATCGAGGACGTCTTCGAACTCGGACTGGACCGGGACCGCGCGGCCCATCCCGACTGCGTCGCCCTCCAAGCCCGGCCGGCCAACGTCGAGGGCGTCGGCGAGATCACCATCGCCGACCTGGTGCGCACGGCCCTGCGCATGTCCCCCGACCGGGTCATCGTCGGCGAGACGCGCGGCCACGAGACCGTCCCGCTGCTCAACGCCATGAGCCAGGGCAACGACGGCAGCCTCACCACCCTGCACGCCGCGGACTCCGCGGGCGCCTTCACCAAGCTGGGCGCCTACGCCGCCCAGTCCGCGGAGCGCCTGCCCCTGGAGGCCACCGCCTCCCTGGTGGCCGCCGCCGTGCACCTGGTCATCCACGTGTCGGCCCTGCCCACGGGCGGGCGCATGGTCACCAGCGTGCGCGAGGTGGTGGGCGCGGAGGGGCAGAGCGTGGTGTCCAACGAGATCTATCGGCGCGACCGCGACGGGTTCCTGCCCTCGGCGCCACCCAGCCCCAACACGCTCGACGCCCTGGCCGAGGCCGGGTTCGACCCCGCGATGCTCAGCCCGGAGACGGTGGGGTGGGCACGGTGACGACCCCTGTCCTGCTCGTCGCCGCCGCCGGCGCCCTGCTCGGCGCGGGGCTGTGGCTGGCCCTGGCCTCGCTGGCCGCGTCCGGCGGTTCGGGCCCGTCACGGATCCCCCGGTGGCGCGCGGCCCTGCTCGGCCGCCGGCGACCGCTCCGGCTGGTCGCGGCGGTCGCCGGCGGCCTGCTCGTCTGGTTCCTCACCGGCTGGCCGGTGGCCGGCGTGCTCGCCGCCGCGGGCTGCTGGTGGGGCCCCGCCGTGTTGGGACCCGACCGCCGCCATGAGCGACAGGTGGCCGGGGTCGAGGCCGTCGCGGCCTGGACCGAGATGCTGCGCGACCTCATGGCCGGCGCCTCCGGACTGCACCAGGCCGTCGCGGCCACGGCGCCCATCGCGCCCGAGCCCGTGCGGGACGCCGTCGCCCGTCTGACGGAGAGGCTGCGCGCGGGCCGGCCCACGCAGGAAGCGCTGCGCTCCTTCGCCGACGAGGTGGACAATCCCACCGCCGACCTGGTGGCCGCCGCTCTGGCCACCGCGGCCACCCGGCACGCCACCGACCTGGGCACGCTACTGGGGACCTTGTCCGAGGCCACCCGCGAACAGGCCGCGATGCTAGTGAGGGTGGCGGCGAGCCGCGCACGGCTGCGGACCTCCACCCGGATCATCGTCGGCACGACCGTGGGCATGGCCGCGTTCCTGCTGGTGTTCAACGGCGAGTACATGGAGCCCTTCGACGGCTTCCTGGGCCAGGTGGTGCTCGCCGGTATCGGCGGCCTGTGGGCGGCCGCGCTCGTCTGGCTGTCCCGCATGTCTCGCTTCGACCTGGGGCCGCGGGTACTCGCGCCCGAACCCGCCCGTACTCCGGAGGCCGCACGATGACCCCCGTCCTGGCCGCCGCCGCGGCCGGAGCCGCCGTCGGACTGGCGCTGTGGGCGCTCTTCGCCGCACGCTGGGCTCGGCCCACGCTCGCTGAGCGCCTGGCCGCTCCGCCTCCTCCCCGACCGGTGATGGTCTCGGGCCCGAAGACCGGGGTACTGACGCGTCTGGGAAAGGTCGGCGTTCCGGCCTTGGAGGGCTTCGGCATGCCGGGGCCCCGTACACGGCGCAACCTGCGGGTGTGCGAGCGCGAACCGGCCTCCTACCTCGCTGAGAAGTTCACCGCCTTGGTGCTGGGACTGGCCTTCCCCCCGCTGTTGGGCGGCATGCTCTCCCTCGCCGGTGTCCTGCCTTCTGGCGCGGTCGCCGGGGGCATGTGGGTGGCTTTCGCCGTGGTCGCTTGGTTCGCTCCTGACCTCTCCTTGCGTGACGAGGCGGACAAGCGTCGGGAGCGCATGCGTCGCACTCTGGCCGGCTTCGCCGACCTGGTCGTGGTGTCCCTGGCCGGGGGAGCGGGTGTCAACGGCGCTTTGGCCGACGCCGGGGCGGCGGGCAACGGATGGGCCATGGCCCGTATCCGGGAGGGCCTGCGCGAAGCGGCGCTCATGCGCCAGCCGCCCTGGACCGCGCTGCGCGACCTCGGTGAGCGCTACGACACCCTCGAATTCGCCGAACTCGCGGCGAGCCTCCAGCTCGCCGGTGCCGACGGCGCCCGTATCCGCAGTTCCCTGGCCTCCAAGGCCAAGACACTGCGCACCCAGTTCCTGTCCGAGATGGACGCCGAGGCACAGTCCGCCACCGAGCGGATGAGCCTCCCGGTGGTCCTGCTCTTCGCCGGCTTCCTGGCCCTACTGGGCTATCCGGCGATGAGCCACATCCTGTTCAGCTCATGAATCCCCGACACCTCCTGGAGACCCCCGATGCAGCGCATCACCGCCTACCTCAGCTCCCTGCTGTTCACCCGGAGGGACGACGGCTACTCGACCGAGACGGTCATCATCACCGCGATCCTGGTGGCCGCCGCCGCTGGGGTTGCCGCGGCCATCAAGGCAGTTGTGGAGGCCAAGGTCGACGAAATCTCCGTGGGCTGAGCGTGCCCGCTCCCCGGGACGATCGCGGCAGTGCCGAGCTGGCCGTGGCCGCGCCCGTGCTGCTGCTCCTGGTGCTGCTGGTCGTCCAGACCGCCCTGTGGATGCACGGTGACCACGTCGCCGCCGACATCGCGCGCAGGACCGCCGAGCAGTCGCGCACCGCGGGCGGCGCCGCGTCGGTGGCCGAGGGAGGCGGAGGCTCCTTCCTCTCCGGGCTCGACGTGTCCGTCGACCGAGGCGCTGAGGAGGTGCGCGTGGTGGTGGACGCCGAGGTGCCCAGCATCGTTCCCGGCTTCAGCTGGCCGGTGGGCCACGAGATCACCGCGCCCGTGGAGCGCTTCGTCCCCGCGGAGGCCGCCCCGTGAGTCCCGCGCACTCCATGGACCCCGGGCGCGGCGACCGCGGGTCGGCCTCGGTGGAGCTGGTGCTCCTCACCCCCGCCCTCCTGGCGTTCGCACTGCTCATGGTGCTCGCGGGGAGGGTGGTGGACGCCCGCGCCACCGCCGAGGAGGTGGCGCACGCCGCCGCGCGCGCGGCCTCGCTGGAGCGCACGGTGGCCGCCGCGGAGACGGCAGCGTCGGGCACCGCGGCGAGTTCCCTGGCCGAGAACGGCCTGGCGTGCGGCGACCACACCGTCGCCCTCGACCACGGCGGACTGGCCCCCGGAGGGGCGGTCACCGCCGTGGTCGAGTGCCGCGTCGGACTGGGCGACCTGACCGGCCTGGGCGTTCCGGGGACCTACACGGTCACCGGGGACGCGACGGTCGTCGTGGACACCTTCAGGGGGCGGCCGTGACAAGACCTGACGACAAGGGCCAGACCACGGCGTTCGTCGCCGTCATGGCGTCGGCCCTCCTGCTGTGCCTGGGCCTGGTCACCGACGGCGGAGGCGTGCTGCGCGCCCGCAACGAGGCCGCCACCCTGGCCCAGGAGGCGGCCCGCGCGGGCGCCCAGCAGCTCGACTGGGCCGCCTACCGCGAGGGCACGGACGAGGTCGCCCTCGACCCCTCGGCGGCCTCCGCCGCCGCGCACTCCTTCCTCGGCGCCGCCGGTGCCACCGGGACGGTCGCGGTCAGCGGCGACACCGTGACCGTGACCTGCTCGGTCCCCTACTCCTTCACCCTCCTGCCGATGGGCTCGACCACCGTCGACGCCACGGCCACCGCACGTCCCCACACCCAGCCGACCCCCTAGCTCCCGTGAGGCGGACATGTCCCACATCCGACGGCTGAGCGCGGTCCTGCTCGCCGCAGCGGTCCTGACCGGTGTTCCCTACCTGCTCCTGTGGCACCTGCCCTGGCCGGAGCCGCCGGATTCGTGGGCCCTGGCCGCCGCCCACCTGCGGGGATGGCGGCTGCCGCCGGGTGTGCCCACCGCCCTGCTCATCACCGTGCTGTGGGCGCTGTGGGGACTGTACGCGGCCGGTCTGGCCGTGGAGGCCCTCGCCCGCCTGCGCGGTGTCCCCCGGCGGCTGCGCCCCCTTGGGCCCCTCCAGGCCGTCGCGGCGGCCGCGGTGGGCACGGTGGCCCTCGCACCCGCCTCCGCGTTCGCCGACACGGTCGTCTCCGAGGACCGGCAGGAGGAGGGCGGCGCGGAGGACGACGCGGAGTCCTTCACGCCCGAGGAGTCCCTCACCGCGCAGCCCACCGAACGGGTGCGCACCGTCGCCGGTTTCGCTGTGGGGTCGGCCGACCTCACCGAGCAGATGCGCGAGGACCTGGCGCCGGTGGCGGAGATGATCGCCTCCTACGGGGACTCCGGCACGGTCGTACGGGTCACCGGCCACACCGACCCCACCGGAAGCGCGTCGGCCAACATGGAGTTGTCCGAGCGCCGGGCCCAGGCGGTCGCCGACCACCTCGGCGGGTTCCTGGGCGAGGACGCACCCGAGATCACGGTGGAGGGCGCGGGGTCCGGCGAACCCCGCGACGGGGGAGCCGCCGCCCAGCGCAGGGCGGAGGTCGCCTACACCGTCGTCCCCCAGCAGCCGGCGCCCGCCCAGCCCCGGAACGCGGACGCCGACACCGGCCCCGTGGAGGCCGCGGCCGACACCGCAGCGGACCCGGGCGGCGAAGGAGTGCTGGTCGTGGAGGTCCCCGGCGGCGCGCTCACCGGCGCGATGGCCTTCGCCGGCCTGGCCGGGGGATACGTCCTGGGACGGGGCGGCGTCCGCGTGCCACGCGTCCGCCTGAGCCTTCCGCGTGTGCCCACGGTGCCCCGGCAGCGGCGCCTCGCCCTTCCGGCCCCGCCGCCCCGGCCCGTCCCGGGGGAGGACATCGACGAGCGGGTGACGGTGGAGCTCGACCACGTGCCCGGGCTCGGGATCACCGGCCCGGGGGCCGCCGGAGCCGCCCGGCGCCTGATCGCCAACGCGCTCGACCGCCTCGACCGCGACGCCGTGCGCGTACTGCTCACCGAGGCCGACGCCGCCCGCCTGCTGGGAGAGCGGGGGCGCGACCTGCTGCGCGCGCATCCCTGCGAGCCCGTGCGGATGGTCGGCACCATGGAGGAGGCGCTCACGGTCCTCCAGCGCGAACTGCACCGGGGCACCGAGGAACCGCGCCCGCCCCTGGCCCTGGTGGCCGCGCCCAGCCCCCGGCACGAGACCGCGCTCTCCGGCCTGCTGCTGCACGGGCAGCACCGCGGCATCACGGCCGTGGTCCTGGGACGCTGGCCGCTCGGCGGCAGTTGCGTCATCGAGGAGGACGGCCTCATCACCGAGACCAGTCCTCCGCTCAACCTCGTCTTCCACCACTCCTGGCCCGGTTCCACCGCTGACCAGGTCATGAACGCGGTCCGCGCCTACCGGCACTCCTCGCCCGCGGAGGCGGAACCGGTGGAGGCCCCGGGCGCGGCACCGCGAGCGCAGGCCGCGCCGGCGCCCGTGATCCCTGTCTCCACCGTGGCGTCCGCGTCTCCTGTGGCGTCCGCGGAGCCCGTGGAACAAGCAGAGCCCTCGGAACCCGCGACGGCTCCGGAGCCCGTGGCGTCCGTGTCTCCCATGGCGCCCGCGGAGTCCGTGGAACGGGCGAAGGCCGCCGAGGCTCCCGCGGCGCCCGTGGAACGGGCGGAACCCACGGAACCCGCGAAGCCCGTGAAACCCACGGAACCCGCGAAGCCCGTGAAACCCACGGAACCCGCGAAGCCCGTGAAACCCACGGAACTCGCGAAGCCCGTGAAACCCGTGGAGCCCGTGGAGCCCGTGGCACCTCCGGAGCCCGCCGAGGCTCCCGCGCGCGCCCAGCGAAGCCGTCCCCGCTCGGGGAAACCGGGCAGGGCCGCGACCGGCGGACCCGCCCGTGAGCCCGCACGGCCTGCCCGTGAGCCCGCACGTCCCGACCGTGCCGCCCGGGTCGGCGACCTGGATGCCCACGGCACCTCCGCCGGGTCCGCCGAACCCGCCGAGCCGGGCCGACCCGCGCTCACCGGACGGATGGAGCGTCTGGAGAGGCTGGAGGGAAGGAAACGGCAGCCCCTCCGGGAGGAGGGCGGCGCCGGGCTCCCCGTCGCCACCGAGAAGGACGGGGAGCCCTCCCGGCCCCTGGTCCGCAAGCCCAAGAAGGCGGGCCGGGGCAGGAGCTGGAGGCCCAGGGAGAGCGGGTGAGGGACCCGGCCGGTCCATGTGGCCGTGCCGTACGGGCCGACACGAGCACCGGCGGCGCCCGCTCCGTTGGCGTCGGAGTCGGTAGGAGTGGGACCCTGGGTAGCCGCAGAGTGTTGACGTCCCGCAGGTGGGACGAGGCACCAGCGTGGACCCGTGTGGAATCTTGGTACAAGGAGCTCAACCCATGACCCCGACCCCAACCGATGACCCGACGGGTTTCTCCGGTCTGGCACTACGGACCGAGCTTTTGGACGCGCTCGCCGCCCTCGGCTACGAGGAGCCCACCCCCATCCAGCGCGAGGCCATCCCGCCGCTGCTGGAGGGGTACGACCTGCTCGGACAGGCCGCGACAGGGACGGGAAAGACCGCCGCCTTCGCGCTTCCCATCCTCCAGCGGCTGCCCCAGGGCAACAGGGGACCGGAACCGACGGCACTGGTCCTCGCGCCGACGCGCGAGCTGGCCATCCAGGTGTCGGAGGCGGTCCACCGCTACGGCCGGGTCCTGGGCGCGCGCGTCCTGCCGATCTACGGCGGGCAGCCGATCGGACGGCAGATCCGCGCCCTGGAGCGCGGGGTCGACGTCGTGGTCGCCACACCCGGACGTGCGCTTGACCACATGAGCCGGGGCACGATCTCCCTGGGATCCCTGCAGATGGTCGTCCTCGACGAGGCGGACGAGATGCTCGACATGGGATTCGCCGAGGACATCGAGGCGATCCTCCAGGAGACGCCGGAGGACCGCCAGACGGTGCTCTTCTCCGCGACCCTGCCCAGGCGCATCAACACGATCGCCCAGCGCCACCTGACCGACCCGGTCCGGACCCAGGTCAAGGAGGAGACGACCGCCCCGGGCGAGGCTCCGCTGGTGCGGCAGAGCGCCTACATGGTTCCGCGGGCGCACAAGCCGGCGGCGCTGGGGCGTGTACTGGACGTGGAGGCGCCCAAGGCCGCGATCGTCTTCTGCCGTACGCGTGAGGAGGTCGACGTCCTCACGGAGACGATGAACGGGCGGGGCTACCGGGCCGAGGCACTGCACGGCGGCATGAGCCAGGAGCAGCGCGACCGCGTGATGGGACGCCTGCGGAGCGGGACGGCGGAGCTGCTCATCGCGACCGACGTGGCCGCGCGCGGACTCGACGTCGAACAGCTCACCCACGTGGTCAACTACAACGTGCCCTCCGCCTCCGACACCTACGTGCACCGGATCGGCCGGATCGGCCGGGCCGGCCGCGAGGGCGTGGCCATCACCCTGGTGGAGCCGCGTGAGCACCGGATGCTCAAGACCATCGCCCGGGCGACCAAGAGTCGGATCCCGATCGAGAAGGTACCGACCATCGCCGACATGCAGAGCCGGCGCCTGGAGCTGACACGCGCCGCGCTGCACGAGAGCCTCCTGGAGGACGAGGGCTCCCTGGAGCACGTCCGCGTCGTGGTCGAGACGCTCGCCGACGAGTTCGACGTCATGGACGTGGCGCTCGCCGCGGTCAAGCTGGCGCACGAGGCCGGCGGGCCCGCGGCCGACGAGGAGGAGATCCCCGAGATCACGGTCAGGCCCGAGCGGGAGCAGCGCGGCCGCCGCGAGGCGCCCGGACGCTCGGGAGGGCGCGGCCGCCCGTCGTCGGGCGGGATGACGCGCCTCTTCGTCGGCGCCGGGCGCAGCGCCAGGATCCGGCCGCAGGACCTGGTCGGCGCGATCGCCGGTGAGTCGGCCCTGCGGGGGCGCGATATCGGTGCGATCGAGATCGCCGACCGCTTCTCGCTGGTGGAGGTCCCCGAGTCCGCGGCCGACGAGGTCATCGCCGCTCTGAAGGGCAGCACCATCAAGGGGAAGAAGGCGGTCGTCCGCCGGGACGCGCGGTAACCGGTCGGCGCGAGCGGTGCGGGCGCCGACCGCGTGGTACCTCGGCGACCCTCGGCCGGCATCCGTGTGCCCGGGAGGCCTCCCGGGTCACTCGGTGCCGAGCACGGTCCGGTAGCGGGCGATGAGCTCCTCGTCCGGGCCGGCCCCGGCCCGCCGGGGGCGCCCGTCGAGGGCCGCGGCGAGCGCGTCCAGGCACACGTCCCACCCGGCCGCCGTGTTCGCCGTCCACGCAGGGTCGACGACGGTGTTGGAGAGCCTGAGCACACACCCTTCGCCGTCCTCCTCCAGGGTCCAGCGCAGATCCTCCCCGGCCCACCGGAACGCCAGCGTGCGCGGAGGGTCGAACTCGGTGATGGGCGCGGTCTCCGGGGCCTCGTCGGGGAAGGTCAGCGTGAGGGCGCCGCCCCGGCGGGCGTCGATCTCCACCTGGCAGGGGAACCACCTGCTCAGCGCCTCCCCGGTGGTCAGGGCCGCCCAGACCGCTGACCGCGGGTGCTCGTAGCGGCGGGTGAAGTGCAGGACGGGCGTGCCGGGAGTGCTCGTGTCGACGCGGACTCGGGTGGTCATGGCTGCGGCCTCTCATGTGGGCGGGTCGAGTCGAGGTAGTCGCCCAGATCGTCCAGCCTGCTCGTCCAGAACACCCGGTAGGGGCGCAGCCAGTCGTCCATCTCGCGCAGTGCCTCGGGCCGCAGCCGGTAGCGCCGCCCCTGCCTCTCGGCGGTCTCGGCGACCAGTCCGGCGGTGCGCAGCACGCGCAGGTGCTTGGACACGTTCGGCTGGGTCAGTCCCAGTGCGGCGACCAGCTCCTTGACGAGCAGTCCCTCGCTCCCGCGCAGCGTGTCCAGGATGCGGCGCCTGCTGGGGTCGGCGAGGACGGTGAACAGATCGGGCATACATTCAGTATGCCTCGATGGTTATATAACCGTCAAGGCATAAAGAGGATGTGAGGCGAGTCCGGATGCCTTGCGCCGCCCATGGGCGCCTGGTCGGGCGTCCCGGCGCGGCGGATTCCAGGGGAAGGGCACGGGTGCCCCACCGGGCACGCTCCGGCGCTCCTCCGGTGGGGCACGCGGCCGGTCAGTCGCTCAGTTCCGGTTTGCCGAACAGCACGGCGAAGCCGGAGGGGAGCTGGCTCAGGATGTGGTTGAACTGGCCCCCGGTGATCCTGCGGGCGACGGTGGTGAGTACCGCGCTGGCGTCCCACTCCGCGGTCTTGGGACGCGCGCCGGTGGCCGCCGCCACCCGGGTCAGGAACTCCTCGACCCCGAAGGACTCCGCGTCGAGGAGCTCTCCCTGCCGCACCGCGTCGCTGAGCTCGTCGGGGAGCTGCGCGACCAGGTGCTCGGCCCCGTTGGCCGGAAGCCGGGGCGCCAGTACGCCGAGCACCGCCCGGCTCACCTGGTCGGCTTCCTCGCGGTCGGCGTACTCACCCAGCTCGCGGACCTCGTTCAGGAACTCGTCGTAGCTCGTGCTCATGTCGACCTCCTCACCGCGTGTCGGCTGGTCACTGTCCAGATCCCCTGCCCGCTCCTCGGGAAAGCGAACCTCCAGGGCCCGGCCGGGGTTCGGCCAGGTCAGGGGCCGGTGAGCCCGGGGGAGGACCGTGCTGGAGGCACGCCTGTCCGGACTGTGCACACACGTCGTCGTCACCGAGGACCTCCTCGCCCCCAGGAGGCCGGCGTCCACTCCCGCTCCCACCCGCCGGGTGAATCGGTGGCCTACAAGACCGCCCTGGTCGGCGTCAGGGGCAGGGCCCGGGCGACGAACCGCGAGGACGGGGCGCCGTCCGGGCCACCACGGCCTTGGGAGGGCCCGCCTGCACGAGGGGGCGCCGGGCCCAGGCGGAGCCGGACCGGGAGAGGGCACGCCTGGACGAGGAACGGTACCCCTACGAGAACGCCCTGGCCGCGTTGCGTTCCAAGGGTGACGAGGACGGGGACAGCGGCTCCAGGAGCAGATCGAGGAGGTCCCTGAGGCCGTGGAGTACCGGCAGGGCCTGTCCGAGGCCGGGGGCACCGACCCCGCCGTGCGGAGGGAAGCCGCCGTGGCCGGGGCGTCGTAGGACCCGGGCGCTCTTCGGACACCGCGTACCGAGAGGCGGTTTCCGGTACACGGTGTGACGGGCGGCACATCCGCGTAGGGTGTGCCGCATGGCCGCGGAACTCCGCCGCGGCCCCGCCCGGCGATCCGAGGGGATTCACGTGCGCCTGGTCTACGTCCTCGACACGAACGACCTTCGAGCGGAGGCCGACTTCTGGTGTGCGGTGCTCGGCTTCGAGCGCGAGGAGGGGGAGCACCAGACCTATCTCGCGCTCAGGGACCCGGGCGGGCGCTGGCCCGACCTGCTGCTCCAGAAGGTGCCCGAGGCCAAGGCGGGCAAGAACCGGATGCACCTGGACGTGGTCGTTCCCGACGTGGCGGCGGAGATCGACCGGGTGCGCGGACTGGGCGCCGAGGTGCTGCGCCCGACCGTCGAGGAGGACGGGCACCTGCTGGCGGTCATGGCCGACCCCGAGGGCAACGAGTTCTGCGTGGTCCAGCGGCTCGACGGAACCCCGGGGGAGTAGCCCAAGCCGGGGCGGACCGCTTCGGGCCGCGGCGCTCCCGGCGCCGGGGCCCGGCACGCGCCGCCTCGCCATGTGTGCGTACAGGGCACGGGGGTAGCGCTCACCACAAGGTTCGTGCATGCCGGTGAACTGCGCAAACGTGTGCGGCCCGCGGTACGCGGTCCGCGGCGTGGGCGCCGTGCACCGCGACGACGCGACTGGGGTGAGGAACGTGTTCCGAGACCGGCGAGACGCGGGTGAGCGACTGGCCCGCGTGCTGGAAGGGCAGAACAAGCCGCATCCGCTCGTGCTGGCGCTGCCGCGCGGCGGTGTCCCCGTGGCGGAGCGCGTCGCCGGGGTCCTCGGGGTACCGCTGGACATCGTGGTCGTGCGCAAGATCCCCGTGCCCGGAAGCCCGGAGACGGCGATCGGGGCGACCACGGCCGAGGGGCCTCCGCTGTTCGACGGGAGGGCGCTGAACCTGCTGGGGCTCTCCGAGGAGCGCCTGGCCGACACGGTCGAGGCGGAGCAGGCGGAGGCGCGGCGACGGGTCCGGGCCTACCGCGGAGGCGCACCCCAACTGGACGTCGCCGAACGCGACGTCTTCGTGGTCGACGACGGACTGGCGACCGGCATGAGCGCGCGGGCGGCACTGACCGCGCTGCGCGAACAGGACCCCGCGTCCCTCGTGCTGGCCGTCCCCGTGGGAGCGCCGAGCGCGGTACGGGCGCTCGCCGACGTGTGCGACCAGGTCGTCTGTCTGGAGACGCCGTCGGACTTCGGCGCGGTCAGCCTGTGGTACGAGGAGTTCCCCCAGGTCAGCGATGAGGAGGTGCTGGCCCTGCTGGGCCGCGCCGGTCCCGACGAAGGGAGAGCACCATGACCGCCGTGGACGTGACGGTACGGACCCCGGACGCGCGGCTCGACGGGCAGCTGGACATGTTCCCCGGGGCGACCGCGGTCGTGGCCTTCGCACACGGCAGCGGAAGCTCACGGCACAGCCCGCGCAACCAGGCCGTGGCCGAGGAGCTCCGCCGGACGGGCGTGGCCACGCTCCTGTTCGACCTGCTGACCCCGGAGGAGGAGTGCACCGACAACGTGACCAGGGAGCAGCGCTTCGACATCGACCTGCTCACCCGGCGCCTGACCGGGGCGGTGGACTGGCTGGCCGCCCAGGAGAGCACCAAGGGGGTGCCCATCGGCCTGTTCGGCGCCAGCACCGGTGCCGCCGCGGCGCTGCGGACCGCCGCCGAGCGCCCGGACCTGGTCGCGACGGTCGTCTCGCGCGGCGGCCGTCCCGACCTCGCGGGCACGGAGGCGCTACAACTGGTGCGGGCCCCGACGCTGCTCATCGTCGGCGGGGCGGACACCGACGTCCTCCGGCTCAACGAGGACGCGGCCGACTGGCTCGGCGGTCCGAGCCGGATCCACGTCGTTCCCCGCGCCACCCACCTGTTCGAGGAGGAGGGCGCGCTGGAGGAGGTGGCCGACGCCGCCTCCGGCTGGTTCGCGGGCGTCCTCGGCGAGCGGGAGAGGTGAACCGCGCCGATCCCGCTCCGGGATCCGCCGTTCCGGGGCCCCTCCGGGGCCCGCGCCGGGTTCCGGAGGGGCACCCGACCGGATTGTTCCCGCACTGGGAGGACTGAGATGGTGACGGACGGACGGTCAGTCGACCGGGACGCGGTTCTGCCGCTGACCGGGCCGAGGTCGCTGGACCCGCTCGTCGAGCGGATCGGCGACGCGCGGTACGTGCTGCTGGGCGAGGCATCGCACGGCACATCCGAGTTCTACCGCTGGAGGGCGGAGCTGACCCGGCGCCTGATCGACGAGGAGGGCTTCTCCTTCGTCGCGGTGGAGGGCGACTGGCCGGACTGCCAGGCGCTGCACTGCTCCGTCGTGGGCGCCCCGGGAGCACCCGAGGACCCGCGGGAGGCACTGGAGGGCTTCCGCAGGTGGCCGCGGTGGATGTGGGCCAACACCGATGTGCTGGAGTTCGCGCGGTGGCTGAGGGAGCGCAACCTCCGGCTCCCGGAGCAGCAGCGCGCGGGGTTCTTCGGCCTGGACGTCTACAGCCTGTGGGAGTCGCTGTACGCGGTGCTGGGGTGGCTGCGCGAGAACATGCCCGAACAGGTGGAGCCGGCGCTGAGGGCCTACCGCTGCTTCGAGCCCTACGGAGAGGATCCCCGGTCCTACGCCCAGGCGACGCGGCTGGTCCCGGAGAGCTGCGAGCGGGAGGTCGTCGACCTGCTGGCCGGGCTGCGCCGCCAGGTGGGGGGACCCACCGACGAGGGCCTGGCCGACTTCGCCGCGCGCCAGAACGCCGAGGTGCTCGCGGGTGCCGAGCAGTACTACCGGTCGATGGTGCGCGGAGGCCCCGAGTCGTGGAACGTCCGCGACCACCACATGACCGACACGCTCGACCGGCTCATGGAGCACCACGGCCCGGGGGCCAGAGCGGTCGTGTGGGAGCACAACACCCACGTCGGCGACGCACGGGCGACCGACATGTCCGCCGCGGGCATGGTCAACGTCGGCCAGCTGGTGCGCGAACGCCACGGTGACGACGGGGTCGTCCTCATCGGCTTCGGTACCTACGAGGGCCGGGTGGTCGCGGGCAGGTCGTGGGGTGCGACCCCGGAGCCGATGCCGGTTCCCGCGGCGCGCGACGGCAGCGTCGAGGCCCTGTTGCACGGCTCGCTCGACGGGGACGCGGGTCTGCTGGTCCTCACCGGTGAGGAGGCCAACGATCCGTTCGCCGACGAGATACTCCCGCACCGCGCCATCGGGGTCGTCTACCACCCCGGACGCGACCGGTACGGGAACTACGTCCCGACCGTCCTGGGGGAGCGCTACGACGCCTTCGTGTTCGTCGACCACACCCGGGCGCTCACCCCGCTGCACTCGGTCGAGGCGGACTCGGGCGAGGAGGAGACCTGGCCCACCGGGCTGTGAGGCCGTGCCGCCCGCCCCGGAAGCCGGTCCGGACGTCCCGTGTGAGCGTGGTCTCGCCCGCTGCTAGGTTGTCCGCGGACATAACGGGCGATGCGGCCGTGTGGACGCGACACGGCCGTGTCCGGAGCGCGGACCGGAGGCGGGACGGAAGTGGACGGAGCAGCGCGGCCGTGGCGCCGACAGGCACGGAAGGCCCTGGCGTGGACCGGTGTGGGACTGCTCGTCGGCGCCCTCGCCCTGGCGGCCGTCACGGCGGCGCTGAACCGGGGGAGGTACGAGGACGGCCTGCTGGAGGAGACCGGCGGCTGGTGGCTCGTCTCGGCCGTGGTCGCCCTGGTGGTCCTGTCCTTCGGGGTCCGGTGGCAGGTGAGGCATCCCCGGGTCCTCGACGACGATCCCCGGGGCCGGGGCCGCGTGTTCTGGCTCTCCCTGTGCGCGCTGGGCGTCGGATACCTGGCCTTCGCGGGCTTTCCCGCGGACGCCTTCCAGGCGACGGCGGAGGGAGCCTGGCAGTACGACCCCTCTCCCGCGGCGGCCGGCATGTGGCTCGTCGTGTGCATGGTCGCCCTGGGGTGCCTGCTCATGCTCTCGTCCGCGCGCCCGCCGAGGCTCCTTCCCCTGCGGCGCTCCCTTCCCTTCGCCGCGGCGGGCGTCTTCGCGGTCGTGCTGGCCGGCGGCCTCGTGGAGGCGGTCGTGTTCCCCCGCGAACCGCACACCGTCGCCGAGGGGAACGGCGATCCGGCGCCGGTACCGGAAGCGGTCGGCCGTGTGGGCTGGAGCTGGGCGCCCCCGATGGGAGTGAGGATCGAGGAGGTCCGCGCCGGTACCCACGGGCCCCTCGTCCTGCTCGACGACGGGGCCGTCTCCCTGGACGGGACCACCGGTGAGGAGCTGTGGTCCTTCCGTCGCCCGCGCGACTGGGGCGGGAGCGCGTGGGCCGACGACGAGCACGTGTACGTGCGCTACGCCCACGGCGCCCCGCCGGAGGAGGAGACCCCGGCCGACGTGTCGGGGGAGCCCGTCGAGCGCACGACGGTGGTGCTCGACATCGCGACCGGGGAGGTCGTCGGTGAGTCCACCGCCCTCGAACCGGGGGAGGGGAAGCTCGTCGCGATGACGCCCGAGGCCCGGATCGAGCGGTTCCGGGCGGACTCCAACGGTGAGTTCGTGCTGGGGGCGACCTCCCTGGAGGGCGAAGAGGAGCTGTGGTCGCGCACCTTGGCCGCACCCGGCGAGGGACGGATGTGCCGGCACGGCGCCCTCCGGCGGTACGCGGACCTCCTGGTCGTCCTGTACGGGTGCGCGACCGAGCCACCGGACGGGGCGGGATACGAGGACTTCCAGAACCTCTTCATGTCCCGGGAAGTCCGCGTGGAGGTCACGGTCACCGCCGTGGACGTCGCCACCGGGGAGGAGGCCTGGCGGTACGGATGGGAGACCGAGCCGGACGAGAGGTCGCCCGACCTGGTCGAGGGCCGTTCCCCGGCGGGGGACGGCACCCCGGTGATCGTGCTGGAACGGCCCGGGGGCGACCCGGAACTGCTCCTGCTCGACGCCGCCACCGGGGAGCGGCTCGACCACCTGCCCGGCTTCGTGCTGGACGGGGACGGGACCGGATCCGAGACCTACGGGGGCGTGGTCCGGATCGACACCGAGGGCAGCGTGGTGCACGAGGCCCCCAGGGGCGGTGCGCTGATCCACCGTGCCGACGCCTCCGGCGAGATCACCGCTACGGCGGACCTGGGTGACATCAACGTGGGGACCGCGGTGGACGACGTCGTCGCGCTGGAGGACATGGCGCTCGTCCCGCGCATGCGGGGCCCCCTCAACAGGGACGACCAACAGGTCGAACTGGCGGTCGCGCCCTTCGGTGGGTCGGTGACCTGGGAGACGGCGCGGTGGATCGATCCCGGCGGGAGGCTCCTGACCGACATGCTCGCGGTCCCCGGTGCGGTCGTCCTGCACACGGACGGTGACTACGGGGACTACCGCAGCGGTGAGGGGCCCCTCGTGGAGGGCCTGGTGCCCTGACCGCGGCCGTGCGCCGGAGCCCGCCGCCGGAGGGCGGGCGGTTCGAGGGCGCCGCCGAATGCGATACAGTTTCACCTGTTGGCGGCGCCGGAGACGGCGTTCGCGCGACGGACGGGACGTAGCGCAGTTTGGTAGCGCACTTGACTGGGGGTCAAGGGGTCGTGGGTTCAAATCCCGCCGTCCCGACAGAGAAGCAGCAGGTCGTGGAGGGGTCCGCCGTGTGGCGGGCCCCTTTCTGCGTCTTCGGTGGGGTGTCAGGACGCGGCACGCGTGATGGCCTCGGTCCCCGGCCCGCCGGAGCGGGCCGAGGGGCCCGTGCCCGCAGCTCTCGGACCTCCCTCCCGTGCGGGTGCTCGGGCGGTCAGGTGCTGCGGGCGGTCGCGGCACCGGTGGGCGCGGCCCGCTCGCCCCCGGCCGGGTCGGTCGGGGCCACCCGGCGCGTGGGGAGGAAGGCGGCGATGGCGAAGGCGGCGAGCGCGGCGAGTCCGCCCATGCCCAGGACCAGGGTGAAGGCACTCCGTGCGGGGAGGACCTCTCCGCCCACGGACATGGTCATGCCGGCGAGGAACATGCCCGCGACCGCGCTGGCGGTGGAGGTGCCGATGGAGCGCATCAGGGTGTTGAGGCTGTTGGCCGCCGCGGTCTCCGACCGGGGAACGGCGGCCATGACCAGGGAGGGCATGGCGCCGTAGGCCAGGCCCACACCCGCGCCGATCACGGTGGAGGCGATCATGAGCTGCCAGACGGCCGACATGAGCAGCAGGCTCAGGCCGTAGCCGAGCGCGACCAGCAGGGCGCCGACCATCATGGTCGTCTTGGGGCCCATGGCGCGGGAGAGGCGTGCCGAGACCGGTGACATCGCCATCATCACCAGCCCGTTCGGCGCCATCACCAGACCCGCGACCAGGATCGTCCGCCCGAAGCCGTAACCGGTGGCCTCCGGCATCTGGAGCAGCTGCGGGATGACCAGGGACATGGCGAACATGGAGAAGCCGAACGCCAGGGACGCGGCGTTGGTGAGCAGGACCTGGCGCCGTGCGCTGACGCGCAGGTCGACCAGGGGCCGCGGTGTCCGCAGCTCCCACCAGCCCCACACCAGGAGCACCACCGCCGCGGCGGCGAGCATGGCGCCGGGAACACCGCTGCCCCATCCCCATTCGGAGCCCTTGGAGATCGCCAGCAGCAGCAGGAACAGGGCGATGGACAGGCCCACCGATCCCAGCAGGTCGAACCTGCCGCCGGTACGGAACCCGGAGTCCGGGATCAGGGTGCGGACCAGCACGGCGGCCGTGGCCGCCAGCGCGGCGGCGACCCAGAAGAGGGTGTGCCAGTCCGCCTTCTGCGCGATGAACGCGGAGGAGGGCAGGCCGAGCGCGCCGCCCACCCCGAGTGAGGCGCTCATCAGCGCGGTCGCCCCGCCGAGCCGCTCGGGAGGCAGGACGTCGCGCATGATGCTGATGCCCAGGGGGATGACCCCGGCCGCCAGGCCCTGGAGGGCCCGGCCGATGACCATCGGTACCAGGCTGGTGGCCAGGGCGCAGAAGACCGAGCCGACGACGAGGACGGCGAGGCTGAACAGCAGCATGCGGCGCTTGCCGTACATGTCACCCAGGCGGCCGACCGTCGGCGTGGCGACCGCGGCGGTCAACAGGGTGGCGGTGATCGCCCAGGCGGTGTCCCCGGGGGTGGCTCCCAGCAGGCCGGGCAGCACGGGAACGAGCGGGATGACCAGGGTCTGCATGAGCGAGACGATGATGCCGCCGAAGGCCAGGACGGAGACGACCACGTTCGGCCTCACGGGTGGTCGCGCGTCGCCGGCCGCTCTGGTGCGGGCATGAGTCATTGAGAGTGGCCCCCGTCTCCATACGTGCGAAAGCGCCCTACTTTTAAGTCAGGCGCTTGACTTACATTAACAGGACGCGCCCGGCCGGTTCCAGGTCCGGGCCGGGTGGGAGGGAGAGGTCACAGTGTCGGGAGGGCCGCCGGCCGACGGTGTCCGCGCTCCCGTCGGACGAGGCCGCGTGGGCCGCGCACGACGCCGGAGCCGGGAGCGGGCCCCGGGCCGGGCGGCGCCGACGGGCCGAGGCGGGCGGGGATCGGTACGGTGGTCCCCATGAGTGGCAGGGTGACGAGGTCGGACCAGGTCGCCGCGACGCGGGAGACGATCCTGTCCGCGGCGGAGAGGCTCTTCGCCGAGCACGGAGTGGCCGGGGTCTCCAACCGCCAGATCAGTCAGGAGGCGGGTCAGGGCAACAACACGGCGGTCAGCTACCACTTCGGGTCCAAGGCCAACCTGGTCCGCGCGATCGTGCGCAGGCACACCGAGCAGATCGAGGGGATACGCCTGCACATGGTGCTGCGCGCCGACGGTTCCACCGAGGTGCGGGACTGGGTCGCCTGCACGGTGGAGCCCTTCGCCCAGCACCTCGCCGACCTGGGCATACCCAGTTGGTTCGGGAGGTTCAGCGCGCAGGTCATGAGCGACTCCGCCTATCGGGAGATCGTGGTCGAGGAGTCCCTCGGCTCCCCCTCCCTGGCCCGCGCCGGAGAGGAGCTTCGTCGGTGCCTTCCCGACCTGCCGGCGGAGGTCCGCGCGGAGCGCCAGGACATGGCCAGCCGGCTCATCGTGTACGTGATCGCCGAGCGGGAGCGCGCCCTGGCCGAGGGGGGCCGTACTCCCCGGGACTCCTGGCATCGGGCCGCCGCCGGACTGACCGACGCCCTCACCGGCCTCTGGCTCGCCCCGGTAACCGAACTCCCGGCGCGGGCCGGGCGGGGAGCCGCGCACTCCGGGAACTCCTAGGTTCCCGGGTGGTCGCGTCCGTGGCGCCCTGTCGCCCGACGGCGTGACCGTGCCTCCCGGCCCCTTCGGCTCTCCTGGGCGCCCTGGCGTGAACCCGGAGTGACGGATCGGATCCGAAAGGTGCGCATAGGAGGGTTGACGCCGGAAAACCGCTACTTTACGATGCATGAACATTTACTAAGCGTGTTCATACTATTCAACGACGACCGCCGGCGCCCTGTGCGGCCGGTGTCCGCACCCCCCTTGCGCAGTCCTCGTGCACGTGTTTCCCGAGGCGCTGACCGTTGGCGCCGACGGTCTCTTGCGTGGCGGAATGTTAGCGCTAACAATCCACGTTTTCCGATGGTTCCACCGCGTCCGGCCCCGTGGCCCCGGCGCTTTCGGACGCCTTCCCGGTACCGATTCCGCCCCCGTGGTCCACCGGCCCGATTCCCCGACCCGTTCCCCCGACACTCCTCACACCCCCCGACCGAGCCCGAGGAGGCTTTCCCGTGACCGAAGACCCGAGCACCCCCTCCGTGCCCCCCGCCCCCCTCTCGCGCCGCAGGCTGCTGGGCGCCGCCCTGGCGACGGGAGCGCTGGCCGCGACCCCGGCCGCCGCCGACGCGGCCGCGCCCCGGCACGCCGCGGCCGCCGCCTACCCCGGTCCCGGCCACGTGACCGGGGACGTCCGGATGCACGACCCGTCCTTCGTCAAACGGCCCGACGGCGGCTACCTGGTCGCCCACACCGGCAACGACCTGGCCCTGAAGACCTCGGCCGACCGGACCGCCTTCAGCAACGCCGGCGTGGCCTTTCCCGGCGGCGCCCCGTGGACCAGTCCCTACACCGGCGGTGCGCGCAACCTGTGGGCGCCGCACCTGTCCCACCACAACGGGCGGTACCACCTCTACTACTCCGCCTCCACCTTCGGATCCAACCGTTCGGCGATCTTCCTGGCGACCAGCACCAGTGGAGACTCCGGAACCTGGCGTGACGAGGGCCTGGTCGTCGAGTCGTTCACCTCCGACGACTTCAACGCCATCGACCCCCACCTGCAGGTGGACGGCCAGGGCCGCTGGTGGCTGGCGTTCGGCTCGTTCTGGTCGGGGATCAAGATGGTGCGCATCGACCCGGCGACCGGTAAGCGCTACGACGGCGCCCTGCACGCGATCGCCGGCCGAGGCGGCGGCGCCATCGAGGCTCCGACCCTCTTCCACCGCGGCGGCTGGTACTACCTGTTCGTCTCCTTCGACCTGTGCTGCCGCGGGGCCGACAGCACCTACCGCGTCATGGTCGGCCGGTCCAGGAGCATCACCGGCCCCTACCACGACCGTGCCGGCACCGCCATGACCTCGGGCGGCGGTACCGAGGTCCTGGCCGGCCACGGCGGCGTCCACGGTCCCGGACACCAGGACGTCTTCGCCGACACCGACAGCGACATCCTCGCCTACCACTACTACGCCGACGACGGCACGGCGCTGCTGGGCGTGAACTGGCTCGGCTGGGACTCCTCCGGCTGGCCCTACGTGCACTGACACCGGTCCCGATCCGGCACGGGCCCGTCCGCCCGGTCCCGTGCCGGAGAGGAGCTTCGCGGGTGCCTTCCCGGCCTGTCGGCGAAGGTCCGTGTGCAACGCCGGGACATGGCCGGCCGGCTCCGTCAGGCGATGGGGCCGAACAGGGCGGTCCTGTCGAGGTCCTCGCCGTCCAGGGCGTCGAGGACGCCGACCAACTGACTCTCCTCGTACCGGAAGTGGCTCTCCATGACCGCCCCGATGCCGTCGAGGTGGCGCAGCTTCTCCTCGTCGCTCTCCCCGGCGTCCAGGGCCCTCTCCAGCCCGCCGATCAGGTACTCGATCATGCTGTGGTCCTGCTTGAGCTTGGCGACGACGGGTGCGAGATCGGGACGGCGCTCCACGACGAGGGGGAAGAGGGAGGCGTCCTCGCTCGTGTGGTGGCCCGCCAGAGCGGTGCAGAAGCCGAGGCAGAAGAGCCGGAGGTCCCGGGACACGGCCTCGGCCCGGGCGCCGCTCTCGACCGACTCGCGCGCCAGCTCCAGCGCCTGGCGCAGGCGGTGGTGCACGGCCCGCAGTTCGCCTCCCCAAGCACGGATCCTCTGCTCGGTCACGTCTGCTCTCCCCTCGGCGGTCGGGACGGCCTCGGTCCGCGGCGTTCGCGGCGCCGCCCGCCCCCCGGCACCGTCACCGTAGTACGAGGAGGCCGCGCGGACCCGCGTCGGCCGGCGGATGCCGGACGCACCGGGCCTGACTCCCGAACGTGGTGGTATGTGACCTGATACCCCTTTTCGGACGGGCTGGGTAGGGGAAAGAATGATCGGTATGGACGTCCTGCGCAGGAACAACGTCACGGTCACCGGTGTCGCCGACGGGCCGGTGGTCGTGCTGGCCCACGGATTCGGCTGCGACCAGAACATGTGGCGCCTCGTCGTACCGGCCCTGGCCGAGCGGTACCGGGTGGTGCTGTTCGACTACGTCGGTTCCGGAGGGTCGGACCCGTCCTCCTGGAGCGAGGAGAGGTACTCCACCCTGGAGGGCTACGCCCAGGACGTGGTGGAGGTCTGCCGGGAACTGGACCTGGACCGGGTGGTGTTCGTGGGGCACTCGGTCAGCGCCATGGTCGGCGTTCTGGCCGCGCGTGCGGTGCCCGAGCGGATCCGGGCGCTGGTGATGGTGGCCCCCTCGCCCCGCTACATCGACGACGAGGGCTACCGCGGCGGCTTCACCGCGGGGGACATCGACGAACTGCTGGACTCGCTGGAGTCGAACTACCTGGGCTGGTCATCGGCCGTGGCACCCATGATCATGGGCACTCCCGAGCGGCCGGAGCTGGAACAGGAACTGACCGACAGCTTCTGCGCCACCGACCCCGACATGGCCCGGGTCTTCGCCCGCACCACCTTCCTGTCCGACAACCGCGCGGACCTGGGGGACGTGGAGGTCCCGACGCTGGTCCTTGAGTCCGCCCGGGACCTCATCGCCCCGCGCGAGGTCGGCGCCTTCGTCCACAGCGCGATCCCCTCCTCCCGGCTGGTCACCCTGGACGCCACCGGCCACTGCCCGCACCTGAGCGCGCCGCGGGCCACCGCGGCGGCGGTGCTGGACTTCCTGGAGGACCTGTGGCCCGTCGGGTGAGCGAGGGACCCGAGCCGCTCGGGGCCGGCACGACGGCGGCCCTCGCCGCGCTGTCGGAGGACAGCGCCGAGGAACTCTACGAGTCGGCCCCCTGCGGTTACCTGTCGACTCTCATGGACGGCACGATCGTCAGGATCAACGGCACGCTGCTGGAGTGGCTCGGCCTGGAACGCGAAACCGTGGTGGGACGCATGCGTTTCGCCGACCTGCTCACCGTGGGCGGCAGGCTCTACCACGAGACGCACTTCGCGCCCCTGCTGCACATGCGGGGGGAGGTCAGCGGTGTCGCCCTGGAGATGCGCACCACCGCCGGCGGCCGCCTTCCGGTACTGGTCTCCTCCGTCGTCAGGCAGGGCGCGGAGGGTAGGCCCTCGCTGGTCCGCGCCACCGTCTTCGACGCCACCGACCGCCGCTCCTACGAGGAGGAGCTGCTGCGCCGCCGCAGGGAGGCCGACCAGGCCCGCGCCGAGGCGGAACGTGAGCGCCTGCGGGCCGAGGCCGACCGGGCCCGCCTGACGGAGGCGCTCACCATCCTGCGGAAGTCCTTCCTGCCCGACACCCTGCCCGACGTACCGGGCATGGAGACGGCCGCCTACTACCACACCGCCTCTCCCGACCAGTTGGGCGGCGACTTCTACGACCTCCTTCCCCTCGGTGACACGCGCTGGGTGTTCTTCCTCGGCGACGTGTCCGGCAAGGGCCCCGAGGCCGCGACCCTGACCTCCCAGAGCCGCTACGCCCTGCGCGCCGCCGCACTCCACTCGCCCGAGCCCGCCGACGCCCTGGCCACGCTGAACACCGTCCTCCTGGACCGCTACGCCGACAACGGCGACCCCCGCTACTGCACCGCCGTCTTCGGCGTCCTCGAACCCGACGGCGACACCGGCCGCGCCCGTGTCCGCCTCGCCTCCGGCGGCCACCCCCCGGCCCTGGTCATGCGCGCCGACGGACGGGCCGACTTCCTGCCCACACCCGGAGGGATGCTCGTCGGCGTACTGCCCGACGCCCACTTCGCCACCACCGGGACCACCCTCGCCCCCGGCGACACCCTCGTGCTCTACACCGACGGCCTGACCGAGGCCCGCACGGGGCCCGGGAGCGACTCCCTGTACGGCGAGGACGCCCTGCTCTCCTTCGCCGCCGACCACGCCCCCTCCACACCCCGCGGCATGGTCGACGCCCTGACAGAACTGCTGCGGGGATTCGGCGACGGCCTCGGCGACGACACCGCCCTCCTCGCGTTCGGCGTCCCCGCATCCCGTCCGGCGACGGACACCCCGCCGGGGAGGCGCTGAGGCCCCACCCGCCGGGTGGCGGCTCTCCCGGAGCCCGGCCGCCCGAAGGCGTTCACGGTTTCGCGCAGCCGGGCGGCCCGCCGGTCTCCCAGGTCCTCGGCGCGTAGCGGAGCCGCAACAGGCGTGCGCCGCCGGTGCCTCTCCGGGCGTGGGCCGAGGGGCTGGGGAGTGTTTCGGAAGCGGTCAGCGCTGTGTGGTCCGGTTCAGGACGCCGGTGGCGGAGTCGCGCAGGTGTTCCGCGCCGACGCCGAATGGGCGGAGGCGCTCGCGGCGGTCAGGCGGAGCGCTCCGGCCCGGCGGCTCGTTCCTGTTCGAGCCCCGAGGGCCGGCCGGACCTCGAATGGGTCTTCGCGGCCCGCGGGCCCTGACGCGGAGTCAGGAAATGCCGCGGAAGAAGGTGTGGATGTCGTTCGCGAGCAGCTCCGTCTCCTCCATCGCGGGGAAGTGGCCGCCCTCGGTGAACTCGCTCCAGTGGCCGATCGCCTTCCACGGGTCCATCGCGCGGCGTATGAGCGGGTGGGTGTCGAACACGGCCCATCCGGACGGCACGTCGGAGGCCATGACCAAGTCGATTCCGGAGTGCTCGGACTCGTAGTAGAACTGCGCGCTCGACGCGCCGCTGCGGGTGAACCAGTACAGGCTGATGTTCGTGAGGAGCTGGTCGCGGTCGACCGACTCGTCCGGCGTCCGGTAGGCGCCGCTGGTCCCGGTCTTGAACTTCTCGGCGATCCACGCGAGCTGACCGGCCGGCGAGTCGGTGAGCGCCGCGCCGATCGTGTCGGGACGGTGGTTCTGCATCTCCAGATACCCGCGCTCGGCCGCGTCCTCGGAGCGCACCGCCTCGATCTGGGCGGTCTCGTCCTCGGACAGGCCGTCGGGGTAGGGGAACTTGTCGCCGACCAACCCGAGCCACCGGGGGTCGCCGCCGATGTGCGTGCCGATGACGCGCTCCGGGTGGAGGGCCGCGAGGCGGCCGGTGGTGCCCGCACCGATGTCGGTGCCGTGGGCCGCGAACCTCTCGTAGCCGAGACGCGTCATGATCTCGGCGTAGGCCTCCGTCGTCCGCGCCAGCTCCCAGCCGGTCCCTGAGAGCGGGGTGGAGAACCCGAAGCCGGGCAGCGACGGGATGACCACGTGGAACTCGTCGGTCAGCAAGGGGATGAGCCGCTGGTACTCGACGAACGAACCCGGCCAGCCGTGGTTCAGGATCAGCGGGGTGGCCTCCGGGTTCGTCGATCGCGCGTGGACGACGTGGAACGTCTGGCCGTTGACGACCGTCGTGAGCTGTCCGTACTCGTTGAGCTTCTCCTCCTGCGCACGCCAGTCGAACCCGTCGCGCCAGTACTCGGCGAGCTCCTTCAGGTACACCAGCGGGATGCCGCGGCCGAAGTCGGTGCGATCGTCTCGGCCCGGCACGGGGACCGGCCAGCGCGTGCGTGCCAGACGGTCACGCAGGTCGTCGATGTCGGCCTGCGGGATGTCGATGCGAAACGGTGTGAGTGCGTTGTCCTCGTTCATGACACCGACGTTTCCAGGCAATGCGGAAGGTTGGCTTCCGCGATCGCTGAAACGATGGAGAATATGTTGGAGACCTCGGCCCGCCTGCTCGAACTGCTGTCACTGCTCCAGCTCAAGCGCGACTGGACGAGCTCCGAGCTCGCCGGCCGGCTCGACGTGAGCACGAGGACTGTGCGCGCCGACATCGGCAGGCTGCGGTCGCTCGGCTATCCCGTGGACGCGCGCCCCGGCGTCGCGGGCGGGTACCGGCTGGCCGCCGGGACGGCGATGCCCCCACTGCTGCTCGACGACGACGAGGCCGTCGCCGTCGCGGTCGGACTGGGTGCGGTCGCGACACAAAAGCTCGGCGTCGAAGAGACATCGCTCACCGCGCTCGCGAAACTGGAGCAAGTGCTGCCCTCGCGCCTGCGTCGGCGCGTCGAGGCGGTACGCGAGGCGACGAGCGTCGTTCCAGGGGCTGAACCGCCGCTCGACCTCTCGGTCCTCGGCGCGGTCGCTGCCGCGATCCGCGGCCACGAACGGCTCCGGTTCGGATACACGAAGCCCGGGGGCGGCGAAGGGGCCCGCCACACCGAACCGCAACGGCTGGTGAGCTGGGGACCGCTCTGGTACCTGCTCGCGTGGGATCTCGACCGTGACGACTGGCGGATCTTCCGTGTCGACCGCATGGAACCGCACGCACCGACGGGTGTGCGGTTCCAGCCGCACGTGATCTCGGAGGACGACGCCGTCGAGTACGTCGTCGGACGCGTCAGCAAGGCGGCCTGGAAGTACCGCGCCCGGGTACTCGTGCATGCTTCCGCCGCCAAGGTCGCCGCGAAGATCCCCGTCCCGGTCGATATCGAGGCGGTCGACGAGTCCACGTGCCATGTCGAGCTGGGTGCCGACGACCCGGACCGGCTCGCGCTGTGGATGACACGGCTCGACGTCGACATCGAGGTGGTCGACGGAGACGAGCTCGCGGCGGCGTTCGATCGCCTCGCGGCGAGGTTCCGCCGCGCGGCGGGTGACGCATGCACGACGTGAACCTCGGCCGTCGGTCACCCGATGATGTCGTCGTCATCGGGGTCGGCCCCGTCCACGTCGTCGTCTCCGTTCGGTACGGGGCCGTCCTCCTCCCCGGATCCGTCCCTGGCCCGCTCGCCGCTGCCGCCGCCGTCCAGCAGGGGGTGCTCCTCGACCTCGTAGCGCCTGATGTAGATACCGAGGAAGGTCTGCAGGCTCGCGCTGATGGGGAGGGCGAGCAGCGCGCCCGGAGCGCCCATGATCGCCATGCCCGCGATGACCGACCCGAACGCCACCGCCGGGTGCATGTTGAGCGTTCTGGCCGTGATGCGGGGTTGCAGCAGGTAGTTCTCGAACTGCTGGTAGACGATGACGAACACGAGCACCCACACGGCCTGCCACGGGCTCTGCAACAGCGCCACCAGCACGGGGACGGCGCCGCCGATGTAGGTGCCGATGGTGGGGATGAACTGCGACAGCACCCCCACCCACAGCGCGAGGGCGAACGCGAACGGGATGTCCAGGACCACCAGGGCCAGGTAGTGCGCGACCGTGCAGACCAGCGCCATGAGCGCCCGGGAGTAGAGGTAGCCGCCCGTCTTGCTGATCGCGATCTCCCACGCCCGCAGCACCTCGCGCTGGGTCCGCGGCGGCAGGACCGAGCAGGTCACACGGCGAAAGCGCGGACCGTCGGCGCACAGGTAGAAGGTGAAGAGCGCGATCGTCAGCCCGTTGAACAGCATGGCCAGGACCGTCGTCCCGGCTCCCCAGACGTTGTTGGCGATGCTCGACGCGTACTGCTGGACCAGCCCGCTCGCGCTGGAGACCTCGTCGAGCAGGGTCGTGGGGGAGAAGGACGTGTCGAACGTCGTGTTGACCCAGTTCAGCACGGCGCGTGTCATGTTCGGCAGTTCGACGGCGAACGCCAGCACCTGCCCGATCAGCATCGAGCCGAGCAGGCTGAGGAAGGCGAGGACCGCCAGCATGACGAGGGCCATCACCACTCCCGTGGCCGGACCGCGCCGCCACCGGTGCTGGTGCAGCCAGTTGACCGCGGGCTCCAGCGCCAGTGCGAGGAACAGCGAGATCAGCAGCAGCACGATGAGGCTCTGCAACTGGAGGAACAGCCACAGGGCGACACCGAAGGCCGTGACGACCCACATGGTCAGCATCAGCGACCGGGGGAGCCACCGCGGCACGGTGCTCCTCTGGTCGGGGCGCGGAGCCCGGTGCGGTTCCGGTGGAGTGCTTGTACGCAAGCTGGGACTTCCTTCTCTCAGCGGCCCTCGGGGCCCTTCCCGCGTACGGCGGACGATATCCGGTCCTTCGGAGGTCGGCCGCCACGTGGCCGTCCGGCCGGGCGCTCGGGGCCGGCGAAACCAAGTCACAAGAACAGCATTAGGTATATGACGGTTAGATCTCGTATTGTCTCCTGAGCACCCGCCGACCCGTAGGCACCTTCCCTTTGGTGCCGTGCGATGGGCACACCGGCGCCGGGCTCCCCCCGCCCCGCCTCACCGTCCTCTCGCCCCTCGCCTGTCGGGCTCGCTCGCGGTACGACCCATGGAGCTCGCATGAACCGGAACGTCCTCTCCTTCCCCGCTGACGCCCCGAACCGTCGGAACGCGCGTTCGGGCGCGGGGGTCCTCGCCCTGTCCCTGGCCGCGGTCCTCGTCGCGCCGTCGGCCTCCCATGCCGCCCCCGACGACATGGACATCGACGAGCTCAACGAGAAGGCGGAGGAGCTGGAGGAGACCTACGAGGGCGAACTCCTCCAGTTCAACGAGATCAAGGAACGCGCCGAACAGGCGCAGGAGGACCTGAAGGAGGTCGAGGAGCAGCTGGAGGGGTCCCGCTCCAGCGTCGTCCAGATCGCCGCCAGCCAGTACAAGAGCTCGGGTCTGGACCCCACGCTGGAGGTGCTCTTCACCAGCTCCCCCGAGAACCTGTTCCAGGACACCTCCACCATGGAACAGCTGGGACGCCAGCAGGCCGGCCAGATCTCCGAGCTCGTCGAACTCCAGGAGACGAGGAAGGAGATCGCGGAGGAGGCCGAGAAGGAGCTCTCCGAGGCCGAGGAGCTGATCGCCACGCTGGAGGAGGACCGCGAGGAGGTCGAGGAGGCCATCGAGCGCTACGAGGCCGAACAGGTCCCCGAGCCGCCGGAGGAGTCCGCGGCGCCGTCGGGCGGAGGCACCATCCCCGAGAGGCTCAAGGGGTGGGGCTTCGACGGTGCGACGCCGCGCATGGCCGCGATCCGCGACGAGATCATCCTCAACGTCGGCTCCCCCTACGAGGTGGGCTGCGCGCGCAGCAGCAACGACGACCACGGTACGGGGCAGGCCTGCGACTTCATGGTGTCGGTGATCGGCACGCACCCGAGCGCGGAGAACCGGGCGACCGGGAACGCGATCGCCCAGTACGCGATCGACAACGTGGACCGGCTCGGCGTCAAGTACGTGATCTGGGAGCAGCGGATCTGGCACTCGACCAACCGCCAGTGGGTGGCGATGAACAACCGGGGCAGCATCACGGAGAACCACTACGACCACGTGCACATCTCGTCCTACTGAGCCTCCCGGAGCGACCCGTATGCAGATTCCGACCGACGAGGAGATCCGCTCCCTGCACCTGGAGCACGCTCCCACCCGCGCGGCCTTCGACCTCGTGTACACGCACTGCCGGATCGTGTGCGAGCTGGCCGAGCGCGTCGTCCGCGCCAACCTCCTTCCCGTGGACGTGGACCTGGTACGGGCGGGCTGCCTGCTGCACGACATCGGGGTGTACCGCCTCTTCGACGGCTCCGGAGGGTTCGACCGCGCGCGGTACGTACGCCACGGGGTGCTCGGACACGGACTGCTGGCGGAGGAGGGCTACCCCGAGGCGCTGTGCCGGTTCTGCTCGTGCCACACGGGGGTGGGCATCACCCGGGACGACGTGCGCCTGCAGGACCTGCCGATCCCGGTCGACGACTACCTTCCCGGGACGCCTGAGGAGGAGGTCGTCATGTACGCGGACAAGTTCCACAGCAAGACGGACCCGCCGGTGTTCCTGACCGCGGGGGCCTACACGCGGAAGGCGGACGGGTTCGGGCCGGACAAGGCCGCGCTGTTCGCGGCCATGGTGGAGCGGTTCGGCGAACCCGACGTGGCGGAGATCGCCCACGGGTACGGGCACGCGGTTCTCGACTGACTCCCCCTCCCTCCTCCGGCGCGGATCCGCGTCCCCGCGTGTCCCTCCCCGGGTCCGGCCCCGCCCTCTCCTAGCCTGAGAGCCGGTGTGGACCGTGGTTCCGACGGCGACCGCCGAGGACGGGCAGACGCGCCTCGGCGCGGGAGGAGGGGCACGTGGACTCGTTCGGGCCCGTGCTCGTCCTGGCCGGGATCGCGGCCGCGCTGGTCCTGGGCCTCTACGCACTCTCGGCGGCGGTACGCCTGCGGCGGACGCCCGTGGTCTGCGAACCGTTCCTGTCGGGCGCGGCCGTGACCGAGCACGCGGCCTCCCGGTACCACGTGCGCTGGTACACGGTGGCGCTGCTCTTCCTGGCCTTCGACATGGAGATGGTCTTCATGTACCCCTGGGTGCTCGTCGTGGCGGACGAGGGCGCGCCCGCCGTCGTCGAGATGTTCGCCTTCCTCGCCGTCCTGGTCGCGGCCGTCGTCTACGCGTGGCGGGAGGGGGCGTTCCGGTGGACGTGACCGGATGGCTGCTGCGCCGCGCCGCGCCGTGCGCCTTCGTCGTCACGGCGATCGGCGGTACCGGAGCGCGGCTGGCCGTGGAGAGGGCCGTGCGCGAACGCGGCTGGCGCCAGGCGCTCGCCCCCGCCGAGGCCGACCTGCTGGTGGTGTGCGGCCCCGCGGACTCCGAGCTCGACGAGGCGCTGGACCGTGTCTGGGGACAGATGCCCGGCCCGCGTGCCCGTGCGGACGCCTCCTCCCCGGAGCGGGTGGTCGAGGTCCTGGATCGCGCCCGCGCCGACCTGCTCGACGCCGCCGCCCAGCGCCGTGACGCCGACGAGCGCGACCGGGCCGCGCGTGAGCGGGCCGAGGCCGCCGGTGAGGAGCACATGCCCGGCGGCCTGCCCATGGCCGACCGGGGCGAGGACCGCGACGGCCTGGCACTCGACCGGTTGCACCTCGCCCTCGGCCCGGCCCTGACCGACTGGCCCGCAGGACTGTCCCTGCGGGTGGTGCTCCAGGGGGACGTGGTGCAGGAGGCACGGGTCCACCTCGTCGGGGCGCGGGACGGCCCCTCCTTCTGGGACGCGCCCCGGGACACGTCCCGGAACGCCTCGCCCGAGACCGACCGGAGCCCCGGGCACCCGCGGACCACGGCGGCCGCCGCCCTGGACGCGGCGCAGCGCCTGCTGTTCGTCGCGGGCTGGCCCGCCGCCGCCCTGGCGGGACGCCGGCTGCGCGACGCGCTGCTGGAGCCGGGCACCGGTCCGGGGCCCGACGCGGAGCTGCGCCGCTGGCTGCGCGGGGTGCGCCGCTCGCACCTGCTGCGCTGGGCCACCGACGGTCTGGGAACGGTCGGCGACCACGCCCCCGGAGAGCTGCGCGGCGACGCCACCGACCGCTGGTCGCGCTGGCTGGAGTGGATCGAGGCGGCGGTGGAGCCCGACCGGTCCGCCTCCGAGCCGGTCCCCACCGCACCCGACACCGCCCGGGCGGCCCTGGACCTGGTGCCCGAGCTCGTCGTCGGCCGGGAACTGGCGGCGGCACGGCTCATCGTGGCCTCTCTGGACCCCGACACCGAGGCCGTCGGAGCCCACACCCCGGAGCGTGGAACATGAGCGGGGCTGCGCCGCTGTGGACCGCCCTGCTCGTGCCCGTGCTGCTGCTCGCCTTCGGCTACGGCGCCGCGGCGGGGACGGCCGCGCTCCGCGCGCGGGCCGCGGGGACCGCACCGGAGGCGGGGCTGACCGCTCCGGCGCGGGAGTCGGCCCGGCTGCTCGTGCAGCGGCGCAGGACGATCCCCGGAGCGGACACGCTGCTGTGGCGGCTGGGAGGCGCGCTGGTCCCGGTGGCCGCCGTCCTGGCGGCACTGGTCGTCCCGCTCGGCCCGACGGCGGTCAGCGACCTGTCCGTCGGCGTCGTGTGGTTCAACGCCATGGAGGTGCTGATCTGGGCCGCGCTGTGGATGCTCGGCTGGGGGGCCGACTCGGCCTGGGGCCTGGTCGGGGGCTACCGGTTCCTCGTCCAGGGGCTCTCCTACGAGCTGCCGCACATGTTCGCCCTGACCACCGCGGCCCTGGGCGCGGGCTCGCTGCGCGTGAGCGACGTCGTCGCGGCCCAGGACCAGGTCTGGTTCGCCGTGCTGATGCCGGTGGCCTTCGCGGTCTACCTGCTCTCGGCGCTGGCCATGGCCTTCTGGGGCCCCTTCGGAACACCCGTGGGACGGGACCTGGCCGGGGGAGCGGCCGCGGAGCTGTCGGGGGTGGACCTCCTGGTCCTTCGCGCGGGCCGGTACATGTTCCTGGCCGTGGTGGCCGCGATGGCGGTGCCGCTCTTCCTGGGCGGCGGCGCGGGCCCGCTCCTGCCCGGCTGGGCGTGGACGCTGGCCAAGACGGCCGGGGTCGTGGCACTCCTGGTCTGGCTGGGGCACCGGCTGCCCGCGGTGCGGATGGACCGGTTCACCGAGGTGGCGTGGGTGGTGCTGGTCCCGCTGACCCTGGTCCAGGCCCTCGTGGTGGCCGTGTTCGTACTGACGCGTTAGGAGGAACGGTGGCCGAGACGGTGGTGTTCGCGGTCTGCGCCGTGGGCGCGGTCGCGTCCGGTGCCGCGGTGTTCGTGGTGGACTCCATGGCTCGGGCGACCTTCGCGCTGCTGGCGTCCTTCCTCCTCACCGCCGTGGCGGTCCTGCTCCTGGGCCTGTCCTACCTCGGGGTGCTGGTGATTCTCATGATGGTCATGGAGATGATGGTCATGGCCGTCTTCATGATCATGTACATGATGAACCCGGCCGGGCTCATGCCGATGACCATGGTGCACAACAAGGTCGGCTCCCTGGTGGTGTCCGCCGGGGTGTTCCTGCTGCTGGCCGCGGGGGCCGTGCTCGTGCCCTGGCCCGAGCGGACGGGCGAGCCCCCCGCCGACCCCACGCGCGCGCTGGGCGAGGCGGTCATGGGGGAGCACATGCTCGTCATGATGCTCGTGGGCCTGGTGCTGTTCGCGACCATGGTGGCCGCCACCGTGCTCACCACGCACCGGGGCCGCTACGACCGCTACGGCGACGACCTGCGGCGCGAGCGCCCCGACGACCCGATCGGCGGTGGTCTCGGCCGATGATGCTGGAGGCGTACCTTCTCCTGGCGGCCGCCCTGTTCGCGGTGGGGCTCTTCGGCGCGCTCAGCCAGCAGTCCGTCGTCATGGTGATGATGGGCCTGGAACTGATGGTCAACGCCGTCATCGTCGCCGCGGCCGCCCTCTGGTTCCACACCTCGCCCGAACGGCCCGACGGCCAGGTGCTCGTCCTGGTCGCCGTCACCGCGATGGCCGTGGAGATGGCGATGGGCTTCGCCGTCACCACCGCCATCTTCCGCGCGCGCGACGTCGACATGGTCGACATGGCCGCCGATCTCGCCGATCACCGCGGTTCCGGTGACCACGGCGACCACGGGCAGCACGGCGACCACGGTGATCATGGCGACCACGAGAGTCACAAGCACCACGGGCACCACGGGGACGGTGGCGACCGGTGACGGCCTCCCTGTGGGCGCTGGTGGGCCTGCCCGCCATGGTGGGCGCGGTCCTGCTCGTGTCGGGGCGGCGCGCCGATCCGGTCGCCGCGCCCTGCGCGGTCGCCGCCGCGGGCCTGGCGCTGGCCGCGGCCGGCGTCGCGGCGGTGTCCCGGCCGAGCGTGTCCGTGCCGATGCTCGCGGGCATCCCCGCGGGGCTGGCCGTGGACGGCCTGTCGGCGGTCGCGGTGCTCACCGTGGCCGCCGTCGCCACGGCGGTCCTCCTCTTCGCCTCCGCCGAGATGGGGGCCGACCAGGCGCGCGGCCGCTTCTTCGGCCTCATGCTGCTCTTCACGGCGGCGATGCTCGTCACCGTGACCGCCACCGACCTGTTCACGCTGCTCGCGGCGTGGGAGGTCATGGGCGCCCTCTCCTACGCCCTCATCGGCTACTGGTGGGGCGAGGCCTCCCGCGTCCGCTCGGCGACGCTGGCCTTCGTCACCACGCGAGCCGGCGACCTGGGCCTGTACCTGGCCGCCGGGGCGGCCCTGGCCGGGGGCGCCGGCGCGCTCCAGCTCTCCGGCCTGGCCGCCCTGGACGGCGGATGGCGGGACGCGGCCGTGGCCGGGGTGGTCGTCGCCGCGCTGGGAAAGTCCGCGCAGCTACCGTTCAGCTTCTGGCTCTCGCACGCGATGGCCGGCCCCACCCCGGTCTCCGCCCTCCTGCACTCGGCCACGATGGTCGCGGCGGGGGGCTACCTGCTGGTGCGGATCGAACCCGCGCTGGCGGCCACGGCGTGGGCGGGCCCGGTCCTGGTCTGGGCCGGCGCGGCCACCGCGCTGCTGCTGGGGGCGGTGGCCTTCCACCAGTCCGACCTCAAGCAGCTGCTGGCCGCCTCGACCTGTTCACAGTTGGGCTTCGTCGTCATGGCGGCGGGCGCGGGCAGCGTGGGCGGGGGGATGCTGCAGTTCACCGCGCACGCCGCTGCCAAGAGCCTGCTGTTCCTGTGCGCCGGGGTGTGGCTGGCCGCCCGGGGCACGCAGGAACTGGACGGTCTGCGCGGAGCCGCGCGCCGACGCCCCCTGGCCGGGGCGGCCTTCACGGTCGGTGCCCTGGCGGTCGCCGGGCTGCCCCCGCTTCCGCTGTGGACGGCCAAGGACGAGGTGCTCGCCGCGGTGCTGCACCTGGGGCCCGCCCCCTACGCGGTGGGTCTGGCGGCGTCGGCCGTGGGCGCGGCCTACGCCGCCCGGGCCCTGGCCGCGGTCTGGTCCCCGGTACCGGCGGAGGAGGGCGGCGCGTCCCCGGAGGGGTCCGAGCAGCGTCCGCCCCCGTCCGAGGCGCTGCCTCTGGCCGCGCTGGCCGCCGCCACGGTGGGACTCGGCGTCCTGGTCCTTCCCGCCGCGGCGCGGTGGTGGCGTGCGCTGCTGGGAGCCGCGGGCGGACCGCAGCCCCCGGCGTGGGAGATGGCGGTGTCGGGCCTGCTGGCCGCCGTGGTGCTCGCCGCCACCTGGTGGATGTGCGCACGCGGCCGCGCGGAGGCCGCTTCGGGCCGGCGGTGGGCGGGCGGCTGGCTCGGCCTGGAGACGGCGGCGGACACCCTGGTCGTCAGGCCCGTGGCGGCGCTCGCCCAGGCCCTGGCCGCCTTCGACGACCGGGTGCTCGCCCGGGGCGTGCGCGCCTGCGCCGACGGGGTGACACGCACCGCGGACCTGGCCCGGAGCCGGGGCGAGACGGGGGCCGACGAGGCGGTGCGCGCGGTCGCCTCCGGGGCGCGGACCCTGGCCGCGTGGGCGCTGCGCCCCCAGACCGGGCTGCTGCACCAGTACTACGTCCAGGCCGTCGTCGCACTCGTCGTCCTGGCCGCCGTCGTCGTCCTGATGAGGTGAGGCGTGCTCTCCGTCGTCGTGTTCCTGCCCCTGGCCGTGGGCCTGGTACTGCTGGTCCTGCCGCGTCCGCGCGACGGGACGGTGGCCTGGACCTGGGTCGCGGCGGCGGCGCTGGACCTGGCGCTCGTCATCGGCCTGTGGGTGTACCACCCGTCCGCATCCGGCTCCCGGGGGACCGTGACCGGCCCTTTGGCCTACGAGGAGCGGGTGCTCTGGATCCCCAGCGTCGGCGCGTCCTACCACGTCGGCGTCGACGGGTTCTCCCTGCCGCTGATGGCCATGACGGCGGTGCTCTTCCTGGCGTGCGCGGTCTACTCCCTGCGCCGGCGCGGCGGGCGCGTCCGTGCCCACGCCGTCCTCTTCCTGTTCCTTCAGACGGTCTCGCTGGGGCTGTTCAGCGCCCTGGACCTGCTGCTGTTCTTCGTCTTCTTCGACCTGTCCATCGTCGGGATGTACTTCGTCATCGCCGGCTGGGGGCACGGGAACCCGGCCCGGTCGGCGCTGCAGTTCTTCCTCTACACCTTCCTGGGGTCGCTGGCGCTGCTGCTGGGCTTCATCGGCCTGTACGTGGCCTCCGACCCCCGCACCTTCGACATGGTGGAGCTGGCGGGCCAGACCCCGCTGGAGGGCCGGGGCCCGGCGGGCGGACTGGTGCTGCTGGCCATCGGAGTGGGCCTGGCCGTCAAGACGCCCACCGTCCCCTTTCACACCTGGCTGCCCCCGGCGCACACCGACGCGCCCGCGGTCGGATCGGTGATCCTGGCCGGGGTCCTGCTGAAGATGGGCACCTACGGGTTCGTGCGCATCGCGATGCCGATCCTGCCGGGCGCGTGGAGCGACCACGCGATGGTCCTCGTGGTGGTCGGTGTGGCCTCGGTCCTGTACGGCGCGCTCGTCGCGCTCGCCCAGACCGACTTCAAACGCATGGTCGCCTACACCTCCGTCAACCACATGGGTTACATCATCCTGGGGCTGGGCGCCGCCGGTCTGGCCACGGGCGCGCAGTCCGGCGCGGCGGCACTGGCGATCACCGGCGGCATCACGCAGATGGTCAGCCACGGCCTGCTCACCGGCGCGCTGTTCCTGCTGGCCGGTGTGCTGCACGACCGGGCCGACACCTACGACATGGGCTCCTACGGCGGCCTGGCGGCGAGGGCCCCGCGCTTCGCCGCCCTCGCGGCCGTGGCCTTCTTCGGCTCCCTGGGGCTGCCGGGCCTGTCGGGGTTCATCGCCGAGTTCCAGATCTTCGCGGGCAGCCTCGGCCCGGTCCCGGTGGCCACGGCGCTGGCGCTGCTGGGCATCCTCGTCACCGCGGCCCTGTTCCTGCGCGCGCTGCGACGCCTGTTCCTGGGAGGCCCGGGACCGTGCACTGACCGCGTCGGCGACCTGTCCGCACGGGAGTCCGCCGCGATCGCGCCGCTCCTGGCCCTGGCCGTCCTCATCGGCCTCCTGCCCCACTTCCTGCTCGGCCGCGTCGAACCCGCGGCCCGGGCCCTGGCCGCTCTGGTGACCGGGTGAGCGGCATGGAGTCGGTCGACCCGCTCACCCTGCTGCCCGAGCTGATCCTGGCGCTCGCCGCGGTGGGCGCCCTCCTGTTCGGGAGCTGGACGCCCCGGCGCAGGCAGGGGCGCGTCCGCCTGTGCGTGACCGCGGCGCTGCTGGCCGCACTGGCCGCCACGCTCGTGGCGGCGGCGACCGGGACCGGTTCGGACTCCGGCGGCCACACCGTGGACACCGCCACGCACGCGGTACGCGTCGTGGTGCTCGTGGGCGTCCTGGCCACGGTCCTGCTCGCCGCCGACACCTTCGCCGCCCATCCGCGGGAGTCGGAGTTCCACGTCCTGCTGCTGCTCGCGGCCCTGGGCACGATGGCGCTGGCGGGCGCGAGCGACCTGCTGGTGCTCGCCGCGGCCTACCTCTTGGCGAGCATCCCCCTCTACGCGCTGGTCGGCTTCGCCAAGGACTCCCCGGGGACCGAGGCCGCGCTGAAGTTCTACCTCCTGGGCGCCCTGTCGGGGATCCTGCTGCTGACCGGGGCCACCCTGCTGCTCGGGGCGGGCGGCACCACCGGCTACGCGGGCCTGGCGGACGCCCTGCCCGGGGCGCCGCGCGCGCTCGTGGCCGCCGGTGTCATCGCGGTGCTGGCGGGGCTGCTGTTCAAGGCCGGGGGAGTGCCCGTCCACTTCTGGGTGCCCGACGTCGCCGAGGGCGCCCCGGCACCCGTGGCCGCCTTCGTCACCACCGTGCCCAAGATCGGCGCGCTGGCGGCCCTGTACCGGTGGGGCGACCAGGTGCTGGCCGGGGCCGCGCCGGACTGGGCGCTGCCGGCCGCGCTCCTGGCCGCGGCGTCGATGACCCTGGGCAACCTGGGCGCCTTCCTCCAGACGGACGCGCGGCGCCTGCTGGGCTACTCCACCGTCAGCCAGGTCGGCTACCTGCTGATGGCCGTGGCCGCGGTGGGCGGCCGTGCGGACTTGGTCCAGCCGGGACTGCTGTTCTACCTCGGCGCCTACACGGCGGCCAACCTCGGGGCGTTCGCGGTCGTGTGCGCCCTGCGGGCCCGGACGCTGGAGGACCACGCGGGCCTCTTCCGCGACCACCCCTGGCTCGCCCTGAGCCTGGTCGTGTGCCTGCTCGGCCTCGTGGGCACCCCGCCCACGGCGGTGTTCGTCGGCAAGCTCGCCCTCTTCACCGCGGCGCTGGAGGCGGATCTGGGCTGGCTCATGGTGCTGGCCGCCGTCAACACCGTCGCCAGCCTCTTCTACTACCTGCGCTGGATCCTGCCCCTCTTCCGTGCCTCCGGGGAGCCGCCGGAGGAGCGGGAGCGGTCGGAGCCCCCGGGCCGGTGGAGCACCGGCGTCGCCGTCACCGCGGCGGCCGCCTCCCTGGGGATGGGCATCGCGGCGGGCCCGGTCCTGGGCCTGCTGTGACGTCCTCCCCGGGGCGGCACCGGGAGGGACGCTTCCCCGGGCGGTGGAGGCCTCCGGCACCGAGGACACGGAAAGGAGCCCCCGCCGCGGCCATAGAGCGCGCTTTCCAAGACGCTTGTTTGCCGAGGGTGCTCGGAGGTAGTGGGGGAGTGCGCTGCGGACCGGTACCCGGGCGCACGACCGTTTCCGTGGCCTCGGAAAGAGGGAGCATGGCTGCGACGGACACACCGAACGCCCCCTCGGCTCCGGCGTCCCTGCTGGGCCTGGCCGCATTCGTCGGGGCCGTCGCCGCGGCCGCGCTCGTCGGGGTCCTCTCCAGCGCCGACACCGCCGCGGACTACACCGCGCTGCGGCAGCCGCCGTGGGCTCCGCCGCCATGGCTCTTCGGTCCCGTGTGGACGGCCCTGTACGCGATGATCGCCGTGTCGGGGTGGCTGGTCTGGCGCCGGTACGGCTGGCGGGGCGCACGCGTGGAACTCTCGCTCTTCACGGCGCAACTGCTGCTGAACGCGGCGTGGACCCCGCTGTTCTTCGCCCTCGGCCTACGGGGCGCGGCCCTGGTGGACATCTGCCTGCTGGCGGTGGTGCTGGCGGCCACCGTCGTCCTCTTCGCCCGCCGGTCCCGCTGGGCCGCGGCCCTGCTCGTGCCGTACTGGGCCTGGGTCGTGTTCGCCGCCGCGCTCAACTACTCCGTCTGGCGGCTCAACACCGGCGGCTGATCCCTCCCGGCCGCCCCGGTGGACTCGGCCGGGGCCCGGGGTGGACACTGATGCCGTGGTCAAAGCAGCGAACGGGGAGTCCGTGCTGTCCCGGGTGGTGCGCGTCCTGGAGGCCTTCGACTCCGAGCACCCGGCACTGGGGGTCTCCCAGATAGCGCGGCGCGCCGACCTGCACGTGGCCACCGCCTCCCGCCTCGTGGAGGAACTGGTCCGGCACGGCTGGCTGGAGCGCGGCCCCGACCGCCGCGTCCGCGTGGGCGTGCGCATGTGGGAGGTGGCCGTGCGCTCCTCGCCCGCCCTGGGCCTGCGCGAGACGGTCGGACCGTTCATGGAGGACCTGCACGCGGTGGTGGGCCAGCACACCCAGCTCGGCGTCCTCCAGGGCGAGGAGGTCCTGTTCGTCGAGCGCCTCTCCGCCCCGGGCGCGGTCGTCAACATCACCCGGATCGCCGGACGGCTGCCGCTGTACGCCTCCTCCTCGGGCCTGGTCCTGCTCGCCCACGCCCCCGCGCCGCTCCAGGAGCGGATCCTGGCGGGACCCTTCCACGCCTACACCGCGAACACGGTCGCCGACGCCCGGAGGCTGCGCCCCCTGCTGGCCGAGATCCGCAGGTCCGGCTACGTCCTGTCCCGGGGGTTCATCGACGAGGAGACGGCCGGTATCGCCGCACCCGTGCACGGCGCCACCGGGGCGGTGGCCGCCGCGCTGTCGGTGATCGTGCCCAACGACGAGCGCGCCGCCCTCGCGGTCCCGGCGGTACGCACCGCCGCGCGCTCCGCCTCCCGCGCCATGGGCGGCTGAGGGCACCAGGGCGTGTCCGGCGGGCACGCGCCCCGGCCCGGCCCCTCCCGCTCTCCCGCCGGCCCGGGGAGGGGGTCCGTTTCTCAATCAGTGAGAACCGTATGGTGGTGCCGGTCACGCGTGGTGCATCGTCGACGCATCCGGGCTTCCGGGGAGCGCCGGCACACCGCGTCCGCCCGGACCGCCGGGCGCCGCCGTCCGAGCCCGCAGAGGCGGGCGGACCGGGGCCCTCGGAGCCGCCCGCCGCCACGACGACACGCCGCGCGTCCGGGACTCCCTCCCGTGCGCGTGCGCCGAAGCACCAGGAGGAGAAACGACCGTGCGCACCCAGGTCGCCATCATCGGAGCGGGCCCGGCCGGGCTGCTCCTGTCCCACCTGCTCGGACTCCAGGGCGTCGACTCGGTCCTCATCGAGCGCCAGACCGCCGACCACGTCCGTTCACGGGTCCGGGCCGGGGTGCTGGAGTCCGGGAGCGTGGACGTCCTCACCCGGGCGGGCGTCGGGCGGCGGCTCGCCACCGAGGCCGACGAGCACCGCGGCGTGTACCTGCAGTGGCCGGGCGAGCGCCACCACGTCGACTTCACCGCACTGGTCGGCAGGTCGGTGTGGATCTACGGACAGACCGAGCTGACCAAGGACCTCATGGCCGCCCGGGAGGAGGCCGGCCGCCCCGCGTTCTACCTGGCCTCCGACGTCACACCGCACGACGTCGACACCGACCGTCCCCACGTCACCTTCACCGACGCCGACGGGCGCCCCCAGCGGGTGGACGCCGACGCGGTCGTGGGCTGCGACGGCTTCCACGGCCCCAGCCGCCGGGCCGTCCCCGCGGCACGGCAGCGGGTGTGGGAGCGCACCTACCCGTTCGCCTGGCTGGGCGTGCTCGCCGACGTCGCACCCTCCACCGACGAGCTGATCTACGCCTGGCACCCCGACGGGTTCGCCATGCACAGCATGCGCTCGGCCACCGTCAGCCGCCTCTACCTCCAGGTCCGGCCCGACGAGGACATCGACGAGTGGAGCGACGACCGGATCTGGGAGGCGCTGGCCACCCGCCTGGGCGCGGGCATGGAGGGATGGGATCTGCGCACCGGCGCCATCACCGAGAAGAGCGTGCTCCCGATGCGCAGCTTCGTCACCACGCCCATGCGCCACGGCCGCCTCTTCCTGGCCGGGGACGCCGCGCACATCGTCCCGCCCACCGGCGCCAAGGGCCTCAACCTGGCGATCGCCGACGTCACCCTGCTCGCCGAGGCCCTCACCGCGTGGCTGCGCGACGGCCGGGAGGACCTCGCCGACGCCTACTCCGACACCGCCCTGCGCCGGGTCTGGCGGTGCACCCACTTCTCCTGGTGGATGACGACCACGCTCCACCGCCACGGGGACGACTTCGACGCCCGCCTACAGCTCTCCCAGCTCCAGCGCGTCATCGACTCCGAGGCCGCCGCCACCGAGTTCGCCCACAACTACGCCGGACTGCCCATCAGCTTCGGATGAGCCGGGCCGGCCCCGGCGGCGTCCCGTATGTGCCGGTCCGGCCCCGGCGGTGCCCCGCGCGCGCCACGCCGTTTCCGGCGCCACGGTCCGTCGGACCCCGCGCTCGGCCGTCGCACGGATAGCATGTGCAGCCGCGACCGAGATCCACCCGAACTCGAAGGGAGCCAGGGTTGAGGGCGAACGAGATCCCCACCGAGGAGATCAAGCGGGCACCGGCGGCCTTCACCGACCGGGTCACCGCGGACGGCCGCTTCGGCCGCCCGGCCGAACCCGGCCGCTACCGCCTGGTGGTCAGCCGCGCCTGCCCCTGGGCGCACCGGGTCGTCATCACGCGCAGGCTCATGGGGCTGGAGAGGGTCGTCTCCCTGGCCGTCACCGACCCCCGCCAGGAGATCATCGAGGGAGACCCGCACTGGGTCTTCACCGAGGAGACCGGGAGCCCCGGCGGCAGGGACCCCGTCCTGGGCATCCACGCCCTGCGCGAGGCCTACCTGGCGCGCGATCCCCACTACACCGGCGGGGTCAGCGTCCCGGGCTTCGTCGACGTGGACGACGGGCACCTGGTCTCCAACGACTTCGACCGGCTGGTCAAGGACATGGCCACCGAGTGGGGCGCCCTGGTCAGGGAGGGCGCTCCGGACCTGTACCCGGAGGCGCTGCGCGCGGAGATCGACGCCCTGTCCGGGAAGATCTACACCGACCTCAACAACGGCGTCTACCGGGCCGGGTTCGCCCCGGACCAGGAGCACTACGACGCCGCGGTCGCCGACGTCTTCGCCAGGCTCGACGCGCTGGAGGAGCACCTGTCCACCCGGCGCTACCTGGTCGGGGACTCCATCACCGTGGCCGACATCGGGCTCTTCCCGACCCTGGTGCGCTTCGACGCCGCCTACCACGGCCACTTCAAGTGCAACATCCGCAAGCTGAGCGAGTACCCGGTGCTGTGGGCCTACGCCCGCGACCTGTTCCAGACGCCCGGGTTCGGCGACACCACGAACCTGGACCACGTCCGCACGCACTACTACTGGGTCCACACGGCGATCAACCCGACGCGGATCATCGCCGCCGGTCCCGACCCGCGCCGCTGGCTCACCGCCCACCACCGAGAGGAGCTGGGCGGCGGCCCCTTCGGCGCGGGTACCGCTCCGGGCCCGGTCCCGGCCGGCGAGCGCGTCCCCGACCTGGCCTGACCTGGCCCGCTCCTACCGGACGGCTCCGCGGGGGCGGCGGGCGAAGCCCGGCGCGTGCTCGGGCCGGATCCCCTTCCCGATGAGGTAGGCGGGCACGAACGACAGCCAGGGCGCGAGGTCCAGGGCCGCCAGCACGGGCCTGGGCGGGCCCATGCGCTCCCCCCTGACCATCGGGTCGGCCAGCCCGCGGTGCATGAGGCGCTGTAGGGCCTGGACGGCGGCGGTCGGCAGGATCCGCCTCCTGCGGACCGCGGACAGGTCGCGGCCGGTGAGCGACCGCTCGCTCAGCGGCTTGGCCAGCAGCGTCGCGGAGGCCACGGCGTCCTGCACGGCGAGGTTGATGCCCACACCGCCGACGGGGGACATCGCGTGGGCCGCGTCGCCGATGCACAGCAGGCCCTCCGCGTGCCAGCGGCGCAGCCGGTTGAGCCGCACGTCCAGGTGCTTGACCTCGTCCATGGACTCCAGGGACCCGACCCGGTCGGCCAGCTCCGGCATGAGCTCGGCGATGTCCCGGCGGAAGGCCTCGATCCCGCGTGCGCGCAGCCGGGCGTCGGTGCCCTTGCGCCCGATGTAGGCGAGCTGCAGGTAGCCCTCGCGCGGAATCACCAGGGCGAACCGGCCCAGGCCCGCACGCGGGGTCAGCTCCGTGCGGTCCTGCGGCTCGCGGGGCAGCCGGAACCACCACGCGTCGATCCCCACCGGGAACTCCCGGGGCACCAGGCCCATCTCGCGGCGGGCGAGCGATCCCCGGCCGTCACAGGCCACGGTCAGGTCGGCGCGGATCTCCCCCTCGCCCTCGGGGCCCCGGTAGCGCACCCCCGCCACCCGGCCGGACTCGCGGACGAGCCCGGTCACCTCGGTGCTCATCCGCAGGGTGAAGGACGCCTCCTCGCGCCCGGCCTCGGCGACGAGGTTCAGGAAGTCCCACTGCGGAACCATCGCGATGTAGGGATGGGTGAGGGAGCGCCGCAGCCTCCGGAAGTCGGCGATGGTCACGGCGCGGTCCGGTCCGACGGGGAAGACGGCCTTGTCCAGCCTGCTCTGGGGCAGCTCGGCGAACCGCTCGTACAGGCCCAGCTCCTCCAGCAGCTCCAGGGTGGAGGGGTGCACGGTGTCCCCGCGGAAGTCCCGCAGGAAGTCGGCGTGCTTCTCCAGCACGGTGACCTCGACACCGGCGCGGGCCAGCAGCAGGCCCAGCACCATTCCGGCGGGGCCGCCGCCGGCGATCACACACGTCGTACGCTCACTCATCAGGGCTCCAGGGTCGTGTTCGGATGGTCCGGGCGGGAGTGCCCCTCCGGGACCGCGGCGGTGCGCAGGAACGCGTCGGCGAAGACCGAACAGACCTCCTCCGCGTCCGGGAACTCCACGCCCGGCACCCTCTCCAGTGCCGGGCGCAGCATGAAGTGCACGGCGAGCGGACCGAGCAGCTGCTGCATGAGCAGGGGGACCGGCAGGTCGCGGACCCGGCCCGCGGCGATCTCCTCGGCCAGCCACCCGCCCAGCCCGGCGAGCAGGCGGGGAAAGAAGAACCGGGCGAGCATGTCGACGGTGGGCCCCTCGGGCCGGGCGAACACGTCGGCGAGCATGGCGGGCAGCACCCGGGGCTCGCGGCCGAACCCGCGGCCCAGCAGGTGGTGGATCCCGTGGACCCGCGCGGCCAGGTCCTCCTCCGGCCCGTCGAGGGCCGCCTCCAGGTCCAGGATGGGGCTGTAGCGCTCGAAGATCGCGCGGAGCAGCTCGTCGCGGCCGCCGAAGGTCGCGTAGAGGCTGTGCACCGAGCACCCGGCGGAGGCGGCGACCGCCTCCAGCGTGGCCGAACCCAGGCCCTGCTCGCTGACCAGCCGGGCCCCGGCCCGGATCGAGCGCTCCCGCACGGGAAGCCGACCGCCCGGGTCCACGCCCGTGGCGCGCACCGCCTCGTCCAGCGCCCGGCGCGAGCCGCCCACGCGGCGCAGCAGGGTGCTGCGGGAGACGCCCGCCTCCTCCGCGATGGCGATCAGGGGCACGTCGGCCACGTCCTCTCCCCGGTTCTGCGCGGCGCGAAGGGCCGCGTTCACGAGTTCGGCCGGAACGGGTGGACTGCTTGGTTCTGACATCAATATAAAGGTAACACGTAACCGGGTTCCAGAGAAGGAGCGGTTCGGGAGGGCGAACTGATCGGATCCGGACACGAGCGCCGTCAGGGCCCTTCGCGCCACCTCGTACGCTTGCTCCCGAACCAGTCGAGAGGAGGCGCAGTGCCACCCGTCATCGGAATCTCCACCTACGCCGAGCAGGCCCGCTGGGGCGGGGTCTGGGACATGGCCGCGGCCCTGCTGCCGCACGCCTACGTGGACTCCGTCGCCGCCTCCGGGGCCGTCCCGGTGCTGCTGCCCCCGGTCACCGGAGCGGCCGGTGCGGTGGAGCGCCTGGACGGCCTGCTGCTGGCGGGCGGCGGCGACATCGCCCCGGACCGCTACGGCCAGGGCGCCGACGAGCACACCGCCGGGGTCCAGGGCGTCCGTGACTCGGTCGAGAGCGACCTGCTCGCGGGCGCACTGGCCCGGGGCATGCCGGTGCTGGGCGTGTGCCGGGGGATGCAGCTGCTCAACGTGGCCCGGGGCGGCACCCTCCACCAGCACCTGCCCGACGTGGTGGGCCACGACGGGCACCGCCGGAGGCCCGGGGTCTTCGACGGCCACCCGGTCACCGTGGACGCCGACTCGCGCGTCGCGCGGATCCTCGGCCGGACCCGGCTGGAGGTGCCCGCCTACCACCACCAGGCCGTGGCCGGCCTGGGCGGGGGAGTGGTGGCCGCGGCCTGGGCCGACGACGGCACCGTGGAGGCCGTCGAGTACGCCGACGACGACGGGGTCGTCGGCGTGCAGTGGCACCCGGAGATGGGGGAGGACCCCTCCCTGTTCGACTGGCTCACCGAACGCGCCGCCGCCTTCCGCGATAAGGGGTGACCCCGCCACCGCCCGGGACCAGCGGGGATCCCCGCCCGTGCGTGGGGTACACCACGTCCGGAACAAGCCCGCACCGGCGGGCTCCCACGGCGGGACGTGCCCTAGTGTTGGCCGCTGGGGGAGGCTTTGTGGACAACGAGTGGTTCGAGCGTCGCACCTACCGGTCCTCGGACTGGACGGTCGATCGGCTGGTCGAACTCAAACGGCGCCGGGGTAGCACGATCAGCCTGGTGATCCCGGCACGCGACGAGGCGGCGACCGTCGGCGGCATCGTCGCCCGGGTCCGCGCGCAGCTCCAGGAGAAGGCGCCCCTGCTGGACGAGATCGTCGTCATGGACTCCGACTCCGCCGACGACACCGGAGCCCGCGCCCGCGGCGCCGGGGCCGTCGTCCACCGCGTCGGCGAGGTGCGCCCCGAACTGGGCCACCACCGGGGCAAGGGCGAGGCCATGTGGAAGTCGCTCTTCGTCACCTCCGGCGACATCATCGCCTTCATGGACGCAGACCTGGTCGAGTGGGACACCCACTTCGTGTCCGGGCTGCTCGGCCCGCTGCTCACCGAACCCGGTGTGAGCCTGGTCAAGGGCTTCTACGACCGTGTGCTGGACCGGCCGGGCACGGCCGGGCGGCCCCACGGCACCGGCGGCGAGGTCTCCGAGGAGGCGGTCTCCCACGAGGGCGGCCGGGTCACCGAACTCGTGGCCCGTCCCACCATCGCCCTGCGCTGGCCCCAGCTGTCGGGTGTGGTCCAGCCCCTGTCCGGGGAGTGGGCCGTGCGCCGCGACCTGTTCGAGCGGCTCTCGGTTCCCACCGGCTACGGCGTGGAACTCGCCGTGCTGGTCGACACCGCCCTGCGGTACGGCGTGGACGCCGTCGCGCAGGTGGACCTGGGCCGCCGCGCCCACCGCCACCAGTCGCTGCGCGGCCTGGGCGCGATGGCCACCGAGCTGCTCGCGGTCGCCGACCGCCGGGCCGGGATCGACCACGGCACCGACGCGGTCCGGATACGCCAGTTCGGCGCCGGGGAGCAGCGCGGACAGCCGCTGAACAGTACGGTCAGCGTCGTGGAGCGCCCACCGGCGGCCGAGGTCGGCGCCGGGGACGCGGAGGTTCTGGAAGGAGTGGTCGGCCGGTGCTGAGACTGCGCGGTCGGGAGTACGACGCGGACACCACGCTGGTCATGGCAATCGTCAACCGCACCCCCGACTCCTTCTACGACAGGGGCGCCACCTGGGACGGCGGGGCCGCCCTCGAACGCGTGCGCCGGGTCGTGGCCGAGGGCGCCGACATCGTGGACATCGGCGGTATCAAGGCGGCACCCGGCGAGGAGGTCGGCGTCGAGGAGGAGAAGCACCGGATCGTGGACTTCGTGGCCGCCGTCCGCGCCGAGTTCCCCCACCTGGTCATCAGCGTGGACACCTGGCGCGCCTCCGTGGGCCGGGCGGTGTGCGAGGCGGGAGCCGACCTGCTCAACGACGCCTGGGGCGGCTACGACCCGGGACTGGCCGAGGTCGCCGCCGAGTTCGGTACGGCCCTGGTGTGCACCCACACCGGCGGGGTCACCCCGCGCACCCGCCCGCACCGGCTGCACTACGAGGACGTGGTGCGCGAGGCGGTCGAGGACACGGTCGCCCAGGCCGAGCGCGCGGTGTCCCTGGGAGTGGACCCGGCGTCGGCGATCATCGACCCGGCGCACGACTTCGGCAAGAACACCTGGCACTCCCTGGAGCTGACCCGGCGCCTGGACGAGATGGTCGCCACCGGCCGACCGGTGCTGGTGTCGCTGTCCAACAAGGACTTCGTCGGCGAGACCCTGGACCTGCCCGTGGGGGAGCGCCTGACGGGCACACTCGCGGCGACCGCCGTGTGCGCCTGGCACGGCGCGCAGATCTACCGGGTCCACGAGGTGGCCGAGACCCGGCAGGTGCTCGACATGGTCGCCACCATCCGGGGAGTCCGTCCTCCGGCACGGGCCGTCCGGGGGCTGGCGTGAGGAGGTACGCGTGATCGTCGCAACCGCCGTCTGTCCGCACCCGCCGCTGCTGATACGCGAACTCGGCGGGGGCCAGGACGTGGCGGCCGAACTGCGCAAGGAGTGCGAGTCGGCCCTGGAGGCGCTGGCGGCGCACTCCCCGGACGTGCTGGTCGTCATCGGCGGGCACGACTCCTCCGGTGAGCACACCGAACGGCTCGTACCGGTCCGCGAGTTCGGCGGCACGGGGGAGCGGGTCTCCCGAGAGCGGACCCTGCCGCTGAGCCTGGGCGTGGCCCGGCGGCTGATCGAGTCGGTCGGGTACCGCGGGCGTGTGGAGACGGCCACCGTGGCCTGGGACGCCTCCGCGGACGAGGTGGAGGCACTGGGACGCCGTGTCGCCGACCGCACCGAACGGGTCGCCCTGCTCGTCATGGGCGACGGCAGCGCCCGGCGCGGCACGAGGGCACCCGGGCACCTGGACGAGCGCGCCTTCGGCTTCGACGAGGAGGTCCGCCGCTGCCTGTCCGAGGGGGACCGTGCGGGCCTGCTGCGGCTGGACCCCGACCTCGCCGCCGACCTGATGGCCGCGGGCCGGGCCGCTTTCCAGGTCATGGCGCACGCGCTCGCCTCGACCGGGGGCCCGGTGGGGCCGAAGGTGCTCTACGCCGACGACCCGTTCGGGGTCATGTACTTCGTGGCGGTGTGGCCGTGCGACTCCTTCTGAACGACACCGTCCCCGGGGCGGCCTCCCCGGGGGACGTCCTCGACGCCTCCGCCCTGGAGCGGCTCTACGCCTACCCCGACCGGCCGTGGCTGCGCGCCAACATGGTCGCCACCCTGGACGGCGCGGCCGCGGGCAACGACGGCCGGACGGGAAGCATCAACACCCCCGCCGACCAGGTGGTGTACACGCTCCTGCGCGACCTGGCCGACGTGGTGCTGGTCGGCGCCGGCACCGCCCGCGTCGAGGGCTACCGGCACACGCGCCCGCGCACCCGCGACCTGTTGGCCCGTGCCGCCGCCGAGGGGCGCGCCGCCCACCCGGAACTGGCGGTGGTCAGCGGTACCGGCCAGGTGCCGCCGCTGCTGGCCGACAGGCCCGAGGACGGCGGCGGGGTGCTGCTGGTGACCTGCGAGGCGGCCGGCGCCGAGGCCCTCGACCGCGCGCGCCATATCCTGGGGGAGGACCGCGTGCTGGTGTGCGGTGGGCAGGGCGTGGACCTGCCCGCCGCCGTCGCGGCCCTGTCCGGACGCGGACTGCCCCGGATCCTGTGCGAGGGCGGGCCCCGCCTGCTGGCCGACGTGGCCGCCGCCGACCTGCTCGACGAGCTGTGCCTGACGGTCGTGCCGCTGCTGGCGGGAGGGCTCGAACAGCGCATCGCGGTGGGCACGGTGGCCGACCGCGCCCTCGTCCCCGGCGTGGTGATCGAGTCGGAGGGCACCCTCCTCCAGCGCTGGCTGCGCTCCGGCTCCTGATCCGATGCCTGGCCGGGGCACCGGGGGTGCTCAGTCCGCGGAGCTGCCGTCGGCCCCCGCGGCGTCTGCGCCGCCGGTCAGGGAGGCCAGCGCGAAGTCGGCGAGCGGGAGCGCGTGCTCGCCCGCGTGCTCCCGGACGTGCTCGCGCCGACGGGGGGCCACGGCCATGGCGTGCACCAGGACCGCCCCGTACAGCGCCTCGCCGAAGGTGCCCGTGTCGGTGCCCGGGGCCAGCTCACCGCGTTCGACGGCCCGCCGCACCATGTCCGCGACCCCCTCGCGGTGGGCGCGCACGATCTGCTCGTGGAAGGAGGCGAAGGTCTCCAGGCCCGTGGCGGCGTCCACGGCCACACGCAGGGTGACCCACCCCGACGGGGCCAGGAAGTGGTCGAGCAGCGCCGTCGCCAGCGCGCGGGCGTCGCCGCGCAGGCTGCCGGTGTCGGCGGGGGCCGGCAGCCGGGCGTGCTCCCCGATGGCGTCGGCGAGCAGGCGCTCCTTGGTGGGCCAGCGCCGGTAGAGGGCGGCCTTGCCGACCCCGGCCCTGCGGGCCACCCCGTCCAGGGTGAACGAGGCCCATCCCGCCCTGCCGTACTCGGCCCGCGCCGCGGCCAGCGCCCGTGGCGTGAGACTGGGATCGCGCGTGCGCCCCCGTCCCGTCCTCGGCGGTGTCGTCCTCGTGCCCTTTCGTGCTCGCTCGCCCATGCGGCACGTTATGCCCACACTGCCGCCGATGAAAATCCACGGCCCCGCGCGCACCGGTCAGGGCGTGTACCGCGCGGCCCGGTCCTCGGCGATCGCCAGCATCTGCTCCTGGCGCCGCTCCACGTCGGGCTGCTCCGGACGCGCCACGTGCCGCAACTCCCCGCGGCGGCCGTGCCGGCTGGCCAGGGCCACCGACGCCGACCGCCGCATGCCCAGCGCCTCGCCCTCGGACGCCAGGGCCCCGCGCACCCGGCGCCGGTAGGCGTGCCGGACCGTGAAGTACACCGCCATCGTGGTCAGGAAGACCACGGCGACCTCGAACAGCATGCCCGGGAGGCCGCCCAGCAGCGGCGAGTCCACCAGCCAGTGCAGCGCCATCGCGAGCACCACCAGGGCGGCGGCGCCGACCGCGCGGCGCGTGCCCGGCCGCCACGCCGCGGCGGCCAGCAGACCCACCGCGGTGCCCGCGACCGCCGACATCGCCCAGTGCGAGCCCAGACCGGCCACGCCCACACGCAGGATGAACGTCTGCACCACCGGCACCACGCCGCCGGTGCCGCCCGCCTGGACCACCGCGTTCATCGAGTAGATGAAGTTCTCCGACACCTCGAAGCCCAGGCCGACCAGGGAGCCGATCGCGAACCCGTCCACCGGGCCCCGCACCGCGTGGGGGAAGGCCACCGCGACCAGCACGATCCCGGCCAGCTTGAGGACCTCCTCGTTGAGCGGGGCGGTCAGCGCGGGACCCCAGACCCCGGAGAAGGCCAGCCCCAGCCCCTTGGCCCAGATCGACGACAGGCCGCCGTTTGCCAGGACCCCGGCCGCGGGCGCGGCGGTCAGGCCCCAGGCCACCGCGGTCAGGGAGGCGTTCAGGGCGGGGGCGCGCACCGGGCGGATCCGGCGCAGCACCCAGAACCCGAAGGCCAGCGTCACCGCGCCGAGGAGCACGGCCAGCGCCGCCTCGGAGGAGAAGACGCGCGCCAGCCCCGCGAACTGCAGCGCCAGGAAGACCAGCCCCACCGCGCACAGCACGGCGACCAGCACGAGCGCGACCAGCGACGGCAGCCGGCGGCCGGGCCCGGGCCGCCCGTCCGGGACCCGGTCGGCGGAGTGCCGGCGGCCGGGCCCGTCCCGGTGGGCCCTGCGCGGAGACGGCACCGCCCCCCGGTCGGTCGCGCCCGGCGCGCGCGGCTCCTCGGATCCGTGGTTCACGAACCCTCCCTGGTGAAGGACACAGTGCGGACGACGTCGGCGACCGCGGCGATGTCGTCCGTGGTCGCCTCGCGTCCGGCGAGGGTCATCTCCACGGCCATGCGCCTGTTGGGGGAGGGGTAGACCACCGCGGTGCCGCGCCGGGAGCCGCTCTCCAGGGTCCCGGCCAGCCCGTCGTCGCCGTCGTGGGTGGAGATGGCCTCCGGCTCGCTCAACCGTGCCGAGGCCTCACCGGCGCGGATGAGGCGGCCCATGCCCTTCCACAGCTCCCTGACGCTGGGCGGCGGCGAGGTCGCCGGTGTGACCGAGTTGAGCGTCAGCTCCACGGGGCCGCGGTGGAAGCGGTAGGTGTGCCCGGCCTGGCTGGCGCCGGTGTTCAGCGACCATCCCTCCTGGGGGAAGGTCAGGGACGCCTGGTAGCCGCCCCCGGACCCCACGGGCACGGGGTCGCCGGAGGAGACGGACTCGGAGGCGGGCAGCAGCGCGTTGACCAGCGGCCAGGCCACCACCAGCAGGGCGACGGCTCCGGCGGCCACACCCAGCGGGACCCAGTTGCTCCGTGGACCGCGCCGCCGCGTGCGCGGATCCTCCCCGGTCGCCTCCGCCATGACGTCCCCCCGTCGTGTGGTGATGGCTCGTCCAGCAAGCGAAACACCCGGGGAGGCGCACATCGGTGAGGAGGCGTCGACTTGGCACAGGTTTACGGTGATTTCACCGAGTCCTGGGAGTGGCTTCGCCGGCCGGTCCGCCGCGTGGCGCCCATGGCGGGGTTCTCCTCGCACGCGGCTGTTCGGGCCGGCATGCTGCCATGAAGAGGTGTTTCGAAAGATGGCCCGGGAGACCCCCGTCCACGTCTGGGACGCGCGTGACGCCGTCGGCCGGAGCGAAGGGCACAGCCTCCGACCTGCTGCTCCTGCTGTGGGGGCGGACCACCGGTGACGGGGACGTGCTCGCGCGCTTCCTGGCGGCCGCCGAGGCCGGATGGCACCGGAGGGGGCCGGGCAGCGCCGGAGGGAGGCCTCCGGCCGACGGATCCGAGCCATCGCGGTACACCGTGCGTACCTGCGCCGCCGGCGGCGTTCCGGCTGGTAGTTTCGCCGCATGCGTGAACGGCCACCCGACCTGGAAGACCGGCTGTACGACGCGCTGGCCGTGTGGGGCATCCACGCTGTCGCGCTCAACCACCTCCCGCTCGGCTCCGGCGACCACCACTGGAGCGCCACCGACACCTCGGGGCGCCGGTGGTTCGCCACCGCGGCCGACCTCGCGCACAAGCCGTTCCTCGGGCCGGACCCCGCTTCCGTGCGACGCGGCCTGACACGGGCCATGGACACCGCGGCCCGGCTGCACGACGACGAGGGGCTGGGGTTCGTGGTCGCGCCCCTGCGCACACCGGGCGACGACACCGTCGTACCGGTCGGCGACCGGTACGCGCTCAGCGTCTTCCCGTTCGTGGACGGCACCTCCGGCGACTTCGGCGGGGAACTCTCCGCCGACCGGCGCGCACGCGTCCTGGACGTCCTGGCCCAGCTCCACCGGCGCGATCCCGGCGACGCCCCGGCCGTCCCCGCCGGGCTCCCCGGACGGGACCGGCTGGCCGCGCTCCTGGATCACCCGGCCGGAACAGGAGACGGGGGACCCCACGCCGCCCCCACCGCCGAACTGCTGGCCGGGTACGCCGGGGTCCTGCGCGAGCGGCTGGCGGAGTTCGACCACGGCGCCCGCGCCCTGGCGGGAGCGGCCGCGGTCCTCACCCACGGCGAGCCCCACCCCGGCAACCTGCTGTGGCGCGGCGGCCGTCCGCTCCTGGTCGACTGGGACACCGTCGGCCTGGCAGTGCCCGAGCGCGACCTGTGGCTGGTCACCGACGACCCCGGCGAACTGGCGCGCTACGCCCGCGTCAGCGGCCACGAGCCCGACCCCGCCCTGATGGACCTGTACCGGCTGCGCTGGGACCTCCAGGACGTCGTGGAGTTCGTCGACTGGTTCTCCGCGCCGCACCGGGGCGGCCCCGACACCGAGCAGGCGTGGCGGGACCTGGTCTTCGTCGTCGAACGCCTCGGGGACGGGGCGCGGTCGAGCGCTCTCTGACCCGGTTCCGGTGCCCCGGCGGGTCGCGTCCGGTCTTTCGGCCCCGGGGTAAGTATCGTTCTCATAACCCAGAGCGACCGGAAAGGGGTACGGCCGGAGCACACGCGCCGACGCCCCCGGTCGACCGGCCACACCACGGACCCGACCAGGCCACGGAGCGATCATGAAGCTGCCTCTCAGACCGCGCGACCTGCCCCTGCGCATCACCACGGGCGCGTTCGTCCTCAACTCCGGACTGGACAAGCGCGGTGCCGACGAGGAGACGGCCCAGGGGCTCCACGGCATGGCGGCGGGAGCCTACCCCTTCCTCAAGGACGTGGACCCCGTCACCTTCGCGCGGATGCTGTCGACCGCCGAACTCACCCTGGGCACCGCCCTGCTGCTCCCCGTCGTCCCCAGCCGGATCGCCGGCGCGGGCCTCACCGCGTTCGGGGCGGGACTGGTCGGCCTGTACCTGCGCACCCCGGGGATGCGCCGGCCCAACAGCCTGCGTCCGACGGAGCAGGGCCTCGCCCTGGCCAAGGACTCCTGGCTGCTGGGGGCAGGAATCAGCCTCCTGCTGGGCAGCGACACCGACCGGGACGCCACCCGCCGCCACCGCCGCGGCCGTCGCTGTCCGTCGCTCACCGGGCGGGGCTGAGCGCGGGCACGAACACCCGCAGGGCCGCACGCCGCTTGGTGAAGACGACGGTGGCCGAGCCCTCCGTCACCTCGCCGTCCACGGCCAGCAGCCGCGGCTCCCCCCTGATGGCCAGCGACAGTCCCGTGGTCAACCGCTCCGAGTAGCCGTCACCGCGCGAGAACCGGCCCAGCAGCACGTCGGCGAGGGCCCGCAGCCGGGGAAAGGGCTCCTTGGCGGTGAGCACCCGTACGTCCAGCCACCCGTCGTCCAGCCGCTCGCGCAGCGCGGGCACCCGGGCGTGCGTGCGGTACTTGCAGTTGCCCACGAACGCCCACCACACCTTGGTCGGCTCGCCGTCCACCAGCGCGGCGGTCGGGCTTACCTCCAGCAGGTCCCGCCACAGGGCCAGCGCGAACGCGGGCCACTTGCCGATGCGGTCGGCCCACCGGTCGCGCCGGTTCACCATGCGCGGGTAGGAGCCGAACGACGCGGTGTTGAGGAAGGTCCTGCCGTCCACCTCGCCCACGTCCACCCGGGCCAGCTTCCCGTCCGCGAACGCCCGCAGCGCGACGTCCACCGAGGTCAGCCCCAGGGTGCGGGCGAAGTTGTTGAGGGTGCCGTCCGGCAGGACCAGCAGCGGCCGGTCGTACCGGAGGGCCGCGTGCGCCCCGGCGTTGACGGTGCCGTCGCCGCCCGCCACCGCCAGGACCTCGGAGGTGCGCGCCGCCCGGTCCATGACCTCCTCCACGTCGTCCTCCGCCGACAGCGGGAGGATCCGCGCCTTGGGCAGTGTCCGGGCCACCCTGCTCGTGACGTCGGCGACGGTCAGGGCGGGCACCGCGCCCGCGGCGGAGCGCGGATTGACCACCACCGTCACCCCGGAGCCCTCGGGGTCCACGTCCGACTCCCCGTCGGGCACCGCGCCCGCACCGAAGAGCAGCTCGGGGCGGTGCGGCACCACCATCCGGGAGAGCACGGCCGCGCCGGAGCCGATGACCATCCCGGCGAGCACGTCACCGGGGTAGTGGACGCCGCTGTGCACGCGGGAGAACGCCACCGCGCCCGCCATGGTGACGGCCAGCGCGGCCAGCGGCTTGGGGGCGTCCGACATGACCCCGCCCGCGTAGGCCACCGCGGCGGCGGTGTGCCCGGAGGGGAAGGAGGTACTGGGATAGGAGCGGTAGGGAGACCGTGCCCGCGGCACGGCCGAGTTGTCCGGACGGGACCGGTTGGACAGCTGCTTGACCACCGCGGAGACGGTGTTGGCGGTCCCCGCGGCCAGGATCGCGCGCAGGGCGGTGCGCCTCAGCCGCGGCCCGCCCGTGGCCGCGAGGGTGGCCGACATCAGGAACCAGGGCGCCATGTTGTCGGTCGCCTGTACGAACTTGGGCGTGTAGGGGTCCAGGACGGGCGGCCCCACACCGGTCATCCGGTCGTAGACCTTTTTGTCAAGCTTGTGAAGGCGACTCTTGAGACTCATTGCCCCAGAGTGTGACGCGAGGGGTCGGATGTCCATAAAGACGCGCCCTCGGGCGGCCCTTCGTGGCGTCGGCCACACCGGGACCGTGCCGGTCCCGGGCGCCGGCGGCCGCGTCACCGACCCGCCGAAGGCCCGCCCGGCGCGGTGACCGAAGGGGCCGCCTCACACGCCGTGGCCTCGTGCCCACAGCGGGACCGGAGCGCCGCACCCCGCCATGGGGACGGGACCACCGAGGCCGGGCCCCTTTCCTCACACGGCGAGGGCTCCGGCCGCTCCACCGGGCGGTGCTTCCTTGAGGCTGCGCCGCGCTTCGCTTCGTGCTCGGGCGCCGAAGGCACGGGAACCTTCGGTCCCCGCGGTGCACCCGCTCGTATCTCACGGGCACACCTGCGGGGCCTTCGGCGGCCCCGTCGGCGCCCTCGTTGTGTTGTCTTTGAGGCTGCGCTGCGCTTCGCCTCGTGCCCGGACGCCGAAGGCACGGGAACCTTCGGCGCCCTCACCCCCGGTGGCACAGGCCCAGTCCACCGGCCAGAACACTAGACGGAGGGGATCTGGCCGCCGTCCACCCGCACCACCGAGCCGGTGACGTAGGCGGCCTGCCGGCCGGCCAGGAACGCGGCCACCGCCCCGTACTCCTCGGGCCTGCCGTAGCGCCGGGCGGGGATCCCGGCGCGGGCGTCGCCCTCGACCTCCTCCAGCGGGCGGCCCTCGCGCTCGGCGCGGGCGCGGTCCAGCGAGTCCGTGCGCGGGGTGGCGATCCGGCCGGGCACGATCACGTTCGCGGTCACCCCGTCCGCCGCGACCTCGTTGGACACCGTCTTGGACCAGGAGTGCAGCGAGGCCCGCAGGCTGTTGGAGATCCCCAGGTTCGGGATCGGCGCGACCGGACCCGACGAGGTGCTCGTGATGATCCGCCCCCAGCCGCGCTCGCGCATCCCGCCGACCACGGCGTCGGTGAGCCGGATGACCGGCAGCACCATGGCCCCGTACATGTCCTGCCAGAGCCCGGCGTCCTGCCCGAGTGCGGGAGTGGGCGGCGGGCCGCCGGTGTTGTTGACCAGGATGTCCACCGGGCCCAGCTCCTCGGCCACACGCCCGGCGACCTCGGGCGCCCGCCCGTGGTCGGCCAGGTCCCAGGTGAGGGCCAGCGCGGACACGCCGTGCTCAGTGCACGCCGCCACGGTGGCCTCCAGACGCTCCTCGTCGCGGCCGGTGACGGCCACGTGCACGCCCTCGGCGGCCAGGGCGACGGCGATGGCCCGCCCCAGGCCGGAGCTGGCGGCGGTGACCAGTGCGACCTTCCCCGCGATTCCCAGGTCCATGTCCCTCCTCGAATCTCCTGGCGTTGCACACGGCATCCTGGCAGCACACCGGCCCAGTCGGCCCCACCGGCCCCGTCGTTTCCACCCGGTCCACCGGAAAACCCGGACGGCCGTGCCTCAGGCCGCGGCCATCGCGTCGGACGCGGCCCGAACCATCGGAGGGCCGTGGGCGCGGCCGCCCGGCACCGCTCCCGCGAGCGCGAGAGCCGGTCGGGACCGGGCGGGGCCGTGCCCGCGCGCGTATCGGGTGGAGTCAGACCCCGCCCGGCACCACCACGGCACGGCCGAAGACCTTCCCCTCCTCCAGCTTCCGGTAGGCCTCCAGCGCCTCGTCCATGGAGAACCGCTCGACCTCGGGGCGGATCTGCCCGGCCCGGTACATGTCCACCACCTCCCACAGCTCTCCCAACGCTCCCCAGTAGGTGCTGGTGACGTAGGACTCGTACGGGTTGGTGAAGAACGAGAACTGGTGCGTGCCGCCCGCGATCCCCACCACGGTCAGCCGTCCGCCCTGGGCCATCACCGCGGCCGCCGTGGTGATGGTCGGAGTGGCGCCGACGAAGTCGAAGGCCGCGTCCACGCCCCGGCCGCCGGTGGCCTCGCGGATCTGCTCGACCTGCCGCTCACCCGCCCCCACGGTGATCGCGCCGTAGGACTCGGCCTCGGCCCGGGCCTCCTCCTTGATGTCGGTGGCGACCACCGTCGCGCCGGTCAGCGCCCTCAGGATCTGCACGCCGATCTGTCCCAGGCCGCCCAGGCCGATCACCAGGGCGTGGCGGCCGCCGCCCTCCAGGTGCGGCAGCGCCTCCTTGATCGCGTGGTACGGGGTCAGGCCCGCGTCCGACAGCGGCGCGGCCTCCACCGGGTCGGCGTCGCCCAGGGGGACCAGGTGGTGGGCGGGCACGGTCATGTACTCGGCCATGCCGCCGTCACGCCCCAGACCGACCGCCATGTAGGGCATCGTGGCGGCGTTCTCACAGTAGGTGTCCTGCCCCCGCGCGCACCTGCGGCAGTGGCCGCAGCCGGTCGGCCCGTACACCAGGTAGGCGCCGCCGACCTCGACGCGCTCGCTCACACCCTCGCCGAGCGCCTCCACCCACCCGGAGTTCTCGTGCCCCAGCACGAACGGGGGCTTTTGCGCCCCGGGCTGGCCCTCCCGGAAGTGGCGGTAGACGCTGATGTCGGAGTGGCACGCACCGGCGCCCGCCACCCGCAGCAGCACCTCCCCGGGGCCGGGCTCGGGCTTGGGGACGTCCTTCAGGGACGGGAACCGCCCGTAGTTCTCGAAGACCACGGCTCGCATAGGTGTCTCCCCACTCTTCCGCGGAGCGGGCGGCGCGGCGCACACCACCGGCACTCCCGGTACACACATGGCCGCTCGACGCTATCAACCCAGGTCAGTGCCGTCTGTCAACACAGGTTCCGAAAACCGTCCGGTCTTTTTTGCCCGTCCCGATGAGTCCTGGCCGCCGACCGTGTCCGTACGTGTGAACGAACCGCCCCGGGCGGAACCGACGGACGAGGAAGGCCGCGATGAACGGCGAGAAACCCAGCCCCCCGCGCGCGGGAAGGCGCGAGTGGCTCGGGCTGGGAGTGCTGGCACTGCCCACCCTGCTGCTGTCCCTGGACATGAGCGTGCTCTACCTGGCACTGCCCCACCTGGCCGAGGACCTGCGGCCCTCCGGCGGCCAACTGCTCTGGATCATGGACGTGTACGGCTTCATGATCGCCGGGTTCCTCATCACCATGGGCACCCTGGGCGACCGCGTCGGACGCAGGCGCCTGCTGATGGTCGGCGCCGCCGTCTTCGGACTGGCCTCCGTGGCCGCGGCGTTCGCGCCCAGCGCCGAGGCGCTCATCGTCACCCGCACCCTCATGGGCGTGGCCGGAGCCACCCTCATGCCCTCCACCCTGGCCCTGATCAGCAACATGTTCGCCGACCCGCGCCAGCGCGCCGTGGCCATCTCCGTGTGGATGAGCTGCTTCATGGGCGGCACCGCCGTGGGCCCGCTCGTGGGCGGACTGCTCCTGCAGTGGTTCTGGTGGGGCTCGGTGTTCCTGCTCGGCGTCCCCGTCATGGTGCTGCTGCTGGTGTGCGCGCCCCTGCTCCTGCCCGAGTACCGCTCTCCCGGATCCGGGCGCCTGGACCCGACCAGCGTCGCCCTGTCCCTGGCCGCCATCCTGCCGGTCGTCTACGGGTTCAAGTCCCTCGCCGAACACGGACCCGGCCCCGTGCCGCTCGCGGCGGTGCTCCTCGGACTGGCCACGGGCACGGTGTTCGTGCGCCGACAGCTGCGCCTGCCCGACCCGCTGCTGGACCTCGGACTGTTCCGCGAGCGCTCCTTCGGGGCCGCCCTGACCGCGATGGCGGTGGGAGCGGTCGCGATGGGCGGCACGTTCCTGCTGCTCAGCCAGTACCTGCAGATGGTGGCCGGGCACTCCCCGCTGGTCGCGGGGATGTGGCAGGTACCCGGGTCGCTGGCGATGATCGCCGCCACCATGGCCGCGGCGCCGCTGGCCGCGCGGATCGGACGGGCCAACGTCATCGGCGGCGGCATGTTCGTGACCGCCGCCGGGTTCGTCCTGCTGTTCCTGGCCCCCGCCGAGAACGGCACCCCCGTCGTCGTCGCCGGACTGGTCCTGGCCTCCGTCGGCCTGGGCCCCGGCGGTGCGCTGGGCACCGACATCGTCGTGGGATCGGCGCCCAGGGAGCGGGCCGGGGCCGCCGCGTCGATGTCCGAGACCGGAGGGGAGTTCGGCATCGCCATGGGTGTGGCCGTCCTGGGCAGCCTGGCCTCCGCCGTCTACCGCGCCAACGTGGTCCTTCCCGAGGGCGTGCCCGAGGAGGCGGGGCGGACCCTGCCCGCCGCCGTCGCCGCCGCCGGGCGACTGCCCGCGGACCCGGCCGGGAGGCTGCTCGACTCGGCGCGTGAGGCCTTCACCGACGGCCTCAACCTGGCCGGGGCGATCGGCTTCGTGGCCATGGTCGTGTTCGGAGCGCTCGCCCTCGTCATGCTGCGCGCGGCGCCGGCGGCGGAACCGATGGCGGAAACGGAACCGGCGGAAACGGAACCGGAGGGCGCGCCGGTGGGGAGCCCGGCGGGCGACCCGGTGAATGAGGAGACGGCGGAAAAGGCGGCGGAAAAACATTCGGAGGCCGATGAGTCCACGGCCGACCAGGGGTCTGTACAGGTGAGCGGCACCGATGGCCGGACCTGAACCGGACACGGACCGCGATGCGCACACCACCGACGGAGGACACCATGGACCGTCCCAGCCTCGACAGCATCCTGCTCGCCACCACCGACCCCGACCGGCTGCACGACTGGTACGCCGCCGTCCTGGCGCCCCAGGGCGACAACGACGTGGACGGCTACCGCGTCCTGCGCTTCGGCGCCTTCCACCTGCTCATCGACCGCCGCGACGACGTCGGGCCCAAGGCGGGCGAGCCCACCCGCATGATCCTCAACTTCGACGTGGACGACGCCCGCGCCGTCGCCGCCCGCATGGACGAGCGGGGCACCGAGTGGCTCGCACCCCTGGAGGACCGCGACGGCAGCCTGTTCGGCACCGCCGTGGACCCCGACGGCAACTACGTCCAGATCATCCAGCTCAGCGACGAGCACCGCGCCGCCATGGAGAGCGGCGAGTAGGGAGGACACCGTGTTCGACGGCAACAGGGCCTTCGGCTCCTTCGCCGTTCCCGACACCGACCGGGCCGGGGAGTTCTACGGGGACACCCTCGGACTCCCGGTCGGCCCCGTCGAGGGCATGGAGGAGTACGGAATGCTCCGCATCGACCTGGGGGAGGGGCGGGGCATCCTCGTCTATCCCAAGCCGGACCACGAACCCGCCGGATTCACCGTGCTGAACCTGCCCGTGGACGACATCGACTCCACCGTGGACGAACTCGTCCGGCGCGGCGTCCGGATGCTGCGCTACGAGGGCCTCGGCCAGGACGAGAGGGGGATCTCGCGCGGCGAGCCGGCCGTCGCGTGGTTCGCCGACCCGTTCGGGAACGTGTGTTCTGTCATACAGGAGGCGTAACGTGACGGTCGTGATGGAACACGCGTCTGACCAGGACTTCGTGAGGCTCGCCGACCCGTACCGGCGGGAGCTGTTCGCGCACTGCTACCGCATGCTCGGCTCGGTGCACGACGCGGAGGACCTGGTGCAGGAGACCTACCTGCGCGCCTGGAAGGCCTACGACCGCTTCGAGGGCCGGTCCAGCCTGCGCACCTGGCTCCACCGGATCGCCACCACGGCCTGCCTCACCGCCCTGGACAAGCGCCAGAGGCGGCCTCTGCCCACCGGGCTCGGCGGACCCACCGCCGAGCCCGAGGGCGAGCTGGCCGACCGGCCCGAGGTGCCCTGGCTGGAGCCGGTGCCCGACGCCCTGGTCGGCGCCGACGACCCCGGCACGGTGGTGGAGGCGCGCGAGAGCGTGCGCCTGGCCCTGGTCGCGGCCCTGCAGTACCTGCAACCCAAGCAGAGGGCGGTGCTGATCCTGCGCGACGTCCTGCGGTTCAGCGCCGCCGAGGTCGCCGACACCCTGGACACCTCCGTCCCCGCGGTCAACAGCCTGCTTCAGCGGGCCCACGCCCAACTGGCCCGGGTGACCCCCACCGAGGAGAAGGTGGCCGAACCACAGCCCGCCCAGCGCGAGACCCTCGCACGCTACGTCGCCGCGTTCGAGTCCTACGACATCCCGGCCATCACCTCGCTGTTCACCGCCGACGCGGTGTTCGAGATGCCGCCCTTCGCCACCTGGGTGCGCGGCGGCGAGCACATCGGCCGCCTCATCGCCGCCCAGTGCCCGGCCGGCGGACCGGGCGACATGGCGCTGGTGCCGACCGCCGCCAACGGGCAGCCCGCCTTCGCGGTGTACATGCGCGGCGGGGACGGCCTCCACCGGGCGTTCGGCCTCCAGGTCCTGGACCTGTCCCCGGAAGGAGGGGAGGTCGTCCACACGGCGATGTTCTTCGACACCACCCTCTTCCCGCACTTCGGGCTCCCCGCCGCCCTGCCCCGGCGCGGCTGAGGAAGCGGAGCGCGGCCGCGGACCGGCCGTCCCCGACCCTCACCCCCACGCCGGAGGCAGGTCGAACTCGGCCCAGACGACGCCGCCCTCCCCGCCGGAGGAGCCGGTGCGCCGGGTCCCCCAGCGGGCGGCGAAGTGGTCGATCAGGAGCAGCCCCTGGCCCCGGACGCCCGCACGCCAGTCGCCGGGCCGCCGGCCGCGCCGGCCGCCGCGCCCCCCGGCGTCCGGCGCCGGACACGGTCCGCGCGCGGTGGCGCCCACGGCCTCCTGGCCGGCCATCGACAGCCGCAGTACGCGCCCGCCCTCCGGAAGGTGGTGAAGGGAGAGCACGCACACCACCTCCTGCGGGCTCCCACCGCGCGGCGCGCGGCCCACGGTGTCGGCGAACATCTCGCTGGCGCACAGCACCGCGGCCGCGGTCGGCTCACCCCGGGCCCCGGACACCGAGGCCAGGTCGGCGCGCAGGTCCGCCCTGAGCCAACCGATGGCGTACGGGCTCGCTGGATAGGTGCGGGGCGCCCAGTGACGGTCGGAGCCGACTGGTCGTCGGGGCTGGGGCAGGACGGTCATCTCGGGTCCTCCTCGGTGCGGGGCGGATGGGGTGCGGGGTCTTTCCGGGCGTGCGGCGCTCCTCGGACGCGGGCGTCCTCTCCGGCCCCGCGCTATCCCGACGAGGCGAGGACCGAGTCCTCGTCGTCGAGCCACACCAGTTGGCGCTCGGCGGAGACGGTCAGCCCGAACCGCGTGGGCGCGGGCCGCCCGGCCTCCACCCACCGCAGGTGGGCGGCCTCCAGTTCGGTGAACAGCCTCCGGGGGCCGTGCTGGCGCACCTCGTGGCCGGACTCCCCGTGCTCGGGACCGACGTGCCAGGAGGCCCGGGACCACGTGACCGGATCCACCAGCTGGACCGTGAGCCGGGGATCCCCCCTCTCCCGCGCCCGCCGCACGCGCCGGTACACGCCGGGCATCTGAAGACCCACGGCGAAGGCGGCGTCGCGGTCGCCGACCAGGTCTTCGGGGCGCAGCCGGGTACGCGTGGCGGCGTGGTCGGGCTCCGGGCGGGGGCGGGCCTCCCACAGGCGGCCCGGGGCCCGGTCCGCGCGCGCCCACACGCAGTCGGTGTGCCCGACGAACCTCCCACGGGCCGTTCCGCGCGCCCCGACCACCAGGTCGGCCAGGACCCCGTGGTGGAAGGCGTCGCCCCACGGCGTCAGGATCCGTCCGCCGGGCCGGGACTGCGCCACCCAGGCGTAGGGGACCCGGCGCACGGCCACGCCGCTGACCACGCGGTCGTAGGGGGCGCGTCCCGCCCAGCCCTGCATGCCGTCCCCGCCGACCACCAGCGGCGTGAACCCCGCGCCCATCAGACTGATCCGGGCGCGCTCGGCGAGTTCGAAGTCGATCTCCACCGACACGACGGCGTCGTCGCCCAGCAGGTGCGAGAGCAGGGCGGCGCTGTACCCGCTGCCGGTGCCCACCTCCAGCACCCGCATCCCCGGCACGGCCCGCAGGTGCCGCATGACCCCGGCCAGCGCGGACGGAGCCGGAGCCGAGGACGTCGGCTCACCGGGGCCGCGGCGGTCCCCGCCGTCGACCTGGGTGAGGACGGGGGCGTCGGCGTAGGCGGCCTCCAGCCACCCCCGCTCGTCCACCTCCCGGTCCACGTGCCCGCCCGTGCCGGCGTCGATGATCACGTCCGGCAGGAACAGGTGCCGGGGGACGGCGGCGAACGCGGCGTGCCAGTCGGAGGGCAGAACGCCCCGTTCGGCGAGGTCCTCGACCATCCTCCGGTGCGGGGGGATCACCGCGCACACCTGCCGTGCCGCTCACCGGGTCGGTGGCGTCCGCGGCCGGAGGGGCCGGAGGGGACTGGGGGAGCGGTGGGAACGGAGGGAGCGAAGAGGGCGGCGGTCCGGAGTCCGCGGGTCCCGGAGCCGGCGCCGTGTCCGCCAGGCGCGGTGGAGGTCACCGTTCCTCCTCCTCGGGTGGTCCCGAAACAGAGCACATCAGGGTCCTGCGTCCATTGGGAGAACGGACGTTTCCGGGTAAGGATTACTACGCAAGACACAACACCGTTCGCCCACCAAAGCGGAATTCCGTGCCGATATACACCGGCGGTATGTATGGCAAAATCCCTGGTCGCCCCCCTTTTCTCCCCGCCATCGTCCTTCTGGTCCCGCGCCGACGTCCGCCGGTCACTCGCCGAACGGGACGCGGGCGCCCTGTTCGGACTCCTGCGCCGGTACACGGGCGCGAGCCAGCAGGCGATCGGATCCGCCGTCGACATGGCCCAGCCGCACGTGAGCGCGATCATGTCGGGAAAACGCGTGGTCACCGCGCTGGAGACGTGGCAGCGCATCGCCGACGGACTGGTGATGCCCTCCCAGGCCCGCCGAACATTGGGCCTCGCAGATGCGGACGAAGAGTATTCGGCAGGCGTTTCCTGGACAGATAACTCGGTGGAAGAAGGCGATTCGTGGTCCGCGTCCAGAACGGCGCAGGACATCGTCGAGATCACGCTGAAGGACCTGATGAAACGCAGAGACGCATTCGCGGCCGGGGGAGCGCTCATCGTGGGCGCCACGCTGACGGAGACGCTGGAGCACTGGCTGATGCCCCGGACCGCCGCGCCCGGCCGCGGCCGCGGCACCATCGGGGAGTCGGAGCTGTGCCGGATCGAGGCCGCCACCGTGGCGCTGCGGCACTGGGACGACCGGTGGCGCCTGGGCATCCGGCGCAAGGCCGTCATCGGCCAGCTCTCGGAGGTCTCCGAACTCGTCGAGCACCCCCAGTCCGCGTCCGTCCAGACACGGCTGTTCGCGGTGATGGCCGAACTGTCCAAGACCGTGGCCTCGATGTCCTTCGACTCCGGGGACCACCCGACGGCGCAGCGGTACTACACCCTCTCCCTGCGCGCACTCCACCAGGCGGGACCCGGGTACCGCGCCTACGGCGTCGGGGTCCTGGCCGCCATGGCCCGGCAGATGCTGGACCTGCACCGGCCCGGCGACGCCCTCGACATCTGCCGCCTCGCACTCGACAGCGCGGACGCCGCCGGAGCGCCCCCGCGGGTGCGGGCCATGCTGCGCACGCGCGAGGGCTGGTCCTACGCGCGGATGGGGCGGCCGGAGGCCTACCGCCGCACCGTCGTCCAGGCCGAGGACCTCCTCGCGGTCGGGGGACCGGAGGAGAGGGACGCGCAGGAGGCACCCGGCTGGACGGGCGGCTTCGACCACGCCGAACTGTCGGGGGTGGTCGGGGCCCGCTACCGCGACCTGGCCGCGAGCCGCGACGACCGGGGAGCCAGGCACAGGCACGCCGAGTCCTCCGCCGCCTACATCACCCAGGCACTGCGGTCCAGGGACCCGGCCAGGAAACGCGGCCGCGCTTTCGACCTCGTGGGGCTCGGACGCACCTACCTGCTGCTCGACGAACCCGCCGAGTCCGCCCGGGTCGTGAGCCAGGCCGCGGCCCTGGAGTCCTCCCTCGACTCCGGCCGGGTGCGCAGGCGCCTGGGCGACTGGTACACCGAGTCCGCCGCGCACCACCGTAACCCGCAGGTGGCCGAAGTCCGCGACGAGTTGTCACGTACGCTGCTGCACCATCAGCCAGATGTGAAGGGAATGACGTGACTCGGATCGGAATCACTGGTCACTCGAATCTTTCCACCGACAGCGTGGCACTGGTACGCAAGGCCCTGGACGAAGCCCTCGTCCCCTACACCGACGACGACCTCGTCGGGATCTCCTGTCTGGCGCGCGGTGCCGACCAGCTCTTCGCCGAGGCCGTGCTCGACGCCGGGGGGCGGGTGGAGGTCGTGCTGCCCTCGGCCGACTACCGCGAGACCAAGGTCAAGCCCGCCGACCTGGACCGGTTCGACGACCTCCTCGTGCGCTCGGCCCTGGTGCGCTACATGCCGCACCGCAGCGCGGGCCGCTCCGCCTACGAGGACGCCAACAACGCCGTCCTGGACGGAGTGGACCGGCTGTTCGCGGTGTGGGACGGCCGTCCTTCGGGTGGCCGAGGCGGGACCGGCGACGCCGTCGAGGCGGCCCGGGACCGGGGCGTGCCGGTGGACGTCCTCTGGCCCGAGGGCGCCCGAAGGGACTGAGGCCCCGGCTCCGAGACCGCGGGACCGCGGGCCCCGGGGACCGCACTCCCGGGCTCAGGGCCCTTCGCGCGCCGCTCAGCCTCCGTCCAGCACGCGGTGCAGGGTGTCCGCGAAGGCCTCGGGATGAGGACCGAAGCCGAGGTGGTCGCCCGGGAAGGCGACCGGGTCCGTGTCGAGCCGCAGTGCGAGGGCGAGGCCCATGTCGTAGATGGCCTTGCCGGCGTCCGCCTCGCCCAGGCCCACCGTCACCGGGACCCCGCTCGTGCGCAGGGCCTCCACGTCGGGCTCGTACAGGGACAGGGGCATCAGCCCGTGGGAGAAGAAGTAGTCGAAGTTCCCGCTGACACGCTCGTACGTCTCGGGGTCCTCGTGCCACGGGTTGTCCGCAGGCGTGCTCCCACCCTCCGGTTCCGACCCGCCGTCCAGACCGTTCAGCTCCAGGAACTTGCCCATCGCCGCCCCCGCGCCCCCGCGGAGATAGGTGTCGTAGACGTCCTTGCCGCCGGCCATCATCTCCGAGGGGTCGTCGAGCATCGTCAGGCACGGCGGCTCGTGCGCGACCAGCTCCCGCACCAGCGTGGGATGGCGCGTCACCAGGTCGAGCCCGACGTGGGCGCCCGCGCTGTTGCCGAACACGTAGGCCGGTATGCCCACTTCCGAGATCAGGAGCGCGGCGTCGTCGCCGTGCAGGTCCACCCTCTGCTCCTCCGGCTCGCCGTCCAGAGGGCTCCGCGAGTTGCCGCGCGGGTCGTAGGACACGGTCGTGTAGTGGTCGGCCAGGCGCTCGGCGATCCCGTCGTAGACCCCCGCGTCCTGCGGGCCGCCGGGGATCAGCAGCAGGACGGGGCCCGACCCGCGGACCTCGTAGTAGAGCTTGGCTCCCGGCACCTTCAGCGTGTGCGTCTCGGGTTCGTGGTGCGACATGGTCTCTTCAGTCCCTCCCGGCGCGGTACCGCGCGCACGGTTCGCTGTGGAAACTGGCCCGTCCAGTACTCCACGTGCCCCAAAACCAGGACGGACAGTGCCAATGGAGTAAAAAGGGCGAGACCTGGGCCAGCAGCCACGCGAGGGCGGTGATCAGGCACGTCACCGGCGGCTTCGGTCGCCAGGTGTCCGTGTACGTCGGCGGCGGGTGGCCAAGACTCCGCGTAACGGCACGACCCCACGCGCTCCCCGTGCACGTAGGGACTAGCCGGCGAGAGCACGCCTTCCGTCCTCCCAGGGATGCTCTCGCTCGCTGGCACGGCCCCTGTGCCGGTTCACGGGCGCCTGCCGCAGGAGAGAGGCCGCAGAACCCGTCTGAACCGAGGTTCCGTGGTCTCGTCGGGATTCGGACCTGCGGCCCTCGGACGAGGAGGTCAGGCCCCTTCGGGGGCCTCGCCCAGGTAGAAGGCGGTGGTCCGGTCCCGGGCGGCTCCGGCCTGTGAGGGAGGGGTCCCGGCCTCGACACTGGCCTCGGCCCACCGCGCGCTGCTCGCCGTGATGAACCGGCGCCCCTCGTCGGTCCGCTCCCAGCCGTCGACCTCGGGGGGCCCGTCGGACCCGGTGGTCAGGTGCCGCTCCAGCCCCATGAGGGCCAGGTCCCAGCCCACGCCCGTGGCACCCGGGCCGAACCGCTCCCAGAACTCCGCTGTGGTGTCGGCGTACGCGGTGTGCTCCAGGGTCAGCCGCGCGCCGTCGCCGTCCGGGGCCACCCGGACCGCGATCCAGCTGACATCGTCGCCGTACTCCCAGGTCGCCGTGAAGGACCGGGGCGCCTCACAGGACTCGACGGTGCCTCCCGCGTTCCCCTCCACCTGGTAGGTTCCGCCCGGGCGCAGCTCGCCGCTGACCGGCGCGAACCACCGGGGGAGCCGCTCGGCCGACGTACAGGCCTCCCAGAGGTCCTCCACGGTGGTGGGGTAACTCTGGCTGATGGTCGAGACCCGGGTCTCCCGCCCCTCGCGGGTACGGCTGTCCAGCCCTCGTGAGACGGCCTTGATCTGGGTTTCCACGGAGTTCGGAACGCTCATTGTCTCTCCTCGGTACGGCGTTGGCGCTTGCCCCGGGCGATCTCGGTCTCCAGCGCGGCCAGCTTCGGCTCCCAGAAGTGGCGGAACGAGTCCAGCCAGCTGTCCACCGAGCGCAGGGACGCGGCGTCGACCGAGTACAGGCGCCGCGTGCCCTCGGCGCGCACGTTCGCCATCCCGCTCTCCCGCAACACGCGCAGGTGTTGGGAGACGGCGGGTTGGCTGATCCCGAACTCCTCGCGGACCACCCGGGTCAGCTCGCCTGAGCTGAGCTCTCCCGCTGACAACAGCTCCAGGAGACGCCGTCTGACCGGGTCACCGAGAACGTCGAAGGCATGCATGGCCACATATTATCACTCAGGGTTTATATAAGGCCTTGTGGAACCACGGTCGCCTGTGCGTTCCGCGTCGTCTCTTCGTGCGGAGCCGTGCTCGGCAAGGACGGAGTAGACGTCCGCTCCGGGCCGCACGAGCATGGAAAGCGGGTAACTGAGGCGGATCGAGTGGCGGGGAGTGCGGTTTGTCGAGTGCGATGGGGGCGTTCCGGCGCCGGATCATAACCCCGAAACTATCCGAGACAACGCTGAGGACCAGGGGTTTCCACGACAAGGGGCCGACCGCTCGCGGCATCCTGGAGAAGGTGGGGGCTTCCTTCCTCGACGGCCTGGGCGACGCGGTGGAGACCGCCTCCCCCCATGTGACGGACCAACGGCTGGAGGGTCTGCCCGCACGCTACCGGGGGTTCGCCTACGAGGGCGCCGCGATGGGGTTCGCGCTCCTGGACGGGTTTCTCCCGGGGAGTACCAGAGCCCGAAGCTTCATCGACGGACCCGGCGCCCCCCACGTCTACATGGCCTACATCGGCATCGGTTGGGCCATGGCCCGCCTGCCACGGCCGCTGTGGCCGGATACCAAGGCCCTGGACCCGCTGCTCCGGTGGCTCGTACACGACGGTTACGGCTTCCACCAGGCCTACTTCCACACCGGTCGGTACGTACACCGTCAGCTTCGCGACCACAGCGCGGCCCGGCGCACGGGGGACGGCCCCTACGCGCTGCGCGCCGCCGACCAAGGGATCGGGCGGGCCCTGTGGTTCGTGGCCGGTGCGGACGCGGTCCGTGCCGTCGGGTTGGTGGACTCCTTTCCCCCGGAGCGCAGGTCCGACCTCTGGGCCGGGATCGGCCTGGCGGCGACCTACGCGGGCGGCACGGACGAGGCGGACTTGCGCCGACTGTGCCGGGGCGCGGGCGAGCACCGGTGGTTCCTGGCGCAGGGCGGTGCCTTCGCCGCCGAGGCGCGGGTGCGCAGCGGTCTCGTCGTTCCGGCCTGCGAGAGCGGGACGAGGGTGCTGTGCGGTATGGGCGTGGGCCGGGCGGCCCGCCTCTGCCGGGACCTGCGCCCCGGACCCGCCGAGGCGGAGGCCGACCCCGCCCGTCCCCCGTACGAGTCGTGGCGCGTTCGCCTCGCCGAGGAGCTGGCCCGCCACGGAGGGGACGGGTCGTGAGGCCGGCGGGTCCGGGAAGCCGCCCCGCGGACTCCTCCGTTCCCCCCGCCCGGACTCCTCCGTTCCCCCCGCCCGGACTCCTCGATGAACCCGGAGCGCACGAACCCGTTCCGTGACGGCACACGGTACGGATTCATCTCCCGTCCTCCGAAGGAGCCGGTTCGTACACCTTCGGCGCTGCCGTGGGCGACGCCCGTTTCGCCACCGTGGCGGGCTGCATCCGAATGCCCCGGACGTGCCAGGAATTGTTTCGGACCGGAAAACATCCGCTGGTCGGTGCGGCACGGCGCGAAACATTCCGAACGAGGGCTCCGTGCCCGTGTCCGGTAGTGCGGGCAGTGCGGGGCCTGATTCTCTTTCCGCGCTCACCGCAGGCAGGGCAAGAATGGATATGGAAAAACTGCGCCCTTCTTATGGATGCTGGTGGTGTTGCGAACTCGAGCAGGTGGCGGCGCCACCACACTGAGGAGCCCTCATGCGGTTGATGTACCGTCTGGCGACACTCGCACTGGCCTTGGCGATGGTGGGTGCCCTGGGTACTCTGACCGTCCGCCCCTCTATGAGCGAGATGGAGAGGGACGAACGCGCGTCCTCCTTCGCGTTCGAGACACGTGCGCTCAACTCGGAGCCCGACGGCGCCCGCACCCAACGCGAGGTGGCCCCCGACCTGGAGCACTTCGAGGGGTGGATCTCCGCGGTGGGGGCTGGGGCGGCTCTTCTGGACCTGCGCGGGCTGGACCGGTCGGCCGACGTGTGCCTGGTCGACCCCCGGGACGACAGTGTCACCCTGCGCAACGCCCCTGGGAGCAGTGCCGACGACTATCCCGTCGTGGAGCTGCTGCCTGAGGGCCTTCCCTACGACCGCACCATGGCGCCCATGGGTTGTGTGCCCGCTGACCTGGACGAGGACGGCGATCTGGACCTTCTCGTCTACTACTGGGGCCGTTCCCCGGTCCTCTTCGTGAACACGGCCGGCCCCGAGGCGACACCGGCGGCGGAGAGCTTCACCGCCCACGAGACGGTCGAGCCGATGCAGACTTGGAACACGACCGCGCTGAACATCGCCGACCTGGACGGGTCCGGCTCACTCGACGTCCTCGTGGGCAACTACTTCCCCGACGGAGCGCGCGTGCTGGACCCCGAGGCGGCCGGCGACTCCCGGATGGAGATGCAGCAGAGCATGGGGCTGGCCACTAACAGCGGACGCAACCGGATCCTGCTCACGGAGCCGGAGGGCGCCGCGGACACGCCCCCCGTGTTCACCGACGCCAGTACGGCGCTGCCCGAGCACGTCGCCAACGCCTGGACGCTCGCGGCCGGCTTCCAGGACCTGAGCGGCAACGGGGTCCCCGACCTCTACCTGGCCAACGACTTCGGCAACGACAGCTTCCTCGTCAACCGCTCCACCCCGGGAGAGCTCCGGCTGGAGCCGCTGAAGGGAGAGCGGGACATGGTCACCCCGAAGTCACAGGTCATGGCGAACGGTTCCTACAAGGGAATGGGGGTCACCTACACCTACACGGACGGCGCGGACCTGCCGACCATCGTCGTCAGCAACATCACCACCCCCTACGCGCTGCACGAGAGCAACCTCGCCTTCGTACCGGACGGTGACGGCGCCGACCTCCTGGAGGGAACGGTGCCCTACTCCGAGAGCGCTGAGGAACTGGGGATCGCCCGGAGCGGATGGGCATGGGACGTCAAGGCCGCCGACTTCGACAACGACGGCACCGACGAGCTGGTCCAAGCCACCGGGTTCCTCAAGGGAGACCGGACACGCTGGCCGGAGCTCCAGGAGATCGCGATGGGCAACGACCAGTTGCTCAAGTACCCCCAGGCCTGGCCCAGGTTCTCCGAGGGGGACGACCTCTCCGGGCACGAGACCAATCCGTTCTGGGTGCGGGGGGAGGACGGACGATACACCGACCTCGCGGCCCCGCTGGGCATCGCCGAGTACGACGTCACCCGGGCCTTCGCCGTCGGTGACGTCGACGGCGACGGACTCCTTGACATGGCGGTGGCCAATCAGTGGCAGAACTCCCGGATGCTGCTGAACAGGGCGCCCGACGCGGACCCGGCCGCCATCCTGCGCCTTGTGCGCCCGGGGGCCGCCGGTGACGGCGCCCTGGTGGCGGCGGTCGGCGCCTCGGCCCGTGTGGACGCCCCCGGCCATCCCCCGCAGACGGAACAGCTCTTCCCCGCCAACGGCCATGTGGGGGTCTCCGACTCGATCGTCCACCTGGCGGCGCCAGCGGGCGCCCTGCCGGTCACCCTCTCCTGGCGTGACGGGGAAGGCACCCGGCACACCACCGATCTGGTGGTGGAACCAGGAACGCACACGATCCTCCTCGAGGACGACGGAACGGCGGTTGTCCGATGACTGCGACCAAACCCGAAGAGAGAGAGTCCGGAGCACCCGAGGCCGCCGAGGGCCGGACCGCGGGATCCGGGCCCCCTCCTGCCACCGCGGCCCGCCCCGCCTCGGACCGGAGGGTGATGGCGCTGCGCATGTTCGCCACCTCCATCACCGCGTTCACCGTCCTGGGACACCTGTTCCTGGGTTTCGAGCAGTCGCCCGTCACCCCCGTCGCGGCCGTTCTGTTCGGTTACGTGTTCGATCTGGTCCTGGAGACACTCGACGCCCGTGCCGCCGACCGGGAACCCGGTTACGCGGGCGGGGTCGGCAGGATGATCGACTACCTGCTTCCCACCCACATCGCGGGACTGGCGTGCGCGCTGCTGCTGTGGGGCAACGTCTCGCTGTGGCCGTACCTGTTCGCGGTGGCTGTCGCCGTGTGCAGCAAGTACCTGCTCCGGATCCCGGTGGCGGGCCGCAAACGCCACTTCCTCAACCCGTCCAACTTCGGGATCACGGTGACGCTGCTGCTCTTCCCATGGGTGGGGATCGCACCCCCCTACCACTTCACGAACAACATCGACGGAACCCTGGACTGGCTCATTCCGCTGGGCATCCTCATGGCGGGGACGATGCTCAACATCAACCTCACGAAGCGCTGGCCGCTCATCCTCGGATGGGCGGGCGGCTTCGCGCTACAGGCGGTGCTGCGGTGGCTGGTCCTGGACCACGCGCTCCTGGCGGCCCTGCTGCCCATGACCGGGGTGGCCTTCGTCCTGTTCACGAACTACATGATCACTGACCCGGGGACCACACCCTCCAAACCCCGGAACCAGGTGGTCTTCGGGCTGACCACGGCCATGGTCTACGGACTCCTCGTCACCTTCCACGTCGTGTTCGGCCTCTTCTTCGCCCTGGTCATCACCTGTGCACTCCGGGGGGCCGTCCTGGTCTGCGCGCCCCGGTTCGGCCGGACCCGTGCGGCCACCGCCACGAGTCCGGCCCCGACCGCCTGAACACCACACCAGCGGAGCGACACATGCCGAAGACCGAACCCCCCCACGGAACCCCGTCCGCCCCCGGAGACACCACCCACGCCGGCCTCTACGGCAGGGCCATGCGCTTTCTGAACTCCCGGGGGCACCACCTGTGCCTGAAGCTGTACATGGTCATCGTCCTCGCGCACTGGGCCGAGCACATCATCCAGGCAGCCCAGATCTACGTGCTCGACTGGCCGGTGGAGCAGGCCCGCGGCGCTCTCGGCATCCCCTTCCCCTGGCTGGTCACCTCCGAGTGGCTGCACTACGGATACGCCCTGATCATGCTGATCGGGCTGCTCCTGCTCCTGCCGGGTTTCACCGGACGGAGCCGCGCGTGGTGGACGGCTTCCCTGCTGGTGCAGGTCTGGCACCACTTCGAGCACCTGCTCCTGCTCGTCCAGGCGGCCAACGGAGTCAACATCGGCGGCGGTGACGCCCCGACCAGCCTCATCCAACTGCTGATCCCCCGTGTCGAGCTGCACCTGTTCTACAACACCATCGTCTTCGTCCCCATGGTCGTGGCGATGTACCTCCACATGCGTCCGAACCCCTCGGAACGCGAGGCCATGGACTGTTCGTGCGCACACGCCTCCCGGGGGGCGCACGAGTGAGCCGCGCTCCGCGCCGGATCTCGGCGTTCACCGTGGCGCTGCTGCTGGTCGCCGCGCTCATCGTCTACCTGGGGGCCTCCAACGTGGACCGGAGCCTGCGTGCCGCCCGCGCCGACGGTGTCGCCGGAACCTTCACCGGCACCAGGCTCGACTGCGTCCAGCACCCGGGCCACGAGTCGTGCACCTGCTACGGCGTCTACGTGCCGGACTCGGGCGGTCCCGAGCGCACCGACGTCTACCTCTACGGGAGGGACCGGCAGTCCTGCCCTGTGGGGGAGCCCGCCTCCGCCGTGGACGTGGGGTCGGCCAGCCGGGTGTACGGGCCCGAGGGCTCGAACGAGTGGATCATGACGGCCGCCATGATCCTGGTCGGGCTGGGCGTCGGCGGCTGGGCCGTCCGGCCCCGGCGGGTGGGCGGCGGCCAGGCTCCTCCGGACTGACGGAGACCCGGCCACGGGGTCCGTGGCCGTAGCCCGGCACGGGAGAGGAAGGCGGCCACCGGCTCCGGACGGCGCTGGGTCCGCCGCAGCGGCCAGTTCCACGGAGGCCGGGGACGCCGGAGCGGCGGTGCGCGGGTGCGCCCACACCCCTCGGCCTGAGCGCGGCCGTGGTACCGGACCGGACGGGTCCGGGCGCGCTCCACCGTGCCGGCCAGGGAGGTCCCGGCCTCGTCGGCGAAGCAGGCCCCCGCCCCGGCCCCCCTTCTCGACGCCGGGTCGAGTCGTGCGCGGCCCGGCCGGCGGCGTCCCCATCGCGTTCCCGCCCCGCCCGAAAGGGGGCGGCCCTGTTCGGGCGGCGGAGCCCGTGGCGGCCTCCCGGACCCGCTGGTGCGGGGAGTCCCGCCCACCGCGGAAACGAACAGCCGGACTCCGGTGATTCCCGACGGTGAACGCGACCGTGCACTTCCCCGCATAGCAATAATCACGCTGTTATTTAATAGGGGTTTCCTGGAATGGCATGAAAGAAGAAGAAGGTTCGGTGGGCGTCCCGCATGCTTGGTGTGGGGTTGGCCTCTGCCAGTCCTTTGCGAGGCGGATGTGGGGTGGATTATGAGAACCGTCCGTATTGCTGTTGTCGGAATGGGCCTGTGTTTTCCTGACGCGGATTCGCACGAAGATCTATGGGATAACGTTCTCGCTGGCAGGAGGGCTTTCCGTCAGATTCCGGATGAACGTATGAATCTGGCGGACTACTGGTCCGAGGACCCTTTGGCGGAGGACCGTTTCTACTCCAGGCAGGCCGCTGTACTCCAGGGCTTCGAGTTCGACAGGATTCGTTACCGTGTCTCGGGAAGTTCGTTCCGCTCGACGGACATGACGCATTGGCTCGCCCTGGAGACGGTGTCCCGGGCATTGGAGGACGCGGGTTTTCCGGCGGGAGAGGGGCTGCCGCGCCGCTCCACGGGTGTGGTGGTCGGCAACAGCCTCACCGGGGAGTTCACCCGCGCCAACACCATGCGGCTGCGCTGGCCCTACGTGCGCAGGACCGTGTCCGCAGCCCTGGTCGACCACGGATGGGGGGAGGAGGAGGCCGGCGCCTTCCTGACGGACCTGGAGGGAAGATACAAGGAGCCCTTCCCCCGGATCGACGAGGACACCCTCGCCGGAGGGCTCTCCAACACCATCGCCGGTCGTGTGTGCAACCACTTCGACCTCGGAGGCGGTGGCTATACGGTGGACGGAGCCTGTTCCTCCTCCCTGCTGTCGGTCGTCACAGCCGCCAACGCCCTGGCCCAGGGCGACCTCGACGTCGCCATCGCGGGCGGGGTGGACCTGTCCATCGACCCCTTCGAGATGGTCGGCTTCGCCAAGACGGGTGCGCTGGCCACCGGGGAGATGAGGGTCTACGACAAGGGCTCCAACGGCTTCTGGCCGGGCGAGGGCTCGGGCGCCCTGGTCCTGCTCCGTGAGGAGGACGCGATCGCCCAGGGACGACGTCCCTACGCCCTGGTCACGGGGTGGGGCGTCTCCTCCGACGGCAAGGGCGGGATCACCCGGCCCGAGGAGGGCGGTCACCGGATCGCTCTGGAACGCGCCTACGCGCGCGCGGGGTACGGGGTCGAGACCGTGGGGTACTTCGAGGGGCACGGTACGGGGACCGCGCTGGGTGACGAGACCGAGCTCATGGCACTCTCCGGCGCCCGGACCGCCGCGGACCCCTCCGCGCCTCCGGCCGCCCTGGGCGCTCTCAAGGCCAACATCGGCCACACGAAGGCGGCCGCCGGAGTCGCCGGGCTGATCAAGGCGATCATGTCGGTGCACCACCGGGTCATCCCGCCGGCCACCGGCCACCACTCCCCGCACCCCCTGCTGGAGGCGGAGGACGCCGCTCTGCACGTCCCCGACCGCGCGTCCCCCTGGCCGCAGGGCCGCCCTGTGCGCGCCGGGGTCTCGGCCATGGGGTTCGGGGGCATCAACACCCACATCACCATCGAAGCCGACGCACAGCACCGGGGCGAAGGCCTCACGTCCCGCGCCCGCGCCCTGGTCTCCGGGCGTCAGGACGCTGAACTGCTGGTGGTGGACGGCTCGGACCCGGCCGAGCTACGTCAGCGGCTCACCGACCTCGCGGACCTGCTCCCGCGTCTGTCCTACGCCGAACTCACCGACCTGGCGGCCTCGCTCGCCGAGCGGTCCGCGCGCCGTCCCGCGCGCGCCGCCGTGGTCGCGTCCTCTCCCGAGTCCGCGCGGCGGTCGGTGCGCGCCCTCGTCGAACGACTGGACGGGGGCGAGACGAGGGTCCTCTCCCCGGAGAGAGGGATCTTCCTCGCTCACGGCACCACCCCGCCCAGCATCCGCTTCCTCTTCCCGGGGCAGGGGTCGGGAAGCAGAGGGGGCGGCGTGCTCCGGCGGCGTTTCACCGCGGCGGAGAGGGTCCTGGCCTCGGTCGGGCTCCCGGAGGGGGGCGACCAGGTGGCCACCGAGGTGGCGCAGCCCCGCATCGTGGCCGGCTCCCTGGCCGCCCTGAACGTCCTGAGCGACATCGGGATCCGCGCGGACGGGGCCACGGGCCACAGCCTGGGAGAACTGACCGTCCTGCACTGGGCCGGAGCCCTCGACTCCGAGACGACCCTCGGCCTGGCCGCCTTACGCGGTCGCATCATGGCTCGGACGGGGCGCCCCGACGGGGCCATGGCCGGACTGGCCTGCGCGCCCGGGAGAGCCGAGGCCCTGGTCGAGGGGGAGCCCGAGGCCGTCGTGTCCGGGTACAACGGTCCGGAGCAGACGGTGGTCTCCGGATCGGTCACGGCCGTGGAGAGGGTCTGCGCCCGGGCCCGGGCCGAGGGAGTCGGCGCCACCCGGCTCAGAGTGTCCCACGCCTTCCACTCGCCGCTGGTGGCCGACGCGGCCGTGGAGTTCGGCCGCCGGCTCGACGGCATCGACTTCGGCCCACCGTCACCGGGCGCGGTCTCCACGGTGACCGGACGGGAACTGGCCCGCGACACGGACCCGCGTGCCCTGCTCAGGGAACAGGTCGTGCGACCGGTGCGTTTCCACGAGGCCCTCACGCGCCTCGCGGAGGATGCCGACCTGCTGGTGGAGGTCGGGCCCGGCAACGTCCTGTCGGCCCTGGCCGCCCGAACCGTCCCCCACGTTCCGGCGGTCGCCGTGGACTCGGACGCGGCGTCCCTGGCGCCGTTCCTGGGAGCGGTCGCCGCCGCCTACGCTCTCGGCGCGCCCGTGGACACGCGCTCCCTCTTCGAGGGCCGGCTGCACCGTGACCTGCCCGAGGAGCTGACGTTCCTGGCCAGTCCGTGTGAGTCCGCCCCCGGCACGGCGCTGGGACGCACCGGCGGAGCGGACCGGCCCGCCGGGGACACGGCCGGTCCCGCCGGGGATCCGTCCCCCGGACCGGAGGACGCGGACACGCTGGAGCTCCTCCGCTCCCGTGCCGCTGCGCGGGCCGAACTCCCCGTCTCCATGGTGAACGCGGACACGCTCCCCCTGGACGACCTGCACCTGAGTTCCATCACGGTCGGCCAGCTGGTGAACGAGGTCACGCTCGGCCTGGGCCTCCCGCCGCTCCAGGCGACCACGGGATACGCCACCAGCAGCCTGGGCGAGCTGGCCGAGATGATCGACGCGCTCGCCCAGACCGCCGGGGAGCACGAGGAGCACACGCGGGTGGCGGGAGCGGCCCCCTGGGTCCGGGCCTTCGAGGTCGCCCACGTGGCCGGACCCGTGCCCCGGGCCGTCGCGCCCGCGCTCTCGGACGGGAGCGGGTGGAGCGTGCACGCCTCTCCCGGCCATCCGCTGGCCGAACCTCTGGCACGGGCCCTCTCCGGCCTGGGACCCGGCGTCCTGTTGTGCCTTCCGGCCGAGGCGGGCACGGAACACGTCGGGACCATGCTCGACGCCGCCCGGGAGGCGGTGGCCTCCGGGGACGGTACTCGATTCGTCGTGGTCCAGGGGCGGCGGGGCGCCGCGGGAGTCGCCCGGACGCTGTGCCAGGAAGCACGGGGGGTGGCCACGACCCTGGTCACCCTGAGCGATCCCGAACCCGTGTCCCCGCAGGTGCGGGAAGAGGCGGTGCGCCGTGTGGTCGCGGAGACGGCCGCCACCTCCGTCTTCGCCGAGGTGCGCTACGGTGCCGACGGCCGACGGACCGTTCCTGTCCTGCGCGCGCTTCCGCCCGACGCGGCGACGGCGGACACCGGGTCCGCGGACGCGCCCCTCGGGCCCGAGGACGTGGTACTGGTCACCGGCGGGGGCAAGGGCATCACCGCCGAGTGCGCCCTGTCCCTGGCGAAGGAGTACGGGGCGGCGCTAGCCCTGGTGGGCCGCGCGGAGGAGGGGGACCCCGAGCTCACCGCCAACCTGGAGCGGATGTCCGGGGCGGGGGCCCGCTTCGCCTACTCGCGCGCGGACGTGACACGGCCGGAGGAGGTCCGTGACGCCGTGCTCGCCCTCCAGAAGCGGTTGGGGACGGTCACCGCCGTCCTTCACGGTGCCGGGCGCAACGAGCCCGCGTCGTTGCGGACGCTCACCGAGCAGGCCTTCCATGGAGCCATCGCCCCCAAGTCCGAGGGGCTCGCGACGGTCTTGGACGCGTTGGACCCGCGGTCGCTCCGGCTGTTGGTCGCCTTCGGCAGCGTCATCGGACGCGCGGGCCTGCGGGGCGAGGCCCACTACTCGACCGCCAACGACTGGCTCACCGAGATGACGGTCGAGTTCGGTGAGCGCTACCCCCGCACACGTGTCCTCGCCCTGGAGTGGTCGGTCTGGTCCGGGGCCGGTATGGGGGACCGGCTGGGCGTGGTCGAGTCACTGGCGCGCGACGGCGTGACACCCCTCTCCGTGGAGGACGGCGTCGCCGTCCTCCACCGTGTCCTCACGGACCGTTCCGCCGGGCCCGTCCTGGTGGTCAGCGGCCGGACCGGTGACCTGCCCACACTCACCACCGAGCGGCGGGAGTTCCCCCTGGGCCGGTTCACGGACCGGCCGCTCATCCACTATCCGGGGGTGGAGCTGGTCACGGAGGCCGTCCTCTCCTCTCCTGACGACCCCTACCTGGACGACCACCTCCTCGACGGAGACCACCTCTTCCCAGCCGTGATCGGTATGGAGGCGATGGCGCAGGTGGCGGCCGCGGTGAGCGGCCACAGCGGTCCGCCCGTGATGGAGGGGATGCGCTTCCAACGCCCCGTGACCGTGAGCCCCGGAAGCACGACCACCATCCGGGTGGCGGCGCTCGTGCGCGACGCGGAGACCGTGGACGTGGTCATCCGCAGCGAGGAGACGGGCTACGACGCGGACCACTTCCGTGCCCGCCTGCGCTGGTCGCGTACGGAGCCGCCGGAGGAGCACCCTTCCCCCGCCGCGGGGCTCCCCGCCCTGCCAAGAGTGCGTATCGAACCCTCCGAGCTGTACGGGGGCCTGCTCTTCCAGGGCAAGAGGTTCCAGCGGCTGCTGTCCTACTACCGCGCCAGCGCACGCCATGTGGTCGCCGAACTGTCCACGTCGGGCGAGGACGACTGGTTCGGGGGCTTCCTCCCCCAGCAGCGGACCCTCGCCGACCCGGGGGTGCGCGACACCGCGATGCACGTCCTCCAGGCCTGTGTGCCCGACGGGACACTGCTGCCGGAGAGCGTGGACCTGCTCGTACTGGCTCAGAATGGGGACGAGGACCCGGGCGGCCACGTGTGGCTCGACGCCGTCGAGCGTGCCCAGGACGGCGACTCACACGTCTACGATGTCGACCTCCGTGACTCCTCCGGTGCCCTGGTCGAACGGTGGGAGGGGCTGAGACTGCGCGTCGTGCGCAGGACCGACGGGACCGGACCGTGGATTCCTGCGCTTCTCGGCCCCCACCTGGAGCGCCGCCTGGAACACGTGCTCGGAGGGTCGCTGGCCGTGGTCGTCGATCCGGACTCGTCGTTCGACGGCGGGATCCGCGAGCGCAGGGCCGACACCGAACGCGCGGTCAGCCGCGCCTTGGACCGGCCGGTCCGGGTCCGCTATCGGCCGGACGGCCGTCCCGAGGTCCCCGGCACGACGGTCTCGGTCTCACACGGGGCGGGGGTGACCCTGGCCGTGACCGGGCACGGCACGCTCGCCTGCGACGTGGAGACCGTCGTGGAGCGCTCCGAACAGGAGTGGGCCGGGCTGCTCGGTGCGGGGCTCGTCCCACTGCGGGACCTGGTCGCCCAGCAGGTCGGGGAGTCCGTCCACACCGCGGCCACACGGGTCTGGGGGGCGCTGGAGTGTCTGAGCAAGGCGGGTGAGCCGTGCCGGGCCCTGGTCCTGGACTCGGTCGGGGAGCACGGGTGGACCGTGCTCTCGAACGGGGAGGCGCGCGTCGCCACCTGGGCCACCATCCTGAACGGGGTACCGGACCCCGTGGTCTTCACGGTCCTGGCCGGAGAGGAGTGACCATGTCCGACTACTACGAGTTCCGCCACACCGTCGGCTTCGAGGAGACCAACCTGGTGGGCAACGTCTACTACGTCCACTATCTGAGTTGGCAGGGCCGCTGCCGCGAGATGTTCCTGAAGGAACGGGCGCCCGGAGTCCTCGCGCAGGTGTGGGACGACCTCAAGCTCTTCACTCTTCGGGTGGACTGCGAGTTCTTCGCCGAGATCACCGCGTTCGACGAACTGTCCATCCGGATGCGGCTGGAGGAGCTGAGCCAGACACAGGTGCAGTTCGCCTTCGACTACGTCCGCCTCGGGTCGGGGACGGAGACACTCGTGGCGCGGGGCCGCCAGCGCGTCGTCTGCATGCGCGGCCCCAACGCGGAGACCGTGCCCACCCGTGTGCCGGAGGAGCTGCGCGCGGCCCTCGCGCCCTACGTGGACCAGGCGGCCGGAGCGCGCGGGGCGGTGGTCTGACATGGCGGATCTGCGCCGAGTGATGTCGGCGTTCGCCACCGGGGTCACGGTGATCACGGTCAGCGGCGACCAACCCGGCGGGATGACCGCCAACGCCTTTTGCTCCGTCTCCCTCGACCCCCCGCTCGCCCTGTGCTGTGTGTCCCGCGAGAGCCGCCTGCACGAGGCGCTCTCCGCCGACGGGCGTTTCGCGGTGTCGGTGCTGAACGCCGACCAGGAGCACGTCGCCCGCCATTTCGCCGACCACGCGCGGCCGCACGGGTGGGCGCAGTTCGACGCCCTGGAGTGGTTCCCGGGTCCGCACACGGGGGCGCCCCTGCTCACCGGGGCACTGGGGTGGCTGGAGTGCGAGGTGGCCCAGGAGGTTCCGGCGGGTGACCACTCGGTGTTCATCGGCGGTGTGCTCGACGCGGTCCGGGGCGCCGACCTGCCGGCCCTGGTGTTCCTTGACGGGGCCTTCCAGAAGTCCTCCCGGGCCTCTCCCGGACTCGGGGAGGCCCCGGCGCCGCGACGCCCGCCCGGCGGTGTCCGTGGTCGGGACCGGCCCGCGGCGGTCGGCGCGGCCGGAAGGGGGAACACCTGGTCAACGGGAACCCGGCACTTCCCTGACGGCTGAGGTGCCTCGGATCCGCTCCCCGTCCCCGGGCAGGGGCGCCGAGGAGGTGAAGGCCGCCGCGAAGGTGCGGCGGGAGGCCGCGACGGACCGGTCCGCGGACTCGGGGGAGTCGCCCGCACCGACCATGAGGGCCGACAGTTGCGTCTCGAAGCAGGTGTCGGGGCCATAGGGCTCGACCAGGTAGGCGCCCAGCTCAAGGGAGGCCAGGCCGTGGACGGAGCTCCACATGTGGTGGGCGACGGTCACGGGATCGGTGTGTCGGAAACGGTCGGCCGCCATACAGCGTTCCACGCACTCGATCACCCCGGTCATCGTGTACCTGCCGTGCTGACGGTCGTCCTCGGTCAGGGAGAAGCCGGCCAGGGAGGAGGTCCCGAACATCACCGCGTACAGGTGGGGCTCCGCCAGCGCGCTGGCCCGGTAGGCCCGGCCGAACGTGGCCAGGTCCGACACCGGGTCGGCGGTGGCCCACACACGGGAGAAGTTCTCGTGCAGCCGGGCGAACCCCTCGTGGACCATGGCCCGGACAAGCCCGGCCATCCCGTCGAAGTTGGTGTAGACGGCCATCGTCGAGTGCCCCGTCTCGTGGGCCACCCGGCGGGTGGTCAGTGCTCTGGGCCCCTCGGACGCCAGGATGCGTGCGGCGACGTCCACCAGGGCCGTTCGCAGCCCGGGGTCCGCCTTGCGGGGGCTCACCGGGACCTCGGGGGATCCGGTGCCCCGGTCAGGCCGGCGGCGTGGGCGCCGCCCCGGAGTCCTCGCGCGCTCACCGCGTCCGCAGGGCGGTGGCGTGGTGGGCGTGGCCGTTCCGAGGGGGCGGTATCGGGCAGGAGCGGTTCGCGGGCTCGGTTCCGGCGAGGGTCACTGCCAGGGGAGGGTCGGTCGGCGCGAACCTGCGCATACCCAGCTGTGTCCAGGAGGCGCCGCCGCTGTGGACGGAGACCGGGGACGCGGAGGAACCGACGAACACGTTCTCGCATCCCTTGAAGGTTCCCGTCGTCGGCATGGCGATGGCGATCAGGGCCCAGCTTCCGGCGGGAACCCCGTTGAGGGTGAAGTAGGTGCTCGCGTCGGTGGAGAACGCGCGATGCACGGTGGGGGCCATTTGCGGGAGGAACCCCTGGTAGGCGCCGACGAGGACGTTCATACGGGGGGTGCGCGGGGGGAAGTCGACGATTCCGCTGAGCGTCCCGGTATGGTGGGCCCGGTTGTTCTGCTGTGACTCCGCCTGGTTCAGATCGCAGAGTGAGGGCATGCAGCAGAGCCTCTCGGAGACGGCCACGAGCAGGCGCCTGACCTCGGGATCACGGTACTGCCTTGGCTGCATGCCCACGGACCGGGTGAAACGGCTCGTGAATGTGCCCACGCTGTTGTAGCCGACGCTGTGGACGATGTCACAGATGTTCATGGTGGAGGCTATGAGGCGCTTCTTGGCTTCAAACATCCTGATGGCAGTGAGGAACTTTCCCGGAGATACGCCGGTGTCCTGGGAGAAGACCCGGGAAAAGTGGAAAGGGCTGATGAACACCTCGGACGCTATGTCCTCCAGGACGATCTGCTCGGGAAAACGTCTGTGCATCATCGCGATGGCACTGCGGACTGAATCGCGCACTTCCACTCCTGAGTGTCGACGCCGTGAGGCCCTGGGGCGGCCGGTTTCTTCGCACAGTGGGGGCTGTCGTTGCTGCACCGCTCTATCTTGGTATCAGCGGCCATGAGGAACTTCTCTATCTTTGCTCTTTGCCTGTCTCGCAGTTCTGATTTTTATGTTCGTCCGAAATCGAACATGCTTTCTATTTTGGTGCTTCCGAGGGGGGCATGTCGCCCTCTTGCAGGCATTATTTAGCCCCTTGCTCGCGTGTGAAACTGTGACGGAGGTGGATGGTGTTGCTGCTGTTGTTGTTTGCGATAAAGAATTACATAGTTTTACGAAAAGTTTATTAGGCGTTCCGGGGATGGGCGTGAAGTGGCTCCCGAGGTGCGGCCGCGCCGGCCGAGTAACATGGGCTCCATGTCCGACCAAGTGCGGCAGCGCGGGAGTGGGCGGCCCGAACGGAACCCGTTCGACGACGGGGTGCAAGGCTGGCTCCGGTGGAGGGAGACCCCCTGGGGCGGGTTGCGGTACCGGCTCGTGGAGCACACGCTCGCCATGGCCGCGGAGCGGCTCGGCCGCAGGTGCCGAGTCCTCGACGTCGGCGGCGGCGACGGGGGTGACGGCCTTCCCCTGGCCGCGCGCGGCCACGAGGTCACGGTCCTCGACAACTCCCCGGCCCTGTTGGCCCTGGCCGAGGAGAGGGCGGCCGCGGAGGGGTTGGAGCACGTCCTGAGGACGGTCCGCGCAGATCTCGATGACCTGGCCACAGGCGTCCCGGCCGCGGAGTTCGGTGCCGACTACGACATGGTGCTGTGCCACAATGTCGTGCAGTACACCCCCGACACCGCGGACACCGTGGGTGTGCTCGCCCGTGCCGTGCGCAAGGGCGGAACCATCTCCCTGCTGGCTCCCAACCCGGCTATGGACGTACTCGCCGCCGCGGTGCGCGGCGGCGATCCTGCCGGTGCCCTCGCCCTGCTCGACGCCGACGCGGTCCGTTCGCAGGCCTTTGGCCGCGATATGCGCAGGATAGAGCGGCAGGAGGCGGAAGCCGCCCTGGGCGAACACGGGTGCGTGGTCACCCACCGCTTCGGTGTTCGCTGCGTCATCGACCTCATGCCCGACGACGAGCGCAAGCACGACGAGCGATTCCTCGCCGAGCTCCAGCGCTTGGAACTGGCGCTTCGCGACCAGGAGGCGTTCCAGCGCACCGCGCGTTTTTGGCACGTGCTGGCGGCGCGCGGCTGACCCCGGTCAGCCGACGGTGCGCCGCTTCCCGGCGCGTCCTCCCCGGAATCCGGACAGGAACGCCTCCAGCTCGTCGGCGGCGTGCGCGGGGCCGCCCGCGTGGATCTCGTCGCGCAGAGCGCGCACCCTCTCCAGGACCCGACCGTCGCGGGCCGTCCGTTCCACCCGTGCGCGGATGTCCTCGGCCCCGGTCTCCTCCGGGGAGAGCACCGTCCCCAGCGCGAGTTCGTCCACCCGCCGGACCATGGGCAGGACGTCGGGCGAGTGCGGCACACAGACGACGGGACAGCCCCGGGAGAAGGCCTCCATGAGGGTCCCCGTTCCGCCGTGCGTCACACAGACCCGAGCGTGCTCCAGCACGGCCGCGTGCGGAAGCCAGGGGTGGACCTCGACGTTGGGCGGCAACGGGCCGACCTCCTGCGGTTCCATGAGGCCGCCCAGCGTGATGACGACGTGCCAGGGGGAGCCCTCGAATGACCGTGCGCACGCGCGGAAGAACTCCGGGCCCCGGTTGAAGGTCGTGCCCAGGGAAACGAGCACCACCGGGGGTCCGCCTTCGGGGGGGTGCCATCCGTCGGCGGGCGCGCGCCCGTCTGTACAGGGCCCGACGAAGGAGAACCTCTCGTCGAAGCCCTCGCCGTGGACTTGGAAGGACTGTGGCACGAACACCAGGTTGAAGTCCTCCACCCGGTTCCAGAAATCCTCCGTGGAGGCGCGGACGCCCTCCGCGGCCAGGAGCTCGGCCAGGCGGTCGCGGAAGCGGGGCATCGTCAGGGGGTCGTCGAACCCCGCGGAGTCGACCAGGTCGCGCGAGAACGAGTACCGCTCATCGGAGGCGAAGGCGGCGCTCGACCTGACGGCGGGCACCCCCCACCGTTCCGTCAGGATCCCGCCGGTGATGACGGGGAAGTCTCCGTAGACGACGGCATCCGGCCGTTCCGTGCCGTAGGCGTCCGTCACCCCCCTCAGCAGGGCGAGGTTCTCCTCCAGGTACAACAGGTGTGCCGCGGCGCCGTCCTCGTCGCGGGCGAAGACCTCGGCGGTGTCCACCGCGGCGACCGCTGAGGTGTAGGGCACCGGTTCGGCGCCCGCGGCCGTGAACCGCCCGGCGAACCCGGGGGTGCTGGTGTGGCTGACCCGGTGTCCGCGCCGCACCAACTCCGTGACCAATGGGAGGGACGGACGGACATGGCCGTGTTCGGCGACGTTGACAAACAGGATGTGGCTCATGGGGTCCTCGCTCTTCGCGCTGTCATGGGCGGGCCGGGGGTTATCCGAGCCAGGCGTCGGGGGCCGGACCGCCGCGCCCGACCGGGGGGAAGAGCGAGTCGAGCCGGGCCAGGACGGCGGTGTCGAGGGGCTCGGCGAGGGCACGCAGAGCGCCGTCCACGTGCGCGGGCGTGCGCGGGCCGATGACCACGGACGTCACGCCGGGCCGGGCCAGGGCCCAGGCCAGCCCCACTTCCGCGGGGTCGCGGTCCAGTTCCGCGCAGAGGCCCTCGAATTCCTCGACCGCGTTGCGGTGGATCGGCAGCGCGGAGTCGGCCCGGCCCTGGGCCGACTTGACCGCCGTCCCCTCGGCCCTCTTGCGCAGAACTCCGCTGAGCAGACCGCCATGCAGCGGTGACCAGACGAGGACGCCGATCCCGTAGGCCGACGCCGCGGGGACGGTCTCCAGCTCCGGGTGGCGGACGAGGAGGTTGTACAGGCACTGCTCCGAAGCCAGACCCGGGAACCCCCGCCGCCGTGCGGCCTCCTGGGCTGAGACCAGTCCCCACCCGCTGAAGTTGGACGCCCCTACATAGCGGATCTTGCCCTGCGCCGTCAGTGTCTCCATCGCCTGCCAGACCTCGTCCCACGGGACGCCCGGGTCCATCCGGTGCATCTGGTAGAGGTCGATCCAGTCGGTGCGCAGGCGGCGGAGCGAGGCGTCGCAGGCGGAGATGATGTGGCGGGCGGACAGGCCTTCGTCGTTCGGACCCGAGCCCACGGGATTGCCGACCTTGGTGGCCAGCACGACAGCGTCCCTACGGGAGGGGCTGTCGCCCAGCCACCGGCCGATCATCTCCTCGGTGAAGCCCTTGTGCACCCGCCAGCCGTACATGTCGGCGGTGTCGACGAAGTCGACTCCGTGGTCGAGGGCGTGGTCCAGCAGCGTCCTGGCCTCAGGCTCCTCGACCCTGCCGCCGAAGTTCACCGTGCCCAGGCAGAGACGGCTGACCCTCAGGCCGGTCCGGCCGAGACGGGTGTGCGGAGTGTTCTGGTGCGGCATCCCTGTCCTCCGGATCGGGCGTGTGGGCTGAGCAAAGCCAAGGTTCCATATCGCTGTATGATTTTCAAGCATCTCTACCGATGGCTCGGCTAGTCTTGCGGCTCTTGTGTAGCTAGCTTTAAAATAATATTTTGAAATGAGAGTCTGTCGAGAGGTACGGGCGACATGCGAGCGGCCGTGGAGGGGAGCCGGGATGATTCCGCTGTTCAAGGTCGCGATGTCGGAGGAGGCTCCCGACCGTGTCGCGGAGGTACTGCGCTGCGGCCAGCTCGAACACGGGCCGCGCGTGGAGGAGTTCGAGGCCGCCCTGTCCGAACGCCTGGGCAACCCCCTGGTCACCGCGGTCAACTGCGGGACCTCCGGACTCCACCTCGCCCTGAGCCTGGTCGCCGGACAGTACGGAGGCTCCGGCGGCGCGCACGAGGACACCGGTGAGGTCCTGGCCACGCCCTTGACCTTCGAGGGTACGAACTGGCCGATCCTCGCCCACGGCATGCGCATCCGCTGGGTCGACGTCGACCCGGAAACGCTGAACATGGACCTGGACGACCTGGAACGCAAGATCTCCCCCTCCACCAAGGCGATCATGGTCGTGCACTGGCTCGGCTACCCCGTGGACCTGGACCGGCTCCGCGGGATCGTGGACCGGGCCGAGCGGCGCCTGGGCTTCCGGCCGCCGGTGATCGAGGACTGCGCCCAGGCATGGGGGGCGACCTACCGCGGACTCCCCCTGGGCAACCACGGGAACACGTGCGTCTACAGCTTCCAGGCGATCAAACTCCTCACCTGCGGTGGTGGTGGGCTGGTGGTGCTCCCGGAGGAGGAGCTGCACCGTCGCGCCGTGCTCCGCCGGTGGTTCGGCATCGACCGCGCGGCCGACCGCGTCCACGGGGACTACGACGTCCCGGAGTGGGGATTCAGGTTCCCCATGAACGACACCGCGGCGGCGGTCGGCCTGGCCAACCTGGACATCGTCGACCCCCTCCTGGCCAGGCACAGGGAGAACGCCGCCCATTACGACAAGGAGCTCGCCGGCGTCCCCGGGGTGGAGCTCACCGAGCGGGCCGACGACCGTGAACCCTCCTTCTGGGCCTACCCCCTCAAGGTCGAGGACCGCGACGCGTTCACCCGCAAGCTGGCCGAGAGGGGGATCATGACCAGCCTGATCTCCCGCCGCAACGACGAACACACGTGTGTGGCCCCGTACCGGAGCGAACTCCCAGGCCTGGACCGGATCCAGGACCGGATCATCTACGTCCCTGTCGGCTGGTGGCTCACCGAAGAGGACCGGAGCCACATCGTGGACGTGATCAGGTCGGGCTGGTGAATCCCAGCCACTCCTCCAGCCCCCTCGTAAACGAGCAAAGGAAACGACCGTATGCGCGTTCTCTTCTCCTCCTCACCCGGCCTCGGACACTTCTTCCCCCTCGTCCAGCTGGCCTGGGCCTTCCGCGCGGAGGGGCACGAGGTGATCGTGGCCATCGCCGAGCACGCTGAGAGGGCGGCGGCCGCCGGGCTCGAGGTCGTCGACGTCGCACCCGACTACAGTGCTGTCGCCGTCTTCGAGCGGGTGGCCGCGGAGCATCCGGACTTCGCTGCCCGGATGGCCGAGCGGCCCGAGGCCGCCATCGAGGACTGGGCGATCCAGATCGCCGCGGTCAACCGGCCGATGGTCGAACGCACCATGGCGCTCGCCGACCAGTGGCGCCCCGACCTCGTGGTCTACGACCAGGGGGCGACGGTGGGCCTGCTCGCCGCCGCGCGCCGCGGCGTGCCGTCGGTCCAGCGCAACCAGAGCGCCTGGCGCACCGGCCGCATGCACGAGGCGGTCGGGGCGGAACTGTCGGACCTGTGCGAGAGGTACGGCGTGGAGGTGCCCCGGCCCGACATCACCGTGGAGTCGTTCCCTCCGAGCATGCTCAAGGGCGTGCCCGAGGAGGGCCGTCCCATGCGCTGGGTCCCCTACGGCGGAGGCGGTGTCCTCGGGGACCGGCTGCCACCGCCCCCCGAGCGCCCGCGAGTCGCGATCACCATGGGCACCATCGAGCTCCAGACCTTCGGCCTGAGCATGCTCGACCCCCTGATCGGCGCGGCCGCCGACGTGTCGGCCGACTTCGTGCTCGCCCTCGGTGACATCGACGTCACCCCTCTCGGGAGCCTGCCGCCCAACGTCTCCTCCGTGGGATGGACCCCGCTGCACACCCTCCTGCGCGACTGCACCGCGGTCGTCCACCACGGCGGTGGCGGCACCACGCTCACCGCCATCGACGCCGGGATCCCGCAGCTGCTCACCCCCGACCCCAGGGACCGCTTGCAGTACACCGCGTGCAACGCCGTGCGGGACCGGGGGATCGGTCTGGTCGGCGAGCCCGAGGAGGTACGGCCCGCCCTGCTCCGCCGACTCATCGACGACACCTCGCTGCGTACCGTGACGGCTGAGGTCTGTGACGAGGTCCGTTCCCTGCCGACGCCGGCGGCCGTCCAGCGCGGGATCGTCGAGTCCCTGTTCTAGACGGCGCGGTTGACCAGACGTAGGAGCGACACGGAAGGCAACCCATGCGGTTCTTGCCCGAACACCGTAGTCCGAGAGTGGCGGTCGTGGGGTTCGGCTACGTCGGGTGCTGCCTCGGCGTGGCCCTCGCCGAGAACGGGATCACCGTCGTCGGGATCGAGAACGACCCCGCGCTCGTCGCGAGACTGAGAGCGGGCCAGTGCCCCGTGCCCGAGCCGGGCGTCACCGAGGCGCTCGCCAGGCTCGCCGGATCGCCGGACCTGTCCTTCACCACCGACTACGACGGCCTCCTGGACGCCGACGTCGTGGTGATCACCGTCGGTACCCCCGTCGACGAGCACGGATCACTGATGACGGAGCAACTGGAACGGGTGTGCGAACAGGTCGCGCCCAGGCTCCGGCCGGGGCGGCTGGTCATCGTCAAGAGCACGGTGGTGCCCGGCACGACCAGGACCCTTGTGGCGCCCCTGCTGGAACATGGCGGCCTCACCCAGGAGAGGGACTTCGGCCTGGTCTGCTGCCCGGAACGGCTCGCCGAGGGCGAGGCCCTGGCCCAGATCGGCGAACTGCCGGTCGTGGTCGGAGGCAGCGGGCCGGAGGGTGTCGCCGCCGCGGCCCGGTTCTGGGAGCGGGTCCTGTCGGTGCCCACCCGGGTCCTGCCCAGCAGTGACGCCGCCGAGACAGTCAAGCTCGCCACCAACTGGTGGATCGACGCCAACGTGGCGATGGCCAACGAGCTGGCGCAATTTTGCGCTGCCTTCGACATCGACGTCACCGACGTCATCGGCGCCTCGAACTCGCTGCCCAAGGGCGCGGGCAACGTCAACATCCTCCAGCCCGGGATCGGTGTGGGCGGCGCGTGCCTGACGAAGGATCCGTGGATGGCCTGGCGCGCGGCGATGGATCGGGGCGTGCGCCTGCGGACGATCGACACGGCTCGCCGGGTCAACGACGGGATGCCCGCCTACACCGCCGAGATGATCCTGGAGGAGCTCGTCAAACTGGGCCGGGACCCGGCGGCGGCCGAGATCGCCGTACTGGGCGTCGCCTTCAAAGGCGGTACGGGCGATCTGCGCAACACTCCTGTGAAGGAGGTGGTGGGCCACCTGCGCGGCGCTGGCGCGCGGGTGCGGATGTACGACCCCCTGGTCGACCCGGACCGGATGCGCGCCGAAATGGGCGCGACGGTGGCCGACTCGCTGGATGACGCGGTACGCGGCACCGACGCGGTGGCCCTCCTCGCCGGGCACCCGCAGTTCCGCGACGTTCCCCCGGAACGGCTACGCGACCTGGTCCCGGCCCCCGCACTGGTCTTCGACGGGCGTTCCTACTTCACGGCGGAGGAGATCGCGAGGCTCCGCGAACTCGGGTTCCACTATCGGGGGGTGGGGCGATGAGCCGGCGCGCGACCCTGGTGACCGGCGGGTTCGGCTTCATCGGCGGCCACCTCGTCGAGAGGCTGGTCCGGAGAGGGGACGACGTGGTGGTGGTCGACCCGGCGCCCCCGCCGGCGGACCTGCGCGACGGACGGGCGGCCGTGCGCCACGTCGCGGCCGACGTACGTGACGAGGAATCCCTCAGAAGCGTCGACGTCCGGGGGATCGACGAGGTCTACCACCTCTCCTCCCTGGTCGGGGTGGACCAGTACCTGACGGATCCGCTCGACGTCATCGACACCTCGGTCCTGGGCACCCGCAACGTGCTCGATCTGGCCAGGAGGGCCGGCGCCAAGCTGGTCCTGGCCAGCACCAGCGAGGTCTACGGCAGGAATCCGGTCACCCCCTGGAAGGAGGACGACGACCGGGTGCTGGGCAGCACGTCCGCCGACCGGTGGTGCTACTCCTCCAGCAAGGCGGTGTCCGAACACCTCGCCCTGGCCTACGCGCGCCGGTTCGGGACGCGCCTGTCGATCGTCCGCTACTTCAACGTCTACGGCCCTCGCCAGCGCCCCGCCTACGTGGTCAGTAGGACGGTGCACCGCCTGCTGCGCGGGCAACGGCCGGTCCTCTACGACGGAGGGGCGCAGACCAGGTGCTTCACCTACGTCGACGACGCGGTGGAGGCCACGCTTTTGGCCGGGACGAGCCGGGCCGCAGACGGACACGTCCTCAACATCGGAAGCGACCGGGAGCTGACCATGGCCGAGGCCATCCGGACCGTCACAGCGGCGATGGGCAGCGACGCCGAGCCGCGCGTGCTCGACACCGCCGCCCGCGCCGGAGCGGCCTACGAGGACATCGGACGCCGGGTACCCGACGTGTCCAAGGCGCTGAGGATCCTGGACTGGCGGTGGAGCGTCCCCTTCGAGGAGGGGGTCGCGAGGACGGTCGCGTGGGCGTGTGACAGTCCTTGGTGGTCACAGGTGCCGGAGGGCGGGATCGTCCCGGGCCATGCCCCCGGCCCGGGTGAGGGAAGGGGAGGGGACTAGATGGACACGGCACCGGTCAGAGGCGGGACGCTGCGCTACTTCGGGCCGGGCGGTATGGACCACATGGACCCCGCCTGCGCCTACTACGCCTTCTCCCACCAGATCATCCGGCTGTTCGCCCGGCAGCTGTTCAGCTACCCCACAGCCCTGGACGAGTCCGCCCTCTCCCCGGCGCCCGACGTCGCGCGGGAGATGCCCACGACCGGGAACGGGGGTGTGAGCGCGGACGGGCGCACGTACACCATCCGCCTGCGCCCGGGGGTGCTCTGGGACACCGAACCGGCGCGGGAGGTGACGGCGGCCGACTTCGTGCGCGGCCTGAAGAGGCTCTGCAACCCCGTCGCGGGAGCGGGTGCCCTCACCTACTTCACCAGTACGATCGACGGTATGGCGGAGTTCGAGCGGGGATACCGCGAGGCGGTGGCCGGAACCCCCGCCACACCGGTCGCGCTCGCCCGTTACCAGGAGGAGCACGACATCCGGGGCCTGCGCGCGGTCGACGACAGGACTCTCGTCATCGAGCTCCGCCAGCCCGCGAACGACCTGGTCAACATCCTGGCGACGACCTTCGCCTCCGCCGCTCCCGCCGAGTACGACGCCTTCCTCCCCGACAGCCCCGAGTTCGTCGCCGGGATCCGCTCCAACGGTCCCTACCGCCTGACGGCCTACGAGAGGGGCGACTCCCTCGTGATGGAGCGCAACCCGGTCTGGAGACAGGAAACCGACCCCCTCCGGCACCAGTACGTCGACGGTATCGACGTACGCATGCGCAGGGTCTCCGACGACGAGGTGCGCCGGGCGGTCCAAGAGGGCGGCGCGGACCTCTCCTGGGGCGCCCCCGTGATCAACCCCGACCGCGTGGTGCCCGACGGCGACCGGCGTGTGGGGTACGCCATGAACCCCTACCTGGTCTTCAACATGCGCGGCCCGAACGCGGGAGGAGCCCTGCGCGACCTGCGGGTCCGCCGCGCCATCGCCCACGCGATCGACAAGGCGGCGATGGTCCGCCTGTTCGACGACATGGACCTGGGCACGGTGACCCAGACGGCGCACACCGCGATCCCCCCGGGCAACATCGGCCACCGCCCGCCCGCCCCCCGCCCCGTCCCCGGGGACCGGGGCTCCCCCGAGCGGGCCCGCGCGCTTCTCGCGGAGTCCGGGCGGGACCGCTTCACCCTGCGGCTCCTGTACCGGGAGGAGACCCCTCACCGGGACATCGGCGAACGCCTCGCGGCCGATCTCGCCAGAGTGGGCATCGACACCGAGCTCCGGATGATCCGCCACGCCGACGAGTACTACCGCATCCTCCAGGACCCGGCCCGGGCCGAGGCGGGGGAATGGGACCTGACCGCGGCCGCCTGGACACCGGACTGGTTCGGCAACAACGGCCGGACGTGCGTGCAGCCGCTCTTCCAGTCGCACTTCGCCGTGGGCACGGCCAACTACGGGGGCTACCGCGACGCGGAGGTGGACCGGCTGATAGAGGAGGCGCTCTCCGAGCCGTCCCCCGAGCGGGCCGAGGAACTCTGGCACCGTGTGGACCGCAAGGTCGTCGAGGACGCCGCCATCGTGCCGATCCTGGTGTGCGAGCCCACCATCCCGCACATCATGAGCGACCGCGTCCGCAACGCGATCCCGCTTCCGCACGTGGACCGGTGGTATGACGCGAGCCACATCTGGCTGGCCCGGCCCGACGGGGCGGAGCCACCGTCCGGCCGGGCCCCGCGCCCTGCGTCCCGGGTCCAGCGGTGACGCGGGCCGGGGTGCGCACACCTCGGCCCGGTTCCTGGAGGCAGGCGTTCGCGCCCGGACCCGGGCGCGAACGCCTGCCCCGCCCGTCCGCGTGGCGCGAGACGGCGGGAGGGGCCCTCGGGTCCCCGCGCCCCCGCCGACGAGCCAGCGGCTCAGGACACTAGCCCGGGTTCTCCAGTGACTCCTCCTCCGCGGCGAGCCGCAGTGTGGCCAGGTCGTAGGAGAAGCCGAGGCTGGGCATCGCGACGGCGTCCCGCACACGCGTCCCGCGCAGACGGGGCGCCCAAGGCGTCTGGAAGAGCAGCGGGAGGAACGGGACGTCGTCGAGCACGAGTTCCTCGACCTCCGACCAGGCCGCGTCGCGTCTCTCGGGGTCCTCCACGGAGCGCAGCGCCCGGTCCACGAGCTCGTCCACCTCGGGGGTCCCGTACCCGCCCGGGTTCGGGCCGCCTGGCACTCCACGCGAGCACAGGGGCTGGAGGAAGGCCCGGGCGTTCTCATGGAACCAGCTCGGGGACCAGGACAGGGCGGCCAGGTCCCAGCCCTGGGAACGGCCGGGGCCGGACCCCGCGAGTACGCGCCGCAGCGAGGAGGGACCGAGGCCGCGCAGGGTGACGGAGACGCCCGCCTTCTCCAGGTCGGCGGCGTACGAGTGCGCCATCGCCGTCTCGGTCTCCCCCGCCGGGTGGACCACGGTCAGCTCCAGTCCGCTGTCCGCCCCGGCCTCGGCCAGCAGGGCGCGGGCGGCAGCCGGGTCGCCGCCGGGGGCCGGGCCCGCGCCCGGCTCCCTCGCGGCGTCGTTGCCCGGGGGCACGATCGCGTCCGCCACCCGGACGGAGGTCCCCGCCCCCGAGGCGGCGGCGATCTCGGCGAGCGCCCTCCTGTCTATGGCGCGGTCCAGGGCCCGCCTCACCCTGACGTCGGACAGGGGGCCGTCCCCGGCCGCGTCCAGGTTGAACGCCAGGTAGGGGTCGAGCGAGTAACCGAGCCGGTGGCCGGGCTCCGGAGCGGGGAGCGGGTGGGACCCGGCCAGCTCGATGCCCCACGGAAGGTCGGCGTCACCGTTCAGGATGCTCTCGGTGATCCCGGCTGCTCCGGAGTGGTCCACGGTGACCTCCACCGCGTCCAGGTTCCGCGCCCGTACGGGGTCCGACTCCGGGTTCCAGACCGGGTTGGGCTCCAGGCGCAGGCGAGCGCCCGGTTCGTGTGCGGCCACACGGTAGGGGCCGTTGGAGCGCGTGTGCGCGGACAGTTCCCCGCTCCCGGGGACGAAGGCGTCGTACTCGACGGGCGCGGCCGCGGTGCACGGCAGGGCCAGGAGGTCGACCAGGTCGAGCGCGGGGCGAACGAGTTCGATCACGAGGGTCTCGTCGTCGAGGGCGAACACGCCGGGGATGTCGTGGGTGTTCTGGAAGTCGGCGAAGGCTTGGGCGTCGGAGGCTGGATCGGGGACCGCCGCGGCGTAGGCCGCGTCGAAGCCGGCCATGCCCCTGATGGTGCTGGTGAGGTGGCTGGTCGCCGCGGGACGCGCGACGGGTGCGCACAGTCGCTTCAGCCCGCGGACGACGTCGTGCGCGGTTACCGCGCGGGCCGGTTCGGTGTCCCAGAGGACCCCGGGGCGCAGGTGGACCACGTAGGAGGTGTGGCTCGCCCCCAGCCCCGCGTTGTAGGTGGAGGGCACCGCCGCGGCCAGGTCGGGCACCGGCTCGACGGCCTGCCACTGGTCGGGGTTCTCCACCGGGGCGTAGGTGAACAGCTGGCGCGTCCACAGGCGCCGGAGCTGGTCGGCGGGGGACTGCTGTGCGAGTGCCGCGTCCAGCGGTTCGAGGTCGGCGGGCCCCCGCAGGCGGAGCGTCCCACCGGAACGTGTGTCGTCGTTCATGTCCCTTGCCCTTCTCCCTCAGGAGAGCTCGCGCGCCAGCGCGGCCATGGTCGTGACGGCCCGGTCGATCTCGCCGTGGCTGTTGAACAGGTGCGTGCACAGGCGTGCGGCATAGTGCTGGTGGGGGGAGTGGGGGACGTCGAACTCCGTCCACCTGATCCAGATTCGGTGCTCCTGCTCCAGCCGGTCCACGAAGGTGGCGAACTTCTTGATGTTCCACGCGTCCTCGGGAGCGGGGAACGGGTTGAAGGCGATCAGCGGTGAGCGCAGACGGGGGTCGGAGGAGGGGGAGTAGAGGGCGTCCCAGCCGAAGTGCTCCACCAGCCTGTCCCGTGCGTACTCGCCCAGTTCCCGGACGCGGGCCTCGATACGGTCGCGGCCGATCTCGTCCCACAGCTCACAGGCCCTGGCCAGGGCGGCCCCCTTGGCGATGTTGGCGCTTCCCGCGCTCTGGAGGTAGTCGCCCATGTTGTAGCTCTCCACAGAGGTCGTCGTCCTCGGCGGCGGGGCGCCGATCATCGGGTACCACGTGGAGATGAGGGGCCAGAAGGTCGGCAGGGGCAGCGGGTTGTGCTCGGGATGCACCTTGTTGCGCACGTAGAGCAGTCCCGTCCCCAGGGGGCCGCACTGGAACTTCGACCCGGAACAGGAGACGAAGTCGGCGCCGTAGGCGCGCAGGTCGCAGTCGAGCATTCCGGGGATCAGGGCCCCGTCGATCACGGTGATGAGGCCGTGGCGGTGGGCCAACTCGCACAGCGCGCGGACCGGCATCATGGTGCCGGTGAAGAGGGTGATCGCGGCGAAGGCCAGCACCTTGGTCCGGGGGGTGATCTGCTCCTCGAACAGCCTGACGATCTCCTCGGCGCGCACGTCAGGGCCCGAGGGCGGTGTGACCATGCGGATCGTCAACCCGTGCCGGTTCCGCACCAGGTTGAAGTTGGACAGGACCGAATAGCACTCGTGGCTGGTGGTGACGACCTCGTCCCCGCTCTTCAGGTCCAGCCCCTGGATGACCCTGGCGACCCCCTCCGTGGCGTTGTGGCAGATGACCATCTCGTCCTCGTCCACGCCGAAGGCGCGGCCGATGTTCGCCCGGTGCTCGGTGTACATGGCGGGCGGATAGACGTTCATCAGGCCCCCGGTCCACTCCCGGGTCACCCGGTCGTTGACCTCCAGGACCTCGTACGGCATCGCCCCGACGGTTCCGGTGTTGAGGTGGATGCTGTCGCGGTCGAGTGCGAACAGGTCGCGGATCTCGTCCCAGGACGCCGTTCGGAGCCCTCCGCCGGACGGCTGCGTGCCGGGGGTCGGAACCGTCCGGGACAGTTGTGTGCGGGAAACCAAGGTCTCTCCCTCTGCGGTCGGGAGCACGGCGGGTACCGGCCCGGCGTGCGGCGTGTGGTGCTGTTCCCGGAGCCGTGCGGAGTCCCCGGCCTCAGCCGCGCGGACGCAGCGAACTGAGGGCGAGGAGCAGGCTCCGGGCCTCGATGTTGACGTGGTGGCTGCGGCGGAGGAGTTCGGTGAGCTGCCGCGCGGTCATCCAGGCGTACCCCGGTGGGAGGTCCTCGGGCAGGGGCGTGCGGGGCTCCACGATCAGGTGCCGTGTGGTCGCGTGGTGGAAGCGCCCGCCCTCCTCGGACTGCTCGACGTCGTAGTGCACACGTGTCCTGGCGGAGTCCAGGACCAGGTCGAGGAAGGCGGGGCGCCGGTCGGGAGGCAGTACCTCCAGGTTGGCGGGATCGCACTGGACTGTCGGGCCGACCTCGACCGAGTCCAGATAGCCGGGCCTGAGGTCAGCGCGTGTGAGCACGTGCAACGTGCCCGCGACCGGCTGGACGAGGAACGCCGTCAGCCCGGTTCCCCGTGGGGCCAGCAGCGGTTGGCTCCAACTCGCCACCTCCCTGGTGGTGGCCTCCACGTCCACTCCCAGGATCGAGAAGAACCGGCCCGACTCGTGACGGATCTCCTCGTCGGTGCGCTCCCACCCCGTCACCTCGTCGAGGGGGATCGGACGCGCGCTCAGGGCCCGGCCGCTCTTTTGGCCGGTGACCCACGCTCTGATCCCGGCCAGGGAGCTGAGGGAATCCTGTTCGGTGGCTCCGAAGGAGCGCTCCACCTCCTCCGCGAAGCCGGTGTTCTCGCGGGGTGACCCGCCGGGGGCGGCGGAGAAGGGCAGGCAGGACAGCACCGTGCGGGTGTCCATGTTCACCAGGTGGGGGTGGTGCAGGGCGTCGAGGATGTCCCCCAGCGTCAGCCAGGCGAAGTCAGCGCCCTCGGGGACCTCCGCGGCCGTCTCCACCACGACGTTGCGGTTGCGCTTACCGAGGAACCAGGACCCCTGTTCGGATTGGAGCACGTCCACGAGCACCTCGGCCCGCCCGGGTTCGGTGAAGTACTCCAGGTGGCGCGGCCGTGCGCCCCGGTGCGTGCGCAGGTAGTTGCTGGAGGTGGCCTGTACGGTCGGGGAGAGCTGGACCGTGGTGATGTTGCCGGGTTCCATCTTGGCCTGCATGAGGAAGCGCAGGATCCCGTCCACCTCCTTGGCCAGAACCCCGAGGATCGCGATGTCGGCCTGGTGGATGATCGGCTGACGCCAGTGCGGCGGGGATCCGCCGTCGGTTCGCACGTCCAGGCCCCGGACACCGAAGTACCTGCCGCTGCTGTGCACGAGGTCGCCCGAACCCGGAGTGAACCCCCAGCCCCGGAGCCGGTCGAAGGGGACGCGCTCGACCCGGAAGGAGCCGCTGTCGCGCCGGGCCTCCAACCAGTCGGCGACACCCTTCCGGGGGAGGGTGCGGGACCGTGCCGACGCCGCCAACCGCTCGGGCAGCCCGGTCTCCCTCACCTCGGTGTCGGTCCGCACACGCTCTCCCGTTGGGTCGGCTGTCTCCAGGCCCGGCGGACGGAGTCAGCAGCGATCACTTCGGCACAATCCACTTAAAATACATATACCTTCATCTTGATGGCGAGCGCAAGGGAGAGGACTGGAGCGACCCGGGCGGAACGGGTCTCAGGCGATCACCCCCTCCGCGACGGACATGACGGACGAGGTGCCCATGACCCTGGACAGGCGCAGCCCCGCCTCCGTGAAGAGCGGTTCCAGCTCGGCCGCGCTGCGCTCCCGTCCGGTCAGGGCGGCCAGCATCATGAGGTCCATCGCTTTGCCCTGATGCTCAGTGCCGTCCTGGGGGACGATCGCGTCCACGACCAGGACGCGCCCCCCGGGCCTCAACGCCCTGCGGCAGTTCTCCAGGATGCGCACGCTCTGTTCGTCGTCCCAGTTGTGCAGGATGCGCTTGAGCAGATGGACGTCGGCGGGCGGTACCTCGGTGAAGAAGTCCCCCTCCGCCGTCCGCCACCGCCCGCGCAGGTCCTCGGCGGCCTCCAAGCGGCCCGTGTCGACGGCGCCCGGCCGGTCGAAGAGGACGCCGCTCAGTCCGGGGTGCTCACGCAGGGCGCTGGCCAGGAGGCTGCCGTTGCGTCCGCCCAGGTCGGCGACGACGCCGTGCGCGGGAAGTTCGCACCCGCGGACCACCAGGGCGTTCTCCGCGTCGGACACCGTGGCCATGCCCTCGTAGTACAGCCCGTCCAGGGCCGGGTCGGAGTCGAGGTACTCGGGCAGGGTGCGTCCGAAGAACCGCGCGAACTCGGGCCGGGCGTCCCGCACGCTCTCGGGGAGGCGGTGCGTCATCGTCCAGAACATCGTGTCGGTGAACATCAGGACGCCGGGGGAGGCCGGGGCCGTGGAGTCGCCGCGCAGCGCGCGCCCCCGGTCCCCCAGAGAGAAGCGGTCCCCGGGGTGCTCGTCGAACACTCCCCGGGAGGCGAGGAGCCGCAGGACGCGCCGCAGGGCGTCGGGGCGGGCCCCGGTCGCCTCCGCGAGTGGCCCGAGGTCCGCCGGGGTGTCGTCGAGGTGGTCGGCGACACCCAGCGCCGCCGCTGTTCGCAGCGCTGCGGAGTAGGTGTAGGCCATCGCCTCTTCGTAGAGGAAGAGCGCGGATGTGTGGTCGTCCATGGTCCTTCTCCCGTCATGTGGGTGGTTGCCCCGGTGCACGGTTGACTTCGGTGATGCACTTAATGACTATACTTATATGAAGTTCTCTTCTTCTGGTTCGTTCGCCGACGAACGGCACCCGGAACTCCCCTCCCTCCCGGCGCCGCGGCCAGGAGACCGAACACGAACGGAGCGGACGCCATGACGCCACAGCTCACAGACGACGGGTCGGTGGTCTCCTCACTGCCCTCACCGGGCACCTATCTCTGCGGTCTGACCTGGGACGGTGAACGGTTCTGGCACTCGGACCAGCGGGCCGGTGAGCTCTACGCCCTCGACCCTGACGGCGGCGGGGTCCTGGAGCGGTACGCCTGCCCCGGCGCCCGCGCGGACCTCGCCCACTTCGACGGCCTGCTCTCACAGGTGGGGGAGCGCCCCAAGCGGTTGCTGCTGATCGACCCGGACACGGGCGAGATCGAGGGCCGCAAGGCCGTCCGTCCCTCCAACGGGCGCCTGTGCGGTACCGAGGCGGGACCGGAGGGGCTGTGGATGTGCCTGCGCAGGCCCCCCGTCGTGCAGTTGCGGGACATCGCCACCATGACGGTCCAGCGCGAGTTCCCGGTCGAGGGCAACCCCTCCGGCCTCACCTACGCGCGGGGGATCGTCTTCTACAGCGACTACGAGGAGGAGGTCATCCGGGGGTACGACGTACGCACCGAGCGGAAGGTCTTCAGCGCCCCCGCCGAGGGCAACCCCACCGGGATGGCGTGGGACGGACGGCTGCTCTGGTACTGCGACTTCCCGGGCCGGGCCTTCCGCGCGATCCTCCCGGAGGTCCTGCGCGACGGGAGCGGGACGTGAGCGGCGCCGCCGAACGGCCGGAGGGCCGTCCGGTCCTCCTCCTCGTGGGCGTCGTCTTCGAGCACTACCGGGGCTACCTGCTGCGCAGCGTCGCGGAGGTGGCCGACGTGTGGCTGCTCGCCGAGAACGAGACCACCTGGGAGGACGAGCACCTCCTCGGGCATACCGTGGTCGACACCTCCGACCCCGAGGCCCTGCTCGCCGCCGCCCTCGACGTGGCCGCGCGCCGTCCGGTCCGGGGGGTGCTGTGCTGGGACGAGCTGAAGATGGAGAACAGCGCGCGCGTCGCGGCCGAACTCGGACTCCCCGGGGCGTCACCGGACGTGATCGACAGGTGCCGGGACAAGCACAGGACCCGGACCGCCCTCGCCGCGGCGGGCGTGCCCCAACCGTCTTCCGTCCTGGTCCTCTCGGCGGAGCACGCGGTGCGCGAGGCGACGCGGATCGGCTTCCCCGTCGTGGTCAAGCCCCGGGCACTCGGGGCGAGCCTGGGGGTGGTCCGGGCCGGCTCCGCGAGGGAGGTGGAGTCGGCGTACGCCCACGCGCGTGCCGCCCACGTCCCCATCGCCCGGTACTACGACGCGGGCGTACTCGTGGAGCAGTGCGTCGAGGGGCCGGAGATCAGCGTCGACTCGGCCTGCGGGGACGGGCACCTCCATCCCTTGTTCGTCGCGCGCAAACAGAGCGGTTTCGCCCCGTACTTCGAGGAGATCGGGCACGTGGTGGACGGGTCCGACCCCCTGCTCTCGGACCCCCGGCTGCTCGACACGCTGCTGCGCGCCCACCGGGCCCTGGGTTTCACCGTCGGGATGACCCACACCGAACTGCGCCTGGGGCCCGGCGGATGGCAGGTGATCGAGGTCAACTGCCGCTTGGGCGGTGACCTGATCCCCCTGCTGGGCAGGGCCGCCACCGGAATCGACGCGGCGAAGGTCGCGGCGTCGATCGCTCTCGGGCGAAGGCCGGCCCCGGCCGTCACCCGCCGCAGGGTCGCCGGGGTGCGCTTCCTCTACCCCGATCGTGCGCTCACGGTGGACCGGGTGGAGATCAACCGGTCCGCGCTGCCCGCGTCGGTGGTGACGGCCACCGCGACGGCCGAGTGCGGGGACCGGGTGGCGCCGCCGCCCGAGGGACACGTCTGGGGGCGCTACGGACTGGCCGTCGTGGTGGAGGACTCCGGGCGCGCCTGTCTCGACGCGCTCCGGGCGGCGGGGCCGGCCTTCGAACTGCACGTCAGGAAGGAGGCGCCGGACCGGGTCGGCTGAGGCGACCCCCTTCCGCTCCACGGGCGGCCACCGCGGTGGCCGCCCGTTTCGGGCTGTCCGGGGGACGACCTCACCTCGGAGTGAGAACTGTCTTCCGTGGCTCTCATAGCATTGACGGTGACTTTAAAAAAATATAGCTTCTGAATCGATGCTCCCTGCCGCTCATCGGCGGCGCATCGAGTTGGAGGTCCTCAATGGCCATGGAAAACTACGAATCGCTGGATCTGGCGCCCAAGCCGATCCGCCCGCACATCCTGGCCGCCGCGACCATCGTCTACGGCGATGACTACTACGGCGGCAAGCGGGAGACCATCAATCTCTCCGGCTTCGTCCAGATGAACAAGTGGCCGATGCCGGGCTTCGAGCACCGCGTGGACGCCAAGGGACACGCCGAGTTCGACACGGAGCTGATCAGCGCTCCCGAGGTGGGGATCAAGGGGTTCAGCTACGAGTTGAACGACCGGATCCAGATCCTGTCCAACCCCCTGCTGCCCAACACGGGGCACGTGCGGCAGATCGCGCCGGGCACCAACTTCCCGGCCGAGTTCCACATCCGCCGTTTCGGCATCCTGGAGACCAGCAGCATGCGGCTGGTGCACCGCAACGTCATCGACATCTACGGGGTCGTCGACTCGGTCCCGCCCTTCCAGAAGCCCCTGGGACGCCCCTACCTGGGCTACCCGCGCGGTGACCAGCAGATGGAGCTCGTGCAGTCCCCGGGCGTCGTCCGCGGCACCACGCTCCCCGAGGCCTGGTACCCGTCGACCGACGACAACCAGCCGATCGGCACCACCCCCTCGGTGTTCTTCGCCGACAGCCCCGCGGCCTGCATGTCCATGCTGGTCGACCCCTCGATGATCATGCAGGTCTCGATGGAGGGCCAGCTGCAGCTGGAGGTCAACGGGCGGACCGTCACCGTCGAGGTGACCGGCGACCACAAGCTGGCCGCTGGTGCGGAGATCCTGCTCTTCGGTCCCGAGAAGCACGGCGAGGGCCGCGGGGTCCTCGCCCAGCTCGCCAGGACCTCGCTGGTGGGCCACTGCGAGGAGCTCGGCGGCAGGGTCATGCTGAGGGCCAGCTGGCCCCGGCCGTCCGGGGGCACCCTGGGCGAGGGCACCGAGGAGAGCCTCAGCAGCGTCCGCTACCCCGGCGACCTGCACATCGACGCGGAGTTCGAGGTCGTCACGCCGCACGGTGTGCTGTACGCGGCGAACCCGGTCCACGTCTCCGGACGTCTGTCGGACCTGGACCCGGAGGGCACGGAGCTGACCATGGTCGGCTCCGACGCCGCCCTCCTGACCACTGGAGACGAGGCCAAGGCCCGCCTGTCCGGGCTCCGGCTCGTCATGCGGGAGGCGATCGTCGGCGAGCACGCCGCCGTCAACGTCTGACCCGATCCCACATCCCCTCCCGTACGCCTCGGCGTGCGGGAGGGCCCGCTTACAGGAGGCGCCGTGGACAGCCGGACACTGCTGATGCATCAGGTGATGCTCTCCGACGGAAGGCGGCTGGACGCCTACGACCGGGCTCTGAGAGAGGAGATCACCCCGGGAGACGTCGTCGCCGACCTCGGTGCGGGCACGCTCGCGTTGAGCCTGCTGGCCCTCCGCCACGGGGCGGGGCACGTGTTCGCGGTGGAGGGCGACCCCGCGACCGCCGCGCTCGCCGCGCGTATCGCCGAGGGCAACGGGCTCGGGGACCGGCTCACCGTCATCCAGGGCGACGCCCGTTCCGTGCGCCTGCCCGTTCCGGCGGACGTGGTGGTGGGTGAGCTCATGGGCAACCTGGGACCGGAGGAGGAGATGCCCGAGACCTTCGCCCGGTTCGCCGAGGCCAACCTCGCGAAGGGAGGCAGGTGCGTTCCCCGCGCCCTCACCACCGAGCTCGCGGCGATCCAGTTCGACGGTGAGGGCTGGGGCATCTGGTCGGACGGCTTCCTCGGCCACAGTCTGGCGGTGGTCCAGGAGCACGCCGTCCCCGCGGCCCAGCTCCACTTCTTCCAGAGGGACCCCGTCCTGCTGAGCGCCCCCGTCCCCGCGGCCGAGTCCGAGCTGGGCGCCAAGGGCCCCTCGTCCCTCGGGGAGACCCACGAACTGACCGTCGTCCGCCCCGGCAGGCTCCACGCCATCATGGGATCGTTCACGGCGGCGTTCACCCCCGACGTCTCCCTGTCGAACTTCCCCTCCTACCCGGGATGCAACTGGGGCGTCTGGATCTGGCCCCTGCGCCACACCGCGGTCTCGGAGGGCGACGTCCTGAGGGTTCGGATGCACAGGCCCGACACGGTGCGCGACGTCATGGAGTGGCGGATGGACTGCCGGATCGTTCGCGGGAGGGAGGCGCGATGACCATCCTGGCGGGTATCGTCCGCGACCTCCCCGTGAACGCGCTCACCCCGTGCGGACTGACCTGGTTCGGCCAGTTCCTCTGGTTCTCGGAGGGGTTCACACGGCGCATCAGCGCGGTCGACCCCCACTCGGGGGAGGTCGTGCACCAGATCTCCTGCGACGACATGAGCACCGACCTGACCACGCTGCGGGGAGGACTGCTCCAGATCGTGGGGGAGGACGACCGGCTGCGGCTGCTGGACCCCGGGAACGGGGCCACCCTCGACGAGGCGCCCAACCCCCGCCCCGGCCACGCCGTCACCGGGATCGAGGCGGGCCGGGAGGGGATCTGGATGAGCTACGGGGACCTCGGCGTCCTCGACTTCCGCTCGCTGGACGGCCTCGCCCTGCTGGAGACCGTCTCGGTGGGCGGGCACCCCACCGGTGTGACGGTCTCCGACGGCTTCGTCGCCTACGCCGACCACCAGAGGTCCCGACTCACCCTGCTGGACGTCAACGGGCACCACCGGCGCCTGGCCGTCTCGGTGTGGGGCAGGCCGAGCGCCCTGACATGGGACGGGAGGCTGCACTGGTACTGCGACTACGACACGCTACAGCTGCGGGCGGTCGAACTGCCGGGTTTCCGGCGGTCCGCCGGCCATGACTCACGATGCTGAGGGAGCCCCCCGTGCCACAAGGACTCAGGTACCTGCGCCGGGCCGCGCGAGTGTTCTCCACCGTGGCCGTGGCGCTCCCCGCGGCGGCGGCGGAGGGGCTGGCGGTGGCTGTGGCCTCCGGCGGCGACCGAGGCCGCCGACGGTTCCACCGGCGGATGACCGGACTGCTGATGCGGTTGGGCCCCGCGTTCGTCAAGGTCGGCCAGGTGCTCGGAACCCGCAGGGACATGCTGTCGCCCGCCCTCTGCGACGAGCTCTCCCGCCTCCAGGACGACGTCGCCCCCCTGGACGAGGCGCGCAGCGAACGCCTCCTGCGTGAGGTCTACGGGGAGGAGATGCCGGAACTGTTCCGGCGGATCGACTTCCGGCCGGTCGCCGGAGGCAGCATCGCCTGCGTCTACCGGGCCGACAGCGAGTCCCGGGGCGCGGTGGCGCTCAAGGTCCTGAGGCCCGGGGTCCCCGAGGTCATGGAACGCGACTTGTGGCTGATGCGCCGGGGCGCCGCCCTGGCCGCCCGGCTTCCGCTCCTGGCCGGCATGCCGGTCGTCCAGGTCGTCGGACAGGTCGCCGACGCGGTCCTGGGCCAGCTCGACTTCCCCCGCGAGGCCGAGGCCCTCCAACGGCTGCGCGGCAACCTCTCCGCCGTGCGGCGTGTGAGCGCGCCCCGGGTCTACGAGGAACTGTGCCGACCGCACTGCGTCGCGATGGAGTTCGTGCCCGGACTCGACACGGAGACGCCGCGGCGGTGCTCGCCCGTGCTGCGCCGCGGGTTCGCGGAAGCCGGGCTGACCGCCGTCTACCGGATGCTCTTCGTCGACGGTTTCGTCCACTGCGACCTGCACCGGGGGAACCTGTACTTCACCGAGGCGGGGCAGGTGGTCCTCCTCGACGCCGGGTTCAGCGTCCAGCTATCCGACCGGCTGCGGCGGCTGTTCGCCGAGTTCTTCATGAACATGGCCGTCGGACGCGGCACACGCTGTGCCGAGATCGTCATCGAGAGCTCGACCGGGCTGGGCCCCGACGCGGACCTGGAGGGCTTCACCGTGCTCATGGCGGACCTGGTCCACCGCAGCCACGGGCTCTCGGCGGAGGAGTTCAGCCTCGTCGCCTTCGCGACCGAGATGTTCGACCTGCAACGCAGACACGGGGTGCACGCTGCCGCGGAGCTCGTCTTCCCCCTGCTCTCCCTGCTGGTGGTCGAGGGGACGATCCGCGAACTCCACCCGGGGATCGACTTCCAGGAGACGGCCAAGCCCATGCTGAACAAGGGGCTCTTCTCCGCCTGAGGCGTGGTCGCCCGCCGGGGCCGCCGTGCCCGGCCCCGGCGGGCGCGCCGTCAGGGCCGCGACCCGCCGGGAGCCGCGGCGTGCTCTCCGGCCAGGGCCCGGGCCAGGGCGGCGATGTGCGCGGACGTCGTCCCGCAGCAGCCGCCGACGAGGTCGAGTCCGTACTCTCCGGCCCAGCGCGCCATGGTCGCCGCGAAGGCGGCGGGTTCCACCGCCGGGGCCAGGGGTCCCTCCACGGAGGTGTCCGGACCGCGTTCCTCGATGTTCGGATAAGCCCCGAGCGCGCCGGAGTACGACGTGCGCAGGACCCGCAGTGCCTCCTCCGTCCTCTCCGGGGCGGTGCAGTTCACGCAGACCATCGCCGCTCCGGCCGCCTCGACGGCCCGGGCCGCCTCGGCCAGGGGCTCGCCCGACAGCAGGGCCGCGCCGTCACCGCAGACGAACCCCGCCCACGGCACGCCGCCCACCGCGACGACCTCTTCGACCGCGATCCGGGCCTCCCTGACGGTGTTCATCGTCTCCACCAGGAAGACCTCCACCCCGCAGCGCCGGAGCTCGGTGGCCATCCAGCGGTGTTCCGCGCGCAGGACGGAGTCGTCCGCGGGGACCGAGCCGGGCTGGTAGCAGTCCTCGACCGGTCCCATGGAGCCGACCACGTCCACCCCCGGGTACCGTTCGGCGGCCCGCTCTGCGGTTCCCAGCGCCGCGTGCACCATCCACGCCCTTCCCGAGCCCGGGTCGAACCCCAGCCGGTCCAGTGTCCGGAGGTTGCACCGGAAGGTGTTGGCGGTGAGCACGTCCGCGCCGGCGTCCAGGAAGTCCTCGTGGATCCCTCGCAGGCGTTCGCGCCTGGTACCGACCAACAGGGACTTGTTGGTCCACCAAGGTGCCTCCACGGGTTCGCCGGCGCGGGCGAGCTCGGTCGCCAGCCCTCCGTCGAGCAGCCGAGGCGGCCCCGGGCGTCGGGGACGGTTCATGTCCTCTCCCTTCACCTCACCGGGACGTGGCCGGTCCTGACGGGCGGTCACGGCGGCGGCGTGGGACGCCCCTCGCGGTCAGAACCCCGAACCTTCCCGGAAACCAACCTAAATAGTTTAAAAAAATATACTCTTGACCGTAGCATGGGCGCGTTCGGGCGGCCAGGGCCGATTCGGGGCCGGTGCCGTGCCCGATGCGCCGCCGGGCGGCACCCGTGCTCCGGGGAGGTGCCCGCGGAGGCCGGGGAGCCCGGCGGGTGAGTACTCGTCTGTCGGAAAGGGAGCGAAATGGGTCAGAACCAGGGGAGCACCGGAGGGTCCGTGAACGAGGAGGACGACATCGTCCTGTGGCCGGCGGCGGCCGACTCCGCCTACGCGGCCGCGCGCCGGTCCCTGCTGCGCAGGGAGCGCGAACTCCACGACCTCGCCGAGAGCGTGGCCGCCGAGCGCCGCGCACTGCCCAGGGGCGCGGTCGTGGACGAGTACGTCTTCCGGGAGCGGCCAGCGGGGCCGGCGCGGGGAGACGGCCCCGTCGAGACCGCCCTGGCCGACCTCTTCGGCCCGCACGACACCCTGGTGGTCTACCACCTGATGTTCGAACCGGGGAGCGGGCAGGCGTGCCCCATGTGCTCGATGTGGGTCGACGGGTTCCAGGGTGTGGCGGCACACCTGGCCAGGCACACCGCGTTCGCGGTCGTGGCGAAGGCCGGTGCGGACGAGCTGAGGTCCTGGGGCGCGCGTCGCGGGTGGGGCGGCCTGCGGCTGCTCTCCAGTCTGGAGAACACCTTCAACCACGACTTCGGAGTGGAGACCAAGGACTGCGAGCAGGCCCCCGGGGTGTCGGTGTTCGTGCGGGCGAACGGGGTGGTGCGCCACCACTACAGCGCGCGCCCGGAACTCTCGCCGACGCGGTCCGAGCGGGGTATCGACCTGCTCTCGCCGGTATGGCAGGTACTCGACCTGCTGCCCGCGGGCCGCGGCGGGTGGTACGCGGAGAACTCCTACGTCGAGGAGGTGTGAGAAGCCGGTGGCGCGCTACGCCTCCCCGTCCGGGCGCGGCCTGGCCGTGCGCTCGGTGTCGGGCGGGACACGTGCGTCCGCCTCGGGGCGCTCCGGTCCCACACGCGACTCGCGTGCCCCGCGCGCCAGGTCGGTCTCCAGTGAGTCGAGCCGCTGGTTCCAGAACTTCCTGTAGCGCTCCAGCCACAGGTCGACGTCCTTGAGGGGTGAGGGAGCCACGGCGTACAGGCGCCGGGTTCCCTCGGCCAGGACGGTCACGAGGCCGTTCTCCCGCAGGACCCGAAGGTGCTGGGAGACGGCGGGCTGCGAGATCCCGAACTCCTCCTGGATCACGGCGCTGACCTGGCCCGCGGTCCGTTCGCCGTCGGCGAGTAGTTCGAGGATTCGGCGGCGGACGGGTTCACCAAGTATGTCGAAAGCGCGCACACCCAGAGTTTAGCGGTTTGCTTATATAAGTCAAAGCTGATTTTACTGGCCGGTGTCGGCCGTTCGCCCCCTACGCCGGCCGGAACGGGCGGTCGGGTCCGACGTCCGCGCGAACTCCTCCACGGCGTCGGCCGCTCGTCCTGCGCCGCCCGCCGCGAGGATGTCCGCGCGGGCGGCGGCGGCCCGTTTCGCGGTCCGCGCGTCCGCGGCCAGGGCGCGGACGGCCCGTGCGATACCCGCGGGGTCCGTGTCGTCGGGGTCCAGGCGGTGGCCGAGCCCCAGTTCGACCACCTGGTCGGCGGAGGGGCGGGCCTCCGGCGCGAAGTGGGGCGCCACGAGCAGGGGGCGGCCGTGGCGCAGCGAGTCCATCACCGCGCCCGTGGTGCCCTGGGTCAGAAGGACCGTCGTGTGCGGGAGGACCTCGTCGAAGGGGAGCCAGGCGTGCACCTCGGTGCGGCCGGGGAGCCCGTCCAGCTCCGAGGGGTCGAGGAACTGCCCGACCACCAGGACCACGTGCCACTCGGAGCCGGCGAAGGCCTCGGCGCACGCGCGGAAGAACCCGGGGTGCTCGTTGAACTGGTTGCCCAGGGAGACCAGGAGGACCGGGGAGCCGCCCTCGGGCGGTCGCCAGCCGACCGGTTCGGTGGTGGGCGGGGAGGAGGGGCCGACGAAGACGAACCGCTCGTCGAAGGTCTCCTCGGCGACCTGGAACGACCGCGGGATGAACACGATGTTCAGGTCCTCGATCTCGTCCCAGAACTCCCTGACGGACCTGTGCTCGTCACCGAACTCCGCGAAGACCTTCCGTATCACCGGTTCGAACCCCGCCACGTCGGCCGGATGCCGGAACCCGTTGCCGCGCCACAGCGCCTCGTAGATGGAGTAGTGCTCGTTGGCGGCGAAGATCGGCGACAGGCGCACCGCGGGCCGCCGCCATTTCCGCGCGAGGAGCCGGCCCGCGATGAAGGGGAAGACGTCGTAGAGCACGAGGTCCGGCGGGTCGTCGTCGAAGGCCGCCTCCGCGGCGCGCAGAATGGCGAGGTTCTCTTGGAGGTGGAGCAGGTGCATCCGTGTCTCGGCGTCGTCCTGTCCGACCAGGTCGGGGACGTGGACGTCGTCGAAGACCGACCGGTAGGGGAACAGCGCCGCCCCGGCCGACTCCACGGCCTCGGCGAACATCGCGCCGGTCACGTAGCTGACCCTGTGGCCTCGTGCGGTCAGTTCCCCGATCAGGTCGAGTGACGGGTGGACGTGCCCGTGCCCCTGGACGCTGAGGCACAAGATGTGACGCGGTCGCATGCGTTCCCCTGGGTGGTGGCGTCGTGGTCCGCGTGGGACCGCCCTCACGCTAACTATATATATCTGTAGTTAATAAGGGTAGGCCTCTCGTGGTTCACGCCGCCGTTCCTCTTGGGGCAAGAGATCAACCTTGACTTATATAAGCAAGTGCTTCTATGATCGCCGTCAGGTTCGGGGCGCGATATCCCGGCTCCGCCCAGGCGGGCCGCCGTCCCGGCGGGGCGGTACGACCCAGCCGGCGCGTTGCCCGCGGGGGCCGGTCGGCCGCACCGCACCACCACCCCAGAGAGAGGACCACCATGACTTCGGACTCGGGTCCCGCCATCGAGACGGTGGACCTGAAGAAGAGCTTCGCATCCACCCGGGCCGTCGACGGACTCGACCTGAACGTCCCGCGCGGTGCCGTCTACGGCCTGCTGGGTCCCAACGGATGCGGTAAGACCACCACGATCCGCCTGCTGAGCACGCTGATCCGGCCGGACTCCGGCGCCGCGCGCGTCCTGGGGCACGACGTCGTCACCGAGGCCGACACCGTGCGCTCCCGGATCAGCCTGACCGGGCAGTCGACCACGGTGGACGAGGAACTGACCGGCGGGGAGAACCTCGTGCTGGCCGGCCTGCTGCGCGGCCTTCGTCGCGGCGCCGCCCGCGAGCGCGCCGAACAGCTCCTGGACGCGTTCGACCTGGCCGAGGCGGCGAACCGGCTGCTGCGCACCTACTCGGGCGGAGAGCGGCGCCGCATCGACATCGCGGCCAGCATCGTCGTCACCCCGGACCTGCTCTTCCTGGACGAGCCGACCACCGGCCTGGACCCGCGCAGCCGCAGCCGGGTGTGGGACATCATCCGCGTGATGGTCGATACGGGCACGACGGTCCTGCTCACCACGCAGTACCTGGAGGAGGCCGACCGCCTGGCCCGCAACATCGCCTTCCTCGACCGGGGCCGCGTGGTGGCCCGGGGGACGCCGAAGCAGATCAGGGAGGCCGCGGGGAACGCCACCCTGCGCCTGGGGCTGCACGACCCGCGGCGACGGGGGGAGGCGGAGGACCTCCTGCGACGCGACTTCGGCGCACGGACCTCCTGGGACCCGGAGACGGGCCGATTGTCGGTGTCCATCTCCGAAGCCGGTCTGGCAGCGGAGGCCGTCACCCGGCTCTCACAGCAGGGGGTGGAAGTGAGCGACTTCGCCGCCGACCGGCCCAGCCTGGACGAGGCGTTCCTCGCGATGACCGGGTACAGGGCCACGACCGCCGAACGAGAGGAAGAGGAGGCGATCCGATGAGCGCCCCCGTCACACCCCTCAGCGACACCGAACGCTCCGCGCTGCACCGGGCACTGGTGAGCTCCGAGCGCCCGAGGCGGTCGGGGCCCGTGGCGGCGTCCCTCGCCTTCGCCTGGCGGGCTCTGCTGAAGATCAAGCACGTGCCCGACCAGCTCAGCGACGCGATCATCTTCCCGGTCATGTTCACGCTGCTGTTCACGTACCTGTTCGGCGGGGCGATGTCGGGATCCCCGGCGGAGTACCTCCAGTACTTCCTTCCGGGGGTCGTGGTCCTGGCCGTGGCGCTCACGAGCATGTACACCGGGATCACGCTCAACCAGGACATGCACAAGGGGACCTTCGACCGGTTCCGCTCACTGCCCATCTGGAGGCCGTCGGTCCTGGTCGGCTCGATGCTCGGCGACGTCGTCCGGTACGCCGTCGCCTCGACCGTGCCCCTGCTCCTGGGACTCCTCCTCGGCTTCCGGCCGGAGGGCGGCCTGGTGGGGGTGCTCCTGGCGCTGCTCTTCATCCAGTTCTTCACCTTCAGCCTGGCGTGGATCTGGACGCTGTTCGGGGTCATGATGCGCACGCCGACCGCGGTCCAGGGAGCCACCTTCCCGCTCCAGTTCCTCCTCGTGTTCGGCAGCAACATCCTCGTCGACCCGGACACCATGCCCTCCTGGCTGGGCTTCGTCGTCTCGGCCAACCCTGTGAGCCACGCCACGACCGTGGTCCGGGGGCTCATGCACGGCTCCCTCACACCCGGGGAACTGCTCGGAGGGTTCGTCGCCTGCGGGGTCCTGATCCTGCTGTTCGCGCCTCTCACGATGTTCTTCTACAACCGGAAACAGCGGTAGCCGCGAACATGTGCTTGATAAAGAATTAGTGAGTTGAGACGCTATGTACGCGGTGCCCGGACGCTCCGGTCCGCGCGCACGCGTCCCGGACTTCCGTTCCCGCGCCAGGGAGCCCTTCGGCGCGGACGAAGGAGGAGCGATGCCCCCCTCTCCCGCGGTCGAGGCCTTCGGGCCGGAGCACGCCGACGTCTACGAGCGCGTGTACCGGGCACGCGGCAAGGACTGGAAGGCCGAGGCCCGGGACGTGGCCCGGCGGATCAGGTCCGTGCTCCCCGGCGCCTCCTCGCTGCTCGACGTCGGCTGCGGCACGGGGGCGCACCTGGAAGTCCTCTCCGGCCTGTTCGACCGAGTCGAGGGACTGGAGATCTCCTTGACCATGCGCGAGCGGTCCAGGCGTCGGCTGCCGTCGGTGCCGGTCCACTCCGGGGACATGCGCAACTTCGGGCTCGGCCGCTCCTTCGACGCGGTCACGTGCCTCTTCACCTCGGTGAACTACGTCGGAGGCGTCCCCGAACTCCGTGATGCGGTCCGGCGGATGGCCGACCACCTGGTGCCGGGGGGCGTGCTCGTCGTCGAGCCCTGGTGGTTCCCCGAACGCTTCCTCGAAGGACACGTCGCCGGGGACCTCGTCCGGGAGGGGGACCAGACCATCGCGCGCGTGTCCCACTCCCGCAGAGAGGGGCGTGCGACCCGCCTGGAGGTGCACTGGACCGTCGCCGGCCCCTCGGGTGTCAGCGGGTTCACCGAGGTCGAACACCTGATGATGTTCACCGAGGCCGAATACCGCGCGGCCTTCGACCTGGCCGGGTGCGACGTCGACTTCCACGGGACGTGGCTGACCGGGCGCGGGCTGTTCGTCGGGGTCAGGAGGTGAGCGTTCGAGCGCGCACGGGCTCCATGGGCGGAGGCACGCCGAACGCGCTTTGATTAGCCTTGACTTATATAAGCAGAGAATGGATAATTTTCGTCGTCATGGCGGCCGTCGTCACGGACGGTCGTCCGTTGGAGAGGAACGGGGAGAGCAATGACCGAGACCGCGAGTTCGTCCGCCGGGACCCACCGCGAGGTGGGCCGACGCACGATCGATGCCGGGGAGGCCCACACCGCGCTGATCCGTCGGACCTACAGCGCTTCGGTGGAGGAGGTCTGGAGTGCCTGCACCGACCCGAAGCGGATCAACAGGTGGTTCATGGAGCCCGCGGGTGACCTCCGGGCCGGGGGGAACTTCGCGCTGGAGGGCAACGCCAGCGGCAGCATCCTGAAGTGCGAGGCCCCTCACCTCCTGGCGCTCACCTGGGAGTACGGGGACGACCCCGCCGCCTATGTGGAGCTCCGGCTGTCCGAGGCCGAGGGCGGTGGCACGCTCCTGGAGCTGGAGCACGCCTCGGTGAGCGAGTCCTTCCTGGTCAGTGATCCGGAGACCGGCGACTGGGGCGTCGGTGTGGGCTGGGAGATGCCGCTCGACTTCCTGGAGAGCTACCTCAAGGGTGAGACGCCGGACGCTCCGACCTCGGAGTGGTTCGAATTCACCCCCGAGGTGGAAAAGCGCGCAGCCGAGCGCGGGGCGCTCTGGGCCAAGGCCGTGGAGGTCGCCTACGCGCGCTCCCTCAAGGGTGCCTGACCCCGGTCCTTCGGCCCCGGTCGCGGCCCCGCGGGGCCGCGACCGGGGCCGAAGTCGTCCTGAGGCTGTCGAGGTATGGCCATGACCCAATTAGCTATATATAATTATAGTATTTTCCGTGATGTCCTACGGAAGCGGGGTCGGTTGGATGGGCGAGATGGTGTGTGTGCCGGGAGGAACGTTCCCCATGGGGTCGCCTCCGTGGGTGCTCGCCTGGTTGGAGCGCGAGAGCCAGCCCTTCCCCGGAGAGTGGTTCGGCGACGAGACCCCCCAGCGGACGCGGACGGTGCGGCCCTATCGGATCGACCGGTACCCCGTGACCGTCGACGAGTTCGCGGAGTTCGTCCGGGACACCGGCTACCGGACCGGAGCCGAGCGCGCGGGCCGGGGAATGGTCTACGGCTCCGGCTACTGGGAGGAGCGGGCGGGGGCCTGTTGGCACAGCCCCGCCGGGGAGGGAAGGGCCGAGGGCTATGGCGACCACCCGGTCGTCCACGTCTCCTTCGAGGACGCGCAGAGCTACGCGACGTGGGCCGGCAAACGGCTGCCGACCGAGGCGGAGTGGGAGTTCGCGGCGCGGGGCCCCGTCTTCCGCCTCTGGCCCTGGGGCGACGACTGGAGGCGGGAGAACGCCAACACCGCCGAGTACCACGCGGGCCGCCTCCACTCACCCGGGGAGTGGAGACGGTGGTGGGAGTCGGTTCGTTCCAGGTCCGGGCCCCTGCCGCAGACCACGGCCGTGGGTGCGTTCGGGCCGGAGGGCGACAGCTACTTCGGGTGCTCCGACATGGCCGGCAACGTTTACGAGTGGAACTCGACCGTCGCCCACCTCTACGACGAGGAGGTGGAGTGCGACGCCACACTGCGCATGGTCGTGGGGCGTTACCGGGTGATCCGGGGCGGCTCGTGGATGAACTTCCGCTACCAGGTGCGGTGCAGCGAGCGGATGTACGGGGACCCGGACGGATGGTCCAACTTCGCGACGGGGTTCCGGTGCGCCGTGGACGCCTAGGGAATAAGGAGCGGCAATGGTCACGATCGTGCTCTCATCGGCATGGGCGCAGGGCGGTCAGACGAGGTTCGAGGTGGGGGAGGGGCTGCTGAACGAGGTCCTGAAGGAGTTCGCCGTCAGCCAACCCGCCTACCGCCACCGGCTTCTGGACGGAGACGGCGAGCCCCTCGGCTACTTCAACGTCTACCTGGGCGACGAGTTCGTGCCCCGCGGCCACAGGGCCGACGCCCCGGTCCGTCCCGGGACGACCGTCACCATCGTCCCGCCCCTGGCCGGCGGCTGACCCCGGGCGTCCCCTCAAGGGAGTCGCGCAGCCGGGCGACGTCATCGAGCATGCGCGCCCGCAGCTCCTCCCCGCAGAAGGCGGCGCGCACCCCCGCCTCGGCCAGGTCCAGGATCCGGGACAGGGAGAGGCCCCACCGCCGCGCGCAGAGCCGGTACTCACCCTCCAGGTCGGTGCCGAACATGGCCGGATCATCGCTTCCCAGCACCACGGGAACCCCGGCGCCGAGAAGGTCGGGCAGCGGATGGACGTCCAGAGAGGAGACGGCGCCGGTGCGCAGGTTCGAGGTCGGGCACACCTCCAGGGTCACGTTCCGCTCGACGAGGAGTTCCAGCAGCGCGGGGTCCCCGGCCGCGCGGATCCCGTGGCCGACCCGCTCCGCACCCAGGTCCAGTACCGCCGACCGCACCTCCTGCGCGGTGGTCGTCTCCCCGGCGTGCGGAACGCTGTGCAGCCCGTGGTCCCTGGCCCGGGCGAAGGCGTCGCGGAAGAGGGCACGGGGGGCGACGGCCTCGGGTCCACCGAGCCCGAAGCCCACCGTTCCCTCCGGCCGGTGCCGAACGATCCAGTCCACGGTGGCCGACGCCTCCTCCGGTCCCTCGTCGCCCGAGGCGTCGAAAATCCAGTTCAGTGTGACGCCGTGCCGCTCGGCGACCAGGGTCCGGCCCAGGGTCAGGGCCTCGGCGAGCTCCTCCGGCCGTAGTCCCCTGCGCAGGTGGGAGAGGGGGGTGACGGTCACCTCCGCGTAGCGGACCGCGTGTTCGGCCAGCCGCCTGCCGAGGCCGCGGACCAGGTCCTCGACGTCGGCGGCGCTGGTGACGAGGGAGTTGACCGACGTGTACACCTCGATGAAATGCGCGAAGCCGGTGAAAGCGAAGTAGCGGCGTACACCGTCGGCGTCCGTCGGAACTCCGTGCCCGCGACGGCGGGCGGCCAGACGCGCCACGGCCTCCGGTTCCGCGGCGCCCAGCAGGTGCAGGTGCAGATCCACCTTGGGCAGCGCGCTCAGGAGGGCGTCGATGCCGGAGGTGCCCTCGGTGGGGGGCTGCTGGGGCAAGAGTGACCTCCGAGTTGAACTTCGTGTCTACAAAAAGCTATGCATTATTATAGTAAGTGGGTCATGCTGTCGTGAGTCAGAATGTCTGCCGGGCGGAGGTTTCCTGGTGCGGTTCGACTTAGAGGCGGTCGCCGAGGACTATCTGCGGCGGCGCTTCCCGGGGGCCGAGAACGGCCTGCGGCAGCTCCCGCGGACGCGGCTCGACTGGGACGAGGACTACTGCCGTGCGGTGGCGGAGCACTTCCACCGTGCTCCGGTCGTGGCCCCGCCTCCCTGGCTGCTGCGCTCCTACCGCAGCCTCCAGCGCGAGAGCCTGGAGCAGTTCCGCGCGATGACCAGCGCCGGGCTCCGGGTCAGGCCGTGGCGTGGGGCGGGTGAGCCCTACCGGGGGTCCGCTCACCTGAGGCGCAGCGTCCTCTCCACGAGGGTGCTCCACGTCTACCTGACCAGTTCCGGCCACGGACCCGGAGGGGAATCTCGGCCCCACCCGATGAGGGAGCCCTCACCGGTGCGGATCGACGGGGTGCGGTTCACCCACAACGACGTCTTCCGGGCCGTCCACGACGCCTTCGGGCACGTGATGCACGGCAACGGCTTCGGACCGAAGGGGGAGTTCCGCGCCACCTACAGCCACATGCGGATGTACCCGGAACGGGCGCATCCCGTGCTGTTCGCCGAACAGGTGGCGCAGATCTGCTGGTTCTACTACGGGCCCCACCTGGCCGACTCCCGGGGACGGCTGCCGAGGAGGGGCGAGGCCGGGTACCTCCCACCGTCGGAGCGCCCCTATCCGGAGCAGAAGGTCGTGGCGCTCGGCCCTGGGCTCCTCCGGGACTTCCTGGCCCTCTTCGGGCGGGGCCCGGAGCGCTGACGCGGGCTTCCGCCGCCGTACGGCCGACCGGTGCTCAGACGGAGGTGGTCGCCGCGGACAGCGCGAAGTCGGCCACCCGCAGCGGGGGCATGGCCGTCCGCACGGTGCAGTCGCCCCACTCCCTCGGCAGGGTCCTGGTGGACCGGCCCACCTCCGTCACCCGCTCCAGCAGTCCCACCGGGCTCTCATCGAACCGGGAGTTGCCGACCGTTCCGGTGACCTCGCCGTCCTCCACCAGGTACACCCCGTCCCGGGTGAGGCCGGTCAGCCGTAGCGAGGCGGCGTCCACCTGGCGCAGGTACCACAGACTGGTGACGAGCAGACCGCGCCGGGTGGAGGCCACCATGTCGGCCAGCGACGGGGCGTCCGCCGGACCCTCCAGCCGCAGGTTGTCGATCCTCGGGGAGACGGGGACACCGGCTCTCAGGGCCGACCTCCGGTCATGCACGAGCGTGTTCAGCACGCCGTCGGCGATCCAGTCCGTCGCACCGAGCGAGAGCCCGCTGTCGAAGACCGACGCGGCGCCGTCGGCGCCCCGCGCCACCACAAAGGGCACGGCCCCCATCCCCGGCAGGGCCGGATCGCTGCTGAGCGCCAGCGGCTGGGAGGTGAGCCGTTCGCCGAGCCGGGTGCCGCCCCCGGGACGCCCGAAGACGGTACGGCCGTGCAGCGCGTCGTCCGCGTCCAACTCTCGGTACAGGTGGAGCATGAGGTCCGCGACACAGGAGGGGGACAGGATAACCTCGTAGCGGCCCGGGGGACACGCGGAGCGGCGGGTGCGGCGCGGACGCGCGCGCAGGCGGTCGTCCATGGCCGTGACCCAGCCCTCGGGGAACGGGGTGTCCGGGGCGGTGGTCGCGCTGTCACCGGCCCAGGAGGTCGCCGGGTCCTCGACGCCGCGCATGGTGAGGTCCAAGAGGGCTGTGGGACGTGTGTGCCGCAGGCGCACCCCGGTGGAGGAGGCCAGGTAGGTCGTACGGACGTGTCGTTCGGCGTACCCGTGGAGCAGGCGGCCCTCGGCGCGGGCCCGGGCGAAGGCGGACCGCAGTTCCTCGGGCACGTTCCCGAGCGGGTCCTCGGGCGGGGCGGGGGCGGGGGAGCGCCATTCGGCGGCGGAGCCGACCGGAACCTCACCTGGGCCGGGGAGAGCAGGGGCGTCCGCGACGACCGGGTTCCCCGAACAGGAGCGCCACGCCTCCTCCGCGATCCGGGAGGTGTCCACACCGTGGACGCCGCTGTGGGAGACGACTCCCGCCGAGGTCCCCTCCCGGGTGTTTCGCAGGGCGATGACGGTCGTGCGCCCCACGTCCGCGCTCCCGCTCGCGGTCACGGTGTTGGCGGCCCACCGCAGGTGGGTGCCGCCGCCCTGCTCGACGATGACCACGCACGCGTCGGCGCGGCAGTCCGCCAACACCCTCTCGGCGGTCTCCTGCGGGGTACGGTCGGCCACTTCTCCTCCTCGCGCTGTCGGATCCACGCGTCGGTCAGACGGAGCGCCGGACGCTCACGCCCTCGAACAGGGCGGTGGGGCAGCCGTGGCTGACCGGCGCCGACTGCGTCGGCTGCCCCTTGGCACACAGGTCGGCCCCGAAGAGCCGGTAGGTCTGCGGGCCCCCGACCGCCGACAGCGCCGCCCAGAAGTCCTGCGTGTTCCCCCGGTAGGCGACGTCGCCCACCGGCTCAGCGACCTGCCCTCCCCGTACGCGGTAGCACCGTTGGGCGGTGAACTGGAAGTCGCGGCGCTGCATGTCGATCGACCAGCCCGCCGCCCCCACGACGTAGATGCCGTCGTCCACACCGCCGAGGAGGTCCGGGGTCGAGGGGCCGCCGGGGGAGGGCCTCAGCGAGACGTTCGGCATGCGTTGGAGCGGGGCGTGCGCCGCCGACTCGGCGTACGAACAGCCGTTGGACCGGGGTGATCCGATCGTGCGCGCGCCCCGCCGGTCGAGCTGGAGACCGACCAGCAGGCCCTCCTCCACCAGGGACCACTCCTGTGCCTTCACGCCCTCGTCGTCGAAGCCGACCGTGGCCAGCCCGCCCGGTGCCGTGCGGTCCGCCCGGACGTTCATCAGGTCCGAGCCGTAGCACAGGGTCCCCAGGTCCGAGGCCGAGACGAAGGACGTGCCCGCGTAACCGGCCTCGTGGCCCAGGATCCGGTCGAGCTCGGTGGCGTGTCCCACGGACTCGTGCAGGGTCAGCCAGAGGTTGGACGGATCGATGACCAGGTCGTAGCGGCCAGGTTCGACCGAGGGCGCGCGCAACTTGCCGTCCAGGTGCCCGGGCAGCTCCGAGAGCTCGGCCTCCCAGTCCCAGTCGGTGCCCGAGAGGTACTCCCAACCCTGCCCGCTGGGGCCTCCGAGGGTGCGTAGGCTCGCGGTCCGGCCCGTGCGCGGATGGGTTCCCACCGCCACCAGCATGGGGTGCGTCCGCACCCGCCGCTGGAGGGTCTCGGTCCCGGCCGAGTCCGTGTAGAACTTGTTCTCTTCGGTGATCGCGAGCATCGCCCACACGTGTGAGACCGGCGGTGAGGAGAGCAGGCGCCGGCTCCAGTCCGCCAGAAGGGCCGTGCGCTCCTCGGACGGGACGTCGAAGGGGTTCACCTCGTAGGAGGCCCGCCAAGTCGCGCGGTGCACCGGTTCGTCCACCGGATCCGATCCGCCCCCGCCCACCCGTGCCGCCGCTTTCGCCAGGTCCACCGCGCGCTCCGCGCAGAGCGCCGCGTTCCTCGGGACGGGGGCGGTGCGGGAGGCGAAGCCGGTCCCTCCCCCGCGCAGCACCTGTACCGCCACCGCCGTGTCCGTGGAATCGGAGCTGTTCGACGGGGCCCCGTCGCGGAGGAAGACCACCGAGCGCCGGGTCCGCTCGACACGCACGGACGTGTGCTCGGCCCCCAGCCGCGCCGCGCGCTCCAGGGCGGCGTCGGCGGTCTCCCGGGGACGGAGCCCGATGAGGTCCTGGTCCACTTCGCCTGGCACGGGTCTCCTCCGGGGTGGCACCGTCGTCTGCGCAGAACTTAGCGCCTTCCCGGAGGGCGTGTGAGGCCCCGGCGGGTTGCGGAGCGGGCCTCTTCCCAGGTGGCCTGGGCAGGGGGCCGGGTGAAGTTCGCAAAAATGAAGTAGTATGTGATTGAGAAGTGAAATCACTATCCGTTGAAGGTGGGATCCGATGTCTCGGACGCGCCGTAAGTACAACCAGTACTGTGGTCTGGCGTCGGCGCTGGACATCATCGGGGAGCGCTGGACCCTGCTCATCGTGCGTGAGCTCCTGCTGGGCCCGGCCCGTTACCGCGACCTGCTGGAGTCGCTGCCCGGCATCGGTACCAACCTTTTGGCCGAGCGGCTCAAGTTCCTCACGGAGAACGGCGTCGTGCGGAGGGCGGAGGGCGCCAACGAGCGCGGTTACGAGCTCACCGCGCACGGTGAGCTGCTGCGCGAACCCGTTCTCCAGATCGCCCACTGGGGCCTGAGCCACCTCGGCGCCCCCGAACCCCAACACGAGGTGCGGCCCCACTGGGGTTTCCTGGCGGTGCAGTCCATGCTCGACCAGTCGCGCGTCGGGGAGTTCGACGAGTGCTACGAGTTCCGTGTGGACGGGTCCGACTTCCACATCCGTGTGGAGGGGGGCAGGGCCACCACCCACGAGGGCCGCTGCGAGTCACCCGCCATGCTCGCGGTCACCGACGCGCGGACCTTCGTCGAGATCGGTTCCGGCAACCTGAGCCCGATCATGGCCGTGGTCAGCGGCCGGCTCTCCCTGGAGGGCGACCAGCAGTGCGTCCAGCGGGTCATGGAACTGCTCGGCCTCGTCGACGGCGAGGTTGCGCGGGGCCAGGTGCGGGAGTCGGTCTGAGGACCCCGCCCGGCCCGGAAGGGCCCCGGTGCTCTCCGGGGCCTCCTGGTCGACTTGTCCCGCTCATCCGGATGCTTTAAAAATAAGTTGTAATATGCCATCGTGTACGCAGTGTCCCCGTGATTGTCGGCATGGAGGATGGTGGCTACGGCATGGCTCATGCGATCGAAGCATTCCCTCTGAGTTCGGTTAACCACCTGTGTTCCCTGGCAGGGCGCGCTGTGGTCCCCCTGGCGGGAGCGTCGGCCCGACCCTTGGGGTGGCATCGACCGGACTATACGGAGATGAACCGTCTTTCCTCCTCTTGGGGCACCGGAACCCCTTGTGACGAGGAGGGGGAGGAATGAGCCACGGCATCCCCGCGGACACACGGAGCACGGTGGGCCGAGCGGTCCGGGACCGGTTCCCGATCCTGTCCACCCGCCCGGGCGGCGTCCCCCTCACCTACCTGGACAACGCGGCCACCACCCAGAAGCCGGACAGCGTACTGGACGCGATCGTCGGCTACTACTCCCGCGACAACAGCAACATCGGCCGGGGCCACTACCGGCTCAGCCTGAACGCGACCGAGTTGTACGAGGGCGCCCGCGAACGGGTGCGCCAGGTCCTGGGCGCCCAGCACCCCGACGAGGTGGTGTTCACCCAGGGGACGACCGCGGCGACCAACCTGCTGGCGGACACCTTCGGGGCGCGGGTCGTCGGCCGGGGAGACCAGGTCGTGGTCAGCGGTATGGAGCACAACTCCAACCTGCTTCCTTGGCGCAGGCTCTGTGAGCGGAGCGGCGCGGAACTGGTCGTCGTCCCCGTCGACGGGGACGGCCGTGTCGCGGCGGCGGACTTTCGAGCAGCCCTGGGGCCGCGTGTGCGACTGGCCGCGGTCGCCCACGTCTCGAACGTGCTCGGCACGGTCAACCCCGTCCGCGAGATGATCGCGGACGCCCACCGGGACGGTGTCCCCGTCGTGGTCGACGGGGCCCAGGCCGTCCCGCACCGTCCGGTGGACGTGCGCGAACTCGACGCCGACTTCTACTGCTTCTCCGGACACAAGGTCTACGGTCCGACGGGCACCGGAGCGCTCTACGGCAGGCGGGAACTCCTGACCGATCTGCCCCCATACCAGGTGGGCGGAGGAACGGTCAAGGGCGTCGCGCACGACGAACCCGTCCGCCACGTCCCCGTTCCCTCCCGGCTGGAGGCGGGCACACCGGACGTGGCGGGCGCGATCGGACTCGTCGCGGCCCTGGACTTCGTCGACGGCCTCGGCTGGGACGCCGTACGCCGACACGACGCCGAGCTCGTCGACCACGCGGTCCGGGTACTGAGGGGAGTCGACCGGGTGCGGGTGGTCGGTGCTCCTGAAGCCGACCCCAGCGGCATCGTCTCCGTCGTGGTCGAGGGCGTCCACCCCTACGACGTGGGCGGGCACCTCGACCGGCACGGTGTCGCGGTCCGCAGCGGGGTGCACTGCGCCAGTACGTTCCTCGACGACCTGGGACTGCTCGGCACGGTCCGGATCTCCTTCGGGGTCTACAACACCGTGGACGAGATCGACTTCCTCGTCCGGGCGCTGGAGACGGTCCGACCCGGTGAGTGGACCAAGAACCACCCCGACAGCCGGTTCCTGTGACATGCGGTTCGACACCAGGCTGGTCCAGAGCGGACGGGAAGCCGACGGAACCGGGGCCACGGTGCCCCCCATCCACGTCGCCACGACCTACGACCAGCGCCACCAGGACCCGCCGCGCTACTTCTACGCCCGCGGTGAGAACCCCACCCGGGAGGCGCTGGAGCACACGCTCGCGTCCCTGGAGGAGGTTCCCTTCGCCACCGCCTACTCCTCCGGGCAGGCCGCGGGGGACGCGATCCTCTCCGTCGTCCCCCCGGGCGGGCGGGTGGTCGCCTCCGACGACGTCTACGGGGGCACCCGCGCGTTGTTCGCCCTCCTGGACCGCAGGGGGATCACGGTGGACCACGTGGACCTCACCGACCGGGACGCACTGCGCGCGGCCCTGCAACGGGGGCCGGACCTCGTGTGGATCGAGGCGCCCACCAACCCGCTGCTGAAGATCGCCGACCTGGCCGAGGTGTGCCCACGGGCCCGCGCCGCCGGGGCGGTCGTCGTGGTGGACAACACGCTCGCCAGCCCCGTGCTCCAGCGACCGCTGGACCTGGGGGCCGACGTGAGCCTGTACAGCACGACCAAGTCGATCGCGGGCCACAGCGACGCGGTCGGCGGGGCCCTCGTCTACCGGGACGCCGAACTGCACCGGAGGCTGCTCTCCTACCGGACCGCGGTCGGCAACGTCCCCGGACCGCTCGACTGCTACCTGGTCCACCGGGGGCTGAAGACCCTTTCCCTGCGTGTGGCCCGGCAGGTGGCCAACGCGCAGGCGATAGCCGAGGCGCTGCGGGACTCGGGCCTCACCGGGGCCGTCCGCTACCCGGGGCTGCCCGAACACCCCCAGCACGACGTGGCCGGAAGGCAGATGTCGGGGCCCGGCTCCATCGTCTGCTTCGAGTGCCCGGTCGAGCCGGAGAAGCTCTTCCGCCGGCTGCGGCTCCACTCCTGCGCGGTGAGCCTCGGCGGAGTCGGATCGCTCATCCAGTGCCCGGCGCGGTCGACGCACGCGGGGATCCCCCGGAGCACGCGGCTGGAACTGGGCCTCACCGATGACCTGGTCCGGGTGTCGGCGGGGATCGAGGACGCCGCGGACCTGGTCGAGGACCTGTTGACGGCACTGCGCGCCACCGTTTGACGGGGGAGCGCCACGACGTGGAGGGGTGGGGTGTGTGGACGCTCCCAGGAGGCCGGAGGTCGGCGCGGGCGCGGGAGGGGCTCCCCCCTGCGGCGCGGCCGGGCCTACGGGCGGCGACGAGTGCGGGCGGAGCGGCGTATGAGGATCCTTGTCACGGGGGCGGCCGGGTTCATCGGCTCCAACTACGTCCGGCGCCTCCTCGGATCCCCCGCGCCGGAGCCGTACGGCGCGACGCGGCGGGTCACCGTGCTCGACAAGCTCACCTACGCCGGTAACAGGGCCAACCTCGAAGCGGTGGAGGGAACACCCGGGTTCACCTTCGTGGAGGGTGACACCACCGACGCCGCCCTGGTCCGGGCGCTCGTCTCCACGCACGACGCCGTGGTCCACTTCGCGGCCGAGTCGCACGTCGACCGGTCCATCCTGTCGGCTCAGGACTTCGTGTTGTCCAACGTCGTGGGTACCCAGACGCTGCTCGACGCCTGCCGTGAGTACGGGGCGGGGCCCTTCGTCCAAGTCTCCACCGACGAGGTCTACGGGTCGGTGGAGTCGGGAGCCTGCACGGAGGACTCCCCGCTGCGTCCCAGCTCTCCCTACGCCGCGTCCAAGGCGGCGGCGGACCTGCTGGCCCTCTCCTACCACCGCACGCATCGCATGGACGTGCGGATCCTCCGCAGCTGCAACGCCTACGGGCCCTACCAGTTCCCGGAGAAGCTGGTCGCCCTTTCCGTCACCCGCCTCCTGGAGGGCGGAGAGGTACCCCTCTACGGCGACGGCATGCACGTGCGGGAATGGATCCACGTGGACGACCTGTGCGACGCCGTGCAGAGGGTCCTCCTGCACGGCCGAAGCGGAGAGGTCTACAACGTCGGCGGCACGGAGCTGACCAACAAGGAGACGGTCGGCGCCCTGCTCACCGCCTGCGGCCGGGGCTGGGACAGGGTCCGCCACGTGGAGGACCGAAAGGGGCACGACCGGCGCTATTCGCTGGACTGGGCCAAGATCCGCTTTGAGCTCGGTTTCCGCCCGACCGTCGACCTGGCGGACGGCATGGCCGACACGGTCGCCTGGTACCGGACCAACCGCCGGTGGTGGGGGCACTCCGTGGGCACCGCCGCCTGCTGACCCAAGGGCCTGGCCCCCTCGCCCGGCCCCCGATGTCCGTTCCACCCCAGGAGGTATAGCGTGTCCCGTCCGTACCTTGATCCGCACACCGTCAAGAGCGACCAGCGTGCTGCTTGGGACGCCATCAGCCCGGGCTGGGCAGTCGTGTTCGACACCTTCGAGCGGGGTGCGTCGCGGGTGACGGACCACTTGCTGGAGCTCGGTGGCGTCCGGCCGGGCCAGCGGGTGCTCGACGTCGCGACAGGGCCCGGGGAACCCGCGCTGACGGCCGCCGACGCGGTCGGCCCGGGCGGGAGCGTCCTCGGCGTCGACATCTCCCCGCGGATGCTGGAGCTCGCGGCCCGAAGGGCCGACGGAAGGAGCAACGTCGAGTTCGCCGTGGCGGACCTGGAGGGGATCGACCGCGCGCCGGGCTCATTCGACGTGGTGCTCAGCCGGTGGGGGCTGATGTTCGCCGTGGACCGGGTGGGCATGATGCGCGCGCTCGCCCGGCTGCTCGTGCCCGGCGGGGTCCTGGCCGCCGCGGTCTGGGGACCGCCCGGTGCGGCGCCGATGATGTCGTTCGGCTACGGGGTGATCGGCAGGATGCTCGAACTACCGCCGCCCGCGCCGGGCGCCCCCGGACCGTTCACCATGGCGGACCCGGCGCAGGCGACCGCCGAGCTGCGCGAGGCCGGGTTCGAGGACGTGACGGTCACCGAGACCGTGGCGCCGTTCCGGTTGGCCACGGGCGCCCAGTACGCGGAGTTCACACGTGCCGTCGCACCGCCCGCGCTGATGGCGCGTGTACGCGACAGGTACGGTACCGAGGACGCGCCCGAGGTCTGGCAGGCGGTCGCCGAGGAGGTCGAAGCCTCCCACGCGGACGCCGACGGCGTCGCGCTCCCCTCGACGACACTCTGCCTGCGCGCGGTGGCACGGGCCGTGTAGCGGCCCCGGGCCGCTACACGGCCCGTCAGCGGCGGACGCGTGCGCCGACCGCGGCGCGGACGACGTACTCGGCGTAGGGCGACTGCCCGAGCTCCTCGGCGAGGGCCAGGCAGTCGTCCGCGTCTATGTACCCCTCCCGCAGGGCGATCTCCTCCAGGCAGGCGACGCGCACCCCGTCGCGGCGCGCCGTGTCCCGTACCCGCAGGGCTGCTTCCAGAAGGGATTCCTCGGTCCCCGCGTCCATCCAGAGCACGTCGGGGCCCAGGTTCACGAGCCGCGCCCGGCCCTGCTCGAGGTAGGCCAGGTTGACGTCGGTGATCTCCAGCTCCCCCCGGTCCGAGGGCTTGACCTCGGCGGCGATATCCAGGACGTCGTTGTCGTAGAGGTAGAGCCCGGTGACCGCCAGGTCGGAACGGGGACGGCCGGGTTTCTCCTCGATGGAGCGGAGCGAGCCCTCGGGACCCACCTCGGCGACACCGTAGCGGTGGGGGTCCGGGACCCGGCGGCCGAAGAGGACGCACCCGTCCAGCCCTTCGGCGGACTCCCGGAGCAACCGGGGCAGGTCCTGCCCGTGGAACAGGTTGTCGCCCAGGACGAGCGCGACGCTGTCCGCGCCGACGAAGTCGGAACCGAGTGTGAACGCCTCCGCCAGCCCGCTCGGCTCCGGCTGCTCGGCGTAGGAGATGTCGATCCCGAGCTGGTGCCCGTCACCGAGGAGGAGCCGGTACCGGGGCAGGTCGCGCGGGGTGGACACCAACAGGATCTCGCGAACGCCCATCTCCATGAGCGTCGCCAACGGGTAGTGGACCATGGGCTTGTCGTAGACCGGGAGCAGGTGCTTGGACGTCGACTTGGTCAGCGGGGAGAGCCTGCTGCCGCTGCCTCCCGCGAGGACGATGCCTTTCATGGGGTGCGATCACCGTCTTGCGTCAGGAGCGGACCAGGGCCCGCTCGGAACGGTCTCTCGTGTCGTCCGAGGGCCCCCGCGACCCTCCGTCGCGGTCGGCACGGGGTCATCCCGGCCATCGGAGGTAGGCGGGGGCGGGGCGCCCCGGGAGGAGGCGGAACTCGCCGCTGCCGAGCCCCAGCGTCTCCCGTACCGCGAGGTTCTCGCCCGGCCACTTGGGGTGGTCGAGCTCGTCGAAGGCGAGCACGCTGCCCTTGGTCAGGTAGGGACGGACGCACTCCAGCGCGGCACGGGTCGGCGCGTAGACGTCCAGGTCGAAGTAGGCGAGGGCGATCACGGTGTGGGGATTGTCCTCCAAGTAGCGCGGCAGGGTCTCCCTGACGTCGCCCTCGACGACGATCGTGCGTTCGCCGACGTGCCGCATGGGATCGGCCTGCTCGTGCGCCGCGACCACCGCTCGCAGGTGGTCGGGGTAGCTCGGGGGCAGGGCGAACCTGCCGACCACCGCGCTCGGACTCACCTGGTCCACGGGGGAGACGTCGGGGAAACCGGTGAAGGTGTCGAACCCGACCACCCTGCGGAAGGGGTTGTAGGGCTCGTACACTCCCCGCAGGGCGGTGAAGGCCGCGAGGTGACGGCCGTGCCGGACACCGAACTCCATGATGACCCCCGGGACGTCGAGGACCATCCGGTAGAGGGCGTCCATGGACATCAGGTCGGCGATCTGCTGCCGACGGAGGTAGAGGGGGAGGGCGTCGACCAGTTCCTCCGGGGGGATCGGCGTCTCGGAGAGGAGCTTGGCCAGGGCGCGACGCGCCTCCAGCTCCGGTTCGGAGTCGTGGGGGAAGACTCGGGGATCCCTGCCGCCGGTGTCCTTCATGGACGTCCTGCCTTTCTTCTCGGATCCGCGGCGGGTCCCCCGCGGAGTCGTCGGGTCCAGAGGGGTCACCACGTCACGGGGAGCTCTCGCAGGCCGTGGATGTTCGACTCGCCGCGGAAGGCGACTTCGCCCAGCGGGACCGCCGCGCGAAGGGAGGGGATCCGCCGGAAGAGGGTGCCGAGGACGATCTGGAGTTCGGCGCGGGCCAGGTTCTTGCCCAGGCAGTGGTGCCGGCCGTGCCCGAACGACAGGTGCCCCCGTCCGCGGCGGCCGATGTCGAGTTCGTCGGGGCGGTCGAAGACCTCGGGGTCGCGGTTGGCGGTCTGGATCACCGGAACCAGCCCCTCGCCGTTCGCGATCCGGGTCCCCGCGATGTCGAGGTCGGCCGACGCGGTGCGGGCCGTCGCGGCCTCGACGATGCTGCAGTAGCGCAACAGCTCTTCCACCGCACCGGGGACGCGCGCCGGATCAGCGGTCATCAGGGCGAGCTGTCCGGGGTGTTCCAGCAGGGCCAGCGTCCCCAGGGAGATCATGCTGGAGGTGGTGATGTGTCCCGCGACGAGCAGCACGAACGCGGTGCTGGTCACCCCGTCGGGATCCGGGCGCCCCTCGGTCTCGGCTTCGGCCAGGAGACGGCTGAGGAGGTCGTCGCCGGGGCACCGCTCCTTCCACGCCACCACCTCCCCCAGGTACGAGCGGACGGTGTGCGCCGCTCGGAAGCGTTCGGCGGCGGGGGTGTTCCGGTCCATCATCAGGGCGCTGTCGGGTTCGAAACGCGCGTGTTCCGAGTAGGGCACCCCGAGGATCTCGCAGATCACCGTCGACGGCACGGGCAGCGCCAGGTGCCGGACCAGGTCCAGCGGTCCGCCGGAGCGCAGCATCCGGTCCACGCGGGCGTCGGTGATCTCCTGGATGCGCGGTCGTAGCCGCGACACCCGGCGCATCGTGAACTCGGCGGTGAGAGCGCTCCGGGTGCGTGTGTGCTCCGGCGGATCCTGCCAGTTCAGGGGCGTCCGGAAGTAGGAGTCGCGGCGCAGCCGCTCGCCGGCGGGGGCGAAGCGGGGGAAGCCCGGCGCACGCCGGTCCGCGCTCGTGTGCTGGTGGCCGAGGACGGAGCGCACGTCCTCGTAGCGGGTGACCATCCACGCCTCGTTCCCGCCCAGCATCCTGACCGGGGCGAGGGGGCGTTCGCGCCGACGCCGCGTGTACGCCTCCGGGGGGCTGAAGGGACAGGTCCTCGGCGCGGGGAACAACAACTCGGGATCTTCGGCGGGGTCTACCTCGGAGGAGGGCGGTTTCATCAGGGCTCCCACGGCACGGGGCTGTCGTCGAGTGCTCTTTTTGGTTCCTTTTAATATAGCTAACACGAGACCCGGTCAGAGTGAAACCCTGCGCATGGATGACTTTTCCGTTGCCCCATCACCTTGTCCGGCGATGCCTCCGAGGTCGCGGAGGCTTTCGGGTTCCTAATTAGCTATATATAAATGAACTCATGGGAGGATGTGAAAGAAGGGCAGGACCGGACGCTTCGCGCCCACGGCCGCGCCGTGGCGGGGCCTCGGGTCACCGGTTGCCGTCCCGCCGCCGTGGCTCCGGGTGCGGAAGACCACCGTGTCCGGGGCCACGCGGCCGTCGGGGGAGTCGGCGGCCTGGTCCGTGTTCTCGGCCGGGCGGCCCTCCGGCGGCCGGCCCGGCTGGAGCAATCCGTCCTCGGGCGGGCCTGCTGGGGAGCCGTTGGAGACGTCCGTAACGAACGGCCGGTAGGGCTCGGGAGGCTCCCCGTGCCTTCGCGCACGCAGGACGGCTCGGCCTACGCGTCGCTCGGGACGCAGGCCCGGGAGTTCTTTCCCCGCGAGTCGGAGCCGGCCCTTTCCAGGGCCGCGTCGATGAGCACCTCGGCGGCCTCGTGCGCCCGGTCGGCCGCCTCCGCCTGACCGGTGATCGCGGCGGTGGTCTGCGCACCCTCCGCCAGGAGCGCGAGCTGCACGGCGAGGGAGGGGTCCACGCCGATCCGTTCCACCAGCTCGCCCAGGTAGCGCTGGAAGGACACCTTGTGCTCGCGCGCGATGTCGGCGACGTCGGAGTTGACCGCACCCAGCTCCGCGAAGGCGTTGATGAACCCGCACCCCCGGAAGTCCTCCTCGCAGAACCAGTCGGACAGGAACCCGTAGACCGCCAACAGCTTCTCCCGGGGAGTGCCGGCCGCTCTCACGTGCTCGTCCAGCCCCTCGGCCCACATCCGCCGCCGGCCCCGCAGGACGGCCATGACGACGTCGTTCTTGGAGGGGAACAGCTGGTAGAGGCGGCGCAGCGAGACCCCGGCGGCGTCCCGTAGCTGGTCCATGCCCACGGACGAGAAGCCCCGCGTGTAGTAGAGCCGGTCGGCCGCGGCGATGATCCGTTGGCGGTACTCCTCTTTGTTCATGTCCATGTCCGCCAGTGTACTTGCGTTGAGAACGATCGTTCTCTAGACTTCACAACAAGCGAGAACGTTCGTTCTCGCCCATTGGCTCAGATGAGAACGATCGTTCTCATTCAGGGGAGAGGTCCATCATGGGGCGCATCACCGTCGGAACCGAGAACAGCACTCCGATCGAGCTGTACTACGAGGACCGGGGCACCGGCCAGCCGGTCGTCCTCATCCACGGCTACCCGCTCGACGGCCACTCCTGGGAGAAGCAGGCCGCCGCCCTGCTCGACACCGGGTACCGGGTCATCACCTACGACCGCCGCGGCTTCGGGCAGTCCTCCCAGCCCTCCACCGGCTACGACTACGACACCTTCGCCGCCGACCTCAACACGGTCCTGGAGACGCTCGACCTCACCGACGCCGTCCTGGTCGGCTTCTCCATGGGCACCGGCGAGGTCGGCCGCTACCTGGGCACCTACGGTTCCGCCCGCGTCGCCAAGGCCGCCTTCCTGGCCTCCCTGGAGCCGTTCCTGCTCAAGACCGAGGACAACCCGAACGGTGCCGCGCCCCGGGAGTTCTTCGACGGGGTCGTCGCCGACGTCAAGGCCGACCGGTACGCCTACTTCACCGACTTCTACAAGAACTTCTACAACCTCGACGAGAACCTGGGCACCCGCATCAGCGAGGAGGCCGTCCGCAACAGCTGGAACGTCGCGGCGGGCTCGGGCGCGGTCGCCGCGGCGGCGGCTCCGCTGACCTGGTTCACCGACTTCCGCGCCGACATCCCCAAGATCGACGTTCCCGCGCTGATCCTGCACGGCACCGCGGACAACATCCTGCCGATCGACGCCACCGGCCGCGCGTTCGCCGCCCTGCTGCCGTCGGCGGACTACGTCGAGATCGAGGGCGCCCCGCACGGTCTGCTGTGGACCCACGCCGATGAGGTCACCGAGGCCCTGCTGGCCTTCCTCGCCAAGTAGGGCGGGGGAGCGGGGGGAGTAGTGGCCACGGAGTGGCCAGTGGTCCCGGGAACGCGTTCGACGGGGCGCTCCCGGGACCTTCCGCGTGATCGGCGTGATCGGAACCGTCAGCGACCGCGCTCAGCCCCCGCGGGCGCGGGAAGGGCGAACTCGGCCCAGGTCACCGTGCCCAACCCCGCGCAGAAGGGAAAGTCCAGCACGGGACGCGTGCCCCAGCCGGCGGCCGTGTGCTCGACGAGCAGCAGGCCCCGGCCGTGCTCGGCCTCCCGCCACTCCTCGGCCGTGCGCTGGCGGGGGATCAGAGGGCCGGTGTCCTTGGTGCCGTCGTCGATGACCGACAGACGCAGCACGGTCCCGGCGTCCGGTGCGGAGTGGACGGCCAGGGTGCGGATGACCCGGCCGTCGGCCTCTCCCGACCGCGAGTGCTCGACGGCGTTGGCGAACATCTCGCTGACGCACAGCACCACGGTCGCGACCAGGTCGTCACCGAGCCCGATGAGCCGGGCCAGGTCGGTGCGCATGTCCGAGCGCACACGGCTGGCGGTGGCCAGGGTGCCGGGGTAGAGGCGCGGTTCCCAGCGCCGTTCCGGGTGGGTGGTGGCGACAGAGGTCTGCGGCACAATGACCATGCCGGTATCTCCTTTTTGTTGGGTGTTCTGTGTGCTGGCCGTGCCCTGGAGGCGGACTAACGCCTGCCAGGGCTTTGACGTGTCCGGCCGGTGACACGGGGGGACGAGTTCGTGGTCAGCCCCTGGCCGCGGCGGCGGTGCCATACGTGTCGCTGGTCCCGTGGTGCAGACCCGTGGTGAGGGCGCGCCGCCTGGGCTTGTCGGGGAAGCGCTCGATGACCTGGTCCAGCAGCCGCAGGGAGTCGGTGGCCGACAGGGCCACGCCCTGGAGGGTGGAGAACAGGTCGGCGTAGCCCTTGATGTGGGTGGCGTCGGTGACCAGGTGGCCTGGTCCGCGCGGATGCGGGGTGTAGGCGAGGCTGTGGCGCGGGGAGAAGGCCAGCGTCCAGAACGCGCCGCGCAGGCCGGGGTGGGGTGCGGTGCCCTGGGGGAGCAGGTGAACGGTGACGCGGTCGCCGGTGGCCAGGTCGCGAAGGCGGGTGAGCTGGGCGCGCATGACGCTGGGGGAGGCGACCGGGCGGGTCAGGGAGGCTTCGTCGGCGATCAGGCAGTAGTACGGCGGGCCGGGGAACGTGCCGCAGACCTCGCGGATCGTGGGCCGGTCCGGGATGAGGAAGTCGGCCTCCATCGGGCGCTCGACCCGGTTCAGCGCGCGGGCGTAGTCCTCGGTGAGGAAGCCGTCGGGCAGGACGAGGGGAGCGTAGGCCCGGACCTGGAACGCCTGGGGGAGCAGGTCGGCCACGGTGGCACCGGCCCGAAGGCCGGCTGTGATGAAGGTCTGCGCCCAGGCGTCCCACAGCACGCCCTCGGCTTGGAGGGCGCTGTCCAGGCGGCGGGCGTCGTTGCGCTGGGGTTCGTAGGAGCCGGACTCGACCTGCCGGATCCGGTGGGGAGAGGCGGAAGCGCCCTCGGCCAGCTCCTCGACCGACAGGCCCAGGCGCTCCCGCACTGCCCGGACCCGCTCCCCGAACCGCTCCCATTCCGACGCGGTTCCCTGAGAATGCTCCGCGCTCGCTGACCTGCTGCTTGTCTGGCGGCTCATAGCCATGAGGCCTCCTTGGAAAAGTGAGGTGCTTCACCATCAGTAAACTAAGAGCCACGAGCAAATGCAAGTAGCTTTTGAAAGTGGCGAATTTTGTCCCCTCATGCGAAGAAGGGCATTATCAAGGGATGGCTGACAACCCGACGCTTGCGCAGTGGCAACTAGCACAGGAGCTGCGACAGCTCCGAGGTGAACGCAAGTTCGGTGACGTGGTCAAGGCCATGCGGACCGCGCCCAGTAGCTTGTCGCGTTGGGAGACGCCCGGCGACGGTGGGGCGGTGCCTGGTCCTGCGGCCATCGAGCGCCTGCTCAGCCTGTACGGGGCCTCGGAGGAACTTGACCGTCTGCTCGCGCTCCGGAAGCAGGCGCGTGAGCCGGACCGCTGGCAGCCCTACGAGCTGGAACGGAGCTACCGGTCGTACGCCAACATCGAGGCTCAGGCGACCTCGGTCGAGATGTACCAGTCCCAGCTCATCCCCGGTCTGGCTCAGACGGAGGCCTATGCTCGCGCGGTCATCGAGGCGACCATGCGTCCTGACAGCGATCTCGACCGAGAAGTTCAGGTCCGTCTCACCCGACAGGAGGTGCTGACGAAGACCGCTCCGCCTGAGGTGTGGATGATCGTCGCTGAAGCCGCTCTGCGGCAGCGTATCGGTGGCGGTGGGCTCATGGCAGAGCAGCTTGATCATCTTGTCGAGTTGGCCGCTCTTCCGAACGTCACGCTTCAGGTGCTGCCCTACAGCGCCGGGGCCCACGCGGCTCTGACCCTCGCTTCGTTCTCCATCCTGCGCGTGGACCACCATGGGCTGGTGACGGTCTATCTCCAGGGCCCTTCGTCCCACATGTTCATGTCCAGTGCGGAAAACGTGGAGCACTACGCGGGAACGTTCAACCGCCTACGCGCGTCTGCCCTGGACGACGGAAAGCCCACCCTCAAGCTGCTCCGAGGTATCGCCGACGAGCACCGCCAGCACAAGGACTAGAAGCATGCAGTCATCAGTCTTCGTCGTCGGTGACGACGCCGTTTTCCGCAAATCGAGCTACTCGCAGAGCGAGGCCGCGTGTGTCGAGGTGGCCGACCTGGGTGGCGCAGCAGCGGTCCGGGACACCAGCCACCGTACGTTGTGCGCTCTCTCGTTCCCTGGTGGCGAGTGGCATGCTTTCCTCGTCGGCACTAAACAGGGCGAGTCGTGTTAGCCCATAAATGCGGGATTTGTGCGCCAATGGTCACTTTGGGATTTATGTCTAACTTTCGAGAAGTTGGAAAAACGCTCGCTTGTCGCTGGTAAGTTCGCAGCTCAGTTACTGTGCTCCCCGCGCACGCGGGGATGGTCTCGACCCCTGTCCCCCCGAGGTCGGTGAGCGCGTGCTCCCCGCGCACGCGGAGACGACCTCTCAGGACACGCCGCCACGTCCCGCTGCGACCTCGGTCACCCGTGGGGCTCCTGGGACGCAGGGAGCGTGTGATCGCTGATGACGCCGGGTAGGGGCTTGCCAGGAATCCGACTAGGGAGGAGGCCCGGACATGAGCGTTCCGGAGGAGTCCAGGCCGAAGACCAGGGACACCGACCAGGTCGTCAACGCCGACCACAGCGACGACCAGCAGCGTCCGGACACCCGGGGAGAGATGGAAGCCGAGCTCCAGGACAAGATGGAGCAGGAGAACCTCAACCGGGAGGACTTCGGGGAGGGCGACCGCGGGGAAGAGTAAGAGCGATTGCCAGGAGCGCCGGGGCCGCGTCGGCCCCGGCGCTCCTCGCGCGTGCGGGGATACGCTGGCCCGGTCCCCGCGACGGGCGCGGGCACCGCGAGCAGTGAAAGCGAGACGATGAGCCCTTCGATCGCCACCAACACCCGTGTCGACCTCGACGGTCTGCTGGAGTTCGTACGTCCCCGGCACCGGGCGCTCCTCATCACCCGCCGGTCCGACGGTGAGCCCCAGGCCTCGCCGGTCACCTGCGGTGTGGACACCGAGGGCAGGATCGTGGTGTCCACCTATCCCGAGCGCGCCAAGACCCGCAACGCCCGGCGCGACCCCCGGGTCAGTGTCGTGGTCCTGTCGGAGGACTTCGACGGCCCCTGGGTCCAGGTCGACGGCGAGGCCGAGGTCATCGACGGCGAGGAGGCCGTCGAGCCCCTGGTCGAGTACTTCCGGGTGATCTCCGGCGAGCACCCCGACTGGGACGAGTACCGCGAGGCCATGCGCCGCCAGGGCAAGGCGCTGATCCGCGTCACCCCGGAGAGGTGGGGGCCGGTCGCCACGGGCGGTTTCCCCGCCGACCGCGTCTGAACCCGGCCGGGGCCGTACCCCGCTCGCCGGCTCCATCCCACCCACCGCGCCCGTATGCCGCCCACCGCGCCCATGCCCCGCCCGCCGGCCCCGTCCCGCCGGTCGGGTCCGTAGCCGGGTCCGTGCCCTGACTGCCGTGTCCGAGCGGAGCGGGGCACGCCTGACGATCCGAGGGAGGTCACCGCCCCGCGGGCGGCGGCCTCCAGCCGTCGTCGGGCGGTGTCGGCCCGCGGTCGGGCGGGTCACCGCCCTCGGGCGGCGGTTTCCAGTCCCCGCCGGACTGGGGCTCCTCGGCGGTTCCCTCTCCGGGCCGTGCGGTTCCCAGGCCGGGCATGCTGCCTCTGTTCTCCCACCCGGTCGGGTACCGCCTGCCCTCGGGCCTCTCCTTCCAGTAGTCCGGCGAGCGCACGGCCTCCTGCTTGCGGATCGTCTCCCGGCGGATGATCCACAGCACGAGGAAGATCACCGCGATCGGGATGGCGATGGCCACCAGGATCCCGAAAAGCCAGCCGAGTGTCGGCCATTCCATCGCTGCCCTCCTTCGGGTGTGGGCGGTGCGGCCCCCTCACAGGGCCGCGAGGAGCTCGCGGCACGCGCTCTCGCAGCGGCGGCACGCCTCGGCGCACACCCAGCAGTGCTCGTGGCGCGAGGCGTGCCGCTCGCACTCCTCGCCGCACATGCGGCAGGCCTCCGCGCACGCCTTCACCAGCGCCCGGACCAGGGTGTCGTCGCCCTCGGTCCGGCGGGAGAGCACCCTCTGGGTGGCCTCGCACAGGTCCGCGCAGTCCAGGTCGGCGCGCACGCACGTGACCAGTTCCGCCACGTCCCTCTCGCCCAGGCACGCGTCCGCGCACAGGGTGCAGACCTGTGCGCACTCCCCGCAGGCCTCGATACAGGCCCGGAGCTTCCCCTCCACCCCGAATCCCCGGTTGCCGGGGTGGGTGTCCAGCATCTGTTCGACGACGCTCATGTCTCCTCCTCAACAGGCCCGGGCCGGACCCGCCGCGGATCCGGCCCGGAGCTCAGGTCGAAAGCGAGAACCGCAGTGCGAAGTGGTTCAGCGACGCGGGCAGGCCCGACGCGGGCAGCGGGCCGCCCGCGTCCACACGGGCCGGGTCCCGGCCCCGGAGCAGCGCGCGCAGGAACAGGGACACCGCCAGCGGCACCAGGTCGATCCCCGCGCACGCGGCCGGTCCCTGGCTGAAGGGCAGGATGCCGGGCTCGTTCTCGGCGCGTCCGTCGAGCCAGATCCCGGGCTCGAACGCGTCGGCGTAGGGAAGCCGCGAGGAGTCCCGGTGGAAGTAGGAGCTCACGATCAGGAAGACGGTTCCCGCTTCGAGGACCTCCTCCCGCCAGGCCGTCTCGCGTGTGCTCTCCCGGAGCACCATGAGCGTGGTCGGCCACAGCCGTACCGACTCGCGCACCGTCGCCCGCAGCAGCGGCAGGTCGAGTCCCTCGCGGGTGTCGATCTCCTCGCGGGCCTCGTGGGCTCCGGGGCTGAGCGAGGTCAGCAGGGCCAGGGAGCGGAACGCGGCGACGGCGGCCGCGTCGAACGCGAACAGCCAGTGTGCCGCCTGGTCCTGCGGGCGCGGGTCCGTGCCGTCCCCGGCGGGTGCCGCCGCGGTCAGCCTCCGGGCGAGGCTGCCCGGCTCGGCGCGTTCGACGTTGGCGCGCACCCGGTCGAGGAACTCGGTCCTGGCTCCGTGGTGGACGGGGGCCAGGTACGTCCAGTTCGCGCGTGCCCGCAGGTTGTACAGCAGTTCGGTCGTCCGGTGGTCGTCCGCGGCGAAGGCGCCGAAGACGATCCTCCGGGCCATCGCGTTGAAGGACCGGGTGAAGCGCCACCAGTCCAGGTCGCCGCCGTCCTCGCGCAGGGCGAGTGCGAGGGCGAGCGCCTCCTCGTCGGCCTGCGCCGCGAGGACGTCCCCGTCGGGGTGGACCGCCTGTCCCGGTACCAGGGCGGCCTCGTTGGCCGCGCGCCGCCGGGGGCGGTCCGCCTGGTCGGAGACGAGTACTCCGTGCGGCTCGAAGTGCGACAGGGCGCCGCTCTTCTCCCTGCCGGCGGGGGAGAAGGGCTCCGGGGTCTCGCGCAGTACTCGGCGTGCGTCCTCGGCGGACAGCACCAGTGCCGCCCGGCGCCCCGCGAAGCGCAGCGGCAGGGGGTCGTCGCCGTGGCGTTCGCGCATCTCGCGCAGGACGGCGACCGCCCTGCGGTCGGCGTCCAGCCCTGTGACCAGCCTGGTCATCAGGGGGCGGCGCAGGATCACGCCCCGGGCCACGTTGGGCAGCAGGACCGAGGTCAGCAGACGCGCGGTCTCCGACGTGCCCGGGTGTCGCACCCGTCCCCGGGGACGCCCCCGAAGGTCCGCCTCCTGCCGGTCTTGTGTGGGCATCGGAACCGCTCCCCTCTTTGATCGGTCCGCTCCCGGTCTCCTGTCCGGCTTCCTGTCTCGCCCCCTGCCCTGTGCCTGTCCCGGGTCCCTACCCCGGGTCCGGGTCCCCGGTCCCGGACACGGTTCCGGCTTTGTACCGCCGTCCACCGCGTCCGGGAACCGGGCTCCGGTCACACGTGGTCGCGGGGCAGCGTCTCCCGCCACTGCCGGGAGAAGACCCGCTCGTCGTTCTCGAAGGCGTCCAGGGTCGCGTACACCCGGAAGTCGGTCTCTGTGCACTCCAGCACCGTGTGGGTCTCGGTGCGGGTGCGCCACTCGCCGCGAGCGAACCGGACCGTCCACGTCGACTGTCCGCGCGCGGAGGCGAAGTCACCGGCCACGGACTCGTAGAGCTCGTAGGCGCGGCGCCCGACGTCCAGGTCGATGTCGTCGAAGTGCAGGATGCCCCCGTCCTTGACGATCTCCAGGGAGGAGTGGGTGTCCACCAGGTCACGGTGGACGGTCCAGCGGTGTTCCGGCTTCTCCCTGCGCGTGGTGGGGATCGCCGGCGCCGCCTCCGGTTCCCCGAAGGGCTGCGGGTGCGGCTCGTCGGTCTCGGGGTGCGGGCGCACCGGCAGGATCAGTTTGCTGTTCTGCGGGTGCACGGTCAGCATCACCGGACGCGGCGGCGGCCAGGCCAGCGGCCAGTAGGAGGTGGACAGCGACAGCCGGATCCGGTGGCCGGCCGGGAAGACCTGCGCGACACCGTTCAGAGTCAGCCTCGCCTGGTAGATCTCGCCCGGCTCCAGCGACTCCGGGTGCTCGTGCCCGGTGCGGTGGGTGAGGTTGAGCAGCCCGTAGGTCACGCGCGTGGCGCTGCCCTCGGGGTCGACGTCGACCAGCCGGGCCGCGACCATGGCCACGGGCTCGGTGACCGAGACCTCCAGTTCCACCGCGCCGGTGCCCAGGATCTCCACGTCCTCGGCCAGGACCTCGCTGTCGAAGACCAGGGAGCCGCCGTCCTCCTCGCGCTGGTCGTAGGGCAGGTCGGGCGGGGCGTTGTAGGAGGCCCACTTGCCCGCGAACTGGCCCACGGTCAGCGGGGACCGCAGGGTCAGGGACTCGCTCCGGATCTCCTCCCCGGGGGATCCGATCCTGTACTTGGCCAGGGGATAGGGGGTGTACTTCACGTTCGGTGAGGGCCACTCCTCCTCACGCACCCACCGTCCCGGGCGCTGGTGGTAGGCGGTGGAGGGCGCGACGCTGTCCTGCATCCACGCCCACAGGGACGGGCCCTCGTCGATCCCGTTGTCCTCGCCCTTGAGCCAGTGGTCCAGCCAGCGCACGACCTCCTGGAGGTAGCCGATCGCCGGGCCGGGCTCGCCCATGTGCGGGTAGCGGTGCGACCAGGGGCCGACCAGTCCCCTGGCGGGGGCCTTCAGGTTCCACAGGAGCCGCAGGACGGCGTTGGAGTAGCCGTCGGCCCATCCGCTGGAGGCCAGGACGGGGCAGCGCACCTGGGAGTAGTTCTCCGACACCGAGGCGTGCCGCCAGTAGTCGTCGTGCCGCTGGTGGCGCAGCCACTCCAGGACCCACGGCTCGCTGGCCTCCAGCCGCTCGAACCACATCCGCCGCCACTCTTCGCCGACGATGACCGGGTCGGGGGGCAGGGTGGCCGCGGCGAACATCGTCCCCGCCTCGGCGAGGTTGTCCGAGAGCAGGCAGCCGCCCATGTAGTGGAAGTCGTCGCCGTAGCGGTCGTCGGTGAAGGAGCTGATGATGATCGTGCCGAGGCTGGGAGGCTGCCGCTCCGCCACCTGTAGGGCGGCGAACCCGCCCCAGGACAGCCCCATCATGCTGGTGTTGCCGTCGCACCAGGGCTGTTCGGCCAGCCAGGCCAGGATCTCCTCGGCGTCCTGCTGTTCGCGTTCCAGGTACTCGTCGGTGAGCACGCCCTCGGAGTCACCGGTTCCGCGCAGGTCCACGCGGACGCAGACGTAGCCGTGCCCGGCGATGTAGGGGTGGTGCATGGAGTCCCGCACGGCCGTCAGGTCGCGTCTGCGGTAGGGGATGTACTCCAGCACCGCCGGTACCGGGGTCGCGTCCGAGGAGGTGGGGCGCCACACCTTGGCGGCCAGCCGCACGCCGTCCGACATGGGGATCCAGAGGTGCTCGTCGATGTGCACGGCGTGCGGCAGGTTATTGACCACGTGCATGTACGGGGGCCTCCCTTCAGTGCTGGACCGTCCTGTCGGAGGAGTCGTCGCCGTCATCGATGAACTCGAACTTCAGGTCCTCCACGCAGCGCTCGTACTTGGCGCGCAGCTCGGTGTCGTCCTCGGCGCCGATGGTGATCTTGGCGAGCTCGAAGCTGTAGCTGTCCTGGAAGGCCATGTCCGAGAGGCGCTCGCCCTGCTGGGGCACGATCTCGTCGACGCTCACGCCGTGCAGGGACTCCTCGACCTCGGCGACCTCCTCCGGGGTGGGCACGCGCACGGCGACGCCGTCGTCGAACCGGCGGTAGTACCACTCCGCGGCCACGTTGAACTCGCCCTTCATGTCGTCGGGCAGGCGCGGGTCCTGTCCGAGGGCCAGCCGGAGCATGCGCTCGTGGTTGGGGACTCCGTCCACCAGTTCGAAGAGCTTCGCGTGGGACTGGGAGTGGCGGGTGTTGACCTCCAGGAGGTTGAGGCCCTCCTCGACCGGGTCGTAGAAGAACTCGATGCTGAAGGTGGAGTTGTCCATCCCGGACTTCCTGATGACCTTGACGGCGACGTCGCGCATCTGCTGGACCACCTCGTCGGGAAGTTCGGAGGGGTACTGGTGGCGCAGGAACACCGGGCTGGCGGGGTAGTCGACCGAGTCGAGGGAGCCGTAGACCACGACCTCGCCCTTGTAGACGTAGCCCTCGACGGCGGCCTGCACGCCGTGCATCGCGCCCTCGGCCAGGCAGGTGCGTCCGCCCACGGAGGCGATCTCCGGGGGCAGGTCCACCCGCTCCAGGATCTGCTCGAAGGGTCGGCCGATCATGTCGATGCCCTCGCGCATCTTGGCCACGGCGTCGTAGAAGCCCTCGTCGTCGTCTACGCGGAAGGCCAGCAGGGAGGAGGCCGACTTCACCGGCTTGAGCCACATCGGGTAGCCCGGGCTCTCCGGGGGCTTGACGTTCTCGTCGTTGAGGTCGACCAGGGCGAAGGGCGGGTGCTCGTCGATGACCTCGCTCTGTAGCAGCCTGCTCCAGTACTTGTGCTCGCACTTGACGAAGGACTCCAGCGATGCCGAGGGCAGGCCGCGGCTGGAGCACAGGATGGGGACGAGCAGGGTCACCGGGAAGTCCCAGAAACCGACGATCGCGTCGACGGAGCCGTCGAAGTCGTCCAGGATCTGCTCGGCCTTGGCAATCAGTGCGTTGATGTCCACCTCGCCGGCCTGGAGTTCGTCCAGGTCCAGCAGTTGGTGGAACCGGCATTGGCGGCCGGTCGGGGTCCTGCGCAGGATCTCCAGGTTGCGCTCGTCCAAACCGACCACGAACACGTTCTTCACAGTTACTTGCACCGCCTTGCCGTAATAGGACTGTGATCTTCTGGGGTGTACAGGTGCGACTACCCGTGTGCGTCGCGCCAAACCAGAAGTGTTCCGTCCCACACCGCGGAGGTACTGGTCAGAGCGGTGGCCTCGGCCGGGGAGCCCGCCCGACCTCGCCGAACCGCGTCGGAGCAGTCCCGCCGGACCCCGCCGGGGACGGTCCGCCGCCCCCGGGAACGGCCGCCCCCGGACGTGCGCCCGGCAGCGGCCGCCCGTGCCGACAGCCCGTGCCGACAGCCCGTGCCGACAGCCCGTGTCGGCGGTCCGGGCCGTGCCGACCGCCCGGACCGCCGGCTCGAATGAGGAAGCGCTCCGGCGGCTCAGTCCACGCGGGCGTACCCGTCGATCTCGGCCAGCTCGTCCGCGTCGAACTCCAGGTTGCCAACCGCCGCCACACTGTCCTCCAACTGGGGGACGCTGCTCGCACCGATCACCGCGGAGGTCACCCGCTCGCCGCGCAGCACCCAGGCCAGCGCCATCTGGGCCAGCGACTGCCCGCGCCGCTCGGCGACGGCGTTGAGCGCGCGCACCCGTCGCAGCACCTCCTCGGTGATGCCCTCGGCGGTCAGGAACGGGCTGCTTCCGGCGGCCCTGGACCCCTCCGGAACGCCGTTGAGGTACCGGTCGGTCAGCAGCCCCTGCGACAGCGGCGAGTAGGCGATGGAGCCGGCGCCGACCTCGTCGAGTACGTCGAGCAGCCCGTCCTCCACCCACCGGTTGAACATCGAGTAGGAGGGCTGGTGGATGAGCATCGGCGTACCCAGGTCGCGCAGGATGGCCGCGGCCTGGCGGGTCTGTTCGGGGGAGTAGTTGGACACGCCCGCGTACAGGGCCTTGCCCTGGCGCACCGCCGTGTCCAGCGCGCCCATGGACTCCTCCAGCGGGGTGTCGGGGTCGGGCCGGTGGTGGTAGAAGACGTCCACGTACTCCAGGCCCATGCGCTCCAGGCTCTGGTCCAGGCTCGCCAGCAGGTACTTGCGCGAGCCCCACTCGCCGTAGGGGCCGGGCCACATCAGGAACCCGGCCTTGGTCGAGACCACGATCTCGTCGCGGTAGGCGCGCAGGTCGCGGGCCATGACCCGGCCGAAGTTCTCCTCGGCCGACCCGGGCGGGGGACCGTAATTGTTGGCCAGGTCGAAGTGGGTCACCCCCAGGTCGAACGCACGCAGGATGATGTCGCTCTGGACCTCGATACCGCGGTCGTGGCCGAAGTTGTGCCACAGGCCCAGGGACAGGGCGGGCAGGCGCAGGCCGTTGCGGCCGCACCTTCGGTAGGGCATCGTCTCGTACCGCGTCGGGGCGGCGACGTAGGTCATGTGTCCTTCTCTCTCCTGTGGCTGTGCGCTCGTCGGAGCGCGGACGGGGCGCTTCCCCGCCGGGGTCCGTGCGTCGGCCGAAGCCGCGCGGTCGCAGTATCCCGTGGAACCGGTCCCCGCGGTGAACGGCGTGCGAGGGACCCGTCAGCCGGCGGCGCCCGGCCGGTCGGCGTGCGGAGAGTGCAGCGCGGAGAGGAAGCGCAGCAGCAGGGCCTCGCGCAGCGGGGGTTCGAGGCCGTCCAGCACCGTGTTGACCACCGCCGTCCCCGAACCTCCGGGGGCCGCCAGGTCCACCCCCACCGAGGCCAGCAGCTCCACGAACTCCCGGTCCTCCAGGGCGGACAGGTCCAGGGCGGAGACCGCCTCGGCCAGGCCCTCGGGTACCGGCGGGCGCACTCCCCTGACCGCCGCGACCGCTCCGGCGAGCACCTCCAGCAACGCGTCCACCCCGGCCAGGGACACCCCGGTCAGGGTCAGGTGCAGGTTGGCGGGGATCCCCGCGTAGGACAGTTGCGGCTGCAGGAACCAGCCCGACTCCGCCACCTCGTCGGCGAGCACGAACACGTCCACCTCGTCCGAGGCCAGCGCCACCAGCGGCGCGTCCGGATCGCCCAGTACCCGCAGTCCGGGGATCCCCGCCACGCCCTCGCGCAGGCGGCGCGCCGCGTCCATCGCCTCCCGGGCCAGCTCCCGGTATCCCGAGGCGCCCAGCGCGTTCAGGGTGGCCCAGGCCCCGGCCAGGGGCCCGGCGCCCTTGCTGCTCTGCACGGTGGAGTTGATGACCGTGTAGCCGGGCCAGTCGGCGCCGGCGTAGTAGGCGCCCCTGCGCAGCCGCCCGTCGGCGAACAGCACCACCGAGGCGCCCTTGGGCGTGTACCCGTACTTGTGCAGGTCGCAGGAGAGCGACGTGACCCCGGGAACGGACAGGTCGAACGGGGGCACCGTGCCCTTCTCCAGCCACGGCAGTATCCAGCCGCCCACGCAGGCGTCCACGTGGCAGAGCACGCCCCGCCCGGCGGCCAGCGCGGCGATCTCCGCCACCGGGTCGACCACGCCGTGCGGGTAGGACGGCGCCGACGCCACCACCATCACGGTGCGCGGTGTGAGGGCTTCGGCCACGGCCCCGGGGGTCGCCCGCAGGCTCTCGGGGTCCACCGGGACGGTCACCGGGTCCAGTCCCAGGTAGTGGCAGGCCTTGCGGAACGCCGGGTGCGCGGTCACGGGGAGGACGACCTCGCCGCGTCCCCGGACGGGGCGGGTGTCGCGGGCGGCCTTGACCGCCAGCATGATCGACTCGGTGCCGCCGCTGGTGAAGATCCCGGGTGTGGACGCGTCGCCGCCCAGGACGGAGGCGACCGCGCCCACCACCCGTCGCTCCAGGGCCACGGTGCTGGGGAAGGCCGTGGGGTCCAGGCCGTTGACCTCGACCATCTCCATGTACGCGCGGTGCCCGGCCTCGCGCACCCCCGGTCGGCCCGGGTCGTACACGTAGGCGGCCACCCGCCCCTCGCGCACGGGCAGGTCGCCCTCCCGGAGGCGGGAGAGTTCGGCGAGCAGGTCGTCGGTGGAGCGTCCGGACTCAGGTAGCACTGCGGTCTCCGGGGTCGGTGTCGGGCTCGTGGCCGGGTTCGGTCTCGGGGGCGGGGCCGGTGCGTCCGAGGGGGTGGTCGCCCGGGTTCCCCCGTCGGAAGGCGAGCAGCGGCGGCAGGCTCGCCAGGAACAGCGCGGCGGGCAGCAGGGTGAAGCCCGCTCCGATGCCGGCCAGGGCGCCGGCGGGCTGGGCCACCGCCACCGACGCCTCGGCGGAGCGGAACGCCGTCAGGCCCAGCACCGCCGCGAACAGCCCCGGTCCCAGGGCCATCGCGCCGGTCTCCAGGCCCGTCCACATCCCGGTGAACGTGCCCGCCTGGGCCTGTCCGCTGCGCCCGGCGTCCTCGCGCACGGTCTCGGGGAGCAGGGACAGCGGCAGCAGTTGCAGGCCGGCGTAGCACAGGCCCACCAGGCCGGTCGCCGCCAGCACGGGCACGGCCCGCTCGCTCAGCACCGCGGGGAGGAGCAGCAGGGCCGAGGCGGTCATGGCGGCCACCGCCGCCAGGTAGCAGCGCACCGTGCCGAACCGGCGGGCGGCGGCGGACCAGGCGGGGACCGCCACCAGGCTGGGGCCGACCACGCACACGAACATGGCCGAGGTCAGCCCGTAGTCGTCCAGGCGGTAGGCGGCCACGTACGGGGCGGCGGCGAGCATCACCGACACCGCCAGGGCCTGGAGGGCGAAGGCCAGGGCCAGGCGGAAGAACGCCTTGTTGCCGCGCGCGGCGCGCAGGGCCGCCACGGGTCCGAGCGTGCGCGGGCCGGGACGGCCGATGATCCACCGGGTGCCGGCGGTGGAGGCCGCCAGCGCAGCGCCCAGCACCAGGCCGATGGCCGCGCCCATCACCAGGTGGCCGGCGCGCCCGCCCCCGGCCGACTCCACCACGGCGGGCGCGAGGCCGCCCGCCGCCAGGACGCCCAGGGTCAGGCACACCACCCGCCACGACATGGCGCGGGCGCGCTGGTCGCGGCGCGGGGAGATCTCCGCGGGCAGGGCGACGTAGGGGACCTGGAACAGGTTGAACGCCGTGGTGGCCAGCGTGAACGCGCATCCCACCCACACCGCCGACCACACGGGGGCCAGCGCGGGCGCGGCGAACATGGCGGCGAACAGCACCGGCAGGGTGAGCGCTCCGGTGAGCATGAGCCGGGTCCGGTGGCCGGTGCGCACGGCCTCGCGGTCGCTGGCCACTCCGATCACGGGGTCGACCAGCATGTCCCAGACCTTGGGCAGGACCAGCACCAGCCCGGCGAGCCCGGCGGCGACGCCCAGGACGTCGGTGAGGTAGTAGAGCAGCAGCAGGCCGGGCAGGGCGGAGAAGACGCCGGTGCCCACCGAGCCCACCCCGTACCCCAGGAGCCGGGTACGCGGCAGCGGCGGGGTCACGGCAGGACCCGTGCGGGGCGGGGGACGGCTGCGGGGGGAGAGGGGGTGGTGGGGGAGGGGCCGTGGCGCCCGGCGAAGGCGCGCCCGGCGTACGGGGGGAGGGCCACGCGCCGACGTTACTCCCGCGGGGCGGGAGCATCAACGGCGCGCCCGTCGCCGACCGGCCCCGGACCGTCACCAAAGCCCGTTTCACCTGCTGTTTCGCGCCCGGCCTCACGGGTAGCTGTGCCCCTACACCCCACCGTCGTACGGAGCAGCAGGGAGGGAACGTCGATGCACGAGACCACACCTCCGATCGAGGGCTATGAGGGACTTCCGGTCGGGACGCTCCAGCACCGCGTCCGCTCGCTCGACACCGAGCAGATGCGCCGGCTGGTCGACTACGAGGAGAGCCACGCCAACCGCGCCGGGGTCCTGGAGATCCTGCGCCACCGGCTCCACGACCTGGAGGAGGGCGCCGAGCCCTCCGGGGGCGCACAGGACTTCCAACCCGAGCGTCCCGGTCCGCCGGCCGGCGGCTCACCGGTGAGCGCGGACACCGCGGCCCCCGCGTCGAGTCCGCCGCCGCACGGCGTTCCCAACCAGCCCGCCAAACCCAAGGGCGACCAACAATGAGGCGGCCCGCCCCGCCCCGCGGGGCGGGAGGCCGTGTCCGCCGCGGTACCCCGTGCGCGTGACGCTGAGGGAGTCCGTTCACGACGGGGCTCCTCCCCGCACCGCCACGGTGCCGCGGCGACGCCAGAAGGGGGGAAGCACCATGCAGCACGACACCTTCATCGGACAGGTCCAGGCACGTGCCCGCCTGGACAGCCGCGGCGCCGCGGAGGAGGCCACGAGGGCCACGCTGGAGACCCTCGCCGAGCGGGTCGACCCCGGCCTGGGCGAGGACCTCGCCGCGCAGCTGCCGCGTGAGATCGGGGAGAACATGCGCCGGGTGACCCGTCAGACGGAGCAGGGCCCCGGCGCCGAGGGCTTCGACCAGCAGGAGTTCCTCAGCAGGGTGGCGCAGCGGGCGCACAGCGAGCCGACGGCGGCCGCCCACAGCGCCCACGCCGTGTTCGACGTGCTCGACGAGGCCACCACCGGGGGAGTCATGGACAAGGTCCGCCAGGCCCTGCCCGAGGACCTGCGGCGGCTCACCCTCCAGGACAGCCGGGGCTGAAGGCCCCCGGGACCGCGGCCCCGGCGCGGGACCGGGATTGGAGAGGTGCCCCCGGGGCGCGTACACGCACCCGGGGGCACCCCGACCGTGACGGCGGGGTCTGGATCAGTCCATGTGCTGCCATGTCCGGTTTTCGGCTCGTTCACCTCGGGTAGCCGTACCCCCACACATCCCTCCTGGACCGTTTTCTCGACGAACAGGGAGTGACATGGTGGTGGCACCCAACGCGCGCCGGGCCCTCGGCCACGACGGACGGAGCAGCCGGTGATGCGAGGCAAGGCGACTCTGGCCCTGACCGCCGCGGGCTGGGCGGTGTCCAGACTGCGGGGCAGGAACGAGCCCGAACCCGTGCGCGGCCGTCGCGGCGGCACGGTCTCCTACGCCGTGGCCGGCGCCGCCCTGGGCGTCGGTACCGCGGCGCTGTGCGGGCCCCGGCGCGTCACCCGGCTGCCCGGCAAGGTCGCGCTGATCACCGGCGGCTCCCGCGGGCTCGGACTCCAGTTGGCCCGCGAGTTCGGTTCGCGCGGTGCGTCCGTCGTGGTCTGCGCGCGCGACCGGGACGAGCTCGACCGTGCGCTGACCGACCTGGAGGGCAGGGGCGTGCGCGCGCACGGCGTCCAGTGCGACATCCGCGACCTCGACCAGGCCGAGAGCCTGGTGGAGGAGGCCGCCGCGGCCTTCGGCCGCCTGGACTTCGTCGTCAACAACGCCGGCATCATCCAGGTCGGACCGCAGGAGACGCTCTCCGAGAGCCGCTTCCGCGACGCCATGGAGACGATGTTCTGGGCGCCGCTGCGCATCTCACGGACCGCGCTCGGCCCGCTGGGCGAGACGGGCGGCTCCCTGGTCAACATCACCTCCATCGGCGGCCACCTGAGCGTGCCGCACCTGCTGCCCTACTCCTGCGCCAAGTTCGCCGAGGTCGGGCTGTCGGAGGGGCTGGGCGCCGAGGTCGCGAGCCGGGGCGTGCGGGTCACCACCGTGGTCCCGGGGCTGATGCGCACCGGCTCCCACAAGGCCGCGATGTTCTCGGGCAGGTCCGAACGCGAGTACACCTGGTTCTCCCTGGGGGCCGGACTGCCCCTGGTCTCGGTCAACGCCGAGCGCGCGGCACGCAGGATCGTGGAGTCCGCCGCCCGGGGGCACAGCTACCTCGTGCTCACGCCGCTGGCCAGGATGGTCATCATCACCCGGGGACTGTGCCCCTCCCTCGTCCAGGGCGTGACGCGCGTCATGAACAGGGTGCTGCCCGAACCGTCCGAGCACGCGGAGGAGCGGACCGGGGGAGAGGTGGACGACGAGGCCGTCAACCGCGCGCTGAAACTGCCCACGGCACTCAACGAGGGCGCCGGCCAACGCCTCAACCAGGGGCCCGGCGGCGAGGGGCCGCCCAGACAGGAGCCCCGTGGCGAGGGGCCGGAAGCGCCGGGCCGGTGATCGGCGCGAGGCGGGGGAGACGGCGGTGAGAGCACGGAGACAGCGGCGATCGGGGGTTGCGACGTGACGCGTTTCGGATACTTTCTCGCCTGTGAGGAGCACGGGCCCAGGGAGCTGGTCCGCCAGGCCCAGGCGGCGGAGGCGGCGGGGTTCGACGCCCTGTGGATCTCCGACCACTACCACCCGTGGCTGGACTCCCAGGGGCAGAGCCCGTTCGTGTGGTCGGTGGTCGGCGCGATCGGGCAGGTGACGTCCCTGCCGATCACCACCGCGGTGACCTGCCCGACCACACGCGTGCACCCGGCGGTGGTCGCGCAGGCGGCCGCGACCTCGGCGGAGATGGTCAGGGGCGGATTCACCCTGGGCGTGGGCACCGGCGAGGCGCTCAACGAGCACATCCTCGGCCAGCCCTGGCCGCCCGCCTCCCGGCGTCTGTCGATGCTGGAGGAGGCCATCGAGGTGATACGCAAGCTGTGGACCGGCAAGCTCGTCAACCACAGGGGCGAGTACTACGAGGTCGACACCGCGCGCCTGTACACGCTGCCGGAGGAACCGCCGAGGATCTACATGTCCGCGTTCGGCCCCAAGGCGACCAGGCTGGCCGCCAGTGAGACCGACGGCCTGATCCAGGTGGCGCCCAGCCGCGAGACCATCGAGCACTTCCGCGCCGAGGGCGGTACCGACAAGACCGTCCAGGGCGGGCTCAAGGTCTGCTGGGCCGAGACCGAGGAGGAGGCCCGGCGCGTGGCGTACGAGAGGTGGCCCACCGAGGCGCTGGCGGGCGAGGCTCCCCAGCTGCTTCCGCTGCCGCGCCACTTCGCGCAGCTCACCGAGAGCCTGGTCACCCCGGAGATGGTGGCCGACGAGGTCGCCTGCGGCCCCGACCCGGAGGTGCACGTGGCCGCGATCAGGCCGTACCTGGAGACCGGCGTGGACGAGGTCTACGTCTGCCAGGTCGGTGACGACCAGGAGGGCTTCTTCGAGTTCTACGCGAACGAGGTCCTGCCTCGGCTCCGGGCCGAGGCCTGAACCGGAAGCGGTGCGCGGCCTCCCGCGCACCGCCCAGCGAGGAGGAGACATGAGCACCCGTACCCGTGACGGGACCCTGCGCGAGCCCGATCCGATGCCGCCGGACCCGTTTCCCCCGACCCCGATGCCGGAGCCTCCGCCGGAGCCGGAACCCGAGCCGCCCGGACGGGAGCCCTTCCCCGAGCCGCCCGGTCCCGAACCCGAGCCAGAGCCCGCCTGAGCGCACGGCGCCCGTCTGAGGCTGCCGTGCCCGTCTGAGACGAGGACCGCCGGGAACACCGGTGCGGCAGAGACGCGGGACGCACGGGATCTGTGCGCCCCGTGGGACGCGTGTGTCCGGCGGGGGTCTTCCATCCGTCGGGCCCCGAGATCCGACCGCGTACGTCGCTTCGTCCTGCACCGCGGCTCCCTCGTCCACGTCCGCCGGGTTCTGCGCGACCGCTGCGTCCCCCGGCCGCTTCGTCCTCCACCGCGGCGCCGTCCTCCACGGCCGCCGGAGCCTCCGAGCGGCCCCGCCCTCCGCCGCCGTCCGGCTCCCCGTGTACGCGGACGGAGCCGGTCCCGCCGTGGGCGGCACGGATCCGTTCCGTAGGGGGGCTTGCCCCCTGGGTGACGGTGGGCCTACGTTGCCAGAAAAAGGAAAGACTCCTTCTGGTTCGGCCACTGTGCGCGGTGCCGAGCCGCCACCCGCCGGAGGAAGAACCGTGGCGCCACCCCCGCCCCCCGCCCGAGGCCGCACCGTCCTGGCCGCGGCCGCCCTCGTGGGCGCACTTCTCACCGTCCCCTCCCTCACCGCTCCCGCGTCCGCACAGGGCCCGGCCGACACCACTCCCACCGCGTCCGGGACCGGAGCGGCCGCCCGGGAGGCCGCGGCCGGCCCGGTGGAGGCGCACGGCCGGTTGAGGGTCTGCGGCCTCAAGCTCTGCGACGAGAGCGGCGACACCGTCCAGCTCACCGGGATGAGCTCCCACGGCCTGCAGTGGTACGGCGACTGCCTCACCGACGGCTCCCTGGACGCGCTCGCCCACGACTGGGGCGCCGACGTGCTGCGCGTGTCCATGTACGTCCAGGAGGGCGGCTACGAGACCGATCCGCGCGGCTTCACCGACCGGGTCCACGAGCTCATCGAGGAGGGCACCGAGCGCGGCATGTACGTGATCGTCGACTGGCACATGCTCACGCCCGGCGATCCGAACCACAACACCGACCTGGCGCGCACCTTCTTCTCCGAGATCGCGGCCGCGCACGCCGGCAAGGACAACGTCCTGTACGAGATCGCCAACGAGCCCCACGGCGTCTCCTGGGACGCGATCCGGAGCTACGCCGAGGAGATCATCCCGGTCGTGCGCGCCGAGGACCCCGAGGCCGTCGTCCTGGTCGGCACCCGGGGCTGGTCCTCCCTGGGCCTGTCCGAGGGCTCCGACCACACCGAGATCACCGCGGACCCGGTCGACGCCGACAACATCATGTACGTCTTCCACTTCTACGCGGCCACGCACGGCGACTTCCACCGGGAGGGCCTGCGGGCCGCGGCGCGGGACCTGCCGCTGTTCGTCACCGAGTTCGGCACCCAGGAGGCCACGGGGGACGGGCCCGACGACTTCGCCTCCGCCCAGGCCTACCTCGACCTCATGGCCGAGGAGCGGATCAGCTGGGTGAACTGGAACTTCTCCGACGACTTCCGCTCCGGCGCCGTCTTCGAGCCCGGCACCTGCGCCGCGGACGGGCCCTGGACCGGCACGGACTCCCTCAAGCCGGCGGGGGAGTGGATCCGCGACCGTATCCGCGAGAGCGGGGACGCCCCGCCCACGGACCCCACCGATCCCACGGAGCCGCCCACCGATCCCGACGGGTGCGAGGCCCCGGCCTGGTCCTCGGGGGAGGTGTACACCGGCGGGGACCGGGTCGGCCACGGAGGACGCCTGTACGAGGCCCAGTGGTGGACCAGCGGCGAGGAACCGGGCACCACGGGTGAATGGGGTGTCTGGAGGGACGTCGGAGCCTGCTGACCAGGCCTACTGGACAGACCGACCGGCTGACCCATCGTCCGTCCGGCTGACCGGATCGGCCGGGCGGCCCGCCCCGCACGGAGCGGGCCGCCCGGCCCACGGCTCAGGGCGCGGTCGCGGGCGCGGGCGCGGTGGAGATCCGCAGCTCCCCGGTGTCGTCCACGTCCACCAGCACGTGGTCGCCCGCCACGACCTGCTGGTCCAGCACCATGCGCGAGAGCCGGTTGCCGACCTCGCGCTGGATCGTGCGCGCCATCGGCCGGGCGCCGTAGGTGGGCTGGTAGCCGCGCTCGGACAGCCACTTCACCGCCTCGTCGGTGAAGCGCACGGTGATGTCCTGCGCGCGCAGCCGCTTCTCGGTGCGCTCCAGCATCAGCCGGGTGATCCGGCTCAGCTCCTCCTCGTTCAACTGCTTGAAGACGATGACCTCGTCGATGCGGTTGATGAACTCGGGGCGGAACTCCTCACGCAGCCGCCGCATCACCCGCTGCTCGGTGTCGGGGTCCACCTGGCCGCCGCCGGTGAAGCCCATCGGGCCGCCGCCGGTGATCACCTCCGACCCCAGGTTGCTGGTCATGATGACCACCGTGTTGCGAAAGTCCACCGTGCGGCCCTGGCCGTCGGTCAGCCGCCCGTCGTCCAGCAGCTGCAACAGCAGGTTGAACACGTCCTGGTGGGCCTTCTCGACCTCGTCCAGCAGCAGCACCGAGTACGGGTGGCGCCGCACGGCCTCGGTGAGCTGGCCCGCCTCCTCGTACCCCACGAACCCGGGGGGAGCACCCGTCAGGCGGCTGGTGGTGTGCCGCTCCTGGAACTCGCTCATGTCGATGCGGACCATGGAGTCCTCGGACCCGAACAGGGCCTCGGCCAGCGCCCGCGCCAGCTCCGTCTTGCCCACACCGGTCGGGCCCAGGAACAGGAAGCTGCCCACCGGACGGTCGGGGTCGCCCAGACCGGCCCGCGACCGGCGGATCGCCTCCGCGACGGCCGTGACCGCCTCGTCCTGGCCGATCACCCGACCGTGCAGCACCTCCTCCAGGTTGACCAGGCGGTCCCGCTCCTCCTGGGTGAGCTGGGCGACCGGGATGCCGGTGCTGCGGGAGACCACCTCGGCGATGTCGGCGCCGGTCACCTCCGGCACCGTCGAACCGGTGCCGCGCGCCTGGTGGATCGCCCCCTTGGCGTCGGCGATCTCGTCGCGCAGCGCCGACGCGCGCTCGTAGTCCTCCTCCTGGACCGCCTTCTCCTTCTCCTTCTCCAGGTTCCTGAGCCTGCCCTCCAGCTCGCGCAGCGAGGAACTGGAGGTCTTCAGCCGCAGGCGCACCCGCGCGCCGGCCTGGTCGACGAGGTCGATGGCCTTGTCCGGGAGGAACCGGTCGGTGATGTAGCGGTCCGACAGCTCGGCCGCCGCGACCATGCTCTCGTCGCTGAACCTCACCTGGTGGTGGGCCTCGTAGCGGTCGCGCAGCCCGCGCAGGATCTCGACGGTGTCCTCCACCGACGGCTCGGGCACCAGGATCGGCTGGAACCGGCGCTCCAGGGCCGCGTCCTTCTCGACGTTCTTGCGGTACTCGTCCACGGTGGTCGCGCCGATGATGTGCAGCTCCCCGCGGGCCAGCGCGGGCTTGAGCATGTTCCCGGCGCTCGTGGAGCCCTCGGCGGCACCGGCGCCGACGATGGTGTGGAGCTCGTCGATGAAGATGAGTAGCTGGTCGGACTGGCTGCGGATCTCCTCCACGATCTTGTTCAGCCGCTCCTCGAAGTCGCCCCGGTAGCGCGTGCCCGCCACGACCCCGGACAGGTCGAGCTGGACCAGGCGGCGTCCGCGCAGGATCTCGGGGACGTCGTCGTCGAAGATGCGCTGGGCGATGCCCTCCACGATCGCGGTCTTGCCCACGCCCGGGTCGCCGATGAGGACCGGGTTGTTCTTGCGGCGCCGGGCCAGCACCTCGATGCACTGTTCGACCTCGTCGTCGCGGCCGACCACCGGGTCCAGGCGGCCCTCGCGGGCCATCGAGGTCATGTCGGTGCCGAACTCGTCCAGGGTCGGGGTGGGCGAGGGCTCCTCCTCGGCCTGGCCGGCGGTGGACGGGGTCCCGGCCGCCTTCTGCAGGGACTGGGGGTTGATCCCCGAGCTGTTCAGGAGCTGGCCGACGGCGTTGTCGGTGTTGACCGCCAGGGCGAAGAGCAGGTGCTCGGGCGTGATGCTGGAGCTGCCCGTGGCCCGCGCGATCTGCAGGGCGTCGAGCAGGGTGCGCTTGGCGGCGGGCGTGAGCCGGGCCGAACCGCGCACCGACCTCGGGGCCTGGGCCACCGCCTGGTCGGTGATGTCGATGATCTGGCGGGTGTCGGACCCCGTGTGCTCCAGCAGCTCCCGTGTGGGCGGGTACCGCAGCAGCGACCACAGCAGGTGGACCGTGTCGACGTCGGCGCCGCCGGTCTCCAGGGCGCTGCGTACCGCGGCGTCGGCCACCTGCTGGGCCTCGGGGCTCATGAGCTTGGACAGGTCCACGCGGCGGATCGGTCCTCGTGCCCCCAGGAAGCGCGCCAGGAACTCGTCGAACGACCCCGGGTCGCTGCCGCGGTCTTCGGGAAAGTCGTTGGTCATCTCGTCTCGTCCCCCGTGCGTTCAGTAGTGGCCTTTTCACCCTAGGTGAATGACCGTGGATTGGCCGGTAACGCCCTCCGGTGTGGGGGACGGAACGTGCGCGAGGGCCGCCGCCCGCCCGCACCGGGTTCGCGTCAGGGGACCCGCGCCGGGCCGGGCACCCCGTCCCGGCCCGCTACCCGGGTCCGGTGGGGGATAACACGCCGCGGCGGCGGGGGAGGCCCGCCGTGCCCGAACGCGCGGCGGGGAGCGCGGTCTCCCCGGCCGGCGTGTGACGGATGTCCATGATGTGAGAAGCGCTGGTCACCTGTTGATACGGGATGTTAATCTCATCCCATGACCGTGCTCATCCGACGACTCCACGTCGACCACGCGCGGGTGGCCAGCATGCTCTGTAGGCCCTGACACCTCGGTGGGCGGCGGGGGCCGCCCCACCGTCCCAGAGCCCTGATTTTCCGATCCGACCACCGGACAGAGGTTGAGCCATGACCGCCGACGCCACTCCCGAGCAGGCCTGGTCCTTCGAGACCCGGCAGATCCACTCCGGGGCCCAGCCCGACCCCACCACCAACGCCCGGGCCACGCCCATCTACCAGACGACCTCCTACGTCTTCCGCGACACCCAGCACGGCGCCGACCTCTTCAGCCTCGCCGAACCGGGCAACATCTACACGCGGATCATGAACCCCACGCAGGATGTGCTGGAGCAGCGCATGACAGCGTTGGAGGGCGGTGTCGCGTCCGTCGCCTTCGCCTCGGGAGCGGCCGCCGTCACCGCCGCCGTGCTCAACCTGGTCGGCGCGGGCGGTCACGCCGTCGCGAGCCCCCTGCTCTACGGCGGCACCTACAACCTCTTCCGCTACACGCTGCCCAGGCTCGGCATCGAGGTCAGCTTCGTCGAGGACCAGAACGACCCCGAGGCCTGGCGCGCGGCCACCCGCCCCGAGACGGGGTTCTACTTCGCCGAGACCCTCGCCAACCCCGGCGGCAACGTCCTGGACGTGCGCGCCGTCGCCGACACCGCGCACGCCGAGGGCGTGCCGCTCATCGTCGACAACACCGTGCCCACCCCCTATCTGCTGCGGCCCATCGAGCACGGTGCCGACATCGTCGTGCACTCGGCCACCAAGTACCTGGGCGGGCACGGCACCACCGTCGCCGGTGCGGTCGTGGACGCGGGCACCTTCGACTTCGGGGCCCACGGCGACCGGTTCCCCGGCTTCGTCGAGCCCGATCCCAGCTACCACGGCCTCAAGTACTGGGAGGCCCTCGGCCCGGGCGCCTACGCGGCGAAGCTGCGTGTCCAGCTGCTGCGCGACACCGGCGCGGCCATCGCCCCGCTCAACAGCTTCCTCATCCTCCAGGGCATCGAGACCCTGTCGCTGCGCATGGAGCGCCACGTCGCCAACGCCCAGGCACTCGCCGAGTGGTTGGAGTCGCGTGACGAGGTCGAGAAGGTCTACTACGCGGGCCTGCCCTCCAGCCCCTCCAACGAGCAGGCGCGCCGGTACCTGCCCCGGGGCGCGGGCGCCGTCGTCTCCTTCGACCTGCACGGCGGCGTCGACGCCGGACGTGCCTTCGTGGACGGCACCGAGCTGTTCAGCCAACTGGTCAACATCGGTGACGTGCGCAGCCTCATCGTCCACCCCGCCAGCACCACGCATGGCCAGCTCTCCCCCGAGGAGCAGGCCGTCTCCGGAGTCACCCCGGGGCTGATCCGGCTCGCGGTCGGCCTGGAGCACGTGGACGACCTCAAGGCCGACCTGGAACTGGGGTTTCGGGCCGCGAAGGCGCAGCAGTGACCGAGGCTCCCAGCCGTTCCGCCACCGGTGGGTGGCGGGACGGCGACCCCGTGGGCGAGCGGCTCTGGGCGGGGTGGGACGCGCCCCTGGAACTGGAGTCGGGGCGGAGCCTGCCCGGCGCGCGCATCGCCTACCAGACCTGGGGCACGCCCGACGCCCGCGGCACCAACGCGGTCCTCGTGCTGCACGCGCTCACCGGTGACTCCCACGTCACCGGCCCGGCGGGACCCGGCCATCCCAGCCCCGGCTGGTGGGAGGGGCTGGTCGGTCCGGGACTGGCCCTGGACACCGACCGGTTCTTCGTGGTGGCCCCCAACGTGCTGGGCGGCTGCCAGGGCAGTACCGGCCCCTCCACGGCCGCGCCGGACGGAAGGGCGTGGGGGAGCCGGTTCCCGAGCATCACCATCCGCGACACGGTGCGCGCCGAGGAGGTTCTCGCGGACGCCCTGGGGATCGACTCCTGGGCGGCGGTGATCGGCGGCTCCATGGGCGGCATGCGCGCCATGGAGTGGGCGGCGACCTTCCCCGAACGCGTCCGCCGGCTCCTGCTCCTGGCCTGCCCGGCGGCCACCACCGCCTGGCAGATCGCCTGGGCCGCGCCCCAGTTGCACGCCATCCGCGCAGACCCGGACTGGTGCGGCGGCGACTACCACGACACCGGCCGGTTCCCGGGCGCCGGACTGGGGGTCGCGCGGCGGATCGCGCACGTCACCTACCGGGGCGCGGACGAGTTCGACGACCGGTTCGGCCGCCGTCCCCAGGACGGGGAGGACCCCGGGGCGGGCGGCCGTTTCGCGGTGGAGTCCTACCTCGACCACCACGCGCGCAAGCTGTCCCGCCGCTTCGACGCGGCCAGCTACGTACTGCTGACCGAGGCGATGAACGGCCACGACGTGGGACGGGGACGGGGCGGTACGGCCGAGGCCCTGCGCCGGATGCCCGAGCGGACCATCGTGGCGGGGGTGAGCAGCGACCACCTCTACCCGCTGCGGCAGCAGGACGAGATCGCCCGCAGCCTGCCCGTGCCCGGGCGGGCGCGGGTGATCACCTCACCGCACGGCCACGACGGGTTCCTCGTCGAGGACGACCAGGTCTGCGCCCTGGTCCGCGAACTCCTGGCCGACCAGGACTGACACGGACGGGGCCTGCCCCGCATCCCCGCCCGCCCCACCCGGGCCTCCTCGTACGGATCCCGTCCGAACGCGTCCGGCGGGGCCTCAGAGGGCCGCGGAACGCGCGGGGTCGGAGGCCTCGGTGAGCAGGGACACGGGCTCGTCGCCCAGTCGCACGCGGTTGACGGGCAGCAGGTCCGCGAGCTGCTCGGGGCTGCGGGCGCTGGCGAGCACCGACACCACGGAGGGCCGGTCCGCCAGCCACGCCAGAGCGGCGGCCGCCTGGGAGAGGCCGCCGCGCTCGGCGACGGTGTCCAGCGCCTGTAGCACCCGCTCACCGCGCGGGTCGTCCAGGTAGGCGCGGGCCTTGCCCGCGCGCGGGCTGTCGACCTCGGCGGCGTCCGGACGGTACTTGCCGGTGAGGAAGCCGCGGGCCAGGCCGAAGTAGGGCAGCAGGGCCAGGCCGCGCTCCCGGGCCAGCGGCACCAGGTCGGACTCGACCCCGCGCTCCATCAGGTTGTACGGGGGCTGCACGCACACCGGGGCGTGCAGCCCCTCCCGCTCGCAGACGTCCAGCCACTCGCGGATGCGGTCGGGGCCGTGGTTGGACAGGCCCACGTAGCGCACCCTGCCCTCGTCCACCAGCTCGGAGAAGGCCCGCGCGCTCTCGGCCAGCGGGGCCTCGGGGTCGTCGAAGTGCGCGTAGTACAGGTCGATGGTCTCCACGCCCAGCCGCGCCAGGGAGGCCTTGGCGGCCGCCTTGACGTTGGGTCCGGACAGGCCGGGGAAGTCGGGGTGCCGGCTGACCTTCGTGGCGATGACCAGGTCCGAGGGGCGTCCGCGGGAGGCCAGCCAGCGGCCGATGACCCGCTCGGACTCGCCGCCCCGGTGCCCCTCGACCCAGGCGGAGTAGGAGTCGGCGGTGTCGACGAAGTTGCCCCCCGCCGCCGTGTAGGCGTCCAGGATCCGAAACGAGGTGCGCTCGTCGGCGGTCCAGCCGAAGACGTTCCCGCCCAGGCACAGGGGGGACACTCGAAGGTCGGAGCGGCCGAGGCGGCGGAGCTGGACGTCGTTCATGATCACCGTGTCCTGTCGGGTGCCGGATGCGTGCGGTCGACAGGCTAGGCCAGCGGGCGGCGGGGAGGCCATCGTTCTCCTCCCCGCCGGAGTGTCACGGCAGGGCGGGCCCTACACGCCGTGCGTGGACCGGCGCGCCTCGGCGTAGCGCTCACGCACGTGCGGCACGTCCACGGGGTCGGCGGCGGCCTCGGGCTCACCGGTGCCCCAGGCCGGCGGCTCGGCGGTCTCCGCCAGCGTCCACGCCGCCTGCCTGGCGGCACCGAGCGCGACGTACTCGGCGGGCGGCGGCACGACCACCCGCGCGCCCAGGACGGTCGGGGCGACCGCGCGCACGGCGGCCGACCGCGCGGCCCCGCCCACGAGCATGACCTGGTTGACCGGGACGCCGGTGTCGGTCATCGCGGCCAGTCCGTCGGCCAGCCCGCACAGCATCCCCTCCACCGCCGCGCGCGCGATGTTCTCCGGGCGCATGTTGGAACGGCGCAGGCCGTGCAGGGAACCCGCGGCGTCGGGCAGCACCGGGGTGCGCTCGCCGTCCAGGTAGGGCAGCAGCACGACCCCCTCGGCGCCCGGCTCGGCGGCGAGCGCCAGCTCGTCCAGCCCCGCCAGGTCCACGCCCAGCATCGCGGCGGTGGCGCTGAGCACCCGTGCCGCGTTCAGGGTGCACACCAGCGGCAGGTACCGGCCGGTCGCGTCGGCGAACCCGCAGATGATCCCGCTGGGGTCCCGTGTGGGGCCCTCGCTGACGGCGAACACGGTCCCGCTGGTGCCCAGGGAGACCACGGCGTCGCCCGGGCGCAGCCCCAGGCCCAGGGCGGCGCCCATGTTGTCGCCGGTTCCGGGGGCGACCAGCGCGCCCGACGGGGTGCGGCCCACGGCCTCGGCCGGCTCGGCCACCCTCGGCACCCGGATCTCGCGCCCGAAGGCCCTCGCCAGCAGGTCGGGACGGTAGGCGTTCTCGGTCGCCGACCAGTAGCCGGTGCCGGAGGCGTCGCCCCGGTCCGTGGTGGGCTCGGCCCCCGCGCCGGTCAGCCGCCAGGTGAGCCAGTCGTGGGGGAGCATCACGCCGGTCGTGCGCGCGGCGTGGTCCGGTTCGTGCCGTGCCAGCCAGCGCAGCTTGCTGACGGTCAGGCTGGCGTTGGGGATGTTGTCCACGGCCCCGGCCCACTCCGCGGGGCCGCCCAGCTCCTCCACCAGGTCCAGCGCGGCCCCGGCCGAGCGGGTGTCGTTCCACAGCAGGGCCGGGCGCACCACCGAGCCGAGCTCGTCGACGGCGACCATGCCGTGCTGCTGTCCGGCGACGGCGATGGAGGCCACGTCGTCGAGCAGGCCGGAGGAGGCCTGGGTCAGGGCGGACCACCACGCGTCGGGGTGGACCTCGGTTCCGTCGGGGTGCGGGGCGCGCGCCTCGCGCACGACCGCGCCGCTGTCGGCGTCGCAGACCACGATCTTGCAGGACTGGGTCGAGCTGTCGACTCCGGCGACCAGGGGCATCGTTTCACTCCGTGAGGGCAGGTGGGGTGGCAACCTTCACAACCTAGGGGATGGAGGGTGGGACTGGAAAGCGCTGCCAGAGGGAACGCGCCCGTCCCGACGCGCCAGGCGGGGAGCCACCGCCGGTCCCGGCGGCTCCCGTGCCGGCGCGAGGGCCGGGGCATGTGTCCGATCCCACGTGCGCCGGAGGGGTGGAGCCACAATTCCTACCAAACAGGTTGGATAGGCTCTGACCAGCTCGGCGGTGCCCCACAGGGGCCGCGAGCCGCGAGCCGCGCGGTCGCCGGACACCGGCCGCCGCGATCCTCCACTCCACGATCACGAAGGAGCGCACCATGCGCACGACCCCGGCCGTCCTCGGAGCAGCCACCCTCGCCCTGGCGCTCACCGCCTGCGGCGCGCCCAGCGAGCAGGCCGCCGACTCCGGCGGCGAGGGGAACGTGCTGCGGGTGGGCGTCAGCCCCGTACCGCACGGCGACATCCTCTCCTTCATCGACGAGAACCTCGCGGAGGAGGCGGGCCTGAACCTGGAGATCGAGGAGATCTCGGACTACAACATCCCCAACACCGCCCTGGTCGAGGGGGAGCTGGACGCCAACTACTTCCAGCACCGCGCCTTCCTCGACGAGTGGGTGTCCAACGGGCCGGACGCCGAACTGACCTACCTCACCGACGTCCACATCGAGCGGCTGGGCCTGTACTCGGAGAGCGTCGAGAGCATCGACGACCTGCCCGACGGCGCCGAGATCGCGGTTCCCAACGATCCGGCCAACCTCGCCCGCGCCCTGGGCGTCCTGGAGGCCGAGGGCCTGGTGACCATCGACCCGGAGGCCGGTGCGTCCGCCACCGAGGACGACATCGTCGAGAACCCGCACGACCTCACCGTGACCCCGCTGGAGGCCGCGCAGCTGCCCCGCTCGATCGCCGACGTGGACGCCGCGGTCGTCAACGGCAACTACGCCATCGAGAGGAACCTGCCCGAGGAGTCCAACGTCCTGGCCTGGGAGCCCCAGGGTGAGGACTACGTCGAGTCCTACGCCAACGGCCTGGTGACCCTGGCGGAGAACGCCGACGACGAGCAGGTCCAACTGCTGGCCGAGCTGCTGCACGACGAGCGGGTCCTGGAGTACGTCCAGGAGACCTGGAAGGGCATCGTCCTGCCCGTCGACGCCGAGGGCGCCATCGTCGAGTCCGGCACCGGGAGCGCCGGCGCCGCCGACGAGAGCACGGACTCGGACGCCGACGACGACAAGAGCGACAAGAACGACAAGGGCGGCGACCGGAAGTAGCGGCGGGGGCCGGCGCCCGCGACGGGCCGGCCCGTCGCGCGTCCTGTCCGTACACACCGGCCGATCACGAGGGCGGCGGAGCTTTCCGGCTCCGCCGCCCTCACGCCGTCGGGGCGCCCCGACATGCCCGGGCCGTCCGTGGTGATCCGCGTCACACGCCGGAGGCGGCCGAGGGGCGGTGGAACGCGACACTCCGGGCACCGTCCTCCGTGCGGCCGCCTGAGCTGCGCCTTCCCTCCGATCCGGCGCCGTTTCGGGGGCCTTCACCTCCCGTTTGGGCCGGTCATCCGGGGAAAGGGGGTCGGAGTATCCGGCTTCCACAAAACCTACTCATTAAGTAGAGTTTGGGGTGCCGGTCCGGCAGCCCCGAAACCAGAGGATCCCGATGTCCCCGCGCACGTCCCCGCTCCGCGCCACCGCGGCGGCCCTGGTCCTGGCCGTGGTGACCACCGCGTGCGGGGCCGTGGGGGGCGGAGGCGACGACCGCGGACTCACACTCGGGTACTTCCCCAACCTCACCCACGCTCCGGCGCTGGTGGGCGTGGAGAAGGGCCTCCTCGAGGAAGCCCTGGGCGAGGCCGCCCCGCTCTCCACCCAGACCTTCAACGCGGGCCCCGACGCGATCAACGCCGTCTTCTCCGGCGAGATCGACGCCGCCTTCATCGGCCCCAGCCCGACCGTCAACGGCTGGGCGCAGTCCGAGGGCGCCGCGCTGCGCGTCATCGCCGGGTCGACCTCGGGCGGCGCCGGCCTGGTCGTGCGCCCCGGCATCGACGGCGTCGAGGACCTGCCCGGCGCCACCCTGGCCACACCTCAACTGGGCAACACCCAGGACGTGGCGCTGCGCTGGTTCGCCCGGGAGCAGGGCTGGCGGGTCGACACCGAGGGCGGCGGGGACCTGTCGATCCTTCCCCAGAACAACGCCGAGACCGTGAACGCCTTCACGCTCGGCGAGATCGACGGCGCCTGGGTCCCCGAGCCCTACCTGAGCCGGCTGGTCACCGAGGCCGGGGGCGAGCTGCTGCTCGACGAGGCCGAGCAGTGGCCGGGGACCGGCGGCGACTTCGTCACCACACACCTCATCGTCAACGCCGACTACCTCGACACCCACCCCGAGGAGGTCGAGCGCCTCCTGCGGGGCCACGTCGAGACCGTCGACTGGATCAACCACCACCCCGAGGGCGCGCGAAGGGCCGCCGCCGCCCACCTGGCAGACCTGACCGGCAGCCGGCCCGAACCCGGGGTCGTCGCCTCGGCCTTCGACAACATGACCTTCACCGTCGACCCGATCGCCCCGTCCCTGGCCGCCGGAGCCGAGCACGCCCAGACCGTGGGCCTGATCGACCCGGTCGACCTGAACGGCATCTACGCCCTCGACCCGCTCAACGGCCTCCTGCGGGAGGCCGGGCGGGACGAGGTCGCCGGACCACAGGAGGAACAGTGACAGCCACGACCGAGAGCATCAGTACGGGCACCGCGCGCGCCTCCGCCATCGAGATCGACCACATCTCCAAGGTGTTCGGCGAGGGTACGGGCGCCGTGACCGCCATCGACGGCATGTCCGTCTCGGTGCGGGCACGGGAGTTCGTCGCGATCGTGGGCGCCTCCGGCTGCGGCAAGAGCACCCTGCTCTCACTCGTGGCGGGCCTGGCGGGGCCCACCACCGGAACCGTGGACGTGGGCGGGCACCGCGTGGCCATGATGTTCCAGGAGTCGTCCCTGTTCCCCTGGCTCACCATCGGCGGCAACATCGAGGTCCCCATGCGGGTCAACGGGGTGCCCAAGGCCCGGCGCAGGGAACGCGTCGCCGAACTGCTCGACCTGGTGCGCCTGAGCGGCTTCGCCCGCAAGCGCCCGCACCAGCTCTCCGGCGGCATGCGCCAGCGCGTCGCCCTGGCCCGGGCCCTGGCCCAGGACGCCGACGTGCTGCTCATGGACGAGCCCTTCGGCGCGCTGGACGCCATGACCCGCGACATCCTCCACGACGAACTGGAGCGGATCTGGCGCGAGAAGTCGCTGACCATCATGTTCGTCACGCACAACGTGCGCGAGGCCGTGCGCCTGGGGGACCGGGTCATCCTGCTCTCCAGCCGCCCCGGCCGCGTCATCGAGGAGTTCGCGGTGGAGGGCGAGCGGCCCCGCCGGATCGACTCCGCCCGGATCGCCTCCCAGGCGGCCGAGATCACCGACCGGCTGAAGGTGGAGGTGTCGCGCCATGCCGGCTGACCCCAGCGTGCAGGACCGCCAGGTCCAGGGCCTGGACGCCCTGGAGATGGCGCCGCCGCGGCGGTCCGACCGGCCCGCGGCCGTGCGGGTGGCGGCCAGGGCGTGGGCGGCCACCTGGCCCAAGCTGGCCGCCGTGGCCATCGTGCTCGTGGCCTGGCAGGCCGTGGTGTGGAGCGGGTGGCGGCCGGTCTACGTCCTGCCCGGTCCCGACCAGGTCCTGCCGCGCCTGTTCACCGAGGTCGCCTCCGCCGAGTTCTGGGAGGCCTTCCGGGTCACCATGCGCCGCGCCCTCACGGGCTTCGCGCTGGCCCTCACCGTGGGCGTGCTCCTCGGCCTGGCCGTGACGCGGTTCCGGCTGCTGCGCGTGGCGATCGGCTCCCTCATCACGGGCCTGCAGACCATGCCGTCCATCGTCTGGTTCCCCTTCGCGATGCTGCTCTACGGCATCAGCGAGTCGGCCATCATGTTCGTGATCGTCCTGGGCGCCGCACCCTCCATCGCGGGCGGCCTGACCTCGGGGATCGACTACGTGTCCCCGCAGCTGATGCGGGCGGGCCAGGCCATGGGCCTGCGCGGTGTCCAGCGGTACACGCTGCTGATCGTCCCGGCCGCCCTGCCGATGTTCGTCTCCGGCCTCAAACAGGGGTGGGCCTTCGCCTGGCGCTCGCTCATGGCGGGCGAGCTGCTGGTCATCATCAACCAGCAGAACTCCATCGGCTGGGCGCTGAGCCAGGCACGCCAGTTCAACGACTCCGAGGGCCTGCTGGCCTACGTCCTCATCGTGCTGTGCGTGGGCATCGTCATCGACGTGTTCTTCAACTGGGCCGACCGCTCCATCCGCCGGCGCTGGGGCGTCAGCGCCTCCTGACCCCTGTGGCCGGGTCCGGGGCACGTCGGCGCGCGGTGCACACCGGCCGCCGCGTGCGGTCCCGCACCGGGTCCCAGCCGTCCCCACCGGCCAGGTAGGCGCGTGCGGTGTGGCGGGCGGCGTCGGACCGGTCCATCTGCGGACGGTCCTCGGTGACCAGCGCGCCGGGGCCGAAGTTGTCGTACTCGCGCATCCGGAACCGGCGCCAGTCGTGCCCGGAGGACATCTCGATCCAGCCCTCCTCACGGAAGTGGCGGCCCATCCAGGAGTCGCGGACCAGCACCTGCGGCTCGGCGTCGGGGTGTGAACTGGGCACCCAGGGGCGGCCCAGGTAGACGGTTCCGGCCGGGGCGTCGCTGGTGAAGCAGCTTCGGGTGAACAGGAAGCCGAACTCCTGGCCGGGCGGGGTGCTCGGCGCGCTCACGTAGCCGTTGGTCGTGTCGCTGCCCCGGTCCAGGGAGCGGATCTCGCACCCGTCGAAGACGGCCGTGCCCCGGCCGAAGACGAAGTCCACGTCGCCCTCGACGTAGCAGTCGCTGTAGTACTGCCGCGAGGGGGTGTCCACACCGGGCGAGTTCGCGTACAGCGTGTCCTGGTGGCCGAGGAAGCGCACGTTGTCGAAGACCAGCCGGTCCCCGGTGGTGCGTACCGCCACCGCCTGGGTCGAGGTGATCTCCGGGTGCTCCGCGCGCTTCCAGGAGTTCTCGAAGGTCAGGTCGTAGGCGTGCGTGTCGTCCCCGGAGATGACGACGCTGGCGCTGCCGGACGTGCCGTAGGTGCCGCCGCCGGGCTTGGGGGTGCCCGACGCCCGGTCGTAGGTGATGACCACGTCGCGCGGGTCGCCCGTCGCGCCGACCAGGGTGATGTTGGGCTTGTCCGGGGGGATGACCACCGGTGCGTAGTAGGTTCCCGCCTTGACGCGGATGGTCACGCGTTCGGCGCTGTGCTCGGGGACGGCGTCGACCGCGGCCTGGACGCCGGTGTGGTCGCCGGAGCCGTCGGCGGCCACGGTGATCACGGGTCCCTCCGCGTCGTGGGGGCGGTCGGAGGAGCCGGTGCCGGCGTGCGCGTCGCCGGGCGCGGTGGTGAGCATGGCGGTGAGCGCGGCGGTGAACAGCCCCGCCAGTGCGACCGCCATGGTGGCGTGCGCCCGGGGCGGGGTCGGGTGGTCTCTCACGGGTGTTCTCCCTTTCTCGTGGGGTGACCGTCTCTCGTGGGCGGGCCGGCCGTGCGTGGGACGGGAGTCCCCGGGGGTGGCGCGGTCGCCGCGGGTGCCTTCGGGGGCCGGGGACCGCGCCACCGGCCCGGGATCAGACCGGGCGCTCCTCGGGCCAGGGCAGGGCGCCCTCGGCGTCGGGGAAGGAGTCGCCGAGGCGGCGGACGAGCCGGGGCGGCAGCGCACGGAGCCGCTTGAGCTCGCGGGCCACGAGCCGGGCCACCTCGATCGCGCCGTGCGCCCGGAAGTGCGTGTTGTCCTCGACGCCGTCGGGATGGCCGGGGTGCTCGCCCGGCTCCAGCCACAGGAAGTGGCTCTTGGTGCCCTCCGGCCCCAGCTCACCCCACAGGCCGAGGCTGAGCGCGGTCAGGTCCACGACGGGCACGCCCTCGCGCGCGCCCAGCTCGCGCATGGCCTCCGGGTAGTCGCCGTGGGACTCGCGGGGCGTGCCCTCGGCGGTGAAGCGGCGCCGCTCCACCGAGGTGACCAGGGTCGGGTGGGCACCGCGCTCGCGCGCGCCGTCGAGGTAGGCGCCCAACTGCCGCTGGTAGGTGCTCCACGGCTCGGTGTAGCGGTCCGGGTCCTCGTCCTTGGCGTCGTTGTGCCCGAAGGAGACCAGCAGGTGGTCGCCGGGCCGGATGTCGTCGAGGACGCCGTCCAGCAGGCCCAGGTCGGCGAAGCTCTTGGAACTGGCGCCGGACAGCGCCCGGTTGTCCACGCTCGCGCCGTGGCCGAGGAAGAGCCCGAGGGCCTGTCCCCATCCGGCTCTCGGGGCCTCACGGGCGGCGTAGGTGGAGGCCGTGGAGTCGCCCGCCACGAAGACGCGTGGGGCCCGGTCGGCGGAGCTCGCCCAGGAGGGGGTGGCGAACAGGGGGAGTCCGAGGGTGATCGCGGAGGCGGTGAGGAAGCTGCGGCGGATCATGGGGGTGGTCCCTCTCGTGCGGGAAGCGCTTTCCCAAAGTCGGGGATGTTTCTGCAACCGATTGCATGACTTTCCCTGATCTGAGAACACTCCGTCAACCCCCGACTTCGATTTCCAGGGGGGTTGTCGGGGCTTCGCCGGAGTCGCGGCAGGAGGGGAGCCGGGTGGCTGCTGCCCCGCGAAGCGGTATACAGCAAGCGTTTGTAGCCCGAGGCGTGGAACCGGCCCGCGTTCGGGCGGTGTGCGACCGGAGGCGGGCAGGGCGGCGGGGCAGCGTGTTGCGCGCACACGACGGTGGGCCGGCCAGCGGTCGCTGACCGGCCCACCGCGCGTCAGGTCCTAGGCGCGCACCAGCGGTGTGTCCACCAGGTGCTCGGCCACGAACCAGGCCTGTAGTTCGTTGGTGCGGATCACCTCCGACACCAGCAGGTCGTTCGTGCCGTCGTCCCCCAGCTCCTGCGTACGCGCGGCCGCGTCGTGGCAGTCCTCCAGGATGGTCTCGTGCCCCTCCAGGAGGCGGGAGAGCATCGCGGGCACCTCCTCGACACCGTTCGGCGGGCGCGGGATGTTGGTGATCTCCGCGACGTGCCGGGGGTCGCCGACCGCCACACCGCCCAGGGTCTGCACGCGCTCGGCGATGCTGTCGATCAGCGCGGTCTGCTCACCGGCGTGCTTGTCCATCAGCAGGTGCAGCTGGTAGAAGGTCTGCCCCCGCATCAGCCAGTGGTGCTTCTTGTACAGGTCGTGCAGGATGCGCGTGTCGCACAGCACCTGGTTGAGCCGCTGGCAGGAGTACATACGTGTGTCGTAGGACAGTCCGACCGGGAACTGGCGGACCGTCCCGAACTCCTGGATCTCCTCGCCGCTCTGGTGCAGCCACGGTTGGCTGCTCCTGGGCTTGGGCGCCGTTCCGGCCTTGTGGTCTGTCGTCACGTCTGGTCCCCCTCCAGTCGATGTGACCTTCGTGTCGCGGCCGCGGACGCGGGCCGCCGCACGTTGTGTCTGCCAGACTCGGCTACCCACCGCCGACGAACGCCTAACCTCGCCCCGACCAGGGGCGGCTGTCGGGTGCTCCTCCTCACGGGTACGCCGGCGGGCACGGGAGCGGTGCGCCGTGTCCCGGGTTCCTCCGGCGGGCACGGGAGCGGGTTCCTCCGGCGGTGCCGGTCAGGGGGCGATGGCGCAGGCGGTCTCCAGGACGAACCGGGGCCAGGGCCGGTGCGGGTCGTGCCCGGTCAGCTCCCGGACCCGGCGCAGCCGGTAGCGCAGTGTCTGCGCGTGGACGTGCAGCGCGTCGGCGGCGGTGGTCGCCGCGCCCTCCCGGAGGTAGGCCCGCAGCGTCTCCAGCAGGTGTGCGTTGCCCTCCGAGAGCAGCGGTCCCAGAACGGCGCGGCGGACCGCGGCCGGGGTGACGGGGCCGCCGTTGAGCAGCGCCAGCACGCACGCGTCCGCGTCCCCCAACAGCCTCCGGGCGCCGAACGCGTGCGGCGGAGCGGTATCCAGCGCGTCGTCCGCCAGCCGGTAGGCGGCCGACATGTCGGTCAGCGCGCGCGGCGCCAGCACGCACCCGCGCCAGGGCTCCCGGCCGAGTACGGCGGCCATCCGGGCGCCGTCGCCGGGGGACAGCAGCACCACCGCCCGCCCCGAGCGCGTCGTCAGCAGCGGGTCGGCGCCCGCCGGCTCCACCAGGCCCAGAAGCTCCATCCCCGCCGTCAGAGTGACCGCCTGTGGCGGTTCGCCGGAGGGGTGCGCGCGGGCCTCGGCCACCACCAGCACCGCCGGGTCGGGCGGCGTGATGCCCAGGGTCCGCGCCCGGTCGCGGATCGCCCCGCGCGAGGCCTGCCTTCCGATGAGCAGGTCGTCCAGGAACGCCCGGCGGGCCCGCTCCAGGTCGGCGTCCAGCCGGTGCGCGGCCTCGGCGTGGCCCGCGGACAGGCTCTCGCAGATCTGGTCGATCGAGGTCAGCCACAGTTCGCTCAGAGCGAACACGTCGGCGGCGTCGAGCCGGTCGGACGCCGCCTCCGACACCAGCCGCACCGCCGCCGCAGATCCCACCCGGTGCGCACGCACCACCGCGCCGATCGAGCGCCCGTCGGCGGCCCGGGAGCGCCCGATGCCGCGCAGCCTCTCCACGTCCCCCGGCGGCAGGCGCGTCGCTCCGGCCGCCCACAGCTCCAGCGAGCGGCTCACCAGCCACCCCGTGATCGCCCGTACCTCCGCCAGTTGGGACCCGTGCAGAGCCCGGTAGGCGGGGACCTCGGCGTGCACCTCGGAGACGATCCGCTCCACCAGTCCGGCCCGGTCCCGTGCCAGTTCGGCGCCGACCAGGGCGCGCTGTTCGTATCCCATCCCACCTCCAGCCCCGGCCCGGGCAGCCTATCGGGAGCCCCCGCGCCCCGCGCCGTGGGAGCTTCGGGTCCCGCCGGGGTAGGGGGTGGGGGAGAGGACCGCTGATGGGAGGTGTCGTCGGGGGCGGGGAGCGGATCAGGGGAACGCCGCCGCGGACGCTCGCGCACGCGAAGGCGTCCCCGTTCCGGCGGGGGTGTCCTCCCCGCCGTCCGTCGGCGGGTGCGAACGGTAAAAAGCGCGCACAGCTGTGCGCACCCGGGGCGGTGACCAGCACGAACATGGCAGTATGCGACTGCGGAAGGCCGCACACCGTGAGAACGAGCAGTACCGTTCAGCGCTAACGGGGGATGAGACAGATGAAGCAGATGACAGTTCCCGAACTCACCCTGGGTAATGGGCTACGCATTCCGCAGTTGGGGTTCGGTGTGTGGCAGGTGCCCCCGGACGAGGTGGTGACGGCCGTCTCCACGGCACTCGACGCCGGCTACCGCAGCATCGACACCGCGGCCGCCTACGACAACGAGGAGGGGGTCGGCGAGGCGCTGCGCCGCTCGGGCCTGGAGCGCGGCGACGTCTTCGTCACGACCAAGCTGTCCAACTCCGACCAGGGCTACGACGCCACGCTGAGAGCCTTCGACGCCAGCCTGCGGCGCCTGGGGCTGGACGTCCTGGACCTGTACCTCATCCACTGGCCCCTGCCCGGGCGCGACCAGTACGTGCCCACGTGGAAGGCGCTGGAGCGCCTCTACGCCGAGGGACGCGTCCGCGCCATCGGGGTCTCCAACTTCCAGCGGCCGCACCTGGAACGGGTCATGGAGGAGGGCGGGATCACGCCCATGGTCAACCAGATCGAGCTGCACCCGCTGCTCACCCAGGAGGCCATGCGCGCCTTCGACGCCGAGCACGGCATCGTCACCGAGGCGTGGAGCCCCCTGGGCCACGGCAAGCTCCTGAACCACCCCACGATCACCGCGATCGCCGAGGACCACGAGCGCACGCCCGCGCAGGTGCTGCTGCGCTGGCACCTGCAGCTGGGCAACGTGGTGATCCCCAAGTCGGTGACCCCGGAGCGGATCCGGTCCAACTTCCAGATCTTCGAGTTCGGGCTCTCCGGCGAGGAGATGGACCGCATCAGCGGGCTCAACACCGACAGCCGTTTCGGTCCCGACCCCGACGAGTTCGACGGCGTCTAGGACACGTCCCGGGCCCTTCCCGGAGGGGGAGCTCCCGAAGGTCCTAGTCGCGCAGCTCCCGATGCCTGCGGGCACCGGCCAGGACGGAGTCGGTGCCGTCACGGCGGACACGCCGGACGTAGACGGCGCCCGCGACGAAGATGGCGGCGACCACCCCGAGCACGGCGACGAGGGCGATGACGGACAGCAGGAAAGTGATCGACATGCGCTCATCGTAGCCGCCCGTCCGGCGGTCCCTCGCGGGGCCGCCGGACGGGCGGAGGGCGCGCCGCCAGTCAGGAGGGGCCGTCGATGGGACGGACACCGCACGAGATCGTCAATCCGCTGTCCCTGAACGAACCCGTGGGGTTCTCGCACGCGCTCGTGGTCAGCCCCGGGCGTGTCGTCCACGTCGGCGGGCAGTGCGCGCGCCGCTCCGACGGCACGGTGGTCGGCGCGGGCGTGGTGGAGCAGTTCGACCGTGCCCTCGCCAACATGGTGGAGGCGCTGCGCGCCGCGGGCGCCGACCCCGCCCACGTGGTGGACATGCGTGTCTTCACCACCGACATGCCGGCCTACCGGGCCGAGAGCGGGACCGTCGGCGCGGTCTACCGCCGTTACATGGGGCGCTTCTACCCGCCGATGACGGTGCTGGGCGTGACCGGTCTCCTGGACCCCGACGCCCTGGTGGAGGTGCTGTGCACCGCCGTGGTCCCGGAGGTGCCCGAGAGCGGGCCCATGCGCGCCGAGGAGACCTGGAAGCTGGTCGAGGAGGTGGAGGACACCCTGGTCAGTGATGCGCGGGACGAGGACGTCCCCGGCGCTCCCGACGCCCCTGGCGGTACGCCCGGGCGGGAGCGCTTCCATCCGTCCTCCCACCGTCGGGCCCCTCGGCGCTCTCCTTGACGCCTCCGGTGCTCACCAGCACCACGGCCACCGTGCACACCGCCATCCCCGCCAGGGCGCCCGGCCCCACGGGGTCGCCGAACATCAGCCAGGACCACACCAGCGTGGTGGGCGGGGTCAGGTACAGCAGGGCCGACACCCGGGTCACGCCCGTCCGGGCCAGGTTGGCCCAGTACAGGCCGTAGCCGCCCAGCGTCGACAGCACCACCACCCAGGCCACCGCCGCCCAGAACCCCGGCTCGGCGGGCGGGGCGAGTGTTCCGGTACCGGCGGCCAGTCCCGTGAACAGCACCGCGCTCACCGTGCACTGCACCGCCAGGGCCTCCACCAGTGAGCCTCCGGGCCGTACACGGCGCTCCAGCAGGGTCGCGGCCACCAGGGAGAGCATCGCCCCGAACGGGAGCAGGTACCCCCACCAGGGTGCGGCGCCCGGCCGCAGCAGGTCGGCGTACACCACCAGGCCGACACCGGCCAGTCCCGTGGCCAGTCCCGCCAACTGGCGCGGCCGCACCCGCTCGCCCAGCAGCGGGACCGCCAGCGCCGTCGCCACCAGCGGCTGGAGGGCGGCCACCAGCGCGCTCGTCCCCGCGGCCACGCCCACCTGCGCGGCCGCGACCACCCCGTACAGGAACCCGGCCTGGGACAGCAGCCCGAGTACGGCGTGCGCCGCCAGGTCCCGCCGCGGCATCCGGGCCCGCCGCCACAGGCACCACGCCGCCAGCAGCGCGGCCACGGCCATGAAGCGCCAGGCCAGCAGGGTCGTCGCGGGCGCGTACGCGGTACCGAGTTCGGCGCCGACGAAACCGGAACTCCACATCACCACCAGCCCCGCGGCGAGCAGGAGGGGCGGCAGGGAACGGAACGTGTGCGCTTTCCTGTGCTCCATGCCGTCAGGTAAACACACCGGTCGGTATACTCACAATGTAGTCACCGGCCGCGAAGCCGCGGAGCCGGACGGGAGAACCAGGGAGACAGGGGAGTGGACACCATGGCCGACACCGGGACCAGGCCGATGACCCCGGCCGCGCGCCGCGTCCTGGACGTGGCGACCGAGCTGTTCTACACGCGCGGGATCAACACCGTGGGCATGGAGCTGGTCGCCGAGCGGGCCGGGGTCACCAAGAAGACCATCTACGACCGCTTCGGCTCCAAACAGGAGCTCGTCGTGCAGTACCTGCGCGCCCGCGACGCCCGCTGGCGCGAGCACCTCCACGCCTACCTCGGGCGGGCCGACACGCCGCGCGCACGGGTGGCGGCCACCTTCGACGCCCTGGACGACTGGATGGGCGCGGAGAACCCGCGCGGCTGCGCCATGGTCAACGCCTACGCCGAGCTCTCCGACCCCGAGCACCCCGGCCGCGCGGTCGCCGAGGAGCAAAAGCGAGGGCTGCGCGACCTGTACGCCGACCTCGCCCAACGGGCCGGGGCGGGCGATCCGGCGGCTCTCGGCGACGCGCTGGCCATGCTGCACGAGGGAGCCGTCGTCGCCCGCAACGTCACCGGGGTGACGGACGCGGCACGCACGGCCCGTGCCGCCGCCGACGCGCTGATGACCGTCCACGGCGCGGCCTGAGGAGCTTCGTCAGGCGTGCTCGGGGCCGTGCCTCCTCCGGGCCGGGCCGGGGCCGACCCGGGCCGACCCGGCCAGGCCCGACCGTGTTCAGCGGTAGCCGAGCCGGGACAGCTCCACGCCCGCCACCTCGTGCACGTCCCCGTACTGCTCGCGGGACAGGCGCTCGCGCCAGGAGCCCACGCCCCACGACTCCTCGGTCAGCAGCTCCGAGGCCGAGACCCGGGCCCCGGTGAACTCCCGCAGCCGCTCGGCGGTGTCCACCTCCCCGCCGTGCACGTCCTCGTAGCGCAGGGTCAGCAACTGCCCGGCGCCGATACTGTTGCGCAGCAGCGCCGACATGCGGACCGCGCCCCGCCACCGCATCGCGCACTTGGCGGCCGTGGACCCCTCCGTGAACGCGGTCAGGTCCGACTCCTCCTCCAGCCCGAAGAAGTGGTTGGGGAACTCGTGGTCCAGCTTCATGAAGCTCGGCTTGAGCCAGCCCAGGGAGTGCTCGTCCTCCATCATGTCCGCGATGACGTCGCGGCCGTCCCGGATGACCTGTACGAACAGCGCGTCGGGGAAGGCCGCGTGCAGGGCGGTGGCGCTGAACAGCAGGTCGGGGCTGGCGTCGCCGTAGCGGTGCACGTCCGCGCTGTGCTCGCACGGCTCGGCGGAGACGTTGGCGGGCACGCGCGCCCGCGGCCCCGGGCACCGGGGGCAGGTCAGGGGGGTGAGCTGCCAGGCCTCGGCGTAGGCCTCACGCAGCAGGCTCGCCGTTCCCGCGGCCTTCTCCAGGGCGAGGGAGGGCCGCCTGGCCACGGCGTAGACCGCGTTGAGCACGCCCGACGAACCCGAGCCGATGTGGAACCCGGGAACACGTGACAGGGCACGGGAGATCCTGGCGACCCCCGAGTGGGGAGCGCCCAGCACGAACACCGGACGCTGGACCTTGGTCCCGTTGACCACGAGAATGTAGGACGGCTGCTTCATGATTGTGTTGATTTTTGCACCCTTTGCCCATCTCGTGTGCATCGGCCGGGGATTTCGCCTCTGCACCCCACACGCCTTCGAGACTACGGTGTGTCGGCGGGTGGAAGCACTCGTCCGGGGCCAAAGACGGGGAAAGCGGTCACCAAGTCGCTGTAAGAATGGGATTATGGCCTCGACCACCACCGACTCCGCCTCCTTCGTCGACCCCGAGGACTTCGAACGGGCCGCCGACCTGCTGGTCTCCGCCGAACGCGTCACGGTGCTCACCGGCGCGGGAGTGTCCACCGACTCCGGGATCCCCGACTACCGCGGCCCGCAGGGGGTGTGGACGACCGATCCGGGCGCGCAGGCCCTGTCGGACATCGACACCTACATGGGCGACGTGGACGTGCGCCGCGAGGTGTGGACGCAGCGCCGCGCCCACCGGATGTGGCGCGCCCGGCCCAACGCCGCGCACCGCGCCTTCGCCGAGCTGGAGGCCACGGGGCGGCTGCGGGCGCTGGTCACCCAGAACGTCGACGGCCTGCACCAGGTGGGCGGGGTCACCGGCGACAGGGTCGTCGAGGTGCACGGCACCCTGCTGCGGGTGGTGTGCATGGCCTGCGGGCTGCGCACGCCCAGCGAGAAGGTGCTGGCCCGCCTGGACGAGGAGTCCGACCCCCGGTGCGTGGAGTGCGGGGGCATCCAGAAGTCGGACACCATCTCCTTCGGCCAGCGGCTCGACGCGGACGTCGTCGAGGAGGCCACGCGGGCCGCCCGCGAGTGCGACGTGTTCCTGGCCGTGGGCACCTCGCTGACCGTGCACCCGGTGGCGGGGCTGTGCGACGTGGCCATGATGTCGGGCGCCAGCCTGGTCGTCGTCAACGCCGAGCCCACGCCCTACGACGACTTCGCCGCCGTGGTCCTGCGCGACCCCATCGGGAAGGCCGTCCCCGCCCTGGTGGAGCGCGTGCGCGCGGCGCAGGCCTGACGGGCCGGCCGGAAACGTCGCCGGTGTGGTGGGAGCCCCCTGAACCCCGGTGATCTTGCTCTTGGCGACACCGTCGGTGGCCGAGAGTGCCGCTGGGAGCAAGATCATCCGGCGAGGGCTCACGGCGCAGACGGTGCTAGCGGTCCCGGCCCGCGCTGCCGTAGGCGTTCATGGCCGGGTGGCCCTGCCGCTGGTCCTGCCGCTGGTAGGCCACGCGGTCGGCGGGCACGGACCGGATCGCCGGGGCGGGGCCGCGCAGGACGCGGAGCACGCGGTCCGTGAGTCCGTCTCCCGTCCCGAGGTCCTCCGGCAGGGAGCGCAGCACCGGCTCGACCCTCTCCGCGCTGAGCTGCTCGCCCTCCACCACGTCCTCCAGCCGGCCGAGGTAGGCCCTCACCAGCTCCTCCAACGCCGTGCGCATGCCCCCCAGCGAGGGATCGGAGCCGTACACACGGAGGTCCTCCGAGGCCTGTCTCAGTACGAGGAGTTCCAGGCGTCCCAGGAGTGACGTGGAGAGCAGCCTGCGGTAGCTGTCCAGGCGCCCCTCGGGATCGTGGTGCACGGGCTCCAGGCGCAGCCGCAGGACCTCGTGCGTCTCGGTCCACCCGGGTCTGTCGTCCCCGGTGTCCTGGTACCAGGTCGCCAGGTCGTCGGAGACGTGGCGCAGGTAGGGGAGCAGCCCCAGGGAGAAGCGCCCTGCGGTCCCGTTGACCCGCATGGCCAGTGAACGCAGCAGTCGGGAGGTGGTCGACTCGTACGGCACGGTGATCCCGTACGGGTCGGTCACGTCCGGGCGGGCGCCCGTGCTCGACCGGAGCTCGAACCCGATGCTCTCCCCGACGTCGACCGGCGAGCCGTCCTCACGCCCGATGACGGTGACCGGTCCGTTCTCGTCCCACCCGTTCAGGTGGCGGACACGGAGCGCGCCCATGATGCTGAACCACTCGGATCCGGACAGGGTGCGCCACAGAGCGGCCGTGCCCTGCAGGGCCTGGTCGGGCTCGGAGGCGTCGGGGAAGAGCTCGCTGACGTCGACCGGCTCCTCGCGCACCAGGCACAGCAGGATCACGAGGTTGCTGGTGTAGTTGGCCTCGCGGCGGGTCAGCGGCAGGCGCACGGGCTCGTAGTCGGTGTAGGAGCGGTTGGGAGCGGGGAAGGGCGCCTCCTGGAACAGCTCCACGAGCAGGTCCGCGTAGTCCGCGCGGGCTTCCGGCTCCTCGGCGAACCGGCGCTCCAGGAGTTCGGCGAGGAAGTCCACGACCTTCTCCCGGCCCGCGTAGCCGGCGAAGGAGGACAGGGCGTACAGCTCGCCGTCGTCGGGGCGCGCGTTCCTCCTGCGGCGCCGGGAGGCGCGTGAACGGGACTCGTCCAGTTCCTCCAGAGCGGCGATCACGACCCGTGCCACCAGGTACTCGCCGAAGGTGGCGTGCAGGAACTCGAACACGCTCGCCGTGCCGTCGCTCACCTGCGCCCGTGACTCGTGGACGAAGAAGAACCTGCCCAGGACCTGGTGGGCCGGGTCGATCCGGCCGTGCAGGTCCGCGTCCGGGGCGCGCACCGCCGCGTCGGGCATGAGGACCTCGAGGTCCTGCTCCAGCTCCTCGGCGCTCACGCTCTGCTTGCGCCGGGTGAACATCGCCAGGGCGGCGACCTCCAGGCGGCGCAGCTCGTCCTCGACCGCGTCCTCGAAGCCGCCCGTGCTCAGGGAGGAGTGGTGCTTGTCCACCTCGCGTTTGGCGAACATGGTCAGCAGGCGCTCGTACAGCTCGCCGTGGGAGAGGGTGTCCGAGGCCTGCCGCAGGGCGTTGCCCTCCGCGTCGTAGATGAGCAGCATCAGCAGGAGGAGGGGCTGCTCGGCCAGCTCGCGGTACCGCACGAGGACGTCGGTGGTGAGGGGCCCCGTGCCGGAGGCGGCGAACGCGTGGGAGTTGGCGCGGTTCCACACCTCCAGCATCCGGCCGATCTGTGCGTCGTCGAAGGGCTCCAGCCGCATCACCATGGAGCCGTCGGGGAAGCGGGCCCGGTCCGCCACCACCGTGCGGCTGGTGACGATCACCGCCGTCGGCTGGCCCAGCGCCTCCTGCTGGTGCTGGAACTCCTGGACCCGCTCCAGGTAGTCGGAGCGGTCCACCCCGGTCGCCTGGAGGAGTTCGTCGAAGCCGTCCAGGATGACGACGGGCAGCGCCCCGTCCGCCGACTCCGCGAGCTCGCGCCAGGACACCCGCGTGTGGAGCGTCGCGGCGAGTCCCTCCTCGATCTGCGCGTGGATGGGGGCGTTCGGCTGGACCGAGCGCAGCTCCACCCGGATCGGGAGGAAGTCGGCGACGGGCAGGTTGGCCGCCAGCATCTCGGTGAACTTGGACTTGCCCGCGCCGGGGTGGCCCAGGATGACCGTGGGGACCTCCGTGGCGAGCGGGTGGACGAGGTGGGCGGCGATGACCGGCTGGAGGTCGCCGACCACGGGCAGCCGCTCCCACCACCCCTCGGAGGAGGGGGTGCCGCTGTGCACCGCGTAGGCGGCGCGGCCGCGCGGCGGGATGTAGGCCTCCTCCAGCGGGGGCAGGGAGAGCCCGGCGGGGATGTCGTCCGAACGCAGCACGGGCTGGCGCAGGACCGCCCGGTACCCGGCGGACAGCTCCCGCCGCCGGACGTCCACCGCGCGACGGGAGCCGATCTCCTCCAGGTGCCGCCGCAGCTCCCCGAGCCCGGTTCCGACGACCTCGCGCGTGTACTCGTGCTCGGCCAGGTGCGCCCACATCCCGAACTCGGGGATGTCGGCGGAGAGCTGGCGGTAGGACTCCCGGTACCGGTTGGAGGCGTACTCGGGGACGAGGCTCCGCATGTTCCTGAGGAGGGGGTGGTCGTCCGAGGTGACTCCGTGCCGCTCGGCCACCGCGAGCCCGGTCAGGGCCGCCGCGAAGTCCCTGAACAGGAAGTCCGAGAAGAAGCGCGGGGCCCAGGCCGGGCCCAGGGACATGGCCGGGGCGGACACGGAGTGCGCGAGGACGCGGTCCATCAGGCCGGCCTGCTCCTCCCTGGTGAACTCCAGGTCGGCCAGGGTGAAGGGGGCCTCCAGCGCGGTCAGGGACTCCTCCACCGCCTCGAAGAACGCGACGACCACCAGGATCTGGTGCGCCGCCTCGATCTTCTCCGTCCGAGACATGCGGCTCTCACCGCTGATCTTGTCCCGGATCCCCTCGATGGCCCGGCGCCCCCCGCTCACCAGCGCTCCCCGTATCCCGAAGAGGTCCGGCACCCCCACCAGTCCCAGGCCGCCGTCGGCCAGCCTCTCGGCGAGGCCCGTCACCTCCGAGTCGCCTTGGCCGAGGATCTTCAGGGCGTCCGCGTAGGTGAGCCGTTTCGCCATCGGGGGGCCTCTCCGGTTTCGGGGGTGCGCACACGGGTCGGACCCGGCACCGGGGGAGGTGCCGAGTCCGCAGGTCAACGTGGTCCAGGAAGGTGTGGGGGCGTGCTCGTGGCCGGTGCGGGACCGGCTAGGGCAGCTCCCAGTTCACCAGCTCGGAGTTCTGCTCCTTCAGCAGCTCGTTGGCGCGGCTGAAGGGCTTGGAGCCGAAGAACCCGTTCTTGGCCGAGAGCGGACTCGGGTGCGCGGACTCCACGCACGGCACACCCGGCATCATGGGCCGCAGGTTGCGGGCGTCGCGCCCCCACAGGATCCCCACCAGCGGCTTGTCCCGGTCGGCGAGAGCGCGGATGGCCTGCTCGGTGACGGCCTCCCAGCCCTTGCCCCGGTGCGACCCGGCCTTGCCCGGCTCCACGGTCAGCACCCTGTTGAGCAGCAGCACGCCCTGGTGGGTCCACGGGGTCAGGTCGCCGTTGGAGGGCATGGGGACCCCCAGGTCGTCGACCATCTCCTTGTAGATGTTGCGCAGGCTCGCGGGCAGGCGCACGTCCGGGGCGACCGAGAAGCTCAGGCCCACCGCGTTGCCCGGGGTCGGGTAGGGGTCCTGGCCCACGATGAGCACGCGCACGTCGTCGAAGGGCTGCTGGAAGGCGCGCAGGACGTTCTCCCCGGCGGGCAGGTAGGTGCGGCCCTCCGCGACCTCCTGCCGGAGGAACTCGCCCATCGCGGCGATCTGCGGCGCGACCGGCTCCAGGGCCTCGGCCCAGCCGGCTTCCATGATTTCTTTCAGGTCCTTGGGCATGGCCAGAACACTAGCGCCACGGGGCGACATCCACGGCCGCTTCGGGCCTTCGGAGTGCCTCCCGGGCGCGTGGCCTCACCCGAGGACCCGGAGCCGGGCGTCCAGTTCGTCCGCGTAGTCGTGCACGGCGCGTTCGGGGACCCGGTAGGAGCGTCCCACACGGATGGCCGGGAGGACTCCCGAGTGCACCATCCGGTACACCGTCATCTTCGACACCCGCATGATCGAGGCGACCTCGGCGGCCGTCAGGAAGCGCACCTCTTCCGGAGGTTCCTTCGATCCATGTCGAAGCGGCGGGATGGTCGAGGGCACCTGGTCGTCGAGGCCCAGGATCTGGGCGGCGAACGCGTTCACCCAGGCGCGTGTGTCCACGTCCGGTGCTGTTCCGGCCTCTTCCAGGACACGCAGGACGGCCGTGGCGTCCAGAGGGCGCCCCAGGGTGAGCACCTCGACTCCCACCGGTCGGCCGTCGACGGAGTAGTCCACGATGAACGCACCGTGGTCGACGGTCTTCTCGACGGGGGCGTCGGTAAGCGTCAGGTAACCGGCGTCCGCTTCCTGGTCGATCGTCACTCTCCGAGGCGCTGCCATAGGGGTCACGATACTTCCACCACCGTCTTGATCACAGGGTCCTGCGTTCCCCAGGTCGTGTCCTTCACCGCGACATAGATCTTCCTGCCGTCGCCGGTGTGTCCGTACAACTTGTAGGAGTTGTTCTCGAAGTCGTGCTTCTCCTCCAGAGGGCGTCGCAGCGTCGCCAGAACGTCTTCTTCCGTGATGTGCCGTCGCCGCATCCTCTCGCGAAGGTGTGCGGTCAGACGGGGAGGCATCTACTCCGCCGCCTTCGACACGACGTCGATCACGCGCACGGCCCGGATCCGGCCCACCTGTGCGCTGACCGTCCACTCACCGGTCTCGTCGATCACCACGTGCAGGGCGCGGGCCCAGACGCCGGTGCGGTCGGACGGTGCCGTGTCGATCGTTCCGGTCATCGACAGCGCGACCACCCCGGAGGGACGGACGACCTCCAAGAGCACCTGGTGGGAATCCTCCGCCCCGGTGGACTCCAGTAGGGCAAGGGCCACACCGAGTTCCACACCGCAGGGCACACGTTCCACGGTGAGCACACGTAGTGCCGGATCACGGATCGAGAGGACGTCCCCGTCCGTGCCGATCTCTCGCCCGAGAAGGAAGACATGGTCAGGCGGGCTGTTGGTCTGTCCCATAGCGCCTGAGACTAGGCCGAGGCACGGGTCCGGCGCAGCAGAACGACAAGACCGTGTTCCGGAGTCGGGCGTCCAGTGCGTTCGCGCGTCCCCGCTATCCCCGGGCGCGGTCCTGCCACTGGCGCAGGTGGGCGCGGATGCGCTCCGCCTCGGCGCTCTGCGCGCCGTGCACCCGAGTGTGGTGGGCGAGCAGGGCGTGGTAGCGGCGCGCCGCCTCGGCGGGCCGGCCCGAGTGGCCCAGGTAGGCGGCCAGGTAGTGGCGGGCCCGCAGCGTGGACGGGTCGTCCTCACCCAGCACCCGGGTCAGGTCCGGTACCAGCTCCTCCAGCAGCTCCACCGCCCGCTCCGGACCGCCGGCCTCGCCGGCCTCGAAGGCCAGGTACAGCCGCGTGGTCAGTACGCGCTCGGCGTCCGGCCCGTGCAGGGCCACCAGGTCGGGCACCAGGTCACCGTGCACCCGCGCGGCCAGCGCGTGGTCGCCCGCCCGGCCCGCGTTCGTCGCCAGGTAGTGGCGCACGGCCAGCGCCTCGGGGTGCCGGGCGCCGTGGAGGCGTGCCAGGTCGGCCAGCAGCGCGTCCAGCCGCTCCACGGCCCGCCGGTGCTCTCCGCTCTTCCCGGTCAGGTAGGCCTCCCGGCGCCGGGCCCGCAGCGTGTCCGGGTGCTCGGGCCCGAACGTGGACCGCAGCCGGGGCAGCAGTCCGCGCAGCTCCCGTGCCGCGGCGGCGAACTGCCCGGCGTCGGCCGTGGCCCGGGCACCGTCCACCAGGGCCAGCAGCCGTCCGGGATCCTCCGGCCCGACCGTCTCCGGCCGGGTGGTGGCCACCCGGGTGTAGGGCCGCGTCGGCGGAACGGGGGCGGGGGTGCCGGTGCGCGGTTCGGACCGGGGACGCGAGGGCCGGATGGGACCGGAGGCCAGGAAGGGCGCCAGGCGGTCCCGCACCTCCTCGGCGGTCGCGGGCCGCTCCTGAGCGCGCTTGGCCAGCATCGACCCCACCAGCTCCGACAGCGGCTCCGGCACCTCCGGGCGCAGTTGCGCGGCCGGGCGCGGGGCCTCCACCAGGTGCCGGTGCAGTACCGCCAGGGAGTCCTGGGAGGCGAACGGCGGCTGCCCGGTCAGCAACTGGTACAGGATCGCGCCCAGCGAGTACAGGTCGCCCGCACGTTCGACCCGCTCGCCGCGCACCTGCTCGGGTGACATGTACAGGGGAGTGCCGATCACCTGGCCCGTCCGGGTGATACGGCGGCTCTGCGTGGCCGCCGTGAGCGCCGCGATCCCGAAGTCGAGCACCTTCACCGTGCCGCCCCCGGAGCCCTCCTCGACCACCATCAGGTTGCCCGGCTTGACGTCGCGGTGCACGATCCCCGCCGCGTGCGCCGCGCCGAGCCCGGACGCGGCCTGGGAGACCAGATCGGCGGCGCGCGGAACCGGCATCGGTCCGCTCTCGCGCAGCACGGCCGTCAGCGACCGTCCGGCCACCAGCTCCATCACCGCGTACACCGGTCCGGAACCGCCGTGGGCCCCGTCGTATCCGAAGTCGTGCAGGATCACCACGTTGGGGTGGCCCGCCAGACGGGCGGTGAGCCGCGCCTCGCGGCGGAAGCGGGCGGCCACCTCCTCCGAACCGGCACGGCCCGCCCTGATCAGCTTGACCGCGACGGACCGGTCCAGGAGCTCGTCCACCGCCTGCCAGACCTCGCCCATGCCGCCCCTGCCCAGCTGGGAGAGCAGACGGTAGCGGCCGCCCAGCACCCGTTCCTCGGCCACCGAAGCCCCTCACCGTCAGCGTCCGCGTTCGCGCCCGATCCCCGTGGCCACTGTCGGCCGTCGCGGTCGTACCGGGCGTAAGGGTACAGCCGTCCGCGTTAGTGTGGTCTTTCACCCCAGGACCGAAACCCCCGAGTTCTGGGCCTTGTATCCCCGACCCCCGTGTGGAAACGAGTATCAGAGCCGTGAGCCTGAATCTCTACGTAGGTCCGGACTCCCAACCGGACAAGTACCGTCTCGTCCGGTCCGTGGGGCGTGGTGGAGAGGCCACGCTCTACCTGGCCGAAGTGAGCCTGGCCGGACAGACCGAGCCGGTCGTGGTGAAGGTCCTCAACTCCGACGTGACCGCGAACGAGGAGCAGTTCGCCGAGCTGAGCGCGAAGTGGGGCGAGCAGGCCGAACTGCTGCGCTTCATCAACCGGCTCGGAGTGGTCGGCGTCCGCGAGCACTTCGAGGGGGTGCCCGAGCACCCGGCCGACGGCGCGGGGGAGTACACCGACCGCGCCCTGTACCTGGTCATGAACTACGTACAGGGCGTGGACCTGCGCGACTGGCGGGCCGAGCACGCCGTGGAGGGGCCGCGCGGCCAGCGCGAGGTGCTGCGCTACCTGGAGCAGATCGCGCTGGTGCTGGACATGCTGCACTCGGGCCGCGCCACCCCGTCCAAGCGGGTGGTGGTGCACGGCGACCTGTCGCCCGGCAACATCATGATCAGCGACGAGGGCCAGGCCACGCTGGTCGACTTCGGGCTCAGCCGGATCGCGGCCCGCCACATGACCGCCCGTCCCTGGTTCACGCCCGGCTACGCGGCTCCGGAGATCTTCAACGGCGAGTACTCGGCGGCGACCGACCGCTACGCCTTCGGCGCCATCGCCTTCTTCGCCCTGACCGGTGAGGACCCGCCGCCCGCGCCCGAGCAGCTGCGTGAGCGCTTCGGCGCGCTGCCGCTGGTGGCGGGTGCCGGTGAGCGCCAGCACGGGCTGGTCATGTCCATGTTCTCCGCCGAACCCGGGGAGCGCCCCGAGACCTCGGACTGGATCCGGGCGCTGCGCTCCCTGGCCACGTCGGTGCCGTGGACGGGACCCGTGTCCGAACCGGGCGGCTCCGTCCTCGCGGCGGCCGCGGCCGAGGGCTCCGAGCCCTCCGCGCCGCCGCCCGAGGGGGCCGCCGTGGAGGCCTCTTCCCCTCCACGGGGCGACCGGGTGTCCGGTCCGCCGCCGGAGAGCGCCCCGGTGCCGGATGCCCAGAGCATGTCCCCGCGCCCGGTAGGCGGAATGCGCGGCCGGCCGAGCCAGGCGGTGCCGCCGCCCACCAGCGGCCCCCGTGACGCGTCCCCGGCCGGGCCGCCGCCGGAGCAGGCCGGCCCCGGGCAGGCCGGCCCCGCCCAGGGCGGACCGCAGCCGGGCGGACCTGTCCAGGGCGGGCCCCGGCCGAGGCCGCAGGCCAGGCCTCCGCTTCGGGGAGCACCCCCGCGGGGCCCGGCGTCCCAACAGCCGCCGATGCCCGGCGCTCCGGCACCCGGCGCCGCCTACTCCGGTCCGGCTGGTCCGGGGCACTTCCAGCACGCCACCGGCCCGCGGCCCGGATGGAACGACCCCTCCCGGCCCAACGCCACCGGTGCCCTCCCGCACACGGCCGCGCAGGGCCCCGCGTCCGCGGAGGCCGAGAAGCCCAGGAAGCGTAGGTCGCGCAAGCCCGTGCTCATCGGGCTCTCGATCTTCGGGGTGCTGTGCGTCGTCGCGGGTGCGACGGGCACCTACGTGGTCATGGACCGCTTCGCGACCACCACCGTCGCCGCCGAGGACCCGGGCGGGGCCGACACCGACGCCGCCCCGGAGGCCGCCGAGGACCCCGTCCGGGACTCGGCCTCCGAGGAGGGGGAGCCCCCGGTGGGGGAGTCCGACGTGCCCGCCTCACCCGGGGGCACCGGAGCGGAGTCCACCCTGCTGACCCAGATGGAGATCGTGGACGGGGCCTCCACGGACTACTGGCGCCCCGAGACCGGACGCGCGGAACTCGACGGAGAGTCCTACAGCCGCGCCATCGTCTCCGGTTTCTGTGCCGAGCACAGTTCCGAGTGCACGGGCTGGATCGACTACAACCTCGGCCGTGACTGGACGACGTTCACCTCCACCATCGGTGTCGACGACACCTCCGACGCCGGGGCCACCACCACGTTCACCGTGCACGTGGACGGCGAGGCCAAGGTCACCGAGACGCTGCGCCTGGGCGAGATGATGGATATCGAGGTCGACGTCTCCGACGCCCTGCGCCTGCGCCTGGAAGTGGAGAGCGACGACAGGGGCATCTACCCGGTCTGGGCCGATCCCGTGCTCGGCAGGGGCTGAGACCGCAGGCACCGGACACGGCGGCGCCCCCGCGGACCGCTCGGCCCGCGGGGGCGCCGTGTGCTCCGGCCTGTCCTGCCTGCCGTGGCCGGTCCGTTCCGGTGGGGGGTGGTGCGGGGCGGGGGACGTGCCGGGGGAGGAGGATCGTGCGGAGGCCGGTCGAGCCGGTCGCGGAGGCCCTACTCGGCGCGCCAGCCTCCCTGGCGGGTGCTCAGGTTCAGCGCGGTGGTCACCAGCGGCACGTGGCTGAAGGCCTGGGGGAAGTTGCCGACCTGGCGGTTCTCGCGCGGGTCCCACTCCTCGGCCAGCAGGCCCACGTCGTTGCGCAGCGACAGCAGCCGGTCGAACAGGTCGCGGGCCTCGTCCTGGCGGCCGATGGACAGCAGCGCGTTGGCCATCCAGAAGCTGCACGCCAGGAAGGCGCCCTCGTCACCGGGCAGTTTGTCCGCGGAGTCGTCCAGGTCGGTGCGGTAGCGCAGAACGAACCCGTCCACCATCAGGTCCTTGCGGATCGCCTCGATGGTGCCGACCACACGCGGGTCGTCGTAGGGCAGGAAACCCACCTCGGGGATGAGCAGCAGCGCGGCGTCCAGCTCCTTGCTGCCGTAGTACTGCGTGAAGGTGTTGCGCTGGGGGTCGTAGCCGTACTCGCACACCTCGGCGTGGATGGTGTCGCGCAGGGCCTTCCACCGCTCGATGGGGCCCTCCTTGCCGAACTCCTCGATGCTGCGCACCGCCCGGTCGGCGGCCACCCAGGCCATCACCTTGGAGTGCACGAAGTGCTGGCGCGGGCCGCGCACCTCCCACAGGCCCTCGTCCGGTTCGTCCCAGCACCACTCCAGGTAGTTGACCAGGGAGCGCTGTAGGCCCCACAGGTAGTCGCCGCCGCGGATGTTGTGGCGGCGGGCCAGGTGCAGCACGTCCATGACCTCGCCGTAGACGTCCAGCTGGTACTGGCCCACGGCGGCGTTGCCGATCCGGACCGGATGGGAGGCCTCGTAGCCCGGCAGCCAGTCGGCCTCCCACTCGGTGAGCCTGCGTTCGCCGCGGATGCCGTACATGATCTGCATGAGCTGGGGTTCGCCCGCGACCGCGCGCACCAGCCACTCGCGCCAGGCCAGCGCCTCGTCCTTGTACCCGGAGCGGATCAGCGCCTCCAGGGTGATGGTGGCGTCGCGCAGCCAGCAGTAGCGGTAGTCCCAGTTGCGCACCCCGCCGAGGTGCTCGGGCAGCGAGGTGGTGGGCGAGGCGACGATTCCGCCGGTGGGACTGTAGGTGAGGGCCTTGAGCACGATGAGGGAGCGGATGACCGCCTCGCGGTAGGGGCCCTCGTAGGTGCACTGGTTCACCCACTTCTCCCAGAACCGCTCGGTGCGGGAGAGCGCTTTCTCCGCGTCCAGGTGGTCCGACTCCTCCACCTGGGAGGGGTGCCAGGTCATCACGAACGGAACCCGTTGGCCGGCGGTGACGGTGAAGGTGGCGTCGTGGGTGAAGTTGTGGCCCTGCAGGGGGATGGGGCTGCTCAGCCAGACGGAGTCGGGGCCCGCGATGGCCACCAGTTCGGTACCGGCGCGGTGCACCCACGGAACGACGTGGCCGTAGTCGAAGCGGATGCGCATGGTGGTCTCCATGCACACCGAGCCCGCCAGTCCCTCCACGATGCGGACGATGTGCGGGGCGCCGCCGCGCGGCGGCATGAAGTCGATGACCCGGACGGAACCGTCGCCGGTGTCCCACTCCGACTCCAGGATGAGCGTGTCGCCCCGGTAGCGGCGGCGGGTGGCGCGGGACGCGCCCTCGGCGGGCCGCAGGATCCAACTGCCGTTCTGGTCGTCGCCCAGCATCGCGGCGAAGCAGGCGGAGGAGTCGAAGTCGGGAAGACACGCCCAGTCGATGGAGCCGTCACGTCCGACCAGCGCGGCGGTCTGCATGTCGCCGATCATTGCGTAGTCCTCGATCCAGCCGGGCACGCGGCTCACCCCCATCACGTCGTCATGATTCCTGCGGTCGGCGCCTCGTGGGTCGGCACCGCGATCTCGCGGTCCGACGCTCGCACGTCCGTGCGCACGCTCCGCCGGGAGCCTCCCACCCAGCCCGCCACCGGGAGCGGACCCGTGGTCGGGAAGGGGCGCCGTTCGGGCCACGTTCTGCCTCCGCACCAGCCGCCGCATGCCTTCCACCCGGTTATGTGCCCAGGTGAGGGCAGGCGAAAAGGCCGGTGGCCAGGAACCGTCCCGAACACGGTCCGTTCCGTTCACCGCGGTCCCCATCTTCCCCTCTTCGGGGGGAGACACGCCACCGCGCTTGCACGTGCATAGGAATGTGCAAGGAGAAATGTGGGGAAATGAGGGAGTTTGTCAGTTCAGAAGTTACGACGTGGTGACCAATATTCGGTCACGGGCCAACTTCCGGCCATTGAGAGCAGGGTGGTCGGACGGCCGGAACCCCGGCGGCGTAGGCGATTCCAAGGACCGGGCACGAGACGGGACGGTGGTGCGGAAACGGGAGCCGTGCCGTCGGACCGGCCCGCCGGGGGTCACCGGGAGTCCGGGAGCCCGCTGGTCTCGGACTCCCGGTCGGGCATGCGCATCAGGGGCAGGAACACCTGGGCCAGCGGGCCGATCGCCACAGCGAACACCAGGGTCCCCACACCCACCGTCCCACCCATGAGGAAGCCGGTGGCCACGACGCCCGCCTCGATCGAGGTCCGAGCCAGGCGCACCGACCACCCCCGCGCGGCCAGGCCGGTCATCAGCCCGTCCCGGGGGCCCGGGCCCAACTGGGCGCCGATGTAGCACCCGGTCGCGACCGCGCACACCACCACCCCGAGCCCCAGCAACGCCACCCGCACCACCAGCGAGTCGGTCTCGGGTAGCAGCCACAGGAACAGGTCCACCGTCATGCCCACCACGACCACGTTGCTCAGCGTGCCCAGGCCCGGCTTCTGGCGCAGGGGAATCCACAGCAGCATCAGCATCGCGCCGACCAGCACGCTCCATGTGCCGATGGACAGCCCGGTCTGTCGGGACAGGCCCTGGTGGAGCACGTCCCAGGGCATCGCGCCCAACTCGGCGTGGACGAGCAGGGCGCCGCTCAGCCCGTACAGGGTCAGGCCCGCGTACAGCCGGGTCAGGCGGCGCAGCCGGGGACGGGGCAGGGCCGGGGTGATCATCACCCGGCCCAGCAGTTCGGCGGCCGCGTCGCGGACGGGACGGGGCTGTGCGTTCACAGGGGTTCCCTTCACACCTGGGATCATCGGATGAAGGCCCGCGCGAAGGACGCGGAGCCGGGAGGCGTGGTCCGGAGAACGTGGAACCGGGTCATGGGGCCACCGGAGTCCGGCGGGGGAGCCACCTGGGTATCGTGGCGGATGCGGCGCTGGGAATGAAGTGCCAATCACGGGCAAGTGGCCTGGTTCGCGACACGGCGGCGGGAGACGGCATGGCGAGGCAGAGCGGCCACCGCGCGGCGGAGCGTCCGGGGAGCGGCACCCGGCGGATCAACGGACGCCTCCTCGCCCGCCTCATCGGCGAGGCGCCCGTGGAGCGCCCCTACTACCTGGCCGTCTCCCGGGCCGTCAGCGGGCTGGTCCTGGACGGACGGGTCCCCAGCAACACCCGGCTGCCCGCCGAACGCGACCTGGCCACCGCCCTCGGGGTCAGCCGCAACACCGTCACCGCCGCCTACGCCTGGCTGCGCGACCACGGATTCCTGGAGAGCAGGCAGGGCGCGGGCAGCTGGACCGTCCTGCCGGGCTCCGGTACCGACGAGCCCTCGCCGTTCGTCCCCGCCGCCGAGCACATCGACCTGGGCGTGGCCGCGCCCCCGGCCGTGGAGGGGTTGCGCGCCGCCGCGCTCCGGGCCGCCGAGCAGCTCTCCGCGCACGTGGGCGGACTGGGTTACCACCCCTACGGCCTGCCCGAGCTGCGTCACGCCATCGCCCGCCGCTACGTGGAGCGCGGGCTGCCCACCACCCCCGAGCAGATCTTCGTCACCAACGGCGCGCAGCAGGGCATCGCGCTGGCCCTGGACCTGCTCCTGCGGCCCGGTGACGAGATGCTGGTGGAGTCGCCCACCTATCCGCACGCGCTGGACGCCGCCCGCCGCGGCGGGGCCCGGATACGCACCGTCGGGGTGACGCCGCAGGGCTGGGACATGGAGTACCTCGTCGACGCGTTCCGCCGGTGGAAGCCCGACCTGGCCTACCTCGTCCCCGACTTCCAGAATCCCACCGGCGCCCTGATGGACGACGAGGAGCGCCGCGTCCTGGTGCGCGAGGCGCGCCGGGCGGAGAGCTACCTGGTCATCGACGAGGCGGTCACGGAACTGGCCATCGACTCCGGAGACCTGCCCGCGCCGGTGGCCGCCCACGACACCGACGGCCGGGTGCTGACGGTGGGCTCGGTGGCCAAACTGCTGTGGGGCGGCCTGCGGGTGGGGTGGGTGCGCACCACGCCGCCGATGGTGACCCGTCTGATGGCCGCCCGGCAGCGCTTCGACCTCGCCGGGGCGGTGCTGGACCAGCTCACCGCCACCCACCTGCTCGCCGACGTGATGCGCATCCGCGCCGAGCGCAGCCGCCAACTGCGCCGCAACCGGGACGCGCTGCTGTACGCGCTGCGGGAGCGGCTGCCCGACTGGCGGTCCAGCGTGCCCGGAGGCGGGCTGGTGCTGTGGACGGCGCTGCCCCAGCCCATGGCCGGCGCGCTGTCCGCGGCCGCCGTCCGGCACGGGGTGCGTCCCGCGGCCGGCCCGGTGTTCGGGGACGACGGCACCCTGGAGCGCTACCTGCGCCTGTCCTACACCCAGCCGCCGGACGTGCTCGCCGACGCCGTGGACCGCCTGGCCGCCGCCTACGCCGAGACCCTGGCCCACCCGGCGCAGTCCCGGGGACAGCTGTACGTGTGAGGGCGGCGGCCGCCGCCCCCACAAGCCCTCAGGCCCCTCCGGCCGGCACGGCGAACCGCCGCGCGAAGCGGACCACCTCGCCGAGCACCTCGTCCCGGTTGGTCTCGTTGAACACCTCGTGCCGGGCGCCGGGGAAGACCCGTGCGGTGAAGTCCTCGCCCATGACCGAGGTGATGCCCACCTTCGTGCCCTCCAGGGGCACCAGCCGGTCGTCGGAGCCGTGCACCCACAGCAGCGGCAGCGTGCCCACACTTCCGGCGGCGAGGCCCCGCTCCATCTCGGCGAGCATGGCCTTCACGGTGGCGCGCTTGAAGGGGCCGTGCCAGACCAGTTCGTCGGCCACGTACGCCTCGCCCACGGCGGGGTCGCGCGAGAGCGTGGACGGGTCGATGGGAACGTCGGGGATCTCCTCGGCGGCGGCGAGCTGCTCCAGGTCGGCCCACCGGCCCAGCACGGGCCCGGAGAGCACCAGCGCCCGGAGCTCGTCGGGGCGGGTCTGGGCGTAGCGGGAGGCGATCAGCCCGCCCATGGAGTGGCCGATGAGCACCAGCGGCAGCGCCCGGTAGGCCGTGCGCGCCTGGGTGATGACCCGGTGCACGTCCTCGACCACGTCCGCGTAGTCGTCGATCAGCACCCGCTCGCCGGAGGAGCGCCCGTGTCCCCGGTGGTCGGCGCCGTAGACCACCGCGCCCGCCGCGACCAGGTCCTCGGCCACCTGCTGGTACCGTCCCAGGTGCTCGCCGTAGCCGTGGACCAGCACCGCCAGCCAGGTCGGTTCGCCCCCGGTCGGGGCCCACGCCCGCGCCGCCAGCCTCTCCGAACCGTCGGGTCCGCCCGCCAGAGCCCACTCGCGTGTGGTGATCACCGTGTTCCGCCTCCTTGCCCGCGGCCTCGTCTGCGACGATCGGGGTGGTCCGCGACCGTCCCCGGAACCCTACGGTGGAGCGGGGCCGGTACGCACGGGGCCGGTGTTGGACCTTCGTACAAGACCGGCGCGATCGGGGCGGCGCTGAGGGACCCCCGTGCATCGGAGAGGTAACGATCACGCCCGTGTGCGTACGCGGCCGCCTCGAATGCCGAAAATTTTTCGTGTTGAGCAACGAATTGCGGCATATGGTGTGTCCATAAATACACATCGTTAAAAGGGGATCTTCTACGCTTATCTATGGGTATCTCCCGGGCAGGTGCCTCTGTGCACGACCGCTCGGCAACTCGGACTGGAGAGGGTGACGCCCGTGCTGGCCGACTCCTATGGGCGAGTGGCGACTGACCTGCGGGTCTCGCTCACCGACCGCTGCAACCTCAGGTGTACCTACTGCATGCCGCCGGAAGGGCTGGAGTGGCTGCCCAAGCCGGAACTGCTCACCGACGACGAACTCCTCCGCCTGGTCCGCATCGGTGTGACCCGCCTCGGCATCACCGAGGTGCGCTTCACCGGAGGTGAACCCCTGCTCCGCCGCGGACTGCCCGGCCTCATCGCCGGGACGACCGAGCTGCGGCCCCGACCCCAGACCGCCCTGACCACCAACGGCATCGGTCTGGCCCGCATGGCCCCCGCCCTGGCCGAGGCCGGACTCGACCGCGTCAACGTCTCCCTCGACACCCTCCGACCGGATGTGTTCGAGACCCTGGCGCGGCGCCGCCGACTCGACGACGTCCTCGACGGTATGGCGGGTGCGGCCGACGCCGGACTCACCCCCGTCAAGGTCAACACCGTCCTGATGCGCGGCGTCAACGACGCCGAGGCGGCCGACCTCCTGCGCTTTTGCGTCGAGCGGGGCTACGAGCTGCGCTTCATCGAGCAGATGCCGCTGGACGCCCAGCACGGCTGGCGGCGCGACACCATGATCACCGCCGAGGAGATCCTCGCCTCCCTCGAGGCCGAGTTCACCCTGGACGCCGCCGACAGCGAGACGCGCGGCAGCGCGCCCGCCGAGCTCTTCCACGTGCGCGGAGCCCGCTTCCCCAACGGGGAGCAGGCGACGGTCGGCGTCATCGGCTCGGTCACCCGCCCCTTCTGCGGGGCCTGTGACCGGGTCCGCCTCACCGCCGACGGGCAGGTGCGCAACTGCCTGTTCGCCCGGGAGGAGTCCGACCTGCGCGCCCTGCTGCGGGGCGGCGCCACCGACGAGGAGATCGCCCGGAGCTGGACCGCCGCCGTGGCCACCAAGCTGCCCGGGCACGGCATCAACGACCCCAGTTTCCTACAGCCGTCCCGGCCCATGTCGGCGATCGGCGGCTGACCCCGCACCGACCCCCGCACCCTCCCGCACCCTCCCGTCGCCCGTTCCACGCGACGGGTGCGTTCCCGCGATCCCGGGTATCCACGGAAACACGTTGCACGCCCCGCTCCGCTCTGGCTTGACGTCTCGGGGGCCGGACGCCCCGGGGCACCCGTACGTGCTCCCGCGAACGACACACGGGCCCGGTCCGGAAAGGGAGGTGGCCTGACATGCCCTACACCGAGGTTGCCGGGGAACGCGTTCCGATCCGCATGTGGGTCGCGCCCGCCGAGGTCGAGGCCGCGGCGATGGAACAGCTGCGCAACGTCACCCGCGTGCCGTGGGTGCACGGCCTGGCCGTCATGCCGGACGTGCACTACGGCAAGGGGGCGACGGTCGGCTCGGTCATCGCCATGCGCGACGCCGTCAGCCCCGCCGCCGTCGGGGTCGACATCGGCTGCGGGATGACCGCCGTGCGCACCGACCTGACCGCCGAGCGCCTGCCCGACGACCTGGGGCGGCTGCGCTCCGCCCTGGAGGCCGTGGTCCCGGTCGGCTTCCACGCCCACGACGAGCCGGTCGACCCCGCCACCGTTCCCGCCCTGCGCAGCACGGACTGGGACGCGTTCTGGTCCGGGTTCGACCGCCTCGCCGACGCCGTCCACTCCCGCCGAACCAGGGCCCGGCACCAGATGGGCACCCTCGGCGGCGGCAACCACTTCCTGGAGGTGTGCCTGGACGACGACGAAGCCGTGTGGCTGGTGCTGCACTCCGGGTCGCGCAACATCGGCAAGGAACTGGCCGAGCACCACATCGAGCGCGCCCGGAAGCTGCCGCACAATCAGGACCTGCCCGACCGGGACCTGTCGGTGTTCGTCGGCGGCACACCGGAGATGGAGGCCTACCGCCGCGACCTGTTCTGGGCCCAGGAGTACGCGCGGCGCAACCGGGACGTGATGATGGGCCTGGCCTGCCGCGCCGTGGCCGAGCAGGTCCCGGGAGCCCGCTTCGAGCAGTGGATCTCCTGCCACCACAACTACGTGTCCGAGGAGTCCTACGACGGCGTGGACGTGCTCGTCACCCGCAAGGGCGCCATCCGCGCCGGGGAGGGCGAGCTCGGGATCATCCCGGGCAGCATGGCGACCGGGACCTACATCGTGCGCGGGCTGGGCAACCCCGCCTCCTTCAACTCCGCCTCGCACGGGGCGGGGCGCAGGATGAGCCGGAACAAGGCCCGCAAGACCTTCAGCGCGGCCGACCTGGCCGAGCAGACCAGGGGAGTGGAGTGCCGCAAGGACGCGGGTGTGGTGGACGAGATCCCGGCCGCCTACAAGGACCTGGAGTCGGTGATCGAGGCCCAGACCGACCTGGTCGAGGTGGTCGCCCGCCTGCGCCAGGTGGTGTGCGTCAAGGGCTGACACGTCGGGCCGGCGGAGGTCTTCGCCGGCCTGCGTAACCTTCTTCCCATGGGACACCGACACCCGAGCAAGCTCAAGAACTCCGAAGTGAGCCACGCACGGGCCCGATGGCTGCTGCGGGCCGAGCTGGACGGCTGCGAGGAGTGCCAGCGTGAGGGCGACCGCGAGGCCCTGAGGGACCTCGCCTCCGGCGGGGTGTTCGACTCGCTCCTGACGGGGTTCGTTCTGGCGCGCACCCAGCAGTGGTACTCGCCGAGCCGACCGGTCCAGTACCCGGCCACGGTGTACCGCATCGCGCCCATCGACGAACGCGACTTCTGGCGGGAGCCCACCCAGCACTGCATGCGGGTGTGCACGGTCCAGGGGTCGCAGGGCACCAGCGTGGACACCGTGCCCGCGCTCAAGGAACTGCGGCTGATGCCGATGGAGGACCGCGGGTTCGTCCTGGACGACGTGGTCGACGGACTGGCCGAGGCGGAGGGATGAGTGACATGGTCCGCGAGGTGGGCGCCCCCCTGGACGCGGTCGTGCTGGCGGGGGGAGCGGGCCGCCGCATGGGCGGCGTCGACAAACCGGGGCTGGACGTGGCCGGACGGACACTGCTGGAGCGGGTCACCGACGTGGTCCGCGCCCACAACGCCGACGCGGTCCGCGTCCACGGCGCGGGAACCGTGGCTCCCTCCGGCACGGCGGCCGTCGGCGCGACGCCCGAGGACGCGCGGGACACCGCGGGCAGCCGCGGGGAGGCCGGGGAGGACGCCGGCGGGGGCCGGACGATCGTGGTCGGACCGACCCGGGAGAGCCCCCGCGCGCTCTACGTCCGCGAGGACCCGCCCGGCTCGGGCCCGGTGCCCGCCCTGCGCGCCGGCCTGGCGCACGTGCGCACTCCCTGGTTCGCGCTGCTCGCCGCCGACCTGCCCCACCTGGACACCGGCCACCTGGCCGCCCTCACCGCCGCCCTGAGCGAGGACGACGCGGGAGCGGTGTTCGTGGACTCCACCGGACACGAGCAGTGGCTCACAGGGGTATGGCGCGCCGACGCCGTCCGCGCCGCCCTCGCCGACTACCGGGGCCGGTCCCTGTACCGCCTGCTCGGCCCCCTCCGGCCCCGCGCGGTGCCGCCGGCCGACGACCTGGCCGTGGCCGACTGCGACACCCCCGAGGACCTCGACCGCGCCCGCCGCCTGCTGGAGCCCCCGGCCGGCTGAAACGGGCCGCCGCTTGCCGAGCAGCGGTCCGGTGGTCCATGATGTCCGCCATGACGATCAGGAAGGGCGGAACCCGCCCGGGCCGTTGAGCCCCACCGCGCCGACGTACGGGTCGGCCACCCGGCTCCTGCACTCCCTCGAGGACGGCGCCGTCTCCCGGCGCATGCGCGTCCTCGCGCTCTACGCCCGCGACCACGCCGGCACATCCCATCTCGCCGGGATCCTCCGGCAGCTCGAAACCTCCGGCCACGGCCGCCTCGCCGTGCACATGGCCACGGTCGCGCGCGACACCGGCACCCTGGCCCGCCACCTCGCCGGACCCGACCACGAACTTCGCCGGGCCGCCCTGCGCGCGGTCCGCGACCTCCCGGGCGAGGCCGTCGCACCCGCTCTGGACGACGCGCCCACCGGTCTGCGCCGTGCCCTGTACCGCGCCCTGTTCCACGCGCGGCGCACCGGCGCCGCCGACACCCTCCTGCCCCGCGTCCGCGCGGAGTACGGCGACGCCGAGGCCGCCGCGCTCCTGCCCGCCTGCTCACCCGGACAGGTCGTCCGCCACCTGCCCGACCTCCTGCACGCCGTGCGCTCCTGGCGCCGCCTGGCCCGCCGCCATCCCGACGTCCTGCTGGGCCACCTCCGGGAACTGGGCGCGGAGAACGGGGGCCTGCCCGTGCGGCTGCCCGCCTGGCGGCGCGCCCTCCAGGCACTCGACCCGGTCCGGCCGGCCGGGACCGGAGCACTCGTCGAGGAACTCGAACCCCGTGGCCGGAGGCTGCTCCACCTCCTCCCGCACGCCCAGCGGCTCCCGTACCGGGACGGAGACCGCCACCAGTACCCCTTCCGCTACCCGGCCCTGCCCGGCGGCGGACGTTCCGTCCGCGAGCTGTTCCAGCAGATGCTCCACAGCCCTCCGTCGGCCCTGTCCGTCCTTCGGGCCATGCCCCAGCCGATGAGCACCGCCTACCTGGACCGGTTCGTCCAGGAACGGAGCGGATACGGCACACTCGCGCTCCTGCCCTACCTGGGACTGCTGCCCCGGGAGCGGGCCGAGGCCGGGGCCCGCCGCGCCCTGGCGCAGATCAACGTCTTCCAGGGCCGCAGGGCCCGCTACGCGGACCCCCACAAGGACCTGGACGCGATCGCCCACCTGCCCTACGGAGAGGCGGCCGGCCCGCTCGACGACGCCGCCGCGGCCGGGGACACCGACCGCCGGGCGCGAGGCCTGGCCCGGCTGGTGGAGGCCACCGCACGCACCGGCGATCCCCGCCTGCTGGCCCGGGTCCTCGCCGGGCGCGCCGAGCGCGCCCGGGCCGAACGCGACCCGGTCCGCCGCTCCCTGCTGTGCGCGCTGGCCTCCGTCGCCCCGCCACTGCTCGCCGAGGCCTCCCTTCCCGCGCTGCACCGGCTGCTCACCGACACCCTGCGCTCCCGCGACACCTCGGCGGGCACCCGCCGGTCCCTGCGCGACCTGGCGGCCCGGCTGCTGCGCCATCCACGCACCCGCGAGGACGCGGACGCGGTGGAGTGGGCGCTGGAGGCCTACACCGGCCTGGTCACGCGCTTCGGCGCGCGGGGGCTGGGCGAGCGCGGCCGTCCGCGCTCACGCCCTCCGTGGTGGAGCGGGCCGCACCGGACACCCGCCTCCTCCGACTCGGAGCCGACCCTGGACCAGGTACTGCCCCGGGGCGCGGAGGGCGAACTCCACCGGAGGCTCGCCCCAGTGCTCGACGCGGCCCGCGCCCGGGGCGACTTCTCTCCCGTCGTCGCCCTGGCACGCGAACTCGGCCGCCGGGTCCACGGTGTCCCCGAGATCAGGGAGCACCTGGCGGCCGCCGTCCTCCACCACGCCAAAACCACCAGTGACATCGGCACCACCAGAGCCAGCGACAGCGCAGGGACCGGTACCGCCGGAGAGGCGGCGAAGCTGTACCTGACAGGTCGGGACGCCCGCGCCGACGCACTGGCGCTGTTCGACGCCGATCAGGCCGCCGCCCGCGTCCCCCGGGTGTGGGAGGTCCTCGCCCGCCACCACACGCCGTCCGCGCTCCGCGCCGCCCTCGACGCCGCCGAGCACCGGTCCGCCGACGGCCGGGCGTGGGTGCCCCGGACCGACCGCCGTGTGGCCCGGGACTGGCCGGAGCCGCTGCGCGCCCGGGTCGTCGACCACCTGGCGGGGATCGCCGACGACCACTCCCTCGCCCTCGACGATCGCGAGGACGCCCTGTGCGAGCTGGGGAGCCTGCCCGGCACGGCCGACCGGATCGCCCCCTACCTGGACGGCCCCGACACCGTCCTGCGCGAGGCCGCCGTGAGCGCCCTCGGCCGCGGCGACGACCCGGGCCGCGCCCTGGACCTGGTCCTGGCGCACGCCGACGGTCCTCGGTCCCGGGCCGCCGGACCCGCGATGTCCCGGTGCGCGAGGGCCGTCGCGCCCTCCCGCCTGGGCCCGGCACTGGCGCGCGCCCTGGACGGTCCGGCCAAGGTCACCGTCCGCAAGGCGGCGGCCCGCCTGCTGGAGCACCACCGGCCGCCCGGCGGGATCGAGCGCCTGGTCCGCGTCCTGGACGCCGGTGGAGGGCAGCACCGGGACGTGCGCGCGGCCGCGGCGGGCGCGCTCATGCGCGCCCTGGACCACCCGGCCGCACTGCCCGCCCTGGTCCGGCACGTCCACGGGTTCACGGAGGTGGAGGTCCAGTTCGCCCTGTTGCGGGTGCCGCCCCAGGCCTGCCCGCCGCCGCTGCGGAAGGCCGCCGCGCGGATGGTGGCCTCGCTGCCCGCCCCGTCACGCGGCCACTGGCGGTTCCAGGGGTGGACGAGCCGCTGGGCGCCCTGGGCCGACCACGACGTCGACGAGGTGGTCGAGGCCGTGTGCGACCTGGACCGGGACGGCGAACAGGCGATCCAGGCCCTCGGCGCGCTCGTCCTCGCGGGGAAGGGCGCCGACCGGATCAGAGGGATACTGGGCCGGCTCCTGGCGGCCGTCCCCGGCCCCGAGCACGGGGTACCCCTGCGCCGGTCCCACCGGGAGCGGGGAGACTCAGCCCACCGGCGGGTGAGGAGGGTGCTCCGGCTTCTGCACGGTTCGACGGCGGTCGGCGGGGACGGCGCCCGCGTACTGGAGGAACAGCGAAGGAGCGTGCTCGGCCTGCTGGCCTCCAGGGACGAGTACCTCGTCGAGGCGGACGCCGTCGTCCGCCGGATGATCGGGGCCGGGATCGGGGCCGCGGGAGAGACCCACGCCCGGTCGCTGGCGGGACTGATCCTGCTCACGGCCCGTCTCATGGCCCGGCGGCCCGCCCTCACGTGGAGGACGGAGAGGCTCGTGCGGTCCATGGTCGGCTTCCGCGGGGACCGCGTGCCGCTGGAGACGCTGGAGGAGGTGGTGCGCCACGTCTTCGACACCGCCGCCCGGACGGACGGTGCCGTGGGGGAGACGGTGGCCCTGGTGGGCCTGCGCATCGTGGAGCGGGCGGGCACCGAGACCGAGTGGTCCGGGGCCTGGCCGGAGCTGCTCTCCCGTGCGGGCGACCTCGGACACGGGGCGGTGCGCGTGGAGGCATGGCGGATAGCCGTGGAGTAGGGGCGACAGGAGTCGGCGGGGACGGAGGAGGAAGGGAAGACCCGGTCTCCGGCCGTCCCCGCCACCGCTCCGCGGGCCGGGAGCGCTCCTGCGGCTCCGGTCAGCCCTCGAACTCGTCCATGGGCGTGGTCTCGCGCAGGAACCCGCGCATGCCCAGGAAGTTGGACAGGTACTCCCGGTGCTCGTCGCAGGCCACCCACACCTTGCGCCGGTCGGGAGTGTGCAGCTTGGGGTTGTTCCACACCAGCGCCCACGTCGCCTCGGCACGGCAGTCGCGCCGTGAGCAGCGCGGCCGGTCGTCCGGTTTACCCAATGCTGACCCCCCAGTCGAAGAAACGGTCCCCATGGTAAAGCCACGGGCACGAGCCGGTGTTCTCCGCAGGTCGACCGGAAAGGCGACCTGGGCCGAACACAAGGCGACGCCGGGTGGCTACGGGGGCAAACCACCCGGCGTCGCAGGCGATGTTTCGACGGGGGCTCGAAACATCGCACCCGCGCTTCGACGGGGGACCGAAGCGCTAGAAACCAATGTACACCGATGCCCCCCGGTGTACGTCAAGAGTCAGTTACAACGTTGTCTCGGGAGGGTCCCACCGATGCAGGGTCTTAGGTCCCAGTCCAGGACTCATCTGACATTTCGCCCATAACATGTGCCCCTCTGTTCCGCGGGGTAACACACGTTTCCTGGGTCAAAGTAATCCCACGCATATCCCTGGTCTCCGTCGACACACGGCAAAGCGTCCGGCCCCGCTCACACGGCGCCGGGCGGGTGGACGGAGAGCGCTTCCGTGTGGCCGTGTGGGATTGCGGGGAGAGCAGGAATCGGGGGTCGCGCCGTGCGCGACCGTGTAAACGACTACGCAGGGGGTCCCACATGTCCCACAACACCTACCGCGTCACGGAGATCGTCGGCACCTCGCCGCAGGGGATCGACCAGGCCATCCGCAACGGCATCGACCGGGCCTCGGCCACGCTGCGCGAACTCGACTGGTTCCAGGTCACCGAGATCCGGGGGCACATCGAGGAGGGCGACGTCGCGCACTTCCAGGTGGGTCTCAAGGTGGGGTTCCGCCTGGAGGAGTGAGGGGCCGCGGTCCGGGGACGGCGGCCGCGGTGGCGGCCCGGTCGCCGCCGTCACCGCGGCCGCCTCGACCCGGCCGACCCCGACGTGGCCGGCACCTCGTGGCGGCACCGGTTCTACTCCCGGATTCACGTGTACGGCACCAGCAAGCTCCTCAGCCTGCTGGCCACCCGCGAACTCGCGCGCCGCCCGCCCGCCGGCATGCGCGCCTACAACGCCGATCCCGGAATGGTCCGGGGCACGGCGGTCAACCGCAGCGCCGGGGGACTCATGCGGCTGACCGCCCCGCTGACGCGCCCCTGGTCCCGCACCGTCGGGGAGGGTGCGCGGACACCGTTGGCGCTGGCGGTGGCGGACACGCCTCCCGAGCCCAACGGCGGGTCCTTCAGCGACTCCCGTCCCGGGTCGCCCTCGGCCCTCGCGGGCGACGACGGGCTCGCCCGCCTCGTCTACGAGCGGACGGCCCTCCTGTTGGGGACGGCTCCGCTCGCGTGAGCGGCCACCGCGCGCAGATCGTGGCGGGGACACGGCCTAACCCTCGGCCGAGGCCTCCAGGCCGCGCTGCACGTCCACGTGTACGTGGTCCAGGTGCCTCAGGATCTCGTTGTCCGGGTCGGCGGCCTCGTAGTCGCGCCATCCCAGCGACGGGTAGTAGGTGCTCCAGATCCTGTCGTCGAAGATGATCACGTCTATCTCGTAGTCCGGGGCGTGGGCGATCAGCCAGTGCGCCATCACCCAGCCCTCACGACGGTTCTCCTCGTTGACCGGCCGGTAGAAGATGTCGATGGCGCGGCCTTCGTAGTGCGCGGAGTCCTCGCCGTGCCCGGTGTCGTAGCCGCCCGGATGGTAGCCGCCGAGGCTCAGGTCGGAGAAGTGCTCGTCCAGGCCGTCCTTGAGGCGCTGGGCGCGCGCGGTCAGGCCGGAGGGCTCCAGGTCCTCCTGCACCTCCAGCCCGGGGTTCTTGGTGGACCGGCAGGTCAGCGAGGGTCCGGCGTCCTCCTCGGGCCCCTCCTCCAGGAGGGTCATCACGGCATCGGGGATGTCGCTGGTGTCGGGCGCCCCGAGCGGGGCGCCGTCGCCCTGTACGGCGACGGCGGCCGCGGTGGTGGCCCGCCGGGCCTGGTCCCGGTCCAGCCGGACCTGCTCCTCGCCCGTCCACACCGCGCAGTCGGGGCCCCAGGGGGTCGACATGGGGAAGGCGTCGCTGTTGCGGGACAGCCAGCGAACGCCCACGGCGGCGATGACGCCCAGCACGACCAGGACGGCCACGGCGATGGCCAGCCTGTACCACCGGCGCTCGGGCCGTACGGCTCTGTGTGTCATGCCCCTCGCTCCTCCACGTTCGTGCCGGGCCGCGCTTGTCGGCTGCCGACGCGGGCTTCAGAGTGGTCAACTCCTACGGAATTCACCAGATTTCAGACGATACGGGCATCTTCTCCGTATCGGGGGCCGGGCACCGTTCTCGAAGCCGGTGACCAGGCAGGACGCGCCGACTGCCGTGTCGGTCACAGAGTGCTCCCTAACGGACCGACCACAGGACGAACAGGCCGCCGAGAACCAGCGTCAGCGCCCAGATCCGGTCCATGGTGACCCCGCGCCAGCGCAGCGCGTGCACCCCCAGGAAGTCGTAGGCGATCAGGGCGGCGACCCCCGCCGCGGCCAGCATCGCCACCGTGTGCACCCCGGTGGCGGCCAGGCCGACCAGCGTCGCGTCCCACAGGCTCCACGTCTCCACGGCCGCCGCGGCCTCCTCCGGCGCCGGTGCCGCCCCGGCCCCGCCGGTGCCCACGGTCGCGCCCTCCTCCACCCCCTCCGCCGGCCGGCCCCCGGCGCCGTGCGCCCCGTGCCCGTCGGAGTGCCCGTCGGAGTGCGTGTGCGCGAGCCGTCCCGCCAGCACGGGCATCAGCATCAGACCCGCGCCGTGCGCCGACGACATCAGGAACGACCACGCGGTCAGCTGCCACAGCGGCAGGCGCACCTCGCGCCAGTGGAAGTGCCGCCGCGACAGCAGCATCACCAGCCCCACGAACACGATCAACGTGCCGCCCGCGACCGGGAAGAGCACCGAGGCGGTGGCCGAGCCGGTGACGGTGACGGCCACGGCCGCGACGCCGACGCTGGCGGCGTGGCCGACGGCGACGGCGGGCAGTGAGCGCAGCACCTCGGCCCGGCCGCCCTCCTGGAGGCCGCGGGTCACGGCCAGCAGCCAGCCCATGCTCGGGTGCAGGCCGTGGAAGGCGCCCAACGCGACGAGGGACCAGATCTGGGCGGGGGTCACGGCGCCAGAGTCACACGGCCGTGGGGAGGCCGCAACAGCGCGAACCCCTCTGACCGACACCGGTCAGAGGGGGTTTCGCTTCGGCGTTTCCGGGGCAGCCGGGCCCGGGATCCGGGTCAGCGCCGGATCAGGGGCACAGGGCTTCCAGGGCGGTGGGGTCCTCGCCCACCTGGCGGCCCGGTTCGTCGGGGCGCTCCTCGTCCAGGCCGGTGTACTCCTGCCACTCGGTGAGCCCGTCGTCCCCGGTCTCCTCCCCGGCCGGCCCGCTCGGCTCGTCGGACGCGCCCGGGGACGGGGAACCGGAGGCCTCGTCCGTCGGGGCCCCGTCCCCGGCCTCCTCCCCGGCGATGGCCTCGTCGACCAGCTTCCTGACCTCCTCCCAGTCAGGATCGGCGGTGCTGACCTGGGGCGGCGAAAGCTGGAGCGTGCTCATCTCGCCCTTGTCGGTGACCATGTCGGCCAGCTCGACGAACGCGGGGACCTTGGCCTGGGGGATGTCGGTGCTCAGTGTGCGCTCGGTGGCGCCCGCCAGCTTGCGGTAGCTGGTCAGGACGGTCGTCGGCTCGACCTGCTCGGCGACGTACTTGAGCAGGCAGCCCTGGCGGCCCATCCGGCCGTAGTCGTCGCTGTTGGTCCGGGACCTGCCGTACCAGAGGGCGTCGTGGCCGTTGAGGCGGCGCAGGCCCGGCTCCAGCACACCGCCGTGCACGCCGTAGGGGATCGGCTCCTCGATGAGCACCTCCACGCCGCCGATGGCGTCGATCAGGTCGCGAAAGCCCATCATGTCGACCATCGCGTAGTAGCCGATCTCCAGGCCGACGTTGTGCGCGATCACCTTCTTGAGGGTGTCGGCGGAGGGGTCGGACGCGGACGGCCTGAAGGCCAGCGCCTCGGGCTCCTCGGCGACCACCTGGTAGAGCTCGTTGAGCATCATGTCGAAGCCGTACGGCTCGGGGTAGCGCTCGGCCAGGGCGCTGCCCTCGGGGAACCGGGCGTTCTCCAGGTTGCGCGGCAGGCCCACCAGCACGGTGTCGCCGGTGCTGGTGTCCATGCTGGCGATCATCATGCTGTCGGTGCGCACGCCGTAGCGGTTGTCCGCCGAGTCCGAGCCGAGCAGCAGCACGTTGACCCGCTCCTGGCCGTTCCACGGGTCGGCCTCGTCGTGCGGCGGATGGAGGGGGTCCTCCTCGGCCTGGAACACGTTGTTGAGCGTCTGGTAGGCGGTGTAGCCGCCGTGCAGGGCCAGTGCGGAGGGCGTCGCCACGGTCAGGCACAGCAGCAGGACCATCGCGGCGCCGAGTACCCGCGAGCCCCGGGAGGCGCCGGCGGGCCTGGTGATCACCCAGGAGTGCACGATCACCGTCAGCCACAGCACCGCCACACCGAACACCAAGCCCATGGCACTCAGCAGCCACCGGCTCTGCAGGGCCATGGTGGCCACCAGGGTCATGGTCCCCGTCTCGCTGGCGACCAGCCACCAGCCCCACGCAGCCAGGCCCAGGACCATGGACAGGTACAGGCCCAGAATCACCGTGCCCGCGACCCTGCGGCGCATCCGCAGGTGTGCCAGGCCCGGGAGGGGAACCGACGCCGCGGTCCACAGCAGTGCCCGTCCCGTACTGGGGCGCGCGGGCGCCCCGTCCCGCTGATCGTCCTCCGCTGCCACCGGTGGTTCCTCTCCAGCCGCGGGGCTGTCCGCCCCGTTGTCTCCGTCGTCCCCGCCGAGCGGTGCCTGGGGTCGGAAGTGTCCGAAACCCCCTGTTATGTACACGCTTGGGAAGGGTCGTTCGGTTCCCTGCCGGAGGCGTGCGTGTGCTCGGACGCGTGGAGCGGGCCGCCCGTGTGGCCTCTGGGCATGGGGAGATTCCCTGGGGGTGTCGGTGGGCCCGCCAGATCAGTGTGGCGCTTTGCGAGAGTTGTGGGGACGACTACTCAGTGATGATGGATCTTCTATACAAGTCTGTTATGTGGCGCTGAGGTGGTTGATGGGGCATTGGGCGAAGCTTTCGGAGCAGTCAAAGGGGTGAATCAGCCGATTTCTTTCGCGATCAGTAGTGAACGGGCGCCGCAACTGGGATGATCTGGCCGCAGGAGGGGGCGTCGTCCGGGGGAAGGACGGCGTCATGGGAACGAAAGGCAAGCCATCGTGCTCGATGCGGTTGATGCCGCGCTCATGCGTGCGCTGCAGGGGGACGGCAGAGCGACGTTCCAGGCACTGGCCGACGGAGTCGGCCTGTCGAGGACGGCGGTGCGCGCGAGAGTGCGCCAGCTCGTGCAGTCAGGAGCGATCAGGATCGTCGGGGTCCTGCACGCCGGAGTCGTGGGAATGGAGGTGCTCGGCCATGTGTCGTTCCGCGTCAGCGGGCCCGTGGGGGCGCTGCTGGACGCGCTGGGTGAACGCGAGGCCGTGACCTTCGCCGCGCAGTCGGCCGGGCGCTTCCCCGCCGTCGCGCAGGTACGGGTGGCCGACGACGCCGCCCTGGCCAAGGAACTGGCCGAACTGCGCTCGCTGCCGGGTGTGGACGGCGCGGAGGTCTTCCGTGCCAACGCCGTGTTCAAGGACGCCCACAGCAGCGTCCGGGAGCTGCACGACATCGAGCTGGACGCCCTGGACTGGCGCCTGGTCCGCCAGCTGCTCAGGGACGGGCGGGCCTCCTACGCGGACCTGGCCCGCCAGGTGGGCCTGTCGCAGGCCGCCGCGCGCTCCCGGGTGGTGCGGCTGCTCAACTCCGGTGTGGTGCACGTGACCGCGCTGGTGGAGCCCTCCGCGGTGGGCGCCAACGAGCGGCTGGGCTTCGGCGTGCGCTGCCGGGGCGACGCCGAGGCGCTGGGCGCCTCACTGGCGAACATGTCCGGAATCTCCTTCCTGGCCAGCGGTTTCGGTCGCTACGACATCATCGGCGTCCTCACCGCGCCCGACCGCTGCCAGCTGGTGGAGGCGCTGGAGGCGGTGCGCTCGGCGCCGGGGGTGGGCTACGTGGAGTGCTGGGACCACCTGTCCGTGCGCAAGGAACGGCGGGGAGGGGAGCGCCCCGTGGAGTGGACCGCCTGACCGCGCTGGGCGGGGGTCGGCCGCGCTGGTCCGGGGCGGGGTGTTCCCGTCCCGCTCGGGGCGGGTCCTTCCGTACTCCTCGTCCGAATCTGTAACCAGCGGTAGCATTTTTACGTGTTTCCGCCCCGTATGGCTTGCGTCACGCTTAAGTTACCCGTGAGTATAGGAAGGGGCCGGTCCGAGCCGGCCGCACCGGGCGCGGGTGTAGTGGGAGGCTGACGTGGCGCTTGCGGATACGTTGACGGCTGTGGGCACGGTGTCGCTGGCACGGTGCGGCGGCCGACCGTTCGGTACGCACCTGTTCTCCGTCTGGCCGGGGGCCGCCTTCGCGGCGACCGCCTTCCCGGTCCGCTGCACACCGGGGGACAACCTCGCCATCCACGTCGCGGTGGCCCAGGCCCCTCCCGGATCCGCCCTCGTGGTCGACGTCGCGGGCGAGGCCGAGTACGGCTACGTCGACGAGCTCCTCGCCGTGGCCGCCAGTACCCGGGGGGTCAGGGGGATCGTCCTGGACGGCTGCGTGCGCGACATCGCCGCCATCGTCCGCTGCGAGCTCCCCGTGTTCGGCGCGGGGGTCGCCGTCCGCGAGGCCGGACACGAGGCGGGCGGATCGGTCGGGCGCCAGATCAGCATGACGGCGGGCGGCCCCGCGCCCCTGCCGGTGCGCCGGGGCGACTGGATCGTCGCCGACGACGACGGCGTGGTGTGCCTGCCGCGGGGGCAGGTGGGCTCCATCATCACCGAGACCCTGGACAGCATCTCCCGGGAGCGGGAGATCATCGACGCCGTGTACGCGGGGGAGAGCACCCTGGACCTGCTCGGCCTGGACCCCTCCAGGGTCGCCGGCTGGGAGGGCGGGGGCGACCGCTCCCGCCGCGGCGGGACGGGGCGCTCGCGGACGCTCGGGGCGCTGCGTGACGCGTCCGCGCACGGCGTCGAGGGCCGCTCCGCGGGCCGGCCGAGGATCTCGCCGCGTTCCGCCGTGGGCGACGCCTACCGGGGCGACTGAACGCCGCACGGAGGCCGGCGGCCCGTGGCGTCCGGGCGCCGACCCCTGCCGGCCGTGCTCCCGGACACGCCGGTTCGCTCAGTCCTCGGTGAGCGAGAGCAGTTCGTCGATGTAGCAGGTCGCCTCGCGGGCGGCCCCGGTCGCGTCGGCGCCCCGGATCGCCTCGGTCAGCTTCGAGTGGTCCACGCCCTCGGTGGACGAGGAGGGCTGGTCGGTCGCCCCGTCGCTCTGCTCGTAGGCCGTGTGGGCGATGCTCGCGTACACCACCTGAGCGATGTCGTCGTACAGGTCGATGAGCAGTGTGTTGTGGGTGGCGTTGACGACCGCCCGGTGGAAGGTGAAGTCCGACTCCACGAACGCGCCCATGTCGCGTTCGCGCCAGGCGGCCTCGCGCAGGGCCATGGCGCGGTCGATGTCGGCCATGTCCTCCTCGCTGTGGCGCAGCGCGGCCAGCCGGGCCGCCTCCACCTCCAGTGCGCGGCGCACCTCCAGGTTCTCCCTCAGGCGGGAGCGCTCCAGGCGGCGGCGCAGGGCGCCGCCGAGTTCGCTGGAGGCGCGGACGAAGGTGCCCGCTCCCTGGCGGATCTCCAGCAGACCCGCGTGGGCGAGGGCGCGCACGGCTTCGCGGACGGTGTTGCGTCCCACCTCAAGCTGGTCGGAGAGCTCCGACTCGGTGGGGATGCGGTCGCCGACGCCCCATTCCCCCGAGTCGATCTGGGCTCTGAGCTGACTGATGACCTGGTCGACGAGACCGGTCCGGCGTGTCGAGGCGAGGGGCACGCGTTTACCTCCTAGGGCGGGTCGCCGGATGACAGGGCCAGCGCACAGGTACGGAAGGGTTAAGCCCGGAGCTTAGACCAGTTACGGTCGGGAATTGGCTTCGAGCGGCAATGCGTTATCCTCATGAAGTACATCGGGTCATCCTACGAATTTCTGCGAGTCGTCTTCCATGAGCGTCGGACCAGCGCCCAGCACCCCCGTGTCGAGCGGTTCCTCCGCAGGCAGGGCGGTCCGCCCCCCGCGAGTGGTCCTGTTGCTGATCGCCGCGGGGATCGCCCTGGCCGCGCTGAACCTGCGCACCGCCATCACCAGCGTCGGCCCCGTGCTCGACGAGGTCACCTCGGGGCTGGGCATGACCGCGGTCGGCGCCGGGGTCCTCACCACCCTGCCCGTACTGTGCTTCGCGCTCTTCGGCGGCCTCACCCCCCTCCTGGCCCGCCGCCTCGGCGAGCACCACCTGCTCGTCGGCGCGCTGACCGCCCTCACCGCCGGCCTCGCCGCCCGGGCCGTGGCCCCCGAGCCGTGGGTGTTCCTGGCCCTGAGCGCGGTGGCGCTGTCCGGGGGCGCGGTCGGCAACGTCATCCTGCCCGCCCTGGTCAAGCAGCACTTCCCCGAGCGCGTGGGCCTGATGACCACCGTGTACACCACGGCCCTGGCCCTGGGCACCACCATCGCCGCCGCGGCCACCGTGCCCCTGGAGCAGTCCACCGGTGAGTGGCGCGTGGCCCTGGGCGCCTACGCCCTCTTCGGCGTCGTGGCCGCCGTGCCGTGGCTGCTGGTGCTGCGCCACGAGCCCGGACGCGGCGACCCCGCCCACGCGCTGGGCTTTCGCCAGGTGCTGTCCACCGGCCTGGGCTGGCAGTCCCTGCTCTACTTCGGTACCCAGTCCTCGATCGCCTACATCATGTTCGGCTGGTACGCGCAGATGCTCCGCGACCAGGGCATGGACGCCCAGACCGCGGGCCTGGCGCTGTCCTACCTGACCGTCCTGGGCATCCCCATGTCCCTGCTGCTGCCCACACTGCTGACCCGTATGGGCGACCAGCGCCCCTTCGTCGCCGTGTTCGCCGTCGCCTACACGGCGGGCCTGACCGGGCTGTGGATCGCCCCGCTGTCGGGCGTGTGGGTCTGGACCACGCTCGTGGGCATCGGCATGGGCACCTTCGTCTTCGCCCTGACCTCCTTCGCGCTGCGCACCCGCACCGGCGCCGGGACGGCGGCGCTGTCGGCCTCCAGCCAGAGCCTGGGCTACCTCATGGGCGGCGCGGGGCCCTTCCTGTTCGGGCTGCTGCACGAGAGCAGCGGCGGCTGGCACGCGCCGCTGCTCCTGGTGGCGTCCCTGGTCGCGGTCAACCTGGCCGTGGGCATGCTGCTGGGACGCCCCCGCTACCTGGAGGACGTCCTCGCCGCGCGCGGCCTCACCCGGGAAGCCAGTCCAGACGGCCGATGAGGTACACCGAGCCGACGAAGGCCACGACGTCGATGACCGTGTGCGCCACCACCAGGGGCATCACGCGTCCGTAGCGCAGGTAGAACCAGCCGAAGACCAGGCCCATCACCAGGTTGCCGAAGAACATCCCGACGCCCTGGTAGAGGTGGTAGGAGGCGCGCAGCACCGAACTGGCCAGCACCGCCTTCCACGGTGTCCAGCCCAGCTGCCCCAGCCGGTGCAGCAGGTAGCCGACCACGATCACCTCCTCCAGGACACCGTTCTTGACGGCCTGGAGCACCAGGACGGGGACGTCCCACCAGTGGCCGGCCAGGGTGCTGGGCCTGATGGCGACCGTCAGTCCCAGCTGCCAGGTCACCACGTACACGGCCAGGCCGCCCGCGCCGATGAGCGCGGCGAGGGCGGCGCCGCTGCCCAGGTCGAAGCCGGGACGGCGCACGTCGAAGCCGAGCGTGTGCGAGGACTCCCCCGAGCGGCGCATGAGGTAGGCCACCAGCAGGACCGGGACCAGTGCGTTGACCAGGACGAACATCTGCCAGGACAGGTCCAGCCAGGGGCGCTCCTCCTCCGCGCGGGGGCGTACCAGGCTGGCGGTCTGCTCGGCCAGGGACTCGGGCTCGGTGAGCACGCCGAGGAAGGAGATGGCCGCCGAGACCCCCGCGGCTCCCAGGGACAGGGCGAGCACGCACAGGATCTCCCAGCGCAGCAGGTGCCGGTCGACCGGGGCTGTGGGGGCGGCGGGGGCGGGAGACGGTTCCGCGGGCTGCTCGGCGCGGGAGGAGTGGATCTTGTCGGTCACGCCATGCAATGTACGTCCTGAGCCCGGCGGTACGTGACCGGGGGAGCCCTGCGCCGGGGCGGTGCGCCGGGGCGGGAACCACGCCGCCCGGGCGCACCGAGCCCGTGCGGGGCCGCGGCGGAGGCCGCTCCTACTCCTCCTCGCCCTCCATGTCCGGGTTCTCCACGGCCGGCTCCTCGATGTCGCCGTTGTCCCCCTCGTCCTCGCAGGCCGCGGCGCCGAACACCGCGACGGCGGCGATCGCGCCGCCCGCGAGCACGCGGCGGACGGTGGTCACGGTCTTCCGGCTGGTGTGCCCAAGCCTCATCGCTGACTCCATCGGTTCGTGGACGGGTGCCATGGGCCGGCCCCGGTCCGCGGTGCGGTCCGCCTCGCGGTGCGCGTCCGGAGAGGCACACGTCCTTCGAGGCGGCGCGAGCCGGGTGTCGTCCGTCTGCGGCCCACGTGCGGACCACATTAGACGTGACGCGCCTTCGTTACCAGGATCACACGGGGAGTGACGATCCCCTGGTGGGGCCACGTCCCCCACCCGGTGCCCGGCCGGGGGAGGGTCCTCTCGGCGCGGGGGCCCGCGCCGCCCCGGGCGTGCCGGTCGGTGCGGCGGCGCGGTCCGGGGAGCCCAGGGCTCAGCCGTCGTCCTCGTCCCCGCCCTCGTCCTGGTCCTCGTCGCCGCCCTCGTCCTGGTCGCCGCCCTGGTCCTGGTCGCCGCCCTCGTCGCCGTCCTCACCCTGTTCGGTCTCCATCTCCGGCATGACCTCCTCGCACGCGGAGGTGCCCAGGGCCATGGCCGCGGCCAGGGCGCCCACGGCGAGCACGCGGCGCAGCGCGGCCGGGGTGGAGGGGAGGGGTTCGGGGAGTCTCACGGGAATGCCTCCGGTCCTTCGGGGGTGCGCGGGTCCGCGCAGCGCAAGCTTAGGCCCGGCCTCCGGCACGCGAACAGGCCCCGGCCTGCGGCACGTGAAAAGCCGCCGGCCATGCGCGTGTGACACGGAACGCGCATGGCCGACGGCTAGGGGGTGGAGGCCGCCCCGCCCCGCCCCAGCCACGAAAGCGGGGAGGAACGGCCTCCTGGGAACGAAGACCAGTGTCAGTGAGCCGCTGAGAACTGGTCTTCCTCGGTGGAGCCGGTGAGGGCGGTGGTGCTGCCCTCAGGGGAGATGGTCGTGCTGATGGCGTCGAAGTAGCCGGTGCCGACCTCGCGCTGGTGGCGGGTGGCGGTGTATCCGGCGGCCTCGGACGCGAACTCGGCCTCCTGCAGCTCGACGTACGACGTCATGCCGTTCTGGGCGTAGCCCTTGGCCAGGTCGAACATCGAGTGGTTGAGCGAGTGGAAGCCCGCCAGGGTGATGAACTGGAACTTGTAGCCCATGTGGCCCAGCTCGCGCTGGAACTTCGCGATGGTCGCGTCGTCCAGGTGGCGCTTCCAGTTGAAGGACGGCGAGCAGTTGTAGGCCAGCATCTGGTCCGGGTACTCGGCCTTGATGCGCTCGGCGAAGTCGCGGGCCACGTCCAGGTCGGGGGTCCCGGTCTCCATCCAGAGCAGGTCGGAGTGCGGGGCGTAGGCCAGGCCGCGGGCCACGCAGGCGTCGACGCCGTTGCGGAAGCGGTAGAAGCCCTCAGCGGTGCGCTCACCCGTGATGTAGGGCTGGTCGCGCTCGTCCACGTCGCTGGTGATCAGGGTCGCGGCCTGGGCGTCGGTCCGCGCGATGACCAGGGACGGGACACCGGCGACGTCCGCGGCCAGGCGGGCGGCGCTCAGGGTCTTGACGTGCTGGCTGGTGGGGATGAGGACCTTGCCGCCCAGGTGGCCGCACTTCTTCTCGGAGGCCAGCTGGTCCTCCCAGTGCACACCGGCCGCGCCCGCGGCGATCATGCCCCGCATCAGCTCGTAGGCGTTGAGGACGCCGCCGAACCCGGCCTCGGCGTCCGCGACGATCGGGGCGAACCAGTCGGGAGCGCTGTCGTCGCCCTCGGCCCAGGTGATCTGGTCGGCGCGCATGAGCGCGTTGTTGATGCGGCGGACCACGGACGGGACCGAGTTGGCCGGGTACAGGCTCTGGTCCGGGTAGGTGTTGCCGGAGAGGTTGGCGTCGGCGGCGACCTGCCAACCGGAGAGGTAGATGGCCTTCAGGCCGGCGCGGACCTGCTGGACCGCCTGGTTGCCGGTGAGGGCGCCGAGGCTGTTGACGTAGTCCTCGGTGTGGAGCAGCTCCCACAGGCGCTCGGCGCCGCGACGGGCCAGGGTGTGCTCCTCGGTGACCGAACCGCGGAGCCTGACCACGTCGTCCGCGGAGTAGGTGCGCTCGATACCAGCCCACCGGGGGTTGGTCTCCCAGTCGCGCTGGAGTTCGGCGCTGGCTTCCTGTCGTCGAGCGCTGGTGCCCATGTTCGTTCCCGCCTTACGTATAGTCCCCAAGGTGTTCACACCGGTCGAGGGAGGTCCTGCCCAGAGTCAGGGGGTGAGCCCTGAGCGGTAAGTTCCCCGCCGGTAACTATGATTCTTGGGCAAGAACCAAGACTTTTCCACCTGAAATCGGGTGAAGATCTTCGATTCTTTCCGTACCATGAAGCCATGGCGTACTTTGGTGCTGAAGAAATACCGTCTTTGACAGGTGACCTAGATCTCGTCACCTTTGGCCAGCGACTCCGCCATCTGCGGCGTGCGCGTGGCCTGACCCTCTCTGACCTGGGCGAACGTGTGGGAAGGGCTCCCTCCCAGCTCTCCCTGCTGGAGAACGGCAAGCGTGAGCCCAAGCTCTCCCTGCTCACGGCCCTGGCCTCGGCCCTGAGCGTCTCGGTGGAGGAACTGCTGTCCAAGCAGCCCCCGAGCCGGCGCGCGCAACTGGAGATCTCCGTGGAGGAGGCCCAGCGCGACGCCCTCTACCAGAAGCTGAACCTGCCGCACCTGAGGGTGGGCAAGCGCGTCCCCAACGACGTGCTCGAACACATCGTGGGCCTGTACGACGAGCTCAAGCGGCGCAGCGCCAAGCCCACGGCCACCCCCGAGGAGGCCCGCCGGGCCAACGCCGACCTGCGCCGCCAGATGCGCGAGCGCGGCAACTACTTCGAGCACATCGAGAAGGCGGCGGCCGAGACCCTCAACGCCGTCAACTACACCGCGGGCGCCCTGTCCCAGGGACAGATCCTCTCCATCGCCACCCACCACGGGTTCTCCCTCAAGTACGTGCAGGACCTGCCCCGCTCGGTGCGCTCCCTCACCGACCACGTCAACCGGCGTATCTACCTCAAGCGCGAGACCACGCTGGGCATGCACAGCCCGCGCACGATCCTCCTGCAGACCCTGGGCCACGTGGTGCTGGGCCACGGCCACCCGCTCGACTTCGGTGACTTCCTGCGCCAGCGGGTGGAGGCCAACTACTTCGCCGCCGCCGTCCTGATCCCCGAGTCCACCGCGGTGCGCTACCTGCAGGAGGCCAAGCAGGCGCGCGACCTGTCGGTGGAGGACCTGCGCGACGTGTACTCGGTCTCCTACGAGATGGCCGCGCACCGGTTCACCAACCTGGCCCACCGCCACCTGGGCCTGGTCTGCCACTTCATCCGCAACGACGAGACCGGCATCATCTACAAGGCCTACGAGAACGACGGCCTGGTCTTTCCCACCGACGAGACCGGGGCCATCGAGGGCCAGCGCATGTGCCGCCAGTGGTCGGGGCGCCAGGTCTTCGCCTCGCCGGACCGCTACTCGATCTACTACCAGTACACGGACAAGCCCAACGGCACCCACTGGTGCGTGGCGCACGTGGACCCCAGCCGCGAGCGCAACTTCGCCATCACCCTGGGCGTGCCCTACAAGGAGTCGCGCTGGTTCCGGGGCCGCGAGACCACCAACCGCACCAAGTCGAACTGCCCCGGCGGAGAGTGCTGTGTGCGTCCGCCCGCGGACCTGGCCGCCCGCTGGGAGGGCAACGTGTGGCCGTCGGCCCGGGCGCACTCGCACGTGCTCTCGGCGCTGCCCTCGGGCACCTTCCCCGGCGTGGACGAGCACGACGTCTACACCTTCCTGGAGAAGCACTCCGCCCTCGACTGAGCCGGCCGGAACGCGAGGGGCCGGAGTGTGCGCACTCCGGCCCTCCTCTGTGCGCACTGTCCGTGTGCGGACCGTGCGCGAACGCGGCGTTGTGGCGGGGAGGCCCAGGTGTTACCGTTGGTAACAGATGCTGGCCGTCCCTCCCCCCGGAGGGCCCGACACCGACAAGGGATGTAAACGTATGAGTGAGGCCGCCGCGCCCGCCTTCAGCCTGGAACTGAGCGAGGACGTCCGCGATGTCCGGGACTGGGCCCACGGGTTCGCCGCCGACGTCATCCGCCCCGCCGCCGCCGAGTGGGACGAGAGGGAGGAGACCCCCTGGCCGGTCATCCGGGAGGCCGCCAAGATCGGCCTGTACTCCCTCGACTTCTTCGCCAACCAGTGGCTGGAGCCCAGCGGCGTCGGTATCCCCGTGGCCTTCGAGGAGCTGTACTGGGGCGACCCGGGCATCGCCCTGTCCATCACCGGAACCGGGCTGGCGGCCGTGGCCGTGGCCTCCAACGGGACCCAGGAACAGCTCTTCGAGTGGGTGCCGCAGATGTTCGGCACCGCCGACGACGTCAAGCTCGGCGCGTTCTGCTCCTCCGAGCCCGACGCGGGCAGCGACGTCTCGGCGATCCGCACCCGCGCGGTCTACGACGGGGCCAAGGACGAGTGGGTGCTCAACGGCACCAAGACCTGGGCCACCAACGGCGGAATCGCCGACGTCCACGTGGTCGTGGCCTCCGTGGAGCCCGAGTTCGGCTCCCGGGGACAGGCCACGTTCATCGTGCCGCCCGGCACCCCCGGGCTCAGCCAGGGGCAGAAGTTCGCCAAGCACGGGATCCGCGCCTCGCACACCGCCGAGGTCGTCCTGGACGACGTGCGGGTCCCCGGGTCCTGCCTGCTGGGCGGCAAGGAGAAGCTCGACGAGCGCCTCGCCCGCGTCCGCGAGGGCAAGCGCTCCAAGGGCCAGGCCGCGATGAAGACCTTCGAGGCCTCACGCCCGAGCGTCGGGGCGATGGCGGTCGGCTGCGCCCGCGCCGCCTACGAGTACGCCCGGGACTACTCCGTCCAGCGCGAGCAGTTCGGTCGCCCGATCGGGGACAACCAGGGCGTGGCCTTCACCCTGGCCGAGATGGCCACCCGCATCGACGCCGCCCGCCTGCTGGTGTGGCGCGCCGCGTGGATGGCCCGCAACGACAAGGACTTCGACAACGCCGAAGGCTCCATGAGCAAGCTCTACGCCAGCGAGACCGCCACGTTCGTCACCCAGAACGCCGTGCGCATCCTCGGGGGCAACGGGTACACGAGGGAGTACCCGGTGGAGCGGTGGCACCGCGACGCGACGATCTTCACGATCTTCGAGGGCGCCAGCGAGATCCAGAAGCTCATCATCGGCCGTCGGATCACCGGCCTGCCGATCCGCTGACGTTCGCGCGGGTCGGAGCGCCGGCCGGGGTGCCGTCCGCGTGGCCGGGCCCGGTCCGGCTGCGCGCGGTCGGAGGGGGCGGGCCGGGTGGTCCGCCCCCTCCGACGGTGTCCGCGTGCCCCGGAGGGCGGATGCCGCCGGGCCTACTCCTCCTCGGAGGTGTCCCTGACCGGGGTGTCCTCCGCGCGTGAGCCGGGAGCCCCCCGCTCGGGGGCGGCGGGGCTGTGCGCGTGCTGTGGCGGGGGCGGCCGCGTGTCGCCAGCGGCGCCCGCGCCCGCCGGCGGGAGGCGCAGGGCGAGCAGGGCGACGTCGTCGCCGCCGGGGTCGATGCGGACGAGGAGTTCGTCGAGGAAGTCCTCCAGGCCGTGGTGGGCCAGGGCCGCGGCGTGGCGGCGCAGGTCGGCCATGCCCGTGTCGATGGGCCGGTCGCGGCTCTCGATGAGGCCGTCGGTGTACAGCAGCAGGGTGGACCGCGCGGGAAGCTCCTCGCCGGCGTCGGGCCAGTCCAGGCCCATGTGCAGTGTGGCGCTCATACCGAGAAGGGGGCCGTGGCCGCCCTCCAGGTAGCGGGTGTGGCCGTCGGCGGTGACGAGCAGCGGCGGGGGGTGCCCGGCGTTGACCCAGTGCAGGTCCCAGGGCCCGCCCTCGGGGCCTTCGAGACGTGCGAGGACGGCGGTGGCCATGGGGGCGTCGCTGGTGTTGGTCATGGCCTCGTCCAGCCGCCGCATGATCAGGCTGGGAGGCCCCTGCCTGTCCCAGGCCAGGGCGCGCAGCATGTTGCGGACCTCGGCCATGTGCGCGGCGGCCTGGAGGTCGTGGCCGACCACGTCGCCGATGACCAGGGCCATGACGCCGTCCGCGAGGACGAAGGCGTCGTACCAGTCCCCGCCGATCTCCGCGGCCTGCTGCGCGGGCTGGTAGCGGGCGGCGAGCCGCAGGTGGTCGACCTGGGGCAGGGGGGTCAGGAGTTGGCGCTGCATGGTCTCGGCGACATGGCGCTGCTGTTCGAAGAGACGGGCGCTCTCCAACGCCAGTCCGGTGCGCCGTCCGATGTCGCTCAGTACGAGGACCTCGGCATCGGTGTAGGCGGGCTGCCGACCGGTCCGGGCCACGGTCAGCGCGCCGAAGACCTGCCTGCGGGTGTACAGCGGCACCACCACCGCGGAGTGCCCGCCCAGCCGGTCGAACAGCTGCTGGTGGGCCCGGGCGAGCGGTTCGTCCGGCTCCTGTCCCAGGGCCCGCTCGTCGAGCAGGGTGGGTTGGGCCCTGTACAGGGCGTGTGCCAGCGCCGTACGGGAGTTGTGCGGTGGTTGCGGCAGCGGGCCCTTCAACGACTCGGCGGCGCCGGGGTCGCCGCGGGAGTGCACGGCGATGCGTCGCATCTCCTCCGTCCGCCCGTCCGGGAGCAGGGCGATCACCGCCCAGTCGGCCATGTCCGGCACCAGCAGCCGGACCAGCCTGTCCAGCATCTCGGGGGTGTCCAGGGTGGAGATGAGGAGTCCGGAGACCTCCGCCACCATGCTCAGCCGGGCGGTCAGCTCCTCCAGGGCGGCCAGGTGGGCCGCGGTCTGCTCGGCGGAGTCGCGGTGCTTCTTGAAGTTGTGGAAGACGAGGACCACGCCGTCCACGTCGCCTTCGTGCTGGAGCGGGGTGGCGGCCCAGATGACGGGCATGAGCGTGCCGTCCCCCCGCAGGTAGAACTCGCTGCTCCCCTCGGTCGACCGGCCGCTCGCGAGCACGGTCAGGGCGCGGCACTCCTCGCGTGGGACCTCGCCTCCCTCCGAGTCGCGGTGCAGCAGGTCGTGCAGGTCGAAGCCCACCACCCGCTCCTTGGACCAACCGAGGATCTGCAGCGCGTAGGGATTGCAGGCGGTGATGCGTCCCGTGGTGTCGGTGACGAACATCCCCGCGCCCAGACTGTCGAACACCGCGCGCAGCAGGTCGGTCTCCGGCGGCCAGTTGACGCCGCTCATCGCACCCACCTCCGGTCCTTTCACCGACGGCTCCCACCGGGCCCGCTCGAAGGCCCATCCACGCGGTCAGTGCACACGGTTTCCGGACATGACCGTGACCAACGCAGTACAGTGTGGCCTCCCCAGCCGGGCGAAGAGCGGATTACGCCGCCGACGGCATGTCACGCACCGGCGGCGCGGCCCGGACGCGCGGCGGCGGGCACCGGCACCGCGGCGCCCTGGTGACCGGCCACGGGCCACGGGTAGTAGTCGCCCATGAGCACATCTACCGGACCACGGCCTCCGCTGGGGGAGCGGCGCGGCGTGGAGGCCGCGGAGGCCCTGGCCCGCTGGCTGGACAAGCCGATGGGCGCGCTCGGGCTGCTCTTCGTCCTCGTCGTCCTCGGGCAGGCCCTGGCGACGGAGCCCTCGGTGGTCACCGCGCTGTCCCTGCTGGGCTGGCTGCTGTGGCTGTTCTTCGTGGCCGAGTTCGCACTGCGCGCCTACGTCGCACGCGACCAGCGCCGTTTCTGGAGGCGCAACTGGTGGCAGGTCCTCTTCCTCGCCCTGCCCTTCCTCCGCTTCGCCCGGGCCTTCGCCCTGCTGCGCACGGCGCGGATCGGCGGAGTGCTCTCGGCGGCGGTCCGGGGATCGCGCTCGGCCTCGCGCCTGCTGTCGGGCCGCATCACCTGGCTGACGGTGGTCACCGCGATCGTGGTCCTGGGCTCCAGCCAGCTCCTGTACATCCTGGGCTCCTACGGCGACTACGCGGGCGCCCTGCACGACGCCGCGCTGGCGACCGTCTCGGGGGAGCCGCTGACCGCCGACGACGCGTTCGCCCAGAGCCTGGAGGTGGTCCTGGCCGTCTACTCGGTGGTCGTGTTCGCCTCACTGGCCGGCGTGCTGGGCGCCTTCTTCCTCAGCCCCGCGGAGCCGGACGACGACACCCGTGGCAACGCTGCCGAAGAGCCGTCGGGCGCCGGCTGACCCGGCTGACCCGGCCGTGGGACCGAGGAGGCCCCCGACCGCGGGGCGTGTGGCCCGCACGGGCGGTGCCGTCGGGGCGGGAGCGGACGGGGGCGCGCGGACCTCAGCCGGTGGCGGGACGCGGAGCCAGCAGGCGGCGGGCGGAGTCGGCGGCCAGCTCCTCCGCTCCTCCGGGGACGTCCCGGCCTCCGAGCAGGTGCCGCCGGACCAGGGCCAGCGGCAGGTCCACCACGGCCAGCCGCACCCGCTCCAGCGCGTGCGACTCCTCCTCTCCCGGCTCGCGCAGGCCGCGCGCGACCCGTGCGAGCAGCGCGCCGATCCCGGCGTTGGCCGACTCCCACCGGGCGCGGTCGGCCTCCGGCCAGTGCGGGAGGTCGAAGTCGGCCGGCCGGTGCAGCAGCACCCGGGCCCGGTCAGGGTGCGCCCGGCTCCACGACACCACGTGGCGGGCGGTGCCCACGGCCGCCTCCGGCGCCGGCCCGGCGGACAGTGCCTCACGGCATCCGGCCTGGAACGCCTCCAGCGCGTGCAGCCACACGGCGGCCAACAGCGCGGACCGCCCGGGGAAGCGGTGGTACAGCGAGCCGCTGGGCGCCCCCGCCTCCCGGGCCACGGCGGCCATGGTCACCGCCGCCGGCCCGCCCTCGGCGGCCAGGGCGGTGGCGGCGGCGACCAGTCCGTCGGTGCTGAAGCGCGCGGGTCTACCCATGTTCTGGAGACTATGCTCTACTAGGTTTTAGAGGCATCTCTCTAGAAGGAGTGGGTATGGACGTGTACAACCTGCATGAGCGGCGGTTCCCCGCGGAAACGGAACGTGTGGGCGCGCTGGTCGACGGCCTGTCCGGTGCCGACGACCGGCTCTGGCCGCGCGACGACTGGCCCGGCCTGCGCCTGGACGCTCCCCTGGCCGTCGGCGCCTCGGGCGGCCACGGGCCCGTCCGCTACACGGTGGAGGAGTACGTCCCCGGACGGCGGGTGCGTTTCCGCTTCCGGGCGCCGCGCGGCTTCGACGGCTTCCACGAGCTCACCGTCCGCCCCGGACCCTCGGGCGGAACCGTCCTGCGCCACCTGCTCGCCATGCGTGCCGGCGGCCCGGCCCTGCTGACCTGGCCGCTGGTGTTTCGGCCCCTGCACGACGCACTGCTGGAGGAGGCCCTGGACCGTGCCGAGCACGAGCTCACCGGAACAGTGCGCGCCCCCGCACGCCGGAGCGCGTACACGCGCCTGCTGCGCCGCCTGCTCGGCGGGCTCGGGCGCCGCGGATCCGAAGGACGCCGGAGCACCCGCCGCCCTGTCCTGGCCGGTTCGGTGCCGGCCGGCCCGGAACCGCCCTCGCCGATCCGAACATCCGACCTCTACCCTGGCGGCATGAACGCCACCACGGGCAACGGCGCCCCCACCACCATCACCATTCCCACCGGTTACAACGGTCCCGACGGTTCGGGCAACGGCGGCTACACCGCGGGCCTGCTCGCCTCACGGCTCACGGCCGTCGGCGGACCCGCCGTCCAGGTCACCCTGCGCGTCCCGCCGCCCCTGGACCACCCGCTGACGGTGGAGTGCGAGCCCAACGGCACGCTGAGCCTCACCGACCCCGCCGCCGAGGAGGAGAGCGCCCGGCTGGTCGCCGAGGCGGCGGTCACCGAACTCCCGGACACTCCCGACAGCCCCGTCATCCCCGGCGGCCCGGTCGGTGCGCCCGAGGCGGAGGAGGCCGAGAGCCGCTACCCGGGCCTGACCGCCCACCCCTTCCCGCGCTGCTACAGCTGCGGCCCCGAACGAGCCGAGGGCGACGGCCTGCGCCTGTTCGCCGGCTCCGTGCGCCCCGGTACCGGCCCCGACGCGGTGGGCAACACCGTCGCCTGCACCTGGACCCCCCACCCCGCCCTGGACGAGGGCTCCGGCACCGTCGGCCTCGCCCAGGTGTGGGCCGCCCTGGACTGCCCCGGAGGCTGGTCCAGCGACGTGGTCGGCCGCCCCGCCCTCCTCGGCAGGATCACCGTCCGCGTCGACCGCGCGCCCCGGACCGGGGACACCCACGTGGTGATGGGCCACCTGGAGTCGGTCGAGGGCCGCAAGATCCGCACCGGCAGCGCCCTCTACGACGCCGAGGGACGCCTCATGGCCCTGGCCAGGGCCACCTGGATCGCACTCCGGACCTGATCCGCGGTCCCCACGGCGCCGAACCGCTACGGTGATCCCTTGTGGCCTTCGAACGCACGCGGCAGACCGCGCCGAGCAACAGCAGTGACGCCCCCGGCACGCCCGTGCCGGGGGCTCCCCCCGCACGCGGGGGCCGGGGCGGGCGCGGACGCGACCCCGAGCGGCGCCGCGCCATCCTGGACGCCGCCGACCGGGTGATCCAGCGTGACGGCCCGGACGCGTCGATGCTGGCCATCGCGGCCGAGGCCGGGATCAGCAAGCCGATCCTGTACCGGCACTTCGGGGACAAGGGCGGCCTGTACCGGGCGCTGGCCCGGCGCCACGTGGACCCGCTCATCGAGCGCATCCGGGAGGAGCTGCACCAGCACACCGGCTTCGAGGTGCGCGCCCGGGCCACGGTCGGCGCCTACCTGTCGATGATCTCCCAGAACCTCAACCTCTACCGGTTCCTCATGGACCGGGCCACCTCCGAGGACTCGCGCACCCGCAGCGACCTGGGCATGATGGTCCGCCGCCTGGGCGAGGAGCTCGCGGACCAGCTCGTCGCGGAACTGCGCATCGGCGACCGCACGCGCTCCCAGATCGTCGCGCACGCCGTGGTCGGCATGGTGCAGGCGGCGGGGGAGTGGTGGCTGGAGCACCCCGAGGTCGGCGAGGAGGAGATCATCGACGACCTCACCGACGCGGTGGTCGGCGCCATCAGCGGCAGCGGCGGCTGAGGGCTTTTCCCCCGCCCCCTTGACCTGGAGCGCACTCCAGGTCCCATGCTTCTCTCCATGAGGGACTACTACACCCCGGGTGAGATCGCCGAGCGCTTCGACCTCACCCTGGACACCCTGCGCTACTACGAGAAGGCGGGTCTGCTCCGCCGGGTGGACCGCTCGCCCAACGGGCACCGCCGCTACCGCGCCGACGACGTCGAGCTGCTCAACATGATCCGGTGCCTGCGCGACACCGACATGCCCATCGCCCGGCTGCGCGACTTCGCCGAACTCGTCCGCGAGGGCGACCACACCATCCCCTCGCGCCTGGACGTGCTCCAGAGCCACCAGCGCCGCCTGGACGAGCGCATCGCCGAGATGCGCCGGTGCCAGGCGGCGATCCAGCACAAGATCGACTACTACCTGGGCGTGCTCGCCGAGCGCACCCCCGAGAAGGTCAAGGAGACCTCCTGATGCGCTACACCACCATCGGCGACCGCCGGGTCAGCGCCCTGTGCCTGGGCGCGATGAAGTTCGGCAGCGAGACCGACGACGCCACCTCCGCCGCCGTACTCGACCGCTTCGTGGAGGCCGGGGGCACCTTCGTGGACACCGCCGACTGCTACCAGTTCTGGGTGGAGGGCTTCGAGGGGCACGAGAGCGAGACCTTCCTGGGCCGGTGGCGCCGCGAGCGCGGGATCACCGACGAGGTCGTGATCGCCACCAAGCTCGGCGCGCAGCCCACCGTGCCGGGAACCGGGCTGGAGACCAAGGAGGGCCTGTCCGCCGAGGTCGTGGCGGCGGCCGCCGAGCGCAGCCGCCGGCGCCTGGGCGTGGACCGGCTGGACGTGCTGTACGCCCACCAGGAGGACGAGAGGACCCCGCTGGAGGAGACCCTGGGCGCCTTCGCCGAGCTCGTCGACGAGGGCTCCGTCGAGAACGTGGGCCTGAGCAACCACCGCTCCTGGAAGCTGGAGCGGGCCCGCGCCGTCACCGAGGCCCGGGGCTGGCCGCGCCCCCGTGTGCTGCAGTACCGGTACAGCTACCTGCAGCCCCGGTTCGACGTGCCGCTACGGTCCATGGGGCACATGCACATCACCCCCGAGCTGCTCGACTTCGTCCGGGCCGAGGCCGCCGAGGGCCGTGAGCACACGCTGGTGGCCTACACCCCGCTCCTGTGGGGCGCCTACACCCGCCCGGAGAAGGCCGCCGAGCTGGACGGGGCCTACGACCACCCGGGCACGCCCGCCCGCCTGGCCGCGCTGGACGAGGTCGTCCGGGAGACCGGGGCCACCCGCAACCAGGTCGTGCTCGCCTGGCTGATGGACAGTGACCCGAGCGTGGTGCCGCTGGTGGGGGTGAGTTCCCTGGAGCAGTTGAACGAGGCGATCGAGGCCACCGACCTGGTGCTCAGTGAGGAGCAGTGGCGGCGCCTGGCCGAGGCGGGGTAGCGCGGACGGACCGGGCCCGTCCGCTCGGCGGACGGGCCCGAGGCCCCGGGGAGGTCGGCCCCCGGACGCCGTGCCCCTGGCCGGCGCGGTCGTGTTCGGCGTGCGGACCGCCCGGCGCGGCGCGTAGTGGCACGGGCGAAGCCGGAACCGAGGCCGGGGTCGGTCACCAATCTTGGATAAACCACGCGTAACACCACATATGTAAGATCGCTCGGTTTTACGATGCCTTGACCGGATACCTTCCTAGTGGCGGCGGAGCGGCCGCGCCGTCTCGGTCCGCGAACCCGTGGGAGGGGCGACTTGCCGGAGAGCATGTACCACCAGATCCACTTCGCCTGGGCCGAACCCACCCTCCTCGGCCGGTCCGGCCCCGGTCCGGCGGCCTCCTCCCTTCCCGAGTCCGAGCAGCCCGTGCTGCGCTCGTGGCGCGACCGCCTCGTCCCCGCGCTCACCGCCGACTACCGGTCCGCGCTGCCGGGGAAGGACCCCGCCGACTACCCCGAGACCCTCTGGGCCCGCGCCTACCCCGACGGGCAGGCCGCCCTGGTCTACCGGTGGCCCGGCGACGTCAGATCCGCGCACGCCTGGGCCATCGTGGGACCGGCGTACGGACTCGCCCTGCCGCGTGTGCTGTCCCTGCACGAGAACCCCAACACCCGCCCCGCCCAACGCCGGCCGCCGGTACCCGGCTGGGCGACCATGGCCACCCTGCCCGTGCCCGAGCCCTGGGAGCGCACCGCGACCCCCGGGGCCGTGCGCACCCGTGACAGGCGCGCGGCCGAGACCGCGGTCGAGGACGAGCCGATCCTGGTCGGTGCCGTGGCCGCCGCCCTGTACCGCCCCGACCTGCCGGTCCACATCGCCCTGGAACCCGAGCGCGCCGACCTGTGGCAGGCGGTGCAGCTGCGCTTCCTGTGGGGCGTGCACCGGGCACTGCACGACGTGCTCACTCCGCCCCGCGCCATTCCGGCGGCCGGGTGGAGCTGGTCGTTCTCCACCTACGACCCGGTGCTGGGCACCGCGGAGGGCCAGCACCTGGCCTTCGGCCCGCCCGTCCCCGGTACCCCGTCGCCCTTCCTCAACCCCCCGGCCCCCGACTACCGGAAGACCGCGGAGGGGCTCGTGACCGTCCTGCGGGAGGAGGGCGGGGACGCGCTCGCCGCACACCTGCGCGAGCGCGGTGTGCCCGACGCCCCGACCTTCGCCGACCGCCGCGCCCTGCTCCGCGACTGGCTCGATCCCCGGCCCCGCTCCACCGTCGGCGTCCCCGCCGGTGCCGCGGACGGCGTCCCCGCATCCGGGCGCCTTCCCGGCGGCGGGGACCCCGCTTCCGAACGAACCTCCGGAGGAGGGGCCGACGCCGGGACGCCCCTTCCCGACCTGCCCGAGGCGGAGGAGCCGGGGGAGGAGGAGACCGGACCGCAGCCGCTCTCCGAGCGCCGCCCCTCCCCGGACCGGCCGGGAGCGGAGGACGCCGTGCCCGTGCCCGCGGCCGGTACCGCCGCGCACGTGCCCGGCGGACAGCGCTCGCTGAGGGGGATCACCAGGGAGGGGGCGTCCGGCTCCCCCGGCGGGACCGGTGCGCCGGGACGCGGCGACGGCTCCACCGACCGGACCGGTGGGGAGGGCCGCGCGGCGCACGGCTCGCCGCACGAGGACAACGAGGCGCTCTGGCCCGAGACCGTCCCCGAGCCCGAGCCCCTCCCGGAGGATCCCGCCCCCGACGACTCGAAGGACGCGCCCGGACCGGGCCCGGACCCGTCCGGCCGGCCCCGGATCTTCGGGGCGCCCGAGCCCCGAGGGCTCCGGGAACCCCGCGGACCGCGCGTCGTCCGGGACGCGCCGGAACCCGGGGAGGACGCCACGGGACTCCAGGAGGAGGTGGCGAAGGCGCAGGACGGGGAAGTCCCTCCCGTACCGTCCCAGGACACCTTCGGCACGGGTGGGCCAGTCAGTTCGAACAAGCCCACGGAACCACCCCCGGAGTCCCTCGAACCCCAGGAACCGCCTCGGCCCCAGGACGAGTGGACCGTCGCGGCGTCCCCCGTACCCCCGGAGACACCGGGCCGGTCGGACGGGGTCCCCGAGCCGTCGAAGGGCCCCGACCTCACGGACGGCCCCGAGGACCGGACGCCCGCCGACGCGCCGCCCCTGCCGGTGGTCCCCGGGACCGGCGCGGGCGGAGTCGGCGCCACGGCCGGAACCGGTACCGCGGCGGAGGCGCCGTCCGACTACGCGGCCGAGACCGAACCCGAGCCCGGTGAGGCACTCGGGGAGGAGGACTCGGACAACAACTGGCCCACCCAGTACGTCGACCTGCCACTGTCCCGGCTGGAGCGCTGGCACTCCAGACACGGGCCGGAGGGCGCGCGCGTCGACGTCGTCGACGTCCGCGCCGCCGTCAGAGCCGAACGCGCCGAACTGCAGCGGGTCCGCGAGGAACGCGACCACTACCACGCGGAGGTGCAGGAGCTGCGACGCGAGGTCGCCCGCCTGGAACGCCCCTGGCTGGAGGGGCCGGGCGAGGACGGTGACGCTTCCGAGGCGTCCCGTTCCCGCCGATGGCCCGCCCCCGCCCTGGTGCTGATCCTCCTGGCCGCCTTCCTCGCCACCGGTCTGGAGGCGGGCGCCCGCTTCGGCCTGGGCACCACGGACCTGCTCGGCCTGCTGGCCGCGAGGATCACCGGTGCATCCTGGTGGCCCCTCTGAGCCGGTGGAGCGCCCTGTCCACCCGCGCGGCGGTCGGTGACGCACCCCGCGCCCCCGTGCATCTCGTGTGACCCGGCCTCACTCCCGGTCGAGGCGGCCCAGCACGTCCGGCAGCTCCCCGGTGTGCGCGACCGTCAACCGGCGCGTGGCCCGGGTGACCGCCACGTACAGGTCGTTGGCACCGCGCGGCTGCGCCAGCAGGGCGTCTGGTTCCACGACCACCACCGAGTCGAACTCCAGCCCCTTGGCCTCGGTCGCGGTCAGTACCACCACCGCCTCCTCCAGGGCGTCCCGGCCCGACCCCGAACCGCCCGGTCCCGGGCGGGCGGCCGCGGGCAGCGCCGCCGCCACCGCGTCCAGGCACCGGTCGGCGGTGACCACCGCGACCCTGCCCGAACCGATCCTTCGAATCTCCCCGTCGACCAGGCCGGGCAGGCCCTCCTCCAGCGACGCCAGCCGCACCGCGCACGGCGGATCGCCCTCCTCGCGCACCGACTCGGGCACCTCCTCGTCCGGCGCGGCCTCACGCAGCACGTCGGCGGCCACCGCCATGATCGGCGCCGGGGTCCGGTAGTTCACCCGCAGCCGCTCCACGTGCACCTTGTCCCGCGCGTACGGCTCCAGCGCGGCCGTCCACGACCGGGCCCCCGCCGCACTGCTGGTCTGGGCCACGTCGCCCACCACGGTCAACGACCGCGTCGGCACCCTGCGCATCACCGTGCGCCAGGCCATCGGCGACAGCTCCTGGGCCTCGTCCACGATGACGTGACCGTACGTCCACTCACGGTCCGCCCCCGCACGGTCGGCGGTGGTGAGCGACGGACCGGTGTCACGGTGCCGGTCCGCCATCATGGAGACGTCTATCGCGTCGGCCTGGATGATCTGGTCCTCGAACAGGCCGCCGAGCTCCAGCACCCCCTGTGCGTACTGCTCCTCCTCGGCCCGCTCGGCCTCGGCGCGGCGCTCGCGCGCACGCTCGGCGCTGTCGTCGTGCCCCAGCAGCTCGGCGGCCTCGTCCAGCAGCGGAACGTCCTCCACGGTCCACGGCGGCTCGGGGGCGCGGGCCAGGGACGCGCACGCCTCGGCGCCGATCCCGGCCCGGGCCCCGACCCGCTCCAGCGCCGCGGGGTCGGCGAACAGATCGCGCAGCAGCCGCTGCGGGGTCAGGTACGGCCACAATCCGTCCAGCGCCTCCCGTACCGGGTCCTCGTGCCAGAGCCGCTCACCGACGAAGGGCAGGTCCTCCTCGGCCACGGGGCGGCCCAGCAGCTTCGACTCGGAGTGCGCCAGTTCCTCGAGCAGGGTCTTCACCACGTACTTGCGTGCCGTGTTGTGCGGCAGGCGCAGGCCCCGCGCGGTCCGCAGCACGTGCTCGCACAGCGCGCCGGACACGGTGAGAACGCCCGCGTCGGTCTCCACGAGCAGGTCCTCACCGCCGAACGCCTCCTCGGGCGTGCGCCGGCGGTCGTCCACGGCCGCGTGCAGCAGGTCGGCCATCCCAGGCGAGCCCTTCACCGCGGCGACGTCGTGCGCGTCGTGCGCGGAGGCCGCCACTCCCGGAAGCAGCTCCCCGACCGTGCGCATGACCACGTCGGTCTCCCCGAGGGCGGGCAGCACGTCGCTGACGTAGCGCAGGAACGCCGGGTTGGGGCCCACCACCAGCACCCCGCGCCGCTCCAACACGGCGCGGTGGGTGTAGAGCAGGTAGGCGGCCCGGTGCAGGGCCGCGACGGTCTTGCCGGTGCCGGGACCGCCCTGGACCACCAGGACCCCGGCCAGCCGGGCACGGATGACCCGGTCCTGCTCGGTCTGGATGGTGGCGACGATGTCGCCCATGCGCCCGGTCCGTCCCTGGTTCAGTGACGCGAGCAGCGCCGCCTCGCCGACCAGCTGGCGGCGGTCGGTGTCGGTCAGACCGTCGGGGTCGAACACGTCGTCGTCGATCCCGACCACCCTGCGGCGGCGTACCCGCAGGTGGCGACGGCGGGTGAGCCCCTGCGGGTCACCCGGGGTGGCGGCGTAGAAGGGACGGGCGGCCGGAGCGCGCCAGTCCACGAGGATGGTCCCGTACTCGGCGTCGCGCAGCCCGATCCGGCCCACGTAGCGGGTCTCGCGCCCCTCGTCCTCGTCGGAGCCGCTCCCGTCCTCCTCGGCCAGGTCGATCCGGCCGAAGCACAGGCCCTCCTCGACCGACCCGAGCTGGGCCTGGCGGCGGGCCTGCTCGTAGGAGCGCGTCTCGCGTTCCACGGCGGCCGCGAAGCCCCCGCGCTCCTGCATGTGGGCGGCGGCGAGCTGGTCGGCGGTGCGCGCGCGCAGGGCGTCCAGGCGCTCGTACATCGCACTGACCCGGGCCTGTTCCACGGCCAGGGCGGCCGACGAGGCCTCCTCGGCGTCCACTTGACAGAAATCCATCTGCTTGGTATGCTCCGTAGTGTAGGGCTTTTGTGGTTAGTTCTAGAAGTGGCAGTGAACTCCACAGCTTAACACGGCGCCGCGCCTCCACGCGAGCGCCTTCGCACGTGCTGACGCTCCCGTGGTCCGCGCCGGGAGGCCTTCGCGTGGGACACGGCCCGGGTTCCAGCCCTCTGCCTCTGCCTCTGCCTCTGCCTCTGCCTCTGCCTCTGCCTCTGCCTCTGCCTCTGCCTCTGCCTCTGCCTCTGCCTCTGCCTCTGCCGCGTCGCCGCGCTCCCGGGGCGGGGACGGCCGCATTACGGCCACGCACCGGGAGACCACGGGTGGCGTGGCGGGAGGAGCGGCTGCGCCAGGTGCGCGGGACCCCCGGGCGAAGGCGCAACCGGGAACCCGGTGCCCGGGAGAACACGACGCGGTGTCTCCCTCCCCAGAACCCTCCGCACCCGCTACACTCATGCGCATGCGACACACGACCACCCAGGCCCAGTGGTGGCGCCGCCCCTAGGCGGTGCTCCGAGTGCGCATACCCATGCAGCGACCGCCCCGGACCGGCGGTCGTTTCCTGTTTTCACGGCCCCGGCCGGTGTGACCCACCCCGACCGACCACAGTGCCAAAGGACCGGCCGTGAACCCCAGCGACGTACAGACCACCACGTACCGCACCCAGGGCGGCGTGACCGTCCACCGCAGCGCGACCCCCTGTGACCCCGAGGTCCTCGCCGAACTCGTCCGGTCGGTCGAGTACCGGCGCGGCGGCGTCCTCTCCTCCGGCATGGAGTATCCGGGCCGCTACGACCGCTGGCACCTGGGCTACGTCGACCCCTGCCTGGAGATCACCACGCGCGGGCGCGCCGTCACCGCCACCGCCCTCAACGACCGCGGCCGCGTCCTGCTGCCCGTCCTGGCCGGGGCCCTGTACTCCGCCGGAGTCCCCGACCCCGACGACGCCACGGCCGACCTCGGGCACGGCCGCGTCGCCGTCACCGTCCCCGAGCCCGACCCCGGCGCGTTCTTCACGGAGGAGGAGCGCAGCCGCCGTCCCAGCGTCTTCACCGCCCTGCGCGCGGTCCTGGCCGCCCTGCACAGCCCCGAGGACACCAACCTGGGCCTGTACGGCGCCTTCGGCTACGACCTCGCCTTCCAGTTCGAGCCCATCGAGCGGCACATCGACCGCGACCCCGACGACCGCGACCTGGTCCTGCACCTGCCCGACGCCGTCATCGTCCGCGACCGCAAGCGCGAGACGTGCGTGCGCTACACCTACGACTTCACCGTCCCCGCCGACGGGGACCGCGCCGAGGCCACCACCCGCGGACTTCCGCGAGAGACCGAGCTCACCCCGCCCGTGGTCGCCACCGAGGTGCCCGAGGGGCCCGAACCCGGCTCCTACGCGCGCGTCGTGGCCAAGGCCAAGGAGAAGTTCCGCCGCGGCGACCTGTTCGAGGTCGTACCCGGCCACCGCACCTACGCCCGCTGCTCCTCGCCGGCCCGCTTCTACGAGCTGCTGCGCGAGCGCAACCCCGCCCCCTACGAGTTCTTCTTCAACCTCGGCGGGGGCGAGTACCTGGTCGGCGCCTCCCCGGAGATGTTCGTGCGGGTCAGCGGCGAGCCCGGCACCGGGCAGAGGGTCGAGACCTGCCCGATCTCGGGCACCATCCGCCGCGGCGAGGACGCCCTGGGCGACGCCGAGAACATCCAGGAACTGCTCTCCTCGGTCAAGGAGAAGTCCGAGCTGACCATGTGCACCGACGTGGACCGCAACGACAAGTCCCGCGTGTGCGAGCCGGGCAGCGTCAGGGTGATCGGCCGCCGCCAGATCGAGATGTACTCGCGCCTGATCCACACCGTCGACCACATCGAGGGCACCCTGCGCCGTGAGCTCGACGCGCTGGACGCCTTCCTCACCCACATGTGGGCGGTCACCGTCACGGGAGCGCCCAAGACCTGGGCGATGCGGTTCATCGAGCAGAACGAGACCAGCCCCCGCCGCTGGTACGGCGGTGCCGTCGGCGTCCTGAACTTCGACGGCTCCATGAACACCGGCCTCACCCTGCGCACCGCCCACATCCGCGACGGGGTGGCCGCCGTGCGAGCGGGCGCCACCCTGCTCTACGACTCCGACCCCGAGGCCGAGGAGAAGGAGACCTTCCTCAAGGCGCGGGCCCTGCTGGAGACCCTCGCCCTGGGAGAGCGGATCGGAGAGCGGGAGGAGGGCGCCGGGAGCACGGAGGAGGCCGACGCGGCCCCCGCCGAACTCCCCGGCCGGGGCATGAGGGTGCTGCTGGTGGACCACGAGGACTCCTTCGTCAACACCCTGGCCGACTACGTACGCCGCCACGGGGCCGAGGTGACCACCGTCCGCTACGGGTTCGACGCCTCCCTGCTCGACCGGCTCTCCCCCGACCTGGTGGTCCTCTCACCCGGTCCCGGCCTGCCCGTGGACTTCGGGATGTCGGCCCTGCTGGACGAGCTCGCCGCGCGCCGCCTGCCGGTGTTCGGGGTGTGCCTGGGGCTACAGGGAATGGTGGAGCATGCCGGGGGAGAACTGCGCACCCTGGACGATCCGGTGCACGGCAAGCCCGGCCGTGTCCGGGTGTCCGGTGGTGAACTCCTCACCGGGTTGGACGGCGGTGACGCCTTCCCGGCGGCCCGCTACCACTCCACCTACACCGTCCCCGACCTGGTGAAGCGCTTCGAGGTCACCGCGGTCCTGGACGGCGAGGCCGGCGAGGAGCCTGTCGTGATGGCGGTCGAGGACCCGGCCGCGCGGTGGTACGCGGTCCAGTTCCACCCCGAGTCGATCCTCACCGCGGCCGTCGGGGAGGGCATCGTGGCACAGGCACTGCGCCTGGCCCGCGGCTGAGCCGGGCCGCCCGCACCACCCCCGCCACCCCGCCCTCCGGCGGGGTCCGCGCGTGGCGCTCCTCACGCGCGGGCCCCCGGTCCCTTCGGGCCCGCGGCCACTCCGGCACCCCGTACACGGCCTCTCACCTGCGTTGAGACTTCTTTTCCACAAACACAGCCAACCAAAAAGTTTGATCAACCTGTTACGGGACAGTGGTTGTATATGGGTATTTTGCTTACGATCCTCGGAATCATCCTCATCGTCGCCGGCGTTCTCGGAGTGCTGCGCGGGCAGATGCTCTGGGGCATCATCGCCATTGTCGTCGGACTCTTCATCGCTCCTGGTTACTTCTACGGTTTCTAGCCTGTGGTCCCTCCTCCACCCGGACACCACAGGCGGAAGGTACGACGGACAGCACCGAACGCGGGCCGGGCCTCCGACCGAAACGGCGGGGCCCGGCCCGCTCCTGTTCGGCCCCCAGGCCGACCGGGCCCGGCCCCGTGTACCCTCGTGTGAGGCTGGTCAGCCCTCGCCCCCATCACGCTCCCGTGCCCCGGAACCCCTGGTCGCGGCTGTTCGGCGTGCGTTCGGGGAGCGGGGATCACGAACGGGAGGCATGCTGTGAAGAGGGTCGAGCCGCAGGTCCGTCTGGTGGCGCGTCCGCAGGTGGACTACGACGCCGTCACCGACTACCTCAAGGAGGTCGGTGGAGAGGCGTGGCTGGAGAGGTTCGACCGCGGTGAGCTCGACGCCCACCTCAACGACCCGCAGAACCTCGCCGAGTTCGCCGGGCGCCTGTGCTACCGCTCCTGGGAGCCGGGCCTGAACCCCAACGTCACCCGGGTGCGCAAGGACCAGGACGCCTACCTCGGCAACCTCCTGGCCAGCCTGCACGGCTCGGTCCTGGAGCACATCAGCTTCAGCTTCGTCCTGCACAACGTGTCCCGTGTACTGACCCACGAGCTCATCCGGCACCGCCCGGGTGTGGCCGTCTCCCAGGAGTCCCTGCGCTTCGTGCGCCTGAGCGACCTGCCGTTCTGGTTCCCCGACTGGGCCGAGGAGGACCCGGAGCTGATGGAGCGCGCCACCGCGATGCTCCAGCAGATGGAGGAGTTCCAGCTCTGGATGGCCGACCACTTCGGCCTGGACGACGAGGGCGTGAAGTTCGCCGAGAAGAAGCACAAGACCTCCTTCATGCGCCGCTTCGCTCCCGAGGGCGTGGCGACCGGCCTGGTGTGGACCGCCAACGTGCGCACCCTGCGCCACACCCTGGAGGCGCGCACCGCTCCCGGCGCCGAGGAGGAGATCCGACTGCTGTTCCACCTCATCGGCGAGGCGCTCCGGGAGGAGGCCCCGGCGCTCTTCGGCGACTACGAGGTGCAGGACGGCGCCTGGGTCCCGAAGTGGCGCAAGGTCTGACCGGCGCGACCGTGCCCGTCCCTCCCTCGGGGGGACGGGCTTTTTTGTGCATGCAGGAATGAGCGTCTTTTCTCACCGCGAGGGCGCACGGCGGGTACCGCACCACAGGACCAGGCCCGAACAACACGGCGCCCAACGAGAACTGGTGTACGGCATTTGTGACACCACCTGTAACAGTAGGTAGTGGCAGCACCCGTGGCCCCACATATCCAGGACTCCGCTGTCCCGGAAACAGGCATCTTCCAGGCGATACCAGGCCCTACAGGCGAAGATGACCATGATTCTCTGCAAAAATCGTGTTTTCACGATTTGCCTTGCTCTGGGATTTATTCTGTTTTGTGAATTTTAGTGGCGGTCCGAAATCCACTGCCGCTTTGTTGTGGGTCTGGTCTTTTCTGCGGGGGAGGAGGGAGGATGGTCCGGGACGCCCCGCCGCACCGGTGATGCGTGCGGTCCGTGTTTTTCCTGGAAACGTTCGAAGGGCAAAAGGAGGCAGGAATGAGGGTTCTGGTATCCGTCGCCGCGGTGTTCGCCTTCGCGGTGGGCGGAACCGTTCTGGGAGCTGTTCCGGCATACGCCGCCACGGGAGAGGTCGTGGTGTTCACCACCGAGTTCGAGGCGCTGGAGCGCTACACGGACCCCCCGTCGGGGTCCTGCCACCAGCTCCCGGTCACCGCGCACGTGCTGGTCAACCTCACCGACTCCGACGTGAGCATGCACGCCGGCCCCACCTGCCTGAGCCCCGGCTTCGTGGTGGCTCCGGACCACGGCTGGCACGCTCCGCCCAGCGGGATGTTCAGCTTCTCGGTGTCCTGACCGACCCGGTCCCGCGGCGGGCGAACAGCACCCGCGGGACCGTCCGGCCGGCGGAGACCGCCGCGGCGATTCCCCTCCACCGCGCATTTGCACGGGTGAGGACGCGACCGTTCCCGGATTCTTCGCACGGGGAGGTTCCTCCGGGCGTCCGGCGCTTTCGGCGCGGTGGCCGGAGGCGGGCGGAAAATCAGCGGTGGTGTCCCGCGTATCGCGAGGACAAGGAAACGGAAAGGTGCTCGTCCGTTATGCTGCACACCTTCGTCGTCGGCCTCGGCAGGTCGGGAGAAGGGCTGCACCTGCCATCGCTCGCCAAGGCGCGGGCCAGGGAACCCACCCTGTTCGCCCCGGGCCCGGTGGTGGGGTTCGACCCGTTCCGGGCGTCGGCCGAGGGGGTGCTCATGGTCGAATCCCCGGAGGAGGCGGTGCACCACGCGCCGCCGCTGAGCACCGTGGTCCACCTGTGCACACCGCCGCACCTGCGCTCCGGCCTGCTGGAGCACCTGGCGGAGCTCGGCTACCGCAGGATCATCGTGGAGAAGCCGCTGGCCCTGGACCTGGTGGGACTGGCCTCCGTCGCCCGGCTCCGGCGGCGCTGGGGGCTGGACATCACCGTCACCACCCAGTGGCTGGACAGCGCGCTCACCCGGCGGCTGCTCGCGGTCCTGCGGGGGAAGGCCTTCGGGGACCTGCGCGCCATCACGGTGCTGCAGAACAAACCCCGTTTCACCCGCACCGCCGAGGCACCGGGCCACCCCACCGCCTTCGACGTGGAGGTGCCCCACGCGCTGGCCGTGGTGATCACCCTCGCCGGGGGAGCGGACATCGCCTCGGCCTCCCTGGAGGACATGGTGACCGACCGGACGCGGCTGCCCAGGCTGGGCCGCGCCCGGCTCGGCCTGAGGCACCACTCCGGGGTGCTCAGCCGGATCGACTCGGACCTGACCTCCCCCGTGCGCGAGCGCCGCATCGTGCTGGAGTTCGACAGGGCCCTGCTCACCGGCCACTACCCGTGCAGCGCGGCCGACCACACGGCCCAGCTGCGGGTGGACGCACAGGGGTGGGAGCCCATCCGCTCGGTCTTCGACGACGACGCGTTCCCCGCCTTCATCCGAGCCGCCTACACCCGCTACGCCCGGTCCCACCGCGCCCCCGGAGCACTCTCGGCCCAGATCGAGGCGGTCCGGCTGCTCACCGAGGCCAAGAACCTGTGCGCGTCCGGTACCCGGGGACAGGGGGTGGGCAGTGTCGTCGGCGCATGAACCGCCCCGCCCGGTACCCGCGGGGATCGGAGACGAGGCCGCGCCCGGCCTCGACGGTCAGCTCGCGGCCCTGGCCGAGCTCGGCTGGAACCGCCTGGAACTGCGCACCGTCGACGCGGTCCCGATCGCCGAGCTGGACGAGCGGGCCTTCGACCGCGCCGCGCGCGGGATCCGGGAGGCCGGAACCGACGTGGTCGCCGTCGCCTCGCGCATCGGGGACTGGTCCCGGCCCGCCACGGGAGACCCGTCCCTCGACCTGACCGAGCTGGAGGTCCTGGCGAGGCGCTGCGCGGTGCTGGGCACCCGTTTGGTCAGGATCATGTCCTACCCCTCGGGAGGGCTGGCCGAGCCCGCGTGGGGACGCCGGGTCCGCGCGCGCCTGCGCGAGCTGGTCCGAAGGGCCGAGGACGCCGGCCTGGTACTGGTGCACGAGAACTGCGCGGGCTGGGCGGGCGAGAGCGCGGAGCGGGCGCTGGAGCTGCTGTCCGAGGTGGACAGCCCGTCGCTGCGGCTGCTGTTCGACACCGGCAACGGAGTCGCCCACGGATACCGCGCCCCCGAGATGCTGCGCGCCCTCGTCGGGCACGTGGCGCACGTCCACGTCAAGGACGCGGTGACCGGGCCCGGCGGCGAGGTCGGCTACGTGCTCCCCGGCACCGGAGAGGCCGGGGTCGCAGCGTGCCTGGGGCTGCTGGCCGAACACGGCTACACCGGAGCGCTGTCCATCGAACCCCACCTGCACCTGCGCCCGCACCTGCGGGCCTCGGGAGCCGACCCCGGACGCGGCGACCGTGCCGCCTTCGTCGCCTACGGGCGCGAGCTGGAACGGCTCGTGGCCGAGCAGTGGTGCGCTGTGCCCGCACCCCGCCGCGCGGAGGGGGCCAGGTGAGCGCGACCCTCACACCCGATGACCACGCCCTGCTGCTGCGGCTGATGGAGCTGCCCACCGCGGGGCCGCTGGAGACCGGGCCGGCCGGGCCGCGGCCGCGCCTGCGCGAGGCCCAGAACGCCTACGCCCGCGCCGCGGCCGGGACCGGCTTTCGCGTGGTACGCCACGCACCGGCCGATCCCGCCGACATGGACCGGCCCGACGTCCCGGCTCCCGTGCGCGAGGCCCTGGCCGACCCCGCCTTCCTCGAATGCCAGCCCAGCCTGGTGCTGCGACTGGGACCCGAACTGCCCGCGGAACGCACCGTGATGTTCAACGTGCACCTGGACACGGTCGCCGGCGACCTGCCGGTCGGCTTCGACGGCGAGCGCTTCCACGGGCGCGGAGCCATCGACGCCAAGGGCCCGGCGGTGGCGCTGCTGGCCGGGGTGCGCGCCGCGCGCGACCGGTGCCCCGCCCTGGGCCGCGACGTCGCGGTGGTCGTCCAGGCCGTGGCCGGGGAGGAGGGCGGCGCCATGGGGGTGCTGGGCACCCGCCCGCTGGTCGAGCGCGGCCACACCGGCCGGCTCAACGTGTTCTGCGAGCCCACCCGGACGCGGTTCCTCCCGCGCAGCACGGCGGCGATGACCGCCCGGGTGTCGGTCCACGGGGACGACGCGGTGGACGACCGCCCGCACACCGGACACAACGCCGCCGTGCTGTTGGGCTTCCTGGCCCAACACCTGGGGCGCGCGCTCGACGCGCACGCCGGAACGGGAGCCGTGTGCGTGGCGGGCCTGCACACCGGCACCCTGCACAACAGGGTCTACGGCACCGGATCGCTGCTGCTCAACCTCTCCTACACCCGGGCCGACGCGGGACGCGTGCTGGAGTCCGCGCTGACCGAGGCGCTCGACGAGGGCCTCGACGCGTTCGCGGAGGCCTTCACCGGGACCGCGCTGTTCGACCGGACCGCCGCGGACGCGCGCGCCCTGACCCGCCTGGAGTGGCGCAAGCGCGGCCTGCCCGTGCTGGACGACCGCGACCCCTGGGGGCGGGACCTGATGGGCCGGGCCGGGATCGACCCGTGGCCCTCCGACGAACCGGCCTTCACCTGCGACGCCATCTGGATGTCCGGAGTCGCCGGGGCGTACACCGCGGTGCTGGGCCCCGGCGACCTGGCCGCCAACAACGCGCACGCCGACGGCGAGTTCGCCGACGCCGCCGAACTCGACGGGTTCGCCGACGCGGTGGCCCGCCTCCTGACCGCCTTCACCGCCCAGACGAACGGACGACCGTGAGCACCACCTCCCACATCCCGCCGCAGGCCCCGCCGGACCAGGGTGCCGTGCGGGTGGGCCACGACGACCTGACCGCCTTCGCCGCCGGGGTGTTCGCCCACCGCGGCCTCGCGCCGGACCGGGCGGCCGAGGCGGCGCGCGCGCTGTGCCACGGCGACCTCGCCGGACCGCGTTCGCACGGCCTGGCCAACCTGACCCGGCTCTACCTGCCACTGCTCGACGAGGGCAGGGCCGACCCCGCCGCCGAGCCGCGTACCGTCACCGACCTGGGCGCCGCCGTACTCCTGGACGCGCGCCGCGCGCTGGGCCTGTGGGTGGCGAGCGAGGCCATGGACCGGGCCGTCGAGCGCGCCGGGCGCCACGGCGTCGGCCTGGTGTCCGTACGCGGCGCCACCCACCTGGGATGCGCCGGCTACCACGCCCTGCGCGCGGTCGAACACGGCATGGTGGGCCTGGTGGCCAGCAACTGCGGACGCCAGCGCATCGCCCGGCCGCCCGGCGGCGCTGTGACGATGCTGGGCACCAACCCGCTCAGCGTCGCGGCCCCGGCCGGCCAGCACCCCCCGTTCCTGCTCGACATGAGCACCACGGCCGCGCCCACCGGCCGGATCCGCCAGGCGGCCCGGGAGGGGCACACCCTGCCCGAGGGGCTTCTGTGCGACGACCTGGGCGCGCCCGTCACCGACCCGGACGCCTTCGACGCGGGGCGGGCGCACCTGATGTGGCTGGGCGGCCGGGAGGGCCGGTACAAGGGGTTCGGCCTGGGACTCATGGTGGAGGTGCTGGCCGCGCTGGTGCCCGGCGCCGGGCTGGGACCGCACCCCGACGCCCTCACGGGTGACGGCGGACCGAGCGGCCGCGACGACGACATCGGCTTCCTCGTCGCCGCCGTCGCGCCCGACGCCCTGCGGGAGGGGGCCGGGGAGGACGCGGAGGAGCTGTTCGGCGCGCTGTTGGCGTGCCCGCCGACCGACCGGGCCGAGCCGGTGCGCTATCCCGGCTGGCACGAGTACCACCGGGCGGGGGAGCGGCGCCGCGGGGGCGTGCCGCTGGAGGCTCCGCTGTACGCGGAGCTGGCCGAGCTGGCGGAGCGGACCGGGCTGCGGGTCCCGCCCGTCCAGGGAGCCCCGCGATGAGGCCGCCGCTACGGGTCGGACTGGTCGGTCTCGGTGTGATCTCCCGCTTCTACCTCGCCGCGCTGCGCACCGTGCCCGGACTGGAACTGGTTGCGGTGTGCGACCGGAACCCGGCCGTGCTGGCCGCGCGCCCGGCCGGCGTGCCGGGTTACACCGACCACGCGCGGATGCTGGACGAGGCCGCCCCGGACGCGGTGGTGGTCACCGCGCCCAACGACGCGCACGCCCGGATCTGCGCCGACGCCCTCGGGTGGGGCGCGGCCGTGTGCGTGGAGAAGCCGCTCGCCCTGGACTCCGCCCAGGCGGAGCCGCTCACCGAGCTCGCCCGCCAGCGGGGCACCCCGCTGTTCACCGCCTTCCACCGCCGGTACAACTCCGGGGTCGCGCGGCTGCGTGAGGACCTGGTCGGCCGGCGCGTGGTGGAGGTGACCGTGCGCTACCTGGAACGGATCGAGGAGCACGCCGGGACCGACACCTGGTACCTGGACCCGGACCGGTGCGGAGGCGGATGCGTCGCCGACAACGGACCCAACGCGTTCGACCTGGTCGAGTCGCTGCTCGGCCCGGTCGATGTGGTGGCGGCGCGTGTGGACCGGGACGCCGCGGGCACCGACCGGCGGGCCGAGGTCGAACTGCGCGCACGGGGGGCCCGGGCCGGAGGCCGCCCGCCGGTGACGGGTGACGGGCGACGGGGAGGGGGCCGCGGCCGCGGGCCGACCGTCGGAGACGGGCCGTGGGCGGGAGGAGCCCGCGCCAGGGTGCTGCTCGACTGGTCGCATCCCGGCGAGCGCAAGGACGTCGAGGTGCGCACCGACGACGGCACGGACCTGAGGACGGACATGCTGGCCGGCCATCCCGGTTTCAAGGGATCCCTGTGGCACGAGTACGTCGGGGTGCTCACCGAGTTCGAGTGGCGGGTGCGCGAGGGCCTGGTCGAGGATCCGGGCGGGCCGTCCGCGCTGAAGCTGGTCGGCGACGCCTACCGGCTGGCGGCCGTCGAGGAGAGGCGAACACAGGAGGGAGCCAGGTGAACCCGTACGAGGACGGTCCCAAACGCGAGGTCACCGCGACGCTGGTGAAGGTCCTGGTGCACCGCAGGGACGAGCGGGGCATGCGGCTCGTCCCCCACGCGAGCCGGTGCGTGCGCGCGGGGGAGGTGCACGAGCTGGTCGCCACCGACCACACCGAGACGGCGGCGGGGGCCCGGATCGACAGGGTCGGCTTCCTCGGGTTCGCCGAGATCACCGCCGCGGGAGTGGTCGACCGCGGCGACGAGGTGTGGATCGGCTCCCGCCGGGTGGGGGTGGTGCTCGGCTTCGACGGCTGCCACATGCCCAACCACTACAACGTGCTGGTCCACGCCGACCCGGTGCCGACCGGACGGGACCTGGGACTGGCCGCGGGGGAGGCGCTGGTGTTCCGCCAGGGCGTCCCGGACGCCGCGACGGGAACAACGTCCGCCGAACCGGTTCCAGAGGAATCCGGTATTTGCTCATAAATGTCCGATATAAATTATCAATTATTCGATCTTATTGTTCTGATCCCCCTTTCGTGAGAGGTGGTCCGGCGGTAATCTTTGGAAGTGGAGGGAGTTCGGCTGGGCTCGGTCGAAGATCCTTTCCAGTGTTCCGACGGGACATCGTACGTCTGTTTTTCCATGTTGAATGTGAGGGAAATTCAATGACGACCGCAACCAAGGCCAACAGCCGCCTCGAGGAGCGCTTCCGCCTCTGGGACAACAACGGCAACGGGGCGATCGAGCGCTCCGACTTCGAGAACGAGGCGAACGGCATCATCTCGCGCCTGGGGGCCGAGGGCACCGCCAAGGGCAACGCGCTCAGGGAGGCGTACCTGGGCATGTTCGACCAGTTGGCCGCGGCCGCGGGCAGCCAGCGGATGACCAAGGACCAGTTCGTCAGGGTCGCCGAGCAGAAGATCATCGGCAGGGGCGACGCCGGCTTCGCCGAGATCGTCCAGCCGACCATCCAGGCGATCGTCGACGTGCTGGACGTCGACGGCAGCGGTGAGATCAGCCCGAGCGAGATGGAGAAGTGGTTCGACGCCATCGGCCTGGGCGGCGCCGAGGCCACCCGGGCCTTCTCCGAGCTGGACACCGACGGCAGCGGCCGTCTGTCCACCGCCGAGCTGGTCGCCGCGGTCCGCGACTACCACCTCGGCAAGAACGACATCCCCCTCCTCGGCGGCTGACCCCGTCCCCGGTCGCGGCGACCCCCCGCCGCGACCGGGCCCCGGTCCCTCGCCCCCTCCTCGGTACGGAAACGGAAAAGTGAAGAGAACGCTTTCGCCCCCCGAGGCGCCGACCACGGGGAGAACACGTTTTCCCGTCCCCTTCTTCGACCAGTCCGACACCTTCCGGGAACTGTGGCCCGATATCCGCGATAACTGTCTGCGCGTCATGGACCGGGGGAAGTTCTCGCACGGTGCGATGGTCGCCGAATTCGAACGCGCTCTGGCCCGCTGGACCGGCGCACGACACGTGGTCGGCGTCAATTCCGGGACCGACGCACTGGTGTTGCTGTTGCGCGCCGCCGGGCTGCGTCCCGGCGAGGAGGTGATCGTCCCCGCCTACACCTTCGTCGCCACGGCCAGCGCCGTGGTGCTCGCCGGAGGCGTCCCGGTCTTCGCCGACATCGAGGAGCGGGGATACGGGATCGACCCGCGTTCGGTGGACGCTGTGGCCACACCCCGCACCCGGATGGTCATGCCGGTGCACCTGTTCGACCGGTTGGCCGACATGGAGGGCGTGCAGGAGGTCGCCCGAAGGCGCGGACTGACCGTGCTGGAGGACAGCGCCGAGGCGATCGGCATGCGGCTGCGAGGTGTGCACGCCGGACTGCTCGGCGCCGGAGGCGTGCTGTCGTTCTTCCCCGCCAAGACACTCGGCGCGATCGGTGACGCGGGCGCCCTGCTCACCGACGACGCGCTCCTGGCCGAGACCGCGCGGGCACTGCGCCACCACGGTCGCTCCGGGCGGACCCTGGACGACTTCCCCGGCATCGCCAACCCCACGGTCGTCCCGGGCTGCAACAGCAAGATGGACGACATCCAGGCCGCCGTGCTGCTGGCCAAGCTCACCCGGCTCGACGCCGGTATCGCCCGACGCGCGGAGCTGTCCGCGCGCTACGACTCCCGCCTGCGCGGCGTTTCGGGGATACGCGCCGTGCCCGGCGACACCGCGCCGCACCCGGGCGGCGGACGGGTCGTCTACGTCCACCTCGTCGAGGCCGAGGAGCGCGACGGCCTGGTGGACCACCTGGCCGCGGCCGGCATCGGGACCGAGACCTACTACCCGGTCCCACTGCACCTGCAACCGTGCTTCGCGCACCTGGGACACGTCCCGGGCGACTTCCCGCGCGCCGAGGCCGCGTGCGAGGCGGCGGTCGCGCTCCCGCTCCACCCCGACCTGACCGACGCGCAGGTGGACCGCGTCTGCGACGAGATCGAGGACTTCTACGCCGGGAGGCGCGCGTGAGCACGACGACCACCCGGGACATCCCCTTCTTCGCCCCCGACCTGTTCGAGGACGACCGCGACGTGCTGCTGGAGACCGTCCACGAGATCGGGACGGGTGCCGCGCAGAAGTTCATCCTCGGCGAGCACACCGCCCGGTTCGAGCACGCGCTGCGTGACCGGCTGGCCGCGGCCGACGTCGTCGCCTGCTCCAGCGGGACCTCGGCGCTCACCCTGGTCCTGGCCGCCATGGACGTGGGACCCGGCGACCAGGTGGTGGTACCGGCCTTCGGCTGCGCGCCGCTGGCGAGCACCGTCATCGGCTGCGGCGCGCAGCCGGTCTTCGCCGACATCGACCCGGTCGCGCTGACCATGGACCCGGCCGCGGCGGAGGCGGCCGTCACCGGGCGTACCCGGGCGCTCATGCCCGCGCACGTGTTCTCGGTGATGGCGGACATGCCCCGGTACCGGGAACTGACCCGCCAGTACGGGCTGCGCCTGGTCGAGGACTCCGCCCTGGCCCAGGGCGGGACGCTCCAGGGCCGCCCCGCGGGGCTGTGGGGCGACGCGGGCGTCTACTCGTTCGTGCAGGTCAAGACCTTCGGCATGCCCGGTGAGGGCGGCGTGGTGGTCACCGGCGACGCCGAACTCGCCACGCGGACGCGGATGCTGCGCAACCACGGCCAGGACGGCGAGCACCGCTTCCTCCACCACCGCATCGGCCACAACAGCCGTTTCGACGAGGTCATGGCCGCCTTCCAGCTGCACCGGCTGGAGGGGTTGGAGGACCGACTGGCGCGCCGGGCCGAGATCTCGGCGTACTACTCCACCCGGTTCGCGCCACTGGCCGACGCCGGGATCACGGCGCCGCCCGTGGGCGGGGACGGGCGCTGCCACTACGTCTACACGCTCCTGGCCGAGCGGCGCGACGAGTTGCGCGCGCACCTGGCCGCACACGGAGTCCACACCCACGTGTACTACCCGCGCACACTGCCCGAACAGCCCGCCTTCGCCCCGTACGCACCACCCGGCGGACGCTGGCCGAACGCGGAGTCGGCGGCCCGGCGCAACCTCTCCCTGCCGCTCTACCCGCACCTGAGCGACGCCCGGGTGGAACACGTCGCCGACACGGTGTGCGCGTTCGCCCACCGGACGAGGAGGACGCCCCGATGACCGACCACACCACCCGGTCGACCGCCACCGAACCGACCGCCGTGCCCGCGTCCGCGCAGGCGCCTCCGCCCGCGTCCGCGCGCGCCACCCTGTCCGCCTACGCGCGCCTGGCCAAACTCGACATCGTCGACTACTACATCGGCCTGCCGCTGGTGCTGGCCATGCTGGCGCCGGCGCTGCGCTGGCAGCCGGGCACGCTGGGCCTGCTCCTGCTCATCCTGCTCGCCGAGGTGGCCGTGGTGGCCGCGATGGTCGCCTTCGACGACGTCACCGGATACCGGGACGGCAGCGACGCGGCCAACTACGGATCGGACGCGGCCCGCCGCAGGCTGGCCCGCAAACCCCTCGTCGCCGGGACGCTCACCGAACCGCAGGCCCTGCGCTTCGCCTGGGCGGCGACCGGGGTGAGCGCCGTGCTGTGGACCCTCGTCGCCCTGGCCGCCCCGCACCGGCCCGCGTGGGCGGTCGCGCTGGCCGCCCTGTGCGTCCTCGCCTCGGTCCAGTACTCCTGGGGACTCAGGATCAGCTACCGGGGATTCCAGGAGGTCTTCCTCATCGGCCTGGGCGTGGGCTGGGTGCTGGTGCCCTACGGGCTGCTCACCGGCGGGCTCAACGGCTTCGTCGTGGTCCAGGCGCTGCTCTTCGGCTTCGGCCCGATGCTGTTCGGCCTGTACTCCAACACCAACGACGCCGACGGCGACCGCGCCGCGGGGCGGATCACCGTCGCCGCGCTGGTGCCCCGGCACCTCAACACCGCCTTCATCATCGCGGCGACCGTGGCGGAGAGCCTGCTCATCTCCGCATCGACCCTGGCCGGGATCGCCCCGTGGTGGTTCCCCGTCGTGCTCGTCCCCGTCTTCGTGCTGCGGGTGACCCAGCTGGTGATCGGCTTCGTGTACGGCGACATCCTGCGCGCCCGGCGCATGGCCATCCACACCCACCGGGTCACCGTGGTCCTGCTGATCGCCGCGAACCTGCTCGCCCCGGCACTCGTGGGAGGCGCCGCATGAGTGAGACGACCGACGTCGCCGTGGTCGGCGCCGGCCCCGCCGGACTGGCCACGGCCCACACCCTGGCCCGGGCGGGACGCTCGGTACGGGTCCTGGAGGCCGCCGACGCGGTAGGCGGCCGGATGCGCACCCTGCGCGAACACGGCTTCCTGATCGACACCGGCGCGGAGATGCTGCCGCCGGCCTCCGCCTACCCGGCCACCTGGCGGCTGATCCGAGCCCTGGGCCTGGACACCGACCGGGGCGCGGTGACCCGGGTCCGCGGCGCCCTGGCGTCGTGGCGCGGCGGCCGCGCCCGGCCGCACACGGGCCGCCCGCTGGGGCTGCTCACCGGGGCCGGACTGTCCCCGCGCGCACGGGTCGACCTGCTGCGCCTGCAGGTCCGGCTCGCGGGCGCCGCGCCGGACCCCGAACACCCCGAGCGCTCCCCGCTGGGCGCGCGCACCCTCGCCGACCTGCTGCGCCCCTACCATCCGGAGCTGCGCGAGCGGCTGATCGGCCCGCTGGCCGCGGGGTTCTTCGGCTGGGACCCGGAGCGGACGGCCGCCGCCCCCTTCGCCGCGCACCTGGCCTCCGCCGGCAGCACGGCCCGGTGGTGTACCTACCGCGACGGCATGGACACCCTCGCGCGGACCCTGGCCGACCGGCTCGACGTCGCCACGGGCCACCCGGTGACCGGCGTGGCGGCGGGACCCGGCGGGGTCAGGCTGGACTCCCCGGCGGGACCGGTCACCGCCCGCGCGGCCGTGCTGGCGGTACCCGCCCCGGTCGCGGCGCGGCTGTACCCGGGCGGGTCCCGGGCCGAGCGCGCCTACCTCGACGCGTGCGAGTACGCGCCCATGCTCCGGGTCTCCCTGGTGCTGGACCGTCCCATGGCACCGGTCGGGGTGCGCGGCGGATTCGCCACCCTGGTGCCCGCCGCGGAGGACCCCCTGCTCAACGTGGTCACCGCCGACCACAACAAGCACCCCGGACGGGTACCGAAGGGCCGGGGCCTGGTCTCGCTGGTCGCCTCGCCACGGGGAGCCTCCGAACTCCTCGACGCCCCCGACGAGGAGGTCGCCGCGCGGCTCACGGCGCGCGCCGAGCGCCTCGTACCCGGGCTGGCGGACCACGTCGACTCGGTCCGTGTACACCGCTTCCGCCACGGGCTGCCCGCGGCGGGCCCGCGCGCGCTGGGGGCACGCGCCGCCTTCGTCGCCCGCCCGCCCTCGGCCGTGGACTACGCCGGGGACTGGATCGCGCTGCGCCCGTGCAGCGAGGGAGCGGTCTCCTCCGCCGCGACGGCCGCCGGGCGGGTCCTCGCCTTCCTCGACTCCACGGCCGCGACCCCCGTACCGATCCCCAGGGAAGTCCGATGACGCTGTTCACCAAGCCCATCCACCTGGGCACCCTCTTCGACGACCTGGCCGGGCGCGGCGCCACCACCGCCGTGCACCTGGGCAGGCCCCTGGACATCGCCCCCCACCTGGGCACCGAACTGGACGTGTCCGGAGTGGCCGGACTGGTGCGCGAGGCCGCGGGCTGGTTCGCCGCGGCCGGTGTCCGGCCCGGCGACCGCGTCGCGATCGCCAAACGCAACCACTGGGACTACGTGCTGCTGAGCTGTGCCGTGGCCCGGCTGGGCGCGGTGCCCGCCTCGCTGTCGGCGCACCTGGAGCCGGGGACGCTGGAGATCCTGCTCAAACGGCTGGAGCCGGCGCTGCTGGTCACCGACACGGCGCTGCTGGCGGCGGCCCGGGACGCGGGGGCCGACCCCGCCGTCCACGCCGCCCGCACCCTGGTCGTCGACGGTCCGGCCGGGCTCGGGGGCCCGGCCGGGCACGTCCTGTGCCTGGACGAGGTACGCGGCATCGACGCACCGCCGCCCCGCAGGCCGCACCTGGACGCGCCCCTGTCCATCATGCACACCTCCGGCACCACCGGTGTGCCGAAACTGGTCACGCACTCCACCCGCACGATCATGCGCCGCCTGGCCGGATTCGAGTCGCACCGCTGGCCCCTGTTGGGCAGCCGGCCCGACGACACGGTGACCGGGGCGTTCTCCTTCGCGCACGGCCGCGCGCTCGCCTGGACCGCGAGCGTGCTGTGGCTGTCCCCGGCCGCGCTGTCGGCCCTCACCAGCGACGACTGGGACGAGGCCGGCCCGCTGCTGCACCGGCACCGCCCCACCACCCTGGAGGCCCATCCCGCCACCTTCGTGCGCTGGCAGCACCGGGCGGAGCGGGGGGACCACCCGTTCGACCGGGTACGGCTCTACGTCAGCACCTTCGACGCCATGCACCCGCCGACCGTGCGCACCTTCCTCGGCGCCACCGGGCACGGACACCCGGTGTGGATGCAGGGCTGGGGCCAGAGCGAGACCGGGCCGCTGACCTTCCGTTTCCTCACCCGGCGGGCGCTGGCCCGGGAGCGGGAACGCCATCCGACCACCCGCGACCTGGGTCACCCGGTGCCCACCCGCACCCGGCTGCGCGCGGTGGACCCGCACACCATGCGTCCCGTCCCGACGGGCGTTCCCGGCCTGCTGTTCTGCCGTACCGGGGCCCTGTGCCTGGGCTACGTCGGCGAGGAGGGCCGGTGGCGGTCCAAACTGGTGGGCGAGTGGTGGAACACCGGCGACATCGGGGTCATCACCCGCACCGGCGGGGTGAGGCTGGTGGACCGCGAGGTCGACGCCCTGCGCGAGGGCGGCTGCCTGGAGGTGGAGGACGTCGTGGACGACCGCCTGCCCGAGGTGTTGGAGTGCGTCGTACTGAGCGTCCCGGACGGTCCTCCGGTGCCCGTGGTGGTCACCGGCGACGGCCGGCTCGACACCGACGCGTGGCGCGAGGCCGTCGCCGACCTGCCCGAACTCGCCGACCCCGTGGTGAGGACCTGGGACGAGCTTCCGCGCACCGGCACCGGCAAGGTCCGCCGGACCGTACTGCGCGACCGCCTGGGCCTGCGCCCCGACACCTGCGGAACGGGAAAGTGGACATGACGCCGCGGTCGGCGGACGCGGCGGCCGTGTTCCCGCTGGCCGGAGCCACCGCCCGCGCGGTCGGGGACTCGGCCGCGCTGGGGGTGGCGGCGCTGCGCCTGGAGGCGCTGGGATGCGCCGTCTCCCGGGTGGCCGGGGAGCCGCCCCCGGGCGCCCCGGCCGGATGGATCGGCCTGGTCGGCGCCCACGGCGGAGAGGGTGCCCACGCGAGGCCGCCGGCACCGGTCGGCTGCGCGATCGACTGGTCCGGTCCGGTCGCGGCGCCCCTGGCGGGGGAGCGCGACGTCCAGGCCGCCTGCGGGCTCGCCCACCTGCACGGCAGGGCACGCGGGCAACCCCGGTTCCTCGGTATGGATTACGCGTCGGTGTGCGCGGGGATGCTGGCCGCACAGGCGGTGGCGGCCTCCGCGCTGGCCCTGGCGCGCGGCGGACCGGCCCTGTCCGCGTCGGTCTCGGTGGCCCAGGCCGCCCTGCTCGCCGCGGGCCCCCACGTCGCCGCGGTCACCGCGCCCGGCGCCGGATCCGCTCAGCCCGCCGGCGGGGAGGCGTCGGCGTCCGGCGCCGCGTCGCCGAGCGGTCGGAGGGGATCCGGCGAAGCGCCCGTTCCGCCGTTTCGCTCCGCCGACGGGACGCGCTTCGAGATCGAGACCCTGGACGCCGAGGTCTGGCTGCGGTTCTGGACCGACCTGGGGGCCGCCCCGGACGCGGTCGCCGCCGGATGGCCGCACTTCCAGGGCCGCTTCGCCACCGCGGTGTGTCCGCTGCCGCCGGAGCTGCCCGCCGCGGTCGCCGCCGTGGACTTCGACCGGGTGCGCGCGGCGGCGCTCCGGACGGGGACGAGCATCTCCCCGGTCCGTACCGCCGAGGCCGCCCGGGAACCCGATCCGGCGTCGGAGTGGCGGTTGCGCGGCACCGGTGGCCCGGCTCTCCCGCCGGCGGGGCCCTGCGCCGACGCCACCGCACCCCTGTCGGGCCTGCGGGTGGTGGAGGCCACCAACCGGATCCAGGGCCCGCTCGCCGGCCTGCTGCTCGCCATGCTCGGCGCCGAGGTGGTGCGCGTCGAGCCGCCGGGCGGCGACCCGATGCGCGGGGTGCCGCCGATGGCGGGGGACTGCTCCGCCCGGTTCCTCGCCCTGAACCGGGGCAAGGACGTGGTCGAGGCCGACCTCAGGACCGCCTCCGGGCGCAGGACCGCACAGGACCTGGCGGCCACGGCCGACGCCTTGCTGTACAACTGGCCGCCCGGTCGCGCCGAGAGGTTCGGCCTGGGCCCCGACGACCTCGCCGACCGTGCCCCGGCCCTGGTCCACGTGCACGCCGACGGGTGGGGCGGGGAACCCCCCGAACCCGGTGCGCTGGCCACCGACTACCTGGTCCAGGCACACGGCGGGGTGGCCGATCTCCTCGCCGGCCCCGGGGAGGAGCCCTCACCGTCCCTGCTGACCCTGACCGACGTGCTCGGCGGGACCATCGCGGCCGAGGGGGCGGTGGCCGCGCTGCTGGCCCGCGCCCGCACCGGTACCGGGATACGGGCCCGGACCGCGCTGTCGGACGCGGCCCGGCTGCTGCGCCGCGCCGGACGCGGCACCGCGCCCGGGGAGCGGGGCGGTCCCGCTCCGGTCGGGGACCTGGCGGAGATGGCCGCCGCACCGGAGTTCGCGGGGGCCTTCGACACGGTCGGCGGCGCGTCCTGCTTCCGGGCCCCGTGGAGCTTCGCCCGTGCCGCGGTGCGGCCGGTCGACGGCGCCCCGGCGGCCTCCGTGGCCGGTCTGGAGAGGACGCGATGAGGGCGCACGACCGCCGACGGGGCGGACGAGACACAGCGGACGGTCCCGCCGGGCCGACACGGTTCGCCCCACCCGGCCCCGACGTGCCCTTCGACCTCTCCGGAGACTCGATGACGTGGACCTCGTCCAACGGACTGGTACTGACCGACCTCGTTCCGCGGCGTCTGCGCGCGGAGTGGACCGCTCGCGGATGGTGTCCGGGCAAGGACCTGTACACCCTGTTCCGCGAACACGTGCGGTCCCATCCCGACCGGGCGGCCGTCGTCGACGACCGCGGCGCACTCGACTACGCCGGGTTGGACGCCGCGGTGCGCCGCGCGGCCGCCGCGCTGACCGCCGGAGGCGGGCAGGAGCGGGACGTCGTCGGCGTCCTGCTGCCCAACGGACGCGACGCGGCCGTGGCCGAACTCGCCGTCGCGGCCGTCGGCGCGGTCTCGCTGCCCGTTCCCGACGGGCGGCCCCCGGACGACGTGCGCAGCCTCCTGCTCCGCTCCCGGGCCTCCGCGCTCGTCACCGTCCCGGAGAGGGTGGAGGAGATCCGCCGGATGGACCTGCCGCACCTGCGCCGGGTGTGGACGTTCGGTCCGGCCCGCTCCGGGGCGTGCAGCCTGGACCGACCCGGTCCCGAGGCGGCCGGCGGCTGGCGTCCCGCGCGCCCCGACCCCGAGTCCCCGGCCCGCGTCCTGGTCTCCTCCGGTTCGCAGGGCGAGCCCTCGATGGTCGCCTACACGCACAACGCCATGGCGGGCGGCCGGGGCAACTACGTGGCGGCGCTGCACACGGGCCCCGGTCCGATGCGCGCCCTGGTCCTGGTCTCGCTGGCGTCCTCCTTCGGGTCCTGCGGGGTGCCGGTGACCCTGGCCCGGCACGGCGGCACCCTGGTGGTGCTGCCCCGCTTCGACCCGCTCGCCGCGCTGCGCGCGATCGAACGGCACCGCCCCACCCACCTGGTCGGGGTCCCCACGATGCTGCGGCGCGTGGCCGCGCTGCCCGAACGGGCGGACACCTCGTCCCTGCGCGTGGTGGTGTCCAGCGGGGCGCCGCTGCACCGGGAGGTCCACGACGCCTGCACGTCGCGCTTCGGCCGACCGGTGGTCAACGTCTACGGCTCCACCGACGGGGTCAACTGCCACACCGGACGCCGACCGCAGGCCTGGGAGCCGGGTATGGCCGGTTACCCCGCGCCCGACGTGGCCCGGGTGAGCGTCCGTGATCCCGAGGGCCGCCCGGTACCCGCCGGAGAGACCGGCGAGATCTGGGCCCTGGGCCCGATGACACCGCTGTGCCACGTCGCCGCACCCGGTCTGGACGCCGAGCGCCGGGCCCCGGGCGGGTGGGTGCGCACCGGCGACCTGGGCCGACTGGACCCGGGCGGCGCGCTCTGGGTGGTGGACCGCCTGCGCCGGACGGTGATCCGGGGCGGGGTCAACATCTTCCCCGCCGAGGTGGAGCGCGCACTCGGCGCCCACCCCTCCCTGGCGGAGGCCCACTGCGTACCCGTGCCCGACCCCGACCTGGGCGAGCGCATGTGCGCCTGCGTGTCCCCATCGGCGGGGTCCGCGGCGCCCGCCCCGCGGGAGCTGATCGCCTTCCTGCGCGACGAGCGCGGCCTGGACACCCGCGCGCTGCCCGAACACGTGGTGGTCCTGCCCGAACTGCCGCTCGGCCCCACCGGGAAGGTGTGCACGGCCACCCTGACCCGCGTCGCGGCCGAGGCCGTCGGCGCGCACCACCGACAGACGACACCGTAAGGAGCAGCCGGTGACCGACACAGCCGCCGAGACACCCGCCGACGGGAAGGCCTCGCGCTATCTCTTCGACAACCACAGCGAGCACGCCTTCGACCAGCACCGCTTCCTGGCGGCCGCCTACGATCCGATGACCACCGAGCGCCTGGAGCGGACCGGTGTCGGACCGGGGTGGGACTGCCTGGAGGTGGGCGCCGGCGGCGGCAGCGTCGCGCTCTGGCTGGCCCACCGCGTCGCCCCGACCGGGAGCGTGCTGGCCACGGACATCAAGCCCGAACGGATTCCGCACACCCACGGGCTGGAGGTGGTCCGGCACGACGTCGTCCGCGACCCGCTCCCCGAAGCCGCCTTCGACCTCATCCACTCCCGGCTGGTGCTGCTGCACCTCCCCGAGCGGATCGCGGTCCTGGACCGCCTGGTGCGCGCGCTCAAGCCCGGCGGGGTGCTCCAGCTCGACGAGTTCGACATCACCTACGGGCCGGGGCTGCTCATGCCCGACGCCGCGTCCCAGAAGCTCTACGAGGAGTTCCAGGAGGCCAAGACCAGGCTGATGATCCGTGCCGGGGCCGACCCGGCCTGGGGCCGCAACGCCGCCGAGGCGATGCGCCGCGCGGGCCTGGTGGACGTCGACCCCCGGCCCCGGCTGGAGCTGTGGGACGCCGACTCGCCGGGGGTGCACCTGATCGCGCACCACACCCGCCACCTGCGTGAGGCGTTCGTGCGCGAGGGGATGACCGACCGCAAGCTCGCCGACGTGCGCGCCCTGCTCGCCGACCCCTCCTTCCGGGCCTGCTCCTGTGCGGTCTACTCGGTCCAGGGCCGCCGCCCGAACTGAGGGCCAGGGCCCGGCCGGGATCCGTCGGGTGGGGTCCCACCGCCGTGATCTTGCTCCTGGTGGCACTGTCAGCGCTCGACAGTGCCGCTGGGAGCAAGATCATCCCGGTTGGGCATATCCCGGTGAACTCTCGCGGTCACGGCGCTAGGTTCGGGAGACGGAAGTGCCGTCGCGAAGAGGTGGGGACCGTGGGCCGGACGCAACCGCGCAAGGACCAGGGAAGCAGGACCGTTCGGGCGCCCGCGTCGGCGGTCTACGCGGCGATGACCGACCCGGACGCCCTCGCGGCCTGGCTGCCGCCGGAGGGCATGACCGGACGGACGGAGCGCTTCGAGCCGTGGCCCGGAGGCGGGTTCCGCATGGTGCTGACCTACCTCGACCCGCAGGCCGGACAGGGCAAGACCTCGGAGTCGAGCGACGTCACCGAGGTCGAGTTCGCCGAACTGGTCCCGAACGAGCGGATCGTGCAGCGGGTCGTCTTCGAGTCCCCGGATCCGGACTTCGCGGGGACGATGACGATGGTCTGGCGGCTCACCGAGGTGCCCGAGGGCACCCTGGTGGCCGTCGAGGCGACCGGTGTGCCCCGGGGTGTCTCCCAGACCGACCACGAGGCGGCCTTCGCCTCGTCCCTGGCCAACCTCGCGGCCCACGTCGAACGGTGACCGCCTGTCCGTGGCCACCCGCCTGCCACGGCGGGCACCTCAGCCGCCCGCGGCCCGACGGCCCAGACGTTCCTCGACCTCCTCGGCGCGGGGATCGCCGTGGTCGCGCAGGTGTTCCAGGGCCGCACGCCACGCCGCCCGGGCCTCGCCTGTGTCGCCCAGTTCGGCGTGGGCGTCACCCAGGCCGAGCAGCGCCGCCGCCCGGCTGTCGGCGTCGTCGCGTTCCTCGAAGACCCCGATCGCCGCCCGGTACTCCGCCACGGCGTCGGCGGCCCGACCCGAGCCGGTGAGGATCCGGCCGAGGGTGCACCGTGCCCACGCCACGCTCCACACGTCGCCGATACCGCCGAACGCATCGATCGCCGTCCGGCAGCGGCCGAGCGCCTCCTCCCACCTGGCCAGGTCCGCGCCGAAGTCGGCCAGGCTGAGCAGGCACATCGCCTCGCCGCGCCGTTCTCCCGACTCGCGGAAGACCGTGATGGCGCGTTCCACGTATCCGGCCGTGTCGTCCTCCCGCTCGCCGCGCTGCCAGGCCACCACGCCCAGCTGGCGCAGCGCGAAGCCCTCCACCCACGGGTCACCGGCTTGGCGGTCGGCCGCCAGGGCGAACCCGTAGTGCTGCACCGCTGCGTCGGGGTCGCCCAACAGCCACTGGGCGTCGCCCATGCCCAGGTGGTTGCGGGCCGCTCCGAAGGCGTCGTCCGCCTCCTCGGCCGCCCGGAGGCCGATGGCGTGCAAGTCGCGCCACTCGTGCCAGTGCCGGTGCAGCTCGAAGAGCGGATAGACGCTCGCGGGCAGCCGCCAGGCGGTGTCGTGGTGGCCGTGGTCCAGGGCGGCCCGTGCCACTGCCAGGAGGTTCGTGCGCTCGGCCTCGAACCAGGCCAGCGTGTCCTCCACGGACGCGAAGCCGGGCAGTTCGTGGTCCTGTTCCTCCCCGGGCACGACGGGGAAGTTGGGGAGCTCCACGAGCTGGGCCCGGGCGGCGGCGTGTGTGTACCACCGGGCCACCCGTCCGACCGCCTCGCCCATCGTTTCCGGTCCGTCCTCGGCGCGGACCCGCTCGACCGCGTACAGCCGTACCAGGTCGTGCAGACGGTAGCGGTCCTCACGCAGTCGTTCCACCAGGTGCGCGCGGGCCAGGCGGTCCAGGAACCCGCGTGCCCGAACCTGTCGCGTACCGGTGAGCGCGGCGGCGGCTCCGGAGGAGAACTCGGGCCCCGGATGGAGGCCCAGATGCCGGAAGAAGCGGGCGGTGTCGTCGTCCAGGGCCTGGTAGGACGCCGTCATCACGGCGCGCAGATCGCTCAACTCGTCCTCCTCGGCCAGGGCGTCCAGACGGGACTCCTCGGCGGCCAGTTCGTTCACCAGGTCGCTCAGCGTCGCGTCCGGCCGGTCGAGAAGCCGCTCGGCGGCCACCCGGAGAGCCAGGGGAAGGCGCGCGCAGTGCTCGGCCAGCTCATGTGCCGCACGCGGTTCGGATTCCACCCGCGTTCCGATGGTGTTCCGCAGCAGGGCCACCGAGTCGACTACGGGGAGGACGCCCAGGGACAGCCGCCGGGCGCCCTCCCGGGCGACGAGCCCAGGTAGCGTGCTCCGACTGGTCACCACGACCATGCAGCCGGGCGCGGCGGGCAGCAGGGGACGCACCTGTGTCGGGTTGAGCACGTCGTCGACAACGACCAGGAGGCGCTTACCGTCGACTTCGGAGCGGTAGAGGGCCGAACGGCCGTCCAGATCCAGGGGGATGCGTTCGGGGGGAACTCCGAGCGCTCGCAGGATCGCGTCGAGCGCCTGTGAGGCCTCGGCACGCGGGCCGGGAGCGTGCCCGTGCACGCTGGTGTACAGATCACCGTCGGGAAAGAGGCTCCGTGCCCGGTGTGCCCAGTGGACGGCCAGGGCGGTCTTTCCGACTCCCGGCGGTCCGGCCAGCACCGCGACGGGAACACTCGTCTCCGCCTCGGCTGCCAGCGCGTCCAGCTGTCGCAGGTGAGCGGTGCGGTCCACGAAGCCGGTGGCGGCCAGGGGCAGCTGGTGCGGTACGCGGACGGGGCGTGCGGGTCGGGAGACGATGTGAACGTCACCATGCACTGTGCCTGCCTGCACCAGGGTTTCCGGGCTGCCGTGCACGGTGTTCGTGGTCCGGGGGTTTTCGGTGTCTGTCACAGGGGTCGCATATCGGCGTCGAAACGGGGGATACCTGCGGGCCGGAACCCGGCATTGCCGGAGGTCACACGCCCCTCCGCCGGAAGCACTCGACGGCGGCGAGGACCGTCTCGGGAGACACGGACCGCGGCCTCGCCCAGGGGATCGGTCGGCTTCGCGAAGCCGGCGTCGTTGAGCCCAGCGCCCTGGACGACGAAGTCAACCGTGTCGCTGAGGTAGACGAGGGGCAGCCCTTGTCCACCGAATTGTCGTCCTTGGTCAACAGCTCCAGTCCCATGGCTCTCCGCTCGGGCTCCGCAGCGTTCATCGGGCCTCGAAGCTAACACGGAAGCCTTGCCCCGTAGGGCTTTTGGCCATGTCCGGCCCATCCCTCCGAATACCTTTGCCGTATCCGCCCCATTTCGTCCTCGTCACCCTCACGCGACGCGCGCACGAGTTGCTTGATGTCAGCGACGGCGAGCGCGTTGCGCAGGTCCAGGGCTCTTTCTACGGGCGTGGTGTGGTCGCTGTTCTCGTTCACGGCTTTGGCCCCGCCACGTTCGTGCGCATTCCCCCATGGTGATTCCTGCCCGCCGTGAAGGAAAGCCCATCAGTCGAACCGCTGTCGGTGAAGCGGGGTCGCCACTCCCGGCCATCCCCGCGACGTCGGTGCGCGGGACATCCCTCCCGGGCTTCCGCGCTGTTCGAGGGCTCCGGAGCGCAGGGCGGGCTCCCCGCCGGCCGACGGACCGGTGAACGGACCCGGTCGGCGGCCCAGGGCCTGGAAACCCGTGTGCGCGGTCGGGCGACCGGTCACGCCTCGGAAGGGCCGGCCGACCCCTCGAGGGTCCTCTCCAGGCCGTCGAGGATCAGGTCCAGGCCGGGCGCGAACTCGTCGGCGTAGGCGTAGTCCCGGCGCAGGGCGTGGTCGGTGATCATCTCGCTCAGGTGGGGGTAGGCGTCGGCCGGGAAGGCGCTGACCATGGCCGTCGCCACGTCCTCCAGCTCCCCGGGCGTGTCGAAGGGCAGGTTCGACTCCTGGAGGACGAACCCGTAGACGTAGCTGTCCAGGGTGGAGAACGCCTGGGCGGCCATCGCGATCGGGAAACCCGCCCCGCGCAGGCACCCGATCACCCAGTCGTGGTGCCGCAGCGTCGCCGGGCCGGGGTTGCGCCGCGAGTCCATCAGGCCCAGTGCCCAGGTGTGGCGAAAGAGCACGGCTCGGGCGGAGAACGCGCGCCGACGCATGGCGCTCCTCCAGTCGGCCGCGTCCCGGGGCAGGTCGATCTCGGCGAAGACCAGGTCGACGATCCCGTCCAGGATCTCGTCCTTGTTGGCCACGTGGTGGTACAGCGACATCGCCTCGACTCCGAGGTGTTCGGCCACCTTGCGCATGCTCACCGAGGCGGCTCCACGCTCGTCGGCCACGCGTATGGCGCCTTCGAGGACGCGCTCCCTGCTCAGGGACGAACGGGGCGTGCGCTGCCGTCTGGGAGTCGGTGTCACCTGGGGTCTCCGTGAACTACGTCGGTGCCTCGCCGCCCGTCCTTGACGGCCTTACAGGTGTAAGGATAGCCTCCGAGTACAGCCTTACAGGTGTAAGGGACGAGGTTCGCGGCCGTACCGGTCCTTCCGGGGCGCCCGCCGGACGAGCGGGAGGGACGCGTATGGACACGCGACAGGGACAAGGGAGGGCCGACGGCGGGCCCCGGACGAGGGTCTGCGTCGTCGGGGCCTCGGGCAAGCTCGGGCGGTACATGGTCCAGCACGCCCTGGACCGCGACTACGAGGTCGTGGGCGTGTGCCGGGAGAAGAGCGTCGGCAAGCTGGCGGAGTTCGCGGACCGCATCACCGTGGTCGCGGGGCCGACGGACGACCGGGAGGTCATCGGGCGCGCGGTCGCCGGGTGTGACGCGGTCCTGACGGTCCTGGTCCCCTGGGGTGTCCACGGATACTCCTCCGGCACGGCCCAGGCGGTGCTCGACCTGGCGCCCGAGGGGGCGCGGCTGGTGTTCTCCTGCGGATGGCACATCACCCGCGACGGCAGGGACGTGTACTCGCGCGGGTTCCGCGCCTCCGTCAGGGTCGTGAGCGTGCTGGCGCGGCTGGTCCGCGCCATCGACATCGACGACCAGGTGGAGGCGTGCCGCCGGATCTTCGACAGCGACGCCCGGTGGACGGTCGTGCGCGGCAGCGACCTCGAGGAGGGGGAGGGCGAGGGGCTGCCGGTGTGGAGCCGGCACGTCGGCGACCCTGTGCTGGCCAGCAACATCACGCGGCGGACCGACTTCGCGCTGTTCATGGTGGAGGCGGTCACCGACGACGCACTGGTCCACGAGGCTCCGGCGATCGTCGGATGCCGCACGCCCTCGGCGCTCGCGCACGCCCGGCCGCCGCGCCCCCACGGGTCTCAGGAGACCCGGTGACCTTATGCGTCCCGAACACGGCGCACATGCGACTGGTCCGTGCCGCCGGCGCCCTGCTGCTGGTCATGGCCGTGAGCGCGATGTTCGCCGGGGTGGGCGTCCGCGGCCGGACCAGGCGGTGCCCGTGTCCACCGCGCCCCGGCGGGGAAAGCGGTTTTCCGGCCTGGTGCCCCCGCGCGTGGGAACGGTGACGAGGACTCCTCACATCCGCGCACGCCGCGTGCCCGTCCTCGCCGTTCGACACGCCGCGAGGGGATCCACGATCCGCGCCGGGGTCCGCGTCTTCCTTTCCGTAGTCGCGCCGCTACCGGTAAAGCGCTTTCCATGTTAGGTTCCCGGCAACCAATTGGCATGAGAGCGCTCACATACCCCCCCGGATCCGGACACCGCCGTCCGGAGTTCGCACAGAGGAGCAGCGATGCCCGTCAACCCCCCCGTATTCCCCGGGCCGGCCCCGGCCGCGCCACCACCCACCCGCGGAACCCGCAGGCCCCTCTCCCGCCTGCGCCGGTTCCTGTACGCCGCCATGACCGTCCTGCTCTGCACGGGCGGCCTCTCCGCGGTCGCCACCACCTCCGCGCAGGCCGCCGACATCGACACCGGCGCCTACTACGTCCTGCGCAACCAGCACAGCGGCCTGGTCGCCGACGTCGAGAGCGCCTCCACCGAGGACGGCGCCGAGATCATCCAGTGGAACCGCACCGACCGGCCCTGGCAGCAGTTCCGCTTCGTCTCCGCCGGCGACGGCTACTACCGCATCGTCAACCGCAACAGCGGCAAGGCCATCGACGTCTGGGAGCACTCCACCGCCAACGGCGCCGAGATCCGCCAGTTCACCGACCTCGGCGGCGCCAACCAGCAGTGGCGCCCGGTCGACACGGGCGGCGGCGTCCAGCTGGTCAACCGCCTCAGCGGCAAGGCCCTGGAGGTCTGGGAGTGGAGCACCACCGCCGGTGACCGCCTGTCCCAGTACGACTCCCTCGGCGGTGCCAACCAGGTCTGGGACCTGGTCCGCGTGGACGGCGACGGCGGCGGTGACCCCTCCGGCGACTGCGGCAGCGGCTCCTACCACGCCGAGGCCGTGCTCAACGGCTCCACCTGGACCGCCCGCAACGGCGGGAGCACCGTCTACACCGGCGGCGACATGCTCTCCGCCATGCGCGCGGCCGTCGACAGCCTCAGCTCCGGCCGCACCTCGCAGGAGCGCGTGGTGGTGCGCGGCTCCGGCTCCATGCCGGGCAACGCCTCGCTCGACCTGCCCAGCCACACCTCCCTGGAGGTCTGCGGCACGATCGACGTGACCGGCTCGGTGGGCGCCGACAACGCGGCCGTGCGCATCAGACACGCCCAGGACGTCTCCGTCCCCCACCTGTCGGTCACCGGCTCCCCGTACTTCGGCGTCTACGTGCGGACCTCGCGGAACGTCCACTTCGGGCAGGTCGACCTGCGGCTGTCCAGCGGCCTGGGCATGCGCATCGACAGCCGCGACAACGACGCGGTCCGCGAGGCGCGCGACATCAGCATCGACGACGTCTACGTCTCGGGCACGAACAACCACGGTGTGGAGACCTACGGGGTGGACGGGCTGACCATCGGCACCGTGACCGCGCGCGACACCGGCTACTCCGGCCTGCTGCTCAACGACACCGTCAACGCCACGGTCGGCCTGGTCGACGCCGAGGGCGCCGGAACCGGCACGGGCTACGCGGCCTTCCGCATGGCCAACCGCAACGGACTGCTCAACGGCGGCTACCCGACCAACATCCGGGTCGGCGAGGTCCGCGCCCGTGGCGGCGGCCGGGGGATCTTCTGCGTCTCCGAGAGCGGCGGCGCGGTGATCGAGCGCGTCGACATCGCCGACACCGGCAGCAACGCCGTGCTGGTCGAGAACTGCCACAACGTCACCATCGCCGAGGAGGGCGGAACGATCGCGGGTCCCGGCGACATCCGGATCGCGGCCCGCTCCGAGTTCGCCAACACCTCCGACATCACGTTCCAGAACCTGAGGCTGGTGGACACCGCGCTCAACGAGAGCCCGTGCGCGGTCAACACCGTGGTCCGCGACATCACGTGGAGCAACAGCAGCGACAACACCTGCTGATCCGCCGAGACGGCGCCGGGTCCGGCGACGCAGCCGGGCCCGGCGCCGCGCGCCGTCGTGCCACGCGGCGCGGGAGACCCCCGTGGTAACCCGTAGTAATATTCCAACAGCTCCGGGCGACAGAGCCGCGGGGCGAGCTCCTTTCCCGGTCAGGGCGGCACCAGGCGAGGACCAATGGCCGGGCCCCGGGGAAAATTCCCGGACAAGACTCGCCCACGTTCGGTTAGCGACTGGTGCCGGGAGTTAGTCCTCCCAGGTCGTGACGGGTAGGGAGTGTGCGGACAGCGTTGGGGGCGCTCCGGCGCCCCTCTCGACCACGCAACCTTTGGGGGACATCGTGGCACGCGATCGCACACCCGCAGACCTGATCGGGCACAACGTCCTCGATCAGGAGGGTCACAACGTCGGCAAGATCAACCAGGTCTACCTGGACGACAACACGGACCAGCCGAGCTGGGTGTCGGTGCACACCGGCCTGTTCGGCAGGCACGAGACCCTCGTTCCGCTGCAGGGCTCCCAGCCCGCGGAGGAGGACATCCGGGTGCCCTACGACAAGTCCACCGTCAAGGACGCACCGCACATCGACGCGGACCGGCACATCTCCCCCGAGGAGGAGGAGACCGTCCGCGAGTACTACGCCCAGCACGGCGGCCCCCCGGTGCAGTCCCAGATCGCGGCACAGGAGGGACGCCACGTCGCCGGGGAGGGCCCCGGACCGCAGACGGCCGCTCCCTCGGGTGCGCCCGCGGGCGAGACCGACGACGTGTCGGTGACGCGCTCGGAGGAGCGCGTGGACATCGGCGTGGAGCGGCGCGAGTCCGGACGGGCCCGGCTGCACAAGTACGTGGAGAGCGAGCAGTTCGACGAGACGGTGCCGCTGCACCACGAGGAGCTGCAGGTCGACCGGCGCCCGATCGACGACCCCTCCGCGGTGCCGAGGGACGAGCAGATGGGCGAGAGCGAGGAGAGCTTCACGCTCTACGAGGAGCGGCCGGTCGTCTCCAAGGAGCAGGTCCCCGTCGAGGAGGTCCACGTCCGCAAGCGCGGCGTCACCCATGACGAGCACGTCAGGGGCGAGCGCCGCCGTGAGCGGATCGAGCTGGAGGACGAAGAGGGAGAGCCGCCCACGACCGGTTGACGGTCCGCCTGTCAGGCCGCCTCCGCGCGGCCTGACAGGGGCCGCGCGGAGGCGGCCGGCGAGCGGGACGCCCGTGGAGACCGTCCCAGGCGGTCAGGAGGACCTGTTCCGTTCCGACAGGAGGCGGCGGAGGCAGCACACGCCCCCTCGGGGCGTGGCCGCATCCCCTGGCGGCGGAACAGGGGCACACCCGTGAGGACCATCGCCCCGGCCACCTCGGAAGACGTCGTCGAACACCTCCGCGCCACCCACTCGGCGGACGGCTCCTTCCGCGAGGGAACGCGCGGGTCGAGAGGCTCGGCGGACGGCCGGGGAGGAGCCGGGCGAGCCCCGGTACCGGGTCCGCCCGAACGGCGGGGACGTGCCGTCGGTGGTCCTTCCCGACCCGTCCGGGCGGGGGTCGCACCGCATGGTGGCCTGGCCGCCGTGGAAACGCCTTTCCCGTGCACGCCTCCTGGATGCCTGCGCGGCCGGTCCGCCCGTCGAACAGGTGCCGGGCCGTGCCTGACTCCGCGGGTCGGCGGGTGTCCCTCCAAGGGGCGGGCACCCGGGGCGCTTAGGCTCGCACTGTCGGTCACCGGCACGGAGGGGGAAGTATGACTGACCCGGGGGACCTCAGCGAGGAGAGCAGCGCCGAAGGCGAGGGGCCGAGCGGCGGCGGGGGCGAAGAGCACGCGGCCCGGCCGCGCGGACGCGAGGCCGAACCCGGGCGCGGACACACCATCGTGGTGGGCGCGGGCATGGCCGGTCTGGCCGCCGCCGACCGGCTCGCCGACGAGGGGGAGCGCGTCACCGTCGTGGAGGGCCGCGACCGCCTGGGCGGGCGCATCCACTCGATCCGCGAGTGGGAGGGCTCGGCCACCGTGGACGCGGGCGCCTCCTGGATGCGCGGCGAGGAGAACAACCCCCTCGCACGGCTGGTCCGTGAGGCCGACATCCGCACGGCCGTGTTCAACCGCTCCACCGAGACCGCCTACGACCCCAAGGGGCGGCGGCTGCTCTTCGACCGCCACCGCCGCAACATGGAGGACGTCCACCTCCTCAACGAGCACATGTACTGGGACAAGGTCGGCGCCGGCCCGCAGGAGTCGCTGGAGGAGGGCATCAAGCAGGCCCTCTACGACGCCAACCTGGTACGTGCCCGGGCCCGCGACGCCAACGAGATCGCGCACCGCATGGTCGAGGCCGACCACGGAGCCGACGCCGAGGAGATCGCCTTCTCCACGGTGGCGGCCCTGCACGAGTTCAGCGGCGACGACGTCGTCTTCCCCGAGGGCATGAGCCAGCTCACCGACCACCTGGCGCGGGGGCTGGACGTGCGCCTGGAGCACGTGGCGCTGGAGGTCTCCCACGACGACGGCGGCGTCAGGGTACGCGTGGACACCCCCCGCGGAGAGGACGTGGTGACCGGCGACCGGGTCCTGGTGACCCTGCCGCTGGGCGTGCTCAAGGCCGGGCAGGTCGACTTCGACCCGCCGCTGTCCGACGACAAGGTCCAGGCGGTACAGCGCCTGGGCAACGGACGCCTGGAGAAGCTGTTCCTGCGTTTCGACGAGGTGTTCTGGGGCGACGCCGAGGTCCTCGTGCACCTGGGCACCGAAGAGGGAACGTGGTTCCACTGGTACTCGGGGCAGAGGGTCCTGGGCGCGCCGATCCTGGTCAGCCGCAACGGCGGCAACGCGGCCCGGTTCCTGGCGGACATGGACGACGCCGACGTGGTCGAGCACGCGATGGCCTCGCTGCGCGGCATGTTCCGCAAGGCACCCGACCCGGTCGGCCACCTCGTCACGCACTGGACGGACGATCCGTTCTCCCGGGGGGCCTTCTCCTTCACGGCCGTGGGATCGAGCGACGACGACCGGGTGGCGCTGGGCGCACCGATCGGGGAGAAGGTCTTCTTCGGGGGAGAGGCCACCGAGATCGAGCACACGGCCACCGTGCACGGCGCCCTGCTGTCGGGGCGCAGGGCGGCCGACGACATCCTGGGACTCTGACCCCGGACGCGGCCCGCCGCAGGGGCCGGACCCGTGCCGGGGATCAGCTCCTCGACCGGCGCTCCACCGCCGCCACGCCCGCACGGCAGGCGCGCTCCACCTCCCGGTGGTTGCGCAGCCGCTCCATCAGGCGGTACGGGCGCGGATCCGGTTCGGGGCCGCCGTCGGCGCCGGTGACGCGCAGGGTCTGCCCCGAGAGCGTGCCGGTGCGCGTCCAGCGCTCCCAGCGCTCGAAGTCGGGGCTGGCCTGGTGGCCCATCACCAGCACCGTGTCGCCCCGCCCGTCCAGGCCGCCGCCGTCACGCGGCCACAGTTCCACGTCCTGGCCCGGACCTGCGGACCAGTCCTCGGCGGTGACCACGTCCACCCGCACGTCCGAGTCCCGCTCGCGCACCAGGACGGCGTCCTCCGCGCGCTTGCGGGCGGGAAGCTCGCGGACGCCGTCGACCTTGGTCAGCCGCACGAGGGCGCGCGCCATCCACCACCAGTTCTCCCTGCGGGCCATCAGACTGCCCACACGCAACCGGCTCGGCGGATGCTTGAGCACCTCCTGCTCCACCAGGTCGCCGCCGAACTCCGTGCCCCGCGGGTCCAGGCTCACGCTGATCGTGCCGGTGGCGACCAGGCTCGACCCGTCCGGGCCGGTCGGGGCGCTCACGCAGAAGGCGGCGCGGTCGGGCAGCGAGTCGATCTCGGGAAGGTGGGCCAACGGCAGGGCGACGCAGGGCTGGTCCACGAACAGGGGCACGACCGGGACGGCCGCGGGCCCGTCGGCGGCCAACCAGCACAGCTCACCCGCGGAGGAACCACGCCACGCTGTGGCCAAATCGTTCACATGTGTCCTTTTCTGTGATGTGCACCTCATGTTAATTTCTCGGGACTGTACTCGAACCGCCGACACACAGCACCACAGCATCACAGCGCCCGAGCAGCCGCTGTCATCCCCCGTAAGGTGCGCACAGTGAAGGAATCCCCATGCCTGCCGTAGCCGTCCTCCTCGGAGCCCTGGCGCTGTTCGCGCTCGGCTACCGCTTCTACTCGGCTTACCTGGCCAAAAGCGTCTACGCGTTGGACCCGGCCTTCGTGACGCCCGCGCACTCCTACAAGGACGGCGTGGACTACGTCCCGACCAACAAGCACATCGTCTTCGCGCACCACTTCATCTCGGTGGCCGGGGCCGCGCCGATCGTCGGTCCGGCCATCGCGGTCTTCTGGGGGTGGGGGCCGGCTCTGCTGTGGGTCGTGCTGGGAACGATCTTCGCCTCCGGCGCCCACGACTTCGGTTCGATCGTGGTCTCGGTCCGGCACAAGGGCAAGAGCATCGGCGCGCTGGCCAGCGACGTGATCAGCGCCCGGGCGAGGATCCTGTTCCTGCTGATCATCTTCTTCCTGGTGACGATGGTCAACGCGGTGTTCGCGGTCATCATCGCGGGCCTGTTCATCGACAACCCCGAGGCCGTGCTGCCCACCCTGGTCACGATCCCGCTGGCGATCGGCGTGGGCCAGCTCATCTACCGCCGCCGCACGGCCGCCCTGCTGCCCTCGCTGGCCTCCCTGGTGATCGTGTACGCCTGCATCCCGCTGGGGCAGGCACTGCCCATCACCGTCGACCCGGTCGCCGGGGCACTGGGCGTGGAACCCGCTCTGGTGTGGCTGGTGCTGATCTTCACCTACACCTTCTTCACCTCGCGCCTGCCCGTGTGGATGCTGCTGCAGCCGCGTGACTACATCAACCAGCAGCAGATGGTGCTGGGCCTGATCATCATCATGGTCGGCATCGTCGTGGGCATGGACACCATCCAGGCCCCGGCCTTCCGCGGCGACATGCCCGAGGGCTCGCCCCCGATCTTCCCGCTGCTGTTCATCACCATCGCCTGCGGCGCCGTGTCCGGCTTCCACAGCCTGGTGGCGTCGGGGACCACCTCCAAGCAGCTGGACAAGGAGACCGACGCCCGGTACGTGGGCTATCTGAGCTCCCTGGGCGAGGGAACGCTCGCGGTCTGCTCCATCCTGGCCTGCACCGCGGGCGTCATGGTCTTCTCCGCCAACGAGGGAGGCGCCTGGACCGACCTGTACACCGACTGGGCCGCCGCCGGGGCCAGCCCCGCGGGCATGTTCGTCCAGGGTGTGGCCGGGTTCGCGGCCAACATCGGCATCCCCGAGAGCATCGGCGTGGTCTTCGCCACCGTCGTCGTGGTCAGCTTCGCCGCCACCAGCCTGGACACCGCGGTGCGCCTACAGCGCTACACGGTCCAGGAGATCAGCACCATCGCGGCGGACCGGGCGGCCGAGGGCGGCCCCGTGCACCGTGCGTGCCTCTTCCTGTCCCGCAACATCACCGTCGCCACCCTGATCGCGGTGGGCGTGCCCCTGGTGCTGGCGCTGGTGCCCGGCAACTTCGCCGCCGGGACGCTGTGGCAGCTCTTCGGCACCACCAACCAGCTCACCGCCGGCCTGGCGCTCGCGGTGATCGCGGTCTGGGTGACCAAGCGCGGCCGCAACCCGATCGCGGTCCTGGTCCCGCTGGTCTTCCTCGTCGTCATGACCTCCTGGGCGCTCGTCACCCAGCTGATGGGCTTCCTGCGGTCGGGCGACGCCATGCAGACCTTCGTGCTGGCGCCGCTGGACGTGGTCATCTTCGTTCTGGCCGTCTGGATGACGGTGGAGGCCGTACTGGCCCTGCGCAAGGCCTTCGCGGCCCGACGGGCGGCACCCGGCGAGCCGAAGGCCCCCGCCGAGGCGGCCGCCGAGGGAACCGAGGACAAGTAGCCCGTGACCCCTGATGCGTGAACACCGAGAGGCCGCCGGGCCCGCATCCCTGAAGCGGGCCTGGCGGCGTACCGTCACCGCCTGGCGCCGCGTCGAGGACTTCCACCAGGCGGTCTTCGACGCGCGCTGGGGGCACGCGCGCAAACGCGAGGCCCGCACCCAGCAGGACACCCTGCGGGCCCTGCTCATGCTGGAGACCCTGGGGGTGGACAACCCCGTCGCCTACGAGACCCTCGACCTCATCCCGTACATGGTCGCCGACCTGCACGAGTGGCACCAGCGGATGGGCCGTGAGGACTTCGGAGCACCCGGAGGCTGCTGTTGACCGAGCCGGCCACCGGCCCCGCCGCCGCGCCGATCACCTTCGTCGGAGGCAAGGGCGGCGTCGGCAAGACCACCCTGGCCGCCGCGCACGCGCTGGCCCTGGCCGACGCCGGACACCGCGTCCTGGTGGTCTCCACCGACCCCGCCCACTCGCTGGGCGACGCCCTGGAGGCCCCGCTCAAGGACGAGCCCGTCCAGGTCGCCCCGAACCTCTGGGCCGCCGAGCCCGACGCCGACGCCGCCGTGCGCCGGCGTATCGCCCAGGTCGCCGAGGACGCGCGCAAGGCCGTTCCCCGGGAGGTCCTGCCCGCCGTGCGCCGCCACCTGGAGCAGGCGGGGGCCAGTCCCGGCATGGCCGAGTCCGCGCTGGCCGACCTGCTCGTGGACCGCATGGAGGAGGTGGGACGGCGGTGGGACGCCCTGGTCGTGGACAGCGCTCCCACCGGGCACCTGCTGCGCCTGCTGAACCTGCCCACGCTCCTGACCCCGTGGATCGTGGGCCTGACCCGCCAGCGCGAGCGGGCCCGCCGCGCCGAGGCCTTCGCCGACGTCGTCGGCGACTCGGCGGAGGAGGACGATCCCCTCACCGAGCGCCTGCACGCCCGCCGCCACCGCCTGGAGCGCGCCGCCGAGCGCCTGCGCCGGGACGCCGTGGTGCGTCTGGTGACCCTGCCCCGCCGCATGGTGCTCGCCGAGACCGCCCGGGCCGTCGAGCAGCTCACCGGAGCCGGGTTCCGGCTCGCCCCCGTGGTCGTCAACCAGATCCCGCCGGAGGCCGCGGCCGGGCCCGACACGGCCGAGGCCCTGGCCGCCACCCGTGAGCGCTTCGCGGCTCTGGGAACGGTGGAGGTCCCGCTCCAGGACGCCGAGCCCACCGGTCCGGACCGCCTGCGCTCCCTGGCCGCCCTCCTCGTGCCCCGCTGAGGCGGCCCGCGGCCGGCGGACTCCCCGCGCGCCGGCCGGGGAGCCGGGCCCCTCCCGCGCACCGAGGTCGTTTCGGACGGCCCGCGGGGGCCGGGAACCGTGTCCGGGTATCCCGCGTTGGACAGGGGAGAGGCACCATCGGGGAAGGGCCCCGCGAACGCGTGGTCCACGACCGATCCGAGGCCGCCCTCCGGCCATGCCAGGGCCGGAGGACCCCGTGACGGCGGGAAACGACCCCTCCGCCCGTTATCGTTGGTGCCATGGGGCGATCCGCGGAAGATGGCAGACTCACGGCGGGGGGCGATGTGGTCAGCCCGACGGTCAGTGACCGCGTCTGGACGGTTCCCAACCTACTGAGCATGCTCCGGCTGCTGGGCGTACCGCTGTTCCTGTGGCTCATCCTGGTGGTCCACGCCGACTGGTGGGCGCTGTTCGTGCTGGCCGCCGCGGGCCTCAGCGACTGGCTCGACGGCAAGATCGCCCGGGCCTGGAACCAGACCTCGCGCCTGGGCACCGTACTCGACCCGCTGGCCGACCGGCTCTACATCTTCGCCGCCCTGCTCGGCCTGGTCGTCCGCGACATCGTGCCCTGGTGGCTGATGGCCATCCTCGTCCTGCGCGACGTCGTCATCCTGGGCGCGCTGCCGATCCTGCGCCATTTCGGCTACGGACCGCTCCCGGTCAACTTCGCCGGGAAGGCCGCCACACTGTGCCTGTTGTACTCGTTCCCGCTGCTGTTCATCGCGGGATACGCCTCGATAGTCACAGATGTGGCAAGGATTATAGGTTGGGCCTTCGCACTCTGGGGAACGGCTCTGTACTGGTGGGCCGGACTGCTCTACGCCGTACAGGGACTGCGCCTGATCGCCCAGACCCGCCGCGACGAACGCGCTGATCACGCCGGAGGCCCCAGGGCCGTCGGGGACAGCGACCCCGTACGCGGGCACGCCACGGATCGACCCGATCCAGCCACACCGGCGACCGCTGACGGTGATCCCGGTGCGGTGAACGACGGCTCGGACCGGCCGAGCCGTCCGGATCAGGGACGGGCCGGCCCCTGAGCCGCCGACGGACCGGCTCACCACGAGTCCTGTCGGATCGAAAGGGAGTGTCGTCTCCGTCATGAGAACATGTCCCACCGCGCGCGACGGCGCGCGCTCCGCGCACCATCCTTCCGTCGCCTTCCCCGACGGCAAGGCCGTACGGAGGTATCGGCGATGAGCCAGAACGAAGACACCGCCCCGGAGGGCACCACGCCCACCATGAAGGCCGTCGTGATGGCGGGCGGCGAGGGCACCCGCCTGCGCCCCATGACCGCCAACCAGCCCAAACCGCTCCTCCCGGTGGTCAACAAACCCATCATGGAGCACGTCCTGCGCCTGCTGCGCAAACACGGTTTCACCGAGACCGTGGTCACCGTCCAGTTCCTGGCCACCCTCATCCGCAACTACTTCGGTGACGGCGAGGAACTGGGCATGAAGCTCCACTACGTCGCCGAGGAGGTTCCGCTCGGTACCGCGGGCAGTGTCAAGAACGCCGAGGAGCACCTGCGCGGTGACCCCTTCATCGTCATCTCCGGAGACGCTCTCACCGACATCGACCTGACCGACATGGTCCGCTTCCACCGCGAGCGCGGGGCCAAGGTCACCATCGGCCTCAAGCGGGTGCAGAACCCGCTGGAGTTCGGCATCATCATCGTCGACGAGCAGGGCCGCGTCCAGCGCTTCCTGGAGAAGCCCACCTGGGGCCAGGTCTTCTCCGACACCGTCAACACCGGCATCTACATCATGGAGCCGGAGGTGCTGGAGCGCGTCGCCGAGGGCGAGGTCGTCGACTGGTCCGGCGACGTCTTCCCCCAGCTCCTGAAGGAGGGCGAGCCCCTCTACGGCTACATCGCCGACGGCTACTGGGAGGACGTGGGCACCCACGAGAGCTACCTCAGCGCCCAGGCCGACGTGCTCTCGGGCAAGGTCGACGTGGACATCGACGGCTTCGAGGTCTCCCCGGGCGTGTGGATCGGCGAGGGGGCCGAGGTCCACCCCGCCGCCGTGCTCAAGGGCCCGCTCTACGTCGGCGACTACGCCAAGGTCGAGGCGGGCGCCGAGCTGCGCGAGTTCACCGTGGTCGGCAGCAACGCCGTGGTGCGCTCGGAGGCCTTCGCCCACCGCACCGTCCTGCACGACAACGTGTTCATCGGACGCGGCGCCAACCTGCGCGGCGCCGTCATCGGCAAGAACACCGACGTCATGGCCGCGGCCCGGATCGAGGAGGGCGCGGTCGTGGGCGAGGACTGCGTCATCGAGTCCGAGGCCTACGTCCACAACGACGTCAAGGTCTACCCCTTCAAGACCATCGAGGCCGGAGCGGTGGTCAGCAACAACGTCATCTGGGAGTCGCGCGGGCAGCGCTCGCTGTTCGGCCCCCGGGGCGTGTCGGGCCTGATCAACGTCGAGATCACCCCGGAACTGGCGGTGCGCCTGGCCAACGCCTACGCCACCACCCTGAAGAAGGGCGCGATCGTCACCACCTCGCGTGACGTCTCGCGCGCCGCCCGCACGCTCAAGCGCGCCGTCATCAGCGCGCTCACCGCCGCCGCCATAGAGGTGCGCGACCTGGAGGTGGTGCCGCTGCCGGTGGCCCGCTTCCACACCTCCCAGAGCGGCGTCAGCGGCGGCATCACCGTGCGCACCAGCCCGGGTGACCCGGAGTCGGTGGACATCCTGTTCCTGGACGGTGAGGGCGCCGACCTCTCGCCCGCCGCCCAGCGCAAGCTCGACAGGGTCTTCTCCCGCGCCGAGTACCGCCGGGCTTTCCCCGGCGAGATCGGCGAGCTGACCTTCCCGTCCCGCAACGTGGAGAGCTACTCCCACGAGCTGTTGCGCAGGGTGGACACCTCCGGCGTGGCCGAGGCCGAGCTCAAGGTCGTGGTGGACTGCGCCGGCGGCAGCGGCTCGCTGATCCTGCCCTCCCTGCTGGGCCGGATCGGGGTGGACGTCCTCACCGTCAACAACCGGCTGGACGAGTCCTCGCCCACCGACAGCGTCGCCAAGCAGAACCGGGACCTGGCGCGGCTGGGCGAGCTGGTCGCCAACTCCGGCGCCGACTTCGGGGTGCGGTTCGACCCCGTGGCCGAACGGCTGTCCATCGTGGACGAGAACGGCGAGCTGGTCGAGAGCGGGCGCGCCCTGCTGGTCGTCCTGGAGCTGGTCTGCGCCGAGTACGGCGGCGGGACGGTGGCCCTGCCGGTGACCACGACCCGGGTCGCCGAGACGGTGGCCGCCTCGCACGGGGTCAAGGTGCACTGGACGGCCACGGCCACCGACGAGCTGACCAAGGCGGTCCAGGCCGAGGACGACATCATCTTCGCCGGTGACGGCCGGGGCGGCTTCGTCGTGCCGCGGTTCAGCCCCACCAGTGACGCCATCGCCGCCTTCGTGCGGCTGCTGTCCCTGGTGGCCCGCACCCGCCGCTCGCTGAGCCAGATCGACCGTACGATCCCCCAGGCGCACCTGCTGCGCCGTTCCGTGCCCACCCCGTGGGCGATCAAGGGGAGCGTGATGCGGTCCGTCGTGGAGGCGGCTGGCGACCGCGAGCTCGACACCACCGACGGTGTCCGGGTGATCGAGCCGGACGGCAGCTGGGCCCTGGTCCTCCCCGACACCTCGGAGGCCGTGACCCATCTTTGGGCCGAAGGTCCCAACCCCGACACCGCGCACCGTCTGCTGGACGAGTGGTCGGCCGTCGTGGAGCGCGCCGAGGGCTGAGCCGGGCCGTGTGGGCGCGGGCGGGGGACCGCCCGCGCCCACACGGCGGGTGCCGCTCCGCCGGCGCGGGCGGTTCTCCGCGCGGCCGTTACGGCCCGGGCCCGCCGACCGGTCCGGGCATCGGGGCAGGTCACGGCCCTCCGGTGGGGCCGACGCGAATCCGCGGGGATCCACGCAGAACCAAATCCGTCGGCGGGGCATCAGCACCAGGGCAGGTGTCCTTGTCCGACGGGGGCGGCCACCGGCGCGGGGCGGTGCCCCGGGCAGCGGATCCACCGCTGCCCGGCGCGATCGCGCCGGGAGCGCCCACGGCAGGCCGGGGAGGAGCGAAAACCTTCCTGGACAAGGATATGGTTTAAAGTCGAGTGTTCCCCGGCGCGCCGCGTCGCCCACGGGGCCGGGTATCCCGGCAACGGCGGACACCCTTCACCGGGGGTGACAAGGAGTACGACATGGGGGATGAGACCTAGCGAGACCGACGACCGTGTGAGGCGCACCGCTGGCGTGACAGTGGACGTCTCGCCGCGTTCCGGGCGTGGTGGGGGCCAGGTGCCCGCACGGTGCCCGGTACGCGCCACCGACCAGCCGAATCAAGCACCGCCCCGTGCGGTAGGAGGCCGAGCCGACCTATGTCGAGCGTTTACTGCACGCAGTGCGGTCACGCCGTTGCGGATGATGCCCGTTTCTGCTCCCACTGTGGGACTCCCCTCCGCAAGGCCGAACAGCAGGATCCCCGGCCCGGCGCTGGCGGGGACTCCGGCGGAGACGTCACGTCGACCATCTCCATCTCCGGTATCCAGGCACTGGAGGACGAGGAGTCCGGTGACGAACTGGGCGGCGACGACCCCACGAACCCCGACGCCCTGCCGCCGGGCACGGCACTGCTCGTGGTCAGGCGCGGCCCCAACGCGGGGAGCCGCTTCCTGCTGGACAGTGACGTGACCACCGCCGGCCGCCACCCCAACAGCGACATCTTCCTCGACGACGTCACCGTCTCCCGCCGCCACGTGGAGTTCTTCCGCCGCGGTGACGGGTTCGGTGTCCGCGACGTGGGCAGCCTCAACGGCACCTACGTCAACCGGGAACCGGTCGACGAGGCCCAGCTCGGCGGGGGGGACGAGATCCAGATCGGCAAGTTCCGTATGGTGCTGCTGACCAAACCGCGACGCTGACGGGCACACCGGGGGCGAGCGCGGGTGCGGCGGGCGGGCCGATGAGGTTTGCGGCCCCCCGCCACAGGACAGCTTTGTAACGAAGGGTGCCGATTTCGCCCTCGGGTCCTGATCCACAGGAGGAGCAGGGACGAGCGCCCATCCGGCATGACGACTCGTGGGACGGAGACGCTGTGAAGCACATGGAGGTCGTCGGCGTCCGGGTTGAGATGCCCTCGAACCAGCCGATTGTCCTGCTCAAGGAATCCGATGGGGACCGTTACCTGCCGATCTGGATCGGCGGAGTGGAAGCGACCGCGATCGCGCTGGCCCAGCAGGGCGTGGCCCCGGCCCGGCCGCTCACCCACGACCTGCTCCGGGACGTGCTCGACGCCCTGGACACCGGACTCGAGACAGTCAACATCACCGGTCTCAACGACGGCATCTTCTACGCCGAACTGGTCTTCAGCAACGGCGTGGAGGTGAGCGCGCGCCCCTCCGACTCGATCGCCCTGGCACTGCGGACGGGCACACCCATCTACGCCCACGAGGACGTGATCGCCGAGGCCGGGATGCCGATACCGGACGAGCAGGAGGACCAGGTCGAGGCGTTCCGGGAGTTCCTGGACAACATCTCGCCCGAGGACTTCGGCAGGCGTACGGAGTAGGCACCGGAGCGACCCCTCCCGGGACCCGCACCCGCGTGCGGGTCCCACGCGTGGGCGGCACCGGTGCGAACGCACCGGCGCGGCCGAGAAGGACACGTCGTGACCTGCGGCTTTGTTCCGGGCGCCGGTGATAGATTGGAGCACGGAAATGGCCGTAGCGATCCGGGCCGAAACCCCGGTCGGCGCACAGGGCGCCGCCGGACGGCTCCGCGACACCAGCGCCGCGCGCACTTGGCGACGCGCCGCGTGGTGTCGTTGACGCTGCCGGTCGGCCGTCCTACCGTCAGTCCAGTGGAACCCGCGGCGCACCCGTTCCCTGAGTGGACATCCCCTGTCGATACCGCCGTGGGACGAGAAGCCGGAGGTCGGCGTGGCGGTAGCGGGCGGCGAGCGGGATCCCCATGACAGGCGGTTCGCGCTGCGGCTGGCAGGGCAGCAGGGCCTACTGTGCGAAGAGGACGTGGTGGCGCTGCCTATGGACGTCGGGTATCGGGGCCCCGCGGCGTGTACCGCTGCCGGGATCAGCTACCGCCAGCTCGACTACTGGGCCAGGACAGGCCTGGTGGAGCCGAGCGTGCGCACCGGAGCCCACAACGCCCCCCTGTACAGCCTCCCCGACATCCTGCTGCTCAAGGTGGCCAAACGGCTCCTGGACACCGGGATATCGTTGCAGCAGATCCGTACCGCGGTCGACCACCTGCGCGGCCGCCCCGCCCCCGACCTGGCCCGCATCACCCTCATGAGCGACGGCGTCAGCGTCTACGAGTGCACCTCGCCCGACGAGGTCGTCGACCTCATGCAGCGCGGACAGGGCATGTTCGGCCTGGCCCTGGCCAACGTCTGGCACGAGCTGGAGGAGGCACTGGGCGTGGTCCCCGCCGAGGAGCGGACCGACCTGCCCGCCGCGGCGCCCCAGCCCATGGACGAGCTGGCCAGGCGCCGCCGGGAGCGCCGTACCGGCTGAACCGCCCCTCCGGGCGCGAGGGGGAAGAACCCGCCGCCGGAGCCCGGCCCCGTTCGTGGAATCCCACAGGAGGGCGCCGTCCCCCCGGTGGAACACCTGACCGGAGGCGGTGCTCGGCACGGCCATCGAGTACCGTCGTAGTCACAACGGGGATGAAAACCGACATTCACCCTGCTTGTACACATGTACAGACTGTCAGCTGGCTGTCGATGCCGCGCGAGAGAGACCCCGCCAACGGGGCGCCGACGGGGCAATACTCCCCAGTAACCTCTCAGGCACCATGGACCGCGTGGAGTAGGCCGCTCTGAAGCCTGGGCACCGCCGTGCCCGGTGACAGAGGGGGAGACCGTGAGGAACACCGCCGAACAGACTCGGCCCTGTCACCAGGAGGTCTCCGTGCCAGACCAGCCCCTGCACACCCCCGGCGCACCCGCCCGGGTGTTCGCCGACCGCCACATCGGCCCCACCCCGGCCGAGACCCAGGAGATGCTCAAGGCCGTCGGCTACGGCTCTCCCGCCGAGCTCATGGCCGACGCCGTACCCGAGTCCATCCTCACCGGCCCCGGGAAGAGCGCGCCGCTGAACCTGCCCGAGGCGATCGGCGAGGCCGAGGCCCTGGCCGAACTGCGCGAACTGGCCTCGCGCAACGACACGCGCACCTCGCTGATCGGCCAGGGCTACTACGGCACCTTCACCCCGCCGGTCATCCTGCGCAACATCATGGAGAACCCCGCCTGGTACACGGCCTACACGCCCTACCAGCCCGAGATCTCCCAGGGGCGCCTGGAGGCCCTGCTCAACTTCCAGACCATGGTCTCGGACCTGACCGGCCTGCCCGTCTCCGGCGCCTCGCTGCTGGACGAGGCCACCGCCGCCGCCGAGGCCATGACCCTGGCCCGCCGCGCCTCCCGGAGCAAGGCCGACGTGTTCGTCGTCGACTCCGACGTCTTCCCCCAGACCCTGCAGGTACTGCGCACCCGCGCCGAACCCCTGGGAATCGAGATCGTGGTCGCCGACCTGTCCCGGGGCCTGCCCGAGGACGAGGCCTTCGGCGTCCTGGTGCAGTACCCCGCCTCCAGCGGCGCGGTCCGCGATCCCGGCACCGTCATCGCCCGGGCGCACGAGCGCGGCGCCCTCGCGGTGGTGGCCGCCGACATCCTCGCCCTGACCCTGCTGCGCAGCCCCGGCGACCTGGGCGCCGACATCGCGGTCGGCTCCACCCAGCGCCTCGGCGTCCCGCTCGGCTTCGGCGGTCCGCACGCCGGGTACATGGCCGTCAGCGAGAAGCTGCGCCGCCAGCTTCCCGGCCGCCTGGTCGGCGTCTCGGTGGACAACGCGGGCAGGCCCGCCTACCGCCTGGCCCTACAGACCCGCGAGCAGCACATCCGCCGTGAGAAGGCCACCAGCAACATCTGCACCGCGCAGGTCCTGCTCGCCGTCATGGCGGGGATGTACGCCGTCTACCACGGCCCCGACGGCCTGCGCGCGATCGCCCGCCAGGTACACACCCGCACCGCCGCCCTGGCCGACGCCCTCGCCGAGCGCGGCTTCGAGGTCGTGCACTCCGCCTACTTCGACACCCTGCGCGTGCGCGTGCCCGGCGCGGACCGCGTCGTGCGGTCCGCCCTGGAGGCCGGGTACAACCTGCTGGCCGTCGACCGGGACACGGTCGGGGTGAGCGTGGACGAGACCACCACCGAGGCCGATCTGGAGCAGGTCCTGGCCGCCTTCGGCGAGTCCGAGCGCGGCCCCTCCCGGGGGCGCCTGGGCGTGGACGAGGCCGCCGACCGCCTGCCCGCCGGACTGGCCCGCGAGATCGACTACCTGACCCACCCGGTGTTCAACACCCACCGCAGCGAGACCTCGCTGCTGCGCTACATGCGCCGCCTGTCCGACCGCGACCTGGCGCTGGACCGCACGATGATCCCGCTGGGCTCGTGCACCATGAAGCTCAACTCCACCACCGAGATGGAGCCGGTCACCTGGCCGGAGTTCGCGGGCCTGCACCCGCTCGCGCCGCTGGACCAGGCCGCCGGAAGCGTGGCCCTGATCCACGACCTGGAGGCCTGGCTGGCCGAGGTCACCGGCTACGACGCGGTGTCCCTGCAGCCCAACGCCGGCTCCCAGGGCGAGCTCGCCGGCCTGCTGGCCATCCGCGGGCACCACCGCTCGCGGGGCGAGGCCCACCGCGACGTGTGCCTGATCCCGAGCTCCGCGCACGGCACCAACGCCGCCAGCGCGGTCATGGCCGGTATGCGCGTGGCCGTCGTGGCCTGTGACGACAACGGCAACGTCGACATGGACGACCTGCGCGCCAAGACCGCGGAGCACGCGGAGGACCTGGCGGCCATCATGGTCACCTACCCGTCCACGCACGGCGTGTACGAGAGCACCATCACCGAGGTGTGCCGCCTGGTCCACGAGGCGGGCGGCCAGGTGTACGTGGACGGCGCCAACCTGAACGCGCTGCTGGGCTGGGCCAAGCCGGGGGAGTTCGGCGCCGACGTCAGCCACCTGAACCTGCACAAGACCTTCTGCATCCCGCACGGCGGCGGAGGCCCGGGCGTGGGCCCGGTCGCGGTCCGCTCCCACCTGGCCGGCTTCCTGCCCAACCACCCGAGCCAGCCCGAGGCGGGCCCGCACACGGGCGTGGGACCGGTCTCCGCGGCCCCGTTCGGCTCGGCGGGCATCCTGCCCATCTCCTGGGCCTACATGCGGATGATGGGGGAGGAGGGCCTGCGCTCGGCCACCGAGATCGCGGTGCTGTCCGCCAACTACCTGGCCAGGCGGCTGGAGCCGTACTTCCCCGTCCTCTACACCGGCGCGGACGGCCTGGTGGCCCACGAGTGCGTCATCGACATCCGCCCGCTGCAGAAGGCCAGCGGCATCAGCAACGAGGACGTCGCCAAGCGGCTCATGGACTACGGCTTCCACGCGCCGACGATGTCGTTCCCGGTCAACGGCACTCTGATGGTGGAGCCGACCGAGAGCGAGAACCTGGCCGAGCTGGACCGGTTCGTGGAGGCGATGGTCGCCATCCGCGGCGAGATCGACAGGGTGGCCTCGGGTGAGTGGGACGCCGAGGACAACCCGCTGCGCAACGCGCCGCACACGGCCGAGGCGGTGACCGCCGACGAGTGGGGGCACGGCTACACCCGCGCCGAGGCGGCGTACCCGCTGGCGTCGCTGCGCACGGACAAGTATTGGCCGCCGGTCGGCCGGATCGACCAGGCCTACGGCGACCGCAACCTGGTCTGCTCCTGCCCGCCGCCGGAGGCCTTCCAGATGTAGGGCGCCCGAGGGCGCGAGGGGCGCCGGCCTTCGGGCCGGCGCCCCTTCGCGTGCCTCCCCGATGGCGGGGGAGGCGCTCCAAGGCGCCCGGTGCTGAATCTACGTCGTACAGGTGCTGCTTGTGTTGAGAAGGAACGGGGAGGGGCAGGGAAAGGGGGAAGACACCCGGCCGACACCCGGGCGCGAGCCGCCGCCCCCGGCGCGACCGCGTTAGGGTTGCGACGACACGGCTCGCGTTCCCACCACACGCACCGACGCCCCCATGGAAAGCGGAACCCATGACCACGACGTCCGGACCTCCCGCGCGCTCTGGCCCCGCCGACCCGCCCTCGGCCACCGACCCCCAGGACACGGCAGAGCCCGCCGCGCCCTCGGGGCGGGACGCCTCCGGCCTGTGCGACCAGGCCCAGGACCTCGCCGAGAACGGTCACCTCGCACGCGCCGCCAAGCTCTACCGGCAGGCCGTGGCGGCCAACCCCCACCCGCACGTGCAGGCCAGGGCCCTGCTCGGCCTGGCCGTGGTCGAGGACCAGCGCGGCGACCCGCCCGCCGCCCGCGAGGCGGCCCGCCGCGCGCTGGCCACGGGGGACTCGCGGTACGCCCCGCGCGCGGCCCACCACCTCGCGCTCTCCCTGGAGCAGGACGGCGAGGCCGCCGAGGCCGAACACGTCTGGCGCCGCCTGCTCGACCTCGGCGGCCCGGCCCACACCGCCGTGGCCCACTACGGGCTGGCCCGCGCCGCCGAGGAACGCGGTGACACCGACGGTGCCGAGGAGCACTGGGAGGCGGCGCTGACCCTGCCGCCCGACCCCGACGCGGTCAGCCGACTGCACGCCGCCACGGTCGCCGACGCCTCCCGCGACCTGGCCGGGCGCCTGCTGGGACGGGGACTGCCCGGCGCCGCCGCGGCGGCCGTCGAACGCGGCCTGTCGGTCGTGGACGACCCCGGGCTGCGCCTGCTGCGCGCCGCCGCCCACCTCGAACACGCCATCGCCGACGCCGGCGCGGTCGTCGACTCGGAAGGGGGTACGGGGGAGACGGCCGCCGCCGTGGAGCTTCTCGCGGGACTGCTCGCCCTGCGCGGGGATCCCGCCGCGGCCGAGCGGGCCTGGCGGCTGGGCCTGGGCGACCGGGACCAGGACACCGCCGAGGAGGTGCGCCGGCGGCTGCGCAGGGGCTTCGCCACGCCCGAGGAGGAGGGCGGCGAGGCCGGACTCCCGTGGTGGGAGCCCTACCTGGAGGAGGCCGTGGCGACGGCGAGCGCGCCCGCCCTGGCGGGAGAGCTGTTCGCGGTCATCACCCGGATGCACGCCCTGCTGGCGGTGCCGGTGGTGGAGGGGGAGTCGCGTCCGGGCGCGCTGCGGACCGCGATGGAGCAGGCCGTGCGCACCCCGAGCGAGCTGGTGTGGGGCCCCGGCGTGCACGCCGACTTCCGACGTCGGCTGAGCGAGGCGACGGGCGGTCGGGACGTGCTACCCGAGGGCTGGCCCGAGAACGGGGGATGAGCGGTCCCGGAGCGTCGGCGCCCGGTCCCGCGGGGCCGGGCGCCGCTTTCCGACCGCGTCCCCGTCGGATGTGGTCCGCTCGCGCGCTCAGGCGGCGACGCGGGGCCGGTGCGGGGCGACGGACACCCCGTCGGGGAGCAGTTCGCCGGTGTCGTCGAAGAGGACGACGCCGTTGCAGAGCAGACTCCAGCCCTGTTCCGGGTGACTGGAGAGGACCCGGGCCGCCTCGCGGTCGGTGTCCTCGAAGGACGGGCAGGGAGGTTCATGGCTGCACATGGGTCTGGCCTTTCGATCCACGGGTGCTCGTCGTTGAGCTGAAGCCAAGGGTAGTGGCTCACATCACATGCTTGTTGCGGTTTGGAGCGGACGAGCGGCCCTGTCGCCGTCGTCCGCTCTCCCCCTGTGGGACACCCCCAGGTCAGCGGCGGTTCCCGCCTGTCCGGATCCGGACGGAAAGAAACTCAGTACCCGCCACGGGTGCGGCGTGCCGCCGGGCGGCTGCGCATTCCGGCGCCCGCCAGACCGCCGCGCTGGAAGGCCCGTACCAGCTCGCCGCCGAGGTTGACCCCGGCGCCCAGCGCCAGGCCCACCATGACCGCCTCCGCCAGGCTGAGCAGGCCCGCCACCGCGCCGATCTCCAGGTTGTCGGTGCCCTGCGTGATCTGGATCAGCCCCCGGTACAGGATGCTTCCCGGCAGCAGAGGCGCGATCGAGGGCACCAGGTACGGCAGCACCGGCCTGTGCGCGCGCCGCGCCAGCCAGTGGCCCACCATGCCCACCGCGATCGCGCCCACGACCGTGCCCACCACGGGCGGCACGTCCAGCAGGGAGCGCAGGCCCGCGTAGATCACCCAGATCATCACGCCGAGCGCGCCGATGGTCGGCAGCATGCGGGGCGGTACCGCGAGCGAGATCGCGAACGCCATCGCGATCCCCGCCGCGCCGACCAGGACCGGCAGCTCCAGGGAGGTGCCCGCCGAGGGCAGGCTGTCCAGGTCGATGCCCACGCCCAGGCGCCCCGCGGTGTAGGCGACCACGCCCACACCCGAGACGATCGCGCCCAGGATGAAGAAGGTCTCCAGCAGACGGGCCGCCGCGGACACGTAGGTGCCGCTGATCCCGTCCTGGAGGCTGGCCACCAGCGGACGGCCGGGCAGCAGGGCCATGATGTTCCCGGTGATGATCGCCCCGGCCTGCAGCCCCAGGTCCAGCGTGCTGCTCACCCACAGCATGGCCACGCCGATGGTCGCCGCGACGATCGCGGCCGCCGTCATCTGGTAGAACTCCGCGACGCCGCGCTTGGCCAGGAACACCGCGGTGCGGTCGCCCAGCACGGTGGCCATGAACGCCACGGCCGCCACGACGAAGCCACCGCCCACCATGAGGCCCGCGCTGGAGGCGATGAGGCCGAACCCGATCGCGATGACCCAGTTCGGGTAGGGCATGCGGGCGCGCCGGATCTGCTTCAGGCGGGCGGCGGCGTCCTCCAGCTCCAGCAGCCCCAGCGCGGACTCCTGGACCAGCGTGTGCAGCTCGTTGACGCGGAAGTAGTCCAGGGCGCGGCGGCGCACCACACGCTCGCCGGTGATCGGGTGGTGGTCGCCGCCGGGGTGGATGGACAGGGTGATCGTGGTGAAGGTGACCGAGACCTCCGAGCGGGGCAGGTCGAAGGCGACCGAGAGGCTCAGCATGGCCTCGCTGACGGTCTCGGTGCCCTCACCGCTGGCCAGCATCAGCTCGCCCGCGCGCAACACCAGGTCGATGGCGCGTGCGTCAGGGAGGTCGACGTCCTCGTCCTCTTCGAGGCCGTCCGGGGTCAGCTCGCGCTCGTGCGCGGCCCGCCAGTCCCGCATCCTGCTGAGCAGGCGGTCCTCGCTCGGGGGTACGGGCCGCTCCCGCTTGCTTGGCATCCCTGTCTCCGTTCCCTCCCCGCCTGTACACCACGGTGGTCGGCGCGTTGATCAAACCCTTGAGGGGACGCGGCCCGAGGGGGCCGGGTTCGCCCGGAGCGGGGGCGGTGGCCGGTGAGTTCGATCACCGGGACATCCTGTCAAGCCGTGTCGCCCTCCGACAGCGACGCGCCGGGGCCGTGGGGGCGGCCGCGGACCCCCGGAGGGTTCTGCCCGGGGGCCCGGGGATGTACTCGGAGGAAGGACCCCGGCGCCCCGGGGCGGTCCCCGTGCCCCGGTTCAGCGGGAGGGCGGCCCGGCGTCCTCGTCGAGCTGCCCCGGGCGGACCAGCCCGTGTTCGTAGGCGTACACCACCGCCTGGACCCGGTCGCGCAGCCCCAGCTTGGTCAGGATGCTGCCCACGTGCGACTTGACGGTGGTCTCGCCGAGGACGAGGTGGGCGGCGATCTCGGCGTTGGACCACCCGCGCGCGAGCAGCCGCAGGACCTCGTGCTCGCGGGCGGTCAGCGGGTCCTCGCCGTCCCCGGAGCCGGACGAGGCGGCGGGCAGGAGCGGGGCGAAGCGGTCCAGCAGGCGGCGCAGCACCGGCGGGGAGACGATCGCCGAACCGTCCGCGACCACCCCGACGGCCGACACGAGTTCGGCGGGCGGCGCGTCCTTGAGCAGGAACCCGGTGGCGCCCGCGCGCAGCACCTCGACCGCGTACTCGTCCAGGTCGAACGTGGTCAGGGCCAGTACCCGTACCCGGTGGTCCAGGGACCGCGCCCACGACACGATCTGCCGGGTGGCCTCGATGCCGTCCATCCCGGCCATGCGCACGTCCATGAGGACGACGTCGGGCAGCAGGCTCCGGACCGCGCGGACCGCCTCGCGGCCGTCGGAGGCCTCGCCCACCACCGACAGGTGCGGGTCGGACTCCAGGATCATGCGGAAGCCGGCGCGGACGAGGGGCTGGTCGTCGACCAGCAGTACTGAGACGGGCACAGGAGTGATTGTGCCGCATCCGGGGACCGGTCCGCGGTCCGCCCGGGCCCCGGGCTCAGGCCTCGGGGGAGGGGCCCGGGCCCGGAGCCGGGTCGGTGGCGGCGGGGGAGCGGACGGGCAGGGGCGGCGGGGTGCCGCCGAACTCCGGGCACAGCGCCTGGTGCTCGCACCAGCCGCAGAGCTTGCTCTTCCTGGGCTCCCAGACACCGGCGCGTCCGGCCGCCTCGATCTGTGCCCAGACGTCGGAGATCTCCGTCTCGGCGGCCCGCAGTTCGTCCTCGGTGGGGTCGTACCAGCGCACGGCGCCGTCGCCGCCGAGGTAGACGAGCTGGAGGCGGGTGGGGACGACGCCGAGGTCGCGCCAGATCATCACCGCGTAGAAGAAGATCTGGAACCGGGCCTTGTCCTCGAAGCGGGGATGGGGCGACTTGCCGGTCTTGTAGTCCACGATCCGGATCTGGCCGGAGGGGGTGACGTCGAGGCGGTCCACGTAGCCGCGCAGCTTGAGCCCGGTGGGCAGGGACACGTCCATGCGCATCTCGCGGTCGCGGGGCTCCAGGGCGGCGGGGTTCTCCAGGTCGAAGTAGCGCTGGACCAGGGCGCGGGCCGACTCCAGCCAGGTGTCGCGCTCGGCCTCGTCGGCGAAGAGCTCCTCCAGCTCGGGCTTCCTCTCGCGCAGCTTCCTCCACTGGGGGTCGACGAGGCCGAGGGCGTTGCGCGGGGTGCGCGACTCGGCGGGCAGCTCGTACAGGCGCTCCAGGCAGGCGTGGACGAGGGTTCCGCGCAGGGCCGCCGCGCTGGGCGCCTCGGGGAGCCGGTCGATGGTGCGGAAGCGGAACAGCAGGGGGCACTGAAGGAAGTCGGAGGCCCGGGAGGGCGAGAGGGCGGACGGAAGGAACGCGGTGGTCATGTGACGAGCCTATGAGAAGGCCGTGACAGGTGGGAGCCGGAAGCGGGGAGAGGACGCCGGGCCCGGACGTGCCGGTGGAGCGCGCCGGGCGGGCCGTAGGCTGGGGGCGTGACGACCGGTAGTGACCCATCATCGCCCCGATCCCGCAGCCGTTCCGCGAAGCCGGGGCTGCTGATCGGCCGCCCCTTCGGCATCCCCGTCCACGTGACGCCCTCGTGGCTGATCGTGGCGGTGCTGATCACCCTGGTCTACGGCGGCATCGTCCAGGACCGTCTGGCGCTGGGCCCCGCCGCCTACCTGCTGGCGTTCGTCTTCGCCGTCCTGCTCTACGTCTCGGTCCTGGTGCACGAGCTCGCCCACTCGGTGGTCGCGCGCATGTACGGCCTGCCGGTCCGGCGCATCGTGCTGTACGTGCTGGGCGGGGTCTCCGAGATCGAGCGCGAGGCGCCCACACCGGGCCGCGAGTTCTGGATCGCCTTCGCCGGCCCCCTGTTCTCCCTGCTCCTGGCCGCGTGCGGATTCGGCCTGTACCTGCTCGCCGACCCGTTCAGCGTGGTCGGTGAGCTGCTGTTCCAACTGTGGATCGCCAACCTGCTGGTGGGTGTGTTCAACCTGATGCCCGGGCTTCCCCTGGACGGCGGGCGGCTGCTGCGCGCCGGGGTGTGGAAGCTGACCGGCAGGCCCTACCTGGGGAGCGTGGCCGCCGCCTGGGGCGGCCGGGTACTGGCCCTGGTGGTCGTGTCGCTGCCGTTCGCGTTGGCCTGGTCGGCGGGTGGCGGGCCCAGCCCGTGGACCGTGGTGTGGGGCCTGGTCCTGGGCGGCTTCATGTGGATGGGCGCCACGGACGCGTTGCGCGCCGCCCGGATGCGTGAGCGGCTTCCCCGCCTGCGGGCCCGTGACCTGGCCCGGAAGGCGGTGACGGTGCCGGCCGACACCCCGCTCGCCGAGGCCCGGCGCCGGGCGCTGGAGGCGGGGGGCGTGGAGATCGTGGTGACCGACTCCAGCGGAGCGGCGACCGCGATCGTGCATCCGGCGGCGGCCGAGGCGATCGCCGAGGAGCGTCGGGCGTGGGTTCCGGTGTCGAGTGTGGCCCGGGCGGTCACCGCGCACTCACTGGTGCCGGTGGGGCTTGAGGGGGAGGAACTGCTGAACACGCTCACCAGCCATCCGCTGCCCGAGTACCTGGTGGTGACGGAGGACGGCGGTGTGCGCGGAGTGCTGCGGGCCACGGACGTGAACGCGGCGGTGTCGGGCCGGATCTGAGGCCGCCGCCGCGGGGCCGGGCGGCGCGGGTCCGCGGGGACGCGTGTCGGCGGGCGTGTACCGGCGGATGCACCAGCGGAGCGCGCACCGGTGGCCCAGGACGTGCCCGGCGGGCACACGCCCTAGCGACGGGCTCCATCGGGCCACAGCACCGACACCGGGCGAAAGAGCGAGCGCGCGTAGGCCACCACGTCGGCGGTGCCGCCGGGGCCCCGCGCGGGTCGGCCGTCCCAGACGGCCACGAGCTGGTCGCAGCGCCGCACGAGCAGCCTTCCGGCCTCCATGTGCGCCTTTGACGTGGACTCGGTGTGCGGTAAATCGTGGACGAGGACGGCCTGTGCCAGCAGGCGGTCGTAGACGGGGTGGTGCTCCTCCGGAAGCGCCTCCCGGTAACCGGCGGCCGGGACGACCGCCTCCAACGGCGCTCCGGCGGCCAGGACCGCCTCGGCGAAGACGGCGTCGGCGCCGTCGGCCAGACAGGACAGGCCCACCATCTCGCAGCCGTACGGCTCCAGGTGCGCGGAGACCAGCTCGGCGACGGCTCCGCTCACCTCGGGGGACAGGGCTCGGTGGCCGGTGACTCCGATACGAATCACGAAATCTCCCTTTTGTTCGCTTCGCGGCTCTTCTACCCGGAAGCGGTGACACCGGTAACCAGCGACGTGAGCTGTTCGTCCAGGTCGGCCGCACAGCGCGTCCGCGGCCTCGGGTACCGGCGCCGGAAGGACCGCACCCGTCCGATGACCCGCTCCGACTCGAACCGCATCCCCGTGGCCAGCGCCTCCCGGGCCAGGCGGAACGCCTCGTCCACGTCGCCCGCCTCGGCGTGCGCCGAGGCCAGCTCCACCTGTAGTACGGCGGACTGCTTGGCGTTGGCCGCCCTCGGGGCGCACGCCTCGGCGAAGGCCCGGCGGGCGTCGTGCGGGCGGCTCAGCCGCACACCCACCAGGGCCCGGTAGCCGGCGACCTTGGCCTCGTCGAAGGCGAACACCCACGGCCAGGGCGGGTCGGTGTTGGCCGACCGGGCCGCCTCCCTCTCCGCCCGTCCGATGGCGCGCACGGCGGCCGGGCCGTCGCCGACCCCGGCGTGCGCGAGCGCCTCCACGCAGGCGAGCCAGGCGCGGGCGGTGGGGTGGGCCGAGGCGCCGAGGACGTGCCCGGCCTCCTGCACCAGCCCCAGGCCCAGGTGGGGATCCTGTGCGGTGTCGGTCTCGAAGGCCGCCAGGGAGCCCAGCATGTACACGTCGAGCAGGCGTGTGCCCGCCTGCCGTGCACGGGCCACCGCCGTGCGGTAGTACGTGCGGGCCGATCCCGTGTCGCCGCGGTCGGCGTGCAGCCAGGCGGCGAACCCCGAGGCCTCGCTGGCGGCCGCACTCAGGTCCGAGTGGAACGGTGTCCCGTGCGCCTGCGCGAGCATATGCTCGGACAGATGCACGTGCGCCACCGCGCTGGGCAACAGGTGGCGGGCGGGGGAGTCGGCGTCCATGCGGCGCTGGCCCCCGGTGATGGAACGCAGGGCTGAGGCCGTCGTCTCGTTGACGCATCGGTGGCCCGCCGCCCGGGCGCCCGCCGGCGCGGCGGCCGTGGCGGCGGTGGCGGTGAGCAGGGCACTCGCGGCGACCGCACGCCCGAAGTCGCGGCGTCTCGTGGTGTCCACCCCCTTCTCTGCGGAACCGGCCCGGGGAGGGCCGTCGCCGAAACGCAGCAGGTGCAGCGGGACACCCAGTCGTCGGGCGAGGTCGTGTACCTGGCTGATGGTCAGTGACTGCTGGCCGTTGACCACGCGCGAGACCCAGCTCTGGGAGTAGTCGATCGCGCGGGCGAGGTCGCCCTGGGACCATCCGCGTGCGGTGCGCACGCCCTCGATGACCGAGGCCATGTCACAGGTGGCCAGGGCGCTCGCCATGCGAGGCCGCGTCCACAGGTCCGGTGGAAGAACGCCGTCTGGTTGGGGCATGAGCTTAGGTTAGGGATTCCGTGCGGCCTTGGTGGCTATGTGTGAAAAAGAAGGGGCCATGCGGGATACGCATAGAGTCGCCCACCCCCCTCTCCGGTACGGCAGAGTGCAAGAGTCGTTGGTCCCGGAAAGCCTGGGAGGGGAAGTCCCGTGACCGTTGAGACCCCGGCTGTGGGAAGCCCGAGTCTGAGATGTGCCCTTGGCGCGACCGGTACACCCGGTACGGCCGGGGCGGCGGACCGCGTGGAGCTGGCGGGCCTCGCCCTGCGGGGCCTGGCCGCGGAACTGCGTTCGCGGGGGGTGGAGGTCCGCGAGGACGGCGCGTTCGGCGCCGTCGACGCCGGCCCCAGGGCCCGGCCCCAGCGGGCCCTGCTGCGGCCCCACCGGGGCGGCCTGTGGTGGTGGATGCGCTGGCCGCTCCAGGACGGGGTGCCGCCGTCGCTGGCGGGGGTCCCCCTCTCGCCGGTCGCCCGGACCTCCGACGCCGCGCGGCGGATCGCGGGCGCCCTGTCCGTGGCCGTCGGCGACACCTGAGCACGCGCGGGCCGTCGGTCCGCGCTCATGCGGGCGCGTGTGTCGTCCGCGCCCGGAAGGCGGGCGGGGCCCGGGTTCTCCCCGAAACCCAGTCTCCCTCTGCGCGGGGCCGCCCGGCCTCGCCCGCCCTCCACACGGCACCGTCCGGCGGTCCCTCCTCCCGGGGCCCGTGACCTAGCCGCCCGCCGCGCGGAACTCCCCCGGCGTGATCCCGTAGTACCGGCCGAACCACCGGGTCAGGTGGCTCTGGTCGGCGAACCCCGCCAGTGCGGAGGCCTCCGCCAGCGACGCCCCGGCCGCGATCAGCTCCCGGGACCGCCGCAGCCGCAACTGCCGCTGGTAGTCGCTGGGCGCCATTCCCCGCACCATGCGAAAGGCCCGGTACACCGCGAAACGGCTCCGCCCGGCCGCCGAAGCCAGCTCCCCGGCTCCCACGTCCTCGGGAAACCTCTCACGCAGCACGGCCTCCACCCGCGCCGCCACGCGCCCCGCGTCCGGGTCCGAGATCCCCGCCACCGCCGGACGCTCCGTCGCCCCGCGGCACACCGTCGACATCACCGCACCGCGCAGTGCCTCGTCCACGGCCAGCCCGGAGCCCTCTCGCGACAGCGCCGTGTACAGCCCGCGCAGCGCCGCGGCCAGCGCCGGGTCGCGCACCACCGGATCGGCGAACAGCGGCAGCCCGGCCCGCCCCTCGGCGGCGTCCGCGAGCACCTCCCGCACCAGTTCCGGTCCGATGTGCACGATCCGGTAGGTGAATCCCAGCTCGCCACCGGCGTGCCCGTCGTGCGGGTCCTCCGGGTTGAAGGCCAGCACCATTCCGGACACGCTCGCGTGCGCGCCGCCCCGGCAGTTGAACGCCTGTACCCCCGACTCCGTCACCCCGAACGAGTAGGCGTCGTGGCTGTGCCGGTGGTAGGCGTGCCGCTCGAAGTGCGCGTGCATCGCCTCCAGCGGCCGCTCGGGCGACCTCCAGTACCTGGCCCAGTCCTGTGTCACGCCCCCATTGTCCGGCACCGCCGGCGCGCACCAGCGTTCAAGACCGGGAACGCCGGCTCCGCCACCATCGGCACATGCGTTTCGACACCAAGATCGCCGTGGCCGTGCGCGAGGACCTGGCCGCGTGGCAAAAGCTCAACGTCGTCGCCTTCCTCAGCAGCGGCATCGCCCACTCCCGGCCCGAGTCCATGGGCGAGCCCTACGAGGACGCGTCCGGCAACACCTATTCGCCGATGTTCCGCGAACCCGTCCTCGTCCACGCCGCCGAGTCGCGGACCCTGGCCCGCACACTCGACCGCGCCCGCTCCAGGAACCTGCCCGCCGCGCTCTACACCGAGGAGCTGTTCAAGACCGGCAACGACGACGACAACCGCGCCGCCGTGCTCGCCGTGGCCGCGGAGGACCTGAACCTGGTGGGTGTGGCCGTGCACGGTCCCAGGGGGGACGTCGACAAGGTGTTCAAAGGCCTGCGCCTGCATCCCTGACCCCGGCCGGTTGGCGCCGTCCGGGCCGTGCGCGGTCCCTCAGACGGTCTCCGTCTCGACGGCGGCCAGGGCGGCGCCGACGATCCCCGCGGTGTTGCGCAGCGTAGCGGCCACGGTGGGGGTCCGGATGTCCAGCAGGGGGAGGAACTTGTCCGCGTCGCGGCTCACCCCGCCGCCGACCACGATCAGGTCAGGCCACAGCAGGTCCTCCACCACCCGGTAGTAGCGGTGCAGCCGCTCGGTCGCCCACTCCCGGTAGGACAGTCCCTCCTCGTCCTTGGCCGCGGACGAGGCCCGCGTCTCCGCGTCGTGGCCGTCGATCTCCAGGTGCCCGAACTCGGTGTTGGGCACCAGCCGCCCGTCCACCACCAGGGCGGAGCCGATCCCCGTGCCCAGGGTCGTCATCAGCACCACCCCCGACACCCCCTTGGCGGCGCCGTAGCGGGTCTCCGCCACGGCCGCGGCGTCGGCGTCGTTGAGGACGCGGACCGGATGGCCGGTGGCCTCGCGGAACAGCTCCCCCGCGTCGTAGCCGATCCAGGCCTTGTCCAGGTTGGCGGAGGTGCGTACCACTCCCTGCTGTACGACGCCGGGGAAGGTGACGCCCACGGGCGCCCCCGCCGTCTCGGGGAAGTACTCGGAGATCTCGTGCACGATCTCGGCCACCGCCTCGGGGGCGGACCGCTCCGGCGTGAGGACCTTCTTGCGCTCCTTGAGGAACTCGCCGGTGGCCAGGTCGACCGGCGCCCCCTTGATCCCGCTGCCGCCGATGTCGATTCCCAGCCCCGTGGTCAGCTGTGACATGGGTAGTCGTCTCCCGTGGTCATCGTGTGGTGGACGGGCGTCGTCACGGCCCCGCAGGCTGATACTGCCCCGGCGGGCGGCTCTTCGCACGTGCCGCCGCGGCCCGGTCGGCGCGCCCGGCCGGCGACCGCCGCGCCCCCGCGCGGCACCCGCCGGTTCGCCGCGGTACCGGAAGGCCGATACGCTGGGCGATTGCCCTGCCAACCAACAGCGATGTGGAAGACGAGAGCGACGTTGACCGGTATCCATGGCCGCCGCGGCCCCTTCACCGACGGCGACACCGTGCAGTTGACCGACCCCAAGGGTCGCATGCACACGACCACACTGCGCGAAGGCGGCGCCTTCCACTCGCACAAGGGCAAGGTCGACCACGACGACCTCATCGGACAGCCCGACGGCAGCGTGGTCCGCTCCAACACCGGCACGGCCTACGTGGCGCTGCGCCCCCTGCTGATCGACTACACCCTGTCGATGAAGCGCGGTGCGACCATCGTCTATCCCAAGGACGCCGCCCAGGTGCTCGTGGAGGCCGACATCTTCCCGGGCGCGCGCGTGGTGGAGGCCGGGGCGGGCTCCGGCGCCATGTCCAACTGGCTGCTGCGCGCGGTCGGTGAACAGGGCATGGTGCACTCCTACGAGCGCCGCGCCGACTTCGCCGAGATCGCCCGCAAGAACGTGGAGCGCTTCCACGGCGGTCCGCACCCGGCCTGGAGGCTCACGGTCGGCGACCTGGTCGAGGAGCTGGACGAGACCGACGTCGACCGCGTCTTCCTGGACATGCTCGCCCCCTGGGAGTGCCTGGACTCGGTCGCCCGCGCCCTCATCCCCGGCGGCCTGGTGTGCTGCTACGTCGCCACCACCACCCAGCTCTCGCGCGTGGTGGAGGAGCTGCGCGAGGACGCCCGCTTCTACGAGCCGCGCTCATGGGAGACCATGCTGCGCACCTGGCACGTGGAGGGCCTGGCGGTGCGTCCGGACCACCGCATGATCGGTCACACCGGGTTCCTGGTGGTCGCGCGCCGTCTGGCCGACGGCGTCGAGGCCCCCGACCGCCGCCGCCGTCCGGCCAAGGGCGCCTACGGCAAGGACTTCACCGCCGCGCGGGAGCGCGACCGCGAAGCTGCGGCCGGTGGCGCGCCGGAGCCGGCCCCGGTCGGGGAGGCCGGGGACACGGCCGCCGACGCGAAGGCGCCCGGGGTGCCCGACGGGTCCGGAGCGCCCGAGACGCCCGGGGACCCCGACTCCTCCGCCGACGAGTAGGCGGCGCCCCCTCCCCTCCTCCGAGCCCGCCCGGGCACACCGGACTCCGCAGCGGACACCCTCCGTACGGCCTCGCGGATCCTTGCCCGGGCGGGCTCCGGCGTACCCGGAAAAGCCCGCTGACGTGCGCCGAAAAGAGCGCCGGCATCCGTGGGGCGCTTGCCCCGGGCCGGACGCGGAGGTTACTTTCTCATTACGTCGGGTCATCCGGTAGCACTCTGACCTGTGATGACGCAAGACTCGGAAATGAGGCCTACGACACTCGTCCTCCCCGGGAGGTTAGGAAATGGGCGAGGGTAGGTAGGCTCCGATGTAGTTCCTCATAGGGAGGTGGCGGACGTGGCCGAGCGCGACGACGAGCGTCAGAGCGACCGGGACCGTGAAGTCGCAGAACTCACGGCCCAGGTCTCCTACATGGAAAAGGAACTCAGCGTGGTCCGGCGTAAGCTCGCTGATTCGCCCCGGCATGTACGCCTGTTGGAGGAACGGCTACGGGAGGCCCAGGCCAACCTCGCCGCCGCCAACGGTCAGAACGAACGGCTCGTCTCCACTTTGAAGGAGGCGCGCGAGCAGATCGTGGCGCTCAAGGAGGAGGTCGACCGGCTGGCCCAGCCGCCCTCCGGCTTCGGCGTCTACCTGGGCTCGCGCGAGGACGAGACCGTTGAGATCTTCACCAACGGCCGCAAGATGCGGGTCAACGTCAGCCCGTCGGTGGACCTGGACAGCCTGCGGCCGGGCCAGGAGGTCATGCTCAACGAGGCCTTCAACGTCGTCGAGGTGGAGTCCTTCGAGACCGTCGGCGAGGTGGTCCTGCTCAAGGAGATCCTTGAGGACGGCGACCGCGCCCTGGTGATCTCCCACCACGACGAGGAGCGGATCGTGCGGCTGGCCGAGCCGCTGCGCGACGAACCGGTCCGTCCGGGGGACTCCCTGCTGCTGGAGCCGCGCTCGGGGTACGTGTACGAGCGCATCCCCAAGTCCGAGGTCGAGGAGCTCATCCTCGAAGAGGTCCCCGACATCGCCTACACCGACATCGGCGGCCTGACCGGGCAGATCGAGATGATCCGCGACGCGGTCGAACTGCCCTACCTCTACAAGGAGCTGTTCTACGAGCACCAGCTGCGCCCGCCCAAGGGCGTACTGCTCTACGGTCCTCCCGGGTGCGGTAAGACGCTCATCGCCAAGGCGGTCGCCAACTCACTGGCCAAGCAGGTGTCCGAGCGCACCGGCCGCGACGTCGGCAAGAGCTTCTTCCTCAACATCAAGGGCCCGGAGCTGCTCAACAAGTACGTGGGCGAGACCGAGCGCCACATCCGCCTGGTCTTCCAGCGTGCGCGTGAGAAGGCCTCCGAGGGCACCCCGGTCATCGTCTTCTTCGACGAGATGGACTCGATCTTCCGCACCCGCGGCTCCGGTGTGTCCTCCGACGTGGAGAACACGATCGTGCCCCAGCTCCTCAGCGAGATCGACGGTGTCGAGGGCCTGGAGAACGTCATCGTCATCGGCGCCTCCAACCGCGAGGACATGATCGACCCGGCGATCCTGCGGCCCGGCCGCCTGGACGTCAAGATCAAGATCGAGCGGCCCGACGCCGAGGCGGCACGCGACATCTTCGGCAAGTACATCACCCCCGACCTGCCGCTGCACGACGAGGACCTCGCCGAGCACGGCGGTTCCGCCAAGGCCACGGTGGACGCCATGATCCAGCGGGTCGTGGAGCGCATGTACACCGAGGGGGAGGAGAACCGCTTCCTGGAGGTCACCTACGCCAACGGTGACAAGGAGGTCCTGTACTTCAAGGACTTCAACTCCGGCGCGATGATCGAGAACATCGTCGACCGGGCCAAGAAGATGGCCATCAAGGACTTCATCGACCACCAGTCCAAGGGGCTTCGGGTCTCGCACCTGCTCCAGGCCTGCGTGGACGAGTTCAGCGAGAACGAGGACCTGCCCAACACCACCAACCCCGACGACTGGGCGCGGATCTCCGGAAAGAAGGGCGAGCGCATCGTCTACATCCGGACCCTGGTCACTGGCAAGAAGGGTACGGACTCCGGGCGGAGCATCGACACGGTGCCCAACACCGGCCAGTACCTGTAGCGGCGCACGCCGAGAGCGCTTCGGGGGCCGACCGGACCACCGGTCGGCCCCCTCGTGTGCCGCGACCGCCTCCGGCCCCGTGCTGGAGCCCGTCTCGTTCGGGTTCTCGGCAGCCCGGCCGGGCGTCGACGGTCGGGCGGCCGGTGCCGGACGGACTGTGGGAGCTGTTCCGGCGGGCGGTGCCCCGAGCATCCACCCGGCCTCAGGGCGGTGGACGGCGCTGACACGGCGATGCCAGGAACACCAGCGCGGCCATGGGCGGGGTGATGTGCCTTCACCACGTCCCACCCCTGTGACGAAACGGACCCCTCCATGAACGTCCACCTCCAGGTGTCCACGACCGGGACCCGCGAGCAGGCGGTGAAGCCGACCAAGCCTGTGGTCGTGGCCCGCCTCTCACCAGAGGGGCGCCATGCGCCGGGGTCAGGACTGGGGGGCCAGTTCCGCGTAGATCACGGTGTTGCTCCGGTAGCTGCGCGTGGCCTCGTCGAACCGGCCGCCGCACGTGATCAACCTCAGCTCGGGGCCGCCGCCGGTGGGTCCGTAGACCCGTTCGGTCGGGAAGTCGTCCTTGGGGTGCTGCTCGACCGCGTACACGGTGAAGCCGACCGTGGTCTCGTCGGCGCGCTCGACCCGGACCGTGTCCCCGGGCTGGAGTTCCCCCAGGCGGTAGAACACGGCCGGTGCGGTCCGTGAGTCGACGTGGCCGCCGATGACCGCCGGTCCCGACTGGCCGGGCGAGGGCCCGTGCTCGTACCAGCCCACCGCGTCGTAGTCCTGGGGCGCCTCGATCTCGCCGTCCGGTTCCAGCCCCAGCCGGACGACGTCGTCGACGTCCACTCCGATCGCCTCGATCTCCAACCCCACCGGCGCGGAGTGCGGTAGCGACCGCGCGTGTGCCCGGGGTGAGGGCGGGGAGGTGCGTGCCACCTCTGGCCCGTCCCCCGTGCTCCGCTGGGACTGGGCGCTGTGGCCGGGCGGCGCCGGCGCTTCGTCCTGGCCTGTGGTGAGGGCGAAGGCGATCAGCAGTGCCCCCGTGGTCGCGGCCACGGCGATGGCCGCCGCAGAGCCTCTGCGGCGGCCATCCCCGGCACGTGGGCGCTCAGCGCTCATCGGCCGAGTGTCCGGACTGCGCGTGCCCACTCATGTCAACGGCCCTGGAACATCCGCTTACGGGCCAGGAACCCCGCACCGGCCACAGCCACCAGGGCCGCGCCGGAACCGAGCGCCAGCGCGTCCAGGCCCTCGGAACCGGTACCGCCACCACCCGCGGCCATACCGCCCTCGGGCGCGGGGGTGAGCTTGCCGCACGTGGCGGGGTCGGTGGCCTCTGCGGGCAGCTCCGGATCCAGGTCGCTGGCGCCACCGCCCTCCGCGTCGTACTCACCGTTGCCGTTGTAGTCCACGCCGTGCTGGACGATCACGGCCTCACCGGCCTCGATCGCGGAGGCCACGTCCGCGGACACCTCGAAGGTCCGCTGGTAGGAGACGTTGCCGTCAGCGTCGGCGGCGGGGAAGCGCTCGACCGCCAGAGCGCTGTCGGGCGAGGTGTCGCCCTCGGTGGTCAGTGAGGCCTCGATCCCGCCGTAGGAGGGCTGTCCCTCGGAGGTGCTGAGGCGGTCGTCGTCCTCGACGTCGTCAACGGCGTCCGAGCTCGGGCACATGTTCGTGCCGCCGATGTGGAAGTGCTGGGCGTGCGGCTGTTCGGCCAGCAGCCCGGAGGTGTCGATGTCGACGGTGACCCTGGTGCCCTCGACCGTCACCGTGGAGGTGCCGCTCGCACCGGAGTCGTTGAGCGGAGCGAGGTCGGCGTGCAGCGTCGTCGACTCATCGGCCCAGGCGGGCGACGCTGCGGTGAGTGCGCCGACGGGCAGAGCGAACGCCAGCAGTGCCAGCTTTCGGTTCTTCATGGGTTCTCCCTCGAAACAGCCCCGGCTCCGTGGTGGAACCGGGGCGGTGAGATGAGTGTTCGGGCCACATACCCCCAGAAATAAATCCACATACACCCCATTCAAAGACATAAGCTATTCTTTATCGCCAAAGCAGACAAAACCACATAAACCATATTTTTATCCCCGGTCAGGCTTGGGATGAATTGCTGGTGCGCTTTCCGTGTCTTGGGGGTCACTAGGAGATCCCGACCGAGCAAGTGGCACAGCGCCGGTCCCGCTGACGGCGGTGAGTGGCGAACAGGCCGGCGCCGGGGCCGGTCTCCTGCCCGGAGAGCACCCTCATCTGTGCAGCACGCGGTCGCTGTGCTCCGGTCACGCCCTGTTGAGCGGAAGCCAGTCATCGCCGCGGCCGCTGCCGGGGCCACATCAGCGAAGCTCCGTCCCCACCCGGATCCGAGGTTGACTGCTGCTGAGTGCCATCGACACGATCAGGCGCTGTGGTCCAAGCGCGCAGGCAGCAGAGATAGTCACAGCAGGCCGGGGTGCACCTCACGGGGAGGGGTGGAACCCGGACGTGTCGGCTTCTTCCGCGGTCTTTCTTGCGTGGTGCCACGAACACAGCGACTGGAGGGCTCCCACCCGGTGGTCGTCGCGGTCGCGGATGCGGTCGGCGTCCGTGCCGTCCTCGGCGCAGGTGCCGCAGTCGGGCACGCGCCGCCGGTCGGCCCGGGGAGACGGCACACCCGCAGGTCGGCCGGGAGGGGGGCTGAAGTAGGTTGTGGTGATGCGTCCCCCGTTCCCCGCGACCGCTGTCCGCCGCGCGCTGTCGTTCCTGACGGTGCCGCTGCTGGCCGTTCTCGTGGTGCTCCCCGCCGCCCCCGCCCACGCCGGTCCCGAGGACCGCCCCGAGGGCGGGGTGAGCGACGCCGAGTACTTCGCCGGACTCCTGGAACAGCGGCCCGAGGGCGAGGCGGTCGTCGTCCACGAGTCGCTCGCGGGCGACTACGACCTGGCGGAGCTGGAGCGGAGCCTGAACGACTCGTTCGGCCGGCTGGACGTCCCGTACCACGTCGTGGCCAGCGCCGTCCCGGAGAACGCGTCCTGGGGCCGTCCCTTCCTCTCCGCCCTGCAGGACCGTGTGGGCGAACCCGGTCTGTACGTCCTCCTGAAGCCGGGGGCCTCCCGGGTACAGGCGATGGCCCGGCAGGTGGACCTGCCCGTGGAGGAGGCGGACCGGGTGCTCTCCTGGGAGAGCGCGTTCACCTACTACACGCCGCTGGACACGATGGCCGACACCTTCGTGGACACGCTGACCGCCCCCGACCTCGCCGAGCGGGCCGAGCCGCGGTGGTACGCGGCCCTCCCGGCCGGCTGGTGGCTGAAGCACCGCATCGACGAGCTGGGGCTGAGGACCGTCAGCGGCCCGGCGGCTCTGGGCGAGGCCACCGCGGTCACCGCCGGCATGACGGTGACGGTGTGGCTGCTCCTCACCGCGGTCCGCTCGGGGAGGCGCGGCCGGGCCACCGCGGTGGGGCTCACCGCAAGGCCGCCCGGGGACCGGGCCCTGGCGGCGGGCAGGACCCTGGTCCTCCTCGCGGGGACCGCCACCGTGGCCGCGTCCCTGATCCACCTCAACACCTCGGCCCTGCCCAAGGAGGAAGAGCAGGTGGGGCCGCCCCGGCCCTCCCTCGCCCCCTACGTCACCTCCACGGTCCGGGTCGACCGGGTCGCCGCGCAGATGCGGGACGATCCCCTGTACGTGGACCCCCTGGCGGGGGAGAGCGCGGAGGCGCTGTCCGGGATCGCCGAACGCGTGGCCGGCATCGAACCGCCGGTCTACACCGCGGTGCTTCCCATGAGCCGGTCCGACGAGTCCGGCGGCGACCCGGAGGTCTTCGCGCACGCGCTCCACCACGCCATGGACGAGAACGGCGTCTTCGTCGTCGTGAGCGCCGAGGCCGGAACCGCCCCCGAGGTGAAGGCGGCCCTGTTCGGGGTGGCCCTTCCCGAGGAGGCCGGACGGTATCCCCTGACGGACGTGACCGGAACCCGGTTCGACTACACGGCCGCACAGGCGCTGGACGAGCTGCTGGACGAGCTGGAGAAGGTGTCGGCCGCTCCGGAGAAGGAGCCACCGGTGCCGAGCTGGATCGAGTGGGGGACCGAACCGGCCCCCGAACCCTCGAAGCTGTCCGAGTTCGCCTCCGGGGACTTCGGCAAGGCGCTGTTCGCGGTCGGCCCCCTCTCCGCTCTGGCGGTCCTCGCCCTGGTGTGGTCCGCGCTCGGCGCCGTGACGCGTATGGACACCGTGCCCGGACGCCTCCTGCGGCCGCGTGCCGACCGGGCGGTCCGCCGCGCCGCCAAGGCGGTCCAGAAGGCTCCGGCCGACCGCGCCGGCCTGGACGGGGCTCTGCGCGAGACCGACGCGGCCATGGCCGTCCTGGGCGGTGAACCGGACGAACTCGACCTGGTCGGGGTCGTGGTGCTGGCGGACCGCGCGGTGCGCCGGCTCGACTCCGATCCCGACACCGCGGCCGGGGCCGGGGCCCCGGTCTGTATGGTGAATCCCCTGCACGGCCCGTCGGTCCTGCACGGCCCCCGCCACCGGCAGCCCGTGTGCGCCTCCTGCGCCCTGCTGTCGGACCGGATGCGCGAGCGCCGCACGCTCAGGGTCGCCGTCCCCCCGGGCGGGCGCCGGCCGCACCTGGAACTGGACCGACGGTGGGTCGTGACCGGATACGGGGCCGGGGGCCGACTCGACGCCGAAGACCTGATGGGGGAGTCCCATGTTCGCTGAGCACCGATCCGCCCGCTTCCGGCCGGCCGTGGCGGCGGCGCTTCTGGCCGTCGCCCTCGTGCCCGCCGCGCCGTCGGTCGGCCGGGCCGACACGGTCCAGGAGGAGATGAGCGCGACGGAACGGGTCGTGGCCGAGCTCGAGGAGTCGCCGGTCCACGTCGACCCCTCCTACGCGAGTGCCTTCCCCGAGGAGCTCGCCCAGGAGATGGGGCAGCGGATCACCGAATCCGGCGTGCCGCTGCGCGTGCTGGCCGTCCCCCTGATCGAGGGCGGGGACTGGAACGGCCAGGCGGACCTCATGGCGGCGGCCGTGCACGACAGGATCGGCGGCGAGGGGCACTACCTGGTCCTGGACGGGGAGAGGCTGTCCGGGCACGACTTCTCCACGGGGAGCGCGACCCAGGTGAGCCGCGGCTTCTACGCCTCCCAGGCCGTCTCCATGGAGATGGGCTATGACGCCCCGGTCGCGGAGCGCGTGGAGAGGGCGGTGGAGGTCGCGCTGTCCGACGACCCCGAGGGGATCTACACCGCCGCCGACGAGCAGCGGCGGACGGGGGTGTCCGACTGGTACTACTCGCTCGGGCCGGGCACGTACGCGCTGTTCACGGTGCTGCCCTGGGTCCTGGCCGGACTCGCCCTGCTCGGGCTGGGCGTGGCCCTGTTCCGCTGGCGCAGGCCCCGCAGGGCCCCGTCGCTGCCCCAGCACGCCGCCTTCGACAACGCGAACCAGGCCCGCAGGGACGAACTGGCCGACAGGGCCGGGAGGGAACTGGTGGAGGTCGGTGAACGGGTGGGCGCCGCCGTGCCGGCCGCCGACGACCCCACCGCGGTCGAGGCGCTCCACCAGGCACTCGACGCACACGCGGCGGCCCGCCGGGTCTACGACGGGCTCCCCGAGGAGGGGGCGCTGGCCGACATCGCCGGGGTGCTGGTGCTGCTGGACGCGGCGGAGGACCACATCAACCGGGCCGTCCGCCCGTCCGGTCGCCGGCGCTCCACGCCCGTGCGCTCGCACTGCTACGCGAACCCGCTCCACGGGACCGTCACCAAGATGACGCGGTGGCGCGAGTTCGGCGGGCGCGGTGACGTCACGGTGCCGCTGTGCGCACCGTGCGCCGGGGCCGTCCGCGACCGGCGGCGTCCCACCGTCCTGCCCGCGCGCCACCGCGGCCGTGAGGTCCCCTACTACGAGGTGCCCGCGGAGGAGAGCGTGTGGGCGGCCACCGGCTACGGGACGCTCCGGAAGGACCTGGTCGACCGGATCCTGCGCGGCGACCACGAGGCCGGTCCGCGGTGACGGCGGGGCGCCGGGTCCGGTACCGCCGGCCCCGGCGCCCCGTCCCGGCGCCGGGACACCCTCCGCTCCGACGGGAAGTTCCCGGGCGTGCCGTGTGCCCCCTCAACGCGTGGATACGGTCCGACCTGGGATGACAGTAGTGTGCCGCCTGTCGCGAAACGCCCGGGAACACGGCACTTGGGCCACAATTGGCGCGTGGGCGTTCAAGACCGGGCCACGGTGGATAACCTCTCACCATGAGTGTGCGGCGGATTATGGGTATCGAGACCGAGTACGGGATCTCCGTGCCAGGCAACCCCGGGGCCAACGCGATGGTCACCTCCACCCAGGTGGTCAACGCCTATCTGGCCGCCTCGGCGGCTCGGGCACGGCGTGCCCGCTGGGACTTCGAGGAGGAGAACCCGCTACGTGACGCGCGCGGCTTCGACCTGACACGTGACGTGGCCGACCCGACCCAGCTCACCGACGAGGACCTGGGACTGGCCAACGTCATCCTCACCAACGGCGCCCGCCTGTACGTGGACCACGCCCACCCCGAGTACTCGGCGCCGGAGGTCACCAACCCGCGTGACGCGGTGCTGTGGGACAAGGCGGGGGAGAGGGTGATGGCCGACGCCGCGGCCCGGGCTGCCGCCACGCCCGGGATCGAGCCCATCCAGCTGTACAAGAACAACACCGACAACAAGGGCGCCTCCTACGGCTGCCACGAGAACTACCTGATGAACCGGTCGACGCCCTTCGGGGACATCGTCCGCCACCTGATCCCCTTCTTCGTCTCCCGGCAGGTGGTGACGGGCTCGGGCAAGGTCGGCATCGGCTCCGACGGGCAGGGCACCGGGTTCCAGATCTCCCAGCGCTCCGACTTCTTCGAGGTCGAGGTGGGGTTGGAGACCACCCTGAAGCGTCCCATCATCAACACACGGGACGAACCGCACGCCGACCCCGACCGCTACCGGCGGCTGCACGTCATCATCGGCGACGCCAACATGAGCGAGATCTCCACCTACCTCAAGCTGGGGACGACCGCGCTGGTGCTGTCGATGATCGAGGACGGCTTCCTGAGCGCGGACCTGTCCCTGGAGACCCCGGTGGCCGACCTGCGGGCGGTCTCGCACGACCCGGGCCTCACGCACCGGGTGCGGCTGCGCGACGGGCGTCGGATGACCGCGCTGGAGCTGCAGTGCGAGTACCTGGACCAGGCCCGCAAGTACGTGGAGGACCGCTTCGGCACCGACGTGGACCCCGACACCGCCGACGTCCTGGACCGCTGGGAGTCGGTGCTCAACCGCCTGGGCGGCGACCCGATGGACCTGGCCACCGAGCTGGACTGGGTCGCCAAGCTCAAGGTGCTGGAGGGCTACCGCTCCCGTGACGACCTTGAGTGGTCGCATCCGCGCCTGCAACTGGTGGACCTGCAGTACTCGGACGTGCGGGCCGACAAGGGGATCTACAACCGCCTGGCGGCGCGCGGGCGGATGCAGCGCCTGCTGGAGGAGCCGGATGTGGTATGCGCGGTCACCGAGCCGCCGGAGGACACCCGGGCCTACTTCCGGGGACGCTGCCTGGCCAAGTACGCCGACGAGGTGGCCGCGGCCTCCTGGGACTCGGTGATCTTCGACCTGCCGGGTTACGACTCCCTGCAGCGGGTGCCCACCCTGGAGCCGCTCCGGGGGACCAAGGAGCACGTGGGGGACCTGCTGGACGCCTCCGACACCGCCGCCGACCTGGTCTCGGTGCTCACAGGCGGGCGCTGACCCCGTACACGGGCGTCCCGTGCGCCGCGGGCACCGCGGCGCACGGGGACACGCGCCGCCCGGCGCCGCGTGTCCCGCACACGGGCGTCCCCCGCCCGCGCCTGCGCGCGGACGGGGGACGGATCAGGGAACGGGATCAGCTGGTGCGGATGCGCACGCCCCAGGAGTTCACCATCGGCATGACCTCCTGGTAGTAGGTCGTGCCGCCGGAGGAGCAGTTGCCGGAGCCACCGGAGGTGACGCCCTGCGCCTGCGAACCGGAGATGAACGAACCGCCGGAGTCACCGGGCTCGGCGCACACGTTGGTACGGGTGAGCGAGTAGACGGTGCCCTGCGGGTAGCGCACGGTCTGGTTGCGGGCCTGGATGGTGCCGCAGTGCCAGCCGGTGGTGGAGCCGGAGCGGCACACGGCGGAGCCGACCGGGGCCTGGCTGGTGCCGGTCACCGACTGGTAGCCGCCGTTGTAGCGGGAGACCAGGTTGTGCAGGGTGAAGTTGGACGTGCCCCGCACGAAGGCGGCGTCGTTGCCGGGGAAGACCGACCGCTCGAAGGTGCCGCGGCCGTTGCCGATGGTGACGCCGGTGCCGACGGTGCCGCAGTGGCCGGCGGTGACGAAACCGGGCTGGCCGGAGCTGTTGGTCGCGGGGAAGCCGACGGAGCAGCGGCCGCCCATGTAGTAGGCCACGCCGCCGACGATGTCGGCGTAGGTCTGCGGGGTCTCGCCGGTCTCCTCCACCTTGACGGCGGAGGCGTCCACACCCGCGTCGGCGAGCAGGGCGTCGACGTCGGCCTCGGAGCCTTCCAGCACCTCGACCACGACGGTGTCGCTGGCCACGTCCGGGTACCAGCCCAGGACGCCCTCACGGACCTCGGCCTCGTTGAGGTCCTCGACGACCTCGGTCAGGCCCTCGGCGCCGTGGGAGACCACGGTGGCCTCGGCGCCGGCGGCCTCGACCGCCTTGACCGCCGAGTCGTCGGTCACCAGGACGGTGAGCTCTTGGGTTTCGGTGTCGAACAGGGAGCCGCCGTAGGCCTCTCCTGCGGCCTCGGTGGCCTTGGCGTCGGTGTCGATGGCGGCTTCCTGCGCCTCGAGGAGAGACTCGGCCTCGAACGGGGACAGGTCGAGGTCTCGCTCGATCGCCTCCAGCATGCTGGACGCGTTGTCGTCGGCGACGGGGGTCTGGGGTACGGGTCCGGTCGCCGCGAGGGCTCCCGGAGCCATGGACAGTGCCAAGCCGAAGGCCAGTGCTCCTGTGCCGACGGCGGAGATAACGGGGGAGGGTCGCATGGGTCCTTAACTCTCCAGGGGGATTGACGGGGGGATCGGGGCTTCCATTCCTGTGGGTACGTAAAGCCCCTTTCGAGGGCCGGAGTTGGTCCGACTCCCGAAGTTCACCGAGACATCCGGTAAACGATCCCTAACCATAAGTGCACACTTTGTTGGTGAAAAGACCCTCTTGGTGTAGATCCATTCAGAAGGGGAGGGGATGGTCCCATGACCCCTCGTTTGGTGATGGCTACGCGTAGTCGCCGTCCGTGCGACCTCCCGATCCTCGCATTCGCGTGATCACGGATCGAAACGGCGCTATGTACGCAAGGGGTGTTCTGTGGCCGGATGCGGACACTGGTACCGGGTGCCATCGGTGATCATCCGGCTACATGGGTGTAACTCCGGAGGTCACGGGTCCCCTCGAGGGGAGAAATGACCGGTTCGGTATGCGCACGAAAGGGCGCATGCCTGGCCGGAAGCGGTCGCGGCCGCTGTCCCGCGCCCGCGGCCACGCGTGCACGCGCGGTCGTGACCGCTCCGGCGGCCCCGGTCCCACCCGGCCTGGCGGCCCGCCGGCGCGGAACCGTCCGAACCGGATCCGTCGGTCGCGGGAGTCCGGCCGAACGGCGTCCGCCGTTCGGCCGGCGCGCCTCGTCGCCGACGGCACCGACGCACGGACGCGCCATTCGCACGGGAGGGGGAAGTGCCCTGCGATATCAGCTTCGTAGCGCACTATGCGGCCTGTGGTGGCGGTCTGTTTGACCTTGGGGTTTTTGGCTAAGGTTGATTTCCGTCCACAGGCCCATGGGTAACGCAGGGGGTGCGGAGCGGCCGGACGCGGACACCGCCCGGGTCCTCCGCCCGTGGCGGGACGGAGCGCGAGAGCGGTCCCGGGGGTCGGAGCGGCGCTCCGCCTGACACGCCCGGAGCGCGACCGGCACACGTACGGGCACGTGCACGGGCATACGGACGGTCCAAGGTAACTAGCGAGTATCGGGCACCGGGAAGGGGGTTGAGGCGCCCGGTGTTGGGCCAAGATAAGGGCGAGAGCCCCGAACGGGGAGCCCGAACGGGAGGTAGGAAGCCATGGCGACGAAGGACACCGGCGGTCAGAAGCACACCTCGCGCCGCGACGAGGAGGTCGAGGAGACCGAGGCCTCGACCGACGTCCAGGAAGGCAAGGAACAGCTGGACGAGGACGTCGACGACATCCTCGACGAGATCGACGACGTGTTGGAGAACAACGCCGAGGACTTCGTCCGGCAGTTCGTGCAGAAGGGCGGCCAGTAGTCCCCGGCGGCGGTTCGCTGACAGCGCATTCCAGCGCGGCCGGCCCCGCCGCACGCAGGACTAGGGTCAGTCCCAACGGCCGGAACACGGTCCGGCCACAGTCAACAAGAACAGAGGCGTCCCACCCGCCCCCAACACAGGGGTGGGACGCGAGTGGAGGGAGTCGCGTGTTCGAAGGGTTCGAGGGCGGACGGTTGCCTGCCGCTTTCATGAGTGCGGGGACCTCGTCCTTCACCGAGTTTCTCAGTTCGGTCAGCCCCGAGATGCTGCCCGGACACAAGCTGCCCCCGGGCGGCGGGACCGAGCACCTCACTCCCGACGCCACGACCATCGTCGCCCTGACCTTTCCCGGGGGCGTGCTGGTGGCCGGTGACCGCCGGGCCACACAGGGCAACGTCATCGCCAACCGCGACATGGAGAAGGTGTTCCGCACCGACGAGTTCTCCGCGGTGGCCATCGCCGGTTCGGCCGGGATCGGCATCGAACTGGCCCGCCTCTACCAGGTGGAGCTGGAGCACTACGAGAAGATGGAGGGCCGGTCGCTCTCCCTGGAGGGTAAGGCGAACAAGCTCTCCCAGATGGTCCGCGGCAACCTGGGCATGGCCATGCAGGGCTTCGTCGTCGTCCCGCTCCTGGTCGGCTTCGACGAGAACACCGAACAGGGCCGGGTGTTCAGCTACGACGCCGTCGGCGGCCGCTACGAGGAGCACCGCTACCACTCCATCGGGTCCGGCTCGGTCTTCGCCAGGGGATCGGTCAAGAAGCTCTACCGCGAGGACCTCGACCAGACCGGCGCCACCAAGGTCGCCCTGGAGGCCCTCTACGACGCCGCTGACGACGACTCCGCCACCGGAGGCCCCGACCTGCACCGCAAGATCTTCCCCCTTGTCGACGTCATCACCGAGGACGGCCACCGCCGCCTGTCCACCGAAGAGGTCGCCCGCCTGGCGACCGAGGTGGTCGAGGGACGCGCGGCCAACCCCGACGGCCCCACGGCCCCGTTGGGCTGAGCCGCCCCGTCCCCAACCAGACATCTCCCGACTAGGTAAGGAAACGATCCGCGGTGTCGATGCCGTTCTACGTCGCCCCCGAACAGCAGATGAAGGACAAGGCGGACTACGCGCGCAAGGGTATCGCGCGCGGCCGCAGCGCCGTCGTCCTGCAGTATGAGGGCGGCATTCTCATGGTGGCGGACAATATGTCCCGCACCCTGCACAAGATCAGCGAAATCTACGACCGCATCGGCTTCGCCGCCGTCGGGCGCTACCCCGAGTTCGAGAACCTACGCCTGATGGGTGTGCGCTTCGCCGACGTGCGCGGGTACCAGTACGACCGCCGCGACGTCAGCGGGCGCCAGCTCGCCAACATCTACGCCCAGACCCTGGGCACCGTCTTCAGCGAGAGCCTCAAGCCCTGGGAGGTGGAGATCGTCGTCGCCGAGGTCGGCGACGCCGCCGACGAGGACGAGATCTACCGCATCACCTTCGACGGCTCCATCGTGGACGAGCAGGGCTTCGTGGCCGTGGGCGGCTCCTCCGAACACGTGTCGGACGTGCTCAAGGACCGCTTCGCCGCCGACGCCTCCCTCAGCGCCGCCCTCAACGCGGCCACCCACGCCCTGGCCCGGGAGAACGGTGAGGAGCGCGAACTGGAGGCCTCCAACCTGGAGGTCGCCATCCTGGAACGGGCGAGGCAGCACCGCAAGTTCCGCCGTATCCACGGCCGACGCCTGACCAGGCTCATCGAGGAGGGCAAGGCCAACGGACGCGCCGCCTCCGGAGGCGGGACCTCCGGTGCGGACACCGCGGACGAGGCCGACGAGTGACCTGGAAACGATGATCCCGGTGCGGCGCGACCGAGGCGCCGCACCGGACGGGCGGGTGCGGACGGCGAGGCCCCGTCGTCCGCACCCGGTGACGGGAAGTTGGTGAGGCCGCGTGGAACGACGGATCTTCGGGCTGGAGAACGAGTACGGGGTCACGTGTACCTTCCGGGGACAGCGCCGCCTGTCTCCCGACGAGGTCGCCCGCTACCTCTTCCGCAGGGTGGTCTCCTGGGGGCGCAGCAGCAACGTGTTCCTGCGCAACGGCGCCCGTCTGTACCTGGACGTGGGCAGCCACCCCGAGTACGCCACCCCCGAGTGCGACAACCTCGTGGACCTGGTGGCCCACGACAAGGCCGGTGAGCGCATCCTGGAGGGGCTGCAGGTCGACGCCGAGCAGCGCCTGCACGAGGAGGGCATCGCCGGGGACATCTACCTGTTCAAGAACAACACCGACTCGGCGGGCAACTCCTACGGCTGCCACGAGAACTACCTCGTCGGACGGCACGGCGAGTTCGGCCGCCTGGCCGACGTGCTCATCCCCTTCCTGGTCACCCGACAGATCGTCTGCGGTGCCGGAAAGGTCCTACAGACCCCCCGCGGCGCCCTGTTCTGTGTCAGCCAGCGGGCCGAGCACATCTGGGAGGGCGTCTCCTCGGCCACCACGCGTTCGCGCCCCATCATCAACACCCGCGACGAGCCCCACGCCGACGCCGAGCGCTTCCGCCGCCTGCACGTCATCGTCGGCGACTCCAACATGAGCGAGACCACGTCCCTGCTCAAGCTGGGCTCCACCGACCTGGTGCTGCGGATGATCGAGGCCGGTGTGGTCATGCGCGACTACACGCTGGAGAACCCCATCCGGGCCATCCGCGAGGTCAGCCACGACATGACCGGACGCCGCAAGGTGCGCCTGGCCAACGGCCGCGAGGCCAGTGCGCTGGAGATCCAGCGCGAGTACCTGGACAAGGTGCAGAGCTACGTCGACCGGCACGGCACCGACGCCACCGGCAAGCGCGTCCTGGAACTGTGGCAGCGCACCCTGGAGGCGGTCGAGACCCAGAACCTGGAAACCGTCTCCCGGGAGATCGACTGGGTCGCCAAGTACCTGCTGCTGGAGCGCTACCGGGACAAGCACGACCTGTCCCTGTCCTCTCCGAGGGTGGCCCAGCTCGACCTGACCTACCACGACATCCACCGCGACCGCGGGCTGTTCTACCTGATGCAGAACCGCGGCCAGATGGACCGGGTGGTCGGCGACCTGAAGATCTTCGAGGCCAAGTCGGTGCCGCCGCAGACCACGCGGGCCCGGCTGCGCGGCGAGTTCATCCGCCGCGCCCAGGAGCAGCGCCGCGACTTCACGGTGGACTGGGTGCACCTGAAGCTCAACGACCAGGCACAGCGCACCGTGCTGTGCAAGGACCCCTTCAAATCGGTGGACGAGAGGGTGGAGAAACTCATCGCCGGAATGTGAGCCCCGAATCCGGGGGTGTGTTCCGCGGGTACCGCCCGTCGCAGGTGGGACGGGCGGTACCCGCGGAACATGCCCGGTGGGTCCGGCGCGCCCGGGAACTTCGTGGAGCGGTCGAAAAGGCCGCCTGTGGCGGGGTTACGGTGTTCGTGACGTTCCCGGGGGTGGTTACGGCCTTTCTTTTCGGTAGTGTGAGCCTGTCCTGAGCCGGAAATCAGAGGTTGTGACTCATGCACCGACGTGCTGCCGCCCTCGCGGTGCCGCTGACCGCCATCACCCTGGCGGTCTCAAGCTGCGGAAACATCCCCGAGGAGTGGCGTACTCCCGCTTTCCTGCGTATGGGAGAGGAACAGCTCGACTCGCGGATCCCCACCGTCACCGGTCCGGTCGGTGAGGAGCCGGAGATCACCTTCCCCGATGTGAAGCCCCCGGACGAGGAGCTCTCGGGCATCGTCAGCGAGGGCTCGGGCGAGGACGAACTGGTGCGCGCCGACGACCTTCTGATCGCCAACGTCGTCCAGTACCAGTGGACCGGTCCCGGCGAGGGCGAGCCCGTCGAGGGGCAGTCCAGCTACGAGACCGGCGCTCCCGACCTGATCCGTATGGAGCAGATGCCCGAGCAGATCAGCGACGTGCTGGTCAACCAGCCCGTCGGCAGCCGGGCGGTGTACGTCTTCCCGCCGCTGACCGAGGAGGAGAGGAACCAGGCCGAGCAGTCCGGCCAGCCCGCTCCCGAGGGCGCCAGCGTCCTGGTCATCGACCTGATGAACCGCTACAACAAGGGTTCGGTCGTGCCCGGGGAGCAGACCACCGACGGCGGTGACGGTCTGCCCACGGTGACCCAGGAGGGCCACAGCGCGCCCAACATCGAGGTCCCCGACACCGACCCGCCCGAGGAGCTGGAGGTCGTCCCGCTCATCGAGGGCAGCGGCGACAAGGTGGAGAAGGGCCAGCAGGTCATCGTCCAGTACACCGGTGTGCGCTGGGAGGCCGACGAGAACGGCGACCACAAGGCGTTCGACTCCACGTGGAGCCGGGGCGGTGAACCGTTCGACACCACGATCGGTGCGGGCGCGGTCATCGAGGGCTGGGACAAGGGCATCGTCGGACAGCCGGTCGGCAGCCGCCTGCTGCTGGTCGTGCCCGGCTCCATGGCCTACGGCGAGAACGAGGAGGAGGCCATGGGCGCCCCCGCCGGGACGCTGGTCTTCGTCATCGACGTCCTGGGCGCCTACGACAACCCGCCGCCCGCCGAGCCCGAGGAGGGCGCTGAGGGTGCCGAGGGCGAGGGCGCGGAAGGCGGAGGCTCCGCCGAGGAGCAGGCCGACGCACCCGAGGAGGGTGGCGGCAACGAGGAGTAGCCCGCTCCCACACCCCTGAACGCACACGGGCCCCCGCGGGCAACGAACCCGCGGGGGCCCGCGTGCGCTCCCACGGCACCTCCAGAGGCCCGCCCTCGGCCGCGGACACTCCCGCCCGTCGCCCTCCACCACCCTCAACGGTCGGCCTTCGACCGCGGTCCCTCCCTCTTCGTCACCCTCCGCCACCCTCGACCGTCACGCTTCGCGTGCAGACACACCTTTGTGCCCTCCCTGGCCCGTATCCGGGCGGTGCGTAGAGTCGAAACATCGGCGGACAGGGGAGGGGAAGCTGATGTCGGACCGGCGACGCTACTGCTACGTGTCCGGACTGGGCCTCGGCGCTCCGGCGCTGGAGGAGCTCTGCGCACAGGGCCGTCCACCGAGTCTGGTGGTGTCCTACCCGGCCGAACTCGCGCACCGCTCCGGCTACCTCGACTACGAGGCCGTCACCCGCCGGCACGAACTGCCGCACCTGCGCGCGGCCGACCTCGACTCCGACGAGGTGGGCGAGGCCCTGGCGGAGCACGGCGTCGACCTGATGGTCGTCGCGGGCTGGTCCCAGCCGGTCCACGACCACGTCCTGTCCTCCCTGCCGCTGGGCGGGGTCGGCCTGCACCCCGCCCCGCTGCCCGTCGGGCGCGGCGGGGCACCCATCCCGTGGACCATCCTGCGGGGCATGCGCTCCAGCGCCGTCACCCTCTTCCACCTGGGGGGCGAGACGGGCAGCGGCGACATCGTCGACCAGGCCTGGTTCGACGTCGAGCCCGACGCCACCGCCACCGGCCTGTACGAGCGCGTCGGCCGGCTGAAGTCGGAACTGCTCGTGCGGCACCTGGACGGCCTCCTGGAGGGCAGCGCGCCCCGGCGCCCGCAGACCGGCCACACGTCGGTGTGGCCGCGGCGGCGCCCCAGCGACGGCCAGATCGACCTCACCGCGTCCGGAGGCGACGTGGACAGGATGGTGCGCGCGCTCGCCGACCCCTATCCGGGGGCGTTCGCGATGTTCGGCGGCGCGCGGATCACGCTGTGCGCGGGACGGTTGGCCGGCCGGCTCTCCGAAGGTGCGCCCGGCCAGGTGGTGGCGACCGGGAACGGACGCCAGTGGGGGATCACCTGCGGGGACGGCACGGTGTTCGTGCCCGAGGCGCTGCGGGTGGACGAGGGGGTACGGGCGGAGCCGACGTCGCTGGCCATGTTCCGGCCGGGCACCTTCTTCGACGCGCCCTCACCGCACATGCTGGCGGCCACCCGCCGGTCGCCCGTGCCCGGCCAGACACAGGAGTCGGCGGGCCAGACGGTGCCCCCGGCCAGAAACGCCGCGGAGGACGCCTCGGACAACACCGCGGATCCCACGGAGGCGGCCGGTCCGGGGCTCGGCTCCGGTGTCATGACGGGTGACCCCAGCCCGGCGGACCAGCGCTGACACAGGACCCACGGCCCTGCCGGGCACCCCCGGTCCAGGGCACCCCCGTCCCGCGCGGGAGGGGACGGGGAACGGCTACGACAGGTCGGCCGCGTGGCGGCCCGCCGCCGCGGCGCTCAGGAAGGCCGCGCGGTCCTCCTCCAGTCCCCGGCCCATCGTCGACACCTTCACCGGCAGTGCCCGCACCGCCTCCTCCAGGCCGTCGACGCCCACCTCCACCAGGTCGTGCCGGTCGCCCAGCGCCCCGGCCTGGGCGCGCACGCGCTCACCGAACACCCCCGGCAGCAGCGGTACCACCACCTGTGCCCGGGCCAGCGCCACCCGCCCGTAGGCCGTCAGGCTGTGGTGCGACACCCCGCGGTGCCGCTCGCGCGCGTCGGCCTCGCTCACACGCAGCGACGCCACCGGGAGCCCGCCCAGCACCGCCGCCGCGTTCACCGCCTCGCCGCACGAGACCCCGGAGAACCCCCACGGGGTCCCGGTGCCCAGGTTCCCCGGCCCCTGGCACACCACCGCCACGTCCGCGCCCATCACGTGCCGGGCCGCCAGCAGCCCCGAGTGCACGGTCACCGCCTCCAGGTCACCGCCGAAGGACTGGCCCGTGGTCACGCACCCCGCCAGCAGCCCCTCCTCGCGCAGAGCGCCCACCAGTCGCGAGAACGCCGCGGGCAGCGCGCCGCCGTCCAGCATCACGTTGACGATCCGCGCCCCGGGCCGCCGCGCGCGCACCCCCGCCACCACGGCGGGCAGCGCCGAGTGGAGGTCGGCCACCACCACCGGCATTCCGTCCACGTCCTCGGCCGAGCGCATCACCCCGTGGTACGGGGAACCCTGCTCGTCGGCGCCCAGGACGGTCGCCTGCAGCGGCGTGTACCGGGCCTTGACCAGGTGTCCGGGCCCCTCCCGGTCGGCGGGCAGCCGGTCCGGTACGGCCACGACCAGCGCGTATCCCCCCGTGCCCAGTCCCAGGTCCAGGGCTCCGGTGTTGAGCAGCACGGTGTCGCCCACCTCGGGGGAGCCCACCAGTTCGGTGTAGGCCAGCGCGCGGCACGTCGCCGACCCGTCCGTCCCGCCGCCGGCGGACTCCACCGCGACCGCGCACAGGACGGCCCCGGGCCAGGAGGGAAGGATCTGACGGACTTCGCCGCGACGCCACCGGATCATGCCTGGCACGGTACCGTCGTTGCTGAACCGGCCGCGGGACGACGCGCCAGCGTGCCCCGCCCGGTACATCCACCACGGTCGAGAAGGGTGCGGACGATGTCGCGCAGGAAGACGGAACGACAGCTGAACCTGGTCATCTGTCTGTTGTCCACGCGCCGTCACCTGACCGCGCAGGAGATCAGGCAGACGGTGCACGGCTACGCGGAGGCGGAGACCGAGTCGGCGTTCAAGCGGATGTTCGAGCGCGACAAGCGCGAACTGCGCGACAGCGGTATCCCCATCCAGGTGGGCACCGGCGACGCCATCAGCGGCGAGGAGGGCTACCGCATCTCCCGCTCCGACTACGAGCTGCCAGAGATCGAGCTCCTGCCCGACGAGGCACTCGTCCTGGGCCTGGCCGCCCGCGCGTGGCGGCACGCCTCCCTGGGCGAGGCCGCCGCCAACGCCCTGTTCAAGCTCCGCTCCGCGGGGGTTCCGGTCGACAGCGAGGCCGCGCCCGGCCTCACGCCGGCCATGCGCACCGACGAGCCCTCCTTCGGCCCCGTCTGGCAGGCCGTCCGCGACCGGCGCCCCATCTCCTTCGGCTACCGCAAGCCCGGCCAGACCGAGACCGAGAACCGCGAGATCGAACCCTGGGGCATCGTCAACCTGCGCGGCCACTGGTACGTGGTCGGCCACGACCGCGTCCGCGGCGCCCGCCGGGTCTTCCGCCTGGGCCGCGTCCGCGGCGAGGTGACCGTCCTGCGCGACGGCCCCGAAGTCGTCATCCCCGAGGGCGTCGACCTGCGCTCGGTGGTCGCGGGGCAAAGGGCCGAGCCCGAGCGCACCGCCGTCCTGCGGGTGCGTACCGACTCCGCGCACGCCCTGCGCCGCAGCGCCCTGCGCGTGGTCCCCGGCGAGCGCGACAGCTCCGGCGTCGGCTGGGACACCCTCACCTACCCCTACGCCGACACTCCCGACCTCGTACGGCGCGTGGCCTCCTTCGGCTCGCGCGCCGTCGTCGTCGAACCCGCCGAGGCCCGTGAGGCCTCGGCCGCCCACCTGGCGGCCGTCGCCGAGGCCGAGCCCGCCGCCACCGCGGCCCCCGACGGCCTCGGCGCGGCCGAGGAATCCGGAGCCCCCGCGCGCGGCCCGCGCTCGGCCGACCAGCTGCGCCGCCTCCTCATGCTCGTCCCCTACGCCCTGGGCCGGGACGTGCGCGTGCCCGAGGTGGCCCGGCACTTCGGGCTCAGTGAGAAGCAGGTGGTCGCCGACCTCAGCCTGCTGTGGATGTGCGGCCTGCCCGGCTACACCCCCGGTGACCTCATCGACGTCGACCTCGACGCCGCCAAGGAGACCGGCGAGATCATCATCGGCAACGCAGACACCCTCGCCCAGCCGCTGCGCCTGACCGCCGACGAGGCGGCCAGCCTGGTCGTGGGCCTGTCGCTGCTCGAAGCCCTGCCCGAGGCGGAGGGCCTGGAGGTCGGAGCGCTCAAGAGGGTCGGTGAGAAGCTGCGCGCCGCCGCCGGGGCCGCCCTGGGCTCCCTGGCCGACTCGGTCCAGGTGCGGCTGGAGGGCGACGAGCAGGTCGCCCGGACCCAGCGCCGCTGCGCCGACGCGCTGGAGACGGGCCAGCGCCTGCACCTGCGCTACCTGTCGGGCTACCTGGACCAGGTCACCGAGCGCGACGTGGATCCCATGGGCCTGGTGGTGCAGGACGGCTACCCCTTCCTGGAGGGCTACTGCCACCTGCGCCGCGACGTGCGCCTGTTCCGTCTGGACCGGGTCCTGGAGCTGACCGTCCTGCCCTACGCGGCCGAGGTGCCCGAGGGCGTGGGCCGCCGCGACCTGTCCGGCGGCGTGCTCCAGCGCTCGGACCGCGACGCCGAGGTCGTCCTCGACCTGGAGCCCACCGCCCGCTGGGTGACCGAGGACTACGTGTGCGAGTCGGTGGCCGAACTGCCGGGGGGAGGGATCCGCGCGACCCTGCGCACCCCCGCTCCCGCCTGGGTGGTGAGGCTGGCGCTGCATCTGGGGCCGCAGGGGCGCGTGGTGTCTCCCGAGGCGCTCGCCGAGGAGACGCGTGCCGAGGCGCGGCGGGCCCTGGAGCACTACCGCGCACCTCAAACCTCTCCGAAATTGGTCGAGACCACTTCGTCGCCCGAGTGAGGCCCAGACGTTCACCCGGGGGCGAGGTGCGGTCCATGTCTGAAGGGATAGGGTAAAAGCGTGATCGTCCTCGCTGTCCTGTTCGGTGCTGTCGCGGCCGGACTCGTCGTCATCGGTGTCCTCGCACTACGTGTGCGCCGTGCGGCGGACGTGTTGTCGGTGGCGGTGGCCCGGGCCTCGGACGGGTACCGGACGAGCAGCGCTGACCTGCGTGAGCGCGTCGGCCGAAACGGTACGGGGCCATGATGACCCCGTGTCCGAATGCGCGTACCATCGAAGGCGCTTGGTCGCGCCCCACAGAGAGGTAGAACCATGGGACCGTTCAACGGACCTACCATCGCCATCCTGGTGATCCTGGCCATCCTGCTGTTCGGAGCCAAGAAGCTTCCGGACCTGGCCCGTTCCCTGGGGCGCAGCGCGCGCATCCTCAAGGCCGAGAGCAAGGGCCTGATCGACGAGGAGAACGACACCGAGGAGGCCAAGGACGCCCAGCACCAGCAGGCCTCCTCCCCGCAGCAGAACGCGTCCGCGGAGCCGCAGCAGCCCCAGCAGCAGCCGCAGGGCTACCCGCAGCTGCCCGCGGGCCAGCGCATCGTCAGCGAGTCCGGTGAGGCCACGCACCGCACCTACGGCAACTAGCACGGGAACCGGTCGAAGCGCGGACCGGGGCCTCGCGGTGTACCGCGCGGCGTGACGCCGCGCCCCGGCCGCAGGCACCACCCCCCACCGGCGCGGGCCGAAGGAGATAGAGAGTGACCGCACGATGAGGGCACGAAGCCGGGCTGGCAACCCCGAGGCCCGGATGCCGCTCATGGAGCACCTGCGCGAGCTGCGCAGCCGCCTGACGAAGGCGGCGATCGCTCTCGTGCTGGGCGCCGTGGTCGGCTACCTGGTCCACGACCTGGTGTGGGACTTCCTGGTGGAGCCCTACTGCTCCCTCCCCGAGTCCCAGGTGAGCGGTCCCGACGACTGCTCCCTCATCGTCACCGGCCCCTTCGACGCCTTCTTCGTCGCCTTCAAGGTCTGGCTGTTCGTCGGAGCCCTCGTCTCCGCGCCGTTCTGGATGTACCAGCTCTGGGCCTTCGTCGCCCCGGCCCTGCACGGCCGCGAGAAGCGCTACGCCTACATCTTCGCGCCGTTCGCCGCGGTGCTGTTCGCCGTCGGCGCGGGCCTGGCCTACTACATCACCTCCTACGCGCTGACCATGCTCTTCGGGTTCCTGCCCGAGGACGCGGACCCCTTCCTCACCATCGGCGAGTACCTGGACTACATGCTCATCATGATGGGCATGTTCGGTGTGGGCTTCGTGCTGCCGCTGCTGGTGGCCCTGCTCAACATCGCCGGGATCCTGCCGCACGAGGCCCTCGCCAAGTGGCGCCGCGTCATCGTCTTCGGCGCGTTCGTGATCGCGGCCGTCATCACCCCGGCCGAACCGATCTCCATGCTCGCCCTTGCCGTGCCGCTCGTGGTCCTCTTCGAGCTGGCCGAGCTGTTCGCCTTCCTCAACGACCGGCGCAAGCGGCGCGACGACCCCTACGCCGACCTGGACGACGACCAGATCTCGGAGATGGACGAGACCCCCTCGCCCCTGGAGGATCCCGATGTCGGCGAGCAGTCCGGGAAACGCTCCTGAGCCGTCCCGGCCATGCCCTAGGGTCGTGCGTTGGGCGGTGGCCGGTGGCGCCGCCCCGCCGGTCCGGGGGTTCCCGGCCGAGGACGGTCGTTGGGAAGAGGAAGTTCGATGAGCGAGCAGACCGAGGCCGGGCGGGAGCTCCCGCCCGAGGCCATGGGCAACGAGAAGTGGCACGACACCACCGACGCGGTCTGGATGCGGTCCTCCCTGTCCAAGGAGGAGTCCGAGGCCGTGGTCGAGGTCGCCACCTTCGACGACGGCTTCCGCGCCGTGCGTGACGGCAAGTCCCCCGAGAAGGGCACCCTGTTCTTCACCCCCGCCGAGTGGGAGGCCTTCGTCCTGGGCGCCCGTGACGGCGAGTTCGACATCCCCGAGGAGTACCTCACCGAGGAGGAGCGCCGCATCCAGCGCGGCGAGGCCGACACGGAGGCCGCCTGGGTGCCCTCTCCGCTGAACACGCCCAAGGCTATGGAGGAGTACCATCGCCGCCAGCGCGAGGAAGCCGAGCAGAAGCAGTCCGAGGGTTCCTAGCAGCCCCGCGCGCGCACCCGGGCGCGAGGGTGTGCGGGCGACCTCCGCCGCCCCGTACACCCTTCGTCCCCCTGGTCCCCCGGGTAGCTAAGGACTCGCATGCCCCCTCACATCGCCCTCCTGGTCAACCCGCACTCCGGTCGGCGCCGCGCGGCCGTCCTCGCGGTGCGGCTGAAGGAGGCGCTGCGCGACGCCGGAGCCCGCGTACACGTCTACACCGGCCGCTCGGCGGCCGACAGCCGTCGCATGGCCCGCCTGGCCGCCGCCGACCGGCCCGACGCCCTCGTGGCCGTGGGCGGGGACGGGCTGGTCCACCAGGCGCTGCAGGGGGTGGTGGGCACCGGTGTCCCCCTGGCCGCCGTTCCCGCCGGAACCGGCAACGACATCGTCCGCGCCTTCGGCCGCCCGCGCGGGTCGGTCCACGACACGGCCGCCGCGATCCTGCGGGGCCGCACCCGTCCGACCGACGCCGTGCGCCTGAGCCTGGCCGACGGCACCCGGCGCTACTTCCTCAGCGTTTTGGCCTGCGGCTTCGACGCCCGGGTCAACGAGCGGGTGAACGCCCAGCGGGTCCGGGTCGGCCGGGCCGGGTACGTGGTCGGGCTCATGGCCGAACTGCGCTCCTTCCGTCCCATCGACTACGAGATCGACGTGGACGGCCGCCGCATCGCCGAACCCGGCATGCTCGTCGCGGTCGGCAACACCTGTGCCTACGGCGGTGGCATGCGCGTGTGCCCCGACGCCGAGCCCGACGACGGCCTCCTCGACGTGGTCTTCGTCCGCCAGGCCCGGCTCGGCCGCTTCCTGCGCCTGTTCCCGCGCGTGTTCAACGGCAGCCACACCGGTCTCGACGAGGTGGTGGTCGAACGCGGACGCACCGTCACCATCCGCGCCGATGCGGGCGCGGCCTACGCCGACGGAGAACGCATGGGCGATCCGCCGCTGGTCTGTGAGGTCGTGCCCAAAGCGGTCGAGATGTTGGAGCCGACCTCATAGGCTGGAAGCCATATGAGTAGTCATGCTGAGCGGTACGCCGCCTTCCGTCGGCGCCAGGAGGCCTCCAGCGCCGCCATCGAGGCCTTCCAGGGCCTCTACGGGTTCGAGTTCGACCCGTTCCAGATCAGGGCGTGCAAGGCCCTGGAGAGCGGCCACGGGGTGCTGGTGGCCGCGCCGACCGGCTCCGGCAAGACCGTGGTCGGGGAGTTCGCCGTGCACCGGGCCCTGAACGAGGGCACCAAGTGCTTCTACACCACGCCCATCAAGGCGCTGTCCAACCAGAAGTACAACGACCTGGTCAGGCGCTACGGCGCCGACCAGGTCGGGCTGCTGACCGGGGACAACAGCGTCAACGGCGAGGCGCCCGTGGTCGTCATGACCACCGAGGTGCTGCGCAACATGCTCTACGAGGGCTCGGCGACCCTGGGCGGACTGGCCTACGTGGTGATGGACGAGGTGCACTACCTCGCCGACCGGTTCCGCGGCGCGGTCTGGGAGGAGGTGATCATCCACCTGCCGGAGTCGGTGAGCATGGTCGCCCTGTCGGCCACCGTCAGCAACGCCGAGGAGTTCGGCGAGTGGTTGCAGCAGGTGCGCGGTGACACCACCGTCATCGTCGACGAGAAGCGGCCCGTGCCGCTGTGGCAGCACGTCATGGTCGGTGACCGCATCCACGACCTGTTCGTGGACATCGAGGAGCCCTCCAACGGCCAGGAGGAGCAGGAGGGGGCCCGGGGCCGCAAGGGCAAGCGCAAACGCGAGCGCCGACGCCAGGGCTGGCAGCCCCGCGAGATCGAGGTGGGCGGCCAGAAGCTGCGGATCAACCCGCGGCTGACCCGCTTCGCCGAGGAGGACTCCCGCCTCACCCAGATGGCCGACCGGCGCCGCCACCCGCAGTCGCGGGCCCGCGGCAGCGTACGGCCCCGCTCACGGTTCGCGCCGCCCTCCAGGCCCACCATCATCGAGGAGCTCGACGACGGCGGCCTGCTGCCCGCGATCACCTTCATCTTCAGCCGGGCGGGCTGCGACGAGGCCGTCCGCCAGTGCGTGTCCTCCGGGCTGGTGCTCACCTCCCCGGAGGAGGCCGGCCAGATCCGCGAGTACGCCGAGTCCCAGTGCGCCGACATCCCTCCCGCGGACCTGGCCGTGCTCGGGTTCGAGCCGTGGCTGCGCGCCCTGGAGGCGGGTGTCTCCGCCCACCACGCCGGGATGCTCCCCAAGTTCAAGGAGATCGTCGAGCACCTGTTCTCGCGCGGGTTCATCCGCGCGGTGTTCGCCACCGAGACCCTGGCGCTGGGCATCAACATGCCCGCGCGCACGGTGGTCATCGAAAAGCTCGACAAGTGGAACGGCGAGACCCACGCCCAGCTCACCCCCGGCGAGTACACGCAGCTCACCGGGCGCGCCGGGCGGCGCGGTATCGACGTGGAGGGCCACGCGGTGGTCGTGTGGCAGGCCGGGACCGATCCCGAGGCGGTCGCCAGCCTCGCGGGCACCCGCACCTACCCGCTCAACTCCAGCTTCCAGCCGTCCTACAACATGGCGGTCAACCTGGTCGGCCAGGTCGGCCGCCAGCGCAGCCGCAACATGCTGGAGGCCTCCTTCGCCCAGTTCCAGGCCGACCGCGCCGTGGTCGGCCTGGTCAAGCAGCTGCGCAAGCACGAGGAGGCCCTGGAGGGCTACGCCAAGGCCGCCGAGTGCCACCTGGGCGACTTCATGGAGTACGCCTCGCTGCGCCGTGCCCTGAGCGACCGCGAGTCCATGCTCGCCAAGACCCGCTCCGTCCGGCGCCACGACGAGGCGCTGGAGAGCCTGGAGAAGCTGCGCACCGGCGACATCATCCGCATCCCGTCGGGCCGCTTCTCCGGACACGCGGTCGTGCTGGACCCGGGGCTGCGCCACAACCTGCCCGCGCCGCTGGTGCTCACCGTGGACAAGCAGGTCAAGCGGGTCAACGCCAGCGACTTCACCGTGCCGGTACAGCCGTCGGGGCGCATGCGCGTGCCCAAGTCCTTCTCGGCCAAGTCGCCCCGCTCGCGCCAGGACCTGGCCTCCACGCTGCGCAACAAGCTCAAGGAGCAGGGCGCCGACCCCGTCTACGAGCGGGGTTCGCGTGAGGCGGGGGAGGACTCCGAGGTGCTGCGGCTGCGCTCGGAGCTGCGTCAGCACCCCTGCCACGGGTGCGCCGACCGGGAGGACCACGCCCGCTGGGCCGAGCGCTACTTCCGGCTGCGCAAGGAGACCGAGGGGCTGCGCCGCCGGGTGGAGGGGCGCTCGCACGTCATCTCCCGCACCTTCGACCGGGTGTGCGGGGTCCTGGAGGACCTGGACTACCTGTCGAAGGACGCCGTCTCCGACGACGGGACACGGCTGGCCAAGATCTACTCCGACCTCGACCTCCTCGTGGCCGAGTGCCTGCGCCGCGGACTGTGGAGGGACCTGACCCCCGTGGAGCTGACGGCCTGCGCGGCCTCGCTGGTCTACGAGGCGCGCCGCAGCGACGACGCCTACCCGCGCCTGCCCGGCGGGCGGATCGAGGAGACGCTCGTGGAGATGGTGCGGCTGTGGGGCGAGCTCAACGAGGTCGAGTCCCGGCACCGGGTGTCGTTCCTGCGCCAGCCCGACCTGGGGTTCGTGTGGACGGCGCACCGCTGGGCGAGCGGCGACCGGCTGGACGCCATCCTGCGCCAGGCCGACATGACCGCCGGGGACTTCGTGCGCACCACCAAGATGCTGGTGGACATGCTCAGCCAGATCGCGGGGGCCAGCGGCGACGCCGAGGTGCGCTCCACGGCGCGCAAGGCCTGTGACCTGGTGCGCCGGGGCGTGGTGGCCTACTCCTCGTTCAGCTAGGCGGGCGGTGCGCCGGTCGCCGGGGAAGGCGGCCGGTGTGCCCGTGGCCGGCCGGCGTCCGCCCCGGCTCCTCCTCACGGGCGGTGCAACCGGCCGCCGGGCGGATCCCGGTGAGGAACACCCGGGTCCTCGGGGATGTTGCGTGCGATGAAGGACCCCGGTGGCCGAAGCGGTACACGTGTGGGGCCATCATGGACAAACACGGGACCCCCGAGGCCTGTAGTTCGCCAGACACCTGAAAGAGGCTTGAGCAGTGCTGCGCACCCTCATCAACGGAAAGATCCACCGCGCCACGGTCACGCAGGCCGACCTGCACTACGTGGGGTCGGTCACGATCGACGCCGACCTGATGGACGCCGCCGACATCGTCGACGGCGAGCAGGTCCACATCGTCGATATCGACAACGGCGCCCGGCTGGTCACCTACGCGATCACCGGAGAGCGCGGCACGGGCGTCATCGGCATCAACGGTGCCGCCGCACGGCTGGTCAGCCCCGGCGACATGGTCATCGTCATCTCCTACGCCCAGTTGACCGAGGCCGAGCGGGCCGAGCACGTCCAGCACATCGTGCACGTGGACCGGGACAACAGGATCGTCGCCCTGGGCAACGACCCGGCCGAGCCGGTTCCGGACAGTGAGCTGGTCTCCGGCCGCTGAGCCCCCGCCACGGCGGGTGGGTGCCCGTGCCGACGCCGCGCGCGTCGGCGCGGGCACCTTCTTCCGGGGTGCTTCCCCGGGGCGCCGGAGACCGGCGCCCCGACCGGCGGAGTGCGGGAGCGGGAGCACGCCCGGCGGTCCGTGCAAGGGCCGTACGTCACCGGTGGCATGGCCGGTTCCGGCCTGGTGGGCCGCCCCGGTGCCGGGTATGTCCACATCGGCATGGACGAGACCGGAGACGAGGAACAGCGCAGGATCGCCGCACACGTCGAGTGGCAGAAGCAGGGCGCCTGGGTCGTCCTGTGGGGTCCCTACACCCGCTGCTTCTGGGCGTTCGCGTGCTGGCCGGTGGTTCCCGAGAGCGGGGTCGTCATCAGCGCGCACGACCCGCACGTCCTCTACTCCGAGATGCGCTACGTCGAACGCGAGCACGGCTTCCTGCGGTGGCGCTACGGGCGGGGCCGGGCGCCGCGTGTCCGTGATGGTGGGTAGACCGACATGGCCGTCGCACGGCGGCCGGGGCTAGGCTTCCTCCGTTGCATGGGACGAATCGGAAGGCAGGCCGCGTGTCGACACATACCGCTCAGCCGGGAGGGCGTCTCACCGAGGAGACGCGGTCCCGGCTCCAGCGCCGTACCGTCCTGGCCCTCATGCTCGCCCAGGTGGTCGGCGGCATCGGGATGGGCGCCATGCTCGCCGTGGGCGCGCTCATCGCGCTGGAGCTCACCGGATCCGACGCGTGGTCCGGCGCGGCCACCACCATGATCACCCTGGGCGCCGCGGTGTTCGCCCTCCCCCTGTCCTCGCTGGCCGCCCGGCACGGCCGCCGCCCCGGCCTCGCGACGGGCTGGGTGCTCGGCGCACTCGGAGGCACCGTCGTCATCGCCGCCACGGTGCTGGGCGTGTTCACGCTGTTCCTGGCGGGCATGGTGCTGGTCGGCGGCGGTACCGCCACCAACCTCCAGGCCCGCCACGCCGCCGCCGACCTGGCATCCGAGCGCAGCCGCGGCCGGGACCTGTCCATCGTGGTGTGGGCGACCACGATCGGCTCGGTGGCGGGCCCCAACCTGATCGGCCCCAGTGGAAGCGCGGCCGTCCTCCTCGGCCTGCCCGCGCTCCTGGGCCCGGTGCTGTTCACCACGGCCGGGTTCGCCCTGGGCGCGGTGCTGACGTTCGCGCTGCTGCGTCCCGACCCGCTGCTCGTGGCCACCGCGGCCCAGGCGCGCGAAGGCGCTCCCTCCGGCGTCCGGCTGTCCGTGGCCGGGACACTGCGGGTGATCGCGGCCAGCCCCGGCGCCCTGCTCGCCGTGGTCGGCATCGTGGCCAGCCACACGGTGATGGTCGCGGTCATGACCATGACCCCCGTGCACATGTCCCACCACGGCGCGGCGCTGACCGTGATCGGTCTGACCATCTCCCTGCACATCGCCGGGATGTACGCGCTGTCCCCGGTGGTGGGGTGGCTCACCGACCGGCTCGGCCGCGTCCCCCTGCTGCTGACGGGGCAGGCGGTCCTGCTGGTCGCGGCGGTGGTGTCGGGTACGGCCGGGCACGACGAGACCCTGGTGGCGGTCGGGCTGGTCCTGCTGGGCCTGGGGTGGTCGTTCGGCCTGGTGTCCGGGACGGCGCTGCTGGCCGAGTCCCTGTCGGCCGAGGTGCGTCCCCGTGCACAGGGGGTCAGCGACCTGGTCATGAACCTGGGCGGTGCCGCGGCCGGGGCGCTGTCGGGCGTGGTGATGTCCCTGTCGGGGTTCGGCGGCCTGAACCTTTTCGCGGCCCTGTTCACCGTGCCGGTGTCCGTGCTCGCCGTGCGCGCGCTCCTGGTCCGGCGGGACCGGGCTCCGCACGCCGGGTGAGCGCACGCGCGCGGCCCCGGCTCCGGGCCCGTGCGACACGCGCGGGTCTTTACCGGAAACGCCCCGTGATCTCCACGGAGATCCGTGTTCGCGTGGTTACCGTGCAGGTGTGATGTGCCTACCGACCCCGGTGGGCGGATTCCGCTGACGGAGGTGTGTTCCCAGTGTCCGACCGCGATGAGGGCGTACCGGGGGAGAGGCCGGGGCGGCACGAGGACCCGGTGAACCACCGTCCTCCGGAGGAGTGGCGTCCCGGTGATCCCGGCGACCCGATGGAAAGCGGCTCCCAGCCCCCCGGGGAGCCGCCGCACCGGTATCCCCACCACGAGCCCCCGACGGGTGGGCGCCCGGAACAGGAGGCTCCCGGGGGCTTGGGGGACCAGCCCGGGACGGGGCCGCGGTTCTCGGGGGCGCACGCCTACGGGGACCGGCACCCGACGGGCGCACCTCCCGAACCGGTGGGCGGTGAACTCTCCGAGGGGCCCAGCGGACCCGCCCAGGCCGGGTACGAGCACGCCGGATACGCACCCGGATACGGGGAGGCGGACTTCTCCGCTGCGGGCCCGGGCGCCTCCCCGCCCGGCGGAGAGCCGGAGAACTACAGTTCCGGCCAGGCGCCCGGCTACTCCGAGGCCGGTGGCTACCCCTCCGGCCAGGGCCCGGGATACGCCCCGGGGTCTGGAGCGGCCGGAGGTCACGGACAGGGATACGGGCAGGGGCCCGGCGGCGGGCAGTTCTACCCGCCCCAGGGCGGCTACGGCCCTCCGCCGACCCGGCCCACCCCCTGGGCCAAGATCCTGGGCATCGGCTGCGGAGTGCTCCTGCTCCTGCTGTTCCTCGTCGGAGGCTGCACGACGCTCTTGCTGTTCACCGCGGGATAGCGGCGGCGCCCGGGGAGGGGTCGACCGCGATCGGGGCCCTACGCGGGTGCGCGCCGGCCGGTGTACGCCGGGCCCGTGCGAAGGAGCGGGTCAGGGTGCCAGCGCGGGGTCGCGCAGCCACTCCGACAGGTCCTGCCGGCGCTCTCCGTCGCACTTGAGCGGACACGTGGTGCAGTACCCGTGCTCCGGGTCGCCCTTGTAGTCGAAACAGCAGGTGCCGCGCACCGCCCACGTCCCGCGCGGGTGCTCGGGGGCGAAGGGGAACAGGCGGGGCCGCCTGCGGGTCACCGCGCCGGCCTCGACCACCGCGTCCCCCAGCCGGGTGGCCAGATCCCAGGCCTGCTCGGCGTCCCGGCCCAGGTAGCGGGCCGGGTTGAGCATGTAGAAGTGCAGGGTGTCGAGCACCCAGCCCCACAGGGTGCGCTTGCCCGACCTGGAGTGCGCGTGCAGGGCGTCGATGAGGGGCTCGAACGTGGCGAACAGGGCCTGGGCGGCCGCCCGCAGCAGGGCGTCCTCGTCCTGGACGACCACGGTGGCCGGGTGGTCGGCCGCGGGGTCGTCCGGCAGGACCGCCACACGGGTGTCGACCGAGGCCGGTGTGCCGAACCGCGCCCGGGCGGTGTCCCAGGGCAGGTAGAGGGTGTCCGGGCCCAGCAGCGGGGCCCGTCCGGTCAGGTACAGCGACGCCGAGACCATGAAGATCGGTTCGCGCAGGGTGACCCGGAGGAAGTTGGTGGCGGCGGGCAGGCGGTGGCCGGGGCCGTGCTCGGTCCGCATCTTGTCGAACAGGACCGGCAGCGAGCCGTCCGAGGCCAGGACACCGGCCTGGTACCAGTGCACGGGACCCGCCGGGTCGGCCTGGGCCTCGACGTCCCGGTGGGAGAGCAGGTCGGGCAGCGGAGCGAACTTCAGTGGCGCACAGGCGCCACGGAGTGCGTCGAGCGGATCTGCAACCACCGCGTGAACCTGCCCTTCGTCGCACGATGCCGTCATGTCCGGAGTCCGTGTGGCCGCAGTGACCTCCGGGGGAGTGGGTGCATCTGCGCCTATTAAGTGAGGCTACCCTAACGCTCCCGCGGGTCGCAATGATCATGGGAGGAATCCGGGAGTGCGCAGGGCGGGTAGGGCACAGGCCCGAGCGGGTTCCCCTGCAAGGTGGGTGGTGTGGAACCCGGCAGCGGTGTCGGCTTTGTGAAGTATTTGCTGTTTGCGCGCAGAGATGGACGTGCCGGCTGGGACGGGGAGGAAGAGGACCTCTCCGCTCCCCGTCCCGGCGGGTGGCCGCCCGGCTCCGGCGTCCGGGCCGCCGGGTCAGGCGGTGGCGGCCCCCGTCCCCGGGCGCGGTCCGCGCGGGCGGCGGTACTTGATCCACCACTCGACGAAGAGCAGCGGGAGCACCCAGGACAGGAAGCTGCTCGCGGGGGCGATGGCCATGGCCATCGCGTCGGTGTCGCCGCCGAAGGTGGTGTCCAGCTGGGGTATCGCTATCAGGATGAACAGGAACACCACCGGGCGGTTCAGGGCGATCCCGAAGAGCAGTACGAAACTGCGCAGCATCCACTCGCGGTGCTCGGCGTAGCGGCGGCGCCGCGCCATCCGGTATCCCAGGACCGTGCACGACAGCCACAGGAGGGCCCACACGACGCTGCTGGCCTGCCCGGATATGCCGGTGTGGCTGAGCGGGGCGATGAGCAGGGCGGGAACGCCGACGAACGAGACGCCGAACATCACGTAGGTGCGTCCGCTCCAGCGGTGGACGGCCGGATGGCGTGCGCGCAGCCACGGCCACACCTGGAGGATCACCAGCAGGGTCAGGACCGCGCCGCCGAAGATGTGCGTGACCATCACCGGGTAGTGCCAGGGGACGTCCTCCCGGATCGGGAACCGGGCCGCCTCCGGGTCCAGTCCCGCGTACGGGGGCAGGGCGAAGCCCAGGAAGGCCAGGCTGAACAGGGCGAGCGGAAGGATCCAGGGACGCCGCCACCAGCGGGGGCCCGGGGGGTCGGCGGTCGGTGTCGGCGGGGCGGCGGCGGGTGCGGCCATGTCGGTTGCTCCTCTGCGCGGAACGGGGTCGGTGTGGGACGGCCGCGGCGCGGGACAGGGCTCGCGGGGGAGGGGGCACCGTGTGGTCGGGGCCGGTCTCCGACGCTCCGGCGCCGTGCGGGGAGGGTCGGCGCGGCTCCGCTCTCGCGGAGGCCGGACGGTCGGCGTCAGCGGCTGAGCCGCCGGAACCGGCGCACGGCCAGCGGGGTGACCAGGGCCATGAGGGCCACGGGCACGGCCACGGCCAGGAGCAGGGCGTTCTCCGCGGGCCAGGCGTCCGAGGGCGGCGACGGGTTGCCGAACAGGTCGCGGGTGGCGGTGACCACCGCCGACAGCGGGTTCCACTCGGCGACCGGGGCCAGCCAGGACGGCATGGCGGTGGAGGGGAGGAAGCTCGTCGAGAGCATGCTGAGCGGGAACGTCAAAGGGTAGACGACCATGCTCACGGAGTCGGGAGTGGGCAGCACCAGGCCCATCAGTACCCCCAGCCACACCAGGGACAGGCGGAAGAGCAGCAGCACACCGACGGCGGCCAGGGCCTCGCCGCCCCCGTCCTCGAAGCGCCATCCCATGGCGAACCCGACCAGGAGCAGCAGGACCACCTCCAGGCATGCGCGCGCCATGTCCGCCAGGGCACGCGCGCCGAGCAGGGCCACCGGGGACATGGGCATGGACCGGAACCGGCTCATCACGTCCCGGGAGGTGTCGCGGGCGATGCCCGAGGCGGTCCCGCCGATCCCGTAGAGCATGACCATCGCCAGCATCGCCGGTACCAGGAACTCCTGGTAGCTCTCCGTGCCGGGCGGGGCCATCACGTTCCCGAAGACGTAGCCGAACAGCAGCACCATCACCACCGGCATGGTGATCGCGATGACCGGCTCGAACGGGTCGCGGACCATGTGCCGGAGGTTGCGCCGGGTCAGCACCAGGGTGTCGGCGGCGGTCTTGCGCGGGCGCCGGCCGCGCGTGAGCCGACGCGGCGGGCCCTCGCCGGCGCCCGGGCGGTGCCGGTCGCCCACGGGGGTGGTGGAGCTCATCGGGGTACCTCCGATCGGACGGCGTGGTCGCTCTGGTGGTCGGTGGCCCCACGGTCGGTGGCGGGCGCGCCGGTCAGGCCGAGGAAGACCTCGTCCAGGCTCGGGCGGCGCACACCGACGTCCTCCACCTGGAGGCCGGAGCCGTCCAGGGCGCGCACAGCACGCGTGAGCGCCTCCATGCGGTCCTCGGCCGGAACGCTGACGCGCTGCTCCTCGCGGTGCACGGTGGCCCGGGCGGCCACGGCGGTGCCCAGGAGCTCGGCGGCGGCGGCCAGGTCGGCGGGGTCGCGCACGACCACGTCGAGGCGGTCGCCGCCCACCTGGGTCTTGAGGGAGCCGGGGGTGCCCTCGGCGATGACGCGGCCGCGGTCCATGACGGCGACGGTGTCGGCGAGCTGGTCGGCCTCCTCCATGTACTGGGTGGTGAGCAGCACGGTCGTGCCGGAGGAGGCCAGGGAGCGCACCGACTCCCAGACCCGGAGGCGGCTGCGCGGGTCCAGCCCGGTGGTGGGCTCGTCCAGGAACAGGACGCTGGGCTCCTGGATGAGGCTGACGGCCAGGTCCAGGCGTCGCCGCATGCCGCCGGAGTAGCCGTCGGCGCGCCGGTCGGCGGCCTCGGCGAGGTCGAAGCGCCCCAGCAGGGCCTCGGCGCGCTCGTCGGCGCCGCGGGCGCCGAGACCGTACAGGCGGCCGAACATGACGAGGTTCTCGCGGCCGGTGAGGAGCTCGTCGACCGAGGCGTACTGGCCCGTCAGACCGATCTCGGGGCGTACGCGGTCGGCTTGGTCGACCACGTCGTAACCGGCGACGGAGGCCCGCCCGGAGTCGGGGCGCAGCAGTGTGGCCAGGACGCGGACGGCGGTGGTCTTGCCCGCGCCGTTGGGGCCGAGCAGGCCGAGCACGGTCCCCGCCCGGACGGTCAGGTCGAGGCCGTCCAGGGCCCGGGTGGTGCCGTAACTCTTGCGCAGTCCCTCGGCGCTGATGGCCGGGGCCGTGTGGGGCATGGCAGTGTGCTCCATAAACTGTTTATCTCATACACGTATAAGTGTAAGTAATACACAGATCTAGGATGGTGTCAACGACGCAGTCGAAGACGGGTGGGGCATGGCGGCCGAGCAGCGTAGGACGAACCGGATGGAGCGCGAGATGGAGCTCCTGTGGGGGCTCGACCGGTCCGAGCCAAGACGGGGGCCCAAGCCCGGACTCAGCAGGGGGTCGGTCGTGGCGGCGGCGGTCGCCCTCGCCGACGCCGAGGGCCTGGAGGCCGTCTCCATGCAGCGGGTGGCCAAGGAGCTGGGCTACACGACCATGTCGCTGTACCGGTACGTGGACAGCAAGGAGGACATGCTCGCCCTCATGGGCGACGCGGTCATGGACGTGGAGCCCCCCGCGCCGCGTGAGGACGGCGACTGGCGGGCCGGTGTGGAGGAGTGGGCGCACGGGGTGACGAACGTGTACCGCCTGCACCCGTGGTCGGTCTACCTTCCCCTGAGCGGACCGCCCAGCGGGCCCAACGGGCTCCGGTGGATGGAGTCGGGTCTGCGCGAGCTGGTCGCCTCCGGGCTGGAGACCGGCCCGGCGGTCCAGATCCTGACGATGCTGTCCGCCGCCGCACGCGAGACGCTGCGCATCGAGCTGGAGATGGGCCGCGCGGCCAGGGAGACGGGATCCACCATGGCCGACATCGGGCGCGACTACAGCACGGGCCTGCGCCGGGTCGTCACCGAGGAGAGGTTCCCCACGATCGCCCGGCTGCTCCGGGAGGGCGCGCTGGAGGAGGAGCCCCCGCCCGGGAGCGCGGACGGTGTGGCCGGACCCGTGGACGACATGCACTTCGCCGTCCGCCGGCTCCTGGATGGTATCGAGGCGTATGTGGAGCGCCGGCGCGCGGCCGGGGCCCCGGAGCGGGACTGAGGGCGCGGCGGGCCCCGGGGCGCACAGCGGGCTGGAGGGCAGGGCGGAGCCCGGAGTGCGGGAGCGCGGCGGGAAGCCCCCGGTCCATGGCGGACCCGGTCCGGGCGTTCGGGCCGGGCCGTGTTCCCGCCCGTGGACGACTACCGCACCAGTACCAGGTGGTGCCTCGACAGCACGGACACGATCTGCGCCGCCCTCTCGACCTCCACGTCCGCGTGTCCGGCCAGCTCGGCCACCGTCAGTGTCCGGTGCTCGGCGATCGCCTCCAGAACCGGACCGACCGCGGCCGGGAACCGGTACCGGCGCCCGCCCACCGTCACCGCCACCCTCTCGCCCTCACGGGACAGCGGCGGCGGCAGGATCGGCACGAACTCCACCCGGGCGTCGGCGGGCGGCGCGCCCTCCTCCACAGGCCAGGGCAGGGAGAACGAGGTCCGGCGCGGGAAGCGGGCGTCCCGCTCGGTCAGGAAGCCGTCCACGTCCAGCTCCTCGGCCAGTTCGGCCACCCGCGCGGCCAGTTCGCCCTGGTGCTTGCGCCGCACCTCCGGTTCGGCGAAGCGCGGCAGGTCCCGGCGGAAGACCTCCTCCTCGAACAGCCGCCGTACCAGCGCCTCCGCCCACTCCACCCCGGTCGCCCGGGTGAAGCCGAAGGTCAGGTGCATGCTCACCTCGCCGGTCCCGGTCACCGTGTGCCACCAGCCGCGCGGCACGTGGACGACCTGTCCCGGCCGCAGCACGCCCTCCCACACCAGGTGCAGCTCGCCGTCGGCGTCGCGCGGAGGCGTGTGGGTGTGGTCCACGTCGTTCTTCATCGGGTACGGGCGCGACCCCGGACCGTGCACCTGCCAGTGCTTGGTGCCCTCCACCTGCACGATCACCGTGTCGTGGTCGTCCCAGTGGGTGTCGAAGCCGCGCGACTCGCCCCAGATCAGGTACAGGTTGGCCTGCGCGCGCTCGCGCACCAGCCGCATCAGGTCGTCGGCCGCCGCGCCCACCGGCGGATGCATCCGGTCCAGGCTGTCCAGGACCAGGCTCGCCCCCGCCCGCAGCTCCCGGTACAGGGCCTCGGGGCGTACCACCCGCCGCGCGTTGCGCGAGGAGGCCGCGGTCTCGGTGTAGCGGTCGACCGGGACCGGCGACCCGTCGCGGTGCAGGCGCAGCCTCGGCGGCTCGGGGGAACAGGTGGCCAGCAGCTCGTTGAGGTCGTCGAAGGTCAGCAGCGAGCGCACCGCGTCCGCGCCCAGGTCGGCGAAGACGAACTCCTCCGACAGGCGTGTGGTGAGGGCTTCCCGGCCCACGACGTCGCACAGGGTCCGGGTGAACAGGTGGCCGGGATCGGTCATGGCGTGTCCTTTCCGCGCACGGTGAGGGCCCCGCCCGGCCAGGGGGGACCGGGCCGGGCGGGACGTCGGTCAGATGAAGTCGGAACTGGAGTCGGTGCCGTCGTTGTCGCCGCCCGCGGTGATATCGCGGGAGGTCACCTCCGCCAGGTCCTCGACCTCGACCTCGATCGGGTCCATACGCACCACACCTCGCTTTCTGTGTGCCGTTTCTCTTGTCAGGACCGCACCGGCGCTCAGCGTGGTGACAGCCCCGTTCGGTGGGCCGCGAACGCGTGTGCGTCGGCGGCCAGTCCCACCGCACGGCCGACCGCGCGCGGGCCGTGGCCCACGTCGCGCTCGTACCGGAGCAGGACCGGTGGACGCCCCTCCTCCCGCGCCGCCGCCAGCAGGGCCGCGCACATCTTGCGCGGGTGGGCGGCGTCGGTGCGGGTGTCACCGTGGAAGCCGGCGAGCAGGACGCTGGGGAAGCGCCGCCCGGGCGCGTGCACCGCACTGTCCAGCGCACGGTGGTAGGGGGAGTAGGACATCAGGGCGGCGAAGTCGTCGGGGTCGGAGGCGGTGCCGAACTCGCGGGTCCACATGCGGCCCAGCCCCATCCGCTCGAAGCGGGCCATGTCCGCGAGCGGGGCGGAGGCGATCACCGACCCGCACAGGTCGGGGCGCGCGGTCGCGGCGGCCAGGACGAGCAGCCCTCCCGCCGATCCGCCCGACAGGCACAGCTGGCGGCGTGTGCACAGCCCCGCCGAGACCAGGGCGTCCGCGGCGGCGACCAGGTCCTCCACGGCACGCGGCTTGGCGCGGCCGGAGCCGGCCAGGTGCCACTCGCGGCCCGCGTCACCCCCTCCGCGCACGTGGGCGACCGCGTACCGGCCGCCCGAGAGCAGCCAGGCCAGCACGGTCGCGCTGAAGCCGAACTGGCGGGGGCGCCCGAAACCGCCGTAGGCGTGCAGGAGGGTCGGCCCCCCACCGCCCGCGACGGCGAACACGGTCACCGGGACCCGCGTGCCGTCCTCGGAGCGGCACCAGAGCACCGTGCGCTCCACGGCGGGGGAGTCCCGCTCCCCGGACGCACCGGGCGGCCACGGCCGGGGAACGCGCTCTCCCGGCGGCAGGCACAGGACCCGCTGCTGGGCGGCCACGTCCGCGTACCCCAGGTACACCGATCCGTCGGGAGCGGCCTCCGGGGCGCTGACCATGCCCTGTCCGGGCAGGTCCACCGCGTGCAGCGGCGCACCCGAGCGGGCGTCGTGCACGGCGGCCTCGCTGATCCCCAGGCGTGTGCGCGACACGAACAGCGCCGGACCGCCTCCGGGGCCGCCAGGGCACGGTGCGAAGGCGTCCAGGGTCGCGCCGCGCTCCTCGGGCACCACCTCGCGCCAGTGCTCCGTCCCCGGCTCCTCGGGGGAGACCGAGCAGATCCGCCGCCACGGCGCACCCAGGGTGGTGCGCAGGTACAGCAGGCCGTCGGGCCCCAGCCGGGCCTCGGTCTCCTCCTCGGCGCCCACCTGGACGGGGCGCAGCACGGGGCGTTCCGGCGCGTCGGCGGCCAGGTCGGCCAGCCACAGGTCGGTGCGGTGCCCGGTGCCGTGGCTCTCGGTCACCAGCAGCCACCTGCGGCCCAGGACCCGCACCCCGGGCACGGTGCCGGACGCCGTGCAGGTGTGGATGAGCGCCTCGGCGCCGTCGGCGACCCGGCGCAGCCACACGCCGCGTACGCCCTGCCCACCGTCGCGGCGCACGTAGTAGAAGGAGGGCGTGCCCCCGGGCACCCACGCCACGTGGGAGTAGCGCACCTCCGGCACGGGCGGGCCCGCCGGCGTGCCGGTGCCGGTACGCAGCACGCGCAGACCACCGCGCTCCACGCCCCCGGAGGAGGTCTGCACCGCCACCAGGCCCCCGTCGGGGCTGGGCTCCCAGGCGTCCAGGGTGGTGCGCCCGCCGGGGTCCTCCTCGGCGGGGTCGTACAGGGTGCGCGGCGGGCCGTCCCCGGCCAGGACGACCAGGCGCGGGTGCTCGGTCCCGGAGGGGCGCACGGTGGCGAAGGCCGCTCCGGGCCGGTGGACCGGGGGACTCCACAGGTCGGTGTCCACCAGCGAGCGGATGAGCGACGCCAGGCGTGCGCGCAGGGGCCAGGTGGCCGCCTCGCGCTCGTACTCGCGGCTCCGCTCCTCCAGCCAGCGCAGGGTCTCGGGGGAGTCCGCGGCCTCCAACCACCGGTAGGGATCGGGTACGGCCCGGCCGTGCAGTGTGTCGACGACGGACACCGGGTCGGGGGCGAAGGCGGCTCCGGGGGCTCGGTTGCGCACCATCACATCGTTGGTGCGGTCTGAGCCGGTGGTCAAGCAACAGATCCCTTGCCCCCGGGCACACGGCTGTGTCCCCAAGGCAAGGTTTGTCGGTGCACGACCCGGGAAGCACACCGGCCTTCCTCGGGTCGGCGCCTGGGCCCTGCCGGGTGGACTCGGTCCCGTGCGCTGGGGGCGGTGAGGGCGCCGACGGGGTTCTGGAGGATTCGTAGGTGGGGCTGCGAGGCACGAGCCGCCATACCGGAGGATCCGAAGGTTCCCGTACCTTCGGCGCCCGAGCGCGAGGCGAGGCGCAGCGCAGCCTCAAAGACGACACAGTGAGGGCGCCGACGGGGTTCTGGAGGTCCCGCAGGTGCGCCCGTGAGGTACGAGCGGGTGCACCGCAGGGGCCGAAGGTTCCCGTACCTTCGGCGTCCGGGCGCGAGGCGAGGCGCGGCGGAGCCTCAAAAACAAAACAGCGAGGGCGCCGACGGGGCTGCCGTACCTGCGGCGTCCGGGCGCGAGGCGAGGCGCGGCGGAGCCTCAAGGGAACACCGCCCGGCCCGGTCATCCGGTGGACGGACGCAGGAGACCGCCCCGCCTGGTCCCGGAAGGAGGGAAAGGACCCGGCGGGGCGGCCGTGGGGCGACCTAGAAGTTGTCCGGGTGGCCGATGGCCAGTCCGCTCTCCTGGTCGAAGAAGTGCAGCTGGCTCACGTCCACCGACAGGTTGACCGTCTTGCCCGGGCGCACGTCGCTGCGTGGGCTCACGCGGGCCGTGAACTGCGTCTGGCTGCCGCCCAGCGGCATACCGCTCTCGCCGCCCTCCTCGCCCGCGGCGTCCTTGGCCAGGGCGGCGGCGTCCTCGTGGCGCACCGGCGGGGCGTCGACGCCGAAGATCACGTTGATCTCCGTGCCCAGCTCCTCGGTCACGCCCGCGGTCACCTGGATCTTCGGGTCGCTGCTGCCGTCGAGGTCGGCGTCGTTGAAGTCCGAGGGACGGATGCCCAGGATGATGCTCTTCCCCAGGTACTCGCGCAGGTTCCGGCGCGAGTCCAGGACGCTCGCCGGGACGGGGAGCTTGTGGTCGGCGAAGGTGAGCACCGCGTCGTCGCCCTCGGCGACCAGCCGGGCGTCGACGAAGTTCATCGCCGGGGAGCCGATGAACCCGGCCACGAACAGGTTGACGGGGGCGTCGAAGAGGCGCTTGGGGGTGTCCACCTGCTGCAGGCGTCCGTCGCGCAGCACCGCGACCCGGTCGCCGAGGGTCATCGCCTCGATCTGGTCGTGGGTGACGTAGACGGTGGTGACGCCCAGGCGCTCGTGGAGCTGGTTGAGGGAGGCGCGCATCTGCACGCGCAGCTTCGCGTCCAGGTTGGACAGCGGCTCGTCCATGAGGAACGCGCGCGGCTCGCGCACGATCGCGCGGCCCATGGCCACACGCTGGCGCTGGCCGCCGGAGAGCGCGCCCGGCTTGCGCTTGAGGTAGGGCTCCAGGCCCAGCATCTCGGCCGCGTCCTTCACGCGGCGCGCGATCTCGGGCTTGGGGACCTTGCGCAGCTTCAGGCCGAAGGCCAGGTTCTGCTCGACGCTCATGTGGGGGTAGAGCGCGTAGTTCTGGAAGACCATCGCGATGTCGCGGTCCTTGGGCGGACGGTCGTTGACGATCTCGTCGCCGATGACCAGCGTGCCCGCCGAGATCTCCTCCAGACCCGCGATCATGCGCAGCGCGGTGGACTTGCCGCAGCCGGAGGGGCCGACGAGCACCATGAACTCGCCGTCCTCGATCTTCAGGTTCAGGTTGTCGACGGCCTTGACGTCGCCGCCGTAGATCTTGTCAACACCCTCAAGGGCGATCTCCGCCATGGTTGTCAGCTCCCGGGCCGGGTTCGAGGTGATGGTGACGCGAGTCTCGGAAGGTCCGTGCCACCGGACCTGGGTCTTTCGAAGTTGATCGAACCAGGTCGCTCTGCTGATCACATCAGACAGGATTCTGATCGAAAAGTCCATACTTGGGTCGATGTCGATCTGGTTGCGGGCAGGCGCGCACCCCGTCCGCTCGGCTGGCGTGGCGGCCCCAGGTGCGTTAGCCTGTCCGACGGTTCATCACTTTCTTCCCTTCACGCCCTCGGGGCGGCGGCCACGACACGGCCGCCGGGTTGAGGCATCGGGTCGGGGAGTCTGGGTAACCTAACGACCAGTCCAGCACTGGACGGACCGGTTGTGCGGCCCCCACTCGTCCGATTGGACGCTGCATCACGCACCAGGTGCGGTTGGGATCGGGTGAGGGGTGGAGTACCGCGACCGGGCGGGGGGTTGGACCCGGAAAAGGCCCGAACATCCAGTAGACAACGGTCTTCCGAGCTCGCCGCCGACGGGACGGAGCCGGTCCGAAGGGTGGCTCGGGCCTTTTCCGCGTCCCCCCATATGCTGACCGCGAGCACTTCACCAGCCAGCGGAAAGCGAGCACCCCACGTGGTTGCCGAGCACACCGAGCAGGGCGACGTCCCCGGCTCCGACAAACCCTCGCCGGAACCGGTGGGGCGGGAGCGGACGGCGACCCCGACACGCTCCCCCGCCTTCGCCCTGGCTCCGGGACACCGCTGGGGGCGCGGCGACCTCGTGTGGCGGGTGCTCGCCGCGGCCGGCTCCGGCCTGGCCCAGCTCCTGGCCCTGCCGCCCCACGGCCTGTGGTGGCTGGGGCCGCTCAGCGCCGCCCTGCTCGCCTTCGCCGTCGCCGGGACCCGCGTGCGCCGCGCCGCCTGGCTCGGGGTCCTGTCCGGGGCCACGCTCATGGTCCCCCTGGTGCGGTGGCAGGACATCTTCGGTGTCGACGTGTGGCTGCTCATCGCCTCCGCCGAGACCGCCTACTTCCTTCCCATGGCGATGGGCCTGGCGCTGGTCACGCGCCTGCCCGCCTGGCCGCTGTGGACCGCCGCCCTGTGGGTGGCCCAGGAGGCCGTGCGCGCCCGCTGGCCGCTGGGCGGCTTCCCCTGGGGCAAGCTCGCCTTCGCCCAGCCGGACACGCCCTTCGTCGGCTACGCGGCCCTGGGATCCTCCGCGCTGGTGACCTTCTCCGTCGCCCTCACCGGCGGCCTGCTGCTGTGGAGCGTGCTGCACGCCGCCTCCGCCCGAGGGGCCGTGCGCGGTGACCGGTCGGACCGGAGCGGCCGGAGCGCACCGGCGCACCTGGGCCTGGCCGCCGTCGGCCTCGCCGCCGGCGCCGCGGTCGTCGCGGGCGGCACGCCGGCCCCCGCGCTCGGCCGCCCCGCCGTCGCCGACACCGTCACCGTCGGCATGGTCCAGGGCAACGTGCCGGGCGTCGGAGAGATGTCCATCCTCGGCGAGCGCATGCAGGTCCTCGACAACCACGCCGACGGGGTCCACGAACTCGCCGACGCCGTCCGCGCCGGGGAGTACCCCCGGCCCGACATGGTGCTGCTGCCCGAGAACGCCAGCGACATCGACCCCTTCCGCGACCCCGTCGCCCGGGAGGTCATCGACGCGGCCGCCGACGACATGGGCGTCCCCCTGCTGTGGGGCATGAGCCGCTTCAACGACGACGGCACCCGCCACGTCAGCAGCGTGGTCTGGAACCCCGGGACCGGCCCGGGGCAGGTCTACGACAAGCGCTACCTCGTGCCCTTCGGCGAGTACGTCCCCTACCGCGACTTCTTCACGCGGTTCGTGGACCGCCTGCAACAGGTCGGATCCGACGCCGTCCCCGGCACCGAGCCCGGCGCGCTGGACGTGGCCGGCACCACCCTGGCCGTCGGCATCTGCTTCGACGTGGCCTTCGACCTGCCCGTACGCGAGGCGGTGGCCGAGGGCGGACAGATCATCGTGGTCCCCACCAACAACGCCAACTACAACTTCACCGGCCAGACCAACCAGCAGCTGGCCATCACCCAGCTGCGGGCCGTCGAGCACGGGCGCCCGGCGGTGGTCGTCTCCACCAGCGGCGTCAGTGCCGTGGTCGAGCCCGACGGGACCCTGGCCTACACCTCGGAGGAGGCCGTGGCCGACATCCACGTCGCCGAGCTGGAGGCCATGGAGGGCACGACCGTCGCCACCCGGCTCGGCGCGGCCCCCGAGGCGCTGCTGAGCGCGCTGGGCCTGGCCGCTGTGGCCGCCGCCGTGGTCATCGGCCGCCGCCGTCGCGCCTGACCGCCTGTTCGCCCGCGGCGTCGGGGGCGAAGGGAACCCTGGAGCCCGCGCGTGCGTTCTCCAGAGTGGGGAGGACCCGGCCGACGACCCTGAGGATGGTTCCGCATGCCGCTGCTGACAGTGCTGGCGCTGATGGCGCTGCCGTTCGTGGAAGTGTGGCTGATGATCGCGGTCGGCGGCTGGATCGGGGTGCCGTGGACACTGGCGGCCCTGGTCTCGCTCCTGGTCCTGGGCGTGGCCGTGCTGCGCCGGGCCGGGACCAGGGCCTTCCGGGATGCGGACGGGGCCCTGCGGTCGGGTGAGCCGCCGCGCGGCGGCCTGCTCGACCCGCTCATGCTGATGGCGGGCGGCATCCTGCTCGTCGTCCCCGGGTTCGTCACCGCCGTGCTCGGCCTGCTGATGGTCCTGCCCTTCACCCGGCCCGCCCTGCGCTGGGCGTTCGCCGGATGGGCGCAGCGGCGTGTGAGGCGGATGCAGGAGCGGATGGAGGAGGAGTTCGTCGTCCGGGGCTCCGGCGCTCCCGGCGCCCCCGGGCAGGGACCCTTCGGCGGCACGGGCGAGCCCTTCGGCCGCCGCCCCGGCGCCGGCGGCGAGGCCTCCCCACCGAACCGGGGCCGCGTCATCCGGGGCAGCTTCGAACCCGAGGACCCCGACGACACCGGGCACTGAGCCCTCCCGGCCGCGCACCGGAAGGGCGCGGGCGCGCCGCGGCGGCGCCTTCCGGGCCGGCCGTCACGACCGGCCGTGGAAACGGGCCTGGAGCCCGCGCACCTCCTCTGACAGGGAGTCCACCGGTCCCTCCACCACGGCTCCCGGCACGATCTCGCCCACCGGCAGCGCCCGTACCGGAGCAGGGGGCACGCCCCACTCCTCCAGCCACGAGACCAGCTGCGCCGAGGAACTGGCGTACACGATCCGGCCCAGGCCCGCCCACCCGTGCGCGGCCGAGCACATGGGACAGTGCTCGCCCGAGGTGTAGACGGTCGCCGCCGCGCGTTCGGCGATGGTCATACGGGTCGTCGACCACCGGGCGATCGCGAACTCCGGGTGCTGGGTCCTGTCGCCGCCGGCGACGTGGTTGTGGTCCTCGAAGAGCACGGCCCCGTCCGCGCCCACCAGCACCGAGCCGAACGGCTCGTCTCCCGACTCCAGTGCCCGGGCGGCCAGTTCCACCGCGCGCCCCAGGTGCCGCAGGTCGGTGTCGTCCACCATGGTGCCTCCTCTGCTCCGACGCGAGACTACCGGCCCGGCCCCGACGCCTGTGCGCGCTCGTGAAGGGGCCCGGAGGCACGCGGAGGCGGGCGGGACCGAACGGCCCCCCGTGTCCCGGCCCGTGGGCGGGGCCGACCGCGCCAGAGCGGGGTCCGGGCCGTGGACGACACCTCATGCGGGCCCTGTTCCGGAGATACTGGTCGGATGTGCGCCATGCCCGACCACGCAGAACCAGAACCCTCCTTCCTGGCCGCCACCCGCGTCTCATACGACACCGTGGCCGAGGACTACGACGAACTCGCCCGCGACGAGCTCGCGGGCAAGCCGCTGGACCGGGCGCTGCTCGCCCTGTTCGCCGAACTCGTGCGGGCCCGGGGCGGCCCCGTCGCCGACGTGGGGTGCGGGACGGGCAGGAACACCGCCCACCTGCGCGGTCTGGGCCTGGACGTGTCCGGGGTCGACCTGTCACCGGGGATGCTGGAGGTGGCCCGCCGCACCCACCCGGAGCTGCGCTTCACCGAGGGCTCGATGACCGACCTGGACCTGCCCGAGGCCTCCCTGGGCGGGATCGTGGCCATGTACTCCACCATCCACGTGCCGCTGGAGCTGCTGCCGCGGGTGTTCGCGGGCTTCCACCGCGCCCTGGCCCCGGGCGGCCAGGCGCTGGTGGTGTTCCAGGAGGGCGAGGAGCCGCCGCTGCGGCTGGAGGGGGCCTTCGGGCACGCCGTCTCGCTCGACTTCCACCGGCGCCCCCTGGAGCGGATCGCGGGCCTGCTGGAGGAGGCCGGGCTGGCCGTGCACACCCGCGTGCTACGGGAGCCGGAGGGCCCGGAGACCACCCGGCAGGCCTACCTGGTCGCCCGCAGGCCGGTCCCCGGGGAACCGCCCGCGGGCGTCGGCCACCCCGCGAGGGCGGTCCGTCAGGCCGGACCGTAGTCGAGGTCGTACAGGGCGCCGTCGTTGTCGAAGGTCAGGGCTGCGCTGGTCCCGTCGACGACGTCGGCGCCGAGGAGGTCGTCTCCGTCGGGTGAGTCGGACTCGTACAGGAACACCTTCTTGCCGCTGCTCGTCTTCCGGTTGACCGGCATCCTGGCGGGGGAGTCGTGGTCACAGTCCACCGAGTCCGCGGACGACCAGATCCTCCTGCCGTCGACGACGAGGTAGACCTCGTCCCCGTCCGCGCCGGACGGATCCGGCGCGGACGTCGGTGAAGAGGCCTCAGACGGGCTCGGGGGTGCGCTCCTCGGAGTCCTCCCGGGCCCTCTCCTCGGCGGAGCGGGCCTCGGAGCGGGCGATCATCCGGTCGTCCACCACACGGATCACCGTGATCGCCACGATCGCCACACCCGCCACGGCCAGACCGGTGAGCACCTTGGCCGGGTCGCTCACGTCCAGGTCGAAGAACCACTGCCCCAGGGGGGTCACCATGGCCAGCGTCAGCAGGCCCACCATGGAACCCACCAGCAGCACCTTCCACCACACGTACGGCTTGGCCACCAGCAGCAGCACCCACAGCGTCGTCGCGCACAGCGTGATCACCACCGCGGTGCGGTCCGTCGGGTCGGGCACCGTCCGCCCGCCCAGCACCAGCAGGTAGGTGGTCACCGCCGCGAAGCCCGCCACCATCCCCGAGGGGATCGCCAGCCGCAGCGTCCGCATCACGAACCCCGGACGGGCGATGTCGGTGTTGGGCGCCAGCGCCAGGAAGAACGACGGGATGCCGAACGTCACCGCGTTGATCAGCGTCGCGTGGCGGGGGAAGAAGGGATAGGCCACCGCCAGCAGCCCCACGATGATCGCCAGCGTCATCGTGTACACGGTCTTGGTCAGGAACAGGCCGGCCACCCGCTCGATGTTGCCGATCACCCGGCGGCCCTCGGCCACCACGCGCGGCAGCGCCGCGAACTGGTCGTCGAGCAGCACCAGCTGGGCCACCGAGCGCGACGCCGGGCTTCCCGACCCCATCGCCACGCCGATGTCGGCCTCCTTCAGCGCCAGCACGTCGTTGACGCCGTCACCGGTCATCGCCACCGTGTGCCCGCGCCCGCGCAGGCCACGCACCATGTCGCGCTTGCGCTCGGGCGTCACCCGCCCGAACGCCGAGCGCTCCTCCACCTCGCGTGCCAGCTCACCGCCGTCCTCGGACAGAGCACGCGCGTCCACCGGCTGCTCCGCGCCCGACAGGCCCAGTTCGCGGCCCACCGCGCCCACCGACGCGGCGTGGTCGCCGGAGACGATCTTGACGTCCACGCCCTGCTCGCCGAAGTAGTCCAGGGTCGGGGCGGCGTCCTCGCGCACCCTCTGGTCCAGCACCACCAGTGCCACCGGCACCACCGTGCCCGGGGCCTCCTCGGAGTCCACACGTGCCGAGGCCCGGGCCAGCAGCAGTACCCGGTGGCCCTGCGCACCCAGCCTGGCCGCCTCGGCCGCCGCCGGATCCTCGGAGGGGACCAGCACGTCGGCCGCGCCCAGTACCCAGTGCTCCTCGCCTTCGGAGGTCAGGAAGCTCGCCCCGCTCCACTTGCGGGCCGAGGAGAAGGACGCCAGCGCCACCACCGGCCAGTCCGGGGCGGAGCGGCCGGCCCCGCACCCGCGCGCGATGGCCGCCATGCTCGTGTTGTGGTCGGGGTCGCCGGCCGCCAGCGCGGCCAGCACCCGGGACGGGGACGGCCCGTCGCCGCCGTACCCGCCCAGGTCGCGGATCTCCGCCAGCCTCATGCCCGCCTCGGTCAGCGTGCCCGTCTTGTCGGTGCACACCACGTCCACACGTGCCAGGCCCTCGATCGCGGGCAGCTCCTGGACCAGGCACCTGTGCCGCCCCAGCCGGATCACCCCGACCGCGAACGCGATGCTGGTGAGCAGGACCAGTCCCTCGGGGATCATGGACACCAGCGCCGCCACCATGCCGCGCAGCGCGTCCGCCAGCGGGCCGGAGACCTGTCCGCCCGCCGTCGGCTCCTCCAGGGTCACGTGCCCGCCCATGAACAGCTGGCTGTAGACCAGCAGGGCACCGATCGGGAACAGCGCGAAGGTGATCCACGTCAGGATCCGGTTGATCCCCGACCGCAGCTCCGAACGCACCAGCGAGAAGCGGCTCGCCTCCTCCGCCAGCCGTGCCGCGTAGGCGTGCCGCCCCACCTTGGTGGCCCGGAACCGGCCGGTGCCCGCCACCACGAAGCTGCCCGACATCACCGTGTCGCCGGGCTGCTTGAACACCGGATCGGCCTCGCCGGTCAGCAGCGACTCGTCGACCTCCAGCCCTCCGGCCCAGGTGACGGTGCCGTCGACCACGACCTGGTCGCCCACCCCCACTTCCAGGACCTCGTCCAGGACGATCTCCTGGGCGGTCACGCGCGTGGTGGCGCCGTCGCGCACCACCCGCGGGCGGTTGGCGTTGACGATGGCGAGCTTGTCCAGGGTGTGCTTGGCGCGCAGCTCCTGGACGATGCCGATGAGCGTGTTGATGAGGATGACCATCGCGAACAGCCCGTCCTGCACGGGGCCGATCACGGCGATGATGGAGAACAGCACCGCGACCATCGCGTTGATCCGGGTGAACACGTTGCCGCGGATGATCTGGGCGACCGTGCGGCTGGCACGCACCGGGACGTCGTTGGTCCGGCCGGTGGCGACGCGCTCGGCGACCTCCCGCCGGGTCAGGCCGGGTTCGTCCGGGGGACCCTGCGGCCCGGTCCGGGCCGCGGGTGTGACCGCCGGGGCGGAGCGGTCCGGGGAACCGGCGGAGCCGCTGCCCGGCCGCGGGCCGGTGGCGGCCGGGAAGGCCCCCTGAGCCCTGTCCGCGGTGCCGTCCGCACCGTCGTCGGGCCGTTCGGGTTGCTCGGGCACGCACACTCCTGGGTGGTACGGGAAACGGGACGGGGTCCTGTGGGGCGCGCCGGACGCGTCCGCCCCGGACGACTCAAGGGTAGGGAGACACACAGACTAGAAGACTCCCGACCCGCGCACAGGTACACCCGCTCCCGGATCGGTGTGGTGCCGGCACCCGCCCCGGCCGTGCGGAGTCCCACACCTCTCGCCCACGGGGCCCACCGCGTCGTAGAGTCCGAGTACCGTTGCGTTCATTTCCGTTCGCCTCCCGGCCGTCCCGCCGGAAGTCACAGCAAAGGTCGTCATGTGCACTGTCATCGTCGGCTTCGATCCCGGCGCGGACACGCCCCTGGTCATCGCCGCGCTCAGGGACGAGATGTCCTCCCGGCCCTGGGACCGGCCCGCGCACCACTGGCCCGACCAGCCCGGGCTGGTCGGCGGCCGTGACCGTGTGGCCGGGGGCACCTGGCTGGCCGTCGACCCCGTCCGCGTCCGTGCGGCCGCCCTGCTCAACGGGTGGCCCTGGGACGGACGCATGCCCTGGGAGGGCACCTACCCGGCCAGCCGCGGGGACCTGCCGCTGCGCGCCCTCGCCCACACGGGCCGGGACCCGGAGCGGGACCCGCTGCACGGCGAGGACCCCACCCTGTACGCGCCCTTCCACCTGCTGGACGCCGACGCCCACCGGGTGAGCGTGCACAGTTGGGACGGACGCTGCCTGGACACCCGGACGCTGCCGACCGGGGTGAGCATCGTGGTCAACACCGGTCTGGACCCGGACGACCCGCGCGCCGTCCGGCACACGCCCGTGTTCGCGCGCACACGGCCCGATCCTGCCGACCTCTCCCGCGCCGACGGCGTCGAGGAGGTGTGGGGGGAGTGGCCCCGCCTGATCACCGAGGCGGCCGAGTCCGCGCCCCGTTCGGCGGGTACCGACGAGTCCGGCGATCCCGCCGGCCTGATCGCCCGCGCGGACCTGGGCGACGGGAGGATATGGGCCACCGGGTCGGTGACCCTGCTGGCCCTGGACCGCGAGACCGTGCGCTACGCCTTCACCGACGCCCCGGCCGACCCCGGGGCGTGGCGGATGATCGACCTGTCGCCGCCCCGGTCCTGACAGGCGAGGTGCCGCCCGCCGACGGGGTCGGCGGACGGCACTCACGAAGGGGCGGAGGGATCAGCCGGGCAGGTTCCAGCGCTGGACGGCGCTGCCGTCGCAGTCGGCGATCTCCGTACGGGTGCCGTCGCTCTGCGCCCTTCCCTGCGGCTGCAGGCAGCGGCCCGACTGCGGGTTGCGCAGGGCCTGGGTGCCGCCGTCACGGGTCCACTGCTGGGCGCCGGTCCCGTTGCACTCCCACAGCTGTACCGGGGTGCCCGCGGCGGTTCCGCCGCCGGCCACGTCCAGGCACTTGCCGAACGCCCGGACCGTGCCGTCGGCGCCCACGGTCCACTGCTGGGCCTGGCTGCCGTTGCAGTTCGCCAGCTGGATGGGGGTCCCGTCGCCCGTCTGCGCCCCGGCCACGTCGAGGCAGACGCCGTTGGAGGCGGTGATCGTGCCGGTGCCCCCGCCGGTACCGCCGCCGTCCCCGTCCTGCGAGTAGACCCGGACGTAGTCGATGGTCATTTGCTGGGGGAATTGGGTGGTGTGGTCGGGGTAGCCGGGCCATTGGCCGCCGACGGCGACGTTGAGGATCATGAAGAAGGGTTGGTCGTAGACCCAGGGG
>VWVT01000011.1 GCA_008638415.1 Nocardiopsis sinuspersici
CGTCCCCGCGGCCCCCTTCGCGTGCTCCGGGCATGGTATTCCTCAGATCGGTCGTCGGGCCCGGACGCGGGTCAGCCGGAGCCGCCCTCCTCGCGCAAGCGCGGTTCGACGCGACGCTCCGGTCTGTGCCCCGCCTTGTCGGCGTAGAAGGAGCGGATGCGGTCCATGTCCTTCGCGACGTCGCCGGTCAGCTCGAAGGTCGGGCCGAGCCCGGTGGTCATCGTGGTGCGGTCGACGAAACCGAGCGTCACCGGCATCCCCGTCTCGCGGGCGACGCGGTAGAAGCCGGACTTCCAGTGCGTGTGCGCCCTGCGGGTGCCGTCGGGGGTGATGACCAGGCCGAAGGTCTCGCCGGACCGCACGCGCCGGACGACGTCGTCGACGACCCGGCTGGGATTCGCACGATCGACGGGAATCCCACCGAGCGCGCGCATGACCGGGCCGCGCCAGCCCGTGAACAGGCTCTGCTTCCCCAGCCAGTGCAGCTCCAGGCGGAGGCGCCAGGAAATGGCGAGCATCAACACGAAATCCCAGTTGGAGGTGTGCGGAGCACCGATCAGCACGGTGGGGCGGTCGGGCTTGGGCCCGGTGGCCAGCTTCCACCGGCTGAGGGACCAGAACACCCGGGCTGCGAGGTATCGGAGCATGACGTCAATCTAGGACATGTCCCCGGGTGCACACGGTGGACCCGCGCTGGGGACCGGATCGGCCCGATCGGTCGATCGGTGGCGCCCGGGCAGCGGTTCCCCGGCCCCCGGGGACACATCCTGCTCTCCGAGGGGAAACTAACCCCTTTCCGGTCCGACCAGAATTGCGCCGAAGTGCACAACCACAGGGTGAGTTAGCTGGACTATTGCCGTATTGTGCACCTTTTGAGAAGTTCAACCAGTGCACGCAATGTGCGGTTGAGGGGGAAACGCGGAGTCACCAAGGACGCTCCCAACCCGCACAATGCCTCACTATAGGGATGGGGTAGACAAGGCATGGCGGATACGCCGCCCAGAGCGGGCGGCACGGAACTGTGTGCAGGAGGCGGGGATGGCGAGTGCGTCACGGCGCGGCACCGCCGCGCGTGACCGGGAGGACGGCGGCGGGGAGTTCGACGCCCCCCGCGCCCGGAAGCTGCGTGCGGGAGCCGGCGGACGCTGGTGGGTCGGCGTGGGACGCGCCGTCCTGTGGGCGTTCATCATCGTCGTCGTCTTCAACGGCATCTGGTTCCCCCTGCGCGGCGGCTTCGCCCTGCCCGAGACGGCGGAGGAGCCCGGGAGCGGCGACACCGTCACCTATCCGGAGACCGCCGCCGCGGGCTTCGGCCTCCGCTTCGCCGAGACCTACCTCGACACCGCCGACCCCGAGGAGCGCCTGTCCGACCTGGCGGCGTTCGTCCCCGAGGGGGAGGCCGCCGACCTCGACGTCCCGGCCGACAGCCTCACCGGCGAGAACCTCGCGGTCGTCGCGGTGGACGTGGCGGACGACCACAACGCCCTCGTCGTCGTGCGTGCCGACGTCAACGGCGAGCCCATGCGCCTGGACGTGCCCGTCTACGCCGACGGCGACTCCCTGGTGGTGTCCGGCAGCCCCGCCCTGCTGGCCGCGCCCACCCAGGCCTCCCTGCCCGAGGGCTCCTCCTTCGAGACCGACCCGCGCGCGCGGGAGCAGCTGGAGGAGGTGCTGCCCGGCTTCTTCGAGGCCTACGCGGGGGAGCCGGCGCACCTGGAGCGCTACCTGGAACCGGGTGCCACGATTACCCCGCTTCCGGAAAACAGTCTGGAATTCGCCGAACTGTCCGATATTACGGTGCCAACCCAGAGCTCGAGCGGGAATGATGACATACGACAGGCAGCGGTCACCGTCCGGTGGAACCTCCCGGCCTCCGACGGGGACGAAACCGGACAGTTGACGCAGAACTACCTGGTCACCGTCGTGGACTCCGGCAGTGAGTGGCACGTGCGTGACATCCAGGGTGCCCCGCGCTCGTTCGGCGAGTGACGGGGCCTGTAGGCAAGGAGAAGAGAAGGATCATGCGCACACCAGCAACGACACCGGGGGGTGGCTCCTGACATGCTCCCCCTGATGTCCTCCACATCGGACGTGTTCCACGCCGCCGGAGGTGCCGACCTGCTCTTCCTCGCGGCGGAGGCCACCCAGGACGCCCCCGACACCGGCGGCCTCGCCGACTTCCTGCGCGGGTTCTTCGGACCCCTCTTCCTCGTCATCGTGTCCATCGTGGCGGTGTTCTTCCTGTTCACGAGGGAGATCACACGGTTCGCGCAGTTCATCATTTTGGCGATCTTCATCGGGATCGTCTTCTACGTCCCCGGCATCATCGAGGTCATCGCGGTGGCCATCGCCCGAGCGATGGGCGTGTCGACGGAATAGGCGAGGGAGGCCGGGAACGTGGATCTGCCCACGTACACCAACATCTGGCGTATCGAGAAGCGGCTCTACAAGCTCTACGATTTCCGGCTGCCCATGCCGCTCCCGGTGGGCACCTTCGGGGTGGCCCTGGGCGTGTTCGCGCTCTGGGTGGTCCTGCTCAGCGTCCTCAACGCGCCGTTCGTGTTCGGCAACGGCTGGCACCTGGTCCTGTGGGTGGTCCCGCCCGGAGTGATCACGGTGCTGGCCACACGGCCGGTGGTCGAGGGCAAGCGCCTCACCGAACTGCTCATCTCGCAGGCGCGCTTCCTCACCGAGTCGCGGGTGTACAACCGCCTGGCGCCCGAGTACGAGCCGTCCGAGGCCCGGGTTTCGGTGCGTGTGTGGCACCGCGCCCCCGAGGCCGGTCCGCTGCCCATGACGGGGCGGCGGCGCCGTGCCGAGCGTGATGCGGTGCGCGAGGCGGTCGCGACCGAGGCCGAGGAGGCCTCCGTCCGGAGCCGGGGCGCCTCCGCGCGCCCCGACCGCTCCGAGGCGCCCCCGCTGCGGGGCGTGGCCGTTCCCGCCGACCACGGTCCGGTGGCCGAGGACGAGCCGGTGTACACGCCGGTCGGATCCGGGCGGCCCCCGGCGGAGAGGACCGCGGCCGAGAGGACGGCGTCCCGGGTCGAGCGGACTCCGGCCGAGGCGCCCGCGAGGCTGAGGAGCGCACGGGGCGCGAAGAAGGACGTCAGGAGCGCGAAGGGCCGGGAGCGAACAGAGCGAACGGCGGAGGCGGCGGGAGTACCGGCCAGGTCGGGCACCGCGCCCGCCGAGCCCGGCACCGCACCGGCCAGGTCGGGCGCCGAGCCGGCCCGGAGGGCCCCGGCCGAGCCGGAGAGCGCCCCGGCCCGGTCGGAGCGCGTCCCCGTGGCCGTCGCCGCACGCCCCGAGCCCGAGGAGGGGCGGAGCCCGTCGCGCCTTCCCGGAGAGAGGACCGCGTCCGTCGCGTCCGTCGCCTCCTCCGGCGGCACCGGTACCGGTGGCGGAGGCCGGCCGCCCCGGCGCGGAATCGGCCGCCGCGTGCTCGACTACTTCGGTCTCGGCCTCGAAGCGGACGCGTACGAGCCCCCGGAGGAGCCCGGCGGCCACGAGGCGGCCGGGCGGGACGAGTCCGGCGGCTTCGACGACGGCTTCGCCGGGGAGACGGTCCACGAGACCGAGGGGGAGGAGCAGCGCGACAACGACGCGTGGTTCGCGCGCCTGCGCGCCTCCTCCGGCGAGACCCCCGTCGGCCTGACCTCCAAGGGCGCCTACAGCGTCGGCGACACCGCCGCCATGAACCGCGACGAGCTGGCCGACGCGGTGGCCGAGCGGCAGCGCGCCCGTGAACGCTCCCGCGAGCGCGCCCGCGCCGAGGAGGTGGCGCGCGCTCCCGTCTCCGACACCGACGAGGAGACACCCGCCGCCAGGCGCCTGCGCGGGCGGACGCAGGGCATCCAGGTGGCCAAGGACCTGGAGGAACGCCGTTCGGACCGGATGCGCGAGCGTGCCCCGAAGGAGCGGCGGACCGTCCGTGCCCGCGGCCAGGGGCTCCCGGACACCGGTGGGCCTCCGGAGGCGCCCCGGCGCAGGAGCCGTCCCCACGCCGCTCCCTGGGAGCTGGGGGAGAAGGGGACCGGGAAGCAGGAGGAGAAGGACGAGCAGGGCGAGAAGGCGGCGGACCCCGCGGGCTACGCCGACCTGTCGGACTACGCGGCCCGTTACGCGGCCGCCACCGGCCGTCCTCCGGCCGACGCCGGCGCCGTGCCCTGGCTTCCCCCCTCCTCCGCCGCGCCGGAGGAGGAGCCGCGCGCGGGGTCCGCGAAGCCGGAGGCCCCCGGGGCCCCCTCCGAACGGGGCGGCACCGTGCCCGAGGACGCGGACGCGTCCCGCACGGGAGCGGAGCCGGACGGTGCCGACACCGGGGAGGCGGGCACCCCCGCCGGTCGGGACCGGGCCGCCGAGGAGCCCGCCACGAGTCAGGGAACCGCTGGACGCGAGGAGTCCGCCGGGCCCGCCTCCCACAAGCCCGCGCTGCAACTGGACCACGGCACCGGCGAGCAGGAGGCCATGCCCGCGCAGCCGCGCGAGGAGCCCGGGAGCCGCGGTCCCGAGTGGAACGAGCACATGTCCGTGCTCGACCAGCACCTCAGCACCGCGGACACCCCGGCGCCGCCGCGCCCCAAGTTCGCCGACGCCGTGTCCGCGCGGGGGCGCGACGGCGGGGTCAAGGACCCCTCGGAGTGGTTCGAGGACGGCAGGAAGCGCCACCCGGACCAGCCCAAGGTCGGCGACCGGGGCAACCCGGTCATCCCCGCCGAGGAGCTGCGCGAGGAGGACACAGCCGCATCCGGTGCCGAGGACGCTTCCGACACGGTGGAGCCGGCCGACGAGCCGTCGGCGCAGGCCCCCGCGCGTACCGAGGAGCCAAAACCGCCCACCCAGCTCGACCACGGGACCGGCGAACTCGTCAGCTTCGTGGAGGTCCGGGACGACTCAGGGCGCGGTGACGCCAACGTCCGCGCGGACACCGACGAGGAGTCGGCCCGGCGCCGCACCGCCGCCGACCTGGAGAGGGCCGAGGCCGCCGCCCTGGCGCGCCGCCGTGAGGCCGCCCGCCGCAAGGCGGACCGGCCGGACACCCCCACGTCCGGTGCCGCTGGACCCGCTGACTCCGGTGAACCCCGCGGCGACGGCGGCACCGTCAGCGACCCCCGGGCCAATCCCAGCATGGCCGAGGTCCTGGCCGCGGAACGCTCCCTCGCCCGGACCTCCCACGACGAACCGCGGAAGCGGGACCGGGACCGGGACCCGTCCGGGAACGCCGCCTCCGACCGGCCCGCGCGCTCCGGGAGCGCGGACCGGGAGCCGCACGGGACCGGTGACGGCCCGCACGGGAGCGCCGACCCCCAGGACGGCGTCTTCCACCGGGTCGCGCAGAACGCCCGCAGGATCGGTCAGCTCTTCGGCCAGCCCGTGCCCGGCGAGGAGCCCGAGCAGCCCGGGTCCGAGCGGCCCGGGCCTGGACGCGAGCACGGGCCCGCCTCCGAGCCCGGCTCCGAATCCGGCTCCGAGCCCAGGCCCGCCCTTGAACTCGACCACGGCACCGGTGAGCAGGAGCGCCTGGGCGACACGCCCAACGGCGTCCCCTCGCAGGGCTCCGGGCCGGCCGAGGCCCGAGCGGCCCAGGTCCGACCGGAGGAGCCCGTCAGCGACTCCGGCGGCACCCGCGGCTGGCGGCGCCTGGCCAAGGTCGTCACCGGCGGCGCGGCCCCCGTCCGCTCGGACCTGCCCGCCAGCGACATCGAGCGCCTGCGCACACCCCTGAACGGACCGCGCAGCCTGGTCGTGCTGGGCTGCACGGGCGGCGCCGGGCAGACCGTCACCGCGCTGATGGTCGGCCACACCCTGGCCGCGCACCGCGACGACCACGTCGTCGCCGTCGACGTCAACCCCGGGCCCAACGGGCTCTCCCGCCGGATCGGCGCCCAGAACCCCGAGACCCTCACCGCCCTGCTCGCCAACGCCGGGGCCGTCCGGGACTACTCACAGATGGGCGGCTACGTCAGCCGGACCGGAACCGGCCTGGAGGTCGTGCAGACCCTGGACGATCCCTACGTGCAGACCCTGGACGACCGCGACTACAGCCAACTGGCCTCCCTGCTCGGCGGCTTCTACGGGATCACCCTGTTGGACCCGGCGGCCACGGGCGTGGCGCGTGCCCTGCCGGTCGCCGACGGGCTGGTGCTGGTGGCCCCGGCCAACGCCGACGCCGAGCGGGCGGTCTCCATGACCTTCGACTGGCTGGACGGCAACGGCTACGGCGCACTGCGGGCCAGGTCCGTGCTCGTGGTCAACGGGGTCAGCAAGCGCAGCCTCCAGGCCGTGGACGCCGCCGAGCGGGTGGCGCGCGGCCGCTGCCGTGCCATCGTCCGCATTCCGTGGGACGACCACCTGGGCTCGTCCTACACCAGGATCGACGTCGGCGCCCTGCGTCCGGCGACCAAGAGGGCCCACGGCGCACTGGGAGGGGTCCTGGTCAACTCCCTCAACCAGCAGTAGCCGGCCCCCGGTAGCGCAACCGTGGCGAGGCCGTGGAGAGGCACAGGGGCCGGCCGGTCCACCCGTGCCGGACAGAGCGGAGCCCCCGTGCGGGGCGGGCTCGGGGCCCGCCCCACACGGGGGCTCAGGGTGTCGTCGTGTCAGCGACCCGCGGGGGTGAAGTCACGCGCGGAGAGGAACTCCGGGCGCGGGCTGGGTGCGCTGAACGGCTTCTCGCAGGCGTTCTCGACGCTGTTGAACACGATGAAGACGTTCGACCGCGGGTACGGCGTGATGTTGCCGCCCGAACCGTGCATGCAGTTGGAGTCGAACACGGTGACCCCGCCCGCCGCGCCGGTGAGCACGTCGATGCCGTGCTGGTCGGCCAGGTAGGTCAGGGACTGCTGGTCGGGCGTGCCCACGTGCTGGCTCTTCAGCGAGGACCGGTAGTGGTCCTCCGGGGTCTCACCCACGCACGAGACGAACGTCCTGTGCGAGCCGGGCATGATCATCAGGGCGCCGTTGTGCGTGTGGTTGTCGGTCAGCGCGACGGAGAAGCTGACCGAGCGCATCCGCGGCATGCCGTCCTCGGCGTGCCAGGTCTCGAAGTCCGAGTGCCAGTAGAACGAGCCGCCGCCGAAGCCCGGTTTGTAGTTGACGCGGCTCTGGTGCACGTACACGTCCGAGCCGAGGATCTGGCGGGCGCGCTCGACCAGGCGTGGGTCGTTCACCAGGTCGGAGAAGACCTTGCTGATCTTGTGCACCTCGAACACCGAGCGCACCTCGTCGGAGGTGGGCTCGACGATCACGCGCTCGTCACTGCGCAGCTTGCGGTCGGAGCTGAGCCGCTCCAGTTCGGCGCGGTAGGCCTTGACCTCGTCCGCGGTGACGAGGGACTCGACCTGCGTGTAGCCGCGGCCGTCGTAGCCCTTGAGCTCGTCGGAGGTGAAGGGGCCGTCACCGGAGCCCCAGACCGTGGGGTCCTTGCGGTACAGCAGAGCGGGTTCGGTGCTCTTACGGGTCGGGTACTGGTCCGCGGTCGATGTCGGAAGATCCATCTGCAGAGTCATGGCCGATCCCCTGTCGGGGTTCATCCTCTCTGAGGTCGACGGTTTTTCCTACGACACGCAAACTTAACAAAGGCTAGGCATGGCTCATTCGCCACCCGAGAAAAGCTTTGTTTAGCAAAGTTCTTTCTGGGTATGACAGCTATACTATATGGGGGGAAACTCTCTCGCCCTTTCGTGCCTCTCATCCCCCTTCCCCTTTTGTCCAACCGCTTACCTGCATTTTTTCACCCAGTGTGATCACGGGTGGATTGGTACGTACATCGTCCCAGGTCGTCCGGTTGCGGATGTCATCCTCGTGTAATGTCATTACAGAGCGCACTTTTGTTGTGCACTAAATCACATGGACATGGTTCAGAGGGTGATTCATAATCCTCGTGTGCCTAGGGCGTCATCCCCGCTTCGGCGGGAGTTTCCCTCGAAGGTATGGCGCGAAAAGCCGGGGCGTCGCACAGTAGTGGGGTCTTTGTTTCCTCCGCCCGCTCAATGAGGAGAAAGCATGTCCCCCTTCCCCCGCGCGTTCGCGGCCGTCGCTGCGGTCGTCCTCGCCGTCGTTCTCGGCTGGACCTCTCCGGCCTCCGCCCACCACGTCCTGCCCCCGGGCATCCCCGGAGACTCCGCGGCCCAGAGCCAGCTCGACTCCCTCACGGTCCGGGCCAAGGGCCCGCAGACCGGCTACGACCGAAGCCTCTTCCCGCACTGGAACGTCGTCGACAGCCCCTGCACCGCCCGCCAGTACGTGCTGGTTCGCGACGGCCACAGCGTGGTGACCGACAGCGACTGCCAGCCGACCTCCGGCCGCTGGTACAGCGCCTTCGACAACGTGTGGTGGGGCGGCGACGTCTCCCAGATCAGCGTCGACCACATGGTCCCGCTCAGCGAGGCGTGGAAGACCGGCGCCGCCGACTGGACGACCAGCCGCCGCCGCGCCTTCGCCAACGACGTCGACTCGCCCCAGCTGTGGGCGGTCACCGTCAGCAGCAACAGCTCCAAGGGCGACAAGGACCCGTCCCAGTGGATGCCGACGAACAGGGCCGTCCACTGCGACTACGTCAAGGCCTGGGTCAACGTGAAGTACAGGTACGACCTCACCGTCACGCGGACGGAGAAGTCCTCCATCCGGAGCACCATCGACACCGCCTGCTGACGGGCCGGCCGGAGGCGTCGCCGGTGCGGCGCACGGGCCCGGCCACGGACGGTCCTGTACCCGTCGAGGTCCGGGTGCCGAGGGCGTCCACAGGTACGAGGCCGTGAGGGAGGGGGCGCGCACCCGCGCTCCCTCCCGGCCCCCTCCGCGAAGATTCTGGCGCGCCGTAACCCGGTCCGCTTCTACGGCTCCGGCACGATGCTCCACTATGGGTGCGTGGCACAGGCGCCCGGCCGGGCACGCACTCCGGGGAGTGCCCCGAAGCACCCCGGGGCACCCCGCCACGTGACGCGACCAGAAGGGCTACCAGATGACCGGCACCAGGGGGACACGCGGAGCGACCCGCCTCGCGGTCCGCTACTTCGACGACCGCGTGCTGTTGAGCGACAGCGAGGCCTGGGCCTACTTCCGCCTGCCGACGGTCTCCTACGAGTTCACCACCCCCGAGGAGCGCCAGGCGCTCGCCACCAACATCACCATCGCCCTCGCCGCCATCCGCATGAACGACGCCGAGGTCCACCTTCGGGTCGCCCACCGCACCTATCCGGCCGCAGACTGGGCCACCCGCCTCGACGGCACCTCCGACTCCGGGCCGGGCTGGTACGACTACCTCGACGAGATGTACCGGCACGTGTGGGCCAAGGACTTCTGGACCAAGGAGGTCTACCTCGGCGTCCGCCTCGGCCAGCGCAGCGCCGCCTCCGGCCTCGGCCTGTTCTCCCAGATCTTCGGCGTCTACCAGCGCACCGAGCAGGTCCTGGGCATCAACGACGACGCCGTGGACGACAAGGAGCTCGCCCGCTGGACCGACCAGTCCGAGCGGCTCGGCCGCGCCCTGGCGGCCAGCTCACTGCACGCCCGCCACGCCACCTCCGACGAGATCGCCTGGCTCATCCGGCACGCCGTCAGCGGCACCGCCGAGGAGATCCGGCCCTCGGCCGTGGGCAGGCGCACCTGGGGGCGCGGCGAGATCGAGGCGCTCGTCGACGGCGTCGTGCACAACGGCCGCTCCACGCTCCGCCTCGAACAGCCCGCCGGGTCCACCCACGTCGCGTTCCTGTCCTTCGCGCGCTTCCCGGACCTGATGCCCTTCCCCGACGGGGAACCGTGGATGCACCACGCAGACGCGCTCCCCTTCCCGGTCGAGATGTCCCTGCGGATGAAGCTCATCCCGCCCGCCAAGGCGTCCAAGGACGTCGGCCGCAAGCTCGCCCACGCCCGCGACATGGACGCCCACATCCGCGAGGCCGGGGTGGAGGCGCCCATCGCGCTCGCCGAGCAGATCGACGCCGCCCGCATGCTGGAGCACGGCATCACCAAGGAGCGCCTGCCCTTCGTCTACGGCTGGCACCGCCTCATGGTCTCCGCGCCCACCGAGCGCCTCCTCAGCCAGCAGGTCGAGGCGGTCGTGGAGCACTACCGCGACATCGGCATCGACGTCATCAACTCCACCGGGGACCAGTTCTCCCTGTTCAACGAGTCGCTGCCGGGCGACCGCATCCGCCTCAACGCCTACGCCCAGCGCCAGCCGCTGCGCACCATCGCGGGCGGGATGCCCACCGCCACCGTCGACGTCGGCGACCGCGTCGACCACACCGGCGGCGGCTGGGTCGGCCCCTACATCGGCGAGACCCTCGGCCGTGCCCGCTCCATCGTCCACTTCGACCCCATGGTCGCCGCGGCCCGCAACCGGCCCACCGCCATCGCCATCACCGGCGAGCCCGGCGGCGGCAAGACCACCCTGGCGCTCCTGCTCATCTACCAGCTCGCCCTGCGCGGGGTCACCGTGGCCGCCATCGACCCCAAGGGCGACGCCGAGTCCCTCGTCGAGCTCCTGCGCAGACGCGGCCGCAAGGCCCGCATCATGTCCCTGGGCTCGGCCCAGCCCGGCCTGCTCGACCCCTTCGCCTTCGGTGACGACCTGCCGACCAAGAAGACCATGGCCACCGAGACCCTGCGCCTGCTGCTGCCCCGCATGAGCGAGGAGCGCGAGTCCGCCATGATCCAGGCGGTCGCCGCCGTCGCCAACCAGCCCCAGCCCTCCCTGGCCAAGGTCGTGGACCACCTCGTCTCCTCCTCGGGGGCGGCCTCGCGCAACCTGGGCGCCGTCCTGCAGTCCATGTCCGAGATGCGGCTGGCCAGCCTGTGCTTCGACCCCCAGGGCGACGCCCAGATCGACACCGAGGGCTGGACCACGGTGTTCACCCTGGGCGGGCTCACCCTGCCCGACTCCGGCGTGGGGCGCGACGACTACTCCTACGAGCAGCGCCTGTCCGTGGCCCTGCTCTACCTGGTGTCCCAGTTCGCCCGCCGCCTCATGAACGGCCTGGACCGGCACCTGCCCAAGGCGATCTTCCTGGACGAGGCCTGGGCGGTCACCTCCACCCCCGAGGGCGCCAAGCTCGTCCCCGAGGTCTCCCGCATGGGCCGCTCCCGCAACACCGCGCTCATCCTCGTCTCCCAGAACGCGGGTGACCTCCTCAACGAGCAGGTCACCAACTGCCTGTCCTCGGTGTTCGCCTTCCGCTCCAGCGAGCGCTTCGAGGTGGAGAGCGTCATGTCCCTGCTGGGCATCGAGCCCAACGAGGACCACTTCGCGGTACTGCGCAACCTCGGCAACGGCGAGTGCGTGTTCCGGGACCTGGACGGCCGGTCCGGGCGGATCGGCGTGGACCTGGTCTCGGAGAACCTGACGCGCTGGCTGGACACCAACCCCACCCGCCAGCGCCCCGGGGAGGAGGACGAGGACCTGGTGTCCTCGGGCGGGCGCGACGGACAGGTGTAGCGGCCGACCGCAGGGCCGCAGGGCCGCAGGGCCGGAAGGACGTAAGGCCGAAGGCGCCCGCCGGAGCGGTCCGGCGGGCGCCTCCAAGGCTCCGGGCCGCCGCACGCGGGCGGGTTTCGGATGGCCCCTGAGCGGGTTTCGGATCACGTACGGACAAAATGCGGCAAAGGCATGCAAGATGCCAGGTTCGGGGCGCGTCGGGGATGGGCATCTCCTACCCAGTCGGGTTCCTCCCCCGAGTGCCCGCCCCTGCACCCCCCGACCGACCCAGCACTCACAAGGGACCGCCCATGAGTGAGGACGTCATCCGGCCACGCCCCGTCGTCGACCCCGACCTGCCCGAGGACCAGCGCGAGGAGGTCCTCCGGAAGGCGGAGTCCCCGCCCCTGTTCCCCCCACGCGGCGGAGGGGAGGTCCTCACCCGCCTGGTGCGGATACGCGAGTGCGGCATCCACCTGTTCGGCGTCGGGCTCACCACGACCCTGGCCCTGCTCACCGCGGGCTGGTACCTGGGCATGCTGATCACCAGCGTCAGCCTGGTCGCCTACGTCGCCGTCACGGCCCTCCGCCGGGACACCCATCCCACCACGCGCACCGCGGGCGTCCTCGTGGGCGCCGGCACGGTGGCCTCCGCCCCCGTGTGGCTGATGGACGTCGTTCCCCAGGATCCCTTCCCGGGCATGCCCTGGGTGCTGTTCGGGCTGCTCGTGGCCGTGGTCGTCGCCGACACCCTCACCTCGGGGGCGCAGAGGACCGCCGGGGAGCGGTACCGCGAACACGTGGTGCTGCCCGACGACCTCAGCGAAGGCGACCACGCCCTCCTCCGGGAGGTCCAGCACGTGATCGGCCTCGTGGAAGCGGCACGCGACGAACTCGGCGGCGAGGCCCTGGACACCGACCGGGCGCTGGCCGTCCTGCGCGACGAGGAGTGGCGCCTCGCCTCGCTCCTGGCCCGCCAGCGCGAACTGCGCCGCGCCCACCTGCGCCGCTGGCAGCGCGCCGTCTCACCCCGGGTCAGGGAGGCGCTCAAGCCCCAGCGGGAGCACCTGCACGCCGTGGCGGAGGCGGTGCGCGCCCGGGTCGCCCAGATCAGTGAGTACGGCCGCCTGGTCAGGGAGGCCGTGGTGGCCCACCGGGAGTGGGAGCAGTGCCAGGAGGCGGTGGACTCCACCGCCGAGTACGCCGACCACCTGGCCTCGGCGTCCTTCCTCGGCGCCCGCTCGGCGCAGGTCAGCGAGCTCGCCGCCACCGCCGCGATCGCCCGCCGGGCCCGCGACGAACGCGTCGGGCAGGCGCTCCTGGTCGGCTGCCGCCTGGCCGCGTCCACCGGACCGGACGCCGACGGGGCACCGGACGCCGGCGAACAGGCCACCACCAATACGCCGGACGCCGGCGGACCGGACGGCACGGGGGCGGAGGGAACCGGGCTGGACGGCACCGTGGCCGTACGGGGCTGAGCGGACCGGGGACCGGATCCGCCGGGGCCTCCCGGGGCGCACACGGACACGTGGGCGGAGGCGGAGGAGGCCGCGCCGTTCGTACGCGGGGCCCGTGAACACGCCTGCACGAGACGTAGATCACCCGGGTCACGCACCCGGCACCCGTGGTGGCCAGCGGTGCCGTAGTTGTCCGGTTGCGGACAGCAAGGTCTTCGGCGATCCGTCCCAAACACGTTCGGCTTCTGACACATTGGGCGGATGAGTGATGTCTGTGAGAGCACCCGCCATCCCCTCACCACCGCCAAAGAGGCCGTGAACGTACGGGTGGCCTCGGGCAGGGAGGGGTTCACCGAGATCCTGCGGCACGCCGGACAGGACCTGGTCGACGTGCTGGAGAAGGACCAGGACCCCGACTCGCCCGAGGTCCGCGAGGCGCTCTCCCAGCTGCACGACCACGTGGACCGGGCCATGGCCGACCACGCCCACAGGCAGCGCCGGTGGCCCGTCCGCACCGACGGAGAGCGCCTCACCCGCGCCTTCCGCGCCCTGGACGAGTCCGGTGTCATCGCCCGCGAGGAGTTCGGCTGCTGCGACGGCTGCGCCAAGGCCGCCCTGAACGGCGAGCTCGCCACCCGCAACTCGGTCCCCAGCGGGCAGGCGGTGCGCGGCTACGCGTTCTACCACCGCCAGGACAGGAAGAACGCGGTCGCGGGCGGTCCGCTGGTCGTTCGCTTCGAGGCCAGCCACCCGCTGCGCCGCGCCGCCGTCGGTGAGGAGACCGCCGAGACCCTGCGCGCCCACGGGCTCACGGTCGACTGGGACGGCGACCCCGACCGGGGCCTGCTCATACCCATGGACTGGAGCCGACGCCGCTTCGGCCGCGGGGCGGCCTTCCCCGGCCCCGCCGTGGACGGCGAGCCCATGGTCCGGGTCTCCTTCAACGATCCCGGCTCCTACGGCGTCCCCGAGTGGATCTCCCGCTACGAGGGCCGCGTGAGCGTCCGCGAGCTGTCCCGAATGGTCCTGCCCTGGCTGCCGCGCTCCTTCGTGGCCACCCTGAGCAGCGGCCACGGCCAGACCATCGTCCTGGAGCGCGACTTCGACCTCCTGCGCGTGCACCACGGCCCCGCGCTCTCGCGGGAGCGCGTCGAGGAGCCGCTCAGCCGCTGGGCGGTCGGCGCCGTGTGGCCCCGCGAGGAGGCCCGCTCCTCCCACGCCGGCCTGCTGGAGGTGAACTACGCCGACACCGCCGAGGAGGGCATGGGTTTCGTGGACTACGCCGAACCCCTGGAGACGGCCGCCGCCCGCCAGCTCGTCTACCAGCTCACTCCCGCCAAGGGCACGTTCGCGGTGTTCACGGCCGCGAACGGCGAGGTCGCCCAGATGATGTGGGAGAGCGGCTCCCTGCTGTGGATGGAGAGCCCCTCACCCGCCGAGGGCGTGTCCCGGGGACGCCACGTCACCCTGCCCGAGGCCGAGGAGATGGTGCGCGTCCTGGCCGAGGAGGGCCGCGTCGCCCTGGCGGACCTGGGCGAGCTGCGGACCACCTCCTGGTGAGGACGTCCCCCACAACCGGTCTCCGATCCGGACCGGACCCGGTGCACGCCCGCGCCCGGGGAGGCGTCGCGGTCAGTCCGTGACCGTCGCCACGAGCTCCTCGCGCTCTCCCGGCTCCTCGGGCCGGATGTGCTCGGACAGCTCCACGAAACCGATGTCGGGGAACTCCATGGCCGGATTTCCCCGGCCGTCCCCGGGCAGGTCCGCCCTGAGGATGACGATCGCGTCGGCGAACTCCGTGCGTGCCTCCATCCTCCCGGTCACGCCTTCCCGCGTGCTGGTGGCGATGACGGCGTCCCCGTGCTCCTCGCACGTCCACGTCCCGCCCTCGGACCCACACGACCGGTGCATGGGCCTCTCACCCGCGTCCTCCTTCGCCATGCTCTCCAGGGTGAGGCTGAACCCGTCGAGCCCGGGGGAGGGGTCGGCGGGCACGTAGACGACGGTGGCTTCGTGGAACTCGTCCTCGACGACGACGCCGGCCTCCCGAAGGCTGTGGCTGAACCGCATGTCCAGCGGTCTCCAGTCGCCCGAGTCCAGCACGGCGACCGTGAGTGGGAAGGCGGCGGCGTCCCGAAGGAGTTCCTCCCGCTCCCTCCGGCGCTCCTCCTCGAAGCCCGCCCACCAGGTACCCGAGAGCAGCAGCGCCACCGCGACGACGGGGGAGAGCGTGAGCATGGGGGAGAACCGGGGACCGCGCCTGAACGCGGTCCACACGGCACACCCGAGCAGGGACATCGCCAGGCAGACGGCCGGCAGGAGCACGAAGGCCATGACGTGCAGGACCAACGCCACCATCGCCTGGGCACCGGCCGCCAGCACCGCCGTGCTCAGGACCGTGGGGAACTCCCGGGGCCGGGGAACACCCAGGCGGCGCAGGATCCGCAGAAGCAGGTAGTGCCCGGCGCCGGTCAACGCAAGGGTGACCGCGCCGAGCGAGGCCGTGTACATCCAGCCGTGGTGCGGTGCGCCGAGAAGGACGAGCAGTCCTCCGGCCCACAGGACCGTGCTCACCAGGAGCGGGTACACGACGGCGGCCGCGACCATCGTCCACACGGCGCCCGTGCTGTGGGCCGGCCCGGGGACGGGCGCGTGCTGGAGGCCGGGCGGTGACTCGGGAGCGGTGCTCATGGGTCCTCACGGAAGCGGGGAAAGGGGTCACCTGGTTGACGTCCTCGGGCGCTTCCGGGTTGGGGAAGGAGCCACGCGAATCGGAGTGCGGGGAGGGAGGACCCGGCCTCATCCGGTCGGCACGGTGACCACGTACGGATGGGCGGCGAGCGTCTCCCGCGTCCACTGGGCCTCCTGGCGGCCGGCGAGGGCGTCCCCGCTCGCGGAGACCAGAGAGGACACCACCGCCACCGCGCACACCGCGGCCCAGGCCCAGCCCAGCGCGCGGCCGTGGCTCACGGCCAGCACGGTGGCGGCGACGATGCCCTGGAAGGCCGCGGTGAGCGGCACGCCTCCGAACCAGCCGACGTCGAAGGCGAAGGTCAGGAGCGCCATCTGGGCGAACGCCAGTACGACCGATCCCGTCAGCAGGGTGGCGACGGCACCCGGGCGGGGGACGCGGGCCCGGCGCAGGAGTGACAGCAGGAGCCAGTGCGCGCCCGGGACCAGTACGCACAGGACGAGTACGGTACCGACGGCGAGCCCTGTGGCCCCGCCGGTGAGGGCGAAGAGCAGGAGGGCTCCGCCCACGAGGAGGACGCCCGAGACCAGCAGCGGGTACAGGGCCCCGCCCACGAGGAGCGCGACGGTGCCCCCGGCGGACATGGGCCGATGGACGGTTCCCGGATGGGATGGCGGGTGGGGCGGATCGGGTGGGCCGTACGGGGGAGTGGGCTCAGCGGCCATGTCGGGTCCTCCGGTCGGGGAGCGGAGCGGATGGTGCTCTTCTCTGTGATTCCCAGAAATCCCGTACTGACTGGGGCGGGGCCGGTTGGGGCGCAAGGGGCACAGGTGGTGCGGCCGTGGTCCTACGTCAGGTTTCGGTCCTGCGGCAATGGGGACTCGGGCTCTCACCGAAGGCAGTACTGGCACCCGGTATCAGTCCGTTTTAGGACATGGTGTCCATTTTTGGACACGGGCCTGAGTGTGACGCCCCTCATAGTGCCGACGTGGGTAGCAAATTGTGGCCTTGTACTTTTTGGGTGTTTCGGAAAGCCGTTCGTGCCTGCTACCTGCACAAACATTGGCAAGGGTCGGTTTTGTCCCCCGGGTTCTGGTCGTGCGGACGGTAGGAGGCGGAAAATCCATCGCGTTGCACCCATCTCCTCAGCGGGTGATGACGCACCATAGAGGATGGGGTAAAGACATGCGGGGGCCCTGCGGTCGCGCACGGGCCGCGTGCGGTGAGCACGCGTGCACGGGTGTGACCAGCAGGGCCCCGTGTCTGCGAACGTCCACCTCGGCCCGAACCACGACGCAGGAGCCAGCAGATGACGCATCAGCACGTCCGACGGCGCGGATGGCGACGCATCCTGATGACGTTCCTGGTGCTGGCCGGTCTCGTCGTGCTGCCGCTCAGCGGAGCCCAGGCGGCTCCGCTGTGCCCGGGTGAACCGGCGCCGCTGCCGGAGTCGGCGGGAAGCGGCGCGGACGGCCTGCTGGTGCCTCCGCAGTCGCAGTCCTCCATCGAGGGTTCCCCGAACGGCCTACCGCCCGACGCCAGTATGTACGGCCAGTACGGCACCGCCGGTCAGCAGTGGCACATGATCACCGAGTCCTGCGTCGACGGAATCAGCAACGGCGCGCAGGCCACTCTCGCCAACACGGCCTGGGACCTCTCGAAGACCATCAACCAGTCGACGATCACGGTTTACCAGGCCGCGACCTCCGACGGCCTCCTCGCCAGCTTCAACGAACTGGTCGAGAACGTCGTGGTCACGCTCCGGGAAGGGATCTGGCGGCCGCTGATTCCCACCGTCGTTATTCTCGGTGCGCTGTGGCTGGGCTGGTACGGGCTTATCCGGAAGAGGATGACGCTCACGATCGAATCCTCCATCTGGATGGTCGCGGCGACGGCTCTCGGCCTGTGGATCATGGTCAATCCCGCACAGATCATGGGTATGGCCAGCAGCCTGGTGAACTCCGGCAGCCAGTTGGTGACCAGTGCCGTCGGGCAGGTGCCCTACGGAGGAGGATCGGGGACATGCCCGCCTGGCGCTGAGGCGCCCGAGCGAGCGGATTGGGAGTCAGAAGCCGACTTCCAGGTCAGGCGCAACGCGGACATGCTGTGGTCCAGCCTGGTGTGCCAGCCCTGGGTCGCTGGCCAGTTCGGGAGCGGAGACATTGCGGAGATCGCTGCGCAGGAGCATGCGCAAGATCTGATCTCAGCACAGGGGATCAGCCGTATAGAACAACAACAGATCGCTGATGGAGAAATCGAAGCGACATCCCTGGTAGCAGGGAAGCAGGAAAACTATGAAGAAATTGCTGCAAGTGTCGAGTCCTCTTTTCCCAGTGTCTACCCGCTCTTCTCAGGAGAAGACCAGGGGAGTCGTCTAGGAGTAGCCACACTCGCGCTTTTCGCCTCGATCTTCGCCGGAGGTCTGATCCTTGCGGGTTCCGTGGCACTCATCGTTTTGAAAATCGCCTTTCTCCTTCTCTTCCTGCTCTCGCCGATCTTTCTGCTGATCGGTATCCACCCGGGTTACGGGCGGATGGTCCTGCTGCGCTGGGTCGAGCTGATGGTCGGTTTTCTACTCAAGCAGATCTTCATCGTGCTCCTGATCTCCCTGCTGGTCATGTGCTACGGCATGGTCATGTCCACCAGCCTCGGCTGGGGCCTGCAGATGATCCTGCTGGCACTCTTCACCGTGGCCCTGTTCGTCTACCGCAAGCCCTTCGCCTACCTCTTCACCTCGGTCAACGCGAACACCTTCACCTCGCGCATCGTCAGCGACGCCGCTCAGAGCCAGGCGCTCAGCAGGAGCGCGGCGGTCCTGCCTCCGGTCGCCAACCTGAAGGCCCAGGCCTGGGGGCTGCGGCGGGGACCCCAGATCGCCGGGGTGGCTGCCGGGGTCCCGGCGGGCGGCGGCGGAGTACCGACCGCCGGAACCGATGTCGGCGATGTGGCCGAGGACGTCTCGACCGATGGCGGCCCGGTCCGTGCGGAGGGAGCGCGGGCGCGTGGAGTCGCGGGGTACGGCAGGGTGCGGGACAACGCGGCTCCGCCCCTCAACGTCACCAGGAGCGCCCCTGTGGGCGGTGCCGGCGCTGGCGGCACCCGCGGCGGCACGTCCAGCCGTAGCAGTGACCAGGCTCCGAGCCTCTCCGGTAGCGCGGCGGGCGCGGGTTCCATCCCGCCCCGTCCCAGCGGTGGCTACACCGGTACCGGGGACAGCGGCTGGGCCTCCGTGTTCGGGACCAGCGCCGGAAGCCGCGGCGGTCCCGAACGGCACGGCGGTGACAGCGGCAGTGGTCGCGGTGGCGGTTCCATGTCCGGCGGCGCGGCACCCGTCTCCGGAGGCGGCCGCGCGGCGAGTTCCGAGCGGCCCGCGTCCGGGAGCGGACGAGGCATCTTCAGTGGACGCGAGGACACCCCGCCCAGGGGGAACCCCAACGCCCGCGGTTCACGCTGGAGTGCTCCGAAGGAGAGGCGCGAACGCCCCGCTCCGCAGCGTCCGGCCCGGCCCGCGCCCACCAGCGAGAGCCGTGGCCGGGGCGACGGCGACGGAGGTTGGCTGACCGGCTCCGGAAAGCGCGGGGACAACGCGCCCATCACCCCCTTCTGGGGGGAGAGCAGTTCCTCTCCCACCAGGGACCGCAAGCGCGACGTTCCCTTCTGGTTGAACGACGACTGACGAACAAAGGCCCGAAGCGATGCCCAACCCTCTCCCCGAACGTGCCCAGCGGGCTGTCTTCATCGGACTGATCATCGTGCTGGTCGCGTTCGGGCTGTACCTGAGCTTCGGTGATTTCGGTCAGGACGCGGAGGAGGACCCGGCGGCGGCCTCTCCAGAGACCGAGTCCGGGACCTCCCAGGAGTCGGAAGGTACGGGAGGTTCCGGCGGACCGGACGCGCTGTCCACCGTCGAACCGAGCCCGATCCCGACGACCGGCGCCGAGGATGTGAACGTCCTCGACTGGTTCCCCTTCACCGAGGAGGAACTCCGGACGGCCGGGGCGGCCGCCCGGGCCTTCGCCGAGGCGTACGGGACCATCGACTACACCCAGTCCCCCGAGTCCTACTACGCCTCGATGGAGGAACTGGCCACCGACGAGTTCGCCGAGGTCCTGTCCGACACGAGCAGGGTCGGCGCCTTCTGGGACCAGATGTCAGAGGCCGAGGCCGTCGCCGAGGGGCGGGCCGAGGTCGAATCGGTGCGGACCTTCGGAGGGGACTCGATCACCTTCGTCGTGACGGCGCAGTCCATCACCGAGACCGGGAACGCGGAGTTCGACGAGGAACTCGGTGAGTTCGCAGTCACCGTCGTGCGCAGCGGCGACTCCTGGCAGGTCTTCGACTTCCAGCCCGCCGACGTCGGGCAGTTCGGAGGGGAGGAGTGATCCCTTGATCTCCCTGTTCACCCGTACATCCTCCGACCGGGGAGCGGCGGGTCTCTGGTTCGGTGCCGCCGTCACCATCGCGATCTCCCTGATGATCATGGCGGCGATGTTCGTGATCCCCGTGATCAGCAACACCACCCAGCAGATCGGTTCCCTGGTGACGAACGGCCTCACCTGCGATCCGGACGCGAACGCCGAACAGCCGGACGCGAGCGGCTACGCGATGGACTCCATCCCGCAGAACTACCTGGATGTGTACATGGAGGTCGGGGAGGACCGCGGAATCCCGTGGAACATCCTGGCGGGTGTCGGCCAGGTGGAGTCCCACCACGGGCGCTGGGAGGGCCCGGGGATCACCGAGGGACACAACGACTGGGGCGCGGCCGGACCGATGCAGTTCGGTGCCCTGGACGGCTCCGCGGCGGGCAATAGCTGGGGCGGCGAGCCGATCCAGCCCGTCGAGGAGCGGCCGGAGAACGGGTACGGCGTCGACGGCAACGGCGACGGGATCGTCAACGTCTACGATCCCGCAGACGCGATTCCGGCCGCCGCCGACTACTTGATCGCCCATGGCCTGAAGGAGGACGTCCGGCAGGCCATCTACGGCTACAACCACGCCTGGTGGTACGTGGACGACGTCATGGGATGGGCGGAGGAGTACTCGGACGGGAACTACGACACGTCGGGCTCCGTCCAGACCGCTGTCATGTGCCAGTTCGACGAGGCGGGAACACTGATCGGGCAGGCCCCCGACGAGCTTTCCCAGGCCGTGGTCGACTGGGCCCTGGACCAGCGCGGAAAGCCCTACATCTGGGGTGGTATCGGGCCGGTCGGGTACGACTGCTCCGGCCTGATGCAGAAGGCATACGAGAGCATCGGTGCCTCGATCCCGCGTATTTCCCAGAACCAGTGGAAATTCGGCCCCGAGATTCCCAGTGGAGAAGAGCAGCCCGGTGACCTGGTGTTCTTCGATGTGAGTCGTGCGGGGGAGCCGTCGGGACCCGGACATGTGGGAATGGTGATCGGTGAAGGGCTGATGGTCGAGGCCTGGTGCACCGACTGTGGACCGATCGCGGTGCGCGAGTACGATGACCCCAGTCGTTCGGACATCGTGGGTTTCACCCGTCCGCTTGAGCACCCGGATGTGAAGGCCCAGTTGGAGGCACAGGATAAGCGTGGTTGAGGAGAAGGCACCGCCCACGAAGCAGGGACTGCACGGGTGGAAGGCCGCCGCAGCGGTTTTCGGGTGTGGGACCCTCGCGGCCTTCGGTGTCTTCGGAGTCCTTGTCGGCGGCGCCAGCCTCTTTCTCGACTTCACCTCTTCCGGGATAGCAGCCGAAACCGGCGGCTCTGGAGACCTTCCCGCAGAGCACATCGGTGAGCCCCGCTCTTCACTGGAGGAGGGGGAGATGAATGTCTGTGAAGACAACCTGGATTACCTGTCCTCCATCAACACCACACGCCAGGATGGTGGAGAGGACTATGTTGATACTGCCTCTGGGGCTGAGCCAGAGATCGAGGACGCAGAGAGAGTGGTTCGGGACGATTGTCTCTGGACGATTATTCCGAGTTCGAACTCGGCTCCCTGGCATTTCCGGTTCTCCTATGAGGCAGTTATTGACGCTGAGAGGGGAGGTTCAGCCGAGGAAGTTGCTGCGATCAGATACGAGGAAGTCCGGTCGGAGCTTTCAAGCGAACTGGCCAATGTGGAGTCTGAGGGGAAGACAGATCTCGGAGAGAAATCCTACTCGGTGTATGGAACCGGTGATCAGGGACAGTCGGTGTACATAGCCCTCATCCAGACGAGGAGCGCTGTCTATCAGATCCGATTTGATGACCAGGTGGACACATCGGTCGGGACGGTATCGGAGAACGAGTTCAGGAACGAGGCGAGGAAGATCGCGGACTTCCTGGGGCACGGATTCGAGTACTGGATTCCCGAGTGACTCTGAGGGGCTGAGGGTCGGTAGAAGGCTCTGAGGTCGGTCAGGCGACTCCGGCCATGAAGTGGTGGCGGCACAGGGTCGCGTACGACTCGTTGCCGCCGATGTGCACCTGCTCGCCCACGTAGACCATCACACCGTCGACCACCCGCGCGTTGTGGGTGGCACGGCCGCCGCACCAGCAGCGCGCGGACACCGGCAGGACCTCCACCTTGTCGGCGAGTTCCACCAGGCGCTGGGAGCCGGGGAACAACTGCCCCTGGAAGTCGGTGAGGATCCCGTAGCAGTACACGTCGATCTTCAACCCGTCCACGACGCCCGCGAGCTGCCCCACCTGCTTGAAGGAGAGGAACTGCGCCTCGTCGCAGATGACGTAGGGCACGCCGCGGTCGGCGACGTCGTCGTACAGGTCCAGGTCGTCGGTCACCTCGATGGCGGGGGACTTCAGCCCGAGCCTGGACGAGATGATGCCCTCGCCCGCGCGGTCCTGTCTCGTGTACAGCGCGCCTTCCCCACCGCGTGAGTGGTGCTCCTGGAGGGCCATGGTGCTCTTGCCCGAGTTCATCGCCCCGGTGAAGTACTTCAGCTCCGCCATGTCTCTTCCTAGATCGGAGTCGGGGGTCGGGGGCGCTGACGATGGCGCTGTCGACGGCTCGGGCTTCTGCCGTGGCCAGCAGAGAACATACCAGTGACCAGCAGGGCACTTCGAACCACTGTCCGCACGTCACCGCTCCACCCGCCGGGAGGATTTTCCGGGCGCACGGAGCGCTGTCGACGGATGCGACGCTGATACGGCATGGACCTTGCACAGGCTCAGCGTTTCCGGTCCTGCGGCTACTGGTTGTTGTTCAGGCCGAAAACGCGGCTGTGGGATGTCGCACTCCGGATTCCCCCTCTCCGTGGCTTTCCCCTGTTCGCCTGACCCGGGCGGGGGTGTGGCCTCCGGGACGCCGTCACCAGGCGGAACGGCGTGGGCGGAGGCATCGCGAAAGCACGGGAGAGGCGGAGGAACGCGCACGCGCCCAGTCGGGGGATGGCGCGTGACAAGAAAGCACAGCCCGCTTCGATATATTCAGGTGCTCCTTGTCCGAATAGGAGTGGAATTGCGGAGGGGGAAGTGGCATTGAGCCGTGAACAGGTCACCCAGGTGGTCGAGAGCCGATGGTTCTCCAACATGATGCTCCTGGTGATTCTGGTCAATGCCGCGATTTTGGGTTGGGCGACTTACGGAGGTTCGGCGCTTCCGTATCTGCTCGTCGTGGAACACGCCATCGTCGGGTTGTTCGCCGTCGAGATAGGCCTCAAGCTCTACGCCTGGCGGGGCGGGTTCTTCCGCAGCGGCTGGAACTGGTTCGACTTCCTCGTGGTCGCCATCTCGCTGGTCCCCGCCGTCGGCCCGTTCGCCGTGCTCCGCATCCTGCGGGTGCTGAGGATCCTGCGGGTGGTCACCGCGGTTCCGCAGATGCGGCAGATCATCAGTGCCCTGTTCAAGTCCGTGCCGGGGATGGGCACGGTGATCAGCCTGCTCCTGGTGGTCATCTACACCGCGGCGATCATCGCCAACCAGTTGTTCGGCGAGGACGTGCCGGCCTACTTCGGCGACCTGGACACGTCCCTGTACACGATGTTCCTGCTGATGACGCTGGAGAGCTGGCCGGACGTCTCGGACGCCGTGCTGGAGGACCACCCGCTGGGCTGGACGTTCTTCGTGCTGTACATCGTGCTGACGACGTTCATCATGCTGAACCTGGTGATCGGTGTGATCGTGACGTCGATGGAGCAGGAGGTCAGCGAGCTCCGCTGGGCCGAGGACCAGGAGATGGAGGAGGTCCAGCACGAGGCGGTCATGTCCCGGCTGGTGGAGTTGGGACAGCAGGTCGAGCGCCTGGAACGGATGCTCCGGGAGCGTGACGCCACCCCCGCCGTCCCTGTCGCGCGGGAGGCCGTCGGCGCTCCGGAGGCCGTACCGCCCGCCGAACGCATGGGGGAGGGGAGCGGGGACACCGCCCAGCCGCCGCCCGGCTCCCCCGACTAGGAAGACGCAGCGAAGGACGCGGCAGAACACCCGGAGGCCCGGGGAAGGGCTTCCGGGTGTCGCCATGCGTTATGCGCATCCCGGGTCAGGGGTGGTGGGGAGGGACGGAGACGAGGTATCGGGCTGCTGGAGCTTCCGGCCGCGGGCCCGGCGGATCGGCGTTCGCCCCGGGACACGTCCGGTCGCCGTTCCCGATACGAGCAGGGGCACGCGCGGTTCCGTCGCCGCCTGATCCAGCGTCGGCACCACCGCCGCGGCTGTTCTCCTTGCGCCTCGCAGCGGGGGGACGGCCGCGGCGGGTGCCGGGAGCAATCCCCCACTCCTCGTCCCGACCTGCCGACCACTGCCCCACAGGCCGAAGACAGGGGTCCGGAAGCTTCCGTGTCCCTGGCTGCCGGCTCTCCAGAACCTCCATGGGAGGCAGGGCATCGACGACGTCCACGCCGGACGGCCTCCCCTCGCCCACGTCGGCTCGGACCCGGGCCGTGCTCCCGCCTGGCGCCGTCAGGTGGCGTCAGGTGCCCGATCCCCGTACGTCACCCGGGACTGCTAGGCATGGGGGACGCTCCACCCCCTGATCGCCCCCTGAGAAGAGAGATCCCATGCCCAGTCTCACCGAGTTCGCGGGTCTGCCCGTGGTCGAGTTCCCCGCCGACGGCACGGAGGAGGGGCGGATCGAACGGATCCGCGCACAGGGCGGGGATCCGCGCAATCCCGCCTCCGTGGCCTGGCGGCTGCGGACCAGCGACGAGCCCCCCGAGGAGGGGCGCGGGGAGCACGTCGCCCGTTTCCTGTCCGTGGTGGACACCGAGCAGGTGGGGGCGCTGGTCCTCGGTGCCTGGGGCTACCCGGCTCAGGAAGGCCCGGAGGGGTTCCTGGAGCCGCTGATCGAGCACGCTGACGCGTTGCCGAACCTGCGGTCCGTCTTCGTCGGCGACATCGACTTCGAGGAGTCCGAGCTCTCCTGGATCAGTCAGGGGGACCTGGCACCGTTCGTGGCCGCCTTCCCCCGGTTGGAGGAGCTGGCCGTGAAGGGCGCGGCGGGCATGGAAGGCGAGCTCCGGCTGCATGTGCCCTCGCACGCCTCGCTGCGCTCCCTCACCCTGGAGACCGGGGGCCTGCCCGGCCGGGTCGCGCGCGAGGTGGCGTCCTCGGGGCTGCCCGCGCTGGAGCACCTGGAGCTGTGGCTGGGAGTGGAGGACTACGGCGGTGACACCTCGCCGTCGGACCTGGCGCCGGTGCTCGCGGGTGAGGCGTTTCCCCGGCTGCGGTACCTGGGTGTGCGCAACGCCGAGAGGGTGGACGAGTGGGTTCCGGTGCTGGCCGAGGCGCCCGTCGCCAAGAACCTGGAAGTGCTCGACCTTTCCTTGGGGATCCTCACCGACAAGGGTGGCCAGGCGCTTGTCGACCGGGCCGATGCCTTCTCCGGGCTGCGCGAACTCGACCTGCACCACCACTACCTGAGCGAGGGGATGGTGGAGCGGGTGCGGGCCGCGTTCACCGGAATCGGAGTCGAGGTGGACCTGTCCGACCGTTTGGAGCCCGAATACGACGAGACCGACGGCGAACCCGAGTACTACACCGCTGCGTCCGAGTAGTCGGGCCGCCCACCGCTGGGGAAACGGACTGGAGAAGCCGGGCCGACCACCGCTCATCCTGGCCTGTCGCCTGGGGTTTTCGAATTCGTCTCATTGGGTGAGTCGGCGGTAGCAGGCCGGTGTGCAGACGATGCGGACGAAGGCGGGGAAGTGGTCGGCCTCGTGTTCGTGCCGGTGGTGCGGGCGGCGGTATTCGGCCGGCCTCGAACAGATCGCAGTGGCGAACGCGAATGTCGGCCCCCGTTCCTAAGCTGCCGACATGTACAGATCCGAAGCAGGAATGGCCGATTTGTGCGGTGGCACGGACAGTTCGCTCCGGGTGGCGGCCGCGGTGCGGGACTGCCTCGCGCCGTTGCGGGTGTCGGGGGTCTTCGAGCCGTTGGTCGAGCACGTACTGCGCGGTACCGGTCCGAAGGCCCTGGCGACGTTGCGTGAGCGGCCGGCCGGCGCCGACATGGTCGCCAAGCCGGACCTCACCTGGTCGGCCGAGCGGGTGGCGGCCGTCGCCGACCTGCGTCCCGGCTGGTCGCCGCGGGATGCCGAGACCGCACGGCTCACGGTCTACCGGATCGCACAGGCCGACGTGCTCGCTCGGTTCGGGCAGGTGCTGCACGCCGCCGCCGACAGGACAACGGTCTCCGGGGAGCCGTCGTGGCTCCTCGTGCTGGCCGACGACGTGACCCGTGCGTACGGCGCCGCGGACGGGGTCGACGCCGAGAACGTCCAGCGGCGGTGGGACCCCCACACCCTCGCCGAGGTCGCCCGAGCCGGCGACGCTCCCGGCCGGACTCCCGTGCACGCCACGCTGTCGGCGCTGTTGTACGCGGACTCCAGCCACTGGGCGTATCGCCGGAACCGACTCCTGGAGAGCGACGCGGGCGTCGCGTTCCTCGCCCGGTACGCCGACGAGTTCGCGGACGTCGCCACCGGGTTCGAGGACCACGTCCGGAGGTATGTGGCGCGCCTGTGCGGACGCAGGCCGAAAGCGCACGCCGGACTCGCCGCCGAGCTGGCGGTCGACGCCGACGCGGGCGTTCGGGCGGAGGCGCTGGCCACGCTGTCCCGGTTCGACGGGCCCCGGCAGGTGGACCTGCTGCGACGGCATCTGCTGACCGCGGCGCCGGACCGCCTGCCGGATGCCCTGGCTCGCCTGGCCGACCTCGGCGGTGGCGTGGTGGCGATCGAGGAGGCCCTGGCCGACGGCGGCGCCGGGTCGGCGGACCCGGAACGCGAGCAGCTTCTGGGCCGGGCCGTCTTCCGCGTGCGGGTGCTGAGAGAGGCGGAGGCCGTCGCCTCCCTGCCACCCGTCGCCGCGCCCCAGGACGCGGACCTCGCGAAGGAGCTGCGGGCGCTGGGGGCCGGCGGGTCCGACGGAGACCATCCGTGGCACGGCGTCGAGGGGCGGCCGGCGATGATGCCCGACGTCCGCGCCCTGCGAGACGCGTACCGCTCCGCCGGGATGCCCGACGCGGACCGGCGGACCGCCGCGCTCCTGGTCACCCGCACGACCCACACCCGCCGAAAGATCGGCGCCTTCCTGACACCCGAGGACGCCGAGCGCTGGTGGCCCCTGTTCGCCGAGCGCCTCGACCTCGCGGACGAGTACCTCGACGGCGGCGACGGGAGGCGGCACCCGGACGAGTCCGCCGTCGACACGACGACGATGATCCTGACGATCCTCGAACGGTTCCCTGTCGTCCCTGAGGCCCTGGTCCCGCGCCTGACCTCGCTCGCGCTCGGCGCGAACCGCCACCGCCTGCCGGCCCGGAGGGTGCTCGGCGACCACCCGGGTGCCCGGGCAGCCGCGACGGCCGCGCTGTCGGACGCCGACGCGGGGACCCGCTCGTCCGCCGCGGAGTGGCTCGCAGGGCCGGGTGAGCCGGGAGTGGTGGGGCCGGAACCCGGCTGGGAGTTCGGTGCGGGAGTGCTGCACCCGGCGGTGGGAGCCCTGCCGGCGTCGGCGCTGTGGTGGCTGGACCGGTTCCGGGAGCAGGCGCTCGACAGGGGGGTTCCGGCGGACGACGTGGACCGGTGGCTCGGGTTGGCCCGCCCGAAGCTGCGGACTGCGCGCGACGGCACAGGCCCGGTCGTCGGTCGGCTCGGCAGTCCGCTGATGCTCCCGCCGGACGTGCCCACCCCGGCCACGGTGTGGGACTCCGACGACCCCGACGGCTCCTGTGAGCACCAACTCATCGCGACGCTCGACCTGGCGGCGATCCCGCCGGAAGCCACCGACCTTCCGCTCCCGCCCGACGGCCGTGTGCTCCTGTTCGCGAACATCGAACTGGATGACGTTGTCCTGTCGGGCGGCGCCGTATACGTCCCGGCTGGAACACCGGTCGAGGAACGGAAGGTCTCGCTCGACTACGAGCCCTACGAGTACGACTCCCCCGAGGACCTGGACGATGAGCTGCGGCGCACCGGTGACCTGCGGCTGATCCACGGCGTGGGACTGCCCTCCTGCCCTGTCGAGGACGAGGTCCTCGCCCGGCACCCCCACGCGAAGACGTTGCAGGACGTCTGGTCCGAGCAGTCCGACGAGGGGGGCGAGTGGCAGATCGGTGGCTACGCCGCGGACTTCGACGGCTACGGGGACCCGGCACCCGCCTCGGCGTCCCTGGAGGAGGGCGTGCGGGGGACCAGCCCCGAGGACTGGGTCCTGCTCGCGCAGTGGATCGGAGTCCCGATGGGGGTCCTGTACTGGACCATCACCCGCCAGGACCTCGAGGCGCGCCGTTTCGACCGCGTCGTCGTGCAGATGTACGCCAATCCATGATCGACTCGGCTCCTGAACGCGTGGCCCACTGCGTGAACGATGGCTCCGAGAACGCGGAGTCGCCCGTCGCCCGGCCCGCGAAGGCGTGGAGTCCTCCCAGCGGTCGTGGTGACACCGCCGGCAAGGTGAACGCACCGTGGCCTGGCCGGCCGGATGCCTCCGACTCCGTCGTCGCCACGAGCGCGGAGCCGGGCACTTCCCCGCGTTCGCCGGCACCGCCCGCACGTTGATCTGCTTCCGCAGACCCGCCACATGAGATGAGCTCTCAGGCCGGGGGACGTTTCATCCCCCGAAGCCTGAGGAGAGAGGCCCCATGTTCTACACGAACCACCTTGCCGAGTTCGCCGGTCTGCCCGTGGTCGAGTTTCCCTTCGAGAGGACGGACCAGGGATGGCGTCAGGAGCTTCAGCGGGTCCATGAGCGCGGCGGGGACCCGTCCGGTTCGCCCTCCGCGGCCTCCGTGGCCTGGCGGCTACGCATTGATGGCCGGACGGAGAGCGAGGACGGAGAGGCCGGGTACGTCGCCCGCTTCCTGTCCGAGGTGGGCGCCGAGCAGGTGAGGGCGCTGGTCATCGGAGACTGGGACGACTCCTCCGACCAAGGTCTGTACGACGCCGTGAACCTGCTGGTCGAACACGCCGACGCGCTGTCGAACCTGCGTTCCGTCTACGTGGGCGACATGGGGTTCGAGGAGTGCGAGCTCTCCTGGATCGACCATTCCGACCTGGCGCCGCTCGTGGTGGCCTTTCCCCGGTTGGAGGAGATAGCGGTGCGGGGCGCCGACGGCATGGGCGATGATGTCCTCGCTCTGCATGTGCCCTCACACGACTCGTTGCGTTCCCTCACCATCGAGTGCGGTGGTCTGCCGGGCTCCACCACCCGTGGGGTGGCGTCCTCGGGGTTGCCCGCTCTGGAGCACCTGGAGTTGTGGCTGGGGGTGGAGCACTACGGCGGTAGCACCTCGCCGGAGGATCTGGCGCCGGTGCTCTCGGGTGAGGCGTTTCCCCGGCTGAAGTACCTGGGCGTGCGCAACGCTCAGAAGGTGGACGAGTGGGTTCCGGTGCTGGCCGAGGCGCCCGTGGTCAGGCGTGTGGAGGTACTCGACCTGTCCTTGGGGATCCTCACGGACGAGGGCGGGCGGATGCTCGTGGACCGGATCGAGGCCTTCTCGGGGTTGCGCGGGCTCGACCTGCACCACCACTTCATGAGTGAGGAGATGGTGGAGCGGGTGCGGTCCGCGTTCGCGGGGGTCGGGGTCGAGACAGACCTGTCCTACCGGTTGGGGATCGACTACGACGAGGATGAGGACGACGGCGAGCCCCGGTACTACACCGCGGTGGCCGAGTAGCCGGGCCGCCCGCGGCCGGGGGAGCCGGGCTGACCACCGGTGATCCCCCGTAGGGCGCTGCTTCCGGCACATCAGCCGCTCTCCGCCCATCCCCGTATGTCGCCCGGGGCTGCTAGATATGGGGGCGTTCCACCCCCTGAAGGGATTGCCCATGCCTGTTCTCACCGAGTTCGCGGGCCTGCCCGTGGTCGAGTTCCCCGCAAGGGGCACGGAGGAGGAGCGGATCACCCGGGCCCGCGAGCGGGGCGGGGATCCCCGCGATCCCGGTTCCGTGGCCTGGCGGCTGCGGTACGACGGCGAGGCGTGCGCGGAGCACGTCGCCCGCTTCCTGTCCGTGGTGGACGCCGAACGGGTGGGGGCGCTGGTCGTCGGTGACTGGGACGCCTCTGGCGGAGGCCAGCACGAGATCACCCACCTGTTGGCCGAGCACGCCGACGCGCTGCCGAACCTGCGTTCGGTCTTCCTCGGTGACATCGACGGCTCGGAGTGTGAGCTGTCCTGGATCGAGCAGTCCGATCTGGCCCCGCTCCTGGCGGCCTTCCCCCGGCTGGAGGAGCTGACCGTGAGGGGCGCCGACGGAATCATGGGCGGCGAGCTCGGGCTGCACGTCCCCTCGCACGACTCGCTGCGCTCCCTCACCGTGGAGACCGGCGGGCTCCCCGGCCGGGTCGTGCGCGAGGTGGCGTCCTCGGGGCTGCCCGCTCTGGAGCACCTGGAGCTGTGGCTGGGGATGATGGAGTACGGCTGTGACGCCTGGCCGTCGGACCTGGAGCCGGTGCTCTCGGGTGAGGCGTTCCCCCGGCTGACGTGCCTGGGCGTGTGCAACGCCGAGACCGTGGACGGATGGGTTATGGCGCTGGCCGATGCGCCCGTCGTCCGGCGCCTGGAGGTGCTCGACCTGTCGTTGGGTGTCCTCACGGACCGGGGCGGCCAGGTGCTCGTGGACCGGGCCGCCGCCTTCGCCGGGCTGCGCAGGCTCGACCTGCACCACCACTACCTCAGTGAGGAGATGGAGGAGCAGGTGCGTGCCGCCTTCGCCGGAACCGGGGTCGAGGTCGACCTGTCGGAGCGGTTGGAGCCCGAATACGACGAGGACGGTGACGAGCCCTACTACTACACCGCGGAGTCCGAGTAGCCGGGCCGCGCCCAGCGCTCGACCGCCTCCACCGCCGCGCGGGAGCGCCGTGACACCGCCGGGCACCTCACCGCCGAAGGCCGGTGTCCGGAGGGCTCCGCGCCGGTCGCGTGCCCCCCGAGCGCACCCGTGCACGAGTCCCTTTCCCGTCTGGGCCAAGAGTCGGCAAGGACTGACCGTCATCAGCCGTAGCGGTGTGTACTGACCAGCCGGTTCGGGCAGGGGACTCGCGGCAGCGGAAAGCGCGACACCAAGGAGGTTGTCATGGCTTCGGAGCCGGAGAGCCCGCTCAAGGACAAGAACTACAACCTGGTCTGGGCCGTTCACCAGTCCCTGGAGAACGTCTGGAAGCTGGAGACCTACATCAAGGACGCCGAGCGCCAGGGCGACGAGGAACTCGCTCGGTGGTTCCGCCGGATCCAGGAGAACAACCAGAAGGCCGGTGAGCAGGGCAAGCAGATGCTCGTCCAGCGCATCCAGAAGGAGAACGGCTGAGGCACGTTCCTCCGGGCGGGCGACCGTCGGTTCGGCCCGTCCTCCCGCTCCGGACGGCGCCGTCGACGTCGCCTGGTTCCGGAGATGAAAAGGCGCTCCCGGTTGCGACCGGGGGCGCCTTTCCGCTCGCCGACACAGCCAGCTGCCCGGATACGGTGCCGGTGTGACTGGAGTGCGCCCACACGGGGTGATCTTGTACTTATAGCGAGGTTGGAGCGCCGAGCCTCGCTATAAGTACAAGATCGCGGCGCCGGGACGCCTACGTCGTGACGGACTCCACCAGGGCGGCGCGCTCGCCGGGCCGCTCGGGGCGCAGGGCACGGGAGGCGTCGACCAGGTCGGCGGCCGTGCCCGGCCGCGGCACCAGGCTCGCCACCGTGCCGTCGTCCAGGTGCGTCCGCAGCTCGCTCGGATGGCCGCCGGAGTGGTGCACGACCACCATCCCCTCCAGGTCACGGCACCACGTTCCCGGGAAGTCGCACCCGGCGTGGATACCCGCCTTCGTCGAGCGCTCCTCGTTCCAGGTCAGCACGTGGAGCGGCGTACCCTCGGGCCCGCGGTAGGTCAGGCGCAGCCCCTCGTGCACCTCGTGCACCTGGGCCAGCGACCAGTCCGGATGGTCCAGCACCGCGATCGTCTGGTCGAACGACGTGATCTGCGCGCGCGAGCGCTCGTCGGCGGCGTGTGCGCGCACCATCTCGGACAGGCCGGGCAGCGCCGTGAGCAGTACGGCGACCACGGCCAGGGCGGGCAGCACCCCCGGCTGCCAGCGGTCCGGCGGCCGCTGGGCCAGCACCGACGCACCCATGCCCAGTGTGGCGATCACCCCGGTCAGGAAGGCGGTGTTGACGGTCGTCCCCCCGGGCATGGGCATGACCTCCGGCGCCAGGAACATGGCGACCACGGGCGTTGCCATGGCGGTGGACGTCACCAGCGCGGCCGAGGCGGCGGGATGGTTCACCCCGGACCTCTCCAACCACTGGTGGCCGATCCAGAACATCAGCAGGACGGCACCGACGACCACCGGCGCGAGCAGCAGGATCCCCTGGCCCGCACCGCTCATCGTCAGGGCATGGGCGGTGTCCCACACACCGACGGGGAACAGGGACATCAGCGGAGCACCCACCAGACACAGGGTGAGGATCGCGCCGACCGCGGCGGCCCGGGGCCGGCCCGTGGGTGCTCGTGGCAGCACGCCGTCCATCAGACCGGATCATCCTCCTGGTGGGAATGACACGTTGCGCCTGTGGGGATCTGGGGCCAAAGGTGCGGAAGGGAATCCACCCCGGCCCTCGCCCCCCGGGGTCGGCTGCGGGCCGACGGCTCGTGCTCCGGTGCTCCACCGGACCACTCCCCGCCTTCCCACCCCGGGCGGTCCCGGGACACGGCCTCCCCGTCGGAGTCCCTGCCCGGGGGAGTTACGGTCCCCTGATACCACTGCCCCGAGGAGGGGCCCCTATTCCCGGAGAAGGCCCCCTACTCGCCCAGTTGGCGGCGGAACGGCCTGCGGGCGGCGTTGAACTGCGACCAGGAGGGGTCCATCTGGCTGCGCAGCTTGACCTCCCCCTCGGGCCAGTCCGTCAGGACGGCCTCGAACTCGGGCAGCACACCCGACTCCGGGTCCAGGTAGTAGCGGTAGTCGCGCCTGCCGCCCACGGTCTGGCGCATGAACAGCGCGCCGTTGTCCCCCAGCACACTGGTGACCCGGGCCTCCAGGTCGTCCAGGGCCGAGGCGGAGGACTCGGTGGGCAGCTTGTCCTCGTCCATGTGCGTGTACGGCACGACCACCTGCACGAACAGGGTGAACGCGGGGAAGTCGCGCCGGGTCAGCGGATGGCGCAGCAGGATCTCCACCGCGCCCTGCAGCGGGATGCGTCCGTGCAGGGTCACCCATCCGCCGGAGCCGCCGAGCATGTCGGCCATCTGCCGCACCACGGCGGGCATCGAGGTGGGCGGAAGCGGGTCCAGCGGCGGCTCGTCCAACGGCGCCGTCTTCCCGATCCACCGGACCATGTCGTCCTCGCCCAGCGCCAGCAGGGCGACGTGCTCGGCCAGGCGCTCGCGCGTCCGCTCGGACAGGAACATGTTGTCGGGGTGGTACACGCCCACCTCGACCTTGCCGGTGGCGTGGTCGACCCGCATGGACACCGACACGTGCGACAGGTCGAGCTCGTGGTCGTCCCAGCGGACGGTGGAGGACAGCCGGTCGTGGTCGGCGGGGCGCACCGGCTGGAACAGCCACTGGTCGTCCTCGGGGGCGGAGCGGGCCCAGCGCTCGGACTGGATGCGCGCCTCCTCCGAGGCCCCCGGGCGCAGGGTCAGGGCGTAGGCGGGGCCGTCCAGCCGGGAGGGGTCGTCCAGCGCGGCCAGCTGTTCGAGGAGTTTGCCCGGGTCGACGTCCGCCGACAGGTCGAGGTCCTCCAGGCCGCCGCCACCCGGTTTCGGCGCGGGGCCCACCTCCCAGTCCATGTCGGGGTGAACCGCGTGGACCAGAGCGGTGAGCCGCTCGGAGACCTCGGCGGGCACGGGCTGGTCCGACTCGACCGCGCTGGTGAGCGCCTCGCGCAAGGCGGGCCAGGCGTCCCAGAAATCGGTGAAGGCGGTGGTGGAGTCGGCGGAGCGGCGACGACGGAACAGAGCCATACCCCGATTTTCGCAGAACCGGACGACCACCCTCGCCCATCGAGGTCCGGGTGAGTCCTCCGACGCGTGTTCCGCGCCCCCGGTATCGGCGTGGCGGCGACCCCCGGAGGGCGCATACGCTGGACGCACTATGACTTTGCGTGTACTGGCCGCCATGTCCGGCGGGGTCGATTCCGCGGTCGCCGCGGCCCGGGTGGCCGAGGCGGGCCACGACGTCACCGGCGTTCACCTGGCACTGTCCAAGAACCCACAGTCCTACCGCACGGGTGCGCGCGGCTGCTGCACCGTGGAGGACTCCCACGACGCCCGGCGGGCCGCCGACGTCATCGGCATCCCCTTCTACGTGTGGGACATGTCGGAGGAGTTCGACCGCGAGGTCGTGCAGGACTTCGTCGCCGAGTACGAGGCGGGCAACACGCCCAACCCGTGCCTGCGCTGCAACGAGAAGATCAAGTTCGAGGCGGTCCTGGACCGGGCCGTGGCCCTGGGCTTCGACGCCGTGGCCACCGGGCACCACGTCCGCAAGGTCGACGGCCGCCTGGTGCGCAGCGTGGACCAGGCCAAGGACCAGTCCTACGTGCTGGGCGTGCTCACCGCCGAACAGCTGGAGCACGCGGTCTTCCCGCTGGGCGACTGCACCAAGGACGAGGTGCGCGCGGAGGCGGACCGGCGCGGCCTGTCGGTGGCCGACAAGCCCGACAGCCACGACATCTGCTTCATCGCCGACGGCGACACGGCGGGCTTCCTCAACCGGCGCATCGGCGAGAGGCCCGGCCCGATCCGCGACGAGGACGGCAACGTGGTGGGCGAGCACAACGGCGCGCACACCTTCACCGTGGGCCAGCGCAAGGGCCTGGGACTGGGCGGGGCGCCCCACCCCCGGTACGTGCTGTCCATCGAGCCGGTCGAGAACACCGTCACGGTGGGGCCGCGCGCCTCGCTGCGGGTGGACTCCATCACCGGGGTGCGCCCGGTCTGGAGCGGGTCCGAGCCCCTGACCGAGCCCACCGAGTGCCACGTGCAGCTGCGCGCCCACGGTGAGGTCTACCCGGCCACCGTGTGGCAGAGCGGGGGCGGGGACGGGCCCGAGCTGACGGTCCGGCTGGCGGAGCCCGCCACGGGTGTGGCCGCGGGCCAGGCCGTGGTCGTCTACGAGGGGGACACGGTGCTGGGGTCGGCCACGATCTCCAGCACGTCCAGGGTGAGGGCCCCCGCCTGAGGGCGTCCGGTCCCGCCCGGGACCGGTGCCGGGGGCTGCCCGGCCCGGTCCCGAGCGAGGCCGGGCGGCCGCCGGGTGGGGATCGCCACCCGGGCCCGGAACCCGCGCCCCCTTGCCGAAGTTAGGTAAGGCATAGCATAGTTGCGGGGCGAGGTAAGGGAGCCTGCCCATGCCGGAGTTCGGATTTCTCGACGGCCAGCCGTTCTGGCTCGTCTACTTCACGCTTCTCGGCGTGGTCCTGTGCCGTGCCCAGGCCACGTACTGGATCGGCCGCGGACTGGGTGCCGGGGTGTACCGCAGCCGCATGGGCGCGAGACTCGGCGCGCGGCTGGACGCCGCCCGGCAGCGCATCGACCGCTACGGCGCCCCCGTGGTCACCCTGAGCTTTTGCACCGTCGGCGTGCAGACCGCCGTCAACCTGGCCGCGGGCGCCATGCGCATGCGCTTCCCGCGCTACCTCGCCGCGATGTTCGTCGGCTCGCTGGTCTGGGCGGGCATGTGGGGCGTGGTCATCGGCGGGCTGGCGGGCACCTGGTGGTCCATGTTCCTGCACTCGCCGTGGATGGCGCTCGGCACGGGCACGCTCGCCCTGGCGGCCGTGGTCCTGCTGGTCCTGCGCTCCCGCCGCTCCGGCGCCGCCGGCCCCGTGGGCGACGGTTCCCCCGCGGACGGCGGTTCCGTGCCCGAGGGGGAGGAGGGCGCCGCCGACACGTCCGGCGGCGCCGCCGGACCGCGCCGGCGCCGCGCACCCACGAACCACTGCTGACGGGCCGACCGTAAACGTCACCGGTGTGACGGGTGCGCCTTCCTCCCGCTGATCTTGCTCCCAGTGGCACCGCCGGTGGTCGAGAGCCTCACCAAAGGCGGGATCATCCAGGTGGGCGCGGTTCGTCGGACGCGCCACCCGCCCTCCGTTGCCCTAACCTTGGGCGATGTGAACCAACAGAACCCCTATCCCTGGCCCGGCGCCTCCGCCACCGGAGTCGGGTCCTGGCCCGGCGAGGACCCCGGCGAGGCCATGCGCACCGTCCTCGGCGAGCTCCCCGACCTTCCGCACCTGCCCGAACTGCCCGAGCGCGGTGTCGGCGCCGACATGGTCGGCCGCACCGGCGGCCTCCTGCCGGAGTTCCCCATCGAGGTCCAGCCCAGCGGATGGCGGGTCGCCGACAGCCCCGGACGCGACCTCGGCCGCGCCGCCAGCCTCATGTCCTACGACCTCGACGCCCTCACCGAGCACGCCCACGGCTTCACCGGCACCCTCAAGGTGCAGGTCGCCGGGCCGTGGACCCTGGCGGCGTCGATCGAGCTGCGGGGCGGCCAGCGCCTGGTCGCCGACCCCGGCGCCTGCCGCGACCTGGCCGAGTCCCACCTGGAGGGCGTCCTCGCCCACCTGGCCGAGGTCCGCAAGAGGGTCCCCGGAGCACGGATCATCGTCCAGGTCGACGAGCCCTCCCTGCCCTCGGTCCTGCTCGGCTCCCTGCCCACCGCCAGCGGCCTGAGCCGCCTGCCCGCGGTCGACCCGGTCCGGATCGAGGCCTCACTGCGCGTCCTCTTCTCCGCGATCGCCGAGAGCGGGGCCGTCCCCGCCGCGCACTGCTGCGCCCCCGGCGTCCCCGTCGACCTCCTGCGGCGCAGCGGCGCGCGGGCGCTCAGCCTCAACGCCCTGCTCCTGACCCGCGACCACGACGAGATGGTCGGCACCGCCGTGGAGGCGGGGGTCGGACTCCTGCTCGGCGTGGTCCCCTCCACCGACGACGGGACCCCCGCGCAGACCGCCCGAATGTCCGACCCCGCCGCTACCGTCGACCCTGTTCGCGAGTTGTGGAACCGGCTGGGATTCTCCCCTGACCTGCTCTCCCGCGCGGTGGTCACCACGCCCACGTGCGGTCTCGCGGGCGCCTCGCCCGGGCACGCGAGGGCGGCGCTGACCGCCTCCCGCGACGGTGCCCGGGTCCTGCGGGACGAGCCCCGCAGGTAGGCGCCGGGAGTCCGCGACCGCAGCAGGCGAGCACGAGAGCAGAAAGGTAGCGAGTGAGCGCTCCCGACACCACCACAGACATCCCCGACGAGGTACGCGCACGGCACACGGAGCTGTGCCAGGAACTGGACGACCACAGCTACCGGTACTACCTGGGCCGGCCGGTGATCTCCGACGCGGAGTACGACGCCCTCATGGGCGAGCTGCGCGGTATCGAGGAGTCCTACCCCGCGCTGGTCACCCAGGACTCGCCCACCCAGAAGGTCGGCGCGCCCATCAGCGTCGACTTCGCCGCGGTCGAGCACCTGGTGCGGATGGAGAGCCTGGGCAACGCCTTCGACGTCGACGAGCTCAACGCCTGGGCCGACCGCGCCAGCGCAGAGGTGCCCGTCAACGGCTACCTGTGCGAGCTCAAGATCGACGGCCTGGCCGTGGACCTGGTGTACGAGAGGGGCCGCCTCGTGCGCGCGGCCACCCGCGGCGACGGCCGTGTCGGCGAGGACATCACGCTCAACGTGCGCACCATCGACGTCATCCCCGAGCGGCTGGACGAGAGCGTGCGCCCCGCGCCCGAGCTGCTGGAGGTGCGCGGCGAGGTCTTCCTCCCGGTGGAGGACTTCGGCAGGCTCAACGAGCGCATCACCGCCTCGGGGCACCCGCCCTTCGCCAACCCGCGCAACGCCGCCGCCGGCTCGCTGCGGCAGAAGGACCCCCGCGTCACCGCCACCCGGCCGCTGTCGATGATCGTGCACGGGGTCGGCGCCTACGTCCCCGCCGGCGGTTCGGGGAGTGGCGGGGACGGCGGCGAGGACGTGGCCTTCACCAGCCAGTCGCAGGCCTACCGCCTGCTGGGGGAGTGGGGGCTGCCGACCAGCGACCTCTACCGGGTCGTCCCCACCATGGACGGGGTCCGCGAGTACGTCTCCCACTACGCGGCCCACCGCCACGAGCCCGCCTACGAGATCGACGGCATCGTCATCAAGGTCGACGACTTCTCCCTCCAGCGGCGCCTGGGCTCCACCAGCCGCGTTCCGCGCTGGGCGATCGCCTACAAGTACCCGCCCGAGGAGGTCACCACCCGCCTGCTCGACATCAAGGTGGGCGTGGGCCGCACCGGCCGCGTCACCCCCTACGGCGTCATGGAGCCGGTGGTCGTGGCCGGGTCCGAGGTCGAGTTCGCCACCCTGCACAACGCCAGCGAGGTCGAGCGCAAGGGCGTGCTCATCGGCGACACCGTCGTGCTGCGCAAGGCGGGCGACGTCATCCCCGAGATCGTCGCCCCGGTGACCGACCGCCGCGACGGTACCGAGCGCCCCTTCACCATGCCCGAGTTCTGCCCCGAGTGCGGTACCAGGCTCGGCCGGCAGAAGGAGGGCGACGTCGACCTGCGCTGCCCCAACGCCCGTTCCTGCCCCGGCCAGCTGCGCGAGCGCGTGTTCTTCGTGGCCAGCCGCAAGGCCCTGGACATCGAGGCTCTGGGCTACGTGGCCGCCACCGCACTCACCCAGCCGCTGGAGCCCGCCGAGCCGCCGCTGCGCGACGAGGGCGACCTGTTCGACCTCACCGTCGACAAGCTGCTGCCCATCCGCACCCACGTGCTCGACCCCGACACCACCGAGCCCAAGACCGACCCCAATACCGGCGAGCCCAAGGTGGTGTCCTTCTTCGCCAACAAGAAGGGCGAGCCCAAGAAGACGGTCGAGAAGCTCTTCGAGCAGTTGGAGGAGGCCAAGTCCAAGCCGCTGTGGAGGGTGCTCGTGGCACTGTCCATCCGGCACGTGGGCCCGCGCGCGGCCGAGGACCTGGCCCGCCACTTCCGCTCCATGGACGCCATCCGCGAGGCCGACGAGGAGGAGCTGGCCGCGGTGGACGGTGTCGGCCCGACCATCGCCGCGTCGATCCGTGAGTGGTTCGCCGTGGACTGGCACGCCGAGATCGTGCGCAAGTGGGCCGCGGCCGGGGTGCGCATGGAGGACGAGGACGACGGCTCCCGGCCGCGCCACCTGGAGGGGGTCACCGTCGTGGTGACCGGATCCCTGGAGGGCTTCAGCCGCGACGGCGCCAAGGAGGCGATCGCCGAGCGCGGAGGCCGGGCCACGGCGTCGGTGTCGAAGAAGACCGGTTTCGTGGTGGTCGGTGACAGCCCCGGCTCCAAGTACGACAAGGCGGTCAAGCTGGGGGTTCCGGTCCTGGAGGAGGAGGGCTTCCGAGTGCTGCTGGAGGCCGGTCCGGACGCGGCCGCCGCCATGCGGATCAACCCCGAGCCGGAGGAGGCCGGGGCCGAGGCGGAGGGAGCCGGTACCGACGAGGCCGGAGGCGGCACCGGGGGCGCCGGAGGCGGGGAGAGCGGAGCCTGAGAGGCCGCGGTCCGAGGACGGCCACCGGGTCCGGGGCCGGGGAGACCGGTTCCGGACCCGGTGGGACCGGAAACGACGTGACCGGAACCGGTGCAACCCCGGAGATCGCTGGGGGCGGTGGGAGCGGTACCGGCGGCGCCCGGGTCCCGGGGAGCCGGCTCCCGCCGGACCGGGGGAGGCGTCCGCGGCCCGGCGGGAGCCCTCCCATGGAACGTGCGTGAACCGGACGGGCTTTTCGGCCGCCGCGCTGCGCTGACCGGTGCGGACATCCGTGGTCGACGGAGGTGACCGATATCCCTTCGCGAGGGTGGCACCTCGACCGTGCCGGACCTGCGGACGTGTCGGGTCTGGGTACCTTTTCGGCGCTTTCTCATCCCACACAGTCTTCATCCTGGTTAACTGATAGTCCCTGGTGCGCGACACTTGGTGACGAAGCCACGTAAGGTGGACGTAGTAGACCTAGATACGGGCGCATCTAGAACCAGGATTCGGTCAGGAGGGGTGGCCGAGTTCCGGACACTCCGAACCATCAGGAGCGGCGGTGCTGCAGCGCCCCCGCTCCACGGCCCCCTCACGAGGACCAGGCATGAAGGATCCCATCAGCACGAGGGACATCGGCCCCAGGGCCGGAACGCCGCTGTGGCTGTACATGCTGGGCACCACGGTCGCCGGGGCGGGACTGCTCGCCCTCTCCGCCCTCGGGCTGTCCCCGGACGAACTGCGCACACTCGCCATCCAGCCGCTCCTCTGGGTCCTGCTGTGCGTGATCGTCCTCGGCGAGCTGCGGCCCGTCTCCATCCCCGGGCAGCCGCCCGGCAACGGGGTGCCCACCTCCCTGCCCTTCTCCTTCGCCCTCGTCATCCAGTACGGGCTGCCCGTGGCCGCCCTCATCCAGGTCACGGCCACCCTCGTCGCCGGGGTCGCGCGCGGCCACGCGTCCCACCGCGCCGTGTTCAACGCCGCCCAGTACACCCTCTCCCTCGGCGTCGCCGACGCCGTCCTGCGCCTCCTGGGGCCCGTGCTCGTCCAGGGCGCCCGGTTCCCCGCCGCGGGGGAGCTCGTCACCGTCGCCCTGGCCGGAGCCGCCTACTTCGTGACCAACCGCGTGCTGGTCCTGTGCGCCGTGGCCATGCACGAGCGCGTCTCCCTCAGGCACACCATGTCCAGAGGGCTGGGCCAGCAGGCCTACATCAACGGAATCCTGCTCAGCCTCGCCCCGCTCGTGGTCGTGGCCATGAACCACTCGGTGCTCTACGTCCCGCTGTTCGTCCTTCCCCTGGGCGCGCTGTACACGAGCGCCCTGCTTTCGGTCAAGCGCGACCACCAGGCCAACCACGACGAGCTCACCGCGCTGGCCAACCGCAAACTCCTCACGGTCCGCGCCCAACAGGAACTCGTCGGCGCCCAGCAGCGCGGCGGCTCGGTCGGCCTGCTCCTGCTCGACCTGGACCGGTTCAAGGAGATCAACGACACCCTGGGCCACCCCATCGGCGACCGCCTCCTGCAGACCGTCGCCCGCAGGCTCACCCACAGCGTCCGCCCCGGCGATCTCGTGGCCCGGCTCGGCGGCGACGAGTTCGCCGTCCTGCTGCCCGAGATCCGCGACACCGCCGCCGCCCACGAGGTCGCCTCCCGTCTCAGGGGAGCCCTCACCGAGCCCGTCCGCATGGACGGCATGGAGTTCGACCTGCAGGCCAGCATCGGCATCGCGCTCTTCCCCCACGACGCGTCCGACCTCGCCCTCCTCATGCAGCGCGCCGACGTGGCCATGTACGTCGCCAAGGCCGCCCGCACGGGCGTGGAGTCCTACGACCCCGGCAAGGACCGCAACTCCACCGCCCGGCTGAGCCTGTACAGCGAACTGCGCCGGGGCCTGTCCGAGGGCGCCCTGGAGATGCGCTACCAGCCCAAGGTCAGCCTGGACGACGAGCGCCCCATCGGCCTGGAGGCCCTCGCCCGCTGGCACCACCCCAGTCGCGGCCTGCTCACCCCCGACGAGTTCATGCCGGTCGTGGAGCAGTCCAACCTGCTGCGCGCCTTCACCGCCCAGGTCCTGGACCTGGCCCTGGCCCACGCGGCCCTGTGGCACGAGGAGGGCATGACCCTGCCCGTCGCCGTCAACCTCGGCATGCGCGAACTCCTCGACCCCGAGCTGCCCGGCACCGTCGCCGCCGCTCTGCGCGAACACGGCGTGGAACCCCGACGGCTCGTCCTGGAGGTCGGCGAGCACGCCCTGATCACCGACCCCGAAGCCGCCACCGAGGCCGTCCACCGGCTCCGCGACCTCGGCGTCGGCCTGTCCCTGGACGACTTCGGCACCGGCCACTTCACCCTCGCCCAGCTCGCCGGGCTGCCCCTGGACGAGGTCAAGATCCACGAGTCCTTCACCGCGCGGCTGGTCGACCGGTCCGACAGCGGCCACACCGTCGTGCGCGCCGCCATCGCCCTGGTCAAGGCACTGGGCATGCGCGCCACCGCCGAGGGCGTCCAGAGCGCCGAGCTCGTCCGCGCCGCCCGCGACACCGGCTGCCACGCCGCCCAGGGCTGCTACTTCGCGCCGCCGCTGGCCGCGCGGGAGGTCGCCGGCTGGGTCGCCGCCCGCGACGGCGGCACCGCGGCCGACACCCGCGTCTGACCCGCCTCGTCCCCGACCGGCACCGGGACCGGCCCCGGCGCCATAGGATTGACGCCGATAGTCCTTCCGCCGAAGAAACGGTTCGCATTCATGACCGCCATCACCCGCGATGAGGTCGCACACCTCGCCCGGTTGTCGCGGCTGGCGCTCGACGAGAGCGAGCTCGACACGCTCGCCGCCCAGCTCGGTGACATCCTCACCGCCGTGGCCAAGGTGCAGGAGGTCGCCCAGGGCGACATCCCGCCCAGCTCGCACGCCCTGCCGCTGACCAACGTCTACCGCCCCGACGAGGCCAGGCCCGGCCTCACCCCCGACCAGGCCCTGGCCGGAGCCCCCGCGGTGGAGGACCAGCGCTTCCGGGTCCCGCGGATCCTCGGGGAGGAGGAGTAGAGGTGAGCGACGTCGTCAGCATGACCGCCGCACAGCTCGGCGAGGCCATCAAGGAGGGCAGGGTCTCCTCCGAGGAGGCCACCACCGCCTACCTGGACCGGATCGAGGCCGTGGACGGCGAGATCAACGCCTTCCTGCACGTGCGCCGCGAGACCGCCCTGGACCAGGCCCGCGCGGTGGACGCCCGCCGCGCCGCCGGTGAGGAGCTGGGCCCGCTCGCCGGTGTCCCGGTCGCCCACAAGGACGTGTTCACCACCAAGGACATGCCCACCACGGCGGCCTCCAAGATCCTGGAGGGCTGGCAGCCGCCCTACGACGCCACCGTCACCGCGCGCCTGCGCGAGGCCGGGCTGGTCCTCCTGGGCAAGACCAACATGGACGAGTTCGCGATGGGCTCCTCCACGGAGAACTCCGCCTACCAGGTCACCCGCAACCCGTGGGACACCGACCGCGTCCCGGGCGGCTCCTCCGGCGGCTCCTCCGCGGCCGTGGCCGCGTTCGAGGCGCCCCTGGCCACCGGCACCGACACCGGCGGATCCATCCGCCAGCCCGCCGCCGTGTGCGGCCTGGTCGGCGCCAAGCCCACCTACGGCGGCTCCTCCCGCTTCGGGCTGATCGCCTTCGCCTCCTCCCTGGACACGCCCGGCCCGTTCGCGCGCAACGTGCTCGACGCCGCCCTGCTGCACGAGGCCTTCTCCGGGCACGACCCGCACGACTCCACCTCCGTCGACGCCCCGGTCCCGCCGGTCGTGGACGCCGCCCGCCTGGGCGACGTCAACGGCCTGCGCGTGGGCGTGGTCAAGGAACTGGACAACGACGGCTTCCAGCCGGGTGTGCGCCAGCGCTTCCACGAGACCCTGGAGCTGCTGGAGTCCCTCGGCGCGAAGGTCGTCGAGCTGTCCTGCCCGAGCTTCGACGCCGCCCTGTCGGCGTACTACCTCATCGCGCCCAGCGAGTGCTCGTCCAACCTGGCCCGGTTCGACGCCATGCGCTACGGCCTGCGGGTGGGAGACGACGGCACGCGCAGCGCCGAGGAGGTCATGTCGCTGACCCGTGCCCAGGGCTTCGGCCCCGAGGTCAAGCGCCGCATCATGCTGGGCACCTACGCCCTGTCGAGCGGCTACTACGACGCCTACTACGGCAGCGCCCAGCAGGTGCGCACGCTGATCAAGCGCGACTTCGACGCCGCGTTCGAGAACGTGGACGTGCTGGTCTCGCCGACCACGCCGACCACGGCCTTCCCCATCGGGGAGCGCTCCGAGGACCCCATGGCCATGTACCTGGCCGACCTGTGCACGATCCCGTCCAACCTGGCCGGGAACGCGTCGCTGTCGGTGCCGTGCGGCCTGGCCCCGGAGGACGGCCTGCCCGTCGGCTTCCAGGTCATGGCCCCGCCCCTGGCCGACGACCGCACCTACCGGGTCGCGGCCGCGGTCGAGCGGGCGCTGGACGAGCGCGACGGCGCCCTGCTGGCCCGCAGCCCCTACGCGGTCGGCCGGTAGGAGCGGCAGGTCCGCGGCGGTACCACGGTGCCCGTCGTCCCGAGAGGGGCGGCGGGCACCGTTCTGCGTTCCGGGGCGGCGCCCGGGGCGGAGGGAGCCGGATTCCCCGGCGGCCCGAGGGGCGGACCGCTCAGGCGGGCATTATGAGAGCTTTGTATAGATAAATGCTCTGTTGATGCTTTTGCCGGAAAAGAGAAGTGACGACACGCGTGAGTGCCACAGACGCCGGCGGCCGCGACCAAGCCGCTCCCGCAGACGGTACACGCTCCAGGCGTCGCGTCGTCCCGCTGCTGGGAACCCGGGTACGCCTGCGGGACACGGCCCTCCTCGGAGCGGTCACCATCGGCTCCGGGGCGCTGTTGACCGGTCTGGGGCTGCTGGCGGTCACGCTCACCGCTTCCGGCTGGACGCCCGCCGCACGGGTCGCCCTGGCGATCGGCCCCCTCGTACTGCTCACCCCGCTGGTGGCCTGCGCCGCGGGCCACGCCCTCCTCGTGCGCCGCGGGCCCCGCCTGGCCCTGGAGGACGTGGGCCTCGCGAAGCCGAACCGCGTCCCCGTCGGCCTAGTCCTGTGGATTCCGCTGGCCGTCCTGTCCGCGGCGCTCTCCACGGGGATCGCACTCGGCGCGGCCTCCCTGCTGGGTGCGGAGGACGCCGGCGGCTCCGCGTCCTCCACGCCCTCCGGCCTCGTGTCGGATCTGCCACTCCCCGCGGGCGTCGCCGTCGCCGTCGGTATGGCGCTGCTCTTCCCCCTCTTCGAGGAGATCCTCTTCCGCGGTATGCTGCACGGCGCCCTGTCCCGCCACGTGGCCCCGTGGGCGGCGGCCGTGCTCTCGGCGACGGTGTTCTCCCTCGTCCACGTGACTCCCCTGCTGATGCCCTACACGCTGGTCCTGGGCCTCTGGCTGGGCTGGCTGCACCGCCGGTACGAGTCCATCGTCCCGTCGGTCGTGCTCCACTGCTGCAACAACGCACTGGTCACGGTCATCGCCCTCAGTTCGCTGTAGCGAAGGACACCGGCACCGCCGCCGCCTCCCGGGAACGGCGAAGGGCCCGTCCCGTGGTCTTCCACGGGGCGGGCCCTCAGGCACCACCGCTGTGAGGCGGCCGGAAGGGGTCTAGCCCTCCAGGTCCTCGGCGCTCGCGGCCTTGCGCTTGCGGCTGAGGTAGATGGCTCCGCCACCGGCACCCAGGGCGGCCACACCGGCGGCGACCAGGCCGGCGAGCGCTCCACCGGTGACCGGCAGGGTGGGCTCGTTCTGGTCGTCGGCGGGAGCGGACGGCTTCTCGCTGGGCTCCTCCGGAGCGGTCGGCTCCGGGGACTCCGGCTCGCTGGGCGCGGGGGACTCGGGCTCGCTCGGCTCGTCGCTCGGCTCCGGGGACTCCGGCGGAGTGACCTCGCCCTCGGTCCAGGAGGCGCCGGCGGACGCGGAGACGGTGGCCTCGCCGTCCTCGGCGGTGATCAGCGTCTGGGTCGCGGCCTTGTCCGACTCGCCCCTGAACAGGCGGCCGTTCTCGACGGTGGCGCTGGCCTCCAGGGAGAACCTGGCCTGGCCCGCCTCGGCGTCGGCCGGGACGGAGAAGCCGACCTTGTCGCCGTCGTCGACGCTGTCGACGGGCTCGCCGGTCTCGATGTCGACCAGCGTGACGCCGTCGGGGGCCTCCAGGTTCACCGGGATACCACTGCCGTTGGTCTCGATGAGGAACTCGCCGACGGTCTCCCCGGCCTTGCCGGAGGCCTCGCCCGGAGTGATGCTCAGGGAGGGAGCGGGCTGCTCCACGTCCTTGGCCGCCCCGACGAGGTAGTCGTAGACGTCCCTGACACCGTCGGGGTCGGTGCCGGTCAGCTCGGCGCCGTTGCTGAAGTGCCAGATCGCGGCCTGGGTCGCGGCGAGGGCCTGCTTGTCACCGAAGTGGCGGTTGTCCACCCCGGCGGCCTCGGCCAGCTCCGCGGCGCTGAGCTCCGGGTAGCTGTTCTGGAGGATCCAGCGCACCTTGGCGGGTGCGGCGAAGTCGCCCGCGCCCGGGTAGGTGGACCAGTCGTCCTCGCGGTACCAGGCGCTGCTGCGGATACCGGTTTCGAGGTCGATGCAGTACGTCGTCAGAAGGGTGCCGTCTTCGAGCTTCAGGTTGAAGAGGGTCGTTCCGACGCTCTGGCCGTCCATCTTGACGTTGACACCGCTCTTGGCGTTGCCGACGTACTGGGCGCGGGCGGAGCCGTCATGGGTCTCCGGCTCCGCGGCCGCGGGGGCGGCGGCCAGGCCGAAGGCCAGGAACGCGGCGGCGGAGGCGGCGAGGCCGGTGCGCCCGACGGTGCGGGGGAGGGAGGAAATACTCAAATCGTGTCCCGGTGTGTTCTAGGGGTAACCGGATAGAAGCATCCGTCCACGAGGCCCTGAGGCCGAAGGGCGGAAGCGCTGGCCACGGCACGGTGGCAACTGGAAAACCTGTGCCGCCTTCGCGTTCGTCAGTTCCGGGAAGTCACCACGTCGGGGTCGGGGCGTGACGCCATGTGGGGTGGCGCGATCTTCCGAAGTGGGCTCTGTGATGCGGGAACCGGCCGCAGTGCCGTGGTGTGCCAACGCCAGCCTGATACTAGCGATCCCCCTGACTACTTCCAACCCGGTTCGCGGAAAATATGCCCCGATACGGCCAGGAAAAAAATTCTGCGCAGGCGGGCCAAATTATGGCCATAGGTCACGCAACCAAAAGCGGATTCAGGCGTCCCGCCCGCGCTCAGGTGCGCCGTTTACGGCCCAGAACCAGGATGATCAGGCCGGACACCATCAGGGCGCCGGCGATGACCAACAGCCCCGACAACCAGGTGCCGGTGTGGGCCAACCCACCCTCCGGGTTTCGGTCCTCCTCCGCCGAGGGCTCCTGCCGCTCCTCATCCTCCGGAGCGGCCTCCTCCTGCCCGGCCTCGCCGCGCACGGGAGGCTCCTCCTCCGGCACGGGCTCCGGGGTCCCCTCCGGCCCCGGCTCCCCGGTCTGCTCCGGATGCCAGGTGAAGGTCGCGCTGGCCGAGCTCGTCGCCGTACCCGCCTCCGCGGTCACCAGCGGCCGGGTGCGCACGCCGTCCCGTCCGGTGAACAGCCGTCCCTGCGGCAGCGGCACGTCGCGGCTGCGCAGGTGCAGGGTCGCCACCCCGGCCGGAACCGACGGGTCCACCTCCAGGTAGACCTCGTCGCCGTCATGGACCTGGGCCACCTGGTCACCGTCCCCGTCGACCAGCCACGACGCCGGGGCACCGCGCACCGACACCTTCACCGGATCCGAGCCGGAGGTGTGCACGGTCAGCGGTCCCAGGGGCTCCTCGGGGGCGACCGCCTCCGCGTGCGCCGGGACCACGTTCAGGGACTGGGAGGCGGCTGTGTCGGCCGCCGTCGTGCTGCCCTCGACCAGGTGGTCGTACAGGGCGAGGACCGGGGCGTCGTTGGCCTCCCGGTCCGGCTCCACCCGGTCCAGCACGTGCCACAGGGCGGCCTGGGTGCCCGCGATGGCCTGGCCCTCGTCCAGCTGGGGCAGGCCCGACCTCTCCGCGAGGGCGGGCAGATCGACCATCGGGTAGGAGTGGGAGACGATCCAGTCCGCCCGGTCGGCGGGGTCCGTCTCACGGGGGGCCTCGGTCCACTGAGGGCTGTCGGACCACGTGGACTCCACGTAGGCGGCGTGCGGGACCACCTCGTCGTCGGAGGTGGCCGTGTAGGCCCGCACCGAGTCCTGGGCGGCCACGCGCAGGCTGAACAGCGCGGTGTCGGCCTCCCGGCCGTCGGCGAGGACGAGGACCGCGCCCGCGACCGGGTCGCGGTCCACACGTGAGAAGTCGTCGGCGCTCGCCGCGGGGACGCCGACCAGAACGCCGACCAGGGCGGCGGAGGAAAGCAGCGCGGCGCACCGACGCAGAATGCCGGACATGCTCTTGCGCTCCTGTGCGAGGGCGGCGGCCACCATGGGGGCCGACCGGCGAGATCGTCTTCTGTCGGAGCACCCAGGCTAACGGTCCGGAGGTCGCAGACCCCGGATGTTCCCTCGACAGCAGCCCAATCGTGTACTGGCCGTGATGTCCGGTGACCCTTCCGTGTCCTGGCACCGGGCACTCCACCCCCGCGCGCTCGGTAGGCTGAGCTGGAAGGTATGTCCTCTACGGAAACGGGTTTGCGGCGATGGCCCACGCGGTAACTCCTAGCCCTGCCACCAACAGCGCTCCTGTGCCGGTGGCCTACGAGCAGGCGCTGGCCAAGTACGAGCCCGTGCTCGGCCTGGAGACCCACATCGAGCTGGGCACCGCCTCCAAGATGTTCTGCTCCTGCCCCACGGAGTTCGGGGCCGATCCCAACACGCAGGTGTGCCCGGTCTGCCTGGCGATGCCCGGCTCGCTGCCGGTCGTCAACGAGAAGGCGGTCGAGGGCGCCATCCGCCTGGGCCTGGCACTGAACTGCTCGGTCGCCCCCTGGGGCCGGTTCGCCCGGAAGAACTACTTCTATCCGGACATGCCGAAGAACTACCAGATCTCCCAGTACGACGAGCCGATCTGCGTCGACGGCCACCTCGACGTCACCGTCGACACCCCCGACGGGCCGCGCGAGTTCCGTGTGGAGATCGAGCGCGTCCACATGGAGGAGGACACCGGCAAGACCTCGCACGTGGGCGGGGCCACCGGCCGCATCCACGGTGCCGACCACTCCATCGTCGACTACAACCGCGCGGGCATCCCGCTGCTGGAGATCGTCACCAAGCCCATCGCCGGCACCGGCGAGCTGGCGCCCCTGGTGGCCCGCGCCTACGCCGCCGAGCTGCGCGACCTGGTCCGCTCCCTGGGCATCTCCGACGTGCGCATGGAGGAGGGCTCCATGCGCTGCGACGTCAACGTCTCGATCAACGAGCGCGGCGCCGCCGAGTGGGGCACCCGCAGCGAGACCAAGAACGTCAACTCGCTGCGCTCGGTCGAGCGGGCCGTGCACTCGGAGATCGAGCGCCAGGCCGGTGTGCTCGACGCCGGGCAGAGGGTCGTGCAGGAGACCCGCCACTTCCAGGAGAACACCGGCCGCAGCATCCCCGGCCGCTCCAAGGAGGAGGCGCAGGACTACCGGTACTTCCCGGACCCCGACCTGGTCCCCGTCGCCCCCTCCGACGCGTGGGTGGAGGAGCTGCGCGCCACCCTGCCCGAGCTGCCCGCCGCCAAGCGCGCCCGGGTCCGCGCCGAGTGGAGCCTCACCGACACCGAACTGCGCGACCTGGTCAACGCCGACGCCATCGAACTGGTGGAGGCGACCGTGGCCGAGGGCGCCCCGTCGGCCGAGGCCCGCAAGCTGTGGCTGAACGAGCTGTCCCGCCGCGCCACCGAGCAGGAGGTGGAGCTGGGCGCCCTGCCCATCACCCCCGCCCAGGTCGCCCGGGTCATCGCCCTGGTCGCCGAGGGCACCCTCACCAACAAGCTGGCCCGCCAGGTGGTGGAGGGCGTGCTGGCCGGTGAGGGCGAGCCCGACGCCGTGGTCGAGGCCCGCGGCCTGAAGGTGGTCAGCGACGACGGCGCGCTCGGCACGGCCGTGGACGAGGCCATCGCGAGCAACCCCGACGCCGCCGACAAGGTGCGCGGCGGCAAGGTCGCCGCGGCCGGTGCCCTGGTGGGCGCCGTCATGAAGGCGACCCGGGGCCAGGCCGACGCGGGCCGCGCCCGCGAGCTCATCCTGGAGAAGCTCGGCGCGAACTGACCCGCCTGCCCCGGGGCGCTCGTATCCCGGCTCCGGGGCACCTCCCCCTCTCCGGGGACGTCCCGCGGTGGACACCGCTCGCCGCGGGCCGTTCCCGGCGGCCCCTCCCGCCGGTGGAGGGGCCCGTGTCCGCGGTGTGTTCCTCGCGGCCCGGCCGATCCGCGAGGGGGTTCGCCCGGGTCACGGCGCGTCAGGCGCGCCGGCGAACGGGCGGCGCGAAACCATCACGCTGAGTGAGGATTCCGTCGTCATCTCTCATCCGGTCCTCAATCGCTGTGTGACCTTGGTTGCGTAGGGTTGCGATGCACGGGGGCGTGTACGGTCCCGCGGACCGTTCCCGCCACCAGCTCGTCCCAATCCCGCGAGATCCTGGGCGAGACGCGGCGCCGGGTGCTGTGCCGCGCCCGGACTCGAACGACGCGAGGTGGGTGCTCCATGTCTGAGGAGAGAGCGTGATGGCGGCCAACCGCAGTGTCAGCCGCGGCGCGCCCACTGGGAGGTCGGTGATGGGAACCCGGACACGCCGCCTGTGGGCCGTCGTCCTGGGCGTGTTGTTCCTGCTCTACGTCGCGGGAACGTTCATTCCCGCGGGGGATGCCAGCGTGACCGCGCAACTCGGCGAGTGGCCGACGTCCGCCGCGGCCGGAGCCGCCGGGCTGGCCCTGCTCTACGCCTCGCGCCACTGGGCCGCCACCGGCGCCGACCGGGACGCACGCGCGGACGGCGCGGACGGCGCCGCCGCCCTGCGACACCTCGGCTTCGCCGCGCTCGCCTGGTGCGCGGGTGGCCTCGCTCACGCTCTGATCCGCCTGTTCAGCTCCGGGTCGGTCCTTTCGATCACCCTCGGTGACCTCTTCTCCCTGGCCGCCCTGCCACTCTTCGTGGTCGGCTTCACCAAGTTCGCCCCCTGGCCGGGCGGGGTCCGGACCGCTGTGCGGCACGTCACCGACAGCTACGTGTGCGCGGCCGCGGTGTTCGCCATGGTGTGGCTGCTGCTGTTCTCCCCGCTCTACCGGGAACTGGGTGAGGGAGCCGGGTTCCTCGGCTTCGCCCTGGTCTACCCGGTCGCCGACATCGTCGTGCTGTGCCTGCTCGTGCCGCTGGTGTTCATGTCGCCGCACAGCACGCGGCGTGCGGTGCTGGTGGCGATCGGCGCGCTCGTCGTCATCGCCGCCTCGGACATGATCGGCGCGGTCACCCGACTGATCGGCCCGCCCGTGGCCGGGGGCATCGAGCACCCGGTGAAGTTCCTGGGCTTCGCCCTGCTGGGCGCCCTGCCCTGGCTGGTGGGGCACCGGCCGGGCACGGGTCCGCGCCGCATCACCGGCCGGGGCCTGTACCGGTTCGCGCCCGAGTTCGCCGCGATCGGCGCGGTGTTCGTCGCCGCCGTGGTGCTCACCGTGGCCGGGATCCGCCTGCCCGGGGTGGCGCCGGTGCTGCCGCTGGCCGCGGGCACCGCCGTCGTGGTGCTGCTGGTGCGCATGGCGGGGATGCTGGAGGAGAACGCCACCCTGTCCCGGATGGTGCGCAACCGCGAGGGCCACTTCCACGAGCTGGCGCGCAACAGCGGCGACGTCATCCTCGTCCTGGACCGGGACGGCGGGGTGAACCACGTCAGCCCGGGCACGGCCGAGGCCTTCGGCTACCGGCTCGACGACGTGCTCGCCGCGCCCGTCACCGCGCTCATCCACCCCGAGGACCTGGGACGCACGAAGGCGATCGACGACCTGTTCGCCGAACGCGGCACCCAGGGGGTGCACATGCGGCTGCGGGTCCGGGCGGCGGACGGGACCTGGAGGCACACCGAGTCGACGATCTCGCTGTACGAGCAGCCGGGTGAGCCCGACCGGCTGCTGGTGACCACCCGTGACATCAGCGCGCAGGTGGCGCTGCAGGAAGAGGTGGAGCACCTGACCTTCCACGACGGTGTGACCGGGCTGCCCAACCGGGCCTACCTGGAGGAGCGGGCCAGCGACGTGCTGGCGCACCGGGCGATGAGCGAGGAGGCCACCGGGGACGTCGCGGTGATCTTCCTGGACCTGGACGGGTTCACGGCGGTCAACGACTCCGCCGGACACGTGCGCGGCGACCACCTGCTCGGCCAGGCGGCACGCCGGCTGCGCGGCGCGGTGGAGTCCCAGGCGACCCTGGCGCGCTGGGGCGGCGACGAGTTCGCGGTCCTGATCGAGGACGTGCCCAAGGCACAGCGGGTGGTGGACCTGGCCGAGCGGCTGGGGCACGTGATCGCCTCCGAGCCGTTCCAGGTCGCCGACCGGAACATCCCGCTGACGGCCAGCATCGGCGTGGCCTTCGCCGAACCGTCCACCGACAGCGGTGAGCTGCTGCGCAACGCCGACGTGGCGATGACCCGCGCCAAGGAGCGCGGGACCGGCCACGTGGAGGTCTACGCCGCGCACATGCACGACACCGTGATCTCGCGCCTGGAACTGCAGATACAGCTGCGCCAGGCGCTGGCCGACGGCGACTTCTTCCTGGAGTACCAGCCGATCGTGGACCTGGGCAGCTCCCAGGTGACCTCGGTGGAGGCGCTGGTGCGCTGGAACCGCGACGGCGAGACGGTGGGACCGGAGACGTTCATCGGCGCGGCCGAGGAGTCGGGGCTGATCGTGCCGCTGGGCGAGCAGATCCTGCGCGAGGCGTGCGAGAAGGTCGCGGTGTGGCGGATCTCGGACTGGGACATCGGCCTGTCGGTGAACCTGTCGGTGAAGCAGGTGCTGTCGCCGCACTTCGTGGAGAGGGTGGAGGGCGTCCTCGCCGAGACGGGCCTGTCCGCCGAGGTGCTCACACTGGAGGTCGACGAGGAGGTCCTGCTCGACGGCGGCGGCGAGGCCGTGCAGCGGCTGGGGGAGTTGCGCGACCTGGGCGTGCGGCTGGCCATCGACGACTACGGGATGGGCTACGCGTCGCTGGCGCACCTGCGCAGGCTGAGCGTGGACGCGATCAAGATCGACCCGTCGTTCGTGGCGGACCTGGGCCGCGACGACACGGTCACGCTGCTCACGCACACGATCATCCAGCTGGGGCGCGACCTGGGCGTGCAGGTGGTGGCCGAGGGCATCGAGCGCCCGGAGCAGTTGGAGCAGCTGCGCGCCATGGGCTGCGACCACGGCCAGGGCTTCCTGGTGGCCCGCCCGATGGCCGCGAGCGGTGTGGAGTCGCTCGTGGGCGGCGAGGCCGGCGCCAGCCTGTAGGCACATCCGTCCGGAAGCGACATATTCGGACGTTACGTCCTCTACCTGCGGAGACGTCGACACGCCCGCTAATTTTCCGGCATGCCCTCACAAGAACACGAGCTTCCGGTCGACCTCATCCGCAACGACCCCAGGTTCGCCGCGGAGCTTCTCCAGGAGGTCACCGGGAAGCCGTTGCCCGAGCACACACGGGTGCGCTGTGACGCGTCCGAGGCGACACGGTCCGCGCCCTCGCAACTGATCACCGACTCGTTCGTGGTCTGTGAGCGGCCACCGCTCCCGCACGAGAAGCAGGACGAGCCGGTGCCGGTGCTCGGGATCATCACCGAGCCCCAGAACAAGTGGGATCCGCGCAAGCCCTACAGCTGGCCCTGCTACGTGGCCAACATCCGTCACCGGATCAAGTGCCCGATCGCGCTCCTGGTACTGACCCCGACCACGGCCCTCGCCCGGCGCTACTCCGCGCCCATCGACCTGGGCTGCGGTGAGATCCGTCCCCTGGTCCTCGCCCTGGACACGCTCGAACCGGTCACCGACCAGAGCGTGGCGGCCGCGCATCCGGTGCTGACCGTGCTCGCTCTGGCCTCGAACCCGACGGACGACAAGGCTGCCCTGGAGGCCCTGTTCGTGGCCCTGAAGAGCCTCGATACGTCCGCGTCGTCGCTGTACTCTGACTATGTGCTCGCGGCTCTGTCCGCGACCGCACTAAGCTCCCTGGAGGAGATCATGACCTTGAGTGACTACGAGTTCAGGACCGAGCTGATCGGCCGCCCCTTCCGAGAGGGCGAGGCCAAGGGCCGGGCCGAGGCGATTCTGGGAGTGCTGGACTCCAGGGGGATCGCGGTCTCCGACCGGACGCGTGACCGGATCACCGGGTCCACCGACCTCGACGAGCTGGACCTGTGGGTCCGCCGTGCGGTGAGGGTCGACCGGGCCGAGGACCTCTTCGGCTGACGAGGCGCGGGTACCGGGCGGGGCGCCCCTGCCGGCGTCCCACACCGTGGACCCCGTTCTGGCGCCCTGTGTCGTGTGTTACACACCGTGGCGGCTCTTTTTCGCGTTATCCCAGCTCACGCGGTTGGCCGTGCCTGTCCGTGCAGCCGCATCCTGACATGCGCGTCTCGTACCCTGAGACAATATGGCGTTCTTGTTGACGGACCGCCCTCCGGTCGGCCAATGTTATGAGCGTGCAGAGCAACTCCCTGATTCTCGTACTTGGTCGGCGCGCAGCCCACTGAGCTACTTCTGCTGCGCGCCACCCCTCAACCGCCACCGGGCGGTGGGGGTTTTTTTATTGCCGGACCAGAATCAGACCCACCCAGCCAGAGCCCTCGTACAGCTCTGGACCCTCGCTGAAGGATCTTGAGATGACCGAGCAGATGACCGGCGCCCAATCGCTGATCAGGTCGCTGGAGCAGGTCGGCGTAGACACTGTCTTCGGGATTCCCGGCGGCGCCATCCTCCCGGCCTACGACCCGCTCTACGACTCGGCCAGGGTGCGCCACATCCTCATGCGCCACGAGCAGGGGGCCGGTCACGCCGCCGAGGGCTACGCCTACGCCACGGGCCGTCCCGGCGTGTGCATGGCCACCAGCGGCCCCGGGGCCACCAACCTGGTCACCCCCCTCGCCGACGCCCACATGGACTCGGTCCCGATGGTCGCCATCACCGGCCAGGTCGCCTCCCCGGCGATCGGCACCGACGCCTTCCAGGAAGCCGACATCTGCGGCATCACCATGCCGATCACCAAGCACAACTTCCTGGTCAAGGACGTCCGCGACATCCCGCGCACCATCGCCGAGGCCTTCCACATCGCCTCCAGCGGCCGCCCCGGACCCGTCCTGGTCGACATCGCCAAGGACGCCCTGCAGGCCTCCGCCGACTTCGTCTGGCCCGAGCGCCTCGACCTGCCCGGCTACCGGCCGGTCACCAAGCCCCACGGCAAGCAGGTCCGCGAGGCAGCCCGCATGATCGCCGAGGCCCGGCGCCCCGTGCTCTACGTCGGCGGCGGCGTCCTGCGCGCCGGGGCCGCCGCCGAACTGCGCGTCCTGGCCGAGCTCACCGGCGTCCCCGTGGTCACCACCCTGATGGCACGCGGTGTCTTCCCCGACAGCCACCCGCTGTTCGTGGGCATGCCCGGTATGCACGGCGACGTCGCCGCCGTCGGCGCCCTGCAGAAGGCCGACCTCGTCGTCGCCCTGGGCGCCCGCTTCGACGACCGCGTCACCGGCCGGCTGGACAGCTTCGCCCCCGACGCCAAGGTCGTCCACGCCGACATCGACCCCGCCGAGATCTCCAAGAACCGCCACGCGGACGTGCCCATCGTCGGCGACTGCCGCGAGGTCCTCGCCGACCTGGTCGTGGCCGTGCGCGCCGACCAGGAGAAGGGGCGCCAGGGCGACTACGAGGGCTGGTGGCAGCAGCTCAACCGCCTGCGCACCACCTACCCCAAGGGGTACGAGGCCCCCGACGACGGCAGCCTGTCCCCGCAGGCCGTCATCGAGCGCCTGGGCAAGGTCGTCGGACCGGAGGCCACCTACGTCGCGGGCGTCGGCCAGCACCAGATGTGGGCCGCCCAGTTCATCGACTACGAGCGGCCCGGGGCCTTCGTCAACTCCGGCGGCCTGGGCACCATGGGCTTCTCCGTCCCCGCGGCGCTCGGCGCCAAGGCGGGCGACCCCGACCGCACCGTGTGGTCGATCGACGGCGACGGCTGCTTCCAGATGACCAACCAGGAGCTGGCCACCTGCGCCGTCGAGGGCATCCCCATCAAGGTCGCCGTGGTCAACAACGGCAACCTGGGCATGGTCCGCCAGTGGCAGACCCTGTACTACGAGGGCCGCTACTCCAACACCGACCTGCAGACCTCGCCGCGCGACGAGAAGGTCCGCATTCCCGACTTCGTCCGCCTCGCGGAGGCGTACGGTTGTGTCGGCCTGCGCTGCGAGCGCGTCGAGGACATCGACGCCACCATCGAGAAGGCCATGGCGATCAACGACGCTCCCGTCGTCGTGGACTTCACCGTCAACCACGACGCCATGGTCTGGCCGATGGTCGGCCCCGGTGTCAGCAACGACAACATCCAGTACGCGCGCGACATGGCGCCGAACTGGGAACACGAGGACTAAGAGGAGAAGGCCGAACCACCATGAGCAGTCACACGCTTTCCGTTCTGGTGGAGGACACCCCGGGTATCCTCGCCCGTGCCTCCTCCCTCTTCTCCCGCCGCGGCTTCAACATCGACTCGCTCAGTGTCAGTACCACCGAGCACCCAGGACTGTCCCGGATGACGATCGTGGTCAACTGCGACCTCCACCCCTTGGAGCAGGTGACCAAACAGCTCAACAAGCTGGTCAACGTCGTCAAGATCGTGGAGATGGACACCACCGCGTCGGTCCGGCGCGAGCTGCTGCTCGTCAAGGTCAAGGCCGACGCGTCGAGCCGCACCCACGTGCTTCAGACGGCCGAACTGTTCCGCGCGAACGTCGTGGACGTCAGTCCGGACGTCGTCGTCATCGAGGCCACCGGCGACCCCGAGAAGCTCGATGCCCTGGTCAGGAACCTGGAGCCGTTCGGCATCCGGGAACTCGTCAAGTCAGGGCTGGTCGCCCTGGGACGCGGACCCCGGTCGATCGCCGACCGCTCCTTCCGCGCGGTCGAGCGCAGCGCCTAGGAGCCGGGGGCCCGGACACGGCCGGGCCCCGAACCGCGTTCCACGAAATGTTCAGAAACAGGAGTAAACCCAAGTGGCAGCACAGATGTACTACGACGACGCCGCGGACCTCTCGCTCATCCAGGGCAAGAAGGTCGCCGTGATCGGCTACGGCAGCCAGGGACACGCGCACGCGCTGTCGCTGCGCGACTCGGGCGTGGACGTGCGGATCGGCCTCGCCGAGGGGTCCAAGAGCCGCGCGAAGGCCGAGGAGGAGGGCCTGCGCGTCCTCACCCCCGCCGAGGCCACCCGCGAGGCCGACGTCATCATGATCCTGGTCCCCGACCACATCCACCGCGACCTGTACGCGGCCGAGATCGCGCCGAACCTGGAGGCGGGCAACGCCCTCTTCTTCGGCCACGGCTTCAGCATCCGCTACGGCTTCATCACCCCGCCCGAGGGCGTGGACGTCGCCATGGTCGCCCCCAAGGGCCCGGGCCACCTGGTCCGCCGCCAGTTCGAGGCCGGGCGCGGCGTGCCCTGCCTGGTCGCGGTCGAGAAGGACGCCAGCGGGCAGGCCTGGGACCTGGCGCTGTCCTGGGCCAAGGGCATCGGCGGCACCAAGGCCGGGGTCATCAGGACCACCTTCACCGAGGAGACCGAGACCGACCTGTTCGGTGAGCAGGCCGTGCTCTGCGGCGGTACCGAGGAGCTGGTCAAGGCCGGCTTCGCCACCCTGGTCGAGGCGGGCTACCAGCCCGAGATCGCCTACTTCGAGTGCCTGCACGAGCTCAAGCTGATCGTCGACCTCATGTACGAGGGCGGCATCTCCAAGATGAACTGGTCGGTCTCGGAGAACGCCGAGTACGGCGGCTACACCCGCGGCCCGCGCCTGATCACGGAGCAGACCCGCGAGGAGATGCGCAAGATCCTCGGAGAGATCCAGGACGGCTCCTACGCCAAGGAGCTCATGGACGAGTTCGACGCCGGTCAGCCGACCTTCGGCAAGCGCCGCGAGGCCGAGCAGAACGAGCAGATCGAGAAGGTGGGCGCCGAACTGCGTCCCCTGATGAGCTGGCTCAAGGCCTAGTCCTCTTGGGGCCTCCGCTTCGCTTCGGCCCGCCCGCCGCCCGCCATCGCCCGTCGGGGCGCTTCGCGGGATGCGGGCCGCCACCCTCAACGGACGCCGAGCGCAGTACCGTCCTTGTTCGGGCGCCCGAAGAACGGGGACCGGGTTCGGGAAGGCGCAGTGGAGCCTTCGGTGGGTTCGTGAGGAACGAGCGGATCCACCTGCGAATCCTCCGGGACCCCGTGGGCGCCCGGACCGACCCCCTGGGGCCGAGGCCCGCCCAAGAACAGGCTCCCGGTCCGGGGAGGGCCTGGTGAACCACGGGGGCAGGTGGACATACCACCTGCCCCCATCGGGTTCCCTACCCCGGCAGTAGACTTCAGACCGGCCGTCACCCCCGATCCGGGCAGTGCCCATCACCTGCGCGATCGGGTCGCACCACCCGAAAAGGAACCGTTGTGCCCAAACCCGCCGTACTCGTAGCGGAAAAGCTCTCGCCCGCCGGAATCGCGCTGCTCGAGGATGACTTCGAGGTGCGCCACGTCGATGGCGCCGACCGCTCCGAGCTCCTCCCCGCCCTCGCCGACGTCGACGCCCTCATCGTGCGCAGCGCGACCCAGGTGGACGCCGAGGCGCTGGCCGCGGCCTCCCGCCTGCAGGTGGTCGCCCGGGCCGGTGTCGGTCTGGACAACGTGGACGTGGACGCCGCCACCAAGGCCGGCGTCCTGGTGGTCAACGCCCCGACCTCCAACATCATCAGCGCCGCCGAGCAGGCCATCAACCTGCTGCTGGCCAGCGCCCGCAACACCGCCCCGGCGCACAACGCGCTCATCAACGGCGAGTGGAAGCGGTCCAAGTACACCGGCGTCGAGCTGTACGAGAAGACCGTCGGCGTGGTCGGCCTCGGCCGCATCGGCGCCCTGGTCGCGCAGCGCCTCTCGGCCTTCGGCACCAGGGTCATCGCCTACGACCCCTTCGTGCAGCCCGCCCGCGCGGCCCAGATCGGCGTGGAGATGACCACGCTGGACGAGCTGCTGGAGCGCTCGGACTTCATCACCATCCACCTGCCCAAGAACAAGGACACGCTGGGCCTGATCGGTGACGAGGCCCTGAACAAGGTCAAGCCCAACGTGCGGATCATCAACGCCGCGCGCGGCGGCATCCTCGACGAGGACGCGCTCTACCGGGCCCTCAAGGACGGCCGTGTGGCCGGCGCGGGTATCGACGTGTTCGCCAAGGAGCCGTGCACCGACAGCCCGCTCTTCGAGTTCGAGAACGTCGTGGTCGCCCCCCACCTGGGCGCCAGCACCGCCGAGGCCCAGGAGAAGGCGGGTACCCAGGTCGCCCGCTCGGTCAAGCTGGCCCTGTCGGGCGAGTTCGTCCCGGACGCGGTGAACGTCCAGGGCACGGGTGTGGCCGAGGAGATCAAGCCCGGCCTGCCGCTGACCGAGAAGCTCGGCCGCGTGTTCACCTCGCTCGCGGGCACGATCGCCAGCCGCATCAACGTCGAGGTGCGCGGCGAGATCGCCTCCCACGACGTCAAGGTCCTGGAGCTGGCCGCCCTCAAGGGCGTCTTCGCCGACGTGGTCGAGGACACCGTGACCTTCGTCAACGCCCCGCTGCTCGCCAAGGAGCGCGGTGTGGAGGTCAACCTCGTCACCAGCGACGACAGCAGTGACTGGCGCAACCTCATCACGGTCGGCGGCGTGCTCGCCGACGGCACCCGCGTGTCGGTCTCGGGCACCCTGACCGGTCCCCGCCAGGTCGAGAAGCTGGTGGAGATCAACAACTACACCATGGAGATCGGCCTGGCCGAGCACATGGTGTTCCTGTCCTACGAGGACCGCCCCGGCGTCGTCGGCAAGGTCGGCGCCCTGCTCGGCGACGCGGGCGTCAACATCGCGGGCATGCAGGTCATCCGGGACGAGGAGGGCGGCAAGGCGCTGATCGCGCTCACCGTGGACTCCGCCGTGCCCGAGGAGATCCTCAACTCGATCTCCGGCGAGATCGAGGCCGACATCAACCGCCAGATCGACCTGGAGGACTAGGGACCGGGGCTTGACCGGAAGCGCCGCGGGTGTGGACCACGAGGTCCACGCCGGGTCGACCGCGTACTCGTAGCGGGCCGGAGCGCCGGACCACGCCGTAGGTACGAGATCACGCAGCAGGACGCCGACGCCGGAGCGCGGGGCTCCGGACGCCTTCCGAGACCGCTCGGGGCCGCACGCGCGCCGTCTCCACCACACCGGTGGAGGCGGCGCGGTGCGGCCCCCTCGTGTTTCCCGGGAAGGGCGGCCCGGGCCGATCCGGCCGGGCCGGGCCCGCCGCCCGGGCGGTCCGGGCGACCCGTGTGGGCTCCGACCAGGGGAGACACGCACTGGTCTCACATGGTGAGAAATCCTGGTCATATAGTTGGACATCCGATATTCTGAAGTCCTAGGAGTCAGCGGCACGCGGAACACCGTCCGATGCCGCCGCCCGGCGCCGCACCCGCCCCGACCGGGGCCCGTGCCGGCGTCCTACGGCAGACGATCCCGCCTGGGCGGGGCTCCTTCCTCCGTGGACACCGTCGCCCACGTTCCGCGCTCCACCTCCGTCCGGCTCCATCCGCCCCGGGCCCGGTGGGGCACATCGCGTAGAGCATCAGCACCCGTGGCCGAGCCGTTCCCGGAACCGGTCACGCAACGCATCCGGAGGAACCGCATGTACGACATGACCGAGTACCCGTCCACGTCCGACTCCCAGGACGAGATCAACCGAGCCCTGCAGGACGCGCTCAACCGCCGAGCCTGAGACGGCCCGCCCGGGAGGGGAGGGGCCCCGGCGGACCGCCGGAGACCCGTGGGCCGCCTCGGGTCCACGGGGTGACGGCAGTCCGCCGGGGCGATAGGGTTGTCTCACCCAGTGCTCATCCTGGTCTCACTATTCGAGAAGAAGCCGGTGGGGCCGTGTCCGAATCAGAGGCAGTCCGTATGGCAGCGCGCACCGTGAAACTGGCGGTCATTCCCGGCGACGGGATCGGCCCCGAGGTCATCGCCGAGGGCCTCAAGGTGCTGGAGGTCGCGGCCTCCCAGCACGACCTCGCCATCGAGACCACCGAGTACGAGCTTGGCGCCAAGCTCTGGCACCGCACCGGTGAGACCCTGCCCGACTCGGTCGAGACCGAGCTGGCCGGACACGAGGCCGTCTACCTGGGCGCCGTCGGCGACCCGTCGGTGCCCAGCGGCGTGCTGGAGCGCGGCCTGCTGCTGCGCCTGCGCTTCGACTTCGACCACCACGTCAACCTGCGGCCGGTCCGCCTCTACCCGGGTGTGGACAGTCCCCTGGCGGGCGTGGGCCCCGAGGACATCGACATGCTGGTGGTCCGCGAGGGCACCGAGGGCCCCTACGCCGGCGCCGGGGGCGTCCTGCGCAAGGGCACTCCGCACGAGATCGCCACCCAGGACAGCGTCAACACCCGCTTCGGTGTCGAGCGCGTCGTCCGCTACGCCTTCGACAAGGCCGCAGCGCGCCCGCGCAGGAAGCTCACCCTGGTGCACAAGGACAACGTCCTGAGCTTCGCCGGAGAGCTGTGGCAGCGCGTGGTCCGCGAGGTCGGCGCCGAGTACCCGCAGGTCGCCGTGGACTACTGCCACGTCGACGCCGCGTCGATGTTCTTCGTCAACCAGCCCGCCCGCTTCGACGTGGTGGTCACCGACAACCTCTTCGGCGACATCATCACCGACATCGGCGCCGCCATCGCCGGCGGCATCGGACTGGCCGCCAGCGGGAACATCAACCCCGGCCGTGACTTCCCCAGCATGTTCGAGCCCGTCCACGGCTCCGCGCCCGACATCGCGGGCCAGGGCAAGGCCGACCCCACCGCCACGGTGCTCTCGGCCGTCACCATGCTGGACCACCTCGGCGTGCCCGAGGCGGCCCGCCGGATCGAGGACGCGGTCGCCGCGGACCTCAAGACCCGCGCGCAGAGCGGCGCGGTCCGCTCCACCTCCCAGATCGGCGACGACCTCGCCGCGCGAGTAGCCGAGCAGGGCTGAGGCCACACGCCGGAAGCCCTGCCCTCTTCTTTTCCGAGGCGCGGCCGACGGCCCCACCGAACCACCGCCGACGGGCGCGCCTGGAGAACCGGGCGCGCCCGTCGCCGCTTCGTGTGCGGTGCTCCTGCCCTGGCAACGGGTGCGCTCTTCCGCCAGACTAGATTCCAGGTCGGCGATGCTGCCGACCTGATGCACCCGAGAGGACCACCGACACATGAACAACGACACCACCACAAGCGGGTTGGCGTTCGAGATCCAGCTCTCCGACACGCGGAAGACCCCGCAGGAGCGAGAGGCACTGCTGGAGAACCCGGGGTTCGGCCAGGTGTTCACCGACCACATGGTGAGCATCCGCTACACCGAGGGGAAGGGGTGGCACGACGCGAAGCTGGAGCCGTACGGCCCGCTGAGCCTGGACCCGGCCACCGCCGCCCTGCACTACGCCCAGGAGATCTTCGAGGGCCTCAAGGCCTACCGGCACCCCGACGGCTCGCTCGCCTCCTTCAGGCCGGAGGCCAACGCGGCCCGCTTCAACCGCAGCGCGGCGCGCATGGCGATGCCCGAGCTTCCCGAGGAGCTCTTCCTCAGGTCCATCGAGCTCCTCGTGGAGCACGACGGCGACTGGGTCCCCGGCAAGGAGGGCTTCAGCCTGTACCTGCGCCCGTTCATGATCGCCACGGACGTCGGCCTCGGCGTCAACCACCCGTCCCGCTCCTACGTCTACCTGTTGATCGCCTCGCCGGTCGGCTCCTACTTCTCGGGCGGCGTCAAGCCGGTGACGGTGTGGCTGTCCAAGGACTACACGCGCGCCGCGCCGGGCGGCACGGGCGCGGCCAAGTTCGCGGGCAACTACGCGGCCAGCTTCCTGGCCCAGGCCCAGGCCGTCGAGAAGGGCTGCGACCAGGTGGTCTGGCTCGACGCCCGCGAGCACCGCTGGGTCGAGGAGATGGGCGGCATGAACCTGTGGTTCGTGTTCGGCTCGGGTGAGGACGCGCGGCTGCGCACACCCGCGCTGACCGGGACGCTGCTGCCGGGCATCACCCGCGAGTCGCTGCTGACCCTGGCCCCCGACCTGGGCATCCCGGCCGAGGAGGCGTCGATCTCCACCGACGAGTGGCGCGAGGCCGCCGAGTCCGGTGAGATCACCGAGGTGTTCGCCTGCGGCACCGCGGCCGTGATCACCCCCGTCGGCCACGTCAAGAGCGACGACGGCGAGTTCACCATCGGCGACGGCACCCCGGGCCCGGTCGCCATGCGCCTGCGCGAGGAGCTGGTGGGCCTGCAGACGGGCCTGCGCGCCGACAAGTACGGCTGGATCACCAGGTTCTAGGGTGATCCGGCGGGCCGCCCGGACGGGATCCGGGCGGCCCGCCCTGTTGTGCGCGGACCGCAGAGCAGGAGTGGTCGCCGCCTTCCGGCGCGTGCGACCTTCGTGCCATGAGAAAAGACGGCAGACGCCTCCTCCGGAGGCCCCGTATGCTCGCCGTCAACGCTCTGGTCGGACTCCTGGTGTGGGCCGTGTGGGCGTTCGTGTGGGGGGCCCGGTACCTCGACGCCCTGGCCGACCACTGGGCTGTAGCGCTGACGATGGTCTTCGGGTCACTCGTCGGCGGAGGGACGAGCGAGGGAGGCGGGGCGATCGCCTTCCCCGTGCTGACCAAGGTGCTGGACGTACCCGCCGACCGGGCCCGGGTCTTCACCTTCGCGATCCAGTCGCTCGGCATGGGCGCCGCGTCCCTCTCGATCCTGGGCTCCAGGGTGCCCGTCGAAGGGCGGGTGATCCTGTACGGCTCCTCCGCCGGGGTGGTCGGCGTCCTCACCAGCGTCGTCCTCATCGCGCCCCTGGTGCCGCTGCCGACGGTCCGTGCCCTGTTCACCATGCTGCTGGTCGCCCTGGCGATCGCCCTGGCGCTGCAACTGCGCCAGCGGGGGTACCGGCGTCACCCCCGCGTCCCCCGCTGGGGAGCGCGCGAGGTGTTGCTGGTCAGTGGTTTCGGCCTCGCGGGGGGCCTGCTCAGCGGTGTGGCCGGGGTGGGCGAGAACTGCGTGATGTTCCTCCTGCTGGTCCTGCTCTTCCGCGTCTCCGAGAAGGTGGCGACACCGACCACGGTGGTCATGATGACCGTGGTGTCGATCGCGGCCTTCCTCGCCCATGCCTTCGTCGTCGGGGACTTCACGGGGCCGGTCCGCGACTACTGGATCGCCTCCGTGCCGGTCGTCGTGGTGGGGGCACCGCTCGGGGCCTGGATCTGCACTCGGCTCACACCACTCACCATCCGTGTGCTCCTCTTCGCTCTGATCGGAACCGAGTTCGTGAGCACGCTGCTGTTCGTTCCGTTCACCCCAGGGATAGCCCTGGTCAGCGGAGGGGTCCTCATCGCCCTCACACTGCTCTCGGTCGCGTTCGTCCGGACGACGCGTTACGCCTGCCCCGGCGCAGGGGTTCGCGGTGCCCCCGACGCGGTACCGATCCCGGTGGCCACCTCCGTCCCGGGTGTGTCACCCCGGGCCCCCGGCGGAGCAGCGGATATGTCCGGTGTGAGGAATTCGTATCTCGAATGATGGGACAATCGGCCGTTGAGCACCGGAGACTCCGCCACCGTGTGGCACACTGACCTCATGCCGTCTCAGGTTCTCATTATCGTGAGGCGCGCTGGCTGACCATCGGACCTCGCCAGCGCGCTGACCTCTCGTGTCCACGAGGGGTCTTTTTTGTTGGCGGGGACCGGTCGGCCACACCACAGCATCCACCTTCGGGAGTTCCACCCATGAGGGACGACAGTTTCCACGTCTTCGACACCACGCTGCGCGACGGGGCCCAGCGCGAGGGGATCAACCTGCGGGTCTCCGACAAGCTGGCCATCGCGAAGCTGCTGGACGAGTTCGGGGTGGCGTTCATCGAGGGAGGGTGGCCGGGGTCGAACCCCAAGGACACCGAGTTCTTCCAGCGCGCTTCACGAGAGCTGACGCTGGAACACGCGCGACTCACCGCGTTCGGCGCGACCCGCCGTGCCGGTGTGAGGGCCGCCGACGACCCACAGGTGGCCGCCCTGCGCGACAGCGGCGCGTCGGTCGTCACCCTTGTCGCCAAGAGTGACGACCGGCACGTCGAACGCGCACTGCGCACGACCCTCGACGAGAACCTCGCCATGATCTCCGACACGGTGTCCCACCTGTGTGAACACGGCCAGCGCGTGTTCGTGGACTGCGAGCACTTCTTCGACGGATACCACCACAACCCCGACCACGCGCTCGACGTGGTCCGCACCGCCGCCGGGGCCGGGGCCGACGTCGTCGTCCTGTGCGACACCAACGGCGGCATGCTCCCCGCCGACGTCGCCCGAGTCGTCACCGAGGTCCGCGAGGCCACCGGCGCGCGCCTGGGCATCCACGCCCAGGACGACACCGGCTGCGCCGTCGCCAACACCCTCGCCGCCGTCGACGCGGGCGCCACCCACGTGCAGTGCACCGCCAACGGGTACGGCGAGCGGGTGGGCAACGCCAACCTGTTCTCCGTGGTCGGCGCGCTCACCCTCAAGCGCGGCCAGGAGGTCCTGCCCGAGGGCTGCCTGGCCGAGATGACCCGCGTGGCCACCGCCATCGCCGAGATCGTCAACCTCGCCCCCGACACCCACCAGCCCTACGTGGGGGTGTCGGCCTTCGCCCACAAGGCCGGACTGCACGCCTCGGCCATCAAGGTCGACCCCGACCTGTACCAGCACACCGACCCCGGGCTGGTCGGCAACACCATGCGCATGCTCGTCTCGGACATGGCCGGGCGCGCCTCCATCGAGCTCAAGGCCCAGGAGCTGGGCCTGGACCTGTCCGGGGACCGGGCCCTGTCGGGGCGGGTCGTGGAGCGGGTCAAGGGCCTGGAGCTGTCGGGCTACAGCTTCGAGGCCGCCGACGCCTCCCTGGAACTGCTGCTGCGCGAGGAGCTGGGCCGGCCGGTCCGCTACTTCGACACCGAGTCCTGGCGGGTCATCACCGAGCGCCGTCCCCGCAGCGGCTCCAGCCCCCTGTCCAACGACTACGAGAGCGGCACCGAGGCCACCGTCAAGCTGCGGGTCAAGGGCGAGCGCGTGATCGCCACCGCGGAGGGCAACGGCCCGGTGAACGCGCTGGACCGGGCACTGCGCAACTCCATGGAGGGGGTCTACACCGCGCTGGCCGGACTGGAGCTGACGGACTACAAGGTCCGCATCCTGGAGGGCACCTCCGGTACCAACGCCATCACACGCATCCTCATCACCTTCGGCGACGGGACGGGGGAGTGGACCACGGTCGGTGTGGGCCCCAACGTCATCGACGCGTCGTGGGTCGCGCTCGAACAGGCCGTCACCTACGGGCTGCTCCGGCAGGGCTACCCGCAGAGCTGACGGGGGAGCGCGGATCCCCCTCCACCGGGACGGGAGAGGGGCGCGGGAGCGGTGACGGCACCGCCTCCGCGCCCCCCGCCCGCGTTCGTTCGTGCGCGTCACCTGACGCGCTTGGACAGGACCTCCAGCAGATGGTCCTCGTCCATCCGGGAGCGGTCACCGATCCCCGCCCCGGCGGCCCCGGCGTCCGGGAGCCGCTCAGGCCCCGCGCCGACGGAACCAGACGTCGTCCACGACCATGTCGTCCAACCCGTGCGCCTCACAGAAGTCCACCAGGTCGGACATCCGGTTGACGAACCCGCGCGCCTTGAAGTTCAGGGACGTGTTGCACAGCATCCCGACACCGTGGCGGTCGGCGAAGGCCGACAGCAGCGCGTGCAGCGGCGGGTTCTGCGCCGGCTCCACGGTCTGGGCGCGCGCGGACCCGTCCACGTGCGTGACCGCCGCGAAGTCGGACGAGCGCAGGGTGCGGAAGTAGAGCATGTGGGGGTCGGGGAAGTCCTCCCCGAACACCTTGCCGACGTCCTCGATCCTGCAACAGGGGGCGATGGGCCGGTAGTCCTCGCGCTTCTTGATCGTGTTGAGCCGGTCGCGGGTGGCGGCCGCGAACGGCTCGGCCAGGATCGACCTGTGGCCCAGAGCCCGGGGCCCGATCTCCCAGCGGCCCTGCACCCACGCCACGACGTGGCCCCCGCCGATCAGCCGGGAGAGCTCCCCGTGGTCCAGGGGCAGGCGCTCCCACCGGCCCGGGTCCGGCTCGGCGTCCCGGACGAACTCCAGGCCGCTGTCCGCCTCCCAGTCGACGAACGGGTCGCCCGTCATCGCGTACTGGGCGTCGATCGCCGTGCCTATCGCCGAACCGGAGTCGTTGGTGCACGGGGGCACGAACACCGAGGAGAAGAACGACGACCGGCGCCACAGCGTGTTCCAGTCGCAGTTGAGGCCGCATCCCCCCGCGATGCGCAGCGGGAGCCCGGGGGGCAGGTGGCGTTCGGCCGCCTCGGCGAACACCTCGAAGATACGCCGGTTCAGCAGCGCTGCCGCGTTCACGGCCTCCGGAGCGGTCACGCCCGTGTTGTGGAACGGCGCGTCGCGGAACAGGTCCTTGGGCGCGGGGTAGATCGTGTCGACGTCGAGGACGCGCTCCACGGCCTCCGCGGTCCGGGCGTCGGCGGCGTCGGCGTCGCCGTAGGAGGCCAGGGCCATGAGCTTGCCGCTGAAGTCCAGGTCGGGCACCGCGCCGGAGCCGGGAAAGGTCGGGTCGGCGATCGCGAACAGGAAGGCGTAGCGCGCGCCCGGCTCCGAGAGCACGGGGATCTCACGGACCACGGTGAGGGAGCCGTCCAGCAGGTAGAAGGACCCGACGACGCCCTCCCAGACCAGTACGGCCTGCTGGGAGTGGTACTCGCGCGGCGCCATCCCCACGGCCGACATGATGTGGGAGCGCACGTGGGAGGAGGAGAAGTGGGTCACCTGCTCACCGAGGAACCGCATCTTCCTCAGCTCGGGCGGGGCCGTTCCGTCGTATCCGGCGCCGACCGGGCGGTGCGTGGCGCCCCCGGTCGCCTCCCAGCCGCCCAGGGCGACGACGTCGGGCATGCGGCCGACGCGTTCGGCCACGTCGAGGAAGGTCATCGGCGTGACCTCGGCGTGGCGGGGGAAGGAGTCCTTCTCCGATTCCAGCGACAGGACGAGTCTTCCGTCCTCGATGACGGCCAGCGAACCATCGTGGCCGGGTTTGATGCCCATCACCAGCATGCGCGGTCCCTCCTCGGCAGCACGGACCACCCGCGCGGCGGTCGGTATAGCTCCTTGTCCCCGTACCGCTACCCCGAGTGCCGGTGTTCAGGCCCGGTGGCCGGGCACTGAGCACGTGCGCGGTCCCGGTCGGCGCGAGTGCCGGGGCCGGTCCCGACGCCGCGGTTCCCGGGCGCGTCAGTTCTCGGAGTCGTTCTCCGGGTGGACCCAGCCGTTGCGCTCACAGCCCTGCAGGCTCAGGGTCTGCTGCTGCATCACCGGCGCCAGCTCGCCCTCGCCGGGGCAGTCGACGTGGCCGCGGCCCAGGGTGTGGCCCACCTCGTGGTTGATCAGGTAGATCCGGTAGGTCCTCAGGTCGCCCTCGAAGTGGGGGACACCCGACACCCAGCGGTTCTGGTTGATGATGGCCCGGTTGCCGTTGGCGCAGGACACGTACCCGTTGGTGTTCAGCGGGGCGCACAGCCGGTCCACGGTGTCCGGGGCGGCCAGCAGCACGCGGACGTCCGCGTCCTCGTCGTCCACACGCTGCACGGAGCGCTCGTCGTCGGCGCGCCAGCTGCGCGGGTCGCCCAGGATCTTCTCCACGGCGGCCGCGAAGTCCTCGGTCTCGCCGGGCAGCCCCTCCTCGACCTCCACGGCGAAGGTCGTCAGCGGGCCCTCGCCCATGACCTCGCTCTCACCCTCCACGACGCTGAGCTCGCCGTCGGCGCTGTCGACCTCCTCCTCCACCGAGCGGAGCAGGACCGGGGGCTTCTCCCCCGAGCCCTCTCCCGGGGCGGGGGAGGTGGTGCTCTCGGCCGACTGCTGTGTGCGCCGGTCGTCGGAGCTGTCGGGAACGCCGTCCCCGACGGGGCCGGAGGCCGAGGTCTCGACGGGATCGCCGGAGCCGGCCGGAGGCTCGGGCGCACTGACCATGAGCACGGCGGAGGCTCCGGACACCAGGCACAGTCCCAGCGCCAGCCCCATCGGGTACCGGCGTCGACGACGGTGCCGGGCACGGGGCCGGCCCGTGGGCGGAGTGGACGTGGGCACGAGGATCAACCCCTCAGCAGCGGATGACGGACCCAGCATGCCAGAGTCCGCCCCAAGGAAAAGCCAAGGCAGTGTCCAGGAAAGCCAGGTGTGGCAGGGCTTCGCCGCCTTGTGCCACATCAGAGGATTCAAGAGTATCCGTGTGCTCATGGGATGTCTTCGCGCATCCCGCGCGCCCCTTCGGAGCCTCCACACGACCGGTCGGCACCGTTGGCGCCCGCCGCGCCGATACCCTTCAGACGCAAGAGAGAGAACAGGGCTGCTGGGAGGCATACAGGTGCGCATCGCACGGTTCGCGGCCGGTGACGAGGTCGGGTTCGGCCTGGTCGAGACCGATTCGGACAGCGGGGAGGAGTTCGTCGCACGGCTGAGCGGACACCCCCTCCTCGGCGACATCAAGCTGACCGGCGAGCGGGCGAAGCTCTCCGACGTCCGCCTGTTGTCACCGGTACTGCCCACCAAGGTGGTCTGCGTCGGCAAGAACTACGCCGACCACGTCGCCGAGATGAAGGACGTCACGGGGGAGTCCACCGACGAGCCCGTGGTCTTCCTCAAGCCCTCCACCGCCGTGACCGGACCCCACGACGCCGTCTTCTACCCCGAGGCCTCCGAGCGGGTCGACTACGAGGGCGAGCTCGCCATCGTCATCGCCCGGCCCTGCCGGGAGGTGCCGCGCGAGCGCGCCAAGGACGTCATCCTCGGTTACACCGTGGCCAACGACGTCACCGCCCGCGACCTGCAGAAGAAGGACAAGCAGTGGACGCGGGCCAAGGGCTTCGACTCCTTCTGCCCCCTCGGACCCTGGATCACCACGGGCATGAGCATCGAGGAGGCGCAGGAGCTGGCCATCACCACCACCGTGGACGGCCAGACCCGGCAGGAAGGACGAACGTCACAGTTCATCCACGACATCCCGGACATCATCGCCCACGTCTCCTCCTTCATGACGCTGCTCCCGGGTGACGTGGTCCTCACCGGCACGCCCGCCGGTGTGGGGCCGGTCGAGATCGGACAGGAGGTCTCGGTGACGGTGGAGCGGCTGGGCACCATCAGCAACAGGGTGGTCGCCCGGGACTGAACCCGGGCCCGTGCGCGGCGTGAGGTCCGCGCCCGGACAGACCGCGGGACCGGCGGCGCCCGGCGCCGCCGGCCCCGCCGAAGAGCGGAGGAAGCACGTGACCATCCCCCGGCGCCGCCGTACCGGCCTCCTCGTGCTCGCCGGTGTGCTCTCCCTCGTGCTGGTGGCCGCGGGGTCCGTCTACTGGACGGCCGTGCGCGCTGAGGGCGGCCCCGACACCGAAGCGGAGGCACCCGTGAAAACGCACCGCATCATGCTGGCGGGCGACTCGATGACCCAGGGCGCCAACGGTGACCGGACCTGGCGCTACCACCTGTGGAACCACCTCTCCCCGCAGGTGGAGGGGGTGGACTTCGTCGGCCCCTACACCGATCCCGCCTCGCGGAACATGATCTTCCCGGTGCCCACCACCGAGCACGAGGAGGCGCCGAGCCCCTCCGAGGACCCCGCCGAGGGCTACCAGGAGGACGGCGCGGCCGACCCGTCGGCCGGCGGGCCGGAGCCCGGGGGCACGGTGCCGGCGGAGGGGCCGGAGGGGCCGGGGGACGTCGTCTGGCCCGGCACGGACGGAGACCCGGACACCGCGGAGTACCGCGACCCCGACTTCGACCAGCAGCACAACGCCCTGTGGGGGCGCACCCTGCGCGACGCCGCCGCCTCCATCCAGGAGGAGGTCCGCGTCCACGAGCCCGACGTGCTGTGCGTCATGCTCGGCGTGAACGACCTGCTGTGGCCGGTCGGCGTGGACGAGATGGAGTACCGCCTGCGCGACTACGTGGAGTCGGCCCGCAAGGGCAACCCGAACCTGCGCGTGGTGCTGGCCGAGGCCCCGCCCATCGCCCTCGCCGACTCCGACGAGGGCTTCGCCCTGCGCCTGTACGCCTACAACATGCTGGTCCGCGAGGTCGCCGCCGACATGTCCACGGAGGAGTCGCCGGTGACCAGCCTGGACATCGCGGGCAGCGAGGACTGGGACGTGTCCGGCGACACCTATGACGGCACCCACCCCGACGCGGGGGGAGAGGTCAAGATCGCCGCCGCGTTCGCCGACGCCCTGGCGGCCGCGTACGGGATCGGTGAGCCCTATCCCCGTCCCCTGTCCTCGTCGCCGGCGGAGACCGCCGGAGGGTGAGGGGGCCGCGGCCGTGCGGGACGCGGGGACCAGCGGATTCCCACGGGGCCCCGCGCGGCGCGGATACCCTGGGCGCGTGACTGAGACTTCGATTCGTACCCGCTTCGCCCCGTCCCCCACGGGCATGTTCCACGTCGGTGGCGCGCGCTCCGCCCTCTTCAACTGGGCGCTGGCACAGCAGCGGCCCGAGGGCCGCATGGTGCTGCGCGTCGAGGACACCGACGCCGCCCGCAACCGTCCCGAGTGGACCGAGGGGATCGTCCGCGCGCTGGCCTGGCTCGGCATCGGCGAGGACGACCCGCACTTCGAGGGGCCCTACTTCCAGTCGGACTACGCCGACAAGCACCGGGAGACCGCGCAGGAGCTGCACAAGAGCGGCCGTGCCTACTACTGCGACTGCACCCGCGAGCAGGTGCAGGAGCGGCGCGACAACCCCAACCTGGGCTACGACGGCTTCTGCCGCGACCGCAACCTGGCGCCCGGCCCGGGCCGGGCGCTGCGCTTCCGGGTGCCCGAGGGCGGCCCCACGGTCGTGGACGACCGGATCCGCGGCCGGGTGGAGTTCGAGCACTCCGCCATCGAGGACTTCGTGATCGCCCGGGCCGACGGCTCGCCGCTGTTCGTCCTGGCCAATGTCGTCGACGACGTCGAGATGCGCATCACCCACGTCATCCGCGGCGAGGAGCACCTGTCCAACACCCCCAAGCAGCAGTTGCTGTGGGAGGCGCTGGACCTGGCCCCGCCGGTGTGGGCGCACCTTCCGGTCATCGTCAACGAGCAGCGCAAGAAGCTGTCCAAGCGCCGCGACAAGGTCGCCCTGGAGTCCTACCAGGAGGAGGGCTACCTGCCCGAGGCGATGGTCAACTACCTCATGCTGCTGGGCTGGGCGCCGGGCGACGACCGCGAGATCATGCCGTGGTCGCAGATGCAGCCGCTCTTCCGTGTCGAGGACGTCAACAGCTCCAGCGCCTTCTTCGACGAGAAGAAGCTGCGCGCCTTCAACGGTGAGTACATCCGCGCGCTCACCGTCGAGGAGTTCGTCGAGCGCTGCCGGCCGTGGCTGGCCGGCGACTCCGTCCCGTGGGACCCGGCCGACTACGACCCCGAGGTCTTCGCCGCCGTGGCCCCGCTCGCGCAGAGCCGTGTGGCGGTGCTCAGCGAGATCGTGCCGAACGTGGACTTCCTGTTCCTGAAGGAGCCCGTCGAGGACGAGAAGAGCTGGTCCAAGGCGATGAAGCCGGGCGTGGGCAGGGAGATGCTGCAGGCCGCCCTGGCCCGCTTCGCCGATCCCGGGCTGCCCTGGAACGCCGAAGCGCTCAAGGCCGCCACCGAGGAGGTCGGCGCGTCGCTGGGGCTGAAGCTGGGCAAGGCGCAGGCCCCCGTGCGCGTGGCGGTCACCGGCCGCACGGTCGGGCTGCCGCTGTTCGAGTCGCTGGAGCTGCTCGGACGCGAGCGCGTCCAGGCGCGGCTGGCGGCGGCCCTGGAGAAGCTGGGTACCGGGGAGGACGCGGCCGGGGCCTGAGCCCGGGAGCCCGCGCCGGGGTGGCCGGAACCACAGGCCGGCCACCCCGATTTCGATTCGCGACCACTCGGAATCTCCGCTAGAGTTATCCACGTCGCCGAGGGGGACAGGGAAGCGAAGAGCTACCAGGTCCTCCCAGAGCATTGGGCTATGGTGTAATCGGCAGCACGACTGATTCTGGTTCAGTTAGTCTAGGTTCGAGTCCTGGTAGCCCAGCGCATGTCCTCGGGAAGCTGTGGACATCACGGGCCGCGGGCCCGAAAATGCGCCCCCGTCGTCTAGTGGCCTAGGACGCCGCCCTCTCAAGGCGGTAACGGCGGTTCGAATCCGCTCGGGGGTACGCGCAGGGAGGAGCTCCCACTCATGTGGGGGCTTTCTTTCTGGCTGGTGCGTGCCACCGGTGTCCGGTTCGAGCGGGTATGCGACCGCACTTCGCTCAGACCGGTCCAGCAGTCCGGCCCCCGTCGTCTAGTGGCCTAGGACGCCGCCCTCTCAAGGCGGTAACGGCGGTTCGAATCCGCTCGGGGGTACCACGGCGAGGCTCCATCCTTCGGGATGGGGCCTTTTCGCTTTTCCCGCGCTTCCCGCCCTCCGCGCCGCGCGCCCCGCGCGACCTGTGCGTTTCGCGGGCCCCGGACGCCCCGTCCGCTCACGGAGGGCGGCCCCTTGGTGGTCCGGTCGCCCTTCTGGGATGCTGATGCGGACGATGCCTCGAGCCTTCCGTCCCGTCAGCACGTCTGGAGAGTGGGTGCAGCTGTGCCGGATGCCGGCTTTTGGCCCCGTGCCCGTCTCCCGTGGGGAGCGTGCGGGTGACGGGCAGGGAGATCAGCCCCGCGGACCATCCCGACAAGGGGATGCGGGAGCTGCTCAAGGAGCTGACGAAGTCGGGATGGGAGCTCCGCAAGGAGGGGCACTGGGGGCGGTTGTACTGCGACTGCGGATGCTCCGTGCTCCAGGTGGCCGGGACGCCCAGGAACGTCGTCAGGGAGGTCCGCCGTATCCGGCGGCAGACGAGGCGCTGTCCGCTGCCCGAGGACGACCCGCGCCGGGGGCCCCGCGACGCGCGCGGCTAGGTGCCGGCCGCGGGTGCGTGAGGCCGGGTTCGGAGCCGGGGGCGGGGACCGGTGGACCGTAAGGGTAGGCTCGACCGTGTTGACGTATGTCAACAGCGGATGTGATGCTGGATGTTCAGCGGACAAGGGGTTCGCGCGGGGCCGTGTACGTCGGCGCCGCGGAAGGAGGACCGCGCTGTGTACGAGTACGAGTACGAGTTCGTGTTCGTCCTGGACGGGATCTCCCTGGACGACCACGACGCTGTCCGCTCGCTCAGCGAGAACCTGGGAGCGCTCGTCTCGACCTTCCACGGTGTTCCCCGGATGTCCGTCTCCGGTGAGGGGAAGAGCGCCGTCGCCGCCGCGTTCGCGGTGGTGAAGCGCGCCTACGAGCTGGTCCCGTCCATGAGGATCGTCCGGCTCGACCGGGACATGGTCGGAGTCTCCGACATCGCCGAGCTCACCGGGCGGACACGGCAGAACGTCACCCAGTGGGTCCACGGTCAACGGCATGACGGCGTGCCCTTCCCGCGTCCCGAGACGGTGGTGGGGCGCTCACTCGCCTGGTTGTGGCCCGAGGTCAACGAGTGGCTGCGCGGGCTCGACCTCGACGACGGCCTGAACTGGCCCACCCGCGACGAGATGACCGAGATCGACTGGGGCCTGAGGAACTTCAGGGCGATCCGGTTGAACCTGGTGCTCCACTCCGACGGCGCGGACGTGCGGCGTATAGCGAGGCACCTGGCGGAGCACGCCCGCACGAACCCGGAGTTCATCCGCTACCTCCTCGTGAACCCGCAGGTGTGCGACGCGGGCGGGAAGTACACGGTCTTTGTGTGCTCGCCGAGGAACGAGGCCGTCGAGGTGTTCCGCCGGCTGGACTCCTTCCCGCACCCGGTCGTGCTCGCCACGGTGAGCGGCAAGCGGATCCACGCCTTCGTCATGGAGGGCGACGAGGACGAGGGCGGGGAGACCACCGAGCTCGTGCCCGGGATGACCGTGCGCGACTGGCTGGGGATGATCGCCCTGTCGCCCGGGCGCGGGTTCACCGTCGCGCGGCGGGGCGGGACGGCGGGGGCCGCGACGATCGCGGCGAGGTCGCCGATGGACCTGGTCGGCGCCTGACCGCCGGCCCGGGGCCCACGGGCGCCTCCTCAGCGGGCGCCCTCGTAGGTGTGCAGGGACTCGCTGATCTTCTCCGCCGCCGACAGCACCGCCTGTGAGTGGATGCGCCCGGGGGAGCGGGTCAGCCGCTCGATGGGCCCGGACACCGACACGGCGGCGATCACGCGCCCGCCGGGGCCGGACACCGGCGCCGACACCGACGCCACGCCCTGCTCGCGCTCGGCCACGCTCTGGGCCCACCGGCGGCGGCGCACCTGGGCCAGGCTGGCCGCGGTGAAGCGGGCCCCCACCAGGGAGCGGCGGATCCGGTCGGAGTCCTCCCAGGCGAGCAGAACCTGGGCGGCCGAACCGGCGTTCATGGGCAGCTCGCTGCCGACCGGCACCGTGTCGCGCAGGCCGCTGCTGCGCTCGGAGGCGGCCACGCACACCCTCAGGTCGCCCTGGCGGCGGTAGAGCTGCGCGCTCTCCCCGGTCAGGTCCCGCAGCTGCACCAGGACGGGAGCGGCCACGGCCAGCAGCCGGTCCTCGCCTGTGGCGATGGAGAGCTCGCCCAGGCGCGGGCCCAGGACGAAGCGGCCCTGACTGTCGCGGGTGACCATGCGGTGCCGTTCGAGTGCCACGGCCAGGCGGTGGGCCGTGGGCCGGGCCAGACCGGTGATCTGTACCAACCGGGCCAGGGACGCGGGTCCCGACTCCAGGGCGTCGAGAACGGACATTGTCTTGTCCAGAACACCAACGCCGCTGGATGAGCTAGAGTTGTCCATGGCTTGATATTGCCGTCTCGAAATATGGAATGCAAGTCGAGCCGCAGTCCGCGCGGGGCACCACACGAGACGCGCCCGAGATGACACGAGAGAGGCGACCGCCCATGGCACGCACGATGGCCGAGAAGGTCTGGGAGGAGCACGTCGTCCGACGTGCCGACGGCGAGCCGGACCTGCTCTACATCGACCTTCACCTCGTCCACGAGGTGACCAGCCCCCAGGCCTTCGAGGGGCTGCGCCTGGCAGGCAGGTCCGTGCGCCGGCCGGACCTCACCATCGCCACCGAGGACCACAACGTCCCCACCCAGGACCTGCTCGCCCCCATCGCCGACCCCGTCTCCCGCAAACAGGTCGAGACGCTGCGCAAGAACTGCTCCGACTTCGGTGTGCGCCTGCACCCGATGGGCGACATCGACCAGGGCGTCGTGCACGTGGTCGGCCCCCAGCTGGGCCTGACCCAGCCCGGTATGACCGTCGTCTGCGGTGACAGCCACACCAGCACCCACGGGGCGTTCGGCGCCCTGGCCTTCGGTATCGGCACCAGCCAGGTCGAGCACGTCCTGGCCACCCAGACCCTGACGATGGCCCCCTTCAAGACCATGTCCGTCACCGTCGACGGGACGCTCAGGCCGGGTGTGTCGGCCAAGGACATCATCCTCGCGGTCATCGCCAAGATCGGCACCGGCGGCGGCCAGGGCTACGTCATCGAGTACCGGGGCGAGGTCATCGAGGCCCTGTCCATGGAAGCCCGTATGACGGTGTGCAACATGTCCATCGAGGCGGGTGCCCGGGCCGGCATGATCGCGCCGGACCAGACCACGTTCGACTACATCGAGGGCCGTCCCCACGCGCCCAAGGGCGCGGACTTCGACGCCGCCGTCGAGCACTGGAAGAGCCTGCGCACCGACGAGGGCGCGGTCTTCGACGCCGAGGTCGTCCTGGACGCCGACGAGCTCAGCCCGTTCGTCACCTGGGGCACCAACCCCGGCCAGGGCGTGCCGCTGGACGGCTCCGTGCCCGACCCCGCCTCCTACGAGGACCCCTCCGCCCGCGCCGCCGCCGAGAAGGCCCTGGCCTACATGGACCTCAAGGCGGGGACGCCGATGCGCGAGGTGAGGGTGGACACCGTCTTCCTCGGCTCGTGCACCAACGGACGCATCGAGGACCTGCGGACCGCCGCGGAGATCATCCGCGGCCGCAGGGTCGCCGAGGGCGTGCGCATGCTCGTCGTCCCGGGCTCCATGCGGGTCAAGGAGCAGGCCAACGAGGAGGGCCTGGGCAGGGTCTTCGAGGAGGCCGGGGCGGAGTGGCGCGAGGCGGGCTGCTCGATGTGCCTGGGCATGAACCCCGACCAGCTCAAGCCCGGCGAGCGCAGCGCCTCCACCTCCAACCGCAACTTCGAGGGCCGCCAGGGCCGCGGCGGCCGCACCCACCTGGTGTCGCCGCAGGTCGCCGCCGCCACCGCCGTGCGCGGAACGCTGTCCTCGCCCGCCGACCTGGTCGCCCAGTAGCGCGCACCCGTAAGGAGACTCCCATGGAGAAATTCGACGTCCACACCGGTCGGGCCGTGCCGCTGCGCGCCAGCAACGTCGACACCGACCAGATCATCCCGGCCGTCTACCTCAAGCGGGTCAGCCGGACCGGCTTCGAGGACGGCCTGTTCGCCGAGTGGCGCAAGTCCGACCCGGACTTCGTCCTCAACCGCCCCGAGTACCAGGACGCGTCCGTGCTGGTGGCCGGGCCGGACTTCGGCACGGGCTCCTCGCGCGAGCACGCCGTGTGGGCGCTGCAGGACCACGGCTTCAGGGTCGTGCTGTCCTCGCGCTTCGCCGACATCTTCCGCGGCAACGCGCTCAAGGGCGGCCTGCTGGCGGTCCTGCTGCCGCAGGAGGTCATCGACCGGCTGTGGGAGGCCGTGGAGGCCGACCCCGCCACCGAGGTCACCGTGGACCTGGTCGAGCGCGAGGTGCGCTCTCCCGCGGCGAACGTGCGGGAGCCCTTCGAGCTGGACGACTACACCCGGTGGCGGCTCCTGGAGGGTCTGGACGACATCGCGCTGACCCTGCGCCACACGGACGCCATCGGAGCCTTCGAGAGCACCCGCAAGTCCTGGCTGCCCGTGACCCTGTAGACACGGAAGGCGGGCACGGATCGGTTTCTGGGCCGGGGATTCAGTCCTGTGTGACGTAGGACACCCCCGGTCCAGAAATATTTTACCTTCACTTGGAGTGAGCACCTGCTTACGGGTCTTCTGTCCTTAAGCTCGATGTGTCCAGCGCCCGGAATCCGGTTATACGTAGGCATTTGAGGTTCACAGAAGGGGTCAAAAGGGACTGGAGTGGAAGGTGCTCCCGGTCCGGACCAGAGCTCCTCCGCGACTGCTCCGCAGGTGGGGACAGGCCTCGACACGCCTTGCCCGCAGGCGTTTGTATTTGTGTAAGGGCCTCTGTTTCCCCTAATTTCGTGCGAGCAAGGGGGAACCGGAGGAACCTTATGAACAAGCGTGACCTGATCGACGCGATCTCCGATCGTCTCGGAGACAAGAAGACCGCGACCGAAGCGGTCAACGCTGTGCTTGAAACCATCCAGACCACCGTGGCATCGGGTGACAAGGTCGCCATCACGGGTTTTGGAGTGTTCGAGAAGTCCGAGCGTGCGGCTCGTACCGCCCGCAATCCCGCCACCGGCGCCACCATCAACGTCCCCGCGAGCTTCGTACCGAAGTTCCGCGCCGGCGCTGACTTCAAGGCCCTGGTCAACGGCGACAAGAAGTAGCCCGCCACCGCACAGCGACGGGTCGAGTCCGCCCGGGTTCCCTCAGGGGGCCCGGGCGGAACCTTTTCGGGCAGGCGCCCGAGGCGCGAGAGGGCTCTCAGATGCCCGGAGCGCACCCATGGCCCCCTCAGCCGCCCTCCGTGAGGGAGGGGCGGTTCCGGGCCGGGAGAGCGCACTCCCGTGCCGTACAGGCCGAGACGGCCGGGGCCGCGGCCCGGATGCGGCCGCGCTGACACGGATACGGCCCCGGATACGGTCCCGAACGGGCTCAGGGCGTGTTCTGCGGGCACAGGCCCCCGCCCACCAGCTCCCACAGCTCCCGCGTCCGGGGGCCCACGCCCAGCGCCACCGCGGCGCGCAGGTCCTCGGGGGTGTCCACGTCGCGCCGCACCGAGGCCGCGCCCGGGACCACCAGCTCCCGGGTGCCCCCGGACAGGTGACGTGCGCGCGAGGCCCCCTCGAACGCCGGGGCGAGCGGATGCCCCGGTGCCGCGGCGAGCAGGGTCGTGCCCACCCCCGGTGCGTCCGGCAGGAAGGACCTGCCGTGCCCGGCCGCCGCCGCCAGGACCCGCTCCAGCTCCTCCGGGCGCAGCGCGGGCAGGTCCGCGGACAGGGCGCACACCCCCGAACCGGGCAGGCGCCGCCGTGCGACCGCAGCCCCGTGCGCCAACGCGGGGTTGAGCCCCGTGCCGGGCTCACCGCCCACCACCACCGCGCCCAGCTCGGCGAGTTCGGCGCCCGCACGCGGGTCCTCGGTCACCGCGAACACCGCCGAGACCCCGGGGCAGAGCAGCGCCGCGGAGACCGTGTCACAGGCGATGGCCAGCGCCAGGTCCTCGCGGCGGTCCCCCACGGCCGGGGCCAGCCGCGACTTGGCGCGGCTGAGGTGCTTGACTGGGACGATCAGGGACCAGCGCACCCCGAGGCGCGGCGCCCCGCCCCGTTCTCCGAAGCCGGTCACGGTTCCCCCGGGACATCGATACGGCTGTGACAGTGACGAGGGTAGGCGGTCGGGGTTCGCGCGGCGCGGGCGCTCCGGGGCGTGCCGGGATCCCGTCCCGCCGGACGGGGAGGCGCGGCGCGGGCGCCGCCCGAACGACGCACAGCAGGGCATACACCTGCGAACGCGCCCTAGACTGAACCGGTTGTGCTGCGAGGTCCGGACGGGCCCGGCAGTGATGGAGTGAGGAGTCCCGTGGCCAAGCAACGAGAATCGCGGTGGGTGAAGGCGGTCGTCTCCCGGGTCGTCCGGTTCGTCCTGTGGTTCGTCACCAAGCCGGACTGGAAGGGCACCGAGCACGTCCCGGAGCGGGGCGGGGTGATCATCGCCGCCAACCACCTGTCGCTGGTGGATCCTCTGACGGTCGCCCACTTCCTCTACATCGGCGCCCGGCGCTGGCCGACCTTCACGATGAAGGACTCGGTCATGCGCATCCCCGTGGTGAGCGCGGTGGCCAGGAGCACGGGCCAGATCCCCGTCAAGCGAGGCAGCACCGACGCGGTCAAGGCACTCCAGGAGGCCGAGCTGGCGCTCACCCGCGACGAGGCCTCGGTGATCTTCTACCCCGAGGGCACCTGCACCCGGGACCCGGACCTGTGGCCGATGACCGCCAAGACCGGTGTGGCGCGCCTGGCGCTCACCACGGGCGTGCCGGTCGTGCCGGTGGCGCACTGGGGCGACCAGAACATCCTGCCCTACGGTTCCAAGAAGCCCAGCCTGTTCCCCCGCAAGCGCCTGGAGTTCAGGGCCGGTCCGCCGGTGGACCTGGCGCGCTTCCGGGACCAGCCGCTGACCGGGTCGGTCCTCAAGGAGGCCACCGAGGTGATCATGGCCGACATCACGGCCCTGCAGGCGCAGATCCGCGGCGAGGAGCCGCCCGCGGTCCCCTACGACCTCAAGCGGGCGCGTGCCGAGGCCTCCGAGGCCAAGCGGGCGGAGCACCGGGTCGGCGGCGCGGGGGAGCGGCCCGCCGAGGACGGCGGGGAGACCGGCGGGGCCGTCGACGGCACGGCGCCGGCCGACGGCCGGTCCGGACCGGACGGCGAGAACGGAAAGAGCAGCACGGGGGCATGACGCAGCGGATGGATACCGACAACGTGAGGATCGCCGTTCTCGGCGCGGGCTCCTGGGGCACCGTGTTCGCGAACATCGTCGCGGACGCGGCCGACCTGGCCCGGGAGAGGGACCCGGACGGCCCCGCGGCCGAGGTGGTCCTGTGGGGACGGCGGTCCTCGGTCGTCGACGCGATCAACGAGACCTCCGAGAACCCGGACTACTTCCCCGGGATCGGGCTGAACCCCCGGCTGCACGCCACCACCGACGCCGCCAAGGCGCTGGAGCGGGCCGACGTGGTGGTGCTGGCGGTACCGTCGCAGACCCTGCGGGCCAACCTCATGGACTGGCGTCCCCACCTGCGTGAGGACGCGGTGGTCGTCAGCCTGATGAAGGGCGTGGAGCTGGGCACCAGCATGCGGGTCAGCCAGATCATCGCGGAGGTCCTGGAGTACCCGAAGGAGCGCATCGCGGTCGTCTCGGGTCCCAACCTGGCCCGGGAGATCGCCGAGCGCCAGCCCGCCACCGCCGTGGTCGCCTGCCCGCACGAGGAGACGGCCGTGCGGCTCCAGGGCCTCTTCAAGTCCTCCTACTTCCGCCCCTACACCAGCACCGACCTGGTGGGGGTGGAGATCGGCGGGGCGATGAAGAACGTGATCGGACTGGCTGTGGGCGTGGCCGAGGGCATGGGCTTCGGGGACAACACCAAGGCCTCCCTGATCACCCGCGGCCTGGCCGAGACCACACGCCTGGCGGTGGCCCTGGGCGCCGACGAGCACACCCTGTCCGGTCTGGCCGGGATGGGTGACCTCGTGGCGACATGTTCCTCGCCGTTGTCGCGGAACCGGACCTTCGGTGAGAAACTGGGCGCGGGCAAGACCCTGGAACAGGTCGTCGCGGAGACCAAGCAGACGGCCGAGGGGGTCAAGTCCTCCGAGTCCGTCCTGGAACTCGGATGGGCCAACGGGGTCGACCTGCCGATCACCGAGGCCGTCGTCAAGATGATGCACCACGACCTGAGTCCGGCCGAGGCGCTCGTGGCCTTCATGGCGCGAACCGCCAAGCCCGAGCGCTACGGGGTCTGAGAGCGAGCACGATGTCACACACACCAGGAAGCGCCGCCGGGACCGGGAGCGAGGGCGAGTACACCCGCGCGGTGTCCCTCCCGCGGGCAGCGGTTCCCGCCGAGCGCCCGATGCGCATGGCCGTCCACCGGGCGACCACCTACGCGTTCGACACCTCCCAGGAGTACGCGGACGTGCTCGCGGGCACGCGGCAGGGCTACTCCTACGCCCGCATCGACAACCCCACCGTGGACGCGTTCGCCGACGGGGTCGCGGCCCTGGAGGGAGCGGGCCTGTCCGAGTCGGTGCGCGGGCAGGCCTTCGCCTCGGGCATGGGAGCGCTCAGCACGGTGTTCATGGCGCTGACCGAGGCGGGCGCGCACGTGGTGGCGTCGCAGTCCATCTACGGCAACACCCACTCGCTGCTCGACGGGCTGCTGCGCCGGTTCGGCGTACGCACCGACTTCGTGGACATCACCGACCTGGACGCGGTGCGCGCCGCCGTGGGCCCCGACACGCGGATGGTGTTCACCGAGACGCTGTCCAACCCCGCCATGACCGTCTCCGACCTGCCCGCGCTGGCGCAGACCGCCCGCGAGGCCGGTGCCGCGCTGGTCGTGGACTCCACGTTCGCCTCCCCGGCCGTGTGCCGCCCGCTGGAGCACGGCGCCGACGTGGTCGTGCACTCGGCCACCAAGTACATCGGCGGCCACAGCGACACCACCGGCGGCGTGGCCGTGGCCTCGCCGTCCCTGATCGAGCGGATCCGCTCGGCGCGCGTGGACCTGGGCCCCTGCCTGGCCCCCGACGAGGCCTACCTGCTGCACCGGGGCCTGGAGACCCTGCCGCTGCGGGTGCAGCGCCAGTGCGAGAGCGCCGCGGTCTTCGCCGCCGCACTGGAGGGACACCCCCTGGTGGAGCGGGTCGACCACCCCTCCCTGGAGTCGCACCCCCAGGCGTCGCTGGCGGACAAGCTCTTCGACCAGGGACGGTACGGCGCGGTCGTGACGGTGCACCCGCGCGGGGGCGAGGAGGCCGGAATGGCCTTCGCCGACCGTCTGCGGGTGGCGACCATCGCCGCCTCGCTGGGCGGCACGCACACGCTGGCCGGACACGTCGCCTCCACCTCCCACCGCAACATGAACGCGGACGAACTGGCGGCCGCGGGCATCTCACCGGGTGCGGTGCGGTTCTCCATCGGGTTGGAGGACCCCCGCGACCTCGTCGAGGACGCCCTGGCGGCCCTCGACGGAGCACGGTGACACGCGACGGTTTCTCCCGATTCCGGTTCCATTCACAGGCGAGATAGGGTCAGGCAGCATGTCGTCCGAGCAGCGCAAGATTCGGGTCGCCGTCGTCTTCGGCGGACGTAGTTCCGAACACGAGATCTCCTGCGTCACCGCGGGCAGCGTGCTGTCCGTCATCGACCAGGACCGCTACGAGGTCGTGCCGGTCGGTATCACCCGCACGGGCAACTGGGTGCTGACCTCGGGCGATCCCGAGCGGCTGCGCATCGACGCGGGGACCAAGGCGCTGCCGTCCGTGTCCGAGGACGGCACCGACATCGCCCTGCCCTTCGACGCGGCGGGCCAGCTCATGGTGGTCGACCCGGTCAGGGGGCCCGAGCGCCTGGCCGGTGTGGACGTCGTGCTGCCGCTGCTGCACGGGCCGTTCGGCGAGGACGGCACCATCCAGGGCCTGTTCGAGATGATGGGCGTGCGCTACGCGGGCGCCGGGGTCTTCTCCAGCTCCGCGGCCATGGACAAGGTCTTCATGAAGGCCATGCTGCGCGGCAACGGCATCCCCACCAGCGACTTCGTGCCGATCTCGGACCGCCAGTGGCGCAACGAGCGCAAGCGTGTGCTGGACGACGTGGCCGCTCTGGGCGCCACCGTGTTCGTCAAGCCCGCCCGCGCGGGCAGCAGCGTGGGCATCAGCAGGGTCGGCGACTCCTCCGACGCCGACGCGGTGGTCGCCGCCGTGGAGGCCGCCCGCGAGCACGACCCCAAGGTGCTGGTGGAGGCGCAGGTCGTGGGCCGCGAGATCGAGTGCGGCGTACTGGAGTCCGAGGACGGCGGTACGCCCGACGTGTCCTTCCCGGCCGAGGTGCACGTGGCCGAGGGCTTCGACTTCTACGACTTCGAGGCCAAGTACCTGTCCACGAGCAGCCTGACCATCCCCGCCCGGATCCCGGAGGAGGCCACGGCGCGGCTGCGCGCGATGGCCGCCGACGTGTTCGAGGCGATGGGCTGCGAGGGCCTGGCCCGCGTGGACTTCTTCTACACCGAGAGCGGCGAGATCCTCGTCAACGAGCTGAACACCATGCCCGGGTTCACCCCGGCCTCGGCCTTCCCGCAGATGTGGGACGCCACCGGCGTGGACTACGCGACGCTCGTGGAGCGGATGATCTCCTCCGCGCTGCGCCGTTCCCCCGGCCTGCGCTAGGCAGTGTCCTCGTTCTCTTTGGACCTTCGCTTCGCTTCGGCCCGTGTTCGGGCGTCCGGAGAACGGGAACCTTCGGCGCCTACGGTGAGACGGCTCGTTCCTCGCAGTCTCGCCTCCGTCACCTCCAGAACCCCGTGGACGCCCGAACCAACCCTCTGTCCTCTTTGGGCCTTCGCTTCGCTTCGTCCCGCCCGTCGCCCGCCACCACCCTCAACGGACGCTGCGCGCGGTTCTTTCTTGTTCGGGTGTCCGGAGAACGGGAACCTTCGGCGCCTCCCGTGCGATGGCTCGTGCCCACGCCGTCGCCCGCCGCCACCCTCAGACGACGGCCTACGGCCGCAGTACTTGTTCATCGCACGTCCGACGCCTCCAGAACCCCGTGGACGCCCGGACCGTTCTCGGGGAGGCCCGTGGGGAGGGGCCCGGGCCGCTGGGCACGGGGCTTTCCGGGTTCAGGCCCCGGGTCCGCCGGGGGCGTCCGGGCCGGTCACGGCGCCTCCGGGCCCCGGCCGGTGCGGGGCCGCGGGGACCAGGTCGCGGGTGAGGAACACCGCGCCCGCGACGGCGGCGGGGAACACCAGGACGGCGAGGAACGGGATCGCCAGCAGGAAGTACGTCGGCACCACGTAGCCCAGCACCCGGGCCCGCCGCGTCTTCATGTGCCTGCGCCTCTCGCGGATGGTCAGCAGGTTCCGGCGGTCGAACGCGCTCGTCAGCAGCTCGATCCCCAGCAGCCACCCGCCCAGCAGGGCGGCCAGCACCGGACCGACCACCTGGCCCACCAGCGGGACGAAACCGATCGCGAACACGGCCACCGTCACGAGCAGGGACATCGCCACGATCGCCAGCGACTGGCGGATCGACCGCCACATCGACGTCATCAGCGACTCGTCCAGTTCGCCGGGGTCGTTGCCCAGCTCCTTCTCCACCAGTTCGGTGACCTTGTCGTAGATCGGCCCGCCCAGGGTCAGCGTGACGGTCGTGAACGCCACCACCATCAGCAGGAACGACCCGGCCAGGAGCGCCACGGACACGGCGCCGCGCACCAGTCCCCGCCACACGGGATCCCAGCCGTCGGCGAAGGGGGTCGCCCAGCCGACGATGTCGGTCAGGTTCACCACCAGGAGCACGAACAGCGCCAGGAACAGCAGTGACGTGATCAGCGCGGGCAGGGCGGCGAGCATGAACAGGCGTGGTCTGCGCAGCAGCAGGGTGAAACCGCGCAGGAGGGTACCGACACCACCGAGGAACTCACGAACAGGATTGGCCACGGGGGAACACTAGAGGAACCCGGCCCCGGTGTCAGATCCAGGGCTTGAGGCTCTCAGGATGAGTCATGGACGAGGAGACCGTTTGCGAAGAGATTTCGTGTACCAGTAGTGATTGAGCAGCGTCCTGGAGTACGCGAAGCGGGCTTCCTGCTCTGAGCGTCGCTCTCGACGTGTTCCACCAGCTGGGGTACAAGCTGCGGCTTGAACTGCCGCTTTCCGGCTGGGGGGAGCCATCCGTCATGGCCGCGATAGCGTTGTGGGAGCTTCCGTTGCATCGCAGGAGGGACATAAGGAGCGACAAGCAGGAACAACCGTTCCGCGGCGACAACGTTGAGGCGAATAGTGAGGTATCCCCGGCCATCTCGCATGAGAGTCCCTGCGATGCCGAGTCTGCGTAGCCCGGTCATGAGCACGAGGCAGTCGTCCTCATCGAAACCGCACGTGGAAAGTGATGCCCTATCCTCTTGGCCTGCTATGTGGCAGAGTGACCCATCGTCCATGTACCAGAACGCGAGGGCGATCGGATCGAGGTGCTCGGCAACCCCGGGCGGAACCCTTTTCCTTCCATTATCGGTCATTTCTCCGAAGTGCTCCGACACACTCGGATGGAAGGTCGAGCGCGCGGTAATGATGGTTGAGCCATAACCACTGGTCAACGTCCGTGTACTGGGGCTGGCAAGATCACCGATAGCCCGCAAAGTCCATCGGACATACTCTTCGTCGGCTTGCCGATGGCCCCACACGACGGACGCGCTTCCGGACTTGGCCCTGTGGAGGTGACCGTCACCCAGCAGTTTCCCCAGCAGTACGGAGCGCTGACAGGGGGTCAGGTCCAGTTCACTGCGCAGCAGCGTGATCCGCTGGCTGGGTGAGTACTCTCCAACCGGTGTGTAGGTGTCTGTCCCTGGTGACCAGACGCGGTGTTCGGAGCCGGACATCAAGGAGAAGAAGGAGCTTCCGCGCCCCGCTCGCAGTCGTCGTCCCGAAAGTTTTGTCCAGGAATATCCCGGTTCTTCGCGGCGCACTTCGGATACATGGGTCGAGACGACGCGAGCATCATGGTCAGTTCCAAGCACTTCATCACTACTTCTGACGTGGACGAGGCGCTTTCGTGTGCCATCCGCCATGGATATTCGTGTTTCGCTGTGCAGCCCGGTGTGCTTCTCTTCCATGGCCATCCTGGGATCGTTGGCTCCTGGAGAGAAGATAGCGAACTCGAGTTCGGAGCGATATGGTTTCGCGGAATTCAGTCCGTGCCCACGTCGCGGTACCACCCCTCCTGGCGGGACAGCTCCTCGTGGGTCCCCTGTTGCAGCACCCGTCCGTCGCGCACCACGTAGATCCGGTCCACCCGGTCCAGGCCCGTCAGGTCGTGCGTGATCAACAGGGTGGAGAACCCCTCGGCGGCGGCCAGCAGGTCCTCCACCACCGCGTCGCGCGTGTCCGGGTCCAGATGGGCGGTCGGCTCGTCCAGCACCAGCACCCGGGGCGACGCCAGCACGGCCCGGGCCAGCGCCAACCGCTGCACCATCCCACCGCTCAGCCCAAGGCCGTGCGTGCCCACCTGTGTGTCCAGCCCCAGGGGCGTCGCCGCCACCTCGCCGGCCAGCCGCGCGCGCCGCAGCGCCTCCCACAGCTCCCCGTCCCCGGCGCCGGGCCGGGCCAGCCGCAGGTTCTCGCGCAGGGTCGACGCGAACACGTGCGGGTCCTGGGGTACCCCCGACACCACCCCGCGGACCTCGTCCGCCGGATACGCCGTGATGTCCTCCCCGCCGATCTCCACCCGTCCCCCGTCCGGGTCCCGGAACCGCAGCAGCACAGACGCCAACGTGCTCTTGCCGGCACCGCTCGGCCCGATCACCGCCACCGTCCACCCGGCGGGGATCTCCAGGTCCACCCCGTCCAGGGCCCACGGCTCCCCGGGTCCGTACCGCACCCGCAGGTCCCGCACCCGGACCGTCGCGTCGCCCTCGACGTCCAGGCCCGCGCGGGTGGGCGGCGCGGTTCCGGCCGGGGTGTCCAGCACCCCGAACAGCCGGGCCCCGCCGGCCCGGATCGCCCCCAGCCTCGCCGCCACGGCGGGCAGCGGCGCCACGATCTCGAACGCCGCCAGCGTCGTCAGCACCAGCACCGCCAGGGACACCGCGTCCAGCGCGCCGCCCTCCACCGCGGCCACGCCCAGGAACAGGGAGCCCCACACGGTCAGTCCGGTGATCAGCGCGCTCGCGCCGGCGCCCAGCCCCAGCAGCGCCGAGTCCCCGCGCGCCAGCCGGGTCAGCTCGGCGTCGGCCGCGTTCACCCGCTCCACCTGCCGCTCCATGGCGCCGTAGGCGACCAGGTCCGGTGCCCCGTGCAGCGTGTCCACCAGCGCCGTCGACAGCTCTCCGCGCGCCCTGGCCTGGCGCCTGCCCGGTCCCCGGCTCAGCGCGGCGGCGGCCAGCGGCACGGCGAGCCCGGCCAGCAGCAGTCCCGCCGCCAGCAGGAGTCCGCCCGGTAGGTGGAGAGCGGTCAGGAACAGGACCGTGGCACCGCCCGTCACCACCGAGACCAGCGGCGGCGTCAGTCCGCGCACCAGCAGGTCGAGGGTGGCCTCGGTGTCGCTGACCAGCCGGGACACCAGGTCGCCGGTCCGGAAGCGGCCGAACGGCTCGGTCGCGGCGAGCCGTTCGTAGACCCGCACCCGCACCTCGGCCAGCGTGCGGAACGCGGCGTCGTGGGTGACCAGCCGCTCCAGGTAGCGGGCGACCCCGCGGCCCACCCCCAGCGCGCGGGTGGCGACCACGGCCACGCCGAGCGCGGTGATCGGCGGGTGGTCGGCGGCGACGGCCAGCATCCACGCGGCCAGGCTCAGCAGGGCCACCCCCGCGCCGGTCGCGGCGGCGCCCAGCAGCACGCCCAGCGCGAACCGGCTTCCGCGCGGCCGGGCCAGTGCGGTCATCCGCAGCAGCGGGTCGCGGCGGCGCTCGCGCTCGGGCACCGGGAGCGGGTCGGCGGGGACGGTGGTGTCGGAGCTCATCGCGACACGCTCCCTTCCTGGGTGGGCAGCGGCAGCGACACGGTGCGCAGGGTGCCGCCGAAGGCCTCACGGGCCCAGCCGGTGTCGTGGGCGACGATGACGGCGGTCCGGCCCCGCAGGAGCCGGGCGACGGCCGTGCGCACCGCCGCCGCGTTCTCCGGGTCCAGGTGGGCGGTCGGCTCGTCCAGCAGTACCAGCGGGGCGTCCCGGCACATCGCCCGGGCCAGGGCGATCCGCTGCCGCTGCCCGGCCGACAGCCGTGCGCCGCGCTCGCCGAGCCGGGTGTGGTACCCGTCCGGGAGCGCGGACACGAACGCGTCGGCCTCGGCCAGACGGGCCGCCTCGCGCACCCGCTCCATGGAGGCCTCCGGTGCGCCCAGCCGGATGTTGTCGGCCACGGACACGTCGAACAGGTAGGGGTTCTGGGGCACCCAGGCGGTGCCCAGCCGCCAGTCGTGGGCCGAAGCCGCCTCCAGCGGCTCCCACCGCCCGCCGGGCGCGCGCACGCTGATCCGGCCCCGTGTGGGTTCGGTCAGCCGCAGCAGCAGCGACAGCAGGGTGGACTTGCCCGCGCCGCTGGGGCCGGTGAGCAGCAGGTGTTCCCCGGCCGCCACCTCCAGGTCCAGTCCGGAGAGAGCGGGTACGTCCCGGCCCGGGTAGAGCAGTTCCACGCCCTCGAAGCGGATGTCGCCGCCGGCGGCGGGCGCGGGCCGCCCGGTGGCCGGGGGAGGGGCCGCGGCAGGGGCTTCGCCGGCCGCCTTCCCCACCGCACCGTCGGCCGTGTCGACGGCCGCGCCGCCCGCCGCCCCGTCGCGACGGACGGGTACGCCGCGCCCGCGGTCCAGCTCGGCGAAGACCTGCTCGGCCGCGGCCACGCCCTCCATGCTCGCGTGGAACCGGGCGCCCACCTCGCGCAGCGGCAGGTACGCCTCCGGCGCCAGGATGAGCACCAGCAGCGCCGTCTGGTAGTCCATGTAGCCGCCCAGCAGGCGCAGTCCCACCTCGACCGCGACCAGTGCCACGGCCAGGGTGGACAGCAGTTCCAGGGCGAACGCCGACAGGAACGCGATCCGCAGCGTCCCCATCGTCGCCAGGCGGTGCTCCTCGCCCACCTCGCGGAGGAGGGCCGCCTGCGCCTTGGCCCGGCGGAACACGGCCAGGGTCGGCAGGCCCTCCACCACGTCGAGGAAGTGCCCGCCCAACCGGCTCAGCAGTCGCCACTGCCGTTCGGTGCGCTGTCGCGTGTGCATGCCGATCAGCGCCATGAAGACCGGGATCAGCGGCAGCGTCACCAGGACGACGGCCCCCGAGATCCAGTCGGCCCAGAACACCACGGCCAGGACGGCGAGCGGCACGATCGCGGCCAGGACCAGCTGGGGCAGGTAGCGGGCGAAGTAGTCGTCGAGCGCGTCCAGGCCGCGGGTGGCCAGGGTGACCAGTTCGCCCGCCCTGGGCGATCCCTGGTCCGTGTCGGAGCCCGGCCCGGCCGTCCACACCCTGCCCGACCCGGTCACGTGCGCCACCAGGCGGCGGCGCAGCTGCGACTTGGTGCGCGCGGCGCTGTGCAGCGCGGAGGTCTCGGCGAGGTAGGACAGCAGGGCCCGGGCCACGGCGATGGCCGCGACCGAGCCGATCACCCAGCCCAGGGTGTCCAGCCCCTCGCCCCGCCAGGCGCCGCTGATGGCGCGGGCGAGCAGCCAGGCCTGGGCCAGGATCAGGCCGGTGACGAGTACTCCGCAGGCCACGGAGACGGCCAGGTGTGTCCGGACCGCGTCGGCGGTACGCACCAGGCGCGGGTCAAGGGGCTTCATACGCGCGGGACCTCACGGCATCGTCTCGATCGTCTCGGCCGGGTGTGCGGGTGTTCGGTACGGATGCGGGGCCTCGTGGCGGCACGGTGCGGGTCCGAAGGACCGGGGCGGGCGACGGCCCCAGTATCCACCCGGACCCGTGCACCGGCCGGGCGCCCCGGTGTCGGGCTCAGACGGCGGGCTCGGGCCTTCCGTCCCGGTCCTCGCCCCGGGTGACGGTCGCTCCGGTGACGGTCTCCCCGGTCACCCTGCGGCGGAACACCCAGTAGCTCCACCCCTGGTAGAGCAGCACGAGCGGCAGGAACACCACCGCCACCCACGACATGAGGGTGAGCGTGTACTCGGCCGAGGACGCGTTGGACACGGTCAGGCCGAACGCCGGGTCGGTGGTGGAGGGCAGCACGTTCGGGAACAGCGATCCGAACAGGGCCGCGAACACCGTCAGGACGGTCACCGCCGTGAAGGCGAACGACCATCCCTCGCGGCGGTGCCAGGCCGCCGCGACCCCGCCCACCAGGGCCGTGGCGGCGATCAGGACGAGCGGCAGGGTGCGCGTCCCGCCGCCGTGCGCGAGCTGGGTCCACGCCAGGAAGAGCGTGCCGGAGGGGACCGCGGCGCACGCGGCCCACAGGGCGGCCCGCCGCGCGCGCACCCGCACCGGCCCGTCGGTCTTGAGGGTCAGGAAGACCGCTCCGTGCAGGGTGAACAGCGACAGCGTCGTCAGTCCACCGAGCAGGGCGTAGGGGTTGAGCAGGTCCGGCACGGAGGCGGTGACAACCTGGTCGGCGTCCATGGCCACCCCCCGGACGATGTTGGCGAACACCACGCCCCACAGGAAGGCGGGCAGGACGCTGCCGAGGAGGATCGCCCGGTCCCACCAGGCGCGCCAGGGGGCGCTGTCGCGCTTGCCCCGGTACTCGAAGGCCACGCCGCGCAGGATGAGCGCGACGAGGATGAGGAACATCGGGGCGTAGAACCCGCTGAGCAGGGAGGCGTACCAGGCAGGGAAGGCGGCGAACGTGGCGCCGAGCGCGGTGATCAGCCACACCTCGTTGGCGTCCCAGACCGGGCCGATGGAGTTGAGGGCGACCCGGCGGTCGACGGAGTCCCGCCCGCCCATGAACGACATGAGCGTGCCCACCCCGAAGTCGAACCCCTCCAGGACGAAGTACCCGGTCCACAGGACCGAGATGGCGATGAACCAGATGACGGTCAGTTCCATGGTCCGTGGCTCCTAGTAGCTGAAGTGCGGGATCCGGGACTCGTCCTCGTCGTCCTCCAGGTCGGGGACGAGGTGCGAGGGGCCGGCCTTGACGTACTTGAGCAGCAGTCCGACCTCGACGACGAAGAGCAGCCCGTACACGGCCGTGAACCCGGCCAGGGTCGTGGCGACGGCGCCCAGGCTGACGCCGGGGGAGACGCTGGCCGCGGTGAGCAGTTCGCCGTGCACGGTCCAGGGCTGGCGGCCCATCTCGGTGAGCACCCAGCCGAAGATGTTGGCGGCCAGGGCCGCGGGCAGGGCGAGCATCGCCGCGTAGTAGAACCACTTGCCGGTGGGCGTGCGCTCCCTGCCCCGGGTGAGGTAGAGGCCCAGTGCGGCGAACGCGACCCCGAACATGCCGAGGCCCATCATCAGGCGGAAGGACCAGTACACGACGAACACGTTGGGGGTGTAGTTCCCGGGGCCGTAGTACTCCTCGTAGGCCTCCTGGAGGTTGTTCATCCCGTGTACCTCGCCGTCGAACTCGCCGGTGGCGAGGAAGCTGAGCACGTTGGGAATGGTGATGTCGATGGGGTTGTACCGCTCCTCGGTGTCGCCGACGGCCAGCGCGGAGAAGGCCGCGCCCTCCTCGGTCTCCCACAGGGCCTCGGCGGCGGCGAGCTTCATCGGCTCGTACTGGGCGGCGAGCTTGGCCTGGTGGTCGCCGGAGAAGACCACCAGAGCGCCGGCGGCCAGGGTGAAGACCAGGCCGACCTTGAGGGCGCCGCGGAACAGGGCGAAGTCGCCCTTGGGCGGGACCACCCCGGCGACGCCGGTGTCGTTGTGGTGGCTGTTGCGCCAGAGCTTGTAGGCGCTGACCGCGACCACGAACAGCCCGGCGGTGACGAAGGCGGCCGAGACGGTGTGCAGGTAGGTGGACCAGGCCTGGTCGTTGCCGAGCACGGCCAGGATGTCGGTGAGCTCGGCGCGGCCGGTCTCCTCGTTGACCGTGAAGCCGACGGGGTGCCGCATCCAGGCGTTGGCGGCGAGGATGAAGTACGCCGAGAGGTTGGTGCCGACGGCGACCAGCCAGATGCACGCCAGGTGCGCGCCCCGGGGCAGCCGGTGCCAGCCGAAGATCCACAGGCCGATGAAGGTGGACTCCAGGAAGAAGGCGAGCAGGGCCTCCATGGCCAGCGGCGCGCCGAACACGTCGCCGACGAAGCGGGAGTACTCGCTCCAGTTCATGCCGAACTGGAACTCCTGCACGATGCCGGTGACCACGCCCATGGCGAAGTTGATCAGGAACAGCTTGCCGAAGAACTGGGTGGCCTGGAGGTACTCGTGCCTGCCGGTGCGGTACCAGAGGGTCTGGAGCACGGCCACGATGAACGACAGCCCGATGGTCAGGGGTACGAACAGGAAGTGGTAGATCGTGGTGACACCGAACTGCCACCGCGCGAGTTCAAGGGCTTCCATATCCGCCTCTCATGACCGACCATCGGTAGTACTACAAACTGTAGTTCTACAGGCTGTCGTAGCGCCATCCGCCCCGGGCGAAAGGGGTGTTCCGTACGTCTCCCCGGGGGAGGGAGGGCCCTTCGGGGCGCCGCTTCCCACGAGGAGCGGAGTGCCCGGACCGCTCCCACCTGGGGCGGAGCCGTGGCGGGGCGGTCGGGGAGGGGCCGGAGAAGCACCCGTGTGGGTTCGGACACACGCGAGTGCGCGCGCTCCCCGGCGCCGGCGGCCACGGGCGGGGGCGTCCACGTCCGGGGACGTCCTACGTACGGGGCGTGCACGTACGACGGCGGCGCGCCCCCTCGCCGGGGAGCGCGCCGCCGCCGGTGGCCGGGCGCGGGATCAGTCCTCCGCGCCGCCCTCGCGCTTGTCGATCATGTTCTCCATCAGGTCGATCTCGGTCTGCTGGGCCTCGATCATCCCCTGGGCGAGGTCGACGACCAGGTCCTTCTCGCCCAGGTCCACCTCGGCCTGGGCCATGTCGATGCCGCCCTCGTGGTGGGCGATCATCAGCTCCAGGAAGAGGATCTCCGCCTCCACGCCCTCGGCTTCCTCCAGGGCCACCATCTCCTCGGAGGAGGCCAGGCCCGGCATGGTGTCGGGGACCTCCCCGCCGCCGCCGTGGTCGTGGCCCTCCATCCAGGCCATCGAGGACCGCGTGCCGCGCGAGTTCAGGTCCCAGGCCATCAGCCATCCCTGCATGATCCCGATCTGGGCCTGCTGGGTGCGGGCGATGTCGGTGGCCACCGTGTCCAGTTCCGAGTCCTCGGTCTTGTCCAGGATGATCATCGACATGTCCACGGCCTGGGCGTGGTGCGCGCTCATGTCGCGTAGGAACCCGGCGTCCGGGCTGGTGTCCAGCGGGTGGGACGGGCGCCCCAGCAGGTAGCCCGCTCCCAGGGCCAGTACGAGCAGGACCACAGCGATCCATGTCGGTACCGAGCGCAGGGACACCTTCGGTGACGCATCCTCGTGCGCCGTCCCGTCATCCGCCCACGTGTGCCCGTCTTCGGCGTCCTCGACGCCGTCGACGGCTCCGGGCGCGGGGCCGTTTCTGTGTTCCATGGGAACCATCCTGGTCGAATCGCACAGCTGTGGTGCCAAAGTAGAGGATAGGTAAGTCCCTTTTGTCACCACCCACCCCAGGAGACCCCGTGGCCAAGAAGAAGACGGCGGAGGAGCGTCGCCGCCGAGCAGCCGAGCTGAAGGCGCAACGCCTTCGAGAGGAACGACGCCGCAAGGTTCTCACCATCGCCGGTGTGACGACCGCTGTGGTCCTGGTTGTGGGACTGCTCGCATTCCTGCTCTTCATGGAGTTCCGGAGCCGCACGGTCTCGGGCGTGGAGGAGTTCGAGGTCGGCTCCTACGAGCACGTCGAGACGGGGCAGCGCGTGGACTACGAGCAGACCCCGCCCGTGGGCGGCGACCACTGGAACGCCTGGCAGAACTGCGGGGTCTACCCCGAGCCGGTGACCTCCGAGTTCGCGGTGCACTCCCTGGAGCACGGCGCGGTGTGGATCAACTACCGGCCCGACCTGCCCGAGGACCAGGTGCAGGCGCTGAACGAGATGTACAGCCCCGGCGACTACCTGGTGATCAGCCCCTACGAGGGTGAGATGGACGCCCCGATCGTGGCCTCCAGCTGGGGCCGCCAGATCTCCGCCGAGACCGCCGGCGACGAGAACCTCCAGCGCTTCGTGCGCCTCTACGAGCGCGGCACCGACGTCCCCGAGCCGGGCGCCTCCTGCTCCGGACAGGTGTCGGAGACCGCGGCCGAGATCGACGCCATGCTCAGCGGTGGCGGAGTGGACACCAGCGGCGGTATGGAGGGTCCCGAGGGCGGTGACGCCGGTGCCGGGGAGGGATCCGGGAACGAGGCGGAGGCCTCCGACGCCCCCTCCGGCGCGGCCGAGGACGAGCCGACCGCAGAGGAGCAGTGACGGGACCTCCCGCCCGCTCCCTGACGTCGTGATCCCTCCGTGCCCCCGCGGCACGAGCGTGCGGGGCCGTCGGCATGAGCCGGCGGCCCCGCACGCGTCGTCCACCGACCCCGGGAACAGCCGGTCAGAGCCGCCCCTCGGGCAGCGGCGGCACGTGCTCGGTGACCAGGTCGCTGACCGTCGACAGCGCGGCGGCGGGGCTGCCGTGGGCGGAGGGGACCGTCAGCTCCACGTAGGCCTCGCGGCCGACCGCCGTGTACAGGGTGGGCGCGTCCTGCGGCTGCGGCAGCCACGTCACGCCGTTGACCTCCTCCACGTAGGAGTCCGGCGCCAGGGCCGCGGGGCGGGCAACACCGCAGCGCAGCCCGATGGGAGGGTCGCCCCAGGCCGCCGTCAGGTCCGACTCGGGGCGCACCCGCGCCCGCTCGGCGTCCAGCAGGGTGTCGGGAAGGGCGGCGACGAGGTCCGCGCAGGTCCCGGCGGTCGCCGCATCCGTCTCCGGAGGATCGATCCGCACGGTCTGCGCTCCGCAGCCCGTCGCCGCCAAGGCGACGGCCATGACCGCTCCGGCGTACGCGTACCGCCTCACAGGGACCTCGCTTCGGACGACGCGACGGGACGCGTCAGATATTGACTATGGGACAGGTGAGTGTCCGGGCGATGCCGTCCAACCGCTGGATCCGGGCCACCACGAGGGCGCCCAGGGAGTCGACGTCTTCGGCGCGGGCCTGGACGATGACATCGTAGGGCCCGGTCACGTCGTGGGCCTTCTCGACCCCCTCGATGCTCCGGATGCGTCCCGCCACCTCAGCGGCCTGCCCGACCTCGGTCTGGATCAGGATGTATGCCTGCACCATGGGTACTCCTTCGTGTGTGCCGGGCGTGGGAGTCGAGCGGCTCCAGGCCGAGCCGGCGGTGCGGTCGACGACGAACGGATGACGAACGTGGGTCCAGGCCACCGCGCTGGAGCGTCACCGTACCCTGATCCCTGTGCGTAACACCATTGGGGGTCTCGGGGAGTTCGCTCTGATCACGCGTGTGACGAGCCAATTCCCCATGACGGACGACGTAATCCTCGGACCGGGGGACGACGCGGCGGTGGTCGCCGCGCCCGACGGCCGGACGGTGGCGACCACCGACCTGCTGGTCGAGGGACGCCACTTCCGGCGCGAGTGGTCCACCGCCGGCGACGTGGGGCACCGCGCCGTCGCGCAGAACTTCGCCGACGTCGCGGCCATGGGCGCCCGCCCCACCGCCCTGCTCATCGGCTTCGCCGCGCCCGCCGACCTCCCCGTCTCCTGGGCGGAGGAGTTCACCGCCGGGGTCCGCGACGAGTGCGCGGTCTCGGGAGGCACGGTCGTGGGCGGGGACATGGTGGGATCGGACACCCTCACCATCGCCGTCACCGCGCTCGGCGACCTCCAGGGGCGCGCGCCCGTGCGCCGCGACGGCGCCCGGCCCGGCGACGTGGTCGCCTACACCGGCCACCTGGGACTGTCCGCCGCGGGGCTCGCCCTGCTGGAGAGGGGCGTCGACGGCCCCGCCGAGTGCCTGTCCGAGCACCGCAGGCCCAGTCCGCCCTACGCGCGGGGCGCCGAGGCGGCCCTGCTCGGGGCGACCGCCATGCTCGACGTCAGCGACGGCCTCGCCCAGGACCTCGGCCACGTGTGCCGGGCCAGCGGGGTGCGCGTCGACCTGGAGTCGGAGGCGCTGCGGCCTGAACCCTCCCTGCTGGAGGCGGTCCGCGTCCTGGGCGCCGGACCCGGGCGGGCGGAGCGGGTGGCGCGCGACCTGATGGTCGCCGGAGGGGAGGACCACGCGCTCGCCGCCGCCTTCCCGCCGGACACCGTGCTGCCCGACCACTGGCACCGCGTGGGGACCGTGGTCGAGGCCGCGCACGGGACCGCGGGGAAAAGCGGTAATCCGGTCACGGTCGACGGACATCCGCCCGGCGGTACTGGCTGGGACCATTTCCGCTGAAAATGAGCCTGTTTGGATTTGTCCTGTTTAGCTCTCGCGCTAGGCTTTGCGAATGTGGCTCACGCCGCTTTCGGACAGAGTGCCCGGATCGTGGAACACAGCGGTCCCCGCGGGATATCCCGTGAGCGACTGACCGAGAAGGGTGAGGGCGTACGCGGCGAAGGGCGACGCAGAGGGAGGCAGCCGGAGCCGGGAGCCCTCGGTGGAGGGCGACGGGAACGTCGAGGGGCGGGTTATGGGGCGGCAGGACTGGCGGGACGGTCCCCGCCGGGGTGCGCACCGCAGCGAGCCGAGGGACGCGGGCGTACTGAGGCGTCTCGGCGGCTTCGTCGAGAGCACGGTTCCCAAGCGCGTCGAACCGCCGAAGCTGATCAACGTGCTCGTCGTCTCCGGGGTCATCCTCGGCCTGCTCCTGTTCGGCTACAGCACCACCCAGATCTACCTCCAGTTCGGCGGTACCCCGGGCGCGGCCGAGTCCCCCGGGGCCCAGGACGGCTCCCGTCCCACGCACGACTCCTCCGCGGAGGCGGAGGGCGGCGCGGCCGCCGGCGGCGACGGGTCGAGGGGGCCGCGGACACAGGCGGGTTCGGAGCCCACAACGGTCGTCTACCGGATCACGGACTCCACGTCGACCGGGTTCAGCGGCCACGTCACCGTCACCAACACCTCCCAGACCAGGCTGGACGCCTGGGAGCTGGCCCTGGCCTTCGACTCCGCCGAGGTCACGGCGGTCACCGGCGCCGACTGGCAGGAGATCGAGGGCGGCATCCTGGCCCGCCAGGCCGAGGGGCAGGACGATCTGGAGCCCGGCGACTCGACCGCGCTCACCTTCGAGGCCGTGGGCGTACCGCAGAGCCCGGTCCGCTGCTCCCTGAACGGGCACGTCTGCCGGCTCTGAGGCCGCGGCCCGTGCCCGGGCCCGGGGGTACGGGCACGCCCTTGGGCGCCCGCCGCCAGCCGCCGTCCGGAAACGACGAGGGCCCCCGACCACGAGGGTCGGGGGCCTTCGACAGATCCAGAAGGGGCGGTGACCCTAGCGGGCCACCTTGCCGGCCTTGATGCACGAGGTGCAGGCGTTCACGCGCTTGGGCGTGCCGCCCACACGGGTGCGAACGGTCTGGATGTTGGGGTTCCAGCGGCGGCGGGTGCGACGGTGCGAGTGGGAAACACTGTTACCGAACCCTGGTCCCTTGCCGCAGACGTCGCAGACGGAAGCCACGGTAACTCCATTCAAGACGCTCGGGATCGCGCACGTCGCCGCACGCGAAGGTTCATCCGACCGGAAGAGGTCGGGCGGACTGGTTGACGTAGAAGCCAACCGTGGAAGAGTACACGAAGGACGCGGTCGGACGCGGAAAAGCCCTGTGCCGCCGACCGGTGCCCGTACGCGCAACGGTGGTACCGCGTGACCGACGACGGCCTCGGTAACCCACCGGAGCATCGAATCCGCCATGCGGGCACGGCGGAAACGCGATGAACTTCGATGAGTATACCCCGGTTGGAAGCGGTCGGGAGCCCACGGGCGTCGCACCGGAGGACTACCGTTGCGGTGACCGGCCATCCGAGACGGGGAAGCACACGTGAGCACCTGGGACGAACCGCTGAGCAAGGGACCGCTCAGGGGCAAGACGGCGAAGGCCCTCGCCGAGAAACTCGGCCTGCACACCCTGGGCGACCTGCTGCGCTACTACCCGCGCCGCTACGACCGGCGCGGCGACCTGACCGACCTCGCCGAACTGCGCGAGGGCGAGGAGGTCACCGTGCAGGCCCGCGTCCTGGACGCCAAACGGCGCACCGTGCCCGCCAGGCAGGGCCGCCGCCGCATGGACATGATGGAGGCCACCGTCACCGACGGCACCGGCCGCCTGCACCTGACGTTCTTCAACCGGGGCTCCTACCACCAGAACGCGCTCGTCCCTGGACGGCTGGCCATGCTCTCCGGCCGGGTCTCCACCTTCAAGGGCCGCCGCCAGCTCGACCACCCCCAGTACGAGCTCCTCGACGAGGACGGCCGCGAGGGCGAGCGGGCCCGGGCCTACGCCGACGAGCTCATCCCGGTCTACCCCGCGGTCAAGGGCATGGACTCCACGACCATCACCCGCGTCATCGACGTCGTCCTGGCCGACGTCGACAGCCTGTCCGACCCGCTGCCGCCCGAACTGCGCGAGCGCCACAAGCTCCTCGGCATCGCCGACGCCCTGCGCGCGATCCACCGCCCCGCCGAGTGGGCCGACGTCGGAGCCGCCAGGCGCCGCCTCAAGTGGGACGAGGCCTTCGTCCTGCAACTCGCGCTCGCGCGGCGGCGCCACCAGGCCGAGGAGCTGCCCGCCAAGCCCCGTCCCGGCGCGGTCGGCGGCATCCTCGACGCCTTCGACGCCCGACTGCCGTTCACCCTCACCGAGGGCCAGCGCGAGGTGGGCGAGCGCCTCGCCGACCGGCTCGACGCCGCGCACCCCATGCACTGCCTGCTCCAGGGCGACGTGGGCGCGGGCAAGACCCTGGTGGCGCTGCGCGCCATGCTCCGGGTCGTGGACTCCGGCGGCCAGGCCGTCATGCTCGCTCCCACCGAGGTCCTCGCCCAGCAGCACCACCGGTCCATCAGCGCCATGCTCGGGGCGCTCGGCCGCGCCGGGCAGATCGACGGGGCCGAGAACGCCACCCGGGTGGCCCTGCTCACCGGCTCCATGAACGCCGCCGCGCGCAGGGAGGCCCTGCTGGACGCGGCGTCCGGTTCGGCGGGCATCGTCGTGGGCACCCACGCCCTGCTCCAGGAGCACGTGACCTTCGCCGACCTGGGCCTGGTGGTGGTCGACGAGCAGCACCGCTTCGGCGTGGAGCAGCGCGACGCCCTGCGTGAGAAGGCCGTGGACGGGCGCCCTCACGTGCTGGTGATGACCGCCACCCCGATCCCGCGCACCGTCGCGATGACCGTGTACGGCGACCTCGACGTGGTCGCCCTCACCCAGCTGCCCACCGGCCGCGCCCCGGTGTCCACGCACGTGGTGCCCGCGAAGGAGAAGCCGCACTTCCTGGCACGGGCCTGGGAGCGCATCCGGGAGGAGGCGGTCGACGGGCACCAGGCGTTCGTGGTCTGCCCGCGGATCGGCGACGACGACAGGGGCGGGGCGGAGGAGGAGGCCGACGGCCACCCGGAGGAGGACGTCCCGGGCGCCCGGCCGCCGCTGGCGGTGCTGGACGTGGCCGCGCGGCTGGTGGAGGGGCCGCTCTCCGGCCAGCGGGTGGAGGTCCTGCACGGCCGGATGGCCCCCGACGACAAGGACGCGGTGATGCGCCGGTTCGCGGCGGGGGAGACCGACGCGGTCGTCTCCACCACCGTCATCGAGGTGGGCGTGGACGTGCCGAACGCCACAGTGATGGTCATCATGGACGCGGACCGCTTCGGCGTCTCGCAGCTGCACCAGTTGCGCGGCCGGGTCGGCCGGGGCCGGCTGCCCGGGCTGTGCCTGCTGGTCACCGACGCGGAGGAGGGCTCGCCGGCCCGGGAGCGGCTGGCCGCCGTGGCCGCGACCACCGACGGGTTCGAGCTCTCCCGGGTGGACCTGGAGATGCGCAGGGAGGGCGACGTGCTGGGCGACGCGCAGTCGGGCGCCCGCTCCAGCCTGAGGATGCTCACGCTGCTCAAGGACGAGGACCTCATCGGGCAGGCGCGCGAGGAGGCCGCGGAGTACGTGTCCGGGGATCCCGGGCTGACCGGGTACCCGCCGCTCGCGGAGGCGCTGGAGACGCTCCTGCCCGAGGAGCGCGCGGAGTACCTGGACAAGGCCTGAACGGCCGAGCCGCTTCCTTGGTTACCTTGGGGGCATGACCCGCATCATCGCCGGAACGGCCGGCGGACGGCGCATCTCCGTCCCCGAGGGCCGCACCACCCGCCCCACCAGCGACCGCGCACGCGAGGCCCTGTTCTCCTCGGTCCAGTCCGACCTCGGCGCCCTCGACGGCCTGCGGGTGATGGACCTGTACGCGGGCTCGGGGGCGATCGGCCTGGAGGCCCTGTCCCGGGGCGCCGCGCACGCGCTGCTGGTGGAGGCGGACCGCAGGGCGGCCCAGGTCGCCAGGGGCAACATCGCGGCGCTCGGCCTCCCCGGCGCCCGGCTGGTGGCCGACCGGGTGGAGAGGGCGCTGGGCCGGGGCAACGACGGGGACCCCTACGACCTCGTGGTCGCCGACCCGCCCTACGCCGTCACCGACGCCGAGGTCACCCGCGTACTGGCCGACCTGGTCGGCCGCGGCTGGCTGGCGGAGGACGCCGTGGTCGTCGTCGAGCGCTCCAAGCGCGGGACCGAACCCGTCTGGCCCGAGGGCCTGGAGCGCGTCCGTAGCCGGGGGTACGGGGAGGCGGTTCTCTGGTACTCCCGCCCGTCACCCGCCACCACCCTCGACTGACGCCTGCGGCGCGGTGCTTCCGTGCCCGTCGCCCGCCGCCACCCTCGACTGACGCCTGCGGCGCGGCACCTCCCGTGCCCGCTCGTCACCGGCGTGGGCGAATGTGGTCACTAAGCGGGTGTTGCCCGAATCGCCACGCGGCCGAACCCCTACGATCGCGATACCCGAACGTAGTTCTGTGAAAGGGGCGATCACCGTGCGCCGAGTCGTCTGCCCGGGTTCCTTCGACCCGGTGACCCACGGCCATATCGACATCATCGGCCGGGCGGCCAAGCAGTACGACGAGGTCGTCGCCGCCGTACTCAACAACGTCCAAAAGCGCGGCCTGTTCACCGTCCCCGAGAAGCTCGACATGCTCCGGGAGGGCACCGCCGAGTTCGGCAACGTGCGGGTCAGCGAGTTCGACGGGCTCCTCGTCGACTTCTGCCGGTCGAACGGCATCGAGACCATCGTCCGCAGCCTGCGCTCGGTCAGCGACTTCGACTACGAACTCCAGATCGCCCAGATGAACTACCAGCTCTCCGGAGTGGAGACCGTGTTCATGACGGCGAACCCGCAGTACTCGTTCCTGTCCTCCAGCCTGGTCCGCGAGATCGCCCAGCACCACGGGGACGTCTCCAGCCTGGTCACTCCCTACGTCGAGCAGCGCCTGCGGGAGAAGTACGCGGAACGGGCCTCCGAGGGACGCTAGCCCGTGCTGGCTCCAGGGCCTCGACCGCGTTGATTTGGGTGGTCGGGGACATGGTAGGTAGAATCGTGGTTTGACCATGGGCGTCGCCGGTTCCCGGTGCGCTCCCGTGTCGGTCGCACGCGAGACCTCTCGCGCACTCGGCACTCCCGAATTCCTCGTGAAAGTTCGATAACCCTGTCTCGCCTAGATCCTCGCAACCCGTTCGTGGTCGACACACGCCAGCTGGGCCGCCAGCCGGGGTCGATGCGTACCGTCAACCGCATCGTGACCGTCCCCCAGGCGTTCTCGTCGGCGATGGCGGTCGTACCCGAGGGCAGTGAGATCGAGCTGGACCTGCGGCTGGAAGCGGTGATGGAGGGCGTCCTCGTCACCGGTACCGTCCGCGGCCAGCTCACCGCCGAGTGCTCGCGCTGCCTGGACCCGATCTCGGACGGTATCGAGGCCGAGTTCCAGGAGCTGTACCGGTATCCCGCGGACGAGGACGCGGCGCCCGGCGAGAGCGAGGACGAGGACGACGAGGATGAGGACTACTATCTAGAGGGCGAACTGCTCGACCTCGAACCCGTGGTCCGAGACGCCGTCGTGCTCGCGCTCCCGCTCACACCGTTGTGCGGACCGGACTGTCCCGGCCTGTGCTCCGAGTGCGGCGCCAAGCTCGCCGAGGCCGGTCCCGACCACGGCCACGGCGACGACGTCGACCCGCGCTGGGAGGCACTCCGCAAGATCGCGGAGGATCCCGGCGAACGATGAGCTCGTGAACCGATCACGGACGGCCGCCCCCGGGCGCCCCCGTGGACCGGAGCACACCCTCCCCGCCACAGCGCGCGGGGTGACCAGATAAGCGACCTCCCGCGATCGCGGGGGTGACCCAGGAGGATTGAAGTGGCCGTCCCGAAGCGGAAGATGTCGCGGAGCAACACCCGGACCCGCCGTTCCCAGTGGAAGGCGTCGCGCCCGGTGCTGGTCAACTGCCCGCGCTGCCGCGACCCGAAGCAGCCCCACATCGCGTGCCCGACCTGCGGCACCTACAACAACCGCCAGGTCACCAACCCGGCTTAAGGCATGCCCGGCCTCGGGGCCCGGCCCCCGATTCCGATCCGCCTCGGGGCGGACCCGTCCGACGGGTCCGCCCCGAAGTGTTGTCAGGGCACCGGGTGCCCTCCGGGCGTCGCCGTGCAAGGATTTGTAGAGTTAACCGAGGAACAACGCACGACACACGACGGACCCAGGCACACCCAGTAGCACCAGACAGCGCACCGCGCAGTGATCCGGGCTCTCCGGGTTCCCGAGTTCGTGGTGGTTGCCGGGGGAGCGGAGCCTCCCGCGGCGGTCACCTCGTTTTCGAGCACCCTGGCCGGCCGCGGATCCCTCCGACCACCGCGCCGTACCCCGGCGCGCACGAACAGGGAAGTGAACCAGTGGCCAGCCAACTCTCCGCCTCCGAGGCCAAGTCCTTCCACGGGGCGATCGGAGTCGAGGTCGACCCGAAGATCCTGCTCCGGGCCCTGACCCACCGCTCCTACGCCTACGAGAAGGGCGGTCTGCCCACCAACGAGCGACTGGAGTTCCTCGGCGACTCCGTGCTCGGCCTGGTGGTCACCGACACCCTCTTCCGCAAGCACCCCGACCTTCCCGAGGGACAGCTCGCCAAGCTGCGCGCCGCCGTGGTCAACATGCGCGCGCTCGCCGACGTCGCCCGCGGCCTGGGCATCGGCGCCTACATCCGGCTCGGGCGCGGGGAGGAGGGCACCGGGGGCCGTGACAAGTCCTCGATCCTCGCCGACACCCTGGAGGCGGTCATCGGAGCCGTCTACCTGGACCGCGGCCTGGACGTGGCCTCGGAGTTCGTGCACCGGCTCTTCGACCCGCTCATCGCCACGGCCTCCGGCCTGGGCGCCGGGCTGGACTGGAAGACCTCCCTGCAGGAGCTGACCGCGGCCGAGATGCTCGGTGTCCCGGAGTACCACGTGGACGAGAGCGGCCCCGACCACCAGAAGACCTTCCGTGCCAGGGTCCACGTCGCGGGGGAGAGCTACGGCCTGGGCGAGGGGCGCAGCAAGAAGGAGGCCGAGCAGCAGGCCGCCGAGTCGGCGTGGAAGGCCATCAAGGCCCGCTCCGAGGCCACCGCCAAGGTCGCCGAGGAGATGGCCGGCACCTCCGACGCCGCCGAGGACAAGCTCTCCGGCGACGGGCGGGGGTGAGAGGACGTGCCCGAACTCCCCGAGGTGGAGGTCGTCCGCCGCGGCCTGACCGAGCACGCCCTGGGCCGCACCATCGGTGCGGTCGAGGTGCTGCACCCCCGGTCGGTGCGGCGGCACGTACCCGGCGCCGCGGACTTCGCCGCCCGCCTGTCGGGCCGCGTGCCCACGGTCGCGCACCGGCGCGGCAAGTACCTGTGGCTGCTCCTGGACAGCGGTGAGATGCTCCTCACCCACCTGGGCATGAGCGGTCAGATGCTGGTCCAGCCCACGGGCAAACCCGACGAGAAGCACCTGCGGGTGCGGCTGCCGCTGTCGGACGGCACCGAGCTGCGCTTCGTCGACCAGCGCACCTTCGGCCACCTGATGGTGGACGTGCCCGGTGTGCGCGAGGACGTGCCCTCGTCGGTGGACCACATCGCCCTGGACCCGCTGGACCCCGCGTTCGTCCCCGAGGTGTTCGTGCGGGCGCTGCGGGCCAGGCGCACCGAGGTCAAGCGGGCGCTGCTGGACCAGTCGCTGATCAGCGGCGTCGGCAACATCTACGCCGACGAGGCGCTGTGGCGCTCACGGCTGCACTGGGCGCGCTCCACGCAGGACCTCTCCGACGCGCAGGCCACGGAGCTGCTGGGACACGTGCGCGAGGTGATGACCGAGGCGTTGGAGGTGGGCGGTACCACCTTCGACGGCCTGTACGTCAACGTCAACGGTGAGAGCGGCTACTTCGAGCGGGGGCTCAACGCCTACGGCCGTCGCGACCGCCCGTGCGGCCGGTGCGGCGTACTGATCGTCCGCGAGGCGTTCATGAACCGCTCCTCCTACAGCTGCCCCGGCTGCCAGAAGCCGCCCGGAGCCCGAGGCTGAGGCGGCTTCGGCGTGTCGGTGAGCAAAGTGTGTCGTTCAGGTAAGTAAGGAGTCGGTCCGTGGGGGACGACGTCGGGGCCGTCCGGCTGACCGCGTGGGTGCGCGGACGCGTGCAGGGCGTGGGTTTCCGCTGGTGGGCGCGTTCCAAGGCGCTGGAACTGGGCCTGACCGGGGCGGCCACGAACCTCGGCGACGGCCGGGTCGAAGTGGTCGCCGAGGGGCCGAGAAGTGACTGCGAGCGCCTTCTTGGCCATCTCAGGGGCGGCGCGACACCCGGTCGTGTGGACTCCGTGGTCGAACGTTGGTCCTCTTGCCGGGGGACCTTCACCGGATTCGTCGAACGGTGAGTATGCTTGTGGGGTAACGCGATTCGAGCACACCGCGCGACCGCGGCGGCCCCGAGGGGTTCGCGGCGGGGGTCTCGCGGAGTGTGAGGCGACCACTGTGCGGCGTCCGCGTCGTCCGCACACTCCGGCGCAGACCGGGGTAACCGTGTTCGGATCGTGCGCTGCCACCTGCCCAGGTGCATCATCCCGGGTTGTGGCCGTTACGGACCGTTGTAATCCAATCTTGACCAGCGGCGCGCACAGTGAGACTCTGGAAGGTACATCGCGCAACTTTCCAGACCCGTGTGAGACAACGTCATCGGCGTTACCGCGGGGTGTCACACGCGCGGATCACCACTGGTCACTCAGCGTGGAGGACCCATATCATGGCGAAGGCTCTGTTTGGCCACGTCGGCGGCTCCGACCCTCGGATGGTCTCGGAGATGCGGCGGCTTCAGAAGCGGGTACGCGACCTCGAGGACGAGATCAGCCGTCTCCAGGCACGGAACGACCAGCTCAGCATGGCCGTGACCGATGCCACTCCCGGCGCGACCGAGCGCGAGCCCGCGCTCGCCTGACCTGACACCGTCGACGTTTCGGCTCCAGCCAGGCTGAACCTTCACGGTTGATCCACCGACGGGGACGCCGAGAGCACGAACCAGGCGTCCCTGGCCGGAACCGTCGACGGACCGGGTCTGACCCCCGTCCACCGAGCCGCGGTTTTTCCTCTCCCTTTGCGGCCTTTTTTACGTTGTACCCGGCGGACCCTGTCGCAACCCTCCGTGTCCGCCGGACATCCCCCTCCCCCCACCCGGTCACGGGAGCGCCTGCTCAGTGGCCTGCTCCATCCGGGGACACCGGGCCGAACCCCACCCGTAGGTCACTGCTTCGTGGCACCCTTGGGTGATCGCGGTCCGTGTCGAAGGTGACCGTCGTGGGAGGTGTGGGTGTACCTGAAGAACCTGACGCTGCGCGGTTTCAAGTCGTTCGCGTCGGCCACCACCTTGCGCTTCGAGCCCGGGATCACCTGTGTGGTCGGTCCCAACGGCTCGGGCAAGTCCAACGTCGTCGACGCCCTGTCCTGGGTGATGGGGGAGCAGGGGGCCAAGTCCCTGCGGGGCGGCAAGATGGAGGACGTCATCTTCGCGGGCACCTCCACCCGCCAGGCGCTGGGCCGTGCCGAGGTCAGCCTCACCATCGACAACACCGACGGCGCCCTGCCCATCGACTACACCGAGGTCACCCTCAGGCGGACCATGTTCCGCAACGGCGGCTCGGAGTACGCCATCAACGGCGACACCTGCCGCCTCCTCGACATCCAGGACCTGCTCAGCGACTCCGGCATCGGCCGCGAGATGCACGTCATCGTGGGCCAGGGGCAGTTGGACACCGTCCTGCACGCCGGCCCCGAGGAGCGCCGCGCCCTCATCGAGGAGGCCGCGGGCATCCTCAAGCACCGCAAGCGCAAAGAGAAGGCGATCCGCAAGCTCAACGCGATGCAGGGCAACCTGGACCGGGTCACCGACCTCACCGCCGAACTGCGCCGCCAGCTCAAGCCCCTGGGCAGGCAGGCCGAGCTCGCGCGCCGGGCCGCCGTCATCCAGGCCGACCTGCGCGACGCCCGCCTGCGCCTGCTCGCCGACGACATCACCGCCCTCACCGAGCAGCTGGCCAGGGAGGAGGCGGACGAGAAGGAGGTCCTCGCCCGCCGCGCGTCCGCCGAGGCCGCCCTCAACCAGGCCCAGGAGCGCGAGGCGGAGCTGGAGGCGCAGTCCGCCGCCGCGGCCCCCGCCCTCGCCCGGGCGCTGGAGACCTACCACGCCCTGTCCCGCCTCACCGAGCGCCTGGACGCCGTGCGCGGCCTCGCGAACGAGCGCCACCGCAACCTGGCCTCCGTCGACGACGAGCCCGTGCACCGCCGCGACCCCGAGGAACTGGAGACGGAGGCCGAGGAGGCCGCGGCCCAGGAGGAGGAACTCCTCACCAGGCTGGAGGAGGCACGGGAGGTCCTGGAGACCGCCGTCACCGAGCGCTCCGCCGCCGAGGACGCCCTGCACCGCGAGGAGAAGCGGCTGGAGGCCGCCACCCGGGCCTCCGCCGAACGCCGTGAGGGCCTCGTGCGGCTGTCCGCGCGGGTGGAGAGCCTGCGCGGTCGCCTGACCTCCAGCGAGGCCGAGATCACCCGCCTGGAGGAGTCCGCCCGGCAGGCCTCCGAACGCGCCGAACAGGCACAGACCGAGTACGAGATGGCCGCCGAGGAGTCCGCAGGGCTCGACGAGGGCGACGCCGAGCTCGACTCGGCCCAGGAACGCGCGACCCTGCGGCTCTCCGAGGCCGACGCCGAGCTCAACCGCCTGCGCGACGCCGAGCGCACCGCCGAGGGCGAGCGCGCCGCGCTCGCCGCCCGCAAGGAGGCCCTGGAGATGGGCCTGGCGCACAAGGACGGCGCCGACACCCTCCTGGGCGCCGGCCTGCCCGGGATGCTCGGCAGCCTCGCCGCGCTCGTGCAGGTCGAGTCGGGCCAGGAGACCGCGGTGGCCTCCGCCTTCGGCGCCGCCGCGGGCGCGGTCGCCGTCAGCGACATCGACACCGCCGTGGCCGCCCTCGACCTGCTCAGGTCCGAGGACGCGGGCCGGGCCGGGATCGTCATCGCCCAGGCCGTCCCCTCCGTGCCCCGCCGGGAGTGGCCCGAGCTGCCCGCCGGGGTCCGCTACGCCGTCGACGCCGTCGTCGCGCCCGAACACCTGCACGGCGCGGTCACCGCCCTGCTGGACCGCACCGCCCTGGCCTCCGGCACGGCCGCCGCCCGCGACCTCGTGGACAAGGTCCCCGGCGTGCGCGCCGTCACCCCCGAGGGCGACGTGTTCGCCGCCGAGCTGGTCCACGGCGGTTCGGCCGCGGCTCCCAGCCTGCTGGAGGTACAGGCGGCCGTGGACGAGGCGGGCGAGAGGCTGGAGGTGGCCGCCGAGGCCGCCGGCCGGATCGCCGCCGAACTGGAGGAGCGCAAGCGCGAGCGCGCCGCTCTGGCCGCCGAGGTGGAGGAGCTCACCGCGCGCCGCCGCCAGAGCGACCGCAAGCGCAACGAGTCCGCCCAGCGGCTCGGCAAGCTCGGCGGCCAGGCCCGCTCCGCCGAGGCCGAGTCCGAGCGGTACGCGGCCGCCGCCGCCAAGGCCGCGGCCGCGCGCGGGGAGGAGGCCGACAGGCTGGCCCGTCTGGAGGAGGAGCTGGCCGAGGCCGAGGAGATGGCCGCCTCCATCGAGGAGGAGGCGCCCGACGCCGACACCCGCGACGAGCTGGCCGCCCAGGCCTCGCGCGCCAGGGCCACCGAGATGGAGCGCCGACTGGCGGTGCGCACCGCGGAGGAGCGCGCCCGCTCGATCGCCGGCCGCGCCGAGCGGCTGCGCGCCCAGGCCTTCGAGGAGCGGCGTGCCGTGGAGCGCGCGGCCGAGCGCCGCCGCACCCGCGCCGCGCAGGCCGTCATCGCCGAGTCCGTCGCCGAGAGCGCCCGGCTGGCCCTGCAGCGGATCGCGGTGTCCCAGGCCGCCGCCGAGTCCGAGCGGGCCGCCGCCGAGGCGGAGAAGGACTCGCGGGACGCCGAGCTCAAGGCGGTGCGCGCCCGGGTGCGCGAGCTGTCCGTGGAGCTGGAGAAGCTGACCAGCTCGGCGCACAGCGGCGAGGTGGCCCGTGCCGAGCGGCGCATGCGCCTGGAGCAGTTGGAGACCAGGGCGATGGAGGAGATGGGCGTGGACGTGCCCACCCTCGTCGCCGAGTACGGGCCCCGCGTGCCCGTGCCCCCGCCCGCCGACGCGGGGGAGGACGCGGCCCCGCTGCCGTACGTGCGCGAGGTGCAGGCCAAGCGGGCCAAGGCCGCCGAGCGCCAGCTCAACCAGCTGGGCAAGATCAACCCGCTCGCGCTGGAGGAGTTCGCGGCGCTGGAGGAGCGGCACGCCTTCCTCAACGCCCAGCTGGAGGACCTGAAGAAGACCCGCCGGGACCTGATGGACATCGTCCAGGAGGTCGACGCCCGTGTGCAGGAGGTCTTCTCCGCCGCCTACCTGGACGTGGAGCGCGAGTTCGCGGCGATCTTCGGGCGGCTGTTCCCCGGCGGTGAGGGGCGGCTGCTGCTCACCTCGCCCGAGGACATGCTGACCACCGGCATCGAGGTGGAGGCGCGCCCGCCCGGCAAGAAGGTCAAGCGGTTGTCGCTGCTCTCCGGCGGCGAGCGGTCCCTGACCGCGGTGGCCTTCCTCGCGGCGATCTTCAAGGCCCGCCCGTCCCCGTTCTACGTGATGGACGAGGTCGAGGCGGCCCTGGACGACACCAACCTGCAGCGGCTGCTGGTGATCTTCGAGGAGCTGCGCGCCTCCTCGCAGCTGATCGTGATCACCCACCAGAAGCGCACGATGGAGGCGGCCGACGCTCTGTACGGCGTGACCATGCAGGGCGACGGCATCTCCCAAGTGATCAGCCAGAAGCTCGAACGCCCCGCCTGAGGGCCGGATCCGGCCGCGCGCCCGGCACACGGCAGGGGCCGCCCTCCCCTCGGGGAGAGCGGCCCCGTGCCTTCTTTGGGCCTTCGCTTCGGCCCGTGTTCGGGCGTCCGGAGAACGGGAACCTTCGGCGCCTACGGTGAGACGGCTCGTTCCTCGCAGTCTCACCTCCGGCGCCTCCAGAACCCCGTGGACGCCCGAACCAACCCCTTGGGGAACCGCCCTGAGCGGAGCCCCAAGGGGCGCCACTATCCGCGTGCGATGGTGATCACCGGGGAGGTCCAGGTCTCCCAGTGCTCGGGGTTGTCCGGGTCGCCGAGCGCCTTGAGCGCGCGGACCTCCAGACGGTAGTCGCCGTCCTTGACGGACTTGATCTTGTCGTGCCTGTCCACGACCGTGCCGTCCCACGGGTAGCTGAAGAACGACGTTCCGGTCGCGCTGCGGCTCACGTGGTCCACCGACACCGCGACGTTGCGGTGCGGGTGCACCGGGCGTCCGGTGCGCTCGTCGATGACGACCATCTCCAGCTTGGTGACGTGGTGGTCGAAGTGCGCGATGACGTACGGGATGTCCGGCAGGCCGTCGACCCACTCCATCGTGTAGGTGGCGCCGTCGGGCTGGTTCTCGAACGTGCCGCCGTCGGCGCTCGCGCACTCCAGGCCGGAGAAGGCGCCGCAGTCGGTGATCTTGGTCAGCCACGGCAGCTCGACGGTGTTGCCTTCGCCGTCGGTGACCGGGGTCATCGCTTCGATCGCCTGGTAGTTCCCGTTGTAGGCGGCGTACGGGACGCGGTAGGTCTCGCCGTCCACCTCGGCCACGGTGACGTAGCCGCCGTAGATCATCTGCTCGTAGTCCTGGGCGGGCGGGGTGACGGTCACCCCGACCTCGGCCGACGCTCCGGGAGCCAGGGTCACCTCGGCGGTGTCGAGGGCCACCTCGGCGAAGCCGTCGTTGTAGCCGGGCGAGAAGGTGCTGCCGTGGGTGCCCAGGGCGGCCTCGTGGCCCAGCTCGTACGTGGCCTCCTCGTCACCGTCGTTGGTGATGGTGACCGTCTTGGTCACGGGGCCCTGGGTGGCGCCCAGGGACAGCTTGCCGGGAGCCACGGACGTGGTGGCCAGTACGGCGCCGGGCACGTCCAGCATGCCCGCGCCCTGCCGGTGGACGTTGTCCAGGTAGCCCAGGTCGGGGTTGCCCCACCAGGCCTTGGGGTCGGCGCTGTTCTGCAGGACGTCGCGCACCTCGTGCGCGCCCAGGTCGGGCCGGGCCTGCAACAGCAGTGCGACGCCGCCCGCCACGTGCGGGGAGGACATCGATGTGCCGCTGAGGGTGGCGTAGCCGCCCTTGGCCACGGGGTAGGTGGAGTTGATCAGACCGCCCGGGGCGCCGATGTCCGGCTTCAGGCTCAGGTCGGGGGAGAGGCCGAAGGAGCTGAAGGAGCTGATCAGGCCGCCGGTCGGGTTGGGAACGGTGGTGTTCTCGCCGGTCCAGGTCAGGGTGACGGGCTCCTCGCCCGCCAGCAGCTCACGGAGGTGGGCGCCGGCGGTGTCGGAGACCCCGATGGCGAACGCGCCCTGGTCGACGATGCCGCCGCCCGCGAACATGCCCGCGACGTTGTTGTACATCACCACGCCGGTGGCGCCCGCGGCCAGGGCGGTCTCGTACTTCTCGGCGAAGGTGCACGCACCGCGCACCATCAGCGCCGTCGCGCCCTCGGGGTCGCCCTCCAGCTCGTCGCCCAGGGACGTGCAGCCCCGGCCGATCCAGACGAGCTCGTCGGTCTCCCCGGAGGTGGGCGGCGGTGTGGCCTCGCCCATCTCCATGTAGGCCAGGGTCTCGCCGCTGGGGTTGGCGGTCACGGACGCGGCCTGGATGTGGGTGTTGTCGAAGGAGGCGACGCCGATGACGTTCTCGCCCAGGCCGGGTGCGCCCGAGGAGTACAGGCCGGTGTCACCCTCGTTGCCGATGGAGGCGACCACGGTCATGCCCTCGTCGACCAGGTTGTCCGAGGCGACCGCGGTGGGGTACTGCGGCCAGGTGTGCGCGGAACCGATGCTCATGTTGAGCACGTCCATGCCGTCGTCCAGGGCCTGCTCCATGGCGGCGATCATGATGTCGGAGGTGGTGGAGCCCCCGCAGCCGAACACCTTGTAGGCACCGAACTCCACGTCGGGGGCCACGCCGGTGACCTTGCCGTCGGCGCCCACGATCCCGGCCACGTGGGTGCCGTGGCCGTGGCAGTCCTGAGGGTCGTCGTCGGGGACGGGCACGGAGCCCGGGTCGCCGGCGTTGAAGTCGTCGCCGACGAAGTCGTGGCCGGTGACCACGCGCTCGTTGGGGAAGCCGCCGCCGCCCAGGTCGGGGTGGGTGTAGTCGACGCCGGTGTCCATGATGGCCACGCGCAGGCCCTCACCGGTCAGGCCCAGTTCGTTCTGCGCGATGTCGGCCCCGGTCATGGGTAGCGCGGTGTCCAGGTCGGGGGCGCTGTCGTCGGGCTCGGGGAGCTCGTACCTGACGACGGGGTAGATGGCGCTGACGCCGGGGATCTCCCGGGCCGTGCCCACCTGTGCGTCGTCCATCTCGACGGAGAACCCGTTCCAGAGGTCCTTGAACGAGCGCCGCTCGTCGTATTCGAGGCCGTACGCCTCGGCCTCGGTCCGGAACTTCTTCTGTTCGTTCTTGACCCGGGCCGTGGAGGAGCCCTGCGTGGTGGGCGGGCTGTCGAGTTCGATGAACCACAGGCCGCTGGCCTGGTGGGTCAGTTCTCCGTTCTCGGCGGTGGGGGCGGGGTGCAGGGGGGCGAGCTCTGAGATCTCGTCGGCGCTTGCCGGTGTGGCCGCGACCAGACCCGCGACGAGGGTCAACCCGGCGAGCGGTGCCAGGCGCGTTCGGTGGGGTACCACCTTGTCAACACATCCCTTCTCGGTGCGCGCCGGCGGACACCGGGGGAGCGGGCACCCCGCTGGGTACACGACTGTGGTGTTCAGGGGGATACGCCGCTTAATGTCCGTACTCGGTTAATCGGCGCGCATAGCAACGAGATCATTGCTGTGCGCCATGAAGGTGTCAATGTGCATCAAGACTCAATCTGGCCACATGGCGGGACAGGGGGTGCACTGTTAGTTATTTCTACACAGAAGCGGACAATATTCTCTTTTGGCTCTAAAGGGATAAAAAGGAATGCCGGCGGAGTACGCCGTCCCCCCACGCAGAATACGGCCGCCGGGAGGAAGACGCAGGTCGGCGCGGCCCGGGGCGCTCGCCGGAGCGCACGGAGGGCCGAGTACGCTGGAGGGGACGGGCCGCCCACGGGCGGCCCGACCGGTGTCGACGAAGCGAAGTCCGGTACCGCGGCCGCAACCGGCCGCCAACCCGGCGCTGTCCCGCAACTGTGAAGCCCCGTCCGTACGGGGACGAGCCAGGTCGCCTTCCCGACGCCGACGTCCCCGTCCTCGTGGGAAGGACAGGCCGTCTCCATCGGGCCGTGCTCCTTCCTCCGCCCGAAAAGGAGCACCGTGCGAACCGCGCGCCATCTCTCCCCCGCCCTCCTCGGAGCCGTGCTCGTCCTGACCTCCTGCGGTGCGCCCGACGGCGGTGAGCCCGAGGCCGAACCGACCGCCCAGGAGGCCTCCCACACCTGCGGCGTCTCCGAGCCCGATCCCGACCGCCCCACCGTGGGCGACGGCACCTTCCCCGTCACCGTCACCGGCGCCACCGGCGAGGTCACCATCGAGGAGGCGCCCGAGCGGATCGTCTCCCTCTCGCCGAGCCACACCGAGATGCTCTTCGCCATCGGCGCGGGCGACCAGGTCGAGGCCGCGGACGAGTACTCCGACTACCCGGAGGAGGCCCCCACCACCTCGCTGAGCGGCTTCGAGCCCAGCGTGGAGGCCATCACCGAGTACGACCCCGACCTGGTCCTGCTCGCCCGCAGCGCCGAGGCGAGCGCGGAGCAGTTGGACGCCGTCGGGATCCCGTCACTGGTCATCGACGCCGCCGCCGATCTGGAGGACACCTACGCCCAGATCCGTATGCTCGGCGACGTCACCGGCCACACCGAGGAGGCCGATGCCGAGGCCGACCGGGTCGAGAGCGAGTTCAACGCGATCGTCGAGAACGTGTGCGAGAGGACCGAAGGCGGACTGACCTTCTACCAGGAGCTGGACGAGACCTCCTACGCCGCCACCTCCGACACCTTCGTCGGCGACGTCTACGAGTCCTTCGGCCTGGTCAACATCGCCGACGCCGCCGACGAGGACGGTGCCGCGGGCGGCTACCCGCAACTGTCCCAGGAGTACGTCGTCGAGCAGAACCCCGACCTGATCTTCCTGTCCTACGGGGACGAGTCGACGGTCGCCGAGGTCGCCGGGCGCCCCGCCTTCGACACCGTCACCGCGGTGAGGAACGACGCCGTCTACCTGCTCGACGCCGACATCGCCTCCCGCTGGGGACCGCGCGTGGTCGAGTTCGCCGACACGGTCGGCCAGGCCGTCATCGAGAACGCGGGCCGGTAGCGTGCGGGGCGGCGCCGGCCTCCCGGTCGGGTGGATCACGGGCGGTCTGGCCGCGCTGGCCGTGGCCGCCCTCCTCGGCGTCTCCGCGGGCGCGGCCTCCCTCTCCGCGGCCGACATCGCCCTGCACCTGCTCAGCCTCCTGCCCTTCGACGTCCGCTCCCCGCTGACCGAGCGGGAGGCGGCCGTGCTGGTGGAGCTGCGCCTGCCACGCGTGGTGATGGGCGCCGTCGTCGGAGCCCTCCTGGCCACCGCGGGCGGCGCCTACCAGGGGGTGTTCCGCAACCCGCTGGCCGACCCCTACCTCCTGGGAGCCGCCTCCGGGGCGGGACTCGGCGCGACCATGGTCATCGTCTTCGGCCAGCAGTTCAGCGACTCCCCGCGCGCCCTGGTCCCGGTCGCCGCGTTCCTGGGCGCCCTGCTCGGCGTGTTCGCCGCCTACCTGCTCGGCTCCACCGCGGGCGGGGGCGGCACCGCCTCGCTGGTCCTGGCGGGCGTGGCGGTCTCCTCCTTCCTGTCCGCCGCGCAGACCCTCGTCCAGCAGATGGAGATCGACGAACTCCAGCGCATCTTCGCCTGGCTGCTCGGAGGGCTCGGCCGGGGCGGCTGGGACGACGTGCGCCTGGTCGCCCCCTACGCGGTGGTCGGACTGGTCGTCCTGCTGGCCTGCGGCTACCTGCTGGACATGCTCTCCCTGGGCGACGACAAGGCGGTCAGCCTGGGCCTGAACCCGGCCGCCGTGCGCGTCGTGGTGATCAGCGCCGCGTCGCTGGCCACCGCCGCCGCCGTGTCGGTGAGCGGCCTGATCGGCTTCGTGGGGATCGTCGTCCCGCACATCGTGCGCCGCATGGTGGGCTCCAGCTACCGGGCGATCCTGCCGGTCACCGTGCTCTTCGGCGGGGCCTTCCTGGTCGTGGTGGACATCGTCGCCCGCACCCTCATCGCCCCCGCCGAACTGCCCATCGGCGTGGTCACCGCCTTCCTCGGCGCGCCCTTCTTCGTACTCATCCTGCGCACCACACGCCACCGCAGTATCTAGACCCGTGTGCCGAACGCCTTGCTCGGCGCCCGGGGTGTGGTTCGGACGCCGAAGGTCCCCGCCTTTCGGGCGCCCGAACAAGCGAAGGACCGCGTCACAGGCGTTCGCTGAGGGTGGTGGGAGGGAGACGGCAGGGGGGCCGCGCCGCAGGCGTCCGCTGAGGGTGGCGGGAGGGCGGCGCGGAGGCCCAAGGCAAGCGGGGCCCTTCGTTCCCGGCACGCCATCCCACCGTGACACGAACGCGTCGGACACTCTGGGAGACTGGTGGCGCTATGGACATCACCTTGCTCGCTGCCATCGTCATCGCCGTCGTGCTGTTGACCGTCGTCGGATTCTTCCTGGTCAGGACCCAGCGCCCGGGCAAACCGGGCAAGGAGGAGACCACGCCCGAGGCCACCGGGGAGGCGGCGGGGGCGACCGCCGTGGAGGACCGGGAACGGGATACGGGGACCGTGCGCACGCCTCCCGCCCAGGCGCCGCCGGCCACGAGGCCCGCCGAACCCGCCGAACCGGAACTGGAGTCCCCTCCGCCCTCCGCCGGGCGCATGGTCCGCCTGCGCGCGCGACTGGCCCGCTCGCAGAGCTCCTTCGGCCAGGGGCTGCTCAACCTGCTCTCCTCCGACTCCCTGGACGAGGACGCCTGGGAGGAGATCGAGGACACCCTCATCACCGCCGACATCGGAGTGACCTCCGCCTCGCAGATCGTGGAGAGCCTGCGCACCCGCGTCAAGGTGCTCGGCACCCGCGGCCCCGACGAGGTCCGGACGCTGCTGCGCGAGGAGCTCCTCGCCCAGATCACCACCGCCGCCGACCGCACCGTGCACACGGAGCCGCACGGTGACCGGCCGGCCGTGATCATGGTCGTGGGCGTCAACGGCACCGGAAAGACCACCACCACCGGCAAGCTGGCCCGCGCACTGGTCGGTGACGGCCGCAGCGTGGTGCTCGGCGCCGCCGACACCTTCCGCGCCGCCGCCAGCGAGCAGCTCCAGACCTGGGGCGGCCGCGTGGGGGCCCCGGTCGTGACCAAGGAGGAGGGATCCGACCCGGCCAGTGTGGCCTTCGACGCCGTGTCGCGGGGCATCGAGGACGGCGCCGACACCGTCATCATCGACACCGCCGGGCGCCTGCACACCAAGACCGGCCTGATGGACGAACTGGGCAAGGTCAAGCGGGTCGTGGAGAAGAAGTCCCAGGTGGACGAGGTCCTGCTCGTCCTGGACGCGACCACCGGACAGAACGGCCTGCGCCAGGCACGGGTGTTCGGCGAGGTCGTGAACGTCACGGGCATCGCGCTGACCAAGCTGGACGGCACCGCCAAGGGCGGCATCATCGTCCAGGTCCAGCGGGAGCTCGGCGTGCCGGTCAAGCTCGTCGGGCTCGGCGAGGGCCCCGACGACCTGGCGCCCTTCGACCCCGAGGTCTTCGTGGACACGATCCTGTCCGAGGACTGAGCGGCACACACCGGCGACGCGGCCGGACACCCGACCGGGTGTCCGGCCGCACCCGTGTGTGGGCGGGGAGGTGACGCCGGCCGCCTCCCGGGGCGTACGGGATGTGACGCGGGACACAGGAAGGAAACCCCGGCGCAACACGGGAGGCGACCAGTTGACCGGGTCGCCGCTCCGGGCGTGAGGTGTCACGGAGCGTGCCTGCTTCGTCGCCCCGCGCGGATGTGGCGGATGCCGCTCCGTGGCGGTGCACGTGCGCCCGCACGTACCGGGGTCCCGGTTCACGGCCCCTTAACACTTCTGTCTGTCCTTTTACCCGGCCGCAACATGTCGGGCCCAGGAGAGAAACACCCCGGTCGGAAGGTTGCCCGTGTGGTGTTCTGCACCGGGCCCGATGATGCGCTCGCTGATCGCCGCCCTCACAGACAATCCCCCGTCCGTCCTATGGAGGCGACGCAATGATTGACACCGGCAACACGACGTGGCTGCTGATCAGCGCGGCCCTCGTGATGCTCATGACCCCGGGCCTGGCCTTCTTCTACGGAGGTATGTCGCGGGCGAAGAGCGTCCTGAACATGATGCTGATGAGCTTCACGAGCATCGCGGTCGTGAGCGTGCTCTGGGTGGTCGTCGGCCACTCGCTCACCTACTCCGACGGCGGCCCGGTGGACGCCTTCATCGGCGGTTTCGACTACGTGGGCCTGTCCAGCCTCATCGGTGAGATCGAGCCCGCGGACGGTGAGGGCGGAGGGGGCTACCCGCTCCTCGTCGACGCCGGATTCCAGATGATGTTCGCGGTCATCACCGTGGCCCTGATCAGCGGCGCCATCGCCGACCGCGCCAAGTTCGGCGCCTGGATCCTCTTCGCCCCGCTCTGGGCGCTCCTGGCCTACTTCCCCGTCGCCCACTGGGTCTGGGGCAGCGGCTGGATCGGTGACCTGGAGATCGGCGGCTATGAGGTCATCGACTTCGCGGGCGGTACCGCGGTCCACATCAACGCCGGCGCCGCCGCCCTGGCCCTGACCTTCGTCCTCGGCCGCCGCAAGGGCTTCGGCTCGGAGTCGATGCGCCCCCACAACCTGCCGTTCGTCCTGCTGGGCGCCGCGCTGCTGTGGTTCGGCTGGTTCGGCTTCAACGCGGGCTCCGCCTACGCCGCCGACGGCACCGCCGCACTGGCCCTGGTCAACACCCAGGTGGCCACCGCCGCCGCCACCGGCGCCTGGATGCTCGTCGAGCGCTTCCGCTACGGCAAGGTCAGCGCCCTCGGTTTCGCCTCCGGCGCCGTCGCGGGCCTGGTCGCCATCACCCCGGCCGCCGCCAACGTCACCCCGCTGGGCGCGATCGCCGTCGGCCTGCTGTCCGGCGCCGTCTGCGCCTACGCCATCAGCTGGAAGTTCAAGTTCAAGTACGACGACGCGCTCGACGTCGTGGGCATCCACATGGTCGGCGGCATCATCGGCTCCCTGGTCCTGGGCCTCCTGGCCGCGGGTGTGACCGGCGGCTCCGACGGCCTGCTCTACGGCGGCGGCGTCGGCCTCCTGGCCGTCCAGGCCATCGCGGTCGTCGGCGTCACGGTCTACTCCTTCGCCGTCACCTGGGTCATCGCCAAGGTGATCGACCTCATCATCGGGTTCCGCATCCCCGAGGAGGTCGAGACCAACGGGCTGGACCACGAGCTGCACGCCGAGTCCGCCTACGCCTTCGACGAGCTGGACGAGACGGAGACAGAAGCGGTCTCCTCGCCGACGCCTCCGGGCGGGGAGACGACCTCGCCGCAGGTCAGGGCCTAGGCCTCAACGTCGAGGCCGCGGGCCTTCACCGTTGACGCGGTGAGGTGTTCCAGGGGCTGGCGGGAGTCACTCCCGTCAGCCCCGTTCGTATGTTCGGATACTCTTCGTGGCATATGTGGGCATTCATGGATCCGTATTGGCCATGACCTGCGTATCGGTTCGATACCCTTTCTGAGCGGTGCGGCGGTGGATCCCGGGCACGGGGGCGCCTGGTCGACGGCGAACAGCCCGTCACGGAACCGTCCCGGGTCCCCGTGAAGAGCACGAGGCGAAACCCGGAGCCGCACATCCGCGTCTCACGCCGAGAAACGGGTCAGGGCCGTGCGTTCATCCCCCCGCCCACCCGGAAACCATGCTGATTCGTACAGTGCCCCACATGTCGGGGTCAGGAGGCAAGATGGCGCCGGTTAGTCATATCAGGGGTCGCAGGGGCGGGCGCGCCGCGCTCGCCGCCGCGGGCGCGGTCGTCGCGCTCGGGTCGGCCGGATGCTCCATCGACCTCAGCCACCTGCGCCCGGGCGGCGGGGGAGACGGGGAGCCCAGCCCCGAACCCGCCGAGCCGGTCGCCGCCGCACCCCTCGTGGAGGAGGCCCTGGCCGACCTCGCCTCCTACCCGGCGCTCACCGCCACCGGCCAGGTCGCCGAGAGCGTGGACTCCTCCGACGTGCGCGACACCTCCCTGACCGTGGCCGACTCCGGCACGGCCAGCGGCACGGTCCGCGCCAACGGCATCGAGGCCGAGCTGATCAGCGCCGACAGCAAGCTCTTCATCCGCGCCGCGGAGAACTTCTGGCTCGACCAGGGCGTCTTCAGCCCCGACTTCGACGACTTCGACGGCAACTGGGTGCGCGCCTCCGCGGCCCAGGCCGGGTTCGACCCGAGCGCCGTCCTGGTCCCCTCGGAGCTCTCCGCCGCCCTGGGAGGGATCGCGCTGGAGTCGGACGAGGCCGTGGAGGAGAACCTGGACGGCACCCTCACCTACCGGATCGACCTGGCCGGCGAGCGCAACCAGATGTGGATCAACGCCGAGACCGAGCAGGTCCAGCGCATCGCCATCGAGGAGCTCGTCCCCGAGGAGGCCGAGAGCGGCCCGCAGGTCCGCCTGGACCTGGCCGAGGCCGACACCGCCGCGGTCGAGGAGCTCTACGACGGCGTCATCGCCACCGCCGAGGAGGAGCTGACCGGTTCCCGGGACGCCCGTATCGAGGTGGGCTGGGACGGCAGCCCCAGCATGTCGTGCGAGGAGGGCCCCGACTGCACCTGGTCCGGCACCGTGCGCGACGCGGGCGGCGACGGCAGCGGTACGGTCACCGTGCGCATGGACGTCACCTTCAGCAACGCCGACATCGGTGAGCAGAAGTGCGAGGACAGCGGCGAGCTGGAGGCGGGCAGCACCCTGGAGCTGTCGTGCGGCGCCAACTACAACATCGTCAGCGCCGAGCAGCAGACCTACCCCATCGACGGGGAGGCGCAGCTCTCCACGTACGGGCTGACCGGTGGCCAGCAGGAGAAGATGCTGGCCGGCCTCAAGGAGCAGCGCGAGGCCACCCTGTCGGGGAACAGCTCTCCCTCCGAGGGAACGGAGGGGGAGGAGAGCGGCAACTGACCCGCGGTCCCCGCCGCACGATCCCGCGTACCGACACCTCACCTTCCCGTGATACTCCAGGGTGACGTGGGACGGGTAGGCTGGGAGACCAATTCCGAGACGAAGGACTGGCCACACTCGTGTTCGAGACGCTTTCCGACCGGCTGACATCGGTCTTCTCCTCGCTGCGCGGCAAGGGGCGCCTGTCCGAGGAGGACATCAACGCGACCGCGCGGGAGATCCGTCTCGCGCTGCTGGAGGCGGACGTCGCGCTGCCGGTGGTCCGCGAGTTCATCTCGCGGGTCAAGGAGCGCGCGCGGGGCGAGGAGGTGTCCAAGGCCCTCAACCCGGCACAGCAGGTCATCAAGATCGTCAACGGGGAACTGGTCGAGATCCTCGGTGGCGAGACCCGGCAGGTCCGCTTCGCCAAGAACCCGCCGACCGTGATCATGCTCGCGGGCCTCCAGGGCGCCGGTAAGACCACTCTGGCGGGCAAGCTCGCCAAGTGGCTGGCGGCCGACCGCAACACCCCGCTGCTGGTCGCCGCCGACCTGCAGCGCCCCAACGCCGTCACGCAGCTACAGGTGGTCGGTGAGCGCGCCGGGACGCCCGTGTTCGCGCCCGAGCCCGGCAACGGCGTCGGCGACCCGGTCCAGGTCGCCCGCGAGTCGGTCGAGCACGCCCGCCGCAACAACCACAACGTGGTGATCATCGACACGGCCGGCCGTCTCGGCGTGGACAGCGAGATGATGCAGCAGGCCGCGGACATCCGTGACGCGGTCAGCCCCGACGAGATCCTGTTCGTCGTCGACGCGATGATCGGCCAGGACGCGGTCAACACCGCGCAGGCCTTCCTCGACGGCGTCGGCTACGACGCGGTGGCGCTCACCAAGCTGGACGGTGACGCGCGCGGCGGTGCGGCCCTGTCCATCCGGCACATCACCGGCCGTCCCATCATGTTCGCGTCCACCGGCGAGAAGCTGGAGGACTTCGACCTCTTCCACCCGGACCGGATGGCCTCGCGCATCCTGGACATGGGTGACGTGCTCACGCTCATCGAGCAGGCGCAGCGCACGTTCGACGAGGCCGAGGTCGAGAAGATGGCCTCGACCATGACCTCGGACGAGGACTTCACGCTGGACGACTTCCTCCAGCAGATGTCGATGGTCCGCAAGCTCGGCCCGATCGGGAACCTGCTCGGCATGATGCCCGGTATGGGGCAGATGCGTGAGCAGATCGACAGCATCGACGACAAGGACCTGGACCGTATCCAGGCGATCATCCAGTCGATGACCCCGGGCGAGCGCTCGAACCCGAAGTCGATCAACGGCTCGCGCCGCCTGCGCATCGCCAACGGCTCCGGTACGCAGGTCAGCGACGTCAACGGCCTGGTCACCCGCTTCTTCGAGGCGCAGAAGATGATGCGCAAGATGAAGAACGGCGGCGGCATGCCGGGCATGCCCGGGGCGCCGGGCGGCGGTGGCAACCGCAAGAAGGCCAAGGCCCAGGCCAAGAAGCTGAAGAAGGGCAAGCAGCGCAGCGGCAACCCGATGAAGGCCCGCCAGCAGGAGGCCGAGCGCGCCGCCGAGCGGCAGCGGCGCCAGGAGGAGGGCGGCCAGCAGGCGCCGCAGCTGCCCCCGGGCCTGGGCGGCGACCAGCCCAAGCTCCCGCCCGGCCTCGGCGGCGGCCCCAACATGCCGGACCTGTCGAACTTCAAGTTCCCGAAGAAGTAGCGCGGTCAGCGGCTCTTCCCTCCGTCGCGCGGCGGGCGGAGCGCTACCATGCCTACGGCGGCCCGTCCACGTTCCGGGGGCGGGCCGCTCCCGTCAGGGTGCCCCGCGGTGTCGTGTGCAGGGAACCCGTCCGCGTCTGGCACAATGAGTAGTCGACTAACGGTGACGGGCCAGCCCTCTAACTAGCCCGCCACTCACGTCTGTCCCGCCGGGTGCCACAACCCCACGTGGTTTCACCGACGGGCGCCTCACACCGTTAATCGGGAGAAGACCACTCCAGTGGCTGTCAAACTGAAGCTCAAGCGTATGGGCAAGATCCGTACGCCCCAGTACCGCATCATCGTCGCCGACGCCCGCAACAAGCGTGATGGCCGGGCGATCGAGGAGATCGGCAAGTACCACCCCAAGGAGCACCCGAGCCTCATCGAGGTCGACTCCGAGCGGGCCCAGTACTGGCTGTCCGTGGGCGCCCAGCCCTCCGACGCGGTCAAGGTCCTCCTTCGCAAGACCGGTGACTGGCAGAAGTTCAAGGGCCTGCCCGCTCCGGCTCCGCTCCAGGTCGCCGAGCCCAAGGACCCTGAGGCCAAGGAAGCCGCCTTCCAGGCCGCGCTGAAGGAGCTCGTGCTCCCCGGCGCCGAGGGCAAGGGCAAGGGCAAGAAGTCCGAGAAGAAGGCGGACAAGGCTGAGAAGCCCGCCGAGCCCGCCGCGACCGAGAAGAAGGCCGACAAGGCGGACAAGGCTGAGAAGCCCGCCGAGACCGCCACGGCCGAGAAGAAGTCCGAGGGCGAGGCCTGACGTGCTGGAAGAGGCGCTTGAGCACCTCGTGAAGGGGATCGTTGCGAACTCCGACGATGTCCAGGTGAGAGCCAAGAGGCTCCGCAAGGGCAAAGTCCTGGAGGTCCGGGTCCATCCCGACGACCTGGGCAAGGTGATCGGCCGCAACGGCCGCACCGCCAAGGCACTGAGGACCGTCATCGGCTCCCTGGCCGGGGGCCGCTACGTCCGCGTGGACCTGTTGGACCTGCACGAAGTGCGCTGACGCGCCTCAAGGGGCGCCGACCGCGAACGGTCGGCGCCCCGCAGCCGTGCCCGGGGCGACTCGCCCCGGGCACGGTTTTCTCTCCACGTCCCCGCGAACGCGGGACGGACCAAGAACGGGAGTTCCCATGCGACTCGTTGTCGGCCGGATCGGCCGCGCGCACGGCATCCGCGGTGACGTCGCCGTCGACGTGCGCACGGACGACCCGGAGGCGCGGTTCGCCGACGGCTCCGTACTGGAGACCGACCCGGCCGGAGCCGGTCCGCTGACCGTCTCCTCCACCCGCCGCCACAGCGGCCGCCTGCTGGTGCGCTTCAAGGGCGTGGCCGGCCGCGACGCCGCCGAGAGGCTGCGCGGCACCCTCCTGCTCGTGGACTCTGCGGAGATCGCCCCCCTGGACGACCCGGACGAGTTCCACGACCACGAACTCGTCGGCCTGGACGCGGTCACCACCGACGGCGAGCCGGTCGGCACGGTGGAGGACGTCCTTCACCACGCACAGGACGTCCTGGTCATCACCACTCCCGAGGGCGGTGAGGTCCTCGTGCCCTTCGTGGCCGCCCTCGTCCCCGAGGTCGACGTCGCCGGAGGCCGGATCGTCCTGGACCCCCCGCCCGGCCTGCTCGACCTCGCCGACTGAAGGGGCACGCCGTGCGTATCGACATCATCAGCATCTTCCCCGACTACTTCGGCCCCCTGGACCTGTCCCTGATCGGCAGGGCACGCGTCTCCGGCCTGCTCGACGTGCGCGTGCACGACCTGCGCACGTGGACCCACGACCGGCACAACACCGTGGACGACACGCCCTACGGCGGCGGTCCCGGCATGGTCATGAAACCCGAGCCGTGGGGCGAGGCGCTCGACGAGGTCGTGGCGGGCGGGCCCGCGCGGCTGATCCTGCCCACCCCCAGCGGCCGCCCGTTCCGCCAGGCCGACGCCGAGCGCCTGGCCGGCGAGGAGCACCTGGTCTTCGGATGCGGCCGCTACGAGGGCATCGACTCCCGGGTCGCGGCCGACGCGGCGGACCGGATGCCCGTCGAGGAGGTCAGCATCGGCGACTACGTGCTCAACGGCGGCGAGTCCGCCACGCTGGTGATGGTCGAGGCGATCACACGGCTGCTGCCGGGTGTGCTCGGAAACACGGAGTCGGCGGTGCAGGACTCCTTCGCCTCCGGCGGCATGGAGAACCTGATGGAGGGGCCGGTCTACACCAAGCCCGCCGCCTGGCGCGGCCGGGAGGTGCCCCCGGTGCTGCTGTCGGGAAACCACGGCGCCGTGGACCGCTGGCGCCGCGACCAGGCACTGCGCAGGACCGCGCGCAACCGCCCCGACCTGGTCGCCGCCCTGCCCGAGGAGGCCCTGGACCGGCGCGACCGCGAGGTCATCGCGGAGGAGGCCGTTCGAGACGCCACCTGAGGTGTGGCAAACTGGGTGGGTTCCCCCCAGGTGATCGGCGGCATCCGCATGCCGGCGGCACGACGTCGGCCTCTGTGACGGTCACCCGGGCGGTTCGAAAGTTCAGACCCACAAGGGCCCTCGCCCGCGCACCCCTCCCCCTCGGGGGACAGGACGCGGAGCGCTACCGATGAGGATTCGCGAGATGCACACCGCCATTCAGGAGCTGGAGAAGGCCCAGCTGCGTTCCGACGTCCCGGACTTCCGTCCGGGTGACACCCTCAACGTCCACGTCCGTGTGACCGAGGGCAACCGTACCCGTGTCCAGGTCTTCAAGGGCGTTGTCATCCGCCGCCAGGGCGCGGGCAGCCGCGAGACCTTCACCATCCGCAAGGTGAGCTACGGCGTGGGCGTGGAGCGTACCTTCCCGATCCACACCCCGGCCGTCGAGAAGTACGAGGTCGCCGCCCGCGGCCGCGTGCGTCGCGCCAAGCTGTACTACCTGCGTGAGCTGCGGGGCAAGGCCGCCCGCATCCGCGAGCGCCGCTAGCGGCCGCAGACCCTCACACGCGCTTTTCACGGGTCGAAACCCTCCGCTCCCGGCAGGGGCTCAGGATAGGCTTCGACTCGATGAGCAAAGACGAGAGGGACCTCGGCGCGGACGGGGCCCAGGACGAGGATTCCGCCCGGTCCGGCCCGGAGGAGCGAAGCTCCGCCACTGGCTCCCGAGAGCACGAGCTCTCGGGAGCCAGTGGCGTCTCCGAAGCCGGGGGACAGGAGCCAGAGGAGAAGGCGGACACCCAGATGAGCAAGTCCCAGAGCAGCGAGAAGCAGGGGTCGTTCTGGAAGGAACTGCCCATCCTGGTCGTGATCGCCCTGGTCCTGGCGTTCGTGATCAGGACCTGGCTGGTGCAGGCCTTCTACATCCCCTCCTCCTCGATGGAGAACACGCTGCTCATCGGGGACCGCGTACTCGTCAACAAGGTCGTCTACCAGATCCGCGACATCGAGCGCGGCGAGGTGGTCGTCTTCGACGGCAACGGGTCGTGGGACGACCCGAGCACGGTCTCGGTCCCCGAGCCCACCAATCCGGTCTCCGGCGCGTTCACCTGGGTGCAGCAGCAGTTGGGGGCGGCGCCCACGGGCAAGGAGTACATCAAGCGGGTCATCGGCCTTCCCGGCGACACCGTGGAGTGCTGCGACGAGCAGAACCGCGTCCTGGTCAACGGTGTCCCCCTGGAAGAGGGCGACTACCTGTACCCGGGCAGCACGGCCAGCCACACCGAGTTCGGACCGGTCGAGGTTCCCGAGGGGCATCTGTGGCTGATGGGTGACCACCGGGCGATCTCCGCCGACTCGCGGGTGAACCAGAACAACCCCGGTGACGGCGCGGTGCCCATCGACCACGTGGTGGGCCGGGCGTTCGTGATCATCTGGCCGTTCAGCCAGGCCGGCTGGCTGGAGGTCCCGGAGACCTTCGAGAAGCTCAACGCCGAGGACGGGTGAGGCCCCCGGCCGGGGACGCCCCGACCGCCGGGTTCCGGGCCGCGGCACGGCCGCCGCGCGGCGGCCGGCCCGGGGACCCGGCGACGCCCGGCGGGCGATTCACCGAAGGAAATCCGGCCGACGGAGTACACAAGCCACTTCCGTGACGCATGATGGACTTGGATCGTATTGGCGTCCCCCGACGCGTGGGGCCGCCGCCGGGCGGGAGAGCGCCGCGCGGCGACGGTGTTCAGTGGAAGGGACCGGCACACCACGACCGGAGAGTGCGACGAAAGCGAGCACGTGGATGAGTTCTGAGGACCTGGAGAAATACGAGGCCGAGATGGAGCTCCAGCTCTATCGCGAGTACCGGGACGTCGTCGGTCTGTTCAGCTACGTGGTGGAGACCGAGCGGCGGTTCTACCTCACCAACCATGTCGACCTCCAGCCGCGTTCGACCGAGAACGGGGAGATGTACTTCGAGGTCGTGATGGAGGACGCCTGGGTCTGGGACATGTACCGTCCTGCCAGATTCGTCCGCAACGTGCGCGTGGTGACGTTCAAAGACGTCAACGTCGAGGAGATCACCAAGGCCGACCTGGAGATGCCGCCCACCGACGGGGGCGCCCAGGGCTGAGCGGCGCAGGGCACCCGTGGGGCGGCCCGGCTCCGGTCGTCCACAGGAGAGAACTCGCTCTGGCGCAGTGACCGGCGATCACCGACCGTGGTAACGGGAGGTGGTCGACCTTGGATCGGTGGGCCGAGTACCGAAGGACGCTGGGGGGCCGCGGCGAGGACCTCGCCGCGGCCTTCCTCCGACGAGCCGGGATGCGGGTGCTCGCCCGCAACTGGCGCATCCCCGCGGGGGAGATCGACATCGTGGCCCGGGACGGACCCGTCCTGGTCGTCGCCGAGGTCAAGACCCGCACCTCCGTCCGGTACGGACACCCGGTGGAGGCCATCACCCCCGCCAAACGGCGCCGCCTGCGCCGCCTCGGCCGCGCCTGGGCGGTCCGGCACCGGATCCCCGCCCACCCCCTGAGGGTGGACGGCGTGTGCGTCCTGATCAGCGGCGGGCACGTGTTCGTCTCCCACGAGCGGGGGATGTCGTGATGACGCTCGCCCGCACCCACTGCATCACCCTGCTCGGGGTGCAGGGGCACATCGTCGAGGTGGAGGTGCACCTGGGCGGCGGCGACTTCGGGGTGACCCTCGTGGGACTGCCCGACGCCGCGCTCCGCGAGGCCAGGGACCGCATCCGCGCGGCCGTGGTCAACAGCGGTGAGGAGTGGCCCAGCGGCCAGATCATCATCAGCCTCTCCCCGGCCAGCCTGCCCAAGGCGGGCAGCCTCTTCGACCTGGCCATCGCGGGTGCCGTCCTTGCGGCGGCGGGCTCGGTGCCGGTGGAGCGGCTGGAGGGCACCGTCCTCATCGCGGAGCTGGGCCTGGACGGGCGTGCCCGGCCGGTGCTCGGAGTGCTCCCGGCGGTGGTGTCGGCCGCCGGACAGGGCTACCGCAGGTTCGTCGTCGCGAGGGGGAACGCGGCCGAGGCCCGACTGGTGCCCGACGTCGAGGTGACGGCGGTGGACGGCCTGACGGACCTGTGCCGGTGGCTGCGCGGCGAGTACCTCCCGGAGGAGTCCGAGCCGTCCGTGCCCCGGCCGCGTGAGCCCCGGGACCAGGGCCCCGACCTGTCCGACGTGCTGGGGCAGCCGGTGGCGCGCCGCGCGGTGGAGATCGCCGCGGCCGGGGGCCACAACCTTATGATGCTGGGGCCTCCGGGAACCGGCAAGAGCCTGCTGGCCGAACGGCTGCCCACGGTGCTGCCCCCGCTGAGGCCCGCCGAGGCGCTGGAGGCCACCGCCATCCACTCGGTGGCGGGCATCCTGCCCCCGGGATCGCCCCTGGTCACCATGCCGCCCTTCGCCGCGCCGCACCACACCTCCACCCGGGCCTCGATCATCGGCGGCGGCAGCGGCCACCCCTCTCCCGGCTGGGTGTCCAAGGCCCACCGCGGTGTGCTGTTCGTCGACGAGGCACCGCAGTTCGGGCGCGGAGTGCTCGACTCCCTGCGCGAACCGCTGGAGCGGGGCGAGGTGGTCCTGGCGCGGGCCTCCGCCACGGTGACCTTCCCGGCCCGCTTCCAACTGGTGATGGCGGCCAATCCCTGTCCCTGCGCCAAACCCGGCAACCTGTGCACCTGCCCCTCGGGTGAGAGGCGCCGCTACCTCTCCCGGCTGTCCGGACCCCTGCTGGACCGGGTCGACCTCAAGGTGGAGCTGCAACCGGTGTCCAGGGCCGAACTGCTCGCCGACCGCGCCTTCGCCGAGTCCTCCGAGGTGGTGGCGGCCAGGGTGGAGAAGGCCCGCGCCCGTGCCGCCGAGCGGCTGTCGCACACTCCGTGGGCCACCAACGCGGCCATCCCCGGGTCGAGGCTGCGCCGCGAGTTCCCGGTCGAGCCCGCCGCGCTGAGGGTGCTCGGGCGGGCGATGGACCTGGGACAGATCAGCGCCCGGGGCGTGGACCGGGCGCTGCGGGTGGCGTGGACGCTGGCCGACCTCGCCGACCGGGGACGCCCCGGCGAGGAGGAGACGGCCTACGCCTTCGCGCTGTGGTCGGGGCGCGCGTGGTGAGCGCCGTCAGCGGACGCGGGCCGGGAGCGGACGGGGAAGAGGGGAGCGGTGCGGTGGCGCGGGACACGGAGGGCGAGGCCGACGCGCGGGCGCGGGCCTGCCTGACGGCGGTGGCCCCGCCGGGGGACCTGTGGCTGGGGGCGGTGCTCGCCGAGCACGGGGCCGCACGGGTGTGGGCGGAGCTGGTGGCGGGCGCGCCCCCGCCGGCGGTGCCCCGCGCCGGGGACGAGGAACCCGGGCCGGAGGTACTGGACCGGCTGCACCGGCGGTGGCGGAGGTGGAGCGCCACGGCGGCCGGGGTGGACCCCGACGGGCTGCTCGGCGACTCGGCGGCGGCCGGGATCCGGTTCGTGGCCCCCGAGGATCCCGAGTGGCCGGGGCGGCTCGACGAGCTGGACCTGCCCGGAGGCCGCCGCTCGCACGGACTGTGGGTCCGTGGCGGCGGGGACCTGCGCGACCTGTGCCTGCGCTCGGTGGCCGTGGTGGGGGCGCGCTCGGCCACCGCCTACGGCGAGCACGTGGCCGCGGAGATGGCCTACGAGCTGTCCGAGCGCGCGGTCGTGGTGGTCTCCGGCGGCGCGTACGGGATCGACGGGGCCGCGCACCGGGCCGCCCACGCCGTGGGAAGCACGGTGGTGGTGCTGGCCTGCGGGCTGGACGTGGACTACCCGCGCGGACACGCGGGGCTGTTCGCCGACGTCGTCCGCACCGGCGCGCTGGTGAGCGAGCGGCCGGTGGGCTCCACCCCGCGCGCGCCGGACTTCCTCGTACGCAACCGGCTGATCGCGGCGCTCACCCCGGGGACGGTGGTCGTGGAGGCGGGGCGGCGCAGCGGAGCGCTCAACACCGCGTCGCACGCAGCGGAGCTCAACCGGGTGCTGATGGCGGTCCCCACGCCTGTTTCCGGGGCATCCGCTCTGGGTCCGGCTGGAGTCGTGCCGTTCGTCCTGAACGTCGTGTAGCAGCCTCATAACGGCGGGGAGGTTGGGGATAATCGGTTCCACACGAGCGACGCCCCCAGACGCCATGGACGGATGACTGTGACTGAACCTCCCCGCCCCGGACGCCCTCTGCACCCAGTCCCGCACAGCAACAGTCCGCTGGGACGCTTCGCGCTTGAACTGCGCCAGCTGCGGGAGGATGCGGGGCCCCTTAGCTTCCGTGAGATGTCCCAACGGACGCGGGAACTGGGCACGCCGGTGGCAGCCACCTCGCTGCGCAATGCCCTCTCGGGAGAGCGAGTCCCCAGCCTCGAAGTTGTCATGGCTTTTGTTCGTGTGTGCCTGTCGCTGGGCCCCAACGATGAGCACGAAGCTCTTGAGACTTGGAAGGAACGCTGGGAACGCGTAACTGCTGAGGGCGTCAGCAACCAGTCTGTGGTTGTCACCGGGGGCGGCAACGTCCACGTCAATAACTTCTTCCGAGATGGGGAGACTGCTGCCGGAGGGGACAGAGAGCCTCAGACGCCTGAGACTCTGGCCTCGAAGCGGGAGAACATCTACCTCAGTGTCCTCCAGCAGAAGGCCCGGCACTCCGAGGTGAACCAGTGGCTCAGTGTCGTGTTCATTGTGGTCGGTGTCGGCATCGTCGTGGCTGGACCTGTCGTGGCGCTGGTGAGAGCCGATGCCATGCCCCTGCTTGTGAGCTTGTTCGGTGTCCCGTTCGCAGCGCTTGGAGCATGGCTGAGGTGGCATGTACGCCGGACCGACGCCGCTCTTGACTCCCGAATCGATCGCATTGAGCAGAAGATCGAGGAGGACGACACCTTCGACAAGGTGCTCAAGGTCGCCAACACTATTGACGATCCTCAGCAGCGCGACGAGGCCCGCAGGGACGCCGTGAGGTGGCTAACGACCCTGAAGCCGGTCGACCCTTCGGTCTCTACTCAGGCTTTGCCGGAGGGCGAGGCCGACCCCAGGGGCGCAATCGATCAGGGTGACTCGAAGTCCTGACGCCCTTCGCTAAGCGTGGGGCTGAGTTTGGCTCACCCGTGCCGCTACCGGGCTACCCTGAAGCTCACCGATACAGCTCCAGCGGCAGCAGGGGACCCCCATGGCGGTAACGACAGGCGCACCCGACGGAGAGCCCGAAGAGGGACGTTCGACTGAGTCGACCGATTTCACCATCAACAGGCCGGGTCTTGAAAACTTTCAAAGGTATCTAGAGTCCGTGCTGGGCAGGCCGCAGGTGCACAACGTTGTCCACGGTGACGTGGTTGTTGGGACAGGTGTCCAGTCTCGGAAGGTCTTGCAGGAGCAAGCCGACAACAGCTTGGCCAAGCAACGCCAGAAGTTCTACCTCGACTTCCTGAAGCAGTCGCTCAAGCAGGCCGAGGTCACCTTCTGGCTCAGCATCGCGTTTATGGCCGCTGGCGCGATCGTCATCTTGGTGGGGGCCGCGCTCGCCCTGGTGTACGCCCAAAGCGCGGACCTGAGTTACGTGCCCCTGGTCACCGCCCTCACCGGTGCCTTGATCACCGTTGGAGGCGGGGCGCTCGCCCTTCACGCGCGCCGGGCTAAGACGCACGTGACGGAGCAGGCCGAGCGCATCGGCGACAAGGCCGACAAGGACGACGGACTGCGGACCACCCTCAGGCTGATCGACCAGGTCAGTGACAAGGACCTGCGCGACCGTATCCGCACGGCAGTGGCGTTGCAGGCCCTGGGCGTAACAGCCGATCCTGAGACGATCGCCAGTAGCCTCCTGGCCGACCCCAAGGGCGAGATCGAGCCGGGCGGCCCCAAGCCCTGACGAACGTTAGTCCGAGCCGTCGAGTTTCTTCGCGACCTTTTCAATGGCCTTGCGGACGTAGTGCAGGTTGCCCTCAGGCGCGTCTCGGGTCTCTCGGATGTCGGTGAGGTTGATCTTGTAGGGCTGCTGGGGGAGCGGTCCGAACGGCCCATCAGCGTCGATCGTGATCGTGTGGATTTTCGGCTCGTCCTCCTGGACGACCTCATGCCCGACCCCTAGGGACCAGACGAGCTTGCGACCGGGCCCGAGCGCTGTGATGCCCTCGCTGAGCCGCTTCTGGCCACTCGTCGCGCCGTGGAGTTTCCCTTGAGGTAGAGGCGGTTCAATCGTGACCCGGACGTTGTGGGCGAACGTCGGGCCTGAATTACCCAGTACCAGGTTGAGGATCGTTCCTTGGGCCTCGTCCGGTACTACGTCCACCCAGACATAAGGCTGGACAGCGTCCTGTGCTGCCTTGCGCTGAAGCTCGGTCTGAGCAGCTGCGGTTTCGGCTGCCTCACGCTGAAGCTCGGTTTGGGCGATCGCAGCCTTAACCGCCTTCTCCTGAAGCCTGGTCTGCGCTTCTGCAGCCTTGACCGCGTCCTTTTGATGCTTGGTCTGCTTCTTCGCGGCGTTGGCGGCCCGTCCGGTGAAAAAGAGCGCTACGAGGGCGATGGCGGCAGCGGCGACGGCGCCCACAGCGGCGACGGCCGCCCAAGTTTCGGAGTCCATGTTCTGAGCATCCCAGCGGTTCTATCGCTGTGTGCTCAGTTTCGCGCAGCTGTTACCGCATGGGTGTATCCGAACTCGATGCCCGGGGCTGGACGCGGTCAATAGCATGTCGGCATGGAGCACCTCGGGGTACGACTCGCCCAACTGCGCCGCGTTGCCGACCTCACCCAGGAAGGGCTGGCCGAGCGGTCGGGCGTGTCCGTCGACGTCGTTCGCAAGCTGGAGCAGCAGCGCAAGCACAGCGCCCGGCTGCCCACCCTGCACGCCCTGGCCACCGGCTTGGGCGTGGAGCTGACCACCCTGCTCGGCGACCCGCCCGCCGTGCCCTCCAACGGTGACGCCGAACCCCCGCAACTGGTCGCCCTGCGCCGGGCCATCATGCCCCCGCTCTTCGCGCCACCGCCCCCGCGCGACGCGGCCGAGTCGCTGTCGCTGCCGCTGCTGCGCGCCGAGGTCTCCGACGGCTGGTCGCTGTACCACGGGGCCCAGTTCGGGCGGCTGCTGGACGTGCTGCCCGACATCATCGCCGACGCCCGGCTTGCTGCCGCCGTGGGGTCCGGCTACAGCCGGGCCGAGGGTGAGCACGCGCTCGGCAAGGCGCTCCAGCTCGCCGGGCACCTGGCCATCCGGCTGGGCAAGACAGACCTGGCGCTGGCCAGCCTGGAGCGCGCCGCGAACGCGGCCGACAACTCGGGTGACCCGCTGCTGGCCCCGATGGTGTTCGGGTCGGTGGCGTGGGCCTACCAGCGCCAGAACAGGTTGGACGATGCCGGGAACCTGGTCATCCACGCGGCTGACGGCGTGGACCGCGAGGTCGGCACCGACACCGCTGCCAGCCTGCGTGTGTGGGGCGGTCTGGTGATGAGCGGCGCCACCAGCGCCGCACGGTCGGGCGACTACGAGCAGGCCAAGGACATGATGGTGACGGCCGAGGAGCAGGCGCGCCGTCTGTCGAAGCTGCCCCAGCCCAGGGACGGCCGGTCGGTGTCGATCTTCAGCCGCAGCTCGGTCCGCATCGAGCGGGTGCGGCTGGCCGTGCAGCACAAGCGCCCGGACGAGGCCCTGGAGCTGGCGAAGGGGATGCGGCTGAGCGCTGACACCCCGCCCAGCTGGCGGACATGGCTGCTGCTGGACGTCGCGCGAGCGTACACCGACGTTGGCGACGCCCACGGGGCGGTGGCCACGTTGCAGCGGCTGCGCCGGGCGTCCCCCGACTGGATGCGCCACCACACGTTGGCGGTTGCGATCATCCAGGACCTGTACGCCGGGCCCGTGCAGCCGCCGGGGCTGTGCCAGCTCGCCGAGTTCGTGGGCGTGACCCCTTAAGCGCGCAAAACTAGGACGCTTTATCCCTGTCACGTTGCGTGACTCCTCGGCATCGTTGGGCCCATGGACGCCCAGTCGCGAGACCAGCAGCCCCCCCGCCGTCACCCTCGCCGACCTGGCGCGACTGACCCGGCCGCGCAGACGCCCCGCTCCGGTTGTGTGGCCGACCCAGCGGCCCCCGCTCCCTCGGCGGAGCCGGGGCGCGGACCAGCGTCGAGAGCAACGAGGAGAGACCCCATGACGGCCGAAGGCCGCAGCCCCGACGACCACGCGGACGAGTTGTTCGATCGGCTGTCCGAAGCCCTGCGCGAGCACCACGACACCCGCGCCACTAAGGCCACGCTGCGGGCGGCGCTGGCCCGTGCTGACGAGGCGTTCGACCAGCTGCACCTGTGGCTCACCGCTGGCAACCCCCTGCCCGAGCCCTGGCGCAAGGCGCAGCGGGTTCTGACCGAGCGCCGGGCCCGCCCTGCCGAGTCTGAGGTGTGATCATGTTGGACGTGAAGAACGAGACATTGGCCAAGGTGTGCGCCTGCGGGGCGTACTCGTACCTGATCCCGCAGCAGCCGGGTCCCGGTGGGGAGTCGATCTGGCGCCGGGTCACCACCGGGTGCCTGTCGACCACGCGGGCAACGTACGCGCAGGGCCACGACGCCAAGCTCAAGGGCTTTTTGATCGAGGCAGGGGCGGGCGGCCACCAGGTTCTGTGGACGGGCGACGACACCGTCATCGGCAAGACGGCCGAGCGGTGGGCGGCTGACCTGGGCTGGGCCGACGCGGTCCGGGAGGGGATCGAGCGCAAGCGCGCGCACTGATCGAGAGACGGGCCTCGGAAGCTCTCGGATGGGCTTCCGGGGCTCTTTCGTGTGCGGGGCGGGGCTCGGGCCCGGTGGGGCTGCTCGTGCGCTCCGAGACCCCACCGAACGGCGCGGAGGGACCACCGAGGCATGCCCCATGCGCCCCTGGGTGGTGTAGCTTCACGAACGCACTGCACCCCCGAGCAGTAGCCGAGCCGAGCCCAAAGGACGCCCCGTGATAGCGACTGTCAACTACTTCAGTAACCGCCAAAGGGCACTTCAGGTCTATGAGGCTGCCAATGCCGAGTTGCTGAGGGACCTGCTGATCCAGTGCCTTGAACTCGACGGCTACGACACGAGGATCATCAACAGGGCGTTCTCCAACATGGGATCGACCGGGACGGTCTTCGACCTGGGCAAGGAACGCGGCACCCGCAACAAGAAGCGCAGGATCACGGCGAGTGTGCAGGTTGTCGAGGGGGCACTGACGCACTTGGTCAGCGCTACTTACTCCGTCGATGTGGCTGGAGGTAAGGCGTGATCGCAGTCGTTCGCCACCACGATGACGAGCAGGGAATCAAGGTCTACGAGGCCCAGGACGCAGAGGAGCTGACGAACCTGCTGATCCGGTACGTCGCGTCCGGCAAGGACGAGGAGAAGACCATCAGGGGCGAGATGCCAGGCGCCAATGACTTCTTCTCGACCAAGTTCATCGGGTTGTGGGAGAAGAGCGTCACGGTCAGCTTGGGCTTCGTGACGCGCATCGTCAGTTTCACTCACGGCGTCGACGCCCGCGTTGAGGACCTTCACGAGCAAGCCGAGTAGGCTGCGCCCGGCTACGCCCCGGGCGTGGGTCGGGGCGCGTGGTCATCCAGAGGGGCCGGGGTTAGGCACCGATGCGCTGGTCGGTGAGGATGCCGAAGACGTAGGCGGACCCCTGGACGAGGTCCCGAATCTGCCCGGGGCCGCTCAACGGCATGAGCGCGTGCGCCTTGGCGAAGTCGTTGCGCGGGATGACGCGGTTGGTGTTGGCGAGGTGGACCTGCCCGCTCTGTACGGCGTAGCTGAACGGGACACCGGTCTTGGTGTGGAACACCTGGCCCGAGTGCGCCTCGATGCTGCGCCAGACGCTTTCAAAGGTTGCCATGGGTCCCGCCCTCTGCCGCTGTTGTCTCCACTCATGCGGATGATGCCACCCCCTGCTGACACGGGGGAGCCGGTGTGGCCGACCTGTGATGCGCTGCCGGGAGCGATCACGAGCGAATCACGAGGCTGCGTCGGCCTGAACACGCCTTGTTGTCACTTCTCGTCGCGCCGGCCCAGACGACGAGTAACGAGCCCCGTAAGAGCCCGGCGTGTCGTTGCCGTACTGGGGGTACCGGGGGAGGGCGGTAACAGGGGCACCCCCACGGCTTGTGCCGCCCCAGCTCGGGTGCTGGAGTGGGATCACCACCAAGCACTGAACTCGTAGATCTTGGCTACCCGAAAGGGCGAGTGGGGGTCGGGACGAGGTCGGAGCCGTACCGACCTTCGTCTCGGGAGACCACCCGTGTACACGCTGAGATTCAACCACCGCGCCCTGCAGCGTATCCGCGAGCAGCGGGGCTTGTCCCGGAACCGACTGGCAACTGTCAGCGGTAAGGACCGTGCCACCCTGTGGCGCTGGGAGACCGGTCGGCAGCAGCCCGACCTGCGCACCATCGGCCAGCTGGCCAACGCCCTCGGCTGTCACCCCACCGCCCTCATCGAGTGGGCGGAGGACGACCAGTGAGCGCCCTCGCCGACGCTGTGCCGAACGAAGAGGGCACCGCCGACGTTCAGTGGACCACCGCACCCATGAGCGACGCCGCGTACAGGCGGCTGCTGGCCATCCTGTTCGGAGCGCGCCCCGCCGACGCCGACCAGCGGTCGGGGGGTGAACAGCGATGACGGCCCCGGACACGCAGCAGCCCCCCGCTGACCAGACGGGGGGCCACCAGAGCCCGGCACAACCCCAAAACTCTGACCCCATCGAAGCAGGTCCGGTGACCAGCGAACAAGTCGACCCCAGCGCGGCTTTGCGGCTGCTGGACTGGCTGTGGGGCGAGCGGCCGGGGCTGGTCTGCCTGGCAACCGACCACCGCCTCCGCGACATCAAGTCGGGGCGCAAGCCGTCCGACTTTCGTAACGCGGCCTGGTACTCGTGGCCGCAGGACCGCGACAAGATCCCGGCGTACGCCGAGATGGTCATGGGCAGCCGCGAGGTGTGGTTTACGCCTGCGCTCCTCAACTCGGAGCACCGTAAGGCGAACAACGCCACCGACAACGGCCGTGTGTGCCAGGTTGACGCCGACCACACCGACGAATGGACCGACGAGGAGAGGGCCACCCGCTTGGCGCTGCTCGACAAGCTGAACGCGGCTGTTGTCAGGTCCGGCACGAGCGGCAACTTCCACGCGTACGTGAAGCTGAACCGGGACGTCCCGCGCGAGGTCATCGACCGCTTGAACGCCCAGCTCACCGCTGCTCTTGCTGGTGACTCCACGAAGGAGAACGCCAGCTCGGTCCTGCGGCTGCCGGGCACGTTCAACCACAAGACCGACCCTGCCAACCCCGTCGTGTTGGAGTACATCGACCCCGAGTTCGAGGGCTGGGACCCCGACGAGCTGAACGCTATGCTGCCCGAGCCTGCCCCCAAGGGCGGGGCCGTCACGGGCAGTGGCTCCAGCCCCGCCCAGTACGAGGGCAGCATCGAACAGCGGCTGCGCGCGGCAGTGGACGAGCTGCTGCCGATGAAGCCGGGTGAGGGCATCGGGCGCGACAACCAGATGACCAGGGTGGCCGGGTACGCCGCTCAGGTCACCGACTCCGAGGCGATGTTCGAGTGGTTCCTGTGGTGGGTCAACAGCCGCATGGCGTACCCGCTCACAGACGCCGAGGTCGCTAAGAAGGTCGGCATCTGGCGGCGCGAGAAGGCCAAGCGTGACGAGGAATCGACAGAGGCTAAGCTCGGCGCCCAGCTGCTCCGGGGCGACGTCGACCCCGCCGAGGTCGTGCGGTCGTGGGACGGCTACCGCGAGAAGCTGTTCAACGACGTCGCCGGGTGGGTCATCCGGGACGACGCGTTCGACCTGTACTACGGCCACCTGGCTGCGCTCGCTGAACGTGACCCGGAAGCGTTCGACAAGACCCCGTACGCCCGTGCCGAACTGGTCCGACAGATCGCCCGGATTCGGGGCGAGGAGCGCGCCAAGATCCTGGCGGCCGGAGGCAACACCGAGCTTGGGGAGCCGGACGACTGGGACGAGACCGAGACTGTTGAACGCGACTTCACCGGCTCCGGCCTGTTCATCCAGCCCGGGTGGTTGTCACTGGTTATCGGCGACTATGAGTCGGCCAAGACGATGGTGCTGCTGTGGGCGACTGCCGAGCGGCTGCGTCGGGGCGAGACCGTCGTCTTCATCGACGAGGAGTCGCCCAAGGATCAGACCTTCGACAAGCTGTCAGCGTTCCAGCTCACACCCGAGCAGCGCGCCGGGTTTAAGCGGTACGGCCACCGTGGGTGGAACCTCGCTGCTCATCCGGAGATGCTCGACAAGCTGATCGAGAAACACCCGGACGCCACCCTGGTCATCGCGGACTCGGTCTCACGGCTGATGAGCAACTCGGGCTTGGAGGACGATAACGCGGGCGCGATGAGGCTGTGGACCAACATCGAGCAGTTCGTGTCCCGGCACCCGGGCGTGGCCTTCTGCCTTATCGACCACCAGGGCATGGGGGGCGGTCTGCACGCCCGGGGCGCGTCGGTGAAGGTCCAGCAGAGCAGTATCGCCGTCCGACTGTCCATGAAGCGCAAGTTCACCAAGACCGAGGACGGCCAGCTCACGGCCACGGTGCTCAAGCACCGGAACGGCCTCAGCACCGGCCACGAGTTCCAGGTGGACGTGACGACTACCGGGCGCGGGCCGCTCGAAATGCATTGGACCGACCTGGGCACCGACCCCGACAGCGGCAACGCGAAACAGGGCCAACGGGGGGCGGACGACTTGGGGCCGGTTGAGATGGGGATCTTGAAGACTGCCAAGCCCACCTTTGGCGTTGCCGACAAGTGGGTGTCCAAGAACCAGTTGGACAAGGCCGCAGACCGACACCCCAGCACCGTAACGCGCGCGGTGAAGAACCTGGTTGAGGGTGGCTACCTGGCTGAGAAGCCCGGTTGGAAGAGCGGTGACGGGCCCAAGCAGTACCGGCGCGTGAAGTGACCCGAAGGGTGTGCACGAGACCTGCCCCGAAGGGGTGTGCGTGCATAGTGTCGTGCACACCCCCCGCAGAGCGTCAAGTGTCCGAGGGGACGGGACTGTGCAGGTGTGCGCACAGTATGCGCACAGACGGGTGTGCGAGTGTGCGTCTCCCCTCTGGGGAGGGGGAGACGCACACTCTCGGCACACCGCCCCCCGGCGCACACTCCGGTCACGCACGTCCCGCCCCCCAGCGGCCTTTACACGGAGACGGTTGGACTGACTGCCGACCATGAGGAGGAACCAGACATGACAGAACCCGACCCCACCCCGACTCTGCGGTTCGACCGGAAGGCGTTCAAGCGGCTGCGCACCGAGCGCAACCTGAGCCGCGAAGCCCTGGCCCGCCTGATCGACACACGCCCGACCAGCCCCCTGGTCGCGGACTGGGAGGCCGGGTGGTCGGCGCCCCAGTTGCGCAACATTGGGCGCCTGGCCCGGGCGCTGGAGTGCGACCCCGCCGACCTGTTGGAGTGGTCGACCGACGAGGTGACCCCGCGCGAGCGCCGGGAGGCCGCTGCCGAGCGGGACGCGGCCGAGGGCTGAGCCCCCGGTGGCCTTTCTCTGACGTCCGGGGGTGTCTCCGGGCGCCTGGCGTGGGTGGGGGCGGGTGTCGGGCCCACCCGGCCCCGCCAGGTCAAGGGGGAGCGGCCCGTGGCCGGCTGCACTCGTCGTTGTGAAGCAATGACCACTCGTTAGCCGCGGAGCTGGGGGCGCCGGTGGCCTACAGCTCGACTCTGACCACTGCCTCGTCTTCTTCGTCCCCGACGACAAGGTGGGTGATCTCCGCATCGGCCGGAACGCTGTAGGGGTTTGGGACGACCAGCGCGTTGCCCGGGTTCACGTCCTGCCGCGTCCGGATGGCCAGATTGCTGTCGTACTCGTAGACGGCCCCCTCAGCGTCCGCCAGACGGAACCACCGCCGGTCCGCCTCCTGAGGTTCCTGGGAGGTGTTCTCGACCCGCACCGTCACGACCACGTAGGTGCCCGCCGAGGTGATCATGTCGCCGTCGAAGTGCGTGGCGTCCATCTCGACGTCTTCGACAGTGACGTTGAACTGGTTGAACTCGAACGCCTCATCGCGCCCGACCTGTTGCTCTTCCACCTCGGCCTGTGCGGTGGTCGCGGTGTCCTCGGGCATCGGGTACGTGGCCAGCACGAAGATGAGCATGGCCACGGCGCCGAGGATCATGCCCCCGCATCCGCAGCCGAACGCCCATCCGGCCGGGAACTTGGAAGCTGGCGGAGTGGGGGATGGGGCCGTCATGGGGTCCTCCGGGAGGGGGATGGTCTGTGCGGAGACCATTATGTCGGCCCAGTTCGGCGACTGGCTGGGCGCGCACCGTTTGGGTCGGTGACCCAACGGGCTTTACGCGGGAACGGTCGACCTGGCCCCGCCCTCCGACGCCAACGAGCAGTAGCCGCTACTCGCCCTGCTCCAGCTCGTTGGCCGTGAAGGTGATCCGCTGCGGGGTCTTGATCTCCTTGCCGCTGCCGAGCGAGACCACCGCGTAGACCTCAACGTCATCGACCTTCGCCCATGCTCGGTCATCGCGGAGGATGGAGAGCATCTGTTCGTCGACCTCGATGGCCCACATAGCTTGCTCGCCCGGTTCAAGGCGATGAGGCAAGCTTGGACCGTGAAGCGAGTTCATTTCGACATACTTGTGCTTAGGCAGTTTGAGGTGCCATTGCGCGACGGTGACGGGCAGCCGCCCCTTGCTGCGCACGGTCACGAACAGGGCCCGCCTCGTGAATCCGGCTTTGGTTACGCTGGGATCGACGGGCTCGCCTCTCTCCGTCAGCGCGTACGTGGTGCCGTTAGCGTGGATAACGCCGTCGTCCAACTCGACCTTCGCCAGTCCGCCTGAGAACAGCCAGGACAGGACGTTCCAGGTCAGTGACACGGCAGCAGTGACGACCGCGACGACGGCGATCACGAAGGTGGCGATGTCCAAGCCCGTTGGTGGCTGAGACTCCATGGCGGCACCATACAGCGAGAGAACGCCGCTGGTCATCGTTTCAGCGGTTGTGTCGGTGAACCGGTTCCGGCAACGGATGCGCTTCACTTTCCGGCCTTGTGGAGCCGTCCCGGCCCGATCTGCGCCAAGATGTCGGTATGGCGGTTGAACGAGTTAAGAAGAGGCGGGAGACCCACCCACTGGGGCGTCTCAAGCTCTACCGGGACGACATGGAAGCCATCGCGCGCGTGCTAGCTGAGTTTGGCACCTTGTCGTTCCTGGTGAATGAGGAGGTCTCGGGCAACGAGCCCGAGGATTTCGCGAAGATACGCGACGAGCTACCCGAACGGCTCGACCTTGTACAGATGGCGGCCACCAGGGAGGGGTTGCATGTCGTTGTCGAGATTGGGCCGGGTGCCAAAGTTGGGCTCGTCGAACCGGATATCGCCGCCTACGGCGCTCTGACTCGGGTCCAGCAGATTTGCGCCCCCTGTCGAATGGGGAGGTCGTGGTGGTTGCTGCTTGTTCTCGCGGCGGTGTGCTTTGTGTCGGTTGCTGGCGGCATAGTCGCCCTCACCTTGAATGAGAGAATGTTTCAGGAAACAGGTCTCGTCTCCGGTGTTATCGCCTTGATCTTCGGCGGGCTTGGACTCGGCATCTCTGGAGCCGCTGTCAGGGCCAGTAGCGAGAAGGGCGGTTCCGAGGTGAAGGACATCATCCTGAACGTGCCCAGGGCCGAGCGGCCCACGTTCGGGCAGCGGCTCGTGGCCGATGGCGGGGTGTCGTTCTTCTGGGCTGCGGTCGGGCTGATCGGGGGCGGGCTCATCGGCTACCTGGTCAACCAGCTTCCGGGGCTCTAAGTCGACTGCGTTCAGAGCCCCAGTGGGACGGGTAGACCAGTGAGGCAACCCGGGTGAGCTGGAGGTTCACGTGGACTGGCTGACGTTTATTGCTGCGAGTGTGGCTGCGGTGGCCGCGATACTGGCAGCGCGTTGGGAGTGGTTGGATCGCCCTCAACATGTTTGGAGGTATCGCACCCACCACGAAAAAGCTGACCAAACCGGTGCGGTCCGCGTTACCGTGCACGCCGGGGGGACCGGTCTGTTCTTCAATGTTCTAGCGGGCATATACGGCCCGGGTGTTAGGTTTTCCGGTGTTTGGAAGCGTGAGAACGCCATGGCCCGATATTCGGACCCCATCGAACTGTCGGCATTCATCTACCCCCCGGAGAAGGGGGACGCCTGGGTCGAAGTTCGATGGATCACTTTCCGTCCTAGCCTTCACCGTGGCGAAAGGGTCAATCTGTGTACGCGAGAATTCCAGGAGTGGAGGTGGTTTTGGCGTTCTCTCAGGGTGAAGCCTCGGGAGGGGGACCCCTGGTGGAAAGCGTGGCCGCACCGCACTAAGGGAGACTGGGTGTCGGTCCGAAAAAGCCCTAGAGCTGAGATCCCGATTGAGGGGACCGGGCTCGCTTCAATCGGCTACTCGCCGCCCGGGCCCTCGCCTCAGGTCACCGAGAAAGGTGACGGCTAGGTTCCCCCGATCCCTGGCGGCTCACCCGTCCCGACCGTACGCCCCCAGCGGCCGGTTGACCCGGGCCGGTCAGGGGGCCAGGAGCGACCGGAGCGCCTCAAGGTCGTGGGCGCGGTCCCGGGTCAGCTTGCCGCTGGAGTCGTGGCCCAGGTGCCGGGACCCGACCACCACCAGGCGCAGGCCGTGCTGCGGGATCAGCTCGTCGCGCCGGGCGGCGTAGATGACGCGCTGCTCGTCGCGCTCCACACCGCTGACCGTGGCCCGGTTGGCGTAGTGCCGCTCCGGCTGGTCGAAGTGCGGCCCCCGGTACTCCACGACCAGCCGCAGGTCTGGCCAGTAGCCACCGATGGCGGGCAGCTTCTTGCCCTCGCGGCCCGGCGCGGGCGGGTCGCCCCGTAGCCAGTCGAACGTGTACCGGCGTTCGCAGGGCTGGCCGATGACCTCGTCGCACAGGTCCAGTACGTAATCCTTGTCCGTGTCGCTCATGCCCCGATGATGCCACCGGCCGCTCTCCCCTGAGCCGGGAACGGCTCCCGGGCCCAGCGCACGCCCGGGGCGCTCCCGTGTCCAGGAAGACCCCACGGAGGGCTAGAGAGAGGCACCCGCGCGGGGCGCGGTAGCCGCTGGAGCGGGGGTGGGTGTGTGACTTGGGACTCGATTCTGTCGGAATTATCGTTCTTCCGGAAAGATCGCCAGTTCAGCGATCCGCTTCGCCATGTCACGGACTTGGGTGAGGGATTGAAGGGACGCGGCGTCAGCACTGACTGCAGCCTCAACCCAGGGATTCGCCGATTCCAGCTCCGATTTCAGATGGGACAGCTCACGCGCTGCGGCCAGGTCGGCCAGTTCCTTTCCAGCCGCGCGAACGTGCGCCTCGTACTCGGCGATGGTGCGCACCTGGCCTTCGGTCAGCCGCTGTTCCTCTTCCACAGCTGCGAGAAGTTCAGCCGCAACGCCCTGGCTTCGCTTCCCCGGCGCTGGGGAGGACTCGATGCGTTTTCGCCGTTCGGACTGGCTGCGCAGCTGGCGAGCAATGCTCCACTCAACGTCACTTAGGACCACGGCACTGAGGATCTCGTCATCGATGATCTCCTTGCCATGTAGGTCCGAGTGAACAATCGCGTCCACGCCCTGCTGGGTACGCAGCAAGAGGTTGCGTTCGGTCGTAGCTAAGTCGTCCGGGCGCACGTGGTGGTGCTCGTGTTGCTTCATGACCGACGCTATGCGCTGCTCATGCCGGTTGGTGGAATACATCGTAAGGGCCAGCACTGTGGCCAGGGCGGCACCCACGGTGGTCAGTCCACCGACGGGCCCGAAAGCTCCCCAGCAAGCAGCCGCGACGACGACCGCGACCGCAATCACTGCCAATAGGACGCCCCCCAACCTCTCTTGATGCTTCTTCGCTGTCTGGGGATCTAGCGCCCAAGCAAGCTCTTGGGCACTCGACGCAGACAGAGAAGGGTCAAAACTGAACCGTTTGGGGGGATCTATGGACACGAAAGTCTGCTTTCCGGAAAGTCACCTCTTACACCAGACTAATGTTCTCACTTTGAAGCCGACCGCACAGCTCGCGGCACCGTGTGACTGCGTAGGACGTGTGATTCAACCGGCCTCGGGTGCTCCTGTGGCCATCAAGATCCCACCGAGCGCTGGATAGACACACCCGCGCGGCGCGCGGCGGCAGCCAGCCGGACCAGCAGTGCGTCACCCACGGTGACCATGCCTGCTGCGCAATGCGATTGTTCGCGCCAACCGTGGCAGCCTGCCTGCATGAACGACGAGAACACAGCGGCGTGGATGCTGCTGAACTGGATGTGGACCGGCCAGCGCGGGTGGGCGCGGCTGGTGCTGCCCGCGCCGATCGACCTGTGCCCCGTGGCCCGCGACGCCGAGCCGCTTGGTGAGTCCCGCTACTTCCGCTGGCCCGACCAGGCGGCCGAGTTGCTGGCCGAGGGGGCGGCAGACCCCGAAACCCGCTTCGACCCGGAGCTGTGCGTGGCCCCGCCCCCTGACTCCGAGTGGGCCGGGGCGCGCGACCTGTTGCCCGAGGACTTCGACCCGATGGTGTCCGGGTACGACCTGCCCGCCCCCGAAGCCGAGCCCGACCACGTGCCCTCGGTCGTGGTGTGGGTCGAGGCCGACCGGCTCAACGCTGACCAGTGGCGCCTGGTCAAGGAGCTGGACGCCATCGTGACCGCCCCCGAGCGTGGCGAACCCTTCCAGGTGTGGGCGCGCGCTGACCGGTGGGCCCAGGTCGACACCGACGCCCTGGCCACCGACTGGCATGACATCCGCGCCTTGGTCATCGAGGAGCCGCCCCACATGTGGTGGCCCGCCCGGGTGCTGCACGGTTTTTCTTGAACGCCCGCGACCTGGCGTGGGTGCACCCGGCCCAGCACCCCGGGGCGCGCCCTCGTGCGCTCGGAGGGCCGTCCGAGCCTCAGAAAGACATATGCACGCCCGTGTGCCCCCTGCCAGGCCACACCCCGGCGTTCAGGGCTAGCCGCGGCGAGTGAGTGGCCGTAAGCGACGAGTTCGGCCGGCGACGGGGTTGGTGTGGTCAGCGTCACGAGGTAGGGCTACCCGCCCCTAACCTGGCGCGCGTGCGCCGGGGCTGCTGGGGTGGAGATAGATCGGATGATCCCACCTATGAGGAGCTGCACAGTGATCGACGCGAACGAAGTCCGGCGCGCCCGGCGCAGGGCCAAACTGAGCCGCCGCGAGCTAGCCGAGATGGCCGGGGTCCACCCCCTGACGGTGGCAAAGCTGGAGCAGGGCGTCACCGTGCGCCCGCCGTCGTCGCAGCTGGTCCGGCTGGCCCGCGCCCTCAACACCACCGTGGAGACTCTCGATGACGGGCGGTGAGCGTGAGCCGGGCCCCGGCGAGGTCCAGGCGACGTTGGCAGCGGCGCGCGGCATGGGCATCGAGCTGCCGCCGGTGGTATTCGACCCGGCCAGGCAGCGGGCCATCGCCGACCGCGCAGCTGCGGCCGGGCAGACCTTGAACAACCCCGACGCCACGCCCGAGCAGCTACGACAGGCTGCCGAGGACGAGTCCGACCACCTCCGCCTGCTGTGGGTGTTGGGCGACCTGGCGCAGGTCCGCATCGCCATGGAAGACGCCGGAATCCTCAGCGGCCCCGAGGGAGCTGACCGATGAAGAAGCTTAACCGCAAGCACACCGCCACCGCCGCAGCCTGGTGGATCGGGCGCCGCGTAGCGCAGGACATCAAGGGCGAGACCAACCCGGCCGACCGCAAGGCAGCCGAGGCACGCGCCGAAAGCGACCTGGCCTGGGCCCTGCGCCGAGTGGGGACCGGGGCCATGCCCGACAGGCTCATGGCCGAGGCCGCGCACAGGCCCGGAGGCGTCGGCTGCCCGTCGTGCACCCCGAGCCTGACGAAGGAGGGGGCCGCCTCTTGATGAGGGTGCGGGGCGAGGTGATCCGGGCTGTACGGCGCAAGCGGGGGCTCACGCAACAGCAGCTCGCCGACGCCATCGGCGCGAGCCGGAAACAGGTCACCCTCTGGGAGGGCAATAGGTCGAGTCCGAGCGCGGCCCACCTGTTCGCGGTGGCCAAGCGGCTGGACGTCGACCCCCGGGCGCTGGTGGCCGACGACTGAGTGGGCGGGGCGCCCACCTCGCGACTGGTGGGCGCCCCTGGAGTAGCCACCCCGACTCAAGCGAATCACACCGAGGAGAACCGACATGAACAGCAACAACAGCGGCCCGGCCCAGGTCGAGACCGAGCGCAGGGGACAGGCGGTGTACGCGTACCTGCTCCAGGCGCGCGACGGGCACGACTCCAACCAGACCCGAGAGCGGATGGCCAGCCGGGGGCTGGACGGCGAGGTCCTGGACGAGGCTGTCCAGACCGCCCGGCGAGTGGCCGAGCTGGCGAGCGAGGGTGACCGGCGGGGGGCGACCGACCTGGCCGCCCACGCGGCCCAGCACCTGGCCGCCCAGGTCCGGTCCGAGGCCGCCCAGCTCAGCCGCGAGCAGGTGGCCGACCGGGTGCGTGGTGGCCGGACGGGCCGTGCGGCTCGGGCTGCGGCTGCGGCCAGCGCTGCGGCCCCGGTGGTGCCCGCCACCCGGCCGACGCCGCGCCGCACCCTGCCCCGCAAGTGACCGAGTCCGAACACAGACCAGCCCCGGGCCGATGGCGGTCGGCACGGGGCTGTTTTCGACTCTTGGAGTGTCGATGTCCATTCAATCAGGCGCCGACAGTGCGCCCGAGTCCGCGCAGCGCGCCGTCCGGTGGGTGGCACTGGTGGTGCTGTCCGGCCTGACCGTGACCGGGTTCGCCGTCTCGTACACGCGGCTGCACGGGTTCATGGGTCGCTACGGGGAGGAGGGGTGGACCGCCTACGCCAGCGCGGGCATGGTCGACTCACTCGCCCTGTCCGGCCTGCTGGTGGCGCTGGTGTTCCGCGACTGGTGGGCGCGTGCGGCGTTCGTGCTGGCGCTGGGGTTTACCGGGTTCGCGAACGCCTTCGTCGGTTTCCAGTTCGCCAGCTGGTTCGGGCTCGTGGTCGGGCTGGTGCCGATCCTGTCCATGGAGCTGGCCTACCGCATCGCCCTGAGCCTGATGCTGCCGACCAGGGCCGCCGGGGTTGAACCCGACCTGGGCCAGGCCGAGGCCACCCCCGCCCGCGAAGTGGCCCCTGGACCTGAGCCGGACCAGGCCACCGCGCCCGCCCCGGTTCAGCTGGACCGGGTGGCCCCCGAGCCTGACCCCTGCCCGGCCCTGCCGATGGTCCACCCCGGCCCTGGGCCTGACCCGGTGACCCTCAAGACCCAGAGGGTGGCCCGAGTGCGTGAGCTGCTGGACCAGCGGCCGGACCTGACGGCCCAGCAAGTGGCCCATGAGCTGGGGGTCAGCCTGACCAGTGGCAAGCGGTACCTGCGCGAGGTCCGGCGGACGCCCGCCCCCGTGGCCTGACCAAGCCCCGAAGCCCCGATTGCTATTCGATAGCGCTCGGGGCTCTTTTATGCGCTCGGTTATAAGCGCATGTCTGCCGGGTAATTGCGCGTGGGAAATGGTAATAGTTTAATTGGGAATTCCGGCGGGCTAATCCCGCCGTTTTTTGAGCCCAATTAAGGTGCCGGGGTGGCGGACCCTACCCACCCCCCGGCGCGCCAACAGATGGAGCTGTCGGCATGAACAACCGTACTTGCTGGACCCGCCCCCGACGCGCGGCCCGCCCCCGCCCCTTTGTGCGGTTGGCCCCCGCCAGGCCCTCACTGGCCCGGGTGGCCCCCGACATGTCCGAACTGGCCGGAGCCGTGCGGACGTGGCTGGAGGTGTGCGCCCGATGAGCGAGTGGCAGAGCAGCATGAACCTGCTGATCGAGCTGAACCATGCCCTGCGCATCCTCGGTCCCGGGGGCGTCATCGACTCGGGCATCCACGGTGTGGACGCGCCCCTGTTGGTGATCGGGAGCGCCGTGGTGCAGGTGCGGGGGGACGCGTTCGTGGTCGACCACACCGACCAGTTCGGCGACCTTGTGAACCGCTCCACGTACCCCACGGCCGACATGCGCGCCCTGGCTTGCGCTCTCGCCGACTAGACCCCCTTCGACAACAAAGGCGTTATCAGTCCGCGATTCACAGAGTTCCCTTTTGAAATTGTGGGGGTAATTATTGGAATAATTTAATTTTATTAACAGCGCGGAGGGCTCCGCCTCCCGTTTCTCCGCTCGAAAGGAAGCCCGACATGAACGAGACCGCTACCGCTCCTGCCGAGAGCAAGGCCCCGAAGGCCAAGGTCGAGCGCCCCTGCCACTGCGCCCGCTTCACCAACGAGGAGACCGGAGAGGCCACCGGCTGCACCAAGACCACCACGCGCGAGTTCGCCCCCGGCCACGACGCCAAGCTCAAAAGCCTGCTCATCCGGGCCGGAGCCATGGGCGCCGAGGTCCGGCGCGTCGTGGACGGGATGGCGCTGACAGGCGACGCCGTCAAGGCCGCTGAGGGCTACGGCTTCGCCCACATGGTGGCCAGCGGCATCGAGCGCGCCCACGCCAAGGCGCGCGCCAAGGCCGAGCGCGCAGCCGCCCGCGCCGCTGCCAAGGAGAAGAAGGAGAGCACCGGCACCGACACCGTGCGCGCCAAGGTCGGGCGCGCCACCTACGAGGGCCGCCTCGAATCGTCCGAGTTTGTCTATACGGTCAATGGCGCCGAGCGGCGCACCACCAAGCACCAGCTGGTCTGACCATCCCCCGGCCCCCGCCCACCCAGCGGGGGCCGTCCCGTATCGATCGACAGAAGGGAAACCAAGTGAGGGCGGCAGTTCTCGAACGGGTCAGCACTGAGGAGCAGACCCTCGGCTACGGCCTGGATGTTCAAGACGAGGCTTGCAAGGGCTACGTCGGCGCCCGGGGTTGGTCGCTGGTGGACGTCTACGCCGACGAAGGCGTGTCCGGGTCGCTGACCTCGCGCCCCGAATTCGATCGGCTGATGGCAGACGCCGAAGCGGGCCACATCGACACCGTGGTCGTTCACAAGTTCGACCGGGTCGGACGTACAGGGCGTGCGTTCTGGCGCTGGATCTGGCGGCTGGAAGACCTCGACATCGCGATCGTGTCAGTCACGCAGGACATCGACACCACCACCACGCACGGCAAGCTGATGCTCCAGCAGTACGCCGCGTTCTCCGAGCTTGAATACAACCTGATCCGGGAGCGCACACAGGGCGGATTGCAGGCGAAGGCCGCCAGGGGCGGCTGGGTTGGCGGGGCACCTCCTTACGGGTGGCGCATCGAGGGCCAGGGCAAGAGGGGCTCGTACCTGGTTGCCGACGAGCACGAGGCCACTGTCCTGCGCACTGCCCGCGCATACCTGGTGGAGCGTGGCCTGGACGTGGGCGACACCGCCGCGCGGCTCAACGCCATGGGCATGTTGACCAGGTCTGGGCGCCCCTGGTCGGCGGTGAACCTGCGTGCCCGGCTGTTGAGCGACTCGACCACCAAGGCACAGGTTGTGTTCCGCAACCCCGCTCGGGCCAGCGCCGGGCGTGGGGCCAAGATCAACCGCGACGGCACTCCCAAGTACGGCGCGACGGTGGTCATCCCGCTTGACCCGATCTTCACCCCTGCCGAAGTGACTGAGCTGCGCGAGGCGCTGCGCCCGACCAGGCCGGGCACGGGCCCCGAGCGTAGGGCGTACCCGCTGTCAAAGCGGCTGTTCGGGCAGTGCGGGGCGTACTACGTGGGTGGCAAGGGCGGGCGGAAGGACCGACCAAACGGCGTAGGGGTCGGCCCGACCTACCGGTGCAAGGGGCGAGTGGCCCACCACCGGGGCGCGCAGGTGTGCGACGACTCGGCCATTCCGGCGCGCGAGATGGAGGCGCGCGTGTGGGATGAGGTGGTGGCGCTGCTGGGCGATGCCGACCGGTTGCGCGCCATGGCCGCCGAATGGGTGAAGTCGGTCGCCTCTGGGTCGGCCACCGACCACGCCGAGCGCATCGCCGACCTTGACCGCCAGATCGCCGAGCACTCCCGGGCCATCACCCAGACCGTCACCGACTACGCAAAGGCGGGGCTGCCCGCCGTCGCGGTGGAGGCCGCGACGCGCACGCTCACCAGCGAGCTGGAGCAGCTGGAGGCGATGCGCGCCGAGGCCATCGCGTGGCAGGCCGAGACCGAGGCCGCGCGCAGCCGTGCCGACGATCTTGCAGACCTGGCCGACATGGCGCGCGAGCGGCTGGCCGACCTGGGGCCGGACGAGCGCGCCGAGGTGCTGGAGCTGCTGGACGTGCGAGTGACGGTCACGGGGCCGGTGCCGATGCCGCAGATCGGCAAGCCGTGTTCGCTGTCGCAGTGGTTCATCAACAACGACCGGATGGTGCCGCCGGAGCTGTGCGACGAGGCGTGGGCGCTGGTGGCGCCGATCGTGGACGAGTGGGAGGGCGGGCGCCGCACGCACTCGGGCACGATGCTGGACGGGCGGGCGGTGCTGAACGCGGTGTTCCACAAGGCGCGCACCCGGTGCACGTGGCGCGAGATCCCCGACCGGTACGGCAACGGCAACAGCATCCACACCCGGTTCAAGCGCTGGGACGCTGACGGGACGTGGGCCCGGGTCATGGAGGCGCTGCCGAACGTGGGCACGCCGCACCTGGGCATGGTCGGGCTGCCGTCCGTACGGATCGAGGGCCGCGTAGACCCCCGGCTTGTTGCCGACACCGGAGCCGGACACGAAGCGGGTACCCACGAAACAGGCTCGCCCGGTCCGGTCACCTCGGCGATGTCGGCGGGCTGCCACCTGCTGCTCCGTGACTGGCAGGCGGGGTGTGTCACCTGCGCGGACGACGTCCTCGCCCAGGTGGGCGCGCTGGGGGAGGAACCACCGCCCGGAACCGGACCGCTGCGGGTGTCGGCCGAACTCGACCGGGACGGCGTCCGCGTGCTCGAAGCGGTGCCGCGCTCCGGGGCCGGCCCGGCGGTGATCGCGGCGGCCTGCGGGGTCGGCCTGGACAAGACCATGCGCGTCCTGGGGCTGCTGGCCGCCACCGGCCTGGTGGAGCGCTGCCAGTCGGGCTGGCGGCTTCCGCGCTGGGAGGGGAGCCGAGCCGAGGGGGAGAAGCCGAACTGAGGGGAGGGGCCGCGATCTGGTTCGGGGGAAACCGCGATAGGGCGACAACGCTGTGGGTACGGTGTCGCCATGGCAAAAACCTACAGTGACGCCCTGTTGGCGGACGGGCCGCTGCTGTTCGTCTCCGGACAGGTCCCGGAGGGACCCGGGGGCGAGGTCGCCGGGGACGTCGGGGGACAGACCCGCCAGATCTTCCGCAACCTGGAGGCCGTCCTGGCCCGGCACGGCGCGGACCTCGGCCACCTGGTCAAGCTCACCTACTACCTGCGGCACATCTCCGACCTGGACGAGTTCCGCGGCGCCCTGGTCGAGTGCCTTCCCGAGGGACACCGCCCGGCCGCCTCCCTCGTGGAGGTGGGCGGCCTGGTCAACCCCGCCTACTTCGTGGAGATCGACGGGATCGCCTGCCTGTCCCCGGGGGAGTAGAGCGTGTTGAACCGCTTCGCCGCGTACCTGTCGGGCGAGCTGGGGCGCTCGCCCCACACCGTGCGCGGCTATCTGGCCGACCTGCGCTCGCTCCGGGCCCACCTGGAGTCCCGGGGACGGGGCTGGGAGGACCTGGACGTGCCCCTGGTGCGCGCGTGGCTCTCGCATGCCCGCGACACGGGAGCGAGCCGCGCCACGGTGGCCCGTCGCGTGGCGGCAGTGCGCGCCCTCACGCGTTTTCTGTACCGCGAGGGGGTGCTGGCCACGGATCCGGGCCCGCGACTGGCCGGTCCGGCCCAGCAGCGCGCCCTGCCCGCGGTGCTCGACGAGCGCCAGGCCGCCGCCGCGCTCTCACGGGGCCCCGACGAGACCCCGGCCGCCCTGCGCGGCCGTGCGGTGGTGGAGACGCTCTACGCCACCGGTGTGCGCGTCGCCGAGCTGTGCGCCCTGGACCTGGCCGACGTGGACCGCGAGCGCGACACCGTGCGGGTCCTGGGCAAGGGCGCCAAGGAGCGCACGGTCCCCGTGGGCGGACCCGCGCTGGAGGCCATCGACGCCTGGCTGTCCGGAGGCCGCCCGGAGATGGCGGTTCCCGGGAGCGGTACGGCGCTGTTCCTGGGGGCGCGCGGCGGACGCCTGGGAGTCCGCCAGGCCCGTGAGGACGTGCACACCTACCTGCGTGCCGCCGGTGTGGACGGGACACCGCACGGGCTGCGGCACAGTGCCGCCACCCACCTGCTCAACGGCGGGGCCGACCTGCGCAGCGTGCAGGAGTTCCTGGGCCACGCCAGTCCCCGCAGTACGCAGATCTACACGCACGTGTCCGTGCAGCGCCTGCGCGACACCTACCGCCGGGCCCACCCCCGGGCCTGACGCTCCCCGGTGATCCCGGACTCTTTTCGGGTCCTCCTCCGCGCCCCTCCTCTCCCGCGCCCCTCGCGCCCGGAGGGCCTTTCGCCTCCGGGCCCCTGCGCTCGGGGCCTCCCTGTTCCCGGGCTCCTCCCGTATCCGGCTCTCCCCGTTCCACCTCCTCACCCGGCTCCGCCGCACCCACCGCCCCCACCGCCTCCGGGCGGGCCCCCTCAGAGCGGCAGTAGGCGGAACTCCCCGAGGCCGAACAGGCCGAGGGGGTCGAGGTAGTCGGCGCCGCGGAGCAGCCCCCAGTGCAGGCAGGGGCGGTCGCGGCAGTGGAAGGGCGCGGCGGCGAGCGTGCCCAGCGGGTCCCCGGCGGCGACCGGGTCGCCCCGGGCCAGGCCGGACTCCACCGGCAGGTAGGTGGTGCGCAGCCCGCCGTGGCTCACGCTCACCACCGGTGTGCCCGCCACCGTGCCCGAGAAGCGCACACGGCCGGGACCGGCCGCGCGTACCTCCTGGCCGGGCTCCGCGGCCAGGTCCACGCCCAGGTGCCCGGGCAGCCACCGCTGCTCGGGCGGGTCGAAGGGGCGCAGCACCTGGGCGGGGGGATCCACCGGCCAGCGCCAGTCGGCGGCGGTTGGCTCGGGGCGGAGGGGGAACAGCAGAAGCGGAAGGACCAGCAGCAGACGGGCGAGGAGGAGGGGGGCCATACTCCAAGGGTCCGCTGGACGGGGCGGCTCCGCCAGGGAGAGCCGGAGACTGTGGACAACTCCGGAGGCGGCAGTGTACGTCCTGTGTATTCCCGACGGAGGATAGAATCGTTTCCGGCCCTTAGGGACCGACCACAATACGCACGTCCACAAGCCTCCTCAGCGAGGGACCGTACCTGCGGTCCGCACTCCTTCTCCGGTGTGCGGCGGTACGGCCGGGACGTCAGGCACAACCGAAGGCGGGAGTCACCTCCCGCCACCGCAAGGAGGACCAGTCATGGCCACAGTCGTGACAATTCGCCAGCTCCTGGAGAGCGGCGTCCACTTCGGGCACCAGACGCGTCGCTGGAACCCCAAGATGAAGCGCTTCATCTTCACCGAGCGCAACGGCATCTACATCATCGACCTCCAGAAGTCGCTGGCCTACATCGACCGCGCCTACGAGTTCGTCAAGCAGACGGTCGCCCACGGCGGCACCGTCCTGTTCGTCGGTACCAAGAAGCAGGCGCAGGAGGCCATCGACGAGCAGGCCCGCCGCGTCGGCATGCCCTTCGTGAACCAGCGCTGGCTGGGCGGCATGCTCACCAACTTCTCCACCGTCCACAAGCGGCTGCAGCGCCTCAAGGAGCTGGAGGAGATCGACTTCGACGACGTCGCCGGCTCCACGCTCACCAAGAAGGAGCTGCTCAACCTCCGCCGTGAGAAGGAGAAGCTGGAGCGCACCCTCGGCGGTATCCGCGACATGTCCCGCGTGCCCAGCGCGGTGTGGATCGTGGACACCAAGAAGGAGCACATCGCGATCAGCGAGGCTCGCAAGCTGAACATCCCGGTCGTGGCCATCCTGGACACCAACTGCGACCCGGACGAGGTCGACTACCCGATCCCGGGCAACGACGACGCCATCCGCAGTGTCAGCCTGCTGACCCGCGTGGTCGCCGACGCCGTCGCCGACGGCCTCATGGCCCGCTCCGGTGCCTCCGAGGGCGCCGGCGAGCAGAAGGCCGCCGAGGAGCCCCTGGCCGAGTGGGAGCGCGAGCTCCTGGAGGGCAAGGGCGAGGCCGGTACGGCCGAGGCCAAGCCCGAGGCCGCCGCCGAGACCGAGGCCGGTGCCGCCGAGGCCGCCGCCGAGCAGGTCCCCGCCGACGCCGCCGACGTCATCCCGACGTCCGAGGCCGCCGCCGAGGCCCCGTCCGAGGCCACCGCCGAGGAGTCCCCGGCCGACGCTCCCGCCCAGGCCCCCGAGGCCGGCGAGGCCCCGCAGACCACCGAGGCCTCCAAGGAGTAGTTCCGTGCTCCAGCGCACCGTCGCCGCCCCGCCGCTGTCGGCGGGGCGGCGACGGTGCGCGGCCGGACCCGCTCCACTTTTCGTACAGACTCTCCACTCCAAGGGAATCCGAGAACAGTCATGGCGAACTTCACCGCCGCGGACGTCAAGAAGCTGCGCGACACGACCGGCGCCGGCATGATGGCCTGCAAGAAGGCCCTGACCGAGGCCGACGGCGACCTCGACAAGGCCGTCGAGGCCCTGCGCGTCAAGGGCGCCAAGGACGTCGGCAAGCGCGCCGAGCGCACCGCCGCCCAGGGCATGGTCGTCCTCAAGCAGGAGTCCGAGGGCAAGGCCACCCTCGTCGAGCTGAACTGCGAGACCGACTTCGTCGCCAAGAACGAGCAGTTCATCGCGCTCGCGAACCAGGTCGCCGACTTCGTCGCCGCCCAGGAGGCCGACGACCTCGCCACCGTCGCCGCCGCCGAGATCGAGCCCGGCAAGAGCCTCCAGGCCTTCATCGAGGACAAGAGCGTCGTCATCGGGGAGAAGCTGGAGTTCCGCCGCTTCGCCAAGTTCGAGGGCGCCTACGTCGCCAGCTACCTGCACAAGTCCGACCCGGACCTGCCCCCCACCATGGGCGTCCTGGTCGAGCTGGACAAGGCCGACGAGGAGGTCGGCAAGGACCTCGCCCAGCAGATCGCCGCGCTGGCCCCGCAGTACGTCGGCAAGGACGACGTCCCCGCCGATGTCGTGGCGCACGAGCGCAGCATCGCCGAGCAGACCACCCGCGAGGAGGGCAAGCCCGAGCAGGCGATCCCCAAGATCGTGGAGGGTCGCCTCAACGGTTTCTTCAAGGACGTGACGCTGCTCGGCCAGCCGTTCGTCAAGGAGAACAAGAAGACGGTCCAGAAGGTCGTCGAGGAGGCCGGTGTGACCGTCAAGCGCTTCGTTCGCTTCAAGGTCGGCCAGGCCTGAGAGCTTTGAGATGATGGAGGTGCCGGGGAGACTGCTCCCCGGCACCTTCGGTGGATATGGGCGGGTTCGGGGCGTGCGTCATCCCGGCCCGCGACAGGAGGACTCGGGGGACCCTGTGCCACTCGGGGACGACAAGGGAGGCCACAGGCCGTGAACGAAGCAACGAGCACCCAACCCGCCATGCACGACTCCGGCTGGAAGCGTGTGATGCTCAAGCTCTCCGGAGAGGCGTTCGCGGGCGGGGGCGGTCTGGGCATCGACCCCGAGGTGGTCCAGTACGTGGCCGAGTCCATCGCGGAGGCGGTCTCCGAGGGCATCCAGGTCGCCGTGGTCGTCGGCGGCGGCAACATGTTCCGCGGCACCCAGCTCACCGAGGGCGGTATCGAGCGCGGCCGCGCCGACTACATGGGCATGCTCGGCACCGTCATCAACTGCCTCGCCCTGCAGGACTTCCTGGAGCGGCTCGGTGTGGACACCCGCGTGCAGACCGCGATCCACATGAGCCAGGTCGCCGAGGCCTACATCCCGCGCCGCGCCGTCCGCCACCTGGAGAAGGGCCGCGTGGTCATCTTCGGAGCGGGCCTGGGCGCGCCGTTCTTCTCCACCGACACCACCGCCGCCCAGCGTGCGCTGGAGATCGGCGCGCAGGCGGTGCTCAAGGGCACCCAGGTCGACGGGGTCTACGACTCCGACCCCCAGCGCAACCCCGACGCGGTCAAGTTCGACAAGCTCAACTACAACGAGGTCCTCACTCGCGGACTCAAGGTCATGGACGCCACCGCGGTCAGCCTGTGCATGGACAACGGGTTGCCCATCGTCGTGTTCGACCTGATGAGCCAGGGAAACATCCTGCGCGCGGTACGCGGTGAGAAGATCGGCACCATCGTCGGGCCGACCCCCGCCTGAACCGGCCCCCGCGACCACAGCAAGAACACCACAGTCCGAACCGGGAGCGCGCACATGATCGAAGAGACACTCCTCGAGGTCGAGGAGAAGATGGAGAAGGCCGTGATCGTCGCGAAGGAGGACTTCGCCACGATCCGCACCGGCCGTCCCTCTCCGGCGACCTTCAACAAGATCACCGTCGACTACTACGGTGCCCGGACGCCGATCAACCAGCTGGCCTCCTTCTCGGTCCCCGAACCGCGCATGATGGTCATCTCGCCGTTCGACGTCAGCGCCCGCACCGAGATCGTCAACGCCATCCGCAACAGCGACCTGGGTGTGAACCCCTCCGACGACGGCCAGGTCATCCGAGTGGTGTTCCCGGACCTGTCCGAGGAGCGCCGCAAGGAGTACATCAAGGTCGCGCGTACCAAGGCCGAGGACAGCAAGGTCTCGATCCGCAACGTCCGCCGCCGCGCCAAGGACACCTTCGAGAAGGCCGTCAAGGCCGGTGACATCGGCGAGGACGAGGCGCACCGCGCCCAGACCGAGTTGGACGAGCTGTCTCAGAAGTACGTCGCCTCCGTCGACGAACTGCTGAAGCACAAGGAATCGGAACTGCTCGAGGTTTAGTCGGTGACCCTTCCTTCCTCCAGCGGCTCCGAAGGCGATGACCACTCGCCCGAGCACAGACCCGGCGGCTCCGGGGACGACTCCGATCCGGCCGGTCAGCGCTTCGTGCTGCACAAGCCGGGGGGCGAGCCGGTGCGGACCGGCCGCAACCTCCCGGTGGCCATCGCCAGCGGGTGCGTCCTGGGCGCGCTCGTGTTCTTCTCCATCTTCCCGTGGCCCCAGCTGTTCACGATCATCACCTCGCTCGCGGTGCTGATCGGGCTGCGGGAGGTGAACCGGGCGTTCGCCGGAAAGGGCATGGGCCTGGCCGTGGTCCCTCTCGCGGCCGGCGGTGTGGCCATGCAGGTCGCCGCCTACTTCGGAGGGACCGAGTGGCTGGTGGGGGCGACCGCGCTGACCGCGATCCTCACCCTGGTGTGGCGGCTGCGCGGCGGCACGGAGGGGTTCGTGGCCGATGTCGCGGCGAACCTGTTCACCCTGGTGTACCTGCCGTTCCTGCTGGGGACGTGGCTGCTCCTCACCTCGCACCCCGAGGACGGCCAGTACCGCCTCATCACGTTCATCGTGGTGACGATCTCCAGTGACATCGGCGGCTACTTCGCCGGGATCCTGCTGGGACGGCACAAGATGGCGCCGGTGATCAGTCCCAACAAGACCTGGGAGGGCTTCGGCGGCTCCGTGGTGGGTTGCGCCGTGGCCGGCGCGCTGTGCGTGGTGCTGATGCTGGACGGGCCGTGGTGGGTCGGCGTGGTCCTCGGGCTGGCGACCGTGCTGGCCGCCACCGTCGGCGACCTCATCGAGTCGCTGTTCAAGCGCGACCTCGGGGTCAAGGACATGGGCCGGTTCATGCCGGGGCACGGCGGACTGATGGACCGCCTGGACTCGCTGCTGATCGCCGGTCCGGTGGCGTGGATGGTGCTCAGCCTGCTCCTGTAGGGAGGATGGCGGACCCGACGGGGCGGACCTTCGCGGTCCGCCCCTTTCGTGTCCGTGCGCGGGCGCCCCGGACGGGGATGGCCCGGGCGGCGGACGGGTGGATACGCTCGTCGGGTGGAAGAACCGCTGATCGAACGAATGCGTGTGTACGGAGAGACGATCTTCGCCGAGATGACCCGACTGGCGGTGGAGACCGGATCGGTCAACCTGGGGCAGGGCTTCCCCGACACCGACGGCCCGCGTTCCCTGCTGGAGGCCGCCTCGGGGCACATCCTGGAGGGGGTGAACCAGTATCCGCCGGGGCCCGGGCGGCCGGAGCTGCGGGAGGCGGTGAGCCGTTACCGGGCCCGCAACTACGGCATCGAGCTGGACCCGGAGACCGAGGTCTACGTCACCGTCGGCGCCACCGCCGGGATCGCCGCGGCGATGCTCGCCCTGGTGGAGCGCGGCGACGAGGTGATCGTCTTCGAGCCGATGTACGACTCCTACGCCGCCATGATCACCCTGGCGGGCGGTGTGCGCAGGTCGGTGACCCTGCGCCCGGACGCCGAGACCGGCCGCTTCGCATTCGACCCCGAGGAGCTGCGCGCGGCCGTGGGACCGCGTACCCGGATGGTCCTGGTGAACACGCCGCACAACCCCACGGGCACCGTGTTCACCGCCGACGAGCTGGAGGAGATCGCGCGGGTGTGCCGTGAGCACGACCTGATCGCGTTCACCGACGAGGTGTACGAGTTCCTCACCTTCGACGGCAGGCCGCACGTGCCGCTGGCCGCCCTGCCGGGGATGCGCGAGCGGACGCTGTCGGTGTCCTCGGTGGGCAAGATGTTCGCCGTGACCGGGTGGAAGACCGGTTGGGTGATGGGGCCTGCACCGCTGGTGGGCGCGGTGCGGACGGTGAACCAGTTCCTGACCTTCTCCGCCAACGGCGCGCTGCAACTGGCGACCGCCGAGGCCATCGACCACCAGGGGGAGTGGGTCGCCGCCCAGCGCGCCACGCTCCAGGACAAGCGGGACCGGCTGGCGGAGGGGCTGGCCGGCACCGGTTTCGACGTGAACGTGTGCGAGGGCACCTACTTCCTCATGGCCGACATCCGCCCGCTCGGCTACACGGACGGGGTGGAGGTGGCCCGTGCCCTGCCGAGGGAGGCGGGGGTGGCCGCGGTGCCCGCGCAGGTGTTCTACGACCACCAGGAGGAGGGCGCGCACCTGCTCCGGTTCGCGTTCTGCAAGAGGGACGAGGTGCTGGACGAGGCGATCGCCCGCCTCACCGGCTGGCACAAGCGCGAGGCGTAGACGCCGCCCCTTCCGAGGGCCCGGTGGGCCCCGGTCCGCCGCCGGACCGGGAGCCCTCCGACGGTCGCCTCGGTGGCGGAGGGCGCACAGGCGCGGCCGACAGGAAACGCCCGTGGGCCCCGGATCGCTCCGGGGCCCACGGGCGTTTGCGGGACCTGGGCCGTGTCTCCCCGAGGCTGCGCCGTACTTCGTGCACGGACGCCGAAGGCGCGGGAGTCCCCGGCCCCTACGGTGCGCCCGCTCCTACCTCACGGGCACACCTTCGGGACCTGCCAGGACCCCGTCGCCACCCCAGCGGCACAGGCCCGGGCCCGCCGAACAGGACCTAGCGCTCGGGTTCGAACCAGACCCCGCCGAGCGGCGGCAGGGTGACCTCCGCCGAGAACGGCTGGCCGTGCCACGGGGTGGCCTCGGCGTCCACGTGCGCGGGCGCCGGGTGGTCCGACCCGCCAAAGCGCGCCTCGTCGGTGTTGAGCACCGCGTTCCACCGGCCGCTGGAGGGCAGGCCCATCCGCCAGTTCGTGCGGGGCACCGGCGAGAAGTTCACCGCGCAGGCCAGCACCGATCCGCCGTCACCGTGGCGCAGGTACGACAGGGTGTTGCCCTCGCGGTCGCCGCCGTCCAGCCAGCGAAAGCCCGCCGGGTCGGTGTCCCGCGACCACAGCGCGGGCCGCGGCCGGTAGGCCTCGTTGAGCGCCCTCACCAGGCGCTGCACACCGGCGTGGTGGTCGAACTGAAGCAGCCACCACGGCACGCCCTCCTGGTGCGACCACTCGTCCCCCTGGGCGATCTCCCCGCCCATGAACAGCAGCTGCTTGCCCGGGTGCGACCACATGAAGGCCAGGAGCGCGCGCAGGGTCGCCGACCGCTGCCACTCGTCGCCGGGCGGCTTGTTGAACAGCGACTGCTTGCCGTGCACCACCTCGTCGTGGGACAGCGGCAGCACGTAGTTCTCGCTGTAGGCGTACACCATCGAGAACGTGACGTCGTCGTGGTGGTACTGCCGGTGGATCGGCTCCTTCTTGACGTACTCCAGGGTGTCGTGCATCCACCCCATGTTCCACTTGAACCCGAAGCCGAGCCCGCCGTGGTCCACCGGGGTGGTCACGCCCGTGTAGGCGGTGGACTCCTCGGCGATCATCGCCGCGTGCGGGTTGCGCCGGTAGACGACGGTGTTGAGGTCCTTGAGGAAGTCGATCGCCTCCAGGTTCTCCCTGCCGCCGAAGGCGTTGGGCTCCCAGGCGCCGGAGTCGCGCGAGTAGTCCAGGTAGATCATCGAGGCCACGGCGTCCACCCGCAGGCCGTCGATGTGGAACTCCTCCAGCCAGTACAGGGCGTTGGCGATGAGGAAGTTGCGCACCTCGGTCCGCCCGTAGTTGAAGATGAGCGTCCCCCAGTCGGGGTGCTCGCCCCGGCGGGGGTCGGGGTGCTCGTACAGCGCCGTCCCGTCGAAGCGGGCCAGCGCCCAGTCGTCCTTGGGGAAGTGCGCGGGCACCCAGTCCAGGAACACGCCGATCCCCGCCCGGTGCAGGGAGTCCACCAGGTGGCGGAACTCGTCCGGGGACCCGAACCGGGGCGTGGGCGCGTAGTAGGACGTCACCTGGTAGCCCCAGGACCCGTCGTAGGGGTGTCCCGCCACGGGCAGGAGCTCCACGTGCGTGAATCCCATGTCGCTCACGTACTCGACCAGCTGCTCGGCCAGTTCCGCGTACCCCAGGCCGGGCCGCCAGGAGCCCAGGTGCACCTCGTACACGCTCATCGGAGCACGGTGCTGCTCCACGCCCTTGCGTTCGGCCATCCACTCCTGGTCGCCCCAGGTGTGGGCGGAGGTGGTGACCACCGAGGCGGTCGCGGGCGGCATCTGCGTGCACCGCGCCATCGGGTCGGCCTTGTCCCGCCAGTGCCCGTCGGCGCCCAGGATCTGGAACTTGTACAGGGCGCCGTCGCCCACTCCGGGCAGGAACAGCTCCCACACGCCCGTGGCGCCCAGGCTGCGCATCGGGTGCCCGGTGCCGTTCCAGTAGTTGAAGTCGCCGATCAGCCGCACACCGCGCGCGTCCGGCGCCCACACGGCGAAGCCGGTCCCGGCGACCTCGCCCATCGCGGTGTCCTCGACCCGGGTGTGCGCGCCGAGGGCGTTCCACAGCTCCTCGTGGCGGCCCTCGCCGATCAGGTGCAGGTCCAGGTCGCCGAGGGTGGGGGCGAACCGGTACGGGTCCGCGGCCACGTGCTCGGGACCGTCGGCCTCGTAGCGTGCGGCGATCCGGTAGTCGGGCGCGGCGGTCAGCCTGCTCCTGGACACCTTGGCCGAGAACACGCCCCGGTGGAGGTGGTCCAGGCGCAGCCGGGAGCCGTCGGCCAGGACGGCGTGCACCTCCAGCGCACCCGGCCGCAGGGCCCGCACCACGGTGCCCCTGCCCTCGGTGTGCACGCCCAGCAGCGCGTGCGGGTCGTGGTGGTGGCCGTCCACCAACCGGTCCAGCTCGGCGATCAGTCCGGGGTCGGGCGCCGCCTTGCGCCTGGCCGCGGGCCTTGCCCTGGCCCCCGCGCCGGTACCGGCCTTGGCGGCCCCGGCCGCCGGAGCCTTCGCGGAGGCAGCCCTGCCCCCGTTCCCGGCCCTGCCCTTGGCGGCCGTCCTTCCCCTGGCCGCCGTCTTGGCGGGCTTCCCTGCGGGCGCGGCCTCATCGGCGGTCCCGGGTACGGCCTCCGCCTTCTCGACCGGGAACTCCTCCACGACCGGTATGCCGCCGTCGGCGGCTCCGGCCTCGGCGGCCTCGGTGACCGCGGGTTTCTTCGTGCTCTTCGTGTTCTTCGCGGTCGTCGCGTCCTTGGCGGTGCTGGCACGCGGACGCTGTTCGCTGCGCGGCGAGGTCAATACGGGCTCCGTGGTTCTCGTGGCGTACGGATCGGGGGTGGAAGGGTGGTCGTGGCGGCCGCCGCCCCCGTGGAAGACGGCCGCCGGCGGGTCATCCGGGAACGGGCGGCGCGGCGGCCGCGGTGGCGATGGACTCAAGCGGGACACGCAGCCAGTTGGGCCGGTTCCTGGCCTCGTACAGCACCTCGTACACGGCCTTGTCGAACTCGAAGGCCCGCAGGACCGTGAGGTGCTTCTCCGGATCGGCCCCGCCCCCGTCGGCGTATCCCCGGCAGAAGGCCTCCCGGTTGTGCCGGGCCCAGGACCGGGCCGCCCACTCCAGCCCGGCCTCGCCCGGGTGCCCGACCAGCAGGTACCCGGCCGCGTAGTCGAAGGAGCGGAGCATCCCGGCCACGTCCCGCAGCGGGCTGGACAGGCGCTGGCGGTCCCGTACCGGCACGGTGGGCTCGCCCTCGAAGTCCAGCACCACCCACCCGGGCGTGGTGCGGATCACCTGCCCCAGGTGGTAGTCGCCGTGGATGCGCTGTATCGGCAACGGCTCGTCCACCTCGGAGAAGTCGGCGTAGGCCTCCATCACCCGGGGCGCGTGCTCGGCCAGTTCGGGCACCTCGGCGCTGGCCATCGCCAGGCGCTCGACCATGGCGTCGGCCATCTCGGCCGCCCCCGCGGGCGTGAGCACGTCCGTGGGCAGGGCCCGCGCCAGCGACCGGTGCACCTCGGCGGTGGTACGGCCCAGTTGGGCGGCCTCTCCGGTGAACCCGGGCTCGTGCCCGCTCCCGGACCCCTCCAGCAGGGCGCGCACGTCGGCGGTGGCGAGCACCCATCCGTCCGTGGCCTGCGGGATGTAGGTCTGGAGCATGGCCAGCGTCGTGGGGGTGGAGTGTCCGGCCAGGTCGGCCTCGATCCACCCGCACGGCCGGGCCACGTACGGCGACCCGGACAGCGCCATGTTCAGCTCCAGGTCCGGGTTGGTGCCGGGCCAGAGTCTGCGGAAGGTCTTGAGGACGTAGTCCTCGCCGTAGACCAGCGACGTGTTGGACTGCTCGCCGGTGAGTATCCGCCCGGTCGACCCGACGCGGATACGGCCGCCCGGCAGGGTCCGGAAGCGCACCCTGCCCGAGGGTTCCGCCCCGGTGGGCGCGGTGAACCGTTCGAGCAGCAGCCCGGTCAGCTGTGCGTCGTGGGCCGCGTCGTAGATCACCTTGGGTCTGCCGCCCGACACCTGGCACACGCCGATGGCGACGCGGGCCAGGTCGGGTGGCAGGGAGCGCGGCGGCCGTGAGCCCAGGAGCAGTTGGTAGCGGGAGCTGAGGCCCCGCTGTCCGGCCTGGATGACGAGGACGTGCAGGTCCGGGCCCTCGGGACCGGCCGACACCAGGGTGTGCCTGCTCTCGACCCGGATCTGCCGGATGGGGATTCCCTTGCCGGAGAACCAGCGCTGCCGGGGCAGCCAGACTGCCAGGAGTTCTTCGAGTTGGGACATGTCAGAGCGGCCCGTTTCCCTTCTCGCCACCACCCCGGTCCGTGCGCTCGGCGATCGGGCCTGAGGGGCCCGCGGCGCGCGTCGGCGTCCCGGAGGAGGAACCGGGCGCGCTGTCGCCGAACGTGGAGACGAACCCGGCCGGAATGCTGGACGTCGTGCTGACTGGATGGTCGGATCCGTGCGGCCGGGATGGGGCCGCACGCCCCGTGGAGGTGTCGAGGGCGTGCACGCGGACCCCGGCGGCGGGCAGGCCGTAGGACGGCATGCCGTCCCGGCTCCCGTGCGCGGGCTCCGGCTCGACGGCCGTGGGCAACTGGAACCAGTAGAAGCCGTGTCCGGGCAGGGTGAGCAGGTAGGGCAGCTCACCGACCTCGGGGAAGCGCACACCCCCCACGCACTCCACCGGGCTGACCCCGGCGTACCGGGACAGGTCCAGCTCCACGGGCTGCGGGTACCTCGACAGGTTGTTGACGCAGAGCATGCGGTCGTCGCCGTGCTCGCGGATGAACGCCAACACGCTCGGGTTGGAGGCGTTGAGTTCGGTGAAAGCGCCCGTGCCGAACACCGGGTGGCGCTTGCGGATACGGATCATGCGCCGCGTCCAGTGCAGCAGCGAACCGGGGTTGTCGCGCTGGGCCTCCACGTTGAGCGCCTGGTAGCCGTAGACCGGGTCCATGATCAGCGGCAGGTACAGGCGGGCGGGGTCGCCCGTGGAGAACCCGGCGTTGCGGTCCGAGTTCCACTGCATGGGCGTGCGCACGGCGTCGCGGTCGCCGAGCCAGATGTTGTCGCCCATGCCGATCTCGTCGCCGTAGTAGAGGACGGGCGATCCCGGCAGCGACAGCAGCAGGGCGGTGAACAGCTCGATCTGGTCGCGGTCGTTGTCCAGCAGGGGCGCGAGCCGCCTGCGGATCCCCACGTTGGCGCGCATGCGGGGTTCCTTGGCGTACTCGGAGTACATGTAGTCGCGTTCCTCGTCGGTGACCATCTCCAGGGTCAGCTCGTCGTGGTTGCGCAGGAAGATCGCCCACTGGCAGTTGCGCGGGATCGGCGGCGTCTGGGCGAGGATCTCCGAGATCGGGAAGCGCTGCTCCTGCCGTACCGCCATGAACATGCGCGGCATCAGCGGGAAGTGGAAGTTCATGTGGCACTCGTCGCCGCCGGACTCGAAGTCGCCGAAGTAGTCGACGACGTCGGACGGCCACTGGTTGGCCTCACTCAGCAGCACGCGGTCGGGGTAGAGCCGGTCCACCTCGGCGCGCACGCGTTTGAGGAACTCGTGCGTCTCCTTGAGGTTCTCGCAGTTGGTGCCCTCGCGCTCGTACAGGTAGGGCACGGCGTCCAGGCGGAAACCGTCGATGCCCAGGTCCAACCAGTAGCGCAGGACCTCCAGGAGCGCCTCCTGGACCGCGGGGTTCTCGAAGTTGAGGTCGGGCTGGTGGGAGAAGAACCGGTGCCAGTAGTACTGGCCGCGGACCTCGTCGTAGGACCAGTTGGACTTCTCGGTGTCGACGAAGATGATGCGCGCCTCGTCATAGCGGTCGTCGGTGTCCGACCACACGTAGAAGTCGCCGTAGGGCCCGTCGGGGTCCTCCCGCGAGGCCTTGAACCACGGGTGCTGGTCGCTGGTGTGGTTCATGACCAGGTCGGTGATGACGCGGATACCGCGCCGGTGCGCCTCGTCCAGGAGTTCCACGAAGTCGGCGGTGCGTCCGAACTCCGGGAGGATCTTGAAGTAGTCCGAGATGTCGTATCCGCCGTCGCGCAGAGGGGATTCGTACATCGGCAGCAGCCATACGCAGTCGATCCCGAGCCACTGGAGGTAGTCCAGCTTCTGCACCAGCCCGGCGAGGTCACCGGTGCCGTCGCCGTTGGAGTCGAAGAAACCCCGGGCGAGTACCTCGTAGAAGACGGCGTGCTTGTACCAGTGGGGATCACTGGTACCACCGGAGGACATGAGCGGGCCGGTGGCGGCCCCGGTGGCTGGGGCGAGCGGACCGTGTTCGGCGTGACCGTGTCCGCCGGGGCCGGGCTCGTCTTTGCTCATCTACTGCTCCCCACCAAGAATGTTCGACTCGGATCAACAGGCGTTTCGGACATGGGAGGGGCTCCGGCGGAGGTGCGCCGCCGGAACCCCGTGCCCGGTCCGAGGTCCGCTATCTGCCGTTGACGGTGAACACGTGCGCGGGACCGGTCGCGGGGTCGAGCCGGACGTAGTTGTCCGTGCCCCAGGTGTAGGAACGGCCGGTCAGCTCGTCGGTCACCCTGAGCTCCTCCTCTCGCGCGTGGCCGATGGACGGCAGATCCAGGTGCACCGTCGCCTCGCGGGCGTGGTGCGGGTCGAGGTTGACGACGGCGATCACGGTGTCGTCGGGATCATCGGGCCCGTCGCCGGGCCGGTGCTTGGAGAAGCAGAGCAGCTCGGGCCGGTCCACGTGGTGGAAGCGCAGGTTGCGCAGCTCCCGCAGGGCCGGGTGCTCGCGGCGCAGCCGGTTGAGCAGCGTGATGAGTCCGGTGAGGGTCTCTCCGGAGGCCTCGGCGGCGGCCCAGTCGCGCGGCCGGTACTGGTACTTCTCCGAGTGGAGGTACTCCTCGCTGCCCGGCGCGGCCGGGGTGTTCTCGCACAGTTCGAAGCCGGAGTAGATGCCCCAGGTGGGGGAGAGCAGCGCCGCCAGCACCGCGCGCGCCTCGAAGGCGGGGCGGCCGCCGTGCTGGAGGTAGGCGTGCAGGATGTCCGGGGTGTTGGTGAAGAGGTTGGGGCGGAGGTAGTGGGCGCTCTCCCGGCTCAGTTCGGTGAGGTAGTCGGTCAGCTCCTCCTTGCTGTTGCGCCAGGTGAAGTAGGTGTAGGACTGGTGGAATCCGACCTTGGCCAGGGTGCGCATCATGGCGGGGCGGGTGAAGGCCTCGGCCAGGAACAGCACGTCCGGGTGCCTGCGGTCGACGTCGGCGAGCAGCCTCTCCCAGAACGCGACCGGCTTGGTGTGCGGGTTGTCGACGCGGAAGATCCGCACACCGTGGCCGATCCAGTGCTCGACCACGCGCAGGACCTCCGCGTACAGGCCCTCGAAGTCGTTGTCGAAGTTCAGCGGGTAGATGTCCTGGTACTTCTTGGGCGGGTTCTCGGCGTAGGCGACGGAGCCGTCGGCCCGGGTGGTGAACCACTCGGGGTGCTCGGCGACCCACGGGTGGTCGGGCGAGCACTGGAGGGCCAGGTCCAGGGCGATCTCCAGGCCGTGCTCGTGGGCCTCGGCGACGAAGGAGTCGAAGTCGGCGAGGGTGCCGAGGTCGGGGTGGACGGCGTCGTGGCCCCCGTCGGCCGACCCGATGGCCCACACCGATCCGGGCTCGCCGGGGCCGGCGGTCAGGGCGTTGTCGGCGCCCTTGCGGTGGCTGGTGCCGACCGGGTGGACGGGCGGCAGGTAGACCACGTCGAAGCCCATGTCGGCGATGGCGGGCAGGCGCTTGGCGGCGGTGGCGAAGGTGCCCGAGCGCTCCTGGCCGGGGGCGGTACCGGTCTGGGCACCCTCCGAGCGGGGGAAGAACTCGTACCAGGAGCCGAACAGCGCGCGCTCGCGGTGGACGACCACGCGGGTACGCCGGGACCTGGTGACCAGTTCGCGGAGGGGAGCCCGTTCCATCTCGTCGAGGACCCGCGGGGTGAGCGCCGCGGCGAGGCGCTCCATCGGGGGCCGCGAGGGGTCGCGCAGGACCTCGGCGGCCCTGGTGAGCACGGGTTTGCGGGGAACACGGCGACCGGCGCGCGCGAGCAGCCGGGCGCCCTCCTCCAGGACGAGGCCGGTGTCCTGGTCCAGGGGGAGCTTGACCCGGGCGGTGCGGTGCCAGGTGGCGAAGGGGTCGGTCCACGACTCGATCGCGAACGACCACCCTCCCTCGGAGGGGAGGCTGATCTCGGCCTCGTACCGGTCGGTGCCGGGCGCGCGCTCGCGCATGGGGACGAGGCTTTCGCGGCGTCCCCGGGACGAGTAGACGACGACGCCCGCGGCGAGGGAGTCGTGGCCCTCGCGGATCACCGTGGCTCCCACGGTGAAACGTTCTCCGGGGACGGCTTTCACCGGGCCTAGGTCGTTGTCTGGAGAGATGTCGAGTATGGGCAGGCGTCCGATCACTGGCTACACCGTAATTGTCATGATTTGGGCGTTATGGAAGCGTGCCGATTTTCGGCAGGCGGAAATAACCGGGGACTAATCCAAGGCGAGGTGGAGTCAACGAAGTGTCCGGAACTGAAACTGTCCGGATTACGGCTTCGGTGCTCTCCGCTGTCTATCGTCTGCCCTCTTGCGGGGTTTGGCGGAGTGGCCGGGCCGAATAATTTGTGTGATCCTCATCACACTTGCCGTGTGTGCTAAGAGTGAGTATTTTCCGGGTTTCACCTGGGTAAACCTCTCAAAGCGGTCATAAGGCCACACCTGATTCAGGGGTCTCTGTGGTTGTTTTCCGCTGGGTTATGGGGAAATGCCGAAAAACTGATCGGTCATGTTGGGCGGTGTGGAGCGGTGGGTAGGGATGTCCGAATGCACCTCCGGAGCGCGTGGCCGTATTCCGGACACCCGGGCGCGGCCGAATGGCCGTCGGCGCGGTGCTCGCCCCGGTGCGGGCCGTCCCCGGTCGGCGAATCCCTCCGGAAAACGCTCTCCTCTCTCGGTGCCGGGCTTGTGCTGCGTCTGCTTTGTGACTGTTGATGAAACATGTTCGTTCTGAGGTCCTTTGCTGGTGATTGGGGAAGCTTTTCGGTGACACGCCCGTTTTGACGGTTTGCCCTTTGCACCCCTTATGCGAGCGTGGTCTGTGGACGACCCTGCCCGTGTGGTCCGCGGGCCGGGAGGTACACGGCCGTAGGGGGGCGATGTGACGGAGCCGAACCAGCGCCCGCCGCGCGGATGGCGGCGAAACCGGGCCTCGCGGGGAAGGGAGCGCACCGCCTCCCCGCGCGCAGGGCTGCGGAAGGCGGTCCCGAAGCGGTGGGCCGCGGTACCGGGAGTGAGCCGGCGGGTCGCGGTTCTGCGCGGGAGACTGGCGGAACCGGTCCCGGGCGGGACGAGGAAGGACGTGCTCCTGCGTCTGACGGGGACGAGCGCGGTCGCCGGGCTGCTGTCGGCGGCACTGGTCATGCCGTGGGTGGGTGGAGCCGGGCTGGTGGCCAGGGACTCGGCGGCGGCCTTCATGGACATGTCCGGAAACCTGGAGATACAACCCCTGGCAGAGCGGGTCCTGCTCACCGACGCGGACGGCGACCCGATCGCGGAGGTCGCCGAACGCGAGCGCGACGTGGTGCCCCTGGACGAGATGAGCCCCTGGGCGCCGGCGGCGCTCATGGCGATCGAGGACGAGCGCTTCTACGAGCACGGCGGACTGGACCTGCGCGGCACGTTCCGCGCCGCGGTCCGCACCGCCATGGGCAACACCCAGGGCGGGTCCACCATCACCCAGCAGTACGTGAAGAACCTGCTCATCGAGCAGGCCGACGGCGAGGAGGAGGTGGAGGACGCCACCGCGCAGACCCTGGGGCGCAAGGTCCAGGAACTGCGCTACGCCGTCGACATCGAGGAGCGGCTCACCAAGGACGAGATCATGGAGGGCTACCTCAACCTCGCCTACTTCGGTCAGAACGCGTACGGCATCGAGATCGCCGCGCGGCGCTACTTCTCCGTACCGGCCTCGGAACTGGATCCCGCGCAGGCCGCCACGCTCGCGGGAATGGTGCGGGCCCCGTCGTACTACGACCCGATCACCCGCCCCGAAGCCGCCACGAAGCGCCGCAACATGGTGCTGGACCGGATGGTCGACACCGGGTACCTGGAGGCGCAGGAGGCGGAGAAGTACAAGGCCCAAGAGCTGAAGGTGGACGTGACCCCGCGCGGCGGCAGCTGCTTCCACAGCGAGCAGCCGTTCTTCTGCGACTACGTCATGCACTGGCTGAGGGACTCCGACGCGCTCGCCGACACCCAGGAGGAGCGCGACAAGATACTCGAGAGGGGCGGTATCACCGTCCGCACCACGCTCGACACCGACATGCAGAAGGCCGCGGAGAAGGCGATCAAGAAGTACGTCCCCGGGGACGAGTCCACCAAGTTCGCCGCCGAGGTGCTGGTGGAGCCCGGTACCGGACGGGTGCGGGCGATGGCCCAGAACATGAGCTACGGCTTCGACGAGGAACCGGGCAACACCTCGATCAACCTGGCCGTGGACAAGGACGACGGCGGCTCCCACGGCTACCAGGCGGGATCGACGTTCAAGCCGTTCACCCTGGCCGCCGCCCTGGACGCCGGCCTCGGGTACGGCACCAGCTTCAACTCGCCCGAGAGCACGTCGGTCAGCGGGATGAGGAACTGCGAGGGCGGCAGGATGGCCACGTGGAACGTGAGCAACGCCGGTGAGAGCAGCGGGGGCACGCACAACATGGTCAGCGGGACCAAGGGGTCGGTGAACACCTACTTCGCCCAGTTGCAGGAGCGCGTCGGCCTGTGCGAGACCGCGCAGATGGCCGAGAAGCTGGGCATCCACCGCGCGGACGGCGCGGAACTGGGTGTGTGGAACTCCTTCACCCTGGGCGACCAGGAGGTCTCCCCGCTGACCCTGGCCGGCGCCTACGCCACCTTCGCCTCCCGGGGCACCCACTGCGAGCCGACCCCGGTGACCTCGATCAGGTTCGAGGGAGAGGACGGCAGGAAGGTCGAGGTGAAGCCCGACTGCGAGAAGGTGATCGAGACCAAGGTCGCCGACGGCGTCAGCCACCTGCTCCAGCAGACCTTCAAGGGCGGCACCACCAACGGCCTGGGGATCGGGCGCCCGGCCGCGGCCAAGACCGGTACCACCGACAGCGCGGCCTACGCGTGGTTCGCGGGGTACACCCCGAACCTGGTCGGGACCGTGGCGGTCGGCGACATCCGCGGCGGCGAGCAGCACCCGCTCCAGAACGTGAAGATCGGCGACCGCTACTACGGCATGGTCTACGGCGCCACGCTGCCCGGCCCGATCTGGCAGGCCACCATGGAGGAGGCCGTGGACGAGCTTCCGGAGGAGGACTTCGCGCCGTCACCGAAGACCTTCGGCGATCCCTCACCCGGCAGGCCGTCCGGATCCGGCGACGGCGGCGACGCCTGACGCCCTCACGGAGCCGCCGCGGGACCGGGTCGTCCGGGAAAAGACGAGGATCGTGGGGGCGAAAAACCCCACGATCCTCCTTTGTGCCCCATACTGGAGGAAGAACCGACAGGGGAGCGCGTGAGCGCTGAGAGTGCGGCACCCGGCCGCAGACCCTTACACACCTGATCTGGGTCATGCCAGCGAAGGAAGTCGTAGGAACCCGTCACCGGTGGCGTGCTCCCGCGCACCGGCAGTACTCCGGCCGCGCGTGGCACACTCCGTCGGTGCCGCTCTTGGCCACATGGCCCCTCGTCATCCCCCGACGAAGGGACAGCAGGACATGAAGAGGAACAGCACCGCGAGGACCGGTTTCCGGCAGGACGTCCTCGGCCGGCTGCGGAGCTGGCGCACCGTCGACATCGTCGTGGCCGCCGTCATCGGCGTCGCGGTCGGCGTCGTCTTCTGGCTCTGGAACATCGTCTGGTCGGTCACGACCCCGCTGTTCGTGGGATTCCCGCCCGCGCAGGCCGTCGTCTACGGCATGTGGCTGATCTCCGGCGTGCTCGGCGGCCTGATCATCCGCAAGCCCGGAGCCGCCCTGCTCACCTCGGTCGCCGCCGCCTCGGTGTCCGCGGTCCTGGGCACCCAGTGGGGGATCATGGTCATCCTCGACGGAACCCTCCAGGGCATCCTGCCCGAGCTGGTCTTCCTCGCCTTCGGCTACCGGCGGTGGGGCATGGGCGTGGCCGTGCTCGCCGCGGCGGTCGCGGGCGTCTCCCCCGCCATCCGGGACAACATCGCCTACAACGTCACCTGGCCGCTGCACTTCCAGATCGTGTACGGCGTCATCGTGGTGATCAGCGCCGCCGTCATCGCGGGCGTGGGCGCACGCCTCCTCACCACCGCCCTGGCCAGGTCCGGGGCCCTGGCGCCCTTCCCGTCGGCGAAGGGCTGACCCGTGGCGCGGACGAACGGGCGGACCGCCCGTCCCGGCGCGCGCGTGGAGCTGTCCGGCTGGGGCTGGCGGCACTCCGGGCGCGGGGAGCACGCCCTGCGCGGCGTGGACCTGGTCGTCGAACCCGGTGAGCGCGTGCTGCTTCTCGGCGCCTCCGGGGCGGGCAAGTCGACCCTGCTCCACTCGCTGGCCGGTCTGACCGGCCCGGACGGCGCGATCAGCGGCGACCAGGAGGGCAGCCTGCTCGTGGACGGCGAGCCCGCCGACCGGGGGCGGGGCGCGGTCGGCCTGGTCAGCCAGGACCCCGAGACGCAGCTGGTGATGGCGCGCGCGGGCGACGACGTGGCCTTCGGCCCGGAGAACCTGGGGATGGAGCCCGGGCTGATCTGGCCCCGGGTGCACGAGGCCCTGGACGCCGTGGGCTTTCCGTACGGGCCGCGCCACTCCACCGGCGCGCTGTCGGGAGGGGAGAAGCAGCGCCTGGTGATCGCCGGGGCGCTGGCCATGCGCCCCCGCCTGCTGCTGCTCGACGAGCCCACCGCCAACCTCGACCCGGCGGGGGCCGCGCTGGTGCGCGGCGTGCTCGCACGCCTGCTCGCCGAGACCGAGGCGACCATGGTGCTCGTCGAGCACCGCGTGGCCGAGGTGGTCGGCCTGGTGGACCGGGTCGTGGTCGTGGAGCCCGGCGGCGGCGTGGTCGCCGACGGGGACCCGGCCGCCGTGTTCGCCGGGCACGGGCGCTCACTGGCCGCACAGGGGGTGTGGGTGCCCGGGAACGAGCCCTCCCCCGAACTGCCTCCGGCGCCCGGGGGAGGAGCCCTGCTGGAGGCCGTGGACGTGGCCGCGCGCACCCCCTTCCAACTGGGTGTGCGCTCCGCGCCCCGGCGCGTGGTGCTCGACGGCGTGGACGCCACCGTGTCCGCCGGGACCGCGACCGCCCTGACCGGCCCCAACGGTGCGGGCAAGTCCACGCTGCTGACCATGCTGGCCGGGCTGTCCAGGCCCCACCGGGGACAGGTGCTGCCGCGCGGGCCGCTGGCCGGGGCCGACCGGCGCCCCCTCGCGCGCTGGCCCGCCCGGAGGCTGGCCCGGCACGTGGGCACGGTCTTCCAGCACGCCGAGGACCAGTTCGTCACCACCACCGTCCGCGACGAGCTGCGGTTCGCCCCGCTGCGCGCCGGGATGGGTGCGGCCGAGACCGACGCCTGGGTGGACGAGCTGATGGAGCGGCTGCGCCTGACCCGTCTGGCCGACGTGCACCCCTACACGCTCTCGGGCGGGGAGAAGCGGCGACTGTCGGTGGCCACGGCGCTCAGCTCCGGCCCCTCGCACGCGCCCGACGTGCTCGTGCTGGACGAGCCGACCTTCGGCCAGGACACCCGTACGTGGACCGAGCTGGTGGAGCTGCTGGGAGCCCTGCGGGCCGAGGGGAGGGCCGTGGTCATGGCCACCCACGACGGCCTGCTGCTGCGGCACCTGGCGGACGCGCGGGTGCGCGTGGCCGACGGCCGCGCCGTGTACGAGGCCGCAGTCCCGGAGCCGGGAGCGGCCGAGCCCGTCGCCGCGCGGGGCGGCGCGGGAGTGAGGAGGACCCGTGGGTGACCGGCGGACCGCGGACGACCGGCGGACCCCGGGCGGGGACACGCTGACCCTGGACGCGCCGGAGGACGGCGGGTTCCGTTACTGGCTCGTCGGGCTCAACCCCGCCGCCAAGCTGCTCGCCGCCCTGCTCCTGGGCCTCGGCCTGGTCCCGGCCGTGGACGCCGTGACCGGCGGCGTGGTGCTGGCGGGGGCCCTGCTGCTCCTGCCGTTCAGCGGGATCGACCGGCGCACCCTGCTCGTCCTGGGCGGCCCCTTCCTGCTCATGGGGCTCTCCAACGGCCTGGTCAACTACCTGTACGGCGAGCACGGCGCGGAGGGGGCCCTGGGCGCTGCGGTGCGCCTGCTGGCCATCGCCCTGCCGGGCCTGATCGCGGCCGTGAGCAGCGACCCGACGGAGATGTCCGACGGGCTGGTGCAGCGGCTGCGGGTGCCCGAGCGGCCCGCCATGGGCGTGCTGGCGGCACTGCGCCTCGTCCCGCTGCTGGCCGACCAGTGGCGCACCATCACACTGGCGCGGCGGGCGCGCGGGCTGGAGGCCGGACGCAACCCCGTGCGGATGGTCACGCTGTTCTTCGGCCGCCTGTTCGCCCTGCTGGTGCGGTCCATCCGCACCGGGACGCTGCTGGCCACGGCGATGGACGCCCGCGCGTTCGGCACCGGGCCGCGCACGCGGGCCAGGCGGAGCCGCTGGCGCCGGGCGGACACGCTGCTGCTCGCGGGCGCGGCCCTGCTCCTGGTGGCGGCGTACACGCTGTCCGCCCGGCTGGGCACCCTGGTGCTGCTCTTCTCCTGAACCTGGTGGTAGGCAGTTCAGGACACCGACGTCGAATGGAAGAGGTGGGGATCGTGGGCGAGTTCGTTCGCGTGGAGACCGACCCGGACCACCCGGGTGTGGCCGTGATCAGGCTGGACAGACCGAAGGTGAACGCGCTCAACGCCGCGATGACGGCCGAGATCGCCGACGCCGCGAAGCAGGTGTCCACCGACCCGGACGTGCGCGCCGTGGTGGTCTACGGCGGCGAGCGCGTGTTCGTCGCGGGCGCCGACATCAAGGAGATGGCGGACCGCACCGCAGCCGAGATGCGCGAGTACGCGCGCAACCTGCAGGGCGCGCTGACCCTGGTGGCGCGCGTTCCCAAGCCGGTCGTGGCGGCCGTCACCGGATACGCGCTGGGCGGCGGCCTGGAACTGGCGCTGGCCGCCGACTTCCGGGTCGCGGGCGCGGGGGCGAGGCTGGGCGTGCCCGAGATCCAGCTCGGCGTGATCCCCGGCGCGGGCGGCACCCAGCGCCTGCCCCGCCTCGTGGGAGCGCCTCGGGCCAAGGAGATGATCTTCAGCGGCCGCCACGTGAAGGCGGACGAGGCCCGTGAGATCGGGCTGGTGGACGAGGTCGTCCCGGACGAGGAGGTCTACGGGGCGGCCGTGGCCCGGGTCGCGAAGTACGCCGACGGCCCGGCCGTGGCGCTGGCCGCCGCCAAGGAGGCCGTGGACCGGGGGATGGAGACCGACCTGGACACGGGCCTGGAGATCGAGCGCCTGCACTTCGCCGGGCTGTTCGCGACCGAGGACCAGAAGAGCGGTATGCGCAGCTTCGTCGAGCAGGGGCCGGGCAAGGCCTCCTTCGTCGGGCGCTGAGCCGGTCGGGCGCTGAGCCGGTCGGGCGGGGAGGGCGGATACCGTGAGGGGCCGCCCTCCCCGCCCCCTTTCCTCGGTTTCCCGGTGCGCGGAGGGACCTCCCTCTCCTCGGTGCCGGACGGTGACGGGAAGGACCCGGACCAACGTCCGCATCCGGCCAGTCCGGACGCGGAGGAGGGAACCGCGCACGCGAGTTTTCCGTCATACTCGTGGTGGTCGTCCGAGGACGGACGCACCGCCGGAGCCCCCTGGACGACCCCGGCGACGCGGAAGCGGCCGCACGGGCCCCGGACGGGCCACACAAGCCAAAGGTTGACCCATCCCCCCGGCCGATAAGCTGGACGTGGCGGTATGCGGTCTTTTGAGGGGATGAGTTCTCGATGGCAATGTCGGCAGGTTTCCCCACGGGCGAGGAGCTGCCGGAGCGCATCGGCCACTACGTGATCCGCCGCCGTATCGGACAGGGCGGCATGGGCGTGGTGTACCAGGCCGAGGACCCCCGGACCGAGCAGTTCGTCGCGGTGAAGGTCCTCAAACCCGAGGTCGCGGGGGACCACATCGCGCGGGCCCGGCTCGCACGCGAGGTCGAGACCATGCGCCGGGTGCACAGTCCCAACGTGGCCGAGGTCATCGACGCCGACACCCAGGCCGAGCTGCCGTGGGTGGTCACCGAGTACATCCCGGGCCCGACCCTGGACGCGACCGTCACCGACCACGGCCCGCTGCGCGGCCGCGCTCTCACCCGCTTCGTGACCGGCCTGGCCCGGGCGATCAAGGACATCCACGAGGTGGAGGTGATCCACCGCGACCTCAAGCCCGGCAACGTGATCATCTCCAACGGCGAGCCGATCGTCATCGACTTCGGCATCGCGCACGCCGTGGACGGCGCCAAGCTGACCCAGACCGGCACGTTCGTCGGCACGCCCAGCTACCTGTCCCCGGAGGTCATCGAGGGCACCGACCTGGGCCCGGCCACCGACATCCACGCCTGGGGCGGCACCGTCGCCTTCGCCTCCACCGGCCGCCCGCCCTACGGCGCGGGCTCCTTCGAGGTCATCTTCTTCCGCATCCTCAACGGCGAGATCGACATGGACGGGATGCACGAGGCGCTGCGGCCGCTGGTCAACCGCGCCGTCTCCCGCGACATGGCGAGGCGCCCCACGGCCGCGCAGCTGGTCGAGGAGACCGGCCGGCTCAACCTCGACCTGCCCTGGACCGAGGACGTCGGCGGCCGGCCCACCGGGCTGACCGGCAGCCACACCGTGTACAACCCGTCCGTGGGCGGACTTCCCGAGTCCGACCCCGCCGGCCGCGGTGGTGCGGGCGGCGCGGCCGCGGCGGGAGCCGCGGGTGCGGGACTCGGCGGCGCCGCCGGCTACCTGGCCGGGCGCGCGTCCGGGGGCGACGAGGGGTGGGGTCCCTCGCACACGAGCAGCGGGGCCAACCAGGCCGCCGCTTCCTGGTCCCTGCCCAAGGAGCCCCCGCACCAGACCTCCTCGGCCCACGCGAACGGCTGGGAGGGCGACCCGGAGGCCACGGACGACCTGTCGGGCGCCGCCGGCGACGCCCGGCGGGGCTGGGACGCCGACGAGGACGCGACCGACGACCTCGGGGGCGGCACCCAGCGGATCACCCCCAGCGGTTCCGACGACCTGGACGACCCGCAGGGAACCATGCGGATCAACCCGGTCGGCGCCGGGGACGACCTCGACGACATGCAGGGCACGCGGCGCTTCCAGCCGGGTGAGCCGTCCCGCGACGAGCCGCAGGGCACCATGATGATGGACCCCGTGGACGCGAACGGCTACGGGAACGACCACGGGTACCGCCCCGTCGCGGAGGACGAGGGGCACCAGGCCCCGCAGACCCAGTTCTTCAACACCCCGCTGCACAAGGGTGACTTCGGCGACATCCTCACCCCCGTGGGCGACGACCGCCACAGCGGCCGGACGCAGGAGTTCGAGGAGGACGCGTACGAGGAACGCGGCGGCTGGCTGAGCCGGTTCAGGCGCGGCAGCAACGACCGGATGGGCGACTACCTCCGGGGCGGCGACGACGAGTACGACGACGAGGAGTACGAGGCCGAGGCGTGGCGGATGCACCCGCTGGTGCTCATCCCCGTCATGCTCTCGCTGGCCGGTGTGGCCCTGTGGTTCCCGTGGTTCGGCATCCTGCTGGGCATCGTGGTCATCGCCGGACTGAGCGCCCTGGACGTGGTCAAGGCCGAGCACGCCCGCCGCCTGCAGACGCGCGGACCGCGCAGCTCCGACACCATGGTGGTGGCGCTGAGCTTCCCCTGGGCCTTCGGGCGCATGGTGCTGCGCACGGTCGGGTTCGGCCTGGTCTACCTGCTGGTCGGGGTCCTGGTCGGCATGGTCTACGCGCAGCTCGTGGAGACGGGCAACCACGGCGCCAACTACACCGGTTCGTTCGCCGTCTTCGTGATGGTCCTGCTCAGCTACATCATGCCGAGCGGGCGCGGGGCGCGGCACCAGGCGGTGTGGCTGGTCGAGCGGGTGCGGTTCCACAACCTGTACCTGTACATCGGCGTGGTCATCGGCATCCTGCTGCTGACCATGCTGATCATGTCCATCGGTCTGAGCGCGGCCCCCGCCTGGGCCCCGTGGGGCGGCCCGTCGGACTGGTTCGCTTCCGGTTCCGCCTAGACGTCGCCGTGGCGCCGGACGCCGCCGACGCCCTCCCTCCCGCCGCGGGGGAGGGCGTCGTCCTTTTCCTGACCGTCACCGGTGGTGTGACCGGTTCCGCAGGGACCCGTGGCGACTAGGGTGGAAACCGGGGCCGGATTCCCGTACCGGTGCCGTGAGCCGCGGCGAACGCCGGCGGCCGGTGCCGCGGGGGTGTCCGGGGTTGCCTCGGTCACACCGGGGGCCCCGGGTTGGCCTCCAAGCTACTAGCCAGTAACATTTGGCTGTATGAGCACACTGCGGGACCTGTCTGACATGAAGACGGCCCCGCCGTCGGATGACCGAACGGCATTCGGCATTGTTGGCATCACGGGGCGCGCCAGCGTCCGACCGCCGCACGGCGGATCCATGGAGTGCAGGGAGGTCGGCCACCGGCCATGAATATTGTCGTTTTGGTCAAGCAGGTCCCGGACACGGCGACCGAGCGGAAGCTCAACGCCGATGACAAGACGCTCGACCGCGCAGCGTCCGACGGCGTCATCAACGAGCTCGACGAGTACGCGATCGAGGAGGCCCTCCTTCTCAAGGAGAAGCACGGCGGCGAGGTCACCGTCCTGACGATGGGACCGGACCAGGCCACGGACTCCATCCGCAAGGCCCTGTCGATGGGCGCGGACAAGGCCGTCTTCGTCAACGACGACGCGCTCCACGGCTCGGACGCGCTCCAGACCGCCTACGCGCTCGCGCAGGCCCTGGGCACCATCGAGTACGACGTGGTCGTGCTGGGCTCGGAGTCCACCGACGCCCGTACCGGCGTCGTCGGCGCCGCGCTCGCCGAGTACCTCGGCCTGCCGCAGCTCACGTTCGCGCGCAAGGTCGACGTCGACGGCAGCACCATCAGGATCCAGCGTCAGACCGACTACGGCTACGACGTCGTCGAGGCCCAGCTCCCGGCGGTCGTCTCCGTGGTCGAGAAGATCAACGAGCCCCGCTACCCGTCCTTCAAGCTCATCATGCAGGCGAAGAAGAAGCCGGTCGACAAGAAGTCCACCGCCGACGCGGGCATCGACACCGGCAGGGTCGGCCTGGCCAACGCCGCCACCGAGACCGTCGACTTCGCCGCCGCGCCGCCGCGCGCCGCGGGCACGGTCGTCAAGGACGAGGGCGACGGCGCCGCCAAGGTCGCCGAATTCCTCGTCGAGAAGAAGTTCGTGTAGGTCCGGCGAGAGACTCAGGAAGGTTCAAGGATTATGGCTGAGGTCCTCGTCCTCGTCGACCACGTCGACGGACAGGTCAAGAAGGTCACCGCCGAGCTGCTCACCGCCGCCCGCCGTATCGGCGAGCCCGCGGCAGTGTGGGTCGGCGACGGTGCGGAGTCGGGCAAGGGCGCGCTGGCCGAGTACGGCGCGGAGAAGGTCTACGTGGCCCCGGCCGAGCTGGGCGACTACGTCGTCGCCCCCAAGGCCGAGCTGCTCGCCAAGCTCGCCCAGGACAAGGGCGCCGCCGCGATCCTGGTCTCGGCCACCGCCGAGAACAAGGAGATCGCCGGCCGCACCGCCGTCAAGCTGGGCTCCGGCGTGCTCACCGACGTCGTGGACGTCAACGCCGAGGTCGTCACCGAGCACAGCATCTTCGGTGGCGGCGTCGTCACCCACGCCCGCGTGCGCACCGGCGTGCCGGTCGTCGCCGTCCGTCCGAACTCCGTTCCGGCCGAGGCCGCCACCGGCGCCGCGGTCGAGGAGGCCGTGTCGGTGGAGGTCTCCGAGGCCGCCAAGACCGCCAAGGTCGTCGAGCGCGTCTCCGAGGAGCAGGGCGAGCGCCCCGAGCTCACCGAGGCCGCGATCGTGGTCTCCGGTGGCCGCGGCGTCGGTTCCGACGACTTCTCCGTCGTCGAGAACCTGGCCGACTCCCTCGGCGCGGCCGTGGGCGCCTCCCGCGCCGCCGTCGACGCCGGCTGGTACCCGAACCAGTTCCAGGTCGGCCAGACCGGTAAGACGGTCAGCCCGAACCTGTACGTGGCCCTCGGTATCTCCGGCGCGATCCAGCACCGCGCGGGCATGCAGACCGCGAAGAACATCGTCGCGGTCAACAAGGACCCCGAGGCCCCGATCTTCGAGCTGGCCGACTTCGGCGTCGTGGGCGACCTGCACACGGTCGCCCCGCAGCTCACCGAGGAGATCAAGAAGCGCAAGTAGTACCGCGCGCCCGATCCCGAACGCCCGGCCAGGTCCTCCTGGCCGGGCGTTCGCGCTGTGGGGGGCCGTTTCCGGCGGTGCGGGCCGGGTAGGCGGGACGCACGGCGGTGAGCGGGAGGGCCGATGGCGACGGGATCGGCGAAGATACGCGCGGGGCGGCGCGTGGTGCGGGTGCGCAGGCCCGACAAGCCGCTGTTCGGCGAGAACGGTGCGACCAAGGAGGACCTGGCGGAGTACCACGCCAGGATCGCGCCCCTGATGCTGCCGCACGTGCGCGACCGGCCCGTCGCCCTGGAGCGGTTCCCGGACGGGGTCGGGGCGCAGGGCTTCTTCGTCAAGCACCCGTCGGTCCCGGACTGGGTGCGCACCGTGGAGACCAGCGGCGGGCGGATGATGGTGTGCCAGGACGCGGCGGCGCTGGTGTGGTGCGCGGACCAGGCGGCGATCACCGTGCACGCCTGGCAGTCCAGGGAGCCGAACCTGGGCCGCCCCGACCGTCTGGTGATCGACCTGGACCCCGCCGGCGACGGCCCGGAGGCCTTCGACGCCTGTAGGGCCGCCGCCCGGGACACGCGGGAGGTGCTCGACGACCTGGGGCTGGCCGCGTACGTGATGACCAGCGGGTCCAGGGGGCTGCACGTGCGCTCGCCGCTGCGCCCGGAGGTGGACGACCAGGGGGTCCGGCGCCTGGCGGAGGCGGTCGCGGGCCGGATCGCGGCCCGGCGCCCGGACGAGCTGACCACCGAGGTGCGCAAGGCCGCGCGGGGGGACCGGTTGTTCGTGGACTACCTGCGCAACGGCCTCGAACAGCTCGCGGTCGCCCCGTACTCGGTGCGTGCCAGGCCGGGCGCGCCGGTCGCGGCGCCGATCACCTGGGAGGAGCTGGACGGACTGGAGTCGGCCCGGGCGTTCACGATCGGCCTGGAAAGGGACGGGTGTCCGTTCGCGGGCATGGGGCGGCACGCCCGGTCCCCGCGCAGGGCCCTGGAGCGGCTGGGCTGAGGGGCCGGGAGGCGGGAGCGCCCCCGGCCGGGCGCACGGGAGGGCGGTGCCCACGGAAGAGGTGCCGCGCCTCCGGTTCCGCGTTACCGTGTTCCTCCGCGACGGAAGCGGTGGGGAGCGGCGGACATGGGACTGAGGAAGCGCCTGGGGGAGTGGTTCGGCGGGCGGAGGGAGGCCAGTCCCCCGGCGCCCGAGCGGCTCCGGGCGCAGGAGGAGCAGCGGACGCTGGACGCGATGCACCGGCAGATCGACGCCGTCCACGCCGAGCTCCTGCGGATGGGGGACACGCTGTCCCCGGAGGCGGCGCGCGTGGTGTCCGCTGAACCGCCGCGCTTCGCGACCGTGGAGGAGGCCCGGGCCCATATGCGGTGGATCCGCGCGGTGCTCGCCAAGGGCCTCGGGGGCTGAGACCGCACCGGTCCCGGGCAGGGCGGCCCCGAAAGTCGCTGAACAGTTGGCCAAGAGGCGGCAAGTCCCGTTGCCCGCGCACGGACGCCGGGCCACCGTGGCAGGCAGCGACGCCTACGCGGGGGAGATGCCGATGCACGCCGACCAGCGGCCGAGCGCCTACACGGGACTGGACCGCATGCCCATCGGAGGCCGGTGGCGCCACGGATCCTCCGGGACCGTCTTCCAGGACGTCAACCCCTACGACGACACGGTCCTCACCGAGATCCGCCTGGCCGACGAGGGCGACGTGGACCTCGCCTACCGGGAGGCGGAGAGGGCGTGGCCGGAGTGGGCGGCCACCCCGGCCACCGACCGCGCCGAGCTGTTCCTGCGGGCCATCCGCGTCCTGGACGCGCGCCGGGCCGAGATCGTCGACTGGCTCGTGCACGAGGCCGGCGCCGTCCGCGAGCGCGCCGAGTTCGAGTGGCGACTGGTGCGCAGCGGCATGGTCGAGGTCGCCTCCTACCCCACGCGGGTCACCGGCCGCATCCTGCCCGGCATCACCCCGGGCAAGGAGAACCGCGTCTACCGTGAGCCGCTCGGCGTCGTCACGGTGATCAGCCCGTGGAACTTCCCCCTCCAGCTCTCCCACCGCTCCGTCGCGCCCGCCATCGCCCTGGGCAACACCGTCGTCCTCAAGCCCGCGGAGAACACCCCGGTCACGGGCGGGCTCCTGCTCGCGCGGATCTACGAGGAGGCCGGCCTTCCTCCCGGCGTGTTCAACGTGGTCATCGGCAAGGGCGGTGAGATCGGGGACGCGCTCGCCACCCACGAGGCCTCCCGGATGATCTCGTTCACCGGGTCCACCGAGGTCGGCCGCCACATCTCCCGGCAGGCCCCGCTCAAGAGGCGTTCGCTCGAACTCGGCGGCAACGGCCCCCTGGTGGTGCTGGAGGACGCCGACCTGGACCTGGCCGCGGACGCCGCCGTGTTCGGCTCCTACTACCACCAGGGCCAGATCTGCATGGCCACCAACCGGGTCGTGGCCACCGCCGGCGTCCACGACGAGCTGGTCGAGCGGATGCTCGCGCGCGCCAGGAAACTGCGGGTGGGCGACCCCGCCGACCCGTCCACCCAGATCGGCCCCGTCATCGACGACGACCAGCGCGACGGCATCCGGGACCTGATCACCCGGTCCGTCGAACAGGGCGCGCGGCTCCTGCTGTCCGGAGAGCCGGGCGGTCCGGCGGGCAGGGTCCTGCCGCCCCACCTGCTGCTCGCCTCCAACGAGGCTCCCAGCGCGTCCGAGGAGGTGTTCGGCCCGGTGGCCACGGTGATCCGGGCCGAGGACGAGGAGGACGCGCTGCGCATCGCCAACGACACCGAGTACGGCCTGTCCAGCGCGGTGTACACGCGCGACGCCGAACGGGGGGTGCGGTTCGCCCGCCGCATGCAGGCGGGCATGACCCACGTCAACGACGCCACGCTCAACGACGAGGCCAACACCGCGTTCGGCGGCGAGAACCACTCCGGGCTCGGGCGCTTCGGCGGCGAGTGGGCGATCGAGGAGTTCACCACCGACCACTGGATCAGTCTCCAGCACACGCTACGCAGGCTGCCCTTCGGCCTCGACTGACCGGGGAGGCGCACCGGTGCGTGTTCCACCACGGTGATCTTGCTCCCAGTGGCACTGTCGACGCTCCACAGTGACGCCAGGAGCAAGATCACCGCCGGCAGGCGCAGTCAGCGCCTGCGCAGCACCAGCAGCAGGTTCCAGGTGACGATCTCGCGCAGCAGGGGTACGCGCACGACCGGTTTGGCCCACCCGGGCAGGTAGCGGGGGCGGACGTCCACCACGTCCACGTCGGAGCGTCCGCGCGTCCAGCGCAGCATCTCCTTGGCGTGGGCGGCGTACATGGTGCGGCCGAAGTCGTTCTTGGGCCGCCTCCCGTGGCGCCGCGCGAACCGCTCGGCCGCGTACGAGCCGCCCAGGTAGTGCCAGGGAGAGGTCTCGTGCCCGCCCCACGGCGACAGCCACAGCGTGTACGACAGGTACACCAGCCCGCCGGGCCGGGTCACCCGCACCATCTCGTCGGCCATCCGGATCCGGTCCGGCACGTGCTCCAGCACGTTGGAGGAGAAGCACACGTCCACCGAACCGCTGCGCAGCGGCAGTTCCAGGGCGCTGCCCTGGACGCCGTGGGCGTCGGCCTCACGGCCGTGCAGGGTCATCTCGTGGGCGTCGGAGTCCACGCACAGGCAGCGCGCCCCGGCGGCGCGCAACTCGTCGGCGAAGTAGCCGGGTCCGCCGCCCACGTCCACCACGAGCCTGCCGTCCAGGGGGGTGTAGGAGCGCAGTTGGGCGGCGGTGTCGCGGGCCAGGGTGCCGTAGAAGCGGGCGGGGTCGGTCTGCTCCACGCGGAAGGCGGCGAACAGTCCCGCCGAGCGGCCCAGGGTGGCGCGGAAGGGGACGGTGCCGTCGGCACGGGCGGCCTCGCCGGTCACGCCGGGCCCTCCATCACCACGTAGTGGCGCAGGTGGCGCCAGTGGTCCCCGCCCCAGTACTCGTCGGAGGCGGCGATCCGGCCGTTCGCGACCAGCGCGGCGATGCGCTCGGCGGGCAGGGTGTGCATCCGCATCGGCGCCGGGTAGCGCAGCAGCGTCCGCTGCGCCAGGGCCACCAGCGGCCACGGCGCGTACCGGAACACCATCCCCTTGAAGGTGCGCCGTTCGGACTCGGGCACGCCCAGGACCATGGCACCGCCGGGGCGCACCACCCGCGCGAACTCGCGCACGTAACCCTCGGCCAGGTCGGGCGGCAGGTGCTGTAGGACCAGGTCGGTGTAGACCAGGTCGAACGAGTCGTCTTCGAACATCGACAGGTCCGGGCGCTCGTTCAGCTCGAACCTGATCCGGCCGCCGGAGCGGTCCAGGCGGCGGGCCTCCGCGAGCATCGGCGCGGAGATGTCCACTCCCACGACCTCGTCGAAGTGCGCGGCCAGCGCGTTGGACAGCCGTCCCGCGCCGCATCCGAAGTCCAGTACCCGGCCGCCCCCGGGGCGGATGCCCAACTCCTCCAGTCGTGCGACGGACGGGTCGACGTCGGCCCGCCCGGAGGCGAGGAACTCGTCGTCGTCCCAGCCGCCGTCCCGTCTGCCGGGGTCCACGCACACCGCCCACAGGGGTTCGGTGGAACCCAGCCGGGTCCAGTCACGGCGGACCTGTTCGAGTCCCACCGGCCATCACCTCCACGGTGCTCATGACCCCGGCGGGACACGATTCTGCATCGTGTTCCTGTTCTGGGTGTGCGGACCCAAAGGGCCTGCGAAAGGGTCAGGGAAGAAAGTGGAACGTGTTGTATTCTGGCACCCATCTTCTGGGTTGGCCAACCTCTGCGGCGGGAGGGAAATCGATGTCGCCTGTTCCCCCCACGGCGAGTGGGCACGGGGGCTCCGGTGCCGGAACCCCGGCGGCGGTACCCGCCAAAGCCCCGGACGGGCCACCCAGGGTACGCCGTCCGGTCGAGGAGCCCGACGAGCAGGGCCCCGGCCTCGGTGAGCTGGCCCGGGCGGCGCTGGCCACCGGGCGGCGCCTGGCGCGCGACCGCCTGGTCCTGGCGGGACTGCTGGTGGTGGCGGTGGCCGTCGGGCTCAGGCTCCACGTGCTCGGCGAGTCCCACTTCGTGGAGGACGACTACCTCTTCTTCGCCAAGGCCTACGCCAACGACCTGGGGCCGGACTACCTGTTCAGCCTGCACAAGGGCCACCTGATGCCGGGCGCCCTGTTCCTGGTCTACCTCCAGACCGCGTTCTGGCCCTACGAGTGGTGGGTCAGCGCGGGTTCGATGCTGGCCCTCCAGGCCGCCGCCATGCTGGTCTTCCTCCGCCTGCTGTGGGAGCTGTTCGGCCGCCGCTGGGCGCTGCTGGTCCCGCTGACCGTGTACGCGCTGGCCCCGCTGACCGTCCCCGTCCTGGGCTGGTGGTCGGCGGCGCTCAACGCGGTCCCCCTCCAGTTGGCCATGGCGCTCGCCCTGCTGTGGACCGTGCGCTACCTGCGCACCGAGGACCTGCGCGTCGCCTGGTGGGCGGGCGGCGCCGTCGTGTTCGGCATGCTGTTCACGGTCAAGGCGGTGTTCCTGCCGCTGCTGCTGTTCGCACTGGCCGCCTCCCACCTCTACCCCGGCGGCCCGATCGCCGGGGCCCGCCGCGCCTGGGCGCTGCACCGGCCGTTCTGGGCGGTGATGGGCGGCCTCTTCACCGCCTATATGGTGTTCTACCTGGTGCGGACGCGGGTGGAGGAGGGCGGCGAGGGCGCGAGCGTGCCCGAGAGCGGTCCCGCGCTGGCGCTGCTGCGCGGACTGCTCACCGAGGTGTTCCCGATCGGTGCCCTGGGCGGCCCTCTGGAGTGGGGGCCCGTCACCCCCGCGGGCGGGCTCATCGACCCGCGCGGCGTGATGGTGCTGGGCGCCTGGGCCGTGTTCGCGGCGATCGTGCTGGTCAGCCTGTGGATGCGGCGCGGGTCGTGGCGGGCGTGGGTCCTGCTGCTGGGCTACGTGGTGGTCGTGGACGTCATTCCGACGGTCATCGCGCGGGGCCGGGCCCACGACGTGGCCTCCATCGACCCCCGGTACGTCGCGGACGCGGCGCTGGTGTTCGCGCTGTGCCTGGCCCTGGCCTACCTGCCCGCCCGGGAGGAGAGGGCGCGCGCCCTGGTCGGCGGGGCGGGGGCGGGCGCGGCCCCGACGGCGGCGCCCTACCGGACGCGGCCCCGGCGCGGAGCCAGGACCGCCGCGGTACTGGCGACGGTGGTGTACGCGGCGGCGGCGGGCTACTCCACGCACACCTACGCGCAGACCCTGAGCGGCGACCGCCTCCAGCGGTACCTGGACACGGTGCGGACGTCGCTGGAGGACGTCCCGGAGGAGGGCGGCCTGTACGCGCGCCCGGTCCCGGAGGACGTGGTCCTGGACTGGAACGGCGCGCGCCGCCTGAGTTCGTGGGTGCTGACGCCGCTGGCCCCGCCCGAGGTCGCCCGGCGGATGACCGTGCCCGAGGCGTCCGGCACCGCCTACGTGTTCGACGGTTCGGGCAGCCTGGTCCCGGCGCGGCCCGCCGACGGCAGTGCCGTGTTCGTCCCCGGACCGGGGGACGACTGCCTGGAGCCCTGGAAGGGGATGATGGCCTGGCCGGTGCTGGCGTACGGCGGTCCCACCCAGATCGTCACCTTCGGCTACACGTCCGAGAAGGACGTCGGCGCGGTGGTGGCGCTCGGCAGCGACTGGATCGAGGTGGACCTGCCCGCCGCGCCGGAGGACGGCACCTGGCACGTACCGGTGGGCGCGTCCGGGGAGAAGCTGTCGCTGTTCCTGCCCGAGGCACCCGAGGACCGGGGCGGGCTGTGCCTGGACTGGGTGTCGGTGGGCGGGATGGCGCCGGCCGCGGAGGGCGACCCGTGGGTGTCGGAGGAGGACGACCGCGCCGGAGGCTAGGCCGTGTCCCCTTGGGGGTCCGCTGCGCCGCGCCTCGTGCTCGGACGCCGAGGGCAGGGACCCTCGGCCCGCGGTGCGTCCGCTCCTGCCTCACGGGCGCGTCCCCAGGACCCCGTCGGCGCCCGCGCCACCCCCGGCGGCACAGGGCCGGTCCACCGGACAGGCCCTAGACCTTGGGCGCTCCGGCCCCCCGCTGGAAGAACCGGTGGGACCAGCGGCGGCTGGGCTCCTCCACCCACCGGTGCGTCGCCATGGCGAACAGGATCGTTCCGGCCGTCACCGGCACCGCGTCCAGCCAGAACGACCCGGTGTAGATCTCCTGCCCGGTGAAGTCGCGCCACAGGTACAGCACCATGAACTGCCACAGGAACACGCCGTAGGAGATCCGGGCGAGGAACTGGCACACCCGGTGCCGCAGCAGCGCCTCCATCCACCGGCCGTCCCGCCAGGCGGCGGCCCGACGCAGCGGAACCGGCGCCGAGGCCGGGCGCGGGGCCAGCGCGGCGGGCGCGACCAGGAAGAACGCGAATCCGATCCCGGTCAGCGAGTGCACCGCCGACGTCCAGATGTCGCCGGAGCCGATGAACCGGCTCCCCGCGGCGTCGGTGGCGTTGAGGACGAAGAACCCGCCCGCGAGCAGCCAGCACACCCCCGGGGAGGCGGCGACGGTCCGGCAGAAACGGCGCACCGGGCCGTCCGCGCCGGGTTCGCGCCAGGCCCACTCCGAGAGCACGGCCAGCGCCATCCCGGCCGCGAACAGGCCCATCGTCCGGGGCAGCCAGGTGTGCATGTACGCGTGCGGCTCGGGATGGAACTGCGGGACCAGCGCGGCCAGGCCCAGTACCGCCATCACGGCCAGGCCGGCGAGCAGGCGTGCGCCCCTGGCGTCCACGCTTCGGCCCCGGCGCGCCCACAGGGCCAGGAGCAGGCCGAACAGCGGAAGCAGCAGGTAGAAGCTGACCTCCACCGACAGGCTCCACATCTGGCCCAGGCCGTAGGGTCCGGTGCCGAACCACGAGGGGTCGGTGTTGAAGGGGAAGGTCAGGGTGAGGACCTCCCACCAGTGCCTCGGTGAGTCGATCTCGTCCTCGGCGTAGACCAGCAGCGCCGCCACGGCCACCACCCAGTAGGCGGGGAGCACTCGCGCGGCACGGCGCCACAGGTAGGGGCGGGCGCGCGGTCCGCGCACACCGTCCAGGGCGGCACGGGCCCAGGGCCGGTACAGCAGCACGCCGGAGAGGGCGAAGAACAGGGGCACGGCCAGGTCGAGGGAGGCCAGCAGCCCGCCGTACACGCCCGGGGCCAGGGCCTCGCCCGTCTCGGAGGCGACGTGGAAGACCAGGACCATGAGGGCGGCCACGGCGCGGATGCCGTCGAGGGCCTCGTGGCGGCCGTCGACCTGGGGGAGCACCAGCCGGGGATCGGCGGCCCGGGAGGGGACGTGCACGTCGCGGTCCTCGGGCGCGGAGGAGTGGGGCGCCATGGGCCTTCCAGAGGGAGGAGGAGCCAGAACGCGTTGCACTAGAACGTGTTATAAAAATTTCGACACGCCCTGGTGACGTCGTTCCCTACTGGGCAGTACTCTACCCGGAACTGGACCTAGTTCCACTAGACCCAGTTCCAGATCTGGACTCTCATACGCCCAGGAGGGCACATGCGCCGTACCGTTGCGGTCGTTCTCGTCGCGTTTGGGGTCTTCTTCCTCGCCCTTGCCCCCATGACGCGCACGTGGTTGTCGAGTTCCCTGATGAAGACCCCTCTGGACTACTACAGCCAAACGGTCCTCACCGCGGAGGGGGCCACCTACTTCAACATCGAGGACGTGGAACTCGTCGAGGACGCCGCACTGGAGGCCACCTCGACCATTCGGGCCGACGTGGCCTCCAGCACCGACGAGACGGTGGTGTGGGACCAGTTCACCTGGGTCAAGGACGCCGAGACCGGCTTCGGCATCACCTCCAGCAGCCGCCGGGCCGGGCACGACCGCGTCACCGGGGAGGCGGTCGACTGCTGCGACTCCATGGTCAACGACGAGTCCGTCGTCCAGAGCGGGCAGGCGTGGAAGTTCCCCTTCTTCACCGAGCAGCGCGACCACGACTTCTTCGAGACCACCGTCGGTGAGGTCGTCCCCATGGAGTTCCGGGGGACCGAGGAGATCGAGGGCGTCGAGACCTACGAGTTCGTCCAGGAGGTCGACGGGGCCACCATCGGCGAGCGCACCCTGCCGCGCTCGGTGGCCGGGCTGGAGGGCGAGGGCGACGTCACCGGGGACGAGGTCTTCTCCATCACCCGCACCTACTGGATCGAGCCCGTCACCGGTTCCCCCCTCAAGATCAGCGAGGACCAGGAGCGCGTCGTCGAGGTGGACGGCGAGGAGGTGCTGACCCTGTTCGACGCCGAACTCGTCTCCAACGAGGAGTCGGTCCAGAACGCGGTCGAGAAGTCCGAGCGGGGCCGCACCATGCTCCCCCTGCTGCACACCACCCTTCCCATCGCCTTCCTCGTCGTCGGTGTCGGCTTCGTCGGCGCCGCGGTCGTGCTGTTCCTCACGGGTCGCCGCCATGTCCAGTACAGCTGAGCTCCGCACCCGTCCCTCGCCGGTGCGCCCGACCGGGCGTGCCGGCGCGTGTCCTTCCACCCCGGGCCTCTGATGACGGAGAGGACCCACGCCACGGGACCCGCGGCGGACGGGGCGCCGCGCGGTGACCGGGGAGCGGCCGCCGCGCTGGTCAGGGCGTGCCGGCCCCGGCAGTGGCTCAAGAACCTCCTCGTCCTGGCCGCCCCCGCCGCCGCCGGAGCGCTCGTCCGCCCCGAGGCGCTGCTGACCTGCGCGGCGGTGTTCGCCCTGTTCTGCGTGGCCGCGAGCGGCACCTACCTGCTCAACGACGTCAACGACGTGCACCGGGACCGCGCGCACCCGCGCAAGCGCCACCGGCCGGTCGCCTCCGGCACGCTCCCCGTCCCGGTGGCTGTCACGACGGGGATCCTGCTCTGCGCCGCCGCGCCGCTGGCCTCCCTGGCGCTGGGCAATCCCCCTCTCTCGGCCCTGGTCGCCGGGTACGTGCTGCTCACGCTGGTCTACACGCGCCACCTCCGGGACGTGGTGGTGTGCGACCTGGTCGCGGTCGCCGCCTGCCACGTGCTGCGCGCCGTCGCGGGCGGGGTGGCCGTCGGCGTGCCGCTGACCCCGTGGTTCGTCATCGTGGTGTCGCTGGCCGCGCTCCTGGTGGTGGTCGGCAAGCGCGAGGCCGAACTGCGCGCGGGCGGGGACGCGGCCGGGAGCGCGGACGCCGTCCGCCCGACCCTGCGCGGCTACACCGCCGCCTACCTGACCCAGACCCGCACCATGGCGTCGGCCGCCATGGTGGTCACCTACTGCCTGTGGGCACTGGACCAGAGCGAGGGGCCGCGGACGCTCTTCCACGCGGTGAGTATCGTTCCGTTCATCATGTTCGTCCTGCGCTACAACCTGCTCGTGGACCGGGGCGTGGGGGAGGAGCCCGAGGAGATCGCCCTGCGGGACCGTCCCCTGCAACTCGTCCTCGGCGCACTCGTGGTCCTGGTGGGACTGGGGATCTACCTGTGAACCGACCGGAACGGCGGACCCTCCTGAGCGGATGGGGGCTCACCTCGCCCACGGCCGCCCACGTGGTGCGTCCCCGCACCCCGGAGCAGGTGGCCGAGGCGCTCGCCCGGGCCGGGAAGCGCGGAGCGCTGCCGCGCGGACTCGGACGCTCCTACGGCGACGCCGCCCAGGACGCCGGGGGACTGGTGCTGGACTGCACCGGGCTGACCGGGCCCGTGCGCCTGGACACCGCACGCGGTGAGGTCACCGCCCCCGCGGGCACCAGCATGGACGGCCTCATCGCCCACCTGCTGCGCCGCGGCCGCTTCGTCCCCGTGACCCCCGGAACCCGCCACGTCACCCTGGGCGGGGCGATCGCCGCCGACGTCCACGGCAAGAACCACCCCGCCGACTCCTCCCTCGGGGCGCACGTACGCGCCCTCACCCTGGTCACGGCGGACGGGCGCACGCGCCGCCTGGGACCCGGCCCGGACGGCGGGGACCCCGAGCTGTTCTGGGCGACCGTCGGCGGTATGGGACTGACCGGGGTGGTCACCGAGGCGACCCTGGCCGTGTTCCCGGTCGAGTCCTCCTACATGCGGGTGGACACCGACCGGACCGGGAGCCTGGAGGACACCCTGGAGCTGATGGCGCGCGCCGGAGACCGGTACTCGGTGGCCTGGCTGGACCTGTTCGCCCGGGGCGGGGACCTGGGCAGGGGAGTGGTCACCCGGGCCCGCCACGCACGGGTGGGCGACCTTCCGCCACCGCTGCGCCGACAGCCGCTGCGGTACCGGAACGCGGGCGTGCCCGTGCCGCCCCTCACCCCGCCGGTGGGGACCGTGAACCGGTGGAGCGTCGGCGCGTTCAACGCCCTCCACCTCAGCAGGGCCCCCCGGCGCCGGCGCGGCCAGGTCCAGCCGCTGGCCTCCTACTTCCATCCGCTGGACGCCCTGCGGGGGTGGAACCGGATGTACGGGCGCCCCGGGGTGGTGCAGTACCAGTTCGTGGTGCCCTTCGGGGAGGAGGGCACCCTGGCGGGTGTCGCCGAGGGGCTGTCACGGGCACGGGTGCCCTCGTTCCTGGCGGTCCTCAAGCGGATGGGCGACCCGACGCCGGGGCCGCTGTCCTTCCCCCGGCCCGGGTGGTCGCTGGCCGTGGACCTGCCCGCGGACCTGCCCGGGCTCGGCGCCTTGCTGCGGGGCTTCGACGAGCGGCTGGTCGGGGCGGGGGGACGCCTGTACCTGGCCAAGGACAGCCGGGCCCGTGCCGAGACCGTGCACGCCATGTACCCGGAACTGCCCGCGTGGCGCCGGGTGCGGGAGCGGGCCGATCCGGACGGGGTACTGGTCTCCGACATGGCACGCCGCCTGCGGCTCCTGTGACACGGGGCCGGGCGGGGACACGATGACGACTGTTCAGGGAAGGCGGGGGAGCGCCGTGCGCGACTCGGTGGGATCGGTACGGAGTGTGCTGCTGCTCGGCGGACGCAGCGAGATCGGCCTGGCCATCGTCGAGCGGCTGGTCCGCGAGGGCGCCCGCGAGGTGGTGCTGGCGGCCCGGGGAGGGGTGTCCTCCACACCGGACGCGCTCACCGGGCTCGGCGCCGCCGTGCACTCGGTGGACTTCGACGCCGGCCTGCCCGACACCCACACCGGCACCGTGGCGGAGGCGGTGGCCCTGGTGGGCGACCTGGACGTGGTGGTGGCCGCCTTCGGGGTGCTCGGGGAGCAGTCCGAGTACGAGGCCGACCCGGCCGCCGCCGCCCGCGCCGCCGCGGTCAACTACACCGGGCACGTGTCCGCCGGACTGGCCGTGGCCGCGCGCCTGCGCGAACAGGGGCACGGAACCCTCGTGGTGCTCTCCTCGGTGGCGGGCGTACGGGTGCGCAGGTCCAACTTCGTGTACGGGTCGGCCAAGGCGGGCCTGGACGGCTTCGCGCAGGGGCTGGCCGACTCCCTGCACGGGTCCGGGGCGCGGGTGCTGGTGGTACGGCCGGGCTACGTGCCGACACGGATGTCCGCGCACGTGGAGCCCGCGCCGTTCCCGGCCACCCCCGGCCAGGTCGCGGACGCGGTGTCGTCCGGGCTGCGCTCGGGAGCCACGACCGTGTGGGCGCCGCGTGTGCTCCAGCCGCTCTTCACGGGCATGCGGCTGATGCCGCGCGCCCTGTGGCGCCGCCTGGGCCGCTGAGGGGCGCTGGGACTACCCCGCGTCCTCGGCGGTCAGCCGGTAGAACGCCAGCGGCACCAGGCAGCACAGCATCACCGCGGCTGGCACCAGCGTGCTGCCGACCAGCATGCCGAGCAGCGCCCCGTCGCTCTGCCGGACGACCTCGCCCGCGCCGGACTCGACATAGCCGCTCAGCGCCAGCGACAGCGACAGCAGGCCGGTGCCCACCGACTGCGCCATGGCCTCACCCGAGGTCCACACACCCGACAGCACCCCGCCCTGGCGCCGGCCCGAGGCGTCGGCGGCGGCCAGGCAGTCGGCCAGCATCGACCACGGCAGCAGCGTCGTCCCGGACAGGCCCACGCCCACCAGCGCGGAGGAGAGCACGGCGCAGGGGAGACCCCACAGGGGGATCATCAGCAGCCCCAGGGCTCCCAGGACGAACACCGCGGCCGAGCACCCGGCGGCACGGCGCTTGTCCACCCGTACCGACAGCCGCTTCCACAACGGGGCCGAGGCGATCAGCGGCACCAGTACGCAGACCATGAGGATGCTCGTGTATTCCGGTGCGCCCATGACGTTGGCCGTCACATAGGGAACACCGGCCACCATGGTCCCGCCCGCCGTGGCCATCAGCAGGTTGGCGGGGAAGAGCACCCGGAAGTGCCGGTGGGCGAAGGCCGTCCGCAGTTGGGTGAGCAGACCCTCGGTGCGGTGCGGGAACACCGGGCGCGGTGCCCGGCGCGTCCCCGCCACCGAGCCCAGCATCGACACCAGCACCACGCCGCCCATGGCCAGGCCCATCAGCCGGTAGCCGGACACGGCGTCCCCGGTGGCCGACTGCAGGACCGGGGCCAGGGCGCCGCCCAGCATCAGGGCGAGCCCCACGAACGCGGTCCGCCACGTGTTGAGCGTGGACCGCTCGTGGTAGTCGGAGGTGATCTCCCCGGGCATGGCGGTGTGCGGCACCTGGAACACCGACGACGCCAGCGCGGCGGCCACGAACACCACCGCCACGTATCCGGCGGCGGCGTCGCCCTCCAGCGGCGGACCGGCGAACATCGCGGCGAACAGCACCGGCAGGGTCAGCGCCCCGGCCAGCATCCACGGGCGGCGCGGTCCCCAGGACGACCGTGTCCTGTCTGACCAGATACCGATATACGGACTGACCAGAAGATCGATCAGTTTGGGCAGGAACACCACCAGCCCGGCCAGTGCGGGACCCACCGCCAGGGTGTCGGTCAGGTAGATCAGGAGCAGCAGCCCCGGCACCGTGTTGAAGATGCCCGTGGCCACCGCTCCGCTGCCGTACCAGGCGTGCACGGACCGGGGCAGCGGCGCGGCGTGCCCGCCGTGCGCGGCGGCGCCGGACGGTACGGGACCGACCGCGGCGGTCACGGACGGCCGTCCGCGGACGTCCCGGCCCGCGCGTCGTCCGCCCGGGGGGCCTCCTCCTCCCGGGTCTGCGCGGCGTACAGCTCCTCGTGGGCGACCGGGTCCACGTCGTGCGCCACCGGGCAGCCCTTCGGGAACGTGCCGATCCGGTTGACGTCGTACCCCTGCGGGTAGCTGCGGATGTTCGGGTTGCCGTCCGCCCACAGCGGCTCCTCGCGCGGCCTCATCCGGCGCACGACCCTGGCGCGCAGCTTCAGCGCGATGTCGGCCGCCCTGCGCCACGCCCTGCTGGGCGGGTCGTAGCGGAAGGTCTCGATGAGCGACTCGTCCAGGATCGCCATGGAGAACTTCCGGGCCGGCCCGGACACACGTGGCGGGTAGAAGCTCACCATCAGGTCGAGGGTGGAGTCGGAGACCGCGCGCCCGCCCTCGGTGTAGGCGAAGTGCTCGCGCTCGTAGGAGTCCATGAGGTCGCGGAACCGCTCGTAGGTCTCGGGGATGTCCTTGATCCCCATGTACTTTCCGAGCCGGCGGTAGTAGTTCGTGACAGCGGCGATCTCGTGGCCGGTCAGTCTGCGCCAGCCGTATCCGTAGTCGTTGAGCCAGCGCACGGGCATGACCACGAACGTGCTCAGGACGTAGCGGTAGTCGTCGTTGCTGATGTCGTAGGAGCGGTGCATCTGGTTCATCCGGCGCAGCGCGTCGCGTCCCCGGCCCGGTTCGAACCCGTACCGCATCATGTTGTTGAGGATCAGCGCGGTGTCGTCGTAGCGCTTCTGGGTGCTGCCGGTGAACTCGTTGGTCCTGCCGAGCAGCGCCCCGATGCTGGGCACGGCGTAGGTGCGGTACAGGGCGATGCCGAGTGCGCGGCCCATGTCCCAGGGGAACTCATGGGCGTTGAGGATCTGCATGATCCGTACGCAGTCGGCCTCGGCGTCCAGGCGGTGGATCTCGTCTCGGAAAGCGAAACGCTTCATTCGCGGGTTCCTTCGGGGAAGGGGATGGCACGGCGCTGGGAGCGCGCGATGGGGGTGGTGGGAGCTGTGGGGGCGCGAAGGCCCGGGTGTGGCCGGGGGCTCGGCCGGCCGCGTGCGGCGCGGGGGCTTACTCCTCCGCGGCTCGGGGAGCCGCCGCGGTGTCCGTGCCACCGGAGGGGGCGGGGTCGGGAGGGGACGCCGGAGCCACGGCCTGGCCCGGTGCGGGCACGTGGGCGCCCGTGGCCGCGACCTTCCGGGTGGCCATGTCGTGCGGGACCGGGCAGCCCTGGGGGAAGGTGCCGATCCGGGAGGGGTCGTAGCCGCCGGGGTAGCTGCGGATGTTGGGACTCTGGCGGGCCCAGCGCGGCTCCTCGCGCGGCCTCATCCGGCGCACGACCCCGGCGCGCAGCTTCAGCGCGGCGTCGCTGAGCCTGCGCCAGGCGGCCGAGGGCTCGGGGTAGTCGAAGGCCCGGATGAGCCGGTCGTCGAGCAGCGCCTTGGTGAAGGGGCGGACCAGGGGCCGCTGCCAGGCCGGATAGAAGTTCACCATCAGGTCGAGGGTGGAGTCGGAGACCGCGCGCCCGCCCTCGGTGTAGGCGAAGTGCTCGTCCTCGTAGGAGTCCATGAGGTCGCGGAACCGCTCGTAGGTCTCGGGGATGTCCTTGATCCCCATGTGCCTGCCGAGTTTGCGGTAGTAGTTCGTGGACGCGGCGATCTCGTGGCCGGTCAGTCTGCGCCAGCCGTATCCGTAGTCGTTGAGCCAGCGCACGGGCATGACCACGAACGTGCTCAGGACGTAGCGGTAGTCGTCGTTGCTGATGTCGTAGGAGCGGTGCATCTGGTTCATACGGCGCAGCGCGTCCCGGCCGCGACCGGGGCCGAAGCCGTGCTCCATGATGTCGTTGAGGATCAGCGCGGTGTCGTCGTAGCGGTGCTGCGTGCGTTCGGTGAACTCGCGTGTGTGCGCCAGCAGTTCGCCGACGCTGGGCACGGCGTAGGTGCGGTACAGGGCCAGGCCCAGTGCCTGCTCGATGTCCCATGGGAACTCGTGGCTGCCGAGGATGCGCACGATCTGCTCGCAGTCGGCCTCGGCGTCCAGAGCGTGGATCCGTTCGTACCACTCGAACCGCTTCATGGAGAACTCCAGTCACCTTCGTATGGGCCCGCCCCAGACGGGTCCATGGTCTGCGGGTGGATGGCGCCCGACGGCGTCCCACGGGGCGCACTTTACCTGGAAGGCCCTTGTGTACAGCGGTTCCGGGGTTCAAACCTTGTCCGAAACCCCGGTGCGTGTCCGGAATGTTCTCTTTTATGCGGTTACGTCCTTGGTGCACAAAAGAGGGGGTTCGGGGCCGCGGCCCCGAACCCCCTCCAGCGCACGTGTGTCAGGCGGCCATCTGCTCGGCCACCCGGTTGATCAGCGTCACCAGCACGTTCTTGGACGACTCGCGGTCCCGCGCGTCGCACAGCGCCACCGGGATCGCCGGATCCAGGCTCAGCGCGCTGCGGACCTCGTCCACCTCGTAGGTGTGGGCGCCCTCGAAGCAGTTCACCGCCACCACGAAGGGCACGCCCCGCCGCTCGAAGAAGTCCACCGCGGCGAAGCACGTCTCCAGGCGCCGGGTGTCGGCGATGACCACCGCGCCCAGAGCGCCCTCCGACAGCTCCTCCCACATGAACCAGAAGCGCTCCTGCCCGGGCGTGCCGAACAGGTACAGCACCAGGGTGGGGTTGATGGTGATGCGGCCGAAGTCCAGCGCCACGGTGGTGGTCGTCTTGGACTCCACCCCCGACAGGTCGTCGACCCCGTAGCTGGCCTCGGTCATCACCTCCTCGGTGCTCAGCGGCGCGATCTCGCTGACCGATCCGACCAGTGTGGTCTTACCGGCCCCGAAACCTCCCGCAACCAGGATTTTCAGGGCGGCCGGAACGGGCGCCTGCGTGTCGTCAGAGTCGTTGGATGCCATCGAGAACCGCCTGGAGTACGTCCCGGCTCACCGGGCTCTTCGCTGTGTAGGGGGCGCGGGCCAACGCGAGGCCGCGGTTGAGGAGGTCGCTCAGCAAAACCTTGACCACGGCCACCGGGATGTCCAGGTGCGCGGACACCTCGGCGACCGACTGGGGGCGGCGGCACAGCTCCAGGATGCGGACCTGTTCCGGTTCCAGGGCCATCTCGTCGACCTCGGCGCGCTTGGCCGCGATCACCACGCTGATCATGTCCAGTTGGACGGTGTCCGCGTGGTCGCGTCCCTGCGCGATCACGTACGGGCGGACGAGTGGTCCGGCTTCCTGCGCTCCGGACGCGCCCTCGTCGTATCCGCCGACCGCGTCACGGTGCGGAAGGCCGTGCGGTATCCCGTCGGGTGGCAACTCGCTGTGCGCTTGCATGACGTCCCCTAACGTGTGGATTCCCCGGAAGCGCCCTCATGCCTGGGCGCGGCGTCCAGATAGCGGCCCACCTGCTCGACCAGGACGTTCATCTCGTAGGCGATGAGGCCGACGTCGGAGCTCTCCTCGGCCAGCACCGCCAGGCACGCGCCCCGTCCGGCGCCGGTGACGAACAGGTACGCGTTCTCCATCTCCACCACGGTCTGGAGCACCTCTCCGCCGCCGAAGTGGCGTCCGGTGCCCCGGGCCAGGCTCTGGAACGCGGACGCCACCGCGGACAGGTGCTCGGCGTCCTCCTTGACGAGCTCGTGGGAGTGCCCGATCAGGAGGCCGTCGGCGGACAGCAGGATCGCGTGCCGGGACCCCACCGCGCGATCGAGCAGTTCGTCCAGCAGCCAGTTGATGTCCTTCTTGCCCGCGCCGCTTCCACTGTCGCGCTGGGCGTTCTCGGGAGTACTCGTCACGGTTACGCGTCCTTGTCGGTGTCGTTGGTCTGCTGCTTGCCTTCGCGCCGTCCGCGGTCGGTTCCCTTCTGGAACGCGGACATGTTCCGGCGCAGGCGCGCCAGCCGCTCCGCGCTGCCCGGAGCCGTTCCCTGGGAGGGCGTGCCACCGGCCGCGGGCCCGCTCCGGGTGTCGGTCTCGGGCTCGGTCGCCAGCTGCGGGGCCAGGTTCTCCTGGGGACGCCGCTTGGGCAGCGGCGGGCGTCCCCCGCCGGCCGGGACCGTGGCGGGCGGTTCGGCACCGGAGTCAGCGCCGGGGCTGGGAACCGCGCTGATGGTCGGGGTCCGGGTGGGAAGGGAGGGCCGGTCGCCGTTCGGGTCCGAGTCCAGGAGGTCGTCGCCGTGGGACGGCTCGCTCCCGGGACCGGGGACCGGGCGGACCTCGGGGGCGGGCGCCGGGCGGACCTCGGCCTCCTCCTCGGCCGGGGCGTCCTCGTGCCGGGTGTCCTCGGCGGGCGCGGACACCGTCGTCAGAACGGGCTTGGTGCCCTTGCCGGACTCCAGCTCACCGGGCGCGTGGCGGGGGACCCCGTTCACCTCCCAGGTGTCCTCGCCGTCGTCCTCGGTGGCGGTGAGCGGGGCGCGCTCCCCGGAGATCAGCTCGTGCGGAAGCAGGACGATCGCCTGCACGCCCCCGTACGGCGAGGGGCGCAGGTGCACGCGGATACCGTGGCGGTGCGCCAGGTGCGAGACCACGAACAGGCCGAGGCGCATCTTCTCGTTGAGGCGCATCACGTCGAACTCGGGTGGGTTGGCCAGCAGCTCGTTCGCCGACTCGAGCTCGCTCTCGGTCATGCCCAGGCCGCGGTCCTCGATCTCGATCGTCACGCCGTTGGGGACGTCGTCACTGCTCAGACGCACGTGCGTGTGCGGCGGGGAGAACATCGCGGCGTTGTCGACCAGCTCGGCGACCAGGTGGATGACGTCGGCGACGGCCGGGCCGTTGAGGTGGACGCGGGCGATCCGCTCGCGCTTGACCCGGGTGTAGTCGCCGGACTCGGAGATGGCGCCGCGCAACACGTCGATCAGCGGCATCGGGCGGTGCCAGGTGCGGCCCGGTGCCTCGCCGCCCAGGATGAGCAGGTTCTCGGCGTTGCGGCGCGAGCGGGTGGCCAGGTGGTCGAGCTTGAACAGCTGGGAGAGCTGCTCCGGGTCCTCCTGCTCGCGCTCCATCCGGTCCAGCAGGCGCAGTTGGCGGTGGACCAGGGTCTGGCTGCGGTGCGCGATGTTGAGGAACACGCGGTTGACGCCCTGGCGCAGCTCGGTCTGCTGCACCGCCTCCTGGACGGCGGCGCGCTGGGCGGTGTTGAACGCCTTGGCGACGTCGCCGATCTCGTCCTCGTCGGTGGCCAGGCCCGGCAGTGCGGCCTCGGTGTCCACGCGCTCGCCCCGGTGCAGGCGGCGCATGAGCTCGGGCAGGCGCTGCTCGGCCAGGTCGTTGGAGTCGTCGCGCAGACGCAGCAGGCGCCTGGTGAGCGCCTCCGAGGAGCGGCGTGCCAGCAGGAAGGCGCCCACGGTGACGGCGGCGATGCCGAGGCTGCCGGCGATGGCGACCAGCACGGCCTGGTTGGCGGCCTCGCGGGTCGTCTGGGCCGCGTACAGGGCCTCGTCGGCGCCGATGGCGGTGAGCTCGGAGAGCACGTGGTCGTAGGCCTCGGACCACTCGGTGGAGTTCACCGGCATGGACAGGTCCTCGACCTCTGTGGGCACCAGGGTGACGGGGTCGGTGACCGTCTCGGTGGTGACCTGGCGGTCGATGATCGCCTGCTGCATCTCCTGTAGCCGCTGGTACTCGGGGCTCGCGAGCAGCGTCTCGAGGCGCTCCTTCTGGCCCTCGCCCTCCAGGTAGTGGCCGTTGGCCGCGAGGAAGCTCTCGTAGGAGCCGACCAGCTCGGTGAACCTGCGCTGGTCCTCCCGGGTGAGCTCGTCGTTGGCGAAGGCGCGGGCGATCTGGCCGTCGACCTGCGAGAGCAGGTCCACGGTGCGGAACATGTAGGTCGCGGTGAAGCCCGGGTTGACCGCGTCCGGGCCGTTCAGGCCCTCACGGGCCTGGCTGTCGAAGCTGTCGGCGCCGTGGAGGATCAGCTCGTTGTAGTAGTCGAGGACCTCTTTCCTGGACGCCTCGCCCCTGTCGACCGACTCGCGCATCGCGCCGATCTCGCCGTACCGCATGTGCAGCATCTCGATGTGGTGGCCGCTCTCACCGGGAGCGATGTCGGCGAAGCCGATCAGCTCCCCGATGACCGTGCCCAGGGAGGCGTCGGTGTGGTTGCGCGCCTCGGCCAGCTGCCGTTCCAGCTCGGCGTCGTCGGGGTGCTCGAGGAAGGCGATCGTGTGCGACCGCTCCTGCATCGCGTCCACGAGGCCGACGGCGGACGGGGTGACCAGGTCGTCGGTCGCCTTGGCCCGAATGAGCTGCATGACCGCGTCACCGGTGAGGGCGAGGGTGAGGATCAGCCAGAGCACCACCAAGGCGGTGGTGGGAATCATGACCATTGCGCGGATACGGGCGGTGATCGTCCGCCTGCGTCGCTTGGGTACTGCCTGCACGGTTCTCCTGTCGATCCGCGTCTGGAGTCTGGGTCGGGGTGCGGTGCGGGGCCGCGGGCGCCGGGTGCCGGGGGATCCGGCACTTCTCGGCCCGCTGAGCGCGGCCTCCTGCCCCGCGGGGCGGCGTCCGTCGGGGGTTCTCGACGCGGGACGTACCGCAGGGTAACCACAAACACGGCATTTCGGCGTGGGGATCGTATCTCGCCGATGAAACGCTGAAATATCCGGGTGAGGAAGCAGTCTGCCACGAAGGACGAGAATGTCCACTTCCTCGATGGATGGTAGAGGTGTTGTCCCCTGTGAACCATTGTGACAATAGGGCAAAGGTCACATAAGGCAAAGAGGATGCGCAACCCCTGCTCCGCGCGGTCGCCGCCGTCGGCTTGCTCAGGGATCCGGACGGGCGGGATGTCCGCGTTCGGCCCGCACACCGTCGTGAAGCGTACTAGCGTTGCGATCCGGGGCCGAGCGCGGCGACGCCGCCACAGGACGGGGGAGGCGCCGTGGGCCGGCCGTTCGGCGGGGGACGGACCGCCGCGGAGGCGGTGGCCCCGGCCCGTCCCGCCCCGCCCGTCAGCGCCACTCCAGGTAGCCCAGGAACAGCCCCGTGAACACCAGGACCGCGCCCAGACCCCCGAACAGCCCCCGTACCCAGTGCGACAGCCACGGCCCGGACACGATCCGGGCCACCGCGGGCCGGTCGGGGTCGTAGGCGACGGTCACGATCTCCCCGGCGCGGGAGGCGGTCCACCCGGTGTTCTCGTGCTCGGCGTGGACCTCCTCGCCCTCCTCGGTACGGAACTGCACGATCATGCGCGAGGCCGTGGAGGTCTCGTGGTAGCCGATCACCCGGGCCTTGGCGCGCGCCCCGTGGCGGACCAGGCGCAGTTCGAGGCGGGTGTCGCGCGCCACCACCCAGAGGATGACCACCCCTGCCAGAAGGGGGAGCAGGGGGTACAGGTGGACCATCGTGGGGTGTCCTCTCAGACGTCCTCGGAGCTGGTTCGGTGCGGGCGGCGCCGGACGGCCTCTCGCCGACCGCGCACCGGCTGGTCGGGGACGTCCGTGTTCGATCGGTCCCATTCTGCCCGGACGGGGTCGGGCGTGCCACGCGCGGCGGGTAGGCGGGTGGAGCAGCCGCGCGGGGACGGGGATGGGGTTGGATGGAGGGCGCGGACCACCGGACGAACGGGAGGATCAGGGTGTCAGAGATCTCTGAGCGGGTCGCACGGGTCCTGGACGACCCCGAGCACTGGCCCGACGACCCGAAGGAGGCCGTCGCGCTCCAGCGGCGCATGGCCGACCGGGTGCGCGAGGAACCGCTGGACGTGGACTCGGTGCGGCTGGTGGCCGGACTGGACGTCAGCTACGCCAAGGACAACACGGCGCTCTCGGCGGCGGCCGTGGTCATGGACATCCGGACGATGGAGGTGGTCGAGTCCGCCACCATCTCCTCCGAGCCGTCCTTCCCCTACATCTCGGGGCTGTTCGGGTTCCGTGAGTCCCCGCCGGTCCTGGAGGCGCTGGGCCGGTTGAAGGTGACCCCCGACGTGTACCTGTGCGACGGCTTCGGCCTCGCGCACCCGCGCCGCTTCGGGGTCGCCTGCCACCTGGGGGTCCTGCTGGACCTGCCGGTGGTGGGGTCGGCCAAGTCGGTGCTCTACGGCAAGCACAGCGTGCCCGGGAACGAGAGGGGGTCGTGGACGCCCATGGTCGCCGGGCGCTCGGAGGTGGTCCCCGACTCCCGCGCGCTGGCCGAGCGGGGCAGCGAGGTCATCGGACGCGTGCTGCGCACCCGCGAGGGCGTCAAACCCGTCTACGTGTCCGTCGGCCACCGCGTGGACCTGGAGGGCGCGACCGAGCTCGTGCTGCGGATGTCCCCCAAGTACCGGGTGCCCGAGCCGGTACGGCACGCCGACCGGCTGTGCGGCGAGCACCGCAAGGCGGTACTCGCCGAGAAGGAGGCCCGGGAGGCGGGCCCGGCCGGGGACCGGTAGCCGTGGCGCCCCGGGACGGGTGGTCCACACCCCCGACCCGGTCCCGACCCGGCCCCGGCCCGACCTGGCCCCGCCCCGGCCGAGCCCGCGAGGGCGCAGAGGGCACGTCCTCTACCAACTGGTGGGAACCGGGCGCCCCTCGTTGTAGCCGGCGGCGCTCTGCACGCCCACCACGGCGCGCTCGTGGAACTCCGCCAGCGAGGTGGCGCCCGCGTAGGTCATCGAGCTGCGCACACCGGCGATGATCTGGTCGATCAGGTCCTCCACGCCCGGACGCTCCGGGTCCAGGTACATGCGTCCGGTGGAGATGCCCTCCTCGAACAGGGCCTTGCGGGCCCGCTCGAAGGGGGAGTCCTCGGAGGTGCGCAGGCGGACCGCGCGGGCCGACGCCATGCCGAAGCTCTCCTTGTACTGCCCGCCCTCGGCGTCGCGCATGACGTCGCCCGGCGACTCGTAGGTGCCCGCGAACCAGGAGCCCACCATCACGTTGGACGCGCCCGCCGCCAGGGCCAGGGCCACGTCGCGCGGGTAGCGCACACCGCCGTCCGCCCACACGTTCCTGCCCAGCTCACGCGCGGCCTCGGCGCACTCCAGCACCGCGGAGAACTGCGGTCGGCCGACCGCGGTCATCATGCGGGTCGTGCACATCGCGCCCGGGCCCACACCGACCTTGACGATGTCGGCGCCCGCCTCGATCAGGTCGCGGGTGCCCTGCGCGGTGACGACGTTGCCCGCCACGATCGGCACCCGGGGCTCCAGCGAGCGCACCTTGGCGACCGCGGCGATCATCTTCTCCTGGTGGCCGTGCGCGGTGTCGATCACCAGGGTGTCCACACCGGCGGCCAGCAGCTCGGCGGCCTTGCCCACCACGTCGCCGTTGATGCCGACGGCGGCGGCCACCCGCAGGCGGTTCTCGGAGTCCACGGCGGGCGTGTACAGGGTGGACCGCAGCGCGCCGGTGCGGGTGAGCACGCCCACCAGGGCGCCGTCGCCGTCCACGACCGGTGCCAGCCGGTGCCGGAAGTCGTGCAGTGTCCCGAACGCCTCACGCGGCTCGGTGTCCACACGGATGGTCAACAGTTCGGTGGACATCACGTCGCGAAGCTGCGCGAAGCGGTCGACACCGGCGCAGTCGGCCTCGGTGACCACACCGACCGGGCGGCGGCCCCCGTCGACCACGATCACGGCGTTGTGCGCGCGCTTGGGCAACAGGTTGAGCGCCTCACCGACGGTGCTGGCGGGGTTGAGCGTGATGGCGGTGTCGTGGACCAGGTGCCGCTGCTTGGTCCAGGAGACGACGTCGGCGACCACCTCCAGGGGGATGTCCTGCGGGATGACCGCGATCCCGCCGCGCCTGGCGACGGTCTCGGCCATCCTCCGTCCGGCGACCGCCGTCATGTTCGCCACCACCAGCGGGATGGTGGTGCCGGTGCCGTCCGACGACGACAGGTCCACGCTGAGCCGGGAGCCCACGGCGCTGCGGCCCGGGACCATGAACACGTCGCTGTAGGTCAGGTCCTGCTGGGGTGCCTGGTCGTTCAGAAAACGCAATGCCTCATACCTTGGTCGAGACCGCAGGGGGTGGACCGTCCGCCTGTGACCGCGCGCGACCGCCCGTTGATCCCCCTCTTACCAGTCAAGTATGCCGTCATCGATTAGGTCGGGCGACCTCCGATCTGGCATGATGACTCGATTCCCGCCGACACAGCCCTTCTCCACGCCCTCGTCAGCGCGTCTTCGAGCGCCGGGGGCCTTCGTGTGGAAGGGGCCTTCCTGGAGAGCCCGCATGCCGCGTTTCACGTTCGCGCAAGTCAAGGAAGAGACCTACAAGGCGAAGGACGCCTGGTGGACGGTCTTCCTGGTGGATCCCCTGGCCGGTCGCCTGGTCGTCTGGACGGCGAACCGCACCGGCGTCACCCCCAACCAGCTGACGCTGGGCGCGGGGATCCTCGGTCTGTTCTCCGCGCTGTGCTTCGTCGCACCGGCCCTCGTCGCGGGCGGCGGCTGGCCCTGGCTCCTGCTGGGCGCCCTGCTGTTCCACCTCAGCTTCGTGCTGGACTGCATGGACGGCAAGATCGCCCGGCTGAAGGGCACCGGTTCGGTCTTCGGCACCTGGGTCGACTTCGTCTTCGACCGCATCCGCTTCTTCGGCTGCGTGATGGCCCTGCTGATCGGCCAGTGGGCCGTCACCGGGAACGCCGCCTACCTGGTCGTGGCGCCGGTCGTGGTCTTCTTCGACCTGCTGCGCTACCTCAACGGCTCCCAGGTCGCCAAGACCCGTAGGGGCATGCAACAGACCCTCGCCGAGCTGACCGGCGACACCGACCGGTTGGCCGGCATGGGCGACGCCGACCCCGAGGACGACGAGATGGGGGAGGCCCCCGACCGCCCGGACGCCCCGGCTCCGACCGGCTTCTACCCGCGTGTGCGCGACATGCTCCTGCGGCACCGGGTGCGCCCGCACCTGTTCAGCGGCATCGAGTTCGAGATGTTCCTGTGCGTGGTGGCGCCGGTGACCGTGCTGGTCGCCTTCGTCACGCCGCTGAACAGCCTGATCATCCCGGTCGCGGTGTTCTCCGTCCTGGCGCTGGCCTTCTTCGAGTGCGTCCTGGTGCTGCGGCTGTGGAAGGAGACGCGTCGCTTCGAGAAGCGCCGCCGCGAGCTGCTCGCCTCGGGGGCCGTTCCCGGCGCGGTCCCCGGAGCGGACGCGTCCGGCGGAAGCTGATCCCGCCGGCCACGGACCGGGCGGGAAGCGGTGAGGGGCGGTGCGCTTCGGCGCACCGCCCCTCACCGCTTCCCGCCCTCCTGCGTGTCGTCGGGGAGCAGGGGTCCGGGGACCGGATCAGACTCCGGCCCTCTCCCTCTCACCGCTTCCGGTGCCGGAGCGCCCGCCGCCGGGGGCACCCCCGGCCTCCTTGGCCTCGCGCAGCACGGAGTCCTCCCGGAGGAACCACGTCAACTGCGGTTCCACCGCCCACCGCATGCTCGCGCGCACCCACGGGGTGCACAGCAGCAGCGTCAGGCCCATGCCGAAGGCGAGCATGACGACCATCTCCGTCGCTCCGGACATGAGGCCGTACCACGGAGAGGCCTGGAGCAGGACGATGACCGCCGAGTGGCCCAGGTACACGTACAGGGTGTAGGCGCCCAGCGCCGTGAACCACGTTCGCTGCTTCGGGACCAGCGCGAGCACGGCGAAGGTCATCACCAGGGCGAGGACCATGAAGGCCACCCGCACGCCCAGGCTGGGCAGGAGCGGGTCGATGTCCCGGTCGGTGAGGCTGCTCTCCCAGAAGAGCCAGGACCGGCTCATGTTGCCGGAGATGGGCACGGCCAGCATCGCCGTCACACCCAGGACCAGCACGGACGCGATCCGCACCCACAGCCTGTCCAGGTGGGCGAAGTGCTCGCGCCGCAGGGTCAGGCCCAGGACGAAGAACGGCAGGAAGCTGAGGACGCGTCCCAGCGAGAGCGTGTCGCCGAGTGCGGCCGTGGAGGCGAACACCGAGATGGCGACCGCGATGAGCACGGGCCAGCGCAGCCGCTGCCAGATCGGCACGCTCAGGCGCCACAGGAAGAGGGCGACCAGGAACCACAGGGCGTAGGTCGGCTGGAGCAGCGACAGGGACTCGGGCGGCCCGCCGCGATCGACGGTGTGGACGGCCTGGTGGATCGTCCAGAAGATCAGGTAGGGCACCGCGAGCGTCAGGACCAGCTTCTCCACACGCTTCGGCGAGGCGTCGAAGGACCGTGAGAGGTAGCCGCTGATCAGGATGAACGCGGGCATGTGGAAGAAGTAGATCCAGTAGTAGAGGGTACGGGCGGGCCCGTATTCGTCCAGTGGACCGATCGAGTGGCCGATGACGACCAACGCGATCAGGACGAACTTGGCGTTGTCCAGGCGGGCGTCACGGCCGGGGGGCCGGGACGCCGTACCCGTCTTCTTGTCCGTGGTCGGGACGGTCGCGCCCTGTCCTGGCTCCGGACTCCGGTCTGCCGGACTGGTCATGGGTGAGGCCACGAGTGGACTCCGAGGTCTTCGGCTTCTGGGGCGTGTGCGTATTCTCCCTGGCCGTGTGCGCTGGTCAGGGGCACGTACGGGGTGGTGCCGCGTGGCGCGCGAGGGGGACACCGCGAGTTCGGACGAGTGAACATGTGCTGCGTTACCTTACTGTGATGTAGCAAGGGATGCCAGCGGTTCCTCCGTGCTTGGTGGAAAGTCGCCGAACTTTCGCCTCGCTCGGCGCGAAGCCGGGGCGTGCGAGGCACGTGTGATGTGAGCGGTTCGGCGGGGGATTGCTTTCCGTGCTCAGACCTTAACCTACGCGTGACACTGTGGCGCACCGTGGGTGAACGTGCCAGTGTGTGCCCGCGGGAGAGGCGCAGATAGGCTGTGCCGTCAGACGGGTGCCCGCTGGGGCAGCTCCGACCCGGCCGAGATACGGAAGAAGGCGGTGGAAGCCGTGCCGCACGCGGTGGACCCCGACCGTGCCGCCCAGCACGGGAACGTGGTCATGCGACTCCTGGACGAACTCTTCCCGCTCGTGGAGGGGTTCTACGTCGACCTGCACAAGAACCCCGAGCTCTCCCACGCCGAGCACCGCACCGCCAGCGGTGTGGCCGAGTGGCTCACCCGGACCGGTTACGAGGTCCACAAGGGCGTGGGCGGCACCGGGGTGGTCGGCGTCCTGCGCAACGGCCCCGGCCCCACGGTGATGCTGCGCGCCGACATGGACGCGCTCCCCCTCCAGGAGAAGACCGGGCTGCCCTACGCCAGCACCACCCGTGCCGTCGACGACGGCGTTGAGGTCCCCGTCATGCACGCGTGCGGACACGACGCCCACACCGCCTGCCTGGTGGGGGCGGCCGACCTGCTCTCGGAGACGCGCGACGAGTGGTCCGGGACCGTGATGATCGTCGCCCAGCCGGGGGAGGAGACCCTCGACGGCGCGCAGGCCATGCTGGCGGACGGGCTGTTCGACCGGTTCGGCCGCCCCGACGTCATCCTCGGCCAGCACCTGGGCCCCCAGCCCGCCGGACTGATCTCCCACCGCGCCGGGGTCATCCTGGGCGCCGCCAGCTCCTACCGCGTACGCGTGTACGGCGAGGGCGGCCACGCCTCCCAGCCGAACACGACCGTGGACCCCGTGCTCATCGCCGCGAACATCGTCACCCGCCTGCAGGGCGTGGTCTCCCGCGAGATCAGCCCGAGCGAGATGGCGGTGCTCACCGTCGGCAGGATCCAGGCCGGGACGAAGGCCAACATCATCCCCGACGAGGCGTACCTGGAGATCAACACCCGGGCCCTGAACGACAACGTCTCCGCACAGCTGGAGGCCGCCATCGAACGGGTCGTGCGCGCCGAGGCGGCCGCCTCCGGAGCCACCCGCGAGCCCGACGTCGAGCGCTTCCAGAGTGCCGGGGTCACCTTCAACGACGCCCAGAGCACCGCCGACGTGGCCGCCGCGCACCACGCCTACTTCGGCGACGACTACGTCATCCACCTGCCCGATCCCTCCCCGGCGACCGAGGACTTCAGCTACTTCGGGCTGCCCGACGACCCGCAGCCCATCCCGTACGTGCTCTGGTTCGTGGGCGCCACCCCGCACGACGTGTGGGAGGCCGCGCCCGGCGACACCCCGTACGAGAAGATGGGCAACGTCCCCAGCAACCACTCGCCGTTCTTCGCGCCCGCCCGCGAGCCCACCCTGCGCGCCGGGCTCGCCGCGATCACCGTCGCCGCGCTGTCCTACCTGGGCCACCAGGACGACGGTGCGCCCGAGGCCCTCGGGGCCCCCGCGGGCACGGCCTTCCCCGGCCCGGCGCCCGAGGCCCCCGCGTACCCGTACGCGTCCACGGGCGACCCGGTCGAACCGCCGAGCGGCGCCCCGTTCGGCGCGTCCGCGCCGCAGGGCGACCCGTTCGCCGATCCGCTCTCGGACCCGCTCGGCCCGCCGCCGTCCGGCTCACCGGTGACCGGCCCGTCGGTTCCCCACCACGAGCCCAACGACGCCTACGACAGCGCCTACCTGTCGTCCTCCTGGCCCGCCCCGGAGGAGGACGGGGCCAGGTCCACCCACGACGCCGGCACGGACGCGGTGACGGGATCCCGGGACGAGGAGCTCCGCGGGGAGTGGGGCGACGACAAGGTCGAGGAGTCCACGCTGTCCGCCGACATGGCCGCGCTGCTGGACGAGGACGACCTCCCGCAGGGGCAGCGCCCGCCGCAGGGTCCGCCGTCCGGTCCGTCCTACGGCGGTCCGCCGCCCTCCGGGTCCGACGACGACCGGCCCGACTCCGACCGCCGCATCTGACCGCGGATGGGGGTCGCCTCCTGGCGGTGGGGTGACCGCCGCCTGCGCGGGTCGCTGCGCCATCCCCGGGAGATCCCCCTCCTCGTCATGTGCGTGGGGGTGACCCTGTTCACCGTGGCGGGCGCGCTCAGCCGCGCCTACTCCGGTGACCCGAACGAGCCGCTGCTGCTGCTCAGCATCCCCGTGCTCGTGTACTTCGTGCGAGGGCAGCTGTACGCGCGCCAGCGCGTCAACGGGGTGCGCATCACCGCGGAGCAGTTCCCCGAGGCGCACCGGATGGTGGCCGAGGCCGCCGCGGCGTTCAACATGCGCCACGTGCCCGAGGCCTACATCGTGCTGGGCAACGGCGTGCTCAACGCGTTCGCCTCGGGGCACGGGTTCCGCCGCTACGTGACCGTCAACAGCGACTTGTTCGAGGTGGGCGGGCGCCTGGCCGACCCCGACGCGCTGCGGTTCGTGATCGGCCACGAGGTCGGGCACATCGCCGCCGGGCACACGTCGTTCTGGCGGCAGTTCGGCATCTCGGTGGCGAACGTGATCCCCGGTGTGGGCACCACCCTGAGCCGGGCGCAGGAGTACACGGCCGACAACCACGCCCACGCGTTCTGTCCCGAGGGCGTGCAGGGCCTCCGGGTGCTCGCGGCGGGCAAGTACCTGTACCAGGACGTGGACTTCGACGACATCGCCGCGCGCGCCCACACCGACACCGACTTCTTCGTGCTGCTGGTCAACCTCCTGTCCAGCCATCCGGTGAACACGTTCCGGTTCGCCGCCCTCGCCGACCGCGGCAGGCCGGGCCGCGTTCTGTAGCCGCGCCCTCCGCTGGGCGGTGTTTCCTTGAGGCTCCGCCGCGCTTCGCCTCGTGCCCGGACGCCGCGGGTACGGGACCTCCGGCGGCCCCGTCGGCGCCCCCGCCGCCCCCAGCGGCGCAGGACCGAGTCCACCGAACGGAACCTAGCCCTGGGGGACGGGCAGTCTGTCGGCGACCTGCCGGGGCAGCGGCTCGTGGCGCAGGTAGTCGCGGGTGAACACCCCCGTGCCGTGCGAGACCGACCGCAGTTCCACCGCGTACCGGGTGATCTCCAGTTCCGGTACCTCCGCGCGCACCACCGCACGGCCGCCGTCGGCCGTCTCGGTCCCCACCACCCGGCCGCGTCGGGCCGACAGGTCGCTCATCACCGCGCCCAGGTAGGCGTCGTCCACCTCCACGCACACCTCGTCCACCGGCTCCAGCACCGCCAGCCTTCCGGCCTCCGCCGCGTCCTTCAGAGCCAGGCGGCCCGCCTTCTGGAAGGCCATGTCCGAGGAGTCCACCGAGTGCGCCTTGCCGTCGTAGAGCGTCACCCGGATGTCCACCAGCGGGTGGCCGGAGTGCACGCCGTCCGCCATCTGGGCGCGCACGCCCTTCTCCACCGACGGGACGAACTGGCGGGGCACGACCCCTCCCGTGATCTCGTCGACGAACTCCAGGCCCGCGCCCGGCTCCAGGGGCTCCACCCGGATCCGGCAGACGCCGAACTCGCCGTGTCCGCCGCTCTGCTTGACGTTGCGCCCCGTGCCCTGCGCCGGGACCGCGAAGGTCTCCCGCAGCGGCACGCGCACCTGGCCGGTCTCCACCCGTACCCCGTGGCGGTGCTCCAACCGGTCCAGCGCGGCGTCCAGGTGCGCCTCACCCAGGCTCCACAGCACCATCTGGTGGGTCTCGGGGTTCACCTCCACCCGCAGCGACGGGTCCTCCGCCACCAGCCGGGCCACCGCCCGCGACAGCCGGTCCTCGTCCCCGGGGGACGCGGCGGCCAGCGACACCGGCAGCAGCGGCTGCGGGAAGCGCCACGGCACCACCCGCAGCGGCCGGTCGGGATCGGAGAGGGTGTCGCCGGTGCGGGCGTCGGGCAGCTTCGCCACCAGGCACAGGTCACCGGCGACCACCCGGTCCACCGGGCGGTTCTCCCGGCCCAGCGGCACGGACAGCGGGCCCACGCGCTCGTCGTTGCCGGTGCGGTCCAGTTCGTCCGATCCGGCCAGCCCGCAGGGCACGCCGTGTCCGTGCAGGTGGACGCGGGTGTCGGGGCGCAGCGTCCCGGAGAAGACGCGTACCAGGCTCACCCGGCCCACGTACGGGTCGCTGGCGGTGCTGAGGACCTCCGCCACGAGCGGGCCGTCCGGGTCGCACGACATGCCCCGCACCGGTTTCCCGTCGGGTGCGACCACCGGCGGGAACGGGCCGCGGGTCGGATCCGGGCACGACAGCGGCAGCTCGCGCAGCAGTTCGCGCACGCCCACGCCCCGGACGGGGCTGGTGGCCAGGACCGGGTGGAAGCCGCCCGCCGCCACGGCCAGTTTCAGGTCGGCGATGAGCAGGTCGGGGTCGAGTTCGCCGCCCTCCATGTAGCGCTCCATGAGGGCCTCGTCCTCGCTCTCGGTGATGACCTCCTCGATGAGGGTCTCCCGGAGCGGGCCCGCCGTCTCGCACAGCCAGTCCGGCGCGGAACGCGGATCGGGGGCGCCGTCCCCGTCGGAGTAGTCGTAGTAGCGCTCGGAGACCAGCCCCCACACGCCGACCACGCGGCGGCCGTCCCCCGTGCCCTCCACCGCGGGGACGTAGGCGGGATGGACGCCCGGGCCGAACGCTTCCTGGCACTGGGCGACGACCTCGTCGTAGTCCGCGCGCGGGTGGTCGATCCTGGTGACGGCGACCGCCCGGGGCATGCCCACGGCGGCGCACTCCTCCCACAGCACGCGGGTGCGGCCGTCCACGCCGTCCAGGGCGGAGACGACGAACAGCGCGGCGTCGGCGCCGCGCAGCCCGGCGCGCATCGCCCCGATGAAGTCGGCGTATCCGGGGGTGTCCAGCAGGTTGACCTTCACGTCGCCGACCATGACCGGGTTGACGGTGAGGTGGACCGAGCGCCTCTGCCGGATCTCGACCTCGTCGTGGTCGCTGACGGTCGTGCCCTCCTCCACGCTGCCGGGGCGTCCGATCTCCCCGGCGGCCAGGAGCAGTGCCTCGACCAGGCTCGTCTTCCCGGCGCCGGACGGACCGACCAGCGCGATGTTGCGGATGTTCTGGGGCCTGTCGGCCCCCGGTACGCCTGCGGCTCGGTCTGCCATCCCTGCTACCCAGCCCTTCGGGGTCCGAGCGGTGGTCACGCGGGCCGGGCGTCACCGCCCGTGTTGTGACCTGTGACACTTCTACGGTCACCCTTCGCGGGCCGTACGGCAAGGGGTGGCCGGTGCTGAGATCCGGCATGTGCACTATGACTCGTTTCGGACCTCTACTATTGCCCCGTGCCATGGTCGGAGTCCCTCCCTCAGTTCAGCTTCGCCGGGACCGTTCTGACGGTCCTGCTGCTCCTCTTCGCCGCGCTCGGCGAACCCCTCCTCGGAAGGAGGACCTTCGCCTGGCTGTCCCGTAGACGCGACGGCGACGCGCGAGCACTCACGCTGGTGCACGCAGTCACGATGGGTGTCCACGTGCTGTGGGGCCTGGCGGTCCTCGGAGTCCTGCTGCTCTCGCCGGACCTCGCCGCGGCCGACCTGGGCCTGCGCGCGCCCCATGCCTGGGGGCCGATCGCCGGAGGCGCCGTCGGCGGCCTTCTGGCCCTGGCGGTGCTGTGGGTACTGGTCAACGGACTGCCGGAGAACCTGCCCGTGCTCGGTGCGGGCCGGGGCCGGGGCCGGGGCGGCGGCAGGAGGGGCCGGGGCTCCAGGGGTCCCGAGGAGCAGGCGGGACACGGAACGCGTGGCGGGCGCTCCTCCGGGCGCCGCAGGCGGCGCGCCCCGGACACGCGGGTCCTCCTGCCCGAACCCGAACGCGACCGCGGCCTGCTCGTACCGCGCGGCACCGTCGAGCGGGCGCTGGCCGCCGGCGTGTCCGTCACCGGTGGCGTGTTCGGGGAACTGCTCTACCGGGGACTGTTCATCGTCCTGGTGGCGAGCATGGGCGTGCCGCTGTGGATCGCCGCCGTGCTGTCGGTGGCGCTGTTCTCCGTCGCGCACCTCTACCAGGGCTGGTGGGGGCTGGTCAGCGCCGGCGCGTCGGGCACGCTGTTCACCGTTCTCTACCTGGGCACCGGAAGCGTCTGGGTGCCGGTCCTCGTCCATGTGGCGCTCAACCTGCGCTCCCTGGCCTTTCCCCCGGCCGCCGTCCGCGACGCCTGGGACCGGGGCTACGACGAGTACGGGGACGATGCCGCCGGGTACGACGCCGAGTACGACGACGGGTACGGGGAGGCGGGGTACGACGACGGCTACGAGGCGGCCGGATACGGGCCCCCGGCCCCCGGCCCCACCGCGTGGGACGGCGCGTACGCCCACGGTGACGCCCCCGGCTCCGGTGACATCCTCGGGGGCGGCCGGCGGTCCCGCCCCGACGAGTGGTCCGGCCACGGATACGGTGACGCACCCGGCACGGCGGGGCCGGGCTTCGACCCCCGGAACTGATCGGGCACGATGGTGGGGTGTCCGACGCCATTGACCATCCGCTCCCCCGGCCCCCGGAGGACCGCCACCGGCTGACCACCTCCGACGGGGTCGGCATCGACGCCGTACTCCTGCGCGGTGCCCGGCCCCGCGCCACCGCCGTGGTCGTCGCCAACGGGTTCACCGGCACCTACCGCAACCCCAACACCCGCGCCGTCGCCGAGGCGCTGCTGCCCGTCGGCGACGTGATGACCTTCGACTTCCGCGGCCACCACGGCTCCGGCGGGCTCAGCACCGTGGGCAACGAGGAGATCCACGACCTGGAGGCGGTCGTCGCCCGCCTGCGCGAACTCGGCTACACCTCCGTCTCCGTCGTGGGCTTCTCGATGGGCGCCGCCGTCGCGGTCCGGCACGCCGCCATCTACGGCGGGACGGCCGCGGTGGTCTCGGTCAGCGGCCCGAGCCGCTGGTACTACAAGGGCACGCGCAGCATGCGCCTGCTCCACCTCGGCATCGGCGGCCGCGTGGGCCGCCTCCTCCTGCGAGGCTTCCGCAAGGTCCGGGTCATCGACCAGGACTGGGACCCCCGGCCCGCCGAGCCGCGCGAGGTCGCCGGGGAGATCTCCCCGACACCGCTGCTGGTCGTGCACGGGGACGCCGACAGCTACTTCCCGGTCTCCCACGCCATCGCGATCCACGACGCGGCCCGGGAGCCCCGCGACCTGTGGATCATCCCGGGGATGGGACACGCCGAACGCGCCGTCACACCCGAGCTGGCCGTACGCGTCCGGGACTGGCTCGCGGAGAGGACCGGTCCCGCGGAGGGCTAGCGCGTGCCCGGTTTCGACAGGTATACGCATGTCGGCTAGAAAGGACGGATGATCCGATCTGGCTCGTCCTCCTCAGGGGATGACGGAACACCGCCGTCCGCCGCATCCGAGGAGGACGCCCTGCCCGGACTGCGCGGCGGGGGCTTCGCCCTGCTCATCGCGGCCACGGCGATCGGACTGTGCGGTTTCGCCGCCGTCCTCCCGCTGGTCCCGCTGTGGGCCACCCGCGGCGGCGCGGGCGAGTTCGGCGCCGGAAGCACCACGGCCGCTTTCATGCTCACCACCGTGCTCACCCAGCTCGCCATGCCCTGGCTGCTGGAGCGGGGCGGCTACCGGTGGGCGTTCCCCGTCGGATCACTGGTCATGGGGCTGCCCGCACCGCTGTTCGCCCTGACCAACGACCTGGGCCCGCTCGTGGCCGTCTCGGCGGTGCGCGGCGTCGGCTTCGGCATGGTCAGCGTCGCCGGAACGGTGCTCGCCGCACGCCTGGTCCCGCACCGCCAGGTGGGCCGGGCCACCGGCTACTACGGACTGGCGGTCGGCCTGCCCCAGGTGCTCATCCTCCCCGGCGGGGTGGCGCTGGCCCTCCACATCGGCTTCGACACCGCGTTCTGGATCACCGGCCTGTGCTCGGTACTGGGCGCGGTCCTGTCCTGGGGCATCTGGTTCGCCGACGGGGGCCGCAACCGCCCGGCGCTGCGCGGCACGGGCCGGCGGGCCGTGAGGACTCCCGGAGCGTCCCCGGCGCCTCCGCTGCTGCGTGCGCTGGCGGCGCCGCTGGTGCTCATGCTGCTGACCGCCTCGTCGGCCGGCGCGATCGTCACCTTCCTGGCCATCCCCCTGGAGCGGGCGGCGTGGCTGGTGGGCGGTGCCCTGGCCGCCTACGCGCTGGCGGTCGTGGTGGGCCGCTGGGCCGCCGGGATGCTGTACGACCGCCACCGGCGCGCCCTCCTGCTGCTGCCGGGCATGGTCGGCGCGGTCCTCGGCATGGCCCTGGTCACCGCCGCCCTGTGGTCGCACGGGGGAGAGGGCGTCTCCCCGGGGGTGTGGACGGCGCTGCTGGTGCTCCTGGGAACGGCGGTGTTCGGCCTCGGCTTCGGCGCGGTCCAGAACGAGACCGTCACCCTCATGCTCAACCGCGCCGGCCCGGCGGGGTACGGCCGGGCCAGCGCGGTGTGGAACATCGGCTTCGACGCGGGCTCGGGCGCCGGGGCGATGGCCCTGGGCCTGCTGATCCAGATGCTGGGCTACGGTCCCGCCTTCATGGTCGCGGCCGTGTCCCTGCTGGCGGTGCTCCCGCTCGCCCTCGGCGGGCGGGGACCCCGCGCCTGACCCGGTCCGCGGCCCGTCCCCGGTACGTTCCTAGTACGACGAGATGTGCACGTGGTCGTAGTGGTTCTGGGTGGTGCTGCCCCGGTCGTTCATCCAGGTCCACTGGCGTGACGTGGACTGCCAGATCTGCTGTTCCCAGATGATGTACTTGATGCCCAGCCGGTCGGCGTTGTTGATCCCGTACTGGGCGATCTGCGTGCCCAGGGCCTGGTTCGTCGAGCTGGGTATGGCGCCGCCCGAGCTCATCATGAAGTCGCAGGCGTTGCCCACGCCGTGGTCGTCGGCGCTGTTGCGCAGACAGCCCACCGGGTAGGGGGCTCCGAACTTCATCACGATCTCGTCGCGGATCGCCGCCATGCGCGGAGAGGCCCCGCTCCATCCCCAGCCCTTGGCGCTCGCGGGGATGGTGCCGTCGCCGGCGGTCTCGGGGATCTGCTCCTCCTCGTACTCCTCGATGCGCGCCTCGACCTCCTCGCGCTCCGACTCCAGCTTCTCGATGAGCTCCTCGGCCTCGGTCTTCTCGTCCTGTAGCTCCTCGGCGACCAGGGCGGCCTCGTCGCGGGTCTCGATGAGCTCGGAGATCTGCTCGGACTGGCTCTGTCCGAGGTAGCTCAGGGCCGCGGCGTCGGCGAACATGTCCTCCGGGTCGCTGGAGAAGACCACCTGCAGCGCGGGGTCGAGGCCGCCGCTCTTGTACCGGGTGGAGGCGATGGCGGACACACCGGTACGGGAGGCGTCCAGGCGCTCCTCGATCTTGGCCAGGTCCTCCTCGGCCTTCTCCACCCGCTCCTTGATCTCGGTGAACTGGAGCAGCTCGCCGTCGTAGGTCTCCTCCAGCTCCTCGGCCCGCTGGTTCAGCTCGTCGATGTCCACCTCGTCGTCACCCGGTTCCGCGTGCACCGTGCCGGGCAGGCCGACGACGAGGGCCGTGACCAGGGTCGTGAGGGACAGGGCGACACGCCTGCCACGCGGAGGGGAGGAAGGAGTGGATGTCATGTCTTCTCCGAGAACGGTGTCCGAGCGCATCCGGTAGGCCGACGGCGTGTGGCGGGGGGCGCCGTGGCGGCGGGAGTTACCCAGCAGACCATACGAGATCGTGGCGTTACATGCCTAGTGCGTTGACTCACGTGACTTGGGGGAGTGCGCGGGGATGTGTCCGAAGATACCCGGAGCGAAGGACCGGATCAGCCCCTCGTGACACGGCGGGAGGGCCGTGGGTAAGGGGCCCTCAGCTCGCGCCGCCGAAGGCGCTGGGGAGCCGCACGTCCGTCTGCCCGGGTGGTTCGGCGGGCATGAACCAGTCCGAGCGGCGGATGTCGCGCAGGGCCCGCTTGCGGACCTCCGGGTCCAGGCGCTCCACGTAGACGACGCCGTCCAGGTGGTCGGTCTCGTGCTGGAGGCAGCGGGCCATCAGCCCGGTCCCCTCCAGGGTGACCGGCTCGTTGCGCAGGTCCACACCGGTGACCACGGCGCGCTCGGCACGCCTGGTCGGATACCACAGCCCGGGCACCGACAGGCAGCCCTCCTCGCCGCTCTGGACCTCCTCCGACAGCTCGGCGATCTCCGGGTTGATCACGTAGCCGGTCCGGCCCTCGACGTTGTAGCTGAACACACGCAGGCCCACCCCGATCTGGGTGGCGGCCAGGCCTGCCCGCCCGGGAGCGTCGACCGTCTCCAGCAGGTCCCGGACCAGCGCCTCGGTGTGCTGGTCGAACTTCGTGACAGGGGTGGTCGGTGTGACGAGGACGGGGTCGCCGAACCGGACGATGGGGCGCATGGTCATGCACCACAGGTTAGCCGGGACTCACGGGAGGTCGTACGGACGCGGAGGATCGGGCCCCGGGCGGACGCGGCCCGTCCGTCCGGGCCCGTGGAACACGGCGCGGGCGCCTCAGGCGACGGACAGGCCGGGGCGCAGGGCGTCGTCCAGCACCATCTCGATGTAGTCCAGTGCGGCCCGCCGCCGGGCCAAGGCGCTCTCGTACAGGGAGGACGCGTTGGCGCTGCGGCGCACGCGCAGGCACTCGTTGACGATGCGCTGCCACCGCTCGGGGAAGGCGTGCAGGGCGTAGGCGCCCGCGCCGGACTTGGAGGTGATCTCCCCGGTCTTGAGGGTGAAGTGCAGCCGGCTGACGCTCAGCACGCTCCACGAGGGAGCCAGCGAGCCGAGGACCGCCAGTCCGCGCGGAGTCACCAGGCGCCCCGCCCTCTCCCGCCAGCGCCGCCACTGCTCGTCCAGGGAGCCGAGGGACCAGGCGCGCAGGCCCTCCAGCTCGTCCCACACGTCGAGTTCGAGGGGGTGGGGGCCGCGGACGGCCACACCGTGCTCGGCGAGGACGTGCCAGGTGGCGGGGTTGACGTCGGCGCTGGCGCGGCTGCGGAACCGGCCGTTGGTCACCGAGGGGACCGGGCCGCAGGAGGCCGGGTTGCCGGTGAGGTCGTCCCAGGTGACGTGGATGCCGTTGAACTGGGGCTTGGGGACGTCGGCGCGCGTGCGTGTGTGGACGCCGCGCAGCAGCTCCAGCTCGCGTGCCCGCGGTGCGCGACCGGTGACGATGACGAAGTCGACGTCGCTGGTGTGGGGGCGGAAGTCTCCGAGGGCGACCGAACCGGTCAGGTAGAGGCCTTCGACCAGGCCGGGGGCCTCCTGGTCGGCATGTGCGAGAAAGGTCTGGGCCAGCGTCTGCACCCGAGGGTGGACAGCCATGCTCACTCCAGTCTGAATGGTTCGGCGGATCTCGGGGCGCGGCCCGTCCGGTGTCGAGGAGACCGGCGGCGCGGTCGCCCGGAGCAGTCCCGTGGAACTCGGTCCTGCAGGTACATGCTCCATCACTACCAAGTGTGGGTGGGTCGGAAACCCATGGCAAGCCATCGCGCCGGACCCGCATCCTGTCTCCCCACGCCAGGTGGTGTGCGGCTATGGCGCCTTCGGGGAGCACACACCCTTGACAGGGAGGGACGCCGTGTGGCAAGGCTCCGATCGGACGCCGGGTCCGGGGCGGGCCGGGAACGGCGGCCCCGGAAGGGGATGGGAAATGCGCCTCGCGCCGGGCAGGGCGCTCGGCGCACATTCATCGGCACGTGCATTCGTACTTGGCACGTGCATGGGAAAGTCTTTGTCGGCGATTTCTCTAGAGAGGTGGCCGGGCGAAATCAGACATTTGACCGTTGGTGAATTCACGATGTGACGCCCGTCATGTCCTGTCGCGAGGCAATTGCCGGGAGAGGGTGTCGGGCACACGTCCGGGCAGGTGGGCGGCCGACGACTTCGTTGGAAGTAAGGATGAACACCTTCCCCGATGGGCGTTGTGAGGTGTACGCCACCGCGCGGGGGTGTGGACAGCCTACGTTTCTTCGGCGATTGTTATGGTTCACGGAGGCCCCCGGCGGAGATAACCACCACAGCCATTGTCCGCTGTTTTCCTCCATGTAACACCACAGAACCCCCCTGAAACTGTGCCGCTTTACGCTCGGCGGGTAACGGTGGTTCTCCAGGCGAAGTACGAAGGAGCTGTGCATGGTCCCCACGATGGTCCTCGTGGCCGACGACTCGCGTGACGCCCACCGCCGGGAGGCCCTGTGCGGCCTGGCCGAGGCGGTGGCCAGCAGGGGCGAGGTGCCGGTGGCCCCGGCCTTCGGCAGCCCCGAGGACGTCACCGCCGCCCTCCGCTCCGTCCGCGGTCCCAAGGTGGTCGTCCCCGCGTTCGTCGCGGGCGGCGACGTCGCCAGCGCCCACCTGCTCTCCCGGCTCGACATCGGCCGCCTGGAGGACTCCTGCCGGACCGCGCCGCTGGGGGCGGTCCCGTCCATCGTCGCCGACCTCGCCGGACGGCTCGCCGAGTCCGGCTGGAGGCCCTCCGACGGAGTGGTCCTGGCCGCAGACGGCACCACGGGCACCGAGGAGCGCCAGGTCGTCATGGACGTGGCGCGCATGCTCAGCCGCCGCCTGGACTCTCCCGTCCAGGTCGGCTACCTGCGCACCTGGGCGCCTTCGGTGTTCGACGCCGTCGACCGGCTGCGCCGCCACGGCCACGACAAGGTCGCCGTCGCCGCCTGGAGACTGGTCGACGGCCCCGACTTCGACCTGCTGCGCGGACTGGACGTCACCGCCCTCACCGCGCCCCTGTGGCCCTCCGACCTGGTCGTGGACACCCTCCTCGCCCAGCACCGGGCGGCCAAGGGCCGTCTGGTCTGAGCCGTGCCGCCTTCCCCCCGGGCGGGACGTCGGGGGGAAGGCGGCGGTCCCCCACCGGGAGCGGGGGCCCGAGGCCCGGGAGCGCTCGCCGGCTCCTGGCCGTTCCGTTCCTGTTACCGCGAGCACGGAGGTGGGTATGGGCCAAGCGGGCGGGAAATCCCGCACCCACGAACGCGGTACCCGTACCGTGCCGCCGCCAGCGCGTCGCGACGGCGATCCGGGCACGACCCCTCCGTCGGCTTCGCACTCCGCACGTCGGCGCGGAGGTCCCTCCGCGACCGGTCCCGGCCTCGAACAGCGCCCGTCACGGACGCAGACCCGCGCAGGGGTCCGGGCCCCGGGCAGGCGTCGACGTGAGCGAACCTAAGGTGGATGTATGAACGACGTCACAGCGCAGTTCGCCAACGACCGGCAGCGTCGGCGTCTGGAACGGCGCTTTGGCAGCCAGGTCGAGGAGTGGCTGGCCGAACTCCCGTCGATCGTCGAGAAGCTCGCCTCCGAGTGGCGGCTGACCGTCGAGGGCCCGGCCCCCCACGGCCGGACCTCCGTCGTCGTCTGCGTCCTCCGCTCCGACGGAGCCCAGGGCGTGCTCAAGCTGTCCCCGGACACCGGCCTGGCCGTGTCCGAGGCCCGTCTGCTGCGGATGTGGGAGGCCTCCGGCCGCGTGCCCCGGGTGTGGGGAGTGGACGGCGACCGGGGCGCCATCCTCATGGAGTGGATCGACGGGGACACCATCGCCGCGGGCGGGGAGGTCCCGCCCATGGAGACCATCGGTTCGCTCATCGCCCAGTTGCACGGCGTCGAGGTGCCCCGCTCGGAACTGCTCGAACTGCGCCCGCTGACCTCGCGGGTGCAGTTCGTCTTCGACCTGTGGAACCGCGAGCGCGCCGAGGGTCCGGCCGCCGACGTGGTGTCCGCGTCCGCCATGCACCAGGGGTTCTGCCGGGCCCGCGACCTGGCCAACGGGACGGTCGACGTCGTGCCCGTGCACGGGGACCTGCACCCGGGCAACGTGCTGGACGGCGGCGAGCGCGGCCTGGTGGCCGTCGACCCGCGCGCCTGCCTGGGCGACGGCGCGGTCGACGCCGTGGACTGGGCCCTGTGGAAGGCCACCAGCCTGACCGAGGTGGTGTACCGCGTGGACAAGCTCTCCCGCATCCTGGAGGTGGACGGCGACCGGCTGATGGCGTGGGTGCGCGCCTTCGCGCCCTGCTTGGCGGTGGCCAAGGCCAACCGCGGCCACGTGGGCACCGACGAGTTCGACATGCTCATGGAGCTGTCCGAGGGACTGGCCTTCGCCGGCTGACCCCGGCACGGACTCCCGCGAGGAGTCAGTGCCCGGGCTGCGGGGCCCCGGTCCTCTCGAAGCGGTAGCCCCGGCCCGCCTCGGTGATCAGGTACCGGGGACGCGCGGGATCGGGCTCCAGCTTGCGGCGCAACTGCGCCATGTACACCCGCAGGTAGTTGGTCTCGCTCTGGTAGGCGGGGCCCCACACGTCGTGCAGCAGTTGGCGCTGGCTGACCAGTTGCCCAGCGTGGCGGGCCAGGAGCTCCAGGATGTGCCACTCCGTCGGGGTCAGCCGCACCTCCTCGCCGTCCCGCAGCACCCGCTTGGCGCCCAGGTCCACGGTGAAGCACGGCGTACGCACGACGGGCGCCTCGTCGAGGCGCACCGACCGGCGCTCGGCCGCCCGCATCCGGGCCAGCAGCTCGTCCATGCCGAACGGCTTGGTGACGTAGTCGTCGGCGCCCGAGTCCAGGCAGCGCACCTTCTCTCCGGCCGAGTGCCGGGCCGAGAGCACGATGATCGGCACCTGCGACCAGCCGCGCAGCCGCTGGATGACCTCCATGCCCTCCATGTCGGGCAGGCCCAGGTCGAGCAGGATCACGTCGGGGTGGTTCTCGGCGGCCAGCCGCAGCGCCGACGCGCCGTCGGCCGCGGTGTCCACGTCGTGCCCGCGCGCCCGCAGGTTGATCCGCATCGCCCGGATGATCTGCATGTCGTCGTCAACGACCAGGACCCGCATCGACCCGCCTCTCGTCCACGCCGTCCGCCTCGTCCTTCTCCACGGCCCGGAGGGTGAAGACCATGGTCAGCCCACCTCCGGGAGTGTCCTCCGGGTCGAGTCTCCCGTGCATCGCCTCAACGAAACCACGTGCGACCGCCAGCCCGAGACCGACCCCCGTGCCCTGAGGGGCGTCGCCCAGGCGCTGGAAGGCCTCGAACATGCGCTGCTTGGCCTCGTCGGAGACGCCCGGCCCCCGGTCCACCACCCGCAACTGCACGCTGTCGCCGTGCGCGCTGGCCGCGAGCAGCACCGGCACCCGCGGATCCGGGTTGTGGCGGACCGCGTTGGAGACCACGTTGGCGACCGACCGCTCCAACAGTCCGGCGTCGGCCAGCACCCGGGGCAGGTCGTCGGGCACGTCCACCGTGACCGCCCCGCGCGGCAGGCCCAGCAGGGTGACGGGCACGACCTCCTCCAGGCCCACCGCGCGTAGCTTGGGACGCACGCTGTCGGTGTGCACCCGGCTCATGTCCAACAGGTTGTCGATCAGCCGGTTGAGCCGGTCGGTGGACTCCTCCACCGTCTCCAGCAGGTCCTCGCGGTCCTCCTCGGTGAGGGCGATGTCGGTGGCGCGCAGGCTCGACAGGCTGGCCTTGATCGAGGTCAGCGGCGTACGCAGGTCGTGCGAGACCGCCGCCAGCAGGGCCGTGCGGATGCGGTTGCCCGCCACCTGGCTGCGCGCCTCGGCCGCGTCCCACTCCAGCCGCTGGTGCTCCAGGGCGATGCCGATGTGCGCGGCGAACGCCCGCAGCACGCCCTGGTCGGTCGCGGGAAGCACCCGGCCGCGCAGCGCCAGCGCCAGGTTGTCGGAGATCGACACCAGCACGTCCGACTCCTCGGGGGAGTCGCACGCCGGGGCGCCCACGCTGTGCGCCGCCCGCCACCGGCCGTCCTCACGCAACTCCAGCAGCGTCGCCGACCGCTGCCCGAAGGTCTCCCGGATCCGGCGCAGCAGGGCCTGGAGGGGTTCCTTGCCCGCCAGGACGCTGCTCGCCAGCAGGGTCACCGCGTCGGCCTCGGCCCGGGCCCGCGCCGCCTGTGCCGACCGGTTGGCCGCCACCTCCACCACGATCGCCACCAGCGCCCCCACCAGGGCGAACGCGGACAGCGCCAGCGCGTTGTCCAGGGACACCGGCGGCCGTCCGTGCAGCGGGGACAACAGCATGGTGAGCAGGACCGCGCTCCACAGCGCCGACACCAGGGCGGGGCGCAGGCCGCCCACCGCCGCGGTGGCCACGGTGGCCAGCAACAGCAGCATCGCGTCCGAGGCGGCCCCCACGTTCTCGAACACGGGCAGCGCCATCACCAGTGCCAGCAGGGTGGGGGCCAGCAGGGACAGCGACCACCCGGCCACCCGCCGGTGCTCGCCCAGGCCCCGGCCCGGCTGTGGCAGCGGCCACCGCCCGCTCCCCACCCGCTCGTGGGTGACGATGTGCACGTCGATGTCCCCGGAGTCGCGCGCCACGGTCGCGCCGACCCCGGGACCGAGCACGTACTGCCAGGCGCGGCGGCGCGAGGAGCCCAACACGATCTGGGTGGCGTGCACGCCCCGCGCGAAGTCCAGCAGCCCGGTCGGGACGTCGTTACCGACGACCTGGTGGTAGGTGCCGCCCAGTTCCGCGAGCAGCCTGCGCTGTCGCAGCAGGTCCGCGCTGGGCGTCTGGGCCATCCCCTTCGGCGGTACCACGTGCACGGCCAGCAGGTGGCTGGGCTGGGGATGGCCGCCCCGCGAGCGCGCGGCCACACGGGCGGCGCGCCGGATCAGCGTCTCGCCCTCGGGGCCGCCGGTGAGCGCCACCACGACACGCTCCCGGGCCTCCCAGGTCCGCCGGATCTCGTGCTCGCCCCGGTAGCGGGCCAGGCTCTCCTCCACCCGGTCGGCGGTCCACAGCAGCGCCAGTTCGCGCAGGGCCGCCAGGTTGCCCTCGCGGTAGTAGTCGGACAGGGCCGCGTCCACCCGCTCGGCGGGGTGGATGTCGCCGTAGGCCATCCTGCGGCGCAGTTCCTGCGGGGTGACGTCCACCAGCTCGACCTCGGCGGCGCGGCGCACCACGTGGTCGGGAACGGTCTGGTCCGGACGCACGCCGGTGATCTGGTGGACCACGTCGTTGAGCGAGTCCAGCTGGTGGATGCCCACGGTGGACAGCACGTCGACGCCCGCCTCCAGCAGTTCCTCCACGTCCTGCCAACGGGTGGCGTTGGGCGCTCCGGGGGCGTTGGCGCGGGCGAGGTCGTCGACCAGGGCGGTCCCCGGCGCGCGGGAGACCACGGCGGCGGTGTCCACGGAACCGGACGGATGCGGCGGTATCTCCTCCAGGCCCTCCAGGAGGGCGGAGGTGCGCTCGCGGTGGTGGGTGTGAACGGCGGCGACCACCACGTCGGCGCCGTGCTCGGCCCGACGGTGGGCCTCGGCCAGGGCGTTGTGCGTGGTACCGACACCGGGTGCCGATCCCAGGTAGATGCGGAGCTTTCCTCGTGCCACGGGATCCATTGTCGGGGCATCGGGGAGCCGGATCGGCCGGAGTCGGGAATACTCGGGGCGACGTACCGGCACGCACCCCCATGCGCCCGGCATGGAGCGGAACACCACCCCTGGCCGATCCGCGCGGTCGACGAGCACCTGTGAGGAGGCGCGGCGGTCATCCACCGGATGTGTCCACGCCGCGAGACCGATGACCCATCCCCCGAACGACGGTTCCTTTCCCGGCCCGCCCGGCGGGCAGCCCTTCCCCGGCCAGTCCGGACCACCCCAGCCCGGACCACCCCAGTCCGAGCAGCCCCACCCCGGGCAGTGGCCCGGGCCCCACGGCGGTCCGGGGCCCCGGCAGGGACGGCCGCAGGTCCCGCCCGCCCTGCCGGGACACGGCGCTCCCGGCTGGACACCGCCGCGGCAGCCGCCCGTACCCGGTCCTCCCGGAGGGCCGGGTACGGGCGGACGCCGCCGGACGGGCCTGATCGTCGGCGGCGCCGCCGCCGCGTTGCTTCTGCTGGCCTCCGTCGGCGTCGTGGCGTGGAGCCTGGCGGACGGCCGCCCCTACGCCGGCCTGCCCACATGCCGTGAGCTGCTGCCCTCCGACATGCTGGACCGGGTTCCCGGCGCCGGACGCCTGACGGCCGACGGTGACTACACCCCGGCGGACGAGTTCCAGTACGGCGAACTGGGGGAGGGGGCTCTCGGGATCCTGCTCTGCACGGTCTCCGACTCCGCTGCCTCGGAGAGCGGACGCACCCCCATGTGGGTCTCCGTCACCCTCTACGAGTACGACGACGGCGGCGAGGCGGCCGAGGCCATGGTGAGGGAGTACGAGGAGCGGCGGGAGGAGGTGGAGACCGGCGACGAGGACTCGGGTGTGGCCCTGATCGACTGGCGCCCCGTCTCGGCGGGTGACGGCGGTGTCGCCGCACTCTACGAGAGCGGCGAGGACGATTCCGGGGCGGCCGGCTACGCGAGTGCCTTCTTCCCGACGGTGAACACGATGGTCGCCATCGACTACGTACTGGACGAAGGTTCCGACGGGGAGGAGGCCCTGGGCTTCCTCGACGACTTCGCCCCGCAGGTGGAGCGGCAGCTCTCCCGCGAGGGGGAGAGGGCTTAGCGGACGCGTCCCCGGGGCCGGTTCCCCCGGGCCCGGGGACGCCCGCCGCGCCGTCCGCGGTGCTCCCTACGGCTCGGGGATGAGCTTGCCCGGGTTCAGTACGCCCCCGGGGTCCAGCGCCGCCTTGACCGCGCGCAGCACCTCGCCGCCCAGCGGCCCGATCTCCGCGGCCATCCACGGCCGGTGGTCGGTGCCCACCGCGTGGTGGTGGGTGATCGTCCCGTGGTGGGCCGCGATCGCGTCCGAGGCCGCGCGTTTGGCCCGGCTCCACCGCTCCAACGGCGCCGCGCCGGCGGCCGTGGCCACCGTGAAGTACAGGGAGGCACCCGTGGGGTAGGTGTGCGACACGTGGCACATCACCACCGCGCCGCCCTCCTCGTCCTCCAGCGCCCCCGTGAGCGCGTCCGACACCGCCGTGTACAGGGGCAGCAGGTCGGTCCAGGACGCGGCGGTCTCCAGGGTCTCGGCGAGGATCCCCGCCGACAGCAGGGTGTCGCGCAGGTAGGGCGCGGAGAACCGGTTGCTTCGCCAGTGCGCCACCGGGTCGGGGCCCAGCGGGGCGCCGCCCGCCGCGGCCATGGCCTCCCGGACCGACGCCGCCCGGGCCTCCACCTCGGTCCCGGTGCCCTCGAAGCCCAGCACCGCCTGGCAGCCGGGTGTGGCCTCGCGCCCGCCCATGGCCGCGCCGACGAAGGTCTCCGACTCGTCCAGCACGCGCGCCATGGTCGGGCGGACGTCGGACTGGGCCAGGGACCGCAGTGCCTCCACACCGGTCGCGAAGTCGGGGAAGGACCACGCCTCGTCCAGCACCCGCTCCGGGCGTCGGCGCATCCGCAGGCCCACCTCGGTGATCACCCCCAGCGTGCCCTCCGAGCCCAGCATCAGGCGGCCGAGGTCCGGTCCGGCGGCCGAGGCCGGGGGGCCGCCCGTCTCCAGGGTGCCGCGCGGGGTGGCCACGCGCAGGGACACCACCATGTCCTCGAAGCGGCCGTAGCCGGAGGAGGCCTGGCCGCTGGACCGGGTGGCCGCGTAGCCGCCGACGCTCGCGTACTCGTAGCTCTGCGGAAGGTGCCCGAGCGTGCACCCGTGCTCGGCCAGCATCGCCTCGGCGTGCGGGGTGCGCACGCCCGCGCCCAGGACGGCGGTCATCGACGTGGTGTCCACGGACACCAGCCGGTCCAGACGGCGCAGGTCCAGGGCGACCACGGCGCGGAAGCCGCCGCGCAGCGGGGCCACGCCGCCCACCACGCTGGTGCCCCCGCCGAAGGGCACCACGGCGACGCGTTCGGCCGAGCACACCTCCAGCACGCGCTGGACCTCGTCGTGGTCGGCGGGGTACAGGACGGCGTCCGGGGCGGGATCGGCCGAGCCCGCGCGGCGCGACAGCAGGTCGGGGGTGCTCTTGCCACCGCTGTGGCGCAGCCGCACGGCGTCGTCGGTGCGCACGTGGCCGTCCCCGACCACCCCGGCGAGGGCCTCGCGCAGCCGGGCCCCCAAAAGCGAGGGGGGAAGCTCCACCCGCTCCTCGGGGACCGGGGGCAGGTCCTCCAGCGGCGCACGCAGCACCTGGGAGACGAGGTCGCGCAGCCCCGGGTCCAGGGTGGCGGCCTTGGCGGGATCACCCCAGGCGAACCAGCTCATGTCGGGCGCGGGGTCGGCGCCGGAGGCGGCCCCGGAACGACCGGGAGGGACAGTGTCGTCAGTCATGCTCTACAGTTTTACATATGGCGTCAAAACGTAACGTTGATGACCGGATCCTGGACGCGGCCCGTGCCTGCGTCGAGGACTTCGGGGTGCGTCGCACCACCCTGACCGACGTGGCCCGACGCGCCGGGGTCAGCAGGCCCACCGTCTACCGGCGCTGGCCCGACGCGACCGCGCTCGTCGCCGACCTGATCACCCGGGAGCTGCGCCGGATCCTGCTGGAGGAGGGGGTCGCCTCCGACGGCCGGCCCGGGGAGGATGACCGGCCCGGGGAGAGCGTGCGCGTCCGCCTGGTCCGCCGCGCGTCCGGGGTCGCCCGCGCCATGCTCGCCCACCCCCTGTTCACCCGGATCGTGGACACCGAGCCCGAACTCCTGACGACCTACACCTTCCAACGGCTGGGCACCAGCCACCGGGTCGCCCTGGAGCTGGTCGAGCCGGTCGTCGCCGAGGGCCAGCGCGACGGCTCGGTGCGCGCGGGCGACCCCGCGGTACTGGCCCGCTTCGTGCTGGTCACCGTCCAGGGCACCGTCACCTCCCGCCGCCTGTTCGCCGACGTGCTCGACGAGGCCGGGCTCGTCGACGAACTCGCCGCCTCGCTGGACGGCTACCTCGCCCCGTGACCCGCGGGGCCGGTACGTCCCGCGTCCGGCGGCACCCGGACAGGACCAGCCGAAACCACCGACGAACGAATCAGGACCGCCCATGAGCCCCACAGTCACCGCGTCCTCCTCCCTCAACGCCGCGAGACGCACCGCGGACCTCGCCGCGCTGGAGCACCATCCCCGGGTGGACGTCCTGGTCGTCGGCGGGGGAGTGACGGGTGCCGGTGTCGCGCTCGACGCGGCCTCGCGCGGCCTGTCCACCGTGCTGGTCGAACGCCACGACCTGGCCTTCGGCACCAGCCGCTGGAGCTCCAAGCTCGTCCACGGCGGCCTGCGCTACCTCGCCAAGGGACAGCTCGGCATCGCCTACGAGAGCGCCCGCGAGCGGGACGTCCTCATGCGGGTGACCGCGCCCCACCTGGTACGGCCCCTGCCCATGGTGGTTCCCGTCCACCGGGGGGACAGCCTGTCCAAGGCGCTGTTCGTCCGCATGGGCATGGGCGCGGGCGACCTCCTGCGCGCCCTGGCCGGTACCCCCGGCGGCGTGCTGCCCGGGTCGCGCCTGCTCAACGTCCGGCAGACCCGGCGCCTGCTCCCCGGGGTCGCCCGGCGGGGCCTGCTCGGGGGCATCCTCTCCTTCGACGGCCAACTCGTCGACGACGCACGCCTCGTGGTGGGTCTGGCGCGCACCGCCGCACGCGAGGGGGCCCGGATCATCACACGCTGTTCGGCCGAGAGCGTCTCCGCCGACGGCGCCGTGCTGCGCGACGAGGTCACGGGCCGTATCGTCCCCGTGCGCCCGCGCGCGATCGTCAACGCCACCGGCGTCCACGCCGACCAGCTCGACCCAAACGTGCGCCTGCGCCCCAGCAGGGGCAGCCACCTGGTGCTCGACGGCGCCTCCATCGGCGACCCGAGGGCCGCGCTCACCGTGCCGATCGACGGCAGCGTCAGCCGGTTCGTGTTCGCGCTGCCCCAGCCGGACGGCCGGGTGTTCGCCGGGCTCACCGACGAGCCCGTGGACGGCCCCGCCCCGCGTGTCCCCGAGGCCCCCGAGGCCGACGTGGACTTCCTGCTCCGCCAGATCAACCGGGCCCTGGAGACACGCCTGGACCGGAGCGACGTCCTCGGCGCCTTCGCCGGGCTCCGCCCGCTGCTGGAGGGCGACGGCCACAGCGCCGACCTGTCGCGCGGGCACGCCGTCACGGTCGCCCCGAACGGCACGGTCACCGTGGTCGGCGGCAAGCTCACCACCTACCGCGCGATGGCCGAACAGGCCGTGGACACCGCCGTGCGCGTCCGCCGCCTGTCCGCCGGGCCCTGCCGGACCCGCTCACTGCCGCTGGTGGGGGCCGCCGCGCACGAGGAGCTCGACGCCGTCGACGCCCCGCGCCGCCTGGTGGCCAGGTACGGCACCGAGGCGGCCGACGTCCTGGCCGAGGCCGGCACGGACCCGGCGCTGCTGGTGCCCGCCGTACGCGGGATCACCGGCGCCGAGCTCCGGTTCGGGGTACGCCACGAGGGGGCCATGGACGCCGGAGACCTGCTGGACCGGCGCACGCGCGTCGGCCTGGTCCCCGCGGAACGCGCCCGGGCCGAGGCCGCCGCGAAGGAGGCGATCGACGCCGCGGGCTGAGGGGCCGGGCCGGGGCGGTGGCCGGGACCGGCGGGTGCGGGAACGGATACGCGGCCGGATTCACGCGACCGACCACACCCGGATCCCCTGTCCCGCAAGGGCTTGATCGCGTAAGGTCGTAGCCGTTCCGCGCCGTCCTCCCCCGAGACGGCCGTCGGACGCTCCCCAGCCGCCCCTCACGCGGTTCTCCCGCCCGTCGAACCGCACCCGCCGAAGGAGTCATCCATGCCCACGCTCGTTTCCGTGCCCGCCCTGACCAAGGCCGAGGACACCGTCCTCGCGGGTGTACCGGACGAGTACCGGCACTACTTCAGCGGGCGTCCGCCGGTCCCGTTCACCAAGCGCCACTGGGAGTTCCCCGGCGAGCCCGCGAGCGTGCCGCTGGCCCGCGCCTTCCTGGACACCTGCGCGGCCGGCCGGGACGCCGACTACCGGTACGTCTTCTCGCTCCTGGGCACCGAGCTGGCGACCAACGCCATCCGGCACAGCCGCTCCGGGGAGGAGGGCCAGAGCTTCGTGCTGAAGGTGACCCGGGCGCCCAGCGGGATCACCCTGGTCTGCCGCGACAACGGGAAGCCGACGAGCTCCACGGACGGTGAGGAGGGCCCGCTGGTCGCCGCGCCGATGGAGGGGGACCGGCTCACCGCCGAGAGCGGCCGGGGGCTGGCCCTGGTGGACAGCTTCGCCACCGCCTGGGGCGACAACGGGCACCCCAGCATCCGCAAGGTGTGGTTCCACCTGGCCTACGACCTCACCGGCAGCTCCTGGCCCGCCGCCTGAGGACCGCCGCGGGCGTGGCGGGCACCGAGGCCGCGCACCGGGTCCCGCCGAACGGCCACTCGCCCGCCTGAGGGCGGCCGGGTGGTGCTGGTGCGGGCGGTGGCGGCCCGGCTGTTCCACCGGCGCGACACCTGTCCCCGGAGGGAGGGGCGCCTGGCCCGTGAGGAAGGCGGCGCCGCTCAGTCGTCCTCGTCGCCGGTCAGGGCGTCCACCGCCACCGCCACGCCGATCACCAGTGCGGGGTCGCCGCCGACGTCGTGGCGGTGGGTGTTGACGTCCACGGCGTAGGTGTCCCGGACACGGAACCACTTGCGGGACACGTGCGCGACGGTGCCGTGCTCGTCGCTGATCACGTACTCCTTGCCGAGGAAGTCCCCGACCACCTCCCAGTCCGGTGCGCCCTCCACCTCCACCGTGAGTTTGTCGCGCACGGGGTTGACCAGGCGCTTGCGCACGGTGGCCGAGGCGCCGCCCTCGCGTTCGACGCGCATCTGGTCGCGCACCTTGAACAGCTTCTTGCGGATGACCGCCAGGACGTTGCCCTCGGTGTCCTTGAGCTCGAAGGTCGTGCGCACCCGCAACGCCTTGCCGTCGACGAGGAAGACCTTGCGTTCCTCCTCGTCGGTCACCCAGTAGTCGTCACCGATGTCGAACACGCGTTCGCGTATCAAGAACTTCATACTCCGAAGTTAGGGCACCCCCGCCCGGCGCACCAGGGGCCTCTCCGCCCTGTGGACGACCGCCCTCGAAACGCGGTGCCCGTACGGGGCGGAGGGCTCCACTGGGACCGGACCGGTCAGGAATCGAGAAGCGCGGGCCACGGGGCCGTATCTAGCATGAACGTCATGGACATCACCATTCACACGAGCTTCCTTCCGCATGAGGACCCGGACGCGTCCCTGGCCTTCTACCGCGACACCCTCGGCTTCGAGGTCCGCAGCGACGTCGGACAGGGCGTGATGCGCTGGATCACGGTCGGCCCCGTCGGCCAGCCCGGCACGTCCATCCTCCTGGCGCCGCCGGCGGCCGATCCGGGGATCACCGAGGAGGAGCGCCGCACCATCGCCGAGATGATGGCCAAGGGAACCTACGGCTGGATCCTGCTGGCCACCCGGGACCTCGACGGCACCTTCGAGAAGGTGCAGTCCGGCGACGCCGAGGTCGTCCAGGAGCCGACCGAGCAGCCCTACGGCGTCCGCGACTGCGCCTTCCGCGACCCCGCGGGCAACCTGGTCCGCATCCAGGAGCTTTGCTGAGCCCCGGCCTCCGACCCCGCCACCTGCTCCGGCACGCGCCCGGACATCGACGAAACGGAGTTCTCCCATGTGCCATCCCTCATGGGGACGCGTGCGCACCGAGGCGCATCG
>VWVT01000012.1 GCA_008638415.1 Nocardiopsis sinuspersici
GTGGGTAGTGTGGGGCATCGAGGGCCTTCTGGTGAGTCGGGTAGATCTCGCAATCCACACCGATACCGAAGGCCCTCTTCGTGTGTGTCAGCCGGGGTGGGTGTTACCAACCTCCGTGATCAGTACACCTAGGGCAGGGTGAGGATCTCCGCGCCGGAGTCGGTGATGACCAGGGTGTGCTCGAACTGGGCGGTCCACCTGCGGTCGGCCGTCACGGCGGTCCAGCCGTCGTCCCACATGTCGTATTCCACGCCGCCGAGCGTGATCATCGGCTCGATCGTGAAGGTCATGCCCGGCTCCATGACGGTGTTCGCGCGCGGGTCGTCGTAGTGCGGCACGACCAGGCCCGAGTGGAACTCCAGGCCCACGCCGTGGCCGGTGAAGTCGCGGACCACGCCGTAGCCGAAGCGCTTGGCGTAGGACTCGATGACCCGGCCGACCACGTTGATCTGGCGGCCCGGACGGCACGCCTTGATCGCGCGCATGGTCGCCTCGTGGGTCCGCTCGACCAGGAGGCGGTGCTCCTCGGTGACGTTCCCGGCCATGAAGGTGGCGTTGGTGTCGCCGTGCACACCGTCCCTGTAGGCGGTGATGTCGATGTTGACGATGTCGCCGTCGGAGATCACCGTGTCGTCCGGGATGCCGTGGCAGATCACCTCGTTGAGCGAGGAGCACAGCGACTTCGGGTAGCCCTTGTAGCCCAGCGGACTGGGGTAGGCGCCGTGGTCCAGCAGGAACTCGTGGCCGACCCGGTCCAGCTCGTCCGTGGTCACCCCGGGCTCGACGTGCTTGCCGACCTCCTGTAGGGCCTGCGCCGCGATCCGTCCGACCACCCGCATCCGCTCGATGGTCTCGGGGGTCTGCACGTCGCCGAGGACGCCTTCCACGGGATGCTTCCGTCCGACGTACTCCGGCCGGACGATGTGGGAGGGAACCGAACGTTGTGGCGAGATTCGCCCAGGAACCAGCGGAGTAGTCATGGGCACTGATTGTAGTTCGTGGGCGGGCCCGACGGGCCTCGGCGGAGCCCTCCCCGGAGAGTGTGAGGAAGCACCCGGCCTGGGTAGGTCGCACGGCGGGAGAACACGTTCCCACCGCGGGCAGCGCCCCGGAGGAAGGGAGTGAGAGTGAGCGAGGACACACCGCAGGACGGCAAGTGGTGGTACTGCCTCAAGCACAACCGGGTGGAGCACGGAGCGGGCTGCCCCAACAAGGTGCGCATGGGCCCCTACCCGGACGAGGCCACGGCCGCCAGCGCGCTGACCATCGCGTCCGAGCGCAACGAGGCGTGGGACGCCTCCGACGAGGAGGAGGAGCTGTGACCCGCGCTCCCCGGTGGCCCGGCCCCCCGGGCCGGCCACCAGGGAGCGGGGGCGGGAGGCGCGGGGCCGTGGACGGGCCGGGGCCGGGGCCGCCTCCGCACCGGTGCCTCTGACAGGATCGACGCATGACTGAACAGAGCACACCCGAGGGCGTGGACACCGCCGAGCTGACCGTCGCCGTCCTGGGCGGGACCGGCGACCAGGGGCGCGGCCTGGCCCGCCGTCTCGCCCTGGCCGGGCACACCGTCATCCTCGGCTCCCGCAGCGCCGAGCGCGCGGAGAAGGCCGCCGAGGACCTGGTGCAGGGCGAGTCCGTCCCGATCGACGTGCGCGGCCTGGACAACGCCGGGGCCGCCGCCGGCGGCGACGTCGTCATCGTCGCCGTGCCCTGGGAGGGGCACAGGGAGCTGCTGGAGGGCCTGGCCGGACCGCTGGCGGGCAAGATCGTCGTGGACTGCGTGAACCCGCTCGGATTCGACAAGCGCGGCCCCTTCGCGCTCGACGTCGCCGAGGGCAGCGCCGCCGAGCAGGCCGCCGAGGTGCTGCCGGACAGCCGCGTCACGGCCGCCTTCCACCACGTGTCCGCGGTGGTCCTGCTGGACCCCGAGGTCGAGGAGGTGGACCTGGACGTCCTGGTCCTGGGTGAGGACCGCGCGGCCACCGACGTGGTGCGCGCCCTGGCCGACCGCATCCCCGGGGTGCGCGGCGTCTTCGGCGGGCGCCTGCGCAACGCCCACCAGGTCGAGGCCCTGACCGCCAACCTCATCGCGGTCAACCGCCGCTACAAGACCCACGCGGGCATCCGGATCACCGGTCTGTAGCCGGGCGCCCGCCTGTCGTGCGGCGCCGCCCGCCGGGAGGCCGCACGCCTCCTGAAGACGCGCGAGCCGGGAACGCGTGCGGCGCCGGTCCCCGCGCGGGGACCGGCGCCGCACGGGCGGGAGGCCGCGGTCAGCCGCAGTAGACCGAGCGCTCCTCGTCCGTCATCGGCCTCGTGGACTGGGTGACGGTGCTGCCCTGGTCCTCGGCGGGCCCCTCGGCGGTGAAGGGCGCGTACCAGACGTAGTGGCCCCACTCGCGGTCGGGGAAGTGCAGCTCGTAGGTGCCGTGCACGCGCTGCATCCGGGGCCCGTAGTACACGCGGGCCACCTCACCCGGCTGGGCGACGACCTGCGTGCGCTGGCTCTGGGTGTGCGACGAGCTCCACTCGTGGCCGTAGGAGACGCTGAAGCTCTGCTTGAAGACCGCGCCGAACGTCGCCGTCATGGACAGGTTCACGCTGTTGGACTCGCCCGTGGTCTCGGACCACTGCACCATGGACAGCTGTTCGTGGTCGGTGCAGTTGTAGACCGGTGAGCCGACCGGCTCGGAGGCGTTCTGGAAGTACTCCGGCTGGCCGGACGGGTGGAACTCGCACACATCGGTGCCCTCACCGCACCGCTCCAGCAGCTCCCGGACCGTCGGGTTGCGCTCGTGGTCGGCCGCGGCCGGTGCGGGGGTGAGCGCCAGGACGGCGGCCGCCAGGCCCGCCGCGGTGCCCGCTGCGAGGGTTCTCATCGCTCCTCCTTTCGTGGGGGGTCGGGGGATCACGGGCACGCGGCCCGCTCGGCGTCGGTCATCGGGCGCACGTTCTGCGTGACGACGTCGTCGGGGGAGCCGGGGACGGGTCCCTCCACCGTGAAGGGCGCGTACCAGACGTAGTGGCCCCACTCGCGGTCGGGGAAGTGCAGCTCGTAGGTGCCGTGCACGCGCTGCATCCGCGGCTGCCGCTCGACCCAGCCCACCTCGCCGGGAGCGGTGTTGACGTAGGTGGTCTGCGTCTCGGTGTGCGAGGTGGTCCAGGTGTGCTCGAACGACTGCTCGTAGGACACCGAGAAGACCTCGCCGAACCCGGCCTCGGTGGTCAGCGTCAGGCCGACGCTGTTGCTCTGGGACGTGGTGTCGGACCAGATCACCGCCATGTCCTGGCGGCCGGAGGTGCAGTTGAACACCTCCGAGCCCACCACGCGGCTCGGGGCGGCGAAGAGCTCGGGCTCGCCGCCGGGGTGGAACTCGCAGACGTCGGTCTCCACGCCGCACAGTTCCAGCAGTTCACGGATCGTGGGCGTGCCCTCGTGGTCGGCGTACGCGGCGGTCGGGGACACCGCGATCGTGCCCGCCGCGGTGACGGCGGCGGCGCACAGCACGGCGTACTTGCGTTTCATGTCGGTTTTCCCTTCGAGCGGGGGCAGGGGAAAAACGGGGTCGTTCAGCCCAGGGTGGTGGAGACGGCGCGGTCGTTCATGTAGTCGCCGACGTAGTTGGTGTTCTCGCGGTAGGGGCCGTCGCGGTCGCCGGTCCCGTCCGGCCCGGAGTGCAGCCACAGGGCGCAGGTGGCCCAGGGCTGGGCCGAGGAGATCAGGTTCTGCCAGTCGTCGGGGAAGGTGAACCAGAACTCGGTGTCGTCGCCTCCGGTGCACAGGTCGTCGCCGTACAGGGTGAACGTGGCCCCGCCGAAGTTCTCGTGCTCGAAGTACGTGCCGATGATGAGGCCCGCGCCGGCCGCCCTGAGGGAGGCACCGCTCCCGTCCAGAGCCCGTTCCTGCTCCTCCAGGGTCCGGCCGGTCTCCTTCTCCGCTGCCGCGATCGCCTCGTCGAAGGAGGCGAAGCAGCGCTCCTGGCCGGTGCCGGTGTCGCTGATGCAGTGCTGTCGGGTGTCGGCCGAAGCCGGGGCGGGTGCGGCGGCCGTCGTGGTCACCGAGGCCATCGCGGCGGCCGCGGTGACGAGGACCAGGGCGGCGGCCCTCGGCCGTCCGTGTGGTGAGGTCATGCGTTCTCCGTGCTCGTCTGGGGGTGAGACGTGACTTAACGCAGGTTAACGGAACTCTGAGGTCTTGTTTGGTGACTGTCCGTATATGACCCACCATGGGGTGGAAATTCGCCGCAGAAAGAATTTTTTCTTCCGTCCCGTGCCCTCCGGGGGAAGGTTTTCTCCTGCATCGGTCCGGTGATCGGTTGTTTACCGCATTGGGAGGCGCTCGTGCGAAAGGGGGTGCTCCGGCCTGCGGATCCGTGTCCTTCCGGCGCCGCGTCCGGGTCCGTTTCGGCCGAAAGGGGTCACGGGGGCCGGGCAGCCGGAGGATTCTTCCGGTGACATGCGTCACGGACCTGTGTTCGATCGCCTTCCGCGGTCCCGGGATTATTACTCTGAGTGCACGGAATCGGGAGGTGTCCGTGTGGGAAACACACTTCACCCTTCGAGTGAGGCCGGAGTGTCGCGGTCCAGTAGGAAGTGGTTCCCTGTTCCATTTTCCGGGAGTGCGGCCCGCGAAGCGGATGCTTGCGAGGGTTGGGAACACGGGTCTTTGTGTGTGTTCCTGTGGGGATCGGTCACTCCGCGTTCGCGGTCGGCGTTCCGGAGTCCCCGGGGCGGCTCCGCACGGGGGCGCGGAGCCGCCGACCCCTCCGGCGGGGGACGGGGGTGTGCTCGGCGGGCACGCCCTAGGACACCCAGTCCTTCACCTTCCCGATCAGCGCGGCCGGGTCCTCGCCCATGGGGATCACGTTGAGCTGGGTGACCCCCGCGTCGCGGAAGGCCTCCACCCGCTCGCGCACGTAGGACTCCGGGCCGACCATGTTGGTCAGCTCCACGAACTCCTCGGGAACGGCCGCCGCGGCCTCGTCCTTCTTGCCGTCCAGGTACAGGTCCTGGATCTTCTCCGCCGCCTCCTCGTAGCCGTAGCGGCGGGCGACCGTGTTGTAGAAGTTCTTGCCCTTGGCGCCCATGCCGCCGACGTACAGGGCGATCATCGGCCGCACGAAGTCGAGCAGCCTCTTGGTGTCCTCGCCCTCGCCGATGGCGAGCAGCCCGCCCGCGGAGACCTCCAGTTCGCCCAGGGAGGGATCCCGCCTGGCCCTGCCCTCGGCCAGCGCCTCGCCCCACACCGTGTCGGCCTTCTCCGGGATGAACAGGTGCGGCAGCCAGCCGTTGGCGATCTCGGCGGTCATCGCCACGTTCTTGACGCCCAGCGACGCCACGTAGATCGGGATGTCGGGGCGCACGGGGTGGTTGATGATCTTGAGCGGTTTGCCCAGGCCGGTGCCCCGCTCCGGGGGCAGGGGAAGCTGGAAGACGGTGCCGTCGTGGGTGAGGCGGTCCTCCCGGGCCCAGATCTTGCGGCAGATCTCGATGGTCTCGCGGGTGCGTGCGAGCGGCTTGACGTAGGGCACCCCGTGGAAGCCCTCGATGACCTGCGGGCCGCTGGCGCCCAGGCCGAGGATGGCGCGCCCGCCGGACAGGTCGTCCAGCCCGGCGGCGGTCATCGCGATGAGGGAGGGGGTGCGGCTGTACAGCGGCAGGATGGCCGAGCCGATCGCCACGGTCTCCGTGCGCGCGGCGATGAAGCCCATCAGGGTGGGGCTGTCGAACCCGTAGGCCTCGGCGACCCACACGGTGTCGAGTCCGGCCTGCTCCAGTTCGACCACCTGGTCGACGGCGGCCTTGGGGTCGCCCGCGTACTGGAGCGGCGTCGAGATGCGCATCTGTCCTCCCGGGAGGGCCGGACACCCGGCCCCTTAGGTGCTGGATACGGTGCGACTCTACTCCCGAGTACGGTTCGGCCCGCTGACCGGCCGCACGGGCGGTGCCCGTGTACATGGAACCGCCGGCCGGGGCGGGCCCCGACCGGCGGTCCGTGCGGTCCTCGGCCCCGGACGGGGGCCGCTCCGGCGGTCAGCCGGTGTAGGAGTGGCGCTCCTGCGGGAACGTCCCGCCGACGACCTCGTCGGCGTAGGCCGAGGCCGCCTCACGCAGCGTCTCGTTCAGGTTGGCGTAGGTCTTGACGAACTTGGCCACGCGCGGGCTCAGGCCCGCCATGTCCTGCCACACCAGCACCTGGGCGTCCGTGGACGGACCGGCGCCGATGCCCACGGTCGGGATGGCCAGCTGCTCGGTCACCTGTGCGGCCAGCTCGGCGGGCACGCACTCCAGCACCACCGAGAAGGCGCCCGCGCGCTCCATCTCCTTGGCGTCCTTGAGCAGCCCGGCCGCGGCCTCGCCGCGTCCCTGCACCCGGTAGCCGCCCAGGGTGTTCACCGACTGCGGGGTCAGGCCGAGGTGCGCCATCACCGGCACACCCGCCGACACCAGCAGTTCCACCTGGGGAGCCACCGCGTGGCCGCCCTCCAGCTTCACCGCCTGGGCCCGGCCCTCCTTCATGAAGCGGGACGCCGACTCCAGCGCCTGCTGGGGCGAGGCCTGGTAGGAACCGAACGGCAGGTCGGCCACGACCAGCGCCCGCTGGGTGGAGCGGGACACGGCCGCGGTCAGCGGAACCAGCTCGTCCACCGTGACCGGAAGGGTGGTGTCGTAGCCGTAGACGACGTTGGCCGCCGAGTCGCCGACCAGCAGGACCGGGATGCCGGCCTCGTCGAAGACCCGCGCGGTGAGCGCGTCGTAGGCGGTCAGCATCGGCCAGCGCTCGCCGCGCTCCTTGGCGGCGGCCAGGTCGCGGACGGTGACACGCCGGTTGGTGACCCCGCCGTACAGGGCGTTGCCGTTCGGGGCGGGGGGGTTGCCTGAGGTGTTCATGATGTACGTTCCTCCGTTGTCTCGAAGCACCTCGGGGGTGTCTCCGGACGTGTGGACGAATGATGGTGTCGCGCTCGCGCGCTGGGCGGCCGCGGGGGCCGCGGGCGGTCCGCGGGGGGACCGGACGTGTGCGGGGTGGAGCCCGGCGCCGGATGGCGAAGGACCGGCCGTCGCACGCGAGTATCATCGCACGCCCCCGCCCGTACCACTTCTTCGGGATACAACCGGATTGCACCTCCGGATGTTTCCGGGTAGCTGTGGTGAACACAAGGGCCATCGGGGGGAGGCCGGCGCACCACACGCACCACCGGGACCACACCGGCGGCGCCCGTGTGCCGCGGCCGCGCCCCGAACGTGTGCCCCGGCGACGGAGGTGGTTCGTGGACGCGCAGACGGCTTATCGGCGCAGGTGGGGCGGGCTCGCGGTACTGGTCATCTGTCTGCTGGTGATCGTCGCCGACAACACGATCCTCAACGTGGCGCTGCGGGTGTTGTCCGACCCCGGGCAGGGCCTGGGCGCCAGCCAGTCGCAGCTGGCCTGGGCGATCAACTCCTACACCCTGGTCTTCGCCGGACTGCTGTTCACCTTCGGCGTGCTCGGCGACCGGTGGGGCCGCCGCCGTCTGCTCATGCTGGGGCTGGCGGTGTTCGGCGCGGCGTCGGCGCTGTCGGCCTACTCGCAGAGCCCCGAACAGCTCATCGGGGCCCGAGCGGTGATGGGGCTGGGCGCCTCGATGGTGATGCCGCAGACCCTGTCGATCATCACGAACGTGTTCCCGGCCGAGCAGCGCGCACGCGCCATCGGGATCTGGGCGGGCTCGGTCGGGATGGCGATGGCCATCGGTCCGTGGGCGGGCGGCCTGCTGCTGGAGAACTTCTGGTGGGGCTCGATCTTCCTCATCAACGTGCCCTTCGTGGTGCTGGGCCTGGCGCTGATGCTCGTCCTGGTCCCGGACTCGCGGGACGAGGACCCGGGAAGACCGGACCTCCTGGGCGTGCTGCTGTCCGTCCCGGGCCTGGTGCTGCTCATCTACGGCATCATCACCGCCGGCGAGAGGGCCTCCCTGGCGGACTGGGACGTGTTCGGCGCCCTGGTCGGCGGTGCGGGCGTGATCGTGCTCTTCCTGGTGCACGAGTCGCGTACCCCGTTCCCCTCCCTGGACGTGCGCTTCTTCCGCGACCCGAGGTTCAGCGTCTCCATCGCCATCGTCATGGTGCTGTTCTTCAGCATGGCCGGGATCATCTTCTTCCTGAGCTTCTACTGGCAGAGCGTCCGGGAGTTCTCCCCGTTCGTGGCGGGGCTGCTGGTGCTGCCCGCCGCCCTGGGGCAGATGATCATGGCGCCGCTGAGCCCGACGCTCGTGCGCTGGGCGGGACCGCGCGTGGTCGCCACCGCCGGCGTGCTGGGCGTGTGCTCGTGCTTCCTGTTCTTCACCCGGCTGGAGGCGGACACGCCGCTGCCGCTCATCATCGGGTTCTTCTTCCTCCAGGCCGGCTCGATGGCGGTGGTCCTGACCCCCGCCACCAACGCGATCATGTCCTCGGTGCCGCCGGGCAGGGCCGGTTCCGCCTCCGCCGTGCAGAACACGGTCCGCCAGGTGGGGACGGCGATGGGCGTCGCGGTCCTGGGCGCGGTCATCTCCTTCCGGTACCGGGCCGAGGTCACCCCGGTCCTGCGGGAGGCGGCCGAGGAGGAGGGCGCCGGGGCCCCGAGCCCGGAGGAGCTGCGCTCGGCCGGTGAGTCGATCGAGGCGACCATGGCCCTCGCCCGCCGCATGGGGGAGGAGGGCCGGGCGCTGGTGGCTCCCGCCAAGGAGGCGTTCCTGTCCGGACTGCACACGGCGGCGACCGTGTCCCTGTGCTTCGGGCTGGTCGGGCTGGTCGTGATCCTCATCTGGATGCCGCGCGAGACCGGCCGCCACCGGCCCGCCGACGAGCCCGGCGGGCGCGGCCCGGAGGGGGCGGGCGGCGCCGAGGACACGGGCGGCCCAGGTGGGAGAGGGGAGTCCGGGAGAGAGGAGACCCCTCGGGGCGGAAGGCGGTCCCCGCGGGGCGGGGAGGGGCCTTCGGGGGACGGGGGCGCCCGCTGAGGCCTCGCCGGGCGCGGCCGTCGCGGGAGGCGGCCGCGGGGACCGGACCGGCCACACGAAGCGGTCACGGGAGTTGGTCGCCTAGGTTTGGTGCATGCGCCTGACCGCTTTCACCGATGTCTCACTGCGACTGGTCATGCGGCTCGCGGTCGCGGAGGACGGTGAACTCCTCACCACCAGGGCCGCCGCCGAGATGCTCTCCGTGCCCTACACGCACATGGCCAAGGCCGTGGCCCGCCTGTCCGACATGGGGCTGGTGGAGGCCCGGCGCGGCCGGAACGGCGGCCTGCGGCTGTCCGGGAGGGGAAGGCGGGCGTCGGTCGGGTCGATCGTGCGGGAGCTGGAGGGAGGGGAGGACCTCGCCGGGTGCGAGGACGATCCGCCCTGCCCGCTCCGTGCCGCCTGCCGGTTGCGCGGTGCTCTGCGCGAGGCGCGCGAGGCCTTCTACTCCTCGCTCGACGGCGTCACCGTGGAGTCCCTGGTGGCACAGCCCGCCCGGGACACCCTGACCCTGTTGCGCCCGGGGTAGGCGCGGCCGGGAGTACCGCCCCCCGCCTGCGGTCCGAGGGGAAGCGGACCCCGAACGGGGGGTTCCCGTGAGCAGATTTAATATGCATCTCAGATGACAATTTTGCTCCGGGACGGCCGTCCCGTGAAGGAGGACGCATGCTCTCGACCGAATCCGCCGCCACGATCCGGGCCACGATCCCCGTGGTGGCGGAAGCCCTGGACCCCATCACCGCCCGGTTCTACGACACGATGCTCGGTGAGCACCCCGAGCTCCTCGACGGCATGTTCAACCGGGGGAACCAGGCCTCCGGTGAGCAGCGCAGGGCCCTGGCCGGATCGATCGCCGCCTTCGCCGCCATGCTCCTCGAACGGCCGGACGAGCGCCCCGACGCGCTCCTCTCCCGCATCGCCCACAAGCACGTCTCCCTCGGCGTCACCGAGGACCAGTACGTGATCGTGCACAAGTACCTCTTCGACGCCATCGCCCACACCCTCGAAGACGCGGCCACCCCCGACGTCGTCCGGGCCTGGGACGAGGTCTACTGGCTCATGGCCGGGACCCTCATCGCGATGGAGGCCCGCCTGTACGCCGGTCACGGGCGCACGGGCCAGGAGGTGTGGCGCCCCTGGCGGGTCGCCGAGCGCCGTGAGCAGACCCCCGACACCGTCTCCCTCACCCTCGAACCCGAGGACGACGAGCCCGTTCCCGCCTTCCGGCCCGGCCAGTACGTCAGCGTCCGCATGCGTATGGCGGACGGTGTCCGCCAGGCCCGCCAGTACTCCCTGACCGGCGGGGAGGGCCGGCGCCGCCGCATCACCGTCAAGCGCCTGCGCGCCGGGAAGACCCCCGCGGGCGAGGTCTCCACCATGCTGTACGACACCGTCGTCCCCGGCGACACCGTCATGGTGTCCGTCCCGGCGGGCGACGTGGCCCTGGCCGAGGGCGGCCACCCCCTCGTGATGGCCTCGGCGGGTATCGGCTGCACACCGATGGTCGCCATGCTCGACCGGCTCGTCGAGAAGGGGAGCGAACGCGAGGTCCTCGTACTGCACGCCGACCGTAGCCCGGGGGACCACGCCCACCGGGACGAGGTCCAAAGCCTGGTCGAGGCGCTCCCCAACGCGACCTCGCGGTTCTGGTACGAGACCGGGGGCGACGGCGGCCGGGGGCGGATGGACCTGAACGGGGTGCGGGTCCCCGAGGGCGCCGAGGTCTACATGTGCGGGCCGCTGCCGTTCATGCGCGACGTGCGCGCCCAACTGCTCGGGGCCGGCGTGCCCGCCCGCCTCGTCCACTACGAGGTGTTCGGCCCCGACCTGTGGCTGGGCACCGACTGATCCGGTGTGCCATACGGGCGCGTCCTCCCTCCGGGCGCGCCCCGGGCCGTGGAACGGGTCCGCGGGCACCTCAGGGGGAGAGGCGCATGAGGGCCCCGGAGCCGTCCAGGGCGACCAGGACGATGGTGAAGCCGTTCATGACGAAGGAGTGGTGGGGCTCCTCCCCGTCCGGCGGCGGGAGGTGGCCCGAGAGCATGACGCCGGCACCGTGTCCGCTCACGCTCAGTCCCTCCTCGTCGACCGCGTCGACCACGAACCGGTCCACGCCGTAGGTGCCGTCCATGGCGAACTCGTCGCCCTCCTCCACCAGGACCTCGCAGTCGGCGTCGGCGCAGGCCTCCAGGTCGGTGCCGTCGGCCGCCTCGGGCGGGACCGGGCCGGTGTGCGGGGGCGAGGAGCGCGCGTCCTGGTCCGAGGGGCTCGCGTCGGCCTCGACGGGGTCCCGAACGGTCGGAGTGGCGGCGCAGCCGCCGAGCAGGAGGACCGCGGCGGCGGCCAGGGCGGGGGTGGAACGCGGAGGGGAGGTGCTCACGAATGCCTCGTCCGTGGTTCGGCCGCGCGTGGAGACGGGGAGTCCGCGCGACGGTGACCTTGCCGCCGAGGGTGTGACCCCGGCCGCGTACGACCCTATCCTCCGGAGCCGGTCCCGTCCCGGGATTCGTCCTCGTCCGCACGGACGCGCCGCGGGGCCCGGGCACCCGAGCGACTGTCAGCGTTCGGCCGTATGGACGACGGTGTGTACGTGGGCAACGCGGGCAGGGACGCGGCGCTGGACCGGGGGTGGCTCCTCGGCCACTTCAGGGACGCCGGCGATCCCCGCCACAGCGAGGACGTGGAGGTCAAGTGGGGCGTCCACCCGCGTGGAGACAGAAGAAGGCAGTGGGTGAGGGGCGAGCGGCGGACGGCTCTCCTGGTACTCGTCAGCGGCCGCTTCCGGGTCGAGCTCCCCGATCGCGACGTCGTCCTGGAACAGCAGGGTGACTACGTCGTGTGGGGCCGTGGGACCGACCACTCCTGGGTCGCGGAGGAGGAGTCGGTGGTGCTGACGGTCCGGTGGCCGTCCGTGCCCGGTTACTCGGTGCCGGACGGCCGGACGAGCAGGTCCGAGAGCCGTTCGGCCTGACGGTCCGCGGTACCGGGCGGGTTTCGCCGCTCCGACCTCTCGTCACGGCACAGCAGCAGCAACCAGACCAGGGCGAGGAGGCGTCGGCACTCGGAGAGCCGGAAGGACTCCGCCGGGGTGAGGTCGAATCCGCCCAGGAAGGCCGCCACGTCGAGGGGCGTCTCCACCCAGCTCCCGACGTGCTCGGTGATCTCCGCCAGTTCGAAGGCCCGGTCGCTCGACCCGGAGTCCTCGAAGTCGACGACTCGGACCCGGGTCCCGTCCCAGAGGTAGTTGGCGAGGTTGCCGTCTCCGGGGCCGAAGGCCGGTGGGACACGCGGCCTTGCGGCGTTCTCCAGGGTGGAGCGGGCCAACCATGACAGTCCCGCGTCCATGGCCCGGGCCACACGGTCGCCGGCCCCGGAACGGACCCACGGGGCCCAGGTGCGCACGAACGCGAGAACGCCCTGCTGCTGCTCGGGGCGTGGCGGAAGGTGGGCGAGTACGTCCGCGGGCACCGCGGTGTGGAGTTCGGCCACGGTCTCGGCCAAGGACGCGGTGCGCACGGTGTCCAGGACCTGGCCACGCAGCGGCTCGCCGTGCAGCCGGGACATCACCACCACGGGCTCGGTGGCCTCGAAGTCGACCGCCAGGGGTTCGGGGGCCATCCCCGGCGCATGCGTGGCGAGAAGTGTGAGCGCGCGCCACTCCCGCGCACACCGGCCGCGTGCCCCGGGACGGAACCGTTTGGTCACGATGTCCGGGCCGAATTCGACCGTGTGGGTGTTCCACGGGGCAGGTGCCATGAGCGGAGTCCTCCCTTCGAGGCGTGTTTCGCGGGTGCTTCCCACCGTCCGTCCCTTGTCCCCGACCCGGTGCCGGACGGTTGTCCACAGGCGTCAGCGGAACGGCCGGGAAAGTCGTAGGCTCAGGAGTTACCAACCGTCCACCGACCCTCATGGGGGCACCCCGGTCATGGCCGACTCCTTCGCCCATCTACACGTCCACACCGAGTACTCGATGCTCGACGGGGCAGCGAAGCTCAAGCCCCTGTTCAAGGAGGCGTCGAGGCTCGGCATGCCCGCGGTCGCCATGACCGACCACGGCAACATGTTCGGGGCCTACGAGTTCTACCAGCAGTCCAAGGGCTCGGGAGTCAAGCCGATCATCGGCATCGAGGCCTACGTCGCGCCCGAGTCGCGCTTCCACAAGAAGCGGGTCTTCTGGGGGCGGGCCAGCGGGTCCGACGACGCGGCGGCCGAGGGCGGCAAGGACATCTCCGGCGGCGGGCGCTACCTGCACATGACGATGCTGGCGCAGAACGAGACCGGTCTGCGCAACCTCTTCAAGATGTCCTCGCTGGCGTCCATCGAGGGCTACTACATGAAGCCCCGCATGGACCTGGACCTGATGGCCGAGAACAGCGAGGGCGTCATCGTCTCCACGGGCTGCCCCTCGGGCGGCGTGCAGACCCGCTTGCGCCTGGGCCAGGAGAAGGAGGCCATCGGGTACGCGTCCCAGCTCCAGGACATCTTCGGTAAGGACAACGTCTTCCTGGAGCTGATGGACCACGGCGTGCCCATCGAGAAGGAGGTCCGCGACGGCCTGCTCAGGGTCGGCCGCGAGCTGAACATCCCGCCGCTGGTCACCAACGACTCCCACTACGTCTACGAGAGCCAGGCCTCCGCGCACGACGCCCTGCTGGCGGTGGGTGTGGGCAAGAACCTGGACGACCCCACCCGGTTCCGGTTCAACGGCTCGGGCTACTACCTCAAGAGCGCCGACGAGATGCGCGGCATCCTCAACTTCGACGAGTGGGAGCAGGGGTGCAGGAACACCCTGCTCGTCGCCGAGCGCATCGACCCCGGGGCCTACGACGCGGTGTTCGCGCACCGCGACCTGATGCCCGTCTTCCCGGTGCCGGAGGGGGAGACCCAGGCCTCCTGGCTGGCCAAGGAGATCGAGCGGCTGCTCCCCACGCGCTACCCGGACGGAGCGGGTGACGAGGTCCGCAGGCGGGTCGAGTTCGAACTGGGCATCATCAACGAGATGGGCTTCCCCGCCTACTTCCTGGTGGTCGCCGATATCTGCCAGTACGCGCGCAAGGCGGGCATCGCCCTGGGCCCGGGCCGCGGCTCGGCGGCCGGATCGATGGTCGCCTACGTCCTGGGCATCACCGACCTGGACCCGCTGGAGCACGGCCTGCTGTTCGAGCGGTTCCTCAACCCCGAACGTGTGAGCATGCCCGATGTCGACCTGGACTTCGACGAGCGTCGGCGCGGGGAGATGATCGAGTACGTCACCAGGCTCTACGGCGACGAGCGCGTCGCGCAGATCCTCACCTTCGGCACCATCAAGGCCAAGGCCGCCGTCAAGGACTCCACCCGGATCCTCGGCATGCCCTACTCGGTGGGCGACCAGATCACCAAGGCCTTCCCCGCGGCGGTGGGCGGCAAGGAGATCCCGCTGGAGGCGGTCTCCAACCCCGACCACGAGCGCTACGGCGAGACCACGGAACTGCGCAACCTCGTCGAGAACGACCCGCAGGTCAACAAGGTCATGGAGACCGCCCGGGGTATCGAGGGCCTGACCCGCGGCACCGGCGTGCACGCCGCGGGCGTCATCCTGTCCAAGGAACCCCTGCTCGACGTCATCCCGCTGCACAAGCGCGACACCGACGGCGCCATCATCACCGGCTTTCCCTACCCTCAGTGCGAGGACATGGGACTGCTCAAGATGGACTTCCTGGGCCTGCGCAACCTGACGATCATGGACGACGCGGTCAAGAGCATCAAGGAGTCCGAGGGAATCGACATCGATCTGGGGAAGCTGTCCCTGGACGACAAGAAGACCTACCAGCTGCTCGCGCGCGGCGACACCCTGGGCGTGTTCCAGCTGGACGGCGGCGCCATGCGCAACCTGCTCAAGCGGATGGAGCCCAAGAAGTTCGGTGACATCGCGGCCGTGCTGTCTCTGTACCGGCCCGGCCCGATGGCCGCCAACGCGCACAACGACTACGCGGACCGCTCGAACGGGCGCCAGGAGGTCACCCCGATCCACCCGGAGCTCAAGGAGGCTCTGGACCCGATCCTGGGGGAGACGTACCACCTGATCGTCTACCAGGAGCAGATCATGGCCATCGCCCAGCAGTTGGCCGGGTACACGCTGGGCGGCGCGGACCTGATGCGCCGCGCGATGGGCAAGAAGAAGAAGGAGGCGCTGGAGGAGGAGGAGGCCAAGTTCTTCCCCGGCGCCATGGAGCGCGGCTTCTCCAAGGAGGCGGTCCAGGCCCTGTGGGACGTCATGCTCCCCTTCGCCGGGTACGCGTTCAACAAGTCGCACGCCGCCGGGTACGCGCTGGTCTCCTACTGGACCGCCTACCTCAAGGCCAACCACCCCGCCGCCTACATGGCCGCGCTGTTGACCTCGGTCAGCGACGACAAGGACAAGATGGCGGTCTACCTGGCCGAGTGCCGCACCCAGGGCATCAAGGTGCTGCCGCCGGACGTCAACGACTCGGGTCTGCGCTTCACCCCGGTCGGCCAGGACATCCGCTTCGGCATGGGCGCCGTCCGCAACGTCGGTGCCAACGTGGTCAACTCGATCATCAAGACCCGCACGGAGAAGGGCAGGTACACCTCCTTCACCGACTTCCTGTCCAAGATCGAACTGGCCGCCTGCAACAAGCGCGTCATCGAGTCGCTGATCAAGGCGGGCGCGTTCGACTCCCTGGGCCAGCCGCGCCGTGAGCTGTACCGCCACCACGAGACGGCGGTCGAGGGCATGATCAGCTCCAAGAAGCAGGAGGCGCACGGCCAGTTCGACCTGTTCGGCGGCGGCGACGAGGAGGACTCCGCCCCGATCGGCCTCAACATCAACTGGGGCGACGAGGAGTGGGACCGCAAGACCAAGCTGGCCTTCGAGCGGGAGATGCTGGGCCTGTACGTGTCCAGCCACCCGCTGGCCGGCGCCGAGCGCGTGCTGGCACGCTCGCGCGACACCTCCATCGCGCAGGTCGTCGCCGGCGAACTCAGCCGCGAACGCGGTGAGGTGCGCATCGCCGGCCTGATCTCCAAGGTGGACAAGCGCACCAACAAGGCGGGCAACCAGTGGGCGATCGCCACGGTGGAGGACCTGGACGCCAGCATGGAGGTCCTGTTCTTCCCCAAGACCTATCCGCTGTACGTGGACGCCCTGCTGGAGGACACCGCGGTCACCGTCAAGGGCCGGCTGAACGACCGGGACGGCACGTGGTCGATGTTCGCCTCCGAGATGTCGATCCTGGACATCTCGCACATCACCGAGGGCGAGCCGCCGGTGCTGCTGACCGTGGACGAGCGGAGGCTGACCCCCGAGCTGATCGGTGACCTGCGCCAGGTGCTGGCCACGCACAAGGGGGAGACCCCGGTGCGGATCCGGGTGGACAACCCGGTCCGGTCCAGGATCTACGCCGTGGACCGCTACTCGGTGCGCATCTCCCCGGAGTTCAGCGGTGAGATGAAGAGCCTGCTGGGGGCCTACGCGGTCGACTACTGACCGCTCCCGACCCAGGTCCCCGGGCGCCCCGCGAAGGGCGCCCGGGGACCTTTTTCGTGCCCGGGATTTGTCTTCGGAAAGTTAGCGATATATCTTTGAGCTATCGAAACACAGGATGACAGTCTCTGTGTGTCGCTATTTGCGAAGGAGAACACCATGAGCGCCATGGCACTTCCCGGCCCCTGGTCCTGGGACGCGCGCGGCCCGCGCCGTGCGCGCCGCCCCTGGGGCCGGCGCTCCGACACCGCCCGCTCCGGGCGTCCCGGGCGCCACGGAACCGGACACCGCGGAAACGGGCACGGCGGTGAGCGGGCCGAGTTCGGACCGGTCCCGCCCGAGCCCCCGACGCCGCCCGGGGTCCCGCCGTGGGGAGGCGGGCAGTTCGGGCCCGGCCACCCCTTCGGCGGCTTCGGCCCCGGCGGGGGTCTCGGCCCCGGCGGAGGACGCGGCGGGCGCGGCGGAGGTAGGCGCGGGGGCGGACACCGCGCCAAGCGGGGCGACGTGCGCACCGGCATCCTGCTGCTGCTCGCCGAGGAGCCGCGCAGCGGGTACGAGATCATCCGCGAGGGCCGCGACCGCAGCGGCGGCATGTGGCGGCCCAGCCCCGGCTCCGTCTACCCCATGCTCCAGCAGTTGGAGGACGAGGGCCTGGTAGCCCGGCAGAAGGGCGAGGGGCGGCGGCGCCCCTACGCGCTCACCGAGGAGGGCGCCGCCCACCTGGAGGAGCACGGCGCCGGCCTCACCCCGCCCTGGGATGCGGGCGCCGACGCCTACGCCGACAGCCGGTCCCGGTACGAGGAGGTCGGCGCGCTGGCCTACCAGCTCACCGCCGCCGCGGCACAGGTCGCCCAGGCGGGCAGCGCCGACCAGTTGGAGCGCGCCAAGCGCCTCCTCGCCGAGACCAGGCGGGGCCTGTACCTGATCCTCGCCGAGGAGGACGAGGACCCCGGGGGCGGGGACGACGACACCGGGCTCTGAACCGCACCAGTGGCGCCCGCGACGTACCCGTCCGCGGGCGCCGCGCCTGCTCCTCCGGGCGCTCCCGCTCCACGCTCCGCGCGCGGGAGCCGACACGTGTCAGGAGGTGTGCGGCACCTCGGCGTGCCGCATCCCGTGCACGGTGGTGGTCCGGTCGAGGAAGTCGGCAGCCGCCCGGCCCCCTGAGCACTCGTGCCGGTGGCCGGGCGCGGTGCGGCCTACTCGCCGGTGGTGCCGTCGGCGAGTTCGCGCAGGAGGTCCAGGTGGCCGTTGTGGCGGGCGGTCTCCTCGATCATGTGCAGCAGCACCCAGCGCAGCGTGGTGGGGTCCTCGTCCTGACGCGGTGAGGCCGCCACGGCGTCCAGCTCCAGCTTGGCGGTGATCTCGCGCGAGCGGGCGCACTGGTCCTCGTACTCGTCGAGCAGCCGGCCCAGGGGTACCTCCCCGCCCCTGCGCCACTCGGCGTCCGGGTCCTGCGGGGTGGCGTAGCCCTGATCGGGCAGCCCCATCAGGACCATCTCGAACCAGGCGTGCTCCACCCACCGCAGATGGGACACGACGGCGCCCACGCTCATCAGCGGCGACGTCGGCAGGGGCGTCGCCACGGCGTGCTCGGCGGACAGGTCCGCGCACTTGGCGTGGACCGTGGCCCGGTGCCACTCCAGCCACGTGGTGAGCATCGTGCGCTCGTCGGCCGACTTGGGCGGGGCCACGCGGCCGGGCACGGACGGGGATGCGTTCTCATCGCTCATTCGGGCATTCTCCCGTTCACAGGGTCCGGCATCCACCGGTTTCACGAATCTCGGCGGGCCGCTTCCGCCCGGAGGGCGACAAGGGCACCGGTGGAGCGCGGTCCGCGCCACCCGACGCCGTGGAGGACGGGCCTACTCGCCGGTGGTGCCGTCGGCGAGTTCGCGCAGGAGGTCCAGGTGGCCGTTGTGGCGGGCGGTCTCCTCGATCATGTGCAGCAGCACCCAGCGCAGGGTCGGTTGGGGGCGGGTCCGCCGCGCGCCCGAGCCCAGTTCCAGCTTGGCGGTGATCTCGCGCGAGCGGGCGCACTGGTCCCCGTACTCGTCGAGCAGCCGGCCCAGGGGCAGTTCCGCGCCCAGACGCCACTCGGCGTCCGGGTCCTCCTCGCTGTAGGGGGCCAGGTCCGGCTGGTTGAGCATCACGGCCTCGAACCAGAACGCCTCCACCCAGCGCAGGTGGCACACCACACCGCCCACCGTCATCAGGGGGGAGGTCGGCAGCGGCGCCCTCGAGGACAGGTCCGGGGACAGCCCGGCGCACTTGGCGTGGACCGTGGCGCGGTGCCAGTCCAGCCAACTGGTGAGCATGGTGCGCTCGTCGGCGGCCATGGGCGGGTCGACACGCTGGGGCGCGGGGGCGGCCGGGGGACTGCTCTCGTCACTCATGCCGGTATTCTCCGTTCCGGCCGTGCCCGTATCCACTGGTTTTTCTCACAGGCCGGGGCGGGGCGGAGAGAGTGGGGGAGATGGCGGACCAGAAGCGGTCGGGCACGTCGGCGGTGAAGCGCCAGTCGGCGGCGGGGGCGTGTGTCCTGGGGGCGCTGCTCCTGCTGGGCGCGCTCCTGGGCCCCCTGTGGTGGCAGATCGCGCCCCGGGCGGAGGGCGCCGCCCTGGGCGGAGGCGAGGTCTTCACCGGTACCACCGAGGCCGTCTTCGCGGGGGAGGGCTACTTCGTCCTCATCACCGGCCTGGCTGGCCTGGTCACCGGCTACACCGCCTACATGGCCCAGTTCCCTCTGGCCCGCCGCCGCTTCCAGGACCTGCGCATGGCCTGCCTGGTCGCGGGCTGCCTGGGCTCGCTGGGCGGGGCTCTGCTCACGTGGCGCACCGGCGTGGCCCTGGACGGCCCGGCGCACGCCGCCGTGGCCGCCGCCGAGCGCGGCGCCACCGTCCAGACCGGGCTCCAGCTCGACGCGACCGCCTTCCTCCTGGTCTGGCCGCTGCTGTTCGTCCTGCAGTACGGGCTGCTCGACGCGATCAGCTTCGTGCGCCGCGACCAGCCCGGTGTACCCGACCCCGTGCCCGGACCGGGCATGACGGAGCCGGAGCCGGAACCTGAGTCCGAGCCGGAACCGGAGACGGAGCCGGAGGCGGGTCCGGGACCGGAGCCGGGGGCGGACCCGCGAGGCACCGGTCCGCGCCCCGGCCAGGCACCGCCGGCCCGCCCGGTCCCGGCCGAGGACCGGGCGCGGCCGAAGGACCCTCCCCGCTGATCCCGCACCGCCTCACAGGGTCTGGACTGTGTCCTCGTACATGCCGTCGAGCAGCTCCCGGTACTTGTCCTCGACCGCCCGCCGCCGCATCTTGAGGCTGGGCGTGATCTCGCCCTCCTCCACCGTCAGGTCGTTGGGCAGGATCGCGAACCTCTTGACGGTCTCGTGCCGGGGCAGCTCCCGGTTGAGCTCGTCGACGGCCTCCTGCACCATCTCCCTGACCTTCGGCTCACGGGTCAGACCCGCGTAGTCGAGGCCGCCCAGGCCGTTGTCGGCCGCCCACGTGCCGATGGCCTCGGAGTCCAGGGCCACCAGCGCCACGCAGTAGGGGCGCCGGTCGCCGTGCACCACCAGGTTGCTCACGTAGGGGCACAGCGCCTTGAAGCGGCTCTCGATGCCCTGCGGCGCCACGTACTTTCCGCCGGAGGTCTTGATCAGCTCCTTCTTGCGGTCGGTGATGCGCAGGTGCCCGCCCTCCAGGACGCCGATGTCGCCGGTGGCGAACCAGCCGTCCTCGGTGAGCACCTCCTCGGTGGCGCCGGACAGGTTGTGGTAGCCGCGCATCACGCCGCCGCCGCGGATGAGGACCTCGCCGTCCTCGGCGATCCTGACCTCGGTGCCCGGCATGGGCAGTCCGACCGTGCCGAACCTGACGTCGCCGGGCCGGTTGACGAATGTTCCGGCACTGGTCTCGGTGAGCCCGTACCCCTCCAGGATGGTGATCCCGGCACCGTAGAAGAACCGCCCGATGTCGGGGGACAGCGGCGCGCTGCCGGAGATGAGGAACTTCAGACGCCCGCCGAAGAGCGCCCGCAGCCTGGCGAACACGAGCCTGTCGGCGAGCTTGTGCTGTAGGGCCAGCAGGCCGGAGGGCTCCCCGCCCGACTCCCTCCGGCGCGCGACGCGGTCTCCCACGCCCACGGCCCACCGGAAGACCCGGTACTTGGCCGCGCCGCCCTCCTTGGCCTGCAGGACCACCCGGTTGTAGACCTTCTCGAAGATGCGCGGGGCGGCGGCCATGAAGGTGGGACGCACGACGGCCAGGTTCTGCACGATCCTGTCGACCCGGCCGTCCACCGCGGTCTTGAACCCGATCCGCAGCTGGCTGACCTGCATGACCTTGCCGAAGACGTGCGCCAGCGGCAGCCACAGGTACTGCACGTCGTCGATGTTCATGAGGTCCCAGCCCTGCTGGCGCAGTTCGGTGTCCAGCTCCTCCATGGACCGGGCCTCGTAGAGCCAGTTCGCGTGGTCCAGGCGCACGCCCTTGGGCCTGCCGGTGGTACCGGAGGTGTAGATCAGCGTGGCCAGGTGGTCGGGCCGCACACCCGCCACCAGCTCCTCGAACAGGTCGGGCCGCTCGGCGTGCAGAGCGGCGCCCGTGGCCGCCAGCTCGTCGAGGGTCATCACCCAGTCGTCGTCACCGCCCGCGGCGCCCTCGAAGGCGATCACCTTGGACAGCCCCGGCATCTGGGCGCGCTGGGCGACCAGTTTGGCGACCTGCTCGTCGTCCTCGGCGAAGGCCACCATGCTGCCGGAGTCGGAGACGATGTAGGTGCAGTCGGGCGGGGTGGAGGAGGGGTAGATGGTCGTGGAGGCGCCGCCCGCGCACAGCACGGCCAGATCGGCCAGGATCCACTCGATCCGTGTGCTGGAGGCGATCGCGCACCGGGCCTGGGAGGTCACACCCAGGGAGTGCAGGCCCAGTGCGAGGTCGCGCACACGGTCACGGGTCTGGGACCAGGTGAGGGTCTCCCACTTCTCCTGGGCGCCGCCCGGGTCGGGGAGGGGGTAGCTGAAGGCCTCGGCGCCGCCGGACTCGGCGACGCGGGAGAGGAACATTCCGGGGACCGACTGGAAGGGGGATGCAGTGTTACCCATGTCACGAAACTACTCCTGGGTAGGTGAGGCGGCAACAACGTGTGCGGGGCTTCGCCTCGCAGGATCTCCGCCGCGCCGCCCCGCCCCGCGCCGGCTCCCCCGGTGCCCGCCGTCCCGCTCCGGTTCCTCCCGTGCCCGCCGCCCCGGCCCCCGCCCCGGTCCTCCCGCGCCCGCGGCCCGGGTCAGGAGGAGCCGATCGGCGCGGTGACCGCCTCGGTGAGCTTGATCAGGTCCTGGGGCTTCAGTTCCATCTGCAACCCCCGCCGCCCGGCCGAGACGTAGACCGTGGACAGGACGGTCACCGATGCGTCGATCACGGTGCGCAGCCGCTTGCGCTGGCCCAGCGGGCTGATCCCGCCGCGCACGTATCCGGTGGCCCTCTCCGCCATGGCGGGGTCGGCCATGGAGGCCCTCTTGCCGCCGACCGCCGCGGCCAGCGCCTTGAGGTCGAGCGTGGTGCTGACGGGGACGACCCCCACGGTGAGCCGGCCGTCCACGTCGGCGATCAGGGTCTTGAAGACGTGCTCGCGGGGGACGCCCAGCGCGTCGGCGGCGTCGGTGCCGTAGGAGTGCCCGTCCGAGGCGGCGTCGACCTCGTAGGGATGCAGCGTGTACGTGGTCTTGGTCCGCCCCGCGGCCACGGTCGCGGGTGTGGCTTTTGCGCTCATCGAGTACCTGGTTCCTCTCCTGCGCGTGAACGCGCTGGTGCGTGCGTCACGAACACACCCGGGTCGAAGCCCCGGGCACGCGGCACCGGTTCGCACAGCAGGCTAGGTGACCAGAGCCGCGAGTGCGTGGGGGGACGTGCGGGAAAGGTGGTGTTTTCGCCGTCCCAAGCCGATCTCGGGACCTTTGTCCCATGTCCCACGCCCTCAGTTGAACGAGACTCCGTTGTCGAGGAAGGGGCCCGCGGGGAGGTTGGGCAGTGTGGGAGCGGCCACGATGCGGTTCTCCCTGCGCAGGAACCGGGCGGTGACGGCCAGCCGGGTCGCTGCGTCCTCCGCCTCCAGCAGCCGCTGCTTCTCCGACTGGTCCAGGACCGTGGAGGCGGCCACGCTGTAGGACAGCGCGATGGGGTCCTTGGGCAGGTCCGGCGAGGCGTCCGGCGACATCCCGATCGACGCCAGGCGCTGGGAGTAGGTCGTGAACAGGTCCCTCACCCGCTCGGCGTGCTCCTCGACGTCCGGGCCCAGCGGCTCGGGCAGGAGGGCCACCGACGCCGTCGAGTACTCCTCCGGCGATGAGGCGTCCACCTCGGCCATGTCGGTGATGGCGAACCGCGCGCCGCCCTCCACGACCAGGTCGTAGCGGCCGTCCTCGTAGGTGCGCACGTCGCGGACCAGCGCGGTGCACCCGGTCGTGCTCACCCGGGGCAGCGAGGTTCCCGCGCCGCCGGTGACGGGGACCCCGGTGTCCGCGCCCTCCGCGCTCTGCCCGGACTCGGAGGCCACCTCGTGGCCCAACTCGATCCACACCACCCCGAACCGGCGGGGCCCGCGCTCGGGACCGGTCAGCTCACCCTGGGCGAGGGTGGGGCCGAGCAGTTCCGAGACCAGGTGGCGGTACCGCCGCTCGAAGACGTGCAGGGGGACGGTCATGCCGGGGAACAGCACGGTGTTCAACGGGAAGATGGGCAGGGCCAAGGGCATGGTCCCAGTATGCCCCTCATGCCGGGAACGCGGGCGCCGGCGGCACGCCCGGCGCGGGATTTACCGTGGTGGGCCGCCGACGGCCTCCCGGCGGTGTCCCACACGGAGCGGCCCGGGCCCGGCGCCCGTGTTCCCCCCTCTTGGAACGGGCGCCCGGGTCCCGGGCCGTGGGAGCGGCCGCCCGGAGGCGGCCCGTGGTCAGGTCCCGCCTCAGGAGACGGAGGGGCCGGCGGTGCCGGGCGCGCCCTGGCCGCCGTTGTCCTCACTGGGCATGTCGCGGGCGACGAAGGTCTCCACGTCGAACAGGTTGCCGTTGGAGCGGTCCACCACGTTGAGAAGAGTGGACATCTTGGCGACCTCCTCGGTCTGCTCCTGGATGAACCACTGCAGGAACTGCTCGCCGGTGTAGTCGTCCTCGTCGCGGGCGACCTTGGCCAGCCGGTGGAACTGGTCGGTCACCTCACGCTCCTGGCGCAGGGCCAGGGCGACCAGGTCGCGGGTGGCGAAGAAATCGGTCTCGATCTCGTCGATGCCCGGCAGGGCGAAGGAAACGTCGTTGTCCAGGAGGAACCGCACGATCATCATCGCGTGGTCGCGCTCCTCCAGGGCCTGCTCGTAGAAGACCCGCGCCAACTGGGGCAGGTCCTGGTCGTCGAACCAGGCGGCGATGGCCACGTACTGGTGGGAGGCCGTGAACTCGTGCCGCACCTGGTCGACCAGGAGACGGTGGAACTTGGAAAGGCCGATATCGCTGCTCTTGCTCGAAGTCATGGCTCCACGATAACGCATGAAAAAGCTTTTTGCGAAACGTGTGCTGCGCTCATTAATTTGTTAGGCAAGCCTTTCTGAAGATTAATAAGGTTAGGTGTCCCAAACTTAGGCGAAGCTTAATAGTGGCCTTTGTCGCGCCCTGTTCTCCCGTGACCCGGGGGACGTGTCCCCGCCGGTGGAGCCGGTGTGGTGTCCATCATCCGGACAACACCACCCACTGAATGGGCGCCTCCCCCTAGACTGGGACCGTGATCAGTCGAATCGACCTCCGAGGCACCCAGGGCGACCCCCGCCAGGCCCTTCCGCGCGCGGAACTGGACGTGGCAGCCGCCGTTGACCGAGTACGTCCCATCTGCGAGGACGTACGCCATCGCGGGGTCGAGGCGCTGACCGAACTCACCGAACGCTTCGACGGCGTGCGCCTGACCGACATCCGCGTCCCCAAGACCGCGATCGACGCCGCCCTGGCCGACCTCGACCCCTCCGTGCGCGCAGCGCTGGAGGAGTCCGTCCGCCGCGCCCGCGCGGTACACCGCGACCAGCGCCGCACCGACCACACCACCCAGGTCGTGCCCGGGGGCACCGTCACCGAGAAGTGGATCCCCGTCGACCGCGTCGGCCTCTACGTGCCGGGCGGCCGGGCCGTCTACCCCTCCAGCGTCGTCATGAACGTCGTCCCCGCCCAGGAGGCGGGGGTGCGCTCCCTCGCGGTGACCTCGCCGCCCCAGAGCGAGTTCGGCGGACTGCCGCACCCGACCATCCTCGCCGCCTGCGCCCTGCTCGGCGTCGACGAGGTCTACGCCGTCGGCGGCGCCCAGGCCGTGGCCATGTTCGCCCACGGCGCGGGCCCCTGCGAGCGCACCGACATGGTCACCGGCCCCGGCAACATCTGGGTGGCCGCGGCCAAACGCCTGCTCAAGGGCGTCATCGGCATCGACGCCGAGGCCGGTCCCACCGAGATCGCGATCCTCGCCGACGCCACCGCGAACGCCGACTACGTCGCCGCCGACCTGATCAGCCAGGCCGAGCACGACGTCGTCGCCGCCTCCGTCCTGGTCACCCCGGACGAGGCCCTGGCCGAGGCGGTCACCCAGCGCCTCGCCCTCCGTGTGGAGGCCACCAAGCACAGCGACCGCGTCCGCGAGGCCCTGTCCGGCCCGCAGTCCGGCATCGCCCTGGTCGACGACCTCGACCACGGCCTCGCCGTCGTCGACGCCTACGCCGCCGAGCACCTGGAGATCATGACCGCCGACGCGGCCGCGTGGGCCGCGCGCGTGCGCAACGCGGGCGCGGTCTTCGTCGGCGACTTCTCACCGGTCTCCCTCGGCGACTACGCCGCCGGGTCCAACCACGTACTGCCCACCGGCGGCTGCGCCTGCCACACCGGCGGCCTGAGCGTGCAGACCTTCCTGCGCGGGGTGCACATCGTCGAGTACGACCGTGATGCGTTGGCCGACGTCGCCCACCACGTCATCACCCTGGCCAACGCCGAGGACCTGCCCGCACACGGCGAGGCCGTCGCCGCGCGCACGGACCAGGCCTGACCCGAAGGCCAGCCAGCCCGGCGGGAACCGGGCGCACCGCGACCCCGGCCGCACCGGCCGGGGAGCCGCGCCCGCCCGCCCACAACCGACCATGAGCGTGGAACCGTGAGCTTCACCCTGAACGACCTGCCCCTACGCGACGACCTGCGCGGCCGCTCGCCCTACGGCGCGCCACAGCTGGACGTCCCGGTGGTGCTCAACACCAACGAGAACCCGCACCCGCCCTCGCCGCGCCTGGCCAAGGCCCTGGCCGACGCGGTCGCCGACACCGCCCTGGGGCTCAACCGCTACCCCGACCGGGACGCGGTCCGCCTGCGCGAGGGCCTGGCCGCCTACCTCGGCCACGGCCTGACCACCGACCAGGTGTGGGCCGCCAACGGCTCCAACGAGGTCCTCCAGCAGATCCTCCAGGCCTTCGGCGGACCCGGACGCGTCGCGATGGGCTTCGAGCCGTCCTACTCGATGCACCCGATCCTCTCCCGGGGCACCGGCACCGCCTGGGTGCCCGTACCGCGCGACGCCGACTTCCGTGTCGACGTGGAGGCGGCCCTCACCGCGATCGCCGAGCACCGGCCCAGCGTCGTCTTCCTCACCTCGCCCAACAACCCCACCGGCACGGTCCTGGAACCGGCCGACATCGAGCGCCTCGTCCGGGCTGCCCCGGGGGTCGTGGTCGTGGACGAGGCCTACGCCGAGTTCCGCCGCGAGGGCAGGCCCAGCGCCCTGAGCCTGCTGCCCGACCACCCCACGCTGATCGTCTCGCGCACCATGTCCAAGGCCTTCGCCCTGGCCGGGGCGCGCGTGGGCTACCTGGCCGCCCACCCGGCCGTGGTCGACGCCCTCCAACTGGTCCGCCTGCCCTACCACCTGTCCGCCGTCACCCAGACCGTCGCGCTCGTCGCGCTCGACCACGCCGACGAACTCCTCGCCGCCGTCGCCGAGCTGCGCGCCGAACGCGACTCCCTGGTCGCCTGGCTGCGCGGACGGGGCTTCTCCGTCGCCGACTCCGACGCCAACTTCGTCATGTTCGGCGAGTTCGAGGACCGCACCCGGGTGTGGCGGGACATGCTCGGCCAGCAGGTCCTCATCCGCGAGACCGGACCGCCCGGCTGGCTGCGCGTCACCGTCGGCACCTCCGCCGAGATGGACGCCTTCCGGCGGGCCCTGCTCCACGCCACCGGGCGCTGAGCGGCGGACCGCCGGCCGCGGTCCGCCACCGGGACCGGCCGCGGACCCGCCCCGCACCCGCCCGGCGACAACCACACCACCGAGAGAGTGAGGCCCCCATGAGCCGCACCGGACGCGTCGAACGCGCCACCAAGGAAACCAAGGTCCTGGTCGAGATCGACCTGGACGGCACCGGCGTCGCCGACGTCTCCACCGGCGTCGGCTTCTTCGACCACATGCTCGACCAGCTCTCCAAGCACGGCCTGTTCGACCTGACCGTGCGCACCGAGGGCGACCTGCACATCGACTCCCACCACACCATGGAGGACACCGCCCTGGCCCTGGGCGCCGCCTTCCGCGAGGCCCTGGGAGACAAGCGCGGCATCCGCCGGTTCGCCGACGTCAAGGTGCCCCTGGACGAGGCCCTGGCCGAGGTGACCGTCGACGTCTCCGGACGCCCCTACCTGGTGCACAGCGAGCCCGAGGGCATGGCCCCGGTGATCGGCCGCGACTACGACACCACCATGACCCGCCACATCCTGGAGTCGTTCGTGGCCCAGGCCCGCGTGGCCCTGCACGTCCACGTGCCCTACGGCCGCAACGCCCACCACATCGTCGAGTGCCAGTTCAAGGCGCTGGCCCGCGCCCTGCGCGCCGCCACCGAGAACGACCCCCGCGTCAGCGGAATCCCCTCGACCAAGGGCGCGCTGTAGATGGACACCGACCTGTGGGGCATACTCCTCGTCGTGCTGGGAGGCTTCCTCGCCGGAGGCGCCTACACGGTGTGGAGGGCCAACCGGACCATCGCCGTCGCCCTGGGCGCGTGCGCGGTGCTCGCGGTGGCCTCCGGTGTGCTCCGACTGGGCTACTTCTAAGAGGAAGGGCAGCTTCATGGCCTCACGTGTGGTCGTCTTCGACTACGGCTCCGGCAACCTGCGCTCGGCGCAGCGCGCCATGGAGCGCACCGGCGCCGACGTCACCGTCACCTCCGACCCGCACGCCGCCCTGGACGCCGACGGCCTCCTCGTCCCGGGCGTGGGCGCCTTCAGCGCCTGCATGACCAGCCTCAGAGCCGCGGGCGGCGACCGGATCATCGGCAGACGCGTGGCCGGGGGCCGCCCGGTCCTGGGCATCTGCGTGGGCATGCAGGTGCTCTTCGACCGGGGGGTGGAGAGCGCGGACCCGGGCGCCGGAGCCGAGGCCGAGGTGACCGGGGGCTGCGGCGAGTGGCCCGGCACCGTGGACCGCCTGCGCGCGCCCATCGTGCCGCACATGGGCTGGAACACCGTCCGCCCGCCCGAGGACACCCGGCTCTTCGCCGGGATCGGTCCGCGGGAGCGCTTCTACTTCGTGCACTCCTACGCCGTACGCGAGTGGGAGTTCACCTCCGCCAACGAGCGCATCCCCGCGCCGAAGGTGACCTGGTCCGAGCACGGCGAGCCGTTCGTGGCCGCCGTCGAGAACGGGCCCCTGTGGGCCACCCAGTTCCACCCGGAGAAGTCCGGCGACGCGGGCGCCCGCGTCCTGGCCAACTGGGTCGACACCCTCTAGGGAGCGCCGGCCCGTCCGCCGAGCCTCCGACCGACCTCCGCCCGACCGAAACGAGAAGGACCATGACCGGCGAGACCACCACCCCCGTACTCGAACTGCTGCCCGCCGTGGACGTGGCCGGAGGCCAGGCCGTCCAGCTCGTCCAGGGAAGGGCGGGCTCGGGCGGGCAGTACGGCGACCCCTTCGAGGCGGCCACGGCCTGGCAGGACGCCGGCGCGGAGTGGATCCACCTGGTGGACCTGGACGCCGCCTTCGGCCGCGGCCACAACCGCGGCCTGCTGCGCGACATCGTCGGACGCCTCGACGTGAAGGTGGAGATGTCCGGCGGCATCCGCGACGACGAGTCGCTGGCCGCCGCCCTGTCCACCGGCTGCGAACGGGTCAACATCGGCACCGCCGCCCTGGAGAACCCCGAGTGGTGCGCCAAGATCATCGCCGAGCACGGCGACCGGATCGCGATCGGCCTGGACGTGCGCGGCACGACCCTGGCCGCGCGCGGCTGGACCCGCGAGGGCGGGGACCTGTTCCAGACGCTGGAGCGCCTGGAGTCGCAGGGCTGCGCCCGCTACGTCGTCACCGACGTCAACAAGGACGGCACCCTCAAGGGCCCCAACCTGGACCTGCTGCGCACCGTGTGCGAGCGCACCGACAAGCCGGTGGTGGCCAGCGGCGGCGTGTCCAGCCTGGAGGACCTGCGGGCGATCGCCACGCTGGTGCCGCTGGGCGTGGAGGGCGCCATCATGGGCACCGCCCTGTACGAGGGCGCCTTCACACTGCGGGACGCCCTGGCCGTGGTGCGCGAGACGGGGAGGACGGACCAGTGAGCGTCGCGGTACGCGTCATTCCCTGCCTGGACGTGGACGCCGGGCGGGTGGTCAAGGGCGTCAACTTCGAGAACCTGCGCGACGCGGGCGACCCGGTGGAGCTGGCGGGCACCTACGACGCCGACGGCGCCGACGAGCTCACCTTCCTGGACGTCACCGCCTCCAGCGGCGACCGGGAGACCACCTACGACGTGGTGCGCCGCACCGCCGACCAGGTGTTCATCCCGCTGACCGTGGGCGGCGGCGTGCGCACCACGGACGACGTGAACAGGCTGCTGCGCGCGGGTGCGGACAAGGTGGGCGTGAACACCGCCGCGATCGCCCGCCCCGAACTCATCGGGGAGATCGCCGAGCGCTTCGGACGCCAGGTGCTGGTGCTCTCCGCCGACGTGCGCAGGGTGCGGCCGGACGGACGGCCGACACCGAGCGGATTCGAGGTCACCACCCACGGCGGGCGCCGGGGCACCGGGACCGACGCCCTGGAGTGGTGCGAGCGCGCCGCCGAGCTGGGCGCGGGGGAGATCCTGCTCAACTCGATGGACGCCGACGGCACCAAGGCGGGCTTCGACCTGGAGCTGATCGGGGCGGTACGCGCCCGTGTGGAGCTGCCGCTGATCGCCTCCGGCGGCGCGGGAGCCGTGGAGCACTTCGCCCCGGCGGTGGAGGCGGGCGCGGACGCGGTGCTGGCCGCGACGGTCTTCCACTTCGGCGAGTTCACCATCGCCGACGTCAAGAAGAGCCTGCGCGAGGCGGGCCACCCGGTCCGCTAGGGCCCGCGCCTCCCACGGGCCTCGGCCCCAGGGGCCGATCCGGGTGCCCACGGGGTTCCGGAGGCGCCGGACGCGGGTTCGCGGGAGAACGGGCCGACCCGCCGCAGGCACCGGGGGCTCCCGTTCCCGGGACGCCCGAACGCGGGCCGAGGCGAGGCGCAGGCCCGAAGAGCACCGTGGCCTCCGGGGACGGGACCCGTCCCCGGAGGCCACGCGCGTGCCCGGGGCCGCTCGGCGCGGTTCCCACGCACCGGCCACCGAAGCGGTTGGCGGGCACAGCCGCGAAGGAGGCCAGAGGATAGGGAAGTGTGTCCTTTCAGTGGTATCGGCTTCCGTTTTGTAAACGTGATGCGCGTCTCACACATCCAACCCTGTGTGGCACGCCCACCACGCGGATCGCATACGGCGAAAGGACGACCCCATGTCCACCACGATCAGGCGGAGCGCCTCCCTGCTCGCGGCCACCGCCCTGGCCACGGTGACCGCCCTGGCCACCGCACCTCCCGCCCTCGCGGACGACCTCGACCAGACCTCTCCCGAGACCCTCGCCGCCATCGAGTCCCAGGTGTGGCCCGAGTACACCGTCGGTGACGTCGACATCGACGTCTACGCCGCGAAGATGCTCCTCACCTACGGGGAGATCAACCCGGGCGAGCTGGACCCGGAGTTCGACCAGGAGCTCCACGACACCCTCGTCACCTACCAGGAGGCCTTCGGCCTGCACGACGACGGCGACCTCAACCCCGACACCTGGGAGAACTTCCAGGAGTCCGTCTTCGGCCAGCACCAGTTCCACCGAGGCGACCGGGGGCCGGTCGTGACCATGATCCAGCGCGAGCTCAACGCCAAGTTCGACGCCGGCCTCGCCGCCGACGGCGTCTACGGCCCCAGGACCGAACAGGCCGTGCGCGAGGCCCAGGAGTTCTTCGGCATCGGCGTCGACGGCGTCTTCGGCCCCGTCTCCTTCCACGCCGTGATCAGCTACCAGGACTACGCCCGTTGACCGGGCCCCCACCCGTCGGCCACCGCCGCGCCCGGTGTCCGGACCCCCGTGGCCCGGACACCGCCGCTCGTCCGCCCCGTCCCCGTCCACGTGTCCACCCGCCTTTCTGACCGGAACCGGCCCTGCCACGCCCCGGAACTGGACGGAATAGCCCTGTCGCGTCCGGCGCTGAAACAATCTGGTGGAACCTGTCGGTACCGCTGGATAGGTTGACACGGCACGCGCACTCCACGGCCCCTCGGCATGCCCGGGGGCCGCCGTGCGTCTGTCGGGCTGCGCCGGGCCCGCCCCGGCCAGAGAAGAGAACGGGGAGCGCATGGCGCAGGGCACGAGTACCAGGGACCCGGAAACGGAAGGGGGCACGGCCCCACCCGGAACCGGAGAGGGCGGCGGGGACGCCGAACCCCGGAAACGGCCCCGTGCGGACGCGCACACCGGCGTCTTCGGCCGGGGGATGCGCGTGCTGGGGACCGCCATCCGCACCGAGCCGTGGATCTTCCTCGTCGCCGTCGTCGGCGCCATGCTCCACGCCGCCGTCAACGTCGGCTCCGCCTCCGTGCTCGGCTACCTCACCGACACCACCATCCTCCCCGCCTTCGAGCGGGGGACCACCACCGCGGCCGCCCTCACCACCGCCGCGGCACTGCTCATGGCGGTCGGGCTCGGCAAGGCCACCGGCATCGCCATGCGCCGCATGCTCGCCGCGCTCATGCAGTTCCGCATGCAGGCCCGCTACCGGCGCGCCGTCGCCCGCAAGTACCTCGGCCTTCCCCTGTCCTGGCACCACCGCCACCCCACCGGACAACTGCTGTCCAACGCCAACTCCGACGTCGAGGCCGCCTGGCAGCCCCTCGCACCGCTGCCCATGGCGGTCGGCAGCGTCTTCATGCTGGTCATCGCCGCCGTCGCCATGGTCACCACCGACCCGGTGCTCGCCATGGTCGCCTTCGTCGTCTTCCCCGTCCTGGCCGTCGCCAACGTCGTCTTCCAGCGCCGCGTCTCGCCCATGGCCTCCCGCGCCCAGGCCCTGCGCGGCGAGGTCAGCGGCGTCGCCCACGAGTCCTTCGACGGCGCCCTGGTCGTCAAGACCCTCGGCCGCGAGGACACCGAGACCGAACGCTTCACCCACGCCGCCCACCGCCTGCGCGACGCGCTCATCCAGGTCGGCCGGATGCGCTCGATGTTCGACCCCGTCATGGAGGCGCTGCCCAACTTCGGCGTGCTCGCCGTCCTGCTCCTGGGCATGTGGCGGCTGTCCACCGGTGACATCGACCCCGGCGGCCTCGTGCAGATCGCCTACCTGTTCACCCTGCTGGCCCTGCCCATCCGCTCCTTCGGGTGGATCCTCGGCGACCTGCCCCGCAGCGTCGTGGGCTGGGACCGCGTCCAGTCCGTCCTGAAGTCGGGCGGCGCCATGGAGTACGGCACCCGGACCCTGGAGGACACCCCGACCGGCATCGCCCTGCGCGCCCGAGGCGTCACCTTCTCCTACGCCGACTCCTACGACGCCGACGGCGACGGCGGACGCGACCTCATGGACGAGGACCCCGACGCCGCCCGCGCCACCGTCCTCAACGGCGTGGACCTGGACATCGCCCCCGGGCGCACCGTCGCCCTGGTCGGCCCCACCGGAGCGGGCAAGTCCACACTCACCACCGTGCTCATGCGCCTGGTCGACGCCGACTCGGGCACCGTCACCCTCGACGGAGTCGACGTGCGCGACCTGGAACGTGACCAGATCCCCCGGCACGCCGCCCTGGTGCCCCAGGGCACCTTCGTGTTCGAGGACAGCGTCCGCGAGAACATCACCCTGGGCGCCGACATCGACGACGACCAGGTCTGGGCCGCCCTGCGCCTGGCCCGCGCCGACGGCTTCGTCGGCGAGCTGGAGGGCGGGCTCGACGCCCGGCTCGGGGAGAAGGGCACCACCCTGTCCGGCGGCCAGCGCCAGCGCCTGGCCCTGGCCCGCGCCATCGTGCGCCGCCCCCGGCTGCTCATCATGGACGACGCCACCTCCGCCGTCGACCCGCAGATCGAGGCGCGGATCCTCGCCGGCCTGCGCGAACGCGACGACGCCGCCACCGTGGTCGTGGTGGCCTACCGGCGCGCCACCATCGAACTCGCCGACGAGGTCGTCTACATGGAACGGGGGCGCGTCCTGGCCCGCGGCACCCACGACGAACTGCTCACCACCTCGCCCGGCTACACCAGGCTCGTCACCGCCTACGAGCGCGCCTCCGCCGAGAACGAGTCCGAGTACGCGGCCGTCCCCGAGGAGCCCGGACCACCCGAGCCCGCCCGACGCGGCGACGACACCACCGAGGAGACCAGCCGATGAGCGCACCCGCCCGGACACGCGCCGACCAGCGGCCCGACCCCGGAGCGCGGCAGGAGCGTGAGGACGGCGCCGCCGACCCGGTCCTGTTCCTGCACCGCTCCTCCGAGGGCGCGATGGACACGCTCAGGCGCGGCCTCAGGCTCTCCCCGGAGTTCGCACGGGGACTGTGGCTCACACTGGCCTTCGCGGTCGTGGCCACCGCGGGCAAGGTCATCGTGCCCGTCGCCGTCCAACAGATCATCGACAACGGACTCACCGGGAACGACGGCCCCGACCTGGACTTCGTCACCCGCATGGTGACCGTCTGCGCCGCCCTGCTCGTGGTCACCATGGTCTGCTCCTACCTGATGAACGTGCGCCTGTACCGGGCCACCGAGTCCGGCCTGGCCACGCTGCGCCGCAAGGCGTTCCGGCACGTGCACGACCTGTCCGTGCTCACCCAGAACAGCGAGCGCAAGGGCGCCCTGGTCTCCCGGGTCACCAGCGACGTCGACCAGATCAGCACCTTCATGCAGTGGGGCGGCATGCTCCTGCTGGTCAGCAGCGGCCAGCTCCTGGTCGCCACCGTCCTGATGGCGGTCTACTCCTGGCAGCTCACCCTCGTGGTGTGGATCTGCTTCCTGCCGCTGCTGTTCGGCGTGCGCTGGCTCCAGAGGCTGCTGTCCAAGGCCTACCTCAAGGTCCGCGAGAACACCGGCGACATGCTCGGCGTCATCGGTGAGACCGTCACGGGCGCCGCCGTCATCCGCGCCCACGGCATCGAGCGGCGCACCGCCGAGCGCATCGACACCACCGTCCTGACCACCCGCCGCTCCCAGATCCGCGCCCAGCGGCTGTCCGTGGCGGTCTCGCCCTTCGCCGAGATCATCGCGGCCGTCGGCAACACCGCCGTGGTCCTCATCGGCGTCTGGCTCGGCCTGGGCGGCGACCTGACCGCCGGCCAGCTCATCGCCTTCCTGTTCCTGATGACCCTGTTCATCCAGCCGATGATGATGGCCACCGAGATCTTCAACGAGGCGCAGAACGCCATCGCGGGCTGGCGCCGCGTCCTGGGCGTGCTCGACACCGTCCCCGACATCGCCGACCCCGGTGAGGCGGGCCGTGAGCTGCCGCGCGGACCGGTCCGGGTCTCCTTCGAGGAGGTCACCTACTCCTACCCCGAGGGCCCCGTCGTCCTGGACGACGTCAGCGTCGAGGTCACCCCCGGCACCCGGTTGGCCGTGGTGGGGGAGACCGGCTCGGGCAAGACCACCTTCGTCAAGCTGCTCACCCGCCTGATGGACCCCGACGAGGGCACCGTCCGGCTCGACGGCGTCGACCTGCGCGAGGTGGCCTTCTCCTCCCTGCGCGGCCGGGTGGTCATGGTCCCGCAGGAGGGCTTCCTCTTCGACAGCTCCCTGGGCGACAACATCCGCTTCGCCCGACCCGAGAGCACCGACGCCGAACTGGAGGCGGCCATCACCGAACTGGGGCTGTCGGACTGGCTCGACGGCCTCGCGCACGGGCTGGACACCCCGGTGGGCCAGCGCGGCGAGTCCATGTCGGCGGGGGAGCGGCAACTGGTGGCCCTGGTGCGCGCCTACGTCGCCGACCCGGACCTGCTGGTCCTGGACGAGGCCACCTCCGCCGTGGACCCGCACACCGAGGTGCGCATCCAGCGCGCCCTGGACCGGCTCACACGGGGACGCACCTCGGTGACCATCGCGCACCGCCTGTCCACCGCCGAGGCCGCCGACCGGGTGCTCGTCTTCGACGCCGGGCGCATCGCGCAGAGCGGCTCCCACACCGAGCTGGCCGCCCAGCCGGGCGTGTACGCCGACCTGTACGCCTCCTGGGTGAGCTCCTCGGCCTGATCGTGCTTGCTATGGGGCTCTGCTCCGCCCGCCCGTCGCCCGCCGTCGCCCGTTGGGGGCGCTGCGCGCCGGGCGGGCCACCACCCTCAACGGACGCCACGCGCGGTACTTTCCGGGTTCGGGCGCCCAGTGACGGGTCGGCGGTCATCAGACGGACAGTGTCATCGGCCGCGCCACCAGTGCGCCGCCAGCAGCTCCGCCACCAGCGGTTCCACCAGCAGGCTCACGTCCGGGTCGGAGTCGCCCGGATAGCGCACCGTCAGCTCCGCCCCCGGCACGCGCTCGCGGCCGGGGGTGGGGCCCACCGCCACGAACGCGCCCCGCAGGTGCCGCAGGTGCTCGGAGAACCGCTCGTCGTAGGCCGACCCCGCGAACAGCAGCGCCCGGTAGTCCGTCACCGCCGCCAGGTAGCGGTCGGTGTGCGACCACTCCCCGGTCTCGCACGTGTGCGCCACCCGTACCGGCCCCTTGCGCAGCGCCTGCACCCCCTGCCCCGCCGACGCCAACCGCTCGGCCGGGGCCACCAGGTGCACACCGTGCGGCGAGTCCAGGACCCGGGCGGCCCGGGGCACCCACTCCGGGGCGCTCTCCAGCAGTGACACCGTCGCGTTGGCCGCCCGGCGCAGCAGCCCGGGGAGGTTCCGGCTGTTCCCCGACACCGGCGCGCCCAGGCGGTGCCCCAGCAGCAGGAGCAGGGCCAGAGCGTGCTGGTAGGCGCGACAGCCCAGGCCGCTCGCCTCCTCGCCCGCGTGCAGCGGCACCAGCAGGTCCGCCTGGCGTCCCACCACGGCGTCGACGGACGGAGCCAGCACGATCACCGGAGACCGCGCCACATAGCGGTCCAAGGCCGTGTACAGCTCCCGCTGCCCGCCGCCCAGGCTCACCGCCACCACCAGCGTCTCCGGGCCCGCGGGAGGCTCCTCCACCGAGGAGGAGAAGTCCGCGGTCGCCGCGATCCCGGCCCGGCGCAGGCGCGCGGCCGCCACCTCGCACGCGTGGCGCGCCGCGCCCAGGCCCAGGAAGCGCACCGACGCGGGCTCGTCGTCCAACAGGGCGGGCAGCGCGGCGTAGGGATCCCAGCGCGGGAAGCGGTCGGCGAGCGAGGCCAGGGCCTCGGGCTTGCCCGCGAGGTCGGCGGACAGGGACTCGGCGGTCACGGAACCCCCAGGAGGAAGGAACGAGGCGGTGACGGTACGGACGCACGAACTCTAGGACATCTCCCGCCTCCCCTCCCTCCCACCGCCCTCGGGCCCTCGGACACCACCCGGTGCGGGACGCTCCGCGCCCGGCCATAACCTGGAACGCATGAGTGTCACCAGCCTCGACCCGGACATCGCCGCCCGCCTGAAGCGGAACCCGGACGGCCTCCTCCCCGCCGTCGTGCAGCAGCACGACACCGGGGAGGTGCTCATGCTCGCCTGGATGGACGACGAGGCGCTGCACCGCACCCTCACCACCGGCGCCGCCACCTACTGGTCGCGCAGCCGCGGCGAGTACTGGGTCAAGGGGGCCACCTCCGGCAACACCCAGCGTGTGGTGTCGGTCGCACTCGACTGCGACGGGGACACCCTTCTGGTCCGCGTCGACCAGAGGGGCGCCGCCTGCCACACCGGCGACCGCACGTGCTTCGACGCGGGGAGACTCCTGTGAGCTCCTCCACCCCTTCGGCGCGCACGGGACGGGAGTACGGCCTGGCCATGCTCGTCCTGGCCGCCGGAGCCGCCCTGCTGCTGGCCGCGGCCGGACGCCACTGGGTGACCGGCCAGCTCGAAGCCCCCGGACCGGTCGCCCCCGCGCCCGTCGAGCTCACCGGCACCGACCTCACCGGCGCCCTGAGCGGCATCGGCTGGGCCGGGCTGGCCGGGATCGCGGGCCTGTACGCCGCCCGGAACCGGGCCCGCCGGGCGATCGGCCTCCTCGTCGCCGTCGGCGGCGCGGCGGCCCTCGGCGCGGTCTGGGACGCCACCCGACCCGACACCCTCCTCGCCGCCGTGTCCGAGAACACCACCGCCGCGGCCGGCAGCGCGCAGGTGGCCGCCGCCCCCCAGCTGTCCGCCCCCGGTCCCGCCATGGCCGTGGCGGGCGCCGTGCTGCTGGTGGCGGCGGGCCTGTTCGCCGTGGTAAGGGCCCCCGCCTGGCCGGGCATGGGAACCCGGTACGATCGAGACGCCGCACCGCGTGCGACCCGGGCCGAGACATCCTCCGACCTGTGGAAATCGCTGGACGCCGGTGACGACCCCACACTCGACGCCCCCGGAGGCGCCGCGTCCGGAGACGCCGCGGAAACGTCCGGGGACGGCACGGAACACGCATCGCTGGCAGCACGGCCAGCCGAACCGAAGGAGAATCCCTGATGGCCGACGAACACCACGAGGACCACGGCAACACCGTGTCCGCCTGGTTCCTCACCATCTCCTGGATCGTGGTGTGGAGCGCGGCGGCCTTCGTCATCGTCTTCTCCGGCGGTGACGTGCTGCTGTGGACCGCCGTCGCCCTGGGCGTCAGCGTCGTGCTCGCCGCGATCGCCGGCGCCATGAAGAAGGCCGGGCTGGGCCGCAAGGAGCCCCGTCCCGTCCCGCCCACACGCGAGGAGTGGGAGGCCGGCCGTAAGGCCGCCGCCGCCCAGGCCGAGCCCGCCGCGGCCCAGCCCGGCCCCGCCCTCGACCCCGACGCCGAGTCCGCCAGGGCCTGAACCCGATCCCGGCGAAACCACAGCTCACCACGAGTGCGCGGCAGAAAATGGACGAAGGTCGTACAGGACGGGTAGATTCACTCCACCGGCCCTGACTGTCGCGTTGGTTCCATTCGGTGGGACTCCCACTGGTCTGGAATCATTCGTTCCTGCCCGCGGCGTACGCTGCCGGTGATCCGGCCCTGCCCCATGCCGGATCGGCGTGCCGTCGGCACGCCGCGCCAAATCCCTTGTCCTCTTCTGAAAGTTGTACCGAGCATGAGTTATGGTCCCCCGCCCCCAGGCAACCCCGGCGGCCCGCCCCCCGGCGGCGGCTACGGTCCCCCCAGCGGCGGCTACGGCCCTCCCGGCGGCGGTTACGGCGCCCCCGGCGGCCCCCCGCCGGACAACGGCCTCACCTGGGCCATCGTGGCGATCTTCTGCTGCTGGCCCTTCGCCATCCCGGCCATCATCAGCGCCACCAAGGTCAACGACCTGTGGAACCGCGGTGACCAGGCCGGCGCGATGGAGGCCCAGGCCCAGGCCAAGAAGTGGACGAAGCTCGCCTTCATCCTCGGCAGCATCGCCTACGTGCTGAGCATCGGGTTCTACATCCTGATGATCGTCATCGCCGCGTCGGCCAGCAGCCCGACGTACTACTAGAAGGCACCCGCCCTCCAGTACCACGTCTGCCCCCGAGCGCCCCGGCACTCGGGGGCAGAGTCCTTCCGGTCCCCAAAGCCCTAAGCTGGTCGCGTGCACCCACACCACGAAAAGCCGTCGGAGAGCCCTTCGCCCCCGCCCCCAGCGGCACCCTCCCCGGCCGAACGGATCAGGCGCCGGGCCGAGAGGCTGCACCCGGTCGTGTGGCCCGTGGGCCTGGGCGTCCTCGGCCTGACGGGAGCCGCGCTCCTGCACCTCGTGGACCCCAACGAGCCGGGCAACTACCCCACCTGCCCCTGGCTCCTGCTCACCGGTACCTTCTGCCCCGGCTGCGGCAGCATGCGCGCGATCGCCCTGCTCACCCACGGCGAGGTCCTCGCCTCCATCAGCATGAACCCCCTGGCGTGGCTGCTGGCCCCCTACATCGCGTGGACCTACACGCTCTGGCTGGTCCGAACGGTCCGGCCGCCCACGAAGCCGCCCAAGCTCACGCCCGGCTGGTTCCTGTGGGGGCTGCTCACCGTCATCATGGGGCACTGGATCCTGCGCAACCTGCCCTGGTTCTCCTTCCTGGCCCCCGAGACCCCGCTGTTCCCCGGCTGGTAGAGGGAACCAGAACCGGCCCGGCGCAGTCTGATCCGATGAGCGCGGCCACCTCCTCCGCGCGGCACCAAGACACCTCCACCTTCCGGAAGGTTTGATCACATGAGTTACGGACCCCCGCCCACCGACGGTTACGGCCCTCCCGGTGGCTACGGAGGCCCTCCCGGATACGGTGGACCGCCGCCCGGGGAGCCGCCCAAGACCTACCTGGTGCACAACATCCTCGGCATCCTGAGCTGCCTGCCGGTCATCGGCATCATCGGCCTGGTCTTCTCCCTCCAGATCAACAGCAAGTGGCAGATGGGGGACTACCTGGGCGCCGAGTCCGCGGCCCGCACCGCCAAGACCATGGGCATCATCGGCCTGGTGCTCTTCATCATCGGCGTGGTCTTCGTCGTGCTCTACATCGTGTTCATCGTCGTGATGATCGCCTTCTACGGGACGACCGCCGGCACGGTGGACACCACCTACGACACCTACTGACACGGGCCCCGCTCCGTCCCCGCGGGCCGGGACGGAGCGCCCCTCCCTCCGCGTCCTCCGCCCGTGTTCCCGGACTCCCACGGAGTGTCACGCGGGGTCGCCGACCACGCGGCCCCGGCGGGTGGATACGATGACCAGCGACACGGTGCGACGGCGGTGTCCGGTCCCGTCGCGCGACTGTGGGCCGCCCCAGGGCGGACCACCACCGCGACCGGCCCACTTTCACGAGGGAGCAGTAACTGGTGAGCGTGCTCGACGAGATCCTCGACGGAGTACGCGCTGACCTGGCGCAGCGGCAGGAGGCCCTCCCCCTGGACCGCCTCAAGGCCCAGGCCGGGGCGACACCCACCCCGCAGGACGCCGAGGCCGCCCTGCGGCGCCCCGGCGTGCACGTCATCGCCGAGGTCAAGCGGGCCAGCCCCTCCAAGGGCCCCCTCGCTACCATCACCGACCCTGCGGCCCTGGCCCGCGACTACGAGGCCGGCGGCGCCGCCCTGATCAGCGTCCTCACCGAGCAGCGCCGCTTCAACGGCAGCCTCGCCGACCTGCGGACGGTCCACCAGGCGGTCGAGACCCCGCTGCTGCGCAAGGACTTCGTGGTCAGCTCCTACCAACTGTGGGAGGCCCGCGCCTTCGGGGCCTCCGCCGTACTCCTCATCGTCGCGGCCCTGTCCCAGGAGGCCCTGGTGTCCCTGGTCGAACGTGCCCGCTCGCTGGACCTGACACCGCTGGTGGAGGTCCACGACGAGGAGGAGGTCTCCCGCGCCCTGGACGCCGGGGCCACCGTCGTCGGCGTCAACGCACGCAACCTCAAGACCCTGGAGGTGGACCGGGACACCTTCTCCCGGCTCGCCCCGCTCATCCCCTCCGACGTCGTCAAGATCGCCGAGTCCGGAGTCCGCGGCCCGCACGACCTGCTGGCCTACGCCGGCGCCGGTGCCGGCGCCGTCCTCGTCGGTGAGAGCCTCGTCCGCGGCCGGAACCCGCGCGAGGCCGTCGCCGACCTGGTGACCGCCGGGGCCCACCCCGCCCTGCGAGACCGGAACTAGGGGCACACCGTGACGGGAACGACGCAGGTGCCGGGCGCGGCCACGGTGCGCCCCGGCCTCCGATGGCGATGGCTCTAGGGAGCCCGCAGGCGTGAGCCGCGGGTTCCCGACGCCGCGTTGACCCACAGTCCGAACGCGCCGCCGGAGCCAGGCGGCGCACAGCCGGTCGGCGCGCGGACCCCGCGGCGCAAGGTCCGGGGAAGCCACGCGGTCGGCCCTTCCCAGGAGAACTTCCCATGAGTCACGACCAACCACTGCCCGACCCGCACGGGCACTACGGCCGCTTCGGCGGCCGCTTCGCCCCCGAGGCGCTCATCGCCGCCCTCGACGAGGTCACCGCCGAGTGGGAGAAGGCCAAGCAGGACCCCGAGTACCAGGCCGAGCTCGCCGCACTGCTCAAGGACTACACCGGGCGGCCCAGCGCCCTGAGCGAGGCCCGCAACTTCTCCGAGCACTGCGGCGGCGCCCGCGTCCTGCTCAAACGCGAGGACCTCAACCACACCGGCTCGCACAAGATCAACAACGTGCTCGGCCAGGCCCTGCTCACCAAGCGCATGGGCAAGACCCGCGTCATCGCCGAGACCGGCGCCGGCCAGCACGGCGTGGCCACCGCCACCGCCTGCGCCCTGCTCGGCCTGGAGTGCGTGATCTACATGGGCGAGGAGGACACCCGGCGCCAGGCGCTCAACGTCGCCCGCATGCGCATGCTCGGCGCCGAGGTCGTCCCCGTCACCATCGGCAGCCGCACCCTCAAGGACGCCATCAACGAGGCGTTTCGCGACTGGGTCGCCAACGTCGACCGCACCCACTACCTGTTCGGCACCGTGGCCGGTCCCCACCCCTTCCCCAAGCTGGTGCGCGACCTGCACTTCGTCGTCGGCCAGGAGGCGCGCGAGCAGGTCCTGGAACGCGTGGGCAGGCTCCCCGACGCGGTCGCCGCGTGTGTGGGCGGCGGCTCCAACGCCATGGCCGTCTTCGCGGCCTTCATCCCCGACGAGGACGTGGCCCTGTACGGCTTCGAGGCCGGGGGAGAGGGCGCACGGACGACCCGCACCGCGGCCTCCATCACCGCGGGCAGCACCGGGGTCTTCCACGGGGCGCGCACCTTCGTGCTCCAGGACGAGTACGGGCAGACCCTGCCCAGCCACTCCATCTCCGCCGGACTCGACTACCCGGCGGTGGGCCCCGAGCACGCCTACCTCGCCGACACCGGCCGCGCCACCTACGAGCCGATCACCGACGCGGAGGCCATGGAGGCCTTCCGGCTGCTGTGCCGCACCGAGGGCATCATCCCGGCGATCGAGAGCGCGCACGCACTGGCGGGCGCCCGCAAGCTCGGCGAGCGACTCGGCCCGGACGCCGTCATCCTGGTGAACCTCTCCGGGCGCGGCGACAAGGACGTTGACACCGCGGCCGCCTACTTCGGCCTCGTGGACCCGGAGGGACAGGCATGACCGCCACCGCACTACAGCACAGGCTGGCCGAGACCCGCGAGGCCGGACGGGCAGCGCTGATCGGCTACCTGCCCGCAGGGTTCCCGGACGTCGAGTCCTCGATCAGGGTCGTCGAGGCCATGGTGGAGGGGGGCTGCGACGTCATCGAGGTCGGCCTGCCCTACTCCGACCCCATGATGGACGGCCCCACCATCCAGCGCGCCGCGGACCGGGCCCTGGCGGCCGGGACCACCACCGACGACGTGTTCCGCGTGGTCGAGGCCACCGCCGCCACGGGCGCCGCCGCCGTGGTCATGTCCTACTGGAACCCGATCGAGCGCTACGGCGCGGAGCGCTTCGCCAACGCCCTGGCCAAGGCGGGCGGGGCCGGGGTGATCACCCCCGACCTCATCCCCGAGGAGGCCGAGGAGTGGGTCGCCGCCTCCACCGCCTCCGGGCTGGACCGTGTGTTCCTGGTCGCGCCCTCCTCCACCGACCGGCGGCTGGCCCTGACCACCCGGACCTGCAGCGGCTTCGTGTACGCGGCCTCGCTGATGGGCGTGACCGGCACCCGCACCCAGGTCGCCGACACCGCCGCCGAACTGGTGCGGCGCACCCGGGAGGCCACCCGCGGATCCGGACTGCCGGTCTGCGTGGGCCTGGGCATCTCCACCGGCGCCCAGGCCGCCGAGGTGGCCGCCTACGCCGACGGGGTGATCGTCGGAGCCGGGTTCTGCCAGCGGATCCTGGACGCGCCCGACCTGGAGACCGGACTCGTCGCGGTCCGCTCCTTCGCCCAGGAACTGGCGGAGGGGGTGCGCTCGGGCCGCACCTGAGCACCGGGGCGTCCCGGCGCCCCGACACAGGCGGGAGGCCGTCCCCTGCGGGGCGGCCTCCCGCTCTGCCCGTGGTCCTCGCCACCCGGACCGCGTCCGTCGCCCCCGCTCCGGGCAAGGGAACGGTTAAGGCGGTGAGAATCGGGTGAGAGCCTCCCCGGAAAGCCCCGCGAGGCCCCCGCGACCAGGTATCCATGGAGGCGGCGGTGACGCCCGTCGCCCGAGGGCGGCGACCGCTGCGCCCGAGATTCCGGACGCAGGGTCACGCACTCGACACAGGCAGTAGGATCTGACGCGACACGAAGAGCGGCGAGGCGCACACCCGAAGCGATGATCCGCCCCCTATCTCCCCGAAGGCCCGAGTGATGGACACACCCGACCAGACTGTCGCCCCCGACTCCGCACGCGGATCGCGCTGGGAGGCCGTCCAACCCTGGCTCACCCTCGCCTGCCGGGTCGGACTGGCCGCCGTCCTGTTCTACGCGGCGGTCTCCAAGTTCCCCCCGGCCCTGTCCGTCCAGGCGGTGGAGGCCTACGACCTCTTCCCCGTCGACGTCGCACGGCTCATCGGCTACACCCTCCCCCTGTTCGAGATCGCCCTGGCCGTCCTGCTCCTGGCCGGACTCGCCACCCGCTACGTCGGCGCCGTCAGCGCACTGCTCATGGTCGTCTTCATCGCCGGGGTCGTCTCGGCCATGGCGCGGGGCCTGAACATCGACTGCGGCTGCTTCGGCGGCGGCGGGCAGGTCGAGCCGGGGGAGACCAAGTACGGGCTCTCCATCGCCCGCGACATCGCCTTCGCGGCCCTGGGCGGCTTCATCGCACTCTGGCCCCGTTCGCCCTTCGCCATCGACCGCGCCCTCGGACTGTTCCGGTGAGCCCCCGAAACGGGCCCGGTCGGCCGTATCCAGCAGCAGAAACAGGGGAAAGCATGGGGAGTGAAGCGCGCAGGCGCTCCCGCGAGAGGATCAGGGAACAGAGGGAGAAGGAGAAGCGGGCGGCCAAACGCAACAGGACCCTGCTCGTCGTGGGCGCCGCCGCGGTGGTGGTCCTGCTCATCGTCGGCATCGGCTACCTCGTGCTCAACGCCGACCGCCGGAGCTCGGGGTTCGAGGGCGCACTGCCGCCCCGGACCCTGCAGGAGGACGGCAGCGTCGTCATGGCCCAGGAGGGCGTCGAGGCCCCCGTCGTCGAGGTCTACGCCGACTACCAGTGCCCCGCCTGCCGCCAGTTCGAACTGCTCAACGGCGACGTCCTCAAGGAGAACGCCGCCGAGGGACAGGCCATCGTCCACTACCGGCCGGTGAGCATCTTCGCCCAGCAGCCGCCGCCCATCAGCAGCAACTCGCTGCGCGCCGGGGCCGCCGCCCGCGCCGCCGCCGACCACGACCGCTTCGTCCCGTACAACGACATCCTCTTCGAGAACCAGCCCACCGAGGGCGAGGAGGGCTTCGCCGTCGAACAGCTCCAGGACTGGTTCGCAGAGACCGACCCCACCGAGCAGCAGCAGGAGCAGTTCGACCAGCGCGTGGAGGAGGAGGCCGAGGTGGTCACCCGGTTCACCGGGGAGTTCCTGCCCGCCCTGACCCAGGACGCCCAGGAGCAGCTCGGCCAGGAGAGGCTGGGCACCATGGTCCTGTCCGACCTGCTCGCCTGGGGCGAGGAGAACGGCCACGACTCCTCGTTCCTGGACGGGACGTACACGGGCCAGATCATCGAAGCCACCGGGAACGCCTACACTCGCTACAGCGGAGACAACGCCTTCCGCGCGACCCCCTCCGTCTACGTCAACGGTGAGTTGCTCGACAACAACACCGCGATGACCGCCCGGGGCCTCGACGAGGCGATCGACTCAGCCGAACCCGGCGAGGTCGACACCCGGCCCATGGGCGACGGGGGTGGTGCGGAGTAGCCACCCCTGAAGACATCCCCGCACGCGGGGCGAACCCGAGAGCAGACCAGTGACATTGTCGTCGACAGCTTCCGAGGGCGCGGTCGAGTCCGGCCGTGCCCTCGCGGCCTTCCCCAGCCCACAGGTCAACTCCATCCCCATCGGGCCACTGGAGATCCACTTCTACGCCCTGTGCATCCTCGCCGGCGTCATCGTCGCGGTCCTGTGGAGCGAGCGCAGGTGGGCCGCGATGGGCGGTGAGAAGGGCACCATCATGGACATGGCCGTGTGGGCCGTGATCCTGGGCCTGATCGGCGGCCGTCTCTACCACGTCATCAGCGACGCGCAGCTGTACTTCGCCGAGGGACGCGAGCCCATCCGCGCCCTGTACGTGTGGGAGGGCGGCCTCGGCATCTGGGGCGCAGTCCCCATGGGAGCCCTTGGCGTGTGGCTGGTGGCCCGCAAGCGCGGCCTGTCCATGTCCAAGCTCTCCTTCGCCATCGCCCCCACCATCCCCCTGGCCCAGGCCATCGGCCGCTGGGGCAACTACTTCAACCAGGAGCTGTTCGGGCGGCCCACCGACCTGCCCTGGGCCGTGGAGATCTCCCCCTACCCGAACGGCGTCCTGCGCCCGGGCATGGAGCTCGGCGTCAGCACCTACCACCCCACCTTCCTCTACGAGTCCCTGTGGTGCCTGGCCCTGTCCGTCCTGCTGGCCTGGGCGGGCCACCGCTACGAGCGCTCCCTCCAGGGCGGGCGCCTGTTCGCCCTCTACGTCATGGGCTACTGCCTCGGCCGGTTCTGGATCGAGTACCTGCGGGTGGACCCGGCCAACGACTTCCTGGGCATGCGCCTGAACAACTGGACCTCCATCCTGGTCTTCCTCGCCGCCCTGGCCTACTTCGTCTGGGCGGGCCGGCGCATGGACTCCTTCTCCAGCGCCGTCGTCCCCCACGGCCACGACGCCGGCACCCAGGTGTTCGGTCCCACATCGGACGGCGAGACCACCGACGACAGCACCGTTTACAGCGCCCTGGGCAGCGATGAACCACGGGTCGGAGCGAAGAACGGCAGCTCAGAGGAGGCGGGGACGGAATACCACCCGAGCCCTGAGCGATCTAGTAGCGAGGGCTCGACCGAGCGGGACACCGAAGAGCGAACCGATCCCGGGGCGAAGCCCGAGTAGACACAGGAAAGCCACGTGGACCCGGCCATGCCCGGGCACGGATCTGGGCTCCCCCTGTTACCTTCCGAGCAGACCACGGGTTGACGATTGAGAAGAACCGTGACCAGAGCTGAGTCCGGGTACGGCCGTATGGGCCGTCGCGGCGGCACCCGCCGTGCCGAGCGCGCCTACACCGAGGACCACGCCGACGACTACGGCCAGGACGACTACGAGGACGGGTACGACCCCGAGGAGGACTTCTCCGCGGAGTACGGCCACACACGTCCCGCCGACACCGGGAACCCGGACGACGTCCACGCCGACGACGCCCTCGACGAGGAGCAGGACGGGGCGGGCGAGACCGGCCGCCCCTCGCGCCGCAGGGGCAGGGGGCGCGCGGGCCGCGGCTCCGGCGCCCCCCGCCGCAGGGCCTCCGGCGGCAGGCGCGCCGGGGCGGGCAAGGTCTCGGCCTTCTCCGCCTCCGCCATCAAGAAGGTGTCGGTCCTGGGCGACCGGCCCAACCAGATCGTGTACACCCTCGCCGAGCAGAGCAGGCGCAAGCGCGGCACCGCCGTGCTGGGCGTGCTGCTGGGAGCGTTCAGCATCGCCCTGGTGACCCTGCTGGGCCTGCTGTCCTACCAGCTCTTCGCCGGACCCGGCGGCAACGCCGCGGGCGGTGACGAGTCGGTCGTGGCCCCGCCGGAGGGACACAACACCCTCACCCCGGAGCTGTACCTGTCCGAGCCCAACCGCGAGGACGTGTTCGGCCCCATCAACGAGCGCCCCGAGGGCGCCGAGCCGATGACCGAGGACGCCGTGTTCGGCGGGGTCGAGGAGATCGGTCTGGACGACATGAAGCTGGAGCTGCGCGAGGGCTCGGTCACCGACTCCTGCACCTCCCTGGTGTGGGGCGACGAGCTGGGCCAGAGCCTCGTCGACGGCAACTGCGTCAGGGCGGCCTCGGGCGTGTACACCGACGCCGACGAGCAGTACGTCGCGCAGTTCACCCTGTTCGACCTGGCCGACGCCGAGGAGGCCGCCAAGGTCGAGCGGCAGCTGGACCCGACCAACCCCGAGAGCGGCGCCGGGTTCCTGCTGAGCCAGACCAACGACGAGATCCCCGGCCTGCAGGAAGGCTACAGCCAGGCCAACTCCCAGGTCATGGGCCACTACCTGGCCGTGTTCTGGGTGGCGGAGACCGACGGGGCCGAGCCCGCGGACAACACCGACATGGCGACCCTGAACGTGGCCTCCATGAACGCGGCGCAGCACGTCTACGAGGAGGTCGTCGCGGTGAAGCAGGCCGCGGAGCAGGCCAAGGAGTAGCCGGTCCCGCGCTGTCGGACGCCCCGATAGGATCTCGGGCAGATCGGTCCGCCCTCAGGGCCGCACCAGGTACGGCGAGAGGCCGGCCTGCCGAACACAACCGGTCCGGCCCACGCGCGCGTGGGCCGGACCGCATCCTAGGAAAGGTCCACTGGGTGTCCCCTTCTGAACCGTCGGCGTCCGGACCCGCGGGGCGTCGGAGGAAGAGCAGCGAGTCCGACGACGTGCCCGCGGAGCGGTCCTCGCGGACGGGCGGGCGCCGCCGGTCAGGCGGCCGCAGGAAGAAGGAGTCCAAGCGTTTCGGCCCCCTGATCGGGATCCTGGCCGGGACGCTCGTGGTGGCGCTGGTCGCCCTCGGCGTGGTGCTGTACGTACAGCTCGGCGCGGACGGGGAGACCGGGCAGGCCGCTCCGCAGACCCGCCCGGTCATGTACCGGGTGATCGACACCGGCAGCATGAACGAGGTCCTGGCCACCCGTGAGAAGGACGACCGGCCCCTCAACGAGGGCGAGCTGTTCGAGAACAACAACGCCGAGATCTCCAGCCAGAGCATCGACCTCACCCTGCGCGACTCGGATCTGACCGAGGACTGCGCCGCCGCCGTGTGGGGCGAGAAGATCCAGGCCGCGCTGGCCCAGGCCGACTGCACCCAGGCCGGGCGTGCCACCTACACCTCCGAGACCTACTTCGGTGTCACGGCCGTGTTCAACCTGGCCGACGTCGAGGGCAGCCGCGCCGTCGCCGCCGCCCTGTCCGAGCCCGAGGCACAGGCACAGGAGGGCGGGGAGTCCCAGGAGGGCGACGGATCCGATCCCGGCTTCGTGCTCTCCCCCTCGGGCGCGGAGCCCTTCGACCGCCTGGGCCGGGGCTACAGCGCCAGCGACGCCATCGTCAGCGGCCACTACCTGGTCCTGGTGTGGGTCCAGCCCACCGGCTCGGAGTCGGTGGAGGAGCGGGTCAGCCTCTCCGCCCCGCTCGTGGCGCTGGCGAACTTCCGCGACCCGCTCTACCGGCGGATGGTGCAGCTGGAGGATTCCGGCACCGGATCCGAGCAGGGGTCCGAGGGCACCACCGAGGGCACCGCGGGGGAGGGTTCCCAGGGAACCGGTACCGACGGCGCGGGCACGGGCGGCACCGGGACCACCGGCACCGGCACGGAGGGCACCGGAACCACGGGCACGGGTGGCACCGGGACCACCGGCACCGGCACGGAGGGGACCGGTACCACGGGCGGCACCGGAACCACAGGCACCGGCTGACACGTGTCTCCCCGCGGGGCCCGGAGGAGCCGTCCTCCGGGCCCCGCCCGTGTCCGGCGCGCCGCCCGCGACGGACGGCGGCCACCGCACGCGCCCGGGCCGCGCCACCTCGGCGCTCCGCGCGACCACGGCACCCGCCGCCGCGCTACACCGGGGCCTGCGCCCGGGCGAGGAGGTCGGCGGCCACCTCCCGCAGCTCACCGAGGCGGTGCTCGGGAAGGTCCAACAGGGTGTGTCCGCACACCCACCTCGGAGCCGCGGCCACCGCGTGGCGGGCGGTGCGCTTGTTGACGGGCTCCTCACGCCACGCCGCCACCTCCACCAGCCCGGTCCGCAGGGTCGTGGTGAGCCTGCCGTGCGCCCGCTCCTGCACGTGGCTCAGCAGCCGGTCCACCGCCGACCCCGGGTCCTGGCGGCGGGTCAGCCGCACCGCCGTCAGATCGTTCGCGCCGAACCCGCGCAGGAACCGCACACGGAAACGCGGCTCCACCAGGGCGCGCAGCCTTCGCTGACCCGCCTCGTCGCGCACGTACGCCGCCGACGAGGGCACCAGCACGTACACCGTGTCCCCGGTGGCCGCCAGAGCGCCGCGCGCGGCCAGTCGCTCCCACCCCCCGGTGAGATTGACCACCGAGCACCCGTCGCCGCCGGTGGGCGCCTCCATCCACGTGGACAGGCGCACCCGGCCCGACTCCGCCACCTGGGGCGGCCACTCGCCCACCAGCGTCGGCTCCCGGCCCTCACCGGCCCCACCGAGCTCCCCGGCCACCCGGTCGAGCACGGCACGGGCCCGGTCCGCGTCCAGGGCGCCCCGGGCCTCCTTGGCGTTGGCGCCCTGGCTGTACACGCGCGCGTTCTCCCCCGGGGCCCCGGGCAGGGTGCGCGAGAGGGGCCGCAGCACGTACAGGTCCGAGGCGGCGCCGATCGACTCGGCCCCGTGGTAGCGGTTGAAGCCCGGCCACACCGCCTCCACCAACAGGTCCATCCGCACCAGCCGGGCCTGGGTGGCCGCGGCCAGCCTCGGAGTGGTCTCACTGGCGCCGTAGGCCACCAGCACCCGTCCCCGGCGCGGGTCGGCCATCCCCTCCACGCCGCGCCGCACGAACAGCTCCACCCCGTCGGGGGTGTAGGGCGGATCGGTGAACACCACGTCCGCGCAGCCGCGCACGGTGGAGGGCAGCCCCAGGCGCAGGTCCGCGTGGTGGGTGCGCACCGACAGCCCCAGGGAGTCGGCCAGGGCGTCGATGTGGGCCAGCACGCGCTCGTCGATGTCCACCACCTCCGCCCGGGCCCCCGGACTGACCAGGGCCAGCGCGACCGAGGTCAGGTCGTGGTCGCCCACGCACAGCAGGGTGCGGTCGCTCAGGTCGAAACGGGTGGACAGCAGCAGCGCCCGGCGCAGCGCCGTCTCGGCGGTCGCGGACACGTGGTCCAGGTCGAGGTCGGAGGCGGGGCCCGTGTCCGTGGCGCGCACCAGTTCGGCCATGGCCCGGGTGTACCGGGGCAGCAGGTGGGCCACCGGGTCGGCCGGCTCCTCGGCGGCGCACGCACCGGCGTAGTCCTGGGGCCGGACCAGGCGCACCCTGTCCCGCCCGCCCCCGGCCTCGGCGGTCAGCTCACCGGCCTCCACCAGGGCCCCGACCAGCGCGGACACGAGCGCGTACGCCACGCCGCTGTCCCGCACGAGGTCGTTCGCACTCCACCAGCGCCCGTCCGAGAGCAGTGCCAGCACACGGCGCAGCCGGGGCGCGTCCACGCCGTGGTCGCGCAGCAGCCCGAACGCGGGCTCGGGAAGGGGCGGGGCGCTCTCGCCCGGGGTGGTCGGATGCATACGTCGATCGTCCCACGCACGGCGGGGTACCCGCGGACGGACGCCGCGCGGTTCGCACGGTTCACCGGCGGTGCCGCGCGGCTCGCTCGCGATGGACACGGGGTCCGCGGGCGGCGCCGCGGGGCCGCCCGGCGATGAGGGACAGATCACGCGGCAACGGACTCCCGCACCCCTTGGGAGCAGGGTTAACGCCGGGGTAATGTGGGGGAGCGGTGCGTGGAGCCCGCATGCCCGGAGTGACATCCCCGACCCCGCGGTCGGCGTTTGAGCCACTTTGGGAGGTTTAGCGGGGTTCCTTCGTGGAAAAACCGGCTAGGCCAGCCCTCACCGGAGAACACGCCGGGAGGGACCGTGCCCGCACCCCAGGGGCGGCACGAACGGCGACCAACGGCGCACCGCGGCGCCACATGGTCTAGACCTGCGATTACCGTCGCGGCTGGACCGGCATGTATAAGGGAACCTGCCCGTCGCAGGTGCCCCGCCCGCCACCAGCGGCCACGAGGACGTGGCCGCAGCACGGAGGCGGGCAAGCCACAGCACACACGACGGAAACCGCCGTGACACACGGCGCCACAACTTCATCCGCACGCAGCAGGGCCAACGTCGTCCCGGATGCGCTTTTTCACAAAGCCGAGGAAAGACGACAGGAGGGTAGATGCCTGCTGGCCAGGTGCGGCGTTCGTCCGTCCGAACGAACGCGGAAACCACTTCCCAGGGCCTGTACGACCCCGCCTTCGAGCACGACGCCTGTGGTGTGGGCTTCGTGGCCGACCTCACTGGACGTCGCAGCCACGACACCGTCGAGAAGGCGCTCACCGTACTCCGCAACCTCGACCACCGCGGCGCCTCCGGGGCCGACCCCGACGACGGCGACGGCGCGGGCATCCTCACCCAGGTCCCGCACGAGCTCTACACCGAGGTCTGCGACTTCCCGCTCCCCGAGGCGGGCGCCTACGCCACCGGCATCGGCTTCCTGCCCGCCGACGCCACCGAGCGCACCGCCGCCGTCGAGCGCATCAACGCCATCGTCGCCGACGAGGGCCTGACCCTGCTCGGCTGGCGCGACCTTCCCTTCGAGCCCCAGTACAGCGGCCCCGCCGCCCGCCAGGCCATGCCCTACTTCGGGCAGCTCTTCATCGCCGGCACCCCCGGCACCGCCACCGAGGGCCTGACCGGCATCGACCTGGAGCGCCACGCCTACTGCGTGCGCAAGCGCTCCGAGCACGAGACCGACGTCTACTTCCCGAGCCTGTCCCCGCGCACCATCGCCTACAAGGGCATGCTCACCACCCCGCAGCTGGAGCCGTTCTTCCCCGACCTGTCCGACCGGCGCTACACCTCCGGCCTGGCCCTGGTCCACTCCCGCTTCTCCACCAACACGTTCCCGTCCTGGCCCCTCGCCCACCCGTTCCGCTACGTCGCGCACAACGGCGAGATCAACACCGTCAAGGGCAACCGGAACATGATGCGGGCGCGCGAGGCCAAGCTCGCCACCGACCTCATCCCCGGCGACCTCGACCGGATCTTCCCCATCGTCGACCCCGACGACTCCGACACCGCCTCCTTCGACGACGCCCTGGAGCTGCTGCACCTGGGCGGACGCTCGCTGCCGCACGCGGTGCTCATGATGATCCCCGAGCCCTGGGAGAACCACACCGAGATGGACCCGGCCGTCCGGGCCTTCTACGAGTACCACTCCACCCTCATGGAGCCCTGGGACGGCCCCGCCTCGGTGTCCTTCACCGACGGCACCGTCGTCGGCGCGGTCCTGGACCGCAACGGCCTCCGCCCCGGCCGCTACTGGGTCACCGAGGACGGCTTCGTCGTCCTGGCCAGCGAGTCCGGCGTCCTGGACATCGACCCCGCCACCGTCGTGCGCAAGGGCCGCCTCCAGCCCGGCCGCATCTTCGTCGTCGACACCGCCCAGGGGCGCATCATCGAGGACGAGGAGATCAAGGCCGAACTCGCCGCCGAGCACCCCTACCAGGAGTGGATCGACTCCGGCGTCCTGCGCCTCGCCGACCTGCCCGAGAGCCGACCCGCCCCGGTCACCGAACTCAACCTCTCCCAGCAGGTGTTCGGCTACACCGAGGAGGAACTGCGCGTCATCCTCACCCCGATGGCCCGCACCGGCGCCGAACCCATCGGGTCCATGGGCACCGACACCCCGGTGGCCGCGCTCTCCGAGCGCTCCCGACAGCTCTTCGACTACTTCTCGCAGAACTTCGCCCAGGTCACCAACCCGCCCCTGGACGCCATCCGCGAGGAGATGGTCACCAGCCTGGCCACCCTCCTGGGCGCCGAGCACAACATCCTGGACGCCGCACCCGGCGACACCCAGCGCCTCGTCCTGCCCACCCCGGTCGTCGACCAGGCCGAACTGGCCGCCATCCTCGCCGCGGGCCAAGGCAACCCGGCCCTGAAGAGCTTCACCGTCGACGGCACCTACCCCGTCGACGGCGGCGGCGACGCCCTGTCCACCCGCCTGGAGCAGATCAACGACGAGGTCTCGGCCGCCATCGCCGACGGCGCCCACATCCTCGTGCTCAGCGACCGCGGCGCCGACGCGCACCGCGCGCCCATCCCGTCGCTGCTGCTCACCGGATCGGTCCACCACCACCTGGTCCGCGAGAAGACCCGCACCGAGGTCGGCCTCCTCATCGAGGCCGCCGACGTGCGCGAATGCCACCACGTCGCCCTGCTCGTCGGCTACGGCGCCTCCGCCGTCAACCCGTACCTGGCGCTGGCCACCGTCCGCGACCTGGTCGAGAGGGGCACCATCGGCGGCATCGACGCCGACCAGGCCGTCCGCAACACCGTCAAGGCCTTCGGCAAGGGCGTCCTGAAGGTCATGTCCAAGATCGGCGTGTCCACGGTCAGCTCCTACACCGGCGCCCAGATCTTCGAGGCACTCGGCCTGGGCCGGGAGGTCGTCGACCGCTGCTTCACCGGCACCACCTCCCGCCTGGGCGGCGTCGGCTTCGACGTCCTCGCCGAAGAGGTCGCCATCCGCCACCGCCGCGCCCACACCGCCAACCCGAGCGCCCACCGGCGCCTGGAGGTCGGCGGCGAGTACCAGTGGCGCCGCGAGGGCGAACCGCACCTGTTCAACCCCGAGACCGTCTTCAAACTCCAGCACTCCACCCGTACCCGCAAGTACGACATCTTCAAGGAGTACACCTCCAAGGTCGACGACCAGGCCGAGAAGCTCATGACCCTGCGCGGACTCTTCCGCCTCAAGGAGGGCGTGCGCCGACCCGTGCCCATCGAGGAGGTCGAGCCCGTCTCGGAGATCGTCAAGCGCTTCTCCACCGGAGCCATGTCCTACGGCTCCATCTCCGCCGAGGCCCACCAGACCCTCGCCATCGCGATGAACCGCCTCGGCGGCAAGTCCAACACCGGCGAGGGCGGCGAGGACCCCGACCGCTTCACCCCCGACGCCAACGGGGACCTGCGGCGCAGCGCCATCAAGCAGGTCGCCTCCGGCCGCTTCGGCGTCACCTCGCACTACCTCAGCAACGCCGACGACATCCAGATCAAGATGGCCCAGGGCGCCAAGCCCGGCGAGGGCGGCCAGCTACCCGGCCACAAGGTCTACCCGTGGGTCGCCCGGACCCGCCACTCCACACCCGGCGTCGGACTCATCTCCCCGCCGCCGCACCACGACATCTACTCCATCGAGGACCTCGCCCAACTCATCCACGACCTCAAGAACGCCAACCCCTCCGCGCGGGTCCACGTCAAACTGGTCTCCGAGGCGGGCGTGGGCACCGTCGCCGCCGGCGTGTCCAAGGCACACGCCGACGTCGTCCTCATCTCCGGCCACGACGGAGGCACCGGCGCCTCGCCGCTGACCTCCCTCAAGCACGCGGGCACCCCCTGGGAGCTCGGCCTCGCCGAGACCCAGCAGACCCTGCTGCTCAACGGCCTGCGCGACCGCATCGTCGTCCAGGCCGACGGCCAGATGAAGACCGGCCGCGACGTCGTCGTCGCCGCCCTGCTCGGCGCCGAGGAGTACGGCTTCGCCACCGCGCCCCTCGTCGTCTCCGGCTGCGTCATGATGCGCGTGTGCCACCTCGACACCTGCCCCGTCGGCGTCGCCACCCAGAACCCCGCCCTGCGCGAGAGGTTCTCCGGCCAGGCCGACCACGTGGTGAACTTCTTCGAGTTCATCGCCCAGGAGGTCCGCGAGTACCTCGCCCAGCTCGGCTTCCGCAGCCTGGACGAGGCCATCGGCTCCGTCGACCTGCTCGACACCACCGAGGCCCTCACCCACTGGAAGGCACAGGGCCTGGACCTGTCGCCGATCCTGCACGAGGTCGAGCCCTGGGCGGGCGACCAGCGCACCCAGCGGCGCAAGCAGGACCATGGCCTGGAGAAGGCACTGGACAACACCCTCATCCAGCTCAGCGAGGGCGCCCTGGAATTCGGCCAGCCCGTCAGCCTCGAACTGCCCGTACGCAACGTCAACCGCACCGTCGGCACCATGCTCGGACACGAGGTCACCAAGCGCTACGGCGCCGACGGCCTGCCCGACGACACCATCGACATCTCCTTCACCGGGTCCGCCGGCCAGTCCTTCGGCGCGTTCGTACCCAGCGGCATCACCCTGCGCCTGTCCGGCGACGCCAACGACTACGTCGGCAAGGGACTCTCCGGCGGACGCGTCGTCGTGCGCCCCGACACCGGCTCCCGACTGGTCGCCGAGGACCACATCATCGCCGGAAACGTCATCGGCTACGGCGCCACCTCCGGCGAGATCTTCCTGCGCGGCGTCGTCGGCGAACGCTTCTGCGTCCGCAACTCCGGAGCCACCGCCGTCGTCGAGGGCATCGGTGACCACGGCTGCGAGTACATGACCGGCGGCCGCGCCGTCGTCCTCGGCCGCACCGGCCGCAACTTCGCGGCCGGCATGTCCGGAGGCGTCGCCTACGTCCTGGACCTGGACCGCGAACGCGTCAACCCCGGGATGGTCGACGTCGAAGCCCTCACCGACGAGGACCGCGCCTTCCTCACCGACGTCCTCACCCGCCACCACGCCGAGACCGGATCGGCCGTCGCCGAACGGCTCCTGGCCGACGGCGACACGGGCCTCGACCGGATCGCCAAGGTCATGCCCCGCGACTACAAGCGCGTCCTGCTCGCCCAGGCCGAGGCCGAACGCGAGGGCCGCGACGTCAACGAGGCCGTCATGGCCTCCGCGCAGTCCTGAGCGCCAGCGAACACGAAAGGAGGAAGAACACATGTCCGACCCCAGGGGTTTCCTGAAGATCACCGAGCGCGAGCTGCCCAAGCACCGCCCGGTCGACGTACGCATCCAGGACTGGCGCGAGGTCTACGAGGACTTCGACCGGGGAACCGTCACCAAGCAGGCCTCACGCTGCATGGACTGCGGCATCCCCTTCTGCCACAACGGCTGCCCGCTCGGCAACCTCATCCCCGAGTGGAACAACCTCGTCCACACCCACGACTGGGCCGAGGCGATCGAGCGCCTGCACGCCACCAACAACTTCCCGGAGTTCACCGGACGGCTCTGCCCCGCCCCGTGTGAGTCCGCGTGCGTGCTCGGCATCAACCAGCCCGCCGTGACCATCAAGAACGTCGAGGTCTCCATCATCGACCGCGCGTGGGAGGAGGGCTGGGTCAAGCCCCTGCCCCCCGCCACCCGCACCGGCAAGAAGGTCGCCGTCGTCGGCTCCGGCCCCGCCGGACTCGCCGCCGCCCAGCAGCTCACCCGCGCCGGACACGACGTCACCGTCTACGAACGCGCCGACCGCGTCGGCGGCCTGCTGCGCTACGGCATCCCCGAGTTCAAGATGGAAAAGCGCCACATCGAGCGCCGCGTCGCCCAGATGGCCGCCGAGGGCACCACCTTCCGCACCGGCGTCGACGTCGGCGCCGACGTCACCGTCGACCGGCTGCGCGCCGAGCACGACGCCCTCGTGCTCACCGGCGGAGCCACCGCCTGGCGCGACCTGCCCGCCAAGGGCCGCGAACTCGGCGGCATCCACCAGGCCATGGAGTACCTGCCCCTGGCCAACCGGGTGCAGGAGGGCGACTACGAGCACCCCGCCATCGACGCCCAGGGCAAGCACGTCGTGGTCATCGGCGGCGGCGACACCGGCGCCGACTGCGTGGGCACCGCCCACCGCCAGGGCGCGGCCTCGGTCACCCAGCTGGAGATCATGCCCAAGCCGCCCGCCAAGCGGCCCGACCACCAGCCCTGGCCGACCATGCCCATGCTCTACAAGGTCACCAGCGCGCACGAGGAGGGCGGCAAGCGGCTCTACTCCGTCAACACCGTGGAGTTCCTCGGTGACGAGGACGGCAACGTCCGCGCCCTGAAGCTGGTCGAGGTCAAGCGCACCGACAAGGGCTTCGAACCCGTCGAGGGCACCGAGCGCGAGATCCCCGCCGAACTGGTCACCCTCGCCATGGGCTTCGTCGGCCCCCAGAAGGAGGGCATGATCGAGCAGCTCGGCGTGGAACTGGACGGACGCGGCAACGTCGTCCGCGACGCCGACTACCGGACCACCGTCGACGGCGTCTTCTGCGCCGGCGACATGGGCCGCGGCCAGTCGCTGATCGTGTGGGCCATCGCCGAGGGCCGCTCCGCCGCCGCCGGAGTGGACCGCTACCTCACCGACGACAGCGCACTGCCGGTCGCCATCCCGCCGACCGAGCGCCCGCTGGTCTAGCGACCGGCGAAAACAGGCGACGACGCGCCGGGCCCGGGGGAGAGACCCTCCGCGCCCGGCGCGCCGCCGCCCGCGCCCGGCGAGACGGACACCGAAGCGGGCGGGCGGCCCGGCCGGACACCGCCCCCTCCACAGGCCCCTCGCACCCTGGCCCGACGGGGCGAGGACGGGGATACTGGAAACAGGGGGACCCGCCCCCGCACCATCCACACCCCGCGAGGGCCGCTATGACCTATCGGCTGATCGCCGACACCGCCATGGTCGTGCACCTGGCCTTCCTCGTCTACGTCGCCCTCGGCGGCTTCCTCGCCTGGCTCCGGCCCCGCCTCATCCGGCCCCACGTCGCCTGCGCCCTCTACGGACTCGGCATCACCGTCATCGGCTGGCCCTGCCCCCTCACCCACGTGGAGCACTGGGCCCGCCGACGCGCCGGACAGGCCGGCCTCCCCGAGAGCGGATTCATCGACCACTACCTCACCGGCATCGTCTACCCCGCCGAACACCTGCTCACCGTGCAACTCGCCGTCGCCGCCACCGTCCTCGCCTCCTGGGCCGGCCACGTCCTCCTCACCCGAAGACGCAAACGCCACACCGCCGCGAACCGCACGTAAATATCGCGGATGGATTCGCCCGCCACCCGTTTCGCCCACGCGGACACCGACGTACCGTCGAAGACATGACCGTCGTGACCTGGGACTCCTTCCGCGCAGCAGAGCACTTCACCATGCGCAGCGCCCGGCTGATCGACCGGCACCGCTTCGCCCACCTGTTCCAGAACGGACCCGTCGAACCCGTCCGCGCGGCACTCGCCGCCTACCGCAACATCGACGGCGGCTACGGCAACGGACTCGACCCCGACCTGCGCGGACACGCCAGCCAGCCCGCCGCCACCGGAATCGCCCTGGACTACCTCGACGACCTCGGACCCATCCCCGCCAGCCTCGGCCACGGCATCTGCCGCTACCTCTCCACCGCCACCAACCCCGACGGAGGCCTGCCCCCCGTCCTGCGCAACATCCGCTACACCGAGTCGGCGCCCTGGTGGCAGCGGCACGAGGACTTCTCCAGCAGCCTCGGAACCACCGCACTCATCGCCGGATACCTCCACAAACACCACATCACCCACCCATGGCGCGACAACGCCACCGCCTACTGCTGGAAGCGCGTCGCCGCCCTGCGCTGGACCGACCCCCACGAGGCCATCGGCGTGTGCACCTTCCTCCAGCACGTGCCCGACCGCCACCGCGCCGTCCAGACCGTCAACCGGCTCCGCCCCATGATCCGCGCGGTCGTGGACACCGACCCCGAGCCCGGCACCCACCACCACACCCACAACGCACTCGACCTGGCACCCCGCCCCGGCCACATCGCCCGACCGCTCTTCACCGACACCGAGATCGGACACGGCCTCGACCTCATCGAACGGACCCAGCGCCCCGACGGCGGCTGGGACACCACCGGACGGCACTGGGACACCGCCGCCACCATCGAGAACGAGGGCATACGCACCATCCGGCTCCTCCGCGTCCTGCGCGCCTACGGCCGCATCGGCGCCTTCCTGCCACCGCCACGCCAGGACCACTGACACCCCCAGCCACCACGGCGCCACCGGGCGACGCGGCCGCGAAGCTCCGCCGGGGTGTACCCGGCCAGGGCAGCCCCCGGCCCACACCCACAGCGCCCCCGGTCGGCCCGCTAGCCCAGCGCCAGGAAACGCACCCCCGCCGCCTCCAGGGCGTCGCGGCCCGCGTCCGAGCCGGAGCGCCCCGTCACGGCGCGCACCGCGGCCAACCCGCCGGCACGGTCCGACAGGGCCCCGGGCAGCACCCGCTCCACGGCCCCGCCGCCGCTCCCACCGAACAACAGCCGCACCACCACGGCCAGCGCCTCCTCGGCGCACCACGGACCCCGGCCCAGCGCGTCGGCCAGGTCCAGCCCGTGCACCCCCAGCTCCACCACCCGCGTCACCAGGAAGTCCGTCAACAGCATCGGATCACCGTGCCGGGTCACCACCACCCGATCCACCGGTTCCACCGCCAGCCGCGCGGCCAGCTTCCCCCAGGACACCCCGAGCACCCTCCCCGGCTCTCCCGGGCCCGCCCCGCGCGCCGCCCTCACCGCCGACTCCACCCGGTCGGCGTTCACCTCGGGAGAGAACCGCACGTCCGGCGCGTAGTACCCCGCGGCCGACACCAGCGGCCCCGCCCCCTCCGGGGCGTCGGCGTCCAACATCACCAGAACCCGGTGCAGAGCACCCACCGTGTGCGCCGCCAGGGCCGCCACGTCCCACGGAACACACCGCGTCGGCAGCGCCGCCTCCTCCTCCGACAACCCCAGCAACACCCGTTCCAACACGCCCACCTCTGACGAAATGGCGGAAATCACCACATCACGTCTCCACACGGCACACCTCCCACAGTGGCGACAACCGTACGCACACCGTCGCCACACCACCCCGAACCATCACCCAGGGCCACCGGATTCGTCACCACGCCACCTCACACACACCCACTCGCAACCTGGTTTAGACCACTGCATCCACCAGACGCTCTAGAGTGTTAGGCGTGACACGTCGAGCAAAAATCGTCGCGACCCTCGGTCCCGCCACCTCGAGCCCGGAAGTCCTCCGCAAGCTCGTCGACGCGGGACTGGACGTCGCCCGAATCAACCTCAGCCACGGAACCCACGACGACCACAGCGCCAGCCTCGCCAACCTCCGGCAGGCCGCTGAGTCCGCACACCAGGCGGTCGGCGTCCTCGCCGACCTCCAAGGACCCAAGATCCGCGTCGGCACCTTCGCCGACGGACCCGTCGAACTCACCACAGGCGACGAGTTCACCGTCACCATCGACGACGTCCCCGGAGACGGCACACGCGTCTCCACCACCTACAAGGGACTCCCCGGAGACGTACGCCCCGGCGACCGCGTCCTCATCGACGACGGCCGCATCGTGCTGGAGTGCACCAAGACCACCAGCACCGACGTCCACACCCGCGTCATCTACGGCGGCACCGTCTCCAACCACAAGGGACTCAACCTCCCCGGCGTCGCCGTCAGCGTCCCCGCGCTCACCGAAAAGGACGAGGAGGACCTGCGCTGGGTCCTCCACCAGAACGTCGACATGGTCGCCCTCTCCTTCGTCCGCAGCCCCGCCGACGCAGAGGAGTGCCACCGCATCATGGACGAGGAGGGCGTCGTCGTCCCCCTCATCGCCAAGATCGAGAAACCCCAGGCCGTCGAACGCCTGCAGGACATCATCGAGGCCTTCGACGGAGTCATGGTCGCCCGCGGCGACCTCGGCGTCGAACTCCCCCTCGAAAACGTCCCCATGGTCCAAAAGCGCGCCGTCGAACGCTGCCGCGACAAGGCCAAACCGGTCATCGTCGCCACCCAGATGCTCGAATCCATGATCGGAGCACCCCGGCCCACCCGAGCCGAGACCTCCGACGTCGCCAACGCCGTCCTCGACGGCGCCGACGCCGTCATGCTCTCCGGCGAGACCAGCGTCGGCAAGTACCCCATCGAGACCGTCGAGACCATGGCCCGCATCGTCGGCGCCGCCGAGCAGGAGTCCCTGCGCGCCTCGCACATCCTCAACCGGGTACCCGAGACCACCGGCGGAGCCATCGCCCGCGCCGCCGCCGAGATCGGCGCCACCGTCGGCGCCAAGGCACTGGTCGCCTTCACCATGTCCGGTGAGACCGCCCGCCGCCTGGCCCGCTACCGCTCTCCCATCCCGCTGATGGCCTTCACCACCGAGGAGACCACCCGCGGAAGGCTCTCCCTCACCTGGGGAGTCGAGAGCCACATCGTGCCCTGGGTCGACAACACCGACGACATGGTCCGTCAGGTGGAGAGCGAACTCCTCCAACTCGGTGACTACCACAAGGGCGACAAGATCGTCATCGTGGCGGGCAGCCCGCCCGGAACCGTCGGTTCCACCAACTTCCTGCGCGTCCACCGCCTCGGCGACGCCGTCGCCCTCGCGACACCGTAGGAACCAGGCGCCCCCCACAGGCGCCCACCGACGTGCCGCATCAGGTCCTGCCCGGAGGAAACGGCGTATGAGCCGCGCCGCCCACCGGGCCAGGACCAGGTGCGGCCGACGTCTCTCCGGGCCCCCGAACCCCTCCACGGGCACCCAGGCCCTCCCGGGCCTTACGAGCCCCTCCATGAGCCCGCTGAGCCCCCTCCAGGCCCCCTCGGACACCTCCCGGCCCCGCGGCCGGCGAACCCCGGCTAGGGCTCCTGGCCGAAGGCCACACCGCCCTCGGGCAGCACCCGCTCCAACGGCATGTCCCACGGCAACAGGTTCCACGGGCTCCGCGCGTCCTCCGACAACAGGCCCAGCGCCGCCCACACCCGGTCCGTGCCGCCGTGATCGCCCTCCACACCCTTCTCGGGCCACAACAGGTACCCCGCGTGGAAGGCCGTCGACAACTGCTGCCACGACGAGTACCGGCGCTGAAGATCCGACGCCACCCGCCGCAACAGCGTCTGCGTCTCCACCGGGCTCAGCCAGTCCAGCGACGCGCCACCGCACACCAGCCGGATCACGTGCACCGACTTCCACCACTGGTAGGCACCGATCAGCACCGTCTCGTCCGCCTCCGTCACACCCGTGACCGCGCGCAGCCGGGCCACCTGGTCATCGGTCAGACGCACCCGCGCGCCCGTGGACTCCCCGCCCCGCTCCCGCGGAAGACGCGACCTGGCGACCCCGGCGCGCAGGTCCACCACCAGGTCCAGGCTCGGACCGGTGTGCAGCTCCTCGAACAGGGCCTCGACCGCCTCCCGCAGCGAGTCGCGGTCGGTCACCCCCCACTGGTGCTCCAACATGCGCCGGTAGCGGCGGCGCAGCGAGGGCCGGGCCACCACGTCCCACGGCTCGGCCAGCGCCACCCGGAAGGGCGCCGCCACGGCCGCGGCCCAGCGCTCGGTGCTCAGGGGGGCGTCGGGGTCCTTGGTACGCACCGTCGGGGACTCCCGGGAACCGATCACCAGCTCGGCGAAGGAGCCGGCGACCAGTACGGCCACGGGTAGGAAGGCCCACCCCGGCTGGCCGAGGGCCACGAGCAGGACGATGAACAGCGCTACGGGAGTCAGCAGCCAGGGCTGGCGGCGTTGGGAGCCCCAGGCCACCACAACCCAGGCGCCGATAACCAGTGCGCCGATGACTCCGGCCACCGCGGTCAGCACCCGCTGCTCCTCTCCTGAGAAATCGCCTTCGAACCTCAAGGATCAAGGACGCGCGCCCGCACGGGCGACCGAACCGACGGGTTGTGCTCAGGTTGTGGCCGTGATGTGACCGGTTCAGCCTGGTTGCCCCGGCATAAAGTGACAAAAGGCCTATTTGGGGTGGTACCGGCCGGGTAGTTACGGAGGTTCTGGCCCGTCTGTCCGATCCCTCAGTACTTGGGCCCGACGAAGGCGTCCATCCGCGCCACCGCGGCCTTCTTCGACACCGAGATGATGGTTTGGTCCTGGAACGGGGGCCGGACCCGAGTGTGGCTCTTCCATGGGATGTTGAGGCGATCGAGAGCCGTGGTGAAGAGATGCACGATGTCCGACGACGTGTTGGAGAAGTGGTAGCGCGGATACTCGTAGTACTCGTTCCTGCCCTTCTTCCGGATGCGGTTGAGGATGCGACATCCGTCAGAGTGGACCAGGCCACGGATGAACGGTTCAGGGTGGTCGTCGACGACCTTCTGCTGCCAGGAAGCCAACACGATGGGCCGGGAGTGCTTGTGGCCCTTGCCGTGCTGGGGGAAGAGGCAGGGCCAGTGCTTGGACGCGGCTTTGACGGACGTGCACCCGTTCCTGGACACACGGAAGGTTCCGACGGGGAAGACGGCCTCCATGGCGCTGGCACAAAGATCCATCAGCCCTGGATACTTGTTGTCACAGAACACCCACAGTACGTATACGCCACGTCGCGAGGTCGTGATGTGGCCATCCCCGAGATAGAGCCCTAGCAGATAGGCGTAAGCCTTGTTGTCGAGTCGGGCGTCGTGACACCTGGGGCAATAGACCGTGCGGTTCTGGCGGCGTGCTTCGGTCGCTGGAGCACGCCTGTTGCCGTAGCGCCAGTGCCTGATCGCCTGCACGGAGACACCGCACTGCGTCGAGATGGCCTTGTCGGTCAGTCCCAGAGCCTTGAGTCGGAAGGTTTCATCAACTACGTCGCGTGAGTACATAGCGTGAATATTTGCTCACGCCTGTGACATTCCGTCGATGTGATGACTACGGTGGGTTGATATGCCCGAAATGCCGAGAGCCGCCCTACTGGGGCGGCTCTTCGCGTGGCTGCTGTCGGTGCCGGAAGTGGGATTCGAACCCACACGCTCTTGCGAGCCAAGGCTTTTGAGACCTCTATGTCTACCATTCCATCATTCCGGCTGGTTTGTCCGGTTTGCTCCGGGGGTGTCTGGAGGGGCGCCACTCCGTCAACGGTGATGTCACGATTGACGCGCAGTGCCGGTCCCGACGGTCAGCATCCTAGCGGATCTCGGTAACCTCGTGTACGTGACGAGGACGCAGAGCCGTGTGGTGATCGCGGAAGACGAGGCCCTGATCCGCCTGGACCTCAAGGAGATGTTGGAAGAAGACGGCTACGCCGTCGTGGGCGAGGCCGGTGACGGCGAGACCGCCATCCGCCTTGCCCAGGAGCTCAAGCCCGACCTGGTGATCACCGACATCAAGATGCCGGTGCTCGACGGACTCTCGGCCGCCGAGCGCATCGCGGGGGAGAGGATCGCCCCGGTGGTGATCCTGACTGCCTTCTCCCAGCGGGAGCTGGTCGAGCGGGCACGCGAGGCCGGGGCCATGGCCTACCTGGTCAAGCCGTTCAACAAGACCGACCTCGTGCCCGCAATCGAGATGGCCACCTCCCGCTACGCCGAGTTGGCCGCGCTGGAGTCCGAGGTCAGCAACCTCCAGGACCGCCTGGAAACACGCAAACTGGTCGAGCAGGCCAAAGGACTGCTCCAGAGCCGCCACGGGATGAGTGAGCCCGAGGCGTTCCGGTGGATCCAGAAGAACTCGATGGATCGGCGCCTGACCATGCGCAAGGTCGCCGAAACCGTCGTCGAGACCCTCGGGGAGCAGTAAGCGACGCTTACGGTTCCACCACCGTGAGGCTTGAGGCAGGGGCCGCACCCGACCGGGTGCGGCCCCTGCCGTTGTCCGGGGAGGGACTGTTGCGCCCCTGTCCTCCCCGGGCGGCCACGCCTCCTCCAGGATGCTTATGTGTCCTTCTGAGCACGAAGAGTGCGGAGGGGTATGCAGATCAGCCTGTGTGGGGATGGAAACAAGACAGATTGTTCAGGGTCAATCCGCCCCCGGTACCAGTTTGATCTCGTTTGCGCACAATGGGGTGACGGTTGGGTCACGTGGCTTTAGCGATGCTGAATGACCAGCCTAAATCGGGCTAAACTCACCGCACCGAACAGCAAGGACATGCGGTGTCGAATGTGTTCATTCGGCACTGCCCCCTCAGATGCGCAAGGAGCGCGCGTGCGCACACGCCTCGTGACCGTGCTGCTCGCCCTGATCACCGCCATCCTGGTGATCCCCGGGCCAGCTGCGACGGCAGACGAACAGGGCGGTGAGTCGCTGCACGGTCAGATCCTCAACCCGGAAGATCGGGATCAAGGTGTCGAAGGCATCAGGATCACGGTCTTCGACGGTGAGGACGAGACCGGGGCGGCGGAGACCGACTCTGATGGAATGTGGGAAGTGGAGTTGCCCGGACCGGGCACCTACCGCGTCGTGGTGGACCAGGAGTCCGTCCCCAGTGAGTTCGTCGTACGAGAGGGCCTCATCGTCGACGGTGAAACCGAGGTGGAGGTCGAGGCCGGCGGCCAGCGGCCCCTCATCATCGGGCTGGAGCGGCCGGGCGCGTCCGACGACGACTCCGCCTCCCCCTCGGAGGAGGAGAGCGAGGACTCCGGCGCCGCGGCCGCGGACGACGAGGCCGTCGCGCCCGTGGCGGACAGCGGCGGCTCCTTCGGTGAGCGGTTCGTCCAGCTCGCCGCGGCGGGTCTCCTGTTCGGCCTGGTCATCGCGGTCTCCGCGATCGGACTCTCACTGATCTTCGGCACCACGAAGATGATCAACTTCGCCCACGGCGACATGGTGACCTTCGGCGCGATGGCCGCCCTGGTCTTCAGCTCCGGGGCCGCCGGCCTGGGCAACTCCCTGCTGGCGATCTTCGCGGGTCTGGGGGTGGCGGTCCTCCTCGGCGGTTTCCTGGAGGGCAGGTGGCCCCGGGCGGTGCTGATCACCGCGCAGTGGACGGCGATCTTCGTCGGCATCGCGCTGGCCACCGTCCTCGGGGTCATGGGCGACGCGGTCGGCTGGAGCGTGCCGCTGTGGCTGGCCGCCGGGATCGCGGTCCTCATGGGCGCGGTGCTGGGCGCGTCGATGGAGCGCTACATCTGGCGCCCCCTGCGGCACCGCAACGTCGCGCTGATCCAGATGTTCATCGTCTCGATCGGTCTGGCGCTGGTCGTGCGCCACGTGATCCTGGTGCTCTTCGGAGCGGGGCGTTCGCGCTACGCCGGCTACCAGATCCAGGAGCCGGTGCGGTTCGGTCCCGTGGAGATGGCGCCGCGCGACCTGGTGGTCATGGCCGTGGCGGTCGTGGTCCTGGTGGGGGTGGCCTGCCTGTTGCAGTTCACCCGTATCGGCAAGGCGATGCGCGCGGTCTCGGACAACAGGGACCTGTCCGAGTCCTCGGGTATCGACGTGGACCGGGTCACGCTGTACGTGTGGGGCCTGGGAGGGGGCCTGTCCGCGTTGGGCGGGGTGCTCTACGGGCTCAACCAGGTCGTCGAGTACGAGATGGGCTTCCGTCTGCTGCTGATGATGTTCGCCGCGGTGATCCTCGGCGGTCTCGGCACGGCCTACGGTGCGATGGTCGGCGGTCTGGCCGTCGGCATGGTGGCGATGCTGTCCACCCTGTGGTTCCCGTCCCAGCTCATGCAAGCCTGGGCTTTGGCCCTGATGATCCTCATGCTGCTGATCAGGCCCCAGGGTCTGCTCGGTCGGCGCGAGCGGGTCGGCTAGGAGAGACACGATGGATATTCTTTCGATCCTCGCCGAGTCCACTCGATCGGCGCTCGGTCCGATCGCGGCGATCTACGCGCTCGCCGCCGTCGGCCTCAACTTCCACTTCGGCTACACGGGGCTGCTCAACTTCGGCCAGGTCGGTTTCATGCTGGTGGGTGCTTACGGTGTGGGCATCAGCGTGGCGGTGTTCGACCTGCCGCTGCTGGCCGGTTTCGCGGTGGGCCTGCTGTGCGCGCTCGTGCTGGCGCTGCTGTTGGGTGTTCCGACGCTGCGGTTGCGGGCGGACTACCTGGCGATCACGACGATCGCGGCGGCGGAGGTGTTGCGCCTGGTGTACCGGGCGGGTTTCGCCGAGCCGCTGACGGGCGGTGTGTACGGCCTGCAGAACCTGTCGTCGGGTTTTCGCGCGCTCAACCCGTTCGACGGGGGCACGCGTTACGGCGTGGGTGCGTTGGCCTACAACGGCAACCACATGTGGGTGCTGGTGGTGACGTGGGGCCTGGTGCTCCTGATGGTGGGTCTGACCTGGATGCTGATGCACAGCCCGTGGGGGCGTGTGATCAAGGGCGTCCGGGAGGACGAGGACGCGGTCCGCAGCCTGGGCAAGAACGTGTTCGGGTACAAGATGCAGGCGCTGGTGCTGGGTGGTCTGATCGGCGCGATGGCGGGTTGCATGCTCGCGGTGTACCAGGCCTCGATCCAGCCGGACCAGTTCAAGCCGCAGGTGACGTTCTTCCTGTGGGTGATCCTGCTGCTGGGTGGTGCGGGGCGTGTGTTCGGTCCGGTTCTGGGCGCGATGGCGTTCTGGTTCCTGATGACCTTCACCGACGGTCTGCTCAAGGGGTTCGGTTCCATGGGCTGGCTGCCGTTCCTGTCGGGTCCGGACTACGGCGCGATCCAGTTGGCCTTCGTGGGCCTGTTGCTGGTGGTGCTGATCGTCTTCCGGCCGCAGGGCATCATCGGCGACCGCAAGGAGATGCTGATCAATGTCAAGTGATGAGACGAACGTCGGTGTGGACCGTATGGCCGACGCGGAGCCGGTCCCGGGGTCGGCCAAGCCCGACCCGATCCTGGTGGCGGACGGTGTGCGTCGTTCCTTCGGCGGTCTGACCGCTGTGGACGTGGGGCACCTGGAGGTGCAGCGCGGCACGATCACGGCGCTGATCGGTCCCAACGGTGCGGGTAAGTCCACGCTGTTCAACCTGTTGACCGGTTTCGACCGTGTGGACGGGGGCCGGTGGACGTTCCAGGGCGGGGCGGTCAACGGCAAGAGCGGTCACCGGGTGGCGCGGGCCGGGATGGTGCGGACCTTCCAGCTGACCAAGGCGCTGACCCGGATGACGGTGCTCGACAACATGCTGTTGGGTGCTCCGGGGCAGTTCGGCGAGCGGATGGCCGGTGCGTTCCTGCGTCCGGTGTGGCAGCGGCAGGAGCGGGAGAACACGCGGCGCGCCATGGAGCTGTTGGAGCGTTTCAAGCTGGTCGACAAGCGTGAGGACATGGCGGGTTCGCTGTCCGGTGGGCAGCGCAAGCTGCTGGAGATGGCGCGTTCGCTGATGACCGATCCGGCGATGATCATGCTGGACGAGCCGATGGCGGGTGTGAACCCGGCACTGGTGCAGTCCCTGCTGGGTCACATCACGTCGTTGCGCGACGAGGGCAAGACGGTGCTCTTCGTCGAGCACGACATGGACGTGATCATGGGGATCAGCGACTGGATCGTGGTGCTCGCGCAGGGGCGGGTGATCGCGGAGGGGCGTCCCTCCGACATCCGGTCCAACCAGCAGGTGATCGACGCCTACCTGGGTGCCCAGGAGGAGACGGCCGAGGTCGGGGGGAGTGACGATGACTGAGAACGTGAACCCGCGGCCGGGGCCTGGGGAGGTTCCGGCGGAGGCCGAGGAGGTCGCGGAGGTCCAGGAGCACCGTGAGGAGGTCCTGGAGCACGCCGGCGCCGAGGAGGCGGAGGTGGGTGGTCCGCAGGACTACCTGCTGTTGGCCAAGGACCTGGTGGCCGGGTACGTGCCGGGGGTGAACGTCCTCAACGGGTGCACTCTGACCCTGACCGAGGGCGAGGTCGTGGCGATCATCGGCCCCAACGGCGCGGGTAAGTCCACGTTGATCAAGGCGGTCTTCGGGCTGATTCCGATCCGTGAGGGCGGTCTGACCCTGCGGGGGTCGAGTATCGCGGGTCTGCCCGCGCACAGTCTGGTGGAGCGCGGTGTGGGCTACGTCCCGCAGACGCGGAACGTGTTCCCCTCGCTGACCATCGAGGAGAACCTCCAGATGGGGGCGTTCCTGCGGCCGCGTGCCTTCGCCGAGCGGTTCCGGGTGGTGGCGGGGCTGTTCCCGCTGCTGGCGGACCGGCGCAAGGCCAAGGCGGGGTCTCTGTCGGGCGGTGAGCGCCAGATGGTGGCCATGGGGCGTGCGTTGATGATGGATCCGTCGGTGCTGTTGTTGGACGAGCCGACGGCGGGTCTGTCGCCGATCTACCAGGAGGAGGTCTTCCAGCGGGTCAAGGAGGTCAACCAGACGGGTGTGTCGGTGGTCATGGTGGAGCAGAACGCCCGCCGCTGCCTGCAGATCTGTGACCGCGGCTATGTGCTGGACCAGGGCCGCAACGCCTACACGGGTTCGGGCGCGGACCTGTTGGAGGATCCCAACGTGATCGAGTTGTACCTGGGGACGCTCGCCAAGGGCTGATCCGGGCGGGTGCGGGGCGCGGGGCCGTGTTCGGTTCCGCGCCCCGTCCGTGGTGCCGGTGGTGCCGGTGGCCGTCTCCTGTGCGGTCCGTGTACGGGTGCCGGGGGAGATGGCGTATCGGGACCGGACAAATTACCCTGGTGGAGCGAGCACGTCCGTGCTTGGCCGGGGTCCGTCCACACCGTGGGACCGGGCGGCAGGGAGAACACGGCTGCGGCACGGCGACGCCGGTGGCGGCCGTGCAGGAATGTCGGGCCGGTACCGGGTGTTGGGATCCGTTGAAGGGGACGGGACCCGCCGCGGCGGGCCGGTCCCAGACGCGACCGAGGGGTCGTCAGGCTAGCCGCAACCCCTTTCAGAGGAGCTTTACAACATGACGGTTCAGAGCGAGACCACCGAGGGGATCATCCTCACCGACGAGGCGTCTGCCAAGGTCAGGGCGCTCCTGGAGCAGGAGGGGCGGGACGACCTGCGCCTTCGCGTGGCCGTTCAGCCCGGTGGTTGCTCGGGGCTGCGTTACCAGCTCTACTTCGACGAGCGCGACCTGGACGGCGACGTCGTCACCGACTTCGGTGGTGTGGAGGTCGTCACCGACCGGATGAGCTCCCCCTACCTGATCGGGGCCCAGATCGACTTCGTCGACACGATCGAGAAGCAGGGGTTCACCATCGACAACCCCAACGCCACCGGTTCCTGCGCCTGCGGTGACTCCTTCAACTAGGCGTGCCGGGGGACGGTGATCTGTCCGTCCCGGCTCGGCCGGGACGGTGGTGTCCGGGGGAGGGCGGCTGGTCCGTCCTCCCCCTCCTCGTGTCCGGGGGTGTTCGCGGTCGGCCCGGCCGGGCGGGCAGGCGATGCCCCGGCGGTACTGGATACTCTGGTGCAGTCCGGGCCGGGCGTGTCCCGGCCACATGCCATCGCCCCGTCCGGTCCCAGACCGACACCTCCCACCAAGGAGCCTTCGTCCCGTGCGTATCGCGGTTGCCGGATCCATTGCCACCGACCACCTGATGTCCTTCGAGGGTCGGTTCGCCGAGCAGATCATCCCCGAGCAGATCCAGCAGTTGTCGCTGTCCTTCCTGATCGATGAGCTGGACGTTCGCCGCGGTGGCGTGGCGGCCAACATCTGTTTCGGTATGGGCCGGTTCGGCCTCGACCCGGTGCTGGTGGGTGCGGCCGGGGCGGACTTCGAGGACTACCGCGCCTGGTTGGACCGCCACGGGGTGGACACCTCGGCGGTCTACATCTCCGAGTTGCGCCACACGGCCCGGTTCATCTGCACCACGGACCGGGACCAGAACCAGATCGCGTCCTTCTACGCCGGTGCCATGGCCGAGGCCCGCAACATCGAGCTGCGGCCGATCGCCGACCGTGTGGGCGGGTTGGACCTGGTGCTGATCGGCGCGGACGACCCCGCGGCGATGGTGCGCCACAGCGAGGAGTGCCGTACGCGGGGCATCGCCTTCGCCGCGGACCCCTCCCAGCAGTTGGCCCGGATGGAGGGGCCGAAGGTGCGCACCCTGGTCGAGGGCGCCCTGTTCCTGTTCGCGAACGAGTACGAGAAGGCCCTGGCGGAGCAGAAGACCGGCTGGTCCGACGCCGAGGTGCTGTCCCGGGTCGGTACCCGTGTCACCACGCTGGGGGCCAAGGGCGCCCGTATCGACCGCCGGGGTGAGCCGAGTGTGCACGTGCCCGCCGCCGTGGTCGGTGAGCTGGTCGATCCCACGGGTGTGGGCGACGCCTTCCGCGCGGGTTTCCTGGCGGCCCACTCCTGGGGTCTGTCCCTGGAGCGTGCGGCCCAGGTCGGCAACGCGACCGCGGTGCACTGCCTGGAGGCCGACGGCCCGCAGGAGTACACGCTGACCACGGCTTCCCTGCTGGATCGTCTGGAGAGGTCCTACGGGGCGGAGGCCGCCGCCGAGGTCGAGCCCTTCGTGTAGGAAGGGCCGCGCCCGGGTTCCACGGGTCCGGTGAGGGGGCGCGGGCGGCCCCGTGGCCGGGCCTGCCGCGCGTTCGCTGGTCGTGGTGGTGTCCGCGAGCCCGTAGAGTAGTGAGTCGCGACCCGCACGACCCGGTCCGTGGACCGGGCCGCGCCCCGAACGGCCGCCTCCCCCAGGGGACGGACGGCCCGCACGGGGAGCCCCGTGCCCTCCGGTGCGCTGAAACGCGTGCCGGTGACCCAGCCCAAGCCGTCCGCGCCGGGTCGCCGCGACGGTGGGGAACCCGCCCCGCTTTCCGCGCGCTCCGGCGCGCTGTGGCGGGCTCGGGCGTGTTCAGCGCCTCCCAGATCTAGGCCAGCCTTACCTGGGATTCCCCTGATACATCCTGAAAGGACATTGCATGCGCTACACCGGACCGAAGGTGCGGTTGTCCCGGCGCGCCGGCACCCCGCTGACCCGTAAGGCGGTCAGCTACTTCGAGAAGCGTCCCTACCCGCCCGGTGAGCACGGCCGCCGTGTCCGTCGCAACAGCAGCGACTTCGCCGTCCGCCAGGCGGAGAAGCAGAAGGTGCGCTGGTACTACGACCTGACCGAGAAGCAGCTGCTGCGGATCTACGAGAACGCCAAGAAGCGTTCGGGCCGTACCGGTGAGGAGATGCTCGCCGAGCTGGAGCTGCGCCTGGCCACGGTCGTGCTGCGCTCCGGTCTGGCCGCGTCGGTCTACGCCGCGCGCCAGTTCGTCAACCACGGTCACATCACCGTGGACGGCAAGAAGGTCGACATCCCGTCGTACCAGGTCAAGCCGGGTCAGATCGTCAGTGTTCGGGAGAAGTCCCGCAACATGGTGCCGTTCGTCGAGGCCGCCGAGGGCATCCACGCCGACGACAAGATCGCCGGTTTCCTCGCGGTGAGCCACAAGGACCTGCGTGTGGCGGTCACCGACCGTCCCAAGCGTGAGCAGATCCCGGTGCCCTTCGACGAGCAGCTCGTCGTGGAGTTCTACGCCCGCTAGCCGCTTGGGCGGGCAAGCTCCCGCGTGTGTCCTGAGGGGTGCTCGGGGGAGGTGGGAAGGCCGTGCGGATCCGTCCGCACGGCCTTCTTCGTGTCCGGGGGCGCGTCCTGGTGTCCGGGGACGCCCTCTGATGGTGGGATCCGCCACGTCCCGAATTCGGCGCGTCTTGAATTGTTATCGCACCGGAACCGGAACTGTTTCGGCTCCGTTCGGCGGGGTTCGGGGCCCTTCCGGCGTCAGTACATGCGGCGGATGTGAAAAGCGCTACCCCGGCCCAGGGGCCGTTCCGTGACGAACTCGTGCATCTTCATCCGGCACCAGGCCGGGATGTCGGCGTGTGCGGCCGGGTCGTCCGCGGTGACCGCGATGACCGCGCCGATGGGCACTTCGTGCAGCCGGGCGGCCAGCATGATGATGGGGATGGGGCACTTGCGGCCCACCGCCTCCACGGTGACCGACGGCGTCTGCGACGGGTACTCGGGCACGTGGTGCACCCTCCGTGTGTCGTTGTCCTGATCGTGACCATCCTGACCCGGTCGGGCCCGTAAGGCGAACCCGGTTAAGGGTGTCGTAAACCCAGCGATACGCTCGCCTTGGTCTCTCCTCGTGGAGCGCCCGCGCCGCCCTTCGGGGCGGTGGGGACACGGTCGACGGCGAGAGGGCCCGGGGGGACGCCGGGCCGCGCTCCGTAGCCAGCCGGGAGGTCATCCTCCGCGGGCGAACGGGCCCGGCTCCACGTACCACCGCGCGCTCCGTGCGGGGGCGTCCTGGCAACACGCTGACCAGGCAAGCCCCTGGGCGGGGCGCCGTGCGGTTCGCGATAATGTTTCCCCCTGAAAAGCTTTGGATACTTAGGCCGCCCGTGGAGGATCCACGGGCTACACCGCTGGGAAGGCAATCCGTGAGTCCGACCCGCCAAGAGAATCGGCGCTTCAACCTGCGCCGATGGGCACCACGCGGCGCCGCGCTCGCCGTGCTGGGGCTGGCCGCGACCGGCTGCGCGTCGAACGATCTCACTCGTTTGGGCATGCCGGAACCGATCACCGACCAGGCCGAGCGTGTCATCTCGCTCTGGCAGGGCTCCTGGGTGGCGGCTTTCGCGGTCGGCATTCTCGTGTGGGGGCTGATCGCATGGTCGGTCATCTTCCACCGCAAGCGTTCTGAGCAGTTGCCGCCCCAGGTGCGGTACAACATGCCCATCGAAGCGCTCTACACCGTCCTGCCGATCGTCATCATCTCGGTGCTGTTCTTCTTCACCGCGCGCGATCAGGCGATCCTGCTCGACACCGACGAGCCGGCGGACGTCAACATCCAAGTCGTGGCCTTCCAATGGGCCTGGCAGTTCAACTACCTCGACGAGAAGCAGGAGAACGGCGGGGAGGTGCTCTTCTCCCAGACGGGTGTTCCCAACCCCGACGGCACCGCCGACCCCTCGACCCAGACGACCCTGGTCCTCCCCGAGGGCGCGACCGTCCACTTCGACCTGCACTCGACGGACGTCATCCACTCCTTCTGGGTGCCGACGTTCGGCTTCAAGATGGACGTCATCCCCGGCCGTGACAACGCCTTCCAGGTGGACCTCGAGGAGGGCACCGAGGGCGAGTACATCGGTCGTTGCGCCGAGCTGTGCGGTGTCGACCACGCCCGCATGCTCTTCAACGTCGAGGTCCTTCCCCAGGACGAGTACGACGCGTGGTTCGCCGAGCAGAAGCAGGCCGCCGAGGCGGCCGCGGCCGAAGCCGCCGAGGTCGAGGAGGAGTCGGAGTCCGGAGAGGGCACGGGCGCCAACCGCCCCGGTGAAGAGGGAGCCGGGACCGGCGAAGAGGACGCGGGCTTCGTTGGGTCTGACACCGAGGAGAACGACCACTAATGAGCACCAGGGACACCTCACCCGCGGGCGGCGGCAGAACACCGTCGCGTCCGGGGTCGATGATCGTCAACTGGATGACGTCGACCGATCACAAGGTCATCGGGTACATGTACCTGATCACCGCCTTCCTCTTCTTCCTGCTCGGTGGCATCATGGCGGTGCTCATGCGCACCGAGCTGTTCCTCCCGGGCATGCAGGTCATGTCCAACGAGCAGTTCAACCAGCTGTTCACCATGCACGGCACGATCATGCTGCTGATGTTCGCGACCCCGCTGTTCGTCGGGTTCTCGAACGTGATCATGCCGTTGCAGATCGGGTCGCCCGACGTGGCGTTCCCCAGGATGAACCTGTTCAGCTACTACCTGTTCCTGTTCGGCAGCCTCATCGCCGTCAGCGGGTTCCTCACCCCCGGCGGCGCGGCCAGCTTCGGCTGGTTCGCCTACACGCCCCTCTCGGACGCGGTGCGTTCGCCGGGGCTGGGCGGTGACCTGTGGATCCTGGGTCTGGTCGTGTCCGGTCTGGGCACGATCCTGGGCGCGGTCAACTTCATCACCACCGGCCTGTGCATGCGCGCGCCGGGCATGACGATGTTCCGCATGCCGATCTTCACCTGGAACACCCTGCTCACCAGCGTTCTGGTGCTCATCGCGTTCCCGGTGCTCACCGCCGCCCTGATCGCCCTGGGCGCCGACCGCATGGTCGGCACGCACGTCTACGACCCCGAGCACGGCGGGGCGATCCTGTGGCAGCACCTGTTCTGGTTCTTCGGCCACCCCGAGGTGTACATCATCGCGCTGCCCTTCTTCGGCATCGTGACCGAGGTGCTGCCGGTGTTCAGCCGCAAGCCGATCTTCGGCTACAAGAGCCTGGTGGCGGCGACGATCGCCATCACCGGCCTGTCGGTGACGGTGTGGGCGCACCACATGTTCCCCACCGGCGCGGTGCTGCTGCCGTTCTTCTCCTTCATGAGCTTCCTCATCGCGGTGCCCACCGGCGTGAAGTTCTTCAACTGGATCGGCACGATGTGGCGGGGCCAGATCACCTTCGAGACGCCGATGCTGTTCGTCATCGGGTTCCTGGTGACCTTCCTCTTCGGCGGGCTGACCGGTGTGCTGCTGGCCTCACCGCCCATCGACTTCCACGTCACCGACTCCTACTTCGTGGTGGCCCACTTCCACTACGTGGTGTTCGGCACCGTGGTGTTCGCGATGTTCGCGGGCTTCTACTACTGGTGGCCCAAGTTCACGGGGACGATGCTCAACGAGAAGCTGGGCAAGTTCCACTTCTGGCTGCTGTTCCTGGGCTTCCACGGCACGTTCCTGGTCCAGCACTGGCTGGGAGCCATGGGCTTCCCGCGCCGCTACGCCGACTACCTGCCCGGTGACGGCTTCACCGAGCTGAACCAGATCTCCTCGGTCTCCTCGTTCGTGCTGGCCGCCTCCACGTTGATCTTCTTCTGGAACATCTACGTCACCGCGCGCAGGGCGCCGAAGGTCACCGTCGACGACCCGTGGGGCTACGGCTGCTCGCTGGAGTGGGCGACCTCCTGCCCGCCGCCGCGGCACAACTTCACGTCGCTGCCGCGGATCCGCTCCGAGCGGCCCGCCTTCGACCTCAACCACCCGCACGCCGCGGCCCCGGGCGCCGTCCCGGCGGGCGCCACGAAGGAGTAGGGGCGAATGAAGACGCAGGCCTATCTGTTCATGGGCGTCTCGACCTTCTTCGGTCTTGCCGCCGCCCTGTACGCGTACTGGTCCTGGGAGCACGCCGGTGTGATCGAGTGGACGGGTACCACCGCCCTGGTGGTCTCCATCGGCTTCGGTTGGATGATCGGCTTCTGGCTCTGGCAGGCGGCCCGCCGCAGCGAGCACTACCACGGGCTTCCGCCGGAGGAGCGGCTGGACGGTGAGATCCAGGAGAACGCCGGCGAGTACGGGTTCTTCAGCCCGCACAGCTGGTGGCCGCTGTTCGTCGCGCTGGCCGTGGCCTTCACCGCGGTGGGCGTGGCGATCGGCTGGTGGATGGTGATCATCGGCTCCTTCGCCCTCATCCTCACCGTCCTCGGCTGGGTCTTCGAGTACTACCGCAAGCAGTTCCAGCACTAGGGCGTGTGTGGTGGGTGCCGCCCGTCGCGCAGCAGGGTGAGTATCCGCCATACATGCCCTAGGGGGTGCCCTCGGCCCGCCGGCCGAGCGCCCCGGCCCCGGAGGCCGGGCGGGTCCGCGCGACCCGCCCGGCCTCCGGGGCCTTTTCGTCGTCTCGACACCGCTGTGGGCACACCGGTGCGCTGCCGGGTGAAAGGTAGGCTTTGCGCGGAACCGACCTCACCGTGGCCCCGCGGGCGCGAGCCCGCTCCGTGCGCGCCGGGGTCCCCGTCGCAACGGACGCTGGAGGTCCTTGGCGTGAAGGGACGTTTTTTCCGTCCGGCGCTGTGCCGCCTGGCGGCCGCGGCCGTCGCGGTCGCCGTCGCGGCGACCGCCTGCACCACCGCTCCGGAGCAGGAGCCCCGGGCGGCTCCCGGCCCGGAGCGGCCGACCGGGCCGAAGGTCAGCATCACCCCCGAGGAGGGCTCCGCCGCCGTGGCGCCCGACACCCCCGTGCGGGTGTCGGTGGAGGAGGGCGCCATCACCGACGTCCAGGTCGAGCAGACCACCCCGGAGGGGGACGCCGAGGGCGGTGCGGACCAGGCCGCGGCCGAGGACGGCGGGGGGAAGGGGTTCCGGTTCACCGGGACCCTGAGCGAGGACGGCACCGCCTGGGTCAGCGACTGGAACATGTTCCCGGGAGCGGCGGTCACCGTGCGCGCCACCGCCGAGGACGAGGAGGGTGAGCGCACCGAGGCCGTCGCCGAGTTCGCCACCGAGGAGGCGCCGCCGGGGCAGCGCCTCGAACTGGCCTCCAACTTCCCCAACTCCGGCGACACCGTCGGCGTGGGCATGCCCGTCATCGTCAACTTCGACCTGCCGGTGCTGAACAAGGCCCAGGTCGAGAACTCCATGGTGGTCACCTCCGAGCAGGGGGTCGAGGGCGCCTGGAACTGGGTGACCGACAAGACGGCGGTGTTCCGGCCCGAGGAGTACTGGGAGCCCCACCAGAAGATCGGTGTGGACCTGCGCCTGGCGGGGGTGGAGGCCTCCGAGGGCGTCTACGGCGTCGAGAACCACAGCCTCGACTTCGAGGTCGGCCGCGAGCTGGTCGCCACCATGCACGTGCCCGACCACGAGATGGAGGTGGAGGTCGACGGTGAGGCCGTCCGCACCATCCCCGTGAGCAACGGCGAGGCCTCCGAGCGGTTCAACACCACCACCTCGGGGACCCACCTGACCATGACGAGGTACGAGTCCCTGGTGATGGACGCGGCCACCCTCGGTATTCCCGAGGACTCACCGGACTACTACAAGCTCGACGTGGACTGGGCGGTGCGCACCTCCAACAGCGGCGAGTTCGTCCACGCCGCGCCCTGGAACGACAGGATCGGTTCGGCCGACGTCTCCAACGGCTGCACGAACATGTCGGTGGAGGACGCCCGCTGGTTCTACGAAACGGTCCTGATGGGCGACGTCCTGGAGACCACCGGGACCGACCGGCAGTTGGAGTGGGACAACGGGTGGGGTTTCTACCAGCGCTCCTGGGAGGAGTGGCTGTCCCACAGCGCCACCGGTGAGCCGCAGGTGACCGACGGGTCGGGCACCCCCGGCTCCGTGCACGGCGAGGGACTCTAGGGCCTGTCCGCCGAGTGCCCCTGGGAGCCTCCCAGAAGGGCGTCCAGGCGCTGGGCGGTGTGGTCCCAGGTCCACCTCCGTCTCACCCACTCACGGCCGCGTGCGCCCATCTGGGCGGCGCGGTCGGGGTCTTTCAGTAGCCGGATGAGGGCCCGTGCGGTCGGTCCGGGCAGCGAACCGTCCACGACCAGTCCGGTCCGGCCGTCCAGGACCGTGTCGGGGGCGCCGCCGGAGTCGCCCGCGACCACGGGCAGACCGCAGGCCGCGGCCTCCAGGTAGACCATCCCCAGGCCCTCGGCCTCCAGGCCGCCGCGCCGTGTGCGGCAGGGCATGGCGAACACGTCCCCGGCGCAGTAGTGGGAGGGCAGGTCCCGGGTGGGGACCGGCCCGGTGAAGACCACCGAGTCCATGCCCCGCGCGGCCGAGCGCAGCCGCTGCCGCTGGGGGCCGTCGCCGACGATGAGCAGGGCCGCGTCGGGTACGTCGGCCAGGATCCGTGGCCAGGCGCGGATGAGGGTGTCCTGTCCCTTGCGGGGGACGAGCCGGGACACGCACACCACCACCGGGCGGTCGCCCAGGCCGTGGCGCTCGCGGACCTCCTCGCCGCCGGATCCGGGGCGGAAGTGGTCGATGTCCACGCCGGGTGCGAGCTGGCGCATGCGCGCGGCCGCGTCCGGGGACAGCGCCCGGGCCAGGCGGCGCCGGGTGTACTCGCCCAGGTAGGTGACGGTGTCGGTGGTCTCGCCGATCCGGCGCAGTGCCTCCCGGGGGCCGGGGAGCGCCGCCCACCAGGTCTCGTGGCCGTGGCTGATGGCGACCTGCCGTTCGACGGGGGTGCGCTCGCCCAGCCCGGCGGCGAGCAGTCCCAGGGGGGCCGCGGCGCCGTAGACCACCGAGTCGCAGTCCTCCAGGTCGGCGATGGCGCGGGCCCGCGCGGCCACCCGGGGGGTGGGCAGCAGGACGCGTGCGGCGTCGCGTACCACGGGGAAGGGCTGGTGCAGGTCGAAGTGCGGGTCGGCGGCGGCGTCGGCCGGGGCGGGGGAGGAGCAGTAGACCACGACCGACCCCTCGGGGCGGCGCAGGGCGATCTCGTGGACGAAGGACTCGATGCCCCCGGCCTTGGGCGGGAAGTCGTTGGTGATGATCAGCGTTCGCGGCACGGGGGTGAGTCTAGGACGTGTGCGGCGGACGCGTCCGGCGGCGCGTCGCCGGGCGGGGTTTTCGTCGGCGGATGCGCGCGGACGGGCGGGATGCCCGGATTATGGTGATCTACATCGTCAAGGTGCGGATGCGGCAGTCGTTCCACACGGGGTGAACGGAGCGGTGCCCCGCGACGACGGGCGTCGCGGGGCACCGGAGCCTCGAACCGGTCCGCCGGTCAGGGGCGCACGGCGGTGACGAAGTTGGAGCGGTAGTAGCTGCTCAGGGTCACCGTGCCGATGGGGCGGGACGACGTGGAGGCGTGCACCATGACGTTGTCGCCCGCGTACATGCCCACGTGGTCGGGGCCGTTGCCGCCGGGGTAGAAGAACAGCAGGTCGCCGGGCTGCTTGTTCTCCCAGGAGACCCGCTGGCCCGCGTTGACCTGCTGGTAGGTGGTGCGGGGAAGGTTCACGCCCGCGGCGGCCCAGGCGGCCTGGGTCAGACCGGAGCAGTCGTAGCCGCCCGGCCCGGTGCCGCCCCACACGTAGGGTTTGCCGACCTGCGCGTAGGCGAAGTCCAGCGCGGTCTTGGCGCTGCCAGAGGCGGGACCGGTGTAGGTGGCGCCGCCTCCGCCCCCGCCTCCGCCGCCGGTCTGGCCGACGTTCTCGGTGGCCGCCGCCTGCTCCTCGGCGGTCAGCTCGGAGAGCAGTTCCTCCTGCTCCTGCATGGCGGCCTCGGCCTCCTCGGTGGCCTCCTCCGCCTTCTTCAGGGCCTCGGCGGCCTCCTCCTCGGTCTCGGACGCCTCGGCCTCCAGGGTCTCCAGGTTCTCCAGTTCCAGGACGTACTGTTCGAGGTTCTCGTCGTGCTTCTCGGACAGGTACTCCAGGTCGGCCTGGTGGGCCAGGGCGTCCTCGGGGCCGGTGGAGTCGATCAGCTGGTGGAAGGAGGTGAGGTCGATGCCGGTGTAGGTGGAGCTGGCGAGCTGGCGGGCGCCCAGGCCGAGCTCGTCCACCTTCTTCTGGGCGGTCTCGACCTCCTCCAGGATCTCCTCCAACTTCTCCTCGGCGGCCTCGTGGGTCTCCTTGGCCTCGTTGTAGGTTCCGTTGAGCTCGATGTACTCCTCTTCGAGGCTCTCGATCTCCTCGCGGACCTCCTCGGCCGTGGGTTCGGCGTGAGCCACCGCGCAGGGCAGGAGGAGGGCGGCGAAGGTGAGGGAGGAGAGGGCCGCTGTGCGGCGTCCGCGGCCGCGGCGGGATCCGGACACGTGTAGCACCTTTCTCCCCTTGTCCCAGGCCGTACGGAATCAAGGGATGCACCGGGTGGGGGCTTGGGGCCTCAGCGCGCGGTCCAGGGGCGTGGACACCGCGGACCGAGGGTGGGGAGGCCGTGGCCCCGGGGGACGTTGGGCTCGGCCCGACCCGGGCGCGGCCGTCACCGCCGGGGGGCGGTGAAAAGGAGCGACCGCGCTCGGCGACGAACACTAGTGCATGCGCGGGGACTCCCTCAACCTTTTCGTGACGTTCCACGGATTGGAGTGATGTGTCCGAAACCCTCGGACACACCCCCTCCCGACCGCGGCGGGGCCGCCACCCGGCGGGTGGCGGCCCCGTGGGCTTCGCCGTGGTGCTGCCTGCCGTCTAGGGGCGCACGGCGAACTGGAACTCGCTGCCCCAGTACGCGGCCAGGCCCACGACCTCGATGTTGCGGCCGGTGCGGGGCGCGTGCACCATCTGACCGTTACCCGCGTAGAGGCCGTTGTGGCCCAGGCCCGGGTAGAAGAACATGATGTCGCCGGGCTGTAGGGCGCTCATGTCGTAGATGCGGTGGCCCACCTCGGCCTGCGCGTAGGTGGTGCGGGGCAGGTCCACGCCGCCCGCACGCCACGCGGCCTGGGTCAGGCCGGAGCAGTCGTAGCCGTTGGGGCCGGTGCCGCCGTAGACGTAGGGCAGGCCGACCTTGGAGTAGGCGAAGTCCAGGGCCGCGCCCGCGCTGCCCGAGGCGCCGCCGGTGTAGGACTGGCCGCCGCTGCCGTCGGCGCCCTCGGAGCCGGGGTCGGCGGAGGGGAACTCGGCGAGGAGGTCCTCCTGCTCCTCGATCTTCTCCTCGACCTCCTCCTTGGCCGTCTCGGCCTCCTCGAGCTTCTCCTCCGCCTCCTCCAGGGCCTCCTCCGCCTCGTCCTTGAGGGCGAACAGGCGCTCGGAGGACTCGCCGAACTCGTCCAGCTGGGCCTTCTGGGTGTCGGACAGGTAGTTCAGGTCGGCGTTCTGCTCCAGCAGGGCCTCGGGGCCGTCGGAGGAGAGGATGTTGGCCGTGGAGTCCAGGTCACCGGTCTTGTAGGTGGCGCCGGCGAGCTGCTGCACCTTCGACCGCAGCTCCTCGTAGCGCTCCTCCTCGTCGCCGACCTGCTCCTCGATGTCCTCGTAGGTGGTCTCGGCGACCTCGTGGTCCTCCAGGGCCTGGTTGTAGTCGGCGACGGCGGTCGAGGCCTCTTCGTTGAGCTCCTCGATCTTCTGCTCGACCTCTTCCTTGGTCGGGTCCGCGTAAGCGGTGCCCGGGGCGATCAGGGTGCTGGCGACGACCGCGCTGATTCCGGTCGTTGCAGCGATTCGGCGAGCCGTACGCCGACCACCGGGGTTCGTCATGGCGGTCCACGCTCCTTGGGGTTGGGAAGTACGCACAGGGGCGCTGAGAGAACGGTCACGGGGTCCCGCGCGGGGGCGCGGGAAGGGATGAGTGCGCGGGGTTTCCGCCGGCGGACACAGGAGTGGCGTCCTATCCGATGGAGCACTCACGTTCGGGACGAACTTAGCGGACCGTCCCGCACGGCTCAACCAGGGCCGCACGCGCATCCGTGTCCACGGTGGAGCACACCGTCGACGGGCGGTGCGTTCCACCTGCGGGGGAGGCACGGGACGGCGGGGGACGGGGTCCGCCCGGCCCGGGTGGCCGGCGACACCCGGGTGCGCGGCGCCCCGTCAGCCGTGTGCCTCCAGACGGCGCAGGAAGATCGTGGAGGGCACCGCGCGCGCCCCCGCCCGGCGTACCGCCGTCACGATCTCCTGGTCGGAGGTGACCACCGCGATCGGCCGCCCCGGCGGTTCGGCGCGCACCAGCCGCACGATCAGCTCGTCCGCGGTCTCCCCGGGCGCGCTGAACAGCAGCCGCACCCGGCGGGTCGGCGCCACCACCGGCGGCGTGTCCACGTCGGCGCCGTCGAAGACGCACGTGATCTCGGCCTTGGTGCGGCTGGCCAGCCCCTTCAGCGAGTTCATCAGCCGGGTGCGCTGGTCGGCCAGCGGGAGCGTCCCGTAGCCGGTCTTGGTGACGTTGTAGCCGTCCACCAGCAGGTGCACCCTCGGCACGGTCAGCAGGTGTTCCAGCAGGCCGGGGTCGTCGTCGGGCAGCCCGCCCAGGGAGACACGCCGCTGCTGCTCGGTCTCGGCCACCAGGTCGGCGGGGTCGTCCAGGGCCGCGGGCAGCGCCAGCTCCCGGCGCAGCCCGTGTGAGGCGTCCACCAGCACGTCCAGCAGGACGCGCAGCCGCGCCTCGTCGGCGTTGCGTCCGGCGCGCACCGCGCGGCGGGCGTTCTCCACCTGGGCCTCGGCGTTGGCCAGCCGCGACCGCAGCCGCCGGTTCTCCGACTCCAGGGTGCTGACCTGCCTGGCCGTCTCCGACTCGCGCTCGGTGGTGTCGGCCAGTGTGCGCGAGGCCCGCTCGGTGGCCTCCCGGGCCCGCTGGCGCTCGGTGTGCACCTTGCGCCGCAGCTCGGTGATCTCCGTGCGCTGCGCCCTGATCTGGGACCGCAGCCGTTCCAGCTCCGCCTGGTGTCCGTGCCGGGTCTCGTCCAGTTCGCGGCGGGCGGCGTCGAGCGCCTCGGCGGCCTCGTCCGCCTCCTTGGCGCTGGACTGGCGCTCCAGCTCCCGGTGGACGTCCTCGATGATGTCGGGCCACCCCTTGGGGCGCAGCAGGTAGGCGCATGCCGCCACCGCCACGGGGTCGGCGGCGGGGGGCACCACGCCCGAGCGCAGGCCCTCGGCCAGTTCGGGCCACACCTGCTCGACCCGTTCCGCGACCCGGTCGCGGAAGGCGCCGTCGGTCTCCAGCTGGGCGGCGATCTGGGGTCCGGCGAGTCTGGCCCTGCGCCGGGGCTCGAACCTGGCGACCCTGCGCAGCGGCGGCGGCAGGTCGCCGGCGCGCATGCCGCTGAGCACGTCGGAGCCGTACTCGACGACGCGGGCGCGCACCGGTCCGGGCAGGGGCCGGGCCAGTGCCTCCCCGCCGCGGTCGGTGTCCGTGGCGGGGGCGTCCTCGTCGTACGGGCCGTGGTCCTCGGAGTCGCCGCCCGCCTCCGGGCGGGCGCTCACGACCGACCCGTCGGGCTCTCCGCCGAGGAGCCGGTGGCGGACCGGTCGGCGTCGGGGCGGGCGATGGTCTCCACGCTGTCGGTGGCGCCGCACCAGCGGCACCTGACGTGCTCGACGATCTCGGAGAGCACGGTGTGCTCCTCGACCCGGCCGTCGCCGGCCAGGTCCAGGTGGACGTAGTCCTGCGAGCGGACCGTGCGGGTCACGTCGAACCGCGTGAGGTTGCCGCACCCGGTGCACCGCCACCGCTCACTGTCACCCGGCATCGCGATCCCCACGGTTCCTCCTCGTGCTCGTGCCTTCCGGCGGTGGCCCGCCGGACCAATGTCCCCACATCTTTCCATGTCGGGCAGGTCAGACCGTATCCCGCCAGGTTGTCCCAGCCGCCGACTACCCTGACCGGGTGGTACGACAAGCGGCGCCCGCCGGCGTCCAAACCAGCATCAGCGACCTCGGTACACCGCTGGCCGCGGCGACGTTCGTCGTGCTGGACCTGGAGACCACCGGCACCAGTGCCACCGGTTCCCGGATCACGGAGGTCGGCGCGGTCCGGTGGCGCGGCGGCGAGGTCGTCGGCGAGTTCTCCACCCTGGTCGACCCCGGTGTCCCCATCCCGGCCAACATCACCCTGCTGACGGGGATCAGCCAGTCGATGGTGGCCGGGGCCCCGCCCATGGAGGAGGTGCTGCCCCGCGTCCTGGCCTTCCTGGACGCCGAGCCCGGCACCGCGCTGGTGGCGCACAACGCCCCCTTCGACACCGGTTTCCTCAAGGCCGCGTGCGAGCGCCACGGGGTGGACTGGCCGGGCTACCCGGTCGTGGACACGCTGCGCCTGGCCCGGGCGGTGCTCTCGCGGGGGGAGACGCGCAACCACAGGCTCGCCACGCTCGCCGCCCACTTCGGGGCCTCGGTCACCCCCAGCCACCGGGCCCTGGACGACGCCCGCGCCACCGTGTGCGTCCTGCGGGGGCTGATCGAGCGCCTGCGCCCCATGGGGGTGTCCAGCCTGGAGGAGCTGCGGGCGGTCACCAAGCCGCCCACGAAGGCGCAGCGGGCCAAGCGCCACCTGGCCGACGGGCTGCCCGAGGAGCCGGGGGTGTACGTGTTCACCGACGCGCGCGGGGCCAGCCTCTACGTCGGCAAGAGCAAGAACCTGCGCCGCCGGGTGCGCACCTACTTCACCGCGGCCGAGAACCGTCGGCACATCCGGGAGATGGCGGGCGTGGTGGAGGGGGTCACCCCCATCGTGTGCTCCAGCGAGCTGGAGGCCTCCGTCCGCGAGCTGCGCATCATCGCCGAGCGCAAGCCGCCCTACAACCGGCGCTCGCGCAGCCCCGAGCGCGCCCGCTGGGTCAAGCTGACCACCGACGCCTATCCGCGCCTGTCCGTGGTGCGGGCGGTCGAGGACGACGGCGCGCCCTACATCGGCCCCTACAACTCGGCGGGGGAGGCCGAGCAGGCCGGGGAGGCGCTGTTGCAGGCGTTCCCGCTGCGCCAGTGCGCCCACACCTTCGTCCCGCTGGGGGAGGCGGCGCCCCGGGTCCTGTCGGCGGGCGGCGGGCGCTGGACGGGTGCGTGCGTGCTCTCCCAGCTCGGCCGGTGCGGCGCCCCCTGCGACGGCGGTGAGAGCCTGGCCGGGTACACCGTCCACGCCGAGGCCGCGCGCGCCGCCATGACCGGTGATCCGTCCGCCGTGGTGGAGGCGCACACCGCGCGTATCGCCGAGCTCGCGGCCGAGCTGCGCTACGAGGAGGCCGCGGGTGTGCGCGACCGTCTCACGGCGTTCCTGCGCGGTGCCCGGCGGGCCCAGCGCCTGGCCGCCATCGCCGCCGTCCCGCACCTGGTCGCCTCCCGCCGTACCGGTGGGGGCTGGGAGACGTGCGTGGTCCGGCACGGCCGGCTGGCCGCCAGCGCAGTGCTGCGTCCGGGCACCGACCCGGCGGCCTTCCTGGCCTCGCTGGTCGCCACCGCCGAGTACGTGCCCGCCGGGTACGGTCCCAGCCCCAACGCCGTCCCCGCCGAGACCGAGCTGGTCCTGGACTGGCTCGCCGATCCCGCCACCCGGCTGGTGGAGGTCGAGGGGGAGTGGACATGCCCGTTGCGTAGCGCCGAGGCGCACACCGGGATGACACACTGGGCCCATGGCCGCGCTTCCGCTCAATGACGACTACCCCGTCCGCCGAGCCCCCGTCGTCGCGTACGCGCTGATCGCGGCCAACGTCCTCGTCTACCTGATGTCGCCCCAGGCGGCGACCGCCGTGTGGTACCCGCCCGACGCCTTCGAGCGCTACTGCGCGATCCAGGACTACTTCATGTTCTGGGGCGCGGTCCCGGCCGAGATCCTCGGCCTCGTCGACCAGGTGCCGCACGCGGTGCCCGAGTGCGGCGGGTTCGGTGACAAGCCCGTGTGGTTCTCGGTGTTCGGCTCGATGTTCCTGCACGGCGGTCCGCTGCACCTGATCAGCAACCTGATGTACCTGTTCGTGTTCGGCCCCGTGGTGGAGGACCGCATCGGCAAGGTGCGGTTCCTCGCGCTGTACGTGCTCACCGGGGTCGCCGCCGCCTACGGCTTCGCCCTGACCGACGCCGACGGCACCATGCCCATGATCGGCGCCTCGGGGGCCATCTCGGGGGTGTTGGGCGCCTACCTCGTCGTGCAGTTCCGCAGCCGGGTGACCATGCTGGTGTTCGGGGTGATCCCGATGCGCCTGCCCGGGTGGGCCGTGGTGGGCAGCTACTTCGCGCTTCAGTATCTTCTCTACGTCACCACATCGAACGCCCCCGGCGCCGGCAGCGGGGTCGCCTACGCGGCGCACGTGTACGGGTTCATCGCCGGGGTGATCGCGGGACTGGTGGTGTACCGGCTGCGATGGCGCTCCGGGACGCGGCTCTCAGACGTCTACTAGGGCGTGTGCCACGGACGTGCCCCGGCGCCCCTCGCACGGCCGGCGCGCCGTCCCGCACCGAAACCGCCCTGGAGGCACAGTGATCACCGCGATCGTCATGATCAAGGCCGACGTCCACCGCATCCCCGAGGTCGCCGAGGCGATCGCGGAGATCGACGGGGTGAGCGAGGTCTACTCGGTCACCGGCGGAGTCGACCTCATCGCCGTGGTGCGGGTGCGCCGGCACGAGGACCTGGCCGAGGTGATCCCCGGGCGGGTGAACAAGGTTCCCGGCGTGCTCTCCTCCGACACCCACATCTCCTTCCAGACCTACTCCAAGCACGACCTGGAGTCGGCCTTCGCGCTGGGCTGGTAGCCGGCGCCGCGCCCCGCGCGGGCCCGGAAGGGGCCCGGGGCGCCCTCACGGCGTCCTCGGGGGCGCGGCCGCCGGCCGCGCCCCCGAGGTGCCCTCCGTGGGGCCCGCGGGCGCTCAGAGCGTCTTGGCGTGCTCCTGGCTGATGCGCACCCAGTGCTCCAGCGTGCGCTCGGCGGCGCCGCCGTCCACGGCGGCGGCGGCCCGCTCGTACCCGGCGCGCACCGCGTCCAGGAGCGGGCCCCGCACCCCGTCCACGGCCGCCAGCGCGGCGCCCGCGTTGAGCAGCACCGCGTCGCGCACCGGGCCGGGGCGGCCCGCCACCAGGTCGCGGACGGCCTGGGCGTTGAACTCCACGTCGCCGCCGCGCAGGTCCTCGGGCCGGGACCGGGCGATGCCCAGGTCGGCCGGGTCGAGTGCCTCGCGCCGGGCCGTGCCGTCGCGCACCACCCACACCGTGGAGGTGGTCGTGGTGGTCAGCTCGTCCAGTCCGTCGTCACCGCGAAAGACCAGCGCCGAGGAGCCGCGGCGGGCGAAGACCCCGGCGATCACCTCGCACATGCGCTCGTCGAACACCCCGATCGCCGAGGTCGAGGGCTGTGCCGGGTTGGTCAGCGGGCCCAGGAAGTTGAACACCGTGGGCACGGCCAGTTCGCGGCGCGTCTTGGAGGCGTAGCGGAACGAGGGGTGAAAGTGCGGGGCGAAGCAGAAGGTGATGCCCGCCTCCTCCGCCACCCGCACGGTCAGCTCGGGGGGCAGGTCCAGGACCACGCCCAGGCGCTCCAGTACGTCGGCGGTGCCGCAGGAGGAGGACGCGGCGCGGTTGCCGTGCTTGACCACGCGCGCGCCCGCGGCCGCGGCCACGACGGCGGCCATCGTCGAGACGTTCACGGTGTGCGCGCGGTCGCCGCCGGTCCCGACGATGTCCAGGGTGGGGCCGGGGACGCTGATCCGGACGGCGTTGGCCAGCATCCCCCGGGCCAGGCCGGTCACCTCGGACACGTCCTCGCCCTTGGCGCGCAGCGCGACGACGAAGCCGGCGATCTGCACGTCGGTGGCCGCGTCGGACATGATCTCGTTCATCGCCCACTCGGTGTCGGCGGAGCTGAGGGTCCGGCCCTCCAGCAGGGCGGTGATCAGGTTGGACCAGGTCCGCTCGGTCACTGCGGACCCCTCGTCGGGCCCGGCGGCCCGGGGACGGTCGGGGGAGGTTGCGGCGGGGACGTTCATCGTTGTTGCTCCACGGTGAGGAAACGGGCACAGGGGCCCCGGGCGCCGGCGCGTCGCGCGAGGGGCTGGGTGCGCGGCGCTTTCCGTCGAGGGTGGTGTCCCGGCCTTCGCGCGGCGGCCCTCACGGGCGGCGGCGGTGGCGGGCGGGCCGCCCTCAGGCGCCCGGGAAGGGAATCGGGGCGTGGCCGCGCCATCGCCCGGTGTCGGCGCCGTGGTGCAGGGCGGCGCCCACCACGCCGCGGCGGCGCAGTTCCCTCTCACCGTTCTCGGCCGTTCCCAGGCCGTGTCCCATTCCGGTCATCCGCTCAGGGCCGCGGCCCGCTGGCGCATCAGCTCGGCCAGGGACTCGGCGAGCGTGACGGGGTCGATCGGGTGGCTGACGACCTGCTCGGCCCGCGACCAGGTGGCCAGCCAGCCGTCGTCGCGCCGTCCCACCAGCAGCAGCACCGGCGGGCAGCGGTAGACCTCGTCCTTGACCTGGCGGCACAGGCCCATCCCGCCCACGGGGGAGGCCTCGCCGTCGAAGATCGCCACGTCGATGCGCGCGGCCGGGTCGGTGTCCTCCAGCCTGCGCAGGACGACGGGCGAGGTCGCGCACTCGACGAACTCCACCTTGGGGACGTCCGCGGCCGGGCGGCGGCCGATCGCCAGCCGCACCTGCTCACGGGTGTCGGCGTTGTCGCTGTAGACCAGCACGCGCATCCTGGCACCCGTGTCCGTACCGCTGACCACCATCGCGCAACCGTCCCATCGCGTCTGACCAAGGCCGCCGCCATGGGGGGTGCGGCCGAGGCGTTCGTTGGCTGTATGCCTCTGACTGTATTGCCTCGCGGCCCCGCTGCCCAGAAGGGGCGCGGGGCCCGTGCCGGATGCTGAGACCTTCGACACCACAGGATGCCAGCACGTCCGGGCGGTGCGTTAACCCGCTCCCGAGCCCGCGTTACACAATGGTGATGCTTTCGATGCCCGGGCGTTGGCCGGGGTGGGTTGGAGTGTCATCTGCGGGGGTACGAAACGCCTCAGCCGCCCAGGATCGCGATTTTCGGTCCCCGCGGGCGCGTCGTGCGACCGCGAGAGAGGGCCGAGCCGCTACAGTAACGTCCCAGTCACGGTGAACAGCCCCTTCGGGGGCTCTGGAGCGCCTCGCGTCGCCGCCGATCCGTCGCGTTACGGGGGGTCGGGTACGGGCCTGCGCGAGATGCCGTAATAATGCTCCCGTGGCGACAGCAACCGCGAACCCAAATACAGCACCGACACCAGCACATGGTGCGGCAAAGCGTCCTGACCTGGTGAGTGTTGGCACCATCGTGTGGTTGGCCAACGAACTCATGTTCTTCGCCGCGCTGTTCGCGATGTACTTCACCATCCGATCGGTGACGAACGGAAACCCCGAACTGGGGGAATGGCCGGCAACCCACCTCAACGTCCCGTGGGCGTCGGCCATCACGCTCGTCCTGGTGGCCTCCAGCTTCACCGCGCAGGCCGGCGTCTGGGCCGCCGAGCGCGGTGACGTCAAGAAGCTGCGCATGTGGTTCTTCATCACGTTCTTCATGGGCCTGTTCTTCGTTCTCGGACAGGCGTATGAGTACTACGAGCTCATCCTCCACGAGGGCCTGACTCTGCAGTCGAGCGCTTACGGGTCGATGTTCTACCTGACCACGGGCTTCCACGGACTCCACGTCATCGGTGGGTTGGTCGCGTTCCTCATCATGCTGGGACGCACGTACGCCGCGAAGCGCTTCACCCACCAGCAGGCGACCAGCGCGATCGTCGTGTCCTACTACTGGCACTTCGTCGACGTGGTCTGGATCGCTTTGTTCTGCACCATCTACTTCATCCAGTAACCCGAAACGGGGAAACCGTGAAATGGATCACCGCGCGGCGACGGCATCCCCTGGCGGGGTATGTCGTCGTCATCCTCGCGCTAGCCCTGTTCGGGGTGGGGTACGCCGCCCTGGCGCCCACCTCCGACCAGGCCCAGGCGCAGACCCTCGCCGTTGACGCCCCGTCACCCGACGACGTGAACGTCCTCGAGGGCAAGCAAGTCTTCGACCAGACGTGCGCGACCTGCCACAACTACGACGGCAGCGGTACCGAGCAGGGGCCCGACATCCGGGGGGTCGGCCCCGCGGCCGTCAACTTCCAGGTCAGCACGGGGCGCATGCCGTCCATGGACCCGGACAGCCAGATGCCGCGCAAGCCGATGGCCATCTCCGAGGAGGCCCTGCAGAACCTGATCGCCTACTACAACGCGGAGATCAGGACCGACGACCTGGGCCCCGACATCCCCTACGACGTTCCCGGCGAGGCGCCCCAGCGCGACCGGTTCGAGAGCGAGGAGGCCTACGAGGCGGCGGTCGAGGAGTACCAGACCGAGTACGAGGCCTACGTCCAGGGCGCCGAGGACACGGACATGGGCATGCGGCTCTACCTGACCAACTGTGCGCACTGCCACGGCTGGTCGGGCGGCGGCGGCGCCCTCACCGACGGCCGCTGGGCCCCCGAGATCCACGACGCGTCCCCGCGCCAGATCTACGAGGCCATGGTCAGCGGCCCCGGCGCCATGCCGATGTTCAGCGACGGCGTCATCGAGCCCCAGGAGAAGCAGGAACTCATCTCCTACGTGAAGACCCTCCAGTCCGAACCGGACGCGGGCGGCATCTTCGCCCTGGAGAGGGTCGGCCAGGTGGCCGAGGGCCTCATCGCATGGGTCGTCGGCCTTGCCCTGATCGTTGCCTGTGCGATCTGGATCACCGCGAAGCAGCGAGCCCATGACTGAGAACAACACCAACGACAACAACGAGGCCGGGGGCCCCGCGCCCGAGCGCGTGGTCGGCACTCCCAAGGCCGGAGAACGCGTGGTGTCCGAAGCGGGGACCTCGGCGGCCCCGGAGAGCGGCCACGAGGGCCCGTACAAGGCCTCCGAGACGCACGGGCGGCCCGAGGAGACGCAGCGGCGGGGCGAGAAGCTCGCCTCGCTGTGGTTCGTCCTGGCCTTCCTGGGCGGTATCGGCTTCCTGGCCTCCTACTTCGTGTTCGGACCTGAGGCGATCGCCGAGCCGCAGATCGCCCAGTACTCGAACATGCTGCTGGGTGGCACGCTCACCCTCTCCCTGTTCGGTATCGGCGCGGGCATGACCGTCTGGGCCCGCCAGGTGATGCCCCACTACGAGGTGGCCTCGCCCTATGACGAGCTGCCCTCCAGCGAGCAGGAGAAGGGCTCCTTCGGCGCGTTCTTCATGAGGGGCGCCGACGAGAGCGGCTTCACCAAGCGCCCGCTGATGCGGCGCACGCTCATCCTGGCGATGCTGCCGCTGGGCCTGGCGCCGATCGTGCTGCTGCGCGACACCGGCCCGCTTCCCGGCAACAAGCTCAAGAACACCGTGTGGGAGCCCGGTCTGCGCATGTACGTGGAGGGCACCCACCGTGCCGTCCGCGCCGAGGACTTCGAGAACGATCCCAACGCGATGATCTCGGCCCTGCCGGCGATCGACGACGAGCACCACCCGCACGGGATCAGCCTCGACGAGATGGCCAAGTCCGTGATCCTCCTGATCAAGATCCCGGAGGGCGACTGGGAGGAGCGGATGAAGGAGGAGGTCGAGGGTACCGACGGTGTGACGCGCCTGAACTGGACGCACAACGGCATCATCGCCTACTCCAAGATCTGCACCCACGTGGGCTGCCCCGCGGCCCTGTACGAGAGCACGACGCACCGCATCCTGTGCCCGTGCCACCAGTCGACGTTCGACGCCGCGAACGCCGCAGAAGTCGTCTTCGGCCCGGCGCACCGCCCGTTGCCGCAACTGCCGATCAGCGTTGACGATGAGGGCTACCTCATCGCGACCGGCGACTTCACGGCGCCGCCCGGTCCGACGTTCTGGGATTACGCGAAGGACTAGTCGATGAGTAAGACCACGCAAGCACCCAAGGCGCTTCGCGGCGTCGGCAACTTCATCGACGACCGCTTCCACCTGGCCAAGACCGGCGAGAAGAACCTGCGCAAGGTCTTCCCGAACCACTGGTCGTTCATGCTGGGTGAGATCGCGCTGTACTCGTTCATCATCCTGCTGATCACAGGTGTCTTCCTCACGCTCTGGTTCAAGCCGAGCATGGGGGAGATCATCTACGACGGCTCCTACGACCGCCTCCGTGGCGTTCCCATGTCGGAGGCCTACGCCTCCACGCTCTACATCACCTTCGAGGTGCGCGGCGGGCTCCTGGTCCGCCAGATCCACCACTGGGCCGCGCTGATCTTCGTGGCCTCCCTGGTGGTGCACGCGCTCCGCGTGTTCTTCACCGGCGCGTTCCGCAAGCCGCGCGAGATCAACTGGCTGATCGGCGTCGCGATCTTCGTCCTGGCCATGCTCGAGGGCCTCTTCGGCTACTCGCTGCCCGACGACCTGCCCTCGGGCATGGGCGTGCGGATCCTCCAGGGCGTGATGATGGCGCTGCCGCTGATCGGCCCGTACATCTCGATGTTCCTCTTCGGCGGGGAGTTCCCCGGCGAGGACATCATCACGCGGCTGTACATGCTGCACGTGCTGGCGATCCCGGCCCTGCTGCTGGGCCTGATCGTGGCGCACTTCATGATCCTGTGGCACCAGAAGCACACCCAGTACCCCGGCAGGGGGCGTACGGACAAGACCGTGGTCGGAACACCCATGTTCCCGGCGTTCGCGGTCAAGGCCGGCGGGTTCTTCTTCTTCACGTTCGCCGTGATCGCGGTCCTGAGCGCGTTCGTCCAGATCAACCCGATCCACCTGTTCGGGCCCTTCACCCCGACGTCCATCACCTCCGGGCTCCAGCCCGACTGGTACATGGGCTTCATGGAGGGGTCGCTGCGCATCTTCCCGAACTGGTTCGACATCGCGCCCTTCGGATACGCGATCCCGACGGCCGTGCTGGTGCCGGGCCTGGTCGTTCCGGGCCTGGTCTTCGGTGGTATGGCCGCCTGGCCGTTCATCGAGCAGTGGATCACCGGTGACAAGCGTGCGCACAACGTCGCCGACCGTCCGCGCAACGCGCCGGTGCGCACCGGCGTGGGCGCCGCGGGCGTCACCTTCTACGGTGTGCTCTGGCTGGCCGGGTCCAACGACATCCTGTCGGAGACCTTCTCGGTCGAGCTGTACGTGACCACGTACATCTTCCGTGTGCTGGCCATCGTGGGACCGGTCCTGGCCTTCGTCATCGCCAAGCGCATCTGCCTGGGCCTGCAGCGCCGTGACCGGGAGACCCTGGAGCACGGCTACGAGAGCGGGACCATCCAGCAGCTGCCCAGCGGTGAGTTCATCGAGGTGCACAAGCACAACTCCGAGGAGACGGTCCACGTCCTGGAGAGCAAGCCGACCATCGCCTCGACGGCGCTGGCCGACGACGCCGACGTCGACGACAAGGGTGTGGAGAACCCCAAGGCCCGCAAGGGCACCGGGAAGCTCCGTCGTGCCCTGGCTCACTGGTACACCAAGGACAACGTGCCCATCGACGGTGTGGAGGCGCACAGCGGCCACCACCTGCACCACTCCGCTCCGGAGGGTGAGAAGGAGGCCGCCCACTAGGGCGTTCACCACGTCATCGACGGACCCGGCCGCGAGTGCGGCCGGGTCCGTCGTGTTGCGGGCCTTCGCGCGGCCTCTGGCCGCCCTCTGCCCGGCGCCGGCCGGCGTGGTGTGCCGTCGGCGGGAGGGCCTTCGCGCGAGCTCTGTCCGGCCTCCGTGCGGGCGTGGGGCCGCCCGTGGCGGCGCGTGCGGGCGTGGGGCCCCGTCCGGCGGCCGCACGTACGGGTCTGGTGTGCTGGCGGCCGCTGGAGGGAGGGAGGGAGGGAGGGAGGGAGGGAGGGAGGGTGGAGGGGAGGGGCGCGGGTTCCCACCCCTTCCACGGGGAACCGTCCCGTGGAGGCACCGGTCCGGCGGTGACACCGCACGCCCGCCCGGTCGGCCCGCGGCCCCGCCGCGCGGAGGCGCCGTGAGACGGCGGGAGCCGGCCACCCCCGAGGGGACGGCCGGCTCCGGCGCGGCGGTGCTACGGGGCTCAGCCCGCGTAGATGTCGTCGATCTCCTTGCTCCACTGCTTGCTGACCACGTGGCGCTTGACCTTCAGGGAGGCGGTCATCTCGCCGCTCTCCTCGCTGAAGTCGTTGGGCAGGATCTTGAACTTCTTGATGCCCTCGGCCTTGGACACCGCCTTGTTGGCGTTGTCCACGGCCTCCTGGACGGCGGCGTTCAGGTCCGGGTCCTCGGTCAGGTCGGCGACCTCACCGGTCTTGTTGTTGGCCTCCCGCCACTGCGCGAACGACTCGGGGTCGATCGTGACCAGCGCGGCGATGAACTTGCGGTTGTCGCCGACCACCATGCACTGGCTGACCAGGGCGTGGGCGCGGATGCGGTCCTCCAGCACGGCCGGGGCGACGTTCTTGCCGCCCGCGGTCACGATGATCTCCTTCTTGCGGCCGGTGACGCTCAGGAAGCCGTCCTCGTCCAGTGAGCCCAGGTCGCCGGTGCGGTAGAAGCCGTCCTCAGTGAAGGCCTCCTTGGTGGCCTTCTCGTTCTTCCAGTAGCCGACCATGATGTGGTCGCCCTTGAGGAGGATCTCGCCGTCGTCGGCGATCTTCACGGTGGTGCCGGGAAGCGGCTGGCCCACGGTGCCGATCTTGTTGAACTCGGGGCTGTTCACGGAGGTGGGAGCGGTGGTCTCGGTGAGACCGTAGCCCTCGATGATGGTGAAGCCGATGCCGCGGAAGAAGTGGCCGAGGCGGGCGCCCAGCGCGGAGCCGCCGGAGACGGCGTAGTCGGCGTTGCCGCCCAGCGCCGCGAGCAGCTTGCCGTAGACCAGCTTGCCGAACAGCGCGTGCCTGAGCTTGAGCCCGAGGGGGATGCGGCCGGTGGCGAGCGCCTTGCTGTAGGCGATGGCGGTCTCGGCGGCGGCGTTGAAGATCTTGCCCTTGCCCTCGGCCGAGGCCTTCTGCTCGGCCTTGGTGTAGACCTTCTCGAACACGCGGGGGACCGCGAGGAGGAAGGTCGGGCGAAAGACCGAGAACTGCTCGATCAGGTCCGGGCCGGTGGAGGGGAAGTGGCCGAGGGTGGCCCTGGCCTCGATGACCATGACCTGTACGAAGCGGGCGAAGACGTGGGCCAGCGGCAGGAACAGCAGGGTGGAGGGGTTCTCCCTGCCGAGCATGACCTGTTTGGCGGGGCCGTTGAGCGCGTTGCGGGAGATGAACAGGAAGTTGCGGTGGGTGAGCTCGCACCCCTTGGGGCGGCCGGTGGTGCCCGAGGTGTAGATGAGGGTGGCGATGTCGTCGACCTTGACCGCGGTGCGGCGCTTGTCCAGCGTCTCGTCGCTGACGTCGGCGCCCGCGGAGCGCAGCTCGGCGTACTCGGGGCCGTCGAACCTCCAGACCGGGCCGAGCTCGGGGGTCCTCTCGCGGACCGACTCCATGCGCTGGGCGTGGTCCTCGCTCTCCACGAAGGCGGCCTTGGCGCCGGAGTCGGACAGGATCCACTCGACCTGCTCGGCGGAGGAGGTCTCGTAGATCGGAACGGTCACACCGCCGACGGACCAGATGGCGTAGTCGACGACGGTCCACTCGTAGCGGGTGCGGGACATCAGGGCGACGCGGTCACCGTGCTCGATGCCGGCGTCGAGCAGGGCCTTGGCGTACGCGGCGATGTCGCCGTGCAGCTCAGCCACGGTGACGTCGCGCCACTGGCCGGACTCCTGCCGACGGGCGGCGACGGCGTTGGGCTCGCTGGCCGCGCGCTCGTAGAGCGTGTCGGTCAGTCGCGCGTCATCGGAGATCTCAGCCTTCGCGGGAGAGCTGTATTCGCGCACGTGGTGCTCCTGGACATGTACGGGGTTCTGGTGATGGGGACGTGACGACCGTAACAACAGGACCTACTCGTGAGTAGAAAGTGTTGCCGTTCGGTATCCAAAGGTAATCCTGACGAAGGTGTGGCGCGAGGTGAACGCGCTGTTCACAGCGGCGCTCCCTCTGCGCCGGGCACTCCGGCTCCCGTCCCCGGGGCAGGGTGTGTACGCGGTGCCAGGCCCGTTCGCGGGTGTGTGAGGCCGCGCGGGCCGTCCGGGAGCGCGCAGGTCAGAGCAGTGATCCCGGTTACTCCTCGTACGCACGCGAGACTATACGCCTGGCGTGACTTTTGTGCACATTAATAGAGTTATGCGTCCTTTGTAACGTTTCCGAACTCCGGGAGGTTCCAGGGTCGGCCGCCTCCTCGCGTGCCCGGGTTCGGGGCCCCCGTGTGCCCACCCTGGTTCCTCCCTGATCCTGCGACGAGAAGCCCCCGGACGCCCGGGGCGCCGGTTACCGTGAAGCAGAACGCGGCGCGAAGGAGGAACCTGACATGGCGGAGAACGCTGATCGCAACGGTGGTTCGGGCGAGGGCGGGGGCGTGAACCCCGACATCGTCGACGACGCGCTGAAGCTGGTCGACAGCCTCCAGCGCAGGCTGCTGGCGGCCGGGGTCCGGCGCGGGGTCAGCGCCGTCACCTCGCCGCCCCCGAGCAAGGGGGACGTGTGGGAGGAGGCCATCCGCATGGAGTCGGACCAGCAGCGCCCCGCGCTGGAGGAGGTCCTCGACATCGTGCGCACGTCCGCCCCCGAGGTCGCCGGTCACCTGGGCCGGGCGGGACTGGCCATGGTCGGAGCCCTGGGCCGCACCTGGGACGTGGTCGAGCGCTCCCTGGAGCAGACCCGCGCCGACGCCGCCGACCAGCGGCGCTCCGGGGAAGATCCGGGGCCGGGCCGCGACGGGGGCACGGCGGGCGGTACCGAACGCCGGGTCACGGCAAGGGAGTAGGCGCCGGGGAGCGGGTCCGAAGCCGGGGGTGTCCCGGGTGCCCGGGGCCTGGTTTAATCGAGGGGCCTCGCGCATATGGAAACCCTCTGCCATGAACCTTGAGACTTATGTCAGAGTTCGGGCGTAAGTACGAAGGAGCTGCCCCCATGCTGACCATCGGCGTAGACATCGGCGGTACCAAGATCGCCGCCGGAGTCGTCGACCCCGCCGGGCAGATCCTGGACAAGGTCAAGTACCCCACGCCCAGCGACGACCCCGCCGCGCTGGCCGAGGTCGTGGCCAAGGCCGTCGACGAGCTGCGCGCGAGGCGGGGCGCCGTCGAGGCGGTCGGCGTGGGGGTGGCCGGGTTCGTGGACGAGGACCGCGCCACCGTGCAGGTCGCCGTCAACCTCGGGCTGCGCGAGGAGCCGCTCAGGGACCGTGTGCGGGAGCGTGTCGGCCTGCCCGTCGTCATCGAGAACGACGCCAACGCCGCCGCCTGGGCCGAGGCCAGGTTCGGGGCCGGACGCGGCAGCGACCACATCGTCTGCGTCACCCTGGGCACCGGCATCGGCGGCGGCCTGGTCATCGGCGGCACCCTGCACCGGGGCCGCTACGGCGTGGCCGCGGAGATCGGCCACTACCGGATGGTCCCCAACGGGCGCCGCTGCGCCTGCGGCAACCACGGCTGCTGGGAGCAGTACGCCAGCGGCCGCGCCCTGGTCGCCGAGGGCCAGGACCGGGCACGCACCGACCCACGGGCCGCCGAGCGCATGCTCAAGCTCGCCGACGGCGTCGTCGAGCAGGTCCAGGGCCACGTCATCACCCAGGCCGCGCTGGAGGGGGATCCGGCGGCCCTGGAGTGCTTCGCCGCCGTGGGCGAGTGGGCCGGGCTCGGCCTGGCCGACCTGGCCGCCATCCTCGACCCCGAGTGCTTCGTCCTGGGCGGCGGGGTCTCCGACGCCGGGGCCATCATCCTGGAACCGGTGCGCGCCTCCTTCGCGCGCCACGTCCCGGGCCGCCCCAACCGCCGCCTGGCCGACGTGCGCCTGGCCGAACTCGGCGGCGAGGCGGGCATCGTCGGCGCGGGAGACCTCGCCCGGCACTGACCGGCCCCGGCCCGGGCGGCCCCGCGCACACGTGGCCCCCGCGACCTCCACCGTGTGGACGCCGCGGGGGCCGACCGCCGTCCGCCGGTCCGGGCGGCCGCCGGACCGCCCTACTCCTTGGAGCCCTTCCTCGCGGCCCGCCTCTCCGCACGGCGGGCGCGGCGCTCCTCCTTGCGCTGTCCGCGCTCGGCGCGTCTGCGGTCCTTGTCACTGGCGTGCTGCTCGCGCCGGGCCTCCTTAGCCTCGGCCTCCAGCTCTTCCTTGATCGACTGCGCGTAGCGGTCCACGTACTCCTGGCCGGACAGCTCCATCAGCGCGTACATGATCTCGTCGGTGACCGCCCGCAGCACGCGGGGGTCCCTCTCCATGCCGTAGTAGCGGGAGAAGTCCAGCGGCTTGCCGAACCTGACCTTCGGGCGCACCCCCAGCTTGGGCACGGTACGGCCCGGAGGCATGATCTTCTCCAGGTTGATCATCGCCATCGGGACGACCGGTGCCCTGGACTCCAGCGCCAGGCGGGCCACACCGGTACGGCCCCGGTACAGCTTGCCGTCGGGGGAGCGGGTGCCCTCGGGATAGATCCCCAGCAGGTCGCCGCGCTTGAGCACCCTCAGACCGGTGCGCAGCGCCGCCTCGCTGGCCTTGCCTCCGGAGCGGTCGATGGGGATCTGCCCCACCCCGGTGAAGAAGGCCCGGCTCAGCAGGCCCTTCACACCCGTGCCGGTGAAGTACTCGGCCTTGGCCAGGAACGTGATCTTGCGCGGTAGCGGCAGTGGGCCGAAGAAGTGGTCGGAGAACGACAGGTGGTTGCTGACCATGATGGCCGGACCCCGGCGCGGCACGTTCTCCACACCCTCGGCACGCGGTTGCCACAGCACGGCCAGAACCGGCCCCAGGAACGCCTTGACCACCCAGTAGAACATCGCTCAGATCACCCCTGCACACGCGGGGAGCACTGGGCAGGGTCTGCCACGATCACTGTCCCGCTCGGCCGACATTGCCAGGTGGGTCCGCGCCCGAGTGACACGGGGAGAGCCGCCTGACGTGCGCCATCCTCCCACCGTGTGGGGGCGAGTGCCAAAGCGCCCCCGATCGGGCCCTTCGCCCATCGCAGAAGAGGATACTCAGTCGGCCCGCGCGGCACGCGACTCCCCTCTCCGCTCCGGAGGCGGGAGCGTTAGTGTGCACTCATGGCAAACAGTCCGCCGAGCGGCTAGCCTCACGGCTGGAGGCAGGATCGGTGCGCCCCCGACGACCGCGCTCCGGCCACCCGCGTCCCCGTACCGCATGACTCCTGGAGCCGCTCCGTGAGACCGTCCAACGCCCTCCCCCTGATCCCGGGCGCGGAGCCGTTCAGCCACCGCGGGTCGGAGGTCGGCGTCCTGCTCTGCCACGGGTTCACCGGTTCGCCGTACTCGATGCGTCCCTGGGGCGAGTACCTGGCCGCCGCCGGACTCAGCGTGGAGGCGCCCCTGCTGCCGGGGCACGGCACGGTCTGGCGGGACATGAACCTCACCACCAGCGACGACTGGCTGGCCGAGGTCGAGCGGGCCCTGCTGGAGCTGGCCTTGCGCTGCGCGGAGGTGTTCGTCATGGGACTGTCCATGGGCGGCGCCCTCACCCTGCGCCTGGCGCAGCGGCACCCCGACCTCGTACGCGGAGCCGTTCTCGTCAACCCCTCCCTTGCCGTGGAGGACCCGCGCCTGCCCCTCATCGCCCCGTTCCGCCGGGCGATCTCGCGGATCATGCCCTCCACACCCGGCCTGGCCTGCGACATCTCCAAGGACGACACCTCCGAGGGCGGCTACGACCGCGTGCCCACCGCGGCCGCGGCGACACTCCCGAAGCTGTGGCGCGAAGTTCAGGAGGGCATGTCCGGTTTGCGAGCGCCGATCCTGGCCTACCGGAGCACCCAGGACCACGTCGTGGGACCGAGCAGTCTGCGTATCCTCGCTAGGAGAGCGGTCAACACCCGGCTGATGATCCACCCGCTCCACGACAGCTACCACGTGGCGACCCTCGACCATGACGCCGCCACCATCTTCGACGGGAGCCTCGCCTTCGTGCGAGAGCACAGCAGAAGCGGGGAAGGAGCCGACAGATGACGCAACGTCGGGGCAACGGCCTGCTCGCCGACGCCTACGTGCCCCTGATCCTGCTCGCGTCCCCGCACGCCGACCTGATGCTGGAGGCCCTGCGCCGCAGCGGCATCGCCGCCTACGCGGTCCCCCTGGACGAGGACGTCCTCGACCCCGCCGGAGGCCAGGACGACGACCCGCCCACCGACCACCTGTACGTGGACGCCGAGGAGAGGACCGCCGCCGAGCGGGTCCTGGGCGCAGAACTGCCCGAACTGGACGACCGCCCCGAGGCGGCGCCCGACCTGCTGGCCCCGCGTGAGCCCCGGCCCGACACAGACGACGAGGAGGGCGGCGGGACCGCCGCCTCCGGAAGCCCGGCCCCGGGCGCTTCGGCCTCCGACGCCACGGTCGGCGGCGACCTGCTGGACGGCCCGCCCGACAACGTCGACCCCGACGCCGCTCCCGCCGAGCCCGCCGACGAGGACGAGGTCTGGAACGACCTGGTCGCGCGCTTCTACGACGACGCCGACACCCCCGCCGAACGGCGCCGCGCCTCCTGGCCCGACGCCGAGAACCTCGGCGCACCAGAACGGGACGGGGACACCTTCTCCGTCGGCGACCTCCTGGCCGAGGGGCCCGCGGAGGCCGGCGGCGGCCGCGACGAAGCGGAGGAGGAGGCCCGCCGCCGGGCCGAGGCGGAACTGGAGGGCCACTACGAGCCGCCGCCCCCGCCGCCCCTGCTCCAGGGCGACCGGGTGGGCATCGCCGCCTGGTTCGGCCTGCTGGGCGCACCGGTGCTGGTGTTCGGCGCCGCCTTCGTCGGCGTCACCCTGCCCAACTGGCTGATGTTCGCGGCGGTGCTGGCGTTCCTGGTCAGCTTCGTCGTGCTCATCCTGCGCATGACCGACTCCCGGCCCCCCGACGACGGCGGGCCCGACAACGGGGCGGTGGTCTGACCACTGGGCTTCGACGTCCCCCTCTGGCGGTCCTTCGCCGTCTTTCGCGCGGCGGCCCTGGCCTACTCCCTGCTCCTCGCCGTCCAGCACCACGAACACCTGTCCCGGCCCTGGCTGGCCTGGACGGTGCTGGCGGTGATGTCGGCGTGGACCGTGGCCACCACGTACGGCTACGCCCGGCCCGAGCACCGCACCTGGCGCCTGCTCACCGCCGACCTGGCGGTGGCCTTCGCGTGCCTGTTCGCCACCGCCGCCGCGGCCACGCCGTTCTACCTCACCCAGGCCCCGCCGCTGAGCGGCTACTGGTTCGCCGGGGCGGCCCTGGCGGCCAGCGTCATCTGGGGCAGGCGCGGCGCGGCCACCGTCGCCCTGCTCTACGGGATCTGCGACATCACCCTGCGCGTGGTCATGGGCGCCGCCGTGACCGCCGCGACCGCCCGCGGCGTGGTGCTGCTCCTCCTGGCCGGGCTGGCCGTCGGGTACATGGCCCGGGTGGCCGGGCAGGCCGAGGAGCGCTTCGCCCGGGCGGTCGCGCTGGAGGCGCGCATCCGCGAGCGCGAGCAGCTGGCCCGCTCGATCCACGACTCGGTGCTGCAAGTGCTGTCCCTGGTGGGGCGGCGCGGCGCCGAGGCCGGGGGAGAGGCCGCGGAGCTGGGACGGATGGCCGGTGAGCAGGAGGTGCGGCTGCGCGCCCTGGTCGCCGACGGGCTGCCCTCGGAGGCTCCCGCGGACGGGGAGGGGGCCGCGGGGAGGAGGCCCGGCCACACGGACGCGGGAGGGCCCGGCGCAGCGGTGGCCGGCGGGTCGGTGGACCTGCGCGAGCTGGTGCGCCGCACCGAGTCGGTCCACGTGTCGGTGTCGGCGCCCGCCACACCCGTCACCCTGCCCGCGCACACCGCCGAGGAGCTGGCCGCCGCCGTCCTCGCCGCCCTGGACAACGTGCGGCGGCACTGCCCGCGGGGCACCCGCGCCTGGGTCCTGGTGGAGGACGAGGAGGACGCGGTGACCGTTTCCGTGCGCGACGAGGGTCCCGGCATCCCGCCCGGGCGGCTGGAGGCGGCCCGCTCCGACGGCCGCCTCGGCGTGGCCCAGTCCGTCCGTGGGCGCCTGCGCGACCTGGGCGGCACCGTCGAGTACGTGTCGGTCCCGGGGCAGGGCACCGAGGTGGAGATGCGCGTTCCCCGGCGCTGAGGCGCCCCGGCGCGGGACGGCCGCGGAAGGCTCACAGGGGCGGGCCGTGGCCCGGTTCCTCCTGGTGGGAGAAGCGCTGTTCCCGCCAGGGGTCGGCACGGTTGTGGTAGCCGCGCTCCTCCCAGAAGCCACGGCGGTCCGCGGTCATGTACTCCACCGCGCGCAGCCACTTCACGCTCTTCCACCCGTACAGGTGCGGTACCACCAGCCGCAGCGGGGCACCGTGCTCGGGGCCGAGCGGCTCCCCGCCCCGGTGGGTGGCCAGCAGCACCCCCTCGGACAGGAAGTCGTCCAGGCGCAGGTTCGCGCTGTAGCCGTACTCGCCCCAGGCCATCACGTGCGTCACCTCGGGCGCGGGCGGGACGGCGGCGACCAGGTCGGCGGCGCTCACCCCGTGCCAGGGCACCTCGGGGATGCTGAAGCGCATCACGCAGTGGAAGTCGCTCGTCGAGTCCACACGCGGAAGCCGGGTGAACTCCTCCCACGTCCAGCGGTAGGACCCCAGGTCCTCGGTCGCCCCCATGATCCGGAAGTCCCACCTTCGCGGGCGGAAGGCGGGAACCGGTCCGTAGTACAGCGGCTTGTGCTCGTGGCGCACCGCCTGGCCCGGAGGCAGCCGCGACCGGTCTTCCCTCGCGCCGCCCCCGTCCGTTCCCTCGGACAATCCGTCCCCCTGCTCGTCTCTCGGCCCCCGGGGCCGTGCCCGCCCGGTCGGAGCGGGACGCGCTCCCGGCGTCCGGCCATCCTGCCAGGCGCCGACGAGAGCCAGGTCACTCACCCCGGTCGTGCGCGAACCCGGGGGGAGTGCGCTATAGTCACTGCCATGCAGCGAAACTTCTGGCGCTTTTATGGCTACCGGCCCGATACCCCGGTCGCCTGTAAAGCGCTGCGCTGACACAGACGACTTGAACCCCGGGCCGGTAGAGCCCGGGGTTTTCTCGTGTCCCGGGCTTCACGCGGTTCGGACCTCCAACCGACAAGCAGCTAGGGACACCCCACATGGTCATCGTGATGGCACCGGACGCCACCTCGGACAACATCGGCGATCTCGTCGAACTCGTCGCCTCCGCCGGAGGCGAGGCCTACGTGACGCGCGGCGTGAGCCGCACGATCATCGGCCTCGTCGGCGACGTCGAGCGCTTCCAGGACCTGGGCCTGGCCGCCAAGCCGGGGGTCAGCGACGTCCTGCGCATCTCCGTCCCCTACAAGCTCGTCAGCCGCGAGAACCACGACAGCCGCAGCGTCGTCAGTGTGCGCGGCGTGCCCATCGGCGGCGACAACGTCACCGTCATCGCCGGGCCGTGCGCCGTCGAGACCCCCGAGCAGACCCTCGCCGCGGCGCGGATGGCGCTGGAGGCCGGTGCGTCCCTGCTGCGCGGCGGCGCCTACAAGCCCCGCACCTCCCCCTACGCCTTCCAGGGCCTGGGCGAGGAGGGCCTGAAGATCCTCTCCGAGGTGCGCACCGAGACCGGACTGCCCATCGTCACCGAGGTCGTGGACGCCGCCGACGTCGAACTCGTCGCCTCCTACGCCGACATGCTCCAGGTCGGCACCCGCAACATGCAGAACTTCGCCCTCCTGCAGGCCGTGGGCGACGCGGGCAAGCCCGTCCTGCTCAAACGCGGCATGAGCGCCACCATCGAGGAGTGGCTGATGGCCGCCGAGTACATCGCCCAGCGCGGCAACCTCGACATCGTCCTGTGCGAGCGCGGCATCCGCACCTTCGAGAAGGCCACCCGCAACACCCTTGACATCAGCGCCGTCCCGGTCGCCCAGAGCCTGTCCCACCTGCCGGTGATCGTCGACCCGTCCCATTCGGGCGGCAAGCGCGACCTGGTCCTGCCGCTCTCGCGCGCGGCCGTCGCGGTCGGCGCCGACGGTGTCATCGTGGACGTGCACCCGAGCCCCGAGAGCGCCCTGTGCGACGGCCCGCAGGCCCTCCTGCGGGAGGACCTGGCCGAGCTGCGGGACCTGGCGGGCACCCTGGCCACCCTGAACGGGCGTGTCCTCACCCCGGCGCCCGACCTCCAGCCGACCCGCATATGAGGTCGCGGAGCTGAGACGACGGTGCCCCGACCCCGTCACCGGGAGCCGGGGCACCGCGGACCCCCGGGTCCGTTCTCCGGGCGGCTCGGCCACGGGGACGGGCCCGGCGGAGCCGCACCCACGGCAGGCGCCGCTCAGGCGGGGGTGGCCACCGGCGCGCTCGCGGGGGCCACGCGACTGGGCGCCTCATCGCCCAGGAAGCTGGGCTTGTGCACCTGCGCGGTGGAGACCAGGTGCTCGGCCAGCTCCTCGGCGTCCAGGCGCTTCTCGATCTGGCGCAGGTCCGGGATCTTGGCCGCGGTCTCCACCTGGCGCGGGGTCAGCATGGTGCAGCAGTCCTCGTCGGGCAGCTCCGAGATGGCCAGCGTCCCGATCCGGCGCGCGTGGTCCATGATCTCGGTCTTGTCCATGCCGATGAGCGGACGCAGGATCGGCAGGTCCACCGCGTCGTCCAGGGCGGTCAGGTTGGTCATGGTCTGGCTGGAGACCTGGCCCAGCGCGTCCCCGGTGATCAGGCACTCCGCGCCCAGGTCGTCGGCGAGCGCCTCGGCGGTCTTGAGCATCAGACGGCGCTGGGCGACGATCTGCAACCGCTCGATCCCCGAGGTCTTCAACTGCTGCTGGGCCTTGCCGAAGGGGACCACGAACAGCCGCGAGCCCACCTGGTAGCGGTCAAGCTGGCGGACCAGGCTGTAGGCCTTGTAGATGGACTCCGGGCCGGTGAACGGCATCCCGGAGAAGTGCAGGAAGTCGACCTTCAGGCCGCGCCGGATCATCCGGTGCGCGGCGACGGGGGAGTCGATCCCGCCCGACATCAGCACCAGGCCGCGGCCGCTCATCCCGGCGGGCAGGCCGCCCTGTCCGGGGATGCCGTCGGTGAACACGAACGCCTCGTCCCTGTCCACCTCCACGTACAGGGTGTTGTCGGGACGCTTGAGGTTCACCTTGTACCCGTACGCCTCGATGACCTTCGAGCCCAGGTACCCGGCCAGTTCCGAGGAGGTCATCTCGAAGCGCTTGTCGCGGCGGCGGGCGCGCACGGCGAAGGTGCCCTCGCGCCCGGCCATGGAGCGCACGCCGATGTCGGTGATCGCGTCCAGGTCCTTGGCCACCCGGCGGACCAGGTGCACCCACACCACGCCCATCACGTTGGCCATGCGGTCGGCGATCTCGGCGATCTCCAGGTCGGAGGCCCCGGGCTTGCGCACGATGATCACGCCCGCGCCGCGCTGGGAGAGGCGGACGTCGCCCAGGTCGCGCACGGAGGAGCGGATGTTGTTGTGCAGCCGCCGCTCGAAGAGCTTGCGGTTGGAGCCCTTGAGGACGATCTCGCCGAGCTTCATGAGCACGCAGAGCTCGCCGAGCCCGGCGTCGGATCCGGCCTGGGCTGCGGTGAGCGGCGCGGATTCAGGCGACGCGGACATGGTGCTACCTCCGGTGAGTACCTTCGTGCCCCGGTGCGGGGCGGGTGTGGCGGTGGCGGTGGCGGGACCGGGATCGCCCGTCGCCGTCTTCCAGTATCGAACATCCTCCCCACCGCTCCGTCCATTCTCGGGTACGCACTCGGTGAGGGGCACCACGTGGAGGGGTGTGCGCGGGCCCGGGACCGCGGGAGCCCCCGGACGCGGTGCGCCCCCCTCCCTGGGAGCTGGGAGAGGGGCGCGGTCCGGTACGGAAGGGGCGGCGCGCGTGTGGCCGGCGGCCGACGCCTGCGGGAGCCCCGGGAGGATCCGGGTCCCGGGCTTCCGGGCCGTGTTTCCTTGGGGCTCCGCCGCGCTTCGCCTCGTGCTCGGGCGCCGCGGGTACGGGAACCTCCGGCCCCTGCGGTACCTAGCCGAAGAAGACCTCGGCCTCCTCGTAGCGCTCGGCGGGAACGGTCTTGAGGGTGTCGGTGGCCTCGGCCAGGTTCACGCGGACGATGTCGGTGCCCTGCAGGCCGACCATCTTGCCGAACGACTTCTCGTGCACGGCCTGGATGGCGTTCACGCCCAGGCGGGTGGCCAGGACCCGGTCGAAGGCGCTGGGGGTGCCGCCGCGCTGCACGTGGCCCAGGACCACCGAGCGGGCCTCCTTGCCGGTGCGCCTCTCGATCTCCTCGGCCAGGTTCTGCCCGATGCCGCCCAGGCGCACGTGGCCGAAGGCGTCCTTCTCGCCGGTGGCCAGCTCCATCTGCCCCTCCTTGGGGTGGGCGCCCTCGGCGACCACGATGATCGGCGCGTACTGGGTCTCGAAGCGGCTCTCGACGTGCTTGACGACCTCGTCGATGTCGAAGGGGCGCTCCGGGATGAGGATGACGTTGGCGCCCGCGGCCATGCCCGAGTGCAGGGCGATCCACCCGGCGTGGCGGCCCATGACCTCCACCACCAGCGCGCGGTGGTGCGACTCGGCGGTGGTGTGCAGGCGGTCGATCGCCTCCGTGGCGATGTTCACGGCCGTGTCGAAACCGAAGGTGTAGTCGGTCGCGTTGAGGTCGTTGTCGATGGTCTTGGGCACGCCGACGACGTTGACGCCGCGGTCGTACAGCTGGCGGGCCACACCCAGGGTGTCCTCGCCGCCGATGGCGACCAGGGCGTCGACGCCCAGTCCGGCCATGTTGTCCTTGACCCGCTCGACGCCGCCCTCGATCTTCATGAGGTTGGTGCGCGAGGAGCCCAGGATGGTGCCGCCCCGGGGCAGGATGCCGCGCACGGCCGTCACGTCCAGCGGCATGGTGTCGCCCTCCAGCGGGCCGCGCCAGCCGTCCCGGAAGCCGATGAACTCGTAGCCGTAGTCCTTGATGCCCTTGCGGACCACGGCGCGGATGACCGCGTTCAGACCAGGGCAGTCCCCGCCACCCGTCAGAACTCCGACTCGCATTCGACTTCTCCTCGACCTTGTGAGCTCCTGGGCGCATGGCGCCATATGGTCTAGACCATAGTGGGCGCGGGGATCCGAGGCCAACCCGGGTGGGTGAACACCGGCCGAACCCGCGCCGCGGGGGCGGGAGGCGCCCCCGGGGACGGGCCTGTCACCCGTCCAGGCCCCGGTCGATGGCGTAGCGCACCAGCTCCACCCGGTTGTGCAGGTGCAGCTTGGTGAGGGTGTTCTGCACGTGGTTCTGCACCGTGCGGTGGGAGATGGCCAGCCGCTGCGCGATCTGCTTGTAGGCCAGCCCCTTGGCGACCAGGCGCAGCACCTCGGTCTCACGGGGGGTCAGCGCGGGCGCCTCCGGGCCCGGGTCCCGCTCCGCCGAGGACAGCCTGCGGTACTCGCCCAGCACCAGGCCGGCCAGGCCCGGGGTGTACACGGCCTCGCCCGCGTGCACCCGGCGCACCGCGTCCAGCAGTTCCTCACGGCCCGCCGACTTGACCAGGTAGCCGGTCGCCCCGGCCTTGACCGCGGCCAGTACGTCGTCGCCGGCCCCGCTCGCCGACAGCACCAGCACCCTCGGGGGCTCGGGCAGCGCCACCAGGCCCGCGGTCAGCTCGACCCCGCCCATGTCCGGCAGGTGCAGGTCCACCACGGCCAGGGTGGGGCGTGCGGCCGGGGCGATGCGCAGCGCCTTGGCCCCGTCGCCCGCCGTCCCCACCACGTCGATCCCGTCCTCGCCGAGATCGCGCGCGACCGCGTCGCGCCACATCGGGTGGTCGTCCACCACCAGTACCCGGATAGCCTCGCTCTCCATGCGGGTGAGCCTATCCCGCCCGCGTCCGCGCGGGGCCGGGGAACGTCGAAGGGGCGTGCGGGCCCGGCCTGCCCGCACGCCCCTTCCCGAGGCCGTGCTCCCACGCTCCGGGGGCGGCGCCCCCCCGGGGTGCGTCAGTCGTCGCCCCGGTCGCCGAAGTCGCCCAGGTCGATGCCGCCCGGGGTCGCGGTGATCGTGATCTCCGTCTTCTTGGGGGCCTTGCCGGTGTGGGACTGGTGCGTCACGACGTCGCCGCCGAAGAGCTTCTCGACCTTGACCTTGAAGCCGGCCTCCTCCAGGGCCTTGCGCGCGTCCTTCACCTTCATGTCGACCACGTCGGGGATGGCCACACCCGGCGGGCCGGTGGAGACGGTCAGGGTGACGGTGTCGCCCGCGCCGACGCCGGCGCCGCTGTCCGGGCTCTGCTGGATCACCTTGCCCTCGGCGACGTCCTCGCTCTCCTGCTCGACCACCTCGACGGTCAGGCCGAGGTCCTGCAGGGCCGTGCGCGCGCCCTCCAGGTCCTGGCCGACCACGGGGGGCACCGAGATGCTGCGGCTGACGGAGATCGTGACCGTCCCCTCCCGGTCGGCCTCCTCCCCGGCCGCGGGGTCGGTGGAGACCACCGTTCCCGGCTCGACGTCCTCGGCGTCCACCTCCTTCTGGACCACGTTCTCCGGGGCGAAGCCGAGGTCCTCCATCTGCTTGAGGGCGTTGGCGGAGTCCTCGCCCTCGAGGTCGGGCATGGACACCTTCTGCGGCCCCTTGGACAGGTGGACGGTGACCTCGGCGTCGGGGGACAGGCTCTCCCCGGCCGCGGGGTCGGTCTCGGCGACCGCGCCGGCCTCGACGTCGCTGTAGACGGTCTCGTCGGAGAGTACGTAGACCAGCCCCTCGGAGCGGATCAGCTCCCGTGCGGCCTCGGGGGCGGAACCGACCACGTCCGGAACGTCCGCGTAGCGGCCGGAGAGGAACCACCAGCCCGAACCGAGCACGATGACCGCCAGGACCGCCGCGCCGATCCCGATCAGCAGGTTGCGGCGGCGCCGGTCGTCGGGTCCGCTCCGGTAGTCGTCGTACCCGTCGTCATCGTCGTAGCCGTCGTATCCGTCCCCGTCCAGGCCGGCGGAGTTCATGTCCACGATCATCGTGGCGTTCTCGGTGCCCGGGCCGGCCCCGCCGGCGATGAGCTGCGGGGCGGTGACCGAGGACGTGGCCGCCGTCGGGGTGACGGGCGTCAGCGGGGCCCGGCCCGCCGTGGAGGAGGCGGGCAGGACGTTGAGGACCTCCAGGACCTTGGCCAGGTACTGGCCCGCGTTGCCCAGGCGGTACCGGGGATCGCGTTCGGTGGCCTTGGTGACCAGCCCGTCCACCTCGGGCGGCAGGCCCGGCAGGAAGTGCGAGGGGCGCGGGACGTCCTCGTTGACGTGCTGGTAGGCGATCGCGATGGGCGTCTCGCCGGTGTGCGGCTGGCCGCCGGTGAGCAGCTCGTAGAGCATGATGCCCGCCGCGTACACGTCGCTGCGCGCGTCGGCGGTGCCCCGCTCGATCTGCTCGGGTGCCAGGTAGGCGGCCGTGCCCATGAGGGTGCCGGTACGGGTCAGGCCCTGGTTGGACTGCTCCACGGCGCGGGCCAGGCCGAAGTCGGCGACCTTGACCCGGCCGTCCTCGGTGATGAGGACGTTCTCGGGCTTGACGTCGCGGTGCACCATGCCCGCCTGGTGGGCGGCGCCCAGAGCGGCCAGCACGGAGGCCATCACGTTCAGGGCGTCGCGCGGGGCCAGGCGCCCCTGGGCCTTGAGCAGGTCGCGCAGCGTGCGTCCGGGAACGTACTCCATGGCCAGGAACACGTGCCCCTGGTCCTCACCCTGGTCGAAGACCTGGACCACGTTGGGATGGGAGAGCTTGGCGACGGAGTGGGCCTCGTTGATGAAGCGCTGGACGAAGGTGGGGTCCTGCGCCAGCGAAGGATGCATCACCTTCAGCGCCAGGCGCCGGTCCAGCCTCAGGTCGTGGGCGACGTAGACGGTCGCCATCCCGCCTCCGGCGATCCTGGACTCGACGAAGTAGCGTCGGTCCAGGGTGGTGCCTACGAGCGGGTCGGAAGTCGTCATGTCCACGGCGGAGTAGTGTCCTTGCTGCGGGGAGCGCGGGCTGTCGCGGCCGGTGGCGCGTACCCGACACCGGGTGTCGAACCGACACGATAGCGGAAGCCCGCGCGGAGTCTGCCCCGCGGTTCACGGTCGCGTCGCCCCGCTCCACCGTTGGTGGGGATGCTCGCGCCTGGGTCGTCTTCGTGCGCGCGCTGCCCTCGCGGCCGGGGCGCACACCTTTTCCACGGTAGGGGACGGGGCCAAACGCCCCGGGCGTGAACCACCCGCCTCACGCCGCACTCGGCGGGGCGGCCCTGACCACGGTCGACGCCCTCGCGGACCGGGCCGACGGCGCTCCGTTCCCCTCCCGTCGGGGTCGGAAGGGGCACAGAACGCCACATCGGTTTCAGGAATCACTTTGATCTCATCGGCCACATGCGTGTGTCCGTGAGAGTGTCCCAACTCTCGTCGGTCTCCCCGGCCTGCTCCCGGCCGCCGCGCTAGTCGATCCCGGGGGAGGACGCCTGGGCGTGGCGGCGCACCGGGATGCGCCCGGCCAGCCGGGCGCCGCGGCCCGCGCGAACGGCGTCGCGCATCGCCGCGGCCATCCGTACCGGCTCCTGGGCCCGGGTCACGGCCGTGGCCAGCAGCACCGCGTCGCAGCCCAGTTCCATCGCCAGGGCCGCGTCGCTCGCGGTGCCGATCCCGGCGTCCACGATCACCGGCACGCCGGCCTGCTCCACGATCAGCTCCAGGTTGTGCGGGTTGCGGATGCCCAGCCCGGACCCGATCGGCGCGGCCAGCGGCATCACCGCCGCACAGCCCAGCTGTTCCAGGCGCCGGGCCAGCACCGGGTCGTCGTTGGTGTAGGGCAGGACGACGAAGCCCTCGTCCACCAGTTGCTCGGCGGCCTCCAACAGCTCCACGGGGTCGGGCAGCAGCGTGTGCTCGTCCGCCACCACCTCCAGCTTCACCCAGTCGGTGCCCAGCGCCTCACGGCCCAGCCGGGCGGTGCGTACGGCGTCGGCCGCGGTGAAGCACCCGGCGGTGTTGGGCAGCGCCCGGATCTTGTTGCGGGTGAGGATGTCCCACACCGATCCCTGGGTGGCGGGGGAGACCCGGCGCATCGCCACGGTGGTCAACTCGGTGCCGGAGGTGACCAGGGCCTCCTCCAGGACCTCCAGGGAGGGAGCCCCTCCGGTGCCGGTGATCAGCCGGGAACCGAAGGCGGTCCCCGCGATCACGAGCGGGTCGTCGGCGCGGGCGGTGTACTCGGCCATGCTCAGCCTCCCTGTACTGCGGTGAGGACGTCCACGCGGTCACCCGCGCCCAGCGCGTTGTCGGACCACGCGGCGCGGCGCACCACCTCGTCGTTGACGGCCACGGCGATACCGCCGGGGATCTCACCGTTCGCGGCGGCGGTCAGGTCGCGCACGACCGCCTCCACCGTGGTGTCGTCGGTAACCTCGCGGCGGTCGCCGTTGATGATCAGTTCCACTGCTACTCCCACTGCTTCCGCTTCGTCGTGCCCCCGCCGCCGAACACCCGGTCCGCGGCGAAGCGCTGGGCGTACTCCGGCAGGACGCCGGTGGTCAGTGCCCGGGCCATGACCTCGCCGGTGACCGGGGTCAGCAGCACCCCGTGCCGGAAGTGCCCGGCGGCCAGGTGCAGCCCCGGTACCCGGGTGGGGCCCAGCAGGGGCTCGTTGTCGGGTGAGCCCGGGCGCAGGCCCACACAGGTCTCGGTGATCTCCAGCTCACTCACCCCGGGGACGAGTTCGCGTGCGTCCCGGAGCACCTGCCACAGCCCCCCGGCGGTGAGCGAGGTGTCGTGGCCCAGCTCCTCCTGGGTGGCGCCGATGACCACCTCGCCGTCGGCGCGCGGCACCAGGTAGGTCGGAAAGCCCCTGACGAGTCCGCGGACCGTCCGGCCGACGATCGGCGGCTCACCGGCGGGCACCCGGGCGCGCAGCAGCTGGCCCTTGACCGGGCGCAGCGGCGGGACCACCGGCTCGGGGACCCCGACCGCGTCGCCCCAGCAGCCCGCGGCCAGGACCGCCTGGTCGGCGGGCAGCAGCCGACCGTCGTCCAGGCGCACGCCCAGCCGGGTGCCGTCCGGGCCGGGGGCGAGGACCTCCTCGGCCCGCCCGGCGATCTCGGTGACGCCCGCGCGCTCGCCCGCCACGGCCAGGGCGCGCAGCAGCCGCCGCGGGTCCACGGAGTGGTCGTCGGGGGCCAGGAGGCCGCCGCGCACGGACGGGGCCAGCATCGGCTCCAGGCGTCGGCACCCGCGGCTGGTCAGGCGTTCGGTGGCGATGCCCAGGCGCTGGTGGAGTTCGTGCAGTTCGGTGAGGACGGCCAGGTCGTCGCGGTCGAAGGCGACCAGGAGCGTGCCGGTGGCGCGGTGGCCCACGCCGAGGCCGCTGGCCTCCTCCAGTTCGGTGACGAAGTCGGCGTACATGGCAGCGGAGCGGACCCCCAGCTCCATGAGGGGCTCCTCGCCGAACACCGCCTCGGTGGCGGGGGTGAGCATGCCCGCCGCGACGGTGGAGGCGGCGCGGGCCCCGGCCGGGTCGGCCACGGGGTCGGGTTCGACCAGGGTGACGGACAGCCCCCGTTGGGCGGCGCGCCAGGCGGTGACACGCCCGACGAGGCCGCCGCCGACCACGACGACGCCGCGGTCGCCGGCACGTCCGTCGGTGGGGTGCCCCATGGGGGAGCGGGGGGTGTTCGAAGTGCGCACGGCGCTGGTCTCCCCTCCCTTCGCCGGCATGATCCGGATCAGGTTCGTGCGGTCGGAGGCTGCCAGCCTCCCTCTCAGCCGGGTATCACCCGGCTCCCGCGGGATGTGTGGGTCCGTCCCCATTCTAGGGCGTGTCCGCCGAACACGCCCTGGGGCCTCCGCCGGAGCGGGAAACGGGCGGATTCCGAGCCGAGAGCCGTCTCATCCGCGCCACAGGTGCACCGCACGTGCGGGGATGTGGCAGATTGGTGCCGTGACACAAAGCGACATGGACATCGACGCACTGGTCGGCGAGTGGCTGACCCTCAAGGAGGCGGCCCAGCCGCTGGGCGTGAGCCCGAACCGGATCAAGACACTGATCCGTGAGAACCGACTGATGGGCGTGGTCCGCGGAGGTGAGCTGTCCATCCCCGCCGCGTTCGTCGACGGCCACGACCTGGTCAAGGGACTGCCGGGCACGGTGATGCTGCTCAGCGACGCGGGGTTCTCCACCGAGGAGGCCCTGCGCTGGCTGTTCACACCCGACGACTCCCTGCCGGGCACGCCCATCCAGGCCATGCGTGAGAACCGGGGCACCGAGGTGCGCCGCCGCGCGCAGAGCATGGCCTTCTAGTTCGCGTGCCCGCGGGCCCGCCCGTCACCCTCCACCATCCTCGACGGTCGGCCTCCGGCCGTGGTTCCTCACGAAGGGCTCGGGGCGCCAAGGACCGGGGTTCTTCGGCGTCGCCCACGCCTGAGGCCCGTGCCCACGCCGTCGCCCGCCGCGATCCTCAGCGGACGCCTACGGCGCAGCACCCGTCGCGGCCCGGCTCCTCCCGTGGAACCCGCCCCCCGCACACGGTTCGGACCGGAATCTGCGGGGGGCGCGCCGTCGCGCTCCCTCCCCTTGGGCCCGCCCGGCTCAGGGCCTAAGGTGAGCGGTGTGAGGACCAGCCACGGAACCAGCCTGCGCAAGCGCCTGGACACATCCCTTCTGTACCTGTGCACCGACGCCCGGACCGGGCGGGGCGATCTCGCCGAGTTCGCCGACGCCGCCCTGGCCGGGGGAGTGGACATCATCCAGCTCCGGGACAAGGGCCTGGAGGCCCGGGAGGAGATCGCGGCCCTGGAGGTGATGCAGGATGCCTGCGAGCGGCACGGCGCCCTGCTCGCGGTCAACGACCGCGCCGACATCGCCCGCGCCGTGCGCGCCGACGTCCTCCATCTGGGCCAGCGCGACCTGCCCGTCCCCATGGCCCGCGACATCATCGGCGCCGATCCCCTCATCGGCCGCTCCAACAACGACGCCGACGCCGCGGCCGCCTCCGCCGAGGACCCCGGCAGCGACTACTTCTGTGTCGGCCCCACCTGGGCCACGCCCACCAAGCCGGGCCGCCCGGCCGCCGGGCTGGACCTGGTGAGGCGGGCCGCGGCCCTGGGCGCCGACCGCCCCTGGTTCGCCATCGGCGGGATCGACGCCGACAACATCGACCAGGTGCTGGACGCCGGTGCCCGCAGGGTCGTGGTCGTGCGCGCGATCACGGAGGCGCCGGACCCCCGGGCCGCCGCCGCGGAGCTGCGCCGGCGCCTGACCGCCAGGACACCCGGACAGGGCTGAGGCACGGGCGCCCGGCCCCGGTTCAGGACACCAGCAGGACCTTGCCGAGGACCGTGCGCCCCTCCAGCGCGGCGTGCGCCCGGCTCGCCTGCTCCAGCGGCAGGGCCAGCCCTACGTGCGGGGTGATCTCGCCCCGGCGGGTCAGCTCCAGCATGTACCGCAGGGCGCTTCGCCTGTCGTCGGGGTCCTGTGCCTGCAGGTCGAACAGGCCCAGTACCTCGACACCGCGGCGCCCGGCCTCCTCGGTGTCCACCTCTGAGAAGCGGCCCCCCGCCGTTCCGTAGCCGATGAAGCGTCCGCCGTCGGCCACGGCCCCGAAGGCCGCCTCGCCCAGGGCGCTCCCAGCGCCGTCCAGGACGACGTCGACCCCGGTGCCCCCGGTGAGCTCGAGAACCCGCTTCTCCCAGCCCGGCCGGGAGTAGTCCACGGCCTCGTGCGCGCCCAGCTCACGGGCGAGCGCCAGTTTGGCCTCTCCCCGGGCCGCGGCGAGGACCCGTGCTCCGGCCGCACGGGCCAGTTGGACGGCCAGGCTGCCCGCCCCGCCGGTGGCGGCGGCGACCAGGACGGTGCTGCCGGGGCCGAAGGCCGCGGCCCGCTCCAGCGCCAGCGCGGTCGGCCCGTCGTGCAGCAGTGCCAGCGCCGCCTTCGGGTCCACCCCCTCGGGCACCCTGACCAGTGCCGACTCCGGAACGGCGGCCCGCTCGGCGTATCCGTCCACGGGCAGGGTGGTACGCCCCTCCGACGCGTCCGTGTGCCCGGTGTCGGTGACCACCAGGGCGTCCGTCCAGCCCGGGTCCACGTCCTCACCGAGCGCGGCCACCCGCCCGACCACTCCCGCGCCGGGGACGTAGGGGGGAGACACGGGGAAGTACTCCCCTCCCCAGCCGCTCCGGACCAGGGTGTCCAGATACATGACGTTGGACGCCCCGACCTCCACCAGTACCCGTCCGGGCCCCACCTCGGGTTCGGACACCTCCCGGGCCACCAGGACCTCGGGACCGCCGAATCCGTCCACCACCACCGCGCGCATCTCTTCTCCTCCGTGTCCGCCTCGCCGACACCGCACATCCTTCTTCCTCAACAATGCTTGAGGTCAATGCCGCCGTGGAGAAAGCCGGCGGCGCAGCGGCCCGCAGGCGGTGGAACCGCCGCGCGCGGGGCACGGCGGTGGCGGGGTGGCGGCCCGGGGTCAGACCGCGACGTGTGACAGGGCACTGGGATGGCGCCGGAGGAAGCCCTCGATGGACTGGGCCGGGTGTCCGGTCAGCTCGGGGACGGTGGGCGCGACCACGTCCAGTTCCCCGGAGGCGATCGCCTCGTACGACGACACCCATCCCTCGACGGCCCAGTCGGGGGCGCCGCCGCCGCGGCGCGACTCCAGCGCCTCCTCGCGGGTCTCGGGCACGTACCGGACCGGGCGGCCGGTGAGCGTGCTCAGCCTGTCCACCGCCGCGCCCAGGGACAGGGCCTCAGGGCCGGTGACGTCGTAGGTGGCGTTGTCGGAGCTGAGCGTGGTCATCGGGTCGGTCAGCACCGCCGTGGCCACGTCCGCCACGTCGTCCCGCGAGACCCACGCGACCCTGCCCTCGCCGGCCGGGCCGCGCACCACGCCGCCGTGGTCCACCCAGTCCGGCAGCAGGTCCAGGTACAGGCTGGGCCTCAGGAACGTGTGCCGCACCCCGGTCGACCGGATGTGCGCCTCGGTGAAGAAGTGGGTGCGCGCGAACGTGAACGTCGCCGCCGGGCCCGCCCGCAGGAAGGACAGGTAGACGATCCGGGAGACCCCGGCCTTGATCGCGCCGTCCACCGCGCTCAGGTGGACGTCGACCCGGTCCTCGGACTCGGTCGCCGAGACCAGGAACAGCGTGTCCACCCCCCGGCACGCCCGTTCGAAGGCCTCCGTGTCCTCGTAGGCCGCCATCGCCGCGCTGCTGCCGGGATACTCCGGGGCGCGGTTGATGTCACGTACGATGAGCCGCTGGGACATCCCCAGCCTCGCGATCCGGGCGGCGACCCGCCCGCCCAGCGCCCCGGTCGCCCCGGTCACCCCTATGGTGTGGTTTGTCATGTGATCGTCGCCCATGACACTCCATCCTGCGTTACGAGGGCGTGCCGGGCACTCACCGGCACGCCCCTTTTTCACGCCTTCGGATCACGGCCGCCGACCGGGCCCTCCTCCGGCTCCCGCGCGCCTCCCGCGACCGGTCCGCGGTAGGCCAGGCGGCGCAGCAGCACCTCGGCCGGCCCGCGCCTGCCCGCCCGCTCCAGCGCATGGGCCGCCACCACCGTCACCAGCCACACGCCGACCGCGAACAGGAACATCGACCACGACGTCAGGTGGGCCCCCACCCCCAGGCCCCAGGCCGCCAGGACCGGCGCGCACAGCACCGACTGGGCCAGGTAGGCCGACAGGGAGCGCTTGCCGGTCGCGGCCAGCGCCTCCACCACCGGGCCGGATCCGCGCCCGCGCTCCTGGAGCCGGCGCGCCGCCAGGGCGATCAGCGACACGTACCCGAGCCCGCAGGCCAGACCGGTCACCATGTGCGGCATGCTCAGCATGCTCGCCTGCGTGGGGGACAGTTCCCAGACCCCGACCTGGGCCAGGGCCGAGGGCAGTCCGCCCAGCCAGCCGACGGTGACGCCGGCGAACGCGGTCAGGCGCAGGAGCGCCAGGTTGTTCCCCGGCTCCTCCAGGATCCGGTGGCGCGCCGCCCAGTAGCCGAGCAGGATCGCCGTGGGCACGGCCAGGCCCAGCAGGCCCTGGCCCAGGACGACGAGCGGCCACGCCGTCAGACGGCCCAGCGCGGCGCCCCACAACGAGGGTTCGCCGATGTTGGCGGCCAGTTGTTCGAGGCCGGGCGCCGGGGATGCGGCGCCGTCGGCGGGGGTGAACGCCAGCCCCACCAGGCTGAACGCCGACAGCAGCAGCATCAGCCCGGTGATCGCGCCGGCCCACACCAGCAGCGTCCTGTCCGCGCGCCGGAGGAACAGCCAGCCCAGCACCAGCCCCGCCAGGCCGTAGGCACCCAGGACGTCGCCCATCCACAGCAGCAGGGCGTGCACGAAGCCGAACACGAGCAGCCACAGGTTGCGGCGGCGCAGCAGCGCGTCCACGTCCCGCGCACTGGTGCCCGCGGCCTCCTGGCGCCGGGCCAGCTGCACCATGCCGTAGCCGAAGAGGAAGGCGAACATCGGATAGCTGCGCGAGTCCACCGCCATGACGGTGAAGAACTGCGCGACGGCGTCCAGAGCGCCCGCGGGTTCCGGGTGGGCGCTCATCCCGCTCATGGGGACCGCCCACAGGTACCAGGCCGTGTTCGCGATCGCGATGAACAGCAGCATGGACCCGCGTGCCAGGTCGGGGGCGAGCGCCCGCTCACCCGCCCCGGCCGGTCCGCGTGCAACGGCGTGCCCAGGCATGGAAGGCCTTCCGGTCGAGATATGTCTTCTTTTGATTCAACCGGAGGCGGTTGCCGGGCACAATACGCCCCCGCGGGGGAGGAACCCTTCAAAAACCCCTAGGGAGAACCCCTGAAGCCGTCGGGTGAGGGCCCGAGGAGAGGACCCCGGCGGGAACCGGGAGTCAGTGGGAGCGGGAGGTGGCCGCCACCACCAGCCGGCGCAGCGGCTCGCGTGCGTCGGCGTCCAGCTCCGGGCTCTCCAGGGCCCGGACGGCCTCGTCGGCGTACTCGCCGATCATCTTCTCGCACACCATCAGGGCGCCCGACTCCTCGATCAGGGAGCGCATCCACCCCACCGACTCCACCGACAGGTCCGGCGCGCCCAGCAGCGAGCGGAACCGCTCGGCGTCGGCCGCGCCCACGCGTGCCAGGGTCTCGGCGACCACCAGCGTCCGCTTGCCCTCGCGCAGGTCGTCGCCCGCGGGTTTGCCCGTGGTGGAGGGGTCGCCGAACACGCCCAGGACGTCGTCGCGCAACTGGAAGGCGATGCCCAGCGGGATGCCGTAGGCGGTGTAGACCCCGGCCAGCTCCTCGTGGCGGCCCGCCAGGGCGGCGCCCAGGTGCAGCGGGCGCTCCACCGTGTACTTGGCGGACTTGTAGCGCATCACGCGCAGCGCGGCCTCGCGGGTGGCGGTGCCCCGCACCTGCTCCAGGGTGTCCAGGTACTGCCCGGCCATCACCTCGGTGCGCATCGCGTCGAACGGGGGGCGCCCGTCCCGCAGCACCTCCGCGGGGAAGCCGCTGGCCTGGTACATCTCGTCGGACCACACCAGGCACAGGTCGCCGATGAGGATCGCCGCGCCCATGCCGAAGCCCTCGCTGTCGCCGCTCCACCCGTGGTCGGCGTGCAGCTTGGCCAGCCGTTTGTGGGTGGCGGGCATCCCGCGGCGGGTGTCGCTGTTGTCGATCACGTCGTCGTGGACGAGCGCGCACGCCTGGAGGAACTCCAGGGAGGCCGCGGCCCGGACCACCCGCTCGTCGTCGGCCGCGCCGCCCGCTCCCCGCCATCCCCAGTAGCAGAAGGTGGGCCGCAGGCGTTTGCCGCCGGAGAGCATCGCCTCCAGCGCGTCCATCGCCGGGGCCAGTTCCTCGCCGATCTCCAGGACCTGGGCCCGGTGGGCGGCACTGAATCCGGACAGCTCATGGTCCACGTCGGAGCGGATCACGGAGACGGGTGAGGCGGACGGGGAAGAGGAAGGCACCATGGTCCGCACATTATCGGCTGTCCGGCACGGGCCGGTCATCCCTCGCCTGGCCGGCCCGCCCCGGGCCGTGCCCGGAAGTGGTGTCCGCCACTGGTCTCACGGAGTGGGACGTCACTCCCACCGGGAGGGGACGCCTCGCCTATGGTGGTGTCCATGCTGTCAGCACCGACACGCCCCGTGGCGCCCAGAAACCCGGCCCCCAGGCCGCGTCATATCCGCGAGCTCCTCGACGCGGGCGAGCCGATGTTCTCCTTCGAGTTCTTCCCCCCGCGCACGCCCCGGGCGCAGGAGCGCCTGTGGCGCGCCATCCGGGAGATCGAGGCCCTCGGCCCCTCCTTCGTCTCGGTCACCTACGGCGCCGGCGGCAGCACGCGCGGGATGACGGTGGAGACCACCGAGCGCATCGCGACCGACACCACCCTGCTCCCGGTCGCGCACATGACCCTGGTCGACCACTCCGTCGCCGAACTGCGCCACCTCGTGGGGCGCCTCGCCGACGCGGGCGTGTCCAACATGCTCGCCGTTCGCGGCGACCCGCCCGGGGACCCCAACGGCGAGTGGGTCACCCACCCCGAGGGGCTGACCTACGCCGAGGAACTGGTCCGCCTCATCAAGGACAGCGGCGACTTCTGCGTGGGCGTGGCGGCCTTCCCGTTCAAGCACCCGCGCTCGGCCGACGTCGAGACCGACACCGACTACTTCGTGCGCAAGTGCGAGGCGGGCGCCGACTACGCCATCACGCAGATGTTCTTCGACCCCGAGGACTACCTGCGCCTGCGCGACCGGGTGGCCGCGCGCGGCTGCGAGGTGCCCATCATCCCCGAGGTGTTCCCCGTGGTGCGCACCTCGTTCATCCCGCGCTCGGAGCAGCTCTCCGGGGCGCCCTTCCCGCGCGACCTGGCCGAGCGCTTCGAGTCCTTCGGCGACGACGCCGAGGCCGTGCGGGCCTTCGGCATCGAGTACGCCCAGCGCATGTGCGAGCGGCTGCTGGCCGAGGGCGCGCCGGGCATCCACTTCATCACCTCGAACCAGTCCACGGCCACCAGGCAGATCTATCGGGAGATCGCCGGTCACCGGAGCCGGCCAGAGGCAGCCGGGCGGCCATGATCGAGAAGGGCTGACCGGGGCTGCCGGGGAAGGAGAAGTCCTCCAGCACCTCGGTGAAGCCGCACGAGCGGTACAGGTGGCGCGCCACGGAGGGCCCCGAACGGGTGGACAGCACCGCGGTGGGCTCCGGGCGGCCCCGGCACAGGGCGTGGAGCAGGGACCGTCCCACGCCCCGGCCCTGTGCGCGGGGGTGGACGTGCACCTCGGCGATCTCCAGCGGGTCGGACAGGTAGCGGCGCACCTGCCGGGTCCGCCCGCACGCGTGCAGTTCCCGCACGACCGTGTCGTGCCACCACTGTCCCGAGCACCCGTGGAAGGCGTAGGCGAAGCCGACCGGGTGGCCCCCGCGCACGGCGACCACCGCGCGAAAGCCCGGATGGCCGGCGTGGTTGTTCATGACGGACGCTCGTCCCGGCAGCTGCTCCGGGGGCGGCCGCATGGCCGCCTCGTACACCTGGAGCAGCGCGGGGACGGCGTGCGTGAAGGCGGGTGGGGCCAGTTCACGCAGTTCGGTATCGGCGTCCACACCCCAACACTAGCCCCGAACCGCGGGGCCCGCCCGGGTTCGGCGCGGACGGCGCGCGGGCCCCGAGGGGTTCTTGACGGGTCCGTCGGGCTGGGGTTAACTGGACGGTGTCGAACAGGAGTTCGACCGACTCCGCCGGGTCCCCCGCTCGGCGGAGGGGGCGGTGCGGCCGGGTTGGGGAGGGGAAGCCCCACGTCCGGCTCGCACCGCCCTCCCGGGTCCCACCACGCGCCCCGGAAACGACGAGAGCCGGCGCCTCGGCGCCGGCTCTCGTCGAGCGGGTGGGGTTCCTCGTCTGCCGTGTCCTGGACGGTCCGCCCCTAGAAGGCGTCGACCGCGCGACGCGCCTCAGGGTCGAGAACACCCCAGTTGATGAGCTCCTCGGTCAGGTCGCCGGGCGACTTGTCGTAGATGACCGCGAGTGAACGCAGGTCCTCCTGGCGGATGGAGAGCACCCGCCCGTTGTAGTCGCCGCGCTGGCTCTGGATCGTGGCGACGTAGCGTGAGAGCGGCCCGGCCTTCTCGTGCGGCAGCTGCTGCATGCGCTCCAGGTCGATGACCAGCTTGGGTGTGGGTCCCAGCGGGGTGGGAGCCGCGCCGCCGGGCAGCAGCTCCGACATCGGCACACCGTAGAAGTCGGCCAGCTCGGCGAGCTTCTGGACGGTGACGGCACGGTCGCCGCGCTCGTAGGAGCCGACCACGACGGCCTTCCAGCGTCCGTGGGACTTCTCTTCCACCCCGTGCAGGGACAGGCCCTGCTGGGTGCGGATGGCACGCAGCCGCGCACCGAGGGACTTGGCGTATTCGGATGGCATTTCTTGTCGCTCCCGGCCGTGACGGTGGCTGGCGTGGTGGGGGAGACGTCCGCTCGTACTCGGCGGGCCGCCTATGCGGTCCAGCGGATGGTCACGGGATGCAACCCCACCCGGCAGTGGTTACAGACAGTGACGGTAGGGGGGTCTGCCTCCCAGGTCAAGCCGTTGGTGTGAAACGCGACTAATCAGTGGCCAAACCGTGCGTAAGTGAGACACCTCTCATGTGCGGACCGAACGGGACGAGTCGTGCGCCACGATGGCCCGAAAAGCCCGTCCCTCCTGGGTATTTCAGGTTTCACCCGGTTCATGGGCGAATCCCGTGTGTGGCGACATGACTACATTCGGATAGGTGTGTACGGGTCTAGAATGTGATGAGAGTCACACTCGTGACCCGGGGTGCCGACCGCGCTCCGGGCTCCCCGGCCGCCGCTGGTAGCGTGGCTCCGATCGACATCCTTTAACGACCTGTTCAGTGAGGCAGGGAAGGGAGTCACTACTTTGCGTGCGCAGAAACCGACCCCGGGTGATTCCGGTGGCGGTGTGCCCGAGGCTCCTCCGATGCCCGAGGGCACACGAGCCGTCCTCGAGGGCAACGAGATCAACCGGGCGCTGACCCGTATCGCCCACGAGGTGCTCGAACGCACCAAGGGCGGACAGGACGTCACCCTCCTGGGCATCCCCTCCCGCGGAGTCCCGCTCGCCCGGCGCCTGGCGCGGCTCATCGAACGCGTGGAGGACCGTACCGTCCCCGCGGGCTCGCTCGACATCACCATGTACCGCGACGACCTGCGCTCCGCCCCCGTCCGTGCCCTGGGCAGGACCGAGATCCCCGTGGGCGGTCTCGACGACCGCGTCGTCGTCCTGGTCGACGACGTCCTCTTCTCCGGACGCACCGTCCGCGCCGCCCTCGACGCACTCGGAGACCTGGGCCGCCCCCGCGCCGTCCAACTCGCCGTCCTCGTCGACCGGGGCCACCGCGAACTGCCCATCCGCGCCGACTACGTGGGCAAGAACCTGCCCACCTCCCTGCGCGAGAGCGTCACCGTGCGCCTGGACGAGACCGACGGGTACGACGCGGTGCTGCTCGGGCCCGCCCGCCCGTCACCCTCCACCACCCTCAACCGACGGCCTGCGGCCGAGGAACCTCCCTCTTCGTCGCCCTCCACCACCCTCAACCGACGGCCTGCGGCCGAGGAGCCTCCCTCTTCGTCGCCCTCCACCACCGGGGGGAACGACTGATGCGCCACCTGCTCTCCACCGGAGACCTGTCCCACGACGAGGCCACCCTCATCCTGGACACCGCCGCCGAACTCGCCCAGGTCGGCGACCGCTCCGTCAAGAAGCTCCCCACCCTGCGCGGGCGCACCGTGGTCAACCTCTTCTACGAGGACTCCACCCGCACCCGCACCTCCTTCGAACTGGCGGCCAAGCGCCTGTCCGCGGACGTCGTCAACTTCTCCGCCAAGGGCTCCAGCGTCTCCAAGGGCGAGAGCCTCAAGGACACCGCTCTGACACTGCAGGCCATGGGCGCCGACGGCGTCGTCATCCGGCACAGCGCCTCGGGCGCCGCGCACCGCCTCGCGAACTGGGTCGACGGCTCCGTGCTCAACGCGGGCGACGGCACCCACGAACACCCCACCCAGGCCCTGCTCGACGCCTTCACCATGCGCTCGCGCCTGGGCCGCCTGGAAGGGTTGCGCGTGGCCGTCGTCGGCGACATCCTGCACAGCCGTGTCGCCCGCTCCAACGTGCTGCTGCTCACCACCCTGGGCGCGCACGTCACCCTGGTCGCGCCGCCCACCCTGCTGCCGGTCTCGGTGCACACCTGGCCGTGCGAGGTCTCCTACGACCTCGACGCCGTCCTGCCCAAGTCCGACGTGGTCATGATGCTGCGCGTGCAGGCCGAGCGCATGCACGAGTCCTTCTTCCCCTCCACGCGCGAGTACAGCCGCAACTACGGGCTGGACGGCGAACGCCTCTCCCGCATGCCCGAGGACGCCATCGTCATGCACCCGGGGCCCATGGTCCGCGGTATGGAGATCTCCGCCGAGGTCGCCGACTCGCCCCGGTGTACCGTCACCGAACAGGTCGCCAACGGTGTCAGCCTGCGTATGGCGGTGCTCTACCTGCTGCTCAGCGGTTCCTGACGGCGCCCGTCCCGGGGCCCGCCCCGCCGCGCCCGGTACCCGGGCGCCCCGGAGGCCGGGAACCCCCGGAGCCCTCCGGTGAGGCGGCGCGGCCCTCCCCGCGGTCCCACCCACGGACCCTCCGGCGGCCCCGGCGGCGCCCGGACCCACCAGCCGCCCAGCCGCGCTCCGGCGCCCACGAACCCTTCCCAACCGAGAACACGAGGAAGCCAACACCGCGATGCCCGACACCAACGGACCGCACCTGATCCGCGGCGCCAGCCCTCTCGGCGGCGCCCCCGTCGACCTGCTCCTGGCCGACGGCAGGATCGCCGCGATCGGCCCGGGCCTCGACGCCCCCGCCGACGCCGAGACCGTCGACGCCTCCGGCCTGGTCGCCCTGCCAGGCCTGGTGGACCTGCACACCCACCTGCGCGAACCCGGCCGTGAGGACGCCGAGACCGTCGCCACCGGCTCCCGGTCCGCCGCCATGGGCGGCTACACCGCCGTCCACGCCATGGCCAACACCGACCCCGTCGCCGACACCGCCGGGGTCGTCGAGCAGGTCTGGCGCCTGGGCCGCGAGGGCGGGTACTGCGACGTGCGCCCCGTCGGCGCCGTCACCGTCGGCCTGGCCGGACGGCAGCTCTCCGAGATCGGCGCCATGGCCGACTCCGCCGCGAAGGTCCGCGTCTTCTCCGACGACGGCGTCTGCGTCTCCGACGCCCTGCTCATGCGCCGCGCCCTGGAGTACGTCAAGGCCTTCGACGGCGTCGTCGCCCAGCACGCCCAGGAGCCCCGCCTGACCCAGGGCGCCCAGATGAACGAGGGCCGCGTCTCCGACCGCCTCGGCCTTCCCGGGTGGCCCGCGGTCGCCGAGGAGGCGATCATCGCCCGCGACTGCCTGCTCGCCCAGCACGTGGGCTCGCGCCTGCACGTGTGCCACGTCTCCACCAAGGGGTCGGTGGACATCATCCGCTGGGCCAAGGCCCGCGGCTGCGACGTCACCGCCGAGGTCACCCCCCACCACCTGCTCCTGACGGAGGAGCTGGTGGAGGGCTACGACCCCGTCTACAAGGTCAACCCGCCCCTGCGCACCGCCGAGGACGTCCAGGCGCTGCGTGAGGGACTGGCCGACGGCACGATCGACATCGTCGCCACCGACCACGCGCCCCACCCCGTGGAGGCCAAGGAGACCGAGTGGTCCACCGCCGCGATGGGAATGGTCGGGTTGGAGACCGCGTTGGCCGTCGTGCAGCGCACCATGGTCGACACAGGGCTGCTCACCTGGGCCGACGTCGCCGACCGCATGTCCGCGGCCCCGGCACGTGTGGGCCGTGTCCACGAGCACGGCCGCGGTCTCGCCGCCGGCGAGCCCGCCAACGTGGTCCTGTACGACCCGGCCGCGCCCGTGGAGGTCGACGGGGCGGCCATGGTCACCAAGAGCAGCAACACCCCCTTCCGGGGCATGACCCTGCCCGGCCGGGTACGCGCCACGTTCCTGCGCGGTGCCCCGACCGTCCTGGAGGGGAAGATCCAGTGAGCACAGCATCGAAAGACCAGGCCAGCCCTGGCGTGGAGGAGGGGGCGAACGTGTCCGAGACAACCGGCGGACCGGCGATTCTGGTACTCGAGGACGGCAGGGTCTTCCACGGCCGCTCCTTCGGTGCCACCGGCGAGACCTTCGGCGAGGCGGTCTTCAACACCGGCATGACCGGCTACCAGGAGACCCTCACCGATCCCTCCTACCACCGTCAGATCGTGGTGATGACCGCCCCGCACATCGGCAACACCGGCGTCAACGACGACGACCCCGAGTCCGGCCGCGTCTGGGTCGCCGGGTACGTCGTGCGCGAGCCCGCACGCATCACCTCCAACTGGCGCGCCCAGCGCACCCTGGACGAGGAGCTGCGCCACCAGGACGTGGTCGGCATCGCCCTCACCGGCACCCGTGCCCTGACCCGGCACCTGCGCGACAAGGGCGCCATGCGCGCCGCCATCAGCACCACCGAGACCGACCCGAAGGCCCTGTTGGCCCGCGTGCGCGAGCAGCCGTCCATGGCCGGCTCCGAGCTGGCCGCCGAGGTCAGCACCCGGGAGCCCTACGAGGTCCTGCCGCCCGAGGGCGTCGAGACCCGCTTCCACGTCGCCGCGGTCGACCTCGGCATCAAGGCCATGACGCCCCAGCGCCTGGCCGAGCGCGGATGCAGGGTCACCGTGCTGCCCGCCGCGGCCACCGCCGAGGACATCCTCGCGCTGGACCCGGACGGGGTGTTCTTCAGCAACGGCCCCGGCGACCCGGCCACCGCCGACGGCCCCGTCGCCGCGATGCGCGGCGTCATGGACGCGGGTAGGCCGCTCTTCGGCATCTGCTTCGGCAACCAGATCCTGGGCCGCGCCCTGGACCTGGGCACCTACAAGCTGCCCTTCGGGCACCGGGGCGTCAACCAGCCGGTGATCGACACCCGCTCCGGCCGGGTCGCCGTCACCAGCCAGAACCACGGCTTCGCCGTCGACGCCCCCATCGGCACGCCCTTCGACACCCCCTACGGCCGGGCCGAGGTGAGCCACGTCGGCCTCAACGACCAGGTCGTCGAGGGCCTGCGGCTGCTGGACCGCCCCGCGTTCAGCGTCCAGTTCCACCCCGAGGCCGCCGCCGGCCCCCACGACGCCGCCGAGCTCTTCGACGCGTTCGTCGACCTGATGTCCGCCCAGCCCGCTTCGGCTGTCAAGTAGCAAGAGGGAACAGAGCATGCCGCGCCGTAGTGATCTTTCATCCGTCCTCGTGATCGGCTCCGGTCCGATCGTGATCGGGCAGGCGGCCGAGTTCGACTACTCGGGAACCCAGGCCTGCCGCGTCCTGCGGGCCGAGGGCCTCCGGGTCATCCTGGTCAACTCCAACCCGGCCACGATCATGACCGACCCGGAGATGGCCGACGCCACCTACGTCGAGCCGATCACCACCGAGATGATCGAGAAGATCATCGCCAAGGAGCGCCCCGACGCGCTCCTGCCCACCCTGGGCGGGCAGACCGCGCTCAACGCCGCCATCGACCTGCACGAGTCAGGCATCCTGGACAAGTACGGCGTCGAGCTCATCGGTGCCAACGTCGAGGCCATCCAGTCCGGAGAGGACCGCGAGAGCTTCAAGGGCATCGTGGAGCGCATCGGCGGCGAGTCCGCCCGCTCGCGCATCTGCCACACCCTCGACGAGTGCCTGGCCGCCGCCGAGGAGCTCGGCTACCCCGTCGTCGTACGCCCCTCCTTCACCATGGGCGGCGCCGGCTCGGGCTTCGCGCACAACGAGACCGAGCTACGGCGTATGGCCGGACAGGGGCTGACGCTCTCCCCGACCACCGAGGTGCTCCTGGAGGAGTCCATCCTCGGCTGGAAGGAGTACGAGCTGGAGCTGATGCGCGACGTCAACGACAACGTCGTGGTCGTGTGCTCCATCGAGAACCTCGACCCCATGGGCGTGCACACCGGCGACTCCATCACCGTCGCCCCCGCCATGACCCTCACCGACCGCGAGTACCAGAAGCTGCGCGACATCGGTATCGCGGTCATCCGCGCGGTCGGAGTGGACACCGGCGGCTGCAACATCCAGTTCGCGGTCCACCCCACCACCGGCCGGATCATCGTCATCGAGATGAACCCGCGTGTGTCCCGCTCCTCGGCGCTGGCCTCCAAGGCCACCGGCTTCCCGATCGCCAAGATCGCCGCCAAGCTCGCCGTCGGCTACACGCTCGACGAGATCCCCAACGACATCACCCGGGAGACACCGGCCAGCTTCGAGCCCACGCTGGACTACGTGGTCGTCAAGGTCCCCCGGTTCGCCTTCGAGAAGTTCCCGGGCGCCGACCCCACCCTCACCACCACCATGAAGTCGGTGGGCGAGGCCATGGCCATCGGCCGGTCCTTCCCCGAGGCGCTCCAGAAGGCCATGCGCTCCCTGGAGAAGAAGGGCATCGGCCTGACCTGGGCGGGCGAGCCCGGTGACAAGGACGACCTGCTCCGCAGGGCCGCCACCCCCACCGAGCACCGGCTGCGCCAGGTCCAGCAGGCCCTGCGCGCCGGGGCCACCGTCGAGGAGATCCACGAGTCGACGAGGATCGACCCGTGGTTCCTGGACCAGATGCTGCGCCTGGAGGAGACGGCCCGCGTCCTGGCCGACGCGCCCAAGCTCGACGCCGACCTGCTGCGCGAGGCCAAGGGGCTGGGCTTCTCCGACGTCCAGATCGGCGAGATCACCGGCAAGAGCGAGGACGTGGTCCGCGAACTGCGCCACGCCATGGACATCCACCCCGTCTACCTGACCGTGGACACCTGCGCCGCCGAGTTCGAGGCCCGCACGCCCTACCTGTACTCCAGCTACGACGAGGAGACCGAGGTCCCCCCGGGCGACAAGCCCAAGATCATCATCCTGGGCTCGGGACCCAACCGCATCGGCCAGGGCGTGGAGTTCGACTACTCCTGCGTCCACGCCTCCTTCGCGCTCTCCGACGCCGGGTACGAGACCGTGATGGTCAACTGCAACCCCGAGACCGTCTCCACCGACTACGACACCAGCGACCGGCTCTACTTCGAGCCGCTCACCCTGGAGGACGTGCTGGAGGTCGTGCGCGCCGAGCAGCTCAGCGGCACGGTCGCCGGGGTCATCGTGCAGCTGGGCGGCCAGACCCCGCTGGGCCTGGCCCGCCGCCTCAAGGAGGCCGGGGTGCCCATCATCGGCACCAGCCCCGAGGCCATCGACCTGGCCGAGGACCGCGGCGCGTTCGGCAAGGTCCTGGACGACGCCGGGCTGCCCGCGCCCAAGTACGGCACCGCCCACTCCTTCGCCGAGGCCAGGATCGTCGCCGACGAGATCGGCTACCCCGTCATGGTCCGCCCCTCCTACGTGCTGGGCGGCCGGGGCATGGAGATCGTCTACAGCGAGACGATGCTCGCCGACTACATCGAGCGCAACGCCGAGGTCAGCCCCGAGCACCCGGTGCTGATCGACCGCTTCCTCGACGACGCCATCGAGATCGACGTCGACGCCCTCTACGACGGCCGCGACCTGTACCTGGGCGGCGTCATGGAGCACATCGAGGAGGCCGGGATCCACTCGGGCGACTCGGCGTGCACCCTGCCCTCCATCACCCTGGGCCGCGAGGACATCGAGCGCATCCGCTACTCCACCGAGGCCATCGCCCGGGGCACCGGGGTGCGCGGACTGATCAACGTCCAGTACGCGCTCGCCTCCGGCGTGCTCAACGTGCTGGAGGCCAACCCGCGCGCCTCGCGCACCGTGCCGTTCGTGTCCAAGGCCACCGCGGTGCCGCTGGCCAAGGCCGCCGCCCGCGTCATGGCCGGGTCCACCATCGCCGAGCTGCGGGAGGAGGGCATGCTGCCCGCCGACGGCGACGGAGGCGACCTGCCCGTCGACGCCCCGGTGTCGGTCAAGGAGGCCGTGCTGCCCTTCAACCGGTTCATCGACAAGGAGGGCGAGGGCGTCGACACCATCCTGGGCCCCGAGATGCGCTCCACCGGCGAGGTCATGGGCCTGGACACCGACTTCGGCTCCGCCTACGCCAAGTCGCAGCTGGCCGTCAACGGCTCCCTGCCCGACCGGGGCCGGGTGTTCGTCTCGGTGGCCAACCGCGACAAGCGCTCGATGATCTTCCCGGTCAAGCGCCTGGCCGACCTGGGCTTCGAGATCCTGGCCACCGAGGGCACCGCCGTGGTGCTGCGCCGCAACGGCGTGCACGCCACCGTGGTGCGCAAGCACAGCGAGGGCAGCGGTCCCGCGGGGGAGCCGACCATCGTGCAGCTCATCCACGCCGGGGGCGTCGACCTCATCGTCAACACGCCGTTCGGCAGCGCCGGGCAGGCCGGTCCGCGCCTGGACGGGTACGAGATCCGCACCGCGGCCGTGGTGCGCGGCGTGCCCAGCGTGACCACCGTCCAGGGCCTGGCCGCCGCGGTGCAGGCGATCGAGGCACGGGTGCGCGGGGACATCGGCGTGCGCTCCCTCCAGGAGCACGCGCGGACCCTCACCGCCGACCGGAGCTAGGGGATGGGGAGCGGAGCCGTGCCCGCCCGCGGGCTGTGCTCCGCTCCGCTCGGCCCGCCCCGTGGGCCGTGGTCCTGTACCCGCAGCGCACCTCGGCGCTCCGGCACCGCCGCGGGTACGAGAGCGTCCGGGGCCGGAGTGCCCGGCCGCACCGGCGACGTGTCCGGTCGGCCCACGAGGGGACCAGGACCCGGAAGGCGGGCGGGGCGCCGGGAACGGTGCGTTCCACGGCGCCCCCGCCGATACGGTTGGCGCACAGGGCAACTCAGGAATCCAGAGGGGGGAGGGCGGCGTCCCGCCGGCGCCCCGGCACGCGACACCGGGGCGGGGACGCCACGACCTGATGAGCGACAACGGACCGGTGCAGGCCAGGTGCCCCGTGCTGAACGTGCGCAGGGTGGACGCCTACTACGCCATCACCGTGGTCGCCCCGGGCATCGCCGAGCGCTTCCGGCCCGGGCAGTTCGTGTCGGTGGCGGTCGGCGGCGACCACTCCAGCACCCTGCTGCGCCGCCCCTTCGCCATCCACGACGTCAAGCCCGACTACGGCGGCACCGTCGAGTTCCTGTTCTCGGTGCGCGGTGCCGGCACCGCCTGGCTGGCGGAGCGGAGGTCGCGCGACCTGCTGGACGTGGTCGGCCCCCTGGGCCGCCCCTTCCCGCTGCCGAGGGACCCGGTCAACTGCGTGCTGGTGGGCGGCGGCTCGGGCAGCGCACCGCTGTTCCCGCTCGCCCTGTCGCTGCGCAGGCGCGGCTGCCGGGTGGACTTCGTGCTGGGCGCCGCCTCCGCCGACCGGGTGTTCAGCGCCATCACCGCCCGCCGTGTCGCCGAGACGGCCGTCTTCGCCACCGACGACGGCTCCTTCGGCACCCGCGGCCGGGTCACCGACGTCCTGGGCAGGGTGATCGAGGAGTGCCGTTCCGACGCCGTCTACGCGTGCGGCCCCATGCCCATGCTGCGCACGGTCACCGCCGTGGCGGGCGAGCACGGCATACCCGTCCAGGTGGCGGTGGAGGAGACCATGGCCTGCGGCACCGGGATCTGCATGACCTGCGTCATCCCCGTGGTGGGGGAGGACGGCATCACCCGCATGGTGCGCTCGTGCGTGGACGGCCCGGTCTTCCGGGGCGAGCAGGTGCGCTTCGACGACGTGGGCACCATTCCCTTCGACGCCCTGGGCGCCCCCGGCTGGAAGGGCTCCAGCGCCGCACGCGCCGCCGAGTCGGCGCGCGACATCGCCTGACGCACCGGGCCCTCCACGGGCTCGGACGCGCGACCGAGGGTCGTGCCGGGCACCCGGCTCCGGCCGTGCCCCGCCGCCCGGACACCGTCAGCACCCGAGAGCAGTGGGAAAAGTGAACGCAGACCTCAGGACCCGGCTGGGCGGCTGTGAACTGCCCAACCCGGTGGTGGCCGCGGCCGGCTGCGCCGGAGCGGGCCGGGAGCTGGCCCAGTTCCTCGACATCGCCTCGATCGGCGCCGTCACCACCAAGTCGGTGATGCTGGAGCCCCACGCCGGGCGGCCCGCCCCGCGCATGGCCGAGACGCCCAGCGGCATGCTCAGCACGACGGGCATGCAGGGCCCGGGGGTGGACGTGTTCCTCCAGCGGGACCTGCCCTGGCTGCTCTCCCGCGGCGGCCGCGCCATCGTGTCCATCGCCGGTACGGGGGTGGGCGAGTTCGGTGAGCTGGCCAGGCGCGTATCGGCGGCGGACGGGGTCAGCGCGGTCGAGGTCAACCTCTCCTGCCCGGACCCCTCCGACCCCGCCGGGCGCCACTTCGCCGACGACCCCGCCCGGGCCGCGGCGGTGGTGCGCACGGTGCGCTCCCACACCCGCTCCGGACTTCCGGTGCTGGCCAAGCTGGCCGCCGACGTCCCCGACGTGGTGGAACTGGCGGCCGCGTGCGTGGAGGCGCGCGCGGACGGGCTGTCCATGGTCAACACGGTGCGCGGCATGGCCGTGGACACCCGCACCCTGCGCCCGGCGGTGGCCGGTGGCATGGGCGGGCTGTCCGGCCCGGCCATCCGCCCGCTCGCGGTGGGGTGCGTCTACCGCGTGCACGAGGCGCTGCCCGACGTGCCCGTCATCGGGATGGGCGGAATCCGCACGGGCGCCGACGCGCTGGAGTTCATGGCGGCCGGTGCCCGCGCGGTGGCGGTCGGCACGACCAACTTCTCCGACCCCTCGGCGTGCGCGCGCGTGCTCCGCGAGCTCACGGAGCTGCTGGACGCGCGGGGCGTGGCCCGGGCCTCCGACGTCGTGGGCGCCGCCCACCGGACGGGAACGGGGGTGTGACAGTTCGGACGCATGGCGCACAGGGGCTCTGACCGGCCTGGACGGCCCTGAAATGGCTCTGTGCGACCAAACGCGTGCATTTGGTCCCTTCCTGTGTCCGGGCGGAGAACTCGCGCCCACGGCCGCCTGGGCGCCGTTACGGGGAAGTGACACGGGTGGTGCGCATGAAGCGCCTCATCCGGGGAACCGCACACCCTGATGGTGTGCACATGACAGTGGACGTGCATCGTCCGGTGCTTCGGTAAGCACGTCCGTAAGTACATCCGTACGTTGCATGCGCCGATCCGTTCGGCCGCACACGATTGGAGATACCGACATGACCGCGCCTTCTGCGCCTTCCGCGCCCATCGCCGTCGCCCTCGACGCCAGGGACATCGAGACCGCGGCCACCTGGGCCTCGGCGGTCGCACCGCACGTGAGCACGGTCAAGGTGGGGCTGGAGCTGTACCTGCGCTACGGGCCCGACGTGGTCAGCGCGGTACGCGGCGCCAGCCGGGTGGGGGTCTTCCTCGACCTGAAGCTGCACGACATCCCGGCCCAGGTCGCCGGCGCCGCGCGCAGCGTCGCGGGTCTGAGGCCCTCGATCCTCACCGTGCACGCCGGGGGAGGAGCGGACATGGTCCGTGCGGCGGTGGAGGCCGCCCCGGACACCAGGATCGCCGCCGTGACGGTGCTCACCTCGCTGAACGAGGCGGACCTGGAGCAGGTGGGGCTGCTCGGTCCGGCCCGCGACGCGGCTCGGCGCCTGGCGGTGCTGGCGGTGAACGCCGGGGCCCGCGCCCTGGTGTGCTCGCCGCAGGAGGTGGCCCTGCTGCGCGCCGAGGTGGGCCCGGACATCACCCTCATCACGCCGGGCGTGCGCCCGGCGGGGGCGGACAAGGGCGACCAGTCGCGGGTGGCGACCCCGGAGGAGGCCATCGAGGCGGGGGCGGACCTGCTGGTCATCGGCCGCCCCATCACCCGGGCTCCGGACCCCGGATCGGCGGCGGCCTCCCTCGCGGCCGCCGTGCGCCGGGCCGGGGTCCGCGTCTAGGCAAGCGAAGGGGGACAGGGTCTTGGGAGCACCCTTCGACGGCGCCGGCGGGCGCTGGACGAGGGGATCGACGGATCCGGGAGACGAACCGTCACAACGGATCTCAAACGTCGGGTTATGTGCCACGAGCGGTCACTAATTAGGTATGTCCGAAATTCGGAACACACTGCCCAGAGTGACCCGGGTCACCCCTGTGTGACCTGTGCTGGTGGCGTGCCTGGCACTCCCTCCAACCGGGACCAAGGTCCTGAGTTTCGTCTCTTACAGCAATTGCCTCATAACGTAGAGTAGTTAGTTCGATGAAATAGCCGCTGAAAGGGCACTTTACGTTGCCTAACAGGGGTCAGACCTACTAACTTGCGCAGGCGTCCGCCCTCTACAAACGAGTAGAAATCCGAGGTGACCCGGCGTGGCCCTTCCTCCCCTGACACCTGAACAGCGCACTGCGGCTCTGGAGAAGGCCGCTAAGGCCAGAAAAGAGCGCGCAGAGGTCAAGAACAAGCTGAAGAACGGCGGCGTCTCGCTGTCCGAGGTCCTCTCCGACGGCCTCAAGGACGACGTCATCGGAAAGATGAAGGTTTCGGCTCTGCTCGAATCCCTTCCCGGCGTTGGCAAGGTCCGTGCCAAGCAGATCATGGAGCGGCTCAACATCGCTGAGTCGCGCCGTGTCCGCGGCCTGGGCACCAACCAGCGCGCCGCCCTCGAAGCCGAGTTCGGCGACCTCACGAAGTAGCGAACAGGTAACACCACGCAGTACCGCGGTGCCAGGCGGCAGCAGTAGCGCCTGGACGCAGTACACCGGTCCGTCGCGTCCCCCACAGTCGTGACGGATACCGAGCCGCCCAGGCGGCCGACCCCGGTGAGCTTCGACCGGGCCGCGGCCGGTGGACGGATGGCCCCAGGTCACGACCGTCCGCCGCGCCGCGGCCCGGTGGTATAAAGGGAACTTCCCGCGACCGTACGCGGACACCCCGTACCACCAGCCGCCCGCACGGCGACGGCGCCCGAACCGACCCGGTCCCCGGTGCGCGACGCGAGGGCCCCGGCCCCGCCCCGTGGGGGACAGGCCCGAAGGGAAGCCTGGAACACACATGTCCGATCCCGGATCCCAGTCCCGCCCGGCCCGGAAGCGGCTGACCGTCCTCTCCGGACCGTCGGGTGTGGGAAAGAGCACGGTGGTCGCCCACCTGCGCCGCGAGAACCCCGAGGTGTGGCTCTCGGTCTCGGTCACCACCCGCAGACCCCGGCCGGGCGAGCGGGACGGCGTCCAGTACTACTTCGTCACCGACGAGGAGTTCGACCGCCTCGTCGCCGACGACCAGCTCCTGGAGTGGGCCCAGTTCGCGGGCAACCGCTACGGCACCCCCCGCGGCCCCGTCGAGGAGCGCCTCCGCGCCGGAGTCCCCGTCCTGCTGGAGATCGAGCTCCAGGGCGCCCGCCAGATCCGCGAGTCGATGCCCGACGCCCTGCACGTCTTCCTCGCCCCGCCCTCCTGGGAGGAGCTGGTGCGCCGCCTCACCAGGCGCGGCACCGAGTCCGAGGAGGTCGTCCAGCGGCGCCTGGAGGTGGCCAGGATCGAACTGGCCGCCGAGAAGGAGTTCGACACCACGCTCGTCAACACGTCCGTACGGGAAGTGTGCGAGGAGCTGCTAGCGTTGATCACCGCGCCCGAGGTGTGATAGCGGCCGGGCCCCGCGGCCCGAGCCGTCCGCGCCCGCACCGGGAATCCCGGCGGCGCCCGTAGACCCGACCATCACGCCGCGGCTCCCGCGCCGAGCCGCGGACCATCTCTGGGGGTAATTCGAAGTGGCTGGTACCGAGCCCGTCGCCGAAGGCATCACCAATCCGCCGATCGACGATCTGCTGGATCTGGTGGACAGCAAGTACAGCCTGGTCACCATGGCCTCCAAGCGGGCCCGTCAGATCAACGCCTACTACGCCCAGCTCGGCGAGGGCCTGCTGGAGTACGTCGGCCCGCTGGTGGAGACCCACGTCCAGGAGAAGTCCCTGTCCATCGCCCTGCGCGAGGTCAGGGCGGGCCTGCTCAACGCCGAGCCCTACGAGGGCATCTGACCAGGGTCTTCGAGCCCCCGCCGGCCCGGCCGGGGCCCGGGACGCCCAGAACCGGGATCCGTGTTCCCAGGAGCACGGCGTCCTCGCCCGCGCCCGGTTCGTTCCTCTCCGGCGGCCCGGCTCGCCCCGCGGGACCCGGTATGCCCCTCGCGTGCCGTGACCGCGTGACCGCGTGCTCGCACAGGGGCTCCGTGGGCGAGGTGTCGGGGGACTGGTAGAACCTGTCTGTGAGTGACACACAGACTGTTCCCCAGGTGGTCCTCGGCGTCGGCGGGGGCATCGCCGCCTACAAGGTGTGCGAGCTGCTGCGCCGACTGACCGAGTCCGGCCACCGGGTCCGGGTCGTGCCCACCGCCGAGGCCCTGCGCTTCGTCGGTGAGCCCACCTGGGCCGCCCTGTCCGGCCAGCCCGTCGCCACCGGTGTGTGGGACCAGGTGCACGAGGTCCCGCACGTGCGCATCGGCCAGGAGGCCGACCTGGTGTTCGTGGCCCCGGCCACGGCCAACATCCTGGCCCGGGCGGCCGCGGGCCTGGCCGACGACCTGCTCACCAACACCCTGCTCACCGCGCGCTGTCCGGTGGTGTTCGCGCCCGCGATGCACACCGAGATGTGGGAGCACCCCGCCACCCAGGCCAACGTGGCCACCCTGCGCGCACGCGGCTCCATCGTCCTCGACCCGGCCGTGGGCCGCCTGACCGGAGCCGACACCGGACGCGGGCGCCTGCCCGAGCCCTCCGAGCTGTTCGAGAGCGCCCGCCTGGCGCTGCGCCGCGGCACCGCCGCCCCCGACCTGGCCGGCCGGCGCGTGGTGATCTCCGCGGGCGGCACCCGCGAGGCCATCGACCCGGTCCGCTTCCTGGGCAACCACTCCTCCGGCAAGCAGGGATACGCCCTGGCGCGCACCGCCGCCGCGCGCGGCGCGGACGTGACCCTGGTCGCCGCCAACGTCTCCCTGCCCGACCCGGCCGGCGCGCGCGTCGTACGCGTGGGCTCGGCCGTGGAACTGGCCGAGGCCATGGAGGCCGAGCGAGCCGGAGCCGACGCGGTCGTGATGAGCGCCGCCGTCGCGGACTTCCGGCCGGTCGCCAGCGCCGCCTCCAAGATCAAGAAGTCCGGTGCGGCGCCCGCGCCCATCGAACTCGTGGAGAACCCCGACATCCTCGCCGGACTGGTCGCCTCACGCGACTCCGAGCGGCTGGAGCAGACCATCGTGGGGTTCGCCGCCGAGACCGACGACGTGATCGCCAACGGCCGCGCCAAGCTGGCGCGCAAGGGCTGCGACCTGCTCGTGGTCAACCAGGTCGGCGGCGGGCGCGCGTTCGGCACCGAGGACAACCAGGCCGTCGTCCTCGGCGCGGACGGCACCGCGGTGGACGTGCCCACCGGCCCGAAGGAGGACCTCGCCGACCGGATCTGGGACCTGGTCCGCCGGCGCCTGGACTGAGCGCTGGCCCCCGCCCTCCACCGCCTTCGGCGGCCGCGCTCCACACGCGGGTCCGCCCAGGGCGGGGCGGTGGGCGCGTCCCGGGAGGGCCCGGCCCGGTCCGGGTCACACGCGTCCGGGACTGGATTCCCACCGCCGAGTACGCCACACTGCGAACGGTGCCCACGGCGACCAGCGGGTCGGCCGCTGGGTGCCCGTCCCCACCAGTCCAGTTACAGTGGACGATAACCAACCACGTCGGTCGGTATTGCGCTCCGGCAGGAAGCCGGGGACCGCCGCCGACACATGTCAGCCAGCAGCCGCTGCAAGGAGTCACGCAACGTGTCCCGCCGCCTTTTCACCTCCGAGTCGGTCACCGAAGGCCATCCCGACAAGATGGCCGACCAGATCAGTGACGCGATCCTCGACGCGATGCTCACCCAGGACCCGCGCAGCCGGGTCGCGGTCGAGACGCTGATCACCACTGGTCAGGTCCACATCGCGGGTGAGGTCACCACCCAGACCTACGTCGACATCCCCGCCATCGTGCGCGAGAAGATCCTCGAGATCGGCTACGACTCCTCCGCCAAGGGGTTCGACGGTGACTCCTGCGGGGTCAACGTCTCCATCGACGCCCAGTCCCCGGACATCGCCCAGGGTGTCGACACCGCCTACGAGGCGCGCGTCGGAAACGAGGGCGACGACCTCAACAAGCAGGGCGCCGGCGACCAGGGGCTGATGTTTGGCTACGCCAACCGTGAGACCCCGGAGCTGATGCCGCTGCCCATCAAGCTGGCGCACTCCCTCTCCGAGCGCCTCGCCGGGGTCCGCCGCAACGGCACGGTGCCCTACCTGCGCCCGGACGGCAAGACCCAGGTCACCGTCGAGTACGAGGGCAACACCCCGGTCCGCCTGGACACCGTCGTGGTCTCCAGCCAGCACTCCGCGGACATCAACCTCGACGAGATGCTCGCCCCCGACATCCGCGAGCACGTCATCGAGCCGGTCGTGGCCGCCTACGGCCTGGAGTCCGACGACTACCGGCTCCTGGTCAACCCGACCGGCCGCTTCGAGATCGGCGGCCCCATGGGTGACGCCGGCCTGACCGGCCGCAAGATCATCGTGGACACCTACGGCGGCTACGCCCGCCACGGCGGTGGCGCCTTCTCCGGCAAGGACCCGTCGAAGGTGGACCGCTCGGCCGCCTACGCCACCCGCTGGGTCGCCAAGAACATCGTCGCCGCGGAGCTCGCCGAGCGTGCCGAGGTGCAGGTCGCCTACGCCATCGGCAAGGCCCACCCGGTCGGTGTGTTCATCGAGACCTTCGGCACCGAGAAGGTCGCCCCGGAGCTGATCGAGAAGGCCGTCAAGGAGGTCTTCGACCTGCGTCCGGCCGCGATCGTCCGCGACCTGGACCTGCTGCGCCCGATCTACTCCAAGACGGCCGCCTACGGCCACTTCGGCCGCGAGCTGCCCGAGTTCACCTGGGAGAGCACCGAACGTGCCGCCTCGCTGCGGTCCTTCGTGGGCGCCTGAGCCCGCACCCTCTCCCGCGCACGTCCTCGACGCGTGGCCCGGGGGCGGACGGCCGACCGGCCGTCCGCCCCCGACGCGTGTTCGGGGCTCCTCCGCATGGCGCACGAACAAGATGGCTACTGTGTGTTATTCCGTACATACGCAATGTTATTTCCGGGCGTGTACGCGGAGGAGATCATGGCCGCAGCAACGACGGTGTCGGCACTGGGACTGGCGGCTCTGATCGCCCTGCCCGGAGCCCACCTCGCACCCGGCCAGCCGGCGAAGGCGGCCGGGGAGGTCGTGGCCGGCGCGGACGGCCTGCACGTGGACCTGGAGGCGCACACCGACCAGGAGCGGGCGGAGCCGGGCGACCGGATCCGGTACACGGTCCGGGTGCGCAACTCCGGGACCGAGGCCCTCCCCGACGCCCGGGTCGTGCAGTTCCTGCCGTCCACGATGCGCTACGTCTCCGGGACGGGCGGGGCCGACGTGGAGGAGGGGCGGGTGACGTGGTCGCGGTCCCTGGATCCGGGCGAGCGGACGAGCATGAGAGTCACCGGCGAGGTCACCGGGGTCCGCGACGGGGGCGAGCACCCGGTCACCACGGTGTGCGCGCGCCCCGGGCCGGAAGCGGTGCTGGTCTCCTGCGACGCCGCCCTGCACAGGGTCCACGGGGCGCTGCCGCTGGTGTGGGTGGTCACGGCCCTGGCCTTCGCCGCCTCCGTGGCGCTGTGCGTCGGCGGCCTGGTGCGCCACCGGAGCACCCTGGACCAGCAGCCCGGCGGCCCCGGGACGGTGTCCGAGCGTGAGAGCGCGCCCGAGCCCGCACCCGCGCCCGTGCGCGAGCCCGCGCCTGTGGCGGTGGCGGAGCCGGCGCCCCGGCCCGCACCGGAGCCCGAGCGCGTCCCCGAGACGGTGGCCGGACCCGTGCCCGTGCCCGGGGCGGGTGCGTCCCGGGAGAGGGTCGCCGAACTGGACGGACGGACCTAGGTCCTGTCCGGTGGACTCGGTGCTGTGCCGCTGGGGTTGGCGAGGGCGCCGACGGGGTTCTGGAGGCCGCGCAGGTGCGTCCGTGAGGTACGAGCGGGTGCACCGCAGGGGCCGAAGGTTCCCGTGCCTGCGGCGTCCGAGCACGAGGTGAAGCGCAGCGGAGCCTCAAGGAGGAGGCACCGCCCTGGGTTCTGCTCGGTGGACCGGGGTCCTGTGCCGCCGGGGGCGCCGACTCGCCGGCGCCCTACCCGGACCGCGGGGCCTCCCGTGTCCGGGCCTGGTGCCGGCGGGCCTTGATCCGGTTCCCGCAGGTCCGCATCGAGCACCACCGCGCGGTGTTGGCACGGCTGCGGTCCAGCAGGAAGAGGCGGCACTCGGGGTTCTCGCACGGCCGCAGGCGGCCGGGCATGCGTTCTTTGACGTCCGCCCACGCGAGCACGAGCTCCACGGCGAGCCTGCGCTCCGGCGGCACCTCCAAGTGCCACTCGATGCCCGACGCGCAGGGCCGCGGGACTCTGCGAACGCCTGCGAGGACCCGGCGCAGACGGGGCTCCGCCGGGGTGCCCGACTCCACCGCCTGGAGCGCGTCCCGGGCGGTGAGCAGCCACCGGCGCTCCTCGTCGCCGCCGAGGCCCCCGTGCTCCCGCGCCCACCCGTCCACCCCGTGGTCCTCGCGCCACAGGTCCCGGCGCCGGCCGTCCGTGACGGGGGTGCTGTTCAGCGCCTGCATCAGGGCTTGGTCGTCCAACACGGGCCCCACCTTCCCATCTAACTCCATCAAGTGGTTTGACAGGTTACCCCCGGGGCGGTCTACTGAGCACCCAGGGATAACCACCATAATCCATTTAAGGGGTTAGGCATGGTCGAGGTCCGCCACCAGTACGCGACAGTGCGGGGACATCGCGTCTTCTACCGCGAGGCAGGAGCCCGCGAGGCGCCCGCGCTCGTACTCCTGCACGGCTTCCCCTCCAGCTCACGCATGTTCCGCCACCTCATTCCGGCGCTGGCCGACCGGTTCCACGTCATCGCCCCCGACCACCTCGGCTTCGGCAGCTCCGACGCCCCGCCCGTGGACGCGTTCACCTACACCTTCGACTCCCTGACCGACGTCACCGCGGCCCTCCTGGCCCGGCTCGGCCTCACCCGGTACGCCCTGTACGTCCAGGACTACGGCGCACCCGTCGGCTGGCGGCTGGCCCTGCGCGACCCGGGCGCGGTCACCGCGGTGGTCACGCAGAGCGGCAACGCCTACGAGGACGGCTTCGTACCGGATTTCTGGAGACCCGTGTGGGCGTACTGGGAGGACCCGGGGCCCCGCACCGAACCCGCCGTCCGTGCCGCCCTCTCGCTCGACGCCATCCGCTGGCAGTACCTGCACGGAGTGGACCGGCCCGAGCTGGTCGACCCCGACACCTGGGCCGCCGACCACCGCGAGGTCAACCGGCGGGGCAACGACCTCGTGCAACTCGCCCTGTTCCGCGACTACGCCGCCAATCCACCCCTCTACCCCCGGGTGCACGCCTACTTCCGGGAGCGCAGGGTCCCCCTCCTCGCGGTCTGGGGAGCGGGCGACGAGATCTTCGGCCCGGACGGAGCACGCGCCTTCACGAGGGACCTGCCGGACGCGGAGGTCCACCTGGTCCCCGGAGGCGGGCACTTCCTGCTCGAAAGCCACCTGGACACCGTGGCCGGGTACATCCGCGGGTTCCTGACCGTCGCCGAACCACCGGCGTGAGGCCCGAGGAGCTCCCGGGCAGGGTGAACGGGCTCCTCGAAGCCGCGCTCCGGACGGCGTGCGCCGCCCGCGACGGGCAGCGCCCCCGGGCGCGCCCCTGAGAGGCGCACACGCGGACGGGCCGCGCCCCCTGGGGGACGCGGCCCGTCAGTCGCCCTGCCGGACTCAGCTCAGCTCGTTGAGCGCCTTCTCCGCCTCGGCCAGCCACGAGCGGCGGGCCTCCAGCGCGTCCTCGTACTCCCTGACCCGGCGGTCGTCGCCCTTGGCCCGGGCCTTGTCCAGCTTGGCCTCCAGCCCGCTGATGGCCGACGCCAGCTGGGCGACCGTGTCCTCGGCGCGGGCCCGCGCCTCGGGGCTGGTGCGCTCCCACTCGGCCGCCTCGGCCTTGCGCACGCCGTCCTCGATCTGCCGGAAGGCGCCCTCCAACTGGTCGCGCACGTCGCGCGGCAGCTCACCGGCCTCCTCCCAGGCCTCCTGGAAGTCGCGCAGCCGGGCACGCGCCCGGCGCGGGTCGGCGATGCCGGGGATCTCCGCCCTGGCCTCGGCCAGGATGCGCTCCTTGGCGTCGGCGTTGACCCGCAGTTCGGCGTCGCGCTCGGCGAAGGTGGCGTTGCGCGCGTCGAAGAAGGTGTCCTGCGCGGCCTTGAAGCGCGCCCACAGCTTGTCCTCGCTGGCCCTGTCCGCCCGGCCGCTGCTCTTCCACCGCTGCATCAGGTCGCGGTAGGCGCGGGCCGTGGGACCCCAGTCGGTGGAGCCCGCCAGCGACTCGGCCTCCTCCACGATGCGCTCCTTCTCCACGCGCACCGTCTCGCGCTCCTGGTCCAGGTTGGCGAAGTAGGCCTTGCGCCGCTTGGAGAAGGAGTTGCGCGCCGCCGACATGCGCTTCCACAGAGCCTGCTCGGTGGGGCGGTCGGCCCGCGGGGCCTTCTTCCACTCCTCGATGAGCTGGAGCATCCGCTCACCGCCGGACTTCCAGTGCGTCGTCTCCACCGAGACCCGCTCGGCCTCGGCGACGATGCGCTCCTTGATCTCCCGGGCCTGACCGCGTGCCTGCTCCTGGGCCTGCTTCTGCTCGACCTTGCGCTCCTCGGCGCGGTCCGCCAGCGCGTCCAGCCGCTTCATCAGCGCTTCCAGGTCACCGACCGCGTTCGCCTCCCGGACGGAGTCGCGCAGCTTGTCGATGCTCGCCATCGCGGCGGAGGCGGACAGGTCCGTGCTGCGGAGCCGCTTCTCCAGCAGCTCCACCTCGGTGCGCAGGGATTCGTACTTGCGATGGAAGAAGGTCAGGGCCTCCTCCGGCGCCCCGGCCTGCCACGATCCGACGACCCGTTCGCCTTCGCTCGTGCGCACGTAGACCGTGCCGTCGTCGTCTACGCGGCCCCAAGGGTCCGTGGTCACCGTGTCCTCCTGCTGTCATGAGCCCGGCCGTGGGACGGGTTCGTGTCGTCGCGTCGTGTTCCTCGCCGGTTCGTGATGGGAACCACCGTGCTCAGCACGATATCCATACGATTCGGCGGTGGGCGCCGCGCCGTGATTCGGATCTGCGCAGATCATGGATGTCCGCGCGCCCTCGGGAGCCCGGCCGGGAGCCCTCCCGCCCAGCAGAGGCGCAGGTAGGGGCCTCGACGTACACCAAGGACGGTGACCAATATGGCATTACCACGCGGTTTGGCAAAGAGCCCGGCCGCGCGCGGTGATCGAATGGTGATCAAACGCTTTCCACCGTCCGGCGTTCGGGTCGCCTCCCCTTCCGTGTCTCGGTAGGCTCTGCTAACGGGAGTCCGCGTGTTCGGCCCGCGAACCCGCCCGCCCCGTGACCGCGCACCCGACCGAGGACAGGACGACACCCGCCGTGCTCATCGCCGCACTTCCCACCGGGCCCCTCGCCGCGAACTGCTACGTGCTCGCACCGGCCCCGGGCGGCGACTGCGTCATCGTCGACCCGGGCCAGGAGGCCACCGAGCAGGTCGACAAGGCCCTGGCCGAGCACTCCCTGACCCCCGTCGCGGTACTGCTCACCCACGGCCACTTCGACCACGTGTGGTCGGCCGCCGAGATCTGCGAGCGCCACGGGGTCCCCGTCCACCTGCACGCCGCCGACCGCGGCCTGCTCACCGAGCCCGCCTCCGGGGTGGACCCGGGCTTCGCCGCCCAGTTGTCCGCCCTGCTGGGGCCGGGCCCGCACACCGAGCCCGAGGAGATGGTGGAGGTCTCCGGCGGCGACACCCTCACCCTGGCCGGACTGGACTTCGAGGTCGAGCACACCCCCGGGCACACCCCCGGCTCGGTCGTCTACACGGTGGCCACCGAGGACGGCGTCCCCGTGATGTTCGCCGGGGACCTGGTCTTCGCCGGGTCCATCGGCCGCACCGACTTCCCCGGCGGCGACCACGCCGCCATGCTGCGCAGCCTCGCGAGCGCCGTGCTGGGCCGCCCCGACGACACCCAGGTCCTGCCCGGCCACGGCCCGGCCACCACCGTCGGGCGCGAGCGCACCACCAACCCCTACCTGCGCGATACCGCCGGCTGACCGCGCGTCCCGGCCCCTCCCGCACCGCAGGAACGACGTATGACCACCCAGCACCACCGAGGCGTCCACCACCCGGCCCTCCGACCGCGCGACGGACGAGATATCCGCACCGGCCCCGCCTGAGGGCGGGTTCCGGTGGTTGCACACCGCCCTCTCCCGGATCCCTCCGCCGGGTGCCCGCGGGCCGTGTGCGCGGGACAGGCTCGTACCGAAGCGCAGGTCGGGCACACTTGACATGAACAAGACGCTGAAGGAGAAGTCCGTTGATACGCACGCATGAGGCAGGTGCGTTGCGCGCCGAGCACGCCGGCGCCACTGTCGTCCTCGCCGGGTGGGTGGCTCGCCGCCGCGACCACGGCGGCGTGGTCTTCCTCGACCTGCGCGAGGCCTCCGGTGTGGCCCAGGTCGTCGTCCGCGAGGACGACCTCGCCCACGACCTCCGCGCCGAGTACTGCATCAAGGTCACCGGCTCCGTCCGGGTCCGCCCCGAGGGCAACGAGAACCCCGAGATCCCCACCGGCGCCGTCGAGGTCGTCGCCGACGAGATCGAGGTGCTCAGCGAGGCCGCGCCGCTGCCCTTCCAGTTGGACAGCGCCGCGGACGTGGCCGAGGAGACCCGGCTGCGCTACCGCTACCTGGACATCCGCCGCCAGGAGATGGCCGACAACCTGCGCCTGCGCTCCAAGGCGACCTACGTCGCCCACGAGGTCATGCGCGACCTGGGGTTCACCTACATCGAGACCCCGTACATGACGCGGTCCACCCCGGAGGGCGCCCGCGACTTCCTGGTCCCGGTCCGCCTCCAGCCGGGGCACTGGTACGCCCTGCCGCAGTCCCCGCAGCTGTTCAAGCAGCTGCTCATGGTCGGCGGCATGGAGCGCTACTACCAGCTCACCCGCTGCTTCCGCGACGAGGACCTGCGCGCCGACCGCCAGCCGGAGTTCACCCAGATCGACCTGGAGATGAGCTTCGTCGACGAGGAGGACGTCTTCGCCGTCGGCGAGAAGCTGTTCACCCGCCTGCTGCGCGAGGTGCGCGGTGCCGAGCTGCCCGAGCGGTTCCCGCGGATGCGCTTCGCCGAGGCCATGGACCGCTTCGGCTCCGACAAGCCGGACCTGCGTTTCGGTCAGGAGCTGGTCGAGGTCACCGACTACTTCGCCGAGACCCCCTTCCGTGTCTTCAGGGCGCCCTACGTGGGTGCCGTGGTCATGCCCGGGGGCGCCTCCCAGACCCGCAAGGAGCTGGACGCCTGGCAGGAGTGGGCGCGCTCGCGCGGGGCCAAGGGCCTGGCCTACGTGCTCGTCCAGGAGGACGGCACCCTGGGCGGTCCGGTGGCCAAGAACCTGTCCGACGCCGAGCGCGGGGGACTGGCCGCCAAGGTCGGCGCCGCGCCGGGTGACGCGGTCTTCTTCGCCGCGGGCAGGCGCTCCGAGAGCCAGGAGCTGCTGGGCGCGGCCCGTCTGGAGATCGGCAGGCGCTGCGACCTGATCGACACCTCCCGCTGGGAGATCCTGTGGATCACCGACATGCCCCTGTTCGAGGAGGGCGACGAGGAGGGCACCTGGAAGCCGGTGCACCACCCCTTCACCGCTCCGGCCGTGGAGGACGAGGCCGACTTCCAGGACCACCCGGGCACCACGAACTCCCGGGCCTTCGACCTCGTGCTCAACGGCTACGAGCTGGTGTCGGGCTCCATCCGTATCCACCGCGCCGAGATGCAGCAGAGGATCTTCGACGTCATCGGCCTCAGCAAGGCCGAGGCCGAGTCCAAGTTCGGGTTCCTGCTGGAGGCGTTCAAGTTCGGCCCGCCGCCGCACGGCGGTCTGGCCGTGGGCTGGGACCGCATCATCATGCTGCTGGCGGGACAGCCGACCATCCGCGAGGTCATCGCCTTCCCCAAGACCGCCTCGGGCGGCGACCCGCTGACCGGTGCGCCCACGCCGATCACCGAGGCCCAGCGGGCCGAGGCCGGGGTGGACTTCGACCCCGAGGCCGAGGAGCGGTCGAAGTAGGACGTTGAGGGACGACGCCCTCCGGGGGCGGTGCGCGGATCCGCGCACCGCCCCCGTCGTGTGCGCGCGGTACGGCCCCCGGGGATCCATGCGCGCGCGGTACGGCGACGTCATACGCAGCGTTCAACGTGACGGCCTCGGGGGTCCACGCGCACGCGGTGCGGCCCCGCGCGGTACCCGTCACCAGTGGGAAAGCGTCGAAAACGCCAGGTGCACGCCAGGTCCTCGGATGGCCGGAGAATTTCGCATCGGATGGCGCGTGCCCGGATTCGTCCTACTTTGGACTTGCCGTATTCGTTCACACGGAGAAAACTGTCCGTTATCGGGCGATGGTGGAGGGTGCGAACGTGGCCGGACACGGCCGCACGGGCCGGGTACGGATGCGCGGAGAGCCGTCATCCCCTACCGTTGAGGGCGAATCACCCCTCTCGAACCGCGACGAGCACGTGTCTGGAGTGAACACGTCGCATTCACGGGACTTCCCGTGCGCGGCCGAAAGTGGTGATGGAGTTCTTCTGCGCCATTGAGTCACACGAGCGTAACGATTCACACCCCGTGCTCAGCCGAATACGGCCGTGGGCGTGGAATTCGGCGCCAGTCCATCCCGCCGGCGAACCGCCGGAACCCGTGTCCGGCTGGTCCGCACGGCGGCCGGGCGGTACGGACGTCGGCGCCCTCCCCGGTCCGGAGCCGGAACCGGCCCCATCCCGGACACTAGAATGATCCGGTCGGAACGTTCAGGGGTGACCGCGCCTGAGCGCGGGTGTGACGTCCGAGACGACATGAGGATGAGTCATACGTGAACGGAAAACGCGCTGCAGGCGATGGTTCCGAGGGCGCCCTCGCGGAGGCGTTCTCCCACGCCCCCGAACCCATGGCGCTCGCCCTGGCCGACGGCGCGGTCCTGCACGCCAACCTGGCCTTCACCGAGCTCTTCGGCCTGGAGGAGGCCGACCTCGTCGGCCGGACCTGGTACGACCTCCTCGACGGTGACGACGCCCAGCGCGGCGCCCGCGCCCACGACGAGGCCCTCGCGGGGCACTGGGGCCGCCGCGCGCGCCTGCGCCTGAGCGTGAGCGACAAGGCCGCCCACCTGGTGGAGGCCGAACTGCGCCCCCTGCCCGGGAAGGAGGCCGGCGGCACGCACGTGGTCGCGCTGCTGCACGTGCTCTCCACCGAGGAGACCGACCTGCGGGTGATCGGCGAACTGCGCACCGACAACTCCGACTCCGTCCTGTGGAGCCTGGACCTGGGCACCGGCCGCCTGCGCGAGCTCTTCGGCCCCACGCCGCTCGGCGCCCTGCTGGCCGGGAACGACCGTGAGCTCGAACGCATCCTGGAGCGGGTCCACCCCGACGACATCGCGCGCGTACGCGACGCCATGTCCGCCTCCTTCGCCGGGCGCGACTACGAGCAGCGCTTCCGCGTCTTCGACCGCCTCGGCGACGAGCGCTCCCTGCACGTACGCGCCCGCTACGTGCCCGGCGAACCCGACCGCCTGGTCGGCATCGTCGACGACGTCACCGAGCACGTCCAGCTCGTCCGGCGCCTCGCCGACCGCCGCCGTACCGAGGCCGAGCACGGCCGCCTGGTCACCGAGCTGTCCTCCAAGCTCGTCTCGGCCACCACCGTCGACAAGGTCATGGACCTGCTCAGCGAGGAGTTCCTGCCGATCTTCGGCGGCGTGCAGGCCATAGCCCTCTACGTGGAGAACGGGTTGCTGCGCAGCTCGCCCAACGCCCACGGCCGGGGCGGCGCCGTCAACAACATCAACAGCATCGACGGCCGCCGCGCCGACGACACCGACTTCCCCATGGGCGCCGTCATCCAGGACCGCCAGCCGCGTTTCTTCGAGAGCCGCGCCGAGATCATCAGCCGCTTTCCCGCGGCCGTCGAACTCATGCGCCAGGTACGCGGCCAGGCCTGGGCCACCGTGCCGATCTTCGGCGACGGCAAGGTCGCCCTCGGCGTCTGGCAGATGGTGTGGGACCGCCCCCACCACGCCAGCCGCGACGAGCGCGCCCTGATGCTCACCTTCGCCGGACTCGCGGGACAGGCCCTGCAGCGCATCAAGGCCCAGCAGGCCGAGCTGGAGCTGGCCGACGCCGTGCAGCGCCGCATGCTGCCCCGCCAGGTGGCCAGCTTCCCCGACATGGACATCGCCACCAAGTATCTGCCCTCCCGCGCGGACTGGCGCATCTGCGGCGACTTCTACGACGTCATCGAGCTGCCCGAGAGCAAGGTCGGCCTCCTGGTCGGCGACGTGCAGGGGCACGGTGTGGAGGCCGCCGCCGCCATGGGCCAGATCCGCGTGGCCTTTCGCGCCTACGCCTCCAACCAGTCCGACCCGGGGGTGGTCCTGGGGGAGACCAACCGCCTGCTCACCGAGACCGGTGAGATCGTCTTCGCCACCTGCGGCTACCTCGTCGTGGACCGCGAGAGCGGCGTCATGCAGGCGGCCTGGGCCGGGCAGCCGCCGGCCGTGCTGGCCTCCAAGGGCGGCTACGAGATCTGGGAGCCCGAGACCGGTCCGCCGCTGGGGGTGCTCCCCAGCGCCGAGTATCCCGTCACCACCCGCATGCTCCCGCCCGGGACCTCCCTGCTGCTGTGCTCGGACGGGCTCGTGGAGAGCTCCCAGATCCCCATGGGCGAGGGGCTCGCCCAGGTCGGCGCGGCCCTGGCCGAGCACTCCGAGTCGCCCGAGGACGCCGCGGACGTCCTGGCCGAGATGGCCCCCGCCGGGCGCGGTGACGACATCGCCCTGCTGGTCACCCGCATGGTCTCCTCCGCCGATCTCGCGCGCAGCCGGGCCGCGGTGGCGTCGGGGACCTGACCGCTCCGGTTACGCTGGGGACGTGCCCGAAACGCTGTTCGACGACGCCGGAGCCGAGGCCGCCCGAGGGCAGGAGCCGCTCGCCGTGCGCATGCGCCCCCGAACCCTGGACGAGGTCGTGGGCCAGCGCCACCTCCTGGGCCGGGGCAGCCCGCTGCGGCGCCTGGTCGAGGACGACGCGCCCATGTCCGTCTTCCTGTGGGGGCCGCCCGGCACCGGTAAGACCACCCTGGCCACGGTGGTCAGCCGCGTCACCCAGCGCCGCTTCGTGGAGCTGTCGGCCGTCAACGCCGGGGTCAAGGACGTGCGCGCCGTCGTCGACGAGGCCCGGCGGCGCATGGGCATGCACGGCACCCGCACCCTGCTCTTCGTCGACGAGGTGCACCGATTCAACAAGACCCAGCAGGACGCGCTGCTGCCCGCGGTGGAGAACCGCTGGGTCAGCTTCATCGGCGCCACCACCGAGAACCCCTTCTTCTCCGTGGTCAGCCCGCTGCTGTCCCGCTCGCTGCTGCTGTCCCTGGAGTCCCTGGACGAGGACGACGTCCGCGCCCTGGTGGACCGGGCCCTGACCGACGAGCGCGGACTGGACGGCCGCTACGCGCTCTCACCGGAGGGCGCCGACCACCTCGTGCGCCTGGCGGGCGGCGACGGCCGCCGCTCCCTGACCTACCTGGAGGCCGCCGCCCTCGTCGCGGGGCCCGCCCTTCGCCCTCCACCACCCTCGGACGACGCCTCCGGCGCGGTATCCTCCGGGGCGGAACCGGTCACCATCACCGCCGAGCACGTCGAGCGCGCCGTCGACCGGCACGCCGTCCGCTACGACCGCTCCGGGGACCAGCACTACGACGTCGTCAGCGCCTTCATCAAGAGCATGCGCGGATCCGACCCCGACGCCGCCCTGCACTACCTCGCCCGCATGATCGAGGCGGGGGAGGACCCCCGCTTCATCGCCCGCCGTGTCGTCGTGCACGCCAGCGAGGACGTGGGCATGGCCGATCCCACCGCCCTGCAGACCGCCGTGGCCGCCGCCCAGGCCGTGGAGCTCATCGGGATGCCCGAGGCCCGCATCAACCTCGCCCAGGCCGTCATCCACATCAGCCTGGCCCCCAAGTCCAACGCCGTGATCAGCGCCATCGACGCCGCGACGGCCGACGTGCGCGCGGGCCGGACCGGGTCCGTCCCCGCCCATCTGCGCGACGGCCACTACCGGGGCGCCGCCGAACTCGGCCACGGAAAGGGCTACCGCTACGCCCACGACTTCCCCGGCGGGGTCGCCCCCCAGCAGCACGCGCCCGACGACCTCGTCGACCGCGAGTACTACCGGCCCACCCAGCACGGCGCCGAGCGGCGTTTCAGCGAGGTCCTCCAGCGCATCAAGGGCGTCCTGCGGGGCGGTGGCCGGCGCGACTGAGCTCCGGCGCCGCCCCACGCCCCCTACTCGGTGAACAGTTCGGTGACCTTGACGATCTCGCGGGGCCCACCGTCCTCCGCGGGCTCCTCGGCGAAGGTCACCTCGACGATCATCACCGGGCCCCACGACAGGTAGTCGATGAAGTCGCCGCCGGTCAGCTCCCAGGTGCCGCGGCCCTCCTCGTCGAGGAAGACGTGGTTGGGCGCGGCGCAGAACTTCGCGCAGAGCACCTCGGCGTCGGGGGAGATGACCGCCTCAGCGGGCTCACCGGCCTCGTCCCACTGCTCGGCCCAGGCGCTGTGGCTGGGCACCCCCTGGCCGCGGACCGGCTCGTCGTCGCGGTCGACGGGGGTGTACACCCACGGACCCGACTCGGGGGACTCCTGCTCGGCGGGGTCGAACCGCACCACCAGGGTCAGCGGGTCCTCGTCGGCGGAGGGGCTCGCGTCGACGGGCTCCCCCTCGACGGATTCCCCCGCGGCGTCGGAGGCCAGCGTGTCGTCGGGGTCGAACATCCGGGAGATCCCCCATATCCCGGCGCCGACGAGGACGAGGGCGAGCGCCGCGCTCCCGACCAGGAACAGGGCGCGTGTGGTGCGGCGGTTGGACATGCGCCCCTCCAGCCGGACGACCTGGGGCACCCGGGCGGGCGGCTCCACGGCGTGCCACTCGCGCTCCAGGATGAGCGCCAGGTCGTCGCGTCCGGGGGAACCGGCCCCGGTGGCGTTCCCGGCGGGGGAGGCCGCGCTGCCTCGGAGGTGGTCCGCGTTCTCGGACTGCCACACCGCGATGACCGCGCCGATCACCTCGCGCAGGCTGGGGCGGCGGTCGGGGTCGGGGTCCAGGGCGCGCCCGACCACGGGCCGCAGTCCCCTGGCCAGCCCGTCCAGGTCGAAGGACCCGTGCGCGGCGCGCTCCGCGATCTCCTCGGGCTCGCCGGGGCCGAAGGGCAGGCGCCCCGTTCCGGCGAAGGAGACGACGGCGCCCCAGGCGAACACGTCGGCGGCGGGTGTGGCCCCGCCGCCCCGGAAGCGCTCGGGGCTCAGCCAGGTGGCGCCGGCCCCGCGCATCCGCTCCGCCGAGGCCGCGACCGCGCACTCCATGATGTGGGGGCCGTGCGACTCCAGCAGGACCTCGCTGGGACGCAGCGAACCGTGGGCCACCCCGCGCGTGTGCAGTGCGGACAGGCCCTCGGCCAGGCCGGTGGCCAGGGCGATGAGCTTGCCGGTGCCCAGTCCGCCGCGCTTGGTGACGTAGTGCGACAGCCGCTCGCCCGCCAGGTAGGGCATGGACAGCCAGGGCGGGTTGGCGTCGCTGTCGAAGTCCAGGGGGACGACCACGCGCCGGGGATCGGTGTTGGAGAGGGCGCGCAGGCGCTGTTCCAGGGCGGGGTAGACGTCGGGGGAGTCCAGCTCGGGGGAGGTGAGCACCTTGACGGCGACCAGGCGGTCGCCCGGGCTGGAGAACGCGGCGTCCACGGCGGCGTAGACGGTGCCGGTGGCTCCCTGCCCCAGGCGTCCGAGAACGAGGTAGGGGCCGATCCGTGAGGGGTCGTCCGGATAGAGGGGGGCCAGGTCCGGCGGTACCAGTACGGAGATCTCTCGGGGAGAACGAGGGCTCATGGGTGTCCTGTCGGTGCTTCAGGGGCCGGGGGCGGCTGAGTGTCCGGACATCGTAGTGAAGATCCCGATTGATAATGATTCTCCTTCAGGGAAGGCCGTCCGTCGATCCCCGCGTCCTCGGCCGGCCACCGCCCGGTCGGCCGACCGGTACGTGACCGGTGCCACTTCCGTCCTCGCCGTGGCGTGTCCGCTCCACCGGCACCGGGACACGATAGGGTCAGCCGAAATCGGCCCGACCCGCGTACCGCGGGGAGCCCGGTCGTCCCCCAGGCCCGGCGCGTGCGCGAGGGGGCCGTCCACACCCTCGAAGTAACCCTCTATCTGCCCACGGAGCCCGCATGCTGACCGGAGGAGAGGTCGCCGCGCTCGTCGCCGCGGTGGTCTGGGCGGTGCTGGCCACGTTCATGTGCGTGGCGCTCGTCAAACTGATCAAGCTCATCAACGAGGCGACCAGGGTCGTCTCGGAAGTGGGGGACCGCACCCCGCCGCTCCTGGACGACGTCGCGTCCACGGTGGAGCGCACCAACACCTCGCTCGAACGCGTCGAGGAGATCACCGCCAACGTCCAGGCCAGCTCGGAGGACGTCTCCACGGTGACCGCGCTGACCCGGTCGGTGCTCACCGGGCCGCTGGTGAAGGTGGCTTCGCTGTCCTACGGGGTGCGCCGCGTGCTCGGCCAGCGCCGGGCCCTCGCGGTCGTGCGCACCCGCAAGCGGAAGGCGAACCGGTGATCGGCAGACTGTTCTACCTCGCCGCGGGGGCCGCCCTCGGCGGTTACGCGGTCCACCGGGTCAACCGCGCCAGGCGCGCCCTGAGCCCGGGGGGTATCGCGGACCGCGTGGAGGGCCAGGTCACCGAGTACCGGGGCGCCCTGCGCGAGCTCAACGAGGACCTGGCCCTGGCCGTGCGCGAACAGGAGGAGGAGCTCCTGCGCCGGTACGCCCCGAGGAGGGGGCGCCGGGCCCTGCCCGGGGCCGGGCAGGAGCCTCCGGAGCCGTCCTGAGGAGATCCGCCGGTATCCGGCACCGTGCGCCCTCGCGGCGCGCGGTGCTTTTCGCCGCACATGGGTAGGGGCGTCCGTAGGAACGTTGTCCAGGTGTTATGGAGGTTCCCCCATGTACCCGCAGCAGCCTTCGAACGACCCGAACCAGGGCGGTCAGTACCAGGGCGGCCGGTATACCGAGGGTCAGTACCCAGGGGACCAGTACCCCCCCGGGCAGTACCCACAGGACCCGGCGTACTACGGCGGCCACCCGGGGTCCCCGTCCGGCGCCGGACGGGGGAACGCGGACGGGATGCCCGGCACGGCCGTCACCGTGCGGGTGCTGATGTTCATCGGCGGCGCCTTCGGCCTGCTGTTCGGCGGGCTGATGTGGCTCGTCGCCGCGATGGCGGCCAGCGGCGGCCAGATCGGTGAGCAGGTGCGGCGCGCTCTGGAGGACACGGGCATGGCGATGTCCGGCGCGGAGGCGGCGACGTTCTTCGGCGTCATGGGCGCGGTCCCGTTCGTCTACGGGATCGTGTCCATCGTGCTGGCCTCGCTCATGGGACGCCGCAGCCCCGTCATCCTGTGGGCGGTCGTGGTCTTCCAGGCCCTGGCGGCGCTGGTCCTGGTGATCAACCTGTTCACCGGCGGTTTCGCCGCGGTGATCCCGCTGCTCTTCACGATCGCCATGATCGTGCTCATGCTGTTGGGGAGCACACGCGCCTACTACTCGCGTTCGGGCTCCTCCCACTGACACGTCCGACCCCGCCGATCCCGGGGGACCGGCGCCGGCCGGTCCCCCGAGCCGTCGCCGGGGCTGCGCCGGCCTGCCCGTTTCGTGTCCCGTCGCCGGCTCTCCGTAGTGTCGCGTCACCGATGCACTGGGTTACGGAAAGGCCGAAACGTGAACCCCGGCCCCCGTCTGCCACAGCCCCACAACCGTTCGGAAGCGCCGTGGAGACCACCCACGGGAGCGGCGTACGGATACGGAGGCCGGATACGGGCACACGGCCGTCCTCCGCACGGACAGGCGCCGTACGCTCCCGGCTATCCGGCGGCGCCCCGGCAGTACGCGCGGCAGCCGACGAGGCGGGGCGGTGCGCCCCTGACCGTGCGGGTGCCGGTGTTCGTCGGCGTGCTCGGCGTCCTGCTCGCGGTTCCCTTCACCGCCACGGCGATGGACGGCGGACCCGTCCTCTTCCTGGTCCCGGTGGTCTTCGGCCTCCGCGGTGTGGGATCCCCGTCCTCGCGGTCCTGGCCGGACGCCGCTCCCCGGCGATTCGCCGGAGCATCCTCTCGCCCGCCGCCACCGGAGAAGCCGGCGGCAGTCCCTCCGCCTGATCGCCACAGGTGCCACGGGCCCGTACCGCGCGGTGGCCGCCCTACGCGCCCTGACGGGTTCCGCCCGCGCCCGCCGGCCGGTCCCGGCCCCGTCCGGCCGGGGCTCGGCAGTGGTCAGCGGCGATAGCCTGGAACAACCAGGCCGCCGACCTTGTCCAAGGGACGGGTCCCCGGCGGCCACCCGCAAACCACGCGCGCCGACGGGGCGGCCCCCTCTACGATGGGCCCCTACCGAACACGCGTGACAACGGTCCCAGCAGGGACGGACACGTCGCCCCGGGCGGCGGAGCAAGCACAGGAGGGCATCAATGGAGACGGCAGAGATCGCGCGCCGCTTCCTCAGTTTCTTCGAGAAGAACGGACACACCGTGGTGCCCTCGGCAAGCCTCATCGCCGAAGACCCCACGCTGCTGCTCGTGCCCGCGGGCATGGTTCCGTTCAAGCCCTACTTCCTGGGCCAGCGCACGCCTCCCTACGCCACCGCGACCAGCGTCCAGAAGTGCATCCGCACCAAGGACATCGAGGAGGTCGGCAAGACCTCCCGGCACGCGACGTTCTTCCAGATGCTCGGCAACTTCTCCTTCGGCGCCTACTTCAAGGAGCAGGCGATCCCGCTGGCGTGGGAGCTGGTCACCTCCCCGGTGGAGGAGGGCGGCTTCGGCATCGACCCCGACAGGCTGTGGGTGACCGTCTACCTCGACGACGACGAGGCCGAGACGATCTGGCGCGACAAGGTGGGCGTGCGGCCCGAGCGCATCCAGCGCATGGGCATGGAGGAGAACTACTGGTCGATGGGCGTCCCCGGCCCCTGCGGCCCCTGCTCGGAGATCTTCTACGACCGCGGCCCCGAGTACGGCGTCGAGGGCGGTCCCGAGGCGGACGAGAACCGCTACATCGAGATCTGGAACCTCGTCTTCATGCAGTACGAGCGGGGTGAGGGCGGCGACAAGGGCGACTTCCCGATCCTCGGCGACCTGCCCAAGAAGAACATCGACACCGGCCTGGGCCTGGAGCGCCTCGCGGCGGTCCTGCAGGGCGTCGACAACATCTACGAGACCGACATCATCGGCCGCGTCCTGCACCGTGCCGCCGAGCTGACCGGCACCCGTTACGGCGACGGCGAGGAGCAGGACGTCATGCTCCGCGTGGTCGCCGACCACGTGCGCAGCGCCGTCATGCTCGTCGGCGACGGCGTCAAGCCCGGCAACGAGAAGGCCGGGTACGTCCTGCGCCGCATCCTGCGCCGCTCCATCCGCAACCTGCGCCTGCTGTCGGGCACCGACACCGCCTTCCTGCACGAGCTGACCGAGATCAGCATCGACGCGATGAAGGACATCTACCCCGACCTGCTCGACAAGGCCGACGTCATCCACGGTGTGATCGACGCCGAGGAGAGGAACTTCGCCGAGACCCTGCGCGCGGGCACCACGCTGTTCGGCCGCGCGGCCGAGCGCACCCGCGCCGCGGGCGGCAGCGTCTTCTCCGGTTCGGACGCCTTCCAGCTGCACGACACCTACGGCTTCCCCATCGACCTGACCCTGGAGATGGCGGCCGAGCAGGGCCTGTCCGTGGACGAGGGCGCCTTCCGCGAGCTCATGCAGCGCCAGAAGGACACCGCCAAGGCCGACGCCAAGGCCAAGAAGCTCGGCAACGCCGACATCTCCCTGTACGCGCAGATGCTGGAGGGCGCCGGGACGACCGACTTCCTGGGCTACACCGACGCCGAGAGCGAGTCGCACGTCAAGGGCATCGTCGTCGACGGCGTCTCGGCGCCCGCGGCCCGCGCGGGGGAGAAGGTCGAGATCGTCCTGGACCGCACCCCGTTCTACGCGGAGAGCGGCGGCCAGCTCGCCGACACCGGCACGCTGTCCGTGGACGGGCGCGGCGTCGTGGACGTGGAGGACGTGCAAAAGCCCCTGCCCGGGCTGTTCGTGCACCGGGGCACCGTCCGCTCGGGCGAGGTGGTCCTGGACGACACCGTGCACGCCACCATCGACACCGGGCGCCGCAACGCCATCGAGCGCTCGCACTCGGCCACCCACCTCATCCACTCGGCGCTGCGCAACTCCCTGGGCCCGTCGGCGGGCCAGGCCGGTTCGGAGAACCGTCCCGGCCAGCTGCGGTTCGACTTCACCGCCGACAACGCGCTGGGCGGCGCACGCCTGGCCGAGGTCGAGGAGGAGGTCAACACCGTCCTGGCGGGTGACATCCCGGTCCAGACCGAGGAGAAGGGCCTGGACGAGGCGCTGAAGATGGGCGCTCTGGCCATGTTCGGCGAGAAGTACGGCGACCGCGTGCGCGTGGTGGAGATGAGCGACTACTCCGTCGAGCTGTGCGGCGGCACCCACGTGCCCTCCACCGCCAGGCTGGGCATCGTCAAGCTCCTCGGCGAGTCCTCCATCGGCTCGGGCGTGCGGCGTGTGGAGGCGGCCGTGGGCGTGGACGCGTTCAAGCGGCTCTCCAAGGAGTCGGCACTGGTCGGACAGCTCTCCGAGCAGCTCAAGACCCCGCGCGAGGACCTGCCCGAGCGGATCGACACCATGGTCTCCCGGCTGCGCGCCGCGGAGAAGGAGATCGAGAGGATGCGCGCCGAGCAGGTGCTCCAGGCGGCCGGTTCGATCGCCGAGGGCGCCCGCCGCCACGGTCCCGCGCTGGTCGTGGCCGCCCCGGCGCCGGAGGGCACCAGCGGCGACGACCTGCGCAAGCTGGTGCTGGACGTGCGCGGCCGCCTCGGTGAGGACGAGCCCGTGGTCGTGGCGATGACCGCCGTGCCCAAGGACCGCCCGGTCGTGGTGATCGCGGTGAACAAGGCCGCGCAGAAGAGCGGGATCAAGGCGGGCGAGCTGGTGGGCATCGCGGCCCGCGCGCTCGGCGGCGGTGGCGGCGGCAAGCCCGACATCGCCCAGGGCGGCGGCAGCGACGCCGGCAAGGTCGACGAGGCCCTGCGCGCCGTCGAGGAGCGCGTGGCCAGGGACTAGACACCCCCTCGGGCGTGTGCGGGAACCGCTCCGGCGGCTCCTCGCACACGCCCGACGTGTGTGCCGCCCCCTGTGCCGCCCTGTGTCGCTCCTCTCGTTCACCGTGTCCCGCCGCCACGGGACGGCGCCGCCGGTGCCGGGCCCCGGGGCCCGGCGGCCACGGTGGCGAGGTGACGCACGGGCGTGCGGGGAGCCCGCGGTGTCGCTCTCCGTGACGGTGGGGAGGATTCCGACATGCCCGGGTACGGCGTCCCCCTCCGGACCGGGACCCGCCGCCACCAGGGAAGGTGATGCCGGACGACCGGCACGCCATGGCCGCGGAGCACCCGTACGCGCCGGGGCGGCGCCGAGGTGATTTACACTCAGACGGAACGCGTTCACCCGGACCTCACCGGGACGGCTCCGTGGGAGGCGGCCGACGCGGACCGCGGCTCCGTACCGCGGCTGTCGTCGGCGAAGCTGCGCACCGCCATCGAATCGGGCATACTGTGGCGCGTCACAGCCGATCACACGGCTGTCTGTGCGGAATCTCCCGCAATCCAGCTGACGAACAGGACCACCGTGTTGAGGATTTCCCAGCCGCGGTGCTGTGCCGACAACGGTACGGCCCGCCCGCGTACCATCCCCGGTTCACGGGAGAGATCCTCTTGAGACACGGTGTGCGCTTGGCCGTCGATCCGGGTAACGCCCGTATCGGAGTCGCCGCCAGCGATCCCAGCGGAATGCTCGCCAGCCCGGTCGAGACCATCCCGCGCGGCAGGGGCGACCTGCAACGGATCGCTCTGCTGGTCCTGGAACGCCAAGCACGGGAGGTCGTTGTGGGTTACCCTGCCTCACTGTCAGGCCAAGAAGGTCCGGCGGCCCGCTCCGCCAGGGAGTTCGCGAACACGCTCGCCGCGCTTTTGCGTCCCGTTCCCGTCCGTCTGGTCGACGAACGCCTCACCACGGTGACCGCGCAGGGCCAACTGCTCTCCGGAGCCTCCTTCGCCAAGAAGGGGGCCAAGGGCGGCAGGGCCCGCAGGTCGGTCATCGACCAGGCCGCGGCCACCGTGCTCCTCCAGAGCGCCTTGGACCAGGAACGGTCGACAGGCCATCCCCCGGGCGAGATCGTCCACTCCAGCCAGGGAGAAGAATGAACGACAGGGATGACTACCCCGAAGATCCCTATCGTGGGCGCTCCGGCCACGAGCGCGGTTACGACTACGACCCGCTCAGTGACCCCTCGCCTCCACAGCCGCCGCCGCGCGGCCGCAGGGCGCGCCCCGGACCCGCGGACTGGAACGACGCACCCGGTGCGGGCGAGTTCCGGCGCGGTGCCCCGGACGCCGGCGGGTTCCGCCCGCCCGCGGAGGGCCCCGCGGCTCCGCCCCGGCGCGTCGGGGCGGCCGACGCCCTGCGCGGAGGACGGGCCGCACGCTCCGGGACCTCCCGTTCCGAGACCCCCCGCCCCCAGGGCCCCGAGGGGCCCTCTCCGACCCCTCCGCCCGCGCCGCCCCGGCGCGCCGCCGGCGACCCGACCCAGGACGCCCTGGCCGCACTGGCCAACCTGGGGGGGAGCGCCGCGCCGTCCCGGCCCGTCGAGGACGCTCCGCAACCACCCGCGGGAACCGAGGAGCCGCCCCGGCGCGGCCGCCGTACCCGCCCCGAGCCCACGCCCGGACCCGAGCCCGAACCCCGCGGCAGGAGCCGCGGGGAGGAGAGGGCGCCCACGGGCCGTCGCGGTGGCGGCCGCCGCAGGCGCGGCGCCCCGGACGACGTTCCCACCGAGTCCGCGCCCCCGGCTCAGCCCCCGCCCCCGTCCGCGGACGAGCAGCCCCAGGAGCCCCAGGGCCGTCGCGCCCGCCGCAAGCGCTCGCGTCGCGAGGAGGAGGACACCGGCGGTTTCCTGGCCGACGCTCCCGAGGACAGCGGGTTCTTCGACTCGGGGAACTTCCCCGGTCTGAACAGCTCCGCGGCCACCGGCGCGTTCGCCGCGGTCGGCGATCCTCCGGACCGCCGCCCCCGCCGTGCGCGCGCCGACCGTGCTGATCGCGCCGAGGAGGTGCCCGCCGACAGCGGTGCGTTCCGCGACACCGGCGCGCCCTCCCCCGAGGAGGCGCCCGAGACCGCCGCGTTCGCCGCGGACGCCTCCGAGGAGGCGCCCGAGCCCAGCGGCCGTCGCGCCCGTCGCGGGCGCGCGGCCGAGAAGGAGCCGCGGAGCCGTCGCGGTGGCGGCCGCCGCAGGCGCGGAGCCCCCGTCGAGGAGGTCCCGCAGGAGCCCGAGGCCCCCTACGAGGAGACTCCCCACGAGGAGGCGCCCGAGCCCAGCGGCCGTCGCGCCCGTCGCGGGCGCGCGGCCGAGAAGGAGCCGCGGAGCCGCCGCGGTGGCGGCCGCCGCAGGCGCGGAGCCCCCGTCGAGGAGGTCCCGCAGGAGCCCGAGGCCCCCTACGAGGAGACTCCCCACGAGGAGGCGCCCGAGACCGCCGCGTTCGCCGCGGACGCCGCGGACGCCTCCGAGGAGGCGCCCGAGCCCAGCGGCCGCCGTGCCCGTCGCGGGCGCGCGGCCGAGAACGAGGAGGAGCCCCGTGCCCGACGCGGCAGCCGCCGCAGGCGGGGCCGGCGCGAGGAGCCCGAAGTACCGGAGGAGGCGCCGGAGGAGGACGAGTACGACTACGAGGAACCCGCCCTCGCCGACATCGCCGCGGCCTACGGCGGTGGCCGCAGCAGCCGCAGGAAGGCCAAGGAGCTCAAACGGGCGCGGGCCAACGCGGGCAGGGGCGGCAGGAAGCGCCGCCGCGGGGGCGGCAGGGGCATGATGATCCTGCTGGCGCTGGCCCTCATCCTCGTGATCGCGGGCGGCGGCTACGGCATCATGAGCGTCTACGTCTTCCCTGACGACTTCGAGGGGCAGGGCAGCGGCGAGGTCGTCTTCGTCATCGAGGAGGGACAGGCCGGCGCCACCATCGCCTCCAACCTCGTCGGCAAGGGGGTGGTGGCCAGTGAGAGCGCGTTCCTCAACGCCCTGGAGGCCGTCCCCGAGGAGGAGCGCGGCGACGGGCTCGTTCCCGGAACCTACTCCCTGGCCGAGGGCATGAGCGGTGAGGCGGCCGTGACCGCGCTGCTCGACCCCGCCAGCCGGCTCGGCGGACGCGTCACCATCCGGGAGGGGCTGCGCCCGGAGGAGATCATCGGTGAACTCGCCGAGGGCACCGGTCTGACCGAGGAGGAGCTCAACGAGGCCTACGCCAGGACCGACGAGCTCGGCCTGCCCGACTACGCCACCGAGGGCCCCGCGGGCTACCTGTTCCCGGACACCTACCGGTTCGACCCGAACATGGACGCGCTGTCGGTGCTCAAGACCATGGTGACCCGGTACCACCAGGTCGCCGAGGAGGTCGACCTGGAGAACAAGGCGAGCGCACTCGACTACGGTCCCAACGAGATCATGGCGATCGCCTCCATCATCCAGGCCGAGACCGGCAACAAGGAGGACATGCCCCTCATCTCGGCGGTCGTGCACAACCGCCTGGCCGAGGGATGGCCGCTCGAAATGGACAGCACGTGCTTCTACGAGCTCGGTACCCACGGCCTCGCGCTGACCGAAGAGCAGAAGACCGCCTGTAAGAACGCCCCGGGGGAATACGGCACCTACGGCAGGGTCGGGCTGCCCGTCGGCCCGTTCGTGGCACCCGGGAAGTCCGCCATTGAGGCCGCCCTGGCCCCGGCCGACGTGGACTACATGTTCTTCGCACTGGTCAACCCCGAGACCGGAGAGACGGGCTTCTCCACCACCCTGGACGAACACAACGCGATGGTGGCCGAGAACCAGGACGAATGGTAGGGACAGCTAGGTGTGCTGTCCAGGCACGTTGGTGACGAGTGGAACACCCTGAGGGGTGCTGGACACAGGTGAGGGCCTTCTGGTTCCGGTGTGGATTGCGAAGTCTGCACCGACGTCCAGGAGGCCCTCATGGTCCACCGTAACGCTCTACCCACCCCGACAGGACGACTGCGCCCGGCCCGCTGCGTGGTCGAGGACGCGTGGACACTACGCCAGGCCGCCGAACGCTTCCGGGTGGCCCACACCACCGCCCGACGTTGGGCCGACCGCTACCGCACCCGGGGCCGAGCGGGCCTGGGCGACCGCTCCGGCGTCCCCCGCCACCAGCCTGGACGCACCTGCGACCGCATCGAGCAACAAGTGGTGCGCCCACGCCCCCTCGGTCGGGTCCAGCTTGGGCGCGTAAGCGGGCAGGTACTCCACTTCAAGCCAGGTCCGAGTGGCGATGGCCCGCCGCGTTTGGCCGCTGCGGGGTCCGGACAGGTTGTTCCACACCAACAGGATCGGGGCCGCCAACTCCTGGTGGGCCTCGTTCACCAGAGCGAACAACTCGCGGTCGCGGTACCAGCCCGGCCGGGTCCGATACGGCATCCGCGGCGCTCGGTCGTGCCGGTAGCAGCGCAGCGAGGCCACCGACAGCTCGGTCTGGGATCCTTCGACCACGTACAACAGCGGGAACTGCCAGGCTGGGGCCCAGGTGCGCTCCACCGCACCGGTCAGCGAGGTCCACGATTCGTCGGCGAAGCAGATCCGCGCCCCGTCGCGGGCCCCTTTTCGATGTCGGGCCAGGTGCGCTCGACCCACTCGGCGATGGCGTCCCCATCGCGCTCCAGGGACTGGCGGGCGGGCAACTGGTTGGTCCAACCCATCCGGTGCGGCAGCCGCCGCACCCCCGACAGGTCGGTGTAGGCCACACCGAACCCTTCGTGGACCACCCACCGGATCCGGACCAGGGTCCAGCCGTTGGCGGCGAACCCGTAGTCCTCGGCGCCCCGGCGCGGAATCCGGCGCAGCTCGTGCTGTTGGTGCTCGGTGAGCAGACAGTGCGGCCCGGGGCCTTTGCTGGCCAGCGCGGCCATACCTTCCTGGCGCCAGGCGCGGGGTCAGCGGTTGACCGCGCGCGTGCTCACGCCGAGCATGTCGGCGATCTGGCCGACGTGCAGTTGGCCCTGCTCGAACAGGGCGGCGGCGGTCATACGGCGGTGCTGTTTGTCGGTGGCGTCCATGGCGCCCCGAAGAGAAAGATCAAAGCTCAATCAGGCAAACCTGACACAGAGGGTCATTGGCAGAACTGGCGTGATCGGCACCGAGTTCGTGCTCGCTGGTACCACCAGCGGTCCCGCCTCGCGCGTCCGCTTCGACACCTGTATCCGCAGGTCAGCTAACAAAGTACGGCTGTCGTGCCAGGGAGAACATATTTCTCACCCGACCTTTGCAACAGATCTGTCGACCCCTGGGCTGCTCTTGTTGGGTTCTCCGAGGTCAGGTCGCATATTCAAAGGGCGGAGGTGTTGCTACGACGGTATGACACCACCGTCTCTTGTCGAGGCCTGAGTGCTATGGTACTTTCTGGTTTGCGTGGATGGTTCTCATCTGGACTGTTCGTCTGTTATGGAAATTTCAAAATAGGATCACGTGGGTATGCTAGTTCTTAATTCCTTTGTCAGGACGGGTGTTGCTGCTGTTGTGGCGACACTGGCCATGGTGGCAGTTGCTTCTCCGGTGAGTGCAAGTGTGTCACAAGGGTATGTCGTCGGCGCGGGGGCGATTAACAATGACTTTGGAGACGAGGGGCCCCTCTCGGCGGGCGTGAACAACCATAATCTCGCTGTCGGTCTTTGGCAGCACATTCTTTGGGCTGACGGTTATCTGGGGGGTGGAAGTCAACTGGATTGCCAGTTTGGTCCGCAAACCAGGTCTGCGACGATTGCCTGGCAGCGAGATCATGGGCTGGCTGCTGACGGGATTGTGGGTTCCGGCACCTTCGGAAAAGCGGACAACTATCTCTATCGGGACGACTACGATGGGACGATTGCGTACGACGGTAGTGTCCGTGATATTTATGGAATGTATCGCAGTGCTAATAGTGGGCGGTATGTTTTGGGTGGCCACCATGTCTCCTACACGGCTACTGGCGCTGGCGTCTGTCAGTAGTGATGTCGAGTTTTAGCATTGAAAATTATTCTCAATTTCCATAATTGAATAGTTTCTGATGGGGTGGGTCGCCATTTGGTGAGTTGATGCCACCCCTCTTGCTCGGTGTTATGATCAGGACTTCGGTGTTATAGTCAGAGCGCTGATTTTAGGGCTCCAAGCGAAGGGGGTGCCGGTGCGCGCCGCGGTACTGGGGTCGCCGGTGTCCCACTCGCTCTCACCGGTCCTGCATACCGCCGCCCACACGGCGATGGGCCTGACGGACTGGTCCTACGGTATGCACGAGTGCGGCGAGGAGGACCTCGCGTCCTTCCTCGCCGGGCTCGGCGGCGAGTGGGCCGGCCTGTCGCTGACCATGCCGCTCAAGCGCCGGGCCCTGGACCTGGCCGACACGGTCACCGGCCTGGCCCGGCAGGTGGGCGGCGCCAACACCCTCGTCCGAAGGGACGGGGCGTGGGAGGGCACCAACACCGACGTCGCCGGGATCGCCGCGGCCCTGGCCGAGGCGGGGATGGGCGCTCCGCGCGGCGCGGTCATCCTGGGCGCCGGGGCCACCGCGGCCTCCGCCCTCGCCGCGCTGCGCCGGCTCGGCCTGACCTCACCGGTCACCGTGCTGGCCCGCGACCCCGCCCGCACCGGGGAGGTGGCCGAGGCCGCCCGGCGGCTCGGCCACCCGGTCGGGATCGCCCCGCTCTCCGAGCTGGACGAGTACCTGGACGTGGACCTGGTGGTCTCCTCCCTGCCCTCGGGCGCGGCCGACCACCACGCCGGCAGGCTCGCCGCCTCTCGGGCCGACCTGTTCGACGTCGTCTACTCGCCCTGGCCCACCCGTGCCGCCACGGCCGTCGCCGCGCGCGGCGGCCGCGTGGTCGGCGGCTTCCCGATGCTGCTCCACCAGGCCGTCGAGCAGGTCCGGCTGATGACCGGGATCGAGGACGTGCCGGTGGAGGCCATGCGCCGGGCGGGCGAGGCGGAACTGGCCCGCCGTGCCGTGCCCGCCTGAGCGGTCCGAAGGGGCTCCGACTCCTGGTATGGTGAGGTATCGACTTGTTCCGGTGTGTTCCACATCGGAGCCGCAAGCGGAGATGATCCTCCCACCTGCCGAGTACAGCTCGTGTAGGTTCCGGTCCGGCGAACCGAGCGCGTCATGCTCTGTTCACCGGGCGCCCGTGTCCGGGGTGCCCGGTGCGCGTGTCCGCACTCGCCGGGAATAACCGTTCGGATCACCCCGCTTGCACACGCTGGCGGGGTTTTTGCTGTGTGCGGGCCCCGACGAGGCCGAGCGGTCCGACGGACGAGGACGGCTCGGCCAGCAGAGCCGTCCACCGCCTGGCGGACGGCCGATTCCAGGTAATCCGAGAAAGCTAGGGAGGGGTCCCATCAGCGCCGAGCCCCGCATCAATGACCGCATTCGGGTGCCCGAGGTCCGTCTCGTCGGACCCAATGGTGAGCAGGTCGGAATCGTCTCCGTGCAGGACGCCCTGCGTCTGGCCCAGGAGTCCGACCTCGACCTCGTCGAGGTCGCTCCGACCGCGCGCCCGCCGGTCGCCAAGCTGATGGACTACGGCAAGTTCAAGTACGAGTCCGCGGTCAAGGCCCGTGAGTCGCGCAAGAACCAGTCGAACACGATCATCAAGGAGATCAAGCTCCGCCCGAAGATCGACCCGCACGACTACGAGACCAAGAAGGGTCACGTGGTGCGGTTCCTCAAGAGCGGGGACAAGGTCAAGGTGACGATCATGTTCCGAGGCCGTGAGCAGTCCCGGCCCGAGCTGGGCCGCCGACTTCTGGCCCGACTGGCCCAGGACGTCCAGGACCTTGGCACCGTGGAGTCGCAGCCCAAGCAGGACGGCCGCAACATGGTCATGGTGATCGGCCCGCACAAGCGGCGGTCCGACCACAAGGCCGAGGCCCGCGCGGCGGCGGAGGACAAGTCCCGCCGCGAAGAGCGCTCGGACGCCTGACGACGGGAAGTCCCCACCGCCCGGACGCCGGGAAGGCACCGGGTGGTGGGGTGGGCTGTGCTCGCACGGTCCGGATGCGTCACACCGGCGCGCAGGGGTCCCCCGCCAAAGCAGCGGAAGAACCGTGCCCTCCGTCCACGACGGAGGCACGCCGACGGAGTAGGAGACGCGGCACATGCCGAAGAACAAGACCCACAGTGGGGCCAAGGACCGCTTCAAGGTCACCGGCTCCGGCAAGATCATGCGCCGCCGTGCCAACAAGAACCACATCCTTGAGCACAAGACCTCCAAGCGCAAGCGCAAGCTGAGCAACGAGTCGGTGCTCGCCCCCGCGGACACCAAGAGCGTGCGCAAGCTGCTCGGCAAGTAGTTCCGAGGACCCTTTCCCTCCCCGGGAGCGCCCGCGTGCCCGACCAAGGGCGCGGTGACGGCCCCCGGGAGGGAACCACACGAAGCAACACGGCCGCCGGATTCGTCGGAGCCGGGCCGGTCGGCGCGCCGCGCGCGCCGGAAGAGACAACGAGGGAGTTCCAGTGGCACGCGTGAAGCGGGCTCTCAACGCCAAGAAGAAGCGCAAGGTCGTTCTCGACCGGGCGAGCGGCTACCGCGGTCAGCGTTCGCGCCTGTACCGCAAGGCCAAGGAGCAGATGCTCCACTCGATGACCTACTCCTACCGGGACCGCAAGGACCGCAAGGGGCAGTTCCGTCGTCTGTGGATCCAGCGCATCAACGCGGCCTCCAGGGCCCAGGGCCTGACCTACAACCGCTTCATGCAGGGCCTGAAGCTGGCCGGCATCGAGGTCGACCGCCGTATGCTCGCCGAGCTGGCGGTCAGGGACGAGGCCGCCTTCGCGAGCCTGGTGGAGACGGCCAAGAAGGCCCTCCCCGCCGAGGCCGCGGCCTAGGGTCGAGAAGTGATCGGCGAATAGCGATGGCGAGCCACGAGTTCACGAGTATCCGCTCACCCAGGATCAAGGGGGTTCGGCGGCTCGCCAAGCGCACCTTCCGCCAGCGTGAGCGGCGCTTCCTCGCAGAGGGGCCGCAGGCGGTGCGGGAGGCGCTGACCGCCTCGGACGGCGGTGACGGGCGGCCCCACGGGGCCGCCCCCGGCGTTGTCGAGGTCTACGCCACGGCGGAGGCCATGCAGCGCCACATCGACCTGGTGGACGCCGCCCGCGCCGCTGGCGTACCCACCCACAGGGTCAGCCTGGACGTGATGTCGGAGCTGGCCCAGACCGTCACACCCCAGGGCGTCATCGCGGTCTGCGAGTTCGTCGACGTCCCCCTGGACGACCTCGGCGACGTCCGCCTGGTGGTCGTGCTCTCCCACGTCCGCGACCCGGGCAACGCGGGCACGGTCCTGCGTACCGCCGACGCGGCCGGCGCCGACGCGGTGATCTTCACCGACGCCTCCGTCGACCCCTACAACGGCAAGTGCGTGCGTGCCTCGGCCGGAAGCCTGTTCCACCTGCCCGTGGTCGTGGGCGTCCCGGTGGCGCGCGCGGTCGACTTCCTGCGCGGGGCGGGGGCGCGGGTGTGGGCCGCCGACGGCGGCGGCCCCCGCGACCTGCACGGCGTCGCCGACGACGGCGACCTGGACGGCCCCGTCGGCTGGGTGTTCGGCAACGAGGCATGGGGCCTGCCCGAGGATGTCGTCACGCTGACCGACGGCGCGGTCAGCGTCCCGATCTACGGCGGGGCCGAAAGCCTGAATCTGGCCACGGCCGCCGCCGTGTGCCTGTACACCACCGCGCGGCAGCAGCGGCGTTCCTGAGCCGGTCCGGACGGTCCCGGATCGTCCCAGCTCAGGGCGCCGACGGTGACACGGCGCCGCCATGCCGTGTCCGACTCGTCCCCACCGCGGGCAGCGTGCCCCGGGCACGTGTGCGCGGTTCCTGCGCCCGTCCCCGCGGAATGCACGTGCACGGAGCCCGTGTGCCGATAGGGTCGGCGGGAGAGGGATCGCGGAGGGATCCATGCGCGTCACGCGTAGGATTCGGCGTGTCCACCCGTGTCACGGGTGGAACGCCGTACCGACCCGGATCACCCGGCAGGCTTGACGACACCGCGTGAGTACGTGCGACGCACTCGGGCCGGTGGTCCCTGTTTCCCGGGTGGCGGACCGCCCGGAGAGGACTTGTACGCTCCTCTCCCCCGGGGCGTCCGGTACCGGGCCGCGAGGCGTACCAGGTGGAAGTGCAGGGTAGACAACCTGCGGTGGCGTCCATGGGGCGACCACCGGTCAGCGGTCCTCGGCCCAGGAGCCTGTGGTCGTGAACCTTCAAGGGGAGCGGGGAGAGGCGTGGGCAGCGGCCGGCAGGTGGACCATCCGGCGGAGGACTCGGGTGACGGGACCGCGCACCCCCCGGACGCTCACCCCGAGGCCGAGGACGACCGCGAACCCGGCGCCGTCGACCGTTCCGGTGCCCAGGCCGCGGCCGCCCTGCAGGAGGTCGACGGCTCCCTCGCCGGGGCCGGCCCCCTGCACCCGGACGACCTTCCCGACGGTGTGGTGGTGGCCGACGCGCGCGGCCGTGTCGTGCTCTTCAACGCCCAGGCCGCCCAGCTCATCGGCATCCCCGTCGAGTCGGCCCTGGGCCGCGACTACCGCTCCGTCCTGCCGCTGCTGGGTATAGACGGCAACGACTGGTGGGAGGCGAGCGATCCCTACGGGGGCGCCCGCGACCGCGTCCGCCAGCCCGAGCGCGCCCTCGTGCTGCCCGACGACCGCGAGATCCTCGTCGCCGCGCGCTACGTGCGCGCCCGTCCCGGCGGCGACCTCGTCCGCCTGGTCGTCACCCTCCGGGACGCCTCCGCGCGCGCCGAGCGCAGCCGCGCCGACCTGGTCTCCCAGGTGGCCCACGAGCTCCGCTCCCCCCTGACCAGCGTCAAGGGCTTCACCTCCACCCTGCTCACCAAGTGGGAGCGGCTCACCGACAAGCAGAAGCTGTTCATGCTGGAGACGGTCAACGCCGACGCGGACCGCGTCACCCGCCTCATCCACGACCTGCTCGACGTCTCGCGTATCGAGTCCGGCCGCCTGGAGGTGCGCCGCCAGGTCGTCGACCTGCCCGAGGCCGTGCGCCGGGTCGTGGCCGGGCGGGTGGCCTCCGGCGAGCCCGAGGAGCGCTTCCGCGTCGAGACCCGCGGCGAGCTTCCGCGCATGTGGCTGGACCCCGACAAGATCGAGCAGATCCTGTTGAACCTGGTGGAAAACGGCGTGCGGCACGGCGCTGGTACTGTCAGTATCGTGATCGAGCCGTGTGAAGGAGGAACAGCGGTGTCGGTGCGCGACGAAGGCCAGGGCATAGCGCCCGAGACCATTCCGCGCGTCTTCCGCCAGTTCTGGCGCAGCAAGCGCCGGAGCGGGACCGGCCTCGGGCTGTTCATCGTCAAGGGCCTCGTCGAGGCCCACGGCGGCACGATCACCGTCGGACGCGCCCCCAGCGGCGGCGCCGAGTTCCGATTTACCATGCCCGCCGGGGCGCCCGAGTTCGTCTGAAGACCCTTCGGACCCTCCAGCCTCCCCGGTGGGCGCAACGGCGTGCTCCCGGCCTCGTAACGGACCCTTGTGCCGGGCACGCCCGTAATCCGCCTGCTTTCCCTGTCGGCTTCGTCCGCCCCGCCGCGGACCGTGACTGCCGCCTGTTCCCCCGTCCTGGTCGGGGACTCCGGCGGCGAGGCAACCAACCATGTCTGCACCGAACAATTCCTTCGACCCGGTCGAGGTGACCCCTCTGCACCCCGACGAGGTCGCCCGCATGCGCGAGGAGGCACTGGCCGCCATCGAGGCCGCCACCGACCTCGCCGAACTCAAGGAGGTCCGCCTCGCACACGCCTCGGACCGCTCCCCGCTGGCCCTGGCCAACCGGGAGATCGGCGCCCTGCCCCCGGCCGCCAAGGCCGACGCGGGCAAGCGGGTGGGCGGCGCCCGGCGCGACGTCGGCCAGGCCCTCAAGGCCCGCCAGGCCGTCCTGGAGGCCGAGCGCGACGAGCGTGTGCTCATCGAGGAGCGGGTCGACGTCACCCTGCCCTGGGACCGCGCCCCGCGCGGTGCCCGCCACCCGCTGACCACCGTCGCCGAGCGCGTGGCCGACATCTTCGTCGGCATGGGCTTCGAGATCGCCGAGGGCCCCGAGGTCGAGGCCGAGTGGTTCAACTTCGACGCCCTCAACTTCCAGCCCGACCACCCCGCGCGCACCATGCAGGACACCTTCTTCGTGGAGGGCCCCGACGGCGGCGGGTCCGGGCTGGTCATGCGCACCCACACCTCGCCGGTCCAGGTCCGCGCGCTGCTCTCCCGCGAGCTGCCGGTGTACGTGGTCGCGCCCGGCAAGACCTTCCGCACCGACGAGCTCGACGCCACCCACAGCCCGGTCTTCCACCAGTTGGAGGGCCTGGTCGTGGACAGGGGCGTCACCCTGGCCCACCTGCGCGGCGCCATCGACGCCTACGTGGAGGGCGTCTTCGGAGAAGGGCTGCGGACGCGGTTCCGGGCCTCCTACTTCCCGTTCACCGAGCCGTCCGCCGAGGTGGACATGGAGTGCTTCGTGTGCCGGGGCGCCTCCGTGGGCAACCCCGACGCCGCCTGCCGCACCTGTTCCAGCGAGGGCTGGATCGAGATCGGCGGCTGCGGCGTGGTCAACCCGCGCGTGCTCACCGCCGCGGGGGTGGACCCCGAGGTGTACACCGGCTGGGCCTTCGGCCTGGGAATCGAACGGACACTGATGTTCGCGCACGGCGTGCGCGACATGCACGACATGGTCGAGGGCGACATCCGCTTCACCTCGGCGTTCGGGAGTGAGAACTGATGCGCGTCCCCCTTAGCTGGCTGCGGGAGTACGTCGACCTGCCGGCCGACGTCACCGCACGCGACCTCGCCGGCCGCCTCACCCTGGCGGGCCTGGAGGTCGAGACCGTCGACGAGCTCGGCGCCGACGTCACCGGGCCCCTCGTCTACGGCCGGGTGCTCTCCATCGAGGAGCTCACCGGGTTCAAGAAGCCCATCCGCTTCTGCCGTGTGGACGTGGGCCGGGCCAACGGCACCGGCGAGCCGCAGGAGATCGTCTGCGGCGCCCGCAACTTCGCCGAGGGAGACCTCGTCGTGGTCTGCCTGCCCGGCGCCGAGCTGCCCGGAGGCTTCCGGATCGGTGCCCGCAAGACCTACGGCAGGATGTCGGCGGGCATGATCTGCTCGGCCACCGAGCTGGGCCTGTGGGAGGACCACAGCGGCATCGTCGTCCTGCCCGAGGGCTTCGGCGAGGTGGGCGAGGACGCCATCGGCCCGCTCGGCCTGCGCGAGGACGTCCTCGACATCGCCGTCACCCCCGACCGCGGCTACGCCCTGTCCCTGCGCGGCGTGGCCCGCGACACGGCCGCGCTGTACGGGGTCGGCTTCCGCGACCCGGCCGACCTCACCGTGGCCGGTCCCGCGGGAGAGGGCCGGCCCGCGGAGATCGACCCGGCGCTGTGCGACCGCTACGTCCTGCGCGGCGCCACCGGGTTCGACCCCGACGCGCCGAGCCCGCTGTGGATGAAGCGCCGCCTGCACCAGAGCGGTGTACGCCCGCTCTCCCTGGCCGTGGACGTCACCAACTACGTGATGCTCGAACTCGGCCAGCCGCTGCACGCCTGGGACGGCGCGCAGCTCCAGGGCGCCCTGCGGGTACGCGCCGCCGCGGCGGGGGAGAAGCTGGAGACCCTGGACCACGTCCAGCGCTCCCTGGACGCCGACGACATCGTCATCGCCGACGACAGCGGCCCGGTCAACATCGCGGGCGTCATGGGCGGCCTGAGCACGGAGATCTCCCTGACCAGCACGGAGGTGCTGATCGAGGCCGCGCACTTCGACGCCATGCACATCGCCCGCGCCTCGCGCCGCCACCAGCTGTCCTCGGAGTCCTCCCGCCGCTTCGAGCGCGGTGTGGACTCCGCCGTGCAGCTGGCCGCGGCCACCCGTGCGGTCGAGCTGCTCGCGGAGCTGGGCGGCGCCACCGTCGAGACCGCCTACACCCACCTGGACCGGACGCCGCCCCGCGAGGCGATCGGGGTGAGGGCCTCACACGCGGGCTCCGTCGCCGGGGTGGACTACCCCGAGGGCACCACGGAGAAGTGGCTGCGCGCCATCGGCTGCGCGGTGGAGGCCGACGGGGACCTGCTGAGGGTCACCCCGCCCACCTGGCGGCCCGACATCACCGATCCCAACGACCTCGCCGAGGAGGTCATCCGGTTCGAGGGCTACGAGAACATCCCCTCGATCCGCCCGCTCGCCTCGGGCCGGGGCCTGACCGTGAGCCAGCGCCTGCGCCGCGCGGTCGGCCGGACCCTGGCCGACACCGGTTTCCACGAGGTGCTGAACTACCCGTTCGTCGGCGAGCGCGACCTCGACGGACTCCAGCTTGGCGCGGACGACGACCGCAGGAGGGCGCTGCGCCTGGCCAACCCGCTCAACGAGGGCGAGCCGCTGCTGCGCACCACGCTGCTGCCCGGCCTGTTCAAGGCCCTGGCCCGCAACGTGGGGCGCGGCCTCACCGACGTGGCCCTGTACGAGATGGGCCTGGTCTACCGGCCCAGGCCCGGGGCCGCCCGCGCCCCGATGCTGCCGGTGGACCGCGGCCCCAGCGCCGAGGAGCTGGCCCGGATCGACGCCGCCCTGCCGGAGCAGCCGCGCCGGGTGGGCGCGGTGCTCTCCGGGCTCGTCGAGCGCGCCGGATGGTGGGGCCCGGGCCGGGAGGCCACCTGGGCCGACGCCGTCCAGGCCGCCCGCGACATCGCCCGTGTCGCGGGGGTCGAGCTGGAGGTCGAGGCCGACCAGCACGCCCCGTGGCACCCGGGGCGCTGCGCCGCGCTGTACGTGCGCGCGGGCGGTGGGCGCCTGCTGGTGGGGCACGCCGGCGAGCTGCACCCGCGCACCGTCAAGGCGTTCGGGCTGCCCGAGCGCACGGCGGCGGTGGAGGTCGATCTCGACCGGATCGAGGGGGCCCGCACCCCCGCCACCGCTCCGGAGGTGTCCACCTACCCGGTGGCCACCCAGGACGTGGCCCTGGTCGTGGACTCCTCGGTGCCGGTGGGCCGGATCAGCGAGGCCCTGGCCGAGGGCGCGGGCGAGCTGCTGGAGAGCGTGCGCCTGTTCGACGTCTACACAGGGGAGCAGGTGGGGGAGGGCCGCAAGTCGGTGGCCTTCGCCCTGCGCTTCCGGGCCGGTGACCGGACTCTGACCGCGGAGGAGGCCGGCGCCGCGCGCGACGCGGCCGTCGCCGCGGCCACCGAGCGCACGGGGGCGGTCCTGCGGGGCTGAGACGTGTGAACGGGCCCGTGCCGGGGCCCGTGGCCGGACCTGGACGGGGCCGGCTGCTTCCCGGAGGAGGGGAGCGGCCGGCCCCGTCCCCTTTCCGCGGGAAAGCGGTCGCGCGACGTGGCGGTGAGGCCCCTCGCACCGCCGAAAGCTTCGGTGGCGACCCCAGATTTCAGATTATTTTTTGGCGAGTTTTTCCAGGCCAGCAGGGGTTTTCGCGCTGCCACCGGAGGGTAGGCGGCATGAAGTTTAGGTTTCGGGGCATGAATCGTCGTTTTGTCTCTTGCTGTGTGGTGGGTCACCAGATTAGCCTGCAAGCACCTGCCACCATCGGGCGCCCGGGTGCAGGCCAGATCAACCTGAGTTTTCCGCTGCGCTTTGGCGCATGACTCGGCTCGGAGGTCGCCATATGACCGAAACGGTTGTCTCGTCCGCACTTGTTCCCCGGGAGCACCGGGAGCCCAGCCGCCTCTGGCACACCTTCTGCGATATGAACACCGTGGCCAAGGGGCCGGAGTTCACGGTGGCCCGTGCCGAGGGGGTGTGGCTCTGGGACGACTCCGGCGATCGCTACCTGGACGGCACCGCCAGCCTCTGGTACTGCAACGTCGGGCACGGACGCGTCGAGATCGCGGACGCGGTCCACCGCCAGATCAGCACCCTGGACGCCTACACCGTCTACGGGGACTTCACCAACCGGCCCGCGGCCGAGCTCAGCGAGCGCCTGGCCGCGCACGCGCCCGTCGTCGATCCGCGGGTGATCCTGACCTGCGGCGGGGGAGAGTCCATCGACACCGCCGCCAAGCTCGCGCGGCGGTACTGGGCGGTCACCGGCCGGCCCGAGCGCACGCACCTGATCAGCCGGACCGGCGGCTACCACGGCCTGCACGGCTTCGGCACGAGCCTGTCCGGAATGGACCGGTTCCGTAGCGGCTACGGCAAGCTGGTCGAGGACACCTCGGTGGTGCCCCACGACTCGGCCGAGGCCCTGGAGGCCGAGATCCTGCGGGTGGGCCCCGAGCGGGTCGCCGCCTTCTTCGCCGAGCCGGTGGTCGGTGCGGGCGGGGTGTTCCCGCCTTCGGACGGCTACTTCGCCGAGGTGTCGCGGATCTGTCACAAGTACGGCGTGCTGTTCGTCGTCGACAGCGTCATCTGCGGTTTCGCGCGGATGGGCAACTGGTTCGGGATCGAGCGCTTCGGTGTCACCCCGGACATGATCGTCTTCGCCAAGGGCGTCTCCAGCGGTTACCTGCCACTGGGCGGCGTCGTGGTCAGCGGGCGGGTGGCCGACCCCTTCTACAACGGCGAGGGCAATCCGTTCATGCACGGGACCACCTACGCCGGGCACCCGACGGCCTGCGCGGCGGCGATGGCCAACCTGGACATCCTGGAGCGCGAGGACCTGTTCACGGTGTCGCTGGAGGTCGAGCGCCACCTGGACGGCGCGCTGCGCGGTCTGGCCGACCACCCGCTGGTGGCCGAGGTCCGCTCGGGCCTCGGGGTGATGGGTGCGGTGGAGCTCACGGAGGAGGCCCTCGTGGGGAGGGGGATCACCACGGCGGAGATCTTCACCGAGGCGCGGGCCCGCGGGGCGATCCTGCGGCCGATCCCGACGGCGCTGCTCGTCTCGCCGCCCCTGATCATCACCTGGGAGCAGATCGACCACCTGGTGTCCACCCTGGCGGCCGCGCTGGACGCGGTCGCGGCCCGTCACTGACCATGGGGCCCCGCCGCCTCCGAAGGACGCGGCGGGGCCCCATGGAAAGTACTCTTCCCGTCCCATACCGGTGTGCTGACCCGGCGCGTGACCAGACGCGCCGGGTGTGACGTGTCCGCGGGAAAAACGCTGGGCGAAACGTCCGCCGTCGAGTAAAATTTACTGGGAAGATATTTCTTGTGGGTGAGATGCGCGCCGGCGTCCGCCCCGGGAGGGACGAGGGAGCGGGCATGAGCACACGGCAGACCGACATCGACGCGGAAGCGGAAACCGCACCGAGCGACGACGACCTCATCACCGCGTGGGGGCTGGTCCACGAGGCGATGAACACCGTCCAGCCCAAGCTCCTGGGCGGGATCACCCCCGACGGCAAGGACATGGCCGGACCCTGGTTCGAGGTGCTCATACGCCTGCAGCGCACCCCCGGCCACCGGCTGCCCATGAGCTGCCTGGCCCGCGAGGTCAGTCTGAGCACGGGCGGGTTCACCAAGCTCGCGGACCGCCTGGAGCGGGAGGGCTACCTGGAGCGGGAGAACTGCGCCTCCGACCGCCGGGTCGTCTACGCCGTGCTCACCGGCAAGGGCCTGGACTTCATCGGGAAGGCGCGCACCAAGCACGTCGAGCGGCTGCGCGAGTACGTCCTGGGCCCGCTCGGGGACGACGGCGTCCGCCGGCTCACCGACATCGCGCGCACCCTCCGTGACCACGCATGCTGCTGACAGTGCGTTCGGCTCGGAACTGTACGTAGCCGAATCCGCTTTCCCTCGGGGCTCCACCGCCCGAGAAGGCACGGAAAACATCCCACGAACCGTCGTTCCCGTGTAAGTTGGCGGGAGTTCGTGGGTCCCGTGTGGGGTGGACCGTGAGCACACAGGTTTCGGGGGGAAAGATGGGATTGTTCACCACTGCCGCGCAGATGAGGACGATTCCCCGGTCCTCACGTTTTTCCAACGGGTCCGTGTCCTTCTGGTTCCGGGAGACCGGCCTCCCCGAGCGCCGTGCGCCCCTGCCGGGCACCGCCGACTACGACGTCTGCGTGGTCGGAGCCGGGTACACCGGCCTGTGGACCGCCTACTACCTCAAGAAGGAACAGCCGGACCTGCGGGTGGCCGTGGTCGAACGGGAGTTCGCCGGGTTCGGCGCCTCCGGCCGCAACGGAGGGTGGCTGTCGGCCGAGTTCGCGGGCTCGCGTGAGCGCTACGCGCAGTCACACGGCAAGGCCGCGATGATCGCCCTGCAGCGGGCGATGATGGACACCGTCACCGAGGTGATCTCGGTGGCGGAGGCCGAGGGCGTCGACGCCGACATCGTCCGCGGCGGCATGCGGCTGGTGGCCACCAACGCCGCCCAGCGCGAGCGCCTGGCCGAGGACATCGAGTACCTCCAGGAGTGGGGCTACTGGCCCGACGACATCCACCTGGTGGAGGGCGACCACGAGCCCCGGCTGGCGGTGTCCGGCGCGGTCGCCTCCGCCTACTCCCCGCACGCCGCCCGCGTGCACCCCGCCAAGCTGGTCACCGGCCTGGCCCGGGTGGTGGAGGACCTGGGGGTGATGATCTTCGAGGGCACCGCCGTGGAGGAGATCCGCCCCCGCGGCGCGACGGCGCGTCCGGCGGTCGTCACCGAGCACGGCACCGTCTACGCCGACCACGTCGTGCGGGCCACCGAGGGGTTCACCTCCACGCTGCGCGGCCAGCGCCGCGACTGGCTGCCGATGAACTCCTCGATGATCGCCACCGAGCCGCTTCCGGCCGAGCTGTGGGACAAGATCGGCTGGGAGGGCCGCGAGGTCCTGGGCGACGCCGCCCACTCCTACGTCTACGCCCAGCGCACCGCCGACGACCGCATCGCCATCGGCGGACGCGGGGTCCCCCACCGCCTCGGCTCCGCCCAGGACCAGGACGGCGCCACCCAGCCGCAGGTCATCGCCGGGCTGTGGCAGGCGCTCGTCCGCATGTTCCCCGACGTGGCCGAGGTGCCGGTCGAGCACGCCTGGTCCGGCGTGCTGGGAGTGCCGCGCGACTGGTGCCCGGCCGTGCACATGGACACCGAGACCGGTCTGGGCTGGGCGGGCGGCTACGTGGGCAGCGGCGTGGCCACCAGCAACCTGGCCGGGCGCACCCTGCGCGACCTGATCCTGCGCCGGGAGACCGACCTGACCCGCCTGCCCTGGGTCGGCCACCAGGTCCGCACCTGGGAGCCCGAGCCCCTGCGCTGGGTGGGCACCCAGGTCATCCACGGGCTGTACCGCACCGCCGACCGCCGCGAGTCCCGTACCGAGGACAGGGCCCACACCTCACGCCTCGCCGAGATCGCCACCCGTATCGCCGGCCGCTGAGCCTTCACCGGACAGCCGGTCGCCCGCGCGAGAGGCCCCGCCCACGGCGCGGCGGGTGCCCTCGCATCTGCTTGCATAAATTTACATGGTCATGCATGATGGTCCAGTCAGTTCCGACCAGGGGGCATCACCATGGGATACACAGCGGCCATCGCCGGAGCCAGCGGCTACGCGGGGGGCGAGCTGCTGCGCCTGCTCCTGGACCACCCCGAGATCACCATCGGCGCGGTCACCGCCGGGAGCAGCGCCGGGACACCCCTGATCCAGCACCAGCCGCACCTGCTGCCGCTGGCCGACCGGGTCCTGGCGCCCACCACCGTCGAGGAGCTGCGCGGCCACGACGTCGTCTACCTCGCCCTGCCGCACGGCCAGTCCGCCGACATCGCCCAACAGCTCGGCGACGACGTCCTCGTGGTCGACTGCGGCGCCGACTTCAGGCTCAACGACGCCGCCGCCTGGGAACGCTTCTACGGCACCCCGCACGCCGGAACCTGGCCCTACGGCCTGCCCGAGCTGCCCGGACAGCGCGAACGACTCGCCGGATCCCGCCGTGTCGCCGTCCCCGGATGCCACGTCACCGTCGCCACCCTGGCCCTGCTGCCCGGCCTGGCCGAACAGCTCGTCGAGCCCGACCTGACCGTCGTCGCCGTCACCGGCACCTCCGGTGCGGGAAGGGCGCCCAAGCCCAACCTCGTCGGCAGCGAGGTCATGGGCGCACTGAGCCCCTACGGCGTCGGCGGCACCCACCGGCACAACCCCGAGATCGTCCAGAACCTCACCTCGGTCACCGGCGAGCCGGTCAGGCTGTCCTTCACCCCCGTCCTGGCCCCGCTGCCCCGCGGCATCCTCGCCACCTGCACCGCGCCCCTCAAACCCGGCACCACCGCCGACCAGGTCCGCGCCGCCTACCAGTCCACCTACGCCGACGAGCCCTTCGTCCACCTGCTCCCCGAGGGCACCTGGCCCAGCACCGCCATGACGCTGGCCGCCAACACCACCCTCGTGCAGGTCACCGTCGACCCCGACGCGGGCCGCATGGTCGCCGTCGCCGCCCTGGACAACCTCACCAAGGGCACCGCGGGCGGCGCCGTCCAGAGCACCAACCTCGCCCTCGGCCTGCCCGAGGACACCGGTCTGCCGCTCGCCGCGGTCGCACCCTAGGAAGGCAACACCGTGAGTGTCACAGCGCCCCAGGGCTTCCGCGCCGCCGGAGTCGCCGCGGGCCTGAAGGACGACGGCGCCCGGGACGTCGCCGTCGTCGTCAACGACGGCCCCTCCCGTGCCGCCGGAGCCGTCTTCACCACCGCCGACGACAAGTCCGCCCCCGTCCTGTGGTCCCAACAGGTCGTCGCGGGCGGGCGCGTGCGCGCCGCCGTCCTCACCTCCGGCGGGGCCAACGCGGGCACCGGTCCCCCCGGCTTCCAGGACGTCCACGCCCAGGCCGAGCACACCGCCGACCTGCTGGCCGACTCCGCCGCCGAGGTGGTGCTGTGCGCCACCGGCCCCGTCGGGACCCGTCCGCCCCTGGACGCCCTGCGCCAGGGAGTCACCGCGGCCCTGGCCGAGGCCTCGCGCGGCGGGGGACTGGCCGCCGCCGACGCCATCCGCACCACCGACACCGTCGTCAAGATCGCCTTCCGGCGCGGTGACGGCTACACCGTCGGCGCCATGGCCAAGGGCCCCGACGCCTCCCTGTCCTCGGCGCTGTGCGTGCTCACCACCGACGCGGACGTCACCGCCGACCAGTGCCGGCGCCTGCTGCCCGACGCCGTGGGCAAGACCCTCGACCCTCTGGCCGCCACCAACGACACCGTGCTGCTCATGGCCAGCGGTGCCAGCGGCACCACCCCCGAGGAGGACGCCCTCGCCGCACTGCTGACCGAGGTGCTGGCCGAACTGGCCACCCAGATCGGCGCCGACACCCCCGCCACCGAACACGACCGGGCCCAGAACTCATGATCGCGCGCTCCACCCCGTCCACCGAGAACCAGGCGCGGGACGTCGCCATAGACAAGGCCGCCAACCTCATCGAGGCGCTGCCCTGGCTCTCCCGCTTCCACGGCCGCACCGTCGTGGTCAAGTACGGCGGCAACGCCATGGTCAGCGACGAGCTGCGCGTCCGCTTCGCCGAGTCCATCGTCTTCCTGCACTACGCGGGCCTGCGCCCCGTCGTCGTGCACGGCGGCGGACCCCAGATCAGCGCACAGCTCGACCGCGCGGGGGTGGAGTCCACCTTCACCGCCGGACTGCGCGTGACCACCGACGAGGCCATGGACATCGTCCGCATGGTCCTCACCGGCCAGGTCAACCGCGAGATCGTCGGGCTGGTCAACCAGCACGGCCCCTTCGCCGTCGGCATGTCCGGCGAGGACGCCAACCTCCTGACCGCCCGGCGCAAGACCGTCGAGGTGGACGGCGAGACCGTCGACCTCGGCCGCGTCGGCGAGATCACCGGCGTCGACCCGGGCGCCGTCGCCGCGCTCCTGTCCGACGGCCGGGTCCCCGTGGTCTCCAGCGTCGCCCGCGCCGACGACGGCGGCGTCTACAACGTCAACGCCGACACCGCCGCCTCCGCCCTCGCGGTCGCCCTGGGCGCCAGCAAGCTCATCATGCTCACCGACGTCGAGGGCCTCTTCTCCGACTACCCGCACAACACCGAGCTGGTCAGCCGCCTGGACGTCGACGAGCTGCGTGCCCTGCTGCCCTCCCTGTCCTCGGGGATGCTCCCCAAGATGGAGGCCTGCCTGCACGCCGTCGAGGGCGGCGTCCCCCAGGCCCACATCATCGACGGCCGCATTCCCCACTCCCTGCTCCTGGAGGTCTTCACCGACCAGGGCGTCGGCACCATGGTCGCCGACCCGGAGCTGGAGGCCGCCCTGCTCGCCGGAAACGGCCACACCCCGCGCCCCTGGCGCCCCGACGACACCACCGCCACGAACACAGGAGGCGCACAGTGACCAGTGGTTCCGAGCTGCGCGAGCGCTTCGCCGCCTCGCTCATGCCCACCTACGGCGTCCCACCCGTCGCACTCACCCTCGGGCGCGGCTGCGAGGTCTACGACGCCGACGGCCGCCAGTACCTCGACCTCATCGCCGGGATCGCCGTCTCCAGCCTCGGACACGGACACCCCGCACTGGTCAAGGCGGTCGCCCACCAGACGGCCACCCTCGCCCACACCAGCAACCTGTTCGTCCACGAGCGCGAGGTCGAGCTCGCCGAGCGCCTGGTCGGCCTGCTCGGCGGCGACGCCAAGATCTTCTTCGCCAACTCCGGCACCGAGGCCAACGAGGCCGCCCTCAAGCTGGTCAGGCGCGCCGCCGGGCCCGGACGCCACTACTTCGTGGCCTCCGACAAGGGCTTCCACGGCCGCACCTCCGGCGCCCTCGCCCTCACCGGCAAGGACGCCATCCGCGAGCCGTTCGGCCCCTTCGGCATGGACGTGCGCTTCGTGCCCCACGGCGACCTGGACGCCCTCGCCGATGCGGTCGACGAACACTGCGTCGCCGTGTTCACCGAACCCACCCAGGGAGAGGCCGGGGTCGTCCCCGCCCCCGAGGGCTACCTCGCCGGGGTCCGTCGGATCTGCGACGACACCGGCGCCGCCTTCGTCCTGGACGAGATCCAGAGCGGCATCGGCCGCACCGGCCGCTGGTTCGCCCACCAGGCCGAGGAGGGCGTGCGCCCCGACGTGCTCACCCTCGCCAAGGGCCTGGGCGGCGGCCTGCCCATCGGCGCCTGCGCCGGCTTCGGCCGCTACGCAGACGCCTTCCACAAGGGCGACCACGGCTCCACCTTCGGCGGCAACCCCGTCGCCTGCGCCGCCGCCCTCGCCGTCATCGACACCATCGAGAGCGAGAACCTCCTCGCCCACGCCACCGTCGCGGGCGAGATCCTGGCCGAGAAGATCGACGCGCTCGACCACCCCCTGCTGGTCGGACAGCGCGGCAGCGGACTGTGGCGGGCCCTGGAGCTGACCGGGCCGCACGCCGCGCACGTGCAGGAACAGGCGGCCGTACGCGGCTTCCTGGTCAACGCCGTGGCGCCCGACGCCGTCCGGATCGCCCCGCCCCTGGTCATCACACCCGAACAGCTCGAACTGTTCACCGAGGCGCTGCCCACCATCCTGGACGCCGCCGAGGCCGCCGCGACGAAGGAGCAGTAGTCACCATGGCCCGTCACTTCCTCCGCGACGACGACCTCACCCCGGCCGAGCAGGCCCGGGTGCTCGACATCGCCGACGACATGAAGAGGGACCGTTTCCTCCACCGGCCGCTCGCCGGCCCGCGCACCGTCGCCCTGATCTTCGACAAGCCCTCCACCCGGACACGCCTGTCCTTCGCCGTCGGCGTCGCCGACCTGGGCGGCAGCCCACTGGTCCTGGACACGGCCAGCACCCAGATGGGCCGAGGCGAACCCCTGGAGGACACCGCCCGCGTGCTGGAGCGCCAGGTCGCCGCCGTCGTGTGGCGCACCTTCGCGCAGAGCGACCTGGAGGCCCTGGCCGCGTACACCTCCGTCCCGGTGGTCAACTCCCTCACCGACGAGTTCCACCCCTGCCAGATCCTCGCCGACCTGCAGACCGTCCGCGAGCACAAGGGCACCCTGGCCGGGCTCACCCTCGCCTACCTCGGCGACGGCGCCAACAACATGGCCCACTCCTACCTGCTGGGCGGGGCCACCGCCGGACTCCACGTGCGCGTCGGCGCCCCCGAGGGACACCTCCCCGACCCGGAGGTGGTCGCCCGCGCCACCGAGATCGCCGAGAGCACCAGGGGATCGGTCACGGTCACCACCGATCCCGGCGAGGCCGCCCGCGGCGCCGACGTCCTGGCCACCGACACCTGGGTGTCCATGGGCCAGGAGGACGAGGCGGCCGAGCGCGAGGCGCCCTTCCGCCCCTACGCGATCGACGCCGCCCTGCTCTCCGCCGCCCACCCCGCGGCCATCGTCCTGCACTGCCTGCCCGCCTACCGCGGCAAGGAGATCTCCGCCGAGGTCCTCGACGGGCCCCGCAGCGTGGTCTGGGACGAGGCCGAGAACCGCCGCCACGCCCAGAAGGCCCTGCTCGCCTTCCTGCTCGAGGCCAGCGACAAAGCCGGGACCGACCGACGATGACGGCGGACAGCGGCGGGTCGGCGCCGATGACCAAGGCGGCCAGACACGCCAGGATCACCGAGGTCCTCACCAGGGCGGACGTCCGGTCCCAGGGAGAGCTGGCCAGGCGCCTGGCCGAGGCGGGCGTCCAGGTCACCCAGGCCACCCTGTCCAGGGACCTGGACGAGCTGGGCGCGGTCAAGCTCCGCACCGCCGACGGCCAGCTGGCCTACGTGCTGCCCGGTGAGGGCGGCGAACGCCTGCAGCGCACCCGGCCCGACAGCCTCGACCTCGAACAGGTCTCCGGCGCCCGCCTGACACGGCTCGCCGAGGACCTGCTGGTCTCCGCCGAGGCCTCCGCCAACATGGTCATCGTCCGCACCCCGCCCGGCGCGGCCCAGTACCTGGCCTCGGCCATCGACCACACCGACTTCCACGCCATCCTGGGCACCATCGCGGGGGACGACACCATCCTGGTGATCTCCCGCGATCCCCAGGGAGGTGAGGAGCTGGCCGCCGCGCTCCTGCGACTGGCCGACCGCAGACCGTAGCCTTGTACGCGCCGCAACCGCAGTCGCCGCACACCAACGAACACCCGAGGGGGAACCCATGACCGAGCGCGTCGTACCCGCCTACCTCTCCTTCGCGAGAGTGCCACTGGCTTCAGCCGGTGGGTGAATCGCCCTGTCAGCCAAGGCGTGCTACTTTTGGCCATGGTCCGGTAACCGAGGGCCATGGGGTCGGGCAGGCCCTGTCAGGACGTGGAGCCTTCGGGGGTACCCGGGCGACGAAGCGTCAACCGCCAGCGACCTCTGTGCTTAGAGGTTGTCGGATCCTCCCGGCTTCGGCAGGGAGAGGATGCCAAATGGACCGCTACCCGCTGGTCTCCGTGCCCTCGCGCCCGCTGATCGTCAAGCACCTTGCCGACGCCGCCCGGTACCACGGCACCACCATGGTCGCCCACGGCTGCACCGGCAGGGGCAACGACCAGGTCCGCCTCGAGGCCGGGCTCGCCGCCCTCCTCGCCGAGCTCAGGGTCCCGGCCCCGGTCCGCGGCTCCGGTGTGACCCGCGACAGGGCCATCGCCTTCGCCGAGGACGGGGGGCCGCCGATCGACGTCAGCAGGAAGTCGCCCCACTCCATCGACCAGAACCTCTTCGGCCGCGCGGTGGAGACCGGTTTCCTGGAGGACATCCGGAACGGTCCCGTCGAGGACCTCTACGACTACACCCAGGACCCCGCCCAGGAGCGCGAGCCCGACGAGCTCGTCTACGACGGCCTGTGGTTCTCCCCGCTCAAGGACGCGCTGCGGACCTTCGTCACCGAGGCCAACAAGAACGTCACCGGCGACATCCGCATGGTCCTGCACGGCGGCCGCGCCGTGGTCACCGGCCGCCGCAGCGAGGCGTCCCTGTACGACTACGGCCTGGCCACCTACGACACCGGCGACACCTACGACCAGTCCCTGGCCCGCGGCTTCATCGACGTCTTCGGCATGCCCGCGAAGATCGCCCACCTGCGCGACCAGCGCCGTACCAGGTAAGACCCCCGGCGGTGCGGGGCCGTCCGGCTCCGCACCACCCGCACACCACACGTCAAGGAGACTTCCATGGCCGACCAGCCCGAGGCGCTGCGCCTGTGGGGAGGCCGCTTCGAGGGCGGCCCCGACCAGGCCCTGGCGCGGCTGTCGCTGAGCACCCACTTCGACTGGCGCCTGGCCCGCCACGACATCGCCGGCTCGCGCGCCCACGCCCGCGCGCTGCACCGCGCCGGGCTGCTCACCGCCGACGAGCTGGAGCGCATGCTCGTGGGCCTGGACCGGCTGGAGGCCGACGTGGCCTCCGGGGCGTTCACCCCCGTCCTGGAGGACGAGGACGTGCACACCGCTCTGGAGCGCGGTTTCATCGAGCGGGTCGGCCCAGAGCTGGGCGGTCGGCTGCGCGCCGGGCGTTCGCGCAACGACCAGATCGCCACCCTCGTCCGCATGTACCTGCGCGAGGAGGCACGCCAGATCGCCGACCAGCTCCTGGACCTGGTGCAGGCCCTGGCGGACCAGGCGGCGGCCCACCCCGGCGCCGCCATGCCCGGCCGCACCCACCTGCAACACGCCCAGCCCGTGCTGCTCGCCCACCACCTCATGGCGCACGCCTGGCCGCTGGTGCGCGACGTCGAGCGGCTGCGCGACTGGGACCGCCGCGCCGCGGTCTCCGCCTACGGCTCCGGCGCCCTGGCCGGGTCCTCCCTGGGACTGGACCCCCAGGCGGTCGCCACCGAGCTGGGCTTCCCCGACTCGGTGGACAACTCCATCGACGGCACCGCCGCCCGCGACGTGGTCGCCGAGTTCTCCTTCGTCACCGCCATGATCGGGGTGGACCTGTCCCGGCTGTCGGAGGAGGTCATCCTGTGGGCGACCAAGGAGTTCTCCTTCGTCACGCTCGACGACGCCTTCTCCACCGGCTCCTCGATCATGCCGCAGAAGAAGAACCCCGACGTGGCCGAGCTCGCACGCGGCAAGGCCGGGCGCCTGGTCGGTGACCTGGCCGGGCTGCTCACGACCCTCAAGGGGCTCCCGCTGGCCTACAACCGCGACCTGCAGGAGGACAAGGAGCCGGTCTTCGACGCGGTGGACACCCTGCACCTGCTGCTGCCCGCCATGACCGGCATGGTCGCCACCATGGCCTTCCACGCCGACCGGATGGCCGAGCTGGCCCCGCAGGGCTTCTCCCTGGCCACCGACATCGCCGAGTGGCTGGTGCGCGAGCGCGTGCCCTTCCGGGAGGCGCACGAGATCGCGGGCACCTGCGTGCGGGTGTGCGAGGAGCGCGGCATCGACCTGCCCGACCTCGGCGACGACGACCTCGCCGCCATCTCCGGGCACCTGACCCCGGCGGTGCGCGAGGTCCTCACCGTGCCCGGGTCGCTGGCCTCCCGGTCCGGCAAGGGCGGCACGGCGCCGGTCCGGGTCGCCGAGCAGCTGGAGCGGCTGCGCGCGGGGATCGACGAGCACCGGAAGGGCTTCGTCGCCTGATCCCGCCCGTCGCCCTCCCGCCACCCTCAACGGCCGGCCTGCGGCCGCGGTAGTTCTCCCTGTCGCCCTCCCACCACCCTCAACGGTCGGCCTGCGGCCGCGGCGGCTCTCCCCCGTTCGGGCGCGCGTCCGCACCGGACGCGCGCCCGAACGCGTTCGTACGGCTCCCTCCCGCGACCGCGTCCACGGCGCCCGCGTTCTCCTCGCGCCCATTTTGGAATTAGCCCCGCGAGGTCGGTGAGAGTGCGATAGCGTCCTGAGTCTGTGGGCACCAAGCGTGGTGTGCCCTGTGCGCACCGTAGTGGCCTCCCCGGCTCGGGGACCGCCGGCGTACCAGCCCGGTGCGCGGTGCACCCACGCTCGACAGGCGCCGCGACCAGTCCGTGGGAGGAACGCAATGGGGAACACGGGAGGCACCGGCCGAGGCGGCATCAGGGCTCAGATCAACAAGATCGTGCTGATCCCCAGCATCACCTTCCTGGCACTGTTCGTCGTGCTCAGCACGGCCACGCTCGTCCAGGCGGTGTCGCTGCGTGCCGCGGTCGGCGACGGACGGGCCGGCATCCAGCTCGCCGAGGCCCTCACCCGGCTACAGGAGGAACGCCGGCTGAGCGCCGAGTACCTCGCCGCGCCCGGAGAGGACGGGCGCGAGGCGCTGACCGAGGCGGCCGACCGGACCGACGAGGCGCTCACGTCCGTACGCGAGCTGCGCGACGACCTCGGGGACCAGGACGATCCGGCCACCGCGCCCCTCGTCGAGGACTTCTTCGCGTCACTGGACGCCGTCGACGAGCTGCGTACCGAGAGCCTCTCCGACCCCGGCCCGGCCGACGACGCCGTCACCGCCTACACCACCGCCATCGAACAGGGCATCCTCCTCTACGCCAGCACGGCGCGCTCCCTGGACAACGGGCCCGCCACCGCCGAGGCCGCCGCCACCACCGACCTGATGTGGGCCCAGGAGAGCTTCAGCCACGCCGACGCGCTCATCGGCGTCGTCCTCGCCGGGGACGCCCTGGACCGCGACCAGCAGGTACGGATCGCCGCTCTCATCGCCGACGCCCGACACCGTGTCGACACCGTGCACCCCGGCGCCGACGACCGCGGGTCCTCCGCGGTGGGCGCCCTCGCCGGGAGCAGGGCATGGCAGGACGCCCTCGCCATCGCCGACACCCTCGCCCGCCACGAGGCGCCCGTCAGCGTCGACCCCGCCACGTCCGAGCAGACCCGCGACTCCGAACCGCCCTCCGGGGCCGGTGACTGGCGCGAGCACGCCGACCAGGTCAACGCCGCCATGGGCGAGGCGACCACCGAGCGCGCGGGCTCCGTCGTCGGCGCCACCGAGGACGCCAGCTCCTGGATGCTCACCCTCGCCGTGGGCGGCAGCATCCTCTCGCTGTTCGCGGGCACCCTCGCCTACGGTGTGGCCTCCCGCTCCGCCGGGCGGCTCACCTACCGGCTCGCCCAACTGCGCGCCGACACCCTGGGCACCGCGCGCAGCGACCTGCCCCGCATCGTGCGCCGCCTGGAGGCGGGCGACCCCGTCGACCTCGACACCGAGATGAAGCAGCTCGACCACGGCGACGACGAGGTGGGCCAGGTCGCCGACGCCTTCAACATCGCCCAGCGCACCGCCGTGGGCGCCGCCGTCAAGCAGGCCGACATCCGTGCGGGCGTCAACCGGGTCTTCCTCGGCATCGCACACCGCCACCAGTCCCTCCTGCAACGCCAGATCCAGCTTCTGGACCGCGTCGAACGCGAGGAGGAGGACCCCGACCTGCTGGAGAGCCTCTTCCAGCTCGACCACCTGGCCACCCGGGGCCGCCGCCACGCCGAGAACCTCATCATCCTGGGCGGCGCCCAGCCCGGTCGGCGCTGGCGCCGGCCCGTCCCGCTCGTGGACGTCCTGCGCGGCGCCATCTCCGAGACCGAGGAGTACGCCAGGGTCCGGCTGACCTCCGCCCCCGACCTGTCACTGTCCGGCGCCGCCGTGGCCGACGTCATCCACCTGCTCGCCGAGCTCGTCGAGAACGCCACCGCCTACTCGCCGCCGCACACCGAGGTCACCATCGCCACCGAGTCCGTGCCCAGGGGCGTGGCCGTGGAGATCGAGGACCGCGGCCTGGGCATGACCGAGGAGGTCCTGGCCAACTCCAACAGGACGCTCAGCGAGGCGCCCGAGTTCGACGTCATGACGCCCGGCGCGGACTCGCACCTGGGACTGTTCGTGGTCGCGCGCCTCGCCGCCAAGCACGACATCCGGGTCCAGCTGCGGCACTCGCCCTACGGCGGGACCCGGGCGGTGGTGCTCGTCCCCAACGCCCTCGTCGCCGCCTCCTCCACCGCACCCGAGCGGCCCCGCGCCGCCGTCCGGCAGGGCACCCACTCAACGGTGCAGGAGCCGCCGGGGCCGGAGGAGCCCGCCGACCTGCTCGCCGTGGGCGAGCCCTCACACCACGTCCGCCCCGTGCTGCGCCCGGTGCCCCGGCACGGCGGCGACGACGGCGGGCGCGTGGCCGAGAACCCCGGCCGTACCCCCCTGCTGCGCCGGGTCCCCCCGCCGACCCCCGAACCGCCTTCCGCGCCCGCGGAGCACGGCACGCACCCCGACGCCGGTCCCTCGGCCCCCGCCGAGCGGGTCGGCACCGGACCGGGCCGCGCCGGACTGCCCAGGCGCAGGCGCCAGGCCAGCCTCGCCCCTCAACTCATGACCGAACCCGTGGTGGAGCGGACCGACCCCGCCCCGGCGGGTTCCGACGAGAGGACCCCCGAACAGGCACGGCGGATGATGAACGCCTTCAGCGCCGGGACCCGGCGCGGTCGGGCCGCGGACATCGACGCCGACGTCGACGCCGACAGGCGTGGACACAGCAGTGACGGTCAGGTCGGCGTGAGCGCCGACGATCACATGGGAGAGAGCGACTGACATGGTGGGCAAGAGCATGGCCGCGGACAACCTGGACTGGCTCCTGGACGACCTGGTCGACCGCGTCGTCGGTGCCGAGCACGCGATCGTGCTGTCGGCCGACGGGCTGTTGCTCGGACGCTCGCGAGGGCTGGTCCCGGAGGACGCCGAGCACCTGTCGGCCCTGGCCTCGGCGTTCCAGAGCCTGGCACGGGGAACGGGACGGCACTTCGGCGGCGGCGACGTCCGCCAGACGGTGGTGGAGATGGAGCACTCCTACCTCTTCGTCACCGCGGCGGGCGCGGGAGCGTGTCTGTCGGTACTGGCCACCGAGGACGCGGACGTCGGGCTGGTCGCCTACGAGATGAACCTGAGGGTCAAGCGGGTGGGCCAGTTCCTCACGGCCGCGCCGCGCAGGCCCGGTCAGCTCACCGCCACGGGAGGAGCCGGTTCGTGAGCACGTCCGAAGAGCGGTACGGAGTACGCGCACCCGACCCCGGCGACGACCCGGCGGACCAGGCGCCCGGCCGCCGGTCGGCACCGTGGCACCGGGGCCGCGGACATCCCACATCCGAGGGGCCGTCGCTGGGGGTCGCGCTCGGCGACGCGCCCACGGGTCCCCTGGTGCGGCCCTACACCATGACCCGGGGCCGCACCCGTCCGTCCACCGGCCCGCGCCTGGACCTGGTCACCATCGTGGTCACCGCGCGCGACCTCAAGGAGCGGAACAGGGAACCGGAGCACGAGGCGATCATGCGTCTCTGCCACAGACCGATATCGGTGGCGGAGATCTCCGCCCGGCTCGACATCCCCCTGACCGTCGTCAGGGTGCTCCTGGGAGACCTCCTCGCCGACGGCGACGTGCGGACCAGGGCGACCATGACGCAGCTTCCCGAGAAGAAAGTACTTCAGGCGGTACTCGATGGCATCCGCAGACTCTGAGACCAGGCCGCAGGAGGCGATCCCCCAGGCGGTCAAGATCATCATCGCCGGGGGGTTCGGCGCGGGCAAGACCACCCTGGTCGCCTCCGTCAGCGAGATCACCCCTCTGAGCACCGAGGAGGTGATGACCGAGGCCAGTTACGGTGTGGACGACATCGGGGGAGTGGAGCACAAGACCACCACCACGGTCGCCCTGGACTTCGGCCGGATCACCATCAACGACGACGTCGTCCTGTACCTGTTCGGCACCCCCGGCCAGGACCGGTTCTGGTTCATGTGGGACGAACTGGCGGAGGGGGCGCTGGGCGCGGTCGTCCTGGCCGACACCCGCCGCCTGGACACCTGCTTCCACGCCGTGGACTTCTTCGAACGGCGGGGGGTGCCGTTCGTGGTCGCGGTGAACCGCTTCGAGGGCTCCACCGTCTACCGTGAGGAGGAGGTCCGCCAGGCGCTGGACGTCTCCGCCGATGTACCCATCATCCTGGCCGACGCCCGCGAGCGCGGATCCTGCAAAGAGGTGCTGGTCGAACTGGTCACCCACGTGATCCGGGGGCGCGATCCCGTCATGAGCGGCTGATCTCCGCGGGGTACCACCCCGGGCGCTCCCTGCGGATTCGATCCGGTATACGTTCGGAGGGACACGCCCATGAAACAGGGTGCCGAACGCTACAATGTCGCGGCAGTGACCACCGTCCGACCGGGCACCCCCATCCGCCTCTCATCTGAATCCTGGTATGCGAAACTCTGATCGACTTCCTCCACGCGAACTGCCCAAGCGCCGTTCCGGCCGCCACCGCAACCCCCTGTCCTTCGACAACTGGTTCGGTACCCCCGCCCTGATCATGGCGGTCCCAGGCACGGCCGAAGCGGCGAAGTGCGCCGACGGCGAGTCGATCGGTGCCCGGATGGCCGACCTCGTGCGCGCCTACCGCCCCGAGGTCACCATCCGCTACGGACACACCGAAGGCGACGAACAGACCCTCGTCGAGGCGCTCCACGGCCTGGAGCACTCCGACAAACGGCCCCTGTCCGGCGTCGTCGTCCCGCTGGTCACGGCCCCGCACACGGGGGTGTCCGCCGCCATCGAGGCGGCCGTCGCCCGGACCGGTGCCGACGCGCGCGTCACCGAGGGCCTGGGCCCGCACCCGATGCTCGCCGAGGTGCTGCACCTGCGCCTGGCCGAGGCCGGATACGTGCGCGCCGACCGCATGCGCCTGATCAGCGTGGTCGCCCGCGACACCACCATGACGGACGGTGTGGTGGTCGGGGCCGTCGGCGGTGAGGGCGCCGTCGGGGCCGCCGGTGTGACCGCCGTGCTGCTCGCCGCGCGCCTGGGCCTGACCGTGCTGCCCGCCGACCTGGAGAACGAGGCGGCGGTCGAGCAGATGGTGGGCCAACTGCGTCAGGGCGGCTGCCAGCGCCCGGTCATCGCGCCCAGCGCCCTGGGGCCGGAACTGCCCCGCGAGGAGCTGGAGGCGCTCGCCGCGCGCCACGGGGCCAGGCTCGGTGACCCCCTGGGCTCGGACAGCCTGCTGGGCAAGATCGCCGCCCTGCGCTATGCCGAGGTCCTGAACTCGCTGGGCGTGGAGCAGCCGCCCACGGTCGAGGAACTGCCCGCACCGGTGGGATCCCGGCACCGACCGGAGAACTGAGGAGCGGGTGTAGGAACGCGACACGCCGTGCTCCGTGGAGCATCAGGCGCCCCAGGGCCGCCCGTACAGCGGGCGGCCCTTCGTCGTCCCCACCGGAGGACCTGCGGTTTCGCCCCCGTCGGGAACTCCGCCGGCACACCCCGCGTAGAGGCACCGTCAAAGAAAAGGCAACTGATAGTGATCGTTTGACAGCATAAAGCAAGAATCTTTCGATAGCCTCGGCACGACCGAAAGCCGCCGAGGCACCCTCCCGGAGCCCGGCAACCGCACAGGCTGGAGGGGGCCGCCATGCGACGCACCCGCGACAACGCGCCCACGATCCGCGGGCAGCTCACCCGCATCGTGTTGATCCCGAGCCTGTGTTTCCTCGCCCTCTGGCTCGCCGTCGCCGCCGGCGGCACGTTCCAGGCCGTCCAGCTCATGGGCGCCGTCGCCCAGGCGCGTGAGGGAACACAGGTCTTCTCCGACGTGTCCAAGGAGCTGCGCGCCGAACGCAGGCTCTCCGTGATCCATCTGGGCCGCCTCGAAGGCGGCGGCTCCGACACCCTGGTGAGCTCCGCCCTCGACGAGCAGCGCGAGGCCACCGACACCGCCATGGCGAAGGCCGTCGCCTTCGCCGAAAAGCTCCAGGGCACCCGCGACCACGAGGTCCAGCGCAGCGCGACCGCCTTCCTGGACACTCCCGAGGTCCTGGCGGAGTCCCGGCTGCGCCTGGACGAGAACACCGTCGGACAGGAGGAGACCCTCATGCGCTACGGCGGGGTCCTGGACTCCGCCGCCGGCGCCATCACCGCGCTCGTGCACAGCACCGACGGCGGGGAGAACCTCACCGACGCCGTCCTGGTCAGCGAGCTCCTGAACGCGCGCTCCGCCTACGCCACCGCCGACGCCCTGCTCGCGGGCAACATCGCCCGCGGGGAGATGAGCTACGAGGAGACGGCGCACTTCACCTACCTCACCGCCTCCTACCGCGGCACCCTGGACTCGGCCGACTCGGTCATGCACCCGAGCGTCCGGGCACGCTATGACGCGATGACCTCCCAGCAGTCCTGGAACCGCGCCGAGGAGCTCAGCCGCCAGGTGGTCACCCGGCCCCCCATCGCCGAGCCCCGACCGACCGGTCCCGCCGAGCCGGAAGGACAGGACGAGCCGGACGGCCCGGGGGACGGCGAGTCCGACATCCGGTGGAACACCGACATCGACGTCGACGCCGACGAGTGGGACGGCTCCTCGGCCCAGGCCGTACTGGCGATGGACGAGCTGGTCCGGGCCCAGACCGGACGCACCGTCGACCTGGCCTGGAACGCCGCCCTGCTACAGATCTCCCTCGCCGCGGCGGCGGCCGGACTGACCCTGGTCTGCGGTATCGCCGCCATCTCCGTGGTCGGCCGCTCCTCACGGCGCCTCACCGACCGGCTGGCCCGCCTGCGCGGACAGATCCTGGAGCGCGACGAGGACCTGCCCGACATCGTCGACCGGGCCCAGCGCGGCGAGAAGGTCGACGTCCAGGAGGAGCTGCCGCAGCTGGACGAGTGCGGGGACGACGAGATCGGGCAGGTCGCCGAGGCCTTCGACGCCGCCCAGCTCACCGCCGTGGAGTCGGCGGTGCGCCAGGCCGAGATCCGACGGGGCGCCAACCGCGCCTACCTGGGCATCGCCTTCCGCAACCAGAACCTGGTCCAGCGCCAGCTACGGCTGCTCGACGAGATCGAACAGCACGAGCAGGACTCCGAGGCGCTGCGCCGGCTGTTCCGACTGGACCACCTGGTGACCCGGGCGCGCCGCTACTCCGACAACCTCATCATCCTGGGCGGCGGCCAGTCGGTACGCCGCTGGCGCCAGCCGCGTCCGCTCGTGGACGTGCTGCGCGCGGCCATCGCCGAGACCGAGGACTTCGAGCGGGTCCGCCTGATCTCCGCGCCCCGTGTGCTCATGCACGGCCAGGTGGTCGCCGACGTGGTGCACCTGCTCGCCGAACTGGTGGAGAACGCCACCCAGTTCTCCCCGGCGGGCACTCCCGTGGACGTCAGCTGCACCCCGGCCGCGGAAGGACTGGTGGTGGAGGTCGAGGACCGCGGCCTGGGCATGTCCGAGCACGGGTACGAGGAGGCCCGGCGCACCCTCAAGCAGCCTCCGGAGTTCGACGTGATGGCGCTGCCGGACGATCCCCGCCTGGGCCTGTTCGTGGTGTCCCGCCTGGCCGACCGGCACGGCGTGCGGGTGTGGTTGCAGCCCTCGCCCTACGGGGGCACCCGGGCGACCACGCTCATCCCCGCCTCGCTGCTGGAGCCGGTGGAGAACACCGTGACGGTCACGGACGCGCTGACGGGCGGCAACGGTCCGATGGGCGGCCCGGTGGGACCGCACGGGACGGCGTCCCAGACCGGTCCCCTCCCGCTGCACGGCTCCCCGCCCGGCAACGGGGCGGCGCACCCGCCGGTCGGCCCGGGGCACAGCGGTCCACAGACGCCTGTGCGGACCGGTCCCCAGGGACCCTTCCCGACCGGGCCGCAGGAGCCGTTCCGGACCGGATCCCAAAAACCCGTGCAGACCGATCCCCAAGGGGCTTTCCAGACAGACGCGCAGAGGCCCGTGCACACCGGGCCGCAGGGGCCCTTCCCTAGCGGCCCGCAGCCCTCCTTCACGGCGCCGACCGTTCGGACCGGCCCCCAGAGGACCCTCCCCCGCAGGGCCGTCCCGCCGAACGGGCACACCCGCCCCGAGGACCCGGCGCACCGGCCGCCCGCACCGCCCGCACCCACGCCACCGAGGGGGAACGGTGAGGACTGACGGCGTACACGGCCACGAGGCGGTCGCCGGAGCGCTCCCCGAGGAGACGGTCCGGGGACCTGCGCCGGAAGCCCCGGGCCACGACGAGGAGTTCGGGCAGGAACGCTTCCTGCGCCCCTTCGCCGTGACCGCGGGCGATCCCGACACCCCGGCCGTCCTCGGCCCCGAACCCTCGGGGATCGACATGCTCAGCCTGGTCGTCGCCGCGCGCGTCCCGGGCCGCCACGAGTGGCTGCGCCCCGAGCGCGAGACCATCCTCGGCCACGCCCTGCGCGCCCGTACCGTGGTCGAACTCGCCGCCGAGGTGCACCTGCCGGTCGGCCAGGTCAGGGGTATCGTCGCCGCCATGATCGCCGACGGGTCGCTCCAGCGCTGCGGCCCCTCGCGGCCCCTCGCCCGCCAGGACATCCTGCACGCCGTCCTGGTGGGACTGCGCTCGCTCTGACCGGGAGGCCCGGCCCCGCCCGCCGGACGGGCGGAGAGTGCCCGGCGGGGCCGGTACGCGGCGCAGCGGGGTGCGCGTCCGCCGAACATGCCCTAGCGTGCCGCCATGCGCAGCACCGAACACATCGGAGTCATCGGAGCGGGAATCGTCGGCCTGGCCCTGGCGCGCCGCCTCGTCCTCCACCGCCCCGGCACCCGCGTCACCGTCCTGGAGAAGGAGGACCGGGTCGCCGCGCACCAGACCGGCCACAACAGCGGCGTCGTCCACGCGGGGCTCTACTACAGGCCCGGCTCCCTCAAGGCCACCCTGTGCCGCCGCGGCGCCGGCCTGCTCAGGGACTACTGCGCCGAGCACGGGCTGCCCTACCAGGAGGTCGGCAAGGTCCTGGTGGCCGCCGGCACCGACGACGAGGCCCGCCTGGACGACATCGAGCGCCGTGCCAGGGACAACGGCGTCCCCGGTGTCACCCGGCTCGGCCCGGAGGGGCTGCGCGCGGTCGAGCCCCACGCGGCCGGGACCGGAGCCCTGTACTCGCCCGGCACAGCCGTCACCGACTTCTCCGCCGTCGCCGAACAGCTCGCCGACGACGTGCGCCGCTCCGGCGGCCGTGTCCTGCTCGACACCCCCGTGCTGGACCTGCGCCAGGACCACGGCGGCGTCCGCGTCCTCACCGGAGACCCGCGGGGTGAGCGGCTCGTCCACCGCTTCGACCGCCTGGTGCTCTGCGGCGGGCTGCACAGCGACCGCCTCGCACGCATGGCCGGAGCCGCCGACGACCCCAGGGTGGTGCCCTTCCGCGGCCAGTACCACGAACTCGTCCCCGAACGCCGCCACCTGGTCAAGGGCCTGCTCTATCCAGTCCCCGACCCCCGGTACCCCTTCCTGGGGGTACACCTGACCCGCCACGTCCACGGCGAGGTCATGGCCGGGCCCAACGCGATCCTCGCCACCGCGCTGGAGGGGTACCGGGCCCGCGACCTGAGCACCGGCGAACTCGCGCGGACCCTGTCCTGGCCCGGGTTCTGGCGCCTGGCCCGCCACCACTGGACCGTGGGCGCCAAGGAGGTCCTCGTGTCGGCCTCGCGCGCGGTCTTCGCCGCCCAGGCACGGCGGCTGCTGCCCGAACTGGCCGCCGCCGACCTGCGCCCGGCACCGGCCGGGGTGCGCGCCCAGGCCCTGGCCCGGGACGGCTCCCTGCTCGACGACTTCCACGTCGACACCCACGGGCGGGTCGTGTGCGTGCGCAACGCGCCCTCGCCCGCGGCCACGTCCTCGCTGGCGATCGCCGAGTTCCTCACCGACACGTTCGTCTCCTGACCCCGCGGGTACACCGTCCCGACGCGGGCCCGGTGCGTGTCGGGACGGGTTTTCCACAGGCTGGAGGACACCCTGGTGGTGGCCTCCGCGGCGCCTCACCATAGGAGGCGGCGCTGGTCCGGGACGGCCCCGTGACCGCCGCCGGAGGTGGCCATGCGCGTTGTCCGGTGGGTCGCGGCGGTCCTCGCCGCCGCGCTCGCGCTCGTACTCACCGCGGCCCCGGCCGCCACCAGCCCACGAGGGGGAGAGTTGGACGGATTCACCATCGGGCACCTGCCCGACCAGATCGACGACCGGACCTCGGTCTCCGACTTCGAGTACGAGTGGGGCGACGTGTCCTTCTCCAGCCGGGTGTGGGAGAGGACGGTGGAGGGAGGAGGGGCCAGGGTCGTCCTGCAGGTCCTGGTCATGCGCGGCACCGGGCTCACCGACCTGGCGGCCGTCCGCGACTTCCTCGCCGAGTACCACGAGCGCGCGCCCGACTGGGAGCTCACCGAGTTCGACAACAACGGCCGTACCGCCCTGCACGGCGAGACCGAGGCCTTCTGGACGCCGGCCGAGGGCGTGGCGGTGGAGGTCCGCGACGCCTTCGGCCTCGTCGGCCAGGAGGAGCTGCTGGCCACCGCGCGCGGTGTCGGAGCCGAGAACCCGGGCTGAGCGGACCCGGCGCGGCCTCAGCAGCCGGCGAGCACCTCGCGCAGCGCCGCCTCCTCGTCCGGGTCCACGGTCAGGTCCCACGTGTGCTTGACCTCGATCCACGAGACCACGTAGTCGCAGTGCGAGGACTCCAGCGGCGGCAGCCAGTCCGCGGGGTCGGAGTCGCCCTTGGACCGGTTGCTCGACGCACTGACCGCCCACAGCTGGGAGGAGTCCAGGTCGTTGGCGAAGCGCTCGCGCTTCTCCGTCGTCCACGCGTGGGCGCCCGAACGCCAGCCCTCGTTCAGGGCCACCATGTGGTCGATGTCCAGCTCGCCGGAGTCGGTGAAGGTCTCACCGTCATAGGGGCTGTGCCAGGAACCGGCCACCGGATCGCAGTCCTCGTCCACCTCCACGCCCTCGCCGTCGCGCTGGAGGACCACCTGCCGGGTGTCGCAGCCGTCCTTCGAGGTCCAGTGCGGGAACAGGGACCGGTCGTACCCGGAAGGGTCGTTCTCCGCCTCCACGCGGAGCTCCTCCAGCCGTTCACGGGCCTGCTCCACCGACAAGGAGGAGCCGTCCGTCGAGGGCTTGGAGGAGGTGTCATCGCCCTGGGGCTGGGCGGTACCTCCCTGTTGGTCCAGGGTGCACGCGGCGAGGGCGAGGACGCCGAACACGGTGAGCGCGACACCGCCGATCTTCGACGGGGCCTTCTTGGGCATCAGGGGCTCCAAAGCGGGTTGGGCGCCGTGCACGGACGGCGCACGGCCGTGCCACCAGCTTGGCCCATGCCGGGTCCGGCGCAAGCACCGCCGGGGCCAGGAGTTCCTCACCGCAGAGGGGCGCGACCGCCGCGGACCGGGGGCTCATGTCCCGAGGAGGTCGAACAGGAGGGAGCCCACCAGGAGCAGGCCGACGCCCGCGCCGTACAGCCACGCCCTGGTGCGGCTCGGCTGGTCCCGGAACGTGCGCCAGGCGTACAGGACCGTGCCCGCCAGTACCAGCGCGCCCTCGACCACGGCCGTCACCGCGGGGAACTCCCACAGCCCGAGCCCCAGGAGCGGCAGCCCGCCCGCGCCACCGGGCAGGACCACCAGGTCCGGCCGGTGCACCAGCAGGTCCAGGAGCCAGTGGCTGAACACCACACCGCCCAGGACCACGCCGGCGTCACGTCCCCACCGGTCCCGAAGGAACACGTGCGTCAGTCCGCCCACGAGTAACGCCAGCACCAGGTCGCCGACCAGGGCATGTGAGTACTCCGCGGTGATCAGGAGGGACCCGTAACCGCTCAGACCGGGCTCGGCCGGTTCCCCGACCTCGATCCCCAGCGCGGCCAGCGGCAGGAAGACCAGGTCCGGTAGCTGTGTCGCCACCAGAAGCGCGCCCATGGGAATTTCCGGACGCAGGGCCCTGACGATCCCCGCCACTCCGAAGTGTCCGGCCAGCATCAGCCACGGCTCCGTCTCATGTCCGCTGCTCCCTCTGCGCCGGGCCACTGCCCGAGTGCGCGTATGAATCCCTCCAGCAGGAGGGCGTAGGTCCGGTCCACGTCCTCGGGGAGCCCGAAGCCGCCGTGCGTCTCCAGGTCCACGAACCCGTGCAGCGTGCTGCGCAGCGTCCGGATCGCGTGCACCATCTGGTCCTCGGGGATCCCGAACCCGCGAAGCACCGCCGCGAGTACCGGCACGGGGTCGGTGGTCAGGCCCGGCTCGGCTCCGGCCAGCCCGGGCAACTGCTGCAGGGCGGTGTAGCGCCCGGGGTGGGTGTGCGCGTAACGGCGGTAGGCGTCGGCCACCGCACGCAGCGCGTCGGGTCCGGACCGGCCCACGGCGGCCCGCTGGACCCACTCGCCGAGTCCGTTCGCGCCCAGCAGCGCCACCTCCCGTCGCAGCCCCGCCAGTCCGTCGACGTGTTTGTACAGGCTGGGCGTGGCGACTCCGAGCCGTTGGGCGACCGCGGCCAGGGACAGGGAGCGGAAGCCCTCCTCGTCGCTGAGCCGCGCCGCCTCCTCTGCCACCAGCGCCGGCGTCAGACCCGCTCTAGGCACGGGACACGACCTCCCCGATCAGGGCCTCCAGGGCGGGTACGACCACGTCGGGCCGCTGGGACTGGGGGTAGTGGCCGCACTCGGGCACCATCACGACGGAACCGCGGACCACCGAGGCCGCCCACTCGGCCTCGGCGCGCGGGTCCTTCCAGTCGGGGTCCCGCTCGCCCACGACCACCACGGCCCCCACCCGCGACTCCACGGCCTCCAGGACCTCCTCGTGGGGCGCGTGGACGGTGTCGTACACGGCGCGGTACCTGTCGGCCGGGCGCAGCATCCGCAGCACGCGGTCCAGGTGCTCCCGGTGCCCCTCGGGGGTGCGCCCGGTGTTCAGGCCGTCGTAGTAGCGCGTCAGCACCCGGGGGCCCCACGGCCGGACCAGCATGAGCCGCAGCGCGATCCGTACGAACAGGGAGGGGCCGGGCTGGCGGAGGAAGGGCGCCAGCAGGGCGACGCCGGCCACCAGGTCGGGCCGCTCCCTCGCGGCGATGGCCACGGCCGCCCCGCCCATGGAGTTGCCCACCATCACCACGTCCTCCCCGCCCAGCTCCTCGGCGAGTGCGACGGCGTCGGTGGCCGCCGCCCGGTTGGTGTGGTCGTCGAAGGTGGCGTCGCTGTCCCCGTGGCCGCGCAGGTCCATGGCGGCGACCCGGTACCCGGCCCCGGCGAGCGCGGTGCCGACGAAGCGGAAGGAGGCCCGGTGGTCGAACATGCCGGGCACGCAGACCACGAGGGTCCCGGTGTTCTCCGCTCCGTAGAGGTCGTAGGCGATCCGTCCCCGGGGGCGGTCGAGGTGGTGCATCGTGGAGCTCCTCACGCTCTGGCTCATGTCCATAGCCTGAAAGCTAATGCTATTAGCCAAGCGGGTCAAGGGGGCCGGTCGGGGTTTCCCACGGGATTCGGGGCCGCGCGGGGAGGAGGTCCGCGAGCAGCGGCCTGTGAGCAGCGGCTCGGGGACAGCCGATAGCGTGGAGGCGGGCCGAAAACCAGATGTCCGTCCGCGGCATACGGCCCTACACTTCAAGGCAGATCGAGTCCCACGGGGCCCGCCTACACAACAGAGAGCAACACAGTGACCGACATCATCGACGAACTCCAGTGGCGCGGCCTGCTCGCGCAGACGACCGACCTTGACGCACTGCGCAAGGCGCTCGCCGATGGTCCGATCACCCTGTATTGCGGATTCGACCCGACGGCGGGCAGCCTGCACGTGGGCCACCTCACCCAGATCCTGACCCTGGCCCGCTTCCAGCAGGCGGGACACCGTCCGATCGCCCTGGTCGGAGGCGGTACGGGTCTCATCGGCGACCCCAAGCCCAGCGCCGAGCGGCAGCTCAACTCACAGGAGACCGTGCGGGGCTGGGTCGGCAACCTGGCCGCGCAGCTGTCCGCGTTCCTGCGCTTCACCCCCGAGGGCGAACAGCCGGAGCCGACCGACGCCGTCCTCGCCGACAACTCCGAGTGGCTCGGCGAGATCAGCGCCATCGAACTGCTGCGCGACGTCGGCAAGCACTTCAGCATCAACCAGATGCTCGCCCGGGAGACGGTGAAGAGCCGCCTCGACGGCGAGGGGATGAGCTACACCGAGTTCAGCTACGTGCTGCTGCAGTCCTACGACTACGTGCAGCTCTACCGGCGCTACGGCTGCACGTTGCAGACCGGCGGCTCCGACCAGTGGGGCAACATCACCGCGGGCCTGGACCTGGTCCGCAGGATGGACGGCAACGAGCCGCACGGCCAGGCGCACGCGCTGACCACGAACCTGCTCACCAAGGCGGACGGGACCAAGTTCGGCAAGACCGAGTCCGGCAGCGTCTGGCTCGACCCCGAACTGACCTCGCCGTACGCCTTCTACCAGTTCTGGTTCAACGCCGACGACCGCGACGTGGTGCGCTACCTCAGGACCTTCAGCTTCCGCGGCCGGAGCGAGATCGAGGAGCTGGAGCGCCAGACCGAGGAGCGTCCGCAGGCACGCGCCGCCCAGCGCACCCTGGCCGAGGACCTCACCACGCTGGTGCACGGCGAGGAGGAGTGCCGCAAGGTCAAGGAGGCCAGCCTGGCGCTGTTCGGCCGGGCGGACCTGTCCGAGCTGGACGCCCGCACGCTGGAAGCGGCGCTGTCCGAGGTGCCCAAGGCCGAGGTCGGCGGTTCCGTGGACGAACTGCTCGTGACCGACCTGTTCGCGCAGAGCGGCCTGGCGCCGAGCAAGTCCGCGGCCCGCCGCGCGATCCAGGAGGGCGGGGCCTACGTGAACAACGTCAAGGTCACCGACGTGGAGGCCAGGCTCAGCGCCGAGGACGTGCTCGGGGAGCGCTTCGTGGTGCTGCGCAAGGGCAAGCGCAACATCGGCGGTGTCGTCCTCAACGGCTGACCGGCCGACCGGCACACCGATCCACGGGCCGGCGCCCGCAAGGCGCCGGCCCGTGGCCGTGTCCGGGAACGTTTGTTTGGGGATGAGGGTTTCGAGAGGAAACCTTCCGGGAAGAACGCCTCCTGTCTGACACAAACAGCCAACACGCGGACCTGGTGTTGAGGACCGCGTACGAGGGGCCTTCACAAGCCGCCCACACGGGGCGACGGGGTCCCGGACCCCGGGTTCGACACCTGGTCCGGGCTCTGATTTGACGCTTGCCCCCACGCTCCGTATAGTCGAAAGAGTCGCTGCGGGACGGCGAGGATCCCTCGGGGTCGCTCGGAACCGGACCGCGATCACAGACTCTCCCTCCACACCGAACCGGTTCGAGCACTGCTTTCGGGCCGGTAAGCTCGGAGGGCGCCTCCACG
>VWVT01000013.1 GCA_008638415.1 Nocardiopsis sinuspersici
GAGGGGGTGGCGGCCTGGGTGCGCCATCTGGCCGGGATCGCGCACGGCCAGTCCGCTGACCGTATTCCCGTGGGGCGGTGGATCGCCCACCCGCTCTCCACCATGAAGGTGGCCCGGCTCATGCTGGGCTGGGGCATCACGTCCTACCCCCAGGCCCTGGAGCGCGAGCAGCGCCGCCAGCTGGCCTACGCCATGCTGCGCGAGCAGCACGGCCGTACCTGGCGCCGCCACACCCCCCGGCACCTGCGGTGGATGCTCAACAACGGCTACGACCTCGACACCGCCTACGAGCTGACCCGGGCCATGACCGCGCACGCGGTGGCCATGACCGCCGCGGAGGTGGCGGCCCTGGCCGGCGGCACCGGCCGCCGCCGCCCGACCGCCCCGGCCCACACCGAGCGGGAGCGGGCCGACACCACGGGGCGTGAGCGGGCCGAAACCTCCGGCACCGCGTCGTCGCGGACCCGCGCCGCCTCCCGGGCGCGGGGCACGCACTCCTCCTCCACCCCGCGCGCCAGCAGGGTGGAGGAGACCCCTCCCGCGGAGCCGCTCGCGCCCGCGCAGAAGCGCCAGCGGGTGCGTGAGCTCATGCGGTCCTTCCCCGGGATCACCGACAGCGAGCTCGCCCGGTACATCAACGCCTCCCCGAGCACGGCGCGCCGTTACCGCAACGAGATCACCCACCAGCGCCTGGGGGTGGACATCCCGGGACACACACCCGGCCAGGACCAGGCACGGCGCGACGACGAAGGCGAACGGCGCGACGACGAGGGCGAACGGCGCGACGACGAGGGCGAGGGCGAACAGCGCGAGGGCGCCCCTCCGGCGCTGGCCACGGCCCGCCCGGAGCACTGACACGCGGGGCGGACCCCCCGGCCACCGGAGGCCGTCACCTCTCAGGGGGCCGCCCCCTCAGAGCGCCGCCACTCCGTTGCGGTACGCCCAGACGACGGTCTGAAGCCGGTCGCGGACCCCGATCTTGGTCATCACCCGTCCCAGGTGTGACTTGACGGTGCTCGCCTCGATGACGAGCTTCTCCGCGATCTCGACGTTGGACATGCCCAGGGCGAGCAGCCGCACGATGTCGGTCTCGCGTTCCGTGAGCAGGTCGCCCGACCCGGTGTCCCTCACGCGTACGGGCTTGCGCCTGGCGAACTCCGTGATGACCCGCCGGGTCACGGCCTGGTCCACCAGGGCGTACCCGTTGGCGAGTCGGCGCACGGCCGCGACCAGGTCGTCGGGCGCGATGTCCTTGAGGACGAACCCGCTGGCTCCGGCCTCGAGCGCGCCGAAGACGTACTCGTCGAGGTCGAACGTGGTCACCACGAGGATCGCCGGAGGGGTTCCCGAGGCCCGGGCCAGGATGTCGCGGGTGGCCGTCAGCCCGTCGCCCCCGGGCATGCGCACGTCCATGCACACGACGTCGGGCCGCACGCGCTCGACGAGCCCGACGGCGGCCGGACCGTCACCGCACTCCCCGACCACCTCGATGTCGTCGGCGACCTCGAGCATCACCCGGAAACCCGCCCGGACGACGAACTGGTCATCCACCAGAGCCACCCTGATCATGAAAGGCATCCTTCGCGGTGACATGATCGGCCCGGTCGGCCGAGATCCCTCGTGTGAAGGGCAGTGTAAGCCGGACACGCCATCCGCCCGAATCCGTCGCCCCTGTCCTGAGCACAGCGCCGATCAGCTCGGCCCTCTCCCGCATCCCGATGAGGCCCAGTCCGCGTGCGTGCCCCGGTGCCTCCTCGCGTTCGAGGCCGGGCCCGTTCTCGACTTGGAGCACGATCTCGGACTCCCGGTAGTGCAGTTCCACGCACACGTGCGCTCCCGAGGCGTGGTCCCGGGCGTTGGCCAGCGCCTCCTGGACGACCCGGTAGAAGGTGACGTCGGCAACGGGCGGCAGGTCGTAGGCGTGGCCGGTGCGTCGCAGGGTGACGCTGCCTCCCAGCGCCAGCTCCCGTTCGACCAGGTGGCCGAGTACGGCGATCCCGGGAACGGGCGCGCCGTCGGCCCCGCCACCGGTGCCGTACGGATGCTCCCCGGGCTCCCGCAGGGCACCGACCACCATGCGCAGGCTGTCGAGGGTCTCCCTGCCTTGGGCCCGGACCCAGGCGATGGCCTCTCTGGCCGCCCGGTCGTCGCGGCCGACCAACTGCTCGGCCGCGCCCGTCTGGACCACCATTCCGGAGAGGTGGTGCGCCGCGATGTCGTGCAGTTCCCGTGCCATGAGGGCGCGCTCCGCCCTGATGGCGTTGTTCGTTCTCTCCCGCTGCGCCTCGGCCGCCCTGCGCCGCTCCAGCCGGGCGAAGCGTCGACGCGCGGCCACGTCGTTGCCGACGAAGCCGACCACGCCGAAGCCGAGCAGCCCGGCCAGCGCCTGCGTGACCCCCGCCACCAGGGGGCCGTCCACCTCGGCGGGGGGCGACAGCGACGTGAAGGGCGGCAGCGCGAACACGAAGCCGCAGACGCCCAGGACGGCCGTGACCGCCACGACGGTCCAGAGCAGCCGCCGCAGCGAGAGGAGGGTTCCGCAGGTGTAGGCCACGAAGAACGACGCCAGTCCTTGGAAGGCGACGTCGCCGGGCAGGAACACGTACATCCCCGCCTGGGCCGCCACCACGGCGGACAGGCACAGGAGGGGAGCACGCCTGCGCACGCACAGCACCAGCGACTGCGCGCATGCCAGGACGGCGATGACGGTCAGGGCGGTCGGTGTGAACGCCGCTCCCGAGGAACCGGCCACGACCTGCAGCGATAGGAGCATGCCGGTCGAGACCAGCGCGACGAGCACGCCAAGAGCGAGATCGCGGGCGAACGGCCCGCGCAGCCCCAGACGGTCGAGTCCGGCGTCGAGCAGCGCCAGCGGGCGGGAGATCGGTGTTCCGGGCGGATCACGGATCCCCGCGGCCTCGGTGTTCTCGGAGTGCGCCGTGCCTTCGAGCGTCATGCTTCCGCCTGGTTTCGTGTGTGGAGGAGGGGATGAGGGTAGCGCGGGCCGAGACCTCACACGCCGCCGGCGGACGGTTCCTCGCGGAGGCTGGAACGGGTCGGCCCCGGACGTGCGGGGACCCCCGTCCACCTCACGGTGAACGGGGGCCGGACCCGGACCGGTTACCCCCCGCCGGGACACGGTCAGTAGCTCACGCTGGGGGAGAGGAAGTTGAGGAAGAGGGCGATCCAGCCCATACCGAGCAGTGCCAGCAGGACCAGCGCACCGCCCGCGTACCTGGCCCATCCCGCCTTGCGGCCGATGTCGCCCGTGAGGGCCATCGCCGACGGGACGATCGCGCCGAGGCCCAGCAACTGCAGGACCTGCAACAGCCGGAGGACGAACGTCGGGACGTCCTGGAGTTGGGAGAGCACCACCACGACACCGATCCACCCGGCGGCGGCGACCACGACCGCGGCGACACCGACCCGGGTCAGCACCCGGACCCGTCGGCCGGCCGGGCCGGGCTTGGGCAGGGACCGCCACCGGCGGACGAGGGCGCCGACGGGCCAGGAGAGCATGGTGAGCACCAGCACCAGCAGGGAGGCACCGAGAACGGGCACCACGACCGATGGCGTCTGGGCCGGGCCGGCGGGCAGGTAGGTGGACGCCGCGCCGCCGAACGCCTCGACCTCTCCGCCGGCCAGGCGAGCCGCCAGCAGGCGGTGCCCGCCGACCTCGCGCCAGACCCAGGGCTCGACCTCCTCGTACAGTCCCGGGCCGAGTGACTCCGGCGCCGGGTTCACGACGATCGTCCCGTCCGGGTTGGCCGTGATGCGGGTCGCGCCGTCGACGGCGTAGTAGGCCGCCATGAAGTTGCTCTGAATCGACCGGGACGACGCGTAGCTTCCTTCGAGCATCCTCGCGTGCTCCTGCGCGGTCGGCGATTCCGCGTCGCCGTCGGCCCCGCCGCCCGGGGGCGGGAAGAAGCGGTCGGCGAACCCCTCCAGCAGGGTGCTGCGGAGGTGGTAGACCGCGGACTCCTTCCCGTCGCTGTTGAAGTTCAGGAAGATCCCGGCGTCCTGCTCGGGGAGGATCTGCATGTGGGAGTGGAAGACGGTGGAGTCACCCCCGTGGCCGAGGACGCGCTGACCGTTGCGGTCCTCCTCGAAGAACCCGAGGGTCATCCGCGACCCCTCGGCGAGGCCGCCTAGGCTGTCGGAGGCCAGGCCGGGTTCCTGCATGAGCGCACGCGTGTCGGGCTGGAGCAGGCCCCCTCCCTCGTCGTCGAGGTCTCCCAGGTGCGCGAGCATGAACCGCGCCATGTCGGTGGCGGACGACGTCACCGCCCCCGCCGGGGAGTCCGAGACCGTCTCGAACGCCCGGGGCGGCCCGTCCGCGGTCACGTAGCCGTTGGAGAGCCGGGACCGCAGCTCCTCCGGGAGGGGCTGGGCCAGGGTGGAGGAGGTCATGCCGGCGGGCTCGAAGATGTTCTGCCGGAAGTAGTCGTCGAGGGGCGTCCCGCTGGTGTGCTCGACGATGTAGCCGGCGAGCGCGTAGCCGTAGTTGGAGTAGGCGGGCGTCGTTCCCGGTACGTAGAGCTGGTGCGGCGGGTCGACGCTGACGGACTCGCGCAGGTCCGCCTCGGTGCCCTCGGGCAGGATCGCCCCGGCGATCCGCTCCTCGTAGCCGGCGGTGTGCGTCAACAGGTGGCGCAGCGTGATGTCGGCGGGGAACGTGCGCTCCAGCTCGAAGTCGACGTACTCCTCGACGTCGGTGTCCAGGTCCAGCTCTCCCGCCTCGACGAGCTGCATGACCGCGGTGGCGGTGAAGCTCTTCGACACCGACGCCACACGGAAGAGGGTGTCCTCGGCGTCGACGGGCTTCTCCGCCTCGACGTCGGCGTACCCGTACTCGCGGGCGGTGAGCAGCTCTCCGTCGTGCACGACGCTCACGGCGCCCCCGGCGATGCCGCCGTCCTCCAGGGCCGCGGGCACCGTCTCGTCGAGCCAGGCGTCGACGTTCTCCCGGGTCAGCGGGGCGGTGGCCGTGTCCCCGGTGGCGGGTTCCGGAGGGGCGTCGGCGGGGGCGCAGCCGGTCGCGAGCGTGGCCGTGGCGAGGAGCGCGGCGGGCCAGCGCCACCGTCCCCGTGCGGGGCGCCGGGCCAGGGAGGCGCGGCCGGTGTCGTCGGTGGTGATCACGGACATTCTCCTGGGAGTCGATGGCGCCGGGCGGACGGACCCAAGCGGGTCGCCCGGCGCGGTGGAGACTCCACACTCCCAACACCGGCGGTGCCGGGTCTTCTGGCGCAGGACGGCATCGCGCCTACGACTTGTGGGGGAGGCGGCCTCCCCCACGAGTCGGCGGTGAACACGTTCGGGAAGCGGGTCCGTGCGGTGGGACAGGCGAAGACGCCGACCACGCGGGCGGCGGTCCGCACGCCGGGCCGCCGCTCCGTCGTGGAGGGACTGTGGCGAGCGGCACCCCGGGCGGGCTCGCGGGGCGGAGCCTTCCGATTCCGGAGCGTCGACGGCACCGGGGACGTCACCATCCTGTGGAACCCGGCCGGCATCCAGGACTGCTTCCCGGAGGTCGGCGAAGCCGAGGCCCGTGAGGACTTCGAACACCTCTGGCGCCTCGAGTCCTTCGGCCTGCGCGTGTTGGACCGGGCTCCGGTCGACGGCGCGTAGTCCCCGCCGCCGGTCGCGTGCCGCGACCGCACAGAGCACGGACACACAGAGCACGGACACGGAGTGCCACGGAGCGGCCTCGTGTCCGGCGGTACTGACGAGGGGGCGGGTCCCAGGCGTACAGGGACCCGGCCCTCGGACGCGCCTTCAGCCGGTGGAGGACAAGGCGCGGGCCGAGAGCCGGCCCGACCCGCACCGTGAGTCCGCTCCTGGAGGAGCGCCACCGTGGAGACGGCGAGAGCGGGCTCCCGGAGGAACCCGCTCAGAGGATGCTCTCCCGGCTGCCCCCACGCGGGAAGGACCCGGAAACGACTCGGGCCAGAGCGTGTGCTCTGGCCCGAGGTGATGCTGGTGGGCGATACAGGACTCGAACCTGTGACCTCTACCGTGTCGAGGTAGCGCTCTAACCAACTGAGCTAATCGCCCTCATCGGGGGGATGAGGCAAAGCCTGTTACGAGGTGGAGACGGGATTCGAACCCGTGTAGACGGCTTTGCAGGCCGCTGCCTCGCCTCTCGGCCACTCCACCGAGTTACACGAGAGGCGCCTGGGCGCCTCGCGTCTCCTCCGAGCGGACGACGGGATTCGAACCCGCGACCCTCACCTTGGCAAGGTGATGCTCTACCAGCTGAGCCACGTCCGCTTGCTGCCCGGCGCGGGACCCGAGGGCCTCGCCGTGCCGCTGGTAAGAACTCTAGCGGAAAGTCGGGATACGGCAAATCGACGCAGGGAGGGACTGGTCCGCCGTGCCCGGGTGGGGAAGGGTGGGCGGGTGGACAATGGGGGCACACCGGAGTGGTGAGGGGAGACGGTATGAGCGGGAGGGGACACGGCGATCACCGGCCGTGGTCGCAGGCGCGTGAGGCAGCCGGGCTTCTGGGCGGGCGGAGGAGCCCCGCTCCGCGCGACCTCCCCCTCACGGAGGCCCTGGGCGCGGTCCTCGCCGCGGACGTGCGCGCCCTGGCGGGCCTGCCCGCCTTCGACGCCTCGGCCATGGACGGTTTCGCCGTGGCGGGCCGGGGCCCCTGGCGGCTGGTCGGCAGGCAGTTGGCGGGCGCGTCCCCGGAGTCCGTGGTCCTGCGTCCCGGCGAGGCCGTCGAGATCGCCACGGGCGCCCGGGTGCCCAAGGACACCGACTCCGTCCTGCCCTACGAGCTGGCCGTCGCCGGTGGCGGGACGGTGGACGGGCCCGCCGAGGCGGGCCGCCACGTGCGCTGGGCGGGGGAGGAGACCGCTCCCGGAGAGACCGTTCTCACGCGCGGGACGGTGGTCGGCCCGGCGGCGCTGGGCCTGGTCGCCAGCCTGGGCCACGAGACCCTGCCCGTGTTGAGCCCTCGGGTCTCGGTGCTGGTCACCGGGGACGAGGTCACCACCTCGGGCCTGCCCGGGGACGGGAGCGTGCGCGACGCCATCGGTCCGATGCTGCCCGGGATCGTCGACCGCGCGGGCGGGCGGGTCGGTGAGGTACGGCACCTGGGCGACGACCGGCGGCCGATGCTCGGCGCCGTGGCGGACGCGGGCGGTGACGTGGTCGTGGTGTGCGGGTCCTCCTCGCGCGGGCCGGCCGACCACCTGCGCTCGGTCCTGGCGGAGTTGGACGCCCACGTCGTCGTGGACGGCGTCGCCTGCCGCCCGGGCCACCCGCAACTGCTGGCCCACACCGACCGGACCGTGTTCGTGGGCCTTCCGGGCAACCCCGGCGCCGCACTCGTCGCGGCGGTGACCCTGCTGGTCCCCCTGCTCGCCGCCATGACCGGCCGCGCGGACCCCTGCGAAGGGCTGTCCCCGGCCGTCCTGGAGGGGCGGGTGAGCGCCCACCCCAGGGACACCAGGCTCGTCCCGGTCCGCCTGGACGGCGACCGCGCCCGCCCGGTCGGCCACGACCGGCCGGGCAGTCTGCGGGGTGCCGCCCAGGCCGACGCCTACGCGGTGGTGCCCCCCGACTGGGGCGGCGCCGAGGCGGACCTGCTCCGCCTTCCCTGAGCCGGCCGGACCCGGCGGGACGCCTCCCCGGAAGGTCCCTCCGAGGTCTCCTCGACGGCGTCCTCCGTGTCCTCGACGTTCTCGGAGGCTTCGACGCCCTCGACGCCCTCGACGCCACCGGCGTCCCCGGCGGGCTCCGGAGCGGGCGCCGGCTCCACCGCCGGGTTGCCCCGGCCGCGCAGCAGCACCCAGGCCTGCGTGGCGGCGTACAGGACGATCGCTACGGCGATGGCGCTGGTCAGGTGCATCCCGTCGGTGAACGCCGACCGCGCCGCGCCCATGAGGGCCTCGCCCGCGCCGCCGCCCAGGTCGGCGGCGGTGTTCGAGGCACCGCCCAGCGTCTCCCGTGCGGCGTCCACGGCCTCCGGGGGCACGCCCTCCACCGCGTCCAGGTTCGCCCGGTAGGACGCGGTCAGCACGCTGCCCAGCACCGCGACGCCGAGCGCGGCGCCCAGTTCGTAGGCGGTCTCGGAGATGGCCGAGGCCGCACCCGCGCGCTGCGGAGGGGAGGCCGACATGATCGCGCCGTTGGTCAGCGTCTCGGCGAACCCGGATCCCGTGGCGATCAGGGCGAACCCCAGCGCGACGAGCGTCACACCGGTGACCACACCGGTCTGCGGCGCGAACACCAGTACCGCGAACCCCGTCGCGGTCACCAGCAGGGCCCCGCCGATCACCGTGGCCAGGCTCAGGTGGCGCGACAGCCGTACCGCGACCAGGCTCGCCAGCACCGACAACACCAGGCCCGGGACCAGTACGAACCCGGCACGCATCGGGGAGACGCCCAGCACCAGTTGCAGGTACTGCGTCAGGAAGAACAGCGACGAGACCAGCGAGAACACGATCATCAGGTTGGTGGCCACGGCCACGCCGAACACCCGGTACCGGAACAGGCCCACGTCGATCAGCGGATCGCGGAGCCCCCGCTGGCGGCGGACGAACGCGTATCCCAGGGCCAGGCCGACCAGCAGGGACGCCACGGCGACGGCGTCCAACCCCTCGGTGGCCAGCTTCTTGACCCCGTACACGGCGGGCAGCATCGCGGCCATCGACAGCACCACGCTCAGCGGGTCCAGGCGGCCCGGCTCGGGGTTGCGCGACTCGCGCACCAGCAGTGGGGCCAGCACCAGGATCAGCGCCATCACCGGCAGGTTGATCAGGAAGACCGAGCCCCAGGAGAAGTGCTCCAGCAGCCAGCCGCCCAGGATCGGGCCGAGCGCCGCGCCGCCGGAGAACCCGGAGCCCCACAGGGCGATGGCCAGCAGCCGCTGGCGCGGGTCCAGGAAGGTGTTGCGCAGCAGCGACAGGGTGGAGGGCATCAGTGACGCGCCCGCCATCCCGAGCAGGGCGCGGGCCAGGACCAGCACCTCGGCCGTGGGGGAGAAGGCGGCCAGCAGGGAGGCCGCGCCGAAGGCGGCCGAGCCGATCATGAGCAGGCGCCGTCGGCCGACGCGGTCGCCGAGCGACCCCATGGTGACCAGCAGCCCGGCCAGGACGAAGCCGTAGACGTCGACGATCCACAGCAGTTGGCCCGATGTGGGGCGCAACTGCTCGCTCAGTTCGGGGACGGCGAACCCGAGCACGGTCGAGTCGACCGAGATCAGGACCACCGGCAGGACCAGGACGGCCAGGGCGGCCCATTCGCGCGGACCCGCGAGGGCGGGCGCCGCGTCATCGCGGCCGCGCACGCCAGTGGTGCCGTTTCCGGCCTTGGCGGAACTCATCTTTCCTCGTTACGTGATCGCTGGTGGCGCGCCGCTCGGAACGAGGGGCGCGGTCGCGGCCCGGCGGGAGGCGGAGAAGGGCGAACGGCCGGGCGGGCGGGACGGGAAGTCTGGTCGACCGGAGGACGTACTCCGGGACTCTTCGACCGTCCGGACGGTACAGTACCGTCCAGACGGTACAGTGTCAATCGTGACTGCCTCGAACACCCGCGACCGCATCCTCGACTCCCTCCAGGACATCCTCGTCGACGAGGGTTACTCGGGGGTGACCCTGGAGGCCGTGGCCCGGGACGCCTCGGTGTCCAAGGGCGGGCTGCTGTACCACTTCCCGTCCAAGGCCGCCATGCTCACGGGGCTCATCGAACGCCTGAGCGCGCTGGCGGAGGAGGAGTTCCGCGAGGCCGTGGAGGGAGGGGAGGGCGTGGTCCGCGTCTTCCTGCGCACCTCGCTGCCGCGCAGCCCGCAGGAGCGTGAGCTGTACTGGGCGGTCATCGCGGCCCTGCGCGGCCAGGAGGACCTGCCCGAGGAGGCCACCCGCAGGGTCCGGTACCTCTTCAGCCGCTGGGGCGAGCTGCTGCACGAGGAACTCGACGACCCCGTCCTGGCCGAGATCATCCTGCGCGCGGGCGACGGACTGTACATGTCGGCGATCGCCGGCCTGCCCCAGCCCGATCCGGAGCTGACCCGGCGGATGATCGACCGCCTGGCCGAGGCCGCCGACAAGGTGCGTCGCGAGCGCTGAGGCGCCCGCCCGGGCCTGGGCCCTCAGACCCTCTGCCGGAACACCTGGACCTCCTTGTCCCCCGAGGGGACCCGCTCGACGGGGGTGAAGCCCTGCCTCTCGTAGTAGCGCACGAGGGCTCCGTCGCCGCCGGCCCAGCAGTCCACGCGCAGCAGTCCGATGCCGCGCACGTGCGCCTGCCTGCGGGCGAGGGCGAGCAGCGTGCCGCCCACGTTCTTCCCGGCGTGCGCACGGGAGACCAGCAGCAGGCGGACGTAGAGCTCGCGCTCGGCCACCGGGGGCGCGTAGTCGGGAGCCTGCTCGGTGATGGTGAGGAACCCGGCCGCCTCGTCGCCGATCTCGGCCACCCACAACCCCTCGGTGACGAGTTCCTCCACCAGGGCGATCCGGGCGGGGTCGCGTGACCAGGGTTGGTCGCCCCACTGGCCGGAGCGGCCGTGCGCGGCCAGCCAGGCCACGGTGGAGTCGAACGTTTCCAGCACCGCCGGCAGATCCGCCGGCCCGCCCTGGCGCAGCCTCATGTGTCCGCCTCACCGGTCGGGGGAACAAGTACAACCAGCACACGCTAGCCGGTCGACGGCCCAACCGGCATCTTGAGACGCCCGGGATGCCCGGGACGCCCGGGACATCCGGGGCCAAGAGTGGAGGGTGAGGAGCCGCCACCGCGGGAACCACACGGCCCCGAACCCGTCGGCACCCCTGGCGGCGTCCGTGTTCCAGGAGGACAATCGTGTCCCGGGAGGTGACCACGCGGTGCTGTTCACGTGTCGGCGATCGTGATTTACTTCCCGGTAACTTCGTTGCCGCAATCGGGCCCCGTGCTCGTAGGGTGCCCGCCCACCCCGCGAGGTGAAGTGTGCACTACCGCCACGAGTGGGGCGCGCCGTATCGACCGCGACCGGCTCCCTTCGCGAGACTGTTGCCACTTCGCGGGGGCGTCCACGGGGTGAGGACACGCAGACGGGAAAGCGGGGGGCGGATGCACAGGCTCACCAACCAGGTCAGACCTTACGCCTGGGGAGCTCGCACGGCCATCCCACGGCTGTTGGGCACCGAACCCGACGGCACACCCCAGGCCGAGCTCTGGCTGGGCGCACACCACGGCGCGCCGAGCACGGCGCACTGCGAGGACGGCCCGCGCCCCCTGCCCGGCCTTATCGCCGAGAACCCCCACCGTGTGCTGGGGCGCCGCACCACGGAGCGCTTCGGCGGTCGGCTGCCCTTCCTGCTCAAGGTCCTGGCCGCCGAGGAGCCCCTGTCCCTCCAGGTGCATCCCGACGCCGCCCGCGCCCGGTCCGGGTTCGAGGCCGAGGAGCGCGCGGGCATCCCCCTCGACGCACCCCACCGCAACTACCGCGACCCCCACCACAAGCCCGAACTCCTCCTCGCCCTGGAACCCTTCGAGGCGCTGTGCGGCTTCCGCGAACCCGCCGCCGCCTACGCCGACCTGAGCGGGCTCACCTGCGAACTGGCCGCCTTGCTGCGCCTCGACCTGGCCCTGGCCGACACCCACGCCGCCCTGCGCGCCGCCCTGACCCGCCTGCTCACCCTCCCCGAGGACGGCCGGGCGCGGCTGATCGGCGAGTTCGTGCGCGAGTGGTCGGCCTCCGGCGCGCGCGGTTCCCACAGCGGCATCGTCGCGGACCTGGCCGACCGCTACCCGGGCGACCCGGGCGCGGTCGCCGCCCTGCTGCTCAACCGGGTCACCCTGGGCCCGGGGCAGGCACTGTTCCTGCCCGCGGGCAACATGCACGCCTACCTCCAGGGGACCGCGGTCGAGGTGATGGCCAGCTCCGACAACGTGCTGCGCGCCGGGCTGACCCGCAAGCACGTGGACGCGCCCGAGCTGCTCGACGTGGTCGACTTCTCGGTGCTGCCCATCCCCTACGCACGGCCCGACCACCGGGAGGGGCGCCGGGAGTTCCGTCCGGCCGCGCCCGAGTTCGCGCTGCACGAGATCGGCCCGGGCCGCATCACCGCCCACCTGCCGGGGGAGGGGCCGACCGTCATGCTCGCCCTGCACGGGCAGGTGGAGCTGGTCGCCGAGGTCGGCCAGGGGCTGACCCTGCAACGCGGTGAGTCGGTGTTCGTCCAGGCCGACAGCGGCCCGGTCAAGGTCGAGGGACACGGGCACGTCGTCGCCGCGACCGTCGGGGACCGCTGAGGGGCGGACCGGCTCGCGCCGCGTCCGGACCGCACCGGGGCACCCGGGCGCGCCGATACCCTGGGCCTCTCTGTTCTCATAGACAACACAAGGGGTATCACCATGGCGCTTGAGCGTCCGGAGATCGACTTCATCGAGGGCCCGCCGCCCGCCGACCTGGAGGTCACCGACATCGAGATCGGCGAGGGCGAGCAGGCCGGTCACGGCAGCACCGTCGACGTCCACTACGTCGGTGTGTCCTTCTCCAGCGGCGAGGAGTTCGACGCGAGCTGGAACCGCGGCGCCCCGCTGAGCTTCCGCCTCGGCGCCGGACAGGTCATCCAGGGCTGGGACCAGGGCGTCATGGGCATGCGCGTGGGCGGCCGCCGCAAGCTGGTCATCCCGCCGCACCTGGCCTACGGCGAGCGCGGCGCCCCCGGCGCCATCAAGCCGAACGAGACCCTGATCTTCGTCTGCGACCTGGTCGGCGTGCGCTAGGGAGCGTTCTCCCGGCCCTCCCGGCGGCGTCCGTCCGGCCCTCCACCGGTCTCCGGCGGATGCCGGGGACGTCGGTGTCCCGTCCGTCCGCCGCTCGGTCCGCCCGCGCGGGCACGCGGACGGACCCGGGCATACGAGGGGGCCCGTGCCACGCTCCCACGTGCGGCACGGGCCCCCTCTCCCGCTCCTAGCCCAAGGTTGCGCCCACCTTCACGTGGCCCTTGAGCAGGTCGCGGGCGATCGTGCGGCGCTGGATCTCGTCCGTGCCCTCGAAGATGCGCAGCAGCCGCACGTCGCGGTAGAAGCGCTCGATGGGCAGCTCACGGGTGTAGCCCATGCCGCCGTGGATCTGCATGACGCGGTCGACGATCTCGTTGGCCTTCACGCCGCCGAAGAGCTTGGCGATGGACTGCGCGTGCCGCGAGTCCTTGCCCACCGAGACCTGCCAGGCGGCGTGCAGCACCAGCAGGCGCAGCGCCTCGATCTCGGTCTGGGAGTCGGCGATCATCCACTGGATGGCCTGCCGGTCGGCGATGGGCGCGCCGAAGGTCTCGCGCGTGAGGGAGTACTCGATCGCCATGTCCAGCAGGCGCTCGCAGCCGCCGAGCGCGCGGGCGGGCAGCAGGTAGCGGCCCTTGCCGATCCACTTCATGGCCAGCTCGAAGCCGCGGCCCTCCTCGCCCAGGATGTTCGCATGGGGCACGCGCACGTCCTGGAAGACCAGGGCGGCGGGGCGGCGCTCGCCCATGGTGTCGATGGGCTCGGAGGTCCAGCCGGCCTCGCGGTCGGCCAGGAAGCAGGTCACGCCGCCGTTGGCGCCCTTCTCGGGGTCGGTGACGGCGAAGACCATGGTGAAGTCGGCCTCGTTGCCGCCGGTGATGAAGGTCTTCTCACCGTTGATGACCCACTCGTCGCCGTCGCGGACCGCGCGGGTGCGGATCGCCTTGGCGTCGGAGCCCGCTCCGGGCTCGGTGATGGCGAAGCAGGAGCGGCGCTCACCGGCGATGGTGGGCAGCAGGTAGCGCTCCTTCTGCTCCTCGTTGGCGTAGTAGAGGATGTTGTCGGCCTCACCGCCGAACTTGAAGGTCAGGAAGGTCCTGCCCAGCTCGGTCTCGATGATCGCGGCGGTGATCGGGTCCAGGCCCATGCCGCCGTACTCCTCGGGGGTCTCCACACCCCAGAAGTCGGACTTGCGGGCCAGCGCGCGCAGGCGGGCGTTCTCCTCGGCGTTGAGCCCGGGCGGGTGCCCCTCGCGCTCGCGGCGCAGCACCTCGTTCTCCAGCGGCATCAGCTCCCGCTCGACGAAAGTCCGTACCCAGTCGCGTACGGCGCGCTGCTCTTCGCTCAGTGAGAAATCGATCACGGCCTGTCTCCCCAGTAACCTAACAGTGTTCGGTTATTTGAGGGTACGGTGTTCATGGCGGTGCGTGCAAGGGGAGGGCTCCGAGCAGGTGGGAGCGGGCGCGCCGGCGCCGCGGCACGGGCCGGGGAGGCGCCCGGGGGCCGGTTCGCCCGTGCGAGGAAAGACCGCCGAGGGGCCGCATACGGTGCACCGACATGCGATGATCAGGCCGGACGCCGGAGGGACCGGCTCGTCCGCCGCAGTGGAGAAGAGGATCCTTCCGTGGCCCGACCCAAGACGCCGATCCTGAGCAAGCCGGCCATCCGACAGGCCGCGCTCGCGCTCATCGACCGGGCCGGACTGGACGGACTGTCCATGCGCAAGCTCGCCCAGGAGCTCGACGTCCAGGCGGCCTCCCTCTACAGCCACTACCGCACCAAGGAGGAGCTGCTCACCGACGTCGCCAACGAGGTCACCTCCCACATCGACGTCTCGGGCTTCGAGGGCGGCGATTGGCGCGAGGGGCTCACCGTCTGGGCCAGGTCCTACCGCGACGCCCTCACCGAGCACCCCCACCTGCTGCCGGTGGTCTCCTCCGGACCCGGACGCCGTGAGGAGGCGCTGCGCCGCGCCGACGCCGTGCACGGCGGACTGGTGGGCGCCGGATGGCCGCCCCGCTACGCCACGATGATCGGCGCGTCCACCAAGTACCTGGTCGTGGGTGCCGCCACCAACTCCTTCGCGCGCGGGTTCGACGACGACGTGCGCGTCTACCGGGACCGCTACCCCAACCTGTCGCAGGCCCACCGCCTGCCCGAGCACGCCACCGAGATCGACGACGCGAGCTTCGAGCTGGCGCTGTCGGCCTTCCTGGACGGGCTCACCGGCGTCTTCGACCGGGTCAGGACCCGGGACTGACCACGGGAGGCGGCCCGCCACCACGGGGAGGGGCCGCCCGGACGGCCCGCCCCGGAGGCGTGCGCCCGCCGAGGCGGCCCGGCACCGCCACGGCCCGATCGCGCGAGGGGCCCGGGTGCGGTCCCCACCGCTCCCGGGCCCCTGGGCCGAGTGTGCCCCTGCCTCAGCTCCGCTCGGAGGACACCCGTTCCGCGGCCTCCTCGGAGGAGGAGCGCGTGTCCCCGTCGGCCGGGGCGTCCCCGGTCGGGGCGCCGTCGTCCCCGGCCGCCCGCTCACGCGGGTGGCGGCTCTCCAGGGAGGCGCCCTCCACGTCGATGTCGGGCAGGATCCGGTCGAGCCACCTGGGCAGCCACCACGCCGCGTCCCCGGCCAGGTGCATGAGCGCGGGGATCAGTGCCATGCGCACGACGAAGGCGTCGATGAGCACACCGAAGGCGAGCGCGAAACCGATCGAGCTGATCATGACGCTGTGGGAGAAGACGAACCCGCCGAACACCGAGATCATGATGACCGCCGCGGCGGCGACCACCGCGCGCCCGGCCCGGAAGCCCTGCACCACGGCGGTCCGCGAGGGCGAGCCGTGCACGTAGGCCTCGCGCATGCCCGTGCCGATGAAGAGCATGTAGTCCATCGCCAGGCCGAACAGGATCCCGGCCAGGAGCGTGGGCAGGAAGTTCAGCACCGGTCCGGTGTTCTCCAGCCCGAAGAGGCCGCCCAGCCACCCCCACTGGTAGACGGCCACCACGCCGCCCAGCGCGGCGAAGAAGGACAGGATGAACCCGAGCGTGGCCACGACCGGCACGAAGACCGACCGGAACACCAGCAGCAGGATCACCAGGGACAGGCCCACGACCACCGAGAGGTAGGTCGGCAGCGCGTCGCTCAGGGTCTCGGAGATGTCGATGTTGCCGCTGGCCATGCCCGCGACCCCCAGCGGCCCGGTGCCCTCGATCGGCTCCATGTCGCGGAGGGTGTGCACGAGCTCCTCGGTGGAGGCGCTGGCCGGGCCCTCGACGGGCACGACCTGGAAGATGGCCAGGGTGTGGTCGTCGGAGACGGCGATGGGGGCCACCGCCGCCACGTCGTCGTGGGAGTGGATCTCCTCCGCGACCAGCGCCTGCTCCTCCTCGGCGTTGCGCTCCGCGGCCTCCTCGTCCGGTCCTCCGGTGAGCCCGGCCACGACCAGGAGCGGGCCGTTCTGCCCCGCGCCGAAGTTCTCCTCCACGGCGGTGAAGGCCCGGTACTGGGTGGAGTCGGTGGGCTCCGAGGAACCGTCGGGCATGCCCAGCCGCAGGTCGAGGGCGGGCAGGGCGACCACGCCCAGGGCGATCACGGCGACGGCGGCCTGGGCCAGTGCACGGCCGGTCGGCATCGGCCGGGTCCGCTCCGCCGGACCCGCGCCCTCCACGGGAGCGGAGGCGTTCTCGGAGAGGCGGGCGCGCTCACGGCGGGACAGGACGCGCGTGCCCAGAAGTGACAGCAGCGCCGGAACGAGCGTGATCGCGATGAACACGGCGATGGCGATGGAGACGGCGGCCACGCTGCCCATGAGGCCCAGGAACCCGATTCCGGTCAGGTTCAGGCCCAGCAGCGCGATGAGCACGGTCGTTCCCGCGAACACCACGGCGTTGCCCGCGGTCCCGTTGGCCAGACCGATGGACGCGCCGACGCCGACGCCCTGCTTGAGCTGGCGGCGGTGCCGGTTGATGATGAACAGCGCGTAGTCGATACCGACGGCCAGGCCGAGCATCAGGCCCAGGATCGGTGTCACCGACGCCATCTCCAGCACTCCCGACAGCGACATCGCGATCAGGGTGGCGACACCGACGCCGACGAGCGCCGTCAGGAGCGGCAGGCCCGCGCCCACCAGGGTGCCCAGCATGACCATCAGGACCACGCCGGCCACGATCACACCGATCACCTCGGCGGCGCTGACCAGGGTGGGCATGGCCATGGCCATGTCGTTGCCGAAGTCGACGGTGGTGCCCGGCACGGGGTCGCTCTCGAAGACCTCCATGACGGCGTCGCGGGTCTCCTGGGTGACCTCCGTCTGGCTGTCGGTGAAGGTGACGCGGACCAGGGCGGTGTCGCCGTCCTCGGAGACCGAGCGGATCCCGGAGGCCGTCTCCAGCATGGCCTCGCCCCGCTCGACCTCCTCCAGGCCGGCCTCCAGCCCCTCGCGCTTCTGGTCGATCACGGCCTGCTCGGCGTCGAGCCCGGCCTCGGCCTGGTCGAGTGTCCCGGTGGCCTCGGCCTGGGAGCGGCCCTCGTCGAGCTCCGCCTGGCCGGCTTCGAGCTCCTCCAGCCCGCTCTCCAGCTCCTCGCGGCCCTCCACCAGCTCCTGCCGCTGGTCGGCGCGCTCCTGCTCCGTGGCGAACGGGTCGATCACGTCCTCCACGCCGGAGACCCCGGTGGCCTCCTCGGCGCGGTCGGCGATCGCGTCCCGCTGCTCCCCGGTGAAGTCCGAGCCGTCCTCGGTCTGGTAGACGACGGTGCCCGAGCCGCCGCCCATCCCGGAGAACTCCTCCGACAGGAGCTGTTCCACCTCGTCGGTGGGCGTCCCGGGAATGGAGAAGCTGTCCTTCAGCTCGCCCGAGAAGAGGAGGAAGGCGGTGCCGGAGGCCACCAGGAGGGCCAGCCAGACCGCGATGACGGTGGGGGCGCGACGTGCGCACGCACGCCCGAGTCTGTAGAGAAATTCAGCCATGGCTCCTGCAAACGGAGTGGGTGGGAGCGCGCGGTGCGCTCAGGAGGTGTGGGGGCCGACGTTTCCGTAGCCGTCACGGTTCACGGCGAGCATGCGGTCCAGCAGGTCGGCCCAGACCCGGCGGGAGTCGTCGCTGTCGACCCCTCCGGTGACCTGCTCCCAGCGCTGGACCATGACCGTGCCACCGCTGATGACCGCGCCGCACATGAGGTCGACCACGAGCGGGTCGGCCCGCGGATGGCGGTGCGTCATGATCGCCGACAGGCGGGCGCTCACGTCGTTGATGGCCCGCTCGAACAGCGCCGCCTGGCTCGGGGCGGGCTCGTGCCCCTTCTGCCTGAGGAAGCGCTTGAGCCGGGTGATCGGGGTGACCAGGTCGGTCTCGCGTATCGCCGCTGCGAACTCGTCGAACATGTTCCCCGCGTGGTCGCCGGTGGCGGCGGTGAGGTTGGCCTCGATGCTGTCGACGATCGCCTCCAGCATCCCGCCGAACACCTCGAGGACGATGTCGTCCAGGGACCTGAAGTGGTTGAACACGGTCCTGCGGGAGACGTCGGCCCGTTCGGCGAGCTGGTCGACGGTGAAGCCCGTGTCCCCGCGTTCGGTCATCAGCGCGGCGGCGGCGTCGACGATGGCGCGGCGGTGGCGCGACTTCAGTGCCTCACGCCGGTCACGTGAGGGCGGTTCCTGCTGTTTGTCCACGTTCCAACGTTACGGACACGGATGCACTAAGTGCAACGAAGCACTGAGTGCACCCGGTCACACCCGGGGCCGTGGCCGGGAGCGTTCGTGAACCGGTGGGCTTGGCCTCGGAGCCGCCCCGGACGGCGCCGTGCCGTCCCGAGGCGCACGCGGCCGCGCTGAGCAGTCCGGTCGCCTCGGTTCGAACCGAGGCCGGCGGCGCCGGCCCGCGGCCCCTCGGGCGGGGTGTCCTCCCCGGCCGCCGCGCCGCCCCGGCTCGTACTCCACGGGCGGTGGTGCGGGGAGTAGTGTCCTGTGGCGAGACGGACACGACGACGGGAGGGATTCCATGCCGCTCGAAGGTGAGTACGCGCCGAACACGATGGAGTGGGTGCGCAAGCAGGTCGAGCAGATCGAGAGTTCCGGCGGGACCGAGGGGATGACCCTGAAGGGCAGGCCCGTCATCCTGCTCACCACGCGTGGAGCCAAGACCGGCAAGCTGCGCAAGACGCCGCTGATGCGGGTGGAGCACGAGGGCCGCTACGCCGCCGTCGCCTCGCTCGGCGGAGCGCCCAAGCACCCCGTCTGGTACTACAACGTCGTCGCCCACCCGCACGTGGAACTCCGGGACGGCACCGTGCGCAAGGACATGACGGCCCGTGAGGTCACGGGCGAGGAGAAGGCGCTGTGGTGGGAGCGCGCCGTGGAGGCGTTCCCCGACTACGCCGAGTACCAGAAGAAGACCGACCGCGAGATCCCGGTCTTCGTCCTGGAGCCCGTCGACGGCCACTGAGCCGTCCCGGGGCCGCCGGCCGTTCCGGCATCCGCGGACCCGGTCGGCACCGCCGGGTTCCCGCGGTGTCAGACCCGCGCGGACAGCCGCCGGAACGCCAGGCCCTGTCCGACCACCAGCCCGGCGGTCGCCACCGCGTACACCGCCCACAGCGACGTCAGCCCTCCGGCCCCGGCGACGGGCACCGCCACCAGGGCCAGCAGTCCGTAGCAGACAGCGAACGCATGCATCGAGGACCTGGCTTTCTTGATGCCCAACAGGCCCATACCGGGCAGTGCCTGCGCGGCGTCGGCCACGGCCACCGCGCACAGCACGGGCAGCAGCGCGGTCACCAGGGCCGCCACCTCGGGGTCGTCGGTGAACAGGCCGACGACCGTCCCCGAGGCGGCCCACACCAGCGTCGCGCTGACCGCGACCACCGGGACCGCCACCAGGTAGCCCGCCAGGACGGACCGGCGCACCCCGGCCCGGTCACCCCTTCCCGCCGCGCGTGCGGTGAAGGGCACGGTGGCCTGCCCGGTGGCCGCGGCCGCGAGGAACACGAAGGTGGCCACGACCACGAGCAGTTGGTGGGCCGCGGCCTCCGCGGGGCCGATCCGGGCCGCCGCCAGCGCCAGGACGCCCATCGCGCCGAACTTGACCAGCAGGGTGGAGCCGGTGGGCAGCCCCACCCGTGCGATCCGCCGGACACCGGCCCAGCGGGGCGCGCCGAGCCCGATCGGCCGTCCGCGCAGGACGGTCACGCGACGCGCGACGTACAGCGACAGGCAGACGGTGGCGCACCCGTGGAGCAGCACCGCCGAACCGGCGCCGGGGAGTCCCATCGCGGGCACCGGGCCCGGGCCCAGCACGAGTGCGGGAACGAGGACGACCGCGAGGGCGGTGGTGACCAGGCTCAGCGCCAGGACGGCACGGTTGTGTCCGAGGCCGGTGAGCAGCACGGTCACCGAGGCCTTCACCGAGGCGACGACCACGTACAGGCCCATGAGCAGCGGATAGGGGCCGAGCGCGGCCAGCGTGGGGGCGGCCACCCCGGCCAGCCGGCCCCACAGGGGGGCGGTGGCGACCAGGAGGCCGCCGAGCGCGCCCATGGCCAGGGCCAGCCACAGGCTGTCGCGGACCACCGGGGCGAGCCTTCGGGGATCGTCCCCGTGCTCGGCGACGAAGGGCATCGACCCGCGCAACGCGCCCTGGACGACCATCAGCACCGGATTGAACACCGCGATGACCACGGCGTAGGCCGCGAGCTGCGCGGTCCCGGCGTTGCCGAGCACCCCCGCGGTGACCATGCCGCCCGCCATGGTGGCGAGCATGGACAGGTACAGCGGCCCCGCCTTGCCCGCGACCCTCCCGGCCAGGGCGCCCACGGCCTCGGGGCCGCCCGCCGGTTCCGTGGTGTCCTCCGACTCGGACGCGGTGGACATCGGTCTTCCTCCGAGAGGGTTTTTCCTGTGGCGCCACAGAACCTAACATCCCGGCCGGCAACGGCGATATCGAACTCCGGGAAAGCTCTCTTTCGCCGTGCCGAGCCTTTTCGGAAGAGCCGGAAAACGTCCGGAATCGGCCTTTCCCGCCCGGTTCGGATCCCGGCCCCTCGGGGAGGTCAGCGCGTTGGTAGCGTGGTCGCCAGGACCCCGGTTCCCGGACCGGGGCGGCGAAGGCGTCCGACGAGGAGGGCTGTTCCCGTGGCCGAAGAACGCGTGATCTGGGCGAAGAAACTTCCCGAGGTCTACGGAAAACTGGACGAAATCGACAAGATCATCGCCGGGCACCTCGACGCCGGTCTCCTGGAACTGGTCAAACTGCGCGCCTCGGTGCTCAACGGCTGCTCCTTCTGCGTCGACCTGCACACCCGGACGGCCCAGGAGGCCGGAGAGACCCAGCAGCGGCTCTTCCTGGTCTCCGCCTGGTATGAGGCCGGTGAGATCTTCACCGACGCCGAGCGGGCCGCCCTGGCGCTCACCGACGAGATCACCCGGCTGGGCGAGCACGGGGTGTCCGACGAGGCCTACGGGGCCGCCGCCGAGCACTTCGACGACCAGGCCCTGGCCGCGCTCATCACCGCAGCCTCGATGATCAACCTCTACAACCGGCTGGCCGTCACCAGCCACCTGCACCCGCGCAAGCGCTGAGACCGGTACGGGCCACCGGCGCAGCGGCTCGGTGGCCCGGAGCCGGAGCACGCGGGGCCGCTCCGACGCGTCCACGGCCTCGGCGTACCCCTCAGCCCTTCGAGGCGACGGCCGTGACGACCCGGGTGAGCGCTGCGCGCGCCTGACCGGCCCCGAACCTCCCCGTGACCGCGGCCCTGGCGAGGGCGCCGCTGCGCCGACGACCGCGCGGAGGTCGGCCGTGTCGACCGGCTCCGGCCCCGAGAACGGGGCCGGGGCCTCGCGACACCTCCCGCTGTGGGCGTCTTCGGCGTCCTGGCGCAGCCGGTCCGGTGTCGGCGAGCCGGCCGGTGCGGCGATGACATCGGCCGGTTCTCTTCCCTCGGCCAGGGCGCAGTCGATGCGGGCCCCCGCGACGACCTCCGCCACGGCGCGCAGCTCGCGCTCGGCGCCTTGCAGTGCCGCGTCGAGCCTCGTGCCGGCGGGCGTCGAACTCGCGGTGGAGCTCTGCGAGGACGCCGGCCCTGTTGCCGAAGTGGTCGTAGACCAGCGGCTCGGCCACTCCGGCGCGTTCGGCGATGTCGACGCGATCGTCTTCAGCGCCGGATCCGACGGTGGCAGCAGGGAGGCCACGAAGGCCACCGACCGGCAGGGGCACGACCGCCGCGTCCGCCTCCGCGCGCCCGCTCCGGGGCCGGGGCCGGAGGAGACCCGGAGGGCCGGTGTCCGGGCGGCTCCGGCCGTGCGGAACCGCCCCCGCTCCGGGAACGGGGGCGGCCCGGGAGGGGTCCTCGGCGACCCCGGCCGGCGGTCTACTGCGACTCGGTGGTCTGGTGTGATCCGCTGGTCTGCTCGGGTGACCGCGTGGGGCGGGGAGCCGCGTGGGAGGCGTCGTATCCGCTGCGGTAGGCGGCCTCGTCCCCCTCGGGCTCCCGCGCCTCCTCCGGGCGCTCCGTGAACGCCACCGCGGAGGGCCAGCCGGCGGTCAGGCCGTAGATCACCACGATGTCCACGGCGATGGCCACCATCGACCACAGCGGCATCGCCATGGCGAAGCCCAGTTGGGCGACGGCGTTCGCCGCGGTGAGGACGAGCGCGAAGGCCCGGGCCCACGTGCTGAGGGACAGCACGGCCAGCCCGGTGATCACCAGGGCCACGCCCCACAGGCCGAGCAGGACGCCCCAGGCCTCGTACTCCAGGAAGAGCACGTCCGCGCCCGTGGCTGCGTAGAAGACGGGGGTGAAGGAGGCCACCAGCCCCTGGACGATGTTGACGGCACCGATGACGACCAGCAGTGTCGCGACGAAGAACTGCCAGCCGTTGGCTCCCTGCGTTCGCATGTCCGCTCCTTCCGGCCGTCCCCGGGCCCCGGAGGTCCTCGTCGGGCAGCGCCCGGGACCGGGACGTGGGAACGGCCGCTCGGGTGTCCCCTGCGGATGCGCGGTCCACGCATCCTGCACCCATCATCGAACCCGGCGGGTCAGCGGCACCTCACCGTCGTCTCCGGATCGGGCAAAGCCCCGGGGCGCGGTGGCTGGGTCAACGGTATTACGTAATTACGGAATAACAGGTACAGTGGAGGCGTGATGGAGAGAACGGCGGAGGAGCGGCTGGCGGACCTGGAGGCACGGGTCGCGGCCCTGGAGGACGGCGCGCACGGGCGGTCCGCGCGGGCCGGAGCCGCGGCGCGGCCGCCGGAGGACGTGTTCTTCGCGCTCAACGCCCTGCGGGAGCAGGTCACCGGGCGCGGCGGCGTGGTCTTCGCCGGGATCGTCCGCGGGGAGGGGGAGGAGAACGGGCTGGAGTGGCAGCAGGGGCTGCCGGTCGAGCGGCTGGAGGGGGCCGACTGGTCCCGGCACGCCGCCAGCCTCGACGCCCTGGGCAACCCCGTCCGCCTCCAGTTGCTGCACGCCGTCTGGGACGGCACCAGCACCGTCGCCGAACTGGCCGAGCGCTCCGACTTCGGCACCACCGGCCAGATCTACCACCACGTCAACCTGCTCGCCGCGGCCGGATGGCTCACCACCGTCCGGCGCGGCCACTACGCGATCCCCCCGGAACGCGTCGTCCCCCTGCTCGCCATCCTGACGGCGGCGGGAGGCGCGCCCTAGGGGCCTTTCGCGAGTGCTCGCTCAGCCCTCGGGGACGTGGTTCGGGCGCCGGCGGGGTTCTGGAGGTGCCGCAGACGGGTCCGCAGAGGAACTGCGCCGTAGGCGTCGTTCGAGGGTGGTGGCGGGCGACGGCGTGGGCACGGGCCAACCCGTCGGAGGCGCCGAAGGCTCCCGCCCGCAGGGCGCCCGGACATGGGGTGGATCGGGGCGGAGCCCCGAACACGAGGAAAGGAGGGTCCCGTGGGACCCAGAACGTGGATCGTCGCGGTCGCCTGTGCGGTGGCCGCCCTGGTCGTCGCCGTCGGGATCGTCGTACGGCCGCACACGCCGGCCCTGTCCGCCGAGGAGACCGGAGACCCCGGCCTGCTCGACCGGGCGCGGCCGCTGCTGGCCGGGGGCACCCACGACAGGGTCAGCGTCGTCGAGATCGACGGCGACCGGACCCTCTCCGCCCACTTCGGCGCGGACGGGCACACCGGCTACGAGATCGGGTCGGTGACCAAGACGATGACCGGGGCGCTGCTCGCCGACGCCGTCGAGCGGGGCGAGGTCACCGGGGACACCCGGCTCGGCGAACTCGTCGACCTGGACGGCGCCCCGGCCGCCGACGTCACCCTGGCCGAACTGTCCAGCCACCGCTCCGGCCTGCCCCGGCTCCCCGGCCGCCTGTCCGACGTGGCGATCTCTGTGACGGCCGCCAACCTGGGCCTGGACCCCTACCCCTACGACTACGACACCCTGGTCGCGCAGGTGGCCGCCGCCGAGCTGTCCGGCCGCGGCGAGTCCGGCTACTCCAACATGGGCACGGCCGTTCTGGGCCAGGCCCTGGCCAACGCCGCCGGGACCGACTACGCGACCCTGCTGCGGGACCGGCTGCTCGACCCGCTGGGGATGGGTGAGACGATCCTGCCCGACTCCCGGGAGGACCTGCCCGAGGACGCGACCGTGGGGTACACCGACCGCGGACGCCTGGCCGATCCCTGGCTGGCACACGCCTACGCGCCCGCGGGCGGGGTCCGCTCCACCCCCGCCGACATGGAGCGCTACGTCCGCGCCCTGCTGGAGGGAACCGCCCCCGGCACGGCGGCCCTGGAACCGCGCTGGGAGGACGGGGACGGCGGCCGGATCGGCTACGCCTGGGTCGTGGAGGAGCACGGGGGCACCGAGGTCACCTGGCACAACGGGGGCACCGGGGGGTTCTCCGCCATGGTCGCCCTGGACCGGGAGGGCGACCGGGCCGTGCTCGCCTTCGGCAACACCACCACCGGGCTGGAGCCGCTGGCGCTGGAACTGCTCACGGGGGAGGACTCCTGATGGATCCCATGGACCTGCTTCCCTACGCCATGGGAGTGTTCTTCAACGGCATCTGCGTACTGAGCGCGTCGGACATCGTCCTGCGGGCCTGGCGCGGCGAGGGGCGCCACCGCTTCCCGGACCGCTGGGACGCGCTGGCCCGGCTGGCCGGCACACTCCTCTACCTGCTGATCGCCCTGCTCATGACCTCGTGGGCGGTCTTCCCCGTGGCGGTGTGGTACCTGGTCTCGGCCCTGACGGCGGCCGCCGCCGCGGGCGTGGTGCTGCGCTGGCCGGAGCTGCCCGCCCGGGCCGGGGACCGGAGCGCGGCCACGAGGCGGGTCTCCGCGGTCGGCACGCTGGTGTTCCTCGCGGTGGCCGTCACCGCGCTCCTCGTCCTCGGCGTCTTCGGCTGACGGGGAAACGATGGGCAAAAAGTGTCGAATGCTGGGAATGTCAGAATTCGGAAACGACGGAGCGCCCCGTTTCCCGGAAAGGTCGCGGGTATTCCTGACCAGAACGCCCACGTGCCTTTCCCATGTGGTCTACGGTAAATTCCGTCCGCCTTCGAATGCCCCCGGCCCGAGGGATATCCGGGTGGACCTCCCCTGCCCGGAGACCGGGCGACGGAGGCGGGCGCCGCCCCGCCCCCTTCGCACGATTGCCCCGCGAGGATTCCGCCCATGTCAGTACATGCGTCCGGCCGGAAACGGCACGGTCCCCGCCCCGGACAACAGGCCCTGGTCGCGCTCCTCCTCGTGACCGCGCTGGTGGCCCCCGCCTGGTCGTGGGTGGTGATCTCCGCCCCCGCCGACGCGCGCCAGAGCGTGGCCCTCGCCGTCGGGACGGCCGGGATCGCCCTGTGCGCGGCCGTGGTCGTCGCCGCCCACCAGGCCGCGGCCGCCCGCGCCGCCCGCGACCACGGCACCCGGGCCGACGCCACCGCCGAGACGCTCGAACGCGAGGCGGACCACCTGGTCGAACAGGTCCTGCCCGCCCTCGCCGAGGGCGTCCGCGAGGGCCGCTCCGCGCGTGAGGTCCTCGCCCGCCATCCGCAGCCCGGCCACGCCGCGCTGCACCGGCTCGCCCACGCCGTCGGAACCGAACTCGACGCCGTCGAGGCCCGTGCCGCCCACGACCGGGCCCGCCGCTCCGTCCTGGAGGAGCAGATCGCCGACCTGGACCGCACCGGACTGCCGCTCATGGTCACCCGCGTCCGCGAGGACCGCATCGGCGCCGCCGAGGCCCTCCAGGACGAACTGCCGACCGTCGACGACGCACTCGCACGGCTGCGCCGGCACGTCCTGGAGGAGTTGCTGGCGGCCGCGCGCCGCTCCGCCTCGGCCATGGAGGCCGCCTCCGCCTCCGGCGCCCGTATCCAGGCCCACCTGACCACCCTGCTGGCCAGGCTCCGCGAGCTCCAGGACCGCTACGGCGACGCCCCCGGCATCTTCGGCGACCTGCTCGACCTCGACCACGGGGTGTCGCGCACCGGCCGCCTCACCGACGGCTTCGTCGTCCTGGCCGGGGGCCGCTCGGGCCGGCGCTGGACCCGCCCCATCGTCATGGAGAGCATCCTGCGCGGCGCCATGGGCCGGATCAGCGCCTACCGCCGCGTGCGCCTGCACAACGTCAGCACCGCCGCCATCGCCGGATACGCCGCCGAGGGCGTCATGCAGGCCCTGGCCGAGCTCATGGACAACGCCGCCAACTTCTCCGCGTACGGCACCGAGGTCCACGTCTACGTCCAGGAGGAGGACACCGGCCTGACCGTCATCGTGGAGGACGGCGGTCTGGGCATGCGCATGCGCGAGCGCAGGCTGGCCGAGAGCCTGGTCACCCACCCGCGCGACCTGTCCACCCTGCGCGGAACCCGCATGGGCCTGGCGGTCGTGGGCCGCCTCGCCGACAAGTACGGGCTCAGCGTCAGCTTCCGGCCCTCGGCACGCGGCGGTATCGGCGTCGTCGTCCTCGTCCCGCCCCACCTGGTCACCGACTCCCGGCCCGTGCTCGACGGGCCGGGCTCCGCCCGCGACACCGGGCGGCGCTCCCTCCCCGCCGAGGACGCCGCCCACGACCGTGTCCTGGCCGCCGCCCCGGCCGCGTCCTCGCGCCGCGCCTCCGGGCTGCCCCAGCGGCGGCGCGGCCAGACCCTGGCGGCGGCGCTGCGGGAGGAACCGCGCCAGCTCTCCCAGCAGCCGGCGCACATACCCGGAACCGGCGACCCCGGCACCAGGTTCGCGGCCTTCCGCGACGCGGGCGGCACCGGTGACGCCCCGCACGGGACGCGGTGACACCCACTCCACCGCTCCGGCCGCACCGGACCCACCGGTCGCCCGGCACGACGAAGAGCCCAGACAAGCCGAAGGGAAGAGCGAAGGCCCGATGGAGACCATGGACACCAGTCTCGACTGGCTTCTGGAGAACCTGCGCCACAGGACACCGGGCATCCGCCACGTCCTCGTCCTGTCCAGGGACGGACTCAAGATGTGCCACACCAGAGAACTGCACGTGGACCGCGCAGACCAGCTCGCCGCGATCTCCGCGGGCATCCAGAGCCTGTCCCTGAGCGCCTCCGCCGAGTTCGGGGACGGCGGCGGGGCGGGCCAGGCCATGGCCGAGTTCGGCGGCGGGGTCCTGCTCATCGTCGGCGCGGGCGAGGGCGCCCACCTGGCGGTCGTCACCACCCAGGAGGCCGACGTCGGCGTGGTCGGCCACAACATGAACGAGCTCGTCGAGCAGATCGGCGGCTTCCTGACGGCGGCGCCGCGCCGGACCGCCCGGACCGACTGGATCGGGGAGGGCGACCGGATCGGCATGACCGGGGAGACCGGCCGGGGCGGTCGGACCGAGTGGGCCGGAACGGGCGCCGAACAGACGCGATGAACCACGGACCTCTCCAGCGGGAGTCCCCGGACCGCCTGTACACCGTGACCGGCGGACGCGGCGACGCCGACGCCGACGCGCTCGACTCGGTCACCCTCATCGTCTCCGAGTGCGAGCCCGTGCCCGGAATGCAGTCCGAGCACGCCGCGATCCTGCGGATGTGCGTGTTCCCGACCGCCGTGGTGGAGGTCTCCGCGGAACTCGGGCTGCCCGTCAGCGTCGTGCGGATCCTGCTGCTCGACCTGCTGGACACGGGGCGGGTGGCGGCCCGCCACCCCGCCTCCTCGGCCCAGCGTGCCGAGGGACACGACCCCGAGACCCTGAAGCAGGTGCTCCTTGCCCTCCAACGCCTCTGAACAGCGGGCCGCGCCGGTGCTCCGGGCCCCGCTCGCCACAACGGCCGACAACGCCCTCAAGATCGTCGTCGTCGGCGGCTTCGGCGTCGGCAAGACCACCCTGGTCGGCTCCGTCAGCGAGATGCGCCCGCTGAGCACCGAGGAGGTCATGACCCAGGCCGGCGAGGGCGTCGACGACGTCAGCGCGGTCCGCGACAAGCGCACCACCACCGCGGCCTTCGACTTCGGGCGCATCACCATCGACGAGCGGCGCGTGCTCTACCTCTTCGGCGCCCCGGGCCAGAAGCGGTTCTGGTTCCTGTGGAACCAACTGTTCACGGGCAGCCTCGGCGCGGTCGTCCTCGTGGACACCGACCGGGTCCGGGACTCCTGGTACGCCATCGACCGGCTCGAACACCACCGCACGCCCTTCGTCGTCGCGGTGAACCGCTTCGGCCCCGGCCCCGGTCCCGGCCTCGCCGAGGTGCGCCGAGCCCTCGACGTCTCCGACCGGGTCCCCCTGGTGGACTGCGACGCGCGCAGCCGCGAGTCCAGCCGCGACGTCCTGGTCACCCTCGTCCAGCACGTGTCCGGACCCGTACGCGGGTCCGCGGCCGTGCCCGCGTCCACCTCCGTGCCCACGTCCGCATCCACTCCCGAGGACACGCAGTGAACGACACCCCGGGCCTGACGGAGGCCGCCGCCCCGCCCAGCAGCGGTCCGCCGTCCCCCGACCACGCCGAGGCCGTCCGCTTCTACGGCCCCGACATCGCCCGCGATCCCGCCGGGCTCTACGAGGAGCTGCGCAGGCGCTTCGGCCCGGTCGCGCCCATCCTGCTGGACGGGGACGTCCCCGCCTGGTTCGTGCTGGGATACCGGGAGCTGCACCACGTCACCAGCAGGCCCGAGTGGTTCGCCCGGGACTGCCGCCGCTGGAACCAGTGGGACGACATCCCCGAGGACTGGCCGCTCCTGCCCTACGTGATGTGGACCCCCTCGGTCATGTTCGCCGAGGGGGCCGACCACCAGCGCCGCGCCGGGGCGATCGGCGACGCCCTGGACGCCACCGACCGCATCGACCTCAAGGCCCTGTGCCAGCAGGTCGCCGACGGGCTCATCGACACCTTCTCGGCCGAGGGCGAGGCCGACCTGGTCGGCCAGTACGCGCACCACATCCCCGCCGGGGTGGTCGCCCGCCTGTACGGCATACCGGAGGGGGAGGTCCCGGCCATGGTGCGCGACATCCTCCTGTCGCTCGACGTCACCGCCGACGCGGGCGGGGCCCACCAGCGGCTCCACACCCGCATGGGGAACCTGGTCGCCGACCGCCGCCGCGCGCCCCGCGACGACGTGCCCTCCCGGCTCCTGCTGCACCCGGCGGGCCTGAGCGACGCCGAGGCGGTCATCGACCTCCTCGTCATCCTCGCCGCGGCCCAGGCGCCCACCGGCAACTGGATCGGCAACACCCTGCGGCTGATGCTGGTCGACGACCAGTTCTCGCTCACCCTGCAGGGGGGACGCAGCAGCTCCGGCGAGGCCCTCAACGAGGTCCTGTGGAAGAACACCCCCACCCAGAACTTCATCGGCCGGTGGGCCGCGCAGACCTGCGAGCTGGGCGGGCGCCGTATCCGCCGCGGAGACCTGCTCGTCCTGGGCCTGTCCGCGGCCAACTCCGACCCCCGCCTGCACGCCGGGCTCCCCGACATCTACGCCGGCAACCGCGCGCAGATGTCTTTCGGGCACGGCGAGCACGGGTGTCCCTTCCCCGCTCCGGAGTTGGCGACGACGATCGCCCGCACGGCGGTGGAGAGCCTGCTGGACCGGTTGCCGGACGTGCGGATGGCGGTTCCGCCGGACCGGCTGGAGTGGCGGCCGTCGGTGTGGATGCGCGGGCTGTTCGAACTCCCGGTGCGGTTCACGCCGGGGAGGTAGCGCACCGAGGAGGCGGCGGGACGGAGGATGGCGCGGCGGGAGGAGGTGTCCGTCCTCCCGCCGCGCACCGCGGCCCCGGTGGCTCGGCGGCTCGGCGCGGCCGGGTCCGGCGGTCTCTCAGCCGGTGGTCGGGGTGAAGCGCAGCGGCAGCTCCCGCAGCCCCCGGGTGAAGGCGCCGGCCTCCTCCAGGGTCGCGCCCTCGGCCAGGCGGACGTCGGGCATGGCGTCCAACAGGTGGTCGGTCGCCACCCGGACCTCGGCCTCGGCCAGGAGGGCGCCCACGCAGAAGTGCCGCCCCAGGGCGAAGGCCAGGTGCTCGGCCGCGGCGGTGAACGAGGTGGCCTCCCGCAGCTCGGGGCGCAGGACGTCGAAGGTGTCGGGGTCGGTGAAGTGGTCGCCGTCGCGGTTGGCGGAGCCGATCAGGCAGATGAGGGTCGCGCCGGCGGGCACGGTCCCGCCGCCCAGTTCCACGTCGTGCCGGGGCTGGCGCATGATCATCTGCACGGGCGGGGTGTGGCGCAGGGTCTCGGCGAACGCGCGCGGGATCAGGCTCCGGTCCTCCCGGACCCGGGCCAGCTGCTCGGGGTGGGAAACCAGGTTCGCGAACATGCTCGCCACGGCCTTGTCGGTGGTCTCCCCGCCCGCGGCCAGCAGCAGGCTGCAGAAGGCCTTCACGTCCTCGTCGCTCATCCGGGTGCCCTCGACCTCGGCGGTGCACAGGGTGGACAGCAGGTCCTCGCCGGGGTTCTCCCTGCGCTCGCGGATCACCGGCAGCAGGTGGGCGGCGAGCTCCTCGCGTGTGCGCAGCCCCTCCTCCGCGACCTCGGAGTCCTGGGAGAGGTTGCCCAGGAAGGCGATGATCGACGTGTACCACCGGTGGAACCGGTCGTGGTCGGACCTGTCCAGGCCGAGCATGTCCACGATGACGTTGATCGGGAACCGCGTGGCGAACTGCGAGACCAGGTCCACCTCGCCCGCGTGGCGGAAGGCGTCGACCAGCTCACGGCTGTTGCGCTCGATGACGGGCAGGAATCGCTCCCGCAGTTCCGTGCCGCGAAAGGCCGGGGCGACCAGGGCCCGCCGCACCGCGTGCTCGCGCCCGTCCATCTGCAGGATGGTGCGCCCGTGGACCGGCTCCAGTTGCCAGTCGTAGTTGCGGGTGGTGAAGACCGGGTCCTTGAAGGCCCGTCTGACGTCCTCGTAGCGGGAGACGACATAGCTCTGTGTGGCCTCGTGCCAGAAGAGGGGAGCGTGTTCGCGCATGAGGCGGTAGGCGGGATATGGATCTGCGAGGAACTCCTGGGAAAGGATGTCCGGGACCTCGGGAGCCACGGTCATGTCCGTCTCCTTCGCCGGTGGGGGGAGGCGCGCGTCTCCACAGTAGGTTTCACCCCCGAGCGGGTCCAGGGAAAAGGGTCCTTTCCTGTCTTTTGGTGCCGAAGGGAATAATGACCGGAATTCCTTTTATGGGAGATATGTCAGTTGACGGATCAGGCTCCGGCGGTCCGCTCCGACTCCTCCCGGGCCTCGCGGGCGATCCGGTCGAACTGGGCTCCCATGGCCTCGGCCAGGGCGTTCGCGGCGGACAGGGGGCGGACCATGACGACGAGGTCGTCGATGAGGCCGTCGTCGTCGGTGTGCAGGAGGTCGCAGCCGTTGATCCGCCTGTCCCCGACCCTCGCCTCGAACACGAGGACGTGGTCGCGCCCGTCGGCGCCGGCGATCTCACGCACGTAGCGGAAGTCCTCGAAGACGCGGGAGACGCCGCGCACGATCGCCGCCGTGATCGGCCTCCCCTCGTAGGGCTGGAAGGCGACGGGGCTGGTGAAGACGACGTCGTCGGCGAGCAGGGCGTGGACGGCGTCGTGGTCGTCCGCCTCGACGGCGGCGCGGAAGGGATGGGTCACGGCACTCTCCATGATCAATTCGTTGATTAGGTGTGTTGGAGAGTAACAACGGCCGACCGCGGGTGTCCAGGGCAACAACGAGTTGTCTAGGTGCGTCGTTGCCTAGTGGCGGTTATGCTGCCGGCATGGCACTGCGCAACGCCGTGATGGCCGCCCTTCTGGACGGCCCGGCCTCCGGATACGACCTGGCGAAGAACTTCGACGCCTCCGTGGCCAACTTCTGGGCGGCCACCCCCCAACAGCTCTACCGCGAACTCGACCGCATGGAGGCCGACGGGCTGGTCGAGGCCACCGTCGTCGAACAGGAGCGGCGTCCCAACAAGCGGGTCTTCTCGCTCACCGACGAGGGACGCCGCGTCCTGCGCGAGTTCATCGCCGAACCGCCCCGCCCGGCCGCCGTACGCGACGAGCTCCTCGTCCAGTTGCAGGCCGCCGACGCCGGGGACCCCGAGGCGGTACGGGCCTCCGTCGCCGAGAGGATCGAGTGGGCGCGCGGCAAGCTGGCCCGTTACGAACGCCTGCGGGAGCGCCTGCTCGACGGCCGCACCGAGGAGGAGCACCTGGCCCGCGCCGAGCGGATCGGCCCCTACCTCACCCTCATGGGCGGCCTGGCGCTCGAACGCGAGAACGTGCGCTGGGGCGAGCGGGTCCTGGACGCCCTGGACCGCCGCGCCGCCGTCCGCCGGGCCTGAGCGCTCCCGCCCGCCCGGAGACGACGGCGCCCGGCCCGCTCGGAGCCCGGCCCCCCGTCCCCGTCCCCCGGCAGGCGCCACGCCGCCGTTCACGCGAAGGCGTCCTCCCCGGTCAACTCGGCGGAGAACGCCCACAGGCGCTCGGCCTGGACGGGGTCGACCGCGTGGTCGCGCACGCCGGCCCGGTCGGGGTCGGTCCCGGCGGGCACGGCGACGTCGCAGTCCTCGCAGTACACACCGCCCACCCCGTCCAGCTCCGGGGAGGCGGCCGCCCACACCTGGGTGGCCGCGCCCTGCTCCGGCGTCTTGAACGCCGGGTCGGCCAACGCGCCGTTCTCGTCGATCCAGCCCCGGTCGACCATCTCCTCCCGCGTCATGTGCCGCTGCAACGGGGTGAGGATCGCCCCCGGGTGCAGGGAGAACGCCCGCACGCCGAAGGCCGCGCCGAGCCGGTCCAGGTGCACCGCCAGCAGCGCGTTGGCGGTCTTGGACTGCCCGTAGGCCAGCCACCGGTCGTAGCCCCGGTCGAACCACGGGTCCTCCCACCGGATCGGCGAGGCCTGGTGCCCGGCGGAGGACACCGACACCACCCGCGCCCCGCCGTCGGCCAGGGCGGGCCACAGCCGGTTGACCAGGGTGAAGTGCCCCAGGTGGTTGGTGGCGAACTGGTACTCCCAGCCGGGCCCGGCCGTGGCCCGCGGACAGGCCATCACCCCGGCGCCGTTGACGAGGACGTCGATCGCGCGCCCCGTCTTCAGGAAGCGGGCGGCGAACCCGCGCACGTCGTCCTGGTCTGACAGGTCCAGCCCGTCGACCTCCACCCCCTCGATGCCCTCCAGGGCCTCGGCGGCCGCCTCGGGGCGTCGCGCGGGGACGACGACCCGGGCGCCCGCCCCCGCGAGGGCCCGGGTGGTCTCCAGTCCGATCCCCGAGTACCCGCCGGTGACGACCGCCAGGCGCCCGGTCAGGTCGACGCCCTCCAGGACCTCGCGCGCGGTGCTGCGCCCGCCGAAGCCCGAACCGATTCTTTGCTGTGGTGTGCCCATGCCCGGAACCCTAGGAACTGGAGCGCGCTCCAGGTCAAGCTCTCGGCCGGTTCCGGACCGGGCTCCGGGCCGGGCGGCGCACACGGAGGGGGAACGGCCGGCACGTCGGCGCCCCGGGCCCGTGCCCTCCCGGGCCTCCTCCGGCCGACCCGCCGGTGCACCCACCGCCTTCGCGGCCGTGTCACCGCCACACCGCGGGGGCGTTCCGAAAGCCCGGCCACCACTGGGATAGCGTGATCGCGACCACCCCCTCAGCACCGAGGAGCGAGCGCGCGATGAACGTGGAACACAGGGACGTCGAGGTCAACGGAATCCGCCTGCACATCGCGGAGCAGGGCAGCGGACCACTCGTGCTGCTCCTGCACGGCTTCCCCGAGAGCTGGTACTCCTGGCGCCACCAGTTCGCCCCGCTGGCCGAGGCGGGGTACCGCGTGGTCGCCCCCGACCAGCGCGGCTACGCCCGCAGCGAGCGGCCCGAGGAGGTGGACGCCTACACGCTGCCGCACCTGGTCGGCGACGTCGTCGGCCTCATCAGGGCCCTGGGCGAGGAGAGCGCGGTCCTGGTCGGCCACGACTGGGGTGCGCCCGTGGCCTGGAGCACCGCCATGATGCGCCCCGACCTGGTCCGCGGCGTGGTGGGCCTGAGCGTCCCGCCGTTCCCGCCCGCCATGATGCCCGCGCCCTCGGTCACCCGCAGGGTCTACGGCGAGGGCTTCTACCAGGTCTACTTCCAGGAACCCGGTGTCGCCGACGCCGAACTGGCCGCCGACCCCGCCTCGTTCCTGCGCCGGGTCCTGGTCGGCGCCTCGGGGGACAACCCGTACGCGGACGAGCCGCAGCTGTGGATCGTCCCCGAGGGCTCCACCCTGCTGGACTCCCTGCCCGAGCCGGACGAACTGCCCTCCTGGCTCACCGAGGAGGACGTGCAGGCCTTCGCCCGCGACCACGCCCTGCACGGCGCCCGGGCCTACACCGGACCGCTGAACTGGTACCGCAACATCGAGCGCAACCAGGGGCTCATGTCGCCCTTCCAGGGACGCGGCATCGACGTCCCCGCCCTGTACATGGTCGGGGACATGGACATGGTCACCGTCATGCGCGGGATCCCCGAACTGCGCGAGGCCCTGCCGGCGATCGCGCCGAAGCTGCACGACAGCGTCACCCTGCCCGGCTGCGGCCACTGGACACAGCAGGAGCGTCCCGCGGAGGTCAACGCCGCCCTGGTGGACTTCCTCGCCCACCTCGGTACGCGGAGCTGAGCGGTCCCTATCCGGTACCGGTCCCTACCCGGTGACCCGGGCCGCGGGGGCCGGGGCGCGGTCCGGGCCGGGACCGCCGGCGTAGACCCCCGCCAGGGCGGACAGCACCTCGGAGCAGCCCGCGGCGACGGTGAGCGCGGCGACGTCGTCGGCCCGGGTGCCGCCCCGGTTGAGGACCACCACCGGCATGCCCCGCTCGACCGCGCGCTTGACGTAGCGCCGCCCCGAGAAGACGGTCAGCGACGAGCCCGCCACGAGCAGGGCCGACGCCCCGTCCACCAGGTCGTAGCCCTCCATGACGCGCGCCTTGGGCACGTTCTCGCCGAAGTAGACGATGTCCGGCTTGAGCACGCCGCCGCACGACTCGCAGTCGGCCACCCGGAACCCCTCGGTGGCGGCCAGGGCCGCGTCGGCGTCGGGGGCGACCTCCACGTCGGGGACCCCGTCGGCGAAGCCGGGGTTGAGCGCGCCGAGCCGCTCGGCCAGCGCGTCGCGGGCGGTCACCTCCGAGCAGGACATGCAGACGACGCGGTCGTAGCGGCCGTGCAGGTCGATCACCCGCCTGCTGCCCGCCTTCTCGTGCAGGGTGTCCACGTTCTGGGTGATGACCCCCGCCAGGGCGCCGGAGGACTCCAGCGCGGCCAGCGCGCGGTGGCCGTCGTTGGGCAGGGTCCGGTGCACGTGGCGCCAGCCCACGTGGTTGCGGGCCCAGTAGTGGCGGCGGAACGCGGCGTCGCCGACGAACTGCTGGTAGGTCATCGGCTTGCGCGGCGGCGAGTCCGGGCCGCGGTAGTCGGGGATACCCGAGTCGGTGGACAGGCCCGCCCCGGTCAGCGCGACCACGGGCCCCTCGCCGAGGGCCTCGCGCATCCGGGACGCCAGGACCTGCGGGTCGTCGGCGTCGAGCGTGTTCCTCACGCCTTCGAGGGTACGCGGCGGTCCGGATGCGCGAGGCCTCCCCGGCGGGTCAGGCGCTTCTCTCCAACTTCTCCACGGCGCGCTCCAGGACGGCCTCGAAGTCCTCCGCCATCCGCTCGTCCGCCTCGGCGGCGACCTCGGCGCGATGGGAGTCGTAGCAGTCGGGGCGGCTGTCGTCCCTGCACGCCTCGACCAGTTCCATCGGCGACAGGTCCGAAGAACCGCCCAGGTCGAGCGCCATCAGGACGAAGTACATGTCCTCGACCTGGCCCCACGCGGTTCTCGCCACCATCTCCATGCCCTCACCGGACAGGGTCATGACGAACATGCCTCCTCCCTCGGGTAGGGCGGACGAGTTCGCGGAGGAGAGTGTGCCCTCGAACTCGGTTCCCTCGTTGGCGACGGTCATCCTGGAACAGGAGTCCAACATCTGCTCGAACCCGGCTTCGTCGGCCGACACGTCACCGAAGTCTCCCGAAACAAGGACGTAGCTGTAGACGACGGCGGACCCCGAGGAGGAACCGGGCCGGGTCGCGGTCTGGCCCGCACCCTCGACGGCTTCCTCCGGTAGTTGTTCGGGGCCTCCGCCCAGGGCGGCCCCGCACTCGGCCGGCTCCACGTTGCCGAGGTCGCCCGTGGCCGAGGCCCCGTCGAAATCCTCGATGTCGATCTCCTCGACGGTGAACCCGTCGGGGTAGGCCTCCGGGGGCAGCAGCAGGGCGTCCAGACGTTCGCTGCCGCGTAGTTCGAGCTGTGGGTCGCAGGCGGTGGTCAGGACCAGGGCCGCGAGGAGGGGCAGGGCGCCGTAGCGGTACAGGGGAGCCATGGGAGAGCCTCGTCGTCGTGTCGTTGCTGTGCCGACACGTTCCGACTCCGCCGGAACACGCGCGGTTCCCGTCCTCTCCGTCCGGATCCGGCCGCCTGGCAGGCCTCGTGGCCGTGGGAGGGGCCTCCCGGGAGCGGGCACCCGCTGGATGAGCGCGCGCCCGAGGCCCCGCAGCTGTGGAAGGGGCTCTCCGGGGACCGGCGCCCGCCGGTCACCGCTCGGACGAGGACTGGCGGCGGGCGCCCCCGTACCAGGGGCGCCCGCCGTTCGCGGGCCGCGGGGCCAGCAGGCCGACCGGTTCAGCCGAGGCAGACGAGCAGGTCGCCGCCCTCGACCTTCTGCACCGGGTCGACCGCCACCCGCGTGACCCGTCCCGCCACGGGAGTGGTGATCGAGGCCTCCATCTTCATCGCCTCGATGGTGGCCACCGTCGCTCCGGCCTCCACCTCGTCGCCCTCGGCGACCGCCAGGGTGACCGCGCCCGCGAAGGGCGCGGCGACCTGCCCGGGGTCGTTCTTGTCCGCCTTCTCCGCGGTACGCACGTGCGAGGCCAGCGCGCGGTCGCGGATCTGCAACGGGCGCAACTGGTCGTTGAGCGTGGCCATGACCGTGCGGACCCCGCGCTCGTCGGCCTCGCTCACCGCCTCCAACTGGATGAGCAGCCGCACACCCGGGGACAGGTCCACCGAGTACTCCTCGCCCTCGCGCAGACCGTAGAAGAAGTCCGTGCTGGACAGCACGCTGGTGTCGCCGTAGGCGGACCGGTGCTCCTCGAAGTCCCGCGTCGGGCCGGGGAAGAGCAGCCGGTTGAGGGTGGCGCGCCGGTCCTCGGCCAGTCCGGCGCGGTCCTCCTCGCTCAGCTCCTCCGTGTCCCGTGCCGGGGGCCGTCCCTCCAGCGCCCGAGTGCGGAAGGGCTCGGGCCACCCGCCCGGGGGGACGCCCAGTTCACCGCGGAGGAAGCCCACCACCGAGTCCGGGACGTCGAAGCGCCCCGGGTCGGCCTCGAAGTCGGCCGGGGACACCCCCGCGCCCACCAGGTGCAGCGCCAGGTCGCCCACCACCTTGGAGGAGGGGGTGACCTTCACCAGGCGGCCGAGCATCCGGTCGGCGGCGGCGTACATCGCCTCCACCTCCTCGAAGTGCTCGCCCAGCCCCAGCGCGACCGCCTGCGTGCGCAGGTTGGAGAGCTGCCCGCCCGGGATCTCGTGGTGGTACACCCGCCCCGTGGGCGAGGACAGCCCCGCCTCGAAGGGGGCGTAGACCCGGCGCACCGACTCCCAGTAGGGCTCCAGCTCGTTGACCGCGTCCAGGCTCAGGCCGGTGGAGCGCTCGGTGTGGTCGAAGGCCGCCACGACCGCCGACAGCGACGGCTGGGAGGTGGTGCCCGCCATCGAGGCCACCGCGCCGTCCACCGCGTCGGCCCCGGCGCCCGCCGCCGCGAGGTAGGTGGCCAGTTGGCCGCCCGTGGTGTCGTGGGTGTGGATGTGCACCGGCAGGTCGAACTCGCGGCGCAGCGCCGTGACCAGCCGCTCGGCGGCCGGGGCGCGCAGCAGTCCGGCCATGTCCTTGATCGCGAGCACGTGCGCGCCCGCGTCCACGATCCTCTCGGCCAGCTTCAGGTAGTAGTCGAGGGTGTAGAGCTTCTCGCCGGGGTCGGACAGGTCCGAGGTGTAGCACAGCGCCACCTCGGCCACCGAGGTCCCCGTCTCACGCACGGCCTCGATCGCCGGACGCATCTGCTCGACGTCGTTGAGCGCGTCGAAGATCCGGAAGACGTCCACGCCCGTGTCCGCGGCCTCCTGCACGAACGCGCTGGTCACCTCGGCGGGGTAGGGGGTGTAGCCCACCGTGTTGCGCCCGCGCAGCAGCATCTGCAGGCAGATGTTGGGCACGGCCTCGCGCAGCGCGGCCAGCCGCTCCCAGGGGTCCTCGGCCAGGAAGCGCAGCGCCACGTCGTAGGTGGCGCCGCCCCAGCACTCCAGCGACAGCAGCTCGGGCAGGGTGTGGGCCACGGCGGGCGCCACGGCCAGCAGGTCGCGGGTGCGCACCCGGGTGGCCAGCAGCGACTGGTGGGCGTCGCGGAAGGTGGTGTCGGTGATCCCCAGGCCCGGGGACTCGCGCAGCCACCGCGCGAACCCCTCCGGTCCCAGCTCGGCCAGGCGCTGGCGCGAGCCCGGGGGCGGCGATCCGGCCTCGGGCAGCGGCGGCAGCTTCGTGGCCGGGTCCACCAGTTGCGGGCGCTCCCCGTGCGGCTTGTTCACCGTCACGTCCGCCAGGTAGGTCAGCAGGCGGGTGCCGCGGTCGGCGGAGGGGCGCGCGGTCAGCAGCTGTGGGCGCTCCTCGATGAAGGAGGTGGTGACCCGGCCCGCCTGGAAGTCGGGGTCCTCCAGCACCGCCTGGAGGAAGGGGATGTTGGTGGCGATGCTGCGGATACGGAACTCGGCCACGGCCCGCCGGGCCCGGCTGACCGCCGTGGCCAGGTCGCGGCCCCGGCAGGTCAGCTTGACCAGCAGGGAGTCGAAGTGCGGGCTGATCTCGGTGCCCGCCGCGGAGGTGCCGCCGTCCAGGCGGATGCCCGAGCCGCCCGGGGACCGGTAGGCGCTGATGGTGCCGGTGTCGGGCCGGAAGTCGTTGGCGGGGTCCTCGGTGGTGATGCGGCACTGTAGCGCCGCGCCGCGCACGTAGACGCCCTCCTGGGAGATCCCGAGGTCGGGCAGGGTCTCGCCGGAGGCGATGCGCAGCTGCGACTGCACCAGGTCCACGTCGGTGATCTCCTCGGTCACCGTGTGCTCGACCTGGATGCGCGGGTTCATCTCGATGAAGACGTGGCTGCCGTCCGCGCCGACCAGGAACTCGACCGTGCCCGCGTTGCGGTAGCCGATCCTGCGGGCGAAGCGCACGGCGTCGTCACAGATGCGCTCGCGCAGGTCCGGGTCGAGATTGGGCGCGGGGGCGAGCTCGATCACCTTCTGGTGGCGCCGCTGCACCGAGCAGTCGCGCTCGTAGAGGTGGACGACGCCGCCCTCGCCGTCGGCGAGGATCTGCACCTCGATGTGGCGGGGGTCGACCACGGCCCGCTCCAGGAACACGGTGGCGTCGCCGAAGGCGGTGGCGGCCTCGCGCATGGCGGCCTCGATCGACTCGCGCAGCTGCTCCGGCCCCCGGACGCGGCGCATGCCCCGGCCGCCGCCACCGGCGACGGCCTTGACGAACAGCGGGAAGCCGATCCCCTCCGCGGCGGCCACCAGGGCCTCCACGTCGTCGGAGGGCTCGCTGGACTCCAGGACGGGCACGCCCGCCTCACGGGCGGCGGCCACGGCGCTGGCCTTGTTGCCGGTCAGCTCCAGCACCTCGACCGGCGGGCCCACGAAGGTGATCCCGGCGCGGTCGCAGGCGCGGGCCAGCTCGGGGTTCTCCGACAGGAAGCCGTAGCCGGGGTAGACGGCGTCGGCCCCCGCCTCGCGGGCGGCGCGGATGATCTCGTCCACGGACAGGTAGGCGCGTACCGGATGGCCGGGTTCGCCGATCTGGTAGGCCTCGTCGGCCTTGAGCCGGTGCAGCGAGCCGCGGTCCTCGTGGGGGAAGACAGCGACGGTGCGGGCGCCCAGTTCGTACCCGGCGCGCATTGCGCGGATGGCGATCTCGCCCCGGTTGGCCACGAGCACTTTGTGGAACACGGAGGTCTCCTCCTGGTCGGTCACGCGTCATGCCGGGGAGTCCGGCGCCGTTGCCGGGGCCCACGGTCGGGCGGGTCAGGGGCACGATAACCAGAAGGCGGTTCGGGAAAACCACCCGGGTGCGCCCTTCGCGCAGGTGGCGGCGCTCCACCGCTGGTCACGTCATACACATCCTGCCGGACTCGACGGCCCCGGGCGTGCACGGGTGCGCCTGGTCACACGGATGCGGACGCGGCCTTCGCACGCCTGCTCCGGCAGACGGACCGATCCGCCGGGGACGCGGGTCCTGGTCACCCCCGGTGGGATTCCTCCGTCCGGGCGGCTCCGTGGCCGTCCGTGCTCGGAGGTCGCGCCGGATAGGTGACGGTGCGGTCGTCGTGCACCACGGCCCCCGAGGTGAGTCGGGCGGCGTCGACGCGGTGAGCAGCCATGATGTGGAACACCTCGTCGCCGTGGGCGAGCAGGTGGTCGGCGATGAGGCGCCGGTGGCATCGCCACCACACCGCCTCCGAGCACATCACGGCGGCGCGGTGGTCTTCGCCCGCCTCACGTAGCCGGGCGAGCCCCGACCCGAACTCGGCTGAGAGCCCGTGGTCGGCGTAGTTGTGAAAACCGCGGTTGCGCCAGAACCCGTTGACCTCGGGAGAGGTGTTCCCGGCGACCGGGCGCCGCCCGCCGAGTTCAGCGATACGTGAGTACCGTACGCCGACGTTCCGTAGGGCCCGGGCGAGGACGTCCTCGTCGAACTGCGGGTTGCGGCGGGAGCCGGGGAGCTTTCGCACATCGACCACCACCTCCACGGCGGCCTCGTGCAGCAAGGCGGCGAACTCTCCGAACGTGCGGTCGGAGTGGCCGATGGTGAAGAACGGCGGCGCCATCGCGGTCAGCCGTCGCCGGACGCCCGGGTCAGGGACCCGTCCTTGTGTACTGCCACGTGGTCGGTCCTGTCGCTCTCGATCTCGTACTGCGGCTCGTCCTCGGAGGCGCGACGCGTACGGCCCCTGAACGTGAAGTCGCGGGTGTGGACCCTGGAGACCGTGCCGGATACGCGTCCGGCCTCGGAGTTCCAGCTCACGTGGTCGCCGACGTCGAAACGGCGTGTCATCGCCTACCTCCTCCGGCCGTGGCGCAACGGCGCCTGGGGGACGGGTCCTCGGCTGCCTCGGACATCCTCAGGGTATGCGGGCAGAGCCCTCGGCGCCCGCCGGGAGACACGGCGTGTGCTCCGTCCGGGTGCCGGAGGCGGCCCTTGCGCACCCGGACGCCGTCCGCGGGTCCCCGGCGCCACCCCGGTGACGCCTCCGGCCCGTCCGTCAGCCGGACCGCGCGAGCGTGTCCGGGGACAGTGCCAGTGCGCTGGGGAGGGCGTCGAAGGCCCGCCCGACCTCGGTGATCAGTGTCTCGGTGTCGTCCGAGCCGCCCCGGTGCTCGCGTGTGCGCATCCAGTTCTTGGTGCCGTAGCGCACCGAGGCCAGGGCCATCTCGCCGATGAGCCGCAGCCGTACGTCCTCGCGGCCGTCGATTCCGAGTTCGTCCTCCAGCATCCCGACCAACCGCTCATGGAGGTCCTGTGTGGTGCCCGCGTGGTGCACGCGCAGGGCCGGGGTGCGGGCCGCCAGCCTCCGGGTGGCCAGGTAGCGCTCGGCCCAGTCCTCGGACAGGCCCCGGACCGCGTGCGCGTAGCAGTCGCGCAGCCGGGGCAGCACCGGCCCGCTGATCCGCAGTCGTGCCACCTCGGCGGCGTAGGCCTCCCACAGCTCGCCCTCGGCGGCCATGGCGACCTCCTCCTTGGAGGAGTAGTAGCGGAAGAAGGTGCGCACCGACACCTCGACCGTGTTCACCAGGTCCTCCAGCGTGGTCTCGTCGAATCCCCGTTCGAGGAACATCCGCAGGGCGGTGTCGGCGAGCACGCGTCGTGTACGCAGCTTCTTGCGCTCGCGCAGGGGGAGGGCGGGCTCCTCGTTTCCCAGGGGCTCGACGGTCATCGGGCCAGCATAGCGGCGGCGCGTTCGGGGACCGGGAAACCCGTTGCCCACTGACGCCGGTGATGGCATAGTGCCTATGAGTGTATTTTGCCAGTGACTGGCAGATTGGCCGGGCATCCGGCCACCCCCTTCTCCGAGAGCGAGCACATGAACGACGAGAGCACCGCCCCCGTCCCGCGGGGCCAGCGCGTCGAGGCGCTGGGAGACCAGCTCGTCAAGGTCCACGACATGCTGCGGGCAGAGCTGGCCTCGCTGCGCCGGGACCTCGCGGCGGGGAGGGGCGCCTCCGGCGACGGGGTGCCCTTCGAACAGCAGCTCCGCAAGAAGTGCCTGTCCTTCTGCGGGTTCCTGCACGGCCACCACACCGCGGAGGACGAGCGCCTGCTGCCCGGACTGGCCGAGAGCCATCCCGGGCTCGCGCCCGTCCTTGAGCGCCTGACCAGGGAGCACTCGGTCATCAGCAGGTCGCTGGACCGGATCCAGGAACTCGTGGAGAGCGGCGACCCCGTCCGTGTCCGCGACGACGTCGAGCGCTTCGCCGCCGAGGTGGAGGCGCACCTGGACTACGAGGAGCGCCAGATCGTGGAGGCCCTGAACTCCTACGGCCCCGTCGTCATCTGAGAGGTGCCGCCGGAGGGCCCGGACCGGGAAGCCGTAGTCTGACTGTCCAGGATGTCGGAGTAGTGGTCACTTCGGGGCTGTGAGGGCTCCGGGGGCCGAGGACGGAGCGGGGGACCGGGTTCCTTGGTGGCTGGGGAGGACGCGCGGATCCTCGCGCTCGAACGGCACGTCCGGGAGTTCTGGCACGGGCACGAGGTGGAGGACGTCACCTGGGAACAGGCGCTCGTCCTCGACCGGGTTCCGGACTTCACCACCTACCGGGTGGCGCCCAGGAGCGCCGGCGAGGCCTGGGTGTACGTGACGGCGGGTTCGTCCGTCCACGAGGCCGGGGGCGGCACGGAGTTCTTCGTCATGTCACCGGTCGCGGCGCAGGTCCACGCAAAGACCCTGGCCATGGTGAGCCACCTGCACTCCTTCGAGGAGTACCGGCTCGGCGTGGGCTCCGTGATCGACGTCGGCGGCCCGTGGATGGACGGCTCGCGCATGGACCACCTCCTGGTGTGCCTGCCCTACTCCTACGGCCCCGCGCTCGAACGGGCGCCGGAGGAGGCCGGGAGAGCGCGGTTCCTGTGGCTGCTGCCGATCCACCGGAGCGAGGCGGCCCTCATCGGAACCGAGTCGCTCGACGCCTTCGAGGAGATCCTGGAGGCGGAGGGCGTCAACGTCCTGGACCTGGACCGGGCCCCTCTCGTGTGAGGCGGGCCGCCGTCCTTCCCGGCCGGGGCGACCGCCGACCCCGGAAACGGCGAGGACCCGCCACCCTCTCGGGCGGCGGGTCCTCTGCTCGGACGCGGGGAGCCGCACGGTACGGGCGGACCTGTCCCCAGGTCCCTCAGTCCTCACCGCTGCGGCTCCGGTCCGTCAGCCGCGCGGGTCGGCGATGTTGCTGACGGGCCCCTCGACGCGGTAGTCGTCCAGCGCGGTGACCACGTACGCGGTGCCCTTGTCCTCGGTCTCCAGCGAGGTCCTCCCGGTCACGCGCACGAGGTTCTCGGAGGACAGCACGTCGCAGTACTTCTCCACGTCGCCCGACTCCACCAGCTCGGCCTCCTCGGAGTTCAGCCGGTAGACGGCGTAGGAGCTCGCCCCCTCGGTCTTCTCCCACTCCAGCCTGGCCCGGTCGTCCTCGGACGTGGCGGTCAGCCCGCTCACGGCCTCGACCAGCGGCTCCCCCTCACGGGAGTCGTCGGACAGCGGCGGCAGGGCGGGGTCGCTGTAGTGGTCGCCGGCGAGTTCCTCGTAGGCCTCGTCGGCCACGTTCGTCAGGGACTTGAAGGAGAAGTAGACGTCTCCCCCGACCTCGGGGTAGTCGGCGGTGTAGTGGAGCTGGCTGCTGAGCGTGTCCCTGTCCCAGCCCTTGTCGCCGGCGCGGTAGGCGGCCTGGCCGATGTAGAGGTCCACGTCGGTGCCCTCGACCTGCTCGGACCACCACGGCACCAGCTTCTCGTAGTCGGCGACGTCGAATCCGCGCTCCCAGTAGAGCTGGGGCACGACGTAGTCGACCATCCCCTCCTTGATCCAGGTCCGGGTGTCGGCGTGCTGGACGTCGTAGGACTCCAGGCCCGAGGTGTCCGAACCGTTGGGGTCGCTGGTGTCGTTGCGCCAGATGCCGAACGGCGAGATCCCGAAGCGCACCCAGGGCTTGGTCTCCTGGATCTGGTCGTGCACGCCGCTGACGAACTCGTTGACGTTGTCGCGGCGCCAGTCCTCGCGGTCCTCGAAGTCCTCGCCGTGCTTCTCCCACGACTCGTCGTCGTCGAACTTCTCGTCCCCGTCGGGGTAGGGGTAGAAGAAGTCGTCGAAGTGCACGCCGTCGATGTCGTAGCGCTCCACGACGTCCATGATCACGCGGGTGACCCACTTCTGGACCTCGGGGTTGCCCGGGTCCATGAAGCCCTCGCCGCCGTAGCGGATCATCCAGTCGGGGTGCTTCTTGACCGGGTGGTCGTCGGCGAGCTCCTCGATGTCGGAGTCCATGCCGACCCGGTAGGGGTTGAACCAGGCGTGCAGTTCGAGGCCGCGCTCGTGGGCCTCGGCCACCGCGTACTTCAGCGGGTCGTAGCCGGGGTCGCCGCCCTGCTCGCCGGTGAGGTACTTGGACCACGGCTCCAGGTCCGACTCGTAGAACGCGTCGGCGGTGGGGCGCACGTGCAGGAACACCGTGTTCAGTTCGAGGTCGGCGGCCTCGTCGAGGCGCTTGTCCAGCTCCGCCTTCTGCTTCTTCTCGCTCAGGCCCGGTTCCGAGGGCCAGTCGATGTTGCCGACCGTGGTCAGCCACGCGCCGCGCATCTCGCGCTTGTCCTGCGTCGCCTCGCACTTCGCGGCGGCACCGGGGCCGGGGCCGGGGCTGGTACCCGGCGCGGCGGGGTTGTCGGCGGCGCCGACGATCGCGTATCCGGAAACCATGAGTCCCGTGGCGGCGGCCACGGCCATCCACCGGGAGCGCCAGCGGGGTGAGAGGCCGGCTCGTCGTCCAGGGGTCAAGAGAACTCCTTGAGCTGGGGAGACGTCGTGTCGACGTCGCATCGGACCTCAGAGTAGGCGAAGGAGTAACGTTTTGGACAACGTTGGGCCGATTCGTGGTTTGGATCTCATCTGACAGGGGAGAACAATCTGTCGGCCGCTGAGAGGTGCCTTCTGAGGGTTCCCTCCTCCAACACCGCCGACGGCGTGAACGTTCCCGCTCGCACACATTGTTCTGGGAGGTCAGGCCGCCTTCGGGACGCGGGCATCCAGCGGGCGGGAGTACGGCGACCGCCCCGCCGGGTGCGTCCCGGCGAGGGCGGCGGTGGCGCCCTCGGACCGTTCCGCGGGCGCGGCCCGGGCTCAGGAGGGGACGAGGACCCCCGCGAGCAGGAGCACGGACAGCAGCGCCGCGACGGTTCCGGCCGCTACCAGGTAGTGGCGCGGCCGTGAGGCCCCGGGCATCCACGCGACGACCGCGGTCACGGCGGCCAGGGCGGTGGTCCCGACGGGCAGCAGCAGCCGCCAGGCGCGGTCGAAGGAGTCCATCGGCAGGTAGGCGTTGGCCCCGTACAGAGACAGGACCAGCGCGGGAAGGCCGATCACGGCCGCCCCGGCTCCGACCGCCAGCGTGAAGCGCTCCTGCGCCTCGGTGCCCTGTGCCACGGCGAAGGTCGACATGCTGCCGAGCAGCGAGTGCAGCCGCTCGACCTCCTCGGCCAGCTCCCGGTCCATCGCCTCGCAGTGCCGGATCCCCGCGCGCAGTCTCGGCGTCCACCCGGGTTCCCCGCCGGCCTTCGCCTCCGGCTCCCGGACGCGCCGGTAGGCCTCCCGGTCCCACAGCCAGACCCACAGCCCCGACCGGGCCGCCTCCACCGCCTGGTCGCGTGCCCGGCCGACGGCGGTGGACAGCTCCACGGCCGCCGCGAGCAGGGGGCGGAGCGGCCCGCCCGCCCGTCCGGCGAGGTGGTCGGCCATGCTCTGTTCGAGTTCGTAGCGCAGCTCACGCAGGCGGAGCACCTCGTTGCGGGAGGACTCGGCGAACGCCTTGGCCATGGTCACCGCCGTGGAGCGTTCGTCCCCGACGACCGCGTGGGCGGGTTCGGCCAGTGAGGCGACGAGTGCCTCGTCCGCCTCTCCGGGGACGACCGGCTCCTGGTGCCAACCGCCGGTCTCGGACCACACCGCCTGCACGGCCAGGGTGACCCGCGCGGCGGTGTCCCGCCCGGTGCCGACCCGGAACTGGCCGACGACGACCCTGCGCCGCCCGTGGGGGCCCACGACCCTCAACAGCGGTGCGGCGAGGAGCACCCGGGCGCCCGACAGCCCGGCCTCCCCGCGCCCGGGGGCGTCCAGGGGGGACGAGACGACCCCTTGTACGACCTCCGCCTCGGTACCGTGCCCCTCCCGGCGGGGACTGCCCGCGAGTACCTTGCGCTGATTCCGCCCGGATTCCATGGAGAAAGACACTAGGGCCCGGTGTTCGCGCGTCCGCGGGCACCCCGGTGTGAACGGCTTCGCCGCGGGGCCGGGCGCCGCGCGCCCCGGGCGCGGTCCGCCATCCGCCATCCGTCGGCCGCGGTCCGCGCACCCCGGGCGCGGTCGTGTTCACGCCTCAGGGCCGCCCGTGCTCACCGCGCGGCGCTCAGGTCCCGGGCGCCGCCGTGGACTCGCGCACCACGAGCCCGGGAGGGGCGATGGCGGGGACCTCGGCCGCCGTGCCGCCGAGTTCGGCGACGAGCCGCAGCGCGGCCGCGCGCCCGAGCCCCACCAGGTCCTGCCCGACCGTGGTCAGCCGCGGCTGCACGAGCGCGCCCAGGGGCAGGTCGTCGTGGCCGACCACCGACAGGTCCCGGGGCACCTCCAGTCCCCGCCTGCGCGCGGCGTTGATGCCCGCGATCGCCATCATGTCGTTGGCGTACAGGATCGCGGTGGGCCGATCGGCCAGGGACAGCGACTCCTCGGTGGCGGAGGCCGCGGCCTCCGCGGTGAAGTCGGGGACCGGCAGCAGGACGGGGGAGAGCCCGTGCCGCCGGGCCGCCTCCTCGAAGACACGGCGGCGGAAGCCGGTGTGCACGCGGTCCTCGGGGCCGAGGACGTAGGCCGCGCGGCGGTGGCCCAGCGCGGCCAGGTGCTCGACCGCCTCGGTCACGCCCCGCTCCTGGTGGGGAGCGCGCACCGCGGGGACGGGGTCCTCCCGCCACGGCGTGCCGATCAGCACCGCGGGCAGCCCGAGCCCCCGCAACAGGTCGAAGCGGGTGTCGCGGACCAGGCTCTCGGTGAGGATGACGCCGTCGACCCTGCGCTCCTCGGCCAGGCGGCGGTAGGCGCGCCGCTCGGCGTCATCCTGACCGCCCACGATGTGCAGCAGCAGCCCGTAGTCCACGGGGGCGAGTTCGCGCTCGATCCCCGAGATCAGCACGGTGAAGTGCGGGTCGGAGGTCAGCAGGTCCGGCGGGCGGCGCGAGACCATGCCGATGGCCCGGGTGCGCGCCCCGCGCAGAGCCACGGCCGCGGCCGAGGGAGACCACTGGAGCTTGTCGACCGCCTCCAGGACGCGCCTGCGGGTGGGCTCGGCGATGCCGCCCTTGTTGTTGACCACCTTCGACACGGCCGAGACCGACACCCCCGCCAGCGCGGCGACGTCGGAGATCGTGGGACGGCCGCCGCTCCTGCCGGCGCCCATCACCGTGCTCCGGGCCTGGGCGGGACACCGGACACGGGGGCTGCCTCGCGCACCAGTGCCGCTCCCTTCGTGGTCGTGGGATCCCGTCGCCGCGCCCGGAAGGGGCGGCGCTGACCGGGGCGGTCAGATTACCAGCCGCCACGGGGCCGGCCCCGGATTCTTCTGATGTCCGGAAACCGTTGCACACACGCGTGTCACGCGTGCTTCCCGTCGACAAAGGCTTACAGGGGGGTCGACAGCCCCGCCAGGAAAACGATATACCTACGGCGAAGGAACCGCGAGGAAGGGCCGTTATGCAGCGCAACTCCGCCAAGCTCGGTACGGTCGGCCAGCCCCTGGTCTGGGTCGGCGCCAACTTCTGGTCCCGCACCGGGGGGCCGCTGATGTGGCGCGACTACGACGGCGCGGTCATCGACGGGGAACTGCGTGTCCTGCGCGACCACGGCATCACCGTGACGCGCAGCTTCCTGTACTGGCCCGACTTCCAGCCCACCCCCGACACCCTCGACCCGCGCATGCTGGAGCGGTTCGACGACTTCCTCGAACGCCACCGGGCCCTGGGCATGCACACCATCCCCACGTTCATCGTCGGCCACATGTCGGGACAGAACTGGGACCCCGCCTGGCGCGAGGGCCGCGACATCTTCTCCGACGCGTGGTTCGTGGACCGCCAGGCCTGGTACGTACGGAGCGTCGCCGAGCGCTGGAAGGACCACGAGAGCGTCACCGGGTGGCTCCTGACCAACGAGATCCCCATCTACGCCGACTGGCGGGGGCGCGGCATCGGCACCCTGGACCACCGGGCGGTCACCGCATGGGCCCAGACCCTGGTCGGGGCGCTGCGCGAGGCGGGCGCCCACCAGCCCGTCTCCGTCGGCGACGGCTCGTGGGGCGTGGAGACGACCGGGGCCGACAACGGCTTCCGGGTGCGCGAGCTCGAACCCCTCGTCGACTTCCACGGACCGCACGTGTACCGGATGGAGGACGACCCGGTACGGCAGAACCTCGGCGCCGCCTTCACCTGCGAACTCCTGGACCTGGGCGGCAAGCCGGTGGTCATGGAGGAGTTCGGCGTGACCTCGGACTACACCTCCGAGGAGAACGCGGCGCACTACTACCGCCAGACCCTGCACAACACCCTGCTGGCGGGCGCCACCGGCTGGATCCCGTGGAACAACACCGACTACGACGCGCTGTACGACCAGGAGCCCTACAGCCACCACCCGTTCGAGATGCACTTCGGCCTCACCGACGACCGGGGCGAGCCCAAGGCGCAGCTGAGGGAGGTCCGGGAGTTCACCGACCTGCTGCGGCGCACCGACTTCGCGCGGCTGTCGCGCCCGGACACGTCGGTCGCCCTGGTCGTGTCCTCCTTCCTGGAGCGGATGTACCCCTTCACCCAGCCCGAGGACGCGAGCAGCGTCCTGGCCCACACCCGGCAGGCCTACGTGGCCGCGCGCGAGGCGGACCTGCCGGTGGGCGTCGCCCGGGAGGCCGACGGCCTGCCCGAGGACTGCGCCCTGTACCTGCTGCCGTCAGCCAAGCAGCTCACCGCGCCCGCCTGGCGCCGGCTCGTGCGCCGGGCCGAGGAGGGCGCCACCGTCTACGCCTCCTACTTCGTCGGCGGGCACGGGACCCAGCGCGGGCCGTGGTGGCCCAAGCTGGACGAGACCTTCGGGGTGGTCAAACAACTGCGCTACGGACTCACCGACCCCATCGAGGACGACCGGCTGCGCATGACCTTCCGGCTGGACTTCGGCGGTGTCGGCGCGGGCGAGACGCTGGAGTTCCCCGTCGCGGGCAACGCGCACTCCCGGACCTTCCTCCCGGTCGCGGCGGACGGCGCCGAGGTCGTGGCCACCGACGCGCACGGGCGTCCGGCACTGCTGCGCAGGCGCACCGGCAAGGGACAGCTCGTGCTGTGCACCTACCCGCTGGAGCACATGGCCGCCCTCACCCCGGCCGTCAACCCCGAACCCACGTGGCGGCTGTACGCGGCCCTGGCGGAGGAGGCGGGGGTCCGCCCCCACGTGCGGGTGGAGGATCCCCGAGTCCTGGTGGGCACGATGCGCCACGAGGACGGGCGGGAGCTGGTCTGGTTCCTCAGCCAGCACCCGGAGCCCCTGAGCGCCGAGCCCGTCCTGGACCGGGGCCGCCTGGCCGACCTGGACGGGGCCGGGATCGGCGCGGTGGACCTGCCGGCCTACGGGGTGAGGGTCGCCGAACTCCTGCCCTGAACCACCACCGGGCCGAGGGCGGGGAGGAGAGCCCCGCCGCCGACCGGGACCGAGGACACCGACACACGAGGAAAGCACCGATGAGGATCACCTCCGCCGACGTCATCGTGACGTGTCCGGGGCGCAACTACGTCACCCTGCGGATCACCACCGAGGACGGCGTGACCGGCCTCGGCGACGCCACCCTGAACGGCCGTGAACTGTCCGTGGCCTCCTACCTGCGCGACCACGTCTGCCCGCTGCTGATCGGCCGCGAAGCCGGGCGGATCAACGACATCTGGCAGTACCTGTACCGGGGCGCCTACTGGCGGCGCGGTCCCGTGACGATGACCGCGATCGCCGCGGTGGACTGCGCCCTGTGGGACATCCTCGGCAAGGAGGTGGGCAGGCCCGTCCACCAGCTGCTGGGCGGCGCGGCCCGCGAGGGCGTCATGGTCTACGGCCACGCCAGCGGCGGGTCCGTCGACGAACTCCTCGACTCGGTCGCGGAGTTCCTGGACCGGGGCTACCGGGCGGTCCGCGTGCAGGCCGCCGTACCCGGGCTGGAGAGCACCTACGGGCTCCACCACCCGGGCACGGGCGCCACCTACGAGCCCGCCGACGCCGCGGTGCCCACCGACAACGTGTGGCACACCCCCGCCTACCTGGACTTCGCGCCCGAGATGGTGCGGGCGGTCCGGGAGAGGTTCGGCTACGGCTTCCACCTGCTGCACGACGTCCACCACCGGCTCTCCCCGCTGGAGGCGGCCCAGCTGGGCAAGGCGCTGGAGCCCTACCGCATGTTCTGGATCGAGGACCCGACCCCGGCCGAGGACCAGGAGGCGTTCCGCACGATCCGCGGGCACACCACGACCCCGCTGGCCGTGGGAGAGGTCTTCAACTCGATCTGGGACTGCCAGCACCTGATCACCGAACGGCTCATCGACTACGTCCGGATGTCGGTCTCGCACAGCGGCGGCATCACGCACCTGCGCAGGGTCTTCGACCTCGCCGACCTGTACGGCGTGCGCACCGGCTCGCACGGCGCGGGCGACCTGTCGCCCGTCTCCCTCGCCGCGGCCCTGCACCTGGACCTCACCGTGCCCAACTTCGGCATCCAGGAGTACATGGGGCACCTGGAGCCCGCGAGCGAGGTGTTCCGGACCACCCACACGTTCGAGGACGGCTACATGCACCCGGGCGACGCGCCGGGCCTGGGCGTGGAGATCGACGAGGCGGCCGCGGCCCGCTACCCCTACGAGCCCCGGTACCTGCCGGTCAACCGCAGGCTCGACGGCTCGATGCACGACTGGTGAGCGGGGTCACCCGTCCAGCCTCCACGCGGTCACGGTGACCTCCCCGCCGTCGGCAAGGTCCAGCTCCACGGGTGAGGCCTGCCGGGGCGCGCCGGCGTAGGGGGCGGCGTGCAGCACGCGCGCGGCTCCGTCGGAGCGAGCCGCCGCGTCCCAGTTGAGTGTGGCCAGGGCCCGGCCGCCGACGGGCACGGTCACCGTGGCCGGGCCCGGGTCCTCGTCCGTGAAGGAGCTTCCACGGATGACCTCGACGTCGATCTCCGCGCCGTCCTTGCCGGCGAAGGCCACGTCGGGGTAGCCGTCCAGCACGCAGGGGTCCTCTGAGCCGTTCACGAACCGCAGGGCGAGCAGGCGGTGGCCGGTCGCGCTGGCGGGGGCGCCCACGAGGATGTCGCCCCGCCCGGGCGCGCACCAGGCGGGGTCGGGGTCGTGCTCGCCCGGAGCGACCTCCGGCGGCGGTGTGGCCCCGGGCCGGGGCACGGGGACCGTCCCGGGCGCCTTCGCGGCCGGGGCCCGTGCGGTGTGCCGGTTCAGGGCCTCCTCGGTGCCGAGGGCGACGGAGACGGTGGACACGGCGACCACCAGGGCCAGGGCCGCGCAGAGTCCCGCGAGGAGCGCGGGGCCGGGGAGGGGGACGGCGGAGCTCTGGTGCGGCCACCGCATCCCGGCGAGGGCGGGGACCCAGGCCCAGAACAGCCCCCAGAAGGCGACCAGGAGGAAGAGGCCTCCCGCGGCCTCCGCCGGGAACGCCTCCCCGACCCGCGCACGTCCGAACTCCCACAGCACCGCGGGCGGCACACCGGCCGCGGCGGTCGTCGTCCACAGGACGAGGAACCGGGCACCACCGGACAGGGGTGGGAGAGAGGAGAGGAGGCGCATCAGGAGGAGATGGCCGAGGAGGAGCACGAGCGCCGATCCGACCGGTACCACGTACACCTCCGGTACCGGCCAGTCCCACACCGTCACCGGACCCGGTGGTGACGCGGCGTCCTGCCCGGCACCGAGGGCGTCGGTGACGAACGCGGGGTACTCGCGGGAGAGCGCGCATCCGGCCCACAGGAACGCCGCCACGAGACTCACCGCCCAGGAGGCGGGGGGAGGGGCGTCCCGGGGGAGGGGAGTGTCGTGGGGGGTCGGCATCGGGCCAGACTACTCACCGCGTGTGCGAGTCACCGCGTGTGCGAGGCGGCTTTCTCGCCCGCAGGAGGCCGGTCCCGGGGCGGGAGGACCTCCACGCCTCGCCCGTCCGCCGCCGGAACCGAGGTTTGACCGATGCGCGCACCCCGCGGCGGGCGCACACTCACGGGGACAACGCGACCCCACAGCGAAGGAACCGACCGTGAGCCACCCCCCACTGCGCGTCTACGACGTCATGGCCTGCGACGTCTACCGGGACTTCGAGGGGACCCCGCTGCCCAAGGAGCAGCACAAGTTCCTGGTGTCCTTCCACCCCACGCCCGGCGTGCCCACCCCCGGCTGGTGGAGTCGATCACCGCCCGCGGCCCGGGCGGGTACGAGGTGGAGTCCACCGACCAGCGCTTCACCCCGGCCGACACCGACGGCCACGTCTACGACCGCACGCTGGACTACTACTGGTACATGGTCAACCTGCCCACCGGCTTCCCGGCCGAGGGCGAGTACACGATCGAGGTTCGCGGCACCGACGGCAGCGTGCAGACCCGCTCGCGTCACCAGGACGGCGGTGTGTCGCGGCGCCTGATCGAGCACTACACCGCGCACCGGAGCGAGGTGCTGGCCTCCTTCGCCCCCTCGGACGGGGAGGAGCTCGACGACGTCCCCGGGGTGGGCGAGCTGCACTGCTCCTGGAGGACCCTGGACCGGCTCGGAGGGCCGGGGGCCTACTACATCCACCGGCTGTCCAAGGGAGCCTTCGCGCGAGAGTTCGACACCCAGCACCTGACGTGGTGGGACAACATCTTCGTCCAGCGCGTGAACGGCCACGCCGAGGCCGGGCGTCGAAGTGCGCTGCGAGTACAGGATCACGTCCCACGGGCGAGCCGGTGAACCCCTGCGGCCACCGCGCTAGGGTGCGACCCCGCTCAGCTCGTTGGGCGCCTCCTCCAGGGTCACCGAGGCGGTGACCTCACCGGACTCCAGGTCCAGGGAGTGCACCCGTCTCGTGGCGGGGTCGCTCACGTAGGCGGTGCCGCCGCGCACGAACAGGGCCGGGCGGGGCCGCTGCCACTCCAGCGGCTCCCGCCACTCGTCCGTCACCTCGATACTGTCCACGACCTCGCCCTTCTCGGGGTCGATCACGTGCAGGCCGCCGTCGGTGCCCAGGACCAGGGCCTCACCGCCGGGTCCACGGCCCAGGGAGCGGAAGGTGTAGCTTCCGGGCAGGTCGACCAGGGTCAGGCCGGCGTCCCTGGTGTCGATAAGGGCGACCCGCTCGGGGCGCTCCAGTTCGGCGTCGGGGTCGGTCTTGTAGTCGCCAAGGACGATCGGGGACTCCTCGCCGCCGGCCTGGTTGCCGATGCGCCCGTAGCCGTCGGGGCTGTCCACCTTGGTGAACCCGCCCTCCTGGTAGATCAGGACGCCGTCCTCGCAGCCGATGACGACCGCCCCGCCCTCGGCGGTGCTCTCGCCGTGGACTCCCGGGCACTCCTCGCTGCGGGCGACCTCCTCCCCGGCGGCGTCCAGGACGACGGCGCCGACGCGCTCCTCCTCGTCTCCGAGGGTCAGCAGCAGTTCGCCGCCGGCCAGTTCGACGGCCACGCCGTGGTGGGCCTCCTCGGCCGTGCGGACGTCGGTCTCGGGCAGGCCGCCGCCGAGGGCGTCGGTGTCGAAGGCGGTGATCTCGCCGCTGCCGTCGGCGAACAGGACCGTCCTGCCCGCGTGCCGGACGACGTGGCCGGGGGAGTCGGCGGGGAAGAGGGTGTCGGTCAGCTCCGCGCCGACGGCGTCCAGGACCTGGAATCCCTCCGAGGTGGAGACGAGCACGTGCCGCTCGTCACCGGCCGGGTTGATCCGGTTGAACCCCTCCAGCGGGATGTCGCCGACGACCTCCAGGGTCTGGCCGTCCAGGACGTACAGGCCGCCGTCGTAGGTGGTCACGACCGGATCGTCGGCGACGGCCTCGGCCGCGGCGGCCCGGTCCTCGCCGTCCTGCTCCCGCGGGGCGTCCTCTCCGGTGCCGCACGCCGTCAGCAGCAGTCCGGCGGACAGCAGCACGGGCAGTACCGCTCCGGGGGCGGGGCGTGGTGGTGCGTTCATGGGATTCTCGCCGTTCTCTCTCGTGCTTCTCGGGGTTCTTCGAGGGGTCCGCGGCCGGCCGGGGCGGCCGCCGCGGTGGTGCCGGGATCCTGGACCCCGGTCACCCGCCACGCAGTCCGGTGGCGATGGACTCGGTGTTGGCGCGCATCATCTCCAGGTAGGTGGCCGCGCCCCCTCCCTCCTCGCTCAGGGACTCGGAGAACAGGGGGACGACCTCGACGCGCGTTCCCGCCTCCTCGGCCATGACGGTGGCCAGGCGGTCGGGCTGGGAGGAGTCGGCGAACACGGCGTCCACACCCGCCTCGCGCACGGCGTCGGACAGGGACTTGAGGTCGGAGGTGCTCGGCGAGGCCAGGGTGGTGCCGCTGGGGATCACGGTGCCGATGACCTCGAAGCCGTAGCGCCGGGCGAGGTAGCCGAAGACGTGGTGGTTGGTCACCAGCTTGCGGTCCTCCTCGGGGATCGCCGCGAACTCCTCGGCCATCCACGCGTCGAGTTCCTCCAGTTCGGCGGTGTAGGCCTCGGCGTTGGCGCGTACGGCGTCGGCGTCCACGCCGTCGACCTGCTCGACGACGTGTCCGGCGATCAGGTCGACCGCCAGGACGACCCGCCGCGGATCGGTCCAAAAGTGCGGATCGGGCTCGCCCGCGCTCTCGTTCTCCGTCCCCGTCGACGCGTCCCCGTCCCGGTGCTCCTCGGATCCGATCTCCGCGTGCCCGTGTTCCCCGTGGCCGCTCTCCGCGGGGCCGTAGGGAAGGGGGTCGACGCCCGCGCCGACCTCCAGTGCGGGCACCCCGGCCTCCTCCGCCGCCGCGACGTTGCGCAGCACCCCCTCCTCCAGGCCGAGGCCGTTGTAGACCACGAGCGCCGCGTTCTCGACGACGGCGGCCTCCCGTGCGGAGAGGGCGAAGGAGTGGGGGTCGGCGTCGGGCCTCATCAGGACGGTGACCTCGGCCTGGTCGCCCACGACCTTGCGGGTGATGTCGCCCAGGATGTTGGTGGTCACCACGATCCCCTCGCCCGTGCCCTCCCCGGGCGAGCAGGCGGCCGACCCCAGGAGGGCGGCTCCCGCCAGCGCGAACGCGGTCACCCTGGACATGAGCGCCGACGGCGTGGCCATGGCGGTCACCGGCCCGTCTCGACCATGAAGTGCGGCGTGGTCCCCGTGTCCAGGGTCCGCGCCACGCGCAGGTCGTCGTCGTAGTCGATCTCGTGGACGACCCCGCCCTCGGCGTCGTTGACGTAGGCGCGGCTGGTGTCCGCCCGGATGACGGGGGCGTGTTCGGGGTCCGTCCCACTGAGCAGGTCGGCGGAGGCGTACTCCTCTCCCGTCCGCGGGTCCAGGGAGTGCAGGGTCCCGTCCCCGGTCAGGGCCAGGACGGGGCCGCCCGCGCCGACCGCGGTCACGGCCACGGCGCCGGGCAGGTCCAGCCGCGTCCACCCCGGTTCGGCCAGGTCCAGGACCCAGACCTCTCCCCCGGTCGACACGGAGGCCAGGGTCGCCGAGCCGGGTCGGTGGTGGAACTCCCCGGTCCGTCCCTCGGCGCCGTCGGGGTGGGGGACCAGCGTGCTCGTGAGCTCTCCGTCGTCCTCGGTGACGTGGAGGGTGCCGTCGGCGCAGCCGATGACCGCTCCGCGCCGGGTGAGGGCCTGGCCCCGGGGCTGGGCGCAGGTGTCGTCGAGGAGCTCCAGGGGCGAGCCGGAGCGGTCGTGGACCCTGACTCCGCCCTCCGCGCCGCCCTCGGCCACCAGGAGGCGGCCCGCGATGGGCAGAACCGCCGCGGCCCCGTCGGGCACGGGCGCGGCCGTCCCGACCTCCCCCTCCTCCAGGGCGGCCCGGTCCAGCACGGCGGCTCCGCCGTCCCGGCCGGTGAGGGCGGTGAGGGCGGTGTCCGTGGACGCCTGTCCCGCCACGAGGCCCTCCAGGGGCCCCACGGCCCGGATCTCGGCCCGGTAGTAGTGGCTGTGGTCCCCGTGGTCGACGGTCCACGCCCCGCTGTCCACGATGTGGGTCGTCCGATGGTCCGACGACGACAGGTAGGCGAAACGGCCGTCACCGGCGATGCCGTCGACGCCCTCCACGGGGTCGAGGCCGGTGACCTCCTCGGTGACCAGGTCGAGCACCCGGACCTCGCCGCTGCGCGCGTCGGCCACCACGAGACGCGACCGGGGCTCGGCGCTCTCCCGTGCTCCCTCGACGTGGCCGTGCGGGGTCTCCTCGGGGGCTTCCTCGGCGCCTCGGGCGTCCTGGCCCGCGCAGCCGGCCGCGAGGAGGAGGGCGGACAGTCCGGCCGCGCCCACCAGCGCGGTGTTGCGGTGTTCACGCGTCATGCGTCACCGGTCTCCTTCGTCTGTAGGGGTTCTCTCGGAGGCGGGGGTTCTTCCAGGGGGCCCGGGTCCGGGCCCGGGGGGTGTGAGGGGGGCCTGTGCGTCACGAGGCGGGACCGCGCGGCGGCGGCGCACGCCGAGGCGAGGAAGAGGGCGGTGGCCACGGCGGTGATGGTGGCCCCGGCCGCCGTCTCCCAGTGCCAGGACAGGAGGAGGCCCAGGAGGACGGAGGCGCTGCCGAGCACGGCCGCGCCCAGCATGATCGCCGCGACGCTGCGCGCCCACAGGGCCGCTGCCGCCGGGGGAGCGATGAGCAGCCCGAACACCAGCAGGGTGCCGACCACGTGGAACGAGGCGACCACGGCCAGGGTGACCAGTCCGAGCAGGACCCCGTGGGCCGCACGGGGCGCCAGGCCCAGGGTGTGGGCCTTGCGGGGGTCGAAGGCCAGCGCGAGGAACGCGCGGTGTCCCGCGACCGCGACCACCAGGGCCGCGGCCAGGGCGACGCCCAGGTGGGCCAGGTCGCGCTCGCGCACCGCCAGGACGTCCCCGAAGAGGAAGCCCGTGAGGTCGACCGCGAAGGAGGCGGAGTGGGAGACGACGATCACGCCGACCGAGAGCATCCCGACGAAGAGCAGCCCGATGCTCGTGTCCTGTGACAGCCGTGACGAGCGGCCCAGCGCCGTGACGCCCGCCGCCATCGCCCCGGCGGCCAGGGCCGCGCCGAGCACCACGCTCTGGCCGAGCAGGGAGGCCAGCGCCACCCCGGGCAGCATGCCGTGGGACATCGCGTCGCCCAGGAAGGCCATGCCGCGCAGGACCACCCAGGTTCCGGCGAGCGCGCAGATGAGGGAGACCAGGATCCCGCCCCACAGCGCGCGTTGGACGAACACGACCCCGAACGGATCGAACAGAGCTTCCATGGTGAGACACTGTACAACGATAATCATTATCGTTTTCACATGGGGGTGGGTATGAGGAGTCCGGCGAACCGGGTGGAACTGGATGGCGTGTACGCGGGTTATGGGAGGCGCGACGTCCTGCGGGGCATCGACGCGGTGATCCCCGCGGGGGCGGTCACGGCACTCGTGGGGCCCAACGGCTCGGGCAAGTCCACGCTGCTCGGGCTGCTGGCGGGCACGGTCCGGGCCCGTCGGGGGAGGGTCGTGTCCGCACGGCGGCCGCGCCCGGCCCTGGTGGCCCAGCGCAGCGCGGTCTCCGACGTCCTGCCCGTCACGGTGCGCGAGGCGGTCGCGATGGGGCGGTGGGCGCACCGGGGGTTCTGGAGGCCGTTGACCGGGCGCGACCGAACCGTGGTGGGGGAGTGCCTCGAACGCATGGGGGTCGCGGACCTGGCCGACCGCCGCCTGGGTGAGCTGTCGGGCGGCCAGCGCCAGCGGGTCCTGGTCGCCCAGGGCCTGGCCCAGGAGTCGGACCTGCTCCTCCTGGACGAGCCGTCGGCGGGGTTGGACCACCGTTCCCAGGAGCGCGTCCGCCTGGTCCTGGGACGGGTCGGCGCCGGCGGGACGACCGTCGTCCACGCGACACACGATTCCCAGGAGGCGCTGGAAGCCGACCACTGCCTCGTACTGGTGGACGGCGCGCTCGTGGCCTCCGGTCCTCCGGCGGACGTCGTCTGGGCCTGGGACGCGGCCCGGGGGAGGACCGGCGCGCGCCCCGAGCGTTCCGTGGAACCGGTCGCTTCCGGCGTCCCTTCCGTGTCCGGGAGGTCATGAGGACGCCTCGGACGCCTCGTGCGGATGGTCCGGCCCCGGCTTGGCGGACCACGGCCGGCCGGGCCGGGGCCGAACGCGGGCGGTCCGCGGCCACACCGCCGCGGCCGGTCGGTGTCCGCGTGGCGTGGCCGTCGCCGGCCCTTCCGACGGCAGGCGGATCAGCGGAGCGGCGGACCGACGGGTCGGCGGGTCAACGTGCCGGCAGATCGGCGGATCAGCGGGCCGGCAGCGCGCGCACCGGGTTCGCGCGTCGCGCCGGGCGCCGCCGGGACCGCATGCGGGCGAGCACCACGGCGGCCCCGCCCAGCGCTCCCGCCGCGGCCAGGCGGCGCACGGCGGTGCGGCGTCCGCCGTGCCAGCCGCCGTGGACCCGTCCGACACCGGGCTCGGGCCGGTACAGGTTCCCGCTGTTGGCGGGTTCGGGCTCGTGGCGGGACAGGTGGTTGCGTTCGACGTGGACCCGCATGACGCGTTCGGCCGCCCCCGGGGCGATCCTGGACATCGTGAGCAGGCCCCGGCCCGGGCCCACGACGACCTCCCGGCGCGGTGCGCGCACCAGGTCGACGATGGTGCGGGCCACCTTCTCGGGGGTGTAGACCGGCGGCATCGCCACGACCCTGCGCCCGGTGTAGTTCGCGGCGTGGTCGAAGATCGGGGTGTCGATCGCGGCGGGCAGCACGGTGCACACGTGGATGTCCCGGTCCCCGGCCAGGGCGAGTTCCTGGCGCAGGGAGGAGTCGAGCGCGCGGACGGCGAACTTCGTCGCCCCGTAGGCGTGGGTGTAGGGCTGGGCGACCACGCCCACGATCGAGGAGACGTCGACCAGCACACCACGGCCCCGCTCCCGGAAGCGGGGCAGTGCCTCCCGCGCGCCGTGGACGTATCCCATGAGGTTGACGTCCACGACCCGCCGGAAGTCCTCCAGGGGCACTTCGGTGAAGGAGCCGAACAGGGTCAGCGCCGCGCAGTTGACCCACACGTCGATCCGGCCGAACTCGCCGGTCGCGCGGCGGGCCAGATCCTCGACGCTCCCGTGGTCGGTTACGTCGGTGACGACCGCCAGCGCGCGGCCGCCGCGGGCACGGCACTCCTCGGCGGCCTCCTCCAGCGCCCGCCCGCCCCGGGCGGCCAGCACCACCGACGCGCCTTTGCGGGCGAGGGCCAGCGCGGTGGCCCGCCCGATCCCGCTGGACGCGCCCGTCACCACGGCGACACAGCCCCTGACCCGCACGACCACCATCTCCCCCGCGTCCGACGGCACACACCCGATAGGGCGACGGCTACCCCGGATCGCCCGGGGCACACGCCGCCCGCCACGGGCCGGGGCGGGTACGGACTCCGCGTCGGAGAAGGCGTCCGTCCGCGCCGCGGACCGGCGGGGACCCCGACATGTTCACCTGGTGCGCACGCCGTTCGTCCGCGGTCCGGTGACCGGGGCCGGGGACCTGCTCAGTCCTGCTTCTGCGCCGCGGGCCGGGCGGTCCGCACCAGGACCAGGGCGGCCCGCAGGGACTCCTCGGCCTCCTCCAGGTCACCCTCGGCGTGCTCGGAGTCCGGGTCGGCGTGCGCGGCGACGAGGGCGTGGGCCGCGAACATCGCGGCCTCGGCCGCCGCGCCGGCGCGTGAGGGGGCGGTGTCGGTGGCCCACTGCCAGTCGGCGATGGTGCGTTCCATACGCCGGTACAGCAGGGCCTGCGCCAGCTCGCGGTCCTGCACGGTGTCGGCCCATGGACCCGCCGCGCCGCCGCGTCCGGGCACCGGGGCGGGTCCGGCTTGCATCTCGCCCGCGGCGATCAGGCTTTCGGCCAGCACAGGCTCATCCTCCCTCTGGGCACCGGCGGGCCGGTGCTCGGGGTCGAAGATCGGTGGAAGACCCAAGGCAGCCAGCGCGCGCACGATCGAATCCGGACCACCCGAAGTCCACATGAGTTTCGCCTCTTGACCATCTGTTGACGCTTGTCAGAACCTGCCTTCCCAAATTGCCGACAATCCATTCGTGGGACCCTAGCAAAACAGGAAGAACCGGAAGTGCGGAGACTTCGGCGGGCACGGCGGGCTCGTGCGACTCCCCGAACCCACGCCTTCCGTGCGGCCCTCCCGCCCCGCACGGCGCGGCGGCTCACACGCGCCTGGACGCGGTGACCGCCGACGCCACCAGCACGGCCGCCGCGAACCACAGGGCCCCCGGAGTTCCCACCACACCCGAGACCCCCGCCCCGACGGCGGGGATCCCGACCTGCCCGAGCCGGTTCCCCCAGACCCGTAGCGCCAGGGCGGCGCCGCGCGCGCCCTCCGGAGCGGCCGTGGTCACCTTCGACATCGTCAGCGGCTGGCCGAAGCCGAGCAGGAAGCCCCCGACGGCCAGCACGGCGCCCAGCACGAACGGGTCGCTGACGGGCAGCGCCACCACCGCCATGGACAGGCCCGCGGCGGCGGTGCTCACCACGATCAGCGCCTCGCGCGACCACCGGAGCACCAGCCGGGACAGCAGCAGGCGGGACAGGAGCGAGAACCCCGCGCGTAGGCTCAGCAGGACACCGACCAGCATCGGAGGGATCCCCCGGTTCTCGGCGACCAGCGGCAGGTAGGCGGTGAGGATGTCCACGGCCGAGAGCAGCGCGAGGCTGGCGAACAGCCCCGAGGGCAGACCCGGCCTGCGCAGCAGGTCCAGTGCGGGAGTCCTCGCCGATCCCCTGCTCCGGGAGGGCGGGGGCATGTGCACACGGGCGAGGGCCAGGAGGGGCGCCATCCCCAGAGCACCGGTCACCGCGGCGACGAGCAGGGCGGACGAGGTCGCCGACAGCAGCGCGTCCCCCGACGCGTCGGCCAGGATCGCGCCGGACAGCAGGGGACCCACGAGTTGGCCGAGGGAGGCCGCCGCGGTGAACCACCCGAAGTCGCGGTCCAGGTGCTGCGGGGCGGACAGGCGGGCGATGAGCCCCTGGCCGGCGACCATGCACAGCAGGTGGCCCAGACCCAGCACGGTGCTGGCCGCGGCGACCGCGAACAGGCCCGAACCGTGCGCGAGCAGCAGGCACCCCGCGCCGAGGATCGCCGAGCCCAGGCCGACGATCCACCCCATGCGCCGTGTCCGGTCGGTCGCCCGGCCCAGGGGGACCGCCACCAGCAGGGGGAGCAGCGCGTAGGCGGCGGTGACCAGCCCGACCGCCACGGCGTCCCCGCCCAGGGCGATCGTCCGGTAGGAGACCAGGGGGCGGGCGAGGTTGAGCGCGGTGTGGGTGAACACGACGCTCACCAGCAGCGGCCAGAGCCACGGCGCCCCGGTGACGCGGCCTCTTCCCAACGTGGTCTCCCTGCCTGTGCGCTCCCCGTCCCGCCGCCGGCGCCTCACGGGCGGCGGCCGCCGGGTGTCCGTCGGCCTCGGAGTCATCCGATGACGTGACCACCCGGTTCTACACGGTGTCCGACCGGCGCTCGGCGGCCGGGGTCGCGGATCGGGAGCGGTCGGCACCCGGGCCGGGGCCGCGGTGGGGTACCGCCCTTGGGGGAGGAAGGCCTGCACACTCCCCTCAGGTGGTCCCGTCCTCCTCGTGACGCCGGTGCTCTCCGTCCGGGGAGTCCGCGGAACGGGCGCACGTCCTGAGCCCGGGGCCGTCCGGCCCCTGCGCCAGGGCCCGGCCCAGCCATGCCCGGGCCGTCGCGAGGTAGTCGCCGGCGATGCCGGTGCCGGGCGCCCAGGACTCGAACCCGTGGGGTGCCCCGGGAACGGAGTGGAAGGCGGCGTCGACGCCCGCCTCCCTCAGCCTCCGCCCGTACTCGCGGGACTCCTCGTGGAAGAGGTCGATGTCGCCGACGCCGATCCAGGCGGGCGGAAGCCCGCTGAGGTCCTCCCGCCGCGCGGGGACGGCGTACCGGGGGACGGCGGACGAGCCGGGCGCGGTGGCGAGGTAGGAGCGCCAGCCGAAGCGGTTGGCCTTGTTGTTCCACATGTAGTGGCCGACCTTGTCCAGGTCGCGCCGGGCGGCGGTGCGGTCGTCGAGCATCGGGGAGAGCAGCCACTGCGCGACCGGCCGCGTGCCGCCCTCGTCGTGCAGCCGCTGCACGAGCGCGGCGGCGAGCCCGCCTCCCGCGCTCTGCCCGCCGACGGCCACGCGCGAGGGGTCGACGCCCAGGGAGCCGGCGTTCTCCCGCAGCCACGTCCAGGCGGCGTGGCAGTCGTTGAGCGCCACGGGATACGGGTGCTCGGGCGCGAGGCGGTACTCGGCGGACACGACGGTGACGCCCAGTTCCAGGGCGGTGGCGTTGCACAGGGGGTCGTCCTGCGCGGCGCGGCCGATGACCAGTCCACCGCCGTGGATCCACAGGAGCGCGGCGTCCGAACGGCGTTCCTCGGGCCGGTACACCCGGACGCCGGGGGCCGCCTCCTCGGGCAGTTCCAGCGTGACGCCGGGCAGGTGCCGGGCGTCCATCCGGTGCATCAGGAAACGCGTGAAGCGCAGGGCCCACGGAAGCCGCACCGGTATCTCCGGAGACCGGAGCAGGGGGCCGCGCAGCTCCGGTGCCACCCTCGACAGCTTCATGACCGCGCTCCCGGGGCGAAGGCCATCGACATGAGGACCCCTCTCGTGGTCGGCGATCGGGCGGCGGTGAGCCTACTGCATCGACCGGCCGCCGTAGAAGCCGACACGGGACCGGTCAGGCCGCAGGACCGGGGTCGCGCAGCGCGTCCGAGACCGCCTTGGCACCGCCGTGGGTGCTGTACCTGCCGTACACCGGAATCTCCACACCGGTGACGAACGAGGATTCGTCGGAGACCAGGAACACGACCAGGGGCGCGATGCCCTCCACCGTCCCCGTCCGCCCCAGAGGAGTCTGTTCGACGCTGGCCCGACGCATCGCCTCCGGGGGCGGAGGCGGGTGAGTGCGCCGGACTGCGTATGCTGCCGTGCCCGTTCCCGGCGGCGCCGATCCAGGAGGCGCTGTGGTGGCATCCGGTGCACCAGCACGACGCGGCGCACACGTGGCTGCGGGAGACGGCGGCGAGGGTGGCGGCCGAGCTCGACCCCTCGGTCGACCGTTCAGCGGAAGGGTGAGGACGCGGGTGAGGAGGCCCGGCCGGGGCGAGGGTGGGCATGGCGAGGGTCCGGCCGGTCGCAGTCCGTCCGGGCGCGACCGGGCGTCGGTGTCGCGTGCTGGTCAGCGGACTGGCCGGAACCGTTGCCGGTGTGACGTGCGGGGTCTCCTCGCCGATGATCTTGCTCCCAGTGGCACTGTCGGTGGTCGAGAGTGTCACTGGGAGCAAGATCATCCTGGATGGCCAGGCCCCGGGGAGTCCTTGTGGTCAGCGCATCAGGAGGAGAGGGCGGCGCTGAGGAAGCCGGTCCACTCGGTGGCGGGGAAGGGGAGGTGTCCGGCGTCGGGGTGCTTGGAGTCGCGGATGGCGGCGCCGCAGGGGAGGTCGCCTACCTCCACACAGTTCTGGTTTTGGGCACTGTGGCTGCTCTTCCGGAAGGTCGCGGGGATATGGGCGACTTCAACGCATTCGACCCTGTCGCTGCTGTAGCTGGACTTGAAGAATCTCGGTTCGGTCCTAGTAGTCATGTCAGTTCTCCTGCTCCATGATCTGCTGGATGAAGTGAGTCGTGTGTGGAGCTTGAAGTGCTGCTGAGTTCAAGTTCGAGAAGATCGTGACATAGCGCTGCACAGAGTCGGAATCTTGGACAAAGAGGCTAGCCGTCGCGGTCTCGGTGTAGGCGATGCAGGGATCGGCAGGGTTGGGGAAGTCCAGTAGGACGAACGAACCAGACAGCCCGGCATGCATGCCCGCATTGAAGGGCAGCACCTGGAGGTCCACGTTTTTCCTGGTGGCCATGTTCAGCAGATGCTGTAGTTGCTCCTGCATAATTTCTGGATCGTCGAGCCGCCTTCTCAGGGCCGCTTCGTCGATCACAGCCCAAAAGTGCGGTGGCTGATACCGCCCCAGGATGTGCTGGCGCTGTAGTCGCGCATCGACGTTGCGTCTGACTTCGTCGTCCGAGTACGCGCGCCCACCTCGGAAGACAGCCTCGCTGTACCTGGGAGTTTGCAGCAGTCCAGGGATGACCTGGCACTGGTATGTCCGAATCATGGAGGCTTCGGCTTCGAAGTCCGGGATGGCGTTACCGCCGAAGACATCCTTGTAACTGGACCACCAGCCTTGCTCCTTTGATTCCCTCGCTAGTTCGTGGAGGGCTGATCGGACTTCCTCTGGTGCCTTGTACAGGTCAACGAGGGCATCGATGTCACGTGCTTTGATGCGGCGTGCGTCTGCGCTCTCGATGTTGCTGAGCGTGGACTGCGGCACGTCGGCGGTTTTCGCGGCCACAGACAGCTTCAATCCCTGTGACTCACGTAGCCGGCGAAGCTCGCGCGCCAGTCGTCGACGGCGCACTGTGGGGCTGAAGGTGCTGTGCATGTGAGGATTCTAAGCTAAAGGTTTTCCGATTATCGTTGACAGCTCGATTATCGAGCCGCATTATATGAGTGTAGTCAGTGACCGGAGCATCACGGACGGTGCATGCCGGTCAGGCTACGCCTTGCCCGTTCCGCGCATCACGGCATCCGTGAGACTCCTCCAACGGGCCCGCGAAACCCCTGCTCACCTCATGTCCATGCAAGGAGTGTGTTCGTCATGCCCGCAACAGTCCCGACTTCCCTGCCCGCACTGGAGAAGGCCACGGTGCCGCTGGCCAGCTTCATCCGGCCCGCCCACCGCCACTACTTCACCCGGCGTCCCGAGCGGCCGAGCTACCGGCTGCGCCGCTACGACTTCGCCGGAACCCCTGCCGTGATGCCGCTGGTGCGGGCGTTCCTGGACACCTGCGCCGCCGCCCGGAGCAGGGACTACCGGTACCTCTTCACACTGCTGGGCAGCGAACTCGCCAACAACGCCATCCGGCACAGCCTCTCGGGCCAGCCAGGTGGCAGCTACACCCTCCTGGTCCACCGCCACCGCGCCGGGATGCACCTGACCTGCCGTGACCGGGGCGGACTCCGGGACGAGGACGCCAGCCTGGCCCTCAGGTTCGACGGCTTGGACCTGGACGCCGAATCGGGCCGAGGGCTGGCCATGGTGAACGCCTTCGCCTCCGAGTGGGGCGACAACGGCAACGCCGAGTTCCGAACCGTGTGGTTCTACCTGGCCTATGACCTCACCGGAAGCCGGTGGAACATCCCCACGGATCTTTGATCTCTGAGCCCGGACCAGCCGACCCAAGACACGAGGCGGGCCCGGAAAGCGCATCACCGCTTCTCCCGGGCCCTGAATCCCCGAAACCAAACCAGTCATAAGTAAGGAAAGAGGATCTGATGCAGAACCCTATCCCCTCGCCCCGCCGTTCGGACGATGTTCGACCGATGCCACTTCCACTTCCGCGCCGGACCCCGCTCGTCGGCCCCGTATGCCCGCCCGTCGCCCTCCACCACCCTCAACGGACGCCTTCGGCGCAGTCCCTTCCCTCGTGTGACCACCCCTCCTGCCGCCTCCGCCGCGCCCAGGGGCTTCCCCGGTTGGGCGGCCACCGCTCCGAGTTCTCCCGCGAACACGCCCAGGCCGCCGCGGTCCAGACTCGTCACCGCCACCTGATCGTCTACTACGGGGAAGCGACGCAGTCGTTCTGGGCCGTCACTCCCACCGGCATGGTCGAGGCCCGCGACGTCGACGCCCTGCTCCTGGTGCTGTGGCCGCACACCACCCCGCACACCGATCCGCCCGCCGCCCGCCCCTGGGCACGACCGACCGACGGACGCGTTCCGGCATCCATCACCGACAGCGGCACCAGTACCGGCACCGGTTCCCGGCCCCGCGTTCCCGCCACGGCCTGAGGGCGCCGGACCGGTCCCCGACCCTCGGTCCCGAACGCAGGGCGGCCCTTCCCGGAAGTCTTCCCGGAAGGGCCGCCACTCGTCCCCGGGCCACTCGTCCCCGGACCTCCCCTCCTCTTCTGCGCGGAGTAAGGAGGAAGTACCCGGGCCCGGACTTACGCGCTGTGCTGGTACGCCGGGTAGGTCAGGTATCCCCGGTCGCCGCCCTGGTAGAAGTCGGCCTCGTCGACCGGGGCGATCGGCAGCCCGGTGCGGAGCCGCTCGACCAGGTCGGGGTTGGAGACGAAGGAGCGGCCGAAGCTGATGAGGTCGGCGCCCTGCCCGAGCCAGTGGTCGGCGTCGTCCCTTCCGGTCTGCTTCGGGCCCATGGGAAGCGTCGGGTTCATGACGAGGGTGCCCGGCCAGACGCGGCGCAGCTCCAGCAGCAGCTCCTCGTCGGCGGTGGCTTCGAGGTGGACGTAGGCCAGCCCGATCGGGGCCAGCTCGGTCAGCAGCGCGGTGTAGAGCTCGCGGACCTCGGTCTCCTCCACACCCCAGAACAGCCCGCCGGGGGAGAGGCGGATACCGGTGCGCTCCGCCCCGACGGCGTCGGCGGTGGCGGTCACGGCCTCGACGGCGAACCGGATCCGGTTGGCCACCGAGCCCCCGTAGGAGTCCGTGCGCAGGTTGGCGTTGGACGAGAGGAACTGGGAGATCATGTAGCCGTTGGCGCCGTGCAGTTCCACCCCGTCGAACCCGGCGACGACGGCGCGGCGGGCGGCCTCGGCGTAGGACCCGGCGTGCTCGGGCACCTCGGACTCCTCCAGCGCGCGCGGCACCGGTGTGGGCCGGGGGCCGGTCGGGGTGAACACGTCACCGACGGCGGGAACGGCCGAGGGGCCGACCGGCTGCACACCGGTGGTGCTCGGGTGCGAGACGCGGCCGCCGTGCATGAGCTGGGCGAAGATCCGTCCGCCGTTGGCGTGCACCGCGGCGGTCACCGGCTTCCAGGACTCGACCTGCTCGTCGGTGTGCAGCCCCGGCGTGCCCGGGTTGGACTGCCCCACCAGGCTCGGCTGCACCCCCTCGGACACGATCAGGCCGGCGGTCGCGCGCTGGGCGTAGTACGTCGCCATGGACGGTGTCGCCAGCCCGCCCGCGGCGGCGCGGACGCGCGTCATCGGCGCCATCACCACCCGGTTGGGCAGGGTCAGGTTCCCGAGTCGGTAGCGCTCGAACAAGCTGGTCACGTCAGGTCTCCTCCGTGGACTGTGCGCCCTTCCCGGGCACGTCGACTACGCTAAAACCTGACATTGATGTGAGGGGCAAGTGCCTGTGCCGCAGTTCACAGGTCACGGGCCACGGCTCACGGGTCACCACGGGTCACAGGCCACAGGGAGGAAGCCGTGCGCATCGGAGAACTCGCGAAACGGACGGGAGTGAGCGTCCGGTCCCTGCGCTACTACGAGGAGCAGGGCCTGCTCACCAGCACCCGCAGCGCCAGCGGGCAGCGGCACTACACCGAGGACAAAGTCGATCGCGTCACCTTCATCCAGCGGCTGTACGCCGCCGGGCTGCCCAGCCGCACCATCATCGAGCTGCTGCCCTGCGTGGACGCGCCCAGCGAGGGGAACTCCGACGCGGCGATGGAGCACATGGAACGGGAACGCGATCGGCTCACCGGGCACATCGCCGAACTGGTGCGCACGCGGGACGCACTCGACTCCCTGATAGCCACGGGCCGCACCTACCAGGAGAAACTGCGCTCCGGCGCTTCCGTCTGACCGCCCTCGCGTGCCCTCCGGGCCCGACCGGCTCCAGGCCGCCTGCCCGCCGCCGTACCTGCCGGGTGCCCGGCCCAGGACGTGCGAAGCGCTCCACCCCGGGCGGGCCACCGCGTCGGGTCCTCCCCCGGTGGTGGCCCGCCGCCGGGAGGCCGGGCACCCGGCCCCGGCTCAGGCGTGGAACCGCCCGGGCTCGTAGTCGCCCCCCGGCTGGCGGAGGATGACGTTCAGCCGGTTGAACGCGTTGATGAGGGCGATCTGCGCCACGAGGGCGGTGAGCTGCTCCTCGTCGTAGTGCTCGGCCGCCTTCTCCCACACCTCGTCGGTGACGTCACCGGCGTCGGCGAGCCGGGTGCCCTGCTCGGTGAGTTCCAACGCGGCCCGTTCCGCGTCGGTGAAGACCGTCGCGTCCCGCCACGCCGCGACCAGGTTGAGCCGGACCGGTGTCTCGCCCGCGTGCGCGGCCTCCTTGGTGTGCATGTCCAGGCAGCCCCCGCAGCCGTTGATCTGGCTCGCCCGGATCTTCACCAGTTCCTGGGTCGCCCGGGGCAGGGACGAGTCGGTCACGGCCCTGCCCGTCGCGACGAGGTGCCGCACGAGCTTCGGGCCGACGTCGGTGCCGAGGGGGTTGAGTCTGGCTGCCATGGTGGTCTCCTTCGTCGTTGGTCGCCTTCCAACCACTTGGACGAGACGGAGCCCCCGGACGTAACACCGTCAGTCGGGACGTCGCGGGACGTCCATCGCCGCGAGGAGCCTCGGATCGATCACCGACAGGACCTCGACGATCCGGCCACCGGCCACGGTGCAGGCCATCACGGCCACCGGCCTGCCGCCGGCGCCCCACACCACGACCCCCGGCTCGCCGTTGACGAGGGCGCGGCGCGCGGTCACCTTCGCGTGGCGTGCGTGCTGTAGCCTCCCGGCCACCTCGGTCGCCCCCAGCCTGACGACCACGCCGCGCGGCGTGTGGGCGCGCCACATCACCTCCGGGTCGAGCACCCGCAGCAGCCCCTCGAAGTCCCCGCTCCGCGCCGCCGCGAGAAAGGCGTCGACCACCGCGCGCTGCTGCCGCCGTTCGCTGGTCGGGCGACGTGTGCCCCGCACCTTGCGGCGGGCCCGGCTGGCGAGCATCTTGGTGGCGTCCGTGGACCTGCCGACGATCTGGCCGATCTCCTCGAACGGCACCGCGAACATGTCGTGCAGCACGAAGGCCAGCCGTTCGGCGGGGTGGAGGGTGTCGAGCACCACGAGCAGCGCCAGTCCCACCGAGTCGGCGAGCAGCACGTCGTCCTCGGGTTCCCGGCCGTCGTCCTCGGTCACCACGAGGTCGGGCAGCCGGTCCTCGTACGGCGCCTCGGGTCTGGTCCCGCGCGAGCGCAGCATGTCGATGCACACACGGCCCACCACGGTGGTCAGCCAGCCTGCGAGGTTGTCGATCGAGGCCGCGTCCTGGCGCGCCAACCGCAGCCACGCCTCCTGTACCGCGTCCTCCGCGTCCGCCCGCGACCCGAGCATCCGGTAGGCCACCGCGACGAGGCGCCCGCGCTGCTCCTCGAAGGCCTCTGCCACGGTTTCCTCCGGAACGGATCCGGTCATGTCGTTACCTTCCACGAGCGGGTTTCGTCATGGATATGACGGGCCCGGAAGGGTCAAGGTAACCGGCAAGGGGAAACTCATGCATCTCGCTCTGTGGATCGTCACCGGACTGCTGGCCGCCGTCTTCCTCTTCGCGGGCGCCGCCAAGCTGTTCGTTCCCCGGGAGAAGCTGGCCAGGGCTCCCGGCGGGGGATGGGCCGAGGACTTCGGCGCGGGCTTCGTCAAGGCCCTCGGCGCGGTCGAGGTTCTGGGCGCGGTCGGCCTGGTCCTGCCCGCCGTGCTCGGCGTCGCACCGGTCCTGGTGCCGCTGGCGGCCGTCGGGCTGATGGTGGTCATGGCCGGTGCGGCGGTCGTGACCTTTCGTCGTCGAGAGCCCCTGCACGCGTTGGTGAACCTGGCCTACCTCGCCCTGGCCGCCTTCGTGGCGTGGGGCCGGTTCGGCCCCGAGTCCTTCGTCGGCTGACCGTGCGGGTCAGGGGAAGAGAGTCCTGTCGAGCATGGCGACGAGGTCCTCTGCGGCGGCGAGCGGGTCGAAGCCGGGGTGGTCCAGGTGCTCGGCCACGATCGCGTCGATGCCGCCGCCGACGATCAGCGCCGTAGTGCGCAGATCCAGGCCGGCGTCCGTCTCCGAGCCCGCCCCGTGTGCCCGCCGGGCGGCGTGCATCAGGTCAGCCAGGGGGCGCCAGCGCTCGCTGGAGCGGCGGTCCTCACCGTCGGCCACCGCGTCGACGATCACCCGGGTGTGCCCGGGGTGGTCCCGCAGGTAGCCGACCATCGAAAGGACGTAGGCGGCGGGCGCCCGCTCGGCGCCGGCGCTCTCGACGGCCGCGCCCACGTGCTCCACCAGACCCGTCAGCGCGCTCTCGTGGGCCGCGCGCACCAGGGCGTCCTTGGAACCGAAGTGGTACAGCACCGCGGCCTTGGTGATACCGGCGGCTTCGGCGATGCGGGCCAGCGAGGTGCCCGCGTTCCCGTTTTCGGCGATGAGCCGGACCGTCACGTCGATGAGCTGGGCGCGTCGCGCCTGTTCGGTCAGGGTGGGCTCTCCGGGCTTTCGCGCCGGGGAACGGGGGTTCTCTCTTGCCATGACTCCAGAACTTACCGTACGGTCAGATTACTTACCAGTCGGTTAGGGGGCGTGGTGGAGAAGAGGAAGCGAAACCGGTGGGTCATCGTGCTCGGCGCCGTCGCCGCCGTGGTGCTCCTCGCCGCGATCGCTCTGCGCACGCCCTCCCCGGTCGGGCACTGGCGCTCGGCCGAGGGGCACGACGCGTTCATGGAGGCCTACGAGGCCGCGATGGCGGAGATGCCCCGGCCGGACGCAGAGATCGACGTGCGCACGGACTACGGCGTCGTGCGGATGTACCGCTTCGAGGGGACGGGAGAGGCGGGCGCCGCGCGGAGTCCGCTGGTGCTCCTGCCCGGGCGTGCGTCGGCCTCGCCGGTCTGGGCGGACAACCTGCCGTCCCTGCTGGAGGTGGGGGACGTCTACACGGTCGACCTGCTGGGCGAGCCCGGCCTGAGCGTGCAGGCCAGGCCCATCGAGGACGACGATGACCAGGCGGAGTGGCTGCACCAGGCCCTCGGCGGCCTGCCCGAGGAGGAGTTCCACGTGGTGGGACTGTCGATCGGCGGCTGGACGGCGGCCAACCTCGCCACGCGCGAACCCTCGCGCCTCGCCACCGTGACGCTGGTCGAGCCGGTGTTCGTCCTCGACGGCATGCCCCTGGAGGTCGTCCTGCGCTCCTTGCCCGCCACGCTGCCCTGGCTGCCGAGGTCCTGGCGCGACGGATTCAACTCCTGGACCGCGGGCGGCGCGCCGGTGGAGGACGTGCCGGTCGCCGACATGATCGAGTCCGGGATGCGCGACTACGCGCTCAAGCTGCCCCAGCCCGCCAGGATCGCTGAGGAGGCGCTCGCCGACCTGGACATGCCCGTGCTGGCGGTCATCGCCGGGGAGTCGGTGATGCACGACCCGGACACCGCGGTCGCCACCGCCGAGCGCGCGCTGAGCCGCGCAACGGTGGAGGTCTACCCCGACGCCTCGCACGCGGTCAACGGCGAGTACCCGCGGGAGCTGGCCGCCGACATCGACGCCTTCCTGGACGGGGCCGACCGCACCTGAGGGGAGCGCACCGGTGCGGTGACCGAGAAGGTGCTGGCTCCCGACAGCGATGATCTTGCTCCCAGTGGCACTGTCGGCGGTCGAGAGTGCCACTGGGAGCAAGATCATCCGGTGAAGGTTCCCGGTGGCCGACCTGGCTGGAGGCGCGTTCGACCAGGAGGCCCCGGCCCCGGTTCCGGCCGCCGCGACCGGGGCCGGGACCGGGGAGAAGCGTCCAGGGGGGAGAACGGGGGTGCGTGTAGGATGAGAGGGAACGAAGACGACATTTCGTTCCAAGAGCGCCCGGCTCGCCGGGCCAAGGGTGTGACGACGACGCACGATCCGGCATTTCAGGTCCGGGCCGCGGTGCCCCTGGCACAGGTCCGGAATCCGTGCCCTTTCCCGCACACCCGTGAGCGCGTTCCACGTTCACGTTTCCTCGTCCGGCAGCAGCGCACGCACGACCCGCTTGCTCCGGGGATTGTGGAGCACCCCATTTGATGGCTCCTTTCACCCACCATCCGACCGCCGTGTCCGACATTTCTCCCCAGGTCTCCACGCGGAGACCGAAGCGGGTGCCCGTTCGGATCCGCGGCGGCACCGGCCCGACGACGGACCCCGAGCGCCGTGACCACCCGCTCGACGTGCTCTGTTCGGACGGCGGCAGGATTGTCCCCGACCCGTCCGGGGTAACCTTCTTCAGCGCGACGGGATTCTCTCTCCCGGCCGCGGCCCGGGCCCGGACCGGAGCACTGGGCGTCGACCTACGGTCGGCCACCCTGTCCACACGGGTCCACACATTTCTGGAAATCACCGGGACGCAGTACCTTCCACCGGTTAACACGAAGACGAGGGAGGCCCTGGTTGATGACTCAAGGTGACAAGGTCGATTCCGGCACGGGAACGGGACGGCGGCGCGGAAGCGACTTCTCCGTCCTCTCCAGGACCGTGAGCGAGGCCGGACTGCTGAAGAAGCGCCCGGGCCACTACGCGGCGCGGATCGCGATCACACTGTCCCTGCTCTTCGCGACCTGGACGGTCTTCGTACTGATCGGGCCCTCCTGGTGGCAGATGCTGACGGCGGCGGCGCTCGCGGTGCTCTTCACCCAGACGGCCTTCATCGGGCACGACGCCGGACACCGGCAGATCTCCGACGACCAGCGGGTCAACACCCTGATCGGATGGATCCTCGGCGACCTGTTGGTGGGACTGGGATTCGGTTGGTGGGTCAGCAAGCACGACCGCCACCACGCCCATCCCAACCACGAGGGCAAGGACCCCGACATCGCCGGAGCCGCCCTGGCCTTCAGCCGGGAGCAGGCCCTCCAGCGCCGCCGCGGCCCGGCCCGGTGGCTGGCCCGCAGCCAGGCGTGGCTGTTCTTCCCGATGCTGCTCCTGGAGGCCTTCCACCTCCACGTCGCGTCGGTGCGCGAGATCGCGGGGAACAGGCTGCCGACGCGGGTCAGGATCGTGGAGGGCACGCTCATGGCGCTCCACTTCATCGGCTACCTCGGGATCATCCTGATCACGCTCACCCCGCTCCAGGCACTGTGCTTCGTCCTGGTGCACCAGGGCCTGTTCGGCCTCTACATGGGCTGCTCCTTCGCCCCGAACCACAAGGGCATGCCCGTCATGGAGGAGGGGACCAAGACGGGTTTCCTGCCCCGCCAGGTCCTCACCTCCCGCAACATCCGCGGGGGCCCGCTGACCGACCTGGCCCTGGGCGGGCTGAACTACCAGATCGAGCACCACCTGTTCCCCACGATGCCCAGGCCCAACCTGCGCCGGGTGCAGCCCCTGGTCCGGGAGGCGTGCGAGCGGTACGGGCTCTCCTACTACGAGACGAGCCTCCTGCGCTCCTACACCGAGGTGTTGCAGCACCTGCACAGGGTGGGCGGCCCGCTGCGTCCGGAACTCGAGTACTGAGTCCTCCTTCGGGAGTGTTCCTCAGGGGCCCGCGGGCGGCGGGCCCGAGATGAGGCGGGGGACACGGCCCGGGTCCGCCTGTCGGGGCCGGTGCGCCTCAGGCGCCCGGGCCGTGTCCGAAGGCGGGAAGGCCGTGCGCGGCCGTGGTCAGAGCGGTGCGGACCAGGCCGCCCACGCCGCCCGGAGGGGCCTCCGGCGAGTCGGGTGAGCGCCGGGCCCGCTCCTCGGCGGCCAGGCGCAGCGCCGCGTTGAGCATGGCCGCCTGCACGCGGACGGACAGGTCGTCCGCGGAGCTCGCGGAGCGGGCGGCGATGATGTCGGCGAAGACCGACTCGGCCGCGTGGTGGACCTCCAGCCAGACCGCCATGAGCCCCGGTTCGGCGCGGGTCATCCGGATGAGGTCCATGACGGAGTCCTCCAGGAGCGGGGCGTCGCCGTCGAAGAGCCCCTCCCGGTCCAGGTACTCCAGCAGGGGCGTGTCCGCCGGGCAGGCGCGCAGGTGACCGGCCACGAGGTCCAGGCCCTCGGTGAGCAGGGGCCGGACGCAGCTCTCCTTGGTGGGGAAGTACCGCCACAGCGTCCTGGTGGAGATCCCGATCACGCGCGCGATGTCGTCGCCGGTGGTGCCCGAGACCCCGTGCGCGGTGAACAGCCCCACGGCGGCGCGTGCGATCTCCATGCGGACGGTCTCCCGGTGCCGCTCGGTCATGGGCGGGCGGCCCCTGCCCGAGCGCACGCGGGCGGAACCGTGGGACGGGGTCCTCGCCACAGCCATCCCTTCGCTCGTCCTGGCTCCAAGGCGGTCCAACCCTATCCCCGCCCACGACTCTCGCGGCAATATTTGTCACTGAACGACAAAAAGTCATAAGGTGACGGACGGCGACCGTGGGGCCACCGCGGTCCGCCCTGCGGCCACGCGGGGCCGACAGTGCCAACGAGAGGACTTTCCATGGCCGACCTGGGCCTGAAGGACAAGAACGCCATCGTCACCGGAGGCGGCTCCGGGATCGGACGGTCGACCGCCCTGCGACTGGCCGAGGGCGGAGCCAGGATCCTGGTCGCCGACCTCGACGCAGACGCCGCCCGGGGCGTGGCCGAGGAGATCCGCGCGGCCGGGGGCACGGCGGAGGCCGTCATCGGAGACCTCAGCCGCCAGGACGTTGTCGACGAGGTCGTGGCCACCGCCACCGACCGCCTGGGCGGGATCGACATCCTGGTCAACAACGCCGGCGTCATGGACGACATGTCCGCCACCGCCGACGTGAGCGACCAGGTCTGGGAGCGGCTGATCCGGGTCAACCTGACCGCGCCCTTCCTGATCACCCGCGCCGTCCTGCCGCACATGGTCGGGAAGAGCGCCGGATCGATCGTCTTCACCGTCTCCGAGGCGTCCCTGCGCGGCAGCGCGTCCGGCGCGGCCTACACCGCCTCCAAGCACGGCGTGGCCGGGCTCGTGAAGTCCACCGCGATCATGTACCGGGACCAGGGCGTCCGCGTCAACGCCGTCGCCCCGGGCGGCACCGCCACCGGTATCAGCGTCGACCTCGACCCCGAGGCCCACGGCCCGGCCGTGCTGGGCGGGTACGCCGCCAACATGGGCCGCGTGGCGCAGCCGGAGGAGCTGGCCGCGGCCATCGTCTTCCTGGCCTCCGACGCCGCCAGCAACGTCAACGGCGTGATCCTGCCGGTCGACAACGGCTGGGCGGCCGTCTGACCGGAGTCCGGGCCCCGTCCGACGGCCCGCCGGGACGGCCGTGAACCGTTGGACGGGGCGATCCGGTTTCCCGGTGCAGGGAAAGGGGAACCGCGGCACCCGCCGTGCCGGCGACCGTTCTCCTTTTCCGTTCGCCGCGGGAAACCCCCTGCCGAATGCGCTCGGGTCCGACTCGTTCGAAGAAGCCACGCCACCGTTTCTCTGGTTCGGTGTTCCATTTCTCCTGAGACGATCTATCAGACCAGGTCACGGCGCGTGCGGGGAATGCGACGCCTCTCGTTCTCGTTGTAACAGAGCAGGCGTTTCCATCGGAAACACCACCCCCGGGAAACCGTTCGGTGAGTGCTGGCCCGGTGGCCCTGCCAAGACGAGGAGAGCGAGAACTCCGGGGGGAGTATTGCGAAACACCGAACACGGGCCGGACGAGTCGGGCGGACGGGTGAGCGGACCGTTCCAGGAACCGCGGGCCGCGGTGGAGGAGGCGACCGGCCGGGCCGCAGCCCCCGCGGCGCTCGCGCTCGTGCCCTCCGGCGTCGATCTCGACTCGATGCCCTCCGAGGCGCTGGAGTCCATCGGCCGGCTCGGCGAGGCGATCTCCGCGGCCGCGAGGCAGGCCCTGGAGGCACGGGCCGCGGCCGGGGAACCGGCGTCCGCCGCACGCGCCTGGAACGTCCTGGTGTCGGCCGACGGGGACTACTCCGTCCGCGAGGCGGCCCACATCCTCAACCGCGACCCCGGCATCTCCACGGGGCAGCGGCGGTTGTTCTCCTTCATCCGTGCCGAAGGTATGGTCTCCTCCGGAACCGACGTTCCCAAGGCCGGGCACGAGCGCCATCTGCGTCTGCGCCCCGTGTCCTACAGCCATCCCCGCACGGGCAGGCGCGTCTCGGCGAGACCGCAGCTACGGGTGACCGCCGAGGGGCTGAGGTATCTCCACCAGCGCTTGGGCGGGCCCGCCCGCCCCGCGGCGGACGAGGCGGCCTGACCTGATCCGTCCAGCCTCCTGGACGCGGACGACGACAGACGGGAGACGGCCGTGCCGACAGGCGAGGACGGGACCGCGCTGGTCACCGGGGCCTCCGGAGGGATCGGCGAGCACTACGCGGCCCGGCTGGCCGAACGCGGATACGACCTCGTCCTGGTCTCCCGCGGCGCGGAGCGCCTCGACACCGTCGCCGCGCGTCTGCGCGAGCGGACCGGGGTCCGCGTCCAGACCCTGGCGGCCGACCTGTCCCGCACCGAGGGCGTCACCTCCGTCGGTCGGCGGGCCGCTGAGGACGACGTCGCGCTGGTGGTCAACAACGCCGGCGTCAACGGGTACGGGCCGTTCGAGCGGGTACCGCCGGACGTGCTGCACCAGGTGGCCGCGCTCAACACGCTCGCACCGACGATGCTGGCCCGTGCGGCCCTGCCGGGGATGATCGAGCGCGGGAGGGGCGCGGTGGTCAACGTGGCCTCACTGCTGGCCTTCTCCGCCGACCTGCCCCCCGGACCGCTGCCGCACCGGGCCGTCTACGCCTCCACCAAGTCCTACCTCGTCACGTTCACGCGCACCCTGGCGGCGGAGCTGCACGGAACCGGGGTCACCGTCCAGGTCTGCTGCCCGGGACCGACCGCGACGGACTTCCACCGCGTCCAGGGGCTGGAGGCCGGAAGCCCCGGAACGGCCGAGCACGGCGGTGAGCCCCGGGGCATGGACCCCGGGGACGTCGTCACGGCCTCGCTGGCGGCACTGGAGAGGCGGGAGGTCGTGTGCGTGCCCGGCCTGACGGACCCGTCGGCGCTCACCGGCCTGGCCGAGGCCGAGACCCGCGTCCGCGACCTGAGCGGCCCCGGCCTGGCCGAGCGCTACCGGACCTGACCCCGGGGCGCTCCGCTCCTCCCCGGAGCCGCGATCACGTGAGCAGGGTGTGGAAGTGCGCGAGCATGCGTTCGGGGTCGGGCTCCAGGCCCGTGATGAGGCCGAAGGCCTGGCCGGCCTGGAACACCGCCATCTCCCCGCCCTCCAGCGTCGGGCACCCCCGCTCCCGGGCCTGGTTCAGCAGTTCGGTGCGCAGGGGGCGGTAGACGACGTCGCACACCCACATCGACGCGCGCAGCATCTCGGCCGGAACGGGGGTGCCCGGGTGGTGCGCCATGCCCGTCGGCGTCGCGTTGACCATGCCGTCGGCCGCGGCCAGGAGCGCCCCGAGTCCGGCGGGCTCGCCCGCCAGGCAGCGCGCCCGCGGAAAGTGCCCGCCCATCCGCTCGGCCAGGTCACGTGCCCGGTCCCGCTGCGTGTCGACGACGGTCACCTCCCGTGCCCCGGAGGCGAGCAGGGCGTAGACCACGGCCGCGCCCGCGCCTCCCGCGCCCAGTACCACGACGCGGTCGAGGGACGCGTGGGGCAGCCCCCTCTCCAGGCAGCGCGCGAACGCCGACCAGTCGGTGTTGTGCCCGACCGCGGTCCCGGACCGGAACACCACCGTGTTCACCGCGCCCAGGGTGGCCGCCTCGGGGGTGAGGCGGTCCAGCACGGGCAGGACCAGCTGCTTGCACGGATGGGTGATGTTGAGGCCGTTGAAGCCCAGGTGGCGGGCCGACCCCACCAGGTCGGCGACCGACTCCGGGGCCAGTCCCAGCTCCGCGAGGTCGATGGTCCGGTAGATCAGGCGGTGCCCGAGCTCGGCGGCCTCGCGCTCGTGCATGGGCGGGGTCAGGGAGGGGCCGATCCCCGTCCCGATGAGCCCCACCAGGTAGGAGCCGGGGGTGGTGCGGGCGTCCGCCGACCCGGCCGTCATCGTGTTCACCTGCTCGCCTCCGCCCGCTGCGCGGCCATGCGGAAGGGGCTGTTGGCGGCCCCGTAGCCGCGGTAGCCGCCCTTGCGCTGCACGACCTCCAGGAAGAGCCGCCCGTCCAGCATCGGCGTGTAGAAGTGCAGGAACTCCCCGTCCCCCGCCCGGTCGTAGAGGATGCCGTGCTCGCGCATGTGCTCGATGGTCACCGGTTCCAGGTCCGTGCGGCACGCCAGGTCGGCGTAGTAGTTGTCGGGGATGCGCAGCGGTTCGATCCCGCCCCGCCGCATCGACCGCGCGACCGCGAACACGTCCTCGCAGCCGAAGGCGACGTGCTGGGAGCCTCCCCGGGCGTCCCTGCCCGGCCCCCGTCCCAGCAGGGAGGCGTTCAGGGCGATGCGCGGCGAGGCTCCGCCCCGGCTCAGCGCGCGGCTGCGCACCAGGCCGTCCGGGGCGGCCAGCTCGGTGCCGTCGTCGGGGTCCAGGCCCAGCACGGAGCGGTAGAACAGCGACGCCTCGTCGAAGTGGTCGAAGGGCTGGAACAGCCCCACGTGGTCGATACCGGTGAGGGGGACCCCGTCGGTACCGCCGCTCCCCTGTGCGGGGGAGGAGAAGTCGGCCAGCCAGTCCTCCCCCTCGGCCGGATCGCTCGGGCAGAAGAAGACGGAGGTGCCGTCGGGCGCGGCGACCGCGTGCAGGACCGACTCGGCCGGATCGCGGCGCCGGGGCAGCTTCGGCGCGAGCAGCCGCTCCGCCCGCCGCATCGCCTTCCCCGCGTCGGCCACCTCGACGCCGAGCGCGGTCACCGCGGCCTCGTCGCTCCAGGTGTGCCCGAGCTGCGGGTCGGTGGCGTTGAGCAGGACGTGCGCGTCCCCGTTGCGCCACAGCTGTACCGGCTTGGAACGGTGGTCGCGGGTGTGGGAGAAGCCCAGGGCCGCCAGGGCCCCGCGCACCCGCTGGACCGAGTGCCCGGGCGCGGCGACCTCCACGAACGCGTAGCCCCTCGCCCGTGTGGGCGAGGGGAGGCGGGTGAGCTCGACCGCGTCCCGAAGGGGCGGGGCCTTCGTCCCCTCCAGGTCACGTGCGCGGCCGACCTCGTCCTCCAGCACGGCCAGGGACCGGAGCGCGTCGGCGGCCGTGCGCCCGGGGTCGGAGGCCCGGAACACGTCGTTGAACACCTCCAGGGACAGCGGGCCGGTGTACCCCGCGGCGAGTACGTGTCCGGTGAACTCCGTCAGGTCGAACGCGCCCTGCCCGGGGAAGCAGCGGTGGTGGCGGCTCCAGTGCAGGACGTCCATGGGCATGAGCGGCGCGTCCGCGAGTTGGAGGAAGAAGATCCTGTCACCGGGGATGTCCCGGATGCCGGCCGGGTCGTGGCCCCGGGACAGGATGTGGAAGCTGTCCAGGCACACCCCGAGCCCGGGGTGGTCGGCCAGCCGGGCGATGCGCCAGGCGTGCCGGTAGTCGTCGACCCACCGCCCCCACGCCAGCGCCTCGTAGGCGATGCGGACCCCGAACGGCGCCGCGGCCTCGGCCAGGCGGTGCAGTTGCGCGGCCGAGCGGGCGTCCTCACCCGTCGAGTCCGCCGAGACGCTGGAGCACACGAGCATGACGTCCACGCCCAGCTCCACCATGAGGGCGAACTTGGCCTCGGCCCGGCGGAGGTTGCGCTCCAACCGGGCCTCGTTCACCCCCTCGAAGTCGCGGAAGGGCTGGTAGAGGTCGATGGTCAGGCCCAGTGACTCGGTCAGGGCCCGGACCTCGCGGGGCGGCAGTGCCGATCCGATGAGGTCGTTTTCGAAGATCTCGACACCGTCGAACCCTGCCTGGGCCGCGGCCCCGAGCTTCTCCTCCAGGGTTCCGCTGAGGGACACGGTGGCTATGGAGCGCCGCATACGTCGTGCTCTTCCTTCTTCCTTGTTTCCCGTGCCTACTCGATCTCCTGGAAGGACTCGTAGAGGTCGAGCCGCTCACCTTCCAGGTTCTGCGCGAAGTACTCCCGGACCTGGGCGCGGAACGTCTCGACGTCCACGTCGTCGACGATCTCGATGGCGTTCTCGGTGCGCCACTCCTCCAGGATCTGCTTCTCCGCCTCCTCGATGCAGGCGCGGTTCTCCTCACGGACGGTGCTGACCGCCTCCTGGAGCACCTTCTGCTGCTCGGCCGAGAGCGCGTCCCAGGTCTGTCCCGAGACCACGATCATCTGCGAGCCGACCTGGTGGCCGGTGAGGCTGATGTGGGACTGGACCTCCACGAAGTTGTCGCCGTCGATGGTCGGGATCGGGTTCTCCTGGCCGTCGACGGTGCCCTGCTGGAGGGCGAGGTAGACCTCCTCGAAGGCGACCGTGGTCGGCTCGGCGCCCAGCGCCTCGGCGTTGGCCAGGTAGATGGGCGAGTCGGGGAAGCGCATGCGCAGGCCCTGGAGGTCCCCGGGCTCGCGGATGGGCTTGTCGGCGGTGAAGTGGCGGTCGCCGAAGTACCAGACGTCCAGGATCTTGGCGCCGGTGGACTCCTCGAAGCCGTCCTTGAGCTTCTGGGACCGCTCGGAGTCGAAGTAGGAGAACAGGTGGTCGGCGTCCCGGAAGGCGTAGGCGGCGTCCAGGACGCCGATCGGCTCGTAGGAGGCCCCGAGCGCGGCCGAGCCCTGCACGTCCATGTCGATGTCGCCCGACATCACCGAGGCGAAGGTCTCGGTGTTGTTACCGAGCTGGCTGTTGGGGAAGGTCTCGACGGAGAAGCCCGCGTCGGCCCCGGCCACGTGTTCGGCGACCAGGTCGATGCCGCAGCGGGTGTGCGGGTGGTCCTCGGGGTAGCTGTTGGCGAAGGTGAGGGTGAGGCCCTCGTCGGCGGAGCCGTCGCCGCCGCAGGCGGTGAGTGCGAGTGCCGCGGCGGGGAGCAGGGCGGCCCAGCGGGTGATGGTGCGCATGGGGGATTCCTCCTTGGGGGGTGGGTCGGTCACGGGTCGTGGGGTGGTCGGGGGTCGGTCGTGGGTCGGTCACAGGTCCAGGAGTCCGGGCAGGAACAGGACCACGTCGGGTGCCAGTGTCAGCAGCAGCAGGACCGCCACCAGCGGGATGAGGAAGGGCGCGGTGCCGCGGAACACCTCGTGCATGGGTGTGCGGGTCGCCGATCCCAGGACGAACAGCACGCCGCCGATCGGGGGAGTGAGCAGGCCGATCATCAGGCTGAGGATCGTGATGACGCCGAAGTGGATCGGGTCGACCCCCACCTGGACGGCGACCGGCAGCAGGACCGGGACCGTGATGACCAGCGCGGCGATCGGTTCGAGCACCGTTCCGATGAGGAGCAGGACCAGGGACACCACCAGCATCAGGATCACCGGGTTGTCGGTGAGGTCCAGCAGGAAGGACGCGACGTTCTGGGGCACCTGCTCGCGGGCGAGCACCCAGCCCAGGAGGCCGGAGGCGGCGAGGATGATGGTGATGGAGGCGGCCGTGGTGGCGGTCTCCACGCCGATGCGCCACAGCGCGCGCGGGCTCAGGGTGCGGTAGCACAGGCCCAGGACCAGGACGTAGGCGACGCCGACCGCCGCGGCCTCGGTGGGGGTGAACAGGCCGCTGAGGATGCCGCCGAGCAGTAGGACGGGGGCGCCCAGCGGACCCAGCGCGCGCAGGGTGGCGGTGCGCAGCTCTCCCCGCTGCGCGCGCCGGCCCGCGAGCTCGGGCTTGTCGCGTGTCCACAGGAACACCGCCAGGGTCAGCCCGCCCGCGAGCAGGAGCGCGGGGACCACCGCCGCGGCGAACAGGCCGGCCGTGGAGACCGCGGCCACGGAGGCGTACACGATCGCGGGGATGCTGGGCGGCATGATGGGGCTGATCAGGCTGGTGGAGGCGGTCAGGCCCAGGGTGAAGCGGCGGGGGTAGCCGGCCTTGTTCATCGCCGGGACCAGCATCTTGCTCATGCCGGCGACGTCGGCCAGGGCCGATCCGCTGATCCAGGAGAAGCCGACGCTCACGCCGATGTTGACGTAGCCCAGACTGCCGCGCACGCGGCCCAGCAGCACCCGGGCGAAGTCGAAGAGCCGGTCGGCGATCCCCGCGTGGTTGGCGATGACACCGAGCAGGATGAACAGCGGGACCGCCAGGAGGGGGAAGCTGTTGACCTCCTGGGCCGCCGTGCGCAGGCTCAGTCCGACGGACTGGCCGCCGAGCACCATGTAGGTCATGCACGGGCCCAGGATCGCGAAGGCGATGGGCACCCGCAGGACCAGCAGGACGAGGACGCCGATGATGACCAGCAGCGCGCTCATCGGACGGCCTCCCCGGAGTCGACGCGGCCCTCACGCTGCGGAGGCTCCGGGACGAGGACGGCGTTGGCCACGGCCCGCAGCGACATGAGCGCCAGACCGGCGAGCGGGATCACGTAGGTCCAGGAGATGGGGATCCGCAGGGCCGGTGTCGTCTGGGGCGAGCCGCCGAAGACGAGTTCGACGGCCTCCAGCGTGCACATCACGCCCACCGCGGCGACCACGAGGTTGGCCAGGATCCACACCCCGCGCAGCGCGCGGCCGGTGAGCACGAAGTCCACCACCTTGAGGGTGATGTGCTCGTCACGCCCCAGGAGGTAGCCGACCAGTGAGAACGACAGCCAGACCAGGCCGAGGCGGGCGAGTTCGCCGGTCCAGACCCAGCCGTCCACGGGCAGGTGGCGCTGGGTGGCCTGGGTGAGCATGAGGACGAGGACCAGCGCGAGCAGCGCTACTCCGAGGACCAGTTCGGCCGTCTCCAGCCACCGCACCGGAGCCGGGCGCGGCCGTGGGGTTCTGTTGCCGGGGGGTGGGGGTCTCTCTGCCATCCGGGCGGGCTCCACTCAACGAACAAGGAAGGGATCGGTGCAGGTCAGGGGCGCGTGAGTCACGCCACCCGAGACGTGATGTGAACCCTAGGTTTCGCGTTCACGCCATGGCAAGCGATTGCCAAAAGTTGTCACAACGCGTAGAAGGGCACCATGAACTCCCCGAAGCGCACCACCATCTACGACGTGGCCCAGGAGGCGGGCGTCGCCGCCTCCACCGTCTCGCGCGCCCTGCGCAACCCGCGCCGCGTCAACGCCGCCACGCGCGAGCACGTCCTACGGGTCGCCGAGCGCCTCGGCTACCGCCCCAGCCCCCTGGCGACCGCGCTGCAGTCGGGGCGGACCGCGACCGTGGCGATGCTGGTGCCCGACATCACCAACCCGCACTTCTTCGGGACGATCCGGGGCGCCGAACGCCGCGCCTCCGCGGCCGGGATCACCTTCATCCTCAGCTACACCGAGGAGTCCGCGGACAACGAGCGCAACCAGATCGAGCACCTGGCGCGCTCGGTGGACGGTTTCATCCTGGCCTCCAGCCGCATGTCCGACGACGGGCTCCTGGAACTGGCCGAGGAGCACAACCTGGCCCTGGTCAACCGGGAGGTGAGGGGCCTGCCCAGCGCCGTGGTCGACAGCCGCGTGGGCAGCCGCCAGATCGTGGAGCACCTGGCCTCGCTGGGGCACCGGTCGCTGGTCTACCTGTCGGGCCCGCACCAGTCCTGGCCGGCAGGCGAGCGGTGGCGGGGACTGCGCGGGAGTGCGAGGAGCCTCGGGATCAGGGCCACGCGGCTGGGGCCCTTCCCTCCCCGCGTGGTCGGCGGCGGCGCGGCGGCCGACGCCGTCCTGGTCACGGGGGCCACGGCCGTGGTGGCGCACAACGACCTGCTGGCCATCGGCGTGCTGCGCCGCCTGGCGGAGCGGGGCGTGAGCGTGCCCGAGCAGATCAGCGTGGTGGGCTACGACGACATCTTCGGGGCCGACTTCTGCGTGCCCGCGCTCACGACCCTGGCCGGCCCCCAGGACGAGGCGGGCCGCTCGGCCGTGGAGCTGCTGCTGGAGAACAGGTCCCGCTCCACGACCCGCACGACCGACCGGCGGGTGATGCTCCCCTCGCACCTGGTCATCCGCGACTCCACGGGCCCGGCCCCCGCCTGAGGCGCGTCTTCGGCCGCCGGGAGGCGGCCACCCGGCCCCGGTGTCCTCCACAGAAGGACTCCGCCCCTTTCGCTAGACGCGTGTCCAGCGAGAATGGGGGCTTGTCGACCACCGCCCCGGAGCGGCCCGTGCCACTCCGCCCAAGGGGCGCGCTCTCAGGGAGGACACCGGCATGCGGTCCGAGAACAGGACCGTCCTCGTCACCGGGGCCGCCGCTCCGGGCCGCCGAGAAAGCGGGCGTGACCGCGCCCTCCTCCTGTGAGGAGGGCACCTGCGGTACGTGCGAGACCCGGATCGTCGCCGGGACCGCCGACCACCGCGGCTCGGTCCTCACCGAGGAGGAAAGGCGGGAGCGAGGCACCGTGATGATCTGCGTGTCCCGCGCCGAGAGGGGCTGCGCCGAGCTGACCCCGGGCCGCTGACGCGCCCGGTGGGCCCCGGTGTGGACGGGCGGGTCACCGTCCGTCCACCAGCTCCACCCAGCCCCGCGCCAGCGCATGCCGCATGTCCGACCACAACGGCTCGTCCGGACCGCCGACGAGCCGCTGGAAGGAGTGGGTGCGCTCGACCGCCATCAGCTGCACCAGGATGCGCGCCTCGGCCCGTACCGGGTCGCCGATCCGGCGGGTGACCGACGTCATGGCACCAGCCGTGCGGCGCAGCATCGCGAACCACTCCTGGCCCGTCGCCGGCTCGTGGGTCAGGGCCTGCTGGATGGCGTCGAACTCCGACCCGTGCTCGTCCCAGAACAGCAGGTGGGCGTCGAACCAGTCCAGTACGGCGGCCATCGTGTCACCGCCGCCCACCAGGATCCCGTCCAGGAGCCGGTAGGCCCCGGTGATCTGCGGCTCTATCGCGCGCATGACCTCCGTGACCAGGTCGGCCTTGGAGCGAAAGTGCAGATAGAAGGTCGCGCGGGACACACCGGCCTCCCGCGCGATCAGGTCCGCGCCGGTGGCCGTGTAACCGCGCGCGGCGAACAGGTCGCGTGCGGCGTCCACGAGCCTGGTCCGTGTCGCCTGCCGTTTCAGGTCCCGCAGGCTCTCCTGGGCCACCCTCACCCCTTTCTTCCGGTCCACAGGGAAACTATCGGTTTCCCTGACGGGGCGGGGCACGGCGGGCGGGGCACCCGCCGTACCGGTCGCCGTGGAGGTCCCGGCCGCCGGCTCAGCGCCGCCCGCGCGAGCCGTAGCCCGCCGCGTGCAGGGCGAGGAACAGCAGCCCGGTGAGGGTGAGGGTCCTCGTGGTGATGAGGTTCTGGATGTTCTCGCCGAGGAGTTCCAGCAACAGGGCGAGCCCGAACAGGATCGCGGCGACGGTGGCTAACACGGGGGCCTCCGGGGGGTGGGAGTGCGTCGGGTCGTGCTTCGCTTACCCGCTGGCCGCGGCGGTAACCGCGCCGTTCCGGTGGTCGCGCACCGGGGCCGGCCGCGACCGTCGAACCGCGGGGGCTCCCGGTGCGCCGACCCGGCCCCGGCCTCCTCGGGCCCGGAGGCCGTCCAGCGGCTCCCGATGCCACCGATGCCCAGGAGCACGGCGGACCGGCGGAGGGGCCGGGGCCATAGGAACTCCCTATGGCGCCTGCTCACATTCGGTCTTTGCCGCCCATTCCCTTCCGGATATACCGTAAAAAACATCGGCGAGGCGCGCACCGGATTTCTCCGGGAATTCGCGCTCCGCGCACGTCGATTCTCTTCCGACGGGCAGGCGAACAAGCAATCGATAGGGCCGGTGGCATGACCACGATCGAAAACGGATCCGGAACACGGGAACTCGCGGGAAAGCGGGCCCTGGTCACAGGTGGCTCCCGCGGAATCGGAGCGGCCATCGTGCGCCGACTCCTGGACGCGGGTGCCGAGGTGCTCACGACCGCCAGGTCGGCGACGAGCACGGTGCCGGAGGGGGCCGCCTTCGTGGAGGCCGACGTGCGGACACGGGCTGGAGCGGAGGCCCTCGCCGCGGCCGCGCGGGAGGTGCTCGGCGGGGTGGACGTCCTGGTCCACAACGCGGGCGAGGCGCGACCGCACGAAGGCGCCTCGGCCATCCCCGACGAGGAGTGGCAGGACGCGCTGGACCTCAACTACCTGGCCTCGGTGCGGCTGGACTCGCTGCTGGTACCGGGGATGCGGGACCGGCGTTCGGGGGCGATCGCGCACGTCTCCTCGGCCGCGGTCCTCACCCCGGTGGGGCCGTTCCTGCACTACACCGCGGCGAAGGCGGCGCTGGAGAACTACAGCCGGGGACTGGCCCTGGAACTGGCCCCGTCCGGAGTCCGGGTCAACGCCGTGGCTCCCGGCAGAGTCGCCACCCCCGGGGGCGAGGCGACGCGGGAGCGGTGGGCGGAGGTGTCCGCGCGCATGGGCGCGGCGCCGGCGGAGACCAACGCCGACGACACCCCGCCGTTGGGACGCGACGGCCTTCCCGACGACGTCGCCCGCGCGGTGCTGTTCCTCGTGTCCGACCGGGCGAGCTGGCTGACCGGGAGGAATCTCGTCGTGGACGGCGGCGAATTCCCCATGGGCTGACGCCGGCGGAATTGCGAAGCACCGGTTCCGAAAAAGGCATTCACCGGACCGCGCCGAGGCGCATCACCGGCTTCTGAGAGAGAACGAGGGAATTCCGGCATGGACCAGTACAGCGGCAAGAACGCGGTGATCACGGGTGGCGGCAGCGGCATGGGACTCGCGATGGCGGGGCTGCTGGTGGAGGGCGGAGCCCGCGTGGTGATCACCGGTCGTTCCCAGGCCACGCTCGACGCCGCGCTGGAGCGGCTCGGCGGGAACGCGGTGGCGGTCCGGGGCGATGTGGCCTCCCTGGCGGACCTGGACGCCCTGGCCGACCGTGTGAAGGACGAACTCGGCACGGTCGAGGCCCTGTTCGTCAACGCCGGCGTCGCCTCCCTCACCCCCTTCGAGTCGACGACCGAGGAGGCCTACGACGAGCTGTTCGCGATCAACGTCAAGGGCGCCTACTTCACTGTGCAAAAGCTCGCCCCGCTGCTGAGCGCGGGCGCCGGCGTCGTCCTCACCACCTCGATCGCGAACGCCGTCGGCATGCCGGACACCAGCGTCTACGCGGCCGGCAAGGCGGCGCTGCGCTCGATGGCCCGCAGCCTCTCCCGCGAGCTGCTCTCGCGCGGGATCCGTGTCAACGCGATCAGCCCCGGCCCCATCGACACGGGAGTCCTGGAGAACACGATGACGGCGGAGGCCGCCGAGCGGTTCAAGGCGGAGCGGGTCGCGGGCAATCCCATGCGGCGCCTCGGCACCACCGAGGAGACCGCCCGGGCGGCCGCCTTCCTCGCCTTCGACGCCACCTACACCGCCGGCGCCGAGCTCGCCGTGGACGGTGGCGCCACCCAGCTCTGAGCCCGTTCCACCCGCTTCGCCACGGGCCCAGGCCCGGCTACGACCGACCGAGAGGTATCCGCCATGACCGTCCAGGGGTCATCCGCCGTCGTCCTGCGCGCGCACCGCGGGCATCTGTCCCAACCGCCCAGCTCGCTGCTCGAAGTGGTCACGCTCCCTCCGCGGGAGCCGGCCGCGGGCCAGGTCCGGGTGCGGAACCTGTTCCAGCAGGTGGTCGCGGCCAACGGCGACCTGATGTTCGAGACCACCCGGATCCCGGTGCCCGTCTTCCGGACCGGCGAGCCGATCCACGGCGGCGCGATCGGCAGGGTCGTCGAGTCGCGCGCCGACGACCTGCCGGTGGGAACCGTCGTGCTGCACATGTCGGGCTGGCGCGAGGAGAGCGTCCTGGGGCCGGGCGAGGCGTTCCCCGTGCCCGACGGTGTCTTCCCCGGTCCCGAGTACCTGCTCAACCAGGGCGTGCCCGCCTACCACGGCATCGTCGACGTCGCCGCCGTCGGCGAGGGTGACGTCGTCCTCGTCAGCGGAGCCGCCGGCGGCGTCGGGTCGATGGCCGCGCAGATCGCCAAGGCACGCGGCGCCGCGTACGTCATCGGCATCGCCGGCGGGCCGGAGAAGGCCCGCTACCTCGTCGACGAACTCGGCCTCGACGCCGCCGTCGACCACCACGGCGACGACCTCGACGACCGGCTCACCGAGCTCGCCCCCGACGGCATCACCGTCTTCTTCGACACCATCGGCGGCCACCAGTTCGAGGCGGCGCTCCGGCACACGGCGTTCGGCGCCCGCTTCGCGCTGTGCGGCGTCCTCGCCGGACAGGTCGCCGGCGGCGACGGCGCACACCCCCGCCTCGACATCATGGCCGCGCTCGCCCACGAGGTGCAGATCCGGCCCTTCACCACCAGGCACACCCCCGACCAGGTCCAGGCCTGGAACACCCACTACGCCCAGTGGTACGCCGAAGGCCGGATCAGGTTCGCGCACACGCTCCTCGAAGGCCCCCTCCAGCGTGCCGTCACCGCCCAGAACGAACTCCTCGCCGGCCTGCACCGCGGCAACGTCATCGTGAGGCTCGCCGGGTAGGCGAGTCCCACGCCGGCGCGGAGACGGTGGTTCCGCGGCGCTCTCAGGTCCGGCTCCGGCCCGGCGCGCTCGCGGGGCCTTCGGCCGCTCCTCCTCCCGGCCGTCAGGACACCGGTGAGAAGGAGGCGGTGCCGTGCCAGGCCTCCAGGCGCAGGAGTTCGAGCAGGGCCGTCTCCCCCGGGCCCGCGTCCCGGCGGACCACGGCGATGACGGGCTGGGACACGGCCGGGGACACCGGGCGCACGAGGTGCTCGTAACCGTGGGGCACCGCGGACGCCGGGACGAGCGTCACCCCCAGCCCGTGCGCGGCCCAGCGCACGGCCGTCGCAGTCTGGGACACGCGGGCGCCCGTGGCCGGGGTCAGCCCGTTGTCCCGCAGCACACTCAGCAGCACGCCGTCGAGCGCGCTGTCGCGGTCGAACCTCACCCAGGGCTCTTCCTCCAGCGCGCGCAGCACGACCCGGTCCGCGGCGAGCAGCCGGTGCCCGGCGCCCAGCACCACGACGAACTCCTCGTCGCCGAGGTGGTGGGCGTCGGCGGGGCTCTGCTCGCACGCCGCCATCAGGGCGAGGTCCACCACGCCCTGGCGCCCCAGCCGCTCCAGCTCGGCGGAGCTCGGCTCCTCGAAGACGGTGACCTCCAGCCGTGGGAAACGGCGGCGCAGCGCGCCCAGCGCGCCCGGCAGTTGCCGCGTGCCGAAACCCATCTGCACCACGGCCACCAGCTCGCCCACCAGCTCGTCGGCACCGGCCCGCGCCGCCGCCCTCGCCCGCCGCGACGCGCTCACCGCGGCCTCCGCCTCCCGCAGGAACGCGCGGCCGACCACGGTGGGCACCAGCCCGGTCGGCGTGCGGGCGAACAGTCTCACGCCGAGTTCCCGCTCCAGGGCGCGGATCTGCTGGGAGACCGACGGCTGAGCGACGCGCAGCAGCTCCGCCGCCGCCGTCACCGAGCCCTCCTCGGCAACGGCCAGGGCGTACTCGTACTGACGAAGGCTCATCGGCTCCCGTCCGCCTTCCCGCGGTGGACCGCGGTCCACCGCGTTCTCATCGTCTTCATGGTGGATGCCACAACACGGGAGCCGACGCGTTTACTCCGCGCCCGCCGCGACCACGCGTGAACCGGGAGGGTGCGCCGCACCCGGGTCCACGGGGGCCTGGTACGCCGGGCCGGCGGCGTGGAGTGTGGTGTCGGCGGGGGAGAGGAACTCCCGCCAAGAGGGAGGAAGCACCATGACAGACCACCCCTACGCCGGCCTGTGGGTCACCGCTGACGGCCGCATCCGCCACGAGCTGCTCCCGGAGGGCCGCTACGTCGAGGCCCGCGGTACCCGCGAGCGCGCCTACACGGGCCGCTACACGGTGACCGGCGCGCACATTGACTACGTCGACGACACCGGCTTCACCGCCGATGGGGACTTCGTCGACGCGGACACCCTGCACCACGCGGGCATGGTGCTCACGCGCCGTACCGAGTAGGAGGACACCCGGCGAAGGACCGCGTGCCACCGGCGCCCGCCCGGGAGGTGACACGCGTCCCGCGACTCAGAGAAGGTTGTCGATGGCGTACTCCGGCCCGAGCGCGAGGGCCGCGCGGACCTGCTCGGCCGCCTCGTCCTCGGAGAGGACCGGCGCGGTCGCCCGGTCGGGCAACGGCTGGCCCCAGCGGCTGAAGTAGTCCTCCAGCCCGGGAGGCGTGACCATGCACAGCATCCGCGCGTCCCGGTCGGAGGAGTTGTGGAAGAAGTGGGGCGCCCGGGCCGGGATGTTGACCGTCTCACCGGCCCGAACGATGGTCTTCTCGCCACGGAACGTGAACTCCACCTCGCCTTCGACGACGTGGAACATCTCCTCGAAGTCGTGCCGGTGCGGCGGCGGCCCGCCTCCCGGCGGCACGTGCATGTCGATCAGGCCGTACCGGCCGTCGGTGTCGGCCCCGGTCAGCAGGATGGTGTAGTCGTCGCCCACGACGCCGTAGTGCGGCAGGCCGGGATCGCTGTCCGGGCGGCGTACGGCGATCGTCCGGGTCGGATCGTCCGGACCGATCCCGGCCGCCGCCGCACCCGGTGCGTCCGAGGGCGGACCAGGCGTGCGACGGGTGAGGCGGATCACCGGCAGCAGCCGGGACGCCTTGGCCTGGTACGTCCCGAAGGCGGGTGCCGTCCGCACGAACCGCGCGAACGCGGTCTCCCGCTCCTCACCGGCCAGTTCGACGGCTCGCACCGGTACGGTGACGCGGCCGCCGTCGACCACGGCCTCGATCTCGGCGTCGGGGTGTGCCCGCAGGTTGACCGCCCAGGCCGGATCGCGCGGCGCGCCCATCGCCGAACCGACGACCAGCCAGTCGTCGCCGTCGCGCAGCGACATCGCCGGGTTGATCCGCTCGGCTCCGCTCCGGGCGCCGCGGTGGTGGATGAGGACGAGGTCGGTGCCCCAGGCCCCGACCCGGCCGGCGTGCGCCCGGAACTCCGCGATGACGCGGTCGTTGAACTCGGTCATGGTTCTCCCTCCAAGGCCGGGCCGCGCTCCGGGTTCCGAGCGCGGTCCGGACGAGTCGACCCCCTGCTTAGTTGTCCGAACAACGAATTGGGCGGCTTCATTCCCGGCGGGTTCGGGCGTGCGGATCCCGGCGCCCGAGGATTCCTCGCGGCGGTGGAGAGCCGCTGGGAGGCGGGCGTCTCCCGCGCCGCCGGGACAGAGCGCTTCCGGCCCCGCGGAGGCCCATCGGCTCCTCGGAAGGGGTGATCGGGACGGAGCCCTCCCGCTGGTGTCCTCGCTCTTCGCGCCGCCCGGAAAAAATCCGTGCCCTGTGTCGATCGGGGCCCGTCCCGTTCGTCGGGAGGTTGAGAGAAGCACTCGGAGAAACAAGGAGACAGCCATGCGCCCCCTGATCGTCACCGCCTTCGTGTCCGTCGACGGAGTCATGGAGGCCCCCGGCGGCGAGCCCGGATACCGCAACTCCGGCTGGACCTTCAAGGACGTCGAGATGGACGAGGCCGCGTACGAGATCAAGGCCCGGGAACAGGAGGAGGCCACCGCACTCCTCCTCGGCCGCCGCAGCTACGAGGCCTTCGCCCCGGTCTGGCCGACGATGGTGGAGGAGTTCGCCGGCTACAACGCCATGCCGCGGTACGTGGTCTCCACCACGCTCGCGGAGGAGGACCCCCGCTGGCCGGCCACGATCCTGCGCTCGACCGACGACGTCGCCGCCCTCAAGGAGACCGAGGGCGGACCGATCTCCGTCCATGGCAGCTCCGTCCTGGGCCAGGCCCTCGCCGACGCCGGGCTGGTCGACCGCTACCACCTGCTCGTCTTCCCGCTGCTCCTCGGTGCGGGCAAGCGGCTCTTCGGAGACACGGACAAGGACACCACGAAGCTGCGCCTGGTCGAGCAGGAGGCGTACTCCAACGGCGTCCAGAAGCAGGTGTTCGACGTCGTCCGCTGAAACGCGGCACACCGCGCTCCCACCGCGCCGCCGGGCCGGGAACGTCGGACGACTCGTCGACGATCCCGGCCGGTCCGGCCACCGGCGCCGGGCCGGAAACGCCGGATCATCGTGGCCGCCTCCGCCGGGGAGCGCGGCGCGCTCCTTGGCGGATCGGCAAAGGCACTCGCGGGAAGCGCAAAACCCGGGGTAGCGTGAGGGGATGAAGCGGGACGGCGATGAGCTGGAGGCCGCGCTGGCCGCGGTCGGGCCACGGCTGCGTGAGCTGCGCCGCCGCAGTGGAGCCACCCTCACAGCCCTGTCGGAGACCACCGGTATCGCGATCAGCACCCTGTCCCGGCTGGAGTCCGGTCAGCGCAAGCCGGGCCTGGAACTGCTGCTCCCCCTGGCGAAGGCCTACCAGGTGCCGCTCGACGAGCTCGTCGGCGCCCCGGCCAGCGGCGACCCCCGGGTGTATCCGCGCCCGTTCAGCCGCAACGGCATGACCGTCGTCCCGCTGACCCGCAAACCCGGCGGGCTACAGGTGCACAAGCAGATCCTCCCCGCCGGCCTGACCGACCGCCTCGAACCGGATCCGCGCTCGCACGAGGGATACCACTGGCTGTACGTCCTCAGCGGGCGGCTGCGGATGGTGCTCGGCGACCAGGACTTCGTCCTCGGCGCCGGCGAGGTCGCCGAGTTCGACACCCACCTCCCGCACTGGTTCGGCAACGCCGACGCGCGCCCGGTGGAGTTCCTGAGCATCCTCGGCCCCCAGGGCGAGCGCTTCCACATCAGGGCCCGCTACCGGCGCGACTGACTCCGCCGCCTTCGCGGCACGATGACCCGCGTAGGTCCCGGGAGCGAGGCGGGCAGCCGGTCGAGCGCTGCCGCGCCGGCGCGCTTCCACGTCCACTTACCACCGGGCGGGCCCAGCTCACCGGCCCGGGCCGATCTCCAGGAGCCCCAGGCAGCGCATCAGCGCCCACCCGCGCGCCCGGCGGACCGCGGCCTTCCGGCCCCGGCGTACGCGTCGAAGATCCGCGTGGCCGCACCGGCGGGAAGCAGCAGCCACGCCGCCGAGAGGTCCGTGGCCGGATCACCGGCGCACAGTTCACCGAAGTCGACCACGCCCGCCAGGATGCCGCCGGCGACAACGGCGTTCGCCGGGTGGAGGCCGCCGTGCACCCACACCGCGGGCCGGTCCCACTCGACGGCCGCGGTGTCCTGCACCCCGCGGTCCGACCACTGCCTCTTTGCGCCTCGTAGGATTCGAACGTGCTCGTGGCCCCCCTGAGGTGGTGGACCGGGTGCTGATCCAGGGTTCCGTGACGTGGAACTCCTGGTTCGCGGGAAGCCCTGCCTCCGTCAGGAAGTGCTTCCGTCAGGAACTGCTTCCGTCCGGCGGCGTCCCTCGGAAACCTCCTCTCGTCGCTGCACCCGGTGAACTTGGGGCCGATGACTTCCTTCAGGTACTCCTTGCCGTGTAGTACTGCTTTCCGCCCGTCTTCGCGGTCAGTTCGGGGAAGTCGGCGTTACGCCATCCGGTGGGCGTAATCCCGAGCCTTGCTCCCTTGAGGATCTCCGTACTCGCGTTACTCTCAGCCATCACGTCCCCCGTCACTTCTGCGTGTTCGTCTTGAGGACGCTGAGCACGTCCTGGACGGCCACGTGCGCCATGGCCATGCTCGTGTGCGTCGGGTTGCTCGCGTTGCCGAACGGGTGCAGCCCGTTGCCACCGAGCCAGAGGTTCGAGGTCCCGCACACCCTGGACGTGGGCGTGACCACGTGGTCACGCTCCTCCTTCACCTGGGCCTTGCCGTCATTGGCGTCGTCGCGGCCCATCCGCGTGGTCCCCGCCACGTGCAGGGGCAGTCCCGGAACCAGGAACTGGGGCTCCGAACCGGGCATGAAACCGCCCAGGTGGGAGGCGACCCTGACCATGTCGGCCATCATCTCCCCGGCCGTGTGCCGCTCCTGCTTGGTGAGCTGGAAGTGGAAGGTGGGCTGGGGCATGTCGAAGGAGTCGACGTTGCGGAACTTCAACGTGTCGCCCTCGCGGTAACGCTCGCTGAACTCGACCCGGTTGCTGGCCCTGGGCCGGGACAGACCGAACCAGCGCAGGTCGACGATGAGCCGGGTGTCGATGTTGGGCGGGACCGCCCCGTAACTGAACGCGTCTCGGTGGATCTGGCAGTGCCAGGGGCGCTTGGTCGATGCCGGGATGTACAGGTTCGGCTCCGGCTCGTCCTTGGGGAATGGGATGGGGTCGGCCGGGGCCTGGCGGGAGTTGTCCTGGTGCTCATCGAGGATCTTGCGCTGGGCGGCGCGATAGGTCTCGACCCGCTTCTTCGCCTCCTGGGCGAACTTCTTGTCCCCCTCTCCGGTGACCTGGCCCAGGTGCTTCTCCAGGTCGTCCAGGTGCTCCTGCCGGAGCACCACCTGGCAGAAGGCCATGGGCTGCTCGGTCATGTACTTGCCGACGGGCAGCTTGAGCTTCTTGTCGAGTTCGGAGGCGTACAGCAACTGGGCGGTGAGGATCGGGCCGCAGGCGATCACGTACGCCTTGGCCTCGACCTCCGCGGTCTCGTTGAGATTGCGCAGGTTGCGCAGGTGGACGCTCTTGACCCTCGCCGCCGAGTCCGCAGATCCCCCCTCCAACTCGATCCGGGTGGCCTGCCACTCGGCCTGGAGTTTGAAGTCCGCATCGCCGCTCCCCTTTTTCCAGGCGGGGTCGGCGAGCTCGCCCAGCACGGTGTCGGCCCCGCTCCAGGTGACGAACTCCTGGTGGCCGTGTTCGTTCTGGTCCTTGCGCCGCTCCACCGCGAGGGGCAGTTCCGAGACCTGGAAGCCCGCGTCCTGGTTGAGGACCTTCTTCACCAGCTGGTGCCGGGCCGAGTGCCGGTAGGCCTCGGTGGTGCGCTTGAGCGCCGTGGTCGAGTGCTCGTAACCTTTCTTGAGTTCCTGGGCGCCGAGCGGGTACTCGGCCTCCTTGCCGTCCGCGTCCACCCAGGTGCGCTCCAGGGCCTCGTTGAACTCGGGCATCGCGCAGGTCCAGTGGGTGGCCATCCCGCCGACCGCGTAGGTGGCGGCGCAGGCGCCGAGGTTGTCCTCCTCCTTCTGGTGCGGGTTCTGGTTGTTGAGTACGAAACCCGCGTACTCCGCCGCGTCGTAGTGGTAGGCGGAGGGGTCCAGCGTCGTCGGGATGTCGCTTCGGGTGGACACCGACAGCGGGTGCAGGTGCCCCTTGATGACGTTGACGAACTCGTCGATGTTGCGCTGGTAGAGGAAGGAGTTCTTCTGGTGCTCGCCGTAGCGCCCGGCCGTCTGCGGCCCGGCGTCCACCATCAGCACGTTCTTGCCCTTGGCGTGCAGGTCGTGGGCGAACAACGACCCGATGGGGCCTGAACCCACGACGAGGACGTCTGTGGAGATCTTCTTCGTCACTGTGTGTTCCTCCAGGTGCTCCGTCGTCACTTTCCGGCGTGCAGGTAGTACTTGTAGGCCTTGCTCACGGTGTCGCCGAGAACCAGTCCGGCGTTGTCCTTGTGCCTGAGGCGGGCGTCGTTTCCGAGCCAGTCGTCGAGCGTTTCCCGGAGCGCTTCCAGGCGCCGCTGGTCGGGGTCGGAGAGGACGACCACGAGAGTTTCTTCGAACAAGGGTTACACCGTCCACGCTGCGGAGGGGGTCAAATCCTTGGGGTGAAATGCGGGCTTTCTGGCGAGGTCGGAGCCAGACCAGGCAGCTGACAAAAACCGTAACAGCGGGTGAGCGACAAGAGCAGTCAGAGGAAAAATATCTCGTATTACGGGTGGACCAAAAAAAGGAACGTGCGCCCTGCCAGGGGAAACAGCAGAAGAACTTCAGTCACAAGGAAGTTCACATGCGAACACAAAGGGGGAATTGGACATGTAGTTAAAATAGATTAATCGAGTGATGTTCTGTTGGGGGAGAGGTGGTTGGGGATTGACTCCTGGAGGTGGAAGTCGGCCTGGTAAGGCAGGGCAAAGAGGGCATTCGGTGTGGGAGTGCTTCGTGTGGAGGAGGGGAAGGCTCCGAAAATCCATTTTCGCTGGCTTGTTGAAGACCGAACGAATAACGTGGGCCTTACGTGCTTTCCGAAAAAACATGTTCTGTTTCTGGAGTATCCGGTGACACATGCGAACACCGCATCCTGAACATCTGTTCTCATGAGTTCGCCGGTACCGACACGTGTCAGTGCCGGAGAACCCGGGGCCCTCGGCTCGCGGCGTCGTCGAGGTGGGCGGCGTAGGAGTCCGTCGAGTGGTCGCGAACGCCGTCGGCGCCAGGGGAGGGCAGGTCGGCGGTACGGCCCTGGAAGGAGTCGGTCAGGCCGCCGGGCAGCGGCATCCGCTCCTCGTGCGGGCGCCCCTCAGCGTCGATGTGGCGCACCTCGGGGATGTGGCGATAGAAGGGCTCGGGCGGCACCTGGGCGACGGTGTCGTCGTCGTTGACGAAACGGGACGTCCGGCCCCCGTAGGCCTCTGCGAGGGTGGAGTCGCCGGTGCGCGGCTTGCCGAGGGTGTGGAGGCCGCCGGAGAAGTACACGCGGGCTGCGGCCGGCATCGTCGGCGCGCCGCCCAGGCTGTGTCCGGTGAACCACGTGCCCGACCGTTGGTGTGCAGCTCCGTGACGGCTTCCCGGAAGCCGGGGCGGACCGCACGAGTGCCTCGTCCGTGACCGAGTCATCCGGCCGAAAGCCCCCGGCCCCGTCGCCCGGCCTTCACCGGCCCGGGAAGGGCGGCGGATCCACGTCCGGCCCAACCTGCCCGGGCCGCCCCGCGGCGGCCGGTCCGCTCGCGCGCCACGGCGCGCCCGGGACGGCTCCTTGGACGTGGCACCTGGTCGGGGCATGTGGTGCGAACGCCGTGCCCGCCCATGTCACTGTGTACCGGGCCGTTTCGTCTCAGGGGCGTAACCACCGTCAGGAATGGAGGGGGTCACCGTGACCACCACAGCGGTCGCCCTGATCACCGGAGCGAACAAGGGCATCGGACTCGCGATCGCCAGGTTGCTGGCCGAGCGCGGGATGACCGTGCTGCTCGGCGCGCGGGACCGGGAACGGCGGGCCGAGGCCGCCGCGGAGCTGAGGGCGGAGGGCGTCGAGGTGCGTCCGATCGCGCTCGACGTCACCGATCCGGACACGGTCCAGGCCGCGGCTGCGCACATCGACGCGCGGTTCGGGCGGCTCGACGTGCTGGTCGACAACGCGGCCACGTCCAAGGGGTTCCACCACCTGCCCGGCGAGGCCGACCTCGACGCCGTCCAGAGGGCGTTCGACACCAACGTCTTCGGCGTCGTCAGGGTCACCAACGCCATGCTGCCGTTGCTCGAACGGTCCGGGGCCGGCCGCGTCGTCAACGTCTCCTCCGAGGCGGGGTCGGTGACGCTGATGGCCGACACCGGAGGAGACCTGTACCGGCTGCCCGCGCAGGTCGACTATCCGACGTCCAAGGCGGCGCTCAACTCTTTGACCGTCGAGTACGCGAAGGAGCTCCGGGAGCAGGGCATCAGGGTCAACGCGGTCACCCCCGGGCTGTGCGCCACGGACTTCAACAAGGAGCTCGGCATCCCGATCCCCCGGACCGCGGCCGACGGTGCCGCCGTCGCCGTCGAGCTGGCCGTCGGCGGATTCGGCGACCCCACCGGAGGGTTCTTCAGCGAGGACGGCCCCGTTCCCTGGTAGCCGCCGGGCACGAACGGCCGTGGAGAGGGAGGAGCGGGCCCCCGGAGGAGCCCGCTCCGAGGACGGCCTCCCGGAGCCTCCCGCGCCGCGGACCCCGCAAACGCCTCAGGCCAGAGCGTGTGCTCTGGCCTGAGGTGATGCTGGTGGCCCCTGGGCGAACCAACCACAACCCGCGTGGCGAAGCCTCGCATCGGGGGCCTGGGGGTCGTCCCCCAGAGGAGGTGACGAGACGACTCGGTGAGCGCGGTCACGCGCGAACAGGGTCGCCTCGGAGGCGAGTGGGCGATACAGGACTCGAACCTGTGACCTCTACCGTGTCGAGGTAGCGCTCTAACCAACTGAGCTAATCGCCCTCATCGGGGATGAGGTAAAGCCTGCTGCGAGGCGGAGACGGGAATCGAACCCGTGTGCAGGGATTTGCAGTCCCTTGCCTCAACCACTCGGCCACTCCGCCGGAACGACATGGGGAGCCGTCGAGTGACACCCATGCGGGCCTCTCCGAGCGGACGACGGGATTCGAACCCGCGACCCTCACCTTGGCAAGGTGATGCTCTACCAGCTGAGCCACGTCCGCGTGCGCTCCGGGGCGGACCCCGGAGCCGGGACCACCCTGCCGCCCGTGGGCGGCGGGATGGAACCGTTCGAGCGGACGACGGGATTCGAACCCGCGACCCTCACCTTGGCAAGGTGATGCTCTACCAGCTGAGCCACGTCCGCGCGGCGAGTCCGGCGGCTCCGGGGGGTTGCCCCGTCAGCGCCGTTCGCTGCTTCCAGAACTCTAGCGGATTCCCCGGCCAAGCGCGAAATCGGTTCCACGGAGCGTGCCCGAGCCCCGCCGTGGCAGGCCCCGCGAACGACCCGCCGAGGCGGCGAGGGCTACTTCTCCACCTGGGCCGCCGAGGAGGGCATGTCGGGTCGGGGCGGTGCCGAGAGGTACTGGCCGACCCTCTCGATCACCTTGTTCATCTCGTAGGCGATCAGTCCCACGTCACTGTCGGCGTCCGACATCAGCGCCATGCAGGCGCCCTCTCCGGCCGCGGCCACGAAGAGGAAGGCGCGGTCCATCTCGATGATGCTCTGACGGATGCCGCCCGCCGCGAACTGCTTGCTGGCCCCGCCCGCGAGACTGTGCAGTCCCGAGGCGATCGCGGACAGGTGCTCGGCGGCGGGGCGGTCCAGCCCACTGGAGGTGGCCATGAGGAGGCCGTCGGTGGACAGGACGATGGCGTGCTGTGTGCCGGAGGCACGGGTGAGGAGATCGTCCAGCAGCCAGCTGAGCTCTCCGCGGGCGGTACTCGGTGGGGTCATGTCTCTTGCTCTGTCCGTTGGTGGGGCGTGACTGGGACACGCGGACTGCGGGCCGCCGCCGACCGGTCCGTGGGGGAGGAGCTCGGCCGGCCGCTGCCGGTCCCGCATAAGCGTTGCCCAGATGATAGTCATTCGTAACTTATCTGTCCGGCCGCCACGGTGTGTCCCCTTGGAGGACCTGTGAGACCGAGGCGTGTGACCAGTCGCGATGGCGGGGTGGTCCGGCCGGGGCGGCGGGCCGGCGGCCGGTGCTGGTCAGAGGACTTGCCAACCCGTGGGGTGGCGGGTACGGGGACGTGGGACCCGGAGCGGGGCCGAGGTGGGAGGATCGGTGGTGACACCGGCCCGACCTGGGCGCCTGAGAACTTGGGGGTTGGAAATGAGGGTGTGGATAGCGGGTGCCGGGTACGGCCGCGGCGCCGTCGTCGACGAGAGCGAGGCGCGTATCCCCGTGGCCGACCACGGGATCACGGTGGGGGACGGGGTCTTCGAGACGGTGCGGGCCCAGGGCGGCCGCCCGTTCGCCCTCACCCGCCATCTGAGGCGGCTGGCCCGCTCCGCCGAGGGCCTGGGCATGGCCGAGCCCGACCTGGAGCTGATCGCCGACGGCGTCGCGCGGGCCGTGGCGGCCAACCCCGACCTGACCGACGCCAGGGTGCGCATCACCGTCACCGACGGCGCCGGACCGCTGGGCTCGGACCGCTCCCCGGGCGAGCAGACGGCCATCGTGGCCCTGGGGCCCTTCCCGGGGGTCGCTCCGCACACCGACGTGGCGCTGGCCCCCTGGCCGCGTAACGAGTTCGGTGCACTGGCCGGGCTCAAGACCACCTCCTACGCCGAGAACGTGCGCGCCCTGGCCCACGCCAAGCGGCTCGGCGCCAGCGAGGCGGTCTTTCGCAACGTGAGCGGCAACCTGTGCGAGGGAACCGGCAGCAACGTCTTCGTGGTGCTGGACGGCAGGCTGGTCACCCCGCCGCTGTCGGCCGGACCGCTGGCGGGCATCACCCGCGAGCTCGTCCTGGAGTGGTTCGGCGGTGAGGAGGAGGACGTCCCCATGGAGCGCCTCTCCGAGATCACCGAGGCCTTCCTGACCTCCACCGGGCGCGACGTGCAGCCGATCCTGCACATCGGCGACCAGGAGGTGTCCGGGGAGCCCGGCCCGGTCACGGCCAAGGCCATGGCGGTGTTCGCCGAGCGCTCCGCGGCCGACATCGACCCCTGACACACCCGGACACGCCCGACCACGCGGACACGGCTGAGGGGCGGCGCACGGCGCGCCGCCCCTCAGTCATGTCGTCTCACGAGTCCCCGGGGGAACACGGGATCAGGAGTGGAGGTGCTGCTGGATCTCCTCGTCGAGGTCCACGAACTGGTCCTCCTGGCCCGCCGGGACGATCTCGTAGGTCTTGTGCAGGAACTCGGCCAGCGGAGCGACCTGGGTGTCGAACTCGGCCTGGCCGAAGGGGGAGGAGAGCGCGATGCTCACACCGCGGTCGCCGCTTTCGTCCTTGGAGGGCCACACCCGGACGTCGCCCTCGCCGACCGGGCGCACGATGCCGACCGTGAGGAGCTCACGGGCGAAGATCCACTCGACGGGGTTGTCCTCGCCGGTGTGGAAGGCGACCCGAATCGCGTACGGGTCCTCAGCGCTGTAATCGAGCCGTGCGACCAGCGGGACCGCTGTTCGCTCGGGAACCACGAGCCGCAGGCCCAGCTCGGCGGTGGCAGTGGTGTCGCTACTGTTCATGTTCGCCAAACCTTTTCTCGTCCGCCCTTGCTGTTGCGGCGCGGGTCGGTTGCCGTCTCACTGGCTCCAACGCGGCTTCCCGCGGAACATGACGTGAGTACGGAGGCTTTCTTGGTGGGATTGGGACCGGAGTTCTCGCTGCCCGCCCAGCGGGTCCAGCGCGCCGCTGCACGGCTCCACGATCCTTCGTCACTGTAATGACCAGGAGAAACCAAAGATTTCCCCATGTCGGGTGTCCCACGTCACGGGAAGGTCATGTCCGGGTGCTTCCCGGAGGGACCGCGGAGGTTGGAACTCCCTATCACCGCAGGGTTCGGGGCCGACAGCGGACACTCCCACGGACCTTTCGAAAGAGTAATGTGAGCTCTGTCACACAGCGATGGATCCGTCGGACGGGTCCGTGTGCGCCGACCACCCCCGGACATGCGCTAGAGTTTTCCTTGTCCGAACGACGGGTCGGGCGGGGAAGTCACCCGGGGCGATTAGCTCAGTTGGCTAGAGCGCGTCGTTCACACCGACGAGGTCACTGGTTCGAGTCCAGTATCGCCCACAGCGAAGAGGGGCCGGATCCGTAGCACACGGATCCGGTCCCTCTTTTTCGTTGCACGCACCCGCGGTGGGCACGGAAGCCGTACGTCCCCCACCGGGAGGACGCTTCCGCGGCCGCCCCTACTCGGCGGGCGGTGTGCCGGGCAGCGGGCGCCGGCGTGCCGCCCTGCGCTCCCGGAGGCGCCGGAGGAGCTCGTTCCTGAGCCGCATCCCGTACCGCTCCGCGCGGTGGAACCACATCTGGGCGGGCCGCACCAGCCGTCGGGCCCACCGGAACTCGGTGCTGATGATGACCAGGCCGAGGACGACGGCGGCCAGACCGGGCCCGGGAGCGATCATCATGAGGAGCCCGGCCAGGAGCACGAGGGCGCCGACGGTCCCCACGAGGATGCGCCAGGGCAGGTGCAGGACCGGGTGGGTGTGCATGCGCCTGCGGAACAGGCGCAACCTTGCTCGTAGCCGCCGCCACATACGCACACGGGTACGGTGGCGGGGGGATGTCTCCGGGGCCGGTGGGCCGGTCGGTGGGCTCGGTGACATGCGCTCACAGTATTCGGTCGAGGCGAGTGGATGCATGCGGGTCGACTGGGTGCGGTGGTCGGGAGCGGTCGTCGGATGTCTGCTGATTGTCACCGATCCGGATGTCGGGATCAATGGCCCTCCACGGGACTGTGCACGGCCTCCGAAGGGTCTGCTCCTGTCACAACGAACTCCTGTCCGAACTCGTGCCCCCGTCCGTCGCCCTTCACGCGACACAGATCGGGATACCCGAATTCCGGACCGAGTCCACAGCCGAATCCCGGACCGGACCTTCTGCCCCCCCACGGCCGCGGAGGGCGGCTCCCGCGGACGCCGCCGACGTGGGCGCCGGACGACCTGTGGACGACCGAGGCGGACCCGTTCCGGAGCCGATAGCATCGAAGGCAGACGCCCGACCGCCCGCCCGAGGCGGTCGCCGCGCGTTCGACAGCAATCCACGTCTTTCTAGGAGTCACCGTGTCCGCCGCGCCTGAGCTGCACATCACCCTCGCCGGAACCCCGCGTGCGGTGGCGGCCACCACCACGGCGGGGCAGGCACTGGAAGCCGACGGCAGGACCGTCATCGCGGCGCTGGTCAACGGCGAGCCGCGCGACCTCGCCCGGGAGCTGCACGACGGTGACGCCGTCGAGCCGATCACCATCGACTCCGAGGAGGGCCGGGCGATCCTGCGCCACTCCACCGCGCACGTCCTCGCCCAGGCCGTCCAGGAGCTCTTCCCCGAGGCCAGGCTGGGCATCGGCCCGCCCGTCGAGAACGGCTTCTACTACGACTTCGACGTCGCCGAGCCCTTCACCCCCGCCGACCTGAAGAGCATCGAGAAGAAGATGCAGCAGATCGTCAAGCAGGGGCAGCGCTTCGACCGCCGCGTCGTCTCCGAGGAGGACGCCCGCGCCGAGCTGGCCACCGAGCCCTACAAGCTGGAGCTGATCGGCCTCAAGGGCGGCGCCACCGAGGCCGCCGAGGGCGCTGGGGTGGAGGTCGGCGCCGGTGAGCTGACCATCTACGACAACGTCCACCCGCGCACCGGCGAGCTGTGCTGGAAGGACCTGTGCCGCGGGCCGCACCTGCCCACCACCCGGGTCATCCCGGCCTTCAAGCTCATGCGCACCGCCGCGGCCTACTGGCGGGGCAAGGAGACCAACCCGCAGTTGCAGCGCGTCTACGGCACCGCGTGGGAGAGCAAGGACGCGCTCAAGGCCCACCTGGCCTTCCTGGAGGAGGCCGAGAAGCGCGACCACCGCAAGCTCGGCTCCGAGCTGGACCTGTTCTCCATCCCGGACGAGATCGGTTCGGGCCTGGCGGTCTTCCACCCCAAGGGCGGCACCGTCCGCCGGGTGATGGAGGACTACTCCCGCAAGAGGCACGAGGAGAGCGGGTACGAGTTCGTCTACACCCCGCACGCCACCAAGAGCACCCTGTTCGAGAAGTCCCAGCACCTGAGCTGGTACGCGGACGGGATGTACCCCCCCATGCAGCTCGACGGCGGCCAGGACTACTACCTCAAGCCGATGAACTGCCCGATGCACAACCTGATCTTCGACGCGCGCGGGCGCTCCTACCGTGAGCTGCCGCTGCGCATGTTCGAGTTCGGCACCGTGTACCGGTACGAGAAGTCGGGCGTGGTGCACGGCCTGACCCGCGCCCGCGGCTTCACCCAGGACGACGCGCACATCTACTGCACCAAGGAGCAGATGGCCGACGAGCTGGACTCGCTGCTGACCTTCGTGCTCGACCTGCTGCGCGACTACGGCCTGGACGACTTCTACCTGGAGCTGTCCACCAAGGACCCGGAGAAGTACGTCGGCGACGACGAGGTCTGGGCGGAGGCCACCGAGACCCTGCGCGAGGCCGCGCAGAAGCAGGGCCTGGACCTGGTCATGGACCCGGGCGGGGCCGCCTTCTACGGTCCCAAGATCTCGGTACAGGCCAAGGACGCCATCGGCCGCACCTGGCAGATGTCCACCATCCAGCTGGACTTCAACCTGCCCGAGCTGTTCGACCTCCAGTACACCGCCGCCGACGGCTCGCGCCGGCGCCCGGTAATGATCCACCGTGCCCTGTTCGGCTCCATCGAGCGGTTCTTCGCCGTCCTGCTGGAGCACTACGCGGGCGCGTTCCCGGCCTGGCTGGCACCGGTGCAGGCGGTCGGCATCCCCATCGCCGACGAGCACGTGCCCTACCTGCAGGAGGTCGCCGCCAAGCTGCGAGCCGAGGGCATCCGCGTCGAGGTGGACGCCAGCGACGACCGCATGCAGAAGAAGATCCGCAACGCCCAGAAGCAGAAGGTGCCCTTCATGCTGCTGGCCGGCGACGAGGACATCAGCAAGAACGCGGTGTCCTTCCGCTACCGGGACGGCTCGCAGAACAACGGTGTGCCGGTGGACGAGGCGGTGGCCGAGATCGTGGCCGCCGTCCGCGAGCGCCGCTAGCGGGTCGCGGCCCGCCGGCGCCGCCGGGAGGCCGTGCCGACGCCTCGCGCCGCACACGTGGGGAGCGCCCATCCGAGGGGAACGGATGGGCGCTTCGCCGTTCGGGGGCTCCTCAGCGCTCGTCGCCCTGCGCCGGGGGCTCCTCGTCGTCGCGGAACAGGTCCGCGCGGGAGATGCGCGCGGTCGAGTCGGGGTCCGGGGTGGTCTCCTCCTCGTCGTCGCGGAACAGGTCCGCGCGCGAGATGCGATGCGTCGCGTTGGGGTCGCTCATGGGGGTGTTACTCCTTGTTGCTACGGGGCAAGCGGATCCTATCCGCCCCTCGCGAGCAGGCCGAACGCCCGGAGGGCGTACGTGCCGGCGGCGGCGCCTCTCAGCGTCCCGGAGCACGCCGTTTCCAGGCCTCGGCGGGGATCCGCTCCACGAGGTCGATCAGGTAGTCGGCGATGGTCAGGGCGCGGTCGGGGTCCAGCCGCATGGTCGCCCAGGTGAGGACGTAGTCCCCGCTGAAGCGCACGGGCAGGGACCGCGACCGGGGATCGGCCAGCAGCCACTTGGTGACCACGCCGTCGAGCACGGCCTCGGTGAACGCGGGGTCGCTGCCCGAGGCGTGGAAGGTGCTGTCGAAGGTGTCGTCGGAGGCGCCCCGGTCCCGTCTGCGCAGGATCTGCAGTTCGGCGCCCGGCCCGGGGGTGCGCACGGCCACGATCCGGTGGGTGTGCCGGACCCTGCCCGTGCCCTTGCCCATCGTGTGCGTCTGCTCGAAGGCGACCACCGGGTACTGGCGGCGGCGCCCGGTGAGCACGTGCTGGGCGCGCGGGTGCGGGCCGACGGCGGACCGGGGGAGGGTGGCCTCCCCCAGCGGACGCGGAAGGTGGTCGGTGTAGGTCCATCCGTGCGTGTGCGCCCAGCTCCGCAGTTCGGCCGTGCGCTCCTTGCGAAAGTGCGCGGCGACCACGACCGTGCCGGCCGACACGACGACGGCGACCAGCGCGATCACAGACAGGGCGCCTTCCATCCGGTGTCTCCTCCGGGCGGGGGATGTGGTTGACCGTGGGCCCGCCAGGAGCCCACCGTGCGGTGTCCGGGTCCGGAAAATCAGGGACCCGTGATGGTGGTACGGGTCCATTCTGTGTTGATTGTGGGGACTTGTCACCCCTTGGCGTTGTCCTCCGGTGACTCACCGGAGTTCACAGGGCCCTCGCGTTCCGTTCCCTATCTACCCGAACCGATCTCGGCGGCACCACCGCGAGCGAACCGTGCGTCCACCACCTGCGCGAACACGGTACGCATCGGCGCCCATGCGCCTTTTCACGCCCTGTCGCACGCGGTTTCCCGCTTTTTCCCGGACCTCTGGTAATTCCTTAAGTACACAGGGTGAAAAGTGTCCGGAGCCGGCCACGGACAATCCGCGTCGGCGCCGGGAAGAAGGCGCTTCGGCTGACAATGGCCGCCGTGGCGGTGGGGGCGAAAGGAGCCTTCGGGTCGGCCCTGGGGCTCGGTCGGCCGGCATCGGTTGTGACCCACGACACACTGCCGTCGCGTCACGAACCGGGGTCGGCCCGCATCTGGTGGTCGTCAGCGGCGGATGAGGGAAGGCGAGACGATGAGCGCACAACACACGACCGGTACGGCGACCCCGCGCCGTGTCCTGGTCCTGGGGGCGGGCTACGCGGGCATGTCCGCGGCGGTCCAGCTCGCGGCCCGGGTCGGTGGGCGCGAGGACGTGCGGGTGACCCTGGTGAACGCCCAGGAGCGGTTCACCGAGCGGCTGCGGCTGCACATGAGCGCGACCGGGCGGCGGCTCGCCGAGCTGAGCGTCCCGGAGCTGCTGGAGGGCACGGGTGCGCGTTTCGTGCGCGGCTGGGTGAGGGCGGTGGACGCGAAGACGAGGACCGTGCGCGTCGACGACGACCTGGTCCTGCACTACGACACGCTGGTGTACGGGTTGGGCGGTGTGGCCGACACGGCGGCGGTGCCGGGCGCCGAGGAGCACGCGTACACCCTGGACGGCGCCCGGGACGCCGAACTGCTAGCCGACCGGCTGGCCCGGCTCGGCCGCGGCACGGTGGTGGTCGGCGGCAGTGGTCTGACCGGCGTCGAGTCGGCCGCCGAGATCGCCGAGCGGTACCCGGAACTGGGCGTCGTGTTGCTGGGGTCGCGCGAGCCCGGCGCGGACATGAACCCCGGGGCCGGGGCGTATCTGCGGTCGGCGCTCCGACGTCTGGGCGTGAGGACGCGCGACGGGGTCGAGGTGGCGAGGGTGCTCCCCGACGCGGTCGAGCTGACGTGCGGGGAGCGCGTCGCCGCCGACGTGGTCCTGTGGACCGGCGGTACCCGGGCGGCGCCGCTGGCGGCCGCCGCCGGGCTGGCCGTCGACGAGCGCGGCCGCGTCGTCACCGACACCGCGCTGCGGTCGGTCTCCCACCCGCGGGTGTACGCCGTGGGCGACGCGGCCGCGGTCCGCCAGGGATACGGCGTCATGCACGGCACCTGCCAGAGCGGCATGCCGACCGGTGTGCACGCGGCGGTCTCGATCGTCCGTGAGCTGGAGGGCAGGCGGCCCAAGCCGTTCCGCTTCGGCTACTACCACACGCCGGTGAGCCTGGGGCGCGGTGACGCGGTCGTGCAGTTCACCCGCCCCGACGGCAGTCCCCGCCGGGCGTACCTGACAGGTCGCACGGCGGTCCGGTACAAGGAGACGGTGTCGGCCTCCCCCCTGGCCGACGTACGGCCGCATGAAGAGGATGCCCGCCTCGGGCGCGTTCTGGCCCCGTGGCGGCCGTTCGAACCGGGAGGCGTGATGGACCACCCGATCCCGGACGCCGACCAGCAGGTCTTCCACGAACACCGCCGACTGCTGTTCTCGGTGGCCTACCGCCTCCTCGGCACCGCGGCCGACGCCGAGGACGCCGTCTAGGAGGCCTGGATCAAGTGGTCGGGCGCCGACCGCTCCCAGGTGGCCGACCCCAGGGCGTACCTGACGCGGATCGTGTCGAACGAGGCACTGGCACGGCTGCGTTCTGCCCGGTACAAGCGGGAGGCCTACGTGGGGCCCTGGCTGCCGGAACCCGTCCTCACCAGCGATGACACCGCCGAGAAGGTCGCGGAGGCCGATTCGGTGTCGATGGCGATGCTGGTGGTGCTGGAGACACTGAGCCCGCTCGAACGGGCGGTGTTCGTGCTGAGGGAGGTCTTCGGCTTCGGCCACGCCGAGATCGCGGAGGCGGTGGAGCGCTCCGAGGCCGCGGTGCGCCAGGCCGCGCACCGCGCCCGTGGGCACGTGCGGGCCCGGCGGCCGCGCTTCACCGCGGACCGGGCGCGGCGGCGCGAGGTCACCGAACGCTTCCTCTCCGCCGCGTCCGGCGGTGACGTCAACGCTCTGATGGAGCTGCTGTCCCCGGACGTCACCCTGTGGACCGACGGCGGGGGAAGAGTCCGCCAGGCTCTGCGTCCGGTCGTGGGCGCCTCCACGGTGGCCGCCTGGTTCGCGGCCATCGGCACAGTCACCTACCAGGGCGTCGAGCCCACCGACATGGACGCCGAACTCGTGGAGGTCAACGGCGGCCCGGGCATACTGTTCACCGGACCGGACCGCGTCATCGCCACCGTCACCCTCGACCTCGACGCCCGGGGCCGCATCACCGCCGTCCACAACGTGGCCAACCCGGACAAGCTCCGGGCCGTCTCCGGGGGCACCGCCCGCGACCTCGGGACGGGGTGAGCCCCGGGAGCACGGGCGGTCCCGGACGATCTCGGACCGTCCGGGGCCCGCCGTCCGGTAAGAGGGGAGGAACCGGAGCCGACGGTGGGGAGCCGTCACTCCTCCCGGGCGTTCCCCGCCCGCCGGAGTTCCCGGGTCTCCCGGGCGACGCCCAGCCCCACCTGGACCGCCCGCAGGACCAGCACCACCACGGGACCGTACTCGGTCACCGCCTGCGTCAGGATCTCCATCCGTCGCACCTCCGCACCCTTCTCCGCCGTGTCCGGCACGGCCCTGTTCCCACCGCACCGAACGTGCGGTGACTCCAGAGGTACGGATAGTGAGGGTTGTCCGGAACCGGTCACGAACAATCCGCGAACAACCCAGGCGTAGACGGGTTGTTCACTGAACAATCGACGTTGTTCGCCCGGCAGGACACGTTCGAAGGGAGCCCCATGGGACGACCACAGGATCCCGTCGACCCTGACGCGCCGGAGGAGGCGCGTGCACTGGCCGAGCGTCTGCGCGACGCCATGGACGACGCCGGGTACAACGGGGTGAAGGAGCTGGCCGAGGCGGCGGGCAAGGCGGCGGGCACGGTCTCCGACGCGCTCAACGGCAAAAGGGCGTCCTGGGAGACCGTGAAGGCGGTTCTCGGGGCGTGTGACGTCCGTGTGAGCAGCGAGTGGTCCGCGCGGTGCGAAGCCGCCGCACAGGCACGGAGACAGCGTGGCCAGCGCGCACGGAGCGTGCGGGACGACCCGGCCGCCGAGCAGCGCGGGCCCGGCCTGTACTCGATCCGGCCGCCGATCGGTGAGCTGCCCACGCGTGTGCGGGGCCGCGACGGACTTCTCAGGTCACTGCGGGAGACGCTGGCGGCCCCGGGCGAGCACGTCGAGGTGCTTCACGGCCTGGGCGGCTGCGGGAAGACGACCGTCGCGCTCAGTCTGGCCCGGGACGCACGCGAACGCGGGTACACGGTCTTCTGGGTCCCCGCCGACGACCACGACCGGATGGTCACCGCCCTGCGCGAGATCGCTCTGGAACTGGGCGCGGACGAAGAGGAGGCGGCCGACGCCTGGGCGGGTCGGGCCAGTGCCACCGACCTGCTGTGGCGCCACCTCGACGCGGCTCAGCGCCCCTGGCTGCTGGTGCTCGACAACGCGGACGATCCCACGCGGCTGGCGGCCCCGGACCGGGTGCCCGGTGACGGCACCGGCTGGGTCCGGACCAGTGGGACCGGGCTCACCGTGGTGACCACGCGGGTGGGTTCCGCCGAGGTCTGGGGTGGGGCCACTCGGCGCCATCCGGTGGACGTGCTCCCGGCCGACGACGGCGCCGACATCCTGATCGACCTCGCGGGCAACGCCGGAACGGAGGCGCAGGCCCGCCTGCTCGCCGAGCGCCTGGGCGGACTCCCGCTCGCGCTGCGCCTGGCCGGCGCCTACCTGGCACGGACCGCGAGCGGTGTGGGACTGCTCCGCCGAGGCGGTGGCCCCTCGAAGCGGATACGGACCTTCGACGCCTATCTGGAGGTCCTGGGCGACCTGGGGCCCGAACTCCTGGACCGGGGGGCCGGGGGAGGGGCGGCCGCCGACACCGAGCACCTGCACCGACGGCTGATCAGCCGGACCTGGGAACTCTCCCTCGACCTGCTCGACGAACAGGGCCTGGTAGAGGCGCGCCCGCTGATGCGCCTGTTGTCGTGCTTCGCTCCCGAACCCTTTCCGGCGGACCTGTTGGACGTCGACATCGCCGCCCGGCGCGGACTGTTGTCGGACCCGCCCGCCCTGGAGCGCGTGGACACCGCTCTGACCTCCCTGGTGGACCTCAGCCTGGTGGAGGTCGTCGACGTCGCCGACAGCGCGGGGACTCCCGAGGACGAGGAGCCCGTTCCGTGCCTGCGTGTCCACCGCGTGGTCCAGGAGTCCAATGCCCGCCACGTTCGCGAGTCGTCGAAGCGGGAACGCGCGGCGGTCTGGGGCACGGCCGTGGACATGCTCGCCGCGGGTGCGGCATGTGAGCCGGAGTCGCCCGGGAACTGGACCTGGTGGCGGCTGATCTCCCCGCACGTCATCGCGGTCGTGTCCCGGGTGGAGGACGACTCGACGGAGATACTGCGTTCGGCCGTGCGCTCGGGGATCGAGGCGTTCACCTTCCTGGTGTTCACGCACCAGTACGAGACGGTCCTCGCACTGTCCGCGGTGCTCCACACGCGTTGCGAAGCCCTGGATGCCGAGGACGAGGTCCGGTTGACGGTGCGGAACAGACATGCGCTGGCCGCCATGGAGGATGACGAGCAAAAGGCCGAGTACGCCGACCTCCTCGCCACCCAGCGAAGGGTTCTGGGCGAGGAGCACCCGGAGACCCTGATGACGCGGCACAACCTGGCGGCCACGAACTCCCTGGACGGCGATCCCGCCGAGGTCGAGTCCGAGTTGCGCGCGGTCCTGTGGGCCCGGCGCCGTGTGCTGGGCCCGGACAGCCCGTACACGGCGTTCACACAAGGCGTGCTCGCTCAGTTCATGCAGTTTCGCGGGGACAAGGACGGGGCCCACGCCCAGTACGACGCACTCATCGACGACTACCGCGGAGAACGCTCCGTACTGGATCACCACAGCCGTCACCAGATCGCTCACCGCCTGGACGAGATGGGGCGGTTCCCGGAGGCGGAGGTGGAGTACCGGCGCATCCTGTCGGAGCTGGAGGAGGCCGGAGCCGGCGCGACGGGGATGTACAGGGACCTCGTCCGCTGCCTGGCCGTCAACCTCCGGAAACAGAAGGTTCCGGAGGCCAGGGCCGAGAGCCTGCACTACGTCTCCCTGACGGAGCGGGCCGAACCCTTCGACGACCAGACGTACTACGCCGCGCTCCACATGCACGGGGACGCCCTCTGGGCGCTGGGTGCCCATACGGATGCGGAGGGCGTGTACCTCGGCGTGCTGGAGAAGCGGCGTTCCGGGGGCCACGACGAGCAGGACTCGGCTCTGCTCCAGGACCGCAAGTGCCTGGCGCACATCTGGGAGGAGACGGGACGGGGAAGGCGGGCCACGGAGGAGATGACCGCGGTGTACGAGGCCTACAGGGACGTGTTGGGTCCCGACGCCGAGCGGACCAGGTCCTCCCTGGCCTGTGTGTGCCACATGCTCCGCACCTGTGGAGACTGGGAGGGAGCCGAGCGGTGGTACCGCGCCCTCCACGAATCGGAGCTACGGGTGTTCGGGGAGGACCACGCCGAGCCCCTGATGTCCCGGTTCCGGCTCGTGTGGGCACGGTACGAGAACGGCGCCCTCGAACGGGACGGCGCGCTGGAGGAGATGGAGCGGGCGGTCTCCGCCCTGCTGGAGGTCGGAGGTGCCCGGCAGGAGTGGACCGACTCCGCCCGCGAGCGGATCGAGAAGATCCGCGCGGGGAACGGCTGACACGCACGCCGGCGGAGCGGACCCCCGGGAACAGCGCTCCCGGGGGTCCTCGACCGTGGTGGACCGGACGGACCTACGCCGGCAGGCCCAGCTCGCGGGCGATGAGCATCTTCTGCACCTCGCTGGTGCCCTCGCCGATCTCCAGGATCTTGGCGTCGCGGTAGAAGCGGCCCACGGGGTAGTCGTTCATGAACCCGTAGCCGCCGAAGACCTGTGTGGCGTCGCGCGCGTTGTCCATGGCGGCGTTGGAGGCCACCAGCTTGGCGATCGCCGCCTCCTTCTTGAACGGCTCGCCCGCCAGCATCCGCGAGGCCGCGTCGTAGTAGGCCAGCCGGGCGGTGTGCGCCCGCGACTCCATCTCGGCGATCTTGAACTGGATCGCCTGGTAGCTGCCGATGGAGCTGCCGAAGGCGTGCCGCTCGTGGGCGTAGCGCACGCTCTCGTCCACGCACCCCTGCGCCAGGCCGACCGACAGCGCTGCGATGGCGATGCGGCCCTCGTCCAGGATCCGCAGGAACTGCGCGTACCCGCGTCCGCGCTCGCCGACCAGGTTGGCCTCGGGCACCCGGCAGTCCTCGAACACCAGCTCGTTGGTGTCGGAGGCGTTCCAGCCCACCTTCGAGTACTTCTGGCCCACCGAGAAGCCCGGCGTCCCCCTCGGCACGAGGATCGAGGAGATCTCCGGCCGTCCGTCCTCCCGCCGACCCGTCACGGCGGTCACCGTCACCAGGGCGGTGATGTCCGTGCCCGAGTTGGTGATGAACGACTTCGTCCCGTTGATCACCCACTCGCCGCCCTCCAGGCGCGCGGTGGTCTTCGTGGCCCCGGCGTCGGAGCCGCCGTCCGGCTCGGTCAGCCCGAACGCCCCCAGGGCCTCGCCCGAGCACAGCTTCGGCAGGTAGGCCTTCCTCTGGTCGTCGGTACCGAACCGGTAGATGGGCATCGCCCCCAGGGACACCCCCGCCTCCAGGGTGATGGCCACCGACGAGTCCACCCGGGCGAGCTCCTCCAGCGCCAGGCACAGCGCGAAGTAGTCGCCGCCCATGCCCCCGTGCTCCTCGGGGAAGGGCAGCCCGAACAGGCCCATCCGCCCCATCTTGGCGACGACCTCGTACGGGAAGGCCTCCCGCTCGTAGTAGTCGCCGATGACCGGGGCGACCTCGCTGCGCGCGAACTCCTCCACGGCGGCCCGCAGGTCGGCGTGCTCGGTCGAGAGCTGGTGACGGTTCATCGCTGGTTCTCCTCGCTGGTGGCGGGGACGGACACGCCCTGGGTGTCGGCGGGTCCGTCCCGAAGGGGTTCGACGGTGACCAGGACGGCGTCCATGGGTACGGACGCGCCGGGACGCACCGCCACGGTCGCGACGGTCCCGTCGACGGGTGAGGTGACGGAGTGCTCCATCTTCATGGCCTCGACGACGACGAGCGGGGTGCCCGCCCGTACCGTCTGCCCCACCCGGACCGGGACGTCGAGCACCGTTCCGGGCATGGGGCTGCGGACCGTGCCGTCGGCGGCGGCCTCGTCGTCGCGCAGGGCGGCCGCGACGGGCTCCTCGTGCAGGGCCCACGCGGCACCGTCCGTGCCCAGCCACCGGTGCGCGGTGGCCGGGTCGTGGGCGCGCCTGTAGGTGCGGGTGCGGCCCGCGTAGGTGACGCGCAGCCAGGCTCCGTCGGGGGAGCGGCGGACCCGGGCCGTGGCGGGCCCTCCCGCCCGTCGCCCCCCGGCGCCCACGACCGGAGCCTCCGGCTCGGCTCCGTCCACACGCACCCGGTAGGTGTCGCGCTCCACGCGCTGTACGTGGACGACGGCGGGGTCGTGCCGGGGCGCCCGCAGGCGCCACGGCGTCCACGCCCGCTCGCCCATCCGCCACCCGTCGGGGACGGCGAACCGGTCCGCGGTGGCGGGTCCCTCCAGGTCCAGCTGGTGGTCCAGGGCCGCCGCCGCGTACACGTCCTCGGGAGGGGCCTCGGGGGCGGGCTCGGGCGGGTCGGACTCGATCAGGTCGGTGCTCAGGTCACCGGCCACCACGCGCGGGTGGCGCAGCAGGCGGCGCAGGAACGCGGTGTTGGTGACGCAGCCGAGCAGGAGGTAGGCGGCCAGGGCGTGGTCCATCCGGTGCAGCGCCTTGGCACGGTCGGGGCCCCAGGTGATCACCTTGGCGAGCATCGGGTCGAACGCGGAGGTGATCTCGCCGCCCACGGCGATCCCCGAGTCCACCCGCACCTCGTGGCCGGAGGGCTCGTGGAGGGACAGGATCGGGCCGCCCGTGGGCAGGAAGCCCCGGTCGGCGTCCTCGGCGTAGATCCGCGCCTCCACGGCGTGCCCGTGCCAGGACACGTCCTCCTGGGCGAAGGGCAGCGGCTCGCCCGTCGCCACCAGCACCTGGAGCTCGACCAGGTCGACGCCGCGCTCGCCGCGCACGGCCACGACCTTCTCGGTGACCGGGTGCTCCACCTGGAGGCGGGTGTTCATCTCCAGGAACGAGAAGGACAGCTCACCGTCGGAGCCCGCCTCGGCGATGAACTCCACCGTGCCCGCGCCCACGTACCCGCAGGAGCGGGCGGCGGCCACGGCGGCCTCGCCCATGGTGGCGCGCTGGGCCTCGGTGAGCAGCGGGGAGGGCGCCTCCTCCACCACCTTCTGGTGGCGGCGCTGCAGGCTGCACTCGCGCTCGCCCAGGTGGACGACGTTGCCGTGGCCGTCGGCCAGGACCTGCACCTCGATGTGCCGGGGCCGCTGCACCAGCCGCTCCACCAGCAGGGTGGAGTCGCCGAAGGCGGCCAGGGCCTCCCGGCGGGCGGCCGCGGCGCCGGCGGCGAGCTCGTCGGGGGAGTGCACGGCCCGCATGCCCTTGCCGCCGCCGCCGGCGGAGGGCTTGATGAGCAGCGGATAGCCGATCTCGGCGGCGGCGCCGAGCAGCGCGTCGTCGTCCATGGGCCGGCCGGGCTTCTCGGTGAACCCGCCCAGGACGGGCACGCCCGCGGCGGCCACCGTGTCCTTGGCGCGGATCTTGTCGCCCATCGCCTCGATGGCCGAGGGGGGCGGTCCGACGAAGGTCAGCCCGGCGTCGGCGCAGGCCCGGGCGAAGTCGGCGTTCTCGGACAGGAAGCCGTAGCCGGGGTGCACCATGGCGGCGCCGCCGTCCAGGGCGGCGGCCACGATCGAGGCGGCGTCCAGGTAGCCCTCCACCCGCAGTGCGCGGTCGGCGGCCAGGACGTGCGGTGAGTCGGTGTCGGCGTCGGTGTACACCGCCACCGAGCCGATCCCCATGCGGTTCAGGGTGCGGATGATCCGCAGTGCGATCTCGCCCCGGTTGGCGACGAGCACCGCCGCGGGGGTCAGGGGTCGTGGTGTGGTGGTCAAGGGTTCCTCACATCCGGAAGACGCCGTAGCCCACCGGTTCCAGCGGCGCGTGGCGGGCGGCGGACAGGGCCATGGCGAGCACGTCGCGGGTGTCGGCGGGGTCGATCACACCGTCGTCCCACAGGCGTGCGGTGGAGTAGTACGGGCTGCCCTGCTCCTCGTACTGGTCGCGGATGGGGGCCTTGAACTCCTCCTCGTCCTCGGCGGACCACTCCTCACCGCGCGCGGCGAGCTGGTCGCGGCGGACGGTGGAGAGCACCGAGGCGGCCTGCTCGCCGCCCATCACCGAGATGCGGGCGCCCGGCCACATCCACAGGAAGCGGGGGGAGTAGGCCCGGCCGCACATGCTGTAGTTGCCCGCGCCGAAGGAGCCGCCGATGACCACGGTGAACTTGGGGACCCGGGCGCACGCCACCGCGGTGACCATCTTCGCGCCGTGCTTGGCGATGCCGCCCGCCTCGTAGTCGCGCCCCACCATGAACCCGGAGATGTTCTGCAGGAACACCAGCGGCACGCCGCGCCGGTCGCACAGCTCGATGAAGTGGGCTCCCTTGAGCGCGGACTCGGCGAACAGGATGCCGTTGTTGGCCACGATCCCGACCGGGTGGCCGTGGATGTGCGCGAACCCGGTGACCAGAGTGGTGCCGTACTCGGCCTTGAACTCGGTGAACTCGCTGTCGTCCACGACGCGGCCGATGACCTCGCGCACGTCGTAGGGGGTGCGGGTGTCGGCGGGGACCACCCCGTACAGCTCCTCGGGGTCCAGCGCCGGGGGACGGGGCTCGCGCACCTCCCAGGCGGGAGGCTCGGGCGGTCCCAGGGTGTCGGCGATGCGCCGGACGAGGGTCAGGGCGTGGGCGTCGTCGTCGGCCAGGTGGTCGGTGACCCCCGAGATCCGCGAGTGCAGGTCGCCGCCGCCCAGTTCCTCGGCGGTGACGACCTCGCCGGTGGCGGCCTTCACCAGGGGAGGGCCGCCCAGGAAGATCGTGCCCTGGTCGCGGACGATGACCGCCTCGTCGCTCATCGCCGGGACGTAGGCGCCGCCCGCCGTGCACGAGCCCAGTACCGCCGCGATCTGCGGGATGCCCAGCCTGGACATGGTGGCCTGGTTGTAGAAGATCCGGCCGAAGTGCTCGCGGTCGGGGAACACGTCGTCCTGCATGGGCAGGAACGCGCCGCCGGAGTCGGCGAGGTAGACGCACGGCAGCCGGTTGTGCAGCGCCACCTCCTGGGCGCGCAGGTGCTTCTTGACGGTCATGGGGTAGTAGCTGCCGCCCTTGACCGTGGCGTCGTTGGCGACCACGACCATCGGGCGGCCCATGACGCGGCCCACGCCGGCGATCATCCCCGCTCCGGGGGCGTCCTGGCCGTCTCGGCCGTAGAGCCCGTAGGCGGCCAGGGGCGCGATCTCCAAGAAGGGGGAACCGGGGTCCAAAAGGAGGTCGACACGGTCGCGTGGCAGGAGTTTGCCGCGTTCGACGTGCCGTGCCCGGGTCTTCTCCGGGCCGCCCAGGGCGGCGGTCGCGATCCGCTCGCGCAGCTCCAGGGCGAGGGCGCGGTTCGCCGCCTCGTTGGCGGCGAAGGCGGGCCCGGCGGTGTCCACCGCGGTGCCGAGCACAGATGCCCTGCTCATGTTGTCCTCTCGTGGAGGGGTGTTAATGCTCACTAACATCTGCGATGTTAGTAACTACTAACATAGGTGTCCAGGGCCGGGGCGTCTCCGGTGTGAGAAGGAGGGCGGATGGCGGTCAGACCCGCGGGTCGGCGCAGGACGGCGATCCTGGGCGCGGCGGCACGGCTCTTCGCCGAGCACGGCTACCGGGGCGTGTCCATCGACGACCTCGGACGTGCCGTCGGCACCACCGGTCCCGCCCTGTACCGGCACTTCCCCGGTAAGCAGGCGCTGCTCGGCGAGGTGCTGGTGGACGTCAGCGACCGGCTGGCGGGCCGGGGCCGGGAGCTGGTGGCCCGGGCGGCGGGCGCCGAGGAGGCCCTGGACGCGCTGCTGCGCGGGCACATCGCCTTCGCGCTGGACGAGCCTGCCCTGATCACCGTGCACGACCGGGAGCTGGGCAACCTCACCGCCGCCGACCGGCGCCGGGTGCGCCGCCTCCAGCGCGGCTACGTCGAGCAGTGGGTGGGCGTGCTGGCCGAACTCCGCCCGGGCGCTCCGCCCGCCGTTCTGCGCGCCGCCGTGCACGCGGCGTTCGGGCTGCTCAACTCCACTCCGCACAGCCGGGGAGAACTGTCGCGCCCACAGATGGCGCAGTTGCTGCTGGACATGGGGCGGGCCGCCCTGACCGTGCCCGCCGCCCCGCCGAGCTGAGCGGGGGAGCGGGAGCGGCAGTGGCGTGACCGTGGTGAGCGGGGGCCGCGGAGCCACGGAGGCCCCGGGCCCCGTCGGGGCGTCCCCGGGGCCGGCGCCGGATCCGGGCGGGGAGCGGCACCGAGGCCGACCGGTCCCCGCCCGGAGCGGTACGCGGCCGTCTCACCGGCCCGCCCCGCACGCCGACGCGGGCCTTCCCTACGGCAGGGTGCCGCCGGTTCCCTCCGCGGGCGTCATGGTCTCCCCGGGCGTCGTGGTGCTCGTCGGGGCCTCCTGGACGCCGGTGTCCGCCGGAGCCTCCTCCGCCGGGGAGGGGTCCTCCTGCAGGCTCTCCGCGTCGGGGACGTGCGGCCCCAGCAGGTCGCTGAGGACGTGGCCGAGGATTCCCTCGTCCCGGGGATCGGCGAAGGCGGCGCCCGTGCCGGACACCGCCAGTCCTCCGGCCAGTACGGTCGCGACGGCGACCCTGGTGAACGTACGCATAAGTGTTCACGACTCCTTTCGAGTCAGGATCCAGTACTATCCGTGATAATTCTGTGACACAGAGTCACCAGTGTCCACGAACCTCCGGATACGGGAGTTTCGAAGCGTCCGCGGACCCTCCTCCGCACAGGGGCGCGCCAAGAAGGGGCAAAGTCCTCGAAACGCCGTGCGCGGGAGCCGTCGGGCGGTCCGCCCGCTCCATACATTGGCCACCGCGAAGTGGGTAGTGCTGCGTCCAACGGCTACGGACGCACTCGGCTGCAGACGCACGCAAGGCGTCCCGCCCCACGACACGGAGAAGGAGCGCTGTACATATGTCTCGGCCTCGGATCGTGGTGGTCGGCGCGGGTTTTGGCGGTCTACACACCCTGCGCCACCTCGAACGCCGTATTCCGGCGGGTGCGGCGGACATCGCCCTCGTCGCGCCGCACGACTACATGCTCTACAGTCCGCTGCTGCCCCAGGTGGCCTCGGGGCTGCTCACACCGCAGTCGGTGGCCATGTCCGTACACCGGCTCACCAAGCAGACCAGGCTCGTCCCCGGGCACGCCATCGGCGTGGACACCCAGGACCGTGTGATCGTCGTACGGCGGCCCACCGGTGAACTCGCCCCGATCCGCTACGACCGGCTGGTCCTGGCGCCCGGCGGCGTCACGCGGGCCTTCGACATCCCCGGCCTGTCCGAGCACGCCTACGGCGCCAAGACCCTGGCCGAGGCGGTGCTCCTGCGCGACCACGTGCTCTCCCAGCTCGAACTGGCCAACGACAGCCGCGACCCGGCCGAGCGCGAGGAGCGCTGCCGCTTCGTCGTCGTCGGCGGCAGCTACACCGGCGTGGAGACCGCGGCCTCGCTCATGCGCCTGTGCGAGGAGGCGGCCAAGCGCTACCCGGACCTGCGCTCGGTGATCCGCTGGCACCTGGTCGACATCGCGCCCAAGGTCCTGCCCGAGCTCGGCGACCGCCTCGGCAACAAGGCGCTCGACCTGCTGCGCTCCATGGGCATCGAGGTGAAGCTGAAGGTGTCCGTGCGCGAGGTGACCGCCGACAAGGTGGTCCTCACCGACGGCCGCGCCCTGCCCTGCCGCACCCTCATCTGGACGGCGGGCGTCTCGCCCAGCCCGCTGATGGAGACCCTGGACAAGCCCACCCAGAAGGGCCGCCTGGAGGTGGACCCCGAACTGCGGGTACCCGGCCTCGACGACGTGTTCGCGATCGGCGACGCCGCGGCGGTGCCCAACCTCTCGGAGGAGAGCGCCTACTGCCCGCCGACCGCGCAGTACGCCACGCGCCAGGCGTCCACCGTCGCCGAGAACGTGGTCTCCTCCATCCTGAGGCGCCCGATGAAGGAGTTCCGGCACAAGGACATGGGCCTGGTGGTGGACCTGAGCGGGAACGACGCGCTCGCGCGCGTCATGCAGACGGAGCTGAGCGGGCTGCCCGCGCTGGCCGTCACCCGCGGCTACCACATGATGTCGGTGCCCTCCGCGACCGCGCGGGCGCGCATCCTGGCCAACTGGGGCATCCGGGCGTTCACCGGAGGCGACATCTCGCGCCTCGGGTTCGCCGACGGGGGGCGCCCCTCGTCGTTCGTGGCCAACGAGGCGGTCGACTACCTGGACGCGCAGTCCACGCGCAGGGAGGGCGCGCGCCTGATGGACAACATGCGGGAGCGCTACGGCGAGGACTGAGGGACGCACCGGATCCGCGCGGCCGGCGCCTCCGGCGTACACCGGCCGACCGGTCGCGGGGCCGGTCGGCCCGCGGGCCGCGGCCGCCGGAGCCCCGGGGAGCGTCCTCCCGGAGCCCGGCCCGAACCGGTGGAGCCGGGCGGCCGGAGGGGGACCGTTAGGAGCGGACCAGGCGGGCGATCGCGTCGGAGGCCTCGCGCACCTTCTCGTCCGCCTCCTCGCCGCCGTTGGCGACCGCGTTGGCCACACAGTGCTTGAGGTGCTCGTCGAGCATGGACAGCGCGAAGGACTGCAACGCCTTGTTCGCCGCCGCGGTCTGGGTCAGGATGTCGATGCAGTACTGGTCGGACTCCACCATCCGCTGCAGGCCCCGGATCTGCCCCTCGATACGGCGCAGCCGGTTGATGTGGCTCTGCTTGTCGTCACTGTAACCGTGGGTCGCAGCCATGCTCCCGCTTCCGTGTCGTTCCTGCTCAGATGCCATTACCATACCCCCTCGCGGTATCCAACGACCGGGGCTGGGAACGCATTCCTCCGGTGTGCGCGCCTCGCGGGTGCGCGCGTCGCCGCCGAAGTAGCCGTAACAGGAGTTTCCCAGACGAACGGGAACCGGGCACCGGCGCCGGGCGCGGGAACGGTGCCCGCACCGGCCCCCCCGTGTCCGCCGCCGGACGCCAACACCGGGTCTGGTCTGGGTAAATCGCGGGTGTCGGGTCCTTGCCCGGGTCCCGGGTCGCGCCCACCATGGCGGTATGAACGACAGTGCCGAGAACGACATCATGGCCACCATCCGAGGGCTGATCGACGAGGAGCACGCGCTCCGCTCCACCTCCGAGGGGCTGGACCCGAACGACCGCACCCGTATGAAGGAGGTCGAGACGGCGCTCGACCAGTGCTGGGACCTGCTCCGGCAGCGGCGGGCCCGCAGCGAGTTCGACCAGAATCCCGACGAGGCCGAGGTGCGGCCCGCCTCCGAGGTCGAGAACTACCGGCAGTAGGCACCGAAGGGCGAAACCTCGCGTGCTCCACGCGCGTCAACACGGGTACACCGGCGCCGGGGCGGGAACCGCACGGCCCCGCCCCCTCTGGAGCACGGAAGGACGTGCATGTTCGCCACACTCACCGGTCTGGGCCTGGCCTCCGCGGCGGGACTCAACGCCTACATCCCCCTCCTGGCGGTCGGGCTGATCGCCCGCTTCACCGACCTGCTCATGCTCGGCGAGTCCTGGCGGTGGATCGAGCACCCCGTCACCCTCGTGGTCCTCACCGTGCTGCTGGCCGTGGAGTTCGTCGCCGACAAGGTGCCCGCCTTCGACAGCGTCAACGACGTCCTCCAGACCGTCGTGCGCCCCACCTCCGGCGGCATCACCTTCGGTGCGGGCGCCTCCGCCGTGGAACTCACCGAACTCACCGGGACCACCGGCGCCGCGTCCGGTGCCGCGGTGGTGGAGGGAGGCTCCTGGGGGCCGGTCGTGGCGGGTGTGGTCGTCGCCCTGCTCTTCCACCTGGCCAAGGCCCTGGCCCGGCCGGTCGTCAACACCGTGACCGCGGGCTGCGCCGCCCCGGCCGTCTCCTTCCTGGAGGACGTGGCCAGCCTCGTCACCTCGCTGCTGGCCATCCTGCTGCCCGTCCTCGTCCTCGTCGTGTTCCCGCTCATGGTGCTGGCCGGGGTGTGGGCGGCCCGGCGCGGGCGGCGCCTGCGCCGCGAACGGCGCGGGGGCGGGGAGGAGGCCGGGGCGGCGGCGTGAGCCCGGCGTGGCGCGCGGACCGGGGCGAGGCGGCCCCGGGTCCGCGCGCACCCGGGCCGAGGTGGCGTAGAACGCATATCCGTACCCGGGCGAATGCCCGTAAAGTGCAGCCAATGGCTGAGACGAATTTCGACCGACACGACATCACCCACATCGTCTGGGACTGGAACGGCACCCTCCTCGACGACAACCACGCCAACCTCGCGGCGGTGAACGCCGTGTGCGAGCTGTTCGGCCGCGACCCGGTGGAGATGGACTACTGGCGCTCCGTCTTCCGGCGCCCCCTCGTCCCCTGCTACGAGGAGCTCCTCGGCCGCGCCCTGGAGGACGGCGAGTGGAAGCGGGTCGAGCAGCTCTACGACAGCAGCTACCTGGAGCACCTGCCCTCCTGCGAGCTGACCACGGGCGTTCCCGACGTGCTGCACGAGTGGGCCCGCGGCGGGGGGACCCAGTCCCTGCTGTCCATGGCCGCGCACGACCACCTGGTCCCGCTCATCACCGAACGCGGACTGGTCCCCCACTTCACCCGGGTGGACGGCCGCCAGTTCGAGACCGAGGACGACTCCAAGACGGAGCACCTGGTGCGCCACCTCGACCAGCAGGGCATCGACCCGTCCCGGGTCGTGCTGGTCGGCGACATCGACGACGACGCCCGCGCCGCCCGCGAGGCCGGGGCCCGTTCCGTCCTGGTCGCCACCGGCCTGATGTCCCGCGACCGCCTGGAGGCGACGGGCTCCCTCGTGGTCGACTCCCCGGTGGCCGCCGTGGCCGCGCTGCGCGGGGCCTGAACCCTTCCCGCGGCGACCGTCAATGGAGGGCTCCCACACCCTTCCGCCCACCGCCGGGTGACCCCTCCACAGTGGCGGTCACCCTCCGGTGACCTGCGCACTCGCTGCGTGCCCCGGCCCCCGCCAACCCGAGGCCGGGGCGTCACCGCCCTCACAGGGTGTTGTTAGATGGGTCGCACAGCAACACACAGCCGCGCAAATGGGAAGGCGGGCCAATGACGGAGAGCAGCGTGCCCCGTGTGCTCTGGCAGCCCGACGAGGAGAGGATCGCCTCCTCCAACATCGTCGCGTTCGCCCGGTGGGCCGCGGAGCACAAGGGAGTCCAGGCCTTCGGAGAGGGGGACGCCGCCCCCGGGTCCTTCGACTACGACTCCCTGTGGCGCTGGTCGGTCACCGACGTCGACGGCTTCTGGGAGTCGGTCTGGGAGTACTACGGAGTCCGCTCCGAGACCCCCTACGAACGGGTCCTGGGCAAGCGGACCATGCCCGGGGCCGAGTGGTTCCCCGGCGCCACCCTCAACTACGTCCAACACGTCTTCGAGGGCCGTGACGACGACCGCGTCGCCATCCGGCACGCCACCGAGCTGCGCCCCCTGGGGGAGTGGACCTGGGGCGAACTGCGCCGCCGCACCGCCGCCATAGCCGCCGGACTGCGCGGACTCGGCGTGGGCCCCGGCGACCGCGTGGTCGCCTACCTGCCCAACCTGCCCGAGACCGTCGCCGCGTTCTACGCCGTGGCCTCCCTCGGCGCCGTCTGGTCCTCCTGCTCACCGGACTTCGGCGTGCGCAGCGTCATCGACCGCTTCGCGCAGATCGAGCCCAAGGTCCTCCTCGCCGTCGACGGCTACCGCTACGGCGGCAAGGACTTCGACCGCCGCCCGGTCGTGGAGGAGCTGCGCACGGCCCTGCCCACCGTCGAGCACACCGTCCTCCTCGACTACCTCCGCCCCGGCGGGACCCTCGACGGCACCCTCCCCTGGGAGAGGCTGGAGGAGTCCGGAGCCGGAGCCGGAGCCGCACCGGAGTTCACCCCCGTCCCCTTCGACCACCCCCTGTGGGTGCTCTACTCCTCGGGCACCACCGGTCTGCCCAAGGCCATCGTGCAGGGGCACGGCGGCATCCTCCTCGAACAGCTCAAGAACCTGCACCTGCACCTGGACGCCCAGGAGCACGACCGGGTCTTCTGGTTCACCACCACCGGCTGGATGATGTGGAACTTCCTGGTCAGCGTCCTGCTGACCAAGGCCTCCATCGTCCTGTACGACGGCAGTCCCGCCCACCCGTCACCCTCCACCACCCTCAACGGACGGCCTCCGGCCGCGGGGTCCCCCTCTTCGTCACCCTCCACCGCCCTCAACGGACGGCCTCCGGCCGCGGGGTCCCCCTCTTCGTCACCCTCCACCGCCCTCAACGGACGGCCTCCGGCCGCGGGGTCCCCCTCTTCGTCACCCTCCACCGCCCTCAACGGACGGCCTCCGGCCGCGGCACCCGCTTCTCCCGACCTGGGATCCCTGTGGGACCTGGCCGCCGACGCCGGGGTCACGGTCTTCGGCACCAGCGCCGGGTTCCTCTCCTCCTGCATGAAGGAGGGCGTCAGCCCCCGTCGGGGCCGCGACCTGTCCGCGCTCAAGGCCATCGGCTCCACCGGGTCCCCGCTCAGCCCCGAGGCCTTCGCCTGGGTCTACGACGAGTTCGACGAGGACCTCTGGCTGTTCTCCACCTCCGGGGGCACCGACGTGTGCAGCTGCCTGGTCGGCGGCACTCCCACCCTGCCGGTCCACGAGGGCGAGATCCAGTCCCGCGCCCTCGGCATGGCCGTCGCCTCCTGGGACCCCGACGGAAGGGAGCTCGTCAACGAGGTCGGCGAGCTCGTCGTCACCCAGCCGGCCCCGTCCATGCCCCTCTTCCTCTGGGGGGACGACAGCGGCGAGCGCCTTCACGACAGCTACTTCTCCGTCTACCCGGGTGTCTGGCGCCACGGCGACTGGATCGAGATCACCGACCGCGGCACCGCCGTCATCTACGGCCGCTCCGACTCCACCATCAACCGCGGCGGCGTGCGCATGGGCACCAGCGAGATCTACCGCGCCGTCCTCGCCCTCGACGAGGTCGTCGACGCCCTCGTCGTGGACGTGCCCCAGCCCGACGGCTCCTCCCGGATCGAGCTGTTCACCGTCCTGCGCGAGGGCGCCGACCTCGAAGGCGACCTCCCCAAGGAGATCGCCCGCCGCATCCGCACCGACTGCTCCCCCCGCCACGTCCCCGACCGCGTCCGCGCCATCGGCGCCGTCCCCCGCACCCTGTCGGGCAAGGTCCTGGAGGTGCCGGTCAAGCGCATCCTCATGGGCGAGAGCCCCGACAAGGTCGCCAGCCGCGACTCGCTGGCCAACCCCGAGGCGCTCGACTTCTTCAGCGCGCTGAAGGAGGAGTAGGAGGGCACGGGGCGCCCGGGCCGGCGGCCGCCTCCGCTCCCGGCGGCCCGGGCGTCGCGAGGGGCGGGGCCCGCCGCCCCGGCACGCCCGTGGCCGTCTCCGGCCACGGGCGTGCCGGGCGTTCACTGTCGCGGCACGGCGCGGGGGCATAGCCTGACGGGCGTGGCACAGAACCAGTCTGACGACACCTCCGCCGCGCCCGTGGGCGCTCCCTCCCCGAAGCTCCGGATCGACGGTATCGACGCGGCGCGCGCCCTCGCGGTCTTCGGGATGTTCGTCGTCCACCTCGGCGTGGAGTCGATGGGCTTCCTGTCACCCGAGAACTACGCCTGGGACCTGCACAGCGTCGTGCGGGGCAACTCCTCGGCGCTCTTCGCCCTCCTGGCGGGGGTCTCCCTGGCACTGATGACCGGGCGCACCGAGCCGGTGGGCGGCGACCCGCTGCGCAGGGCGAGCGTGCGCATCCTCACCCGCGCGGCGCTCATCGGCGTGCTCGGCCTGCTGCTGGACCTCATGGCGGTCCCGGTCGCCGTCATCCTCACCTACTACGCGGGCTTCTTCCTCCTGGCGCTGCCGCTGGTCAGACTGCGCTCCGGCATGCTGTGGACCGTCGCGGGCGCCCTGGCGGTGGTCGGCCCGCCGGCCTCGTTCCTGCTGCGGGACAGCTTCTTCCCGCCCGTCCCGCGCACGGGGGCGGTCACGTCCCTCACCGAGTTCTTCCTGACCGGCTACTACCCGGCGATCACCTTCATGGTCTACGTCCTCGCCGGGATGGCGGTGGGCCGCCTGGACCTGACCGCCCTCGCGGTGCGGCTGCGCCTGCTGGCCACCGGTGCCGCACTGCTGGTGCTGGGCCACGCGGGCTCCTGGCTGCTGCTGTACCCCCTGGGCGGCCTGGACCGGCTGGTGGAGGCCAGCGGCCCCGCCCTGACCGGGCTGCCCCCCGGCATGGTCACCGACCCGGCGGTGGCGGAGGACGTGCGCTACGCGGTGACCGACAAGATGGAGTCGATCTCCGGCCAGGTGCCCACCGACTCCTGGTGGTGGCTGGCGATCGGCACGCCCCACACCGGCACCACCTTCGAGATGGCCGAGGCGGTCGGCCAGGGACTCGTGGTGCTGGTGGTGTGCATGTTCCTGTGCGACCGCCTCCGCGTCCTCATGTACCCGCTGGTCTCGGTCGGCCGGATGCCGCTGACCGTCTACACCGGACACATCCTGGTCCTGGCGGTGGTCGTCTCCGTCTCCGGGTTCGGATGGCACCAGCCCTGGCTGCTGGAGCAGTTCGTCCTCGGCGCCCTGGTCCTCGCCACCCTGTGGCGGCTGCTCGTGGGCAGGGGGCCGGCCGAGTTCGTCCTCGGAGAGGCGGCCGGCGGCATGGTCTCACTGGTGGAGGAGCGCAGAGCGGTCGGCGGACCTAACGGTGGCCGTCCCGGCGGGTGATGTTGGCCGAGGTGCGGTCGCGGTGGGCGAGGGAGTCGGTGGTGGTCCGGGAGTTCTGCCGCATGAGCCTTCGCGCGTCGTCGGCCGCCGACCGTGCCACCGCGGGGCTGGCCACCGGGCGCTGCGACATCTCCGTGTCCTCGGGCAGGCCGATGTCCATGGGCAGGCCCGCCCTGCTGATCACCCGCAACTGGGAGGCCTCCTGGGACCTGGAGGGCCGGATGTCGCCGTTGGGGGTCCGCCACGCCTTCATGCGGGCGCGCAGCCACGCGGTGCCCTGGTGGTCCGGGCCGCTGGGCCAGGGCACACCGTCGGGACGGTGGCCCAGGGCGTGCAGCACGTCGGCGACGGTCCACCCGGCCGAGAAGAACCGCGCGGTCTCGTCCCGCAGGACCCGGAAGTCCACCCGGCGCAGCGAGACGTCCTCGCGGTGCAGCGTCTCGCAGGCGTTGTGCACGTCGCGCGGGGTGTGCCGGGGACGGTGCAGCGGATCGGCCTCGGGCTTGCGCAGCAACGAGTCGTCCACCGTCACGATCACCTCGCCCCGGCGGTTGTCCCAGATGTCGACCTCCTCGCGTGCCCAGCCCTGGGACTCGGCCAGGGCCGTCGCCATCTTCCGCAGGTCGACCTGGTCGTCGTCGCTACTGATCCGAAGCTCCGCCATGGTGACCAGGTTAGGCGCTTCCGCCCCCGAGCGGGCCGCCCCGTGAGTCCCCGTCGCGGGTCCCGTCCCGCGGATCCCTCCCCGTGCCCTCCGCGTCCCGCTCAGGCCTCCGCCTCGTGGTCAGGGCCGGTGGCGGTGCCGGTCATCCGCTCCGCGCCCCGCTCAGGCCTCCGTCTCCGTGTCCCGCTCAGGCCCCCGCGGCCAGGGGACGGGTCATCACCAGCTGCGCCTCGCCCTGCGCGTCCAGGAAACGGTGCCCGGTGGGGGCGAACCCGGCGGCGCGGTAGACGTGCGCCGCCACGTGGTTGGCCTCGTTGACGCACAGCACCAGTTCGGTGGCGTGCGGGGCCACGTCGGCGGCCAGCCGGTCCAGCAGCGGGGCGGAGCACACGGCCCGGCCCACGCCCCGGCCCTGCCAGGCCGTGGTGAGGTAGAAGGCGCGCAGCAGCACGGCGCGCGCCGGGTCGGGGACCAGGTCGCGGGCGTGCACGGCCCGGTCCAGGACACCGAACCCCGCACAGGCGGCCCGGGCCGCGGCGGCGTCGGCGACGGGGAGCCCGGAGACGGTGACGGCGAAGGGCGTGCGCGCCGGGTCGGCGTCGGCGGCGGGCAGGGTGGTCACCGGCGGCCTGACGTGCCCGCGCTGACCGGGCGGCAGGCGGTGCCGGAGCACGGCCCGCCGCAGCAGGGCCGCCTCGGGGGCGCGCAGGTCCAGCCGCACCAGGCGCACCGGTTCCGCCCCGGCGGGTGCGGAGCCGCCCGTGTTCGCGTCCGCCCCCTCGTCCGCGTCCGCGCCACCACTCCCGTCGGTCCGTCGGTCGGCCCGTCCTGCCGTGTCCACTGGCGCCCTCACTCCCCTCGTGTCGCGCCAGTCTCGCACCCGGCGTCCACCCGTCCGGAGGCGTGGTCCGGTCTAGACCGCGCACACTCACACAGAAGGACGGGAAAGGGCCTTCGTGTCCGTTTTCAGGCATTCCCGTGCTCCGATTGGGCGAAAGCACGAAGGCCCGTCACGGATGTCCTTGGATCCTCCTCCAACCTTGGACGGTGCGGTCCCGGCGGATGCTGACGTCCATCCCGCCCGGCGTTAGGGTGACTGCCTGACGGCCCGGGCCGGGGGAGACCCTCCCTCCACCGCGCCGGCCAGGAACCGTTTCCGCTGGCCACGGCGGACGGACCAACGAGCAATCCGATCGAGCTGTAGGTGCCCGTGCCCCACACCGCATTCGCGCCCGAGGCGACGACCAACCGCGCGCTCCGGGCCTTCCTGCACGGACTCCCGGGCGTGGACGAGGTCGGCGCGCGTGCCCGCGCCCAGGACCTGTCCACCCGGTCCGTCAAGACCACCGCCAAGGCCCAGGCCATCGACCTGGCCATCAGCATGGTGGACCTGACCACCCTGGAGGGCGCCGACACCCCCGGCAAGGTCCGGGCCCTGTGCGCCAAGGCCGCCCACCCCGACCCCACCGACCGCACCGTGCCGCGCGTCGGCGCCGTGTGCGTCTACTCCGACATGGTCGCCACCGCCGTCGACGCGCTGCGCGGCACCGGGGTCGGCGTGGCCTCGGTGGCCACCGCCTTCCCCTCCGGCCGCGCGCCCATGGAGGCCAAGCTCGCCGACACCCGCCGCGCGGTCGCCGACGGCGCCGGCGAGATCGACATGGTCATCGACCGCGGAGCCTTCCTGTCCGGCGACTACCTCAAGGTCTTCGAGGAGATCACCGCGGTCAAGGAGGCCTGCGGCACCGCCCACCTCAAGGTCATCCTGGAGACCGGCGAACTGGTCACCTACGACAACGTGCGCCGCGCCTCCCACCTGGCCATCCGGGCCGGGGGGGACTTCGTCAAGACCTCCACCGGCAAGGTGTCCCCGGCCGCCACCCTGCCGGTCACCCTGGTCATGCTGGAGGCGGTCCGCGACCACCACGCGGCCACGGGAAGGCACGTGGGCGTCAAGCCCGCGGGCGGCATCCGCACCACCAAGGACGCCATCCGCAACCTGGTCCTGGTCAACGAGGTCGCCGGCCCCGACTGGCTGACCCCCGACCTGTTCCGGATCGGTGCCTCCAGCCTCCTCAACGACCTGCTGATGCAGCGCACCAGGCTGTCCACCGGCACCTATCCGAGCCCCGACTACTACACGCTGGACTGAGAGCCGTGATCTTCGAGTACGCGCCCGCACCGGAGTCCCGCTCCGTCGTCACCCTGCGCGAGACCTACGAGCTGTTCGTCGACGGCGCCTTCACCCCGGCCGAGGGCGGCGAGTACCTCACCACGCTCAACCCGGCCGACGAGACCAAGCTCGCCCAGGTCGCCGTGGCCGGACCCGCCGACGTGGACCGGGCCGTGGCCGCGGCCCGCCGCGCCCACGAGACCGTGTGGAGCCGGATGCCGGCCGCCGAGCGCGGCAAGTACCTGTTCCGCATCGCCCGCATCATCCAGGAGCGCTCGCGCGAGCTGGCCGTGCTGGAGTCCATGGACAACGGCAAGCCCATCAAGGAGACCCGGGACGTCGACCTGCCGCTGGTCGCCGCCCACTTCTTCTACTACGCCGGGTGGGCCGACAAGCTCGCCCACGCCGGCCTGGGCCCCGACCCGCGACCGCTGGGCGTGGCCGCGCAGGTCATCCCCTGGAACTTCCCGCTGCTCATGCTCGCGTGGAAGATCGCCCCCGCCCTGGCCACCGGCAACACCGTCGTGCTCAAGCCCGCCGAGACCACCCCGCTCACCGCGCTGGCCTTCGCCGAGATCTGCCAGGAGGCCGACCTGCCCCCGGGCGTGGTCAACATCCTCACCGGGGCGGGCGAGACCGGGCGCGCGCTCGTGGAGCACCCGGGCACGGACAAGGTCGCCTTCACCGGCTCCACCGACGTCGGCCGCCAGATCGCCCGTTCGGTGGCGGGCACCGACAAGCGCCTCACCCTGGAGCTGGGCGGCAAGGGCGCCAACATCGTCTACGACGACGCGGCGATCGACCAGGCGGTCGAGGGCATCGTCTCGGGCATCTTCTTCAACCAGGGCCACGTGTGCTGTGCCGGTTCCCGGCTGCTGGTCCAGGAGTCGATCGCCGAGGAGCTGATGCCCCTGCTCAAGGCCCGCATCTCCCGCCTGCGCCTGGGCGACCCGCTGGACAAGAACACCGACATCGGCGCGATCAACTCCGCCGCCCAGCTGGAGCGCATCCGCGAGCTCACCGACACGGGCGAGGCCGAGGGCGCCGAGCGCTGGTCGCCCGCCTGCGACCTGCCCCAGAGCGGCTACTGGTTCGCGCCCACCGTCCTGACCGGCGTCAGCCAGGCCCACCGGGTGGCCCGCGAGGAGATCTTCGGCCCCGTGCTCTCGGTGCTGACCTTCCGCACCCCGGAGGAGGCCGTGGCCAAGGCCAACAACACCCCCTACGGGCTCTCCGCGGGAGTGTGGACCGAGAAGGGCTCCCGCATGCTGTGGACCGCCGAGCGCCTGCGCGCCGGAGTGATCTGGTCCAACACGTTCAACAAACTCGACCCGACCAGCCCCTTCGGCGGCTACAAGGAGTCGGGATACGGCCGCGAGGGCGGGCGTCACGGATTGGAGGCCTACCTTGGCTGAACGGCGCAACACCAGGAAGGCCGCCAGGGGTACGGCGGAGGCGGGCGGGGGCACCGACGGCCCGGCGCCGTCGCGCCTGGCGGTCCGCAAGACCTACAAGCTCTACCTGGGCGGGGCCTTCCCCCGCTCCGAATCGGGCAGGAGCTACCCCGTGACCTCCGACAGCGGCCAGCACCTGGCCAACGCCTCGCTCGCCTCACGCAAGGACGCCCGCGACGCCGTGTCCGCCGCGCGCAAGGCCTTCGGCGGCTGGTCCACGCGCACCGCCTACAACCGCGGCCAGATCCTGTACCGGGTCGCCGAGGTGCTGGAGGGCCGCCGCGACCAGTTCACCGCCCAGGCCGTGGCCGCCCAGGGCCTGTCCCGGGCCGAGGCCGACCGGGTGGTCTCGGCCGCCGTCGACCGGTGGGTGTACTACGCGGGCTGGACCGACAAGGTCGCCCAGGTGCTCGGCGGCGCCAACCCCGTCTCGGGGCCCTACTACAACCACTCGGCCCCCGAGCCCACCGGCGTGGTCGCGGTCCTCGCGCCACAGCACGCGCCCCTGCTCGGTCTGACCAGCGTGGTCGCCCCGGTGATCGCCACCGGCAACACCGCCGTCGTGGTCACCTCCGAGACCGCTCCGCTGGCCGCGATCGACCTGGCCGAGGTGCTCGCCACCTCCGACCTGCCCGGCGGTGTGGTCAACCTGCTCACCGGACGGGTGCCGGAACTGGGTCCCCACCTGGCCGCGCACGCCGACGTCAACGCCCTGGACCTGACCGGCGCGGGAGGACTGGCCGTGGAGTTCGAGAGGGCCGCGGCCACCACCCTCACCCGGGTGCTGCGCCCCGGCCCCGGAACCGACGGAGGCGAGGAGGCCTGGCTCGACCCCGACCCGGGCACCGCGCGCATGACCCCCTTCCTGGAGACCAAGACGGTCTGGCACCCCGTCGGGACCTGAGGCACACCCACACGGATCGATCTTGCTCCCAGTGGCACTGCCAGTGCTCCACAGTGACACCAGGAGCAAGATCATCGGCGGGGGAGCCCCGCACGTCACACCAGAAACGTTTTCGGCCAGCGCCAGGCACGAACGAACGGAGAAGCGCACTGTGACTCGCACACCCCAGGCCGCCGCCGAGGAGGCCGCCGCCGAACTGCGCTCGCGCACCGGTGTGGACGGCTACGACGTCGCCCTGGTCATGGGATCGGGGTGGGCGCCCGCCGCCGACCTGCTCGGCGCGTCCGGGCACGAACTGGCCTCCGCCGACCTGCCCGGCTTCGTGCCCCCGGCGGTGGAGGGCCACAGCGGCACCGTCCGCAGCATCAGCGACGGCGAGCGCGACATCCTCGCCTTCCTGGGCCGCACCCACCTGTACGAGGGCCACGGCACCTCCGCCGTCGTGCACGGCGTGCGCACCGCGGTGGCGGCCGGGGCCAGGACGATCGTGCTGACCAACGCCGCGGGCGGCATCAACCCCGCCTACCCCGTGGGGTCCCCGGTCCTCATCGCCGACCACCTCAACATGACCGCGCTCTCCCCGCTGACCGGCGCGACCTTCGTCGACCTCACCGAGACCTACGACTCCGGTCTGCGCGAGCTGGCCCGCTCGGTCGACCCCACCCTGCCCGAGGGCGTGTACGCGGCCATGCCCGGCCCGCACTTCGAGACCCCCGCCGAGATCCGGATGCTCCGCGCCATGGGCGCCGACCTGGTCGGCATGTCCACCGTGCTGGAGGCCGTCGCCGCACGCGCGGCGGGCGCCCGGGTCCTGGGCCTGTCCCTGGTCACCAACATCGCGGCCGGACTCCAGGACGCCAACCTCGACCACGAGGACGTGCTGGCCACCGGCAGGGAGGCCGCGGGAACCGTCGGCCGACTGCTCGCCGACATCGTCGCCAAGCTGTGAAGGGAGCGGTTCCCCGATGACCGCCGACATCCTCGACCAGGCCAGGCGGTGGCTCGCCCAGGACCCCGACCCCGACACCCGCGTGGAGCTGTCGGGGCTGGTGGAGCGCGCCGAACGGGGTGAGGCCGCCGCCCTGGACGAGCTCGCCGACCGCTTCGGATCGCGCCTGGAGTTCGGCACCGCCGGGCTGCGCGGCGCACTCGGCGCGGGCCCCAACCGGATGAACCGCGTGGTGGTCATGCGGGCGGCGGCCGGGATCGCCGCCTGGCTCGGCGACGGCCGCGGACACGTGGTGATCGGCTACGACGCGCGCCACCGCTCCGCGGACTTCGCGCGCGACAGCGCCTCCGTCCTCACCGGCGCCGGGCACCGGGTGTCGCTCCTGCCCGAGCCCCTGCCCACCCCCGTCCTGGCCTTCGCGGTCCGCGACCTGGGCGCCGACGCCGGGATCATGGTCACCGCGAGCCACAACCCGCCGCAGGACAACGGCTACAAGGTCTACGTCGGGGGCGGTGAGGCGGCGGGAGCCGACGCGGGCACGCAGATCGTCTCCCCGGCCGACGCCGAGATCTCCGCCAGGATCGACGCCGTGGGCCCGGTCGGCGACCTGCCCTCGGGCAAGGACTGGACGGTGCTGGGACACGAGGTCGTGGACCGCTACCTGGACGCGGTCACCGCCCTGGTCCCGGACGGGGAGCGCGACCTGGCCACCACCTACACCGCCATGCACGGTGTGGGCGGCCGCGTGCTGCTGGCGGCGATGGAGCGGGCCGGGTTCCCCCGTCCGTCCGTGGTCGCCGCCCAGTTCGACCCCGACCCCGACTTCCCGACCGTGGACTTTCCCAACCCGGAGGAGCCCGGCGCCATGGACATGGCGCTGGCCACCGGCGCCGCCGACGGCTCCGACCTGGTGATCGCCAACGACCCCGACGCCGACCGGCTCGCGCTCGCGGTTCCCGGACACGGGCTGCTCACCGGCAACGAGGTGGGCGGACTCCTCGCCGAGTACGTGCTGGACCACACCACCGGGCCCGACCGGGTGGTGGCCACCTCGATCGTCTCCTCCAGCCTGCTCGGCAAGATCGCCCGCGACCGCGGGGTGCACTACGAGGAGACCCTCACCGGCTTCAAGTGGCTGGCGCGCGCGGGCGCTCCCGGGCAGCGGCGGGTCTTCGCGTTCGAGGAGGCGCTGGGCTACTGCGTGGGCGGTGACGGCGGCCGTCCGGTATCGGACAAGGACGGTGTCAGCGCGGCCCTGGCGGCGTCGGCGCTCGCGGCCCACGCCCGGCGCGGGGGCCGGACGCTGCTCGACCTCCTCGACGACCAGGCGCGCCGGTACGGACTGCACCTGAGCGACCAGCTCTCGGTGCGGGTGGAGGACCTCGCGGAGATCTCCGCGGCGATGCGGCGGTTGCGCGCCGAACCGCCCGCCGCGTTCGGGTCCCTGAGAGTGGCCGGGGTCGACGACTTCGCCGCCGGGCACGCGGGCCTGCCGCCGACGGACGCCCTGCGCTTCAGGCTGGAGGACAGGGGGCGTGTGACGTTGCGCCCGTCGGGGACGGAGCCCAAGCTGAAGGCCTACGCCGAGGTGGTGCTGGATGTGGACGGCGACGTCGCGGCCACCCGCGCACTGGGCTCGGGCCTGCTCGCCGAGCTGATGGCCTCGGTCGCCGGAGTGGTCAGGGGTTGAGGGGCCTCACTCGCCGTCGGCGGGTTCCACGACCGGCCGGTGTACGACCTCGTCGATGACGGTGAGCGTCTGGGTGGACGTCACCCCGGGAAGGGACTGCAACCGGGTCAGGATCAGGTCGCGCAACTGGTTGGTGTTGGCGACGCGGACGAGGAGGACTATGTCCGCCGAGCCCACGACGTACCAGCAGTACTCGATCTCCGGGTAGGAGGACAGGATCTCCCGGTTGGCCCGCCAGTCCGGCTGGCTGCCCGAGATGAGGACGAGCGCGGTGACGCCGAGGCCCATCTTGGAGTGGTCGGTCACCACGGAGTAGCCGCGGATGACGCCCTCGTCGGTGAGCCGCTTGATCCGGTTGTAGGCCGTCGCCCGGGACACGTTGGCCAGGGCGGCGATCTCGGTGATCCCGGTCCGCGCGTCCTTGGCGAGGGCGCTCAGGATCGTCTGGTCGGTCGTGTCCGGCCGCCGGCCGTTCCTACGTTGGTCGCCCATGGCCATGTGCGTGCTCCTCGTGTGCTCTTGTTTCAGGATGTCCCCCTTGCCGTCGTCATTGACCGGGGCTAACGAAGTACCAGGTAAACGTTGTTTCCGTCTATCGGAATCTCAGTCGGCGAGACCAGGGGTGGGGGGCGGACCGGCCGCCGGGGGTGGGGCGGCCGGTGGAACGGGGGGAGCGGGGACCCTCGTACGGATTCGACGGGCGGGGGCGCGTCGGTGGTGTCCGACTGTACCCATGGTTGACGCGGCCGGCGGGTCGCCGGTTTCCCCGACTGACGGGTAACCACGCGGTGGTCCCCGGAACGAGACAGAAGTTCTCGTCGAAGGGCCTCTCAGGGGTTCATGTGTCGTGGATTCACGGATTTTCCTTGACGGGATGTTCGGATTGCCCCGAGTGGGCACCCCTGACGTCGAAGTGCTCACTCTGAGTGTTCGAATGCGGGCGTTCCGTGGAGGAGTCGGTGTGGCGATGGCGGGCGGGCCCGTGTCGTCGGCGGCGTCCTGGGGTTCGTGAGGGTTGGTGGTGGTTCCTATGTGTATAGGACCGTGTGTCGTTTTCGTGGGCAGTGCGGGTCGGATCCTAGACGATCAAGGACTTAAGAAGCCAGTTCGTCCCCGTATGTATCAACTATCTGCTTATATCTAGCGAAAGTGTCGAATCTTGCGGAGAATTGGCGCATAGGACACAACCGCCCAGAGCCCGGTCCGTGCCACCACACGCGGCAGGGCCACGTTGGGAGCCGCTCGACATGCCCGCCCGTCGCCCACCATCGCCCCAGAGCCCGCTTCGCGGGAGGCGCGGGGCCACCACCCTCAACGGAGGCACCGTGCGCCCAGTCTCGCCAACCCACGAGCCAGCGGGCCGGGAAGCCATCGACGTGGACCACCTGTCCCCCGACCTCACCCGCGCGCTCTACCGGGACATGAGGACCGCTCGCGACCTGGACACCGAGGCCATCGCCCTGCAGCGCCAGGGCGTCTTCCCCGCCTACGTGTCCGTGCGCGGGCAGGAGGCCGCCCAGGTCGCCAGCGCTTCGGCGCTGGACCCCGCACGCGACTTCGTCTTCCCCACCTACCGCGAGATGGCCTCCGCCCTGGCCTACGGCGTGGAGATGGTCGGCTACATGTCCACCCACCGCGCCCTGTGGCACGGCGGCCTCCACGACGTCGCGGCCTCCCGGTTCGGGGCCGTCAACGCCGTGGTCGGCGGTCCCGTCCCGCACGCGGTCGGATGGGCCGTGGGGGAGCGGTTGCGCGGTGACGACGGCGTGGCCCTGGCCTACTTCGGCGACGGCGCCAGCTCCGAGGGCGACATCCACGAGGCGATGAACTTCGCGGGGGTCTTCGGAGCTCCCGTGGTCTTCTTCTGCCAGAACAACCAGTGGGCGCTGTCGGTGCCCAACGACCGCCAGATCGCGGGCGGCTCCGTCTCCGCGCGGGCCGGGGGATACGGCATGCCCGGCGTCCTGGTGGACGGCAACGACGCGGGCGCGGTCCACCAGGCCACCGCCGAGGCCGTGGCCAGGGCCCGCCGGGGCGAGGGGCCCTCCGTCATCGAGGCGCTCACCTACCGCGTCGAGCCCCACTCCACCTCCGACGACCCCGGCCGCTACCGCGACGAGTCCGAGACCGAGCGCTGGCGCGACCGCGACCCCGTCACCCTGCTGCGCGAGGCGCTGCTCGCCGCCGGGCACGCCGACGAGGCCCACCTCGCCGAGGTCGACGCCCGGGCCGCGAAGGAGGCCGAGCGCATCCGCGACGGCGTGGCCAACGCTCCCGAGCCCGACGGCTCGGACCTGTTCACCCACGTCTTCCGGGAGACCACCGAGGAGCTGACCCGGCAGCGCCGCACCTGGCAGGAAGAGGTCGAGCTGTGACCGAGCTGATCGAACGCGCCGACACCGCCGCCGACACCCCCGTGGTCGAGCTGTCCATGCAGCAGGCCATCAACCGCGCCCTGAGCGACCTGCTCACCGAGGACCCCGAGGTGCTGGTCTTCGGTGAGGACGTCGGCACCCTGGGCGGGGTCTTCCGCGTCACCGAGGGGCTCCAGAAGGAGTTCGGCGACAAGCGTGTCTTCGACACCCCCCTCGCCGAGTCCGCGATCATGGGCATGGCGGTCGGCCTGGCCATGAACGGCTGGAGGCCCGTCCCCGAGCTCCAGTTCGACGGTTTCGCCTATCCCGCGATCGACCAGATCGTCAACCAGGTGGCGCGCATGAACTACCGCACCCGCGGCGCGACCCCCATGCCGATCACGCTGCGGCTGCCCTCCTTCGGCGGCATCCAGGCGCCCGAGCACCACGGGGAGAGCCTGGAGGCGCTCTTCGCGCACACCCCCGGCCTCAAGGTCGTCGCGCCCTCCGACCCCGCCGACGCCTACAGCCTGCTGCTTCAGTCGGTGCGCTCCGACGACCCCGTCGTCTACATGGAGCCCAAGGCCCGCTACTGGGAGCGCAGGCCCGTCCAACTGCGTGAGCCCAGCGATCCCATCGGCACCAGCCGCATCGTGCGTCCCGGCCGCCACGCCACCCTCATCGCCTGGGGCGCCATGGTGCACCGCTGCGTGCAGGTGGCCGAACTGGCCGCCGAGGACGGCGTGGACCTGGAGGTGCTGGACCTGCGCTGGCTCAAGCCCATCGACGCCGCCGGGCTGGCCGCCTCGGTCTCGCGCACCAGGCGCGCCGTGGTCGTACACGAGGCGCCGCTGACCGCCGGGCTCGGCGCGGAGGTCGCCACCCTGGTCACGGAGAACTGCTTCCGGGACCTGGCCGCCCCCGTCCAGCGCGTCACCGGCTTCGACGTGCCCTACCCCGCGGGTCCCCTGGAGCCGCAGTACCTGCCGACCATCGACCGCGTCCTGCTCGCGGTGCAACGGACCCTGGAGTACTAGAGCGACATGGCACAGGAGAACTTCACCTTCACGCTCCCCGACCTGGGCGAGGGCCTGGTCGAGGCGACCGTCCTCGAATGGCAGGTCGCCGTGGGCGACGTGGTCGAGCGCAACGCGCCCCTGGTGGAGGTGGAGACCACCAAGTCCGCGGTGGTCATCCCCTCGCCCAAGGCGGGCAGGATCGCCGAGCTGCACGCCGAGGAGGAGCAGGTCGTGCCCGTGGGCGAGCCCCTGGTGACCTTCGAGGTCGAGGCCGCCGACGAGCCCCAGGCGGGCATCGTGGGCCGGGTACCCGCCGAGGAGGCCCGGCCCGCGCGCAGGGTACGGCTCAGGCCCCCGTCGGACTGACGGCGGCACCGGGCCGCCGGGACACTCCGTCGGAGAAAACCACGAACAGTGGCGCCCGCGGGCGCCACTGTTTCGGAGAAATCTCTCACTGTGTCTTTGGCGGCCCTCTCGTATTCTCCAGAGACAGTGATTGAGGGTTCCATGTCCGCGAATCTCGCCGGCGACGTGACAATGCGCTATGTGGATTTGCATCCACAGGCGCCCGGGGACGGAGTTCCCGTACTTTTGCTGCACGGTTTCGGCACCGACTTCGGTATGAATTGGCGTGCCGCCGGATGGGCCCAGGCCCTGGAAACGGCCGGGCGGCGGGTGATCGGGCCTGATCTGCGGGGCCACGGCACCAGCGACAAGCCGACCGACAGCGCTCTCTACCTGCCCGAACACTTCGTCGCCGACCTTCTCGCCATGCTCGACGAATCGGGTGTGGACAAGGTCGACGTGGTCGGTTACTCGATGGGGTCGCGTCTGGCCTGGGAGCTGGCGTCGACCGCGCCCGAGCGGGTCAGACGTGTGGTTCTCGGCGGTTTCGGGACGAAAAACGCCTTCGCCGGAACGGACCTGTCCGACCCCGGTTCCGGGGACACCCCCTTCGACACCGTCTACCGCACGGTGGCGGCCCTGCCCGGCAACGACGCCGCCGCGCTGGCCGCCTGCGCGCGCGGCCAGGCCGCACGCCCCTTCGAGGCGGAGCCGCCGCTCACGGGGATCCCCCTGATGGTGGTATCGGGCGCCAGGGACGCGCTCGCCGAGGGCGCGGCCGAGCTCGCCGAGCGCTGCGGAGGCACCCACGTGGAGATCCCCGGCCGCGACCACGCCAACGCCGTCTCCTCCCGGGCCTTCCGGCAGGCCGTGCTGGACTTCCTCGCGGGCTGAGTCCGCCGCCCGCCGCCCGACACGGCCGGTCCGGTCTAGACCGGCTGGCCCCCACGTGCTGGTGTGACAACGTGTGAGCGCGTGTGAACCACACGTGGTAATGCCGTGTCGGCGCGGCGGAGGCGGGGCGAAGAACGCAATCCCGAAACGGGGCCGACCGCCTCGGGCGCGCGTTTGCCGACTTCCGGGTAAGGCCCCGTGTCGCTCCGCTCTCGCCTTCATAACAACTCCGCCCGTTGGTTCGATGTACTTTCGGCCACCGGATATCGTCCGGCTGCAGAACTCAGTTCGGTCGCGCGAGAATGCTGGCCGCTGAGAGTGCGTAAGGGGAGTGAAAGTGAAGCGCAGCAACGCAGTCAGGTTCGCCGCGGTCGCGGCGGCCGGTGTGCTCGCCCTCACCGCGTGTGACAGCGCGGCGGAGGAAGGCGGCGACGGCGGCGGCGAGGAGTCCGCCTCCGCCCTGCAGGTCGGTCTGGCCTACGACGTCGGCGGTCGCGGTGACCGCTCCTTCAACGACTCGGCCTATCGGGGACTGTCCCAGGCGGCCGAGGAACTCGGTGTCGAGACCACCGACTTCGAACCCAGTGACGGCGAGGCCGACTCCGCCAAGGAGCAGCGCCTGGCCACCATGGCCGAGGAGGGCTTCGACGTCGTCATCGCCGTCGGCTTCGCCTACGCCGAGCCGCTCCAGACGGTCGCCGCCGAGTACCCGGACGTCCACTTCGCCATCGTGGACTCCGAGATCGAGGGCATGGACAACGTCACCAGCCTGGTCTTCGCCGAGGAGCAGGCCTCCTTCCTGGCCGGTGCCGCCGCGGCGCTGACCACCGAGGAGGACCACGTCGGCTTCATCGGCGGTGTCGAGACCCCGCTGATCCACAAGTTCGAGGCCGGGTACGTCGCGGGCGCCGAGCACGTGAACGAGGACGTCGACGTCGAGATCGACTACCTCAGCCAGCCGCCGGACATGAGCGGCTTCAGCGACCCGGCCAAGGGCCGCGAGCTCGCGCAGGCCCAGTACGACCGCGGCGCGGACGTCATCTACCACGCCGCCGGCGCCTCGGGCAACGGCGTCCTGGAAGCGGCCGTCACCAACGACTTCACCTTCATCGGCGTCGACAGCGACCAGTACGAGAACGCCGAGGAGAACCAGAAGCCGCACGTGCTCACCTCCGCCATCAAGCAGGTGGACGTGGCCGTGTTCGAGCTGATCAAGGCCGCCTCCGAGGGAGGGGTCGAGGGCGGCATCCAGCGCTTCGACCTCGCCGACGGCGGCGTGGACTACACCCAGTCCAACGAAGAGGCGATCAGCCCGATCCAGGACGAGCTGGAAGAGATCAAGCAGCAGATCATCGACGGCGAGATCGAGGTCCCGACCAAGCCGTAGACAGTGTTTCTTCGGACCCGCGCTTCGCTCTGGTCCCAGGAAGCACAGCCGCCGCGGGGCGGGACCCGCGGCGGCCGCATCCACGGGCGGTACCGGACCGGGTGACCCCGGACCGGTACCGCCCCGGTTGCCGTTTCGCGACGGGGGCGTCCGGCAGCGGCCGCAATCCGGCCCCTCCGGCCCGCACCACGCCGCAAGTTCACGAGGAGACAGATGAGCAGCACGCCATCGGGCGACGGGGCCCTGGCGCCCCCCGCCGTTGAGCTGCGCGGGATCACCAAGCGTTTTCCCGGAGTCGTGGCCAACCACGACATCGACATCACCGTGGCTCCCGGTACCGTGCACGCCATCGTCGGCGAGAACGGTGCGGGCAAGTCCACGCTGATGAAGACCCTGTACGGCATGCACCGGCCGGACGAGGGCCACATCCACGTCAGGGGCCGGGAGGTGCGCTTCCACTCGCCCTCCGACGCCATCCGCAGCGGCATCGGCATGGTGCACCAGCACTTCATGCTCGCCGACAACCTGACCGTGCTGGAGAACGTGGTCCTGGGAGCGGAACGCCGTTTCGGCATCGGCAACCGCGCCCGCACGCGGATCCGGACGCTGTCCGACCAGTACGGGCTCGGGGTCGACCCCGACCGCCTGACGGCGGACCTGGGCGTCGGCGAGCGCCAGCGCGTGGAGATCCTCAAGGTCCTCTACCGCGGCGCGCAGACCATCATCCTCGACGAGCCCACCGCCGTCCTGGTCCCGCAGGAGGTCGACGAGCTGTTCGACAACCTGCGCGAGCTCAAGCGCGAGGGCCTGACCGTCATCTTCATCTCCCACAAGCTGGACGAGGTGCTCTCGGTCGCCGACGAGATCACCGTGATCCGCCGCGGCACCACCGTGGCCACCGCGGACCCGGGCACCACCACCGCCCAGGACCTGGCCACGCTGATGGTCGGCGGCGAACTGCCCGTGCCCGAGCTGCGCGAGTCCACCGTCACCGACCACGTCGTGCTGTCCCTGGACGGGGTCACCGTGCAGTCCCCCGACGGCCGGGCCGTCGTGGACGGGGTCAGCGTGGACATCCACCGGGGCGAGATCGTCGGTATCGCCGGCGTGGAGGGCAACGGCCAGTCCGAGCTGATCGAGGCCATCATGGGCATGCGCCCGCTGGCCTCGGGGCGCGTCTTCCTGGAGGAGCACGACGTCACCGGCTGGTCCACGCTGCGGATCCGCGAGGCGGGTGTGGGCTACATCCCCGAGGACCGGCACCGGCACGGCATGCTGCTGGAGTCCCCGCTGTGGGAGAACCGCATCCTGGGCCACCAGACCAAGGAGCCCAGCGTGCGCGGCCCCTGGATCAACAGGACCGGTGCGCGCACCGACTCCGAGCGCATCGTCGCCGAGTACGACGTGCGCACCCCGAACATCGACGTGGTCGCCGACGCACTGTCCGGCGGCAACCAGCAGAAGTTCATCATCGGCAGGGAGATGAGCGGATCCCCGCGCTTCCTGGTCGCGGCGCATCCCACCCGCGGTGTGGACGTGGGCGCCCAGGCGGCCATCTGGGAGCAGCTGCGCGACGCCCGCGCCGCCGGCCTGGCGGTGCTGCTGGTCTCCGCCGACCTGGACGAACTGATCGGCATGTCCGACACCCTGCACGTGATCCTGCGCGGCCGCCTGGTCGCCCAGGCCGACCCGACCACCGTCACGCCCGAACAGCTGGGCTCGGCCATGACCGGTGCCGGACTGGGCGGCGCCGACGAGAGCACGGAAGGCGAGGGCGGCACGCATGAGTAGGATCCCCCGTCCCAACACGAGCCTGCCCGCACCCGCGGCGCTGGGCGCCTCCCTGGTACTGGGAACGCTGCTGACCGTCGCCCTGGACACGGGGCTGCTGTGGTGGGTGGCGCTGGTCGTCGGCGTCGTGGCGGCCTTCGCCGCCGTGGCCTGGAGCGGACCCCTGGTGCCCGGCGGGCGCGGAACGGGCGCCGACGGCACCCGCGAGGAGAGCACGGTCCTGAACACCACCCTGGTCGTCCCGACGGCCCTGGTGCTGTCGGTGGCCTCGGGCCTGCTGACCGCCTGGTTCCTGGACCTGTCCCTGATCGAGCCGGTCGCCGCCGCCCTGGGCGCCCTGGTCGGCTCCGCCATGGCGTTCCTGCTGTTCCACCGGCTGTCGACGATGCTGGCGCTGTCCTTCGCCGCGGTCCTGGCCGCCGGCGTCATCGCCGTCGCGGTCACCGCGGCCGTGCTGTACTTCAGCGACATCCCGCCGCTGGCCACGTTCGAGCGGATGATCGAGTACGGCACCAGGCCCGACAGCCTGGTGCGGATCATCAACGACGGCACCACCTACTACCTGGCCGCCGTCGCCGTGGCGATCGGCTTCAAGATGAAGCTGTTCAACATCGGCGTGGACGGCCAGTACCGGCTCGCCGCGCTGCTGGCGGCCGCCGTGGGCGGCTACCTCGTGCTGCCTCCGGTCCTCAGCCAGATCGTCATCGTCGTCACGGCCGTGGCCGTCGGCGGAGCGTGGGCCGGTATCGCCGGCTACCTCAAGGTGACCCGGGGCGTGTCCGAGGTGATCTCCACGATCATGCTCAACTCGATCGCCACCGGCATCACCGCCTACCTGCTGAGCACCGACCGCCTCGCGGTGGAGATCAGCACCAACAACATCGGTACCCCGCCCATCCCCGAGTCGTCCTGGGTGCCGGGCATCTCCGCGGCCTTCCTCGGCTCCGACCACAAGATCTTCGGCTTCGTGTTCCTGGCCGTCGCGGTCGGCGTCGGCTACTGGGTGATGCTCAACCGGACCCGCTTCGGCTTCGAGCTGCGGGCCACCGGTGAGTCGCAGACGGCGGCCGAGGCCAGCGGCGTGGACGTCAAGAAGATGGTGTTCCTGTCCATGCTCTTCTCGGGCATGGTCGCCGGACTGGTGGGCCTGCCCCAGTTGCTGGGCAGCTCCCACTACTACGCCCTGGACTTCCCGACCGGTATCGGCTTCATCGGTATCGCCATCGCCCTGCTGGGCCGCAACCACCCGGTGGGCATCGTCTTCGCCTCCCTGTTCTGGGCCTTCCTGAGCCAGGCGTCGGGCATCCTGCCCTTCGACGGCGTTCCGCAGGAGATCGCGGTCATCTCGCAGGCCACCATCGTGCTCACCGTCGTGGTGGTCTACGAGGTCGTGCACCGCTGGGGCCGCCGCTACCAGCAGCAGCAGATCGGCAAACAGCTCGGCGCCACCGCCGGGACCAGTACACAGGACACGGAGACCGCGCCCCCAGCACCCGGGGGCGGGACCGCCGACGGCGGGGGCACCGTTCCCGGATCCGACGGCAAGCGCGGCGGGGAGGCCCAGTGACTCAGGAAATCTACGTGGCGGAGCCGGTGAAGGCCCCGCTCCGGCCCCGGGGGTGGGCGCTCTGGCGCCTCCTCAGCCTGTCCGGTGCGGTGCTGGTGTCCCTGGCGGGGCTGCGTGTCATCACCGGCCACGACATGCTCACCGACTCGGGCACCATCAACACCACCATCACCTTCGCGGTGCCCATCGGACTGGCCGGCCTGGGCGGACTGTGGTCCGAGCGGGCGGGCGTCATCAACATCGGCCTGGAAGGCATGATGATCCTGGGCACCTGGTTCGGTGCCTACTTCGCCTGGTCCACGGACAACCCGTGGATCGGCCTGCTGGCGGGCGTGCTCGCCGGTATGGCGGGCGGTCTCCTGCACGCCGTGGCCACGGTGACCTTCGCGGTGGACCACATCGTCTCCGGCGTGGCGATCAACATCCTCATGCTCGGCGCCATGCGCTACCTGTCGATCCTGGTCTACTCCGACGTGCCCGGAGCGGGCGCGGCCCAGTCGCCGATGGCGCCGTCGTTCCCGGTGTGGGACCTGCCCTTCGTCGCGGACGTGCTCGGGCCGGTGGCCGACAGCGGAGTCTTCCTGGTCGCCGACCTGGCCTCGCTGGTGGTCGGCGTGACCACGCACATGCCCGCGCTGACGGTCGTCGCGATCCTGATGGTCCCGCTGACCTACCTGTTGCTGTGGCGGACCACCTTCGGCCTGCGGCTGCGCTCGGTGGGCGAGAACCCCGACGCCGCCGAGTCCCTCGGTGTGCCGGTGTACAGCCTCAAGTACGTCGCGGTGACCGTCTCCGGCGGCCTGGCCGGTATGGGCGGCGTGTTCCTGGCCATCGTGGCCTCGCAGATCTACCAGGAGGGGCAGACCGGCGGCCGCGGCTTCATCGGTCTGGCCGCGATGATCTTCGGGAACTGGCGCCCGGGCGGAGTGGCCATGGGCGCGGGCCTGTTCGGCTACACCGACGCGCTCCAGGTACGCGGCGGCGGTGCGGCGGTCCACGCCCTGCTGCTGCTCCTGGGGGTGACCCTGCTGGCCGTGGCCCTGTGGCAGGTGCGCAGGGACCGCAAGGGACTGGCCGTCTTCGGCGCGCTCGTCGCGGTCCTGCTGCTCGCCTGGTACTTCTCCACCGACTCGCTCCCGCGCGAGCTGGCCACCTACAGCCCGCACATCACCACCCTGCTGGTGCTCTCGCTGGCCTCCCAGAGGCTGCGGCCACCCGCGGGTATCGGCAAGCAGTGGAGGGCGAGCCGGTCATGACGGACGGACCCATGGACCCCGAGGCCGTGGACTGGGCGGCGCTGCGGACCGCGGCCCGCCAGGCCATGGCCCGGGCCTACGCGCCCTACTCGAACTATCCGGTGGGCGCGGCGGCCCTGGTCGACGACGGCCGGGTGGTCAGCGGCTGCAACGTGGAGAACGCCTCCTACGGGGTGGGCCTGTGCGCCGAGTGCGGCCTGGTCAGCGCCCTGTACGCCTCCGGCGGAGGCCGCCTGAGGGCGTTCAGCTGTGTGGACGGACGGGGGGAGGCCCTCATGCCGTGCGGACGCTGCCGGCAGCTCCTGTTCGAACACGGAGGACCGCACATGCTGGTGGACACCCCCGAGGGGGTCCGGACCATGGACCAGGTCCTGCCGCAGGCGTTCGGCCCGGACAACCTCGCATGACCAGTGTTTCACCGGGGCTCCGCCCCGCGCCGTGCCCGCATCATCGGTAGAGCATCAGCACACCCGTCTCCCCGGCCGCCCCGCGGCGACCGGGGAGACGTGTTTTCCCGCCAGGAAGGACATGACATGGACGTCATCGAGGTCATCCGAGCCAAGCGCGACGGGGGCGAGCTCACCCCCGGGCAGATCGACTGGGTGATCGACGCCTACACCCGGGGCGAGGTGGCCGAGGAGCAGATGTCGGCGCTGGCCATGGCGATCTTCCTGCGCGGGATGAACCGGGCCGAGGTCAGCCGCTGGACCGAGGCGATGCTGGCCTCCGGGGAGCGCCTGGACTTCTCCGACCTGGACCGGCCCACCACCGACAAGCACTCCACGGGCGGGGTGGGCGACAAGATCACCCTGCCGCTCACCCCGACCGTCGCGGCGTGCGGCGCGGCCGTGCCGCAGCTGTCAGGGCGGGGGCTGGGCCACACCGGCGGGACCCTGGACAAGCTGGAGTCGATCCCCGGCTGGCGGGCGTCGCTGTCCACCGCGCAGATGCGGCGGGTGCTGGACTCCACCGGAGGGGTGATCTGCGCGGCCGGGGCCGGGCTGGCCCCGGCCGACCGGAAGCTGTACGCGCTGCGCGACGTGACCGGGACCGTGGAGTCCATCCCGCTGATCGCGGCCTCCATCATGAGCAAGAAGCTCGCCGAGGGCACCGGCTCGCTGGTGCTGGACGTCAAGGTGGGGTCGGGCGCGTTCATGAAGGACGCCGAATCCGCCCGCGAGCTGGCCCGCACGATGGTCGGCATCGGCAACGACCACGGGGTGCGCACGGTCGCCCTGCTCACCGACATGGCCACGCCCCTGGGCCGCCGGGTGGGCAACGCGCTGGAGGTCGCCGAGTCGGTGGAGGTCCTCGCCGGCGGCGGGCCCGCGGACGTGGTGGAGCTGACCGTGGCACTGGCCCGGGAGATGCTGGCCGCGGCCGGGCTGACCCCGGGGTCGAAGGGGGTCAAGGACCCCGCCGAGGCCCTGCGGGACGGCAGCGCCCTGGCCTCCTGGAAGCGGTTGGTCCGGGCCCAGGGCGGCGACCCGGAGGCACCGCTGCCGGTGGCGGCCGAGCACCGGGTGGTGCTCGCCCCGGCATCGGGCACGGTCACCCGGCTGGACGCCTACCAGGTGGGGCTGGCCGCGTGGCGGCTGGGCGCGGGCCGGGCCCGCAAGGAGGACGCGGTGTCCTTCGGGGCCGGAGTGACCCTGCACGCCAAACCGGGCGAGGAGGTCGCGGCGGGGGAGCCCCTGTTCACCCTGCACGCGGACGAGGAGGAGCGCTTCGAGCGGGCGGCGCAGGCGCTGGAGGGCGCCTTCGACATCGAGGCCGGGGCCCGCTACGAGCCCCGGCCGCTGGTGATCGACCGCATCGCCTGATCCCGGCCCCGGGCGTCCACGGCCGTGGGGCGGCCACCGGGAGACCGGTGGCCGTCCTCAGAACGGGGGCTGCTGCATCTCCGTGCCAGCAGGCATCAGGATGTACGTCACGACCGCCAGGAGTACCAGCAGCAGGCTCACGATCAGTGCCGTGGTGGCCACCCACCGCGCCCAGGGACGGGTCCCGGCACGGGTCATGAGGAGCGAGATCCCCGCCACCAGCGCCGCGACGGCGGCCGACAGGCCGCTGATGATCACCTGGATGGAGAACTGCGTCACCTGGTCCACGGGAACCGGCTGGTCGCCGATGAGGACCATGGTGGTGAAGAGCTGGAGCAGCTGGCCCGAGAACACGGTCACGGCGAGCAGGACCAGCGCGGTCAGGGCGAGGGTCTCCGCCGAGAGGGCGCCGCCCGGGCCGGGCTCGGTGGGAGCCTCCCCCTCCCCCCGCGGGGCGGCGGCCTCGGCTCCCGAGTCCTCCCGTGGCGCGAAAGAGGGTTCGGTCCCGGTGCCCTCCTGCGGCGTGAACGAGGGCTCGGCCCCGGTGGTCGGTGCGTCGTCGGCGGCTCGGGCGCCTTCGGCGTCGCGAGCGCGGTCGTTCGGTTCGCGGTCTTCCGGTGATGTGCTCACGTGGCCAACGTATCCGCGGAAGCACCAAGGGAAGTTCTGTGAAACGCCTATTCGGGTATGTGGTGTGGCAACGACGGGCAAGGGGCCTCCCCGCCGGCCGGCACCGCACCCCGGAGCCCGGGCCCGCCGACCGCGGCCGGAGGGCTCAGGGGGCCCCGGGCAGGCTCACGAAGACCAGGGCCGAGACCAGGAGCAGCAGGGCGCCCGTGATCACGGTCGCCGCGGCGGCCCAGCGGGCCCAGGCCCGGGTGGCGGCGTTGCCCCGGAACAGCGCCACGGCCCCGGCGAGCACGGCCAGGGCGCTCAGGCCGCCCGCCGCGGTCACCTCGCCCGTGTACATGCTAATCTCCCCCTGGTTGCGCACCGTCGGGATCCCGCCCACGAAGAACCAGCCGAAGAGCTGGAGGAGCCGGGTGTTGAGGGCGACCAGGGCGAACAGCATCAGTCCGATGACGCTGAAGGTCTCGGCGGAGAACAGCCCGCCCGTCGCGGGGGCCGTCCCCATCGGTGTGCCCGCGAGGAAGGCGTCGCCCGCCCCGGTGTCCGGGGAGGAGGCCTCGGTCGCGGTGTCCGTGGAGGGGGCCGCGGCGGACTCGTCCGCGGGGGAGGAGCGGTCGGCGGGGTTCTTGTCTTCTGGAGAGGTACTCACGGCGCCAAAAATACCGCGCGCGTATCCCGGTTCGGAGGGGAGATAACACACGCTCCGTGGCCACTTTCGGCCATATCGTGATCAGTCGCCCGTTCCGCTGCTCGAAGGGCGAAGCCGGGGCCCGGCTCCCGGAGGGCCGGGCCCCGTGCCCGGGCGGTCATCCCGTCGGCATCATGGGGGGCTGCTGCGCCACCCCGGCCGGTACCTGGAGATAGGTCAGGACCGCCACGACCACGAGCAGCAGGCCCGTGATCAGGACGGCCGAGGCGGTCCAGCGAGCCCAGTCCCGGGTCCCGGTACCGGAGAGGACGAGGGCGAGGGCGGCCGTGAGCGCGCTGGCCGCGGCCAGCGTGCCGCTGACGGTGATCTGCGTGTTGAGCTGGGCCACCTGCGCCACGGTCACGGGCTGGTCGCCGATGGAGCTCACGGTCGTGAGCAGCCCGATCAGCTGGCCGGAGAACATGGTGATGGCGAGAAGGAACAGGGCGACCAGGCCGAAGGTCTCCGTGGAGAGCACGCCCCCGGGTCGGGGGTCGGCCATGAAGGCGGACTCCTCGGCGGCCTCCGCCTCCGTGGCCTCGTCGTGTTCCACGGCCTCGCCGGGCTCGTCGGTCTCTGGGCTGTGGTCGGTCGGGCCGGTGTTTTCCAGTGAGGTGCTCAAGCGGCCAACGTACCCGTGGCCCGGCGTAAAGGGCACCTAAGGCTCTCTCCCGGCCGGCGCGCGCCCCTGGACGGTGGCCGCGGTCAGCCCCGAGCCGGCGTACCGGCCGCCCCGGAGGTTCGGACCGAAGCACACGCTGATCGCTTCCGGCGGCATCAGGGCCGGCCGCCTCCGGCGTCACGGCTGACTCGCGGGTCCGCGAGAAGGGAGCCGGGAGAGGAGGCGGGTGCGGCGCGCATACCGTGACCGCCCCCGGCCCCGCCGTGGCCGGCCGCCCGTTCCCATAAAACAATCACACGTGCTTGTTTTATCGTGTGGTCGGTGTCACGCTCGTGTCCATGACTGCGACACCGGTGCCCCCGCTGCGGGTCGGGAACGCCTCCGGCTTCTACGGAGACCGCTTCTCCGCCATCCACGAGATGCTCACCGAGGGACCCCTGGACGTCCTCACCGGTGACTACCTGGCCGAACTGACCATGGCCATCCTCGGCCGCGACCAGCTCGGCGACCCCGGCCGCGGCTACGCCCGCACCTTCCTGCGGCAGATGCGCGACAGCCTGGAACTGATCATGGAGCGCCGGATCCGCGTGGTCACCAACGCGGGCGGCCTCAACCCGCGCGGGCTCGCCGACAGGCTCACCGAGCTCGCCGAGGGACTCGGCCTCGAACCGCGCATCGCCTGTGTGACCGGCGACGACCTCATCGACCGGGCCGAGGAGCTGGGCCTCGGCTCCCCGCTGACCGCCAACGCCTACCTGGGCGCCTTCGGTATCGCCGCGTGCCTGGACGCGGGCGCCGACATCGTCGTCACCGGCCGTGTCACCGACGCCTCCCTGGCCGTGGGCCCCGCCGCCTCCCACTTCGGATGGTCCCCCGACGACCTGGACGCCCTGGCCGGGGCCACCGTCGCGGGACACGTCATCGAGTGCGGCACCCAGGCCACCGGCGGCAACTACGCCCCGCCGGCCGGGAAGCGGGACGAGGTGGGCGATCCGGACCGCCCCGGCTTCCCGCTCGCGGAGATCCACGCGGACGGCAGCGCGGTCATCACCAAGCACCCCGGCAGCGGCGGCGCCGTCACCACGGGGACCGTCACCGCCCAGCTCGTCTACGAGGTCTCCGGGCCCCGCTACGCCGGTCCCGACGTCACCGCCCGCCTGGACACCGTCCGCCTCACGCAGGAGGGGCCCGACCGCGTCCTGCTCAGCGGGGCGCGCGGAGAGGAGCCGCCCGCCGACCTCAAGGTGGGCCTGACCAACATCACCGGCTTCCGCAACGAGGTCGAGTTCCTTGTCCCCGGGCTGGACGCCGAGGCCAAGGCCGCACTGGCCGAGCGCCAGCTGCGCGCCGGGCTGGCCGCGCGCGAGCCGCAGGACCTGCGCTTCACGTTCGTGCCCGCCGAGGACCCCCACGGCCCGACCCAGGACGCGGCCACCGCCCGGCTGCGCGTGGTCGCCCGCGACCACGACCCCGCCGCCATCGGACGCTCCTTCGGCGCGGCCGCCGTGGAACTGGCCCTGGGCAGCTACGCCGGTTTCCACCTCACCGCGCCGCCGCGCGACGCCCGGCCCGACGGGGTCGCCGCCACCCACGTCCTCGTGCCCGCCACCGAGGTGGAGCACACCGCGATCCTCCCCGACGGCCGGCGGATGGCCATCGCACCCGCGCCCCGCACCCGCGACCTGGCCGAGGTCCCCGAACCCCCGCTGCCCGAGCCCCTGCCGGAGGGCCCCACCCGGTCCGCGCCCCTCGGCCTGGTCCTGGGCGCGCGCAGCGGCGACAAGGGCGCCGACGCCAACCTGGGCGTGTGGGCGGACACCGATCCGGCGTGGCGGTGGCTGGCCACCACCCTCACCGCCGACCTGCTGCGCGAGCTGCTCCCCGAGACCGCCGACCTGAGGGTCACCCGGTACCTGCTGCCCCACCTGCGCGCCGCCAACTTCTGGATCGAGGGCATGCTCGCCCCCGGCACCGCCCGACGCGAGGGAGCCGATCCGCAGGCCAAGGGGCTGGGGGAGTGGCTGCGCGCGCGGAGGGCGCCGGTCCCCGAGGCGCTGCTGCCGGAGGTGGAGCGGCCGTGAGCACCCTGGGAACCCGGCTCGACACCGCCTCGCCCGACTTCGCGCGGTCCCGCGAGGCCATGCTCGCCAAACTCGCCGAGATCGACGCCGAACACGCCAAGGCCATGGCCGGAGGCGGCGAGCGCTACGTGGAGCGCCACCGCGCCCGGGGCGGGCTGCTGGCCCGCGAGCGGATCGAACTCCTCCTGGACGAGGGCAGCCCCTTCCTGGAACTGTCGCCGCTCGCCGCGTGGGGCAGCGACTTCCACGTGGGCGCCGGCGTCGTCACCGGCGTGGGCGTCGTCTCCGGCGTGGAGTGCGTGCTGGTGGCCAACGACCCCACGGTGCGCGGCGGATCCAGCAACCCGTGGACCCTGAAGAAGTCCGCGCGGGCCGCGGAGATCGCCGAGCACAACCGGATGCCGCTGATCAGCCTGGTGGAGTCCGGCGGCGCCGACCTGCCCACCCAGAAGGAGATCTTCATCCCCGGGGGCCGCACCTTCCGCGACCTGACCCGCCTGTCCGCCGCCGGGATCCCCACGATCGCCCTGGTCTTCGGCAACTCCACGGCCGGAGGCGCCTACGTCCCCGGCATGAGCGACCACGTGGTCATGGTGCGCGATCGCTCCAAGGTGTTCCTGGGCGGTCCGCCGCTGGTCAGGGCCGCCACGGGGGAGGAGAGCGACGACGAGTCGCTGGGCGGCGCGCGCATGCACGCCGAGGTGTCCGGGCTCGCCGACCACCTGGCCGAGGACGAATGCGACGCGATCCGTATCGGTAGGCGCGTCGTCGCCCGGCTCAACCACCGCAAGGAGGGCCCCGGGCCGAAGGCGGGCGCCCGCGCGCCCCTCCACGACCCCGAGGACCTGCTCGGCGTCATGCCGCCCGACCTCAAGGTGCCCGTGGACCCGCGCGAGATCATCGCCCGGATCGTGGACGGCTCGGAGTTCGACGAGTTCAAGCCCTCCTACGGCGGCGGTCTGGTCACCGGCTGGGCGAACCTGCACGGCTACCCCGTCGGCGTCCTGGCCAACGGCAACGGCGTGCTGTTCAGCGCCGAGGCCCAGAAGGCCGCCCAGTTCATCCAGCTCGCCAACCGCGCCGACACCCCGCTGGTGTTCCTGCACAACACCACCGGCTACATGGTCGGCCGCGAGTACGAGCAGGGCGGCATCATCAAACACGGCTCGATGATGATCAACGCCGTCTCCAACAGCACCGTCCCGCACTTCTCGGTGCTCGTGGGCGCCTCCTACGGCGCCGGCCACTACGGGATGTGCGGGCGGGCCTACGACCCCCGCTTCCTGTTCGCCTGGCCCAGCGCGCGCTCCGCCGTCATGGGTCCCCGGCAGCTCGCCGAGGTCCTGTCCATCGTCGCCCGCCAGTCCGCGGCCAGGAAGGGACAGCCCTACGACGAGGAACAGGACGCCGCGGTCCGGGAGATGGTCGAGAACCAGATCGAGGCCGAGTCGCTGCCGCTGTTCCTGTCCGGGCGGGTCTACGACGACGGCGTCATCGACCCCCGCGACACCCGTACCGTCCTGGGGCTGTGCCTGTCCCACGCCCACAACGCGCCCGTCCGCGGCACCGACCGCTTCGGCGTCTTCCGGATGTGAGCGGAGAGGAAACCTTGAACGACGTGCCCTTCACCACGGGCCGGGAAGGGGGGCCGCCCGCCGCCCACCGGCCCGTCGCCTCCCTCCTGGTCGCCAACCGGGGCGAGATCGCCCGCCGGATCATGCGCACCTGCCGCCGCCTCGGCGTCACCACGGTCGCGGTCCACGCCCCCGGCGAGGAGGCCGCCGCGCACGTGGCCGAGGCCGACACCGCCGTGCGCCTGCCCGTCCCCGACGGGCGCGGACCCGTGGACGCCTACCTCGACCCCCGCGCCGTGGTCGGGGCCGCCCTCGCCGCCGGCGCCGACGCCGTCCACCCCGGCTACGGCTTCCTGTCCGAGAACCCCGGCCTGGCCCGCGCCGTCACCGGCGCCGGACTCACCTGGGTCGGCCCCGCCGCCGAGGCCGTCGAACGCATGGGGGCCAAGACCCGTGCCAAGCGGATCGCCCGCGAGGCCGGGGTGCCCGTCGCCGACGCCCTCGCCCCCGAGGACGTGCGCGCCGAACACCTGCCCGTGCTGGTCAAGGCCGTCTCCGGGGGAGGCGGGCGCGGCATGCGCGTGGTCCGCGACCTCGCCGACCTGCCCTCCGAGGCGGACGCCGCCCGCGCCGAGGCGGCCTCCGCCTTCGGCGACCCGGCCGTGTTCTGCGAGCCCTACGTCCCACGGGGCCGCCACGTCGAGGTGCAGGTCCTGGCCGACGCCCACGGCACCGTCTGGACACTGGGCGAGCGCGACTGCTCCGTCCAGCGCCGCCACCAGAAGGTCATCGAGGAGACCCCCGCCCCCGGCCTGCCCGACCCCCTGCGCCGGCGCCTGTACGAGGCCGCCCGCCGCATGGCCCGCGCCATCGACTACACCGGAGCCGGAACCGCCGAGTTCCTCGTGCCCGTCTCCGCTGGGGGCTTCGGTGATCCCGTCTTCCTGGAGATGAACACCCGCCTCCAGGTCGAGCACCCCGTCACCGAGTGCGTCACCGGGCTGGACCTGGTCGAGTGGCAGATCCGGATCGCCGAGGGAGAGCCCCTGCCCGAGGGCGGCCCGCCCGCGCCGCGCGGCCACGCCGTCGAGGCCCGCCTGTACGCCGAGGACCCCCGGGAGGAGTGGCGCCCCCGCACCGGCACCCTGCACGCCTTCGACGTCCCCGCCGCCACCGCCCGGTTCGCGCCCCTCACCGCTCCCGGGGTGCGCCTGGACAGCGGCGTCGAGCCCGGCGACACCGTCGGCACCGACTTCGACCCCCTGCTCGCCAAGGTCGTCGCCCACGGGCACGACCGCCGCGACGCGGTCCGCCGCCTGGCCTCCGCCCTGGCCACCGCGCGCGTCCACGGGGTGGGCACCAACCGCGACCTGCTCGTACGGACGCTGCGCGACCCCGCGTTCGGGGCGGCCCAGAGCCGTCCCGAGCAACTGCACACCGGCTACCTGGACGGCGGGCGGCGCACCGAACTGGCCCGGCCCCTGGCCGGCCCCGCCACCGAGCGCCTGGCCGCGCTGGCCGCGTCCCTGGCCGCCGCCGAGGACGCCCGTACCGGCGCCACCGTCCCCGCCGGCATCCCCGCCAACTGGCGCAACCTGGCCTCCCAGCCGCACGTGCGCCGGCACGTCGTCGCGGGGGGAGGGGAGGTCACCACCGCCTACCGCGCCCTCCGGGGCGCCTACCTGCCGGAACAGGACGGGGTCCGCGTGCTCTCGGCCGCGCCCGGGCTGGTGGTCCTGGAGGAGCACGGCCTGCGCCGCGCCTTCCACGTCCACCGCGGCGGCGGCGACGTCCACGTCGACTCGCCCCTGGGGCCGGTCACCCTCACCCCCGTCGACCCCCTCCCCGAACCCGAGGCCGCGGTCGACCCCGGCGCCCTGCCCGCGCCCATGCCGGGCACCGTCACCGCCGTGGACGTCGCCGTGGGGGACCGGGTCGCCGAGGGCCAGACCCTGCTGCGCATGGAAGCCATGAAGATGGAGCACCGCGTCACCGCCCCCGCCGCCGGTGCCGTCCGGGAGATCCCGGTCGCGGCGGGGCAGAGGGTGCCCGCCGGGGCACCCCTCGCCGTACTCGACTACGAAGGGGTCCGAACGTGACCGGTGCCATGACCTTCAACGAACCCGCCGAGCGCGTCGAACTGCGCGCCGCCGTGTCCGCGTTCGCCGCCGGGTACGGGCCCGACTACTACCGGGACAGGGCCCGGGAGGGCGCCTACCTCACCGACCTGTGGCGCGAGGCCGGCAAGCTCGGCTACCTGGGCGTCAACATCCCCGAGGAGTACGGCGGCGGGGGCGGCGGCATCGGCGACCTGGCCGCGGTCCTGGAGGAGCTCGGCGCCGCCGGGTGCCCCACCCTGATGATGGTGGTCTCACCGGCCATCTGCGGCACCGTCCTGTCGCGCTTCGGCACCCCCGACCAGCAGCGGCGCTGGCTGCCCGGACTGGCCACGGGCGAGACGATCATGGCCTTCGCCATCACCGAGCCCGACGCGGGCTCCAACGCGCACCGCATCACCACCACCGCGCGCCGCGACGGCGACGGCTGGGTCCTCAACGGCCGCAAGACCTTCATCTCGGGCGTGGACGTCGCCGACGCCGTCCTCGTCGTCGGCCGGGTGCAGGACGAGGACACCGGGCGCCTGTCCGCCGCGCTGTTCGTGGTGTCCACCGACACCCCCGGATTCGAGGCCCGCCGGATCGAGATGGACCTGGTCAGCCCCGACCACCAGTTCCAGCTCTTCATGGACGACGCGCGCCTGCCCGCCGACGCCCTGGTCGGCGACCCCGAGGCCGGGCTCCTCCAGCTCTTCGCGGGGCTCAACCCCGAGCGCGTCATGGCCGCGTCCCTGGCCACAGGCAGTGCCCGCTACGCCCTGGACAGGGCCGTCGCCTACGCCAAGGAGAGGAGGGTGTGGCGCGACACCCCCATCGGCGCCCACCAGGGGCTGGCCCACCCGCTGGCACAGGTCAAGATCGAGCTGGAGCAGGCCCGGCTGATGACCCAGCACGCGGCGCTCCGCTACGATTCCGGCGACGACGCGGGAGCCGGGGAGGCGGCCAACATGGCCAAGTACGCCGCCGCCGAGGCGTGCGTGCGCGCGGTCGACCAGGCCGTGCAGACCCTCGGGGGCAACGGCCTGGCCAGCGAGTACGGCCTGGGGTCGGCGATCGCCGCCGCCCGCCTGGCGCGCATCGCCCCGGTGAGCCGGGAGATGGTGCTCAACTACGTGGCGCAGCAGTCCCTCGGCCTGCCCAAGTCGTACTGACCGGAGGAACCCCGCCGCGGACGCCCGCAGGAGCGTCCGCGCGGTGTAGTGGGGAGAGGCGACACGTGGACACCGGGGCCGACCGCGAGCCGCGCCAGGAGCGCAGCCGCGCCACCCGCGCCCGACTGCTGGAGGCCGCCGTGGCCTGCCTGGCCGAACACGGCGCGGCCGGTGCCACCGTGGGCGCGGTGGCACGGCGGGCCGGGGTGTCCCGGGGCGCGGCCCAGCACCACTTCCCCACCCGTGAGGACCTGTTCCTGGCCGCGCTGCGGCACATGCTCGACAGCAGGGGAGAGGAGCTGCGGCGCGGTGCGGCCGCCGTCCCCGAGGGGCCGGGGCGCACCGAGGCGGTCGTGCAGATGGTCGTGGACGCGTTCACCGGCGTGGACTTTCGGGCCGCCCTCCAACTGTGGTCGGCGGCCGCGAGCGACCCGGTCCTGCGCGAGCGGATCATCCCCATGGAGGAGCGGATGGGCCGGGAGGTCCACCGGTCCGCCGTGGCGCTGCTGGACGTGGACGAGACGGTGCCCGGGGTCCGCGAGACCGTACAGGCGACCCTGGACCTGGCGCGCGGCCTGGGACTGGCCAACCTGCTCACCGACGACGAGCCCCGGCGGCGCCGGATCGTGCGCCAGTGGGCGCGCACACTCGACGAGCAGCTCGGGGAGCGGACCGGCTGAACCGGCTACCTAGACGGTACGGAGCGTGTCTATGATCGAAGCAGCGGGCGCGGGCCCGCCGAACGTGTCATCGGGGACGGAGAAGGCGGTGCGAGGGTGAGTGCGGATGCGGGCAGGGATCTCCCGGGCCTGGCCAAGCGGGCACTGGACGCCTTCGCGGAGAGCGCCTCGCGCCGCAGGGACCGCGACGCCCTGATGGACAACGCCTTCGCCGCGCTCTTCGACCTGTACCGTGCGACCTCCTCCGCCCACCGGCGCTCCCCGGGAGGGCGGAACTTCAGCGCCACCCTGGCCGAGCTGCTGACGAGCGGCAACAACCCCGACCGGCTCAGCCTGTACGTGATCCGCAGCCAGACCGCGGCCGAGAACGGCCGGCACGAGGCCTACCGACCCGCCTGCTGGCGCCGGTCCATGCTGGAGCTGCTCGGCGAGGAGTTCGTGCCCTGGCGGGACTTCCTGCGCCCCGGCGACCTGGAGGCCATCCAGCGCGTGGACGAGGCCCTCGTCGAGGTGGCGGGCAGCGCCCGTCCGGTCAACGAGGAGGAGATCCCCGCCTGGGTGCCCGAGTCGCACTGGTGGTGGTGGGAGCCCGCCCGCCAGCGCGGCGAGGAGGCGCCGGAGCGACACGGCAGCGGCTCCCTGGACGCGGTCGGCGACTGAGCGCCGGACCGGTGGGCGCCGGGCCCCAGGCACGGGCCCGGGGTCGGGCGACCGGGTACCGGCAGGGGTGGCACCCGCCTTCCTCCGGGGGCCGGGAGGAGTGTCAGGCCACGCCCCTGATCCGCCACACCAGCGCCCCGCCCAACAGGCTGAGCAGTCCGCACACGGCGTACAGGACCGGGTATCCGCCCAGGTGGACGACGATCGGACCGGCCAGGGCCGGGCCGATCACCTGGGGGCCGGCGCTGGCGATGTTGACGATCCCCAGGTCCTTGGCGCGGCCTCCGGCATCCGGCAGGACCTCGGTGACCAGGGCGTTGTCCACGGACAGGTAGACGCCGAAGCCGACCCCCAGCACCGCCGCGCACGCCAGGACCACCGTCCACGTGGGGAAGGCGGCGAGCAGGAACGCGGGTACGGCCGCCACCGCACCCGCCAGGCACACCATGCCCCGGCGGCGGCCGATGCGGTCCGAGACCAGCCCGGCGACCACGGTCGTGGCCACGACCGCCGCCGTGTAGACGGAGATGAGCACCAGGAGGCCGTCCGCGGCGGAGGACCCGGGGAACAACTCCTCGTAACCCACCTCGTCGGTCAGGAAGTAGAGCAGGTAGAGGGTGGCCATGGCGTTGCCCGTCTGCATGAGGAAACGGGTCAGCCACGCCCATCCGAAGTCGGGGTACCGGCGCGGGGACACCCACATGCCGCGCACGAACGCGCTCCAGGATGGGCGCGCCTCGCGGGGCAGCGGGGGATCGGGCGCCAGCAGCGCGAACGGCAGGGCGCAGGCGATGGTCAGCACGCCGACGAGGGCGTAGCCGGGGGCCGTGCCCGTGACCACCACGGTCACCAGCAGCACCGCGACCACCACTCCCGCCGACTGCGGTATGCCGATCCACCCGGAGACCACACCGCGCTGGCGGACGGGCACGCGGTCGGGCACGGCGGCGAGCAGGGTCGCGTTCAGGCAGGACAGTGCGGCCTGTACGAACGACCACCCCAGCAGCACGCCGAGGACGCCGTCCTGCCGGCCGAGGACCACCAGGCCCAGGCCGCCCAGGACCGCACCGGCCAGGATCCACGGGCGGCGCCGCCCGAACCGGCCGGTGGTGCGGTCCGACAGCGCCCCGGCCAGCGGGGTGGCCAGGGTGGCGCAGGCCGCGCCCACGCCGGTCACCCAGGCCAGGGTGGTCTCCTTGGAGCCCGGGTCGAGCAGGCCGACCTGCTCGGGCAGCAGGACCTGGAGGGGGCCGAAGAAGGCCACCCACATACCCAGGTTGGCCAGGCTGATCCCGGCCACCCACATGCGGCGGACGGGGCGTGTGGGCTCGGCGAGCGCCTCGGGGACGCCGGGCCGGTGCCGTGGCGGTGGGCCGGGGGAGGGCGGTGGCGCCGGGGGTGTGCGCACGTGTGACCTGCCTAACATGAATTTGTCTCATGTTAGGGCGATCGCGTGGACGGCGAAAGTCCCGCCGGGGGACGGCTCGCACGGTGCGGCGCGCCGCCGGGCCGGGGCGTGCCCGCGGGCGGAGCCGGCGCGCCCCTGCATGTAGTCAAGTTTGACCAGTGGTCGGGGAAGGGCCTACCCTCGCAGGTAATCAAACTTGACTAATAGGAGGCGCACGTGGCCGGAACGGACACCGCGCGAGCCGGCGGCGGAGCGGACGGGGCCGCCGGGCGGCGGGGGCCGGAGGCGGCCGGGACGCGGGCCAACGAGACGACCGTGCCCGTGCTGCCGTGCGTCTCGGCCGAGGCCACCCTGGAGTTCTACCGTGCGCTCGGCTTCGAGGTCACCCACGAGCAGACCAGGCCCTACCTGTACCTGGCGCTGCGCTGGAGCGGCTTCGACCTGCACTACGGCCGCACCCCGAAGGAGCTGGACCCCGCCCGGGAGAACAGCGGCGGCTGCCTGGTCATGGTCGACGCGGTCGCGCCCTACCACGCCGCCCTCACCCGGGCCATGCGCCGGGCCTACGGCAGGGTCCTGGCGAAGGGGCTGCCGCGCCTCACCCGGTACCGGCCCGGCGCCAGCCGCTTCACGCTGATGGACCCGTCGGGCAACTCGATCATCTTCATCCAGCGCGACGAGCCCGGGAAACCGGAGTACGGCGGTTCCAAGGGACTCGACGGGCTCGCCCGCGTCCTGGACGACGCACGGACCCTGCGCGACTTCAAGACCGACGACCCCGCCGCCTTCCGGCGGATCCGCTCCGGCCTGCGCAGGCACGGCGACACCGCCCCCGCCGCGGACCGGGCGCTGGCGCTGGTCATGCTGATCGAGCTCGCGGTCGCCCTCGGGGAGGACGACCGCGTCGGGGAGTGGCGGGCGGACCTGGACGCGATCGAGCTCACCGGACCGGAGCTGCGCAGGGTCGAGGGCGAACTGCGCAACGCCTCCGACCTGCGGCAGTGGCTCCGAGGGGAGGCCGGGGAGCCGGACGTGGACTGAGGTGGCCGCCGCCCGGCCGCCTCAGGGGGAGGGTGCCGCGCCCGGATGCTCCTCCGCGAGGACGCCCTCGTAGGGCCTGCCGCCCTCACCGGCGAAGGAGTAGGCGCCGCCCTCGATCCGCCGGATCAGCGCGCGTGTCCACTCCGCGTCCGCCTCCGCCGAGTGCACCCACATGTCCATGATCTCGCCGATGTGGCCCATCTGGCCGGGCCCCTCCTCCGGCGTGTAGTACCCGACCACCCCGCGGCGCCACTCCTCCAGGCCCTCGACGCGCCGCCCGAGCAGCTCGACCGCCTCCTCCCGGGACAGGTCGACGATGAAGCCGAGGCCCGCCGAGAGCACGTCCAGCCGCTCGCCGTACGAGGACACCGCCGCGCGCAGCAGGGCGAAGTACTCCCGAGTGCCCGCCTCGGTGACCTCGTACTCGGTCCGGGGCGGCCCTCCGGCGGTGGACGGCGCGACCTCGTGGGCGTGCAGCAGGCCCTGTCCGGCCATCTGCTTGAGCGCGTGGTAGATCGACCCCGGCTTGGCGCTGGACCACTCGTGCGCGCCCCACAGCTCCAGGTCGCCGCGTACCTGGTAGCCGTGCGCACGCCCGTGCAGGCGGACCGCTCCCAGGACCAGCAGCCGGATGGCCGACATCCGCAACCCCTCACGCGTGATCTCCGCTGTTGGACTGCGACGAGGATATCCCCGCGCGGAGGAGGCCGGCACGGGCCGTCAGCCTCGCCCGGGTGCCGGGTCGCCCTGGCGCGCGTGCTCGGCGCCCAGCGCGATCGGCGCCGACAGCCACTCGTCGCGCAGCCCGAACGCGTCCACCAGCTGCACGGCGTAGGGCCGCAGTCCCCGGCACAGGTCGTTCACCGCCTGCGTGACCGCCTTGGCCCTGTTCGTGGACAGGCGCTCGTGCTCCAGGAACCAGGCGCGGTCCTCCTCCACCACCGACATCACGTACAGGTCGCACAGCCGGTTGAGCAGCTTGGCCGTCGAGGTGTCGCCGCAGCGGTCGATCCCCGCCACGAACGCCTCCAGCACCACCCGGTCCATGTGCGCGCGGCCCGCGGTGAGCACGTGGTCCTGGGCGCGGTTGAACGTCTCGAAGGCGTCGTTGCCGTCCTTCCCGGACCTGCGCAGCCGTGCGGCCAGCCCCTCGACGACGTGCTTCTCGCGGTCCTCCAGCAGCTCCAGCTGCCAGCCCCGGTTGTACAGGCCGGCCTCTTCCCCGCGTCCCGGGGCGGCCGCGACGAGCCGGTCGATCAGCGGGATCGCGGCGGTGCGCTCGATGACCGTCTCGAAGACCTTGCCCGCCATGAAGCGGACCAGTCCCAACTGGTCCAGGTCGCCGAACGAGTCCTGGAAGTTGGTCAGCAGGCTCTTGGTGAGCTGCTGCATCAGGACCGTGTTGTCGCCCTCGAACGTGGTGAAGATGTCGGAGTCGGCCTTGAGCTGCGGAATGCGGTTCTCCGCCATGTACCCGGCGCCGCCGCACGCCTCGCGACACATCTGGATGGTCCTGGTGGCGTGCCAGGTGGCCACCGCCTTGAGCCCGGCCGCCCGCGACTCCAGCTCCCGCTGGGCGCGGTCGTCGTGCTCGGAGGACAGGGACAGGTCGTGCAGGCGGGTCACCAGCTCCTCCTGCGCGAAGTGCAGCGCGTAGGTGCGGGCCAGCGCGGGCAGCAGCTTGCGCTGGTGCGCCAGGTAGTCCAGGACGCGCACCTCGCGCTCGGGCTCCCCGTCGGTCCCGGGACGCCCGAACTGGCGGCGGGTGTCGCCGTAGCGCACCGCGATGGCCAGCGCGGCCTTGGTGGCGGTGCCCGAGCCGCCCGCGACGCTGATCCGGCCGCGGACGAGCGTGCCGAGCATGGTGAAGAAGCGCCGGTTCTTGCTCTCGATGGGGCTGGAGTAGGTGCCGTCGGGAGCCACGTCCCCGTACCGGTTGAGCAGGTTGGCGCGCGGCACCCGGACGTGGTCGAACTCCAGGCGGCCGTTGTCCACTCCGTTGAGCCCGGCCTTGACGCCGCAGTCCCCGATGCGCACGCCCGGCATGGGCTCGCCCCGCCCGTCGCGGATCGGGACCATCAGGGCGTGCACGCCGTGCTCCTCGCCGTCGGCGTTGAGCTGGGCGAAGACCACCGCCATGCGGCCGTCGCGCGCGGCGTTGCCGATGTAGTCCTTGCGCGCCGACTCGTCGGGCGTGTGGACCACGAACTCCTCGGCCCCGGGGTCGTAGGTGGCCGTGGTGCGCAGGCTCTGCACGTCCGAGCCGTGGCCGGTCTCGGTCATCGCGAAGCAGCCGGGCAGTTCCAGCGACATCACGTCGGGCAGGTACTCGGTGTGGTGGCGTTCTGTGCCCAGGGCGCTGATCGCCCCGCCGAACAGCCCCCACTGCACGCCCATCTTCACCATGAGGGACAGGTCGTTGACCATCATCTCGAAGCCGACCACGGAGGCTCCGACGTCGCCGCGGCCGCCCACCGACTCGGGAAAGCCGTAGGTGGGCAGGCCGCTCTTGGCCAGGGCCTCGAGCTGGGCGAGGGTGCGGGCGCGGTGCTCCTCCACCGACAGCCCGTGGACGGGGGCGAACAGCTCTCCCCGGAGGACGTCGCGGGCCTGCTCGCGCACGTGGGCCCAGCGTCCGTCGAGGAGGCCGCGCAGTTCGGCCTCGTCCAACCGCAGTGCCTGTTCGGTCATGTGGTCCCCCTGTTGGTCCTCGTCGGCGCGGCCCTGTCCCCGTGACTACCACCGCCGGCGGAGCGGAAACGGCGCGGACACGCCCGGGCCGCGGATACACGACCAACGGTAGGGGCAGGAGCGGCGAGGTCCCGATCCCCGCCGGACGGTTGAGCCGTCTCCACCTGAGGTAGTCCAGTCACCGGGCCTCCGTGTGAACGGAGCCGGGTACGCCGTAGTCGACGAAGCAAGGGGAGACCGTGGAACAGCGCACGCCCGAGGTGCCGGACGACCGGGCACGGGTGCTCCTGGCCGGATGGTTCTCGTTCGTGGACGGGGAGGCCACGGCGGGCGACGTCGGGGCGGTGGAGGCGGTCTCGGCCGCGCTGCGAAGGGACGGTGTCGTCCACGACGTCGCGTGGAGCCCCGGGTTCCGCTCTGAGGGGCCCTCCCTCGGCGAGGTGGACCCGTCCGCCTACTCGCACCTGGTCTTCGTGTGCGGCCCGGTCAGCGGACGCCAGGTCGAGGACCTCCACCGGACCTTCGCGTCCTGCCGGCGGATCGCGGTCGGCGTGTCCGTGACCGATCCCCGCTCCCCGGCCTTCCTCGGCTTCCACACCGTGCTGTCCCGCGACGGAGCGGGGGAGGAGTCGCGGCGCGACCTCGCCGCGGGCGCCCCCGCGGGCCCTTCGGTACCGGTCGTGGGAGTGGCCACCGCGCCGGGCCAGGGCGAGTACCGGGACCGGTCGGCCCACGCGGGTGTGCACCGGTCCCTGGAGAGGTGGCTGGTGACCAAGGACTGCGCGCGCGTGCCGGTCGACACCCGGCTGGACACGTCCGACTGGCTCCACTGCGCCGAACCGCACCAGTTCGACGCCCTGGTGCGCCGGATGGACCTGGTGGTGACCACCCGTCTGCACGGACTGGTGCTGGCCCTGCGCAACGGGGTTCCCGCCCTGGTGGTGGACCCCGTCGCGGGCGGTGCCAAGGTCGCGGCCCAGGGCCGGGTCTGGGACTGGCCGGTGGAGACGGTCCGCCACCCGGAGGAGGAGCTCGACCCCGGGCGCCTGGACCGGCTCTGGAAGTGGTGTCTGGGCTCCGGCCCCCAGGAGGCCCGGTCCCGGTCGGGCGACCTCGGCTCACCGCTGGTCGGCGCGTTGTCGGAGGCCCTGCGGGCACACCCGAACGGCCGTGGCCGCGCCTGACGGCGGCCACCGCACGGCTTCGGGCGCGCGGTCAGACCGCCAGCGGGGCGGGCACGGGTTCCCCCGCGGGAGCGTCGGCGCGCACACGGTGCAGGAGGTCGTCCAGGGACAGGCCGAGCGCGGTGGCGATCGACGCGACCGTGAAGAACGCCGGGGTGGGGATGCGCCCGCCCTCGATCTTGCGCAGGGTCTCGACCGAGATCCCGGCCCGGTGCGCGACGTCGACCATCGTGCGCTCCCCGCGGGCCTGCCGGAGCAGGCCCCCCAGGAGGCGGCCGCGCTCGATCTGCTCTGCGGTCAGCGGTTCTCGAACCATGGGGGGATTCTAGCCGCTCCGCGTCGGCGGCCCGTGGGAGTAGCGGTACGGCCCCCGGCGTGGGGCGCGGGACGCGCCGAGAGCGTCAGGGGCCGACGGGGTGGAACCCGGGACCTCTCCGGCGAGGCCGGGGCCACGCGCACGGCCGGGCGGGTGCCCACCGCCTCCCGGGCGGACCTCACGCCAGCCCCGGAACGGCCAGCTCCAGGCTGCCGTCGTCGGCGTCGAGCAGCGCCGGGACCCCCAGCGGCACGGTGAGCTGGGCCGAGCAGTGCCCGAACTCCAGACCCCACAGCACCGGCACCCCCAGCGGCTCCAGGCGGTCGCGCATCAGTGCGGCGATCATCCCCGGATCGGGCGGGCAGTCGGTCCACGTGCCCAGGGCCACCCCGGCCACCCCGTCCATCCATCCCGTGCGCAGCAGGTGGGTGAGCATCCGGTCGAGGCGGGCCACGTCCTCGCCGATGTCCTCCAGCAGCAGGATGCCCCCCGACGCCGACAGGCGGCTGTGCGGAGTGGCCAGGCCGTCGTTGAGCAGGCTCAGGTTCCCGCCGAAGGTCACGCCCTCGGCCCGGCCAGGCACCAGCGCGTGCGCGCCCGGCGAGGTCAGCAGGACCCGCCGCTCGGGGTGGAACAGCGTGGTGCGCAGTTCCTCCTGGGCCGCCGCGTCGCCCACGAAGTAGCGGGTGCCGACCACCGGCCCGTGCACCGTGGCCACCCCGAGCTCCACCGCGAACGCCTCGTGCACCGCGGTGACGTCGCTGAACCCGATCAGCGCCTTGGGGCCGGCCCCGCGCATCGCGTCGAAGTCCAGCAGGTCCAGTGTCCGGTGCGCCCCGTCGCCGCCGCGCACGCAGAACACCGCGTCCACGTTCGGATCGCACCAGGCCGCCTGCAGGTCGGCGGCCCGTGTGGCGTCCGCTCCGGCAAGGTAGGGCAGTCGCGGATGCCGCTCGCGCACGTGCGGGGCCGGTTCCACCTCCAGGCCCCAGCCGCGCAGTGCCTCCACCGCCGCGTCCAGCTGCTCCGCCGGGACCGGGCTGCACGGGGCGACCAGCCGTACCCGGTCGCCCTTCCGCAGCCGGGGCGGTCGGACCAGCTCCGGCACACCCCGCGGACGCGGAGCCCGAACCGCCGCGTCCGCCACCTCGGTCATCGCCTCTCCCACGCTGCGCCCTCCATGATCGTCCGCGTCGCCCGACACGGACACCGCCTTCGCGGCCCGGTCACCAGGACCGCCAGTTTCCCAGCCGAGCGGGGATCCGAGCGTTCAGGCGCGCAGGAACGTGTCCAGAACCCGCACGCCGAACCGCAGCCCTTCCAGCGGTACCCGCTCGTCCACGCCGTGCAGCAGGTTCGTGTAGTCCAGCCCCTCGGGCTGCGCCAGGGGGGAGAAGCCGTAGCACTCGATGCCGAGCCGGGCGAACACCTTGGCGTCCGTGCCCCCGGCCAGGCACACCGGCACCACGTGGGCGCCGGGGTCGTGGAACAGCAGGGCCTCGCTCAGAGCCGCGAAGGAGGGGGAGTCCACCGGCGCGACCACGGAGGGCGAACCGTGCGCGTACTCCCAGGTCACATGGTCGCCGGTGAGCTCGTCCATGGTGGCGGCGAACTGCTCCTCGCCACCGGGCAGCACCCGGCCGTCCACGCTCGCGACGGCCTCGCCGGGCACCACGTTCACCTTGTACCCGGCCGAGAGCATGGTGGGCGTCGCGCCGTTGCGGGTGGTCGGACCGATCAGCGGCGCGGCCGTCCCCAGCTTCTCCACCAGGGCGGCCACCGTCTCGTCGGTGTCGGTGTCGCCGGGCACGCGCTCGATCTCCAGGGCGGCGGCGATCGCGTCGATCGACGCCCGCGTGACGGGGGTCAGGTACAGCGGCCACTCGTGGCGGTTGATGCGGGCGACGGCCTCGGCCAGGGCACCGACCGCGTTGTCGCCCGGAGGCCGGGACCCGTGCCCGGCCGTGCCCCGGGCGCGCAGGGTCAGCCAGGCGCTGCCGCGCTCGGCCGCGCCCACCGGGTACAGGCGCACCGGCTTCCCGGAGGCGCTGTGGGCGTGGATGGTCTCCCCGCCGCCCTCGCCGATCGCGGTGGTGCAGCCCTCGAACAGCCCGGGATGCTCACGGACCAGGTAGTCGGCCCCGTAGGCGGCGCTGTCCTCCTCGTCGGCGACGAACGCCAGCACGATGTCGCGCCGGGGCCGCAGGCCGTGCCGCGCCCAGTGGCGCACCACGGCGGTGACCATGGCGATGGAGTTCTTCATGTCCACCGAACCGCGCCCCCACAGGGCGGGCACGCCGGTGACGGGGCAGTCGGCGATCTCCCCGGCGAAGGGCGGCACCGTCCAGTCGGCGGCGTCGGCGGGCACCACGTCCAGGTGGCCGTGCACCAGCAGCGCGGGCGCGGTGGGGTCGGTGCCGGGCACGCGGACGACCACGTTCGCGCGCCGGGGGGCCGACTCCAGGATCCGGGGATCCAGTCCGGCGTCGCCGAGCGCCTCCGCGACGTACTCGGCGGCGGCGCGTTCGTCGCCCCGGCCGCCCCCGTGGTTGGTGGAGTCGCGGCGGACGAGTCCGCGGGCCAGCCGGACGGCGTCCTCCCCGGCCGCCGCGAGGTCGTCGGTCCGACCGGGAAAGGAGGTGGCGGTGTGGCCCACGTGCGCGGCCTCGCTCTCGACTGCAGGATGTCAGGGAAGGAGGGGAGCGTGGTGACGCGCTGCTCCCCAGCATATTTCTACCAGTTCCGCACGGGGTGCCCGGGCATTGCGCGGGTGGCGGGCCGCCGTTCGGCGGACCGCCGCTCCCCGAGGGGCCGCCGCCCCGGGGAGACCTCAGCCGTAGTTCGCCTCCATGGCGTTGGAGATGAGCGTGGTGACCGCCTTGAAGCAGCGGATCATCTCGTAGGCGTCCGGGGAGACGTAGCGGACCCGCCGCACCCCCACACGCGTGACGCCGGGGACGATGGCGGCGGCCTGGGCGAGCTGGGCGGAGTCGACCTCGACCTCCACGGCCCTGGGAGCCGGCTCGGCGGGGTCCAGGCGCCCGGCCAGCATCATGGCGGCGCGGGCCCCGGCCCGGATGTCCCGTGCGGTCCTGAGCGGGGGACGGCAGCGGGCCGCGTACCGGCTGACGTGGTCCTTGACCGCGACCGTCCGCGCGAACGGGGCGTAGGAGGCGGCGTCCTCGCAGGCGCGGTCGTCCCCGGTCACCAGGATGACGGGGGTGCCGTACTCGGCGACCACGGCGGCGTTGAGGCGGCCCTCCCCGGCGGGCTCGCCGTCCAGCCACACGCCGGTCACCGCGTTGGGCAGGTAGGTGTGGGCGAGGACGCCCTCGTCCCCGGCGCCGCAGTGGTAGCCGAGGAACACCACGCCGTCGCAGTCGCCGGACTGGACGCCCTCGACCATGGACAGCTCCTTGTGCCGCCCGGTGATCATGGTGGCGTCGCCGTTCAGCTCCTCCAGCAGGAGGTTGCGCATGGTCGCGTGCGCCTCGTTGACCAGGACCTCGGTGGCGCCGCCCTCGAACAGTCCCTCGACGGCGGCGTTGACGTCGCTGGTGAACATGGACCGGCAGCGCTGCCACTGCTCGGTGCCGGGCTCGACGTCGGCGGGCCAGGTGACGCCCGTGGCGCCCTCCATGTCCGCGGAGATGAGGATCTTCACCCGCAAGACCCTACGCCCCGTGGCGGGCCGGTACACCTAGGCGGTGTTTCCCTGAGGCTCCGCCGCGCTTCGCCTCGTGCCCGGACGCCGGAGGTGGCCGGCGCCCCCGCCACCCCCGGCGGCACAGGACCGGGTCCACCGAACAGGACCTGGGGCATGTATGGCGGATACTCACCCTGCTGCGCGGCGCCCCAGCGGCACCCTCGCCGCGTTCTCATCAGTCAACAGCCGAACCAGGATGACTCCTTCTTCGGCCTTGCGAGGCCACCACCGGATACGCCGCTCGCGACGGGCGGCACCCACCACACACGCCCTAGGTGTACTGCCCTGAGAGGTTGGTGACGCGGGAGGCGGGAGGGCCACCGAGCGCGGTGTGGAACCGGTGGTGATTGTAGTGATGCAACCACCCCGGGAACGCCTCCCGCCGCTTGG
>VWVT01000014.1 GCA_008638415.1 Nocardiopsis sinuspersici
GACTTGGACACCAGCCCGATCCGGCCCGGCTTGGTGATGTCGGAGGGAATGATGCCCGCGTTGGCCTGACCCGGGGTGATGAGCCCGGGACAGTTGGGGCCGATGATGCGCGTCTTGTTACCCGTGGCCTGGGCGTGGGCCCAGAACGCGGCCGTGTCGTGCACCGGGATGCCCTCGGTGATCACCACCGCCAGGCCGATCCCGGCGTCCACGGCCTCGAACACCGCGCCCTTGCAGAACTTGGGCGGCACGAAGATCACCGTGACGTCGGCGCCGGTGGCCTCCATGCCCTCGGCCACCGATCCGAAGACCGGCACCTGGGTACCGTCGAAGTCCACGCTCTGGCCCGCCTTGCGCGGGTTGACCCCGCCCACGATCTGGGTGCCCGAAGCGAGCATCCGGCGGGTGTGCTTGGTGCCCTCAGAGCCCGTCATGCCCTGGACGAGCACCTTGCTGTCCTTGTTCAGGAAGATAGCCATGTGTCTCTCATACTCCCGTCGGGATGTCCCACCCAGGTCAGTTCGCGGACGCGAGTTCGGCGGCCTGTGCGGCGGCGCCGTCCATCGTGTCGACCTGTCGCACGGCCGGGTGGGCGCGCTCGGTGAGGATTTTTCGGCCCAGTTCGGCGTTGTTGCCGTCCAGACGGACCACGATCGGTTTGCTCACGTCGCCCAGCAGTTCCAGTGCCTGGACGATGCCGTTGGCCACGGCGTCGCAGGCGGTGATGCCGCCGAAGACGTTGACGAACACGCTCTTGACCGCCGGGTCGCCCAGAATGATCTCCAGACCGTCGGCCATCACCTCGGCCGAGGCGCCGCCGCCGATGTCCAGGAAGTTGGCGGGCTTGACGCCGCCGTGGCCCTCGCCGGCGTAGGCGACCACGTCCAGGGTGGACATGACCAGGCCCGCGCCGTTGCCGATGATCCCGACCTGGCCGTCGAGCTTGACGTAGTTCAGGCCCTTCTCCCGCGCCCGCAGCTCGCGTTCGTCGGTGTTCGCGCCGTCCGCGAAGGGGGCGCGCTCGTGGTGCCGGAAGGCCGCGTTGTCGTCCAGGGTGACCTTGCCGTCCAGGGCGATCACGCGGTCGTCCCGGGTGCGCACCAGCGGGTTGACCTCGACCAGGGTGGCGTCCTCGCCGGCGGCGACCCGCCACAGGGCCGTGACGACCTTCGCCGCGCGGTCCCGGATCCCCTCCGGCAGGCGTGCGGCGCGGCAGATCTCCAGCGCCGCCTCGCGGTCCAGGCCCTCGGGGCCCACCGGAACTCGCACGACCGCGTCGGGGTCGGTGGCGGCGACCTCCTCGATCTCCACACCGCCCTCGGCGGAGCAGATCGCCAGGAAGGTGCGGTTCGCGCGGTCCAGGAGGAGGGAGAAGTAGTACTCCTCCGCGATGTCGGAGGCCTCCTCGACCAGGACGCGGTGCACCGTGTGGCCCTTGATGTCCATGCCCAGAATCTGCTCGGCCTTGGCCTGGGCGTCCTCGGGTCCGTCGGCGACCTTCACACCGCCGGCCTTACCGCGGCCACCGGTCTTGACCTGCGCCTTGACGACGACCTTCTGGCCGATCCGGCCCGCCGCCAGCCGGACCTGCTCCGGGGTGTTGGCGATCTCGCCCTCCACGAGGGGGACACCGTACTCACCGAAGATCTGTTTGGCCTCGAACTCGTAGAGATCCACCACTCCTCCTCATCCTGCTTCGCTCGCCCCCTCTCAGTGATACGCCATACTGTATGCAGTATGCAATACCCGCTCCTTCGACGAGTTGTGCCCGCGTACCCCTTCACAAGGCGCGACGTGCTTTGCATACTGCATACAAGGAGGTGTCGACATGCCTCAGGAGCCAACCCGACACCACACCACGACAGATGTCCGAGACTGGCGGGGGCGGCGGTACACCGTCGGCCCCACCGCCCGGGAACTGACCGGGCTGCCCCGATCCGCCCTCCTCGTCCGCGCGCTCGTCGCCGTCGCGGCGGTCGGCGTGCTCCAGTTCGGCTACGGGGCCGCCGTGCCCGTCCTGGTCGAGGCGCACGGCTGGTCGCCCGCCCAGGCACTCGCGCCGTTCCTCGTCTGGGCCCTGGTCCAGGGCTCCCTCGCTCCCGCGCCGCACTGGCTGCGGACCAGAGGGCTGCTGGGGCCGGGCCCCGTGGTCTGCGCGGGAGCACTGCTGTGCGGCGCCGCCCTGTTCACACTCGGCCACTCCGCGAGCCCGGTCGCCGCGGTACTGGGCTACGGCGTCCTCGGCGGCGCGGGGGCCGGGCTGGTCTACCACTCCTGCGCGGACCTGGTCGGCGGCTGGTTCCCGGACCGGCACACCGTGCGCCTGGGCGTCGTGGGCGGCGCCTTCGCCCTGGGCGCGGTCCCCCTGCTGCCCGCCGTCGTGCTGGGACTCTCCCCCGACGCGCTGCCGCCGGCCTCCACCGCGCTCGCCGCGGTGGTGGTCGCCCTGGGCCTGGCGGGCGGCGCGGGCCAGCGCGAGGCCCCGGAGCGGTGGTGGCCGCCGGGCAACGACCCGTGCGCGACCGCGCTGCGCAGGCGCGCCGACCCTCCCGCGGCGGGGGACTTCAGCATGGGACAGGCCTGGGCGAGCGGGCGCTCGCTGCCCGCCCTGCACGCGGTGGTGGCGCTGTCCGGCACGAGCGCCCTGTTCGCGCTCGCCGCCCTGCCGACGCTCCTGCTCGGCCTCGGCCGGCCTCCCTCGGACGTCGCCGCCGTGATCACGGCCCTCGCCCTGGCCAGCGGCCTGGGGAGGCTGGCCGCGAGCACCGCCGCCGAGCGGACGGGAAGGCGTCGGACCCTCGCCCTGCTGATGGCCGCGACCGCCCTCGCGCTGGTCGCGCTGGCCGCCGCGGCCCCCGCCGGGCCGGTCCAGCTGCTCGTCCTCCTGGCGCTGGTGGTCGGCGCGGGCACCGGGTCCTGCTATCCGCTCACCCGGGCGATCACCGAGGGGCACTTCGGATCGCAGCGCGCTCCCGGCCTCCAGAGCCTCGTCCACGGGTCCAAGGCGGTCGGAGGGCTGCTGGGGGTGGGTGGAGCCATGGCGGTCCTGTCCCTGGCTCCCGCCGGCACCCATGCCGGCTTCCTCGCCGCGGCGGGCGTCCTGCCCGCGGTGGCGGCCCTTCTCGCGGCCCGTCTGCGCCGTCCTCTGCCGATTCGTACCATCCCCAGGCAAACCAGGGTCTGGACAGCGGCAGCGCGTCGTGCTCCAATGTGACGTACACGGTATACAGTATCCGATCAACAAAGGTACACCGCATCCCGGTACCCGCACGAAAGGGGTCGTCGCACCGATGGCCGACAAGGCAAGCACCGAACCCAGCAGCGACACGACCACGATCTCCGGCGGCCACCTGGTGGCCAAGGCGCTCAAGGCCGAAGGTGTCGACACCATCTTCACGCTCTGCGGCGGACACATCATCGACATCTACGACGGTTGCGCGGACGAGGGCATCGACGTGATCGACGTCCGCCACGAGCAGGTCGCAGCGCACGCCGCGGACGGATACGCCCGGATCACCGGCAAGCCCGGATGCGCCGTGGTGACCGCGGGTCCCGGGACCACCGACGCGGTCACCGGCATCGCCAACGCCTACCGCGCGGAGAGCCCGATGCTGGTCATCGGGGGCCAGGGCGCCCTCAGCCAGCACAAGATGGGGTCCCTCCAGGACCTACCGCACGTCGACATGATCAACCCGATCTCCAAGTTCGCGGCCACCGTGCCGCACACCGAGCGCGTGGCCGACCTGGTCTCCATGGCCTTCCGCGAGGCCAACAGCGGCGCGCCCGGCCCGTCCTTCCTGGAGATCCCGCGCGACGTACTGGACGCCTCGGTACCGCTGGAGAGGGCGCGCATCCCCGTCGCGGGCCGCTACCGCGCCAGTACCCGCCAGGGAGGCGACCCCGCCGACATCGAGCGGCTGGCCGAGCTGATCGTGCGCTCGGAGCGGCCCAGCATCCTGCTCGGCAACCAGGTGTGGACGACCCGGGCCACCGACTCGGCCACCGACCTGGTCCGCTCCCTCAACATCCCCGCCTACATGAACGGCGCGGGCCGCGGCACCCTGCCCCCGGGCGACCCCCACCACTTCCAGCTCTCCCGGCGCTACGCCTTCACCAACTCCGACCTGATCATCATCGTCGGCACCCCCTTCGACTTCCGGATGGGCTACGGCAAGCGCCTCCCGTCCACGGCCACCGTGGTGCAGATCGACCTCAACTACGCCACCGTCGGCAAGAACCGGGACGTCGACCTGGGGATCGTCGGCGACGCCGACGTGGTCCTGTCCTCGGTCCTCCAGGCCGTCTCGGGCTACGGCGACACCGGGGCGCAGGGCCGCAAGGCCTGGATGGAGGACCTGCGCAACCAGGAGCAGGCCGCGCTCGACAAGCGCGCCCACCTGCTCACCTCCGACTCCACGCCGATCCACCCCTACCGGCTGGTCAGCGAGATCAACCAGTTCCTCACCGAGGACTCCATCTACGTCGGCGACGGCGGCGACGTCGTCACCTTCTCCGGCCAGGTGGTCCAGCCCAAGTCGCCGGGCCACTGGATGGACCCGGGCCCGCTCGGCACGCTCGGCGTCGGCATCCCGTTCGTGATGGCCGCCAAGCACGCCCGGCCCGACAAGGAGGTCGTCGCCCTGTTCGGCGACGGCGCGTTCAGCCTGACCGGCTGGGACTTCGAGACGCTGGTCCGCTTCGACCTGCCCTTCGTCGGGATCATCGGCAACAACTCCTCGATGAACCAGATCCGCTACGGCCAGATCGCCAAGTACGGCGCCGACCGCGGGGAGATCGGCAACACCCTCGGGGACGTGCGCTACTCGGAGTTCGCCAAGATGCTCGGCGGCTACGGGGAGGAGGTCCGGGACCCGGCCGAGATCGCCCCGGCCCTGCGCCGCGCCCGCGAGTCCGGCAAGCCCTCACTGATCAACGTCTGGATCGACCCCGAGGTGTACGCCCCGGGGACCATGAACCAGACGATGTACAAGTAGCCCGGAAGGAGAGTCATGGGCAAGGCACTCGACGGAATCCGCGTCCTGGACATGACCCACGTCCAGTCCGGTCCGTCCGCGACACAGATCCTCGCGTGGATGGGCGCGGACGTCGTCAAGGTGGAGGCTCCCTCCGGGGACATCACCCGGCGCCAGCTCCGGGACAAGCCGGACGTGGACAGCCTGTACTTCACGATGCTCAACTCCAACAAGCGCAGCATCACCCTGAACACCAAGAGCCCCGAGGGCAAGCGGATCTTCCTGGACCTGGTGCGCCGCAGCGACGTGCTGGTGGAGAACTTCGCGCCCGGGGCGCTGGACCGGATGGGCTTCACCTGGGAGGTGCTGTCCGAGGTCAACCCCCGCCTGGTCTACGCCTCGATCAAGGGCTTCGGGCCGGGCACCTACGCCGACTTCAAGGCATACGAGGTGATCGCCCAGGCCATGGGCGGTTCGATGAGCACCACCGGGTTCGAGGACGGACCCCCGATGGCCACGGGAGCGCAGATCGGCGACTCGGGCACCGGGATACACACGGTGGCCGGCATCCTCGCCGCCCTGTACCAGCGCGTCAGTACCGACCGCGGCCAGCGCGTCCAGGTCGCCATGCAGGACTCGGTGCTCAACCTGTGCCGCGTCAAGCTGCGCGACCAGCAGCGGCTGGCGCACGGGCCCCTCTCCGAGTACCCGAACGACGAGTTCGGCGACGAGGTCCCCCGATCCGGCAACGCCTCCGGCGGCGGGCAGCCCGGCTGGGCCGTGCGCACGGCCCCCGGCGGCCCGAACGACTACGTCTACGTCATCATCCAGCCCACCGGCTGGGCCCCCATCGCCCGGCTGATCGGCCACCCCGAACTGGCCGAGGACCCCGAGTGGTCGACCCCCGAGGCCCGGCTGGACAAGCTCGACAAGGCGTTCTCCCTGATCGAGGAGTGGTCCCAGGAACTGCCCAAGTGGGACGTCCTGGCCGCTCTGAACGAGCACAACATCCCCTGCGGGCCGATCATGTCCACCCGGGAGATCATCGAGGACGCCACCCTGCGCGAGAACGGGGTCGTCACCGCGGTCGAGCATCCCGAGCGCGGCACCTACCACACCGTCGCCTCGCCCATCCGGCTCTCGGAATCGGCGGTGGACGTCGTGCGGTCCCCCCTGCTCGGCGAGCACAACACCGACGTCTACGGATCCGAGCTGGGCCTCTCCCCCGAGGAACTGGCCGATCTCTCATCGAACGGAGTGATCTGAAGGTATGGCCGTCTACACCCCCGAGCGTTCCGACCGCGACCGTGCCTCGGTCCGCGAGGTACTCGACCGCGCCAGGGCCGAGGGCCGGAGCGCGCTGACCGCCCCCGAGGGCCGCGTCCTCGCCGAGGCCTACGGCATCCCCGTACCCGGTGAGGCGCTGGCCGGCACCGCGGAGGAGGCCGCCGCCCTCGCCGCGGAGCTGGGCCTGCCCGTGGCGGCCAAGATCGTCTCCCCCGACATCCTCCACAAGACCGACGCCGGAGGCGTCGAGATCGGCCTGAACAGCGCCGAGGAGGTCGCCGCGGCCTTCGAGCGCATCACCGCCAACGCCCGCGCCCACGACCCCGACGCCCGGATCGACGGAGTCCAGATCCAGCAGATGGTCGGCGGCGGAGTGGAGGTGCTCGTCGGTGCCACGACCGACCCCACGTTCGGCAAGGTGGTGGTGTTCGGTCTCGGCGGGGTCCTCGTGGAGGTCCTCAAGGACGTCGCCTTCCGGCTCGCGCCGCTCACCCGGGAGGAGGCGCTCGGCCAGCTCGACTCCATCCGGGCGGCCGAGGTGCTGTCCGGGGTCCGCGGGAGCGAGGCCGTGGACAAGGGCGCCCTGGCCGACCTCCTGGTCCGCCTGTCCGACCTGGTCTCGGACTTCCCCGAGATCTCCGAGGCGGACCTGAACCCCGTGTTCGCCTCCGCCTCCGGGGCGATCGCCGCCGACCTGCGCTTCGTCCTCGACTTCGAGCCCGCGAAGGGACCCGACAAGTTCAGCCGTGAGGAGATCCTGGCCTCCATGGAGCGCATCTTCAAGCCGCGCTCCATCGCGATCATCGGCGCCTCCAACGAGGCGGGCAAAATCGGCAACTCCGTCATCAAGAACATCGTGGACGGCGGTTACGAGGGCGGGGTCCACCCGGTCAACCCCAAGGCCAAGGAGGTCTACGGGCGCGCCTCCTACGCCTCGATCACCGACGTGCCCGGCGACGTGGACGTCGCGGTCTTCGCCATCCCCGCCAAGTTCGTGGCGAGCGCGCTGGAGGAGGCCGGGCGCAAGGGCGTGGCGGGCGCGATCCTCATCCCCTCCGGCTTCGCCGAGACCGGCGAACAGGAGTTGCAGGACGAGGTGCTCGCCGTGGCCCGACGGCACGGCGTCCGCCTGCTCGGCCCCAACATCTACGGCTACTACTACACGCCGCAGAAGCTGTCGGCGACCTTCTGCACGCCCTACGACGTGGCGGGCGGGACCGCTCTAACGTCCCAGTCCGGCGGTATCGGCATGGCGATCCTGGGCTACAGCCGCAGCACCCGCACGGGCGTGTCGGCGATCGTGGGTGTGGGCAACAAGGCCGACATCGACGAGGACGACCTGCTCACCTTCTTCGGGCAGGACGAGAACACCAACGCGATCGCGATGCACCTGGAGGACCTCAAGGACGGCCGCGCGTTCGTCGCCGCCGCCCGCGAGGTCGTGCCCAAGAAGCCCGTGGTGGTGCTCAAGGCCGGGCGGACCTCCGCCGGGGCCCGTGCGGCCGGATCGCACACCGGCGCGCTCGCGGGCGACGACAAGGTCTACGACGACATCCTGCGCCAGGCGGGCGTGGTCCGCGCGCCCGGCCTGACCGAGCTGCTGGAGTACGGCCGCGCGCTGCCGGTCCTGCCCGCGCCGACCGGCGAGAACATCGTCATCATCACCGGCGCCGGCGGCTCCGGCGTGCTGCTGTCGGACGCCGTGGTGGACAACGGCATGTCGCTGTACGAGATCCCGCCGGACCTCGACAAGGCCTTCCGCGCCTTCATCCCGCCCTTCGGCGCCGCCGGGAACCCGGTGGACATCACCGGGGGCGAGCCGCCCTCCACCTACGAGAAGACCATCCGGCTGGGGCTGGAGGACCCCCGGGTGCACTCCCTGGTCCTGGGCTACTGGCACACGATCGTCACCCCGCCGCTGGTCTTCGCCGACGTGGTGATCGACGTGGTGAGCAAGGCCAGGGCCGCCGGGATCGACAAGCCGGTCGTCGCCTCGCTCTCGGGCGACACCGAGGTCGAGGCCGCCAGCCAGAAGCTCTTCGAGCACGGGATCGTCGCCTATCCCTACACCACGGAGATGCCCGTGAAGGTTCTGGGCGCCAAGTACCGCTGGGCCCGCTCCGCCGGAGTACTCTGACCCGACGCCCGGTCAGGGCGTGAGCTCTGACCGGGCCGTTCCCTCCGCAACCCCCATGAACCCGACGGCCTGGAGCCGCCGCCACAGACCGTCGGGAGCAGCCACCGCGACGGCAGCCACGCGCCGCGCCGCAGTGACCCCTTGTACACGTCCGAAGGAAGGGAGGACCAGAACCATCCGGGGGCGCCATGCGAACCACCGACTCGCATCCGCACATCCCACACAGGGAGTTCCACCCATGGATTCCTCGCACCCCGAAAGCGGTGACACCGCGGCCTCGACCGGCTCCGGCACCGAACGTCCGCACATCCCCGCACAACGACCGGCGCCCTCCACCGAGGCGGGCACGAACCCCCCGAGCACCCCGACCGACACGGCCGGCACCGCCGGGAGCGCCCCCGAGGAGGAGGAGCGCTTCTGGAAGGCGGGCCGGCTGGAGCAGATGCCCATCCGGCGCCTGCCCAAGGCACCCCCCTCGATCCACATCCTCGGCCCCACCGTGTTCCTCGTCGCCCTCGGCGTGGGCATGGGCGAGTCCTACATGTGGCCGCGGCTGGTCCTGGTCTTCGGCCCCGAGATCCGCTGGCTCTTCCTGGTCGGTGTGACCCTGCAGGCCGTGGTCATGCTGGAGATGTCCCGCTACGCGATGGCCACGGGCGAGAGCATCTTCTACGGAGCCGCACGCGTCTTCAAGCCACTCATGTGGTTCTTCTTCGCCACGGCGATCCTGGTCTACATCTGGCCGGGCCACCTGTCGGCGGGCGCGTCGGCCTTCGAGAGGGTGACCGGGATCCCCTGGCAGTTGACGGCGGTGACGGGGATGCTCCTCGTCGGCGTGGTCTTCACCTTCGCGAAGGTCATCTACAACCTGCTCGAGAACCTGCTGTCGATCTGTATCGGCCTGCTGGTGGTCGGCAGCGCGGTGATCGCGGCGATCGTGGGCAACCTGTCCGACCTGACGTCCACCCTCACCGGGATGTTCGCGTTCGGCTACTTCCCCGCGGAGGCGTCCACGGCGCTCTGGTTCCCCGTGATCGTCGGGTCCATCGCCTTCGCCGGCCCCTCGGGCATGCAGCAGATGTGGTACACCCTGCACCTGCGCGACAAGGGCGCGGGCATGGGAGCGCACATCCCCCAGATCCGTGGTCTGAGGCACGCGGGCGAGCAGGAGACCATGCCCTCGCGCGGCTTCATGTTCGACACCTCCGACCCCGAGGAGATGGAGAAGTGGAAGGGCTGGCGGCGCTGGGTCTCCTTCGACGCCCTGGTCCTGTTCTGGGGCATCACGATGCTGGTGACGATCTCCTTCACCGTGCTGGCCCAGTCCGCGGCCCGCTTCGACCCGAACGTGACCGAGCTGCTCAGGGGCGGCGACCGCAACGCCGCCCTGGACGCCATGGCGGCCTCCTTCTCGGCGGCCGGCAGCCCGGTCCTGGGCACGGTGTTCTTCTGCTTCATCGCGCTCATCGGGCTCAACGCCACGCTGGGGCTGTTCGACTCCTTCTCGCGCGGCCAGGCCGACATGACCTTCAACTTCGTGCCGGGCGCCAAGAAGATCGGCATGTCGAAGCTGTACGCCATCTTCCTCTGGGGCCTGATCGCCTTCGGCATCTGCATCCTGCTCTTCGGTCCGGCCGACGGGCCGGCGGCGATCCTGGACGTGCTGGCCTTCCTGTCGGCGTTCGCGATGGGCGCCTACTGCGTGGTGTTGCTGCTGGTCAACAACATCACGCTGCCCAAGCCGATCCGGCCGGGCATCTTCTCCAACGCCATCATCGCCTTCGCGGCGGTGTTCTACCTCGGTGCCCTGTTCTACTCCCTGTTCGCCTTCGGGGTCGTGATCGACTGATGAAGCCCCCAGACACCCCTCCGGAGGGAAGGCCCCTCTTCGACCACGTGGAGGTCGCTGTACCAGGCGCGGCGATCGGCCCGGTGGTAGGACTGTTCGCCGCGGGCGTCGGAGTCCTGGCGGGACTCCCCGTGGAGGTCACCCTCACCCTCGCGCTCGCGATGGGGGGTCCCATCGCACTTCTCGGCGCCGGATACTGTGTGCTGCTGGCACGTGGCGTCTTCACCATCGGGTCCGTGGCGCCTCTGGCCCTGTACTGGCTCGTGGGGTTCCCCCTCGTCCGCCTGTTCGACTCCTACGCCGTGGCACAGGTGGTCGGAAGCGACACCGTGCTGGGTGAGCCGCTACTGTCCTTCCTTGCGCTGCAAGCCATGCTGAGCTTCGGGTTCACCATCGGGTTCCTGTGGCTGCACGAGCGGATCGCCCCGCGTTGGCTGCTGCGCATCCGTGGTCACAACCCCGTGGCCGCGGCACTCGTCGAGCGCTACATGGAACACGCGGATCACCTCAACCGGCGGCGCGGACCCCAGCGTCCCCGCCGCAAGTCCTCCAACACCTCCCCCTGACAACCACGGTGATGCCTGCGGAGCGGCCGTACCGCCGCTCCGCGGGCAGCACCGTGCCCGTACGAGCACATGGAGATAAGAGAACGTGGACATTCACCCGTGGGTATGGGCCGTCACCATCACGACCCTGCTGGCCGTCATCGCGGTCGACTTCATCATCATCGCGCGCAGACCCCATGAGCCATCGATGCGTGAGGCCGCGATCTGGATCGGCGTCTACGTCTCCCTCGCCATCGTCTTCGGTATCGGGATCGGGATCTTCAGCACCCCCTCACAGAGCCTGGACTTCTTCACCGGCTGGATCGTCGAGTACTCGATGAGTGTCGACAACCTGTTCGTCTTCATCCTGATCCTGGGGTCGTTCGCGGTCCCGGCCAAGCACCGCCAGAGGGTCCTCCTGGTGGGGATCGCGCTCGCCCTGCTGTTCCGCGGCCTCTTCATCGCCCTGGGCGCGGCGGTGGTGAACGCCTTCGCCGGCGTCTTCTTCATCTTCGGCGCGTTCCTGCTGTTCACGGCGTGGAAGCTGATCGCCGACGCGGGCGGCGAGGACGAGGAGTACAAGGAGAACGCCGCGGTGCGGATGGTGCGGCGCCTCCTGCCGACCACCGACAAGTTCCACGAGGCGAAGCTGACCGTGCGGCTGGACGGCAAGCGCGTGGTCACGCCGATGCTGCTGGTGATGATCGCCGTCGGCCTCACCGACATCCTGTTCGCCCTCGACTCGATCCCGGCCATCTTCGGCATCACGCAGGAGCCCTACCTGGTCTTCACCGCCAACGCCTTCGCCCTGATGGGCCTGCGCCAGCTCTACTTCCTCATCGGCGGCCTGCTGACGAAGCTCGTCCACCTCAACAAGGGCCTGGCCGTGATCCTGGGCTTCATCGGCCTGAAGCTGATCCTGCACGCCCTGCACGAGACCACCGACTGGCACGTGCCGGAGATCGGCACCCTGACCTCTCTGTTCGTCATCATCGCCACGCTCGCCGTCACGACGGTGACCAGCCTGCTCAGCAGCCGCAAGACCGCCGCCGCCGAGGCGGCGGAGGCCGCCGGGGTCGCGGCCCGGTCCTCCGAAGGGGCCGGGGACACCGACACCGCCTCGCGGGCACGGACCGATGACGACGACGAGGTGGGAACACGGACCCGCAAATGACCTCACGCCCCCGCGGCGCACCACCGCGGCGGGACACGGGTGACCACAGAGCGGCCCCGGCGGAGCACCTCCGCCGGGGCCGCCCGCGTTCGCCCGGGGCAGCCCGTCCCCGGTCCGTCCCCGTCCGTGCCGCCCCGGCCCGGACACGGGCTCAGTGCAGGAGCTTGAGTCCGACGACGCCCGCGACGATGAGCAGCAGGCACAGCGCCTTGGGGACGCTGAAGCCCTCCCCGAGGAAGAGCATGCCGACCAGGGCGGTGCCGACGGCGCCGATCGAGACCCAGACCGCGTAACCGGTCCCGACGGGGATGGTGCGCAGCGCGTAGGCCAGGCCGGCCATGCTCAGCGTCAGAGTGACCGCGAAGGCCACCGACGGCCACAGGCGGGTGAAGCCCTGGGACGCGCTGAGCGCGGTCGCCCACGCGGTCTCCAGGAACCCCGAGACCACCAGAACGATCCAGGCCATGATCCGTACCTTCCGTGACGTGCGTGTGCGAACGCGCCGTCTTGTCGTCACCGGGTACGGCGCACCTCGTCCGGGGTCTCACGGAACGCACCCGTACGACCTCTGTCCGCACGGGCGGTGATGCCACGCAAGGTACAACGGCCCGCGCCGGCCGGGCCTTCCGGGGACGCCGGAGACCCCCTTCACCGGCCGTCGGCGGTATGGACCCGCACGTCGGGGGCTGACACGCGCACCAGCGGGGGAACCACTCGTCGACCGCTCACCGCACGGCCCGACCACTCACCGAGCGCTGGGCGACCGCTTGACGCTCCTCCCCCGCGTTCGGCGCGCGTGGACGCGCACCCCCTCCTGTGGCGGAGTGCCCCTCCTTACAGTGCCGGGTAACGCACGTCACACCGGCGAAACATCGTCTTCACCGGCTGTCCGCCGATCCCCCCGGAGGTTTCAATGTCACCAGACAGGCCCACGAAGGACCCGACACCACCCCCAGGTGGCAACGGAGGCGACGCGGAGCCCATCTCGCGCGAGGCCTACGTCAGGATGCACGGCGACCCGCGCTTCGTCGGGCTCAAGAAGCGCCTCTACGCCTTCATCTTCCCGATGAGCATCGCCTTCATGGCGTGGTACCTGCTCTACGTGCTCATGTCCGCCTACGGCCGCGAGGTCATGGGCACCGTGCTCTTCGGCAACGTGAACGTCGCGCTGCTCTTCGGCCTCCTGCAGTTCCTCTCCACCTTCGGGATCGCCATCCTGTACACGAGCTACGCCCGCCGCAAGCTCGACGCACAGGCGGTCGAGCTGCGTGACGAGCTCCAGCACGACGCGATGGACAAGGAGAGCGGCCGATGATGTTCGCACAGGAAGCGGTCGCCACGGTCGACGACAGCAGTCGTATCGTCACCATCGTCCTCTTCGTCCTCATGATCGCGGCCACGCTCGGCGTCACCGTCTGGGCCAGTCGCAACACCCGCTCCGCGACCGACTTCCACTCGGGCGGCCGCGGCTTCTCCCCGCTCCAGAACGGCCTGGCCATCGGCAGCGACTACATGTCGGCCGCGTCCTTCCTGGGCATCGCCGGCATGATCGCCCTGTTCGGCTACGACGGCTTCCTGTACTCCATCGGGTTCCTCGTCGCCTGGCTGGTCGCCCTCCTGCTCGTCGCGGAGCTGCTGCGCAACTCCGGCCGTTACACCATGGGCGACGTGCTGTCCTACCGGATGCAGCAGCGCCCGGTCCGGACCGCGGCCTCGGTCTCCACGATCGTGGTGTCGATCTTCTACCTGCTGGCGCAGATGGTCGGCGCGGGCGCGCTCATCGCCCTGCTGCTGGGCATCCAGCCCGGTCAGACCTTCCTCGGCATGGACGCCGCCACCGCCAAGATCGTCGGCATCGTGGTCGTCGGCCTCCTGATGACGGTCTACGTGACCTTCGGCGGCATGAAGGGCACCACCTGGGTGCAGATCATCAAGGCCGTCATCCTCATGTCCGGCGCCGCCCTGCTCACCGTGCTGACCCTGTCGCTGTACGGGTTCAACCTCGGCGCCCTGATGAGCGACGCCGCCAACGCCAGCGGCCAGGAGGGCTTCCTGGAGCCCGGCCTGCGCTACGGCGTGGAGGTCGCGGGCGACCCGGTGCAGACCATGTGGAACAAGCTGGACCTCATCAGCCTGGGCATGGCCCTGGTGCTGGGTACGGCCGGCCTGCCCCACATCCTCATCCGCTTCTACACCGTCCCCGACTCCCAGAGCGCCCGTAAGTCGGTCAACTGGGGCATCGGCCTCATCGGCACCTTCTACCTGATGACCCTGGTGTTGGGCTTCGGCGCGGCGGCCATCGTCGGCCACGAGGCCATCACGGCCCAGAACGCGGCGGGCAACACGGCCGCTCCGCAGCTGGCCCAGGCCGTCGGTGAGACCATCGGCGGGGACATGGCGGGCTCGGTCCTGCTCGCGCTCATCTCCTCCGCGGCCTTCGCGGCCATCCTGTCCACCGTGGCGGGCCTGGTCATCGCCTCCTCGTCCTCCATCGCGCACGACTTCTACAACTCGGTCCTGCGCAGGGGCAAGGCCACGGGCGCCGAGGAGGTCAAGGTCGCCCGGCTCGCCGCACTGGGCGTCGGCACGGTCGCGGTCGTCCTGGCCGTGTTCGCCCAGAACCTCAACGTGGCCTTCCTGGTCGCGCTGGCGTTCGCGATCGCGGCCTCGGCCAACCTGCCGACCCTGCTGCTGAGCCTGTTCTGGAAGAGGTTCAACACCGCCGGCGCCCTCGCCGGCATCTACGGCGGCCTGATCAGCGCCGTGGGCCTGGTGCTCTTCTCGCCGGTGGTCTCCGGCAGCGAGAAGGCGCTCATCCCGACCGCGGACTTCGCCTGGTTCCCGCTGCCCAACCCGGCCCTGGTGTCGGTGCCGATCAGCCTCCTGTGCGCGGTCGTCGGCACGCTGATGTCCAAGGAGCGCGACTTCGACAAGTTCGCGATGCTCCAGGTCCGCGCCCTGACCGGTGCCGGCGCCGAGAAGGCGGGCCAGCACTAGGCGGTGCCCTTCGGGACCTCCGCCTCGCCCCGGTCCGTGTTCGGGCGCACGAACACCCCTCACGGGCCGGGACCCGAGGAGCAGGCCCCAGGAACCACGAGCTCGGGGTGGTCACCGGTGGCCCACTCCCCGCCGGGAGACACCCTGCTCCCGGTGCGGCCACCGTCCCCGAGCCCCTTCCCGGGCCCGTCATCCCCTCCCGGGTGACGGGCCCGGACCCTTGCGCCGGCACGGGAACGGACACGCCTCCCACATCACGATTCGAAAGGTGATTCCCACCACGTGAGTGTCGACACAGGCTGCTGGGATAGGGTCGTTCCGTGTCATATCGGTGGCTGTCGCGGATGTCCCCCTCCCGGCGGCGCCCAGCGTCGTCAGCGCAGCGGGCGAGCGTCGAGTTGATGCGCCAGGTCCACTCCCTGGGCATCGACCTCCAGGACGGACTACACGGCAGGAAGGTGCCCTCGGCCGCCCGGCGGCTGCGCGAGCTCCTGGCCGTGGAAGGCGTCGTGCTCGCCGACCTGGACGGTCCTGTCGCCGCGTACGGCCGACAGCCCGAGCCGCAGGAGGTCGAGGGATTGCTCGCCCAGGTCTTCGAGTACGGAAGCAACGCGCGCGGCCGCCTGGCCGACGGAACCTCGGTGTGCGCGGTCCCCCTGACCGTGGACGACGAGCTGTCCGGGGCGCTGGTGGCGTCGGGCAACCCCGTGGAGACCGACGTGGAGGCGGCCGCCGCGCTGGTGTCGGACTGCCTGGACCACGCGGCGCTGCGCCGGGCACGCACGCGCATCGCCGCCGCCGACCTGCGCACGCTCCGGGCACAGATCTCCCCGCACTTCATGCACAACGCCCTCGCGGTCATCGCCGCGCTGGTGCGCACCGACCCGGACCGCGCCCGCCACCTGCTGTCGGACTTCGCCGACTACCTGCGCTACGGCTTCTCGGAGAAGGGCGACTACGCGACGCTCTCGGAGGAGCTGGAGGCCACGCAGACCTACCTCGAACTACAGAGGGCCCGCTTCCACGACCGCCTGGACATCACCGTGCGCATAGCGCCGGAGGTGCTGCCGGTGGCCATCCCCTTCCTGGTGGTGCAGCCGATCGTGGAGAACGCGCTCCGGCACGGCCTGGAACGCAAGGAGGGCCGCGGCCACATCAGCGTCTCGGGTTTCGGCGAGGGACCGCTGTGCGTGATCGAGATCGAGGACGACGGGGTCGGCATGCACCCCGACCTGGCCCGCTCCCTGCTGGCGGGCACGGGACCGGAGTCGCGCAGCGTCGGCCTGGCCAACGTGGACCAGAGGCTGCGCGCGGTCTACGGACCCGAGTACGGTCTGGTGATCGAGACCGCGCTCGGCGAGGGAACGAAGGTGACCGTGCGCGTACCCAGATTCACCAGGGGGGTGGTGGCGCAGTGAAGCCCGAGCTACGGGTACTGGTGGTCGAGGACGAGGCCTCCACCCGCCAGGAGATGGCGTCACTGCTGGGCGACATGCCCGAGGTGGCGGAGGTCCTCGTGGCCGACAACGGCGCCACGGCCGTGCGGCTGCTGGGGACCACCACGATCGACGCGGCGTTCCTGGACATCCTCATGCCCGGCCTGGACGGCATGGACGTGGCCCGGGTGCTGAGCGTGCTGTCGGAGCCGCCGTCCATCGTGTTCGTGACCGCGTCCGAGACCCACGCCGTGGAGGCGTTCGGCATCGGCGCCGTGGACTACCTGCTCAAGCCGATCCGCCCCGAGCGCCTGGCCGAGGCGGTGGGCCGCATCGCCCAACTGCGCCGTCCCAGCGGTGACGCCCCGCCCGCCGAGGACCTGCACGTGGTGCAGATCGACACGGGCAGGCGCACGGTGTTCGTCAAGCGCGACGACGTGCAGTTCGTGGAGGCCCAGGGCGACTACGTGCGCCTGCACACCGCCGACGGCGGCCACCTGATCCGCCTGTCGCTGTCGTACCTGGAGGAGGTGTGGGCCTCGGCGGGGTTCGTCCGGGTCCACCGGGGCTTCCTCATCGCGATCCCGTGGGTGCGCGACCTGCGGGTGACCTCCTCGTCCGGCCTGGTGGCGGGCACCCCGGCCGGGGACGTGCCGGTGAGCCGCCGCCACGGCCGCCACCTGCGCACGCAACTGCTGGAGGCGGCCCGCCGCGACCAGCTCGGCCGGTCCGCGAACGCGCAGGGCCCTCCCCCCGTCCGGTCCCGGGACGGTGAGCACGAGCAGTCCCCCCGGCAGGCGCCATGAGCCCGCGCAGGGAGAAGCTGACGAGCCCGCAGACCCGGATCGCGCTGGCCCGCGGCAACCGGCCCGTGCAGCACCTGCTGCCGATACCCGGGCCGGTGGACACCGAGGCTGCGCGCAGGCTCTTCCACGCCCAGCGGCGGGCGGCGGCGCGCACGGTGGCGCTGCTGTCGGTCCTGCTGTTCGGAATGAGCGGCGCTTTCGCGGCCTTCCCCGTGCTCGGGGAGATCCGTCCGGGCGGAGTCCCCCTGTCGTGGCTGCTCCTGATGGTGGCGGTCTACCCCCTGCTGTTCGTGCTGGCGCTGTGGCACGTGCGCTCGGCCGAACGCATCGAGGAACGGGCGGAGCGGGAGCACCCGAAGCCCGGGCACGGGGAGCGGGAGCGGTGATCTCGGCCCTGGCGATCGGGCTGGTCCTGGTCACCAGCCTGGTCATCGGCATCTACGGGGTACGCGCGGCACGCTCGACGTCGGACTTCCTGGTGGCCTCGCGCCGGGTGTCCCCCACCTGGAACGCGATGGCGATCGCGGGAGAGTACCTGTCGGCCGCCTCCGTGCTGGGGCTGGCCGGGCTGGTGCTCAAGAACGGCCTGGGCACCATGTGGTACGCGGTGGGGTTCGCCGCGGGCTACGTGGCGGTGGTGGCGCTGGTGGCCGGGCCGATGCGCCGGTCGGGCGCGTTCACCGTGCCCGACTTCGCCGAGTACCGGCTGGGCGCGCCGCGTCTGCGCAAGCTGTGCGGGTGCGTGGTGCTGGTGATCATGCTGCTGTACCTGGTGCCCCAGTTCAAGGGCGCCGGGGTGGTGATGGCCCTGGTCAGCGGCACGCCGTACTGGGTGGGGGTGCTGCTCGCCGGGCTGGTGGTGAGCGGGTCGATCGCCGCCGGCGGCATGCGGTCGGCGACCTACGTGCAGGCCTTCCACTACGTCGTCAAACTGGCCTTCCTCGCCATCCCCGCGATCTACCTGGTGGTGCACTCCAGTCCGCGGACCCGCACGGAGGCGCTGACCCCGGAGTGGGGCACGCATTTTCCCGAGACGACCCCGGTGGAGTTCACCGTGGGGACCCGGTTCAGCCTGGACGAGCCGGTGACGGTGACCGCTCCGGGCGGCGAGGAGGTGCGGCTCTCCGCCGGTGAGCACACCGCGGCCGAGGGCACCGAGTACGTCTTCCCCGAGGGCGCGACCATTCCGCGCCCGGAGGGGCTGCCGGACCTGGGCGGTGAGCGGTGGAGCATGCCGCTGCTGGACGTGGGCGGCTACCCGCTGTTCGAGACGTGGTCCGCCCTGCTGGCGATCACGCTCGGCTGTATGGGCCTGCCGCACGTCATCATGCGCTTCCACACGAGTCCCACGGCGCGGACCGCGCGCAGGGTGGCGGTGGGGGTGATCGCCCTGCTGGGGCTGTTCTACCTGTTCCCGGCGGTGTACGGGCTGCTGGGCCGGGTGCTCACGCCGCACCTGGTCCTGTTGCAGGGCACCGACACGGTGGCGGTGGTGCTGCCGGAGCAGGCGGTACCGGGGTCGGTGGGCACGGTGCTGGCGGCGCTGGTGGCGGCGGGCGCGTTCGGCGCGTTCCTGTCCACCTCCTCCGGGCTGCTGCTGGCCCTGGCGGGCGGGCTGTCGCACGACCTGTTCCAGGGGAGCGTGCCACGGCTGCGCCTGGCGGTGGTCGTGGGGGCGGGCGTGGCCGTGCTGCTGGCGCTGCCCGCGCAGATGATCGACATCAACGTGCTGGTGGTGTGGGCGTTCACGGTGGCGGCCTCCACGTTCTGTCCGTTGCTGGTGCTGGGGATCTGGTGGCGGAGGCTGACGCTGCCCGGAGCGGCCTCGGGGCTGGTCGTGGGCACGGTGACCGCGACCGGCGCGGTGGGGTGGTCGATACTGCTCCCCACGCCGGACGGATGGGTGTCGGTGCTGCTGGCCCAGCCCGCGGCGTGGACCATCCCGCTGGCCTTCACGACGATGACGGTGGTCTCCCGGCTCACACGTCCGCCGGACTGGGCCGAGCACGCGGTCCTGCGGCTCCACTCGCCCTGAGCGCGCGGTCCCCGTGCGGCGGGCCCGCCCGTCGCCCCGTACGCGACCTCGCGAACACGGGATATCACTCCTCGCCCCGGCCTGGATACGATGGGTCACATGCTCCCCTCGCGTCGTATCCCGCCCGTCCTGCTGGCCCTGAGCGCGCTCCTGCTCACCTCCGGCGCCCCGTCCGCGCTCGCCTTGGAGGGCGATCCGCCGACCGCCCCACCGGACGTGAGCGTGGACGGCGCGGGCCCGGACGTGCGTGCGCAGGACACGGCCCCGGACGTGACCGTGGACGGCACGGATCCGGACGTGAGCGTGGACGGCACGAGCCCGGGTGTGCACGTGGACGGCGCGGGTCCGAGTGTGCACGTGGACGGCGCGGGTCCGAGTGTGCACGTGGACGGCGCGGGCCCGGGTGTGAGCGTGGACGGCGCGGGCCCGGGTGTGAGCGTGGACGGCGCGGGCCCGGGTGTGAGCGTGGACGACGGAACCTCCCGTGTGGAGGTGGACCCCACCGGGGTCCGGGTGGAGACCTCCGACGTGCTGGTGGAGGTCGCCCCGGAGCCCTACGTCCTGGTGTGCGCGAACGGAGTGCGGGTGGTGGTCCACACGGGCCAGGCGCCACCGTGTGAGCCGCGGCCCGGGGCACCGGAGCGGTCCGCTCCCTCGGTGCCCGGAGAGCCCGCTCCCGGGGAGACCGCTCCCGAGGCGCCCGCGTCCGAGGCCCGGGACGAGCCCGGGGAGGTGCCGCCCGGGGAGGCGGGCCCGGACCGGGGGTCCCCGGCCGTCCCGGCGGCCCCCGGGCAGGAGCGCGCGACCGACCCCGTGGAGCCCTCCCCGTCCCCGTCCGCCCCGATCACGGTGGAGGAGGCGGCCGGAGAGCAGGTGCTGGCGGATATGTCGTCGTCCTCGGCGCCGCAGGCCGCCGGCGCCTTCACCCCGATGCGCACCATGGTGGTGCTCGTGGTCGTCATCGCCGTGGCCGCCTCGGGCGCGGGCCGCGCAGCCGCTCGCGTCTCCGGCTGACCGGCCGCGGGAACAGCCGCGCACGGGCGCAGCAACGGGTTCCGGGCGTGCCGCGGAGCGCACGCCCGGAACCCGCCGTGGCCCCTACCGGGGGTCGAGCGAGGCGTCGGTCCGGTCGAACTCGGCCAGCGCCTCCTGGATCGCGCCCGCGTCGTGGGCCAGGGCCCCGTTGAAGGGGTTGCCCAGGTAGAACAGCAGCAGGATGGTGGCGAAGACGAACACCAGGTTGGCCGCGGCCCAGAAGTAGGCCACGGACGAGCCCCGCCGGATCATGGCGAACGGCAGCACCGCCACGGCGACGGCGGACAGGGCCGCGATGGCGTTCAGGACGGACGGCACCCCGTCCCCGGCGGCGTCGGCGCGCTCGATGCGCGCGTCGCTGAGCTCCGCGAGCTCCTGGCGGGCGGTCAGGCGGTCCAGGCCGTCGCCGGTGTCGGACACCGACAGCGCCCGCACGGAGGCGGCCAGGTCGGCGAAGGCCTCGTCGCCCGCGGAACTCAGCTCACCCCCGCTCTCCATCCGCGGCCAGTCCTCCTCCACGACCGTGCTCATGTAGGCGCGAAGCCGCTCGCGCACCACCTGCGCCTCCTCGTCGGGGAAGGCGGTGGTGCTCCAGTACAGGGACTCGGCCGCACCCGCCTCGGCGGTCAGCCCGTCCCCGGCCCCCGTGAAGTGCTCCCAGCCGATGACCACCCCCATCGCCGCCGACGCGAGGTAGAGGGCGAGCACGCAGGGCGCGACGACGACGCTGACGGCTCCCCCCGATGACTCGTCGTCGACGCGGAACCTGCCCACTGCCAGCAGGGCGCCGCCGACCATGGCGATCAGGACGATGAGGACGAGGAACAACGTCAGCATGTGGATTCCAGGAGGAGAGTGCCAAGGGGAACGGGTCCATCCGTAGCACGGTCCCGGCCGCCTCTCCGGCCGAAAGACGGAACGCCCGCAAATATCCCCTCGGGGCCGTGACCAGCGACGACCCGCGCGGACGGGCACCGGTCCGGGCCGGGGTCCGCACGCCCCGGCCCGGACACGCCTCAGTCCTCCACGAACACCGCGACGGTACGCGGCGGCACCTCCAGGGCGCCCGTGTCCGGGTCGAAGGAGGACTCGCGCACGACCTCGTCGGCAGACTCCGCCTGCACCGGGTGCAGGTCCACGTCACCTCCCGCCAGCGCGTCCACCTCCTGCCCGACGGTCTCCGGGGTCGCGTTGAACACCACCGTCACCGACGACCACCCGCCCTCCAGGCCGGTGGTGTCCACACGCATCGTGATGACTCCGGGCAACTCGTCGGCGCCGCTGGTCGGGAAGGACAGCCGGTCCTGGACCTCCTCGGCGGTACCCAGCGAGAACGCCGGGGTGGACTCGCGGATGCGCAGCATCTCGCCGAAGCGCTCCCGGGCGTCCTCCACGGCCGCGCAGTCCGCGACGAGCGCGGGATCGGCCAGGAGGGGCCGGGCGTAGTCCCACTTGTCCTCGTTGTCCCAGGCCGGAGGCAGGCCCACGCCGAAGTTGTTGCCGTCGGCGCAGTCCCATTCGAGCCGGTTGAACCAGTCCCCCGAGTCGTAGGAGTTGCGGTCCAGCGACTTCGAGCGCAGCCGCTCGCTGCCCGCGTGCACGAACAGCGTGCCCTGCCCGAACGCCGCCGTGCCCAGGGACAGCGCCTGCATCCGCACACGGTCCTCCATCGGTGTGTCCGGCGGCAGCTTGTAGGCGAGCGCGTCGTACAGGGTCTCGTTGTCGTGCGCGTCCACGTAGGTGACCGCCTCGCCCGGGTCGAGGTTGTACCCGGCCGGGGCCCCGTTGTAGTCCACCTCCCACCCGGTCGCCTCCTCACCGGAGGAGGCCGTGAACCGGTAGTCGCGCAGGTTGCCCGTCAGGCCCACCTTGACCAGGTCCTGGTAGCCGAGCAGCCGCGCCAGCTGCTCCTCACCCGTGCCGTTGGCGGGCGAGCCGTTCGGGTCGGTGTACAGCCCCGAGCCGAAGCCCTGCACCCGGGGGTCCGCGTCGAAGGGCCCGCCGCCGCGCACGGCGTCGCGGAGCCGGTCGTTGAACGTGCCGATGCCCGTTCCGGCCATGTTGGCCTGGGTGGCCTGCTCGAACCGCGCGTCGTCGGCGACCTCGCCGAAGTCCCAGCCCTCGCCGTAGAGCAGGACCGACGAGCCGTCGACCCCGTCCTCCTCCAGCGTGAGCTCGTCCAGGGCGGCCCGGACGTCGAGCATGTTCTGCTTGGGGTGGTGTCCCATCAGGTCGAAGCGGAAGCCGTCGACCTTGTACTCGCGGGCCCAGGTGGTCACCGAGTCCACGACGAGCTTGCCCATCATGAGGTGCTCGGGCGCCGTGTTCGGGCAGCAGGTGGACGTGGCCACGCCGCCGTCGGCCCCCAGCCGGTGGTAGTAGCCGGGGACGATGCGGTCGAGCACCGAGTGCTCGTCCTGTCCGGCCTGGTGGGTGTGGTTGTAGACCACGTCCATGACCACGCGCAGTCCGGCCCCGTTGAGGCCGCCGACCATCTGGCGGAACTCGCTGACGCGCGTCGCGCCGTCCGGGTCGGTGGAGTAGGAGCCCTCGGGCACCGTGTAGTGGTACGGGTCGTAGCCCCAGTTGAAGGCGTCCTCGCCGCGGGTCCTCGCGATACAGGCCTGCTGCTCCTCGGAGTCGGACTCGAAGGAGTCCAGGTCGCAGGCGGGCTCGGACCGGTCGGCGGGGTCCTCGGGCACCGAGCCGACGTCGAAGGCGGGCAGCAGGTGGACGTAGTCCATGCCGTCCTCGGCCAGGGCCGCGAGTTCGCGCATCCCGTCGGACCCGGGCTGCGCGAAGGCCGCGAAGGTGCCGCGCAGCCCGGCGGGGACGGTGTCGTCGGAGATCGAGTGGTCGCGTACATGCAGCTCGTAGACCGAGGCGGCCTCCGGGGGGACGGCGGCGGGCTTGGCCAGGTCGGACCAGCCCTCGGGGGCCAGGTCCGGGTCGCCCGGGTCCACCAGGTGGGAGCGGGCGGAGTCGGTGGACAGCGAGACGCTGTAGGGGTCGGTGACCCGGTTGTCCACGACGGCGCCCCGTCCTCCGTCGGCGTAGGGGGAGAACACCCGTACGTCGAAGGTGTAGAAGCGCCCGGCCCAGTCGTCCCGGCCCCGCACCGACCAGACGCCGGTCCTGTGGTCCTGCCGCATCCTCACGGTGCGCGGGGTGTCGGAGGCGGAGTCGTCGTACAGCTCCAGGCTCACGGACCGGGCGGTCGGCGCCCACAGGGAGATCGTGGGGCGGCCCCTGGCGTCCCAGACCGCGCCCAGGTCGGCGTCGGCCGCGTCGGCGTACACGTCGTCGAGGACACCGGGGATCTGGACGCCCGTCGCGGCGACGACCGCGCCGTCGCCGTCCCGCTCGACGACGGCGAGCCGGCCGGTGAGCGCCGTGCGCAGGCGCGGCCCGTTGACCCGTCCCACGTCCAGGGCGGACAGGTCGGCCAGGTGGGGCCAGGCGGCGCGCTGGTCCTCGGTCGGGCCGTCGGGGTCGGCGGTCAGGTCCAGGGTCTCGTAGGTGCCGCCGAGCTCGCCGCCGGAGACGTCGAGGCCGGCGTCGCCGGAGGCCACGAGGGCGTAGGTGTGCTCGGGGTCGAGGTCGCCGGGCCAGAGCACGGTGGTCCGGTCGATCCAGTGGGCGCGCTGCTCGGTGAGGTCCGCTCCCACCGCCTGCCCGGCGGGCTCGGCGGGTGCCGGGAGTGCGGCGGCGCTCGCGCCGAGCAGGGGAAGCGCGAGGGCCGTGGCGACCAGTCCGGCGGCGACGGCTCGGACGGCGCCGGGTCCGGTCCCGGGCGGGGGACGCTCAGACCGGGTGTGCGGGGGCCTCATAGGGGGTGCCGGTCCTCTCGGGGGTCACAGGAATGTTGATCGGCACGCTAATGAGACCGCGGTCACTTCTGCAAGAGTTTCCATTGTTTTTCTGCAAGATTGCGTCAACACGTCCACACGGCGGCGGCTGGCGGCCACCGCATATGCCAGGGGGCGCGGGCACCGTCGTGCCCGCGCCCCCTGGCGCCGGCCCCCGCGCGGAAGGGACCGGCCGGAAGGGACCGCTACCGGTCCAGGCGGTCCAGGAGCGCGTGGTACTCGTCCCACAGCTCACCGGGCATGTGGTCGCCGAAGGTCTTGAAGAACTCGGGGACCAGGGCGGCCTCCTGCTTCCAGACGTCGGTGTCCACGTCCAGGACGAACTCCATGTCCTCACGGGAGACGTCCAGGCCCTCGGTGTCGATGGCGTCGGCGGTCGGCACGTGGCCGATCGGGGTCTCGACCGCGGGGGCCTCCCCCTCCAGGCGCTCGACGATCCACTTGATGACGCGGCTGTTCTCGCCGAACCCGGGCCACACGATGCGACCGTCGGCGTCCTTCTTGAACCAGTTGACGTAGAAGATCCGGGGCAGCTTGGACTCGTCGGCCCCCTGGCCCAGCTTCACCCAGTGCGCGAAGTAGTCGCCCATGTTGTAGCCGCAGAACGGCAGCATGGCGAAGGGGTCGCGGCGCAGCTCGCCGACGGAGCCCTCGGCGGCGGCGGTCTTCTCCGAGGAGACGTTGGCGCCCATGTAGACGCCGTGCTGCCAGTCGAAGGACTCGGTGACCAGCGGCACGGCCGAGGCGCGACGGCCGCCGAACAGGATGGCCGAGATCGGCACGCCCGCCGGGTCCTCCCACTCGTCGGCGATGGTCGGCGCCTGGCCCGCCGGGGTGGTGAAGCGGGAGTTCGGGTGGGCCGCGGGCTCACCGGACTCCGGGGTCCAGGGACGGCCCTTCCAGTCGGTGAGGCCCGCGGGCGGCTCCTCGGTCAGGCCCTCCCACCACACGTCGCCGTCGTCGGTCAGGGCGACGTTGGTGAAGATGCTGTTGCCCCACAGGGTCTTCACGGCGTTGGCGTTGGTCTTCTCGCCGGTGCCGGGTGCGACGCCGAAGAACCCGGCCTCGGGGTTGATGGCGCGCAGTCGCCCCTCGTCGTCGAAGCGCATCCAGGCGATGTCGTCGCCGACGGTCTCGACCTTCCATCCGGGGACGGTCGGCTGGAGCATGGCGAGGTTGGTCTTGCCGCAGGCGCTCGGGAAGGCGGCGGCGACGTAGTGCGGCCGCCCCTTGGGCGGGGTGACCTTGAGGATGAGCATGTGCTCGGCCAGCCAGCCCTCGTCGCGGGCCATCACCGAGGCGATGCGCAGCGCGTAGCACTTCTTGCCGAGCAGGGCGTTGCCGCCGTAGCCGGAGCCGTAGGACCAGATCTCACGGGTCTCGGGGAAGTGCGAGATGTACTTGGTGGAGTTGCACGGCCAGGCGACGTCCTGCTGACCGGGCTCCAGCGGGGCGCCCACGGAGTGGACGGCCTTGACGAAGTCGCCGCGCTCCTCGATCAGGCGCAGGGCTGCGGTACCCATGCGGGCCATGATGCGCATGGACACGACGACGTACGGGGAGTCGGTGATCTCGACGCCGAGCTGGGAGATGTCACCGCCCAGCGGGCCCATGCAGAAGGGCACCACGTACATGGTGCGGCCGCGCATGGCTCCCCGGAAGACCTCGCCGAAGGTGGCGCGCATCTCGTCCGGCGCGATCCAGTTGTTGGTCGGACCCGCGTCCTCCTCCCGCTCGGAGCAGATGAAGGTGCGGTCCTCGACACGGGCGACGTCGCTCGGGTCGGACTTGCAGTAGAAGCTGTTGGGGCGTTTGTCCGAGTTCAGACGGACGAAGGTCCCCTGCTCGACCAGTTGGTCGGTCAGTCGGGTCCACTCCTCCTCCGAGCCGTCACACCACACGATCCCGTCCGGTTGGGTGAGCTCCGCGACCTCGCGCACCCAGGAGACCAGTCCTTCGTGCTCGGTCGGTACGGCGCCCACTTCGATACCCACGGCAGTCACAGCGGCTCCTTTACAAGGTCGAGATCTCTCGCATCATGAACGACAACCCCCCATAGTGACCAATTGGTATAGGCCAATGGTCTACAGGTGTGACACGGAGAGAGCCGATTCCGCCGCACAGCAGGGGATCCGAATGGTCTACCGCCGGGTAGGCGAGTGCACCTCCGGGGAGTGCTCCGGCACTGTTCGGAGCCGCTTTCCCCGGTCACGGGGGCGGACCGCCGACGGCGTCCGACACACCGTGCTGTTCGTCACACGGCGGTCTCCGGCCTCGGGAGAACCGCTATACCTATGCTCCGGACCCGGGGCGTCGCGGGCGGATCCGACCAGCGCGGGCGGGTCCGGGACTCGGTCCGGGGCCGCCCGGCGGAGTCCGAGGTGGCCGGTTCCGGCCGACGCGTCACCTCCGGCGCGTCACCTCCGGCGCGTCACCTCCGGCCGGCACGTGTCCCGGGTCGGCGCACGCCTGCGGTCAGCGCAGTATCGCGACGGGGCCCTTGGCGCCGTGCAGGACGGAGTGGCTCACCGAGCCGAGCAGCAGCCCCCGGAACCCCCCGCGGCCGCGCGAGCCGACGACGACGAGGTCGGCGGGTGTGGCCTCCTCCAGCAGGGCGACCACCGGATGGGCGCGCACCACCCGGGTGTGCACGGTGACCCCGGGGTGGCGCATGTGCGGCTCGGCCAGCTCGTCCTCCATCGCCTGCCGGGCGGCCTCGGCGGCGGTCTCGTCGTCGAACAGCTCCGGGGGGATGGGACCCGTCGCGGCGGCGAAGGCCACCAGGGGCTGCCAGGCGCTCACGGCGACCAGCTCGGTCTCGGCGAAGTCGGCCTGCGTGAAGGCGAAGTCCACGGCCCGCCTGCTGGGCTCGGACCCGTCGATGCCCACGATGACGCGGCCCCGGACCCCGTGCGCCGACGCGTGCTCGCGGGGCAGTACGACCACCGGAACGGGTGAGCGCGCGGCCAGTTCGATGCCGACGGAGCCGACGAAGGCGGCCGCGATCCCGCTCAGCCCGCGCGAGCCGACCACCACGGCGACGGCACCCTCCGCGGCGGCCTCGGCGAGCAGTGCCTCCACCGGCCGGGCGTAGGACATGCGGGTCTGCACCCGCAGTTCGGGGAAGAGCCGGGACACCCAGTCGCGCGCGTACTCCAGCAGGCGTTCGGCACCCCGGGTGTCGGCCTCGTCCGGGGGCACGGCCCCGTCGAGGTGGGTGTTCCCCGCGAAAACGCCGACGGAGGCCAGCGGCCCGGCGGCCGCGACGATCCGCACCCCGAGCCCGCGCAGCACCGCCTGGTGCGCCGACCACTCCAGCGCGTGGCGGCTGGAATCGGTTCCGTCGACCCCCACGATCACCCATCGCGTCGTGGATGCGCCGTCCATGCGTGCGCCCTTCTCGTCGGTCGTTCCCTACCCGTACCCGCGTGTTCGCCGGTGTCCCCCGATCATGCCGCGTGAACACACACCCGTGGATAACAGTGCCGCCGCGAGTTGGGTGACGTCCGGGCGAGGAAGGCGTAGGGTCCCGAGACAACGGTGAATTCGACAGCGCCACCGCCGGACCGTCCCGGCCATGGGGACATCCGCGGAAGAGGGGGCACGATGCCGCACTCCGCACAGTTGCATTGGGACTACCGGGACGGGAAGGTCGCGGCGGTGACGGCCGCGATCGTGTACAGCCTGTGGGTCGTGGAGGTCCTGCTGCCCGGCGGCGACACGGTCCAAGGGGCCCTCTCCGACCCGGGCGCGGACTTCGCCAGGTTCCTGGACAGCGCGCACCGCATCGCGGCGGTCCTGGTGATGATCGCCGCCGGGCTGGGGCTCGGGCTGGGCGCGCGGGAGCAGCACAGCCACCTGCTGTCGGTGTCGTGGTGGTCCATGGGCGTGTTCGGCCTGACCTCCCTGGTCGCCACGGTGTTCCCCGGGCCGTGCGCGGTGTCCACGGACCTCACCTGCACGGCGGAGTCCATGGTGGAGGCCCTGCCGGGGGCCACCCTCGCACAGACGGTGATCGCGCTGATCGCGATCCTGGCCGCCCTGGTGAGCGTGGTCGTCCTGGCGGTCGACCGCTACCGGATGAAGGAGCGCGCGTGGTGGCTGGTGGCCGTCGTGGCCGTGCTCCAACTGGCCTCGACCATCGCCGTCCTGGTCATGGCCGGGCTGGTCTACGCGGCCTCGGGCGACGGGGAGGCCGGGGTCGAGCTCAACTCCCTGCAACGCGCGCACCTGACGACGGTGGCCCTGTGGCTGCTCGCCGCGGGCCTGCTGCCCGGGCCGTGGCAGCGGCCACGGAAGCCCCGTCCCGTCCGGACCGCCCGCTGAGGGCCGGGGATGCCCGGACGCCCCCGCGTGCTCAGGCGTCGCGGAGGGCCTCCGGCAGGGGACGCACGTGGACCACGTGCAGGGTGCTGACGGCGCGGGTGAGCACCACGTAGAGCCGGTTCGCGCCGCGCTCCTCGGCCTCGACGATGGCGGCCGGCTCCGCGACCACGACCGCGTCGAACTCCAGGCCCTTGGCGAGGCTTGCGGGCACCGCGACCAGGCGGCCCGCGTCCGGCCCGGTGTCCGCCTCGCCGAGCAGCGGCGTGGGCAGGCCCCCGGCTTCGAGGGCCTCGCGCAGGGCCGGCAGGTCGGTGTCGGCGGCGACGAGCCCCACGGAGCCCTCTCCCCCGAGCGCGGCGCGGCAGGCGTCGACCACGGACGCGGCGAGGCCGTCGACGGCGGGGGTGACGCGGAGGGACCCGGCCGCACGGCGCACGGAGACCGGCGCGAAGGGATGGCCGGAGCCGGCGTCCCCCGTCCGGGAGCGGCGGGCGACGGGGGCGATGGAGGGCAGGAGGCGCGCGGCGAAGTCGATGATCTGGGCGGGGACCCGGTACCCGCGGTTCAGGACGCTCAGGTGGCCGGTGGGCTTGCCGAGGTGTTCCAGGAGCGTGGACCAGTCGGTGGTGGCCGACGGGCTGGTGCCCTGGGCGATGTCACCGAGCACGGTGAGCGAGCCGGACACGCAGCGGCGGCCGACGGCCCGGCACTGCATGGGGCTCAGGTCCTGGGCCTCGTCCACCACGATGTGGCCGAGCCCCGCGGGGCGCTCGATCAGCGCGGCGGCCTCGTCGACGAGCGCGAGGTCCTCCTCCGACCAGCGGGCCGACTTCGGACCGCGGGGCCTGCCGGGCAGCAGGACGGCGGCCTGCTCCTCAGGTGACAGCAGCCCCTCGGCGGCGCGTGCGAGGCGGTCGGGGTCGGTGAGCAGGCCGAGGACGAGCTTGAGCGGGTCGGCCTTGGGCCACATGGCGGTGACCGCCGACCGCACGGCCGGGTCGCGGCGCACCTGTTCGTGGGTGCGGTCGTCGCACGCCTCCCCCTGGCTCTCCATGAGGGACAGGACGGCGTGGGCGATGCGGTGGGAGAGGAGTTCGCGCCCGGAGCCGTAGGCGACGCCGCGTCCGGCCAGCTCGTCGAGGAGGGGGCGCAGGTCCTCGGGGTAGAGGCGCCAGCGGCGCGACCCCCGGCGGACCACGACCGGCTCCTCGGGAGTGCGCAGGCGCGACCACAGGTCGCGGCGCAGCACCTCGGCCATGCGGGCCCGGCCCTTGATCCGCGCGGCGGCGGGCTCCTCCGTGCGGCGCACCCATCCGGCGGCGGGACGTGCGCGTTCGGGCAGCCCGGCGGTGAGCATCCCGGTGACGGTGGTCTGCCGGACGTCGACCTCGCCGAGGGCGGGCAGGACGTCGCGGATGTAGGAGAGGAAGGAGCGGTTGGGGCCCACGATCGCCACGCCGGAGCGGGAGAGGCGTGCGCGTTCGGTGTAGAGGAGGTAGGCGACGCGGTGCAGGCCGACGGCGGTCTTGCCGGTGCCCGGAGCGCCCTGCACGCACAGGGTGGTGCTGAGCGGGGCGCGGACGAGGTCGTCCTGTTCGGGCTGGATGGTGGCGACGATGTCGCGCATGGGCCCGGTGCGGGGGCGCTCGATCTCGGCGCTGAGGAGTTCGCCGGCGCGCTGGTCGGCCTCGGCCGGGGTGACCGTGAGCGGTTCGTCCTCGAAGGCGGTGAGCACCGCCTCGGGTTCGGCGTGCGGGCCGCGGTCCAGGGTGGTGAAGCCGTAGCGGCGACGCGTGCGCACGCCCATCCGGTCGCTGGGCGATGCCCGGTAGTAGGCGACGCAGACGGGTGCGCGCCAGTCCAGGACCATGGGGCGGCCGTCGGGGTCGTGGACGTGGCGGCGGCCGATGTGCACCCGGTCCGGCTCGTCGCCGGGAGCCGGTGCGGGCGCGGGGGCGCCGGGACCGTTGGGAGCGGACGCGGGAGCCGGGGCGTCGGGACCGTCGTCCAGGAAGACGGTCCCGGGCTCGAAGTCGAGGCGGCCGAAGAACAGCGGGGCGCCGGGGACGTCGGCCAGGGCGGCGAGGCGGCGTGCGCGGCCGCGGCGCAGGGCCGCGTTGGTGACCTTGTCGTTGACGACGTCGCCCAGGACGAGTTCGCTGTCCTCGACGTCCTCGCGCATCCTGCGCAGGGCGTCTCGGGCGGCGGCGAGGTGGTCGCGTTCGGCCTGGAGTCCGGGGCTCACGGGCACGGCGGAGTCGGCGGAGGGAACGGTCGTGGACACAGGGCGACCTCGGAGGGGGCTCGGCGGGACGGTGGCACGCGTGCGCGGGTCCCGCCCCGGTCGCCGCGAGGGCCCGGTTCGTTCCGATCCTTGGAGCGCACAGCACCCGCGGAAGGGGTGCGGCCGAAAGGAGGGATCACCTTATCCCGCGGTGTGACCTCCACCAAACCGGCCGGTGGCCGGGCGGAGTCGTCCGCACGCTCCGCCGGCCGTGCCGCCGTCGGCGCGGGGCCGCGCGAAACGCCCCGGCGGGGGAACCGGCGCCGGCGCGGGACCGTCCAAGACCCCGGAAAGGACGGTGTTCACGTGCACCAGGTTCAGGATGACCTCGTACTGCGTCCCGGCCTCCGAGCGGGGTGGGCCAGGCTGGCCGTCGGAGTGGTGACCGGTGTGGTCATGACCGCCGGTTTCGCGTTCCGCATCGGCCCGGGGGCGGCCATGGTCGTGGGCGCCGTGTGGATCGTGCTGGTCGTGGTGGTGGCCGCGCACCTCTACCGCGCCAGGATCATCCTGACCGCGCACGAGATCATCCTCAAGGGTGCGCTCTTCCAGCGGCGCCGGTCACGGGCGCGCGCCGTGTGGACGATCCGCGCGACCGTCGTCCAGCCGCGCGTGCCTCCCTGCGACACCCTGTTCGTCCTCGACGCGCACGGCGGCGTGCTCGTCAGGGTGTACGGCGCCAACTACGCGACCGAGGACATGGACCGGCTGGTGTACGCGCTCGGGCTGCCGTGCAGCGGCCCGGAGGGCCGCGTCACCGGCAAGCAACTGGAGGAGTACCGGCCGGGCCTCGTGTCGTGGGTCGAGCAGCATCCCTTCCTGTTCGCAGCCGCGTTCTGCGTCGTCCTGCTCCTGGCCATCGCGGTGGCCGTGCTCATCGGCGTGGTCGTGACGATGGGATGAGCGCGGCGGGACGGCCGCGCCGGGCGCGCGCCCCGGGCCCGAGGGGGTGCGCACCCGTCCGGCCGGTCAGGTCTTGCGCAGCCGGACCCGGCGCACGCGGTGGTCGTCGCCCTTGTACATGACCAGCGTGGCGCGGCCCCGGGTGGGACGGATGTTCTCCACGAGGTTGACCTCGTTGATGGTGCGCCAGGTGTTGGCGGCGAACTCCAGGGCCTCCCCCTCGCCGATGCTGGTGGCCATGTGGTGGAAGTAGGAGCGCGGGTCGGAGAAGGCGGTGCGGCGCAGCTCGCGGAAGCGGTCGAGGTACCAGTTGCGGATGTTCTCGACCTTGGCGTCCACGTAGATGGAGAAGTCGAAGAAGTCGGCCACCGCCAGGCGCCCGGCGGTGGCGGGCTGGAGGACGTTGATGCCCTCCACGATGAGGATGTCGGGGCGGCGCACGGTCTGCCGCTCGTCCGGCACGATGTCGTAGCTCAGGTGGGAGTAGACGGGGATGTCGATGCGTTCGGCGCCGGCCTTCATCTCCGACACGAAGCGCACCAGGGCCCGGCGGTCGTAGCTCTCCGGGAAGCCCTTCCTGCGCATCAGCCCCCGCGACTCCAGGACCGCGTTGGGGTGGAGGAAGTTGTCGGTGCTCACCAGTTCCACGTCGGGGTGGTTGGGCCACTGGGCGAGCAGGGAGCGCAGCAGGCGCGCGGTCGTGGACTTGCCCACCGCGACGCTGCCCGCCACGCCGATGATGAACGGCGACGGGCGGCCGGACTCGCCCAGGAAGGCGCGTACCGCGGCGTGCCGCTGCTGGGTGGCGCCCACGTACAGGTTGAGCAGGCGCGACAGCGGCAGGTAGATGTCCCGTACGTCCTCCAGGGAGGTGGGATCGGTGGTGCCGCGGAGCTCGGCGAGGTCCGCCTCGGTCAGGGAAAGGGGGGTGGAGGCCCGGAGTCCTGCCCAGGCCTCCCGGTCCATTTCCACATACGGCGTGGAGAAGCCGTTCTTCGTCGCGTGAGACACGAATGACCACCCTAGAGGAGAGTGTCGACCGTACCGGGCGCCCGGTCCCCCGGAGCCTCGGGCCCGGCCGCCGGACGTGCCCGGGACCACACGTCCACGACATGCCCGGCCAGAATTTTTACCTCCGGTTCCAGGCGGGCGGAATCAGTTCCACTCTGCGCCTCCCCATGCCCCCCACCTGCGCGGTCTACTCTCCATACACCAAATGGTCTATACCGTTACCTGCGAAAACGACCAGTGGTATGGGGCACTGGTTGGTCGATCCGGCAATCTCCTTCGCCTACGCTGGCGGCCATGTGTGGAATCGTTGGCTACGTCGGGCCGCAACCGGCGCTTCAGGTCGTCATGGACGGCCTCGCAAGGTTGGAGTACCGCGGATACGACTCCGCGGGTGTGGCGATGCTGGACGAGGGGGTCCTGCGCACCGAGAAGAGCGCGGGCAAGCTCGCGAACCTGCGCCAGGCGCTGGAGGAGCGGCCGATCAGCGGGGACGGCGCCGGCATCGGCCACACGCGCTGGGCCACCCACGGCGCCCCGAACGACGTCAACGCCCACCCCCATGTGGACGGCAACCGCCGTGTCGCCGTCGTCCACAACGGCATCATCGAGAACTTCGCCGCCCTGCGCCTGGAACTGGAGGACCAGGGCTGCAAGTTCCTCTCCGAGACCGACACCGAGGTGACCGCGCACCTGCTCGGCATCGAGGTGGCCGAGCACGGCGATCTCGTCGCCGCCATGCGCGCGGTGTGCAAACGCCTGGAGGGCGCGTTCACCCTCGTGGCGACCTCCGTGGACGACCCCGGGCTGGTCGTGGCCGCCCGCCGCAACTCGCCGCTGGTCGTCGGCCGCGGCCAGGGGGAGAACTTCCTGGCCAGCGACGTGGCCGCGTTCATCGCGCACACCCGCGAGGCGGTCGAGCTGGGCCAGGACCAGGTCGTGGAGCTGCGCGCCGACTCCGTGTCCGTCACCGACTACGACGGCAACCCCGTCGAGGTGAACGAGTACCACGTGGACTGGGACGCCTCCGCCGCCGAGAAGGGCGGCTACGAGTACTTCATGCTCAAGGAGATCATCGAGCAGCCGCGCGCGGTGGCCGACACCCTCCTGGGCCGTGTGTCGGCCGACGGCCAGCTCACCCTGGACGAGATGCGCCTGTCCCCCGAGGACCTGCGCTCCGTCGAGAAGATCGTCATCATCGCCTGCGGCACCTCCTACCACGCGGGCCTGATCGCCAAGTACGCGATCGAGCACTGGTGCCGCATCCCGTGCGAGGTCGAGGTGGCCAGCGAGTTCCGCTACCGGGACCCGATCCTGAACCAGCAGACCATGGTCATCGCCATCTCCCAGTCCGGCGAGAGCATGGACACCCTCATGGCGGTCCGCTACGCCCGTGAGCAGCGCGCGAAGGTGCTGGCCATCTGCAACGTCAACGGGTCGACCATCCCGCGCGAGTCCGACGGCGTGCTGTACACGCACGCGGGCCCGGAGGTCGGCGTGGCCGCCACCAAGACCTTCCTCACCCAGTTGGCCGCCTGCTACCTGGTCGGCCTGTACCTGGCCCAGGTGCGCGGGCTGAAGTTCGGCGACGAGATCAACGCCGTGATCGCCCAGTTGGCCACCATGCCCGAGCAGGTGGAGCGGGTCCTGGGCACGGTGGAGCCGGTCCGCGAGCTGGCCCGGTCGCTGGCCGACGCCGACACGGTGCTCTTCCTGGGCCGCCACGTGGGCTACCCGGTGGCGATGGAGGGCGCGCTCAAGCTCAAGGAGCTGGCGTACATGCACGCCGAGGCGTTCGCCGCCGGCGAGCTCAAGCACGGCCCGATCGCGCTGATCGAGGACCAGTTGCCGGTCGTCGTCGTGGTGCCCTCTCCCAAGGGGCGCAGCGTGCTGCACGACAAGATCGTGTCCAACATCCAGGAGGTGCGCGCCCGCGGTGCACGCACCATCGTGATCGCCGAGGAGGGCGACGAGTCGGTGCGCCCGTACTCGGACGTCCTCATCGAGATCCCGGCGGTGCCGACCCTGCTTCAGCCGATCGTGTCCACGATCCCGATGCAGGTGTTCGCGTGCGAGCTGGCCCTGGCCAAGGGCAACGACGTGGACCAGCCGCGCAACCTGGCCAAGAGCGTCACGGTCGAGTAGCCGCGTGAGGGGGGCGTGTCCGGCGGACGGCGCCGGGCGCGCCCCCTCGTGCGTACCGGGACGGGCGGGCCCGCGTCAGTGCGCGGCCCCGTGCCCGGCCTCCTCGTGGACGGCGACGGCCGCGGCGGTGTCGGCGTGGGTCGGCAGGACCTCGGTCAGCCCCAGGACGTCGAGGATCCGGGAGAGCTGACGGGGCGGGCAGGCCAGAAGGAGATGGTGTCGGGCCTTCGTGGCGGCACGCAGTGCGCGGACGAGGGCGTTGACGCCGGAGGCGTCGATGAAGCCCACCGCGGACAGGTCGACGACCACGCAGCTGCCCGCTGCCGCGGTCGTGATCCGGGTGAACGCCTCCTCGGCGGTGGCGATGTCGATCTCGCCGCCCAGTTCGACGACGGTGATCCCGCCACAGACGAACTGGTCCTGTTCCGTGTCCAGCACGGCCACGCCTCGCTCCCGGGATCGGGTGTAGGAAACTCTGCTCAGACGCGATCGGTCAAATGCCGACATGCGTTGACAGCCTACTCGTCCCGGAAGACGTATCGATGTCATTCACAGCTTCGAGGTGTTCGTCGTCGAACACGTAAAGGGCGCGGATCAGCCTTCACTGTCGCATATCGCCCAGACAATCTTGCCGCGGCCCTCGACCGGTTCCCAACCCCATTCCCGGCTGAACGCGGAGACGAGTCCGAGGCCGCGACCCGACTCGGCGAAATGGTGGGCGTCCACTCTGACCGGCGCTTTCCTGCTGGAATCGGCCACCATGCACACCACACCCCCCTGATCGGCCAGGTGGCGCAGCTGGACCACGACACGGCCGTCCTCGGGCCGGCCGCTCCCGGGCCGGGCGTGGCGGCAGGCGTTGCCCACGAGCTCGGAGATGATCAGGCGGACGTCCTCCACCACATCCTCGAGCCCCCACTCCTCCAGGGTCCGGGCGGCGAACTCACGCGCTCGGCGGACCGACCCGGGGACCGAACCGAACGCCCTCGCCGCGGCGTCCCGGGTGCGCGCGCCCTCCCCGACGGCCACACGGCCGAGCGGGTCGTCCCACCAGCCGCCCAGGAGGGCGTTGGACGCCTCGGCGAGGGAGGGGCGGCTCCAGGATGCCTCGGAGTCCAGCTCCGAAGACACGAGCTCTGCGTTCATCACGGTCCTCACGAGTGTGATGTCGGGTGACCCTGTCCACGGGGCCATCGTGGCTTACATCTGTAAGACACAGATGCACGTGCAGATCAACGTCGGCCTAGACTATAGGACGATGCACCTCTCTTGGTAGATCTCTTGCCAAGAATTCACAGACGGGCACCCGCGTTTACACCGGACACGGAGACCCCCATAGGACATGGTCCGAATCCCCAACACCTCTGTCCGTAACAAGGGCCGCTGGGTATACTGAGCGGTCGCTCGCGCCAAAGCCGCTACACGCAGGAGGCGATGTGGTCGCCGATCACGCCCCGAATCTCCAGGTCACCCAGGATTTTCTGGCCAATTCCAGCGGCGGCCCCACCGTCCTGCGGATTCTCCTGGGAACACAGCTCCGACGACTGCGTCAGGAGAGGAACATCTCCCGGCACGACGCCGGGTACGCCATCCGCGCCTCCCACGCCAAGATCAGCCGCATGGAACTGGGCCAGGTCAGCTTCAAGCGCCGTGACGTGGAGGACCTGCTCAAGCTCTACGGCGTGCACGACGCGGAGCAGCGCGAGGCCCTCCTCGGCCTGATCTCCAGCGCCAACGCCCAGGGCTGGTGGCACAAGTACGGCGACGTGCTGCCGCACTGGTTCGGCGTGTACGTGGGCCTGGAGGAGGCCGCGTCGGTCATCCGTACCTTCGAGGTCCAGTTCGTCCCCGGGCTGCTCCAGAGCGAGGACTACGCGCGCTCGGTCATCCGCCTGTCCCGGACCGCCACCTCCGAGGAGGACATCGACAGCCGTGTGCAGATGCGCATGCACCGCCGGCGCAGGTTCGTCGAGCCGGGCTCGCCCCGCCTGTGGGCGGTCATCGACGAGGCCGTGCTGCACCGGCCCTACGGCGACGCCGAGGTGATGCGCGGACAGATCGAGCACCTGCTCGACATGGCCCGCCGTCCCAACATCACCATCCAGATCGCCACCTTCGCGATGGGCGGCCACCCCGCGGCGGGCGGCCCGTTCAGCATCCTGCGCTTTCCCACTCCGGAGCTGCCCGACGTGGTCTACCTGGAGCAGCTGAACAGCGCCCTGTACTTCGACAAGTACGACGACACCCACCGCTACGCGCAGACGATGGACCACCTCGCCACCCAGGCGCCGCCGCCCAGCGCCACGGAGGACATCCTCCAGGACTTCCTGAAGCGCTACTCCTGACCCCTCGCCCCCCACCCCCGCGGCCGACGCCCACGGCGCGGCACCACTCCGACCGCCGGCTCCCGAGCCCCTGACAGGGGTCCCCGCTTCGGGACGCACCGGCCCCTCCCCCGCCGATCCCCCCTCTCCACGCCTGGTCGCCCTCAGCGCCCGGGCGTTCGCTTTGCGTGGACCTCCCGGGTTCCCGTGTGGCCGCCTCCGGCCACGACCGGGGAACGGTCCCCGTGTTCCGAACCGCCCGGACCCCCACCGCGTTAGGTCTGACATGCGGTTCCGGGCTGTCACCACTCCCGAGTTCTTGCATAGGTACTTACCTCGGTAAGTACGAATGCACGTGCATGGGCTACGCTTTGGCTCGCACCGGGGACGAAACAACCCACCGGGGGACAGGCCGCTCATGCCCTGGGCCGGCTTCCGCCGATGGACCCGGTCATCCGCCATGACGGGCGCGGCGGTCTGGACGGCCGCGTGTGGACACCCCGCTCACGAGTCCCCCGAAGTTCCAGGAGGTTGAGATGTATCCGATCTACAACGGTGTTCCCGCGAGCCGTCTGCCGAAGGTCGTCTGGACCAAGAGCAGCTGGAGCAACCCGGACGGGAACTGTGTCGAGGTCGCCACCCTTCCGGACGGGGACATCGCCGTGCGAAACTCACGGGACCCGCAGGGGCCGGCACTCGTCTACACCCCCGCCGAGATCGACGCCTTCGTGCGCGGCGCCAAGACGGGCGACTTCGACGCGCTCCTCAGGTAGCCGGAACCAGGCGAAGCAGCGGGAGATCCACCCCAGGCACCTGCCCCCGGACCTGGCACCCCCACCCCAGACCACCCCCGAAGCCGTCCCGTCGATGGCCGCCCCGCTTCCGCCCGGCGGCCTTTCCGTCCACGACGCGGACGCGAGCGGAGCCCGGCACCGTCTCGGTGCCGGGCTCCGTGGTGTCCGGGCCGCGAAAGCGCCCGGGCCCCGACGCGGCACACGCGCGCGGGAGGCCCGGACTCCGCCGTCGGCGGCTCCGGCCCCGCCTCCCCGTCACTCCCGCCCCAGGGACGCTCCAATTCCCCTGGGACGGTGGAACGCGGGCCGGCGGGCCGGGGGACGCGCTACAGGCGCGTGGGATCCACCAGCCCGTCGGTGCCGCCGGTCGGCGGCACCTCCCACGGAAGGTGGGTGGCGCCCAGCGCGGGCTTGAGGTCGAACAGCCACGCGGCCTTCTCGTCGTACTCGGCGAAGAAGGGCCTGCCGACCAGCTCGGGGTCGCGCGCCTGGATGAAGTGCAGGACGAACACCTTCTCGCCCGCCACCTCCGTGACGCCGTCGACGCACACCTTGCCCGGCGTCGCCGACATCGACGGGCCGCGCACCGTGCGGGCCAGGCCGGAGACCTTCTGGTAGGCACCGCGGAAGATCTCGTAGGCCTCGGCGAGCGGCACCGCGAAGTAGTCCTGCGGGCCGGTGTCGCGCTCGACGAACATGTAGTACGGGACCATGCCGTGCCGCACGTGGGTGCGCCACATGCTCTCCCACACGGCCGGGTCGTCGTTGATCGTGCGGATCAGCGGCGCCTGCGTGCGGATGACGGCGCCGGTCGAGCGGACGCGGCGCACCGCCTCCTGCACGAGTTCGGGCCGCATCTCGTTCGGGTGGGAGAAGTGGGCCATGAACGCGAGGTTCTTGCCGGAGGCGACGACCTTCTCGAACAGGCGGAGGGTGTCGTCGGCGTCCGGATCGGTGACGAACCGCTGCGGCCAGTAGGCCAGCGCCTTCGTACCGATGCGGATGGCCTCCAGGTGCTCGATCTCCAGCAGCGGCTCGATGTACTTGGAGATCACCCCCTCGCCCATGATCATCGGGTCGCCACCGGTGAACAGGACACTGGTGACCTCGGGGTGCGAGCGAACGTACTCGACGAGCTGGTCGATCTCGCTGGAGGCGAACTTCAGGTCCGCGTCACCCACGAACTGGGCCCAGCGGAAGCAGTACGTGCAGTACGCGTGACAGGTCTGCCCCTGCTTGGGGAAGAAGAGCACGGTCTCCTTGTACTTGTGCTGGACACCGGGGATGGGCTCCTCGTTGCCCGTCTTGGGCACGTTGAGGTCCATCTGCCCCGCCGGGTGCGGGTTCAGGCGGGCCCGCACCTGGTTGGCGGCCTCGTTCAGCTCCTTGCGTGAGGCGCCGGAGCGCAACAGGTCGGAGATCCTGGAGACGTCGTCCTGGGGCAGCATGTCGGCCTGAGGAAAGACCAGGCGGTAGATCGGATCGTCAGGAGCGGCGTCCCAGTCGATCAACTCGTCGACGACGTAGCTGTTGACCCGGAACGGCAGCACCGTTGCCACCGCCTGCACCGCGAGCCGCTCGTCGGCCGCGAGACCGGCTCGTGTGGTGAGATCGTCAAGGTGTTTCGTCGTGTAGGCACGGAACCGACGTCCGGTGGACGGAGACTGTGTCGCGTCTGGCGTAACGCTCACGCCTCTCCTCTCTGCATGTGGGCAGGGCCGCCCGAGGAGGTCGAACAGGGCAGCCCTGATCCGACGGTTCCGGTGTACGGGTGCACGGGTGGACCGTCGGAAGGGGTTCGATGTGGTTGTCGCATGCACCCGGAGCGTGATGAGACCCCAGGCCAGCGAGCGGGTATACCCCGTTTGAGGGCTTTTACCCATCATGCGGGAAATCCAGGACTGACCTGGACATACGGGAAGTATCCTCGCATGAGCTCACAAACATGCCTGACGGGCACCGTCTCCGTACGAGCCGGTACCGTGTCACCACACCTCCCGTACGGCCCGGCCCGGCCGTGCCCCGTCGCGGCGCGGCGGCGCCCGTGCGTACGGAGTCGCGGAACGCGCGCACGCATCCGCCCACAACACCCGTGAGGGAACAGTTGACTGGTACACCCGAGGTGGAGGCACCCGCCGCGCACCGACCGTCCCCGCCGGTCATCGCCGTGGACGCGATGGGCGGGGACAACGCTCCCTCCGAGATCGTGCGCGGCGCCGTGCTCGCCGTCCGTGAACTCGGCCTGCGCGTACTGCTCGTGGGCCGGCGTGCCGAGATCGCCGCGCTGCTCGCCGAGGAGGGCGCGCTGCGCGACATCCCCGTGGTGCACGCCGAGGACAACCTCGCCATGCACGAGGGCGCCCTGGCGAGCTGGCGGCGGCCCCGGTCCAGCGCGGCCGTCTCCTGCCGCCTGATCCGCCGGGGCGACGCCGACGCCCTGGTCTCGGCCGGCTCCACCGGCGGGATCGTGGCCACCTCCACGGTGCGGCTGCGCACGCAGCCCGGGATCCTGCGCCCGGCGCTGGCGGTGACCCTGCCGACCGGTGAGACGCCGACGATCATGGTGGACGCCGGCGCCAACGCCGACGCCAAGCCGGAGATGCTGGTGCAGTTCGCGCACCTGGGCTGTGCCTACGCGCAGACGGCGTTCGGGGTGCGGCACCCGAGGGTGGGGGTGCTGACCATCGGTTCGGAGCCGGGCAAGGGCAACAAGCTCGTGCGCAGGGCGACGGAGCTGCTGGCGGCCACCGCCGAGGGGTCCCCGGGGATGGACTTCCGGGGCAACATCGAGGGCCACGACCTGCTGGCGCGCAAGGTGGACGTGGTGGTGACCGACGGCCACACGGGGAACGTGGCGCTGAAGTCGGTGGAGGGCACGGCGACGTTCGCGATGGAGGCCCTCCACTCGGCGCTCACCTCCTCCACCGCCGCCAAGGCGGGCGCCATGTTGCAGCGCAAGGCCCTGCGGGGCCTGCGCGAGCGGCTGGACAGCGAGACCTACGGCGGCGCCGCCCTGCTGGGCCTGAACGGGACCGTGGTGATCGCGCACGGCGACAGCCGGGCCAGGGGCATCGCCCGCGCCTGCCAGCTCGCGCACGACCTGGCGGGCGGCCGTATCGGCGACCAGATCAGGCGCCGGGTGCACACCCGCCCGCCCAACTGGCTGCACCGCCTGGCCCAGTCCGAGGCGCCCGCGCAGAGGAGCGGTGACCAAGGCGAGGAGCACTGACGGCGAGGAGCGGTGGCCGGGGCGTCGGAAGCCGGCCAGGACGTCGGGAACGGCCGGGGCACGGGTGACCGGGGCGCCGGTACGCGGGCGGCGCGAGGCGGACGGCGCCCGGGGACCCCCTCGTGTCCGGGCCGGGCTCGGCCGGCTCCCCGCCACCGGATCCTCCCTCGGCCTGTGGACGACCGCTCCACGGCCCGTATGGGGCCGGGAGGGGGCTCCGGTCGGTACGCTGGAGTACATGGCCGACCCGCAGGAAGTACTCTCGCGACGGGTCCAGTCCGCTCTCGGTGCCGCCTTCGGCCCCGAGTTCGCCGACACCGACCCCGTCATCCGCCCGTCCCAGTTCGCCGACTACCAGGCGAACGCCGCGCTCGCACTCGCCAAGCGACTGGGCCGAAAGCCGCGCGAGGTGTCCGCGGCGATCATGGAGCACCTGGACGTGGCCGACGTCTGCCGCGACGTCGAGGTCAGCGGGCCGGGCTTCATCAACCTCACCCTGCGCGAGGACTGGATCGCCGACCAGGCCCGCCGGCTCCTCGACGACCCCCGCCTGGGCACCCCGGCCCAGGAGGTCCGGAACATCCCGCTGGACTACTCCGCGCCCAACGTGGCCAAGGAGATGCACGTCGGGCACCTGCGCACCACCGTGGTCGGCGACGCGCTCGCGCGCACCCTGGGCTTCCTGGGGCACAACGTCATCCGGCAGAACCACATCGGCGACTGGGGCACCCCCTTCGGCATGCTCATCGAGCACCTGCTGGAGGTGGGCGAGGACTCCCCCGAGACGGACCTGCTCACCACCGACCCCAACGCCTTCTACCAGGCGGCGCGCACCAAGTTCGACGCCTCCGGTCCCGGCCAGGACGAGTTCGCCGCGCGCGCCCGGCGCCGCGTGGTCTCCCTCCAGGGCGGCGACGAGGAGACGCTGCGCCTGTGGCGCGAGCTCGTCGGCCTGTCGAAGGTCTACTTCAACAAGGTCTACACCGAGCTCGGCGTGACCCTCACCGACGACGACCTCGCCGGGGAGAGCACCTACAACGCGATGCTCGCCGACGTGTGCGAAGAGCTGGAGTCCAAGGGCATCGCCGAGGTCAGCGACGGCGCCCTGTGCGTCTTCCCCGAAGGGTTCACCGGCCGTGAGGGCAAGCCGATCCCGCTGATCGTGCGCAAGAGCGACGGCGGCTACGGCTACGCCACCACGGACCTGGCCACCGTCCGCTACCGCGTGGAGGAACTCAAGGCCGACCGCATCCTGTACGTGGTCGGCGCTCCGCAGGCCCTGCACTTCAAGATGGTGTGGGCCACCGCCCGCGAGGCCGGATGGCTGCCGGAGGGCGTGGAGACCACGCACGTGCAGATCGGCAACGTGCTCGGCAACGACGGCAAGATCCTGCGCACCCGCAGCGGCGCTCCGGTACGCCTGATGGCGCTGCTGGACGAGGCGATCGAGCGGGCCGCGGCGGTCGTCGCGCAGAACCGCCCCGACCTGGACGCCGAGAGCCAGGCGGCGATCGCCCGCCAGGTGGGCATCGGCGCGGTGAAGTACGCCGACCTGTCGGTGGCGCACGACACCGAGTACACCTTCGACTTCGACCGGATGCTGGCCCTGACCGGCAACACCGGCCCCTACCTGCAGTACGCGCAGGCCCGGATCCGCTCCATCTTCCGCAAGGGCGGCCTGGACATGTCCGAGGCCAGGGGTGAGATCAGCGTCTCCGAGGACGCCGAGCGCGCCCTGGCGCTCAAGCTGCTGGAGTTCGGCCCCGTGGTGGCGCAGGTCGGCGACCTGCTCCAGCCGCACCGGCTGTCCACGTACCTGTTCGAGCTGGCGCAGTCCCTGACGGCGTTCTACGAGCACTGCCCGGTGCTGACCGCCGGGACGCGGGCCGAGCGCGATTCGCGCCTGGCGCTGATCTCGGTGGCGTTCCGGGTCCTCGTCCAGGGTCTGGACCTGCTGGGTGTGGAGGCTCCCGAGCACATGTAGCCGCAGAGCGGGGTGCGGTACGCACGCACGTTCACCGGAGGCCGGGGCCATGCCGCCCCGGCCTCCTCGCGTGTCCGGGACCTTCCGCGGAGCGCTCGTACTGAGCCCCGGCGTGGCCGGTTCCGGCCGCCGGCGGCCGTCGGGGAGATCTCACACGAGGCGTTCTCCCCTTGTCAGAGGGGGTTCGGGTGCCCTCCCCCCCCGACCGAGTCGAAGATCTCGTCCCCGGTCGTGCCAGAACCTCGGTTTCCGGAGGAACGTCAGACCTAAGGTGTGGACAAAAGCCCTAAAAGAGACAAAAGGGAGAACGCGGCTATGACATCCACCCCCACGGAGGGCGGTCCCGGGCCCGGTACCTGGTACCTGGACCCGCTGCACTCCAGCCTGATCTTCGTCGCCCGCTACCTGCGCTTCGGCCGGGTCGAGGGCACGTTCGGCCGGGGCCGGGGCCGGGTCCTCGTCGCCGAGGACCCGGCGGAGTCCAGGGTGGAGGTGGTCCTCGACGCGGCGAGCGTCAACACCGGTGTGGAGGCGCGCGACGCCCACCTGCGCTCCGCCGACTTCCTGGACGTGGACCACCACCCCGAGATCCGCTTCGTGTCCACCGGCGTGGAACCGGGCGGACGCGCCCGCAACGCCTTCCGCCTGCACGGCGACCTGGCCATCCACGGAACGACCGTGCCCACCGTCCTCGACGCCCAGTGGGTGGGCGAGGCACCCGACTACGTGTCCCCGGAGGACACCTACGGCCACTTCTTCTCCGCCACCACGCGCGTCAGCCTCGCGGACTTCGGCGTGGGCGACGGCGGGGCCCTGCCCTGGGGAGGCCGGATGGTCGGCGACACGGTCGACATCGTGCTGGAGGTCCGCCTCCAGGACCAGGACCCCACACCCTTCCTGAGGCAGATCGGGCACATGTCCTGAGGAACGTGTACCCGGACGGCCCCGGACGAGCCGGTACCGCACGCGGCCCCGGAAGGGCCCGCGGGCTCCGGACGAAGCGGGAACGCGAAACGGCGGGGCTCAGCCGCCGAGCAGCGCCTCGACCTCGTCCCGGGTGGGCATCGAGGAACTGGCCCCGTGCCGCTGGACCGAGAGCGCGGCCGCCGCCGCGGCGAACCGCATCGACTCCTCGGGGCCGCGGCCCTGCGCCCGGGCGACCGCGAACGAGCCGCAGAAGGTGTCGCCCGCGGCCGTGGTGTCCACCGCCTCCACCCGGCGTGCGGGAACGTGCACCGCCTCGGTGCCACGACGGCCGTGGAGCGAACCGTCCCCGCCCAGGGTCAGCAGTACCTCCGGAACCCGCTCCAGCAGTGCCGCCAGCGCCTCACGCGGGTCGGCGCGGCCGGTGATCGCGGCCGCCTCGTGCTGGTTGGGCACCAGGACGTCCACCGACTCCAGGAGTTCGGCGGGCAGCTCACGCGCGGGGGCCGGGGTCAGGTAGACCGGCACGCCCAGCTCGCGCCCGGTGCGCGCGGCGGAGACCACCGCCTCCATGGGCAGTTCGAGCTGGAGCAGCAGGGCCGCGCTGCCCTCGATGACCGAGGCGTCGCCCCCGACCACGCCGGCGACCCCGCCGTTGGCACCCGGGACGACGATGATCGAGTTGCCGCCCTTGCCGTCCACGACGATGTGCGCCACACCCGACACCCCGGGCACCGTGCGCAGCCCGGACACGTCGATACCGCAGTCCACGAGGTTGGCGCGCAGCTCCTCGCCGAAGGCGTCCTCACCCACCGCGCCGAGGAAGGCCACGTCGGCCCCCACCCGGGCGGCGGCGACGGCCTGGTTGGCGCCCTTGCCGCCGGGGACCTGGCGAAAGGCCGTCCCGGTGACCGTCTCACCGCTGGCGGGCACCTGGTCGACGTAGGCGACCAGGTCCATGTTCACGCTGCCGAAGACCGCGACGCGCGGCGCCGCGCTCACGAGGCCGCCTGCTTCGGCTTGGACCCGCCGTCGTCGCCGTCCAGCCCCACGATGACCGGGGCGTGGTCGGAGGCGCCCTTGCCCTTGCGCTCCTCGCGGTCGACGCTCGCGCCGCTCACGCGGTCCCTGAGCGCCGGGGAGGCGAGCACGAAGTCGATGCGCATGCCCTTGCGCTTGGGGAAGGCCAGGCCCTTGTAGTCCCAGTAGGTGTACACGCCGGGGCCCGGGGTGTGGGCGCGCACGACGTCGTCGAACCCCGCGCCGACCAGTTTGTCGAAGGCCGCGCGCTCGGGCTCGGTGACGTGGGTGCTGCCCTCGAACTCGGCCATGTCCCACACGTCCTCGTCCTTGGGGGCGATGTTGAAGTCGCCGACGTAGGCGATCTGCGCGTCGGGGTCGACGGCCAGGCTGGCGGTGCCCGCCTCGCGCAGCGCCTCCAGCCAGCGCAGTTTGTAGTGGTAGTGGGGGTGGCCGACCTCGCGCCCGTTGGGGACGTACAGGCTCCACACCCGCACACCCGCGCAGACGGCGCCGATCGCGCGGGCCTCGGCCTCCTCGGGGTCTCCGTAGCCGGGCTGGCCCGGGAAGCCGGTCCGGACGTCCTCCAGGCCGACGCGGGAGGCGATCGCGACCCCGTTCCACTGGGACAGGCCGTGGTGGGCCACCTCGTAGCCGCGGTCGGTGAAGACCGACTCGGGGAACTGGTGGTCCCGGGCCTTGGTCTCCTGGATGGCGAGGACGTCGACGTCGCTCCGGTCCAGCCAGGCGCCGATCCGCTCGGCCCTGGCCCGGGCACTGTTCACATTCCATGTCGCGATACGCACAGCAAAAGGCTAGGCCATGGCGGTGACAGTACGGTGCCGGCGCGGGCGGGCGAAGCGGTCCTGTGGACGACCGGGGAAGGCGGCTCCGGGAGGGGAGGACCAGGTGCGGGGGAGGCCGTCGCCGGCCCGCTCGGGAAGGAGGCCCGCGGCGGTGGCGCGAATGAGCCCCGGTGCGGCCGTCCTCCGCACCGGGGCGTCGCGACTCCCGGCACATGCTCGGTCGTTTCCGTCGCGCCCTGTTGGACGGCTACACCCCTCCGGAGGTTCGCATTGGGCCAAAGGTTTTTGCCCGCCCTCCGCACACGGGGGCGGCCCGTCGGCGCGCGGGGGGTGGACCACCCACGCGTAAGGGCCGTACCAACGGGTAGCTCTGTGATGCAGACCACACGACTCCCCCTCAATGAGGTGAGCGCGAGTATGTCAACGGTCGAACCCGACACCAACACCACTCCCGAGGTCGACGAGCGGCGGGCACGCGCCGTGGCGGAACAGGCCCGGGAGAGCGAGTGGCAACGGCCCAGCTTCGCCAAGGAACTGTACCTGGGGCGGCTCCGCCTGGATCTGATCCACCCCCTGACCAGGCCGGAGGAGGACGCGCGGCGCCGGGGCGAGGACTTCCTGGGATCCCTGCGCACCTTCTGCGAGGGCATCGACTCCCAGCGCATCGAGCGGGAGGAGCGCATCCCCGACGAGGTCGTCAACGGCCTGCGCGAGCTGGGCGCCATGGGCATGAAGATCCCCGTCGAGTACGGCGGGCTCGGGCTCGGCCAGGTCTACTACAACCGCGCCCTGACACTGGTCGGCTCGGCCTCCCCGGCGATCGGCGCGCTGCTCTCCGCCCACCAGTCCATCGGCGTCCCACAGCCCGTCTCCATGTTCGGCACCGAGGAGCAAAAGCGCAGGTTCCTGCCCCGCTGCGCGCGCGGGGACATCAGCGCGTTCCTGCTCACCGAACCCGACGTGGGCAGTGACCCGGCGCGCCTGCACGCCACCGCCACGCCCGACGAGGACGGGGACGGGTACGTGCTGGACGGCGTGAAGCTGTGGACCACCAACGGGGTGGTGGCGGACCTGCTCGTGGTCATGGCCAGGGTGCCCGAGGGCCCCGGCCACCGGGGCGGCGTCACCGCGTTCGTCGTCGAGGGCGACGCCCCCGGCATCACCGTGGAGCGGCGCAACCGGTTCATGGGCCTGCGCGGCCTGGAGAACGGCCTCACCAGACTGCACCGGGTGCGGGTCCCGGCGGAGAACCGGATCGGCAAGGAGGGGCACGGACTGCGTATCGCGCTGTCCACCCTCAACACCGGGCGGCTCTCCCTGCCCGCCATGTGCGTGGGCGCGGGCAAGTGGGCGACCAAGGTGGCCCGCGAGTGGTCGCGCGAGCGCGTCCAGTGGGGCCGCCCCGTGGGCAGGCACGAGGAGGTCGCCAAGAAGATCTCCTACATCGCCGCCACCACCTACGCGATGGAGGCCATGCTGGACCTGGCCAGCCAGATGGCCGACGACAAGCGCAACGACATCCGCATCGAGGCGGCCATCGCCAAGCTGTGGGCGTCCGAGCACGCGTACACCATCGCCGACGAGCTCGTGCAGATCCGCGGCGGCCGCGGCTTCGAGACCGCCGACTCCCTGGCCGCGCGCGGCGAGCGCGGCGTCCCCGCCGAGCAGCTGCTGCGCGACCTGCGCATCAACCGGATCTTCGAGGGCAGCACCGAGATCATGCACCTGCTCATCGCCCGCGAGGCGGTGGACGCGCACCTGTCGGTGGCCGGGGACATCATCGACCCCGAGGCCGACCGCGCCGACAAGGCCCGGGCCCTCGCCAGGGCCAGCGGGTTCTACGCGAGGTGGCTGCCCACCCTGGCCGTCGGGCAGGGGCAGGTGCCGTCGGCGTTCACCGGGTTCGGACCGCTCGCCGCCCACCTGCGGTACGTGGAGCGCACCTGCCGCAGGCTCGCCAGGTCCACGTTCTACGGGATGTCGCGCTGGCAGGGGAGGATGGAGGTCAAACAGGGCTTCCTCGCCCGGATCGTGGACATCGGCGCGGAGCTGTTCGCGATGAGCGCGGTGATCGTGCGCGCCCGCGACGACGTCGAGACCCGCCCCGAGCGCGGCAGCGGCCCCTTCGAGCTGGCCGACGTGTTCTGCCGCCAGTCGCGGCTGCGGATCGACACCCTCTTCGAGGGACTGTGGTCCAACACCGACACCGTGGACGGCAAGCTGTCCCGGCGCCTGATGGACGACGCCTACACGTGGCTGGAGGAGGGCGTCGTCGACCCCTCCCTGCCCGGGCCGCTGATCTCCCCGTCCGTTCCCGGACCGTCGAAGGAGGAGAACCAGCACCGGCGCATGGGCTGACCCCGGCGGCCCCGGACTGTCGTGGGCGGGGGCTACGGTGTCGGCATGGCCGAACCGCACCCCCGCCGCGACGCTGACCTCTCCCTCCCCCAGGCGCGCAGGATCGCGCTCGCCGCCCAGGGCTTCGGCGATCCCAGACCCTCGGGGAAGCCGACGCTCGCCCACCTGGCACGGGTGGTGCGCCGGGTGGGCGTCCTCCAGATCGACAGCGTGAACGTGCTGGCCCGCAGCCAGTACCTGCCGGTCTTCGCACGCATGGGCGCCTACGACACCGCCCTCCTGGACCGGGCCGCCACCACCGCGGCCGGTTCCGGCGCCGCCCGGCTGGTGGAGTGCTGGGCGCACGAGGCCAGCCTGGTGCCGCCCTCCACCCGCCAGCTGATGCGCTACCGGATGGAGCACAACCGCGAGCAGACGCGCGTGGGATGGATGAACGGCATCCGCGAGGAGCGGCCCGAGCTGGTCAAGGCGGTGTTCGAGGAGGTGGTCCGGATCGGCCCGGCCAGTGCCCGCGAGGTGGAGTCGGCGCTGGCGCACGACGCGCCGCGCGCCAAGAACCACTGGGGCTGGAACTGGTCCGAGGCCAAGAAGTGCCTGGAGTACCTGTTCTGGATCGGTGACCTGACCTCCAACGGCCGCAACACCCGGTTCGAGAGGCTCTACGACCTGCCCGAGCGTGTCCTGCCTCCAGAGGTGCACGCCGCACCGGTGGCCACGCCGCGGGAGGCGCACCGGGAACTGGTGTCGATCGCCGCCCGCGTCCACGGGGTGGCCACCGAGGCGTGCCTGCGCGACTACTTCCGCCTGAGGCCCGCCGAGTCCCGTGCGGCCGTCGCCGACCTGGTGGACGCCGGTGAGCTGGTGCCGGTGCGGGTACGGGGCTGGGAGCGCACCGCCTACCTGCACCGGGACGCCAGGGTTCCACGCAGGATGCGCGCGCGTGCGCTGCTGAGCCCGTTCGACTCGCTGGTGTGGACGCGCGGCCGTACGGAGGAGCTGTTCGGGTTCCGCTACCGGCTGGAGATCTACGTGCCCGCCGCCAAGCGGGTGCACGGCTACTACGTGCTGCCGTTCCTGCTGGGCGAGGACCTGGTGGCGCGGGTGGACCTCAAGGCGGACCGGAAGTCGGGGACCCTGCTGGCGCAGCGGATCACCCTGGAGGAGGGCGCTCCCGCCGAGACCGTGCCCGAACTGGTCGAGGAGCTGACCGAGATGGCCGCCTGGCTGGGCCTGGCGAACGGCGTCGGCGGCCCGGCTCTGGCCTCCCCCGCCCCCTGAGCCCAGGCGGGTCCGGAGCGCCCTGCTCCGGGTCCCGCCTCTCCCATCCGGCGGTAAGGGACCGGCCAGGTCCGGATCGGGCGGTATCCGCCCTCCTTCCGGGGAACACGCGCCGCGCGTACAGATCCGGAACAGTTTCCGGCAACGTTCCCTCAAAGGAGGGTTATCCGCGCGGGGGGCACCGTCCTACGCTGCCCACAGGGGCGTTCACGGCACGTCGCGCCTTCGGCGGCCGCCACAGCGTCCGAGACCGACCGGCCCCGGAGCACGCCCCACGGCGTTGGGGGAAGCCATGGCCCAGCTCAAGGCAGGTCCCGTGTCCGGCACTGCGCTGAACCGCCTGAGGTCGGAGTTCTCCGGCCGGGTGCTCATTCCCACGGACGGCGGCTTCGAGGACGCGCGCACCGTCTTCAACGCGATGGCCGACATGCGGCCCGGTGTGATCGCGCAGTGCGCGACCGTGGACGACGTGCGCCGCGCCCTCGCGTTCGCGCGCGAGGAGGACCTGGAGATCGCCGTGCGCGGCGGCGGGCACAGCGTCGCCGGTATGGCGCTCACCCACGGCGGCATGGTGGTCGACCTGCGCCGGATGAACACGGTGGACGTCGACCGGCGGGAGATGCTGGCCCGGGTCGGCGGCGGCGCCCTCATGCGCGACCTGGACGCGGCGACCGCCCCGTTCGGCCTGGCCACCACCGGCGGCCGGGTCTCGACCACCGGGGTCGGCGGTTTCACGCTCGGCGGCGGCTCCGGATGGCTGGAGCGCAAGTTCGGCCTGGCCTGCGACAACCTGCTCGCCGCCGACATGGTGACCGCCGGGGGCGACCTGGTGCGCGCGTCCGCCGACGAGAACCCGGAGCTGTTCTGGGCGCTGCACGGCGGCGGCGGCAACTTCGGCGTGGTCACCCGGCTGGACCTGCGGCTGCACCCGCTGCCGGAGTTCTCCCTGGGGCTGCTGGTCTTTCGGCCCGAGGCGGGACCCGACGTCGCCCGCGTCTGGCGCGACCTCATGGCCTCGGCACCCGACGAGGCCGGCGGCGGCTTCTTCTACCTGGTCGCCCGGCCCGAACCGTTCATGCCCGAGGAGCTCGTCGGCACGCTCGTGTGCGCCGTCGTGCTGACCTGCGCGGGCGGGGAGTCGATGCTGCGCGACCTGGCCGCACCGGTCACCGGTATGCGTCCCGAGGTCGGACTGGTCACCGACATGCCCTACCCCGAGGCGCAGAAGGTCCTGGACGAACCGCCCGGCTACCGCAACTACTGGTCGGTGGAACACCTGGGCTCCCTGCCGGACGAGGCCGTCGACGCCTTCTGCCGCCGGGCGGACGAGATCGTCGTCCCCTCGCCGACGGGTCACATCCTCTTCCCGTTCGGCGGCGCCATGGACCGGCCCAAGACCGACTACCCGGTGCCGTGGCGCCACGCGCGGTGGGGCGTCCACCCCCTGGCGATGTGGGAGGACCCCGAGGACGACGCCCGCGCCATCCGGTGGGTGAGGGACGTCCGCTCGGACATGCGCCCCTGGGCGACGGGGGACGTGTACCTGAACTTCACCGCCGACGAGGGCGAGGACCGCGTCCTGGCCGGGTTCGGCGAGCGCAACCACGCGCGGCTGAGCGCGGTCAAGACCGGGTTCGACCCGGACAACGCCTTCCACCGCAACCACAACATCCGTCCGGCGCGGGCGATGCCCGCGGCCCCGCCTCCCCGGAGGGGGTGAAGGCGGTGCCCGCCGTGCGCGAACGCGCACGGCGGGCGTGCCTCAGACGCGTTCGATGATGGTGGTGTTGGCCTGGCCGCCGCCCTCGCACATGGTCTGGAGGCCGTAGCGGCCGCCGGTGCGGTGCAGCTCGTTGACCAGCTTGGTCATGAGCACGGCGCCGGTGGCGCCCAGCGGGTGGCCGAGGGCGATGGCGCCGCCGTTGGGGTTGACCTTGGCGGGGTCGGCGCCCAGCTCCTGGATCCAGGACATCGGCACCGGGGCGAACGCCTCGTTGATCTCGGTGACGTCGATGTCGTCGATGCCCAGACCGGCCTTCTCCAGCGCGATCCTCGTCGCGGGGATGGGGGCGGTGAGCATGTACACCGGGTCGTCGCCGACCAGCGAGAGCTGGACGATCCGGGCCAGCGGGGTCAGGCCGTGCTGCTTGACGGCGCGCTCGGAGGCGATGAGCACCGCGCTCGCGCCGATCGAGATCTGGCTGGCCACGGCCGCGGTGAGCTCCCAGTCCTCGCGCAGCGGCTTCAGGCCCGCCATCTTCTCCATGGTGGTGTCGGGGCGCACGCCCTCGTCGCGCTCGACCCCGGCCAGGGGAGCGACCTGGTCGTCGAAGTAACCCTCCTCCAGGGCCCTGGCCGCGCGCCGGTGGCTCTCCAGCGCGAACTCCTCCAACTGCTCGCGCTTGAAGCCCCACTTCTCGCACATGAGCTGGGCGCCGCGGAACTGGGAGATCTCCTGGAAGCCGTAGCGCTCGACCCAGCCGTCGCCGTACAGGCCGAGGCCGTTGTCGATGGCGTACTGGACGTTGGCGCCCATGGGGACCATGCCCATGTTCTCCACGCCGGAGGCCACGACCAGGTCCTGGGTGCCGGACATGACGCCCTGGGCGGCGAAGTGCACGGCCTGCTGGGAGGATCCGCACTGGCGGTCGATGGTGACGCCGGGGACGGACTCGGGGAAGCCCGCGGAGAGCCAGGCGGTGCGGGCGAGGTCGAGCGCCTGCGGCCCGACCTGGCTGACGCAGCCCATGATGACGTCCTCGACCGCGGCCGGGTCGACATCGGTGCGGCCGACGAGTTCCTTGAGCACGTGGGCTCCGAGGTCCGCCGGGTGCACGGCGGCCAGGGCGCCCTTCTTGGTACCGACGGGGGTGCGTACTGCGCCGACGATGTATGCCTCGGCCACGGGATCCTCCAAGGGCTGGGTGACGGTTACGAACCGAACTGTATTCGGTTTTCTGGATCCGGCAAGACCCCGGCCCCCGGGAACACGGATCCGTGCTGGTCGTCCACAGGTTCGCGGCCCCCGTGGCGGTGGGCCGCCCGGAGTGCGAACCTGAGTGAAAAAGTCGAGAAGGGGGCTTCGCATCCCCCTCCCCTCGGGGTGCCCTCACACCCGGTGGGATCCTCCGCCCAGGTGCGCGGAGTCGCCCTCGTCGCCCAGGATGTCGGTGGTGATCCGCTCCAGGGCGGCCACCACCTCGGGGTGCTCCTCGGGCCCGTAGTCGGCCAGCAGCGAGCGCAGCGCGGTGCGCTGGGCCTCGAAGACCGACTGAGCGGCCTCCGCGCCGCGCCGGCTCAGCATCCAGGGCTCCCCCGCCCCGGTCAGGTAGTCCGCCTCCAGGAGCTCCTGGTGCACCGGTTCCCAGTACTCCTCGGGCAGCCCGGACATCTCCACCAGCTCCGCGCACGTCAGCGGCCCGGTCACGCCCAGGTGGCTGAGCACCCAGCACGCGCGGGGCGAGACCTCCAGGCCCGCCGCCTCGCGCAGGCGCCCGTACATCTCGTCGGCGCCCTCCTGGCCGCAGGCCCGGAACACCTCCTTCTCCACGTGCGCGATGGCGCTGCGGCTCCCGGCGGCCACGGGCGAGATGGACTCGTCCAGGTCCGGTGAGTCGATGGTGGTGCGCAGCGGGACCTGCCGCAGGAACAGCGCCAGCACGAACCCGGCCAGGGCGACCGGCACCGCCCACAGGAACACGGTGTCCACGGCGTCCGCGTAGGCCTGGAGGAACGACGCCTGCGCCGCCGGGGGCAACTGGTCCAGGCTGCGCGTGTCGCTCTCCAGGTCGGACGGCTCCACCCCGGGCGGCAGTTGGATCTGCTCGGCCCGGGCGGCCAGGTTGGCGGAGAGCCGCCCGGAGAAGATCGCGCCGAACACCGCCGTGCCGAACGACCCGCCGATGGACCGGAAGAACGTCGCCGACGAGGTGGCCACCCCCAGGTTGGCGTAGCTGGCGGCGTTCTGCACCACCACGACCACCACCTGCATCACCAGGCCCAGCCCCACGCCGAGGACGAAGAAGTACAGCCCCATCTCCGCCTGCGAACTCTGCGGCCCCATACGGGAGAGCAGGAACAGGCCGAGGGCGGTCACCGCCATTCCCACCACCGGATAGACCTTGTAGTGGCCGGTGCGGGTGACCAGGCGCCCGCTGGTGATCGAGGTCAGGAACAGGCCCAGCACCATCGGCAGCAGGTGCAACCCCGAGGCCGTGGGCGACATACCGTGCACGACCTGTAGGAACAGGGGCAGGAACGCCATCGACCCCATCATCGCGAAGCCCACGCAGAGCCCGATCGCCATGGCCACCACGATGGTCGGGTTCCGGAACAGGCTCAGCGGCATGACCGGCTCCGGGGCCCGCCGCGCGGACAGCCACCAGCCCGTGCCGAGCACCACGGAACCGACCATCAGACCGATGATCTGCGGTGAAGCCCACGGGTAGACGCTGCCGCCCCACGAGGCGACCAGGGTCAGGCAGACCGCGGTGGCGGCCAGCAGCACGATCCCGGCGTAGTCGATGCTCTGCCGGCCGGTGGGCCGGCGGGGCGGCAGCACCGCGAGCACCGTCACGAAGGCCGCGACCCCCAGCGGCAGGTTGACGTAGAACACCCACCGCCAGGACAGGTGGTCGACGAACAGCCCCCCGAGCAGCGGCCCGGCCACACTGGAGATCCCGAACACCGCGCCGAACAGCCCCTGGTACTTGCCGCGCTCCCGGGGAGAGACCACGTCGCCGATGATGGCGGAGGCGAGCACCATGAGCCCTCCGCCGCCGATGCCCTGGACCCCGCGGAAGAGGATGAGCTGGAGCATGTCCTGGGCGGTCCCGCACAGGGCCGAGCCGAACAGGAAGACGGCGATGCAGGTGAGGAAGAGCTGCTTGCGGCCGAACTGGTCGCCGAGCTTGCCCCACAGGGGTGTGACGGCGGTGACCGCGAGCAGGTAGGCGGTGATCACCCACGACAGGTGGTTGAGCCCGCCGAGGTCGGACACGATCGTCGGCAGCGCGGTGGACACGATCGTCTGGTCCAGGGCCGCCAGCAGCACGGTGAGCATCAGCGCGGCCATGATGACCGCGATCCTGCTGCCCCGGTGCTCCCGTCGGCTCCGACGCTCGGACCCGTGCTGGGCCATCGCCCTCCCTCCCGAGCGGACCGTCCTACGACTCCTCCGCCCGTGCTACCCGATTCCGGCCCCGTCGCCACCCTAGGAAGGTCCGGTGGCCGCACCCGCCCGGAACCGCCGGACGGGTGTCCACGGGCACGGGAACTTTGCCCGGGCTTGGACCGCCCCCTTCAAAACCGAATCCGATTCGGTTACTGTGGCGGCACCCAGTGATCACCGACACCCCGGAGCAGAGCATGAAGCGGGAACTCTTCGACGCCGACCACGACCTCTTCCGCGAATCGGTGGCCGAGTTCCTCAAGCGCGAGGTCGTGCCCTTCCACGACCAGTGGGAGAAGGAGGGGATCGTCCCCCGCGAGGTGTGGACCAAGGCGGGCGGGGTGGGCCTGCTCGGCCACGGCGTGCCCGAGGAGTACGGCGGCACCGGGACGGACGACTACCGCTACAACACCATCGTCAACGAGGAGATCTGCCGCGCCCACGCCAGCGGCCTCGGCATCACCCTCCAGAACGACGTCATGGCCCCGTACATGGTCGGCCTGACCGACGACGAGCAGAAGAGGCGCTGGCTCCCGGGGTTCGCCGGCGGCGAGCTGATCACGGCCATCGCCATGACCGAGCCCGGAGCGGGCAGCGACCTCCAGGGCATCACCACCTCGGCGGTGCGCGAGGGCGACGAGTACGTCCTCAACGGGTCCAAGACCTTCATCACCAACGGCATCAACGCCGACCTGGTGATCGTGGTCGCCCGGACCGACCCCGACGCGGGCGCGCAGGGCTTCTCCCTGATCGCGGTCGAACGCGGCACCCCCGGCTTCGAGCGGGGCCGCAACCTCGACAAGGTCGGGATGAAGGCCCAGGACACCGCCGAGCTGTTCTTCGACGACGTGCGCGTCCCGGCGGCCAACCTCATCGGCCGGGAGGGCGGCGGCTTCGTCCACCTGATGCAGAACCTGCCGCAGGAGCGGCTGTCCATCGCCACCTGCGCGGTGGCCTCCGCCGACGCCATGCTCCAGCACACCATCGGGTACTGCCGTGAGCGCACCGCCTTCGGCCGTCCGATTGGGCGCTTCCAGAACACCCGTTTCGTCCTGGCCGAGTTGGCCACCGAGGTGGACATCGCCCGCACCTACGTGGACCGCGGCATCGACCTGCTCAACCGGGGTGAGCTCACCGTCGAGGACGCCGCCATGGCCAAGTGGTGGACCACCGAGCTGTGCAACAAGGTGATGGACCGTTGCCTACAGCTTCACGGCGGGTACGGGTACATGATGGAATACCCCGTGGCACGGGCCTGGCAGGACTCCCGCATCCAGACGATCTTCGGCGGCACCACGGAGATCATGAAGGAGATCGTAGGGCGCGGCCTGGGACTGTGACCGCTGGAACCCCCGTTCTGGAAGGGTCGGAGCTGTCATGAGCGGTGCGTGGGACGGCCTCATCGTCATGGGCCTGCTGGTCGTGCTGCTCGTGATCGGCGTGCGCAAGCTCCGGCCCAGAGTCCACATCCCGTGGGCGACCAGCGGGATCGTGGTCTTCTTCGTCTTCGTGTGCCTGCTGCTGTGGGCCTGGTCCTGGCGCTAGCGCGGCACCGGCCCGCGCGCCGCGACCCCGTACCCGCAGCGAGGTCCGAACGCCCGGCCCCGCTGTGGGTACAAGGGCATCCGGGGCCGGAGGGGGACCCGTCCCGGCCGCCGGGGCCGGGAGCCCGGGTCACTCCTCGTCGTCCTTCTCGGCTTCCTCGACCCCGTCGTCGTGCATGGGCATCTCGAACCAGACCGCCTTGCCGTCCGGGGTCGGACGCGATCCCCACCGGCTGGCCAGCTGCTCGACCAGGTACAGGCCCCGGCCGCCCTCGTCGTCGGCGGCGGCGCTGCGGATCCGGGGCAGCCGCAGGTCGTTGTCGAAGACCTCCACCCACACCGCGGACGCCCCGCGCCGCAGCCGGAGCAGGAACTCCTTGTCCTCGCTCTCGGCGGGCTCGTCGGCCTCCTCCGCCGCCACCGCCTCCAGCAGGTCCGTCCAGTCCTCGTCGAACTCGTCGGCCGCCCCCCCGAAGCCGGACGGGGTCTCCGAGTCCAGCACTCCGGCGCCGGTGAACTCGCGGTGCACCGGGTGCGGGGTGGCGTGGATGACGACGTTGGTGACGATCTCCGAGACCAGCAGGCAGGCCAGCTCGGCCTGGTCGCGGTCCATCCCCCACTCCTTGAAGGTGTTGGCCGCGAGGTGGCGGGCCTCGCCCACGGTGGAGGCCTCCGAGCGGAACCAGCCCTCGCGCAGCGCGAGCGCCTCGTAGTGGGTGCGCACGACCATCAGCGCGGTGTCGTCGTCCAGCTCGCCGGGAACGCTGTGCACGGCCGCCTCGGCGATCTCGTCCACGTCCTTGTCGGCGACCTCGGAGACCCGCTCGGCCAGCCGTCCCAGCGCCCGGTCGGGGTCGGGGGTGCCGCCCACCGGCCGCCGGTCCACGAGGCCGTCGGTGTACAGCACCAGGGTGGCGCCCGTGGGCAGGCTCAGGTCGGCCTGGTGGTAGACCACGTCCTCGCCCGCGCCGCCCTTGGCGCGCACGCCGAGCATGCGGTCGGTGACCTCCAGGTCGAGCTTCTCCACCGAGTCGGAGGTGACCAGCAGCGGCGGGGCGTGTCCGGCGTTGGCGTAGGACAGCTCGCGCGACCACGCGTCGTAGACCATGTACAGGCAGCTGACGCTGGGGATCCAGGTGCCGCCGTCCTCGTCCTCCTGGCCGAGCTGGCGGACCCACTCGTCGAGTTCGCGCAGGATGTCGGCGGGTTCGCGGTCGGCCAGGGCGAAGGCGCGCAGCGCGGCGCGAAGCTGTCCCATGACGGCGGCGGCGTGCGGGCCCCGGCCCTCGACGTCGCCGATGACCAGGCCGACGCGTCCGGCCGAGAGCGGGATGGCGTCGTAGAAGTCGCCGCCCACCTGGGTCTGGACGCCGTGCCCGTGCGCCTGGAGCGGCCCGGCGGGCAGGTAGCGGTGGGCGATGACCAGCCCGTCCAGGGAGGGCAGCTTGCTGGGCAGCAGGCTGCGCTGGAAGGCGAGCGCGGTACTGCGCTCCTCCTCGAACAGGCGGGCGTTGTCGATGGCCAGGGCCACCCGGGAGGCGATGGCGCCGACGAGGTCGCGGTCGAAGCCGCCGTAGGTGCTCTTCTGCCGCGGTGAGAGCCCCGAGAGGGCCAGGGTGAGCACCCCGAGCAGCTCGCCGCGGGCCCGCAGCGGGGCGGCGATGGCGGAGGTGACGCCGACCTGGCGGGAGACCTGGTCGGACCGGGAGCTGGGCGAGGTCTCGAACAGGTACTCGCTGCTGACCACCGTCTCCAGTCTGCGCAGCGCCTGGGTGACGAAGTGGCGCTCGGGGTAGCGGACCTCCTCCCCGACGTCGAACCAGGTCCGCGGCGGGGGCGTCCACCCCTCGGCGTGCATCGACACCTGCCGGACCAGGCGGTCGTGGTCGTAGAGGTCGATGAAGCAGTGGTCGGCGAACTGGGGGACGAGGATGCCCGCCACGCCCCTGACGGTGGAGTCGAACTCCAGCGAGCTGGACAGGCGGCTGCCGATGCGCTCCAGCAGTCCGTACTGCTCCTCCACCCGGCCGCTGCGCAGCGCCTCGCGGGCGATGAGGGTGATGCCGTCGACCTCGCCGGACTCGTTGCGCATGGGCACCGCCTGGGCGCGCACGTGGATCCACGTGGAGTCGCCCCTGAGCACGGCGAAGGTGCCCTCCCAGGGCTCGCCGCGCAGGACCCGGCGGGCCAGTTGGGAGGCGTGCTCGCGGTCCGACTCGTGAATGCCGATGTCGAGCAGGGAGAGGCCGGCGTAGTCGCGGCCGTCCACGAAACCGAAGAGCTCGCGCGCGAAGGGGTTCCAGTAGCGCAGCAGGCTGAAGCGGTCGATGACGACGATGGCGATCTGCGCCTGGTCCACCACGGCGGCCGTGGCGAGCGCGCCGCTCTCCCGGAAGGGCTCACCCCACCGTGTCATCTAGCCGCCACCTCGCCGTCATGAGCTGCACACATGCCCGCTCCGGGTACCCCGAACGACCGCACCTTGGGGCGAGCGTAGCAACACCGTCAACGTTCCCGCAGCGCAATGTGACAATCCTGATGAGCAACCAATCAACGTGTCCGTACGGTTCACGGCTTGGCGACGAAGATGTGTCCGGCGACGAGAGCCGAGAGTTCGGTTCCCCCGGATTCCCCGTCGATCACGCGAACCCCGTCGTCAGAGGCGCGCAACACCACTTCCTGCCCCGGTTGTACCCCGCATTCGCGCAAGGTGAGCATGATGTCGGCGTCCGACTGGATCTGCTCGCTGATGCGGCGCACGGTGGCGGTGATCTCGCTGTTCCCCGCGACGTCGATCATCGGGACGATGGAGTCGTCGGTGAAGGGTTCCGGGGAGTAGTCCTCAAGGCCCAGCTCGTCCAGACCCGGGATCGGGTTGCCGTGCGGGCACACCGAGGGGGCGTTGAGCAGCGTCACCAACCGCTCCTCCACCGCCTCGGAGATCACGTGCTCCCAGCGGCAGGCCTCGATGTGCACGTCCTCCCAGGGAAGCCCGATGACGTCGACGAGCAGGCGCTCGGCGAGCCGGTGCTTGCGCATGACGTGGGTGGCCAGGCGCCGTCCCTCGGCGGTCATGACGAGGTGCCTGTCGTTCTCGACCCGCAGCAGGCCGTCGCGCTCCATGCGGGCCACGGTCTGGCTCACCGTGGGGCCGCTCTGGTGCAGACGCTCGGCGATACGGGCCCGAAGCGGGACGATCCCCTCCTCTTCGAGCTCGAAAACCGTACGGAGGTACATCTCCGTGGTGTCGATCAGCCCGTGTGCGGTCAAGTCTCCCCTCCCAAGGCTCTGTGCCCGGCGCGCGGTCGCGGCGGGCACGGCGGGTCTCTCTCAACACAGGCCGGGGCGACGTCATTCCCAGGGGCCGAGTGGGGACCGGGGCGTCCGCAGGACCGCGGGAGCGACCACCGATACGACAAGCATATCGCGACACGGAGAACCCGCATTTCCGTACTGTCTCACAATGTGGGCACGTTCTTCCCCTCGTGCGAAAACCCCGACCCGGACCGCGATCGTCCCAGCGCATGCGGGTACTCCGCACGCCCGTGGACGCCCCTTCCCCGGGAGAACCTCCCCGAACTCGCGTGCGAGGCGTCGAAGATCACCCCGATGGGCCCGGCTCAGGGCGCGAGGCGGTCGATCTCCCAGGTGCCGTCGTCTCTCCGGAGGTAGCGGAACCGGTCGTGCATGCGGTCGGCGCCGCCCTGCCAGAACTCCACCTCGCCGGGCACCAGCCGGAACCCGCCCCAGTAGGCGGGCCGGGGGATCTCCTCGTCGGCGGACCACACCGTGTCGAACCCCCGGTAGAGCCGGTCGAGCTCGGCGCGGTCGGCCACCGGCTGCGACTGGCGCTCGCTGGCCCAGGCGCCCAGTTGCGATCCGCGCGGGCGCGAGGCGAAGTACCGGTCGTTCTCCTCGTCGCTGAGCCGTTCCGCCCTCCCGGCCACCAGGACCTGCCGCCGGATCGCGTGCCAGGGGAAGACGACGCTGGCCCGGGGGTCGGCCTCCAGGGCCCGGCCCTTGCGCGAGGTGTAGTTGGTGAAGAAGCGCAGTCCGGTGCTGTCGTAGCCCTTCATCAGCACGGTACGGGCGCGGGGCATGCCCGAGGGCTCGACGGAGGCCAGCACCATGGCGTTGGGTTCGGCGAGCCCGGAGCCGTAGGCCTCCTCGAACCACAGGTGGAACTGCGTCATGGGGTGGTCGGCGAGGAAGGAGCGCATCAGGGGTTCACCCGTGTACGGTTTGCGCAGCTCGGCGGGGTCTCGGTGGTCCACACGGGGCATCCTCTCGTGCCGGGCGTCCCCCGCGCCACCCGGTCCGTCCCGTGTGCCGGGAACGCCGGGAACCGGGATGATCCCCACCGAACGCGAACACAGCGAATGTGACCGTTCGATCCGGATTCACGTGGTTTCACCTCTGATAATCGCGGCCCTGACCGGCGGTGTCGCCGCCGTCACCACTACCCTGGGACCGTGACCGACGACATTCAGATCCCCGCGAACCTGCTGCCCTCCGACGGCCGTTTCGGCAGCGGCCCGTCCAAAGTCCGCCCCGCGCAGCTCGACGCCCTGGCCTCCTCCGGTTCCCGCTACATGGGGACCTCGCACCGGCAGAAGCCGGTCAAGTCCCTGGTCTCCCGGGTGCGCGCCGGCGTGAGCGACCTGTTCTCCCTGCCCGACGGGTACGAGGTGGTCCTCGGCAACGGCGGGACCACCGCCTTCTGGGACATCGCCGCGCACGGCCTGCTGCGCAGCAAGTCCCAGCACCTGTCCTTCGGGGAGTTCTCCGGCAAGTTCGCGAAGGTCGCCCAGGGCGCCCCGTGGCTGGAGGAGCCCACCGTCATCAGCACCGACCCCGGCAGCCACGGCGAGGCCGTCGCCGAGGCCGGTGTGGACGTGTACGCCCTCACCCACAACGAGACGTCCACCGGCGTGGCCGCGCCCGTCAGGCGGGTGGCGGGCGCCGACGACGACGCGCTCGTCCTCGTGGACGCCACCAGCGGCGCGGGCGGTCTGCCCGTCGACATCACCGAGACCGACGTCTACTACTTCGCGCCGCAGAAGAGCTTCGCCTCCGACGGCGGGCTGTGGCTGGCCGTCATGTCGCCCCGGGCCCTGGCCCGCGTGGAGGAGATCGCCGCCGGCGGCCGGTACGTCCCGGAGTTCCTCTCGCTGACCACGGCGATCGCCAACTCCCGCAAGGACCAGACCTACAACACCCCGGCCGTGGCCACGCTGCTGCTGCTCGCCGAGCAGTTGGAGTGGATGAACGGCCAGGGCGGCCTGGAGTGGACGGTGGCGCGCACCGCCGAGTCCTCCTCGGTCCTCTACGACTGGGCGGAGAAGTCCCCGGTCGCGACGCCGTTCGTCACCGACCCCGCCAAGCGCTCCCAGGTGGTGGGCACCATCGACTTCAGCGACGAGGTCGACGCCGCGGCGGTCGCGAAGGTTCTGCGCGCCAACGGCGTGGTCGACACCGAGCCCTACCGCAAGCTGGGCCGCAACCAGCTGCGCGTGGCCATGTTCCCGGCGGTCGAGCCGGACGACGTGAGGGCGCTCACCGAGTGCGTGGACCACGTGCTCACCAAGCTGTCCTGAGCCCTTCGCACCGCGTTGCACAATGGTGGCCGACCCGGGTCCGGGTCGGCCTCTCCCTTTTCCCGGGACTCCCGCCCACCCGGCTCCGGTCTCCCGACTCCCGCCTTTCCCGGATTACCGCTTTTCCGGCTTCTCGCTTACCAGGACGGTTCGGCTGTGCGCAGGAACAAGAAGGAATCATCACCCATCAAGATCATCTCGCACCGCGGCGCGTCGGGGCACCGCCCCGAGCACACCCTGGCCTCCTACGAGCTGGGGGCCAGGCACGGCGGCGACTTCATCGAGATGGACCTGGTCGCGACCAGGGACGGGAGGCTGGTCTGCCGCCACGAGCAGGAGATCGGCGGGACCACGGACGTGGCCGAGCACCCCGGGTTCGCCGACCGGCGCACCACGCGGACCGTCGACGGGCGCGAGGTGACCGGGTTCTTCGCCCAGGACTTCACCCTGGAGGAGATCCGCACGCTGCGCGCGGTCGAGCGCCTCCCGCAGATCCGGCCCGACAACGCGTCGATGGACGGGACCTACGGGATCCCGACCCTGGAAGAGGTCGTCGAGCTGGCGCTCTCGCTCACCAAGGAGCTGGGCCGCCCGGTCGGGATCTACCCGGAGACCAAGCACCCCGCCTACCACGTGGAGCAGGGGCTGGAGCTGGAGCCGGCCCTGATCGAGACCCTGCGCGAGGCCGGGCTGACCGGGCCGGAGCCGAAGGTGCCGGTGTTCCTCCAGTCCTTCGAGGCGGAGAGCCTGCGCAAGCTCGCCGAGACGGAGCTGCCGCTGGTGTACCTGATGGGCACCGAGGAGCACTGGCTGCGCCACACCACCCCGGAGGGTCTGGCGGAGGTGGCGTCGTTCGCGCACGCGATCGGCCCGCACAAGAGCCTGGTCGTCCCCACCGGCGAGGACGGTTCGCTGGGCGAGCCGACCGACCTGGTGGAGAACGCGCACGAGGCCGGGCTCCTGGTGCACCCGTACACGTTCCGCAGCGAGAACCACTTCCTGCCCGCCGAACTGCGCTCGGACCGCGACCCCAAGGACTACGGGGGCTTCGCCGCCGAGTACGAGGCCTTCTTCGAGGCCGGCGTGGACGGCGTGTTCACCGACTTCTCCCGGCACGCGTTCCTGGCGCGCGAGTACTTCCTGGACCCGCAGCCCGTGGACTAGGGGACCGGCCGTGAGCACCGCGGGTGTGACGCACGAGGTTTCGCACCCGTTGGTCCCGTCCTTCAGCGGGGCCGGGCCGCCGAGCCGCGCCACAGGTACAGGACCACGCTGGGCGGCGGCGCGCCGGCGGCCACCGCGCTAGGCGCCGAGGCTCGTGGCCAGGCCGTCGAGGCTCTTCGCGCTCAGGTCGAACGAGTCCGTCGCGGCGGGAGGGTCCCCGACGGGGCGTTCGACATAGGCGGTCCTCATGCCCACGGCCCGCGCGCCCCGGAGGTCCCAGGCATGGGCGGCGACCATGAGCAGGCGGTCCGGCGGGCATCCCGCGTTGGCGATCGCGAGTCGGTAGACGTCGGGATGGGGCTTGTAGCCGTGCGCGTCCTCGGCCGAGAGCACCTGGTGCCAGCGCAACCCGGCGTGCGCGCTGATGCGGGTGAGCGCCGAGTGGCTGGCGTTCGACAAGCCGACCACCGGGAAGCGCGAGGCGATCCGGTCCAGTGCCGGGACGGAGTCCGGCCACGGCTCCAGCCGCTGCCCGGAGGCCGCCAGCGAGCGCACCGCGTCCGCGTCGTCGACGCCGGCCTCGGCCGCGACGCGGGCCGCCGCCTCGGAGTCGATCACGGTGCTGTCGGCGTAGGGGCGGCGGCCCGCGAGGACCTCCCGCTGCTGCTCGTCGACATACCCGTGCCAGAGCCCGACGAGCTCGTCGGTCCTCTCGTCTCCGATGCCGGGGAGCAGTGTTCGAAGGCCGCGGCCGATCCCGCCGGGCTCATCGACCATGGTCCCGAGAACGTCGAAGACGATCACGTCCGTGTCGGGGTGCGGGGTCACGAAGCGCCTCCAGGCATCTCACCGAACAGGTCCGGTCCGGAAGGGTCACTGCACGTCGAACTCGTTGCCCTCGGGGTCGCGCATGGTGACGTGTGAGGACCCGTGCTCCTCCACGATCCGCACGACCGAGGCGCCCAGCCCCTCCAGCCGTTCCACGACCCCGTCACGGCGGCCGGGGCCCACGCGCAGGTCGACGTGCAGGCGGTTCTTCACGCTCTTGGGCTCGGGCACCGCCTTGAAGAGCACGCGCCGCCCCAGGCCGGCACCGGTGGCCTCGTCCACGGGGTCGTCGGGATGCCGGATGGCGGCGGCCTGGATCCACGCCTTGCGCCCGTCCACCTCGGTGTAGTCGTCCTCCCCCGCCATTCCGGCGGCGACCGCGTACTCGACGATCGCGGTGTTGTCCTCGGGCTCGTACTCCAGCGCCGCGGCCCAGAAGCGGGCGAGGGGGATCGGTTCGGCACAGTCCACGACGAGCTGCCACTCCACGGCCATCGCTGGCCTCCTCACTGTCCAAGCGGATCCGCCGACACGGCACCGCGTTGTGATTCCAGTTATACTGGTTACATGACGCGGAACACAACCGGCCTGCCGATGAGTCCTCGGCACGGATCCCCCTACGTCTTCGACCCGGGGACGCTGTGCCTGGAGTTCCTGGTCACGGGCGGACCCGGCGCGTACGCGGTCCACGAGAGCCTCCATGAGCCCCGCGACCTCGCCGACTGGTGCACGCGGTTCCGCCTGCGCCTGGATCCGGAGCTGGTCACCGTGTCCGGGGCGGAGCTCGCCGCCGCCAGGACCCTGCGCGACGCGCTCTGGCGCACGGTCCTGGCCCACCTGGACGGCCGCCCCCTGCCCCCGGAGGACGTCGCGGAGGTCAACCGGGCCGCCGCCCGGGCGCCGCTGGCGCCGAGGATGGGCACGGACCGGGAGTGCGCCTGGGTGGTGCCCGCGGACGCCACCGCGGTGCTGTCCACCATCGCCCGCGACGCGGTCGAACTGCTCACCGGCCCCCTGGCCGACCGGATCCGCGAGTGCGGCTCGGAGGACTGCCGGCTCGTCTTCGTGGACACCTCGCGCCCCGGCCGGCGCCGCTGGTGCTCCATGGACCGCTGCGGCAACCGCCAGAAGGTCCGGGCGCTGCGCGCCCGCAGGGAGGCGGAGGACCCGGCGTGACCGCAGGGACCGAAGGTTCCCGTACCCGCGGCGCCCGGGCACGAGGCGAAGCGCAGCGCAGCCTCAAAGACGACACAGCGAGGGCGCCGACGGGGTTCTGGAGGTTCCGCAGGTGGGGCTGCGAGGAACGAGCCGCCATACCGGAGGATCCGAAGGTTCCCGTACCCGCGGCGCACGAGCACGAGGCGAAGCGCAGCGCAGCCTCAAGGAAACACGTCCTAGCCCCGGCGGGCCAGCAGGACGATGCAGGTGATGACCAGCGCGGCCACCGCCGCCCCGCCCACGATGAACGGCAGCGCGCTCCCGGCCTCCGACCCGGCCGTGCCGCCGCCCTCCTCCTCCGCGGGCGACTCCTCCTCCGCGGCCTCCTCCACCGTCTCCCCGGCCAGGTACCGCTCCTCCAGCGGAATCCGCCAGACCGACGCGTTCAGCCCCTCGGTCCCGGCCATGAGCGCGGTCCCGTCGGGGGTGAAGGCGATGGACTCGCCCTGGTCGGACTCGGGCAGGTCGAAGGAGCCGAGCGCGGAACCGGGCACGCCCTCGGTGGAGTCGTAGACCGTGGCACCCCAGTAGGTGCGGATCGCGTAGCGGGTGCCGTCCGGGCCGAAGGCGGCGTCGGTGGCGAACAGCGGCGCCGAGTCGATCCGCTCCAGCACGTGCTCGCCCCCCGGTTCCAGGGTCTCGGGCGCCGCGTACAGGCCGCCGGAGAACTCCTTGGAGACCACGTACAGCCGTCCGTCACGGGGGTCGACCATCATCGACTCCGCGTCGCGCCCGCCGTCCTCGTAGGTGAGGGTGAACACCTCGGGTTCGACCAGCGCGTCGGTGAGCGCCTCGGGCTCGTCGAACCGGTACACCCGCACGTTGGGCCAGCCGCCGCCGAAGTTGTCGCCGACGTCGCCCACGAGGACCGACGGCGTCCCGTCCGGGCCCTCCGTGACGGAGACCGCCTCCCAGTCGCGCCGCTCCAGGCCGAGGGTGACGGTGGCGAGCGTGCGCCCCTCCCCGTCGACCGCGTACACCTCGCTGGGATGGTCCCCGCTGTCGTTGTGCGTCCACCACACGCCCTCGTGGCGCAGGGACGGCGCGATCCCGCTGGACTCGGAGATCCGGGGGTCCTGGAACTCGAACGCGACCTCCGAGCCCTCGGGGCCCTCGTCTCCGCGGGGGTAGTCGACACCGTCCGTGGCGGACCCGCTCGGTTCTTCGGGAGAGGCCGCGGCCGGAGCCGCCGGAAGGGCCGCGCAGAGTACGGCTGCGGCAAGAACGAGCGGAGTTCTCATGACCGACATCCTGCCAGGGAACCGTTCGGATGGCTTGTACCCGGGTGGTAACGGGCACATTGGGCTTACGGAGCACCGTAAGGAGGGCCCTCATGAGGATCGTCGCCTGTCTGAACGGGGACCGCCGCCCCGGAGCGCACCCCGCCCTGCCCGTGTCCGTGGACCAGGTGGTGGCGGACGCCCACGCGGTGGTGGCGGCGGGCGCGACCGAGATCCACGTGCACCCGCGCAACTCCAGTGGCGCCGAGTCGCTGGAGCCGCAGGTGGTCGCCCCGCTGATGGAACGGCTACAGGCCGAGGGGCCTGGGGTGCCGGTGTCGCTGACCACGTCGCTGTCGGCCGAGGCCGATCCCTGGCGGCGCTACGACCTGGTGCAGCGGTGGGCGGCCTCGGCCCTGCCGGACTCGGTGACGGTGAACCTGCACGAGGCCGGGTCGGTGGACCTGATACGCCTGCTGGAGGACCGCCGGATCGGGGTGGAGGCCGGGGTGTGGACGGTGGAGGCCGCGCGCATCCTCGTCGCCACCGGGTTGGAGGCCGCCGCGGTACTGGTGGAGCCCACACAGGTCGCGGTGGAGGACGCCCGGCGCAACGCGGACGCGATCCTGTCCCTGCTGGACCGGGCGGGGGTGGATCGGCCGCGGATGCTGCACGGGGCCGACGCGACGGCCTGGCCGGTCCTGGAGGCGGCGGTCTCCGAGGGCTACGACATCAGGATGGGGCTGGAGGACACCATGCGGCTGCCCGACGGCGAGGAGGCGCACGACAACGCGGCGCTGGTCGCACAGGCGGTGAACCTGGCCTCCGCCGCCGCCTGAGCGTCGGGCCGCGGGGTCCGGGCTCAGCCGAGCAGGGCGCCGAGGAGCACGATGAGCATGATGGAGCCCAACACCACGGGCAGCAGCCAGCGCTGCTTGCGGTTGTTGGTGAGCATGCTCATGACGTGCTCCGCTCAGGAGATGGGGCGGGATCCGCTTCCCAGCCTAATGCCCAGGTCCGTACGGTTCGGTAGCGGTCCTCCTTGCCGACGCGGCTCTCCACCAGGTGCACCTCGTGCGCCCGCCACCCGCGGCTGCGCAGGGGCCCGAGGGCGCGGACGATGTCGGCCAGGTCGCGCGCGGGGCGGCTGCGGGCGACCGTGACGTGCGGCACGTAGGGGCGGTGTTCCACGGGGAGGCCGGCTCCGGCCGCGGCGGCGCGCAGTCCGTCGGCGAGGGCTCCCAGGGCCTCGGTGTCGCCGCCGAGCCCCGCCCAGAGCACGGAGGAGCGGCCGCCGCCGGGCGGGAAGGTGCCCCAGCCGCGCACGGAGAGGCTGAGGGGCTGGTGGGCGCGGGCCTCGTCGCCGAGGGCGTCGGTGAGCGCGGGAAGCCGGTCCTCGCCCACCTCTCCGAGGAAGACCAGGGTGAGGTGCCAGTCCCGGGGCCTGCTCCACCGCAGGCCGGGTTCGTGGCGGCGGCCCCGGTCGACGGCCCCGCGCAGCGTGTCCAGCACGTCGGGCGGCGGATCCAGCGCGGCGAACAGTCTCATGCCCCCATCGTGCCCCGCGCGGGCCGCGGTGGACCATCCGCGTTTGCCCGCGGGGCCGCGGCGCCGCCGACCGCCACCGGTCGTGCCCCGAGGACGGCGGGGCACGACCGGGGTCTCATGTGCGGCTGGCCGCGTCCTCGGGGGGACGCGGCCCGTCGCCGTCCCGGGTGAGTCCGACCCGGGCCGAGCCGTCCGCGCGGTGCTCCACGCGGACACGTTCGTGCTCCTCGGCGGGCGCGTCCTCCGGCTCCGGCCCGGTGTCGGATTCCGTCGCCGCTTCGCGTTCCCGCCCGGGTCCGGCCTCCTGGTCCGTGCCCTCGGCCGGGCGGTTCCCGGGAAGCAGGTCGCGCACCCGCACGCCCTTGACCCGGAAGAGCAGGGCGGACAGGACCGAGACCACCACGAGCGTCACCGAGCCGCCGATCATGAAGCTGGCCTGCGGGCCGAACGTGTCGGCGAGCAGGCCCACCACGGGCGCGCCGATGGGTGCCACGCCCATGAACACCAGCAGGAACATGCTCATGACCCGGCCGCGCATCCGCGGGTCCACACTGAGCTGGAAGGTGGCGTTGAGGGTGGTCACGTACGTCATGAAGGCCATGCCCATGGGCACCAGCACCACGACGAACGGCACGTAGCCGGGCATGAGCCCCGCGACCACCTGGAGCGCGCCGAAGGCCATCGAACCGATGAGCACCAGCCGCAGCCGGGGCCGTTCGCGGCGGGCGGCCATCAGGGCGCCCGCCAGCGCGCCGACGGCCAGGAACGCCGCGGCCGCGCCGAACGCGTCGGCCCCGGACTCGAACACGTTGTTGATCACCAGCGCGATCTGGTTCTGGGTGTTGGCCCCGAAGAACTGGGTCGAGGCGGCCATGGCCAGGAGGAGGACGAGGTCGCGTCTGCCGCCGATGTAGCGCAGTCCCTCACGGATCTGCCCCCTGCCCCGGGGGACCCGTTCGGTGGGACTGAGTTCGAAGGTGCGGATCATCGCCAGGGCGATGATGGTGAACCCGAACGAGGCGCCGTTGATGAGGAAGACCGGCCCGCTGCCGATGACCGCGATGAGCAGTCCGGCGATGGCAGGCCCGGTGACCCGGCCCAGTTGGAAGCTGGCGCTGTTGAGCGCGATGGCGTTGGACAGGTCGTCGCGGCCCACCATCTCCGGGACGAAGGTCTGTCGTCCCGGGTTGTCGAGCACGGTGATCATGCCGAGTCCGAGGGCGAACAGGTACACGTGCCAGACCTGCGCGGTCCCGGCCGTGGCCATGACGCCGAGGCCGATGGCGAGCACGCCCATGGCGCTCTGGGTGCAGATCAGGAGTTTGCGCTTGTCCAGCCGGTCGACCAGGGCGCCGCCCCACAGCCCGAGGAAGAGCATGGGCAGGAACTGCAGGGCGGTGGTCATACCGAGCGCGATGCCGCTGCCGCCGCTGAGCTGTAGGACCAGCCAGTCCTGCGCGATGCGCTGCATCCACGTACCGGGGTTGGACAGCAGTTGGCCGAGGGCGTACAGCCGGTAGTTGCGGTTGGACAGTGAACGGAACATGGCGATACGCCGCATCAGTCCCTCCCCGCGGACCGGTGGGGAGGGACTGATGCGGCCACTGACCGACTCTGACATGACAGACAAAGCGAACAAAGAAGTAAACGGCGTTGACTCATCATGAGAGTCAACGCCGCTCACCGCCGCCGGAATTCCCGCCCGGCGGCACAGCCGGGGATCAGCCGATCAGGGCGTTGATCGGCGCCTCGGCGAAGTGGACCAGGAACACCACCGAGATCAGCCACAGCAGCGGGTGGACCTGGCGGCCCCTGCCCATGACGAGGCTGACGAAGGCGTACGTCAGCAGGCCGAACCCGATGCCGTTGGCGATCGAGTAGGTGAAGGGCATCATGATGATCGCCATGAAGGAGCCCAGGCCCAGCGCCGGGTCCCTGAAGTCGATGTTGACGATCTGGGTCATCATCATGAAGCCCACGATCACCAGCACCGGCGTGGCGGCCTCGAAGGGCACCATGTTCACCAGCGGGGTGAGCAGGGTCGCCAGCATCATCAGCGCACCGGTGACGATCGGCGCGATACCGGTCCGGGCGCCCTCACCGACGCCCGCGGCGGACTCGGCGTAGATGGTGGCCACCGAGGCCGAGCCCAGACCGCCGAGGATCGTGCCGAAGGAGTCGGCGGCCAGGACCTCGCGGCTGCCGGGGATGTTGCCGTTCTCGTCGGCCAGGTCGCCCTGGTGGGCGACGCCGACCATGGTGCCCATGGTGTCGAAGAAGTCGGCCAGCAGCAGCGTGAAGATGAGCATGATCACGGTGGCGAAGCCGATGTCGGACCAGCGCGCGACCACGTTGAAGCCGCCCTCGGTGAACAGGCCGATGAGCGAGAAGTCGGGGACCGCGACCAGGCTTCCCCCGCCGGTGGGCAGGGTCGGAACGGTCAGGCTCCAGCCGAGGCGGTTGTCACCGCCGCCGAGGAGGGCCTCGACGACGAGGGCGATGACGGTGGAGACGATGATGCCCAGCAGCATCGCGCCCGGCACCTTGCGCACGTACAGGGCGACGGTGATCAGCAGGCCGATGACGAAGATCAGGATGGGCCAGCCCTGGAGGCCGCCGTTGCCGAGCTGCACCGGCGTGCCCTCGCCCGCCTGCACGAAGCCGGCGTTGACCAGGCCGACCAGGGCCAGGAACAGGCCCACGCCCACGGCGATGGCGACCTTGATGCCCGGCGGGATCGCGGCGAAGACCGCGGTGCGGAACCCGGTGACCACCAGGATCAGCAGGACCACGCCCTCGACCACGATCAGCAGGAAGACGTCGGCCCAGGGCATGACCGGCGCGATGCCGTAGGCGACGACGGCGTTGAGCCCCATGCCCGCGGCGATGGCGAACGGGTAGCGGCTGACCACGCCCATGAGCAGGCAGGAGATCGCGGCGACCAGGGCGGTGACGGCGGCCACCTGGGGGATGCCCAGGGTCTCTCCGTTGACGTCCTCGGCCGTGCCGATGATCAGCGGGTTGAGGACGACGATGTAGGCCATGGCGAAGAAGGTCGCCAGGCCGCCGCGGACCTCGGTGCCGAGGGTGGAGCCGCGCTCGCTGATGTGGAAGTAGCGGTCAAGGGGGCCCGTCGGGCGCTTGCCGGTACTGCTGGGGGATGTACTTGGAGATTTCACGTCGACAGCCTGACCTGGTCGTGTTACCGGACAACAAGGATTCTGCGCCAGGTTAGTTGCATCTTCGTACAACCTCGGCCACAACTTTCGCAGGAGTTTCGGAGAAAACACCATATGGTCGGATGATCACTTCTCCCGATGTGACGAACGCGTCCCTGGCGGGCGGGGCTCCCCGGGTACGGCCTTCCCCGCCGGCGAACGGATAGCCTGGGGACCGTGCGTACACCTCGCCAGCCCGACCCGGACGTCCACGAGAGCGACTACCGCGTGCCCGCCGCGATCGGCACCCTGGCGTGGGCGGTGGCGCTCGTCGTCCTCCTCGCCATGGGCGAGGACCTGCCCGCGTCCGAGCGCTGGTGGATCGGGGTCTGCGTGACCGGGATCGCACTGGGCGTCTTCGGCTTCCTCTACATTCCCCGCCTGCTCCGCAGGCGCGCCGGATCCACCGAGCACACGGACGACCGCGCGTCCGGCCCTCCCTGAGCCGCGGCCGTCACCGACCAACGGGGGCACCGTGCTTCTGCCTGATAATGGGCGGGTGTCTGAGACGAAATTCCCGCGCGGTCTGGCCGAGCGACTCCGCGGCATCCTCATCGACGCCGACTACACGGTGTCCGGCGTCCGTGACCGACTCGGCGACGCCGCCGCGCGGGCGCTGGCCCGCGAGGAGCTGGTGCCCGCACTACGCGCCACCGGCGGCGAGGAACGGCTCGGACTGCTGCTGCGCCTGTGGTGGCTCCGGTCGCCCATCCCCGCCAGGGCCGCGCGCTCCATCCTGCCCGTGGACGAACTGGCCGAGGCCGGCCTGGTCACCGTGGAGGAGGGCCCCGGCGGACCCGTCGTGTACTCCCTGGTGCACCTGGGCCCCTGGGAGCTGGAGGACGGCAGACCCGGGTTCGTGGTCTCCGACCCCAAGGTGCGCCCCGGCAGCGGCGGCGTTCCCCGGCCCGACCACGTGGTGGGCACGGGCGGCGCCTCCTCCACCCTCTCCCAGCTGATCGTGGACGGCCCGGTCGACCGCGCCCTGGACGTGGGCACCGGCTGCGGCGTGCAGGCCCTGCACCTGGCCTCGCGGGCACGCGAGGTGGTGGCCACCGACCTCAACCCGCGCGCGGTGCGCCTGGCCGGGATCAGCCTGGCGCTGTCCGGTGTCGACGGCGCGCGCCTGGAGCAGGGCTCGCTGTACGAGCCGGTCGGGGGCGAGCGGTTCGACCTGATCGTGTCCAACCCGCCGTTCGTGATCACCCCCGACTCCTCCCGGTACACCTACCGGGAGTCGGACCTGCCCGGCGACACCGTGTGCGCCGAGCTGGTGCGGCAGGCCCCGGCGCACCTCACCGAGGGCGGCTGGTGCCAGATCCTGGCGAACTGGGTGCACCGTGACGGAGACGACTGGGAGGACCGGGTCGGCGGCTGGGTGACGGGGACCGGCTGCTCGGGCTGGGTGGTCCAGCGCGACGTGCAGGACCCCGCCGAGTACGTGGAGCTGTGGCTGCGCGACTCCTGCGAGCACGGCACCCCCGAGTACACGCGCCGCTACGACGCCTGGCTGGACTACTTCGAGCGCGAGGGCATCAAGGGCATCGGGTTCGGGTGGATCAGCCTGCGCAACGACGTCGCCCAGGACGCGACCGTGCGCGTGGAGGAGCTGCGGCACGAGATCGAGCAGCCCGTGGGCCCGTACCTGCCCGACGTGGTGGACGGGGCGATGACCGCGCTGCGCCTGACCGACGCCGCCCTGCTGTCCGCGCACGTGGCGCTCGCGCCGGACGTGGTGGAGGAGCGGACGGGCCGCCCGGGCGCGCCGGATCCGGAGAAGATCGTGCTGCGCCAGCGCGGCGGCCTGCGCCGGGTCGCCCGGGTGGGCACGGTGGAGGCCGCCCTGGCGGGGGTGTGCGACGGCACCATGCCCGTGGGCCCGCTGCTGGACGTGATCGCCGAGCTCATCGGCGAGGATCCGGTGGCGGTGCGCGAGCGCGCGCCCGAGGCGCTGCGCACCCTCATCTCGGAGGGGTTCTTCCGGGTGGCCCGCTAGCGCGGTGGCCGCCGGCCCTCGTCTGCGGGTCGTCGGCGTTCACACCTCCCCGCCCGTGAAGACCACCTCTCCGGACCCGGTCTCGTCGTCGCCGTCCAGCAGCGTGAGTCCGGGGGCGTCCACGGACACGGTGACCCCGGTATCGCACTCCAGGCCGATGAGGTGGCTCTCACCGGGCCGGAACTCGCGCAGGTCCACGGGCAGCAGGGCGGTGCACTCCGCCGTCTGGTCGCGGTGCTCGAACCGGACGGTGGTCCGGTACCCGGAGAAGAACGGGGTCGTGCGGCCGCCGTCGTTCCCGGCCGGCATGGTCAGGTCCACGGTGATCTGCCGTCCCGGCTCGTAGGTGTGCTCGGTGACGGGCTCCTCCGTGGAGGCGGTCTCCACGGAGGGGGTGTCGGCGCCGCCACCGCCGTGGCAGCCGGTGGCGGCGAGGAGGGCGGCCAGGGCGAGGGGGACGGGAGGGGTCGTGCGCATGGGGGATCCCTGTCGGCTTCGGGGATGTCGAGGGTACCCGCCGCACACGGAGGCTCCCGCCGGTGGCGATAGCGTCTGTCCATGGTCCGAATCGCCGAACTCGTCCACTATCCGGTCAAGGGGTGCGCTGGCACGTCCGTGCGCACCGCCGAGATGACACCCGCCGGTATCGCGCACGACCGCACGTTCATGGTGGTCGACGCCGACGGGAACTTCCGCAGCCAGCGCGGGGAGCCCCGCATGGCGCTCGTCCGCGCCGGTGTCAGTGCCGGCGGCGCGCACCTGCGCCTGGACCTCGACGGGCTCGGCCCCGTCGACGTCGCGGCCGATCCGGAGGGGCCGCGCCTGGAGGTGACGGTGCACGGGCAGCGGTTCACGGGCGTGGACCAGGGCGCCGAGGCCGCCGGGTGGCTCTCGGAGGCGCTCGGCGCGCCGAGCCGCCTGGTACGGGTACCCGCGGACCACGACCGCCGGGTGGGCGGACTGACCCCGGGCACCAGCGCGTTCGCCGACAGCACGGCCGTACTGATGGCGTCCCTGTCCTCGCTGGACCTGCTCAACGAACGCATCCTCGCGCGCGGCGCCGACCCCGTGCCGCTCGACCGCTTCCGGCCCAACATCGTGGTGTCGGGCTGGCCCGAGCCGCACACCGAGGACCGTGTCCGCGCCGTGCGCCTGGGCACCGCGGAACTGGGCTACGCCAAGGTGTGCGTCCGCTGCGCGGTCACCACGGTGGACCAGGACCGGGGGGTCAGGAGCGGGCCCGAACCCCTGCGCACGCTGGCGGGCTACCGCCGCGCCGACACGGGCGGGGTGTCCTTCGGCGCCAAGTTCGCCGTCACCCGCCCGGGAACGCTGTCGGTCGGCGACGAACCCGAGGTCACCGCCTGGGACGAGCCCGAGGAGGGGCTGGGCGGTCGACTGGCCGCCGCCCTGGCGTGAACACGGCCCGGGCACGACCCGCCGTCCTGGCGTGACGCCGCCCTGGTGTGACGCCGCCGGAGCGGCCCCTCAGTCGCCCAGGTCGGCCTCGGCCAGGAGGCGGGCCGCCGCGGAGGGGTCGCGCAGCACGTCCGCGAGCAGGTGCCGCCGCGACCACTGGCCGGCGCGCCAGCACAGGGCCCGGGCCAGCCCGTCGGTGGTGGAGGCGTGTACCGAGCCGTCGCCGACGTACCACTCCAGCTCGACGCCGTCCACGGTGAGCGTCTGGTGGTGCAGGTAGGTGCGGTCGGGCTCCCCGTCGGGGTCGAGGAAGAGGTCGACCTCGTCCGGTACCGGGCGGATCTGCCCGGACGAGCCGATCTTGCCGGTCACGACCTCGCTCGCCAGGTCCAGGTCGAGCACGTCCGCCAGGGCCTCGGCGGCCTCCGCCGGCGCCAGTACCAGGGCGCGGTCCTCCAGCAGCGGCAGCAGGTCCGGCGAGTCCACCACGACGGCGTACTCGACGTCGGCCACCACGATCGCGCCGCCCCGCACCGCACGCACCATGGTCGGCGGGGTGACCAGGTCGGCGTCCACCCCGGCGAGGGCGGCCCACACCCGGCGCAGCGCCGTGCGGTCCACGTGCCGGGCCGGGTCGGCCAGGCGGGCGAGCAGGTCGTCGGGTCCGTCGGGGTCGGTCAGCAGTTCGGCCAGGGTGGTGCGCACGCCCAGGGCCCGGGCGAACTCCGGGTCGACGTCGGCGGTCACCTCGTCGTACAGGCCGGTCAGCGCTGACTCGGCGTCGGCGGTGCGCAGCTCGACCGGCGCGCTGCCGTCCAGCAGGGCGCGGGTGCGCAGCCACCAGGCGGTGTAGGACGGCACGTCCACCACACGGCCGTCGGGCAGCAGCACCCGGGCGGGGGCGGTGACCGCCTCGCGCAGCGGTCCCTCGGCGAGCATGGCCAGGGCCCGGGGCCACTGGTCGTCGGCGATGCAGTCGAGGTCGGTCACGCACACCAGCTCGGGCACGACCGGCGGCAGCTCGGGGTCTCCGACGCGTTCGAGGACCTCGTCGGCCCAGTCCTCCAGACCGTCCGGTCCGTCCTCCCCCGCGGCGCCGTCGAAGACCGAGACCAGGTCCTCCCCCAGCGCGGCCTCCTCCGCGCGGACCGCGGACAGCTCCCACAGGGCTCCGACCGCGCGCAGCGCGTCGACCCCGTGCCGCTCCACGAGGTCGGCGTGCACGGTGCCGAAGGGGGCGTCCTCCACGAGCAGGTCGGCCAGGGGCGCGCCGGGAACGAGGAGTTCGGCGGCGATCGAGTAGCCGTCCTCGTCATCGCGCAGGGCCAGCTCGGACAGCCAGGGCGCGTCGGCGACGGTGGTCCCCGAGGCGGCGACGAGGTCCAGGACGGCCTCGGCCACGGGGTCGGGGTCGACGGCGTCCAGGGAGTCGCGGACGGCGGCCTCGGTGCGCGGGTCGGACAGGACGGTGCCGGCGCCGGCCTCCACCGCGCCCAGGCGGTTCAGGAGCGGGTGGACGGCGTCGGGGTGGACCACGCGCACGCCCAGGGTGGCCAGGGCGTCGGAGGAGACCCGGTTGCCGTGGGCGTCGCTGACCTCGGCCCAGTCCTCGCCCGGCACGAGCAGGGAGCGGGGGCCGCGTACGAGCCGCCCGTCCGCGAGCGGAACCGGCAGGGCGCCGAGCTCCTCCAGGTCGGCGCCGCCGCTCCCGGCACTGGCGAGGGCCGAGTAGAGGCCGGCCCACCAGTGCGGCGGCCGGTCGGTGTCGGCGAGCAGGTCGGCGACGTCGGCCAGCCCGACGCGGTGGACGCGCAGGGCGGCCAGCGCCGGATGGCGGGGGTTCCAGGTGCCGGGCAGAAGCTGGGGGACGAGCTCGGACAGGGTCGCGGCGAGGTCGGCGGCCCCGTCGGTTCCACCGGTGTCGAGCAGCGCGGCCTCGCGCGCGGCGATCGGCGCACCGGCGGCGGTGACCAGGAACGGGGTGTCCCGCAGGGGCTCGGCGACGCGGGCGCGGAAGGCGGCGTCGACGGAGCCGCCGCCCACGCGGGTGCCGGGCACCAGGTCCAGTGCGGCGCGGGCGCCGAAGCGGCGCAGCATGGCGCAGTAGGCGTCGGCGGCCTCACCGAGCAGCAGGTCGGTGGCGGCCCCGGACTGGACCGCGCGCCGGTCGCTGCCCAGCGGGAAGGTGCCGATGAGGACGGCGGGCAGGTCGAGCCCGGTGTCGGTGGGTGTGGGCGCGTGGACCACCGGGTCCACGTCGGCGGGCAGGGTGGCGACCGCGCCCTCCTCGTCCACCGGGACCGCCCAGGTCAGTGACCAGGAGGTGCGGCCGCGCTCCTCGGTGGGGCGGTCGGCCAGCAGGGCGGGGTCGAAGGAGCCGGACCGGCTCAGGACGCGCCACAGTGTGGTGCGGGTGCCCTCGGCGTCCCGGTGGCTGGTGATGAGGTCGGCCGTCCCGGTGGTCTCCTCCCGGGTGAGGACGCGCTCGGCGCCCTCCACGTCCACGCGGACCTCGGAGAGGCCGGGCAGGGCCAGCAGGAGCGCCTCCCCGGTGCGGTCCAGGAGCTCGCGCACCCGGTCCCGGGCGGAGTCGTCGCGCAGCAGCAGGGTGACGACGGTGTCGTAGCCACCGGTCGCGGTGCTCCCGGCGGAGGTGCCGCCGACGGTGCTCCGGGCGGGGAAGGGCAGCCGCAGCATGGGGACGTGGCCCGAGCGGCGCTCCACCTCCCCGGCGAGGTCACCGTGGGTGCCCTCCTCGGCGAGCAGGTCGGCGACGGCCTCGCGGGCGGCCTCGGCGCTGAAGCGGACGGCCGCTCCGCCGGAGTCGACGGTGACGTCGTCGCTGAGCGCCGCGACCGCGGAGAAGCCCACGCCGAAGCGCCCGGTGGAGCCGTGCTCGTCGCGCTTGGTGGAGGCCCGCAGCGTGGCCAGCGACTCCACCCCCTCCGGGGTCAGCGGGACACCGGTGTTCGCGGCGGTCAGCCGGTGGCCGGTCAGCGCCAGGCGCATGCGTCCGGACACACCCGCGCGGCGGGCGGCGTCGGCGGCGTTCTGGGCCAACTCGACCACGACCCGGTCGCGGTAGCCGCCGAGCGCGAAGTCCTCCTCCGCGTTGGCGTCCTCACGGAACCGCGCGGGCGCGTCGGCCCACGCCGCGAGTACGCGTCGGCGCAGCTCCGCGGTGTTGTAGGGATCGGCCACCGAAGCGGTCAACGGCTCGGCCATAACGGTTTCCTCCTGCGCTGCGGGCACGGCCCGGCACGGTGCACCCGGGGCGGGAGCGGATGCGGTAAACCGACCCTAGCCCACCGTGGTGGAGGGCCGGGGCCTGGTTGCTCGGCGCGGCGGCGCACCGGCGCGCCGCACTCAGGAGTCGGAGGAGACCAGCTCCAGTTCGGCGGTGTCGTCGAAGACGATGTGGTCGTAGCCCATCTCGTCGACGACCGGCCGGACCGGCTCACCGCGCACCTCCGGCCGACGCACCTCGGAGTGGGCACCGCAGCCGTGGTCCATGGAGACCACCTTGCCGTCGTCGGGAGCGTACTCGTTGGTGCACACGCCGAACATCTGGCGCAGCTCACCGGCGAGGGGGGTCATGAAGCCACAGGTCAGGCAGCGGGCGGGCGCGGCCGCGGCGATCGGGCTGCGCGGTCCGGCCTCGCCGTTGTACCAGCGCTCGGCGGCCTGCTCGCGGCCGGTCTCGGAGAGCACCTGGCGTCGGCCCAGGCCCAGCTCCCACACCATCTGCCGGTCCATGCCCTCTTCGTCCAGGTCGTTGTCGGGCACCTGGGCGTAGCCGGGGACGAGGCGGTCGTCGTCCTCGTCGGTGGGCAGCAGGTCGCCCACGCCGACGTCGCCGGGGCGCAGCCGCTCCTTCCATGGAACCCATTCGGGCGCGACGATGGCGCCCTCGCCGGGCAGCAGAACGACCTCGTTGACCGTGACCCTCTTGGCGCGCGAGGCGCGGACCACGGTAACGGCGTAGTTCCACCCCGGGTAGGCGGGGTCCAGGCAGGTGAAGTAGTGGGTGATCAGGCGTGTGTCCTCGATGTGGGGGGTGAGGTGCTCACCCACCCATTCGGGCCGTCCGGCCTCGGCGGCCACAGAGCGGGCCAGATCCACCGCCTCGATACATGCCTTGTCCGGTACAGGAGAACGTCGAGAAGGGCTCACGTTTCCCATTCTCACTGATCGCGGGCACCGATTTGACCATAACGCGGGTCAAGGTTCGACCGATACACCCTCTTGATACGGTCGCGCGCCGGTCACCGCGTGACCGGGGCCACCGGTCACGGGGACCGGTGGCCGCTCAGGCTTCCAGGTCGTCGGCGACCACCCGCAGTACGGAGGCGATCTTGGCGGCCTCCCTGCGCTCGGGGTGTCGGCCCCTGCGGTAGCCGTTGGACAGGCCCTCCAACAGTTTGATGAGGTCCTCCGTGATGACCACCATCTCGTCGGGTTTCTTTCGCCGGGCCCTGACGACCGAGTGCTGGGTGTCCACGACCTTGACCTGAAGCGCCTGCGCGCCCTTGCGCCCCTCGGCCACGCCGAACTCGACCCTCTGGCCGGGGCGCAGCGACACGGTGCCTTCGGGGAGGGAGGAGGAGTGCACGAACACCTCACCGCCGTCGTCCCGGGTGAGGAAGCCGAAGCCCTTTTCGCCGTCGTACCACTTGACCTTGCCGGTGGGCACCTGATGACCTCATGCTTTCAGTGACGTGCGCCCGGAGCGGGAGGGCACGGGATCCGCGCCGTCCGCCCGTTCCCGGAGCGCCCCTGGTTTCCATGGGTGCCTCCAAGGTAATGCCCGGGGGCTCACGGGCGCGAGGGCATATCCGCCTCTCCGTGTCGGTTCCGCACCGGACCTCCCGCGGGGTCCGGACACGGCGGCGAGGCCCGGATACGGATCACCCGGGCCTCGCGGCGTCGGCGGCGGCCCCCCACCGCTGGGCGCGGAGTGTGGGACGGGACTCGGCGGAGGCTTGGGCCGCCTCGACGGAAGTGGTGACCGGACTGGAGGCCGGGCCACCGGTACTGACGCGACCGCCATCAGCTGAATGAGGCGGTGTACCGACATGATTACCCGAATCCATGTGTTCGGACGCACCGTAACGGGCCGACCGGAAAAGGTATTCCCCAGCGTTTGCCAAGCAGTGACCCGTGCTCCCGGCCGTGGTCAGCCCTCCCCGGGCCCCTCCGCGGCCCGTGCCGAGCGCAGGGCCCTCGGGTAGAGGTAGACCGCGCACGCCAGGGAGGCCAGTCCGAGTCCGACGACGCCGGTGGCGGACAGGGAGTCCTGGACGTACTGGTCGACGAACCTGGCGTCTCCGGTCCACAGGGCCATGCCGACCGCGCAGGACACCAGGGGCAGGCCCACGCCGATCCACTTGTCCACGGCCGTCCACACCTGGCTGAGCAGGATCAGGGCCGCGCCGAGGACCCACAGGAACGACAGGTTCCACCACCAGGGCACCGTCGCGAGCAGCATGAGCAGGGCGGCGGCCTCGCCCGGGGTGTGGCGCGCCACCGCCGCCAGGCCGTGCAGGGGCCCCGGCCCCCGGTCGCCGCGGCCGGCCCGGTCCGCGCGGCGGCCCCCCACGCGCATGTCCGTCTGGCCGGGGCCCTCCAGCAGGGACAGCAGGCCGCGGCTGGGCCCGCCCCGCCACGGCGGCGGCGTCCGGTCGGCGTGGCGCGGCCTGGGCGGGATCAGCTCGTCGTCCTCGATGTCGAGGTCGCGGCCGGCGATCTCCCGCTCCACCAGGTCGTGGGGGGACCCGAGCCCCCGGAGGATCCCCCGGACGATGTCCTCGTCGTCCCTTCCCGCGGCGGCGCGGCGCGCGTTGATACGCGAGCGCACACTCGTGAGGTAGGCGGTACGTTCCTTCGCGGTCATGCGACCGTAGAGAACCAGGCCGACCTCGGACAGATAATCGAGTACCAATTGTTCCGAGCGCTGGGTCATGCACCCATATTGGCCTATGATGACCTGGCTTTTAAGCCCCTCTTGAGAATTCCGGTCACGGAATTGCCTTCGGATACGGTCTGCGGCCGTGTGGTGCGTGGCGCCCGGGAAGGACGGAGCGGGCTCGCGCGAGCCCCGGGGCGGGAATCGCTTAGCGTTGACGTGATGACCGACAACGCACAGTCCGACGAGCACGAACCAGGCACGGGGCACAGCGGACCCCCCGCGCCGGGCCGTCCTCCCACGTTCACGTCCTGGCTGCGCGGCCGGTCGGACGCCGAGCTCGCCCACCTGCTGCGCGCCCGCCCCGACCTGGCCCGGCCGGTCCCGGCCGACCTCGCCGCGCTCGCCTCCCGGGCGACCTCCCGCAACGCCGTTCTGAGGATCCTGGAGCGCCTGGACCGGTTCACCCTCCAGGTGCTGGAGTCGGTGGTCGCGCTCGGCGACGACCGGCTGTCCGAGCCGGTCGGGGTGCCCACCGCCGACGTGGCCGGGGCCCTCGGCCTGGCGCCCGCGCCCGACCCGGCGGAGGATCCGCTCACCCGTGCCCTGGACACCCTGAGGGGACTGGCGCTGATCTGGCCCGACCGTGGACGGCTGCGCCCCGTGCAGGTGCTGCGCGACCTGCTCCCCCACCCCGCACAGCTCGGTCCGCCCGCGCGCGTGCTGCTGGCCGCGCTGCCGCCCGGCGCCGCCAAGAGGCTGGCCGACGACCTCGCCCCCGACAGCACCGCGAGCACCCCCGTGGAGACGGTCGCCACGCTCTTGTCCGACCCCGACCGGGTGGCGGCGCTGGTCGGCCAGGTGAGCGACGGCCCGCAGGCCCGCAGGCTGCTGGACAGCATGGCCTGGGGGCCGCCCAACGGGACCGTCTCCGGCGCCCGCCGCGAGGTCACCCTGGCCACCGCCTCCTCACCGGTCGACGCGCTCATCGCCCGCGCGCTGCTGCTGCCGAGCGGGGAGGACACCCTCACACTGCCGCGCGAGGTGGGGCTGCTCCTGCGCTCGGGACTGCTGTTTCGCGAGGTCACCACCGCTCCGCCGCCGTTCGCGGGCACGGAGAACCCCGCCGGCGCCGTCACCCGGGAGGCCGCCGGACAGGCGTTCACGGTGCTGCGCGCGGTGGAGGAACTGCTGGAACAGTGGTCCCAGGAACCGGCCGCGGTACTGCGCAACGGCGGTCTGGGCGTGCGCGACCTGCGCCGCGCCGCCCGGGTGATGGACACCGACGAGACCACCGCCGCCCTGTTCGTGGAGGTCGCGCACGCCGCCGGGCTGCTCGCGACGGACGACCGGGTCGAGGGCGAGTGGCTGCCCACCCGCGAGTACGACCTGTGGCGGGAGCGCCCGCCCGAGCGCCGGTGGCTGCTCCTGGCGTCGGCGTGGCTGGAGTCGGACCGGGTGGCCACGCTGACCGGCTCACGCGACTCGGGGGGCCGGGTGCGCAACCTGCTCGGTCCGGGCCTGGTGCGGCCCGCAGCTCCCCAGGCCCGCCGCGACCTGCTCGGGGAGCTGGGCACCGCGGAGCCCGGGTTCGCGCCGCTGCCGGAGTCGCTGTCCGAACGCCTGGCCTGGCGCCGCCCGCGCCGCCAGTCGCCGGTCCACGCCGAGCTGGTGCGGGCCGCCGGGTCCGAGGCCGCCTCGCTCGGGCTGACCGGTCGCGGGGCGCTGGCCGAACACGTCCGTCCTCTGCTGGAGGGCGACGAGGACGCCGCCGCGCGGATCCTCGCCGAGGAGATGCCCGAACCGCTGGACTACGTGCTGGTCCAGGGCGACCTGACCGCGGTCGCGCCGGGCCCGCTGGTGCCCGGCCTGGCACGGGAGCTGGCCCTGGTCGCCGACGTGGAGTCCACCGGCGGAGCCACCGTGTACCGGTTCACCGAGGAGTCGGTGCGCCGGGCCCTGGACGCCGGACGCGGCGTCGAGGACGTCACCGCCATGCTCGAACGCCACTCGCGCACCCCGCTCCCCCAGGCGCTGCGGTACCTGGTGTCGGACGTGGGACGGCGGCACGGGCGGCTGCGCGCGGGCACGGCGTCGAGCTACCTGCGGTGCGACGAGCCCGCACTGCTGGAGGAGCTGGTCAGCGACCGCCGGGCCGAGGACCTGGGGCTGCTGCGGCTCGCCCCGACCGTGGTGGCGAGCCGGTCGACCCGGTCGGCGCTGGTGGAGCGGCTGCGGCAGCTCGGGTACCACCCGGTGCCCGAGGGCGGGGACGGGTCGATGCGCCTGGGCCGCCCCGAGGTGCGGCGGGCCGACTCGGTGGACGCTTCGCCCGCGCCGGGCGAGGGGGGCTCCCCCCAAGAGCTGGCGGAGGCGGCGGTACGCGCTCTGCGGGCCGGGGACGAGGCGGCCACCGCGGTGCGCAGGCCGGTCCCGCTGCCCGAGGACGGCCCGGCGGGTTCGCGGTCGACGGCGGTGCTGGAGGTGCTCGCGCGTGCGGCCCGGGAGGGGCACAGGGTGTGGATCGGCTACACCGACACCGACGGGCGCCAGGTGAGCCGGATCGTGGAGCCCTCGGGCGTGGACGGCGGCTTCATGACCGCCTACGACGCCACGCGTGCGGCGGTGCACCGGTTCGCGGTGCACCGGGTGACGGCCGTGGCCGAGCTGGAGCAGGAGCCCGAGGGGAGGTAGGGACCTCCCCTCCGGACCTGGTACCGCCGGCCGCCGCGGCGCGGAGGCGAACGCGCGGGCTCCGAAGGACGGTGCCGTGATCCGCCCCGTCGCACCGGCGGCGTTCGCGGCCAGCACACTAGGGTGGAGGCGAGTTGGTCGCCCACCGACAGCGAGAGAACCCCCATGAGCAACGCATCGCTGCCCCCCGGGGCATCGTCCCCCCGTGATCACGGACGCGACGACGACCGCGAACGCGGACGGGCCCCGGACCCCGGGCGCGGACGCGACGGGGACCGCGCGGGCGGCCACGGGGCCGACCGCGGGACCGACCGCGGGGAGCGCCAGGTACCGGCCGGGTCCAGCAGCTCGACGATGGCCCTGATCCTGCACGCCCTGACCTTCGTGTGCTGTGCGAACTGGCTGTTCGGCATCGCGGGGATCGTGTTCGCGGTGCGCGCCGCGCACGCGCGCGACCGGGGGCGCCCGGACCAGGCCGAGACCCTCACCCGGTACTCCTGGTACTGCCTGGGCGCGGCCGGGGTGATGCTCTTCGTGATGCTGGTGCTGACGTTCGTCCTGTTCACCCAGGCGGGGTCGTGGATCGAGGGGATCGTCCCGGTCACCAACTACTGACCGGGGTTTGGCGGACCGGTCCGGCGGGCAGCGCGTCTGAGCGGACCCGGGAACGGGAACGGGAACGGGAACGGGAACGGGAACGGGAACGCCGTGCGCCGGTGCGCGGCGGCGGGGAGGCGGCACGAGCGGTGATGAGCGGCGGAAGCGATCCGAGGAGCTTCTGGGAGAGGAAGGGCGCCTCTCCCGGTCCGGCGCCGTCCGGGGGCGGGGCGCCGACGACGCCGCCCGGACCCGCGGGAGCGCCGACGCCCTCCGGCCCCTCGGGGCGGCCCGGGCTGTCCGCGCCTCCTCCGACCGATCCGGCGTATCCTCCGGGGACGCCTCCGCCGACCGCTCCGCCCGCACGGGTGGGCGGCGCCGTGGCGGCACTGGTGGTGGCGGTCCTGACCCTGGCGGGTCCGGCCCTGATGATCTACCTGGACTTCTGGTTCTTCCTGCTGGTGGTGAACGTTCCCGGGATCGGCTTCGGGATCGCGGCGCTGAGGAAGCTCCCCGACCCGGTCGGGGTGGAGCGCTACATCCGGTACACCTGGGCGTGCACCTTCGCCTACGTCATCCTGTTCGTACTGTTCACGATCCCGGTCGTGGTCCTGTTCATGATGATGCTCCTCCTGACCTCGTGACCCGGACTCCCGGCATCCCGGCCGGGCCCCTCGGCCCCCGACCCGGCTGCCACCCTCCTTCGGTGTCCCGGCACCCAGAGCACGAGAAAACACGACATTGAGCGAGAACCAGCGTTTCGGGCTCCCTCCCGACGGCGTCCCCCACGACGGCCGGTACGACGGTTACGGCCGATACGACGGCTACGGCCGGCACGGAAACCGGTACGGCGACCACGGCGTCCGCAAGGGACCGGCCTGCGGCAACGGCGCTCCGGCCCGCTGGCTCCCACCGCCCGACAGCGCCCCCGTGCCCCCGCACGGCCACGGTACGGGTCCGTACCACCCCTGTCCGGGTTGTCCGCCTCCCTGCTCCCATCCTCCGGTTCCCCGGCCGGGCTTCCCCCGACAGGCGGAGCCGCAGAACCTGGCCGGCCCGATCCTGGCCCTGTCGCTGTCCATCCTCCTGATGGTGACGTGCTGCGGCGCCCTGGGAGTCGTCGGGACCGTCTTCTCCTCGCTGGCGCTCTCGGAGAGGACGGACCCGGAGAGGTTTCGCCGCTACACCCGCAACGCCTGGATCGCCAACGGCGTCGTCCTGGGCCTGATGCTCGTCTTCGTCGTGTTCGTCGTGACCGGTTCGTCGTGACCGGCGGGGCCACCACGGCCTGAGCCGGTCGCCGGCCGCGGACCGGGCCGCGGCCGGTGACGGCCGCCTCTCCGTCTGAGACCACGGTTTCGCGGGCATGATCAGGAGCCCCGATGTGTTGCACCTGAGGCTGCCCCTCCCCGTGAGATTGAAGGTCCGTGTGTCCTGCCTGATCGTCCAGTCCGACAAGACGCTCCTGCTCGAGGTCGACCACGAGCTCGCCGCCGAGTGCCGCCGGACCATCGCGCCCTTCGCCGAGTTGGAGCGCGCCCCCGAACACGTGCACACCTACCGGATCACGCCGCTCGCGCTGTGGAACTCCCGGGCCGCCGGGCACGACGCGGAACAGGTCGTGGACGCGCTGCTCCGGTTCTCCAAGTTCCCGGTACCCCACTCGCTGCTGGTGGACATCACCGAGACGATGGACCGCTACGGGCGGCTCCGGATCGTCGGCGACCCGGTGCACGGACTGGTCCTGGAGTCCTCGGACCGGGCCGTGCTGGAGGAGGTCGTACGCGCCAGGAAGCTCAGGGGGATGCTGGGCGACCGGCTGGACGAGGACTCGGTCGCCGTGCACCCCAGCGAGCGCGGCAACCTCAAGCAGGCGCTGCTGAAGATCGGCTGGCCCGCCGAGGACCTGGCCGGGTACGTGGACGGCGAGGCGCACCAGATCGACCTGGACCAGGACGGCTGGGAGCTGCGCGGCTACCAGAAGGAGGCCGCGGAGAGTTTCCACGCGGGCGGGTCCGGCGTGGTGGTGCTGCCCTGCGGCGCGGGCAAGACCATCGTCGGCGCGGCCGCGATGGCCATGACCGGCGCGACCACGCTCATCCTGGTGACCAACACCGTGTCGGTGCACCAGTGGAGGACGGAGCTGCTGCGGCGCACCTCGCTGACGGAGGACGAGATCGGCGAGTACTCGGGTACCCGCAAAGAGATCCGCCCGGTCACGATCGCCACCTACCAGGTGATGGCGGCCAAGCGTAAGGGCGCGTACACGCACCTGGAGCTGTTCGACGCCCGCGACTGGGGACTCGTGGTCTACGACGAGGTGCACCTGCTGCCCGCGCCGATCTTCCGGATGACCGCCGACCTCCAGGCGCGCCGCCGCCTGGGTCTGACCGCGACCCTGGTGCGCGAGGACGGCCGCGAGGGCGACGTGTTCTCGCTGATCGGCCCCAAGCGCTACGACGCCCCGTGGAAGGACATGGAGAACCAGGGGTGGATCGCCCCGGCGGACTGCGTGGAGGTCCGGGTGGACCTGTCGCAGGCCGAGCGGCTGGCGTACGCGACCGCCGAGCCGGAGGACCGCTACCGGTTCTGCGCCTCCTCCGAGACCAAGACCTCCGTGGTCCGGGAGATCGTGGAGCGCCATCCCGATGAGCAGGTGCTGGTGATCGGCTCCTACATCGACCAGTTGGACGAGCTGGGCGAGTCGCTCGGCGCGCCGGTGATCAAGGGCGAGACCCGCAACAAGGAGCGCGAGCGGCTCTTCGACGCCTTCCGGTCCGGAGAACTACAGACGCTGGTGGTCTCCAAGGTCGCGAACTTCTCCATCGACCTGCCCGAGGCCGGTGTCGCGGTGCAGGTGTCGGGCTCCTTCGGCTCCCGCCAGGAGGAGGCCCAGCGGCTGGGCCGGGTGCTGCGCCCCAAGTCCGACGGGCGCGCCGCCCGCTTCTACGCCGTGGTGGCCCGGGACACCCTCGACCAGGACTACGCCGCGCACCGGCAGCGGTTCCTGGCCGAGCAGGGGTACGCCTACCGGATCACCGACGCCTCCGACCTGCTGTCGGGCGAGGAGATCTGACCGGAGCCCGGGTCCGGGCCCCGGACTCCGGGCGATGTGGGGACGGCCGGCGGCCGCCCTCCCGCCGCGGCCTCCCGCGCCCCGCCTCCTGTGGGGCGCGGCGGCGGGTCCGCGGCGGTGCGCCGTCGCACCCCTTCCGTCAGACGGAGGGCAGGATGCCCATGACGTAGGTGCCCGCGGCGATTCCCCAGGCCACCAGGGAGTAGCTGAGGGTGCGGGTGCGCAGGAGCCGGTCTCCCCGGACGGAGGGCGCGGCGAAGGCGGCCACGAGGAGCATCAGACCGAGCAGCGCGGGAATGGCGGAGGCCAGTGCGAAGAGCTGGGTCTGGGCGGCGCACTCGGTGTAGCCGGAAGTGCCGGGATCACCACAGAACACGTCGTCCCCTGATCGATCGTTCGGTGCGGGCGGTACTCCCTGACCGTACCGTTTCGGAAGACGCGGATCGCCAGCGACATCGACCGAATCCCGGCTTCCCCACGGTTCCGGGCGGCCGTTCCTCCCCGTCCGGGCCGCCCCGACCGGGTTCCCCGCGCTCCGCCGCCCTCCCCCGAAGGAACCGAACGCGGTTCCCCGGTGACGGACACCGCCTCCACCCTTTACACGGAGCCCTCCCGTGTCCAATCATGAGGACACGACAGCGCCCCCAGGAGGTCCTCCCATGCCCGACTCCCCCGCTCCCGGCTCCCCCGTCGCCGACAGTGCAGGCCCCCCGGCCGCCGATCTCCCCGAACCGGCCTCCGCCGAGCGGCGCACCGGCTTCCACGCCCTGCGGAAGGGCGGTCTGAACTGGGAGTCCCTGCCGCTCAAGCTCTTCGGCAAGGGCAACGCCAGGTTCTGGAACCCCGCGGACATCGACCTGAGCCAGGACGCCGAGGACTGGAGCAGGCTGGGCGAGGGGGCCCGCGCGAGCATCCTGCGGCTGTGCGCGTTCTTCGTGGCGGGCGAGGAGGCGGTCACCGAGGACATCCAGCCCTTCATCCGGGCCATGGCCGCGGAGGGGCGGCTGGGCGACGAGATGTACCTGACCCAGTTCGCGTTCGAGGAGGCCAAGCACGTCCAGGCGTTCCGGCTGTGGCTGGACGCGATCGGGGTCCACGAGGACCTGCACGAGTACGTCGACGCCAACCCGGGCTACCGCAAGCTGTTCTACGAGGAACTGCCCCTGTCGCTGGAGAGGCTGTCGGAGGACCCGGGCCCCCGCAACCAGGTGCGCGCCTCGGTGACCTACAACCACATCATCGAGGGGTCGCTGGCGCTGACCGGGTACTACGCGTGGAACCACGTGTGCACGGTGCGGGACATCTTCCCGGGCATGCGGCAGATCGTGCGGCGGATCGGCGACGACGAGCGGCGCCACATGGCGTGGGGCACCTTCACGTGCCGGCGCCACGTCGCGGCCGACGACGCCAACTGGGACGTGGTGCGCGAGCGCCTGGACGAACTGCTGCCGCACGTGATGTCCACGGTCGAGCGGGGCGAGGAGTCGTCGAGGGTCCCCGAGACGCAGGGCTACGAACTGCCGCCCGGGGAGCTGATCCAGTACGCGGGCGACCGGGCTCTGCGGCGCCTGGGCGCGATCGAGTCCGCGCGCGGGGTGCCCGTGTCCCGGATCGACCTGGACGCCGCCCCCGAGGAACTGGAGGAGCGCTTCGGCGAGGAGGACCGGGAGGCCATGCGCAGGGCGGCCGCCGGGGCCTGACCGGTCCGCGCCCCCGGGATCCCTCAGAGGGCGCCGCGGGGCGCGGGCCCCTCCCCGTGCCACAGGTCGCGGCATCCGCGCTCGGCCTCCAGGGCGGTCCGGCCGAACGGCCCGGTCCTCCAGTCGCCGTCCTCCCGGTGGTTGGCGTAGAGCACCTCGCCGTCGCGGGAGAGCACGTAGAGCGAGTCCACCAGCCGGTGGGTCTCCAGGAACTCCACCGTGTTGGGCACCCCCAGGTAGAAACGGTCGTGCTGAAGTTCGGACGTCCACCTGCCGAAACCCTGGTGGGCACGGGACCGCGCGTGGCGGTCGGCGAGGGAGAACCGGCTGTTGGAGGAGTGGGTGGCCACGAAGGCGACCTCGACCCGGTATCCGGCGTCGCGGAACCCCTCGACCCAGGACGCCGCCCAGTCGGCGCGTCCGAGGGGGTGGCTGCACACCACGTCCACGCGGCCCGCGCGCAGGTACTCCATGGCGAGGCCGTGCAGCCCGCGGACCTGCCGGGCCAGGGAGGAGGACGCGACGCGGTCGTCGGCGGTCATGGCCCACTCGTAGTCGGGCGACAGGCGCAGCAGGTCGTCGCCGTCGTAGCTGACGGTGCCCTCGGGCAGGACGGGCAGGAGGAGGCGCTGCAGGGTGGACTTGCCCGAGCCGGGCTGACCGCCGAGCAGCAGGATCCGGGGGCGTTCGCGGGCCGCGCCGGTGAGCCGGTCGCGGAGCGCGAGGTCGAACAGGGCGGCCAGTTCCGCCTCCGTCAGGGTCCTGCGCGGGTCCTCGGGAGTGGCTCCGTCGCGGACGCGTACCGGGTCCGCCCGCAGGTCGGCGAGGACCTCGGGCAGGACGCGGTTGACCCGGTCGACCTCGTCGGACGTGAGGAAGGGCAGCCGGGCCTCCTCCCCGAGGAGCTCGGCGGCGCGTTCCCCGAGTCCGGGCCGGGTGCCGGCGCGTCCCAGGCACGCGCCGACGGCCGCGCTGTACAGGTTGTGGGCCTGTTCGCGCGCCTCCCGCCGGGCCCTGCTCTGCGACGGGACGCCACCGCCGGAGCCGTCCGCCAGGAGCGGCCGGAGGGACTGCGCCTCCGTGTGTGGAACCGCCATGCTGTCCGCCTTCCAGGCTTCGGAGGCGGCCGCGGTCCCGGGCCGGGGAGGACCGGAGCCGCGAAGGACCGGAACCGGGAGGCCGGAGCCGAGGAGGACCGGAGCCGGTCGGTCGCCGCCACTGACACCGGGGATGCTAGTACGCCGATCCGCCGGAGGTGGGAGGTTCGGCGCCGGTGGCCGGAGGCGGACAGGAGGAGCGGGCCGGGAGGGGCGGGACGGAAGCGGGGTGGGACGCGAAGCGTCCCACCCCGTCAGGCGTCGGGGGCCGTCAGACCACGGAGCGCGTCAGGCCGCCGAACACGTCACGTCCGGCACGCCGTTGGTGCCGTTGTGGGTTCCGGTGAGCCCGAAGTCGGCGCTGCCGCCGGTGCCGAGGCTGCCGTTCCAGCCCAGGTCGGTCGCGGTGACCTGCGAACCGCTGCTGGAGACGTCGGCGTTCCAGCCCTGGGTGACCCGCTGGCCGTCGGTGTAGGTCCACGTCACGGTCCAGCCGGTGAGGGCGGATTCGGCGGTGACCGTCACCGTCGCCTGGAAGCCGCTTCCCCAGTCGTTGTCGATCCTGTACTCGGCCGTGCAGCCGTCGCCGGAGGGGTCCGTCGGCTCCTCGCCCGGGTCGGTCGGCTCCTCGCCGGGGTCGGTGGGCTCGTCCGGGGGCTCGGGGGCGTCGACCGCCATGTCGTAGGCGGCCTGCGGCACGAACTGCCCGGCGGACGCGATGCAGCCGTCGGCCTCCCCCGGCAGCTTGGTCCAGACGAAGGCGTCGATCAGCGGATTACCTGTGTTGGTGGTGCTGGGGCGGCCGATCATCCGTCCCGGCGGGTCGCACCACTCACCGTCGGGGGCGGGGCCGTTGCCGTTGCGGCTGGTGTCGATCACGGCGCCGAGCCCGGACACGCCGGTCGCGTTGATGACGGCCTCGGCGAAGGCGACCTCGTCGTCGGTCCAGTTGTAGTTGGAGGTGTTGGTGGCCACGCCGTGGGCGCTGTTGGCGATGTCCGCGCCGTTGAGCAGGTCGGCGGCCTCCTGGGGGTCCAGCCAGGCCGAGTGCCCGATGTCGAAGTACACCCGGGCCTCGGAGGAGCCCGCCATGAGCGCCTTGCCCGCGTAGGCCATCGAGTCCAGGAGCTGGGACGGGTCACTGCAACTGCTCACCAGCGGGAGGGCGTCGGGCTCCAGGACGATGGTGGCGGAGCGGCCCTCCAGACCGGACGCCAGTTCGTCCACCCAGGAGCGGTAGGCGTCGTGGCTGGGCGCCCCGCCGCTGCTGTGGTTGCCGCAGTCGCGTCCGGGGATGTTGTAGACCACGAGAATGGGGCTCTGGCCCTGGGCGTCGGCGGCGCTGACCACCTCGTCCACGTCGGCGCGGATCTCGCCGGGGTTGTACTGGGTGAACCAGGTGGCCTGCGCGACCGAGGCGATGCGTTCGCGGATGACGTCGGCCCGGTGGTCGTCGGGATTCTCCCGGACCCAGACGGCCGCCGATGTGTTGGGGTTGACGTAGAACTCGGTCTCACTGGCCGAGGCGGGCGACATGCTGAGCAGCGCCGCTCCCGTGGCCAGCGCCGCGACGGAGCTCAGGGCGGCTCCGACGGCTGTGCGTGTGCGGGACATTGGGCCTTTCCTTCGTTGAGTCGGTCCCCGTTCTGGTCTTCCGTGTCCCCGTATCCCCCGGGGGGGTCTGGAGCCTCCCTGGCTATGGGAGCGCTCCCAGGCGTCGTCAGGCTACCCCGTGGACTCCTCCGGCCACAGGGGGGTAACCGCTGCTTTTCCCGAAATCTGCATCCGCCACATGACATAGGGTGATCACATGTCTCTCACCCCGTCCTCCCCTCCCGCCGTCATCGACGCCCTGGCCTGGGTCCACGTACACGAGGGGCGGCTGTTGTGCGTCCGCACCGAGGGGGTGGACCTGTTCTACCTTCCCGGCGGCAAGCGCGAACCGGGAGAGAGTGACGAGGCCGCTGTGGCCAGGGAGGCTCGTGAGGAGGTCAGCGTGATCCTGCGTCCGGGCACGTTCCGAAGGATCGCGGTGATCGACGAGGTCGCCCACGCTCAGGCCCCCGGCGCGCGGGTGCGGTTGTCGTGCCACACGGCCGAGCACGACGGCGAGATCGCGGTGGACAACGAGATCGCCGAACTGGCGTGGATCGGCTTCGCCGACCGGGAGCGCTGCGCCCCGGCCGTGCGCCGCCTCGTCGAACTGCTGCACGCCGAGGGCACCGTCCACTAGTGGGCTGACCGGGTGTGCCCAACCGCGATGATCTTGCTCCCAGTGGCACTGTCGGCACTCCACGGTGACGCTGGGAGCAAGATCAGGGCGGAGGGAACCTCCTGTTCCAAACCCACGGCGTTCTCGGCCGGTCCACCGGCCGGTGCCGGGGCTCCGCTTCGCGCGGGCCTCTCCACGTCGGCCTCTCCACGCGGGCTCCTCCGCGCGGGCCTCTGCGCACGAGCCTCCCCACGCCGGGGCGTCCGCACGGGCCTCTCCACGCGGGCCTCTGCGCGCGGGGGTGTCCGCGCGGGCCTCCCCACGCCGGGGTGTCCGAGGACCGCGGTCCGCCGCCCTCGCCGCCCTCAATGCCTCGCCGCCTTCGCGGCCTTGCGCGAAGTCCTCTGCCCGGAGACCGCGGCGGAGGTTGTCCACAGGGGCGGAGGCGGGGCCTGGCGGAGGGGCGCTGGGCCGGTCACACTGGAGCCGGGGGTGCGTGAGACGCCCGTGAGCGGCGAAGACGCCCCCGAATCCGAGTCTGGGCCACCCGCCCCGCACCGCGCCAGTGGCGCTTCCCGCCTGTGGACACCACTCCGGCCCACCGGCGGTTCCGTCCACGGACGGTTTCGGAGCGGTCCACGGGCGCTTCCGGCCCACCGGCGCCCCCGGAACGTCCCACGGGCGCTTCCGGCCCACGGGCGCTTCCGGCCCACGGACGGTCCACGGGCGGCCGGCGGAAAATGAGTGGCCCCTCCGCGTCGCCCTGGTTACAGTCCGGATACTGTGCGCACACTTCCCCAGCCCATCGGCGTTCCCGAACGCCGCTCGGCCGACCGGTTCCTGTGGTGGCTCGCCCTGAGTGAGCGGCGCTCCCTGCTGTGGTCGGGAGCGGCCACGGGCGCCTTCATGGTCTGCGGAGTACTCATCTCCGCCGCGCTCGGCGCCGCACTCGACTCCGGGCTCGTACGAGGGGACATGGGCGCCCTCCTCACCTGGTCCGGCGTCCTCAGCGCGCTCGTCGTGGCCGCCGTCGCGCTGGTCCCCGTCTCCCACCGCGCCGACTGCTTCAACTGGTACGCCTCCGCCTACCGGACCATCCAGGCGGTCACGGAGCACTCCGTGCGCATGGGGCCCACGCTCACCCGGAGGCTGCCCTCGGGCGAGGTGGTGGCGGTGGGCACCGAGGACATCGACCGGATCGGCGACTTCTACGAGGCGGCGGGACAGATCCTGTCCTCCCTCGTGGCGGTGGCCGCGGTCAGCGCGCTGATGCTCACCTCGCACGCCACGTTCGGCCTGGTCGTCCTGGTGGCGGTGCCGCTCATCATGACGGGGATGGTCCCCCTGCTACGCCTGTTCTCCCGCCGGCAGGAGCACCAGCGCGACCGCCAGGCCGAGCTCACCACCCTGGCCACCGACCTGGTGGCGGGCCTGCGCGTGCTGCGGGGCGTGGGCGGCGAGCGCACCGTGGACCACCGCTACCGGACCGCCTCGCAAAGGGTCCGTGCCGCCGCCATGCGCGTGGGCTGGGCGGACGCCGCGCTGAACGCCGTGCGCGAGCTCCTCCCGGGCCTGCTGCTGGTCGGGATCGTCTGGTACGGCGCGCGCCTGGCCCTGGCCGGGGAGATCACCGTCGGCCAGCTCGTCGCCTTCTACGGCTACACCGGCACGCTGTCCGCGGCGGTGCGCCACCTGATACACGCCCTGTCCCTGCTCGTCTCCGCACGTGTGGCCGCGGGGCGCGTGGTGCGCGTGCTGGGCCTGGAGCACGACCACCCCGACCCCGAGCACCCGGCGCGGGAGCCCGCCGCCCCCTGCGACCTGCACGACCCCGGCAGCGGCGTGACCATCGGCGCGCACGGCACCACCGGTGTGGTCTGCGCCGACCCGGCCGACGCCACCGCCATCGCCGAGCGCCTGGGGCGCTACCGGGACGAGGAGGGCGCGGACGCGGTACTCGTGGACACCTCCACGGGCCGTGCCGTGCGCCTGCGCGACCTGCCCCGTGCACGGGTGCGCCGCCGCGTCCTCCTCGCCTCCAACGACGCGCACCTGTTCTCCGGCACGCTGCGCGACGAACTGTCACCAGGCCCGGGCGTCTCCGACGAACGCCTCGCCGAGGTCGTGCGCGCCGCCCACGCCGACGACGTGGTGCGCCAGTCCGCCGCCGGGCTGGACGCGCTGCTCACCGAGCGCGGACGCGAGTACTCCGGCGGCCAGCAGCAGCGGCTCCGCCTGGCCCGCGCCCTGGCGCTGGACCCGGAGGTCCTGCTGCTCGTGGAGCCCGCCTCGGCCGTGGACGCCCACTCCGAGGCCGCCATCGCCGCACAGCTGCCCGTGGAACGCGCGGGCCGCGCGACCGGCCTGGTCACCACCAGTCCCCTGCTGCTCGACCACACCGACCGCGTGCAGTTCGTCGAGGAGGGCCGCCTCGTGGCCGAGGGGGCCCACCGGGAACTCCTCGCCGCGTCCCCCCGCTACGCCGCCACCGTCCTGCGCGCCGTCCCCACGGAGGGGAAGACATGACCCAGACCGCCGACCGCGCCGAGCCCGCCGGTACGGCCGGAGCACCGCGGGAGTACCACACGACCGGGCTGCCGGTCGCGTCCGTGCCCACCGCGTGGGCCCGGCTGCGCCGCGCCGGGCGGGAGCACGGTACCCAGTTCTCCGTCGTCGTGGCCCTGTACGGCCTGGCCGCGCTCATGGCGCTGGCCTCTCCCTGGGTCCTCGGCATGATCATCGACACCGTGCGGGCGGAAGGGGCCTCCTCGCGCATCGACGTGCTCGCCGCGCTGATCGTCGTGTCGCTGGTGCTGCACGCCGGGTTCACCCTGGCGTCCGTGGCGGCCTCGATCCGCTTCGGCGAGACCGTGCTGGCGGAGCTGCGCGAGGAGTTCGTACGCGCGGTGCTCCGGCTGCCGCTGGGGGTGGTGGAGCGCGCGGGCACGGGTGACCTGGTGGCGCGCACCGGCCGCGACATCGGCCACCTGAGCCACACCGTGCGCTTCTCGGTGCCGGTGATGGCGGTCAGCGCGGTGACCCTGGTGATCGTCGTCGCGGCGATAGCCGTCCTGCATCCGGCCCTGCTCCTGGCATGGGCGCCGTCCCTGGTGGTGCTGTGGGTGTCCACTCGCTGGTACGCCCGCAGGGCGCCGAACGGGTACGTGCGCGAGCTGGCCACCTACTCGGAGCTGACCCAGGGCGTGACCGACACCGTGGAGGGCGCGCACACGATCGAGGCGCTGGGCCGGCAGGCCCGCCAGATCGCGCTCAACGAGCGGCGGGTGGGACGCGCCTACGCGGCGGAGCGGTACACGCTGTGGCTGCGGTGCGTCTGGTACCCGCCGTTGGAGGTCGGGTACATGTTCCCGATCGCCCTGACCTTCCTGGTGGCGGGCCTGCTGTACGTGGACGGATCGCTGAGCCTGGGGGAGGTCGCCACGGCGGTCTTCCTCAGCAGGCAGATGGGGCGCCCGGTGGACCAGCTGCTGGACCAGGTGGACAGCCTGATGATGGGGTTCACGAGTCTGCGCAGGCTGCTGGGCGTGGAGCTCGCCGAGGAGCCCTCCGAGTCGGACGCGCCCTCCAGCGGGAGGCCGGGCGAGGTCCGGTTGGAGGACGTGCGGTTCGCCTACACCGACGTGGAGGTGCTGCACGGGGTCGACCTCTTCCTGCGGCCCGGGGAGCGCCTGGCCGTGGTGGGACCGAGCGGCGCGGGCAAGTCGACCCTGGGCAAGCTGGTCGCCGGTGTGCACCCGCCGACCTCGGGGAGCGTGCGCGTGAGCGGGGTGTCCATGTCGGGGCTGGCTCCCGAGGCGCGGCGCGGACGGGCGATCATGCTGAGCCAGGAGAGCCACATGTTCCGGGGGACGGTCGTCGAGAACCTGGCGCTGGCGCTGGACCTGCCCGAGGGAGCCGCGGAGGTGGACCGGGAGCACCTGTGGGAGGCGCTGGCCGCCGTGGACGCAGACGACTGGGTGCGCTCGCTGCCCGACGGGCTGGACACCCGGGTGGGTTCGGGCAACGCCGCGCTGGACCCGGCCCGCGTGCAGCAGCTCGCCCTGGCCCGCGTGGTGCTGGCCGATCCCGACGTGCTGGTGCTGGACGAGGCCACGTCGCTGATGGACCCGCGCTCGGCCCGCCACCTGGAGCGCTCGCTCGCGGGGGTGCTGTCGGGCCGCACGGTGGTGGCCATCGCGCACCGGCTGCACACCGCGCACGACGCCGACCGGATCGCGGTGGTGGAGGACGGCAGGATCAGCGAGCTGGGCGGCCACGACGAGCTGATCGCACGCGGAGGCTCCTACGCCGCCCTGTGGCACGCCTGGCACGGTCAGGGCTGACGCGGCCGGGTCCCCGTCGACGGCCTCAGGCCGGCCACCGGCCGGGGCCGGAAGAGCCGGACGTGTCGGGCTCGACGCCGAAGGGCTCCGGCAGCCGGATCCCCGCACCTTCGGACAGGACGCCGACGCTCCGTGCACCCGTCCGCGCGACACTCCGCGGAACAGCCTCGGCCTTCCGCGAAGGACAGCGCCGTCCTTGCCCGCTTCGCCTGGAAACAGCGAAACCGGGCGGCCCCGAGGGGCCGCCCGGTCGTCGCGGGCGAGGTCGCGTATCCGGACCTCAGACGCCTGCGGGTCCGAGGACCCGAGGTATCGGGACCTGCTAGAAGTCCATGCCGCCCATGCCACCGGTCGGGTCACCGGCGGGAGCGCCGGCCTTCTCCGGCTTCTCCGCGATGACGGCCTCGGTGGTCAGGAACAGACCAGCGATGGAAGCCGCGTTCTGCAGAGCGGAGCGGGTGACCTTGGTCGGGTCGATGACGCCGTCCTTGAACAGGTCGGTGTACTCGCCGGTGGCGGCGTTCAGACCGAAACCGGGCTCCAGGTTCCGGACCTTCTCCGCCACGACGCCACCCTCGAGACCGGCGTTGACGGCGATCTGCTTGAGCGGCTCGGCGATGGCGCGACGGACGATGTCGGCGCCGATGGACTCGTCGCCCACCAGCTCCAGCTTCTCGAACGCCGGGACGCTGGCCTGCAGCAGCGCGACGCCACCGCCGGGCAGGATGCCCTCCTCGACCGCGGCCTTGGCGTTGCGGACGGCGTCCTCGATGCGGTGCTTGCGCTCCTTGAGCTCCACCTCGGTGGCGGCACCGGCCTTGATGACGGCCACGCCGCCGGCCAGGCGCGCCAGGCGCTCCTGGAGCTTCTCGCGGTCGTAGTCGGAGTCGGTGCGCTCGATCTCGTTGCGGATCTCGTTCACGCGACCGGCGATCGAGGTGGCGTCACCGGCGCCGTCCACGATGGTGGTCTCGTCCTTGGTGACGACGACCTTGCGGGCGCGGCCGAGCATGTCCAGCTCGGTGCTCTCCAGCTTGAGGCCGACCTCCTCGGTGATGACCTGGCCGCCGGTCAGCACGGCGATGTCGCCGAGCTGGGCCTTGCGGCGGTCACCGAAGCCCGGGGCCTTGACGGCGACGGACTTGAAGGTGCCGCGGATCTTGTTGACGACCAGCGTCTGGAGGGCGCCGCCCTCCAGGTCCTCGGCGATGACCATCAGCGGACGGCCGGCCTGCAGGACCTTCTCGACGATCGGCAGGAACTCGTTGTTGTTCGAGATCTTGGAGTTGACGATGAGGATGTAGGGGTCCTCAAGGACCGTCTCCATGCGCTCCAGGTCGGTGGCGAAGTAGGGCGAGATGTAGCCCTTGTCGAAGCGCATGCCCTCGGCGAGCTCGAGCTCCAGCCCGAAGGTCTGGCCCTCCTCGACGGTGATGACGCCTTCCTTGCCGACCTTGTCCATGGCCTCGGCGATGGTCTCGCCGATCTGGGGGTCGCCGGCGGAGATCGAGGCGGTGGAGGCGATCTGCTCCTTCGTCTCGATGTCCTTGGAGATGTTGCCGAGCTCCTCGTTGATGCGAGCGACGGCGAGCTCGATGCCGCGCTTGAGACCGACCGGGTTGGCACCGGCGGCGACGTTGCGCAGACCCTCGCGGACGAGCGCCTGGGCGAGCACGGTGGCGGTGGTGGTGCCGTCACCCGCTACGTCGTCGGTCTTCTTGGCGACCTCCTTGACCAGCTCGGCCCCGATCTTCTCCCAGGGGTCCTCGAGCTCGATCTCCTTGGCGATGGAGACACCGTCGTTGGTGATCGTGGGGGCGCCCCACTTCTTCTCCAGAACGACGTTGCGGCCCTTCGGGCCGAGCGTGACCTTGACGGCGTCAGCGAGCTGGTTCATGCCGCGCTCGAGGCCGCGACGGGCCTCCTCGTCGAACGCGATCAGTTTGGCTGCCATATGAGTTCTTGTCCTCCCGTGACCGGGCTGATACGCGATGGGACGAGACGTGCGCCCGCGACGGACGACCACGGAACTTCCGGCAACCCTGCTGCCGGGTGCCGCGGTCTCGCAGCCTCGCTCCGGTTAGCACTCAGTGAAGGCGAGTGCTAACCAGATCCATTTTTAGCACTCGGCCCCCGAGAGTGCAAACGATGTGGTCACGATTTCACTCCGGCCCATCCCAGTATCTACCTGCACAAACACCACATAACACCCAGGTTTTCCGCGCTCAGCGGACAGCGGAGGGAAGCCCGGACCGGAGCCGGCGCCCCGGGCCGGGGCCGGGGCACCGGGTCAGGAGCTGAGGCGGCGCATCGCCCGCGAGCCCACGGCCAGCGCCGCGACGGTCAGCACGACCGCCACCGCCCAGCCGATCCCGACCGAGGCGCCCCACTCACCGGCGAACAGCGCCCGCTCGGCGTCCACCACGTACGCCACCGGGTTGGCGCGCGAGAGCGCGTACAGCCACGACGGCGCCAACTCCATCGGCAACAGCACACCGGACAGCAGCATCAGCGGCATGATCACCGTCTGCAGGACCGGAGCGAACACGTACGTCTGCTTCACCGCCATGGCCGTCAGGTACGACAGCGTGGCCAGGCCGGTCCCCAGGACCGCGAGCAGGAGCAGCCCCACGACCGCGCCCGCCACCGAGACGCGGAGCCCGAACGGGACCACCAGCACGATGACGAGCACCATCTGGACCAGCATGGTCGCCACGTCGCGCAGCACCCGGCCGAGCAGCAGCGACACCCGGCTCACCGGGGCGGCCAGCAGCCGCTCGTGCGCTCCGGAGGCCATCTCCGGCAGCAGCCCGAAGCCGGAGAACCCGGCCGTGAACAGGGCCAGCATGACCAGCAGGCCGGGGACGAACCACTGCCACGGGTTCTCGCCCTCGGCTCCGGCCAGCCCCGTCAGCAGGGGTGCGAACAGCACCAGGTACAGCACCGGCTGCAACATGCCGAAGGCCAGCATCACCGGCCGGTGCAGGACCGGCCTCATCTGGCGGGAGAAGACGGTCGCGGTGTCACGCAGGAGGCTCGGCCGCCACGCCCGCTCCGTCGTCTCCACGGACCCTCCGGTCCCCTCGTGGGCGCTCATGCCTTCTCCTCCCTCAGGCTGCGGCCGGTCAGGGTCAGGAACACGTCGTCCAGGGTGGGCCGCTGCACCCGGACCGTGAGCAGGGGGACCCCGGCGGAGTCCAGCGCGCGCAGCAGCTCGGGCAGCACGGTGTCCCCGCGCTCCACCCGCAGGCGCACCTCGGGTTCGCGACCCGGCGCCGTGACGACCTCGGCCGCCCCGGAGGAGAGCGTCCGCTCGGCGACCCCGGCACCGGCGCGCGCGTGCTCCTCGTCCGGCACGGAGAAGGCGACCAGGTCCCCGGAGACCTTGCCCTTGAGCTCGTCGGCGGTGCCGTCGGCGATGACGCTGCCGTGGTCGATGACCAGGACCCGCTCGGCCATGTCGTCGGCCTCGTCGAGGTAGTGGGTGGTGAGCACGACCGTGGTGCCCAGCCGCTCGCGCAGACCGGTGATGTGCTCCCACAGGTTGGCGCGGCTGTGCGGGTCGAGCCCGGTGGAGGGCTCGTCCAGGAACAGCAGCCCGGGCTCGTGGATGAGCCCCATCGCGATGTCGAGCCGCCGGCGCTGGCCGCCGGAGAGCTTGGTGACCACGCGGTCGGCGGCGGAGCCCAGTTCCAGCATGTCGAGCAGTTCGCCCGAACGGCGGCGCGCGGTGCGCCGGTCGAGCCCGTACAGCAGCCCCTGTGTGTACAGTTCCTCCCCGGCCCGCTGGTCGTCCCCGGCGCCGTGGCCCTGGCCGACGAAGCCGATCCCCCGGCGCACCCTCGCGGGCTCGGCGCAGACGTCGTGTCCGGCGACCACGGCCGTTCCCGACGTGGGCTCCAGCAGTGTCGTGAGCATGCGCAGCGTGGTGGACTTCCCCGCCCCGTTGGGTCCGAGCAGGGCGACGAGCTCGCCCTCGGCCACGTCGATGTCGACGCCGCGGACGGCCTCGACGACCTCCTTGCCGACCCGGAAGTTCCGGGTCAGGCCACGTGTACGGATCATCCGGCCCCCTTCCTATTAAAACTTGAACTCGGGACGAGTGTGCACCACCCGAACGGGATATTCAAATTTTAGTAAGAGCGGTCTCCGCCCGCCCGCGCGCGGACGCGTCCCCCTCCGGTCAGTGCTTCGGGGAGTGCCCGGCGAACGTGGTCAGTACGTCCAGGTTCCGTTCGGTGGACTCGGTCCTGTTCCGCCGGGGGCGAGGGCGCCGACGGGGTTCTGGAGGATTCGTAGGTGGGGCTGCGAGGAACGAGCCGCCATACCGGAGGATCCGAAGGTTCCCGTACCTACGGCGCCCGAACACGAGGCAAAGCGCAGCGCAGCCTCAAAAACAACACAGCGAGGGCGCCGACGGGGTTCTGGAGGATTCGCAGGTGGGGCTGCGAGGAACGAGCCGCCATACCGGAGGATCCGAAGGTTCCCGTACCTACGGCGCCCGAACACGAGGCGAAGCGCAGCGGAGCCTCAAAAACAAAACAGCGAGGGCGCCGACGGGGTTCTGGAGGCCGCGCAGGTGCGTCCGTGAGGTACGAGCGGGCGCACCGCAGGGGCCGAAGGTTCCCGTACCTACGGCGCACGAGCACGAGGCAAAGCGCAGCGAAGCCTCAAAGACGACACAGCAGGGGCGCCGATACCTGCGGCGCACGAGCACGAGGCACAGCGCAGCGGAGCCTCCAGGAGACACGGCTTAGGACTCCGCCGGCGGCAGCCCGAAGGCGTCGGGGGCGTCGTCGGCCATGGTGTACTCCCCGGCTCTCAGGGAGGCGATGAGGTTCCGCGTCCACTGGATGTCGGCGTCGATCGTGCCCCTCCAGAGGTTGAACAGCTCGCGCACGTGCCCCGGCTCGCCCCGGCTCTCGGAGGGGAGCAGCTCACCGCTGGTCTTCTCCAGCAGCTCCAGCCGCCGGCGCAGCAGGTCGACGACCTCGCCGCGCGGCAGCGAGGTCATCAGGGTGACCGCCGCGAACAGCATCGCGGGGTCGTCCCTGCGCGTCAGCCCGCGGCGCAGGAGCCGGTGGATCTCCGCGACGCCGTCCTCGGTGATCGAGTAGGAGGTGCGGTCGACCACCTCGTCCCCCTCGGCGACGAACTCGCGCAACTTGCCCTCCTGGGAGAGCTTGCGCAGGGCGTGGTAGATGGACCCCCACTTGATGTTGGCCCATTCCTCGGCCCCCCAGGACAGGAGCGCGCGACCCACCCGGTACCCGTGGGCCTGCCCCTCCATGCGCACCACACCCAGGACCAACAGCCGCGTCGCCGACATCTCCACCCTCGTTCAACCGCAGATCTCCCCCAGCCTACGAGGGCCGGTACGGCGCACCGGTGCCTCCGCCCGGGTGTGCGGCGCCACAGTCCGCGGCGCCGCGGTCGGCGAAGCGGAGAGGGGCGGTCCCGGCTCCCCCTCCGGAGCCGGGACCGCCCCTCTTCGGGACTCGTCGACGGGTCAGCAGCCCCCGGCGACCGCCGGGATGATGGAGATCTGGGCTCCGTCGGCGATCTCGGTCTGCAGGCCCTTCTCGAAGCGCACGTCCTCGTCACCGACGTAGACGTTGACGAAGCGGCGCACCTTGCCGCTGTCGTCGAGGATGCGGGCGCGGATACCGGGGTGGTTGGCCTCCAGGTCGTCGAGGACCTCGGCGAGGGTGTTGCCCTTGGCCGTCACCTCGGAGGCGTCGTCGGTGTAGGTGCGCAGGATGGTGGGCACGCGGACGCTGGCGCTCATGGCGGACTTCCTTCTGGTGGGAGACTGCGGGCTGGTGCGGGCCCCGGCGGACGCACCGGGGCCACGGGGGCCGGGGCTCGTTCTCCGGCGCATCCACCCCGGAGGGTGTTGGTTCGGGCGCCGCCAGGGTTCTGCACGACGAGGCAAGCCGCGAGCGAGGAACGAGCGGCAGGCGCCGCCGAGGAAGAATCCCTGGCCTCTTGGGCGCCCGAACACGGGCCGAAGCGGAGCGGAGGCCCCGAAGAACACCGTCTAGGCGAGACCGGCGCCGGTGAAGGCGCTCAGGGACGGCTTGATGGTGGCGGTCACGCCGGAGTCGACGGCGTTCAGGGTCTTGAGCCCGTCACCGGTGTTGAGCACGACCGTCTCGGCCTTGGGGTCGAGCCTGCCCTCGCGGACCAGCTTGCGCAGGACACCGGTGGTGACACCGCCCGCGGTCTCGGCGAAGACGCCCTCGGTGCGGGCCAGGAGCTTGATGGAGTCGACGATCTCCTCGTCGCTCACGTGCTCCACCGAACCGCCCGTGCGCTGGGCGATGTCCAGCACGTACGGGCCGTCGGCCGGGTTGCCGATGGCCAGCGACTTGGCGATGGTGTCGGGCTTGACCGGCTGGATGACGTCGATGCCCTTCTCCCAGGCCTGCGCGACCGGGGAGCAGCCCGTGGCCTGGGCGCCGAAGATCCGGTACGGGCGGTCCTCCACCAGGCCGAGCTCGACGAGCTCACGGAAGCCCTTGTCGATCTTGGTGAGCTGGGAGCCGGACGCGATCGGGATGACGATCTGCTCGGGCAGGCGCCAGCCGAGCTGCTCGGCGATCTCGTAGGCCAGCGTCTTGGAGCCCTCGCCGTAGTAGGGGCGCAGGTTCATGTTGACGAAGCCCCAGCCCTCACCGGCCGGGTCTCCGATGAGCTCGGAGCAGAAGCGGTTGACGTCGTCGTAGTTGCCGTCGATGGCCACGACCTTGCCGCCGTAGACGGCGGCCATGACCACCTTGGCCTCCTCCAGCCCGGCGGGGATGAACACGCAGGACTCGAATCCGGCGCGCGCGGCGGCGGCGCCGACCGCGCCGGCCAGGTTGCCGGTGGAGGAGCAGGAGAGGGTGGTGAACCCGAAGGTGCGGGCGGCCTCGACGGCGATGGCGACCACGCGGTCCTTGAAGGAGTGCGTGGGGTTGCCGGAGTCGTCCTTGACGTGGAGGGAGTCCAGGCCCAGCTCGGCGGCGAGGCGGTCGGCCCTCACCAGCGGGGTCAGGCCGGGGGCCATGTTGGGCAGCTCGGCGACGTCGGCCGGGACGGGGAGCAGGGAGCGGTAGCGCCAGATGCTCTTGGGGCCGCTCTCGATGTCCGCGCGGGTCACGGTCCCGAAGTCGTAGGCGATCTCCAGGGGTCCGAAACAGGCCTCACAGGCGAACCGGGGGGTGAGGTCGTAGCGCTCACCGCACTCGCGGCACGAGAGCGCGGTACCGGGTCCGAAGGCTTGCTTGGAGGTGGGTTCGGTGACGGTAATCGCCATGGCGAGGCGTCTCCCCTCATCTTTCCTGGCGGACACCTTGTCCCCAGGCCGGAGTTGGCACCTGCCCCAGCCGCCTCGCGGGTTCGCGAGTATCGCATGCTGGGATGGTTGCCGGGGCTTCGCAGGGCCGGTCCCTCCACCCCTCTGGATGAGCAATATGAAGTTGTCGCGGGTCCTGTCGGATCCGCACCGTCACTGTAACGGACTCGCTGACCGGTTTTCCACGCCTGGTGACCCGCGCAACACGAACGTGCTCACATGGTGAGACGACACCGGTCGGGACCCCGCGCACGCACGTGCGGCACCGCGCGCCTGTGACGTGCGCCCCGCTTGGCCTGGGACGGGTTTGGGGCCGCTGTCCACAGGCGAGACCTAGGGTGCGCCCCGTGCGGTGCGCGCACCCGGTTCCAGCCGTATCATCCGAGAGGACGACCACGTGGACAAGGCACAGATCCTCATCGCCTCCAACAGGGGACCCGTGTCCTTCTCGACCGCCGACGACGGCTCCCTGGAGCACCGGCGCGGCGGAGGCGGCCTGGTCTCGGGAATGATCTCGGTGGCCAACGAGATCGACAGCATCTGGGTGTGCGCCGCCCTGTCGGACGCCGACCGCCGGGCAGCGGCGGAGGCGCCGCAGGCACGGCTGGACCAAGCCCACGACCTGGACGGCATGCGGGTCCACATGCTCGACATCCCGCGGCGCACCTTCGAGGGCGCCTACACCGGGGTGGCCAACTCGACCCTGTGGTTCGTGCAGCACATGCTGTACGACATCCCCAACAAGCCGTCCTTCGGCTCGCACTTCCGGCGGATGTGGGAGGACTACACCGCCTACAACAACGCGTTCGCCGAGGCGCTGGTGACCGGTGCCGCCGACGGCGCCCGCGTGGCCGTGCAGGACTACCACCTGGCCCTGGTGCCGCGCATCCTGCGCGCCCGCCGCCCCGACCTGCGGATCTCGCACTTCTCGCACACCCCGTGGGCGCCTCCGGAGTACTTCCGGATGCTGCCCGACCAGGTCGCGCGCGACCTGTTGGAGGGCATGCTGGGCGCGGACCAGCTGGGCTTCCAGAGCCCGCGGTGGGCGGACGCGTTCCTGCGCTGCTGCGCGGACGTCCTGCGCGCGGACGTGGACTTCCGGCACCGCACCGTGGAGTACGGCGGCCGGATCGTCGGTGTCAACGTGCACGCCCTGGGCGCGGACGAGGAGACGCTGCGCGAGAGCGCCGCCGAACCGGCCGTGGCCGCGCGCCGGAGCACCCTGGAGGAGGCCGTCGGCGACACCAGGCTCATCGTCCGGGTGGACCGCACGGAGCTGTCCAAGAACATCGTGCGCGGCCTGGAGGCCTACCGCGAGCTGCTGATCGCCCATCCGGAGTGGCGGGGCAGGGTGACGCACCTGGCGTTCGCCTACCCGAGCCGGGGGGACGTGCCGGAGTACCGCGAGTACACCGACGCCGTCCTGCGGACCGCCAAGGAGATCAACGCGGAGTTCGCGACCGCCGAGTGGACCCCGCTGATCCTGGAGGTCAACGACGACTACCCGCGTTCGCTGGCGTCCTTCCAGATGGCCGACGTGCTGCTGGTGAACCCGGTCCGGGACGGCATGAACCTGGTGGCCAAGGAGGGCCCGGTGCTGTCCGAGCGGGACTCGGTGCTGGTGCTCTCGCGTGAGGCCGGCGCCGCGGACGAGCTGGGCGAGCACGCGCTGCTGGTCAACCCCTACGACACCGTGGAGACGGCGGAGGCGCTGCACAGGGCGCTGTCGATGCCGGAGGAGCAGCGGCGCGAGCACAGGCGGCGCCTGGCGGAGGCGGCGGTGGCGCTGCCGCCGCGGCGGTGGTTCCAGGACCAGCTGCGCTCGCTGGGCTGAGGCCCTCCCGCAGCCGGCACGCGCCCCGGCCGGCCGCCCCGGGGGTCAGCCCCGGGCGGCGTCCTTCCCGTCCGCCTCGGCCAGGAGCCGCACCACGATGTCGGACTTGGCGTCGGCGTAGTCCTGGATGCGGTCCCAGGTGCGCTCGGCCAGCTCGCGTTTGACCGCGGCGTAGCGCTCACGCGCGTCGGCGTCGTCGATGAGGAGGTCCCGGAAGCGGCGCATCCGCTCCGCCTCCTCACAGCCCTCGCTGAACACGTGCAGGTTGAGGTTGACCTCGGTGCCCTTGAACACGCGGTGCTGGTACCAGTCGGGCTCCCTGATCACCAGGGAGTAGCCGACGGCTTCGAGGTCGGGCATGTAGGCGGGCTCGTCCGAGGAGTCCGCGACGACCAGCAGCAGGTCGACGCAGGGTTTGGCGGCGAGGCCGGGCACCGCGGTGGAGCCGACGTGCTCGAAGAGCAGGATCCGGTCACCGAGCGCGGCAGCGACCCTTCGGGACTCGCGCTCGAAGAGGTAGGGCCACTTGGTGTCGTACTCGACGAGGCGGACGCGTCCGTCGACGAGGTTGCGGAACTCGGGTGCGATCCCGGTCCGCGAACCGCCTCGGGAGGGCAGGGGAGACGCTTCGAGGGGTGACATTCTCAAAGCCTTGTCCCCCTCACGTGCCTGCGTCAAGACCGTTCACCGTTCCTTACATATGCACGTGCGGCCATGACGTCACTGTTCGTGGGGCGCCCATGACGTGCGGCGACCACGGACCGTGTCCGGCCTCGGCCGCGGAGCCGCCGGAGCGGGGCGGGCCGCGACGGCGCCGTCCGTGCGGAAGCCGTGCGCCGTGCTCACGGCCGCGCCCGGTGCGCGGCCGGGCCAGCCGCCGGGGCACCCGGCGCCGGGCTACTTGCCGCGGGTCCTGCGGCGGCGGCCGCCCCTCTTGCGCCGGCTGGCGGGCGGGGCCTCGGCCGCGCGCTCGGCGGCGATCCTCTCGTCCTCCTCCTGGCGCTCGGCCTCCACGCCGTAGGGGTCGGCGGTGGAACGGCGTATCCACAGGACCACCAGGAGGACGCCGAGGACCACGACGGCGCCGACGGTGGCGAACCACACCCACACCGGCACGGCCCATCCCTGACCGTCCCCGCTGAGGACGTCCTCCTCGAACGCCGGGTTGTCCTGGGCGATGGCGGTGGCCTGTTCCTGCGCGGAGGGCAGGTGCAGGGCGGGCAGCCCCTCGGGGCCGGACCGGGAACCCTCGACGAGTGCGTCGCGGACCTGGCCGGGGAGCAGGTGCGGGTGGTCGGAGCGCAGCAGGGCCGCGGCCCCGGCGGCCATGGCGGCGGCGTACTGGGCACCGGTCACCTCGGTGTAGCCCACCTCCGTGTCGGCGGCCATCAGGTCGGCGCCCGGGGCGGTCAGCGCGACCGATCCGGTGTCGGGGGAGTTCGGGACGAGTGCGCCGTCCGCGTCCGTTCCGGCGACGGTGAGCACGTTGGGGTCCTCCGGGCCCCCGGCCGGTCCGACGACCAGCACGCCGTTGTCGACCGCGGCCTGGGTGGCGCCGGCCAGGTCGGCGGCCCCGTCGGTCTCGGGCAGCAGGATGACCTGGACGTCCTCCTGCGCGGCGAAGCGTACGGCCTCGGCCAGCCGGTCCCCGGTGGGCAGCACGAGCACGGTGGACTCGGGCGCCACGCCGAGCATGCCGCCGTCGGCGTCGAAGCCGTGTCCGTGGGCCGCGGCCAGGGAGGCCATGGCGCTGCCCGCCCCGGCGTCGCCGCCCGTACCGAACCGTGTGTCCACCCGGACGTTGTCGACCAGGTCCGGGTGCTCCTCGTTGACGGAGGTTCCGGGAAGCGCGACGGTGACGCCCTGGCCCTGGGTGTCCTCCCACAGTTCCTGGGCGGCGATGGTCTGTAGGCCCCACTGCTCGGGCCGGTAGTCGGGGACCAGGTCGGCCGAGGCCGGAGCCGCCGGGCCGAGGAGCACGGCGGTGGCGGTGACGGCGGCCGCACAGGCCGAGGCGGTCCCGCCACGGGTGCGGCGTGTGTGTGTCCTGCTACGGCTGTTGCCCCCGAGCACGTCAGGCTCCCTCGAACGATATGATCGGCGTTCCACGCGGCCCCACGGACCCCCGCAATTCTGTCATGAGCACAGGATTCAGGCGTGGACAAGTGACCTGAGGGGTAGGGAACGTAACTGTATCCCTGGTGCCAGTCCTGAGCTCTCGGCTCCGCATCCGGCATGTCGAGTCGCTAGCATGAGTCGGGCCGATCCGGACAAACCAATTTCCCGTCCAGGGGGTGTCCCATGCCGAATATCGGTCCGACCGAGGACGGTCAGTCGGCTCTCGCCGAACGCGAACAGCGCATCCTCGCCTTCGAGCGCCAGTGGTGGAAGTTCGAGGGTTCCAAGGAACAGGCCATCCGCGACGAGTTCGGGTTCTCCGCCACCCGCTACTACCAACTGCTGAACGGGCTGGTGGAGCGCCCCGAGGCGCTCGCCTTCGACCCGATGACCGTCAAGCGGCTGCGCCGTCTGCGCGCCGACCGCCGCCGCCAACGCAACGCACGCCAGCTGGGTATCCAGCTCTGATATCCCCTCGTCGCGCCTTCGCGGTCATTCGTACCCACCACACGCCGACGGCACCATCCGCGCGTGGTCCGCTTCCACGGGTGTGTCGCCCGGGCCACCCCCGCTGAGCGACACCGGGAACCGGCTGGAGGGACCGCCCGTATCGGGGCGGCCGAGCCGACGACGGGGAGACCGGTCCGTCCGGGGGCGTCCGGAGCCGCCCGCCGACGCGGGCGAGCGCACGCCGAACACCACGGGACCGTCCGGTGAAACACGGCCGCACGTATGGGTAGGGGTCCCCTCCGGGCGGGGGCGCGTCGATAGTCTGGCGGCCCCGCCCGGTCCGCATCCGCGGCCTCACCGGAAAGGTCCTCCATGTCTTTGCCCCGACCCGGCACGGACGCCGGGCGCACCGCGCTCGACGCCCTCCTGAACGCACCCGCGAGCGCGCTGGCCGCCTTCGACTTCGACGGCACGCTCGCACCCATCGTGGACGATCCGCGCACGTCCGCCCCCTATCCGGGGATCGTGGAGGGGCTCGCCGACCTGGCCGGACTGATCGGTTCGGTGGCGGTGGTCACCGGTAGGCCCGCCGGAACGGCGGTGCGGCTGGGCGAGCTGGACCGGGTCCCGGGCATCACCGTGCTGGGCCACTACGGCGCCGAGCGCTGGGTCGGCGGCCGTGTGGTCGCCGCCCCCGCGCCGCCCGGGGTGGAGCTGGTGCGGGAGGAGCTGCCCGGCCTGCTCGACGGGCTGAACGCGCCGGAGGGCACCTGGATCGAGGACAAGGGCCGTTCCCTGGCCGTGCACACGCGGCGCACCGCCGACCCCGACGGCGCCCTCACCCTGCTCACCCCCGCCTTGAGCGAACTGGCCAGGCGCGCGGAACTGCAGGTGGAGCCGGGCCGGATGGTGGTCGAACTCCGTCCACAGGGTGTGGACAAGGGTGCCGCGCTCACCGCGCTCGTCGCCGAGAGCGGGCCCCGCACCGTGCTCTACGCCGGTGACGACCTGGGCGACCTGCCCGCCTTCGCCGCCGTGGCCGCACTGCGCGACCAGGGCGTCGCGGGTCTGACCGTGTGCTCGTCCTCCGACGAGGTCGCCGCCGTGGCCGAGGCCGCCGATCTGGTCGTTCCCGGCCCCGCCGGGCTGGCGGACCTGCTGCGCGGCCTCACGGACGCGGTCCGCGGCGCCTCCGGTGTGTGAGCCCTCCCCGTTCAGGACGAGGACTCGTGTGCCTGGGGCGTGAGCGCCGACCGCGCCGCCGAACGCAGGTCCACCAGCCCGGTCCGGTCGCGCCCGTAGTGCACGGCGTTGGTGAGCACCCCCACGTACCTGCCGCTCTCGGGGTGCATGAACAGGCTCGTCCCCGTGAAGCCGTTGTGGTAGACCACCCCCTCCGGGGTGACCAGCCAGCCCAGGCCCCGCCAGAGCCGGGCGCCCGCGTCCACGTGCGGCTGCCAGCTCATGCGCACGTAGGAGGAGGGCACCGGTCCCCGGCCGCCGTCGTGCAGCCGCAGGACCTCCCGGGCGAACGCGCCGAGGTCGATGGCGGTGGTGAACGCCCCGGCGTGCCCGGCCACACCGCCCATCAGCGCGGCCGCCTCGTCGTGCACCACGCCCCACGCGGGTGCGGCCCCGGGGAGGCGGCGCTCGGTGGGCGCGACCCCGGGTGAGCGCGCCAGCGGGCCGAAGGCCGTGGACCGCATGCCCAGCTCCTCCCACAGGTCGTGGGCGAGCCGGTCCAGGCCGGTGCCGTAGAGGCGTTCCAGGAGCAGGCCGAGCAGGATGAACCCCCGGTCGATGTAGCGGTAGCCGGGTTCCTCCAGCGGGTCGGCGAGGATCGCCTCGGCCAGGTCCTGCTCGGTGCCCGCGTACCTCTCCAGCCAGGTCACCGGGTTGAGTCTGCTGGTGTGGGTGAGGATCTGCCGGGTGGTCACCTCGGCTCCGGGGAGATGGTCCACGTCCAGGTATTCGGACATCGGAGCGTCCAGGTCCATGATCCCCTCGGCGACCGCCTGGCCGACCAGCGGCCAGGTCGCCATCACCTTCGTCAGGCTCGCCACGTCGTAGGAAACGTCCGGAGCCGTGTCGTGCTCCGCGTCGACCCGGCCGACCGCGACGAACTCCCACATGCCGCCGGTACCCACGACGGCCGTGCCGCCCGGCAGCCATCCGGCGTCCACCATCACCTTCAGGACGCCACGGATCTGCGCCCCTGTCTCCGTCAGCCAGTCACCATCACGCACAACACGCCTCCCCCCGGCTGGTCTCGTCACCCGGCGGATACCCCGTTATCGGGCCGTTGTCACACGGGCTCCCCATGTGCCCAGGACGAAACCCTCGCAGGTCATAGCCGTAATGAGGGGCCGAGCGCCCGGCGGAGTAGTCTGGCGCCCGAGAACCCCTGAGGGAGGACGATGAGCAGTCAGACCCCCGTACCCGCCGGTTTCCGCGGTGTGGCCGGAAACATCGGGATCAAGGACCCGCAGGACGACTTCTTCGCGGTGGTGTCCGAGGTCCCCGCCAGCGTGTCCGCCGTGTTCACGCGGTCCCGGTTCGCCGGACCCAGTGTGCTGCTCAGCCGCCGGGCCGCGGCGGACGGCCGCGCGCGGGGGGTCACGGTGATCGCCCGCAACGCCAACGTGGCCACCGGCCGGATCGGCGACGACTACGCGCGCGAGGTGCAGGAGCGCGTGGCCCGGGCGGCGGGCGTCGCACCCGAGGAGATACTGGTCGCCTCCACGGGGGTGATCGGGCGGCCCTATCCGATGGACAAGGTGCGCGCCCACCTGGACTCGCTGCCCGCCGAGTTCCCCCCGGCCGACCTGGACCGCGCGGCGGCGGCGATGATGACGACCGACACCCGGCCCAAGACCGCCTCCGCGAAGGTGGGCGGGGCGACGGTGACGGGCATCGCCAAGGGCGTCGGCATGATCGAGCCGAACATGGCGACCATGCTGGCCTGGTTCTTCACCGACGCCGACCTGGAGCGGTCGGAACTGGACGAGGTCTTCCGCCGGGTGGTGGACCGCACCTTCAACGCGTTGAGCATCGACACCGACACCTCCACCAGCGACTCGGCGGCGGTGTTCGCCAACGGGCTGGCCGGTCCGGTGGACGTGGCCGCGTTCGAGGCGGCGCTGCACGAGGTGGCGCTGAAGCTGGTGCGGATGATCGCCTCCGACGGCGAGGGCGCCAGCAAGCTGATCGAGGTACGCGTCTCGGGCGCGCGCGACGACGCGCAGGCCAAGCGGGTGGCCAAGGCCGTGGTGAACTCCCCGCTGGTGAAGACGGCCGTGCACGGCGCGGACCCGAACTGGGGCCGGGTGACGATGGCGGTCGGCAAGTGCGAGGAGGAGACCGACATCCTGCCCGAGAGGGTGCGGATCTCCTTCGGCGACGTGGAGACCTACCCGGCCGAGTCCACGGACGAGGTGCTGGAGCGCGCCGCCCAGCACATGAAGGGCGACGAGGTGGTCATCGGCGTCGACCTGGGCATCGCCGACGGCGCCTTCACGGTCTACGGCTGCGACCTGACCGAGGGCTACATCCGGATCAACGCCGACTACACGACCTGAGCCGGAGACGGCCCGGTCGGCCGGCCTGGTCGGCTGATCGGCCGGCCGGCTCAGTCCGACCGCCTGGCCCGGCCACTCACGCCGGAGGCGGCACCGGTCCCCGTCCACAGGGGCTGGTGCCGCCTCCTCTTTCGCGGTTTGCTGGATACAGGGGGCCCGGAGCCCGCGTCGGCATCGGCGTGCCCGCCCGGGACGGTCCTGCCCCCAGAGTCGCTCCCGGCCTCCCGGACCGGTGCGTCCACACATGCAGGGCGGGCCGGGTTCTGTTCGGTGGACTCGGATCCTGTGCCGCCGGAGGTCCCGCGGGTGCGCCCGTGAGATAGGCGCGTGCGCACCGCGGGGACCGGGGGTTCCCGTACCTGCGGCGTCCGGGCACGAGGCGAGGCGCGGCGGAGCCCCAAGGGAAACGGCCTAGACGTGCACGACGGGCTCACCGCCGTCGGGCCTGCCCCCGCGCATGAACAGCGACAGCCCCGCCGCCAGCAGCATCAGCACCGCCGCGATCCCGAAGGCCCACTGCAACCCGTCGATGAAGGCCAGGTTGCTGGCCTCGGTGACCGCGCGCGCCACCTCGGCCGTGGCGCCCCCGGGTACCACGGCGCCGCCCTGGGCGATGGTGCTCTGCATGTCCGCCAGTTCCCCGGAGGCGGGCTCGGCCAGGCCCGCCGCGGCGAAGTGGCCGGGCAGGGTGGAGATGATGGTCGCCGACATGACCGCGCCCAGCACGGCCGTTCCCAGCGATCCGCCCAACTGCATGGCGGCCTGCTGGACGGCGGAGGCCACGCCCGCGAAGCGCACCGGGGCGTTGCCGACGATGGCCGCGGTGGAGCCCGTCATCACCAGGCTCAGACCGGTGCCGAGCAGGACGAAGGCCGCCGACAGGTAGACGGTGCCGGTGTCGGTGTCCAGCCGGGACAGCAGGAACATGCCCGCGCCCGCCAGCAGCAGGCCCGCCGTGGTGGGCGTCCGGGCGCCCACGCGGTCCAGGACACGGCCCGCGACCGGCGAGGTGAGCGCCATCAGCGCGGTCATCGGCAGCAGTTGCATGCCGGTCTGCGCCGGGCTCATCCCCAGCACGCCCTGCAGGTAGAAGGCGACGAAGAACAGCGACCCCATCAGGCTCACCGCCATCAGCACCATGAGCACGACGCCGATGGAGATGGAGGGGTTCGCGAAGAGCCCCAGCGGGATCAGCGGTTCCTGCGGGCGGCGCTCCCACAGCACGAAGGCGGCGCCGAAGACCAGGGCGGCGGCGAGGGAGGCCAGGGTGACCGGGTCCGTCCAGCCCGCGGTGGGCGCCTCGACCAGGGCCCACACCAGGGCGAGGATCGCGATGCTGACCAGGACGATGCCGGGCACGTCCATGCGCGATCCGGAGTCGGTCGCCCGGTTCGGGGCGAGCAGCCACAGGCCCAGGGCGAGGGCGGCGGCTCCGACGGGGACGTTGACGAAGAACACGGCCTCCCAGCCGAACGTGCCCACCAGGACGCCGCCGACGATGGGGCCGCCCGCGGTGGCCGCGCCGAGGATGCTGCCGAAGACGCCGAAGGCACGGCCGAGCTTGTGCGGCGGGAAGCCGGACCGCAGCAGGCCCAGGGCGGCGGGCATCAGCAGCGCGCCGAAGATCCCCTGTAGCACCCGGAAGGCGATGAGCATGGCCACACCCGCGGACAGCGCGATCGCCACGGAGGAGAGCACGAAGCCCACCACGCCCACGAGGTAGGTGTTGCGGTAGCCGAAGCGGTCGCCGAGCTTGCCCGCGGTGATCAGGAAGACCGCCAGTCCGAGCAGGTAGCCGTGGGTGACCCACTGGAGCCCGGCCAGCGAGGCGCCCAGGCTCTCGCCGATGGCGGGGTTGGCGACGGCCACGATGGTGCCGTCCAGGGCCACCATCATCACGCCGAACGCGATCGCCACCAGGACCGCCCAGGGGTTGCCCCGAAGCCCTCCCCGCTCCGCCCGTGTGGTCTGTGGAACGGTCTGTGCGGTCATGCTTCCCCCTGCGCGCCGGTGTCTTCTCCGGTAATCATGTCAGCGGCTGACTCCTTGCATCAACTGTGTTTTGTCAGCCGCTGACGTAATATTCTTCACGCGGTACCCTGTGGACAGAGCCAACACCTGGGAGGCACGTCCATGAGCGCGACGAGCGCCGAACCGGAGGAACAGGTCGGGCTCCGTGAGCGCAAGAAGGCCCGGATGCGCGAGTCCCTCATGGAGTCGGCTCTGCGCCTGTTCCACGAGAACGGTTACCAGCGGACCACGACCGAGGAGATCGCCGCCTGCGCCGGGGTCTCCCAGCGCACGTTCTTCCGCTACTTCGGCTCCAAGGAGGACGTCGTCCTGGAGGCGGTCGAGGACGTCGACGAGCACCTGTTCGCGTCCCTGGCCGACCGCCCCGCCGACGAGCCCCCGTTCACGGCGCTGCGCAACGCGATGGTCGACCACTGGGAGTACCTGAGGCGCGGGCCGCTCCACCTCAAGGGCAGCGCGATGGGGATGGTCGCCGACAGCCCCGAGTTGATCGAGGTCAACATGCGCTACTGCCACCGCAGGCAGCACCGGCTGGCCCGGGCCGTCGGCGAGCGCACCGGCGTGGACCCGGCCACCGACCCGCGCCCGGGCGTCCTGGCCGCGGTGTTCCTCTCCGCTCTGGCCACGGGCCACCAGGCCTGGTGCGCGTCCGGCTCCCACGACAAGGAACGGCTGCTCGGGGCCTTCCTCGACCGGCTCGACCTGGTCCCCGAGGTGGTCGAGGGCCCCTGGAGTCCTCCGGTCCCCTCCCCCGGCTGAACGCCGGGCCCCTCCCGGGAACCCTCGGGGAGCGGCGCGTCGAACCCCTCCCGGCGACGGAAATCCGTCACCGCCCCCTCAACAAACCCTCCGGCCGTCACTAGGCTCGGGCGGGCTTCACGGAGAGCGGGGCGGCGCGGGAGGGAAGCGGCCGATGGCGAACTGCCCGGTGTGTTCGAGCGGGGACCAGGTCGCCAAGGTGTCCGCCGTGGCGTGTCTGGCAGCGCCTGTACTACTGCCGCCGCGACGACGTCGTTCGACCCCGCCACCGGCGCCCACGGCCCGCCGAGCGCCATGCGGCGGCTCATCGGGGTGCCCGGCTGAGGCCGGTGAGGCCGGCTGGGGCCGGCGGTATCCGGCGGTGTTCGCGGTGCCCCGGGCGATGGCACGTCCGCCGGAGCCGGGGCGGGCCGGCGAACACGCGGGTCCCACCGCACGGGGAGGACGCTGCGGAAGGCGCGTCCCCGTTCCGGAAAGGACGGGGCTCCAGGAAGGACGGGGACCGAACGGCATCGGAAACCGGTACCACGGGCCGGAAACGAGCGTGTCGGAAACATACACATTGCTGCGTGACAGCGCTACTTTGGACTTCCCTGTCCACCCGTGAAACAGATTGAGCCCTTATATGGCAGACCTCCCCATCGACACCAGCGTGGCCCATTCCGCACGGGTGTGGAACTACTGGCTGGGCGGCAAGGACAACTATCCGGCCGACCGGGAGGTCGGTGAGCACATCCAGGCCACCTTCCCCGGGATCGTCGCCGCCGCCCGCGCCGACCGCGCCTTCCTGTACCGCGCGGTCACCTACCTGGCCGAAGAGGAGGGCATCCGCCAGTTCCTCGACATCGGCACCGGCCTGCCCACGGCCAACAACACCCACGAGGTCGCCCAGGCCGCCGCCCCCGAGTCCACGATCGTCTACGTCGACAACGACCCGCTCGTGCTCGCGCACGCCCGGGCCCTGCTCACCAGCGATCCGAGGGGCGCCACGCACTACATCGACGCGGACCTGGGCGAACCGGGCCCCCTCCTGGAGCAGGCCCGCGAGTACCTGGACTTCGACCAGCCGATCGCCCTGCTGATCATGGGCACGCTCGCCCACGTCCCCGACGACGCCGAGGCGGTGTCCCTGGTCCGTGCCTACGTGGACGCGCTCTGCCCGGGCAGCTTCTTCGTCACCAACGACAGCACGAACACCAGCCCGGAGATCGTCCAGGCGGCCGACCACTGGAACGCCAACGCCTCCTCCCACATCCACCTGCGCGCCCCGGAGCAGATCGAGCGCTTCTTCGAGGGACTGGACCTGCTGGAGCCCGGCGTGGTGTCGGTGCCCTTCTGGCGCCCGTCACCGGCCGAGGTCGGACACACCGTGCACGTGGACCAGTACGGCGGCATGGCCCGCAAGCCCTGATCCGAGCGGGGACGCGCTCGCCTGGCCCGGCCTCCGGGCGATGTCGCCCACGCTCCCCTGGACCTCGCGGGGACGCGTTCGCCGTGACGGCCGTGGCCGACCAGCACCCGCTGGTCGGCCACACCGCGTTCGGAGGACCTCGTTCCATCCCGCGGCGGCACGTCCCACGTCCGTCCCCGGACCCGCTCCGAACGGCGGGGAGGCCGCTTCCCGTGGGCTCCGGACGCACCGCGGCATCGCGGACCGACCGATCCGGCGCCACCGCTCCGGCGGCGGCCACGCCCGTCGTGGCCGCCGGCCACGCCCACGGCGGACGCCGTCACCGGCTGGAGGTCTCCGGATGGGCGGCGGCCCGCACCGCCTCCCTCGCCTGTTCGGCGCTGGAGGCCGCCACCGCCAGCTCCGCCAGCCTGCGGCACTCGTCGCGGGTGTGCAGGGCGAGCGCGTGGCGCACGGCGGACAGCGCGGGCGCGGACATCGACAGGCTGGTCGAGCCCAGCCCCACCAGCACCAGGGCCAGCAGCGGATCCGCGGCGGCCTCGCCGCACACCCCCACGGAACGGCCCGACCGCTCCCCCACCGCACCCACGGTCTCCACCAGCCGCAGCAGCGCGGGCTGCCAGGGGTCGAGCAGGTCGGGCAGCGCGCCCAGGGTCCGGTCGGCGGCCATCGTGTACTGCGCCAGGTCGTTGGTGCCGATCGACACGAAGTCCACACGGGGCAGCAGCCGGTCGGCGAGCAGGGCCGCCCCGGGCACCTCGATCATCACCCCGACCTCGGTGAGCCCGGCCCGGCGCGCCAGGGCGGCGAACTCGGCGGCCTCGTCGGGCGTGGACACCATCGGCGCCATCACCCGCACCCGTGCCGAGGTCTCCAAGGAGGCGGCGGCGATCGCCGAGAGCTGCTCGGTGAGCAGTCCGGGGTGCACGCGCGAGGTCCGAAAGCCCCGCATGCCGAGCGCGGGGTTGTCCTCCTGCCCGGTCTCCACGAAGGACAGCGGCTTGTCCGAGCCCGCGTCCAGGGTGCGCACCGTGACGACGCGTCCGGCGAACGCCTCGAACAGGGAGGTGTAGGCGGCGGTCTGCTCCGCGACCGTCGGCGGCTCCGCCTGGCCCAGGAACAGGAACTCGGTGCGCAGCAGCCCCACGCCCTCGCTGTCGTGCGCGCCCGCCTTGCGGGGGTCCCCCTCACCGACGTTGAGCAGCAGCGCGACCGGCGTGCCGTCGGCGGTCCTGCCGGGCCCGGTGGACTCGGCGAGCAGCGCGCGTCTGCGCTCGGCGCGCCGGCGCATCCGGTCGGCGAGCTCCTCGTCGGGATCGACCTCGACCGTCCCCGCGTCGCCGTCCACCGCCACCGTGACCCCGTCCGCGAGGCCCTCGACGCCCTCGCAACCCACGACGGCGGGGATACCGAGCGCCCGGGCCAGGATGACCGTGTGGCTGGTGGGGCCGCCGTAGCGGGTGACGATGCCGAGCACCCGCTCGGTGTCGAGCTGGACGGTGTCGGCGGGCGCGAGGTCGTCGGCTACCAGCACGTGCGCAACGCCGGGATCGGGCACCCCGGGCATGGGCAGGCCCATGAGAAGGGCCACCGCGCGGTCCCGGATGTCGGCGAGGTCGGCGGCGCGCTCGGCCAGGTAGCCCCCGGCCGCCTGGAGCAGCTCCTGGTAGGCGCCGCACGCGGAGTGGACCGCCCACGCCGCCGGGTCCCCCTCCTCGGTGCGCTCCCCGACGCGGCGCGCCAGGTCGGGGTCGCGCGCCATGAGCGCCTGGGCGCCGAGCACCGCCGCCGCGTCGCCCTCCAGGCCGGCGGCCCGCCGGTCGAGCAGCTCGGCCACCTGTTCCAGGGCCCGCCGGGCCCGGTCCGCCTCGTCGCCGGGCTTGCCCGTGGTCGGCCGCTGCTCGGGCAGGGACGGCGGGGGCGCCATCCGCGCCACCGGTCCGACGGCGGCGCCGGGACTGGCGGGGATGCCCGAGCACCGGTGGATACCGGTCGCTGAGGGGAGGGGGTCGGTCTGCGCCATGTTCGCTCCGTACGTCGGGAATGGCTGGGAATGCCGGGGGTGCCGTTTTCGGGGGATGTCCTTCCCCGGAACGCCCCGGGTCCACCCCGGCGGCTTCTCTGGTTCTCGGGTGCCGGGGTCCGGGGGTCCGGGGTCCGGGGTCCGCTCCGGCGGCCGGAGCGGCTGGGTTCTGTTCGGTGGACTGGGTCCTGTGCCACCAGGGGTGGTGGCGAGGGCGCCGCAGGGACCGAAGGTTCCCGTACCCGCGGCGCCCGAGCACGAGGCGCAGCGCAGCCTCAAAGACGACACAGCGAGGGCGCCGACGGGGCCGCCGGAGGTCCCGAGGGTCCCCGTACCCGCGGCGCCCGAGCACGAGGCGAAGCGCAGCCTCAAGAGAACATGACCTAGGGCTGGATGGTCACCTTGATCGCGGTGCCCGAGGCCACCGTCTCGATGGCCTTGTGGACGTCGGACAGGGACATCCGCTCGGTGATCAGGTCGGCCACCGGCACGGCGCCGGAGGAGATCAGCTCCAGGGCACGGCGGTTGTGCTCGGGGCTGGAGCCGTTGGCGCCGAAGATCCTGAGCTCCCGGTAGTGCACCGCGTTGGCGTCCAACTGGATGACCGGCGCGTCCTTGGGCAGGCCGCCGAAGAGGCTGATCCGGCCGCTGCGGGCGACCATGCGCAGCGCGTCCTCCTGGGCGCGTCCGGAGGCGGCGGCGGTGATGACCACGTCGGCGCCCCGGCCGTCGGTCAGGCGGAGTACCTCCTCCACCGCGTCGGTCTCCTCCCCGCAGATCGCGGCGTCGGGGCCGACGACGGCGGCGGACATGTCCAGGCGGCCCCGGTTGAGGTCCACCAGGTAGACCCTCGAAGCGCCGCGGGCCCGGGCCAGCCGGACGTGCAGGCAGCCGATGGGACCGGCCCCCATGACCACCACCGTGTCGCCCTCGCCGACCCCGGCGATCTCCTGGCCGTTGAGCACGCACGCCAGCGGCTCGGCGACGGAGGCCTCGGCGAAGTCGACGTCCTCGGGGACCCGGTTGACCCCGTCCACGGCCAGGACCGCCTCGGGGATGACCATGTACTCGGCGAAGCCGCCGTCGTAGTGGTAGCCCATGGACTCCTGGCGGGAGCACACGGTGAACCGGCCGTCGGAGCACTCCGCGCAGGTCCCGCACGGGATGGCGGCGATGACCTGGACGCGGTCGCCCTCGGCCCAGCCGGTGACCCCCTCGCCCACCTCCACGATCCGTCCGGCGATCTCGTGCCCGATCACGCGGGGCGGGCGGATGTGGTGGTGGCCGTGCCGGGAGATCTTCACGTCCGTGCCGCAGGTGGAGCAGTTGACGACGGCGATCTTGATCTGTCCGGGTCCGGCGGTCGGCTCGGGAGCCTGCTCCAGTCGGATGTCACCGGGTGCGTAGAAGCGGGCGACGAGCATGTTCGGGCCTTTCTGGTGGTGCCCGCCGGACCGGTCCCGGCCCGGCGGGTGGTGGGTGTGCTCAGCCGTTCCGGACGGGGCCGAGCAGTTCGACGACGTCGGACGGGGTGGCCGCGGCGCGCAGCCGGGCGGCCCTGTCGGGGTCGGTGAGGATCCCCGCCAGCGAGGACAGCACGCCCAGGTGCTCCTCCCCGGAGGCGGCGATGCCGATGGCCACGTGGACGGTGGGCCCGCCCCAGTCGACCCCGTCGGGGAACTGGACCACGGCCAGCGCGGTCCTCCTCACCAGCGACCGCGAGGCGTCGGTGCCGTGCGGGATGGCCACGCCCTCGCCCACGAAGGTGGGGACGGAGGCCTCGCGTTCGTGCATGGCGCTCACGTAGCCGGGCTCGACCGCGCCGAGCTCGACCAGGAGGGCGCCGCACTGGTCGATGGCGTCGGTCCGGCCCGTAGCGGTGCGGTTCAGCCGGACCGCGTCGGCGGTCAGCACCAGCTCACTCGGCAAGGGTGCTCCCGTCCCTGACGGCCTGCTCCAGGCGGGCGAAGGCCGGGTCTCCCATGAACATCTGGAAGGCGATGACGACGGTGTCGGGGGCCCGCTTGCGGGCCCGGTCGACCAGGCCGGTGTGGCACAGGACCACGTCGGCGCCCTCGGGGATCCGGTCGACGGGGGCGTGTTCGACGGCCACCCCGTGCGGGGACAGGGACTTGCTCAACTGCGAGGTGAGCAGGACGCTGCTGCCCATGCCCGCGTCGCACGCCACGACGACCTTCTTGATGGCGGAACCCTCGATGCTGCTCATCGGTTGTTCTCCTGCTTCTCTGCGGCTTCCTGCTGGGTCTTCTCCTCGCGTTCGGCCCTGCGCTCGGACCGGCCGAAGCCGAGCAGGAGCGAGGCGATGACGAAGGAGACGATGGTGGCGGCGGCGACTCCGGCCAGGACCTGTACGTGGCCCCCGGGCGGGGTGACCGCCATGAGCGCGATGATGCTGCCGGGGGAGGCGGCGGAGATGAGCCCGGCGTCGAGGAGCATGAAGGTCGCGACGCCGGACATCCCGCCGCCGATCGCGGCCAGGATCAGCTTGGGCTGGGCGAGGATGTACGGGAAGTAGATCTCGTGGATGCCGCCGAAGAAGTGGATGACGATCGCTCCGGGGGCGGTGGCACGGCTGACCTTGGACCCGAAGAGCATGCAGGCCAGGAGGATGCCCAGGCCGGGACCGGGGTTGGTCTCGATGAGGAACTCGATGGCGCTGCCCTCGGTGACCGCGCGGGCCGTGCCCAGCGGCGTGAAGACGCCGTGGTTGATGGCGTTGTTGAGGAAGAGCACCTTGGCGGGCTCGACGAGGACCGAGACCACGGGCAGCAGGCTCATGTCGATGAGGAACTGCACCGCCGTGCCCAGTGCCCGGGCGATGGCGCCCACGAGCGGTCCGACCACGTAGGCGCCCAGGACCGCCAGGAGCGCCGCGAGGATGCCGGCGCTGAAGTTGTTGACCAGCATCTCGAAGCCGGTCTTGATCCGCGGCTGGACCACCCGGTCGAAGTGCTTCATGAGATAGGCCGACAGCGGTCCCATGAGCATCGCGCCCAGGAACATCGGCATGTCCGCCGAGACGATCACGCCCATGGTCGCCGCCGCGCCGACCACACCGCCGCGCTGCCCGTGCACCAGGGTTCCGCCGGTGTAGGCGATCAGCAGCGGGAGCAGGTAGGTGATCATGGGCCCGACGAGTTCGGCCAGGTACTCGTTGGGCCACCAGCCGTCGGGGATGAACAGGGCGGTGATCAGCCCCCAGGCGATGAACGCGCCGATGTTGGGCATCACCATGCTGGACAGGAACCCGCCGAAGCGCTGGACTCCGGAGCGCACCGAGGCGAGCCTGCTGCCGCTTTGCTGTGTGGTCATGGGGACCTCCTGGGAGGTGCGGCGGGCTTCTACCGCGCCGGGGTGGGGGTGGGTGGTACTGAGCAGAGGGGTGGGTGTCGGGGGATCGGGTGGTGCGGGGGTGGACGGTGCGAAACGGAGGGCGGTACTGGGTGAGGGGTGGACGGTGCGGGAGCGGGGTGGTGAGGGGTGCTCCGGGGCGGTGCGGCCCCCGGCCGGGAGGACCACAGGACGGCGCTCCGGAGCACCCGGCCGGTCAGACCACCTGGACGCGGGGTCCGGCGGCCTCCAGTTCCTCGGCGAGCCCCGTGGCGAGCCCGGTGTCGGTGATGATCGTGTCCAGGTCCTCGACCACGGCGAAGCGGGCGAAGTGGTCGTTGCCCACCTTGGTGTGGTCGGCGAGGAGGACGCAGCGGCGCGCCGAGGCGATCATGGCCCTCTTGACCTCGGCCTCCGCGGGGTCGGGCGTGGTGAGCCCGCGCTCGACGGAGACGCCGTTGGCGGCCATGAAGGCCACGTCCACGTAGGACTCGGCGAGTGAGCGCAGCGCCCAGGCGTCGACGGTGGCCTGGGTGCGGGTGCGCAGGCGGCCACCGAGCAGCATGAGGTTGACGTTGGTACGCGGGGCGAGGGTGAGGGCGATGGAGAGGGAGTTGGTGACGACGGTGAGTTCGCGGTCGGAGGGCAGTTGCTCGGCGAGGCGCCCGGTGGTGGACCCCGCGTCGAACAGGACGGCGCCCTCCTCGGGGAGTTCGGCCAGGGCGGCCTTGGCGATGCGCTCCTTCTCCTCGGTCAGGACGGAGTCGCGCACGTTGAGGGCGGGCTCGAAGCCCAGCCGCTCGACGGGGATCGCGCCACCGTGGACCCTGCGCAGCACCCCGTGGCGTTCGAGTGCCGTGAGGTCGCGCCGGACGGTCTCGTAGGTCACGTCGAACTCCGTGGCGAGCCCCGTGACGTCGACCCGGCCGTCCCGTCGGGCGCGTTCGAGGATCACCTTCTGGCGCTCTTCCGCGTACATGTTGGATCACCTGTGTTTCGGTGTGGTTTTCGGTGAGTTTAATGGTGTTGCTTGGAACACACAAGGGGTTCCTCCACCCAATATCCCAGCAATCCCACACGAGACCACCACGCCCGCACCACCCGGCCGACCAGGGGAATCAGGGAGGATCATCCGACGACGCGCCACGCGTACGATGCCGGTGACAGGGGAGGAACGGCCGCGAAACGCCCCCGCCGACCGCCCCGCGGAACCGGGAACGGGGACCCACTAGTGTTGACATACACAGGCAAACACACATAATCAAATACAGTCCAACATCCAGACCGGGCCGGGCGCAGACACTCCCGAAAAGAGCACCCATGATCCTGACCCTCACCCCCAACCCGAGCGTGGACCACACCCTGGAGGTGGACCGCCTGGTACGCGGCGAGGTCCTGCGGGTGGGCTCCACCCGCGCGCAGGCGGGCGGCAAGGGCGTCAACGTCGCCCGGGCCCTGCGCCGCGCGGGCGCCGCCACACGGGCGGTCCTGCCCGTGGGCGGGGGCGGGGGCGCCGAACTCACCGCCCTGCTCGGGGACCTCCCCTGCGTCACCGTCCCCATCGAGGGGGAGACACGCGCCAACATCGCCGTCACCGAGGCCGACGGAACCACCACCAAGCTCAACGCCCCCGGTCCCGTCCTGTCCCCCGAGGAGACCGACGCCCTGCTCCGCGCCCTGGCGGAGGAGCTCGGCCGCGGCCCCGACTGGGTGGTGGCCAGCGGCAGCCTTCCCGCCGGCGCCCCCGACGACCTGTACGTGCGCGTCGCCGAACTGGCCGCCTCCCACGGGGTGCCCCTCGCACTGGACACCTCCGGCAAACCCCTGGAGGCGGCGGCGCGCGCGGGGTCGGTGTCCCTGCTCAAGCCCAACCACGAGGAACTGGCCGAGCTGGTCGGGCGGGACCTGCCCACGGTGGGCGCGGTCACCGGCGCCGCCCGCGAGGTCCTGGACCGGGGGAACGGTTCCGCGCTCGTGACACTCGGTGGACACGGTGCGATACTCGTGGCCTCCGGGCACACCTGGTGGGCGCGCGGACCCCAGGTCCGCACGCGCAGCACGGTGGGCGCGGGCGACTGCGCCCTCGCCGGTTTCCTGGGCACGGACGGCTCCCCCGCCGAACGGCTGCGCCGTGCCGTGGCATGGGGAACGGCCGCGGTGTCCCTGCCCGGAACCACCGTCCCCTCTCCCGACGACGTGGCCACCGACGCCATCACGGTGGTGGCCGACCCCGACCCGCAGTGGTCGGTCGACACACTCTGACCGGGCCCGCAACGGCCCGCCCGACGACCCCCGAGGACTGACATGCCCCAGCGCACCGTGGCCATCGCCTCCCAGCTCGGCCTGCACGCCCGCCCCGCCGCCCTGTTCGTCCAGGCCGTCAACGACTCCGGCCTGCCCGTCATGGTCTCCCGCGAGGGACACAAGCCGGTGGACGCGCGCAGCGTGCTCTCGGTGATGTCGATGGGCGCCAAACACGGAGAGACGGTAACCGTGACCTGCGAGGACTCCGAGGACGCCGACAAGGTCCTGGACGGGCTGGTGGAGATGCTGTCCAAGGAGCTGGACACCTGAGCCGGGACGCGGGCCGCCGTGCGCGCGGCGGCCCGCGCGGCTACGGCCGCGGACTCTGGCCATACCCGCGCGCCGCGACTACCGTGCTCCCATGGACACCTCACGTGACGACACCGTCATCGGCCCCTCGGGGATCTGTCGGCGGGGGCAGCACGACTGGAAGCACGATCCTCCCGGGGTGAAGCGCAAGATCTGCACCAGGTGCCGGTCCATGTCCACGACGAACTACTGCGACTGCGCCGAGTGCGCCTCCCCCGGGTCCGAGGACTGAGTCCGTCCCCTCCTCCCGCACCTCCCGGCGCCCGCCCGGTCCGCCTCCGCCGGCCTACTCCTCCTCCGGCGTGACGCGGTGGACCTTGTGCTGGGCGGCCTGCGCGCGCGGGCGCACCACCAGGAGGTCGATGTTCACGTGCGGGGGACGGGTGACCGCCCACACGATGGTGTCGGCGACGTCCTCGGCGGTCAGCGGGTCGGGGACACCGGCGTAGACGGCCTCGGCGGCGCCGGCGTCGCCGCGCAGCCGGTTGAGGGAGAACTCCTCGGTCCTGACCATGCCGGGCGCGACCTCCAGTACGCGCACGGGCTCACCGCACAGCTCCAGGCGCAGCGTGGCGGCGAGGGTGTGCGCGCCGTGCTTGGCGGCCACGTAGCCGCCACCGCCCTCGTAGACCACGTGCCCGGCCACGGAGGAGACGACCAGCACGGTGCCGTCGCCGCCGGCGGTCAGCTTGGGCAGCAGGGCCTGGGTCATGTTGAGCACGCCGATGACGTTGACCTCGTACATGGCGCGCCAGTCGGCGGGGTCGCCGGCGGCGACGCTCTCCGTGCCGATGGCGCCGCCCGCGTTGTTGACCAGCACGTCGCAGGCGGGCAGGGACTCGGCGAAGGCGTCGACGGCCGCGCGGTCGGTGACGTCGAGGACGTGCGCGCGGGCGCCGTGGCCCTCCTTGGCCAGCTCCTCCGCCAGCGCCTCGATCCGGTCGGCGCGGCGGGCGACGAGGACCACGTCGTAGCCCCGCGCCGCGAGCCCGCGCGCGGTGGCGGCCCCGATCCCGCTGCTGGCTCCGGTGACGACCGCGGTCGCTGTCATGGTGGCTCCTCCCGGGAATCGCTGTCGCGCAGAGCGTATCCGGTGGCCCCTCCACCCCTCCGGTCAGGTACGGGACTCGCCCGGGCCGGGAGGCGGGCGAAGCGGATCGGGGGTCACCGTGCTTCTATGAGGGTTGCTCGCCGCTCCACCGCGCCCCAGGGGGGCGGCAGGCGACGCGGTGACGGACACGAGAGGAGGGCGGCCGTTTGCGGGGGATCGAGATCCGGGAGCTGGAGTGCTTCCTCGTCCTGTCCGAGGAGCTGCACCCCGGGCACGCGGGCGAGCGGCTGGGCGTGTCCGCGGACACGGTGGACCGGTTGGTGCGCTCGCTGGAGGCCCGGGTCGGCGCCCCGCTGATGGATCCCGCCAGCCGCCGCTTCGGCCTCACCCGCTTCGGCGAGGAGTTCCTCGACGCCCTGCGGCCCGCCTACCAGAACCTGGCCGCGGTGGTGGACGGAGCCCGTGAGCGGGCCCGGGGCGGTCCGCTGCGGGTGCGCCTCGGCTTCCAGGGCACGGTGCACGGGCCCGTGGCCGAGGCGGTCCGCGCGTTCGAGGAGCGCGAGCCCGGCGCGCGGGTGGAGATCATGGAGATCAAGCTCACGGACGTGTTCAGCCCGCTGCGCGAGGGCGAGGTGGACGCCGCCGTGGTCCTGCTGCCGGTCCGTGAGCGCGACCTGGTCGTGGGAGCGGTCTTCTCGCGGCAGCCCCAGCGTCTCGCGCTGCCCGCCGACCACCCGCTCGCCTCGCGCTCCGGCGTCGGGGTGGAGGACATGGCGCGGGTCCCGCTCATCCCGGTCCGGCGGGCGCCCGACTACTGGCTGCGCGTCCACTCCCCCACCGTCACCCCGCTGGGCAGGACCATCCACCACGAGCAGGGCGTGGACACCCTGCGGGAGGGGATGTCCCAGGTCGCCGCGGGCCGGGGCGCCATGCTGCTGTGCGGGGACACCACGGCCCACGACGACCGGGACGACGTCGTCCTGGTTCCGGTCAGCGGCCTGCCGGAGTCGGCGCTCGGCCTGGTGTGGCCGCGCGGGGACCAGAACCCGGGGGTGCCGGTCCTGGCCGCCGCCCTCACCGATGCCCTGGCCTAGGCGCCCCCAACGTTGATCTTGTACTTATAGCGAGTTTCGGCGCCGAAACTCGCTATAAGTACAAGATCAACGGGTGTGGCCGGCTCGGCACGGAGGCGCCGCGGCGCACGGGGCGGCCGGTTTCCCGTACGCGGAAAAACCTGTGGGCCGCGGAATCGGCCGGTGCTAGCGTGGGCGGAATTTCCGTTCGGAGCCGCGGAGTTCCCCGACAGGAAAAACACGCCCATGACAGCGGACAGCCCCGGAGAATCGTCGCTACTCGTCCGGTACACCTTTTTCACCCTGCTCGGCGCGACGGCCGACTTCCTTTTCGGTGCGGTCTTCGTCACGGTGTTCATGGATCGCGGGGCCGAGCCGTGGATGCTGGGCCTGATGCTCGGCTCCGCGAACCTGGTGGCCCTGCTGGTCGAGGCCCCCAGCGGAGCGCTCGGCGACCGGTACGGGCACCGCAGGCTCCTGGCGGTAGGCCTGGCCGTGTGGGGCGCGGGCTTCCTGCTGATGGGGCAGGCGGACGGGCTCGCGCCGACACTCGCGGGCATGTACCTGTGGGCGACCGGCTTCCACCTGCACTCGGGGACGCTGGTCGCGCTCGTGGTCAACCGGATCGGGAGCCGCGACCGTTCGGCGCGGATCGCGCGCACGGTGCGGATCGGCCAGGTGTCGGGGCGCGGCGGCGCGGTGCTGGGCGCGGCCTCGGTCATGGTGGCGGGGACCTGGCTGCCCGCCGACGCCATGATGGCGGCGGGCGGCGCGGTGCTGGTCGTGTTGGGGGCTCTGACGCCCGTGTGCTTCCCCCGCTCGCCGGGCCAGCCGGGACGCCCGGTCACCCGGATCGTCCGGGAGTCGGCCGTGCTGGTCGCGAGCAGGCGCTTCGTGCCGCTGATGGCGCTGTCGGTGGCGTCGGTCTCCGGTCTGGCCGCGCTGGTGGTCTCCTGGCAGCCGATGCTGACGGCCGCCCACGGCGAGGACGTGCGCCTCAACGGGCTGGTGCTGCTGGTGATGATGGCCGCCATGACGGCGGGTTCGGCGAGTTCGCGGTTCGCGGGCCGGAGCCGTCCCCACATGTGGGCGCCCCTGCTCGCGGCGTCCTCGGGCCTGCCCCTGCTGTTGGCGGCGCACGGACTCGTCCCGCTGGTCGCGGGCCTGACGGCGTCCGAGTTCCTGATCGGGCTGACGGTGGTGCTGTCACAGGTGTGGCAGCAGTTGATGTTCTCCGACGCCAACCGCAACACGATGTTCTCGATGCTGGGGATGGTCGGCAACGCCGTCAGGATGCTGACCGTGCTGTCGTTCGGGTGGCTGTGGGGGCTGCTCGGGATGGAGTGGGCGGTGACGGCGGTGGTCGCGTTCAGCGTGGTCGCGGCGGTCGTGGCCGCCGTGTCGTCCCGGCTCCTCCCGGAGTCGACCAGGTTCGCCGACCATCCCTCGAACGCGTCGGAAACCGACGAAAAGGCCGTGTAGCGTCGCGACCGTGACAGAACCGGCACAGTATTTTTCCCTGTTCCGGCGGCGAGGAATCCGTGATGTGTTCCACATAAATTCTGGGGCAGTGGCTTGACTGACTCTTGGTACGCAGATCGCCCTTCGGACGACAAAACGGATATGTAGTATTCGCACCAGTCCGAGAGGAAGGAAGCACCCCGCTCCGGAGTCATCGAGATTGGGGGAGCCGTGGCCCGACCCCACCGGGCCACTGACGACACACGGAGGAAGCATGGGACTGACTGATCTACTACGGGAGCGCCCCATCGTGCAGGCGCCCATGGCGGGCGGAGCCGCCACGCCCGAGCTGGTGGCCGCCGTGACCGAGGCGGGCGGGACGGGATTCCTGGCCGCCGGCTACCTGGGGCCCGACACCCTCGCCACCCGGATCCGGGCGGTGCGGGACTCCGGGGTCGCCGCGTTCGGCGTGAACGTGTTCGTCCCCGGCCCGATCTGCGCCCCGGACGCCCCCGCCCCCTACATGCCGCTCCTGGAGACCGAGGCGAAGCGCTACGAGGTGTCGGTGGGTGAGCCCGTGCACGACGACGACGCGTGGGACGCCAAGATCGACCTGCTCGCCGAGGCCGCCGTCCCCGTCGTCAGCTTCACCTTCGGCTGCCCGGAGGCCGGTGTCCTGGAGCGGCTGCGCAGGGTCGGCAGCGCCACGGTGGTCACCGTGACCACGGTCGAGGAGGCGCGCCTGGCGGTGGAGCGCGGCGCCGACGGCGTGTGCGCCCAGGGCGTGGAGGCCGGCGGACACCGGGGCTCGTTCGCCGCGACCGGGGACGAGCACGGGAACAGGAGCGCGGACCGGTCGCTGTGGGAACTGCTGCCGGACGTGGTCGATGCGGTGGACGTCCCGGTGATCGCCGCCGGAGGGCTCATGACCGGTGCGGACGTGGCCGGGGTCCTACAGCGGGGCGCCGCCGCCGCGCAGCTCGGCACGGCGTTCCTGCGGTGCCACGAGAGCGGCGCCCACCCCGAACACAAGGCGGCGCTGGCCGACCCCTCCTACACCGAGACCACGCTGACCCGGGCCTTCACCGGACGTCTCGCGCGTGGACTGGTCAACCGGTTCGTCTCCGAGCACCCGGAGGCACCCCGCGCCTACCCCGAGATCCACCACATGACCAAGCCGCTGCGCGCGGCCGCCGCCCAGGCGGGGGACCCCGACGGGATGGCTCTGTGGGCGGGCACGGGTTTCCGCAAGGCCATGGACGCCCCCGCCGCCGAGATCATGGAGCGGCTGCGCCACGAGGCCGGCGAGGCGGGCGTCCGGGTCTGACCCGGTTCGGCTCCGAACCCGCCCCGCGGTGCGGCGGGGCGGGTTCACGCCGACGGGTGTTCACGCCGGCGCGTAGGTGAGGCAGTCCGCCTGGTCCTGCGCGAAGCCGACGGAGATACCCGGTGCCTGGCACTCCAACCGGACGTTGTGCTGGCAGTCGGCCATCTTGCAGGCTCCGACGTGGCCGGTGCTGGCGGGGTCGCCGCCACTGGTCTGCGTCCCGAAGAAGGTGTCGCACTGGGCGTGGGTGGAGTCCCCCACGGTGATGGCCAGCGCGTGGCAGGTGTGTTCGGTGTTGTAGGCGCAGGCGTCCACCTGGCACGAGTTCACCACGGGCATGTCCATAGAGCGGTCCTCCAAAGGCGTCGACGATGCCTCTGAGGCTGCCAGGCGTAGGGCTCCCACCTGCGGAGAAACTCTCGGGTTCACGGAGAACCCGATGAAGTCTTGACGAGGGTTTGGCGTAGGCACCGTTTCGGGCCCGGTTTCGGACGCGGGCCAGGAGCGGGCGCGGGCACTTCGCCCGACGGCCTAACCGGTGACAGAGGGGCCCTTCATCCAGTAGTCCAGAATCGCCGATGGACATGGCGTGGATCCACTGGCCGGGCCAGAGGTCGACCTGGAGGAGGTCGCCTCACACGATCCCGAGTGTCCCCGATGAACCAGGAGTATCTACCTGCTCCCCACGAGTGCTCACTCGGGCGTATTCGGCAGCCCTACCTGGGCTTTCACAGGCACCGGCAGTCTCGCCGCAGGCCCCTGCTCTTTTCACTCCACTGAGCGACGAGACCAGTACCCACCAAAGCTGTACATTGAGCCCATGGCTGACAAATGGATCAAACCCGGTGAACTTACCACCCGCAAGGAGATGAAAGCGGTTTTTGGTGGGGGACAAGGTCAAGGAATCCAGCCATGCTCAACCTCTCCCAATGTGCTGCTCTATACCGATCCTGCATCAGGCGAGAAGTCTGGGTACTACGACGGCTGGCTCCCCACCGATGATTCCAGCACCCCTCTCTTTGAGTACACCGGCGACGGTGAGGGCGACCAGGTATTTCATGGGCGCTATGGCCCAAGAAACCGTGCCATCCTAATGCATGCGGAAGAGGGGCGTGCACTACGCGTCTTTAAGGCGGCTGGAAGAGTGCCTGGGGAAGGAACTAAACTCCAACGCTACGTTGGCAAGTTCAAGCTGGACGAGGAAGAGCCCTACGTCCTCCGCCAGGCACCCAACCAGGCAGGCGAGCTTCGGCGCGTCATCGTATTTCGTCTGCGCCCAGTCGATGAACTCACGCCGCTTCCCGAAGACACCATCGCGCCCTTGACGGAGACTGAGATCCAGCAGGTCCCGGTTGATACCGCCACGAGCATCATCGTGGATCCCGAGACTTACAGTGGCAAACCTATCTCCAGGTCAGCGACCCGCAGCACCAAGGTCGAGCGCCGAGAAGCAGAGCTTTGTGAAGCATTCAGGGATATGCTCGAAGAACACGAGCATCAGGTGCGAAGATTCCAGATCAGAACTTCGGGCCTCTCTTCCAGTCTCCTCACTGATCTGTATGACACCAAGTCTCATGTACTCTACGAAGCTAAAGGGACAAGCTCACGCGAATCTGTTCGCATGGCCATCGGTCAACTCATGGATTACCGGAGACATATTAACCCGAACCCCACCCTTGCTGTCTTGCTCCCAAAAAAGCCAAACCCTGACCTGCAGGATCTCCTGGAGTCCGTCAATATCAACCTCGTCTACCAAGACGGTGGCGCCTTCGTCGGGTGGCCCATAGGAGATATCTAAATCCCCTTGCCGTCTGTGGTGCGGACTTCGGATTCACCAGAACCTGCCCGGTCACTGGTCGGTCAGGGACTCGGTGATCGAGGCGCGGGCGGCCCTTCGGGCGGGCAGTACCCCGGCGAGCAGGCCGACCAGCCCGGCGCCCACGAGGAAGGCCGCGATCTCGCCCGCGGGAAGGGCGAACAGTGTTCCCTCCATCATCGTCCGCCCCGCCAGGGCGCCGAAGACCACGCCCAGGGCGACACCGACGACCGCGCCGATCCCCGAGACGATCACGGCCTCGGTCGCGAGCATGAGCCGCATCTGTCCCCGCGACAGCCCCAGGGCGCGCAGGAGCGCGGACTCGCGGGTGCGCTCCAGGACCGACAGGGCCATGGTGTTGGCGATGCCGAACACCGCGATGACGATCGTCAGCGCCAACAGCCCGAGCACGGCCAGGAACAACTGGTCCATCATGCCCGTGTACTGCTCCTTGATCGCGGCGGCGTTGTCCAGGGCGACGGTCGGCTCGTCCGCCACCACCGACTCCAGTTCGGCGCGCGCCCGTTCCTGGGACACCCCGTCGGCCAGGACCACGTACACGATGTCGTCGTTCTCGCGGTCGAAGCCGGCGCCGAAGTCCTCCAGCGGGAGCGTGACCTCGGGGAGGATGGTCTCCCGGTCGACGACCGCCGTGACCTCGACATCGCGCCGGCCCTCCTCGGTCGTGACGGGGACCGTGTCGCCGACGCCCGTGCCCAGCTCCGCCGCCGCGTCCGCCCGGAGCACGGCGGTACCCGGGGCTCCGTCCAGACCGCCCTCCAGAAGCGCCTCCCCGGCGGCCTCCTGGAGTGAGATCCCGGTGACCGCATCCACCCGCGACATACGTCCGGCGACCTCGGCGTCCACGCTCCGCACCGTGTAGACCTCGTCGAAGTCGCCGTCGTCCTGGAGCCGCTGCGCGATGCGCCCGGGGATGCCCGTGTCCTGCTCGTCGTAGTACTTGGAGAGCATGTAGTCGATGGGGAACTGCGCGTCGAGCTTGTGGTCGATCGTCCGTTCCATGGTGCTGCTGACCACCGAGAAGCCGGTGACGAGCGTGACCCCCACGGTGAGGGCGACCATCGCGGTCGCGGCCCGTCTGGGGCTGCGCCGGGAGTTGTCGACGGCGAGCATGCCCGCCACCCCCGTGCGCCGCAACGGCCGGGCCACCAGGGCCGTCAGCGCGCTCACCAGGAGGGGGCCCAGGATCAGGACGCCGACGAACGCGACCACCCCCGAGGCGGCGACCATGCCCATGGCGGCCTGCCCCGGCTCGGCCCGCAGGGCGAACGCGCAGACCGCGGCGGAGGCGGCGAGGAACGGTAGCGCGGCGGCGGCCCGCAGCACACCGGCCCGGCGCCCTCCGGGGGCGTGCGCGGTGGCACCGGTGCGCAGTGCGGCCAGCGGCGGGACACCGGTCGCGCGCAGGGCCGGGACCAGGGCGGACACCAGTGTCACGACGGTGCCGACGGCCAGGCCCACCGCGACCGCCGTCGGCGTGATGACCGGTGCGGTGGCCATGTCCGGGTTGGCCGCGCTGAGCACCGCGAACCCGCCCGCGCCCAGCCCCGCGCCGGCGGCCGCTCCGACGGCGGAGGAGAGCAGGCCCACGATGAGGGCCTCCAGCAGCACGGAGCGAAAGACCTGGGAGCGCGTGGCGCCGACACAGCGCAGCAGGGCCATCTCGGTCTGGCGCTGGGCGATGAGGATGGCGAAGGTGTTGTAGATGACCAGCCCGCCGACGAACACCGCGACCGCGGCGAACAGCAGCAGCGCCATGGCGTAGACCTCGGCCTGGAGGCTGGCGGCGTCGGACAGGAGAGCCGCGTACTCCTGACCGGTGCTGACGTCGACGCCCTCGGCCCCGGCCGCTTCGACGACCGCCGCCACGGCCTCGGCGACCTCCTCCTGCGACAGTCCGTCGGCGCCCACGACGTCGATCTCCACGAAGTCGTCACGGCCGGTCAGCGCGGCGGTGGCATCAGGGGTGTAGAACAGGGTGCCCCGGAAGTTCATCAGGGAGTCGACCCCGGCGTTGACCAAGCCGACGACGGTGAACTCGTGCGTCCGGCCGTCGACGCCGTGCACCTGCACCCGGTCGCCGATCCCGTGGCCGGTCTGGCGGTGCGTGGCGGTGGCGAGCGCGACCTCGTCGGCGACCTGTGGTGCACGCCCCTCGACGACGGGGTAGCGGTGCAGGGCCTCCTCCTCCGGCAGCGACACCGCCAGGGTCGCCACCTGGCCCGCAGCTCGGCCGCGTTCGTCCAGCAGGGCGGCGCTGCCGTAGACCAGGCCCGCGGCCGCGTCGACCTCCGAAAGCGCGCGGACCTCCCGCAGGAGTTCCCCGTCGAGCCCGGTCGGTGCGGCTTCCTCACTCCGGTCGGCGACGGCGAGCGCGTCGAAGTCGTCCACACCGCTCAGAGCCTGCCGACTGTAGCTCTCGCTCATGGTGTCGGTGAAGACCAGCGTTCCGGTAACGAACATGACGCCCAGCACGATGGCCAGGGCCGTGGTGAACAGGCGGCCCCGGTGCAGGCGCAGGCCCGCCAGGGTGGTGCGCAGCATCTCAGGCCACCGTCCCGGCACCCGTGTTCGGCTTCCGCGTCATCCCGTTCTCCCCCTGTCCGTGTCCTTCTGGGCCACGGGGAGCCTAGGTCCGGAGAGTCCTCCGGCACCTCTGGCGAAAGCAAGGACCCGGCTCGGTTTCCGGGAGGAGCTCCAGGCCGCCCGACCCCCTCCTTTCGTGGGAGCCCGGACCGACTTCCGGCGATGCCCACGGCCACAGCTCGAAGCGGTGGACGTCGACGCGGACCTGAGGAAGACGCCTACGGGTTCCGCAGGCAGGGCACGGGAGCAGGGTGCGATCCGACGCTTCCCCCGGCAGACGAGCTTCGGGTGGTGAAGCGCTCACGCCGGGATACCAGCGCCGCCGAGAGCGTGGGCGCGACGGCCACGACGTAGCGGGGTCAACCCCCACCTGGTGCGTGCGCTGGTGTGGTTCACGCCAGGTGCAGTTCCTCGGCCAGGCGGGCCACCCGCTCCCGATCGGCGTTGGAAAGGCCCAGGACCGGGCGGGGGAGGCAGTGCGGGGCGACCAGTCCCAGGTGCTCGGCGATCGCGGCGGTCACACGCAGGCTGCCGTGGGCGGCGAACATCTCCCACAACGGCTTCAGCCGCTCCGACTCGGCCACGGCGGCCGCGGAATCACCGTTGAGGGCGGCACGGGCCAGGGGCAGCACGGTGTCGGGCACGGTGCCTCCCACCACGGAGTACCAGGCTTGGCAGCCGGAGTTCAGCCCGGTGGCGGCGGCGCTGTCGCCGGAGATCCCGATGCTCACATGGTCGGGAACGGCTTCGCGGATCGCGCCGACGCGCTCGCGGGCGGCGGACGGGTCCAGCGGGACCGGGGGGATCTTGATCGCGGCCACGTTGGGCAGCTCGGCGATGCGCGCGTACAACCCGTTCGAGAAGGTGAAGTGCGTCGTGCCCGGGTTGTCGTAGACCACCAGCGGCACCGACAGGTCCGCTGTGACCTCCTCGTAGAGCCCGAACACCTCCTCGTCGGTGAGCTGCTGGTAGCTCACCGGGGCCAGCATCACGGCGGCCGCCCCGGCTTCCTGGGCGTCCTCGGCCAAGGCGCGCACCAGGGAGGTGCGCAGCGCGCCGATACCGACGATCACCGGCACCTCGCCCGCCGAGCGCACGGCGGCCCGGGCCACCCGACCACGCTCCTCACGGTCCAGGTAGGCGTAGGAGCCGGTCGATCCCAGCGCGCCGACCGAGTCGACACCCGCCTCGACCAGGCGGGTGACGAGCCCGGTGTAGGCCTGCTCGTCGAAGCGGTCATCGTTGAGCGGGGTCAAGGGGAAGGCGCTCAGGCCGGTGAACATCGTCTCTCCTGGTTGATCGAGGTGAGGGTGGCCGGCAACCGGGCGGCGAAGGCTTCGACCACGGCCGACTTTGGGACACCGGTCTGCGGGATCCACATGTTGCCCCCAGCCGCCCCCGGCGACCAGGGCAGGTCGCGAGCGGCCAGCGCGTCGGTCAACAGCCTGCCCATCGCGGCCGGGTCCTTGGTTCGGGCCCCGCGCATGGCCCGGACATCCGGGGACGAGGGATCGTGCGGAGGTTCCCGCGGCGCTGGGACACCAGGCCGCCTACATCGGACGGTCGGCCGAAGCCGTGGACCTGGCGGAGAGACAGCCGGGAAGTGGGCCGTTGGCCCATCTTGGTCCGGGGACTCCGGACGGTTCCGAGGTACCCGGTGCGGCTACGGCTGACGCGCCTTGAGGGTGGCGAGCAAGCCGCTCCACTCAGGGCCGGTGAAGGCGAGGGCACCGAGCTCACGGTGCTGGGTGTCGCGCACCAGAACGCTCCGCCCTTCCGCCACCTCAACACAGTTCCCACCGCCACCACCGGAGTAACTGGACTTGTGCCAGGCCACGCGCTCGGCCTCGTTGAAAACCACCTTGTGCCTCATCCTTCGTATCGTTCGCTGCGGACGCGCTGGATGCGTTTGACGGATTCCTCAGGGTTTAGAGCCTGGCCCTGGATCTGCTGAAAGATGCGCGAGAAGAGGTCGATATCGGGATCCTTCTCCAGGTAGAGGGCACCTGCCCGGTATTCAACGAGAACGACGTCCCCGAAGCTGACATCAGCAAGCAAGTCGGGGAACTGCATGAGGACGAAGCTTCCCTCGCTGGCGGGGTGGGCGCCGGACTCAAAAGGCAGGACGCGGAGGTCCACGTTGGGCAGCTCAGCACGTTCCAACAGGATCGAGAGCTGTTCGCGCATGATCTTCGCGCCACCGACGGTGCGGTAGAGGGCACTCTCGTTCACCACCGCATTGAACTGGAGGGGAGAGTCTTCGGTCAGGCGCTTCTGCCGTTGCAGGCGCACGGTGACGTGAGCTTCGATCTGTTCGTCCGAGTCGGCATCGACGTCGGCCGAGAGCACGGCACGGGCGTAGTCGGCAGTCTGGAGCAGCCCGGGGATCGTGCCGTCCTCGTAGTTCAGCACGGTGTGCGCTTCGGATTCCAGGCCGACGTAGGACTCGAACCACTCGGGAATGTCCCGGTGCCTGTGCCACCAGCCGAGTTCCTTCTGCCTGGCCAGGTCAACGAGCTTGTCTCTGTCCTCCTGAGACAGCCCGTAGAACTCGCTGAGCACGTACACGATCGGTACGGGCCAGGGGTTCTCCGCCTTCTCGTACTTGGTCAGCGTGCCTGGACTGATGTCGGCGTGACGAGCCGCAGTTCCACTCTTGATGCCCGCCCGGATACGAGCGCGCTTCATGACGCGGGCGATGGTGCGCCGGGTGACGCCTGCTGGGCTCTGACCCACCGATGACCTCCAGGAGCCGGGGTGTGTCCAGTTTGGCGCATCCCTACCCAGAGAGCCAACTTGTGGCAATCAGTCTCCGCGCAAATTTCCCTGGAATCTATTGCGCATCGCTCTGTGTGTCTACATACTCATTGCTTAGAGACAGACACACCAGGTGACTGTTGATCTGAGGGAGTTTGCGATGGGCGGGTTTGGTGTGCCTCGGCCGAGGCGGGCGGTGAAGGAGGAGTGGCGGGTGCCCGGGAGCGGACTGCCGCACCGGTTCCCCAGCGGGGGGACGGGGACGCGCACGGCGTTCTTCGGATCCCAGCCCTCGCAGTCGGCTCAGATCCGCAGTTGGTGCCAGCGCGGCGTCCGCCTGCCCGCACACCGGGCCTTTCCCGTGCTGGTGGTGGTCAGCGAACTGGTGGCCAACGCCTGGCTGCACAGCGCTTCCGGCGCCGAATGCGGGCGGGTGAGGATCCAGATGCGGCACCTGCTGGAGCGTGTCCTCCTCGTGGCGGTCACCGACGACGGGCCGCGCCCCGGACAGACCGTCTGCCTACCGCGGCTGACCCCCGAGGCCGACGCCTTGGCCACGTGCGGTCGGGGTCTGCGCCTCGTGGACCGGCTGTCCGTGGAATGGGGCTGGGACGGCGAACCCGGCAGGCCCCTGACGGTCTGGGCGCACATCGACCCCTACGCGCCCGCCCACGAGAGCGTCGAGGCCTGAGGAGCACGGAGTGGCGTGGGACCGCGATCAGGACACCGACAAGTACGAGGCCGCCCGTCTCTTGGACCAACTGCACAGCCACTGGTGGGTGCTGTGGGGACCGGGATCACGCCTCTTCTTCGCCTTCTACCTCGGCCCGCACCACGTCGCGCCGCTGAGCGCGGCCACTCCGCAGCAGCTCGACGAGCGGATCCGCACCACCGAGTGGGAAGCGCAGCCCCACCGGGGCCAATGACACCCGCCCGGACACAGAACCGGACACAGAAGAAGAGAAGGTGCCCCGACCGGTGCTTGGACCCACCGGACCGGGGCGCGATCAACCACCTGAGCAAGCAGGAGGAAGACCGTGGAGCACCACCCTAACGGGCGACACCGCAGGCCCCGCCAGAGCTTGGCCGGACGCGTGTGGGCGCTGACCGCCGCGATGCTGGCCATCGCCCTGGCCTACGTGTTCGTCCCCGAGCACCCCCGGCGTCCCCGCCCCGAGAGGACGGCGATCACGCCGCCGCCCCGCCACCGGGAACCGCCGCCCGCATCCGCGCGGCAGGACCAGCGTCAGCGGCAGCACCAGCGTCAGCGCCCCGAGCAGGACCCGCCGGACTTCCCGGCCGACGACGTCCGGCGAACGAGTGCGAGCCGCACCTCCCCGCGATGGAGGGGCGACCACCAGGGCGGCGAGCACGTGAGCGAGAGGCGCGGGACCGACCCCGCCGAGGCCGCGGGCGCCCTGGTCCGCCCCTACCTGGCCGCGGCGCCCCTCTCCTCTTCTCCCCCTCCCCCTCCGCCCTCACCGAGGCGCACACCTCTGATTCCCGGGCCCCGGGTCCCGGCCGGCGACCTGCTGGACGGACCCGTCGATTCGACCCCCTTCGCCGCCCCCACCGCCCCCACTGGCCCCGCCAGGCCCGCGTCACCCGCCGAAGGCGTGGCCGACGACATGGGCGACCTCGCCGCGGTGATCCGCCTCTACCTCGACCGGGTTGGACGAGCCGACCGCGGGGAAACACTCCAACGGGCGGCGTCCACCACGGACACCGCCCGTTCACCGTCGCCACCGGCGGGCGTCCACCGGGATCTACCAGTTGGTAACAATTGGGACCACGTGTCGCCCGCCTCTGGAGACTGTGACCGGGCGCACTCTAGGGTTCCGGCATGGGTGTAATGCGTAAGCGTGTCCTCGTTCGTGTGCTTCTGGGCCTTCTCTCCACCGTGGTGGTGCTGGCCCTGGTCGGCGCGCTCCTGGGGGTCTGGACGGTCCGAAGGTCCTTCCCGGAGACCTCCGGAGAGCTCACCGTCCCCGGCCTGGAGTCCTCCGTCAACGTGCTGCGCGACGAGCACGGCGTCGCCCACGTCTACGCGGACAACACCCACGACCTCTTCATGGCGCAGGGGTTCACGCACGCCCAGGACCGCTTCTGGGAGATGGACTTCCGCCGCCACGTCACGGCGGGGCGCACGGCCGAGCTGTTCGGCCCGGACCAGGTGGAGACCGACGTCTACCTGCGCACCATGGGCTGGCGGCACGTCGCCGAGCAGGAGTACGACCTCCTCGCCCCCGAGACGCAGGACTACCTGGACGCCTACGCGGCCGGGGTCAACGCCTGGCTGGCCGAGAACGACGGCACGGAGGCCAGCCTGGAGTACGGGCTGCTCTCCGTGCTCAACGGCGGCCACGAGATCGAGGAGTGGACCCCGGTCGACAGCCTCGCCTGGCTCAAGGCCATGGCCTGGGACCTGGGCGGCAACATGCAGGAGGAGACCCAGCGCGCCCAACTGGTCGACGCCGGGCTGACGAAGGAGCAGGTCGAGGAGCTCTACCCGGCCTACCCCTTCGAGGAGCACCAGCCCATCACGGACACCGACGAGCACGAGGCAGCCGGGCCCGATTCCGGATCCGAGACCGGGAACGGGAACGGGAACGGGAGCGAGAGCGACCTGCGGGAAGCCGACGAGCGCCGTTCCCCCGAACTGCCCGCCGACGCGGTCTCCGCCCTCACCGGCGTGGCCGAGACCGCCGCGTCGCTCCCCCGGATGCTCGGCCCGAGCAGCAGCCCCGACCTGGGCTCCAACTCGTGGGTGGTCGGCGGGGAGCACACCGAGAGCGGCGAGCCCCTGCTGGCCAACGACCCCCACCTGGGCGCGGCGATGCCCTCCACCTGGTACCAGATCGGGCTGCACTGCACCGAGCTGTCCGAGGCCTGCCCCTTCGACACCAGCGGGTTCAGCTTCTCCGGCCTGCCCGGCGTGATCATCGGCCAGAACGAGTCGATCGCGTGGGGCTTCACCAACGTCAACCCCGACGTCATGGACCTGTACGTGGAGCGGATCGAGGGCGACGGCTACGTGGTCGACGGCGAGACCCGGCCGCTGGAGACCCGCGAGGAGACCGTCAAGGTCGCGGGCGGCGAGGACGTCGACATCACCGTGCGCTCCACCCGTCACGGGCCGCTGCTGTCCGACACCTCCGCGGGCGCCGACCTAGCCGGGATCGCCGAGGACCCCGACCTGGAGGGCGCCGAGGAGGGCGAGTACGCCGTCGCCCTCCAGTGGACCGCGCTGACCCCCGGGACCACGGCGGACTCCATCTTCGCCATGAACCGCGCCCGCGACTGGGACGACTTCCGCGAGGCCGCCAGCCAGTTCGACGTCCCGGCGCAGAACCTCGTCTACGCCGACAACGAGGGCAACATCGGCTACCAGACCCCCGGCACGGTGCCGGTCCGCGGCGAGGGCGACGGCCGCTACCCCGCCCCCGGCTGGGACTCCGACTACGACTGGAAGGAGTACATCCCCTTCGACGAGCTGCCGAGCGTGTACAACCCCGAGTCGGGCGTCATCGTCACCGCGAACCAGTCGGTCGTGGACGCGGACTACGAGCACATGCTCACCGGCGACTGGGACTACGGCTACCGGTCGCAGCGGATCAACGACCTGCTCGACGAGGCGATCGCCGAGGGCCCGGTGACCGGTGAGGACATGTCGCGCATCCACATGGACTCGTTCCACGGCGGCGCCGTCGACGTCGTCCCCCACCTGTTGGAGGCGGACGTGGAGGGGACCACCGCCCAGGCGCAGGAGCTGCTGAGGGACTGGGACCTGTTCACCGACGCGGACTCCGCCGGGGCCGCGTTCTACCAGGCCACCTGGCGCCACCTGCTGCCGCTGCTGTTCGACGAGCTGGAGCCGTACACGATGAGCGGCAGTTCGCGCGGGATGTACGTGGTGGGACGGCTGCTGGAGGACCCGGAGTCGCACTGGTGGCGGGGCGAGGAGGCCGACGGGCGCGAGGAGGTGCTCGCCGCGGCGATGGACGCGGCGGCCGACGAGCTGACCGAGCGCCTGGGCGAGGACCCCGCCGACTGGCGCTGGGGCGACCTGCACACCCTGACCGCGACCCACGAGTCGTTCGGCACCTCGGGCATCGGCCCGGTCGAGTGGCTGTTCAACCGGGGTCCTGTGGAGAGCTCCGGCGGGTCCAGCATCGTCAACGCCACCGGGTGGGACCCGACCGAGGGGTACGCCATCACCGCGGTGCCGTCGATGCGGATGGTGGTGGACCTGTCCGACCGGGACGCCTCCACGTGGGTGCACCTGACCGGCAACTCGGGCCACGCGTTCCACGGCGACTACGACGACCAGTTGGAGCTGTGGAGCCGGGGCGAGACCCTGCCGTTCGTGGTCAGCGAGGAGGCGGTCCGCGAGGCCGCCGCGGACGAGCTGGTCCTGAGGCCCTGATGCGCTGAGGCCCCGGTGCGCCGGCCGCGAGCGTGAGGTTCCTCCGCCGGTGATCTTGCTCTTGGTGGCACTGTGAGGCACCGACAGTGCCGCTGGGAGCAAGATCATCGCAAGTGGGCGGGCCCGGGTGGGCGGGCCCGGAGCGGTGGGAGGCGTGGGGAGGGGAGGTCGTCAGTTCCGCTCGGCGGACCGGAGCGGGAAGGAGACCCCGGTGAGCTCCTCCGACAGCGTCCACAGGCGCTTGGCGGCGCGGCCGTCCCAGGCCTCCTCGCTCCGGCTGGAGAGGGCGGGTGCGCCGCGCGTGCCGCCCATGGCCTTGGGACCGGCGTAGGCCCCGCCGGGAACGTCCTGGGTGGCGGCGAAGACCGTGGGCAGGGCGCCGTTCGCGGCGCTCTGGGCGAAGATCTTGTTGCCCAGCATCGCGATCCCGCGGGAGAGCGGGTTGGCGCCGTGGCTCTGTAGATTGGTCGCCGCGTAACCGGGGTGGGCGGCGGTGGAGAGCACCGGGGATCCCACGGCGTCCAGGCGGCGCTGGAGCTCCAGTGTGAACAGCAGGTTGGCGAGTTTGGACTGCGCGTAGGCCTTGTAGGGGGTGTAGCCCCGCTCCAGGTCGACGTCGTCGAAGTCGATGCCCCGGGCCATCCGGTGCATGCTGGAGGAGACGGTGACCACCCGGCCGGTGACGTGCTCCAGGAGGAGGTTGGTCAGGGCGAAGTGGCCGAGGTGGTTGGTGCCGAACTGTAGCTCGAAGCCGTCCTTGGTCCTGCCCCGGGGCACCGCCATGATCCCCGCGTTGTTGATGAGCAGGTGGATGTCGCCCCGCCACCGCTCGGCGAAGGAGCGTACGGAGGACAGGTCCGCCAGGTCCAGGCGGCGCACCTCGGTGTCGCCGTCCACGCTGTCGGCCGCGGCACGGCCTCCCACCTCGTCGCGCACGGCCAGCACGACACGGGCTCCGGCCCTGGCCAGCACACGCGTGGTCTCGATGCCCAGACCGCTGTTGGCTCCGGTGACGACCGCGGTCCGGCCGCTGAGATCGGGGATTCTGACCGCTGAGGTGTCCATCTCGCCACGGTAGGCGAGCCCTCAGGGGTTGTCCATGGGACCAATGATGGCAGCGCGAACATCCGCTTATCCTGGATCCCATGGCCGACCGCCCCTACCACCACGGAGACCTGCGCGCCGCCCTGCTCGCCAACGCGGAGCGCGCCCTGGCCGAGCACGGTCCGGCGGCGCTGTCCCTGCGCGAGCTCGCCCGCGAGGCGGGGGTCAGCCACGCCGCACCGGGCCGCCACTTCAGGGACAAGCAGGCGCTGCTGGACGCGTTGGCGCTGACCGGCTTCGAGCGGCTGATCGGTCGGCTGGCGGAGGCGTCCGCCTCCGGAGGGAGCGCGCGTGCCCAGGTCCTCGCCATGGCCAGGGCCTACGTGGGGTTCGCGATGGAGCACAAGGCGCTGCTCGACCTGATGTACGCGCACAAGCACGATCCCGACGTCTCCGAGCAGTTGGCCGACGCCGTGTCGCGGCTGAAGGACATGCTGGTGCGGCCCATCGTCGACGGCCAGGCCGCCGGTGAGATCGCGGGCGGCGATCCGGTGGTCCTCGCGTCCGTCGTGTCCGCGACCCTGCACGGCATCACCGTGTTCAGCGCCACGGTCTCCCCCGAGGAGGTCGACGCGGGCCTCGCCGACGTGGTCCACGTGCTCTTCGAGGGCCTGGCCCCGCGCTGACGGGCGCTTCCCGGCGGATCCCCCCGCGACCGGGACCAGCGGTGACGAAGCCGACCGCGCGATCGCGAGTACACCGCGACGCGAGAACCCGACGCCGCGATGGCGCCCGTCTTCCGGCCGGAGGGAAGGGGATGAACCGGTGGGGCACGTGGGCGTTCGGAAAGGGTTGAAGGCGGTGCGCGGGAGGCGGGAGGGCCGAAAGCGGCGCATGGGCGTCCGGGAGGGTCCGGGGCGGGGCGCGGGAGGCCGTCGCCGGGGAGGCGGAGAGGGAGCACGGCCTAATCTGTGGTGATGCGGGAAAGACTGCGCCGGTGGAGCCGCCCGGCCACCGAGGCCGCCCTGTGGGCGCTGTTGGGCCTGTTCATCGTGGTCGAACTGTTCGGTGCCCGCGACCGGCCACCGCTCCTCGAAACGTACGTACTCCTCCTCGCCCTGGGCATCGCGGCCGTCCTGCGCCGCTCCCTCCCGCTCACCGCCGTGGGCGTCATGCTCGCCGGTGCGACCCTGCAGATATCGGCCAACGCCCTCCAGTTGGTGCCGAACTTCGCGCTCTCCCCGTGGCTGGCCGTGATGGCCCTGTCCCTCCTCGCGGGACTGCGCTCCGACCGGGTGCGGCCCATGGTCGCGACGGTGGCCGTGGCGTGTGCCTTCACCTTCGTCCTGTACCTGCTGTCGGGGATCATGTTCGGCTCCGACGTCCGTGCGTTCCTGTCCGACTTCGTGGACTGGCTGGGCGGTGCCCTCGCCATCGCCCTGACCACGTTCGCCCCGTGGCTGTTCGGCCGGTACCAGCGGCTGTACCACAACGCGACACGGGGCGGCTGGGAGATCGCCGAGCGCATGGAGCGGACCCGTGCCGCCGAGGCCGACCGGGCCCGCCTCCGGGAGCGCGCCCGCATCGCGGGGCGGATGCACGACTCCCTCGGGCACGACCTCGCACTGATCGCGATCCGCGCCGCCGCCCTGGAGATAACCGCCCAAGACGACCCCGAGCAGCGGAGGGCGGCCGGTGAGCTGCGCACGGCCGCGCACGAGGCCAACCTGCGGCTGCGGGAGGTCATCGGGGTGCTGCGTGAGGGAGGCGAGGGGGGCGAGGACGCCGATGACGACGAGGCCCCCGAACCGGTGGCCGCCCTGGTCCAGCGCGCCTCGGACGCCGGGATGCCGGTCCGGCTGCTGCGGGAGGGTCCCGACCCGGACCCGGCGGCCCCGGGCGGCGCGGTCGTGCACCGGGTGGTCCGGGAGGCCCTGACCAACGCGGCCAAGTACGCGCCGGGGGCCGAGGTGACCGTGCGGGTGGTCCGCGAGGCGGACCGGACCAGGGTGTCGGTCGGTGACACCGGCTCCGGCGCGGACGCGATCCTGCCCGCACGCAGGCAGGAGGGGTCCGGCCTGGCCGGGCTGCGCTCCCTGGTGGGAGAGTTCGGCGGCAGCCTCGACGCCGGTCCGGAGGACGGTGCGGGGTTCACCGTGCGGGCGACCGTCCCGGACTCCGGTGGCGGCCGCGCCGACGGTGGCGCGGAGGAGGGGACCGAGGCGTTGGAGACCCGGCGCGCCCACGGCGAGGCCCGTGACCGTGCCCGGCGCCGACTGGTCACCGCCGTGACCGTCCCGGTCGCCCTGGGACTGGGGACGGTACTGGTCGGTTTCGGGCTGTTGGCGTGGATCAGCACCAGCACCGTCCTGCCGCCCGAGCGCTACGAGCGGCTGTCCGTGGGAGACGACCAGGAGCGGGTGGAGCGGATGCTGCCCCGGTTCGCCTATCCCGAGCAGTCCGTGCCGAACCGGCCGCCGGAGCCGCCCGGCGCCCGGTGCTCCTTCTACCTGGTGCGGAACGAGAACGGACTGCCGCCGGTGTACCGGCTGTGCTTCGCGGACGGGGTCCTGGTGGACAAGGACGAGATCCAGCGCGTCGAGTAGGGCGGGTCCGGCGGGTGCCGTGCGTCGCGCGGTGGGGCGGGTGTCCTCCACACGGTGCGCGCGGTGGCCGCCGCAGGTGGTGCGGGTGCCGCGCGTCGGGGCCGGTGGCCGTCGCGCGGTGGGGCGTACGGCCTCCGCACGCTCCCCCGACCGGGCGCCGAGTAGGGTGTCGGCGTGAACGCGACAGACGGTGACGGGGTGCTGAGAGTCGTCCTCGCCGACGACGAGGCGATGATGCGCGCGGGTATCCGCGCGATCCTGTCCGCGGTGCCCGGCATCGAGGTGGTGGGCGAGGCCGAGGACGGTGCCGCCGCCGTGGCCCTGGTGGCCGAGCACCGGCCCGACATCGCCCTGCTGGACGTGCAGATGCCCGGCACGGACGGCCTGGCCGCGACGGAGGCCATCACCGCGAGGTACCCGGGGACGGCGGTCGTCATCCTCACCACCTTCTCCGAGGACGCCTACATCGCGAGGGCCCTCTCCGGCGGTGCCGGCGGGTTCGTGCTCAAGAGCGGCGACCCCCGCCAACTGGTGGACGGGCTACGCGCGGTCGCGGACGGCGGAGCGTACCTGTCGCCGGAGGTGGCGCGCCGGGTGATCGACGAGCTGGACGCCTCCGGGGGGCGGCTGTCCCGGGCGTCGGAGGCCCGGGAGCGGGTCGGGCAGCTCACGGAGCGCGAACGCGAGGTGCTGGCGCTGGTCGGCGAGGGGTGCCCCAACGACGAGATCGCCCGCCGTCTGGCCATCGCGTCGGGCACGGTCAAGGTGCACGTGGGGTCGATCCTCACCCGGCTCGACGTGCGCAACCGGGTCCAGGCCGCCATCCTCGCCTACGAGGCCGGACTGGTCTAGGGCGTGTGTGGTGGATGCCGCCCGTCGTTTGGAGAGCGCTGCGCGCGAAGCGCGACCGTTGAGGGCGGTGGGAGGGAGACGGGCGGGCGTATCCGGTGGTGGCCTCGCAAGGCCGAAGAAGGAAGCATCCTGGTTTGGCTGTTGACTGATGAGAACGCAGTGAGGGTGCCGCTGGGGCGTCGCGCAGCAGGGTGAGTATCCGCCATACATGCCCTAGGGGCGTTCTCGGCGGACGCGCGCCGACCTGTCCGAACGCCGCGGTCCCCGGGCACCGCGCCCCGGGCGCCGCAGTCGGCCCGTCGGTGGCCCGTCGCCGGCCCGCCGGTGGCGCCCGGAACTCGTCCGATCCGATCCGCCGTACTCCTGTCGCTTCGCCCGAAGCCCCGTTAACGTGTGCCCTATCCCCCAAACCCCCTGTTCGGAGAGGGCTTCGCCAGTGGTCCCGATCAAGCACACGCCCCGTTCCCGATCCACACGCCCGGCGCGACGCGCCGTCCGGGCGGGCCTCGTCCCCGCTCTGGCCCTGCTGCTCGCGGGGTGCGGCAACTCCCAGGACGATCCCGACAGCCTGGTCTCCGTATCCCCCGAGTCGGCCGCCCCCGCGCCCAGCTCGGACGACTCCCCCGACACATCGCGTTTCAACCGGTTCGACTCACAGATAGGCGACCTCAACGCCACGCTGTCCTACTGCGCTCCGGGAATGTCGGCCAACGCGGAGAAGAGCTGCGGCCTCGACCACATCCGCTCCGGGATCACCGACGACGTGGTCGAGCCCATGCGCGAGGAGATCGAGGGAAGCCCGGCCCCCGAGGAGTACGCCGACGTCTCCACCGCGATCGACGGAATGGACGAGACGGTCAAGGCACTCAAGCCCTGCGAGGACTGGTTCACCTCCGAGGAACACGAGTCGGACACGGAGTGCGGCCAGGCGTGGAGCTCCCTGGTCTCGAACTGGAGGGACCTCACAGGCGCGATGGGCTACGGGGTTCCCTGACCTCGGCTCCACATCGCGGTGCGGGCCGCGACGCGGAACCGCGGTGCGGGCCCGGTTGTCCACAGGCGCGAACCGGGTCTGGCGGTGTGGGGGCCGCTGCGGTCTCATGGAAAGCGGGGGGTCCCCGGGGCCCTTCCACACACGCGTGCCCGCGGGTCCCGCCCCGTCCACTCCCCCGCCCCGTCCACTCCCCCGCCCGTCCGCTCCCCCGCGCCTCGCTCCCTCGCCCCTTCGTCCCTTCGTCCCTTCGTCCCTTCGTCCCCTCGCGCGTCTACCCCTTTGTGCCTATCCGGCCGTTGCCGACCAGGCGATGCGCGGGTGAGGCCCGGCGACGGAGGATACGGACATGATCACCGCCAGCTCCGTCCGAAGGAAGCGCATACTCGCCTACGGGTCGGCCGCGCTCGTCCTCGCCGCGACGTTCTCGATCCCCACCGTCGTCACCGCCGTCACCGACTCCGGAAGCCTGGTCCTCACACCGCCCGAACCCACCGGCCCGTACGCCGTCGGCCGGACCGAACTGCACCTCGTGGACCCCGACCGGGGCCACCCGTGGGTGGAGGAGGCCACCACGCGGGACGTCATGGTCAGCGTCTGGTATCCGGCCGGCGAGGACGGCGGAGCCGAACCCGCGCCCTACGTCACGCCCTCCGTCGCCGGTGCGCTGAAGAGCCAGCTGGAACAGGGCGGGCTCCACCGCGACGCCGTCGACCTCGCCGCCTCCCGCGCCAACGCCCTCCAGGACGCGGCCGTCTCCGACGCGGGCCCCTTCCCCGTGGTCCTCTACTCACCCGGGTTCCGGGAGTCCCGGTTCCTCAACACCTCCAACATCGAGGAGCTCGTCTCCCACGGCTACGTGGTGGCGGCCATGGACCACCCGTACGAGACGCTGGCCGTGGACATGCCCGACGGCCGGGTCCTGCGCACGAACGCGCCCTCCTACAGCGCCGATGTCGCCCGGGAGGTCATCGCGGTCCGGAGCGAGGACGTCGGCCTCGTCCTGGACGGCCTGACCGAGCTGGCCGGGGGCGGCAGCCCCGACGCGAGCGGCCAGGAGCCGCCCGCCGGACTGGGCGAGGCGCTGGACATGGACGCGGTGGGCATGTTCGGCCACTCCGCCGGAGGGTTCACCGCCGCCGAGGTCATGCTGGTGGACGACCGCGTCGACGCCGGTATCAACATGGAGGGCAGCATCGGCTACCACGTGGGCGACGAGGTGTGGGCGGAGTCCAACCTCCGGGGGACCGACCGTCCGTTCGCGCTCCTGACGGCGGGGCTGTCCGGCAGCGCCCGGAAACCGCACCACAGCGGGTACAGCCCGGGCTACCGGATGTTCGTCGAGGCCTCGTCCGCGCACGTCCTGGAGCTGTACATGGCCGACGGCGAGCACATGAGCTACACCGACCAGCAGTGGATCCTGCCCGCCATCGAGGAGTACCACCACCCCGGCGGTGACGCCTGGAGGAACCTGGTGTCCGGGGCGATCGGCACCGTCGACCCCGAGGGATCCGTCCGCACCCAGCGCGCCCACGTCACGGCCTTCTTCGACACCCACCTTCGAGGACAGGACACCCCGGTCCTGGACGGTCCCTCCCCCGACTTCCCCGAGATGGAGTTCGTCGGCCACGACTGATGACACGGGTCCCGGGAGAGCTCTCCCGGGACCCGTCACCCACCGGACCGGCGCAGAACAGGCCGGAGCGAAGCGGACCGGACCGAAGCGGACCGGCGCAGAGCCGTGCGGAGCGGGCCACCGGAGCCGTGGTGTCCAGGACCCGCGTGCCCGGGAACCGCGCGCCCGGGACCCGCGGTACTCAGGAGGCGCACAGCCGGGCGGTCAGCACCTCACGTGCCCAGTCCTCCCACCGCTCGTGCGGCCAGCCCCGGTCCCGGACGAGCGCCAGGTACAGCTCGGGGCCCAGCACCGCGTACAACTCGTCGGCCGCACTGGCGGCGTCCAGACCGGGCGCCGCCCCGGGCTTGTCCACGAGGGCCCGGGCGAAGGCGGTCTGGACCGTGTAGCGGGGATCGGCCGGGGCGTCCTCGCCCCACAGACCGCCCACGGCGGGGTCGGTGGCGGCGGCGACCCTCAGCATCTCGGACACCCCGGCGACGCGGGCCAGCACCCGGCCCGTGCCGTCCACGTGCGCTTCGAGCGCGGACCGGGCGTCCGGTCTGCCCGCCGCGTCGCGGAACCAGGCGCGCTCCAGGGTCGGCACGGGTTCGTCATCACCGGCGATCGCCGTGTCGACCACCTGTTTGAGCAGGGCCTTCTTGGTGCCGAACGTGTAGAAGAGCGTCTGCACCGCGACCCCGGCCCGGTCGGCGACGTCCTGCATGGGCGTGGCCCCGAAACCGTTCGCCACGAACAGCTCCTTGGCGGCCTCCAGCATGCGCATGCGGGTCATCCGCGCCTTCTCGGCACGCTTTCCCCCGGTCTTGACCTGGTTCATGCCAGCAGCTTATAACTAGAGTAAGTCACTAGTGAGCGACACTAGTGGAATTGGCTGGGAGGACACCATGTCCGAGGTGACCAACACCGAGCAGCAGCAGGTCTGGAACGGATGGCTCGGCGAGCACTGGGTGGAGCACCCGGACCGCTACGACGGCCTCGTGGAGGGGTACAACGCGCTGATCCTGGACGCCGCCGGTGTCGGTGCCTCCTCGCACGTACTCGACGTGGGATGCGGCACCGGCCAGCTCACCCGGGAGGCCGCCGCGAGGGCGGTGGACGGCTCGGCCACCGGTGTGGACATCTCGGCGCGGATGGTCGCCGCCGCAGAAGAGCGGGCCCGGGGCCTGGCCAACGTCTCCTTCGAGGAGGCGGACGCCCAGGTCCACCCCTTCCCTCGGGAGGGCTACGACGCCGTGGTCAGCAGGGGCGGGGTGATGTTCTTCGACGACCACGTGTGCGCGTTCGCCAACTTCGGCCGGGGTCTGCGCCGGGGCGGACGCCTGGCCTTCCTCGTCCCCGGCGCCGCCGAGCCCGACGGCGAGTACGCGCGGGCGACCGCCGCGCTGCGCCCGCACATGGCGAAGCCCTCCCCCACCACCCGCCGCATGATGTCCCTGGGCAGCCGCGACGTCGTCCACGGGCTCCTGAGCGCGTCGGGATTCCGGGACACGGACATCGAGCGCGTCGAGTCCGTCGCCGTCCTGGGCGCGGACCCGGTGGACGCCGCGGACTTCGTGTGCGGGCAGGGCATGGTGCGGTCATGTCTGGAGGGACTCGACGACGCCACCCGGCACAGGGTGCGCGAGGAGCTGGTGGAGGGGCTGACCGCCTTCCACACCGCTGACGGCGTCCGGGTCGGCGACTCGGGTTGGCTGGTCAGCGCCGTGCGCGTGTGACACGCGCCGGTTCGGGGCGGGGCGGGGCGGGAACCACCGCGCCACCGGCCCCGCCCGCGCCCTACACGTCCCGGACGCGCAGCTCGGTGTGGGCCACGATCTGCGCGGCCAGGGCCCAGCCCGCCACCGCGGCGATGTTCACGGGCCCGTCGTGCGGTGCCGTGTAGAACCCGACGTCGCCGCCCGCGTAGAACTCGATCCCCGCCATCCCCGGCATCAGCGCCGCGAGGTCGTTGATCATCTGCACCCCGGAGAGCTGCATGACCAGCGGCAACCCCAGGAGAAGCAGGAATCCCACGGTGAACGTGCCCGACATGCTGCGCAGAGCCGTGCCGAGGCCGACGAACAGCACGGCGAACAGAGCCATGCACACGCCCGCCCTCAGCGCCGTCGCCAGGGCACCCGCGACGTCGACGTCGGTGTACCAGCCGACGAACCCGGCCAGCACCGCCACCCCGACCACCGTGGCGAGCGCGCCCACCACGAAGGCCAGCCCGGCGGTCACCAGCGTGCGCGCCGCCAGCACCGTTCCCCGGTTCGGCCGCCACAGCAGCGTGCTGGTGACGCTGCGGTTGGTGAACTCCCCGGTCGAGGCGAGCGCGGCCAGGATCAGCACCGCGAACTGCACGAGGTAGAAGTGCCCCTGCGAGGTGAGCCGCATGAAAGCGCGGCCGTCCGCCTCGTCGGGGTTCTCCAGGATCCGGGTCCACTCCGTGTAGCCCATGAGCACGGCGAACAGGGCCATGCCCGCCAGCGCGGCGGCGACGGCCCACCAGGTGGACCGCAGCGACGACTGCCGCACCCACTCGGCGGCGACCTCCCGGAGCAGGTCCGACCGCCGACGGCCGGTCGCCCCGACCGCTTTCGCCGATCCGAGTCCGTGCTGCCCGTCCGCCCGCCGTCCTGGTCGCACGCCCGCCTCTCGTCCGGGCCGCCTCTCCGCCTGCCGCCCGGTATCCCGCCTCTCCCGCATCTCCTGTGTCTCCGTCGCCTCAGCCGTCTCCGGAGTGCCCGGCGTACCCGGCGTGTTCGTCCCGCTCATACGTCCTGCCCGCGCTTTCCGCCGTTCTCCGGCCCTCGACCCGTCCGCTGGTTCTCCGGTGTCCGCATCAGCGCACCGGTCCGTTCGCGCCCGCCGCTCCCCCCGCGGCGTCCGCCGTTCTCCCGGGCGCCTCCGGCGCGCCCGCCGCTTCGCCCTTCGCCGGACGCGAGCCGAACTCGACGGCCTCCCCGGTGAGTTCCAGGTAGGCCTGCTCCAGCGAGGCCTCCTCCAGCCGCAACCCGTGGACCCGGGCGCCCACCGCGTGCGCGTGGTCGCCGACCTCCGTCACGTCCAGTCCGAACACCCTCAGGCCGGGGCCGCGGTCGGTGCCGCCGCCCCGGACTCCCTCCCCGCCGGCGGTGTCCCGTCCGTCCCCGCCGTCCTCCACGTCCTCGACCCGCACCCGCGGCCCCAGTCCCTCCAGCCGCTCCCGAAGCCTTCCGGAGTCCGGGCTGCTCACCAGCACGTGCGTACGCGACCACGCCGCGATCACGTCACCGATCGGAGCGTCCGTGATCAGCCGCCCCCTGCCCACCACCACCAGGTGGTCGGCGACCATCTCCATCTCGCTCATCAGATGGCTGGAGACGAAGACGGTGCGGCCCTCGTCGGCCAGCCGCCGGGTCAGGTCCCGCATCCACCGCACACCGTCGAGGTCGAGCCCGTTCACCGGCTCGTCGAACAGCAGCACACCGGGGTCCCCCAGCAGAGCGTCCGCGACGCCCAGCCGCTGGCGCATGCCCAGCGAGTACCCGCCGACCCGCTGACGTGCGACGTCGGTCAGACCGACCTCCTCCAGCACCTCCTCGACCCGGCTCCTCGGGATACCCCCGCCCACGGCCTTCGCGGTCAGGTGGGCCCGGGCGCTGCGCCCCGGGTGGGCGGCGTCCGGCGACAGCAGGGCTCCGACCTGCCTGGTCGGCCAGGCCAGCCGTGCGTACTCGCCGCCGTTGACCAGCGCCTCGCCCGACGTGGGCCGGGCCAGACCCAGCATCAGCCGCATGGTCGTGGACTTCCCGGCGCCGTTGGGCCCCAGGAAGCCGGTCACCCTCCCGGGCTCGACGGTGAAGGTGAGCCCCTCCACCGCCGCCTTGTCTCCGTAGCGTTTGGTCAGTTCGCGCACCGTGAGCACGGTTTCCCCTTTCTCCCGCTCCTAGGTGCACCACGCTAGGAACCGGAGGCCCGTCCCCACATCTGTGGTTCGTCGGGACCCGACTACGCACTTGTGCCTACTGGCCGCGGGACCTGCCGGGTTCGCGGGGGTCGGCGGTCGACGGTGTCCGGACCGTCCCCGACCGGCCGGCTCAGCCGACCTGAGCAGGCCCCGGCGCAGCCGGCCGGCCCCGTTTCACCGGACCGGCGCCCCGGGTAGGTCGCCGTTGTGGCCAGTACGACCCGACGGCCGAAACGGGGGAGAACCATGCATGCGTCCGTCGGCGACTACGTGCACACTCACGGGGTCGCCAGCACCGATGGCAGGAACACCGGGGAGATCGTGGAGGTACGCGGCGCCAACGACGGTCCGCCGTACGTGGTGCGGTTCCCCGACGGCGAGGAGCGGGTCATCTACCCGGGACCGGGCACGGTGGTGGAGCCCCGGGACCCGGTGGACTGACGGAGCCGGAGAAGGCCCCGGGGCGTTGGGCACCCGGGTGTTCGTCACCGGGGGTCCCGGAGCGGGACGGTGCGCGGAGCGGTCGGTGCCCGCGCCGGGGCGTGGCCGTGACGGCGACAGCGATAGCGGCGGTGGCAGCGGCGGTGGGACGTGCCCGCCGCCGTTCGCGTGTCAGACGGACAACCGGTCCAGGAAACCGGCGAGGTTGGCCGACGCGCGTTCGATCTGCTCCTCCACGGTGAGGTCCTCCTCGAACCGCCCGCCGGGCCCGGAACTCCTCTTCCCCCGGATGTACAGCGAGCACGCGAGGTCGGCGCACATGAGCAGCCCCACGGTGTTGCCCTCCCGCCCGGCCCTTCCCGCCTTGGGCGCCGCCATCAGGGTCACGCCCTGTCCGCGGTGGGTGGTCAGGCACACCGAGCACACGCTCTTGCGCAGCCCGGTGCGCACGGTCGGCAGCCGAAGCGCCACGCCCACGAGCCGGTCGTCGCGCTCGACGACCATGTAGGCGCGTTCGTGCGCGGTGTGGTCACGCCAGCCGAGGAAGTCCAGGTCCTCCCACGGCATCCGGTCCAGGTCGCGCGGCAGGGAGAGCCGCTTGGCCTCCCCCTGCGAGCAGTTCACGAACGACTTCCGGATGTCCCGCTCAGTCACAGCTCTCATTGGACGAACGCTAAACCGGGCAGGTCGTCCCAGGCAACGGATTTACCAGCGAAAAGGACACACGGACCGCTCTCCCCCGGGGCCCGCCGTCCGCCCCTACAGGAGCCGGCCCTCCGGGCTCTCTGGCTCAGGGGCGCTGGATCAGGTACAGCACGAAGGGCTCTCCCCCATGGCGGATCTCACGCGCGTAGTGGAAGCCGAGCCGTTCCATGACCGCCCGGGAGCGGAGGTTGCGTGTCTCGGTGAAGGAGGCCACCTCCTCCGCGCGGAGGTCGCCGAAGGCCAGATCGAGCCCCGCGCGCCCGATCTCGCTGGCGTAGCCGAGCCCCCAGAACCGTTCGAGGACCGCCCATCCGATCTCCAGGCGCCGGGCGCCGTCCACCTCCGCGTAGGACAGGCCGCCGCGCCCCACCAGGGTGCCGGACTCCCGGTCGTGGGCGATCCACTTGTGCACGCCCTCGGACGCCCAGGCGCGTTCCATGTACAGGGCGCTCTCCCAGGCCTCTCCGCGGCTCCACGTTCCGCCGTACCACCGTGCGACGCCGGGGTCCCGGTGCAGGTGCCACAGGTCGTCGGCGTGTGCGGGGCCGATGGGCTTCAGGACCAGCCTCTCCGTGACGCGGGTGCCGAGCGGGTCCGGGAGAGGAGAGGGGCCGAGGAAACAGGGGAAGCAGGGGAGACGGAGGATGTGCGGGATGCGGGGGAAGCGGATCATGTCACGAGCACCCCAGCCGGGTGTGGGTCTCGGGCCGGGCCGCGGCGCGGTCGAAGGCCCGCGCGGGAAACGCCCCGCCGTAGCCGCGGGTCGCGAAGGCCTCCATCGCGGTCCGCGGGATCCCCTCCCCGCGCTGCTCGCGATCCACTCTCGGCGCGCGCGGCCTCTTCGCTCCCACACAAGGAGTCTAGGTCCAGACCACCTCAAAGCCCATACCCCCGGTGTACTGCGGTTTCTCCCGCGCCTCCGGCCGGGTGACCGTGTCCGGGGACGGAGCGCCCCGTGTTCCGGACCGTGTCACACCCCGGCCCGCGCAAGGGACGGGGAGCAGACTGGACCCCGTCCGGGAGGCCCCCGAACCCACGTCGAGGAGAACACATGGAACTTGGCCTGCACGTCGCCGACTTCACCTGGGACGGCGGGACGCCCGCCATCGGCCCGACCCTCGCCGACACCGCGCGCCAGGCCGAGGCGGCGGGCATCTCGCGGCTCACGGTGATGGACCACTTCTGGCAGATGGGCGGCGACTCCGGCGCCCGGGAGAACGCCATGCTGGAGGCCTACACCACCCTGGGATTCCTGGCCGCGCACACCGAGCGGGTCCTCCTGCACGCCCTGGTCACGGGAGCCGTGTACCGCGAGCCGGGGGTGCTGGCCAAGCAGGTCAGCACGCTCGACACGCTGTCCGGCGGCCGCGCCGGACTGGGCGTGGGGGCCGCCTGGTACGCGGACGAGGCGCACGGCCTGGGCATCCCGTTCCCGCCCACCGCCGAGCGGTTCGAACGGCTGGAGGAGGCGATCCAGATCTGCCTGCAGATGTGGAGCGACGACGAGGGCTCCTACCAGGGCAGGCACTACAAGCTGGACCGCACCCTCGACTCCCCGCGGAACCTGTCCGATCCGCACCCGTACCTGATGGTCGGCGGCAGCGGTGAGAGGAAGACCCTGCGGATGGTCGCCCAGTACGCGGACGCGTGCAACGTCTTCGGCGGTCCCGGCTCGGAGCGCAAGCTCGACGTGCTCAGGAGCCACTGTGAGGCTCTGGGGCGCGACTACGACCGCATCGAGAAGACCACGACCTTCTCCTTCACCCCCGACAGCACGCGGGGCGAACTGGTCCGTCAGCTCCTGGAGATGAGGCGGGTCGGGTTCACGGTCGCCTACGTGTTCGGCCAGGGGTTCTCCGACCCCCGCAGGGCGGTCGAGCTGCTCGCCTCCGTCCTGCCCGAGATCGCCGACGCCTGAGGAGCGGCCGACGCCGTCGGTACACGCCCGTCGAGCACGCCCGGGGCCGCGCCCCCGGGCCGGCGCCGGGTCGTCCGGGAACGGTGTGGCCGCCGGCGGGGGCCGCGCCCGTTCCCGGTACGACACGGAGGAGGGCGTGGTCCCGGTGGCCCGGGCACGCCCGCGGACACCGCGGCCCCGAATCCGGGGGCGCTTCGGGACCGGGGCCCTCAGGTCACAGCGAGTCGATCAGCTCGCGGCAGGCGCGCTGGCAGCGTCGGCACATCTCCCCGCACACGCGGCAGTGCTCGTGCATGGAGGCGTGCGCCTCGCACTCGTCGGCGCAGGTCTTGCAGGCCTGCTCGCAGGCCTCCAGGATCGCCCGGGTCAGGTTGGCGTCATAGCCCGTGTGGCGTGAGAGCACACGTCCGGTGGTGTCGCACTGGTCCGCGCAGTCCAGGTTGGTACGCACGCACTTGGTGAGTTCGGCGACCGTGTCCTCGCTCAGGCAGGCGTCCGCGCACGCGGTACACGACTGGGCGCACTCGAAGCACGCCTCGATGCATGCGAGCAGCTTCTCCCGATCGACTCCGCCCAGGTCCTTGGGATAGGTCTCCAACATCTGGCCTGCCACGCTCATGGCTGGGCTCCCCCTTCGGTCGAAAACGTCTGGAACACGTCTGAAGTCCCAGGCCGGAACCGACGGCACCGGCCCACCCAGCCACTAACCCCCGGGTGCCGTGCCAAACCCCCTCGGGGTTCGGCGCGGCCGGGTCAGCGCCCCCTCGGCGGAGGCTCCGGTCCCGGGGTCTCCGGCCCCGGGTTCCACAGGGCCGCGGTACCGGGCGGGGACGGGAAGAGGTCGAGGGCAGCGACAGCGGCAGCAGCGGCAGCGGCGGCAGCGGCAGCGGCAGCGGCAGCGGCAGGAAGTCGTACCGCCTGGTCCGAACCGCCGAACCGCCGAACCGACCCGCCCTCCCAGGTCCGCGCGCACGCGCCGGAGCGGGCGGGTGAGCCCTCACACCAGGCCGTCCACGTCGTCGCGCAGCGCCGTGCCGCGCCGCATGAACTCCGCGGCGGCCGCGAGGCCGAGCCCGAGGACCACGGCGGTCACCGGTACGTCGACGACGACCTCGAGGGCGGGGGATCCCGGAAGCGCACGGCCCGCCTCGTCCACGGCGGCCTGGTACCCGAACACCCGCGAAGCGGCCGCCAGCAGCGCTCCGGCCAGGACGACGACGGCACACACCCGGATACGGCGCACGTTGACCGGTGCGAAGGGGTCCCCGGTCCGCAGCGACCTCACCACACGGAACAGCAGCAGCCCGACGACCATCACCTGCACGGCGAGCACGAGCGAGGGCGCGAACGCCCACAGCCGACCGCCGGCGGTCGGCTCGGAGACCTCCAGCACGGCGGTGACGGGACCCGTGAGCGCGAACCCGTCACCGTCCCCGACGGACGGGAGACCGGCCGCCGAGGTCGTGACGGGGATGAGGACGTTGTCCGCGACCAGTGTCCCGACAGCGGAGAAACAGGCCAGGAGCACTCCCACGGCGGTCGCCACGAGGGCCGTCCACTCCGAGGCGCGTTGACGTACAGCGTTCACAGGTATCCACCACATCTCACGTCTCACTTATCGACAATCGATAAGGTCTGCGTCTAATGTATCGGTAATCGATATGGCGAAGCATCCTTCCCCCCATACCTCCACACGTCTGAGGCCCTCCACGTGAACGACACCGCCCCCGTGAACGAGACCGCCCCCGTCCGCACCTCCGCCCTCTTCCTGGCCGGAACCGTCCTGTGCTTCGTCGTCCCACCCCTGGCGGTGGGAGTCCTGGCGCCCGCGCCACCCCCGCCCGGCGCGCTCCTCGCGCTCGCCCTGGCCGAGCTGGTGTCCGCGGCGGCACTCGTGTTCTGGTGGCTCCGCCGACGGGGGCTGCCGTTCAGCGCGCTCGGGCTGACGTCGCGGTCCTGGGGGCGCGACGCCCTGCTGGGAGCCGCGACCGTCCCGCCGCGCCTGCTGCTGGAGTTCGCCGTGCTGATCCCCGCGGCCGGCGGCGCCGACAACCCCGGAGTCCAGGAGGTGCTCACCAACGCCTCGGCGGGAGCGGTGGCGCTGGTCGCGACGGCGGTGCTCGGCGTGGTGGGAGGGGGCCTGGCCGAGGAACTCTACTTCCGCGGCTTCCTCCTGGGAGCCCTGCCCAGGCTCTTCGTCCACCGCAGGGCCGCGCTGTACGGCGCGGCCCTGGTCTCGGTGCTCCTCTTCGCGGGACTGCACCTTCCGTCCTCGGGCCCCGACGTGGTCGCCATCGTGCTCGCCGGGCTGGTCTACACGGCCCTGTTCCTCGCGACCCGCCGCCTGACCGCGACCGTCGTCGCGCACTCGCTGTGGAACATCTCCGCCCTGGTCGCCGTCCTCGCCCTCTACGGGTGAGCGGCGAGGCAGCCAAAGGAAGGCCCGCGCGGCGAGGCAGCCGGGGGAAGGCCCGCGCGGCGGTGCGGCCGAAGAGGCGCGTGGCCGGACCCCGTTTCCGGGGATCCGGCCACGCTTTCTCCCACCGGAGGAGGCCGTCAGCGCTCCTCGTCGTCCGGCTGGTAGATCTCGGCGGTTCCGGGGCCGTGGTCGGGCATCGCCGAACGGGCGGACGCCTCCCGGTGCAGCCGCAGGAACTCCAGGTGGCGCTCGTACTCGTCGAGGATGTTGCCGATGAGCTGTTCCTTGGTGAAGCCCATCACGTCGTAGCCCTGGCTGCCCTCGGTGAGGTAGACCTCGAAGCGCACGTAGGTGTCGTGCTCGGTGAGCGTCCGCGTGGCGAACGCCGGGGTGGGCATCACGATCGGCCACACCCGGTAGCTGAAGTCCTCCTCGGCGCCCATCGGCACCTTCAGGTCCAGGTGCGGGATCTGGGCCTCCTCGTCGGTCCCCTCGGTGACCGTCGCCTCGACCCCCTGGTTGCGCAGTTCCTCCGCGACCTCCTGGAACGCGGGACGGCACACCTCGTGGACGAACCTGACGGCCGCGCGCTTGCCGGGGAAGTTCACCGCCCTCGCGACCCGCTGCCGCCAGTTCCTCTCCGGGCCCCGGCGCTCGGACGTGGTCCGGTCCGACAGCGACGACGTCAGGGTGGTGCGGAACGCGTCCTGCCGGAACCGTTCGATCCGGAGCGCCTTGTACAGGCCCCAGATGATCAGCAGCATCACGACCGAGAACGGCAGGCCCATGATGATGGTCGCGTTGGTCAGCGCGTCCACGCCGCCGACGATGAGCATGGCGAGCGTGAGCAGGCCGGTCGCCGCGGCCCAGAAGATCCGCAGCCACGGGGAGGCGTCGGTGACCGGCGTCGGCAGGTGGGAGCTGAGGTTGCCCATCACCAGCGCGCCGGAGTCCGCGGAGGTGACGTAGAGCAGCAGCCCGACGAAGGTCGCCAGCCCGGCGGTGAACATGACCCCCGGGTACTGCATGAGCAGTGTGTAGAAGCCCTGTTCGGGCACGTTCATGGCGGTCTCGCCGAACTCGATGTTGCCCCGCATCACGATGGCCAGCGCGCTGTTGCCGAAGATCGACAGGAAGGTCAGCGTGTACAGCAGCGGGACCACCAGCGTCGCCGCGACGAACTGCCGGATGGTGCGGCCGCGCGAGATCCTGGCGAGGAACAGCCCGACGAACGGCGCCCAGGCGATCCACCAGGCCCAGAAGAACAGCGTCCAGGCGTTGAGCCACTCGGTCGGCTGGTCGTAGGCGAAGGTGTTCAGCGTCATCGAGGGGAAGCGGCTGATGTAGTCGCCGATGTTGAGGACCAGGGCGTTGAGCAGGTTGGCGGGGCCCTCGGCGATCAGTACGTACAGCATCAGGACGACGGCGAGCAGGACGTTGAGCTCGGACAGCCGCCTGATGCCACGGTCGACACCCGCCACGGCGGACACCGTGGCCATGAGCACGGCGACGAGGATCAGTCCCGTCTGCGCCGCGATTCCCTCGGGGATGCCGAAGAGGAAGTTCAGCCCGTAGTTGAGCTGCACGACGCCGATACCGAGCGACACGGAGATGCCGAAGACCGTGCCGATGATGGCCGCGAGGTCGACCGCGTCACCGATCCGGCCGTGGATGCGCTTGCCGATGAGCGGGTACAGGGCCGACCGGATGGCCAGCGGAAGGTGGTACCGGAACGCGAAGTAGCCCAGCGCCATGCCCATCAGCGCGTACATCGCCCATCCGGTGATGCCGTAGTGGAACAGCGTCCACACCACGGCCTGCCGGGCCGCCTCGATGGTCTGCGGATCGCCCTCGGGCGGTGCGAGGTAGTGGGTGACCGGACCGGAGACGGAGAAGAACATCAGGTCGATGCCGATGCCCGCGGCGAACAGCATGGCCGCCCACGCGAACACCCCGTAGTCCGGTTTGGAGTGCTGGGGCCCGAGCTTGACCTGGCCGTACCGGGACACGGCGATGAACACCACGAACCCCAGGTACAGGGTGGCGACGAGGAAGTAGTACCAGCCGAACGTCTGGGAGATCCACGACACGGCCGTACCGATGGTGGTCGACGCGCCCGTCGGCGTGATGATCGCCCAGATCGAGATCGCGAGGACCAGCACGGACGAACCGATGAAGACCACCGGCTTGAGCTGGCTGCTCTTGCTGCTCTGGGCGTCGACCGCGGTCTTCGGGGTCCCCGGTTCCGCTCCGCTGTCCTGCCCTCCGTTGGTGGACACCAATATCCCCTCTCGTCCGTACGGTGCCGGTAGTGGTTCACTGCGTCTGACGGCAACGGAGTGTTACCAAGGACGGAGCCGCCGGCCCCGGGAGCACCGTCACCAGGGGCCGTCGTGTCCCTCCACGACCGGCGGGAGACGCGACTTCCGAACAGTCCACGTCCTCATCCTCTATGACCGCTCGGTGATGGAGCGGTAACCCAGGTATGACGGTGTGCCGCTTCCCAGGACACGGCCCGCGAAACCTCCCGAAGACCGGAGGGGGAGGACCGGCCCCGGGGAAGGCGTCGACCCGTCGCCGGGCCCGGGGAAGGGAAGGCCGGACGTCGGCGCGCGGTGGCAGGATGCCCGGATGGGGAACCTCTACCAGTACTTCCACGCTCCGACGACAGGGCGGTACTGATCGCGTCCGGACCCCGTGCCCACTCGGCCACGTCCCCGTGGCACCGCGGTTCTGGCCGAACACGGTCGTCCGCCGCTGGACCACGTCACCACGGACCGCGTTCACACCCATCTACCCCGTGCCATGGTGATCGGAGAAGACCCAGCGCAGGCTGTCGTTGCTCTCCCGGCCGCAACCGTCTCGCCCGCGTGCTCGAAGTAACGGGTAGCCTCCCCGGTTCCCGCCGCCAGGCCTCTCAGCAATCCCGGCGCGGAGGCGATGTGGGTGGTCACGCTGTACTGACCATGGAGGTTGGTAACACCCACCCCGGCTGACACACACGAAGAGGGCCTTCGGTATCGGTGTGGATTGCGAGATCTACCCGACTCACCAGAAGGCCCTCGATGCCCCACACTACCCAC
>VWVT01000015.1 GCA_008638415.1 Nocardiopsis sinuspersici
GTGCTGGGCCAGCACGGCCTCGATCTCGCCCAGCTCGACCCGGAAGCCACGGATCTTGACCTGGTCGTCGACCCGGCCCAGCAGCTCGATGTTGCCGTCGGGAAGGAACCGGGCCAGATCACCCGTCCTGTACAGACGGTCACCAGCACCCCTACCGAAGGGGTTGGCGATGAAGCTCTCAGCGGTCAGGTCCGGCCGGTGCAGATAACCACGAGCGAGCCCCGCACCACCGATATAGAGCTCACCCACGACACCGGCGGGCACAGGCCGCAGGGAACCGTCCAGCACGAGCACCTGCGTGTTGTCCAGCGGCCGACCGATCGGCACCGCCGCGGGGACCTCCGCCCGCGGCTCCATCCGGTACGCGGTGGCGAACGTCGTCGTCTCCGTCGGTCCGTAGCCGTCCACCACCACGAGCTCGGGGCAGGCCGCGCGCACCCGCGCCACCGCGTCCGCCTGCACGGCGTCTCCACCGGTCCACACCTCGCCGAGGCCGGCGAGGCATCCCGGGTCCTCCTGGGCGAACAGGTGGAACAGCGCCGCGGTCAACCACATAGCCGAGATCCCGTGCGTTGCCACGGAGTCGCGCAGCAGAGCCGGCGTCACCGTCTCCGGTGGAGCCGCCACGGTCAGGCCGCCGGACAGCAGCGGAACCCACAGCTCATAGGTCGACGCGTCGAACGCCTGCGGCGAATGCAGCAGCACGCGCTCATGCCCCTGAGCGAACCGGCCGTCCAGTGCCAGCGACGCCACATCGGCGTGGGTCACGGCCACGCCCTTCGGCTGGCCGGTGGAGCCGGAGGTGTACATGACATAGGCGAGATCCTGACCGCCCACACCCGTCTCGGGCGGAGTGTCGGGCCAGCCCTCCAGCTCCGACCAGAGATCCTCCACCACCATCACCGGCGCATCCGCCTCCGGCAACGCCTCCAAAGCCGAACGCCGAGCCACCACAGCACCCAGCCCCGCATCGGAGACCATGAACGCCAACCGCTCACGCGGATAGGACGGATCGAGCGGAACATAGGCCCCGCCCGCCTTGAGGATGCCCAACAGCCCGACGACCATCTCCACAGAACGCGGCACACACAGGCCGACCAGGCTCCCCCGACCCACACCCCGATCCCGCAGAAGACGGGCAAGACGATTGGACCAACGATCCAGAGCCGCATAGCTCAACTGGTGCTCACCCGACACGACAGCCACCCGGTCAGGACAACGGCGCACCTGCTCCCCGAACAGCTCCGGCAAAGACACCGGATCGGCGGCCACCGCGTTGAAGGCCCCGAGTCCCGTCTCGGCGGCCCTCCCGCACTCGGCTTCCTCGACCATCGGCAGATGCTGGACCCGCTGTCCGGGGTCCGCCAGCGCGGATTCCAGGAGTACTCGGAAATGGTCGGCCATGCGCGCGACCGTCTGTTCCCCGAACAGGTCGGTGCTGTACTCGAACCCGAAGCGCATCCCCTCGGGTGAGGCCTGGATCATGCAGGTGAGGTCGAAGCGGGACACGCCGACGCTCATCCCCTGCTCGACCAGGCTGTGCATCCACGGCTTGGGCTGGATCAGGGCTGACTCGTGCTCCAGGAAGGGAAGGCTCTCGTCGGCGAACATCACCTGGAAGACCGGGTTGTGCCCGAGGCTGCGCGTGGGCCGCAGTGCCTCGACGAGCCGTTCGAAGGGGACTTCCTGGTGGCTCTGAGCGTCGAACAGCTGTTTGCGGACCTGCAACAGCACGTCCTCGAAGCGGGGGTTGTCCCGCAGGTCCACGCGAAGGGCGACCGTGTTGACCAAGAACCCGATCATGGATTCGAGGCCGGCGCGGTTCCGGTTCGCGATCGGCACACCGATGACGACGACGTCCTGCCCGCTGTAGCGGGAGAGGAGGACCGCGAAGCCGCTGAGCATGGTGATGTAGTCCGTCACCTGGTACTCACGGCTCAGATGCGCGACCCGCCGGGTCGTTTCGGCGGGCAGACGGCGCCTCAGGAAGTCGCCCTTGAAGCTCAGCGCGTCCGGGCGGGGAGTGTCGGTGGGAAGCGCAAGCAGCTCCGGTGCGTCGGCGAGCTGCTCCTTCCAGTAGTCCAGGTGGAACGCGAGCCTGTCCCGCTCCAGCCAGGTCTGCTGCCATACCGCGTAGTCGGCGTACTGCACCTCCGGTTCCGGCAGCGGGGAGGGCGAGCCGTCGGCCAGGGCCCTGCAGATCTGTAGGAACTCCTGGCAGAAGAGGCCGATCGAGTAGCCGTCGAACACCGTATGGTGGGCGCTGAGCGCCAGGACCTGCTCAGTGCCCGACAGCTTGACGAGGAGGGCCCGCAGCAAGGGGCCCGCGCCCACGTCGAAGGGCTGGTCCCACCACCGGCGGATCTCCTCCTGCGCCTGCTGCTCGCACTGCTCCTCCGAGAGCATGGACAGGTCGGTCGTCGGCAGCGCGACCGGCCGGTCGTCCGCGATGACCTGCCAGACCCGGCCGTCCTCCTCATGGAAGGTCGTGCGCAGCGATTCGTGGCGCCGAACCATCTCGTCCAGCCCGTCCCGGACCACCTCCGTATCGACGGATGCCGGAAGCGGGATGAGCCAGTTGACGGTGTAGGACGTGGTACCGGGGCTCAGCCGGTCGATGAAGTAGAGCCGCTGCTGGTCGAAGCTGGCGGGCGGCGCCTCGTCGCGGGGGACCGGAACCACCGGACGCAGCTCCAGCGGCTGCGACTCCTCCTGCCGCCGCTGTAGCTCGCGCGCGACCTCGGCGATCGTGGGCAGTTCGAAGAAGAGGCGGACAGGCACCTCCAGCGAGAACACCTGCCGGATCCGGGTCGCCAACTGGGCGGCGAGCAGCGAGTGCCCGCCGAGCTCGAAGAAGTCGTGGAGGACGCCGATGGGAGAGCGGCCCAGGATCTGCTCCCACACCGAGACGAGCAGCGCCTCAGTGGTGTTGCGCGGGGGAACGCGGACGGTGTCCCCCACCGACGCGGGATCCTGGGGGAGCAGCAGCGCACGGCGGTCGAGCTTGCCGCTGGAGGTGACGGGCAGAGCGTCGAGTGCCACGATGTCGGACGGCACCATGTAGCCGGGCAGCCGTTCAGCCAGGTATGTGTGGAGCCGGGGCAGCAGGAGGTCCTGGACCTCGGATTTGAGCGGCTGGTTGGCGTAGTCCGACCATTCCTGGACCGCCTGTCCGTCGAACGCGGCCGGGGCGAGGAGCTGCTCTTCGTCGGCACCCGGCTCGGCCCCGTCCCGCGTCAGCAGAACGGTGTATCCGCCGTCCGGGCCGTGACGGCTCCAGTCGAATGCGGCCTGGTAGCCGGCCCGCTCGGCGCACTCCCTGACCTCCTCGGGGTCCACGCCATCCGAGGGCTGGTCCTGTGCGCGCCAGGCCCCGACCGTCTCCAGGCCGGATTCCCCCTTCAGCCAGCGAAGGGTCCGGACCGCCTCCTCCACGCGTGCGTTGGCGACACCGCGCAGCCGGAGCCGGCCCGGCCGGTCCGCGTGCAGCGTCTCGCTCAGCTTGGAGAGGGTCAGCCCCTCCGCGGTCCAGTCGAGCTCCCGAACTCCCGGTCCCGGACGGTCGGCACCGTCCTGGGGAGCGTCCCCGACGTGGAGCACCACCTGGTAGCGGAACATCGACATCTCGTTGAGGTGGCGGCCGTCCTTGGGACGGACCTCGACCCGGGAGACGACGCCGGTGCTGACGGCCCAGTCCCGGAAGAACTCGGGGTCGAGGGCCAGTTCCTCCTCCTGCCGTACGCGGTGCCGGACACGCTGCCAGAGCTGTTCACGTGTCATGGAGTCAGGCACGCGGTGCGCCTCGACACTGGCGTGGAAGGCCTCAAGGAGCGGGAGGCTGCGGACATCGCCGACGATGATCCGGCCGCCGTCGGCGACCCGGGCCAGCGCCCCCTCGAGGACACGTACGAGGTAGTCCACACCGGGGAAGTACTGGACCACCGAGTTGATGATGACGGTGTCGACCGGCTCCAGTCGCAGATCGCCGGCGTCGACGGCCTCTCCCTGGCTCAGGACGACGGTCTCCCGCAGTTCGGGGCGGGAGTCGAGGCGGCGGCTGATGGACTCCAGGACCGAGGAGGACAGGTCCGTCCCGTAGTACCGGCGGCAGTCGGGAGCCAGTGGGAACAGCAGCAGGCCGGTACCGCAGCCGATCTCCAGGACCGTATCCGGGTCGTGGTCGCGGACCAGGGCCACGGTCTCTTCCTGCCACGCCCGCATCTCCTCCGGGGGGATGGGCCGACCGGTGTAGCTGCTGTTCCAGCCCGAGAAGTCGTGGCCGTCCTCGGAACGCTCCGCCACACTCGGGTCGAAGGCGTCGTAGACCTCGCGCCACTGGTCGACGCGCTTGTCCGCCAGCGCGCCCCCGTGCTCCTGGACGATCTCCTGGGCGAGCTGAGGGTGTGGGACGACGTACGACGCCAGGGTCCGGTCGCCCGGCCTGTCCTCCCGGACGATCGTCGCCGAGTCCCGGACTGCGGGATGCTCGCTCAGGACGCTGTCGATCTCGCCGAGCTCGATGCGGTACCCACGGATCTTGACCTGGGAGTCGGTGCGCCCGAGGAACTCCAGGTTCCCGTCGGGACGCCACCGCGCCATGTCGCCCGTCTTGTAGAGGCGGTCCCCGGGGACGGTGCTGAAGGGCGAGGGAACGTACTTGCTCGCCGTCAGCTCCGGTTCGTTGGCGTAGCACGAGCTCAGGCACACACCGCTGATGTAGAGGTCACCGGGTACGCCGATGGGGCAGGGTCGCAGGCTCTCGTCGAGAACGTAGTAGTACGAATTCTGGATGGGCTTCCCGTACGGGATACTCGGCCAGGAGGGGTCCACCTCCCCGACGGGGAAGTAGTTCGACCACACCGTCGCCTCTGTGGCACCGCCGAGGCCGATGACCTCGACGTTCGGGAAAGCCGCCCTCATGAGGCCCGGCGACTGGAGCGGGATCCAGTCGCCGCTCATGAAGACCAGGCGGACGGAGTGGGAGACGGTCTCGACCTCGCCGTCGTCGTCCGTGGGCAGGAAGGGAACGAGCTGCATCAGGGCGGCCGGCGCCGAGTCCCAGAACGTGATGGGCTCGTTCGAGATGTAGGCCAGCAGGTTCGCCGGCTCCTGGATGTCCCGGCCGGAGGCGATCCGGATCGATCCTCCGGCGGCGAGGATCCCGAAGACGTCGTACACCGACAGGTCGAAGGTGAGCGACGTGACGAACAGGATGCGGTCCTCAGAGTTCACCGAGAACGTGTTGTTGACCCATTCGATCAGGTTCACCGCGGGGAAGTGCGCGACCGTCACACCCTTGGGAGTTCCCGTGGAGCCGGATGTGAAGATGATGTAGGCGATGTCCTGCGGACCGCCCTGCGCCGGGAGGCCGCTCCGGGGCATGCCCGCGATCTCGTTCGACGGATGGACGGTGTACGGGTGCTCGGACTCGGAGTCCCCGTCACCGGTCCCCGGGTCCAGGCACACGATGTGGGCGAGGTCCGGGAGGGGGTCGGCGGCCGACAGGTGCGGCACCAGGGCGGTCTCCGTCAGGACACACGTGATCTTGAGCGAGTCGATGATCCAGTGCCACCGCTTGACGGGCGCGTTGGCGTCCAGGGGGACGTATGTCGCCCCGGCCTTCAGGATCCCCAGCAGCGCGGGGACCATCTCCGCGGAGCGCTCCGTGAGGATCGCGACCTGGTCTCCGCGCCTGAGCCCGATGTGCTTCAGAAGGTGCGCGATCTGGTTGGCTCGCTCGTCGACCTCGCGATAGGTCCAGCGCTCGTCCTCGAAGAGCAGGGCCAGGGCATCGGGGGTCTCCTCGGCCTGCCTCTCCACCAGGTCGTGGATGCAGAGCTCCTGCGAGTACGGCGTGTCCGTGTCGTTCCACTCGTGGACGAGCTGGGAGAACTCGCCGGGGGTCAGGAGGGTCAGCTCCCCCAGGCAGGCCCGCGGTTTGCGCACGAACTCCGTGAGGACCTGGCGGAGGTGCCCGACCAGGCGTTCGACCGTTCGCACCGAGAAACGCGCGGTGTCGTAGTGGATCGTGAGCGTCAGGCTTTCCCCGGGGGTCGCCACGATGCTCAGGGGATAGCCGGCATGGCTCTCCTCCCAGACCCGGTCCATCCGGAGGGCGCGGGGCCCGGGGTCCTCCTCCTGCTCCTCGACCGTCACCACTGTCTCGAAGAGCGACTCGCCCGACTCGATCCCGCTCCACCGCTGGATCATCAGCAGCGGGCTGTACTCGTACTCGCAGACCCGGGTGTACCGGTGCTGCAGGTCCCGCATCCACGCCGGCCAGGCCATCGACGCGGGTACGCCGACACGCAGCGGCAGCGTGTTGATGAAGGTCCCCACCATGTCCTCGATGCCGGACAGGTCGGCGGACCGGCCGGGGGCGGTGACCCCCGCGACCACCTCCTCCGAGCCTTGGTACCTGCTCAGCAGGAAGGCCCAGGCCCCCCGTACCAGAGTCGGGAGCTCCAGGCCGTGCTCCTCACCGACGGCTCGCAGGTCCTCGGTCTCCCGCTCGTCCAGGACCAGGCGGGCCTGGTCGTACACGACGCGGGGAGCGTCCTCCGCGACCGCCTCGGCCGCGGAGGGCCTCAGTTCGACGGGGAGGGGGCTCGCGGACGAAACGGACCGCAGCTCATCACGCCAGAACTCCTCGGCCCGGCCGGTGTCCTGGCGGTTCCACCAGTCGATGTAGTGCTGGAACGGCGTCTCTGGCGGCTCATCGACCGTTCGCCGCGTGACGAGGCACTCATAGAACCGCTCGACCTCGCGGAGAACCCTCGCCTGGCTGCGCCCGTCCATCAGGGCGTAGTGGAGGCTCCAGAGGAGCTCGTACCGCGCTTCCTCCAGCCTGATGAGGCGGAGCCGCCACAGGGGCGCCTCGGTTACGGGGAATCCGTACTCGTGGTCCTGCCTCAGACGGTCCTCACGCTGGGAAGACCGCTGCTCACCGCCCAGGGTCCGCCAGTCCTCGTACTCGAGGGGGACGTCGACGCTCTCCCGGACCACCTGCACCGGTTCGTCACTCGACACCTCGCGAAAGCCCGTCCGCAGTGCCGCGTGGTGCTTCGCCACCTGTGCCCAGCTCCCGCGGAACGCCTCGACGTCCAGGTCCTGGACGATCTCAAGCAGGATCTGCGCATGGTAGAGCCCGGACTTCTCCCCGTGCAGGGATTGGAACAGGATTCCTCGCTGGGTGGGCGCCATCGGGTACGAGTTCTCGACCCGACCGCTTCCTGAAGGGGGAAGGGGGTTTTCCGCTGGGCCGTGAAGAGAGTTCAAGGATGCAGTCCTCTTGAATCATGGACGATGATTTGCACCATCGGCTGCCTCGTCGATATCAGAACCATTCGCGCGCCACAGCAAGCCTTTATCCGTCCGCGCCATGCCGCTCCGCCAGGCGTGTGCCTTGAAGACTAATTCGCGTGGGATCGCACCGAAATACCCGATTGGCGTGCTATCGCCCTAACCAGGCGGCTACCCCTTCCAGGCGGTCTTTGGGGCGCCACCCTCCCCGCAGCAGCTCACCGGCCCCCTGTGGACCGCCGCCGCGGCCCCGCCGGGCTCGGCGGCCCGGGGACGTCCACCGGGGAGGCGGCCGGGGCGGGTACTCCCGCGGGGTCGATCGGCGCCGCCGCCGGCCCGGCCCGCACGGGTGGCGCCACGGCGCGATGGGTGCCAGACTCCGGGACGGGTCGCACGCGGTCGGCTGGCGCGGCCGCGCTTCCGGCACGGGTCGGCGCCGTCGTGACGGCGGACGGCGCGCCTTCGGGTCCACCGGCCGACGAGAGCGCCCCTCCTACCGGCACCCGCATGACAGGAGTGCGCTGACATGGCCCTTCTACTGATGAACACGGCCCTGATCCTGGCCGTCGTGGCCGCCGCTCACCTGTACTTGCACAGGCGGCTGGTCAAGGACGTGTCCCGGCCGGGCAGCGCGTGGCGGCGTACCGGAACAGTGCTGGTGTGGCTGCTTGGGGCCGTCACCGTCGGCGCGATGGTCGCCGGTCCCGCCGACGCGCCCTTCCTGGTCGTACGCGCTCTCGGGTGGCCGGGCCTCCTCTGGCTGGCCCTGTTGCCGTACCTCCTCGTCCTCCTGCTCCTGGGAGAGGCGGCCCGCCCTCTGCTGCTGCGGGGCACCGCCCGTCCCGCCGGCGGCGCCACCGCGCCGGAGGCCTCACCAGGCAGCGGCCCGGCACGCGGTACAGCGGACGAAGACCGCGCCGACAGCGGGAAAACGGATGGCGAATCATCCGCTGGGAACGAGAACGGGAAATCTGAAACCCCCCGACGCGTTTTCATCGCCCGGACCATAGGAGTCAGCGCGACCGCCATCGCCGGAGGGGTGTCGTATGTTGGCTCCATGGTTGGAGATTCACCCCCGCAGAGTTCCGGGGACCACGGAATCGATGTCTCATTTCCCTTCAGGGGGCTGTGGCGCGTTGAGAACAGCCCGGCCCGGCGTGTTCCGAGCCATGGGACCGATATGTTCGGCGGCCGCTACGCCATCGACTTCGTCGGTGTGGACGACAGGCACAGGACGGCCGGCAGCCGTAGCTGGCGGACCTTCCTCGCCACCGAACCGCCCGAGCTCTTCTTCGCCTTCGGCCGACCCGTCCTGGCGCCCGGCGACGGGACCGTTGTGGCGGTGCATGACGCCGAGCCCGACCACGAGGCGCGCCGGTCGCAGGCCGCGCTGGTTCCGTACGCGCTGAGCCAGGGCGCACGGGTGCGCCGGGGTGTGGGAGCCATCGCCGGAAACCACGTGGTGATGTCCCTCGCGGAGAGCGGTGTCTTCATCGCTCTGGTGCATTTCCGGGCCGGCAGCGTCCGGGTGTCCGTCGGCGAGAGGATCGTGGAGGGCCAGCACATCGCGGACTGCGGAAACTCGGGGAACTCGACCCAGCCGCACGTGCACATGCAGGCCATGGACAGCGCGGACCTGTCCGCCGCCAGGGGCGTACCCATGCGGTTCCGCCGCTTCCGTGAGTGGCCCTCCGGGTTGGCGCGGAACCACGTCAGGGATCTGGCCGTCCCGGGGGAGCGCGCGGTGGTGGAGCCGCTGTAGCCACGGCCGCGGCGGCAGGAGAGGAGCCTCCGGCGGGCACGGGAGGGAACCCGCGCCCGCCGAAGGCTCCCACCTCATCGGCCCGGAGCGCCTGCCTTCGGCGTCCCGGCCGCCGTGGCCGGGCCTCGGACGCCGTTCTGCCTCACGTCCTTCGGGCCATCATCCGGTAGGCGACCAGGAATCCGGCGAGGGACCAGGCCGCGAGGACGGCGAAGGGCAGGAGCCGGACGCCGTCGGGCGGAACGCTGAGCGTATCGCGCACGCTCTCGGCCATGTACTGGAACGGCAGCACCAGGTGGACGGAGGCGAACCAGTCGGGCAGCCGGGAGATCGGGAAGACGATCGGGGAGAACATCAGCGCGACGAACACCACGAGCTGGGACACCATCCGGGCGATCGGCGGGGCCAGTCCGTATCCGATGCCATAGCCGATACCGATCGCGGCGGCCGCGGTCAGGAGGATCGCGGGAACGACCAGAGGGCTGATCTGCAGGTCCAGGTCGAATCGCAGCCATGCGACCACGAGCGCGGCCAGCATCCCCGGAAGGGCGGTCACCAGGGCGATCGTGGCGTCGGACGCGATGAGCGCGCTCCGGGGCACGGGTAGCGACCGGTTGAACTCGAAGATGCCCTCCTGTTTCGCGGAAGCGACCTCCTGCGGCCCGATCACCATCCCGACGGTGATGAGCCCGAGCACCGGCGCCCCCGTCGAGAGGTACAGTGCCGTGGCATCGTCCAGGTTGGGCACGAGGAACGCGAATCCGACGACGATCCCCACCGCGAGGCAGGTCTGGATCACCAGGTTCAACGCCAGGGTCGCGCGCCCCCGCAGCCCGGCCCAGCCGAGCAGCAGGCCATAGCTAGACATCCAGTAGCGCATCGCGTTATCCCTCTTCTTCCCCGTTGGACGTGGACTCCCCGCCCACGAGGTCCAGATACACGTCCTCCAGGCCGACCGGTACGAGAGAGAACTCGTCGATGTCCTGTGAGGCTCGTAGCCGCTGCGCCCACGTGAGCGCATCGGCGGCCGCGCTGGATTCAAGGGCGATCGTCAGCCGCCGGGAGGCGCGCAGCGGAGGGCCCGCGGTCGCGATGTGCTCGGGAAGGGAGGGGAGGCCGTCGATGTCCGCGGCCGTCAACTCCAGTCGGAGGTCGCCGGCCGCACGGGAGCGAAGCTGTGCCGCCGTCCCCTCCGCCATCACCTTTCCGGAGTCCAGCACGACGATGCGGTCCACGCTCCGCTCGGCCTCGACCACGTTGTGTGTGACCAGGAGTACGGCACACCCCCGGTTCGCCAGACCCCGGATCTGCTCCCACAAGAGCCTCCTGCGAGCGGGGTCCACGTCGTTGGTCGGTTCGTCGAGCATCACGACCTGTCCAGGCGACGCCGCGGCCATACCGAACGCCGTCAGCCTTCGGACGCCCCCGGAGAGCCGCTCTCCCGTGGTGTCGGCCCACTCGCCGAGATCCAAGGCCTCGATCAGTTCTTCGGTACGGGTGTTGGCGGCGCTTTTGCTCATTCCACGGATCCGGGCCATTGATTTGATGACCTGCCGTGGCGTCACGCCGGTCAGCGGTGCGTGTGACTGAGGCATCACCGCGATCATTCGGCGGACCTTCGACGGTTCCGCCACAGGGTCGCATCCGTCGACGCGGATGGTGCCGGACGTCGGTACGGTGAGTCCGGCCACCTGGTTGATAAGCGTCGTCTTTCCGGCACCGTTGTGCCCCAGGAGACCGACTACTTCACCGGCCCCCACCTGTATGGTGACGCCGTCATTGGCTCGGACCCCGCGCTTGTAGGTCTTCACTATGTCTTTGATATAAAGCAAAATATCTTCCCGTTCAGCCGGATATATGGCCCAGGCTTATGTACTGGATCGGTGTTGTTTCCATTGACTCCCGTGTCGTTTCCGAGGAACGCGGAGATTCATCCGCTCACCGGCGGCGGCCCGCGGACGCCCCGGACCGCCGGAGTGGTCGAGGCCCCGGACTCCCGTGGACCGATCCGGGATCCCCGGCCGGTCGCCGCGTCAGCGGGCGGCGCGGTCCGGGGCGCGTCACCGGGTGCCCGGGGGAACACGCGCATAGGCCGGCCGGGACACCCGGCGGCGCCGACCGTGCCTCGGTACGTGGCGGTGCGGACAGCGCCCTCGTCGAAGCACATCCACGAGTCCGCAGGTGGGGGCACCGGTGAACGGTCGCCCTGTCACGGGTGGGATCGCCGGTCGGGGAGGGTGCGGTGCTCTGTCACCGGACACCGGGGGCCCGCCTGGCGGCGGAAGCGGCCGGACCGTTCTCCGGTCGGAGGCCACCGCCTCCCCCCGCGAGGGTGGCGCGCATGCCCGAAGGCCCCGGAGGAGCTTTCCCGGGTTTCCCGCTCGATGGAACTCAGGCATCTTTCGTGGCGTCCTGTTCCACAAGCTTGTACTGCAGCGCCGTGGCTACGGCCATGGTCCTGTTTTTGCAGTTGAGCTTGGCCAGCAGATTGGCGACCAGGCGTTTCGCGCCGTGCTGGGAGATCCGGAGCCGTGTGGCGATCTGCTTGTTGCTCAGTCCGCCGACCAAGAGCTGTAGAGCCTGTTCCTCCCTCGGCGTGAGTTCGGGCAGCATCATGCGTGGCTGACCCTGCCCGTCCCGCATCTGGGCCAGCAGGTGTCCGGCGATCGACGGCGGAATGACCACGTCACCGCTGATCACCTTCTGCAGGGATTCGTCGAGCACTTCCGTGGTCAACTGATCCAGGACCAGGAATCCGTCCGTGGGCACCCTGGCCGCACTGTCGAATAAACTCCCGTCACTTCGCGTGAGCAGAAGGAGCACCTTCGAACCAAAACCACCGAACCGCTTAGCTATATCCTCGATATCATTCGTCCGATCGCCGTCGCAGGCCAGTATGACGACCCTCGGCAGGTTTTCCGGACATCGCGAAGGCCAGCCGTCGAGCGATTCGCACGGCGCGATTTCGTATCGAGTCGGAGCTGAGCTCAACATCGCAACGAAGCCTTGGCGAATCACTTCATTGCCGATATGGAGCGCTATGAGCACCCCTCCACACCGGCGCCCGGACAGAGAGATCGGCCTGGTCATTGAAGAACTCCATTAAATTCTATTGCATTCACTCACGATCGAAATATGGGGTAAGCCGGAAGACTTGGGCGACGCCGCTGTTCCAGCACGGCCGGAGAGGTGGCCGGCAGGCACATCAGTACTCTTCGAGCACGTCAGAGCCTTCTTCTCCCTGGCATCGCAGGACCCTCGGGACATGGCCGAAAGGCCTGTCGCCCCCACCCGGAAAGTGGTTGTCGAGGCGTCGAACGACCGTGTCTGTTCCTACGGCAGCGCCTCACAAAATCCAGGTAGGACAGGATCAGCATGCTCAGTAATACCGCCTGGATAAATCGATGACAGAAAGCGGGCTCAGGCGTCATCCATTTTGCGCACCGGACCCGGTTCGACTTCTTCGGTGAACAGCAGGAGTCTTGCAGGTTATTCCATAACGTCATGGAGGCATCAGCTCTGGTGTTGGCCTTACCGAGCTCGATAGGTCGCCTTCTCTCCCTTCACACTGATGGTCGCCCCGGGCGAGGAAAGTGTATCTTTGCGCGCACGGGATTTACACCCCCACCAAAAGAAACACTTAGTGTATCTGGCCAGTAGCAATGCGTTTCATTGCGCACTGTTGTTACGCGTGTTGCAGGAAATAAGTCCTGAGGACCGGATAGAACTGCTGGTCAAAGCCGACCACGCCCACCGCCGAAGGTCCATAATCGGCGATGCGACATGGTTTAAGCATGCGTCATATGCCAGCTATGTCCATTATTTCCACCAAAGCACCCGTTTGGGCGGAAGAGGTGGAACCATGCCGCTGGGACCCGGTCCCCCAAGCCGGTGGGCGGAGAGCACCCGGACCGTTCGTGCTGGTCTCGGGGCCGGTTCGGTCACCGGCGATATCCGGGCTCCGATCAGAAGGCGATTCGGCACCTACTGCGTACACAACGGAACCGGATCCCAGATGGCCGGAACCGGCCACACCGATGGCATCCATTCAGGCGGCGAAACGCCCCAGGCGTGCTATGCGCCCCGCCGAACGGGGCTCTTGCAGGTTCCGTCTTGGCGTGGACGGTCCGATCCGGGAAGACCCCGGCCGGGTACGCGAGCAGGTACGGGCTTCGCGGCCATTGCGGCGTCTGGCCGCGCGGCCCCGAAGGACAACCGTGCCTGCCCTGACTCGGACACGGTCCCCGCCGTGCTCGCGAACGTGGGACCGCTCGACGCCGAGGCCGCCATCGGCCTGCGCCCCCCACTCGGACACGGTCCCCCGACCTCCGCGCCCGGCGGGGCCGGTGGTACTCGCTGGCCTGGCCCCGGTCCTTCGTGCCAGGCTCGCCAGTCGCGGCGGGTTCCCCTGCCGGCGCTCCGCCATGGCGGGCCCTGTACCGGGGCCCCGGAACCGCTGGGCGCGCCTCTGCCGGCCGGGGGAGTACCGGACGGAGCCGGGTCGACATGGCGACTCGGCCTGTTGTCGACTCGGCCTGTTGTCGACTCGGCTCGTTGTCGACTCGGCGCCAGATCGACGCGGTAGGGGCGCGGGCACAGAAAAAGCCCTGCTCTCCGGTGGAGAACAGGGCTCTGGACTGCACGAACCGTGTGGGCGAACCGCCTGACCGAGAACGTCTGTTACTCGATGGAAGCCCCTCACCTGTCCCTACCGGATCAGTTCACCAAGTACGTTTTGAGGGCCTGGAGGGCCAACGAGGCGGTCTGAGCTCTCTCCAGAAGCAGGATGTCGCGGTGCAGTTCGGTATCGAGTGGCAGGTAGGCGACTCTCGAATCGCTGTCGCCAGCCGGGACCGGCACGCACGCGACGGCCAGACCCTCTCGAACCAACGCGAGCTGGGTCAGATGGTCTGCGACACAGAACGACACGTCGAGCTCGACGCCATGTCGGCGCGCGACCTGTTCGAGTGCGTTATGTGCGTCCGAACCCCGGGCACAGGTCGCCCAGCGCTCTCCGGCCAGGTCGCGAATGCTAAGAGAACCGTGGGACCGCAGAGGGTGGTCGCCCGGAACCGCCATGAACAACGCCTCTCGTGTGATCCGTTGCGCGAGGACACCCGCCGGCAACCGCAGAGGGGTGGGGCTCCAGGATTCGGCTAGCACGAGATCGATGGCACCGGCCGCGAGGCGGTCGAGGTGATCGGCGGTCTCCCCGTCCTCGGCGGACACCCGTACGCGGGGATACTCACGGTGGAACGCGGTCAACTTGGCACCGAGCACGCTTCGAATGACGGAGGCTACCGCCGCGACACGCAGATGGCCGACGTAGGTCTCATCGCGATGGAGATCGTTCTCCGCCTGCTGCATGGCCTCGGCCACTTGCCGGGCGTATCCGGCAAGCACCTCACCCTTCGCGGTAAGGCGAAGACCGCGTCCCTTCGGCGCCACGATCTTCGTCCTCGCCTCGGCCTCGATGCGGCGCAACTGCTGTGACACAGCGGGGCCGGTCATGTGCAGTGCCGTCGCGGCTCGGGTAACCGACCCCGTCCGGGCTACGGCATCCAGTACACGGAGACGGTCCCACCCCATAGTCATAAGGGATGCTTAACATGAATGAGCAGAACTATGAAGTAGTGCTAGCTCCAGGTGTGAACCTACTGTCGATTCATGCCTCCTGTCGCTCCACGCTCGTCATACAGTGCGTCCCGCCCTGACCGGACGGTGGGAAGAGGCGGCCCCGTCGTAGCGTCGTCCCTGGTCCTGGCTGGAGCGCTCTGCCTCTCGGTTTCGGCGATCCTGGTGAAGCTGGCCGGCGTCGATGCCGCTACGACCGCGGTGGCAAGATGCGCGATCGCCGTGGTCGTGCTGGTCCCTCTGGCGTTTCGGGAACGGTCGCGGGTCGGGGCCCTGTCACGTGGCGGTGTGCTGTGGTCTCTTGCCGCTGGAGCTGCGCTGGGCATCGACTACGCCGCCTGGACCGCCTCGATCTACTACGTCGGCGCGGGGATCAGCACCGTCCTGATCAACATACAAGTCCTGGTTCTGCCCGCACTGGCCTTCCTCATCGATCGGGAGAGGGTCACGACGCGCTTCGTCATCACTCTCCCGCTGATGCTCTTGGGAATCAGCCTGGTCGGCGGGCTGTGGAACGCTTCGCTTCGGGGTCCGGACACGGGTACCGGTGTGCTGCTCGGTGTCATCGCGGGCTGCGGCTACGGCGTGTACCTGTTCATCACCCGCGGATCGGCACGACGCGACCCGGGTCTGTTCGTTCAACCACTGACATGGGCGTCGGCCTCCGCCACGGTCGCCGCCGCCATGGTCTCGCCGATCTCTGGCGGCATCCAGCCGGCTGGGATCTCAGCCCAGTCGTGGACACTGCTCGCGCTCCTGGCAGTACTAGGCCAGGTGGCCGCCTGGCTGTTCATCCACCACGGCAGCGTCCTGTTGCCGTTGACGACGACCGGCGGGTTGCTGTTGATCCAGCCGATCCTCGCGCTCGGCCTGTCCGCGCTGATCCTGGGTGAGCATCCCACGGTCCTGCAGTCGGTGGGGGCAGCGGTCGTGGTCGCCGGTGTCGCCACAGCAAACGGCCTGCTTCTTCGAAAGCGTAAGTGCTAGTACGAGCTTGCCGGGCGCGGTGAGTCCCCCCTGTCGGCTGCTCCGTATGGCGGGACCTACCGGGTGGTCACCGCGGAGCTCCTGGAACTTCTGGGTGTGCCTCTTCCGGCTGGGGAGCATCGGCTGGAGTCGAGTCGACATAGCGATTCGATCTGTTGTCGACTCGGCCTGTTGTCGACTCGGCGCCAGATCGACGCGGCCGGGGCGCGGGCACAGAAAAAACCCTGCTCTCCGGTGGAGAACAAGGCTCTGGACTGCACAAACTGTGTGGGCGTACCAGGACTTGAACCTGGGGCCTCATCCTTATCAGGGATGCGCTCTAACCGACTGAGCTATACGCCCTCGTTCCGAGTGGAACTCTACCGCATTCGCAGGACCGGGGCGAACCGGTCATCCGGATGCGGACACGAGGCGGGACGCGGTCGACGCGTCCCTCTTCACCTCCCATTTTACCTCTGTGCGGCAGTGCTCGGGACGGGATCGCCAACACGTGGGGCCCGGCCCGGAGGGTGTCTCCGGACCGGGCCCCACGACGGGTCCTACTCGGCCTCGGACAGCGTCACGTCGACACCGCCGACCAGGTCGGCGACCAGGTTGTACAGCATCGCCCCCACCGTGGACAGCGCGGTGATCAGCACGATGTTCAGCGCGCCGACCACACCGGTGTAGCCCAGCACGCGCCCCGGAGAGAACCAGGCGGCCGGGTTGAGGCCCAGTTCGTCCTCGGAGCCGTCGCCCTCCAGGAGCGCGTTCATCATGCTGGTCAGCTGGTCGAACACGCCCAGCATCGACAGCGTCGCGTAGATCACCGCGACCGCCACGAACAGGATGATGAAGCACACCAGGGAGACGACGAAGCTGAACTTCATCACCGACCAGGGCTCCACCCGGGAGACCGTCAGGTGCGCCTTCCGGCTGGACAGACTCGCTTTCACAGCGCTCGGGCCGCTCGAGCTCTCAGGCACCGCGGACTTCGATTCGGACACTGGCGTTCCCCCCGCTTCGGCGCGGTCCTCCGCCACGGCCGATCCGACGGGCACCGAGGACTTCTTGTCCGCCTCGCCGGCGACGCTCTCCCCACCGGAGTCCTTCCCGGACCCGCCGAAGGCCTTCACGACCTTGCCGAAGCCCTTCCCGGACCCGCTGGAGGCCTTCGCGGCCTTACCGGAGCCCTTCTCAGACCCGGTAGCGGCCTTCCCGGCCTCGTCGGAGTCCTTCCCGGATCCGGTGGAGTCCTTCTCGACCCCGCCGAGGTCCTTCTCAGACCCGGTAGCGGCCCTGCCGGACTCCGTGGAAGCCTTCGCGGACTCGGTGGTGCTCTCCTCGCCGGAGGCCTGCCCGGCCCCACCGGAGTCCTTCTCGGACTCGGTGGAGGCCTTCTCGGCCTCGGTGGTGCCCTTCTGGTCGGACGCATCGTCGACCTCGGTGGTCACGGTGGCCCCCGCCTCTACCGTGTCCTTCTCGGCCGTCTCCACGTCCCCGCTCCCGACGGCCCCCGCCGTGTCCGGGTCGGATTCGTTCGTGGTGGTGTTCCGCTGGTTGTCAGACATAGAAACGTTACCGCTGGGCTTTCGTTGAGAACGGGTGATTGGCACTACCGGGTCCGCGGGGTTCACCAGTAGCGAACCCCGCGGACCTTATGGGGCCTAACGCGAAGTCTAGGCCTGCGGGTTGCCTTCCCCGGCGACCGGGACGTCGGCCGTCTCGACGGCCTCCTCCTCGGCGGCCTCGGCGTTGCGCGCCACGGCGACGATCTTGTTGCCCTTGTCCAGGTTCATCAGTCGCACGCCCATGGTGGTGCGGCCGGACTGCTTGACCTCGGAGGCGCCGGTGCGGATGACCCCGCCCGCGGAGGTGATCGCGAAGATCTCGTCCACCTCGGGGTCGACCATCATGGCACCGACCAGCTTGCCCCGGGCCTCCACCACCTTGGCCGTCAGCACGCCCTTGCCGCCCCGGTTCTGCACCGGGTACTGCTCGGAGGGGGTGCGCTTGGCGTAGCCGTTCTCCGTGGCGACCAGGACGTCCGTGGACCCGTCTCCGGGCCGGATGACGTCCATGCTCAGGAGGTAGTCGCCCTCCAGGAACCGCATGCCGATCACACCGCTGGTGGCACGGCCCATGGGACGCAGCGACTCGTCGGAGGCGGGGAACCGGATCGCCTGGGCGTCGCTGGAGATCAGCAGCAGGTCGTCGTCGGGGAAGACCAGCCGGGCGGCGATCAGTTCGTCGTCCTCGCGCAGGTTGATCGCGATGATGCCCGCCGCCCGCGCGGAGTCGAAGTCCTCCAGGCGGGACTTCTTGACCAGGCCCTCACGGGTGGCGAGCACCAGGTACGGGGCGGCCTCGTAGTCGCGCAGCGCCATGATCTGCGCGATCTCCTCGCCCGGCTGGAACGGGAGCAGGTTCGCCACGTGCTGTCCGCGTGCGTCGCGGGCGGCCTCCGGCAGCTCGTACGCCTTCGTGCGGTACACCCGGCCCTGGTTGGTGAAGCACAGGATCCAGTTGTGGGTGGTGGTCACGAAGAAGTGCTGGATGATGTCGTCCTGCTTGAGCTGGGCACCGCGCACGCCCTTGCCCCCGCGCTTCTGGGCGCGGTAGTTGTCGATGCGCGTGCGCTTGGCGTATCCACCGCGGGAGATCGTGACGACCACGTCCTCCTCGGCGATGAAGTCCTCCATGCGCATGTCGCCCTCGAAGGGGATGATGTGCGTGCGCCGCTCGTCGCCGTACTTCTCCACGATCTCGCCGAGCTCGTGGCGGATGATGTCCCGCTGGCGGACCTCCGAGGCGAGGATGTCGTTGTAGTCCTCGATCTGGGCCATGAGCTCGTCGTACTCGCCGGTCAGGGCGTTGCGCTCCAGCGCGGCGAGCTTGCGCAGCTGCATGTCGAGGATGGCGCGGGCCTGGATGTCGTCGATCTCCAGCAGGCCCATCAGGCCGGTGCGCGCCGCGTCGGCCGAGGCGCTGGACCGGATGAGGCTGATGACCTCGTCGATGCGGTCCATCGCGCGGAGCAGGGCGCTCAGGATGTGCGCCCGCTCCTCGGCCTTGCGCAGCAGGTAGCGCGTCCGGCGGACGATGACCTCGATCTGGTGCTTGACCCAGTACCGGATCATCTGGTCCAGGCGCAGGGTGCGCGGCACACCGTCGACCAGCGCGAGCATGTTCGCGCCGAAGGTCTCCTGGAGCTGGGTGTGCTTGTAGAGGTTGTTCAGCACGACCTTGGCGACGGCGTCGCGCTTGAGCACGATGACCAGCCGCTGGCCGGTACGGCCGCTGCTCTCGTCGCGCACGTCGGCGATGCCGGTGATCTTGCCGTCCTTGACCAGGTCGGCGATCTTGAGCGCGAGGTTGTCCGGGTTGACCTGGTAGGGCAGCTCGGTGATGACCAGGATCTGGCGGCCCCGGCTGTCCTCCTCGACCTCGACCACGGCGCGCATGGTGATGGAGCCGCGCCCGGTCCGGTACGCCTCCTCGATGCCCGTCTTGCCGACGATGAGCCCGCGGGTCGGGAAGTCCGGGCCCTTGACCCGGGCGATGAGCTGGTCCAGCAGCTCGTCGTCCTCGGTCTCGGGGTGGTCCAGGAACCAGTTGACCCCGTCGGCGACCTCGCGCAGGTTGTGCGGCGGGATGTTCGTGGCCATGCCGACCGCGATGCCCGAGGAGCCGTTGACCAGCAGGTTCGGGAAGCGGGCGGGCAGCACGACGGGCTCGGAGGAGCGGCCGTCGTAGTTGGGCCGGAAGTCGACGGTCTCCTTGTCGATGTCCCGGAGCATCTCCATGGCCAGCGGCGCGAGCTTGCACTCGGTGTACCGCATGGCGGCGGCCGGGTCGTTGCCCGGGGAGCCGAAGTTGCCGTTGGGGTCGACCAGGGGCATCCGCATGGACCACCACTGGGCGAGGCGCACCAGGGTGTCGTAGATGGCGCTGTCGCCGTGCGGGTGGTAGTTGCCCATCACGTCGCCGACGACGCGGGCGCACTTGAAGTGTCCGCGGTCGGGCCGGTACCCGCCGTCGTACATCGCGTACAGCACACGCTGGTGGACCGGCTTGAGGCCGTCGCGCACGTCGGGCAGGGCACGTCCGACGATGACCGACATCGCGTAGTCGAGATAGCTGCGCTGCATCTCGACCTGGATGTCGACCCGCTCGACCCGGTCGGTCGTCCGCACGGGGGCCTCCACGGCGGAGTCCGTTCCCTCAGGTCCTTCAGGTCCCTCAGGGACGTCCGGGTTGTTCGCATCCGTCACGGATGTCGATCCCTTCTACGAAGCTTGTTTGAACGTGGTTCACCGTCCGGGGATCCCTCCCCGGACGCGGGGTCCCGCTAGATGTCCAGGAAGCGGACGTCCTTGGCGTTGCGCTGGATGAAGGAGCGCCGGGACTCGACGTCCTCGCCCATGAGCACGCTGAACATCTCGTCGGCCTGGGCCGCGTCCTCCAGGCTGACCTGGAGGAGCACCCGCCGGTCGGGGTCCATCGTGGTGTCCCACAGTTCGTTGGCGTTCATCTCACCCAGACCCTTGAACCGCTGCACCATGTCGCGCGGGCGCGGGTCCCTCTTGCCCGCGGCGACCCCGGCCTCGATGATGCGGTCGCGCTCGGGGTCGGAGAAGGCGTAGTCCGCGTCGCCGCCGCGCTGGTCCCACTTGATCTTGTACAGCGGCGGCTGGGCCAGGTACACGTTGCCCGCCTCGACCAGCGGCTTCATGAAGCGGAACAGCAGGGTGAGCAGCAGGGTGCAGATGTGCTGGCCGTCGACGTCGGCGTCGGCCATCAGGATGATCTTGTGGTACCGCAGCTTGTCGATGTCGAAGTCCTCGTGGATCCCGGTGCCCAGGGCGGTGATGATCGCCTGGACCTCCGCGTTCTTGAGGATGCGGTCGATCCGGGACTTCTCGACGTTCAGGATCTTGCCCCGGATGGGCAGGATGGCCTGGTTGTGCGGATTGCGACCACCCTTGGCCGAGCCACCCGCCGAGTCGCCCTCGACGATGTAGACCTCGCTCTCCTCCGGGTTGGTCGACTGGCAGTCGGACAGCTTGCCGGGGAGTGAGGTGGACTCCAGCAGGGTCTTGCGCCGGGTGAGGTCGCGCGCCTGGCGGGCCGCCATGCGGGCACGCGCCGCCTGGCTGGCCTTGGACACGATGTCCTTGGCCTCGCCGGGGTTGCGCTCGAACCAGTCGCGCAGGTGCTCGTTGGTGATCTTCTGGACGAAGGACTTGGCCTCGGTGTTGCCCAGCTTGGCCTTGGTCTGGCCCTCGAACTGGGGGTCGGCCAGCTTGACCGAGATGATCGCGGTCAGGCCCTCACGGATGTCGTCGCCGGTGAGGTTGTCCTCCTTCTCCCGCAACAGCCTCTGGTCGCGCGCGTACCGGTTGACCAGGGTGGTCAGCGCGGAGCGGAAGCCCTCCTCGTGGGTGCCGCCCTCAGCCGTGTTGATGGTGTTGGCGAAGGTGTGCACGGACGAGGTGTAGGACTGGTTCCACTGCATCGCGACCTCGAGCGAGATGCCTTCGCCGTCCTCCTCGAAGGAGATGATCGACGCGTGCGCCGGCTCCTTCTTGGCGTTGATGTGCTTGACGAAGTCGGACAGCCCGTCCTCGTAGTGGAAGGTGTTGACCGTCGGCCCGCCGTCGGTGTGGTCGGGCCGTTCGTCGCGGATGGTGATGGACAGCCCCTTGTTGAGGAAGGCCATCTCCTGCATGCGGCGGGCGAGCGTCTCGAACGTGAACGTCGTCGTCTCGAAGATGTCCCCGTCCGGCCAGAAGGTGAGCTGGGTACCGGTCTCGTCGGTCTCCTCACCCCTGACCAGGTCGCCGGTGGGCCGGGTCATCTCGTAGTGCTGGCGCCACACGTAGCCGTTGAGGCGGATCTCCACGTCCAGGGACTTGGACAGCGCGTTGACGACGGAGACGCCGACGCCGTGCAGACCGCCCGAGACCGCGTAGGACTTGCCGTCGAACTTGCCGCCCGCGTGCAGCGTGGTGAGGACGACCTCGACGGCGGGGCGTTTCTCGACGGGGTGCATGTCGATGGGGATGCCACGGCCGTTGTCGGCCACGCGCACACCGCCGTCGGCCAACAGCGTCACCTCGATGGCGCTCGCGTGACCCGCGAGCGCCTCGTCGACCGAGTTGTCGACCACCTCGTAGACCAGGTGGTGCAGGCCGCGCTCCCCGGTGGAACCGATATACATTCCTGGGCGCTTGCGGACTGCTTCAAGCCCCTCCAGAACCGTGATTGATCGAGCGTCGTAGGCCAAGTGGGTACACCCTCCTGCTGGGGACGCCTGCCGTCCGCGGCCGAACGAACGACGGTCGGTCCACGGCCCGGTGACCAGGCTGGTCGTCGTACCACGACACCTGGGGGATCACCTTCGCCGCAGGGGCCGTCCGCCCACCCTCTTCTGGGGGCGTGGCACCGGCTACAGGCGTCTGAAGAACCGCCTCCATGATACCCCGCGCCATACGACAAAGTGGCATTGGCGGCCCTGTGCCGCATCACAACGAACGTTCAGGGCGGGAGACGAATCCCTACACGCGGGACGCCCTCCGCGCAAGTCCCGGGCCGGTTGAGTGGCGTTGTGGCGACCAGCGGGTCGAACGCGCTCCCGCGGCGGCCGGCATCCGCACCGCGAAGCGCCTCCCGCCGGGGGGAACGGGGGCTCACCTGGGGATATCCACAGGCTGTGGAGGGAGGGCACGGGGCGGCCCGGCGCCCTCATCCGGCCGGGAGGGCCTCAGCGGCGCCGGAAACCGGGCCCGCGGACCTTGATGGCGACCACCGTTCCGTCGCCCAGCTCCTCGTTCAGACGGCGTATCAGGTCCCGCATCATCGCTCGCGCGTGGGCCGCCATCGTCGGTGAGTCGGCCACCACGACCAGTTCGCCCTCCGAGTAACTCTCCGGACGGAGGTGCTCGGCGTTGAACTCGCCCACGATGTCGGCCCAGCGGCCGAACACGCCGCCGACGGCCACCTGCTCCTGCCAGCCGTGCTCGATCAGCCACGTACGCACGGCGTCGCCGAACATCTGGGGCTCGTTGCGCGACCGCAGCCGGCCGCGCCGCCGTGCCCGGGGCGCGCCGCGCGGCACCGCGCCCCGGTCCTTGGCCTCGGCCCGGGCGCGCGCCAGCGCCTGGCGGGCGAGGTCCGCCCCGGCCGGTGGAGAGGGAGCCGGGGGGACGGACGGGGCCGGGGGTTCGGGGGCGGGGGAGCGGCGCCCTCCGTCCACAGGCTGTGGAGGAAATCCGCCGGGGCTCGCGGAGCCGGGAGCCAGGCCGCGGTCCACAGGGTGTGGATGGCGCTCACTCACCCTCGACGCCCCCCTCGTGCACGTCGAACCGCGCACCGGCGAGCTCCTTGGGGATGTCCTCGGGGACGGCGGCGGTCACCAGGACCTGCTCGGCGTCGCGCACCCGTTCGGCCAGCCTCCGGCGGCGCTCGCTGTCGAGTTCGGCGAACACGTCGTCCAGGATCAGCACCGGGTCGTCGCCGTCGGACCGCAGCAGGTCGAAGGCGGCCAGCTTGAGCGAGAGCGCGTACGACCAGGACTCGCCCTGGCTCGCGTAGCCCCTGGCGGGCAGGTCGCCCAACTGCAGGTGCAGGTCGTCGCGGTGCGGCCCCACCAGGCTGATCCCGCGCTGGAGCTCGCGGTCCCGCGCCTCGGCCATGGCGGTGCGCAGGGTCTCCACGAGCTGTGGCCGGCCGGCCGGCAGCCGCTCCCCCTCCGGTACCGCCCCGCTCCGGTAGTGGGGGACGGCCGGGCCGCCGGAGTCGGTCAGTCCCGCGTAGGCCTCGGCGATCCTCGGGCGCAGCGCCTCCACCAGCTCCAGCCGCGCGGCCAGCAGCTCGGCGCCCGTCTCGGCCAGGTGGTCGCCCCACACCTCCAGCGTGCTCAGGTCGGGCGCCGAACGCTGTTTGAACATCTGGGCGGAGGCCGACTTGAGCAGGGCGTTGCGCTGCTTGAGCACCCGGTCGTAGTCCGACCGCACGCCCGCCATCCGGGGGGCGCGCGCCACCAGCAGGTCGTCCAGGAAGCGGCGCCGCTCACCGGGGTCGCCCTTGACCAGGGAGAGGTCCTCCGGTGCGAACAGCACGGTGCGCAGGATCCCCAGGACCTCGCGCGGACGCCCGGCGGGCGCCTGGTTGATCCGGGCGCGGTTGGCGCGGCCGGGGTTGAGCTCCAGGTCCACCACCATGGACCGCTCGTCGCGCACCACCTTGGCACGGACGATCGCGCGCGGCGCGCCCTGCCGGACCAGCGGGGTGTCGGAGGAGACCCGGTGGCTGCCGAGGGTGGCCACGTAGCCGATCGCCTCGACCAGGTTGGTCTTGCCCTGGCCGTTGGCGCCGACGAACACGCTCACTCCGGGGGCCAGCTCCAGCAGGACCTCGCCGTAGGACCGGAAGTCGGCCAGTTGCAGGTGGGATACGTACATCCGGCCTTCCTCCTGGGCGGTGGCGCGGAAACGGGCGGGGGAAGGGGGTCCCGGGGACGGACCGTCCAGTCTCGTCCCCGAGGGGGTCGGGTGCGGAGGACGCGCCTCAGGCGTCGCCGGAGTCCTCGGCCTTGGTCACGGCGTGTCCGCCGAACTGGTTGCGCAGGGCCGCCACGACCTTCATGGCCGGGCTGTCGTCCTGGCGGGAGGCGAACCGGGCGTAGAGCGAGGCGGTGATCGCCGGCGCCGGGACCGCGTGGTCCACGGCGGCCTGGACGGTCCAGCGGCCCTCGCCGGAGTCCTCGGCGTAGCCGCGCAGCCGGGACAGCTCCGGGTCCTCCTCCAGGGCCCGCGAGAGCAGGTCGAGCAGCCAGGAGCGCACCACGGTGCCCTCGCGCCAGCTCTCGAACGTGCCGGGGACGTTGTCCACCAGGCCGGAGGCGACCATGAGCTCGTAGCCCTCGCCGAAGGCCTGCATCATGCCGTACTCGATGCCGTTGTGGACCATCTTGACGAAGTGCCCCGCACCGACCCGGCCGGCGTGGACGAAGCCGCCGCCCTCGTCGGGGACCAGGGAGTCGAAGACGGGACGGGCGCGCTCGACGTCCTCGGCCGAGCCCCCGACCATGATGCCGTAGCCGTTCGAGCGGCCCCAGACGCCGCCGCTGACACCGGCGTCGACGTAGCCGATCCCCTTGGCCGACAGCTCCTCGGCGCGGGCGCGGTCGTCCGCGTAGTGGGAGTTGCCGCCCTCGATGACGAGGTCGCCCTCCGCCAGCAGGTCGCCCAGCTCCGCGATGGTCGAGGCCGTGGGGTCACCCGCGGGGACCATGACCCAGACCACCCTGGGCGCGGCCAGGCGGTCGACCAGTGCGGCCAGGGTGTCGACGTCGCGCTCCTCGGAGAAGGCGTCGTAGCCGACGACCTCGTGGCCCTTGTCCCTCAGGCGGGCGGCCATGTTGCCGCCCATCTTGCCGAGTCCGATCATTCCGAGCTGCATGATGCTCCCCTTCGCCGCCTGTGGATGGACGCCGGTCGGCCCGGGTCGCGGACCGGAACCGGCAGGTGCCAGTCAATCGAACCGGAGGCCGATCAGCCCGGCTGACGCACCGGCATGATCAGGTAGCGGTACTCGGGGGAGGAGCCCTCCTCCGCGGGCTTGCCGGTGAGGATCGACGGCCTGGTCGAGCTGGTGAAGTTCATCCGGGCCACGTCGGTGCCGATGGCTCCGAGCCCGTCCAGCAGGAAACCGGAGTTGAAGGCGATCTGGATGTCGTCGCCGTCCAGGTCGGCCTCCAGGGCCTCGACCGCCTGGGCCTCCTCGCCGGTACCGGCCTCCAGGACCAGCTGGCCCTGGCCGAAGGACAGGCGCAGCGGGGTGTTGCGCTCGGCGACCAGCGAGACGCGCTTGACGGCCTCGACGAACTCGCTGCGGCTGACCTCGGCGACGGAGTTGAAGGTGTCCGGAAGCAGCGTCCGGTACTTGGGGAACTCGCCGTCCAGCAGGCGGGTGGTGGTGCGGCGGCCTCCGCCCTCGAAGCCGATCATGCCCTCACCGGTGTCGCCGGTGGAGAGGGCGATCGAGACCTCGGCGCCCGAGGTGAGCGACTTGGCGGTGTCGTGGAGGGTCTTGGCCGGGACCAGCGCGACCGCGGACAGGTCGGGGTTCTCCGGCTTCCAGGTGAGCTCGCGCACGGCCAGGCGGTAGCGGTCGGTGGAGGCGAGCGTGATCGTCTCACCCTCGATCTCGACGCGCACGCCGGTGAGCATCGGCAGGGTGTCGTCGCGGCCGGCGGCCACGGCCACCTGGCTGACCGCGGCGGCGAAGGCGTCGCTGCCGACGGTCCCGCTCACACCGGGCATCTCCGGGAGCGTGGGGTAGTCCTCCACCGGCATGGTGGTCAGGGTGAACTTCGCGCTGCCGCCGGTGACGACGACCTTGGGGCCCTCGGTGGAGATCTCCACAGGCTGTGCGGGGAGGTTGCGGGTGATCTCGGCCAGGAGCTTGCCGGTGACCAGGACCTTGCCCGGCTCCTCGACGTCGACGTCCACCGCGGCCTGGGCGGAGACCTCGTAGTCGAAGCCGGACAGGCGCAGCTGCTGCCGGCCGTCGAACTCCCCGGCCTCCAGCAGGATGCCGACGAGCACCGGAACCGAGGGGCGTGTCGGGAGTGTGCGAGCGGTCCAGGCGACCGCCTCGGCCAGTACGTCGCGTTCGACCCGGAACTTCACTTTCCGACTCACTTTCCGCACGACCGGGATGCCGGTCGAAGCCTCAACGTTGCAGCTCGTGGATCTGTGGGCCTGCCGAGGGCTCCCTCAACAGGGCTGTGGACGAAGCATCGTCGCTCCGGCACCGACGGTGCCACAGGAGCCGTCTCGGATCCCGCAGGGGTCGCCGTCCGGATCCGGACGGCGGAGAACAGGGGCGAGACCACACGTTACCCGGATTCCCCCGCTGCCGCTGACAGCTCAGCACCGGGCTGTCGTCGCACCGGACTCGGAGCTTTATCCACAGGTTTTCCGCGGAGCTGTTGTGAAGCCACATCTTGGTTAATGAAGGTGCGCCGTAGTAGTAGGGCCTGTGGATAATGTGGATAACTACCGTTCCCGCAGGTCAGACCGCGAATTTTTGTCCACAGGCCCTGTGCGTAACCCTGTGCGTAACTTGGCCTGTCTGTGGACGGACGAAGGCGCCCTCAGGTTGTCCACACGCCGTCCACAGCTTCATCCACAGGTTTTCCCCAGGTTGTCCACAGCAGACCGTGGTTTGGTCATCGGATGACGGGGTGTCCCGTCCACAGGCCCGGGGTAAGTTACCCACAGCCTTGAGGCACTTATCCACAGGTTGTCCACAGAGTCGTCCACAGATTTGACCCCTCTCCTGTGGATAACTTTGGCGAGAAGACGCCAAATTTTTTTCGGGGTGCCTCCCCAGACCGCCCGAACCCGGGCAAAAGAACTGTGCACAGGTTTGTCCACAGGCACCTCCCGAGTTCTGTGCACCGATCGTTGACACGGTCTCGCGGGCCTGGTCAGGGCAGAGGATGTGGGAAGGGCAACACGGCTCCGGAACCCTGGGAAACCAGGGGATTCGGGGCGTGCCGGGCACGAACGGCCCCGGACGGCCACAAGGGCGGCGAACCCCTCCGGGTGCGGACGTTCATGCACACAAGCCTGTGGATAACCCGGTTCGGGGCCGGGATCTCCTGTGGACAACGGGCGTGTCGTCCTGTGGACGTGTCCGCCTGTCGACACGTCCACACGTCGCCACGGAGACACGCGGGCCCGGCCGCCGGCGGGGACCCGGCGGCGGCCGGAGGGAAGGGAAGGAAGGGGCGGCCTCCCCGTGGTGGGAGGCCGCCCCGGCCCGTGCGCGACCTGAGGATCAGGCCATCGGCTGGTCCTTGATCCGGCTGGTGAGCTCGTGGACCTGGTTGTAGATGGACCGGCGCTCGGCCATCAGCGCGCGGACCTTGCGGTCGGCGTGCATCACCGTGGTGTGGTCGCGGCCGAACTGCTGCCCGATCTTGGGCAGGGACAGCTCGGTCAGCTCGCGGCACAGGTACATGGCGATCTGACGGGCGGTCACCAGCACCCGGGAGCGGGAGGTCCCGCACAGGTCCTCGACCGTCAGGCCGAAGTAGGCGGCGGTCTGGGACATGATCGACCCCGCCGTGACCTCGGGTACCTCGGCGCTGGGCACCAGGTCCCGCAGCACCTGGTTGGCCAGGTCCAGGTCCACCGACTGCCGGTTCAGGCTGGCGAACGCGGTCACGCGGATCAGCGCGCCCTCCAGCTCCCGGATGTTGGTGGAGATCCTGCTCGCTATGAACTCCAGGACCTCCGGCGGGGCCGCCAGGCCCTCCTGCGCCGCCTTCTTGCGCAGGATGGCGATCCGGGTCTCCAGCTCGGGCGGCTGCACGTCGGTGAGCAGGCCCCACTCGAACCGGCTGCGCATCCTGTCCTCCAGCGTGGTCAGCTGCCGGGGAGGCCGGTCGCTGGAGATGACGATCTGCTTGTCGGAGTTGTGCAGCGTGTTGAAGGTGTGGAAGAACTCCTCCTGCGTCTGCTCCTTGTTCTCCAGGAACTGGATGTCGTCCACCAGGAGCACGTCGACGTCCCGGTAGCGGCGGCGGAACCCGTCCGCCTTGCCGTCCCGGATCGAGTTGATGAACTCGTTGGTGAACTCCTCGGAGCTGACGTACCGCACCCGCGACCCCTCGTAGAGGCGGTGCGTGTAGTGCCCGATGGCGTGCAGCAGGTGGGTCTTCCCCAGCCCGGAGCCGCCGTGGATGAACAGCGGGTTGTAGGCCTTGGCCGGGGCCTCGGCCGCCGCCACCGACGCCGCGTGCGCGAACCGGTTGCTGGAGCCTATGACGAAGGTGTCGAAGGTGTACTTCGGGTTCAGGCGCGCGTGCTCACCGGGAGGGGCCTCCCGCGAGCGCCCGGGTGGCACGGAGGGGGAGTCCGAGGCGGTCTGGCTCCTCCCGCGCGGCTCGTCGGGCTCGGAGGACTCCGCGGGCGCGGCCTCCTCCGACGGCTCGTCCGGTCCGGCGGCCGGCTCGGACGCCGTCTCCCGAGGGGTCTCCCAGCGGTTGGGCCGGTCCCACTCCGGGGCGGTCCGGGCCCGCTGCTGCCAGGAGGCCGGTTCCCCGGGCTGCTCCCACAGCGGCGGTGAGGTGGGGGTCTCCTGGGGAGAGGCGAAGGTCTGCTGGACCCACGGGGCGGGCGCGTCGCGGACCGTGTGCGGCTCCTCCTCGGTGCCGGAGGGGGCCTCCGGGGGGTGGGGGCCGAGCAGGTCGGCCTGGCCCTCCGGGGCGCTGTCCTCCGCCACGGGCTGGTCGGCCGGGCGCGCGTGCTGGCCCCGGGCCCCGGACCGTCCCCGAGGCGTCCCGGAGGACCTCGCGGGCGGGGGGGTGGTGCCCGGTGTGGCGGGGGAGAAGGCGGACGACGCGTGGTCCTCCACTCCGCGCGGGGCCTGGTGCCCGTAGGCGGAGGGGGGCGCGGGGGTGGGCGGCGGGGTCGGCACGGCGGTGGGGTCGACCGTCACCGCGACCCGGATGTCCCGGCCCAGGTGCGCGGACAGCGCCTTGCTGATCGCCGGGTACAGGCGTGTCTCCAGCACCTTCTTGGTGAACTCGTTGGGCGCCGCGATCAGCGCGGTGTCCTCGATCAGGCCCAGCGGACGGGTCTGCGGCAGCCACGCGCGCTGGTGTGCGGGGAGGGAGTCGTTGTCGATCCCGTCCAGCACGCTGGACCAGACCATTGCGAGGTTGACCTGTGCATCAGCCAAGGTGACCTGCCATGGGTGCTGTCCCTTCGGTGCGGATCTGCGGAGTGCGGAGTGGGCGGGCGGTGTGGGGCTGCGGCGGAGCCCGGGGCGTGTGGTCGTTCGCGCGCTCGCGGGGACCGCGGAGGGCGACTTCCCATTGTCCTCCCCCCACGGTGGTGCCGAGGCGGTGAACCGGGGCGGAGCAGGCGTTGCCGGGTGCTGTGGACCTGTGGATAACTTCACTGCGATGGAAGACGCCAAGCCTTTGACTACCTCCCGGTATCCACAGCTTCCGGAGGTTGTCCACAGGTTTTCCACAGGGTTGTCCACAGGATGGCAGATCTCCGGGCACAGCGCAGAGTTATCCACAATGTGCAGTTCAGAAGGTGTGTACGGAGTCTGCCTACGGAATCGTGGGTGTGGTGGGAGGCGCGAGGGACAAGTTATCCACAGGCTGAGGTTATCCACAGACACCGGGGGATGGGGAAATCTCGCACACCTGTGGACAGCGCGTTGTCCACAGGACTCCACCACCGGGCGGATGCTTCGGGTGGCCCGCCGCGGTCCGGACCGGGGCCGCCCGCCCCGGTCCGGACAGGAGCGGGGCCAGGAGCGGGCCAGGGGTCGGGAGCGCGTCCGGCCTCGGCCGGGAGGCGGTGCGCCTTCGGCGGGGAACCGGGCACGGACCGGGTCGGACACAGCCGTACACAGGCCCGATTTGACCCCGACCAGGCCAGCCCGTATCTTCTTTATGCTTATGCCGAATGATCTGCCTGCGTCCGTATGCCACGGTGACGCGGCCACGGCTCATGCACCTTGAGGCCCCGCATATCCTGGGGGTCTGTCGTAGTACTTTCCTGACACGCCCCTGGAGCCAGTAGTGAGCAAGCGTACGTACCAGCCGAACAACCGGCGTCGCGCGAAGGTCCACGGCTTCCGGCTGCGCATGCGTACGCGCGCCGGTCGCGCCATCATCGCCTCGCGGCGCCGCAAGGGGCGCGCGGTGCTGACCGTGAACCACTAGGTCACGCTCAGCCCAAGTTCTTCGGACCGGTCCGGCCTATCGCCGGCCGGTCCCTTTTTCGTGGGAAGAAGCACCGACGTCCGGAGGAAGAGCCGATGCTGTCGCCGAGAAACCGGATGCGCCACAGCGCCGAGTTCGGCTCCGTCATGCGCTCGGGGCGGCGTTCGTCCCGGGACGCCCTGGGCGTCGTCTACCTCGCGCCGCGCTCCACCGCCGTGGACGCCGACCCGCCCCGGGTCGGTTTCGTGGTGAGCAAGGCGGTCGGGGGAGCGGTGGTGCGCAAGCGCGTGCAGCGCAGGCTGCGCCACCTGATGCGGCCCCGGTTGGCCGTTCTGCCAAACGGTAGCCTGCTGGTAGTGCGCGCCAGACCCTCCGCCGCCGACGCGCGGTACGAGGAGCTGGCGGCTCAACTCGACAGCGCGATCGCCGCAGCGATGCGACCCCGTGGGACATCGTCGCGCCGTCGGCCCGGCCGTGGTCGACCACGGCCTCCGGCGGACCCGGCGAGGAGCGAAGCAGCAGGGAACCGCCGCCCGGACGAGGGCGGAGAACGGTGGGGCCGATGACCGAGCACAGACCGACGGTTCTCGCGCGCGTGTTGATCCTGCCGATCCGCGGCTACCAACGCCTCATCAGCCCGCTCTTCCCCCCGGTCTGCCGTTTCTATCCCTCGTGCAGTGCGTACGCCGTGGAGGCGCTACGCGTGCACGGGGCCCTGTACGGGCTGTGGCTGGGTATCCGCCGCATCGCCCGTTGCCATCCCTTCAATCCTGGAGGGCTTGATCCGGTTCCGCCGCGCAGGGGGAACCGGAACGAGGAGTCCGAGGAGTCTGCGGGCGGAGCCGGGCACACCGGAACCACTCCCGGGGACCAGTAGCTGAACCGAAGCAAATAGGAGTTGGCCGGTGCTGGACTGGCTTTACAACATCGTCGGCTGGATCTTGGTCCAGATCCACGCGGGTCTGACCTTCATCGGCCTTGACACCGACAGCGGCTGGGCCTGGGGCCTGTCGATCGTCCTGCTCACCGTGCTGATGCGGCTCCTGCTGGTGCCGCTGTTCGTCAAACAGATGAACACGCAGCGCAAGATGCAGGACATCCAGCCCAAGATCGCGAAGCTCCGGGAGCGCTACAAGCACGACAAGGAGCGCTTGCAGCGGGAGTCCATGAAGCTCTACCAGGAGAGCGGCACCAACCCGATCATGGGTTGTCTTCCGCTCCTCCTGCAGATGCCGGTCTTCTTCGCGCTCTTCAGCGTGCTGCGCAGCGTGGCCGAGGGCAACGCGCGCTACGGCTTCACCGAGGAACTGGTGGAGAGCGCGCGTGCGGCGCTGATCTTCGCGGCGCCCATCGCGGCCCAGTTCAACAGCTCCCCCGAGGAGCTCGCCGCGCTCGGTTCCAACGACCCGATCATGGCCAAGGTCATCATCGCCTTCGCCTGTGTGGTCATGGGTACGACGACGTTCCTCACCATGCGCCAGAGCATGAAGCGCAGCGTCTCGCAGATGCCCGACAACCCCATGATGCAGACCCAGAAGATCATGATGTACATGGCGCCCCTCTTCGGGCTCTTCGGTCTCATGATGCCGGTCGGTGTGCTGCTCTACTGGGTCACCTCCAACGTCTGGACCATGGGGCAGCAGCACTTCCTCTACCGGAGGCAGCCGGCCCCCGGCCAGGAGGGCGACAAGGCCGCGGGCAACGGCTCCTCCAACGGTTCCGCCAAGGGCATGCTCAGCCGAAAGAAGGCGGCGGAATCCACGCCCGAGCCGAAGGAACAGCCTAAGATCGAACGCAAGCAGCCGAAGAAGCAGCCGCGTTCCAAGCGCACCGGTGGCGGTTCCCAGTAGGCCCCGCCCCCCGCTTGACCCCGGCTGCGGAGATGTTCGAGTGCGCAGGCGACAATGCCCCTGAGGCGTACGAACGGCCAGGGCGTGAAGGATGAGGAGACGGGATCGCTGTGGCAAGTAGCGAGGAAGAAAGCGGTGGAGTAGCGGTGGCTGAGGCGCCTGAGGCCGGAGTCGACATCGAGGCCCTGGAGAACGAGGGCGACATCGCCGCGGACTACATCGAGGGACTCCTCGACATCGCGGACTTCGACGGTGACATCGACATGGACGTCGAGGGCGACCGTGCGCTGGTCTCCGTCGTCGGCGCCACCCTCGACGAGCTGATCGGCGAACAGGGCGAGGTCCTGGAGGCGCTCCAGGAGCTGACCCGCCTGGCCGTGCACCGGGCGACCGGTGAGCGCAGCCGCCTGATGCTGGACATCGGCGGCTACCGCGAGGGACGCCGCAAGGTGCTCTTCCAGATCGGGACCGAGGCCGCCAACAAGGTCAAGGAGACCGGCGAGATCCACCCGCTGGAGCCGATGACCCCGTTCGAGCGCAAGGTCGTGCACGACGCGGTGGCCGCCGCCGGCCTGCGTAGCGAGTCGGAGGGCGAGGAGCCCAACCGCTACGTGGTGGTGCATCCCGCCTCGTAGGGCCGACCATCCCGGAGGGGGTGGCGGTGTTTCACGTGAAACACCGCCACCCCCTCCTTCTGTGCGCGGAGGGTCCCGCCGTGGCGGTGGGCGGATGGTTCCCCTCCCCTCGCGTGTCCCTCCCCGGGAGCGGGGCGGCCTCCCGCGGATGGGGCGGTCCGGCGGGTCGCGCCGACATGTGGCTGTGTCGACTTCTCGCCATGGAGTTCACCGCACGACGCACGCCGCCGCTCCGGGGGGGTGTCCGTGGGAGGGCGCCGGAGAGGGCGGCGCGCCGGTGTTTCACGTGAAACACCGACACCGGCCTCCACGGGGATTCCCCGCCGGTGTCGGGTGTTCTGAGGCGGGGAACGCAGAGAACGGGTGCGGGAAGGTCGCCCCGCCGCCAGGCCGGCGATGTTTCACGTGAAACCCTGGTGTTCCCCGAGCGTAGGATCATGGAGGGTCTTTTCCCTTCGCGCGCGGAAACGCTGTCCGCCGCGCACCCTCTCCCCCTCGCCGATCGGCACGCCGTCGTGTAGAGGAAGCCGCAGCGAACCAAGTAGGGAAGTGATGATGGACGAGTGCACAGGTGGTGACCGATGACCTCGGGCGTTGAGGAGCCCGGCGCCGTGCCCCCCGCTCCGCCCGCGCAGGCGGAGGCTGTCTTCGGCGACTCCCTGCCGAAGGCGCGGCGCTACGCCGAACTGCTCGCCGACGACGGGGTGCGGCGGGGGCTGATCGGCCCACGCGAGGTCCCCCGCCTGTGGGAGCGCCACCTCATCAACTGCGCCGCCGTGGAGGAGCTGCTCCCCGAGGGGGCCGAGGTGGTGGACATCGGATCTGGCGCCGGACTGCCCGGCCTGGTGCTGGGCCTGCTGCGCCCCGACATCCGGATGATCCTGCTGGAGCCGCTCCTGCGCAGGACGGTCTTCCTCGACGAGGCGGTCGGTCTCCTGGACCTGCCCAACGTGGAGGTGCGGCGCGGCCGGGCCGAGGAGGCCCACGGCGAGCTGTACACCGACTTCGTGACCGCCCGGGCCGTCGCCCCCCTGCCGCGGCTCGCGGGATGGGCCCTGCCGCTCCTGCGCAAGGGCGGGAGTCTGCTGGCGCTCAAGGGGGAACAGGCGGAGGCCGAGTTGGCGGCCGCCGAGCAAGACGTTTCGAAACTGCGGCCGAGCGTCAGCGATGTGATTCGGGTGGGGCGGGGTAAAGTCGATCCAGCTACCACGGTCGTTCGCGTCACGGTGACATCCGACGGTGGTCCGCCCGTGCCCGGGTCACAGAAGAAGGCGCGGAGCGGCAAGAAGAAGCGCGGACGGAAGAGGTGAACTCATTCGTGTCCCAGAACCCAGCCGACAACCCCGATGTTTCACGTGAAACATCCCCGGGGGCCTCTGGAGACCTGCTCGATGTTTCACGTGAAACGTCACCCCAAGGCTCCTACGGCGTCCCCGACACCCCGCTCGCTCGTGCCGCCCAGGCGGCCATGGCGGTTCGCGGGCACGACGACGTCTGGCCCAGGCCCAAGTCCTGCCGGGTGATCAGCGTCGCCAACCAGAAGGGCGGCGTCGGCAAGACCACCACGACGGTCAACATCGCGGCCGCCCTGGCGATGCACGGACAGCGTGTCCTCGTGGTCGACCTCGATCCGCAGGGCAACGCGTCCACGGCGCTCAGCATGGAACGGGACAACCAGACCCGGTCCATCTACCACTGCCTGGTGGAGGACGAGGAGATCCGCAAGCTCGCCCAGCCGGTGCCGGACATCCCCAACCTGTGGTGTGCCCCGGCCACCATCGACCTGGCGGGCGCGGAGATCGAACTGGTCTCGCTCGTCGCGCGTGAGGCCCGGCTCAAGCGGGCCTTCGACGCCTACGACACCTCGGACCTGGACTACATCCTCATCGACTGCCCTCCGTCGCTCGGCCTGCTCACGGTCAACGCGATGGTGGCGTGCGACGAGGTCATGATTCCGATCCAGTGCGAGTACTACGCCCTGGAGGGCCTGGGGCAGCTTCTCCGCAACGTGGAGCTCGTCCAGTCCCACCTGAACCCGGGGCTGGCGATCAGCACCATCCTTCTGACGATGTACGACGGCCGCACCCGGCTCGCGCAGCAGGTGGCCGACGAGGTGCGCTCGCACTTCGGGGACACCGTCCTGGAGACGCTGATCCCCCGTAGCGTCCGTGTGTCGGAGGCGCCCAGCTACGGCCAGTCGGTGATGACCTACGACCCCGGGTCCACCGGTGCGGTGGCCTACCTGGAAGCCGCCCGGGAGATCGCCCACCGGGCGCAGAGCATCAGCCGCTGAGGTCGGTACGCCCCGGCGGTCGGCGCCGGGTGGAGCATGTGTGAGGAGTGTGGAGTTGCCGGTGAGCCAGCAACGGCGCGGACTGGGCAAGGGACTGGGTGCGCTCATCCCGCAGGGACCGACGGCCCCGGCGCCGTCGGAAAGCGAGCGGGAGGCGACGGAGACTCCCGCGCCCGAGCCGGAGGGCCCCGAGACCCTGCCGGACGGGACGTACCTGGAGGAGGTCGAACTCGCCGATATCCGGCCCAATCCGCGTCAGCCCCGGGTCCACTTCTCGGAGGAGGCGCTGGAGGAGCTGCGGGACTCGATCGCCGAGGTCGGCCTGCTCCAGCCGGTGGTCGTGCGGAAGCTGCCGCCGGGTGAGGAGGTCGGCTACGAACTCGTCATGGGTGAGCGCCGGTGGCGGGCGAGCAAGGAGGCCGACCTCGATCGGATCCCCGCGATCGTCCGGAGCACCGATGACGACGACCTGCTCCGGGACGCCCTCCTGGAGAACCTGCACAGGCAGGAGCTCAACCCCCTGGAGGAGGCGGCGGCGTACCAGCAGCTTCTGGACGACTTCGGCTCCACCCACGGGGAACTGGCCCAGCGGATCGGCCGCTCCCGTTCGCACATCACCAACACCCTGCGCCTGCTGAACCTGACGCCGAAGGTGCAGACACGCGTGTCCGCCGGTGTGCTCAGCGCCGGGCACGCGAGGGCGCTGCTGCGCCTGGAGGACCCCGACCTCCAGGAGCGCATGGCCACACGCGTGGTCGGGGAGGGGATCTCGGTCCGCTCCCTGGAGGAGATCGTCGACCTGCACGACAAGGGGCACGCGGTCGAGAAGGAGGAGCGTACGCGCCGCCTTGCCGCGAAGTCGGCCCCTCCGCCCCAGGTGGAGGAGTGGGCGACGCGTCTGGGAGACCGGTTGGACACCTCGGTGAAGGTGGACGTCGGTAAGCGGAAGGGCAAGATCGTCGTGGAGTTCGCGACGTTGGATGACCTGGAGCGCATCATCAAGCAGTTGGACTCCTGACTCCTCCTGACCTCCGGCGGCCGTGTTTCACGTGAAACACGGCCGTTCCGCTGTCCGGCGGTCCTACCGTCCGGTGGAGCGGTGGAGCGGTGGAGCGGTGGAGCGGTGGAGCGGTGGAGCGGTGGAGGGACCGGAGGGCTCGGTGTTTCACGTGAAACACCGAGCCCTCCGGTCGCGGGGCACGCCGGTGACTCCCGCCGACACACGAGAGGCCCCCGGAACGCTCCGGGGGCCTCTCGTACGTCGGCCGACGGTTACAGGAAGTCGGCCAGCTCCTTCTCCAGGACGCGCTTGGGCTTGGCGCCGATGAGCTGCTTGACGACCTCGCCGTCCTTGTAGACGTTCATCGTCGGCAGGGACATGACGTTGTACGCACGCGGCGTCTCGGGGTTCTGGTCGGTGTTCAGCTTGACGATCGCGATCTTGTCGCCGTACTCGTCGGCCAGCTTGTCCAGGACCGGGGCCATCTGCTTGCACGGGCCGCACCAGTCGGCCCAGAAGTCCACCAGGACCGGCTTGTCGCTGGCGAGGACCTCCTCCTTGAAGGTGGAGTCGGTGACGTGCTTGACAGTGGACATGGTTCTCCTTGGTTCGACGAAACCGTGGTGACGGGGGCCTGGGGGCGGGTCCTCCGGGAGGGCCCGCCGTGGTCAGCTGCCGTGCTCGGCGAGGTAGCGCTCGGCGTCGAGGGAGGCGGCGCAGCCGGTTCCCGCGGCGGTGACCGCCTGCCGGTACTGGTGGTCGACCACGTCGCCCGCGGCGAAGACGCCTTCGAGGTTGGTGCGGGTGGACGGGAAGTCCACCTTCACGTAGCCCTCGTCGTCGAGCTCGACCTGCTTGTCGAACAGCTCGACGCGCGGGTCGTGGCCGATCGCGACGAACAGGCCGGTCACGTCCAGCGTGCTGGACTCGCCGGTCTTGTTGTCGAGGATGCTCAGGCCGGTGACGCGCTCCTTGCCCAGGACCTCGGTGACCTCCGAGTTCCACAGGAAGCTGATCTTGTCGTTGGCGTGCGCGCGCTCGGCCATGATGCGGCTCGCGCGCAGCTCCTCGCGGCGGTGGACCACGGTCACGGACCTGGCGAAGCGGGTGAGGAAGAGCGCCTCCTCCATGGCCGTGTCGCCGCCGCCGACCACCGCGATGTCCTGGTCGCGGAAGAAGAAGCCGTCGCAGGTGGCGCACCAGGACGTGCCGCGTCCGGAGAGCTCCTTCTCACCGGGCACGCCCAGCTCGCGGTAGCCGGAGCCAGTGGAGAGGATGACCGTGTGGGCGAGGAAGGTCTCACCGCCCGCGACGACCTCCTTGACCGGCTTGGTCAGGTCCACGGAGGTGACGTCCTCCGGGACCAGTTCGGCGCCGAACCGCTCGGCCTGCTTGCGCATGTGGTCCATCAGGTCGGGGCCCATGATGCCGTCGGGGAAGCCGGGGAAGTTCTCGACGTCGGTGGTGTTCATGAGCGCCCCGCCGGCGGTGATGGAGCCCTCGAACACGAGGGGGCGCAGCTCGGCACGGGCGGCGTACACGGCGGCGGTGTAACCCGCCGGTCCGGAACCGATGATGATGACATTGCGGACGTCACTCACGCTTAGGCCCTTCACACAGTCACAGCCCTGGCCACGCGGTGTGACCCCAGGGGAAGATGGTTAGCACAACCGATGGTAGGCGCAGGGCATTCCCGAAAGGACCCCGCCGGATTACGGGGGAGGGGTATGGGCGGCCGTACTCGGGCCGCTCTCGGGCCGGGCGTCGGCCCCGCGCCCGGCCGGGCCCGCCCAGAAGCCCCTCAGGTGCCGCTCCGGCGGCTCCCCAGGGCCGACCGTGCCGCCAGGGCGACCGCGCCCGCGACGAGCCCCCACAGGGCGTTCACGGCCAGCACGGCGACGAGGGCGAACGGGTTGGTGGCCGGCCCCCGGAGTTCTCCGAGCATGATCGGGGACAGGACCGCGCTCAGCACGGTCGCGAACACCGCGTAGGCCAGCCCCGTGTACACCAGGGTGATCAGCGGGCGCGGGACGCGGGCGACCACCACCGCGGCCACCCAGACGAGGGTGACGAGGGCGGTCGTCCCCCACTGGAGGAAGGGGCTCCAGCCCAGCCTCTCGGTGACGCCGGTGATGCTGAGCAGGGGGCGCAGCAGGGCGAGGGCCCCCAGTCCCAGTACCAGCGCCCACGGGACGTCGGAGAACGGACCGGCGGAGCGCGGTTCGGACGGTGTCGGCTGCTGGCTCACGGCTACCTCGCGGACTCGTGTCTGTGACTGGTGCGGTTCGTGGCCGACGTGGTGTGCGACTGGTGCGGTCCTTGGCCGGCGCACGGAACGGGGACGCCTCCGACGCTAGGGACGCGGCCCCGCCCGCGCGTTCGCCGGGGGACCCCGGCCCCTACGCGCCCCGGCCCCCACGCCCTACGTCCGGACGCGTAGCGGCGCGGGCCCGTGGTCCCGGGCCGGGCGGGGACCCGCTCCGTAGAATCGGCGCATGTCCAGTGACCGCCAAGGCCTCGTCGTCGACGCGCTCCTCGGGTTCGCCGTCTTCGCCGTGGTGGCGATCGCCGTTGGGTCCGACGTCAGCGACAGGGGGAACCTGCCCCTGGGCTACGCGATGGCCGCCGTGCTCGGCGCGCTCATGCTGGTCCGCCGCCACCGGCCGGTCGCGGTCCTGGCGGCCACCTCGGTCCTGGTCATCGCCAACTACGTGCTCGACCTGCCGACCATCGGCCTGGCGGTCCCGGTGGCCGCCGCGCTGTACTCGGCGGCGGAGGCGGGCCGGGCCTCCTGGGCCGCCTCCGCCGCGGCCGCCCTGGTGGGGATCTCCACCGCGGCGCGCCTGGGGGAGGGGCAGGACCCCGCCTACCTCCTGGGGTACGAACTGGCCTCCACCGTGGCCGTCATGGGCGCCGCCGTCGCCCTGGGCCACGTGCAGTGGCAGCGCCGCCGGTCCGACCTCCAGCGTGCGCGGATCACCGCTCTGGACCGGCAGGCGCGCGAGTCGGAGTCGGCCGAGCGCCTGGCGCTCGAACGCACCCGCATCGCCCGGGACCTGCACGACGCCGTGGGACACCACCTGTCCGTGGTGTCCCTGCACACGGCGGTGGCCGCCGAGGCCCTCGGCGACGACCCCGCGGACGTGCCCGGCGCCCGGTCCGAGCTGGAGCACGTCGCGCAGGCGGCCCGGGCCGGACTGCGCGAACTGCGCGCCACCGTGCGCGCGCTGCGCGACGCCGACCCGGGCGAGGACCGGGTCTCGTCCCTGGCGCACCTGGGCGAACTGGTGGAGACGGTCCGCGCGGCCGGGGTGGACGTGGCGGTGTCCGGCGCCCCGGAGCCGGGGGAGGTGCCGGGCATGGTGGACGCGACCGCCTACCGGATCGTCCAGGAGGCGCTCACCAACACGCTGCGCCACGCCCGCGCCCGCCGGGCGCGGGTGGGCTTCACGAGGGAGGACGGAGTGCTCGACGTGACGGTGACCGACGACGGGCCGGCCGCACCGGCCGGCTCCCCGGCCGGCAGCGGACTGGCGGGGATGCGCGAGCGGGTGCGCCTGGTCGGCGGATCGGTGGAGGCGGGTCCCAGGCCCGGGGGCGGGTTCGGTGTGCACGCACGGCTGCCCCTCGGGGGTGACCGGTGATCCGGGTCCTGCTCGTGGACGACCAGCCCCTGGTGCGCACCGGTGTGCGCGCCCTGCTGGAACGGGACGGGGGGATCGGGGTGGTCGCCGAGTCCGGGAACGGCCGCGAGGCGCTCGTGGACATCGACCGGTACCGGCCGGACGTGGTCCTGCTCGACCTCCAGATGCCCGCGATGGACGGGCTCGCCGTGCTCCGTGAACTGGGGCGCCGGGCCGACAGGTCGCCAGGGGGACATGTCGACACGTCGACGGACCGGCGCACCCGTGTGGTGGTCCTCACCACGTTCGGCGAGGACGACAACGTGTTCGCCGCGCTCCGGCTGGGCGCCTCCGGCTTCCTGCTCAAGGACGCCGGCCCCGGGGAGCTCAGGGAGGCGGTGCGCACGGTCGCGGCGGGGGAGGCACTGCTCTCCCCGGGGGTCACCCGCCGGGTGATCGAGCGGCTCGCCGACACCTCGGTCGATCCGGAGGCGGCGGCCCGCCTGAACGTGTTGACCGGCCGGGAGCGGGACGTGCTCGCACTGGTGGGCCGGGGCATGTCGAACCAGGAGATCGGCGCCGAGCTACACCTGAGCCCGGCGACCGCCCGCACCCACGTGGGCCGTGTGCTGGCCAAGCTCGGGGCCCGCGACCGGGTGGGCCTGGTGGTGATCGCCTACGAGACGGGTCTGGTCCGCCCCGGCGGGTGAGGGGAGGGTCGGAACGCGTCGACAGGTCGCCGTGGGGACACGCCCACACGTCGACACGTCGACACGTCGACACGTCGACACGTCCGTACGTCGACACGTCACCCCGGCGGCTCTCCGGGGTCTCAGGGGGCCTGGACGGTCCCCTGGTCGAGGACGCTCTTCGCCGTGTCGCCGCCCTGGGCGCAGCGCGGGTCGACCACGTACACCTCGTACCGCTCGCCCCGGGGAGCGAACAGCACCCATGCCCGGGAGCCCCCGTCGCCGTAGGAGGCGTCGTCCACCAGGGTGAAGCGCGTCCCGAACTCCTCGCCGAGAAGCAGGGCGCACTCCTCCACCCCGGCGGGCACGGGCTCCACCGGAGCCATGGGCTCGACGCCCTCGGAGGAGGGCGCGCCCCCCACGGGGGACCGGTCGAGCGTCAGGGCGGCCTGCTCGGGCAGGGACGCGTCGGTGTAGACGGTCTCGCTCCGCACCACCTGCGGCGTGTAGGACTGAGCGGCCTCCGGAGCGGCCTCCCCGCCCCCCTCCTCCTGGAGCGGGGCGGCGACGCCACTGGACTGGTCCGCGGCCGGGGAGAGCATGCCGTTGAACACGGCCGCGCCGCCGCCACCGATGACGACCGCGGCGGCGGCCACCATCATCAGCTTCGGCATGAAGCCCGGACCGTGCCCGCGCCTGCGCCTGCGGGAGAGGGGGACCACCGTGGCGCCGGAGGCCGGGGCCCCGGCGGCGGGAGCCGCGTCGTCTCTCGCGGGGCTCTCGGCGGCGCGTTCGCGCACCGCCTCGGCGATGCGCCGGTCGAGGAGGTCGGCGACGTCCCGGGGCATGGCGGGAGCCGGTGCGGCGGCCAGCGCCTCGCCGACCCCGGTCAGTTCGTCCAGGGTCGACGCGCAGGTCGCGCAGGTGTCTATGTGGGATGCGACGGTGCGTTCCTCGTCGGGCTCCAGAAGCTCCTCGGCGAAGAATGCGAGTGCCTCCACATCTGGGTGGGACGTCACGATGGGTTGGCACCTCCTCTCCCAGTTGTGACGTCTCCGGGGTGCTGAGGGTTCCTCAGATGGGCCAGTGAGGGCAGAAGTTTGGCGCGACCTCGCGCACACCTGCTCTTGACCGTCCCCGACGCGACGTCCAGGATCTCGGCGGCCTCCTCCACGCGGTAGCCGAGCATGTCCACGAGGGTCAGTGCCATGCGCTGGTCCAGCGGGAGCAGCTCCAGGGCGGCGTGCACGTCCATGCGCGCCTCCGTCTGCGAGGCGTGGTCCGGGGCGCCGCCCATGCGGCCGAGCCGCTCGTTGGACATCACGTCCAGGGTCGAGTCCTCGGTGGGGGTGGCCGGGCGCACCTTGCGGCGGCGCAGCCGGTCGTGGCAGGCGTTCACCACGATCCGGTGCATCCACGTGCTCACCTGCGACTCGCCACGGAATCGGTCGGCGGCGCGGAACGCGGACAGGAACGCGTCCTGGAGCGCGTCGGAGGCCTCCTCGGGGTCGCCCATCATCCGCACGGCGACAGCCCAGAGGCGCTCACGGTGACGACGCACCAGGACCGCGAAGGCCTGGTCGTCACCCTGAGCGTGCCTCGTCAACAGCTCCCGGTCAGGAAGCTCCTGGACGGCGTCCATCAGCGCTGATCACATATCCCCACACATCGGCGTCCGTCAGAGGCCGCGTACCTCGACCTCATTGATGGTCCCACGCCATTTGCCGTCGTCGTTGGGCAGCTTCGTGAACCAGATCAGCACGTACTGCCCGGACGCGCCCTCGTCGAGGGAGACGGTCGTGGAGCCGCCCACCGTCTCCTGCGTGACGGCGGGGAGGTTGGCGTCCAGACTGCTCTGGTCGCCGACCGACTTGTCGTCGCCGACCCGGATCTCCACCGGGTACTCCAGTTCGGGCATCTCCAGGACGACCTCGTGGACCTCCTGGCTGGAGCCCAGGTCCAGCAGCAGGCCGACGCCCCCCTTCTGCATCTCCAAGGGGTCCCAGTAGCCCTGGGTGCTCCAACCGGTGGAGGGGTCGCCGTCGTAGGCCTTCGGGGCGTTCTCCGAGTGCTCCTCGCCGTCGCCGCCCGGCAGCGGGTCGAAGCCCTCGGCGCCGGCGATCTCCAGGCCGCTCAACTCGGGACCGTCGTCCTGTGTCTCCTCCGCGGCGCCGCCACCGGAAGAGGTGTCGTCTCCGCTGGAGCGCATCATCACCCCGACCGTCCAGGCGCCCGCGACCACGGCGGCGAACAGCACCACCGCGAGCGCGCCGATCAGGAGCTTCCTGGCGGAGGGCTGTGCGCGGGCGTCCCGCCGGTCCATCCGGGAGGGGGCCGGGCGCTCCGCGCGCTGTACGTCCTCGCTCCTGTGCGTGCTCCCGCCCCGCTGGGCGCCTCCGCCCCGCTGCGCCGCCGCGCCGTTGCGGGCGCTGCGGCGGGGACCGGAGCCTGTGCTGTCGAACTCGCCGGTGCGGCGGGAGGTCCCCGGCTCGGGCGGCGGGGTCGACTCGGCGGGGGAGACGGGGAGGGGGATGAGCCGGGGCACCTCGGCCATGGCCGCGCAGAACTCGGCGGGGGAGGTGATCGGCGGTCCGGGCACCACCTGCCCCGCGAGGTGCGGCAGGGCCGCGCGCGTGGTGATGGTTCCCAGGGGCTCGGTGATGCCCCGCCGGATCTGGTGCGGCGGGTAGGGGCCCGCCGAACCCTGCGGCGCGGCGGGCAGGCCGCTCTGCGGGCCGCCGGGCCAGTGCCCGGTGAGCGCCGCGTAGAGCAGGTTGCCCAGGCCCTGGGCGTCGGCCGCCGCGGGGTCGGCGACACCGTTGCCCAGCAGTGCGGCGTCCACGCCGATGCCGGTCACCTTGACCGCGCCCCCGCTGCTCCACATGAGCTTGCTCGGGGTCAGGCACAGGTGGTGCAGGCCCCCCGCGTGCGCGGCGGCGATGGCCTCGGCCGCCTCGGCGACCAGGCCGGCGGCGCGCTCGGACTCCATGGGGCCCTGCGCGAGGAGGTCGGCGAGGGAGGAGCCGATGACCCACTCCTCGACGACGTAGGGGACGGGGGCGGAGTCGTCCGCGTCGAAGACCTGTGTGACGCGGGCGTCGGGGATGCGGCTCGTGGCCCGGGCGGCGCGCACGACCTCGGACGTGCGCGGGAAGCCCTCGGTGAAGGTCCACACCGCGACGGGTCGCGCGAGGGTCTCGTCGGTGGCCTTCCAGCGGGTGGCTCCGCCGGTCTCGCTCACCACCTGGTCGAGGCGGTAGCGGTTGGCCAGCTTCGCCCCGGGTTCGATGAGGAAGGTGCTCATGATGGGAGTGACGGGTGCCAGTGCCGTTGTTGCGCGCGTTCCCGGGCTCCGCGGTCACCTGTGGACCGGAGCGGTACGGGGTACGTGCGTGGGGGTCGGCCCTGACTGCTGTCCCCAGCCTCCCTTCGGGCAGCTCGGATGAACATTGCTGTAGCGGTAAAGCGATGCCTGTCCATGCTAGGACGCCTGAACAGCATCTTCGGAGGGCATCGGGTACTCATCCACCTTCTGGGGCGTAACGGCACATGACCACCCAACATCGTCTGTTCCTGGTGATCAGCGGCGTAGCAGTCGTGTTTTGAGCAAATCGAGGAATGACGTGACTTCGGTCACATTGAGAAATCTGGCGGTGAGCACGAACAGTACTGCACCGACGGCACCGCCCGCCGCCATCGACGTCAGAGCGGGCCAGACGTCGCCCGGCAGGTCCCGGAAGAGGTGGATCATCACCGCCCCGAAGACCGCTGCCGGGACGGTCGCCAGGTACAGCCTGAACAGTGTGGCCGCGGTCCGGCGGCCGTCCAGGCCGTTCAGCCGCCGGTGCAGCAGGAACCACATGGTGACGGAGCCCACGACGTAGTACAGGCCGTAGGGCACCGGCAGCCACACCACGACGTACTGCGGCTCCACGAGGAACAGCAGGCCGACCGCGGTGACGGCGTGGGCGGTCTCGGCGGGGATCGACACCAGGGCCGGGGTCCGGGTGTCGCCCAGCGCGTAGAACACGCGCATCTGGAGCTGGAACAGCGTGAACGGGATCAGCATCAGGCAGAAGACCATGAGGATCCGCCCGATCGCCGCAGCGTCCTGCGCGCTCGTGCTGCCCTGCGCGTAGATCAGCACGCAGAACGGGATCGCGAAGACGATCATCGCGACCGAGATCGGCACGATCAGTACCGACGACAGCCGGAAGCCGCGCGAGAAGTCGCTGCGCACCTGGTCCTTGCGGCCCGCCGCGACGTGCTCGCTCATACGCGGCAGCAGAGCGGTGATCACCGAGACCGCGATGACCGCGTACGGAAGCTGGAACAGCATCGACGCGAACTTGTACGCCGCGATACCCGCGCCGGAGTCGAAGCCCGCCTCGGCGGCGCGGGCACCGGCCCGCGTCGCCACGTTGGTGGACACGAGCGCGCCCAGTTGCGCCACGACGATGTAGAGCATCATCCACGAGGCGGCGCCGGCCGCCTCGCCCAGTCCCGAGCCCCGCAGGTCCAGGCGGGGCCGCCAGCGGAAGCCCGCAGCGGCCAGCGCCCACACCAGGACGGCGGCCTGGACGACCTGGCCGGCGGCCGTGCCCAGTCCCAGCAGCATCAGCTCGCCGGAGGTCACGCTCGACGGGTCCCGGCCCGGCCCCGCCAGCTCCAGGAACCACAGGCCGACGCCGATGATGACCAGGTTGTTCAGCACCGGCGCCCACATGGGTGCGCCGAACCTGTTGCGCGCGTTGAGCATCGCGCTGGCCAGGCCGCTCGCGCCGATGAAGAAGATCTGCGTGACCAGGTAGCGGGCCAGGACGACCGAGACCTCGTACTGGTCCCCGGAGAACCCGCCCGCGTAGATCCGGATGAACCACTCCGCGATCAGCACCGACACCAGGGTGAGCGCGAACAGCGCCAGCAGCATCAGCGTGACCAGGCGCTGCTCGATCCCGTTCCCGCCGTCGGCGTCCAGCTTGCGCCGCTTGACCAGGAACGGCACGAACACGCTCGCCAGCAACCCGCCGATGAGCAGGTCGTAGACCATGTACGGGACCATGCCCGCCGTCTGGTAGGCGTCGCCCAGCAGTTGGGTGCCGATCGCCGCCGCCAGGATGATGGTGCGGACGAACCCCGTCACCCGGGAGACGACGGTGCCCAGCGCCATGACCGCGCTGGACTTGGCGATGTTGCCCGGCGCGGTGTGGGCGCTGCCGCCGATCTCGTCGCCGTCCTCCAGGCCGGCCCTGTCCGCGGTGCCCACGTCACCGATGTCGCTCGGGTCCCGAAGCGTCCTCAGCCCCGTCTCGGGCTCGGTGTCCGGCTCGTCGTGCTCGTAGGTGTCGAGCACGTCCTCCGGCATGACCATGTGCCGCCGACGGAGGTCGCGGCCCCCCGGCGGGTCGGCCTCCGCCGGAGGCACGTGTTGTGACTGGTCGCTGGACACCGTCGGGCTGTCCTTACTCTCGGGCTGGCGGCTTGGGGCCTCGGCGGGTCAGGGCCGGGGAGGACGGTTACGGCATCAACGACGCAGGCGGCCGCGGACCAGTTCCACCGCCGCGCTCAGCTCCGGAACGCGCAGCAGCCGCGCGGAGCCGAGGAAGAGCAGTGCGCCGAGGGCGCACCCGGCGACCGGGGCACCGACGTAGGTGGCCAGGCCGGGGCCGACATAGGAGTCGAAGGCCCAGAGCACACCCAGTCCGGCCGCGATGCTCGGAAGGACGGCCAGGTGCAGGCGCAACATTGTGCCAAGGATGTGCCTTCCGTCAAGACCCCCGATGCGCCGGCTCAGCACCATGCCGGCGATGGTCAGGCCGGACAGGAACGAGACCATGAAGCCCGCGGCCACGCCCACGACCACGTTGGCCGGGGGAAGCAGCAGGTAGGAGGCCAGGGCCAGACCGCTGTGGACGGCCAGGTTGGCGATGGCGATCATCGCGGGGGTACGGGTGTCGCCCATGGCGAAGAACACGCGCAGCATCAGTTGGAACACGGTGAACGGCACCAGGCCCAGCGACATGACCGCGAGGATCTGCCCGATGTTGACCGCGTCGGCCACCGAGGTGGAGCCGCGGGCGAACGCCAGGACGGCCAGCGGCTCGGCGAACATCGCCACCGCGAACGCGGTCGGCACCAGGACGAACGCGGAGGTGCGCAGTGTGCGGGAGAAGTCCGAGCGCACCGAGTCCCAGTCGTGGTCGTCGGCGTGGGCGCTCATCCTGGGCAGGAGCACGGTGATGAGGGAGACCGCGATGATCGCGTACGGCAGTTGGAAGAGCTGGTACGCCAGGTTGTAGGCGCTGATGCCCGCACCGACGTCGAGGCCCTGCCTGATGCTCGCCACGTTCGCGGCGTTGGCGATGTTGGTGGTGATCCACAGCCCCGCCTGGGTGAGGAGGGTGTAGAGCATCATCCACCCGGCGGTGCGCACGGCCTCGCCGAGCCCGGAGCCGCGCAGGTCCAGGCGGGGGCGCCAGCGGTAGCCGGTTCGGGTGAGGGCGACGAACAGCACGAGCGCCTGGAGCACCATGCCGCCCGCGGTACCCGCGCCCAGCAGGACGAGCTGGCCCTCGGTGACGGTCTCCGGGGTGCGTCCGGGGCCGGCGACCAGCAGGAACATCCCGGCCACGGACATGATGACGATGTTGTTGAGCACCGGGGCCCACACGGCCGCGCCGAACCTCCCCCGGGTGTTGAGCATGGCGCTCAACAGGCCGCTCAGGCCCACGAAGAAGATCTGCGCGAGCAGGAACCTCGCCAGGTAGACCGACGTGTCGAACTGGGCCTCGGTGAACTGGGATCCGTACAGCCAGATGAGGAGCTCGGCGGCCAGGATCGCGGCCGTGGTGAGGACGAACAGCGCCAGCACCGTGGTGGTGAACAGGCGGTTCTCGGTGGCCCTGCCGCCGTCCGCGTCGTTCTTGCGCCGCTTGACCAGGAACGGGATGATGACGCTGGCCATCAGCCCGCCGATGAGCAGGTCGTTGAGGATGAACGGGATCGTGTGCGCGGTGTGGTAGGCGTCACCGAGCAGGTGGGTGCCGATGGCCGCGGCGAGCACGATGGTGCGGGCGAACCCGGTGATCCGGGAGGCCAGGGTGCCCACGGCCATGATGACGCTGGAGCGCATCATGCCGCCGCCGGAGTCCGGGCCGCTGTCGGAGTCCGCGTCGAAGCCGGTGCCCGGCCCCCGGCCGGAGCCGTCGTCGTCACCGGCCGCGGTGTCGGAGGAGGGGTCGGACTCGGGCGCCGTGGCTGTTCTCGGCAGCTTGCCGTCCTCGAAGGACGGCACGGGGCCGCCGCCGGGGCGGGTCGCGGTCTCGCCCGGGAGCGGGTCCTCGGACTGGGGGGAACGGCGGTGCTGCCCGCCGTCGCTCGAAGAGTCGGTGACCACCGTGGATCAGGGTTCCTTTCGTCCGACTGGGGAATGTCCGGCCGCGGCGCCGTCGTTCGGCTTCCGCGGCTCGGGTACACGTGCGGCGTGTACCGGCATGGAGACGTATGGGTGTGTCGACATGGCGTCCTGTCGGTAAGGGGCCGTGTCACCCACCGGTCAGCCGGGGCGCGGGGTCACTTTCCCCTGCCGCCCGTGTTCCGCTCCGCGTGGTCCCTCTCGGGCACCGCGGCGGAGTCCTGGCCCTCCGGGTGCGGCGAGTCCGGGTCCCGGTCCTCGGGGTCCTGCCCGCCGCCGTCCCGGCCGGCCTCCCGGGTCTCCTCCGGGGAGCCGCCGGGGACGTCATCGTCCGAGGCGCGTTCGCCCCGGTCCTCCTCGCCCGGAGCCCCGTCGCCGGGGGTACCGCTGTCGGGGGCTCCGTCGCCGGGGGCTCCGTCGCCGGGGGTACCGCCGCCGGGGGTACCGCCGCCGGGAGTCCCGTCGCCGGGAGCCCCGCCGTCCTGGTCCTCCCCGGCGGAGGCCTCCTCGGCGGGGGCACCGGGCCGCGACCTCCCGCGCACCCACTTGCGCAGCGCGCGCGGGGCCAGCGCGGCGATCAGGATCAGCATGCCGATACCGCTGATGATCAGCGCCTGGGTGCCCAGACCGGTGGCGTTCACCGGGATCTCGGTGGCCTGGCTGATCGGCTCGCCCTCGGCGTTCTGCAGGCTCACGTTCAGGACCGTGCGGCCGTTGATCCGCGCCGACAGCGGCACGTACACCGTGGTCTTGGCGCCGGGCGCGATCTCGAAGGAGTGGTTGTACTCGCCGACGCTCAGCCGCTCGGAGTTCTCCGAGAAGACCGACAGGTGCACGAACACGGCCTCGTCCTCCAGGTCGTTGGCGACCAGGATGCCGGTGGTACCGGTCCGGCTGGCCAGGGTGACCGGCTCACCGGGGATGACCCGCACGTCGTTCGTGCGGTCCCGCACCGTCTCCGCGACCAGGGAGCGGGTGAGGCCCGCCAGGGCCTCCTTCTCCCGCCAGTACACCGACTCCAGGCGCAGCAGCGCCGGACGGAACGGGTCGCTGTCGTCGACCAGGATGCTGTTGAACAGCCGCACGTCCCGGCTCACGTCCTGGACCTGGTCCAGGTAGGTGGAGCTGAGCTCCCCCTCGGCCGCGCTGTCGGGGTAGTCGAGGGGCCCACGGACATCCTCGCGCTCCTCGGGGACGGGCATTTCGATCGAGTCCAGCGGCTTCGGGGACAGCCACGGCAGGTCGTCGGAGGCGGCCAGTACACCCTGTGCGAACTCCTGGCCGGGGTTCCACCCGGAGTCCGGTGAGGCGACGACCACCCGGTCGCCCGCGGAGTCCTCGCCCGCGATCATCGCGGTCTCGGCGGCGAAGCGCTGGAGGGCGAGCTCGGACTGGCCGGGTCCCCGCGTCGGCATGGACAGCACGTCGGCGATCCCGGAGTCGGAGACCAGCGCGAAGGGCTCCTCGTCGGATTCGGTCTCCGCCTCGGGCAGCGGGGCCTGCGCGCCGGGAGTCGTGGACGCCCAGGAGGCCGTGGGCACGGCCCTCTCGTCCAGCAGGAAGCGGGTGGCGCCGTGCGTGGCGAGCAGTTCGTAGACGCTCTGGTCCATCAGGCCGTTCGGGGGCAGGGCGAAGGTCTCGTCCGCCTCCAGCCCCAGCGTCCGCAGGACCGCCTCCTGGGCGACCCGGAGGGAGGCCTCGGCGTCGGCGTCCATGTCGTTGCGCAGCAGGGAGGCCAGGTCGCTGTTGGCGTAGGGGGTGGCCACCACGGTCTCCTGGGCCAGCACGCCGCGCGCCTCGCGCAGCCACACCTGGGCGGCCTCGCTCACCGGGGTGCCGTGCCGGACCGGCTCGCCCTCGGCGGGCACGGTGAGGGCGTCCTCCAGGACCTCGTGGTCGGCGCTGGCCATACGGAGGATGTCGTCGAGCGTGCCGGGGTCGACCGCCCAGGTGACGGGGACGCCCTCGGCGCCGTCGGCGTCCTCCGGCTCCTCCTGGGCGCCGCCGCCGTCCTCGGTGTCCGCCTCCCCGCCCTCGGTGGCCTCCTCGGTGGGCAGGGCCTCGGCGGTCTCCTCCGCGGTGGCGCCGCCGTCCGTGGGCGGATCCCCGGGGGTCTCGTTCAGGCCGAGCTCCTCGGCCAGGTCCCCGTCACCGGCCTCGAAGGACAGCGGCGTCTGCGCGCCCGCGGCCAGCAGGCGGCCCAGGCGGCCGTCGGCGGTGACGGCCCGGTGCAGGTCGTCGCTGAGGAAGGTGTCCTCGTCCGCGCGCTGGGGCGGTGCCATCAGCGGCCACACCCAGGCGATGTCGACGGAGGGCACGTCCTCGTCCTTCCCGCCCGTGTAGGGGAGGAAGGTGTGCTGGGCGCCGACGACGCTCCCGTCGCCGTCCACCGCCTCGACGACGAGGGGGTACACGCCGTAGGAGGCCAGTTCGAGCTCCTCGACCGGCACGCTCAGGGAGTACCCCTCGCCGGCCCCGGGCGACAGCTCCCCGGTGACGTCCTCGTCCGGCCCCCGGGCGTCGGGCTGCCAGCCCTGGCCCGAGGCGAACCCGTCCAGCTCCTCGCGGTCGCTGAAGGGGTGCCGCGAGTAGCGGATCCGCACGGTGACGTCGTGGAGGCTCTCGGAGGTGGTGTTGGTCACCTCGCCCGTGACCCGCAGGGTGCTGTCCTCGTCGGCGGCGTCCGGCGTGACACGCTCGACGACGAGCGGCTCCGCGGCCCCGTCGTTCTCGGGCTCCGCGTGCGCGGGCGTGGCCGGTATCGGGAACAGCGCGGTGGTCATGGCCGTGACCACCGTCGCGAAGGCAAATCGACGCAACGCTTGACCGGTTTCCTGATTCGGGTCCAGGGAGCCGTCCCACCGGGCTGCGGTGGAGGGGACGGACGAAAAGTGCCCGCACGGCACACACTGCGTACGCGGGTCGGGTGGACGCGGGACAACCGCGGCGTCCTACCACTCCACCCGAAGATACCGTCTTCCCCGTACCGCGGGTCGGGTCGGCGCGTGGCGCGTGGCGGAAGCCCACCCTCTCACCGGACGGTGGGATCCACCAGGGCCGTGTCCTCACGTGTGCGGCGCGGTTCCACCCGGGGGAAACGATTCGCGGTTTGCTTCGGGCGCCGCCTACCCTCGTGGTGTGCCGAACACAGAGTTTTCGCATGAGAGCGACACCGCCCAGCAGCAGAGCGCCGAGGCATCCCGGGAGGCGGGAGAGCTGACCGGTGCGCAGCGGGCGGCGATCACGGCGTTGGCCGACTCCTTCCCGATCGTCTCGGAGGAACTCGGCGACCGCTTCGCCGCGCAGGACCAGCAGCTCGCCCTCGTCGGCGGTCCGGTGCGCGACGCGCTTCTCGGCAGGCCCTCCAACGACGTCGACCTGACCACCGACGCGGTGCCCCAGCGCATCCTGGAACTCGTGGACGGCTGGGCCGACGCCGTGTGGACCGTCGGCATCGACTTCGGCACGGTGGGGCTGCGCAAGAAGGGCCTCCAACTGGAGATCACCACCTACCGCAGCGAGTCCTACTCGCCCAAGTCGCGCAAGCCCGAGGTGTCCTACGGCACCGACATCCACGACGACCTGCTGCGGCGCGACTTCACCGTCAACGCCATGGCGGTGCGCCTGCCGAGCCTGGAGTTCGTCGACCCGTTCGGCGGCCTGGCCGACCTGCGGGCGAAGGTGCTGCGCACCCCCGGCCGGCCGGAGGACTCCTTCAGCGACGACCCGCTGCGCATCATGCGCGCGGTCCGCTTCGCCGCCCAGCTCGGCTTCGCCCTGGCACCCGAGGTGGTCGAGGCCGCACGGGATATGGCCGACCGGCTCTCCATCGTCTCCGCCGAGCGCGTGCGCGACGAGCTGACCAAGCTGATGCTCAGCCCGAACGCGCGCCGCGGTGTCGAGCTGATGGTGGAGCTGGGCATCGCCGAGTACGTGCTTCCGGAGATCCCCAGACTGCGGCTGGAGATCGACGAGCACCACCGGCACAAGGACGTGTACGAGCACTCGCTCACCGTCCTGGACCAGGCCGTCGAGCTGGAGGGGAAGCGGGGCCACGAGCCCGACCTGGTGCTGCGCCTGGCGGCGCTGCTGCACGACGTCGGCAAGCCCAAGACGCGGGCCTTCGAGTCCGGCGGCCGGGTGACCTTCCACCACCACGAGGTGGTGGGCGCCTCGATGAGCCGCAAGAGGCTCACCGCGCTGCGCTTCTCCAAGGACGTGGTGTCCGACGTCAGCACCCTGGTCGGCCTGCACCTGAGGTTCCACGGGTACGGCAAGGGGGAGTGGACCGACTCCGCCGTGCGCCGCTACGCCCGCGACGCCGGATCCCAGCTGGAGCGGCTGCACATCCTCACCCGGGCCGACTGCACCACCCGCAACCGGCGCAAGGCGGCGGCGCTGGCGCGCTCCTACGACGACATCGAGCGGCGCATCGAGAAGCTCGCCGAACAGGAGGAGCTGGACCGCATCCGCCCGGACCTGGACGGCAACGAGATCCAGCAGGTCCTCGGGGTCGAGCCGGGGCCCGTGGTCGGCCGCGCGTACCGCTTCCTGCTGGAGCTGCGCCTGGAGAACGGGCCGATGGGCAAGGAGGCCGCGACCGAGGAGCTGCGCGCCTGGGCCGCCGAGCACATGTGAGGCCCGGCGGCCGGCCCGGGGAGCCGGGGCGCGTCCGGCGGACACGCCCCGGCGGCGCGTACGGCCTCCGGCTCCACCGCGAGAGGACGGATCGACCTGTCGACATACCGCCAGGTCGCCAGGTCGCCAGGTCGACATACGGTCATACCGCCGGATCCCCAGGCCCTGCTCGGTGGACCCGGTCCTGTGCCACCGCACAGCGAGGGCGCCGACGGGGTTCTGGAGGTCCCGCAGGTGCGTCCGTGAGGTACGAGCGGGTGCACCGTAGGGGCCGAAGGTTCCCGTGCCTGCGGCGCCCGAGTACGAGGAGGAGCGCGGCGGAGCCTCAAGGACGACACAGCGAGGGCGCCGACGGGGCTGCCGGAGGTTCCGCGGGTGCGCCTGTGAGGTACGAGCGGGTGCACCGTAGGGGCCGAAGGTTCCCGTACCCGCGGCGTCCGAGCACGAGGCGAAGCGCGGCGGAGCCTCAGGGAAGCACCGCCTAGGCCGACTCCCGTTCCGCCTCGGGCTCGGGGGCCCGGTGCCCCCGGACGGCCCAGGCGGCACCCATCGCCAGGTAGGCGGCGGCCATCAGGGCGACCACGGCGGGACCGACCCCCGACGGCGGCACCAGCACGGTCGACAGCGCCGCGCCCAGCACGAACGTGGCGTTGAACAGCACGTCGTACACCGAGAACACCCGGCCCCGGAACGCGTCGTCGACATGTCGCTGAACCAACGTGTCGACCGTGACCTTCACCCCCTGCGAGACGAAGCCCAGCGCGAACGCGGCCACCGGGAACAGCGCGGCCTCGAAGGGCAGCGCGAACACCAGCAGGACCGCCGACGCCGCCGCGAGCTGTAGGGCGATCCACGTCCCCGGCGCCATCCGGGCGGTCGCCCACGGCGTGGCCACCGCACCGAGGAGGAACCCCGCCCCGGACAGGCCCATCGCCACCGAGAAGCCGGCCAGCCCGGCCACGCCGCCGTCGGTGAACGTGTTGTTGTACAGCAGCAGCGTCACCAGGGTGGAGATCCCGAACAGCACCCGGTGGCCGCCGATCGTGGCCAGCGCGTCCCGGGGCGCCGGGCGCGCCCAGACGTGCCGCACCCCCGACACCATGCCCCGCACCACGTCGTCGACGGCCGTGCGGACCTCCTCGGGTTCCCGTTCCAGGTGCGGGCCCAGCTCCCGGTACCCGAGGGTCAGGGAGACCAGCGCGGCACCGGCGAAGCCGAGCGCGGCCACGAACAGGACGAATCCGGCCCCCAGGGCGCCGTCGCCGCCCAGGAGCCCGAGCGCGGCACCGGTCCCGGCGCCGAGGAAGCTCGCCGCGGTGCCGCTGGTCGGCGTCACCGCGTTGGCCATCATCAGCTTCTCCCGGGGCACCACGTACGGCAGCCCGGCGGACAGCCCGGACAGGAAGAAGCGGTTGACGCTCAGGACCAGGAGCGCGGCGACGAGGAAGGCCGGTCCGTCACCGCCCGACACCAGGAGCGCGCTCACCACCGCGAGCGCCGCCTTGGACAGGGAGGAGAGCAGCAGGACCTGGCGGCGGGGCCACCGGTCGATCAGCACCCCGGCGAACGGCGCCACCACCGAGAACGGCAGGAGCAGCACCGCGAAGGCCGCCGCGACGGCCCCGGCGCTGGTGTGCTGCTCGGGGTTGAAGAAGACGAAGCCGGCCAGCCCGGCCTGGTAGACCCCGTCGGAGAACTGCGAGGCCAGCCGGGTACCGAACAGCCGGCGGAACCGGGACCCCTGGAGGACCGTGCGCAGATCGCCGAAGAAGGACACACCACCAGGGTAGGACGCGCCCGGGCCGTGCGGGCCCCGGCGGCGGCGGTCCACGGCCCTCCCGACGGGGACCGCCGCGCCCCTCGGACGCGCTACTCGCCCGCGATGAAGCTCTCGACCTTGGCGTGCGCCTCGGAGTCGCTGTACTGGACGGGCGGGGACTTCATGAAGTAGGAGGACGGCTCCAGGAGCGGGCCGCCGATCCCGCGGTCCTTGGCGATCTTCGCCGCGCGGACCGCGTCGATGATGATGCCCGCGGAGTTGGGGGAGTCCCAGACCTCCAGCTTGTACTCCAGGTTCAGCGGCACGTCGCCGAACGCGCGGCCCTCCAGGCGGATGTAGGCCCACTTGCGGTCGTCCAGCCACGGCACGTGGTCGGAGGGGCCGATGTGCACCGATCCCGCCTTCAGCTCGTGCGGGATCTGGGAGGTGACCGACTGCGTCTTGGAGATCTTCTTGGACTCCAGGCGCTCGCGCTCCAACATGTTCTTGAAGTCCATGTTGCCGCCGAAGTTGAGCTGGTACGTGCGGTCCACGATCACGCCGCGGTCCTCGAACAGCTTGGACAGCACACGGTGGGTGATGGTCGCGCCGATCTGCGACTTGATGTCGTCGCCGACGATCGGCACGCCGGCACGGGCGAACTTGTCGGCCCACTCGGGGTCGGAGGCGATGAACACCGGCAGGGCGTTGACGAAGGCCACACCCGCGTCGATCGCGCACTGGGCGTAGAACTTGCCGGCCTCCTCCGAACCCACCGGGAGGTAGGAGACGAGGACGTCGGCCTTGCTGGCCTTGAGGGCGGCGACCACGTCCACCGCGTCCTCGGGGGACTCCTGGATGATCTCGCGGTAGTACTTGCCCAGACCGTCGTAGGTCGGGCCCCGCATGACGGTGACGCCGGTCGGCGGCACGTCGCAGATCTTGATGGTGTTGTTCTCGCTGGCCGTGATGGCGTCGGCCAGGTCGTGGCCGACCTTCTTGGCGTCCACGTCGAAGGCGGTGACGAACTCGATGTCGCTCACGTGGTACGGGCCGAACTGCACATGCATGAGGCCGGGTACCCGGGACTCGGGGTTGGCGTCCTTGTAGTAGTGCACGCCTTGGACGAGCGACGCCGCACAGTTGCCGACGCCCACGACGGCTACACGTACCGAACCCATTGGTCCTTGCTCCTTCTTCTTCGCGAACATGGATCCCGCGGCGCGTGACGACGGGTTCCCGCGCCCGACGGCGGTACGGGGGTCTCGTCGTCCCGCGCTCGCTTCCCGTATGTGGTCAGCAGCGCACACGGCGTTTCTGTTCCCACCCGTCGCCCTCCACCGCCCTCAACGGACGCCTTCGGCGCGGTTCTCTTCTACCGTCGCCCTCCACCGCCCTCAACGGACGCCTTCGACGGCGGTTCCCTCCACCTGCCCGGGGAACGCAAGGGGGGAACGTGCATGTCTGGCTGTTTTGTTCAGCTCTGACTCTATCCCTGCCCACTCACGGCTCCGCATGTCAGACCACCGACACGCGAACGCGAACGGGGCCCTGCCCGCCCGTCACCGGCGGTGAACCCCCGGGGTACTGCGGGGAAAATCTCACGTGGCCGCCTCCACCTGCGCCGACGGGGGAGACGACCTCGTGCATGTGTGTCCGGGTCTGCCTACCATCGTCCGACCCCTCCGTGCTGAACTGGCGCTACGGGCGATTCCCGGCCGGTCATGGTCAGATGTCCCATGTCGCGCGATAACCTCGCGCGTGGGTTGTGCTATACCGTTCGATCGCTCTAACGTGACCTGTGATTTGCGTGCGTAGCCGGTAGAGCCCCCGGACCCAGTCCCTGCCTCGGCGGTGTTCCGTCGGCGCGGGGCACCGACGGAGCCGTGCTCCCGCAGGCCACTGACAGGAGGAACAAGCGGCTAACGTCTGCGCGACCTGTTGAAAACCCCCGCCCGCCCCTGGGCGTCCTTTTATCAAGCCTTGAACGACAGGCAGAACAAGTGGACGCGGCCACCCGGGCCGCTCCACGCCGGTCACCGCGAGAAAGAACAGGTCGCGGACCACCGATCCCCCAGGGGGACCGTCCCCCCGTTTCCACCAAGGAATCGTCAGGCCGACCGGCCGTGAGAGGCAATCGAGGACCACGTGAGTACCGAACGACGACGGAATGCCGAGGGCGACCGTCGCCGGGCCGAGGGCCCGGTCGACGGTTCACGCGGCAGCGGCGGACGGCGCAGGGCCGGCGGTCCTGCGCGGGACGAACGTGCCGGAGGACGCCGACGCGCGGACGCCGAAGGCGGGTTCTGGGGAGACGGCGCAGGACCCGAGCGCCCGCGACGCGGCCGCCCCCCGGAGCAGGAGGCGCGTTCCGAGGGCCGCGCCCCCCGGCGCCGCCCCGACGGCGAGCTTCCGCGCCGCCGCTCCGAGGGCGAGCGCCCCAGGCGCCCCCAGGACGGGGAGGCGCCCCGCCGTCGCCCCGAGGGCGAGCGCCCCAGGCCTCCCCAGGACGGTGAGCGCCCCCGCCGCCGTCCCGAGGGCGGGCGTGCGCGCCGCCCGGAGGGACAGCGGCGCCGTCCGGACGAGGACCCCCGCGGCCGCCGCAGGGCGGCGGCGGGCGGACCGCGTGATCCCCGTGACCGCGGCCGTGACCGTGAGAACGCCGCACGCTCCGAGGGCCGCCGCGCCCCGGGGCGCGGCACACGCGCCGCCGGCGGCGGCGGAGGCCGGGGCGGCAGCCGCCGCCGCGGACGCGGTGACGAGGAGCCGGACGACCGCCCCTGGTTCAAGCGCTTCATGTCCAAGGCGTGGAAGCCCGCCCTGGTCACCCTCGGCCTGATGATCATCGGCGGTGTGGCCGCCTTCGCGATCCTGTACGCCACGGCCCCCGACGTCGGTGAGCTGAAGACCAAGGCGGAGACCGAGATGTCCGCCACCCAGATCATGTGGGCCTCCAAGGGCGACGAGAAGCCCGAGGTCGCGGTCACCACGGGCGAGGTCAGGCGCGTCGAGGTCCAGTACGAGGACATCCCGCCGACGGTCATCAACGGGGTGCTCGCCGCCGAGCAGCGCACCTTCTTCACCGACCCCGGTATCAGCATCACCGGTATCGGGCGCGCCGTCCTCTCCGGCGGTGAGGCCGGCGGTGGCTCCACCATCACCCAGCAGATGGCCCGGGGCTACTACAGCAACCTGGACTCGAGCAACAGGTACGTCCGCAAGGTCAAGGAGATCTTCATCTCCATCAAGCTCAACCAGCAGATGGAGAAGGAGGAGATCCTCACGACCTACCTCAACACCATCTACCTCGGCCGCAACGCCTCGGGCATCGCGATGGCGTCCCAGGCCTACTTCGGCAAGGACCTGAGCGAGCTGACCGACGCGGAGGGCGCCTTCCTCGGCATCATCATCCAGATGCCCAGCAACTTCGACGACAACGAACTGGGCCCCTGGACCGAGAAGTACCTGAACGAGGAGCGCTGGCCCTACGTCCAGAACCAGCTGGCGCTCATGCACGAGGAGGACCCGAGCCTCGGCCTGCCCAGGGAGAAGGCAGAGGCCCTGGAGATCCCCGAACGGATCCCGTACGGAGTCGAGGAGGGCGAGGAGGCGGAGACCGACCCCAAGTTCGGCTACGTGCGCCAGGCTGTCACCGACGAGATCATCGAGCGCTACTCCCAGGCGGGCATCACCGCCGAGGACATCGCCACCGAGGGCCTCGTCGTGCAGACCTCGCTGGACCCCGAGCTCATGGACGCCGCGCGCGGTGCCTTCGACATCCTGCCGGCCACCCCCGAGGACACGATGATGGGCCTGACCGCGGTCGACCCCGCCACGGGTGAGATCGTCGCCTTCCACGGAGGCGACAACTCGGTCGAGGACGTCAACAACTCGCTGATCCACCGGACACAGGCGGGATCGTCGTACAAGCCCTACGTGCTCGCCACCGCGCTCAGCAACGGCATCAGCCTCAAGAGCAAGTTCGACGGCGACTCGCCCCAGGAGTTCCCCGGCCTCCAGAGCGAGGTCATCAACGCGGGCAACACCAGCTACGGGCCGGTGAACCTGGTCAAGGCCACCGCCGACTCGATCAACACCCCGTTCGTGAAGCTGGCGTCGGTGCTGGGCGCGCAGACCGTGGACGCCCTCGCGGTCAAGGCCGGGGTGGCCGAGGAGCAGACCACGACCTCCACCCAGGGGCCCCTGGTCGCGCTGGGCACCCACCAGGTGAGCACGCTGGACCAGGCCACCGGCTACTCGACCTTCGCGGCCGGGGGAACGCACCGCCCGGCGCACATGGTCACCGAGCTGCGTACGTCCGAAGGCACGGTCATCCAGCCCGACGACGCCGAGAAGCTGGAGAGCGGCACCAGGGTGGTCGACGAGGGCGTCGCAGCCGACGTCACCTACGCCATGACCCAGGTGGTCGACGGCGGCGGTGGCAGCAACGCCGCACTGCCCGACGGGCGTCCTGTCGCGGGCAAGACCGGTACCTCCAGCGACGCGGTCTCCGCGTGGTTCGTGGGCTACACGCCGCAGTTGGTCGCGGCGGTCGGCCTGAGCCGGGAGAAGGCCACCGACACACTGCAGTTCGACGGCCAGACCGCGGACCAGATCTACGGTGGCACCACCTCGGCCAAGGTGTGGCGCGAGTTCATGATGGTCGCCATGGAGGGCGTCGAGCCGAAGCAGTTCCCGCCGCCGCAGTACGTCGGTGCGGAGGAGAACTACCTGCCCACGCCGAGCCCGAGCCCCGAGGAGCCCTCGGACGAGCCCTCGGACGAGCCCTCGGACGAGCCCTCCGACCAGGAGAGCGAGACCGAGTGCGACCCGGACCACCCGGGCCAGGGGCAGCCGTGCCCGTCGGACGAGCCGACCAACGAGGAGTGCCCCCCGTTGGACTTCGAGTGCCAGGGCGAGGGGGAGCCCGAGCCCCCGCAGGGGTGCGACGGCCGGAACCCGCCCGACGAGTGTGAGACCACCCAGCCGTCCGACCAGCCCACGGTGGAGGGCGAGGAGAACGGAGGAGACCAGGGCGGTCTCTTCGGCCGGACCGGCGCCAGTGGTGGTGAGACCGGCAGGAGGGCCGTTCTGACCCGCGAGGACTGACGCGGTCCACGACGGAGGCGGCGGGGGCCGGTGCGCGGAGGAGCGCACCGGCCCCCGCCCGTGTCGGGGCCGTCCACAGGCGGCACCGGGTGGTACGCGCCTGCTGGTAATCTTGACTCTCGTATGGCTCTGAGCCCGTCGGCGCCCGCCCAAGGCGCGGCATCCACCGCGGGCTCCTGCCCTCCTGCCATGGAGATTCCATGGCCGCGACAGTCCAGAGGAGGAACGTACGCCTATGCGTCGTTACGAAATCATGGTCATCCTCGACCCCAACCTCGACGAGCGCACCGTCGCCCCGTCGCTGGAGAACTTCCTGTCCGTCGTCCGCAACGACGGCGGCTCGGTCGAGAAGGTCGACATCTGGGGCAAGCGCCGCCTGGCCTACGACATCGACAAGAACTCCGAGGGCATCTACGCGGTGGTCGACCTGAGCGCCGAGCCCGCCACGGTCAAGGAGCTGGACCGTCAGTTCGGCATCGCCGAGGCCGTGCTCCGCACCAAGGTGCTCCGCCCCGAGGTCCACTAGGCGGCACCGTCGCGCACCCCCCGACCCCGACCGTTCGTTATGTCACTGGTGGCACGGATGATCGGGGGAGCAGGCGAAACCGTCTGATCCGACTACCTCGAACCGGAGTCCAGCCATGGCAGGCGAAACCCAGATCACGCTCGTCGGCAACCTGGTCGACGACCCTGAACTGCGCTTCACGCCCAGTGGAGCCGCGGTCGCCAACTTCCGTGTGGCCTCGACGCCCCGCACCTTCGACCGCGCGTCGGGGGAGTGGAAGGACGGCGAGTCCATGTTCCTCACCTGCACGGTGTGGCGGCAGTACGCGGAGAACGTGGCCGAGAGCCTCCAGCGCGGTATGCGCGTCATCGTGCAGGGACGCCTGAAGCAGCGCTCGTACGAGACTCGCGAGGGTGAGAAGCGGACCGTCTACGAGATCGACGTCGAAGAGGTCGGCCCGGCCCTGCGCAGCGCCACCGCCAAGGTGACCAAGACGCCGCGCCAGGGCGGCGGCGGTGGCGGTTTCGGTGGCGGCCAGCCCCAGGGCGGCGGCTACGGGAACCAGGGCGGCGGCTTCGGCGGTCCGCAGGGCGGCGGAAGCCGCAGCGGTCCTCCGGCCGACGACCCGTGGGCGACCAACGGTAGCGGTGGGGGCGGTTTCGGCGGTGGCGGCGGCGGAGGCTTCTCCGACGAGCCTCCGTTCTAGTCGGCCAGTAGCAGTACCGGCCCGGCGCCCCGATACGCCAGGCCGTTGTCCACATGTCCCAGCCCATCCCCGGGAGAACCCCGGGGCTCTTGCGAAGGAGCACCACGATGGCGAAGCCTCCGGCGCGCAAGCCCAAGAAGAAGGTTTGCCTTTTCTGCCAGGAGAAGCAGTCCTACATCGACTACAAGGACACCACGCTTCTCCGCAAGTTCATCTCCGAGCGCGGCAAGATCCGTGCCCGACGCGTCACGGGTAACTGCACCCAGCACCAGCGCGACGTCGCGACCGCGATCAAGAACGCGCGCGAGGTGGCCCTGCTGCCCTACACCAGCAGCGCTCGCTAACGGCGATATCGAGGGAGGTTTTTGTCGTGAAGCTGATTTTGACCCACGAGGTCAACGGTCTCGGAGCCCCCGGCGATGTCGTCGAGGTGAAGAACGGCTACGGCCGCAACTACCTGCTTCCCCGCGGGTTCGCCATCCGGTGGACGCGCGGCGGTCAGAAGCAGATCGACCTGATCCAGCGCGCGCGTTCCGCGCGTGACATCCGCACCCTGGACGAGGCCCAGCAGGTCGCGGGCAGGGTCAACGCGCTCACCGTGCGCCTCAAGCAGCGCGCCGGCGAGGGTGGCCGCCTGTTCGGCTCGGTCACGCCCGCGGACGTCGCCGAGGCCGTCAAGGCCACCGGCGGTCCCGAGCTGGACAAGCGTCGGATCGAGATCAAGAACCCGATCAAGTCGGTCGGAAGCCACAAGGTCCAGGTCCGCCTGCACCCCGAGGTCTCCGCGACGATCAAGCTGGACGTCGTCGGCGCCTGACCAGGGCATCCGGCACGTCGGGTCCCGTCTCCTCTCCGGAGGAGGCGGGACCTCGCTGTTTCCGGGGCCGCCGTCCACCGGCTCCCGTCCCCGGCCCCCGTCGCCTTCGAGCCGTGCCGTTCCGGACCTCCTTCCGTAATGGGGGGATACCTCCTGACACGCCTGGCCTCCCAGGCAACCCTTTGGTCACTCTTTGTAATCTATCGTGTTCTCTGTGTTGGTGTCGTATGTTGCGCCACCCCGCACGGAGAGGACGGCAGACCGATGACCGAGGAAAGAAGAGACGAGTCGGGCCGACACGCACAGGTGGACCGCAGGACCGTCCTGCGCGCGACCGCCCTCACCGCCGGAGGAGTGGTCCTCGGCGGGATGATGGGAATCTCCACGCCGGACGGGGCCCTCGCCGCGGCCGGGCCCAAGGTGTACACGCGCTCCGACTGGGGCGCCCGCAACCCGAAGAACAAGATCGAGGTCCTGGGCCGGGGGCCCACGCACATCGTCGTGCACCACACCGCCACGGCGAACGTGTCCGACGTCTCGACCTCGCACGCGGCGGCGCTCTCACGCGCCATCCAGCGCCACCACATGAACACCAACGGGTGGAGCGACATCGGACAGCAGCTCACCATCAGCCGGGGCGGGCACATCATGGAGGGCCGCCACCGGAGCCTGTGGGCCATCGGCGCCGGACACCACGTGGTCGGCGCGCACACCGCCAACCACAACGGGCACACGATCGGGATCGAGAACGAGGGCACCTACAGTTCGGCGAGCCCGCCGGGGAACCTCGTGGACTCGCTGGTGGACACCTGTGCCTGGCTGTGCCTGGCGTACCGGCTGGACCCGGACGAGGCGATCGTCGGCCACCGCGACTTCAACACGACGGGCTGCCCCGGCGACAGGCTCTACGCGATGCTCCCGCGACTGCGCAAGAGTGTGAGGAGCAGGATGCGGAGGCGGCTCGGACACATGAGCGCGGCGGCGGACACCCCGCTGGACCCGGAGCAGATGCCCACCCGCCCCGAGGTTCCACGGGACGAGGAGGCGGCGCTCTTCTACCACGGCCCCACGGTCGGAGACCGGGACACGTCCCCGTGACCGGAACCGCGGCCGGCCGCGGACGTACGCGGCCGGCGGGCCCGTCACGGCCGTGCCGTGGCGGGCCCCGGCCTCAGGGCCGGCTCGCGCCGGTGACCAGCCACGCCGTGCCCCGGGCCCGGGCGCCCAGGGTGAGCGTGCGGGCGAGGATCCACACCGCGAAGGCGGTCCACAGGCCCACCAGGCCCCACACGGAACCGTTCGCCGACCACGGCAGGACCAGGGCGAAGGGCAGGAAGGCCAGCATCGTCCACAGGGACGCCCACGCCAGGTAGCGCTGGTCCCCGGCTCCCATCAGGACGCCGTCCAGCACCATGGTCACCCCGCTCAGCGGCTGCATGAGGGCGACCACCACCAGCGAGGCCGTGATGAGGGTGCGCACCTCGGGGTCCGAGGTGAACGGGATCCACGCCCACGGCATCACCAGGAACACCAATGCCGTGAACACCAGTCCCAGCATCACGCCCCACTCCACCATGCGGCGCGTGGCGTCACGGGTGCCCCTGACGTCCCCCGCACCCAGGTAGCGGCCCACGATCGACTGCCCGGCGATGGCGATCGCGTCCATGGCGAACACCAGCAGGGCCCAGATGTTGTAGCTCACCTGGTGCGCGGCGATCGACGCGTCGCCCAGGCGGGCCGCCACCGCCGTGGTCACCAGCGCCACCACGCGCATCGACACGCTGCGCAGGAACAGCGCGAACCCCGCCGAGGCCGAGGAGCGCAGCCCCGCCGCCGTGGGCGCGAGGGACACGCCCTCGCGGCGGGCGGCGCGGACGACCATCGCCGCGTACCAGAAGGCGGCCGAACCCTGGGCGATCACCGTAGACCAGGCCGAACCCGCGATGCCCCAGTCCAGGACCAGTACGAACACCGCGCACAGTGCCGCGTTGCCGACGTAGGAGGCGACGGCCACCAGCAGCGGCGTACGCGCGTCCTGGAGTCCGCGCAGCACTCCGGTACCCGCCATGACGACGAGGAGGAACGGCGTGCTGAGCAGGCTGATCCGCAGATAGGTCAGGGCGTACGGGGCCACGTCCGCCGAGGCGCCCAGCGCGTCCACCAGTACGGGGCCCAGCGGCCAGCCGACCGCGACGGCGACGGCGCCCAGCAGGACCGCGAGCCACATGCCGTCCACACCGTCGCGGACCCCGCCGGGGACGTCGCCCGCCCCGAACCTGCGGGCGACCGCCGCGGTGGTGCCGTAGGCGAGGAAGATGCAGACGGCCACCAGCGTGAGGAGGACCTGCCCGGCCACGCCGAGGCCGCCCAGCGCCTGGGTGCCCAGGGTGCCGACGATCGCGGAGTCGGTGAGCAGGAAGAGCGGTTCGCTGATGAGTGCGAAGAACGTGGGGATCGCCAGGGCGAAGATCTCGCGGTCGTGGCGGTGCCGGAAGGGGACGGCGGAAAGGATCTGTGGCATGGCACGGCCACAGTATCGGACAGGCGTTCTACGCGGATGTGGAGTTTTCCACACCCCCGCCGAAGCCTGTGGATAACTTGTGGAAACACGTCCTGTGAGGCATCTTGCACACCTCGCCTACCTACCGTGTTTTCGCAGGTCAATGGGCTTATGTGAGGGTCGTGGCAAAGTTATCCACAGGTGATGTGCACAACCTATGTGCGCAATGCCCTGTGAGGCACCGGACGTGGTGGTAAGAGACGTGTCCACAACCTCGGAGGAGGGCGCCTCCGGCACCCGGGATGGGGCATCCTGGAGGGGGCGGTCCGTCCTGGAGCCGTCCGAGCACCGTCCTGGGGAGAGCGTTCGTGAGTGTCGCTGAGCAGCCACCTGAAGAAGGCGGATACGGCGGATACGATCGCACCCCACCCCACGACATCCAGGCCGAGCAGAGCGTGCTCGGCGGCATGCTCCTGTCCAAGGACGCCATCACCCAGGTCGTGGAGATCATCCGCTCGGTGGACTTCTACCGTCCCGCGCACCAGATCATCTACGACAGCATCATCAACCTCTTCTCCCGCGGCGAGCCCGTGGACGCCATCTCGGTCAACGCCGAACTGACCAAGCGCGGCGAGGCGGCCCGGGCGGGCGGCGCCCTCTACCTGCACACCCTCACCGAGGCCATCCCGACCGCCGCCAACGCGGGCTACTACGCCAAGATCGTCTCCGACCGCGCGGTCCTGCGCCGCCTGGTCGAGGTGGGCACCCGCATCGCGCAGATCGGCTACGCCGGAGACGGCGAGGTGGACGACCTGGTCGACCACGCCCAGGCCGAGATCTACAAGGTCGCGGAGAACCGCACCGGCGAGGACTACCTCGCCCTGGCCGACATCATGCCGGGGGCCCTGGACGAGATCGAGGCGATCGGCGCCCACGACGGCAGCCTGACCGGCGTGCCCACCGGCTTCGCCGACTTCGACGCCCTCACCAACGGCCTCCACCCCGGCCAGATGGTGATCATCGCCGCCCGCCCCGCCGTGGGTAAGGCACTGGCCCTGGACACCCCGCTTCCGACCACCGGCGGATGGACCACCATGGGGGAGGTGGAGGTCGGCACGGAGCTGATCGCCGCAGACGGCACCCCCACCAGGGTGGTCGCGGCAACGGACGTGATGACGGACCGTCCGTGCTTCGAGATCGAGTTCGACGACGGCACCACCGTGGTCGCCGACGCCGAGCACCAGTGGTTCACCCACACGCGCGCCTCGCGACGTGCGGCCCGGGAAGCCGAGGCACGCGGTGTCGCTCCCAAGGTGTTGCCCGAGGTGAGGACCACCCGGGAGATCGCCCGGACCCTGCGCCTGGAGACCGCCGACCGGAGACCGAACCACTCGGTGGGTAACGCCGCGGCGATCGAGCTTCCCGAGCGCGACCTTCCCCTGCCGCCCTACTTCCTCGGCGCGTGGCTCGGTGACGGAGCCTCCGCCGCGGCCCGGATCACCAGCAAGGATCCCGAGGTCCTGCTCAATATCGAGGCCGAGGGCCTGGTCACCAAGCCGGTCGGCTCGACGGAGATGACCTACGGCGTCTTCCTGGCCGAGGAGGACACCGCGCCGACCGCTCGCGACTGCGTCGGCCGCCACGGCAGTGTTCAGGCGCTGCTGCGCACCGCGGGCGTTCTGGGGAACAAGCACATTCCCCAGGAGTACCTGCGTGCGTCGATCGCGCAGCGCCGCTCCCTCCTGGCGGGGCTCGTGGACACGGACGGAACCGTGGACGCCGGCGGGTCCGTCCAGTTCGCGGTCACCGACGAGCGTCTGGCGAACGACTTCCGGGAACTGGCGCACAGCCTGGGATACCGCACTGGGATGTCGACCAGGCGGGTCAGCGGTCGGACGGAGGCCTCCTCCACCTGCTACACGGTCACCTTCGGTTCCGCCCGCGAGGTCTTTCGGATCGAACGCAAGCAGCGGGCGCACCGGGAACGGGGCGGGAGCCGCGGCTACGCACGGATCGGCTCCCGGTTCGTCACCGACGTTCGGCCGGTGGAGAGCGTCCCGGTCCGCTGTGTGCAGGTGGACCACCCGGACCACCTCTTCCTGGCCACCCGGTCCATGATCCCCACGCACAACTCGACGCTGGCCCTGGACTTCGCGCGTGCGGCGTCCATCAAGAACGACATGACCTCGGTCTTCTTCAGCCTGGAGATGGGGCGCAACGAGATCGTCATGCGCCTGCTCTCGGCGGAGGCACGGGTGCCCCTGCACACCATGCGCTCGGGCCTCATGACCGACGAGGACTGGACCCGCCTGGCCAGGCGCATGGGCGAGGTGGCCAACGCGCCCCTGTTCATCGACGACTCCCCGAACATGTCGATGATGGAGATCCGGGCCAAGTGCCGACGGCTCAAGCAACAGCACGACCTCAAGCTGGTCATCGTCGACTACCTCCAGTTGATGAGCTCGCCCGGCAGGGTGGAGAGCCGCCAGCAGGAGGTCTCGGAGATGTCCCGTTCCCTCAAGCTCCTGGCCAAGGAGCTGGAGGTCCCCGTGGTGGCGCTCTCCCAGCTCAACCGCGGTCCCGAGCAGCGCACCGACAAACGCCCACAAGTATCTGATCTTCGCGAATCGGGCAGCATCGAACAGGACGCCGACATGGTCATCCTGCTCTACCGCGAGGACGTGCACGACAAGGAGTCGCCGCGCGCCGGTGAGGCCGACATCATCGTGGCCAAGCACCGCAACGGCCCCACGGCCGACGTGACCGTGGCCTTCCAGGGCCACTACAGCCGCTTCGTCGACATGGCGCCCGGATAGGCGGTCCGCGCGGCGGGTCCCGCCGGGGCGAGCGCGACGGGTCCCAATATCGGTCAGGCGTCCTAGCTGTTTATGGACAAGCCGATTTGTCGACAAATCGCTGTGGCCACGTCACGCCGAGTCGCTGACGACGATCCCCTTCCGTAGTTCCAGGCGGCGTCCGGTGAAGCGCTCGCGCGTCCTGCGGTCGTGGCTGACGACCACCAGGGCCCCCTCGTAGCGGGCCAACGCCTCCTCCAGCTCCTCCACCAGGCCGGGGGAGAGGTGGTTGGTCGGCTCGTCGAGCAGCAACAGGTCGTACACGCCCGAGGTCAGCCGCGCGACCTCGATCCTGCGGCGCTGGCCGACCGAAAGGGACTCCACGGGCTGGTCCAGTTCCCGGAGGCGGAACAGGCCGAGCGAGGCCAGTTCGCCGCGGTGGTCCTCCGCGAGGCCGGGGCGTCCCGCAGCGTAGGCCTGGAGCACGGTCCGGCCGGAGGCGACGGAACCCTCCTCCTGGCGCAGACAGCCGACCCGGCCGGACACGGACACCCGTCCCGAGTCGGGGACCGTCTCCCCCGACAGCACCCGGAGCAGGGTGGTCTTGCCCGCCCCGTTGGGCCCGGTGACCAGTACGCGCTCGCCCGGGGCCAGCTCCAGGGAGGGAACGTCGAGCCGGTGGCCGACCCGGACCCCCTCCAACAGGGCGCCTCCCTCCCCGGCGGAGCCGGTGAATCCGGCGTTCATCCGCAGCGGTACCGGCGGCGGGGGCACCGGGTTCGCCGTCAGCCGCTCCACCCTCTCCTTGGCCTGGCGGATCCGGCTCATGGCACCGTGTGCGGCCCCCCGCATCTTGAACGCCCCGTGGCCGAACGCGGCCTTCTCCATCCTGCGCGGGATGGCGTCCATGCGCTGGACGTTGTTCTCGGCCAGCCGCCGCTGCCTGGCCAGGTCGGCCCCCCACTCCGCGTACTCGCGGGCCCACCGGGCCCGTGCCGCGGCCCTCGCCTTCAGGAACCCGTCGTATCCGTTGCCGTACCGGTTGATCCGGCGCAGGTCGTGGTCGACCTCCAGGACGGTGCCGGTCACGTTGGCCAGGAACGCCCGGTCGTGGGTGACGGCGACGACCGTGCCCCGGTGCCGGCGGAGACGGTCCTCCAGCCAGGCGGTCGCGCGGTCGTCCAGGTCGTTGGTGGGCTCGTCCAGCAGGAGCAGTTCGGGTGAGGCCGCCAGTACCGCGGCCAGGGCCAGTCGCGAGCGCTCCCCTCCGGAGAGGGTGCGCAGCGGGCGGCCGCGGTCCAGGCCAGGCAGGCCGAGGCCGTGCAGCCCGGCGTCGACGCGTGCGTCCGCGCCGTAGCCGCCGCGCGCCTCGAACTCGACGAGCAGGTCGCCGTAGGCGTCCAGCTCCTCCCGCGTGGCCGACGCGAGCGCGGACTCCGCCTCGCGCAGGCGCGCCTCCATGTCGCGCAGCACCGCGAGGGCGGAGTCGATCGCGTCGCCCACGGTGCCGGTCCCGACCCCGGCCTCTTCGAGGGTCTGGGGCAGGTAGCCGACGCCGCCCGGGGCCCGGACGGTGAGCTCGCCGTTGGAGGGCGCCTCCTCCCCGGCCAGCAGGCGCAGCAGCGTGCTCTTGCCCGAGCCGTTGTCGCCGATGACTCCGACGCGGTCGCCGGGGCTGATGGTGAGGGTGACGCGGTCGAGGACGGTGTGGTCTCCGTAGCGTTTGGTGATCTCGTTGAGTGTGAGCTGGGAATGTGCTCGTACCCGGGCGGTCGGCATGCGCGCCTCCTGGTCTGCGGTGCGGTGCGGTGGGAACGGGGCCGCGAACCGACGACGGGTGCGTGCGTCACGGATTTCGGACGGGGCGCGCAACGGTGGCACCGGTCCGGTGAAGGAGACGACGAGGCCGTGTCGACCGCGGCGGGGGCACGCGGAGCGGTGCCGTGCGGCGCGAGGGCGCCGCCGGCGGCTCGGACGCGGTGTCCCGCGCGGGACTCAGAAGTACAGCCTCATGGACGGAACGATACGTCTCGTTTCGCGAAGGCGCAAGTGGCTTCCGCGTGAGACGGACGTCACTCTCCGTCGGGCCTGGGATGCCCTGTAAAGGACAGCCGGATCGCTATTTATGTTCAAGCCGATTTGTCGACAAAGCGATGAGGAGAGGTGTCGGGACGTCCGGTCCACCGGGTGGCCGGAGCCGCGGGAGGGGGCCGCGCACGGCCGAACGCCCTCCGCCACGGGTGGCGAAGGGCGTTCGGGAAGCCGTCCGGCTAGAACCAGCGGACCTGGGGGCGGTTGCGACCGTTCTCATCGGTGACCATCACCCAGTGCATGATCGGGTGCCCTGAAATGGTGGCGTCGGCGTCCTCGCGCGGCTGGGGGACGTTCGCGGGCTCGGGCACGAGGCCTGAGGGGCGGGTCCCGGTCGAGGGGCGGATGTGCCGACGGGCCGTGATGGAACGAGCGGGCTTGGGTGCACGATCCGTTCTGCGCGCCATGGGACCCTCCTCGTTTCCGTATCAGATGGACCAAGTTAACCTTACGTTCACCTTGGAGTCAACTCGGTACTCTGAGGGGCTCACGCGTCGGGTGTCCGGACCGTGTCGCGTATCCGGGGCGCGTCATCCCAGGCCAGGGGTCTCCACGCTGTCCGGATCCGGAGCCCTGCGTGAGGGTGTGCCCACCAGGAGTGGGACAGGGAGGTGTCACTTCGAGGCAAGGTGAACGGGAGGTGAACGAGATGCGAACCGGCGTCGGGGCCGGGAGCAACGAAGAGGGCACCCGCCGTCTCGGCGGGTGCCCGAATGTCCTGTGCCGGGTGCTGTACGCGGTCTCACTCCTTGAAGATGAGCCCCACGACCTCCAGGTAGAGCTGCTCCGGATAAGGAATGAACATGATCCTGCTCAACGCCTGGTCCTGACCGGCGGACTCCATCACGAAGGTCCCGTAACCGAGGAAGCGGCCCAGCAGGCTCCGCTCGAACCTCATGTCGGTGACCTTGCCCAGCGGCATCATGTTCACCTGCCGCGTGATCAGGCCCTGGGTCAGCAACAACCGCGCCGACGTGATGACGAAGTAGTCCACCGACCACTCCGCGACCTGCCAGACGAACCACACCAACACCAGAAGCCACAGCCACCAGATGATCGCCAGTGCGGCGGCGGTGTCCGCGACCGAGGTGTTGCTCAGGATCCCGGCGATGATCAGCGCGCCGAGGACCGCTCCGACCGGTCCGATCAGCACCGCTGGGTGCCGACGGATGGTCACCACGTCCTGCTCGTGTGGCAGGAGGTAGCGGTTGACCGACGCTGGAGCGCTGTTACTCGACGCTACGAGCCGCATGGCACCCGACCATTCCCACTACGGCAGCAGTGCGTTGACGAAGCGGGACATCGACTCCGCGCCGCCCATCAGACCGCCCAGTGCGCTCTGGATCACCCCTGCGGCGCTTTCCGGTTGCGTGAGCAGATAGAACGCTACGAAACCGATGAGCGCGTATCCGCCCCATTTTTTCAACTTCGCCACGACTGACTCCCCTTGGAATCCACCTGACCCACCAACCCAGCAGCGATTGTCGCACTGACCATCATGCCCGTAAAGCCTGGGGCGCACCCTCGGCGTGGCGGTATGTCGGTCCTTCCGCGCTTGCGGGCTGTGTCCGGTTCCGGTGGGGTTGGTAACCCAGTGATTGGTGGGCCGGAATGTGATTCAGGCGCACCGCAGGTCAGGACATTTGGGACATAGGCAGATATAGCGGAGAATTTCTCTGCCCAGAACTCTGCCGCTGGAGTCGGACGGCCGAAAACCTTGATCGGTGCATGCGCGTATTGCTACCTCTGCTCGGCGAAGGCCAGCGCGAGCACCTGGAGGTGCTGACGGGCGATGCGCTCCACGAGCTCGGGTGTGGCCCGGCCGGTGACGTCCTCCGCGCCGTGCCGCGCGGCGTCGACGCACCGGGTGACGGTCGAGGTGTGGTGTACGCCGGAGAACTCCTCGGCCAGCCGGTACAGAACCGGTTCGAAGCGAGAGTCGCGGGTGGTCGAGGGGGAGGGGGTCTCGGGCATCTCACTCCTTGAGGGCTACAGCGGTCGCTCGGGGTACTCGCTCGGGGTCTTTCAGTAGCCGCTGGAGGGTGTGGGAGCGTCACGCCGTAAAGGGAGGGACGTGCGTTGTCAGCGGGCTGAACCCCAGTGGGGGCGGTTTCGGTCCTGTGGGTCTTCCCGGTTACGGGTGGTCAGGAACCATCATCACTTCTACCTGTTACGTTCTCGTCTCAAAATGAATTCGGCTGGCGCAAAGCCGTGTCCTGTCTCACATCGGTCTCCAACGCTACCTGGGCCGACGCGGGGACCGGCAGGAGGCATGCCCGATTTTCGGTCGTTCACTCGCTTCGTGCCGAAAAGAACCGAAAAAGCGCCCGACCGGTGATCCGGTCGGGCGCCGCGGGTGCCGGGGGTGCCGCGAGGGTCAGGCGCAGCCGTACAGGCGGTCGCCCGCGTCGCCCAGGCCGGGAAGGATGAAGCCGTGCTCGTTCAGCCGCTCGTCCTCCGCGGCCGTCACCACGCGCAGGGTGGCCCCGTGGTCCGGGGCCAGGGTCTGGGCCAGCTTCTGCTCCACGGCGGCCAGGCCCTCGGGCGCGGCGAGCAGGCAGATCGCGGTGATGTGGTCGGCGCCCCGCTCCACCAGGAGCTTGAGCGCGGCGGCCAGGGTGCCGCCGGTGGCCAGCATCGGGTCGAGCACGTAGCACTGGCGGCCGGACAGGTCCTGCGGCAGCCGGTCGGCGTAGGTGGCGGGCTGGAGCGTGGCCTCGTCGCGGGCCATGCCAAGGAAGCCGACCTCGGCGGTGGGCAGGAGGCGGGTCATCCCGTCGAGCATGCCCAGTCCCGCACGCAGGATCGGCACGACGAGGGGGGTCGGACGGGTCAGTTGCGTTCCGGTGGTCTCCGTGAGCGGGGTCCGAATGGTGACGTCGGTCACTCGGACGTCCCTGGTCGCCTCGTAGGCGAGCAGGGTCACCAACTCGTCGGTCAGGCGCCGGAAGGTCGGGGAGTCGGTCCCCACGTCGCGCAGGGTGGTCAGTTTGTGCGCGACCAGGGGATGGTCGACGACCAGGGTTTCCAAAGCGTTCTCCGGGTGAGCTGGGATAACGGGACGGTGGCTGGGGAGGTGGCCTGCCCGAGTCTAACCGCGCGTCCCACCCGAACCCGGGTGCCCACAGGCCACATCCGCCCCGTCCCGGTGCCGCGTCGCGGACCGGCCCGTGCCCTTCGCCGGCCCACCGGATCGCCGGAGGGGAAGCGGGGAACCGGTTCTCGTGAGAACGTGGTCCGGACTGACGCGGACCAAGGGCCACGGTGGTGCCGGAGTGATCGTTACCATGGCACTCGCACGGGCGATCCGGGATACCTTCGTCCGCACCGATACACCGGCCGGGTTGGGGTGACGATGACAGTGCTCGATCATGGTGACGACGACTCGGGCGACTTCGCGGCCGTCGCGTACAGGGAAGAGGAGTACTGGGACGTCGACCTGCTCCCCGTGAAGCTGACGCACGACCTCAAGGGCCTGATCCACGCACTGCGTCAGCAGCCGAGCATCAGCGGCTCCCTCGGACTGGTCTCGGTCGGCGACGACTTCTTCATCATCGTGCGGGTCTACGGCGAGGACGTCAGCCTCTTCCTCTCGGACGTGACCGCCTCAGTGGACTGGCAGGTGGCCCGGGACGTCCTGGACTACCTGGACATCGACCTGCCGGACGACGACGACCTCGACCAGGTGCTGCCCGCGGGCGACCTGTCCATCGTGGCCGACCTCGGCCTCGACGAGATGGAGCTGGGCGCCCTGGCGGGGGACCTGGACCTGTATCCGGACGAGGTGTTGGCCAGCGTGTCCGAACGGCTGGGATTCGCCCAGTCCTTCCAGCGTGTCCTCGACGGTATGGGGTAAGGACCTGCTGGAGTAAAGAGGATCCCGTCGAACAGGAGAGCACGCGGTGTCGACCTTCGCAGCTGTCTTCGCTCCCAATGGGAAGGCGTGGCGGGGAACCGAGGTCGAGCTCGGGGACGTGGACGTCATCGACGACGTCACCGACCTGATGCTCGACTTCGCGGCTGAGCGGGGGAGCGACCTCGCGCTCCTGCTCGTGGAGGCCGACGACGAGTGGTTCGCCGTCGTGCGCGCCGGCGACGACGGCAGGGAACCGCGCGTGTACCTCTCCGACGCGCGGGTGGTGCACGACCACCCGCTCGCCTCCGTGCTGTCCGAGGCCGGGGGACTGGGCGCGCCGCCGCCCTCCGAGAGCGCGGGCGCCCGGCCCAACCCCGTTCCCGACGGAGACGGCGACCTGCTCACCGACCTCGGTGTGACCGAGGACGAACTGCGCTCGCTGTCGGTCGGCGGGGGAGTCCTGCCCGGCGACGTCCTCGCGGTGGTGGCCGAGCGCGCGGGGTTCGGGGAGATCCTCGACGGCATGAGGCTGTGACCGACCGGGAGGTCGTCGACGCCGCCCTGCGCACGGCGATCGCCGAGGGCGAACGCGCCCTGGAGACGGGTGACGTGCCGGTGGGAGCGGTGGTGCTGGACGCCGACGGCGCCGTCCTGGGAACGGGACGCAACGAGCGCGAGGCGACCGGCGACCCCACCGCGCACGCCGAGGTGCTGGCGCTGCGGGCCGCGGCCCGCGCGCGCGGCGAGTGGCGGTTGAGCGGCTGCACCCTGGTGGTGACCCTCGAACCCTGCACGATGTGCGCGGGCGCGACGGTGCTCTCCCGCGTGGACCGCCTGGTCTACGGCGCCCGGGACGCCAAGGCGGGCGCGGCCGGGTCGGTGTGGGACGCGGTCCGCGACCCCCGGCTCAACCACCGCCCGGAGGTCCTTCCGCCCGACCTCGTCGCCGAGGAACTCGCCGACCGGTGCGCCGATCTCCTCACCCGATTTTTCGCACGGCGCCGTATCCGGTAGTGTTCCTCTCGGTGGAGTCGCCTAGTGGCCGATGGCGCCCGCCTCGAAAGCGGGTAAGGGGCAACCCTTCGAGGGTTCGAATCCCTCCTCCACCGCCACCAGCCGCCCCCGGGTACTCCCCGGGGGCGGCTTTTTCGTGTGTGCCGACATGTCGGCCCGTCGACTCCGCGCCCTGTCGACATGGGCACATGCCGACAGGGCGCGGAACCGACACGGCTACCTCCCGGCGGGCGCCGGTCCCGTGCTGCCCCGCTGGACCAGGTACGCCGTGGGCGCCCACCGCTCCGCGACGGGGCGGCCGGCGGCGCACTCCAGCACCGACTCGGCCACCGAGACCCCGTACTGGTACACGTCCACGCTCATGGTGGTCAGCGCCGGCGTGGCCAGACGGCACAGGGTCGAGTCGTCCCAGGCCACCAGGCTCAACCGGCCCGGGACCGGGACCCCGAGGGCGCGGGCGGCCTCCAGCCCGGCCACCGCCATCACGTCGTTGTCGTACAGGACCGCCGTCGGCGGATCCGCCAGCCCGAGCAGCCCGCGGGTGAGCCGGGTCCCCGCCTCGGCGGAGTAGTCGCCCTCGACGAGTACCGGATCGGCCAGCCCGGCCGCCCGGCACCCGTCGACGAGGGCCTCCGTGCGGGCCCGGGTGTGCACCAGCTCCCCGGGCCCGGTCACCCTGGCGACGCGCCGGTGCCCCAGGTCCAGCAGGCGGGCCAGCGCCTCCCGGACCGGGGACGCCTGGTCGGCGCGCACGGTGGGCGTGCCGGGTTCAGGCTCGGGGGTACCCGCGACCACGGCGGGCAGGCCGAGCGCGCGCAGCGCCGCGGGGCGCCCGTCGCCCTCGGCCGGGTTGACGACCACGACCACGTCCACCAGACGCCGCTCCGCCCACCTGCGGTAGGCGGCCGTCTCGGCCTCCCGGCCGGTCACCAGGTGCAGCAGGACCGACATGTCGTCCTCGGCCAGCCGCTCCTCGATCCCGGCGATGAACTCCATGAAGAAGGGTTCGGCGCCCAGCAGGCGGCGCTGCCTGGCCAGGACCAGCCCGACCGCGCCCGCGGCCTCGCGTCCGTCCATCACACCCGCCGTGCGTGCAGCGAGTTGGCCGAGCGCAGGACGGGCGCCTCGACCAGCGCGTCCGGGTCCACCTCCGCCTTGGTCCGCACCGTGAAGCGGTGCGCCTCCCCGGCCAGCAGGTCGACGAGCATGTCGTCCACCTCGGCGTCGGGGGCCAGGCGGTCGGCCATCAGCGAGACGTCCCTGGCGAAGGACGCGGCGCGCACCTCCACCCGGTAGCCGCCCTCCACGGGCTCGGCGACGGCGGTCAGGGCGTCGGGGTCGTAGTCCAGGTGGACGTCCTCGCGGAAGGGGTGCACGAGGCGGACGTCCCCGGCCGTGGCCACGAGCACCTCCCTCCCCGCGTCGCGGGCCGCGAACAGCTCCCGCGCCAGGTCGGACTCCGCCACGGAGCGGGGCGGCACGTCCAGCTCGATCCCCTCGGTGTGGAGCACCTCGCCCCCGAAGGTCTGGCGCTCGGCCCGCACCGGCGCCGACCAGGCCTCGTCGGTGTCGTTGACGGCGACCAGGACCAGGCGGCCGTCCCTGGGCTGGACGGTCAGCAGGCGCGGCGCGTAGGCGCGGCGGAGCCCGTACCAGAGCGGCTTGGGCCGCTCGTCGCCGTCCACGGCCGCCCAGGAGGTGACCGGCCAGCAGTCGTTGATCTGCCAGACCAGGGAGCCCGCCGTGCGCGGCCACCAGGACCGGAGGTGCTCGACGCCGAAGGCGATCGCGCGGGCCTGGTTGAGCTGGGTGGCCCAGTGCCAGTCCTCGAAGGTGCGGGGCGTGGGCAGGTGGGCGGACAGGCCCCGGTCGAGCTTGCCGTTGCCGTCCTCGGCCTTCTGGTGCAGCAGGAACGCCTCCCCGGTGGGGGTGAGCGGCTCGTCGTGCACCCAGTCGGTGAGCGTGGCCCACGTCGGCGGTCCCTGGAAGCCGAACTCGGAGCAGAACCGGGGCACCTGGTCCTGGTAGGCCCGGTAGTCGGTCTGGTTCCACACGGTCCACTCGTGGCGGGTGCCGTGGCGCTCGTCGTTGGGGTGGACCTCGTCCGGGGCGAACCCGGGGGTGTAGGGGCTGCCGTCGGCGTAGAACCGGGTGGGGTCGAGCTCGGCGACGATCCGGGGGAAGAGGTCGGTGTAGTAGCCGTGGCCCCAGGTGCGGCCCCTCAGCTCCTCCTGCCATCCCCAGTCCATGAAGCCCCAGAGGTTCTCGTTGCCGCCGTTCCACAGGGCGAGGGAGGCGTGCGAGGTGAGGCGGGCGACGTTCTCCCTGGCCTCGGCCTCGAACTCGCTCCACAGCGGCTCCTCCTCCGGGTAGGAGGCGCAGGCCAGGAGGAAGTCCTGCCAGACGAGGACGCCGCGCTCGTCGCAGACGTCGTAGAAGTCCTCGCTCTCGTAGACGCCGCCGCCCCACACGCGGAGCATGTTCATGTGCGCGCCGACGGCCTGGTCCACGCGCCTGGCCAGGCGCTCGCGCGTGATCCGGGTGAGGAAGTGGTCGTCGGGGATCCAGTTGGCGCCCTTGACGAAGATCGGCTTGCCGTTGACCACGACGGTGAAGGGGGTGCCGTGCTCGTCGGGCTCGGTGTCCACGGTGATGGTCCGGAACCCGACGCGGCGGGCCGCGGAGTCCAGCGGCTCGGAGCCGCCCTCCTCGGTCAGGGCGAGGTCCAGGTCGTAGAGGGGCTGGTCGCCGTGGCCGACCGGCCACCACAGGCGGGCGTCGGGCACCTCGACGACGACCACGCCCTTCCCGGACCCGGGGGCCACGGTCGCGGCGGCCCGCTGCCCGGCGACCTCGGCGGTCAGGACGAGGCTGGATGTGGGAGCGCTCCCAGAGTGCTCGACGTCGGCGTGCACCTCCACCCGGCCGGTGCCCCGCTCGTCGACGGTGACCAGCGGGCGCGTCTGGGACAGGCGCGCGGTCCGCCACCGCTCCAGGCGCACGGGCTTCCAGATCCCGGCGGTCTGAAGGTCCGGCCCCCAGTCCCAGCCGAAGGAGCAGGCCATCTTGCGGACCATGTTGAACGGATGGGCGTTGACGTGCGGACGCGCGCCGAGCTCCTCGCGGACCTCCTCGGCGTACTCCAGGGCGGGGCGGAAGGAGACCGCGAGCTCGTTGGCTCCGGCGCGCAGCACCTCGCGCACGTCGAAGCGGTATCCGCGGTGCATGTTGGCGGTGGTGCCGAGCACGACGCCGTTGAGCTCCACGGTCGCCACGGTGTCCAGCCCGTCGAAGGCCAGGTCGACGCGTTCGCCGGCCCCGGGGGCCTCTGCCTCGAACGTGAGGGAGTACCGCCAGCCGACGCGGTGCATCCAGGCCAGCTCGGTCTCGTTGGTGTCCAGGTAGGGCTCGGGGGTCAGCCCGGCGGCCAGCAGGTCGAGGTGGGTGCTCCCGGGAACCTGGGCAGGAACGGCGCGGCCCGCGATGTCCTCCGGGACGGGCCCGGTGGTCGCGGACAGCCGCCAGCCGTCGTGAAGGGTGTGACGGATCATCTGTGTCTCTCCGGCTCGTGGGGGTCGGGGGACCGCACGGGGGTCGGTGCGGTCCGTCGTCGGCGCCGATCCCCTCGTGTGCGAACCGGCCACCTTGAGGATTCTTACTTTTCTGAACAAAGTAAGTCAACAGTATGGGGCTCCCGGTTGGGTTGGAGGGGGCGACCGCGGGAGCACGGACCGCGCCGAAGAGAGGCGTGCGCCCCTCGAGCACGCCGACGGCCACGGAAGGAAGCCGGTCCCCGATGCAGCTCGGAACCTCTGTCGGCGTGCGCCCGGTGTTCGACCCCCACATGCCCGCCGAGCTGCCCGGCGCCCTGCGCTCGGCGGTCCTGCGCGACGGCGTGGTGACGATCCGGCCCACCGGGAGGGGGAGCAGTTGACCGGGGCGGAGCTGAGCGCCGACGCCTACACCGACCTGAGGGCGCACACCGGCTCCGAGCTGCTCGGCGCCCTGCCCCGCGACCTGGCCGGGGACGCGCGCTGAGCGAGGCCCGTACCCGGACCGGGGGCCGCGTGCGCGCGGCGCGGAGGGCGGTGGACCGGATGGCCGTCGACGCGGGACGCGACACCTGGCACCTCGGGGCCGTGCCCGTCCGGATGATCTTGCTCCTGGTGTCACCGTGGGACGCCGACAGTGCCACCAGGAGCAAGATCACCGCCGGGGGAGCCCCCGCGCCCCGGACGCGGCGTTCCCGGCCCGCCGCGAACCGCGAGTACGCTGGTACGCGCCCTCCGGGGGCACTGTGGCGCGGCACCCGGCGTGCACCGCGGGGCTTCCCCGCGCCACGCCACGGAAGCGGTGGAGGTTGTATGGGCGGGTCGGCACGGTCCATTCCGCACACGACGAGCAGGGCGGCGGTCCTCGACGTCATCCGGGCGGCGGGCACGATCAGCCGGGTCGGGCTGGTCGAGGCGACCGGGTTCACCGGGGGCACGATCTCCACCATCGTCCGCGGGCTGATCGACGACGGCCTGGTCCTGGAGACCGGGCGCGCCGAGTCGACCGGCGGCAAGCCCCGCGTGCTGCTCCGGCTCGACCAGGAGTCCCGCTACGCCGTGGGCGTCCACATCGACCCCATCGGCATCACCTACGCCCTCACCGACCTCACCGGCGCCGTCGTGTCCCGGATGACCCGCGCCGGGGTGCGCGACGAGGCTCCCGCGGAGATCACCGCCCGCATGTCGCAGCAGGTGAACGCGCTCGTGGAGGGCGCCGGCGTGGAGCGCGGCCGGGTGCTCGGTGTGGGCCTGGTGACCCCGACCGGCGGACTCCACCAGCAGCCGTCGCTGCGCCACTGGGCCGACTACTCCGTGGCCGAGGAGCTGGAGGGCGCGATCGGCCTGCCGGTGGTACCGGGCAACGACGCGACCGCCGCCGCCCTCGGCGAGTACTGGTCCGGGGTGGTCGGCGGGTCGTCGATCTTCGCGGCCGTGTACATGGGCACCGGTGTCGGCGCCGGGGTGCTGGTCAACGGCATCCCCTACCAGGGGGCCAGCGGGAACGCCGGGGAGATCGGGCACGTGTGCCTGGACGTGGACGGCCCGCTGTGCTGGTGCGGCGGGAGGGGGTGCGCCGAGGCGGTCGCCGGGCCCGCGGCCGTCGTGGCGGACGCCCGTGCCGACGCGGCCCTGGCCCGCAGCGCCGACCTGACCCGCGAGGGCGGCCGGACCTGGCCCTCGGTGGCCGCGGAGTTCACCGCCGTGGTCCGCGCGGCCCGCCGGGGCGAGCCCACCGCGCGCGCCCTGCTGGACCGCTCCGCCCGCCACCTGGCCGCGGCGGTCCGCACCCTGGCCAACCTGATGGACCTGGACCTGCTGGTGCTGACCGGGCCGAGCCTGGCCGTGGCGGGGTCCGTCTACCTGCCCGCCATCCGGCGGGAGCTGGACCGGGCGTTCTTCGCACGCGCCACCCACCCGGTCGAGGTGCGGCTGTCCACCTCGGCGGCGACCGCTCCCGCCATCGGCGCGGCCACCATGGTCCTCCAGTCCCAGCTGGTGCCGATGCGCCCCGGCCTGCGGCTGCCCGAGAACCTGTCGGAGTCCGGGGCCGCCCGGGGTTGAGGGGCGCGGCCACCAGGCCGGTCCGGCCCGGTCATCGCGAGCCCTCAAGCTCCTCGATGGCGCGGGTCAGCCACGACACCCACCCGGCCTCCACGTCGACGCCGCCGAGCAGCACCAGCCGCTGGACGCGCTCCTGGTCGTTGGCGGGCCCGTCCGGGTAGTCGCGCCGTTCGAAGGCGCGGTACTCCTCCAGCCGGAGCAGGTGCAGGTCGCGGTGCCGGCGCAGCTCCGGCACCAGGCCGCGCACGCCCACCACCCCGGCGGCGCGCAACCGCACGGGCAGCGGGTCCCGGCCGACCCTGGGGTCCTCGCGCACGTCCACCCAGCGCTCAAGCTCCTCCCGGCCCGCGGGCAGCACCTCGTACTCCTTCTTGCGGCCGCGCGTCGGAGCCGCCGCCGGCAGCGCCCGGATCAGCCCCTCCCGCTCCAGCTTTCCCAGCTCCCGGTAGATCTGCTGGTGGGTGGCCGACCAGAAGTACCCGATCGAGCGGTCGAAGCGCCGGGCCAGCTCCAGGCCGGAGGACGGCTTCTCCAGCAGGGCGGTCAGGATGGCGTGGGGCAGGGACATGAGCGCATTCTAGGAACCCCGGCCACTACTCGGGAGCGTGCAGGCGGACCATCACCCGTCCCTCCACGGTCGACGTGTCCATGGTCTCCACCGAGGCGGTCGCGGGCCCGTGCACGACCGTTCCGTCGTCCAGGCGGAACTCGCTGCCGTGCCAGGGGCAGCGCACGCACCCGTCCACCCGCTCGCCTTCCGCGAGGGGAGCGCCCATGTGGGGGCACGTTCCCAGCACCGCGGACACGGAGTCCCCCGTGCGCGCCACGACGACCGGGACGCCGTCCACGTCGCGGCCGTCGATCCCCCCGTCGGTGAAACCGTCCAGCGGACCGAGGTCGTGCCAGCCGTCGGGCACCAGGTCCGCGAGGTAGTCGGCGCTGTTGGCGCCCGCCGCGCGGTAGTAGGCCATGTGCCCGCCCAGGGAGCCGCTGAGGCCGACGACGCCCACCCCGGTCAGGGCCAGGAACCTCCCCCAGCCCTCGCGCCCTCGCGCACGTGCCAGCGAGGAGGCACCGAACAGCAGGGTGCCCACACCGTTGGCCGCCGCGTGCACCACGCCCACACGCTGCTGGCGCTCATGCTGTTGCGACCAGTCCGCCAGGCCGCTCACCACCGCGGGCAGGGTGGTGAGCAGACCGGCGTTGACCAGTGCGTGGGCGCTGCGCCGGTGGTCCCCGGGCAGCATGTCCAGCAGGACCGCCGCCATCCACGTGCCGATGGGCAACTGCACCAGGATCGGATGCGTGGGATGGCCGAGCTGCACACCGTGCAGCGCGTCGCGGACCTTGCCGGCCGGAATGAATCCGGCCAGGCGCTTCAGGCGGGAGACCGCCGGGTCGAGGCGCTCGTCCCGTTCGATCGCGCGGATGTCTTCACCGAATCTCATGCTGAGCGGCTACCCCGTGCGGTCGGGTGTCACTCGTGTGTCACCGGCTTCCGGGAATCCTTGAACCCGGCTTGCCCTTCCCCGGGCGGCCCGGGCCGCCCGGGGAGGCGGTCACAGGGCCGCGGCCAGCCGGGTGCCCTGGTCGATCGCCCGCTTGGCGTCCAGCTCGGCGGCCTCGTCGGCGCCACCGATCAGGTGGGCGCCGCGGCCCGCGGCGGCCAGTTCGTCGGCCAGGTCGCGGCGCGGGTCCTGTCCGGTGCACAGCACGACCGTGTCCACGTCGAGCACGCGCTTCTCCCCGTCGACGGTCAGGTGCAGGCCCTCGTCGTCGATCCGGTCGTAGTCGGCGCCCGCGACCATCTCCACGTCGCGGTGGCGCAGCTCCAGGCGGTGGATCCACCCGGTGGTCTTGCCCAGCCCCGCGCCGACCTTGGTGCTCTTGCGCTGGAGCAGGTGCAGCGTGCGCGGCGGGGCCGGGCGCTCGGGCCTGCCGAGCCCGCCCGCGGACGAGGGGTCGGCGTCCACACCCCACTTGCGGAGGAACTCCTCGGTGCCCTCCTCCCCGCCGCCGTCGGTGAGGAAGGCGGCGACGTCGAAGCCGATACCGCCCGCGCCGACGACGGCCACCCGCTCGCCGACCTCCGCGTCCCCCCGAAGGACGTCGACGTAGCCGACCACCTTGGGGTGGTCCACACCGGGGATCGCGGGCACGCGCGGGGTGACGCCCGTGGCGAGGACGACCTCGTCGTAGCCCTCCAGGTCGGCGGCGCCCACCCAGGCCCCGAGCCGGACGTCCACGCCGTGCTTGCCGAGCTGGACCCGGTAGTAGCGCAGCGTCTCGTCGAACTCCTGCTTGCCCGGCACACGGCGCGCCAGGTTCAACTGTCCGCCGATCTCCTCGGCGGCGTCGAACAGGGTGACCGCGTGCCCGCGCTCGGCGGCGGACACGGAGAAGGCGAGGCCGGCGGGGCCGGCGCCGACGACGGCCACGCTCTTGCGGACACGGGTGGGGGAGAGCACGAGTTCGGTCTCGTGGCAGGCGCGCGGGTTCACCAGGCAGGAGGTGACCTTGAGGCTGAACGTGTGGTCCAGGCAGGCCTGGTTACAGCCGATGCAGGTGTTGATCTCCTCGGGGGTCCCCGCGGCGGCCTTGGCGACGAAGTCCGGGTCGGCCAGGAAGGGGCGGGCCATGGAGACCATGTCCGCGTCGCCCCCGGCCAGGACCGACTCGGCGACCTCGGGGGTGTTGATGCGGTTGACCGCCACGAGCGGGACGGACACCCTGCCCCTGAGCCTGCGGGTCACCCAGCTGTAGGCGCCGCGCGGCACGGACGTGGCGATGGTGGGGACGCGTGCCTCGTGCCAGCCGATACCGGTGTTGATGATGGTCGCCCCGGCCTCCTCGACGGCCTCGGCCAGCCGGACCACCTCGTCGAACGTGGAGCCGCCGGGCACCAGGTCGAGCATGGACAGGCGGTAGACCAGGATGAAGTCGTCGCCGACGCGCTCGCGTACGCGCCGCACGATCTCCACGGGGAAGCGCATGCGGTTCTCGAAGGAGCCGCCCCAGCGGTCCTCGCGCTTGTTGGTGGCGGAGGCGATGAACTGGTTGATCAGGTAGCCCTCGGAGCCCATGACCTCCACACCGTCGTACCCGGCGTGCCCGGCCAGTTCGGCGGCGCGGGCGAAGTCCTCGATGGTCCGCTCGATCTCGTCCTCGGTGAGCGCGCGGGGGGTGAAGGCGCTGATGGGGGCCTTGAGCGCGCTGGGGGCGACCGAGTCCTCACTGAAGGCGTACCGGCCGGTGTGCAGGATCTGCATGGCGATGCGGCCGCCCTCGTGGTGCACGGCGTCGGTGACCACGCGGTGCTCCTCGGCCTCCGCCTCGGTGGTCATCTTCGCCGCGCCCGTGTAGGTGGCGCCCTCGGGGTTGGGGGCGATGCCGCCGGTGACGATGAGGCCGACGCCGCCCCTGGCGCGCTCGGCGTAGAAGGCGGCCATCCGCTCGAAGCCGCCCGGCACCTCCTCCAGGCCGACGTGCATGGAACCCATGAGCACGCGGTTGGGAAGGGTGGTGAAGCCCAGGTCCAGGGGTTCCAGCAGGTGGGGGTACTCGCCCATGTCGTCTCCTCGCGCGGTGCCTCGGGCCGGTGTCCGGCCGACCCGCGATCCATTATGCAACAAGTTGCAAAAAAACGGGGATGGCGGGGGTCACATCTGTGCGCGGGGCGCGGGGCGCTGGAACGGGGGAGCGCGGAAGGCGGGGCACGGGACGTGGGGCCCGGTGGTGCGGAGTCCCGAACGCGGGGCGCTGGGACCGGGGAGAGCTGGGAGCGCGGGCGGCGGGCCGGAACGCCTCCTGGCGGGCGGAGGCCCTCAGGCGTCGCTGGAGCTCTCCTTCGCCTCCACCGGCAGGAGCGCGGGGCGCTTGGGCACGCGGCCGTCACCCGAGGACCGCCCGCGCAGGCGCCGCAGTATCCACGGGCCGAGGAAGGCCCCCAGCCAGCGGACCTCCTCGGCCACCGTGCGCAACGCGCCGGACCGGGGAAGCAGGGGCAGGGGGTCGCTCCACGACTCGTCGGCGCCGGGCAGGGTGAGCGCCGAAGCCAGCGCGCCCGCGATCCTCTCGTGCCCCAGGGGGGTGCAGTGCAGCCGGTCCTGTGCCCACAGGCGCCGGTCGGTGGAGATCTCGTGGGCGGCGACGTCGGCCACCACCACGCCGTGCCTGGCGGCCGCCGCGCGCACGCGCTCGTTGAAGTCCAGCACCCGCGGGAGCAGGGGCTTGGTCAGCGGCGCGACCTTCGCGATGTTGGGGAAGGTCAGGGTCGCCACGCGGGCGCCGGAGGCCGTCAGCTCGGCGAACATCGCCTCCATGTGGCCGACCACCTCGTCGGCGTCGTACCCGGAGCGGATGACGTCGTTGACCCCGGCGAACACGGTGGCCACGTCGGGGCGCATCTCCAGCGCGGGGGCCAGCTGCTCCTCCCGCACCTGTCGGGCGAGCCGGCCCCGGACGGCGAGGTTGGCGTACTCCACCCGCGCGCCAGTGGCGGCGAGGTGGACGGCCAGGCGGTCGGCCCAACCGCGGACCCCGGTGCTGTCGTCGCCGTCACCGACGCCCTCGGTGTGGCTGTCGCCCAGCGCCACGTAACGCAGGTCCCCGTCGAACCGCATGCCCTCTCCTCACCCTCGTGAACACCAGAATGATACTCCGCGAAGTGACTATTCAACTTGGGGAGTAGGGGCGGGGCTCCGGCCGCCGCCGGCGCGCCCGGAGCGGTCAGGGGCGCTCACGCGTGTCCGTCGCGTCCTGCTTCCCGTCCGGCCCCTCCGGAGCGACGGGGCGCTCGAAGAAGGTCTCCAGGACCACCGTCGCCTCCGTGCCCGAGACCCCCTCGACGGCGTACAGGCGCCGCAGGACGTCCTGGAGCCGCTCGGTGGTCGGGGTGCGCACCTTCACCAACAGGGACGCGCTGCCCGCGATGACGTGCGCCTCCTGGATCTCGGGGATGGCCGCCAGGGACTCGGACGTGTCCCCCATCCAGGCCGACGACTCCACCAGGACGAAGGCGAGCACCCCCCTGCCCAGGGCGGCGGGGTCCACCTCCACGGTCGTGCGGCGGATGACGCCGCGCGACCGCAGCTTGCGCACGCGCTCGTGCGCCGCGCCGGCCGAGAGGCCGACGGCCTCGCCCAGCGCCGCGTACGAGCGGGTCGCGTCCTCCTGGAGCAGTGACACGAGCACGCGGTCGGTCTCGTCCATGTGCGCTCTTCCCATAGTGCTTCTCGCTGGAACCATATAGCATCCTGCATTGTTTGCTATATACAGGATGAAATCCTGCCTATCCAGCTTATGGGAGAACGATGTCCTCTGACGACGGTATCTACGAGATCCTGGACGACCGCTTCCGCACGGGCCGCTGCGCCAACGGCGACACCCGGCTGGAACGGCTCCACCAGGGCTGCCGGTGGACGGAGGGCCCGCTCTACCTCCCCGCCTGGCGGCAGGTCGTCTTCAGCGACATCCCCAACGACCGCATGCTGCGCTGGGACGAGCAGACCGGCGCCGTCGGCCTCTTCCGTTCCCCGGCCGGGCACAGCAACGGCAACACCCTCGACCGCGAGGGGCGGCTCGTCACCTGCGAGCAGGGCAACCGGCGCGTCACCCGCACCGAGCACGACGGGACGGTCACCGTCATCGCCGACCGGTTCGGGGGCAGGCGCCTCAACAGCCCCAACGACGCGGTCGTGGGCTCCGACGGCTCGGTCTGGTTCTCCGACCCGGACTTCGGCATCACCAGCGACTACGAGGGCCACCGCGCCGAGAGCGAGATCGGCGCCCGCAACGTCTACCGGGTGGACCCCGTGACCGCCGAGGTCCGTATCGCCGCCGACGGCTTCAGGGGGCCCAACGGACTGGTCCTGTCCGCCGACGGGCGCAGGCTCTACGTCTCCGACACCGTCGCCAACCACATCCGCGTGTTCGGGGTGCGCGAGGACGGAACGCTGACGGACGGCGAGGTCTTCACCGAGGCCGCGGGCGACGGCTCCCGGTTCGACAACATCCGCTTCGACGACGAGGGGCGCCTGTGGGCCGCCGCCATGGACGGCGGAGTGCACTGCTACGCCCCCGACGGCACCCTCATCGGACGGATCCGGGTCCCCGAGACCGTCTCCAACATCGCCTTCGGCGGCCCCAAGAACAACGTCCTGTTCATCACCGCCACGACCAGCCTGTACTCCCTGATGCTGGGGGTGACCGGGGCCCGGCGCGTCCACGCACCCGCCGGCTGAGACACCCCGGGAACGGCGAAGGCCCCGACCGGTGTCCGGTCGGGGCCTTGCGTGTGCCCTGCGGGGCTCTTCGGGGGTTCGGGGGGCGCCCCCCGACAAGCAGCGAGGGCGACCCTGCTCGCAGGGCCGCCCTCGATCGGCGGAGGATAGGGGATTCGAACCCCTGAGGCGTTGCCACCAACACGCTTTCCAAGCGTGCGCCCTAGGCCACTAGGCGAATCCTCCGCTGATAACTCTACATGCCGTCACGGAGTGCTCCGAACGGTTTCCGGCCGCCCCGGCGACCGCCTCCGTCGACCGCCCCGACGGCCTCGGGGCCGCGCCCGGTTACGGGACACGGCTGGACCGCACGCCCCTGATGGCGTTGTTGCGGAAGGCGTCCACGAACAGCGAGTGGTCGGCCCGCGCCTGGGCCGCGTACCGGTGCGCGAACTCCACGCACCGCTGTGTGAACTCCGCCTCGTGGCCGTCGATCGCCTCCATGATCGCCACCTCGGTCTCGACGCCCCCCACGGTGGTGTCCGCGTGCGAGTCGGACACGCAGTGCGCCTTGGCGGTGGCCCGGCCCAGGTAGTCCAGCACCGGGGCGATGTCCGCGGGCTCGGTGAGGTCGTCCCAGTCCAGGTCGTTGGTGTAGGGGGAGACCTCGCTCACCACGAAGCCCACGCCGCCGATCTCGGTGTGGCCGAGCAGCGGGTCGGTGTGCGCCTGAAGGGCACGCTGGGACACGGCGGTGCGGTGCCCGTGGTGCCTGAAGGCCTCCATGATGCCGCGGTCGGTCACCACCCGTGACGGTGCGGCCACGTTGCCCTGCTTCATGGACAGCACGACGTCGTTGTCCCACGCCTCGGACTGGCCCTCGATGAGCAGCGTGTAGGCGGGCAGCCCCGCCGAGCCGATCCCGAAGCCGCCGCTGCCCACCACGTCCTTGACCCCGTAGCTCATCGACGCGAACCGCTGGTCCTCGGGGATGGTCCCCAGGTAGGCGTCGTAGGCGGCCAGGACCGTCTCCCGCTCCTCGTCCCCCAGGCGGCGCGCCCGCGGGCCCTCGCCGAACCGGCGGGTGTACCCCTCACGGGTGGTCATGGACGTCAGCATCGCGGCGCGGCTCTTGAGCCGCGCCTGCTGGAGGACGTCGTGCACCGTGCCGTCGGTGTTGCCCAGCTTGAGGGAGAACTCCGAGTCGCCGCCCTTCGTCGCGAAATCGCGCACCTGGGAGACGTAGGCGTCGACGTAGTGGGGCACGAGCCTGCCGATGTCGTCGTCGGACAGGGCCTTCTGCCACCCCAGCAGGGCGATGCTGGCCACGAACCTGAGCACGTCCCAGGTGAAGTGGCCGATGTAGGCCTCGTCGAAGTCGTTGACGTCGAACACCAGGCGCCCGGTGGAGTCCATGTAGGTGCCGAAGTTCTCCGCGTGCAGGTCGCCCTGGATCCACACCCGCGAGGTGTGGTCGTTGGCCCAGGGGTCGTCCATGGCCGAGACGTCGGTGTAGAAGAGCGCGGCGCTGCCCCGGTAGAAGGCGAACGGGTTGGCCGCCATCTTGCGGAACTTGACGCGGAAGGCGGCCGGGTCGGCGGCCATCAGGTCCGAGAAGGCGTTCTCCAGGGTGTCCACGATGAGGTCGCGGCGGGCCTGGGAGCTGTCGGTGGGTTTCAGGGGGTCGAGCATGCCATCCATGATGTCCGCGAACGCGTGACTTATCCAAACAAGGCGCGTGGTTCGCGCGGGGCGCGCGGCCTGCGACGGAGCGTGTCCGGCCGGGGGGCCGGAGGGGCCGTCCGAATCGGGAGCGGAAGGGTTGCAAGAGCAGTCCGGGTGTCGGATAGACTCGATGCAGACCCCTCGTGCGGCGTCACCCTATGAACCTCCCCAGGGCCGGAAGGCAGCAAGGATAAGTAGGCTCTGGCGGGTGCGCGGGGGGTCCTTTCTCTTTCTCCGGCCCGGTCGAAACCCCTCCCGGTCTGCGCCAACCGGCGCGAGTGTCACCGCTTGCAGGTTGAATGGACACGTGGCAGGGACCAGGGGAGTGATCACACCGTGAGCATCGCGCTGTACCGCAAGTACCGGCCCGCGACGTTCGGCGAGGTGCGCGGACAGGAACACGTGACGGACCCGCTGCGCCAGGCACTGCGCAGCGGACGGATCAACCACGCCTACCTGTTCAGCGGACCGCGCGGCTGCGGCAAGACCACCAGCGCCCGCATCCTGGCCCGCTCCCTCAACTGTGTCGAGGGTCCCACCCCGGACCCGTGCGGCACCTGCGACTCCTGCGTGGCGCTGGCCCCCGACGGCGGCGGCAGCATCGACGTCATGGAGATCGACGCCGCCTCGCACGGCGGTGTGGACGACGCCCGCGAACTGCGCGAGCGCGCCTTCTTCTCGCCGGTCAACTCGCGCTACAAGATCTACATCATCGACGAGGCGCACATGGTGACCCGCGAGGGTTTCAACGCGCTCCTCAAGCTGGTGGAGGAACCCCCGCCGCACCTGAAGTTCGTGTTCGCGACCACCGAGCCCGAGAAGGTCATCGGCACGATCCGCTCGCGGACCCACCACTACCCCTTCCGCCTCATTCCGCCGAGCACCCTCAAGGAGCTCATGGAGGACCTCCTCAAGCAGGAGGGCATCTCCTACGACCCGTCCGCGCTGCCGCTGGTCGTGCGCGCGGGCGCGGGCTCGGCGCGTGACACGCTCTCGGTGCTGGACCAGCTCATCGCCGGCTCGGACGAGGGCGGCATCACCCGAGAGGGCGCCGTCTCCCTGCTGGGCTACACCGACTCCAGCCTGCTCGGCGAGATGGTCGACGCCCTCGGCGCCCGCGACGGCGCGGCCGTGTTCGGCCTGATCGACCGCGTGGTGGAGGGCGGCCACGACCCGCGCCGCTTCACCACGGACCTGCTGGAGCGCTTCCGCGACCTGGTCGTGCTGGCCGCCGTTCCCGACGCCCTGGACAAGGGCCTGATCAACGTCGACCCGGAGGCGGTCGAGCAGATGAAGGGCCAGGCCTCCCGCCTGGGCCCGGCCGAGCTCACCCGCGCCACCGACATCCTCAACCAGGGGCTGACCGAGATGCGCGGGGCCACCGCGCCCCGGCTGCTGCTGGAACTCATGTGCTCGCGGATCCTGCTGCCGGGCACCGACGGCGACCAGGGCGTGGCCCTGCTGGCACGCCTGGAGCAGTTGGAGCGCCGGGTCGCCTCCGGCGCCGTCGCTCCCGCCGCCCAGGTCCAGCCCGCACCCGGGCCCCAGCCGTCCCAGCCGTCCCACTCCCAGCCGCCTCAGCCTCCGCAGTCGCCTCAGCCTCCCCAGCCCTCTCCGGCGGCGGCGCCCGAGCCCGCGCGGGCCGCCGGGGAACCGGCCTCCACGGCACGGCCGGACCCCGCCCCGGCTCCGGCCCCCGCGGAACGGCGCTCCGAGCCCTCGGGCTGGGACGCACCGGCCCGGCAGAGCGCCCCCGGGCGGGGAGAGGCACCTCCGCCGTCCGGCGGCGCACTGGACCTGGGACGGGTACAGGGCGCCTGGGGCCAGATCCTGGAGGCGGTCAAGAACCTTCGCCGGTTCACCTGGATGGTGCTGAGCGGTAGCGACGTCCGCCCGGTCGGGGTGGAGGGCAACACCGTCCTGCTCAGCTTCGCCCGGCCCAACGACGCCAGGGGCTTCGGCAACAGCGGCAGCGACCAGGTGGTCGCCGCCGCGATCCGGCAGGTCCTCGGGGCGGAGGTGCGTGTGGCCGCGGCGGGCGGCGCCACGGCTCCTCCCGCCTCCGCGCGCAGGGCGGAGCCCGCGCGTCCGGCCGAGCCGGCGGGGTGGGACGCGCCCGCTCCCGAACCCGCGCGTCCAGGCGCGCCGGCTGCGGAGCCCGCGTCCGGCACCGCCGGCCCCGGATCGGCGCCCGGCCCCGCCGGCCCGCCGCCGGACCGGATCGTCACCGGACTCCAGGAGCCGCCGCCCGACCCCTACGAGGACGCGGCCGCCTCGCCTCCGCCGGAGTACACCGACTCCGCGGCGCCCTCCTCGCCGACGTCCTCCTCACCGGCGCCCGCACCGCAGCAGCCGCAGCCCCGGGCGCAGAACCCGGCCTCCGGCGGGAAGGCCTCGCAGAGCGCCCCCGTGCCACCGGGCGCCGGTGCCGCGCTCATCGAGTCCGAGCTCGGCGGCCGGGTCATCGAGGAGATCGAGCACGAGGGCCCGAACGCGTCCCTCTAGGATCCGCCGGGCGCGTCCTCGCGCTCCCCGGCGTTCTCCCCGGCGCTTTCCCCGTGCCCCTTCGGCCGCAGGGCGCGCAGCACCGTGTCCACCAGCTCGTCCACGTACTCGTGGGTGAGCGGCGCGGTGCGCAGCAGCCAACGGTGGTGGACCGGCCCGTTGAGCAGCTCCGCGGCCAGCTCCAGGTCGGCGTCCGGATCCACCTCTCCCGCGTCGACGGCCGAGCGCAGCCTGTCCTTGAGCGCCTCCGTGTTCGGGCGGACCAGGCGCTCGTTGACGGCCTCGGCGAGGGCCAGGTCGCTCTGGATCTCCGCGGTGAACGCCCGGGTGGTCCGGTCCATCTCCGGGACGTGGAACTCGTCCACCGTGGCCCGCAGCACCGTCCTCAGGTCCGTGGCCAGGTCGCCGGTGTCGGGCAGCGGATCACCGGCGTTCCCGCCGGTCAGCGCCGTGAACACGTCGAAGGCCACGGCGGCCTTGGAGGGCCACCACCGGTAGATGGTCTGCTTGCCGACCCTGGCCCTGGCCGCGATCGCCTCCATGGTCAGCCTCGCGTAGCCGACCTCGCCCATCAGCTCGGCGGCGGCGTCCAGGATGGCGCGCCGCGAACGCTCGCTGCGGCGGCGGGGGTCGGGGCTGCTGCGGGTCCGGGGCTCTTCCCGTGCGGTGCTCTCTGCCATACCTGCCACGGTAGTGGCTGAGAAATGACGAGACGTATCGTCTTGGTGGGGATATCCTACGGAGGTCAGCATCGATTCCGGCGGGACCTCGCGTGTCCGGCCTGAAGGGAAAGGAGGTCCGCATGGCCAGGAACAGCGACAACCTTCTCGGTATGGGCGGACAACGCGCCACCGTCGCCCGCTCCACGCTCCGCGGGGGCAAGGGCGGCGGAAAGGGCGGGCCCAGCACCGACGCCGTGGAGCGCAGACGGGAACTCCTGCGCAAGCTCCAGGAGAAGAACGCCTCCCGCGGCTCCGAGGGATCCGAGAAGTCAGGAGACGCCGAAGGAACGGCGTGACCGCGCGGCGACGGTCCCCCGCCGGAGGGGGCCGTCGGCGTTCACAGCCTCCAGCTCCGGCCCTCCGGTGAGTCCAGCCACACCCGGTGCACGCCGTCGGCGTCCACCGACAGCCCGAACCGGTCCGGTTCCGGCTCCCCCAGCTTCTCCCACAGCCCCAGGGCCTCCTCGAACTCGTCCCAGATGCTTCTCGGGCCGCCCTGCTCGACCATCCACGAGGTGCCGTAGGGGTACACCCGCACCCACGAGGCGCCCTCCTGGTCGCACACCCACACGCCCGATCCGGTACCGATCCACCTGCGCCGCATCCGCCAGCCCGGCACCATCACCGACAGGGCGAACGCCGACGGGAACGCCATCAGCGGCGCCACCGGATCGGTCTGGGTGAGCCGGTACTCGTCGGGCTGCTGTCCCGCGTCCCGTACCGGCCGCGGCGCGGACCCCGGGGTGCGCAGCGGCACGAACCCCACCCCGCTGTGGAAGCTTCCCCGGGCCGAGCCGTCCCCGGGGCACTCGATCCGCGCGAGGACCCCCGCCCCCTCCAGCAGCCCCCACGGGCAGACCACCATGCCGCCCGGGCGCAGTTGCTCCGTCCACGCGGGCGGCAGCCGCCGCACGCCGCAGGTCGAGACGACGCGGTCGTAGGGCGCGCCGGGCGGATACCCCTCGTACCCGTCGGCCAGGTGGACGGCGGGGGAGTAGCCCTCCGTGCGAAGGGCCTCCCGGGCCGTTATGGCCAGACGGGGGTCGATCTCCAGGGAGGTGACGGCGCTGTCGCCCAGCCGGTGCGCCAGCAGCGCCGTGTTCCAGGCGGTCCCCGTGCCCACCTCCAGCACCCTCTGCCCGTTGGCCAGGTCGGCCAGCTCCAGCAGGCGCGCGAGGACCGTGGGCGCCGAACTGGACGAGGTCGAGGCGTCCTCCCCCCTGCGCCGGGGGTCGGGTTCCCGGGGCGCGGGCGCCTCCCTGCGCTCGGGGACGAAGGGGTCGTCGATCTGGGTGACGATGGCGTTGTCGGCGTAGACGGCCGCGAGCCAGCGCTCGGGATTGCTGTTGGCGTTGAGGGCGGCCCCGTGCGCGGTCAGCGCTCCCGTCCCGGGGATGAACCGGTGGCGGGGCACCGACCGGAACGCGTCGATGAGGGAGGCGTCGGTCAGCGTGCCGTCCGCGACCATCGCCTCGACCAGCGCCGAGTGGCGCTCTCTGGCGGTCAACACGTCCTCAGTCCCCCGTGGCTTTCAGTGGTACCGGTAGCGCCCGAGAGCACTACCGGGACTTTGTGCCCCGCGGGGCACCCTTTCAACCGAGAGTGATGCCGACGGCACCCTTCGCTCTCTTCGCTGGTGGGAGTTCCGTCCGAGTGAGTCGTTCCCACCTCGTGACAGGGGTAGTCCACATATCCCCCAGATCTGGACGAACAGTGAAAGTCCCTCGACTGGAGGTGCCCTCTTTCCCGGATCGGCGTCCGCCGGATCCCGACGGCGGTCCTTCCGGCCGTCCCGCCTCCCGGGTCGCCCGGTACGCTCACAGCAACAGCCACATGACAGCGAGACCCAGCACTGACGAGTGCGGCGAGGAGACGGCCGTGAACCCTGGCGGAATGGACATGCAGGCCCTGCTCCAGCAGGCCCAGCAGATGCAGCAGCAGCTCGTGGAGGCCCAGGAGGCGCTGGAGGAGGCCGAGGTCGAGGGCACCTCCGGCGGAGGCCTGGTCAAGGTCAAGCTGAGCGGGCGCGGGCAGGTCGAGGACATCACCGTCGACGCCCAGGCGATCGACACCGCCGACGCCGAGGAGAGCGCCCAGACCGTCGCGGACCTGGTCCTGGCGGCCATCCGCGACGCCGAGGCGCAGGTGGAGCAGCTCCAGCAGGAGAAGATGGGTCCGCTCGCCGAGGGCCTGGGCGGTGGCGGGATGCCCGGTATGCCCGGTGGAATGCCCGGCATCCCCGGCCTCTAGGGAGTGCCCACGGGGCCCGGGCCGACGGTCGGGGAAGGCCCCTCCCGGGGCCGGTCCACGTGCTTGCCCGGGCACCCGCGCACGCCTGTGCGCAGGTGAGAGCCCTCGTGTACCCGGCAGGTCGTCGCTACGGATACGGTGGGAAGACGGGGAGACGGACCGCCCCGAAGCATCCGGTCCGACCTGGTGGGTAGGCGATGTACGAAGGCGCTGTACAGAATCTGATCGACGAGCTCGGGCGGCTGCCCGGCGTCGGTCCGAAAAGCGCGCAGCGCATCGCCTTCCACCTGCTGTCCGCGGAGCACGCGGACGTCAAACGCCTCGTCAACGCGCTTGTCGAGGTCAAGGAGAAGGTGCGCTTCTGCGAGGTCTGCGGCAACGTCGCCGAAGAGGACCGGTGCCGCATCTGCCGCGACGCCCGTCGCGACCCCGCGATCATCTGCGTGGTCGAGGAGTCCAAGGACGTCGTCGCCATCGAGCGCACCCGCGAGTTCCGGGGCCGCTACCACGTCCTGGGCGGCGCCATCAGCCCCATCGAGGGCGTGGGCCCCGACGACCTGCGGGTCAAGGAGCTCATGACCCGTCTGGCCGACGGCAACGTGACGGAGCTGATCCTGGCCACGGACCCCAACCTGGAAGGGGAGGCCACCGCGACCTATCTGGCGCGGCTGGTCAAACCCATGGGGTTGAAGGTGACCCGTCTGGCCAGTGGCCTGCCCGTGGGCGGCGACCTGGAGTACGCCGACGAGGTCACCCTCGGACGCGCCTTCGAGGGCCGCCGCAGCCTGGAGTTCTAGCTCACATTCAGCCTTGATGTAGCCAGATCACGAGTAACTTGCGTCTGACCGGGTAAGCCCGAGCGCTGGTGTGTCAAGACGCCACGCCCTCCCGCCGCAGGTCGGACGGGGTCGACGAGGACGTCGCTGGCTACACTCCATTTCATTGTCTTGATCCCAACTCCTCAGGAGCATCGATCGTGGCCCTAATCGTGCAGAAGTACGGTGGGTCTTCCGTATCCGACGCGGAAGCCATCAAGCGAGTAGCCCAGCGGATCGTCGCTCAGAAAAAGGCGGGATATGACGTCGTCGTCGTGGTCTCGGCCATGGGCGACACCACCGACGAACTGATCGAACTCGCCGAGCAGGTGTCCCCGCTGCCGCCCGCGCGCGAACTCGACATGCTGCTCACCGCCGGTGAGCGCATGTCCATGGCGGTGGTCGCCATGGCCATCGAGAACCTGGGCTTTGAGGCCCGGTCCTTCACCGGCTCCCAGGCCGGTGTCATCACCACGTCGCTGCACGGCAACGCCAAGATCATCGACGTGACCCCGGGCCGCATCCGGGAGGCCGTGGACGAGGGCGCGATCTGCATCGTCGCCGGCTTCCAGGGCGTCTCCCAGGACAGCAAGGACATCACCACCCTGGGTCGTGGCGGCTCGGACACCACCGCGGTGGCGCTGGCCGCAGCCCTGGACGCCGACGCCTGCGAGATCTACAGCGACGTCGACGGTGTGTTCACCGCGGACCCGCGCATCGTGCCGAGCGCGCGGCGCATTCCCCAGATCTCCTACGAGGAGATGCTGGAGATGGCCGCGTGCGGGACCAAGATCCTGCACCTGCGCTGTGTCGAGTACGCACGTCAGTACAACATCCCCCTGCACGTCCGCTCATCTTTCAGCCAGAAGCCCGGGACCTGGGTCGTCCCAGAAGTCGAGGAAAGCGAAGGCATGGAACAGCCGATCATCTCCGGTGTCTCACACGACCGGAGCGAAGCCAAGATCACCGTCGTCGGCGTGCCGGACCGGGTCGGTGAGGCCGCCACGCTCTTCCAGGCCCTGGCCGACGCCGAGGTCAACATCGACATGATCGTGCAGAACGTGTCGGCGGTCTCCACCTCGCGCACCGACATCTCCTTCACGGTGCCCAAGGACTTCGGCAAGGAGACGGTCGCCGCGCTGAAGAAGGTGCAGGACAAGGTCGGTTTCGAGTCCCTGCGCTATGACGACAAGATCGGCAAGGTGTCGCTGATCGGCGCGGGCATGCGCTCCTACCCGGGTGTGACCGCCCGCTTCTTCGACGCCATCGCCTCCTCCGGCACCAACGTCGAGATGATCTCCACCTCGGAGATCCGCATCTCGGTGATCGTCGAGGAGGACCAGATCGACGCGGCCGTCCGGGCCGCCCACAGTGAGTTCAAGCTCGACGCCGACCAGGTCGAGGCTGTCGTGTACGGAGGTACCGGCCGATGAGCAACCGTCTTCCCACCCTGGCCATCGTCGGCGCCACCGGCGCCGTCGGCACCGTGATGCTGGACATCCTGACCCAGCGCGAGAACGTCTGGGGCGAGATCCGCCTCGTCGCCTCCCCGCGCAGTGCGGGCAAGGTCCTGCGCGTGCGCGGCGAGGACGTCGTGGTCCAGGCCCTGGCGCCCGAGGTCTTCGACGGCGTGGACGTCGCCATGTTCGACGTCCCCGACGAGGTGTCCAAGGAGTGGGCGCCGATCGCCGCCGCCCGCGGCGCGGTCGCCGTCGACAACTCCGGCGCGTTCCGCATGGACCCCGAGGTTCCGCTCGTGGTGCCCGAGGTCAACGCGGACCAGGTCCGCAACCGCCCGCGCGGCATCATCAGCAACCCCAACTGCACCACCCTGTCGATGATCGTGGCGATCGGCGCCCTGCACCGCGCCCACGGCCTCACCGACCTGGTGGTCTCCTCCTACCAGGCCGCCTCCGGCGCCGGCCAGGAGGGCATCGACACCCTGCGCGACCAGATGGCCAAGGCCGGTGCCGACCGCAGCCTCGGCGAGAAGTCGGGCGACGTCCGCGCCGCCGTCGGCGAGCTGGGCCCGTTCCCCGCGCCGCTGGCCTACAACGTCGTGCCGTGGGCGGGATCGCCCAAGGACGACGGCTGGTCCTCGGAGGAGCTGAAGGTCCGCAACGAGTCCCGCAAGATCCTGGGCCTGCCGGACCTGCGCGTCTCCGCCACCTGCGTCCGCGTCCCGGTGATCACCACCCACTCGCTGGTCGTGCACGCGACCTTCGCCGACGAGGTGACCGGCGACGCCGCCCGTCAGCTTCTCGGCTCCGCCGAGGGCGTCGTGGTCCAGGACGACCCGGCCAACGGGGAGTTCCCGACCCCGGCCGACGTCGTGGGCACCGACCCGACCTGGGTCGGCCGCATCCGTCAGTCGCTGGACGACCCGAAGTCGCTGGACCTGTTCCTGTGCGGGGACAACCTGCGCAAGGGCGCCGCGCTGAACACCGCGCAGATCGCCGAGGTCGTGGCCCGGGAGTTCACCCAGGCCTGACCTGACCCGCGGGCCCGCGGGCCCGCGAGGCGAACGACGGGGGCGGTGACCGGTGATACCGGTCGCCGCCCCCGCGCGTGTGTCCGGGGCCGACCGCCGGGGTCAGTACCGTCCGGGGATCAGTACCGCCGGGGGTCGCCGGGACGGCGGGGCCGGGCCAGTGTCAGTTTGTAGAGGAGTCGACACTGCTCGACCGACCCGATGAGGTCGGAGGTCTCCACCGGCCGGCTTCCGCTGTAGTGGGTGCGCTCCACCACCAGCACGGGTATGCCGGGGGCCGAACCGAGCAGGGATGCCTCGGAGTCGCGCAGGGCACGCACCCGCACCTCCTCCACCACGCGGTCGACGGGGTGTCCCACGGCGCTGAGCCGTTCGAGCAGCCCGGCGTCGTGCGCGCCGTCGAACGGGGCGCGCAGGGTTCCCGCCGTGAGGACCGCGGGTTCCCAGGACAGGTGCAGGGTGATGGGGGTCCGAGAGGACAGTCCCCGCGAGGTGGTGCGGTACACCGGGTCACCCTCGCGCAGCCGGAGCCGGGAGCTCAGCGGCGGGGAGCACTGCTCCTGCTCGGTGCCGATCTCCTCGCGGCTGAGCCGTCCCAGGCCGGAACCGGAGGAGGAGTCGGTCCTACAGATCCGGAAGACCTCGGGGACGGCGCGCACGAAGTAGCCGGATCCGGGCCGGGACTCCACCAGGCCCTCGGTGACCAGGAGCCGGAGCGCGGTGCGGGAGATCTGCTCGCTGACACGGTAGGAGCGCGCCAGCCGCGTCCGTGAGGGGAGCCGTGTGCCGGGCGGCATCTCCCCGTTCAGGATCGGGCCGCGCAGCTGGTCCGCCAGCCAGAGGTAGCGGGGTTGCCTGGCCATGGTCACAGGGCCCTGTCGGCGGTGCCCCCCGTCCGCCGTCGGCCTCTGTGCCTCGGGGGCGGGGCGGTGGTGCGTGCGGATCGATGGTCGCGGGTACCGGTGCCGCCACCGTCGCCGGCGGGGAATCCGGGGGGGAGGAGGGGAGTGAACCTGCCAGATCGCCGAAGCTCGCCCATGCTTCCCAGTAAAGCAGCCAAAAGCCCTGGTAGGGGGCCTTACCCGGAAGTAGGTGCTTCCGTTCGGCGCACGCCACCGAATCGGAACCCCGGCCGGAGGCGGTCGGAAACGCCCGAAAACCATGAAATAGGCGGGGCAGGATACCTCTGATTATTACCCTGCGTAACAACATGGGTACGCCTTGCTTGGGGGAAGTATGATCACGAGTCTTGCGGACCGTGCGGAGACGGCGGTCGCCTGGGTGGGCGGGATCACGGGGCTGGTCCTGCTGCTCACCGTCGTGGCCCTGGTGGTACTGGTGCTCGCGGCGGTCATCTCGGCGCTGGCCGACCGTGACACGTCCGGGGGAGGCAAGCTGCTGTGGATCGCCCTCGTTCTCTGGTTGCCGGTGCTGGGGGCGATCGCCTGGTTCGTGGTGGGGAAGAAGGGCCACCTCAACCGCTTCCTCGGCATCGACAAGGGGAGGGCGCGTCACACGGTTCCGGTCAGCGTCGGACAGCACAGCGACGTGCTGCCCCAGAGGAACGGGTTGCGCCACGCCTGAGCCGGGAGCGCCGGGCGATGCGTCGGGGGAGCCCCGGGGCCGGGAGGGGACCCGGTTCCGGGGCTCCTCCCGCGTCGGGCCGGGCGCGGGCCCCTGTGGACGGCCGCGTCAGTACCGGTCGGACGGGTATCAGACCCGTGACGGACGGACCGACCACGTCTGGAGGGGACGGGAGATGGCCGAGCACGCCGACGTCGCCCGCGCTGTGGTGGACGAGGCGGGGACGACCCTCGCCGCCGAGGCCGGGATCAGGATGGCGGACAAGCCCGCCGCGCTGTGGCAGTTGCTGGTGCTGGTGAACCTGATGTCCGCGCGCATCTCGGCGGGGATCGCCGTCGCCGCCGCCCGTGAGCTCAACGGGGCGGGCGGTACGACCCCCGACGGGATGGCCGGGCTGAGCTGGCAGGACCGCGTGGACGCGCTGGGGCGGGGGCACTACGTCCGCTACGACGAGAGCACCGCCACCAGGCTCGGCGAGTGCGCCGACCTGGTGCGCGAGGAGTACGGGGGAGACCTGCGCGGGCTCGGGGAGCGCTCCGGGCGGCGGGTCGCACGCCTGGAGTCCGGCCTGAGGGAGTTTCCCGGCATCGGGCCGACGGGCGCCGCGATGTTCTGCCGCGAGGTGCAGGCGGTGTGGCCCTGGCTGCGGCCCTACACCGACGAGTACGTGCTGTCCGGTGCCGGGAAGGTCGGCCTGCCCGAGGACGGGGACAAGCTCGCCGAACTCGTGGGCGGAGACGACATCGCGCCCCTGGCCGCCGGACTCGCCCGCGTCGCGCGTGACGGCGGCCTCGCGGAACGGGTCCGGAGGAGGGCCGGCTGAGGTCAGGCACCGAAGCGGTCGGCGACCAGGCGGTCGGCCAGGCCCGGAGGAGCGCGTGCAGGTGGGGGCGCGGTCTTCGCGAACCTCTTGGCAACGCGGGCGGGAGTCCCGGCGGGCGCCCCCGCAAGGGCTGCTCAGGATGTCTCGAAGTCGGCGAAGTCGAAGCCCGGGGACACGAAGCAGCTGACCAGGACCTCCTCGCCGGCCGACGGCCGTGCGGTCTGCCAGGTACCGGCCGGGACCACCGCCTGGAGGCGTTCGCCCCGCTCGATCCCCGAGCCCAGGGTCACCTGTCCGTCGGGCTCGGGCGATCCTCCCGTTCCGCCGTACTCCAGCACCAGGGGCCCGCCCCGGTTGAACACCCACACCTCGTCCGAGCGCACCCGGTGCCAGCGCGACTCCTCACCGGGGCCCAGCAGGAAGTGGATGCCGGTGGCGGTGGGCCGCGGCCCGGGGTAGCCGTCGGGGCGGACCCCCACCCCGCTGCTCCAGGTCCGCCGGTACCAGCCGCCCTCGGGGTGGGGCAGCAGGTCCAGCGCCTCGGCGGTCGCGGACCGCTCCTCGGCCCCGGTGTACCGGCCCGACGGGTCGCGGCGCAGGTAGAGCACACCCGTCACGGCCTTGCGGGGGATCGGCCCGTAGACGTGCGGGAAGAGGACGTCGTCCCCCACGCCCGGCGGCGGGGCGGGGTCGGCCGCCTCCCAGCGCACCTCGCAGCCGACCGCGTCGGTGTCGACGACGAGGGCGACCAGTCGGCCCGGGGCCTCGGCGTACAGCGCGTTCGCCACGGCCAGCAGCGTGGGCTCGTCCGGCGAGGCGTGCACGAACCCCTGGGAGCGCAGGGAGTCGGCCTCGACGTCACCGCCGGAGGCCCAGCGTTCGAGCTCGGTCATGTGCAACACACGGGACATGCGGCCGACCGTATCCCAGTCAGGAAGGGGTCGTCGTCCACAGCCCGTGGACGAGTCCTCCGATGTCAGAGGCGACGGTCCACACGTGAACCGGTGGCGTACACGATGTACGCCCCGGCCAGGGCCACCACGGACACCGCGACCAGGGCGAAGGCCACCGGATTGATCCACCCGGGAACGATGTCCACGGTCCCGCCGTGCGGAGAGGGGCACACGGTACTGAGCGGGAGCCCGCTGTGGGACACCGGGTATTCCTTGGGGCCCGCGTGGAACATGCAGGTGTTGTCCGGAAACAGGCCGGGGGAGTACTTCAGCCACGCGGAGCCGTAGAGGACGAACGCGCTGATGAGGGTCACCAGGGCGAGGGCGACCAGTGACCGGGGCGCCACTGCCTCCGGCCGGCGCCGTCCCCGCCTCACGAGGCTGTCGGCCTGCCTCAGGAGGACGACGACGGACCCGGTGAACACGGCGATCACGGACAGCGCCAGTAGGCACAGGAGCAGGATGAGCACGGAACATGGTCGCACGTGCGCCCGGGGCCGTGCGGGCCGAGCGGTTGCCGTCGCGCCCGGGCCCGCCGTGTGCCCTGCACACGGGTGAGGCGGGGCGTTCCGGTGAGGACGTGGACGCGGCAGGACCGTCACCGCTCTCCGGTGCACGGGTCAGGAATCGGCGACTCGGACGTTGGGGGCTCCGTTGTCAGCGAACCAGACGGCCAGTTCAGCGCTGCTCAGAATATGAGGGGACTCAGGAGTCCCAACGTCAATGGTGCCCGACACCCACCCGCCGGCCCCGGCGACCGCGCATCCCCGGAGCCTGGCAGAAACAAACCGAGTGGGGCCGCCGACGCCTTCCGGTCCGAACCAGACTTCGCTCAGGTCGGCTTCTCTCAGATCGCTCTCGTACATCCAGGAGCCGTTCAGGAAGGCGCGGAAGAACCTGCTCCCCCGGAGTTCTGATCTGTGGAACCTGGCGCCAACGAACCGGGCGTCTGCGAAGTCGGTGTCCGAGGCCACGCACCCACCGAAGTCGGTCTTCCGGAACGTGGCTCCCACGAAGCTGGAATTGCTGATGTCTGTACCAGAGAGGTCGGACTTGGCGAAGTCACTACGGTCGAAGACGCAGTCACTCATGTCGGCGGACGTGAAGAACATGTAGCTCTGGTCCGATTCGATGAGGTGGGAACCCCTGAAGTCCTTCATTATCCCGTCGAGCCCTTGGCCCTGGCCGCCGTCGCCGTCCATCCAGACAAGGTACTTCCTCAGATCGGCGTTCAAGCGACACTGACGCGCTGGCGGGGCGTCGGTGCACGGGTCAGGGGTTGGCCGTCACGGCGAGCCCGTAGTCGATGACGTGGTAGTTGTCGTTCGATCCCTCTTCCGAGGGGAACCCGACGTGGTCGGCCCAGTCGGTCAGCGACAGGTCCGAGGGGGAGGGGATGCCGAGTGCCTCGGCGGTCTCGATCACCATCATCGCCAGCCGCACCCCGTTGACCTCGTCGTAGGGATACCTCGGCGAGTGGTAGGCGATGTCCTGGCGGAGGTGGCGCTCCTCGGTGGCTCTGGTCCAACCCAGCTCCTCCGGCGTGGGGGACTCCGGGCCGAAGAGGTCGGCCACCGCGTCGTCCAGACCGAGTTCCACGTGCTCACCGAGCTCGAACTGGAAGACCCAGGGGCCGCTGGTGCCAGGAACCCTGCCGTGGAAACCGAAGGAGCGCGAAAGGCCCAGGGCGGTCAACTCGGCGGGCAGGGTGCGCAGGGAGTCGGCCAGCAGCCTGCCGTACTCCTTCCAGTCGGTGTGCCGGGTGATGCCGGCGAAGGACATGCCGGCGTTGTCCCTGACCGGGCGGGTACCGATGAACCCGCCCACGGTTTCGGCCCCGTGTTCGCGGTTGTACCAGAACCAGCCCTCGGCCGGATCGCCGGGCAGGAGTGACAGCACGGGACCCTCTGTGCCCGCCCGCAGTTCCAGACTGTTCCCCCGTCCCCTCCACCGCATGAAGGGAGCACCCCAGCGGGGGATGTCGTCGTGGAAGGAGGCGGAGGTGTCGTCGGCCCCGAGGACATGGGGTTCGACGAACTCCTCACGGAGGCTCTCGGCGATCTCCCCGAACGCCTCGACGTGCTCTCCGACCCCGCCCCGGACCTCCTTCACGAGGAAGTGCAGACCCACGTACTCCTCCGTGGTCACGTGGATCTCCATGAACTCGTCCACGGGTCGCAGCCGGGCCTCTCCGAAGTCCTCCTCGGCGCGCAGACATGGCCCCCGCTCGCCGTCGACCCACTCCCAGCCCTGGTCGGCGGCCATCGCGCGCAGGTCCGCCTCGGTCCACTTCCCGGGGGAGAGGCGCCGAAGCCGGCGGGCGAGTTCCACGACGTCACTGACCGCCCGGGTTTCCTGGACCATGTTTCCTCCCACGTGCCGTTCGGACCGCACCGATCATGGCAGCCGCCGGTGACGGAACGACACCGGCACGTATCCGACCGAAGGCGCGGACGTCGGCCCCCGTCTCTCCACAGGCTGTGGACGGGTGGCGGGAAGCCGGTCCCGTGGCGCTCTGTCGCCATGTCGACTGGTCGGCACGGCCACCTGTCCGCTTGTCCACAGGCTGTGGACGGAATCCGTCGGCGCCGGGCACCGGGAACGACGGACGCCCCGGCCGTCTCCGGCCGGGGCGTCCACCAGCGAGGATGCCGCTGTCTCGGCTCCCGTGGCTACAGGATGATCCGCATCGGCTCCTCAAGGATCTCGGCGAGGTCCTTGAGGAAGGCGGCGCCCACGGCACCGTCCACCGCGCGGTGGTCCACCGACAGCTCCAGGGAGATCCGGTTGCGCACGGCCACCTCGCCGTCCACGGCCACCGGCTCCTGGCGCATGGCGCCGACCGCGAGGATGGCCGCCTCCGGCGGGTTGATCACCGCGGCGAAGCTGTCCACGCCGAACATGCCGAGGTTGGACACGCTGAACGTGCCGCCGCTCATCTCCTGCGGCTTCAGCTTGCCGTCACGGGCCTTGCCCGCCAGCTCGCGCGTGCGCGTGGAGATCTCCGACAGGGTCGCCTTGTCCGTGTCGTGCAGCACCGGCACGACCAGCCCGGCGTCCACGGCCACGGCCACGCCGACGTTGACCCGGCGGTGCTGGAGCAGCTTGTCGTCCACCCACGAGGTGTTCACCTCCGGGTGCAGCTTCAGCGCCGTCGCGCAGGCCTTGACGATCAGGTCGTTGAAGCTGATCTTCGCGCCCGTGCTGGACAACTGCTCGTTGACCTGCGCGCGGAAGGCCTTGAGGGCCTCGGCGTCGATCGTGCGGCGCAGGTAGAAGTGCGGCACCGTCTGCTTGCTCTCGGTCAGGCGGCGCGCGATCACCTTGCGCACGTTGCTGACCTTGAGCTCCTCGGAGTCGCGGCCGTCGTCGAAGGACGGGGCGGTCGCCGCCATCGAAGCGGCGGGCTTCGCCTCCTCCTTGGCAGCGGCGGCGGGAGCGGCCTCCTCGGCGACACCGCCCTCCCGGGCGGCCTCGATGTCGGCGCGCACGATCCGGCCCTTGGGGCCCGACCCCTTGATCTTCGTGATGTCCAGGCCGTACTCCCTGGCCAGCCTGCGGGCCAGCGGGGAGGTGCGGGGACGCGGGGCCTCCTCGGAGGGCTCGGGCGCCCCGGCGGGCTCCGCGGACTCCTCGGCCTTCGCCTCGGAGCCCTCGGCCGCCTCCTTCAGCTCCTCGGCCTTCTCCGCCTGCTCCTCCTCGGGCGGCTCGGGGCGCTGCTCCGCGCCGCCGTCGCCGGAGTCCTCGGGCACCGCGTCCGGGGAGTCGGCGATCACACCGATGACCGCGCCGATCGGCACCGTCTCGCCCTCGGAGACGGACTGCTTGACCAGGAAGCCGTCCTCGTAGGCCTCGTACTCCATGACGGCCTTGTCGGTCTCGATCTCGACCAGGACGTCACCGGAGGCGACCTTGTCGCCCACGTTCTTGACCCACGTGCTGATGACGCCTTCCTCCATGGTGTCGGAGAGGCGCGGCATCTGGATCTCGCTCATGCTTGGAATCTCCCTCTACCCGACCCGTTTGCCGACGGCGCTCAGGGTCTCCTTGATGGCGGTGCTGATCGATTCGACCGACGGCAGGGCCGCCGTCTCCAGCGGCTTGGCGTAGGGCATGGGGACCTCCGCCATCGCCACCCGGCGGACCGGTGCGTCGAGGTAGTCGAAGGCGCCCTCCTGGATCGAGGCGGCGATCTCCGCGCCGATCCCGTAGGTCAGCCAGTCGTCCTCGCAGATCACCGCGGCACCGGTCTTCTTCACCGAGTCCACGAAGGTCTGGCGGTCGAGCGGGCGCAGGCTGCGCAGGTCGACGACCTCGACGTCGATGTCCTCCTCGGCCAGCTTCTCGGCGACCTGGCCCGCCACCATCGCCATCCGGGAGTAGCCGATGAGGGTGATGTCGCTGCCCTCGCGCGTGACCTTGGCGCGGCCGATCGTGGCGACGGAGTCGTTCTGCGGCTCGGCGTAGCCGTCGGCGACCTCGCCCTTGGAGTTGTACAGGCCCAGGTTCTCCAGGAACAGGACCGGGTCGTCGTCGCGGATGGCCGCGCGCAGCATCTCCGAGGCCTCGGCCGGGGTGCTGGGAGCGAGCACCTTCAGGCCGGGGATGAAGGAGTAGAACAGCTCGATGTTCTGCGAGTGCGTGGCACCGAGCTGCTGGCCGCCGCCGCCCGGCGTGCGGATGACCATGGGCACGCTCGTCTGGCCGCCGAACATGCCGTAGATCTTGGCGGCGTGGTTGATGATCTGGTCGATGGCGATCAGCGAGAAGTTGATCGTCATCAGCTCGACGACCGGGCGCAGGCCCAGCATGGCCGCGCCGACGGCCGCGCCGACGAAGCCCTCCTCGGCGATCGGGGTGTCCTTGACCCGCCGGGGGCCGAACTCCTTGAGCAGGCCCTCGGTGATCTTGTAGGAGCCCTCGAAGACGCCGATCTCCTCGCCCATGACGAGGACGTTCTCGTCGCGGACCATCTCGGCGCGAAGGGTGTCCCGCAGAGCCTGGCGGTAAGTGATCACAGACATGTGGGTTCCTTCCCTACTCCGCGAACACCGGGTCGGCGGGCATGCGGGTGGACTCGTTGGGCACCGGGGTGGCGTAGGTGTAGTCGAAGAGCGTGGACACGTCCGGGTGCGGGCTGTTGTCGGCGAACTCCGCGGCCTCGGCGACCTCGGCCTTGACCGCGGCGGCGATCTCGTCGCGCAGCTCGTCGGTGAGGATGCCCTCCTGGCTGAGCCTCTCGCCGAACAGGGCGATCGGGTCGTTCTCCTGCGACCGCGCCTCTTCCTTCTGCTCGTCGGTGCGGTACTTGGCCGGGTCGACCACCGAGTGGCCCTTCATCCGGTAGCTCCACGCCTCCAGCAGGAACGGGGTCTGCTCCTCGCGGGCGCGCTCGACCAGCCGCGCGGCCGTGTCGCGGACCGCGAGGACGTCGCGGCCGTCCACGCGCTCGCCCTCGATGCGGAAGGCGCCGCCGCGCTTGTACAGGTCGGGCTCGGCGGAGGACTTCTCGACCGTGGTGCCCATGCCGGTGAAGTTGTTGACCACCACGAAGACGATCGGCAGGTTCCACAGCTTGGCGATGTTGAGGGTCTCGTGCCAGGCGCCGATGTTGGTGGTGCCGTCGCCCATCTGGCACATGACGACCTCGTCGCCGCCCCGGTAGGAGATGGCCAGCGCGGCACCGGCGGCCAGCGGAAGCTGCCCGCCGACGATGCCGTAGCCGCCGAGCATGCGGGTCTCGGTGTCGAACATGTGCATGGAGCCGCCCCAGCCCTTGGACACGCCGTCGACGCGCCCGTAGAGCTCGGCCATGACCCGCTTGGGGTCCATGCCCTTGGCGATCGCGTACCCGTGGTCACGGTAGTTCGTGAACAGGTAGTCGCTCTCGCGCAGGGCGGTCATCAGGCCGACGACCGTGGCCTCCTCGCCGAGGTTGAGGTGGCAGTATCCGCCGATCTTCGCCTGGGTGTAGGCCTGGGCGGTGCGCTCCTCGAACCGCCGGACGAACATCATCTGGCGGTAGTAGTCGAGGAGGGTGTCGGGTTTCTCGTCGGTGATGCCGGGGGAGGTGTCCTTGCGGCCGCGGCGGCGGGTCCCTGAGGACCTGGCGGCGGTGCGGCCCTTCGGCTTGGCCGTGTCAGCCATGGTGTGCCTTTCTACGTGCGAGAAGGCCCGTCGCACCGGTCTGTGGACCGGGGTGCCAGGCCCGCCGCGTTCCCGCTGTCGGGCGTGATCGCGGTGTTCGCCTCCGCCCGGCTCATGGGCGTCGGCGCTCTGTGGCTGTTGCGGGGCGCGTTCCGGGGAGCGTGGCTCGTCCTCCCCGGACGCGAAGCGCTGATGGAGTCTCGTGTGCAGTTGTCCGCCGGACCCCTGCCCGCATTGCTTCCCGGTCTGCATCGGCCTATGCATCCGGGATCCGGCGCGGCGGTGCCGGTCGCCCGGGTTCGTCCACCGGCCGGATGAACGACTCCGGGTGACCGGGAGGGGTTCCACGTGTGTGACGTGCGTCGCGCACACTCTACGGTCTGATCGATGATCGATCAATACAACTGTATGTGAGACGGCCGGGAAAGGGTGCGTCGGGGCAGGTCACGTGCCGGGCGACAACTTCGCCGCCGCACGTCCGGGTGGGCAGATGTGCGTCCGGACGGGTCAGTGCACGCCCTGGTGGGACTGGAGCGCCGCCTCCACGTAGTTGAGCACGTGGTCGCTGAGCATCTGTCCCACCGAGGGGTCGCCCTCGCGGAAGGCCCGGGTGATCTGGGCGTGGTCGGCGGCCTTGGCGTGCAGCTCCATGTTCAGCCAGCGCACCGACAGGGCGGTCCACACCTCCACGCCCAGCGACTCCCAGGTGTGCAGCAGCACGCTGTTGTCGGCGGCGCGCACGACCTCGCGGTGGAACTCCACGCTGTGGCGGATCTGCTCGGACACGTCACCCTGCGCGGTCGCCCGGCGAAGGGCCTCCACCTCCCGCTCCAGCGGGGAGGGGTCGGCCGCCAACCGGGGCGCCGCCAACTGCGCGGCGACCAGCTCCAGCCCGGCGCGGACGGGGTAGATCTCGGCCATGTCCTGGACCCCGAAGGCCCTGACCCGGGCGCCCTTGTTGGGGACCGTCTCGATCAGGCGCAGGGTCTCCAGCTCGCGCAGGGCCTCGCGGACCGGCGCCTGGCTCACCTTCAGCTCCGTGGCGACGCGGCGTTCCACGATCCGCTCCCCGGGCTGCCAGCGTCCGGACAGCAGGCCCTCGACCAGTACCTGCCGGATCTGTTCCCTCAACGGCTCGCGGGCCAGTTTCGAGGGATCATCCGGCAGCTGTGGCAGGTCGACCATCCAGGGCCCTTCCGTTCCACGGCCAGCGCACGGCGCGCGGACCGGTTCGCTCAGCGTCGTACAGACTCCTTGAAGAGTGCCACACACACGCGGGTCAACCGGACAGCAGGCCTCGAACCGCTAACGGAAGCCTCACGAACGTGTCGCACGGCGGTGAACCGCCGCCGTCCAGTATCGGGGTTTCGGGCAAAGTCCGAGGCGGGGGAGAAGATACGTGTGTGAACACACCCTCGATACTGAGGAGGGGCCGGGTAGGCTCATCTGTCGGCAATATTCACACAAAGCCGTACGGAGCGTGACGCACGTAACGGCGAGGAGACCGATGGGAGCGCCCTGACCTGCGCCCGCCATGTGAGAGAGGTGCGCAGTGCGGTACGGACGCCGTCGTCGGCCCCCTGTGCCTCGGACGTCGATCCCGCCGACGGCCGGTCACGAAGCAGTGAACCAGTTCCAAGGACCGACCGTCGAACGGAGGGGGGTGGAGGTGTCCATCCTCCACAGTCCGCTCCGAGCCGACCCTGAGGACGTCAGATCAGTTCCAGCAACCACGGCTAGCCCATCCCCCCACGCTTCACGAGTGCCACAGGCCAGCCCACGACACGTGAGACAGCACTGAGCACATGACGCACTCTCCGAGGACCCGACGACATCCACGGGCCAGGCAGTTGACCAAGCCATACGACAGGCAAACGCGGCCGCTCCCGGCCGCGGGACCGTACAGCGGACCCATCCCCGTGGTACGTACCAACGAGTACGACCCCGGGCCACCCGTCGTGCGCGCGGTCCGGTGGCCGAGTGTGAGCGAGATCGCGTGGGGCCTGGCCTCGGACCGCGTCGCCATCATGCTCGCCGTCGCGCTGATCGTCATGACGATGCTCGCCGCGGGGCCCCTGCACCCGGTGGACAACTTCCTGAACGAGCTGCCCAGGCCCTACTGGGACCTGCTCCGGGAACCGCTCATCCACTGGCTGGACACGGTCGCCTCCCGTGCCGTCGCGCTGCCGGTCCTGGGCGTCACCGCGCTCCAACTGGCCTACTGGCACCGCAGTTGGCGCCCGATCGTGCTGAGCGGGGTCGGGGTCGTGGGAATGATGTCCATGGTCTCGGTGATGAAGCTGGGCACCAGCCGGGGGCACGCCAAGAACTACGACCCGGACTTCTTCCTGGGACCGGGCAACGTGGCCTTCCCCTCCGGGCACGGGGCGAACGCGATCCTCATCTACGGGCTTGTGCTGTTCCTGATCATCCGGTTCGGCGCGGCCCGGCCGCACATCATCCGGCGTCTGGCGTACTGCATCGTCGGCATCGCCGTGTTGCAGTCCACCGTTTCGGTCTACCTGCACTTCCACTGGTTCACGGACCTGGTGGCGGGGATGTTCGCGGGCGGTTTCGCGCTGCGGATGACGATCCGGCTGGACCGGATGTTCCCGCACGGACGCACCGCCGAGTGGTGGCCCTGGTACGGCAGGCAGGAGGGCCCGCTCCCCGCGAGGGAGTGAGCTCCCGGGGCCGAGGGGTCCGGGACCCGGGCTCCCGGGACCACCCACGAGGCACCGCGCCCGCCGGACCCGGTCCGGCGGGCGTTTTCCGTGTCCGGGGCCTCGCCCGCCCTTCGTCCGGCCTTCGCGGGGGGCGGAGTCAGGCACCGCCCTCCAGGAGCTCCCGCATCCGGGCCAGGCGTGCGAGGAACATCCGGTCCATCACGGGTCTCAGGACCGTCCTGTCCACGACGGGCCCGAGGCGGCTGGCGAACTCCACCCGGTCGGTGTAGGCGGTGACGGCCCCTTTCGGCTCGACCGAATGTGTGTGCCGGAAGTACCGGAACAGGCCCCGTAGTTGCAGGTCGGTGAAGCGGACACCGTCCTCGAAGGACTCGATGACGCCGACCCAGCGCACGGGGAGCACGCCGCCCAGGCGCCAGCGCAGCACCATCACCTCCCCCTGGGCGAATCCGCGTCCGGGCCAGCGCAGGACCTCCACACCACTGGGCATGGACTCCTCGAAGCCCGACCTGCTCGTGCAGAACGAGAACACCCGGTCGGACGGTGCGTCGAAGAGCGCCGTGTAGACCGCCGTGCTCGTGGAGCGGGGGCGTTCGGTGGTGCGCGGCCCGCTCAGGAACCCGCGTTCGTCTGTCTCTCTCCCGGCCATGGCCTCCTCCGCGCCGCTGTCGGAGTCGGCCTACCCCGGCGCCGACCGGCGGGAACCAGCGCCGGGGATCCGCGCCGGGGACCCGGGGCGCCACAATCCCACCGCCGCCACGGCGCACACCCCGGTCAGCAGCGTGGTCCCGCCCAGCACCAGGACCGGGTCCAGGGATCCGGCCCACCCCGCCAGCGGGTAGGTGATGAGGAAGCAGGCGTGGGAGAGCGAGAACTGGGCGGCGAAGACCCCCGCGAGCCCTCCCTCCGGGGCGGCGTCGCGCAGCAGCCGCCCGGTGGGCGCGGCCACCAGCGCGCACCCCGCGCCCAGCACCACCCAGCCCGCACCGAGCACGAGCGGTCCCGGGGCGAGGGCCCAGCCCAGGGTCAGGGCCGCCGCTCCCGCGGTGATGACGCCGGGGCCGGCCAGCATCAGTGCGCGTGTGCCGAAACGGTCCACCAGCGCTCCCAGCGCCAGCGCCACCGCCATGGAACCGGCGCCGAAGCAGGCCAGCACCAGGGCCACGCCGGTGTCGGTGCCGTCCAGGTGGGAGCGGACGAGGACGACGGTGTCGACCAGGACCAGCGCGGTGACCACGGCCACGGCCGTGTTCAGGGCCATCAGCGCGCGCAGGCGCGCGTCGGTGGCGAAGACCCGCCAGCTCGCCGCGGCCCGGCGCGGACTCCGCGAACCAGGGGTCCGCGCGGGCAGGGCGGTGGTGGCCACCAGGGTCCCGGAGACGGCGAAGCCGAGCGCGGTCAGCGCGAACAGGCCGTCGAAGGGCACCACGAGCAGCACGAGCGCGGCCAGCAGCGGCGAGGCCAGCGACTCCAGGTCGTAGGCGAGGCGGGACAGGGCCAGCGCCGAGGTGTAGCCGCGGTCGTCGACCAGCTCGGGGATGACCGCCTGGAAGGTGGGGGTGAAGGCCGCCGACGCGCACTGGAGCACGGCGATGAGCACGTACACCTGCCACACCTGGTCCACGAACGGCAGGCACGCCACCGCCAGGGCGCGCACGGCGTCCGAACCCACGAGCACCGCCTTGCGCGGGGCGCGGGACAGGGCCGCGGTCAGCAGCGGTCCGGCGCCCACGTAGGCGAGCATCTTGATGGTCAGGGCGGTGGCCACCACCCGCCCCGCCTGGTGCGGGGCCAGGTCGTAGGCCAGCAGCGCCAGGGCGACCGTGGCCAGCCCCGTGCCCGCCAACGCCACGACCTGGGCGAAGAACAACCTGCGGTAGGACCGCGAGCCCACCAGCACCCGCCACACCGGGACCACCACCTGAGAGTAAGGAGGAATCGAACACCACACACCATACAAGTGCGCAAGTACGCACGTATAGACATGTGGTCGCCGGAGTCCCGGGCCGGGGCCGGGCGCGTCCTAGACTGCGCACATGCGCACGAGCGACGAGCAGGCCGAACCCAGCCGCGTGCACCCGGCTCCGCCCGAACCCGAGCGGCTCGCCGTGGCCGCCGGGGTGTTCGCCCTGCTGTCCGACCCCACCCGGCTGCACCTGCTGTGGACCCTGGCCGAGGGCGAGGCCGACGTGGGGCAGTTGACCGAGGCGTGCGGCGCCTCGCGCACCGCGGTCTCCCAGCACCTGGCCAAGCTGCGCCTGGCCGGGCTGGTGGAGTCGCGCAAGCAGTCCCGGCACGCCATCTACCGGCTACGCGACGGGCACCTGCGCCGCCTGGTGCTGGAGGCGCTCAACCACGCCGACCACGTCGTGACCGGCGAGCCCTTCCACGACTGATCCGCGCGGGCGCCGGGCCCGTGCGGCGCCGAGGACGTCTCCTCCGGCGTGAGTGGTGGCGCCGGACCCGGGGAACACCCAGTAGATCGCGGGGTTCCGCCGTAGCGGGAGGGGCGTCGCGACAGGCCACCGTCCCGATCGGATACGGGATGGTGGCCGTCTCGTTCAACGGGTGAAGACGTACGGGCGCAGGCCCCGGGGAGCCCGCTCGGGGTCCACGTCGAAGACCGCCCACACGTGGGTGCCCAGGTCCGCCCAGGGGGCCAGCCGGAAGTGGCCCCACGCACGGGACAGGTTCGCAACGAGCAGCAGTCCGCGTTGGCCCTCGGCCCGGCTCCACTCGTCCGCGCCGCGCTCGACCGGGACGCGGGGAACGCTCCCGCCGCCCCCGCAGTCGCTCACCGAGAGGCGCAGGGTGCGCCGGTCCGGCATCGACAGCGCGCGCAGCACCTCGCCGCCCCCGCGGCCGGAGCCGGTGTACCTGACGCAGTTGGCGAACAGTTCGCTGGCGCACAGCCGCACGGTCTCCACCAGGTCGTCGTCGAACCCGGCCAGGTCCCGGGCCAGGTCCCCGCGGACCCGCGACAGCCGCGCCAGGTCGCCCGGGTAGAGGCGGTGCTCCCAGAACACGAGGGGCCGGGGCTCCTCGGCCGGGGCCACGGCCGGCGGGTTCACGCCGGGACCTCCTGCCGCCGCTGGTCGAGCTGTCGCCGCTGGTCGAGCCAGGCGCGCGTGAGGGAGGCGAGTTCGTCCCACTCCGAGGGCCCGGACGGCCGGACGACCCCGAACCGGGGCGCGGGTCCGGAGAGCAGGTCGCCCTCCGGGGAGGCCGACCACTGGCGCAGGAGGGCGGCGGCGCGTTCCTGGACGCGGGCGAACTCGCGCCGCACGTCGTCGGACGCGGGGGCGGGCTCGGGGGCGCGTGGCCCGGGAACCCGGACTTCGGCCGTGCGGAGGTGCGCGTGCGCGGCGAGGTAGGGACGGACCAGGGCGGTGTCCTCGGCGGGGGCGGTCCGGCTCGGCGGCGCCGGACGCGGCACGGAGGGGAGGGGCCTCGCGGCCTCGCGGACCGGGAGAGCCGAGGGAGTCAGGGGAGCCGGGGGAGCGTAGACGTAGCGGCGGACGCGGGTGGAGCGGCGGCGGCGACCGGCCACGGCGGAGTGGCGTCCGCAGGGGGAGGAGAAGAGCGCGATCAGCGGGCCGAGGGCACGGCTGAGAAGCGCAGCGCTAAAATAGAGCACGCTGGCAATCCTTGGTGTTAAAGAGGTGGAAGTTGCTGGCCACGACCCCGGGCGGCAAGTAACCGTCGCGGGGTCATCTCGTGGATTGAGTTGTGTTTTCGCAGCCAGATTAGAGCACGGATGTTCGTGCGGGGACGTTTTCCGCGAAGCTGCCGGAAAAAGCTGGCCCGGCGTGGCGTTTTCCCAGCTCAGTGTGCATGAAAAAAGGCCAGCTTTATTTGCTGGCCCTGTCCAAACAATCCTTCATGTCGGAATTGGTGGCATTTATTCGTGGGGTGTTCCGGGCCTCCCTCCAGGCTCGGCCGTCCTGTGCCGGGGTTCCATCGCCGTCGGTGGGGGAGTGGCCGGGACGAAGCCGGGGGTGGCACTCCCCGAGGGAGCGTCACTCCCTCCGGCTTCGGTTCAGCCGTGGTCCGTGGTGGAGCGCAGGAGGGCCGTCCACTCGTCGGCGGCGAACGACAGGTGTCCCAGTTCCCGGTTCTGCGTGTCCCGCATGAGGACCGCGTCAGGGGTCTCGTTGACCTCCACGCAGCTTTCCCCGGTGGAGCTGTAACTCGATTTGTGCCAGCCGTTCACAGTGCCTGCCTCATCTCTCCGAGCTTCCTCGCCGTGACGTCCGGGGGAAGCGCCCATGCCTGGAGCTTGCTGAACACAGTCTCCATCTTCCGGGTCTCCTGCTCGTCGTCGGTGAGGTACTCCCCGATGGCGTGCTCCGCGCACAGGAGGGGCTGCTCACCCTCGATGTATACCAACCTGAACGCTCCGCTGAGCCAGGCCAGGTCGCTTATCCCCGAGGGGAGAACCTGGAGGGTGACCGTGGGCCGCTCGGCCTCCTGGATCAGGCGGTCCAACTGTTCCCGCATGACCTCGGACGCGATCGGCCTGGTGAGGGCCAGTTCGGTCAGGATCACGTTGAGCACGAGACCCCCGTCCGTGTCCAGGTCCTTGCGCCAGGACTCCCGTGTCCGGATGACGTTCTGGATGCGCTTCTCCGAGGCGGTGGGCACGGTGTGGGTGACGATGACCCGCGCGTACTCGGGCGTCTGGAAGAACCCCGGCACCACCAGCGGGTGGAAGAAGCGGATCTCGTGGGCACGCTTCTCGTACCCGCGCGACTGCTCGTACCAGTCGAGGGCCGCCTGCGCCCGCACCACGTCGTTCCAGGCCCGGAGCAGGGCACCGTTCGTACGCAGTTCCCGGTCCAGGTCCCGCACCACGTCCGCGTTCGGAGCCCGCTTCGCGTTCTCCAGCTTTCCCAGATAGGTCGCCGACCACTCGGCTCTGTCCGCGAGTCTGTTGAGCGAGAGCCCCTGCTGGGTGCGCAGTCGCTTCAGGTGCAGTCCGAACCTGACCCACTCCGATTTCCGGGGCTCGTCCATGCGTACAGCTTGTCACTGAATGCATACGTGCGTATACGGAACCGGCCAGTTCGCGGCCATCCCGTACAACCGCTTTTCCGGTGTCGTCGCAGGTGGAAGGGTCGGGAAGGGAAACCCGCCGCACCAGTCCGATAAGTCCTTTCCGGCCGGGGCGGCGAAATGTCCCGGCGGCTGTGATTCCAGCCCCGGGACACGGTCCACACCCGCCTTCTCAGACAACAGGTACGAACATGAACGAGACTACTCCGGACCGGTCCGTCCCCACGGGTGCGCACGGCCACCGGTGCGCGGCCATCGCGCCCCCGTGGCGGCTGCGGTTCTCCGACCCCGACCGGTGCGGCATCGTCCTCGGGCCCGATCCCGGACACGTCCGCCTTGCCCGTGACTGGGCCCGTCGCAACTCCCGCGCCACCCGTCGCCAGGCCGACGACCTCGTCCTGGCCGTGAGCGTCCTGGTCACCAACGCCTTGCAGCACACGCGCTCCGGTGGTCCCGGCGGCACCACACAGGTCGTCCTGTACCGGCGCCCGGCCACCTACACCCTCTCGGTCACCGACAACGGCCCCAGGCCGGGACCGGCCATCCCCTTCCCCCGGGTGGAGGCGGCCACCAACCCCCTGAGCCCCACCGGCAACGGGCTGCGCCTGCTCGACGCCCTCTGCGCCTACTGGGACTGGACCGGCGCCGCCGGAGAGCCCCTGACCGTGCGCGCCGTCCTCGACCGCGCCGCGACCCCGGTGAGGTTTCACGTGAAACCTTCCTGACCTGGGAGGGCGCCGGGGCCGGCGGCACTCACCCGGCGAACCTCTCCCACACCGGGGACACGATGAGCCCGATCAGGAGCAGCAGTCCGGGCAGCAGCACCACCATGAGGATGATCCGGCCCCCCGGCCCCGGGCCGGGGGACTCGACCGCCTCCACGCTGTGGGGGCGGTCCGGCTCTCCGGGGGCGTAGGCGATGGCGAGGGTCTGGCCGGTCTCGGGGACCGACCGCCGTTCGCGCAGGACGACGTCCTCGTAGGTGGTGCCCTGGACGGTGTAGGTCACGAACACGGTGGTGCCTCCGCCCATCGGTCCGCCTCCGGAACGCTTCCGCACCTCGGTGACCACCGCCTCGGCGCGTCCGGACAGGCCGGTGGCGGGCTCGGGCTCAAGCATCTTCCAGGCGCCCCCCATCACCAGCACCGTCACCAACAGCAGGGACGCGACCGCGATCGCGGTACCGGACCAGGAGCGCTCGCGGCCTCTCCGGGGGCCGTCGGGCGCGGGCGGGGGAGGGGTGGAGCCGGGCACGGGGGCCTTCCGGTGGGGATCGACTCCGATACCGATCCCCTCGGGGCGGGCGGGTAAACCCGGGCGGGCGCACGCGGTACTGCGCCACATCGGCCAGGTCGCGCGAGGGGCGGGCCGAAGGGCGGCACCGAGTCCCCGGTGCGCGGGAGCGCACTCCTTGGAGGTGCGATCCCGCGCACCGCGCGCGACCCCGTCAGGAACCGGGGCCCCACCGCCCGTTCCCCTCGGCGGCCGGCGGCCCGCCCGCGCCGCGCTCCGGGGAGCACGGCACGGGACGGTCCAGACAGGCCCCCATCGCCCGGTGCCAACGGTTGCCCCGCAGCCGGGGCTCCAGCGCGGCCACCGTCGCCCCGTACTTGGTGAACCCCGCCTCCCGGAACCCGAGCCCGTGCAGTCCTCGCTCGGTCGACGTGAGCCCGCCCCGGGTCTTGACCTCCAACAGCACCACGTCCGGGCGCATCCGCACCGACCACCCGCCCCGGTGGCCGACCAGGCCGGTGTCCACCGTCACCCGCTCCTCACCGTCGAGGGCCACGACGGTGGTGCGCCGGTAGTCGGTCACCGCGCAGGCCTCCAGCGTGTCCGGCGGCTCCACGCCGTAGGCGAGCAGGGTGTCGTCCAGGAACCGCCGGGTGGCGGGGACCAGCCGGTCCGGCGGCCCCGCGTACTCCGTCCGCACCTTGTCGGTGACCCCGCGCGCACCCTTGAGCTTGACCTCGAACACGCGCGTCCCCGTGTCCACGTACGTGCGCGTGCGGACCTTGAAGCGCACCCGTCGCCCCTGCCGGTGGTCGTGGAAGGTGCGCAGGCCGGGGGTGTCCAGGTAGGTGGACGAGTACCGGAAGCTCCGCCGTCCGTCGATCGTCAGCACCCCGAACCGGTCACGGGCCCCCGCGAACAGGGGCTCCAGCAGCTTCGCGGGCACCAGGTACTTGCGGCAGGTCCGGGTGACCAGGGCGGCGCGCTCGTTGGTCTCGGCGAGCGACACCGGGCGCAGCGCCGCCAGGAGCGGGGCGTCCGCGTGCGGGGGAAGGGCGGTGTCCACGGGTGCGGGCGTCTCCACGGGTTCGGGTACCTCCGGGGGCACGAGGGTTCGCACGGGTGCGGGAGCGCGCGGGGGCGCGGGGGCGGCGGGGCTCAACGCCCGCCCAGCCAGTCCGTCAGCGGGGTGAGGACGGAGTCCCGTGGGCGCCCGCGTCCGGCGGGGGCCGGTGCGGACACGGGCCGGGGCACCCGGAACCGCACGTCCACGACCATCAGGTCGCGTACGTAGTCGACCTCGGTGACCTCGATCCTGCCCACCCGTGCGCGCAGCCGCGCCTCCAGGTCCTGGCGCAGGGACACGGGGTCCTCGTGCACCACGTCCAGGGTGAGGACGCGGCGCCCGTACCGCGCGAGCAGGTGCGGGTGGTCGGCCACGTACATGCAGGTGAGCAGCAGCGCGTCGAGGCCCAGCAGCGTCCACGGAGCCGGCGCCGCCACGGCGTTGACCAGGCCCAGGGCGATCGCGGTGAAGTAGTAGCCGATCTCCCCCTGGCTGATCAGGTCCGACCGCAGCCGCAGGATCGACAGCACGCCGAACAGGCCGAAGCCGACCGCCAGGCCGACCTCCCGGCTGGTCAGCATGGACACCACGGCGAAGATGCCGGTGTTGAGCGCCACGTAGGCCAGCAGCAGGTCGCGCCGGCCGTGGCGCCGGAAGTAGAGGACGTACGACAGGAACGTGATCGCGATCGTGTTGACCGCCAGGGCGAACCAGAACATGGCGACCATCCTCCGGACACGCGGTGAGGAGTCCGTGAGAGCCGGATGAGGGAACCCTCATCCCCGCCACGCGAAGGCCGCCGGCCTCCGACGCGAGGGGGCGGGGGCGCCGTCCACGCCCCCGCCCCTCCGTCACCGGAGCATCCCCGGCCGGCTCCCGCCCCGCACGGACCCGCCGTCGCCCGGGAGCCGGGATCCGTCGTCACCCGGTCAGCCGGTACCCCATCCCCCGCACGGTCACGATCCGCTCCGCGCCCACCTTGCGGCGCAGCGCCCGCACGAACACGTCCACCACGTTCGATCCGGGGTCGTGGTCGTAGCCCCACACGTGTGACAGCATCTGCTGCCGGGTGAGCACCTGCCCGGGGTGCCGCATCAGCAGCTCCATCAGGGCGAACTCCCGCGCGGTCAGGTCCACGGAGTCCCCCTCCACCGCCACCCGCCGCGTGCGCAGGTCCAGGGCGAGGCCGCCCGCGCGCAGCACCGTCAGGTCGGCGGGCCGCTCCGCGCGCATCCGCAGCCGCACCCGGGCCAGCAGCTCCTCGAACCGGAAGGGCTTGGTCACGTAGTCGTCGGCCCCGATCTCCAGCCCGGTCACCGTGTCCCGCACGCCGTCGCGCGCGGTCAGGATGACCACGGGGACCTCCACGCCCAGCGAGCGCACGCGCCGCAGCACGTCGAACCCGTCGGTGTCCGGCAGGCCCAGGTCCAGCAGCACCAGGTCGAAGCCGCCGGTCACCGCGTAGTCCACGGCCTCCGCCCTCGTGCCCACCACGGTGGTGGTGAACCCGCTGGCGTCCAGGCCCTTGCGGACGAACGAGGCGATCCGCTCCTCGTCCTCGACGATGAGGATGCGACTCACACGTGCTCCCTTCCGGCGGGGATGACGAGGGTGAACGTGGAACCGGCGCCCGGCGCGGAACGCAGGTCCACACGCCCGTGGTGGGCCTCGGCGATGGCGCGGACGATGGCCAGGCCCAGGCCGGCGCCCCGGTCCCCCCGGGACGCGCCCCCTCCCCGGGAGAAGCGCTCGAAGATCCGGCCGTGCTCCTCGTACGGGATGCCCGGCCCCTGGTCGGTGACCCAGAACAGCACGTCGCCGCCGCTGAGGGCGGAGCCCACGCGCAGCCGGGCACCCGGTCCGGTGTGCCGCACCGCGTTGGCGGCCAACTGCGCCACGGCCTGGGTGACGCGCTGCGGGTCCAGCCGGACGACCCCCTCGGCCAGCGACTCCAGCCGCCAGTCCCGGTCGCCGAGCCTGCGCACCTTGGCGTCGATGTCGCTGGTCAGCTCGGCCAGGGACACCTCCTCCTCGCGGAGGAAGTCGGGCTGCTGGGCCTTGGCCAGCAGCAGCAGGTCCTCCACGATCCGGCCCATCCGGTCCAGTTCGTCGGTGACCAGGCGCACGACCTCGCGCCGCTCCCCGGGGTCGTCGCCCATCAGCTCCAGGTGGCCTCGCACGATGGTGATGGGCGTGCGCAATTCGTGTCCGGCGTCGTCGACGAACCGGCGCTGGGCCGTGAAGGCGCCCTCCAGCCGGTCCAGCATGCTGTTGAACTGCTCGGCGAGGGCGGCGATGTCGTCGCGCCCGGACACGTCGATGCGCCGGGTGAGGTCCTCCTCGGTGATGTATGCGGCGGTCTGCCGGACCAGGCGCACGGGTGCGAGGATGCGGCCCGCCACCCACCAGGCGGCCGTGCCCGCGACGAGCAGGCCGACCAGGCTGACCAGCGCGATCGTCTGCATGGTGGACACCACCGTGTCCTCGTCGGCCTCGGTGAAGTAGCCGATGACGAACCAGCCCGAGGCGCCGCCCTCCGGCGGCAGCGCGCGGATCTTCTCCCACCGCATGGGGCCGGCGGGGGTGTCCAGGGTCCCCCGCGCGCCGGGCGACTCCAGGACGGAGGCGACCATGCCGGGATCGGCGGACACGTCGAAGGGCGGCTCCTGGCCCTGGCGGATGCGCACGGCCTCGGCGGCCTCGGGGGCGCTGCCCGCGCCCCCGCCGGGGGCGGCCGTTCCCTCCACCCAGCCGAACAGGATCTCGGCCCGATCGGGGTACTGGTGCCTCAGGTGCACCTGGACGAGGGTGGAGACGTCGGTGAAGGGCTCGCCCGTGTCGGGGTCCACGCCCTCGGCGGCGAACTCCTGGAACTCGCTGGTCTCCTGGGACAGCGCACGGTCGACGCGCTCGTCGTTCTTGGCGGTGAGCGCGCTCCAGGTGACGACGTTGGTCAGGGCGAGGACGGCGGCCATGAGCAGGACGACCCAGGCCATGATGAGGAGCCGGGCGGGGACGCGACGCCGCTGCGGCACCTCGGGCTGGGGTCCCTCCAGGACCACCGTGGGCTGGACGTCCGTGTGCTCGGCCCCGCCTCGGGCGCCCCTTCCGGGCACGTCGCCGAGGTCCACCGTCGGAGAGTCCCCGTCGAAGCGGCCCTCAGTCGTCATCGCCGTCCCCGTCGTCGTCGCCGCAGTCGTCATCATCGTCGTCGCCGGCGTTCCCGCAGGCGACGGCGGGGGTCCGGCCGGGAGCGGGAGAGGGGGACGCCGAGGGGCTCGCGGGGGCCTCGGTGTGGTCGGGGTCGTCCTCGTCCGGTGTCCCGTCACCGTCGTGGTCGGTGACCGGCGGCGGGGGAGCGACGACCCCCTCGTCGGAGGGCGGGACGGGGCCGGCGGCGGGGGACTCCCCCACCACCACCTCGCCCGGGGGGCCGGTGTCGGGGGTCCGGCCGGTCACCGCCCACGCCAGGACCGCGCCGGCGACCAGGACGGCCGCCGCGGCGCCGGCCAGCAGCAACAGCAGTGGTGATCTCATGTCGACCGAGCATCCCCGGCCGCGGGAAACCCGAGATGAAACGGGCATGAGGATTTCCTCATCCGCGCCCGTCCGCGGCCCGCCGCCGTGGCGGGACGCCCGGCCGATCCCGCGGGGCCCCGCCGGGCCGGCGGACCGGTGCCGTGGCGAGGACGTCCTCACCACGGCACCGGCCACCCGCCCGAGGAGGGCCCGCCACTAGGCCGACCGGAACCGCCGCGGGTGTGCGGCGGGAGGCTCCGCGCCCGCTGGCCTCGCACCTGTGGCGAGGTTCGGTGCCCGGACACGCTACGGGTACAGGACCGGCACCGGAGGGAGCCGCCTCGGCCGACCTCTGGCCGCCGCCTCTGCGGCCGCCGCCCTACGCGGCCCCGGCGCGCGTGCGCCCGCGCCGGGCGCCCACGGCGGCGTCCACCAGGAGGAACACCAGCAGGGAGACACCGAACAGCGGCAGGAACAGGCCCACACCCACCGCCACGGCGGCGACGAGGGCCAGGCACCACCACGGCAGGCCGCGCCAGGTCCCGCGCGGGACGAGCGGGCGTCCCATGGAGAGCGCCGCGTCCTTCGTCGGGCGGCGCAGCCACCACATCCGGTAGCCCCAGAAGACGAGGGCGAGCACGGACAGGCCGACCAGGGTCAGCAGGACCTGGTTCACCACGCCGAACAGCAGCCCCATGTGGAAGGCGATCCCCCACGAGGTCATCTTGGCCATGAACGGGTGGTCGGCGAACCTCAGCACCTCGACCACCTCGCCGCTCGACGCGTCGACGGCCACCGCGTCCTGGTTGACGGGCCAGGTGCGCGAGGTTCCCTCCACCGTGAACGGCGCGCCCTCCTCCGCGGGCACGGTGACCTCCACCGGGCCCTCCAGTCCCGCCGAGCGCGCCGACTCCAGGACCACGTCCAGGTCCGCGCCCTGTCCGGCCGCGCCGTGCTCGCCGTGCGCGCCGTCTCCGCCGTGGCCCTCGTGCCCCGACGAGGCGGAGACCGACAGCGCGGGTGTCGTCCAGCCCAGGGCCGCGCGAACCTGGCCGACGTTCTCACCGGCGAACTGGGACCAGGTCAGCCCCGTGGCGGAGAGCGTCAGCAGGCCCAGCAGGGCCCAGACCCCGATCGACCCGTGCCAGGACAGGGTCCGGTTCCGGCCGGTCGCGGAGTTCTCGGGGAGCAGGGTGCGGCGCAGGCGGCGGTTCCTGCGCCTGCGGCCGATCCACAGCACGGCTCCGCCGAGGCCGACCACCCACAGCCAGCTCGCGGCGAGTTCGCTGTAGACGCGGCCGAGGTCGCCCAGGTGCAGGTGGCGGTGGAGCTCGGACAGCCACGACCGCGCGGGCAGGGCGCCGCTGCTGCCGTAGCTGGTCATGTCGCCGAGGAGCTCGCCGGTGTAGGGGTCGACGAAGACGGCCAGCCGGTGGCTCTCGGCGAGTCCCTCCACGTCCAGCAGGACGCGGGTGCTCTCGTCGGGCTCCGTGGCCGGGCGCACGGCGTTCAGCGTTCCCTCGGGATGGGCTCCGACCGCGGTGTCCACCTGTTCCTGGAGGGGCAGCGCGCTGTCGCCGGGAGTGACGTGGAGCTGGTCGGAGTAGAGGGCCTGTTCGATCTGGGGCGTGTAGACGTACAGCAGTCCGGTCACGGCGGCGACGACGACGAACGGCGCCACGAGGAGTCCGGCGTAGAAGTGCAGGCGGAGCAGGAGCTGGCGCAGCGCCGCCCACGTGGAGGAGGAGCGCCGCGGAGCGGGAGGGGGAGCCGGTTCGGGGGAGTCGAGCCGGTCGGGGACGTGCGATGTCATGGGGGCGACCTTCCTGGTCTGGTGTCGGAGCAGCCCGCGGGGGGTTTCGGGCATGCGAAGCGTCGACGTGTCGGTACGGGACGGACACGGGGGCGGCGGGACGGCCTCAGGCGGGGAAGGTCGCGGGCGGACCGCGCAGGACCCGTACGTGCCGCAGGAACAGCAGCCGGGCGGACTGACGGAGGGGAGTCCTCGGGAGGTCTCCCGCGGGGACGGGGCGCGGGACGGGGGCGGGCTCGGCGCCGAGGAGCAGCAGGCGGTGCAGCAGGGAGCGCACGAGGCCGGCGAGGGCGAGGGCCGCCCGTTCTCCCTGGCGCAGCCACCACGCGCACACCACCCCGGCCAGGGCGTGGGCGAGGAGCATGCCGGGCCCGACACCGGATCCGGCCGCGTGGGGGACGGCTCCGCCCGGCGACGCGACGGCGAAGAGCAGGTGCAGCGCGACCTGGCACCACAGTGTCGTGCAGACGAGGGGGCCGAGGCGCTGTTCGGAGCGGAAGAGCCCGTGGGCGACGGCGAGGACGAGCACGAAGCCCGCGGCGAGGCCGAGCGGTGGCACCGCGTGCCCCGCGGCCAGGACGTGACCGGCTGAGGACACGCCCGTGCACACGGTGGCGAACACCGTGGCACGCGGCAAACGGAGCGGGACCGTTTCAGCCATAACGGACAGTGTGGCGCATTTCCGCGCGACTGCCCATATCCGTTCTGGGAGCGTTCCCATTACGTTATGCGCACGTTCGGATGCGGCCGGTCCGCGCGGGGTACGGTGCCCGTCCGCGCGCGGGTCGCCTGATCGGGCCGACGGGCCGGGCGCTGCCCACGCCGCGGTCCCCGTCCGTACGGGGGCGGTGCCTGTCCGCGTCCGAACGCGTTCTCGGGTCGACGGGCCGGGCGCTGCCCACGCCGCGGTGCCCGTCCGCGCGTAGGGCGTCTCCGGTGGACCCGGCCGACACGGACCGGGCCATCGCGGTGCCCGTCCGCGCGTGGAACGCTCCGGGATGTCCTTCGCCCACGGCGCCCGGCGGGCACGCGGGGACCGGAGCCCACACCGCGCGATCGCCGCCCCGCCACCCCGTGGAGCGCTCCGGAGGGACCCTCGGCCGTCCGCGTCCGAACGCGTTCTCGGGTGACGAAACGACGCAACGAAACCCGGATCCGCCGCCGAGCGGGTTTCGTCACTCTGAGAGGGCCGCGCCATCGCCGGGGACGGCCGCCACCCGCAAACGGAAAAGACCACCACCGCCCCGGCCGGGAACGCGGCCGGTCACGGCGTGCGCTCGGGTTCCGCCCTCCCCGGCGCCCGCTCCGCCGCCCCGTCCCGGGAAACGGTGAGCAGCCGGATCCCGTACGCCGCCAGCAGGGCGCACACCACCGCGACCGACCCGCCGACCCATCCGCCGACGTAGGCCTCGTCCATGAACGCCACACCCACCACGGCGGCGGAGACGGGGTTGGCGAAGGTGCTGATCCCCAGCGGGGCGCCCAGTTCCATGCCCTGGTAGGCCGCCTGCGCCAGGAACAGGCCCAGGACCGCGATCACGGGTGTGGCCAGCGAGGACGCGTGCAGCAGCCCGATCGCGCCGGTCTCACCGATGACCGCCACCGCGGTCTTGACCGTGGCCGAGGAGACCCCGAAGGCCACCCCCGCCGCTCCCGCCAGCAGGTAGCTGCGCCAGGCGGTGGAGCCGACCCTTCCCGCCAGCCACGCGGTCGCCAGCAGCAGTCCCGTCGTGCCCGCGCCGACCACCGCCGCGTCCGTGTCACCGAGCACGCCGCCCCGGCCGTCGGTCACCGTCACCGCCAGCAGCGCGCCCAGAGCCACCGTGGTGAACGCCGCGCCGCGCCACTCCGCTCGGGTGACCCGGCGCCCGCCGAGGCGGGCCGACCACGGGATGCCGAACACCAGCACCAGCACGCCGAACGGCTGGATCACGGTCAGCGGCGCGTGGCTCACCGCCGCCACCTGGAAACCGGCCCGTACCCCGTTGAACAGCAGGGACACCCACCACAGCGGATGCCGCAGCAGGGCGGCCAACTGCCTGCCCTCGGTGAGCGGCTTCGCCACCCGCACCGCGAGCCTGCGCTGGGCCACCGCCGCGACCGTGTAGGCGGCACACGAGAGCACCACGAGCACGATCCCCAACGCCACGTCCGAGTCCATGGCAGGGATGATCCCGCCCTGCGCGCAACGGTTCGCCGGGAGGCACGGGAACCACACGTCAGCCGGAGGCCCGCGCCGGGACGGCGCCCCCGGCGAAGTACCGGTTCGCGCCGGGGGCGAACGTCGCCGCCGCGGCCGCCGCGACCGCCGTGATGTGGGTGGTCCGCACCACCAGGTAGACGGGGCCGTGCGACTCGTGTCCCATCGCCGCCAGGACCCCGCCGCCCTCCAGAGCGGCCAGCACCACGGGTGCGACCAGTGTGCCCAGTCCGCCCACCACGCCGAGCCCGGCCACCAGGGCGACCCGGGCCCACCGGTGCCCGCGCGCGAACCACACCACCACCAGCGCCGCCGACGTGTAGACCGCCACGCGCACCAGGAGGCCCGTCCAGGGAACTGCACCTCCCGAGGCGAGCATGCCCGCCAGCGCCAACGCCGTCTCGGTGACGCCGCACGCCACCGCCGCCGCCCACAACACCGTCGCCCATCGCACCGGGCCGGGAACCGTTCTCTCCATACCCTCCAGGGTTCTCCGGTTCCGGGCCCGCCTCCAGAGTGCGCGCACCTCCTCACGGAAGGGGTGCGCGCGCCACCCGCCACCGGGTTCCAGGCCCCTTCCGAAGGCGGCGCCGCGGTGCTCGGGAGCCGCCTCGCCCGCCGCCCCGGAGCCGGCGCGGCGCCCACCCGTGCCGGGTGGGCGGGAGGGGAGGGAGGCCGTGATGTGATGGAGGGGTGAGCCGTGCCGTGGAAGAGACCAACCGCCGTATGCTCCGGGCGCGGGACGCGATGGACCGCGCCTACGCGCAGCCGCTGGACGTCCCGGCCCTGGCCCGGATCGCCCACGTGTCGGAGTCGCACTTCACGCGCACCTTCCGGGCCACGTTCGGCGAGACGCCCCATCGCTACCTGCAACGCCGCCGTGTCGAGCGCGCGATGTTCCTGCTGCGGGAGACCGGCCGCAGCGTGACCGACATCTGCTTCGAGGTCGGTTTCGGCAGCACGGGGACCTTCAGCCGCACGTTCCGCGACATCGTCGGCCGGTCGCCGAGGGAGTACCGCAAGGAGGCGGAGGCCGCGAACGTGCCGACGTGCTTCACGATGGCGTGGACGCGGCCGCACGCCTGAGGGCGCGCGCGTTCCGTACCGCCCGTCGTCCGGGCGGCGGACCGGGTGCGAACCGAGCGGTTTCGGATAAGTTTTTCCCCGGCCCGCTCACTAGCGTGGTGCACATGTTCAACGCCATCACGCACTCGCAGATCTACGTCCTCGACCAGGACGAGGCCCTCGACTTCTACGTCGGCAAGCTCGGACTGGAGGTCAACTCCGACATCGACATGGGTTTCATGCGGTGGCTGACCGTCCAGGTCCCCGGCCACCCGGAGCGACAGGTCCTGCTGGAGAAGCCGGGCCCTCCGTCGATGTCCGAGGAGACGGCGCGGCAGGTCCGGGAGCTGGTGACCAAGGGCGCGACGGGCGGCACGCTCATCCTCTCCACGGACGACTGCCGCAAGACGTACGAGACGCTGCTGGGCCGGGGCGTGGAGTTCACCGAGGAGCCCACCGAGCGTCCGTACGGGATCGACTGCGGTCTTCGCGACCCCTTCGGAAACCACCTCCGCTTCACCCAGCCGAAGGCCTGAGGCTCTGAGGGCGACCGCTCCGGCCGCCGCACCGCCCGGGGGCGGACCCGCCGGGCCCGCCCCGCCGCACGGCCCGGGCGGGTCCTACACCCCGCCGCTGGCCACCGTTCCCCGGTACAGCGCGGCGACCACCCCCTCGATGTCGGGTTCGCGCAGGGTCAGGTCGACCACCTCGTGCCGCTGCGCGACCCGGGAGATCACCGCAGCGGGGTTCTCCGACAGCTCCAACCACTGGCGCGGACCGTCCACCCGCACGCACCGGCCGCCCTCCACCCCGATGGGCGGGGCGGGAGCGGCCAGGTCCACGACCAGGACGCGCGGGGTGGGCACGCTCGCGCGCAGCCCGTCCAGGCCGCCGTCGTAGGCCAGGCTCCCGCGGTCGATGACCACCACCCGTTCGCACAGGCGCTCCACGTCGCCCAGGTCGTGCGTGGTCAGCAGGATGGTCGTCCCCTCCTCCGTGTTGAGCCGCAGCAGGAACTCGCGGATGGTCGACTTGCTGACCACGTCCAGGCCGATGGTCGGCTCGTCCAGCACCAGCAGCCGCGGTGCGTGCAGCAGGGCCGCGGTCAGGTCGCCGCGCATGCGCTGGCCCAGGCTGAGCTGGCGCACCGGGGTGGCCAGGAACGGTCCCAGCTCCAGCAGTTCGGTCAGCTCGGCCAGGCGGCGGGCGTGGTCGGCGGCCGGAATCCGGTACATGTGCCGGGTCAGCGCCAGACTGTCCCGCAGCGGCAGGTCCCACCACAGGGTGGTGCGCTGCCCGAACACCACGCCGATCCTTCCGGCCAGCCTCGTACGCTGGCGCGACGGCTCCAGCCCGGTCACCCGCAGGTGCCCCCTCGTGGGGGCGAGGATGCCGGTGAGCATCTTCATCGTGCTGCTCTTCCCGGCGCCGTTGGGCCCCAGGTAGCCGACGATCTCGCCGGGCCGCACGGTGAGGGTCACGCCGTCCACCGCGCTGACGGTGCGCCGCCTGCGCCGCAGGAACGGCCCCTCGGTCAGGACGAAGTCGCGGCCCAGGCCGACGGCCTCGACGACGGGTTCGGCGTCGGGCCCGGCGGGCCCGGTGGACTCTCGGACGGACGTCATGTCAGCTCCCGGTGGATCGGTAGTGGCGCAGCCCGGTCCGCCAGCAGAAGGCGGCGACCAGGCACATGGCGACGGCGACGACGGGGGTGGCGAAGCGCAGGGCGTCGGGCAGCCCGGTCGGATCGGGACGGTCGAGCAGGTACAGCACGGGCTGCCAGGTGACGAAGGCGAGCGGCAGCACGAAGGTCACCGCGCGGACGACGTCGCGGCCGTAGACGGCCAGCGGGTACTCGGTGAGGGCCTGCCCGCCGTAGGTGACCGAGTTGGCGGCCTCCCGGGCGTCGGCGACGAAGAACTGGAGGCAGGACCCGATGACCCAGACCGAGCAGCAGATCGCGGTTCCCGATACCAGCAGCACCGGCAGCATCAGCGCCCTGCCGAGGGTCCAGTCGATGTCGCACTCCGCCAGGGCGACGGTGACGATGACCGCGCCCGGGACGACCCGGCCGAGACGGCGCGGCGCGAACCGGTCGGTCGCCATCTGCACCAGCGGCGGCACCGGGCGCACGAGCATCACGTCGAGCGTGCCCGCGCGGATGTGCCGGCCCAGGTGCTCGACCATGCCCAGGATCATGTCGGCGCAGGCGAAGGCGGTCGCGGACAGTCCGGCTATGAGCAGCCCCTCGGCCAGGCCGAACCCCTCCAGCCGGCCTGCGTGGCCGAACACCACGATGACGGCACCGATCTCGGCGAACACGCCCAGCGAGGTCGCCAGGGTCATCATGACCAGCGACGCCGGGTACTGGGCCAGGGCGCGGCACCAGGTCCACGCCAGCAGCAGGTAGGCCCGCACCGGCCAGGCCACGGACTCGCGGGCGCGGGCGAGGACGTCAGCCACCCTGGACCACCACCCTCCGCGTGGCGCGGTCGGTGGTCCAGGCGCCGAGGGCGAGCAGGGCGGCGGCCCAGCCCGCCTGGAGGGCCAGGCCGCCGAGCGCGGTCCCGCCGGGCAGGGTGTCCTTGCCGAGGAGGATCTCGGCGGGAATCTGCACCATCGACGCCCACGGCAGCAGCCGCAGCACGTCGGCCAGGGCCGGGGGGAACAGGGTGAGCGGCAGCAGCATCCCGGCGGCCACGGGGCCGAGCAGCCCGGCCACCGCCCAGATGCCCCGAGAGTCCATGATCCAGAACCCGGCCAGCTCGTACAGGTAGCGCAGCGAGAACGAGACCAGCACGGCCAGCACGGCCGACACCAGCACGGCGGCCCAGCGGACCGGGTCGGCGGGCAGGACCAGGTCGAACAGCAGCGCGCCGACGGCGAAGGTGGGAACCCCGCGAAAGACCAGTTGGAACGTGGCCCGGCCCAGGTCCTCCGACAGCCACCAGCCCTGGAGGGAGACCGGGCGCAGCAGGTCGGTGCCCACGTCCCCGGAGCGCACCCGCTCGCCCAGCTCCAGGGGCGGGCCCATGACGGCGACCACGGCGATGAGGGTCTGGCCGACGAACACCTGGGTGACGGCGTCCCCGGCGTCGTAGCCGTTGATCTGCGGCCGGGCCGCGAACAGGGCGAGCATGACGGTCGCGCTGATCGCGCCGAAGACCGAGTTGGTGAGGATTCCGGCGAGTGTGGCCGCACGGTAGGTGGAGTAGCGGCGCAGCCCTCGGGCGTACACCGCGCAGTGGACACGCACGGGCGTGGCTCCCTGGTGGGTCGAGACGTGCAGGAGGTGAACTGCCGGTCTCGGCACCGGGGCGGGGCCGCCGGGGAGACACGGGGTCCGGCACGTCCCTGACGCGCGTGAGGCTCAGGTCCGGGTCGCCGCGAGTGGCGAACATAGCACGCCGAGTGCCCTTCCGTCGTGCTGCTCGAAGCCGTCCGCCTGTGGGCCTCGTGGTCCGGAGCGCCCGTGGCGCCGTAGGCGGACGGTGCACGGAGTGCCGTCCAGGCCGCTCGGGACGGTCGCACTGTGCGCGTGTACGGGGAGGGGGTCGCACCGCCTGTGCGCAGGAGGATCGCACCGCCGATCCGAGGCGGCCGTCCGGGCGTGTCCGGCCTCGTGTCACACCGCCTGCGCACAGGAGGACCGCACCGCCGATGAGCGTGTTCGTGGAGCAGTCCCGGGACGGGGCGAGAGGGCGTTCGAGGCCTTCGTCCGCGGTCGTCCAGGACACCGTCCACCGGACCGACCCGTGTGCCGCGCGAGCCCTGGACGCGCGGGACACCCCCGGGAAGCGCTGGTCACCGCCTGGCGCGGGCTTCCCGGGACCGCCGGTCTCCAGGGCCTCCCCGCCCGGCCCGCCGCGCCGTGGCGCGGCGGGCCAGGCGCTCCCCGGTGGAGCGGCGGCCGGGTCTGCCCGTCACCCGGCCGGATGCCGGGGTCGTCGGTCCGGACGGTCCGGCCCGGGGCCGGTGAGAGCGGATCCGGCCCCTCTCGGGCGTCCGGCGCCAGAGAGGTCGGGGCCGGTGTTCCCGACGCTCCAGTGGGGCCGGGGCACGCCGTCGACGGGTCGGAGGCCGTCGGCGGTCAGCGCCACCCAGTCGCCGCGCGAGGGAAGGAGGGGAACCGAGGCCAGGGTCAGCCCCAGGGCCATGAGCAGCGCGGAGGCGATCATGACCTCGGGATCCGTCCAGGGGTCCCCGAACCCGTGGGAACGGAGCCGGAAGGGAGCCCTGGCGTGCAGGGGGGTTCCCACCAGGGCGGTGACGACCTCGGACACCGCCAGGGTAGCCACCACGGCGATGCCGGCCTTGATGAACAGCCAGCACACGGGCAGCCGTGCACGCAGCACGTACACCGGTCTGGCGCCGCCGTCCCGGGCGTACGAGTCCTGCTGGCGGGTTCCGGCCCCCGTGCAGATCCGCCTTCCACCGGCCACATCGCGTTCCATATCTTTCCCGGGCTCGCATATGTCCTTGTAGAGAATGGCTCGTCCAGTGAAAGGACGGAGTGTTCGGCGAAAATTCCCGGCCGGAAAGAGCACGCCGGGACCGCCCGGAACCCGGCGGAGGGCACGTGGGCCGGGACACGTGCCGGTGCGGGTGCGGACGCGGGCGGGCCGGACGGACGCCTCCGCCGGGAACGTGGCCCTCGACGCCGGCCGGGCGGGAGCGAACCGCTCACCGTGGCCGGCCGGCCGGGCGGCGGTTCCGCGGCGTGAGCACCGTCACTCCGCGTTTTACCGCTCCGTCACGAAGCGGCGACCGGACGCAACGTCGGTTCGGCACCCTCGGACCCATGGACGTTTCCGAAGGCGACCACGGAACCAACGACCACCACCGCGGCTTCCTCGGCCGCGAGGCACTGGAACTGGGCACACTGCTCCTCGCCGCCGGCGCGGCGCACCTGGTGGTGCTCTCCCTCGGGCACAGCGAGACGGGGGTCCGCGCCCTGATCGCCGTGGGCCTGCTCCTGCTCACGGTCTCCGCGGCCCACCGGTGGCACCGGTACCGGGCCGCGTCCGCCTCCCGCCACGGGAGGCCCGACGGGGGCGGCGCACCGGCCGCGACCACCGCCACGGGCGGTCCGCCGACCACCGCTCCGTCCCCCTCCCGCCTCCCCGACGACCTGCTGTGGAGCGTGCGCGTCACGGTCTCCGACGTGCCCGGGGGCCTGGCCGCGCTCACCACGCGCTTCGCCGCCCTCGGGGTCGACATCAGGCTCATGCAGGTGCACCCGGCGGGGAGCGACGCCGTGGACGAGTTCTTCGTCAGCGCTCCCGCGCACATGGGCGAGGGCGCTCTGTACACCGCCGTACGGGAGGCGGGCGGACGCGACGCCACCGTCCGCCGCGCCGACGTCCACGAACTCAGCGACACCACCAGCCGCACACTCGCCCTGGTCAGCGCGCTGGTCAACGGGGCGACCACCCTGGAGCGCTCCCTGCTGTCCCTGACCGCGGCCCAGGACGTGGCGCACACCGAGCGGCCGCCCGGCGACATGGCCAGGGAGGACCTGTCCGGCACGACCATGACCCTGCCCGCGCCCGACGGCGGAGTCCTGGCGGTCCGCCGGCGGGGCGTGCCCTTCACCGCGGTGGAGTTCGCCCGGTGCCGGGCACTGGCACACGTCGCCTCCTCCCTGCACGCGCGTTCGCTCCGGGGATGAGGATCGTCCACAGGCGGCGCGGAAGCGGGAGAAAACCGGGCGCGGTGGGTAAAGGAAACGTATGGCAACCCCCCGATCACTCCCCGCGTGGAACACGATACGAACCGCCCTCCTGGCCCTGACCACGGCGTTCGCCCTCGTCGCGGTCGCGGCCGTGGCCGCTCCGGCGGCGCACGCCGCACCGGCCACGGTGGCCGCGGGCCCGGAACTGCGCCAGGGCAGCACCGGGCCCGGCGTGGCCTCCGTGCAGGAGCGCCTCACCGAGCTGGGCTACTGGATCGACGGCGTGGACGGACGGTTCGGCCCCCTCACCGAGCAGGCCGTCGTGGCGTTGCAGAAGGCCGCCGGGATCGCCCGCGACGGCGTCGTGGGCCCCGACACCCGCTCCGCGCTCGCCGAGGGCGTGCGCCCGAAGGCCCGGACCTCCTCCGGAGACCTGCTGGAGATCGACCTGGAGCGGCAGTTGCTGCTGGTGGTCTCCGACGGCGAGGTCGAACGCGTCATCAGCACCTCCACCGGTTCCGGCCGGCCCTACGAGGCCTCGGACGGCACCGAGCGGATCGCCACCACCCCCACAGGGACCTACACGGTCTTTCGCGGGGTCGACGCCTGGGACCCCGGCCCCTACGGAGCCCTGTACAGGCCCAAGTACTTCAACGGCGGCATCGCCGTGCACGGATACCCGGTCGTCCCGCCCCAGCCCGCCTCCCACGGGTGCGCCCGTGTGAGCATGGCCGCGATGGACTGGCTCTGGGAGAGCGGCAACATCGACGTGCACACCACCGTCCTGGTGCGCTGACCCGGAAGGGTGGCCCGGTCCGGACCGGGCCACCCCACCACTCGCCTCACCGATCGAACCACCGCTCGCGTCACCGCTCGAAACTGCTCTTGAAGGGAAAGTAGTCGCCGAGGAACTCGTTGACATGCCGTTCGGCCGACTCGTCCGGCTCGGTGGTGTCGTTCACGCAGAAGGTGTCGAAGTTCCGCCGGGCCAACAGGGCCTCGGTCCGAAAGCGCACCGCGTCCGGGTCGGCCAGGTTGAGATAGGAATAGCGCAGTTCCCCGATCACGGCCCGGCCGGTGAGGAACGCGTAGTAGTTGTGCAGCGACGACGGTACGGAATGGTCGTCCGGGTGCCGGAACCGCGACGCCGCCGTCCGTGCGAACACGTCGGGGAACTCCTCCTCCAGCTCCTGGAGTACCGACCGGCGCTGTGGGATCGGCGTGTGCTTGAACTTGGTGGTGGGAACCCTTCCGAAACGCTTCTCCAACAGCGCGCTGTTGCGTTTCGCGGCGGCGTCCACGGGCTGGTCCTCCTCGCTGACCTCGCCCAGGCCGAAACGGTAGGTCGAGGGGTTCAGCCTCACGATTCCGTTGGGGTGGAAGAAGAGGGCGGGGGACACGGGGCGGCCGAAGAACACGTCGTCGTTGAGGTACAGGTAGTGCTCGGCCAGGCCCTTGATGTGGTGTAGCTGTGACTCGATGGCGTGTGAGTTGAACACCGGGAGGACCGAGGGGTCGCTGAAGATCTCCTTGTGGTCCACCACCCGCACCCTCGGATGGCCGGTGTCCAGCCACGGGGGCGCCTGTCCGTCGGTGACGACGTAGACGTTGCGCACGAAGGGGGCGAACATCTCCAGCGAGCGCAGGGAGTAGAGGAGCTCGTCCCGGCTGGTGTAGCGGGAGTCGGAGGCGGAGTGCGGGTTGGCCGGAGCGTTCTCACCGAGGTAGGCGTCGCGCTTGGCGCGCCAGGCCTCGTCGGCCCCGTCGACCCAGGTGTAGACGGCGTCGACGGGAAAGGTGAGGTCGGTGGCGAGTTCCCAGGTGAAGGCGGCGAGCGTGGGATGCGTCCGGTCGCCGACCCTGGTCTCGGCGGCCTCCCGGGCCCTGCCGGGGATCACCTCGCTCACCGGGTTGGGCTGGGGCGCGACGAGTGACTCCCGCAGGATGTGCTCGGGCGCCACGACCCGGAGCCGGCCGAGCCTCTCCTCGTAGCCGGGTGACTCCAGGAACCGCTCGCCCTCCTGCCAGAACTCCACGGTGAAGCCGTGGGCGGGGCCGGCGACCGTGGTGCCCCTGTCGCCGGCCACGTGCACTCCGAGCCGGATCACAGGAGCCCCGCGGAGCCCGCGGAGCCGGAGCGGGGACAGGGGCCGGTACCCGTTGGGAGTCCTCACGTACGAGCCGCGGAGGCTGTAACAGGACGCGAGGACGGAGACGACCTCGGCCCTGTCGTCCTCGGACACGGCGACCGAGTGGTGGTACGCGCCGTTGGAGCGGACGATGAAGTAGTCGATGCCCCGTTCACGCAGGAGATCGGTGAAGCGGTTCGTCTGCCGGGCGGTGAGTTCCTCGATGTCGAAGGGGCCGGACCAGCGCAGTGCGAGGACGGGCTCGCGCTGGTAGGTCGACATCGTGAGCCCCGGATTCCTTTTCCTGTGCCTCCAGAGAACGGGCAGGAAGAGGGCCTTCCTGACAGGAACCGGGACCATTCTCCTGAGGATTCTCCTGGCTCTCCGAAAGTAGTAGGGGAGATTTCGCATCTGGTTCCGTTTCGTCGTTGCCTTCTTTCCGTAAAGAGCCGCGGATCCGCCTCTGGGGCGGGCCCGGTCTCTCCTCGTGAGCCCGATCGGGACATATCCACAGTATCCAGAGAAGTACTTAATCGTTCACCTATGCGAAAGCAGAGTGTTCCATGGGGGCAAGGCCAACGGGGTAGGTACTGTGCGATCGCCTCGTCAGAGCCGTGGTGACCTCGACAAATGCACCGTCCGGAAAGGGAGCAACGGAGATGTCCTTCCGCGTCGCCACGGAGCCGGGCGCGCCAGGCCGCCCCAACGAGGACTTCGCCGCCGCGACCGCCACCAGCGCGGTACTCCTGGACGGGGTGAGCGCGCCGCCGGGAGTGGACACCGGCTGCGTCCACGGAGTGGCCCGGTACACCCGCGGACTCGGAGCGCTGCTGCTGGCCGGGGCAGACGCGGGGCTTCCCCTGCGCGAGGCCCTGGAGGAGGCGATCACGACCGCTTCCGCCCTGCACGCCGACACCTGTGACCTGCGCAACCAGGAGAGCCCGTCGGCCACGGTCGTGGCGGTGCGCGTGGACACGGACGGGCTGGAGTACCTGGTGCTGTCCGACTCGGTGCTGCTGGTGGAGGGCGCGGACGGGGTACGGGTGCTCACCGACACGCGGCTCGACGTCCTCAGGGGCGAGCTGGCCCGCCAGGGGCGGCAGGGGGAGGCCGTCCGCTCCTACCGCAACGTGGCGGACGGCTTCTGGACGGCGGGCGCCGATCCCCGGGCGGCGGGGGAGGCGCTGACCGGAACCCTGCCCGTGGGCCGCTTCACCGCCATGACCGACGGGGCGAGCCGGGTGGTCGACGTGTTCGGGGACCTGGATTGGGACGAGGCGTTCGCCCTGGTTTCGGACAGGGGACCCCGTGCCCTTCTGCGCCGGGTGCGCGACCTGGAGGCCGCTGATCCGGAGCGGCGGAAACATCCGCGGGCCAAGGGAAGCGACGACGCCACGGTGTTGGCGTGGACACCCGGGGACTAATTACGGTCAGGCACAAAACTGCTATTTGGCCCAGCTAATTTGCTGATGCGCGTATGCGGCTTTCTTTCCGCGCAGGTGGTGCCGTTCCATGCCCTTCCCGCCATGGGGACGTTCTATCCGGCACTCCAGATGACCTTTGATGCGTTTTGCCACAGAAGTTCGCAGGAGCCCCGGCAAGGGCGGTGAAGTCGCAGGACAAGGAGACCGACGTCTCTCGGAAGCGGGGGTGGCGGGCGCTTTCGTGTGTCGTGTTCATCCGGTAGATTTCCCCGTAACCGGACAGTCGGGGTTGCCTCCACAACAGCCGGTCTCCGGTCTTCGGTGTTCTCTCCCCCTTGTGCTCATGCGCGCCGTGCAGGCGTACCCCCGTCGAAGGCACCCACGAAACGATTGGTGAAAGGAGAAGGTTGACCACCACGGGCGTTCTCGAACCCACCGGCCCCAACAGAGCTCTCGGCCGTACCAGCTGGCTGGACCGGGTCCTCGCGACCCCCAGCGCCGTCGTCGAGCGCCACCTGCCCGTCCGTGCCCTGGACGGCTACGAACGGCGTCCCAACCCCCTGGACGCCGAGACCCCCGCTGAGTTCCTGCTGACCATGCGCCGCTACCTCGTCTGGGCGGGCGACTGGTCCTACGTGGAGCTGGAGTACCTGTGCGGGGGAGCGGTGAAGCGGTCCACCTTCCAGCAGGTCCTGGAGGGCACCGCACTGCCCGGGTACGTGTTCCTGATGGCCTTCGTGACCGCCTGCGCGGGCGAGGACGCGGGCGAGCGCCAGCGCTGGATGACGGCCTGGCACCGGCTCCGCTCCGCCGGTTACTGAGCCCTCTACCCGAACCCCCGCACCCCCGCGGCTCCCGCGCACGGGGGAGGCCTCCACGAACCGGTTCGCGCGGCCGCGACCGGGCGGGACGGCCCCGCGAGCACGGTCGGTCCGGTGCTCAGCCGCCCGAGCCGATCGCGGTCACCGCCTCGTCGATGCGCTCGGCCATCTCGATGTCCTTGGTGGTCACGGCGCCGATCGACGCGGTCCGGACGGTGAACGCGACCCCCGAGTCGGTGAACTCGTGCTCGTAGGAGTGGTCGATCTCGTGCGAGGCCCGGTCGATCCGGTTCAGCAGCGGCGTGACACGGACCCTCGGCAGGTCCACCGACCTGGTCAGTCCCGTGGTGTCGCCCTCCCAGCCGCGGAGGCGGCCCAGAGCGTGTTCGAGGGTGGACTGGTCCAGGCGGGCCGGCGTGCCCGACAGCCCGGCGTCGGAACGGCCCATGGCTCCGTTCGGGTCCTCGGCCCACTGGGCGAACTCCGCGGGCAGCCGGGAGGCGAGCGCCTCGGCGAGCTCGGGCTCACTGAAGTGGATGCCCGACAGCACCACCCTGGTCAGGTGCGTCGCCCTCTCCGGCGGGCAGCCGATCCGCTCGCCGACCTCCTGGGCCAGTTGCCCGGAGGTGCTCGGCTCCGCCTCCCGGCGCGGGGCCGGAATACGCTTGCTCAGTCCCGTGGGAAGCTGCTCCACGAGCCGGTCGCGCGTCTCGGGGTCGGCGTGCCGCGCCAGTTCGCCGGTCACGGCTTCGAGCGCTCGCCGGGCCTCGTCGTCGGGCACGTTTCCTTGCTGGGTGACGTGGTCCATGAGTTCCTGGTACGTGATCATCGTCCCTCCAGAGCACTCGGCGTGCCTCGGTCCTCCTGTGTTCCTCTCTCCTGACCTACCGCCACCTGCTCAAACGCCACACACACCCCGGGCGCCGACGTATCCGCACGGAGCCGCCGGGAAGGGCCAACGGGCAGGACCGCGGTGGTCGCGGTGTCCCCCGCCGCCGCCCCCACCGGGACGCCGGTCCCCGTCCGACGGACGTCACACGGCCCCGGGGGCGCCCCGGCGGGACCGCCGCAGGTACCACTCGGCGACGAGGAGGTTGGGCACCCAGCACAGCCACGCGATGCCCTGGTAGACCTCCCGGAAGACCGCCTCCTCGTCGCCGCCGTGCGCCGGACCGACCAGCGGTGTGAGGGCGGGTACCAGCACCACCACCAGCACACGCAGCGTCACCCCGGCCATCGTCAGGGCGAACAGGCGCAGCATCCACTCCCGGTGGTCGGCGTGACGTCCCTGCCGGACCGCGCGGTACCCGGCCGCGCCGACGGAGAACCACAGCACCGCCAGCAGAGAGAAGCCCGCCTGCGCGGCGAAGCCGTAGGTGCTCATCACGCCCACGGCCAGCCCGGAGAGCGCTCCGGGGAACACCCCGGCGAACAGGTGGATCCGGCCGATCACGCGGTGCGCCCGGCCGCGCCGCAGAGCGGGGAACAACTGGAGGGGCGCGGTGACGAGCGCGAGGACCGACGCGGCCACGTGGACCAGCAGGAACGGGTAGTGGAGCGGCCGGTCCGGCCGCAGGTCCACCTGGGACGTGCCGGGGTCCAGCCCCACGTAGGCGGAGGCGGCGAACACGGCGAGCAGCGCGCACAGCACCGTGACCGCGACGAGCACGGCCGTGACGCGGCGGCGGGGGCGGACGGGTCCCGGCCGTGCGGGGGGACGGGAGGAGGCGGGGGCTGAGGAGGCCATCGGTCTTCCTTCGGAGGAACCGGACGGGGACACTCCCAGACTGGCCGTCGCGCGCGGTGCGCGGTATCGGGTTCATCCCGGAAGGTTCGGCCACCCCGGACGCGGCCGCGTCCGATGTCCCCGGCATCCCTAGGGGGCGCCGGGCCCCGGCGGCGCCCAGGGCCCCTCCGGTGAACGGCAGGCGGTCCCACCTGCGTGAACGGAAGGTGAACGGAAGGGTCCGACCGTGTCGCGCACCGGTCGCACGTGGCCGGGAACAGAGGATGGGCCCCATCGCCGATGCGCAATGGAGACGTCCGTGACAGCCAAGGCCCTGATCGCCTCCGCACTCTCTTCCACGGTGCTGTCGACCGTGCTGGCCGCCGCTCCCGCGGCCGCCGACATCGTCCACTCGCCCACCTACCGGTACAACACCTTCGAACGGCCGGCCGCGGGCAGCGCCTACACCCTGGCGGAGTGGGAGAAGGACGGGTGGTACGCCCCCTACGGCTTGGGGATGGACGAGCGCACCCTCATCGACGACTCGGTCCCCGCCCGCGGAGGCGAGAAGTCGCTGCGCGTGTTCTACCCCGAGGGGGAGATCGGTCCGCGCGACTCCGGCGTGCTGGCGCCGTTCCAGCTCACCCCGGCACGCGAGTACCACCTGTCCTACTGGGTGCGCCTCGGCGAGGACTTCAGTTGGGGTAGCACCTCGTTCGGCGGAAAGCTCGGACTGGGCCTGGCCGGGGGCGCGGCGTGCTCGGGAGGACGGCTCTGCGACGGCGAGAACGGCTTCACCTCGCGCATGATCTGGCGCCGGGACGGCCGCGCGTCCGTGTACTACTACCACATGGACAAGGAGGGGAAGTACGGCGACGAGGCGGTCCTGCGCGTCGACGGCGCCGACGTCCACTATCCCCGGGACGAGTGGGTGAACATCGTCCAGCGGCTCAGGGTCAACACCGTCACCGACGGCCGGGCCAACCCCGACGGCGAGATCGAGGTCTTCTACGACGGTGAGTCCGCCGCCCTGGTCACCGGCCTGCGCCTGGTGTCCAACGGCGACCTGGTGGACAAGGCCTACTTCTCGACCTTCTTCGGCGGATCCACCGAGGGGTTCGCGCCGGCCAACGACAGCTACGCCTGGTACGACGACCTGGAGGCGTCCACCTCGGCCGCCGACGTCTGCGGCCTCTTCGGCTGCGACTGACCGCTCCGGCGCACGGGGGCGGACACCGGAGCCCCCGTCACGCGCGGGGGAAGAGGCCGTCGACGAAGGCGTTGCGGAACTTCCCCGACGGGTCGAGGCCGTGCATCAGGCGCTCGAAGTCCGCGGCGCGCTCGTACCCGGCGGCGATGTCCGGTGCGGCCATCGTGGTGAGCTTGCCCCAGTGCGGGCGGGCGCCCAGCGGCAGGAGGCGCTCCTCCACGGCGGCCAGGACCGGGGCCACGGCCTCCGGGTCCTTGAGCCAGGTGAAGTGGAAGGTGACGCAGTCCCGGCCGTGGGCGGGACTCAGCCACAGGTCGTCCGCGCGGACCGTGCGCACCTCCGCGATGTGCAGCGCCGGGGCCACCAGGTGTCCGATCCCGCGGAGGGCGGCGAAGGCGGCCCCGGCGAGCTCCCGGGGCACGTAGAACTCGGACTGGAGCTCCTCGCCCGCGCTCGGCTCCAGTTCGGGCCGGAAGTGGGGAAGGCGCTCGTGCCAGGGGCCGACGGCGCCCATCTGCTCGGTGCTGGCGCCCAGGGGCATCCCGGGGACGGGGTGCATCGGCCGCCGCGCCGGCCGGCCGCCGTTCCACGCGCCCGCCGGCCGGTCGGTGCGGTGCTTGAGCCACACGGAGCCCTCGCCGCGCCAGTCGGTGAACAGGCTGACGCTGTAGGCCGCGCTGAACACGTCGTCGACGTGGTCGGCCACCTCGTCCAGGGGCACTCCGACACGGACCCGCTGGGACATCTCGAACGCCGGCTCGATCTCCAGCGAGAGCCGGGTGACGACGCCGAGCGCGCCGAGCGCGACCACCGCGCCGGGAAAGACCTCGGGATCCGCGTCGCGGCTCAACCAGGCCAGGTCGCCGTCGGGGCCGACGAGCTCCACCGCGCGGACGGCGGCGGACAGGCATCGCTGATCATCCCCGGACCCGTGGGTGCCGGTCGCGCAGGACCCCGCGACCGAGATGTGCGGCAGTGACGCCAGGTTGGCCAGCGCGAAGCCCCGACCGTCCAGCGCGGTGACCAGTTCGGCGTAGCGCGTACCGGCGGAGACGGTGACGGTCGAGGCCTCCGCGTCGATACCGATCTCCGTGGGCAGGCCGTCCAGCCGCACCAGGTCGTGGTCGGAGTCGGCGACGAGGTTGAAGGAGTGGCCGCTGCCGAGGGCACGGATCCTCGTGCTGTCCCGGACGGTCCGGCGCAGCTCGTCGAGGGTCCGGGGCCGGTGGACCCGCGGGCTTCCGAAGGTGACGTTGCCGGCCCAGTTGACGACCTGCGTGTGCGGCGTGGACATGGGCCCTCCGTTGGTGGGGGTGAGCGGCGTGCGTTCCCGGTCGCCCAGGCGCCGCCACGGCGGGCGGCACCCCGGAGGATAGCCGGAGGGCCCCGCGCGCGGTTCGGGCAGGGGGCACGACGCCGGAGGCCGGGTGGCGTGGAACGGTCCCGGCCGCCTCCCTCACCGGGTCCCCTCCACGCGCGAAGCGGGGCGGGGACGTGCGGACCCGGCCGGGCGCCCGCGGATGACCCACTCGGCCACGGCGACGTTGACCACCCAGCCGGCGCCCATGAGCATCGCCCTGCTGAACTCGCCGGGAGTGCCGATGAACAGTGTCCAGGGCAGGTGGGTCAGCACCTGGGTGCCCGCGCCCAGCCCGATCGCGTAGCCGCGGATCATCCAGGCGCCGTGCCGGGCGATGTCCCGCCGCCGCACCGCGGCGAGGCCGAGGACGAGCGACAGGGCCATGGCCGTGCCGAAGACGAGCCGTATGACGGTGAGCAGGCCGGTGTCACCCTCGGGGATGGCGTAGAACACGGTCATCCACAGCCCCGAGAGCGCCGCGGCGAGCCCGAGCGGAACCAGGAGCCGCCCGGCCGTGCGGTGCCACCCGATCCTTCGGCGGCGGATGCCGGGGACGAACTGGAAGGCTCCCAGGACGCAGTACAGGCCGGAGCTGATGATGTGCAGCACCACGGGTGCGGGCGAGGCGAGGAACCGGGCGTTGTCCGGCGTGATCTGGGCGCCGCCGGCCAGCTCGCCCACGCGGACGGCGCCGGCGGCCAGGGGAACCGCGCTGAGCAGGATGAGCAGGGTGGGTATGAGCCACTCGCGTCGGCTGGAGGAGGTCACGACGAGTCCCTTCGTGGTCGTGGCGACCCCGACACCGTGTCTTCCGTCGCCATGAACCGATCGTGGCGGCCGAGGGGGTGGCGACTCATCGGAAGATGGGCCTGAACCGGGTCGGCCGATAGTACGAGGACGGAGTCGTACCCCGGCCGCGGGACCCGCGCGGCTCCCCGGGTGCGGCCGCCGCGCGGGCCCGGTCACCGCCGGGGAGCGCCTCCGCGTCCGGACCCGTTCCTGACGCGGTCGGTCTCGTAGGCCCACATGGCGGCCTCGACGCGGTTACGGGCGCCGATCTTGGCCATCAGGCTGGCGATGTGGGTCTTGACGGTGCTGAGCGTGATGTGGAACTCGGCGCAGATCTCGCCGTTGGTCCGTCCGCGCGCCACGGCGACCAGGATCTGCTCCTCCCGGTCCGTGAGCGGATCGGTGGGCTGCACCGGCGGCCCGGCGGGCCCGGTGCCGGCGAACGTCCGGAGCAGCCGCGCGGTGACGCTCGGCGCGATGAGCGCGTCCCCGGCCGCGGCCGCACGGACGGCCTGGGCGAGCAGTTCGGGGCCCGCGTCCTTGAGTAGGAAGCCCCGGGCGCCCGCCTTGAGCGCGGAGTAGACGTAGTCGTCCAAGTCGAAGACGGTGATGACGACGACGGCGATCGGATCGGTGACGCCCGGACCGGCGAGGGCGCGGGTGGCCTCGATGCCGTCGACCCGGGGCATCCGGACGTCGAACAGGCACACCTCGGGCCGCAGCCGCCGGGCGAGCTCGACCGCCTCCCGACCGTCGGCGGCCCCACCGACGACCTCGATGCCCGGCTGGGCGTCGAGGATCATCGTCAGGCCCGTGCGGACGATCTCCTGGTCGTCGGCGACGACCACCCGGATGCTCATGCCGCCCCGCTCAGGGGCAGCGCGGCGGTCACGGTCCATCCCCGTCCGGGGCCGGGCGCGGCCTCGCAGGTGCCGCCCAGCAGGTGGGCGCGTTCGACCATGCCGACGATCCCGTAGCCGGGCGCCGCCCCCGGGCGCAGCGGGCCGGTGTCGCCGTCGTCGCTCACCCGCAGGCGCACCGACGTGTCGTCGGCGGTGACACGGACCTCGACGCGGGTGGCGTTGCGGGCGTGGCGCCGGGCGTTGGTGACCGACTCCTGGGCCAGGCGGTAGACCGCCGTGCCCACGGACGGGGGAAGGCCGTCGAGCGGGCCGTCGATGCGCACGTCGACGGCCGGGCCCGGACCGTCCCGGACCGCGAGCCGTTCGAGGTCGCCAAAGCCCGGGCTGGGCGCCAGGTCGGCCGGTTCGCCGCCGCGCAGGGCACGGACCATGGTGCGCATCTCGGTGAGGGTGCGCGACGCCTCCGCCTCGATCACCCGGAGGGCGTCGACAGCGCTGTCCGGCCGAGACGCCGTGGCCAGCCCCGCCTGGGCGCGGATCGCCATCGCCGAGACGTGGTGGGCGACGGTGTCGTGCAGGTCGCGGGCCAGCCGCTCGCGTTCGAGCAGCCGGACCTGGTCGAACGCGCGGGCCCTGGCCCCGGCCCGGTACCGCAGTGCCGTGCCCAGGGCGCCGACCGAGAACAGGACGGCGAACCCGCCGATCGCGTCGGTCGTGCCGAGGTCGTCGAAGGCGGCCTGGAGGAGGAACTTGGCGAGCACGACAGCCGAGCCCGCCACGATCTCGCGTCCGGAGCCCCACCGGAACAGCGAGTACGGCAGGAGCAGCAGGTACGCCGTCGTGTACATCTGCGCGGACGCCTCGTCCGCCACCAGCGGAACCAGCCCCGAGACGCCGAAGGCGGCCACGAGCATCGGCAGCGGTCGGGTGCGGCGCCACAGCAGCGTGGGCACCAGCCCGGCGACGACCGCCACCGACAGGACGCGCAACGGGAGGTCCGGTCTCAGGAACCCCTCGGTCACCGCGAGCACCACGAGCACCCCGACGAGCGCCCAGTCCCACCAGGTCCGTGGCGGAGGGGGAGAGGGGCGGGGTTCGTCCCACACGGAACGGAGGAGGCCGTGCACGGGTCCATGTTATGGGTCCGGGCCGTGCCGTGTATCGGCCCGAAGTACGAGAAACCGCCGCGGCGCCCTCTCCCACGCCGACCTCCGATGAGCTCGTGCAGGCCAAGACACGGTTGCCGAGGCCATCGCCGTCCGTCCCGTCACCGACCCGCCCGGCCGGCAGGGGAGCTCGACGGGCATGGACGCGGGAGCGGTCCGGTGATGCCCCCCGCGCCGTTCCGAGCGCGCCCCCGGCCCGGGCCGGGGGCGCGGAAGCCCGGCGTCCATGTGGGCGTGGTCCCACGGGCCGTCGTCGGGGCGAGACCGTCCACTGGCACAGCGTTCGGGAGTTTCGGTTCTTCCTCCACACCTGCCCCGGCATACCGGGCACGTCACTCACGCCTCCCGTTCCGGCGCTTCGCGCGTTCTCCGGGCAACTGTGCCGGGACCACGTTTCCTTGGTGTGGATTACCGATATGACGCCGGAGATGATTCATGGTTTACATGTGATTCCGATGAATTCTCGGAAGGAACTCATCGTGGTGCGGTGCGGGGCGTCGACGTTATGCCATCGTCATTGACGGTTGTCCATTCGGCGTCCCGTCCGCGGCTAGGGTCTCGGTGGGTGGTGGTACTCAGTTCCTACCCCACGTGCCCACCAGGCTTTCCCTGCCCGGCCCCCCGTGTCACCGGTCGAGGACCGAAGCATCCGCATCCCCCGCCCGGCCGCCCCAGAGAACGCGGTCCGGGCCGATCCGAACGAGGTTTTCCTTGGTTTCGCGTTACCGAATCCCCGCGCGCCGTATTCTCCAGGGCGGAGTCGCGTTCGCCGCCTTCGGCGCGCTCAGCATCGCGACCGCCGTTCCCGCCCACGCCGAGAACGGAGAGGTCGGTTACGCGCACGCGAACGTCGCGGGTGAGGCCGACATCACCAATTTCCACCCGCGAGGCGGTGACGTCCACGGCACCTACCGTTATCTGGACGCCTTCGGCGGCGAGGTCTTCGCCGACTCCCGCACCTCCGTTGTGGTGGACGTGGTCGAGGACGACCTCGTCGCCCGCGTGAAGTTCGTGGAGCTGCGCGTCGAGCTCACGGAAGCCGATGTCGAGGCCATGCGCGCGGTGGTCGAGGGCGGTGTCTCCCAGCCCGGTCTGGAGAACTCCGCGGGGGGATCCGACGAGCCGGTCCTCCAGGCGTCCTTCGCCGACACCGAGATCGGGGTCACCCAGAACTGGGCGGGGGAGAGGGAGTTCTCCCACGACCCGGGCACCGAGTCCGTCGCGGTGAACGAGCTCGGCGCCGAGATCTCCTTCTCCACCGAGACGGCTCCTTGGCACGAGACGCTCGTGAACCAGTCGCTGGTGTACCAGGGACTGGACACCGAGCAGGAACTGTGGGGTGGAACCCAGACCCTGGACATGGTCGTGACCTTCCCCGACGAGGGGTTCAGCGTCTCCTACGAGGTCGGTGAGGCCATCGTCGCCTCGGACACCGACCCCGCGGGCGCCGGGGACGGCGACGAGGGCACCGGAGACGGTGGTGGCGACGACGGTGACGAGGGCACCGGAGACGAGGACGGCGGCGGTGACGACGGGTCCGGCGGCGAGACCGGCGGCGGTGACGACGGGTCAGGCACCGGTGACGAGGACGGCGACACCGGCGAAGGCGGCCAGGACGGCGACACCGACGGCGAGGGCGACCCCGGCAAGGGCGGGGAGCCCGCTGACGAGGACGGCCGGGACACCGCCGAGGAGGGCGCCGAAGACGGGTCCGAGGACGCGCTGGCTCGGACCGGCAGCCCGGTCGTCGGACTGATCGCGGCCGGTGCGGCGATCGCCGCCGGTGGTGGCGCGGCCACCTACCTGGCCCGCCGGAGGAAGACCGCCTCCGCGCCCGCCGAGGGGCCCGACGAGGGCTGACCGAGGACGGCCGTCCGGCCTCGGCGCGGCACCCGGGACCCGTTCCCGGGTGCCGGCTCGGCACATACGCGGAAAGCCGTCGTCCGCCCGGTCCGGTGGGAGAACAGGCCCATGGCCAAGGCCGACGGAGACGCCCCCGCAGCGGCGAACAGGACCACATGGGGACGGCCGTGGAGAAGCCGCTCCTGATCCCTGGCAGCGGCGCTGAAGCGGAACGACGCGAACCCGCGTCCGGTGTCAGCGGCCCGTGGCGTTCAGGTAGCGCAGGACCGCGGCGACGCGCCGGTCCGAACGGTCGTCCGGGGACAGCCCCAGCTTGCCGAAGATGCTGCGGATGTGCTTGTGCACCGCGCCGGCGGTGACGGTCATCCGCTCGGCGATCGCCCCGTTGCCCAGCCCCTCGGCCATGAGGACGAGCACGTCGCGCTCGCGGGGACTGAGCTGGGACAGCACGTCGTTGGCGTGCCTGCGGGCGAACAGTTGGGCGACCACCTCCGGATCGATGGCGGTCTGCCCCTCCGTGACCCTGCGTAGGATGTCCAGGAACTGCTCGACCCGGCCGACCCGCTCCTTGAGCAGGTAGCCGATGCCCGACGCCCCGCTCTCCATCAGCTCCGTGGCGAACGACTGCTCGACGTAGGCCGACAGCACCAGGACCGGAAGTCCTTGGCGGATGGCGCGGGCGCGCACCGCGGCACGGATCCCCTCGTCGGTGTAGGTCGGCGGCATCCGCACGTCGATGATGGCGATGTCGGGCACGTGCTCGGCCACCGCGTCGAGCAGCGCGTCGACCTCGCCGACGGCCGCGACGATCTCGAAGCCCTCGTCCCGCAGCAAGGCGGCCATCCCCTCCCGGAGCAGGGCGTCGTCCTCGGCGATCACGATCCGCACGGCAGCTCCACCCGGATGTCGGTCGGTCCGCCCTCGGGGCTGTCCACGGTGAGTGTGCCGTCGTGTGCCTCGATCCGGCGCCGTATGCCCACCAGGCCGGTGCCGGCGTTCTCGGCCGCACCGCCCCGGCCGTCGTCGTGGATGTGGATGTGCAAGGTGTCCCCTTCTCTGCCGACCCGGACCCGGGCGTACCCGGCCCCGCTGTGCCGGGTGACGTTGGTGACCGACTCGGCGACGGCGAAGTAGGCCGTCGCCTCGATGGACGAGGCGAGGGAACCCAGCCCTTCGGCCTCGACCGTGCAGGGGACCGAACAGCCCGTGGCGAGCGCGCTGAGAGCCCCCTCCAGATCGTGGTTCTCCAGGGCCGGGGGGAGGATGTCGCGCACCAGCCCGCGCAGTTCGGCCAGCGCGCCCTCGGCGGTGGCCTGGGCGCGCTCCAGCGCCGCGTCCGCCCGTTCCGGGTTAGTCCCCAACGTCCGCCGGGCGGACCCCAGCTGGATGATGACGGCGACCAGCCGACTCTGGGCCCCGTCGTGCAGGGACCGCTCGATCCGGCGGAGCTCGGCGGTGTGCGACTGCAGGGCGGCGGCTCTGGTGACCGTGAGTTCGGTGATGCGCTCGTTGAGGACGATCCGCGAGTGCGGCCCCAGCAGTCGGTGGCCCGGCCACGACTGGAGCCAGGCCAGGATCGGCTCCAACCCGAACATGATCGCTCCCCAGGCCACCCCCAGCAGGCCGACGGCCAGGGCCGTGTACCAGTCGTGGACGGGGACGCCGATGGAGGCCCCGGCCGCGTCCGGGGGCAGCAGCCACCACCACAAGGGGAAGGTGGTGTCCCGGACCGCGATCACCGGCAGCAGGACTCCCAGCAGCCCCGACAGGAGTCCCAGGGTGGAGTGGCAGACCAGCCAGACCAGGTCGCGCCGGACCTGGACGTCGTGGACGAGGGCTCGCGACGCATCGGCGAGGGTGGTGGGGCCGCGGGTCGCGACGGGCGACGGTATCGGCGCCCCCCACCGGCTCAGGCGGTGCCGCTCCCGGTTGGCGACCGCGCGCAGCAGGCGCAGGGCCGCGGGCAGGAACAGCAGGCCGACGCCGAGGAGGCTCGCGAGGAGGACCGCGCCGAGGAGGGTGAGGGCGAACAGCGCCATCAGGGCGGTGACCAGTCCGCCGGCGAGGCGCTCCAGGCTCAGGAACACGTTGTTGAGCCCGGACACCACCAGTTCCCGGAGCGGCCTGGTGTCGTTGTCGGTGGGGGGCATGTTCACTTCCTGGCCGGATCCGACTCGGCGCAACACTACCGGCACGGGGCGCCCGGTGGAGGGGCCGGCCCGGAAGAGTACAGCCTGCTGTACCGACACTGTCCAGTGCGCGGGATCGCCCCGCCGCGGCCCGGACTCCTAGGGTCGTAGGTGTCCGCGGCAGGGACCACCCGACCGCCGATGTCGGATCCCAGGAGATGTGATATGAGCGATCCCTACCGCTTCGCGCGGAGTTCAGGTGACGCCGGACGGCGCCATGACGGGACTCCCTCCCGGCAGGGCCGGTACGCGACGCGAGCCGTGCTGTGGCTGCTGATCATCCTCGGCGCCACGGCCAACGCGGTCACCTCCTTCGGCAGCTTCCACCCGCTGATCAGTGTGGGCTTCGGACTGCTGACCGTTCTGTGCATAGTCCTTCTGGTGATGCACCACCTGCGCCACCGAAAGTAGGTCCCCAGGCGGCATACCAGAGGAAATACATCCCTTTACCTTCTGGTGTGAACCTCACCACTCCACCCGGCGATCCGGGTGGAGTTTTTGTTTCCCCCGTCAATCAATGGCCAAATGTGGCCATCTTTTGGGGTGAACCGGCCGCGACACCCTTCCGGGGGGCTTCCTGTGCGGCTCACTTTGGGCGCGGCGATCCCCTCCGTGCAAGCGGCATCGCTTTGAATTCTGTTTGAAATTCATCTCCATGTCGGTCGCGTCGCGGCCACGGCCCGCCCGCCGAGGGGGCTCCGGAACCAGGGGCGGCCTCCGGCTCGGAAGCGGTTCCCAGGCCCTTCGCGCACTGCCGGCCGGGTCGTCCATGAGTCAGTGAAAGCACAGCTCAGAGACATGTCCCTGCTCTCGTTCGCTCCTGGGCGCGAGGACGTCCCACCCTTCGTGGAACGGCTTACGAAGCCTGCGCGCGCAACCGGGAAATGATCTTGGAATGAGTCCGCCGGAGCGGGCGCCGGCGGTGCTGGGCGGGTCGCCGTTCCGATCATCGTGCGGGGATTATCCGAAGGAGATTCGGTCCACGTGAACTGTGTGTTCGGGTGCCAACCGTATCCCTTGACGCACCCCGAAGGTATGGTGAAGTATCTGTCCGTCGGTATTGCTGGCTACATCTCTGCTCCATAAACACCATCAGGTGAACGCCTCATTCTCAAGCCAGACGGGAGATGACGTGGTTAAAAACCTTTCACGGCTGTTTGAGGACCTGGCCGTCGATTCCCTGGTCCCCGGAGCCCAGTTGTCCCTGTACCACGACGGTGAGCTGCACGAATTCACCACGGGGGTCGAGCGGGCCCGCTCGGGCCGTCCCGTCACCGCCCGTTCCCGCTTCGCCTACGGCTCCGTCTCCAAGATCTTCACCGCGGCCCTGGTCATGCAGCTGGTCGAGGACGGCGACGTCGACCTCGACACCCCCGTGGTCGAGTACCTTCCGGGTCGTCGCCCCGCAGGCGGGAACTCGGCGAACGCGGTGACCTCCCGCCAGCTCCTCAGCCACACCGCGGGCCTGGTCTCCGACCACGACGAGGGGCCGGTCCGGTCCGCGTCCCTGCGCCGCCAGGCCGTGTCCCTGCTGGAGCAGGGTCCGGTCGGCGTCCCCGGTACGGCCTTCTCCTACTCCAACAGCGCCTACTCCCTGGCCGCCTACCTGGTGGAGGCCGTTACCGGACAGGACTGGTGGGAGACCCTGGAGTCGCACCTGTTCCTGCCCGCCGGGCTGGACCCGGCCTTCGTGCACGACGCCCGCGATCCCGGATCCGAACTCCCGACCGTCAGCGGCCACACCGTCGACATCCCCTCTCGGACGGTCGAACCGGTCGACTTCCACGTCGAACCCGCGCTGACCCCGGCGGGCGGCCTGGCCGGGAGCGCCACCGACCTGGTCAACTTCGGCCGCGCCTTCATGGCGCCCGAGGACGCGGTCCTGGACACCGACATCGCCGCCCCGCGGGTGCTGCACGAGATGGGACGATCCGTGCCCGCCGCCGACCCCTTCGGCCTGGCCGACGGCTGGGGGGCGGGCTGGGCCCTGCACCTGGCCGGCGACCGGCTCTGGTACGGCCACGACGGCACGCTCGACGGCGGCACCTGCAACCTCCGCGTCGACCCCGAGGGGCGTACCGCCCTGGCCCTGACCACCAACGGCACCTCCGGGCTGCGGTTCTGGGAGGGGCTGGTGGCCGGCATGCGCGGACTGGGCCTGGACGTGGGGCACTACCGGCAGCCGGCGCCCCGTGCCCCGGCGGCCGCCCCCGGTGAGGAGATCACCGGCCGGTACGTCAACGGCGACCTGATGGTGGACGTCACCCGGCTGGGTTCCGACGGCTTCTGGTTCAGCCTGTCCAACGGGTTCTCCGGACCGATGACGACCACCTCCGACCTGTACTTCTCCGTCACCATGGGCGACCTCGGCGGCATGTCGTTCAGCGGCCGTTTCCTGCGCGACCCACAGGAGGCCGGGTCGATCGCGTCGATGCAGTACAACGGCCGGGCTCTGCGCCGGACCCCGCTCCCGGTCCGCTCCCGCGCCTGACCCTGCCCCGCTCCGCCCCTCCCCTCACCGGTTCCTCCCGCGGCCCCAGCCACCGGTTCGCCTCCCCTCCCCCACCCGAACCCCAGGAGTAGTGATCGTGCTGTCCCCGCAGGGTCTGTCCACCCGTACCTTTCCGGAGCTCTTCACCGAGCGGGCCGCCCAGCGCCCCGAAGCGGTGGCGCTGGTGTCCGAAAGCGAGACGCTCACCTACGCGGAGCTCGCCGACCTCGTCGAGCGGCGGGCTCGCGGCCTCGTGCGGAGCGGGGTCCGTCCCGGGGACACGGTCGGGGTCTGCCTCGAACGCGGCCGCGAACTGGTGGTCTGCCTGCTCGCGGCCATGCGGGCCGGAGCCGCCTACCTGCCCCTGGACCCCGCCTACCCGGCCGAGCGCCTGGCCTACGTGCTCTCCGACTCCGGGGCGGACCTGGTGCTCACCGACGCCGTGTCGGCCGGTTCGCTCCCCGACGGGGTCCGGTCCCTGGACGCGGTCGGGGTCGAGGGGACCGACCCGCTCCCCGACACCCGCCCCCGGCCCGACGACGTCGCCTACGTCATCTACACCTCCGGGTCCACCGGCCGTCCCAAGGGCGTCCTGGTCACTCACCGAGGCATCGCCGACCTGGCCGCCACCCAGCGGGTGCGCATGGAGGTGTCCCCGGACTCCCGGGTACTGCAGTTCGCCTCGTCCAGCTTCGACGCCTCCGTGTTCGAGGTGTGCATGGCCCTGCTCAACGGCGCGGCCCTGGTGGTCCTGCCCCGGCACCTGCTGCTGGGCGAGGCACTGGTCGGGACCCTGCGTGACCACCGGATCAGTCACGTGACGCTGCCCCCGGCCGTGCTGCCGGGTCTGTCACCGGAGGGCCTGTCGGACCTGCGGGCGGTGATGGTGGCGGGAGAGGCGTGCCCCGGCGAGATCGTGGACCTGTGGTCGCGTGGGCGCCGGATGTACAACGGCTACGGGCCCACCGAGACGACGGTGTGCGCGACCATGAGCGCGCCCCTGTCCGGAGAGACGGTGCCGCCGATCGGCCGGGCCGTCGACGGCACCGCCGTCCACGTGCTGGACGAGGGGCTCCGCCCGGTCGGGGCGGGAGGGACCGGAGAGCTGTACGTCTGCGGTGCCGGGCTGGCCCGCGGCTACCACGGCCGCCCCGGGCTGAGCGCGGAGCGCTTCGTCGCCGACCCGTTCGGCCCACCCGGATCACGGATGTACCGTTCCGGTGACGTGGTGCGCGTCCGGCCCGACGGCGACCTGGAGTTCCGGGGCAGGAGCGACGACCAGGTGAAGCTGCGGGGCTTTCGCATCGAGCCGGGAGAGATCGAGACCGCGGCCGCCCGAGTGCCCGGCGTGGCCAACGCCGCGGTGCTGGTGCGCGAGGACCGCCCCGGCGTCCGCCACCTGGTGGCCTACGTGGCGGGGGCGCCGCACCGGCCCGTGCCCGACGGGGGCCGGGTGCGCGCGGCCCTGGCCGAGAGCCTGCCCTCCCACATGGTTCCGTCCGTCGTGGTGGCGCTGGAGGCCATGCCCACCACCCCCAACGGCAAGATCGACCGCGCCCTGCTGCCCGTGCCCGACGAGGCCGTTCCCGGGCCGGAGTACGTGGCACCGCGTGACGACGCCGAGCGGGTGATCGCCGAGGCGTTCGCCGCCGTCCTGGGCCTGGACCGGGTCGGGGTGCACGACGACTTCTTCGCGCTGGGCGGCGATTCCGTCCTCGCCGTCCGCGCCCTGTCCCGCATCGACGCCCGCCTGGGCACGGCCCTGGACCGGCGGGCGGTGTTCGCCCTGCCGACCCCGGAACGGCTGGCCGCCGAGGGCGTCGGCTCCGCGGACGCCGTGCGGCCGATCACCCGCGCCGACCGGGACCTGCCCCTTCCCCTGTCGTCGGCGCAGCGCCGCCTGTGGTTCCTGTACCAGCACGACCCGGCCAGCACCGAGTACTACACGGGGAGCGCCTACCGATTGACCGGCCGGCTCTCGGTTCCGGCGCTGCAGGCGGCCCTCAGCGGTCTACAGCGCAGGCACGAGATCCTGCGCACCACCTACGCCACCACCGACGACGGTTCCGTCCAGCTGGTCCGCGAACCCCGGGACGGCCGCGACCTGCTCTCCCGGTGCGACCTGGGCGACACGGGGCAGGAGCGTCGGAAGCGGTTGGCGAAGGTACTCACCGCCGAGGTGGAGCGCCCCTTCGACCTCGTGGACGGCACTCCCTTCCGGGCGCTGCTGGTCCGGCTCGGCGACGACGAGCACGTCCTGGTTCTGAGCGCCCACCACATCGCCTGCGACGGCTGGTCGGTGGACGTCATCGCCCGGGACCTGGCGGAGCTGTACCGGGCCGGGCCGGCCGGGCGGCCGGGCGGGGAGGCCGTCCCGGAGCGGGTGGACTACGCCGACTTCGCGGTATGGGAGCAGGACCGCTGGACCGCGCACGAAGTGCGCGACCGCCTGGAGTACTGGAAGCGTGAACTCGACGAGGCGCGCCCGCTGGAGATCCCCACGGACCGCCCCCGCCCCGCCGTCCGGACCACGGCGGGCGCGGTGCGTCGCCTGGAACTGGCGCCCGAGCTGACCGGGGCGCTCAAAGAGCTGGGGCGGCGGCACGGGTCGACCCTGTTCACCACGCTCACCGCGCTCACCCAGCTGCTGCTGTCCACCGCCTCGGGCAGCCGGGACGTCACACTCGGCGTCGCCTCGGCCGGACGCGACCACCACCAGGTCGACGACGTGGTCGGGTTCTTCGTCAACCCCGTCGTGGTCAGGTCGCGGGTCGCCCCCGCTGCCACGGTCGGGGGCTTCCTCGACGACGTGCGCCGCACCGTCCTGGCCGCGCTCGACCACGAACTGCCCTTCGAGCGGGTCGTGGACGCGGTGGCCGTCGACCGTGATCCGAGCCGCACCCCGCTCTTCCAGGCCCTGATGGTGCTCCAGAACGCCCACTCCGGGGAGCTCGGCCTGCCCGGGCTGGACGCGCTTCCACTGGACCTGCCGCGCACGTCGGCCCTGTTCGACCTGGTCTTCGAGTTCACCGAGCGGGATGGCGGCCTGCGGCTCACCATCGAGTACAACACCGACCTGTACGACGAGGACCGGATCGCCGGGCTCGCCGAGGGGCTGCGGCTGATCGCCGACCTGATGGCGTCCGACCCGGGACTGCCGGTGGCGCGGATCGACGTCCGCCCGGAGGCGGAGCGGCGCGCCCTGACCGCCTGGGAGGGGCGCGGGCCCGAGGGCTCCCCGGCCACGGTCACGGACGTGTTCGCCGAACAGGTCGCCCGGAACCCGCGGGGGACGGCCGTCTCCGGCCCGACCGGGGACCTGTCCTACGCCGAGCTCGACACCGCCTCGGCCGGCCTGGCCGCGCGGCTGCGCGCGTGCGGGGCGTGCGCCGAGTCCCCGGTGCTGCTGGTCCTGGAGCGGGGCGCGCACGTGGTGACCGCGATGCTCGCGGTACTGCGTGCGGGCGCCGCCTACGTCCCCGTCCACGCCGACGATCCGGCCGAGCGGGTGGGTCGGCTGGCCGAGGAGACCGGGGCGGTCTGCGCGGTCACCGACGCGGTGTCCGCCGAACGCGTCCCGGTCGGCCGCGGCCTGCCCGTCGTGAACCTGGACGAGATGGCCGCAGCCGCGGAGGAGTCCGGCACCGGAGCCGACGTACCGGCGCCGGTCGGACCGGAGAGCCTGGCCTACGTGATGTTCACGTCCGGCTCCACGGGCGTGCCCAAGGGCGTGGCCGTCACACACGGGGACATCGTCCGTCTGGCGCGCGACCGGCGCTGGCGCGGCGGCGGACACGACCGGGTGCTCTTCCACGCCTCGCACGCCTTCGACGCGGCCACCTACGAGATCTGGGTGCCGCTGCTCAGCGGGGGGACGGTCGTGGTCGCCCCGCCCGGGCGCCTGGACGCGGAGGAGTTCACCGCCGTGGTCGAGAGGTACGGCGTCACCGGCGCGTTCGTGACCTCCTCGCTGTTCAACCTGTACGCCTCGCAGGAGCCCGCCTGCTTCGCCGGGCTCCGTGAGGTGCTCACCGGTGGTGAGGCCGCCAACCCCGGGGCGCTGGAGCGTGTCCGGCGCGCGTGCCCGGACACCCTGGTCGCCAACGTGTACGGACCGACCGAGACGACCACGTACGCCACCCGCTTCCCGCTGGAGGGAACGGACCCCGTCCCGGAGCCGGTGCCGATCGGCGGCCCCCTCGACGGCACCCGGCTGCACGTCCTCGACGGGCTGCTGCGCCGCACCCCGGCGGGTGCCGTGGGTGAGCTGTACGTCGGTGGCGCGGGTGTGGCGCGCGGGTACTGGGGGCGGCCGGGGCTGACCGCCGAGCGGTTCGTCGCCGACCCGTTCGGCTCGGGGGAGCGCCTCTACCGCACGGGCGACCTGGTGCGGTGGAACCGCGACGGCCGGTTGGAGTACGTGGGCCGCGCCGACGCGCAGGTCAAGCTGCGGGGCTTTCGGATCGAGCTCGGCGAGGTGGAGTCGGCCCTGCTGCGCCGCCCCGAGGTGTCCGAGGCGGTGGTGCTCGTCCACCGTTCGGAGTCCGGCGTGCGGAGGCTGGTCGGCTACGCCGTGGGCCCGGAGGGGCGGATCCCCGACGAGCGGGCCGAGGAGGTGCGGGCCGCCCTGGCCCGTGAGCTCCCGGCGTACATGGTGCCCCAGGTGCTGGTACCGCTCGCCTCGATGCCGCTGAACGCCAACGGCAAGGTGGACCGGCGGGCCCTGCCCGAGCCGTCCGCCGACGGCGGTGACGACAGTGCCTTCGTCGCTCCGCGGTCGGAGGCGGAGCGGGTGCTGGCCGGGGTGTTCGGGTCTGTGCTGGGTGTGGACCGGGTCGGTGTGCACGACGACTTCTTCGCGCTGGGCGGCGACTCGATCCTGAGTATCCAGTTGGTCTCCCGGGCCCGACGGGCGGGGATCACCGTGACCTCCAAGCAGGTCTTCGCCCGTCCGTCGGTCGCGGCCCTGGCCGAGGTGGCCGAGACCGGTCGGGGCTCGGCACCGGTGCCGGCAGGCCCGGTCTCCGGGCCGGTGACGGCCACCCCGATCATGCGGTGGTTCCTGCGGACCCACCCCGTGGCGCCGGGGCACTTCAACATGTCGGTGCTGTTGGACCTGGCGGAGGACGCCGACGCCGACGCCTTGTCCCGGGCGTCCGCCGCCCTGCTGGAGCACCACGACATGCTCCGCCTGCGGACGGACGCCTCCGGGGCCTTCCGGATCGCCGAGGCGGGGGAGGCCGAGCCGGCCGTCGAAACGGTGGACGTGGCCGGTCTCGCGTCGGAGCGGGCCGAGGAGGTGCTGTCGGAGCGCATCCGCCTGGCCCAGTCCTCACTGGAGCCCGTGTCGGGGCCGATGATGCGGATGGTGCTGTTCACCGGTGAGGGGACTCCGCGCCTGCTGATCGTCGCCCACCACCTGGTCGTGGACGGCGTCTCCTGGCGGATCCTGCTCGAAGACCTCTCCACCGCCTACCGGCAGATCACCGGAGGCGGTGCCGCCGACCTGGGGGCGCGTACCACGCCCTTCCCCGCCTGGGCCGACCGCCTGGCCGAAGCCACGCGCGAGGGCCGGTTCGACGACGAGACCGACCACTGGACCGCACTCGCCGACGTCCCCGCCGAGGTGCCCCGTGACCACGGCCACGCGGGCAACGGGCCGGTCTCCTCACAGCGGACCGTGTCGGCCCGGCTCTCCGCCGAGACCACGCGTGCGCTGCTCCGCGAGGTCCCCCCGGTCTTTCGCACCCAGGTCAACGACCTGCTCCTCGCCGCGCTGGGCCGGGTCCTCACCGGCTGGACCGGACACGACCGGATCCTCGTCGACCTGGAGGGGCACGGCCGCGAGGACCTCTTCGACCAGGCCGACCTGTCCCGTACGGTCGGCTGGTTCACCACCATGTTCCCCGTCGCCCTCACGAGCGCCCAGGACTGGGCCGACCAGGTCAGGACCACCAAGGAGACGCTCCGCACCCTCCCCCGGCGCGGCCTCGGCTACGGCGCCCTGCGACACCTGGGGGACGAGCACCAGCGCACCGCCCTGGAACAGGCCCCCGACCCCCACGTCAGCTTCAACTACCTCGGCCGCTTCGACACCGGAGCGGACGCCCTGTACACAGGGCTGCGGCTGAACGCGGGCGGCGAGTACGATCCGCGTGAGGAACGCCCCCACCTGCTGGACGTGGTGGGCCGCGTCGAGGACGACGCCCTCGTCTTCGACTGGATCTTCTCCGACCGGGCCCACGACCCGGCGACCATGGCCGCTCTCGCGGAGCGGTACACCGACGCCCTACGCGACCTGGTGGAGTTCTGCCTCCGTGACGGTGTCGGCGGGGCCACTCCCTCGGACTTCCCGCTGGTCGGGCTGGACCAGGCCGCGGTCGACCGTCTGGCCGTCCCCGGTGTCCAGGACGTCCTGCCGCTCACCCCGATGCAGCAGGGCATGCTCTTCCACTCCCTGACCGACGGGGGTTCCCGGAACGCCTACCTCGAACAGATCACCGTCCGTCTGGACGGGGTCGACGACCCCGAGCGCCTGGCCCGTGCCTGGCGGCGGGTGGTCGAGGCCACTCCCGCCCTGCGCGCCGTGCCCGCGTGGGAGGGGCTGGACAC
>VWVT01000016.1 GCA_008638415.1 Nocardiopsis sinuspersici
CGCTGATGCGGTCCAGCCACACCCCGGTGGGCTCGTCGGCCACCGCGTCCCCGCCCGGCTCGGCCGCGGCGTTGGCCGACCAGATCGGGTTGACGTACACGTCCGCGCCCACGTACGGGTTGTCCACCCGCCCGTCCGCACCCGGATCACCCGGGTCATCGGGGTCCTCGGGCTCTTCCGGGTCCTCCGGATCCGGGTCGGGAGGAATCAGGCCGTCGCAGACCACACCGTTGAGGGTGAACTCCGTGGGAGCGGCGTTGCTGCCCGAGTAGGTGCCCTGGAAGCCGAACTCCACGCTGGCGTTGGTGGCGATGGCGGCGTTGTAGCCGGCGTCGGTGGCCGTCACGCTCTGCCCGGACTGGGAGACCGTGCCGTTCCAGGCGTTGGTGACCTGCTGGTTACCGGCGAAGTCCCATTCCAGGGTCCAGCCGTCGACCGCGTCGCCGAGGTTCCTGACGTTGACGGCCGCGGTGAAGCCCGAGCCCCAGTCGTTGACCCGGTAGTCGACCTCACAGCCGGCGGCGGCGCCGGCGGGGGCGGGTAGAGCGACGGCCAGGGCGGTGCCGACGATCATGGCGGATGTCGCGGCCAGGCCGCGCCGTGCGCCCGGGCGTCTGCCCGGTGCACGCAGGATTCTGCTCATCTCTTGCTTTCCTCATGGTGGGGGGTGTGCCAGAGGGCCAGAGTGTCGGGACACGCGGAGCGGTCACCGACCGACGTGTGGAATCCGGGGGGAGCGGGGTGGCATGGCGGTGCGCGGGGCACGCGGCCTCCAAGAGGATGGTCGCGACAGGGGGGATTCTCCGTCTGACTGGGAGCGCTCCCAGAAGAGAGGCGGAGGAGTGCCGTGGAGGGATGGACTGAAGGCGCCGGCGGATCTTACACGCTTCCGGATGTGATCCAGCTCATTCGGGAGCGCTCCCATGAGAGTAACCGCACCCGGTTCTCATGTAAACACCCCGTAAAGCACCACGCGCTCTACGGAGCGGGGCCCCGCCACACCGGGGATCCGCGCCCCCGGAGGGCCCGGAATAGTCCCGCCCCTCTCCCCGTTCACCGGATAGTTTTAAATTACTTCTCAGGAAGCTTTCTCTAGGGGGACAGATGGCGACCCGCACACTGGTGACCGTCTCGGCGGGACTGAGCACGCCGTCCTCGACCCGGCTGCTCGCCGACCGGCTCACCGCCGCAGCGGCACGCTCGCTGGAGGAGCGCGGGGAGGATGTGGAGATCCGCACCGTGGAGCTGCGCGAGGTGGCGCACGACATCGTCAACGCGATGACCACCCGTGTGCCCACCGGTGAGCTGCGCCCGGTCCTGGAGGACCTCTCCCGCGCCGACGCGGTCATCGCCGTCACCCCGGTGTTCAACGCCTCCTACAGCGGCCTGTTCAAGTCGTTCTTCGACGTGGTCGACCCCGAGGACCTGGACGGCAGGCCGGTGCTGATCGGCGCGACCGGCGGCACCCCGCGCCACTCGCTGGTGCTGGAGCACGCCCTGCGGCCGATGTTCGCCCACACCCGCTCGGTGGTCGCGCCCACCGGCGTGTATGCGGCGTCGGAGGACTGGGGCGCGGGCGAGGGCGGCGGCCGCGAACTCTCCGCGCGTATCGACCGCGCCGGACGCCAGCTGGCGATGCTGGTGGACGAGCGCGTCCCCGGAGCCGGCGACCCCTACGAGGAGCCCACCCCCTTCGCCGACCTGATGTCGGGCCTGGGCGGCTGACACACGTTCTCCGTCCCCCGTGCGCGCGGCGCGCGGGGGACGTCGTTCTCGGCGGGTCCGACCCGCCGGCTCCTGCTCCGTCAGCTCCCGTACTCGGCGCGGAGGCGGTCGGCGAAGCGGGCGAGGTCGGCTCCGTGCAGGAAGGCCGAGCGCATGGTGCCGTGGTCGGCCACTCCCCCGCCCGCGATGTCGAAGGCCGTGCCGTGGTCCACCGACGTGCGCAGGATCGGCAGGCCCACCGTCACCGAGATCGTCCCGTCGAAGTCGAAGGTCTTGGCCGCGATGTGGCCCTGGTCGTGGTACTGGGACAGCACCCCGTCGTAGTGGCCGGTCAGCAGGCGGTGGAAGACCGAGTCCGCCGGAACCGGCCCGACCACGTCCGCGCCCGAGGCGCGCACCCGCTCCACCGCCGGCGCCAGGTGGCGGATCTCCTCGTCACCGAAGGCGCCGTTCTCCCCGCCGTGCGGGTTGATCGCCGCCACCGCCAGGGTCGGCTCGTCGTGGCCGAACACGCGCAGCGCGGTGAGCGCCTCGGTGATGGCCCCCACCTGCTGCTCCTCGTCGATCATGTCCAGGGCCCCGCGCAGCGAGACGTGGCGGGTGGCGAAGAAGATCTTCCTGCCGCGCACCACGAACATGGTGTTCTGCCGGGTGACGCCGGTCAGCTCGCCCAGCATCTCGGTGTGGCCCAGGTGGCGGCTGCCCGCGGCCCAGACGGCCTCCTTGTTGATGGGCCCGGTGACGATCCCGTCGACGTGCCGCTCCATGGCGGCCCGCGCGGCGACCTCGATCGCGCGGACCGCGGCGGCCCCCGCCCGCGCGTCGACCCTCCCCCACTCCAGTTCGGTGTCGCCGAGCTCGCCGATGTCGAAGCAGTCGATCACCCCCTCCTGTTCGGGGGGCAGGTCCCAGGTCGTGGTGGCGCGCACCTCGGCGTCCAGACCCCGGACGCCGACCGCGCGGCGCAGCACGGCGGGGTCGGCGACGACCACCCCGCGGGCCGGGGCGGTGGCGCCGGCCTCGGCGAGGGTGTGCACGGTGATCTCCGGACCGATACCGACCGGGTCTCCGACGGTGATGGCCAGGATCGGGCGTTCGGTCATGTTCTCTTCCTCGGCTCGGGATCCGCACGGCCCGCCGTGAACCGTCTCACGCACGGACCGTGGGAACCTCCTTCCCAGTACCGGCGCGGCCACGCCCGGCAGCGGGATGTCGGAGGCGGTACTCCCCGGGACGTTTGGAGGGCGCGGACCACGGCTATGTACGGATCGCCGAACACCGTCGCCGGACCGCGGAGCGTGCCCGTGAGAAGACAGTTCATCAACGAGCCGGGCGACATCGTCTCCGAGGCGCTGGAGGGCTTCGCCGCGGCCTGGCCGCACCACGTGCGCCTCAACGACGAGCCGGCCTACGTCGCCCGTGCCCGCCCGGCCGCCGACAAGGTCGCGGTCGTCTCCGGCGGCGGCTCGGGCCACGAACCCCTGCACGTGGGCTTCGTGGGCACCGGCATGCTCGACGCCGCCGTGCCCGGAGCCGTCTTCGCCTCCCCCACCGCCGTGCAGATCAGGGACGCGTCCATGGCCGCGGACACCGGCCGGGGCGTGGTGCACGTGGTCAAGAACTACACCGGCGACGTGCTCAACTTCCGTATCGCGGGCGAGCTCCTGGCGGACGAGGGAGTGCGCAGCGACATCGTCCTGGTCGACGACGACCTGGCCACCGACACCGGCGACTCCGGCGGTCCCGGGCGGCGCGGCACGGCGGCGGTCGTGGCCGTGGAGAAGGTCTGCGGCGCCGCGGCCGAGCGCGGCGCCGACCTGGAGGCGCTGACCGCGCTCGGACGCAGGGTCGCCGCTCACAGCCGTACCCTGTCCGTGGCACTGGCCGCGGGCGCCCACCCCGGGCAGTCGAGCCCCTCCTTCGAACTGCCCGGAGACGAGATCGAGTTCGGCGTGGGCATCCACGGCGAGCGGGCCCGGGAGCGGCGCGCGTTCGGCCCCACGGGCGAACTCGTCCCCCAGATGGTGTCACCGCTGGTGAAGGCTCTGGGGTTGGAGCGCGGCGAGCGGGTGATCGCCATCGTCAACGGCCTGGGCGCCACCCACGACCTGGAGCTGTACGGCGTGTTCGGCGAGGTGCGGCGCTTCCTCGGGGGCGCCGGGATCGACATCGCGCGCACGCTCGTGGGCTCCTACGTCACCTCCCTCGACATGGCGGGCTGCTCGGTCACCCTGGTGCGCGCCGACGAGGAGGTCCTGGACCTGTGGGACGCCCCGGCCGCCACCCCGGCCCTCACCTGGTAAGTCCCGTCCACCACGTTCCGCACAGGAGTACCGGCCATGGCAGAGCAGCTCAGTCCCTCCCACGTCGAGCGGTGGGTCCACGGCTTCGTCGACACGGTGGAGGAGTCGGGCGAGTACCTCACCGACCTGGACCGCCGTAGCGGCGACGGCGACTTCGGGACCAACATGGTCACCGCGCTGCGCCGCGCACGGCGGGCCATGGCGGGCGTCGAGGCGACCACGGTCGGCGTCCCCTTCCAGGTGACGGGCGAGACCTTCCTCGCCCACAGCGGCGGTACCAGCGGCCCGTTGTTCGGGATGTGGTTCCGCGACTTCGGCAAGGTGGGCGCCGACGCCGGGGCCCTCACCCTGGCGATGCTGGCCGAGGCCACCGAGAACGGGTGGGCGACCGTGGCGCGGCTGGGTTCGGCCGAGGTCGGGGACCGCACCATGGTCGACGCCATCGCCCCGGCCTCGGTGGCTCTGAACAAGGCGGTCGGCGACGGTTCCGGCCTGGTGGAGGGGCTGCGGTCCGCCGCGGAGGCCGCGCGCGTGGGCGCCGAGGGCACCAGCGAACTCCTGGGCCGCCGGGGGCGCACCAGCTACGTGGGCGAGTCGGCCCTGGGCAGCCCGGACCCCGGCGCCGTGACCATCGCCCTGTTCTACCGTGCGGCGGTGGAGTCGGCCACCGCCTGAGGCGCGCGGTGCCCGGTGCGCGGACTCCGCACAGCAGGCTCTGCTCGTTGCCGGCGGCCGGGGGACGGGTTCCGGAACCGGTTTCGTGGTGCGGTGGAAGCCGGCGGCGATGACCGCGGACCCGTAGGTGACAAGGCCGGGGGGCCGCCCGGCCCGGGTTCGCGCTGCTACCGAGGTTCTTCCAGGTCGGGGCCGCGTCCCCGTCTACGTCGAGGAGGTCCCGGCCGCCGTAGGCGACGTCACCGTTGACTGCTGACGGCTGCTCGGCGGCTCGCCTGGCCTCAGGAGTCGCGGGCCGGCTACGTGACCGAGCCCTTCAGCCTGGAGGAGGCCGTTTCGCGCTGAACGCGATCCCTCGAAGGTCGGTCCGAGGAGGAGGGCGGACCCGGCGGAGGGGTGACACCGGCAGCGGACGGGTAGCGGACGCACGACAGGCCTGACCGGCGAGGACGCCGCGGGTCGGACGGGGGGACGATGCAGACCTTCCTGCCCCATCCCGCGTTCGCCGAGTGCGCACGGGCACTGGACGACCGCAGGCTGGGCAAGCAGCGGGTGGAGACCATGCAGATACTGCGGGCCCTGGTGTGGCCCGCGTACGGCTGGAAGCGCCACCCCGCCGTGGCGATGTGGCGCGGCTTCGTGCCCGCGCTGGTGGGTTACGGGGTCGCGGTGTGCCGTGAGTGGCGCCGCCGCGGGCACGCCGACTCGGTGCTGCCCTCGCTGCTGGCCTTCACCGGGGGCCGCGTCCCCGAGGAGGAGGAACTGTGGGAGCGCGACCTGCTCCCGCCGTGGCTGGGGGACGGTGCGCTGCACGTATCGCACCGCTCGGCCCTGGTGTACAAGGACCCGGCCCACTACGGACCGCTGTTCCCCGAAGCGCCCGGCGGCCTGCCCTACGTCTGGCCCCGCCCGGTCTTCCCCCGGTGGCCGCTGCGGCGCGGCACCACCGAGGCGATGCCGCTCGGGGAGGCCGTGAAGCTGTTGGAGGCCGACGCTCCGCCGAGCGAGCAGGCGGCCGCCCTGGAGCGGCTGGCCGGCGGCCGCAGCGCGTCGCTGCGGCTCACCGGACCGGGCGACACCGTGCCCGGGCTGCTCGCCGGACTGTGCACGCCCGGCGAGACGCTGTGGCTGGTACCCGGGCGTCCGCCGCCCAGGCCGCGGGGCTGTGCCGACCCGGGCCCCTCGGAGGCGGTCGGGCGGACCAGCCGGTCGACCGCACGGCAGCCCGGGCCCGAGGACGGAGCGGCGATGCGCCAGGAAGCCGGCGAGCCGGAGTTCCGGTTCCGCCGGATCGCCCCGGGGAGCGGAACGGAGGTGCCCGTGCCGTCCTCGGCCGAGCTGGTCGTCCTCGACGGCGCCGAACTGCCCGAGCCGCGCTCGGCCCCGCTGGTACTGCGCCTGCTGCCCCCGGCCGGGGCCTAGACGGTATGTAGGAAGGGTTCGCTGAAGGGCCGGGGACCTCCTCCCCTGAGCTCCGCTTCCCAGGGGCGCGGGCCGCCGCCCGGCTCAAGCACTGGTGGATCCCGTGGTGCTCCGCCACCGCCCGCAGGCGAGACCACCCGCGTGGTCCTCGTACTCCAGATGCGGAGGGCAGGACGAAGGAGGCTCGGGAAGGACGCGAGGTGGCTCCCTTCCCGGGCGGACTCCTCACGGAGGCCGTGCGCGTCCGTTGCTGAGCGCCACCGAGGAACACGATGTCCGATTTCTGCCAGCACCGTGCGCGCCGACACCGCGATGATTACCTCATGCGTCTTTCGATTCAACCCCTTCGCCCATGAGGCTGGAAACACTCATCGGACTGCTGGTGTTTTTGCTCCCACTCGCATACAGCCCGGGACCGGGCAACGCGTTCTTCGCGGCGGTCGGCGCATCCAACGGAACGCGCGCGACCGTTCCGGCTCTTGCCGGATACCACGCCGCGACCTTCGGTGTCACCGTGCTCATCGGATTCGGAATAGGAGCAACGGCCTTTGAGCACCCGGAGTTCACCAGAATACTCAGCGCGGCCGGCGGCATCTACATACTGTGGCTCGCGCTCGGTTTCATCCGCGCCGCGCGAACCAGCGCAGAACCCAAGGGAGACCTCGAACCCAAAAAGGAAAAGAACATCGGATTCTGGGCAGGTGCGATGGTACTGCTACTGAACCCGAAAGCCTATTACATCATCGCCGCGATGTTCACACAATTCCTGCATCCATCCGAAGACAACGCGACTAAGGTGGTTGCGATCGCGCTCGTTTTCACACTCAACAATCTTCTGGCATTCACAGTGTGGGTACTCGGCGGACGAACACTGACCGTGCTGTTCCAAAACGAGCGTGCGCGTCGATGGATCGACTACCTGTTCGCTGCATCGTTGATCGGAGTCGCGGCCTGGATGGCCTTGCCGCTCTTCACCTGATCGAACCTGCCCGAGAGGTCGAACGCGCGTGCGACGGGAGGCCCGTTGATCGCTGTGTGGCGCCGGCCAAGCCGCGAAACAGCCCTTCACCGACCCGGCCCGGGCGGGCACCGACACCCTTGTGGATGGTCGACCGGCCGGGGCCGTGGCGCCCGTGCGCACCGCAGGGATCCCAGCGATCGAGTCGGACCCGCGGTCGCCCGGTGACACCGCCTACGCCGGGTGTGGCCGAGGGCGGGAGGCCTTCCCGGGACGGCGGCAACCAGGGAGTGCGCGGGGGCGTCCCACGTGGAAACCCCCTTCGCTGAGGAGAGATCCATGTCCCCCGTTCAGATCATCCGCACGGTGGCCGCCGCTCTGATCGCCGGTGGAGCGGCCCTCGGGCTGGTTCCCGGCGGGTCGTGCGGGGCGGGTTGGTGGGCCCCGTCCGGCGGTGACGAGACCTACCACGGGTGGTTCGCCTTGGGAGGGATGCCGCCCGGCATGCTGGCCGGTACGTGCGGGACGGCCATGGCGCCGGTGGGGTCGTGGGCGATCGCGTTGATCGTGGTCGGGGCGGCCCTGTTGGCGGGGGCGCGGCTCAACACCCTCTACCAGCCGCGGGATGAGCCGAAGGAGTAGGCGCCCCGCCTGTTCCGGCTCTCCCCGCCCCCGGCGGCCGGGGGCGGGGATGTGCGCGGGGAGGACTTCCTGAGCGAGACGGCCGCCTTCCCACGTCCGGCCTCCCGACCGAGGCGCGGACGTCGCGCACGACCACGCCGGGAACCCGCCCGGGTGGGCGAACGGGTCCGTGGGCAGGAGTCCGCGAGGCGAGGAGCACCGCGCCGGTGTCGGTGCCGACGAGCTCTGGCAGCACCCGACACGCCGGAGCCGCCCCGGTCCGGGCCCTGCTCGGCCACGCCTCCCTCGGCACCGGCGCTCACTGTTTCCGCGCCGGGTCGAGGGAGAACACCGCCGTCGTCGAACGCGTCCTCGGCCAGTAGACGTACCACCGTGCGACCGGGGCCGCGTTCGCAAGAGCGCCCTCCGTCACCGACGACGGTTCGCGCCCTGTGTGATGGTCCCGGGGCCGGTGCGACGGTTCACGCGAGGATCTGGACGTACCCGTCGGTTCCGTGAACACGGATCCGCTGCCCGTCCCGGATCCTTCGGGTGGCCTGGTCCACGCCCACGACGGCCGGCAGACCGTACTCCCGCGCGATCACCGCCCCGTGGGTCATCAGTCCGCCCACCTCCGTCACCAGTCCGGCGACGGTGACGAACAGAGGAGTCCAGCTGGGATCGGTGTAGGCGGTGACCAGGATGTCGCCCGCCTCAAGGTCGGCCTGCGCCATATCCGTGACGACGCGGGCACGGCCTTCGACGGCCCCGGCCGAGACCGGGAGACCGGCCAGCGCGCCGGACGGGGCGTCGTCACGCCGGTACCGGCCGGTGATGGCCTCGCCGTCCGATGTGATGAGCCGGGGCGGGGTGAGCGCCTCGTACGACCGGAACGCCTCCCGCCTTCGCGCAACGAGTCCGGCGTCCACGTCGTTGGTTCGCACGGCTTCCTCCAGCTCCTGGAACCGGAGGAAGAAGACGTCCTCCTCCTCGCGCAGGACGCCGGACCGGACGAGGCGGCCGGCTTCCCGCAGCAACGCCTGCTTGTAGACGAAGTAGCGGCTGACCATGCCGTACTTGGGGTACTCCCGGTATCCGGAGAAGGTGCGGACGCGGTCGATCATCCGCTTGGCCTCCTCGGCCCTGCGCTCGCCGTCGGGAAGGGCGCACAAGCGCACCAGCAGTTCCCGTTCCCTCCGCCGTGACTCCCGGAGCCCCCGCTCGAAGCGTCGCTCGCCTTCGCCCGGTGCGAAGTTCCTGATGTTGCCGAGGATGGCGGGCACGAGTGCGGCGGGCTGCTCGCTCCAGCGCGTCCTGGTGATGTCGATCTCTCCCACGCAGCGCATTCCGTACGTTTCGAGGTAGTCACGGACGGCGTCACGTGCTTCCGGTCCGCCGGCCAGCCCGGCCATCTCGTCCAGGAAGCCGTCGCCCTCGCGGCCCTCGTCCACGACACGGTGCAGGAACGCCACGACGTCCGCGTGCGGCCGGATGGCGTCCGCCACGTCGAGAAGCGCCAGCCCCATCTCCGAGGTGACGTTGCGGGGGACGGACTGTGTGAGCGCGTCGGCCGCGTTCCTCTCACCCAGCCACTCCTCCAAGTGCTCATTGAGCCACTGGCTGGCCTCCATCGCCGCCGTGATCACCCGGAGGCCCCGCGGATCGAAGAGGACGCGCCTCAGCTCTGCGATGTCGGCCCGGACGAAGTCGAGCAGCGCCGGCCCGGACAGGTTCCGGATCTCGTGCTGCAGGGCGGCGACGGAGGCCTCGTTGCGCCGGATCAGATCGCTGACGACCTCGGGATCGGTCTCGACCGGGTCGGGGGCGTCACCGGCGGGTGCGGTGGTGGAGTCCTCTTCCGGAAGCGCGCGGAGGAAGTCGCCGCGGTCGAGGACGGTCCGCAGCGCGTCCCCGAGCAGCGGGTCGGAGCCCCCCAGGGCCTTCAGGAGGTTCGCGCGGCCTGTGGGCGTCGCCAGGGCGGGGGCCACGTCCACGAACAGCCGTCCGCCCGCCTCGTGCATCGGCCGCGGGGTCGTCATCTGCCACAGGGAGAGCCCCAGCGGTTTCATCGCGTCGGTCATCATCTGCTGGTGACCGACGGAGACGTAGACGTGGTTCTCCTGGTCATCGCTCGCGGGGACGGGGAACAGGGTGGTGATCGGCCGGCTCTGGACGATGTGGAAGTCGTCGCCGACCCGGCACCATTCGATGTCCTGGGGCCGGCCGAGGTGCGCTTCGACGCGCCGCCCCAGCCGCACCAGGCGCACGGCCTGTGACTCCGTCAGAGTCGGCTGCGTCCGCGACCGCGGCTCAACCGGTGCGTCACGGGTACCGCCTCCCGGCGACGCCTGCGAGGACCGGGTCTTGGCGGCGATCGCTGTGGAGACGACCTGGTCGTCGCGCACCGTGTAGACGTCACCGCGGACCTGGCCGGAGACGAGGGTCTCGCCGAGCCCCCAGCAGGCTTCCACGGTGGCGGTCCTGCGGTTCGAGGTCACCGGGTCCGCGGTGAACAGGACTCCGGCCGCGTCCGGGAACACCATCTGCTGTACGACCACGGCCATATCCGTCTTCCGGTGGTCGAAGCCGTTGCGGAGACGGTAGGTCACCGCCCGCTCGGTGAACAGCGAGGCCCAGCACCGCCGGACGTGCCGAAGAACCGCCTCCTGACCCGTGATGTTCAGGTACGAGTCCTGCTGGCCGGCGAAGGACGCGGTCGGCAGGTCCTCGGCGGTCGCGCTGGACCGCACCGCGTAGGAGGCGTGCTCATCGATCCGGGTGAGCGCTTCGCCGATCGCCGCAGCGAGGTCGTCGGGCACCGCGACGCCTTCGACGCTGCTGCGTATGTCGGCGCTCAGGGTACGGATCGCCGCGCGGTCGTCCGGTTCCACGCGCGACAGCAGATCGAGCCGGGTCTCGATCGACGGTGCCTCGGCGACGATCCGCCGGAAGGCGTCCGTCGTGACGCAGAAGCCGTCCGGCACGCGGATACCGGGGATCCGCGAGAGCTCGCCCAGATGTGCTCCCTTTCCGCCGACGTCGGCGACATTCGTCGCGTTGATCTGTGCGAAATCCATCACGTATCGCAATTTATTTGCCCTGTCGTTCGCCGGTTCGGTTCACAAGGCAGCAAGTATGGAACATTTTTCAGCGCCTCATGAGGGGCACGAATCTGATATAAAGTGAAAGTGGCGGAGAGCGGCCCGCACCTCGTGCGCGGCCCCGGCGGTTCCCCTCCCGGCACCGTGGCCGAACCGTCGGCGTTGACCGGTCCGTGCACGTCGTCCACTCCCGCCCGCGGCTGGGCCGCGAGGACGGGATCGAGGACCACCGGGCTCCGGACCGCCGGGTGCGACCCGCCCCGGCGCACCTCAGGCCGCCCCGCGCGCACTGGAACGGCGGGCGTCCGGGCAGGGGCCCGCCCTGGGACGTGTGTCGAAAGCACTGCCATGCACCTGGGCCGTGTACACGAACGATGATCGCGACCCGGTGGCGTCCGGGGTGGAGGTCAGGAGGACCGGCGCGGTGGTTTCGGTATCGCGGAACGTGGCGACCGACTGTGCGAATGCCTGGAGCCGGTCCGGTCCTGGAGCAGGGTGACCGGCCGAGCCGTAATGCAATCCCGGAGCTCACGCGCCATTCTGGCCGCTTTCGTGTGACAGCCCGCCATAACCAATCGTCGACGACCCGGATTGGAACGGCCGCCTCGTAGCGGACCACGGGCTCGCCTGCCTCGCGGCTCCGGCCCGGTGCCTCCTGAGGCGGTTGCCGCCGCACCCGGCCGCGTGGCTCCGGCGGTGGCCGGTCCTGGATTCGGGCGGGTAGCCGCCGCGGGAGCCGGGTCTTCCGCGGCCGTGGCCGCTCCCGCCCTCACCGGTGTGGTCGCCCCCACCGCCAAGGGAGGTGTCGGTGCGCCGCTCCACATGGAATTCGCTTCCGTCGACCCGTGGATGGTCGCGGCCGTGCTCACCCTCGCCGCATGCTCCGCCCTTCCCGGGCGCGGATCCCAGCGGACCCGCGACAGGCCGCGGTCAGGGCCGGCGCGCGGTGACCAGCCAGGCGCGTGAGTCGAACCACACGCCCTCGCCGGTGTCGTGGGCGTCGAGCACGGCCGGCAACCGGTCGAGGGCACGAGCCGTCGCCGCGGCGTCCAGACCGGCGACCAGGTCCTCGACCATCCGCAGGCCGAGCAGCATGTCGCGGGCACTGGCCGCGTCCGGGCCGTAGTAGACCGGCCGGCGTACACCGGTGGTCTCGACCGCGGTGAAGCCGGCAGCGGTCAGCACGCCGGCCGCGACGGCCGGATCCGCCAGCGAGAAGGCGCCGCCGCCGAGTCCGGCCGGCACCGTCCGACCACCGGCCAGCGCCTGTCGGACCGCGCCGAACCACTCCTGGCGGTCCTCGGTCTGCCACACCAGCTGCACCAGTCGCGCCCCCGGCCGCAGTGCCCGCCCGATGTTGGCGAACGCCGCGACCGGGTCGGCGAAGAACATCGTGCCGAACCGGCTGATCCCCAAGGTGAAGCCCTCCGGCGTGAAGGGGTGGACCTGGGCGTCGGCCCGCTCGAATCCGACGTTGCGGATCCCCTCCTCCTCGCTCAGCCGGCGGGCGCGGTCCACCATCGGGCGGGACAGGTCCACGCCGAGCGCGCTTCCCGACGGCGCGGACCTGGCGGCGTCCCGGGTGGTCTGCCCGGTACCGCAGCCGATGTCGAGCACGCGGTCGGTGCTCCGGACGTCGGCGGCCGCTCGCAGCAGCAGGTCGTAGCGGCTCAGTTCGGCGTCGTAGTCGAACAGTTCGGTCACCGCCCCGGATTCGCCGGACCGTCGCGGAGTACGCCGAGCACCGTGTCCAGCCGTACACCCGGTTCGAACTCCGGCAGCCACCAGGTCGCGCCGGCGGCGGTGTACGGCAGTGGGTCGGCGTCCGGGGGCAGGCTGACGGCGACGTCGTACGGTCCGACCGCGCCCGGTCGGAGCTCGGCGAGGGTGGCGACGACCTCGGCGAGCTGGTCAGGGTGTTCGAGGTTGACCGGGAAGAAGCCGTCGAGCCGGGCGGCCCGGCGGATCGGTTTGGCGTTGCCCGGGAATCCCGCGGCCCACACCGGCACGCCGGGCCGCTGGACCGGCCGCGGCAGGAACGCGATGCCGTCGACGGTGTAGTGCTCGCCGCGGTGGCGCACGGGCTCGCCGGACCAGGCGGCGGCCAGGACCGCCAAGGACTCGTCGAGCATCCGTCCGCGTCCTCGGTCGTCGACCTGCTCGCCGGTCCTGGACAGTTCACCACCGAACCGGTCGCTGCCGAGGCCGACGCCGAGGGTGAGGCGGCCGCCGCTGAGCCGATCCAGCGTCGCGGTCTCCCGCGCCACCTTGGCCGGCCGTCGACGGGCGAGCGGCGACACCATCGGGCCGAGCCTCAGCCGCTCGGTCGCGGTCGCGATCGCCGCCAGCGCGATCCACGGGTCGGCGACCTGTCGGACCGGCGCCTGCCAGGACAGGTGGTCCCACACGAAGCAGCCGTCCCACCCCGCCTCCTCCGCGTCGGCGGCGATGCGCGCGACCACCCGCGGGTCGGCGAGGTCGTTGAAAAGCGGCAGCCAGAGTGCGGACCGCAGCCGGTTCATGGGCGCCCTCCCTTCCGTGTGCCGCACCGGGACCGGCACGAAGTCCTCCCACACCGTCATCCACACCGGCCTCGGCGGGCCGTGTCCGGTCCTTTCCAGAACCAGCGGTCCCGGGCCGCGGACCACGTCGCACGACGCCTCGCGGCCGACCGGAGTCGAAGCGTATCCCGGCGTGCGCCACGTCACGTTCGGCCAACGCCCGGATCGCGGCCCCGCCGGAACACGGCGAGCCACCGGCGTACGCCCTCGCACGCCCTCGCACCGGCGGCCGCGTACTCGGCGACCGCGACCGCACCGGAGGACGGCTCGGGCGGATCCGCCCCGGCCCGCCCGCCCCGAACGGCACCGGCCAGGTCGTCCTCCCCCTGTCGAAGGGCTGGAACACCCTGCCGGACTCCACGGTGAGAGGCCGCGCGCGGCCGTGTTTCCCCTCACAGACGCCGGCGTCCAGCCCCTGCTGTGGCGGAGAAACGCCTGTCCAGGCGCCCGCGGCGCCCCCGCCGCGCTGTCACTCGTGCCGCCACGGCCGTTAAGCTGTGACGGCAGGAATGACAGGATGTCGCCGCCGCGTTGACCACCGCGGGGACCGGAGGCCTTCTCCCTCGTTCCCTCCCGCCGTCTCCGACGGCGGCGCCGGCGGGGTCCGCCTCTGACGTCCCCGCCTCCTTCCATGCTCTCCTGCTCTGCTGTCAGCCGCCACCGCGGACACCCGTCCCGTCGGCCGCCACGCACACACGGCGCATGGATCTTCCGATACTGACCGGCACGTCCCGGTCGGTGCCTCCATACGAGGAGCACCTTCTTCTTCATGTTCTCCACCCTGCGCTCACGCGTGTCCGAGCGAGGCAGACGCGTCGACCCCTGGGTCCTCGGTATCAGCGGACTGCTCATGGCAGCGTTCGTCGTGTCCGCGCTCATCGCCCCCAAGGCGGTCGGCACCGCGGTGGACGCGGCCTTCACCTGGTCCGCGCGCTGGTTCGGCGCCTACTGGCAGCTCCTCATGCTAGCCACCTTCGTCGTCATCACCGTCCTGGCGTTCTCCCGCTACGGCAGGGTCCGCATGGGCGGCTCCGGCGCCCCCGGGTTCAGCCGGTTCTCCTGGATCGCGATGATCACCACCACCCTGCTGGCCGCGGGAGGGGTGTTCTGGGCGGCGGCCGAGCCCATCGCCCACTACGCCTCCCCACCGCCGCAGTACGCCGACCAGGTCGGCGGCGGGGCCGAGGGCGCGGCGATCGCGATGGCGCAGAGCTTCGTCCACTGGGGCTTCATCGGCTGGGCGGTCGGCGGTTCGCTGGCCACCCTGGTCATGATGCGCGGGGTGGAGAAGGGCATGCCGCTGCGTCCGCGCACCCTGCTGTGGCCGGTCATGGGCGAGCGCGTGCGCACGCACTGGATCGGCACGGTCGTCGACGTCAGCTGCGTGCTCGCCGTGGTCGCCGGGACCGTGGGGCCCATCGGCTTCCTCGGTCTCCAGATCTCCTACATCTCCAGTGAGCTGTTCGGGCTGCCGGACACCTACACCACCCAGTTCCTGATCATCGTGGGCCTGACCGTCGTGGCCACCCTGTCGGTGCTGAGCGGCGTCCAGCGGGGCATCCAGACGCTGAGCCGGGCCAACGTCTGGGTGGCGCTGGTCCTCATCCTGGCCATCGTCGGCATGGCGTCGCTGCCCTTCGTGGCGGACCTGTACGTGCGGTCCGCCGTCGTGCAGGTGCAGGAGTTCCTGCCCATGGCCCTGTACCGGGGCGACGAGCAGTGGCTCGGTTACTGGACCCTGTTCTTCTTCGGCTGGTTCCTCGGCTTCGGCCCCATGATGGCGATCTTCTTCGCCCGCATCTCCAAGGGCCGCACCGTACGCGACATCTACGTCGGGGCGACGGTGATGCCCACGGTGGTGACCACGATCTGGTTCACCGCGCTGGGCGGTACCGGCATCTGGCTCGAACAGCGCGACCCCGGGACGATCACGGGGCCCTACGCCGAGGACGGCCTTCCCGCCGCGGCGCTGTCCATCCTGGAGGCGCTGCCGATGACCGCGGTGCTCGGCGTGCTCATGGTGATCGTCGCTCTGATCTTCCTCGCGTCCACGCTCGACTCGATGTCCTACGCCATCGCGGCCTCCAGCATGAACGAGGGCGAGCCCTCCGGACTCGTCCGCGCGTTCTGGTGCGTGGGTATGGGCCTGGCCGCCGTCGCGCTGCTCCTGGTGGGGGACGGCGGGATCCAGGCGCTACAGTCCTTCATCGTGGTGACCGCGGTCCCCGTGGGGCTGATCATGCTGCCGACGCTGTGGACCACGCCCCGGCTGCTGCGCACCATGGCCGTCGAGCAGGGCATCGTCGCCGCGCCCCGCTCCTCCGGCGAGCGCGCCGAGGACGGGGTCCCGGCGCAGCAGGCCGTGGAGCCGGTCGGCTAGGCGGTGCCTTCGGGGGCTTCACCCCCCGACCCCCGCCAGTGCGTCCCACGGTGTCCGCCCGGTCGGGCGGACACCGGGACATACGAGGGGACCCGAGCCGCGCTCGGGTCCCCTCGTGTGTCCCGGTCTCGTGCTCCCCGGCCGGGTCAGGCGCCGGTGGCGGCCTCCCTGGCGGCCAGCATCGAGGCGTGGGTGGGCGCGTCGGGCACGTGCGCGGGCCGCTTGGCGGCGAACTCCTTGCGCAGCACCGGCACGACCTCCTCGCCGAGCAGGTCCAACTGCTCCAGGACGGTCTTGAGCGGCAGGCCCGCGTGGTCCATGAGGAAGAGCTGGCGCTGGTAGTCGCCGAACATCTCACGGAAGGTCAGCGTGCGGTCGATGACCTCCTGCGGGCTGCCGACGGTCAGCGGCGTCTCGCGGGTGAACTCCTCCAGGGAGGGGCCGCCGCCGTAGACCGGCGCGTTGTCGAAGTAGGGCCGGAACTCCCTGACCGCGTCCTGGGAGTTCTTGCGCATGAACACCTGCCCGCCCAGGCCGACGATGGCCTGGTCGGCCTTGCCGTGGCCGTAGTGCTCGAAGCGGCGGCGGTACAGGGAGATGAGCTTCCTGGTGTGGGTGGCGGGCCAGAAGATGTTGTTGTGGAAGAAGCCGTCACCGTAGTAGGCGGCCTGCTCGGCGATCTCCGGGCTGCGGATGGAGCCGTGCCAGACGAAGGGCGGCACGTCGTCCAGGGGGCGCGGGGTGGAGGTGAAGCCCTGCAGCGGCGTGCGGAACTTGCCCTCCCAGTTCACCACGTCCTCGCGCCAGAGCCGGTGCACCAGGTTGTAGTTCTCCAGGGCCAGCGGGATGCCCTGGCGGATGTCCTGCCCGAACCAGGGGTAGACGGGGCCGGTGTTGCCGCGGCCCATCATCAGGTCCACCCGGCCGTCGGCCAGGTGCTGGAGCATGGCGAAGTCCTCGGCGATCTTGACCGGGTCGTTGGTGGTGATCAGGGTCGTGGCCGTGGACAGGATGAGCTTCTCGGTCCGCGCCGCGATGTAGCCGAGCATGGTGGTCGGCGAGGACGCCACGAACGGCGGGTTGTGGTGTTCGCCGCTGGCGAAGACGTCCAGCCCGACCTCCTCGGCCTTGAGCGCGATGGCGACCATCGCCTTGATCCGCTCGGCCTCGGTCGGTGTACGTCCGGTGGTGGGGTCGGTGGTCACGTCACTCACCGAGAAGATTCCGAACTGCATGGCCGCTCCCCTAGGTATCTTCCAAAGAAGTAGTTTCCGATTAAACTATCACGGCGAACGCCTGGTCCCCATCCCCTATTCCTTCCCACCGTGCGCCGATCGGAGGGTCAGCGTTCATCCACAGGCACGCTCCGTATCTGTCAAATGTCACCCTCCCCTGGTATCCCTGGGAAAGATGGCACCGGAACGGTCACCGGGTGTCACGGAGACCGGCACGGCTGAGTACGTGAGCACACGCGAAGGAGGAGGGCGCGCGCCCCGACCCACGCGCCCGCAGTTCCATGGCCACCACTCTCGACCCCCGACGGCACCTTCCCCGCCAGGACCGCGACCGGACCGACCGCGAGCCCGTGGTGCTCGCCGACGCCCTCGGCGACGTCATGACAGCCCTCACCGAGGTCGACCCGGACCTGCTGGTCGTCCACGGGCCCGAGGACTGATCCACCGCCGCCTCCCGGCGGGCGCCCACGGTTTCGCAGGCGTGCGCCCGCCGACCACCACACCCGCCACGTCCCGGCCGGGAGCCCTCATCCGGGGACGATCCCCTCGGGGTGCTCGGGCAGGAAGGAGCGCACCAGCTCGATCGGGCCGCGGATGCGGGCGTTGAACCCGGCCAGCTCCTCCGCGGGCACCCACAGCTCCAGGATCGTGCGCCCGCCGACCTGCCGAACGGGATACCGGGACGCGAAGCCGGCGTCCACGCGAAACCGCGTGACGTGCCCCTCCCCGTCGCGTGGCAGGTTCCACTCCCGCGCGATCCGCGCCGCGTAGTCCTCGTTGAGGACGGGATAGAAGACGGGCTGCCCGGGCAGGCGCGGCGGCCACTCCCTCCAGCCCGAATCCCTTACCAGGGCGAGTTCCGCCGGCCCGGTGGGCCGCCAAAGGGTGAACAGCTCCGACATGACTACCGTTTCCTCGGACGCAACGTGGGCAGGAGCTTAGTCAGAGCTTGCGCAGTCCGCACCCGCTTTTTACCGGACGATCCGAAAATCGGTCCGTACAGCGGGAACACCACACTCATACGAGGCGTTCTCTCAGGTGAAGCGCCCCAGACCAGACCCCGACCCCGATCGAAGGCCTGAGAGGCGCTCACCACAATCCATGCGCGGATGCACGCGCTCGTGTCGGTAATGGGGGTTTCCGACGCGTATTCAGACGCTGCATCCGCCTTCCCAGCGGCCAGACCGCACTCAGTGCACACTGGCCGCGCCCGCTGTGGCCCGCGTTGGGGGACGTGGGCCACAGCCATGTCCGGGGGTGTGCGGTCCGACCGCACACCCCCGGACCCTTCTCCTCCGAACGCCTCCCCGGCGCCGGGGCCCGGACCCCGGCCGCTCAGCCGCGGCGGTCCAGGACGAAGTCGTACTCGGCGCGCAGGTGGGGGCGGTCGCACACGCGCCCGTCCGGCGCCCGGCCCGCCGGGTGCTCGGTGAAGGACACGACCAGGGCGTCCTTGGTCCCGAAGACCACGTCCGTCGCGAGGAAGTCCGCACCCTCGCGGAACAGGTGGGTGATGAGGCGGGCGTAGCCGGGCTCGTCGATCAGGAAGTGGATGTGCGCGGGACGGTACGGGCTGATGCCGGTACGCCCGACCAGGTCGCCGACCGGGCCGTCCACGGGGATGGTGTAGCCGAGCGGCGCGATGGTGCGCAGGCAGTAGGTGCCGTCCTCGCGTGTGCGGTACTTGGCGCGCAGCCGCGCCTCGTCCACCTCCAGTTGGGACTCGTAGGCGCCCTCGGCGTCGGCCTGCCACACGTCCAGGAGCGCCCCGGCCACGGGGACGCCGTCGGTGTCGGTGACGCGTCCGGTGACGTACAGGGGCGTGCCCTCGATCCCCTCGGACATGTCGTGGCCGAACGCGGCCTCCGGTGAGCCGTCGATGTGGAAGGGGCCCAGCACGGTCGCCGGGGTGGCGTCCTTCGAGAAGCGGTTGTTGAGCTGCACCACCAGCGTGCTCAGCCCGAGCACGTCCGAGGCCAGGATGAACTCCTGGCGCTTGTCGTCGCAGGCCTGCCCGGTGGCGGTCAGCCACCCGATCGCGGCCGCCCACTCGTCCTCGGTCAGCTCGACCTCGCGGGCGAAGGCGTGCAGGTGGCGCACCAGCGCGGTCAGCAGCCGGGCGGTGCGGGGGTCGTGGGCACTCCCCCAGCGCTCCACGGCCAGGTCGGTCAGGTTCTCCTCGGTCACGAACGCCATGGGGACGGTCCTCCCGCGGTTCAGGGGCTCAGTGGGTCGGGTGTGTAGGGCGTGGGTCCGACGGACCGGTTGTTGAGGTCCACCGACAGGAAGACGTCGTTGGCGACGGGCTCGCGCAGCTCCTCGGCGAGCTGGCCGACCAGCCCCGCGGTACGGGCCAGGAGGGCGAAGCCGCGCAGGAGTTCGATGGGCAGCCCCAGGTCGGCCAGGGCCGCGCCGCACACCCCGGCGCCGTTGAGCGGCAGCTCCTTGCCGAGGACCTCGGGGTGCACGCGTCCGACCGCCTCGAAGAGGGACAGGTGCGGGCCGAAGAGGTCCTCCTCTCGGGCGATGCGCATGAGCGCGGGGGTCCGCGGATCGCCCTGCTTGTGCACGTGGTGGCCGAGGCCGGGCACGAAGCGGCCCGCCTCGCGCTCGGCCCGCACCGTGCGCAGCGCCACCTCGTCCCAGGAGGCGTCGTCGGCGGGCAGGTCGCCGCCCAGGGAGCGCAGCACCCCGTGCAGGAAGCGGCCGGTGTCCTCGGTGACGCCGAGGAAGCGCGATCCCCCGCCGAGCAGGCCCGCGGCCAGCGCGCCCTGGATCGAGTCCGGCGCGGACAGGTAGGTCAGGCGCGTGACGATGGCGGTGGGGGTGAACCCGTGGTCGGCCAGCGCGGCGAGCACCGCCTCGAAGACGCGGGTCTCACCGCGGCTCGGGCGGCGCTGGGCGGCCAGCCAGAAGGCGAGCTCTCCGAACCCCACCTCGCCCATGACGTCCTCGGCCAGGTCCTGGCCCAGCAGGGTGATGGCGGTGGGGCTGGAGGCGCCCAGGGCGGTGGGGTAACCGGTGTGCCCGGGCGGTTCCGGCTCCGCGCCGGAGTCCCCGGGCCGTTCGCGGTGCTCGCTCATGTTCCGTCCTCTCGCTGTTCGGGCTCGGCCAGCCACGCGCGCAGGTCCGCGCCGTGCTCGTCCAGGTCGGGCGGGGGAAGCCGGTAGGAGGCGGGGGTGGCGGAGAAGCGGATCGGGTTGCGCGTGGTGGGGACCGCGCGCTCTCCCCGTCCGACCTCCACCACCGGGTCCAGGTCGAAGCGCTCGGCCATGGCGAATCCGCCGTCGATGCCCTGGATGGGCCCGCAGGGCACCCCGGCGGCCACGAGCAGGTCGAACCACTCCAGCGCGCCGCGCGCGGCGAGCCGTTCGACCAGGACCGGGCGCAGTTCGGCGCGGTGGGCGGTGCGGGCGGCGTTGGTGGCGAAGCGCTCGTCGTCCGCGGCCCCGGCGATGCCCAGCACCTCGCACAGGGACCGGAACTGGCGGTCGTTGGCCGCGGTGACGATGAGGTCGTCGTCGGCGGTGGGCAGGGGCTCGTAGGGGAACACGCTGGGGTGGGCGTTGCCCATGCGCGTCGGCACGGTCCCGCCCGCCACGTAGGCGGAGCTGTGGTTGACCAGCCCGGTCAGCGCCGAGGAGAGCAGGTTGACCTCGACCCGCTGGCCCTCGCCCGTGGCGTCGCGGTGGCGCAGCGCGGCGAGGATGCCGATGGCGGCGTGGTTGCCCGCCATGACGTCGAACACCGAGATGCCCGCGCGGTAGGGCTGCCCGTCCGGGTCCCCGGTCAGGCTCATCAGGCCGGAGACCGCCTGCACCATGAGGTCGTAGCCGGGGACGTCGCGGCCCGCGCCGGTGCCGAAGCCGGTGATGGAGCAGTAGACCACGCCGCCGTTGGCGGCCTGGACGCTGTCGTGGTCGAGTCCGAAGCGCGCCAGGCCGCCGGGGCGGAAGTTCTCGATCACCACGTCGGCGCGGCGGGCGAGCTCGCGTGCGGCCGCCGCGTCCTCCTCCTCGCGCATGTCCAGCACCACGGAGCGCTTGTTGCGGTTCACGCCCAGGTAGTAGGTGGACACGTCGCCGCGCACGGGCGGTTTCCACGAGCGCGTGTCGTCTCCCGCGGGCCCCTCGACCTTGACCACCTCGGCGCCCAGGTCGGCCAGCAGCATGGTGGCGTAGGGCCCGGCCAGGATCCGGGAGAAGTCCGCCACCAGCAGCCCGGCCAGCGGCCCGGCCGGGGCGCCGGTGTTCCCTCCCGTGGCCCCGGCCCGTGCGCGTGGGTCTTCCCCCGCCATACTCATCCCTTCGACGTCCGTAGAACGGACATGAGTCCGTTGGCAGGAGTCTGCACTCGGCCCCGGCCCGCGTCAACCCCCGAGATCGCCCCCGCGACCACCCCGGCACCGGCGGACAGGCCTTTGCCGATGAAGCCCGGCGGCCGGGGCTTCGCGACCAGGATCTTCCGCTCCCTCCCTTGACAGAAACGGCGACCTCACCAAGGGTGGAGCCCACCATCGCGACCACTTAGCGGACTACCGTCCGAAAAAGGGGTGGATGGTACGGAGAACCGGTCAGCGAGGCGCTCACGGCGAGGAGTCCCCCATGCACGAACCCAGCGATTTCCCCCCGGGCCGACCGGTGGTACTGCGCGGCGGCACCGTGCTGCCCATGGACGACGCGCGTACCGTCCTGAGCGACACCGACGTCCTGGTCGTCGACGACCGCGTGGCCGCCGTGGGCCGCGACCTCGCGGTCCCCGAGGGCACCGCCGAGATCGACGCGGCCGGCGGCGTGGTCATGCCCGGCATGATCGACACCCACCGGCACATGTGGCAGACCGCCATGCGCGGCTACGGGGCGGACTGGACCCTGACCCAGTACTTCGTCTGGTACTACCTGGAACACGGCAGGCACTTCCGCCCCGCCGACGTGCACGCGGGCAACACGCTCGCCGCCGTCGAGGCGCTGGAGGCCGGGGTCACCACCGTCGTGGACTGGTCGCACGGCCTACAGACCCCCGAGCACGCCGACGCGGCCGCGGAAGCGCTGCGCTCGGTACCCGGGCGCCACGTCCTGGCCTACGGCAACATCCAGCAGGCACCCGCCGAATGGGCCACCGCGCCGGAGTTCCGCTCCTTCGTCGAACGCCACCGGGGAGGGGACCTGCTCGACGTGCAGATCGCCTTCGACGTCACCGGCGACCCGGAGTTCCCCGAGAGGCCCGCCTTCGAGGCCGCCCGCGACCTGGGGCTGGCCGTCACCACCCACGCCGGGGTGTGGGGCGCCACCGGCGACGACGGCGTCCGGCTCATGTACGAGCACGGGTTCATGGGCCCGGAGACGGTGTACGTGCACGCCGCCTCCCTGTCACGGGACTCCTACCAGCGCATCGCCGCCACCGGCGGTTCGGTGTCGGTCTCCACCGAGAGCGAGCAGAGCGCCGGACAGGGCTACCCGCCCACCTGGGAGCTCCGCGCGCACGGCATCCCGGTGTCACTGTCGATGGACAGCAGCGTGTGGTGGAGCGGCGACCTGTTCAGCGCCATGCGCACCACGCTGGGCGCCGACCGCTGCCGCGAGCACATGGAGGCCCAGCGGAGCGGGGACACCGTCACCCACTCCGCCCTGCGCGCCGACCAGGTGGTGGGGTGGGCCACCCGGGGCGGGGCCGCCGCGCTGAACCGCGACGACCTGGGCCGGGTCGCTCCCGGCTGCAAGGCCGACCTGGTGCTGATCCGCAACGACGCCTCGCCCGTGTCCTTCCCCCTGCTCAACCCCTACGGCCACGTGGCCTTCCAGGCCCAGCGCGGCGACGTGCACACCGTCCTGGTCGACGGCCGGGTGGTCAAACACGAGCACCGGCTGGTCGGCGTGGACCTGGCGTCCGTGCGCCGGAGCGTGGAGGGCACCGTCGAGCACCTGCGCACGGCCGTCGGCGAGCAGGAGTGGGCCGCGGGCATGAACCCCGACGTCCCCGAGTCGAAGGTCCTCGACAACCCCTACACCTACACCGACTACCGCGACGCGGGCACCCACGGCCGGTGAACACCGGTGCCGGACCGTCCGCTGTCCGGACACACGCCGGATATGCTGACGCTTCCACGACACCGACGGGAGTGACCATGCCGCGCGAGGGCGCCGGACCCGACTTCATCGAGGCGCTGGCCCGGGGGTTGGACGTGATCCGGACCTTCCAACCGCACCAGCCGACGATGACCCTGGCCGAGGTGGCCAAGGCCACCGGGCTGGCACGGCCCACCGCGCGGCGGATCCTGATCACCCTCCAGGAGCTGGGCTACGTGCGCTCGGGCCGGGCGGGCTACTCCCTGACCCCGCGCGTGCTGGAGCTGGGCGTGGCCTACGTGCGCTCGACCGGCCTCTGGGAGATGGCCCGCCCCCACCTGGAGGAGCTGTCCGAGCGCACCGGCGAGTCGTGCTCCATCGCCCAGCTCGACGGGTCGGACATCGTCTACGTCGCCCGTGTCGCGGTGCCCAAGATCGTGACGCTGGACGTGCAGATCGGTACCCGCTTCCCCGCGCTGCAGACGTCGCTGGGCAAGGTCCTGCTGGCCGCCCTGGAGGGCGAGGACGTCGACCGCGTGCTGGCCGAACCCACCCGGTCCGGACTCGTACCGCTGTGGCGGCCCGACCGCGAGGAGCGCGACGCCGTCCTGCGCGAGGTGCGCGCCCGGGGGTGGGCGCTGACCGACGAGCACCTGGCCCGGGGCATCCGCTCGGTCGCGGCACCGCTGCGGGACGGACGGGGCCGGGTGTTCGCCGCGGTCAACGTCAACACCCACGCCGCCGAGACACCGCTGGAGCACCTCGACCGCCACCACCTGCCCCTGCTGCTGCACGCGGCGGGCGAGATCAGCGCCGACGTCGCACGCCTGGAGTCCGTGCCGCAGATGACCCGCACCCCCTAGAGCCGGGAGGACGCGATGCCCGAGAGCGAGGCGGGCGCCCGGTCCGCACGGCACCCGACGATGGCCGACGTGGCCGCGCGCGTGGGTGTCTCCCGCCAGCTCGTCTCACTGGTGCTGGGCGAGCGCCCCGGCCCGAGCGCGCGGACCCGCGAACGGGTCCTGCGGGCAGCCGAGGAACTCGGCTACCAGGCGGACACGGCCGCGCGGCTGCTGCGCCGGGCGCGCAGCAGGCAGGTCGGCGTGCTCTTCGGCATGGGGTACCCCATGGACGCCCACCTGGTCGAGGCGCTCTATCCGGCCACCGCCGAACTGGGGTACGGCGTGGTGCTGAGCGCGATGGCCAGCACCCGCAGCGAACGCGAGGCGATCGGCGAACTGATGGGGCTGCGCTGCGAGGCGCTGCTCCTGATCGGCCTGTCCGCCGAGGCGCCCGCGGACCTGGCCCGGGTGGCCGAGCGGGTCCCCGTGGTGGAGATCGGCCAGCGCACCGGCGCGGAGGGCACCGACAGCGTGCGCACCGCCGACGCCGTCGGCGTCCGCCAGGCCGTCGAGCACCTGGTCGGGCTGGGGCACCGCGCGATCGTCCACGTCGACGGAGGCGGTCTGCCGGGCGCCGACGAACGCGTGCGGGGCTACGCCGAGACCATGCGCGGGCACGGTCTGGGCGACCGTGTCGAGGTCCTGTCCGGCGACTACTCCGAGGAGGCGGGCGCACGGGCGGCCCGACGCCTCCTGGCCCGGGACTCCCTGCCCACCGCCGTGGTCGCGGCCAACGACCTGTGCGCGTTCGGGCTCGTGGCGACCCTGGTCCGCGCCGGGGTGAGCGTGCCCGGGGACGTGTCGGTGGTGGGGTACGACGACAGCCGGACCGCACAGCTGTCCTTCCTGCGGCTGACGTCGGTGCGCCAGGACGCCGAGCACATGGCGCGGCTGGCGGTACGCTCGGCGGCCGAGCGGCTCGACGGGGGCCGCACCCGCAGCCGCCACCTGCTGCTGGAGCCCTCCCTCACCGTGCGGGACAGCACCGCTCCCCCGCGCTGAGGGGCCCGGACGCGGCCCGGCGCCCTCGGCCCCTTGGTACCAAGGCCGTCTCCCCCCACGGAGGTCCCGGTTCGCCCTGTCGGACGCGTTCCTCCTCCGGCCGCTCCCCCGCGCTGAGGGGCAGGCACCACCGGCACCGGGAGACAGTTGACTTCCTCCTCTTCCTGAAGGAAGAGGATTCCGACCAGGCCTGGCGGCCCGGTGGCGCTACGCGCCTCACAGCGCGCACTGGTTCCTGCTTCACCGTCATGGCACCCCAGAGGTCTCCGCAGGCTGGCACGGTTCACCCCGAAGGGCTAGTCCATCCGCGCGCACGAGTGTTTCGGGCCGCGTTCACGTCCGCATGCGCCCTGTACCCGCACGCGCCGCACCGGAACACCGATGGGCTCTCTCGGTTCTCCGACGCGACATGCCCGCACGGATGACAGGTCTGGGACGTGTACGCGGGGTTGACCTCCACGATTCTGGTTGCGCTTCGGCGGGCGGCGTTTTGGCAGGCGAGCTTGAAGCCGTGCCACCCCCGGGCCAGGATCGCCCGGTTCAACCCCGCCTTCTGCCGCACATGAGTGCCCGGGGCGTCGACGGTGCCCTTCGCCGAGCGCGACCAGCGGAACCGCACCCATCCCAGCTTGGGCAGCTTCAGGCGCCCCCACTTGCGGCCCAGGCGTTGCACGATGACGCGTGCTCCGGCGGGGAAGCGGAAGGAGGGCTTCCACCGGCCCTTGGCACGCCAGCGCACATTGAACGTGCCATGGTCCCGGCACGCCCGGTCCAGGTCCCTGAGGGTCTGTTGCAGGATGTGCGAGGGGGCGGCCTTCAACCACTCCTCCTCGGTCTTGGCCTCGGCGAGCTGGCGGGCCTGGAGGTGGTAACCGCAGAACGGCAGGTCCTGGCCGCGCTGCCACCGGCGCACGGCCTCACGGCGCTGGTGAAGGCCGGTGTTCCACACCGCCCGACAGATATCGCCGTAGACCTGGCACAACCCGGCCTGCTCGCCGGTGGGCGCGAGCCGGTACCGAAACCCCGTCAACACGGTGTCACCACCTCCTTCCAGCGGGCACCGAACCTAGCGGTGGCCTACGACATTCCGATGGGAGCGGCTATCCCCGACCCGAAGAACGAGGTCTGCGCCGCAAAGGAGGCAGATCACACGCAGAGACGGTTGGCTTCGCCCCGGGTAGGCCCGACACTGGAGTTAGCACGTGCTAAATCACCCTCCGCTGTCGTCCGGCATCCCGTGATCCGGACCTCCCGGGCCGCCGACCCGCTCACGGCGCCCGGCACACGCGCCCCCGGCCCACCTTCGAAGGGGACCCGCCCATGCCTTTGGCCCTGCTCGCCCTCGCCGTCGGCGCGTTCGCCATCGGCACCACCGAATTCGTCATCATGGGGCTGCTGCCCGAGGTCGCCACCGACCTCGGCGTCCCGGTTCCGACCGCCGGATACCTCATCTCCGCCTACGCCCTGGGCGTCGTGGTCGGCGCTCCCCTGCTCACCGCGCTGAGCACGCGGCTGCCACGCAAGACGGTCCTGCTCGTCTTCATGGGGCTCTTCCTCGCGGGCAACCTCGCCACCGTCCTGGCCCCGTCCTTCGGGTCCGTGTTCGCCTCACGGGTCCTGGCCGGGCTGCCCCACGGCGCCTACCTGGGGGTGGGGTCGCTGGTCGCGGCGCACATCGCCGGTCCGGGGCGTCGGGCGACGGGGGTCTCGCGGATGTTCCTGGGCCTGACCGTGGCCAACATCGTCGGTGTGCCCGCGGGCACGTTCCTGGGGCAGGCGATGGGCTGGCGCGCGGCGTTCCTGGTCGTGGTCGGCATCGCCCTGCTCGCGATGGCCGGTATCGCGGCCTTCGTGCCGCGCCAGCCCTCGCCGCCCGGGACGGGCCTGCGCCACGAGGTCCGCGAGCTGGGCCGCTCCCAGGTCGTCCTCGGCCTGGTCACGGCGGTCTTCGGGTTCGCCGGGGTCTTCGCCGTCTACAGCTACGTCTCGCCGATGATGACCGAGCTGGCGGGCATGTCCGCCTCCGGCGTTCCCGTCGTCCTGGCCCTGTTCGGGACCGGCATGACGCTCGGCTCACTGGTGATCGGCCCTCTGGCCGACCGCGCGCTGCGTCCCACGATCTACGGGGCGCTCGCCTCCCTGGCCGTGGTCCTGGTGGTGTTCACGGTGACCGTGCACAACCCCTGGACGGCCGCGGTGACGGTGCTGGTCCTGGGCGCGGTGGGGTTCGGTGTGGCCACCCCGCTCCAGGTCCTGGTGATGAACAAGGCCGCCCAGGCGCCGACCATGGCCGCGACCTCCAACCACTCGGCGTTCAACCTGGCCAACGCCGCCGGGGCGTGGCTGGGCGGTGTCGGGATCGGCGCCGGCCTGGGGTACTCCTCCCCGGCCGCCATCGGCGCGGTGCTGGCCGTGGTGGGCCTGGGCATCGCGGTGGTGGCGGGCCTGCTGGACCGTCCGGGACGGGAGCGGGGCCCGAGCGCGCGGGCGTCCGAGGCCGAGGCCCCGGAGTACAGCACCCTGTCGTGAACCGTTCCGATGCGCGCCCGTCGGGGAGAGGCTCCTCCCCGACGGGCGCGAACGCCCGGCGAGGGGCGTCCCGGCGGCGGTGCCGGCCGGGCGCCCTCGCGGTCGCGCGGCTACCCCGCCTGGACGAATCGGATGAGTGTGGAGGGCCCGAACTCGAACTCCTCCCATCCCAGGTCCGTCTCACCGAGGGAGGACGCGGGCGTGCAGTGGACCAGGGACCAGGGGGAACTCGCTCCCGACAGCCCCGGAACGAAGTCCCTCACCCCCGTGCACGCGATCTCGCGGTCCACGAGGTAGGTGACCGCGCCGGTTCCGGCGTATCCGATGGGGGTCTCCACCCGCTCGTTCTCGGTTCCCACCAGCTCCGCCACCTCCATGGCGCGGTCACAGGTCATCTCCCAGGCGTCCGCGCGCACCTGCCAGACGCGTTCGTAGAGCTCCACCTCGCCGCAGGCGGGCGCGTGGAGGACCTCCAGACGCTCGCCTCCGAGCTCGGGCCCCTGTTGGGGGTCGACCACCTCCACGGAGCCGCCCGCCCCGGTGAAGTCGGCCTCGACCCGCCAGAGCTCGCCGGTGTACTCCATGCGCACCGGTGCGCCCTCGGCGTCGACCTCGACCAGGCCCCGCGCGGCCTCCTCGACCACCTCGCCGTCCACCACCAGCCGCGCGGTGAGCGAGCCGGTGTAGACCCGGCCGTCCGTTCCGTCCCCGGCGTCCTCCTCCAGGTCCCCGGACCCGGCCATCTCACGCAGGGGCCCGGTGACCAGGTGGGGGCCGAGGTCATCGGCGGTGGCCTCCCACGCGGGGGTGACCGGCTGGGAGGCCTCGCTCTCCTCCAGCGCGGACCCGTACACGTACAGCCGCCCGTCCCTGCCGGCCGCCGCGACGGAGCCCTGTCCCATCACCTCTCCACGCGCGAGGAAGGTGTCCTGGTCGGCCGCGTAGCGGTACTCGACGGCGGCCCGGCTCTCCTCCAGCACCGCCTCGACGAGCCGCCCCGTCCGCGCGGCGACCTCCTCGGCGTGTGCGTCGGTGAAGCGGCGCTCGACCTCGACCACGAACCCGCCGCCCTCCTCCAGGGTGGTCGCGGCGGCGGTGACCGCCTCGGCCGGAGCGGTGCCGACCTGGTCGTAGACGACGTATCCGCCGGTGACCGCTCCCGCGGTGACCAGCACGCCCGCACCGGCGATCGCCGCCTTGGAGCCCACGATCGCGCTGAGGGTGCCGCCCGTGGCGCCGGCCGTGGTGGTGCCGGTCCCGGTGGCCAGGCCCGCCGCGCCGCCCGAACCCGCGGCCGTTCCCCCGACCGAGCCCGCTGCCGTGCCCGCCCCCGCGCCCACCCCCGTGCCCGTTCCGGTTCCCGCGCCGCCGAGCACGCCTCCGGCGATTCCGGCCGCGGAGACCATGCCCGCGGCCGCCGCCCACCGGACGGGATCGTGTCCGGCGGCGTCGACACCGCGCCAGTAGTCGCGCAGCAGGGCGCGCAGGACCTCGGCGGCCGGGACCGCGCGGCCGCGGCCGTCCGCGCCGGCCCCGGCCGGCGGGGGCAGCAGGGCGCGCATGAGGTCCACCGCGCTCGGCCGTCGGCCGGGGTCGGTGGACAGGGCGCCCTCCACCAGGGTGCGCAGGTCCTCCGGGACGCCCTCCACGTCGTGGTCTCCGGCACTGACCCGTCGGCGCAGCTCCTCGGGGGTGCCGTGGCCGAAGGGGTCGCGGCCGGTGGCCGCGAGCGCCACCAGGGCGCCCCAGGCGAACACGTCGGCGGCCGGCGCGGCGCTCGCCCCGGCGTAGCGTTCGGGCGCCACCCAGCCGGGGGTGCCGTAGGAGGCGCCCCGGTCGGTGGCACGCCGGGCGCCGATGGTGGTGGCGATACCGAAGTCGACGATCTTGGGGCCGTCCGGGGAGAGGATGACGTTGCCCGGTTTGACGTCGCGGTGCGCGATCCCGGCCGCGTGCAGCGCGGCCAGGCCCTCGGCGGTGCCCGCCGCGAACGCGCGCAGCATCTCCCCCTCCAGGGGGCCGAACTCGCGCACGTGGGAGCGCAGGTCCCGGCCGGGGACGTAGTCGAAGGCCAGCCAGGGCACGCGGGCGGTGACGTCGGCGGCGTGCAGGTGCGCGGTGCTCACTCCCCGGGCGCGGGAGAGCATGTCCACCTCGCGGGCGAACGCCTCACGGTAGGCACGCTTGCGCGCGAACCTGGCGTGCACGGTCTTGACGGCCACGCACCGCCCGCCCCCGTCGAGCCCGCCGTAGACGGCGCCCATGCCGCCCGCGCCGATCCTGCCCACGAGCCGGTAGGGGCCCAGCCGCTCCGGGTCGCCCTTCTCCAGGGGTTCGAGTCCCGCTGGCAGTGGGTGTGCTGGAGGAGGGCCGGGGGATGGAGTGATGCTCATGGGGGCCTTCGCACTCGTTCGTCAGGGGATGACGAAGGGTGGGACGCACCGTGGCCCGGAAGCGTTCCCGCTTCCCCGTGACGGCGCGGGCCGGGAGGGGCGGCGCCTTCGGGGGCGCACGGGACGGGGCCGGGCCCGTTCTCGACGGACGCGGCCCCGCACCGGCCACAGGATCAGGGAACCGGACGTGCCCCACGTTCGGGGCGCCCGTGCTCACACGGTGTCCTGGTCCCCACCGTCACCTTGGCAGGAAGTCGTGGATGACGGCGATGACGTCGGACTCGGTCGCTGCTCCCTGGAGGAGGTAGACCGTGCCAAGGGCACCCGTCCAGGAGCGGTCGACCCCGCCGGTGTGCCCGGCCGCGCCGATGACCACGTCTCCGCCGGAGTGCCAGGTCCCCTCCCGCGTCACGCTTTCCTCCGGAAAAGTGTCGACGTAGAGGGTGAGAGTGCCGTCGGTGTGGTCGTAGGAGCCGGCCAGGTGAGTCCACTCCCCCGTCTCCGCCCGGGTGGAGGAGAGGGCACGGTGGACCTCACCGCCCTCGGCGTCCTCAGCGGCCACCTCGAAGGCCCACTTCCCCTGTTCGGCGTCGTAGCCCAGGGCGAAACCGCTGGTGTGCTCACCGCTCTGGGAGAGCGCGACGGCGTCGGCGCCGCCGTCGTCCAGCCGCACCCACGCCGAGGCGGTGAAGCTGCGGTCGGTGCGCACGGCCGCTCCGTCCGTGCGCAGGTGCTCCTGCTCGGCTCCGTCGAGGAGGACCGCGTGTGTGAAGAGCCAGTCGTTGAGCGCTCCGTTCCACGCCGTGGCGGGGTCGCCGTGCAGCGTCGCGTCGAGACCGTGGTCGGAGGAGTCCGTGGCGGCTTCACCACCGCTCTCGTCCAGCCGCCACAGCCCCTCCAGCGCGAGGGGCCGGCTGGCGGTCTCCCACACCTCCGACCTTCCGGTCAGGGTGAGACGCGAGTCCTCGTCGAGGAGGAGCCGGCTCCACACCTTCACGTCGTCGACCGCTCCCGGCCATCCCCGCGCGAAGGCGCCCTGGTCCTGGCCGCCGCCGATGACGAAGGGGCCCTCGGCGTTCCACGACGAGTCGCGGTCGGTACTTCCCTGGTGGACGCCGTCCACGTGCAGGGCGATCTCCCCTGCGGCCGGGTCGTACCATCCGGTCAGCTGGGTCCACACGCCCGCCTGGACGGGAGCGGTCGAGACCACGCGATGGTCGAACCCGCCTCCTGAGACGTCCTGGGAGGCCTGCTGGAACACCCAGGCCCCGTCGGAGGCGTCGTAGCCGAGCTGGAAACCGCTGAGGTGCTCACCGTCCTGGGAGACGGCCACGGCGTCGGTCCCGGTCTCGTCCAGGCGGACCCACGCCGACACGGTGAACACGGAGGAGGTGTCGACGACCGCCGCTTCGGTGCGCAGGTGCCCGGCCGCGGTGTCCGCGGCCGTTCCCTCCAGTCGGTAGCTGCTGCCCTGGTACTCCCCCACTCGGCCCCGGGTCCAACCGATGTCCCCGGTTCCCGTGGCGGCGCGGTCCTGTTCCATCACGTCCGAGGCGCTCGTCCCCGTGCCCTCGTCGAGGCGGAAGTAGGCGACGGGATCGGACAGCGGGGCGACCAGGAAGGAGTACACCAACTCGCAGCCCGAGGAGTTGCCGTAGGCGTCGACGCTTCTGGCGTGGATCGACCGGGGACCGTCGTTCTGCGGCGTGATCGAGACGGTGACCGGCCCGCCCGGCTCGTCGGGGCTCACCCGGGTGGTGCACGAGGCGCCGCCGCCGACGCTGTAGTAGTAGGCCACCGCGTCCTCCACCCCGTTGCCGGTGAAGGTGAAGTCACCCGCCTGTAGCGGAGCACCGTGGAAGCGGTCGTCGTCGGGATAGTCGTCGGAGGTCACCCGCGGCGGCGCCTCGGGCTTGCTGGTGCTGATCTCGATCCAGCACCAGTCGGACCACTCGCCCCCGGCCTGGCCGTCGTGGCCGCGCGCCCGGTAGCTGACCAGGACCTCCTCGGGCAGGTCCTTGGCGCTGGCCGACCGGGACCTGGGAGTGTCGTCCGGACGCTGCCAGGTGTAGGGAGACTCCGCGGTGCCGAGGGGTTGGTCGGCGCCGTCCAGACTCCACTCGAACTGGCCCTTGACCTCCTGGGACGCCGAGACGGCGTCGGGGTCGGCGAAGAGGCCGCTCAGGGTGAGCGTGGTGTCGTTGAGCAGGGTGGGGGCCTGCTTGTCCGTGGAACACGACTCGCCCCGCGCGGTGAGCGTTGCGGTGTCGGGCCGGTCCGGTGGACGGTTGTCGTCGGCGAGTGCCGGGGAGGGGAAGAGAAGCGGCACGACCAGTGCGGCTGCGGCCGCGGCCACCGTCGGACGGGTCAGGGGATGACGCATGAGGGGGATCGCCTGCCTAGTCGGTTCCCGTCTCGTGGACGGGCAGGATATGAATGGGAAAATCTATCTATTTGTTCGCATAGGTCACAAGTTTCTCTTTTCGTCCAAAAACGCGCACCCATGGTGACCTCGTCCTGAACACGGATGACCGGTTGTGGACACCGGGTTCCACGAACGCGGAACGGGGCCGGGCCCGTTCTCGACGGATCCTGACCCGGCAGGTGCCGCACACCCCGCCCTTTCGGACGAAGGGCGCGTCGGGACGGTAGCGCTGCACGGAGTCCAGCACGGAAACCCCCCGCGTCAGGGGGTGACGAAGGGTGGGACGCACCGTGGCCCGGAAGCGTTCCCGCTTCCCCGTGACGGCGCGGGCCGGCGGGGGCGGGGCACCCGGTGCGGGGCCGCGCCTCGGTCCTCCGTGTCCCCCACTCCCGCCCACGGATCTTGGTTAGCGTTAACATACGCCGCCCCCCATCAGGGGCCAGTGACGTCGAATCGTGTCGTCAAAGGAGTTGACGAGCAAAATGTTAGCGCTCACTATTATCACCACGTGACCCTGATCACCCCCCATCCAGCGGGTCACGATCGACATGGAGGACCCCCCGATGAAGAAGCTCCCCACGATCACGATGGCGCTCGTGCTGATGACGGCGACCGCCTGCGGCTCGGGCGACTCGTCCGGGTCGGACGACGGAACCATCACCATGGGTTTCTCCCAGGTCGGCGCCGAGAGCGGCTGGCGAACCGCCAACACCGAGTCCATCCAGCAGGCCGCGGAGGAGGCCGGAGTCGAACTGCAGTTCTCCGACGCCCAGCAGAAGCAGGAGAACCAGATCAGGGCCATCCGGTCCTACATCCAGCAGGACGTCGACGTCATCGCCTTCAGCCCGGTCGTGGAGACCGGTTGGGACGCGGTCCTGCTGGAGGTCCAGCGCGCCGACATCCCCGTGATCCTCACCGACCGGTCCATCGACTCCGCCGACGACTCCCTCTACGAGACCTTCCTCGGCTCCGACTTCGTCGAGGAGGGCCGCAAGGCCGGGCAGTGGCTGGTCGACAACGCCGAGGGCGAGGTGAACGTGGTGGAGCTTCAGGGCACCACCGGCGCCGCGCCCGCCATCGACCGCAAGGAGGGCTTCGAGGAGGCCATCGCCGGCTCCCCCGGCATCGAGGTCATCGCCACCCAGACCGGCGACTTCACCCGCTCGGGCGGCAAGGAGGTCATGGAGGCCTTCCTGCGCTCGCACGACGACATCGACGTCGTCTACGCGCACAACGACGACATGGGGCTCGGAGCCATCGAGGCGATCCGCGCCGCCGGCCTGGAGCCAGGCGAGGACATCCAGATCATCACGGTGGACGCCGTCGAGGCGGGCATGGAGGCCCTGGCCGCGGGCGAGATCAACTTCATCGTCGAGTGCAACCCGCTCCTGGGCGACCAGCTGATGGAACTCGCCGAGCAGGTCGTGGCGGGCGAGGAGGTCCCCAAGCGCGTGGTGGTGGAGGAGACCACCTTCACCCAGGAGGAGGCCGAGGCCGCCCTCCCGGACCGCCAGTACTAGAACCTCCGCCCCCGGCGCCCCGAACGGGTGCGCCGGGGACCGTCCACGACGACGAAAGCACTGGCCATGACCGATTCATCAGCGCGTTCGGCCGATCCGGTGGTCGACATGCGCGGTATCACCGTCGAGTTCCCGGGGGTACGGGCCCTCTCCGACGTCGACTTCCAACTGTTCCCGGGTGAGGTGCACGCCCTGATGGGCGAGAACGGGGCGGGCAAGTCCACCCTGATCAAGGCCCTCACCGGGGTGCACCGCCCGACCTCGGGCGAGATCCGCCTGCACGGCGAGCCCGTGGAGTTCACCGCCCCCGTGCGGGCCCAGAACGCCGGGATCAGCACCGTCTACCAGGAGGTCAACCTCTGCCCCAACCTGTCGGTGGCGGAGAACATCCTGCTGGGCCGCGAGCCGCGCCGCCTGGGCGCCATCGACGTGCGGGCCTGCCGGACCCGGGCCGCACGCCTGCTGGACCGCATCGGCCTGTCCATCGATCCCGGCTCCGCCCTGGGCAGCCATCCCATCGCCGTACAGCAACTGGTGGCCATCGCCCGGGCTCTGGCCGTGGACGCACGGGTCCTGGTCCTGGACGAGCCGACCTCCAGCCTCGACACCGACGAGGTCGCCGAGCTCTTCCGGATCATGCGCGTACTGCGCGACGAGGGGGTGGCGATCCTGTTCGTCTCCCACTTCCTGGAGCAGGTGTACGAGATCGCCGACCGGATGACCGTGTTGCGCAACGGCGCCCTGGTCGGTGAGTACCTGCCGGACCGGACCGGCCGTCTGGAGCTGGTCTCGGTGATGCTCGGCCGCGAGCTGGGCACCCTGGAGGAGGTCGAGCGCCGTTCCGGGGGACGCGACCCGGGCACCGCTCCGGTCCTGACCGCGCGCGGGCTGGGCCGGGCGGGGGCGATCGCCCCGTTCGACCTGGAGATCCACGCCGGCGAGGTGGTGGGCCTGGCCGGTCTGCTCGGCTCCGGGCGCACCGAGATGGTCCGGCTGCTGTTCGGGGCGGACCGCGCGAGCACCGGGACGCTCGGCGTCGACGGCCGGACCGTCCGGCCCCGCGGCCCGCGCTCGATGATCGCCCGGGGTGTGGCCCTGTGCTCGGAGGACCGCAAGGCCGAGGGGGTCGTCGCGGACCTGACCGTGCGCGACAACCTCACTCTGGCCCTACAGGCCGCACGCGGGTGGATGCGCCCGGTCCCCCGCCGCGTGGCCGACGCGCTGGTGAACGAGTACATCGAGAAGCTCGACATCCGCCCGGCCGATCCGGGCGCCCTCATGAGCGCCCTCTCCGGCGGCAACCAGCAGAAGGTCCTCCTGGCGCGTTGGCTGATCACCCGGCCCAGGCTGCTCATCCTCGACGAGCCCACGCGCGGCATCGACGTCGGCGCCAAGGTCCAGATCCAGAAGGTGGTGGCCGACCTGGCCGCCGAGGGCATGGCTGTGCTGTTCGTCAGCGCCGAACTGGAGGAGGTGGTCCGTGTGTCCGACCGGGTGGTGGTCCTGCGCGACCGGCGCAAGGTGACCGAGCTCGCCGGCGACGGGGTCACCGTGGACAAGGTGATGTCCGCCATCGCCGCGCACGGCGACCAGGACTCGGCGGTGGCCTCGTGATCCGGCACCACCTCTTCTGGCCGGTCGCCGCCCTCGTCGTCCTGCTCGTGGTCAACACCGTGTTCAACCCCTCGTTCCTGGAGATCGAACTCCAGGACGGACACCTGTACGGCGGTGTCATCGGCATCCTCCGCAACGGGGCGCCGACCCTGCTCATCGCCGTGGGGATGACCCTGGTGATCGCCACCCGGGGCATCGACCTGTCGGTGGGAGCGGTCGCGGCGATCGCCGGCGCCATCGCCTGCACCTGGATCGCCTCGGGCGGGGACGCGCTCACGGCCATGCTGCTGGCGCTGTGCGTGTGCGTCCTGCTCGGCCTGTGGAACGGCTTCCTCGTCTCGGTCCTGGGAATCCAGCCGATCATCGCGACCCTGGTGCTGATGACCGCCGGGCGCGGCGGGGCGATGCTCATCACCGAGGGCCAGATCATCACCGTGGACGACCCGCTCTACCGCCAGATCGGCGCGGGTTTCCTGGTCCTGCCGATCGCGATCCTCATCAGCCTGAGCGTGCTGCTGGCCGTCGCCGCGCTGACCCGGGGCACCGCCCTGGGCATGCTCGTGGAGTCGGTCGGCACCAATCCGAGGGCCAGCCGGCTGGCCGGGGTGAGCTCGCGCACCATCGTCTGGACGGTGTACGTGTTCGCCGGGCTGTGCGCCGGGGTGGCGGGCCTGATGATCAGCTCGAACGTCAACGCCGCCGACGCCAACAACGCGGGCCTGTGGATCGAGATGGACGCGATCCTGGCCGTGGTCATCGGCGGCACCTCGCTGGCCGGCGGCCGGTACTCGCTCGCCGGAACCCTGGTGGGCGCCCTGGTGATCCAGACGCTGACCACCACCGTCTACAGCATCGGTGTCCCGCCCGACGCCATCCTGGTGTTCAAGGCGGTCGTGGTGATCGCCGTGTGCCTGCTGCAGTCCCCACGCACGTCCGAGTTGTTCGGGTCCCGCCGCAGGGCCGGACCCGCCAGGACCCGCACCCCGGAGGTGAGCGCCGTATGAACGTCCTGGACGTCAGACGCGTGCGAGACCGTGTCGAGCGCGTACCCCGGCGCTTCCTGCCGGTCATCGCCACGTTCGTGGTGTTCGTGCTGGTCTTCGGCACCGGGTTGGTGCGCTACGACAACTTCGGCTCGCCCCAGGTCCTGGTCAACCTGTTCGTGGACAACGCCTTCCTCATCGTGCTCGCGGTGGGTATGACCTTCGTGATCCTGACCGGCGGTATCGACCTGTCGGTGGGCGCGGTGGCGGCGCTGTCCACCATGATCGCCGCGTCCACGCTGGAGGCCGGATGGCCTCCGCTGCTCTCGGTGCTGGCCGTGCTCGCCACGGGCACCACGCTCGGCCTGCTGATGGGGCTGGTCATCCACTTCTTCGACGTGCAGCCCTTCATCGTCACCCTCGCGGGCATGTTCCTCGCCCGCGGGCTGTGCTTCCTCATCAGCGTCGAGTCGATCTCCATCACCGACCCCGCCTTCCGGTCCCTGGCGACCGGGACCATCTCACTGGCGGACGGGGTGACCCTGACCTACAGCACCCTGATCGCCCTGGCCGTGGTCCTGGTCGCGGTGTACGTCCTGCACCTGACCCGGTTCGGGCGCACGGTGTACGCGGTGGGCGGCAGTGAGTCCTCGGCCCGCCTGATGGGCCTGCCCACCGGCCGGGTCCGGGTGGGGGTCTACGCGGTGAGCGGGTTCTGCTCGGCCCTGGGCGGCCTGCTGTTCAGCCTGTACATGCTCTCCGGCTACGGCCTGCACGCGGTCGGCATGGAGCTGGACGTGATCGCCGCGGTGGTGATCGGCGGGACCCTGCTGACCGGCGGGGTGGGCTACGTCGCCGGTTCCGTGGTCGGTGTGCTGGTACTCGGCACCGTGCAGACCCTGATCTCCTTCGAGGGCACCCTCAGCTCCTGGTGGACCAAGATCTTCATCGGGGCACTGCTGCTGGCCTTCGTCATCTGCCAGCGGCTCATGGTGCGCAGGGCCGCCTGACCGCCCCACCGGTCCGGCCCGTCCCGCGTGGGTCGGACCGGTCGGGCGCCCGACAGCGGTGATCTTGCTCCCAGTGGCACCGTCGGCGGTCGAGAGTGCCGCCAGGAGCAAGATCATCCGGAGTGGGAGCACTCCAGTCACACCGGCAACGTATCCGGCCAGCCGCTAACCGCGTTGGGGCAGGGTGCGGCTGCGCCCGCGGAACTCGGCGACGACCTCCTCGCCCCGGCGCACCGTGACGTCGTACAGGCCGCTGCGGCCGAACAGCGTCCGCTCCCGGGCGGTGGCCACCAGCAGGTCGCCCTCGTGGGCCGCGGCCACGAACGTCACGTCCGCCCCGGAGGCCACCGTCACCCCCTGCCCGTCCACGTTGCACGCGCACGCGAACGCGGTGTCGGCCAGGGTGAACACGAACCCGCCGTGGGCGATGCCGTGTCCGTTGACCATCAGGGGGCCCACGGTCATCTCCACGACCGCCAGGCCGTCGGTGGCCTCCACCAGCCGCATTCCGAGGTTCTTGGACGCCCGGTCGGCCTCGAACATCCGCCAGGCGGCCTCGTTGCGCCCGCTCACGAGTCGAAGTCCACGGTCACGGTGTCGGTCTGGGGCAGCGACTGGCAGGACAGGGCGTACCCCGCCTCCACCTCGGCGTCGGTGAGCGCGTAGTTGCGCCGCATCCGCACCTCGCCCTCGCAGACCCTGACCCGGCAGGTGCCGCACACCCCGCCCTTGCAGGCGAAGGGCGCGTCGGGACGGTAGCGCTGCACGGAGTCCAGCACGGGAACCCCCCGCGGCAGGGTCAGGGTGGTGGTGCGCCCGTCCAGGACGACGGTGACCTCGCTGGAGGGCCCCTCCACCCCGGGCTCCTCGTGGCGCGCCTGGGGCGGCGGCTCGGCGCCCTCCACGAAGAACAGCTCCTGGTGCACCCGCTCGCCGGGCACGTTCCGGCGGGCCAGCACCTCCCGGGCGTCGGTGACCATGCCGTAGGGCCCGCACAGCCACCAGTGGTCCACGGCGTCGGCGGCCACGACGGTGTCCAGCAGCGCCTCCATCTTGGCGCCGTCCAGGCGGCCGGTGAACAGCTCGGCCTCGCGCGGCTCCCGGGAGAGCACGTGGATCAGCTCGAAGCGCGCCCCGAAGGCGTCCTTGAGGTCGGCGATCTCGTCGGCGAACATCACCGTGTCACTGCGGCGGTTGCCGTAGAGCAGGGTGACGTGGGAGTCGGTGCGGCGCAACAGCGAGGACGCCATGGACAGCACCGGGGTGATCCCGGATCCGGCGGCGACCATCACGTGGCGGGCGGCGGTGCCCAGGTCGGGGACGAAGCGGCCGGTGGGCGCGCCCACCTCGACCTCGTCGCCCGGCCGGACCTCGTCGACCAGCCAGCTGGAAAACAGGCCGCCGGAGACCAGGCGCACGCCCACGCGGGGGGCCTGGCCGACGGGGGCGCACACGGAGTAGCTGCGCCGCTCCTCCACCCCGTCCACCTCGCGGCGCAGGGTCAGCGACTGCCCGGGGGCGAACGCGAACTCCTCGGCCAGGTGGTCGGGGACGTCGAAGGTGACGGCGACGGCGTCGTCGCACAGGCGCTCGACGGCGGCCACGCGCAGCCGGTGGAACGCGCCTCGGCGGCGCGCGGCCCCGGACGCGGTCTCGGTGACGGGTGTGGTCACGGTCAGATCTCCTTGACGTGCTCGAAGGGTTCGAGGCAGGACCGGCAGCGGTGCAGTGACTTGCAGGAGGTCGCGCCGAAGCGGGACAGCTCCTCGGTCCGGTCCGACCCGCACAGCGGGCAGTGCGGGACGGTACGGGTGGGCAGCAGGGTCAGCGGGACGGGACCGGCCGCGCGCGGGGGCGCGCTCCCGGGAGGGGATATGCCGTGTTCGGCGAGTTTGCGCCTGCCCTCCTCGGTGATCCAGTCGGTGGTCCAGGGCGGGGACAGCTCGGTGCGCACCTCCACCCGGTCGAACCCGGCGGCGCGCACGGCGCGGTCCACGTCCGCGCGCATCTCGGCCAGGGCGGGGCACCCCGAGTAGGTGGGGGTGATCCACACCACGGCGGTGCCGTCGGCCCCGGCCTCCACCCGGCGCAGGATGCCCAGGTCGGCCAGGGTGAGCATGGGCAGTTCGGGGTCGGTCACCGCGGCGGCCGCCGCACGGGCGCGCTCGCGGGCCTCCTCGCGAGTCGTGGTCACCATGTCGCCTCCGGGTGTTCGCGGGCCACCTTCTGGAGTTCGTCCAGCAGGGGGGCGAGTTCTGCGGTGTGCCTGCCCTCGCGTCCGGCCACGGCCGCCTCGGGGAAGGGCGCGGGGGCGTCCAGGCGCGCGGTGGTGAGCACCTGGGTCAGGACGGCGTGCACCTCCTCGCGCGTGGCGGCCGGGTCCACGCCCACTCCCTGGTCGGCCACTCGGGCCTCCACGGGGTGGGTGGCGAACAGCTCTCCGGTGAGCGGCCACACGTCGGCGACGGCGACGGCCGTGCGCTCGTGCGAGTAGGGGGTGCCGTCGCCCAGGCGCAGGGTCCAGGAGAGGGCGTACTCGCGGTGGTAGGCGAGTTCGTTGACGGCCTTGGCGGCGATGGCGGCGAGCACGGGGTCGCGGCTGTCGGCCAGGCGGGTGAACACGGCCAGGCGCGCGCTGGAGAGCACCAGCAGGGTGACCACCGCGCGGGCGAAGTCACCCCGGGGCATCTCGGTCAGGCGGACGTTGCGGAACTCGGCGGGGCCGCGCCGGTAGGCGAAGTCGTCCTCGTCGCGTCCGGTGCCGTCGGCCTGTCCGGCGCGGGCCAGCAGCAGGCGGGCCTGGCCGAGCAGGTCCAGGGCGATGTTGGCCAGCGCGACCTCCTCCTCCAGCTCGGGTGCGTCGGTGACCCAGTGGATGAGCCGCTGGGCCTGCACGAGCGCGTCGTCGCCGAGCATCTGGCAGTACAGCGCCAGGTCCTGGCCGTCCACCCCCTCGGGCAGGGTGGTGTCCACCCCGGCGAGGGCGTCGGTGAAGCCGGTCCCGAAGGCCCAGCGGGTGTCGCCGCCGTGCTCCTCGCTCAGGGCCGAATAGATGTGGTCGCCACTCATGGGTTGTTTCCTTAGTCCCTCGTGTTCGCGCTGGTCCCACCACCGCGTTCTTCTGGGGCTCCGCTCCGCTTCGCCCCGTGTTCAGACGCCTCAAAGGCGGGAACCTTCGGATCCTCCAGAACCCCGTCGGCGCCCGAACCACACCCCCCGGGGGGGGCTGAGCGGTGCCCATGGCACATGTCCTAGATGTGCGGGACGTCCTCGGGGATGGGGTAGAACGTCGGGTGCCGGTAGACCTTGTCACCGCTGGGCGCGAAGAAGGGGTCCTTCTCGTCGGGGCTGGAGGCGGCGATGTGTTCGGCCCGCACCACCCAGATGCTCACGCCCTCGTTGCGGCGGGTGTAGAGGTTGCGGGCGTTGTGCAGCGCCATGGTGTCGTCCGGGGCGTGCAGGGAGCCCACGTGGACGTGGTTGAGGCCGCGCTTGCCGCGCACGAAGACCTCGTAGAGCGGCCACTCGGGACGTGCCGCCCCGGAGCCGGATCCGCCGGTGTCCTTGCTCATGCCGCGGCCTCCTTGGCGCTGTGCTTGTCGGCGTAGGCGGTGGCGGCCTCGCGGACCCACGCGCCCTTCTCGTGTGCGGCCCTGCGCCGCTCGACGCGCTCGGCGTTCTTGGGGCCGGCGCCGGAGATGACCTGTTTGAACTCGGTCCAGTCGGGCTCGCCGAAGTCGTAGTGGCCCCGCTCCCCGTTCCAGGCCAGCTCGGGGTCGGGCAGGGTGACGCCCAGCTTCTCGGCCTGGGGGACGGTCATGTCGACGAACTTCTGGCGCAGGTCGTCGTTGGTGTCGCGCTTGATGCGCCAGGCCATGGACTGCTGGGTGTTGGGCGACTCGGCGTCGGGCGGGCCGAACATCATCAGCGACGGCCACCACCAGCGGTCCACGGAGTCCTGGACCATGCGGCGCTGGTCCTCGGTGCCCTCCATCATGCGCATGAGGAGCTCGTAGCCCTGGCGCTGGTGGAAGGACTCCTCCTTGCAGATGCGCACCATGGCGCGGGCGTAGGGGCCGAAGGAGCTGCGGCACAGCGGGACCTGGTTGCAGATGGCGGCGCCGTCCACGAGCCAGCCGATGACGCCGACGTCGGCGAAGGTCAGCGAGGGGTAGTTGAAGATCGAGGAGTACTTCTGGCGGCCCTCGATGAGGCGCTGGGTCAGGTCGGCGCGGTCCACGCCCAGGGTCTCGGCGGCCGCGTACAGGTACAGGCCGTGCCCCGCCTCGTCCTGGACCTTGGCCAGCAGGATGGCCTTGCGGCGCAGGCTGGGCGCGGAGGCGATCCAGTCGCCCTCGGGCTGCATGCCGATGATCTCCGAGTGCGCGTGCTGGGAGACCTGGCGCACGAGCGTCTTGCGGTAGCCCTCGGGCATCCAGTCGCGCGGTTCGACGCGCTGGTCGGCTGCGACCTTGGCGTCGAACTCCGCCTGCAGGTCCAGGTCGGCGCCGGGGGGCGCCTGGGCCGTCTGCGTGGTCATTGGCTTCTTCCCCATTCATAACCGAACGTTCGGTCAGTAATTAGTATCCCCGGAATCCCCCGCACGGGCAAGTCCCCGGGCGGGGGAGGAGGGGACCGGCTCAGCCGCCGGTGAAGGTCGGCTTCTCCTTGTTCAGGAAGGCGCGGACCGCACCCACGTGGTCGGCCGTCTGCCCCAGCTGGTTCTGCAGGTCGGCCTCCTCCTCCAGGAGCTCGGGCAGCTCGCGACCGCCCTGGGCCGCCGCGCGCACCTCGCGCTTGGCCGCCACGAACGCGCCGGTGGGGCCCGACGCCAGTTGCAGGGCCGTCTCGCGGGCGCGCTCGGCCCAGGCGTCGTCGTCCACGACCTCGGTGACCAGGCCCAGCTCCAGGGCGCGCTCGGCGCCGAAGACCGTGCTCAGCAGCATCAGCTCCATGGCACGCGCCTGTCCCAGAGCGGTCACCAGGCGGTAGGCCAGCCCCGAGTCCGAGGCAAGGCCGATCCCGGTGAAGGCGGTGCCGAACTTGGCCCGGCGCGCCGCGACGCGCACGTCGCCGGCCAGCGCGAAGCCCAGCCCCGCGCCCACGCACGCGCCGCCGATACCGACCACGACCGGCACCTGGATGTCCTCCAGTGCCAGCACGATGCGGTTGTAGTGCTCGCGCACGGTGCCCAGGGCGTCCTGCGGCTCCTCCTCCAGGATCCGCGCGTGCTCGCCCAGGTCCTGGCCCACGCAGAAGGCCTTGTCCGAGCCCAGCAGCAGCACGGCGCGGGCGGTGGTGGACTCCGCGGCCCGGCGCAGCGCGTCCAGCAGCTCCTCCTTGACCCGCCGGGTCAGGCCGGGCGTGTTCAGCCGCACCGTGGCCAGCCCGTCGGCCTCACTGAACTCCGCCGCCTTCGGGGCCCGCTGGTCGGCCGCCGTGTCCTCGCTCAACTCTCTACCTCTCCTCGTCCCAGGTGTGGAATCCCTGGCCGCTCTTGCGGCCCAGCCTTCCCTCGGCGACCATACGTCGCAGCAGCTCCGGAGGGGTGAACCGGTCCCCCAGTTCGGCCGCCAGGTACTCGGCGATGGCCAGGCGCACGTCCAACCCCACCAGGTCGGTCAGGCGCAGCGGGCCCATGGGGTGGCGGTAGCCCAACTCCATGGCGGTGTCGATGTCGGCGGGCGAGGCGACGCCCTCCTCCACCATGCGGATGGCCTCCAGACCCAGCGTGACACCCAGGCGGCTGGTGGCGAACCCGGGGGCGTCCCTGACCACGATCTCGGTCTTGCCCAGGGCGCCGACCCAGCTGCGCACCGACGCCACGACCCCGTCGTCGGTCTCGGGGGCGACCACCAGCTCCACGAGCTTGGAGGCGGGCACCGGGTTGAAGAAGTGCGTGCCCAGGAAGCGCCGGGGGTGCTTGAGGGCGGCGGCCAGCTCGGCGACCGACAGCGAGCTGGTGTTGGAGGCCAGGACGGTGTCCTCGCCGACGGCGGCCTCGGCGGCGGTGAGCACCGCGATCTTCAGTTCGGGCTTCTCCGGCACGGCCTCCACGACCAGCCCCGCGTCGGCGGGGATGTCGGCGGTGTCGGTGACCGTGCCCAGCCGGGCCAGGTAGGAGGCGGGGTCGGCGTCGATCCTGCCGCGCCGGGCGGCCTTGTCCAGGTCGGCCGACACCCGGGCGCGACCGGCCTCGGCCGCCTCGCCGGTGGCCTCGACCAGCACCACGTCCGCACCGCAGGTGAGGAACTGCTGGACGATCCCGGCCCCCATCGTGCCGCCGCCGATGACGGCGACGGTGGCGGGAACGCCCTGCTCGGCGGGGCCGTGCTCGGTGGGGCTCAACGCTTCTTCCTCTCCAGGAAACGGGTCATCCGGTCGTGCTTGTCGGCGCTCTCGAACAGCACCGCCTGGGCCAGGTCGTCGGCCAGCGGGTGCGGGCCGTCGGCGTCCAGGACCATCTTGGTCATGCGCAGGGCCGGCGCGGAGGAGGCGGCCATGCGGTCGATCAGGGCGTGGGCGCGCTCGCGCAGCTCATCGGAGGGCACGATCTCGGCGGCCAGGCCGTGGCGCAGCGCGGCCTCGGCGTCCAGGCGGTAGCCGCCCAGCAGCACCTGCTTGGCGACCGAGGCCCCGACCAGCTCCCGCAGCCGCCAGCACGCGCCCGCTCCGGCGATGATGCCCAGGCCCGGCTCGGGCTGGGCGAACACGGCGGTGGGGGTGACGACGCGGATGTCGCAGGCGTAGGACAGCTCGGCGCCGCCGCCCAGCGCGTAGCCGTCCACGGCCGCCACGGTGGGCGTCCGGAGGCGGTGCAGGCGTTCGAACAGGCGGCTGTTGATCCCGGCCAGCGCCTCCTCGCGGCCGCGTTCGCGCAGCTCGGAGATGTCGGCACCGCCCGCGAACACGGTGCCGTGTCCGGTGAGCAGCAGCGGCCTGGGGGCGGCCTCGATCCGCTCGCACACCCGGTGCAGTTCGGCGATCATCCGTCCGTTGATGGCGTTGCGTGCCTCGGGGCGGTGCAGTTCCACCACCACGCGGTCCTCGCGCCAGTCGACGTTCAGCGTGGTGAACTCTTCGGTGTCGCGGTGTTCGGCGTCGGGGTACCCGGTCACGGGCGCTCCACCAGAAGCGCGGTGCCCTGTCCGACGCCCACGCACAGGGTGGCCAGGCCCCGGGCGGCGTCCTCGCGCTCCATGCGGTTGAGCAGCGTGACCAGGATGCGCGCACCCGAGCTGCCCAGCGGGTGGCCCAGCGCGATGGCGCCGCCGTCGGCGTTGACGCGGGCCTCGTCCAGCTTGAGCCGGCGCATCACTGCCAGGGACTGGGCGGCGAAGGCCTCGTTGAGCTCCACGGCGCCGATCCCGTCCAGGTCCCACCCCGCGCGGTCGAGCACCTTGCGGGTGGCCGGGACGGGTCCCAGGCCCATGACCTGCGGGGCCACACCCGCCGAGGCGGAGGCCACCACGCGGGCGCGGGGGGTCAGGCCGTGGCGGCGCACGGCCTCGGCGCTGGCCAGCACCAGGGCCGAGGCGCCGTCGGAGAGCGAGGAGGAGTTGCCCGCGGTGACGATGCCGCCCTCGCGAAAGACCGGGCGCAGCCTGCCCAGGCTCTCCATGGTCGAGTCCGGGCGCGGGCCCTCGTCGGCGGTGACCTCGTGGGTCCGGCCCTTGCGGCCGTGCACGGTGACCGGGACGGTCTCGGCGTCGAAGCGGCCCGCCTCGGCGGCCGCGACCGCGCGCTCGTGGCTGCGCAGGGCGAAGGCGTCGCACTCCTGCCGGGTGAGGCCCTCCAGGCGCGCGACCTCCTCGGCCGTCTCCCCCATCGACAGGGTGTAGCGCAGCTCGTCGGGGGAGGCGTCGGCCGGAGCCTGGGCGTCGGCCTTCGCGAAACGCGGGTTGGTGAAGCGCCATCCCAGGGAGGTGTCGGCGACCTCGCCCGGCTTGGCCCAGGGGGTGCCGGGCTTGGCCATCACCCAGGGGGCGCGGGTCATGGACTCCACGCCACCCGCGACCACCACGTCGACCTCGCCCGAGCGGATGGCCTGGGCGGCCGAGGACACGGCGGTCAGGCCGCTGGCGCACAGCCGGTTGACGGTGTAGCCGGGAACGCTCGGGTCGAGCCCGGCCAGCAGCACCGCCATGCGGGCCACGTTGCGGTTGTCCTCACCGGCCTGGTTGGCCGCGCCGAGGATGACCTCGTCCACGACGTCGCCGGGAACGCCCGCACGGCGGACCACCTCGGCCACGGCCGTGGCGGCCAGGTCGTCGGGGCGCACTGCTGCCAGGGCACCGCCGTAGCGGCCCTGGGGGGTTCGCACCCCGTCGACCAAGTAGACCTCGTTCACGTGCGGCCTCCCATGTTAACGACGGTGGTCCGGGCCACCGCCACCTGTGAAATCATCGACACTTCGTCCTTGACACCGCTGTCCGGAGACTGCGTTAATGCATTAGTAACCGAACGTTCGGTCAGTAAGCAAGCCGGTCCGCTCCTCGACGGACCGCACCCACCCGCGACCCGCGCACACGCCCGCCCGCCTCCCCCAGGACCGCTGTCGGCGGGTCTCGCGCACAGTACATGGAGAGGCCCATGGCAAGCCACGACACCACCGTGCGGACGGCCGGCACGGCCCCCCGCCTGGGGCAGGCCCCCTCGCCCGAACTCCTGGACCCGGCCGAGCGCATGAGTGTCGACGAACTGCGCGCCCTGCAGCTCAAGCGCCTCCGATGGACCCTGGAGCACGCCTACGCCAACGTGCCCCTGTACCGGAAGAAGTTCGACGAGGCCGGGGTGCGGCCCGAGGACCTCAGGGAGCTCGAGGACCTGCGCCACTTCCCGCACACCACCAAGGCCGACCTGCGCGACAACTACCCCTTCGGGATGTTCGCCGTCCCCCAGGAGAGGGTCAGCCGCATCCACGCCTCCAGCGGGACCACGGGCCGCCCCACCGTCGTCGGCTACACCCGCGAGGACATCGACGTCTGGGCCGAGGTCGTGGCCCGCTCCATCCGCGCCTCGGGCGGCCGCGCCGGCCACAAGGTGCACGTCTCCTACGGGTACGGCCTCTTCACCGGCGGCCTGGGCGCCCACTACGGCGCCGAGAGACTGGGCTGCACGGTCATCCCCGCCTCCGGGGGCCAGACCGCCAAGCAGGTCCAGCTCATCCAGGACTTCGAGCCCGACGTCATCATGATCACCCCCAGCTACATGCTGACACTGCTGGACGAGTTCGAGCATCAGGGAATCGACCCGCGTAGCACCTCTCTCAAGGTCGGTGTCTTCGGCGCCGAGCCCTGGACCGAGAAGATGCGCACCGAGATCGAGGAGCGCTTCGACATCCACGCCGTGGACATCTACGGACTGTCGGAGGTCATGGGCCCGGGCGTGGCCAACGAGTGCGTGGAGACCAAGGACGGCCTGCACGTGTGGGAGGACCACTTCTACCCCGAGGTGCTCGACCCCCTCACCCAGGACGTGCTGCCCGACGGCTCGAACGGGGAACTGGTCTTCACCTCGCTGACCAAGCAGGCCATGCCCGTCATCCGCTACCGCACCCGCGACCTGACCACGCTGCGCCCGGGCACCGCCCGCCCCATGCGGCGGATGGACAAGGTCACCGGCCGCAGCGACGACATGATCATCCTGCGCGGCGTCAACGTCTTCCCCACCCAGATCGAGGAGATCGTCCTGGGCCTGGACGGGCTCGCCCCGCACTTCCAGCTGGTGCTCACCAAGGAGGGCCGCCTGGATCGCATGGCCGTGCGCATCGAGGCCGCACCGGACTGCACCCCCGAGCGCCGTGTGGCCCTGAGCAGGGAGATCGTCGCCACGGTCAAGGACAAGGTGGGCGTGAGCGTGACCGTGGACGTGGTCGACCCCGAACAGATCGAGCGCTCGGTGGGCAAGTTCCGCCGCATCGTCGACCAGCGCCCCAAGGAGTAGCGGGAACGCCGACAGCGCGCGGCCGCCGCGGGGCGGGTGGGAGGACCCCGCGGCGGCCGTGCCGTGTACGCGGGCGGGTCACCAGCGCATGAGCGCGAAACCGCTGGCCATCCCGCCGCCGAACCCCGTCAGCAGGACGGTGTCACCGGGGTGCACGGCCCCCGAGCGGACGGCCGCGTCCAGGGTGACGGGGATGGAGGCGGCTCCTGTGTTGCCGTACTCGCGAACGGTCGTGTGCACCCGTGCCACGGGCAGCCCCAGGCCCCGCGCGAGACCGTCGACCATGTGCCCGTTGGCCTGGTGCGGGACCAGGTGGGCGATGTCGGCCTCCCCCACCCCGGAGTCCTTCAGGAACGCGCGGACGGCGGGCGGAACGTGCTCGCTGACGAAGTCGCGCACACCGCGGCCGTCCATCCTGAAGTAGTGCTCTCCCCCGGCGAGGGTCGCCTCGCTGGCCGGTCTGCGGCTCCCGCCCGCCGGCACCCGGATGAGGTCGCGGTGGGCTCCCGAACTGCTGAGCCGGGTGGCCAGCAGTCCCCGCCCCCGGGGCACCGGGCCGAGGACCGCCGCTCCCGCGCCGTCGCCGAACAGGACCACGGTCCTGCGGTCGGCCGGGTCGAGTATGCGGGAGTACACGTCCGCTCCGATCACCAGGGCGTAGCCGCCCCCGGACGCGCTGAGTGCCCGCTGCACCACCGACAGCGCGAAGACGAACCCGCTGCACACCGCGTTGAGGTCGAACGCCGCCGTGTCCGGTGTGGCGCCGACCATCTCCGCGACGGCGGTCGCCGTGGGCGGCTGGGGCGAGTCCGGGGTGGAGGTGGCGACGACGACGAAGGACAGGTCGGCCGGGCTGATCCCGGCCCGCTCCAGCGCGGCGCGCCCCGCGTCCGCGGCCAGGTCGGACGTCGCCTCTCCGGGGTCGGCCCACCTGCGGTGGCGGATCCCGGTCTTGCGGACGATCCACGCGTCGTCGACGCCCGCGGGAGCGCCCACCTCGGTGTTGCCGACCTGTCTCTCGGGTAACCGGGAGCCGGTGCCGATCACTCCGATCGGCACGGACTCCCGGACCTTGGTGTCTTCCATGTGCTCTCCGCTTCGTTGTGGTCGATGCTGCTCGGCGCCGAGGGGGCTCAGGTGCGGCCGGGCCGGACGGCGGCCCGGCCGCGCCTTCCCGGAGCGGTCAGGTCACGCCGTCGGCGGGTCGGACGGTGCGGGGCATGTTGATCAGGACCATCGCGCCGATCGCGATGATGAGCAGGGTGAAGTGCACCTGCTGGACCGGGGGCAGCGCGATCCAGTACCCGAACCACAGCCCGCCCACGAGGAACATCAGTGCCAGCCCCGCCAGGGAGCAGAGCGCGATGTTGCCCAGGAAGGTCGCACGGGTTCCGTCTCCCCGTCCGAGCAGCAGGCGCGTGTGCGTCACGGTCGCCGTCCACAGCAGCAGCACGCTGAGCGCCTGGTAGGCGATCACCGCGTAGAGCGCGGGCGCGGCCAGGCTCCCGGGGAGCGCCCGCCCGACGAGCCCGTTGCCGCGGTCCGGGTCGGCGATGATCCCCTCCATCGTCAGGACCTGCCCGATGAGGGTGATGTTGGTTCCGCTGTCGGTGATGTTGTTGAACATGATCAGGCTCAACCAGGCGGCCATACCGCCAAGGACCAGCGTCTGCGGGTAGAGCAGTCCCGTCGCGTCCTCACGCGCGGACCGGGGTCCGGTCCTGGACGCTCGCCTTGTCTGTACCATCATCGAACTCCTGTCTCCGTGGGCCGCCCGGCAGGCTCCGAAGCGGTGTGGGTGTGGGTGTCGGTCCCCGCCGACCAGCTCGCGAGGGCGCAGCCGCAGCAGCACTCGTCCCCGTGCCGACCGGTGCGTCGCGTGGACCGTGCGCCGCCGCGGGCGCGCGGTGACGGCGAGGGGGCGTCGAGCACGGGCCATCCGCGCGCGATGGCGTGTTCCCGAAGGGCCGGATCGCCTTCGACGACATGCGGGTGCCCGACCGCCTCCAGCAGCGCGAGATCACTGATGTGGTCCCCGTAGCCGTGGCTGTCCGGCAGGGAGAGCCCCCGGGAGGCGGCGAACTCCGCGGCCGCCTCCCCCTTGGCCCGCCCGATCATGGTGCGCCCGACCTCACCGGTGAGCAGACCGCCGCGGACCAGCGGTTCGCTTCCCAGGGCCACGGTCGCTCCGAGCGCCTCGGCCACCGGGTCCAGGCAGGCGAAGAAGGAGCCGGAGAGGAGGACGACGTCCGCCCCGGCGGTGCGGTGGCGGTCGAGTTCGCGTACGGCGCCGGCGTGGAAGAAGTCCGGGTCCGCGGCCCGCTCGGCGAACCAGCGCCTTCCGCTCGCGGCGATCCTGTCTCGGGGCTCCCCCCGGTAGAAGCGGTAGTAGGCCCGGTTGACGGCCTCGCGGGGAGCGCCCTTTCGCGCCCGTCTGCGCAGTTCCGCCGCCATGCGCTCGTAGACCGAGGGCGGCTCGTCCCGTTCACGCAGGTAGAAGGCCAGGAAGCTGAACATGCTCTTGCCTGAGATCAGGGTCTCGTCGACGTCGAAGAAGGCCCCGTAACGAGGTCCGTACCGCCGTTCGCTCTCCGACACTGCGTTCCTCTCTCCGGATGTCGCGGGTGGCTGCGGACCGGCCGCACCGGGCGGCCGGTGGGTCTGGGGCTCACACCAGGGACGAGGCGGCATGTTCCGCCTCCCGTACGTCCGTGTCCGCGAGCACGTGGTCGATGGCCCGTCCGGCACGGCGGTACTCGACCGCCTCCAGCACGGCGGTGTCGAAGGCGGTGAAGGCGACCTCACAGCGCGCCGAGCGCCGACCGCCCTGCTCGATGTCCACACGTGCGGTGAACTCCAACCGCCCGGGGTCGGACAGCTCGGCGGACTGGATGAGGTAGCGGATGCGCGCGTCGACCGGGAAGAGGAAGTTCTCGAACGTGGTGGCCAGGGAGTTGATCACGAAGTAGTAGCGGCGTTCGGGCCAGCGGTGCGTGTAGTACCGCTCGGTGACGGCGAGGAACATCTGGCGCGCCGCCTCGACCACGACCATGCCCTGGGTGTGCTGGCCCGTCTGGTGGTCGAGCAGCAGCTCGTTGTCCCCGTGCAGGCGCAGGGCCGCGTGGAAGACCTGGTCGTCATGGCGTCCGAGGTCGGCGATCAGCACGTTCTCCTCGCGGTGCTTGTGCGCCTCCGCACGCTCGGCGAGGACGGGCGGACGGTCGTGGAGGACGACGCGCTCCTCCAGGCCGCGGCGTCTGAGCGCACCGCGGATGTAGTCCCACTCGTATCCGCCGATGCCCTGCCCGCCCCGAAGGACGAGCGGGCCCCGGATGTCGTCGTAGACCCCCGCCCTGAGGCCGCCCACGAACGAGGAGAGGGCCTGGACCCGTTCATGCACCGCGAATCCAGCGAAACGGTCTCCCACGACACAAATCGATGTAGCAGTCTTGTCAGACATTGCACAAGCCTTTCTGGTATCTGCGTATATCCGAGGGGTGAATATTCTTCGTACACGAGAATTCTTGGTCGAAGCCAAGAGCGTTCGTTCGGAGAACAGCGGGGAGAACGCAGCGGGAAACCGTCTGGGGCGGGGACGGTCCGGGAGGAGGGAGAAAAGGGGGAGGAAGGAAAGGGGAAGGAGGTGGGGCCTGCCGGGACCGGCCACGTGCGCTCGCGGGGCGGCGCCGACCGTGACCGGGCCCGGCGCTCAGGGCCGCACGCGGGTCGCCGCCCCCAGAGCGAGCAGCGCCCCGGCTCCGAGGATTCCCGCGGCGGCCAGCGACACCGCGGGGAAGCCGAACCCGGCGAGGGCCGTGGCCAACTGCGGCCCGAGCCCCGCACCGACGAAGAGGAAGAAGGTGTAGAGCGCGACGGCGGCACCGCGCGCCGCCCCCGCCTGCGCGCCGATGGCCTGGACGAGGCCGGGTGCCGCCACCGCGATGCCGGCGACGAAGACGAAGAGGCACACGCCGATGGCCGCACCATCGGTGAGGAACCCCGTCACGACCGACAGCAGGGCCGCGACGCCGAGCGCGATGGCGACCCGCCGCTCCGGCGCGGTCCGCGCCAGCCACGGGGTGATCAGCGGGATGGCCAGCATCGCCGGGAGTCCGCTGGCACGCAGGATCAGCAGGGCTCCGTCGTTGCCCGCGAGCGACGGAGGACCCGCGACCTGTAGGCCGCTGTAGACGCCGACGAAGCCCAGGAGGACCATCAGCGTCGTCCCGTAGAGCAGCAGGAGCCTCCTGTTGCCCAAAAGCCCGGCCATGGCCGCGAAAGCATCGGCCACGGTCGCCCGGCCGTCGGCCTCGTCCGCGCGCAGGACCAGGCGCAACCCGACCGAGCCCAGGGCGAGTGCGACACCGCCGGCCAGGAAGACCGGCTCCCAGCCCGCCGCCTGGCCGATGGCCTGGGCCGCGAGTTGCCCCAGAACCGCCGCGGCGAGGAAGGAGCTGGTCAGCCAGGTGATGGCGGCGACACGCCGGTGCGGGTCGATCCGGGTGGCGATGTAGGCGAAGGCCGAGGGAGCGAAGGCCGCGGCCACGAGCCCCTGGACCACACGCAGGACGAGCGCCGCCGCCAGCGATGACACGAGGGGGAACGCGATGGTGACCACGGCGGTGGCCGCGAGGCCCACGACGATCGTGCGACGGGGCCCGAACCGGTCGGCGGCCGGCCCGGCGAACAGGAAGCCGACGGCGTAGGCGATCGCGAAGGCGGTGGCCGTCCAGGCGACCGCCGTGGGGCTACTCCCCCAGTCGCCGGCCATGAGGGAGAAGAGCGGAATGACGGTGTAGAGCTGGCCGACCACCAGAATTCCGGCGAGTGAGAGCCCCGCGATGGTCGTCACAAATGACAGGCGTGAAGAAGCCGGGGCCTCTCTCGCGACGCCCCGGTGTTGTGTCGATGTCATGCCTCCAATATCTAGACCAACCAGTTGGTTGTCAACAGGGGAATCCTTTTACCCCAGGCCGGATCCGGCCATGTATCCTGCCTCACACATTACAATATGGAATCATCCCGGGACCCAGTGCAACCAACTGGTTGGTACCGTATTATCCTGACGTGATGACAAAGAGGACGGAAATAACTCGCGCACTCCTGCTCAGGGCCGCACGGACGGAGTTCGCCGCGTACGGGATCGCGGGAGCGCGCGTGGACCGCATCGCCGAGCGGGCCGGAGTCAACAAACAGCGCCTCTACGCGAACTTCGGCGACAAGGAACAGCTCTTCCAGCACGTGGTGAGCGACGCCCTGGACGAGCTCTCCCAGGTCGTGGCCCTCGACGACGGCACGGACCCGGCCGCCTACGTGGCGCGCGTGTTCGACTACCACAGGACGAAGCCCGAACTGCTCAGGCTCCTGCTGTGGGAGTCCCTGCACTACGGCGAGAAACCGCTTCCGAACGAGGAGGACCGGACCGCCCTGTACGAGGCGAAGCTCTCCTCCCTCGCCGAGCGGACCGGCACGCCGCTCTCACGCGACACGCGGCACCTGCTGCTGAGCCTCATCGGCCTGGCGGCGTGGCCGCAGATCGTTCCCCAGCTCGCCCGGCTGATCGTGGGCCCGGACATCCACGAGGACGAGGCCCAGGCACGCCTGCGGGACCACATCATCGCCTTCGTGCGAAACGCCACGGAAACGGCTCCGTCCGTGCCCGACACCGGCACGGACGGAGCCCTCTGACCGTGTCGGCGATCCCGACCCCGTGAGAGGGCTGGTCAGGACCGCCGGCCACCCTGCTCGCTCACGCTGCGCCGTCGGCGAGGGCGGCAGGCGGAGGCGGCTGTTCGCCGCCGCCCTCCAGCGCGGCGATCCAGGTGTCGTGCAGCCACATCTGCGTGGCGCGCCGCCGGGCCGCCGTGTCCCAGGTGACGTCCCGCTCGAAGGTCACCACCCGTGAGTCGGCCCCGACGATGACCCACGCGTAGCGTCCGTCCTCGTGACGGGTCTTGACCTTGACACCGGGAATGACGTGCTCGCGCCCGTCCTCGTCCACGACCGTCTCGTCATGGCGGTCCACCCACTGCTCGGTCAGACCCCGGAGGTAGTCGTCGTCGGTCCGCCCCAGCCAGCTGTAGGCGGCCTGGCGCGCCTGCTCCGCGCCCGGCAGGTCCCGCGGGTCGTTGTGCGCGTCCGGGTCCAGGGCGGTGTATCCGACGACGCGGCCGTCCTCCCCCCTGACGACGGAGACGTGCGGTCCTCCGAGCCGGACCTCCTCCGTGGGCTGGTAGCGCGTGACCGTCACCTTCTCGCCGTCGTGGCTCCCGGTGCGGACACCGGCCTCGTGCCAGCCGGAGGGAACGGCCAGCCCCGCTTCCTCCAGCCGTGCGGACCGCACACCGCCTCCGCCGTTCTCGTCCGCCGCGGCCACCGTCTCGTCCATACCGTCCTCCTCAGTGATGTCCAGCGCATGGTCGGTCGGGCCCGGCCCCGGTTCGCTCTCCCCGGCGGCGTAGGCCCAGATCGAGGAGCCGAGCACGGCGGCGAGCGCCATGGCGAGGACTCCGGCCACCGGGGACCGCGTCCTCGCGGACCCGGCCGTACGCGTTCGTGTTGCCATGGTCCTCATCCCTTTTCGCGACGTGTCGAGAGGGACCGGAGTACATCTCGTGGCTCAGGAGCTCCGGCCCCGACACGAGGGCAGCACCATGAAACCAACCAACTAGTTGGATGTCAATGGGGCGCGACGGCGGACGGACAGGGCCGGGTCCTCGCGTGGTGGCCGGGTGGGCGCTGGCGGCCGGCTCCGGAACGCGGCCGCGGCCTTGACGCCGGTCGCGTCGACGCCGACCATCCGAATGCGGCCCTCCCCGCCCGCACCCTGGGGCCGCGCACCGTCAGGCCGCCCCGGCCACGGCCTCCCACCAGCGCATAACCTGGCTGACGTGCCCACACCAGACATCCGACCGGGTCCGGCGGCCGGGCCGCGCGCCGCCGGGCCGTCGCGGGACGGCGCGGTCGACAGCCGCAGGCTCCCCCTCTACGCCGCCGGTGAGATCGACGTGCCGTTCGTCGTCAGGGGCAGTGCCGAGATCATCCCCCGGGACACGTTCTGGGAGGAGCACTCGCATCCGACGCACGAGCTGCTCTGGAACCAGCGGGGCGCGTCCTCGGCGACGATCGGCGCGCGGGTCTGGACGATCACCCCGGCGGTCGGCCTGTGGCTCCCCGCAGGTACGCGCCACTCCGGCTGGACGCCCGCGGGAACGTGGCACCGCGCCGCACAGTTCGGCGTCCACGCGGTGCCGCCGATCTCCGACGGGCCCGTGGCGATGGAGGTCACGCCGCTCCTGCGCCTCCTGCTCGACCGGCTCGACGCCGACGACCTCACCCGGGACGCGCGTTCGCGGACGGAGGCGATGGTGCTCGACCTCCTCACCCCCGCCCGGCACGAGCTGATCCTGCGCATACCCGAGTCGCCGCTGCTGGCCCCCATCGCCGCCGCCGTGCGCGAGGACCCCGCCGACGCCACCACCCTGGCCGTGTGGGCGGCGCGCCTCGGCGTGAGCACACGCACCATCACACGGGCGTTCCGTTCCGAGACCGGCCTCGGGTTCAGCCAGTGGCTGGCCACCGCGCGTATGCAGCACGCGGTCGCGATGCTCGCGCGGGAGGAGGAGATCGACGAGGTCGCCGCATGCGTGGGCTACCACTCCGCGAGCGCGTTCGGCGCGGCCTTCCGACGGATCACGGGGTTGAGTCCGGGACGGTTCCGCTCGGAGATCCAGTAGGCGCCGTGTCGGGCCCCGGGCCGACCCACCGAACCAGGTTTGTCCGTTTCGCTACAAAAGGTGTCACATCTACGTGATTGCGAACTCACCAAGGACACCCTAAATTCGGTTAGGCAAACCTAATCTCTCGGCACCGCCGCGGCCGGGTCGACGTGTGCGTCCCCTCCACGCCCTCCGCCCGACCGCTCCCCTCCGGGGCGCACGCCCCCGTGTGCGCCCGGGGCGGTACGGGAGCCGGACCATGGCACCGCCATGGCTGAGGCCACACGGCCGCAATGGGAAGGAAACCATGTCCCGCGTTTCAAGGCTGGCCGCGCTCGGCACGGCCGCGCTGCTCACCGCCGGGCTCGCCGCCTGCTCCTCGTCCTCCGCCGACTCCTCCGGCGACTCCTCCGGCGGGGACGGCGGCACCGGAGACTGGACCCCCGTCACCATCGAGCACGCCCTCGGCACGACGACCATCGAGTCCGAGCCCGAGCGGGTCGCGACGGTGAACTGGGCCAACCACGAGGTCCCGCTGGCCCTGGGCGTCGTGCCGGTCGGTATGGCCGCCGCCAACTTCGGTGACGACAACGGCGACGGCGTGCTCCCGTGGGTCGAGGAGAAGCTCGGCGAACTGGACGCGGAGACACCGGTGCTGTTCGACGAGACGGACGGGATCGACTTCGAGGCGGTCGCGGACACCCGGCCGGACGTGATCCTCGCCGCCTACTCCGGGCTGACCCAGGAGGACTACGACACGCTGAGCGAGATCGCTCCCGTCGTCGCCTACCCCGAGACCGCCTGGGGAACGCCCTGGCGGGAGATGATCCGGTTGAACAGCCAGGCCCTGGGCATGGCGGACGAGGGAGAGGAGCTCATCGCCTCCCTCGAAAAGGACATCGAGGACTCGGTCGCGGAGTACCCGCAGATCGAGGGCGGCTCGGCGATGTTCCTGACGCACGTGGACACCACTGACCTGAGCGAGGTCAGCTTCTACACCACGCACGACACCCGGGCCATGTTCTTCGAGGACCTGGGACTGACGACACCGGAGAGCATCGCGACCGCCTCGGAGAGCACCGACCGGTTCTCCCTGAGCCAGAGCGCCGAGCAGGCGGACGCGTTCGACGACGTCGACATCATCGTCACCTACGGCGGCGAGGAGCTCGTGAGCGCCCTGGAGGGCGACCCGCTGCTGTCGCAGATGCCCGCGGTGGAGAACGGCGCGATCGTCGGCCTCCCCGGGAGCAGCCCCCTCGGCACGGCCGCGAACCCGACCCCGCTGTCGATCTCGTGGGTCCTGGACGACTACCTGTCGCTCCTCGCCGAAGCCGCCGACAAGGCGTAGCGGTGACGACGACCTCCCCCGCCGTCTCGGGCGCCGCAGCCGTGCGGCGCCCGAGGCGCGGCAGGACCCTCTGGCTGCTCGTCGTACTGGGCGCGCTGGGCGCGCTCATGTTCGCCTCGGTCGCCGTCGGCTCCCGCGACGTGCCCTGGTCCGCCGTCGCTGCGGCGCTCGGCGGCTCCGCCGAGGGCTTCGACCAGGCGGCGGTCGCCAAACGGATCCCCCGGACGCTGCTGGCCGTCCTCGCCGGTGCCGCACTGGGCGTGGCGGGAGCGGTCATGCAGGGCGTGACGCGCAACCCGCTGGCCGACCCGGGCATCCTGGGCGTGAACATGGGGGCCTCGCTCGCCGTCGTCACGGGTATCGCCTACTTCGGCCTGGCGTCCGCGACCAGTTTCATCTGGGTGGCGATCACCGGCGCGGGCCTCACCATGGTGTTCGTCTACACGGTCGGCTCCCTGGGGCGGGGCGGGGCGACACCGCTCAAGCTCGCCCTCGCCGGCGCGGCGGTCTCCGCCGCCCTGGCGTCGTTCATCAGCGCCGTCGTGCTCCCGCGCAACGACATCGCCGACGGGGTCCGGTCCTGGCAGATCGGCGGCGTGGGCGGCGGGACGTTCGACAGCATCACGCAGGCACTCCCCTTCCTCACGGCCGGGCTCGCCGTCTGCCTGCTGTCGGCGCGGGCGCTCAACCTCCTCGCCCTGGGCGACGACCTCGCCGCGGGCCTGGGTGAGCGTGTCGCGGTCGCACGCGGGGCGGCCTTCCTCGGCGCGGTCGTGCTGTGCGGTGCGACCACCGCCGTCACCGGGCCGATCGGTTTCGTCGGCCTCGTCGTCCCGCACATGTGCCGGTTGCTCGTGGGTGTCGACCACCGGTGGCTGATCCCGTTCTCGGCGCTGGGCGGCGCCGCCCTCCTGACCGCGGCGGACGTGGTCGGCCGCGTCGTGGCGCGCCCCGGGGAGATCGACGTGGGGATCGTGACCGCGCTGATCGGCGCCCCGTTCTTCATCCACATCGTCCGCCGTCAGAAGGTCCGTGCACTGTGAGCACCTCCACCGTCGACACCGTGAGCGCCTCCACCGTCGAGATGGTCACCCGCGGCCGGGTGCGCCGCGCGCACCGGCGGCGCACCGTGATCGCCGTCCTCGCCGTCTCGATCGTCCTCGTGTTCGCCCTGACCCTGATGGTCGGACGGACCTTCTACCCGCCCGGCGACGTCGTGCGGGTGATCCTGGGACAGGACGTGCCCGGCGCCTCGTTCACCGTCGGACGGCTCCGGCTGCCGCGGGCCGCGCTCGCGGTGGTGGCGGGGCTGTGCTTCGGGCTCTCCGGCGTCACGTTCCAGACCATGCTGCGCAACCCCCTCGCCAGCCCGGACATCATCGGCATCAGCGCGGGGGCGAGCGCGGCGGCGACGTTCGCGATCGTGGTGCTCTCGCTCGGCGAGACCGGGGTGTCGGTCTTCGCGATCGCCGTCGGCCTGCTGGTGGCCCTGGCCGTGTACGTGCTGTCCTTCAAGGACGGGGTCGCCGGGACGCGCCTCATCCTGATCGGCATCGGCATCGCGGCCATGCTCGAGAGCGTCACCGCCTACATCCTGGACCAGGCCGCCGAGTGGGACCTCCAGGAGGCGATGCGCTGGCTGACCGGCAGCCTCAACGGCGCCACCTGGGACAAGGCCGTCCCGGTCGTCGTCGCGCTGCTCGTGCTCACCCCCGTGCTCCTGTACCAGGCGGGCAACCTCGCCACGCTCCAACTGGGCGACGACACCGCGTCGGCCCTCGGCGTGCGCGTGGACCGCACCCGGCTCGTCGCGATCGTCGGGGCGGTGGGGCTCATCGCCTTCGCGACCGCCGCGGCGGGGCCGATCGCCTTCGTCGCCTTCCTCTCGGGCCCGATCGCGGCGCGCCTCGTCGGGCCGAACGGCTCCCTGCTCGTGCCCTCCGCGCTGGTCGGGGCGCTGCTGGTCCTGACCGCCGACCTGTGCGCGCAGTTCGCCTTCGGGACCCGCTACCCGGTCGGGGTCGTCACCGGTGTGCTCGGCGCGCCCTACCTCGTCTACCTGATCGTCCGCACCAACCGCGTGGGAGGCTCCCTGTGACCACGGCCCATTCGCTCCTCGTCGAGGAACTGACGCTCGGCTACAAGGACCACGTCGTCATCGAGTCCCTCGACCTCGCCGTCCCGCCCGGGCGGATCACCGCGATCGTCGGCGCCAACGCGTGCGGCAAGTCCACCCTGCTCCGCTCGATGTCGCGGCTGCTCGCGCCCCGGGGCGGGCACGTGCTCCTCGACGGCAAGGAGGTCCACCGCCTTCCGCCGAAGGAGGTCGCGCGCACGCTCGGCCTGCTTCCGCAGTCACCGATCGCTCCGGAGGGCATCACCGTGAGCGACCTCGTCGGGCGGGGGCGCCACCCCCACCAGAGGATGCTCTCCCGGTGGAGCAGGGAGGACGACGAGGCCGTGGCCGCCGCCCTGGAGGTGACGCGGACGGTCGGCCTCGCCGACAGGCCCGTCGACGAGCTCTCCGGGGGGCAGCGCCAGCGCGTCTGGATCGCCATGGCCCTGGCCCAGCGCACCGACCTGCTCCTGCTCGACGAGCCGACCACCTTCCTCGACGTCAGCCACCAGGTCGAGGTCCTCGACCTGCTCACCGACCTCAACCGCTCGCTCGGGACGACGATCGTGATGGTCCTGCACGACCTCAACCTCGCCGCGCGGTACGCCGACCACCTCGTCGCGCTCGCGTCCGGCCGGCTCCACGCGGCGGGCACGCCAGAGCAGGTGCTCACTCCCGAAACGGTGCGGATCGTGTTCGGGCTCCGCAGCGAGATCATCACCGATCCCACGTCGGGGAAACCGCTCATGCTTCCCATCGGCAGGTACCACGGCGCGGTGGCGGAGGAGAGACGGGTGGCGGAGAGCGGGTGAGGGGACGCGGGCCTCGGGAGGAACGGCGGGCCAGAGGGCGGCCAGTGGGCGGTCAGGGGGTGTCGTCGCGCCCGTGCAGGAGGCAGAACTCGTTGCCCTCGGGATCGGCCAGCACCGTCCAACCGGCGTCCTGGGGCTGGCCCACGTCCACCTTCACCGCGCCCAGTCCCAGCAGCCGCTCCACTTCCTGGGCGACCGTCAGCCCGCCCGTGACGCGCAGGTCCAGGTGCAGGCGGTTCTTGACGGTCTTGCGCTCGGGCACGGAGAACACCTCGATTTCGGGGGTCGCCCCGTCGGCCGGTGCGAGGCTGATCCCGTCCTCGACCTCCTCCACGATGGGCCAGTCCAGCACCCGGCTCCAGAACGCGGCCACGGTCTTGATGTCGATCGCGTCGATGGCGATCACCTGAATTCGACTTCCCATGCAGGCACCCTAGGACCGCGCACCGACGACCACGCGAACCGGCCCCTCACCAGGAGGGAGGGGAAATGGTGAAGGGCCGGTTGTGTACGCGGGGGTGCTACTGACCGCGCACGGCGCTGACCAGGGCGGTCCACTCGACGGCGGGGACGTCGAGGTGGCCAAGCTTCCGGTTCTGGGAGTCACGCACACCAGTGATCGCTCCTTCGGCGACTTCGACACAGTTCCCACCGCGGCCGTCGCTGTAGCTGGACTTGTGCCAGTCGGTCATGCCTGGAGCTCCTTCTTGACTTGTGTGATCAGCTCAAGCGTCGCTTGGGACGATAGTGCTTCGGCCTGCATTGCGCTGAAGAGGGTCAACGTCTCGCTGACAAGCTCGGGCTTTTCCAGGATCTCGCCCCCGACAACGTGCTCGGCGTAGAGCACCATCCTGTGCTTGTTCAGAGTGACCAGGCGAAACGGTGCGCACAGTCCCGGGTTGCCTTCCAAAGGCAGCGCCTGGATCCGGATGCTGCCGCGCTGAACCAGGTTCGCTATCCAGTCGAGCTGGTCGGCCAACACATCCACCGATCCAATGGGACGGCGCATGACGACTTCGTCAACGATGAACCAGAGAGTCGTCCGCCTGAGATCCTCCAGCCGGGACACACGAGCCCTGACAAGCTCCTCGACCTCCTCCGTGCTCGCTTGCGGACTTCGGGCGCGGATGAGCGCACGAGCATATTCAGGGGTCTGGACCAGACCGGGGAATAGAATCGACTGATATTCCCTGATATGTCCGGCTTTCTTCTCCAGCGCCAGAGCATCACGGAAGTCCTCATGGACGCGACCCTCCTGAAGGGTGTCCTTCCAAAAGCGAAGCAGCTCGCCGTTGGTTGCATAGAGAGCATCCAACTTGTCCACATGACCGCGCCTTGGGACACGTGCAGCCCGCTCAATCGCGCCCACCATGGAGCCGGTGACTCCAAGCCTCCTACCGACTTCGGACAGGGAAAGACCCAGTTCACCACGGAGCCTTCGAACCTCTTTACCAAAAGGCATCCACTTGCTCCGAGCACCTTCGACCATGGAAACATTCAACAACAAAACGCAACTCAGCACCACCCACAAATCCCAGAAAGAACAGTTGCGATGTTTCCATAGACCGCTGGCCTGCACTTGTGCATAGTTGTGCCTGGAAGAGCGAACGCTCACCCGCCCCTTGGACCGGAATGCTCCATCCACGTCGGCCAGGGACCCCCAGGGGTACGGGTGGATCGGGCCGTTCCGCAGCCACAGCGGAACAGCCACTTCACCTTTATCCCTTTTGCGAGGTTAGGGATGGAACGCACGCAATTCCATCGCAAGAAAAGCGCCTCGGGACCGAGTCCAGCGGTTCCGAGGCGCAGCCCCACCCGAACCAGAAAGCACAGAAGGTGAGACAAATGCAGTCTAGCGCCCGGCTCCCCGCACTTCCACGGCGTCTGTGCCCCAGCCCCACCACGGCGGGCATCCTGCTCGGCTCCGACCCCCGCCACGTGGCCGTCGCCCGCCGCTGGGCCGCCCGGTCCAGCCGCGCCAGGCCCGGACTGGCCGACCGGATCAGCCTGGCCGCCTCCGAACTGGTCACCAACGCCCAACGCCACTCCGCCAGCGGCGGCACCGGCGGAACCGTCCGCGTGGAACTCCTCCGCACCCGCCTGCACCTCGAACTCCGCGTCACCGACAACGGGCCCCGACCGGGGCACGACATCGACTTCCCCCGCGTCACCGACCCCGCCGACCCCCTGCGGATCGGCGGCCACGGCCTGCGCCTGGTCGAGTCGCTGTCGATGTACTGGGACTGGCTGGGCCACGCGGGCGGCCCCCTCACCGTCCGGGCGATGTTCCCGCCCTCGTGAGCCGCAACCGGGGCGGCCGGCCGCGGTCCCCGAACCGGTGTGGCGGGGGTCCTCGTGAGGAACCCCCGCCACACCCTCGAAGACCCGGCACGGGACTCAGAGCAGGTAGAGGAACACCGTCAGTACCAGTCCCGCGACGGCGACCGCCCAGGTGTAGGGAATCGTGGACAGCATCGACCTCTCCGGGCGCACACCGGCGTACTGCGAACTCCACACGGTCTGCGTACTGGTGGGGTCCGACACCCCCAGCACCTGCCCGTAGGAGGCCATCAGTCCCAGGACCGCGGGAGCCGGATAGATGCCCCCGGAGATCAGCACACCGGCCACCCCGGCGCCGAGCCCGAAGATGTTCATCGGCCCCCGGTACAGGGCCAGCGGCACCAGCACGGCGAAGACCAGCACGAACAGCCACGGATTGCTCGGGCTGATCGCGGTGACCACCGGTGTGAGCGCCGAGACGGCCCCGGGCAGGTTCACCGCGGCCAGCAGCATGCCGATCGCGATGAACAGCACGATGGGCGGTGCCGCCACGTCGAAGGCCCGGTAGAGCGTGCGTAGCGCGGTGGAGGACGCCTCCCGCCACGGCACGGCGGTCACCAGTGCGAAGACCACCCCCGCCAGCAGTGAGGGCACGATGGGAACCTCCAGTCCCAGCGCCAGGACGATCGGCACCAGCGGGGTGGCGAGCGCGTACCAGGGAGCGTCCCCGCGACGCCTGCGCCGCTCCGCGGCCCGCTCACGGCGGTTCGGGGGAGCACCGGCCCCCTTGTCACCGGTCTCCTCTCCCCCTGCGCCCGAGCCCGCCGGGACCCGCACCGCCCAGGTGTGCCGGGCGCCCTTGCGGCGCATCTCGACGAGGATGTAGGCCAGCCCGCCCGCCAGCGCGATCGGGAACATGCGCAGTTGGAAGTGCTGGACGGTGGAGACCGGCACGCCGATGGCGTCGGACAGGAACTGCCAGTTGATCAGCTCCAGGGGCAGTCCGGCGGCGATGCCCACCAGCACCGTCCCCGCGGCAACGGTGGGGGTGACCCCGACCGCGATCATCGCGGGGATGCCCACCACACCGGCGAGCATCGCCGCGGGAGCCGACCCGGTGATGCTGCCGCACAGGATCGCGACGACGAAGACGCCGATCGCGACCAGGGAGGGCCGCTCGCCGCCGAACTCCACGATCTTGCGCACGAGGGTGGAGGCGATCCCGGCCTCCGACATCAGTGTGCCCAACCAGCTCCCCAGGAGGATGGCGACCATGGTCGCGGCCAGGCGCGGGGCACCCTCCTGGACGACGGTGCCGAGGACGCTGCCCTCCTCGCCGGTGAGCGGAGCGCCCGCGATGAGCGCGATCGCCACGGAGAGCAGGACGAGGGCGAAGGCAGTGGGCAGACGGCGCGTCAGCATGAGGCCGACGCCCACCGCCATGGCGAGAAGGATTCCGAAGGCGGTCACGGGCACTCTCCGGGGGAGGTTCGCGGGGGCGTCCGGTCCGGTTCCGGACCCCGGTGGGCAAGGGTGGCGGCGATGGCCGCGGTGAGCGCGACGGGGCTGCGGCGCAGCCCCGCTCGGCGGCGGGCGTAGGCGTGCGCGGCGATCTCGTCGGCGCCGACCACGTGTCCGCGCAGGCGCAGCGGTCCCAGGCTCAGGACGACGTGGTCGAGTTCGCGCAGCAGCGAACGGCCTCGTCCGCCGTGCAACAGCATCCTGTGGGCGTGCTCGTGGGACAGGGCGGTCTCGCGCAGGGCCGCGCGCGTGTAGTCGCGGCCCCACCCGGCGGCGCGGGCGACGCGTCGGGCGTAGTCGAGGGCGTCGGTGTAGACGACCACCCGGTCCCCGGCGGAGCGGTGCACGAACTCGGCGAGCAGGACCTCTCCGGGCCGCAGACCGCCGGTGGCCCTCTCCGACACCTCCGGGGCCGCGGTGTCCCCGGGCTCCCCGGCGTCCTCGTCGGCCATCCGCTCACCGAAGCGCAGCGCGGCGGCGGCCCAGGCACGCAACCGGTCGCGGTCGCGGCCCTCGTGCGTGGGTGTCAGGGCGAGCAGGTCTGCGGCCAGGTCCTCGTCGCGGGCGCGTGTGATGCGCGCGTACTGCTCGGCCAGTGTCGTGGGCGCGCTCATCGGCGCTTCTCCATCACCGCGACGATCCGCTCGCCGGGGGCGCGCCTGGCGACCTCCGCCGATGCGAGCGCGACCAGGTGTCCGGGGTCCAGCACACCCGACAGGTCGGCGAGCTTGGGACCCAGCAGCAGCCACACGGCCGGGGGCAGGGCCCCGCCGTCGCCGTAGGTGGTGCGCTCCTCCACCAGGTCCTTGATCCGTCCCTCGGCCTCGGAGGCCACCAGCGTGTCCACCCGGGCGTCGGCGCTGTGCAGGCGCACCACGCCCTCGGCGTCGACCACCCGCACATGGGTGCGTTCGCGGGCGAGGCGGCCCAGCGGCCCCCTGGGCCTGCGCACCAGCCCGAGGACCCGGTACTGGCCGGTGGAGGCGTACTCGGTCAGCTCACCCGGGTCGGCGCCCAGGCTGTCGGCGGCGACGGCACGCGCGGTCTCCTCGTCGTCGGCGCCGGCGGTGCGGTCCTTGGTACGCAGTTCGGTGGCTCCCGTGGCCACGGCCGCCACGAGGTTGCGCTGGGGGTCCACGGTGACGTCCACCTCGATCCCGGCCGGGTCGGCGCCCTGGCTCAGTACCGCCTGCTCGGCCTCGGCGCGCACCGCGAGCACGTCGGCGTGTGTGGCGCCGGGGATGATGCGCTCCACCGACTCCCGTACCAGCGCCAGCGCCACCCCCAGGGGACTGATGACCTCGCTGTGCGCGGCGATGCGTGCCTCCAGGCCGGTGCGCCGCCCCAGATAGGGGGTGACGGTGGCCGCGCCGCCGCCTCCGCCGACCAGGGCGCACACCTGCCGGTCCAGGCCGTAGTCGCCCACCAGCTCCTCCACCACCTCGGCGACGCGCTCGGTGGCCTTGTGCAGCACCGCGCGGGCGGCCTCCTCCACACCCGTGCCCAGGGCCTCGGCGAGCGGGGCCAGCGCGGCGCGGGCCGCGCGGGCGTCGGCGCGGGCGTAGTCACCCTCGGGGACCAGCCCGGCGGCGTTGGCCGCGCAGGTCACGGTGAGGGCGAATCGCCGCTTCCCCGTGTCCAGGACGGCATGGTCGCCGGGGTCGGACACCATGGGGCTGATCCGCACCAGGCGGGCGCCCTCCAGTTCGGCCGGATCGGCGAAGCAGGCGTAGGGCAGGCCCGCGATGTGGGCGCTGCGCGGGCCCACACCGACCAGGTCCGCCCGTCCGGGCCCCTCTCCCCCGCCGACGCGCACCAGGGATCCGCCGCCGACTCCGACGGTGCGTACGTCCAGCGCCGACAGGTAGGTCTCCTTGCCGCCCAGCCGGGCGTGGCGGATCTGGACTCGGCCGCGCCGGATGACGCTGATGTCGGTGGAGGTGCCGCCGGTCTCCAGGAACACGCCCTCACTGACCCTCTCGCCCATGAGCGCTCCCGCCACGCCCGCGGCGGGTCCGGAGAGCACCGTCAGCAGGGGCCGGTGGCGCATCTCGGGAAGCGACATCACGCCGCCGTCGCAGCGCATCACCATCAGCGGTGCGGTGACCCCGGCCTTGTGGATACTGCGCTCGACCAGGTCGGCGGTCTGGAGCATGCGGGGCATGACCCCGGCGTTGAGCGCGGCGGTGCGCGCGCGTTTGCCCAGCCCGTAGAGCCGGGTGATCTCGTGGGTGGCGGTGACGGGTACGCCGCGGGTGCGGGCGGCGTCCAGTACGGCCAGCTCGCCGCGGGGGTCGTCCACGCTGAAGGGCTCGACGGCGACGACGACCTCGGCGCCCTCGGCGAGTACCCGGTCGACGCTGGCCAGCGCAGCCCCCTCCTGCTCGGGGTCGCGCAGCGCGGCGTAGCGCACGGGAAGCGGGTGGCCCGAGTCCAGCCTCAGCTTTCCCAGGGAGCGCAGCCGCCCGGTGGCGAAGGCGTCGTAGCCGCTGCCGACGCCGACGACGCCGATGGTGGCCACGTCGCCCTCCAGCAGGGCGTTGGTGGCCTGGGTGGTGCCGTGGGCCAGGAAGCCGACGTCGTCGGCGCTCACGCCGATGTCGTCCAGCAGGCTCTCCAGCGCGGTCATGATGCCGTGGGCCACCCCGTCGGCGTGGCCGTGGCTGGTGGGGACCTTGACCTGCCCGAGCAGGGCGTAGGTGGTGGCGCTGACGGCCACGGCGTCGGTGAAGGTCCCGCCGACGTCGATGCCGATGCGCACGGGTCCTGGTGTGGGGGATGGGGATGGGTCGCTCATGTCGCCCCTTCTGTGGGGAGTCGGGGTGGGCGGGCCGGGACGGTTCGGCCGCCCACCCCCATGGGGATGGTCAGTAGCCGCGGACGTCGGGCCAGTGGCGCTCGACGCCGGTGCGGTCCAGCAGGGAGGTGAAGCCCTCCAGCAGTTCGTCCTTGGCGCGCACGGCGTGCGGTGTGGTGCCGTGCTCCAGGGCGAAGGCGGCCAGCCGCCCGGCGGCCTCGCCGATGTTCCACTCGACGGGGTGCAGCCGGAAGCAGCCGTTGGTGATGTGGGTGGTGCCGATGTTCTTGGCGGCGGGGAGCAGGTTGGTCTCGCGCTCGGGCAGCAGCGCCCCGAGCGGGATCTCGAACGGGACACTGGCGACGTCGACGTAGTTGTCGCCGCCGGTGGAGGGGTGCAGGTCGATGCGGTAGCTGCCCACACCCACCGAGTCGTGGCGGCGCACGATGCCGTGCGGGCCGAGCAGGTCCAGGGACACGTCGTGCTCGGTGACGGTGGTGACCGCGCGGATGCGGCGTGACTCGCGCACGTAGGCCGCCTTGGCCAGGCCCAGCTCGGCGCCGGTGACGTCGGGCCGGGGCCGCAGCCCCGGGAAGCCGGTGCCGCCGTCGGGGCGGGGCGCCTCGGTCTGCAGCCAGTACAGCACCGAGAGGGACAGTTGGCGGGCCTCCTCGTGTGCCTGGCGAACGGCCTCGGCGTCCACCGCTCCCTCGATCTCCAGGGCCGGTCTGAGCCAGTAGTCGTTGAGCGGCCAGTTGGCCAGGGTGATGTCGGAGTCGAAGGCGCCGGGCAGGTGCATGCGCCGGGCCAGGATGCGCCGGAACCCCCACAGTTCCTTGTCCCCCGCGTCGGCGCTCTGGTCGGCCGCCACGGCCAGGGGGTCGGTGCCGGGATTGGGGACGAAGGTGCGCCCCACCGGTTCGAGGGTGCGCGGGTCGGGAGCGGTGAGGCCCAGCAGCGGACCCGGCCAGAAGTCGGGCTCGTAGGAGCGCCAGAAGTCGTACATGGCCGGGCGCTCGATGGTGTGGTCCTCCCCCTCGTGGTGGGAGACCGCGAAGCAGTAGGTGATGCCCTGGAGGTTGGCCGGGTCGGCCGTCTCGGGGGCGTGCGGCTCACCGTGTTCCGAACGCGCCTCGGCGCCGGTGACGTGGTCGATGCCCGCCATAGGCAGCAGGTCGCCGCTCTCGGTGGCGTCCAGGACGTAGGCGGCCCTGACGGTGTGGCGCCGTCCCCCCTCGTCCTCCAGGACCACGGCCGCCACCCGGTCGCCGTCGGTCACGGCCTCCACGGGCCGGTGCCGCAGCAGCACGGTGACGCGCCCGGCCGCGCGGTGCGGGCCCACCATCTCCTCCAGCACCGCCAGGGCGACCCGGGGTTCGTGGCACAGCTTGCTGACCCGGCCGGCCCCCGGGTTGAGGGTGGGCGAGGCCGCCGCCTCGGCACGCAGCGGATAGGCGCGCCGGTAGTGGTCGCGGATGCCCTCGCGCAGGCGCCGGTAGGACCCGGTGGCGCCGAACTGCTCGATCCACGGGTGTTCGTCGGGCGGCACCGCCTGCGAGGTGAGCTGTCCGCCGATCCAGTCGGTCTCCTCGGTCAGTACGACGCGGCGCCCGGAGTCGGCGGCGGCCAGGGCCGCGGCCACCCCGCCCAGGCCCCCGCCGACGACGAGGATCTCTGTGCTGGTCTCGGTCATCTTGGGCCTTTCAGGTGTCTCGTGTCCGGGGTGCGGCGACGGTGCCGCCCTCCACCGGCTCGCAGGGCAGCAGGCGCCGGGGAGGTTCCCCGTGGGCGCCCGCGATCAGTTCCAGCAGCAGACGGACCGCGTCGCGGCCCATCGCGCGCATGGGCACGTCGAACCCGCCGTAGGCCGCGCCCCCTCCCGGGGCGTGCCCCCGGGTACCGGTCGACGCGCCGAGCAGGGCCAGGGACAGGTCGCGCGGACAGCGCAGCCCGGCCCGGTCCACGGCCGCCCCCAGTCCGTCCAGTGCCGCGCCGGTGTCGGTCTGCTCGACCACGACGGCGGTGACGCCCTCCTCCAGCCAGCGGCGCAGCAGGTCGTCCAGGTCCGATCCGTCGGTGCGCACGACCAGGCGGGAGGGGTCGATCCCCGACGTACGGGCGCCGCGCACCACGCCCTCCTCGCGGTCGGCCGAGGCCGGGGCCTGGTCGTGCTCACGCAGGTAGCGGATCTCGCGGTGGCCCAGTGCGGCCAGTCTCGCCACGACCTGCGCAGAGGCCGAGACGTAGTCGGCGCCCACGTACGGGATGCCGGGCTCGTCGCGGCGACCGATGTAGACGAAGGGGAACCCGTCCTCGACCAGGCGGCGGATGGGCTCGTCGGGGACGTGGCGGCCGAAGAACAGGCAGCCGTCGGCGGCGCGCACGCGCCGCACCGCCGCGGGGTCGTCGGCCCGGGCCGCGGCGCGGGCCGACCCGGTGAACAGGATCAGGTCCTGCCCCTGTGCCGCGGCCTCCTCCTCCACCCCGACCAGGATCGGGTAGTAGGAGTGCGCCACGTCGGTGGGGAAGGTGGTGCTGAAGGTGTACAGCCCCAGCATCGCGTTGCTGGCCGAGGCCAGCCGCGTGGCCACGGGGTCGGGCACGTATCCCAGGTCCTCGGCGGCCCGCAGCACCCGCTGGCGGGTCTCGCGGGCCAGGGCCATCCCCGCGGGGGTTCCCCGCAGGATCAGCGAGACCGTGGCCTGGGAGACCCCCGCCATCCGTGCGATGTCGGACTGGCGCGGGCGGCGCCGCACGCCCGCCCTTCTGGCTTCCGTCACCTGTTGCTCCTCCTGGCCGCCGTGCTAATGCGCATTAGTTGATGACTGTGAGCCGCAGCACGTCGTGTGTCAAGAGGGTGAGCAAGAGATTTCCAGTAGAGGTCATAATGTTTCGTTAATACGTATTAGAACCTTGACTGGCGCATCAGCCCTGGTGAAGACTTCGGGCCTCGGAGCACCCCCCGACCCGCTCCGGAAGGGAATCGTCATGTCCGACGCACACGCCCGCCGCGCCCGGACCGCCCCCGACCGCCGCACGGTCCTGCGGGGCGCCGGAGCGGCCACCGCCGGAGCCCTGCTGGCTCCGGGCCTGCTCTCCCCGGCGCCGGCGGCCGCCGCACGGGCCTCGGGCGTCCTGCCGGCCTACACCTTCCTGCGCGAGGCGCTGGACACCGCGTCGCTCGCCTACAACCCCACGGGCGAGCTGATCTTCCCGTGCCTGCGCGGAACGGTGGGCCGCCTGCCCGACGCCCCCGGGCGCTTCCTGCTCTACTACGCCCCGCACGACGCCCCCGGCGGCGTCTGCCTGGCCTACGCCGACAGTCCCGACGGACCCTTCACCGAGTACCCGGGCAACCCGGTCGTGGCCAACGTGTGGGACCCCCACTACCGGGTCAGCCACGTCTCCTCGCCCCACGTGATGTGGAACGCCGAGCACCGCGAGATGTGGCTGTACTTCCACGGTGAGAACACCACCACACGGCTGGCCCGCTCGCGCGACGGGATCCACTTCGCCTACGAGGGCACCGTGCTGACCACGGCGATGGTCCCGGACACCACGGAGGCCTCCTACGCACGGGTCTTCGAACACCCGCTGCCCGACCGGGGATCGCGCTACGTCATGGTGTTCATGCGCAACAGCACCGGCAACCACCGCTCCATCGGCTGGGGCTGGTCGGCCGACGGCGTCACCTTCGACTTCGACCCCGACCCGCTCGTCGGCCATGCCGAGGTGGGGGTGTCCGACCTGTCCGGTCCGCACCTCGTCGAGCGCGGGGGCAGCACCTACGTCGCCTACCACACCAGCCAGGGCGACATCCGCCTCACCGAGGTGGGCCGCGACTTCGGCCTGCGCGAGCACCTGGGCACGGTGCACACCCCCATGGCCGGGCCTCCGGACTCCGGGCGAAGCGCGGCGCCCTCCTTCGGCTCCGACGGGGGCGTGCAGTACATGTTCTACGAGGCGGGCAGCAGGCTCGGGGCGACCATCGCCATCGCCCGCGCCGACTGAGGCGGGGACCGGTCGGGCCGTGGGCGGCGCGCCGTGAACGGGGTCGGGAGGCGGGGGTACCTCTCCCGGCCCCGGCAGGCGTCAGGAGTTCTTGCGGGCCACGCCGCCGTACTCGGCCACCGGGCGGACCTCGCCCACCTCGGTGGGCTCCGGGCGCCACAGCGCGCAGGAGACCACACCCGGATCCAGCAGTTCCAGGCCGTCGAAGAGCGCGGTGATCTGCTCCGCCGTGCGGATGGTGAGCTTGGGGGTGCCGCGCTCGTTCCAGGCCGCGGCCACCTGGTGGGCCCGCTCCTGGTCGAGGTCGTCGGTGGGGTGGGAGAGCACCAGGAAGCTGCCCGGGACCAGAGCGCCCAGGAGCCGGTCCATGATCGATCGGACCTCGGTGTCGTCGGCGACGAAGTTAACCACGCCCAGCAGCATCAGCGCCACCGGCCGGGACAGGTCCAGGGTCCGCGCCGCCGCCTCCAGGATGGTGTCCGGATGGCGCAGGTCGGCGTCGACGTAGTCGGTGGCGCCCCGGTCCGTGCCGGTGAGCAGCGCGCGGGCGTGGGCGAGCACCAGCGGATCGTTGTCCACGTAGACCACCCGGGCGTCGGGCGCGACCGTCTGGGCCACCTCGTGGGTGTTGTTGTGGGTGGGCAGCCCGGTGCCGATGTCCAGGAACTGCCGGATACCCTCCTCGCGCGCCAGGTGGGTGACCGCACGGACGAGGAAGCCCCGGTCGGCGACCGCGTTGTCCACGATCTCGGGGAAGAACGAACGGATCTGCTCGCCCATCTCCCGGTCCACCGGGTAGTTGTCCTTGCCGCCCAGCCAGTAGTTCCAGATGCGGGCGTTGTGCGGCACGGAGGCGTCGATCGGAGAGGTGGAACCCTCAGGAGTCTCGGGAGGCACGGTTCTGCTTTCTGTGCTCGCTGTACCGACAAAAGGTGCGTACCTGGACAAGTAAACGGTTCCAAGGGCCTACCGGGCAAGTGCCGAACCACATGTGTCGGGACCGTCGACCGCCCCGGGACATGTCGGGGGCACCGCGCGGAAAAGTACTCGTGGGCCACGGGCCGCGCCGGATAGGTTGCCGTGCGGCGTTACCCGACGCCCGTGCCAGCGCCCGGCGTCCAGCGCCGCAGGAGAACAGGAGCAGCCGGTGAAGCACTCCACCCCCGAGTTCGCCCGGATCGCGGAGGAGGGAACCGTCCTGCGGTGCCAGGTCGGCTCCGGCGTCCACGGCATCACCGTCTCCGGCCAGGAGGACCGTGACGAGATGGGCATCTGCGTGGAACCGCCCGAGTACGTCATCGGCCTGCGCTCCTTCGAGCAGTACGTCCACCGCACCCGTCCCGACCACACCCGGTCCGGCCCCGGCGACCTGGACCTGACCGTCTACTCGCTGCGCAAGTGGATGCGGCTGGCCCTGGACGGCAACCCCACCGTCCTGCTGCCCCTGTTCGTGCCCGAGAGCGAGATCGTCGCCGTCACCTCCGTCGGCCGCGACCTGCGCGCCAACGCCGACCGGCTGCTCTCCCGCAGGGCGGGCAGGCGCTTCCTGGGCTACATGCGCGCCCAGCGCGACCGTATGGAGGGCCTGCGCGGCGGCAAGCACACCAACCGGCCCGAACTCGTCGACAGGTACGGCTTCGACACCAAGTTCGCCTACCACATGATCCGGCTGGGCATCCAGGGCGTGGAACTGATGGAGACCGGCCGCCTGACGCTGCCCATGCCCGAGCCCGACCGCACCTGGCTGCGCGAACTGCGGCGCGGCGGGCACGGCCGCGCCGAGGCCCTGGCGCGGACGGGCGCGCTGGAGGAGCGGCTGACCGACCTGTGCGAGACCTCCGGCCTGCCCGAGGAACCCGACGGCGCCTGGGCCGACCGCTGGCTGGTGCGGACCTACCAGAGCGCCTGGGCCGGGCGCTGAGACCGGCACCGACGAACCGGGCACCGGCCGCCGGGACCGGCCAACGGAGCCGTGCCGACGACCACCCTGGTCAGAGCGGGCACCCGGCGCGGCGGCGGCACACGGCCGGGATAGGGTGATCCCCCGAAGGAGTACGCGCCGCTCCCGATGCCCGGGCGGCACCGGCGCGGCGTGCGCCACGCGTCACGCGCCACGCGCGGCGCACGGGAACAACGAACACTAAGGAAACACCATGGTCGGAACCGTCGCCTTCGTGCTCATGATCGTGGGTCTGACGATGATGCTCGCCACCGGGATCCTCGCGGCGGTCATCAAGCCTCCCCACCACTAGGGAGTGACGGGTGCGTCCGCACGGCCGCACCCGTCAGGCCTCCCTCCCCCGGGAACGCCCGCCACTTCCGGTGCGGGACGGCGCGTCCGGCCCCGGAAAAGCACTTTCGGTCCCCTTCTCCGGGCCGCTAACGTGACTCCCCGGACGACGTGTGGCCCAACAGCAGAGTGCCTGGCTGAGGACCGGAGGGAGCGGGGGCAGCACCCGCCACGTCGGCCGACCACGAGATCAGACGCCAGTACGCGACTCAGGTGATGGAGCACCCGGCTTCCTTCCGGGGACGCGGGTGCAGGACCCGCCGTGCTGGCCGGACAGCGTGTAGCTCAGCAGTAGAGCACCCGGCTTGGGACCGGGAGGGCGCGGGGGCGGGACCCGCCACGCTGGCATGGACAACCCCACCCCCCGCCAGGTCGGCCCCGGCTACGCCGTCGGCCGGATGGCCAAGGCGCTCACGACCGCGCTCACCCACGAGGACCCCCGGGTCCGCGAGGCCGCGCACAGGCGCGTCGACTCCTGGGAGCGGGTCGTCACCGGCATGCGGGAGGGCACCCTCTCCGTCGGCTCCCGCACTCCGGTCAGGGGCCTGCCCGCCGAGCGTGCCGCCCTGTACGCCCACCACCTCACGGAGGAGGGCCTCGCCGAGCTCACCGCGCTGCTCGACGGCGGCGGGTACGAGGTGGACCTGCCCGAGCAGGCCGCCCTGCTCACCGTGGCCTGGCTGCTGCGTGCCGGGGACACCGCTGGCGCGCTGCGCCTGCTCAGTGCCATCGACCCTCTCGCCGACACCCTGTGCCTCACCCCGCGCCCGGCGCCCCGCCAGGACCTGCCCGCGAACACGGTCTTCCGCGAGACCGTCGGCGACGCGCGCCGCGCCCTGGAGCGGCGTGCCCGCAGGGACCCGGCCACGGTCCGGCCCAAGGTCCAGCAGGAGGCCCTGGCGGTGTGGAACCCCTTCGCCGACCGGCTGCTCTCCCACTGGCTGGAGACCTACCGCGACGGCCGGGTCGACGCCCAGCGCCCTCCGGGATGGACGGAGCGGGGCGCCGCCCTCCTCGCCGAGTACGAGCGCCTGGCCGCCGAGCACACCCTGTGCACCAAGCACCGTAGGCCCAAGGAGAACCTGGCGATCCTGCTGGCCGCGCTGCGCGAGGCCGTCACGCCCGGCGGAGGTACCGGCCGGGAGGGCGGCCGGGGAACGGAACTCACCCCCCGCCGCCTCGGACTGCTCCAGCACGCGGCGGAGTCCATGGTGGCCAGGCGCGGCCTGCCCGGCTCCGACCGCCACACCCTCCTGCGCACCGGGCAGGCCGAGCACGCCGCCCGCCCCACCCACGACGTGCTGGCCGCCCTGCTGTCGGCCCGGCTCGCCCCGATGCCCCAGAACTCCGGCGCCCCCGGGATGGAGGAGGCGCTCGCTCCCACGCTCCGGCGGGAGGCCGACGACTTCGCCGTGCCCGAGGGCTGCCCGATCCCCGACTCCCTGAGCGGCGTAGCCCGGCGCGCCACCGCCGCGCCCCTGGACGACCTCGTCGAGCTCGGCGTGGTCCCCTCCGCCGAGGTGATGGCCGAGATCGTGCCCGCCCTGACGGCGGCGGCCGAGGCCGCATCCGCCGACGACCCCGCGCTCGCCCGGCTGGTCGCCGCCCACCACCGGGCGTTCGGCCGCAGGCGCTCCCTGCTGCTGCTCGACCTGGCGAGCCAGGTCCGGGCGAACGAGCTGCCCTGGGTACAGGAGCTGCTGCCGCACCGCGCCGGGCCCGGGGCGCGGCGGGAGGCGGTGTCCCGGCTGCTGCCCGAACTGGGCGCCTCGGTGCTCGCCCACTTCCCGGGGACGATCGTGCCCAACCCGATGGTGCGCGAGCTCGACGGCCTGTCCCGGGCCGCCGGCCTGGGCCTGCCGTTCGTGGAGGAGCTGGCCGCCGACATCTTCACGGGCGAGTTCGTCCCGAAGTTCCCGCGCGCCGCGAAGATCGCCGCCGAACTGCTGGAGGACGGCCTCTACGCCCGCTACTACGGCATCGACTACACCGAGGTCCTCGCCCTGCCGGAGGAGCGGCCCCTCAGCGGGCACGTCGTGACGCCCTTCGCCCGGCTGTGCCGGGAGCGCGCGGGCAACCCGCGCGGCGGCGTCGCGAGCAGCGGCACGGTCATCGAGCAGGCGCAGATCCTGACCACCCACAACCTGGCCACCCTGGTCGGCGCCGGGGCACGTCCGGAGTGCGGGTGGGCGGAGCTGGCCCGGCGTGCCCACGCCCTGACCGTGCGGACCGTGGAGCGCCTGCCGCTGGTCCACCCGCCCCTGCCCCACGTCAAGAACGCGGCGTTCTCGTGGCGGCAGACGGTGTTCTTCCTGTCCCTGTGCCCGGAGCGGGAGCAGCGCGAGGCGATGGCGTTGATGGAGGGGCTGGCCCCCGGGCAGCCGCACCACACGCGCGAGCGTCTGGCGCCGGTGCTGGCCGGGCTGCGCCAGGTCGTCGACGGCGGGCCGCTGCGCGAGGAGGTGCCCGGCGGGGCGCGCCGCTTCCTGGGATGGTCGGCGGGGCCGCACTGGATGCTCCAGATCGCGCCGCGGGTGTCGACGCGTTCCCGTGGCTCGTGGGGGTGACCGCGTTCGGCGTGCCCGGGGACGGGGGTGCGGCGGGCGGCCGGTCCGGGGCATCCGTCCACGCTGCCCCGAACCGGCCCCGAGCACGGATACGTGCCCTTCCACCTTACGGATCCGGGTGAGGGCGGGGTGAACCGTCGGGGAACTCCTGGCACCGTGTGGGCCGGAGTTCCGTCCGTGCTCCCTGTGCCGTGTGGGCCGTCGGCCGGAGCCGGGCCTCGTGTGCCGCACCGGAGGCACCTCCGGCCGGCCCGGGCGCTGTTCGGTGGCCTCGGTCCTGTGCCGCTGGGGTGGCAGGGGCGCCGGCGGGGCTGTCGGAGGTTGCGCGGGTATGCCCATGGGACAGGGGCGGGCGCACCGTGTGGGGCAGGGGTTCCCGCGCCTTCGGCGTCCGAGCACGAGGCCAAGTGCAGCGCAGCTTCAAGGAAGCACGGCCTAGGGCCGACCCGGGCCGCCTGGCACCGCAGGTGTGCCCGCGGCCCGGTCGGCCTTGGTCCGGTCGGGTTCGCAGGGGATGGTCGGGGCTCATTGGCACGGCTGGTCCGAGCACGGGGACGTCCGGGAAAGGACTTCCGGGATCCTTCCGTGGCCACCACGGGGTTCCCCGGAAGCGGGGGCTTCGGCCTCCGATCGTCCGCGCGTTCGCGTCCAGCCCGCCGGTCCGGTAGGCGCCGTCAGGATCCAACGGCGCGCGCACCAGGACAACCCCACCGGCATCCGGGGACACACCCGTGCCCGTGTTCCCCTTGTCAGAACGGTGACCCGAAAAAACGTCCGTGCTGGTCGGCGGCCCACCGCGGATGCGTTCCGCGCGACGAGGCCGATAGCGGCCACAACCGGCCCGAACCCTTGGCAGGGGTCGGGCACGAGCGGCCCCGGCTCCGGTCCCGGCCCGAGCCCGGGCACCCGCCCTCCCCTTCGCGCGGTGGCCGGTTCCGGCCAGGCCGACGCCTCCCGGGCCTCCCGCGTCGCCCACGCCGCCCGCGGTGGGGCTTCGCACGCCGGTCCGCGTGCCCTCCGCGTCCCCGCCCGCCGGGACGGGTTGCCCCGAACGCGGGACGCCCGACGACCACCCCGATACGCTCTCTCTGAGAGAGTAGTGAACGGGGGAGGGCACACCTGGTGACCAAGACCGGGAACCCGCCCGCGAGCCCGGTCCCTCAGGTTCGAGAGCCGACCGGGCTACTCCCCGCGTGCTCCGGGACCCGCTTCCCGGAGCGCGACAGGGCCGGCCCTCCGGCCCGGGGAACAATGGACCGCTCTGCCCCCGTGGTGCCGTTTTCGGGTGCCCTTGTCTCGGCTCCGGCCGTAGTTAGGGTGTGACGTATGTCGATATGGTCTCGCGGCGACCGGACCGGAAGGGTCGAGGAGGCCCTTCTGATGCTGGAGGGGCAGGGGCTCATCGACGGCCTGGAGATCCTTCCGGGCGAGACCAAGCCCTACCGTGTCCGCGTTCCCGCGGGCATCGTGCACATGGACGAGGACGAGGCGTCGATGTTCGCGTTCGGCGCGGTCGTGGGCGCGTTCGGCAACGTGGCCCGCCAGCACGCCTGACCGCACGCCGCAGACACGCGGGGCGGCTCCCCGGCACCCGCCCCGCCCCGGCGTCCGGCTCCGGCGTGCGGGGCTACTCCTCCCACTTGGCGGCGAACTCGCTGACCCTGCGCGCGCGGTGCGAGGTCAGGAAATCGCGGTACCAGTGGTAGCTGTCCTTGGGATGGCGCTCCAGGCGGTCGTAGTCGACGCGGACCAGGCCGAAGCGGCGGTCGTAGCCGAACGCCCACTCGAAGTTGTCCAGCAGCGACCACACGAAGTAGCCGCGCACGTCCACCCCCGCCTCGATGGCCCGTGCCAGCGCGGCCATGTGGTCGCGCAGGTACTCGATGCGCTCGGTGTCGCGGACACGGCCGTCCTCGTCGGGCTGGTCGTCCTCGGCCGACCCGTTCTCGGTGATGAGGATGGGCGGCAGGTCCGGGTAGCGCCGGTTCAGGTCGATGAGCAGGTCGGCGAAGGTGCCGGGGATGACCGGCCAGCCCATGGTCGTGTGCCGGACCCCCTCGATGTCCACCTTCTCGGTGCGGACGTCCACCGCGGTGCGCAGGGCCGGGTCGGCCTCGGCGTGGGGGGCGTCGCGCAGCATGATGGGCCGGTAGTAGTTGACGCCCAGGAAGTCCAGGGGCTGACCGATGATCTTCAGGTCGCCCTCGGCGCGGTAGGAGCCGTCGGCCATCCCGCCCCAGACCTCGTCCTCGTTGTCGGGGTAGGCGCCGGTGAAGATGGGGTCGAACCACACGCGGTTGTGCAGCGTGCGGGCCCGCTCCACCGCGGCGCGGTCGGCGTCGGACTCGGTGGCGGGCAGCAGGTGGTCCGGGTTGAGGGTGATGCCGACCTCCCCGGCCGCGGCCGCGCGCAGCTCGCCGGTGGCCATGCCGTGGGCCAGCAGCAGGTGGTGCGCGGCGGCCAGCGCGGGCCTGCCCTCCTGGCTGCCGGGCGCGTGGCGGCCCACGGCGTGGCCGACGAAGGCCGAGCAGAAGGGCTCGTTGAGGGTGATCCACCTGTTGACCCGGTCGCCGAGGCGGTCGGCGACGATGCGGGAGTACTCGGCGAAGCGGTAGGCGGTGTCGCGGACCCGCCAGCCGCCCTCGTCCTCCAGCGCCTGGGGCAGGTCCCAGTGGTAGAGGGTGAGGACGGGTTCGATCCCGGCGCCGAGGATGGTGTCCACGAGGCGGTCGTAGAAGGCGAGCCCCTCCTGGTTGGGGCGGCCCCTGCCGGTGGGCTGGACGCGCGGCCAGGCCACGGAGAAGCGGTACAGGTCCACGCCCAGGTCGGCGAGCAGGGCGACGTCCTCGCCGTAGCGGTGGTAGTGGTCGCAGGCCACGTCCCCCGTCTCGCCGCGGGCGACGCGCCCCGGGGTACGGCAGTAGGTGTCCCAGATGGAGGGTCCCCTGCCGCCCTCGTGCACGCCCCCCTCCACCTGGTAGGCGGCGGTGGCGGTACCGAAGAGGAGACTGGCGGGCAGTGTGGGCTCGTCCATGGGATTCCTTTCTGGGAGCGCTCCCAAGTGTAGGGGACGCGGCCTCCCACACCAATGCACCGCAGGTAGTGGATCAGGCACACAGCGAAGCGGGAGGTGCCTGGAGCGCCGCGCCCGCACCCGATCCGCCATGTGTGCCGGCCCCGCGAAAGCGCGGAACCGGGAACCCGGAACCCTCTGGCCGCCGCACTCCGCGGCGCGCCGCGCCACCCCGCACGGGGGGATCACGGCTCAGGGGGCCAGGGGCCCGGCCACGAGCAGCCGCATCTCCAGCAGGAGGTCGAGGATCCGGCGGGTGGTGAGTCCGGCCGAGCGCAGCAGCGCCTCGTACTCGCGCTCGGTGCGTTCGGCGCCGGTGGTCATCACCATCATGTGCGCGTCCAGGACCGCAGAGAGCCAGGACGGGCCGTCGTCGGACAGGACGCGCTCGGCGATGAGCACCAGCCCGTCGGGGGCCATCGCCTCCCGGCAGTGGCGCAGCACCGCGCGGGCGTCCTCGTCGGACCAGTTGTGCAGGATCCGGCTGAGCAGGTAGACGTCGGCGCCCGCGGGCACGCCCCGGAGGAAGTCGCCCTCCACCAGCTCGCACCGCCCGGCGTCGACGAACGCGCCCAGGCGGGTGCGCGCGGCGGCCAGAGCGGTCGGGCGCTCCACGAGCACGCCGCGCGCCCACGGTGCGCGGTCCAGGACCGTGGCGAGGAGTTCGCCGTCCCCTCCCCCGAGGTCGACGACCACACGGGCGCCGGCGAAGTCGTGGACGTCGGGGATCGCCGTGGAGAACCGCCCGCTCGCGGCCATCCCGGCGGTGTAGCGCGCGGCGTCCTCCGGATGGCGCTCCAGGTGGGTGAACGCGTCGGTGCCGTGGGCGGCATCGAACGCGGGCTCCCCGGTGCGCACGGTGTCGGCCAGGCGCGTCCACGCGGAGGTGAACATGTCGCTGTCGTAGAGCAGGGCGAGGTCGGCCATCCCCGAGGGGTGGCCGCGGCGCAGGGCGGCCCCGACCCCGGTGGGCCGGTAGCGCCCCTCGTGGCGGTGCAGGACCCCGACGGCCGCGAGCAGGCGCAGCAGGCGGTCCAGCCGGTCGGGGTGAAGGTTCAGTTCACCGGCGAGGGCGGCGCTGTCGGTGGCGCCGCCGGCATCGCCGGCGGCGTTCTCGGCGATGCGGTCGAGCACCCCGAGTTCGACCGCGGTGGCCACCGCCCGGGCGACCCACGGCCCGGTCATGAGCCGTAGGACCTCGCGCTCGGCGGATCCGTTCCCCGTCATCGCCACCTCCGTCAGAGCCAACCGTTACGACGAAAGACAACGTAGAGGCTCAGGCTCGACAGCGCCATGAGAACCAGGGACAGCGGCCAACTGAACGCCCAGTGGAAACCGGGCTGGGGGGCAATGTTCATCCCGTACACGGAGGAGATGAGGGTGGGCACGACCAGGATGCCGCCCCAGGAGGAGACCTTCTTCATCGCCTCGTTCTGCGCCTGGTCGATGAGGGCGCTGTTGACCGTCATGATGTTCTGCAGCAGTTGGCGGAAGCCGTCGACGCGCTCGCGCACCGCGGCCACGTGGTCGGCGACGTCGCGCAGGCGGTGGTGCATCTCGCCGCGCCTTTCGACGGAGATGTGGAAGGGGAGGGCGGCGGCGATGCCCTGCCGCCCCTGCGGAGAGGCCCACGGGTCCGGTGTGGCGGAGGTGACCGCGTACCGGTCCGGTCGGCCCCGGGGACGGCCCGGGCGCCGGGACAGCGGTTCCACCAGTGCGTCCAGGACCGCGCCCAGCGGCTCGACGGCACGTGAGAGGAGGATGACCTCGCGTGCGAGGCGGTAGGTGCGTCGCGACGCCCCGGAGTCACCGCCGAGGACCTGGGTCTCCACCTCGTCTACGTCGTCCTGGAGTTCGGAGACCACGGGGGCGTAGCCGTCCACGACCAGGTCCAGGACGGCGTGGACCACGGCCAGGGTGCCGTGGGCGAGGACGTGTGGCTCGGCCTCCAGGAGGCCGCGGACGGTCTCGAACCCCACATGGTCGGCGTGGCCGATGGTGACCACGAAGTCGTGCCCGGCGAAGAGGTGGATCTCGTCGACCTCGACGGAGTCTCGCGCGGTGTCGTAGCGGGCCGGGCGCAGCACGAGGAAGAGCACGCCCTGGTAGACCTCGGCCTTGGGCCGCTGGTGGGCGACGATGGCGTCCTCCAGCGCCAGTCCGGGCAGGCCGAAGAGGCGGGCGACCTCGGTGAGCTGGTCCCGGTCGGGACTGGTCATGCTGATCCATGCCATGAGGCCGCTCTCCCCGCCCATGGCGCGGTGGGCCTCGGCGACGGTGTCGGTCTCGCGCTCGCGGTGTCCGTCGCGGTAGAGGACGGTGCGGACCGGGCCGGGCGGGGCCTGGTCGGGCAGTGCGGCCCTCCGGCGGCCCAGGGCCATGATGCGTTCGGGCGAGGGGTCGGTCATGCGCGCTGCCTCCTCCGTGGCCGACGGTTACGCCGATCCTGGTGCGGCGGGCGCGCGGGCGCGCGCCGACACGCCAGGGCCGCCCGGAGGCGTGTCAGCCGCGCAGTCCGGAGGCGCGGACGGTGATGTTGAGCCGTCCGTCCAGGCCCAGTTCGGGCGGCGCGGTGCCGGGCCGGGTGCGGGGGACGCCGTGGTAGGCCATGCGGGAGGGGCCGCCGAAGACGAACAGGTCGCCGCTGCGCAGCTCGACGTCGGTGTGGGGACGGGTGCGGGTCTCGGTGTTGCCGAAGCGGAACACGCAGGTGTCGCCGAGGCTGAGGGAGACCACGGGTTCGCGGGAGAGCTCGTCGCGGTCCTGGTGCATGCCCATGCGGGCGTCGGCGTCGTAGAAGTTGACCAGGGCGACGTCGTAGGGATCGGCGCCGGGCGCGGGAGGGGCGCCGTAGGCGTCCGCCACGGCGCGGGCGGCCAGGTCGCCGAGGAGGGCGGGGAAGGGCTGGACGGGTGTGCCGTCGGGCAGGGTCCGCGTGTAGGAGTAGGGCTGCCAGTGCCATCCGAGACTGGCCATCCGAACGCTCATCACCCCGCCGCGCGGCATGGTGTGCCGGCGCATCCCGGCGGGTCCGCGCGCCCAGTCGCGGCAGCGCCGGACCAGGTCGGCCTGGGCGGCGGCGGTCAGCCACCCGGGCAGGTGCACGGCGCCGGGCGCCACCTCCACGGGAGGGCTTCCGAACAGCGCGTCGTCCATGGTGTCCATCGTGCCACCGCCGTCGGCGGCGCTCCAGGGCGCCGGAGCGCAGAGCCGGGAGCGGCCTCCGGCGGCGCCGCCGGAGGAACCCGTCCCGCACGGGCGGCCGGTGCCCGGGCGGGACGGGCGGGTCAGCGGCGCAGCAGTTCGCGGATGTTCACCACGAGCAGCAGCACCACGATGACGGCGATGGGCACGGTGATGGCGATGCGCCAGTTGACGGCGAAGGCGACCACGACCCCCACGACGAGCCCGACCACCACCGCGATGACCGCCAGCCCGACGAGGTACTGGACGAACTTGCGGCGGGCGACGGAGTCGACGGCGGCGAAGGCCACGACGACGCCGAGCATGGCGTAGAGGGTGTACTGCGGGTCCAGGAGGAACAGCGGCAGGGCGAGCGAGATCAGCAGGAGGGGCGTGCTCAGGGCCACCCACAGGTGCAGGAAGCGGGTGGAGCGCTGCTGCCCCGAGGAGTAGGGCAGGTGGGGCGCCTTGAGGTGCCCGGTGGGCGAGGGCACCAGCGGCGTGTCGCTGTCCAGTGCCCGCAGGTGGGACTCGCGCTCGTCGGCGACCAGCACGCGGGTCTCGTAGACCTCGGCCAGTTCCAGCTCCAGGGCGGCGATGCGCTCGGCGTACTCGCGGGCGCGGGGCTGGGTGTGGGACTCGCGTTCGAGGACCATGCGGGCCGAGTCGAACCGGCGCAACTGGTCGCGGCGGTCGAGGACGTCGGCGTCCAGGGCGCTCAGGCGCTCGTCCAGGGACCGCACGTGGGAGCGCAGTTCGGCGCGGGCGTCGGCCTCGGTGGGGGCGACCTTCTGCAGGCCCGCCCAGGAGAGCGGGTCGTCCCAGGAGCGGCGGATGGTGCCGTCGCGTTCGTAGCGGGGCCCGCTGGGCGCGCGCTCGCCCTCGAAGAAGTCCCCGGTGTCGCGTCCCCACAGCCCGCGGAAGCCCTTGAGCCAGGGGGTCTCGTCGTCGATGAGGACGACGGACCACTCGCGGTCGCCGCCGGGGCCCAGGCGGATGCCGTCGCCGCGCGCGTAGTCGACGAAGGGGACGCCGATGCCGTGCCGGTTGAGGGCGCTGTCGGCGCGGAGGATCCGGTTGGTGATCCGCCGCCAGAGGCGGATGGGACCGCGCAGGAAGGCGGGATCGACCTGGATGAGGTAGTCGCCGGGCAGCATCTGGTGCGAGTGGGAGCCCGCGCCGACGTAGACGACGGGGTGGTCCCCGTCCCGGTCCAGGTCGGGGTCGTCCCAGCTTCGGCGCAGGTCGTCGCCGTTGTACTCGTGTGAGGAGGCGCCCACCCACATGGGGCGGGTGGTGCCGTCGGGGTCCTCCACGAGGTAGACGGTGACGCGCTCCCAGTCGGCCTCGTGGTCGTTGACGCCGCCGTAGATGGTCCGCCAGTCGTTCATCGCGTAGAAGAACCAGTACTGGAGGATGATGTAGCCGCCCTCGCGGGTGACCCGGCCGTAGTAGGTGGCGCCGCCGTTGTCGACGCGTTCCCGGTAGCGGGTCACCGCGGCGAAGGTGACACCGCCGGGAACGGCGCCGCGGATGAGCAGGGAGAGCTTCATCAGGATGTCCAGGACCCGGCCCAGGACGCCGACGGCGGCCAGCCGGCCGCTCTTGGGAATGACGAAGCGGGCCACGCCCCTGTAGCGGCGGGCCTCCTCGCGCAGGGTCTCCTCCTGGACGAAGCGCAGGTGCTTGTGGCGCTCGGGCCACTCCTCCTCGGCGCGCGAGAGGCGGTCGAGGGTGAGCTCCCCCGCCGGGACGAGCATGCGCTCGCGTTCGCCGGGCTCGTCGACCCACAGGCTGCAGTTGCTCACGTAGGCGTCCACGTCGGTGGGGAAGAAGAGTTCTCCCTTGGTGCACATGAGCACGGGCTCGTGGGCACGCAGGAGTTCGAGATCAGATTTGGCGGCCATGATTCGCACCAAGCTAGTGCATGCGAGACGTTCTCCGTGCCGCTGAGGAGGAGTGTCAGCGGTGACGGATGTCGCCTGTGGCACGGGGATCGCAAACGCGGCCCGGTTCGGCGTTCCGAGCAGGAAACCACTTGCCAAGTTGGAAAGTGAATGCGATGCTGGCAACAACTTGAGAGAGCGGAGAGTGCTATGCACAGGGACGAGGCGCTGGACGCGCTGGAGCGGGCCGACACCGTGGGTGCGCGGGCACACGGCCGGGGCCGCTGGTACATGCTGTTCGCGGTGCTGTTCGCGGCCACGACCTTCGCCCTGACCGTGACGATCGGCCTGTTCCCGTCCACGGTCACGATCTTCACGGCCACGTCTGTGTGCCTGGTGGTCCTGGCCTGCCTGGTCACCTTCGCGCTGCGCCAGCCCGTACAGCCGCGCGGCTACGGGTGGCTGCACGGAGCGGCGATGCTCGGCTGGGGCACGGTCTACGGCGTCACGCTCTTCGCCGGCTACGCGTTCTTTCCCGAGGACCCCGTGTGGTGGGTCTCCGGAGCCGCCCTGGGCGCCGTCCCCCCGCTGGTGGCGGGATGGCTGGCGGTGCGCGAGAGCAGGAACACCGCGTGAACCACCCCCGCAGCATGCTGGACGAGGTGATCCACTCCCCCGTGCGCTTCTCCGTCGTCGCGGCGCTGGCCGCCGTGGACCGCGCGGAGTTCCGCTTCGTGCGCGACACCGTGGAGGTCACCGACTCCGCCCTGTCAAAGCAGGTCACGGTCCTGGAGAACGCGGGCTACGTGCGTGTCCACAAGGTCGCGGTGGGACGGCGCACCCGAACCTCCCTGTCCCTGACCCGGGAGGGCCGGGCGGCCTTCGAACGGCACGTCCGGGCCCTGCGCGACATCGCCTCGGGCGCGCTGGACGGAGTCCCCGCCGACGAGTGACCCCGGCTCAGGCCGCCCCCGCCGTCTCCGGCACGGGTTCGGGGGCCGTCCTCCCGGCGGGGTGCTCCCCCGGCGACTCGCTCCCACGGAGCCGGACCACGCGCTCGCGCACCCGGTCGGCCCCCAGGTCGTGGTCGGACACGGCGTTCCGGCGCGCCCGGTCGCCCCGGGAGGCGCCCACCCCGGCGACCACCACCAGGGCCATGCCCGCGACCTGCACCGCGGCGGGCGTCTGGCCGATGACGACCAGCCCCATCACCAGGGCGACCGCCGGTTCCAGGCTGGAGAAGGTGCCGTAGGCGGTGCGGCTCATCCGCTGCAGGGCCGTCATCTCCAGCAGGAAGGGCACCATCGGGAAGAGCAGCGCGATGAGCAGGGTGAACAGGATCAGGTCCAGGTCGGGGGCCGCGATCATGGCGGGGGCACCCAGCGGCGCGCTGACCAGGGCTCCGACGGTCATGGTCAGGGCCAGGCCGTGCACGGCGCCGAAACCGGCGCCCACCCGCTGGGTCAGCACGATGTAGACCACCACGCAGACCGCCCCGGCCAGGGCGAAGGCGATCCCGAGCAGGTCGAGTTCGCTCTGCCAGGGGCGGGTCAGGCAGAGCACGCCCGCCATGGCGGCGAGGACCCACACGAGTTCCCGGCGGCGCCGCATGGCGGCCACGGCCACCACGAGGGTGCCGAGGAACTCGATGGAGGTGGCGGTGCCGAGTTCGATCCGTGCCGTCGCCTCGGAGTAGAACAGCATCATCCCCGCACTCGCTGTGCCCAGGATCACCACGGCACCCAGTTCGCGCCACGTCGCCGCGCGTACGGACCGCCACAGGGAGCGACCGCCGAGGGCCAGCAGCAGGATCGCGGCCCAGCTCAGCCGGAGCCAGGTGACGGTGGCGGGACTGGCCTGGGCGAAGGCGGTGACGGCCAGGGCGCTGCCGGCGTGCAGGGTGAACATGCCGATGAGCAGCATGAGGGGCGCCGGCATCAAGAAGCGGACACGGCGGTGCAAAGAAGCAGGAAAGCGGATCACCCGACCATTGGACCCATCCAGTTTGTTTCTGTCCACGGACTGTTGGTGGACAGACCGTGTAGTTTTGGCGGATGGATTTCACCCGGTTGCGCCTGCTCGTCGAACTGGAGCGCCTGGGCACGATGGCGGCCGTGTCCGAGGTCACGGGGATGAGCACCTCGGCGATCTCCAAGCACTTCGCCGTCCTGGAGCGGGAGGCCGGCGTCCCGCTGCTGGCGCCCGACGGGCGGCGGGTGCGCCTCACCCCGGCCGGGCGGCGGCTGGCCGAGCACGCGGTGGACATCCTGGCCCGTGTGGAGACGGCGAGGGCGGAGTTCGACGGCGAGGGCGAGCCGGTCGGCCGCGTCGACCTGGTGATGTACACCACCGCGGCGCCCCTGGTGCTGCCCGCGCTGCGCCGTCTGCGGCGCGACCACCCGGGGATCGAGGTCCACCTGACCGAACACGAGTCCGAGCAGGCGCTGGACCTCCTCCAGGACGGGGAGGCGGACCTGGGGGTCGTGTACCAGTACAGCCTCCTTCCCCGGGTTTTCCCGGGGACCCTGACGGTGCGTCCGATCGGGAGCGAGGACCTGCTGCTCGTCCAGCCCTCCGAGGGCGCCGACAGCCGCACCCTGACGCGGCGCCGGCTGCGCGACCTGGCCGGCGCCGCGTGGATGGCCAGCCCCTACCGGGGCGACGAGGAGGCGCTCGTACAGCGCATGTGCGCCGAAGCCGGGTTCACCCCGCGGATCGTGCACCGCATCGACAACCTGGACCTGTTCGAGGAGCTGGCCGCCGACGGCGTGGGCGTGGGGGTCGTGCCCCGGCTGTCGGCGGTGACCCGGCGCGGGGTCGCGCACGCGCCCCTGGGCGAGCTCGGCGGAGTACGGCGGGTGTACCTGGCGGGCCGCACCGGCGGCTGGGCGTGGAAGCCGATCCGGGTGGTGGCCCGGTACCTGCACCAGTCGGCCCAGAGCGTGCTGAACGACGTGCCGCCGCTGCCCGAGTCCTCCTAGGGCGTGTGTGGTGGGTGCCGCCCGTCGTTTGGAGGGTGCTGCGCGCGAAGCGCGACCGTTGAGGGCGGTGGGAGGGAGACGGGCGGGCGTATCCGGTGGTGGCCTCGCAAGGCCGAAGAAGGAAGCATCCTGGTTTGGCTGTTGACTGATGAGAACGCAGCGAGGGTGCCGCTGGGGCGTCGCGCAGCAGGGTGAGTATCCGCCATACACGCCCTAGCGGCCGACGCCGGCGCTAGCCGGCGATGGCGAAGGGTCCCACCGACGGGACCGGGACCTTGCTCGCGGCCTCGCGGACGGCGGTGAGCAGGGGCTCGGACGTGGCACCGGCGCGCGAGAGGGCGACGATGTGCCGCCGGGCGCTCTCGCTCACCCCGCGCACCACGACGTGCGCCGGGTTCAGGCCGGTCCAGGCCAGGCGCGGCATCAGGGCGATGCCCAGGCCCGCCTGCACCAGGGAGAACACGGCGCTGAAGTCGTCGACGGTGTGCACCACGCGCGGCTGGAAGCCCGCCTGGTGGGCGGCGCCGGACACGCACTCGTGCCAGGCGGTGCCGGGCGCGGACAGGATCCAGTCCTGGTCGGCGAGGTCCTCGGCCAGGTGGAGGCTGGTGCGGGCGGCCAGGGGGTGCTGGTAGGGCAGGATCGCGTCGAACATCTCGACCATCACCGGCTCGGTGTGGAAGTCGGGATCGCCGCTGGCGGGCAGGTTCCCGGTGGACATGGTCAGGGCCACGTCCAGGCGGCCCGAGCGCACCATCTCCGCGCTCTGCTCCGGCTCGGCCTGGACGACCTCGAAGGACCAGCCGGGGTGGCTGGTGCGCAGGCGCGCCAGGGCCGGGGCGATGAGGTCGCTGATGCCGGTGGAGAAGGAGCCGACGCGGACGACGCCGCGATCTCCCTCGGCGTACTCGGCGAGGTCGGCCGCGGCCCGCTCCATCTCCGCGAAGATCACGTGCGCGCGCTTGAGCAGGACCCGCGCGGCGCCGGTGAGCAGGAAGCGCCGGCCGTTGCGTTCGACGAGCGGGACCCCCGCCTCCCGGGCCAGCGCGGAGAGCTGCTGGGAGACCGCCGACGGGGTGACGTTGAGCGCCTCCGCGGTCGCGGCCACCGTGTGGTGGTGGTCGAGTGCCTGGAGGAGCTGTAGCCGCCGAACATCGATCATGCCGTCCAATCTATGGCAAGTACGAAAGGGTTTCCGGGCGGTTTCGCTTGTGTTGCACCGTTTTGATGCGTGATTCCGTGCACACCGTCCGCTGTCCGCGCCGACCTCCGGCCGACCGGCATCCCGCAAAGAAAAAATGATCTTCTTTCCCCGCGGGAATCTCACGCACCTCTTCTCCCTGTGTCGCGCACGTCCGGGTTGATACCGGCACGTACAGTCGGGTACACAGCTCGACCACGGGCCCCTCCATCGAGGAACCCGGAGGGGACCAGCACCCAATGCTGGTGAAACGGGGGAGAAGAACATGCAAAATTCGCTCATGACCAAACCGCGGCCTTCCGACGTGGGCATCCTCCGCTTCCGCTACCTGGGCGCACATGAACTGGAGGAGCTCGCGGACCTGTGGGGCGCCCTCCACCAGCAGCACACGGTGACCGCTCCGCACCTGGCGGACATCATCGGCGCCGTGAGCCTGGAGGAGTCCTGGAGGCGCCGCCGGGCCCAGTACGCCTCCTGGCTCACCGACCCCGACACCATGGCCATCCTCGCCGAGAGCGGCGACGACCTGGCCGGATACGCGATGGTGACCGTCCGCGACAACCCGCAGGGCAGCTGGGACCGAGGCGATCGCGTCGCGGTCGTGCAGACCTTCGCCATCGACCCCGAGTACGTCGGGACCGGCGTGGGCTCCAAGCTGCTGGAGGAGGTGCGCCACCAGCTCGCCTCCATGGGCGTGCGCGAGATCGAGTTCTCCGCGCTGGCCACGGCCTCCGAGGACATCCGCTTCCTGGAGCAGGAGGGCTTCCGGCCCTTCGTGACCACCATGGTCTGCCGCGTGGACGGCTTCGGCGCCCACGACTAACTCGGTGGCCGAAGAGGTGCGCCGGACCCGCCCGGCGCCCTCCGGCCGGGCTCCCGGCGGCGGTCGGTGAAGCCCCCGGGCACACCGGCGGTCGGCGTGGACCAGCCCCCGTACCTTCTCCTGTCAGGTACGGGGGCGCCGCGCGCGGGGCCCGCCGACGGCCGCGCCCTCCCGGCGCCCCTTGAAGCCTCCCCGCTCCGCGGCGGCCCGGGGAGGCGACACACCCCCGCACCGGAGCGGGCGAACCGCTACGCTCACCCCCGTGGCCTCCTCCGACTCCAACACCTGCAACTTCCCCGGCTGCGACCGGCCGGTGCCCCGTATGTCCTCCCCCGGTCGCCCGCCCCAGTACTGCGACCTGCCCGAACACACCCGGTGGCGGGCCTGGAAGGAACGCCAGCGCCAGACCCAGGAGGCCGAGCGCCAGGAGGAGCAGGCCCGGGCCGCCCAGGAGGACGCGGCCGCGCCCGCCCCCGTCCCCGGCGCGGAACCCGTCACCGCCGCGCGGCTGCGCGCCGACGACCTGCTGACCCGTTTCGCGGTCCAGAGCGAGCAGTTGACCGCCACCCTCCAGGCCGCCACCGAGGCGTTCTCCACCATGACCGACCCGGCCGCGGCCGAGGCGCAGGTGGAGGCGGCCCGTCTGGCCGGGGCCCGGCACGCCGCCGAGGCCGACAGCGCCCGGCTGGAGGCGGAGAACCGCCGCCGCGAGGCCGAACGCGCCCTGCGCGCAGCCGAGGACGCCGCCGCCTCGGCCGTGGCCGCCACCCAGGAGGCCGAGCGCATGGCCGAGGAGGCCATGGCCGTACGGGAGGCAGCCCAGGCCGAGCGCGACCGCCAGCGGGCGCTGGCCCGGGAGGCGTGGACCGAGCGCGACGCCGCCGTCGCCGAGGCCAACGCCGGCCTGGCCGCCGCCGAGCGCCGGATCGCCGAGCAGTCCGCCCGGGCCCGCGAGGAGCTGGAGCACGAGCGCGCCGAGGCCGCCCGGCGCCTACAGCACGCCCGGGCCGAGGCCGAGGGGCTGCGCGCCGAGACGGCCGAGCACGTCCGCCGGCGTGACGAGGCCGTCCTGGCCGCCGAGAGCGCCCGCGCCCGGGCCGAGCGCGCCGAGGAGCAGGCCCGCCAGTCCGCCCGGACCCTGGCCGCCGAGCGCGAGCGGCTGGACGCCGAGCTGGAGCGGTCCCGTGAGCGCCTGGAGTCGGACCGGGCCGCAGCCGCCGCCGAGCGCGAGCGCCTCACCACCGAGATCGAACGCCTGCACACCGAGCGCGAGCGTCTGACCGGAGAGCTCGACTCCCAGCGCCGGAACGCCGAGATCACCCTGGCCGAGTCCCGGGAGGCCGCCGCGGCCCGCCTGGCCCTGGCCGAGGAGGCGCGCGACCGGGCACTGGAACGCGCCGAGAGCGCCGAGCTGCGCGTGGAGGAGGCGAAGGCCCGCGCCGAACGGGCCGGGAGGGCCGGGGCAGGCGACCGAACCGCCACGGAGGCGTGACGCGCCTCTCCCCCCGCGTCCAGCAAGTCACCTAAGTACCGGTTCGTCCCGGTCTAGGATGGGAACCGTGCGAGATCTGGGAACCACTGGAGACACCGGGCCGATGGACCTGGACGGTTCCCCCGGCGAAGGACACGAACGCGCCGAGGTGGGCGCGCGCCCCCGGCCCAGGGTCGACCTCAAGGCTTTGTTCGGCCTACAGTCCGGAACCTGGGCGTGGACCACCGCGGTCAAGGCCGCCGTGTCCATGTCGCTCTCCTTCGCCCTGGCGGCGCTGCTGTTCGGCCCCGAGGTCGGCACGCTGGCCGCCCTGGGCTCCATGACGGTCCTGTACGAGAAGAAGACGCCCTACGTCTACCGCTCGGCCGCCCTGGCCCTGGTCGGCCTGGGCTTCGTGGCCAGCGTCGCCTTCGGCTCCCTCGCCGCGGCCCTGGCCCCCTGGGCCCCCGTGGTCTCCATCGGGCTGACCGCCGGGATCGCCACATGGGTGTGCGCCGCCTGGCGGGTGGACAAGCCCGGCGCCCTGTTCTTCGTGCTGGTCGGCGCGATCTCCACCATCGCCCCCGGAGGGCTGGCCGACGTCCCCCTCCACGCCCTGGTGGCCGCCTTCGGCGCGGCCGTCGGCTGGTCGGTGTCGATGTCCGGAGCGCCCGTGCGCGCCCGCCACCCCGAGTACCGCGCCGTGGCCGGGGCCTACCGCCAGCTCGCGTCCCTGCTGCGCTCCGTGGGCACCCCCGACGTGGACCACGCCCAGCACGAGGCCTCGGTGGCGGTGGCCGAGGCCTGGCGGATCGTCCTGCTGGCACAGACCCGCGGCTACCGCACCACCCCCGAGGCGGCCCGGCTGCGCTCCCTGCTGCGCTGGGTCTCCGACATACACCTGGCCACCACCCAGGTGTGCATGGCCCGCCCCAAGCCGCTGCCGGAGAAGGCCGCCGACTTCGCCGAGCGCATGGCGAGGGCCGTGGCCGACCCGGCCCTCGCGCCCGCTCCCGAGGAGCTGGACGAGCTGCGCCGGGGCCTGCGCCCCCGCTCCCTGGAGTCCCGGCTCTACGGCCTGCTGGCCCGGGCCGCCCAGTCAGCGCGCCGTGCCTCCCACGAGGACGACGAGCAGGCGGACACCCTGCACGACGAGCGCTACCCGGCGCTGTGGGACTCGCTGCGCTCCAGCCTGGGCTCGGACTCGCTGGTACGCCCCACCGCGCTGCGCATGTGGATCACGGTGACGGCGGCGGGCGCGTTCAGCCTGCTCATGGGGCTGGACCACTACTACTGGGTGGGGATCACCACGACCGCCGTCCTCCAGGCGGGCAACGTGGTGCTGACCATGAACCGCTCCGTGCAGCGGTCGCTCGGCACCATGGTGGGCGTGTTCGTCGGCGCCGCGCTGATCGCGACGCACCCGCCGCTGCCCCTGGTCATCGTGCTCGCCGGGGTCTTCCAGGGCCTCACCCAGCTGGTGGTGGGCCGCAACTTCTTCTACGCCTCGGTACTGGTGACGCCGATGGCGCTGCTGCTGGCCGGCACCGCCGCCCCCGACCCCATCACCGACCTCGCCGGATCGCGCATCATCGACACCGTGGTGGGCTCGGCGTTCGGCCTGCTGGGCTCGCTGCTGCTGTGGCGCAAGGCGTCGGCGACCCGCCTGCCCCAGGCCATCACGAGCGTGCTGAGGATCGCGCGCGAGTGCACCGCGGCGGTCCTGGACCAGGACGTGGAGGTCGGTCCGGAGCATCGCTACCGGCTGCGCCGGGACATGCGGGCGGCCCTGGTCAACCTTCGCGGGGTCTACGACAGCGCGATCGGGGACGTGCCGCGCGCGTCCTCCACCCTGCCGCTGTGGCCGGTGGTGGTGGCCACCCAGCGCACCGGTTACCTGGCGCTGGCGGCGCTGGCGCGGGACAAGCCCGAACCGGCGGGCGTCATCACCCTGCAGCGGGTGGACCTGGCCTTCCGGGAGCTGATCACCTCGATGGAGGAGAGGCGCACCCCGCGCATGGGCGCCGTGCCCCGGCTGCCCGCCTACCCGCGGCTCAACATGGAGCTGCGGGCGCTGTCCAACGCGATGACCAGCGCGGTCGCCCAGGACGAGCGCGCGGCCCTCCAGGAGGCCGAGCGCCGGGCCCAGCGCGAGCGGCGCCGGGCCCAGAAGGACGTGGACGCCGACCTCTGATCCCGGGGGCCGGGTCCCGTGCTCAGTCGGCGAGGGCGAAGGCGCGTACGGGGAAGGCGGCCATCCCGCGGACCTTGGCGGGCACCGCGAAGAAGGTGAAACCGCTCTCGGGCAGTTGGTCGAGCAGGCACAGGTGCGAGACGACGGGGATCCCGGCGGCCAGCAGGACGGCCAGCGCGGGACGGGCGCCCTCGGCGGCGGAGGAGGTGTCGTCCACCCCGACCGAGTCGATGCCCACCAGGGTGGCGCCGCCGTCGACGAGCGCCTTGGCGGCCGCCTCGGTCAGGTACGGGTGCTCGGGACGGCCGTAGGCCTCGGTCCGCCAGTGCCGGTCCCAGCCGGTGCGCACCAGTACGGCGTGTCCGCGCACGTCCAGGCCGGAGAAGGCCTCCGGGCCGATCGGGGCGGAGGAGGTGGCGGTGACGACCGTTCCGGGCAGGTCGGCCACACGGGCCAGGTCCAGGTCGGCGAGGTCGGCTCCGTCCCGGTAGCGGTGGGCGGGCATCTCCACGTAGGTGCCGGTGGCGCCGACCATCGTCACGCGCCCCGTGCTGGCTTCGCCGCCGGGTGCGGCGGCGGGGACGGAGGTGCTCTCCTCCACGGCCGGCTCCGGCAGGCCTGGGAGGGTGGTCATCCCGTCGGTGATCTGATGGCTGACGTCGACCAGTTTCGGCATGGTTGTTCTTCCTCGCTTCACGAGCGCGTCGGGAACGACCCCTGACCTGCACCAGAGGTCTAGACCATGAGCCTAGCGCCTGTGGCCCGCACCACGGCAGTGTTCTTCCCAACGGATCCGGGCGGCCGTCCACGCCCCCTCGCCCACGTTCCGCACCGCCCGGCAGCGATAAGCTCGGAGAACACGGACCACGGAGCCCTCCACACCCTCCGGCGCACGGGAGCCCTCCGCCGTCCGCCCCCGCACGGACCCCGCCATTCACCGAGAAGAGCCGACCAGTGTCACTGTACGGAGCCGCCAAGACCGTCATCGCGCCCGCCACCCGCGTGGTGTGGCCCCAGCGCGTGGAGGGCGTGCACAACGTCCCGCGCAGCGGCCCGCTCATCCTGGCCGTCAACCACCTGGCGCTGATCGATCCGCTCTTCGTCGGCGTGGCCTGTCCCCGGCCGGTGCGCTTCATCGCCAAGCAGGAGCTCTTCGACGAGGGGACCCTGCCCCGGCGCCTGTTCGCCCGCGCCCTGCGGGCCATCGGCCAGCTTTCGGTGGACCGGCGTCCGGGCCAGAGCGCCCAGGAGGCCATGGACAGCAGCCTGAAGGTGCTGGAGAGCGGCGAGGTGTTCGGGATCTTCCCCGAGGGCACGCGCTCGCCCGACGGCCGCCTCTACCGCGGCCAGACCGGACTGGCCTGGCTCGCGCTGACCACGGGCGCCCCGGTGGTGCCGGTGGCGCTGGCCGGAACCGGGCGCATCCTGCCGCCCGGCGGGAGGGTGCCCTCCCTCAACCGTGTGGGCGTGCGCTTCGGCGAGGCGGTGGACCTGTCGCCGTGGCGGGGCCAGGCCCACAGGGCGCGTCCGCGCCGTGAGGCCACCGACGCCATCATGGACGCCATCGCCAAGCTGTCCGGCCAGGAGCAGGTGCCCCGGTTCGCCGCGACGGTCAAGGCCGAGCTCGACCAGCGGTAACGTCTCACGGGTGTGGAGGCCGGGCACCCCCGCTCCCACCCGGTGACTTTCCCCACAGCCCGCGGGGAACTCATGTGCCGGTGACGCGGCGTTGACTCCTGTTTGGGGGCTCCCAACGGGCGCCCCACGGGAACCCGGGCCCGTTCCCGCCTGGGACGATCGCTCCCGGATCCCCAGGAGCACTCCGGCAACCCCCTGGCAGCAGGGACGGAATTCTCTACCTTTATAGTAGGTTTTCCCGGTGCCGACACCGGATACATTAGGCAAGCCTTACCTTTTGATGGCGTCCGACTCTGGCGCGAAGACTTGGAGCTGTGCGATGACGCGACCACTGCGAGTGGGAATCGTGGGTGCGGGCCCCGCGGGGATTTACGCCGCGGACCTGCTCACCAAGGACGAGACCCTGTCCGCGTGCGGCACGTCCGTCAGCATCGACATCCTCGACAAGCTGCCCTCCCCCTACGGGCTGGTCCGCTACGGCGTCGCCCCGGACCACCCCCGGATCAAGCAGATCCAGGGAGCGCTGCACAAGATCCTGGACAAGCCGGAGATCACCTTCTACGGCAACGTCGAGTACGGCGTGGACCTCAAGCTGGAGGACCTGCGCCACCACTACGACGCGGTCGTCTTCGCCACCGGCAGCGACCGCGACCGGCCCCTGGACATCCCGGGCGTCGACCTGCCCGGCAGCCACGGCGCCGCCGACTTCGTCTTCTGGTACGACTCCCACCCCGACGTCCCGCCGTCCTGGCACGTCGAGGGCACCAGCGTCGCCGTGATCGGCGCGGGCAACGTCGCCGTCGACGTGGCCCGCATCCTCGCCAAGAGCGCGGACGACCTGGCCGACACCGACATCACCGACAACGTGTACGAGAGCCTGCGCGCCAAGCAGATCACCGACGTGCACGTCTTCGCCCGCCGTGGCATCGCCCAGTGCAAGGCCACCCCGATGGAGCTGCGCGAGCTGGACAAGCAGCCGGGCGTCGAGGTCATCGTCTACCCCGAGGACTTCGACATGGACGAGGGCAGCCTGCGGGCCTGCGAGGAGTCCAACCAGGTCAAGACCAACGTCAAGGTCCTGCAGAACTGGGCGATCCGCGACGAGCGCGGCGACGAGCGCCGCCTGCACCTGCACTTCCTGCACAGCCCGGTGGCCGTGCTCGGCGAGGACCGGGTCACGGGCCTTCGGACCGAGCGCATGGAGCTGGCCGGCGACGGCAACGTCAGGGGAACCGGCGAGTACGTCGACCACGAGGTACAGGCCGTCTACCGCGCCATCGGCTACCTGGGATCGCCCCTGGTCGACCTGCCCTTCGACGAGGAGCGCGGCGTCGTCCCCAACGCCGGGGGCCGGGTCCTGGACCTGGACGAGAACCCGATCGACGGCGTGTACGCCACGGGGTGGATCAAGCGCGGCCCCGTCGGCCTCATCGGCCACACCAAGGGGGACGCCCTGGAGACGGTCACCAACCTCGTGGCCGACCGCGCGTCCCTCACCCCGGCCGTCGAGCCCGAGTCCGCCGCCTTCCGCGCCCTGCTGGAGGAGCGCGGGGTGCGCTACACCACGTGGGAGGGCTGGCAGCGGATCGAGGCCAGGGAGGCGGAGCTGGGCGCCGAGCGCGGACGCAAGCGCCTGAAGCTGCTCTCCCGTGAGGAACAGACCAGCGTCGCACGCCAGGAGTAGTCTCCGGCGCGCGGGCTTCCCGGCCGGTCCCGCGCCCCTCTGCGGGACCGGCCACCACATTCCCGTCCCACCCCGTTTCCTCCGTGAGATTGCGCATGCGCCTCATCCCCGGGTGGGGGAACAACGGCTCCGCCCGATGGGTTAGAGTCACTGTTGGTCGGTGTGGTAGCAAGTGTCCCCCGGGCCTCACCTATAGCCTTCGCGGAATACCGCGTACGGCCCCGCCCCCGGGTGGGTGACCGTACGGTCAGGAGCCCCGTTGTGCCTCGCGCCGAGAGGCGACCGCCATGCCGACCCTCATCCTCGTGCCCCGCTCCCACCGAGGTGGGAGCGGGGCATCGTGGTATCTCCAGCAAACGCAGCGAAGGACGGTCAGGCGTGGACGAACGGTCCCCCCGGCAGCCGGATTCCTCCGGGCCGCCCGAAGAATCGGATGAGACCCCGGCGCACGCACCGCGCCCCGAGAACCCCTACCGCATTCCCCGGCGGCCACAGGGAGCACCACCCCCCACGGACACCACCGGCCTCAGTGGTTACAAGCACGCGCGACCGACGGACTCGGTGGCCCCGTCCGGACCTGCGTTCGGCACCCTCCCGGAGGACTTCGGCTCCGCCGACCGCTCCTGGGACACACCCCGCGACGACGGATCCTCCGCCGACGCGTGGGAGTCCCTCTCGACCTCGGACCCGCACCGCCCCGAGCACTGGAACACCCCCTATCCGGCGGCGCAGGGCCCCGCCGGCGGCTGGAGCGGCCCCACCGGTGAGGCTCCCGGCGGCCCCCGGCCCGTCCAGGACTCCTGGCAGGAGCCCTCCTCCGTCGGACACGAGGCGCCGTCGGGCCACGACGGCTCCTGGGACGACGCCCCCTACCGGGGCGAGCCCGTCCACCACGGCGACACCCCCTACCCGGGCGGCGCCCCCCACCCGGAGGGCAGCCCCTACCCGGAAAGCGACCCCTACCCGGCGAACGCGTCCTCTCCGGAGTACGCCCCCGAGAGCCCCGCCGCGTCCGGGCCCCAGTCCGGGCAGCGCCCCGCGGAGGGTTTCGAGTACCTCTACGGCGGCGGCGCGGCCCCCGGCGGACCGAACGGCCCCGACCGTCCCGACGACGGGGACTACGACCCCGCTCCCCCGCCCCCGCCCCCGCCACCGCCGCGCAAGTCGCGGCGCGGTCTGGTCATCGGCGTCGTCTCCGCCGTGGTGGTCCTGCTGCTCGTCGGCGGAGCCGCGTCCTGGTACGTCCTGACCCTGCCCGAACCCGGGGAGGCCACCGCCGAGTACGAGGCGGCCTGGGAGGCCCAGGACTACGAGCGCCTGGCCTCGGTCACCACCGGCGGCGACGCCGCGTCGGTGCTCAGCGGGATCGACTCGGGGCTGGGCATCGAGTCCCTCGACGTGGAGGTCTCCACGCCGACCACCGAGGGAAGCAGCGGCAGCGCCTCCTACGAGGTCACGGTGAGCCTGACCAACGCCGGTGACTGGGGCTGGAAGGGCGAGCTCCCGCTGGTCCGCGAGGACGGGGAGTGGTGGGTGGACTTCTCACCCGAGGTCGCCTACCCCGGTCTGGGCGAGGGCCAGGTCCTGGCCCGCACCGCCGTGTGGGGCGAGCGCGGCCAGATCCTGGCCGCGGACGGCACCCCGCTGGACGGCAGCGTCTCCGGTTCCCTGCAGATGATCGCGGGCTCCCTGGGCGAGGCCACCGCGGAGGACGTCGAGCGGCTCGGCCCGGCCTACAGCGTCGGCGACACCGTGGGCGTCAGCGGCCTACAGCGCACCTACGAGGAGCGGCTGGCCGGTGAGGCCGCCACGACCATCGTGATGGCCGACGCCGACGCCGCCGAGGACACCTCCTCCCTGGAGGTCACCGAGGAGAACACGGTGGCCACCCTGGACGGCGCCGACGGCGAGGACATCACCACCAGCATCGACATGGCCGTCCAGGACGCGGCCTCCAACGCCATCATCGGCTCCAACGACCCCGCCGGGATGGTGGCCCTGCGCCCCTCGACCGGGGAGATCCTGGCCGCGGTGAACGTGCCCGGCGGGATGAACCGGGCCTTCCAGGGCCAGTACGCCCCCGGCTCGACGTTCAAGGTCGTCTCCTACAGCGCCCTGCTGGACGGCGGCATGACCACGGACGCCCCCATGGACTGCTCCAAGGAGTACGACCCGGGCGGCTGGACCTTCACCAACGCGGGCGGCGCCGCCTACGGGGCCCAGTCGATGACCGAGGCGTTCGCGACCTCCTGCAACACCGCCCTGGTGCAGCAGGTCGTGGAGCGGCTCGACGCGAACACCCTCCAGGCCAGCGCCGAGCAGTTCGGCATGAACGCGCCGCTGGACATCGGCGTGCCCGCGTTCGAGCCGTCGTTCCCCACCCCGGAGGGCCGCGTCCTGCTGGGCGCGCAGAGCATCGGCCAGGGCCAGATCCTCACCACGCCGCTGCACATGGCCACGGTGCCCGCCGCGGTCGCCGACGGCTCCTGGCGCCATCCCGTGCTGGTGAAGGATCCCGTGCGGGAGGGCACGCCCGAGCCCCGGCCGATCACCCACGCCGACGCGCTGCGGACGATGATGCGCGCGGTCGTCACCGAGGGCACCGCCAAGAGCCTGCCCTTCCAGGGCGAGGTGCACGGCAAGACGGGCACCGCCGAGTACGGCACCGCCGAGGACGCGGACGAGGAGGGCAACCTGCCCAGCCACGCGTGGATGATCGGCTTCAAGGGCGACGTGGCGTTCGCCGTGGTGGTCGAGGGCGGCGGAGGCGGCTCGTCCGTGGCCGGCCCGCTGGCGGTGAAGTTCGCCAACGCCCTCTGATCCCGCCCGCGTGAACGGCGCGTACCGGCTTCGCCGGTGCGCGCCGTTCGTGTTCTCCGACCCCCGCGGTGGTGCCGCGGGGGTCGGAGCCGTCACGGCCTGGAGCGGTCCGGTCCCTTCCCCCTTCGGAGCCCATGTCCTTTCGGAACAGGGAAAATCGACCCCAAAACGGCCAATTATTACTTTAGGCTATTGAGCTACTACTAAGAGTTAATAAGGTCGGTCTCGGGGCAGATGTACGAACGGCGCCAGGAGAACGGTTCCTCCCAGGGTCGAGACGGGGGAACCGGCGCCGCTGGACTGGCAGAGCGCCAGTCCGCCTCGAAAGGACACAGAATGAATCGCACGACTCTCACCCGGCTCGCCTTCGCCGCTGTCGCCGTTCCGGCCCTCGCCTTCGGCGCTCCGGCCACGGCCCTGGCTGACAGCTTCTTCTCGGGTGAGGCCAACGCGGCGGGCCCCAAGGGCGCCATGAGCCACGACGTGAAGGCGGTCGCCTTCGACGGCCACCACGACAAGGACGGGGACGAGGACGGCCACCACGGCCACCACGACGGCGGCGCCTTCTTCAAGAAGAGCGCCTCCTGGGCCGGCCCCCACGGCGCCGGTGTCCACAGCGTCGTCAGCGCTGCGCGCTAGAGATCGGTTCTGCCGGACGCGGCGGTCCGCGGACCGCCGCGTCCGGCGAGCGTGACCCGACCATTCCGAGGAGGACCGATGACCCCACTACGACGAACGCTCCTGCTGACCGCCCTGGCGTCCGGCCTGGCCCTGGGCGCGCCCTCGGTCGCGGCCGCCGACGCGAGCTTCCACGACAGCTTCGGCGCCGCCGGCGCGAAGGGGGCCACCATGACCGTGGTCCGCAGCCACGCGGGAGATGACGGAGAGGTCACCTACGAGTACGTGACCTACACGGCCTCCATGCACGGCGCCACGGTGGACAGAACCACCAGCGCGGCGAAGTGAGTCTCTGTGAGGGAGGACGGCCCCGGGGCCGTCCTCCCCTGGTGTGCGCGGAGGCGCCGCGACAGGCGGGCCCCGCGCACGGAAGGTGGAAAGACATGCGAAACCGGTTGGTGCGAGGCCCCGTCCTCGCGGGGCTGGCGATGGCCCTGTGCTGCGCCGGCGTGACGGGGGCGGCCGACCCCGACGTGTTCGGGGACGGGTCCTCACCGTCAGCCTCCGGGTCCGGCGGCGGTTGGCCCCCGCCCTGGGCCGGCGGTGCGGAGGACCAGGCCGAGCCCTGGCCCGAGGCCGAGGCCGAGGTCGTACGGCTGGTGAACGAGCAGAGGACCCGTGCGGGATGCGACGCGCTCGGCACCGACAAGGTGCTCGCCGAGGCGGCCCGTGAGCACAGCCAGGCCAGGGCCGGGGGCGGATCGGACACCGGCGCGCCGTTCCTCCACAGCACCTCGGCCGGCGACCGTGCCCGCGAACTGGGGTACGACCGCGTCGCGGGCGAGATCGTGGCCAGCGGATTCGAGACGCCCGAGGAGGCCGTGCGCACCTGGACGAGCCACTCCGGACACGAGAAGGTGCTCCTGAGGTGCTCCGCCCAGGAGGTCGGAGCGGGTGTCGTACACGACGAGGACGGTCCCTTCTGGACCCTGATCCTCGGCTACGGCTCCTGAGCGCGCGCTCCGGCGGGAAGTGCGCCCGGCTCCGCCGGTGAACGCGCGACGGCGTGCGACGCGCACCCGGACAGGTGCGCGCCACACGCCGTCGCGCGTCGGAGCGTGTGGTGCCGACCGGGAGGAAGACCCCGGCGAACCACGGTCCCCGTGGATCCGGCCGACCGGATCCACGAGCATCCCTGCCGCGGCGGAGGTACCCGCCGCCCCGCGGTGGTCAGGGCGTCTCGACCTGCTCTGCCCCGTTGGGTCCGGTGTTCGCCGGCTCGGTGTCCAGCGGGTTCTCCTCCGGCACCGGGTCGTCGGTGGTCTGCGACGTACCGGCGGGCGTCGGCGCCGACGGTTGTGGCGTACTCGGAGTGAGTACGAACAGCAGCACCAGCAGACCGGCCGTGACAGCGGCGATCAGGGCGCACGCCACCCATGGTCTCCAGCTGGCCAGGTAGGGATCCGCCGGGGCGTCGGGATCCTCGGATCCGAAGGACTCCATGCGTCCGGCAAGGTCCGGTTCCTCCTCGCTGAGCTGCCGCTCGATCTCCTCGAGGATCCTTCTCTCGTGCTCTCTCAGGGACATGGCACCCTCCTCAGCCACTGGGGGAAGGACTGTCGTCGCCAGGTTCCTACAGTCTCCCCCGCGTCAGGGTGAGATATCCAGATGCGCACATGTTTTCCAGGACTGGTTTTGATATCTCTGACTGGGTAGATCTATGTGCTTTTCTGCTGATAAAGACGGTGCCATCGGAGGCACAAGCCCTGTGCCGTGGGCGCTGTCGGGATCAGCCCGGATAGCACTCGACCTCGGCGGCCTTGACCCCCGCCCACACCTCGTCGCCCCGGGCCAGGCCCAGCTCGGCCAGGGCCGCCGGACTGATGTCGGCCGCCAGGGACGGCCGGCCCGACAGGTGCACCCGTACCTGGTCCCCGAAGCGCTCGATCCCCTCCACCCTCAGCCTCCACACGTTGCGCGGGCTGCCGTGCGGGCACCGCGGGTACAGGGCCACGGCGCGCGGCGGGAAGGCCACCAGGGCGGGGCCGTGGTGGGCCTCGTGCGCCTCCACCCGTGCGGGACCGCCGGGACTACCGGGTCCGGCGGCCTCCAGGGTGACGGTGGTGCCCTCGGCCGTGCCCCGGAACAGGTTCAGCCCCACCAGCCGCGCGACGTAGGCGGTGCGGGGGCGCCGCGCCACCTCGGCGGGCGGCCCCTGCTGGACCATCCCACCGCTCTCGATGACCGCGACCCGGTCGGCGAGCACCATGGCGTCGAGCGGGTCGTGGGTGACCAGCACCGTGGCACCGTCGAACTCCTCCAGCAGGCGCCGCAGCCGGGCACGCACGTCGATGCGGGTACTGGCGTCCAGGGCGGCCATGGGCTCGTCCAGCAGCAGCAGGCGCGGGCGCACGGCCAGGGCGCGGGCCAGCGCCACCCGCTGGGCCTGGCCGCCGGAGAGGTGGCGCGGCCGGGAGCGGACGTGTGCGGACAGGTCCATGTGGGCGAGCAGTTCGGCGGCGCGCTCGCGGGCCCGGGACCGCGGCAGGCCCTGGCAGCGCGGCCCGAAGGCGACGTTGTCCAGGGCGCTCATGTGCGGGAAGAGCAGGTAGTCCTGGAAGACCATGCCGACGGGGCGGCGCTCCACGGGGGTGGCGGTCTCGTCGCGGCCGTCCACACGCACGTGGCCGCCGGTGAGGGGCACCAGCCCGGCCAGGGCGCGCAGGGCCGAGGACTTGCCCGCGCCGTTGGGCCCCAGCAGGGCGAGGATCTCACCGGACCGGACCCGCAGGTCCACGTCCAGGGCGAAGTCGCCCCGGTTCAGGCGCAGCCGTGCGTCGAGCACGGGTCCGGAGGCGTCGGGGAGGTCGTCGGTCGGCGCCATCAGGCGTTCGTCCACCTCTCTCGCAGGGTGGCCAGGACGGCCAGGCAGACCAGCAGCAGGACCAGGCTGAGCACGATGGCGGCCTCGGGGTCGTGCTGCATGGCCACGTACACGGCCAGCGGCATGGTCTGCGTGGTACCGGGGAAGTTCCCGGCGAAGGTGATCGTGGCACCGAACTCGCCCAGGGCACGGGCCCAGCACAGGACCGCGCCCGCGCCGATGCCCGGCAGCACCAGGGGCAGGGTGACGCGGGTGAAGACGGTGACCCGGCTGGCGCCCAGGGTGGCGGCGGCCTCCTCGTAGCGGCGGTCCGCCCCGCGCAGCGCGCCCTCCACGCTGATCACCAGGAACGGCATGGCGACGAACATCTGGGCGAGGACGACGGCGGCGGGGGTGAAGGGGATGGTGATCCCGAACCAGGCGTCCAGGTACCGGCCCAGGATCCCGTTGCGGCCCAGGACCAGGAGCAGTGCCACACCGCCGACCACGGGCGGGATCACCAGGGGGACGGTGACCAGGGCGCGCACGAGGCGGCGCCCGGGGAAGTCGGTACGGGCCAGCAGCCAGGCCAGCGGCACTCCCAGGAGCAGGGAGAGGACGGTGGCCGCGGTGGCGGTGGACAGCGACAGCCACAGGGCCGCCAGCACCTCGGGTTCGGTGACGCGGTCGGCCATGGTGGACCAGGGCGCGCGCACCAGCAGGCCCGCCAGGGGCAGGACGAGGAAGGCGGCCCCCACGAGCGCGGGCAGGACCAGGATCCAGGGCGGGCGCCCGGGTCGCGCCCGCAGCGCGCGCCCCCGCCGCGGCGTGGAGACGGGTGTGCGCTCGGACCTCACGGCGCCTCGAACCGTTTCTCGGCGGTGTTCAGGAGTGAGTCCTGGACCCACACCTGTGTCACTGGCACGTCCCCAACGGTGTTGGACGCGCTGGTTCTCCGCGTTCGCGTTCCCTCCGTCCGGCGGTGTGCATCGTGTGCACGCTCCGGGGCGGGGCGGCGGAGTTCCTCACGCCCGGAGACCCCCGGTGCGGCCTGGGCGGTCCGAGGCCCCACACCATCACTCCGGTGGTGTGGGGGCGGTGCCGTCCGTCGCCGAACCGGATACCCCTGGGCGCGTCGCCCGACCGCGATGCTCGCAGCATCGTGGCGGGAGACCTTCCTGTTCTTACTGGTGAGGGGTTTCTGCCAGTGCGCAGCACCCCACTTGGACGTATAAGCAGGGTCCACGGCGATGACCGCCACCCCCACCGCATGGGCCATCGAGGTCAGCCGGGCCCGCAGCCGGGCGGTGGGAAAACCGGAGATCAACCGGCGGAACTTCTTGCGGCGCCCGTGCTTCTCCCGGGTCTTCTCCGCAGCGAAGTCCAGGTCCTCCACCGCGATCGCCGCCACGCCGCATCCGGTGGCCCAACGCAACAACCGGGACAGGGCGTGGCGTACCTGCGCGTCCCGGTGGGACGCGGCCCCCGACAACACGTAGTCAAACCGGCGGGGGTCACCGACGGGGTTGCCGTGGGTGTCCAGGCGCCAGGCGGCCAGGTGGTCGGCGTTGGCATCCACCCCGATCACCCCGTGGGCCAGCGCGGCCTCCCACGGCACCTGCCGGACGGGTGGGTGGGTCCAGGACGCGGTCACGTACCACCGGTCCCGGTCGGTGTCGTGGTGGAGGCGGTAGGCCACCGCCCGGTCGGCCTCGACACGGTCGGCCCACTCGGTGCCGCGGTGGGCGAAGGCCACCCGGCAGGAGAGCACATACCGGCCATGGGGGGCGTTGGCCAGATACGCCAGCGGGGCGGGCAATTTGATCGACACCTCACCGCCGGGGGTGATGCGGATCGTCTCGTTGCCATGCCGCTTGCCCGACTCCCCGTTGGCTTGCAGGAAGGAGCGCGCGGCCTCCCATCGGGCCCGCCACTGGGTTTCGGTGAGGTGGGCCTCGCCCAGGTGGTGGCGGGTGTTGGCCAGTCGTTTGCCGCCGCGCACCACACGGACCCGTCCGGTCTCCCAGTCGGCGACCGCCGCCGCGTGCCGGGACTGGAGCGCGTGCAGGCGCCGGGACTTGGCGTGCCACTCCTGTGGCGTGCGGTACCCACCCGGCACGTGCCGGGTCCCCTGGGCCCCCAGGGGTTGGGACAGCCGGTGCCGCAGGGTGTCGATCCCCGCCCGGAGGCGGTGCAGGTGGGCGAGGTGGCCGCGCCGGGCCAGCGCCCACTGCTCGTTCGACGCCCTGGTGATCGCCCCGGCCCACCGCGAGGACGAGGCGGGGGTCAGTTCACGTTTGCGGGCGGCCCAGGAGTCCTTGTCGTGGTCGGTGCCATCAGCGCACCGGGCCGCCAGGTCCGCCGAGGCGAGCGAGCCCTGGTGGGAGCCCACCGCGTGCAGCACCGCCTCATCCCCAGGAATGAGGCCTTTGAGCCGATCGCGCACAGCGACCCCGGTCGGCGCGGGGACAAGGAACGGGGCCTGGATCGACCACAACCGTGCCTTGCTGACTTGCGACACTTCCACCTCACCCCTTCCAACCGCGTCCATCCGTTGCTGTGTTCGACACGACGGTAGCCAGAACCGGGGTCGCCTGTCCGGAGAACTAGCGAACTTCCTGGACTGGTTCCTCGGCCAGGCTGTCCAAGCGCGGCAAGGACCATTCATGTCTGCTCATGTGCGCTTGAGTGACCTTCCACCCCAACCGCTGAAAACCCCGCCTCGTCCAGGGCCTTCGCGCCCGTCCCGGAGCGGACCAGCTCCACCCAGTCGGCGGCGAGTCCGGCGTCGGAGGTGGTGGAGACGACCCCGACGGGGTACTCGTTGACCGCCGCGCCGGCCTCGGCGAACTCGACGCCCTCGACCCGCTCCCCCGCGGAGGCGACGTCGGTGGCGTAGACGAGCCCGGCGTCGACCTCGCCGAGTTCGACCTTCGTCAGGACCGCGCGCACGTTCTCCTCGTAGGTGTCGGGGGTGATCTCCAGCCCGGCCTCCCCCAGGGCCTCGGCGGTGGCCGCGCCGCAGGGGACCTCCTCGGCGCAGAAGGCGACGGTGGCGCCCTCGCCGGCGAGGTCGGCCAGCTCCCCGATCCCGGCGGGGTTGCCCGGGGGCACGGCGATGCGCAGGGTGTTGGTGGCGAAGACGACCCCCCGCTCACCGTGCTCGGCGGACCAGTCGGCGTCCAGGCCCTCCCCCTCCACGACGCGGTCCATGGTGGCGGTGTCGGCCGCGGCGAAGACGTCCGCGGGGGCTCCGGAGTTGATCTGGACGGCCAGGTCGCTGCTGCCGGCGAAGTTGAGGACCACCTCGGTCCGCGGGTGCCGGTCCTCGAACTCCTCCGCGAGGTCGGTGAAGACGTCGGTGAGGGAGGCGGCGGCGAAGACGTTGAGCTGACGGCCCGTCCCCTCCCCGGCCGAACAGGCGGTGAGGGCCGTGAGGGCGAGGGCGCCCGCGGCCAGGGCGCGGACCGGGCCGGGCCCTCCGAGCGCGAGACGGCGGGGGGCACGGTCAGGCATGGTGCCCTCCGGTGGTCTCCACGACCACGTTGGTGGACTTGACCACCGCCGTGGCGACGGTTCCCACGTCCAGGCCGAGTTCGTCGGCGGCCTCACGGCTCATCAGGGAGACCACCCGGTGGGGTCCGGCCTGGATCTCCACCCTGGCCATCACGCGGTCCCGGACGACGTCGGTGACCAGTCCGCGGAAGCGGTTGCGGGCCGAGGACAGGTGGCGTACCGGGTCCTCTCCGGCTCCGGCGCGCATGAAGGCGGCGAGTTCGCCGCCGTCGACCCGGCGCCGCCCGGAGGCGTCGCGGGCGGCGGGCAGGCGGCCGGAGTCGACCCACCGGCGGACGGTGTCGGCGCTGACTCCGAGCAGGTCGGCGGCCTCGCGGATCTGGAAGGTCGGCATGGGGCCAACCTACACTCGCATCTGCTGGCAAAGAAGGGGGTTTTCGCCAGCAGATCAGTGGTTTTCGGCCCACATTCCTGGATTATGCGACCTTGCGGCGGTCACGGTCGCGCCGGACGGGTCCGAGTTCCACGGGAGGGCGGGCTCCCGCCGACGGCCGCCCTCCGCCGGCCGGGGCCCGGCCTCAGCCGCGCACGTCGGCGACCTCGCCGACCGGCCCCTCGACCCGGTAGTCGTCCAGGGCGGTGACCACGTACCCGGCGCCGTCCTCCAGCGGGGCGGTGTCGGTCAGGGCGGTACGCCCGGTGAGGCCCACGAGGTTCTCCACGGCCACGGCCGCGCAGCGCGCCTCCTCGGAACCGGTCCCGGCGGCGTCGGCGGGCAGCCGGTAGACGGCGTAGAAGCGGGCGCCGTCGACGGCCTCCCACCCGACGTCGACGCGCCCGTCCCCGGCCCGGGCGGTGAGGCCCCCGACCGCGCCGACCAGCGGCCCCTGGTCCTCGGGGGCGTCGGAGCGCGGCGGCAGCGCGGGGTGGCCGTAGTGGGCCCCGGCCAGCGCGGCGTAGGCGTCGGCGGCCTGTTCGCGCAGGCTCCTGATGGAGAAGTAGACGTCGCCGTCCACCCCGGGCAGCTCACCGGAGTAGTCGAGCTGGGTGCTGAGCGCGTCCTCACCGCGCCAGCCCTCCTCCCCCACCCGGTAGGCGGCCTGGCCGACGTACAGGTCCACGCCCGTGCCCTCGACCTCCTGGGACCACCAGTCGGCCAGTGCCTCGTAGTCGGCTGTGTCGAAGCCCCGCCTCCAGTACAGCTGCGGCGCGACGTAGTCGACCGTGCCCTCCCGGATCCAGGCGCGGGTGTCGGCGTACTGGGCGTCGTAGGACTGCAGGCCCGAGGTGGGCGAGCCGCTGGGATCGGTGGAGTCGTTGCGCCAGATGCCGAACGGCGAGATCCCGAAGCTCACCCACGGCTTGGTCCGCTCGATCCCCTCGTGGACGTCGGCGACGAGCCGGTCGACGTTGTCGCGGCGCCAGTCGCCCCGGTCGTCGAACCCCCCGCCGTGCTCCTCCCAGGAGGCGTCGTCGTCGAACTCCTCGCCCTCCTTGGGATAGGGGTAGAAGAAGTCGTCGAAGTGCACGCCGTCGACGTCGTAGCGCTCCACCACGTCCATGATGACCCCGACCACCCACGCGCGGACCTCGGGGTTGCCGGGGTCGAGGTAGGCCTCGTCCCCGTAGTCGACCAGCCATGCGGGGTTCCGCCTGGCCGGGTGCTCCTCCACCAGGTTCTCCACGTCGGGGTCCTGGAACCCGACCCGGTAGGGGTTGAACCAGGCGTGCAGCTCCAGCCCCCGCTCGTGCGCCCCGGCCACGGCGTACTCCAGCGGGTCGTAGCCGGGGTCGCCGCCCTGCTCACCGGTGAGGTAGCGCGCCCACGGCTCCAGCTCCGAGGCGTACACCGCGTCGGCCGTGGGGCGCACGTGCAGGAAGACGGCGTTGAGGCCCATGCCGGCGGCGGCGTCGAGGTAGGAGTCGAGTTCGGCCTTCTGCTCCTCGGCGGGCAGGCCCGGCTCGGAGGGCCAGTCGATGTTGCGGACCGTGGTCAGCCACGCCCCGCGCATCCGGCGCTTGTCCCCGTCGTCCCCGCACCGGGCGACCGTACCGGCCTGGTCGGGGGGCTCCGCTCCGGCGCCCCAGAGGGTGCATCCCGAGAGCAGGACGGCGGTCGCGGCGGCCGTCGCCGCCCACCGGAGCGCGGCGCGCGTCGGATGCGTGGCACGTGCCACTGGGTCCATGGGGCGGGTCTCCTCCGGGGGTCGTCGCGCACCGCCGTCACCGTGGCGTCGCGCCGCGCACCAGAGTAAGCCAGAACGTCGTTCTCCGAACACGGCTCAGCCGACCCGTGGACGGTCCCGCGCGTTCCGGATTCGGGGAGCGCCCCCGCTGGTCGGCGGTACGCCGGTCCGAGGGGCCACGAGATCCCACCCCTCCCCGAAAAACGGCAGATGATCTGTTTCATGCACAACCCCGACACCGGGGCACAGTGCGCGGCGCACCACCGCCGCCTCGGCCGAAACGGACACACCGCCACAGACGAGGTCCTAGACTCGAGGATCGTGAACGCCGCCCTGAGCCCGCCCCAACTGTTCGTCCGCACCGTCGCCCTGCCCGGGGACGTCTCCGGCCTGGTGCGCCACCTCCCCACCGACTCCCCCCTGGCCTGGCTGGCCGGCGACGAGGGGATCGTGGGCTGGGGACGGGCCGCACGGCTGGAGCTGGACGGCGACCCCGGCACGGCCGAGCCCACCGACACCACCCGCTTCACCGAGGCGGCCCGCTGGGTGGACGGCCTCACGGAGCGCTCCGAGGTCCGGGACGAGGTGGGCCGGCCCGGCACCGGCCTGGTCGCCTTCGGCACGTTCGCCTTCTCCCCCGCCTCCGGGGGCTCGTCCCTGGTGGTGCCCCGCGTGCTCCTCGGGCGGCGCGACGGCCGCACCTGGCTGACCACCGTCACCGACCGGCCCGGGGACCGCACGACCGAGCCGCCGCGCCCCACCTCCGCGCCGCGGCCGGTCGGCCCGGTCTCCTGGAGCCGGGGATCGCTGACCGACGAGCGCTGGATGGACGCCGTGGCCGACACCGTCGGGCGCATCCGCGCGGGTGAGCTCGACAAGGCCGTGCTGGCGCGCGACGCCTTCGCCGACGCCGGCTCCCCCATCGACGTGCGCACCCTGCTGGAGCGGCTGCGCCTGCGCTTCCCCAGCTGCTTCACCTTCTCCGTGGACGGCATGGTCGGCGCCACCCCCGAGCTGCTGATGCGCCGTGAGGGCGACCGGCTCACCTCCCTGGTCCTGGCCGGGACCCGCCCTCGGGGCGGGGACGCCGACAGCGACCGGGCCCTGGCCGAGGAGCTGCTGGCCTCGGCCAAGGACGTGGACGAGCACCGCATGGCCGTGGACTCCCTGCGCACCTCGCTGGGACCGCTCACCGAGGAGCTGGACGTGCCCGAGCGGCCGCGCCTGCTCGCCCTCGCCAACGTGCAGCACCTGGCCACTCCCGCGCGCGCACGCCTGTCCCCGGGGGTGTCGGCGCTGGACGCGGTCGCCGCCCTGCACCCCACCGCGGCCGTGGGCGGCACCCCCACGGCCGCGGCCATGCGGCTGATCGCCGAGGTCGAGGGCATGGACCGGGGCGGCTACGCCGGCCCGGTGGGCTGGCTGGACGGGGCGGGCAACGCCGAGTGGGGCATCGCCCTGCGCTGCGCCCGCGTGGACGGCGCGCGTGCCCGGCTCTTCGCCGGGGGCGGCATCGTCTCCCGGTCGGAGCCGCGCTCGGAGCTGGCCGAGACCGAGTCCAAGTTCCGGGTGATGCGCGAGGCCCTCACCGACCCCGCCTGAGCGGGCGTTCACGGGCACGGAACACGGCACCGCCGCCGGGGGCGGTGTTCGCCCCGCAGGCCGTGGCACGCGCCGTGCCGTCGACCGCCGAGGCCGGCGGCCCCGGAAAAAGGCTCGACGGCCTCACCGTGTCCTGGCACAGTGACGTGCTATGGCGAACTCCGAGCTGGTGACCGCCGCGGACGTGCGGCTCATGCAGGGTCTGGCGCAGCGTGTCACCGCCACCCGTCCGGACCTGGTGAACGGCGACGCGACGTTCGGCGAGCTGGCCTGGAGCTGGGGCAGGGGGCACGCCCGCAACGGCGCGAGCTGGCGGCGCCGGCTGTGGTTCTCCGGCGGGGACCTGGTGGCGTGGGGCTGGGCCCGTCTTCCGCGCCGGGTGAGGTTGAGCGACGGGTCGGTGAAGGACGTCACCGGCGCCTGCCTGGTGTACCAGGTCCATCCCGACCACGCCGGGCTGGTCGACGAGGTGATCGACTGGTACGACGGTACGGCGGCGGACGTCGAGCGTACGGTGCTGGCGAGCGCCGCCGACGGGTTCGCCCTGGAGCGGTGGGCGGCGCACGGCTATGGGACCGACCCGGCCTCGCTCGGCGACACCGGGGACTGGACCCAGCTCAACGTGCGGGACCTCGACGACGTCGAACGGCCGGCGCTGCCGGCCGGGTACCGGTTCCGCACCGCCGACGAGGCCGGGCCGGAGGCCGCGGTCCAGGCCCATCTGGACGCGTGGGCCCCCTCCACGTACACGGCCGAGGACTACCAGGGCGTCCGGCGGACGACGGGATACCGCGGCGACCTGCACCTCCTGGTGGAGGCGCCGGACGGGACGATGGCGTCCTCGGCGATCATGTGGCTCGACGGGGTGAACGGGACCGTCGAGTTCGAGCCGGTCGGGACGCACCCGGGCTACCGGCGTCTGGGGCTGGGAAGGGCGGTGCTCCTGCACGGGATGCGCCTGGCGCGCGCGGCCGGGGCCAGGCAGGCGACGGTCGCCTGCCTGGGCGCGCCGGGGCATCCCCAGGCGCGCGGACTGTACTACGGCGTCGGGTTCCGGGCGTTCACGCGGGACGCGCCGCTCATCATGGCCGGGACCGCGGGCTGAGGACCGACGGCACGGGGCGGCTCGGCCCGGGGGCCCGGTCCCGCCACCCCGTGCCGAGCCGGGTGTTCACGAACACGAAACACGGCACCGCTAGCTTGGCGCGTATGCGCATCGACATGGTTCCCTGGAACGATCCCGACGCCAGCGCCCTGCGGGCCGGGCAGCGGGCGGAGATCGCCCAACGCTACGGCACCCCCGACTCCGAGCCGGGTGTGGCGCCCTCGGCCGACGACATCGCGGTGTTCGTGGTGGCCCGGGACGAGCGGGGCACGGCCGTGGGCTGCGGCGGCCTGCGCGACCTCGGCGACGGGACGGGTGAGGTCAAGCGGATGTACGTGCCGCCCGAGCGGCGGGGCTCGGGTGCGGCCCCGCTGGTCCTGGCGGCGCTGGAGGAGTGGGCCCGCGAGCGCGGCTGGACGTGCCTGCGCCTGGAGACGGGCGACCGCCAGCCCGACGCCGTGCGCTTCTACACCCGCGCGGGCTACACGCCCGTCCCGAAGTTCGGCGCCTACGCCGACTCGCCCTCCTCGCTCTGCTTCGGAAAGGTGCTGCCGGCTCCTCGGCCCTGAAGGCCGGGCTCGCGACCAGGGTCCGCCACCGGCGGTGTCGTCCCTGCCGCGTCCTGGCCCTGAGACCCGGAAGAACACCACCGGCCCCGGCGGACGCGCGGCGGGGGCCGGGGCCGGTGGTCCTACCGGGCCGGTCCGCTACCTGCCCACCTCGCGTCCCCCCTTGTGCCAGATGCACACCACGGACGGGCGGGGCATGTCGCCGTCGGGCCAGGTGCTGGTGGGCTCCTCGAACGAGCCGTCGTCACCCGGGTGCTGGGGTGCCAGGAACACCGTCCTGCCGTCCTCGGTGATGAAGGGCCCGCACGCCTCCGCGCCGACGGGAACGGTCGCGAAGGTCTTCAGCTCACCCCGGAAGCGGCCCTCGACCGGCATGACGTGCAGGCCGTCGTTGATCCCCAGCGAGCCGGGCTGGCCGTCGGTGGAGATCCACAGGTTGCCGTCCTTGTCGAAGGACAGGTTGTCCGGGCAGGAGATCGGCATGACCTTGGACTTGTCGAAGCCCGCGTAGTAGGTGTCCGCGTCCTCGGGGTTCCCGCACACCAGCGGCACGCTCCAGGAGAACGCGGTGGCCGCGGCGTCGCTGCCCTCCTCGACGATCTCCAGGATGTGGCCGTACCGGTTGGGGCCGCGCGGGTTGGGCTCGTCGGTCTGGCCGGGCTCACGCGCGGAGTTGTTGGTCAGCGCGCAGTAGACCTTGCCGGTGACCGGGCTGCACTCGAAGTCCTCGGGCCGGTCCATCTTGGTGGCGCCCACGGTGTCGGCGGCCAGGCGGGTGTGGACGAGGACCTCGGCGACGCCGAAGCCGTCGACGAAGCTCTCGGTGTCGGTGCACAGCGCGATCCACTCGCCGGAGCCGTCGAACTCGCCGTCGGCGGGCAGGGCTCCGGAGCCGTCGATCTCCCCGGCGGGGCTGTCGCCGCTCAGGCGCGCCACGTACAGGGTGCCCGAGTCCAGCAGGGTGAGGTTGTGGCGCCGGGAGCCCTCGACGTACTTCTTGGCGCTGACGAACTTGTACATGTAGTCGAAGCGCTCGTCGTCGCCCATGTAGACCACGACCCGGCCGTCCTCGGCCAGGCGGCTGTTGGCGCCCTCGTGCTTGAAGCGGCCGAGCATGGTGTGCTTGCGCGGCTCGGATCCGGGGTCGAGCGGGTCGATCTCCACGATGTAGCCGAAGCGGTTGGCCTCGTTGGGGTTCTCGGCCAGGTCGAAGCGCTTCTCGAAGCGCTCCCAGCGGCGCCCGGAGGACCCGGTGCCGAGGCCGTAGCGGCGGGCCTCAGCGGACCCGGAGCCGTTGGCGAAGTACTGGTTGAAGTTCTCCTCGGCGGTGAGGAAGGTCCCCCAGGGGGTCATCCCGCCCGCGCAGTTGTTGAGCATCCCCCGGACCAGGGTCCCGCCGGGGTCCTCGTCGGTCCTGAGCAGCTCGTGCCCGGCGGCGGGGCCGGTCAGGCGGATGGGGGTGTCGGCGGTGATCCGGCGGTTGAAGGCGCGCTCCCCCTTCGAGACCACCCACTTGCCGGTGCGGCCGTCGCGCTCCAGCTCGACGATGGAGCCGCCGTGGGCGGCCATCGCGGTGCGGACCTGCTCCTCGGTGGCCGAGTCCCCGTCGGTGTACCCCGGGAACATCAGGTCCTCGTTGGTGTACTCGTGGTTGACCCACAGCAGGGCGTGGTCGTCGTCGAGCTGGTGGAAGCCGACGTAGTCGCAGTTGTAGCCGAACTGCCGAGCCTGGGCCTCGGGGCTCTGGTGGTGCACGTCGAACTCGGGGGCGCCGGGCAGCACCGGGTCGCCCCAGCGGATGACCACGTGCTGGTCGTAGCCGTTGGGGATGGTGACCTTGTCGTCGGTGTTGGGCTGCACGCTCTTGAAGGTGGGCCGCGGCGAGGGGTGGGGCCGGCTCGGGCCTCTGGGGTCGGCCATGGCGGGGTTGAGCGCGGAGAGCCCGAGCGCCCCGGCGCCGGCGGTGACCGCTCCGGCGCGCAGCGCGGTGCGGCGGGAGAGCGCCGTGGCGAAGACGTCGCCGAAGTAGGGGTTGTCACTGGTGTTGGGGGCGGGGTGGAAGCAGGCGTCGCCACAGCGCAGTCGGCATGTTGCGCGGGAACGGCCGCCCCCGACCTGACCGATCAACGGCAGCGGGCGGCGGCGGGGCGCGGATTCGGGCACACCTTCTCCTTGGGGATCGTGCTGCTGCGCGCGCTCCGGCCGGTGCGGGTCGAACCGTGACGCGCGGCTTCTCCAGGTCCGGCGGGGTTCCCCGTCGGTCGTTCTCGACCTTGGCCGAGCCTCCACACGCACAGGTGAAACCGAGGTGAACGCCCTGACAACTCCGACGCATTCCCTGGTGTGTCACTCTCCAGGGTTACGTGAACACGAACTGTCGATTCTTGTTGCGATCATGACCTGTGCGGACCTGTCCGGTCCACATGCCACGCCCGGAAAAATCCCCGAATGTGCCCCATGCCCCGTGTTTCGGCTTCCTTCCCCGAAACCCCGCCGGTCCCCGCCCGTTCCCGGGGAAGCCCGGCCCGCGCCTTCGGGGTCGGGGTTACCGGGACCGCTGGCCGCTGCGGCCGACCGGAACCACCATCGGTCCCCCGGTGACCGGGTCCTCCACCACGACCGCCTCCAGGCCGAAGGCCTCGCGCAGCAGCTCGGGGGTGAGCACGTCGGCCGGGGCCCCGCTGGCCACCACCCGCCCCTCGCGCATGGTGATCATCGTGTCGGCGTAGCGGGCGGCGAGGTTGAGGTCGTGCAGCACCATGACGATGGTGCGCCCGCTGTCCCGGTGCAGGTCGCGTACCAGGTCCAGGACGTCCACCTGGTGGACCAGGTCCAGGAAGGTGGTGGGCTCGTCCAGCAGCAGCAGGTCGGTCCCCTGGGCCAGGACCATGGATATCCACGCCCGCTGGCGCTGGCCGCCCGACAGCTCCTGCAGGGGGCTGTCGGCCAGCTCCAGCAGTCCGGTCCGCTCCAGGGCCTCGGAGACCGCGCGGTGGTCCTCACCCGACCACTGCCGGTACCAGCGCTGGGAGGGGTGGCGTCCCCGTGCGACCAGGTCGGCCACGGTCAGCCCGTCCGGCGCCACGGGCTGCTGGGGCAGTACGCCCAGCACCTCGGCGACCTCGCGGGTGGGCACACGGTGGATGTCGCGGCCGTCGAGCTCGACCAGGCCCGCCCGGGGCCTCATGAGCCGTCCCAGGGCGCGCAGCATGGTGGACTTGCCGCACCCGTTGGGGCCGATGACGCAGGTGACGGTGCCCTCGACGATGTCGGCGTCCAGGCCGTGCACGACGGTGTGGTCGTCGTAGGCCAGGGTGAGGCCGCGCGCGCTCAGCCGGACCGGGACGGCGGACCCGGGGGCGGTGTGCGCACGGATCTGTTGTGTGGTCAAGCCTGTACCTTTCGATTGCCGCGGACGAGCAGGTAGATCAGGTAGAGGGCGCCCAGGCAGCCGGTGACGATGCCGACCGGGAGCTGGACGCTGATCAGGTTGCGGGCGATCAGGTCGGCGGCGCAGGTCAGGGCGGCGCCGACGAGCGCGGAGAGCAGGACGGGCGGCCGGGGGGAGCGGGCCAGGCGCAGCGCGATCTGCGGGCAGGCCAGGGACACGAACAGGATCGGGCCGGCGGCCGAGGTGCCGAAGGCGGCCAGGAGCACGGCCAGCACCAGCGTGGTGGTGCGGGCGAGTTCCAGACGCACGCCCAGGCCGCGGACCACCTCGTCGCCGTAGGAGAGCACGTCCAGGGTGCGCGCGGCGCCCAGGGCCAGGGGCAGCAGCAGGACCAGGGCCACCGTGACGGGCAGCGCGTCCTGCCAGGTGCTCATGGACAGGCTGCCCGCGATCCAGGTCATGGCGCGGCCGGTGTCGCTGACGTCCCCCAGGGTGAGCATCCACAGGGTGAGGTTCATCAACACGGTGGACACGCCCACACCCACCAGCAGAAGGCGGAACCCGTCGATGCCGCCGCGCCAGGCGAGCCCGTAGCACAGGGCTCCGGCGGCCAGGCCGCCGGTCAGTGCCAGGGCGGGCACGCCGATGGAGGCCAGGGGCCCGCTGACGATGCCGTAGCTGCCGCCGAAGGCCATCACCGCGACCACGCCCGCGCTGGCGCCGTGGGTGACGCCCAGCAGGTCGGGGCTGGCCAGGGGGTTGCGCATGATGGTCTGGGTGATGGCGCCCGCGGCGGCCAGCGCGGCTCCGGCGAGCATGCCCACCACCACGCGCGGCATGCGCACACGCCAGATGGTGAAGTAGTCGTCGTAGCTGGTGCCGACGATGTTGGCCCACACCCGGCCGGGCGGGATGAACACCGAGCCGACGGAGAGGTTGAGCGCCACCAGCACGAGCAGGGCCAGGACGCCCAGCAGGCCGAGGACGACCATGCGGGGGCGCAGGGGGATCGAGACCGGGCCCAGGCGGAGGGCCCGGCCCCGGCGGGCCAGGCGGTCGTCGGCCCGCCGGCGGGCGTCGTCGGGGGCGAGGGTGGAGGTCATAGGGCGAGCAGCCTCCGGCGGCGGACGATGTGGATGAAGAAGGGCGCGCCGAACACGGCCAGGACCACGCCGACCTGGAGTTCGCCGGGCGGTGCGAGGAAGCGGCCCAGGACGTCGGCGGCCAGGAGCAGGGCCGCGCCCATCAGCGCCGAGTAGGGCAGCAGCCAGCGGTAGTCGGCGCCGACGATGCCGCGGGCCAGGTGGGGCACGATGAGCCCGACGAAGGCGATGGGCCCGCAGGCGGCCACGGTCACGCCCGTGAGCAGGGTGATGGCGAGCAGGCCGGTGGCGCGGGCGCGGCCGATCCGAAAGCCCAGTGCGCGTGCGGTGTCCTCGCCCAGGGCCAGCGCGTTGAGGGCGCGGGTGTTGGACAGGGCCAGGACCGTGCCCAGGGCGACCACGGGCAGCATGGGACCCAGGATCGCGGGGTCGCGGCCCACCAGGGAGCCCACCCGCCAGAACCGGAAGTCCTCCATCGTGGACTGGTCGAGCAGGACCAGCCCGGAGGTCAGGGAGTAGGCCATCCAGCTCACTGCGGTCCCGGCCAGGGCCAGGGTGATGGGTGTGGGGCCGCGTCCGGGGACCGAGCCGATGGCGTAGACCAGGACCACGGCCACGGCGGCGCCGGCGAAGGCGAACCAGGCCTGGGTGTACAGGGTGGTGACGTCGAGGAGCATGATACCCAGCACCACGGCCAGGGCGGCTCCGAAGGTGACGCCGAGGATGCTGGGGTCGCCCAGGGGGTTGCGGGTGTGGCCCTGCATGAGTGCGCCGCCCAGGCCGAGGCTGATCCCGGCGAGCACCCCGAGGGCGGTGCGCGGCAGCCGGATCTCGTTGACGATGATGTCGGCCTCGGCTCCCGCGGTGGAGGTCAGGGCCAGCCACACGGTGCCGGGGCTGAGGCCGCGGGCGCCGATGAGCACGCTGGCCAGGACGGCCAGGCACAGCAGCAGGAGCATCAGTCCCAGGCCCGAGATCCGGCGTGCCCGGCGGGCCGCGACCGCACCGCCCGCGGTGGTCGTCGGGGCCGACGCCGTGAGGGTCGGCGGCGGCCCGGTGGTCTCCTTCACCCGGTCTCCCCATCATGACGAAGGCCAGGCCAACCTAACTTAGGTTTGCCTAGCCACACTTGAATGCTCTAAGTTTGCCACGTCTCGGACGAAGACGACACATCCGACAACGATGTGTGTCTTTTTCGTGTCAACAGAACAGCTTTCCCCTGATCCCCTGAACCGACCGGGAGCTCCACATGACCACTCTCGCCCACCTGCGCCGCGCGGGCCTACCCCTGGCCGTCGCGGCCTCCCTGACCCTGCTGACCGCCTGCGGCGCGGGCGGCCCGGAGGAGGAGGCCTCCACCGGATCCGGGGAGGAGGCCGCCGGGGGCTACCCGATCACCGTCGAGCACGCCATGGGCGAGACCGAGATCGCGGCCGCACCCGAGCGGGTGCTGCCGCTGGACTCCACCTACGTGGACGCCACCCTCGCCCTGGGCGGGAACGTGGTGGGCTTCACCCAGATCGCCGAGGGCCAGGACACCCTGCCCCCGTACCTGCTCGAAAGCGACTGGAACGTGGGCAGCGCCGAGGAGGCCGAGTCCGTGGGGCTGCTGTGGGAGGTCGATCCGGAGCTGGTGGCCCAGAGCCGGCCGGACCTGATCCTGTCCGCCGAGGTCCGCCACGGCGACGGCTACGACCAGCTCACCGAGGTCGCCCCCACCGTGATGTCGGAGACCACCGGCGCCACGTGGAAGGAGAACCTGCGCCTGACCGGCGAGGCGATGGGCATGGCCGAGGAGGCCGACCGCCTCGTGGCCGAGTACGAGGAGCGGGCCGCCGCCATCGGCGAGGAGATCGCCGCGTCCGCGGACGGGGACCTGCCCACCGTGTCGGTGGTGCGCTTCGCCGGTGACGCCGACGGCGTGCGCCTGTACAGCCGCAACTCCTACATCGGCGTGATCCTGGACGACCTGGGCCTGCCCCCCAGCGAGGGCACCGCCACCGACACCGAGGAGATCGTGACCTACCACAGCCCGGAGCGGCTGATGGACCTGGAGGCCGACCACATCCTGGTGTCCACCTACGACGACGGCGCCGGTGAGGTGGAGAAGGACAAGAAGCGCTACACCTCCAACCCGCTGTGGGGCGAGCTGGAGGGCACCAAGACCGAGGTGAGCGACGCCTACTGGATCTCCGGCGTGGGCCTGATCGCCGCGCACGCCGTGCTGGACGACGTCGCCGAGATCTTCGAGGTCGACCCCCAGCGTTGACGCGACCGGGACGGGGCCCGACCGGGTTCCGTCCCCGCCGCCTGCCGTGTGCCGCGCACACGGCGTGTCCGACCCACCACGCGCACGGAGGAACCCTCCATGGAACCGCCCCGCTCCTTCGAGCACACCCCCGCCCTTCCCGCCGAACGGATCCCCGAGCGCGTGCGCCGGGCCGCCGTGGACCTGGCCGCCGGCACCGGTTCGGGATACGTCTACGATCCGGCGCTGGCCGCCGACCGCGTCCGCACGCTGCGCAAGGCGCTGCCCTCGTGGGCCCGGGTCTACTTCGCGGTCAAGGCCAACGGCTTCGAGCCGGTGCTCGCCCACCTGGCCGAGGCGGTGGACGGGTTCGAGGCGGCCTCCCTGCGCGAGGCGCGCACCGCCCTGGCCGCGCTGCGCGTCCGGCGCGGGGAGAGCGGCGGACGGATCGCGGTGAGCGGTCCGGGCAAGACCCCCGAACTGCTGTCGGGCCTGGCCCGCCTGCGGGCCGAGCGGGGCGCGGACGTGGTGGTCAACGCCGAGAGCGAGCTGGAACTGCACCGCGTCTCGGCCGCGGCCCGCGAGGCCGGCACGGTGCTGCCGGTGGCCCTGCGCGTCAACCCCGAGCACGTACCGGTCAGCGGGGCGCTGGTGATGGGCGGCACCCCGGGCCCGTTCGGTGTCCCCGAGCCCCTGGCCGCCGACGCCGTGCGCACGGCCCTGTCCCTGCCCGGGATCGACCTCGTGGGCTTCCACGTGCACGCGGTCAGCGGCAACACCGACGCCGCCGCGCACGCCGCCTACGTGCGCTGGTGTCTGGAGTGGTCACGGCGGACGGCGGACGCGCACGGGGTGGACCTGCGCCTGGTGGACGTGGGCGGCGGCCTGGGCGTGCCCTTCGAGGAGGACGAGGACGCCTTCGACCTGGAGGGGTTCGGCGCCGCCCTGGCGGAGCTGCCCGACCCGGGGGTGGAGGTGGTGCTGGAACCGGGACGCTGGATCGCGGCCCCCACCGGCTGGTACGCGGCGCGGGTGACGGACGTGAAGTCGGCCTACGGCGGCTGTTTCGCGGTGGTGCGGGGCGGGATCAACCACTTCCAGCTCCCCACGTCCTGGGAGATCCGCCACAACTTCGCGGTGCTGGAGGTCGGGGCGTGGCCCGACGGGGTGCCCCGGCCGCGGGCGGGCGGGGAGTCCGTGACGGTGTGCGGGGAGCTGTGCACCCCCGAGGACGTGCTGGCCAGGGACGTGCGTGTGGAGTCCCTGCGCGCCGGTGACGTTCTGGTCTTCCCCAACGCCGGTGCCTACGGGCACGAGTTCGCCATGCCCGCGTTCCTGGCGCACCCGGCGGCGCCCCGCCTAACCGTGGACAGCCGCGCGCCCTGACCAGTCGTGTGTCCTGGGTCACTCCGGGCCCCGCATACCTTGACATACTTAGGTAAGCCTGTCCTAATTTATGGCGACTCCGGTGTGCGCCCCCGCGCACATCCGGGGTCCGCCGCAGAGTGCCCGCGTCCCGACGAAGGAGCCCCCGTGCCCGTGCCGCCCTCCACCACCGCCACCACAACCGCGCCGACCGGTCCGGCCGGACCCGACACCGCATGGAGGGTCGACAACCTCACCGGAGCCGACGTGCTGGCCGATCCCGCCCCCTGGACCGACGCCTACGAGACGGTCTACGCCGACGTCCTGCACCTGCCCGACCACAGCACCCCGCCCTTCGCCGAGCGCCTGGCCTTCAGCGCGAACCGCCCGGGCTTTCGGCTCACCGCCTGCTACGTGGGCGGCGAGCTGGCCGGATTCGCCTACGGCTACACCCTGCCGCCGACCACCGGCTGGTGGGACGGGTTCGTCCCGCTCCCGGGCGTGGACGCCGAGGACGTCACCGCCGAGCGTCCGGGCCGGACCTTCGCCATGTGCGAGGCGCTCGTCCACGTCCCCTTCCGCGGCAGCGGCATCGTGGAGCGCTCCATGCCCTTCTTTCTCAGCGGACGCGAGGAGGAGCGCGCCGCCGGACTGGTGGCCGAGACCAACACCCACGCGCGGGACATCTTCCTGCGCAACGGCTGGCAGCACGTGGGCGACCTCGCGCCGCACCCGGGCTGGCGCGGGCACCACTGCCTGCTCATGCCTCTGAACGGCTGACCGGGCCCTCCTCTCCCTCCCCTCCCTCTTCTCCCCCCTGGTGGAGCCGACCTTCTCCCTCCGGTGGAGCCGACCGGCCCGCCCTCCCCCCGTACCGCGAAGGCTCCTCCCCCGCCGGATCCCCCGGCCCGGCGCCCCTTCGCCCGACTCCGCGCGCGCCCACGACCGACCACGGAAAACTGGAGCCCGACGCCCATGCCCATCACTCCGAGTGTTGACTCAGTCGCCACCGGCACCGGGGCGCCCGGCCCCCTGGCCTGTCCCGTGCCCACCAGCACGGCGACACCGCCGACCGACGGGCTCGCGGGAGCACCCGGCGGACCGGCCACGGTCGCGGCCCTGGTCGAGGCGGCCACCCGCGCCCTGGCCGGGGCCTGCGCCGAACGCAAGGGCCCCCTCCCGGCCCGGACCCCGCGCCAGGTCGCCGACGCGGTCCGCGAGGCGCTCGGCCCCCTCGACGGCGCCGCTCCCGCGGGCCCCGGACACACCATCGCCGCCGACGTCCTGACCCGGCTGACCCGTGCGCTCGCCGCCGGGGCCGCCGACCCCGCCCACCCCCGCTGCGCCGCACACCTGCACTGCCCGCCCCTGGCGGTGGCGGTGGCCGCCGACACCGTCGCCTCCGTCCTCAACCAGTCCCTGGACTCCTGGGACCAGGCACCCGCCGCCACCGCCATGGAGACCCAGGTCGTCGCCGAACTCGCCGACCTCGTCGGCTACCGGGGCGAGCACGCGGGCGGGGTGGTCACCTCCGGCGGCACCGAGTCCAACCTCACCGCCCTGCTCCTGGCCCGCGACCACGCGCTCACCGCCTCCCCCGGCCTCGACGCCAGCCGCCACGGCGTGGCCCGGGCCGCCGGCGGCGCGCGTCCCCGCATCCTGTGCGGGAAGGTCGCGCACTTCTCGGTGCAGCGCTCGGCCGCCCTGCTGGGGCTGGGCGAGGACGCCGTGGTCACCGTGGACGTCGACTCCCAGCACCGGATGCGCCCCGCCGCCCTGCGCGAGGCCCTGCTGCGCCTGCGCGCCGACGGGGACCTCCCGGTCGCCGTCGTGGCCACCGCCGGAACCACCGACCTGGGCGGCATCGACCCGCTGGGCGCCATCGCCCACATCGCCCGCGAGTTCGGCGTGTGGCTGCACGTGGACGCCGCCTACGGAGGCGGGCTGCTCTTCTCCCGCCGCCTGCGCGGACTGCTCGCCGGGCTGGAACGGGCCGACTCGGTCAGCATGGACCTGCACAAACTCGGCTGGCAGCCCGTGGCGGCCGGAATCCTGCTCACCCGTGAGCGCGCGCTGTTCGCCCCGCTCTCGCGCTCGGTGGACTACCTCAACCCCACCGACGACGAGGAGGCCGGATACCCCAGCCTGCTCGGCTATTCCCTGCGCACCACCCGCCGGGCCGACGTGTTCAAGATCGCCGTCACCCTGCGCGCCCTGGGCACGGACGGCCTGGGCCGCCTGGTGGACCTGTGCCGCGACCTGGCCCTGCGCACCGCCGCCCACGTGGTCGGCGAGCCCCGCCTGGTACTGGCCGCCTCGCCCTCCCTGACCACCGTCGTGTTCCGCTACGACGCCGGTGAGCACAGCGACACCGTCAACGCCCGGCTGCGCCGGCGCCTGCTGCGGGAGGGCCGGGCCGTGGTCGGACGCACCCAGATCGAGGACCGCGTGTGGCTCAAGCTCACCCTGCTCAACCCCGACACCACCCCGGACGACACCGCGTCCCTGCTCGCCGAGATCGTCGCCGCGGGCGACGCCGAGGCCGCCGCCCTGAAGGAGACCCGTTGACCTCCGCCCAGCCGACCACCGCCCCGCTCCCCCGCCCCGGCGACGACCGCGTGCACGACCTGGTGGGCGTGGGCCTGGGCCCGTTCAACCTGGCCCTGGCCGCGCTCGCCGACGCACTCCCCGGCCTCAGCGCGCGCTTCCTGGAGGCGCGCCCCTCCTTCTCCTGGCACCCCGGCCTGCTGCTGGAGGGCGCACGCCTACAGGTGCCCTTCCTCGCCGACCTGGTCAGCCTGGTGGACCCCACCAGCCGGTGGTCGTTCCTGTCCTACCTGCGTGAACACGACCGGCTCTTCCCCTTCTACTTCTCCGAGCACTTCCACGTGCCCCGCCGCGAGTACGACGACTACTGCCGCTGGGTCGCCCACCAGCTTTCCTCGTGCCGCTTCGACGCACGCGCCACCGCCGTGCACCACCACGAGGGCGTGTTCACCGTGGAGTACGCCGACGCCCGGGGCACGCACTCCACCGTGCGCGGACGCGCGCTGGTGCTGGGCATCGGCACCGAGCCGGTCCTGCCCGAACCGCTGGCCGACCTGGCGGGCGACCGGGTCTTCCACGCCGCCGACTACCTGGACCGCGCCCCCGGCCTGGCCGGCCTGGGCGACGTGACCGTGCTGGGCTCGGGACAGTCCGGCGCCGAGGTCTTCCTGGACTTGCTGCGCTCCCCGCGGCACCGCGACACACAGGTGAACTGGCTGACCCGCTCCCCGGCGTTCGCGCCGATGGAGTACTCCAAGCTGGGGCTGGAGCACTTCACCCCGGACTACACCCGCTACTTCCACGCCCTTCCCCAGCACGTGAAGGACCGGGTGGTGCCCGAGCAGTGGCAGTTGTACAAGGGCATCAGCGGCGACACCATCGCCGAGATCCACGACGTGCTCTACGAACGCGGTATCGCCGGGGCGCCGGTGGGCGCCTCCCTGCGGGCGCAGTGCGAGCTGGTGGACGCGCGCGCCGACGGTGAGGGGTTCGCCCTGGTCTTCCACCACCGCGAGCAGGACCGGGACTTCACCGTGCGCACCGACGCGGTCGTCGCCGCCTCCGGCTACGCCCAGCGCAGCCCGGACTTCCTGGCGCCGGTGGCCAAACTGCTGCGGACCGACGACCGGGGACGGCCGGTGGTCGGCCCGGACATGCGCCTGGCCGCGGAACCGGAGCTGGCCGCGCCCGTCCACGTGCAGAACGCCGAGATGCACACGCACGGCGTCGGCGCCCCCGACCTGGGCCTGGGCGCCTGGCGGGCGGCCACCATCCTCAACAGCCTGACCGGACGCACCGCCTACCGCCTGCCCGGGCGGACGGCGTTCACGTCCTTCGGGGCCCCGGCCGGGGAGGGGCGGTGACCGGACCGGCCTTCCGGCGCCTGTACCTGCTCGTCATCCTGCTGCACCTGGTGGGGGACGTGGCGCTGAGCCCGTTCTACCCGCAGTTGTTCGAGCGGTTGTTCGGGGTCACCGGCACCGCCGCGACCGGGACCTTCGTCTGGGTGTGCCGGGCCGCCGCCCTGGCGGCCATGCCCCTGTGGGGTCTGGCCGCCCGCCGCGCGCCCATGCGCACCCTGGTGGTGGGCGCGCTGGCGGTGGCGGCGGTGCTGGAACTGGTGTTGGCCGCCGCGCCCACGTACACGGCGTTCCTGGTGCTGTCGGCGACGCAGGTGGTGGTCACCATGGCCTTCACCCTGGCCTATCCGGCGTTCGTGGGCACCGGACGCGACCGGCTGCGCGACGTGACGCTGTTCGCCTACGTGGTCAACGGCGGGGTCGTGGTGGCCACCGTCCTGGGCGCCGCCGTCATGGCCCTGCCCAACCCCCGCTACGGGATCGCGGCGTGCGCGCTGCTGTACGTGGCGCTGGCGGTGCTGTGCCACCGCCACCTGCCCCGCACGGCCGACCGCACGGCGATCGTCCCCGCGGCGGGCGAGGGGGCCGCCTCCGGCGGTACCGGGCACGACGGCGCACGCGCGGACGGACGCCCCGTACCCGGAGCACCCGGAGGGAACGCTCCCCCGGACAGAGCCCCCTCGGGCGGCGGAGCCGCGCGCACGGCCACGACCGCCCTGGTGGCGGTGTGCGCGGCCGTGCTGGCCGCCGAGACCGCCCGCCTGGTGGTGCGCCCCTTCTTCACCCTCTACGCGGAGGACGGCGGGACGGGCACCACGGCGGCGGCCGTGCTGTTCCTGCTGCCCCAGGCGACGGTGCTGGCGGTCCTACCGCTGGCGCGCCGCGCGCACGCCCTGCTGGGCCGGGCCCTGCTGCCGGTCGCCTGCCTGGTGGCCGCCCTGGGCCTGCTCGCGCAGTTCCTCGCCCCCGACCCGCTCCTGCTCGCCCTGGGACGCGTGGTGTTCGGCGCCGGACTGGGCCTGGGCCACGTCGCCCTGGACCTTCGGGTGTTCGAGGCCACCGGGGCACGCGGACCGGCCTTCTCGGCGGTGGCCACCGTGCGCGTGGGCGCGACCCTGGTCAGCCCCGTGCTGGCCACCGCGCTGGCCGGGGCCGGCCTGGGGCTGCCCCTGGCGGCGGGGGCCGCCCTGTTCGGCGTGCTCGCCCTCACCCTGGCCCTGCTGCCCGCGCACCCGCCTCCCACCGCCCCCGAGCCCGAACCCGAACCCGAGCCCACCCCCGCACCCGAGCCCGCGCCACAGACCACGACCGCGCACCGGACGGAAGACACACAGCATGCCTGAGACCGCACAGACCGCCCACGAGGACGCCTCCACCGCGACCACCGACGCCGACACCTGGCGCAGGGCCGGACGGCGCCTGCTCGCCCACATGATCGGCGAGATGGCCTACGAGGAGATGGTCCTGCCCCGGCCCGGGCCCGGAGACGACGCGTGGACCCTGGCCGTGGACGGCGGGGTGGCCTACGCCTTCACCGCGCGCAGGGGCGGGTTCGGCTCCTGGCACGTGGACCCCGGCTCCCTCACCCGCACCACCGACCGCGGCCGGGAGCCCGCCTGGGACCCCACCCTGTTCGTCACCGACGCCCAGAAGACCGTGGGCCTGCCGGGCGACTCCCTGGCCGAGGTGGTGCGCGACCTGATGGCCACGCACGCCGCCGACGCCCGCCTGACGGCCGCCTCCCCGGGCGCCGCCGCGCTGGCCGACCTGCCCTACGAGGATCTGGAGGGGTACCAGACGGGGCACCCCTGCATCTTCGTCAACAAGGGGCGCCTGGGCTTCTCCGCCGCCGACGCCGCCCGCTACACCCCCGAGGCGCGCGGCGCCTTCCACCTGGTGTGGATCGCCGTCCACCCCGACCTGGGCCGCTTCCAGGCGATGGCCGGGACCGACCGCGCCGGTCTGTTGGAGGGGGAGCTGGACGCCGACCAGCGCGCCGCGTTCGCCGAGCGGATCCGCGAGCGGGGCGGTGACCCCGACGCCTACCTGTGGCTGCCGGTGCACCCCTTCCAGTGGGACGAGGTCGTCGCCCCGCTGTTCGCCTCCGAGATCGCCCTGGGGCGCCTGGTGCGCCTGGGGCACAGCCGCGACCGCTACCGGCCCTTCCAGTCCATCCGCACCCTGATGAACCTGGACCGGCCCGACCGGCTCAACGTCAAGGTGCCCCTGATGATCCGCAACACCCTGGTGTGGCGCGGGCTGTCGGGCACCCAGACCGGGTGCGCCCCGCACACCAGCACCTGGCTGCGGGACCTGGCCGGGCGCGACGCGTTCTTCTCCGAGACGGGGGTGGCCATGCTCGCCGAGCGGGCCTCCGCCACCGTCCCCCACCCGGTGTTCGACCAGATGCCGCAGGCCCCCTACCGCTTCCACGAGCTGCTGGGCACCATCTGGCGCGAGCCGATCCACCACCACCTGGCCCCGGGCGAGCGCGCCCGCACCATGGCGTGCCTGCTGCTGGAGGGCGCCGACGGGCGCGCCCTGGTCACCGAGCTGGTGGAGCGCTCCGGGCTGGGCGCCGAGGAGTGGCTGCGCCGCTTCCTGGGCGCGCTGTTCCCGCCCGTGCTGCACTACCTGTACCGGTACGGGGCCTCCTTCACCCCGCACGGGGAGAACGTCGTGCTCGTCTTCGACGCCGACGAGGCCCCCGTGCGCATCGCGCTGAAGGACTTCGGCTCGGACGTGGAGCTGCTGCCCTTCGACCTGCCCGAGTACGCCGAGATCCCCGACCACGTACGCGCCGTGCTGCACCGGTGGAAGCCCGAGGAGCTGGCGCACTCGGTGCTCTCCGCGATCTGCGCCGGGCACCTGCGCTTCCTCGCCGACATCGTCCAGCGGCAGCTGGGCGTGCCCGGCGACCGGCTGTGGGAGCTGGCCCGCGAGCAGGTGCTGGCCTACCAGGAGCGCTTCCCCGAGCTGGCCGAGCGCTTCGCCTGGTTCGACCTGCTGGCCCCGAAGGTGGGCCGGGTCGCCCTGAACCGCGAGCAGCTGATGGGCGGCGGGTTCCACGAGCGCGCAGAACGCGACGCCGAGTTCGACGTCATGCACGGCCTGGTCGACAACCCGCTGGCCGCCCCTGAGGCCGGGCGGTGAGCCGCCCCGCGCTCGGCGACGGAGCGGCCGCGCCCGCCACCACCACGACCCCGGAGACACCGATGCACACCCACCCCGCCCCGGGCGCCGCGCCGGCCACGGCCCACGCCCCGGACACGGCCGACGGCCGGCCCGCCCCGACCCCCGCCCAGACGGCCCCCGCCGAGGAGTCCGCTCCGGGCACCGGCACCGCCTCGGACGGGAGCACGGCACCGCCGCCGCTGCCGGTGCCCTCCGAGCTGACCCGCGAGCACTGGCGCCGGGCCGGTGACCACCTGGCGGCCAAGATGCTCGCCGAGCTGTGCTTCGAGTACGCGCTGCGCCCCGAACCCGGGGACGGGCCCTCCGGCCCCGACGGCACCGGTCCCTGGCGTGCCCGCGTCCACTCCGCGGCCGCCTACCTGTTCCGGGGACGGCGCACCACCATGGACGGCTGGAGGGTCGTGCCCGGCACCGCCCTGCGCGAGGCCGCCGACGGCACGACCGCGCCCGCCTCGCCCTTCACCCTGCTGCGCGACCTGGGCACGGCCGGGATCGTGGACCCGGCGGTGGAGGCCTTCACCGTCGGGGAGCTGACCGCGACCCTGAGCTCCGACGCCCGCCTGGCCGAGTCCGCCGCCACCAGCGCCGACCTGGCCGACCTGCCCCACGCCCACCTGGAGGGCCACCAGGGCGGCCACCCGTGGATCTTCGCCAACAAGGGCCGGGTGGGCTTCTCCGCCCGCGACCGGGCCCAGTACCCGCCCGAGGCCCTGCGGCCCGTCCGCCTGCCGTGGATCGCCGTGCACCGCTCCCTGGCCGAGCACCACGGCGTGCCCGGCCTGGACCAGGAGGCGCTGCTCGCCGGTGAGCTGGGCGCGGACCTGACCGCGCTGTTCGCCCGGAGGCTGGAGGAGGCCGCCCGGCGCACCGGCGCCGGGGCCGCCGAGTTCGTGTGGCTGCCGGTCCACCCCTGGCAGTGGGACGAGGTCGTGGTGCCCCTGTTCGCCGCCGAACTCGCCGAGGGGCTGATCGTGCCGCTGGGCGAGGCCGCCGACGACTACCTCCCCCAGCAGTCCATCCGCACCTTCACCAACCTCACCCGCCCCGACCGGCTCAACGTCAAGCTGTCCCTGGCCATCCTCAACACGATGGTCTACCGGGGCATCCCCACCGAGCTGTGCCGGGCCGCGCCCGCCAGCACCCGGTGGGTGCACGCCCTGTACGAGGGCGACGACTTCCTGTCCCGTCGGTGCCGGGTGATCCTGCCCGGCGAGGTCGCCGCCGTGGCCGTGCGCCACCCGGTCCTGGAAGGCATCCCCGACGCCCCCTACCGGCACCGGCAGCTCCTGGGCGCCCTGTGGCGCGAACCGGTCACCCAGCGGCTGGACCCGGGCGAGCGCGCCCGCACCCTGGCCGCGCTGCTGCACGTGGACGGCCGGGGAAGGGCGTTCACCGCCGAGCTGGTGGAGCGCTCGGGGCTGGAGGCCGAGGAGTGGCTGCGCGCCCTGTTCCGCGCCGTCCTGCCGCCCGTCCTGCACCTGCTCTACCGGTACGGGCTGGCGTTCAACCCTCACGGCGAGAACGCCATCGTGGTCTACGACGACCGCGACCGCCCCGTACGGCTGGCGGTCAAGGACTTCGTGGACGACATGAAGCTGCTGGACACCGACCTGCCCGAGTACTCCGGCCTGCCCGCCGAGGCGCTGGGCGTACTGATGCGCTTCGACGCCGACGAGCTGACCTCCTCCATCGCCAAGTCCCTTTTCGTGGGCCACTTCCGCTACCTGGCGCCCCTGGCCCAGGAGCAGCTCGGGGTGGCCGAGGAGCGGTTCTGGGAGCTGGTGCGCGCCGAGGTCGACCACTACCAGGGGGAGTTCCCCGAACTCGCCGACCGGTTCGCCCTGTTCGACCTCGCGGCGCCCTCCTTCGAGCGCGTGTGCCTGAACCGGGAGCGGCTGCTGGGCGGCGGCTACCACGACCGGGCCGAGCGTGACGCCGAGTTCCACATGGACGCCCCGCCCGTCCCCAACCCGCTGCACACCGCCGCCCGGACCGGGGAGCACGCGTGAGCCCGCTGATCGGAGACGGCCTGCCGCCCCTGCGCGAGACCCTGCCGCCCGCCCCGCCACCGCCGCCCTTCCCCGTCCCGCTGGAGAGGCTGCGCGAGGACGCGGCCACGGGAGCGGTCACCGACGTGATCGTGGCCCTGCCCGACCTGCAGGGCCGGGTGCAGGGCAGCCGCCTCAACCCGCGTGACTTCACCGACCGGGTGCTCTCACAGGGCTTCGGCGCATGCCTGTACCTGCTGGCCACCGACGTGGAGATGGAGTCGCGACCGGGGTACGCCACCGACCCCTGGGGCGGCGGCCTGGGCGACTTCTCGATCGTGCCCGACCCCGGCACGCTGCGCTACCTGCCCTGGGACCCGGGCACCGCCCTGGTCCTGGGCGACGCGCGCGACGCCGAGGGCCGACCGGTGCCGGTGGCGCCGCGCCAGGTGCTGCGGGCCCAGTTGGACCGGCTGGCCGAACGCGGCTGGCACGCCCTGGCCGGGACCGAGCTGGAGTTCCTGGTCTTTCGCGACTCCTACCAGGAGGCCTTCGAGGCCGACTACCGGAACCTGACCACCGCCACCCGGTTCAACTCCGACTACGCGCTGCCGGAGGTGACCGAGATCGACCCGCTCATGCGCCGCATCCGCACCGCGATGGAGCGCACCGGCATGACGGTGGAGTCCGCGCGCGGGGAGTGCCACCCGGGCCAGTACGAGATCGTGTTCCGCTACGGCGACGCCCTGCGCGCCTGCGACAACCACGTGGTGTACAAGGCGGGCGCCCGTGCGCTGGCCGCCCAGGCCGGGGCGGCGCTGACCTTCATGGCCAAGTTCGACGGGGGCGAGGGCAACTCCTGCCACGTGCACCTGTCGCTGCGCGACGGGACCGGATCCCCGGTCTTCGCCGACGACGGCTCGGGGCGTTACGGCATGTCCGAGCACATGGAGCACTTCGTGGCCGGACAACTGGCGTGCATGCGCGACTTCGCGCTGCTGTCCGCGCCCAACGTCAACTCCTTCAAGCGCCTCTCACCACAGGGGTACGCGCCCAACACGGTCTCCTGGGGGCTGGACAACCGCACGTGCCCGGTGCGGGTGGTGGGCTCGGGCGAGTCGGCGCGCATCGAGTTCCGGGTGCCGGGCGGGGACGCCAACCCCTACATGGCGGTGGCGGGGATCGTCGCGGCGGGGCTGTACGGCATCGACCACGCGCTGCCGCTGCCCGACCCGACCCCGGGTGACGCCTCGGCCGCGGACCTGCCCCGCCTGCCCGCATCCCTGGAGGAGGCGGTGGTGGCCTGGGAGTCCAGCGAGGTCGCCCTGTCCTGCTTCGGTCCGGACGTGGTGCGCCACTACGCGGCCGCGGGCCGCGCGGAGCTGGCGGCGTTCTCGGCCTCGGTCACCGACTTCGAGCTCCGCCGGCACTTCGAGCGCGGGTGACCGGTGTGCCTCTCCCCGCCGGGGCGCCCCGGCGGGGAGAGGCACACCGCTCCGGTCCCACGGTGGCCGTCCGGCCTCGCGGTGCCCGTCCGGTCTCACAGCGTCCGGGGGAAGCGCAGGCTGCCGCCCGCGTCGGCGATCTCCAGGTCCTCGAACTCGAAGGCGGGCGAGGCGACGCAGGTGGACAGGGTCTCCTCGGCGGTCAGCGGGCGGGCCCTCTGCCAGGTCCCCGCCGGGACCACCACCTGGAGCTTCTGCCCCGCCTCGACGTGCGGCCCCAGGGTGTGCCGCTCCTCCTCCACCGGGGAGGGCCCCGAGCCGCCGAGCGAGACGGCGGCCGGACCTCCGCGGTCGAAGGACCACATCTGCGCCGAGCGCAGCCGGTGCCACCGGCACCGGTCCCCCGGCCCGAGCAGGAACTGGATGGCCGAGGCCGTCTCACGGTCGCCCTCGAAGCCCTCCGGGCGCGCCCACACCCCGCTGCGCCACAGGGAGCGGAACCAGCCGCCCTCCGGGTGCGGGAACAGGTCCAGGACCTCGGCCGTGAAGCCGCGCTGGTCCACCGTGGTGAACACGCCGGGCGGCTCGCGGCGCAGGTAGCGCACACCGACCACGGCCTCACGCGGAATGGGTCCGTAGATGCGCGGGAAGAGCACCGGCTCGTCCACCCCGGTGCCGCCCCACTCCGCCGACAGCGCCGGGGAGGGGGGCTCCCACCGCACCTCGCAGGCCAGGCGCGAGGTGTCCACCACCAGTACGCAGTAGGGCTCGGTGGCCGAGCGGTAGAGGCTGTTGGCGACCGCCAGGACGGCCTGCTCGTTGGGAGAGGCGTGCACGAACCCGTCGGTGTGCAGGCTCTCCGCCTCCAGGTCCTCGTCGCCGGACCGCCAGCGGGCCAGCTCCGTCATGTGCAGCACATAGTGCATTCCTCCACCCCGCCACACACGAATCGCCGGCGCCGGCGACCGAAGCCGCCCCTTGGGCAGCCCCTTCCCCCGACGGCACGCCAGCAATCCACCGTTTTGTCCCATGTTGGGTCAACAGGACCGGTCACGCGTGTCCGAAGGAGGAAGGCCTACAGCGCCTCGTCCACGGCGACGTCCACCGCGGCCTGCAGACGCCGGCGCAGCGCGGCGCTGTCGGTGCGGCGCGTGCACACCTCGATCACCCGCAGTCCCTCGCCCAGCAGGGCCTTGGGCAGGTCGGTGGCCCACTCCAGACGGGTGTAGGGCAGGTCGGCCACGGCCGCCACCCGCTCCATGGATATCCCGTGCGGGGTGCCGAACACCCTCTCGAAGTCGGGGTGCCCGGCCTGCTCCAGGCCGGAGAAGATCCCGCCGCCGTCGTTGTTGACCACCACGAGCGCCAGGTCCGGACGCGCCTCCCCGGGACCGATGACCAAGCCGTTCTGGTCGTGCAGCACCGCGAGGTCGCCCAGCAGCGCGTAGGCGTGCCCGCCGCCACCGCTCTGGTGGGCCAGCGCGGCGCCGACCGCGGTGGAGACCGTCCCGTCGATGCCGCTCACCCCCCGGTTGCCGACCAGCCGCACCCCGCAGCGGGCGCGCATGGTCGCGTCCAGGTCGCGGATGGGCATGCTGGACCCGGCGAAGAGCAGCGAGCCGGCGGACACGTGCGAGGCCAGGTCACGGGCCAGACGGGGCTCGCTGAGCGTCTCCTCGGCGTCCAGCACCGCGTCCAGCGCCGACCGCGCCGCCGACTCGGCCCGCTCCCAGGTCCGCGACCAGTCGGTGCGCTGGGGCGAGCCGAGGTCCAGACCGGCCGGGGGCGCGACGGCGGCCACCACGTCGGTGGCGGTGCGCACCGGGTCGGAGAAGGAGTTGGGCAGGCTCGCGGCCGGATCGCCCACCGTCCCCGAACTGACCACCACATGGCGCCCCGCCCGGCGCAGGAACGCCAGCGTCTGCCGGGACAGGTTGGGCCGCCCCACGCTCACCACCAGTTCCGGCGGCGGCCCCGAGACCAGGCTCGGTGAGGCCAGCAACTGCCGGTAGGTGGACACCGCGCCCGCCCGGCGGGCGTTGGAGGTGGGCTCGGCCAGCAGCGGCCACCCGGTCATCTCGGCCAGCGCCAGGAACGGCACCGGGTCGTAGTCGCCGTCACCGCACACGATCACGCCCCGCTCCACGGCGGGCAGTGTGAACGCGGCGGGTTCGACCACCGGCCCCGGACGGCTGATCCACGGCCTGTCGCCCTCGCGTCCCTCCAGCGGTTCGGGCCAGGGGTGCGCCCCGGCCCCGTCATCGGGGGTCAGCGGGTCGCGGAAGGCCACGTTGAGGTGGACCGGTCCCGGGCGCCCGCCCACCGCCGAGCCCCACGCACGGCAGACCAGCGACCGCCAGTAGGCGACCATGCCGGGCAGGGGGTCGGGGGTGCCCACCTCGGCGAACATGCGTACCGCGCCGCCGTACAGGCCGATCTGGTCCACCGTCTGGTTTGCGCCGGTACCGCGCAGCTCCGGGGGCCGGTCGGCGGTCAGCACCAGCAGCGGCACCCCGCTCTCGTCGGCCTCCATCACCGCCGGGTGGAAGTTGGCGGCCGCCGTGCCGGAGGTGCACACCACCGCGACCGGGCGCCGGGAAGCCCGTGCCAGGCCCAGGGCGAGGAAGGACGCCGAGCGCTCGTCGATGCGCACGTGCACCCTGACGCCGGGATGGGCGACCAGGGCCAGGGCCAGGGGTGTCGAACGCGACCCCGGCGCCACGACGGCCTCGGCCAGGCCGCAGCGGGTCAGTTCGTCGACCAGGACCCGCGCCAGGGCGGTGGACGGATTCATCAACACTCTCGATCGTCTCAATGTGTACCAAGTATCACCATGTGGACCCGCTCCCTACAGTCAACCCCCACCCGGAGCCCGGTGGGAACGAACATGACTGTTGCCCGTCACACATGTGCGCCGCGTCCACGCCCCTACCCGGACGCGCCCGGCGCACCTCGGCGGAGCGGCGCGGAGGCCGTCCGGTGCTATCCGGCGCCGGAGGCCTCGTCGGCGGCGGTGCGGGCCGCCTCGGCGCGGGCCCGCCACGCGGCGGGGTCGACCTCCACCGCGCGCAGGCTCTCCTCCTCCACCTCCACCGGCCGCACGGGCAGGAAGCCGTCCTCGGGCAGCAGCGGGTCGGCGGTGACGTCGGCGGTCAGCATCTGCATGGTGGCCAGGCCGCAGGCGTGGGGCAGCTCCGGCAGGGCGGCGGCCAGGGCCACCCCCGCCGCCAGGCCCACCGAGGTCTCCACGGCGCTGGAGACCACCACCGGCAGGCCGCACGCCTCGGCCACGCGCAGCGCGGCGCGCACCCCGCCCAACGGCTGGACCTTCAGGACCACGATGTCGGCGGCGTCGGCGGCGCGCACACGCAGCGGGTCCTCGGCCCTGCGGATCGACTCGTCGGCGGCCACCGGCACCGACACCCGGCGGCGCACCGCGGCGAGCCCGTCCAGGGTGGCGCAGGGCTGCTCGACGTACTCCAGGTCGAACCGGTCCAGCGCCCGCACCATCCGCACGGCGGTGTCGGGGTCCCAGGCGCCGTTGGCGTCCACCCGCACCCGGCCCGAGGGGCCCAGGGCGTCGCGGACCGCCTCGACGCGGGCCAGGTCCTCGGCCTCCGCCTGCCCTCGCTCGGCCACCTTGACCTTGGCGGTGGTGCAGCCGCCCGCGGTGACGATCGCGTGGGCGCGCCCGGGGTCCACCGCGGGCACGGTCACGTTGACCGGCACGCGGTCGCGGACCGGGGCCGGCCAGCCGTACCGGGCGGCCTCCTGGCAGGCCGCCCACCAGCGGGCGCACTCGCGCGGCCCGTACTCGGCGAAGGGCGAGAACTCACCCCACCCGGCGGGGCCGCGCACGAGCATGCCCTCGCGGACGGTGATGCCGCGGAAGCGGTTGCGCAGACCGATGGCGAAGGCGCGCCCCCCGGCGGGTGCCCCCGCCGGGTCGGGCTCCACCCGTGTCACGGGCGGCGCGGGAACTTGTCGAACTCCGGGCGACGCTTCTCCTTGAACGCGTCGCGGCCCTCCTGGGCCTCCTCGCTCATGTAGTAGAGCATCGTGGCGTCGCCGGCGAACTGCTGCATCCCGGCGGCGCCGTCGCTGACGGCGTTGATGGCGCCCTTGACCATGCGCAGCGCCAGCGGCGACTTGTCCAGCATCTCGCGCGCCCAGGACACGGTCTCCCTCTCCAGGTCCTCCAGCGGCACGACGGTGTTGACCAGGCCCATGTCCAGCGCCTCCTGGGCGCTGTACTGGCGGCACAGGTACCAGATCTCGCGGGCCTTCTTCAGGCCCACGGTCTGGGCGAGCAGCCAGGAGCCGTAACCGCCGTCGAAGGAGCCGACCTTGGGGCCGGTCTGGCCGAACTTGGCGTTGTCGGCGGCGATGGTCAGGTCGCAGCAGACGTGCAGCACGTGGCCGCCGCCGACGCACCAGCCCGCGACCATGGCGACGACGGGCTTGGGCGTGCGGCGGATCTGCACCTGCAGGTCGAGCACGTTGAGGCGGCCGATGCCCTGGCGGGCCACGGCGTCGTCGCCCATGTAGCCGTCCTCGCCGCGGATCTTCTGGTCGCCGCCCGAGCAGAACGCCTGGTCGCCCGCGCCGGTGAGGACGATCACGCCGACCTCGGAGTCGTCACGGGCGAGGTTGAAGGCCTCCTGCAACTCGAACAGCGTCTGGGGACGGAACGCGTTGTGCCGCTCCGGGCGGTTGATCGTGATCTTGGCGATACCCTCCGCGGTCTCGTAGATGATGTCGGAGTACTCGCCCGACCGCTGCCACTCGATCACGCTGTTCACGGCTGCTGCTTCTCCTCACGGGGACACTGGGGACGGCGCGGACGCACCAGGAACGCGGCCGCGTCCAAGCGCCAACCCTACGCATTGTGCCAGGCGGGCCGCCACGCGCGAGCACACCCCCGGGCCAGGAGGAACCGGGAGGACCCGGACCCCTCCCACAGGCGTACCCTGGCGGTCGTGGCACGCGAGAAACAGGCCGGCGCTCCGACGACACCCGCCCCCTCCCACGGGGGACGCCCTCTCCAGGCGGTGCGCGGACTGGCCCCCGAGGACCTGGGTGACCTGCTGGCCCGCGCTCTGGAGGGGCGGGGGCCGGCCCTGCTGCCGATCCCCGACGGGACCCCCGACGCACGTGTGCGCGAACTGCTCACCGCGATGCGCCCGGCCCGTCTGCTCACCCCCGAGGGGGTCACCGAGCTCGACGGAGCCGCCCCCGCGGGCGCGGACACCGCCCTGGTCGTCACCACCTCCGGCTCCACCGGCGCCCCCAAGGGCGTGGAGCTGTCCTCGTCCGCCCTGCGCTCGGCCGCCCTGGCGTCGGTGGAGCGCATCGGCGCCTCCCCCGGCGACGCGTGGCTGTGCGTGCTGCCCGCCGGCCACGTCTCCGGCATCCAGGTGATGACACGGGCCCTGGCCATGGGCACCCGGGCGGTGCACGCGCCCTTCTCCGTGGAGGGGGTGGCGGAGCTGGCCCGGAAGCTGCGCCCGCACGTGTCCCTGGTGCCCACCCAACTGCGGAGGCTGCTGGAGGCGGGGGTGGACCTGTCGGCGTTCGGGACCGTCCTGCTCGGCGGCGCCGCCGCCGAACCCGCCCTGCTGGAGGCCGCCCGCGCGGCCGGAGGGCGGGTGCTGACCACCTACGGCATGAGCGAGACCTGCGGGGGCTGCGTCTACGACGGCGTCCCGCTGCGGGGTGTGCGGGTGCGTGTGGACTCCGAGGTTCCCGGCGAGCCCGGGCGGATCCTGCTGTCGGGGCCGATGCTGCTGAGCGGCTACCGTCTCGCCCCCGGCGCCCAGGGCGATCCGGAGGCGCTGACCACGGAGGAGGGGACCCGGTGGCTGCGCACCAACGACCTGGGGCGCCTGGACGGGGACGGGCGCCTGCGCGTGCTCGGCCGCGTGGACGAGGTGGTCAACACCGGCGGCCACAAGGTGGTGCCCGGCCAGGTCAACGCCCTGCTGCTGGAGCACCCGGCGGTGGCCGAGTCGGTGGTGGTGGGCCGTCCCGACCCCGAGTGGGGCGAGAGGGTGAGCGCGGTCGTGGTGCCCGCCGACCCGGACGCGCCGCCGTCCCTGGACCAGCTGCGCTCGTGGGTGCGTGAGTGTCTGCCCTCCTACGCCGCTCCGCGTGAGCTGGAGGTGCTCCGGGCCCTGCCGATGCTGGCCTCGGGCAAGCCCGACCTGGTGGCGCTGCGCGGTCCCCGCACCTGACCCGGCGGCGGCCCGCGCCCACTCCGGCGCGGCCCCGTTCCCGGACCTGCGGCGGACCCGTCCCTGCCGGGCGGCGGCCTCTCCGGCCCTCCTCGGCACGCTCACCAGCGCCCTTCGGCCGAGGTCCGTGTACCAGTGCACTCCGAACACATGGGACCCTGGGGCGCGTCGGGTGCCGCACCCACCCCCGCGGCGCCCACGGACGACCGGTGCGACGCGCAGGGCCGGCCGACCCCGCACGCACGGTCCCGGCGCGGTCGGCGACGGCTGTGTCCGACAAAAGGGAGGGAACTTCCCAAAGCTCCCCTGCGTCTACCTGAGTACCTGGTCTCGGCCCCTCTCCCAAGGAGGTCCGCAGTTGGCGACAGCCATCGGTCCACTCGCTCGTGCCCCTGCGCCCTCCCCTCCACCGGGTCCAGCCCTCCACGCGGACCGCCTCCGAGCACGTTCCTTTACCCGCTCTCCGGCGCGTTTTGCCACTTCCGGGACAGTGATCCATGCCACTTCTGCCGATATCCAATCGAGACAGGGAACATTTGACTCCCCGACACGTTGGACATATTGGCGCGTCCAGTCGGCAGGAACCGTCCGCCGCGTGCCACACGACGCCTTGGAAGGGAGGGAGGTGCCCAGATGACGAGCACTGCCCCAGCCGCTTCGGCACCCACAGCCGGAGTCCCCGCTGACACCGCTCGAAGCGACGGCGCGACCGCGGACGCGACCCTGACCGATCTGCTCACCCGCGGACGCGCGCAGGGACACCTGTCCCTCTCCGAGCTGCGTACCGCTTTCTCCGAGGCCGGAGTCTCCGCTGGCGACGGCCGATCCATCCTGCGTGAACTCACCGAGAACGGGGTTCGTCTCGCCAACGGGGGCGACGACTCCACACCGGTGGCCGATCCTGACGCCGAGGACGACGTGCTGGAAGACACTCTCATCGCCACGGTGCCCGACACCGACGAGGCGACCAAGGCCGCATCCGGCAAGGCCGCGACGCGTAAGGGCCCCTCCGCCCGGAGGAAGGCCCGCTCCACGCGGCGCGCCAAGACCGAGAACACCCAGGCCACCACCGATCCTGAAACCGGTGAGGCCGACCTCGACGACCAGTCCCCCGCCATGGGCGACTCGGTCCACACCTACCTCAAGGCCATCGGCCGACGCCAACTGCTCACCGCCGAGCAGGAGGTCGACCTGGCCAAGCGCGTGGAGGCCGGGCTCTACGCCGAGTACCGGCTCGGCATGCACGGCGAGGTCGACGAGTCCTTCCCTCTGGCCGAGGCCGAGGTCGACGAGCTGGAGTGGGTGGTCGAGGACGGCCGCAAGGCCAAGTCCCACATGCTGGAGGCCAACCTGCGCCTGGTGGTGTCGGTGGCCAAGAAGTACAGCGACCGGGGGATGTCGCTGCTCGACGTGGTCCAGGAGGGCAACCTCGGCCTGATCCGCGCCGTGGAGAAGTTCGACTACACCAAGGGCTTCAAGTTCTCCACCTACGCCATGTGGTGGATCCGCCAGGCCATACAGCGCGGTTTCGCCGACTCTGCGCGCACCATCCGCCTGCCCGTGCACGTCCTGGAGCTCCTGAGCAAGGTGAGCCGCCTGGAGCGCGACATGCACCAGGCGCTGGGCCGCGAGCCCACCCCGGAGGAGCTGGGCCTGGAGCTGGACAAGACCCCGGCCCAGATCGAGGAGCTGCTGCGGGTCACCCGCCAGCCCATCAGCCTGGACTCCACCATCGGCGAGGACGGCGAGACCCGCATCGGCGACCTCATCGAGGACGTGGACGCCTCGGAGGCCTCCGAGGTGGTGGACCGCCAGATCATGGCCGACCAGCTGCGCAACGCGCTCTCGGACCTGGAGCCGCGCGAGGCCACCATCATGTCCCTGCGCTTCGGCCTGATGGACGGGCGTCCGCGCACCCTGGACGAGATCGGCAAGCACCTGGGCCTGACCCGTGAGCGCATCCGTCAGTTGGAGAAGCAGTCGCTGTCCAAGCTGCGCCACCCCAGCCGCGCCCAGCAGCTGCTGGACTTCGCGAGCTAGGAGCCCGCGGCAGAGGCCGCAGCGCGCCAGGCACGGCCGGACCGGACACCGGGGCCGCTCCCGCACGGGGGCGGCCCCGAGCCGTGTCCGGCGGCGGTGGCGCCGCGGCCGCCTCGGGGAGAACCCGGGTTCGTCCCTGAGTTCGTGCTCGCGGTGCTCCACGGGCGACACGGCGGTGCGACGATGGGGACATGACGCACACTCCCCCCGAGCCGAGGGACGAGGTCGCCGCCGCGCTGCGCGCCGGTCGCGAACTCGGCCCCGAGTACGACGACGCGGTGGCCGCCTCCCTGGTCGAGCGGATCGACGACACCATCGCCGAGCGCGTCCGCCACCACATGAGTGCGCAGGACAGGGCCGCGCCGGTCAGGACCGGAACGCCCTCCAACACGGTGCGCTTCGTGCTCTCCCTGGTGTGCCTGGGCGTCAGCATCCCCGTCTCCGCCATCACCGCCGCCCTGGGCAACCCCGCCGCCCTGCCGCTGGTGTGGCTCGGACTGATCCTGTTCTACCTCGTCTCGGTCGTCGGCCTGCGCCGCTGACCCCGGCCGGCGGGGCCGACCGGACCGGTCGGCCGCTCAGCCCAGGACCAGGAACACCAGCGCGGCGACCAGCCCCAGCAGGACCAGGACGACGGCCACCCGCGCGATGACCGCGCCGGGGCGCGGCCGGTAGAGGCCGCTGTTGTCCTCCGCGTAGGAGCGCACGCGGCGGTCGCCCGCGTAGGCGACCATAGGATCGTCGTCGTCGCCGTCGTGGTACCAGTCGTCGCGCCGCCGGTTGCCGCTCAGCTCCGCCCTGACCTCGGGACGCCTCCGGCGCCCGCCCGGACCCCACTCCGCGCCACGGCCCGGAACGAGCCTTCCGGAATCGCCGCCCGCACCGTGCCCCGGGGTGCCCTTCCCCGCACCGCGGCCCGGAATGTCCTTCCCTCTGCCGCTGCCCGCACCACGGCCCGGGGCGTCCTTCCTCGCGCCGCTGCCCGGAGCGCCCTTCCCCGCGCTGCCGCCCGCACCGCCCCTGCCGCGCGCGGACGCGCCGCCCGACGGGCTTCCTCCCGCTCGTCCACCGGTTCCCTTGCCCATCGGCGCCTCCCTCGGTGCGCGCGCCGCCCGGGGTGGCGGCGCCACTTCGACACTAGCCGCGGCGGAAGCGGCTCGACGGGGAGGGGGTCGGCCGGTAGCGGCCACCGCGGGACGGGTGCGCGGTTCAGCTCCTGAGCGCCGCGCGCAGGATCTCCACGGCCTCTTCGTGGTCCAGGCCCACCCGCGAGATCACCTCGGCGTAGGCACGCGCGGCGGCCAGGGCCTCGGCGCGCTGGTCGTCGCCGCTCGCGGCCACGAAGGTGCCCGAGCGGCCGCGCGTCTCGACCACCCCGGCCTGCTCCAGCTCCCGGTAGGCGCGCGCCACCGTGTTCACCGCCACCGAAAGCTGACCCGCCAACGCGCGCACCGTCGGCAGCCGATAGCCCACCGGCAGTTCGCCGTTGGCGGCCGCGATCGCCACGATCGACCTGATCTGCTCGTAGGGCGGTACCTTCGACGTCGGATCGATGCGGATGAAATCCGCCATCTGCTACTGCGCTCCCCACTCACCTGCTGCGGTGTCCGGCCCCGGGACGGGCCGAACACCAACCTACCGCGCGCGGACCGCACCGCGACTACGCACCGTGGCCGACAGGCTCACGCGGCCCGGGGCGGCACCCGCTGGATTCCGTGCAGGCGGTGGGTCTCCCGGGCGGTGAGCAGCCGCTCGGCCACGTGCGTGACCTCACGCACCTCCGGGCGGGCCAGCCGCTTGCGCCTGTAGATCCGGTCCACGTACCCCTTGGGCCCCACCAGCACCCGTTCCCGGGCGTAGGCGGCCCGCATCGCCTCGGTCAGCGCCTCGTCCAGGGCCAACCCGCGCTCGTGGAGCTCCTCCACCGGCGCGTTCCACTCACGCGCCTGGTCCAGGGCCTCCTGAGTCTCGGCCACCGTCCGCAGGAGTTCGGGCAGCCTCTCGGCCAGTTCCCGGTCGGCCTCCCATTTCTGACGCGCCTGTGTCGTGCTCTGTTTGGCAAGTCCCATGTGTGCGCTCCGTACAAGCGAATCGTTATCCGGAGTCACTCTAGAGGTGACGAATGTCATCTGGCGACCCGGGCCGTGCGTCGGTGGTGGCCGCCATCTCCGGGATCTGCCACCTTTACGGCGTACTCCCTCGAAAGGACCACAGTGAGCAGGAACTACGCCGGCCTCAGCCGCGAGCGCATCATCCTCGAAGCCCTGCACATCATCTCCGGACGCGGGCTGGGCGGGCTGTCCATGCGCCGCCTGGGCGACGCCCTGGAGGTGGAGGCCATGGCCATCTACCACCACTTTCCCCTGGGCAAGGACCAGTTGTTCAACGCCATCGCCGCCTACGTGGCCTCCCCCGCGCCCAGCGGCACCGTTCCCACCGAATCCGGCGAGGAGGGTGAGGAGCCGGGTGAGGACGCCGACGGCCGGACGCGCGAGACCGAGGAAAACGAGGAGGCCGAGGACACCCGGCCCTGGGACGTGCGCCTGACCGAGTGGGCCCACGCCTACCGCGCCCGCCTGCTGGAGTTCTCCGGCGCGCTGTCCCTGCTGGTGCACCGCGCCCCGCACACCCCCAGCACCGACGCCACCCGCGCCCTGATGCACCGCGCCCTGGCCGAGGCGGGCCTGTCCGGCGACGACGTGGAGCGGGCCGCCGACGCGGTGCACTCCTACTGCGTCGGCGCGGTCGTGCACCAGGTCCGCCACCAGGACGAGGAGGGCGCCCCCGACGCCGCCGAGGCCGGGGCGCGTTTCGACTTCGGGCTGCGCGCCCTGCTGCGCGGCCTGTCCCCGAACAGCGGCTGAGGCGGAGGCGGCCGGCACCGGAGAGGGCGCGAAAAACTCCGCGGAGGAGGAACCGGCACCGTCGGCGCCGCGTCCTACCGAAACAGCACCGAACTCCCCCACGAACCCCCGGACGGCCCCGCGCCCGCACTCCTCCCGGTGCTCGGGCGGCGGGACCCAGGTAGGAAAAGAGACTCCGTGATCTTCAAGCGCATGCTCGCCAGCGTCGGCATCGGCGGTGCCACCGTGGAGACCGTCCTGGACGACGACACCGTCCAGCCGGGCGGTACCGTCACCGGCATCCTCAAGGTCACCGGTGGCCGGGTCGCCCAGACACTGGAGGGCATCAGCGTCGGCCTCCGCGCCAACGTGGAGAAGGAGTACGAGTACGAGGACTCCGAGGGCGAGACCCACTCGGGCGAGTACACCATCGACGTGATCATCGCCGAGCAGGCCGTCACCGAGGAGGAGACGGAGCTGGAGCCCGGACAGGAGTTCGAGCTCCCCTTCGAGCTGACCGTCCCCATGGAAGCGCCCGTCACCGCCGTCGGAGGCGCACACGTCCTGGAGGGCGTGGGCCTCAACACCCGCCTGCACGTGGACAACGCCCTGGACCGCCAGGACGTGGACCCCCTGCTCATCGAGCCCCTGCCGGCCCAGGCCGCGGTCCTGGAGTCGCTGCACGCGCTGGGCTTCGAGCTGAGGAGCGTCGACCTGGAGAAGGGCGAGGTTCCCGGCACCCGTCAGAACCTGCCCTTCTACCAGGAGTTCGAGTACTCCGCCGCAGGGCGGTACGAGGGCCTGGAGTCGCTGGAGCTGACCTTCCTCACCGACGACGACGGTGTGGACGCGGTGCTGGAACTGGACAAGAAGCCCGGCGTCCTCTTCGGCGAGGGCGGGGACGCCCTCCTGCGCCTGAGCATCGAGCACGGGGCCACCGACCCCGAGGAGATCGCGGCCAAGCTCCACGAGTGGGTCCACGCCGCCGCCGGCGAGTAGGACGACCGCCCGGGCACCGCGTGCCCGGGCTCCCACCCCGACGCGGCCGTAGGACCCCACGGGTCCGGCCGCGCCCCCAGAATCCGGGTGCTCCTGCCATCCCCGAGATCCCGGCCACGCACCCACCGGGAAGAGGAAGTATCTATGGTCATCAAGCGTCTGCTCGCCGGCATCGGATTCGGCGGAGCCTCGGTGGAAACCTCCCTGGACTCGGCGGTGACCACCCCCGGCGGCTCCGTGCACGGCACCGTCGTCATCGAGGGCGGCGACGTCGAGCAGCGGATCGAGCAGCTCACCGTCGGCCTCCAGGCCCGGGTCGAGTCCGAGGCCGGCGACCAGGAGACCACCGGTGACATGGAGTTCCACCGCGTACGCCTGGGTGAGGGGGCGACCCTGGTCCCCGGGCAGCGCTTCCAGGTGCCCTTCGAGCTCTTCGTGCCCTGGGAGACTCCCGTCACCGCCCACCGCGGCCGCCACCTGCACCGCATGAACATCGGCGTCAACACCCGCCTGCACGTGGCGAGCGCGATCGACCCGGGCGACCTGGACCCGGTGGGCATCGAACCGCTCCCGGCACAGGCCGCGATCCTGGACTCGCTGCTCTCCCTCGGGTTCACCTTCAAGCAGGCCGACCTGGAGCGGGGCCGCATCGCCCACACCAGGCAGCGGCTGCCGTTCTACCAGGAGATCGAGTTCTACTCGCCCAGCCGCTACCAGGGCCTCAACGAGCTGGAGCTGTCCCTGGTCACCGACGAGCACGGCATGGACGTGGTGCTGGAGCTGGACAAGAAGCCGGGCCTGCTCTTCTCCGAGAGCCGTGACACCTTCCACCGCTTCGCCGTGAACCACCACGACGGCGCCGGACGCGACTGGACGGGCTACCTGCACCAGTGGCTCGACTCCCTGGCGGGCCGCAGGGAAATGTTCTGATCCCGGCGGGGCGCGGTGGGGGCGTGCGCGCGCTCCCACCGCTCCTCCGGTCCCGTGACCGCCTCTCCCGTGGGGACGCCACGGGAGCGGTGGGCCCTGCCCCCGTGCGGCCCCCGAGGACGGACCGTGGGATCAGCGCCGGCAGGCGGGCGGCTCGGTGATGATGCGGACGGCGCACAGGTCCAGCTGGACCGCGAGCGCGTCGGCCAGGAACTCGGCGACGTCCTCGCGCAGGTTCCCGCTGTCGGGGACCGGGACGGCACGCCAGGCGAACCGGGCCACGACCTCCTGCACGAGGGCCTGCTTGGAGGCCCACCGGCGGTAGACGGCGGCCTTGCCCACACCGGCGCGGACGTGCCACCGCCTCCATCGACATCCACGTGAGCCGGTCCAGATGGAGACCGCGCTGGGCCGGGGACGGGCTCGGCCCCGACGGTGGTCATCCCCGGCCGGGGCGGGGAGGATTCGCGCAGTCGTTGACGGTCAGTCCGCGGCGCGGGCCTCGTTCAGGGCGTCACGCGCTCTGTCGTGCCGGTGGGGGTCGTCGGTGGCCCTGAGGAGTTCGACGGCTTTCTCCAACAGGGGGATGGCCAGGTCGGGGTGACCGGACCGGCACCGGACCAGCCCGAGTTCGTAGCGGCCCATGCCCTCGGAGTGCTGGTCCCCTTGCTCGGAGAAGAACGTGACCACCCGCTCCAGGATCGCCGCCGCCTCATCCCAACGGCGGAGACCTCCCAAGGCGATCCCGACACCGGCGTACGCCTTCTCCGCGTTGTGGTGGTCGCCGAACCGCCGGAACAGGTCACGGGCTCGGGTCCGGGCGGCAGCCGCCTCCTCGAACCGACGCATCACGCTGAGAACACCGCCGAGGTTGTTCCACGCCGTGGCCTCGCCACGGTGGTCGCCGAACCGCTGGAACAGGTCGCGTGCACGGGTGTGGGCGTCGACGGACTCCTCGAACCGGCGCATCCCGAACAAGGTACTGCCGAGGTTGTTCCAGGCCATGGCCTCGCCACGGTGGTCGCCGAACCGCTGGAACAGGTCGCGTGCACGGGTGTGGGCGTCGACGGACTCCTCGAACCGGCGCATCCCGAACAAGGTACTGCCGAGGTTGTTCCACGCCATGGCCTCGCCACGGTGGTCGCCGATGCGCTGGGCTGCCTGGAGGGCCAGGCGGGTGATGGCGATCTGGTCGTGGAACAGACGGCGCTGGTCCAGGTAGGTGCCCAGGTTGATGGGCAGAGAGACGGTGGCGCGGTCGTGGCCGACGCGGTGGGCCAGATGGACGGTGTCGATCAGCACCGTCCGTTCGGCGTCCAACCACGCCAACGCCTCGGCGCGACCGGTGAACGCCTCGGGCACCCGATCGGTCGGCAGGGCCCGCAGATGCTCTGTGGCGGCGATGACCTGGTCGGTGTAGTGGTCGAGTAGGCGCCGTTGGGCGCGGGGAAAGCGGGCGGCGGGTCTGGGACCGGACAGGGTGGCGGCGTAGGCGGCGACCAGGTCATGCATGGCCCAGCGCTTGTCGGACACCGCCACGAAGTGGGAGGCGGTCAGCCCCCGCAGCCGGGGCAGCGCCTGGCCGGGCTCCACCCCGGCCAGGACGGCGGCCGCCGAAGTGGAGATGTCGGGGCCCGGAGCCAGACCCAACAGGGTGAGCATCTCCGCCTGCTCGGCGGGGAGCCGCGCGAAGGAGGCGGCGAAGACCGCCTCCAGTCCCCCGAGCTGATCGGAGAAGGGAGCGAGCCGGTCCGCGGTGTGGGCCAGGGTGTCGGCGAGTTCGCCCACGTCCATGTCGGGGGCGTTCTTGAGCTGTCCGGCCGCGATGCGCAGCGCCAGCGGCACTCCACCGCAGGAGTCGGCCACCCGTGTCAAGGCCTCAAGACCACGGACACGGTCGTCGTCCGGATCGCTCACGTGCAGGTCCGCGGTCAGGAGCCGTACCGACTCCTCCTGGGACAGCACACCGAGGGACAGGTGGCGCGCGGGCAGCTCTCCCATGCGTTCGCGTGAGGTGACCAGCAGTCGGTGTCCGCCCGGCCCCGGGTCCAGAGGTAGGACCTGGCCGGGGGTGGAAACGTTGTCGGCCACCACCAGCAGCGGTCCGCCCTCCTCCGTGGACGCGGCCTGCACGGTGGCCCGGTACAGAGCGGCCCTGGCGTCGGCCTCCTCGGGGATCCGGTCGGTTTCCACACCCAGTTCCCGCAGAAGGGACTGCAGGGCGCGGTGGGCGGTGACCGGGGTGGTGTACCCGTGCATGTCGATGAACAGCGCTCCGGAGAACCACTCCCGCTCCAGCGCCCGGTGCCCGGCGGTCAGGGCGAGCTGGGTCTTGCCGATCCCGCCCATCCCGGTCGAGACCACCACGGCCGCCCCGCCGGGCATGGCTGGATCGAGGCTCTCCAGCAGTCGTTCCAGGTCCGTCTCCCGACCCGTGAATCCGGCCTGGGGTCCGGGCAGGCCGGCCTGGGAACGGGCCGCGCCCTCGTGGACGGTGACGTAGTTGTTCACCACGCCGATCACGTCCCGCCGCGCCTGGGCGCCGCGCTGGTCGACGTGGTCGCGACCGCGGTGGGTGGTCCTGCGCTGGGCCTTCCTCTTGTTCTTGCGGGGTTTGTTGTTGCGGCTCACACTCACTGCCCCTTGTACGGGCGGCGCGTGTGGTGGTTGTTCTGCGTGCCGATCACGTCCCGCCGCGCCTGGGCGCCGCGCTGGTCGACGTGGTCCCCCTGATAGCCGGTGTTGCCGACACCGCCGTGGATGGTGTGGGCCTGTACCGCGGTCCCGGTCACGTCGCCGACGATGGTGTTGGACACTCCGCCCTCGGCGACCCGGCCGCCCTGCCGGTCGGCCAGTGCCCGGACCAGCTCGCGCAGGCCCTCGGCGGCGCGGGGATCGGCCTCCACCAGCCGGCGCAGTTTGGTCCTCCACTCGCCGACGGCCTCCTCGGCCAGTTCCGGCCGATGGAGCAGTTCGCCCCGGGTCAGTTCCAGTTCGGCGTCCACCACCTTGTGGGCCCGGGAGGACAGGGCGGCGCACGCCCGCCGTACCCGGGCCCAGGAGTGGTCGTCGCCAACGGTCATGGCGGTGACCAGGAGGGTGCTGGCCCTCTCCAGCAGTGCCGTGTCGGTCATGGGGGTACCTGCCTCACACTGTGGAACCAAGGGGTGCTCCCCGACGCGAGGGAGTCCGTACAGATAAGCCACGGTAGCCAAGCCCGTGGTCGCCTACGTCTCTTTTCGCCATGCCGCGCACCGATGGCCGCACCCGGCCACCGGGAGCGTACGGGGAGCTCGTCCGGTCCACGGACCAGGGCCGACTGCGGCTGACCGTGCCTGAGCGCCCGCTGATCCGGCGAACCTCCTACCCGCGCCGCGGCGGGCAGGGCACAATGTCCGCATGCGTTGGCTATGGGTGTGGCTTCTGGTGTCGGTGACCGTCGTGCTCGGGGGTGCCTGGGTCCTGTTCCGGTTCCTCGTGGACCTGAACCAGCTCTCCCAGCTCTCGGGGGTCGGATCGCTGGCCGCGGGGGTCGGAGCGCTGGTGACGGCCGTGTGGACGGCGCGCCGACCCTCCGGCACGGGCAGCGCCGGGACCGCTTCCACGGCCGCCCCGACGAACGGTGGAACGGTCAACACGGTGACGGGGAACGTGTCGGGCACCCTCATCCAGGCGCACACGATCGAGGGCGGGGTGGGCGATCCCTCCCGCGGTCCGGCGACCGGCGGGCACGGGGACACCCGGGGTTCCGGGAACGAGTGGGAACGCCGCCGCGACGGCTAGTACTCCAGTGTGACTTCGCGATCTTGTCACGGACCCGGCTGGGAACGGGTACGGCCACCGCGTGATCATCAAGGGTTGTGTGGACTCATGACGATCGTGCGGTGGCCGCAGGTCACAGCATAGACGGCGCCCGATGGCGGGCGATGTTCGAGCAGGCCATGGACCGGATCGCAGGCCGGTTCAGCCGGGTTGAACCGCGGAGGACGGCCCGTGCCTATCTGCTCGGGCTGCTGTCGCGTACCGAGCGGAAGAACTGCTGGCAGCTGGCCGAACAGGCCGGCTTGGCCCAGCCGGGCCCGATGCAGCGGCTGCTGCACTACGCCCGCTGGGACGCCGACGCCGTCCGTGACGATATCCGGGCCTACGCCGTCGAACACCTCGGCACCGAGGGCGCGGTGCTGATCGTGGACGAGACCGGCTTCGTGAAGAAGGGCCGCGCCTCGGCGGGCGTCCAGCGCCAGTACACCGGCACCGCCGGGCGCATTGAGAACTCCCAGGTCGGCGTCTTCCTCGCCTACGCCACCAGCCGGGGACGGGCCCTGATCGACCGCCGCCTCTACCTGCCCGAACAGTCCTGGTGCTCCGATCCCGAACGCCGCCGGGTGGCCGGGATACCCGACGAAGTCCGGTTCGCGACCAAGCCCCGCCTGGCCGGGGAGATGATCGCCGCCGCGCTGGACACCGGGGTGCCGGCACCGTGGGTGACCGGTGACGAAGCCTACGGCCAGGACCCGCGACTGCGTGCCGCCCTGGAGGCACGCGGCACCGGCTACGTTCTCGCGGTCGCCTGCTCGACCAGGGTGCGGATCAACTCAGGCCGCACTGCCGTCCGCGCGGACACCGTCGCCGGCCGCCTGCCCGCCGCCGTCCTTACGGCACCGGCCGTGACCGCGGGCAGACTGCTGCACTGGTCCCACTGGCGCACACGCCACCAGGCAACAGCCCGCCGCAGCCACTACCGACGACGATCCTGCTGGATAGATCACGAAACCGCACTGGAGTACTAGGTCCGAGTCGTGATCGACGCCCATGGGATGGGCCGCGAGAGCAGTACGCCCGAGGTCGTGCGCGTGCGCGGACGTGGTGACTTCCCGGGACACAGCCGTCATCCAAACGGTGCCGCTCCTGCGCTGCACCTCCCAAACCAGAGTCGGACTACCGACGTCTGTCCTGGCTGGGCCGTGACGGCCCTCACCCTTGCTCCTCGGAGGTCTCCCCGCTACGTTTGTTATTGTTCAACCACTAACAGAGGAGTATTCATGAGCGTCAACCCGACCCGCGAGCTCACCCCCGCACAGCACGCCCTGGCAGAGCACCTTCGGCTGGTGTCGTCCGGCCAGATCGACGAGTGGATCGAGCTGTACGCCGCGGACGGCACGGTCGAGTTCCCCTTCGCCCCCGCCGGTGTGCCTACCCTGGTGCAGGGACGCGAGGCGCTGATCGCCCACATGCGCGGCTTCCCGCAGACCTTCGACGTGAAGTTCGTCGACGTGAAGTTCATCGAGACGGCCAACCCCCGGACCGCGGTCGCCGAATACCGCTCGGAGGGAATCGCCCTCAGCACCGGCAAGCCGTACGAGCAGACAGTCATCACGGTGATCCGCCTCGACGAAGCGGGCCTGGTCGAGCAGTTCGTCGACTACTGGAATCCTCTCGTGGTCATCGAGGCCATGACCCCCGACGAGGCGGCCAGCGGCCAAGACGTGTCGTGGCCCTCGGAGCGTTGATCCCGGTTCGACGGAGTGAGACGGGTCACCCACCCGTCTTGCCCCGTCGCACCCTGTCCCACTCCGCAGTGAGAGACTGGGAGACATGCCCGCCCCTGGCTCCAGAGTGAAGAGCGATCAACGCCGTCGAGTCGTGCTGGACGCTGCCGTGGCCTGCTTTGCGCGCAAGGGTTACTACGGCACGACCACTGGTGAGATCGCCGAACGGGCCGAGATCTCTCAGCCCTACGTCTACCGCCTGTTCGCCAGCAAGGAGGCGTTGTTCGCCGGTGCCATCCTCCACGTGTCCGAGCTGATCTCGGATGCTCTGACCGGCGCCGAAGCCGGCGCCGATGAGGCCGGGCCGCACCGGCAGCCGGAGGCGGTGATGCGTGCGATCCGGTCCGCCTACAGCACCCTGATCGAGGACCGGGACGTCATGCGGTTCCTCATGCAGGCCAGTTGCGCAGCCGATGAGCCGCTCGTGGCTGAGGCGTTGCGCACGTGCTATGCCAGGCAGGTCGAACTCGTCAGTGAGCTCCTGAACCACGACGACGCTGCGGTCCGGCACTGGTTCGGCGCCGGTATGCTTGAAAATGTCACGCTGACCCTCGGCCTGGCCGACGTCGACGAGCCCTGGGCGCGGACCCTCAGCGGACAACGGTCTCGTTCGGACGGCGGTAGCTTCGCCCACCGGGAGTCGCCGTAGCTTCCGCCGAAAAACAGGCGGCTATGTAGGCGGCCGGCCAGGCCGTCCCACTTCCTTGGAACTGGGACGCCGTCCGACGGTGTCGACGTCGATCGACACCGCCCAGGTCAGGACCGTCCCAGAAGTTGTGCCACAAGTGCGTCCCGGATTAGTACTCCAGTCTGGTTTCGCGATCTTGTCGCGGACCCGGCTGGGAACGGGTGCGGCCGCCGCGTGATCATCGGGGGTTGTGTGGACTCCTGAAGATCGTGCGGTGGCCGCGGGCCATAGCGTAGACCCTGCTCGCTGGCGGACGATGTTCGACCAGGTCATGGCCCGGATCACGGGCCGCTTCGGGCGAGTTGAGCCGCGGGCCGCGGCCCGTGCCTACCTGCTCGGGCTACTGTCGAACGTCGAGCGCAAGAACTGCTGGCAGCTGGCCGAACAGGTCGGCCACAGCCGCCCCGGGCCGATGCAGCGCCTGCTGCGCTACGCCCGCTGGGACGCCGATGCGGTCCGCGACGACCTGCGCGCGTACACCGCCGAACACCTCGGCGCCGACGGCGCCGTTCTCGTCGTCGACGAGACCGGCTTCCTGAAGAAGGGCCGGGCCTCGGCCGGTGTGCAACGGCAGTACACCGGCACCGCGGGACGCATCGAAAACTCTCAGGTCGGCGTCTTCCTCGCCTACGCCACCAGCCGGGGACGGGCCCTGATCGACCGCCGCCTCTACCTGCCCGAACAGTCCTGGTGCACCGATCCCGAACGCCGTCACGCGGCCGGGATCCCCGAGGACATCCAGTTCACGACCAAGCCCCGCCTGGCCGGGGAGATGATCGCCGCCGCGCTGGACACCGGGATCACCGCGTCCTGGGTGACCGGCGATGAAGCCTACGGCCAGGACCCCCAGCTCCGCGCCGCCCTCGAGGCACGCGGGACCGGCTACGTTCTCGCGGTCGCCTGCTCGACCAGGGTGCGGATCAACTCAGGCCGCACTGCCGTCCGCGCGGACACCGTCGCCGGCCGCCTGCCCGCCGCCGCCTGGCAGCGGCACAGCACCGGAAACGGTGCGAAAGGCCCGCGGTACTACGACTGGGCCTGGATCCACATCGGCACCGACTGCCACCGCCACCTGCTCGTCCGACGTAACCGCACCACCGGTGAACTCGCCTTCTACCTGTGCTGGTCACCCGCCGAAGTGCCTCTGGCCGAACTGGTCCGCGTCGCCGGGATCCGCTGGAGCGTCGAGGAGTGCTTCCAGGCCGCCAAGGGCCAGGTCGGACTCGACCACTACCAGGTGAGGCACTGGACCTCATGGCACCGGCACATCACGCTCGCCATGCTCGCGCTGGCGTTCCTGACCGCCCTCGCCGCCGACCCGGCACCACAACGGCCCGTCGATCCACTCCACCCCACCTGCGGCAGCGACCCGATCACGTTGACCGTCCCCGAGATCCGCCACCTGCTCGCCGCCGTCCTCACGGCACCGGCCGTGACCGCGGGCAGACTGCTGCACTGGTCCCACTGGCGCACACGCCACCAGGCAACAGCCCGCCGCAGCCACTACCGACGACGATCCGCCGACAAATCCGCTGGGTAGATCACGAAACCGCACTGGAGTACTAGGCCGCCGCGTCCCGGCTAGGTCGCCCGGGTGCGCCGGCGCACCCGGTCGGCTCGTAGTTCACGCGCGTGGTCGGGGTCCAGGACGGGGGCGGCGTTGAGCAGCTGACGCGTGTACTCACTGCCCGGGCTCTCGTACACCGAGTCGCTGTCACCCATCTCCACGACCTCGCCCGCACGCATCACCGCGACCCGGTCGCTCACCTGACGCACCACCGCCAGATCATGCGCCACGAAGATGTAGGTCAACCCGAAGTCG
>VWVT01000017.1 GCA_008638415.1 Nocardiopsis sinuspersici
CGGGCCAGCCAGGTGGCCGCCTCGTACAGGGCGGCGTAGCTCATGGTGAACGCGACCAGGATCAGTGCCAGCGCCACCACGGCGATGACGGCGGTGGCCACCAGGTAGCCGCCGTGCAGGGGCGCCGTCCCCGAGTCCCCCCGCACGCGCGCGGGTCTGCGGGAGGCCAGGCGGCGCATGCCCCACACCGCCAGTACCGTGACGGCCAGGGCGGCCGCGGCGATCAGCGACCACAACGGGAGGGGCAGGGATTCGGACATGAATTCTCCAGAGCAGGCGGGGACCCAAACGAGTGTGACAGAGCCCGATTGCGCAGAAACTCCGGAATCGCCCCCCTTGCCGGGACCTGGAGGGAGAGCACCCCGCGCTCCCTGGCGAAATGCCGGATGCTCCTGCCGGAAAAGGGTGGGGATCGACTCGCTCCTGTGACCTGGGGCGGACGCCGTGTCGTCCTCGGCCCCCGCGGAGGAGGACACGGTCGCCCCGGCCGCTATCCCGGCCGGCCGGGAACCCGTGTCCGGATGACGCGTCGCCCGGTCAGTTCACGGACGCGCCCCCGCCGGCCCCGGCCCCGGTGACGACCCCCACGCGGTTCGTCTCGTGCCGTGCGGACACCGCCGCTCCCTCAGAAGCGGACCATGCCGTCGGCCAGCGCGGGATAGCCGGTGTATCCGCGCTCTTCAGCGCCGTAGGCCCTGGACATGTCGGGCTCGGCCAGCTCAGCCCCCGCCGCCGGCCGTTCGGGCAGGCCCGGGTTGGAGACGAAGAGCCCGCCGAACGAGACCGGGTCGGTCGCGCCCTCCTCGACGGGGGCGAGGTGCTCCGGCCCCGTCCCCGTCCCGGGCGTGGCCGGGTCGAGGACCTTGGCTTCCTCCCTCTCCCGAAGGGAAAGGGATTCCGGGCAGACCTTGCGGCCCGGTGGCGCTACGCGCCTCACGGCACGCGCTGGTTCCTGCTTCACAGACATGGCATCCCAGAGGTCTCCACAGGCTGGCACGGTTCGCCCCGAGAGGTGAGGCCATCCGCGTGATCCTTGGTTATCGGATCAGAACACGGAGCAGCGTACCTTTCTTGTTCTTGTCCCCGGGGTGGCTGTCCCCGTCCCGAAGGACGGGGTCTGCGCCACTGGGAAATCTGACCGCCTCGGCGACGGCCGAGGCGGTTTCGAGGGCGAAGCGGGCCCCGTCGCGGGGAGAGGAGGAGCCCCACTCGTCCGTCCGCGGGTTCGCTTTCGTGGAGGGGAACTGGTGGATGAGGTAGCCGTTCGCCCCGTGGAGCCCGACCCCGTCGAAGCCGGCGGTGACGGCGTTCTCGGCCGCGGCGGCGAAGTCGCGGATCGTCTGTCCGATCTCCTCCGCGCCGAGTTCCCGCGGGAGGACGAGGTCCTGGAGGCCCTCCCGCGTGAAGATCCGGCCCCGCGCCCTCACCGGGGACGGACCGACGGTGTGGTGGGAGGTCCGGTAGTCGGACGGGTGGCCGATGCGGCCGGTGTGCATCAGTTGGGCGTAGACCACTCCGCCCTCGGCGTGGACCGCGTCCGTGACCCCGCGCCAGCCGGCGATCCGGGCGTCGGTGTGCAGGCCCGGGTGTTCGGGTGGCCCTGGCCGACGGCGTTGGGCCGGATGCCCTCGGTGATGATCAGCCCGGCACCGGCGCGCTGGGCGTGGTACGTCGCCGTCATGCCGGTCGGGGCGAGGTCCGGGCCGAACGCCCTGCTGCGGGTCATCGGGGACATGACGATCCGGTTCCTCAGCTCGTGTCGGCCGACGCGTCCGGGTGTGAAGGCTGCTCGCACTGCCTCCCCTCGCTTTGTTGTTCAATCAACCAACCTCACCATGTCACCCCCAGTAGGCCCGATCAAGCCTTACGGCGAAAAAGGTTGTCCGGACAAACGTGGCGGCTGTCCTAGACTGGGCCGGTGAGTACGACGAACGACGCCGACGACACGGCCGCCGCGGGCACGGCCGCCGCGGGGCCGGACCGGAACCGGGTCGCCGGTGCGGGACCCGTGAGCCACGCGATCTTCCGGGTGGCGCGCATCCACAAACTGCTCGCCGGGCAACTGCTGCGCGAGGTGGGCCTGTATCCGGGTCAGGAGCTGCTGATGATGCGGCTCTGGGACGAGGGCCCGCAGCGGCAGACCGACCTGGTCGCCGTTCTCGACGCCGACGCGCCGACCGTCACCCGCTCCGTGCGGCGACTCGAACGCGCCGGGTTCGTGCGGCGTTCGCCCAGTCCGACGGACGGACGGGTGACGATCGTCGAGGCGACCTCCGCGAGCATGGGGCTGCGGCAGGCCGTCGAGCGCATCTGGGCGGACCTGGAGCGGATGACGGTCGCCGACATGGACGACGACCGGCGGGAGGGCGTGCTTCGCGCGCTCGGTGAGCTCGAACGCAACCTGTCCGCCTCGGAGGAGGGCCGCAGGGGTCGGCGTCGCTGAGGTGGAGCCGACGTCCGCTCCGCCCGTTCGGGCAGCCGCCCGGCCCGCCCACGCAGAATTGCGGCCCCGTCGCCGTCGTCGGACACCGGCCGGTGGGCACGTGCGCCGCAAGGCGCCTCACCCCACTGGCCGGGCCTTGGCTCCGGTGTTCACACGGCCGTTCCCACGCCTCTGGCCGGGAACCCGTGCACCCGTGCGGCGAGCACGATGAGTAGCACCGGCACCAGGAGAAGCAAAACGCTCCATGGGAGGGCGCCGAACCCCGGCACGCTGAGGAGGATGCCGCCGGCGACTCCGCCACCCGCCATCGCCGCGTTCCAGAGGGTGACGAGCACGGCCTGCGCCGGATCGCCTCCGGCGTCGGTCGCCGCGGTCTGCAACAGCGTGGGAACACCGCCCCAGCCGAGCCCCCAGAGCGCCACCGCCAGGTAGACCATCACGGGACTCTGTGCCAGTACCGCCAGGATCATGGCGGCCACGCCGATCAGGACGATGCCCGCGATGGTCAGGGGCCGCAGCCTGCGGTCGATGTGGGCTCCCACGACCCAGATGCTGACCATGGAGGTCGCACCGAAGAGCAGGAGAACGACACCGACGAGGCCGCCCATACCGACACCTTCCAGGAAGGCGGCGATGTAGGTGTAGAGGATGGTGTGGGCCAGCACGTAGAGCAGGGTGACGACGAGGACCGGCACCACACCGGGAACGGTGAGGGCGCGCAGGACCGAAGTACGGTTTCCCGGCTTCTGCCCGGAGCGGTCGGGAGCGGCCAGGATGATCCAGCCGACCACCGCGATTGCGAGCAGGGACATGAGGGAGAACGTGATCCGCCAGCCGAGGAGACCACCGACGAAGGTCCCCGTAGGCACTCCGAGGGACAGGGCGATCGGGATCCCCGCCATGACGATCGCGATCGCCTTGCCCCGCATGTGTGCGGGGGCCATCCGGCGCGCGTATCCGACGAGCATTGCCCAGGCCAGGCCTGCCGCCACCCCCGCGACGAAGCGAGCCACCATGGTCAGGACGTAGTCGTCCGAGAAGGCCGTGACGGTGTTGGCCACGGCGAAACCCATCATGGCCGTCACCAGCAGCCTCTTGCGCCGCCACCCTGCGGTGGCCGCGGTGAGGGGAATGGCGGTGAGGGCGGTGCCGATCGCGTAGACCGTCACCACCTGCCCCATCGCGGACTCGCTAACCCCCACGTCCGCGCTCATCAGTGGAAGCAGTCCCGCGGGCAGCGTCTCGGTCAGGACCGTGATGAAGACCGCCGTGGCCAGTGCGAGCAGAGAGGCCACGGGGAGCTTCTGGCTTGTGTCGCTGTTCTCGGGCTGGTGTGTGCTGTCAATGGGCATGGCCGCATACTGGAAGCCTCACACTTATGTGAAGGTCAATCGCGGCCCCAGTGAGGTGGACCACATGCTCATCGGTGAGTTGTCGGAGCGCACCGGCGCCTCACGTCGCCTGCTTCGCTACTACGAGGAGCAGGGACTGATCGCCTCCCGGCGCTGCCAGAACGGCTACAGGGACTACGACGAGCGCTTCGTGGACCGGGTGGTACAGATCAGGGGACTGCTCGACGCGGGCCTTCCCACCAGGATCATCAGGCAGATCCTTCCATGCCTCGACCAACCCAGGACGATCCACTTCTCCGACGCCACACCGGAGATGATCGCCACCCTGGAGCGGGAACGGGACCGTATGACCAGCCGCATCGACTGTCTGTCCCGCAACAGGGACGCGGTATCCGAGTACCTCGACGCAGTACGCGACAACCGCTCTCGTGAGGCGGTCGGTACAGAGCCGGACACGTGAGCGCGTCCGTCCTCCCCGCACGGGGCCGTGGCCACCGACCCGCGATTCCAGGGGAATCCGGGCGCAGCGCTTGAACCTGACACCAGTGTCAGTACCTAGCGTGATCCGCATGCACGGAAAACCAGTGAGTCGCAGACCGCCGTTCTGGCTGTTCGTCCTCTTCGTCGTCCTCCTCGCCACGGCGACCGATGAGTTCATCATCGCGGGGATCCTCCCCGCCATCGCCTCGGACCTCGACGTGTCCGTCGCCGCGGCCGGACAACTGGTCACGGTCTTCGCCGTGGTCTACGCCCTGGGCGCGCCCACCATGGCCGTCACCCTGGAGAGGTAGCCGAGGCGAACCGTGATGGTGGTCGGACTCCTCGTCTTCGCCCTGGCCAACGCGGGCGCCGCGGTCGCGCCCGGCTACTGGACCCTCATGGGCACGAGGGCCGTCGCGGCCCTGGCCGCGGCCGTGGTCACGGCGGCGGCCTTCGCCACCGCCGCCGCACGCGCCCCGGAGGGACAGCAGGGGCGCTACCTCGCCGTCGTCACGGCGGGCATGACGGTCGCGCTGATCACCGGCGTCCCCCTGGGCGCCTGGCTGGGCGGAGCGGTCGGCTGGCGCGCCACCTTCGTGCTCATCGCCTCCGTGGGCGTGGCCGCGGCCCTGGGCCTGCTGGCCTCCGCGCCCGGGGTTCCCGGCGGTGCGCCCGCCCCTCTGCGCGAGCGGCTCGGTCCGCTGGGCGATCCGGCGGTCCTGCGCTGTGTGGCGATCACCTTCCTCGCCGCCAGCGGAGGACTGATGTTCTACAGCTACCTGTCCGTCTACACCGCGCAGGTCTCCTCCGACTCCTCCACGCTTCTCACCTCGCTGCTCTTCGTCGTCGGTGTCGCCGGACTGGGAGGGGCCCTGGTCAGTGGCCGCTGGGCGGACTCGCTGGGACCGCAGCGCGCCCTCTCCGCGGTCGTCGGCGGCCATGTCCTCGGCCTCGGGATGCTCGCGGCCCTGGCCTTCACCGGCTCGGGGCATCCCCTGGTCATCGGTGCGCTGGTCGCCTTCTGGGCCGTGTTCGCCTGGGGGCTCAACCCGCCCGTCCAGGGCAGCGTCCTCGCGGCGGCCGGCCCGGGAAAGGGCATGACGGCGCTCGCGGCGAACATCGCGGGCCTCTACCTGGGCGCCGGCGTCGGCGGCGCCCTGGGAGGAGTCGTCGTCGGGACCGTCGGGGTGGCCTACCTGCCCCTGGCCTCCACCGCTCTGATGCTGGCCGCACTGGCGCTCACGCTGCGGCCCGCACGCCAGAACCCGCCTGTGGGAGCCGGGGCCCGGCGGAGTGCCCCGACCGGAGCCGGGTGAGGTCACGGATGCGGGCCGCCCCGCCATGGCGGCGCCGCGGTGTGGGCGTCGCTCCCGGACCCCGCGAAGGTACGCTGGCTCCGTGAGGATCGGGGAGCTTTCCGAGCGCACGGGTGCCAGTCGAAGGTCGCTGAGGTACTACGAGCAGCAGGGACTCCTGTACTCGCGCAGGACCGGCAAGGAGTGGCGTGAGTACGACGAGGACGCCGTCGTGCGGGTCCGCAACATCCGCGAACTCCTCGACGCGGGCCTGACCGTCGCCGACCTCCGCCCCCTCGCCCCCTGCCTGGGAGAGGCGCTCGACCCGGAGTACTGCCACCGGGTCCTGGAGATCTACAACAGCCGCCTCACGGAACTGGACCGCAGGATCTCCGACCTCTCCGACCACCGCGAGCGGCTCCTGGGACGCATCGGAAACCGGTAGCGCCGGGCCCGCCCCGCGCCCCGGCCAACGCGTGCGAGGGGTTCATCCGCATATCGGTGGACTCGTCACCGGGCCGAACGGCGTTTTGCCTTCCGGCGCGATTGGCGCCGTGGGGGTCGGGTAGACGACTGGCGCCGTGTGTACCAGCACAGAACAGGAGGCCGCCATGGCCAGCATCAACCCCATTGAGCTGCAGAAGGCACTCAAGGGCGCCGACTATCCCGCCAGCCGCGACGACCTGGCGTCGCTGGCGAAGAACAACGGCGCGGGCAGTGATCTGGTCGAGAGGATCTCGAACGCCAAGACGGAGCGGTTCGACGGTCCGGACGACGTGCAGAAGGCCGTGTTCGGCTGACACGGACCGCGGGCACCGCTGCTCATCGGCGCGGTTCCCTCCCAGGGCGGGGCAGCGTGCCGCCGAGGTGTTCCAGTGCGGCGCGCTGCCCGGGCGTCAGGCCCCCCGCGGGAACGTCGACGGTGACGTCGAGGACCAGGGCGCCGGCGCCGTCCGCGCGGGTGCGGGACGGTACGCCCTGGCCTGGAAGCCGGATGGTGGCGCCCGGCGCGGTACCGGGCGCGACGGGCACGGTGATCTCCCTGCCGTCCAGCGAGGTGATGGCGACCCGCGCACCGAGGACGGCCTCCGCGTAGCTCAGCACGAGCGTGGTGCGCAGGTCCTCCCCCACCCTCCGGTAGAACGGGTGCTCCTCCACCAGCACGGTCACCACGAGATCGCCGGGAGCCCCACCGTGGGAACCCGGCCGCCCGTGGCCGGGCACACGCAGGCGGGAACGGTGCTCCGTCCCGGCCGGGACGGCGACGTCCACGGTGCGGCCGTCGCCGAGCGCGACGGTCACGGCGGTGCCGTAGACTGCCCGGGCCAGGTCCAGGCGGACCGTGAACGTGGCGTCGGAGCCGCGGCGCGGCCGCTGGCCGCGCACCCGTACCGGGATGCGGACGCCTCGGCGGGGTGGAGGGGTGTGGCCGCCGGTGCCGCGATCGGCACCGCGATCGGTGTCGCGGCCGCCCCGGTGGCGGGGGTCCATGAGGGCCTCGTAGGCGCTGCGGACGCGGATGTAGGCGGCGTGGTCCCCACCGGGGGAGTCCGGGTGGTAGCGCCGTGCCAGTGCGCGAAAGGCCCGGACGACCTGCTCCCTCGTGGCTCCGGCCTCCAGTCCCAGCACGGCGTGGGGATCCTCCCGAGAGGACATGGCCCCTCCTTCCCCATGGAGGTTTCCTTACCTGCTCACGATGTTTATTCTCCATCGGCCGTGGTATAAAACTTGCGTCAGTTGGCATCAGGTAATCTCAGCAAGCAGGAGGTGGCGTGATGCTGATGCGCACGGATCCGCTTCGTGAGTTCGACCGGATCGCCCAGCGCCTTCTCGACGGCTCCGTCCGTCCGGCCGCCATGCCGATGGACGCCTACCGTGACGACGGCTCCTTCGTGGTCCACTTCGACCTGCCCGGTGTGCGGGCCGACTCCATCGACCTGGAGGTCGAGCGGAACGTGCTCACCGTCAGGGCCGAGCGCACCGGCGCGTCGGCGGAGGGCCGGGAGATGGTCGTGGCCGAGCGGCCTTCGGGCACGTTCTCCCGTCAGCTCTTCCTGGACGAGGCGCTGGACCTCGACAACATCGTCGCGGACTACACCGACGGCGTCCTCACACTGCGCGTGCCGGTGGCCGAGCAGGCCAAGCCGCGCAAGATCAGCGTCAGCGGGGGCGAGGGCCGGACCCGCCGGCTCGACGCCTGATCCAGTCCGTACCAGCGGGGGCCGGGGACGCACCCTCCCGGCCCCCGCTACCGTCGGGCGGCCCCGCCGCACCCGTCCTCGGGCCGCTCCCGGCCCCCGGCCGTATCCGCCCCGCGACCCCGGCCGGCCGGCTCCCCGCGGCTCTCCCCGCCGCCCGCCACGGCGTCATCCGGACGTGTCCCCGCGGGTCTCCCGGTGCTTCTCGGCGTTCTCCTCGAACTTGGTGCGGCGCTCACGCTCCCGCGCGCTGTAGGCGGCCTCTCGGACGGCCGCCTGGTCCTCGAAGCTGGAGCCGAGCGCGCCCGCCATGGTTCCCAGGGAGCTGGCCAGCCAGGCGATGGAGACGTAGCTCCCCAGCCCCGGGGGGTGGCCGAGAGCCGACTCCATGACGCTGCCGGCGATGACCACCAGGGCCTCCGTGAGCGTCACCCCGAGCAGTAGGACGTACATGCACGCCACGCCGATCCCCACGGTGCAGACGGTGGAGACGTTGTACAGCACCGCTTCCTCCCGCTGGTGCCGCTGCCTCGGACTCACCCACAGCCCGTTGTAGACGATGAGCCAGACCGTCATGGCCGTCAGCGCGAACACGCTGATCAGTGACAGGCGCAGCGGACTGAGTGCGTCGGCGATGTTCCACATCGAGTTGTAGAACACACCGAAGGAGCCGGTGGCGGCGGCCGCGGCGAACGCGCTGGAGAGGCTGGGCACGAGCCGCCACGGCCGGTTGCTGCGCACCATGCCCAGCAGCAGGCGTACCCGTCCGCGCAGTCCGACCAGCACCAGGTACTCGTCCATGTCGTACTCGGCTCCGACGTCGCGGACCGGGGAGGCGAACGTGACGAGGCGGTGCCCCGGCTGCTGCGACGCGGCCCCGCTCCCGCGCCCGCGGTCCGGGTCCTCGGCGGTCATCCGGTCGACGAGGTGGACGACCGCCTGCCACACGTGGGCGCGCATCCGTATCCAGCCCGTGGCGGGAAGCGAGAGCATCGCCAGCCTGTGCGCCTTGCTGAGGCTGAAGAGCAGCGGCCGCCTCCCCACGCGCCGGGGCAGGTCCGTCAGGGCGACCACGTACTCCCACTCCTCCTCCGCCGAGGCGCTGCGGGCGATCGAGTCGAGGGGGACGTCGTCGTGTCCGTCGAGGACGAGCGGTTCGGAGCGTACGCTCACCCGCCACCGCACCGTGTCGTCGACCTTCTCCGACAACACGTCGGCCAGCTTCTCGGCCATCTGCTCCGCCATCTTGGCCGGCAGGCCGGGATCGGCGAGGAAGCCGATGCGAATGCTCCGGTCGTCCTCGGATCCCTCGTCCTTCGACACCGCCACCACGTCCTGTTCCACCGGATCGATCACGTCGCGGACCGACGGCTACCCAATGCCACTTCGCTGACACCGAGGAGAAGCGGCACCGGCCCACGAGTGAGAAGGGTCCCAATCAGCGCGAGGGCTTTGACCTCCAAAGGTGTAACAGTGTTTACTCGATGGGGGTGAACGATCGTTCACCCCCTCTCCTCCCCTCAGGCACCTACCCGACCGGCTCGAACGAACGTGTCCGGAGCGTGCGCCCGAACACTTCCGCGCCCCACTCGTGCGCGTCGTCCCTGGAGGCCCAATGACGTCCGTCCCACGCGTGCCCGCCTGGGCCACCACGGGAATCCTCACCCTCTGCGGGCTGATCGTCTCGCTACAGCAGACGCTCGTCATCCCCCTGCTGCCGGACATGCCGCAGATCCTCGGCGTCTCCGCCGACGACACGTCCTGGCTGGTCACCGCCACCCTCCTGACGGGTGCCGTGGCCACGCCGATCGTCTCCCGTATGGCCGACATGTACGGCAAGCGCAGGATGCTGCTCATCTCCCTCGCGGTCATGACCGTGGGCTCGCTCGTCGCGGCGCTCGGCGGCGGCTTCCCGTTCCTGATCGCCGGCCGCGCCATGCAGGGGTTCGGCGCCTCCCTGATCCCCGTGGGGATCAGCATCATGCGTGACGAACTGCCCAGGGAGAAGCTCTCGGGGGGCATCTCCCTGATGAGCGCCACCCTCGGCATCGGCTCCGCCCTGGGACTGCCGCTCTCCGGTGTGCTCTACAGCGCGTTCGGGTGGACCTCCCTGTTCTGGTCCACCGCGCTCGTGGGGGCGGTCCTCATGGTCGCCATCCGCCTGCTGATCAACGAGTCCCCGCAGCGCTCCTCCGGCCGCTTCGACGTCGTCGGCGCGATCATGCTCTCGGTCGTCCTCGTCGGCTTCCTGCTCGCGCTGTCCAAGGGCTCCTCGTGGGGCTGGGCCAGCGGACAGGTCATCGGCCTGACCGCGCTCTCCGCGGTCACGCTCGCGGTCTGGGTCCCCCTCCAGCTGCGGACCCGCGACCCCATGGTGAACCTGCGCACGGCCTTCCGGCCCGCGATGCTGCTGACCAACGTGTCCTCGTACTTCGCCGGGTTCGCGATGTTCCTGAACGGCCTGGTCACCACCCAGGAGCTCCAGGTCCCCGAGGACACCGGGTACGGACTGGCCCTCCCCGTGGTCACCGCCGGGCTGGCGATGGTGCCGAGCGGCCTGATGATGCTGTGCTTCTCCCCGGTCTCCAGCCGCATGCTCGACCGGTGGGGCGGGAAGCCGACCCTGCTGACCGGTTCGACGGTCATGGGCCTGACCTACCTGTGGAGGGTGTTCAACTCCGACACCGTCCTGAACGTGGTGCTGGGCAACATGTTCGTCAGCATCGGCACCGCCATCGCCTTCGCCTCCATGCCCGCCCTGGTCATGGCGGTCGTGCCCCGCAGCGAGACCGCCTCGGCCAACGGGCTCAACACCCTGGTCCGCTCACTGGGCACCTCCAGCGGCAGCGCCGTGATCGCGCTGGTCTTCGCGTCCCTGACCGTGAGCGTGGGCGGGGCGGTGTTCCCCTCCGAGGAGGCCATGGAGCTGGTCCACTGGCTGGGTGTGGCGGTGGCCCTGGCCAGTGTGCTGGTGGGAGCGCTCATCCCGACCCTGCGCAGCGGAGGGGACGGGGAGTACGGGACCATCGTGAGGGCGTCCGGGCCCGGGAGCGCCAAGGAGTCCGTGGGGGTGAGACCGTGACCAGGTCCGACAGCCGCAGCACCATCATCGCCGCGGCGCGAGAGCTCTTCTCCGAGCACGGCTACAAGGGGGTGACCATCCGCGACATCGCCGCCGCCGCGGGGGTGTCCCCCGCCCTGGTGATCAAGCACTACCGCAGCAAGGCCGAGCTCTTCAACGAGATGGGGCCGCACGAGGTCCCGCTCGCCGAGCTGGACCTGCCCCGTTCCGGCATCGGCCGCGCCCTGGTACAGAAGGTCCTCACCCGGCGGGAGCACGGCGTCCCCGACAGCTGGCTGATCGTCGCCGCCCACGTCCGCGACTCCCCCGAGCCCGACCGCTCCCGCGAGGAGACGCGCGGGAAGCTCCTGGACGGCGTCGGCGCCCTGATCGGGGACACCACACCCGAACGCCGCTACGCCAGTGCCATCTCCTGCCAGATGCTCGGCCTCGCCGAGGGCGTCCGCGTCCTGGGCCTGTTCCCCGAGGACGAGGTCTCCCGCGACGCGCTGCTGGAGCTGTACGCCCCGCTCGTCCAGCAGCAGGTCGACGCCTGTGCGCGGGCCTGCCCGGACCCGCGCTGAGGCGTGGCCCCTCCCCGGGCCCGGCCCCGGTCCGCCGACCGGCCGGGGGCACCGACCTCCACGGCGTCTGGTAAGCCAGGTGGGGTGGACAACCGGAAGAACCCCAAGGACCAGGACGGCGCCCAGCCGTCGAGCCCGGCGAACCAGGCAGGTCCGGCGGACCCGTCCGAAGGACTGCTCGCCCGGTGGATCTGGCAGCTCGTCACCGTGGTGGTCGTGATCGGCGGCATGGCCTTCGGCTACGCCCTCTTCACCTGAACCGGGCCTCCCGCCGTGGGGACCGGCCTCCTCAGGCGCCGCCCAGGGAGACGCCCGGCAGACGGGTGGCGACCCACTGTCCGTCGGAGTCCTGACGCAGCTCCAGGGAACCGGGGTCCTCCTCGGGGTGGACCAGGGTGACCGTGACGATGGAGGTGTCGCCCCCCAGGTCTGTGCTCATGGCGGTCTCACCGGTCTCGACGCCCTCCCCGTTCTGGAGGGACTCGGCGTAGGGGGGAAAGGCCGCCGCGCAGTCGGCGGCCCCGTGCGCGTCCGCCAGGGCCTTCCGGGCGGCCTCGTCCATCAGCGCGCAGCCCGCCTCGCCGTCGGCCGCCTGGAGGGAGGCCACGAATCCCTCGGCGGCGCGCAGCGCCTCGGCCGGGACGTCCCCGCCCTCCTGGCCCGCGGCTTCCCGCCCGGCGTCCCCGCCTCCGGTCTCCTCCCCGGAACAGGCCGTGACGGCCAGCAGCAGGGCCAGGGGCAGCGTGAACAGCGGGGACCGTCTCATCGGAGCGCCTTTCGAGGGGGTCGCGGGGAAAGGGCGGCGTGTCCGCACCATTGTTACCGCATCCACCCGCTCCGTGACCAGAACACCTCCGGCGGGCGGGGAGAGGCCGGGGTTGTCCGCGAGGCCCGGCTCTGGTGGTATGGGAACGCGGTCCCCCTCCCCCGGGGGCGACCGAGCTTTCTGGCGCACAGAGCACGCGCGGGCGTGCCACGGGCGGCTCCGCCGTGCGTCCGCGCCGGAGGTGACATGACCTATCCCCCGCGGGAGAGCCCTCGGACGGACCCGTTCGCGCGGATCCCCCCGGAGCTGGGTGCCCGGCTGCGCCCGCTGGTGCCGCCCCTGGTGGAGGAGGCCCTGGAGGGCGTCCGGCGCCGGGCGCGAAGCCACCCCCCGCCCCTGGAGTCCGCCGACGCCGAGGGACAGCGCCGGGTGATCGGCGCGGGGGTGCACGCGTTCCTGGACCGGGTGGAGAGCGGCGGACGCTCCCCCGGGCACGTGGACGCGCTGGCAGCCGAGTTCCGGGCGTTCGGAGCCGGCGAGGCCCGGCACGGGCGCACCCTGGAGTGCCTGCACACGGGGATGCGCACGGCGGCGGCCGTGGCGTGGCGGAGGCTGGCCGACGCCGACGCGCTCACCCGTGACCACATGGCGGTGCTGGGAGAGGCGATCTTCGCGTTCCAGGAGGAGATCTCGACCGCCGCCGGGGAGGGGCACGCACGGGTGCGCGGCGCGGGTGCGGACGCGCTGCGCCGCCGCCGGGCGCGGCTGCTGGAGGTGCTGCTGGCCGAGGCGGGCACGGAACAGGAGGCCCGGACGGTGCCGGCGCTGGCCCGGGCGGCCCGGTGGCGGGTACCCGACCGGGTGGCGGTGGCGCTGCTGTACCGGGAGGCGCCCGGTACGGCGGTGGGCGGGACGCCGGTACCCGGGACGGCGCGCGGGGACACGGGCACGGCGGCGGACGTGCCGTCGCCGACGGGTGCGCTCCCCGCCGTGTCCGCGCTGCCGTCGGACGTGCTGGTGGATCCGGACCGGGCGGAGCCGTGTGCGCTGGTGCCCGACCCCGAGGGGCCGGGGCGGCTGCGGTCGCTGGAGCGCTCGCTGCGCGGTGCGTGCGCGGTGCTGGGGCCGAGCGTGCCGCTGGACCGGGCACCGGCGTCGCTGGCGCGCGCCCGCGACCTGGCGGAGCTGGTGCGGACGGGCGCGGTGCGGGGCGGGGGCGTGGTGCGGTGGAGCGACCACCTGCCCGCCCTGCTGCTGACGCGGGACGCCGGCCTGGTCGCGGAGATGGCGCGGTCCCGGCTGGCCCCGCTGGCGCGGTTGCGCCGGCCGCAGCGGGAGCGGATGGCCGACACGCTGCTGTCCTGGCTGGAGTCGGGGCTGAACGCCAACGAGGCGGCGGAGCGGCTGCACATCCATCCGCAGACGGTGCGCTACCGGATGCGCCGGCTGGAGGAGTTGTTCGGTGCGCGGCTGCGCGACCCCGGCGAGCGCTTCGAACTGGAACTGGTGCTGCGGGCGCGCCGCATCCTGGGCCCGGTGGAGGAGGGCGGGCCGGAGTGAGGGCTCCGGCGGGGAGCCCGGCGGGAGTCCGGTACGGAGATCCCGCCGGGCCCTCCCGGCGGAGCGGTCGCGTCAGTCCCCCGGGGCGAGTGCCCGCACGACGGCGGCCGGGTCCTGGCCGGGCGGGCCGATCGGCGCGATCACCGGGGTGGTCACACCGTTGGACATGTAGGCCCGGATGCGCTCACGGCAGTACTCGGCGGGACCGTGCACGATCAGGTCGTCCACCACCGAGTCCGGGATCGCGGCCAGCGCCCCCTTGCGGTCGCCCTCGTCCCAGGCCTTCCACATCGGGTTCAGCTCCTCGCGGCCCAGCCACTCGTGGAACGCCCGGTAGACGGGGACGTTGAGGTAGGCGGAGATGGCCCACCGGCCGATCCGGCGGGCGGTGTCCGCGTCGGCGCCGGGGATGGCGAAGATGCGCGCGACGACCTCCTTGTCCTCACCGGACTGCCGCACGTAGGGGGTCACCTGGCGCACGTCCTCCGCCGACAGCCAGTTGATGATGGCGCCGTCGCCCTCGCGTCCGGCGAGCTTGAGCATGCCCGGGCGCAGGGCCGCCACCAGCAGCGGCGGGGCCTGTTCGGGGACCGCCCCGAGTGTGAAGCCCTTGACGCTGAAGGTGTCGTAGTCGGCCTTGACCTTCTCCCCGGTGAGCGCGGTCCGCAGGAAGCGCACCGTGTCGCGCACCTTCTTGTACGGCTCCTCGAAGGGGATGGAGTTCCACCGCTCCACGATCACGTTGGAGGAGGTGCCGATCCCCAGCGCGAACCGGCCCGGCGCGGCGGCGGCCATGGTGGCGGCGCTCATCGCCAGGGTGGCGGGACCGCGCGTGTACGCGGGCACGATCGCGGTGCCCAGGCGCAGCCGGGGAGCCCACACACTGGCCAGGGCGAGCGGGGTGAAGGCGTCGGTGCCGTTGGCCTCGGCCGACCAGGCGTCGGTGTAGCCCAGGTCGGGCATCTGTTCGATGATGGACCGCTGCTCGGGGAGCGGGACCCCCTCCAGCGGAATGGTGATGCCCCAGCGAGTGGTCATGGCGACTCCCTGTCGGTGTTCGAAGGACCGAATCCGATTCTTGTCGACAAGACCGTACCGCCCGGTCGGTTTGTTGTCTCGGAGCGCCTCCCCTCATACACCGCGAGACGGCCCCCGTCTTCCGACACGGCGCCTCGTCCCGAGACGCACGCTCCCTGTGAGGCGTATGTTCGTAGGGCCCGGGACCGTGCCCCGCTTCCGCCGGGACCCGGCCGGGCCGCAGAAGCCACCCAGACGAACGAAGGAGGCCCCTTCGTGGCCATGCCACCCTCCCCCTACGACTTCCTGCCCCAGGTCGCGTCGTTCACCGTCACCAGCGACGACGTGGCCGACGGGCGGACCCTGCCCAAGGCCCAGGTCAGCGGGATCATGGGCGCCGGAGGCGAGGACGTCTCACCGCACCTGTCCTGGAGCGGCTTCCCCGAGGGGACGCGGAGCTTCGCCGTCACCTGCTTCGACCCGGACGCGCCCACCGCCAGCGGCTTCTGGCACTGGGCGGTGGCGAACATCCCCGCCGAGGTCACCGAACTGGCGACGGGCGCCGGCGACGGCTCCGGCCTGCCGGAGCAGGCCGTCACCCTGCGCAACGACGCCGGGGCGCACCGCTACATCGGTGCCGCTCCGCCCCCCGGGCACGGTCCGCACCGGTACTTCTTCGTGGTGCACGCGGTGGACGTCCCCCGTCTGGAGGTGGACGAGTCGGCGAGCCCGGCCTTCCTCGGCTTCAACCTGTTCTCACACGCCCTGGGCCGCGCGATGATCACCCCGGTCTACGAGCAGGAGTAGCGAGGAGGAGCCCACGGGCACGGGGGCCGGTGCTGCGGCGCCGCCGCGCACCCGCCCCTTCCCACGGAGGCCGGTGGGCACGCGCGAGAGGCCCCGCCGGTTCACCCGGCAACCGGAACCGGCCAATCGCGGGTCATCCGGTGACCTGCGGTCTAGGCTCGTAAACCCATCCTCCACACGTCCACCGACCGCGCTTGGAAGGACCGAAGGTGCCACAGCAGCCTGCGAGGAAACCCACCGTCGTGGTCACCACAGCGGGGTCGGCTCCCACCCCCGACACCATTCTCCACCTGCGCGAACACGGCTTCCGTGTGGTGGCGACCGACGTCGACCCCGCCGCGCCCGGCCTGTACCTGGCCGACCGCGGGTACCTGGTGCCGCCGGGTGACAGCGACGCGTTCCTGCCCCGGATGCGGGCACTGTGCGCGGACGAGGACGCCGCCGCGGTCGTCCCCCTGGTGGACGAGGAACTGGTCCACGTGGGTGAACTGGCCAAGGACGGGGTGGCGGTCCTGCTCCCCCGGCTGGACTTCGTCACCACCTGCCTGGACAAGTACGTGCTGATGCGGGAGCTGGAGGACGCCGGGATCGGGGTGCCGCGCACCTGGCTGGCCTCGGAGTGGCCCAGCGACGCGGCGGGATCGGCCTCCGGGGGCCTCATCGTCAAACCGCGCACCGGACGGGGCAGCCGCGGGGTGGTGGCCATCGACTCGGTCCGCGACATGGCCCAGGTGGTGGCCGAGGGCGGCTACGCGGCGGACGAGCTGATCGTGCAGGAGAGGATCACCGGCCCCGAGTACACGGTGTCGGTGGTGGTGTGGCGGGACGGCGACGTGCAGGCCGTGGTGCCCAAGGAGGTCGTCCTCAAGCAGGGGGTCACCAGGTACGCGGTGACCCGGCGCCACGAGGAGGTGGTCCGCACCTGCCGGGCGGTGCAGACCGCGCTGCGCGCCGACGGACCGTTCAACGTGCAGCTGTGCCTGGACGGGAAGGGCCGGCCGAGGGTGTTCGAGATCAACCCGCGGTTCTCCTCCACGGCGTCGCTGACCGCGGCCGCCGGGGTCGACGAGATCGCCGGCCTGCTGGGGCAGGCCGTCGCCGGCGGTCCCCGCCTGACCGACGACTGGCGCGAGGGGGTGGCGATGGTACGGCGGTGGACGGACGACTTCCTCAGCGAGTCCGAGTTCACCGCGCAGGGCATCACCCCCGCGCCCGCGGGCGCTTCTACGCTGCCCCGGCGGATGCCGTCGGGCGGCCAGGCCCCCGCGGTGCCGGTGCGTGCCCGGTGAGCGTCGTACGCGAAGTGGCCGGCGGGCACCCCCTGTCGGAGGCGGTGGCCACGGCGGTCGTGGAGGTCGGCGGCCTGCTCCGCGCATGGCGGTCCGACGCCTCCGCCCGCAGCGGGGTGTGGGAGGGCGACCAGTTCAAGGCCCGGGCCGACGCGATGGCGCACCGGGCCCTGTCGGAGCGGTTGGGCGGGGTCGACGGGCGGATCCCGGTGGTCAGCGAGGAGGATCCGGACTCGCTGCGCGGGGAGCGTCCGCCCCGCTACTGGCTGATCGACCCCATCGACGGAACCGCCAGCTACGTCCACGGGTTCCCCGGATACGTGACGCAGGCGGCGCTGGTGGTCGGGGGGCGGCCCGAGGTCGCCGCTGTGTTCGCCCCCGAGTCCGGGACCCTCTACACGGCCGTGCGCGGACGGGGCGCGTGGCGCGACGGCCACCCGATGCCCTCCTGTGAGGCGTCCCCGCCCGGCCGGGGCGTGCTCACCGACAACACCCCCGAGCCGTCGGGGATCGCCCGCCGGGTCCACGAGCACTTCGGCTACGGCGCCTACCTGGAGAGCGGCAGCATCTCGCTGAAACTGTGCCTGGTCGCCGACGGCTCCGCGCACCTGTTCGTCAAGGACGTACCCGTCCGCGACTGGGACGTGGCCGCGCCCGCACTCGTCCTGGAGGAGGTGGGCGGTCTGGTCACCCGCCTGGACGGCACGCCGTTCGACTACCGGGGAACCTACGAGCACACGGGACTGGTCGGGTGCGCCGATCCGCGGACCTGCCGGACCGTCGTCCGCTGGCTGGCCTCCTGAGGGGGCGTCCGGGTCCGTCCGGCATGCCGGGGAGCCCTCTTCCGGGCCCCTTCCGAACCCCTTTCCCGGGGCTCCTCACCGGCCTCTCCCGGAACGGCTCCAAAACGGCTCGGCGAGGCGTCCTCGCAGCTCCGGGGCTTTCCGCGGGAGACCCCGGCTCACTTTCCGTGTATCCCTTTTCCACACCGGGTGCGACGCGTATCGTGTGGTCACCAGCTCGCGCCTTTGGGGGTGGGAAGTGGAGGACGAACGCCTGCCGCTGAACCGGATGCGCGCCTCGGACGCCGAACGCGACCTCACGGTGGAGCACCTCACCACCGCGTTCGTCGAGGGCCGCCTGGACCACGAGGAGTACGACCACCGGGTCGGCCTGGCACTGGGCGCCGTGCTCCTCGGCGAACTGCGCTCGCTGACCGCCGACCTCCCGGTGCCCGGCCCCTCCGTCCACGGACCCCCTCCCGGCCCCGGCCCCGCCTGGTCCGGCCCACCGGACCGGCGGTACCCGCGGCACGGGCCCCGGCCGGAAACGGCGCGCACCGACCCGGGGTTCCAGCGCGATCCCCGTCCGCGGTGCCGGCACGAGCCCCCGGCCGAGGGCGACCTGTCCGTTCTCTCCGTCCCCTGGCGGGAGTGGGGCGACGAGTGGCGCTGGTGGCTGGGCGTCGCGGTGCTCCTCACCAGTGTCTGGGGCGTGGTCAGCCTGCTGGACGGGGAGCTCGTGCCCTACTGGCCCCTGGTGCCCCTGGGCATATGGGCCTCCGTCCTGCTCGCCTCCGCCATCTGGCCCAGCGAGGAGGAGCCGCCCTGACCGTCCGGGCGCCCGCCCGCTCCCGCCCGGTGCTCAGCCCACCGCGTGGAGCCAGCGCACCGGAGCACCGTCGCCCGCGTAGCGGAAGGGCTCCAGCTCCTCGTCCCAGGCCCGGCCCGTGAGGCGCTCGATCTCGGCGGCCAGCTCGACGCCGTCGGCGGCGGAGCGCTCCACGGCCAGGCGCAGGCGGCCCTCCGGTACGAGGACCTCCCCCGCGGCGCTGGTGAGGGCGGTGAACATGCCGAGGGACGGCGTGTAGCTGTAGCGCACGCCGTCGCAACCGGGCGACCCCTCCTCCGTCACCTCGAAACGCAGGCGCTGCCACGTGTTCAGCGCGGAGGCCACCGCGCCCGCGGTTCCGGGCCTCCCCTGCCAGTTGAGCTCGGCCCGGTGGTTGCCGGGGGCCGCGGGCTGGGCGACCCAGTCGAGTTTCACGGGTACTCCAACGACGCCCGCGACCGCCCACTCGACGTGTGGGCACAGCGCCGCGGGCGCGGAGTGGACGTACAAGACGCCACGTGCGGACACCGAACCTCCTGATACGAACGAGTGCGCTTCCCCGACGCCCTCGTACCACGAGAAGGTTGCATACCCGCCTGAATTCTCCTGCCCCATTGTGCCCCAAGGGCACACTGAGAACCAGCGCTCACACTGGTCTTTTCCAGCGTTCCCGCCGTGTCCGGAGGCCCCAGAGACTAGCGTGAGCCCCGGCGAGCGGAAGTCCGATCATAGTGGGGGCGGGTTTGCCAGACCAGTCGCACAAGGACGTCCAGAGCACCCGAGCCTCTCCTCAAACCGTACTTTCGACCTTTTCTCGGGATGAAGCAACCTCGTCCTCTCCGGCCGCGGCCACAACCGGCCGCGGCACGGCCGACCCCGGAGCAGACGGCCCCGGAGCGAATGGGGCACCGTCGGACGCCGGCGGACGGGACGTCGGCACGTCTTCGGTCCCCCCTCCGACCCCCGCCCCCGACGCCTCCCCCGGTGACGCGGAACTCGTCCGGCGGGCCTGCCTGGGTGAGCACAGGGCGTGGGAGGCCATCGTGGACCGGCACCTGCCCGTCGTGAACGCGGTCGCCCGCTCCTACGGCCTGTCCGCCCCGGACCGGGAGGACGCCGTGCAGACGGTGTGGCTGACCCTGAACCAGCACCTGCCCCGCCTCCGCTCCCCCGAACTGCTCCGCGCCTGGCTGCGCCGGGTCACCCGCGACGTCTGCGGCCGCCAGCGCCGCCAGAGCGCCCGTCTCCGGCCGGTCGATCCCCAGAGCCTCCCCCGGGACGCCTCCGCCGGGGCTCCGAGCCCCGAGTCCGCGTACCTGCGCAAGGAGGAGCGCGACGAGCTGCGCCGAGCGGTCCTGCGGCTGACCGACCCCGGAGAGCGGCGTGCCGCCCTGCTCTACCTCGACGGGAACGCCGGCGAGCCCCTCGCGCCCGACGGCCCCCGGTCCGCCGACGGCCCGGGGAACCCGAGGGCCGCCACGAACCAGCGGCGCCGCATGCTCCGCAGACTCCGCCGCCTCCTGGAGGAACCGACGTGAGGAACCGACCCGGGACCGGCCCCCTCCCGACGTGGGCCCTGGAGGGGAGGTCGTCCGCCCTGGCCGCCTTCGGCCGCGGCGACGACGCCGCCGACGTGGCACGGCTGACCGGGGAGGCGACGCCCACCACCGAGGTCCTGCGCTCCGCCGGTGAGGAGGCGGACGGTGTGGCGGTGGCCGTCCTGCGGTTCGAGCACGGGGAGCTCACCATGGATGTCCAGGTCCACTCGGAGGGCGGGCTGCGCGCCCTGTCCGGGCTGGCCACCGGGGAGTGCGAGCACGCGGTCCTCCACGTGCGCCGTCCCGGCTCCTCCGACAGCCTGCGGGTCGGCGAGGACGGCAGGTTCACCCTGTCCGGCCTGGCCCGCGGGCCGATCAGCCTGTCCCTGAGCCGGATGGGCCACCCGCCGGTGGTCACCGACTGGTTCACCGTCTGACCGGACGGCCGTCCCGCGCTCCCGGCCCGTCCGGTACCGCACCGCCCGGCGCCGCCCTGGCGCTCCGGTGCCCTGATGCTCCGGTGCTCCGGTGCTCCGGGCCGCTGTGTCCCAGGCGTCACAGTACGGGACGCTCCGAATCCGGATTGGGGGACAACGTGAACACCCTCCCGATCGTGGTTCTTACCCGGCTTCGTCCGGGTTCGCGCACGCCGGGTTTCCCCGGATCGGCTCCGACCACTCCCGCCGGGCCCCCACCGCTGTTATCCCTGGGACCGACACCCCCTCGGTGAAAGGCACCCGTACGTGTCCCTGCGCGCCCAGCCGGCATCCCCTCCCCCGGACTCCCCCTCGGCCCCTCCCCTCCCAGGCGGGCGGGGCGAACTCGACCACACCGTGCTGCGCTCCGGCAGATCGCTGCTCGCCCGGGTCACCCGCGGAGTCCTGCTGGCGCAGGAGGGCGGCATGTTCGAGCAGACCGCGGAGCTGCTGACCGACACCCATCGGCGGCTCCGCGGCCACCCGGTGGCCGAGTCCGTGACGGTGATGCCGGGGGTCCTGCTCAACCTGGGACTGGCGCAGACGCTGTGCGGACGCTTCGCGCAGGCCGAGGACCACCTGTGCGAGGCCCTCTCCCTGGCGGAGGAGCGCCGCCTGCCGCTGATGGACATGGTGGTCCGCCAGAACCTGGGGTGCCTGAGCCTCTACCGGGGCGACGCCTCCGGGGCCATCGCCACCTTCCACGGCCTGACCGACCGCCTTCCCCCGGAGCGGCGGGAGGCCCTGCACGTGGACCTGGCCGAGGCACTGCTGGCCGAGGGGCTGGTGGAGGAGGCGGCGACGGCCCTGGCGGACGGCCCCTGGGCCGACGGCGCGCCCGCGTCGGCCAACACCATGCTGGTGGAGGCCAAACTGTGGCTGCTGCGGGGCGACCTCCTCCGTACCGTCGAACTCACCCGCCGGGTCCGCCACATGTTCGGCACCGGCTCCCTGTGGTACCGGCTGGCCGCGCGCCTGGAACGGATCGCGGTGCGCGGCGACCGGTCCCGCCCCGTGTCCCGGGCACGGAACGCCCTGGCCGTTCGGAGGCCGTTGGCGGTGGCCCGACCGCACGGAGGGGCCGCGCGGCACCGGGCGCTGGACGCGCTCGACCGCGCCGCGCCCCGTCTGCCGGGGCCCTGGCTCGCGGAGGCGGGAAGCGACCCGCACGTCGTCCAGGCCGGGCTGGAGAGCGCGCTGGAGGCCGGGGACGCGGCCGCCGCCCTGGAGTGGGCGGAGCTGGCCCGGACCTGGGCGGTCCCCCACGTTCCCGGTCCCGGGCTGCGTACGCCGGCGACGGTCTCACTGGCCGAGCACTACCGGGACGCCCTGGTCCACGGGCGCGACCCCGACACCGCCGCCCGACGCCTGGAGTCCGCCCGCTGGCAGGCACACCACGAGACCCGGTCCGCGCGGCCGTCCGGCGCACCGCCGCCCTCCGCGCCCGCGCGGGGGCACGCGGGCGGCCCGCCACGGGACTCCCGCGTCCGGCCCGTGGCCGACGCGCTTCTGGAGCGGCTCGGCGACCGGGCGTTCGTCCGGTACACGCGGGCCGGAGGGGAGGCCGTGGCGCTCGTGGCCGTGGCCGGGCGGGTCCACGCCCGGGTGCTGGGGCCGCTCCGCCACGTGGCACGGGTACTCGGCCGGTTCGTGCATCCGCTGCTGCTCCCCGGGCACGCGTTCGGGACCGGCGCCCAGGAGGCGGCCGACGCCGCCGCCGACGCCCTGCTCGGCCCGCTGCTGCCACTGGTCGGGGACCGCCCGCTGGTGGTGGCGGGCGATCCCTACCTGGGCGATCCGCCGTGGGGCGTGCTCCCCCCGCTACGGGGACGTCCGGTGCACCTGGTGCCCACCGCCCGGTTCTGGCTGGACCACGCCCCCTCCGGCACCGCCGCGCCCGCCGTGCCGGAACGGGTACTGCTGGTGGCGGCGCCCGGCCCCGCCGGGGCCGGGCGCGAGGTGGCCGGGCTGGCCGGCCTCTATCCGGGAGCGCGTGTGCTCACCGCCGACCGGACCGGGCGCTTCGACGTGCTGGCCGCCTTCGGGGAGGCCGACCTGGTCCACCTGGCCGGGCACGGGCGCGTTCCCCACCGCTCGCCCATGCTCGCCTCGGTCACGCTGGACGACGGCCCCCTGCTCGCCTGCGACCTGGCCGCGCTGCCCCGGGTGCCGGGCGTGGTGGTCCTGTCCACCTGCTGGAGCGGCCGGGGCTTCGCGGGCCGGGCCGGGGCTCCGCTGGGCTTCGTCGGTGCTCTGCTCGCCGCGGGGGTGCGCGCGGTGGTCGCCAGCCCCGTCCCCGTCGGGGACTCCAGGACCGACGTGGCGATGCGCCGTTTCCACCGCGCGTTCGCGAGGGGTGTGCCCCTGCCCGAGGCGGTGGCCGTTCACCTCGGGCGGATCGGCTTCTGCTGTTTCGGTGTCTGAGGCCCCTACCAGCCGCGCTCGCGCCACTCGTCCAGGTGCGGGCGCTCCACTCCCAGGGTGGTGTCGCGCCCGTGCCCGGGGTAGACCCAGGTGTCGTCGGCCATCGAACCGAACAGGCGCTCCTCCACGTCCCCGAGCAGAACGCGGAAGTCCTCGTCGGACCAGGTGCGGCCGACACCGCCCGGGAAGAGGCTGTCACCGGTGAACAGGTGGGTTCGACCGTCGGGGTCGTCGTAGCGCAGGGCGATCGACCCGGGGGTGTGCCCGCGCAGGTGGATGACGGTCAGGAAGCTCTCCCCCACGGGGACGCGCGTCCCGTGCACGACGGGCTCGTCCACGGAGACCGGGAGCTCCCCGCTGTCGTCGGGGTGGGCGACCGTGCGGGCACCGGTCTGGCCGACAACCTCGGCCAGTGCCTGCCAGTGGTCCTGATGGCGGTGGGTGGTGATCACCCTCGTCAGGCCGTTCTCGCCGATCAGTTCCAGGATGCGGTCGGGCTCGGCCGCGGCGTCGATGAGCACGGCCTCGTCGGTGGCACGGCAACGTAGCAGGTAGGTGTTGTTGTCCATCGGCCCGACGGCCAGTTTGGTGATCGTCAGATGCGTTAGTCGTCGCAGGTCGGGGGGACCACCGACCCTGGTATCTCCGGAGTAACTCACCCGACCATTGTGACCTGTCGTCGGGAGCGGACGCACCCGGGTCGCACGGGTCGGACACCCGGTGACGGGGTGTCCGACCTTCGGATGTCGCGGAGGGCGCCCCCAGCGGCCGGCGGCCGGCTAGCGGGCCCAGCGCGGCGGGCGCTTCTCGAAGAAGGCGGCACGGCCCTCGGCCGCGTCCTCGCTCCCGAAGAACTCGGCGGACAGCTCGCCCATCCGGGAGAAGGCCTCGGACCGCCGGTCGGCGGCGGCCAGCGCGCCCGAGCCCAGTTCGCCCAGGAGCTCCTTGGTGCGCGACAGCGCGCGCGGCGCCGACGCCCGCAGCCCCCGCAGGACCGTGTCCACCGCGTGCTCCATGTCCCCGTCGGGGACGGCCCGGGTGATGAGGCCCGCCCCGGCGGCCTCGGAGGCGTCGAACACCTCCCCGGTGAGGAAGTAGTGGCTGAGCTGGCGCGAGTGCATCCGGGCGGACACCGGGACGGAGATGACGGCGGGGACCACGCCGATGCGCACCTCGGTGAAGGCGAACGTGGCGCTCTCGGGTGCCAGCGCGATGTCCGCGGCGGCCACGAGCCCTATGCCCCCGGCCCGGGCGGCACCGTTGAGGACGGCGACCACCGGCTTGGGCGCGCCCATGATCTGCTCGAAGACCTCGGGGAGTTCGGGCGCCGGTTCGACCGGGGCGCCCCGGAGCGCCGCGCCGATCTCCTTGAGGTCGGCTCCCGCGCAGAACACGGGGCCCGTGCCGGTGAGCACGACACCGCGCACCTCGTCGTCGGCCACCGCGTCGGCGAGGGCCTCGGACAGTTCCGAGCGCAGCCGCGCGGACAGCGCGTTGCGGTTGCGGGGGGAGTCGAGGGTGATCGTGGCGATGGCCCGGTCGACGGTCAGGCGTACCAGGGGCGTGTCGTCCGAGGGTGTCGGGGAGGGGTGCTGCGTCATGGTGGGCGCCGGCCTTTCTCCGGGTGCGGGGAGGGACGGGAGCGCGCGGGTCCGTCGCGGCTCGCGTACACGCCCGGCTCGTGGCCGGACGCGTCCCGCTCGTGGCGTTGTGCACGGACAACCCTAGAGGGCCGGGTCGTCGGGACACCACGGCGCTCGCCGGTTCCCGGCCGTGTCCCCGTGTCACGTGAAGCGACGGAGTCCGCTCCCCGCCACCCGCGGCTCCCGTGCCGCCGTACTCCCGGAGCCGACGGGTCGCGGTGGGGCGCGGTCACGGAGGCGGGCGGCCGCCCTGGCTCAGGGCGCCGCGGAGACGGCTTCCGCCCTGCGCCAGGCGCGCCAGGCGAGTTGGGAGAACGGAATCACCACCAGCAGGTCGGCGATGTAGGCGACCCATTCGAGGCGAAGAACTCGGCCCAGCGGAAAGGCGACAGCGGCCAGGCAGATCAGGACGGACACCCACCATGGAGACATTCGGGTCCAACCGATGAGCACACCGAAGGCCAGAAGGGAAAGCGGAAAGAACGGACCCGGAATCCACAGCACAAGAACGCTCTGCGGCGGGTAGTCGCCGAACCGCGCCAGGGCCGCACGGCCCTCCACACCCAGCACGCCTTCGAAGAATCCCTGCAACCCGAAGGCGATGGTGCCGGACATCCCGATCAGGAGCACCAGCAACCACAGTCCGGCGACACGGGGGACGCGTTCGCGCAACCGCTCATATTCGCCGATCAGTCCGTACACCCAGGGGACCATGGAAAGCGCGATCAATATCCCACCGTTCACGCCGTAATGTCCGTCGACCCAGAAGAAAGGCGATGCGGCGAATATGACCGGCCCGGCGAAGAGTGCCGCCGCCTGCATTCGTTGCACGAGCATATTCGCAGGTTATGGCCGCGGCCTCCGGCCCACAAGCGAACACTCGGGAAGCCGGTGCTGTCGGCCCGGAACGGTTTTCCCGTCCTTTTCGCGGGAGGGCCCGGCGCCGTGCCCGTGCCGGGAACGGCGCCGGGCCCCTTCGGGGGGTCGGCCGCCGTCACGGCCGGCTTCACCCGCGCTCTTCGCGCCGACGCCGACGAAACCGTCGGCGACCGGCCGACCGCACGCCGTGGCCCCCGTGCGGCACCGGAGGCCCCCGCCTCGCGGCCGGGGATCCGGCCGGGGGCCGGAAGCCTCCTTCGGACCCGGGGAGGACCTCCCGGCTCCGGCGTCCTCAGCGGCGGGTGCTCGCCGCGGACAGGGCGTCGGCGAAGTGCATCATCGCCGAAACGGCCGGGGCTCCGTCCGCGGCCTCGCTCACACGCAGCGTGAGGGGCTCGGCGGTGATCGCTCCGGTGTAACCGTGGTCGAGCTCGCACGCCTCGTCCTCGCAGGAGGCCGGTTCGAGGTCGATGTGGGCGATCGCTCCCCAGTTCACGGAGAGGTTGACGCTCAGCACCAGCTCGCTGGGCAGGCTGCCCGGCGTGTACTGGGCGGGGTTGGGCACCACCCGGGTCAGGGCCACCGACTGGATGTTGCCCAACTGGATGCTGTCGGTCGTGGTGGAGGCGTGCGAGGTACCGCCGGGTTCGGTGGGCGGGTGCTCGTCGGTGTGGCACACCACGAGCCGGGTCGCGGTCAGCAGCATCACGGTGATGTGCCGCCGCATCTCCATGGCCGGGTCGAAGGTCGCCTCGTGGTGCACGATGAACGCCTCGGCGCTCTCGTCACCAAGGACATCGGCGACGGCGTCGATCACCAGCGCGGGGTAGTACCCGCTGCGCTCGATCTCCAGCCGCCAGTCCGTGGACACGGCACGTGTTTTCCTCATACCCCTATCCTGCCTCCTCCCCGTGACAGTTCGCGACCGGAACGTGAAACGGGACGCCCATCCCATGATCAGAACGTCACCCCGCGCAGTCGCCGGGGACCGACGTCCGGCCGTACCTCGGGGGCCTCGCGCAGCCACATGCGCGCGCCCAGCACGTGGGCGCCGGTGGCGTTGACCAGAACCGGGTCCAGGTCGACGTAGCCGACCTCGGGGAAGGCCTCCACCAGGCGCGACACCCGTATGAGGAGTTCCTCCAGGGCCTCCACGTTGGGCTGCTCGGCGAGCGAGGTCGCACCGGCGGGCAGTCCGAACAGCAGCGGGGCCGCGCGCACGGCGTGGATGAGGTCCGCGGCGTCCACGTCGGTGAGCGGCGCCAGCCGGAAGGACCGGTCGTCGAGCAGCTCGGCGGTCACGTCCGCCAGGCCGAAGGAGACCACCGAGCCGAAGGACTGGTTGTCCCCCGCCCGGATGACCGTGGGCACCCCGGGGGCGGCCATGCGCTGCACGACGAGCGAGGCCTCCTCGCCGAAGCGGTCGTGCAGGGAGGCGAAGGCGCTGCGGACGTCCTCGGGGGTGCGCAGGTCGGCGCGCACGAAAGCGCCGCCCGCCCTCAGGCGCAGGTCCGGGGAGTCGGCCTTGACCACCGCCGGGTAGCCCAGCTCCCCGGCGGCCACCACGGCCTCCTCCTCCGAGGAGACCGGGATGTCGGGGTAGGCGGTGATGCCGTAGCAGGACAGCAGCTCGCGGGCGTCCTCGCCGGAGATCGCCGTCTCCTCGTCGTAGCGGCGCTCCCCGCCGAACCAGGCGATGTCCTTCGTCTGGTTCGTGCTGTTCTTGAGCGCGCGGGCGATGGTGGCGCGGGCGCGGGCGCGGTCGATGTCGGGCAGTTCGGGGTGGCGTCCGGGTCTGCGGTTGCGCCACTGGGCGTAGCGGGTGGCGTAGGCCAGGGCGCGCACCGCGTCCTCGGGCGAGGGGTAGGAGGGCACCGACCCGCGCAGGGTCTCGCCCCGCTCGCCGACCTGGCGCAGCTCGTCGGGGATCCCCTGGCGGGCCAGGTAGGTGGTGACGATGGGCTTGGCCGAGCTCAGGGAGCGGGCCCGCAGCACACGGGCCACGTCGTCGGAGATGGGGTGCAGCGCGGGGACGAACACCACCACGACCGAGTGCACGTCCTCGGCGGCCAGCACCGTCTCCAGGGCGCGGTCGAAGTCCTCCGCGGTGGCCTGGGGGCCCAGGTTGACCGGGTCGTGCGGCTTGAGCCCCTGGCGCACGGCCGCGTCCTTGACCAGCAGTTCCAGGGAGTCGGAGTTGCCGATGACGCCCACGCGGGGCCCCTCGGGCAGCGGCTGGTAGGCGAACACCTGCGCGGCGTCGAACATCTGCGTGATGTCGTCCACCCGCACCACCCCGGCCTGCTGGAACAGCGAGGTGACCGCGTAGTCGGGCAGGGCGAGCCCGCCCGCGGCGTGGCCGGTGGGCGTGGTCCGCGTCGAACCGCCGCTGCGCACCGCCACGACCGGCTTCTGCTTGGCCAGGCGGCGGGCCAGACGGGTGAACTTGCGCGGGTTGCCCAGCGACTCCAGGTACTGCAACACCACCTCGGTGGCCGGGTCCTCCTGCCAGTACTGCATGAGGTCGTTGCCGGACACGTCGGCGCGGTTGCCCGCCGAGACGAAGGTGGACAGGCCCATCCCGCGCTCGGCGACGCGCTGGAGGATGGCGCGGCCCAGGGCCCCGGACTGGGAGAAGAACCCGATGGTGCCGGTGGGCGGCAGGTCCGGGGACAGGGTGGCGTTGAGCGAGACCGCAGGGTCGGTGTTGGCGATGCCCAGGCAGTTGGGGCCGACCACGCGCATCCCGGCGGCGCGCGCGGTGCGCACCAGCTCGTCCTGGCGGACGCGGCCCTCGGGGCCGGTCTCGCCGAACCCGGAGCTGACCACGATGAGTCCGTGCACGCCCTTCTCGGCGCACTGCTCGACCACGTCGACCACCATGTCGGCGCGTACCGCCACGACGGCGAGGTCGACCTGGTCGGGGATCTCCAGGACCGAGGGGTAGGCGCGCACGCCCACGACCGCCCTGGCCTCGGGGTGGACGGGGTAGACGGGGCCCTGGAACTCACCGCCGAGCAGGTTGCGCAGGGCGGTCTGGCCGATGGTGTGCGCGGTGCGGCTGGCGCCGATGACCGCGACCGAGCTCGGGAAGAGCAGGCGGGCGATGGATCGCGACTCGGCGCGCTGTTCACGTGCCCGCATGACCTCGGTGGAGTCGTCGGTGGGCTGAAGGTCCAGGGTGAGCCGGATGACGCCCTCGTCGAAGGTCTGCTGGGCGGTGTATCCGGCCTCGCGGAAGACGTTGATCATCCGCCGGTTCTCGGGGAGCACGTCGGCGATGAAGCGGCGCATGCCGCGTTCGCGCGCGGCGGCGCCGATGTGCTCCAGCAGCACCGAGGCCAGTCCGCGGCCCTGGTGGGCGTCCTCCACGACGAAGGCGACCTCGGCCTCCTCGGGCGCCACCTTGTCGTAGCGCACCACGGCGACGAGGGAGTCGGAGATGGTGGCGACCAGCGCCACCCGGTCCTCGTAGTCGACGTTGGTGAAGCGCCTGATGTCGCGGTCGGAGAGCTTGGGGTAGGGCGCGAAGAACCGGTAGTAGATGGTCTCCGGGGAGAGCCTGGCGTGGAACTCGCGGAGCAGGTCAGCGTCTTCGGGGGTGATGGGGCGCAGGTGCGCGGTGCCTCCGTCGGTGAGGACGACGTCGGCTTCCCAGTGGTTCGGGTAGGACTGCACGACTGCGAGACTAGACGACAAACGGCCGAATCCGGGGAAAGTCCGCCCGGGTGCCGTGAAAACCCCGCTCGCAGGGCGCTGTCGGGCGCGTCTCCACAGGCCCGGTCCCAGGGTTTCGGTCCGGGCCCCGGTCGCCTGCCCTGCCGGGGTTCGGGGTTCCGGGAAGGAATCGGATCCGGTGTGGCCGGGGTGCTGTCACTTCGTTACACGCCGCTGACAGTTCACCTGTTAACGTCGTGCGAGCACGGAATCTCATAATCCTCGGCGGTGGTTGGCGAAATGACACGAGTGGTCGTGATCGGTGACCTGATGACCGACGCCGTCGCGCGCGCGTTCTACCCGTTGGCTCGCGGCAGCGACACTCCGGCGTCCGTGGTCATGTACGGCGGCGGATCGGGGGCGAACATCGCCTCGTGGCTGGCCGTGGAGGGCACCGAGACCACCTTCGTTGGTCGACGTGGCTCCGACATCACCGGGCGCACACGCGAGATGGAACTCATGGGCTACGGCCTGGACTCGCGCGTGGTGATGGACCCCGAGCGCCCCACCGGTACCTGCGTGGTGATGATCACGCACCGGGGCGACCGGACGATGCTGAGCGATCCGGGCGCCAACGCCCGCCTACAGCCCGAGGACCTGCCCCGCGACGTGTTCGGCCCGGACGGGCACCTGCACGTGTCGGGGTACACGCTGATCAACCCCGACTCCCGGCGCGCGGCCCGGGTGGCGCTGCGCATGGCCCGCGAGAGCGGGATGTCGATCTCGGTGGACGCCGGTTCGCACGCGCCGCTGGAGCGAGCGGGCGCGGAGAACTTCCTGGAGTGGACGCAGGGCACGCGCCTGCTGTTCGCCAACGTCGACCAGGCCCGGGTGCTCACCGGACGCGACGAGCCCGAGGCCGCCGCGAAGGTGCTGACCGCCTGGTTCCCGAACGTGGTGCTCAAGCTCGGCCAGGAGGGCGGCCTGTGGGCGTCCAAGACCCGTGAGGACTGCGTGACGGCGCCCGCCGAGCAGGTGGAGCCGTCCCCGGGGTCGGTGGGCGCCGGTGACGCGTTCGTCGCCGGTTTCCTGCCCGCGTGGCTGGCCGGACGCCACCCCAAGGAGGCGCTGTCCCGGGCGCACCACCTGGCTGCACGCGCCCTGCACCAGCCGGGCGCACGCCCGGACCTGGGCGAGGGCCAGCCGGTCCGCCGCGGCGCCCCGCGCGGCCAGCGCATCCGCTAGACGCCGTCGGCAGCGGCCGGGGCGGTGGCCGCGAGTGCTCGTCGGGACGTGCCCGGCCGCGGTGCTCCTGCTCCCCGTGACACCGTCGGCCTCCGCGACGACCCTGGGTTCTGCTTGGTGGACTCGGTCCCGTGCCACTGCACAGCGAGGGCGCCGACGGGGTTCTGGAGGATTCGCAGGTGGGGCTGCGAGGAACGAGCCGCCACACCGGAGGATCCGAAGGTTCCCGTACCCGCGGCGCCCGAACACGAGGCGAAGCGCAGCGCAGCCTCAAAGACGACACAGCGAGGGCGCCGACGGGGCTGCCGGAGACCCCGCATATGCGCACGCGAGGCACGAGCGGGCGCACCGCAGGGACCGCAGGTTCCCGTACCCGCGGCGCCCGAGCACGAGGTGAAGCGCAGCGCAGCCTCAAGGAGAAGCGAGGGCGCCGACGGGGTTCTGGAGGATTCGTAGGTGGGGCTGCGAGGAACGAGCCGCCACACCGGAGGATCCGAAGGTTCCCGTACCTACGGCGCACGAGCACGGGGCGAAGCGCAGCGCAGCCTCCAGGAGACACAGCCCAGGCGCGGGACCGGCGTGGAGGGAGCCTCCTCGGAGTTTCACCCGTCCGCCGCGCGGACGCCGCCGGATCAGCTCCCGGTGGTGGCCAGGGTGAGCGGCAGGACCTCGGGGGCCCCGGCCCGGCGGAGCAGGGCGGCGCCCACGGTGAGGCTCCAGCCGGTGTCGACGAAGTCGTCGACCAGCAGTACCGGTCCCGGCGTCCGCTCCTGGAGCTCGGCCATCCGCCCGGCCAGCTCCTCTCCCGCGGCCAGGGCCGAGTACACCTGTTCCAGGCGCATCGCGCTGTTGTGCCTTCGGGGCCCCGGCCCCTGCCCGGTGCCGTACTCCAGCGCTCCCACGGGTGTGAGCCGCCCGAGCCGGGCCAGCCGTGAGGCCAGGTCGGTGATCATCCCGGGGCGGGTGAGCGAGGGCATCACCACCACTCCGACGGGGCGGCGCTCCCACCCCCAGGAGGCCAGGACCCGCACCACGCCCTGGACCACGCGCTCGTCCACCGGCGCGTCGGGGGCGTCGGCCGCCAGGACACGGCGCAGCTCGTTGCCCCAGCCGATGTCGGTGAGGCGGCCCAGTGCGCGCCCCTCCCCGGCCCGCAGCTCCTCCTTGATCTTGCCGGACAGGTCCACGCCCAGGGTGCTCATCCCGGTCGGCCACTGGCGGCGCGGCGCGATCGGGGTGCCGGGCCGGTCCAGGTGCTCGGCGGCGGCCTCACGCCGGGTGGAGTCGACGTCGGTGGGCCAGTACTCCCCCGTGCAGACGTCGCAGCGCCCGCAGGGAACGGCCTCCGGGTCGTCGAGCTGGCGGCGCAGGAACTCCATCCGGCAGGTGCCGAGGTCGATGTAGTCGAGCATGGCGCGCTGCTCGCGCTCGCGTGCGCGGCTGACGGCCTCGTAGCGCTCGGCGTCGTAGGACCACGGTCGGCCGGTGGCCTCCCAGCCGCCCCGGACCCGGCGGACGGCGCCGTCCACGTCCAGCACCTTGAGCATCTGCTCCAGGCGGGTGCGGCGCAGGTCCACCCGGGTCTCCAGGTGGGCGGGCGACAGCGGCCGGTCGGCGTCGGCGAGCACCTCCAGGGTCTGGCGCACGGTCTGCTCGGGCGGGAAGGACAGCCCGGCGAAGTACTCCCAGATCTGGGTGTCCTCACGGCCGGGGAGCAGCACCACCTCGGCCCGCTGCACGCCGCGGCCTGCGCGGCCGACCTGCTGGTAGTAGGAGATCGGGGACTGCGGGGCGCCCAGGTGGACGACGAAGCCCAGGTCCGGCTTGTCGAAGCCCATGCCCAGCGCGCTGGTGGCGACCAGTGCCTTGACCCGGTTGGCGAGCAGGTCGTCCTCGGCCTCGCGGCGCTCGTCGGGGTCGGTCTGGCCGGTGTAGGGGCGCACGTCCATGCCCTGCTCGGTCAGGAAGCGGGCGGTCTCCTGGGCGGCGCTGACGGTGAGCGTGTAGACGATGCCCGAACCCTGGATCTTGGGCAGGTGCTCGGCCAGCCAGCTGAGCCGGGCCGTGGAGTCGGGCAGCCGCGCGACGGCCAGGCGCAGGCTCTCGCGCTCCAGGGGGCCGCGCAGGACCAGGGTGTCCTCGCGCTCTCCGCCCGCCCGGAGCTGCTCGGCGACGTCGTGGGTGACGCGCTCGTTGGCGGTGGCGGTGGTGGCCAGCACCGGGACGCCGTCGGGCAGGTCGTGCAGCAGGGAACGGATCCGCCGGTAGTCGGGGCGGAAGTCGTGGCCCCAGTCGGAGACGCAGTGGGCCTCGTCGATGACGACCAGGCCCGCACCGGCGGCCAGCTCGGGCAGGACCCGGTCGCGAAACTCCGGGTTGTTGAGGCGTTCGGGGCTGACCAGCAGCACGTCGACCCTGCCCGCCGCCACGTCGGTGTAGGCGGCCTCCCAGTCGGTGGTGTTGGAGCTGTTGATGGTGCGCGCGTGGATGCCCGCGCGCTCGGCGGCGGCGATCTGGTTGCGCATCAGCGCCAGCAGCGGGGAGACGATGACGGTGGGGCCCGCCCCCTCGGCGCGCCTGAGCGCGGTGGCCACGAAGTACACCGCCGACTTGCCCCAGCCGGTGCGCTGGACGACGAGGGCCCTGCGGCGCTCGGCGACCAGGGCGTGGATGGCGGTCCACTGGTCCTCGCGCAGCCGGGCGGAGTCCCCGGCCAGGGCCCGCAGGTGCACCTCGGCGCGTTCGCGCAGCGCGCCGCCGGGGGCGTCGGTGGGGACGGTGTTGTCAGGAACGGGTGTGGCCATACGTCCTTTGGTACCAGAGCCCGGGGACCGACGAAGCGGTCGTCCACAGGCCCGGTCCCGACGGGAACAGGTCCAGACGGACATTTAGGCACTGAGTTCCAAAAAGGTGCACGAGGCCACCCGTGTAACAGTAAGGAAACTTTCCACTTTACCGGCATTGCGCTTCTCGGTGCCCGGATGAACACTCCTCGTCAGGGCTCACGTCTGGGAGCGCTCCCGCATGTACGGGGAGCCACCTCCCTCCAGAACGAGCGAAAGGCGCACCATGCAACACCCATGGAGTCGATCCGGTCCCGGGCGTCCGCGATCCCGGGCCTCGTCCCGGCGGAACGCGCGGTTCGGGGCGCTGGCGGCCGCGGCGGCACTCGCCGTCGTCGGAGCGTCCACTCCGGCCCTCACCCTCGACGGCGCCGGCACCGCGTCCGCGGCCGAGTCGGCGGCACAGGTCCCGGTGGGCGCGGGAAGCTACACCGACGCCCTCCCCGCGGGGGCCTCCGGCCCCTCCGACCTCAACGGCAACCCGGTCTCGCCCAAGGTCACCGACGACTACCAGGGCCCCGCCCCCACCAACGAGTGGTGGTCCTCCCTCATCTTCCAGCGCTATCCCGACAACCCGTACGGCGAGAACCTCTTCGCCCACCCCGCCAGCTTCCGCCCCCACGCGGGCGGGCTGGAGATGGGCTACCCGCAGGACCACCGGCTCGTCGGCGACGGCCTCAAGTACGAGCACCCCCACACCGCCGACCTGTCCCTGGGCACGACCGGGCTGGACTCCCCCGACACCCGGGTGGCCGACAGCGGCGACTGGACGGTCACCCCGCACTGGGAGGGCGGCGGCTCGTCCCTGCGCGTGACCATCGGCCAAGGCATGCCCTTCGCCTACGCCGAGACCGGCGGCGGCGACGCCGAGGTGGCCTTCTCCAGCCCGCCCGAGGTCTGGCACGAGGACGGACCGGTGGTCGGCGCGAGCGTCGACGGCCGCCACTACGCCCTCTTCGCCCCCTCCGACACCGCCTGGACCCGGTCCGGGAACACCTTCACCGCCGCCACCGGAGCCGACGGGCACTACTCCGTGGCGGTGCTCCCCTCCCCCGGCGACCTGGACGCCTTCGCCCCCTACGCCCACTCCTTCGTCACCGGCTCCGTCGTCGAGTACGGCTACGACGAGGCCGCCGCCACCCTGACCAGCACCTACCGGCTGGAGACCGAGGCGCGCGAGGGCGGGGAGACCGGCACGCTGATGGCGCTCTACCCCCACCAGTGGGACAACGCCACCACCGCGCTCACCGACCTCTCCTACGCCTCACCGCGCGGCGAGATGCGGGTGGTCGAGGGCACCGCCTTCACGACCGAGCTGACCACCCAGGGCGTCCTGCCCAGCCTGCCGACCGTGGAGAGCGCCGACCACGACCGGATGCGCCAGCTCATCGACGAGGTCCTCGCCGACCCCGAGCCCTTCCCCGAACCCGGCGACACCTACTGGGACGGCAAGGCCATGGGGCGCCTGGCCCAGCTCGTGCCCATCGCCGACTCCATCGGGTACACCGAGGCCCGCGACGAGCTCCTCGACCTGGTCAGGGGGCGCCTGGAGGACTGGCTGACCGCCGGCGGCACCCGCCAGTTCCACCACAACGCCGAGTGGGGCACCATGCTCGGCTACCCGGCCAGCTTCGGCGCCGCGCAGGAGCTCAACGACCACGACTTCCACTACGGCTACTTCGTCTCGGCGGCGGCCGTCGTCGCCCGCTACGACAGCGCGTGGGCCGACGAGGACTCCTGGGGCGGCATGGTCCGCCTGCTGATCCGGGACGTGGCCGAACCCGACCCCGACAGCGACATGTTCCCCCGCCTGCGCTCCTTCTCCCCCTACGCGGGACACGGATGGGCCTCCGGGCACGCCGGGTTCGCCTCGGGCAACAACCAGGAGTCCTCCTCCGAGGGCATGCACTTCGCCGCCGCCACCGCCCTGTTCGGCTCGCTGACCGGCGACGAGGAGCTGCGCGACCTGGGCGTGTACCTGCACACCACCCAGGCCTCCGCCATCGCCCGCTACTGGCAGGACCACGGCGGCGCGACCTTCCCCGACGACTTCGGGCACGACGTCGTGGGCATGGTCTGGGGCGACGGCGGCGACTACCGCATCTGGTGGGACGGCGGTGAGGAGGAGCACTACGGCATCAACTACCTGCCCATCACCGCCGGCTCGCTGTACCTGGGGTACGACCCCGAGCACGCCGGCGCCATGTACGAGTCCCTGGTGGACCGCCTCGGCCGCGAACCGCAGATCTGGCGCGACATCCACTGGGCGCACCGCGCCCTCTCCGACGGAGACGACGCCCTGCGCATGTTCGAGGAGCAGTGGGACACCTACGAGCCGGAGGCGGGCGAGTCCAAGCCGCACACCTACCAGTGGGTCTCCACGCTCGCCGAGGTGGGCACCGTCGACACCTCCGTCACCGCCGACACCGCGCACTACGCGGTCTTCGACGATAACGGCGCCCGCACCCACACCGCGTTCAACCCGGGACCGGAGCCCGTCACCGTCACCTTCTCCGACGGCGTCGAACTGCGCGTGGAGCCGCGTTCCCTGGCCTCCACCACGGGTGAGGGCGGCGGAGGCGACCCCGGCGACCCGGGAGACCCCGGTGACCCCGGTGACCCCGGGGACCCGGGGGACGGCGACATCGGTGACGGACGCCTCCACCTGACCCCCACCGCGCTCTCCGGCACCCCGCACGGCTCCGTCGACGAGATCACCGTGGCCTCCGCCGGAGGGAGCAACCAGGACGGCCTGCCGCCGGACGACAGGGTGGTCCTGCGCGCCGACGGCCTGACCGGCTCCCACACCGGCGGCTCCACGGCGTTCTCCCTTCCGGTGGACTCCGGGAGCGCGATCGCCAACGCCGTCCAGGTCCGCGTGGTCTACGACCTGGACGGCGACGGTACCGACGACCGGACGGAGACCTACCGCTACCTCGCCACCGACGACCTGGACGGCTGGGAGGAGTACACGCAGGAACAGGGCCTGGCGAGCGGTGAGGGCGCCCTCGGCGACATGAACGGCGGTTCGGTCCGCGTCGAGTTGTGGAGCGCCCTGGGAAACCAGTCGTCGAAGGTTCTGCTCGGCCCCGACGGCGGCGCCTCGATCACGATTCCCTTCACCGGCTGACGGCGACGGCGGTCGGCGGTCGGCGGGGCACCGCGGGGACGCCGCTCCCCAGGCGTTCCCGCGGTGCCCGGGAGGGGCCGTGACCAGCGGACGGCCCCCTCCCCGCACCATCCCCGACAGTGGTTCTCGCCCCGGCCCGCCCCCGGGGCGAAAACCGTCCCAAGGATGGGCGAAAACCACGCGTCGCACGGCTCACACACCTCCAACCACGCGCCTATGTACGTTTCAGTCTCTGGCACAGGCCAGAATTACGGACATGGCCCGTACTACTACCCGTCCCCCCGAGGATCTCGCCGAGAAGATCATCGACATCGACGTCTCCGAGGAGATGCGCGGCAGCTTCCTGGAGTACGCCTACTCGGTCATCTACCAACGCGCGCTACCGGACGCGCGCGACGGTATGAAGCCCGTGCAGCGGCGCATCCTCTACCAGATGAACGAGATGGGGCTCCGGCACGACCGCGGCCACGTCAAGTGCGCACGCGTCGTCGGGGAGGTGATGGGACGGCTGCACCCCCACGGTGACAGCGCCATCTACGACGCCCTCGTGCGCCTGAGCCAGTCCTTCGCCATGCGCGTGCCGCTGATCGACGGCCACGGCAACTTCGGCTCCCTGGGCGGCGACGACGCCCCCGCCGCCATGCGCTACACCGAGGCCCGGCTGGACCACGCCGCGGAGCTGCTGGTCTCCTCCATCGACGAGAACGTCGTCGACTTCAGGCCCAACTACGACGGCCAGGAGACCGAGCCCGAGGTCCTGCCCGCCGCCTTCCCGAACCTGCTGGTCAACGGCGCCTCCGGGATCGCGGTGGGCATGGCCACCAACATGGCCCCGCACAACCTGGGCGAGGTCGTCGCGGCCGCCCGCCACCTGATCGCCAACCCCGACGCCACCCTGGAGGAACTCACCGAGTTCGTTCCGGGCCCGGACCTGCCCACCGGCGGCACCATCCTCGGCATGGACGGCATCCGCGACGCCTACCGGACCGGCCGCGGCAGCTTCAAGACGCGCGCCACGGTCTCCATCGAGAAGGTCTCCGCGCGCCGCACCGGCCTGGTGGTCACCGAGCTGCCCTACAGCGTGGGTCCGGAGAAGATCGTCAGCCGGATCAAGGAGCTGGTACAGAACAAGAAGCTCCAGGGCATCTCGGACCTGAAGGACCTCACCGACCGCACCCAGGGCCTGCGCCTGGTCATCGAGCTCAAGAACGGCTTCAACCCCGAGGCCGTCCTGGAGGAGCTGTACCGCCTCACGCCGATGGAGGAGTCCTTCGGCATCAACAACGTCGCCCTCGTGGACGGCCAGCCCCAGACCCTGGGCCTGCGCGAGCTCCTCGAGGTCTACGTCAACCACCGCCTCGACGTGGTGCGCCGCCGCAGCGAGTTCCGCCGCACCAAGCGCCAGGAGCGCCTGCACCTGGTGGACGGCCTGATCGTGGCCCTGCTGGACATCGACCGGGTCATCTCCCTGATCCGCGAGGCCGACGACACCGCCGCCGCCCGCGAGGCCCTCATGGGCGCCTACGACATGTCCGAGGTCCAGGCCCGCTACATCCTGGACACCCCCCTGCGCCGCCTGACCCGCTTCGACCGGCAGGAGCTGGAGACCGAGCGGGACAAGCTCAACAAGGAGGTCGAGGCCCTCACCGAGATCCTGGAGTCGGACAAGAAGCTGCGCCGCCTGGTCTCCAAGGAGCTGGGCGAGGTCTCCAAGCAGTTCGCCACCCCGCGCCGCACCCAGCTCCGGGAGAGCGACGGCGCCTCGCGCAGCGCGGTGATCCCGCTGGAGATGGCCGACCAGCCCTGCCACGTGCTGATGGGCGTGCACGGCACCATCGGGCGGAGCAAGGGCGCCGCCGTGCCGCGCGTGTACGAGGGTCTGCGCACCCGGCACGACGCGGTCCACGTGTCCGTTCCCACCACCTCCCGTTCGGACGTCGGCCTGGTCACCGACCTGGGCCGGATGATCCGCGTTCCGGTGGTGGAGCTGCCCGAGCTGCCGGACGAGGTCGGGGAGGCCCCGCCGCTGGCCTCCGGGCTGGACGTGACCGAGTTCGTCCAGCTCGACGAGGGGGAACGGGTGGTGTCGGTGGTGTCGATGGACGCCTCCGGGCCCGGTTTCGTCGTGGGCACGCGCGACGGCGTGGTCAAGCGGGTCTCGCCCGACTACCCGCCCAACAAGGACGACTTCGAGATCATCACGCTCAAGGACGACGACCGCGTCATGGGCGTCACCCAGTTGTCCACGGGCGAGGAGGACCTGGCCTTCATCACCTCCGAGGCGCAGTTGCTGCGCTTCTCCGCGAACACCGTGCGGCCCCAGGGCCGTCCCGCGAGCGGCGTGACGGGGATCCGCCTGTCGGAGGAGGCGCGGGTGCTGTGGTTCGGCGCCGTGTCCTGTCCGGAGGACTCGGTGGTGGTCACCGTCTCCGGCTCCTCCGACGCCCTGGAGGGCACCCAGGCCGGCTCGGCCAAGGTCACGCCCTTCGAGGCCTACCCGTCCAAGGGCCGCGCCACCGGCGGTGTGCGCTGCCACCGCTACCTCAAGGGCGAGGACACGCTGCTGCTGGCCTGGATCGGCCGATCCCCCGCCCGCGCCGCGCGCGCCGACGGCAAGCCGGTGCGCCTGCCCGACCTGACCGAGCGCAGGGACGGGTCGGGTGAGGCCCTCCCCCGTGCGATCGTTACCGTAGGTAGTGGGCAGACCGACTCCGGGATCACCCCTTCCGGGGCCGGCGCCTGAGTTCTTCACCGATGTGCCGCGCGCACCGGATCCGCCCGGTGCGCGCGGCGCGTGTGCGACCACGGAACAAGGGAGCGACTCCACGTGAGTGACAACAGCGGTGCCACCTCCTCCGAGGGTGCCTTCGACGACCTCTTCGCCGCCAACGAGGCCTACGCCCAGTCCTTCTCCCTCGGCGGCCTCAAGCCGGTCGCCGCGCGCGGCCTGGCCCTGGTGACCTGCATGGACTCCAGGATCGAGCCCCTGGACACACTGGGGCTGAAGCCGGGGGACGCCAAGATCCTCCGTAACGCGGGCGCCAGGGTGACCGACGACACCCTGCGCACCCTGGTCCTGGCGGTGTACCTGCTCGGTGTCGACCGGGTGCTGATCCTGCCGCACACCCGCTGCAAGATGGCCTCCGTGGAGAGCGACGACGCCGTCCACGACCTCATCCGGGAGGAGTACGGGGTGGACACCCGCAGTCTGGAGTTCCACACCGACAACGACCAGCTGGGGGCGCTCCGGCACGACCTGGAACGCATCCGCCACCACCCCCTGCTGCCCCAGGGCCTTCCGGTGACGGGCGCGATCTACGACGTGGACACCGGACGCGTCACCCCCGTCGACCTCTGAGGCGCCTCCCGCCTTCCGGGAGGGACGCGTCGGCCGGGTGTGTCGCGGCGCACGTGTCCGGGGATCTCTTCAGTAGGAGCGCGGGCCCGGTGCGGTCGTGTCGGACCGCACCGGGCGTCCGCCCCACCCGCCCCACCAGGGAATGCGGTCGCCGCCCCGGCCGTTGTGACCCGGGACGACCCCGCGTCGTCGGAAGGAGCACCGTGGAAGAGAACACCTACGAAACCTTCAACCGCGCCCGTATGTTCATGGAGCTGGGCGACCCCATCTACGCCGCCCGGACCCTCGAACCGATCGTCGAGCACGAACCGGACAGCCGCTCCCTGCTGGAGCTGCTGGGCCGCGCCTACTTCCACTCCGCACAGCTCAACAAGGCCGAGCGGACCTTCCGCAGGATCATCGAGCTGGACCCGGTGGACAACTGGGCGCACATCGCGCTCGCACGCACGCTGGAGCGCCAGAGCCGCCACGAGGAGGCGTCCACCTACCGCCGCATGTACTCGGTGATGTCCGGCGGCTCACTGGACTAGCCGGCGCCTGTTCCGGGGGCGCCGCCCGCCCCGCCCGCCGGGCGACGGCACCCGTGCGAGGAGGCCGGGATCCCCGGGCTCGGGCTCCTCCCTCGCGCGGGCCGCGGTCCCCGACTCGTCGTGGCGTTCCAGCGGGGCCAGGGCCGGCTCCTCCCTGGCGCGGGCCGCGGTCCCCGCGACGAGGTCCGCCCTCCCGCCTCGGGCGCCTCTCCACGCGTGTGCGGGCTACCCTGCTGGGCATGGCACCCTCACCAAGCGAGCCGGGCGACACCTCCTGGGTGGACCGGCGTGACGACAGCGCCCGTTCCTGGGCGGACGAGGCGGTGCGCCGGGTCGTGGCCGACGCCAACCGCTCGGCCGACACCCATCTGCACGTGTTCCCGCTGCCCCCGGAGTGGGGCATCGACCTCTACCTCAAGGACGAGTCGGTACACCCCACCGGCAGCCTCAAGCACCGGCTGGCGCGCTCGCTGTTCCTGTACGGGCTGGCCAACGGGTGGATCCGTGAGGGCACCACCATCGTGGAGGCCAGCTCGGGTTCCACGGCGGTCTCGGAGGCCTACTTCGCCCAACTGGTCGGCCTGGACTTCGTCACCGTCATCCCGCGCAGGACCAGCCCGGAGAAGATCGCCCTCATCGAGCGCTACGGCGGGAAGTGCCACTTCGTGGACACCCCGCCCGCGATGTACGCCGAGGCCGAGCGGCTGGCCGCCGAGACGGGCGGCCACTACATGGACCAGTTCACCTACGCCGAGCGGGCCACCGACTGGCGCGGCAACAACAACATCGCCGAGTCGATCTTCGAACAGCTCAGCCTGGAGCGCCACCCCTGCCCCGACTGGATCGTGGTGGGCGCGGGCACCGGCGGCACCTCCGCCACCATCGGCCGCTACCTGCGCTACCGGCGGCTGAGCACCCGCCTGGCGGTGGTGGACCCGGAGAACTCGGCGTTCTTCCCCGGCTGGGTGACCGGTGCGGCCGACTACTCCACGGGCATGCCCTCGCGGATCGAGGGGATCGGCCGCCCCCGCATGGAGCCGAGCTTCGTGCCCTCGGTGATCGACCTGATGATGCCGGTGCCCGACGCCGCGAGCATCGCCGCGATGCGGCACCTGCACGATGTCACCGGGCTGAGCGCCGGAGGCTCCACGGGCACGAACCTGTGGGGCGCGTGGCAGCTCATCGCCAGAATGCTCCGTGAGGGCCGCGGAGGCAGCGTGGTCACCCTGATCTGCGACGGCGGCGAACGCTACCAGCACAGCTACTACAACGACGCCTGGGTGGCGGAGAGGGGCCTGGACCCCGCCCCCTACCGCACGGCCGTCGACCGGTTCCTCGCGGAGGGGGTCTGGGCACCGCCGCGGACCCCCTGAGAACCCGGGGCCTGTCGGTGGACCCGGTCCGGCGGGGGCGCCGAAGGTTCCCGTACCCGCGGCGCCCGAGCACGAGGCGAAGCGCAGCACAGCCTCAAAGACGACACAGCGGGGGCGCCGACGGGGTTCTGGAGGCCCCGCAGGTGCGCCCGCGAGGCACGAGCGGGTGCACCGCAGGGACCGAAGGTTCCCGTACCCGCGGCGCCCGAGCACGAGGCGAGGCGCAGCGCAGCCTCAAAGAAACACGGTCTAGGCGTCGATGCGGGTCACGTCCAGCTCCTGGGCGCCCTGCTGGATGAAGCGGCGGCGCGGGGCCACCTCGTTGCCCATCAGCAGGTTGAACACCGAGGCGGCCTCCTCGGCCTGCTCCACGCGGATCCGGCGCAGCGTGCGGTGGCGCGGGTCCATGGTGGTCTCGGCCAACTGGTCGGCGTCCATCTCGCCCAGGCCCTTGTACCGCTGCACCGGCTCCTTCCAGGAGATCTTGCGCTTCTCCAGGTCCAACAGCGTGCGGGAGAGCTCGGCGTCGGAGTAGGTGTAGATGTAGCGGTCCTCGGGCTTGGCACCGCGCTTGCGCCGGGTGTTGGTCAGCTCGATGCGGTGCAGCGGCGGGACGGCCGCGTAGACCCGCCCGGAGTCCAGCATCGGACGCATGTACCGGTAGATGAGCGTGAGCAGCAGGCAGCGGATGTGCGCGCCGTCCACGTCGGCGTCGGCCATGAGGATGATCCGGCCGTAGCGGGCGGCGTCGATGTCGAAGGTCCGCCCCGAGCCGGCGCCGATCACCTGCAGGATGGCCGCGCACTCGGCGTTCTTGAGCATGTCGGCGACCGAGGACTTCTGCACGTTGAGGATCTTGCCCCGGATCGGCAGCAGCGCCTGGAACTCGGAGTCGCGGGCCAGCTTGGCGGTGCCCAGGGCCGAGTCGCCCTCGACGATGAACAGCTCGCTGCGCTCCAGGCCCTCGCTGCGGCAGTCCACCAGCTTGGCGGGCAGCGCCGAGCTCTCCAGGGCGTTCTTGCGCCGCTGGGTCTCGCGCTGCTGGCGCGCGGCCAGACGGGCCTTGGCGGCGCCGACGACCTTCTCCAGGACCATGCGGGCCTTGGCCTTCTCCGCCTTCTTCGTGGTGGTCAGGAACTCGCGCAGCTCCTTGCCCACCACCTGGGAGACGATCTTGGCCGCCGCGGAGGTGCCGAGGATCTCCTTGGTCTGTCCCTCGAACTGCGGCTCGGGCAGGCGGACGGTGACGACCGCGGTGAGCCCCTCCTGGGTGTCGTCCTTGGTGACGGGGTCGTCGCTGTTCCTGAGCAGCTTGGTGGCGCGCAGCTGGTCGTTGATCACCCGCACCAGAGCGCGTTCGAAGCCGTTGATGTGGGTGCCGCCCTTGGGGGTGGCGATGACGTTGACGAAGCTGCGCACGGTGGTGTCGTAGCCGGTGCCCCAGCGCAGGGCCACGTCCACGTCCAGGCGGCGGTCGACGTCGGCGGGCACCATGTGCCCGGCGTCGTCCAGGACGGGGACGGTCTCGGTGAAGTTGCCGCTGCCCTGGATGCGCAGCACGTCGCTGACCGGGTCGTCGGGGGACAGGAAGGTGCAGAACTCGCTGATGCCGCCGTCGAAGCGGAACTCCTCCTCGTGGGCGGGCTCGCCCTCCGCGCGCTCGTCGCGCACGGCGATGGTCAGCCCGGGAACGAGGAAGGCGGTCTGGCGGGCCCGGTCCAGGAGCGACTCGCGGGCGATCTCGGCTTCCTTGAGGAAGATCTGCAGGTCCGGCCAGAACCGGATGCGGGTGCCGGTGACCTTCTGGGCCACCTTGCGGATCTGCTCCAGGCCCGAGGAGGGGGTGAACTCGGCGTCGGGCCCGGGGCCGGCGAAGTGGCCGGGCATGCCCCGGCGGAAGCTGAGCGCGTGGGTGCGGCCCTGGCGGTCGACCTCCACGTCCAGGCGCGCCGACAGGGCGTTGACCACCGAGGCGCCGACGCCGTGCAGGCCGCCGGAGGCGGTGTAGGAACCCGAGCCGAACTTGCCGCCCGCGTGCAGCTTGGTCATGACCAGCTCCACGCCGGAGAGGCCGGACTTGGGCTCGGCGTCCACGGGGATGCCGCGGCCGTCGTCGCTCACCGACACGGATCCGTCGGCGTGCAGGGTGACGTCGATCCGTCCGCAGAAGCCGCCCAGGGCCTCGTCCACGGAGTTGTCGATGATCTCCCACATGCAGTGGGTGAGGCCGCGGCTGTCGGTGGACCCGATGTACATGCCCGGCCGTTTGCGCACCGCCTCAAGACCTTCGAGGACCGACAGGTGCCGGGCGGAGTAATCCTCGGGGTCGTGAACGGCTGCGGTCAAGGCGGTCACTCGGACATCTCCTGCGTTTCGAGGGCCATCAGGGCGCTGATGCGGTGCGTGCCCTTTGTACCGCGCCGCACTGACGATAGGGGGCGGCGTGCCGGTCACTTGCTACCGCCGGGACACGGCGGGAGGACGGGAGCCTGCCCCGCGCGAGACTACCACCTCTGGTGGATGCGACCTGGATGCTCCTTCTCTACGGGGATGTAGCTCCTCCATACGGGTACAACCAGCAACAGAAACGACATCGATCTCGAAAGCGCCCCACCAGGGCACCTACCAGGCAGATTCCGCTGTCGGCGTACACGGGCCCGGGTTGGGAACGTCTTGGCCGGGTTAGATGTTGTCAGAGGTGACTAACGCCGAGTATTGAGGATGGCGAAGTGACTGGAACCCTTGCCCCCACCCAGCCGCTAACGGCTGCTGACCGTTGCGACCGCTGTGGTGCACAGGCTTATGTCCGGGTGCTGCTGAACTCCGGCGGTGAACTGCTGTTCTGCGCGCACCACATGCGCAAGCACGACGACTCTCTCCGCAAGATCGCCTCGGACATCCAGGACGAGACCGACAAGCTGCACGAGAGCAAGACGGACGAGCGTTAGCCACACGAACAGGGCGAAGGCGGCGGTTCACCGAACCGCCGCCTTCGTGGTGTCCGGACCCGGGACCCGGTCAGCCCAGGACCCGGTTGTGGTAGCCGGACACCCTGGTGAACCCCGCACGCTCGTACAGGCGCAGGGCCGGGGCGTTGTCCGCGACCACGCACAGGTAGGCCCTGCGCGCGCCCTTGTCGTGTGACCAGCGCAACAGGTCGGCCAGGATCCCGGTGGCCACGCCCCTGCCGCGCGCCCCGGGCTCGGTGAACATGGCGCAGACGCCCACCGACTCCCCGTCCAGCACCGCGGCGCCCCTGCCGCCTCCGGCGGCGGCGTAGGCGGCGTCGACCCCGCCGAGGATGCGCGTCAGGTCCAGGCCCGACCAGGCCGCTCCGGGCGCGGTCGAGACCGAGGAGGTTCCGGGGGCCTCGGGAGGCTCGCCGAGGTCACGGGCCAGGACCAGCGTGGGCTCCACCACCGCGTACCCGTGCCCGGCCAGGCGCCGGTCGACCTCCTCCTCCCCCGGCCACACCTGCACGCAGGGCCGCACCCCGCGCCCGGTGTAGTAGGCGGTGACCTCGGACACGTCCGCGCCGGGGTCCATCACCAGCGCGCAGTTGGCGCGTTTGGTGATCCCCTCGGCGAACCCGAACCGCCAGCCGCCGCGCTCCTCGACCTCGAAGGGCGGCCAGTCCCGCGTCACCCGCCGTGCCCACTCGTGCATCCCCGCTCCTCTCCCAGAGCGGCCGATGCTACACGCCGGCCTCCGATCGGCCTCCGCGGAGGAGGGGCGGCACGGCTCCCGCACGCGACCGTCCTAACATGGGCGGGCACACAGAACCCGCGTCCACCTGGGAGTCCGCACCATGATCGTCCTGCTGCCGCCGTCCGAGGGCAAGGCCACCTCAGGGGAGGGGCCGCGCCTGGACCTGGGAGCGCTGACCCTCCCGGAGCTGGCCGGGGCCCGCGAGAGGGTGGCGGCCGCGCTGGCGGAGCTGTGCGCGGGGCCCGCGGACACCGCCATGGACATCCTGGGGCTCGGCCCCAGCCAGACCGACGCGCTCAAGCGCAACATGGACCTGGCCACCGCGCCGACGCTGCGCGCCGCCGACCTGTACACGGGCGTGCTCTACGACCGGCTCCGCCCGACCGACCTCCCCGACGACGCGGCCGGGCGGATCCTCGTCCTCTCCGGGCTGTGGGGCGTGGTCGGCCCCGCGGACCGGCTTCCCCCGTACCGCCTGTCCATGGGTGTGAAGCTTCCGCCCCTGGGCGGGTTGGGCGCCTACTGGCGCCGCGAGCTGTCCGCGCCCCTGGGCGAGCTGGTCGGGGACCAGCTCGTCGTCGACTGCCGTTCGGCCGTCTACGCCGCCGCGTTCGCCCCCGCGAACGGCGTCGCCGTCAAGGTGCTGCGCGAGCGCGTCGTGGACGGTGCCGTCAAGCGCTCGGTGGTCAGCCACATGGCCAAGGCCACCCGGGGCGACATCGCCCGTTCCCTGCTCGTGGAGGGTGTGGACGCCGCCACCCCCGAGGAGCTGGTGGCCGCCCTGCGCGACCTGGGGCACACCGTGGAACTGCCCGGTCCGCGTGCCCTGAACGTCATCGTCCGCGACTGAGGGACCGCACGGGAGGAAGGCCCCGGGGGAAGGGACCCCCGCGGGGGCCGGCCGGTGGCCACGGGCACGGTGGACACGGGCGGCGAGCGGTCGGAACGGCACACCGACGGGGAGCGGCCGCCGGCCACTCCCCGTAATGTAACGACTCGATATCGCGACTTTATGCCAGACCTACAGCACGTGCGGCACCATGGTCGGTGTCGGATGGATGACACATCGGATGGATGACACGGTGTTGCCGGACCAGGCGTAGCGGCGCCTGGAAACGCGGTGGACGTCCCGGAGCGCCACGGGGGATGCTCCGGTACACGCGGGAGTCGCCACACCCGCGCGGACCACGGGGCACCGGAACCCGGTGTGCCGCCCCGCCCACAGGGCGAGGCGGCACACCGGGAACGGATCGGTCCTCGTCGGCCTCGGCCGCTCCGGCCCCGACACCGTCGGGGAGAGGGCCGGCCACCACCTGGAAGGACTAGTCCAGGTAGTCGCGGAGTACCTGCGAACGCGACGGGTGACGGAGCTTCGACATCGTCTTGCTCTCGATCTGCCGGATGCGTTCCCGGGTGACTCCGTAGACCTTGCCGATCTCGTCTAAAGTCTTCGGCTGGCCGTCGGTGAGCCCGAAGCGCATGGACACCACGCCCGCCTCTCGCTCGGACAGCGTGTCCAGCACCGAGTGCAGCTGCTCCTGGAGCAGTGTGAAGCTGACCGCCTCGCCCGGCTGGATGGCCTCGGAGTCCTCGATCAGGTCGCCGAACTCGCTGTCGCCGTCCTCGCCCAGCGGGGTGTGCAGGGAGATCGGCTCACGCCCGTACTTTTGGACCTCGACGACCTTCTCGGGGGTCATGTCGAGTTCCTTGGCCAGCTCCTCCGGGGTGGGCTCGCGGCCCAGGTCCTGGAGCATCTGGCGCTGCACGCGGGCCAGCTTGTTGATGACCTCGACCATGTGCACCGGGATACGGATGGTGCGCGCCTGGTCGGCCATGGCGCGGGTGATCGCCTGGCGGATCCACCACGTCGCGTAGGTCGAGAACTTGAAGCCCTTGGTGTAGTCGAACTTCTCCACCGCGCGGATCAGACCGAGGTTGCCCTCCTGGATCAGGTCCAGGAACAGCATGCCGCGGCCGGTGTAGCGCTTGGCCAGCGACACCACCAGGCGGAGGTTGGCCTCCAGCAGGTGCTTCTTGGCACGGCCGCCGTCCTCGGCGATCCACTCCAGTTCGTCGCGCAGCTCGAAGGTGAGGATTTCGCCGTCCTCGGACAGCTTCTCCTCGGCGAAGAGGCCGGCCTCGATACGCTTGGCGAGCTCGACCTCCTGCTCGGCGTTGAGCAGCGGGACCTTGCCGATCTGCTTGAGGTAGTCCTTGACCGGGTCGGCCGTCGCGCCCGCCGCGACGACCTGGGCCGCCGGGGCGTCGTCGTCATCGTCGTAGAGGACGAAGGACTCGTCCTCGTTGGCGGGCTTGGCGGGAGCGCCCACGGCCTCGGGCTTGGCGGGCTTGACGTCCTTGTCCCCGGACTCCGGGGGGTCCTCGACCAGTTCCAGCTCGGCGCCGGTGTGCTCGAGGTCGTCCAGGCCATCCTCGTCCTCGGTGTACTCGCCGTCCGCCGCGAGTGCGAGGTCCTTCTTGCCCGCCGTCTTCTTGGCTCCGGCCGACTTGGCCGCCGGGCCCTTGGCAGTGGTCTTCTTGGCCGCGGCCTTCTTCGGCGCGGCCTTCCTGGCAGCGGTGGGCTTCTTGGCCGCGGCCTTCTTCGGCGCGGACTTCCCGGCGGGGCCCTCGACCTCCTCGACGGCCTCGGCGACGGAGTCGACCACCGCGGTGACCGTCTCGGGCTGCTCCTTGGCCGCCGCGGCGCGCGCGGGCTTGGCGGCCCCGTCGGCGGTCGCGGCCTTGGTGGACCTGGTCGAGGTGGACCGCGTGGCCGCCGGCTTGCGCCGCGGCGCCTTGCGCCGGGAGGATGCCGACTCGGGGACGAGTACGGTCACGCCTTCCTTCGCGAGGCTGCGGAGCACGGACTGCGCCTGCGACATCGGGATTTCGGCCTCTTCGAAGGCACGGCGCACGTCCTCGGGCTCAAGAAAGCCCTGGGACCGCCCACGCTCGATCAGCTGCTGAATGACGGGCTCTTGCAGTGACTCGGACTGCTTCGAGCGAGTCGAACTGGCAGATGACACAAACACCTCTCGAACGGACGTGTGGCGAGATTGTCGGACCCGGTGGTCCGCCTGGCCGGGACCGGGCACCGCGCCCTCTCCCACCTGCGGCCTGGGATCGTCCCCACTGGAACGGGGAAGCCGTTGGTCTTTCAAGCGTATGCGCTCCCCGGGGGTCGGCCCCTTCAAGCGTATGCGCTCCGGGAGGTCATCCCCGCAGAGGATCACCCCCGCATCGCGGGGCGGAACGGCTTCTTCACTGTAGGCAAGGCGATGGACTTGTTCGTACGGTCTGCTGTCGGTCCACCGCAGGTCCATCGCTCCGCCGCGAACCGGTACTACCGCTCCGACGCGGAATCGATCACCGGAAGTTGAACGGCGAGCAGAGTGACGTCATCGTCCTGCTCATACCCATCGAGCATGCTCTCAACAAGGTACTCCAGCATCTGCTGTGAATCGCCCACCACCTCCGGAGGAGCCGACGACACCACGTCGACGAGCTCGTCGAGTCCGGAGTCGACGGACCGCTTGCGGTTCTCAACCAGTCCATCGGAATACAGGACGACGGTGTTACCGGGTTGCACGAAGAATTTGTGGTGGCCCCGCGCGGAGCTGACGCCGAGCGGTGTGTCGGGATCGGTTTCGAGCAGGGACGGACCGGCGCTGCCCGCCACGACCAGCGGCGGGAGGTGCCCCGCGTTGCTGAGGTCGAGCTGGCCGGTGACCGGGTCCAGCACGAAGTAGACCAGGGTGGTCACCTGGTCCATACCCTCCGTCGCCGAGAACATGCGGTCCAGTCCGGCGAGGACGTCGGCGGGCTCGGGCATGGAGAACGCCAGGGCGCGCAGCGCGTTGCGGATGCGGCTCATCCCGGCCGCCGCCTGGATGCCCTTGCCCATGACGTCGCCCAGCACCCCGGCGACGCGGCCGTCGGGCAGCGGGAAGGCGTCGTACCAGTCGCCGCCGACCTGCACGTTCTGTGATCCGGACCGGTAGTAGGCGGCCAGGCGCACACCGCGCACCTCGGGCAGCTCCTCGGGCAGCAGGCTGCGCTGGAGCTCCACGGCGGTGTTGTGCTCCTGCTCGTAGAGGAGGGCGCGGCCGATGGCCAGCGCGCACTGCCCGGCCAGGGCCTCCAGGAACACGCGCTCCTCGTCGGTGACCCTGCGCGGGGACGAGAAGGCGAAGCGCAGCGCGCCGATGGGGTGGCCCGCGGCCATCATCGGCAGCGCGACCCAGGCCCTCTCCGGCGTGGACCTGACGAGTTCGGCGACCTCGGGGGCGTCGTCGAGCAGCTCGGCCAGCTCGGCCGGGTTGGCGGCCAGGCGGGGCAGCCGGTCGGCGATCGCCCTGGCCGCGATGTCCGGGTGGTCGACCGGGAAGGCGGACCCGGGCAGTTGGTGGGTGTGCTCGGCGGCGACGGCGTGCAGCCGGAGGCGGCCGCGGTCCAGAAGGACCACGCACGTGTGGTCGGCGCCCACTCCGGAGCGGCCGATCTGGGACATGGCGTTGACCACCTCGTCGGCGGTGAGCGCCTCGGCCAGGTCGGAGGTGGCCTTCTGTAGGCGGGCGGTGCGCATGGCCGCCTCGCTGAGCTGCTGGTTCAGGCGCTGGCGGAGCTCGTCGGCCTCGCGCTCGTTGGTGATGTCGACGAGCGTTCCGACCCACTCGGTGGTCCGGGAGCCGTCCATGATCGGGTGGGCGCGGGCCCGGTAGTGGCCGTAGCCGCCCGAGCAGGTGCGCACGCGGAACATGGCGTCGAAGGGGGTGACGTCGAGGACGGCGTCGTCCCAGGCGCGCTCGACGCGGGCGCGGTCGTCGGGGTGGAGGGCCTCCAGCCAGCCCCGGCCCAGGTAGTGGTCCAGGTCCTGGCCGGTGATGGCCCGCCACTGGGGGCAGTCCTCGTGGACGTCGCCGCCGGGTCCGGCGGTCCAGACGATCTGGTTGCCGGCGCGCAGCAGGGCGCGCAGCCGCTGCTCGTCGCGGTGGGCGGTGGTGCCGCCGTCCACGCCGTCGTGCCCGCTCGCCCGGCCGGCGTCGTGGACGGCGATGAGGGCGACGTAGGAGTCACCGGTGTCGGGTTCGGTGACGGGGAACCAGGTGAGGTCCCACCGCTGCCCGGTACGGGTCCGGTAGCGGTCGCGCACGGCGTGCCCGTCCTCGCGCACGCTGGCCAGGCAGGCGCGGTGGTCGGCGGCGGCGGTCCGCTCGCCGCTCTCCTCCAGCAGGTCGCCCGGGGTCCTGCCCAGGCACTCCGCGGGGGTGCGGTCCAAAACGGCGGCCAGCCGCTGGTTGATCGTGCTGAAGACGTCGTCGGAGTCGAGCAACGCGAATCCGACCGGGGAGTCGGTGAGAAGGGACTGCACCGCGTCGGGGAGTTGCGCCCCGCTGATCCTGGGCGGCGGAATGGACGTCTCGGCGCTCAACTGCTCGACACCTCCGGAACCGTCGATTCCCCATCCGTGTTTCGTTGGGGCTGCTGCCTGGACCGCGTGGCCCCTGTCGACCACGCGGACCGTCCACGGCGTGAAAACCGAAAGGTGGGCGGCGCCGAAGGTGACCGGGGGCTCCGCGACTCTCGGGAGTCACGCTCGATGACTCCTCTCGGCCGCTGTCACGGTTCCAAGCATAAGACACACCCGTCCGCGCGCAACGGCCGTCGTGCCTGGGCGGCGCCCGCGATGGAGGAGCACCACTCACGGACGCGGAAGGTAAATAATAGGCCACCTGTCAGCCGTGCCAAGGTGGACGGGGAGTTTCCCCGGCGTGTTTTCGGCCCATTCTGGGCTATGAGCACTCATGATGGGTTGCACTCCACCGTTCGCAACAGGAACGTTATATGCCCGAAATGCCCTTTTCGTCTTGCTGACCTGCGGTGATGGTGGTGTTCGAGTAAACAATGCTTCCCAGAGGTTTTGTCAACAGCGCGCCTGGAGAGGGGTTGACACTCCGTCCAGAACAAGTGGAATGGGTGAAGGTCACCGTCCAGGCCATCTCCAGCTAGGGGTGTGAGCAAGAATGCTCCAGATCTTCCCGGTCCAGGATCTCAGGCGGATATCGGCGCGGCTCCACGGCGAGTTCAACGCCCTGTCCCGTCGCTGCGTCGAGCGCTGCGTCAGTGACACCTGGCACTGCGTCGAGCACCTGGGCATCACGGTCACACCGCACCTGGTCGAGCGGGTCGCCCGCGAGCACCTGGAGGCGATGGTGAACTCCGTACCGCCCTCGCAGACCGTCAGAAAGGCGTCACGGAGGCCGGGAACGTCCCTGTTCACCAGCCATCACACCGTTTCCGGGCCGCGCTGACCCACCGGACGCGGGGAGCGCGCGACCACCCGCCGTGAGGAACCGCACCCCGAGTGCGGCGGCCGACGCGGAGCCGCCCGGACGCGAATGCCACGCCCGGGGCTGGCATACGCTCGGGTTGTGCCCTCCCCGACACCTCCACCCACAGGTCCCGAACCGGTGCCCGACGCCGTCTTCGACGAGATGCTGCGCGCCGCCAGAGCACTGCTGGCCATGCGCCATCCCCTCGACGCCGAGCTGGCCTTCAGCGAGATGCTCGGCGCCTGGTGGGGTGAGCGTGTCCCCGGCATGGACGTCGAACGACTGCTCGGCGAGGGGCTGATCGCACACGCCACCGCCTCCGCCGACCCCGCCGGGCTCGGCGTACTCGCGGCGGTCACCGCGCTGGGCACCTCCTCCACGCAGCGGAGCCTGGCCGAGCAGGGGATGATCGCGCTCAGGGAGCGCGGCCTCCAGGTGCCCGAGTGGGCCTCCCAGCTCGGTGTGGCCACCCCGGTGGCCGCCTACGTCAGCAGCGACCAGTTCGGCGACACCGACGACGTGGTGTGCGTGTTCAGCCGCGACCGCCCCGGCGGCCCGGGGTCCCTGCCGCCCGAGCACGCGCTGATCCTGGTCCTGGACCACAACGGCGGCGGCGTGCTGCGCGACGCCTGGGTGACCACCAAGGTCGAGCAGCTGCTGGAGCAGTGCCGGGAGAGGGCCGAGGCGGACGAGTTCGCCCGGTTCGCACGGATCGAGCTGACCGAGGCCCGCGCGCTGCTGTCCCGCGCGCTGGAGCGCACCGAGCAGGTGGTGGACGCCTCGGGCGACCCGGCCTCGGGGCCGACCGTGGAGCTGGTCGGGCTGAAGGTCTCGGACCTGACCGGGGGCTCCCTGGCCGCGCACTTCGCGCTGGCCAACGCACGGGTACGGGCACTGCCCGTCCCTCCGGAGGGGGTGGAGATCTCCCCCGTGCCGGTGTGGCGGCGCGACCGGCGGGCGGTGCTGGCCGCCCGCTTCCTGTCCTCGGACGAGGCCGCCGAGCTCTCCGACTCCTACGCGGCCAGCCGCTGCGTCGACCACATCATCGCCCACGGCTGCGACGTGGACAGCGGTCGGCCGATGCGCGTCAGCCCGCGCAAGGTCGAGTCGTTCCTGCTGCACTGGCTTCCCGGCCGGGTGGTGCTGCTGCCCGAGGAGCAGGAGGCCATGCCGCACGTGCTGGCGGCGTGGGTGCGCTGGGCGGGCGCGCGCGGCAATCTGCCCGAGGTGGCGGTGGGGGCGACCCTGGACGCCGTGTGGGAGTGCACCTCCGAGTTCATCCGCACCTACCGCGATCCGGCGCGCCCGCTGGGCCTGCGCCAGGAGGCGGTGCGGCGGCTGCTGCCGGACGGCGACTTCGCGTCACTGGCACGGCGGATGTTCGCGTTCCCGCTGCTGGCGAGCGAGCTGGTGACGTGGGCGCCGAAGGAGTTCGACCCGGACACGCCCGAGGGCCGCCGGGCGCTGCTGCGGCTGGACCACTACGGCGAGTACGAGGCGGCCACACCGCACAGCGGCCGGCACTCCACCGGGCAGGACCGCTGGTACCGGCCGGTGACCGGAGACGACCCGGGGCGGGAGCGGGAGCTGGACCGGCACGAGCGGCTGGCCAGACGGCTGTGGCACGGGCGGCCCGCGAACCTGTGGGCGGCGGCACGCCGGATGCTGGACCGCGGCATGGACCGGCCCACGGTGCTGGCCGCGCTGGCCGGGGTGCTCGACTCCGCCACCGGCGAGGACGACCTGCGCCGCCGCCTGGACGCGCTGTAGGGGCCGCCCCGGGCCCTCCGTCCCGGGTGGATCCGGGGGAGTCAGTCCAGCATGCGCTCGCGCAGCCTCTCCACGACGGCGTCGGACAGCTTGAGCCCGTCCGAGACGTAGTCGTCGAAGGAGCCGTAGACCTCGTCGATGTGGTCGAAGGACATCCGCAGGTACTCGGCGCGCACCCGTGTCATCGGGGCGACCTCCTCCCACTCCAGACCGCTGTGCGCGGCCAGCCTGCTCATCCACTTGTCGGTGTTGGCCTGGCGCTCGTTGCTGGCCAGGTAGTCGGCGACGACGGTCTCGCGGTCCACGCCCAACAGGCCGAGGATCAGGGCGGCGCCCCAGCCGGTGCGGTCCTTGCCCGCGCTGCAGTGGAAGACCAGGGCGGTCGGGCCCTTGGCGACGCGCTCGACCAGGTCCCGGTACCCGGTGAGCGCCTCGGCGTCGGTGACCAGTTCGCGGTAGACCCCGTGCATGAAGCGCTCGGCGGCACCGTCGGCGAACATGCTCCGGGCCTTCTCGGGATCGGCGAGGGACAGGGAGAAGTTGGCCCCGGCCGCCTCGGGGTTCTGCACGGCCACGGCCGCGTACTCGGCGCCCTCGGGCGTGATGTCGGGCAGGGTCTCGCGCTCGTGCGGGGTGCGCAGGTCGACGAGCTGCCGGATACCCAGGCCGTTGTAGACGGGCAGCTCCTCCGCCGCGATGGTGTGCAGGGCGTCGGAGCGGTACACGAGGCCGCGGCGGACGGTGCGGCCGGAGGCCGTGCGGTGACCGCCGAGGTCACGGAAGTTGGGGGCGCTGGAGAGGATGAAACCGTCGTTCGTCACATCCGCGACGATACCCATCCGTCCCAGAGCCCCTCCAGCCGACGTCCGCCCTCTCGGGGAACGGCGGTCGGGCGCCCGCCCCACCACCGTGGCGGTCAGTCGCCCTCGCGCATGGCGGTGATCTGCTCCCCCGCCTCCTTGACGTCCTTGGCGGTGTCCACACCGCGCCAGAACCCGTCGATGCGGTAGGCGGTCAGCCGCCCCTCCTTGGCCAGGTCGGGGAAGGTGGAGGACTCGTGGTCGCCCCTGGTGGGCAGCAGCGGGGTGAGGCCCGGCTCGAACAGGTACACCCCGGCGTTGATCCACACCGGGAGCAGCGGGCTCTGGGTGAAGCCCTCGACCCGGTCCTGGTCGTCCACGTCCACGATGCCCCAGGTCGTGCGGAACTGGGACAGGGCCAGGGTCGCCAGGCCGCCCCGCTCCCGGTGGTGCGCGGTCATCTCGTCCAGGGGGAACCAGGTGAGCACGTCGCCGTTGAGCGCGAAGTAGGGGGCGCCCGAGTCGCGCAGGCCGGTGGAGGCGTAGCGCAGGGCGCCACCGCGTCCGAGCGGCTCGTCCTCCACCAGGAGCGTGATCTCCGGCCCTCCCTCGCGGGCCTCCAGGTACTCGCGCAGCACCTCGGCCTTGTAGCCGCAGGAGACGACGACCTGTTCGACACCGTGGTCGGTGAGCCACTCCAGCTGGTAGTCGATGATGGGACGTCCGGCCACCTCCACCATCGCCTTGGGGCGTGTGTCGGTGTAGGGCCGCAGCCTGGTGGCCTTGCCGCCGGCGAGGATGAGCGCCTGGGTGACGGGGGACACTGAGGAGGAAGTGGGAGAAGCGGTCATGCGACGGACACTAGCAGCACGTCGGCGGGTGCCTCCCGGGGCGTGTACGGGGCCGCCGGGCCGAGGTGCGCACGGGTGCGCCGGCTAGGCCTGCTGGGTGGCCTCGGCGTAGGCCCTGCGCACGTCCGCGCTGGTCACCACGGTGAGATCGGCCGCGGTCGCGGCCTCCCCCACCTCCTGGGACACCCGCAGGTCCCGGTGGGAGCACGCCTTCTCGAACAGGGAACGGGCGAAGCGGCCGTTGCCGAGCTCGTCGATCCACCCGGCCTCGCACACGTGCGCGAAGATGCTGCGCAGGTCCTCGCGCGCGGTGTCGTCGAAGGTGTCCCCGGTGCGCGCCGCCACGGCCTCGGCGATCTCGGTGAGTTCGGCGGGGGCGTAGGAGGGGAAGCGCACGCGCACGTTGAACCGCGAGGACAGTCCGGCGTTGGAGGCCAGGAAGCGCTCCATCTCGGCCGGGTACCCGGCGAGCACGACCACGAGCCGGGACCGGTCGTCCTCGGCCCGCTTGAGCAGGGTCTGGATCGCCTCGGCACCGAACGCGTCCCCGCCGCTGTAGCCCGGGTTGACCAGCGAGTACGCCTCGTCGACGAACAGCACACCGCCCAGGGCGCGGTCCACCAGCCGGTTGGTCTTGACCGCGGTGGCCCCCAGGTGCTCGCCGACCAGGTCGGCGCGCTGGGCCTCGACCACCTCGGCACGGCCGAGCAGGCCGAGGGCGGCGAAGACCCGGCCGAGCACCCGCGCGACGGTGGTCTTGCCGGTGCCGGGCGGGCCGGAGAACACGAAGTGCCGCATGGGCGCCTGGTTGAGCAGGCCCTGCTCCTCCCGGAGCTTGGCCACACGCAGTTGGGCGACGATGGAGCGGACCTGCTCCTTGACCGGTTCCAGCCCGATCATGGCGTCCAGCTCGGCCAGCGCCTCCTCGATGCCCGGGGCCTCCCCGAAGCCCGGCAGGCGGGAGGTCAGCTCCCGGTGGGCGGCCTCGACGTCGACGGCCCGGACGGTGATCAGGTCCTCGGCCTCGGGGCGGGGCGCGGGCTCGCCGCCGTCCACCCCTGCGGTGACCACGCGCACGTCGCGGGCCTGGGCGGCCTTCTCGACCACCGATCGGGCGAAGCGGCCGTTGCCGAGCTCGTCGACCACCTCGCGCTGGACCACCTGGTCGAATCTTCGCCGGAGCGCCTGGGCGGCCCCGGCCTCCAGGGTGTCGCCGCGCTGGCGGACGAGGGACTCGGCGATACGGAACAGCTCGTCGGCCGAGTAGCTGGGGAAACTGATGCGGGTGGCGAAGCGGGAGGCCAGGCCGGGGTTGGAGGCCAGGAAGGCGTCCATCTCCTTCTCGTACCCGGCCAGGACGACGACGAGCTGGTCGCGGTCGTCCTCGGCGCGCTTGAGGAGGGTCTGCACGGCCTCGTTGCCGAACCGGTCCGACTGCCCGTCGCCCTCGTTGACCAGTGAGTAGGCCTCGTCGACGAACAGCACGCCGCCCAGGGCGCGGTCCACGAGCTCGTTGGTCTTGATGGCTGTGGCGCCCAGGTACTCCCCCACGAGGTCGGCGCGCTGGGCCTCGACCACGCGGGAGGTGGGCAGCAGGCCGAAGGAGTGGAAGATCGTGGCCAGTGTGCGGGCGACGCTGGTCTTGCCGGTGCCGGGCGGCCCGGAGAAGACCAGGTGGCGCAGGGGGCGCTCGACGGGGAACCCCGCGTCGGCGCGCAGCCGGGCGGCCTCGATGGAGGCGGCGATCCCGCGCACCTGCTGTTTGACCGGGTCGAGCCCGATCATGTCCTCCAGCTCGGCCAGGGCTTGGTCCACGGGGACGGGCTCCTCGTCGTGGGCCTCTCCCGCGGCGGGCCGGCCGGGGCGGGGGCCGGTGTCGGCGCGGCCGCGCATCGGCTGGGCGCGGCCCTCGGCGTCCGGTCCGCCGGAGGCGTCGGAGCGGTCGCCGCGTCCGGTGCGGCGGGACACGGGCATGGCCTTGGCGGCCTCGCGCCGGTTGGCCTCGCTGTCCCTGAGGATCTGGCGGGAGGCGGACAGCCGCCACAGCAGGCAGGCGCCCGCGGCGGTGTAGAGCAGGGCGATCCCCCAGGAGGCGGAGAAGGACTCGACGACCAGTCCGACCAGGGCCAGGGAGAATCCGGCGATGAGCCCGGCGGTGAGGGAGAGCGCGGCGGTGTGCCAGACGGGGAACTCGCGTGCCCGGCCGGCGGCCAGGACCACGAGCAGGGGCAGCGGCGGGATCAGCAGGGTGACGGGTTCGCCGGTGAGGGGGATCTGGAACAGGGGGACGGCCACGGCGAGCCAGAGCACGCACACCATCACCGTGACGAAGGCGTCGGTCGAGCGCATGAGGGCGGCGAGGACCGTCAACAGGACGAGGGTCCCCACGACCGCGCCCGGGACGGAGGGGCCCGTGACGAAGGCGGCGACGGCGACCACGGTGGTCAGGACCAGGGCGCACACGAGCCGTCTGCCGAGGGGGATCCGGTGGTAGAGGGTGCGCAGGCGGTCGAGTCCCGAGGCGCGTTCGGGCTCCGCGGCGGTGGTGGAGCGCGTCTCACGCGTCATCCGTGCCCCTTCCTGCGTGGGGGTCCGTGGGCGGTCGGTTCTCCTGACCGGCGGGGGTCGGGGTGGATGGGCGCCGGGGGCCGACGTCCACAGCCAAAGCCTTGTCCCAAGTGGGGCCGATGTCCAGTGCGGGGCGGCGTGTCGTCTCCCCGGCGGCCCGGTCGCCGGGTGCGGGCCGACGCCGGTTCCCGGGGTTCGTCCCGGTCCCGCACGCGGCCCCGGACGGGGACGTACGGACGCCGGAGGGTGTACGGACAGCGGCTCGGGCGGGTCAGAGGAGGGAGATCTGTCCGCCGGGACCGGGGCGGACCTTGCGCAGGTGCTTCCATCGGGGGAGGTCGTCGAGGTAGGCCCAGCTCATGCGGTGGTGCGGGGTGGGGCCGGACTCGGCCAGGGTCGCCCGGTGCACGGGCGAGGGGTATCCGGCCGCACGCTCGAACCCGTAGCCGGGGTGGTCGGCGGCGAGTTCGGCCATGAAGGCGTCGCGGTGGACCTTGGCCAGGATCGCGGCGGCGGCGACGCTGACGCACGTCAGGTCGCCCTTGACCTGGGTGCGGACGCGCCAGGGGCGGCCGATGAAGTCGTGCCTGCCGTCGAGGATGACGGCGTCGGGACGCGGGGCGAGCGCGTCCAGGGCGCGGCGGGAGGCACGGTGCAGGGCCTCGGTCATGCCGACCTCGTCGATCTCCTCGGGAGGGGACCAGCCGAAGGCGTGGTCGGCGACCCAGGGACGGAGCCGGTCGGCGAGCTCGCGGCGGCGCCTGGGGGTCAGGCGTTTGGAGTCGGTCAGCCCGGCGGGCGGGTCTCCCCCGCCGGAGACGGCGGCGCAGACCAGCAGGGGCCCGGCCCAGGCACCGCGCCCCACCTCGTCCACACCGGCGACCACCCGCGCGCCGAAGGCACGGAGTTCGTCCTCCAGTTCGTGGGTGGGGGCGGCGGGCTGCACGGCTGGTGTGGGAGTGGTCGACACACCCCCACCCTAGAACGGCCCGGCCACCGTCCGGGCCGGTTCCGCCGGAGGCCGGGACAGGCCCACCGCCACGGCCGGTGTCGAGGCGGTGGCCGGACCCGACGGCACGAGGAGGGCCGGCTGCCCCAGGACGGCCGGGCAGGCTCCGGCGAGGACCGCGCCCGGATACCGGGTCCGCCCGGGTTGGCCGGTGCCGACGGCGGCCCAGACCGCCGGCCAGAGCACGCCGTGGGCGGACATCCGGACCGCGGGCACGCGCGGGACCGGCCGGCGCCCGACGACACGTGCCGCGACGGGGTGGCGGCCAGCGTGCCGACCACGTGGCAGGTGGTCATGACCGCACCGGTGTCGATCCGGCCGGTGAGCGTGAGGCTGGTGGTGGTCGTGGCGACGGCGGCCATGGGTGCGGGCGCACGGCACAGGGCGGCGACCGGGGAGAAGGACCAGAGGCTCCGGGAGGCGAGCGTGGTCTTGAGGGGGAGGCCAGGAGGGGAGCGTAACGGGTAAGTACGACAATATATCGTTACATGGGAGGATGGGGGCATGACCTCGGACCTTTCCGCCGAAGACCTGCTCCGCGCCGCCCTGGCCCTGGTGGCGACCCGCCCGGTGGGCGCGTGGCCGGAGGAACTGGACTCCCTGGACCGGCTGGAGGAACTCGTCCCGGGCACCGCCCCGAGGGCACGGCACGGGGCGGCGACCGACCTCGCCGAGGTGCGCGGCCTGCGCGACCGCCTGGCTCCGCTGGTCCTGGACCCGGACCCGGGGTCGGCGCCGGCCGCGCTGTCGGCGCTGGCCCGGGAATTCGACCTCGCCCCCGTGGTGGACTCCGTCGGCGGCCCGGTACGCCACGTGAGCCCGGACCCGCGGACCGTGGCCCGGGTCGCCGAGGCCCTGGTCCCCGGGGTCATGAGCGCATGGGCGTCCGGGCTGATGCCGCGCGTCCGCACCTGTGGGGCCGACGACTGCGACACCCCGTTCCTGGACCGCTCCTCACGCGCGAACCGGCACTACTGCTCCGACCGGTGCTCCACACGCGTGCGCGTGCGCAGACACCGCACGCGCTCCTCACCGGCCTAGCACCGCGGGGGCGGGCCGTCCGCCGGACCCGGGTACCCGGCCCCGAAGCGCCGGCCGACGGTGCGCCCCGGACGGCGACGGCACCAGTGCCCCGCCCCGCGCGTGTCGTTCTCGTCCGCCTTCGCGGTGTGCCTGCTCACACGGCCGGCCGGGCACCCGTCCGGTGTCGGAAGCCCTGCCCGGCGCCCTCGCGACGGGCTCCCCGGCCCCGGCGCCGCTCTCCTCGTGGACGGCGACGGCGCTGGTCACGGCGGTGCTCCTGTGGGCGACCGCGCATGGCGGACGGTGTCCGCGGTATCACCTCGTACCGCCGCCGAAGGGGGCGGAGCGACATCGAACGGCATCGACGGCGAGGACGCGGACCCCCCGGAACAGAGGAGAAAGATCCCGCTGTTTCGTCCTGTCTCCCCGAACACGCTCCGCCACTGCTCTATCCTGTGGGACAGGCCGCGCTATGGCGGCCGTATCGACTATGACGCGGCCCAGTGGCCCCTCCGCCACACCCGATTCGGGTCAGCGTCTCCATGACACGGATTCGGTGGGGGGAACACCATGTCCGCCGCAGCTTCTGGCCCGAACCCTGACGGGTCCGTGGCCAAACTGATCGAGATCGCGGAGAAGCCGACCTTCGGCCAACGCCTGATCAGTTGGGCCTCACGCCCGCCCGGACGGCTCTACATCCCCGCGTGCGGCGTGGTGGGACTGGTGCTGCTCTTCGAGGACAGCGTGCCCGCCGGGCACCTGCCCACGTTCGCCATCGGCCTGGCCGGCGGCCTGCTCCTCGCCGGGATGGGCGCCCTGCGTCTGGGGATCGCGCTGGCCGTGGCCCGTCCGATGATCCGCTACTACTGGCTGCGCTGGGTGTCCGCTCCGGTGATCGCCGCCGTGGTGCTCGGACTGGCCGTGGCCGACGTTCCCCTCCAGACACGGCTGCAGGCCTCCGCCGACGCTCTGATGGACCTGCGCGAGAGCACCGGCGACCTCACCACCATCCCGCTCAACGGCCAGCGGGCGGGGATGTACTCGCTGCGCAGTATCTCCGTGTCGGGGGACGTCACGCACTACGCCGTCGAGGGTTCGGGGCTGTTCGCCCCCGGCGGGCTGGCCTACAGCACCGAGGAGATCCCCGAGGGCGTGTTCGTCCCCGGGCAGGGCTCGAAGATCTACGAGCACGTGTCGGGCGACTGGTACGTCTGGGTCGACCACTAGGCCGTGCCTCCTTGGGGCTCCGCCGCGCTTCGCCTCGTGCCCGGACGCCGCGGGTACGGAAAGCCCCGGTCCCCACGGTGTGTCCGCGCCTACCTCACGGGCTCACCCGTGGAGCCTCCGGCGGCCCCGTCGGCGCCCCGCCACCCCCAGCGGCACAGGACCGAGTCCACCAACCTCACCGAACGGCACGTCCGGGCCTCTCCGCCGTCCTCGACGGGCGGTCTGCGACCGCGGTCTTACCTTCTCCTTGCCGGCGGCTGTCCTGTTCCAACGTTCCTCTCACCTTCGACCGGTAGAGATGGACGCGCCCCCCGGGAGAGGCCCCACGGTCTCCCCCCTTCCGGCAGCGCTGCCAATCCTGAGGAGAGGTTCCATGCGCGAGTTCGTGCTCACCCTTCACCTGCGGCTCCACGACTCGATCACCGCGCTGCGCCGCGCCCACGCACGCGGTGACGACGACCTGGCCAGCGCCCAGGCGGGAGAGGTGGAGGACCTGGTGGAGATCGCGGCCCGACACGGGATCGACATCGAAGCGGGCTACACCGCCCTCTCCCCCGTCGGCTGACCCCGCCCGGGGAGCCCGGACACGCGTGCTCCCCCAGCAGCGGGAGGGGCCCGCGACCGTTCCCGGTCGCGGGCCCCTCTTCCCTCGTTCCCCGCCGGAGGCCCCTCCACGGGGCCTCGGGGCGAACAGCCGGGCTACCGGCGGCGTCCCTGCCCGCCGTAGCCCTCACCGCGCTCGAACTGCTGGCGCATCGCGGTGTCCTGCTGGTTCCGGTACTCCTCGGCCATCTGCTGCTGGCGCTCGGCCGCGGCGGCGACCGCGCCCCGTGCGGAGTCCACGGCCTCCTGGGTGCCGTTCCCCGCGGTGCCCAGCGACGCCCGCGCGGAGCCCTCGTTCATCATCTGCGGCAGCAGCTGAGCGGTCAGCAGCGTCGACAGCGTCGAGCTGTCCCCGGAGCCCGCCTCGGTCTGCACCACCACCGGCCGCGGGGCGTGCTCGGCCAGCACGGCGCCCACGTCCAGGCGGCGGCGGGCCAGCTCGTACTCCAGCACCGCCCGGTTGTCCCGGTAGGCGGTGGCCAGGCGCTGCTGCGCCTTCGCCTCGTTCTCGGCGGCCACCAGGTCGGCCCGGCCGCGCGTCTCGATCTCGTAGCGCACCCGCTGCGCCTCGGTCACCTGCTCCTCCAGCATCTGCGCCACGTCCTTGCGCGCCTTGTTGAGGGAGGCGTTGACCTCGACGATCTTCGCGTCACGGGTCTTCTTGGACCGCTCGATGTCCATCAGCAGGGTGTCGATGCGGCGCTTGCGCGTCAGCTCCCACTCCTGCTCGTAGGCCACCAGTTCCTTGGCGACCCGCTCCCGCGTGGACAGGTGCTGCTGGTACTGGTTGGGCAGCTGCACGTCGGGGATGTTGCAGCCGGTGATCCGGACCCCGTACTTCTCCAGCTGCCCGTTGAGCAGGCGGCGCATGTCCTCCACGTTGGAGCCGCGCAGGTCGTAGGCGGACTCGGTGTTGACCTGGCGGCTGCGCTGGCGGATGGCGTCCTGTACCGCGCTGGACAGCACCAGGTCGAAGTTGCTGGCGCCGATGATCGTCACGAACCGGATGGGATCGGTGATCTGGAACTTGAGGAAGAACTCGATCGACTTCAGCGGCACGTTCTCACGCGTGGGGCAGGCCAGGACCGGCGCCGTGTAGGGGATCTCCGTGCGGGTGTCCACCACGAAGTCCACCCGCGACCACGGGTGCCACAGGTAGTGGCGGCCCGGGCCGATCGGCTTCACGATCGCGCCGTACCTGGTGAGGATGCCGTGCGTGCCCTCCTCGATCTCGATGATCGAGCCGCGCCACCACCACAGGCCCGCCGCGATGATGCTGAGCACGCCCACGATCAGGGTCGGAACGGCCAGGACGGTGTAGCCGATCCCGGCGACGACCCCGCCCATCACGGCGTTGAGGGACATCATCAGCGCCGAGCACAGGGCGAACAGGCCGAACCAGACCAGGATCATCCACCGCAGGCCGCGGTTGTCGCGCGGGATGACCACGGGGACGATCGCACCCTGGTCGCCGCCGCGCAGCAGACCGGCCAGGTCACCCCAGGAGGCGAGGGACTCCTTGATGCTGGAGCCGCCGCCGGCGTTCACAGGCTGGCTCATTTACTGACCTCCCTGGTTCTGGCCGGGACCCTGGGGGCCGCGCTGTGACCACGGCGGCTCCGGCGGGTCCTCGGGGGACTCGGACTCCTGTGAGGTGTCGGCCAGTCGCTCGTCGATGGACTGCTCGGAGACGGACTGGCGGATCTGCTCCACCCGGTCCTCTCCCGGGTCCTCGCCGCTCTCCGGCGCGGCCTGGGGGCTCTCGGCGTCATCGAGCAGCGTGTTGATCTCCTGCTCGCGCTCGGCGATACGGGTCCGGATGTCGTCCAGCCGGGAGCGGAGGCCCTCCATGTCCTCCTGGGAGAACAGGGCGGTGTCGGCCTGGCCGATGATCTCCTGGGCGATGCGCAGGTAGTCGACGCTGGCGGAGTCGCCCGACCCGATCCGCAGGACCTGCGGCAGGCTGTCGGCGACCGCCTCCAGCTTGTCCAGGAGGTTCCCGCGGAAGCGGTAGTTGAGGATCTCGGGCGCCTCGGCCGCGCTGACCGCGCGGATGTCCAGGGCCTGGGCCTGGAGGAGGGCGGCGTTCGCGTTGGCCTCGGACTCGGCCTCGACGAAGCGCTGGTGCGCCAGGGAGCGGGCCCGGTTGGTCTCGCGCTCCAGGGCGGTGTCCATCTGCGCCTGGTACTGGGCGATGTCGGCCTGGATCGCGGACAGGGTCTCGTTGAGGGTCGCCAGCTCCTTGTTCAGGTCACCCTCGTTCTGCTCCTTGCGCAGCTGGAGCTCGTACTCGAAGGTGTAGGCGTCCTTGGCCACGCGCACCATCTCCGGCGCCGCCAGGTCCATCCGGTACTCCTGGTTGGAGGGCTCGGCGTGGGTGATGTTGGCGCTGGTCAGCTCCACGATCCCGCTGAACTGGCGGTTGAGCTGCTCCACCAGGCTCTGGGTGTTGTCGCCGACCATGTCGTAGATCGCCGAGGCCTCCTGCTCGTAGATGAGGCTCCGGGTGGTCTCGCTGATCGCGTTGTTGAGCTTCTCCTGGAAGCCGTTCACACCGCCCAGCGTGTAGACGAAGTCGGTGGAGTTGACGATCCTGAACTGCACGAACAGGTCGATGGAGGCCTGCACGCCGCTCTTGGTGGGCGCCGAGCGGATCGGGGCGTTGAACGGGTACTCGCGGGTGGTGTTGACGATGTAGGAGACGCGCTTCCAGGGGTTGAGGAGCGTGACCCGGCCGGGCTGGTAGATGTTCTCCATCTTGCCGAAGCGGGTGACGATCGCCTCGCAGCCCTCGGGCACCATCACCATGCCCTGGCGCCACCACATGAACACGGCGATCGCGAGGGTGATGAGCCAGTAGTGGACGCCGAAGACGGGGTTGAGCAGGGGGTTTCCACCGGCCATGGCCTGCGGGGTCAGGACGGCGAAGGCGCCGAGCACACCGATGACGACCAGCGCGATGGCCGGAAGCATCGTCAGGAAGGTGCGGCCTCGGGGGATGACCATGGGGCAGATGACGTGGACCGGGCCGCTGTCGCCGCGCTCGTAGTAGCTGCGGTTGAGCGCCTCTCCCGCGTTGTTGAGGGAGGTGGTCTTCTGCTCGATGCGGGTTCCGACGGAGTCACCCTGCTCACGGGCGGCGACGAAGTCCCGTGGGTCGAGACCGCCGTCCTCGGTGGCCTGCTGCATTGCGTCGGACACCGCCTGGCGCGGATCGCCGCCCTGGGCGACGGCGCCAGCCGCGCCGCGCACGGTCTGCGCGAACGACATAGGCATGAACTCCTTGTTGGAGGTGGGGAACTATCGGCTTTGACGTCGCATGTCGCGGTCCGGTTCCGGACGGGGACCGGTCGTGTGACCCGGCGAACCATAGTGGACAGCACCAACCTTGGCACGAGAGACGCCCGAAACCCAGGGGCCGTGTCCCGAACATGGCGGGGCAGCCCTCCGGCGGGTCGGCGGGTCGGGCGCGGACCCTGGCCGGACACGTGCGGGGAAGGCCCGCGTGCCGGCCTCCCCCCGGCCGGGATAACGTCGTTGCCGCACGTATCGCACCGGCCTCGGCCGGAAGCAGAGGGGGAACCGACGATGCCCGCAGTACCCAGTGCCGTCCTCACCAGCGCAGGCCTGCTCGGCGGCTACACGGTGGCCCGCACGACCGGCAACCGCCCGCTGGGCGGGGTCGTGCTGGCGGCGTTCGGCGCCGCGGCCTTCGAGACGTGGCGGCGCCGGTCGGGGGTGGGCACCGCGGTCGCGCTCACCGGCGTGTACCTGGGGGCCTTCGGGCTGGCCCACCCGCTGGCCAGGAAGGTCGGCCCCTGGCCCGCCGTGCTGGGGGTGACCGCGGCGACCGCGGCGGTCGCGGCCGCCTCGGGTGACCGCGACCGCGACTGAGGCGCCCGGTCCGGTACCGCTGGATCCCGCCGACCGCGGTCGGTCCGGTCCGCCGGCCGGGACACCCGGGTCCTCGGGATCCGGCCGCCTGGCAGGTCCGGATCGTAGACGGTGGCGCGACGCGGAAGGGGGAGGGGCACGGCGCCGTACGCCGTGCCCCTCCCCCGCCGGCGGTCCGGCCCCGGTGGATCAGCTGCAACCGCTGGTGGCGCCGCAGCCCTCACAGGCGTAGCAGCTGCCCGACGGGCGCATCTTGGTACCGCAGGTGACGCACAGCGGCGCGTCCGCGACGAAGCCCTTGCCCTCCATCAGCTCCGTGGTGGAGTGCGCCGCGGTGGGCTTCTCCACCGCCGCGGGCTCCTCCTCCCGGGACTCGGCCGGGGCCTCGGCGGCCTCCGACCCGTGGGTGGCGGCGGACTGGGCGTAGGACTCCACCTGCGCGGCGACCTGGGCCGGGTCCTCGCCCGCCAGCTGCGCCTGGCGCTCGGCGGCCGACAGCACCCCCAGGGCGGCACGCTCGTCGTAGGGCAGGTGGTCCAGCGCCAGGCGGCGGAAGATGTAGTCCACCACCGACTGGGCCATGCGGATGTCCGGGTCGTCGGTCATGCCCGCCGGGTCGAACCGCATGTTCGTGAACTTCTCCACGTAGGTCTCCAGCGGAACCCCGTACTGCAGGGCGATGGAGATCGCGATGGAGAAGGCGTCCATCACCCCGGCCAGGGTCGACCCCTGCTTGCCGAGCTTCATGAACACCTCGCCCAGGCCGTCGTCGGGGTAGGAGCCCGCGGTGATGTAGCCCTCGGCCCCGCCCACGGAGAACGACGTGGTCTCGCTCGGGCGCTTCTTGGGCAGGCGGCGCCGGACCGGGCGGGCCACCTCGGCGGTCCCCGCCGCCTCGGGCGCGGCCTTCTCCTTCTCCTTCGTCCCGCCGGTGGACAGCGGCTGGCCGACCTTGCAGTTGTCCCGGTAGACGGCGAGCGCCTTCAGGCCCAGCTTCCAGCCCTGAAAGTAGATGTGCTCGAAGTCCTCGACCGAGGCCTCCTCCGGCACGTTCACCGTCTTGGAGATCGCGCCGGACAGGAACGGCTGCGCCGCGGCCATCATCCGCACGTGGCCCATGGGCTGGATGTAGCGGCGGCCCATCGCGCAGTCGAACACCTCGTAGTGCTCGGGGCGCAGGCCCGGCGCGTTCACGACGTGGCCGTTCTCGGCCACGTACTCGACGATCGCCTCCACCTGCTCGTCCTGGTAGCCCAGGTTCCTGAGCGCGCGCGGGATGGCCTGGTTGACGATCTGCATGGAGCCGCCGCCGACCAGCTTCTTGAACTTGACCAGCGAGAAGTCCGGCTCGATGCCGGTCGTGTCGCAGTCCATCATGAACCCGATGGTTCCGGTGGGCGCGATCAGGCTCGCCTGGGCGTTGCGCCAGCCGTTGCGCTCGCCGACCTTGAGGCACTCGGCCCACTCGCGGGTGGCCGCGGCGTGGATCGGCTCCTCCAGGGATCCCACGGTGCGCAGGTCGTCGTTGGCGGCGGCGTGCTTGCGCATGACCCGCTTGTGGCCCTGCTCGTTGCGCTTGTAGCCGTCGTAGGGGCCGACCACACCGGCCAGCTCGGCGCTGCGCCGGTAGGCGGCGCCGGTCATCAGCGAGGTGACGGCGGCGGCGACGGCGCGTCCGCCGTCGGAGTCGTAGGCGTGGCCGGTCGCCATCAGCAGGGCGCCCAGGTTGGCGTAGCCGATGCCGAGCTGGCGGAAGGCGCGGGTGGTCTCACCGATCTTCTCGGTCGGGAAGTCGGCGAAGGTGATGGAGATGTCCATCGCCGTGATGACCAGCTCGGTGAGCCTGGTGAAGCCCTCCACGTCGAAGGTGTCGTCCTCGCGCAGGAACTTCAGCAGGTTGATCGAGGCCAGGTTGCAGGACGAGTCGTCCAGGTGGAGGTACTCCGAGCACGGGTTGCTCGCACTGATACGTCCGCTCTCCGGCGTGGTGTGCCAGTCCTGGATCGTGCCGTCGTACTGGAGGCCCGGATCGGCGCACTCCCACGCGGCCTTGGCCATGCGGTGGAACAGGTCCTTGGCGTCGACGGTGGCGACGGCCTCGCCGGTGGTGCGGGAGGTCAGGCCGAAGTCGGAGCCGGTCTCCACGGCGCGCATGAACGCGTCGGAGACCCGGACGGAGTTGTTGGCGTTCTGGTACTGGACGCTGAACATGTCGTCGCCGCCCAGGTCGACGTCGAAGCCGGCGTCGCGCAGGGCACGGATCTTGTGCTCCTCGCGGGCCTTGGTCTCGACGAAGTCCTGGATGTCGGGGTGGTCGACGTCCAGCACGACCATCTTGGCCGCCCGGCGGGTGGCGCCGCCGGACTTGATGGTTCCGGCCGAGGCGTCGGCGCCGCGCATGAAGGAGACGGGGCCCGAGGCGGTGCCGCCGGAGGAGAGCAGCTCCTTGCTGGAGCGGATGCGCGACAGGTTCACACCCGCGCCGGACCCGCCCTTGAAGATGATCCCCTCCTCCTTGTACCAGTCCAGGATCGACTCCATGGTGTCGTCCACGGACAGGATGAAGCACGCGCTGACCTGCTGGGCGGAGGCGGTGCCGACGTTGAACCACACCGGGGAGTTGAAGCTGAACAACTGGTGGGCGAGGGCGTACTTGAGCTCGTGGTCGAAGACCTCGGCGTCCTCGTCGGAGGCGAAGTAGCCGTGCTCGCGGCCGGTGGCGGTGTAGACGCCGACGACGCGGTCGATGAGCTGCTTGAGGCTCCACTCCCGCTCGGGGGTGCCGACCGCGCCGCGGAAGTACTTGCTCGCCACGATCTGGGTGGCGTTCATCGACCAGGAGGTCGGGAACTCCACACCGCGCTGTTCGAAGTTGACCGTGCCGTCACGCCAGTTGGTCATGACGACGTCGCGGCGCTCCCACTCCAGGGAGTCGTAGGGGTGCACGCCGGGAGAGGTGAAGACGCGCCTCACCTTCATCCCCTTGCGGTTCCCCTTGCCCTTGCGTCCTGTCGGACCGCTGGCGGTCTCCGTCATCGCGGAATCTCCCCTACCTCTACCTCGTGGGCACGGCTACCGGCCGTGCGCGGCGTCTTGTCGTGGGATGGCGCGGGACCGGACGTGCTCTTCTCCGTGCCCGCCCCGGGGCGGCGCCCCTCCCGCGGTCGCCTCCCGGCCGCGGGAGGGCGCTACCCGGTGGTACTGGTCTGGGTGTCGGGCTCGGGCTCACGGTCCCGCCGCAGGCTGGCGATCTCGGCCTCGAAGTCGGCGAGGCTCTCGAAGCCGCGGTAGACGCTGGCGAAGTGCAGGTAGGCGACCTCGTCGAGTTCGCGCATCGGTCCGAGGATGGCCAGGCCGATCTCGTGGGCCGGGACCTCGGCCAGGCCGCGGCCGCGGATCTCCTCCTCGACCTGCTGGCCGAGTTTGGCGAGGGCGTCCTCGGAGACCGGACGGCCCTGGCAGGCCCGGCGCACCCCGGCGATGATCTTGGCCCTGCTGAAGGGCTCGGTGACCCCGGAGCGCTTGGCGACCATCAGCAGGACGGTCTCCTGGGTGGTGAACCTGCGCTCGCAGACGGGGCAGGACCGGCGGCGCCGGATGGCCGCGCCGTCGTCGGTGGACCTGCTGTCGATCACCCTGGTGTCCGGATGACGGCAGAACGGACAGTGCACCCTGGTTCACCTGCTTCTCTCACCGAACGACGACCCTTAGATACTACTAAACTACAACCACAACTTCTAGGTGAGAACCTCTTCCCCAAACACCAGATGTTGTGGTCGAACCTAGAGGTCCGCGCCGCGCGACGCAACTCTGACAGGGGCGTGTCCCCGCACGGCGAACGACCGCGCGGCCACGGGGACGACGACGGCGAAGGAGCGGGAGGATCCGGCGCCCGGACAGGGGGACTCGGCGCCCGCCGGCCTCCCGGGGGCGTCCGGCACCGCGGTCCAGGATAACGCCGAGGACCGCTCGGGCCGCGAACCGCGGCGGCCCGCCGTGCCGGGAATCACCACGTCACCGGAATTTCGGCCGGACCGGCGCAGGAGAAGATGTCTTCCGCATCACACCGAAACGAGCCCCGCGGACACCTGTTCGCGCATTCGTGGGACAACGCGGCGTGAACGCGTGTACACACATAAGTACGGGCCGGGAATTGACCGCGGAAAGGCGCGGAGGCAATTACTCCGGTCTCGAACGCTTGTTTGATATCACCGTGCGCAACGACTAAAGTTGGCGGTGATATCACGCTGGTTTCGCCGTCACGCAGACCCCCAGGTCGGCGCGGTCGCGGGCCGGCGGTGGCAGTCACACAAGCAGGCCCTGACCGAACCGAATGCCGAGGAGGCCCGGCCGTGCCGGAGGAGAATCCCGGGACCGCGGACACCGCCACCGTTCTTGCGCCAGTGGAGAACGCGGGCGGGTCCACGCCCGAAGCCCCCAAACTCACCGCGCGCCAGCAGAGCGTGCTGAACTGCATCCAGCGCTATGTGCGTGAGAGGGGCTTCCCCCCGTCCATAAGGGAGATCGGGGAGGTGGTCGGCCTGTCCAGCCCGTCCAGCGTGGCGCACCAGCTCAAGGTGCTCCAGCGCAAGGGCTACCTGCACCGCGACCAGAACCGGCCGCGTGCGGTGGAACTGCGTACTCCCGGCCGCGCCGGCGGGCAGGCCGTGACCCCCGAGGACATCGATCCCTCGCGCGCCGCGGCCGTGCCGCTGGTCGGCCGGATCGCCGCCGGCGGCCCGATCCTGGCCCAGGAGTCGGTGGAGGACGTGCTCGCCCTGCCCCGCCAGCTGGTCGGCGAGGGGCACCTGTTCATGCTCACCGTCGTCGGCGACTCGATGACCGACGCCGCGATCACCGACGGTGACATGGTGGTGGTCCGCCAGCAGCCGGACGCCGAGAGCGGCGACATCGTGGCGGCGCTGCTGGACGAGGAGGCGACCGTCAAGGTGCTGCGCCGCGAGGAGGACGGCCACGTGTGGCTGATGCCCCGCAACGAGGCCTACGAGCCCATCAACGGCGACGCCGCCACCATCCTCGGCAGGGTCGTCGCGGTCATGCGCCGCGTCTGAGTCCTCGCGTCCCCGGCCCGTCCCCCCTCGGACGGACCGGGGACCTCCCGTGCCGGAGGGGAGCGCCCGGCCGCGGACGGCACGGTGGAGGACCCCGCACGCGTGGACGGCAGCGGGGCCGCCGACGCGAGCCGCTAGGCTGAGAGGGTGTTCACACCTGCCTCCTCCCCCACCGCCCGCCTGCGCGCCGCGCTGGTCGGCGGGGTCGCCGTCGCCTTGTTGTCCACCGCCTGCGCACCCGCGTCGGAGGACGGCGCGAGCGCCGAGGTACCGGGGGTCGGCGGCACCGAGAGGGAGCTGGCCTTCGAGGGCGGCGGGCACGAGGTGTCCGCGAGCTTCCGTACGCCGGAGGGTGTCTCCGGCACCGTCCCCGGCGCGCTCATCATCTCCGGCAGCGGCCCCACCGACCGCGACGGCAACAGCGACATGCGCCCGGACGCCAACACCAACTGGAACCTGTCCCGGGTGCTGGCCGACGCCGGGGTGGCCTCGCTGCGCTACGACAAGTACGGCAGCGGATCCGGCTTCGTGCCCCCGGTGCCCGGAAGCGAGGTCCGGTCGGTGGACCCGCGGCTCTTCGACGAGCAGGTCGCGGCGGCCTACGACGAACTCGTCTCCCAGCCCGAGGTCGACCCCGAGCGGGTGGTCGTCGTCGGGCACAGCGAGGGCGCCCTCTACGCGCTGCGCGCCCACGAGCTCATCGACGACGGCGCCCCCTCCCCCGCCCTGGTGCTGGCCGCTCCCCCCGGTACCCGCTACCTGGACCTGCTCGACCGACAGCTCACCGAGCAGGTGCGCGTGGCCGAGGCCCTGGGCCAGGTCGAGGAGGGACAGGCCGTCCAGACGCTCTCCGACGCGCGCGCCGCACGGGCGGCGCTCAGGGCGGGCCGCCCCCTCGGGTCGGCGGACATCGACACGGTGGTCCAGGGCGTCTACTCCCCGCGGAACGAGGACTTCCTGGCCTACATGGACTCCTTCGACCCCGTGGAGCTGGGTGAGGACCTGCCCGAGGGCACACCCGTGCTGGTGGTGTGGGGCGAGGAGGACGCCCAGGTCTCCCGCGAGGACGTGGACCGGCTGATGACCGGTCTGGAGGACGCCGAGCGCGTCGACATCCCCGGCGCCGACCACATCCTCCGCCGCTACGAGGACCAGCCCGGCTCCACCGTCCTGGACTCCCAGCGGCCCTTCGCCGAGGAGGTCTTCCCGGCGCTGGAGGAGTTCCTGGAGACCGCCTGGTAGCCCGTGCCGGCTCCGCGGCCGGCCGACGCCGCAAGGCCGGCGGCTACTCCGGGATGGACTCCGGCAGCGCCTCCACCACGGACACCGCGAGCTCCTCGGCTCCCGCGACGATCCGCTCCTCGTCGCCCGGCTCCGACGCGTCGTAGCCGGCCGCCACGCTGTAGCAGGTCTCCAGGTACAGGTTGGACACCCGGGCGCCCACGCAGGAGACCGTGAACGGCTCGCCCTGGATCCAGGTCACCGCCTCGTCGCCGACCCCCTCCAGCTTCCGGGTCTCGTGCTGGGAGGTGGTGGTGCGCAGGTTGTCGACGGCCGTCGTGACACCGCCCGGGTTGGGAGCGGCCACCATCACCAGCGTCGCGGCGCCCGGGACCGCCCGGCCCGGCCCGCCCGGGGTCGCCCACCGGCACTGCCGGCCCGAGCCGAAGGGGTCCCTCTCGCCGCCGACCGGCTCATCGACCTCCAGCTCGTGGTCGGGCACCAGCTCGTCCAGGGTCTCCGTCTCGGCGACGGCGCACCCGGGCGCGGACGCGAAGTCGCCCGTCGCGGGGTCGTCGCGCACCACCGCGTACCAGATCGCCCCCGCCGCGAGCACGATCAGGACGAGTGCGGCGGCGACCACCGCTGTGGTGGCGCACCCCCGGCTCTGCGGCTGGGCGGACGGCACCGTCTCGGAGACGGGCGATCCCTGCGGTGGGGGCTGCGGCCACCGCTGCTGCGGGTACCGCCCCTGGGGCTGCACCGCCTGCTGCGGGTGGTACGCCTGCGGCGGCTGCCGGGAGGGCTGGGGATACTGCTGCCCGGATGGCCGCGCCCGCGGCGGCTGCGCCTGCTCAGGGAACTGCTGGGAGAACCGGGCTTCCTGAGACTGCGGCGGCTGCTGCGGCTGCTCGGGGGACTGCTGGGAAGACCGAGATTCCTGAGGCTGCTGCGGCTGCCCAGGCAGTTGCTGCCCAGGTGGCTGCTGCGGCTGCGGCGGCTGCTCGGGTGGCTGCTGGGAGAACCGGGCTTCCTGAGACTGCGGCTGCTGCCCCTGCCCCTCGTTCCGCCCGTGCTCCTGTCCCCGCGGATGCCGGGGATCGGGGTGCTGGTCGCTCACAAGGCCTCTCCGAGCTGTTCGGCGAACTCCACGGCCAGGTCTCGGGCGTCATCGAAACCGACCGGTTCGGCGCCGGAGGTCCCGGCGTAGGACACCCGCACGAGCAGGTTGTCGGTGGTGAAGGCCAGCTCAGCGGTCCCGGGCGCCTGGCCGTGCCACACACGGCCCTCGCCGGAGGGCAGTTCCACCTCGTCGCCGCGTACGGGCACCAGGGCGGCGTAGGCCTCCCGTGCCCGTTGGTCGCCGCTGACCGGCTCCTCCCCCGTGCCGTCGGTGAAGCGGGCGGACAGGTGTACGCGCAGCACCCCCTGCGGGCCGTCGGCCGGCCCCACGGAGGACCACGAGCACACCGAGCTGTCCCCGCCCGGCAGGGGGCCGTGCTCGGAGGTCTCCGGGACGGCGCCGGGCACCAGTCCCGTGACGAGCGCGTCGGAGACCACCCCGCACCCGGGAGCGGCGGCGTGGACGTCACCGTTCTCGGGCATGTCCGGGTCGTCCCCGGCCAGCCACAGAGCACCGCCGATCGCGGCCGCGGACAGCACCACCGCGCCCGCACCGACCACGGCCACCCGTACGAGGGGACCCACCCGGCCACCGCCTCCCTGTCGGCCGCCGCGCCGACCGCACGCGGACGGCGGCCGCCTCCAGCGGCCGCCGTCACCCGTACCGGTCAGCCGACGACGATGTTCACCAGTTTCGGCGCGCGCACGACCACCTTGCGGATCTGCTTGTCGCCGATGAAGCCCTGCGCCTTCTCCGACGCCAGGGCCAGCCGCTCCAGTTCCGCCGGGTCGATGTCGGGCGCGACGGACAGCTTGTCACGGACCTTGCTCTGCACCTGCACCACGCAGGTCACGGACTCCTGTACCAGCAGGTCCGGGTCGGCCTCGGGCCAGTGGCCGACGGCGACGCTTTCAGTGTGGCCCAGCTTCTCCCAGCCCTCCTCGGCCACGTAGGGCGCGAACAGGGACAGGGAGACGGCCACGAACTCGGCGGCCTCACGGACCGCCGGGTCGGCTGCGCCGGGACCGGAGTCGATGGCCTTGCGGGCGGCCGAGACCAGCTCCATGACGCGGGCGATGGCCACGTTGAACCGCCGGGACTCGATCAGGGCGGTGATCTGGTCGACGGCGCGGTGGGTGGCCCGGCGCACCTCGGTGTCGCCCTTCGAGGGATCGGTGCCCGGCTCACTGGCCGCACCCGCCTCGGCCATCACCCGGTAGGCGCGGTTGAGGAACTTCTGCGCGGCCACCGCGGAGACGTCGGCCCAGTCCACGTCCTCCTCGGGCGGGGAGGCGAACAGCATCGTCAGCCGGACCGCGTCCACGCCGTAGGCGTCGATCTCCCTGCCCAGGTCCACGCCGTTGCCCAGCGACTTGGACATGGCCCGGCCCTGGTTGATGACCTGGCCCTGGTTGGTCAGGCGGCGGAAGGGCTCGGTGAAGGGCACCATGCCCATGTCGTGCAGGACCTTGGTGAAGAAGCGCGCGTACATCAGGTGCAGGGTGGCGTGCTCCTTGCCCCCGATGTAGTGGTCCACCGGCCCCCACTTCGCGACCGCCTCGGTGTCGAAGGGGGCCGTGTCCAGCCGCGGGGAGCAGTAGCGCAGGAAGTACCAGGACGAGTCCACGAAGGTGTCCATGGTGTCGGTGTCGCGCTCGGCGGGACCGCCGCAGGAGGGGCAGTCCACGTTGACCCAGTCCGTGGCGGCGGCCAGCGGGGAGATGCCCTTGGGGGCCAGCTCGGCGCCCTTGAGCTCGGGCAGGGTGACCGGGAGCTGCTCGTCGGGGACGGGCACCTCGCCGCAGGAGGGGCAGTGGATGATCGGGATGGGTGTGCCCCAGTAGCGCTGGCGGGACAGCAGCCAGTCGCGCAGCCGGTAGTTGACCGTGCCGCTTCCGGTGCCGCGCTCGGCCAGGACCCCGATGATGCGCTCGATGGCCTCGGTCTTGGACAGTCCGTCCAGCGGTCCGGAGTCGCGCAGGGTGCCCTCCCCCGCGGTGGCCACGCCGGTCTCGGCCGGGTCGGGCTCACCGGTCTCCACCACGACCCGGACCGGCAGGTCGAAGGCCAGGGCGAAGTCCAGGTCGCGCTGGTCGTGCGCGGGCACGGCCATGATGGCTCCGTGTCCGTAGTCGGCCAGGACGTAGTCGGCCGCCCACACGGGCATGCGCTCGCCGTTGACGGGGTTGACGGCGTGGCGGCCCAGGAACACACCGGTCTTGGGCCGCTCGGTGGCCTGGCGCTCGATGTCGGAGAGCTTGGCGACGTCGGCGCGGTAGGCGTCGAAGGCCTCGCGCTGCTCGGGCGCGCACAGCTCGTCGGCCAGCTCGGCGTCGGCGGCCACGACGAAGAACGTGGCGCCGTACAGGGTGTCGGGCCGGGTGGTGAAGACGGTGACGGGCTCGTCACGGCCCTCGACGGCGAAGTGGACGTCGGCTCCGGTGGAGCGGCCGATCCAGTTGCGCTGCATGGCCAGGATCTCGTCCGGCCAGCGGCCGCCGTCCAGCTGGTCCATGTCGTCCAGCAGGCGCTGGGCGTAGTCGGTGATCTTGAAGTACCACTGGTTCAGGCTGCGCCGGACGACGTCCGAGCCGCAGCGCTCGCACCTGCCCTGCACGACCTGCTCGTTGGCCAGCACCGTCTGGTCCTGGGGGCACCAGTTGACCTGGCCGTCCTTGCGGTAGGCCAGCCCGCGCTCGAAGAAGCGCGTGAACAGCCACTGGTTCCACTTGTAGTACTCGGGGTCGCTGGTGTGCAGGCGTCGCGACCAGTCCACGCTGATGCCGTAGCGCCGGAACGAGGCCGCCTGGGTCTCGATGTTGGCGTAGGTCCACTCGGCGGGGTGGGAGTTGTTCTTGATGGCCGCGTTCTCGGCGGGCAGGCCGAAGGAGTCCCAGCCCACCGGGTGCAGGACGTTGTCACCGCGCTGGAGGCGGTAGCGGCTGATGACGTCGCCGATGGCGTAGGCCTCGGCGTGGCCCATGTGCAGGTCGCCGGAGGGGTAGGCGAACATGTCGACGACGTAGGAGCGCGGGCGGGTGTCCGACGGGTCCTCGTCGGCCTGGAACGGGAGCTCCGCGGCCCAGCGCGCCTGCCACTTGTCCTGGAGGGCGCGGGCGTCGTAGGTGTCGCCCGTCTTCTGGTCGCCGTCTACCGCTGTCATCGCCACGTGTTCCTTAGTCGGTCGGGGTGTACACGACTCAGGTTAGCGGCTGGCGGATCCGGTCGCGGACGGGTTTTGCGCGCGGGGACGCGTCCGGTGGAACCCGGAAACGAGCCGCACACCGGGATGGGCCGCCGGGGGCGGGACGGGGCGCGGAGGATTACCGCCCTGAGACTCTCCACACCGACCAGCCGGTTTGTTACTCTGCCGTAAAAGTGGCGCAGCACACGCGACCCCGGTCACACCGGGTCCGCTTCCCTGTTCCGTCCTGGACTCATCTGCCTGCGGGAGGCCCCCATGCTCAACCTGTCCGTGCTTCTGGAGGACGGCGCCCGGTCGGCTCCGGAGAAGGAGTGCCTGGTCTTCGGCGACCTGCGCCTCAACTACGCGGTCACGAACATGATCGCCAACCAGGTGGCGAACCTCCTGGTCTCGCGAGGGGTCAGGCCCGGGGACCGGATCGCGCTGGCCAGCCCGAACCTGCCCTACTTCCCCTTCGTGTACTTCGGCGCCCTCAAGGCGGGCGCGGTGGTCGTACCGCTGAACGTGCTGCTGACGCCGCGTGAGATCGCCTACCACCTGGAGGACTCCGGCGCCAAGGCGCTCTTCGCCTTCACCGGCTCCCCGGAGCTGCCGCTGGGCGAGCGCTCCTTCGAGGCGTTCAACCAGGTGGAGGGCTGCGAGTTCTACGTGGACCTGCCCTCCTCCCCCGGCGCCACCGAGTCCACCATCGACGGCGCCGAGACCTTCTGGAAGGCCCTGGACGGCCAGCCCGGCGAGTTCGAGACGGTGCAGGCCGATCCTGACGACACCGCGGTCATCATCTACACCAGTGGCACCACCGGCAAGCCCAAGGGCGCGCAGTTGAGCCACAACAACCTGCTGATGAACGCGGTCGTCTCCTCCGGCATGGTCGAGCCCCACCCCGACGGCCGCGACGTCGCCCTGGTGGTCCTGCCGCTGTTCCACATCTTCGGCCAGACGGTCATGCTCAACTCGGTCCTGTACCGCCACGGGACGATGGTCCTCATGCCGCGCTTCGACGGCGCCGAGGCGCTCAGGATCATGGAGAAGGAGGGCGTCACCGGCTTCGCGGGGGTGCCCACCATGTACTGGGGCCTGCTGGGAGCCGTGCAGTCCGCCGAGCCGGGGACCTACGACCTGGAGAAGATCGCGAGTGACGTGGTGGACGCGGTCTCGGGCGGCTCCGCCCTGCCCGGCCAGCTCTCCCAGGACTTCACCAAGACCTTCGGCGTGGGCATCAAGGAGGGCTACGGCCTGTCCGAGACCTCCCCGGTCGTGTCGTTCAACAACCCCAAGATCAAGGCCAAGACCGGCTCGATCGGCCTGCCGGTGTGGGGTGTGGAGATGAAGCTCATCGACAACGACTGGAACGACCAGTCGGAGGAGGGCGAGATCGCGGTGCGCGGGCACTGCGTGATGAAGGGGTACCACAACCGCCCCGACGCCAACGCCGAGGTGCTCCGGGACGGCTGGTTCCGTACCGGCGACATCGCCCGCCGCGACGAGGAGGGCTTCTACTTCATCGTCGACCGCTCCAAGGACATGATCATCCGCGGTGGCTACAACGTGTACCCGCGTGAGGTCGAGGAGGTCCTGATGACCCACGAGGCGGTCAGCCTGGCCGCCGTCGTGGGCGTCCCCCACGACACCCACGGCGAGGAGATCAAGGCGTTCCTGATCCTCAAGGACGGCGCCGAGGCCAGTCCCGAGGAGATCGTCGAGTGGTCCAAGGAGCGCCTGGCGGGCTACAAGTACCCGCGTGAGGTGGAGTTTCGCACCGAACTGCCGATGACCTCCACCGGCAAGATCCTCAAGCGCGAACTGCGCGCCTGACCCGCGCCTGCGCGGCGCGCGGCGGGGCCGGCCCCCTCCCCCTCGGGGGGCCGGCCCCGCCTCCCGCGCCCCTATCCCTTGACGGCCCCCTGGACGAGCCCGGAGACCAGGAAGCGCTGCACGAGGATGAAGAAGACCATGACCGGGATGGTGATGAGCGTGGAGGCGGCCATCACGTGCCCCCAGTCGTTGGCGTACTGGCCGAAGAACTGGCGCAGCCCGACCGCCACCGTGTACTTGTCGCTCTGGGTCATGAAGGTCAGCGCCAGCACGAACTCGTTCCACGCCACGATGAACGAGAAGATGGCCGTGGCCACCAGTCCGGGCGCGACCAGTGGGAAGAGCACCCGCCAGAACATCTGCCCCCACGAGGCGCCGTCGATGTAGGCGGCCTCCTCCACCTCCACCGGCACGGCGGCGACGAACCCGCGCATCATCCACACCGCCAGCGGCAGGGACAGCGCCACGTAGACCACGCCCAGGCCCAGCAGGGTGTTGAGCAGTCGCAGGTCGCGCACCTGGAGGAAGAGCGGGATGACCAGCGCCTCCAGCGGCACCATCTGCACGACGAGGATCATCACCAGCACGGCGGTGCGCAGCCGGAAGCGGAAGCGGGCCACCGCCACGGCGGCCAGCAGCGACAGTACGCACGCGCCCACCACGGTGATGCAGGCGACCGCGAGCGAGTTGCGCATGTAGAGGCCGAAGTCGGCCTCGGTGAGCACGTAGACGAAGTTGTCCAGGGACACGCCCGTGGGCAGCAGCGCCCCGGCTCCCGAGGTGGTCCGGTCGGAGAACGCGCTGATGAGCATGAAGTAGACGGGGAAGAGGGTGAACGCCAGCAGGACGGCCACCCCGGCACCCTTGGCCAGGAGCCCGCCCGCGCGCAGGACGTTCCCCCTGCGCCGGGCGTCGCGGACCTGGGCCTCCCAGGCGGGGTCGGCGGCGGGTGTGTCTGTGCGCGTGACCACGGGTGCTCCTCCTCAGCGGTGCCCGGAAGGCCGAGTCCGGTTCCGGTTGCTCCAGGCCCGGATCGGGCCGTTAGACTCCTCCTCTGTCCGGGGATGGACGCCCTCGCCCCGGCGGTGGAGGAGGAGGTGTGGCCGTGTCGACAGGGTCACCGGAGGCGGTGGCGTAGCGCCGTGTACGATTCCGCCGGTCCCTCCCCCACCGAGGTCGTCATCAGCTGGATCCCCTATGACGCGCGCTTTCGGGAGCGCGCGCTCCGGCACGCCCTGGAAGACGCCGGCGGGCGGCTGCTGTACGCCTACGTCGACAACCTGGTCAACCGGGACAACGACGACGGGCGCCCGCTGGACGAGTACGACCTGCGCACCATGGCCGCGGTGCGCGAGGACCTCAACCGGTACTCCCTGGCCTCGGTGGACTGGCGCCAGGTGCGCGACAAGCTGGTCGCGGGGGTCCACGGCCCGGTCTCCTGAGCGGATCCGTCCCCGCGTCACCGTGTTCATCCGATCCCGTCCTCCCGGAACAGCGCGCGCAGGTAGAACACGGTGATGACCAGCAGCAGCAGGGTGAGCAGGACGGCGATGGCCGCGCCGAGGCCGTAGTCGTTGTGGCCGAAGGAGCGCACGTAGGACCACACGCCCAGGTTGAGCATGCGCGACCCTCCCACGTCGCCGCCGGGCATGAGGTAGATCTGCGCGAACACCTTGAAGTCCCAGATGGTGGAGAGCACGGTGACCACGGCGAACACCGGGCGCAGCACCGGGAACGTGACGTGCCAGAAGCGCTTCCAGGCTCCGGCGCCGTCGATGCGCGCCGCCTCGTGCAGCTCCTTGGGGACGGTGAGCAGTCCGGCCAGGACGGTGACGGCCACGAACGGGAAGCCGCCGTGCACGATGTTGAGGGTGACGACGGCGTAGAAGAACAGGCGGTCGGCGAACCAGTTGTACCCGGAGGGGTCGAGCAGGCCCAGGGAGGTCAGCGCCTGGGCGACGACCCCGTTGTCGACGTCGAAGATCCAGATCCACACGTAGGTGCCGCTGACCGCGGGCATGGCCCAGGCGACCATGACGCAGGAGACCACGATCACCCGGGGCACCGGGCGCAGCGTGGCCAGCAGCAGCGCGACCAGCGTTCCCACGACGATGGTGGTGAACACGGCGACCGCGGCGAAGACCACCGTGTTGACCATGGCGATCCGCCACAGGTACGGGTCGGTCAGCAGGGCGGCGTAGTTGGCGAACCCGATGAAGTCCGACTCGCCCGAGACCAGGTTGCGCAGCTCGTACTCGCGGAAGGACAGCCACACGATCCGGCCGAGCGGGAACAGCAGCAGCAGCCCGATGACCGTCAGCGCGGGGGCGAGCAGCACCCACGGCAGGAGCGCCCTGCGCCTGCGCATGCCCAGGAGCGGTGCCCGCCGCCGTGGCCCGGGACGCCCCCGGGACGTCTCGGGCGGACGGCGGGTGTCCTGCCCCGGTCCGCTGCTGGAGCCCAGCCCGACCGGTGTTCGCACGTGTCTACCCCCCGTTGAGGATGCGCTCGACCTCGTCGGCCGCCTCCGCGGTGGCCTCGTCCACCGTGGCCTCGCCGTTGAGGATGGACTGCTGCATGCCGACCAGGACCTTCTCCGCCTCCACCTGGGTCCAGGCGGGGGTGACGGGCACGCCCCGGCTGGCCTCCTTGAGCTGGACGGCGAAGGGTTCCAGGACGGGGTCGGCGGAGGCGGAGAACTCGTCGACGGAGGCGGACACGCCCGGGAAGAACCCGGTCTCCTCGGACCAGCGCGTGGAGAACTCGTCGCCGGTCAGGTGCTGGACGTACTGCCAGGCCGCCTCCTCGTCGCCCGTGCCCTCGAAGACCGACAGCAGCGAGCCGCCCGCGAAGGAGGGCATGTACCCGCCGTCCCGTCCGGGCAGGGTGAAGGAGCCGATCCTGCCCTCCAGGTCGGGGTTGGCCTCCAGGACGGCCTTGGGGTTGGCGCTGCCGAGGATGGCCATGGCGGCCTCCTCCTCGGCGAAGGACTCCATGACGGCGATCTCGTTCCAGTTGACGGCGCCGGTGGTGGAGGTGCCGTGCTCCAGGGCGAGGTCGGTGAAGAACTCGACCCCGGCGCGGGACCCCTCACTGTCGATCTGTGAGGTCCAGGTGCCGTCGGAGCCCTCGACGGCGATCTCGCCCCCGCCGCCCCAGATCCAGGGCATGACCGAGTACTGGGCGTCACCGGGGACGGGGAGGGCGATCATGTCCTCCTCCGCCTCGGACAGGGCCACGGCGGTCTCGCGCAGCTCGTCCCAGTTCTCCGGGACCTCCAGGCCGTGCTCCTCGAACAGGTCGCTGCGGTAGACGACGGAGCGGATGGAGGCGTACCAGGGGACGCCGTAGACGCCCCCGCCGATCTGGCCCATCTCCATCAGGCCGGGGATGTACTGGGAGGTGTCGACGCCGTAGCCGGACAGGTCGTGCAGGGCCCCGGCGTCGGCGAAGCCGGGGGTGAAGGTGTTGCCGAGTTCGGCGACGTCGGGCACGGTGCCGCCCGCGATGGCGGTGGAGATCTTGTTCTGGGCGTCCTGCCAGGGCACGAACTCGACCTCGACCTCGATACCGGTCTCCTCGGTGAACGCGGTGTTGGCGGCCTCGAAGAACTCCGTCTCGTCGGGGTTGGTGCCCTGCATGATCCAGACCAGGAGGCTGTCGGAGGCCTCGCCCCCGTCACCCCCTCCGGTACCGCACGCCGTCGCGACCAGGACCAGTGCCGCGGCCGCGGCGGTGAGCGGAACGTACTCGTGTGTTCGTCTGCGGGCCATGGCTCGCCTCCCGTTCCTTTCGAGGGTTCCCCCGGGGTTGGTAGGAAACCTACGTAAGGAACCGCCTGGAGTGAAGTAAACCACTGTTTTTCGTGTCTGACCCGTTAGGCGGACGGGAGCCGCCCGGAGTGTCGCGGCCGCTGTGAGGACTCCCCCGCTAGTCGGCCAGTCCGGTGACCTGGCGCAGGATGGAGAGGAGTTCGGCGCGCTTGTACACCGCCAGACCGATGGCGGCGCCGAAGGCGGCGAGCATGTGCACGTAGACCATGGGATCGCCCTGGGTGAGGCGCTCGGCGGCCTCCTCCTCGCCGACCGAGTGGGCCTCCCAGGCGGTGGAGACGGCGAACTCCAGCTCGGGCGGGAGCATCTCGGCGACCGTGCGGGCGACGGCCTCACGCGAGTCGGCGGGCTTCCACACCACGCCGGTCTGCTGCACGCGGCGGCTGAGGAAGGCGGCGATGACCTTCAGCTCGGACATGACGGCGTCCGCGTCGTCGGAGGCGTGCGGAACGACCCGGTCGAGCTCCTCCCGGTCGCGGTCGGTGTAGGCGGCGATCAGGTCGATGGCGGTGCGCTTGACATGGTCGGGCACGTCGGAGGCGGGCGTGGGCCCGTCGGTGCCGCCGTCGAAGGACTCGGACACGGTGTGGTCCTTTCCGGTGGGTGTGGGACTGGGGGCTGTTCGGTGGGTGCCGGAGCGTCGCACGGCTGGACGGGTGCCGGCCGAACACGCCCCGGGTCCATGATGCCGCCAAACCGTCCCCGGGGGACCGCGGACAGGCCGTGCTCCCCCGCCGGCGAACCGCGGGGCCCGGGCGGACCGCGACGGTCCGCCCGGGCTCCGTTCAGGGTCGGGGCGCTCAGAACCAGGGGCGCAGCGGCACGTGCGCCTCGGTGCCGTCCAGCTTCACACCGAGGATCTGGTGCAGCTGCACCACGTTGCGCTCGAAGCCGAGCACGCAACCGGCCATGTAGAGGCGCCAGACGCGCGCGGTGCCCTCGCCGACCTCGGCGACGGCCTCGTCCCAGTGGCGGTCCAGGTTGGCGCCCCAGTGGCGGAGGGTGAGTGCGTAGTGCTCACGCAGGTTCTCCTGGTGGCGGATCTCGAACCCGGCGTCGTTCATCTCCGTCTGGAGCTTGCCGGGACCCTCCAGCTCGCCGTCGGGGAACACGTACCGGTTGATGACGCCCTTGGTGTTCATGGGCGGCAGGTCGTTGCGCGGCCGGGTGATGCAGTGGTTGAGCAGCCGTCCCCCGGGGACGAGCTTGTCGTTGAGCGAGGAGAAGTAGGAGGCCAGGTTCCTGGCCCCCACGTGCTCGGTCAGGCCGATGGAGCTGATCCGGTCGTAGCTGCCGTCGGGAACGTCCCGGTAGTCCATGTGGCGGACCTCGGCCAGCTCCGACAGCCCCTCCTGCGCGATCTTCTTGGCCGCCCACTCGGCCTGTTCCTTGGACAGGGTGACGCCGAGCGCGCGGACCCCGTGTTCCCGGGCGGCGTGCATGACCATGCCGCCCCATCCGCAGCCCACGTCGAGCAGGCGCATGCCCGGCTCCAGTCCGAGCTTGCGCGAGACCAGTTCGTACTTGCGGAACTGGGCGCTCTCCAGGGCGCCGTCGAAGCGCTTCACCCGGTCCGGTGCGGCGTCCTCTTCGTCGAAGACGGCGCAGGTGTAGGTCATGGACGGGCCCAGGACCAGTTCGTAGAAGGCGTTGGAGACGTCGTAGTGGTGGTGGATGACCTCCGCGTCGCGCTGCTTGGAGTGGCGCCAGCCCAGGCCGGTGAGGCGGCCGCGGGACACCTCCTGGGGCGGCGGGGCCACCCGGCTGACGAGCTTGACCCAGCCCACGGACCGCAGGATCGCGGCGACGTCGCGCAGGGAGAGGTCGATCCCGTCGGCGAGCACGAAGTCCTCGATGCGTCTGAGGGCGGTGTACATGTCGCCCTCCAGCTCCAGGTGGCCGGAGACGTAGGCGCGGGCCAGGCCGACGGTGTTGGGGGACTGGACCAGGTAGTTGACGGCGACCGGCGTGCGCACGTGCAGTGCCACGTCGCTGTTGGGATCCCCTGCCCTGCTGCCGTCGTAGGCGGTGAATCGGATGGGCGCGTCGGGTCCCACGACGCGTTCGAAGATCTCGGCAAGCCGCATGTTCTGTCCTTCCTGCTCTCGGATGCGGCCCATCTCCTCGGGTCGCGTCCCGGTGATGTGGTGCCTCAGCGGTTGCCCACGCACTTGGCGTACAGGTCCAGCAGCCGCCCGTGGGGGTCGTATGCCTCCTTGAGTCCGGTGTAGGCCCGGCCGTTGTAGAGACGCCAGAACTCCTCCTCGGTGTAGAAGGAGTCCGAGTACAGGGACTTGTGGCCGCCCAGCTCAGCGACCCTCTCCTCGACCAGGCGGTTGTGGTGGGCCCGGCGCTGGCCCGGCTTCATGTCGACCAGGCCCCAGAAGCCGAAGTTCACGTAGAGGTGCTCCCCGTCCAGCGGGTAGAGCGGCCACACGTACTCGTCGGCGCCCAGCCCGGGCCGCCGGGGCTCGCGCAGCCGCAGGGGGCACATCCAGACGGGGGTCATGCCGATCTCGGCGTGGTAGAAGTCCAGGAACTCCGCGCCGCGCTCGACGTCCACCTCGATGTCCTGGATGAGCGGCTCCTGGGGCCGCTTACCCCGGTAGTGGGTGAGGAGGCGGGAGAAGTCGGTGCGCCGGTCCCAGGCGACGAGCTTGCGGTAGACGTCGGAGCGCTTGAGGGAGCGCGGCCACAGGGGGCGCACCAGCGGGTGCTGGGTGCCGAAGGCCCGGGAGCACCAGAACCAGTCGGCGTCCCAGCGCCACAGGTAGTCGCTGACGGTGAGGTAGTCGCCGGGCCCCGTGCCCGCGTAGCGCTGGATGGACCGGTAGTAGATGTCCCCGCCGGTGTAGTCGCTGGTCCAGGGGGCCTGGTCGGTGAAGCGTGCCAGGGTCAGGTACAGCTCGTCGGGGGCGAAGGCCACCCCGTCCACGAAGTCGACCGGCTGGCCGTCGTGCTCGCGGTCGGCGCAGACGCGGGCGAGGGCGTCCATCGTCTCGGCCGCGTCGTGGAAGCGCAGGTGGCGCAGGTGCACGTAGGGGGAGACCGGCTCCAGGTCGATGCGCAGGCGCAGGCTGTAGCCCAGGGTCCCGTAGGAGTTGGGGAAGCCGTAGAAGAGGTCGCTGTGCTCGTTGTCGCGGGTGGCGGTGACGATGTCGCCGTCACCGGTGAGGATCTCCATCTCCTGGACGGCCTCGTGCGGCAGGCCGTTGCGGAAGGAGGAGGACTCGATGCCCATGCCGGTGACGGCGCCGCCGAGGGTGATGGTGCGCAGTTGCGGGACGACGGTCGGCATGAGCCCGTGCGGGAGGGTGGCCGCGACGAGGTCCTCGTAGGTGGTCATACCGCCCACGTCGGCGAGGCGCTCGACCGGGTCGATGGCGATGACGCCGGTGAAGCCGGACACGTCCAGGGCGGGCGTGCTGGTGGGTTCGCGGAACCGGAAGAGGTTGGAGGTGGGCTTGGCCAGGCGTACCGGCGCGTCCGGGGGCAGCGCACGGTAGTCGCGACGCAGCTTCTGGACCGCCGCTATGTGCTCGGCGAAGCCCGTCCGCCCTCCGGTGGAGGTGCCGCTGCTCGTTTCCTGGTGTTGAGGAGCCATTCCGGTTCTTCCGTTCCTCGGCGACGCACAGCGTGGGCCGGCCCCGTCCGCGCGATACCACGCGGACGGACCGATCCACCTAGTTCTACCTATCGGTAACGGTCTTGTGCCACCCCATTTGTTACGTGTCTTCATCAGAAACCCCCTACCCGTACTCCTGACCGGGGCACCGCCCCCCACGGAAGGATCGCGCGCCGGTTCTCCGGGGTGGTGAAGGGCTGGCCGTAAGATGGGATCCGTGCGTATCGCTCTCGTTGACTCCGGTATCGGCATGCTCTCGACTGCGGCGACCCTGCGCGCCGCACGGCCGGACGCGGACCTGTTCCTGTCCATGGACCCCGACCACATGCCGTGGGGTCCGCGTACTCCGGACGAGGTGATCGCACGCGCGCTGGCCGGGGCCCGCGCCGCCCGCGAGGCCGCCGGCACCCCGGGGCTGGACGCCGTGGTGGTGCCGTGCAACACCGCGTCGGTGCATGTGCTGGCCGAGCTGCGCGCCGAGTTCGAGCCGCGGGTCCCGGTGATCGGGACGGTCCCCGCGATCAAGCCCGCGGCCGCCGCCGGAGGACCGATCGCGGTGTGGTCCACCGTCGCGACCACGCGCAGCGGCTACCAGCGCCGGCTCGTCGAGACCTTCGCGCGCGACGTGGAGGTGACCCCGGTGGCCTGCGTCGGACTGGCCGAGGCGGTGGAGTCGGCCGATCCCCGGCTGATCGACGACGCCGTCGCCTACGCCGCCGGACTGACCCCCGCCGACGTGCGCGGCGTGGTGTTGGGGTGCACCCACTACGACCTGGTGGGCGAGCGGATCTCGGCCGCCCTCGGCGGGCGGGCCGCGCTGTTCACCGCCGCCGACGCGGTCGTCGCCCAGACCCTGCGCCGGACCGGCGAGGTTCCCGTGGGCGAGCGGCCCGGCCGGGTGCGGGTCCTGGCCAGCGGCAGGCCCGCCCGGCTGCCCGCGGCGGCGCTGGTCTACCCGGCCGGACGCTCGCTCGTGGACGAGGCGCGCGCCGCCCCCGCGTAGTCCGCGGTCGGCACGGCGGCGGGGCGCTACGCCTCCAGGGGCTGTGGGTCCTCCGCCCGGCGGGCCCTCCTTCGAGCGTGCACGAGGGCCGCGGCGCCACCGGCCATGGCCACTCCCGCCAGCGAACCCGCGGTGTTCGCGAGGACGTCGCCGGTGTCGGCCAGGTCGCCCGCGGCCCACTGGCTCGCCTCGACCACGGCCGAGAACCCGGGACCGGCCACGACGCGCACCGTCCAGGACGAGAAGGCGTGGAAGGCCAGGATCCCCAGCGGCACGAAGAGCAGGGTGTGGAGGACCTTCTCCTCCACGATCATGGCCGCGGACTCCATCGGTTCACCGGCCCGTGCGATCGACTCGCCCATCTCCCGCTCCACGAGCCCCTCCCCGTCCGACGGGGCGGGTCGGCCCTCGGCGTCCAGGACCACCGGGTCCGTACCAGGTGCTCCGTGCGCGAAGAAGTCGTAGGGCTCCCGGTCCAGGATCTCGGCCCTCTCCTCGTGGGAGAGCGGATCGACGCTGTAGTACGCCAGTTCTCCGGTGCTGAGCTGCTGGCCGAAGGCCGTCACCGGAACCGCCTCCTGCCGGAGCTCCTGGATCGCGGACAGGGGGTTCCACACGACATGGCGGCTCCCCGCCTCCGCCTGGCCCCACGAGGTCAGGGGAGCGGCCAGGACGAGGAGGTAGGCGGCCGCCGTGACCCCGAGGAGTCCGCGCGCCAGGGGCCGGCTCCACCCGGCCCCCTCCTGGTCCCTGGCCAGGACCAAGGAGAACACCAGCAACGCGAGCAACGCCAGGCACACGGTCACCGGTGTGACATAGAAGAGCACCATCCACATATCGCCTCCACGGGGGTTAGGGGAACCGCAGTTATACCGGAACCACGCGGAGTCACGGTTCACCGCCGTCCACGTGGATCCGGTACGCGCTGGTCGACGCGGTGTCCGGTTCCCGTCACTCCCGCCGCCGTCTCCCGAAGGTGCCGCGGTAGGCGCCGGGCGGTACCCCCGTCAGCCGTGTGAAGTGGTGGCGGAAGGTGGCGGTCGAGCCGAAGCCCGTCTCGGCGGCGACCCGGTCCACCGACTGGTCCGTGGACTCCAGGAGCCGCTGCGCCCGGTTGACGCGGACCTGGAGGAGCCACCGCAGCGGAGTGGTCCCCACCTGGGAGCGAAAGTGCCTGTTGAGGCTCCGTACGCTCAGGGCTGCGTTGTCGGCCATGTCCTTCAGCGTGAGGGGGCGGTGAGGGTTGGCGGCCGTCCACTCCAGCGTGTGCCTCAGAGTGGGCTCGGATCCGGCTCGAGCCCCGACGGGCCGAGGAGTCCGCGGGCCTGGCCCTGATGTCCCACACCGCCACGGTGACCGGGTCGGGCTCCCGAGGGGGTTCGGTGACGACCGTGACCATCGAACCGGCCCGTCGGCGGCCGGACGGTGGATGGCTCTACGTGGTCGACGACCCGTTCTTCTCCCGCACGGAAGCGGCGGGGCGGGCGTGGGGGCGCTCGGGCGCGGTGACCCGTGCGGCCCCGCCGGGTACCGGCCGCGCGGGTTCGGTGCGCGCCGGCCGACGCGGTACGCGGACATCCGGTCGTACACGGCGGCCTTCGCCGGAACAGGGCGAAGGCCCGGGTCGTGCGGCCCCGGACCGCCTCAGGGATTGGGGGTGAGGGCGCCCTGCCGCGTGGTCTCCATGTGCACGTACCCGGTGCGGGAGGCCTCGCCGCCCAGAGCGCCCGCGGCGAGAGTGCTCACCAGGTTGCGCACCCCGACGGTGTCGTTGTCGTGGAGGAGGGTCTCCAGCAGCGACAGCGCAGCGCGCTGGTCACCCGGCCGCTCGCGCACGTGCCGCCACTGGGGCTCGGTCGCCGCGTCCGACAGCATCAGCGTCCGGCCGACCTGGCCGAGCGCGGTCAGCAGCGGGGTGTCGTGCGGAACGCGTTCCAGCGCGGCGTTGACCTGCTCCGCCTGCTGTTCTGGGTCGACCTCCTCGGCGGACTGCGCCCTGAGGAAGTCCAGCACGTTCTCGGCCGGGGCCAGCGGCCGTACCGGCGGCATCCCCTCGATCATGGCGCGCACCTCCGCCAGGTCCCCCGCGATCTCCTCGGTGCGCCCCAGCTCCCCGATGAGCCGCTCCGCCCGCAGCGCGGAACAGCCCGCCACCCAGCGGGCCCCGCGGCCCGCGGCCAGGCGTGCGGCGGACAGGGCGAGCTCCGCGCCGCGCCGGGGGGCTCCCACCCGCTCGAAGTAGCGCGACCAGGTGGTCACGCGCACACCCAGCCGCCAGTCGTTGCGGACGGTGCCCTGGCACACCAGGTTCTCCACCGCCTCCACCCACGCGGGCCGCAGGCTCGGGTACGCCTCGGCCTCCTCCACGGTGGGCAGCGGCGCGATGGCCTCCTGGGGCTGGCACTGGCCCAGCCGGGCCAGCCAGGACAGCAGCCGTGCCCGCTCGAAGCGGATGCGGCGGTGCAGGGCGGCCCGGCGGGAGTTGGCCTCATCCAGGGTCAGCTCCGCGTCCAGCCGGTCCAGCACCTCCAGGGCCTCAGCGTGCTTGTCCTGGTACCGAAGGGCCCTGACCAGGGCGAACACCCCGTCGGCGCCGAGCACGGCCGGGCCGGTGGCGGTGTGCTCGTAGCGCCGCAGCTCGGCCTCGGCACGGTCGGCCAGGTCCTCGTCGATGAGGAGGTTCACCCGGGCGAGGGTGAACGCGGGCCACGCGGGAGTGCGCTCCCAACCGGCCAGGCGCCGGGTGGACAGCAGCTCGCGCCGCAGACCGGTGGTGCCCCGGGCGTCGACGTTGGCGTGGCAGCGCACCAGGGTCTCCAGCAGGGAGACCGGCAGGGCGCCGTGGGCGTGCGGTTCGGGCTCGTCCTCGGCGGCCGCGCTGACCTGGGCGAGCGCCCGCCCTCCCTCGGCCAGGGCCCCCACCCGCACGGCCAGCGGCCAGTGCGCCAGGAAGAACAGGGTCGGCGGCCCGAAGAGCCCCGGCACTCCGGGCCCGGTTCCCCCCGCCTCGGCGACCAGTCGGCGCGCGGTGCGCAGGGCCGAGCGGGCCGTCGCCTCCACGCGTACCGCGTCCCCGGCCTCACAGAGCACCGGCAGGCCCGCCACCGCCTCGGCCAGTTCCGTCTGTCCCGCCGCCCTGAGCTGGCGTGCGGTCTCCCCCGCCCATGTCCACATCGGCATGATCACTCCCCCTGTAAGCGCCGCGTGAGAACCGAACGTAGCAGCGCGGTGACAGAGGTGTACGGGAAACGCGGAAAAACCGTGTAGCAGGGGTTTACGCATCCGATGGGGGTGGATTTGGCCCGATACACTCGGGGCACCACGGCCCCGGAGGGGCCGCCCCGATTCCGGCGCGGACAGCCGGACCGAGCCTCACAGGGCTCACCCCGACACGTACCTGAGGAGACATGAGCCCCGATGGGATGGCGAGACCGTTTCGGACTCCGCAAGGCCAACCGCAGAGGCAAGGTCCGTTTTGACCGCGCCTCCGAGGATTCGGACATCAAGGCGCTGATCGACTTCGCCAAGAGCCGGGTCGGGGTGGAGTTCTTCGTCGAACCGGAGACCTTCGCCACCCGGACCACCGCCGTCGCGGTCGCCACGGACGGCGAGTGGATCCGCCGCCGGTGCGGCTCGCCCGAGGTGATCCGCAAGGTGGCCAGTAAGTTGGCGGTTCCCGCGTACGACGTGCAGATCATGGGTTACCCGCAGCGGATGCGCGACTGGAGCGCCCGCAACAAGCGCGGCCTGTCGCTGGACGACTAGGGCGTGTGCGGCGGACACGCCCCGACGGTGCGCGGACCTTCGGCGGGCCGGTGTAGGACCGGCCACACCGACACGCCGCCGGGAGTACGTCCAAAACCCGCCACCGCGCCATTTTGGGCATTGATGACGAGTCCTTGCCGCGACTTCCTCGCCGAACGGGTTCCCTAACGGGCTCCGTTCGTCGCATACTCGCCTGGGAGGGGGGACTCTGATGAAGCAGGATCTCACGGCCCTGTGCTGCGACTGCGGCACGATTCGCGAGGTGAGCGACTACCAGAGTGTGGGCGAGGCGCAGTCCGCCTACGGGCTGGCTCGCTGCGTCGTCTGGCGCAAGTGCCGCACCTGCGGCTACCGCACTTACCACGCCTACCTGCGCGGGGACGAGGACCGCGACGAGCTGGAGGACGCCCTCCGGTTGGACGGCGCCCTGGCCGCCGAGGCCCTCGACGAGGAGGTCGAGCAGCTGCGGCTGTGCGGGGTCGAGGTCGGGCACGCCCCCGTCCCGGCCATCTGGGACGGACAGTCGGTGGGCATGGTGACCCAGCGGCTGTCCGACCGCGCCTACTCGATCGTGCTGGACCCCGAGTCGTCCGTGGTCTCCCGGCTCAAACTCATCGACATGATGTGGAACGAACTGCTGGTCGGCGACCACGACGACCGCTGGTTCATCCAGGAGGCCGAGGACGACGAGACCCCCGCGTACGCGGTCCGGCTGTTCGGCTACCGCACCCGGGGCTGAGGCGGGCCGCACGGGGACGGGGTACGGGAGCCGCCGGAGACGGCCGGTCCCACAACGGCACACGATTGCACAGCACACGGCCGGGCCCCTTCTCGCGGGCGCCCGGCCGCCGCGTTGCCCGGGTCCGCCGCGGCCGCTCCCCGGATCCCGAACCGCGTGTCAGGCGGCGGGTTCGGGCGCGGGCCGGCCGGACAGGCGGCGCAGCGCCGACCTGGCCACCGCCGGGTCGGTGGTCCCCCAGTAGGGCGGCAGGGAGGCCCGCAGGAAACCGCCGTAGCGGGCGGTGGCCAGGCGCGGGTCCAGGACGGCGATGACGCCCCGGTCATCGGTGGAGCGCAGCAGGCGCCCGGTGCCCTGCGCGAGCAGGAGGGCGGCGTGGGTGGCGGCCACCGAGAGGAAGCCGTTGCCGCCGTGCGCCGCCACGGCACGCTGGCGGGCCGAGGCCAGCGGGTCGTCGGGCCGGGGGAAGGGGATCCGGTCCACGACCACCAGGGACAGTGAGGGGCCGGGCACGTCCACGCCCTGCCACAGCGACAGTGTGCCGAACAGGCAGGACCGCTCGTCCTCGGCGAACCGGCGGACCAGTTGGCCGGTGGAGTCCTCACCCTGGCACAGGATCGGATGGTCCAGGCGCTCGCGGAGCTCCTCGGCGGCCTGCTGGGCGGCGCGCATGGAGGAGAACAGGCACAGCGCGCGGCCGTCGGCGGCCTCGATGAGCTCGGCGATCTCGTCGAGGTAGGCGGGCGCGAGCCCGTCGCGGCCGGGCGGGGGAAGGTGTCTGGCCACGTAGAGGATGCCGCTGCGGGCGTGCTCGAAGGGCGAGCCGACGTCCAGCGCGCGCCAACGGGGCTCCCCGGCCGCGCGGTGGGGGCCGTCGTCGTCCTCGTCCGGATCCGGGCCTCCCTCGGAGGCGTCCGTGTCCGCGGCCTCGGTCCCGGACGTGTCCCCGCGGCCCGGTTCCGGGTCGGTGCGGCCCGCGGCGGCGCGTTCGGCCGCCTCCCGGGTGACCTCGCGGCCCAGCCCCCACTGGTTGGCCAGGGCGGTGAAGGAGCCGCCCAGGGTGAGGGTGGCGGAGGTCAGGACCACGGTGCGGTCGCCGAAGAGCTTGTCCCGCAGCAGCCCGCCGACGCCGAGCGGGGCGACGTTGAGCGTGGGCTGGCGGCCGGGTGTCCTGGTCAGCCACACGATCTCGGTGCGGTCGCGCAGGGCGGGTTCGAAGGACTCCAGGATCCGCACCGCGGTGTCGTGCACCTCTTCGAGGGCGGCCAGGGCCAGGCGGCGGTCGCTGGCTCCGTCCGGGTCCAGCTCGCCCGGCGAGGGGCCGATGGCGGTGACGCAGGCCGAGGCGGCGTCGCGGGTGGCGGCGACCGAGTTGGCGAGGGCGTCGCCGATGTGGTCCATGCGCCCTTCGGGCGACTCGGTGAACATCAGGGCCAGGCCGTCGGCGCACTCGGTCAGGCGCTCGCTGACACCGGGTTCGACCAGGCGGGCGGCGCGCTTGGCGGCGGCGTTGACGGCCCGCTCGCTCAGGCTGCCGGTGGCCACCGAGGTGGCGCGGTCCACGAGTTCGTGCGCCTCGTCGATCATGATCGTGTCGTGCTCGGGCAGGATGTGGCGGCCCTGCGACATGTCGATGGAGAGCATGGCGTGGTTGGTGACCACCACGTCCACGCCCTGGGTGGCCTCGCGGGCGAACTCGGCGAAGCACTCCTGGCCGAAGGGGCAGATCCGGGCGCCCATGCACTCGTTGGCGCCCACCGAGACCTGGCGCCAGGCCAGGTCGCTGACGCCGGGGGTGAGCTCGTCGCGGTCACCGGTGACGGTGTCCTCGGCCCACTCGTGCAGGCGGGCCACCTGGCGGCCCAGCGAGGAGAGCTGGCGCGGGTCGAACAGCTCGGTGTCCTCGGCCTCCTCGCCCGCGGTCTGCAGGCGGTTGCGGCACAGGTAGTTGCGGCGGCCCTTGAGCACGGCGAACGTGGGCTCGCGGGGCAGCAGCGGCGCGAGGGCCCCGGCCAGGCGTGGCAGGTCGCGCTCGATGAGCTGGTTCTGCAGGGCGATGGTGGCGGTGGAGACCGCCACGGTCCTCTTGCCGGCCATCGCGTGTCTGATCGCGGGTATCAGGTAGGCCAGGGACTTGCCGGTGCCGGTACCGGCCTGGACCACCAGGTGTTCGCGCTTGTCGACCGCCTCGGCCACGGCATCGGCCATGGTCGCCTGGCCCTCGCGGCGGCTGCCGCCCAGGGCGGCGACGGCCGCGTCGAGCAGGACGGGGATGTCGGGGAGATCTGCCACGGATCGACAGTACCGGCCACGGAGGACAGGGGCGTCGTCGTCCACAGGCCGAGTCGGCCGGACCGCCGTGGGCCCGGCCGATCCCCCGGTCTCCTCAGGCCATCGTGGCCAGCAGCTCGTCCAGGGCCTCCATGGACTGCCTCAGGCCGTACTCCATACCGGACTGGACCATGCCCTCGCGGTCCTCGACGGTCTGGAAGACCGTGACCGACGTGTAGAGGGTGCGGCCGTCCCTCTCCTCCAGCGTGGTGGTCTCCAAGCACACGTGCCCGGGCATGCCCTCGTACTCGAAGGTCCACACGAAGCGCTCGGGGGCGACGGCGTCGTGGACCACGCCGTGGAAGCCGTGCTCCTGCCCGTCGGGCATGCGCTCGACGAAGCGCCAGGAGCCGCCCGGGCGCACGTCGGCGCGGTCGATGACGGTCTCGCTCTCCTTGAGCCCCCACCACCTGGCGAGGTACTCGGGCTCGGTCATGGCCTTGTACACCACGTCGCGGGGCGCGTCGAAGCTGCGCGTGACGACGATGTCGTGCCGTCCGGGCTCAACGATCACTGTGAGGTCGCTCATGGTCGTTCTCTCCCTGGGTACCGCGTTGTCCCTGCTGGATCCTGCGGATCTCCTCGTCGAGGCGGCCGAGGCGGTCCTCCCACTGCTGGTGGTACCGCCCGATCCACGCCGACACCTCGTCCAGAGGAGCGGTCTCCAGCCGGCAGGGGCGCCACTGCGCGTCGCGGCCCCGGCTGACCAGCCCCGCCCGCTCCAGCACCTTCAGGTGTCTGGAGACCGCTTGGAGGCTGATGGGGAACGGCTCCGCCAGTTCGTTGACGGTCGCCTCGCCCTCGGCGAGCCTCGCCAGCAGCGCCCGGCGGGTCGGGTCCGCGAGTGCCGCGAACGTGAGGCTCAACGGGTCGTTCGCCATCTGCTTATTCAACTCTCCTGTTAATCAACTGATGTGTTGATTATGACCCACGACACAGCCAAGTTCAAGAGGTGAGAGGAGGGGAATCCGCCCGGAAGCCGAGCGACGCACCGGGGTCGTCCCCCAGGAGAAACGACGAGACGACCCGGCGAGGCGGACGAAGTCCCCGACGGCAGACCACGACCGCGGTCGTGCCACGAAGCACGACGGCCGAAGGCCCCCGAAAGCCGAGCGGCACATCGGGGGTCTGGGGGTCGTCCCCCCAGGAGAAACGACGAAACGACCCGGCGAGGCGGACGGAGTCCGCCGAGCAGGGTCGTCTCGGAGTCGAGTGGAGCTATGGGGATTCGAACCCCAGACCTCCTCCATGCCATGGAGGCGCGCTACCAACTGCGCCATAGCCCCGTGTGCCTTGCGGCAACGGTTAGATCCTATCGGATATGGAGGGGTGGGATGACCAAGACCGCGGTGTAGTACGCCCCACACCGTCCCCGTACGGGACATCCTGTTCGCCGGGCCGCGAACCGGGCACAGGGAAGGCATGAACGGCAGACCGCAGCAGGACCCCGTCCAGACCCTGGTCCGCTGGGAGGACCACGGCGCCGTGTGGCGGGTGGTGGAACGGGCCCCGTCCCGGGTGACGGTGGCCCTGTGCCGGTGCGACGGGGGCGAGGAGGTCGATCGCCTGGTCTCCGACGATCCGGCGCTCCTCGCCTTCGTGGACGGGCGGGACGCTTCCACGGAGTGACGGAAGGCGCGGTCGGCGACCCTAGCGGGACGCCTCCACATGGGCCGCGGCGAGCGAGAGCACCATCTCCCAGCCGATGGCGCCCTCTTCGACGTACGGGCGCCGCGCCTCCTCCGACACCTCCAGCGAGGTGAAGCCGCTCTCCACCACCCGCAGGGTGACCCCGCCCGCGCCACGCTCCTCGATCCAGAACTCCACGAGCGTGGAGCTCTCCCCGTCGCCACCGAACCAGCGGAAGGCCGCGTAGCCGTGGGGTTCGAGTTTCTCGGTACGGATCCGGAAGGCGCCGTGAACGGGGTCGTGCACGATGTCCGTGTCCCCGTCCGGCGTGATCCGGTGGTCGGCGATCTCCTCGTCGTTGACGAACCATCCCGGCCGCCTCACCAGGTCCCAGACCTGCCGCGCGGACGCGGCGACGTCCACCTGCCGCTCGATCCGGTCCAGGCTCTCGTCCATCGCCCTCCGCCCCTTCCGAAGTCGCAACCGCGTCGCGGCTCCGTTCGGTCACCCTCGCATCACTCGCGGGCAGTGGAACACGAACCTCCGGCTTCGCGCCGCTCGTTCCGCCCTGCCCGGCCCTGCGGCTCCCGCGTCGCCGACCCGTCCGGCGGATCGGTGACGTTGTCGCGGAGCCGTTCCAGCAACTGTTCCAGGTGCGCGGTGTCCTCCTCGTCGAGGCCGGCGCGCAGGCGGCGGTCGAAGGCGAGCGCCACCTCGCGCATCCGGTGGAACGCCGCCTCACCTTCCTCGGTGAGCTCCACCAGGTGCACTCGCCGATTCCCCGGGTCGCGGCGCCGGGTCAACAGACCTTCGGCCTCCATGGCGTTGAGGTGCTGGGTCAGCGTCGCCCCCCGGATACCCACCGCGGCGGCCAGTTCGCGCTGATTGGCCGCCGGCCTGGCTTTCAGGGACATGAGAACGAGCCAGCTCGGGCGAGATCCTCCCGTCGCGGCGAGCGCCTCGTCGAAGGCGTGGCTGACCGCCTTGGCGGTGGCGGCGAGTCTGACCCCGAGGGGAGGGCCGGCAGAGCGGAACGGCATGTCGGCAAGGCTACCACAACCGTTCGCACCCTAATGGATTGACGACTAACCGTTCGGTACCTATCTTTTGACGGGAGGCGAACTGGCCGGTCCGCTCGGGACCGGCCCTCGACCAAGGAGGAGCAATGCCGGAGAACGCGAGAACGGCGCAGGCACGCGGCGCGGTCGACGCCTGGGTCGCGGCCGAGGAGGCGGGCGACACCGCCGCCCTGGGCGCAATGCTCACCGAGGACTTCGCCGGGATCGGTCCACACGGTTTCCAGCTCGACCGGGAACGGTGGCTGGACCGCTATGACTCCGGTTCCCTGGTCAACGAGGTGTTCACCGCTGACGAGATCGCGATACGCCGCTACGGAGCGGAGACGGCCATCGCCAACGGGGTACTGGCGCAGCGCGCCACCTATTGCGGTCGCCCCGTCCCCGGCCGGTTCCGCTTCACCGCGGCGCTGGTCGCCGACGGGCACCCCTGGCGCATCGCCAACCTCCAGCTGTCACCGATACCCAAGAACTAAGGCGGCGACGGAATCATGCGTATCAGCTTGAACACAGCCGACCACGTATGGTCCGGTGAGCCGGACAGTCTGCGCCATGAACTGACGCGTGTCGCACGCGCAGCCGACGACGTGGGGTTGGACACGGTCCGGGTCGCCGACCACCTGCTCCAGGTCGGTCCGCAGAGCTCACTCGACGCCGAGGTGCCGGAGGCCTACACGACGTTGGGCTTTCTGGCCGCGCGGACGACGCGCGTGAGGTTGGGCACGATGGTCACCGGTGTGACGTTCCGGCCGCCGGGTCTACTGGTCAAGGCCGTCACCGCGCTCGACGTGCTCGCCGAGCACTGCACGGCTGCCAGCCGCCCACGTGAGGAGATCGAAACGACGCTGGGCATCGAGCACATCGTCGTGATCACCGAGGGCCCGTGGACCGAGCAGGGCGTGGCCGCCCCGGCCCGTGCCGTGGACGCCCTGGGAGGTGACCCGGTATGAGTAAGCCCCAGCGCACGGTCCACCGGTGGCGTCTGGGACCACGTACCCGCAAAGCCGTGCTGTCCGTGCACATCGTCGCGGCCGGATCATGGATCGGCATCGACGTCGTACTGGGCGTCCTGGTGTTCACCGCGTTGTTCACCGACGACGTTCGAACCGCCGCACTCGCCTACCAGGCGCTGGAGCTGTTCGCGATCGGACCGCTGTTCACCGCCGGCCTGGTGTGCCTCGCCTCAGGTGTCCTCTTGGGGCTGGGCACGAAGTACGGCGTGCTGAGGTACTGGTGGGTGGTCGCGAAACTGGTGGTGAACGTGGTGTTCGTCGTCCTCGTACCGTTGTCGCTGAGCCCGACAGTCACCGCAGCCGCCGAGTACGGCCGGAACCTCGTCGAAGGGCACCCGGACGCGGCGATGGTGACTGACCTCGTTTTCCCACCGATCGTCTCGCCCACGGGCCTGCTCATCGCGGTACTGCTGGCCGTCTTCAAACCGTGGGGCAGGATCGGGGGATCACGGCGGAGCGCACGAACACGATCGGCCTCCACCGATCGGCCAAGCGGATAGAAGGCGGTCCCGCGAACGGAACAGGACCGAGCGGCGCACCAGGGGGCTTCCCCAAAAGAAACAGGCCCGCGGGGAAGGCGGGCGAAGACCGCGACCACGGCCGTGCCGCGAAGCACGACGGCCGAAGGCCGAGCGGCACACCGGGGGGTCTGGGGGTCGCCCCCCAGAGAAACGACGAGACGACCCGGCGAGGCGGACGAAGTCCGTGCAGCAGCCTCAACCACGGTCGTGCCGCGAAGCACGACGGCCGAAGGCCGAGCGGCACACCGGGGGGTCTGGGGGGTCGTCCCCCCAAAAGAAACAGGCCCGCGGGGAAGGTGGACGAAGTCCACCGACCACGCGGGCCTCAACGTGGAGCTATGGGGATTCGAACCCCAGACCTCCTCCATGCCATGGAGGCGCGCTACCAACTGCGCCATAGCCCCTGGTATGCCGGGCGGTTCCCCCGCTCGGCGATGAAATTACTGTACCGGAGATCAGGAGTGGGTTGCGACGTCGGGGCCGGCAGGTGGACGTGCGGTAGCCGGTTTGGGGGCGAATACCCTGGAGTGGTGCCCGAATCAAAGCTTGAAATCCAGATGCTCCACGACCGTCTGCTGGTGAAGGCGGTCCCTGACACGAGCGAGCGGCGCAGCAACGCCGGTCTGGTCATTCCGGACACGGTCAGGCTGGCGACCAGACTCGCATGGGGCGAGGTCGTCGGCGCCGGAACGAGTGCCCGCCAGGTGAAGACCGGCGACCGCGTGCTCTTCGACCCCGAAGAGCAGAACGAGGTCGAGCTGAACAGCGAGCGCTACGTGATCCTGCGCGAGCGTGACGTGCACGCCGTCGCCAACGAGGCCCCCGAACAGGGCCGGGGCACGGGCCTCTACCTGTAGTCCCTTCCATCCCGCCAGGCGCCCAGGGCGTGTTCTCCGCATCATCTCGGGCTCGCGCCCACCAGGCTGTCCCTCGCCGCGCTCCGCGCTCGTGAAACACGACCAGGCCGAACTTCGCACATCGTCTGCGAGGGACGGCCTGGACGATCACCCGCCGAGCCGGAAGCCCTCCAGAACACTCCCCGGGCCCGGCGGGTCCTTCACCGCCGGCCCCGGTCAGGCGCGCCCGTCGTCTCGGGCGGGGTTCGCGACCGCCTTGACCAGCGAGTACACGCACAGGTTGAGGACCTCGTAGGCGGGCGTGCGGCTGGAGTTGACGTGGGTCCACGCGGCGTAGAGCCCGGCCCACATGAGCTGCTGCGCCCAGGCCGGGGTGATCCTGGGATCGATGCTTCCGTCGGCGTGGCCTCGTTCGACGAGGGCGTACAGGGCGCGGTCGGCCGCGCCGCACTCGTCCTGGGACACCTCGTCCCAGGACTCCTCGTTCCCGAACGCCAGCATGATCACCCTCTGAAGCCCGAAGTACTCGGGAACGAGCCGCCGGAAGGCCTCCAGCCCCGTGCCCTCGGTGACGCGTGCCCTCTCGGTGGCCTCGTTGACGAGTTCGTCGGCGTACTCGCCCAGGGCCCGGACCAGGTCGGCGCGTTCGGCGAAGTAGCGCTGGAGCGTACTGCGTGCCACACCGGCGGCCTCGGCCACCTGGGAAAGCGGGGCCGCGGCGTTCTCACCGAGCACCAGCACCGCCGCTTCGAGGATCGCGCGGCGGGTCCTGGCCCGGGTCCTCGTCTCTTCCTCTGAGGGAGCACTCTTCACCATGCCCTCATCCTAAGCTCGTCGGTCATTGGTTGACAATAATCGGTCACATATGACCTACTTTGGTGTATGAATGATCCATCAAGATCAGATACCGTCCCCTCTCCGGACGCCTCCGGCCCCCGCTTCGCCCAGTTCCGGGTGCTGTGGTCGTTCGTGCGCCCGTACCGGCGCAAGCTGGCGCTGGGCCTGGTGCTGGCGCTGGTCGGCTCGGCCCTCGAACTCGCCAACCCGATGGTGATCAAGCTGGTCCTGGACAGCGTCTCCGGCGGGGACGGCCTCCTCGGACCGATCACGCTGCTGCTGGGCCTGTTCGTGCTGGGCGCGGTGTTCGGCCTGTGGCACTGGATCCTGTTGGGCACCGTCGCGGAGAAGGTGGTGCTGGACGCGCGCACCTCGCTCGTGCGCCGCTACTTCCGCGCCGCGCTCATCCCGCTGTCGCACCGCTCCTCGGGCGAGCTGGTCACCCGGGCCACCTCCGACACGGTGCTCCTGCGCGAGGCCGCCTCCAGCAGCGTCATCAGCCTCATCAACGGTGGCGTGCTGCTGGTGGGGACGCTGGTCATGATGGGCGTGCTGGACCCGTTCCTGCTCGCGGTCACCTTCGTCGCCGTGCTCGTCGTCACCATCCTGTTCCTGACCCTGATGCCGTCCCTGGCCAAGGCCCAGGAGAGGGCGCAGAACTCCCTGGGCCTGATGGGCGGCGTGCTCGACGGAGCCCTGCGGGCGATCCGCACGGTCAAGGTCAGCCGTGCCGAGGAGCGGCTGGGCGGGCAGATCCTGGAGCACGCCCAGGAGTCCGCGCGGTACGGAGTGCGCTCGGTCCGCCGCCAGGCGGTCGCCTGGACGGTGGCGTTCAGCGGCGTCCAGCTCGCCATCATCGCCATCCTGGGCCTGGGCGCGCTGCGGGTGACCTCCGGTGCCATCGAGGTCTCCACCCTCATCGCGTTCCTGCTCTACGCCTTCACCCTCATGACCCCGGTGATGGAGCTCTCCCAGAGCGTGACCACGCTCCAGTCGGGCATCGCCGCGGCCAGGCGTATCCGCGAGGTGGAGGCCCTCCCGCTCGAGCCCTCCTCCGAGGGAGCCGGCACACCCCTTCCGGCGGGAACCGGCTCCGGCGGGGGCGCGCCGGACAGCGACCGCGGGGACACGCTGCTGGAGCTGCGCGGGGTCACCGCCCGGTACGCGCCCGGTGCCGAGTCCGCCCTGGACCGGGTGGACCTGGTCCTTCCCCGGCACGGCCACACCGCGATCGTGGGCCCCTCCGGCGGGGGCAAGACCACCGTGTTCTCGCTGCTGCTGCGCTTCCTCGAACCAGAGGAGGGGCAGCTGTTCCTGGACGGGGTCCCCTATCTGGAACTCACACCGGGGCAGGTGCGCGACCGCTTCGCCTACGTCGAGCAGGACACCCCGGTCATCCCCGGCACCATCCGGGAGAACCTGCTGTTCAGCCGGCCCGAGGCCTCCGATGAGGAGGTGCGCCGGGTCCTGGAGCAGGTGCGGCTCGCCGAGAAGATCGACGCCCTGGAGGAGGGACCAGACACCCCGCTGGACGCCACGTCCCTCTCCGGGGGCCAGCGGCAGCGGATCGCCCTGGCCCGTGCGCTGCTGTGCTCGCCCGACGTGCTGCTGCTGGACGAGGCCACCTCGCAGGTGGACGCGATCACCGAGGCGGCCATCACCGAGAGCGTGCGCGACCACGCCGACCGGGCCGCCGTGGTGACCATCGCGCACCGGCTTTCCACGGTGATCCACGCCGACACCATCGTTCTGATGGAGGACGGGCGGGTGCGGGCCAGCGGCACGCACCGGGAGCTCATGGAGCGCGACGACCTGTACCGGGAACTGGTCGCGGCGCTGCACATCGCCGGGTCCGGGGAGCGGGGTTCCGTCGACGGATCCGCGGAACCGGAGCGGGTGACCCCGGTCACGTGAACGCGCGGTAGCATCCGGCCAGAGCCGGTCGGCGCGAACGGCTCGACGGCCGCGGGCCTCCGGGAGGACCCGCTCCTCCCCACCCGCGGCCGCGTCCGCCTTCCGTTCCCGCGCGCCGTGCCCCTCGGCGCCCGTACCCGGCGCTCCGGCGCCCGTGAGGGACCCCCATGACCCACTTCGCCCAGTACCAGGACGGCGTCTACGCCGACGCGACCAACGGCAGGCTGCCCCATCTGCCCTACCACCACGACGACCTGCGCGGCCTGGCCGAGAAGGCCATGGAGCCGGGGCCGTTCGGCTACGTGGACGGCGGCGCCGGTCGGGAGCGCACCGCCCGGGCCAACGTGGACGCGTTCGACCGCTACGCCCTGCGCCCGCGCACCCTGCGGCCGGGCGCCGAGGAGTCCGGCGGCCTGGGGGTCACCCTGTTCGGGGAGCACTACCCCACCCCGCTGCTGACCGCGCCGATCGGGGTGCTGGAGCAGGTGCACGAGGAGGCGGAGCTGGCCGTGGCCGGGGGCGCCAACGCGCTGGGGGTGCCGATGGTGCTGTCCACGGCCGCGTCCACGCCGATGGAGGAGGTCGCCGAGGCGGTCGACTCGTGGTGGTACCAGCTGTACTGGCCCAGCGACGACGCCCTGGCCGAGTCGTTCGTGCGGCGGGCGACGGCGGCCGGGGCCAAGGCGATCGTCGTCACCTCCGACACCAAGCGGCTGGGCTGGCGGCCGCGCGACCTGGCGCTGGGCCACCTGCCGTTCCTGCGCAGCCAGGGCACGGCGAACTACTTCAGCGACCCGGAGTTCCGGTCCCGGCTCAAGGCCGACCCGGAGCCGGGCGGGGTCTTCACCGAGGCGGTGTTCCACTTCCTGGGCGCGTTCGCCAGCAAGTCGCTGAGTACCGACAACATCTCGCGTATCCGCCGGTGGACGGACCTGCCGGTGCTGGTCAAGGGTGTCGTGCGCGGGGACGAGGCCGCCGACCTGGTGGACGCGGGCGTGGACGGGATCGTGGTCAGCAACCACGGCGGGCGGCAGGTCGACAACGCGGTGGCGGCCCTGGACGCGCTGCCCGAGGTGGTGGATGCGGTCGGCGACCGGGCCACGGTGCTGTTCGACTCGGGTGTGCGCTCGGGCGCGGACGTGGCCGTGGCGATGGCCCTGGGGGCGAAGGCGGTGCTGCTGGGCCGGCCGTGGGTGTACGGGCTGGCCGTGGACGGCGCCGCGGGCGTGGAGCACGTGCTGCGTGCGACGCTGGCGGAGTTGCAGATCACCGCCGAGCTGATGGGCAAGGACGTGGCCGACCTGGACGGGAGCGACGTCACGCGCCGCTGAGGCCGGCCCCGGCCACGCTTCCCTCGTCGTGGCCGCCCTCCCGTGGAAGGAAGACACCAAGACCGCACCGCTGCTGCCGCCCGGGGGATCGCGCGAGGCCGTGCGCCGGATGCCGGACGCCCGGCTCGCGCTGGTTCCCGACTGCGGTCACTGGGCCCGACTGGAGGCACACGACCGGTTCCTGGAGGAGTTGACGGACTTCCTGTCCGGCCTGGAGGCGTGAGCCGCTACACGGGGGCCGGGGGCTCGGCGGTGCCGAACGGGTTGTCGACGACGTAGCGCCACAACCCGTCCGCGCCCCGCCGGGCCACGTCGGTCGCGGTTCCCCGGATGTCGACCTCCCGGCCGTCGTCTCCGGCGCCCCGGACGGCCCGGTCCACGATGAGGAGGGCGATGTCGTCCGCCACGTGGACGTGCCGGGGGGTGACGCGGACGGGCACGCCCAGGCCCATGAGGCCGGCGTTGGCCTCCCGCCGGGCCGCCCCGGTCAGCGGGTTTCCGGGTTCCAGGACGAGGACGCCGTCCTCCTCGTAGACCCTCTCGACCTGGTCGGGGTCGCCGGAGTCGAAGGCGCTGGCGAACACGTGCGGATGCTGCGCGGCCTCGGTGGTGAGGGGCGGAATGTCGCCATGCCCCGTGCTTCGATCGTCCATGACCGCAGCCAAGCAGACGCCAGCGCGGCTCACCAAGCGGTAAGTGGCGGATGGGATCGCGAGCTGGTCCCGGACGAGTCGGGAGAGACGTGTGAGCCCACGGAGACCTGTCCGGTGGAGGCCGCCCTGGCGGTGCTCTCGGGCCGGTGGACCACGCTGGTGCTGCGCGAGCTGATACACGGCCCGCGCTCCTACGGAGACCTGAGCGGGGCGCTGCCCCGGCTGAGCGACAAGGTGCTGTCCGACCGGCTGCGCACGATGGTGGAACAGGGCCGGGCGGAGCGCGGGGAGACCACCGGTTTCCCGACGCGCACCACGTACTCGCTGACCGACCGGGGACTGCTGCTACGTCCACTGCTGGTGGAGTTGTACCGGACGGGACAAGGACTGCTGGACACGCGCGGGCCCTGAGACGGTGCCGAGCCCGTCCGCGCACGGGCCGGAGCCGCCGGAGGGCTCAGACGAGGTGGCCGAGTGCGCGCGCCAGGAGGTTCCTCGGCCCGTCGAGGCGGACGGCGGTGCTCACCCGGTTGACCGCGCGGGAGGCGCGGACGACGCGTCGGGTGGGCCCGCGCCGCCGGCGGTCGTAGCGGGCCAGCGCGCCTTCGACGGTGGACTCGGCGCCGAGGGCGTCGGCGAGGGCGGCCGCGTCGATGATCGACTCGCAGGCGCCCCTGCCCAGGTTGGGGGCCATGGCGTGGGCGGCGTCGCCGATGAGGACGTGGCGGTCGTGGACGTAGCTCGCCAGGGCGGGAAGGTCGTACAGCTCGCGCCGGTCCACCCCGGTTCCCGGCAAGGCGTCCAGGACGCAGGTGACCGGGGTGTGCCAGCCGCCGTACAGCTCGCGCAGCAGGTCCACGCGGTCCCGGTCCTCCCGGCCGCGGAGGAGTTCCGTACGCAGGGAGGCGAACCAGTTGGTGGTGCGGTCGTCCATCGGGGTCACCCCGAAGAGCATCCCCCTCCCCCACGTCTCGGTGGCCGTCCCCACCCGCCCGGGGACCGTGCCCCGGTAGGCGACCGTGCCGAGCGGTCGGGGAGCGACCGCCCCGGGCAGCGCGGTGCTTCGGACGAGGCTGTGGATGCCGTCGGCGCCCACCACCACGTCGAAGGCCCCGGGGTCGCGGACGTCGGCGTCGGTGACGGGCGTGTCCCAGCGGACGAGGCCCTCGGGAAGCCCTTCGACGAGCACGGCCAGCAGGGACGAGCGGGGAACGAGGTGGACGTCCGCCCGCTGGGATCCGGCCGAGACGAGGGTGCGTCCGGAGGGAGTGGCGATCACGCCCCGGTCGGGGCGCTCGGCGCGTTCGCGGACGCGTTCCCCGAGGCCGAGCCGGTCGAGCGCGGCCATGCTCCCGCGCCACAGGCCCAGAGCACCGCCGATGTCGGGCGGCGAGCTCCGACGTTCGCGGACCTCCACCTCCCAGCCCGCGCGCAGCAGTCCGCGGGCCGCCACGAGTCCGGCGATGCCCCCTCCGACGACCAGTGCTCTTCCGTGCATACCCGACACGGTACTACGATCGTAGTTACATGTCACTACGAATATAGTGATCCGATGTCACAGAACAGGACCCGCGCCCTCGACGCCGCGCTCCGACTCCTGGGCACCCAGGGGCTGCACGCCCTCACACACGGGAAGGTGGACGCCGCCGCGGGGCTGCCACGGGGGTCGGCCTCCAACCACTTCCGCACCCGCGCGGCGCTGGTGCGCGGGGTGGTCGAGCGACTGGAGGAGAGGGACAGGGAGATCTGGGCGGCCCTCTACGACTCCTCCCTGGGAGACGTCGAGCACCTGGTCGACGCCGCGCTCGGCTTCGTGACCGCGGCGACCACGACCGACCGCGCCCTGACCGTCGCCCGCTACACCCTGGCCATGGAGGGGGCCCACAACCCCGAGGTACGCGCCTCGCTGGCCCGGGGCTCCGAACTCGTCCACGGCTGGACCTCGCGGATACTCGCCGACCTGGGATCGCCCGATCCGGACACGGCCGCGCGCACCCTGACGGCCTACGCCGACGGGCTCATCATGCGCGGCATCACCCGGCCGGAGATCGTCGAGCCGCGTGAGCAGGCGCTCCGGGTGGTCCGGTCCTGCCTGGGCTGAGGCGACCCCGCGCGTGGACCGCCCCCGGAGGCGCACTCCCCGGCCGGAACGAACGCCGCGCCCATCCTGCGCGCCCACTCGCGTTCCGGCGGGATGCGGACGTGCTGGCGCCGGCGAGGAGGCCGTGGCTCCGCCCTCGGAAGAGGTGCCGGCGGCCGGCGCGGGAACCGGACGGCGGGCTACCGGGGAACGCGGCGGTGCGGCCGCTCCGGGGACGACCGGCCGGTGGACGGTCCTCCACCGGCCGGGGGCCAGGGTTGCGCGGACCCTGCCCCATCCTTATTCTAATAATCGCTAGAATATTGGATAAGCAGGCACCGAAGAGGCGAGGACCCCATGGCCACCCCATCCCCCGCGTCCGGCGAGATCGGCGACTACTGGATCTGCCGCACCTGCGGCGCCAACCGGGCGCCCTCCGACACCGCTCCCGCCGACTGCCCGATCTGCGAGGACGACCGCCAGTGGGTGCCGCGGGACGGGCACCACTGGGCCACACGCGGGGAACTGGCCGCGGAGGGCTACCGGACCGTGTTCCGGCCGGTGGAGGAGTCCGTCGTGGGCATCGGCGTCGAACCCGGTCTCGGCGTGGGCCACCGGGGCGTCCTCGTACGGACCGGCGGCGGCAACCTGCTGTGGGACCCGCCCGGCTTCCTCGACCAGGACGCCGTGGCCGAGGTCGAGCGGCTCGGCGGCGTCGCCGTCGTCGCGTCGAGCCATCCGCACATGTACGGCTCCGCCGTGGAGTGGGCCGACCTGTTCGAGGCCGAGATCGCCCTGCCCGAGGCGGACGCGCACTGGCTCCAGCGGCCGAGCGACCGTGTGCGCACCTGGAGCGGGGAGTACCGGCCCCTGCCGGGACTGGCGGTCGTCCAGACCGGCGGCCACTTCCCCGGCAGCGCGGTCCTCCACGTGGACGAGGGGCCGGGTGCGCTGTTCGTCGGCGACACGGTCATGGTCACGCCGGGCGGGCACCACGTCACCTTCCTCTACAGCGCGCCCAACCGCCTCCCGCTGCCCGAGCGCCTGGTGCGCCGTGTGGTCTCCGCCGTGGAGCCCCTGGAGTTCGACCGGATCCACGGTGGATGGTGGGAGCCCCGTATCGAGGCCGGGGCCAAGGAACTCCTCGTGCGCGACGCCGAACGCTACATCCGCTTCCTCAACGGAGACCTGCCCGACTATGACTGACTTTCCCGAGGCCCCGATCTACGAGCACCTGGCCCGCCTGGGCAAGGTGCTGTCCGCCCCGGTGCGGCTCCGGCTGCTCGACCTGCTCGACCAGGGCGAGTGCACCGTCGAGGAGCTGGCCCAGCGGGGCGGGCTGCCGCTGAAGAACACCTCCGCGCACCTACAGCAGTTGCGCGCGGCGGGCCTGGTGGCCACCCGGAGGGAGGGCACCCGGATCCACTACTCCCTGCGCGACCGGGAGGTCTCCGGGTTCCTGGGAAGGTTCCAGGAGTTCGCCGAGGAGCGCATGAGCGACCTGCGCGCGGAGATCGAGGAGCACCTGGGCAGGGACGAGACGGTCGGCGCGGTCACCGGTCCCGAGCTGGAAGAGCTGCTCCGAGGCGGGGAGGTCGTGCTGGTGGACCTGCGCTCACCGGAGGAGTACGAGGAGGACCACGTGCCCGGCGCGGTGTCGATCCCCTCGCGCCAGTTGGAGGAGCGCCTGGACGAGCTGCCGTGGGACATGACGATCGTGGCCTACTGCCAGGGGCCGTACTGCGTGGTGTCGCCCCGCGCCGTCCGCGTGCTCAACGGCACGGGCCGCCAGGCGCGCAGCCTCAGGGGCGGCTACGTCCACTGGAAGCGCCGGCGGGACACCGGCTGACCCCAGTTCCGGCCACGACCGCGCCCATGGGGTGAACACCGGGAGTGCGCCGCGAGGCGAGGCGGCCGAAGGCCCCCGGAAGCCGAGCGGCACACCGGGGAGTCTGGGGGTCGCCCCCCAGAGAAACGACGAGACGACCCGGCGAGACGGACGAAGACCGTGCAGCAGACCACGACCACGGTCGTGCCGCGAAGCACGACGGCCGAAGGCCGAGCGGCACACCGGGGAGTCTGGGGGTCGCCCCCCAGAGAAACGACGAGACGACCCGGCGAGACGGACGAAGACCGTGCAGCAGGCCTCAACCACGGTCGTGCCGCGAAGCACGACGGCCGAAGGCCGAGCGGCACACCGGGGGGTCTGGGGGGTCGTCCCCCCAAAAAGAATCGCGGGCTGCGGCGAGCCGGTCGAAGACCGGCGAGCAGCAGCCCGCGTCACGTGGAGCTATGGGGATTCGAACCCCAGACCTCCTCCATGCCATGGAGGCGCGCTACCAGCTGCGCCATAGCCCCGTGAGGGAGTCGATCGGACCTGTGCGGCCCTGCCGACTCCCTGCACCCTAGCGGAATCCGGCGCGAACGTCGAAACGGTTACGCGTCGTCGCTGAGCACCACCGGCTCGGGCAGGCTGGCCGCGTTGTGCTCCATCAGCCGCCAGTGGTCCCGGCGCCGCTGGATCACCGACCAGCAGCAGTTGCTGATCGGCCCCAGGACCTCGCGCTGCTCGTCGGAGATCCCGAGCATCCGGGCGATCCCCACCCGCAGGGCGGCGCCGTGGCTGACCACCACGAGCAGTCCCCCGGGCGGTGTCTTGCCCAGTCCGCGCTCGACGGCTGCGTGCATCCGGTCGCCGACCTCGGCGATGTCCTCCCCGTCGGGGATGTCCATCCTGGCGTGCTCGGCCGGCCAGCGCTCGGACAGCTCCACCCCGGTCAGCCCCTGCCAGGACCCGCCGAAGCGCTCGCGCAGCCCCTTGTCGTACTCCACCCGCACGCCCAAGGCACGGGACAGGTACCCGGCCGTGTCGGCGGCCCTCCTCAGGTCGGAGGCGACGATGACGTCCGGGTTCATGGAGGCGAGCAGTTCCCCCGCCCGCCTGGCCTGGGCGTGGCCGATCGGATCGAGATCGATGTCGGTCTGCCCCTGGAAGCGGTTCTCCACGTTCCAGGCCGTACGTCCGTGCCGCCAGAACAGCACACGAGGCGTATCACTCACGTGGTGTGTCTCTCCCGATCGGAGTGTCGTCGAAGTGGTGCCGGTGTTACTGCTCGTCCAGGGGAGTGCGCTCGGCGCCGCGCGCGCTCTCGGGGAGGTCGATCTCGGGGCAGTCCTTCCACAGCCGTTCGAGGCCGTAGTACCCGCGCTCCTCCTCGTGCTGGATGTGCACGACGATGTCGGCGTAGTCCAGCAGCACCCAGCGCCCGTCGCGCTCGCCCTCGCGGCGGACCGGCTTGGCGCCGGCCTGGATGCGGAGCTGGTCCTCGACCTCGTCGACGATCGCCCGGACCTGCCGGTCGTTGGGCGCCGAACACAGCACGAAGGCCTCGGTGATGACCAGCTGCTCGCTGACGTCGTAGGCGATGATCTCCTGGGCGAGCTTGTCGGACGCGGCCTCTGCCGCAACCCTGACCAGTTCCTGCGCCCTGTCGGTGGCTGTCACGTTGTGCTTGCTGCCTTTCAGCTCTCTAGGTAGAGCCCGGTCTTGTTGATGTAGCGGACGATGCCGTCGGGAACCAGGTACCAGATGGGTTCGCCCTTGCGGACCCGCTCCCGGCACTCGGTCGAGGAGATGGCCAGCGCGGGGACCTCCAACAAGGAGACCTTGCCCTCGGGCAGTCCGGGATCACTGAGATGGTGACCGGGCCGGTTACAGCCTACGAAATGCGCGAGCTCGAACAGTTCGTCGACGTTGTGCCAGCTCAGGATGGCGCCCAGCGCGTCGGCCCCGGTGATGAAGTACAACTCCACCCCGGGCCCGTACTTGGAGCGCATCTCGCGCAGTGTGTCGATGGTGTAGGTGGGGCCGGAGCGGTCGATCTCCATGCGGTCCACCCGGAACTGGGGGTTCTCGGCGGTCGCGATGACCGTCATCAGGTAGCGGTCCTCGGAGGGGGTGACCTTGGCCAGGTCCTTCTGCCAGGGCTGGCCGGTGGGGACGAACACCACCTCGTCGAGCCCGAAGAAGTGCGCGACCTCGCTGGCCGCCACGAGGTGACCGTGGTGGATGGGGTCGAAGGTGCCACCCATGATGCCGACCTTGGTCGGGGCGGTTCCTCGCCGCGCGGGGGATCCTCCGCTCCGGGGGGCGTCGGAAGCTTCGTGCGCCACTGTGCGCTCCGTTTCGCCTTGGACGTTGCCGTTGCCGGGACCGGCCAACCGAGGTTAGCCGACACCGGGCACCACCACTGTCCCCTTCCTCCCTGTCTGCCCCCGCACCGGGGGAACGAGCACCTCGGGAGACTCCCTCCCCGGGCGTGTCCCCCACGCCCGGAAATCGCGTCATATCTCGTTGGGGAAACCGTGGCCAAGCACCATCCCGACGCATAGCATGCCGATATGGCCAACACACCAGACCGCGTCCGCGTCCGGCTGTCCGAGATCTCACCCCGCGCCTACGAGCACCCCGCCGACCGCGGCGCCCTGGTGGCGCTGCGCTCGCTGCGCGGGTTCGACGAGGTGTTCAAGCGCCTGTCGGGGTTGTTCAACGAACGGGCCCTGCGCCTGATGTTCCTCTCCAGCGCCGTCCGGGTCGGTCCCACCCAGTTCCCGCACGTGTACGACTACGTGCGCGACGCCGCCTACGTCCTGGACCTGGACGAGGTACCCGAGCTGTACATCCAGATGAACCCCAGGCCGAACGCCATGGCGATCGGCAGCCAGCGGCCGTTCATCGTGATGACCACGGGCCTGTTCGACCTGCTGGACGCCGAGGAGCAGCGCTTCGTCGTCGGCCACGAGGTCGGCCACATCCTCAGCGGCCACGCCGTGTACCGCACCATGCTGCTGGCCCTGATCCGCCTGGCCGCCCGGGTGGCGTGGGTGCCGCTGGGCTTCATCGGCCTCCAGGCCATCGTCTCCGCGCTGGAGGAGTGGTACCGCAAGTCCGAGCTGTCCTGTGACCGCGCCGGGGTCCTCGCCGGCCAGAACCCCGAGGCGGGCAAGCGCGCCCTGATGAAGCTGGCGGGCGGCTCCAGGCTCGTGGAGATGAACCCCGACGCGTTCCTGGAGCAGGCCCGCGACTACGAGTCCGGGGGCGACGCCCGCGACAGCCTGCTCAAGATGGTCAGCCTGATGGGCCAGACCCACCCGTTCGCGGTGGTGCGCCTGGCCCAGCTGCACCGGTGGATCGAGGACGGCTCCTACCAGCGCGTCATCGACGGCGACTACCCGCGCCGCTCCTCCGACCGCGACGCGAAGGTCGGCGATGAGGCTCGCAAGGCCGCCAACTCCTACAAGGAGGCCTGGGAGCGCTCGGGAGACCCGCTGCTGGGCACCCTGCGCGACGTCGCGGGCGGTGCGGCCAGCGCGGGCGGCAAGATCTTCGACACCGTCGCCGACCGGTGGCGGAACGGCTCCTCCCGTGGCGGCGGCCAGGGGTCCAACGGTTCCTAGCGTGTCCCGGACAGGTACCCGCGTACCTGCCGCCAGGCGGCGTGGGCGGGGTCGATGACCGCGAAGTGGTCGGCTCCGGCCACCTCGCGGTAGTCCACGGTGTCCCCCGCCGCGCGTGCGGCGGCCGCGTAGTCGCGGCTGTGCTCGACGGGAACGCGCTGGTCGGCGTCGCCGTGCACGACCAGCTGGGGCACGCCGAGCGGCACCCGCAGCACCGGCGAGCTCGCGGTGTACAGCTCCGCGGAGGGGTCCGGGCCGAGGAACGGCTCGACCGCGCCCTCGCCGAGGCCCGCTCCGGCGCAGCGCTCCAGGTCGGTGACGGGGGCGAGGGCCACCACGGCGGTCACGGGCGTCCTCTCGTCGAGTGCGTTGAGCAGGACCAGGTGTCCGCCCGCGGAGTGGCCGACGGACACCACGCGGGACAGGTCGTAGCGCCCGGACCCGCGCGCGGCCGCCGTAGCGAGGAACTCCAGGGCCCGGCCGACGTCGTCCAGGGTCTGTGGCCAGCCTCCGCCGTCGCCGCCGGTGCGCCGGTACTCCACGTTCCACACCGCCCATCCGGCGGCGGCCAGGTCGCGGGCCGGCGCGTCCATGAGGCCGGCGTCGAACCGGTCGCGCCACCAGCCGCCGTGCAGCAGCACCGCCACGGGCGCGGGTCCGCCCGGGCCGCCCTCCGGATCCCACAGGTGCACGGTCTGGCTGGGGTGGTCGCCGTAGGCCACGGTGGTCGGCACGGGTGCCTCCTCGTCGTCGGGCTCGATGTCCGCGGACCGTAACAGGTCGCTCCCGCCCCACCCCGCCCCGTCCCCCGGTGCGCCGTCCTAGTGCCTCCCGGGCGCCGTTCAGACGCCGTTGGAGCGCCGCCCGGGGCCGGGGCGGGGGCTTCCCCGGCCCGCCGGCCCCGCGGACACACGAGGGCGCCGACGGCTCCGGGCCGTCGGCGCCGTCGACGATCGGACGCGCCCCGTACGGGCTAGAAGGCGGAACCGGCGGCCATGGCGTCCTCGATGGTCTCGGAGCGGGCCTGCTCGACCTCCTCCGCGAGGCCGTCCTCGTGGGCCTCGAACTCCTCGACCACGGTGGCGGAGAAGGTGCGCAGGGCGACCTCCTCGGTGAGGATGTCGCCGCGGACGCGGTTGTGGTCGCCGACCTGTGCGGTCGGGGTGTTGCCGGAGGTGACCAGGTCGCCGCCGACGATGTTGTTGTCGACGTAGACGCCGCCGCTGACACCGGTGACGCTCAGGTCGCCGTCGACGTAGTTGACGGAGGAGCAGAAGCCCTCCTTCTCACCGGCGCCGACCGCGACCGGACCGGAGCCGCCGGTGTAGGTCGCCGCGCCGATCACCTCGCTGTCGCAGAGGATGCCGCCGCTGTTCGGGGCGGTGACGGACAGGTCGCCGCGCACCACGGAGTCGTAGACGTCGACGTACTCGACACCGTCGGCCTTGAACGCGCCGTTGACGCGGGAACCGGAGACGTAGACGGCGCCGACCTCGGCGTTGATGCTGCGGACGGAGGAGTCGACCACGTAGGCGAAGCCGTCGGTGTTGCCGCCCTCCACCGGGACGGTGCGCAGTGCGGCACCGGCCGAGCTGTCCTCCATGTAGGTGCCGTAGGAGCCGCGGTTGACCACGCGGTCGCTGACGGAGCTCTCCTGGGCGTCGAAGTAGCCGTCCTTCTGGACGGTCACCCGGCCCTCGATCTCGCCGCCGACGATGTGCAGGTTGGCGCCCTTGCGGACGGTGACGTCGCCCTGGACGACGGTGCCGTCCAGGAAGCAGCTCTTGCCGGCGGGGACCGCGAGGTCCGTGGGCAGGGTGATCGCACCGCCGTGGCCCGAGCAGAGGGTGACGAGGTCCGCCTGGGCGGGGGTGGCCGTCATCGTGACACCGCTGACGGCCAGGGCGGTCGTGGCGATGGCCGCGACCTTGTTCCGGAGCTTCATACGGGGGATTTCCTTTCGTCGTGACCGTGGGGGTGACGCTCCGAATGGACCCGGGAGCGCCGTGAGACACCACAAGTGAAAATATCGACCGGAGTTCGCTTTGGGAACACTCCCCGGACGAAGATTCGCTTCTGTCCAGGTTTCCTGTAGGAAAACGTTTCAGACGCCAACGGGAACACGTATCCGTCCCGCCGCTCCCCCGTCTCGGTCACGCGCGCAAGGGCCGCCCGGCGGGGCGGGCGGCCCTTCCCTCCCCGTTACCGGAGGTGGCCGTCACCGGTGACCACATACTTGGTGGAAGTCATCTCGGTGAGGCCCATCGGCCCTCTGGCGTGCAGTTTCTGGGTGGAAATACCAATTTCGGCGCCGAAACCGAATGCACCGCCGTCGGTGAACCTCGTGGAGGCGTTTACCATGACCGCGGCGGAGTCGACCCGGGCGACGAAGTACCGGGAGGCCTTCAGCGAGTCGGTGACGATCGCCTCGGTGTGATGGGTGGAGTACCTGCGGATGTGGGCGAGTGCCTCGTCGATGGTGGGCACCACGCGCACGGCCAGGTCCATGGACAGGTACTCGGTCGCCCAGTCCTCCTCGGTGGCCTCGACCACGGTGGCCCCGGTCCGGTGCGCGGCGGCGACCTCCAGCACCCGCGGGTCGCCGTGCACGGTCACGCCGCTCTCCGCCAGTGACTCCAGCACGCGCGGCAGGAACGCATCGGCCACCGACTCGTGCACCAGCAGGGTCTCGGCGGAGTTGCACACCGAGCAGCGCTGGGCCTTGGCGTTGGTGGTGATGGCCACGGCCTTGTCGAGGTCGGCGTCGGCGTCCACGTAGACGTGGCACAGGCCCTCGCCGGTCTCGATGACCGGGACGGTGGAGTCGCGGACCACGGCCTGGATGAGGGAGCCGCCGCCGCGCGGGATGAGCACGTCCACCAGACCGCGCGCCCGCATGAGCGCGGTGGAGGACTCACGGGTGCGCCCGGGCACCATCTGGACGGCGTCCACGGGGACGCCGGTGCCCTCCAGGGCGTCCCGCAGGACCGCGACGATGGCGGTGTTGGAGGCGTAGGCCGAGGAGGAGCCCCGCAGCAGGGCGGCGTTGCCGCTCTTGAGGCACAGGGCGGCGGCGTCCACGGTGACGTTGGGACGGCCCTCGTAGATGATGCCGATGACACCGAGCGGCACCCGGATCTGGCGCAGGTCCAGGCCGTTGGGCAGTACGGAGCCGCGCACGGACTCGCCCACCGGGTCGGGGAGCTCGACGATCTCGCGAACGGCGTCGGCGATGGCCTCGATCCGCCGCGGGGTGAGGGTGAGCCGGTCGACCATGGCCGGGCCGGTGCCGTCCCGCCGTGCCCGCTCCACGTCCTCGGCGTTGGCCGCGGTGATCTCGTCGGCCCGCTTGACCAGGGCGTCGGCGATCGCCAGCAGCGCCGCGTCCTTCACCGCCCGGCTGAGCGGGGCGAGGTCGGCCGCGGCGTCCCTGGCGCGCTCCGCCACCGCGTGGACCTCGCGCTCGATGTCGCTCATGGTGTTCTCTCTTGGTTGGGAGGCCATCCCGGCGTACCCGCCCTGCGACGTCGGAGGGCGTCGGGGTACGCACCGGGGTGAACACCTCCAGCGTATAGCGCCGCGCTTCGGGGGACACGGCCTTCCACAGGCCGAACACCCGGGGGCGTCCGCGGGCCGCCGGCGTTCACCGCCAGCCGTAGCGGGAGCGCAGGACCGCCGCGACCCCCCAGAACAGGTCCTCCTCCATGACGGCGGCCTCGCGGCGGATACCGTCCTCGTCGAACTCGAATAGCCGGTCCATCCGCACGTAGGAGTCGCGCTGCTCCCGGTCCCAGGGGCCCGAGCCGATCGGCAGCCAGTCCTGGCGCTCCCAGTCGTCGGGGCGCTGCGAGGACAGCATCAGGCCGTGCAGTCGGCCGCCGCGGCGGCCGACCACCAGCAGCGGCCGGTCCTTGCCCCGACCCGGGTCCTCCTCGTAGGGCACCCACGTCCACACGATCTCGCCCGCGTCGGCGAGGCCGTCGCGTTCGGGCGCGTAGACGAGCGTGGTCGCGTTGCGGGCGGTGGGGACCTCGCGGACCTCGCCGTGCTGGGGGTGGTCGTCGCCTCGGCTCATCGTTCGTTCGCTCACGCCCGCATCCTAGGCCGTGGCCGCGGGAACGCCGTCCGGTCGCTCCGTTCGGGCGGGTCCGCGTCAGCGCACCGCGAGCAGGGCCTCCAGCGCTCGGACGCAGTGGGCGACCTCCTCCTCCAGGGTGCGGGACCGCTCCCCCTCCGGGACGGCCGACCAGCGCAGCGCCCGGTCCTCCACGTAGGCGGTCCACCCGTGCGCGACGGGCAGCGCGTCCCCGTCCAGGTCCAGGACCGCCAGGATGCGCTCGGCCATGGCCAGGCGCAGGCCCTCCACGTGCTCTCCGCCCAGGCCCACCGCCCCGCTGCCGAAGACCAGTGCCAGGTACGAGTCCCGGCGCCGGTCGACCTGTCCGTAGTAGCGGGCCACGAACTGCGCGACCGCCTCCGCCGGCGCGAGCCCCTCGTCGGGGGCGGTGTTGCGCACGACCCGGCGGGCGGCGGCGGCCACGACCGCGTCGTGGAAGGCGGTCTTGTTCGGGAAGTAGTGGAACAGCAGTCCCCGGGAGATGCCCGCCTCCCTGGCCACCTCGTCGACGGACAGCTCCTGGATGGGCCTCTCCACCAGCATCCGCAGCCCGATCCCGACCAGCTGGCGCCTGCGGTCGTCCTGGGTCATCCGCGTACGTCGCGGCTCTCGGTCGCTCACGCTATTGAGCATTGCTCAACAAGAACGTAGTGTCAACGGAACGAACTCCGCACGGCGTCCCTCCCGCCCTGCACGAGACACAGCACGGAGAAGCACACATGAGCAAGGGAACGATCCTCATCACCGGCGCCAGCGCCGGCCTCGGGGCCGAGATGGCGCGCCAGTTCGCGGCGCTGGGCTACGACCTGGGACTGTGCGCGCGGCGTACCGCGAAGATGGAGGCGCTGCGCGAGGAGATCACCGCCGCGCACCCCGACCGCCGGGTGGAGCTGCGTGCGCTGGACGTCACCGACGACGAGGCCGTGTTCGAGGTCTTCAAGGACCTGGCCGCGGCCTTCGGCACCGTGGACCGGGTGATCGTCAACGCCGGGCTCGGCAAGGGCGCCGCCCTGGGCAAGGGGCGCTACGACGCCAACCGCCAGACCGCGATGACCAACTTCGTGGGCGCCCTGGCCCAGTCCGAGGCGGCCATGGAGATCTTCCGCGCCCAGGAGCGCGGCCACCTGGTGATGATCTCGTCGATGTCGGCGCTGCGCGGCATGCGCAAGGCCATGAACGTCTACGCCGCCACCAAGGCCGGCGTGGCCGCCATCGCCGAGGGCCTGCGCTCGGAGCGGGTGCCCGGCCTGGACGTGTCCGTGGTCTACCCGGGCTACATCCGCTCGGAGATGAACGAGCACGTGCAGCAGAGGACCAGGTTCATGGTGGACACGGAGACCGGTGTGCGCTCGATGGTCGCCGCGATCGAGAAGCGCAGGGTGAGGGCGTACGTGCCCGCGTGGCCGTGGGCACCGATCGGCTTCGCGATGAGGCGGCTCCCCCTGTCGGTGGTCCGGAAGCTGACCTGAGCGCACCGGCCTCACCATCGCGGCGCTGACGGTGTGCCGGGGACCGCACGTGACCTGCCGGGACCCTCGCTTCCGGCGCCGGGGACCCTCCTCGCCCGTGTCGGCCGGGGGCGGGTGCCACCGGCCTCAGCCGTCGGTGGCCCGCGGCTCCCGCAGCGCGGCGATGATCCGGTCCCGGGCCGCGCGCCCCTCCGGGTACGGGACCAGCGGGTACACGTGGAAGGCGCCCTTCTCCTCCTGGAGGTCGACCGCCACCCCGGCCTCCACGAGCCGGTCGCGCAGCCGCCGGACGTCGGGCAGGAGAAGGTCGTGCGTGCCGATGTGGAGGTCGGTGGGCGGCAGGCCCTCCATCGGACCGTTGACCGGGCTGAGCCGGGGATCGGCCAGGTCGTCGCCTCCGGCCCAGGCCAGGGCGGACTCCCGCAGCCCCACCGGGCTCAGCCAGGGGTCCACCCGGTCCAGCTCGCGGATGTCGGGATGGGACAGGGTCAGGTCCACCCAGGGGGAGATCAGCACCAGGCGCCGCGGCATGGGCGGTCCCGATCCGGCCTCCTCCCCGAGGAGGGACTGGGTGTAGGAGAGCGCCAGTCCGGCACCCGCCGAGTCCCCCGCGAACACCAGGGGGCCGGCGTCCGTCGGCAGCTCCCGGTGCACGGCCTCCAGGAAGGGCAGCGCCTCCCGGTGGGTGTGCCGGGGGGCCAGGCCGTAGGCCGGTACCTCCACCAGGCAGCCCGCGTCCGCCAGCCTGGCGACGAACACCCAGTGCCAGTGCGAGATCTCGTGGACGTAGGACCCGCCGTGCACGTACAGCACGACCCGCTCGGGGGTCTCCCTCCCCCGCGGCGGCACGGTGAAGCTGTCGAACCCGCCGACCCTTCGTACGCCGACCCCGTACCGCTCGGCGAACCAGGCGGGGGGCGCGGGATCGCGCTTGGGTGCCGTGATCTGCCTGCGGGCCTCTTCCAGGGTCGCCATGGGCCGCTTGCGCGCCACCCGTAGCAGCAGGGACAGGGATCGTACCGCCAGGCTGGGCATGGGATTCCTTCTCTTGCAGGCGAGGGTCCGAGGAACGAACCCTTCCACGGGGGGACGACGAAAACGGCCCGGCTCCATGGTAGGAAGCGGTCCGGGGGGACCGGGACTTCCCCGCACCCGCGCGGCCGCCGCCGGTCCCACGGCCACCTCCGCCCCGGCCACAGGGAGGGCCGGGACGCGCGGAGCCGTCAACAGGACTCGCGGAGGTGGCCCTCCTCTCCCGGGACGAGCAGGTCGCGGTCGCGCAGGATGGTGCGGGACGGTGTGCCCGGAGCGCCGCAGGCCTGCGCGAGGGAGGAACCGAGCGTGTCCGGGTACTCGACCACGAGGACGCCGTCACCGTAGGCGCCGGTGTAGGCGCCGCACTCGTCGAAGGCCACGCACTCCTCGGCCACCGCGAAGTCGAAGCCCGCCTCCCCACGTGCCCGGCCGGTGGTCTCGGCGGCGTTCTTCTGGGCCGCGGCCAGCCCCCGGCCGTGGGCGGCGGCGACCAGTTCGGCGGCCAGTGCCAGGTTGTCGTCCGCGGTCAGCGCACCGCCCGAGCGGGTGAAGGAGTCCAGGTTGTCGAACTCCACGGCGTCGAAGCCCCTCTCGGCGCAGGTGGCGACGGTCTCCCCCACCACGCGGGCGATCTCCTCCCGCGCGTCGGCGGTGGAGGTGTCCAGCAGCATCTCGTCCGGCCAGTCCGGGTCGGCGACGGGATCGCCGCCGGTGTCGCGCAGGAGCAGGCCGGGGTGTTCGGAGAGCCAGAGGTCGCGCTCCTGGGGCTGGGTCTGGAAACCGTTGACGTAGCAGACGGAGTACAGGCCCGCGGCGGGCTCGTCGGTGGCGTCGCGGACCACCGTGGCCACTCCGGCGGCCGGGGTGTACGCACCGCCGAGCTGGTAGTCGAACGGGCCCTTCGGCGGGGGCTCCGGGACCGGGACGGCGGCCGTGGAAGCGCATCCCGCGCACAGTACGGCCAGGAGGAGCGCCGCCGCTCGTGTGGTGTCGGCCATGGCCGGAGTCTAGCGCCTTGATTAAATACGGTACAGCACCGTATTGTAACCAGAGGTGCCGCGACCGCCGGCACCGGAGGAGGACGCACATGCCGCCCACACCCGGTCGGCCCCGCAGCGCGGAGGCCGACAGGGCCGTCCTCGGCGCCGCTCTGGAACTGCTGGTCGAGCACGGTGTCGAGGGCACCAGCATCGAGAAGGTCGCCCAGCGGGCGGGCGTCACCCGGGCCACCGTCTACCGGCGGTACCCGGACAAGACGCGGCTGCTCCTGGCCGCGCTCCTGGAAGGCCTCCGGACGCCCTCGGACCTGCCCGAGTGCGACAGCGTCGAGGAGATGCTGTCCATGTGGGCCCAGGGCCTGGGCGGGCCGGACGCCGCAGGAGGGCGCCGCCTGCTCCGCCGCCTGATGACCGGCCTGCACGACCACCCCGAGCTCCACCGGGCCTACCGGGAGGCCGGCATCGCGCGCCGCGAGCGGTGGATCCGCTCCACCCTGGAGCGGGCCCGGGAGCGCGGTGAGTTCCCCCCGGACGCCGACCTCGCGGTCGTCGGGGAGATCCTCACCAGCGCGGTCACCACCCATCTCCTCACCCGGCCCGACACCTGCACGGTACGAGAGGTCGAGGACCACCTCCTCGCGGTGCTCCACCACACCTGCTACCGGAGGACACCATGACCACGGCCGTCTCCGCCGTCGACCTCACCAAGGCCTACGGGCCGACACGGGCCCTGGACGGCCTCGACCTCACCGTGCGTTCCGGAGAGGTCCACGGCTTCCTCGGCCCCAACGGCGCGGGCAAGTCCACCGCCATCCGGATCCTGCTCGGCCTCGTCCGCGCCGACGGCGGAGCCGCCGCGGTGCTCGGCGGCGACCCGTGGCGCGACTCCGTCGCACTGCACCGCCGGCTGGCCTACGTGCCGGGCGACGTGGAGCTGTGGCCCGACCTCACCGGCGGTGAGATCATCGACCTGCTCGGCCGCCTGCGCGGCGGCGCGGTCGCCGCCCGGCGCGACGCGCTGGTCGAGCGGTTCGACCTGGACCCCACGCGCAGGGCACGGACCTACTCCAAGGGCAACCGGCAAAAGGTCGCGCTCGTGGCCGCGCTGGCCTCCGACGTCGAACTGCTCCTGCTCGACGAGCCGACCTCCGGCCTGGACCCCCTCATGGAGGCCGTGTTCCAGCAGGTCGTCGGGGAGCTGCGCGGGGAGGAGCGCACCGTTCTGCTCTCCAGCCACATCCTGTCCCAGGTAGAGAAGCTCGCCGACCGGGTCAGCATCATCCGCCGGGGCCGCGTCGTGCAGTCCGGCACCCTGGCCGAGATGCGCCACCTCACCCGCACCGCCGTCGAGGCCACCACCGCCGCGCCCGCCGACGGGCTCGACCGGCTCCCGGGCGTGCACGGCCTGGAGGCCACCGGGACACGGGTGCGCTTCGACGTGGACGGCGACCACCTCGACGGCGCCCTCAAGCACCTCGGGGGCTTCGGCGTCCTCTCGCTCAGCAGCCACCCGCCCACGCTGGAGGAGCTCATGCTCCGCCACTACGGGGACGGGGAGGCGGCGTGACCGCCACCGGCGCGCCGTCGCCGGGCCGCACCGCCCCCGCGGCCGGCGGAGCGGCGGCCGGGACCGGCGCACTGGTCCGGCTCGCCCTGCGCCGCGACCGGATCCGCCTGCCGGCCTGGCTGCTCGGCATCACGGTCTTCGTGCCCTACTTCTACACCGTCCTGGGCGTCGTCAGCCCGACCCAGGAGGCGCTGGAGGAGTCCACGGCCCTCATGGACAGCCCCATGGTGCGGCTGTTCGCCGGGCCCTACTTCGGGTTCGGGGAGGTCACCCTCCAGCGCTCCTTCCTGGTCTACCTCCCGGAGTTCCTGCTCGCCGCAGCGGTGATGAGCGTCCTGCTCGTCGCCCGGCACACCCGGGGCGAGGAGCAGAGCGGCCGCGCCGAACTCGTACGCGCCTCGGCGGTGGGCCGCCACGCCCAGCTCACCGCGGCGCTGGCCGTCGCGGTGCTCGCCAACACCGCCCTCGGCCTGCTCATCGCCCTGGCCATGGTCGCGCTGGCCTTCCCCGCCGGCTCCGGTCTGCTGTTCGGCGCCGCCGTCGCGGCGACGGGCCTGTCCTTCGCCGGGATCACCGCGGTCACCGCCCAGCTCGGCGAGAGCTCCCGGACCGCCTCGGGGCTCGCCTCGGCCGCGCTGCCGGCCGCCTGGATGCTGCGGGCCGTCGGCGCCGTCCAGGACGAGGCCGGCGGCTGGGCCACCTGGCTGTCCCCCCTGGGATGGCCGCAGCTGACCCGGATCCTGGACGACGAGCGCTGGTGGCCGCTGGCCCTGTCGGTGCTCCTCTTCGCGGCGGGGGCGGCCGCCTCCTACGCGCTCGCCGAGCGCAGGGACCTCGGCGGCGGCTTCGTCGGCACGCGCCCCGGCCGGTCCACGGCCGCCCCGTGGCTGCGGTCGCCGCTGGCCCTGGCCTGGCGGCTCCAGCGCCGCACGGTGGCGTGGTGGGGCACGGCGGTGTTCGCCGCCTCCCTGTGCTACGGCGGCCTGGGCGGCGCCATGGACGAGGGCGCCGTCGACCTGCCCGCGGAGGTGGTCGGCGGGCCGGCGGTGGACGTGCTCGACGGCTACCTCAGCATCATGACCGTCTCGATGGTCTTCGTCGTGTGCTTCTTCGCCGTCGTCTCCGTGCGGGGCCTGCGCCGCGACGAGACCAGCGGACGCGCCGTCGCGGTGCTCACCGCGGCGACGGGCCGGGCCGCGTGGACGGGTACGTCACTCCTGGTCACCGCGGTCTCGGGAGTCGCGCTGGTGGCCCTGGTCGGGCTGGGGACCGGCCTGGGCGCCGCCGCCTCCGTCGGGGACGGATCGCTGCTTCCCGTCCTGCTCGGCGCCGCCCTCGCACGCGCGCCGGAGGTCCTCCTGACCGCGGGGCTGGCCGCGGCCCTGCTCGGATGGGCGCCCCGGGCCTTCGGTGCGGTCTGGGCGGTGGTCGTCTACGGCGTCTGCCTGCGGTTCTTCGCGCCCGACCTCGGCTGGCCGGACCGACTGCTGGCCACCTCGCCCTACAACCACGTTCCGCGCGTACCCGTGGAGGAGCCCGCGCTCGTCCCGACCGCGGTGCTGACCGTGCTCGCCGTGGCGCTGGCCGCGCTCGGCGTGTGGGGCTTCGGCCGACGGGACCTGGACGGGTAGCCGCCGTCCGTGCGGCGGCCGCGCCGACCGCCGCACGGACGGGCTACAGGACCACCAGGTCGTCCCGGTGCACGAGTTCGCGCTCGTAGGAGGGCCCCATCTCCCGGGCCAGCCAGCGGGTGGACCGTCCCATCAGGTCGGGTACCTCGGCCGCGTCGTAGTTGACGAGCCCGCGCGCGACCACACCGCCCTGTTCGTCGCACAGGTCCACCGGGTCGCCCGCGCTGAAGTCGCCGGTCACCCGCACCACGCCGGCGGGCAGCAGGGACGCCTTCTCCCGCACCACCGCCGCGACCGCGCCGGGGTCCAGGACCAGGCTGCCCCGCCCCGCGGTGGCGTGTGCCAGCCACAGCTGGCGGGCGGATGGGCGCCGCCCTCCGCCCGGGGAGAACAGGGTGCCCACGCGGTCGCCCCCCAGGGCCGCGCGGGCGTTGGCGGCGGAGGTCAGCACGGTGTGCACCCCCGCCTCCGTGGCGATCCGCGCGGAGGCCACCTTGGTGACCATCCCGCCGGTGCCCACGCCCCGCCTCCCCGTGCTGCCGATGTCGATCCCGTCCAGGTCGGCGGGGCCGCGCACCAGGCTGACCACCGACGATCCCTGCGCGGAGGGGTCGCCGTCGTAGAGGGCGTCCACGTCCGACAGCAGCACCAGCGCGTCGGCGCGCATCAGGTGCGCCACCAGGGCCGCCAGCCGGTCGTTGTCGCCGAACCGCAGCTCGTCGGTGGCCACCGTGTCGTTCTCGTTGACGATCGGCACGGCGCCGATGTCCAGCAGGCGGCGCAGCGTGCGCTGGGCGTTGCGGTGCTGCACCCGGCGCATCATGTCCTCCACCGTGAGCAGGACCTGGGCTGCGGTGAGGCCGTGTCCGGCCAGTTCGGCCGTGTACGCGGCCAGCAGCAGCCCCTGTCCCACGCTCGCGGCGGCCTGCTGCGAGGCCAGGTCGCGGGGGCGGCGGGCCATTCCGAGCGGGGTCATCCCGGCCGCGACCGCACCGGAGGAGACCAGGATCACCTCCTGTCCGGTGGCGCGTCGCTCCGCCAGCACCCGGACCAGGTCGCGGATGCGGCCGGAGTCGATCCGGCCGTCGGGGGTCGTCAGCGACGACGACCCCACCTTGACCACGACCCGGCCCGCGGCGGCCACCGCCGCGCGGCCCGCGGCCTCCGGGGAGGCGGTCTCTTCCAGTTCTGTGCTGTGCACCGTGAGGGGCTTTCCATCCAGTGGCGCGGCGTCCGGCACCGCGCTCGTGCCTGTTCGGCCGGGCCGTCGGTCCCCGCGCGGATCAGCCCAGCCGGGCGTCGGTTCCGCGCGGGCCGGACGGGACGATCTCGGCGTCCGTGGAGGTGTCCCAGTCGAAGACCACGGAGTCCTCCTCGGTGCCGATACGCACCTCGGCGCCCTCGGTGGCACCGGCCTTGGCCAGCTCCTCCTCGATACCGATGCGGTTGAGGCGCTCGGCGAGGTAGCCCACGGCCTCGTCGTTGGAGAAGTCGGTCTGGCGCACCCACCGGGCGGGCTTGTCGCCACGCACCTCGAAGGTGTTGTCGCCCAGCGGCACCACCTGGAAGGGGATGTCGCCGATCATCTTGGGCCGGAGCACGATCCGGGTGGGCTCGGCCGCGGGCGTGGCCTTACGGGCCGCCGCGACCTGTTCCGCCAGGGCGAAGGACAGTTCGCGCAGGCCCTCGCGGGAGGCCGCGGAGACCTCCATGACCTGGTAGCCGCGCTCGACCAGTATCGGGGTGACCAGGTCGGCCAGGTCGCGCGCCTCGGGAACGTCGACCTTGTTCAGGGCGACCAGGCGCGGCCGGTCGGACAGGTCCACGCCGGCGCGCTCACCGTAGGCGGACAGCTCCGCCTCCAGGGCCTCCAGGTCGCTGACCGGGTCGCGTCCCTGCTCGTAGGTGGCGCAGTCCAGCACGTGCAGGAGGGTGGAGCAGCGCTCGATGTGGCGCAGGAACTCCAGGCCCAGGCCCCTGCCGTCGCTGGCGCCGGGGATGAGCCCGGGCACGTCGGCGATGACGTACTGGACGCTGCCCGCCTCCACCACGCCCAGGTTGGGCACGAGGGTGGTGAAGGGGTAGTCGGCGATCTTGGGGCGGGCCGCGGACATCGCGGCGATCAGGGACGACTTGCCCGCGCTGGGGAAGCCCACCAGGCCGACGTCGGCGATGGTCTTCATCTCCAGGCGCACGTCGAAGCCCTCGCCCTCCTCGCCCTTGAGGGCGAAGCCGGGCGCCTTGCGCTTCTTGGAGGCCAGCGCGGCGTTGCCCAGGCCGCCGCTGCCGCCCTGGGCGAGCACCAGGCGGGTGCCGTGGCCGACGAGGTCGGCGACGACCTCTCCGTCCACACGGGTGACCACGGTGCCGTCGGGCACCGCGAGGACGAGGTCCTCGCCGTTGGCCCCGGCGCGGTGGCCGCCCTGTCCGGGCGTGCCGTTGCGGGCGCTGCGGTGCGGGCGGCGCTGGTAGTCCAGCAGGGTCGCGGTCTGGGTGTCGACCTCCAGGACCACGTCACCGCCCCGGCCGCCGTTGCCGCCGTCCGGGCCGCCCAGCGGTTTGAACTTCTCACGGTGCACGGAGGCACAGCCATGCCCGCCGTTCCCGGCCTTGACGTGCAAGACCGCCTCGTCGACGAAGTCAGGCATAACTCTCCCCGTTACTCTCCGGCCCCCGGCGAGGGCCTGGACGAACACGTGTGTCACCCAGTGACAACGCGAGAGGCGGGCCAGTGTTCCCTGGCCCGCCCCACCTTCACAACGTCCGTGCGCGACCCTACTCGGCCGCGACGGGAACGATGTTCACGGCCTTGCGGCCGCGGAAGCTGCCGAACTTGACCTGACCGGCGACCAGCGCGAACAGCGTGTCGTCGCCACCGCGGCCGACGTTGGCGCCGGGGTGGAACTTGGTGCCGCGCTGACGGATCAGGATCTCGCCAGCCGAGACGGCCTGACCACCGAAGCGCTTGACGCCGAGGCGCTTGGCGTTCGAGTCACGACCGTTACGGCTGGACGAAGCGCCCTTCTTGTGTGCCATTTCTCCAGGCCTCCTACTTCGCCGCGATGCCGGTGACGCGCACCTGGGTGTGCTTCTGGCGGTGTCCCTGGCGCTTCTTGTAACCGGTCTTGTTCTTGTACTTCATGATGTTGATCTTGGGGCCCTTGGTCTCACCGAGGATCTCGGCGGTGACCGAGTAGCCGCTCAGTTTGTCCGCGTCGCTGATGACGTTGCCGTCCTCCACGACGAGGATGGGCTGCCACGTGATGGTGGCGCCGGTCTCCTCGGAAACCTTGTCGATGTTCAGGACGTCATCGACAGACACCTTCTCCTGTCGGCCGCCCGCTCGCACGATCGCGTACACCGGGTAACTCTCTTCCTGCTCGCTCAACGAATAATGCTCGGGACCATCCCCGAGACGTGAGGTCCGGGGTCCGGGTCCGGCAGTGCCTGTGCCCAGGCCCGCCGGGAGGTCCGTCCCCGTGGGTGGGGAGGAGCCTCGTTCCACGATCCACTGATCGCCTGTAGCGGGGCGCGGGGATCCGAGGGAAACAAACCCTGCGTGGAGAGCACTTCGGTGTCGGGGCGCGCGATGTGGTGGAGCGCGCCGACGCACCGTCCATCAGATTACCACTGGCCCGCCACAGGCCTGCACACGTGCCGTGGTCCGGACCGGACATGTGCCCGGTCCGGACCACGGCGGGGCTGCCGCCCCTGGCTCAGCCCGCGTCCACGGCGGTCGGCGGGGTGGCCGCCGCCTTGGTACGCCGGGTACGGCGCCGCTTGGGCCGCTCCGCGGCCTCGTCGTCGCCCTCGGCCGGGGCGGACGTCTCCTCGGCGGCGTCCGCGCCACCGCCGTCCGCCGCCGGGGACCCACCCTCGTCGGCCGCCGCGCGGGCGGACCGGCGGGTGGTGCGCCGGCTGCGGGTCTTCTTGGCCGGGGCCTCCTCCTCCGCCTCGGGGGCCTTCTCCCCAGAAGGGGCGGAGGCCTCCACCGGAGCGGCCTCGGCCGCGGTGATCTCCTCCTGCTCCTGCGCGGCCGCCTCGGCGGCCTTACGGGAACGGGAGGCCCGCTTTCGGGTCTTCTTGGCGGGCTCGGCCTCGGCCTCGGCGGCCGGCGCCTCCTCCACCTGCTCGGGCTCGGGCTCCGCCGCCTTCACGTCAGCGGCCTGCTCGGGCCTGTCAGCGGACTCCTCCGCCTTCTCCGCCTTGGAGTCCTTGTCGGGCTCGCCCTTGCCCTTCTTCTTCTTGCGGCCGCCGCCGTTGCCTCCGCCGTTACCGCCGCCCTTGCCCTCGGCCGGGTCGAGGTCCAGCATCAGGCCGCGCCCGTTGCAGTGCTCGCAGCTGTGCGAGAACGCCTCCAGCAGGCCCTGGCCGACCCGCTTGCGGGTCATCTGGACCAGGCCCAGCGAGGTGACCTCGGCCACCTGGTGCTTGGTGCGGTCGCGCGAGAGGCACTCCAGCATGCGGCGCAGCACCAGGTCGCGGTTGGACTCCAGCACCATGTCGATGAAGTCGATGACGATGATGCCGCCGATGTCGCGCAACCGGAGCTGGCGGACGATCTCCTCCGCCGCCTCCAGGTTGTTCTTGGTGACCGTCTCCTCCAGGTTGCCGCCCTGGCCGGTGAACTTGCCGGTGTTGACGTCGACCACGGTCATGGCCTCGGTGCGGTCGATGACCAGCGAGCCGCCGCTGGGCAGCCAGACCTTGCGCTCCAGGGCCTTGTTGATCTGCTCGTCGATCCGGTAGGCGGCGAAGACGTCGCGGTCCTCACTCCAGTGCGAGAGGCGCTCGGCGAGGTTGGGCGCCACGTAGTCCACGTACTCGCGGACGGTGGTCCAGGCCTCGTCGCCGGAGACGACCAGGCTGGAGAAGTCCTCGTTGAACACGTCGCGCACGACCCGCACCGTCAGGTCCGGCTCGCTGTTGAGCAGCGCCGGGGCGTTCGCCGACTTCGACTTGCGCTTGATGGAGTCCCACTGCTTGGCCAGGCGCGTGATGTCGCGCTCCAGCTCCTCCTCGCTGGCGCCCTCGGCGGCCGTGCGCACGATGACGCCCGCGCCGGAGGGCATGACCTTCTTGAGGATCTGCTTGAGGCGGGCGCGCTCCTTGTCGGGGAGCTTGCGGCTGATGCCGGTCATCGAGCCGCCGGGCACGTACACCAGGTAGCGGCCGGGCAGGCTGACCTGGCTGGTCAGGCGGGCGCCCTTGTGGCCGACCGGGTCCTTGGTGACCTGCACCAGGACCGACTGGCCGGACTTGAGCACCGACTCGATGCGCTTGGGCTGGCCGTCCAGGCCGAAGGAGTCCCAGTTGACCTCGCCCGCGTACAGGACGGCGTTGCGGCCCTTGCCGATGTCGACGAAGGCGGCCTCCATGGACGGCAGCACGTTCTGCACCCGGCCCAGGTACACGTTGCCCACGTAGGAGCGGTGCGTGGCACGGTCGACGTAGTGCTCGACGAGGATGTCGTCCTCGAGGACGGCGATCTGGGTGCGGTCGCCGATCCGGCGGACCACCAGGTCGCGCTTGACCGCCTCCCGGCGGGCCAGGAACTCCGACTCGGTGACGATCGGGGGGCGGCGGCGGCCCTGCTCCCGGCCCTCACGGCGGCGCTGCTTCTTGGCCTCCAGGCGGGTGGAGCCGCGGACCGCCTGGACCTCGTCCTCGATGGGCTTCTCCTGGCGCGGCTCGCGCACCCGGACCACGGTGTTGGGCGGGTCGTCCCCGGTGGCGTCGGCGCCGTTGCCGGTGCTGGAGCGGCGGCGACGACGGCGGCGGCGACGGCTGCCGCGCTCGGACTCCTCGCCGAAGTCCTCACCCTGGTCGGCGGCCTGTCCGCCGTCCTCGCCGGAGCCGGCGTCCTTCTTGGACTCCTTCTGCTCCGCCTTCCTGTCGGCCTTCTTCTCGGCCCTCTCGGCGGCGGGCTCGGCGTCGTCCTCGCCCTCGTCCCCACGGGACCGGCCGCGCCCGCGGCCACCGCGACGGCGGCGGCGACGGCTGGGGCGGTCGCCCTCCTCACCGTTGTCCTCGGTGCCGGTGGACTCGGCCGTCTCCTCCCCGGACTCCTCGTCCTCGTCCTCGTCGGCACCGGTGTCGGCGCTCCGGACGGTCGCGGGGGCGGCGCTGGCCACCGGGGGCTGGAAGAGCATGGCCGGCGACTGGAAGACGTTCCCGCCGGCGGACTCCTCGTCCTCCTGCTCGGGCTCCTCGGTGGCTTCGGCGGGCTCGGAGGTCCTGCTGGTCCCGGCGCCCTTGGCCCTACGGCCCCTGGCGGGCTCGGCCCCACCGGTCTCGGCGGAGCGGGTGCGCGAGCGGCCGCGGGAGCGGCTCCGGGCGGTGGAGGCGTCGTCACCCTCCTCGACCGGGGCCGCGGCCTCCTCAGCCCCGGGGCCCTCGGCTGGGACCGGAGCGGCGGTCTCCGCGGCGGCACGGGTACGGCTACGCCGCGGCGGCGCCGCCACCTCCTCGTCGGGGCTGCCCGCGGCGCGCACGGTGCGCCTGCGCGAGGCGGGAGTGGTCACCGCGGTCTTGACCGTGCCCCCCTCGCCGGATCCGGCGAGGGAGGTGACGGGCATCGAGGGAGGGGTGAAGACGTCGTCCGGTTCGGGGGGTGGTCCGGCGGCGCGGCGGCCGCCCCTGGCGGGCGCGGGTGTGGTCACGCGCACCTCGCCGCTCCCCGTGGGGGGCGCCTCCGCCATGTCGTTGTTCGTTTCGGTCGTGCCCTCGGCGCCTTCGGCACCGTTGTCGGGCTCGTTGTCGAGCATGCGGGCGGTCTCCCGTCAGAGTTCTCGGGCTCGGCGCGACCTGTCGGTCGGCGGCGCGGCTCGCGAGAACTGTCGTCGCTGTGTCAGCGCCGGCGGCGCCGGAGCGCCGTCGGGGCAAAGTCCTGTGGTGTCGCCCATGCTCCCCGTCTTGGGGCCGCTCATCAGCGCGGTCCCGGCATGGGCGTCGACGGCTGTGATGCGCTGTCGCGCCGCTCGTCCGCGTTGTCGTTCGCGGGTCCGGGGCTCGTGTGAGCTTCGGGACGGTCCTGTGTGAGCGGGTCCGCGATCGCACCTGTCGTCTCGTCCAGCGGCCCCTGCGCCAGCCGGGTCATCATCGGTGATGACGGCGGCGCGAGGTCGGCCACGTGGCGAAGGCCGGTCAGCACGTCGTCTGGTCGGACGGCAGGTGTCATGTGCCGTACAACCATCCGAAGTATGGCATATGTCGTGTGATGTTCCTCTGGGGCGCGCCCGTGGGAGTCAGTGCACACGTCGATACGGACCACTGCGGGTCTCGTGTCGAAGCGGCGACGACCCTTCTTCGTCATCCGCTCCACCTCGACGCTGTCGGCGGCCAGGTAGGTGGCCACCGCCCTGGCGGCGTCGTCGGGGTCGACGTCCGCCATCTCCACCCGCCATTCGGATGCCTGGAGCCGGTCTGCCAGTCCGGGGTGCCGGGCCTCGACGACCTCGACGATGTCGATGCCGGAGGGCATCGCCGCGTCGATGTCGGCCCGTACCTGTTCGGGCGGGCGCGGTTCGGCCAGGGTGAGTTCAAGGTACTCCGCCTCGCTGGCGACCCCTGTGGGAGCCGCACCGGTGTAGGAGACCTTGGGGTGAGGTGAGAAGCCAGCGGAGAAAGCCACGGGTACGGAGGCCCTACGCAGGGCGCGCTCCAGGGCCCGGGCGATGTCGCGGTGGCTGGCGAACCTCATGCGCCCGCGCTTGGCGTAGCGGACGCGAAGCCGTTGTCCGGGTTTGGCGGTGGAGGGTGAGGTGGTGCCCTCGGGTGCGGGGGGCAGCTCAACTCCTTTCCTCATGCCCCCTGGTGTGGCCGGCGGGGCGGCCAGAAGGGGCTGTTCCTCGTCCTGTTCAGCGTACGGTGCGCGGTGGTGCACATGCGCCAACAGGACTACGCATACCGGTATCTCCCCCACTGACCTGGGATCGAAAAGTCCCGAAGCGGTCGGAGCCGGTATCGAATCGGTCCTCACTCCCAGAACATGAGGGCCCCGGAAAAAAATCCGAAGAAAATCTGCGCCGGATGGCAACCCCCCGCGTAAGCCGCGAGTCCTACTACACGTACGGCCCGGCGCGAGCGGGGCGCCGGGCCGTACACCTTCTCCCGGGCCGCACTCCCCTCAGGGGTCGAGTCGGCGCCGGATCGCGAAATCCCGCTCCACGCCCCTCAGCGCGGCCGGAACCGGCCCCTGCGGGCGTCGCCCCCTCCCGTGCCCCCGGTTCAGGCCCGTGGACGCAGTCCGTCCAGGACCACGGCCACGGTGCGCCGCCTGGCGGCCTCGTCGGCCCCTCCGCGCCCCCGGGCGATGCACCCGCTGACCAGCGCCTTGACGTCGGCGGCGTCCACGTCGCCCCGGACCTCCCCCGCCTCCTGTGCCCGGGCCAGGAGTGCGCCCAGCACCTCCACGACGTCGTGGCCCGTGCCGCGGGCCGCGGCGACGACGTCGAACCCGTCGCCGCTGAGCGCGTCGGCGAGCCCGTGGTCGAGCGCCCCCTCGTCGACCATGAAGCCGAGGAAGGCGGAGAAGGCCTCCCCGGGCCCCCTCTCGGCGGCGAACCCCTCGGCCGCTCCGGCCAGGACCTCCATCCGGTCGAGCACGATCGCCTCGTAGAGAGCCTCCTTGGTGGGGAAGTGGCGGCTCACGGTCCCGGTCCCCACCCCGGCGCGGCGGGCGATCTCCTGCACGGAGACCCCCCTCCCCTCCGAGGCGAAGGCCTCGTAGGCGGCCCTGAGCACCTTCTCCCTGTTGCGTCTGGCGTCGGCTCGCATCCGCACTTCCCTCGGTGCCCGTACACGGGCGGCAGACAAACGGGATGCCCGTCCCGTATCTTCCGATTAACCGGGATGGGCATCCCGATTATATCCCGAAGGGACCTCCTTGTGCATGACGTCATCCTGGGCGCCTCCGGCCCCGCGGTCTCCGGACTCGGGCTCGGATGCATGGGCCTGAACCAGTCCTACGACGCTCCCGGCGGCCGCCGGGAGGCGCTGGCCACCCTCGAACACGCCCTCGACCTCGGCATCCGCTTCTGGGACACCGCCGACTCCCACGCGCTGGGCGAGAACGAACTCCTGATCGCGGAGGTGCTCACCCGCGTGGGCCGCGACAACGTCGTCCTGGCCACGAAGTTCGGCGGGATCTTCGATCCCGGGACCGGGACGGCCACCGGCGTCCGCGGCGACCCCGAGTACGTCCGGCAGGCCTGCGAGGCGAGCCTGCGCCGCCTGGGCACCGACCGTATCGACCTGTACTACCAGCACATCCCCGATCCGGACGTGCCCGTGGAGGAGACCGTGGCCGCGATGGCCGAACTGGTCGGCGCGGGCAAGGTCCGGTACCCGGGGCTGTCCAACGTCACCGCGGAGCAGTTGCGCGCCGCGCACGCGGTACACCCGATCGCCGCCGTGCAGAGCGAGTGGTCCCTGTTCGTGCGCGGCGCGGAGAAGGAGCTCGTGCCCGCGTGCCTCGAACTCGGGGTGGGCCTCGTCCCCTACCCGCCCCTGGGACGGGGCTTCCTCACCGGCGCCTTCTCCGACCCGGGCGACATCGCCGACGGCGACGCCCGCCAGGCGTTCCCGTGGTTCGCCGAGGGCAACGTCGAACCGAACGCGGCGCTGCTGCGCCCGGTGCGGCGGGTCGCCGACGAGCACGAGGCCACCCCCGCGCAGGTCGCCCTGGCCTGGCTGGCGCACCGGATCGGCGCCACGGGGATCGCCGCGGCACCCATCCCCGGCACCAAGAGGGCGCACCGGCTGGACGAGAACGCCGCCGCCCTCGACCTGGTGCTCTCCGGGGCCGACATGAAGGCGCTGGACGGTATCGCGGACCACGTCGCGGGGTCGCGCCGCCCGGACCTGCCGCCCGAACTGCGCGACCTGATGCCCGACGACCACGGCGAGCGGAGGCCGGACCCCTCCCGCTAGCGCCTCGCGCCCGGGCGCGGGAGCGTCCTCCCGCGCCCGGGGCGGGTCAGGGCTGCACCACGGTCAGCGGCAGCGTCGGGCGGCCCTCCGCGGGGGCGTTGATCTGGATCTCGGTACCCATGCTCGGGCACACGCCGCAGTCGTAGCAGGGGTTCCACCGGCAGTCGTCGACCTCCAGCGACTCCTCGCCGTGCAGCGAGTCCTGCCAGTCCTGCCACAGCCACGACCGGTCGAGCCCGGCGTCCAGGTGGTCCCAGGGCAGGACCTCCTCCTCATCGCGCTCGCGGGTGGTGAACCAGTCCACGTCCACCGGGAGGCCGGCCAGGGCCGTCTCGGCGGCCCTCATCCAGCGGTCGTAGGAGAAGTGCTCGCTCCAGCCGTCGAACCTGCCGCCGGCGCGCCACACCTCCTCGACCACCCGGCCGACGCGGCGGTCGCCCCGGGAGAGCAGGCCCTCGACGATGGAGGGACGCCCCTCGTGGTAGCGCAGGCCGATCGACTTGCCGTACCTGCGGTCGCCCCGCAGCCGGTCGCGCAGCTTGCGCAGCCGTGCGTCGACGTCCTCGTGCGAGGTCTGCCCCGCCCACTGGAACGGGGTCTGCGGCTTGGGCACGAACCCGCCGATGGACACCGTGCACCGGATGTCCTTGCGCCCGGTCACCTCGCGGCCGGTCCGGATCACCTCGGTGGCCAGGTCGGCGATGGCCAGGACGTCCTCGTCCTCCTCGGTCGGCAGACCGCACATGAAGTACAGCTTCACCTGCCGCCACCCGGCCTCGTAGGCCGCGGTGACGGTGCGGATGAGGTCCTCCTCGGTGACCATCTTGTTGATCACCCGGCGCATCCGCTCACTGCCGCCCTCGGGGGCGAACGTCAGCCCGGAGCGGCGCCCGTTGCGGGTCAGCTCGTTGGCCAGGTCGATGTTGAACGCGTCCACGCGGGTGGACGGCAGAGACAGGCCGGTGTTGGTGCCCTCGTACCGGTCGGCGAGCCCCTTGGCGATGCCCCCGATCTCGCTGTGGTCGGCGCTGGACAGCGACAGCAGCCCCACCTCTTGGAAACCGGAGGCCTTCACGCCGTCCTCGACCATCCTGGTGACGGTCTCCTTGTTGCGCTCGCGCACCGGGCGGGTGATCATCCCCGCCTGGCAGAACCGGCAGCCGCGCGTGCAGCCCCGGAAGATCTCCACGCTGTAGCGCTCGTGCACGGACTCCGCGGTCGGCACGATCGGCTTCTTGGGGTAGGGCCACTGGTCGAGGTCCATCACGGTGTGCTTCTGCACCGTGCCGGGCACCCCGGGCCGGTTGGGCGTGTAGGAGGCGATCCGCCCGTCGGGGTGGTACTCCACGTCGAAGAAGCGCGGCACGTACACCCCGCCGGTCGCGGCCAGCCGCAGCAGCAGCCCGTCGCGCCCGCCCGGCTCGCCCTCCTCCTTGAACTCGCGGATGATCTCGGTGATGGCGAGGGTGATCTCCTCGCCGTCGCCGAGCACCACCGCGTCCAGGAAGTCGGCGATCGGCTCGGGGTTGAACGCCGAGTGCCCGCCCGCCAGCACGATCGGGTGCTCGGCGGTGCGGTCGGCCGTGCGCAGCGGGATACCGGCCAGGTCCAGCGCGGTGAGCATGTTGGTGTAGCCCATCTCGCTGGCGAAGCTCAGCCCGAGGACGTCGAAGGCGGCCACCGGCCTGTGGGTGTCCACGGTGAAGTGCGGCACGCCGTGCTCGCGCATCAGCTTCTCCAGGTCCGGCCACACCGCGTAGGTGCGTTCGGCCAGCACGCCCTCACGCTCGTTGAGGACCTCGTACAGGATCTGCACGCCCTGGTTGGGCACGCCGACCTCGTAGGCGTCCGGGTACATCAGCGCCCAGCGCACCTGGGTGTCGTCCCAGTCCTTGACCACGGAGTTGAGCTCGCCACCGACGTACTGGATGGGCTTGCCCACCTGTGTCAGCAGGGGTTCCAGTCGCGGGAAGAGGCTTTCGACGGACATGGTGTGGGCCTTCGTTCGGCGGACTTCGTGTCGGAGTGTGCGTGGACTCCCGCCGTGGCGGGAGCGGTCCCCGGGGCTCGTGGAACACGACCGCGCGGGTGTCCCCAGGCTACCGGCGGACGAGGCGCCGGCCGTGTCCCTCTACACGAAACCCCGGTCCCTGGACCTGACCCCCAGCACCAGCCCCAGGGCGAGCATGCTCGCCACGACCGCGGTACCCCCGTAGGACACGAACGGCAGCGGCAGGCCCGTCACCGGCACGACCCCCAGGCACATCCCGATGTTGATGAGGGCCTGGAACCCGAACCAGGAGGCCGCACCCACGCACAGCAGGCGCGGATAGGGCTTCTCACACCCCTGGGCGGTCCGCAGGAGCCGCCACAGGATCAGCCCGAACAGGCCGATGACCAGCACCGCGCCCACGAATCCCAGCTCCTCGCCCGCCACCGTGAAGATGAAGTCGGTGTGCTGCTCGGGCACGAACTGCCCGTGCGTCTGCTCTCCCTGGAACAGCCCGGTCCCGTTGAACCCGCCCGACCCCACCGCGATCAGCGCCTGGTTGGAGTTGTACCCCGTGCCCTGCGGGTCGGCGGTCGGGTTCATCAGGGTCGCGATGCGGGCCACCTGGTAGGGCTTCAGCACGTCGAAGAACCACACGCAGAACGCCCCGACCGCACCGCACACCAGCATGCCCGCCACCCACACGACCGGGGCTCCCGAGAGCGTGAGCATCCCCAGGAAGATCGCGCCGAGCACCAGCGTGGTGCCCAGGTCCGGCTGGGACATCACCAGTGCCAGCGGCACCGCCAGCGCCACCAGGCAGAACAGCACGTCCCGCGTCATCGGCCGGGCCTCGCCGTCGCGCGGCTCGCCCAGCAGCGTGGCCAGCATCAGGACCAGCCCGACCTTGGCCAGCTCACTGGGCTGGAACTGGAACCCGCCGATCACGATCCATCCGCGCGACCCGTTGATCGTCTCGCCGAGCGGGGTGAGCACCAGGGCCAGCAGGACCACCGTGACCAGGTAGGCGATGGGCGCGTACGCGCGGATCGTCCGGTGGTCCACCGAGGCGACCGCCAGGCACAGCGTCCACCCCACCACCAGGTGGAACAGGTGGCGGCGCAGGTGCTCGGTGGAGTCCAGCGGGTCGCTGCCGTCTCCCGGCACCGTCGCCGACCACACCAGCAGGGTGCCGATGGCGCACAGGGCCGCCACCGACACGATCAGCGTCCAGTCCAGTCGTCGCGCGAGGCCCGCCGCGTTGCGCCCGAACTCGGCCCTGCGCGTGCGGGGTGCCCCCAGGTGTGTGGTCATCACTACCGATCCAGGACGTCGATGGAGCCGTCGGGGCGGATGGCCGGCAGGTCCTCGGGCGGCTCGCCGCCCGGGAGCAGCGGCTCGGCGGGCCCGGAGCCGCCCTCCCCCTCGGCCTGGCCGGGGCTCTCGAACCCGTAGATGCCCTCGTAGATCTCGCGGGCGATGGGCGCCGCCGTCATCCCGCCGGTGCCGCCCTGGGAGACCAGGACGGCGATGGCGAACTGCGGGTCGTCGGCGGGCGCGTAGGAGGCGAACCAGGACGAGACCTGGCGGCCCCGCACGTCGGCGCTGCCGGTCTTGCCCGCGACGGAGACCTTGTCCTGCGGGAACCCGGCGAAGGCGCCGGCGGCGGTTCCCTTCTTGGGGACCTCGGTGAGCGCCTTCTGCAGGTACTCGAGGGTCTTGTCGCTGACCGGCAGCCGGTCGCGCACGACCGGCTCGATCTCCTTCACCTTCGACCCGTCCGCGGAGACCAGCGCCCGGCCGATGCGGGGCTCGTGGAGCGTGCCCCCGTTGGCGACGGCCGCGTAGGCGTTGGCGAGCTGGAGGGGCGTGACCAGGACGTCTCCCTGGCCGATGGAGAAGTTGACGGCCTCGTTGGCCCGCCACTGGAAGCCCTCCACGCACTGCTCGTAGGCCAGCAGCTTGAGGTAGGCGGCGCGCGAGGGGTCGGTCTTGGCGACCTCCGGGTAGCCGTGCTCGCCCCGGTGGCAGTTGTTCTCCCGGGTCTCCTGCCAGAAGGTGCGCTTCCACTCGCGGTCGGGAATGCGCCCCGAGGTCTCGTAGGGCAGGTCGATCCCGGTCGGGGAGCCGAAGCCGAAGCCGCGCGCCATGTTGGCCATGGCCTCCTCGGGCTCCCCCTCCGGGTACAGGCCGCCGTCCTTCTTCCACATCTGGTAGCCGAGGTTGTAGAAGACGGTGTTGCAGGAGACCACGATGGCCTTGTGCAGGCTGATCGGCCCGTGGCCCTGGCCCGCGTAGTTCTGGTAGTTCTGCCCCGCCAGGTTCACCGAGCCCGGGCAGGCGTAGGTGCTGCGCAGCGAGTACCCGTTCTCCGCGGCCGCCGCGAGCGAGGAGACCTTGAACGTGGAACCCGGCGGGTAGGTGCCCTGCACCGCGCGGGAGAGCAGCGGCTCGCCCGCCTCCTCGCTGAGCATCTCGTCGAAGGTCTCCTGGTCGATGCCGCCGCGCCAGATGGCGGGGTCGTAGGTGGGCAGGCTCGCCATGGCCACCACCCCGCCGGTGCGCACGTCCAGGACGACGGCGGCGCCGGAGTCGGCCTTGTAGCGGGGCCGGGCCTTGGCCATACCCTCGGCCAGCGCCTTCTCGGCGAGCTTCTGCACGCCCAGGTCGATGTGGGTGACCAGGTGCATGCCCGGTTCGGGAGGCGTCTCGGAGATCACCTCCATGACCTCGCCGTGGTTGTTCACCCCCAGCACGCGTTTGCCCGCGTCGCCGCGCAACTGCGCGTCGTAGGAGGCCTCCACCCCGTCTCGTCCCACCTGGTCGATACCGGTGAACTGGGTGCGCAGGTCCTCGCGGGCCTCCAGCTCCTCCTGGGTGATCGGCTGTAGATAGCCCACTAGCTGGGCCGCGTGGCCTCCCTGCGGGTACGAGCGGACGGCGTGGGCCTGGGCGCTGATGCCGGGGAAGTCGCCGGCTCGCTCCATGATCTGGAGGGCGACGGAGGGCTCCACGTCGTCGGCGAGGGTGACGGGCTGGTAGGGCGAGCCGGGCCAGCAGGGACGGCTCACCTCGGGCCCGCACAGGCGCATGCGCTGCTGGAGCTTCTCCGGCGACACGTCGAGCACCTCGGACAGGTCGCTGAGGACCTTCCTCCCGTTGTCCTTCATGCCCATGAGCTCGTGGTAGTCACCGGAGACCACCAGCTCGGTCCGGTTGTTCACCAGCGGGCGGCCGGTGGCGTCGAGGATCTGTCCGCGTGTGGCGGGGACGATGAGCTGCTGGTGGTGGTTGGCCATCGCCATCTCGCGGTAGTGGTCCCACATCGGGACCTGCAGGTACCACAGCCGGGCGGCCAGGAAGGCGAAGAGCGTCACGACCAGGACCTGGGCGATGACGAGCCCGGCCCGGCCGAGTCTGCGGCCGGGGGGCTCGAAGTCGTCGACGGGTGCTGCGCGCACGGCTCACCACCTCCCCGAGGGCATGGGGCCCCGGACCGCGGCGTACTCGTCGTCGGCGAGCGACTCGCGCACCCGCAGCAGCGGGAAGGCGACCAGCGGGGCGACCAGGGCCGTGAGGGCGGTGCCCACGAGGGTGTTGACCGCGACGGCGGCCAGCGACACACGCGGGTCCCCCATGAGCAGGCCGACCACCGCGTACCCCAGGCCCACGCCCAGGGCCGTGGCCGCCACCGTTCCCGTCACCGCCCACACCGAGGAGCGCCCGTCCAGGGAGCCGGCCGAGCCGGTGTTCCTGCGCAGCAGGGCCAGCACGTAGGCGGCCAGGCACAGGACCAGGGCGTAGCGGCCCAGGACGTGTTCGGCGGGCGGGAGTACGTCCATGGCCAGCCCGGCGGCGAAGCCGCAGCCGGCCGCGGCGGCGGGGCTGGTGGTCAGGGCGACCGCGACGACCACCGCGATCACGAGGTCCGGTCCGGCCCCCCAGTCGAACGGGAGCCGGTTGATGATCGTGGTCTGGACGAGTACGGCGGCGGGCACCGCGATCAGGGCCGCTGCGGTTCTCATGACCGGTCCCCCTTGTCGGGTCGGGGCGGGAGCACGGAGTCGCGCGGGTCCTCCTCCGGACCCCGCACCACCACGCCCACCACGTCCAGGGACGAGAAGTCCACGGCCGGGGCGATGTCGGCGAGGCGGCTGAGCGCGCCGGGCGCCACCTGCACTTCTTCGACGGTGCCGATGGGCACGCCGGGCACGAAGGGCGCGCCCTCGTGCGAGCCGAGCGTGACCACCCGGTCTCCGGGATCCACCTGCGCCTCCAGGTCGAACAGCTCCAGGGTCAGCTCGGCCTCGGGGCCGCCGGGAACGGTCCCGCCGTTGACCACGCCGATCTTGCGTGTGGCCTCCAGCCGGGCGCCGACCGCGGACTTGACGTCGGTGGCGAGCATGACGGTGGCGGTGTGCGGACCGGCCTCGGTCACGCGCCCCACCAGGCCGGAGCCGTTGACCACGGTCATGTCCGGGCGCACGCCGGACTCGGTTCCGGCGTCGATGGTGACCGTGTCGGCGTAGCCGCGCGCGGTGACGTGGGTGACGGCCTGGGCGGCGACGATCTCGTAGCCGCCCAGGCCGGCCAGGTCCAGGAGTTCGTCGAGCTGCTTCGAGCGCTGCTCGTCGATGCGGGCGGCCTGGAGCTGGTCCTTCAGGTCGGCGTTGGCCTGCTCCAGTTCGGTGATGCGGTCGGAGGTCTCCGGGCTCTGGCGCAGCCCGTCGTAGAGGGCGGCCGCCGGCGCGGTCGCCCAGCCCACCCCCGCGGCGGTGGGCGCGAACACGAGTTCGCCGCCCGCGCGGGCCGCGGAGGTGACGGGGTCGCCGCCGGGTCGCGCGTCCAGGACGAGCAGGGCCACGGCCGCCGCGAGGAGCACGGCCAGGATCAGTCTGGATCGGGACGAGTCGCGGAACATGTCATCGCCGCCGTTCGGGAACGAGGACCTGGTGGAGGCGCTCGTAGTTCTCGACGCAGGTGCCCGAGCCGAGGGCGACGGAGTCGAGCGCGTTGTCGGCCACGTGGATGGGCATGCCGGTCTCGTGCAGGAGCCGCTCGTCGAGTCCGCGGAGCAGGGCCCCGCCGCCGGTGACGGCGATACCGCGGTCCATGATGTCCCCGGACAGCTCCGGAGGGCACTTGTCGAGGCTGGTGCGGATCGCGTCGATGATGGCGATGACCGGTTCCTCGATGGCCTGGCGCACGTCGGTCTCGGACAGGACGATGGTCTTGGGCAGGCCGCTGACGAGGTCGCGTCCCCGCACCTCGGCGCGGACCTCCTCCGAGCCGCTGGGATAGGCGGACCCGACGGCCATCTTGAGCTCCTCCGCGGTGCGCTCCCCGATCATCAGGGAGTACTCCTTCTTGACGAAGGTCGTGATGGCCTGGTCGAGTTCGTCGCCGCCCACGCGGATGGACTGGGACGTGACGATGCCGCCCATGGAGATGACGGCGACCTCGGTGGTGCCGCCGCCGATGTCCACGACCATGTTGCCGGTGGGTTCGTGGACGGGGAGCCCGGCGCCGATGGCGGCGGCCATGGGCTCCTCGATGATGTAGACCCGGCGTGCGCCCGCCTGGTAGCCCGCCTCCTTGACGGCGCGGTGCTCGACCGAGGTGATACCGCTCGGGACGGCGACGATCAGGCGGGGCTTGGCGAAGTGGCGCCGTCGGTGGATCTTCTGGATGAAGTAGCGCAGCATGCGCTCGGTGATCTCGAAGTCGGCGATGACGCCGTCCTTCAGGGGGCGGATCGCCGTGATGTTGTCAGGTGTGCGGCCGATCATCTGCTTGGCCTCGATGCCGACGGCGACGATCCTGCCCGTTGAGGTGTTGAGCGCGACCACCGACGGCTCGTTCAGAACGATGCCGCGTCCGCGCACGTACACGAGCGTGTTGGCGGTGCCAAGGTCGACGGCCATGTCCCGGCCGAGAAAAGCAAGGTTGTTCGGCATGTAACGTCCTCAGAGGCGCCGTGTCGGGCGTGGCGACGCGAGCGACCATACGTAGTCGATCCGTCACGATAGGTATCCAGTCCCCCGTATCGTAACGGTCAGCACTTAGTCCGTTACGCAAACACACCGAATTGTTGCCCCGACGGCGGACGAATCCGAAGAAGTCCCCTCATGACGAAGCCGCGGGTCCCATGCCGAAGAACCCGCGGCCCGCTCCGCCCCGCCTACAGGTCGGGGAAGAAAAGCTTGATCTCGCGCTCGGCGGAGTAGGTGGAGTCCGAGCCGTGCACGATGTTCTGCTGCACCTCCAGCGCGAAGTCGCCGCGGATGGTGCCGGGGGAGGCGGTCACCGGGTCGGTGGCGCCGGCCAGGGCCCGGAAGGCCTCCACCGCGCGCTCGCCCTCGACCACCACGGCCACCAGCGGACCGCCGGTGATGAACTCGACGAGCGAGTCGAAGAACGGGCGCTCGGCGTGCTCCTCGTAGTGTGTCCTGGCGGTCTCGGTGTCGAGCGTGCGCAGCTCCATCGCGACCAGCTGCAGGCCCTTGCGCTCGATGCGCGAGATGACCTCGCCGACGATGTTGCGGCGGACGCCGTCCGGCTTGATGAGAACGAGAGTGCGCTCCACGTGCGTGTCAACTCCTCACTGGGGCTCCGCGTGGCGCACGTGGGCTGTTCGCCCACGGCGTCGGCCGCACGCGGAGGGTTCGGGTGATGGGTCACGGAAGCGGGGGCCGAGGAGCGGGAGTCCCTCCCTGCTCCGGCCACCCGCCCGGACGTGCGTCACACTATCGCGTTTGCCGGGACGACGCGGATGTCACGACGTCGCCGTCCCCACCGGCCTCCCCGGCCTCCCGGGCGGCCTCCGCCTCGGCCCTGGCCCGGTGCGCGGCCTTCACCTCGTCGGTACGGCGGCCCATGATCACACCGGTCACCCACAGGGACACGAAGACCACGGCGATCAGCACCGCCCCGGAGACCAGGAAGGAGGTGAACAGGAACGCGGCCTGCAGCACCCAGGCGGCGTAGTGCGCCAGGCGGTACTTCTGGAGGCCGGAGAGCACGAGGGCGGCGGCGGCCATCCCGCCCCACAGGCCCGCTGCCAGGGCCGGGGCCATCCCCTCCAGGGCGATGGCGACGGGGATGAAGAGGCCGATCACGATGACCTCGAACACCAGGATGACGGCGCAGACTACACGCACGGCGGGTTCCCTTCGTAGTGGGCCGTCCGGCCCGTCACTCCCCCGCGCCGCGCAGCAGGTGGACGGCGTCACCGGCGGTGACGACCGATCCGGTGACCAGTACACCGGATCCACCGAACTCGCCGTTCTCCTCGGCCAGGCCCACGGCCTGGTCGATGGCGTCGTCGAGTCGGGGTGCCACGTGCACGCGGTCCTCGCCGAAGATCTGCTGGGCGACGGTGGACAGCCGATCCGGGTCGAGGGAGCGCGGTGAGGAGTTACGGGTGACGACGATCTCGTCGAGTAGCGGTTCGAGGGGGTCGAGAATCCCCTCGACGTCCTTGTCGGCCATGATCGCGACCACTCCGACCAGCCGGGAGAAGGCGAAGGCCTCCTCCACGGCCGCGGCGGTGGCGATCATCCCGGCGGGGTTGTGCGCGGCGTCGGCGATGACGGTCGGGCTGGTGCGCACGATCTCCATGCGGCCCGGGGAGTCCGCCTCCGCGAAGGCCTCGCCGACGATCTCCGGGTCCAGGCCGTCGGCGTCCTCGCCGGCGGAGAAGGCCTCCACCGCGGCGATGGCGACGGCCGCGTTTCCGGCCTGGTGCGCTCCGAAGAGCGGAAGGAGCAGGTTCTCGTAGTTGCCGGTGAGGCCCTTGATGTCGACCTGCTGACCGCCCACGGCGACCTCGCGGGCGGTGACGCCGAACTCCAGACCCTCCCGGGCCACCTGGGCCCCGATCTCGGAGGCGCTGCGAAGGAGCGCCTCGGCTGCGGGCAGCGGCTGCTCGGCCATGACCACCACGGAGTCGGGCTTGATGATGCCCGCCTTCTCCTCGGCGATGCCCTCCAGCGTGTCGGGCAGGTACTCGGTGTGGTCGATGCCGATGGGGGTCACCACGGCGACGTCCCCGTCGACGACGTTGGTGGCGTCCCACCGGCCGCCCATGCCGACCTCGACCACGGCGACGTCCACGGGTGCGTCGGCGAAGGCCGCGTAGGCCATCCCGGTGAGGATCTCGAAGAACGACAGCGGGGCGTCGTTCATCAGGTCGGCCATCTCGATCTGGGGCCGGATGTCGTCGTAGGCCTCGACGAACTGCTCCCGGGAGACCGGTTTCCCGTCGATGACGATGCGTTCGCGCACGGTGCGCAGGTGCGGGCTGGTGTAGCGGCCCACACGCAGGCCGCGTGCGCGCATGAGCGCGTCGATCATGCGGGCGGTGGAGGTCTTGCCGTTGGTACCCGTGACATGGATGACCCGGAAGTTGCGGTGCGGGTCGCCCAGGAGGTCCAGCAGTGTGCGGATCCGGTCCAGACGAGGATCGATGTCGGACTCGGGTGCGCGGGAGAGGATCTCCGCGGTCACCTCGTCGTAGCGCTGCTCGGCGCTGGCGTCACTCACGGTGTCTCGGTGTCTCGCTTGTTCGGGGTGTACACCCGCGCCAGTGTACGCGCCCTCACCTGGGACCGGACGCCGGGTAAAGGAACCGGTGGCACATGTCGCACGGACCATACTGGTGCCATGCCGAGTCTTGACCCCTTCTTCACCGAGTGGGCGCGACGGCGCCCCGGACGGGCCCGCAGCCTGGAACGCGCCGCGGCGCTGGCGCGCGCCCTCGGACTGGACGCCGACCGCGCCCCGGTGCTGGGGGTGGTGGGGTCCAAGGGCAAGGGCACCACCGCGACCACGGCGGCGGCGGCGCTGGCGTCGGCCGGGCTGCGCACGGTACTGGTCACCGGGCCGAGCTTCCGGTCCTACCGCGAGCGGGTGCGGGTGGACGGGATGTCGGTGACCGACGCCGAACTGGACGCGCTGGGTGCCCGGATCGACGCCGCACGCCGCGGGCTGCCACCGGTGGAGGAGTCCGGCGGGTACCTGGCGCCGAGCGGGCTGTTCCTGGTCGCGGGACTGCTGCACGCCCGCGATGTGGAGGCCGACGTGTGCGTGCTGGAGGCCGGGATGGGCGGGCACCGCGACGAGCTGCGCCTGGTCGGTCCGGAGGTCGTCGCGCTGGGGAGCGTCTTCGCCGAGCACGTGGGGGTCCTCGGCGACACCGTGGAGGAGATCGCCCGGGAGAAGGCGCGGGTCGCCGGGGAGCGGACCCGCGCGCTGGTGCGCCTGCCGCAGACCGCGGGGGTGGCCGCGGAGGTCGACGCCGCCCTGGCCGAGGCCACCGGCGGCCGGGTCCGCGCCGAGGTGGTCGACCCCGGGCGGCCGGGGGTGGAGCCGCCGCCCGCGCTGCGCCCGCCGGGGCTGTCCGCCGCGTCGGGGGTGCTGGGCACGGCCGCCGCCGCACGGATGCTGGACCACCTGGGCCGCCCGCCGATGGACCGGGAACGGCTGCACGCCGTGCTGGGCACCCTACGGCTGCCGGGAAGGCTGTCCCACCATGCCGTCCCCACCGAAGACGCGAGCGGCGGTGGTGGTGACGGCGGGGCCACGGAAGACGCGAGCGGCGGTGGTGACGGCGGGGCCACAGGAGACGCGGGCGACGAAAGCACGGGAGCGGTACCGGACGCGGAGGTCCTCGTGGACTCGGCCATCGACCGCGCCGGCGTCTCCGCCGCGCTGGCCCACGCCCGCGGGCTGTGGGGCCGGGTGGACCACGTTCTGCTGTGCCTGCCCGACCACAAGGACGTGTCCGGGGCCGTGGAGGCCCTGGGCGACCTGCCGGTGACCGCCGTGCGCCTGCCCGAGGCCCACCTGCGGTTCGAGCACGCCCTGCCCGACCACTGGGACCGGATGGACGCCGACGGCCTCTCCCCCGCGGCCCTGAGGGCGCTCGGCACACGTGTGCTGGCCCTGGGCACGGTCTACTTCACCGGCCGGGTCCTGGAGGCCGTGGACGCCCCCACCGACCGGCTCTTCGGCTGAGACCGAGAGGCGGGGACGGCGCCGAGGCGCCGCCCCCGCCGGGGTCACCACTCGTGGTGTCGTCCGCCCTTCCTACCGGCCGTTGCCTCGGCCCGGTCGGTAGCTCTCCTGGTTCTGCGGGTTGAGCTCGTCCATCCGGACCTGCTCGGCCGCGCGCAGGCGCGGGTCGTCGATACGGAGCACGTCCAGGCCCCGGCTGATGTCGGACGAGTACACGTAGCCGTTGTAGTAGTACGTCGACCAGGTGTCGTTGTCCTGCACGCCCTCCTGGACGCGGGAGTCCACGTCGAAGAAGCCGATCTCCTCGGGGCTGCCCGGGTCGTTGAGGTCGATGACCGAGACGCCGCCCTGGTACCAGGACTGCACGAAGTAGTCACGGCCCGGGACCGGGATCAGGGAGCCGTTGTGCGCCACGCACACCTGGTCGCCCTGGTGGCGGTCGATCTTGAAGTAGCTGGCGAAGTCCAGCTCCGGTGCGCCCTTCTCGCCGCCGACCTCGTAGACGGCGTCGGCGCCGCGCTCGGGGCCGACCTCCTCGGTGCAGGTGGGTGCGCCACCGCCGCCGAGCTCGTCGGTGAACAGCACGGTCCTGGCGTCGTTGGTGAAGGTCGCCGAGTGCCAGAACGCGAAGTTCTCGTCCCGGACCCGCTCGGTGACCACCGGGTTCACCGGGTCGGAGATGTCCATCAGGAGGCCGTCGCCCATGCAGGCGCCCGCGGCGATGTCGCGCTCGGCGTACACGGTGATGTCGTGGCAGCCCTGGGTGGGCAGCAGCAGACCGTCCTGCTCGTGGTTGCCGCCGTCGGGGAACAGCACCGGCTCGTTGACGACCGCGGCCTCCTCGGGTGCGTCGTGCGGCACCTCGATGATGGAGATCTTGTCGTGCGGCTTCTTGCAGTTCGGGAAGTCCTCCGACGGCGAGTACGACGACACGTAGACCAGGTCGCTGTCACCGGTCTTGCTCGGCACCAGCGTGTTCGTGTGCGATCCGCAGTCGGTGCGCACCGCGGACACGTACTGCGGGTTGGCCTTGTCGGAGATGTCGAAGATCCGGACGCCCTCGAACCCGTTCGGGTCGGTGACCGAGACCGCGGGCGCCCCGCAGTCCTTGCTGGCGCGCGGGTAGTCGACGGAGAAGTACAGCAGGTCCCCGCTGACCGACACGTCGCCCTGGCCACCGGGGCACAGGACCTCGGAGACGACCTGGGGGTCCTCCGGCTCGGAGATGTCGTAGACGACGAAGCCGTCGTAGTTGCCGCCGATGGCGTAGTCGCCGGTGAACGCCAGGTCGGAGTTGACGCTGTCCACGGCCGAGGGCTTGGGCACGTGGGCGACGTGCGTGATGTTGGGGCTGTGGACGCTGTCGGCCGGGGCCTCGTCCGCGTGGGCGCCGGCCGGGCCGAGGAGTCCGACGAGCAGGGACGCGGTGGCGGTGACCACAAGGGCCGCGGTACGCCGCGGACCCTTCCGGGCCCGTGGTGCTGCGGGTGCTGGCATGGGCTCTCCTGTGTGCACTAGGGGGTGGGGGGACGCGTGGGGGCCGCGGCGTACACGGCCACGGCCCCTGTTCCCCGGATCCGTCCTCCGGCCCCGAAGGACCGGAGGACGTTCGGGTGGAGCGCCCCGAGACCCGGGGAGGGTTCGGGGCACTCGGTGGGAACGGTCAGCGGCCGTTGCCCCGCCCGGGCCTGTACTCGGGCTGGGACTGGGGGTTGAACTCCTCCATCCGCGTCTGCTCGGCCACCCGGAACCGGGGGTCGTTCAGCTTGAGGACGTCGAGTCCGCGGGTGATGTCGGAGGAGTAGACGTAGCCGTTGTAGTAGTAGGCCGACCAGGAGCCGCCCAGGACGAGCTGGTCGTCATCGATCGGGCCGCGGTCGAAGTGGCCGATCTCCTCGGGGTTCTTCGGGTCGTTGAAGTCGATGACCGAGACGCCGCCCTGGTACCAGGACTGCACGAAGAAGTCGCGGCCCGGGGTCGGGATGAGCGAGCCGTTGTGCGCGACGCAGTTCTCGGTGTCGGCCTGGTGGCGCGGCAGCTTGTAGTAGCTCTGGAACTCCAGCTCCGGTGCGCCCTTCTCGCCGCCGACCTCGTAGACGGCGTCGGCGCCGCGCTCGGGGCCGACCTCCTCGTTGCAGGTGGCGCCACCGCCGCCGCCGAGCTCGTCGGTGAAGACCACGCTCTTGCCGTCGTTGGTGAAGGTCGCCGAGTGCCAGAACGCGAAGTTCTCGTCCTGGACCACCTCGGTGACCACCGGTGCGGCCGGGTCGGAGATGTCCATCAGGACGCCGTCACCCATGCAGGCGCCCGCGGCGACGTCCCGCTGGGGGTAGACGGTGATGTCGTGGCATCCGGCGGTGCCGGTGTTGCCGCCCTCGGGGAAGAGCACGGGGGTGTCGATGACCTTGGCCTCGGACGGCTCGTCGACCGGGACCTTGATGACGGAGATCTTGTCGTGCGGCGGCTGGCAGTTCGGGAAGCGCTCCGAGGGCGAGTACGAGGAGACGTACACGTACTCGTGCTCGCCGTCCTTGCCCGGGACCAGCGTGTTCGTGTGCGATCCGCAGTCGGTGCGCACCGCGGACACGTACTGCGGGTTGGCCTTGTCGGAGATGTCGAAGATCCGGACGCCCTCGAACCCGTTCGGGTCCGTGGTGGACACGGAGGGTGCACCGCACTCGGTGCCCGCGCGCGCGTAGTCGACGGAGAAGTACAACAGGTCCCCGCTGACCGACACGTCGCCCTGGCCACCGGGGCACAGGACCTCGGAGACGACCTGGGGGTCCTCCGGCTCGGAGATGTCGTAGACGACGAAGCCGTTGTAGTTGCCGCCGATGGCGTAGTCGCCGGTGAACGCGAGATCCGAGTTGAACGCGCTCATCGTCTCGCTCTTCGGGACGTTGGCCACATGAGTGACGTTGGAGCTGGTGTCGGCGTCACTGACGAACGTGTCGTCCGCCGAGGCCGAGGCCGGGCCGAGGAGGCCGGCCACCAGGGCGGCGGCTCCGACCGTGGCGAGTCCGGCCAGTCTGCGCCTGGCTCTTGGGGGGTTGGGGGTCGAGGGGGATGAGGCCATCCGTGTACTCCCGATTCTGATTGGAGTGAAACAGGAAGAACGTACACAGTTCAACATCTATATGTATAGGGGGAGACAAAAGAAACATGGTTGTTAACACGGTGTCGAGCCGACCCGATCTGATCACGCAACCCGGCTAACGTTTCGAAGGGCGCCACCGCGCACGGGGGCCGCCCGGAGCCCCGCGGGCCCCACCCGTTCCACATTCGGGTCGGAGCCGGGGACGGTGAGGGGCGGGCCCCGACCCGGCGACGGGGTCACACGGAGTAGCCACGGCCCCGAACAGGAATCAGCGAACCGTTGTACGCCCCACGGTTCTCAATTTCGGTCTGATGATGTGACGAGTTTGGATAGATCCGAAACCCCAAAACCGAGGGCGCTCCAAGTGTTCGGGCGGGTACACGGTGTCCGCATCACGTCCGAGGACTGGACAAAACACCCATCGAGTGAGTAGAAAGCCCGCAGGACGTCGCCCTTCCTTCGGGTCGTCCCACCCCACGGACACCGCGGCCCCGACCGCCCCTCACCCCCATGGAGGACACCTCGTGCGTCGCCTGGCACTCGCGGCCGGAACCGCTCTCGCGCTGCTCGGAGCCTCAGCCTGTACTGGCGACGACGGCGGGCAGGAGTCGGCCAACGTCATCGCCCCCGGAGCGCCCGGGGAGTCCTCCTCCCCAGCCACCGCCGACCAGATCGCCGCCCTCGCCGAGGAGCAGGGCCACAACGAGGCCGACGTCACTTACCTGGTGCAGATGATCGAGCACCACTCCCAGGCACTGGAGATGACCGACCTGGTCCCCGAGCGGTACGAGCGCGACGGCATCAAGACCATCGCCGACCGCATCTCCGCCGCCCAGGGCCCGGAGATCACCGCCATGGAGAGCTGGCTGGAGGAGAGCGTCTTCGGCCCGGCCAGGGAGAACCCGGCACACCAGAACTTCTGCGGGCTGGAGGGCGACGGTACGCACCACGGCGAGGACGGCGACGTGCCCGCGTGCGACCTGGAGGTCGACCACGACGACATGCCGGGCATGGCCTCCGAGGAGGAGATGGAGCGGCTGGCGGCCGCGGAGGGCGACGAGTTCGACCGGCTCTTCGTGGAGCTGATGACGGTCCACCACGAGGGAGCGGTCACCATGGCCGAGGACGTGCTGGCCGAGGGCAAGGACCAGACGGTGATGCGGATGGCCAACGACGTGATCGCCGAGCAGAACGCCGACATCGCCCGTATGGAGCTGGTGCTGGAGGAGGAGTAGGGCCCGTCCGCGCACGGGCCCCGGTGCCGGGCCCGTTCGGGCGCCCCCGGGGTTCCGGGAGGACTCGGAGCGCACGCCCGGGGGGACCTGCGGCCCGGTGGCCGCGGTCCCCTCCCCGGTACGGACGGCGGACCGGCGACGTGAAGGGGAGCCCCCCGGCCGGGGGGCTCCCCTTCACACGTTCGTCGTCGCGGCGGACGCGCCGCCGGACACGACCTAGGCGGACTTCTCCTGGCGGGTGCGGCGTGTCTTGGCCCTCGGCACGATCGTGGGATTCACATGCTCCTGCACCGACTCCCGCGTGATGATCACCCGCCCCACATCCTCACGAGAAGGCACCTCATACATCACCGACAACAA
>VWVT01000018.1 GCA_008638415.1 Nocardiopsis sinuspersici
CCCTCAGAACGCACACGCTTGTAGTGGTTGTACACCGCCACCGACAACGCCTTCTTCGCCTGATCCTGACCGATCACATACGAATCCAGGAACTCATAGATCTCCCGCGGCTTGGGAAGCGCGTCCCCTTCGTCCCCGGACGGGAGGACGTGCTCGTCCTCCTCCATGATCTCGTTGCACAGGCCGACGCACTCGTCGCAGATACAGATGTGGCCCGGGCCGGCGATGAGTCTGCGGACCTCGCTCTGGTCCTTGCCGCAGAACGAGCACTTGAGCAGGGGCCCGCTGGCACCGGTGCGTGTCACTAGAAACGTTCTCCTCACGCGGGCCTCGCCCGGGTGGATCGGCGGGGTCGCCCCCCGAGGCCAGATGATCTCAACATCCGAAATCTCAAGGTATCCCCTGCCGGGGCGGGCCGCAAAGCAGCGCCGTCGCCCCCTCGCCGGCCGGGCCGGATCCGCCCGCACCGCCGGCAGTCAACCTCGATTGACTTTTCCGTGGCGTCAACCTAGGTTGACAACCAGGGGAGGGACCACTCCCCCACCAGGGACGACGCCCGGAGGAGACCATGACCGTCGCGTTCGACGACCACGAGCCCGAACCCGAGGACCTACGCCTGTGGACCGCACGCGGTTTCACCGTCGCGGACGCCCGCCGCTGGATCGACGCCGGATTCGCGCTGGGCGACGCCGAGCGCTGGCGGGGCAGCGGCGTGTACCGGCCCGGCCCCGCCATGGAGTGGCGCGCCGCCGGAACGACCCCGTACACGGTCCGGCCCATGCTCCGCGCGGGGATGACCCCGCGGGACGCCGTGCGCTGGCACGAACTGGGCTACTCCCCCGCCGAGGCGGCCGAACGGCACCTGGCCGGCGAGCGCCCCCGGCCCCGGCGGCGGCTGCGGGCCCTGCTGCCCGTCCGGCGGGTCCCCGGCCTGGACCTGAGCGAGGAACAGGCCGAGACCATGACCGCCCTGCTGTCGGCGGGGGTGACCGCGGCCACCGCGCGCGCCTACCTGGACACGGGGTGGCACGGCGCCGACGCCGTGCCGTGGGCCCGTGCCGGGGTGGACCCCGCGCAGGCCCGGGTGTACCGGGCGGTCGGGTTCTCCCCGGGGGAGGGCGCGTCGCTGGCCGGTGAGGGCCGCGACGCCCTGTCGCTCATGTGCGAGTGGTGGGACGCGGGTGTGCCCCGCGGCGAGGTCGCGGCCTGGGCGCTGGCGGGGTTCGGCTCCGCCGAGGCGGCGCGGGCCCGCGTCTCGGGCACGGGCCCGCGGGGGACGCGGTCGCCGCGCGCTCCGGGCGGTCGGCCCCCGGAGGGGGGCTCCTCCCGGTGACGGGCGGGGAACGGCGCCTTCCGGCGCCCGCGCCCGTCTACCGGCAGCCCGCCTCCGCGCCGGGGGCCGGCGCGAAGGAGGCGGCGGCGTGGCCGGCGCCGCGGGCGTCGGAACGGGCCACGATCCGCCCGGCACGGACGCGGACGGCGGACTCGGTGGTGTCGCCGACCCGCCGCACGCCCACCGCGGCGGCGATCTCACCGGACGCGTCGTACACCAGGCGCAGCTCCGGCCAGGCCCTCTCCGGGAAGGCCTGGCGCAGACAGCCGCACAGGTCGGCCACCGCCGTCCGGGCCAGCGGAATCCGCACGGCCGGGTCGTCGGTGACCACCACGGCGGTCACGGCCGTCCCGGCGGGAGCGGAGCGCACCGCCTCCTCCACGGCCTCCAGGCGGTGTGTGCCCAGCACCACGACGGTCCCGTCCTCGGCGAGGGACACGGCCCGGCGCCGGATCGCGTCGAAGGCCTCCGGCGGTGACCAGTCCTCGTCGGCGGGCAGGGCCGGGGCGGTGTGCGCGACGTGCGGCGGCGGCCAGGCGTCGGCCACGTCCAGGTCGGCCAGCCGCTCGCAGGCGCGGACCACGGTGAAGGGGTCGACGAACCCCGGCGCGACACCGACCATCTGACTGGTTCCGTACAGGGTGGTGAGCACGGCCTCGGCCACCCGTACCCGGCGGCCACCGGTCCCGGGAGGTTCCTCCAGTGCCTCCAGGGACAGCGCGAGCAGGACGGCGTCCAACCGCATGAGCTGGGAGAAGGCCTGACGGGTGGACTCGTCGGCCAGGATCTCGGGGGTGAGCCCGGCGCCGATCCGCAGGGCCGCGTCGGTGACGGGGAGCCGGGAGACCCAGGCGCGGGCGAGGGCGCCCAGCGCGGTGCGGGCGGTGTGCCCGGGGTCGGGACGGGCGGTCTCGGCCGTGCGTTCGGCCGCCTCGGCCAGGACCGAGAAGTACAGGGCCCGCTTGCCGGGGAAGTTGGAGTAGACCGCGCCCCGGGTGAGTTCGACGCGCTCGGCGATGCGGTCGATCTTGGCGTCGCGGAAGCCGTGTTCGGCGAACTCCTCCCCGGCCGCGGCCAGTACGCGCGTCCGGTTGCGGGCCTGCCGCTGCGCCCTCGTGAGCCGGGCCATCGTCCTCCCTCGCTTCGGCGTCCGCCCATCCTACGGCGAGATGCCCCGGCCACCCGGATACACGGAGAATCCCGATACCGGCATCATCCGGGAACGCGCCGACCAGCACGGGCGCACTCCAGGGCAGCGGTCACACGCTCGGACCCCGCGCCGGCCGACCGCGCCCCGGGAAGGTCCGCGGCTCGAACGGTGTGTTTCTCAGGGATCTCTCATGTTGCCCTGGTTCGATGGGGGCCGATGAGCAAGAACACCATCCTCGTGGTGGACGACGCGCCCAACATCGTCGACCTCGTCGCCACGGTCCTGGGCTTCCACGGCTTCCACGTGGTGACGGCCACGTCCCTGGGGCGGGCGCGCCGCGCGCTGGCCGAACACGACCCCGACCTGCTGGTGGTCGACGTCATGCTGCCCGACGGGGACGGCTACACGCTGTGCCAGGAGGTCCGCGCGGCCAGGCCCGACACCGGCATCGTCTTCCTGACCGCGCGCGACGCCCCGGGCGACCGCATCGCCGGGCTCACCTACGGGGGCGACGACTACATCACCAAACCGTTCGAGATGGACGAGCTGGTCGCCCGTGTCCGCGCCGTCCTGCGCCGTCTGCGGCCCAGCACCGAGGAACACGGGCCTCCCGCGCGCCGCGTCCTTCGCGTGGACGACGTCGAACTGGACCAGGACCTGTTCGAGGCCCGCCGCGCCGGTGAGCCGGTCCGCCTCTCCCGCACCGAGTACGAACTGCTCCTCCACCTCATGGACAACGCGGGCCGGGTGCTCTCCAGGGAGCAGATCATCGACCACGTGTGGAGCGCGGACTACGGCGGCAGCTCCAACATCGTCGACACCTACATCGGCTACCTGCGGCGCAAGCTCAACGCGCTGGGGCCCAACGTCATCCACACGCACCGGGGCTTCGGCTACACGATGCGCGACCGCGGGGAGCAGGCGTGAGCACGCCGCGCCGGGCCGGCCCCGTGGAGGCCCCGTGACCCTGCGCGCCAGGCTGATCGCCCTGCTCATGGCGGTCACCACCCTGGCGCTGGCCATCGTGGTCTCCGTCGGCGTGCTCACCCTGCGCGCCTACCTGACCGACCGGCTGGACGGGCAGCTGGAGATCATCGCCGAGTTCGTCCGCGCCCGTCAGGACGAGATCCTGGCCAACGACCCCGAGGCGCTGATCGGCGACGTGAGCGCGCCCCGGGAACTCCTCGTCGAGATCGAGTCCGACGCGGTCGTCCACCGGGACCCCACCTTCGACTCGTCCCTGCTGGACGCGGTCACCGGGCGGGTGGACGAGGGCGCCCCGCGGACCGTCGGGCACGAGGGCTCCTCCTACCGGGTCATGTACATGGAGCTGCCCCGCCACGAGGCGCGCCTGGTGGTGGCCCTGTCCCTGGAGCCGGTGGAGGCGGCCGTCAGGCGCCTGGTGCTGACCGGCGCGGTGACCTCCGTGCTGCTGCTGGCCGTGTTCGGATCCATCGCCTCCTCCGTGCTGCGCTGGGGGCTGCGCCCGCTGGACGACGTCGTGGACACGGCCGAGGCGATCGCCGACGGCGACACGGACCGCCGGGTCCCGGTGGACCCCAGCCGGATCCGCACCGAGACCGGGCGCCTGACCGTGTCGATCAACCGCATGCTCGCGCACCTGCAAGCGGCGATCCGGTCGAGGACGGAGTCGGAGGAGCGCATGCGCCGCTTCGCCGCGGACGCCTCCCACGAACTGCGCACACCCCTCACGGTGGTGCGCGGCTACCTCCAGATGCTCGCCGAGGGCGTGGTCACCATGCGCGACCGCCCGGACGTGGTGCCCCGGGCCCAGGCGGAGGCCGAGCGCATGTCGCGCCTGGTGGAGAACCTCCTGTACCTGTCGCGGCTCGACGAGCGGGCCGGGTCCGCGCCCTCCGCGCGGCCGTCGGCGGTGTCGCTGGCGGAACTGGTGCGCGACTGCGTGTCCGACGCGCACGCCGCGGCCCCCGAACGCCTCGTCCGCACCGACGTGCGGGACGAGTGCCTGGTCACCGGGGACCGGGACTCCCTGCACCAGGCCCTCGCCAACGTCCTGGCCAACGTGCTCACCCACACGCCCTCCGACAGTGACGCGGTGGTGCGCCTCGAACGGGTCGGCGGGCGGGCCGTGCTGGAGGTCTCCGACTCCGGCCCGGGCATCGGCCCCGAGTCCTCGGCCCTCGCGTTCGAGCGCTTCTACCGCGATCCGTCCGCGCACGAGCGCGAGGGCAGCGGGCTGGGGCTGTCCATCGTCAGGGCGGTCATGGCCTCCCACGGGGGCGACGCCCGGCTGCGCTCCACGGTCGAGGAGGGCACGACCGTGACCCTCGTCTTCCCCCCGCGCGGCGCGGACCCGGAGGGTGGCGGTGACGCACACCTCACCCCGCCGGACGGGTTCTCAGCCGATTCTCATCCTCCTCGCAGGTCCTCCTCATCCGGACACGGTGGCCTGGATCCGTGGCCCGCGGTCCGCCGAGCCGGAGGCCGGAACACGACACGAGAGAGGCGGAGCATGGCGACACTGCTGTACCGAATCGGATCCTTCTCCTACCGGAGGCGGTGGTGGGTGCTCGGAGCGTGGCTGGCGCTCATCGCGGTCGCCGCCACGGCGGCGCTGACCTTCCGCACACCGATGAGCGACACCTTCGAGATCCCGGGCACGGAGTCCCAGGAAGCCGCGGACATGCTCGCCGAACGCTTCCCCGAGCGCGGCGGCGGTACGGTCACCGTCGTCGTGCGGGCGCCGGAGGGCGAGGACCTGACGGACTCGGAGGAGTACCGGGAGGCCGTCGGCGCCACCGCCGAGGAGCTCCGGGGCATCGAGGGCGTGGAGGGCGTCACCAACCCGTTCGGCCTGCTCTCCGACGCGCGCGAGGCCTACGGCGACGCCCTGGCCGAGGCCGAGCGGGAGGCGCGCGACCTGGCCCGCCAGGAGGCCGGGGCGCAGGTGCCCGAGGGGACCCCCGGCCGGGAGGACGTCATCGCCCGGGCCGAAGAGGAGGCCGCGAGCAGGGTCGCCGAGGAGAGTCCAGCCTTCGACGAGGAGGAGGCCCTCGGCCGGATCCCGCTGTTCTCCGACAGCCAGCGGGCGCTGCTGCTCCAGGTGCAGTTGAAGGAGCCCGACGGCGACGTCGACCAGGACACGGTCGAGGCGGTCCTGGACAGCGGAGGCGCCGCACGCGACGCCGGGCTGACGGTGGAGCACAGCGGTCAGTCGCTGTCCATGGGAGCCCCGGTCATGGGCGCCGGGGAGGCCCTGGGCGTGGTCGTGGCCCTGATCGTGCTGATCCTGAACTTCGGGGCCCTGGTCCTGGCCGGCATGCCGATCCTCATCGCCCTGGCCGGCGTGGGCCTGGGCATGGCCTCCGTCTTCTCCCTGGCCTCCGTGCTGGAGCTGACCAGCACGGCGCCCATCCTGGCGGTGATGATCGGCATCGCCGTGGGCATCGACTACTCGCTGTTCGTCCTGTCCCGCCACCGCCAGCAGCTCGCCGAGGGCATGGACCCGCACGAGTCGGCCGCGCGGGCGATCGGCACCGCGGGCAGCGCCGTGGTGTTCGCCGGGATCACGGTGATGATCGCCCTGGTGGGCCTGAACGTGGTGGGCGTGCCCTTCCTCGGCGTCATGGGCGTGGTCGCCTCGGTGACGGTGTTCACCGCCGTGCTGGGGGCGGTCACCCTGCTCCCCGCGCTCCTCGGATTCCTGGGTACCAGGATCGGCGCGCTGCGGCTGCCGGTCCTGGGACGCCGGTCGGAGGCCTCGCTGACCGCGGGGGAGACGCTCAGCGGCAGGTGGGCCCGGTTGCTGGTGCGCCACCCGGTGCTGCCCGTGGTCGCGGTGGTGCTGGCCCTGGGTGCGGCCGCGCTTCCGGCGGCGGACCTGCGCCTGGGTCTGCCCAACGACTCCACGGCCGCGGAGGACACCACCCAGCGCCGGGCCTACGAGATCGTCAGCGAGGAGTTCGGGCCCGGGTACGCCTCACCGCTGCTGCTGGTGGCCGACCTGCGCGATGCCTCCGACCGTGAGGCCGCGGCCGAGGAGATCGCCGAGCGCGCGGAGGGGCTCGACGGCGTTGAGGACGTCTACCCTCCCGCCTACAACGGCTCCGGGGACACGGCGATCATCACGGTGGTGCCCGAGGAGGGGCCGTCGAGCACGGCCACCGAGGACCTGCTGCACGACATCCGTGACGAGCGCGGCGCGATGGAGGCCGACACCGGAGCGGCCGTCTCGGTCACCGGGGCGACCGCGGCGGGGATCGACATCTCCGAACGGCTCAACGAGGCGCTGCCTCTGTTCCTGGGCATCGTCGTGGGACTGGCTCTGATCCTGATGATGCTGGTGTTCCGCTCGGTGCTGGTACCGCTGAAGGCCGCCCTGGGGTTCGTCCTCAGCGCGGGCGCGGCGCTGGGCCTGACCGTGGCCGTCTTCCAGCAGGGGCACGGCGCGGAACTGCTCAACGTGGAGAGCTCCCCGACGCTGCTGGCCTTCCTGCCCATCCTGCTGCTGGGGGTGCTCTTCGGCCTGGCCATCGACTACGAGGTCTTCCTGGTCTCGCGGATGCGCGAGGAGTTCACCCACGGGGCCGAGGCCCGCGAGGCGGTGGTCACGGGCTTCCGGCAGGGGGCGCGCGTGGTCACGGTGGCCGCGGTGATCATGGTCTCGGTGTTCGGGTCGTTCGTCTTCGGCCACGACGAGATGATCAAGCCGATCGCCTTCGCGCTGGCCGTGGGCGTCCTGGTGGACGCCTTCCTGGTGCGGATGACGCTGGTTCCGGCACTGATGTCGCTGTTCGGCCGCGCCGCCTGGTGGCTGCCCCGGTGGCTGGGCCGGCTGCTGCCCCCGGTCGACATCGAGGGCGAGAAGCTCGCCCGCGCCTTCGACCCGGCCCCGGAGACCGCCGGGACCGGAACCCGGCGCTGACCCTGCGCGTTCCCGTCGCCCCCGCCCGGATCCCGGGCGGGGGCGCGTCCGTGTCACGGGCGGGACCCCTGGTCAGCCGAGGCGGTCCGTCCGCTCACCCAGACGGGCGAGGAAGGTGCGGCCGGTCGGCGGCGGGTCCTCGACGAGCACGGTGGCGTGGAAGGCGTGCGGCGTGCCCCCGTACAGGTCGACGTCGGCTGCGGTCCCCGCAGCGGCCGCGGCGAAGCGCCGCGTGTGGTCCAGGAACAGCTCGTCCCCTCCGACGGGCAGCAGCAGCGGCGGTAGCAGCAGACAGTGGTCCTTCCCTTCTGGGCATGGTGCGCGGAGAACTGGTGCGGCGTACGGGAGGGACGCGTGTCGGCGATCCGTGGAACGGCACGGAAAGCGGTGGCGCACAGTTCAGCCGCCGTCCCCTCCGCGGTCATCCGGGGAGGGCACAATGACCGCCCTCCCCGCACGACCCCGACCGCGTGAAAGCGAGTGCCCGTCCGTGTCCCTCCCCACCTCCCCCACCGGGACCGGGCGCGCACAGCGCGCCGTCGTCGGCGCCGGCGGGCACCGACCCGAGATCGACGGCCTGAGGGCCGTGGCCGTGCTCCTGGTGGCCGCCTACCACGTCTGGCTGGGCCGGGTCTCCGGCGGTGTCGACGTCTTCCTGATGCTGACGGGCTTCCTCATCACCACCTCCCTGGTGCGCGCGGCCACCGGCGGGACGATCCGCTACGGCGCCTTCCTGGCCCGGCTGGCCGCACGCCTGGTGCCGACCGCCGCCGTCGTCGTCCTGGCGACGTTGGCCGCGACGTGGCTGCTCCTGCCCGAGACGCGGTGGAGCGACGCGCCGGGGGACGCGGTGGCGGCCCTGCTGTACCACACGAACTGGCACCTGGCACTGGACTCCGTGGACTACCTGGCGCGCGAGGGCGGCCTCGACCCCTTCCAGCACTTCTGGTCGCTGTCGGTGCAGGGGCAGTTCTACCTGGTGTGGCCCGTGCTGATCGCGGTCGCCGTGTGGACGGCCCGGCGCGGTGGGCGCGACCCGCGCACCCCGCTCCTCGTCGCCCTGTCCGCGGTCCTCGCGCTCTCCCTGGCCTACTCGGTGCTGATGACCCGGGCCGACCAGCCGTGGGCCTACTTCGACACCGGCACCCGGCTGTGGGAGTTCGCGCTCGGCGGGCTCCTGGCCCTGCTGCTGCCGGGAGCGAAGTTGCCGAGGGCACCGCGGGTGGCACTGGGCTGGATCGGTCTGGCGTCTCTGGTGCTGTGCGGCGCGCTGCTGCGGGTGTCGTCCGTCTTCCCCGGGTACGCGGCGCTGTGGCCCACCCTGGCCGCCGCGGCCGTCGTCGTGGCCGGCACCTCCGGTTCGGCACTCGGAGCCGACCGGCTGCTCACCCTGCGGCCGCTGCGCTACCTGGGCTCCATCTCCTACGCGCTGTACCTGTGGCACTGGCCGCTGCTGGTGTTCTACCTGTCCGTCACCGGACGCGGCCTGGCGACCCCGGTGGGCGGTGCGGCCGTCCTGGCGGTGTCGGTGCTGCTGGCGGCGGCGACCACCCCGGTGGCCGACAGGCTGGCCGTGCTGGGACGCGGAGGCGGGCGCCGGGCGGTGCTGCGCGGAACGGCGGCGGCCCTGGCCTGCCTGCTACCGGTACTGCTCACGGCCGGGACCTGGGCCGGACACCAGTCCGCCGAACGCGCCCGGTGGGAGGGGCTGCTCGCCGACGGCCGCAGCTACCCGGGGGCGGCCGCGGCCGGCGGGGCCGGGATACCGGACATGCCGGTCTACCCGCCACTGGCCCTGGCGGTCGACGAGGCCCCCGTGACCTACGACGACGGCTGCAACCAGACGACCTTCGACGCCGAGGTGATCACGTGCGTCTACGGCTCCGACGACCCGGTGCGCACGGTGGCGCTGGTGGGCGGCTCGCACGCGGCGCACTGGTTCCCCGCCCTGGAGGACATCGCCCTGGCACGCGGCTGGCGGCTGCTCAACATCGTCAAGGGCGCCTGCCTGTTCACCGACGCCCCGCAGACCTACAAGGGTGAGCCGTACACGTCGTGCACGGAGTGGAACCGCGGGGTGATGGCCGAGCTCGGACGGCTGCGGCCCGACACGGTCTTCACCACGGGCACCACGACCAGTCTGGACGCCTCGGCCGGCTACGGCGAGGAGCAGGTCGTGGACGGCTACGTGGACCGGTGGCGCGAGTTGGAGGACATGGGGATCGGCGTGGTCGCCGTGCGCGACACCCCGAGGTTCCGTTTCGACGTGCCGACCTGTCTGGCCGAGGCGGGTCCGGACGAGTGCGTCTCGGCACCGGAGGAGTCGATGGCGCCGGTCTCACCGCTGGAGGGGCTCGACCTGCCCGCGAACGTGACGGTGCTGGACCTGACCGACCGGTTCTGCGGGTCCGGCGTGTGCCGCCCCGTGATCGGCAACGTCCTCGTGTACTGGGACAGCGGCCACGTCGGCGCGACGTTCATGCGCACCCTGGCGCCGGAGCTGGAACGGCGGTGGGCGCGGGCCGAGGGCTGGTGAGTCCCGCGATGGAGGCCCGGGACGCACCCGTCGAGGAGACCGGTCCCGGCCCCCGCCGTCGGACCTCAGCGTGAGCGGCCCCGGCGCACGTGGTCGCCCCGGTGGCCTTTCGCCGGGCCGGCGCCCCTCCTCCGTGTTCCCACGCACGCGTCGTCACGGCGGGTCGCCGTGCACCGTGCGCACGGTCGCGTAGAGCAGCATGTCGCGCCGCCGGCCGCCGATCGGCTGGTGGCTGCGCAGCAGCCCCTCACGGACGTAGCCGACCCGCTCGGCCGTCCGCGCGGACGCGGCGTTCCACGGCTCGATGTAGGCCTCGATCCGGAACAGCCCCGGCACCTCCCAGCCGAAGGCCGTCAGCGCGGACAGGGCGTCGGCCGCGACCCCGCGACCCCGGGCGGAGGGGGCCACCGAGTACCCGACCGTGGCCCGGCCCACGGCGAGGCTGTGCAGCCACAGGCCGCAGGCGCCGAGCGCGGCGTCCGTGCGGGCGTCGGCGACCGTGAACGAGAAGCCCGCCCCCGCCGTGTACCGGTCGTGCTGCCGGTGGACCCAGGCCAGCGCCTCGGCGGGAGAGGCGTTCGGGGTCAGGGATCCGATCGTCGGGACGTACGGGTCGGTCGACAGCTCGCGGACCATCGGGACGTCCGCCCCACTCGGCCGACGGAGCACGACACGGCCGTGCGCCGGCGGTGTCACCGGCCATGGCGGAGGCGTCGAGGGGATCACGGACCCAGTATCGACGCCGCCACGCCGCACGGGCAACGTGCGGGCGGCGCGAAGCGGTCACCAGCGCCGGGGGACGGGGACCGCCCGAAAGGCGAAGGCGTGCGGGGAGGAGCGGCCCTTCGACGATGGCGTGGGCCCGGCGGGGCCCGGGACAGCACGGGGCGGCCCGGCCCGCCAGGGCTCTTCCCGGAGTCCCCGACCCGACCCCGGCCGGTCAGGCCTCGCCGGGTGAGAGCTCCAGGTAGTCGATGTTGGGCAGGCCGTCGGAGCCGGTGGCCACGAGCCGGACGGTGTTGCCGCCGGGGTCCAGCCGCACCGTGATCGTCGTTGTCGCCCAGACCTCCCACGCGCCCGTGGCCGCGAACGGGATCGGCCCCGTGGTGGAGCCGTTCACCACCGCCTCCGCCGGCCGGCCGCCCGAACCGCCGTTGGCGTACCCGATCACCAGAGCAGCCGTTACCGGGCTGTCGGCGTCCACCGTGAACCGCGCCGCCACGCCGGTGGCGTTGTCGGTGTTGCAGAATCCGCTGCCGGAGTACCCGGGGTGGTCGGCGTCGATGGCGCCGTCGCAGGTGGCCGGCGCGTGCTCCGCCTCGTGGCGTACGGGAGCCGGTCCGCCCCCGCCGTCGTCTTCGCCGAGGTCGGCGCCGAGGCCGGCGTGGCCACGGGGGCGCAGGAAGTCCGTGGCCGGGATCGAACCGTCCGCGGCGCGCGGGCCCTTGATGTCCGAGGCCGAGGTGCTGACCAGGTCGGCGTTGCTCCAGCCGTCCCTGAGGTCCCACGAGTTGCCGCTGCCGCCCGAGGAGCCGAGGTCGACGCCTGCCCCGTCGGCGACCGACAGGTTCCGGTTCAGCGTCGAGGCCGACCGGTCGAAGACGAACCCGCTGCCGCCGTTGGCCCAGGCGGTGTTGTTCTCCAGACGCAGCGAGCCGGGATTGCCGTTGTCGATGAACCCGCCCACGGCGTTGTCGAAGGCGATGCTGTTGTTCACGACGTGGTCCGCCGTGCCGCGTCCGAGCTTGAAGCCGTTGCCGTCGCCCTCCCAGCCGGGGAAACCCCAGCGGTCGAAGCCGTTGCCCCAGGCGACGGAGTCCTCGACGCGGATCGGGGTGAGGAAGTCCCAGGAGTCGAAACCGTCGTCGGCGTTGTTCCACAGCCTCGCGCCGGTCACGACGTTGCCCGAGCCGGCTCCCTGCTTGATGGCCAGGCCGTCGGCGCTCTCGCCGTTCTTGCGCGGGTCGCGGTTGCCGTGGCTGTCGAGGTTGATGACCCGGTTGTCGCTGGAATCGAGCACGAGGTGCAGCCCGGTCTCGTAGTTGTCGCGGGTGACCAGGTCCTTGTAGACGTTGTTGCTGGACTCGATGGCGAAGATCCCGTAGGGGCCGTTGACGATCTCCAGTCCCTCGAAGCGCCACCAGTCACCGCTGACGTGGATCGCGCCGCGCTCGACGCGCGGATAGGACTCGCCCGACGGGGCGGGGGTGTTGGGCATGTTCTCGCCGTCGATGGCAACGTGCTCGCCGTCGTAGGCGCGCATGGTGATCGGCTGCGAGGGGGTGCCGCTCTTCTCGATCCGGATGTTGACGTCCGGGTCGTAGGTGCCGCCGCGTATCCGGATCACGGTGCCGGGCCCGGCCAGGTCGACGGCGCGTTGGATGGTGCGCAGGGGGGCCGCGACGGTGCCGGGGCCGGAGTCGCTGCCGTCTGTCGCGACGGTGAGCGTACGGGCCTGGGCGGCGGCGGGCTGCGCCGGCGCGACCGCCGCGAACGGGACGAGCACCGCCGCCGCCAAGGCTAGGCGCAGCGCTCCCAGCGGTCTTCCGCGGGTTCGAGGACTGCTGAACCGCATGATGGAACCTTCCTCGATATGACCGGAGAAGTGAGCCGCGGCCGAGGTGTTCGCCCGCGGCCCGGCGACGGCGCCGCCCCGGAACGGCCGGCCCGCCCGGTTCGTTCGGGCGGACCGGTCGGCGTCCGGTCGGCTCCGGCTGCTGTCGGCCGGACCGGTTACAGGTCGACCTCACCGCCGCCGGTGGCGGGTCCCCTGTCGGACGAGTCCTCGCTCGGGGCTGAGGAGCTCGGCGGGGGTGGGCGAGCAGCTCGCCGCGGTCGCCCGGCGGACCGTCGTTCCCCGACCCGGGGCGAACCGTCTCGGAGAGGCCGTGGGGACTCGTCGTCCGGAGGCTGCAAGGTGTCGGCCTCCGCCGTCCTACGGCGCGTAGGTCTCGAACTCGGCGACGCGCGGCGTGCCGTTCGAACCGGTGATCACGAAGTCGATCTTCCGAAGCGTCGTCGGGTCGAAGGTGATGGCACCCGCCCCGCTGCCGGTGGCCAGGACGGCGCCGGTGTCGTGGTCGACGACCCGCCAGGAGCCGATGTTGCCCTCGGCTCCGGCCGCCTCGCGGATGTTGATCGCGGACACCGTGGCGTTGGAGTCCCACTTGACCGAGACGCGGCCGGTCGAGCCGTCCGGCGACCAGTAGGTGCCCATGTCGCCGTCGACGACGTTCCCGTAGCTGGTCCCGCTGGCCTTGCCGGAGCCGTCGGCGCCGGCCCCGAGGCTGAGGTTGGTTCCGTCGGGAGGATCGGTCGGGTCCGGGTCAGTCGGGTCCGGGTCGGTCGGGTCCGGGTCGGTCGGGTCGGGGTCGGTCGGCTCCGGATCGGTCGGCTCCTCTGCCTCGCAGTTGCCGTCCGAGACCCGGTTTCCCTTGCCCGCGCCCGCGATCTGGTCCAGCACCCCCGGCACGCAACCGGCGTCGTCGAGCTCGTAGGAGTACGGAATGCTCACCGACGTGGTGGACCGCGGGTCGGGTCCGGCGGGGTAGTTCTCCTCGTCCTCGCTGGACCAGGTCACGTTGTCGAAGATGTTGCCGCCGACCTCCCAGGTGCCCCTCTCGTCGGTGTAGAAGGTGCCGAGGACGTCCTTGGAGTCCTGGAAGTAGTTGTTCTCCACCTTCGCGCGGGCCCCGGCACGGGAGTTGATGCCGGACTTCTCGATCCCCGCGTAGTGGTTGTTGTACATGTGCCCGACGCCGCCGCGCAGCAGGGGCGCACGCGAGTCGAGGTTTTCGAACTGGTTGTGGTGGTACGTGACGTAGCCGTTCGAGCGGTCGCTCTCGCTGGACCCGACCAGGCCGCCACGGCCGGAGTTGCGCAGGATGCTGTGGGAGAGGGTGACGTACTGGGTGTTGTTCTTCATGTCGAAGAGGCCGTCGTAGCCCTCCGACTCCCCGCCCGACGCCTCCAGGGTGACGTGGTCGACCCAGACGTTGCGGACACCGCTCTCCATCCCGATGGCGTCACCGCCGTTGGACGTGGGCGAGCCGGACTTCTTGACGTTCCGGACGGTCACGTTCTGGATGACGATGTTGCTGGACTCCCGGATGTGGATGCCCAGCTGGTCGAACACGGCTCCGCCGCCGGTGCCGACGATCGTGACGTTGCTGATCCTCTTGAGCTCGATCACGTCGTCGGCGGTGTCGCAGCTGTCGCCCGACACCTTGGAGGTGTTGCCGTGGTCGATGGTTCCTTCCACCTCGATGATGACCGGGGTGCTGGTGCTGGCCCGGTTGCACAGGGCCTGGTGGATCTCGGTTCCGGTCGTGGCCCGTACCGTCTGTCCGCCCGCGCCGCCGGTGGTCCCGCCGTTCTGGGTCGCGTAACCCGTGGCCTCACCGGTCTGCGCCGATGCCGTGGACATCGGCAGGGTCAGACCGGCCGTCACCGTGGCCGCGGCGGCCGCGACGGCCAGCGTCGACACGAGCCGACGCGTGATTGATCGTCTCACTGCTTACCCTTCGTAGTAGAGCATGAGCATTGACGTGCTCTTTCCGAGAGTAGAGAAAGCGCTTTCCGTGTCAAGGGGGGTTAATGCAACCGTTTGCAGGAGGGTTGAGCGCCCTGATTGTCTCCTGTGCCTGTGGCCTGCGGCTTCGTCGGCATCCGGCTTCGACTTCGGAACCGGGTGCCTCCAAGGGTGCAACCGGTTGGGCCGCCTCCTCGGCGACGCGGCGGGCCGGCGCAGGCGCCCGGAGGCGGCCGGGAACGTCACGGCGGAAGGCGGTCGGGCGGTCGGGGAAGGCGCTCTCGGCGGGTGGCGCGCACCGGGGGCAGCGGTCCTTCCCGGGCCGGCGCCCGGACCCTCCGACGAGCACGGAAACGACGGGGTCCCGCCCGGTCGGAGAGACCGGACGGGATCCCGTGGAACAACGGAGCGGCGATGGCCGACGCGCGGTCGTGGGCCTTGCCACGGCCGCCGCCCCGCGGCGGTTCCAGCGGGACGGACGCCTCTCCCCCGAGGCGGACGCGAGCGACAGCGGTTCGAGTTCGAACGCTCGGGGAGCCGTCTGCCGCTGGTCGAAAGCCGACCTCTGGGACCCGGTACCGAAGTCCTGTGCTCCCGTCCCGGAACAGGGGTGGAGTCAGCGTCCGGTGGCGCCGTCGATCAGTTCGCGGAGGATGTCGGCGTGGCCCGCGTGGCGGCCGGTCTCTTCGATCATGTGGACGATCGCCCAACGGGTGCTGGGAGCGGGGCGCCCCGGCAGCGCCCGGGGCCGGGGAACCGGTGCGTCCGGGTCGGTGCACCCGTCGAGAACGTCGTTCGCGCAGGCGACCGCCCTCCGGTAGCGGGCGACGACGTCGGCCACACTGTCCGCGGGCGCGGCCCGGAAGGTCGCCGACCAGTCGGTGACGACGTCCCCGAGGAACACCGACCGCTCAACGAAGGTCAGGTGTTCGAGCAGGCCGAGCAGGTTCGTGCCCGACGGAACTCCGGCTGTGCGGACCTGTGGTTCGGGCGCGTCCTCGACCTTCGCGGCGATCGATGTCCGGAGGTAGTCGAGGAAGCCACGCAGAACGTCGGCTTCGCTGCCTCCGGTCCGGGGCGGCGGTGTGTCGCCGCGGCGGTCGCGGCGCGGGGCGGTGGGCATGGTCGGCCTCCTTCGTGGGACACGGATCCTGCTCCGGGTCAGGCGGTGCGGTGGACGAGCAGGACGTGGTCGGTGACCTCGGCGGTGTGCCCGTCCGGACCGGTCGCGACACGGCGGAGCTCCTCGGCCCGCTCGACCGTCCACTCCGCCGGATCCAGGCCGATCCCCGCGGCGACCTCGCGCGGAGTCGGGTAGCGGACGTCGGGATCCTGGTTCCACGACCACGGCGCGGTCGAGCCGTGGTCGACCACCAGCAACCGCCCGTCCGGGCGCACCGCCTGCGCGGCCGTGCGCAGGACGCTCGCCCGGTCCAGGTCCACGGGGGTGTGGAGGTAGTGGGCGCAGACCAGGTCGAACCGGCCCCGCGGGAAGGACACCTGCAGATCGTGCCGCTCGGCGACGACCAGGTCGTCCAGGCCGTGGGAGAGGGCGAGTCCGGCGACTCGCTCGACCGCCACGGCCGAGACGTCGACAGCGGTGACACGCCACCCTCGGCGGGCGAGCCACAGCGCGTCGCCGCCGGTGCCGCAGCCGAGGTCCAGCGCACGGCCGGGCGGCAGTCCCGTGACCGTCTCGGTGAGTCGGAGGTTCGGCCGCGGGTCGGCGGTCGCCGGCCGGGCCGCGTGGAAGTCGCCCCAGAACGTGGCCGCATCGGTGGTGCTCATCGGAACTCCTCGTGTCGGGATGCGCCCAGTCTCGTCGTCTGCGCTGCCCCTGGCACGAAATCTTGCGGTTATGGCAAGCTGGTCGCGTGGATCGCGAAACGGAGGACGTACTCGACGTGGTGGGCCCGCGCCTGCGCGCCCTGCGCCGCGCCCGCGGCATCACCCTCGCGGACCTGGCGGCGACGACCGGGGTGTCGGAGAGCACCCTGTCACGGCTGGAGAGCGGTCAGCGCCGAGCGACCCTGGAGTTGCTGCTGCCGCTGTCCCGTACCTACGACGTCCCGTTGGACGACCTCGTCGGCGCCCCGCGCACGGGCGACCCCCGGATCCACCTGAAACCGATCCGGCGGTTCGGGATGGTGTTCGTTCCGCTGTCCAGGCGGCCGGGCGGTACGCAGGCGTTCAAGATGATCATTCCGGCTCGACCGGAACCGCTCGAACCGTCCCCGAAGACGCACGAGGGCTTCGAATGGCTGTACGTGCTCAACGGTCGCCTGCGGCTGGTGCTCGGAGAACGCGACCTGACGCTGCCGCCCGGGGAGGCGGCCGAGTTCGACACGTCCCTGCCGCACTGGCTGGGCAGCGCCGACGGCGGCGCTGTCGAGCTCCTCATCCTGTTCGGCCTACAGGGAGTGCGTGCGCACGTGCGCACCGGTCCGGGGTCCGGATCCTCGCCTGGCTGACCCGTCACGGCCGCCCCCGGAACGGCGGGGGCCGCCCCGAGGTGCGTGGACCTGGGCGAGCCGACCACAACCCGCGGGGCACAGCCTCGCATCGAGGGTCCGGGGGCCGTCCCCCAGAGGAAGCGACGAGACGACCGGGCGAGGCGGCCGAAGGCCGCCGAGCAAGGTCGTCTCGGAGTCGAGTGGGCCCTGGGCAAACCAACTACAACCCGGCCCAGCTCGCCGCCAAGTTCGAAGCCCTCCTCCGCGAGCTTCCCGCACCGACGGCACCGCTCCCCGAGCGCAGGAAGCCAGCGAAGAAGCCGGGCACCGCGAAGCGCCTCATGCTGCATGAGGTCAACGAGCTGATCACCGCCTACCAGGCAGGCACGAACGTCTACAAGCTCGGCGAACACTTCATTTCCAGCCAGAAATCCTTAAAAAATCCTAGGATTACCAGAATCCATTTTGTCAAGTACTAGAACTTTAGTCGCGCTTCGGACGCCAACCGCCGAGGTACTTATCAATGAGTTGAGTAAGTGGAATGTCACCGTCAACGGATTGCAAGGTGTCGCGAGCAGTCCGGAGCGCTTCTTCTTCCCCGAACGCTTGAACTAGGGGATCCCACATCAAATGTTCCTCTTAGTGGAGGTTGCGCGAGCCCAATGGCTGTGACTGTGCCACGCTCTTTGCCGACCTAAACAGTGAACGAATCTCGTCCGGATCGGTGAACACCACTGGCGAAAACTCGTCTCCTTGTCGATCACGAAGTGTCCACTGAACGCGCAGAAGATCCCACTCCTCAGTGGGGACGGGCGAGTGAGCGTCTGAGACTCGCTCAATGAACTCGCCTTCGATTTGCTTGGCGAACTGTTCACTCACGAGCTTGTGGCCAAAGCCCTCTTGATAGCCGACAGACTGGATCATATACAGTTATGTTGAGAATGATCGAAGCTTCAACAGCTCTTCCCTGAACCCCACGGACCCATAACGCCTACGACAGCGCCCTCAGAGAGATCGAGTTGACGGAGGCTCTTAGCAAAGTCCTGCGCAACCCCGGTGCGCCCAAGCGCGCCCTCAGAGGAGGACTTGATCGGGTTGTCAATTGGCGGCTTCTCCGCGCTACTCATTTTGCATTCCTATGCATTTATTTTCTCATCTTCGATCCATTCTGACAATACTTGCCAGCTCACGCCATCGCTCTTGAGACGTTGTAGTGCAAGTTACCCGACCTGGAGACGCCTCTGCCCACCCAAGAAGCCTCGCCAAGCCCCTCTATGTCAGGCTCAAGTGTGACATGCAGGGATAACTTTCGCTAAGCGACACAAGCAGGGCAAGGGCAGGCAACAACCACCGTGACCGTGACCAACCACGACCTCCAGGACTAGGGCCACGAGCTGACCGGCCCCAAGTGCCGGACTCCCCCGAAAGGTCGCTCTTAATAGTCTAGCACTAGGACCTAAAAATCATCATTTCCTGCTAGAATAGAAAAACAAGGGCGAGAAGGAGGAACCCGTTGACACCACAGCCAACCTACAAGAACATAAATGCCATAGTTCGACCACCTCGTTGCGCCATCCTGATTAATAAGCAAAGCGAGTACTGGAGAGCCGCTGTCAGCGGCTCGATCATGCAAGCCTCTGGAGTATGGGGAGGCAAGAATTTCCTAATCATTCCGACAGATGGTGAAACGATCGAAGAGAAGTTTTGGGAACTTCTCGAAGCTTACAGTCCAGACCATGTAGTCGGCTACGGAATAACAGTAGCCGACCTCAAAGAGGCCGATCCAAAGAAGCATCAGGATATCAAGGATAGCCTCAAAAAACAGTTCCAAGAGGGAGGTTACCAGCAGGACTTCGATGAATGGCTTACTCGGAACGTAGAAACGAAACCACTAGAAAACCGTAAAATCAGCGACAAGCTCCAAGAAGATCTACTATGCAGACTCTCACCCTTTCACCATAAAAACCAAATCGTCAGCAAGCAAATTTCACGCCTATCAGGATTCTCTTACCCCTTCACTCGCATTACAGAGATTCTTCCCTACGCCAAAAGAAAGGTTGAACACATAGTCATACCCAAGGAACTGGAGGACTGCACGCTAAATCTTCTCCTCCATTCGCAAACTGGCCTAGGGAGTTTCGAGTACCAGAAAAGGGTAACCCAACAAGGAGTAAGCATCGAGGAGGTACCGGAGGCATACGATACCCGCAATCTCCTGAGGAACACCTTCGGAGATCGTCTATACTCGCATATAAAAAAGTCGAGCCAATGGAATTTGCCCGATGACTATATGGCAATTACTCCTTTCGGCATCTCAATGCTCCACCTGGCTCAGTACTATAGAAACGACTGCCATAATCCGCACGAGGAACCTTTCGTTGTCATCCTCGGAGATACAGTGGACGATTTCTGCCTATACTACTCATTGTCGCGTTTGCATGATGGGGTTTTGTGGCTGCCGCTCGCAGATCTACGTGACTGCTACAGTGCGCTCAACAAAAGAAAAAAGGCTCAGCAACAAGGCGAAGAACTCTCCTCATTGAACGACAAGCAGGAGATAACACGCACCCTGGTTAACCTATGCTTTGAGCGCGTCCGTTACGGGCATGAGGATAACCGGATTCAGCTCCGCAGCATGAGCCTCAACCGACATCAACTGATTTCGTACCGCAGCCAGATGGCTCGGTGCATTTACACAGACGTTGAGCGGTTCATGTCGATCACCGACTGCGTCACCAACGAACACTCGTCAACTGAATGCGTGGCACGCACCTTTGAAGAGAACAATTATTACAACAACTACTCCGTGGTTTTTGTTGACAACAAGACCGTTAGTCCGTTCCCCACCCCCAAACCAAAAAACTTCAGCGAGATCAAACTTCCTGACCACTACTGGTTGACATCGCTTCAGATTGAAGACTACGGACCTCCATCACTTCCGAAGCTCGGGCCAAAGATTCTTAAAGGCGGAACTTTGCTAACAACAGAAGCCCGAGTAGCAACCGACGGAATCGTTTATAACTGTCCGAGCCCTATGCATTTTGGAGGTGATGTGGACGTCAACACTGTGCGGCCAAGAATCTACATTCCTAACACAATGGAACTTCTGCAAGAGTACTTTGAGGGGATCTGTACCTCAATTCAACTTTCAGATAAGGGAAAATACTTTCAGGACACTGTTCGCCGATTCGGTGATCTGAACGCGCTTGGCAAGTTCGTAACATCTTCTTCCGGCATCAGCATTCTCGATAAGTTCCTCGCCAAGAAGAATGAAAAATCCGAAGGGGTGATCTATCTTGATAACGACCAACGAGCATACCTGAGCCTTGGCGCCCTCACGGCCAGCCTGGGAAATGAAAGGCAGGCCGCGAATCTCATCGATGACTTCATGGGCAAGGGCATTATCGAACGCGGCTACATCTTTGGATGTGAGCGCTGTAGTCTAAGTTCTTGGTATAGCCTAGATGCGCTAACGGCAGAGTTCACATGTAGCCGCTGCTCCTTCCAGCAGAAGTTCACTAGCCAGCACTGGAAGCACCCTGTCGAGCCCCGCTGGTACTATAAGCTCGCTGAAACCGTTTACCAGTTCTACCAGCATAACTCTGATCTTCCTGCGCGCGTTCTATACGATTTCAAACAGAAGTCTCAGACTTTTCACTACTCACCCGAGATCGAGCTAATAGGCTTTCCTTCGCCCGGAGAGAAAAAAGAGCTTGATATTGCTTGCATTGCAGACGGAAAGATTATAGTGGGCGAATGCAAGACACAAACCATGACAAAAAAAGACGTCGCAAGGTTTGAGCTACTAACAAAGAGCATCAAGAAGCTCCCAGATGAGATTCTGTTCGTAAGCACATGTGAGATACCAGACCGCCTTAGGGGCAGGATCGCACAAATCCCCAATACAAAAATAGTCGAGCTTGATGAATTCCCTATAGGGTAAGCCAAGAGTCTGTTTTAGCGCCCGGCAGGTGAAACCTCTCAGATCAAGTTTCTAGGAAGTTGCGCTCTGGCCAGCTTCCCCAACACCGGAATCGCCTCCACCTTCTCCGCCGTCAAGTCCTCCCACACGATGCCGTTCGGGTGCTGGCGTCGCTCGCACTGGATGACTTCGTTCGGCGTGACGATCAGGTCGACGCTGAAGTCGTGTTCCGTTTCGGGGATCTCCTCGTCTATGACCTGGAGCTGGTGCACGGGCGCCACGATGGTGGTCTCCTCGGTCACCAACCCGGCCTCTATGAGGAGCGCGACTTCTAGGTCGGAGTAGCCGGCCCCCTTGCCGATCCGCGCTCCGGAACGGTTGACGGCCACGCTGCCACAGATGACGACGTCTACCGGGCGCATGCCATCCACGCCGACGCGGCGGGCGATCTGCTCGGCGCCCTTCTTCTCCGCGGCCTCCTCCGGCAGCAGGCTCAGCAAGGCGGGGTCGAGCAGGTAGAAGGGTTTGAGGCTGGCCATGCGCGGGACGGCCATGTAGAGGAGCTTGCCGTCCTGGAGGGCGCGGGTGCGGATGGGGAGCTGCGCCCAGTCGGGGTTGGCCTTGACGGTGCTCGCGCGCTTCCAGACGTCTAGCTCGGCCAGGCGCTCAGCGGTCGCCTCATTGCCATAGAAGCCGGGGATCTTGCCGTAGGAACCTTCAGGGACGGCGCCCTCGCGTTCGAGCAGCCGCCAGACGCGGTCACGGACAGCTTCCTTGGCCTGGTCGATGTCACTCACGCGCGCCCTGCCGTTCCCCGCTAGATAGCTGCCATCAGGGCGAGGAGGCGGTCTTGGATGTCCTGCGCCCACGGCTCGTGTCGCCACTGCCGGAGCTCCTGCCCTGCGGTGAATGCCAGGTTAAGCCCGCCACCGCCACGTGTCAGCTCAACTGCGTCAATTGTGCGGTGCATGATCGCCCCGGCCTCGTCGAGCTTCTGTTGCCGGATGAGGGCCAGGGCGAGGTTGGCGTAGGCGATGGCCTGGCTTTTCTTCTTCTCAGCCAGGGAGCGAGTAGTCATGCGCAGGATGGGCTCGGCGCGTTCGGGCAGGCCGAGGAAAAGGTAGCAGGAGCCAGCCAAGCGGTTGTACTCGTTGACGGTGTAGTGCTCGGCGGCGACGTCGTCGGGGTGCGTGCGATCGAACTGGGCTTCGGCCTTGGCCAAGGCGTCCTCGCAGGCCTTGAGGCTGCCCATCATGGCGTGCCCCTCGGCAACGTGGAGCAGGGACAAGCCCGTCAGCGCCGGGCTGACCGGCTTCGCGATCTCGGCGGCTCCCCTAGCGAGCGCAGCCCCCTCCTGGGCGTTCTTCTCGCCGTACAGGGCGAGGAAGCTCTTGCGCAGCGCGGCGTACGCCTCGGTAGTGGGCTCGCGGGCTTGGCGGGCGGCGTCAATGGCTTCGTCCAGGTAGGCCCGCGGGGCAACGTGATCGCGCCGTTGGCTGACGTCCCACACCAGTTGACTCATGAAGGTGGCGGACTCGGCCTCGACTTCGAGCAGCGCCTTGCGTGCCCGCGGGTTGGTGGCGTTTTGGCGAAGGAACTTCACCTGGCCGTGGACTTGGCCGGCGGAGCCGAGCAGCGCCGTCGAGGGCGCCTTGTCGTACTGCTCATCCAACTGGCGGATGCGCTCGTGCAGGGAGGCGACGGCCACGAGGTCAACTTGCGACGGGTGCTCGAGGAGGTAGTTCATCCGCTCACTCGGCTGGGTTTGGATGATCGTGACGTCATCGAGCAGGGCTTGGAGCTCCTCCGATGTCACCTGCAACGCGCGGGCGAGCTTCGGGCGGACCCACGGCTGCGGCTCGGTTTCGGCGGTCTCCCAGCGCACCACCGTGGAACGTTCGACACCGAGGAGCCCCGCTAACTTCTCCTGGCTCAGTCCCGCAGATTTCCGCTGCTGGGCCAGCCGTATCCGTTTGGCCGCCATAGCTGTTCCTCCGGGGGTATAAGGGGCGACCTCACCCTAGCCACGTCGGGGCGCATTTGCCCATTCCAAGGCCACCCCTGCGCCATTTATGCGTCAGCACCGCCTCACTTGTGCTGTGGGTTTTTGCAGGTCAGGCCGGTTGGCTGGCTACTGGTCGGGCTGGTGGCGCCAAATCGGGGCCGCCACTGGCCCGGCCTCCATGATCTGGAGGTGAAAACGAATGCAGCCAGCGATTTACGGCTATATGCGCATTGTCTGTGGCAATGCGTTGGATGAAGAGGTCCAGCACGTCAAGCAGGAACTGGCGCAGCACGCCGCTCGCGAAGGCTTCTCGTTGGGTGAGGTGTTCACCGAGGGGATGACCCGCTCGGAGTCGGCGTTCTACACCATGCTCGACGCCTTGAAGCGGCACGGCGTCAAGGACGTCATCGTGCCGTCGCTGTGGCACTTCGCCCGGCTGCCGGGGCTCCAGGAGGCCATGCGCAAGCACATCGAGCACGAGACCGGTGCCCGCATCTGGGTGGTTCAGGGGCAGCAGCGATGAACCAGTTCACGACTTCGCGAGCGCTCGAGCGGCTGGACACGCTGCTGCGGCAGGACGGCATTTCCGCCCGCACCGATCACGATGGCGCGCTACTGGTTTTCCTCCACACCGACAGGGTCAGCGTCTCTGTCCAGGGCACGCGCTTCCGTATCGAACATGTGGATGGTGACGGCGAGACGAAGCGCTGCATCCTCCTGGTGCTCGGACGTATCGATGACGCGGCACGGCTCGTGGCCGCGTACGAAACCCCTCGCCCTGGCAGTGCGGCATGACTGATCAATGGCAACATCTTCCGCTCGTAGCGGGGAGCAATGTGGTGCGCTTCGCCCGGCATATGGCGGTGTTCACGGCGTGCGGGTGGGGCTGTGAGCAGATCGCCGACACGGTCGAACTGGTCGTGAGCGAGCTGGTCACCAACGCCGTCGACGCCGCCATCGCTGCCGGGCTGAAAGACGGTCCTTACCCGTGGGAGGTCACCAGTGGCCACCGCATCGACCTGACGATGCGGCTGCACGAGAAAGGGGTGGACATCCTGGTCGAGGATCGGCTGCCCGGCCTCCCAAGGTTCAGGAGCAACGCTTCCGCGGCCGAGGCCACCCGCCCGGAGGCCACCCTGGCCCAACTCGAGGAGCACGGCCGCGGCCTGCTGCTGATCGCCACGCTCGCCACGCAATGGGGGTTCACCCCGCAACCCGGCGGCGGCAAGGTCGTGTGGTGCACGATTGCCACCAGCCCTGCCGCACCGGCGACCACCGCGGTGACGGAGGAACGGGTGGCGTTGAAGCCGCCACAACCACGAGCCATGCTGCCGCAGCGCCAGCGCAAACAGCCGCCAGGAGGAGGGCGAAGCACCTACACGCCGCCACTCTCGCCGGAGGGCATGGTGCTAGTACTCGAAGGGCTGGCACGGCTTTAGCCCAGGCGCACCACGACCAACGATGCGCAAGAAGTTTCGTGTGGCCGTCTCTCCCGTACGACCCGGCGCCACAGCGGTACGAGGCCGTGTGTTCGAGTCAGCCCTTCGGCTGAAGGTCCGAGCGAGCACACGGTTTCGCTGCAAGGCGGGATCTGCCATAACTGAAGGTGCCGAGGACGAGCTGGGGTCGTCCTTCGACGGGCTGCACGCCCTCCAGGATGGCCGTACACGCGTCGGCACAGGCGAGGGCACCGGAGAACACCCCTGAACAGCAACGAAGCCCCCTCCGGCAGCGGAGAGGGCTTCCAGGTGCTGTCCTCGGTGGACGAGCTTCTCGACTCCCTTGCATTGGGTAAGGGTTCTAGTAAGCCGTCCAGGGTGGGCGCGAAGGGACTCGAACCCCTGGCCTATTGCTTGTAAGGCAATTGCTCTAACCAACTGAGCTACGCGCCCGTGCTTCGCACGAGATCATACCGCTTTGCGAGGATCCTCGCGCCCGGGTTTCAGTCGAGCCCGCGCAGCCTGTCGAGGTACTCGCCCACGTCGCGCGGCTGGGAGGCCGCGGTGAGGACCGACCAGCGCACGACGCCCCCGGCGTCGACCAGGAAGGTGCCCCGCCGTGCCGTGCCCCGTTCGTGGTCGAACACCCCGTAGGCGTCGGCCACGCGGCCGTGCGGCCAAAAGTCCGACAGAAGCGCGAACGGGAAGCCCTCGCGGTCGGACCAGGTACGCAGGGCGAAGACCGAGTCCACCGACACCGCCAGGATCTCGGCGCCGGCCTCGGTGAGCTCCCCGTGGCGCTTGCCCAGGTCGGCGAGCTCCCCGGAGCACACGCCGGAGAAGGCCAGCGGGTAGAAGACCAGCAGCACGGGGCGGCCGCGCAGGGCGGCCAGGGAGGTGTCCTGGCCGTACTGGTCCTGGAGGGTGAAGTCGGGCGCGTCGGCGCCCACCGGGACGGTCATAGATCACCTTCGTCTACTGGCGGCCCACCGGTCGGCGGGCACCGCTCAGCGCCGCGCGCCCGTCTCTGGGGACGCGCGGCACCGGATGTCTCACCCGTCGCGAGTGGTGTCCCTCACCGCTTGGGGACGACCAGGCGCGTACCCGACCAGTCGGAACCGACACTGACCGCGCTGGTCTGCGACAGACCCGACGTCGTCGCGGCCTCGGCGACGTCGTTGGGGGACACGTGCAGCTCACGTCCCGCCTTCGGGGTCAGCACCAGAATGGTCCCGCCGTCGGCGATGGTGGTCACCGTGTCCATCAACGCGTCGGTGAGGTCCTCCTCCTCGTCGGACCGCCACCACAACAGTGCCGCGTCGACGTCGCCGTCGAAGTCCTCGTCGACCAGCTCCTCACCGGTGAGTTCGGTGATGGATGCGCGCAGGCCCTCGTCCACGTCATCGTCGAAGCCGAATTCCTGCACCACCTGACCCGGCTTGAATCCGAGTCGGTCAGCCAGGCCACGTTCGCTCTGTGCCTGGCCCGCGGTCGCGCTCACGAAAGTTCTCCTCCACAGATGGTTTTTCTCAATCTTGCCTGCACGAAGCAGTTGTCACAACGATGCCGGGCCATTTCGCCGCCCGTCACGTGGGTCCGCGACCATCGCTGATGGCCTAGTTCACACGCTAGCGGCATGTTCCGTCAACGCGCCGCCAAACCTGTCCACGTTCCCTCCGCTCAGGAGGACGACAGGAAGGACAGCCGTACCCGCCGGTCCGGGTTGTCCACGTTCAGGTCGACGACGGCGATGGACTGCCACGTGCCCAGTTCGAGTCTGCCCGAGACCACCGGGACGGTGGTCTGGGGAGCGACGAAGGCGGGCATCACGTGCGACCGCCCGTGACCGCGCGTACCGTGTTCGTGCCGCCACCTGTCGTCGGCCGGGAACAGGTCGCCCAGGGAGGCGAGGAGGTCGTCGTCGGACCCCGCCCCGAGTTCGATGATCGCCACGCCCGCCGTCGCGTGCGGGACGAAGACGTTGAGCAGTCCGTCGCCCCCCGTCTCCGCGACGAAGTCGGCGCACTTGCGGGTGATGTCGGTGATGCTCTCCGATCCACCGGTGTGCAGCTCAAGGATCTGTGTCCGCATAGCGCCACCTTCGCGCAGGCACGGCGCTCGTGCAACCATCCCGGTCCCGGCTGTGGGTCTCACACGTCCCCGTGAAGGACCATACTCGTCCATCACATGTGCGAACCTGGTCGAATGGAGGGAAAACGGTGACTGCTTCTTTACGTCTGGGTCCCCTGCTCAGGCATCCGGGGCCGACCACGGCCACGGTGTGGGTGGAGACGGACGCCCCCTGCCTGGTGCGTGTCGTGGTCGACGGGGACGTGACGGCGGCCGAACGGACCTTCACCGTGCACGGCCACCACTACGCCGTGTGCACCGTCGAGGGCCTGCCCTCCGGGTCGGTCCTGCCCTACGAGGTCTTCCTGGACGAGGACCGGGTCTGGCCCGAGCCCGACAGTCCCTTCCCGCCCAGCACCGTGCGAACCGTGCACCCGGACGCGCCCACCCGACTGCTGTACGGCTCCTGCCACACCCCCACGGGCGACACTCCCGAGAGCATGGTCCGCTACGGCCACGACATGCTGCGCGCCACCGCGCGGCGGCTGGCCCGCGAGCCGGTCGAGGGCAACCTGGCCCTGTTGCTCATCGGCGACCAGGTCTACGCCGACGAGGTCCAGGACTCGATGCTCGGCTTCCTGCGCCGCGCCCGTGAGCGGGACGGCGACGAGGACACCCCCGTGGACGAGGTCGTCCACTACGACGAGTACGCCGAGCTGTACCAGCAGGCCTGGAGCGATCCCCAGGTGCGGTGGCTGCTGTCCACCGTGCCGACCCTGATGGTCTTCGACGACCACGACATCCGCGACGACTGGAACACCTCCGCCGCCTGGCGGCGCGCCATGGACGAGCACCCCTGGTGGCACACCCGTGTCACCAACGGCCTGGGCACCTACTGGGTGTACCAGCACATGGGAAACCTCTCCCCCGAGGACAGGGAGAAGGACCCCCTGTGGACCGCCGTGCGCGCCTGCGAGGGCGACGCCGCCGACGCGGTCGACGCCTTCGCCTGGCGGGCGCACACCGAGCCGTCGGGGTACCAGTGGGGCCACCACCACGACATCGGTTCCGTGCGGGTCCTGGTGGCCGACACCCGGTGCTCCCGTGCCCTGGGCGAGGGCGACCCCTCCGACGGGTCCCGGTCGATCCTGGGACCGCAGGGCCACGACTGGCTGGACGGGCACCTCACCGGCGGCCCCGACCACGTGGTGATCGCCTCGACGGTCCCGGTCCTGCTGCCCCACGCGGTGCACGACCTGGAGAGCTGGAACGAGGCGGTGTGCGCGGGCGCCTGGGGCCGATGGCCGCGTGAACTGGCCGAGAAGCTGCGCCAGGACGTCGACCTGGAGCACTGGGCCGCGTTCCGGTACTCCTTCCGCCGACTGTCCGACGCGGTCGGGGAGGTCTCACGGGGCGAGCGCGGCCCGGCACCGGCCACCGTGCTGTTCCTGAGCGGGGACGTGCACTTCTCCTACCTGGCGCGCGCCGAGCACCGGGACTCCGCCGGCGACGGCGACGGGACCCGGACGGCCCAACTGGTGTCCTCGCCCCTGTGCAACCAGGCACCGACCGGTATGCAGCGCATGGTCCACCTGTCCCTCAGCTGGCCGCTGCGCCTGGTCGGACGGGCGCTGGCACGGCTGGCCCGGGTCCCCGAGTCCGGCCTGCGCTGGACCATGGAGAGCACGCCCTACTTCGGCAACACCATCGGAGAGGTCTCCTTCGAGGACCGTGAGGCGCGGGCCTCCTGGTACCACTGCCCCGAGGGCGGCGCCGACGCCCTGCCCCGGGTGCGCCTGCGCACGAGGATCTGAGTGGCCTCGGCCCCGCGCGGCGGAGCGGTCGCCCGTGCCCGGCCGCCCGGGTACGGGGGTGATCCTCCCTCCACCGTCCGCGGCGGACGCCGGGGGGAGGATCACCCGCGCTCCTGACGCGTCAGGGCTTGTTGGCGGGCGGGCGCCGGGTGGACTGGACTCCGCGCCGGGTCCTGCGCACCGCCAGGCCGAGCGCGCCGCCGCCCTGTTCCAGGAGGGAGCGGGCCCGGTTCACGGTGCCTCGGGGGGTCCGGGAGGAGGTGTCGGGACCGGAGCCGCCGTCCTCGCCCCCACCGGTGCCGGACTTCTCAGCGGTACCGGACCTCTCGCCGGTACCGGCGCCGCGGGCCCCGTCGCCGGGCTCCTTCGCGTCGGCGCCCGTCTCGGCGCCGCCCAGGTGCGGAAGCACACGGGTCGGCCTGACCTCCCGGCCGGAACCCAGGTGGGGCAGGACCTCGGTCGGCTCCTCCTCCCCGGCACCCTGCTCGGAGTCCAGGTGCGGGATCACGTCGGTCGCCTCACCACCCGACCGGCCCCCGTCCGACGACGGGCCGGTGTGCTCCGAGGCGGCCGGGGCGGCGGAGGCGTCGCCGTCCTCCGCACGCTCGCTCTCCTCGCGCACGGCCTGCTTCCAGGCCTTCTCCTCCTCCTGCCGGCGCTGCTCCCGCCTGGCGTTCTCGGCCTGCCAGGCGCGCCAGGAGTTCACCAGGGGTGTGACGACCGGCCAGGTCACCTTCGCCGGACGCGAGAGCGCGTGCCACAGGTAGGCGGTGGTGCCCCACGCCTCCATGGCCCTGCGCGCCCTGGTGATGGTGAAGAAGGTGGGCATGGCCAGCAGCAGTTGCGGCCAGGCCAGCGCCAGGGCGGCGAACAGCGGGTACATGCCGCCTCCCGCCACCGAGGCGGCGGCGCCGATCACCACCGGAACCAGCGCCAGGGCGATCCGCAGACCGGTGAACTGGCGGAAGCGGTGCAGCGATCGGCGTGCGGACGCCGGCGGCGCCAACCCCTCGGGGAGGGGTGTGGTCTGCACGATCAGCGCCAGCAACAGCGTCCCCACGCCCACGCTCGACGCCAGCAGTATGGTCCACCCCGAGGCGGAGAGCGTCCCGCCGACCAGGAGGTAGACCAGCCCCAGCACGGGCAGCGGCGCGGGCAGCCAGAACAGCGCCCGTCTGCGCAGCTCGCCCTCCTGCGTGGGCTGAAGAACGAAATCGATCACAGGACGAAAGAACCGGGAATCCATCCTCGGTCGCTCTGCCACAGCGTTGACCCCCAAAGAACGTCGTGACGAGGCGGCGCGGGGACCTTCGCCCGAGGGTGGTACCGACTCAACGGTCCCATCGGTCACCCGCCCGCCACAAAGCCGCTATCCGTCATGTAGTCCCCGGGCGCACACGGTCGGTTACCGACATACCCGGCGATGGTGAAACTTCTATAAGTGGACAGACATGACAGACAACAATCAGGTTACGCCCTCCAGCGCCCCCGCGTCCCGCCGTCCGCCGATCTCGAACGCTCCACGGCCCGGGTTCAGCCCTCCTCCGCCCCGGCGAGCCGTCCGAGGGCGACGGCCACCCGCAGGACGAACGATCCGCGCCCGTCGGAGGGGGTGCGCCCGGTCAGTTCGGCGATCCGGCTGAGCCGGTAGCGGACCGTGTTGGGGTGCACGAACAGCATCCTCGCGGTGGCCTCCAGGGAGGAGGCGTGCTCCAGGTACACCGACAGCGTGTCCAGCAGCGGAGAGCCCGCGCCGAGCAGGGGGACGTACACCTCCTCCACCAACTGCCGCCGGGCCTCGACCTCGCCCTGCAGCGCGCGTTCGGGCAGCAGGTCGTCGGCCGGCACCGGCCGCGGCGCGTCCGGCCAGGCCACGGCGGCGCGCAACCCGTTGACCGCGGCCCGTACCGACGCCCCCGCGGCCCGCAGGTCCGGGACGGCGGGGCCCACCACCACCGGGCCGGAACCGAAGAGCCCGGTCAGCGGCTCCGCGGCCGCCCCCGGCAGGTCCCGCACCGGGTAGCGGTCCCCCACACCGACCACCACGACCGCGCGCCGGCCCTGCATCCCGGCCAGCACGTCGTGCCCGAGGCGGCGCGCGGCCGCGCGCAGGTCGTCCAGGACCTTGCCCCCGTCGCCCTCGCCCCCGGCCTCACCGACCACCGCGACGACCGGGGTGTGCGACCAGCCCAGCGCCGAACCCCAGGTCTGGAGCCCGTCCTCGTGGTCCCCGTGCAGCAGGGCGTCGACGATCAGCGCCTCCAGCCGGGCGTCCCAGGCACCGCGGGCCTCCGCGGCGCGCGCGTAGACCTTCGCGGAGCTGAAGGCCACCTCGCGTGTGTAGCGCAGCACGGCCTCACGCAACTGCTGGGCGCCGCCGGGAGCGGCCAGCTCCTCCACCTGGCCCTCGACCACGTCGATGACCACGCGGATCATGTCGACGGTCTGCTGGAGGGAGACCGAGCGGGTGAGCTCGCGCGGCGCGGTGCCGAAGACCTCGACGGTGATGGCGGGGCGTCCGCGTTCCGGGTTGCGGAACCAGTCGACGAAGGCGGCCACACCGGACTGGGCTACCAGGCCGATCCACGAGCGGTCCTCGGCCGACATACGGCGGAACCAGCCCAGGCGCTGCTCCATGCGTGACACGGCGGCCGTGCCGAGCACTCCCATGGAGCGCTCCAGACGGCGCACGGTCTCTGCGCGGACGCGCTCCTGCTCCGTCGGAGACGGCGTGTCCGCGCCCCTTCCCTCAGGGGCCGCCGGGGCGGCCGGGTCGTCCTTGGACTGGTGGGGTTCGGTGTTCACACCACCAGGTTCGCATCCCCGCGCGCCCCGGTCAGCGGCCCGTCCCTCGTTCGCGGTGGCCGGAGGCGGCCGCCTCGCCGTCACCACGGCCGAACGCGCGCGCCGCGTATCGTCGAAGGTGATCTCTCCCACCTGTGTTCACGGCTTGTGGACACGCGTCCGGCACCGTTTTGTGGAGTCCCCACAAACGGTGTCGAGTAACTTCGTGTCCCTCCCCCTCTGACTGGGGATCTCCTACAGGGCAAGGTTGATGTCGTGCTTGTTATCGTTGCTCCCGGCCAAGGTGCCCAGGTTCCCGGCTTCCTCTCCCCGTGGCTCGAACTGCCCGGTGTCTCCGCGCAGGTCGAGGCGTGGTCCGAGGTGGCCGGGCTCGACCTGGTGCGCTACGGCACCACCGCGGACGCGGAGGAGATCCGTGACACCGCCGTCGCCCAGCCCCTGCTGGTCAGCGCCGGCCTGGTGGCGGCCTCCGCCGTGCTCGGCCCCGTGGCCTCCCCCTCCCCGGCCCTGCCGGCCGAACGCTCCCTGGTGGACGCGGTCGCCGGCCACAGCGTCGGCGAGTTCACCGCCGCCGCGATCGCCGGCGTCCTGTCCCCCAAGGAGGCGCTGGCGCTGGTCGCCGAACGCGGCCGGGGCATGGCCGACGCCGCCGCGCGGACGGAGACCGGGATGACCGCGGTGCTCGGCGGCGACCGCGAACAGGTGCTGCGGGCCCTCGCGGACGCCGGTCTGACCCCGGCCAACGACAACGGCTCCGGGCAGATCGTGGCCGCCGGTACCACCGAGCAGCTCGCCGCGTTCGCCGAGAACCCGCCCGAGCGGGCCCGGCTGCGCACCCTTCCGGTCGCGGGCGCCTTCCACACCGAGCACATGGCCCCGGCCGTGGAGCGGGTCCGCGAGGCCTCCGCCGCCCTGTCCCCGTCCGACCCCACCGTGCGCCTGCTCTCCAACGCCGACGGCGCGGTGGTCGACAGCGGCGCCGAGTACCTGGAGCGGCTCGTCTCCCAGATCTCCTCCCCGGTGCGCTGGGACGCGTGCACACGGACCCTGGCCGACCTGGGGGTGACCGCGCTGATCGAGCTCGCCCCGGCGGGCACGCTCACCGGTCTGGCCAAGCGCGCGCTGCGGGGTGTCGAGCTCCTCGCGGTGAAGACTCCCGACGACCTCGACCGCGCCGGTGCCCTCGTCAAGGAGCACGCCGGATCCCCAGCGGCCACCGACCAGGAAGGCTAACCATGTTCAGCTCCCCGAGCGCTCCCGGAGGCGCGACGATCGTCGCCTTCGGCGAGTACCAGCCCTCCCAGGTCCTCACCAACGCCGACTTGGAAGCCCGCGTCGACACCAACGACGAGTGGATCCAGAGCCGTGTCGGCATCAGGGAGCGGCGCATCGCGGGCCCCGACGACACCGTGGCGAGCATGGCCGTCGCCGCGGGGGGCAAGGCCCTGGCGGCCAGCGGCCTGTCCGCCGAGGACGTCGACCTGGTGATCGTGGCCACCTGCACCGCGCAGGACCAGATCCCCAACACCGCCGCCACCGTGGCCTCCCGGCTGGGCATCGCCGCCCCCGGCGCCTTCGACCTCAACGCCGCCTGCGCGGGCTTTTGCTACGCGCTGGGAGTGGCCTCGGACATGGTCCGCGGCGGCAGCTCCCGCAACGCGCTGGTGATCGGGTCGGAGAAGCTCAGCGACTGGGTGGACTGGGAGGACCGCGGCACCTGTGTGATCTTCGCGGACGGCGCCGGAGCCGCGATCGTCTCGGCCTCCGAGGAGCAGGGCGTGGGTCCCGTGGTGTGGGGCTCCTCCGGCGAGCGCGCCGACAAGATCTACCTGCGCGACCACCAGTACCTGTACCAGGAGGGCCAGGCGGTCTTCCGGTGGACCACCACCGAGCTGTACAGGGTCGCCCTGGACGCCCTGGAGCGGGCGGGTGTGGAGCCCTCGGAGCTGACCGCGTTCGTCCCCCACCAGGCCAACCTGCGGATCGTGGAGTCCATCGCCAAAAAGCTGGGGGCGCCCCAGGCACTCGTGGCCCGCGATATCGTCACCGCTGGCAACACATCCTCCGCGTCCATCCCTCTCGCGCTCTCGCGGATGATCGGACGCGGGGAACTGCCGTCGGGGAGCACCGTACTCACCCTGGGCTTCGGCGCGGGGCTGGTCTACGCCGCTCAGGTGATCCGCATCCCCTGAGCACCGCCCGAACCCGAGGGGTCACACCGTGAGGGTCGGATCCACGCATCCGCGGCCCCCACGGAGTCCCTGAAGCGACACCGAACCACCAAGCAAGGAGAAACACGACATGGCTCACAGCGAGCAGGAGATTCTGGCAGGCCTCGGCGAGATCATCGAGGAGATCGTCGGTACCGAGGCCTCCGAGGTCACCCCGGAGAAGAGCTTCGTGGACGACCTCGACATCGACTCGCTGTCCATGGTGGAGATCGCCATCGCCGCCCAGGACAAGTTCGGCGTGGAGATCCCGGACGACCAGCTCAAGGACCTCAAGACGGTCCAGGACGTCATCAACTTCATCCAGAAGTAGCGTGTCCGGGGCGCCGGGCACAACCCTGTCCCGGCGCCCCCGCCGCCACACGCGGCCTTGCCTGCACATTCGCCAACGCCTCCCGGCACCGTGACCGGGAACGACCCACGAGAAGGGCGATCGGATCATGTCCAAGACCGATGTCGTCGTCACCGGCCTCGGCGCCACCACCCCCCTCGGGGGTGACGTCGCGACCACATGGTCCGCGCTCCTCGACGGCCGCTCCGGCATCACCGCGCTGCCGGAGGAGTGGCACGAGAAGCTGCCGGTGCACTTCGCCGGGCAGATCGCGCAGGAGCCCTCCGAGAAGCTGCCCAGGCCGCGTCTGCGCCGTCTGGACCGGACCCAGCAGTTCGCGCTGATCGCCGCGAAGGAGGCCTGGGAGCACGCCGGGTCCCCCGAGGTCGACCCCGTCCGCCTGGGCGTGGTGGTCTCCAGCGGTATCGGTGGCATCCTCACCATCCTGGAGCAGTACGACACCTTCCGTGAGAAGGGCTGGAAGCGGGTCTCCCCGTTCACCGTGCCCATGCTCATGCCCAACAGCCCCGCGGCCGCGATCAGCCTGGAGTACACCGCCCGGGCCGGTTCGCACGTGCCGGTGAGCGCCTGCGCCTCCAGCGCCGAGGCCATCGCCAACGGTGTGGACATGATCCGCTCCGGCCGCGCCGACGTGGTGATCGCGGGCGGCACCGAGGCCGCGATCCACCCGCTCAACATCGCCTCGTTCGCCTCCATGCGCGCCCTGTCCACGCGCAACGACGACCCGCAGACGGCCTCCCGCCCCTGGGACAAGAACCGTGACGGCTTCGTCATGGGCGAGGGCGCGGGCATCCTCATCCTGGAGTCGGCCGAGCACGCCGCCAAGCGCGGCGCCCACGTGTACGCCCACGCCTCGGGGGTGGGATACACCAACGACGCCTACGACATCGTCCAGCCCGACCCGGAGGGCGTCGGCCAGGCCCGGGCCATCACCGTCGCCCTGGACGACGCCGACCTCAAGCCCACCGACATCGTGCACGTCAACGCACACGCCACCTCCACCCCGGCCGGGGACGTCGGTGAGACACGCGCCATCCGCTCGGCCCTGGGCGACTCCGCCACCGACCGGATCGCGGTGACCTCCACCAAGTCCATGACCGGTCACCTGCTGGGCGGCGCGGGCGCCGTGGAGTCGATCGCGACCATCCTGGCCCTGCACGACGGGCGCATCCCGCCGACCATCAACATCGAGGAGCTCGACCCGGACGTGGTCGTGGACGTCGTCCGCGACAAGCCCCGGGACATGCCCTCCGGTGACGTGGCCGCCATCAACGAGTCCTTCGGGTTCGGCGGCCACAACGTCGCGGTGGTCTTCCGCCGCGCCTGACCCGGCGCGGTACCGCGGACACCGTCCCGTCACGGCCGGAACCCCGGTGCGACCGGGGCCCGAAGGCACGACGAAGCCCCCGCCGGTCGGCGGGGGCTTCGTCGTGCGCGGGGCCGGAGCCGGCGGAGGGCACGACCGCGGAACAAGCCATGAAGGTGAGTTGAACAGCCGAGAACAGGCCTTCAGGTAGGACCGATTCCCGGTCACCATGAGGACTGTGTCTGCTCTGCACTCCCAACACACTCCCCCGACGCGGCGGGACGAGCCCGGTGCGCTCCTCCACCGCTCCTCTCGCGCCTCCGCCTACCGACCCGTCGTCGACCTGGACTCGGGGTCCGTGGTGGCGGTCGAGGTCGCCGCCGCTCCGCCGGCCGTACGGGGCTCCCACACGGAGGTGACCGTCCAGGAGGAGTCGGCGGTGGCCGAGTGGCTCCTGGCCCTGGTGCAGGAGGCGGCCGCGACCGAGAGCCTGCTTCCGCTGGTGCTGCCGCTGCCCGCGCGGATGCTGGCCGGCGAGGGGTTCGTGTCGCTGATGGAGAGCCGGCTGCGCCGTGCGGGCCGCCGCCCGCGCGACATCACCCTCATGCTCAGCGCCGACATGGCCGAGATGGCGAGGGCGACCGTGGTGTCGGGGACCGCCCGGCTGCGGTCGGCCGGCTTCCGGTGCGGGTTCGGCACGGCGATGGTGCGCCCCGACCTGGTGGTGGAGGCCGCGCCGTTCCTCATGCGGATCGACCCCGGGATCGTGTCCGGGGTGGCCGAGGACCAGCGGCACGCCACGGTGGTGGAGGGCCTGGCGCGGATCGGACGGGGCAGCGGGGTGTACGCGCTGGCCTCGGGCGTGCTCTCGGCCGAGGACGTGGTGCGGCTGCGCCGCTGCGGGATCCGTGTGGGGACGGGCCCCTTCTTCGCCGACCAGACCTGGCGGCCCGGTGAGCGGGTGGCCCTGGTGCCCGAACCGACCGCCGGGCAGGACGGGCAGGAGGACGCGGGGCCGCGGGTCACCGAGTTCATGGTGCCGCCGGTGGGACTGGACGCCGACGCCACCTCCGAGCAGGTGCTGGAGTCCTTCACCGGGAACCCCGCGCTGAACAGCGTCATCCTCATCGACCACCGGGAGCGGCCGGTGGGGGTGGTCGACCGCACCAGGTTCCTGCTGTCGGTGACCGGCCGCTACGGGCACGCCCTGCACGCCAAGCGCCCGGCGCTGCGGCTGGCGGAGTCGCCGCGCACGGTCCCGGCGTGGATGTCGGCGCTGGCGGCGCTACGGGTGGCCGGCCAGGACACCGAGCGGGTCTACGACGACCTGATCGCGACCAACACCTACGGCCAGTGCCTGGGTGTGGTGCACATCAGCGCCCTCATCCAGTCGCTGTCGCGCAGCTGATCCCGAGCGCGGCGAAGCCCCGCCGCCCGGGGCCGGGGACGCGGGGCTCCACGGAAGCGGGTCAGTCCACGGGGTCGGGACCCTTGGTACCCGAGGGGCTGCTGGTTGGCGCGGGGCCGTCTCCCGCGGGGTAGCCGCTGTGCGCCGCGTCGGGGCTCCGGCCCTCTTCGATGGCCCTGGCGATCTCGGCGCGGGTGGCCTCGTCGTGCAGGTACTCCAGCCGGGGGCGCTTGGGCAGACGGCCGTCTCCGGAGGAGCGGCCCATGACGCGGCGGCGCACCCACGGCACCCCGTACTGGCGGGCCCAGCGGCGGTTCTCCCTGCGGCGCAGGATGCGGGGCAACTGCTGGGGCGGGGTGATCCACGGGTCGGTCCAGGACTCGCGCGGCCCCATGGGGAAGCCGAGGAGGTCGGCGATGCGCGCGGCGACGATCTGGTGGCCCGTGCTGTTGAGGTGCAACCGGTCCTCGCTCCAGGCCCGGGAGTCGGTGAGGGCGTTGAGTGCCCACAGGTCGACGATCTCGGTTCCTGTACGCTCGGCGACAGCGCGCATGTGCATGCTGAACACGGCGATACGGCCCCGGTAGTAGCGCAGGACCGGGATCCAGCCGGTGTCGTGTCCGGACAGGATCACCACGCGGATACCGGCGTCGCGCAACCGGCGTATGCCCCACTCGAAGTGCTCGGCCAGCCGGTCGAGGTCGTTGCCCGGGCGCAGGACGTCGTTGCCTCCGGCGAGGACGGTGACCAGGTCGGGCTTCCATTCGAGCGTCTGGTCGAGCTGGTCACCGAAGATGTGCCGCATCCGGCGTCCGCGCACACCCAGGTTGGCGTAGCGGAAGTCGGGGGTGACCGTGCCCAGGTGCTCCGCGAGGCGGTCGGCGAACCCCCGGTACTCGCCGTTGGGGCCGCTGTCGTCTTCCATCCCCTCGGTGATGCTGTCACCGATCGCCACGTACGACCGGATGGCGTCCGGTCTGTTCAGGCGAGCGGCCGCTGGGGGATTCGTCTCAAGGTCTGTCACGTCAACCAATCATCCGGCTCGACCGTCCCACGCCTGAGCAGCGCCGGGGGCGCGCGTGTACGGCAATCGCTGGTGTCGGGCCGCGTTCCGGCCACCGACCCGTGTCCGAACACCGTCGACCCCTGTCGGCCGCCGGACGCGGCCGCACGGCCGAAGGTCGTTCGGGCGAGGACAGTGCCCGTCCAGCATACCCACCACCGGTGACGACCCGCCTGGATCAGGGTGCGGCGACACACTCCGGCGCCGCCCTCCACCCTGCACGACGTACGGCACGCACGTGCTGCCCCGAAGGGGCGCGGATGCGAAGGCGTCGTGAACATCGACGATCGACGGGCCCGGGAGGATCCCGAAGCCTGATATGAGGTAGGTCACAAGCCCGCACGGGTCACGGGCGCGAAGCTCCCCCGCTCCCGACGGACACGCAGCGTGTCCGCCCGGCGCCACCTCCAGGCCGGACCTACCCGGGGGTACCCATGTAGCCCGCGGGCACGTACGATTTCGGGGAAGTGCTCACGGCACCCCTGTCCCCTGGTTCGCCGTGCCCACCCACGGCACACCGGAACGGCTCACCGTCCGGCTCCCACGCGGGTGAAGGGGCGCGTACTGTGGTGCATCGAACCGAAGGCCCGTGCGGTTCCTCCCCAATTCACGTGCAGACACCAGGAGGTCGAGGTCCCCAGCGGATGAACGCCGTCTCTCCGATCTGCCTCGTCGACCTCGCGCCCGCGCTGCGGTGGTCGAAGTCGCCGGATGTGGCACCCCTGCTCCACCACGACCGCCTGATCGACGGCTGGTGGCACTCGCTGCCGGTCGCACGCGTCCTGGACATCGCGGGCCCGCCCTGGCTCGCCCACGGTATCGCCCGCCTGGCGCTGGAGCAGTGGGCGCACGTCCCCCTGGCCGAGTTCCTGCCGAACCTGCGCACACAGCCGGTGAGCTGCGACGACCTCTCCGAGCCCGTCCGCGGCGCGGTCGTCGCCACCGCCGGGGACTGGGAGCGCCTCATCTCCGCCAGCCCCCAGGAGATCAGCGAGTGGCGGTTCCCCGGCTGCGGCGCCATGGACGTGGTGAGCACGGTGGCCTGGCGTTCACTGCGGCCCTGCTGCGAGCTGCCCTCGGGACCCACGCCCTCCCCCGCGCTGATGATGGAGGCCGTGCGCACCATCGCCCACTGGCTGCCCGACTCCGCTCCCGAACACGTGCGCAACGCGCTGGACTACCTCAACGCCGCCACGGGCGCCGACCGCGACGCGGGGGCCTCCGAGGGCGCCGGGTCCGACCCGACGCCGCCGCAGACCCCGGCGACCCGCGCGATCCGCACCCTGCGGGCCCTGCGCGCCCGGCGTGGCGAGAACCAGGAGTCCGAGCCCGGGACCGGGGCCGACGACCAGTCGGTGGCCCCCACCGCCATGGTCAGCTCCGCGGCGATGATCCCCAGCTCCGCCCTGAGCTCCGAGGCGGTGGGCGGCGACGGCGCCCAGGCCAACGGCACGGGCGACCTGCGTTCGCAGTTCCGCAGCTCCCTGCTGGGCCCCGGACGCACACTGCGCCGCCCCAGCTTCGGCCCGCCCAAGGCGACACGCCCCGACCACGTGGAGGAGCGGCCCCCCACCCCCGCGCTGGGCCAGCACCCGCTGGTGGACCTGGTCGAGGAGATGTTCCGCTCCTGGCCCGAACTGGAGCGCACCGTCGCCGCCGAGCGCCTGTTCGCGACCGACCCCATCAGCATCCGCGTGCTCTCGGAGCAGATCGCGGTGGACGTCACCGAGATCCGCGCCGCCCAGCGCAAGGTCGAGGAGCGCCTGCTGCACTGGCTCAACGCGCCCGAGGGCGCGGCGATCACCAAGCACATGCGCGAGCTGTCCGAGCAGCTGGGCTCGGCCACCACCATCGACCGGCTGATCAACGCCCACCCCGACCACCCGGTGGACGTGCCCACCCTGCACACGCCCCTGTGGCGGGTGATCATCACCCTGTTCACGGACCGGCGCATGCACAACGGCTGGCTGATCGCCGACGACCCCAACCGGTTGCGCTGGCAGACCCGCGAGCTGCTGGGCGACACGCCCAGCGTGACCGAGGCCGGTATCCGGCTGGGCCGGATCGGCATCCGCCAGCAGGAGCTGCGCGCCTGGCTGCTGAGCACCCCCGGGGTGAGCCTGAGGGACGGGCACGTGTTCGTGGACCCGTCGGTTCCCATGGAGGTGCCCACGGGCCACGCGGGCCACACCGCTCCGGAGGATCCGGGGGCCACCACCGAGAACGGACTGCCGATACGCCGGCGCATGGACGGGCAGCAGCCGTCCGCGGCCGACCCCGAGCCCGAGCCGGCCCACCAGCAAAGACCCGTGTACGACCAGGGCCCCTCCTTCGGCACCGCGGCCCTGGACCCGCACCACGTCGTTCCGCTCGGACCGGCGCCCGGACAGGCCCACGGCGCTCCGCCCGGAGTACCGGCCGCGCACACCGCTCCGGCTCCCCCGCCCTCACGGCCCGGTGCGAGTGACTCCGCCATGTCGGCCCGCTGCTTCCGCGCACCCGACGGACGCTGGTGGCACCGCGTCGACATCACCGCCGACCACCTCAACGGCGCCCCCGTGGCCGTTCCCGACGGCTACGCCACCCACCTGGGCCTGCAACCCGGGCGCCTGCTGTGCCTGACCGCGCCGGGGGCCGACCTGCTGGTGCTGGTCTGGCGCGACCAGCCCGCGTTCGACTCCCTGCGCCCCCTGCTGCGCCGCCAGGCCGCACAGCCCGGCGACCGCATGTTCATCACGGTGGCCGGCGACCGCCTGGACGCGCGCAAACTGCCCGCCACCGACCTGAGCCGCTACTCCCCCGCCGCACGGGCCCTGCACCTGAGCGGGTACACCGCTCCCGCCTCCACCGACGAGGCCCTGCGGATCCTCTCCCGCCGCATCACCGACAACGACGACGAGTCCTTCGCCGATCCGCAGTCGCTGATCGACCTGCTGACCCTGCGCGGTGACAACGACATCGCGGCGGAGCTGCGCTCGGGCCTGTTCGCCACGCACTAGGCGGTGTCTCCCTGAGGCTCCGCCGCGCTTCGCCTCGCGCCCGGACGCCGAAGGTACGGGAACCCCGTCGGCGCCCGGGCGGACACGGGGTCCGCCGGTGTTCGGGTCCTTCGCGGCGAACCCCCTACCGGAGGACCCCGCTCACCCCACGACCACGGCGGGCCCCTCACACCGGCCTGCGCGGCAGGCCCGGGGCCCTGTGCCGGGGCGTGGACGACGGGCGTCAGAGTGGGTTCAGGCGGGCCTTGAGCAGGCAGAACTCGTTGCCTTCGGGGTCGGCCAGGACGTGCCACTGCTCCTGCCCCGTCTGGCCGATGTCGGCCGGGCGGGCACCGAGCCGCAGAAGGCGTTCGAGCTCGGCGTCCTGGTCGCGGTCGGTGGCGTTGACGTCGATGTGCAGCCGGGTCTTCCCCGGTTCCGGCTCGTCCCTGCGGCTGAGGATGATCGTCGGCTGCGGGCCGCCGAACCCCTCGCGCGGCCCGACCTCCACCATTTCGCCGTCCTCGCGGTCGAGTACCACGAAGTCCAGGACCTCGCACCAGAACCGCGCCAGCGCCTCGGGGTCGCGGCAACCGAGTACGAGTTCACTGATACGGCATGCCATGGACGAAACCTGCTCTCAGTTCGGGGGATGCCGGGAAGGCCGCACGCGAGTCCCATGGGCTCCCGGCAGTGGGAACGACCCCGCGATCGTAGTGGACGGGGCGGGCACCGGTGAAGTGGTTTCGGAGCCGCCCCGGTCCGGGCGGGGGCGGCCGGGCGGGGGCGTCGGCCGCTCAGCGGGGAGGCCGGCTTCGGGCCACGGCCCCGGAGTCCGGGCCCGTCACCGTGCCCTCAGGGCGCGCGCCAGGCGCCGCACCCCCAGGGTCACCTCCTGGGCTCCCGAGGTTCCGGCGAAGCCGAGCCGCAGGTGCGGCGCGGTCGGCTCGGCCGGGAAGTAGGCCCGCCCCGGAGCCACGGCCACACCCTCGCGCAGCGCCGCCGCCGCGGTCTCCGACTCGTCGCTCCCTTCGGGCAGGCGCAGCCACAGGTGGTAGCCGCCCCGCCGGGAGACGGGCTGCTCCAGGTGGGGAAGCTCGCGCACCAGGGCGTCGGTCATGGCGGTGCGCCGCTCGGTCAGGCCCGCGGCCACGGCGCGCAGGTGCCGGGGCCAGGCCGGGGAGCCCACGAGTTCCAGGGCGGCCTCCTGGAGCGGGCGCGCAACGAAGAAGCTGTCCACGACCTGGATGGCGCGCAGGCGGCGCAGGACCGGTCCCCGGGCGGCGAGCGCCCCCACCCGCAGGCTCGGGGAGGTGACCTTGGTCAGTGAGCACGCGTGCACGACGGTGCCGTGCTCGTCCTCCGACGCCAGGGTGGGCGGCAGCGGCGCGGCGTCGGTGTGGGCGAGGCGGCGGGCGAAGTCGTCCTCCACGACGAACGCGTTCGCGGCGCGGGCGATGCGCAGGACCTCCGCGCGCCGGTGCGGGGCGAGCACGGCCCCGGTGGGGTTGTGAAAGAGCGGCTGGCACAGGAGCAGGCGTGCTCCGGTGGCCGCGAAGGCGTCCTCCAGCAGGTCGGTACGCAGCCCGTCGGCGTCGACGGGGACGGGGACCGGCCGCACTCCGCAGGCACGGGCCGCGGCCAGCAGGCCGGGGTAGGTGGGCGACTCCACCAGGGCGGAGGAGCCGGGCGGCGCCAGCGCCCGCAGGGCCGTGGTCAGAGAGCTCTGGCCCCCGCCGGTGACCAGGACGTCGGCGGCGTCGAGGGGGCCGGAGGGGCCGGCGATCTCACGGGCGAACCAGCCGCGCAGCTCCTCCAGGCCCTCGACCGGCGGCTGCGCCCACACTCCCGGGCGGCGGGCCGCGCCCGCCAGTGCGCTCGCGAGCGCGCGTTCGGGCCGAAGCGACGCGTGCAGGTAGCCGCCGTGGAGGCCGGTCACCCCGGGCAGGGGCACGGAGAGCGTGGCCAGGACACCGGTGTCGTCGACGGAGCGGGGCAGGCCCTCCCCCGGTGCGGTGGCCGGTTCGGCGCTCAGAGCGACTTCCTGCCAGGAGGTGTCCTCGGGTGCGCGCGCGGGCCGTTCGTTCCGGGCCCGGAAGGATCCGGCACCGGGCCGGGTGACGAGGAAGCCCTCCGCGGCGAGCCGGGCGACGGCACGGGAGACCGTCACCGGACTCACGCCGTATTGCTCCACCAGGGACCGGCTGGAGGGCAGCTTCTCTCCGGGTGGATAGCGGTCGAACGCCATACGCAGCCGATCGCGAAGATCTGCGACGCTGCTATTCTTTTTCATGAGAGCAAAGAATAGCGCTACCGTCACGGACCGGGTAGCGGTGCGCGACGGAGGCCTGTGGGCCGCGCTGGGCGTCCTGGCCTTCTCCCTCACCTTTCCCGCGACCCTGTGGTCCCTCGACGGCTTCGGCCCCTGGACGTCCACGGCCCTGCGCTGTTCACTGGCCGGGCTGGTCGCCGCCGGGTGCCTGTACGCGGCCCGCGCCCCCCGACCGGCCCCGGCCCTGGTCCCCGCGCTGCTCGTGGTGGCGTCCGGGTGCGTGGTCGCCTTCCCGCTGTTCACCGCGATGGCCCTGCGGACGACGTCGGCCGGGAACGCGGCCGTGGTGGTCGGCGCCCTGCCGTTGGCCACGGCCGCCTACTCGTCCGTGCGCACGGGCACGCGCCACTCCCCCCTGTTCTGGGCGGCGGCGGTCACGGGGGCCGCCGCCGTCATCGCGTTCACCCTCGCGCGGACCGGCGGCGCGCTCGGCGTGGGCGACCTGTACCTGTTCGCGGCGCTGGCCGGGGCGGCGGCCGGCTACGCCGAGGGCGGGCGGCTCGCGAGCGGCGTGCCGGGCTGGCAGGTGATCTCCTGGGCACTGGTGCTGTCACTGCCGCTGACGCTGCCCCTGTCAGCCGTCGCGCTCGCCCTGGAGCCCGTCCACGTGACACCGGCGGCGCTGACGGGCCTGGCCTACCTGGCCCTGGTGAGCCAGTTCGGCGGGTTCGTGGCCTGGTACCGCGGCATGGGCCTGATCGGCGTGGTGCGGGCCAGCCAGTTGCAGTTGGCCCAGCCCCTGCTGACCCTGGCCTGGGCCGCGCTGCTGCTCGGCGAGCACCTGTCCCCCGCCGCCCCGCCCACCGCGGCCGTGGTCCTCGTCTGCGTGGTGGTCACGCAGCGGGCCCGGCGAACCGGCCTGTGACGCGCCCGAGCGCCGTCCGGTTCGGCGGTCGCTCCGATCCTCCACTGCCGGTTGTGGCCAGGCCGAGGCCACAGGTGGACGTGATTCGGTCGGCCGCTGCGGGGCGCGGAGACACCGCCGGCGGGAACGCCGTCCCCCATCTGTGTCGCGTGGTGCTCCAGAGAGACGGGTAGTCGGCTACGCGGCCGAGGGCACGACGTCAACCGCCGAAGAACCGTTTTCCCTTTTATATCCTGACCGAATTTCGGCCTGCGTGTGTGCGACGGACATTCCCGAAAATGCGCCCTAATGTGAGGGCGAATACATCCGGGGAATCGCATCCCTCACACCGACCACGAGGTGAACATGCACGGACGCCGCGCCGAAGCCGTCGAGAAGCGCACCGAGATCGCCGAACAGACCCTCTCCGGAGCCATCCCCACCCACGGCGGAAACGGTGAGGAAACGGACTACCCCTTTGTCGCCAACTACTCCAAGGGGCTCCCGCACGACGAGGTCGGCGAGGTCGACCCCGAGGCCTACAACCTCATGGTCCGCGCCCTCCAGAGCGGGGACTGGGACGATTTCGAGCGCATTCCGCTGGGCGGCGACAAAGCCCTGGGGACCGACGGCCCCCGGCAGCGGAAGCTGACCAACCCGCAGGCCGGACTCGCCTACGACGTGGAGGGGCCCGACGCCCAGCAGATCGCCGTTCCCCCGGCCCCGCGTATCGACGGCGCCCAGAATTCCGCGGAAATGGGAGAGCTCTACTGGATGGCGCTGTGCCGGGACGTGGGCTTCACGGAATTCGACACCCATCCCCTGGCGGAGGCGGCCGCGGCCGACCTGACCGAATCCTTCTCCGACTTCCGCGGCCCCAAGGAGGACGGCCGCGTCACGCCCGCGACGCTGTTCCGCGGCTGCACCGCCGGGGACCTCACCGGGCCGTACCTGTCCCAGTTCCTGCTCCTGGACATCCCCTACGGCACCCTGCGCGTCCAACAGCGCCATGACACGGTCCCCGCCGAGGTGGACCACGTGTGCGACTTCGACACCTGGCTCGCGGTCCAGCGGGGGGTGGAGCAGCCGGAGGAGGACCGCGACGCCGACGACCGCCGCTACATCCGCAACCCGCGGGACCTGGCGCACTACGTGCACCACGACGCGCTCTACCAGGCCTACCTCAACGCCACGCTCATCCTGCTCGGCCGCGGGGTCCCCTTCGACGGGGGCAACCCCTACCACCACTCCGACAACCAGAGCGGGCTCGGCACCTACGGCGGACCGCACCTCCTGAGCCTGGTCCCCGAGGTCGCCACCCGCGCCCTCAAGGCCGCCTGGTTCCAGAAGTGGAACGTGCACCGCCGGCTGCGCCCGGAGGCCTTCGGCGGCCGTGTCCACGCCCACCTGGACGACTCCGTGCCGGCGGACTACCCCATGATCGACGAGGAGGTCCTCCGGTCCCGGGCGCTGGAGGAGACCCAGCGCCGGTGGGGTTCGTCCCTGTTGCCGCAGGCCTTCCCCGAGGGCTCACCCACGCACCCCTCCTACGTCGCGGGCCACGCCACGGTCGCCGGAGCCTGCGTGACCGTCCTCAAGGCCTGGTTCGACACCTCGGCGGTGCTGGAGGACCCCGTGGTGCCCGACGCCAGGGGCAAGCGGCTGGTCCCCCACACCGGGGACGCGGCGCTGACCGTGGGCGGGGAGCTGGACAAGGTCGCCGCGAACATCTCCCTCGGCCGGAACATGGCGGGCGTGCACTGGCGTACCGACCACACGGCCTCGGTGCGGCTGGGCGAGGAGATCGCCATCCGGATCCTGCGTGAGCAGGTACGGCTGGGCAACGAGTCCGCCCACTTCACCCTGCGCCGCTTCGACGGCACCTCGATCACCATCTGACCCACCGGGAACGCGGGCGGGCCGGGACTCGAAAAGTCCCGGCCCGCCCGCGTGTGCGTACCGCGTCAGACGTTGAAGCCCAGCATGCGCAGCTGGTCACGCCCGTCGTCGGTGATCTTGTCCGGACCCCACGGCGGCATCCAGACCCAGTTGATCTTGACTTCGCGCCCGAACTCGTCCAGGGCGCTGTTGGCCTGGTCCTCGATGACGTCGGTCAGGGGGCACGCCGCGCTGGTCAGGGTCATGTCCAGCGTGATGGTCGTGTCGTCGGCGTTCACCCCGTACAGCAGACCCAGGTCGACGACGTTCACGCCCAGCTCGGGGTCGATCACGTCCTTGAGCGCCTCGCCGATCTCCTCGGCCAGCGCCTCCTCCTCCGGGGAGAGGGGAGTGGCCTCGGCGGCCTCGGTCGTTGTCGTCTCGTTCTCGCTCATCAGACGGTCTCCTTCTCCAGCGACTGGGACACCGCGTCCTTCCAGGCCATCCACCCCAGCAGGGCGCACTTGATCCGTGCGGGGTACTTGGACACGCCGACGAACGCCACGGCGTCCTCCAGCACGTCCTCGTCGGGCTCGCCCCTGCCCCTGGAGTGCATCAGCTCCGTGAAGGCGTCCAGGGTCGTCATACCCTCGGCGACGGTCCTGCCGATGAGCAGGTCGGTCAGCACCGAGGTGCTGGCCTGGCTGATCGAGCAGCCCATCCCGTCGTAGGAGACGTCGCTGACGACGGCCTTGTCGTCGAGGACGTCGGCGCCCTCGGCGGGGGCCAGCGTCACGCGGAGCGTCACCTCGTCCCCGCAGGTGGGGTTGATGTGGTGGGCCTCGGCGTTGTGCGGGTCCCGAAGGCCCTTGTGGTGCGGATTGCGGTAGTGGTCCAGGATGATCTCCTGGTACATCGCGTCCAACTGCATGGTCGTCCTCGCTCTAGGGCCGGGTTCCGAAGAACTTCTGCGCGGCCCTGATGGCCTCCACGAGCGCGTCCACGTCCTCCGGCGTGTTGTAGAGGTAGAAGGACGCACGCGTGGTCGCGACGATACCCAGCTTGCGGTGTAGCGGCCAGGCGCAGTGGTGGCCCACGCGGACCTCCACGCCCTGGTCGTCGAGCACCTGGCCCACGTCGTGCGGATGGATGTCGTCCACCACGAAGGAGACCGCGCCGCCGCGGTCCACCGCCTCGGTCGGGCCGACGATCCGCACGCCCTCGATCGCGCCGACGCGTTCGAGGGCGTACCCGGTGAGCGCGTGCTCGTGCTCGGCCAGCCGGTCCATGCCCACCTCGGACAGGTAGTCACAGGCCGCGGCCAGGCCGACGGCCTGGGGCGCCATCGGCACCCCGGCCTCGAACCGCTGGGGCGGGTCGGCCCACGTGGAGTACTCCATGTGGACCACACCGATCATGGAGCCGCCGGTGATGAACGGCGGGATGGCCTCCAGCAGTTCCCGGCGCCCCCACAGCACCCCGATCCCGTTGGGACCGAGCATCTTGTGCCCGGAGAAGACCAGGAAGTCCACGCCCAGCCCGGTCACGTCGACCGGCATGTGCGGAACCGACTGGCAGGCGTCCAGCACCGTCAGCGCACCGACCTCGCGGGCCCGCTCGACCAGGGGCCGGACCGGGTTCACGGTGCCCAGCACGTTGGACTGGTGGCTGAACGCCACCACCTTGGTGCGCTCGTTGACCAGGTTCCCGATGTCGGAGAGGTCCAGACGGCCCTCCTCGGTCACCGGGAACCAGCGCAGCGTCGCACCCGTGCGCTGGCACAGCTGCTGCCAGGGCACCAGGTTGGCGTGGTGCTCCATCTCGGTCACCACGACCTCGTCGCCGGGCCCGACCTGGAAGCGGCGCAGCTCCTCGTCGGCCGTCGCTGAGTTGCTCAGCGCGTAGGCCACCAGGTTGACGCCCTCGGTGGCGTTCTTGGTGAACACCACCTCTCCGGCGTCGGCCCCGATGAACCGGGCGATGGTCTCCCGGGCCGCCTCGTAGGCGTCGGTCGCCTCCTCCGCGAGCTGGTGCGCGCCGCGGTGCACCGCCGCGTTGTGGTGTTCGTAGAACTCACGCTCGGCGTCGAGCACCTGACGGGGCTTCTGTGAGGTGGCACCGGAGTCGAGGTACACCAGCGGCCGTCCGTCGCGGACGGTCCGGGAGAGGATCGGGAAGTCCTCCCGGATCGCCGCGACGTCAAGCAGGCCCGTCCCGGCCCGGCCGAACTCGCGGACTGTGGTCATGGCTTACGCGCCCGCCTTCACGAAACGCTCGTAGCCCTCGGCCTCCAGCACGTCGGCCAGCTCGGCGCCGCCGGACTCGGCGATGCGGCCGCCCGCGAAGACGTGCACGAAGTCGGGCTTCACGTAGTTGAGGATCCGGGTGTAGTGGGTGATGAGCATGACGCCCATCTCGCCACCCTCCTTGGCGCGGTTGACGCCCTCGGAGACGATCTTGAGCGCGTCGACGTCCAGGCCGGAGTCGGTCTCGTCCAGGATGGCGACCTTGGGCTTGAGCAGCTCCAGCTGAAGGATCTCGTGGCGCTTCTTCTCACCGCCGGAGAAGCCCTCGTTGACGCCGCGGGCGGCGAAGGCCGAGTCGATGGCCAGGTTCTTCATCGCGCCCTGCAGTTCCTTGGAGAACTGGCGGAGCTTGGGAGCCTCGCCGCGCACGGCGGTGACCGAGCTGCGCAGGAAGTTGGACATGGACACGCCCGGAACCTCGACCGGGTACTGCATGGCCAGGAACACCCCGGCGCGGGCACGCTCGTCGACGCTCATCTCCAGGATGTTCTCGCCGTCGACCAGGACCTCGCCCTCGGTGATCTGGTAGCGCGGGTGGCCCGCGATCGCGTAGGCGAGGGTGGACTTGCCCGAGCCGTTGGGGCCCATGATGGCGTGGGTCTCACCGGAGTTGATGGTGAGGTCGACGCCCTTGAGGATCTCCTGCCGACCGTCCTCACCGATGAGGACGTCGGCGCGCAGACCGCGGATTTCGAATTTCGTCATTTCAGGCCTCAGGAATTCTTCTCATCCAGCGACACGAGCACGTCGTCGCCTTCGATCTTCACGTCGTAGGTGGGGACCGGCTGGGTCGCGGGCGGGTTGATCGGCGCCCCCGACCCCAGGTCGAAGCACGAGCCGTGCAGCCAGCACTCGATGGTGCCGTCCTCGACCTCGCCCTCGGACAGGCGGACCTCGGCGTGCGAGCACACGTCCCGCACGGCGTAGACCTCGCCCTCACTGCGAATCAGAGCAATGGGTGTCTCGTCGTCGGTCTCGACTCCCAGGGCCCCCTCCTCGGGGATCTCCTTGAGTTCGGCGACCTTCACCCAGCGACCGGACTCACTCATGCTCGGCCAGCTTCCGCTCGACCTTGGCCATGATCTCCTCGCGCAGTCCCTCGACCGGGATCCGGCCGACGAGCTCCAGGAAGTAGCCGCGGATGACCAGGCGGCGGGCCTCGTCCTCCGGGATGCCCCGGGAGCGCAGGTAGAACAGGTGGATGTCGTCGAGGCGGCCGCTCGCGGAGGCGTGCCCGGCGCCCTCCACCTCACCGGTGAAGATCTCCAGGTTGGGCACCGAGTCCACACGCGTGTCGTCGGTGAGCTGGAGGTTGCGGTTGTGCTCGTAGGAGTCGGTACCGGTGGTGCCCTCGCCGATGATCACGTCACCGATCCAGACACCGTGGGCGCCCTTGCCGCTCAGCGCGCCCTTGTACTCCACCCGCGAGCGGGTGTTGGAGACGTTGTGGTCGATGAGCGAGCGGTGCTCGTGGTGCTGGCCGTCACCGGTGAAGTACAGGCCGTGCAGCTCGGCGTTGGCGCCGCGCCCCTTGTAGGCCACCTTCGGGGAGAGCCGGACCAGGTCGCCGCCCAGGGTGATCACGATCGACTTGAACGTGGCGTCCTTGGCGACCTGGGCGTTGTGCTGGGAGACGTCGACGGCGTCGTTGTCCCAGTCCTGGAGGCTGATCAGGGTCAGGCGCGCGCCCTCGCCGACGTGGACGTCCACGCTGCCCGCGCGCACGCCCGTGCCGGTCTGGTTGAGGACGACGACCACCTCGGCCAGCGGCTTGACCTCGATGACGAACTGGTCGAAGCGGGTGCCGCCCCGGGCCTCCCGGTCGATGGTCACCGGCCGCTCGGGGACGGCGCCCTGCGCGACGGTGACGACCGTGGCCTGCTCGAAGGAGCTGTAGGCCTGGGCGGTCACACGGTCGGCGGGGAAGCCGGCCGTGCCGAGCCGCTCGTCGTCGCGGCCGACCGTCTCGACGGTGACGCCCTCGGGGGCGTCGACCTCGACCTTGTCGGTGCCGTCCGCGACGGCCTTGCCGTTGTGCAGACCCTTGAGGCGGCGCAGCGGGGTGAAGCGCCACTCCTCCTCACGGCCGTTGGGAACGGGGAAGTCGTTCACGTCGAAGGACCCGTGGGTCGCCAACTTGGAGAACGGGATCTCCCCGAGGCCGTGGCTGTGGGCCTTGGGTTCGGTGCTCGGGCTGGTCAACTTAACCAACCGCTCCTTCCATCTGAAGCTCGATCAGCCGGTTCAGTTCCAGCGCGTACTCCATGGGCAGCTCGCGCGCGATGGGCTCGACGAACCCGCGCACGATCATGGCCATGGCCTCGTCCTCGTCCATACCCCGGCTCATCAGGTAGAAGAGCTGGTCCTCGCTGACCTTGGAGACGGTCGCCTCGTGCGCGAGCTCGGCGTCGTCCTCGCGCAGGTCGTTGTAGGGGTAGGTGTCCGAGCGGCTGATGGTGTCGATCAGCAGCGCGTCGCACTTGACGGAGGACTTGGCGTGGTCGGCACCCTCCTGGACCTGCACCAGTCCCCGGTAGGAGGCGCGGCCCCCGCCGCGTGCCACCGACTTGGAGATGATGTTGGAGGAGGTGTTGGGCGCGCAGTGCACCATCTTGGACCCGGTGTCCTGGTGCTGGCCCTCGCCCGCGAAGGCGATGGACAGGGTCTCGCCCTTGGCGTGCTCGCCCATCAGGTACACGGCCGGGTACTTCATGGTGACCTGGGAGCCGATGTTGCCGTCGATCCACTCCATGGTCGCGCCCTCTTCGGCGACGGCGCGCTTGGTGACCAGGTTGAAGACGTTGTTCGACCAGTTCTGGATGGTCGTGTAACGGCAGCGGGCGTTCTTCTTGACGATGATCTCGACGACCGCGGAGTGCAGCGAGTCCGACTTGTAGATCGGCGCGGTGCAGCCCTCGACGTAGTGGACGTAGGCGCCCTCGTCGACGATGATCAGGGTCCGCTCGAACTGGCCCATGTTCTCGGTGTTGATCCGGAAGTAGGCCTGCAGCGGGATCTCCACGTGCACGTTCTTGGGCACGTAGATGAAGGACCCGCCGCTCCACACGGAGGTGTTGAGCGCGGCGAACTTGTTGTCGCCGGGCGGGATCACCGAGCCGAAGTACTCCTCGAAGATCTCCGGGTGCTCCTTGAGGGCGGTGTCGGTGTCCATGAAGATGACGCCCTGCTCCTCCAGGTCCTCACGGATCTGGTGGTACACGACCTCGGACTCGTACTGCGCGGCGACACCGGAGACCAGGCGCTGCTTCTCCGCCTCGGGGATGCCGAGCTTGTCATAGGTGTTCTTGATGTCCTCGGGCAGTTCCTCCCAGGAGGTGGCCTGCTTCTCCGTGGACCGCACGAAGTACTTGATGTTGTCGAAGTCGATCCTGGACAGGTCCGCGCCCCAGTCGGGCATGGGCTTCTTGTCGAAGAGCCTGAGGGACTTGAGGCGGAGCTTGGTCATCCACTCCGGCTCGTCCTTCTTGGCGGAGATGTCGCGGACGACCTCTTCGTTGATGCCGCGACGGGCCGAGGCGCCGGCCACGTCGGAGTCGGACCAGCCGTACTCGTATGTTCCGATCCCCTCGAGCTCGGGATGCGCGATAGAAGTCATGCGCGGACTCCTCCTGGACTCAGACGTCCTGCTGGTGAACTGAGCCGTCCGCCGCCTGGCGAACGGCCTTGAACGCGGGGGTGCCGTCTTCCCCGCTCGCCACGTCGCCCCGCGGGGTGACGTGCGTGGTGCACACACCGTCGCCGTGGGCGATGGTGGCCAATCTGCGCACCGGGGTGCCCAGAAGCCGCGCGAAGGCCTCGATCTCGGCCTCACAGAGTTGCGGGAACTCCGCGGCCACGTGCGCGACGGGGCAGTGGTGCTGGCACAGTTGGTCGCCGCCTCCGGGTGCGGGCGCCTGGCCCGCGGTGGCGGCGTAGCCGTCGTTGGAGAGGGCCTCGGCCAGCAGCCGGACGCGTTGTTCGGCGGGAACCGCGTCCAGCATGGGCTTGTAGCGCCGCTCCAGGTCTGCTACCTGACTGCGGGCGAACTCGCCGACGGCCCCGGGTCCCGCCGTCTCGGCCAGGAAGCGGAGCGCGCTGGTGGCGAGGTCGTCGTAGGCGTGGACGAAGGCGTCGCGCCCGGCCTCGGTGATGGCGAAGACGCGCGCCGGACGGCCCCTGCGGCGGCGTTCGCCGCGGGGTCGCGCGTCGCGGGCCTCGACCATGCCCTCACTGGTCAGGTTGTCGAGGTGGCGGCGGATGGCCGCCGATGTGAGCCCGAGGCGCTCCCCCAGGGAGGAGGCGGTGATCGGGCCCTTCTCCAGGATGAGCCGGGCGACCCGGGCGCGGGTGCCGGTCTCGACGGCGCGGTCCGGTCCGGCCAGGGGTCGGGGCATACCTTCGGACACGGGCTTCCCCTCCCCTCCTCGAAACACGGCTCATGTTTTGACAACGTCAGTGTGGCCTAAATAAGTCCACCTAGGCAAACCCCGTCTCATGCCTTTTGTCACGAAGGCCAGCCTTGCCTAACAGCGGATTCACGCACGCGGCACACTCGGAGTGCAACCCCGGGCCGGGGCCGAACCATTCCGGGTGACCGCATGCTGGGACGGCGGTACCGGGATGCGGACCGACCGCGCGCCCCTCCCCACGGCCCGGCGGCGCCCGGTCCGGGGCGGTGAGCCGCTCCCCCGTGTCACACGTAGACTCAGGCCCCATGGACACAGCCGCGGTCGAGGTCGTCGACCTGGTCAAGCGCTACGGCACCACCACAGCGGTCACCGGCCTCACCTTCAGCGCGCGCCGGGGCGCGGTGACGGCACTGCTCGGACCCAACGGCGCGGGCAAGACCAGCACCATCGAGGTCTGCGAGGGCTTCCGCCGCGCCGACGGCGGGCGGGTCCGTGTACTGGGTCTGGACCCCGTCGCCGACGCCGCCGCCCTCAAGCCCCGCGTGGGGGTGATGCCCCAGTCCGGCGGGGTGCCCACCGGAGCCCGCGCCGCGGAGTGGCTGAGGCTGATGGCCTCCTTCCACGCGCGGCCGATCGACCCCCGCCTGCTGCTGGAGCGGCTCGGCCTGACCTCCGTGGCCGCCACTCCGTTCCGCCGCCTGTCCGGCGGCCAGCAGCAGCGCCTGTCACTGGCCTGCGCCGTGGTCGGGCGCCCCGAACTGGTCTTCCTGGACGAGCCGACCGCGGGGCTGGACCCGCAGGCCCGCATGGCCACCTGGGACCTGGTGACGGCCCTGCGCGGAGCGGGCGTGGCGGTGATCCTGACCACGCACCACATGGACGAGGCCGAGCGGTTGGCCGACCACGTGGTCGTCATCGACCACGGCGCCGTGGCCGCCGAGGGCACCCCGGCGGAGCTGACCGGGGGCCGCCGCGAGGTGTGCTTCTCCACGGACGCGGACGTGGACGCCGCGCGACTGGAGGCCGCCCTGCCCAGGGGCGGCCGGGTCGGCTCGCGGGACACCGCCGACGGCCGCCGCGAGTACACGGTCACCACCGAGGACCCCGACGCGCTCGACCCGGAGTTCCTGGCGGCGATCACCGCCTGGTGCGCCTCGTCCGGGGTGCTGGCCGAGGACCTGCGCGTGCGGCGGCGTACCCTCGAAGACGTCTTCCTCCAACTCACCGGCCGGGAACTGCGCGACCAGTAACGGGTTCTCCCGCCTGAAGGCGAGGGCTTTCGCCCACCGTGGTTGAGGGCCTGCCGTTACCAGCACCAGCCAACACCAGGGAGGTGACTCGTTGGCTACGTTTCACACAGGTGAGAAGACCCACCAGGCCGTGCTTCCTCAGCGGCCTGCTCTGGAATCCACGTCAGCAGACCACCCTGGGAACAGGGACGAAACGGGACGCGGAGGCCGCGCTCGCGTGGCACCCGGTGTGGAACATGTGCGAGGGGAGATGCCCGACGCCCCACCTGGCGTCGAGCACGTCACCCCCGTTCCCGCAAGGGACGGGGAGAGGGCCCGTGAGGGCCACCCACCCCGCAAGGGGACATCGCCCCGTCAAGGGCACAGGTGCGTGTTCGTCCTGGACGCCCACGGCACCCCGCTCCAACCCACCCACCCCGCCCGAGCCAGGAAACTCCTGGCCAAGGACCGGGCGGTCGTGGCCCGGCACACTCCGTTCGTCATCCGACTCAAGGACCGCACCACGGCGGGCTCCGAGATCGACGGGATCGAGGTCGGCGTCGACCCGGGATCCAAGCACACCGGGCTGGCGGTGTTCACCGCACAGGCAGGGCAGCGCCGGAGCCGCTACGCCCTTCAGCTCGACCACCGGGGCGACCAGATCACGAGGAGGATGCGCCAACGCGCCGCCTACAGAAAGGGACGCCGCTCTCGCAACCTGCGCTACCGCTCTCCCCGGTTCGACAACCGCACCCGCCCCGACGGGTGGCTGCCACCCTCACTCCGGCACCGGGTGGACACCACCCTGGCCTGGGTGGATCGTCTGGCCCGTTGGGCGCCGGTCCGTGCGGTACACGCCGAGCGGGTCGCCTTCGACACCCACGCCCTCAGCGCGGGGCGTTCGCTGGAGGGTGTGGAGTACCAGCACGGCACCCTGCACGGCTACGAGGTGCGCGAGTACCTGCTGGCCAAGTGGGGGCGCTCCTGCGCCTACTGCGGTGCCGCCGGCACCCCGCTCAACATCGACCACATCCACCCCCGCTCCAAAGGCGGCTCGAACCGGGTCGCCAACCTCGCTCCGGCCTGCATCCCGTGCAACCAGGCCAAGGACAACCGGCCCGTCGAGGAATTCGTGACCAGCCCTCGGACCCTGGCCCGAGTCCGGTCCCAGGCCAAGGCCCCGCTGCGCGACGCCGCCGCGGTCAACGCCACCCGGTGGGCGCTGTGGCGGGCCTTGGATGAGCGCCTGCCGACCCATGCGGCCTCGGGTGGGCGCACCAAGTGGAACCGCACCCGCAACAGGTTGCCCAAATCCCACACCCTGGACGCCCTGGCCGTCGGCAAGGTCGACGCCATCACCACGACCGTCTCCACGATTTTGGTCGTCGGCTGTAGTGGCCGTGGCTCCTACGCTCGCACACGCACCGACAGGTACGGGTTCCCCCGGTTGCGCCTCCCCAGGCGTAAGGCGTTCTTCGGATTCCAGACCGGGGACCTGGCCCGTGCGGTCGTGCCTTCTGGCAAGCACGCGGGAACGCACGCGGGCCGGGTGGCGGTACGCAGCAGTGGCGGCCACACCCTGCAAACCCCACACGGGCCCATCAAGACCTCATGGAAGAACCTACGTCTGCTCCAGCGGGCGGACGGTTACGGCTACAGCACGCAGAAGGAGGCAGGGGCTTTCTCTCCCGCCTGAAGGCGAGAAGTATCCGCCCCACGCACCAGATGACCGAGCACACCTTCACCGCATCCGCCGGGGCGGCCGCCGCGCCCGCGACCGGAGGCGACGACGTCTCGCTGTTCGCCCCCGCGCCCGGAGCCGCCCCGATGTGGCGGATGGTGGCCTCGCAGGCCGGCATGGAGCTCCGGGTGATGCTGCGCCACGGCGAGCAGTTCCTGCTGACCATGGTGATCCCGGTACTGCTGCTGGTGGGGTTCAGCCTCACCTCGGTGCTGGACGTGGGCGAGGGGCCCCGGGTGGACGCGCTCACGCCCGGTGTGCTGGCGCTGGCGGTGATGTCCACGTCGTTCACGGGCCTGGCCATCGGCACCGGTTTCGAGCGCCGCTACGGGGTGCTCAAGCGGCTGGGGGCGACCCCGCTGTCCCGTTTCGGGCTGCTGGCCGCCAAGACCCTGGCCGTGCTGGGCGTACAGGCGATCCAGGCGGTGGTGCTGTGCACGGTTGCGCTGGCGCTGGGCTGGTCGCCCTCGCCGACTCCGGGGAGCGTGCTGGCGGCGGTCGCGCTGGTGCTGCTGGCGACCGCCGCGTTCAGCTCGCTGGCCCTGCTGATGGCGGGCACGCTGCGGGCCGAGGCGACCCTGGCCGGGGCCAACCTGGTGTACGTGCTGATGCTGGGCCTGGGCGGGGTGCTGTTCCCGACCAGCGGCTTCCCCGGCCCGCTGGAGCAGGCGGCGTCGGTCCTGCCCGTCACCGCGCTCAGCTCGGGGCTGCGGGCGGTCCTGACCGAGGGCTCCCCTCCGAGCCCGGGCGCCTTCGCGGTACTGGCCGTGTGGGCCCTCGTCGGCGGCCTGCTGGCCAGCCGCCTCTTCCGCTGGGACTGACCACCGCCAGCAGGGCGGCGACGGCCAGGAGCGGCGCGGCCGCGACCGGGTAGACGGCGGCCGGGGACGTCCAGGCCACGAGCGCGCCGGCGGCGGCGCCCCCGGCCGAGGAGCCGGCGTTGAAGGCCGTGTTGACCCAGGTGCCCGCCCGGGTCCTGCGGTCGGCCTCCACCGCCTCGTCCGCCACCAGGTACGCCGTGGTCAGCAGTGGAGCGGTGCACGTCCCGACGACGAGGAGCACCGCGCACAGGGCGACCATCCCGGGCGCCGCGGCGGCCGCCGCCGTACCGGCCCCGAGTGCGGCGCCGAGCAGGAGCAGCCTGACACGCGGACGTGCCCGCCAGGCGGCCATGCCGTAGGCCAGGCCCCCCATGACACTGCCCGCGGCCTGTGCCGTCTCGGCCCACACCGCCAGGGCCGCACCGCCGTGCTGTTCGGCGAAGGCGACGTTGAGCAGGGCCACCGCGCCCAGGGCCAGCCCCGTGGCGGCGGAGAGGGCGACCGGGGCGAGGAGGGCGCCGAACGGCCGGCGGTGGGGCGTGCGCGGGGCCGGGGCGTCCCCCGCGGTGGCCGCCGGGGCGCGGCCCGCGCTCGTGGGCAGGGTGCGCGCGGGCGGTGAGAACGCCAGGAGCACGGTGCCGGACAGGGCCAGCGCCGCGGCGACGGCCAGGCCCAGCGCCGGCGGGGCGACCACGAGGAGTGCGCCGAGGACCAGCGGGCCGGCGAGGAGGACCAGCTCCTCGGCGACGGTGTCGAGGCTGTAGGCGCGCTGGAGCAGCTCCCGGTCCGCGACCATGTGGCTCCACAGGGTCCGCATCACGGGTCCGAGCGGCGGTGCGCACGCCCCGGCCGCCATGGCCAGGGCGGCCAGCGGCCCGGGGCCCGTACCGGGCGTCCAGGTGGCGACGGCCAGACAGGCCAGGCACAGGGCGTACACGGCCGCCATGGGGACCAGGGCGCGCCGGAGGCCGAAGCGGTCGATGAGCGCGGCGCGCGGCGGTGAGAGGACGGCGACGGCCAGCCCGAACAGGGCCATGGCCGCGCCCGCGGAGGCGTAGGAGCCGGTGGCGTCGGCGACGGCCAGGACCAGGGCCAGGAAGACGACGCCGGAGGACAGGCGGCCCAGCAGGGCGGAGGAGGAGCAGCGCAGGGCACCGGGGACCCGCAGCACGGCGCGGTAGGACGGTGCCCGGACGGGCGAGGACATGAGGGTGTTCCCGAAAGGAGGGGCGGCGCTCGGGCGCCGCGGACGTGCGTGGACACCGAAGGGGCCGCCCGCGGTTCGCGGCGGCGGCCGGGTGTTCGGGCGCTCACGGGGCGCTGGAGGCGCTGGAGGCGGGGCGACAGGCGCCGCGGCCACCGACCGTCGTTCGAGGGCGGTGGCGGGCGACGGCGTGGGTACGAGCCGTCTCACCGTAGGCGCCGGGGGTTCCCGTTCTTCGGGCGCTCGGACACGGGCCGAAGCGAAGCGGAAGGCCCGGAACAGCACTGTCTACGCACGGGGGTGGAACATGCGGCCCACGCTAACAGAGGCCCCGCCTTCGGGGCGGGGCCGGCGCACGGGCACGGATCCGGGGCGGACGCCTTCTTCGCCGGGGGAGCCCCGCCCGCCTCCGTCCCGCGGCGCGGGTTCTAGCATCGGACCATGTTCGACGTCGACGCGGTGACCGCCATCCTCCACGAAGCGGTGGAGGAGGTGATCCTCCCCCGCTTCCGGGCCCTGGCCGAGGGCCAGGTCATGGAGAAGTCGCCCGGGGAGATCGTCACCGTGGCCGACCGCGAGGCCGAGGAGCTCATCAGCGGCCGGCTCCGCGCGGTCGTCGACGCGCCGGTGGTGGGCGAGGAGGCCGCCTCGGACGACCCCTCGCTGCCGCGCGCGCTGAACGAGGAGCCCGTCGCCTGGCTGGTCGATCCGCTGGACGGCACGAGGAACTTCGTGAACGGCCGCCCCGAGTACGCGGTGATGGCGGCCCTGGTACGCGGGGGCGAGACCGTCGCCGCGTGGATCGTGCAGCCCTGCGCCCGGCGTGTCTACGTCGCGGAGCGGGGTTCGGGCACCTGGCGGGACGGGGTGCGTGTGCGCCGGAGCCCGGCCCCCGCATCCCCGGCCGACATGCGCGGTGCCGTACTGACCCGCTTCTTCGGCCCCGACGCACGGCGGCGGATGGAGGAGGAGGCGCCCCGGTTCGCCTCGGTCGGGCCGGGCGCGTACTGCGCCGGGGTGGACTACCCCCGCCTCGTCGAGGGCGAGCTGGACTTCGTGCTCTTCCACCGGACCCTGCCCTGGGACCACGCCCCCGGCTCGCTGATGCTGGCCGAGGCGGGCGGGGTGTCCCTGCGTCCGGACGGAAGCGCGTACCGCCCCGGAGACGGCGCCGTCGGACTGCTCAACGCCGCCGACGAGGCGTGCTGGAAGACCGTGCGCTCCCTGCTGGTGGGCTGAGCCGGTCGACCGAGCCGGTCGACCGGCTCCGGGTGCGCCCGCGGCGGAGCGCGCGGGACGGGCTCAGCCCACGGGCAGCAGCCGCCACTGCTGGTGGGCGTGCCCGCCGTCGGGCGCCTGGACGACCCGGGTGCCGTTGTCCGGGGCCCCGCCCTGTCCCCCCAGGGCCTGGCCGGTGGCGCGGTTGACCAGGCGGACGATGCCCGGGCCGACCTCGATCGCGGTCCAGTGCTGGTTGGGCGATCCGGTGCGTGTGAGCAGCGCCGCCCCCGGCTGGGCGGCGGGGTCGGCGGGGATCTCCAGGAGCTTGCCGCTGCCGACGCCCTCGATCTCGTAGAGGCCCCCCTCGACGGGGACGAACCGCCACTGCTGGTTGGTGTCGTCGTGGCGGTCCCAGAGGTGGACGGGGGCGCCGTTGGCGGTGGACTTGTTGACGACGTCCATGACCCGGCCGCCGTGCACGCTCTGGAGGGCGTAGACGAGTGCGGGGTCCAGCCCCGCCGGATGGACGACCGGCTCCTCCGTCTCCTCCTCGGCCGGTGTCCCGGTCTCTTCGGGAGCACCGGGCGGCTGGGCGAGGAGTCCCGACTGCACGCGCATGTCCGGCCCCTCGGCCTCCGCGCCCTCGGCCATGAGCAGGCCTCCGGCGTAGCCGCCGATGACGGCGACCAGGAGCAGCGCCAGGGCTCCGGCGACGAGAGGCCAACGGGGTACGTACCGTTCGTGGGCGCGGGGGGCACGGCGTCGGGACATGTGAGGGACTCCAGCGGGCTACGGGGTGGGGGGCGTGGAACGTCCGCGTCCACGGCCACGGACCATTTCACACCACTTGGCCTGTTTTGCGCATGCTCACCCTCTGTCGCCCACAGTGGACTCGGTAGTGTCCGACCATGGAAGCGATCGGAATCCCGTGGTTCATGGCGGTCCGACACCTCGGCCCCCCGCTGCTCCTGCTCGCCGTGGGCGGCGCGCTGCTGGTGTGGCGGCGGCCGGCACGGCCCGGGCTGGTGTGGGCCGCGCTGGGGACGAACCTGGGCGCCGCGGCCCTGCCGTACCTGTGGATCGGACTGCAACTCCTCACCGACCAGGCGGAGCGGACGGTGTACGGGCTGGTCCTGACACTGGTACAGCCCGGTGTGGCGACGGTCGCCTGGCTACTGCTGCTGGCCGCGGCCCTCACCCAGGGGGCGGACGGAAGCGGCCGGGGCGGGGAGGGCGCGGTCGGCGGGAGCGGGAAGGCGGAGAGGACGCACGAAAACATAGGATGATTTCCCATGAGCACCCCGGACCGCCACCAGGCTCCCCTGTCCCCGCGGCGCGCGGCGGAGGCGGTGTCCCCGGTCTGGCTGGTGCTGGTCGGCATCGTCTCGGTGCAGACCGGCGCGGGGGTGGCCAAGAACCTGTTCGACGCGCTTCCCCCGGCGGCGGTCGTGTGGCTGCGGCTGCTGACCTCCGCGGTGCTCCTGCTCCTGGTGGCGCGGCCGGTGCTCCGCGCGCGCTCACGCGCCGACTGGCTGGTGGTGATCGGCTACGGCACCGCTCTGGCGATGATGAACTTCCTCATCTACCAGGCCTTCGCGAGGATTCCGCTGGGGATCGCCGTCACCATCGAGTACCTGGGGCCGCTGGCCATCGCGATCCTGGGTTCGCGGCGCCGGATCGACCTGCTGTGGGCGGGCATGGCCGGGCTGGGCGTGGTCGCGCTGGGGCTGGAGTCGGGGTCGATGGACCCGCTCGGCATCGTGTTCGCTGTGCTGGCCGCGGCCGCGTGGGCGGGGTACATCCTGCTCAGCGCGGCGACGGGCCAGCGGTTCAGCGGCACGTCCGGACTGGCGATCGCCAGTGTGGTCGGCGTGGTGGTCATGGCCCCGATGGGCGTCGCCCAGGGCGGCGCGGCCCTGCTGGACTGGCGCCTGCTGCTGTTCGGCCTGGTGGTCGGCGTACTGTCCTCGGTGGTGCCGTACACGCTGGAGCTGAACGCCCTGCGCCGCATGCCGCCGCGTGTGTTCGGTGTGTTGATGAGCCTGCAGCCCGCCGCCGCGGCGCTCGTGGGCCTGGTGCTGCTGGGTGAGCTGCTGACCGTGTGGCAGTGGTTCGCGGTGGCGTGCGTGATCGCTGCCAGCGCGGGCTCCACGCGCACCTCGGCCGGGCACGGCGACGACGGGCGGGAGGCCGACGAGGCCTCCGCGCGGTCCCCGTCCGAGGACCCCCGCGACCGCTGAGGCGGGCGCCCGCGGGACATCCCGCCACATACGGCACGAAGAGCGGCGACACCGGTGGCGACCTGGGATGCTCTGTCCGGAAACCACGGATGAAACCCGGATGGGCACTCTGTGTTTCCGAACAGGCACAAATGGTTATCTGTCCTGGTGGGTCGGCCAAACGGTTCGACCACCGCATTCGAAGGGGGAGCCATGCGCACCACCGCCAAACTGATGATGACCGCTCTGTTCACCGCCGGCCTGCTCGGTATGGGGGTCGGCACCGCCTCCGCCAGTGGTGGCGGCGACTACGAGGCGTGCGTGGATCAGCAGAACGCCCTCGGGTTGATCAACCTGGACCTGAACCTGCTCGCCCAGTGCATCGCGACCGGCGACAACTAGTCGGTCCGGGGGCGCCCATCCGTGGGCGCCCCCTTCCGCCTCCCCGGGGAGGCGTCGACACAGGTGGAGGCCGCGCCGGGTCCGGGTAACGGCTTCCGGAGCGATGTACTACAGTCTGTCGTATGTCTGTTTCCCCGGCCTCCGCGGTGCTGGCCGCGAACACGGTCCCTCCCCTCGCGGCGGAGGACATCGCCCTTCTCGGAGCCCCCCTGTGGGTCTGGCAGATCGCGGTCGTGACCGCCGGAGTACTCGCGCTGGTACTCCTGGCGCGCACCATCTGGCACCCCACGCGGAGGTCGCTGCGCGCCTGGGCGCTGGGCAACATCGTGGTCAACGCCGGGATCGCCGTCACCGGCGCCACCGTGCGCGTCACCTCCTCCGGGCTGGGCTGCTCGGAGTGGCCCAGGTGCACCCCCGAGAGCTTCGTGCCCGTCGGCACCGAGCACGCCGCCCTCAACGCCGCCATCGAGTTCGGCAACCGGACGCTCACCTTCGTCGTGCTGGCGGTCGCCGTCATCACGTTCGTCGCCGTCATGCGGATGAGTCCGCGCCGCCGCGACCTGGTCCGGATGGCCGCCGTCGTGCCCTTCGGCGTCCTGGGCCAGGGCGTGGTCGGCGGCATCACCGTGTGGAGCGACCTGCACCCCGCCTCGGTGGCCGCGCACTTCCTGCTGTCCATGGTGGTGGTCTTCGTCACGGTCGCCCTGTACGTGCGCTGCCGGGAGCCCGAGGGCAGGCCGCGCGTGTCCGTCGGACCCATGCTGCACGCGGTCAGCGTCGGCCTGGTCGTGGTCGGCTTCATGCTGCTGGTCGCCGGGACCGTGGTGACCGGCACCGGCCCGCACGGCGGTGACGCGGCCGCCCCCCGCTGGGCCTTCGACCTGCCCGCGGTCACGCGTTTGCACTCCGCGCTGGCCTGGCTCACCCTGGCGGGCGCCCTTCTGGCCACCGTGATCGCCTTCCGCGGCGGCGCCCGCCGACCGGTCCGCAGGAGCAGCGCGTTCCTCCTGGCCGTGGTGGTCCTCCAGGGCGTGCTCGGCTACACCCAGTACGCGCTGGGCCTGCCCGAGACCCTGGTGGTCCTGCACGTCTTGGGATCGACCCTGACCTGGGTCGCCGTCTGCCGCCTGTACTTCTCCACCACGCGCCTGACGCCTCCGGGCCGGGAGGTCAGCGAGGACCCCGCTGACCTCCTGGACCGTGACGCGGGACGTAGTCCTGTTGGGCCCGCGCCTGGGCGATGACGTGCGCGAAGTCGGCACGGCGCAGGAAGCCCGAGTCGGTGGGGCTCTCCGCCCAGCCCGGGTTGACCGGCTGGGGTAGCCGCCCCAGGAAGGTGTCCCGGGCCACGTGCATCAGGGCCAGGAAGGAGTCCCGGCGCGTCTTCCAGTCCCCGCGGGGCCGCCCCGCCTCCAGCTTCTGGTGCAGCAGCGCCAGTTCGGTCGCGGCGAGCTGGTACTCCCTCATCGCCTCGCGGCCCTTGCGCCCGGCGTTGCGCGCCGCCCACTCGCGTGCCTGGCGGCGCCCCTGCAGGGAGCCGAGCATGGCGATGTCGGCCGGGGTGACCAGCCCGGTGGAGACGTAGGGCGGCAGGTGGCGGGCGATCGCGCCGATCTGCCGGTGGCGGTCGCGGGCGGCCAGCGCCAGGATGCCCACGAGCGCGGCGAACAGCACCATGTAGGCGACGGCCAGGCCGTACCAGCCGAAGTAGGTGGACCCGTTCCACATGCCGTGCAGGAGCACCGCCGCCGCCCACCCGGCGACGGGGGCCAGGAGGCGCGCGGGGCCGGTGTGCATGGCGGCGTAGGCCACGCCGATGCCGACCATCGCGGTGTAGACGGGGTGTCCGAACGGGGCGACCAGGCCGCGGATGGCGAAGGTGGCCACCAGGGTGCCGTCGAAGAACGCGCTGAGGAAGTACAGGATGTTCTCGGTGAAGGCGAAGCCGGTGGCGACCATCCCGGCGTAGATGACCCCGTCGGTGAAGGTGTCGAGCTCGTTGCGGCGGCGCCAGAGCAGGATGAGCAGCACCATGCCCTTGGCGCTCTCCTCCACCAGGGGCGCCACCGCCGACGTGCCCAGGAAGTCGCCCAGGTCCCGGCCGAACAGCGGCACGGTGACGTGGGCCAGGCCCCAGCTGTTGAGCAGCAGGGAGGCCACCACCGCCACGCCCGCGCCCCAGGCGAAGGCGAAGAACAGCACCCACCCGGGCTCGGGCTCGATCCGGTCGAGCATGAGGATGAGCGGCACGAGGATGCACACCGGGATGACCGCGGTGACCAGGCTGACGGCGAAGCCGAGCCCCCCGTCGATCCCGGCGGCCGCTCCCCCGGCCAGGGCGAGCAGCCAGAGGTAGACCAGCATTCCGATCATGCAGAGCACGCTGACGGTGGTGCCCAGGATGAGGGTCAGCGAGTAACGGGAGCGTCGGCCCTGCAGGATGGCCTTGCTGTCGAGACGGGGCATGGGCACCGATCGTAGCGGGAGGTGGGACGGCGGCGGATCCCGCCCCCGCGTGACCGGCACGGGGCCTTCCCGCCCGGCTCCGGCGGTGCGGACCGGGCACGGGATGGGGCAGGATCAGAACCGGGCGAAACCACCGATCTCCGAACGGAAAGAGCCGCGCATGGACCGGGCGACCACGAATCCAGCCACCGCGGGCCCGCTGCGGCTTCTGCGCGCGGCCGTGCTCCTGCACCTGGCCGCGATCCTCTGGGAGGGCGCGACCGCCGGACAGTTGGTGACGCTGAACATGGACGCGCTGCCGCTGCACTACTACGGCGCCTTCGGAGTACACGCGCTGGCCGGGTCGCAGGCACTGGCCGCGGCCCTGTACTGGCAAAGGTCCGGACGCGGCGGGGGGATCCCGCGGACGGTCCTGCTGGTCAGCCTGGCGGCTTTCGCGCTGGGCTTCGCGCAGGCGGCGCTGGGCACCTACGGGCCGCTCCAGGCGCACGTCCCCCTGGCGCTGGTCCTGACGGGGATCGCGGCGTGGTCGGCCGTGCTGGCCTGGCGCGGACGCTGACGCCCCGGAGCGGTCGGGGCGGGGAGGCCGGCGGCGTGGACGGGGCCGTACCGGCGGCCCGCGACACGACGGCCGGAGACGACTGTGGCGGCGCCCCGGGACCGGGGCGCCGCCACGGAAAGGTTCGGGGACCTGTCAGCCCAGGACGCCCGCGATCAGCGGGTCCACGGTGACCGCCACGAACAGCAGCGCCAGGTAGGCGTTGGACAGGTGGAAGAAGCCCATCGTCTTGAGGCGGGCCCCGGTCACACCGGCGCGGGAGCGGTGGAGCAGGCGGTGCGCCTGGAAGACCAGCAGCGCGCCCAGGGCGACGGCGACCGCGCCGTAGAACCAGGTGGTGCCCGCAACCGGCCAGAAGGCGACCGACACGATCGCGGTGGCCCAGCTGTAGAGCACGCACTCCAGCAGGACCCGGCGGTCGCTGGCGACCACGGGCAGCATCGGCACCTTGGCCTGCGCGTAGTCCTCCCTGTAGCGCATGGCCAGCGTCCAGGTGTGCGGCGGCGTCCAGAAGAACACCACCAGGAACAGCACGAACGGCGCCCAGTCCAGGCTGTTGGTCACGGCCGCCCAGCCGATGAGCACCGGCATGCACCCGGCGATACCGCCCCACACCACGTTCTGGGCGGTGCGCCGCTTGAGCAGCATCGTGTAGACGAAGATGTAGAACAGGATCGCGAAGACCGACAGCACGGCCGAGAGCAGGTTCACCAGCAGGGCGAACCCGGCGGTTGAGCCCACGGCCAGCACCAGGCCGTAGACGAGCGCGCCGCGCGGGGTCACCAGGTCCATCGCGCCGGGGCGCTGGCGGGTGCGGCGCATCTCGCGGTCGATGTCGCGGTCGATGTAGCAGTTCATCGCGTTCGCGCTGGCCGCCGACATGGTGCCGAAGAGCAGGGTGGCCACCGCGGTCCACAGCGGCGGCACTCCCCCGGCGGCGACGAACATCACCGGGATGGTGGTGATGAGCAGCAGTTCGATGACACGGGGCTTGGAGAGCGCGACGTAGGCGCGGACGTGGGCGCCCAGTGAGGCGGCACCGCGGGGGGCCCGGGGCTCGGCACCGTCCGGGTTCGTTCGCGGAGCGCGGTTGGTCAGGGCCATCAGTGCCGCGTCCCCACGGCCGGACGGCTCGCTCGCGTCCCCACGGGGTGCACCGGCTCGGTTTCAGACACGCGGATACCTCGACAACTCTAGGGGTTTCGACACTGCTCGCCACGCGGGGTCGAGCAGACCGACAAAGCGTCAGGATCGGCCGAAACCCCGTCAACGACATACTGTAGTACTTCCTCGCGGGGACCGAGGACCAGCCCCCTCGGCGGAAGGACTCCCTGATCCCCCGGGGGGAGGCGGGTGCCGACGGGGCCACCGGGTGTACAGCAGGCTCGCACACGCCCCGACACGCTTCCAGCCTGCCACGCACCGCCCGGGAGCGGTCACGACCCCCCGTCCTTCACCCTCGGCGACTGGTTGATCACGGTACGAACTGGAAAGGGCGTACATCACTTCCCTACCTGCCGGTAATGAGAGGTGTCGGGCAGCGACATCCCCGGGGCCGGACGATAGGCTCGATACCGGCCGAACCCGTCGTGGTTCTCAGGCCGCGACGGCCGTCGTTCGGGGGACGACAAGGGGGACGCGTCCGCGCTCCGCGCCATGGTGCGGGCACACCCCCCACGCTCCCCACGGCTCCGCCACGCGGCGGGCCGCTGCGGGGCGCCCGGCGGCGGTTCGAAGACCAACGCAACCGACACACCCCCGCGCCCCGGCCACCGGACGCGAGGGGGTGGCCCGAGAAGGAGAACGAAAGTCCGTGAACGCCCACACCCCGCAAACCCTGGAGTGGTCGGACCTCGACCTCCGCGCCGTCGACACGGTTCGGGCGCTGGCGATGGACGCGGTCGAGAAGACGGGTAGCGGACACCCCGGTACCGCTATGAGCCTGGCCCCGGCCGCCTACATGCTCTTCCAGAAGATCATGCGGCACGACCCCTCGGACCCCGAGTGGACGGGCCGGGACCGCTTCGTGCTGTCGATCGGTCACTCCAGCCTCACCCTGTACATCCAGCTCTACCTCGCCGGATACGGGCTGGAGCTGGAGGACCTCAAGAACCTGCGCCAGTGGGAGAGCCGTACTCCCGGCCACCCCGAGTTCAGCCACACCCCCGGTGTGGAGACCACCACCGGACCGCTCGGCCAGGGCGTCGGCAACGCGGTCGGCATGGCCATGGCCGCCCGCCGCGAGCGCGGCCTGTTCAACCCCGACGCCGGTCCGGGCGCCAGCCCCTTCGACCACCACATCTACGCGTTCTGCTCCGACGGCGACGTCCAGGAGGGTGTGAGCCACGAGGCCAGCGCCCTGGCGGGGACCCAGAAGCTGGGCAACCTCATCATGATCTGGGACGACAACCGGATCTCCATCGAGGACGACACCCGCATCGCCCACTCCGAGGACGTCGCAGCGCGCTACCGCGCCTACGGCTGGCACGTCGAGGAGGTCGACTGGACCGCCGGCGGCGAGTACGTCGAGGACGTCGACGCCCTGTACCAGGCGATCCGGCGCGGCAAGGCCGAGACCGAGCGTCCGACCTTCATCCGCCTGAGCACCATCATCGGCTGGCCCGCGCCCAACAAGCAGAACAGCGGCGCCATCCACGGCGCGGCCATGGGCGAGGCGGAGGTCTCCGCCACCAAGCAGATCCTGGGCCTGCCCGACGAGCCCTTCGCGGTCGAGGACGAGGTCATCGAGCACGCCCGCCGCGTCGTGGACCGGGGCCGGGAGGCCCGCGCCGCCTGGGAGGTCGAGTTCAAGGCCTGGCACGAGAGCGCCGGGGAGCGCGCCGAGCTGTTCGACCGCCTGGTCGAGGGCAGGCTCCCCGAGGGCTGGGAGAAGGCGGTTCCCTCCTTCGAGCCCGACGAGAAGGGCATCGCCACCCGCAAGGCCAGCGGCGAGTTCCTCTCGGCCGTCGCGCCGCTGCTGCCCGAGCTGTGGGGCGGGTCGGCCGACCTGGCCGGGTCCAACAACACCACGCCCAAGGGCGAGCCCTCCTTCCTGCCCTTCGACCGCGCCAGTGAGATGTTCCCGGGCAGCCCCTACGGGCGCGTGCTGCACTTCGGCGTGCGCGAGCACGGCATGGGCACGATCCTCAACGGCATGGCCCTGCACGGCCCCACCCGCCCCTACGGCGGCACGTTCCTGGTCTTCAGCGACTACATGCGACCCGCCGTCCGGCTGGCCGCGATCATGCAGCTGCCGGTCACCTACGTGTGGACGCACGACTCCATCGGCCTGGGTGAGGACGGCCCCACCCACCAGCCGGTCGAGCACCTGTGGGCGCTGCGGGCCATCCACGGCCTGGACGTGATCCGTCCGGCCGACGCCAACGAGACCGCCGTGGTGTGGCGGTCGGTCATCGAGAGGGGCGACCGCCCGTCCGCGCTGGCGCTGACCCGGCAGAACGTGCCCACCCTGGACCGCGAGGAGTACGCCTCGGCCGAGGGCGCGGTCAAGGGCGGCTACGTGCTGGCCGAGGCCGACGGGGACGCTCCCGAGGTGATCGTCATCGCCACCGGCAGCGAGGTGCAGATCGCCCTGGAGGCCCGCAAGGCCCTGCAGGAGGCCGGCACGCCCACCCGCGTGGTGTCCATGACGTGCGTGGAGTGGTTCGAGCGCCAGAGCGAGGAGTACCGCGAGCAGGTGCTGCCGTCCTCGGTGCGCGCCCGCGTGTCGGTGGAGGCCGGAATCGCCATGGGCTGGCGCGAGTACGTCGGTGACGCCGGCGAGTCGGTCAGCCTGGAGCACTACGGCGCCTCCGCCTCGTACCAGGTCCTGTACGAGAAGTTCGGATTCACCTCCGAGGCCGTCGTCGAGGCCGCCCGCAGGAGCCTCGCCAAGACCGGAAGCTGAGCCCGGCGGGCCCCGCCGGACACCCCGGCGGGGCCCGTCCCACTTTTGACGTGTGCGACCGGGGGCGGCACCTTCCGCCCCTAGGAAGGCGTGAGAACCCATGAGCAACGCACTCCGAGACCTGTCCGAGGCGGGCGTGTCCGTCTGGCTGGACGACCTCAGCCGGGAGCGGCTGCGCAGCGGCAACCTGGCCGAGCTGATGTCGACCCACCACCTGGTCGGCGTCACCTCCAACCCCACCATCTTCGACAAGGCGCTCGCCGAGGGCGACGCCTATGACCAGCAGGTCCGCGAACTGGCCGTGCGGGGCGTCTCGGTGGAGGAGGCGGTCCGCATGATCACCGCCTACGACATCCGCTGGGCCGCGGACACCCTGCGCCCGGTCTACGACTCCACCGACCGCGTGGACGGACGGGTCTCCCTGGAGGTGGACCCGCGTCTGGCCGGTGAGACCGAGCGCACGGTCGCCGAGGCCAAGGCGCTGTGGTGGCTGGTGGACCGGCCCAACATGATGGTCAAGATCCCGGCGACGGCCGCGGGCCTGCCCGCGGTCACCCAGGCGCTGGGACACGGCATCAGCGTCAACGTCACGCTGATCTTCTCCCTGGAGCGCTACCGCCAGGTGATGAACGCGTTCCTGGAGGGCATGGAGCTCGCCCGCACCAACGGCCACGACCTGTCCCGGATCCAGTCGGTGGCCTCGTTCTTCGTCAGCCGCGTGGACACCGAGGTGGACAAGCGCCTGGAGGCGATCGGCACCGACGAGGCGCTGTCCCTGAAGGGCCGGGCCGCACTGGCCAACGCCCGCCTGGCCTACCAGGCCTACGAGGAGGTGTTCTCCTCCCCCGAGTGGAAGGCCCTGGAGGCGCACGGCGCCAAGCCGCAGCGGCCGCTGTGGGCGTCCACCGGCGTGAAGGACCCCTCCTACGAGGACACCCTCTACGTCAGCCAGCTGGTGGCCCGCAACACCGTGAACACGATGCCGCAGGCCACCCTGGACGCCACCGCCGACCACGGCGAGATCACCGGCGACACCGTGCTCGGCACCTACGAGCGGGCCCGGGCCGACTTCGCCGCCCTGGAGAACGCCGGGGTGGACCTGACCGACGTGTTCGCCGTACTGGAGCAGGAGGGCGTGGACAAGTTCGTCAAGTCCTGGGAGAGCCTGCTGAACGAGCTGTCGGCCAAGCTCGACGAGTCCGTCTGAGCCGCGGCCCCTCCCCCGGTCGGTCCGCGCCCGCCCGTCTCCGCCGGGACGGGCGGGCGCGGACCCGGCCATCCACCGGCCACTCTCGACAGGAAGACGGGATCCGTGAAAGAACCGGTGATGCCCGGAGCGGTACCCAACCCGCTCCGCAACGCCCTGGACCGCAGACTGCCCCGCATCGCCGGACCCAGCGTGCTGGTGCTCTTCGGCGTCACGGGCGACCTGGCGCGCAAGAAGCTCCTACCGGCCGTCTACGACCTCGCCAACCGGGGCATGCTGCCTCCGGGCTTCGGCCTGGTGGGGTTCGCCCGCCGCGAGTGGGAGGACCAGGACTTCGCCGAGCAGGCCTACCAGGCGGTGCGCGAGCACGCGCGCACCCCCTTCCGCGAGGACGTGTGGCGCCAGCTGAGCGAGGGGATCCGGTTCGTCCAGGGCGATCTGGACGACGACGACGCCTTCGACCGCCTGGCCCACTGCGTGCACGAGATGGACTCCGCGCGCGGCACCGGCGGCAACTACGCGTTCTACCTGTCGCTTCCGCCCAAGCTGTTCCCGACCGTGGTCAGGCAGCTCGACCGCTGCGGCCTCGCCGAGGCCAGTGAGGAGGAGGCGACGAACGGTGTCAGGCCGTGGCGGCGGGTCGTGATCGAGAAGCCGTTCGGACACGACCTGGAGAGCGCGCAGGAGCTCAACTCGGTGGTGGACCACGTGTTCCCGCCGACGTCGGTGTTCCGCATCGACCACTACCTGGGCAAGGAGACGGTCCAGAACATCCTGGCGCTGCGCTTCGCCAACACCCTGTTCGAGCCCCTGTGGAACCGCAGCTACGTGGACCACGTGCAGATCACCATGGCCGAGGACATCGGTGTGGGCGGCCGCGCGGGCTACTACGACGGCATCGGCGCGGCCCGCGACGTCATTCAGAACCACCTGCTGCAACTGCTGGCGCTCGTGGCCATGGAGGAGCCCATCTCCTACAACGCGGACGCGATCCGCGCGGAGAAGGAGAAGGTGCTGGCGTCGGTGTCGCTGCCCGAGGACCTGGAGACGGGCACCGCGCGCGGCCAGTACGCGGCGGGCTGGCAGGGCGGCGCGTCGGTGCGCGGCTACCTGGAGGAGGAGGGCATCCCCTCCGACTCGGTGACCGAGACCTACGCGGCGCTGAAGCTGGCGGTGGACACCCGGCGCTGGTCGGGCGTGCCGTTCTACCTGCGCACCGGCAAGCGGCTGGGCCGCCGTGTGACGGAGGTGGCGCTGGTGTTCCAGGCCGCGCCCCAGCAGCTGTTCCCGCGCTCCGACGTCAGCGAGCTGGGGCAGAACGCCCTGGTCCTGCGTATCCAGCCGGACGAGGGAGTGACGCTGCGGTTCGGCTCCAAGGTGCCGGGGGCCAGCATGGAGGTCCGCGAGGTGAGCATGGACTTCGCCTACGGGCAGTCCTTCACCGAGGCCAGCCCCGAGGCCTACGAGCGGCTCATCCTGGACGTGCTCATCGGCGACCCGCCGCTGTTCCCGCGCCAGGAGGAGGTCGAGCTGTCCTGGCAGATCCTGGACCCGGTCGAGGAGTACTGGGCCAAGGCGGGGCGCCCCGAGCAGTACGGCGCGGGCACCTGGGGCCCGGAGTCGGCCCATCGACTGCTCTCCAGGGACGGACGCCAGTGGCGGCGCCCGTGAACAGCCACCAGACCGCCGGGAGGAACCCGTGACGCTCTACCTGCCGCACACCACCACCTCGCAGATCACCGAGGCGCTCATGTCCGAGCGGCTCAGCGTGGGCGGCGGTGCCATGAACATGGTGCTGACCCTGGTCATCGTCACCGACGAGGCCGACCACTACGACGCCGTGCGCGCCGCCACCGAGGCGGGCCGCGAGCACCCCTCACGCGTGGTGGCGCTGATCCGGCGCGACCCCGAGGCCGAGCCGGCCATCGACGCCGAGATCCGCCGTCCGGGCACCTCCGGCCCCGGTGAGGCCGTGCTGCTGCGGCTGTACGGGCAGCTGGGCGAGCACGCCGACTCGGTGCTCACCCCGCTGCTGGTACCCGACGCGCCGGTGGTGACGTGGTGGCCGGGCGTGGGTCCGGCCGATCCGGCCGCCGACCCGGTGGGGCGCCTGGCCCAGCGGCGGATCACCGACGCCCTGCGCGCCCGGAACCCCCTGGGGGACCTGGTGGAGCGGGTGTCCCACTACAGTCCGGGCGACACGGACCTGACCTGGACCCGGCTGACGCCGTGGCGTTCGCTGCTGGCCAGCGCCATGGACCAGCCGAGCGGGTGGGTGACCTCGGCCAGGGTGACCGCCGAGTCGCACTACCCGAGCGCCGAGCTGATGGCGGCGTGGCTGACGGACCGGCTGGAGGTGCCGGTGGAGCGCGACGTCTCCAACGGCCCCGGCCTGACCGAGGTGCGCCTGACCACCGACCAGGGGGACATCGTGATCTCCCGGGTGGACGGCCAGGTGGCCACACTGTCGCGGTTCGGGCAGCCGGACCAGACGGTGGCGCTGGCACGGCGCAACGCCTCGGGGGCCCTGGCCGAGGAGCTGCGCCGTCTGGACCCCGACGAGATCTACGAGAGCGCGGCCCACCACCTGGGATCGCTGCTCTCCGGAAGCGGAGCAAGAGGATGAGCGAACCGGAGATCGTCCGCCACTCCGACGCGGGGGCGCTGGCCGACAGCGTCGCGTTGAAGCTGGTGAACATGATCGTCCAGGCCGAGTCGGACAAGCGCGACTTCCACCTGGTGCTGACCGGGGGCGGGATCGGTATCCGCACCCTGGAGGCGGTGCGCGACCACGCCAAGGAGGCCGGGATCAGTTGGTCCCACGTGCACCTGTGGTGGGGCGACGAGCGGTTCCTGCCGGACAAGGACCCCGAGCGCAACGAGACCCAGGCGTGCGAGGCGCTGATCGACGCGGTCTCCGTCCCGCCGCACAACGTGCACCCGATACCCGCCTCCGACGGGATGGACGGCGACCACGTCGAGCACGCGGCCACCCGGTACGGCCGGGAGATGGCGGTGGCCGCGCGCGGCCGGGGGCCCGTGCCCGCCTTCGACGTGTGCCTGCTGGGCGTGGGCCCGGACGCGCACGTGGCCTCGCTGTTCCCGGGCCTGCCCGGTGTGCGCGAGGAGGAGGCGTCGGTGACCGCGGTGCACGACTCGCCCAAGCCGCCGCCGCAGCGGATCTCCCTGACCATGCCCTCGATCCGGGCCGCCCGCGAGGTGTGGGTGCTGGCCTCGGGTGAGGGCAAGGCCGAGGCCGTGCGCCTGGGCCTCGCCGGAGGAAGCGTGGACGAGGCCCCCGTGGCCGGTGCGCGCGGCGCGGAGCGGACCGTGTTCTGGCTGGACGAGGCGGCCGCCTCGAAGCTGTAGACGGCCCCGACACCGTGGCAGGCCCCGACGCGGGTGACCGCCCCGGCCCCGCGCGGGGCCGGGGCGGTCGTGTGTGCGGCGGCCGTCTCCCGCCGAACGGTGTTCCCCCGTGGAGGGGAGGGGCACGGCGTCAGGCGCGGGAGATCTCGCGTACGGCCGTCATGTCGTCGAAGGGGAGGAGGTCGTCGCCGACGCTCTGGTACGACTCGCTGCCCTTGCCCGCGACCAGGACGACGTCCCCGGGACGGGCCGAGGACAGTGCGAGGGCGATGGCCCCGTGTCGGTCGCCGACCCGCTCGAAGGGCGTGCCGGTCGCCTCGATGCCCGGGACGACCTGGTCCATGATCGCCTCCGGGTCCTCGTAGCGGGGGTTGTCCGAGGTGAGCACGCACAGGTCGGAGTAGGTGCCCGCGATCTCGCCCATCCGGACGCGCTTGGTGGTGTCCCGGTCGCCGCCGCAGCCGAAGACGGTGAGCACCCGGTGCGGGGCGAACCCGCGGATCGTGTACAGGACCTTGTCCAGCGAGTCGGGCGAGTGGGCGTAGTCCACGATGACGGAGACCCCGTCCGGGGTTGCGAAGTGCTCGAACCTCCCCGGGATCTGCGGCATCCGGTCGAGGGCGTCCACCAGGCCCTCCAGGTCGTGCCCCAGGAGGTGGCAGGCCGCCACCGCGGCCAGCGCGTTGGACACCGAGAAGCGGCCGGGGATGGGGATCGCCGCCGGGTACTTGCGCTCGCCGTGGTGCAGGACGAACCGGGTCCCCGAGGCGTCCACGACCAGGTCGGTCGCCCGGTAGTCCGCGTCCGCCTCGATGGCGTAGGTGGTCACGGCGCCGGGCATCATGGCCGGGATCGTGGCGCCCACGGGGTCGTCGGCGTTGACCACGGCGCGCCGGCACATGCCCTGGAACAGGAGCATCTTCGCCTCCTGGTAGCGCTCCATCGTGCCGTGGTCGTCCAGGTGGTCCTGGGTCAGGTTGGTGAAGACCCCGACGTCGACGAAGGAGCCCTCCACCCTGTGGTTCAGCAGCCCCATCGACGTCGCCTCCAGCACGACGCTGGCGCTGCCCCGGTCGCGCATGCACGCCAGCAGGTACTGGAGGTCCGGCGCCTCCGGCGTGCTCAGCACCGACCTCGGCATGAGGATCGGGTCGCCGCCGGTCCGGGCGCCGGAGGTCCCGATGACCCCCACCCGGGCGCCCTCGGAGATCCTCAGCAGCGACTCGTATATGGACGACACCGACGTCTTGCCGTTGGTGCCGGTGACGGCGACCACGTCCATGGCGCGCCCCGGCTCACCGTGGTAGCGCGACGAGACGAGTGCCGTCGTGACCCGCGCGTCCGGCACCCGGACCACGCACACACCGGGGTCCGCCGGCCGGCCGGACGGGTCCGGTCCCTCGACGAGGACGGCGACGGCCCCGCGGGCGACCGCCTCCCCGACGGCCTCGGGGCCGCCCTCGGGGTGTCCTGGCAGGGCGACGTAGAGCGAACCGGGGGTCACACGGTCGGCGTCCAGGCACGGCCCCGAGGTGATCGGGATGTCCTGGTCTCCGTGCAGTACCTGGTGGTCGTGGCCGTGCAGCAGCTCGCTCAACTTCACGAGGGGTCCCTTCGAGAGTGGCGCGGCCGGCCTCGTGGGCACGGCCGCACCCGTGGGCGCAGCCGGCGGAGCCGGCTGGCGGGGAGGGTGGTGCGGGACTGGATGGGAGGGCCCGGTCCGGGCTCCGCGCGGGGGCCCGGCCGAAGGCGGAGAGGCGCGCGTCGTGCGCGGGGAGTGACGGGCCGCGGGTCGCGGGGCCACGGAGACGGCGCCCGCGGGGGGCGGCCGGAACACGCGGAGAGGTCGCTAACCGTGGCCGTGCAGGGCCGTGAGGCCGGTGCGGGGTGCCTCCGGGAGGACGGAGGTCGACCGGCTGACGGCCGGGGGGCCCGCGGTGGTCGAGCCCGGGATGTGGGCGGTCCGGAACGGACCCTGCTCCACCGCGCGCGTATCTGCCATGACTGGAGTGTACGCGCACGGCCGCGGTCCGGAGAGGGCCGTGGAGGGTCGGAAGGTGCCGGGAGGGACCGCGAGGTGCCGGAAGGGGCCGGGAGGGACCTCCCCGGTCGCGCGGGGACGCCCTCGGGCCTGGCGGCGACCGGCCGTGCGGTACCGCGTACACGCCCTGGGAGGGCTCCGGCGCCTCCGACTTCCCGACACCGACCGGATACCCGCCGGACCTCCCCGGTTCACGCACGGCCGCGGCGGTCGGCCACGGTCGTCGTCCCCCGTGCCCCGAGGGCTTCGCTCACGGACACCCCGGACAGCCGGAGAGGAGGGCGCGGGGCCTCCGGCTTTCCTCCACCCGGTGTCACGGGCCGGCCGCACGGGTTCAGGTGACGGCCGGAGGGCAGGTGAGCCCCGGCCGGGGCACCTCGCCGGTGAGCAGGTAGGCGTCCACCGCGCCGTCCACGCACGGGCTGCGCCCCCATCCGTAGACGGTGTGCCCCGCGCCCTCGTAGGTGACCAGGGTGGCGGTCTCCAGCCGCTCGGCCGCCTCCCGGACCCAGTGGTAGGGGGTGGCGGGGTCGCCGACGGTGCCGACGACCACGATCGGGGGCGCCTCGGGAGCGGTGAGGGCGGTGGGCGCCTTCTCGGTCCCGGGCCAGTAGGCGCACGGCAACTGGTCCCACACCGGGCCCGGGCCGAACAGCGGGGAGATGTCGGCGGCCTCGTCGGCGGCGTCGCGGTAGGCCGTCACGTCCTCCGGGTCGGCGCGGTCGGCGCACCTCACGGCCGTGTACGCGGCGCCCGCGTCCTGGTGCCCCGTCCCGGGCTCGCTCTCGCCGGACTCCGCCTTCGCGTACTGGCCGAAGGTGTCGTCGTACAGCCGCCCGAGGTGGCGCTCGACCCCGCGGTCGTCACCCTCGGCGAGGGCGGTGAGCACGCCGGCGAGGTGGTCCCAGGCGCCCTCCTGGTACAGCGCCATGCCGACCATGGTGAGCAGCGTCCGGCCGTCCACCGGGATCCCCTCGACCCGGGCCGGGTCCCGGTCGAGCCGCTCCAGGAGTCCGGCCATCCGGGCGTCGGCCTCGCTGGCGGCCCCCGGCCCCCCGGAGCCGCGGTCCGCGCCGGTGAACGGGCACGCGTCGACCTCGGCGACGCAGTCGGCCAGGAACATCTCCCAGGTGTGCTGGAACGCGGCGACCTGGTCGACGGCCGCCTCGGCGTTGGACATCCGGGTCGCCACGGCGCCGTCCAGGACCAGCGCCCGGATGTTCTCCGGGTACATGTGGGCGTACAGGGCGCCGATCCACGCGCCGTAGGAGTAGCCGACGAAGTTCAGCCGCTCCTCGCCCAGGGCGTCGCGGATGACGTCGAGGTCGCGGGCGACGTTGACGGTGCCGACGCGGGCCAGGAACTCCTCCCCCACCCTCTCCTCGCACGCGCGGGCGTACCCGCGGGCCGCGTCCGCCAGGGGCCGGAGCTCGGCGGCGCCCAGGTCGCCGGGGTCGGTGCCGGCCACGCTCTGGCGGGCGTCGACCAGGGCGTACCGGTCCCCGCAGGCGAAGCCCCCGCTCTTCCCGACGCCGCGCGGGTCGAAGGAGACCAGGTCGAAGGCGGCGCGGATCCCGTCACCGAACAGGGGGGACTCCAGCGCCCGCACGCCCGAGACGCCGGGACCGCCCGGATTGACGACCAGGGATCCCAGGTGCTCCTCCTTCGGCCCGTCGGCGGGCGCGCGGACCAACGCGATGTCGAGGGTCCTTCCGCGGGGCTCGCCGTGGTCCAGGGGAACGGTGACCGTGCCGCACTCCAGGCTCTCCAGCCACTCCGTGTCGGCTCCCCCGCCGGCCGCGTCCTCCTCCCCGTCGTGGCAGGGCCGCCAGGAGACCTCCTGCCCGTGGAAGGGGGCGTCCTCGGGAGGGCATCCCGTGGCCAGCACCACCGCGATGAGCCCGCCGAGCCCGAGGGCTCGCACCCCGTGTCGCACCTCCGGCTCCGTTCCCACGACGCTTCGCCTGCCCTTTCCATCCTCACCGGAAAAGAGCCGCGAGGACCGTGGTGCGAGCGGCTGAGCAGGCAAAAAGTCGGTCTTGTCGAGGCGGCGGCTCCCCAACGGCGGTGATCTTGCTCCCAGCGGCACTGTCGACGGTCGAGAGTGCCGCTGGGAGCAAGATCATCCGGTGAGGGCCGCGCTAGAGCCTGCTGACGTCGGTGTCCAGCAGCGGGGGCAGCGCGTCGGGGGAGGCCACCGCCACCAGGGGGCGCAGGGGCTCGCCGAAGGAGATCCGCCCCGGCTCCCGCTCCGGGTCGGCGTGGGCGATCCAGTCCACCAGCTCGACCGCGCGGCTGACGTCGCCTCCGGGCCGGGCCAGGGCGACCACCGTTCCGGCCACGTCGCAGCGCGTGCCGAGGTGCACGGTGGCGGCGAACACGCTCTGCGCCCACGCGCCCCGGCCGACCTCGTGCGCCCGGCCGCCGGGGGTGCGGCGCCGGTACCGTCCCGGCGCGGTCAGGCCCACCGCGCGGTCGTCGAAGGTGAGCACCAGGCTGGGGCGCTCCTGGGCGGTCAGGCACTCCTCGAGGTCGGTGAGGGAGGCGTCCATCCACACATCTACCGGCCCGCTGGCCGCCCGTACCAGGGCGGCGCGGGCGGCGTCGAGCAGGCCCGTGTCCACCTGGGAGCGGGCCTCGCGGCACACCCGCCCGGCCAGGGACACGGCCGAGGCCCCGGCGCCCTCCCCCGGCCGGTCGCCGGCCAGCGGCGTGTACCCGGGCAGGACCAGCGGCCAGTCCACGCGGGCGCGGCCCCGCAGGGGCAGAGCGCCGTGGGTCAGGCAGACCACGGTGCGCCTGCGTGCCAGCTGGTAGGTGGCGCAGGCGCCCGAGCGGCGGGCGGCCAGGGCCAGGCCCAGGCTCATCGCCTTGGTCCCGGTGGTGATGTCGGCTATGACCGGGGGCGGTGGGTCGGTGTCCTGTTCCCGGGTGATCCAGTCCCGGGCGACGGCGGCGACCGCGTCGGCGTCGAAGCCGTCCACGGGGTCGGGGGTGAAGCGGACCCGGTCGCGGTACCCGCCCTCCCTCAGGCGGGCGGCGTCGGCGGGCGGCGCGCCGGGGTGCTCGGCGGCGTGCAGGGTGCGGGCGGCGGCCTCGCGCATCCCGTCGCGCACGCTCTGCCGTGAGGGCAGGACCAGCGTGCCTGCGGGCCGGTGGGCGTGGACGGCGGTGAGGGTGCCCAGGCGGCTGCCGCCCAGGGAGGTGACCAGGACGGGTCCGTCCGCGGGGCCGGGGTGGTGTTCGGGCGGCGCGGGCGCGGGGGGCTCCGACGGTGCGGGAGCGGTGTCGGGACCGGTGTCGGACCCGGTGTAGGCCCCCGGGGCCGGAGCGCCCGGTCCGGGGAAGAAGGCCCTGCGGATCTCCTCGAAGGAGGTCAGCCGCGACAGCAGGTCGTCCAGGCTCCACACGTGCACGCTGCGGGCGCTCAGGGCGGGGTTGTAGGCGGTGACGCGCTCGCGCAGCCCGGGAACGGCGGGGCCGGTGTGGACGAACAGCACCTGGGCGGCGGCGCCGAAGACCCTGCGGGCCTTGGCCACGGTCCACCCGGCGCGGGCCACGACGTCGTCGGGGCGGGTCTTGGCCTCCACGCACAGCACCCGGTGCCGGTAGCGCACGATGGCGTCGAAGTCGGCGATGGAGCCGTCGGGGTGCCGGGGGTCGACGACCTGGCGGGCTCCGACGACCTCGGTTTCGGGGTGGCGGCGCGTGTGGCGCAGCAGGTGGGACAGGACGCGGCCCTCGGCGACGACGCCGCGCCGCACGGCCGGGGACAGGTCGGGAAAGCGCGCCTGGAGGGCCTGCCGTCCTCCCTGCACGAAGAGGCGGACGGGTTCGGGGTCGCGGTCCCACAGCCAGTGGGCCCCGTGGATCCCGGCGAGGACGCGCAGGTCGACGCCGTCGCCGACCACGGGACGCCCGGGGTGGGAGCCGTCCGCGGTGCGCAGGGTGTCGCGGGCGGCGTCGAGGTAGTGGCGCCAGCGGCGGGCGTGGGGGTGGCGCTCGGGGGGCAGGACCCGCTCGTGCAGCAGGGCCGCGGCCACGCTCATCACCTTGGTGCCGCCGGTGTAGTCCAGGAACCAGGGTTCGCCGCCGCCCGCACGGTGCAGGGCGGCCATGGTGTCGGTGACCGGCCCGAAGTCGTGGGGGTCGGGGCCCACGCTCACCACCCGCACGGACTCGGGCGAGGCCAGCCGCTCCACGGCGGCGGCGACCCGTCGGGCGAGGGGGCGGGTCCCGTCGCTGGCCACCAGGACCAGGTGGTCGGCGGGGAGGGTGAGGGAGGACAGCAGCGCGGGGGTGGGGTTGCGCCCGACGAGCACGACGGCGGCACGGGGACCGTCCACGGCGTCCCTCCCGGAAAGGGGATGTGGTCGGCGACCACGCTACTGTGCCCGCGCGGCGTTCTTCCATGGAAACGCCCTGTTCCCGGCGGTTCCGGATCCTGGTGACCGCACCTCCTTTCACACCCGTCTCAGGCGTTCACCTTCTCCCCTCCAGGCACCGGCGTGTCCTCCGGGGGCCGGCCGCCGACCCGTACCGGGGCGCCGCCGACCACGAAGGAGCGGCAGGCGGTGACCACTCCGCTGCCGTCGCGCACGAGGTCGGAGGGCACGAGCAGGTCCCGGCGCTCGGGATGGGCGCAGACGACCACGGAGGAGACGATGAACCACACCCCCTCCTGCGGCTCGGGGAGGTCGGCCCTGGTGCGCTTCTCCGCCATCAGCGGCACCCCGGCCACCTCCAGCCCCACGGGAACGCGCACGGCCTCCACCCGGGCGGGGCGGGAGGCTCCCGGCCAGCGCCGGATGACGCGCGACCTCTCGTCCACGACCGTCACCACATGCGGCGTCAGGTTGACCACCCGCATCCGGCGACCTCCGTTCCTCTCGCTCCGAACGGCCGGACGGACGCCCCCGCCCGTCCGTGACGTGCCCCGTTCCGGATCCTCACCGCAGTCTCTCGGACACAGCCGCCCCCGTCGGAACACCGTGCCGCGCCGAGAATCCGAGAAAAACTGAGGCCGTTGTTACCAATGTCCATTTCCTTAGCATCTCTGGGCATTTATGTAACTCGGTACGAGAGTCCAATCATTGACATTCCCACCGCAGCAGACCTATTTTGGGACGCGGCCTCCCGTTGACGCGGGGGTGCCACCTGAGGTCTCACGTCTCTTTCGTACGCGCTTTCCCGGAGGGCTGGGGAAGCGACCCGGCCCCGGACCACCGGGGAGAAGAGTTCGTGAGCACGCACCACTGCTCCGCCTGGGAGCTGTTCGGTTCCGCCTCCTTCCTGCGCGCCTTCACACGCGTGCTGGGGTGCGGGCCCTGTTCCGCGGACGGAACCGCGCAGGGCTGCTCGGGCCATTCCGAGCAGTTCTGCGACTACGTCGACCTGTGCGCCGAGTACTGCCCGTGCCCGGTCCACGGAGGCGATCCCGACGGCGTCGTCGCCGTGCGCATGCGCCGTGCCGCACCCGGCGACACCGGCGTCGACCGCACCGCCGCCCACCGGCTGCGCGACGCCCTGGACGACGTGCGCCGTGACCGCTCCTACAAGAACCTGCGCCGCGTCTACCCCCAGGCCGCCGCCGGCGGACGGGTGCGCTGCGCCTTCTCCGAGCGCCCGCGCCGCTGGGCGCAGCGCCGCGACGTGGCCCGGGTCGCCACGGACCTGGTCGACCAGGAGGCGCTGGCCATGCTGGTGCTCACCGCGGGCTGGGGCAATCCCGCGGCCGACCTGCCCGAGGACATCCACCCGGGCGAGACGGTCTCCTTCACCGAGGACGGCAGCGCCGTACCCGTCGCCGACCTGCGCGGACGCGCCGTGGCCGCCGTCAGGGAACCGCCCATGGTCTCCACCGCCACCGGCGACTACCTGCTGCGCAAGCTGGCGGAACTGGCCTCGGGGCGCGACGCCGACCCGGGCCGCACCTTCGACCAGCGGCGCCGTCTGCTGCTGCGCGGGCTGCTGCCCGGCATGAGCGGCGAGGACGTCGCCCGCAGGCTCACCGGTGTCCTGGGGCGGATGGCGGTGAGCATGCCCGACCACTTCCGGCTCGTCCAGCAGGCGCGCGGCCGGGCCCGCAGCGCCCCCTACTCCCCCGTTCCCGACGCCCCCGAACCGGTGGAGGAGGACTCCGGGCGGCGCGAGGTGCTGGGCGCGCGGGAGCGCGCGTGGCTGGAGCGGGCCGCCCTGGAACTGACGGCGCGGGCCCAGGGGTCGCGTGCGGACTTCGAGGCCGACCCGCAGGGCGCGCTGGACACCCTGCTGTGCGCACTGCTGGAGGGGGGATCCGTTCCCGCCCTGTGGTCCCGCGCCCAGGACGACCCCGACACGCGTGCGGACCTGCTGGAGGCGCTGGCCGAGACCATCGACGGCTGACCGGGGGCGCGGCGGCTTCCCCGACCGGGCGGACCACCCGTCGGCCCGGTCGTGTCCGGGGTTCCCCGCCGCCTCCGAGGCCCCGGCCGCGCCCGCGGGCCCCGAGCCGTGCCCGGGGGTCCCCTCACGCCCGTCCGGACCACCCGGCGTCGTGGAACCGCCGGGTCAGCGGGGGCAGCACCGGGTACTCGGCGAACTCGCGCAGCGACATCACCGCGGTCTCCTCCCAGGGCAGGCGGCCGCGCCACCGGCCGGCCAGGCACACGTCCACCGCCTGCTCCACCCGCCGCCACCGCCGGGGGTCGGACCCACCCGGCAGCCGCCTGCCCACCAGCGCGGCGCCGAACGCGTCCAGGAACCCCTGGACCCGGTGGCCGTCGGCGCGTACGACCCCGGCGTCCGGACCCGGGTCCAGGGCGCGGGCACGCCGGTCCACCAGGTACAGCTCCGGCCTCAGGTGCACGCTGCCCATGCCCAGCGACTTGCCCATACCGACCTTGTGGGCGTACTCGGGGTCGGCGGGGTCTCCCCCGTCCACCGGGTTGTCGAGCAGCAGGGCGCGCAGCAGCACGCCGAGTTCACCGTCGGTCAGGTTGGTGAAGGTGACGCGTGAGCGGAAGGTGAGGCCGTCGCGGAGGGGGACGATGTCGCGCTGGGTGTCGCGGGGCGGTTCGGCCCGCGCACCGGGCGGCAGCACCGCCAGGCCCAGTTCCTCCCGGGCGCGCTCGTCGTAGCGGACCGGGCTGCCCAGTTCGGCGCGGTGCCGGTGCAGGTACGCCTTGTACCCGCCCAGGCGCACCCGGCCCTCGTGCGACCACGTGATGATGTCGGGCCGCTCCCCCGAGGCCGCGTCGGGGCCCTGCACCAGGTAGTTGGCGAAGCAGCCCCGCTGGGGCGAGAGCAGTTGGACGCGCAGGACCGCGCCGTCGGGGTAGTCGGGGCCGGGGTCGGTGCTCAGCGCGCTGCCGAACGACACCCGCCCCTTGGAGGCGCCCGCCTCGCCCGGGAAGGTGTCGGTGTCGCCGAACAGGGCGCGGCACACGTCCACGGTGCGGCCCGCCAGCGCGGCCCGGTCGGGGTCCCCGTGCTGGGGGCCCAGGACGGGCGCGGGCAGGGCGCGACGGATCGGGTTGTCGTCGCCGACGGCGATGCGGTAGCCGCCGGAGCGGCCGAAGGAGACCACCGCCCCGGAGGGGTCGAGGTCGAACCAGACCGGTTCGAGGCCGCGCCGGGGCAGGCCGCCGCCGCCGGCCCCGGCGACCGGCTCCCGCACGGGGTCGCCCGGGCCCGTGCCGAGGGTGTCGGGGAAGGCGGCGCGCTGGTAGCCGGTGACCTGCTCGGCCGACTCGAACAGCTCCACCATGGCGTCGGGGACGCGCAGGCCCCCGCCCAGGTCGGGGGGCCGGGGGAAGAGGTAGGCGTTGCGGCGCTCACCGGCGGCGACCCCGGTCAGGACGAGCAGGGCGTGCACCACGCCGCCCCGGCCGAGGCCGCGGGCAGAGGCGGCGCGGGCGTCCAGGTGGGCGCGCGCCTCCTCCGCGGTGGGCGCGACGGCGGCCACGCGCCGCTCCCCGGGCAGGTGGACCGCGTGCACCCACCGGTACTGCAGGCGTCCGTGCTGTTCGTGGGTGGTGGGGACGTAGGTGTTGTTCCGGGGCGGGTCGGGGAAGTCCTCGACCCCGAAGTCCCACGTGCGCAGGCTCTCGCGCAGGACCGCGAAGGGCACCTTGAGGGCCTGGCCGGGCTCGTCGGACAGGGCGGTGGCGGGGACCTCGACCACGTACCAGTGCCCGTCGGCCCGCGAGTGGAACAGGAAGCCCTGCCTGGTGCGCAGCCCGGCGCGGCGCCTCCGGTAGTGGGAGTGCTGCTGGGCCATGACCTGGCGCGCCCGGGTGGACAGGGCGCTGTCGGTGCTGTCGGGGTCGATGCGCACGGGCGCGCGGAAGAACAGCATGGGGGTGTTGACCGGTCCGGTCTCGCCGCCGGTGAGCATGCGCACGGTGTTGCGGACCAGACCGCGCAGGGTGGAGCCGGGGAGGGCGGGCAGGCGGCGGTCGCCGTGGGGAAAGCGCAGGGACGCGCTCGCCCGGCCGCGTTCGGGGGTCTGGCCGACGAAGGTGGGGGTGAGCGTGGTCAGGGTCAGGTCGATCCACCCCGAACGGGTGCCCGGCACCGTGCGGTCGTGGCCGCGCAGGAGCTCGTCGGCCGAGTGCTCGCCGTGCAGGTCGGAGGCGGGCATGGGAGTGTCGGCGAGCCGGACCAGCCCGTAGGGCGCGGTGGCGTGGAAGCGGCCCTCCCGGTGCGCGGGCACGGGTGCCCCGCCGGGCCGCGCGGCGGCCTCGCGCGGGTTCACCACCGGAGTCCCCTTCCGCTGATCTCGTCGCCGGTGCCCACGTCGAACTCCGGCCCGGTCGGTTTCGTCCCCGTACGCATACCGGTGAGCCGGTGGAAGGCCACCCCGACCGCCCCGGTACCGGGGTCCTCGGCCCAGTACTCGCGCACGGTCAGCCAGGTGCCCGAGCTCTCCAGGGCGGTCACGCCGTCGGGGCCGGGGCGCGGGCGGCCGGAGAAGTCGGCCCACTCCACCGGGAGGACGGCCCGGGTCCCGGAGGGCTCCCGGGTCACCGCGAGGGGCACCTCGCCGTCCAGGGTCCGGCTGTACTCGGGGCCGTTCCAGCCCTGGAGGAGGAAGGACCGGTCGCGCGGGCGCAGCCACTCCGGGAGCGGTCCGGGCGCGTCGGCACTGATCCATCCGGCCCCGGCGCCCTCGCCGACACGGACCTGTGCGTGCGGGCCGAACACCAGGACCTCCAGGATCCGCCAGCGGTCGCCGGCGGGGCCCGGCGGAGGGGCTTCGCCGGTGGGCGGCTGGTCCGAGCGGCGCCACCGCGCACCCGGGCAGGCGCCGGTGACGCGGCCGTCGCCGAGTTCGGCGAGCAGCCACTGGGGACGGCCGGGCGAGCCGGGGACGTCTCCGGTGCCCGTGTCGAGCAGACGGCACCGCCTGCCCCGGGTGAAGACGTCGGTGAGGACCGACTCGACCTGGCCGTCGGTCAGGCGGTGGACGGTCAGGCCCCGCGGGCCCGGGGGGTCGTGGTTCACCGGGGTGCCTCCTCGGCGTCGTCGGGAGCGAGCGCGGTACGCAGGGCGGCCGACCAGCCGCGTGCGGTGGCGGCCTCCGCGCTGTCGGGATCGAACACGGCGGCGAGCAGGTCCACCGTGTGCGGCGGGCCGCCGTCGCCTGGACGGGTGACCAGAAGGGCCCGGGTCGCGGTCAGGCGTCCGTTCCCGCTGCCCGCGCCCGCGCCGAGGGTGTCGAAGGGTACCGTGGCCAACTCGCGCACCAGGAGGGTGAGCAGGCCGCGCACCGCGTCGTCGGGTCCGCGCACGTCCACGACCGCCTCGGCGCTGCCGCCGCAGTGCAGGTCCGTGGTGAACAGGCGGCCGTCGACGGCGTCGCCGAACAGGGAGTCCACCGTCAGGCGGGTGGTGGTCAGGGGCGCGCCGCCGGTGAGGACGGGGACGGTGCGCAGCCGGATCCGGGAGGGGCGCGGACGGCCGTGGCGGTCGGTGTCGGCGCCCCACCAGCGCCCGTGCCAGTCCCGCCAGCGGCCGGTCGGGGATCCCAGGTGTTCGGCGGCGTCCCGGACCAGGCGGCCGCCGATCCGCTTGAGCAGGGCGAACAGCGCGGTGTCGCCGAGGACCGGGGCGAGGTGGACGGCGGGCTGGTACGGATCCGTCACGGCGGGGCGGTGCCGGTGCGCCCGGTCCGCCTCGCCGGTCCGCTCGTGGTCGGGAGGGTCGCCGACCATGAGCAGCCCGGGGCGGAGGCCGTGTCCCGGAGGGCCGGTGGGGTCGGACCGCTCGGCGACGGCCAGGGTCAGGTGGAGCTCGTCGCGGTGGCGGCGGTCGGGCTGGTCGGCTCGGGCGGCCAGGTGTGCGGCGGCCGCCGTGCGGCCGGAGGCGCGCAGCTCGGCGGTCAGGGCGTCGGCCAGGTCGGCGGGGGCGCCGGCGAGCGCGTCGGCGCCCTCCGACCAGCGCCGGGCCCAGGAGCGGGCGTGGTAGGCGAACCAGTCGTGCTCGTCGGCGAGGTCGTGGCGGCGCGCCGCCCAGTGGGTGGCGCGCACGGTGCCGTAACCACGGCCGGTGCGGCCGCCGACACCGGCCCCCGGCCCGGAGGCCCCGGGGCCGGCCAGGCCGTCGGTGGCCAGGAGCAGCAGGGTGAGCAGGCGGGCCTCGTCGGCCGGCGCGCACACGCGCAGGCGCATGTGCGCGGTGAGGACGGTGCCCGCCGGCAGGATCTCCCACCGCCAGACGCGTCCCGGCTGGACGGTGCCGGAGGCCGGGTCCACCCGCGTACCGGTCCGGACCGCGACCGCGGTTCCCTCGGGGAGTTCGGCGAGGGCGTCGTCCACGTCCAGGGCGCTCGTGGCGGACGCGTCCGGGTTTGTGGGGGTGTGCGCCCGCGCGGCGCCCATGAGCGCGCGGACGCTGTCGGGGTCACCGGTTCGCGAGGCGAGTTCGTGGCGCAGCAGCCCGGCCAGGGTGGTGGCGCGCAGGCGGGGCGCACCGGTGCCCGGGTCGCGGTCCACGGGCAGGTCCGCGTCGCCTCCCACGGTGTGGCGGGGAACGGCCCGTGCGGCGCCGACATGGGTGTCGGAGAGCAGGCACAGCCGGAGGGCGATCTCCCAGAGCACCCCCGGACCGTCGGGCGCCCCGCTCACCCGGCGCCTCCCCCGCCGGGCCGTCCCCCGTCCTGTTCGGCGCGCAGGGCGCGGGCGGCCTCGGCCAGCCACGAGGAGACCAGGGTCAGTGCGAGGCGGGGTGCGGCGCGCCCCTCCCATTCGCGGGCCCGGGCGGAGAGGGCGCTGGGGTGGTCGTCGGGCGGAAGGCCGTCGGGCAGGGAGAGGTCCACGGCCGCGATCGCCCGGGCGTAGGCGGGGCTGTACACGGGGTCGGGCCGGTTGTCGGACCACCAGGCGGCGGCCGTGCGGGCGGACAGTCCCTCCAGCCAGGACTGGACGGTGACGGGTTCCCGTCCGCCGGGGCGGACGAGGCGTGCGCGGGCCAGAGCGCGTACGGCGCGGTCGTACGGGGCCTTGTGGGCGTCGGCGGAGTCAGTGGCCGTGCGTCCGGTCGAAGGCGCGGTGACGGTGCGTTCGAGGGCGGCCAGGGCGCTCTCGGGGGTGGGGTGGGGGTGGACGGTGGCCTCGCGCAGGCGGCCCAGCAGGTGGGGGGTGAGCGGGTCCAGCCGGTGCGCCGAGGCCCGGGCCAGGGCGCGGGCGTGGTCGCGGACGGGCTCGACGGCGGCGTTCCACAGGAGTTCGTCGTAGAGGGAGCGCAACGGGCCGTCCCGCTCGGGGAGCGGGGGTTCCCCGACGGGGACGGCCCGGCCGTCGGCGAGGGGGACGGTGCCCGGGACGCGACCCGCGAGGGGGACGGCCACGGGGGCGAGGGGTTCGGGTCCGGGAGGGGGCGGGGACAGCAGGGTGAACTGGCCGTGGCCGTCCACGACGCGCTCTCCCAGGGGGTGCGCCTCCAGGTCGCGGGCCTGGTCGGTGGTCAGGTCGCGGTCCAGGCGCAGCCGGACCACCGCACCCGGGCGGGCGGCCCAGCGCTGGGCCATGGGGCCCTGGTAGCCGCGGTGGTAGGCGCCGACGAGCCCGGCCTCCACGTGGCTGGCCAGGACGTGCGCGCGGACGCCGGGCAGGCGCCGGGCGAGGAGGTCGAGCACGGCGGGCACCAGGGCCTGGGGGCGGGCCTGGCCGTCGGCGCCGACCAGCAGCGCCGGGGAGAGCAGGAGCAGGTCGACGGGTGTCCCGGCCTCCCAGGAGCGCGCGTGGACGGGGTCGACCCGGTCCGGCGCCAGGAGCCGGTCGGGGTCGACGGGGGCCACGTGGACGCCGCCGTGGGCGCGGGTGCCCCCGGAGCCGAGGGTGAGGGTGCCGTCGGCCTCGGCGAGGAGGGCCGCGATGCCTTCGGCGAGCCGCTCCAGGGCGTCGGGGTCGGGGGCGCGCAGTTGCCAGCGGGCCTCGAAGACCTGGCCGGGGTCGACGCTGGTGGTGAAGAAGGGGACGCTCCGGGCGGCCTCGCCCGTGCGGGGTCGGCCGAGGTACTGCTCGGCGGTGGTGCGCACGGCGGCGCGCAGGGAGCGGTCAGGGGTGAGGGGGTCGCGGACCGCGCGGTAGGGGGTGGCGGGGTCGGTGTCGCCGAAGGCGTCGACCGCGGTGTCGCCGTCCTTGCCCGGGGTGTAGAGGTAGGCGGGGGCGGGGTAGGCGACGGCGGCCCGCGGGGCGGCTCCGGGGAGGCCGGGGTCCGCACCCGGTTCCAGCCGTGGGTGGGCGGGGGCGAAGCGGACCTGTGCGCCCCGGGCCACCCAGTCGTGGAGTTCGCGTTCGCGGCCCGCGCGCCGCAGGGCGGCGGCGAGCATGCCGCGCTGGGCGCGTCCGCCGATGGTGTGTTCGGAGTCCACACGCAGCGGGTCGAAGGAGGTGCGCACCGCCAGGGTGTCGGTGAGGACGAGGCGCAGCGGCAGGTACCCGTTCACCGCGAGGACGTCCACGGGTTCGTCCCCCTTCCGCGTTCCGGTGGCCGGGGACCGCACCGCGGTGTGCGCGCCGCCGTCGCGGCCTCGCCCGGGGGCACGGTGCGGGTACTGGACATGAGAAGTATTCATGTTCTCGCGGTGGCTCCGCATCCCCGTGGCCGGGGGGCCGGCGGGCCCGGCACGGGAGGAGGGCTCATACGGGTGCGCCCCCACGGTCCCCGCGCCCGCCCGCGGGTACGGCCAGGCGCAGGGTCACGGCGTGCGGGTCGGTGTCGCCGGAGCCGGCCAGGCGCACGTCCACCCGGCCCCGGCCGCGCGTGCCCCGCAGCCCGATCCGGGTGGTGGCCAGGCAGGCGCGGGCCAGCAGCCGCCAGTGCTCCTCACGCGGCGGGGAGGCCCAGGTCAGCGCGGCGGTCAGGGTCAGCCCGGGCAGGAGCACCCGGTGGGTGCGCAGGCGGCCCGGTTCGGGAGCCCCGTCCGGACCGGCCTCGATCCCCGACTCCAGGGTGGTGTAGGCGTCGGTGACCGCACGGCGCAGGGTGGAGCGCACCGGTTCGGCGCGGCCGGCGAGCGCGCGGGCGACCGCCGCGCGCACCCGGTCCCCCAGCACGGCGTGGCCCACCCGCAGTATCCGGTCCGCCCCGTGGGAGCCCCCGCGGCCGAAGAGCTCGTCACGGGCGCCGGCCAGTCCGGGCGCCACCGCCAGCGCGTCGGACGCACCGGCGCCCAGCCGCGCGGCGAGGCGGTGGCGGGGCAGGTGGGGCAGTCCGTGCTCGTCGGTGACCACGTCGGTGTCGGCTCCCGTACCGTCCGCGCTGGCGCCGACGAAGAGCGCGGGCGAGGCCAGGTGCACCACGACGCGGTCCGGGCGGCTCATCGGAACGCACTTCCCGGGTGAGCCGCCCGGACGCGTGGGCCACCGGCCCCCGTCCGCCCCTGTGGTTGGGGCCGGTGGGGTTGGAGGGCCGCCGCCAGGCCGGGGTCGAGGTACAGGTCCATGACCTCGACCGCGTCGAGCAGGGCTCCGGGTGTCCAGTCCAGGGGCAGTTCGACGGGGTCTCCCGTCACGTGGGCGCGTCGGGCGAGTTCCGGGCCGGGATCGGTGCCCGACTCCAGCAGGGGGACCAGCGAGGAGACCAGCCAGCCCCGGTGGCGGGTGCCGCCGTCGGCGAGCAGGCTGCCCGGAGCGGTCGCGGACAGGTAGCGGTCCAGGAAGCGGGTGAACCCCGTCCCGGTCAGCGGCAGGCCGGTCCGCGGGGCGGGCTCCCCGCGGGCCCGGTCGAGGCGGCGCAGCACCCGGTCGACCCCGTCCAAACGCGTCGTCCAGGCCACGGCGTGCTCGTCGGGGGCGGCGGGGTCGTCCCCGGCGAGCCGGACACGGTGCTCCTTGGCACGGCGGCACATCGCCTCGCACAGGTCGTAGCCCAGCGACAGCGGCGCGCCGACCGGCTGGACGGCGATCCCCACCCCGACCGTGGGCACGAACGTGGTGTGCTCGGCGCCGCCGGGCCCGACGACGGTACGGCCGCCGCCGGAGTGAACACCGTGGGAGTGACCGCTGTGGACGCGCTCCCCGTGGACCTCGGCGAGTGCGCGGTGCAGGCCCACGCGGGGATCGCGGGGGTCGCCGACGAGCACGGGGTCGGCGTCCAGCCAGTCGATCGCGTAGCGCGCCAGGCTCAGGGCGAGCCGGGCGTCGCACAGGACGGTGAGGTCGTCACCGGCGACCACGACGGGGCGTACCGGCACGTCCACGGGCCCGTGCGGCACGTGGTGGAGGGTGACGGGCCCGGCGGTACCGGTGCCGGGGATGACGGGCCGCCGTCCGGGCGCGGCGTGGACGGTGGCCGCCACGGCGCGGACCAGGACGCGGGCCAGCCCCTCGATGAGTCCGGAGAGGAGGGTGGACAGGTGCCGCTGGGCCAGCGCGCCGGAGCCGGGCACGTCCGGGTCCCCCGCGCGTTCGCGGTAGTCGCCCAGGATCGCGCCGAGGCCGTTGACGTCGACGTGCACGACCGCGACACGGCTGACACCGCCGTGGTCGCGGCCCAGCCGGTCGGCCTCCATCGGCAGGGTGAGGGAGGGCGCGCCGGTGGCGGTGACGGCGCCGGCCAGCCAGGCGGAGCTGTGGGCGCGGTGCCAGCGGCGGCCGATCCCCCGCGCACGCGCCACGTCCGCGGCCACCCGTTCGTGGACGTCGGCGCGGCCGTCCTGGACGCGGCTGCTGTCCACCGACTCGGCGGGACCGCCGCTGACCGAGCACACGGCGGTGATCCCGTACCCGTGGGCGGGGGTGTGCAGGGCCGACATGTGCCGCCGCGCCTCGCGCAGCCGCGCGGGCAGCACGGCCAGCGCCTCGTCGAGCGTTCCGGAGGCGGCGGGCTCCCCGGCGACGGAGGGCTCCCCGAAGGCCCGGTCCCGAGGGAGGGGGCCGTAGGGCACGTGCGCGACCACGGGGGTCAGGTCGCCGGCGCGGTCACGTAGACGGCGGGTGTAGCGGGCGGTGAACCCGCGTGCGGACGCCGCGTCCGGGAAGGCCGCCGTGAGCGCTCCTCCCGCGTCACGCAGCACCGCGCAGTCCGGCGGCACCAGGTCGGCGATCCCGTGCTCGGCGTCGGAGGTGTCGGTCAGCTCCGCGACCAGGGCGGCGCGTCCGACCGCGTCCAGGATGCGCCTGCCGCTGTACACGTAGGCCTGGATCCCGCGCAGGTCGACGCCGACCACCACACCGCCGGGCGGGGGGCCCTCCGGATCCTGTCCTGTTCCGGTGGGGCGGTGCTGCCGGGGAGCACGGGTCACCGTTTCGGGCTCCTTCCGGGCGAGGCGTGCGGGGGCGTGGCACGGGACCGCGCGGGGGCCGGCCCCCACCGACCCCTCTCGGACGGAGCGTCCCGGTGCGCTGTCCGAGAGAGCTCAGTGCACAGACCCGCCCCGGCACGGAGGTTCCCCATGATCCCGCACACACCCGAAGCGGTCACGCGTCGGCGGCGCGACCCGTCCGCCCCCGCCGACGCGCCGCCCCTCGCCCCCGGGGACCTCGTGCCGCACCTGCGCGGCCTGGCCCGCACACTCCGCGACCGGGGCGCGGACCGGACCGCCCGGGGCCCGGCCCCCTCCCGGTGAGGCACACGCGCGGGCTCCCAGCCCGTCCACGGATGGGAGCCCGCGGTGGCGGACCACGCGGGGCCGCCGGGACACCGGTCCGCTTCCGCCGTCCTCGGGCGGGAACCGGTGGATTCGCGGATCGGTCGGATCAGTCGAACAGGGTGCCTCCGAACTCCTCCGTCTCGGCGACGGCCCGGCCCCGGGTCTCACCCACCCGGTGAGGGGTGCGGCGAGGCACCCGGCGCGGACTCCGCCGGCGGCTCTGGGCGGGCACCTCCGCGGGCGACCGGCCACTGGTCACCGTGTCCACCCGCACCGAGCCGAAACCCTGGGCGGTGTACTTGCCGACGCCTGTCAGCTCCAGCAGCTCCAGCAGGGCGGCGAAGGCGTCGGTGTGGCGGCGCTCTCCTCCGGCCAGGTCCAGGCGCAGCCCTCCGTGCCAGCCGAGCACGGTGCGCCTCTCGGCGTGGTGGTGCTCCGCCAGCCGCACGTCCTCCCCCGGCAGGGGTGCGCGGCGTACCTGGGCCAGGCCGTCGAACACCACGTCGAGCCAGGACTCGGCGAGCACGGGCGGCGCGAACCGGGCCACGGCGCCCACGGCCCCGCTGCCTCCGACGATCCCGCCGCCGGAGCGGTGCACGGCTCCGAAGAGGCGGCGCGGGTTGGGCCAGATGTGCGGGATGCGCTCACCGGAGGCGTCACGGGTGGTCATGACGACGGGGGTCCGGCTGCGCACCTCCGCCGAGCGCACGGGGGAGACGCCGCGCGGCTCGGTGAGCATCCGGGCGTAGGTGAGGTCGAAGGTGCGGGTCACCGAGAGCGGCACCAGCAGGTGGTCGCCGACGCGCTGCGGTTCGCCGACCAGCTCCTCCGGCGACAGCGGGGGCGGGTCGGCGTCGTCCAGCCAGGTGAGCGTCCAGTGGTGCAGCCGGTCGCCCAGGGGCGAGGGCCAGCCGTTCATGGCCCACCGCTTGGCCGACGTGTGCTCCTCCGGGGACTGCGGCCACCAGCGGTTGAGCAGCCCGTGGCAGTCCTCGGGCCGGATCGGCCGCGCCGTGTCCGCCAGGTCCCGCAGGATCACGGTCCACCGCATCGGCACGGGCACCACCCCTTCGCGTGGTCGTGGCGGCGTCCGGCGCACGCCGCCGAGGACTCCTCTCGGACAGTCGCGGACGCGTTCAGCCCTCGGCCAGCTCCAGCAGGCGCAGCACGGTGCGCCAGTTGCGGCCCGTGGTGGTCCCGTCGACGTGCCTGGCCACGAGGGCGGGCAGTTTGGCGTGCCTGAGTCCCTGCTCGTGGAGGGTGTAGACGTGGGGGCCGACCACCGCCATGCGTTCGCGCGGGTACCGGGCCAGGTCGATCCCCGCCAGACCCTCGGCGTCGACGGCGCCGGAGCAGAACAGGACGAGGAACCCGGCTGGATCGGCGACGGCGAGGGGGTTGGCGTCCACGGCGGCGCGCAGCTGGGCGCCGGTGCGCACGACGGTCGGCACGTCGAGCCCGAGTCCGGCGCCGATGGCGGCCCGGATCTCCTCCGCCACGTCGGCGGGGTCCCTCTCCCCTGCCGTGAACACCGCGTTCCCGCTCTGCACGTAGGTGGCGACGTCGCCGTAGCCGAGCCCGCCGAGCAGGGCCCGCAGGTCGGCCATGGCGATGCGGCGGTGCCCGCCGACGTTGATCCCGCGCAGCAGCGCGACGTATCTGGTCATGGAAGCCATTGTGCCCAGCCGCCGAAGGCCATACAAGCGTTCGAACAAGGCCTGTGGGCGGCCCGGCCGACGTCGGCGCCGGCCGGGCCGCCCCCGTTCGCGGAGTCCCCGAGGTGGCGGGGGCCGTGTGTGCGTACGCTGGTCCACGCGTACGCGGAGCACCCGTCGCGACCGCTCCGCTCCCCGAACCGACCCCGGAGACACCGTGCCGCGTCTGAGCCACACCTTCGACATCACCGCCGTGGACGAGGAGGTGCTCGCGCGGATCACCGCCGCCCTGTACGAGGTCGTCCGGAGCTGCCGCTTCGACGGCCGGGGATGGCTGCTCACCCCCGACGACGAGACCTGGGCACGCCTGGAACAGCGCGCCGAGGAACTCGGGCTGGGCGGACGCGGGGAGGAGGCCGAGGAGCCGCGGGAGGGCGCCGCCGGGGCCGGCGAAACGGACACTGCGGCCCCGAGGACCGCGCTCCAGCTACAGAGGGGGCGCCACCTGGCGCCCCGCAGCCACTACCTCGTCGCCGAGCTCTCCCCCGAGGGCGTGCCCGTGGACCCGGCCGACGACGCGGAGAAGGGCTGGAGCGGTACCGGCCTGACCATCCTCTCCTGGGACGAGGCGGGCACCTCCTCCGTGGACTTCGCCATGCCGGACACCGCCGGCACGCAGGAGCCCCCGGTGACCTGGGGAAACGTCACCCACGACACGCGATCCGGGCTCCTGACCTGGACCGTCCGGGTGCGCCTGCCCGGACGCGGCGCCTGGCTGCGGTCGGCCGGCGGCACCCTGCGCTTCGGCACGGGTGACTGGTACACGGCGGTCGCGGAGGGCGGGGAGGCTTCCCCGGCCCGGCTGCACGCCGCGCATGCCGTGGCCGAGGTCGACGCCTGGCTGTCCCCCTCCGCCGGGCCCGACGGCCGGTGGTCGGTGGAGGCCGTGCTCGACGTGCGCGGCCGCGGCGTGCTCCGACCGCTGGTGGCGGCGGCCTTCTGGGCGTTCACCGCCTCCTTCCGCAGGGAGGACAGGCGGAGCGCCCGGCGAGGCACCGGGGAGCCGACCACGCGCGAGCGCGTCGACCGGGCCGCGCGCTCCTGGGACCGGGTCGCCCGCAACGCGCCGCGGCTCCCCGGACTGCTGCGCGAACTGGCGCGGGCCATGGCGGAGGCGGGCCCGGGGCGCTGACTCCCCGGGCGGCCCGTCCCCTCCGGGCCCGGGCCCTCAGTCCCGGTCGGCGCCCCAGCCGGTCAGGGAGCGCACCCGCAGCTCGGTGAACCGGGCGGTGTCGCGCTCGGGCGAGAGCAGGCTGCCCACGACCGCGCACGCGAACCCGACCGGCACCGCCAGCAGCGCCGGGTTCTCCATCGGGAAGAGCTGGATGTCGATCCAGGCGGGCAGCACCGACAGGCTCTCCCCGGTCACCGGGTCGGTCCTGCCCGACACCACCGGGGACAGCAGCATGAGCAGCAGGGTGGCGGACAGCCCGCCGTAGACGCCCCACTCCACGCCCCGGGTGTTGAAGCGCCGCCAGAACATGGTGAGCACGATGACCGGCAGGTTGGCGGCGGCCGCGACGGCGAAGGCCAGTCCCACCAGGAAGGCCACGTTCTGGTCCCGGACCTGGACGGCCAACAGGACGGCCACGCCGCCGATCACGCAGGCGGACAGGCGCGCCGCCCCCACCTCCTGCGACTCACGCGGGCGCCCCCACATGAGGATGTGGCCGAACAGGTCGTGCGCCACGGAGGAGGACGAGGCCAGGGTGAGGCTGGCGACGACGGCGAGGATGGTGGCCAGGGCGACCGCCGACACCAGCGCGAGCAGCACGGACGCGCCCACCGGGCCGGCGAACAGCCGTCCCAGCTCCTCGGCGAGCATCGGCACGGCGGTGTTGCCGGAGGGGTCCATGGCCGCGATGCGTTCGGACCCGACCAGGGCCGCGGCGCCGAAGCCCAGTGCCAGCGTCATCAGGTAGAAGGCGCCGACCATGGTGATGGCGCGGTTGACCGACGTGCGCGCCGCACGGCCGTCGGGCACGGTGTAGAAGCGGATGAGGACGTGCGGCAGCGCGACCGTGCCCAGGACCAGGGCCAGCCCGAGGCTGACCAGGTCGAGCTTGTTGAACAGGGTTCGGGCGGGATCTCCCGGCACCTCCGCCCCGAAGCGCAGCCCCGGTTCCAGGAAGGCCCGGCCGTGTCCGCTGGCCCCGGCCGCCTCGCCGAGCAGGGCGCGCGGGTCGAAGGAGAACAGGGCCAGCACCAGCACGGTCAGCAGCCCTGTGACGGCCAGCAGCAGGACCGCCTTGATGATCTGCAGCCAGGTGGCGGCCTTCATGCCGCCGTACATGACGTAGGCGATCATCAGCACGCCCACGAGCACGATCGCCCCGGTGCGGGCGTGGTCGGCGCTCATCCCCAGGAAGGTCCCGCCGCCGTGCAGGCCGAGCAGGACCGCGACCAGCGCGCCCGCGCCCACCATCTGCGCGACCAGGTAGAACACGCACACGGTGACGGTGGAGACGGTGCAGGCCAGGCGTACCCGCATCCGCCGCATGCGGAAGGCGGGCAGGTCGGCCATGGTGAAGCGGCCGGTGTTGCGCACCAGTTGGGCCATCGGCAGCACCAGCAGCCAGGCCATCAGGAAGCCGATGGAGTACAGGAACCCGTCGTAGCCCTGGAGGGAGATCATCCCGGCGATGCCCAGGAAGGAGGCGGCGGACAGGTAGTCGCCGGTCAGCGCGAGCCCGTTCTGTGCGCTGGAGAACCCGCGGCCGCCCGCGTAGAAGTCGACCGTGCCCCGGGTGGTGCGCCGGGCGCGGACGGCGATGGCCAGGGTGACCAGGACGAACAGGGCGCACAGCCCGACCGTCCAGGCGTGCGTGACGCCGAACTGGCCTCCCGGGGTGCTGCCCAGGGTGTCCAGGAGGTCGGTGGCGGCGACCGGGCCCTCGGCCCGGCCCGGTGCGGTGCCGTCCCCCGTGACGGCACCGCCCGCGGCCTCTCCGGTGGCGGTCATCGGCGCACCGCCGTCCCGGCGGCGGCCTCCTCCTCGCGGGCCTGCTCGCGGAGCTCACGGGCGAGCGGGTCCAGTGAGCGCCCGGCCGAACGGCCGAACGCCCAGGCGAGGACGAACGTCAACAGGAACTGTCCGATTCCCACGGCCAGCGCCACGTTCACCGAATCGGCGATCCGCGTGCTCATGAAATCACGCGCGTGAACCGAGAGCAGCAGACAGGAAAGGTAGCTGGCCAGGAATACCGAGACCAGTATCCCGCTCCGAACCGCGAACCCCCTGCGGAGTTTCACGAAACGCGGGTCGACCGACATGCGGTCGCAGATCCTTCCCCTGTCGGCCCGGGTACGTCTTCGGGCCGACACGGACCAGTTCCCCCCCGACCCTGTGACCTCCCCCTGGTCACCGACACGTCCTCTGTACGTGCCCTCCAGATACTCGACCACGGAAATCCCCCTGATCCTCGTCGGGCGCCGCTCCCCACGGCGCCCGTCCTCCCGTGCGTTCCGGGCGGTCCCCGCCACGGGTCCGCACGGGCGAGGCGACCGAACCCGGCGGTTCCTCCCGGATAGGGCAATACCCTAGCGATGCCTCCCTCCCCGTGTTCACCGAACAGATGAATCGGCTCGTGAAAAGGGCACACCCGGGACCGAGAAAAGGACGAAGGAGAAGAAAGCAAGCACTCGGCGCCATAATTCACGAACCGTGTTCCGCGCCGATTCCGCCTTCCGTGTCCGCGCCGCCGGCGGCCCGGCGGCCCTTCGCGCGACACCGGACGGGCCTCGGGGTGTCCGAAGCCACCGGCGCCGCGTCCGCACGTGGACGCCCTGGTCATCCGGGCGCACGGATCGGACGGGGCGCACGGGCTTTCCGAAACTTCGCTAGGCTTCGGGGCGACCCCGAACCCGTGACGGAACATCCGGCACGCAGCCGGTTTACGCTTTCGTACAGGTGTATGATCAGGGGGTCCGTCTGTTCACGCGATACCGAAGGGAAATCCCCGCCGTGGTCACCGAGGTCTTCACGCTCAAGTACTGCGACCCCCACGCCGTCCGTGAGGAGAAGGTCGAGGCGACTGAGGTCATCCAGTTCGCCTGGGAGGGCTCCATCCGCGAGGTCGACGCGTGCGCCGACTGCTTCAAGGAGTACGAGGCCCGCCTGGAGCCCCTCGTCGACTACTCGCGTCCGGTCAAGAAGCGTCGCGTCACCAAGAAGTCTGCGTCCTCCGAGGGCGCCCAGAGCGCCGGCGGGTCCGCGGACAGCGAGTCCGACTAGGAACTTTTTCTGGGGACGGACTCCCGTACCCCAGGAGCAGACCTCATCGCGCCGACCGCGATCGGGGGCCGGCGCCACCCACGGTGGTCGCGGGCCCCCGTTCTCATGCCCGGTCCTCCTGACTGGCGGGCCCCGTCAGTCCTGGCCCATCAGCCGCGCGAGCCGACCGCCGCGCCGCATCCGGCCTCCCGGCACGTCCCGCAGCGCTCCCGCAACGGGCAGCCGGGTCTGCACGTACCGGCTCGCCGTCCCCTGCGGGCGCGCCGAGGCCCCGAGGCCGCGCATGATCCGCATCATCCCCGAGTTGGTCGGCATGGTCTCCGCGCGCACCTCGGCCAGCCCCCAGTCGGCGGCGGTGACCGTCAGCGCGCGGGCCAGGGCGGTACCCACCCCGCGTCGCTGCCAGGAGTCCTCCACCAGAAGGGCGATCTCACCCACACCGGGATCGATGGTGTACATCAGGTGCCCGAGGGCGATCGGTTCTTCCTCGCCCGGCGGACGCACCATCAGGGTGAGGCCGCGCTCGGAATCACAGAACACGCGCAGTAGGTGCGGGCTCAGCTCGTTCACGCCGGCGAAGTAGCGGTTGTGCACGGTCTCGGCCGAGCAGCGCCGGTGCAGGTCACTCAGCGCGGGCGCGTCGGTCTCCCGCACCTGGCGCAGGGACAGCTCCACACCCTCGGCGGTGCGCACGGTCCGGTTCGCGGGCACCGGTCCGGTCGAGGGCATCACCGATCGCACCAGCGCGTCGGCCCGGCTGGACTCGGTCCAGGTGAAGGGATGCGAGGCCCGGCGCACCAGGACGCCCCGCAGCGGGCCCACGGGCACCAGCATGGTGGTCCCCGGGCCCTGTCCTCCGTCACCTCGCGCGCGTGTCAGGTTGGTCCAGCGCGCCTCGTCGGCCAGCAGCAGTTCCGCCAGGGCCTCGGGCAGCCGGTTGGGGTGGGACCGCAGCCGCTCGGTGAGCAGCAGCGCACGGATGACGTCGTCTCCGACCTCGCGCCTGTGGGCGGGAACGGCCGCCACCGTACCGGTGGGACTGTGTTCGGCGACCGTGCGCAGGGCGGGCCCGTGGTCGCCGGGCAGGTCCACGACGAACTCGTCGACCACACCGGACACGTCGGTGTGCAGGGACAGGCCGACGATGTTCCCGCCGTGGCCCGCCAGGGCGTCGACGACACGGGCGAGGCTGCCGGGGCGGTCCTCGACCGCCGTCCTGATACGCCACAGGCTCACCGCGGACCTCCTGGAAGTCGAGGGGCGGTGCCCCGCCGCCGCGGAACGACGCTGTACCGCGGCGGCGGACTCGCACCGACGTGACTCCAGGTTCGGTGCCGCGGGTTTCGGGGAGGTTAGGCGGCCGTTGAGTTCGTGAGGACGTTCGGCGACCCGCGTGTCGTGCGCCGCGGCCCCTCCCCCGGTCAGGGACGCCCGGAGACCAGCTCCCCGTCCTTCCAGACCGCCGCGACCTGCGGCACCCCGGGACGGTAGGCCAGGTAGAGGTGGTTGGGCGCGTCCAACAGGACCAGGTCGGCGCGCGCGCCGGGGGCCAGGTGGCCCACGTCGGTGCGGCGCAGCGCCCGCGCACCGCCCGCGGTGGCCGCCCACACCGCCTCGTCGGGGGTCATGCCCATGTCCCGGACCGCGACCGCGACGCAGAAGGCCAGGCTGGAGGTGAAGCAGGACCCGGGGTTGCAGTCGCTGGCCAGGGCGACCAGTGCACCGGCGTCGATGAGCGCGCGGGCGTCCGGGTAGGCCTGGCGGGTGGAGAAGTCCACGCCCGGCAGCAGGGTGGCGACCGTGGGCTCGGGCCGGCCGGCGGCCTGGACCAGGGCGTCCACGTCCTCGGCCGCCAGGTAGGTGCAGTGGTCGACCGAGGCGGCGCCCATCTCGACGGCCAGGCGCACGCCCGGGCCCTCGCCCAGTTGGTTGCCGTGTACGCGGGGCAGCAGGCCCCGTTCCATCCCGGCGGTGAGGACGCGGCGGGAGGCGTCCTCGTCGAAGGCGCCGCGCTCGCAGAAGACGTCGATCCACCGGGCGCGGGGCGCGCAGGCGTCGAGCATGGGGCCGGTGACCAGGTCGACGTAGCCCCGGGGGTCGTCGGCGTACTCGGGCGCGACCACGTGCGCGCCCAGGAAGGTGACCTCGTCGGTCACCCGGGAGGCCACGGCCAGGCAGCGCTCCTCGTCCTCGACGGTGAGGCCGTAGCCGGACTTGACCTCCAGGGTGGTGGTGCCCTGGGCGCGGGCCTCGCGCACCAGGCGCCTGGCGCCCGCGAGCAGGTCGGCGTCCGTGGCCTCGCGGGTGGCGGCCACGGTGGTGCGGATGCCGCCCGCCGAGTAGGGCCGCCCGCTCATCCGGGCGGCGAACTCGCGGCTGCGGTCGCCCGCGAACACGATGTGGGAGTGGCTGTCGACGAACCCCGGGATGACGCAGCGCCCCGCGGCGTCGATCCGCGCGTCGGCGGCGGGCGCCTGGGCGCGCGGGCCCGACCAGGCCACCCGGCCGTCCTCGACGACCAGGGCGGCGTCCCGGATCTCTCCCACCTCCCCCCGTCCCCGTGAGGGGTCGTTGGTGACCAGGGTGGCGATGTCGTCGACGAGGACGCTCTCGGGCACGTCGTTCATGTGTGCAGCTCCTTGATGGCCGTGTCGAGTTCGCGTGCGGTGTCGGGCACCAGGGTGTGGACGCCGTCGCGGACGATCCAGCGGCCGTCGGCCATCACGTGGCGCACGTCGGCGGCGGTGGCCGCGAAGACCACGGCGTCGGCGGCCCGGGCGGGGTCGGCCCCGGCCAGGTGGACGCCGTCCAGGGGGACGTTGACCAGGTCGGCCCGTGTTCCGGGTGCCAGGGCGCCGGCGTCGGACGCCTCGCGCGAGGGTTCCCGTGGTCGTCCTCCACGGAGCACCGGATCGCCGCTCGGGTGGTCGGCGCGGGTCCAGCCCAGGCTGGCGTGCCCGTGCGCGGTGGCGGCGTGCAGCAGCGCACCGGCGCCCAGGGTGCCGCGGCGGTGGGTGCGCAGGCGCTCGTGGAGTTCGACCGCCCGGGCCTCCTCGAACATGTCCGTCGCCACGTGCTGGTCGGTGCCCAGGCTGAGCGGGGCGGGGAGCAGGTCGCCGGTGCGCGGCAGGCCGTCGGCCAGGTCGCGCTCGGTCGTGGGGCACAGGCACACGGTGGCGCGGGAGGCGCGGACGGCCTCGACGTCGGCGTCGGTCAGGTGGGTGGCGTGCACCAGGCTGGTTCGCCCGGTGAGCGCGCCCGCGTCGGCGAGCACGGCCGTGGGGGTGCGGCCGTGCGCGGCCAGGCAGGCGGCGTTCTCGGCGGGCTGCTCGGAGACGTGGACGTGCAGCGGGGCGTCGCGCTCGGCGGCGAACGCGGCGACGCCGGGAAGCTGCTCCGCGGGCACGGCCCGCACCGAGTGGGCGGCCGCGCCCGTGCGCGCGTGGCCTCCCCCGGGAGCGAACGCGGCGGCGCGCGCGGCCCACCCGTCCGCGTCCCCGTCGCCGAACCGCAGTTGGGGTCCGGCCAGCGGCTGGTGGCCGCCGCGGGCGTCCAGGCCTCCGGCCAGGTAGCACACGTCCAGCAGGGTGATCCGGATCCCGGCGTCGGCCGCCGCGGCCGCCAGGGCGTGTCCCATGGCGTTGGGGTCGGCGTAGCGCAGGCCTCCGGGGGCGTGGTGGAGGTAGTGGAACTCGCCCACGCAGGTGATCCCGGCCAGGGCCATCTCGGCGTAGGCCGCGCGGGCGAGCCGGTGGTAGGTGTCGGGGTCCAGCCGGTCCGCCACCCGGTACATCGTCTCGCGCCAGGTCCAGAAGGACCCGCCGCCCGCGTGGGTGCGCCCCCGCAGCGCCCGGTGGAAGGCGTGCGAGTGGGCGTTGGCGAACCCGGGCAGGGTCAGCCCGGTGAGGACCTCGGCGTCGGCGGGCGCCCGGACCCCCGCCCGCACCGAGGCGATCCGGCCGTCGGCCACCTCCACGAGCACGCCGTGCTCCGGGGTCCCGTCCCGGTCCCCGGTCCAGGCCCACTCACACCACACCCGGTGGTCCCGCGCTCTCCGGAGGCGCCCGTCGGCCGCAGGCCGGGGCGCCTCGTCCCCGGCGCGGGAGCCGCCCGTCGGACGCGCGTCGCGCGCGGCCTCCCCGGCCGCACCGGTTCCGGAGGTCACCGGTCCCCCTTCCGTACGGGGCGGGCGAGCAGGTCCTGGAGCACGTCGGCGAGGGCGAGCACCCCGTCGTGGCAGTCCTCGGGGCGGGCCCACTCCTCGGGGGAGTGCGACACCCCGGTCGGGTTGCGCACGTAGAGCATCGCGGTGGGCACGTGGGCGGCGAGCACACCGGCGTCGTGCCCGGCGCCGGTCGGCAGCACCGGTACACCGGGCTCGGGGGCCCGCGTGGCGACCACCTCCGCCAGGCGCTCCCGCAGGCCGTGCGCGAACGACACCAGCGGGGTCAGGGACTCGTTGGCCATCGCGTGGTCCACGCCGTGTGCGCGGGCGGCCCTCCCGGCCGCCTCGCGCACCCCGGCCACGACCGCGTCGAGTGTGGCGCCGTCGGCGGCCCGGGCGTCCAGCCAGGCGCTGACCAGGGAGGGGATGGCGTTCGTGCCGTTGGGGGTGACCAGGGCCTTGGCGACGGTGGCGCGGGCGTCGTGCTCCTCGGCCAGGGACCGCGCGGCCAGGACCGTGTGCGCGAACGGCAGCATGGGGTCGCTGCGGTCGGCCATGCGGGTGGTCCCGGCGTGGTCGGCGCGGCCGGCGAAGTCCATCCGCCAGCGCCCGTGCGGCCAGATCGCGCTGGCCACGCCCACCGGGTGGCGGGTGTCCTCCAGGGCGCGCCCCTGCTCCACGTGCAGTTCGACGAACACGTCCAGGTCCGCCAGGGCACCGGGATCGGCGCCGATGGCGTGCGGGTCGTGCCCGGCGGCCTCCATGGCCCGGGCCCAGGTGGTCCCCGACGCGTCGGTGAGGCCGCGTGCGCGCTCGGGGGAGATCTCCCCCGCCGTCAGGCGGCTGCCCAGGCAGGGGACGCCGAACCGCCCGCCCTCCTCCTCGGCGAACACCGTGACCGCGAGCGGCCGGTCGGGGACGGTGCCGCGCCGGCGCAGCTCGTCCACGGCCGCCAGGGCGCCGACCACGCCCAGGGGGCCGTCGAAGGCCCCTCCGTCGGGGACCGAGTCCAGGTGGGACCCGGTGGCCACGGCGCCCGGTCCGGGCGTGCCCCACCAGGCCCACAGGTTGCCGTTGCGGTCGGTGCGCACGTCCAGGCCGCGCGCGGTGGCGGCCTCGGTGAACCAGGCCCGTGCGTCGGTGTCGGCGCCGTTCCAGGCGTGGCGGTGGTAGCCGCCGCCGTCGGGGTCGCGGCCCACGGGGGCCAGGTCGGCCCACATGCGGTCGAACGCCTCGGGGCCGGACTCGGTGTACTGATCGCTCACAGGGTGTTTTCCCACGTCGGAACGGATGGTTTCACGCGCTCCGCGCTCTCGGGCGCGGCTCGCCGGGGCCGGAGCGCCGGGGCGTCCGCCGTGGACGCCCCGGCGGACCTCACTCGCCCTCGCGCATCGGGACGCGGATGCCGTGCTCCCGCGCCACGCGGTCGGCCTCCTCGTAGCCGGCGTCCACGTGCCGGATGACGCCCGTGGCGGGGTCGTTGGTGAGCACGCGCTCCAGCTTGGCGGCGGCCAGGTCGGTGCCGTCGGCGACGCTGACCTGGCCCGCGTGGATCGAGCGGCCCATGCCGACGCCGCCGCCGTGGTGGATGGACACCCACGAGGCGCCGGAGGAGGTGTTGACCAGGGCGTTGAGCAGCGGCCAGTCGGCGATGGCGTCGGAGCCGTCCTTCATCCCCTCGGTCTCGCGGTAGGGGGAGGCCACCGAGCCGGTGTCCAGGTGGTCGCGGCCGATGGCCAGCGGCGCGGAGACCTCTCCGGAGGCGACCAGCTCGTTGAACCGCGCTCCGGCGGCGGCCCGCTCGCCCTGGCCCAGCCAGCAGATGCGGGCGGGCAGCCCCTGGAAGGCGACCCGGTCCCCCGCCATGCGGATCCACCGGGCCAGGTGTTCGTCGTCGGGGAACAGGTCCAGGACCGCCTGGTCGGTGCGGGCGATGTCGGCGGGGTCGCCCGACAGCGCCGCCCACCGGAACGGCCCCTTCCCCTCGCAGAACAGCGGCCGGATGTAGGCGGGCACGAATCCGGGGAAGTCGAAGGCGCGGGCGAAGCCGCCGCTGCGCGCCTCGTCGCGGATGGAGTTGCCGTAGTCGAAGACCTCGGCGCCGGCGTCCTGGAAGCCGACCATGGCCTCCACGTGCGCGGCCATGGACTCGCGGGCCCGGACGGTGAACTCCTCGGGCTTGGCGGCGGCCAGGCCCCTCCAGTCCTCGAAGTCCACCCCGGCGGGCAGGTAGGCGAGCGGGTCGTGGGCGGAGGTCTGGTCGGTGACCACGTCGATCGGGGCGCCGCGCGAGAGCAGTTCGGGGAAGACCTCCGCGGCGTTGCCGAGCACGCCGACCGACAGCGGGCGCCGCTCGTCGCGCGCCTTCCCGGCCAGCTCCAGGGCGTGGTCCAGGTCGTCGGCGCGCACGTCCAGGTAGCGGTGTTCGATACGGCGGTCGATACGGCTGGAGTCGCACTCGACCACGATCGCGACGCCGTCGTTCATGGTGACGGCCAGCGGCTGGGCACCGCCCATACCGCCCAGCCCGGCGGTCAGGGTGATGGTCCCCGCCAGCGTCCCGCCGAACCTCTTGGCGGCCACTGCGGAGAAGGTCTCGTAGGTGCCCTGGAGGATGCCCTGCGTGCCGATGTAGATCCACGAGCCGGCGGTCATCTGCCCGTACATGGTCAGGCCCTTCGCCTCCAGGCGGCGGAACTCGGGCCAGTTCGCCCAGTCCCCCACCAGGTTGCTGTTGGCGATGAGCACCCGGGGCGCCCACTCGTGGGTGCGCATGATCCCGACCGGGCGGCCCGACTGCACGAGCAGGGTCTCGTCGCCCTCCAGGTCGCGCAGGGAGGCGGTGATGCGGTCGAAGCTGCGCCAGTCGCGCGCGGCCCGGCCGGTGCCGCCGTAGACGACCAGGTCCTCGGGGTGCTCGGCGACCTCGGGGTCGAGGTTGTTGTGGAACATGCGCAGGGCGGCCTCCTGCTGCCACCCCTTCGCGGACAGGGTGGTGCCGCGCGCGGCACGGACGGTACGTGGACTGCTCACGCGATTCTCCTCGTGGTAGTGGGTTCTGTTGCCGGGCGGCTCCCACCGGGGGTCTGGCCGGGCGCCCGCGGGGGTCGCCGAAGGTGCGGGAGGAGGGTTCGCGAGGAGCGGTCCGGCTCTTCGCGGGAACCGAAGGCTCCCGCTCCTTGGGCGCCCGGCACGGAAGGGGCCGCGCGTGGCGGAGCGGAGCCCTCAGGAGGCACTGCTCAGGCCAGCGGGACGACGGACTCGGCGGCCTCGACCACCGAACCGTCGGTGACCAGGGCGGTGGCGGCCTCGATCTCGGGGGCCAGGTGGCGGTCGGGGCCGGGGCCCGAGATCCTCTCGCGCACGGTGCGCAGGACGGCGCCGGTGGCCGGCCCGGGCTCCAGGGGCGAGCGCAGGTCCAGCGCGCGGGCGGCGGTGAGCAGCTCCACCCCCAGCACGCTGGCCAGGCCGTCCACGGCGCGGCGCAGCTTGCGGGCCGCCGACCAGCCCATGGACACGTGGTCCTCCTGCATGGCCGAGCTGGGGATGGAGTCGACGCTGGCCGGCACGGCCAGGCGCTTGAGCTCGGAGACGATGGCGGCCTGCGTGTACTGGGCGATCATGTGCCCGGAGTCCACGCCCGGATCGTCGGCCAGGAAGGCGGGCAGGCCGTGGGAGCGCGACACGTCGAGCATGCGGTCGGTGCGCCGCTCGGCGATGGAGGCGGTGTCGGCGACCGCGATGGCCAGGAAGTCGAGCACGTAGGCCACGGGCGCGCCGTGGAAGTTGCCGTTGGACTCCACACGGCCGTCGTCCAGCACCACCGGGTTGTCGATGACGCTGTCGAGTTCGCGGCCGGCCACCAGCAGCGCGTGGGACAGGGTGTCGCGGGCGGCTCCGGCGACCTGCGGGGCGCAGCGCATCGAGTAGGCGTCCTGGACACGGTTGCAGTCGGGTCCGCGGTGGGAGACCACGATCGGCGAGTCGGCCAGCAGCAGGCGCATGTTGGTGGCGGAGGCGGCCTGGCCGGGGTGCGGGCGCAGCCGCTGCAGCTCTTCGGCGAAGACCCGGTCGGTGCCCAGCAGCGCCTCGACGCTCATCGCCGCGGTGATGTCGGCGACCTTGAGCAGGCGCTCCAGGTCCATGCAGGCCAGCACGAGCATGCCGAGCATGCCGTCGGTGCCGTTGATCAGCGCCAGGCCCTCCTTGGCCCCCAGCTCCACCGGGCGGATGCCGGCGTCGTGCAGTGCCGTGTAGGCGGGGCGCAGCTCGCCGGAGGCGTCGCGGACCTGCCCCTCCCCCATCAGGGCGAGGGCCACGTGCGACAGCGGCGCCAGGTCGCCGGAGCAGCCCAGGCTGCCGTACTCGTGCACGACCGGCGTGATCCGCGCGTTGAGCAGGGCGGCGAGGGTCTCGGCGGTGACGGCCTCCACGCCGGTGTTGCCCGAGGCCAGGGTGCGCAGGCGCAGCAGCATCAGGGCGCGCACGACCTCGCGCTCCACCTCGGGGCCGGTCCCGGCGGCGTGCGAGCGGATGAGCGAACGCTGCAGGCGGGCCCGCAGGTCGGGGGCGATGTGGCGGGTGGCGAGGGCGCCGAAGCCGGTGCTGATCCCGTAGGCGGGGACCTCGCCGCCGGCGAGGGACTCGACCCGTTCCCGGCCGTGCCGGAGGGCCTTGAGGGACTCCTCGGAGAGGGTGACGTGCGCACCGCGGCGGGCGACGTCGAGGACCTGGGCCGGGGTGAGCGGGGCACCGCCGACGATGACGGAAGGAACTGCTGTGGACATGTCCTCCATTTGATCTCCCACGAGGCCCCTGGTGAAGGGCTGACACGAGGGTTCCGTCTGGCATCTCAGACATCCGGGTTCGTGCGTTCCGCTTCCTCCGCCTCGCTAACGGATGACCCGCACCTCACATCGCAACCCCGGAGCAGAAGCCAGACGAACGTCCCCTGTCACAAGGGCACAGTCCAACGCCTCCGCCACAGCAACGTAGGCCGCGTCATACGCGATGAGATCGGAGCGGAGCTCCCAGATCCTGTCCGCTACACCCCCGACGGGTTCCACGTGCGCGATCGCCTGCAAGCTGTAGAGCTTGCGTGCTGCTTCAGCGTCACTGACCGACACCTTCTTTCCGAGCACGAGCCCGCGCAGGGAGTTGAGGAACTCCACTCGCTGGTGGTTGGGGGCGTACCACTCGCTGTCAGCCCCCAGAACCCGCCGTGCCATGGTCGTGGAACGCCCCGGCGCCCCAAGGTAGAGGTCGATCAGCACGGACGTGTCGACAACGATCACACGACACCGCTCTCACCATGAGCATCCGACGCCTCGTCTCCACGAGCGGCTCGTACCGCCATCACGATCTCGTCCATACTCAGGTTGGCCCCCGGCAAAGGGGTCTGCTCGACGATCTCCCGGTTACGAACGAAACGTGCCTCGCGCTCCAGCAGAGTCAGCAGATACGCCTGCAGTGACTTACCCGATCGCTTGGCCTCAACAGTCAGGATCTCCCTGACCTCGTCCGGAACGTCCTTGACCTGAATAGCTCCCATGGAGCCATAGTAGCGCCGAATCTGGATCGATAACATAGGGAAACTCGTAGTCTTGGCGCCAAGTAGGAGCCTTCATAGAGTTCCCCGGCAGCATGTCATGCGAGACAATCGGAACATGAGCCTTGTTCCGGCGGCCACCCGCGCACTGCGGTTGCTGCGCTTCCTGGCGACCCGCCCGGGGCCGGTGTCGGCCTCGGCGATAGCCGCCGAGCTCGGCGTTCCCCGCTCCAGCGTGTACCAACTGCTGGAGGCCATGGCGGAGGAGGGCTTCGTGACCCACCTGCCCGAGGAGCGCCGCTGGGGACTCGGGGTGGCCGCGTTCGAGATCGGCTCGGCCTACCTGCGCCACGACGGCGTGGAGCGCCTGGCGCGTCCGCTGCTGCACCAGCTCACCGAGGCCACCGGCGCCACCGCCCACCTGGGCGTGCTGCACGGCGCCGACACCCTGTACCTGCTCAAGGAGCAGCCCCCGCACGCCCCGCCGCTGATCACGGGGGTGGGAGTACGCCTGCCCGCGCACCTGACGGCGTCGGGCCGGGCCATGCTGTCCCGGCTGCCACGCGCGCAGGTGCGCGCCCTGTACCCGGACGCGGCGGCGTTCACCAGCCGTACCGGACACGGCCCGGCCACCCCCGGGGAGCTGCGCCGGGTGCTGGCCGAGGAGCGGCGCCGGGGCTGGTCGATCGAGGACGGCCAGGTCACCGAGGGCTTCGTGTCGGTGGCCGCGGCCGCCGCGGACCACAACGGCCGCCCGGCGGCGGCGATCAGCCTGACGGTGCCCAGCGCGCGGCCGGTCACCCCCCAGGCGCTGGCCGGCCGGGTGCGTGACGCCGCCGCCGAGCTGACCCGGCGCCTGGGCGGGCGCGTGTCACCGTAGCGGCGGGGTCCGCTCCACGACGGAGGGCAGGGGGGCGGTGCGCTCCACCATCCTGAGGATCCTCTCCTTGAGCTCCTTGGGCACCTGGACGTAGAACTGCGTGGGCGCGTCCACCGCCTCCAGGCCGAGGCTCTCGGCGTCCTCGGCCCAGTTGGGCAGCTCGGCCCCGGTGCGGTGGGTGTCCAGCACGAACTCGATGAAGTAGGTGAGCCTGCGGCCGCCGGTGTGCACCTCCCGGATACGCCGGATCTCCTCCCAGGCGATGAACGTCCCCTCGCCGGGGAACCACCACTTGCGCTCCTGCAGGACCGTGACGCCGTCGCTGTCCGCGCTGACGCCCTGCCTGGTGATGCGCTGCGGCAGCCCGCGCAGCACGTACACGTTGCTCCCCGGGCCGACGAAGAGCATGACCAGGGCCGCCGAGGCCCACAGGGACACCGAACCGACCGTGGCCTCCTCGCGCAGCACGTGCCAGAACAAGGATCCGAGGACCACGAGGAAGCCCACTGTGAGGGCGGCGGAGAAGTAGGCCGCGGTCATCCACATCCGCGTGTTCGGACCGCGCAGGCTGACGTACCTGCGCAGGTGCGAGACGCTGCCGGGTGACTGGGCCGGCTCGGGGGGCGCGGACGGGGGCGCGGTGAAGAAGTCCGGTGGTTCGGGGGTGGCCATGCCCCCATTCTCCCAACTCCCGCGCGTGGTCCGCGCGCCGGAGCGCCCGTGCAGCGGGAATCCGGCGGCCGCGGTCGGCCAAAGCGCGGGTGGTCGCGGCCCCGGGCCGTTAGAGTCCGGTGCATGAGGCCGAACACGAACGAGTACGACACCGAGCTGCGGGTGAACGGCGAGGTCGTCGTCCTGGACGGAATGCCCTACCAGGGCCGTACCGTGCTTCCGGAGGGACCGGACCGGTTCGCCTGCCTGGAGCGCTGGGCCAAGGGGGTGGCCGAGATGCTGGGGGAGCCGGTGACCTGGCGCGCCGCGGAGAAGGGGCAGCTCGCCGGGCGCGGAACGGTGCAGCCGGGTCCCGGGGCTCAGAACCGCCGGGCGCTCTGAGCTCCGCACTTGGCGCACTGGAACTTGCGGTCGTCGCCGAGGATCCAGTCGTGGTCCCCGCCGGTGGGGCACGTAGACATCGACACCATCTCCTCACAGGGGCTGTTGGGGGTGTGTGGCGATCACTGTATTTCTCACCAACCACACCAGTCCCGAGAATGAGAAAGTTCGTCCCCACGTTCACGTATGAGTGGGAGCGGTCCCACCGCGCTCACGAGGGGCCGTGCACACACGTGGGGCCCGTCGCGATCGCGACGGGCCCCGACGGAAGCCTCGGGAGACCGCAGGCCTAGTTCTGCGCGGCCTTCATGTGGGCCTCGATGGCGGCGCGGTTGGCACGCAGCTTGGCCAGGGCCTCATCGAGGATGAGCTTGCCCTCCTCCTCGCTGCGGCGCTCCTTCACGTACGCCAGGTGGGTCTTGTACGGCTCGGTGCGCGGCGGCGACGGGGGGTTCGCCTTGTCCTTGCCCGCGGGGAAGCCGCAGCGCGGGCAGTCCCACTCGTCGGGCACCAGCGCCTCGCTCGCGAAGCTGGGCACGACCTCGTGCAGGTTCGCGCAGTAGAACGGAACCCGGACGCGGGGGGCGGCCTCACCCCGTTCCGCCTCGCCCATGGGGCCGGCTCCGACACGGCTGCCACGGATGGCACTGCCACTACCCACGAAAAACTCCTTCGGCGAACTCGCTCACCGGTTCTCGGGCGAGCTTGACTGTGGACGGGGGCGTCCCGCGGGGAGCGGGCTACATCCCCCGGTTGATCAGCAGGCCGAGGACGACGATGGCGAGGATCCAGGCGACCGCGATCCCGACGGTCATGCGGTCGAGGTTGCGCTCGACCACCGACGACCCGCCGAGCGAGGACGTGACGCCGCCGCCGAACATGTCGGAGAGACCGCCGCCCTTGCCCTTGTGCATGAGCACCAGCAGGACCAGCAGCACGCTGAGAAGCATCACGAAGATGGACAGACCGAGGATCACACGCTCACCCGTAGCTCGACCCCGAAGCGGGGGGATGGACACCTCGGTCCCCACTTCCCGCCCGCGGCAGCGGTGGTACCGGGCCGATGCGGGTATCCGGGAAGGAGGAGACCGGGGACAATTTCGGATTTTACCGTGCCCATGGCGGCACGGGTGGGGAAACCGCGAGACACGGAGGACCCCACAGCGAAGTCTAGCCCGACGGGACCACCTGTCGGGCACCCGGCCCGTCACTATCGGGCATCGAGGATGACGGACCGGGTTCTCCCACCGGCGGCTACTGCTCGCCGAAGCGGATGATTTTGACGAACTCGTCGGCCTTGAGGCAGGCACCGCCGACCAGGGCGCCGTCGACGTCGTCCTTGGCCATGATGCCGGGGGCGTTGTCGCCCTTGACCGAGCCGCCGTACAGGACGCGCACCGCGCCCGCGACCTCGGGCGAGTACAGCTCGGCCAGGCGCTTGCGGATCGCCGAGCACACCTCCTGGGCGTCCTCGGGGGTGGCGACCTCGCCGGTGCCGATCGCCCACACCGGCTCGTAGGCGATGACGATCCTCTCGGCCTGCCCGGCCGGGACCTCCTTGAGGGCGCCGTCCAGCTGGGCCAGGACGTGCTCGACCTGCTGGCCCGCCTGGCGCACCTCCAGGCCCTCGCCGACGCACAGGATCGGGACGATCTCGTTCTTGAAGGCGGCCTTGACCTTGGCGTTGGCCAGGGCGTCGTCCTCGTGGTGGTACTCGCGGCGCTCGGAGTGGCCCACGAGCACGTAGGAGCAGTCCAGCTTGGCCAGCATGGCGCCGGAGACCTCGCCGGTGTAGGCGCCCTTGTCGTGGGCGGAGACGTCCTGGGCGCCGTAGCCGATCTTGAGCTTGTCGCCGTCGACCAGCGTCTGGACGCTGCGCAGGTCGGTGAACGGCGGCAGGACGACGACCTCGGCGTTGTCGTAGTCCTTGTCGTTCAGCGCGAATGCCAGTTTCTGGACGAGCGCGATGGCCTCCAGGTGGTTGTTGTTCATCTTCCAGTTGCCCGCGATGAGCGGCAGGCGCTGGGACATGTCGGTACTTCCTTACGAGATGGTCGGGGGGCCGCCCGGACACCGCCGGGGGGACACGGCGGGTTCCGGGGCGGACACCGCTTACTTGAGGGCGTCGATGCCGGGCAGGTCCCTGCCCTCCAGGTACTCCAGGCTGGCACCGCCACCGGTGGAGATGTGGCCGAAGGCCGCCTCGTCGAAGCCGAGCGCGCGCACGGCCGCGGCGGAGTCGCCGCCGCCGACCACGGTGAACGCGCCCGAGTCGATCAGGGCCCGGGCCAGCGCGCGGGTGCCGCCCGCGTAGGGCTCCATCTCGAACACGCCCATCGGGCCGTTCCAGAACACGGTCCTGGTGTCGGCGAGCTTCTCGGCGAAGAGCGCCTGGCTCCTGGGGCCGATGTCCAGGCCCATCCGGTCGGCCGGGATGGAGTCGACGCCGACCGCGTCGTGCGCGGCGTCGGCGGAGAACTTCTCGGCGGCCACGACGTCCACCGGCAGGACGATCTCCACGCCCTCGCGCTCGGCGCGCTCCAGATAGCCCTTGACGGCGTCGATCTGGTCGGCCTCCAGCAGGCTGGAGCCGACCTCGTAGCCCTGCGCCTTGAGGAAGGTGAAGACCATGCCGCCGCCGATGAGCAGGCGGTCGGCGGTACCGAGGAGGTTGTCGATGACACCGAGCTTGTCGGAGACCTTGGACCCGCCCAGGACCACGGCGTAGGGGCGCTGGGGTTCACCGGTGAGCTTCCTGAGCACCTCGACCTCGGTCAGCACCAGGCCGCCGACGGCGTGCGGGAGCTTGCCGGGCAGGTCGTAGACACTGGCGTGCTTGCGGTGCACGGCGCCGAAGGCGTCGCCCACGTACAGGTCGGCGAGCCGGGCGAGGCGGTCGGCGAGCTCGCCGCGCTCGGCGTCGTCCTTGCTGGTCTCGCCGGGCTCGAAGCGCACGTTCTCCAGCAGCGCGACCTGGCCGTCGGCCAGGGCGTCGGAGGTGGCGCGCGCGGACTCACCGGCGGTGTCGTCGGCGAAGGCCACCTCGGTGCCGAGCAGCTCGCCAAGGCGGGCGGCGACCGGGCGCAGGGAGTAGCGGGGATCCGGGGCGCCCTTGGGGCGGCCCAGGTGGGCGGCGACGATGACGCGGGCGCCGCGCTCACGGAGCTTTTCGATGGTCGGCACGGCCGCGCGGATACGGCCGTCGTCGGTGATCCGGTCTCCGTCCAGGGGCACGTTCAGGTCGGCCCGGACGAACACGCGCTTGCCGGAGACGTCGAGGTCGTCGATCGTCCGCATGCTGGTCTCCTCGTTGGGTGTGGGTCTGGCGGTCCCGGACGGCGGGCCGGGAGGGGCGCCCTCACGACGGCACCCCTTCGCGCGCACTGCGGGCGAAGGGGTGCCGTCTCACGCGCCGGTGGCCATGAGGGCCGCGGACGCTACAGGCCGGATCCGACCAGCTTGGCCACGTCGACCAGGCGGTTGGAGTAGCCCCACTCGTTGTCGTACCAGCCGACGATCTTGACCTGGTTGCCGAAGGCCATGGTCAGGCTGGAGTCGAAGGTGCAGGAGGGCGAGGTGCCGACGATGTCGGAGGAGACGATCGGGTCCTCGGTGTAGACCAGCACGTCCTTGAGCGGACCCTCGGCGGCGGCCTTGAACGCGGCGTTGACCTCGTCCTTGGTGACCTCGCGCTCCAGGGTGACGACCAGGTCGGTCACCGAGCCGTCCGGCACGGGCACGCGCATGGCCATGCCGTCCAGCTTGCCCTGCAGCTCGGGGATGACCAGGGCGGTGGCCTTGGCGGCACCGGTGGTGGTCGGGATGATGTTCTGCGCGGCCGCACGGGCACGGCGCAGGTCCTTGTGCGGGAAGTCCAGGATGACCTGGTCGTTGGTGTAGGCGTGCACCGTGGTCATCAGGCCCTGCTGGACGCCGAAGTTGTCCAGGAGCACCTTCGCCATGGGCGCCACGCAGTTGGTGGTGCAGGAGGCGTTGGAGACGACGTGGTGGCTGGCCGCGTCGTACTTGTCGTCGTTGACGCCCATGACGACGGTCAGGTCCTCGCCCTTGGCCGGGGCGGAGATGATGACCTTCTTGGCGCCGGCCTCGATGTGCTTCTTGGCGTCCTCGGCCTTGGTGAAGTGGCCGGTGGACTCGATGACGACGTCCACGTTCAGGTCCGACCAGGGCAGCTGGGCCGGGTCGCGCTGGGCCAGGACCTTGATGCTCTTGTCGCCGACGCGGATGAAGTCGTCGCCGACCTCGACGTCGCCGCTCAGGGTGCCGAGCACGGTGTCGTACTTGAGCAGGTGCGCGAGCGTCTTGGTGTCGGTGAGGTCGTTGACCGCGACGATTTCGATGTCGCTGCCGCCAGCGGCGACCGCGCGCCAGAAATTGCGGCCGATCCGACCGAAGCCGTTGACGCCTACACGGATGGTCACGGAACCAATCCCCTCATATATCGCACATCATTTCCACCCGGGCATTCCCCCACCTGGAACGGGGCGAGCCGGGACGAACCGGACGGCCGCCATGAGCAGGACCAACGCACACCGGGTGTTCGGGAAGAGCCTAGCGGAGCACCGGCGGAGAGCCGCGGCCGGGCACCGCCGGGCCCTGTGGATTCGCGACCATCCTGGCACCGCACGCCGTAAAGGTCTATACCATTGTCGGAAGTTATCCACAGGTTTGTCCTGTTAACAAAGCCGAACACCGGTGTTGCGCCGAAGTGACGGCTTCCGAAGAGCATCCCGGTCAGGGAACCAGCATGTCCGGGGTGAGGTTGGCCTCGGTCCCCTCGATGCCCAGGTCGCTCGCGCGCTTGTCGGCCATGGCCAGCAGCCTGCGGATGCGTCCGGCGATGGCGTCCTTGGTCAGCGGCGGGACGGAGAGCTGGCCCAGTTCCTCCAGCGAGGCCTGCTTGTGCGCCAGGCGCAGCTGGCCCGCGGCCACCAGGTGCTTGGGGGCGTCGTCGCCCAGGATCTCCAGGGCCCGCTCCACGCGTGCGCCGGCGGCCACCGCCGCACGCGCGCTGCGCCGCAGGTTGGCGTCGTCGAAGTTGGCCAGCCGATTGGCGGTCGCGCGCACCTCCCGGCGCATCCGCCTCTCCTCCCACGCCAACACGCTCTGGTGGGCGCCCAGCAGGGTCAGCAGCGCGCCGATGGAGTCGCCGTCGCGCACCACCACCCGGTCCACACCGCGCACCTCGCGGGCCTTGGCGTGCACCTTCAGGCGACGCGCCGCGCCCACCAGCGCCAGCGCGGCCTCCGGTCCGGGGCAGGTGACCTCCAGGGACATCGACCGGCCCGGCTCGGTCAGGGAGCCGTGCGCGATGAACGCGCCCCGCCACGCCGACTCGGCGTCGCAGGCCCCGCCCGCCACCACGTGCCGGGGCAGGCCGCGCACCGGGCGGCCGTTGTTGTCCACCAGCCCCGTCTGCCGGGCCAGGGACTCGCCGTCCTTGATCACCCGCAGCACGTACCGGTTGCCCTTGCGCAGACCGCTGGGGGAGAGCACCACCATCTCGGACTCGTGGCCGAAGACCTCGGAGATGTCCCTGCGCAGGCGGCGCGCGGCCACGCCGGTGTCGAGCTCGGCCTCGATCACGATCCGCCCGCCCACCAGGTGCAGGCCCCCCGTGAAACGCAGGATGGTGGACACCTCCGCCTTGCGGCAGCATGGCTTGAGAATGGCCAGACGGCTCAACTCATCCTTCACCACGCCGGTCATCGCCATCGCTGCGTTCCTCCCCGTCGAACAAGCCGACCCGGCACCGCGGGTTCGGTGCCGGGATGTACCGCCGCGGCCCCGCCACGAGCGGCTTTCTCCGTGGCAGACTACGTGACACGGCGCCAGGCGCCGACCCCTGCACGGCGTGTTGCCCATCCGTCACACAGGCTGACGGAGGTCCTGTCGGCCTTCGTGCCGGTGTGCGGTCAATTGCCCCCGGCCGAGGTGGCCAGCGTCTCACGCAGGTGCTCGCGCAGGACGACGGCGTGGTTGTGCTCGGTGTCCCGGGCCGCGTACAGCAGGGTGACGGGACCCCCGCGCGCCGCCTCCAGGACCGGGGCCAGCGGCTCCGGGCGCGCCTCCAGCTCCGCGCGGTAGCGCTCGGCGAACTCGGCGAAGCGCGAGGGGTCGTGGCCGAACCACCTGCGCAGCTCGTCGCTCGGTGCGGCCTCCCTCACCCAGGCGACCCCCTCCAGTGCCTCCTTGGACACCCCGCGCGGCCACAGCCGGTCCACCAGGAAGCGGCGCCCCGGCGGCGGAGCGGGCGCCCCGTCGGATCCGCGCGCCGCGCGGACCTCGTCGTGGACGCGTTCCAGGTACACGTGGTGCCCGACCATGGCGGTGGTCCTTCCCGCTTCCCCCGCCGACCGAACCCGTCAGTCCTCCAGGATCCGCTCGAAGGCCGCCGCGAGCCGGTCGGGGTCGTGGCGCGGAGTGCCGTCGTCGCGCGACAGGCTCTCCAGCTCCAGGCGCCCGCCCAGCTGGCCGACCACCTCCAGCAGGGGCTCGACCTCCTCCACGGTCCCCCGGTCGGCGAGCACCACGTCCACCCCGAGCTTGGGCGCGTGCTCGTGCAGCACCTCCAGGTAGGTCTCGGGGCGGAAGCCGTCGGTCTCGCCCTGCTGGGGCGACAGGTTCAGCGCCACCATGCGCCTGGCCCGGGTGGTGACCAGGGCGTGCGCCAGGTCCGGGACCAGCAGGTGGGGCAGCACACTGGTGAACCACGACCCGGGGCCGAACACCACCCAGTCGGCCTCGCGCACCGCCTTGACCGCCTGCGGGCTGGCGGGCGGGGCCTCCGGGACCAGGGAGACGGAGCGCACCTTGCCGTTGGTGCTGGCGCACGCCACCTGGCCGTGCACCATGGTCAGCGCCTCGGGGCGCTCCGGGTCGATCCCCGAGACCTCCGCGGCGATGTCCAGGGGCACCGACGACATCGGCAGCACGCGCCCGTGCGCGCCCAGCAGCTGGCCCACCCAGTCCAGGCCCGCCACCGAGTCGCCGAGCAGCTCCCACAGGGCCACGATCAGCAGGTTGCCGACCGCGTGGCCGTGCAGCTCCCCCTCCGAGCGGAACCGGTGCTGGAGCACCTGGCTCCAGGTGTGCCCCCACTCGTCGTCGCCGCACAGGGCGGCCAGCGCCATGCGCAGGTCACCGGGTGGCAGGACGCCGAGCTCCCTGCGGAGCCGACCGCTGGAACCACCGTCGTCGGCGACCGTGACGATCGCCGTCACGTCGGTGGTCACCCTCCTCAGGGCCGACAGGGAGGCGTGCAGGCCGTGCCCGCCTCCCAGTGCGACCACACGGGGCGGGCGCCGCCCGTCCCCGTCGGGTGTTGTGCTCATCATGGCTGTGGTCTGCCCCTCGTCCCATGTCCACCGGACGAATCGGACCGTACCACCGGGAACGACGCGCCGATCACCTCCAGAGCCCCGGCCGGCCGGTCCGGACTCACTCCCGGCCGACGTCCCTGTGAACCACGTGCACGTCCACGCCCTCACCGCGCAGGCGGTCGGCGAACTGCTCGGCCATGGCCACACTGCGGTGTTTGCCGCCGGTGCAGCCCACCGCGAGGGTCATGTAGTGCTTGCCCTCGCGCTGGTACCCGGCGATGGTCAGCCTGAGGACCTCGGTGTAGGCCTCCAGCATCTCCTTGGCCCCGTCCTGGGACAGGACGTAGTCGCTCACCTGCTCGTCGCGGCCGTTCATCGGCTTGAGCTCGGGCACCCAGTGGGGGTTGGGCAGGAAACGGCAGTCCAGCACCAGGTCGGCGTCGACGGGCAGGCCGTGCTTGAAGCCGAAGGAGACCACGTTGGCGCGGGGGCGCTCCCCGTCGCTCTGCCCGAAGAAGCCGATCACCCGTGCCTTGAGCTGGTGCACGTTGAGCTGGGAGGTGTCGATGACCAGGTCGGCCTCGCCGCGGACGGCGCGCAGGGTGTCGCGCTCGCGGTCGATCCCGTCGGTCAGGCGGCCGTCGCCCTGGAGGGGGTGGGGCCTGCGCACGCCCTCGAAGCGCCGGACCAGGGCCTCGTCACTGGCCTCCAGGTAGAGCACGCGCGCGACGATGTCGCGCTTGCGCAGTTCCTCCACCGTGGACAGCAGGTCCTCGGTGAAGGCCAGCGAGCGCACGTCGACGACCACCGCGACCCGCGGTACGGCGCCGTGCGTGCGCCCGGCCAACTCGATCATCGTCGGCAGCAGGCCCGGTGGCAGGTTGTCCACCACGAACCAGTCCAGGTCCTCCAGGGCCCTGGCCGCCGTACTGCGGCCCGCACCGGACATGCCGGTGACGATGACCACCTCGGGCGGTAGCTCCCCGCCCAGTTCGACCGTCATACCTCTCCTCCCCCGTCTTTGACACGCTGTTCTGGTGCCCCGTCACCCTCCCCACCCGTTCCGGCGGGGCCGCCGGACAGGTGCGCGTGCACGGCCTCGGCCAGCTTGGGGCCGATCCCGGGCACCGCCGCGATCTCCTCGGCCGAGGCCGAGGCGAGTCGTTTCACCGAGCCGAACTCCTTGATCAGGGCCGACCTGCGGGTGGGACCGAGGCCGGGCAGTTCGTCCAGGCTGCTGCCGGTGAGCGCCTTGGCGCGCTTTTGCCGGTGGTACTTGATGGCGAAGCGGTGCGCCTCGTCACGCACCCGCTGAAGCATGTAGAGGCCCTCGCCCGTACGGGGCAGGATCACCGGATCCTCGTCGTCGGGCAGCCACACCTCCTCCAAGCGCTTGGCCAGGCCGCACACCGCGACGTCCTCGATCCCGAGTTCGTCCAGGGCCCGGCGCGCCGCCTCGGCCTGGGGCCGGGCGCCGTCCACCACCACAAGGTTAGGCGGATAGGCGAACCTGCCGGGCGACGGCTCGTCGTCGCTTTGGTGATCATCGTGGTCGCCGGTCTCCCCCATGCGGGCGACCTCGCCGTTCCTGGCGCTCTCCTCCAGGTAGCGGCGGAAGCGGCGGCGGATCACCTCGTACATGGCGGCGACGTCGTGCTGCTCGCGTCCGCCCTCGCCGCTGCCGCGGATGGAGAAGCGGCGGTACTCGGACTTGCGGGCCAGTCCGTCCTCGAAGACCACCATGGACGCCACCACGTGCTCGCCCTGGAGGTTGGAGACGTCGAAGCACTCGATGCGCAGCGGCGCCTCGGGCAGGTCCAGGGCCTCCTGGATCTCGTTGAGCGCGCGGCCGCGGGTGCTCAGGTCCCCGGCGCGGTGGGTCTTGTGCCGGGCCAGCGACTCGCGGGCGTTCTTGTCGACGGTCTCCAGGAGGGACTTCTTGTCGCCGCGCCGGGGCACCCGCAGGTCCACGGCGGAGCCGCGGTGCTCCGACAGCCAGGCGGCCATGGCCGCGGGGTCGGCGGGCTCGTGGGAGACCAGGACCTCGCGGGGGACGGCGGTGCCGGTGCCCCCGCTCTCGTCGGCGCCCTCGGCGGGTCCGTAGAGCTGCCCCAGGAAGGTGCTCATCAGCTCGGCCGGGGAGTCGTCGGTGACCTTGTCCACGACGTAGCCGCGCTGGCCGCGGATGCGCCCGCCGCGCACGTGGAAGATCTGGACGGCGGCCTCCAGTTGGTCGTCGGCCATGGCGATGACGTCGCAGTCGGTGGAGTCGGGCAGGACGACGGCCTGCTTCTCCAGGGCGGCGCGCAGGGCCGCGATGTCGTCGCGGACGCGGGCCGCGCGCTCGTACTCCATCTCCTGGGCGGCCTCCCTCATCCGCGCCTCCAGCCGGCGGATGAACCGGCCGGTGTCCCCCGCCAGGAAGGAGCAGAAGTCCTCGACCAGGGCCCGGTGGTCCTGCGGTGAGGCCCTGCCGACGCAGGGGGCCACGCACTTGCCGATGTAGCCGAGCAGGCAGGGGCGGCCGCTGTTGCGGGCGCCGCGGAACACCCCGGCCGAGCAGGTGCGCACGGGGAAGACCCGCAGCAGCAGGTCGACGGTCTCGCGGATGGCCCAGGCGTGCGAGTAGGGGCCGAAGTAGCGCACCCCCCTGCGCTTGGCCCCGCGCATCACCTGCACCCGGGGGAACTCCTCCTGGAGGGTGACGGCCAGGTAGGGGTAGCTCTTGTCGTCGCGGTACCTGATGTTGAACCGGGGGTCGTACTGCTTGATCCAGGAGTACTCCAGTTGGAGGGCCTCCACCTCGGTGCCGACGATCGTCCAGTCCACGTCGGCGGCGGTGGAGACCATCTGCTGGGTGCGCGGGTGCAGGCCCGCGAAGTCGCGGAAGTAGGAGGAGAGCCGGGACCGCAGGTTCTTGGCCTTGCCCACGTAGATGACGCGGCCCGACGCGTCCCGGAACCGGTACACCCCCGGATCGGTCGGAATGGACCCGGGCGCGGGACGCAGGTGAGGAGTCGCAGCCATATCCCCATTCTGGTCTCTCGGAGAGACATACGGCCAACCCAGGCCCGCACGCACCAGGAGTGTCACACCTCACCCCGTCCGCCCGACACCGTGCCCCCGCTCCCGGGCGGCCCGGTTTCGGACCGGGGAGCGCGCTCCCGGGCTTCCGTTGCGTGCAAGGCAAACGTCACGATTACGTATCCGCATGGTCTAGGTTGGGCGAGGACATTTGGAACTTCCCGACATGGATGACAAGGGGGCCCTGCCGTGGACGCTCGACAATGGATCGCGATCGGCGTCGCCGTCGCGGTCGCGGTACTGCTGGTCTTCGCCGCGCGCTGGGTGCTCAAGCACAAGCTGGGCAGGGTCTGGCGGGTGTCCCGGTACCTGGTCGCGCGCACGACCTTCACGGCATACGGCGCGGCCGCCGTTATCGGTGTGAACCTTGCCCTGCCCAACCCGGGCAACGGCCCGAACGAGGTGGACTGGAGCACGTTCCGGACCATCGACCACGCGATGAGCATCCTGATGATCGCGACGCTGACGGCGCTGGGCATCAGTCTGGCCTACGCCGCCACGGACATGATCCTGGCGCGCCTGTCGATCGCCAACGGTGACGCCGACCGCAAGGCCAGGCGCATCCAGACCCAGGTACGGCTGCTGCGCAGGGTCATCACCTCGATCATCGTGGTCCTGGCGATCGCCTCCATCCTGTTCACCTTCGACGAGGTCCAGGCCCTCGGCGCCGGGCTGCTGGCCTCCGCGGGCGTCATCGGCATCGTCGCCGGTGTGGCCGCCCAGTCCACCCTGAGCAACCTGTTCGCCGGGCTGCAGCTGGCCTTCAGCGACGCGCTGCGCATCGGCGACGTGGTCGTGGTCGAGGGCGAGTGGGGCCGGGTCGAGGAGCTCAGCCTGGTCAACGTCACCATCAAGATCTGGGACGAGCGCCGCCTCGTGGTCCCGGTCGCCAACTTCACCACGACCAGCTTCGAGAACTGGACCAAGCAGAGCACGGCGATCACCGCCAAGGTGATGCTGCCGCTGGACTGGGAGGTTCCGATCGAGGAGCTGCGAGAGGAGACCGGGCGCCTGATCACCTCCAGCAAGCACTGGGACGGGCGCAGCTGGTCCTGCCAGGTCGTGGACATCACCGAGGCCGGCGACGTGATGGTGCGGGTGGTGGCCACCGCCGCCGACACGGGCAACCAGTGGGACATCGCCTGCCAGATCCGCGAGCACCTGATCGGCTGGCTGGTCGCCAACTACCCCGAGTCCCTGCCGCGCGACCGAACCCAGTTCCTCGCCCAGGACGACGGCGAGGCCTCCTACGCCTCCCGGTTCCCGACCTCGGCGTTTCGCCGCCACGAGCCCAACGGCGTCAGCGGCCCTCCCGGAGGCGACCCCGGCGAGGCCTGAGCCCCCTGAGGAACCCCGCCACACGACGTGAACGGCGCCCGGAGCGATTCGCTCCGGGCGCCGTTCGCGTGTGGCGGGCGGCGGACCGGCCCTCAGGACTCCGCGGCCGACTCCAGGACGATGTCGGTGCCGTCGACGGTCACGACGAACGACTCCAGCGGGTCCTGCGCCGGCCCGGTCACCGGCTCTCCCGTGGAGATGTCGAACTCGCTGCCGTGGCACAGGCAGCGGATGACCTCGTCCACCTCCTGGACGGTGCAGCCCCCGTGCGTGCACGCGGCGCCGAAAGCCCGGTAGTCGCCCTTCTCCGGCTGGGTGACGACCAGCTTGCTGTTGCTGAAGACGGTCCCGGCGCCCTCGGGGACGTCGGTGGTCTGTCCGACCACCTGGCCGTACCGGACCTCCTGAGCCCTGGGCTCCTCGCCGCCGCAGGCGCTCGCGGCCGTGACGGCCGCGGCCGCCCCCGCCGTCCCGAGCAGGCGGCGCCTGCTCATCCCGCACCCACACGTCTTCTTAGCGGCCACGACCAAACGCTCCTCACCTGCGCCGAAATATCACTACACAATGTAGTAGCCATGGCGGGGTGCCCGGTTCCGGGGTGCCCGGAGGGACTCCCCCGCCCCGGCCGTCAGAGCGTCTTGGCCAGGAACCGCCCGGTGTAGGACTCGGCCACCGCCGCGACCTCCTCGGGCGTGCCCTCGGCGACCACCCTGCCGCCGCCGGAGCCGCCCTCGGGCCCCATGTCGATGACGTGGTCGGCGGTCTTGATGACGTCGAGGTTGTGTTCGATGACGATCACCGTGTTGCCGCTGTCGGTCAGCCGGTCGAGCACGCCCAGGAGCTTGCGGATGTCCTCGAAGTGCAGGCCGGTGGTGGGCTCGTCGAGTACGTACACCGTCCGCCCGGTGGAGCGGCGCTGTAGCTCGGAGGCGAGCTTGACCCGCTGCGCCTCGCCGCCGGAGAGCGTGGTGGCGGGCTGGCCCAGCCGCACGTACCCCAGGCCGACGTCCGCCAGGGTCTGCAGGTGGCGGCGGATCGCGTTGATCGGCTCGAAGAACTCCAGGGCCTCGGAGATGGGCATGTCGAGCACCTCGGAGATGTTCTTGCCCTTGTACCGGACCTGGAGGGTCTCCCGGTTGTACCGGGCGCCGTGGCACACCTCGCAGGGCACGTAGACGTCGGGCAGGAACTGCATCTCGATCTTGAGCGTGCCGTCCCCGGCGCAGGCCTCGCAGCGTCCGCCCTTGACGTTGAAGGAGAACCGGCCGGGCATGTAGCCGCGCGTCTTGGCGTCGGTGGTCTGCGCGAACAGCTTGCGGACGTGGTCGAAGACCCCGGAGTAGGTGGCCGGGTTGGAGCGGGGGGTCCGCCCGATGGGGCTCTGGTCCACGTGCACGACCTTGTCGACCTTGCCCGTGCCGTTGACCCGCAGGTGGCGGCCGGGCACGTCGCGCGCCCCGTTGAGCTCCTTGGCCAGCGCCTTGTACAGGATCTCGTTGACCAGGGTGGACTTGCCCGAACCCGACACGCCGGTGACGGCGGTGAAGACGCCCAGCGGGAAGGTGACGTCGACGCCGTCGAGGTTGTTCTCGCGCGCGCCCCTGACCACCAGCTCGTGCCCCCGGGTGAGGGGACGCCGTGTGGCGGGCACCTCGATGCTGCGCCGTCCGGCCAGGTAGTCGCCGGTCAGCGACTCGGGGGAGGTGAGCAGCTCGTCCACGATCCCCGAGACCACGACGTGGCCGCCGTGCTCGCCCGCGCCGGGGCCGATGTCGACCACCCAGTCGGCGTTGCGGATGGTGTCCTCGTCGTGTTCGACGACGATGAGCGTGTTGCCGATGTCGCGCAGCCGCTGCAGGGTCTCCAGCAGGCGGGCGTTGTCGCGCTGGTGCAGGCCGATGGAGGGCTCGTCGAGCACGTAGAGCACGCCCACCAGGCCGGAGCCGATCTGGGTCGCCAGGCGGATGCGCTGGGCCTCGCCGCCGGAGAGCGATCCGGAGGAGCGGGCCAGGCTCAGGTAGTCCAGGCCCACGTCGAGCAGGAAGCCCATGCGGGCGTTGATCTCCTTGAGCACCTGCGCGGCGATGACCATGTCGCGCTCGGAGAGTCGGAGCTCGGCCAGGAAGGCCGCGCTCTCGCCGAGCGACATCTGGGCGACCTCGGCGATGGACCTGCCGCCCACGGTCACGGCCAGCATGACCGGCTTGAGACGGGTCCCCTCGCAGGTGGGGCAGGGCACCGTGCGCATGTACCCCTCCAGCCGCTCGCGACCGTAGTCGCTCTCGGTCTCGGAGTGGCGGCGCCTGACCCAGGGGATGACGCCCTCGAACTCGGTGTAGTAGGAGCGGTGGCGCCCGTACCGGTTGCGGTAGGAGACGTGGACCTGGGTGTCGTGCCCCTCCAGCAGGGCCTTGCGGGCGCGGCGCGGCAGCTTCTCCCAGGGGGTGTCCAGGTCGAAGCCCACGGCCTCGCCCACCGCCTTGAGGATGCGCTCCCAGTAGCCGCTGTTGGGTCCGCCCGACCAGGGGCCGATGGCCCCCTCGGCCAGGGTCCTCTCGGGGTCGGGGACCAGCAGGTCGGGGTCGACCTCCATGCGGGTGCCCAGGCCCGAGCAGGCGGGGCAGGCGCCGTAGGGGGCGTTGAAGGAGAAGGAGCGCGGTTCGAGCTGCTCGAAGGACAGGTCGTCGTAGGGGCAGTACAGGTGCTCGGAGAAGACCTTCTCGCGCTCGGGGTCGCCGGCCTCCACGTCCACGAAGTCCAGGACGATGGTGCCCCCCGCCAGCTTGAGGGCGGTCTCGACGGAGTCGGTCAGGCGCCCGCGCGCGGAGGGCTTGACCGCGAGGCGGTCCACGACCACGGCGATGTCGTGCTTGTCGTAGCGGCCCAGCTTGGGCGCCTCGTCCAGGCGCACGGCCCGCCCGTCCACGACGGCGCGGGTGTAGCCCTTGGACTGCAGGTCCTTGAAGAGCTCGACGTACTCGCCCTTGCGTCCGCGCACGACGGGGGCGAGCACCTGGAAGCGGGTGCCCTCCTCCATCTCCAGGACTCGGTCCACGATCTGCTGGGGGGTCTGCCGGGCGATCTCGCGGTGGCACTCCGGGCAGTGCGGAACTCCCACGCGGGCCCACAGCAGGCGCAGGTAGTCGTAGACCTCGGTGATGGTGCCGACGGTGGAGCGCGGGTTGCGGCTGGTGGACTTCTGGTCGATGGACACCGCCGGGGACAGGCCCTCGATGAAGTCCACGTCCGGCTTGTCCATCTGGCCCAGGAACTGGCGGGCGTAGGCCGACAGGGACTCGACGTAGCGCCGCTGCCCCTCGGCGAAGATCGTGTCGAAGGCCAGCGACGACTTGCCCGAGCCGGACAGGCCGGTGAACACGATCATGGAGTCGCGCGGCAGGTCCAGCGAGACGTCCTTGAGGTTGTGCTCTCGGGCTCCCCGGACTACCAGTTGTTCGACCATCGAGTGAGACATCCTTCGGCATTGGCGCACAGGAAGCGGACCTCGGCGCGCGGGCGTCGGCCGACCCGTGTGTGGCTTCGCGGTGTGGCGGTCGAAGGCCTCCCGGGAGCCGTCCCGGCCTCGGAGGCGGGCCGCTGAGGGGCGGGGAGAGGGCCGCGCGGTTCCCCGCCCGTCCAGACTAACGACCGCCGACGACGGTTTCTTCCACCTCGAAGAAGTGGTGGCACCCCGGCGCCGGAGCGCCGAAGTGCCACCACTATAGACGAACAGCCGTTCGAATACGGCCGTTTTGCGGATTGTCAGGGAACGGGCGGTTCGAACCGCCGTACGGTCAGGAGCGGTCGGCCGAGGGGTCCCTCTCCGACTTCAGCTCGGGGTGCTTGCGCTCGTCGGACCGGGACTTGAGCAGGCTGCCGACGACGGTGAGCGTCATGATGCCGAGGATGACGGTCAGCGACACGCCGATACCGATGTCGGGCACGTGCACGCCGTTCTCGTGCAGGGCGTGCAGGATCATCTTCGCGCCGATGAACACCATGATCGCCGACAGGCCCCAGCTGATGTAGGCCAGGCGGTCCATCAGGCCGGCCAGCAGGAAGTACAGCTGGCGCAGGCCCAGCAGGGCGAACGCGTTGGCGGTGAAGACGATGTAGGCGTCCTGGGTCAGGCCGAAGATCGCCGGGATGGAGTCGACGGCGAAGACCAGGTCGATCATGCCGATCGCGACGATGACCAGCAGCATCGGCGTGACGTGCCGCTTGCCGTCGAGCTTCACCGTGAGCTTGGCGCCGTGGTACTCGTCGGTCACCGGCCAAAAGCGCCTGACCAGCCGCACCGCCGGGGTCTGCGTGTAGTCCTCGTCCTCGTCGTCGCCCTTCACGTGGTCACGGACGATCTTGTAACCGGTGTAGATGAGGAAGGCGCCGAACAGGTAGAAGACCTCGCTCCAGGCGTTGATCACCTGGGCGCCGAGGACGATGAAGATACCGCGCATGACCAGCGCGATCACGATGCCGACGAGCAGGACCTCGTGCTGGTACTTCTTGGGCACCGCGAAGGAGCCCATCAGAAGGTAGAACACGAAGAGGTTGTCGATGCTCAGGCTCTTCTCGGTGACGAACCCGGCGAAGTACTCGGCGCCGGCGTTCCCGCCGCCGAAGTACCAGACACCGAAGCCGAACACGATGGCGATGCCGATGTAGAAGGCCGCCCACCAGGCGGCCTGCTTCATGCCGAACTCCTGGGGACCCTTCGTCTTGCTCCAGGGGTGGTCCACGATGATCAGGTCGATCGCCAGGATGACGACCATGGCGCCGATGGTGGCGGCCCAGAGCCACAGGGGAACATTCACGGACGGACTCTCCTCCGGTCAGTGCGTGCGGGCGAGGTGCGCGCACGTGGGACAACCGGAGGTCTCTCCCGCTCACACCGTCGTGCAGTGAGCCGACGGCGCCGGGAGAACGGCTCTGTTCTCCGTGATGACGACACCGTCGCGACAGGGATACTCCCCTCACGTGACAAGCAAGGATACCGGCAGGTCACCACGCACGGTGCACGCCGGGCCACAAGCAAGGATGTCATCGAACCCCCCTTGGCATAAGTCGCGGCGAAGGTGTTGTTCCTCGCACTCCGAGGACATCTCCCCCGATCCGCCGGGTCACGGCGGCCGGGCTTCCCCGGGCCGCCGTCCGGGAAACGGCCGGGCCCCGGACCGGACCCGCTCCTCCGCTACCCGGATCACCGCCTCAGTACCGACTTGTACACCCCGGTCGCCGCCTCCACCGCGTCGTCCTCGGTCGGCAGCGCCTTGGCCGCCTCGCGTGAGCGCTCCCGCATCTCCTCGGCCAGCGCGGGGTCGTCCAGTACCCGTCCCACCGCGGCGGCGAACGCCGCCGGGTCCCCGGGGGGCACCATCAGGACCGTCCCCGAGTACAGGTCCGGGATGCCGCCGACCCGGGTGGAGACCACCGGAAGCCCCGCGCGCAGCGCCTCCATGATCACCAGGGACGGCCCCTCCCACTGGCTGGTCAGGCAGAAGACGTCCGCGGCCGCCAGCAGGTCGGCCACGTCCGAGCGGTATCCCAACATGCGCACGTCGGCACGCATCTCCGCGGCCGTGTCGTGCAGACGCCCCCACAGGGGCCCGTCCCCGGCGATGGCCACCACCGGCTCGGGTCTGCGGTCGGCGATGGCGGGCGCCGCCTCCAACAGCATGTCCAGTCCCTTCTGCTCCGCCAGTCGTGCGACGGTCAGCAGCAGGGGCCGGTCGGTCCGCACCGCCAGGTCGGCCCGGGTGGCCTCGCGCCCGTTCAGCGGAGTACCGGTCTCGGGCGCGGCCACCACCGCCAACCGGGCGTCCCGGGCCCCGGCGGCGCGCAGCCGCCGCACCAGGTCGCCGGACACACCCAGCACCGCGTCCGCGCGGGCGGCCACGACCCGCTCCAGCACCGGGTAGGCCGCCGACAGGGGACCCCGGACCAGCGGCGGCGCGTTGTGCGCGGTCACCACCAGCGGTGCGGCGCCCGCCAGCGCGCACAGCGCACCGGCCCGCAGCCCGTGGGCGTGGACCACGTCCGCGCCCCGGGTCAGGGCACGCAGCCGCAGCACGGCACCGGGGTCGCCCACGGAGGGGGCCGCGCCGATCCGGACCGGGGAGAACCGCATCCCCGCCGAGGTGAAGCCGAACTCGCGCTCGGCCGAGGCCGGGCCGAGCACCGCCACCCGGTGGCCGCGCGCATGCAGGCCCGCGCCCAGCGAGCGCACGTGGCGCCCCACCCCTCCACTGCTGGTCCCCACGACCAGCGCGATCCTGCTGTTCACCGCTTCCCCCTCCTGTGTCCGAGTACGGTCCCGGCCCGGTTGGCGAGTGCCCGCACCGCCGACCGGTCCACCGCCGCCGCGACGGCCGCGTAGGCGGCCAGGGCCGCGGTGCCCGCAGCGGCGGCGACCGCCGCCGTCTGCCACACATCCCCCACGGGCAGGACCGCGACCACCGAGCGGCCCACGATCCAGCCGACCACACCACCGAGCACCGCCGCCACCACCGAGCGCGCGACCCCGTCCAACGCGTCGCGCCCGTGCGTACGCACCACCCCGGCGCACAGCAGGACGGCGGCCAGGGTCAGTCCGACCGTGCTGGCCGCTCCCAGTCCGGCGATGGTCCATCCCGGGGGCAGCGCCCACACCAGTGACGACGCGCACCCCGCCACCACCAGCCATCCCGTCACCTGGGCGGTGGCGGCCCGGCGGCCGCGGTGCGAGGCGTACAGGATCCGGCTGAGCAGGGCGACCAGGCCGAACCCGACCACCCCGGGCGCGTAGGCGAGCAGGGCGCGCTCCAGGGGCAGCGGGTCCTGCTGGGCGAAGACCAGGGCCACCGGCCCCGCGGCGGCGGCCAGGGCGGTGCCCACGGCTGCGGTGGCCACCACGCAGGCGCGTGCGCTGCCCGCGGCGAGGGAGGAGAACCCCCGCCGGTCGTGCTCGGCGTGTGCCACCGCCAGGGCGGTGAACGCGCTGGTGGCGATGGGGACCGCGATCACCCCGTAGGGCAGGGTGAACAGGGCCCAGGCGTAGGTGTAGAGCACGGCCGCGCCCGCGCCGCCGCCCCAGTTGGCCAGGGCCACCGACAGGAGCAGGCACACCTGCATGGCCACCAGCGGCAGCAGGGAGGCCGCCGCCAGCGAGCGCACCCGCCCGCCCACCCCGGGGGGGAAGGTCAGCCGGGGCCGGGGCCGCACGCGCAGCCGCCCGGCGGGGCCCAGGACCGTGAGGAAGAGCGCGGCCACCCCCGCGGTCGTGCCCAGGGACAGGGTGAGCTCGGCCGCCGTCGGCAGTCCCGCGACGTCCTGGCGGTGGTCGGCGCCCAGCGGCACGAAGGCCAGGTAGGCGGCGATGACCACGAGGCTGGACACCAGCGGGGCCAGGGCCGGCGCCAGGAAGCGGCGGTGGGCCTGCAGGACGCCGTAGAGCACGGCGGCCAGGCCGTAGAGGACGATCTGGGGGGCGAAGACCACGAGCATGCGGGCGGAGAGCGCGAGCAGCTCGTCCCGGTCGCATCCGGTACCCGCTCCGAGCATCAGCGACATCGCCGGAACGGAGGCCAGGGCGAGCAGCGCGGACAGGGGCACCGCCAGCAGCACCACCCAGGTGATGAGGGCCGAGGCGGTGTGGCGCACCTGCTCGCGGTCGTCGCGCTGTGCGGCGGCGGCCAGCACCGGGACGACCACGGCGGTGAGCGCCCCGCCGATGACGATCTCGAACAGGACGGCGGGCAGTTGGTTGGCGGTGACGTAGGCGGTGCCCAGACAGGTGTCGCCGACGGTCTGGGAGAACACCACGGTGCGCCCGAACCCCGCCAGGCGGGCCCCCACGGTGACCACCGCGATGAGCGCCGCCGCCGTACCCACACCTCGCGTCACCCCGTGAACGGTACGGGACACCGTGGCCGTCTCACTCGTGCCTGCCCCACCGGTCGATGCGGCGCAGGGCCGGAACGCGGTCGATGACGCGGGAGAAGCTGACACGCTCACTGGCCAGGGTCAGGGCGACCACCCCGCCCAGCAGGGCGGCGCGCAGCGGTCGCGGCGCCCTCGCCGCCGCGGCGGCGCCCAGGGCGGCTCCGAGGGCGTTGGCGCCCGCGTCGCCGAGCATGCAGCGCTCCGCGAGTTCGTCGGGCAACAGCACCGCCGAGGCCCCCACGACGGGGCCGAGCAGCGGTGCGGCCGGGGAGGCCAGGGCGGGGGCCGCGGCGAGCAGGGCGACCTTGGCCGCGCGGCCGGGGCGCAGGTCGAACAGGTTGAGCAGGTTGGCGCTGGCGGCGATGAGCGCCCCGTCCAGGAGGGTGTCCAGCGGGGAGCGGCGCAGCAGCGCGGCGGCGGCGATCCCGGTGGCGCCGATGCCCGCCACCTTGACCATGCCGGTGGTGACCCGTCCTCGCGCGAGCGCGCCCAGGTGTCCGCGCAGTCCGCGCGCCCGCGCGGAGCCCGCCAGGTCGTCGTAGACGCCGAAGGCGGCGGCGCCCGCCGCGGCCAGCGCGGAGGCGGCGCGCACGCGCGGATCCGGACCGGGCACGAGGACGGTGGCCGCGCACACCCCGCAGGCCAGGGCGGTGCCCTGGTGGAGGGTGACGGTGCGGCCGCGGAAGTTGGTGCGCTGCCAGCGGCCGGGGGACACGGTGCGCGCCGCGGGAGCGGGAGTCTCCGGGGCGCTGCGCGCCGCGGGGGCGGGAGTCTCCGGGGCACTGCGCGCCGCGGGGCGGCGCCCGCCGCCACCGTCCGGTACGGCGGAGCGGCGGGTGAGCAGGGCGTAGGCGGTGGAGGCCGCGGCCGCGCCGACCAGTGCGCCGGTCAGCCCCTGGGCCAGGAGGGGCACGAGGGAGAGGGCCGGGCGGGGGACGGGTGTCGTCACGGATGTCACTTCCCGTCCCGGTCGGCGCGGCGGGCCTCGTCGGCGCCGTCCCCGCCCCCTCCGTCTGAGGTCCTCCCGTCGGAGGACTCCTCGTCGGAGGACTCGATCCGCTCGGGCAGCGGGTCGGGCAGGAAGCCGCGGACCCCCTCGCCGATACCGTAGGCGCCCCCGTCCTCCTCCAGGTTCTCGGCCAGGGCCAGGATCGTGATGATCTCCCCCATGGGACGGGTGGCCACGTCCACCGTGGCGAACGCCGACTCCTCGGCGCGCGCCTGCGCGAGCATCCCGTCGCCCCGCGCGGAGGGGCCGTCCCCGGCCACGGCGACGGCGTCGACCTCCTCGTGCAGGGCGGAGGCGAGGGCGCCCAGCACGGCGTTGGCCGTCTTCGGGTCGTCGCCGCCGGGAGAGGCACCGGCCGCGGGCGCGACGACGAGCACGGCGTCGGCCGCCCCGGCGGGGTCGTCCTCGACCACGATCAGACCGCCCTCGGAGAAGGCCTCCAGGACGGCCGCGGGGTCGTAGCCGCTCCCCCCGTCGCCCCTGTCGTCCGACTCGGCGTCGGAGGCCCCGTCGGAGGCGTCGTCGGAAGCCCCGTCGGAAGCCCTGTCAGAAGCCCCGTCGGAGGCGGTCCCCGGCTCCCCGTCCCCGGACTCCGCGCCGTCCCCGGCACCGGTGTCCTCGTCCTCCTCGGTGGCGGCCAGCGCGCGGCCGATCTCGGCGCCCGCCTTCTCGTAGGGGCTGCCGGTGAGGTCCTCGGGCTGGTGGGCGATCTGCAGGGTCAGCTCGTCGACGAACGTGGCCTTCTCCCCCTCCAGGAACGCCTCGGTGATCTGGACCCGGCCGACGACCTCGCCGTCCGCCTCCTCCACGCGCTCGGCCAGGGCGTCGGCCATCTTCGGGTCGGCGCCGGGCGCGGCCACCACGGCCACGCCCAGGTCGGTGAGGAGGCCGTCGAGCATGTCCTTCGAGACCGCCTCGGCCATCTCGTCGGCGCCGGCGTTGACCTTGTCGGCGACGTCGCGCTCGGTGCGCAGTTCCTCGGTCTGGCCGCGCAGGTCGTCGGTCTCGGACTGCAGGGTGTTGAGCAGCGGGTCCTGGAGCATGGTGGTGCCCAGGACGAGTCCCACGGTGAGCGCGAGGAACACCGCGATGATGGACACCAGGTGATAGCGGAAATCGATCACGTCAACAGCCCCGTCAGCCAGTAGGAGAACGCGTCCCAGCGCGCCGCGAGAAAGGTGAGGTAGACCTGGCCCGCCGGTGAGCTGTAGGCGGCGACCACGATGGTGAGCAGGCAGGCGGCGACCAGGCCGAGCAGCGCCCAGGGGGAGATGCGCGCGCGGTACAGGCGGCTGACGCCCTTGGCGTCGACGAGCTTGCCCCCCACCCGCAGACGGGTCAGGAAGGTGCTGGCCATCCCCGAACGGCCCTTGTCGAGGAACTCCTCCAGGGTGGCGTGGGTGCCCACCGCCACGATGAGCGCGGCGCCCGCACCGTCGGCGAGCATCATCGCCACGTCCTCGCTGGTACCGGTCGCCGGGAAGACGACCGCGTTGTGCCCCAGGTCGGTGAGTCTGGGCAGGCCCGGCGCACGTCCGTCCCGGTAGGCGTGCACGACCAGTTCGGCTCCGCTGGCGAGCGCGTGGTCGGACACCGAGTCGAAGTCGCCGACGATGATGTCGGGCCGGTACCCCGCCTCCATGACCGCGTCCGCCCCGCCGTCCACGGCGATGATGACCGGGCGGAACTCCCGGATGTAGGGCCGCAGGGCCGCGAGGTCCTCCCGGTAGTGGTAGCCGCGGACCACGATGAGGACGTGGCGGCCCTCGACGTCGGTCTCGATGGCGGGGATCCCGATGCCGTCCAGGAGCAGGTCCCGCTCGTGCTGGAGGTAGGCCATGGTGTTGGCCGCGAAGGCCTCCAACTGGATGGCGAGCCCGGCCCGGGCGTCGGCCATGGCGGCACTGACGGTCACGGTGTCCTGGAGGGTGCCGCGGGCGACGACCTCTTCGCCGCGGTACAGGGTGGCGCCCTCCAGGCGGAGCCGCTCGCCGTCGCGGACCCGGGTGAACACCTCCGGGTCGACGTCGTCGACCAGGGGGATGCCCGCCTCGACGATCATCTCCGGCCCCTGGTTGGGGTAGCGGCCGCTGATACTCGTGGCGACGTTGACCACCGCGGAAACACCGCAGCCCACCAGGGCCTCGGCGCTGACGCGGTCCAGGTCGACGTGGTCGATGACCGCGATGTCGCCCGGTCGCAGGCGTTTGGTCAGGTTCTTGGTACGCCGGTCCGAGCGGACGGGCGCGACCAGCCCTGTGGGAGCGTCCGCACGGGTGCGGCGGAACCGCATGACTGTGGCGCTGAGCGCATCCGATACCTTCATCGCTGGCATACTGTCAGAACTCTACTACAGAGAGTTATAACACCTGTGAGGTCGGCGTGTTCGCGGGCGAGGCCATCGCCTCCGCCCCACACGAGGCGCCGACGGCGGCCCTGCCTCGGGCCCTACCCCGGAACGCCGCCGTGTCACACACCCGTCACGGACGGCAGCGTCGCCCCAGGTCAGGCGGCCGGGTAGGCGCGCTCGGGGTCGGCGTTGGTGAGCAGCTCCTCGGCGTGGGCGCGGCCCAGCTCGGAGTTCTCCATGCCCGCCAGCATCCGCGACAGCTCACGGACCCGGCCCGCGCGGTCCAGCCGCACCACACCGCTCTCGATGACCAGTCCCTCGGTGGACTTCTCCACCACCAGGTGGGCGTCGGCGAAGGCCGCGACCTGCGGCAGGTGGGTGACCACGATGACCTGGGCGCGCTGGGCCAGGCGGGCCAGGCGGCGGCCGATCTCCACCGCGGCCTTGCCGCCCACGCCGGCGTCGACCTCGTCGAAGACGAAGGTGGGCACCGGGTCGGAACCGGCGAAGACCACCTCGATGGCCAGCATCACGCGCGAGAGCTCACCGCCGGAGGCACCCTTGTGCAGGGCCAGCGGCGGGGCGCTGGGGTGCGGGGCCAGCAGCAGCTCGACCTCGTCGCGGCCGTACTGGCCGAACTCCTCGCCCGTGGTGATCCGCACGCTCACGCGGGCGTGGGGCATGGCCAGCGCGGTCAGCTCCTCGGTGACCGCGCCGCCGAAGCGCTCGGCCGCCTCGGTCCGGATACGGGTCAGCTCGGTGGCGGCCTGTTCCATGCGCTCGTGCAGCTCGTCGGCCTCGGCGCGCAGCTCGTCGATGCGCTCGTCGTCGCCCTCCAGGTCGGTCAGCCGCTTGGCCGCGTTCTCGGCCCAGGCCAGCACCTCGTCAGTACTCCCGCCGTACTTGCGCGAGAGCGAGGTGAGCAGCGCGCGGCGCTCCTGGATCTCGGCCAGGCGCGCCGGGTCGGCGTCCACGGACTCGGCGTAGGAGGCCAGTTCGGTGGCGGCGTCGGCGAGGATGTAGGACGCCTCGTCCAGGCGGTCGCCGATCTGGCCCAGTTCGGAGTCGTGCTCGCGCACCGCCGCCACGGCCTGCCGGGCCGCCGCGAGCAGGGCGGCCACGTCGATCTCCACGTCCGAGGCCGGGTCCCCGGCCAGCGCCTCGTGCGCGGTGGTGGCCGCCATGCGCAGGCTGTCGGCGTGTGCCAGCCTCGTCTCCTCGGCCAGCAGCTCGGCGTCCTCACCGGGCTGGGGCTCGGCGGCGGCGATCTCCTCCACCCCGAACCGGAGCATGTCGGCCTCCTGGGCGCGCTCGCGCGCCCGCTGCACCAGCTCCTCCAGCTCCTCCGACACCTCGCGGTGGCGCCGGTAGGCCACCGTGTACTGCTTGAGCGTCCTCAACAGCTGGTCGCCGGCGAAGCGGTCCAGGGAGGAGCGCTGACGGTCGGTGCGCAGCAGGCGCTGCTGGTCGGACTGGCCGTGCACCGCCACCAGGTCGTCGGCCAGGTAGGCGAGCAGGCTCACCGGTGCGGAGCGCCCGCCCATGGTGGCGCGTGAGCGGCCCTCGGCCGAGACGGCGCGCGTGAGGATGAGGACGTTGTCGTCGATGTCGCCGCCGGCCTCCAGCACCCGGGCGGCCACCCGGCCCCCTGGGGGCACGGTCAGCCTTCCCTCGACCACCGCCCGGTCGGCGCCGGGGCGCACGCGCTGGGGATCGGCACGACCGCCGAAGAGCAGTCCGAGCCCGGTGACGACCATGGTCTTTCCCGCGCCGGTCTCACCGGTGACGACGGTCAGACCCGGTGACAACTCCAAAACGGCGTCGTCAATGACCCCGAGTCCCTGGATACGGACTTCTTCGAGCACCGATCCCTCTCCTGTAGTTGACGCCACTCCTCCACACGTACCCGCACGGCGTACCGGCACCCGGCCCCGGTCAGCGGCCGTGCTCGCTCCGACCCCGCCAGCCCGCGACCGGCAGCCCGAACTTGGCCACCAGCCGGTCGGTGAACGGCGCCCGGTGCAGCCGGGCCAGCCGAACCGGCGTATCGGCACGGGTGATCTCGATTCGTGCCCCGGCGGGCAATTCGACCATACGCCGTCCGTCGCACCAGAGCACGCCCGGCGCCGTGTCCGGGACCACCTCCAGGGCCACCGTGGCCCGGGGGCCCACCACCATGGGCCGGGCGAACAGGGCGTGCGCGCTGATCGGCACGACCAGCAGCGCGTCCACGTCCGGCCACACGACGGGGCCGCCCGCGGAGAAGGCGTGCGCCGTCGACCCCGTGGGGGTCGCGCACACCACCCCGTCGCAGGCCCACCGCGACAGCGGACGGCCGTCGATCTCCAGGACGGTCTCCAGGATGCGGCGCGCCTCACCCTTCTCCAGGGTCGCGTCGTTGAGCGCCCAGGTCCGCACGGGCGGGGCCGAGTCACCGCGGCCCCCGTTGAAGACCGCCACGTCCAGGGTCATGCGCTCCTCGACGTCGTAGTCGCGGTTGACGACGTTGCGCACGGTCTCGCCGAGGTCCTCGCGCTCGGCCTCCGCGAGGAAGCCGACGTGGCCCAGGTTCACCCCAAGCAGGGGCACCCCGGCCGGGCGCGCCGTCTCGGCGGCCCGCAACAGGGTGCCGTCGCCGCCGAGCACCATGACCAGCTCGGCGCCGTCGGCGGCCCCGCCCTGGGCGACGACCTCGATCGGGGAGAGCGTGCACCCCTCCGCCGCCAGTTCCTCGACCTCGTTCTTGAGCATGCGCACGGTCAGGCCGGCGCGGCTGAGGCTCTCGTGGACCAGCTGTGCGCTGCGTACCGCCGCGGGCCGACCGGTGTGGGCCAGCAGGAGAACACTGCGTCCGCTGGTCATCGCCGTCCCCTTACGTTCGCTCCCCGACGGGAAGTCTGAGTGCTGGCCGGAGGCGTTCGCCGACCCGGCCGGGTCACGTTACCGGACTCCTGAGACACGGTGCCACGATCGCTAACGCGGTCCCTCCTCCACGGCCCTGGCCAGCACGGCCGGGTCCAGGGGCTCGGCGCCCGCGCGCATCCACAGAAAGTACTCGACGTTGCCGGAGGGGCCGGGCAGCGGGCTGGCGGTGACTCCGACGGTGCCCAGCCCCAGGGTGAGGGCGTGGGCGGCGACCTCGGAGACCACCTCGGCGCGCAGTTCGGGCTCGCGTACCACTCCTCCGGCGCCGACCCGGTTCCTGCCCACCTCGAACTGGGGTTTGACCATGAGCACGAAGTCGGCCTCCGGGGCGACGCAGTCCAGGAGGGGTGCCAGCACCAGCCGCAGCGAGATGAAGGACAGGTCGCCCACGACGAGGTCGGGGCGGGGCTCGCCGATCTGCTCCGGGGTGAGCTCACGGACGTTGACCCGCTCCATCACCCGCACCCGGTCGTTGCTGCGCAGCGACCAGGCGAGCTGGCCGTATCCGACGTCGACGGCGGTGACGTGGGCGGCCCCGCGGCGCAGCAGCACGTCGGTGAACCCGCCGGTGGAGGCCCCGGCGTCCAGGGCGCGCCGGCCGGTGACGTCGAGGGCGAAGGCGTCCAGGGCCCCGACGAGCTTGTGGGCGCCCCTGGAGACGTAGGGCGGTTCGTCGGAGGGCGGGCGGACCACGATGGGCTGGTCCTGGCCGACCTGGGTCGCGGCCTTGGAGGCCACGATCCCGGCGACCTTGACGAACCCTCCCTCGATGATCTCGGCGGCGTGTCCACGGGAGCGTGCGTGCCCGCGGCGGACGAGCTCCGCGTCGAGCCGGGTGCGTTTTGCCATGGTCACCTAGGTTACCGGGGTCATCGGGAGGTGTTCGCGTCCTGGTCGAGTGCCCCGAGCACTCCGGACAGTTCCTGGTGCAGGGTGTCGAAGACCGCGACGTGCTCGGTGGTGGGCGCCGAGTCCAGCGCCGCCAGCCTCTCCCTGGTGCTGCGCAGGGTCTGCTCGGCCAGTGCCTCGGCCTGTTCCTCGGGGTCCGTTTCCTGGGGGTCCATGGCTCTCCGGGTGCTCGCGCTGCTCGGACTCTACTTCCTCGTGGTGCCGCCCTTGCCCTTGGCCGTGCGCTTGGCGGTGGAGCGCGTCCGGGCGGCCTTGGACGTGTTCTTGGCGGCGGTGCGGGACCCGCTCTTGGCGGTCGTCCCCTTCCCGGCGGCCGCGGAACCGCCGCCGGAGCCGCCCTCCCGGCCGGGGGCGCCGTCGTCGGCACCGGTGTCCTCAGGCGTGTCCGGGGTGTCCTCGGCGCCGGCCGGCTCCTCCGCGGCCGCGGGCTCCCGGAGCCCGTCGCCGGTCCCGGTCGCCTCCGCGTCCTCGGCCGCCGGGACCGGGCCGTCGGCCCGTTCGGAGGCGCCGCCGGGGGTGGAGGAGGTGACGGGGGCCGCGGCGCGCACCGGTGAGGACGCCCCGGCGTCGGTGGTGACCAGGACGCGCTCGACCGCGTGCCGGGCGGCCAGGCGGCGTTCGAGCTCGGAGACCCGGCGTGCCAGGCGCTCGTGCTCGGCGCGCGGGACGACGTCCATGCGCTCCAGTTGGCGCTCCACCTCGGAGCGGACCAGGTCGGTGATGGCCGCCCGGTTGGACTGGCTGGTCTCGATGAGCTCACCGGCCAGGGCCTGGATGCTCTGTCCCACCCGCGGCGGCAGGCTCTCGTTCTCCCCCGCGACGGGAGCGGCCGGGCCGCCGGCCCTCAACAGCGTCTTGGCGGCGGCGACGGCCTGCTTGCGCGAGAGTTCGGTGAGGCCATTGGCGGCATCCAGGTAGGTGCGTACCGCGTCGACGACCATGATTCACGTACTCCTTGATGGGACCGCGGAAGGTGGAAGAAGGGCGCAGGAGGGGGGAGCCACTACGCGACGGGGGGTCGTGGCCAACGCTACCGGGCGGGAACGCCCTCTGACACGCGAACTCCGGAGGTCGCCCCATTCGTCCGGTGGGCACACCGGGACTCCGTTTCCCGGCGGTTGGGGCATGATGTGCGCATGAGCAGCATCGACGCGTGCCTGGCCGGTATCGAGAAACTGAACCAGCGCATCCTCGCCCAGCCCGAGGAGAAGCGCCGCAAGCACATACGCGAGCGCTCCCTCAGCGTGGTGGTCCCGGACCTGGAGACCGTCTTCGACATGCGACTCACCCCGGACGGCCTGACCGACGTGACCCACCGCCCCGCGGACCGGCCCGCGCCCCGGTCACAGGTGCGGATCACCGTGGACGGCGACGACCTGGTGGCACTGGCCGAGGACCGCATGGACGCCGCCACGGCCCTGTTCGGCCGCCGGGTGAGGGTGGACGCCAGCGTCGGTGACATGCTGCGCATGCGGCGCCTGCTCTGAACAGGCCGCCGCGTACCCGAGCGCCGTCCGGGGACCGGTACCTTGCTGGGATGCCACGCCAACCTCTCGAACTGGCCCCCTTCCGCGGTCTGCGCTACGCGAGCCCGGACGTGGACCGGTTCATCGACGGAGAGTTCGACCTCGCACGCCTCCTGGCCCCGCCCTACGACGTCCCCGACGCCCGGGAGGCGCGCGACCTACAGCGCTCCGACCCGCACAACGCGGCGAGGGTCACACTGCCCTTCGAACTGAGCAGGCAGAGCCCCGGGGGCACCGTGCCGCGCCGCTACCGGGCCGCCGCCGACCTGCTGCGCACCTGGATCGGGGACGGCGTGCTCGCCCTGGACGGGGAGCCGGCCCTGTACGTGTACGAGCAGGTCACGGCGGACGGGCGGCGCCAGCGGGGCCTGGTGGGCAACCTGCGCCTGCCCGAGGAGGGCGCCGAACCCGCCGTGCGCCCGCACGAGGACGTGGCCGACCCGCCGGTGCGCGACCGGTTCAGCCTCATGGCCGTGGCACGGGCCAACCTCGAACCGATCTTCCTGGTCTACCGGGGCGGCGGCGGTGCCGCCTCAGCGGTGACCGAGTCGGTCTCGGGCACCCCGCTGGTGTCCGCACGCACCCGTGACGGCGCCGAGCACCGGCTGTGGGCCGTCACCGACCCCGTCAGGCTGCGGCGGATCGCCGACGACCTCGCGGACCGGTCGGCGCTCATCGCCGACGGCCACCACCGCTACGCCGCCTACCGGCGCCTGCACGAGCAGTACGGCGAGCCCGGCTGGCGGTACGGCCTGGCCCTGCTGGTGGACAGCGACACCCACCCGCCCCGGCTGGGCGCCATCCACCGGGTGCTGCCCGGGCTGGACACGGCCGAGGCGGTCGAGGCCGCCCGGACGGTGGCCGTGGTGGAGCGGGTCGCGGAGTCCTCCGAACGGGCCCTGGCGGACGTGGGGGCGCCCGCGCTGCTGCTGGTCTCGGCCGAGGGGGAGGCGCACCTGGTGTACGGCTTCGACGAGGAAGCGCTGGAACGGGCCATGCCCGGCCGCTCCCCCGACTGGCGCCACCTGTCGACGGCCGCCCTGCACGAGGTGCTGATGCCGCTGTGGCAGGCGTCGGAGGAGCAGGTGCGGATGGTGCACGACGACGCGGACGAGGCGGTCGAGGCCGCCCGCGACGAGAGGGGCACCGCCGTCATCGTGCCCGCGCTGGGGGTGGAGCAGGTGTACGCGGTGGCCGACCGCGGGGAGCCGACCCCGCGCAAGTCCACCTCGTTCGGCCCCAAACCGCGTACCGGGCTGGTCATGCGCCTCGTGGACCCGGCGGAGTGACCTCCGGACGGAGCAGCCGCGCCAGGCGCACCGCGTACACCGCGGCGACGGCGAGCGCGGCCGCCACCAGCGGGGTGAGACCGGTGGGAGCGACGTAGAAGGTCTGTTCCCACGTGATGTGGCGGCCCTGGGCCGGCAGCGCCACGAGCCGGTTGGCGGACACGGCCGCGGCGATGACGGCGAACCCCGGCAGCAGGCGCACGGCGGTACGCCACCAGGGGCGCTCGCGGGCGCCGACGGCCCCCTCTCCCCCGTTGTTCTGCGCGGTGAGCCACCGGGCCATGTCGTCGGCGGTGGTGACCACGCCGCCCGCGCCGTTGAAGTAGCCCTCCGGCTCGGTGACGGCGACCGCCCGGCCCAGGACGGCGATGTGCCCCCGGGCCACACCCGCCGCGAAGACCTCGTCCGCGGTGTCGACGGTGACGGTGCCGTCCATGCCCAGGGGCGTGAACGTGCGCTCGTCCAGGAACGCGCCGAAGGACCGTCCGCCGACGACCTCCACCATGCGGGCCGCCACGTGGTGGTCGGGGTTGTGGTAGTGCTCCTCGGCGCCCGGGTCGGCGGCCAGTCCGACACCGGCCAGCCGGGCGACCGCGCCCTCCAGGTCGTCGGGTACGGGCGCGCCCTTCTCCGGGAAGGCGGTGTCGGACATCCCAAAGGTGTGGGTGAGCAACTGGCGGACGGTGATCTCCGCCGAGCGCGGGTCCGCGGTGGTGAACCCGGGCAGGTGGTCCACCACTGGGTCGTCGAGCGCGATCTCACCGTCCTCCACGAGCTGCATGACCGCGAGCGCGGTGAAGGCCTTGCTGACCGAGGCCACTCCCATGGGGGGTGCCGGCGGTCATCGGCTCTCCTCGGGAGTCGGTGCCGCAGCCCGCCGTGTGCACCACCTCGGTGCCCCGGGTGAGGCGACCGCGGCTCCGGGAAGGGGTGAGGAGTCCAGGTAGTCGTACACGTAGGCGTCCACCGCCGCGGGGGTCAGTGGTCCGGGGGCCGCCGGGGAGGCCCCCGGTCCCGGTCTCGGCTGAGGCGGGAGGGGCGCTGAGGGTCAAGGAGGCGACGGCGAGCGCGGCCGCCGCGGCTGTGGCGGGGAACATGGTGCCCATCGTGTTCCGCGGAGCACGTCCGGTACCACGGTGCCGACCGCAGGAACACCCTGCGGTTCTCCACGCCCCGACCACACCCCGGCCACGCCGTCGGCCCCGCCGGCCCCCTCCTCATCCTCCGCCGGCGGCCGGGTATCCACTGGTGCGGTGCCGGAACCTCCGGTACGCATGGTGGTGATCCGTTCCCCTCCCGTCAGGAGCACGCCGCGTGTCCACCGATGCGAAGCACCCCGAGCGCCCGCGGACCCGGGCGTCCCTGGCCCGCGACCTGGCCGCGCTGGGTGTCGCCGGCGACACCCTCCTCGTGCACTCCTCGCTCAGCTCGCTGGGCTGGGTGTGCGGCGGGGCGCAGACGGTCGTCCAGGCCCTGCTGGACGCCGTCGGCCCCCGGGGGACGCTCGTCGTGCCCACCCAGACCGGGGAGAACAGCGACCCCGGGCAGTGGCGGGACCCCCCGGTCCCCGAGGACTGGTGGCCGGTCATCCGCGCGGAGGCGCCCGGCTTCGACCCGCGACTGACACCGAGCAGGGGTATGGGCCGTGTTCCGGAGATGGTGCGCACCTGGCCGGGGGCGGTCCGCAGCGCGAACCCGCAGACCTCCTTCGCCGCTCTGGGCCCCCGCGCCCGCGATCTCATGGACCGCCACCCGATCGACTGCCGGCTGGGTGAGGACTCCCCGCTCGCCGCCCTGGAGAGGGCCCGGTCCCGGGTCCTGCTGCTGGGGGTGGGGTTCGGCTCCTGCACCGCCCTCCACCTGGCCGAGTACCGCGTCCCCCGCCCGCGCCTGGAGGAGTGCGGGTGCGCGGTCCTGACCCCCGAGGGCGGCCGGGAGTGGACCACCTTCACCGACGTGCTCCTCGACGAGGGGGACTTCGAACGGCTGGGCGGCGACTTCGAGGGCACGGGAGCGGTGGAGTCGGGCCCCGTGGGCGAGGCCACCGCGCGGCTGTTCTCCCTTCCCCACGCGGTGGCGTTCGCCACCAACTGGATGACCGTCAACCGGGACACCTGACCCGGGTGCGGGCGTCCCGGGCGCAGGGGGCCTCTCCACCGGCCGCCGGGAGGGGGCCCGGCCCGCCCGCGGACCCCGCGGTGCGACGCAGCGCACGTCCTCGCCGCGGGCACGCGGTCACGGCCGACGAGACCGGGGCCATAGCCTGGGAAACGACCACTCCCACCGCACGGAACGGGTTCTCCGACATGTCCCTGCTCGCCGCAGACCGTCCCCTGAACGAGATCCACGACGCGATGCTCCTGGATCTGGACGGGGTCGTCTACATCGGCCACAGGGCCGTTCCCGCGGCGCCCGACGCGGTGGGCAAGGCCCGGGCCGCCGGAGCGCGGGTGGCGTTCGTGACCAACAACGCCGGGCGCACCCCGGCACGGATCGCCGAGCACCTCACCGACCTGGGTGTGGCCGCAACCCCCGAGGACGTGGTGACCTCCGCCGAGGCCGCCGCCCGCCTGGTCGCCGAGCGCTACCCGGCCGGTTCGGAGGTGCTGGTGGTGGGCGACACCGCCCTGCGCCAGGCCGTACGCAGGATGGGGCTGCGCCCCGCCTCGGTCGACACCGGGGCGGCGGTGGCCGTGATCCAGGGCTACTCCCGGAACATGACCCGTGACCTGCTCGACCAGGGCACGCTCGCGGTCAGGCGCGGCGCGTTCTACGTGGCCAGCAACGGCGACGCCACCGCGCCCGGCGAGTGGGGCATCACCCCGGGCAACGGATCCTTCGTCCGGGTCATCGCCAACGCCACCGGCGTCGAGCCCGTCATCGCCGGGAAGCCGATGCGTCCGTTGCACGAGGAGGGCATCATGCGCACCGGCGCGCGGAACCCGCTGATCGTGGGCGACCGGCTGGACACCGACATCGAGGGCGCGACCACGCACGGCGCGGCCGGGCTGCTGGTGCTGTCCGGGGTGGCCACCCCGCTGGACGCGCTCGCCGCACCGGAGCACCAGCGCCCCCGCTACCTGGCGTGGGACCTGTCCGGAATGAACCACACGCATCCGGCGGTGGTCCGCGAGGAGGTCCGCGAGGGCGACCGGACCCGCTGCGAGGGGTGGACGGTGACCGTCACCGGCGGCACACCGCGGCTGGAGGGGACGGGCGACCGGCTGGACGGACTGCGCGCCCTGTGCGCGGCGGTGTGGGCGGACGGGTCGGTGGACCCCTCCGGCCCGGCCGTGCGCGAGGCGCTGGCCCGCCTGGGCTGGTGAGCCCGCGCACCGGGGACTCACCGCCGCTCCGCGCTGTGGCCCCTGGCCGTCCGCACCAGGGTCGCGGTCCGCGCCTCCACCTCGCAGACGCTGCGCACGCCCTCGTGGGCGCGCCAGGTGCGTCGGCGCAGCTCCCCGGTCATCCGGACCACGTCGCCCAGCTGCCAGGCGCGGACCCGCTCGTGCAGACCGCGGTCGAAGCTCGTGCAGGTGATCGAGTCGACCCGGCGCCCGCCGTAGCGGCTGTCGGGGGACCGGACCACGCAGATGCGCCAGGTGGCCAGCCGGTCTCCGCTGGGAAGCTCCCGGACGAGGGGCGCGGCGGTGATCCGCCCGGCCACCAGGATCTCGTTGCGGTGGTCCGGGTCCCGTTCGGACCCGAGCCTGGGTCCCGTGTCGGACGTACTGGCCGTGCTGGTCGTGTCGGTCGTCGCGGAGGCGGCCGCCGAGGGGGCGGCCGGTGGGCGCCGTTCCTCCGACGGGGGCCGGGGCTGCCGTGGGGACCGGGGATGTGCGGTGGCCGGGATCGGTGCGGCCGCGGACTCCTGCTGCATGTGTACGCCTTCCCTGGGCTGGGGAGCGGAAGGGACGGGCACGACGCGGCGGAGGAGACGGGGCCGAACGGATGCGGCCGTCCGCGGGCGGTGGGGGCGTTGTGCTCCGATCTCAGGATCCACCTCGGCGGGGCGTGGGGAAAGACCTCGTCGAAAGCTGTGGACAACCGTCCCCGCGCCCTTCGGAGAACTAGGCCGCCCCCGCTCCGGCCTGTCATGACGCTCTTGTCCTAGAGTCGGATTCCCTCCGGTTCGGTCCTTCCCGAACCGCACGACGACCGAGGAACAGGAGTGCTTGCAGTGCACGACGACGTGGACGTGAGCGGCCTGCCCGAGGGGATCACCCCTCTGGGCGACGACATCTTCGCCATCGACACGATGCTCGCCGGATACCCGGGGATCGTGTCGAGCTATCTCATCCGCTCCGAGCGGCCCTGCATCGTCGAGGTCGGCACCGCCGGTTCGGCACGGGTCCTGCACGAGGCCGTCACCCGGCTGGGGCTGGCGCCCGAGGACCTGGCCACCATCGTCGTCACGCACATCCACCTGGACCACGCGGGCGGCACGGGCGACATGGCCGCACTGTTCCCCAACGCGGAGATCGTCGTGCACGAGCGCGGCGCCCGCCACCTGGCCGACCCGAGCCGGTTGATGCACAGCGCCGCCATGGTGTGGGGCGACCGGCTGGACACCCTGTTCGGACGGATGAGCCCGACCGAGGGAACCCGTATCCGCGCGGTGGCCGAGACCGGGGAGATCGACCTGGGCGGCGGACGCAAACTGGTGACGCACTACGCGCCCGGCCACGCCAAGCACCACATGGGCCTGGTCGACACCCTCACCGGCGACCTGTACGTCGGCGACGCCCTTGGCGTGTACAAGCCGCTCACCGGGGACCTCAGCCCGGCCACCCCGCCGCCGGACTTCGACATGGACGCCTGCCTGAGCACCCTGCGGCTGTTCGGGGACATCGGTGCCCGGCGGCTCATGTTCTCCCACTTCGGCGCGGTCACCTCGGTCTCCGAGACCATCGACCGGGCCGAGGCCGAGCTGCGGCTGTGGGTGGAGACCGTGCGCGAGTCCCAAAGCAGCACCGGAGACCTGGACCACGCGATCGCCATGGTCCGGGACAAGGTGGTCTCGCGGTACAAGCCGTTGCCGCCGGACGTCTCACCGGGATCCGCCGAGATCCTGGACACCCTCAGCGGCGCGGAGACCAACGTGTCCGGCATCGTGCACTGGCTGGACAGGCTCGCCCAGGAACAGGCCGAGGCCAGGCGTGCGGAGGAGGAGCGAGCCTAGGCCGCTTCCTTGAGGCTGCGCCGCGCTTCGTGCTCGGCCGCCCAAGGCACGGGAACCTTCGTCGGCGCCCTCGCCGCCCCCAGTGGCACAGGACCGAGTCCACCGAGCAGACCCGGGTCGTGTTCCGTCGGAGGACCGGACATCCGATCCTCCGGTCCTCGGGCCGTGTGGGGCCCGGGACCGGGTTCCGGGGCCGGGTCCGGGCCCCGGGGAAAACCGGGTGCGGCCGCAGGACGCCTCCCCCTAGCCTCGCCGCATGGCAATCGAGATCCTTCCCATGGGGCGGGCCGACGTTCCCCGGGTCCTCCCCCTCCTGCGCGCCGTCCACCCCTGCCGTGTGCTGACCGAGGACGCGGTCCGCTGGCGGGTGGACAACCCTTCGCCCGGAAGCCGCGAGACCAGCCTCCTGGCCGTGGAGGACGGGGCCGTGGTGGGGTTCCTGCGCTCCGTGCTGCGGTGCGGCGGGGAAGGACCCTGCGGCGGCCGGTCCTTCCTCGCCTCGGTCGCCGCCTCCCACCGGGGCACGGACGTGGGCGCCCACCTGCTGGAGGCCTCCGAACGCGACCTCCTGGAGGGCGGGGCGGAGGTCCTGCGCGCCGAGGCGGCCGACGAGGCCGTCCAGGCGGGCGGGGACGAGTTCCGGCGAACGCTGCTCGACCACGGGTACGCGCTGGAGGGCACCCACCACATCCTGGGTCTGGACCTGTCCGCGCTCCCGGAGGCCCCGCCCGCTCCGGAGGGGGTCGAACTGCGGCCCTTCACCGACTACGCCGACGACCCGCGTGAGGTCTACTGGATCGACAGGCTCACCACCCTGGACGAGCCGGGCGCGGACCCGTGGTTCCCGTCCTACGAGGACTGGCGGACAAACGTGTGGGGGCACCCGCTCACCGACCTGGACCTGTGCCTACTCGTACTCGCAGACGGAGTACCGGCGGCCCTCACCTGCTACGCGTCCGACGGAGGCACCCGGCTGGAGTCGTCCATGACCGGCACCCTACGCCGGCACCGGGGGCGCGGGCTGGCCGGATACGCCAAGGCCGTCGCGCTGCACCGGGCCCGGGAGCGGGGCCTCACGCACGCCTACACCGGCAACCACGAGGACAACGCGCCGATGCTGGCCGTCAACGAGCGGCTCGGCTACACCCTGGTCGGGACCGAGACCGGCTACGTCAAGCGGCTCAGGGCGTAGCGGCCGGCCCCGGCGGTGCCCCGGGCAGTCCCAGCGCCCGGAGCAGGTGGGCGTAGAGGCCGTCCGCCCAGGAGAGCTCCTCGTCGGAGGGCAGGACGTCGAAGGCCCGCACCTCCACGGTCTCGAACTCCCCGGTGAGCGGGACCAGACCGGTCACACGCGCGTGGGTGACCACCGTGACGTGTCCGCCGGACAGGACGTAGTAGCCGACGGGACGGATCTCGCCGAGGGTGGCGCCGGCCTCCTCGCGGGCCTCGCGGCGCGCGGTCTCCTGGACGGTCTCCCCCGGTTCGGCGTGCCCTCCGGGGAACTCCCAGGCACGGCGCCGGTGGCGCACGAGCAGGGGACGGTCACCGGTGTAGGTCAGGCACACCACCGAGTCGTGGACGCGGGGCAGAGCCCCCAGATACACGACGGCACCGCCGAGCGGCGCCTGGCCACCCGACGGTGCGGTGTCGTGGAAGGGACTCAGTCCCGGTCCTGGTGGTCGCGGCCACCGTTCGAAGGCCGTGCCTCCTCCGGAGACTCCTGCTCCTCGACGTCGGTCCAGACGATGCCGTCCTCGGCGTCGTAGTCGATCAGTTCCATGCCCTCCAGCGCGGCCAGGCGCTCGTCCGCGTCGGTGACACCGTCGCTGTCCACGGCCGAGGCTCGCGAGAAGTACTCGCGGGCGTCGTCCTCGCGGCCCAGCTCCTCCAGCACGTCGGCGTAGGCGTAGAAGAGGCGGGCGATCCACGGACGGGCGCGCCGCTCCTTGAGCTCGGGCACCCGGAGCTCGGCCAGTGCCGCCTTGGCGTCGCCCATGTCCCGGCGGGCGCCGGAGGCGACGATGCGCAGCTCGATGCGGTCGGCGACGTCCAGGTCCTTGGCCGCCGGGTCGTCGGCGATCTCCAGTGCCCGCTCGGGGCGGCCCAGACCACGCTCGCAGTCGGCCATGATCGCGAGGAAGTTGTCGCGACCGCTCATCCGGCGTGCGGCGCGCAGGTCGGACAGGGCCTCCTGCCACTTGCCCACGGTGTAGGCGGCGACGCCGGAGGCCTCCCGCACGCCGGGAACGCGCGACGCCTTGCGGCGGGCGTAGGAGGCGTGGGCGTAGGCCCGCTCGGGGTCCTCGTCCAAGAGCATGCCGGCGGTGACGATGTGCTTGCCGATCAGCTCGGCCAGCGACTTGGGCAGTGACTGGAGGTCGCGCTTGGTCTCCGCGTCCAACTGGGAGTAGCTGACCTCCTCCGGAAGCTGGGGCGCGATGTCCGCCGGGTCGCGCTCCTCACGCGGGCCGCGCCGGTCGTCACGGCGGTCTCCCCCACGGAATCCGCCACCACGGCGGTCGTCCCGGCGGTCGCCTCCGCGGAATCCGCCACCACGACGGTCGTCGCGACCGCGGCCGCCGGAGCGGTCGTCACGGCGGTCGCTTCGGCCCCGGTCCCCTCCGCTGGGGCGGTCGTCACGGCGATCACTTCGCCCGCGGTCACGGTCATCCCTGCCGCGGCCACCACCGCCGGAGCGGTCGTCGCGGCGGTCGCCACGGTCCCGGTCCCGGTCGTCACGGCGGTCACTTCGCCCGCGGTCACGGTCGTCCCGGCCCTGGGGGCCGCCGCGGTCGTCCCGCCGGAAGCCTCCGCCCCGGTCGTCGCGTCCTCTGTGGCCCTGGCTCCCCGAACCGCTGTAGCCGGACCGGGCGCGGGGTCCATCACCGCGTCCCCGACCACCAGGCCCACCGGAGCGGTAACCGCCACGCTCGTTGGCTCCGGAGCCCTCGCGGTCTCCCGATCGGCTGTCCTCAGTCATCAACCCGTCCGTCAACACTCAAAAGCGCTGCCACCTTGACCAGTAGCAGCGCGTCATAGTACTTCGTACACTCCAGCTTACGACATGGCGTCGCTGCTCACCGCCAAAGCGCAGGTGCCCAACATCCCACCGCTGCGCACGCGCCGTGGCCGCTCGTCAGCCCGAGCCCCACGGGTGTGTAGTCGCCCACCGGTGGGTGCTCTACGGGCGCGCTCCCCACTCCTGCCGGCTTCCCCGGGGAGCGGGGAACAACAACCCCCACCCCGCATTCACACACGCACAAGCCCACACACAAAACAAGCCCACACACAAAAAAAGGGGGCCGCCCACAGGCGACCCCCTCCCTCAAGAAAAACCGTGGCAGCAACCTACTCTCCCACCCCACCACAGGGCAGTACCATCAGCGCAAAGAGACTTAACGACCGGGTTCGGAAAGAGACCGG
>VWVT01000019.1 GCA_008638415.1 Nocardiopsis sinuspersici
CGCTGATGCGGTCCAGCCACACCCCGGTGGGCTCGTCGGCCACCGCGTCCCCGCCCGGCTCGGCCGCGGCGTTGGCCGACCAGATCGGGTTGACGTACACGTCCGCGCCCACGTACGGGTTGTCCACACGCCCGTCCGCACCCGGATCACCAGGGTCGCCCGGATCGCCCGGGTCGCCTGGGTCACCCGGGTCACCCGGATCGCCGGGGTCGTCGATGCCGCCTGTGCAGGTGGTGCCGTTGAGGGTGAACTCCGTGGGAGCGGCGTTGCTGCCCGAGTAGCTGGCCTGGAAGCCGAAGGTGACGCTGGCGTTGGTGGCGATGGCGGCGTTGTGGCCGGCGTCGGTGGCCTCCACGCTCTGCCCGGACTGGGAGACCGTGCCGTTCCAGGCGTTGGTGACCTGCTGGTTACCGGCGAAGTCCCATCCCAGGGTCCAGCCGTCGACCGCGTCGCCGAGATTGGTGATACTCACCGACGCGGTGAAGCCCGAGCCCCAGTCACTGACCTGGTAGTCGACCTCGCAGCCGGCGGCGGCACTGACGGGTGAGGAGCTGATGGCCGCGAGACCGGTGCCGAGCACCAGAGCGGATGTCACGGCGAGGCCGCGTCGTGTCCACGAACGTAGGTTCGCGCCACGGGGGGGTGTGCGCATCTGTTCTTTCCTTGTGGAAGCGGGGGTGACGGAAGGAGCGTTCGGAGGGTGCCGGAGTCGTGAACCCGACAGGTGGGCGGACGGAAACTCCGCGTTTATGGAGGTGAACGGGGCATTCACGTGCCTTAGATCCGGGATAAAGCTGATCTGAAAAGGGACTGGAAGGAGTGGGAGCGCTCCCAGTCGAAGGTGAGCGGGATGTAGGAGACAGATTTGGACAAGGTGTGTGCGAGGCGTTTCCGGATCCCGTGACTCCGGGTTACGGGACCGAAACGCTTTCCTGAACGGTAGCCCGACAATGGTGATATGTAAACACCATAGAACTTGAGTATTTCTGGTACACCGTTCCCTTCGAATGAATTCGCAGGTGGTGACCTGCTTCACAACCGTTCAGTAGTGACGAGTGGTCGCCAGGCGACCACGGCGAGCAGACCCACCGAGGCGGCCGCGACCCAGAACGGGGCCAGCAGGGCCACGTGCTCGGCCACGAGCCCTCCCACCACCGCGCCCAGGGCGGCCCCGCCCAGGTCGGCCAGCCGGTACACGCCTCCCACCCGGCCCAACAGGCGGTCGGGGGTGAGCCGCTGGCGCACGGTCGTGGCCGCCGTCCCCCACACCACGGTGTGCGCACCGAACAGCACCATGACCAGACCCGCCGCCAGGCCGTTCGTGGTCAGTGCCAGGGCCAGGTAGGTCGCGGCCTCCACCACGAGACCCCAGCGCAGCAGGAGGGCCCGTCCCAGACGTGCCTCCAGCCACCCGTACAGCTGCGAACCGAGGACGCCGCCCACCGCGCCCGCGGCGACGAACAGGCCGAACCCGGTGTCGGACAGCCCCAGGTGCTCGCGGGCGTAGAGCACCCAGATCGCGAACGCGCCCACCCCGGCCAGGTTCATCACGAGGATGCAGCCGCACAGCGTGCGCAGGCCCGGCACGCCCCGCACGAAGGACAGTCCCCGGGCGATCTCGGCGCGCAGCGTCGTCCCCGCCTCGGGCCCGTCCTCCGCCCCGGAGTCCGCGGAACGGACGGAGCGGCCGGACCTGATCCGCAGCACGACCAGTACCGACACCAGGTGGACGAGCGCGTCGAACCCGAACGGCAGCGCCCACAGCGCCGCGAACATCAGCGCGCCCAGGGGCGGGCCGAGCAGCTGGTTGCTGAGTGAGAACGTCAGCGCCAGCCGGGCGTTGGCCCGGCCCAGCGCGTCACGGTGGACCACCGACGGCAGCAGCGAACCGTACGCGGTGTCGGCCAGGGTCTCCCCGACGCCCAGCACGAACACCGCCGAGTAGACCGGCCACAGGCTGGTGCGGTCGGACAGGACCACGGCCGCGAGGAGTGCGAGGACCGCGCCGCGGGCCAGGTTGGCGGCGGCGAGCACACCGCGGCGCGGCAGGCGGTCGACCAGGGCGCCCGAGGTCAGGGAGAACAGCAGGTGGGGCAGCGTCTGGACCGCCGCCGCGGCGGAGACCGCCACGGGGGAGGGCGAGAGGGAGGCGACGAGCAGCGGCCCCGCCGCGACCAGGGCTCCGTCACCGAGGTTGGTCAGGGCCGAGGCACACCACAGGCGGGTGAAGCCGGGGCCGAGGGGGCGGGGGGGAGGGGCGCGCGTCACGGGCACGGCGGAACAGGGACACGGTGGAACTCCCGAAGGCATGGCGAAGGCGCCGGCGGGCGCGTGGACGGGACGGCGGAGCCGTCCGTCCGCCTCGGCGGGAGTACCGGGGGAGTGCGGGACCTGTGGCCGGTGCGGCCCTTCGCCGCGCTACCCGTGTCGCGGCTCCCCCGCCGGGGCGGAGAGGGTGGTCGGGAGCGCGGAGACGGTGTTCATCGGTGTCCTTCCTGGTGGCGCGGCCGGGTGGGTGCCGGCACGGTAGCGGTGCGCACCGGGCCGGCGCCACGGATTTTCCAGCGCTCTGTTTCGACCCGGTTTCGTTGGGTAACATCCGGCGTGGGAGCGCTCCCCGTCGGTCGGCTGACCAAGCCGAGAAAGACGGAGATCGCAATGGAAAACAAGACCAGTCAGTCCACCCGGAACCGCGGCTGGCTCGCCCGCGCGTTCGTCCTGGCCGCCGTGCCCCTGCTGGGCCTGACCACGATGGCCGCCCCCGCCTCCGCCCACGGATCGATCGTCGACCCCGCCAGCCGCAACTACGGCTGCTGGGAGCGTTGGGGCGACGACCACCTGAACCCGGACATGGAGCAGGAAGACCCCATGTGCTGGCAGGCGTGGCAGGACAACCCCAACGCCATGTGGAACTGGAACGGCCTGTACCGCAACAACGTGGGCGGTGACCACCAGGGCCAGATCCCCAACGGCACCCTGTGCAGCGGCGGCAACACCGAGGGCGGCCGCTACGACTCGATGGACGCGGTCGGTCCGTGGAAGACCACCGACGTCGGCGACGACTTCACCCTCCACCTCTACGACGGCGCCCAGCACGGTGCGGACTACTTCCAGGTCTACGTCACCGAGCAGGGCTTCGACCCGACCACCCAGGCACTGGGCTGGGACGACCTCGAACTGGTCGAGCGGACCGGGTCCTACCCGCCCGCGGCGGACAGCTACATCCCCGTCAGCACCTCGGGCCGCTCCGGTCACCACATCGTGTTCACCATCTGGCAGGCGTCCCACATGGACCAGGTCTACTACCTGTGCAGTGACGTGAACTTCACCTGATCCGTCCGACCACCCCTACCGGCTGTCCGGAATCCTCCGCCGGACCGGGTCCGCCGGGAACCCACTCCCGGCGGACCCCAGCCGCGGCCGCGCGGCGGGGACCGCTCCCCGCCGCGCGGCCTTCCGCCGTCCCCGACCGGCCGCCGGAGCCGCCGGCCGCCGGAGCCGCCGGCCGGCAGGACCGCCGGCCGCACCCCGTGTGCCCGCCCCGGCCCGGAGCCCGCCGGATTCGGGAGGGGCACACGGATCCGCGTCCGGCCGCCTCAGGTGCCCATGTAGCGCAGCACCGCCAGGACGCGGCGGCCGTATCCCGCCGTGTCGCCCGGGTCGAGCTTGTCGAAGATCGCGTTGGCGTGCTTCTCCACGGCACTCTGCGAGACGAACAGCCTCGCCGCGATCGCCGGATCGGTGTGTCCCTGGGCCATGAGCGCCATGACGTCGCGCTCGCGCTCGGTCAGGCGCCCCAGCGGGTCCGTGCGGCTGCTGCCCGCGAGCCGATCCGCTCGGCCCCCGAGTGCTTGACCGCGTTGGTCACCGCCTCGGCGACCACGAAGTAGGCCGCCGTCTCCACGGTCGGGGAGAGTGTCCGGGACAGGTCGTACCCCAGGTCGATCGGCAGGTCCGACCGCCCGACCAGCCCGTGCAGGGCGGCCCGCAGCCCCTCCTCGGCCAGCACCGCCGGATAGACCCGCCAGGCGACCTCCCTCAGGTCGCGCAGGGCGGGGCGGGACTCCTCGTGCGCCGGGCCGGGGCGGCCGACGCGGGCATCCTGCTCGTCGGCGCCAACACCTGGGAGGGCATCAAGGAGACGCACGCCCGCAACGCGGTGTTCGGGGCGGTGGAGAACGGTTCGGCCCTGTTCCGGCAGGCGAGCCGGGGGCGGGCCAACGCCGTCGACCACCAGGGGCGGGTCCTGGCGACCACCGACTACTTCACGTCGGAGCAGCAGGCCATGGTCGCGTACGTGCCGCGGGAGGGCGTGGCCACGGTCTACTCACGGATCGGCGACACCTTCGCCTGGCTGTGCGCGGCGGGTCTGGCGGGACTGGCGGCGCTGGCGCTCCGGCGCCGGATCGGCGTGTGCTGATCCGCGCGCGCCGGCGGCGCCGCGGTCCTCACGGCCGGGGCGCCGCACCGGGTGGAGGCGGCGGAGCCCTCCCGCCGGGGAAGGCCGGGAGGGCGCGGCCCCGTCAGGTGTTGTTGCCGAAGAGGCGGTCCTGCGCCGCGTCGGTGGCGGCGCCGCCCGGGTCCTCCACGACACCGCTCACGGTGTCGGCCTGCTCCTGGAAGCCCTCCACGCTCTCGGTGACCCCGCCGGCGGCCTCCTCGCCGTAGGCCTGGGCGCTCTCGGTGGCGCCCGCCGCACCCTCGCCGAAGGTCTGCGTCGCCTCCTGCGCGGTGCCCATCCCCGCGCCCAGGGTGTCGGACATCCCCTGGGTCGCGTCCTCGGCGGCTCCGCCGAAGAGGCCCTTGAACCAGTCGATCACGTCGTCGAACATCGCTCACTCAATCCATAGGTTGCTTCATGTCTACCCTCTTCGCATAAACCCTCCGTAAGGTACGGGTGCGCAGCGTGATCAGACTGGGACGGAACGGACCTCCCGTGCCGACCTCGCGGGAGAACCGCTGGTCAGCGGGCGAGGTATGCGGCGACCTCCGCGGCCACCCCGGCCGGGGGAGTGTCCGTGGTGTCCACGGTCACATCGGCGGTGTCACCGAGCCAGCCGCCGGCGGCGGTGAAGAAGGCCTCCGCCCTGGACCGGCGATACGCCGCGGCGTCCGCACTGCGCTCCCGGTCCCCGGGGAAGAGCTCGTGCCCGGCGATACGCGACTCCAGCGTCGCCCGGTCGGTGCGCAGCAGCACGTGGCACACCTTCAGCCCTCGGTCCCGGAGCCCGCCCGTGACCTCCTCGGCGTAGTCCTCGTCCAGGATGCTCATCGGTGCGACCAGGACCTGTCCGGTGAAGGCCGCCACCTCGGCGGCGGTGGCCGCGAACAGGGTCCGCCAGGGAGGAAGGTCCTGGAAGTCGCCCGGATGGTCGGGCAGCAGTTCGCGGAGCATGAACCCGACCGTCTCGGGATCGAAGAGGCGGCTGCCGGGAACCAGGCCGACGAGCTCCTCGGCGGTACTGGTCTTGCCGCCGCCGAAGGGGCCGTTGAGCAGGACGATCACGGTGGCTCCGTTGCGTGTCGGCGGGGTCGTTCCCCGGCCCGTCAGGAGGCGCGCCGCGAGGGGGTTCGCGACAGCAGGCCGACAGTGTACGAGTACAGGCGGTCGGCCGCCTCCGGATCGAAGTCCGCGCCGGTCGGTTCCAGCCGTGTGCCGCGACGGAACGCGGTGACCGCGGCCCCGGGCGGCTCGTCCAGGAACCGGGCGATCGGCACGGCGGCCTTCGCCGCCGGGGTCGCGAACACCCGCGCCAGCGCCCGCGTCAGGAGACGCTGGGGCAGCGGCAGGGGATCGGCCATGCCGGTGCGCACGAAACCGGGGTTGTACAGGACGTACCGGGTGCGCGCTTCGGGATGGCGGACCGGGAAGTCCACGCCGAGCAGGTCGTTGCAGCGCGAGGACTGCGTGGCGGCGCGCATGCCCGTGTAGTCCCCGGTCAGCTGGACGTCCTCCCAGCGGATCCGGCCGGGGATGCCTCCGGGGCCGGCGATGTTCACGATGGCGGGGGACTCCCCGCGCTCCAGCAGGCCGGCCAGTCCGTGCCCGAGCACGAAGCGGCTCAGGTAGGAAAGGGCGAAGGTGGACTCCAGCCCGTCCGCGGTCTCCTCCCGCCCGGGGCGGAAGCGCTGGGCTCCGAGGACCAGGCCGTCCAGCCCCTGCGTTCGGGCCCGGACCTCCCCGACCACCCGGTCCATGCCGGAGACGGTGCTCAGGTCGGCGCGCAGGAACTCCGCGCGCTCCCCGGCCCCGGCCGCCCCCGCCTCGGCCAGGAAGTCCTCCCCCTTGGCGCGTCCGCTGGCCACGGCGAGGACCCGGTCGCCGCGCCGCAGCAGGAGCAGCCCCAGTGCCCGGCCCATGCCGTCCGTACCGCCGGTGATCACGTAGGTGCGCATGTGTCCGCCCGTCCAGTCAGGTCATCAGGTGATGACAAAGGCTAGGCGCGACCGTTCGCTAAGTCAACATCCGATGACTTATGCTGACCTCATGACTCCGACCAGACGCCGCGACAAGGCGGCGACCCGCGCCGCACTGCTCGACGCCGCACGACTGCGCTTCGCCCGACACGGCTACGACGGCACGGGGGTGAGGGAGATCGCCGCCGACGCCGGAGTGGACCCCGCCCTCGTCTTCCGCTACTTCGGCTCCAAGAAGGAGCTGTACGCCCAGGCGGTGCGACCGGAGATCCCCGAGGGGCTGGCCGACGGCACCGACCGGTCCGCCGCCGTGCTGGCCGACACCCTGCTCCACGAGGTCGTCCTCGCCGACTGGGACGAGTACGGCGGTGAGCACCCGCTCCTGGTCATGCTGCGCTCCTCCGGGCGCGCCGAGGTGCGCGAACAACTGCGGGCCCAGCTGTGCGACGGCTACCTGCGCCAGTTCGCCGAGCGCCTTCCCGGCACCTCCCCCGAACTGCGGGCCGAGATGCTCGGCGCGCTCCTGCTCGGCCTGGGTGTCATGCGCTCCGTCGTGGGCTCTCCCGCCCTGAACGCGGCCTCCCCCGAGCGGACGCGCGCACTGTTCGCCCGCGTGGTCGCCCCGCTGGTCGAGGAGGAGTGAACGCCGTGGGCGCGCCGGCCCGGGCGGCCCCGTCGCCGATCCGCGCGTTCGGGCCTTGGTACGCGGCCCGTGGGCGCGGGCCGCGCACCCGCCGTCCCGCTACACCTCCTCCAGGTACCGCCGCAGCGCCTCGGCGGTCGCACCGGTCCCCGAACGGGCCATCCGGGCCGGGGCGCCCTCGAAGACCACCCGGCCCCCGTGCGTCCCGGCGCCCGGACCCAGGTCGATGACGTGGTCCGCGTACGCGACCACGTCCAGGTGGTGCTCCACGACGACCAGGCTCGTTCCCGCGTCCACCATGTGGTCGAACAGGGCGAGCAGCCGGTCCACGTCGCCGCCGTGCAGCCCGGCCGTGGGCTCGTCGAGCACGTACACCGACGCCGGGGCGGCCAGTTCCCGGGCCAGCTTGAGCCGCTGGCGCTCACCGCCCGACAGCGTGTCCAGCGACTGGCCGAGTGCGAGGTAGGGCAGTCCCACCCGGACCAGGCGGCCGAGCGCGTCCTCGACCCCCGGCTCCCCGAGGAACCCGGCCGCCTCCACGGCGGTCATCCCCAGCACCTCGGCGATCGTCCGGTCCCCCAGGGTGTACGACAGCGCCCGGTCGTTGAACCGCGTGCCCCGGCAGTCCTCGCAGACGGTCTCCACGTCGTCCAGGAAGGCCAGGTCGGTGATGATCACCCCGCGTCCACGGCACGTGGGACAGGCACCCCTGGAGTTCGCGCTGAACCACGACGCCGCCACCCCGTTGCGCCGGGCGAACAGCCCCCGCACCGTGTCCAGCACGCCCAGGAACGTCGCCGGAGTGGACCGGCTCCCGCCTCCGACCGCGCCCTGGGTGACGGCGACCGCGTCCGGCCGCACCCGGAGCAGCTCCCCGCCCACCAGCGAGCTCTTGCCCGATCCGGCCACCCCCGTGACCACGGTCAGCACCCCCGTCGGTACCGACACGTCCACACCCCTGAGGTTGTGCAGGCGCGCGCCGCGGATCCCGATGCTTCCCCGAGGGGCCCGGACCCGCCCGCGCACGGCGCGCGGCCCGCGCAGGTACCGGCCGGTCGGGGTGTCCGCGTGCAGCAGCCCCCTGACGGAACCCTCGTAGACCACCCGGCCGCCGTCTCGGCCCGCCCCGGGGCCCATGTCGACCACGTGGTCGGCGAGCGCGATGACGTCGGGGTCGTGCTCCACCACCAGCACCGTGTTGCCCTTGTCGCGCAGCCGCCGCATCAGGTCCGTCAGCCGGTGTACGTCGGCCGGGTGCAGCCCGGTGCTGGGTTCGTCGAACACGTAGGTCAGCCCGGTCAGCGACCCGCCCATGTGCCGGACCATCCGCACCCGCTGCGCCTCACCGCCCGAGAGCGTGCCCGAGGCCCGGTCGAGGCTGAGGTAGCCCAGGCCCACCCGGTCCAGGTACCCGAGCCGCTCGACCAGGGCCTCGGCCAGCGGCCGGACCCGCTCCGCGTCGGTTCCGCCCACGACCCCGGCCAGTTCGACGGCGGGCATCGCACACCACTCGGCGATGTTGTGCGGGCCGATCCGGCAGTCCAGGACGGTCCGGTTCAGCCGCGCGCCCCCGCACTCGGGGCAGGGCCCGGAGCTGACCACCCGGTCGAGCGCGGCGCGGTCCCGCGCGGACGGTCCGGGGGACTCGGAGGTGAGGTAGCTGCGGGTGAGCCGGGGCACCACCCCCTCGAAGGTCCCCGTTCTCGGGAACTCCGGGTCGGGGTCGGGCGGTCGCACCCCCTCGGCGTACAGCAGCAGGTCCCGCTCGGCGGACGTGTACTCGCGCACGGGTTTGGCGCGGTCGAACAGGCCGGAGTGCACGTAGCGCTTCCACCGCCACGTGCCGGGCGCGAAGGTCGGGAACCGGATCGCGCCCTCGTCCAGGGACAGGTCCGGGTCGATCAGCGCCGCCGCGTCCACCCGGTCCACGGTTCCCAGCCCCTGGCACTCCGGGCACATGCCGCGCGGGTCGTTGAACGAGAACACGTGGGAGAGTCCGGCGGAGGGCTCACCGATCCGGGAGAACAGGAGCCGTACCAGCGGTGCGATGTCCGTGGCCGTGCCGACCGTCGAGCGGGCGTTGCCCGACAGGCGCCGCTGGTCCAGGACCACCGCGACCGACAGGTTGTCGATCCGGTCGGCGTCGGGCCTGCCGGGACGGCCCAGCCGGTTGCGGACGAAGCTGTCGTAGGTGTCGTTGAGCTGGCGCCGCGACTCGGCCGCGACGGTGTCGAACACCAGTGAGGACTTGCCCGATCCGGAGACCCCGGTGAACACCGTGATCCGGTTCCTGGGGATCCTGACGTCGATCCCGCGCAGGTTGTGCGTCCTGGCCCCCTCGACGACGATCTCGTCCGTCGCGGCGGGTCGTGGCCGTGCCGTGTCGATGCTCATGGCGCCACGCTAGGAACACTTGTGGCCGGAATCCGGCCACAACAGGAGGCAGAATCGTGGGCATGGCCGACACGAGTGCGCGGATGCTGCGCCTGCTGTCCCTGCTCCAGAGCGGCAGGGCCTGGCCCGGCGCCGACCTGGCCACCGCCCTGGACACCAGCCCGCGGTCGCTGCGCCGCGACATCGACCGGCTGCGCGAGCTGGGCTACGCCGTGGAGAGCCTCCGGGGCCCCGGAGGCCACTACCGGCTGGTCGCGGGCCGCGCGGTGCCGCCCCTGCTGTTCGAGGACGACGAGGTCGTCGCCGCGACGCTGGGCCTGCGGATCGTCGCCGCCGGGCTCGGCGGGGTGGAGGGGGTGGAGGAGAGCGCGGAGCGCGCCCTGGCGAAGCTCGGCCAGGTGCTCCCCGCCCGCCTGGCCCGACGGGCGGCCGCCCTGACCGAGGCGGTCGAACCGGAGCAGCGGGTGTGGCCGGGGGTGCGGCCGGAGGTCCTCACCGGCCTGGGCGAGGCCGTCGCGGACGGGCACTGGGTCCGGATGGTCCACCGGGACAGGGACGGACGCGAGCTCCGGCGGAAGGTGGATCCGTACCGGCTGGTCCTGTCCGGACGGCGCTGGTACCTGTTCGCCTGGGACCGCGAGCGCGACGACTGGCGGACCTTCCGCCTGGACCGGATCACCACCGTCACCCCGACCCGGGCGCCCTTCTCCCGCAGGGAGCCGCCCGAGGAGCACCTCGCCGAGCACCTGGAGCGGGGCTTTCGCGGTACGGAGGCCCGGCACACGGTGTCGGTCCTGTTCGCCGCGTCGGCCGAGGAGGTGGCGGCGCGGATCGCGCGGATCGACGGCGGCCTCGAAGCGGTCGGACCCGGCCGGGCGCGCTACACCGCCCGGGTGGACTCCCACGCGTGGCTCGCCGTCGTCCTCGCGCTCACCGGCCTGCCCTTCACGGTCGAGGGACCGGAGGAGTTCGCGCACAGTACCGCCGAGCTCGCCGACCGGCTCCACCGCTCCGTGGACGGGTCCGGGCACTGACACGAGCCGCGAGGCCTACGTCGCCCTCACCATGGGCGGGGGCGGCAACAGGGCGAACACGCTCCTGCGCGTGGTCGTGGGCACGGGGATGGCCGGCGCCCTCCTCGACCTCCCCACCGACTCGGCCGACCCCGCCGCGGGCGTGGACCTGATGGCGGTCGTCCTGGTGCTCATCCAGAGCGAGAGCGCCAAGGAGCGGTTCCGGGTGACCGACCCCGCTCACGCCCGGGTCCGGGCCGGGTATCCGGGTCGCCCCGGCGGTCACCCCGGCGGTCCCGGCGGGTACCCCGGTCATTCCGGCGGCTGTCCGGGCGACCCCGGCCAGGGCGGTCACCGGACCCCGCCCCCGCGGGGCCCCTGGTCCGGGACGGGGCGGCGACCTGTACGGACGTGCCACGAGGCCGGCCGGCGGCCGCATCGGCCCGGCGCTCCCTCCTCGACCGCGGTCAGGGGAGGATGGAGTCGACGTAGCCCCCGTCCACGCGTACGGCGGCCCCCGTGGTCGCCGAGGCCAGGGGAGAGCTCAGGTAGGCGACCATGTTCGCGATCTCCTCGGGCTCGATCAGCCGCTGGAGGAGCGACTGCGGCCGGTGCAGGCGCATGAACTCGCGCTGGGCCTCCTCCCAGGGCAGGTCCCGGTCGACGAGCTGGTAGACGAAGTCCTCCACGCCGCCGGTGTGGGTGGGACCGGCGATCACCGAGTTGACGGTCACCCCCGTGCCCGCGGCCTCCTTGGCGAACCCGCGCGAGACCGCGAGCAGCGCCGTCTTGGACACGCCGTAGTGGATCATCTCGGCGGGGATCACCACGGCCGAGTCGCTGGCGATGTTGAGCACGCGGCCCCACCGCCGGTCCTTCATCCCGGGCAGGAACCCCCTGGTCAGCCGCACGGCGGAGAGCACGTTGACCTCGAAGTAGCGGCGCCACTCGTCGTCGGTGATGGCCAGCGCCTCCTCGGCGCCGAAGATCCCGAGGTTGTTGACGAGCACGTCGAGGTCGGGCAGCAGCTCCCGGATCCGTCCGGCACCCTCCTCCGTGGTCACGTCGGCGGCCGCGGGCACCAGTTCGGCCCCCGGCACGTCGGCGGAGACCGCCTCCACCGCGCGGGCGACCTTCTCCTCGGTGCGCCCGTTGACCGCCACCACGGCGCCGGCACGCGCCAGCGTCGTCGCGATCGCCAGGCCGATCCCCTGGGTCGAACCGGTCACCAGGGCCGTGCGCGTACGCAGATCGATGTCCATGCGGCCACGTTACGTGTCCTTCGCGCCCGGAGCCCGTCCCGACATCGGGAGGGGACCCGGGAGCCTGGTCCGGGGGCGGGCACGACCAGACCGACGGGCCCTTCACCGAGGTCAGGGAGGTCGTCGGCGGTTACGCGACCCTCCGGGCCGAGGACAGGGCCGAGGCCCCGGAGGGGACCGGCCGGTCCCCGTGGGCCCGTCCGGAGCGCTGGACCGCCGTCGCCGAGCCACACGAGATCACCGAGGGCTGGAACGGGCCGGGAGGAATCCCGCTTCGACGGAGCCTCCCGCGTTACCGTGCTCTCATGCCTGTCCGTCCCGCCGTCGCCGAGGACGCTCCCGCGATCGTGTCGCTCATCAGGCGCGCCGCCCCGCACCTCGACACGAAGGCCTACGCGAACGGTCACCTGCCCGACGGGGTCGTGGCCCTGTCCGCCGAGCTCCACGGGCGCCTCGTGGGCTGGCTGGAGGGGGTGGTGGACGCCGAGTACACCGGCCCCGGAGCCCCGGTCCCGCCCCCGCACGGGTACGTGCTCGCGGTCGTCGTCGACCCGGACACACGCAGGCAGGGGGTCGGGAGAGGCCTCATGGAGGCGTTCGCGCGCGTGGCGAGGGAGGCCGGAGTCCGCTGGGTGTTCCTGTACCCCGAGGAGGGGGCGGGCGCGGGGGAGCGGGTGGAGTTCTTCGGGGCGTGCGGGTTCGAGGCCGTGGACGACCCCGGCGGGGAGCACCCGGTGATGGGGGCCCGGGTCGACTGAGCCGGGGGCGCACGCCGCTCCCTCGTGCGTGGACACCCCGAGCCCCGTGTACCCGCGAAGGCCCCGGCACGGCGACGGCCGTGGGGCCCGGCGACCGCCGGGCCCCACGGCCGCTCGTCGGACGCGTGCCCGCGTCAGGGCGTCAGGGCACGTACCTCGGATTGCTCGGCGGGCTCTCGTGGTGCAGCCGGTCCAGGGCGGTCACGTAGTAGGTGCGCCCACCGTCCCCGCCGGGTGCGGTGAAGACCGTCTCGCCTCCCTCGGCGGCGCGCACGGTTCCGACCATCGCGCGCGGGTCCTCGATCCCGCACGGGGCGTCGCCCCGGCTCGGTGTGCCGTCGAAGGCGTAGACCGCGTAGTAGGCGGGCTCCCGCCCCCGCCCGGGACGGATGGTCAGCCGGACGCCGTCGCCGCGCTCGGCGCCGCCGACCCTGGGCGGCTCCGGAGCCGTGCCCCCGAGGTCCTCCTTGACCGGGACCAGGGCGGGCTGGGCGTAGTGCCGCTCGACCACGACGTCCATGGCGGACCGGGCGTTGGTGCGCAGCGACTCGGCGCTGAAGTAGACGTCTCCGTCCACGCCGGGGTGGGAGCGGTTGAACTCCAGGTGCCGGGCGAGTTCCCGGGGGTCGGACCAGGCACCCTCGTTGCCCGCCTTGTAGGCGGCCTGGCCGATGTAGAGGTGCACCCCGGTGCCCTCGGTGACCCGCTCCCACCACGGGACCAGCACCGCGTAGTCGGCCACGGGCAGGCCGATCTCCCAGTAGACCTGCGGGTTGATGTAGTCGACCCATCCCCGCCGCACCCACGTGCGGCTGTCGGCGTAGATGCCGCTGTAGGACTCGAAGCCGTTGGTGTCGGAGCCCGCCGGGTCGCTGGAGTCGTTGCGCCAGATGCCGAACGGGCTGATACCGAACTTCACGTGCGGCTTGGCCGCGTGCACCGCCTCATCCATCTCCGCCACCAGGAGGTTGACGTTGTCGCGCCGCCAGTCCTCGATGTCGGTGAACCCCCGGCCGTGCTCGGCGAAGGTGTCCCGGTCCGGGACCGCCTCACCGGACACCGGATAGGGGTAGAAGTAGTCGTCGAAGTGCACCCCGTCCAGGTCGTAGTTCTCGACCGCGTGCATCATCGCCCTGATCACGAACTCGCGGACCTCGGGGATTCCCGGGTCGTAGTAGAGCTTGCCCCCGTAGGGGAAGACCCAGTCCGGGTTCAGCCTGGCGGGGTGGTCCTCGACCAGCCGTCCCGGGTCCTCGTGCATGGCCACCCGGTAGGGGTTGAACCACCCGTGGAACTCCAGGTTGCGGGCGTGGGCCTCCTCGACGGCGAACTCCAGGGGGTCGTATCCGGGGTCCACGCCCTGCTCCCCGGTGATCCACTCCGACCAGGGCTCGTACGGGGACGGCCAGAACGCGTCTGCGGTCGGCCTGATCTGCACGAACACGGCGTTGAGGCCGTCGGCCTCGGCCTGGTCGTAGAGTCCGACGAGCTCGGCCCGCTGCTCCTCGGGCGTCAGGCCCTGCTCGCTGGGCCAGTCGATGTTGACGACCGAGGCGATCCACTCGGCGCGCATCTGTCTCTTGGGCGGGGCCTGGGCATCGGTCTGGCACGGTTCGGAGCCGCCGTCGGCGCTCTCTGCGGCCATCACGGCCACCGGGGCCGGCGCGTGGAGCAGGGCCGCGGTGAGCACCGCGGCGAAGGCGCCGCACAGGGCACCGGTGCGGGAGATCGAGGCCCCGGACCCGGCGGTTCGGGACGCGGGGCGGCTCCGGTTCGGGTACGCCAACGTGGTTCCTTCCGGCTTCTGTCGCGCTGACAGGGGCGTCGAGCCGAACGGGGGCGCGCCGGTGCGGTCACCGCACCCGCACCCGGCTCGGCCTCAGAAGAAAACCTTCACGATATGGCGGGAATATGCAAGGCTCCTACGCCAGGTTGGTGAGGAAGTGTCGTGTGGGAATCCAAGCCATGGTGTTTCCTCGCAGGGAAGCGGTCAGGGGTGCTTCCGGTGAGCCGGGAACGGGGTAGGGGAATGCCGGGCCGTGCTCGACCCCTCCGGGTCTCGGCCCCCGGGTCCTCGACGACGTAGGGAGCACCAGACACCATGTTCGTCTTCTTCAGCAGTCGGCTCGGCTGTTTCCTGTCCCTGGTGGTCTCGGCCGCCCTGACGATCCTGCTCCTGCTGGTCCTCAACGCGTTCGGCTGACCCGCGAGGGGTCAGGCGGATCCGCGGGCCGCGCTGATCACACCGTGCACGGCCGCGCTGACGCGTTCGGCCGCGCTGTCGGGATCGGGCCGACCGGCGTCCAGCCACGCCGCAGCGCCCTCGACGGCGACCGTGAACACCAGGTGAGCGGCCCAGCGCGCCCACGCCGGGTCGGGGACGACCTCGGCCAGCTGGCGCAGCGCCAACTCGGTGGAGGCCGCGGTGAGTCCGTCGGTGAGGTCGCGAAACTCCGGTTCCCGAGCGGCGTGGTGGAACACCAGCCGGAACCCGTCGGGGTCCTCGGCGGCCGCCGACAGGAACGCCGGGATGCTCGCGTCGGTGAACTCGCCCTCGCCCACCCGTGCCACCAGGCGTTCGAGCGCGCGGTCCAGGACCGCGCGGTACATCCCGCCCTTGGACTCGAAGTGCCGGTAGAGGATGACCCGGCTGACGCCGGCCTCGGCGGCCACGTCGTCCAGGGACGTGTCGGTGAACCCGGTCCGGGCGAAGGCCCGTTTCGCCGCGTCCAGGATCTGCTCCCGGCGCTCGGCCCTGCGCAGCCTTCGAACGGGGGCGGCCTCCCCACGTGCCGCTGACTCCTCGGCCATCCTCACACTCCCTCTTGTTAACAGCCGAGTCTACAAGTACATTTGTTTAACAGGGAGTATACAAAGCTGGTTCAACAAAGCAGAGTAAACAAGCGAGGCCGTCATGCTGCCCCAACTGCCCTTCGAACAGCCCGACCCGCTGGCGTTCCCGCCGCGGTTGCGCCGTCTGGCCCTGGAGGGTCCCGTGCACAGGGTCCGCACCCGTGTCGGGGACGGGGCCTGGCTCGTCACCGGCTACGACGAGGTGCGCGCCCTGCTCGCCGACGACCGCCTGGGCCGCTCCCACCCCGAGCCCGCCCGCGCCGCGCGTGCGGGGGAGTCCGTCCTGTTCGGAGGCCCCCAGGGCGACCACGACACCGAGGAGGCCGACCACAACCGGATGCGCTCGCTCATGCGGCCCCACTTCACACCGCGCCGCATGCGCGCCCTCGCCCCGCGTGTGGACGAGTTGACCACCACCCTGCTGGAGGACCTGGAACGGCGGCCGCGGCCGGCCGACCTCAACGCCGCGCTCGCCGTCCCCCTGCCGATCCTGGTCATCTGCGAGCTGCTCGGCGTTCCCTACGCCGACCGCGACCGCTTCCGCGCCTGGACGCTCGACGCCGCGGACGCCACCGACCGCTCCCGCTCCGAACGGGGGATGGCCGCGCTGTTCTCCTACGGTCTGGAACTGGTGGCCCGCAAGCGCCGGCGGCCGGGCGAGGACGTCCTCTCGCGGCTGGTGGAGACTCCGGACGTGGGTGACGAGGAAGCCGCCATGATCGCGATGGCCCTGCTCTTCGCCGGGCACGAGACCACCGTCGTACGGATCGGCCTGGGGGTGCTGTGCCTGCTCGCCGAACCCGACCGCTACCAGGCCCTGGTGCGCGATCCGGGCCGGGTGCCCGCCGCGGTCGAGGAGATCCTGCGCCTACCGGGCGGCGGGAGCGGCGGGATCCCCCGCTACGCCCGCACCGACATCGAGATCGCCGGTGTCACCATCCGGGCCGGGGACCTGGTCATGTGCGACACCGGAGCCGCCAACCACGACCCCGGGGCCTTCGCCGAACCCGACCGCTTCGATCCCGGCCGCACCGGCCCCTCCCACCTCGGCTTCGGGCACGGAGCGCGCTACTGCGTCGGCGCGCCCCTCGCCCGGATCGAACTGGGCGCCGTCCTGTCCCAGCTCACGTCGCGCCTTCCGACCCTGCGGCTCGCCGCCGGGATGGACGGGTTGCGGGTACGGGAGCAGGTGATCACGGGAGGCCTGCGCGACCTGCCGGTGGAGTGGTAGCCCGGGCGCGGCGCCGGGGTACGCGACGGCCCGGGTGCTCGGCGCCCGGTCCGGCGGAAGCACGCGGACGGGCCGGGCCGCTCCCGGAGAGCGGACCGGCCCGGTGGCACGTGTGGGGCGGACCCCGCCCGGCCGGGAGCCGTCACTCCCGCTGCTGCCCGCCGTGCCCCGCCTCGGACCGCCCGTGCTTCTCCTTGGGCTGGTCGCGCAGCTCCACGTAGGGCTCCTCGTCCTCGGGCTGTCCCGCGGAGATGGCGCGCCCGCGTTCGATCTCGGAGTTGAACTCCTCACCGAGCAGGATCGCGATATTGCTGATCCACAGCCACACGAGGAAGATGACCACCGTCGCCATGCTGCCGTAGGTCTTGCTGTAGGAGGCGAAGTTGGCGACGTAGACGGCGAAGGCGGCCGAGGCGAGCAGCCAGAGCAGGACCGCCAGCACACTGCCCGGGCTGATCCAGCGGAACCCGCGCTTGGCGTTGGGCGAGGCCCAGTACAGGAGCGCGATCATGAACACCACGATGAGCAGCACCACCGGCCACTTCGCGATGCTCCACACCGTCACCACGGTCGATCCGAGGCCCAGTATGTTGCCGACCCACTCCGCGACGCCGCCCGTGACGGCGACGGCGATCACCGTCACGGTCAGCAGGACGACCATCAGCAGGGTGACGCCGACCCTGATCGGCAGCGTCTTCCAGATCGGCCGCCCCTCGGGAACGTCGTAGACGACGTTGGAGGCGCGCATGAAGGCCGCGATGTAGCCGGAGGCCGACCACAGCGCGACGACGAGGCTGATCAGGCCGAACACTCCGGCCGCGGCCCGGTTGCCCTGCAGGGTCCCGATGGCCGTCGTCACGATCTCGCTCACCTGGGCGGGCATGGCCCCGGAGATGTTCTGGGTCAGGGTCTGCGTCGCCGCGGGCCCGGCCAGGCCTAGCAGGGACACCAGGACCAGGATCGCGGGAAAGAGGGACAGGATCGCGTAGTAGGTGAGGCCGGCGGCGAGGTCGCTCAGGCCGTCGTCGCTGAACTCCTTGAAGGTCCGGCGCAGTGAGGCCCACCACGAGGACCCCGACATGCCGGTCGGTTTGCTCGGCGCCCGGGCCTCCTCCCGGGAGGAGGGGTCCTCGCCCGAATCCGGAGAGTGACGTTCGACCATCGACTGCTCCTTCTCTCACTTGTCCCCGTGGGCCCCGTCACCGCGCCGGGCGCGGTCCACCCCGCCCGTGTGCCGGCACCGCCGCCGGTGTCGCGGCGGTGCCGGCCGGACACGGACCCCGCACTCCGGGAACGCTAGGAACGGCGCATCTCCTCCGTCGCGGCCTTCGTCTCGTGCTGGGCGTGCTCGCCGGTCTTGTGCGCGGCCTCCGAGGCACTGCCCTTCAGGTGCTCCCCGGCGGACCGCGCGGACTCGGTCGCCTGCTCCTTCACGTGCTCGGCGGACTCCGTCACCGCCTGCTTGGCCGGCTCGATCACCGGGCCGGCGCGCTCGCTCACGCGCTGCGCCGCGCGCTGCTCCGCACGGCTCTCGGAGATGACCGAGGCGGCCAGGAGCCCGGCGCCGAAGGCGATCAGCCCGGCGGCGATGGGGTTGCCCTGGGCCTGGTGCGCGGCCTGCTGGGGCACGGACCTCGCCATCTCGGTGGCCTGGTGGGCGGTCTGTCGCATCTCCCCGGACACCTCCTTGGACGACGGCGTCGAGCCCATGACCCGGTTCCTCAGGTGCTGGGCCCTGTCCCGGACCCGCCGGGTGCGCCGCTCCACGATGTTGCGCGGGTCGGCCCTGTTGGCCAGGCGATCGGTGTCGTGGGTCAGCTCAGAGCGGGTCCGCTCGATGTCATGCCTTATCTGGTCGGGTGTTTCGCCCATTGCGCGTCCTCCCTGAGGGTCTCGATGGTGCGTTCCGGCTTGGGCGAGACCTGGCGCATCTGCTTGCGGCCCATGGTGAACAGGACCGCGCCGGCGATCGCCCACAGCACCGCGACGACCAGTGCGGCCCAGCCCAGGCCGATGAGTTCGGCCAGGCCGAACATGAGCGCGAGGCTGGCCAGCAGCACCGCCAGGTAGGCGGCCACCGCGGCTCCGCCGAGCAGGCCCGAGGCCTTGCCCGCCTTCTTCGCCTCCTCGCGGGCCTCTGCCTTGGCCAGCGCGATCTCCTGCCGGAACAGCGTCTGCAGATCGCCGGTCACCTCACCGAGGAGTTCGGAGAGCGACCGCTCCTCTACTGCCTCGTCCCTCTTCGGGGACGGGCCTGCCTCACCCCTGTTGCTCGGGGACGGGCCGGGAATCGTTGCCATGTCAGCTCCCTTCAGAGGGTGCGTCCCTGCGGCCCCGGGTCCTCGTGCGGATATCCGGGGTTCTCCCGGGACGCGGCGGACTGCTGGAGCGGCGTAACCGGTCCGCCGGGTCCGGCCTCGCTCTGTCGCGGCATCGGCGGCCCCGTCCGTTCACCGGAGGAGATCGCCTCGGGCTGTCCGCCCTGGTGCGACTGGCCGCCGGCGGAGGAGGACGCCTTGACGGCGCGTCCGACCACGAACCCGGCCAGCGCGGCGCCGGCGAGGAAGGCCATCGGTTTGCGCTGCGCGAAGTTCTTGGTCTCCTCCAACAGGCCGTCCACGCCCCGCTCCTCCAGGAAGTCGGCGGCCCCGCGGCCGCCCTGCGCGACCTGGTGTACGACGCTGCTCACCGGGGACTGCGGGTTTCCGTGGTCCGCCATGGACGACAGCTCCTCGGACCACTGGCGCAGGTTCTGCGAGGTCCGCTGGGTCTGCGACCGGGCCTCCTCGCGGAGCCGGTTCTGGACGTCGCCCGTGACGTGTTTGGCTTCCGACCGGGCTTCGTCGGTGAGGGACCGCGCCTGTTCCCTGGCCGTGGACGCGACCTCGCCGGCCGTGCCGCGGGCGGTCTCGGCCATGCGGTCACCCTTGCTTCCGGTCCCGCCTGTTCCCTCTTGCGAGTGCATCACCAAGCCTCCTTGGAGTCAGGCCGTTACTCGGTTGTGATCGCGACTACCCCAGGTCCGCACGCCCATGCATGGGAAATCCGGATGCCGTGAGAGCCCGCCGCTCCCGTGGAACGCGGTGGAGGCGTGCGCCGACGATCCCGTGGCGGGGCCGGCATCCCGAAAACGTGTTGTCGACCGGCGGGGGCCCGGCCATAGTGAGCCGGTCCACGCAACGCCGTCCGTGCACACTCTCCACAGTGGAGGAGTCCCCATGTTCACCCTCCGGGTCACCGCCGAACGGCTCACGACCACCCGCATCCCAACGCCGACGCGTTGGAACTGGCGCAGGTGGGACTGCTTCGCGCGGTCGTGGCCAAGGGAGCCTTCCGCACCGGTGACTGGGCCGTCTACGTTCCCGAGAACGCGCTGCTGCCCGACGACCTCGTCGACGAACTCGGGCTGACGGGCAGGCTCGCGGGCTCACGGCGCAACCGGGTGAAGGCCGTCCGGCTGCGCGGGGAGCTGTCGCAGGGCATCGTCTGCGTGTCCGGGCGGGTGGCCGACCGCGATCTGGCGGCGGCGCACGACGCCGGTACCGACTTCTCGGGGGAGCTCGGTATCACCAAGTGGGTGCCGAAGGCTCCGCTGCACATGAGCGGCGAACTCGTCGAGGCGCCGGACCTGCTGCGGTGGGTCGAGGTGGAGAACGCCAAGCGTCACCCCGACGTCTTCGAGCAGGGTGAGCCGGTCGTGGCGACGGAGAAGATCCACGGCACGGCGTGCCTGTTCACCCTGCTCACCGGGACGGGCGAGGAGTTCGTCTCGTCCAAGAACCACGGGGCGCGGCGCCAGGGACTGGCGTTCGCTGAGGACAACCTGTACTGGCGGTCGGTGGTCGCCCACGGGGTCCCGGAGGCCGCGCGCAAGGTGGCGGAGCGGGTCGGCGCGGCCCGGGTCGGCGTGTTCGGCTCGGGCGTCCAGGACCTGGGGTACGGCGAGACCGGCCGCAGCGACCATCCCGGTTACGCGGTGTTCGACATCTCCCTGGACGTCGACGGCACCGTCACCTGGAGCGGGGGCGCCCTGCACATGCGGGAGGGCCTCGTGGTCCGGCCCGCGCACGAGAGGTACTCCGCGGTCCTGCGCGGTCGCGCGATCGCGCAGTTCGTGTCCGATGACTACCTCACGCGTCAGGGCGGCACGGAGTACGAGTAAGCCGGTCGGCCGCCGACCGGTCGTCACTCCCACGGGTGGTCCCCCGGGCTGGTGCGCTGGGGGCCTTCCTCCGCCGGCCGGTCGTCAGGGTCGGCGGACCCGCCCGCGCCGGGTCGCACGAGGAGGCCGATCGGAGCCGTCCGCGCCATGGCCGGCCTCCTCACCGCCAGAAGCCGATGACGGCGGAGACGACCGTCAGCTTCACGAGCCAGTCGCCGGCGTGCAGGGCGGCGAGCCGCCACGGGACGTTCTCGTGGAAGACCGATCCGGCCAGCAGCACGACGGGGAAGCCGAACCACAGAGCCAGTCCCAGCACCAGCGCGCCCGGCACACCGGCGATTCCCGACACCGACGCGAGCCCGGCCAGCACCGTCGCCATGACCAGGCTCCGAGCCAGTTCCACGGGCAGCAGCAGCGCCGTCGGTCTCGACTCGGTCGAGGCGCCCAGGTCCTTGAGCCGGCTCCCGAAGACGCCGTACCACACACCGCTGGCGACGAAGGCGGCCACGGCGGCCGCGCCGACGGCCGGGAAGTTCACCTCGGGCATCGTGTTTCTCCTGTCAGGGGGTTCGTCCGCCGCCCGGCTCGGAAGTGCACCGGTTCCGCGGAGGTCCGACACCGCGTTCGGTCCCACTGGTACGGACTCCGGTGCGCGCCCGAACTCATCGGCCTGACGCGTCCTCGGACTCGGACAGGCCGCCGGGCCGGTTCCGGCCGGGGACGCGGACGTACATCCGGCGGAAGGGCGACGAGGTGAGGCCGTGCGCGGCCACGCTGGCCGCGACGGCCAGGCTGACGGCGGCGAACAGGCGCGGGTCGTGCACGCCCTCGTGGGCGGAGTGCGCCGCGTAGAAGAGCGCGCTGACACCCATCGGGCCGAACCACCCGGTGAAGGCGGCGCTGCGCGGCCGCAGTCCCAGCGGCCGGGTGAAGGCCAACAGCAGGGGCGGACGGCGCAGCAGAAGGACGGCGAGCACGAAGGCGGGCGCGGCCGGTCCGAAACCGATCCACTCGCTCCAGGGAAGAGCCATGCCCAACAGGACGAACACGGGCAGGGCCAGGTAGCGGTTGACCGCCTCGTCGATGTTCTGCTGCGGGCCGCGCTCTCCCCTGCGGACCGTCCGGTTGTAGGCCAGGCCCGCGACGAAGACGGCGAGCACCCCGCCCACCCCGATCAACCGCGCCACGCCGAGCACGCTGATGGCGAGCAGCAGGGTGAAGACGAGCGAGGGCCCCTCCTCCAACTCCCGCCGACTGGTGGCCGATTCCATGGCCTTGCCCGCGGCCGCGCCCAGGACAGTGCCCAGGACCACGGCTCCCACCACCTCCAGCAGCAGGCGCCCCACCGCGTCGCCGGGGCCGGTGAGCGGCAGGACGACGGCCACCGCGGTTCCGACCAGGAGCAGGGCGAGCCCGTCGTTGGCGCCGCTCTCCCCGGTGAGGAGCTTGCGCACACGCTCGGGCAGGTCGCGCTCGGCCGGTTCCCCGGTCACCACCGACGCGGCGAGCACGGGGTCGGTGGGACACAGGCAGGCGCCGACCAGCGCGGCCAGGGCCAACGGCAGCCCGAGCACCAGCGCCGCGGTACCGCTCACGACCGCCGCGAGCGGCATGACGACGCACAGCAGCAGCGCGAACTGGGGCACCAGCCCGCGGAGCGAGGTCACGGGGAACCGCAGTGCCGCCGTCATGACCGAGGCGGCCAACAGGACACGGGCCCCCTCCAGGAGGAGGGAGTCCCGCGTCTCGGTGGAGAGGGGGAACAGGTCGAGCGCGTAGGGCCCCACGGCCACGCCGAGCAGCAGGGAGAGCAGCGGTCCGCTCAGGGGCAGTTCCCGGATCCGGTTGCTGAACAGTGCGAGGAGCACGCTGAGCGTGCCGATGGCGGCGTACGCCAGGTGAAGGGAGTTCATGTGGGCTTCCTCTGCTGCCTCGCGTCCGTGCGGACGGGGGCGTGCGGTACCGCTTCCGCCGAAGACAGGTACCCATCGCCCCGCCCCGCACGCCCGACCGGGGAGGAAACGCCGGTGCGCGCCCACGTCGGGGAGCCGCCCGACGTGTCGGGGGACGGGTCGGGCCGGACGGGGCCCTCGACCGCTCCCGTCAGCGGTGGACGCGGTCCCTCCAGTCGGCCGGGACGCTGCCGGCCGGTCCGGGCACCGGCTGGTCCTGGGGGCGTGAGTCCGGCGGCGCCAGGTCCGGGCCCCGGCTCGTCCTCCGGGAGCGGAAGTCGAAGAACCAGGCCTCTCCCGGCTCGAAGCTCCGGATGAGCGGGTGCCCGGTGTCCTCGTAGTGGCGGGTGGCGTGCTGCTGGGGCGAGGTGTCGCAGCAGCCCACGTGCCCGCAGGCCGCACACCGGCGCAGGTGCACCCACCAGCCGCCTTCCGCGAGGCACTCCTGGCAGCCGGGGCCGCTGGGCGGGACGGTCGTGTCGATCTCGTCGCTCATGGCGTCACGTTACTCACACGGGTCCTCCCCAGACCCGAACAACGCTCCGTGTTCCCGGGATCGCGCGGGGAAGTGCGGCCGGGCGCGTCCGAGTGCGGTCGCCGCTGGTGGAGGGCGGCCCGATAACCTCGTCGCCGGCCACTGACGAGCGAATCTGGAAGGCGTCCCATGAGCGAGGAACTGTCCGTCCGCGTCGACGGGCACGTCGGCGTCCTGGAGATCCACCGGCCGCCCAACAACCACTTCGACCACGGTGTCCTCAGGCGGCTCGCCGACGCCGCCGAGGAACTGGCCGAGTCCGGCGACTGCCGCGCGCTCGTGCTGTGCTCGGAGGGCAGGAACTTCTGCGCCGGAGTGGACTTCGCGGCGGGCGGGGTCGGCGACGACCCGGTCCGCAACCTCAGCGCCATCTACGGTGAGGGGCTGCGCCTGTTCTCCCTTCCGGTGCCCGTGGTCGCCGCCGTCCAGGGCGCGGCGGTGGGCGGCGGACTGGGACTGGCCTGCGCGGCGGACTTCCGGGTGGCCGCGCCCTCCACCCGCTTCCACGCCAACTTCGGGCGCCTGGGCCTGCACCAGGGCTTCGGCCTGAGCGTGTCCCTGCCCGGGATCGTCGGCCGGCAGAGGGCCGCCGACATGTTCTACACCGCCCGCCGGGTGACGGGCACCGAAGCCCACGCCATCGGCCTGGCCGACCTGCTGGTGGAGGAGGGCGCCCTCCGGCGGGCGGCGGTGGACCACGCCCGCGGCATCGCCGCCTCCGCGCCGTTGGCGGTGCGCTCGATGAAGTCCACGCTCCGCGCCGACCTGCTCGCCGCGCTGCCCGCCGCACTGGAGCGGGAGATCGTGGAGCAGGCCAGGCTGCTCGGCACCAAGGACAACGAGGCCGGGATCGCCGCCTCCCTCGACCGGGCCGAACCCGCCTTCACCGGGGAGTAGGCGGACCGTCCTCCGAACGCGGCCGTTCCCGAACACGGCCGCCTCCAGGCGTGCTCACCTTCGATTTGAATTATCATTCATCTGCATGCATACTTATTTCCATGTCTAAGGTGCTCACCTCTCTGCCAGTCGGTGAACGTGTCGGGATCGCCTTCTCCGGGGGTCTCGACACCTCCGTGGCGGTCGCGTGGATGCGCGAGAAGGGCGCGATCCCGTGCACCTACACCGCCGACATCGGCCAGTACGACGAATCCGACATCGCCTCGGTGCCCGGCCGCGCCGCCGACTACGGCGCGGAGGTCGCCCGGCTGGTCGACGGTCGTGCGGCCCTGGTGGAGGAGGGACTCGCGGCCCTGGCCTGCGGGGCGTTCCACATCCGGTCCGGCGGCCGCGCCTACTTCAACACCACCCCGCTCGGGCGGGCCGTCACGGGCACCCTGCTGGTGCGCGCGATGCTCGAGGACGGCGTGCAGATCTGGGGCGACGGCTCCACCTTCAAGGGCAACGACATCGAGCGGTTCTACCGCTACGGTCTGCTCGCCAACCCCTCCCTGCGCATCTACAAGCCCTGGCTGGACGCCGACTTCGTCGACGAGCTCGGCGGCCGCAAGGAGATGTCCGAGTGGCTGACCGAGCGCGGCCTGCCCTACCGGGACAGCGCGGAGAAGGCCTACTCCACCGACGCCAACATCTGGGGCGCGACACACGAGGCCAAGGCCCTCGAACACCTCGACACCGGCATCGAGATCGTCGACCCCATCATGGGCGTGCGCTTCTGGGACCCCGAGGTGGAGATCGCCACCGAGGACGTCACGATCGGCTTCGAGCGGGGCCGGCCGGTGACCATCAACGGCAAGAGCTTCCCCTCCGCCGTCGACCTGGTGCTGGAGGCCAACACCATCGGTGGCCGCCACGGCCTGGGGATGTCCGACCAGATCGAGAACCGCGTCATCGAGGCCAAGAGCCGGGGCATCTACGAGGCCCCGGGGATGGCGCTTCTGCACGCGGCCTACGAGCGGCTGGTCAACGCGGTCCACAACGAGGACACCATCGCGGCCTACCACAGCGAGGGACGGCGCCTCGGCAGGCTCATGTACGAGGGCCGCTGGCTGGAGCCGCAGGGCCTGATGCTGCGCGAGTCGCTGCAGCGCTGGGTGGGCATGGCGATCACCGGCGAGGTGACCCTGAGGCTTCGGCGCGGTGAGGACTACTCGATCCTGGACACGACCGGACCGGCGTTCAGCTACCACCCGGACAAGCTGTCCATGGAGCGGACGGAGGACTCCGCGTTCGGGCCGAGCGACCGCATCGGCCAACTGACCATGCGCAACCTCGACATCGCCGACTCCCGCGCCAAGCTGGAGGAGTACGCCAGGCTCGGCATGGTCGGCGACGGCTCCACCCCGGCGGCGATCGGCGCGGCCCAGGCGGCCTCGACCGGGCTGATCGGCGCCATGCCCGAGGGCGGCGCCGAGGCGATCGCCGCCCGCGGCCAGGGCCCCGACGACGGTGACGTGGGTCTGCTCGACCACGCCGCCATCGACTCCGGCAACGACTGAGACACGGACCGGTCCGCCCCGCCCGAAGATCCGGGCGGGGCGGACCGCGCTGTGCCCGGCGCGGGCACCCCGAGGAGCGGGCCCGCCGGTGCGGCCAGGGCGGCCGTGGCCTTCGGGGCCGTCCTGACGGTGGACGGCGGCGGAGCCACGGACGCACCGCCGCCCTTCGAGAGATCAGGAGTGAGGCCGTGTTCGAGCGGTTCACCGGCCAGTCGCGGCGCGTGATCGTCAGGTCCCAGGAGGAGGCATGGGAGCTCGGGCACGACCGCATCGGGACCGAACACCTCCTGCTCGGACTCCTCCAGGAGAGGGAGGGCCTTCTCGCCCGTGTCCTGGGAGCCCTGCGCGGCCGCGCCGAGACCGGGCACCGGCCGCTCGGAAGGAGGGAGAGTGTCGCGGCCCGCGCCCTCGGCGACCTGGGGCTCGACCGCGGGACCGTCCTGGCCGGGGTGGTCGAAGCGGTCGGCCGCGGGGCGGGGTCGGTCCCGCGGCACGTGCCCTTCACCCTGAGGACCGAGAAGGCCCTGGAACAGTCCCTCCACGAGGCCATCGGGCTCGGGCACGGCCACATCGGGACCGAACACCTCCTGCTCGGACTCCTCCACGGGAGCCACAACACCGCCGTCTCCGTGCTCCGGGGCCTCGGTGTCTCCCAGGAGGAGGCACGCCGACAGGTGCACCACACACTGGACGTCCTCGCGACCGGCACCCGGGAGTAGGGGCGGCGCTCCTCCCCGAGCGGCGGCCACGGCCGCCAGGCACAGCAGGGCCGCCGAGACGACCGGGCACGGGAACGGCCCCGGGTGTTCCCGGGGCCGTGTCGGTCGGTTGTTCGTCGGTTCAGGCGTTCGGTCCCGTGGCTCGCCGTCGCCCGCGAGGACCGGGAGCCCCTTCCGGAGCCCCTCCTCCCGCGGCGGACCGGGTGGGCGGCCCGCCGCGGGACCGGTGCCTCGGTCGCACGGGGGTCAGTTCGCCCGGCAGGAGACCGTCGGCCACTCCCAGTTGCCGTTGTGCTTGATCGTGACGCCCCAGTTGTTGCCGCTGCCGTTGGGCCTGGCGGTCAGCACCTGGGAGCTGGGCCAGTTGGCGTCGATGTTCCAGGTGGCGACCATCTCGGCGGGCTCGGGCACGTTCATCGTCACGGTCCAGTCGCTCGAACCGCTGACCGAGACGTTGAGGTTGTACCGGTCGTCCCACTGCTGGCCCGCGGACAGGTTCGCGGTGCAGCCTTCGCTGCCGCCACCGCCACCGCCACCGCCACCTCCGCCACCGCCGCCGGAGGAGCCCAGCGTGATGTTGGAGTTACCGCTGCTCTGGTATCCCTCGGTCGCCATGATCATGTAGTCGTGGCTGCCCAGGTTCATCCCGGCGCGGGCCCACGCGTCGAAGTGGTTGCCGGTGGTGATGGTTCCGCCCGTCCGCCTCGACTGGCGCACGCTCCAGAACTGGGGGAAGGTCTGGGTGCCCTCGATGGAGGGGGCGTCGTAGCGCATCGTGCGGTAGATGTCGTACGTGCCGCCGTCGCTGGTGACCGTGCCCATGTGCGTTCCCGTGGGCCTGTAGGAGCCCCAGTTGTCGACGATGTAGTACTCCACGAGCGGGCCCCTCGTCCACCCGTAGAGAGTCAGGTACGAGTTGCCGGACGGGTTGAAGCTGCCCGAGTAGTTCACGGTCCTGCGTCCGCCGGTGGCCCATCCCTTGCCGGCGACGAAGTTCCCGGTGTTGCTCCACGAGGTGCTGTAGTTGCCGCCGGAGCCCAGTTCCATGGAGACCGTTCCGGCACTGTCGGTCCAGAACGAGTAGAAGTAGCCGTTGTTGGTGCCGGTCTGGTTGGAGGTGATGGCCGCGGTGGCGGTGCCGGGCAGCATCGCCATGGCCGTGATCAGCGATACCGCGATGGCGCAGAAACGGCCGACGAGCAGCCTGGCGGGGCTGCGCCCGCGGCTCCTCGGGCGGGTGGGGGAGTCGTTCATGTGTGCTTCCTCCTCGGGGGGTCGGGGGGTAGGAGGTGTGACACGACCCGGTGGGGCGGTCGGTTGTGGGGCGGCCGCCGCCCGGAGGCATGTCACTCTGGGTGACCATGGCTGACCTTGGGTAAGGCCCGCCGACAGTGACAGTGTCCGTTCGGCTCCACCGGGTTGTCAATAATTTCCGGAAGGTTCCGGATATGTTATTCCGGTGAGATTCCCGGACGGGGCATGTGCCCTGTTCGGAGGCCTGGACGGATGGCCGGTCGCCGGGTCGCCGGTGGGGTTTCCTGAAAACTTCCGGACCATGCCGCGCGCGATACGGGGGACGGAGCGTCATCGCGACCGGCCCGTCGCCGGAGGGCCCCGGGGCGGGCGCGCGTTCAGGAGCAGTCGAACCAGTGGCCGACGGGGCGTCCGGGACACGACCGGCACTCGAAGACGTACACCCCGCCCACGTCTCCCAGCATCAGGCCGGCGGAGTCCTGTGCCGCGCGGCCCCGTTCGGAACGCCACGACTCCTCCCCGTCGACGACCGCCCGGTCCTCGACGGGGAGCCAGGTGCGCCAGGACTCACCGTCGTACTCCCAGCTGGCCACGGTGAGGAGGTGGTCCATGCGCTGCCCGCATCCGCCGCACTCCGGCCACACCGGCTGCTGGGTCCATCCCGGATAGCCGCCCAGCTTGATTCCGGGGGCTTCGGCGAGGTGGTACGGGTACAGCCAGCCCGTCTCCCCCTCCAACTGGGCGAACCGGTCTTCCAGAGCGTCGGAGAGGTCCTTCGGAAGGTCCCAGCGGGGGTACTCCGTCACCTGCTCGGGGTGGACCACGCAGGGGGCGGGCACGTAGCACTCCGGAGCCTCCGGGTGCGGGGAGGGCGTCGCCCCCACCCGGCCCACGGCGTGTGCGCTGCGCCAGTGGACCCGCGGCAGGGGATAGCGGAACTCACCGTGGTCGTAGGGGCACCACAGCACCTGTAGAAGGTCGCGTCCCCGCGGGAACGCAATGCCCGGAGCGTCCGCCTGGTGGACCTGCACGATCGGTACGAGGTGGACCTCCCCCTCGTGGAGGGTGTTGCTGTCCGCCTCGTAGTGCTCTTCGCCGCACACGGGCCAGGGCTCGTCGGCCGGCCACAGGAGCGGCCCTCCGACCGAGCTGTCGCGGCACGAGGGCCGGCCCGCGCGCGGGTGGAGCCGTACCGCCTCTCTGCGCAGGGGACGCAGCTCGGGGAAGAGCGCCTCCACGTCCACTGGGCGGGGCGGGGTGTGACGGGTCACGGTGTCTCCGATGCGTCGGCCTCTGGAACACGAGGACCCTATGGCCCGGATCCGACAACCGGCAGCCCGACCGCGTCGGCGGACCCGGGCCCCGCCTCGGCCGGTGCCGTCGTGGTTCCCGGCGGGCGCGCGGGCGGACCGCCTACTACGGTCGGGGCGAGGGTGGGGCGCGACCGGCCTGGACCGTCGAGGACACGGTCCATGGCCGGTCCGTCCGTGACACAGGTGGTACACAAGGCGCGGCCCTGTGCCAGGGTTCGGCCATGAGCCCCCGAGCCTTCGAGCCCGCCGAACCGTCCCTCGCCGCGTTGGGCGCCTTGTTGGACCGCTCCCTGGCCCAGATCGCCGACGCCGCCCGCGACGCGCGCACGTTCGACCGGGAGACCGTCAGGGCCGTCTCCGACGTGTGGGACGACAACACCTTCCCCCTGTTCCGCGCCGCGACGGGCCGGTCCGGTCGCACGCGGGAACGGCGTGCCCGGGCAGTCCTGGAGTGGATGGCGTGTCCGGGGCCGACGCGCTGGGACTGGATGGTGGAGCAGAGCGCGGTCGCCGGGCACCGGATCGACGCGCTGGTCCAGCCCTCACCCGCACCTTCCGACCAGCCCTATCGCGACTACCGGGGCGAGGTCCGCCCGGCCTGCTCCCGGTGGACGCCGCAGGCTGTGGCCGACCTGGCGGACGACTACGCACTGGGCGCGGCCACCGTGCACCATCTCCGGGTCGAACGTGTCGGCACCCGGCTCTGCGGGTTCCTCACCCTGGGCCTCGCCCGCTCCTACGACCCGGGCGAGAACGCGTCCCGGACTCCTGCCGCGCTCGACGTGCACCTGGACGAGGTGACCGAGGTGGACGTCGACACCGGCGCGCCGTCCGTGGTGCGCCTGGACACCACCCCGCACGGGGTGTCGGTCGGCCTGGGCACACGCGGAGTGCTGCGGGCACGGGCGGCTTCGCTACGGCTCGACGACTCCTGCTGGCACCGGTCGGGTGCCGGTCGCCGCGCCGACGCGCGGATTCCGCCCGGTGAGGACGGTTCACTGCCCGATCACCGGCCCCGGGGAAGGGAGGTGGAGGGCTCCACACGGGGAGCGGCGACCTTCCTGTTCCGTGCCATGACGCGGATCCGCTCGGTCCACCACCCCCGCGAGGCCGCGCGCGTACCGGTGGGGGCGTACTGCCGTGCCCTGAAGGGGGCCGGGCACCACATCCTGGAAGCGGGGGCACTGCCGCCGCGGCGGCGCGATGCCGCCTTCCGCTCCCTGGTGACCGAGTGGCTTCGGCGCGGAGGGACCGACCTGGCACCCGACTGGAAGAGGCTCCTCCGAGACGTTCCGGACGCCGGGGAGCTGCTTCGCGGGGTGCGCGACGAGCTGCCCGCGCGGGGAGCCGTCCCGTCCGCCCGTGTCCCCGCCCGGGAGGTCACCGGTCTCCCGGAACAGGCCGAGCTGCGCATGGTCGCCTACACGGCCGAGCACACCGACGGGCGTTCCCACCGTGACGCCTCCGCCACGGTGCACCTGGCCGTAACCGCCCAGGAGGCGGGAGCGCCATGGCGGCTGCGGGTCCTCGACGCGACCGGTCCCGTCCGGCTCCGGGCGCGGACCGAGGCGTTCGACGGAACCGTCCGCGTCCGCATGGACGCGGACGAGAACGGACGGGAGGCCCTGGTGACGGGCGATGAAACCCTGACCCTGGCCGCTCGCGCCTGGAGCCGGGAACCCCCGTCGCACTGACCGGGAGGGAAACACCGTCATGGCGCCTCCTTCCTCCGTGTCGCGTCCTGTCGGCGGCTCGTGTGGGCGACGACCGCGTCCGAGCCCGCCAAGGCCCTCGGAGCGGCGTTCGGCGGAGAGCGGTGGGCGTGGGGAGGCGCCGACCGGGGAACCGGGGTGAGCGGCCGTGAAGGTCCGGTCCGTCACGAGTCGATCCATTCGCCCGGCGTCAGACCACGGAACCGGTCGAGTGCCTCGGCTGTCAGACCGCGCACGAGGAGGCCCGCGCCGTCGTCACGGACCAGCACGTCCTGGCCGAGGAACCAGCGGATGCCGGGCCCGTTCCCTCCCGCCGGATATTGGGGGAGGGAAAGGCGGACACACGTCTGCTCGAGCACCAGGAGGTCTTCTTCGGCGGGCTCGTGCAGGAAGCCGCAGGCTTCACCGCCGGCCTGCACGGACTCCGACAGCACGATCTCGACGCAGCAGACGGAGAACCGGTCCATCCACCGTTCCCACCGCTCCACGGACCTGTCGGCCAGGTCGGCCCGTATGAGAACCGCCGGGTCCTCCTCCCGGAGGGTCTGGAGCAGGATCCCCCACGAGGCGGCGCCCTGGTTCTCGTGCCGAAAGACCAGTGCCTCCCGGGCGGCGTCGACGTACAGCTCGGACGGAGCGAGGAGCCGGTCGTGGTTGCCGGTGAGGTCCGTTCGGCGGGCGAAGAGCCGGTAGGCCTCCCGCAGCGCCGCCGGCAGGCGCAGGCCCATTCGGTTCTCGGCCGCGTCGAGGTCGGCCTCCTCCCACCCGTCGCTCTCGTCCAGGCCGTCCATCCAGCGGGCGGCGTAGGCACGGATGAACTCCCAGGCCCCGTTGCGGTTCCTGAGTCCCCGGGCCAGGGCCCCGGCGAAGTCGAGCGGTGCCGTCGTACCTGTCATACGGGGACGGTAGCCGCAGTGTGCGACACCGGTGGTGGCGGTCCCCGCCGCGGCCCTTCCGGCCCGGGTGCGCCGGTGGCCTCCCGCCACGCGGACGTGGTCACGGAGCGCTGGAGGGCACCGTTTTCCCGGGGCGCTTCGAGTGTCGGATCGCCCGCGTAGTGTCCGCGCGGTTGCGAAGGCGCCGGCCTCCCCACGTCCGGCCCCGTCACCGAACCCCCTCACAAGTTGGAGCCCCCATGGAAGAGAACGTGCCCGCTCTCGTCTTCCTCACCGAACGGCGGCGGGCGGGAACGGGATCAGGGGAGTGGAAGCCGGACCACCGCCTGGTCGTCGGGTTCGAGCCGGGCAGGGCCGTGTCCCTCGCCCAGCTCGGCTGGCGGGATCTCGACGGTACCGAGTCGGTGGCCGGGTTCGACCCCGCCATGACCGCCTTCACCGGTGTGCGGATCACCCCGGACGGCACCTCCCACGTGTGGCGTGGCCGCTTGGCGGAGCGGCGGTCCGACCGCACCTGCCACCGGTTCCGGGTACGGGGCGGACAGGAGCCGCGGGAGGACCTGCGGCTGCTCATCGAGGACGGCGGCGCACCGGTCGTGCGGGCCGACTGGGCCGACCGGGAGGGTGGCGGCGGCGCGGTCGTCCTCCGCACGATCGACCTGGACCGGGCCCGGTACGCGGGTGAGGTCACCGACGGGGTGCGCGAGGCGAAGGCGGGCAACGAGCACTCGTCGGCGGGCGAGGTCGCCGCCAACCTGCTCGACGACGAGAACTCCACCAAGTGGCTGTCCTGGCGCTCCGCCGACCGGGTGGAGTTCACCATGGCCGAGCCCGTCCGCATCCGGCACTACGCCCTGGTCTCCGCCAACGACTTCGCCGACCGCGACCCCCGCGACTGGGAGCTCAGGGGGTCAGCCGACGGACGGACGTGGGTCACGCTCGACACCCGCTCCGACGAGTTCTTCCCCGGGCGGCACCTCTCCCGCGACTTCCACGTGACCGGTACCGCGGCGGACACGCCCTACCGGTACCTGCGCCTGGAGATCACCCGCAACTGCGGCGGCTCCCAGATCCAGCTCAGCCGGGTGCGGTTCTTCTCCGCGGACCGCACCTGCACCTACGAGGCCTTCACGGGACACCGCTACACGGCGGGGGAGGCGCCGACACCGTACGCCGGGACCGCCGCCGACCTGGTGTCCGACGTGCCGAACACCGTCGGGAGCTGGCGGTCCTACCTGGCCGAGTACAGCGCCGACATGCTGCGCGTCCTGGACGAGGACGAGCTCCTCACCACCACGGAGGAACAGCGCTCCGCCTCCTGGCTGGGCCACGACGGCGCCGACGAGGAACAGATCGCGGCCCTGGAGGAGCGGCTCGGCACACGGCTGCCGTCCGGCTACCGCTCCTTCCTCGCCGCGTCCGACGGCTGGAGCACCATGGGCGCGTTCATGTACAGCCTGCGTACCACCGCCTCCGTCGGCTGGCTGGACGACTTCCGGGACGAGCACGCGCTGGACGAGGACCACCTGAAGCACGAGGGGCTGGTCGGGCCGGTGCTGCTGGTCTCGGACGAGGGCGACGCCCAGTACTGGCTGCTGGACGCGGGCGACGTCTCTCCCGACGGCGAGTGGGCCGCCTACGTGTGGGCGAGCTGGTATCCGGGACTGGGCGGGCGCCACCGGTCCTTCGCCGACCTGGTCGACCACGAACGCGCCTCGTTCGAGGAACTGAGCGGGTCGGAGGGGCGTCCGGTGCGCCCGAAGGGGGCCGAGGAGCTCCTGGACCAGGGGCGCCGTGCGGCGCTGCGCGGCCGGGTGGACGAGGCCCTGGACGCCTTCCGGCGGGCCGAGGAGAAGGGGTCGGGCGCCGCCGCCTACCTGAGGGTGGTGCTCTCGGCCTTCCTCGACGTCCGCGGGACCCATCACAGACTGCGCGGCCTGCTGGCCCGTCCCCACGTGGTGGCCGAGATCGGCACCGAGCAGGTGAACACCGAGGCGGTCGCGCTCTTCCTGCGCAGCGCCGGCCTGGACACACCCGGCCGCGCGGCTCACGCTGTGCGCGTCCTGGACGAGACGATGCCCGGTTCCGGCCTGCCGTCGACCGACCGGGAGCGGGAGGCCTGGCTCGCCGAGCACCGTATTCCGGAGGCGCCCGCCTTCGAGCGCGCCCTGGACTCGGCACGCGCACTGGCGTCCCGCGGCGCCACCGACGACGCCTGGGCCGTCATCGAGGAGGCCCTGACCGAGTGGTATCCGGTGTCACCCAACCGGATCGCTCCGGTGGCGCTGCTCACCGACCCCGCCCTTCACGGGGTGGTCACCCGTCGACGGGCGCGTGAGGTGGTGTTCACCCCGCGGGGCGGACACGCCTCTCCCAGCGCATGAGCCGGGGGCGGTGCCGGACACGTGGAGGGGAGCCGAGCCGGGAGCCGTGGGCTCCGGTGGATGCCGGGACCGGGGCGGCCGTCGTCCTGGCCCGGCGGGTCGCCGGGGCCACCTCGGCGGAGACGGAGGTCTGATCGCCTCCGCGCCCTCCGGTGTCCTGCTCGTGGCCGGCCGGCCGGCCCGGTTCGGCGGCGGTCCTCAGGTGGACGGCCCCGCGTGAGGGTGCGTCCTCCTCGGGCGCGCAACCGCATCCGGATACCCGGTGCCGTCGGCCGGCGGGAGCGTGGCGCCTTCGGCGCCGACCCGCCGATGCGGGCCGACGCCGAAGGCCGCTGGGCCCGGAACCGGTGCGTCCGTTCAGAAGCGGTCGACCAGGAGCTGGCCGTCGGTGGCGCGTTGGCCGGTCAGGCCGCTGCCGTAGTTGGCCTCGACCCGCGAGCGCTCGGAGGAGTTGGGGTAGGGGTTGGTGCAGTTCACACCGCCGGTGGAACCCGACATCAGCGACGAGCACGGGCCGGGCTTGGCGTCGGGCAGGCCCAGGCTGTGGCCGAGCTCGTGCGCGGCGATGCGCACCGCGTCGTAGCCCGCGACGGTGCCCTCGCGGCCCATCCAGACGGTGACCTGCCCGCCCGGGCGCACCGGGCCCAGGTGGGCGCGGGGCCAGCCGTTGTCGGCGACGACGCGGATCTCGGCGCGCCGTCCGGCGGAGGCCGGCTCCAGGCGAACGTTGCTGACGCTGGAGTTCCACACGCGCACGGCCGTGGAGACGGCGGAGGTGTACTCCGCGGCCCGGCTGGCGTCGTAGTACAGGACGGTCTGGCGCAGCGACTGGGACTGCTCCGCGGGTGCCGCGGTGGCCGGTGCCGCGCCCACCAGCGTCAGCGTCAGTGCACTCAGGGCGATCAGGAGGGGCGTGAGAATGCGTCTCAGCATGGGGGTCTCCCTGGGGGTGAGGGTGCTGATTCTTTTGGTGACCCGATGAGGTCGCCCTGATGCTATGTGTAGCGACGTATCGCCACAAGATGTGCAGAACGCCTAATTTCTCCGAACCCGCGGCCGGTGGACGGGAAGCTGCGGACCGCGCCCTGCCGCGGCCGCGGCAGGCCGAGCAGGCGCATGCCCCCTTCGCCCTGGCGGCGCGTGAGGTGCTCTCCCGCCCACCGGTCCTCTTGGAGGCGGAAAGGTCGTGGCTCGCCGTCCGGGTCCGGGTGCCCGGCGACGAACAGGACCGGCTCCAGGAGGACCCCCGACGCCCACCAGGCGGGGCGAGACCGTTTCCGGACCACGGAGGTGCCGGCCCGCGACACCCCGTGGTCGACGGCCGCGGGGATCCGAACACCCCCACCGGCCTTCGCCGAGGCGGCCCAGGCGCTCTGCCCGGTGGCCTCCAAGCTGAGGCTGGCCGGCAAGCAGGCTCCGGGCGCGGCTACGCCGTCATGCCGCTGGAGGGCCTGTGGCGGGCCGAGGACATGGACGCCCTCACGCGGTCGCGCGACAAGTCGCGGTGGGACCGGGCGCTGATGGCCATGGTCCCGGACCGGAGCGCCCAGGACGTGTCCGCCGGCGTCGTCGAACGGGCCCGGACGAGCACCGGGTCCGCCGCCGCACCTCCTGGACCCACTGGAGTCGCCGCCGCCAGGTCCGGTCCCGAGCCGGCCCCCCTGCCGCCTGGCCGTCTGCTCTGCCTGGGCGCACCCGATCACGTGAGTACGGAGTCCGGGACCCAGGGGGTGCGACCCCGTGTCACGGCAACGAGCGCGTGAACCACACCACCTCACCGCTGTCCTCCGTGGAGACGTGGTCCCGTCCGAACCCGAGCTTCTCAAGGACACGGATCGACGGTGTGTTCCATGCGCCGACGGTCGACCAGAGCCTCCTCCGCCCGGTCGCCACAGCGGCATCGAGCACCGCTCCGGCCGCCTCGGTGGCGTAGCCGCGCCCATGCACGCGCTGGAACAACTCATACGCGATCTCGGGCTCCTCCACGGTGGAGCGGCCGATGACCAACCCGCAGTAGCCGATGAAGTCGCCTTCGTCGCGGCGCTGGACGGGCAGCAGGGCGATCCCCGTCGTCGCCGTCGCGGCGAGCTGCTTCGCGATGCCCGTCCGGGTGTGCTCGACCGTGGGCGTCCCGTTGCCGCGTTCGGCGAGGAGGGCGCAGAACTCGGCGGCATCCGACTCGGCCCACGGCCGCAGTATCAGCCGCTCGGTCTCAAGGTGGAACGGCATCGTCTCGTATGTGGACATGTCCTTACTCTGCCCCACGGGTCATCACGGACCGCGGTCGGAGTACCGGATCCGCCCCAGGGCGGGGGACCCGGACATCCGAGGCGGGCGATGTATGGCGGAGGAACCCCGGGTCGGCGAGACCCGCGGGCCTGTGGCCGGAGCCTGCTCCGCCAAGTCCCACGGGGTCGGGGAGGCGGTGCCCATGCCCCGCACACCGCTGTCTTCCCGAGCCCGGTCGCGTCGTACGAGCCGGCATCCCTTCGCCCGGCGGCCCCGCGGAAGACACGCTCCTCCGGCATTCCCAACCCACCTCGAGATGGCAGAGCCCGGCCGCTGACGTACGGCAGAGGCCGACCGGCTCCGACCGACGAGTAGGCCGGCGAGGTGCGGCGGCCGAGGTCACCCCTGTGCGCTGCTGCACGCCTTTCGCCATGGGCGCGCGGCGTGCGACCGGCTCCGGCCGAGGTCGCCCCCGTCAGCTGGCCGGGTCGTACTGGAACTGCCGGACCTCCTGCGAGCAGCGGCAGGCGGCGGCGATCTTCGCGGCCCACTCGAGTGCCGCCTCCCGCGAGGGCAGCTCGAGAACGGTGTAGCCGCCGGTGGGCACCCCGTGCCCTGGGTGCGTGCCCTCGGTGACGGTGCCGTCACCGGACACGAGCACCGGGTCCACGTCCTCATCGATCCCGCCGCCGAAGACGTACACGCCCGCCGCCTTGGCCTCGTCGATGACGGCATGCGAGGCTTCGACCACCGCATCGAGGTCCTCCTCGGGGAACACCATGGCCTCACCGGGGAACGAGATCAGGTACTTCGTCATCCGAGAACTCCTCCGCTTCGGCGGCGCCATCCGTCGGCCCCTCACCGCGGCACCGCTCTGGTGCCGACCCGATTATGGCTCCGGCGTTCGGCATGTGGTCAAGGTAGAGCGTCGCGACCTGCGGTGCTGGCGTGTCGGATCGTCGAGCCGGCGACCCGGCCGGCCGGGTCGCCGGCGCCTCTGGTGAGGGACACGGGGTGCCCACGGCCGGGAACCGCGGGGCCACGGAACGGCAGAATGCTCCGCGAAGTGCCCCTACACCCGTACTGGACCTTGCGCTGGGGAGCGCACACGGAGCACTTCAGGGTCGGATCCGGGACTGGCGCCTCGTCTGCTCGAGTCGCAAGCCCCATCTGACCTGGACGAGTCGATGGATTCGGTGGGCATGTGGGTGCAGGTCTTCACGGTTCAGGTCTGGACCCAGGTCGCGACGGTCCATAGTCTGATCGGTCCGGATCGTCCACACGTTCATGTGGCTTCTGAGTCGCTGGACGTCCTCAATCACAGATTGCAGCACAGAACTCGATGCAGGTTTCCTAACAGACCTCTGCTGAGATATGAGCATGGAATAATTTCACGGATGCCGAAGAATCTGTCCATGCTCAGCTCGGAACGAAAAAGAGTCGAAGGAATGGATATTATTTGCGGGCCAGGGGGTGGAATGATAACGGGAACGTTGTTCGTGGCATTGGCTCTCCTGGCCATGGGTGCCCCGGGGGCACGGCAACCCCATGGGCGTCCATATTTTCCAAGTCCGACCGGGGAGCTCGGAAAGGGGAGATGTTGAAAAACTGGAATTGGCCCCGCTGCTCATGAGGTCAGTTATATTCCCCATGTTTTCTTCAATGGATCCTCCAATCGGATTGGTGGATATCCTTCGAAGGGTGCCAGAAAACAACTGGAAATGGGTTCTTCTTGATTTTGATGGTGTTGGAACCATGCCTCGTGGTATGACTTTCCAGAAACTGGAAGAGGAATTGATAGACGGGGAGGGGTGGGTGGATCTTGACTGGATGGAAGTCAAGGCTTTTTCCGAGAGTCTTCAGAGGGAAATTGACATGAGGATTGTTGCTGTCGACTGGGATTCTTATGTTGAATTCGACACCTTCATTGATTCAGATTTCTATGTGGCCATCGAGGCAAGGGACAGTGGCGAGTGGGAGGTTTGGGAAAGAGCGGTAGAAGGTTTTGTGGGGTCGTTGGCGGATGCCTACCTGCCATGAGCACGAGCGGGGTATCGCTGTGTGGTGGGTGTGATGAGGAGCCTGGGTGTATCGAGCGTTTCATCGCTTGACTGGGCTCCTGTCGCGGATTGAACGCGCGTTGCGGGAACAGGGTCTCGAACTTCCTGTCCGTGCTCGACAGCGCCTACAACCTGTCCTGATACAAGCACCTGGCCAAGCACACCCGTGGCGCCGGAGAGGAACACCGAGGCGTTCGTTCTCGGTCGCCCCGTCAGGTTCGCTGGGCTGTCTCCGACCACGTTGCGCGGACTCCGTTACGGTGACGTGTCCTCGCCAAAGCTGCCTGAAAGGTGCCTTGTGCGACACGTTGGCAAGATGGGAGTCTTGCTTTGTAGGTTAATGTCGATGTTCCTGTGTACCATCCTGCCCGGAGCCTCCGTTTTTCTTGGGAAGAAGGGTTCGATATCGAAGTGGTGGTTGGCTGCCAGGATGTTCTCATAAGGGCAAACAGGGCGGGCTTGGTTTCGGTTGCCCGGCATCTGCTTGCCCTTGCCCAGGATGAGGTTCCTGTGGACTCTCATGTGCATTTGCCTGCGGGACAGGAGATCGAATCAGACATTGACGTGGTAATTGAACGCGCGGCAGACTGACAAATACTTGGTTCTGGAGGTCTCCTCTTGGATGCTTCTCCCCGGCCGCGGGCCTCCAGCCGTTGCGGTGTGCGGTATCGGCCCTTGTCCGAGGGTGAGGCCCGGGGCCGGGCACGGTTTTTTGAACGGGCCAGGTCACAACGCCAGATCCTGGCCGAAGCGGCCTGCACCGCTTCATCGAAGAGGTCGGCCCCGCTCTCGTCGCGGATGGTAGACCGACGGGCCCTCCTTGACAGGTTGACCGCATGCTTCACCTTCCACCTGATCGCTGACGCTGGTCAGCGGTCAGGTGGGTACTGGTGGTCAGCCCGCTAGCTGTCGCTGTAGCGTTGAGGCGTCGTGCAGGGCCGTCATCTGGGCGAACCGTCCGTCACGGACCCGGTAGATGGCGTACTCGACGATCTCGAACGCGGCACCGGTGGGAGCCACGCCGAGCCACTCCTTCACAGGGGTACCGGTGTTGATCGCACGGACGGCCGCGCGGTCACCGTCGACGAGGAACTCCCGAACCTCCCAGCGGAAGTCCGGAACCGCGTCGATGTCCGCTTTCAGGACCGCGATGACATCGTTCCGTGTACTCGGCTCGCCGTTGAGGACGACCTCGTCGCGGATGAACTCGTCCATATCGTCGAACTTGTGGGCGTTGAGCTTCTCGACGTAACGGCGGTAGAACTCGTGGATGTCAAAACCCGCCATGATGATTTCCTCTCTGTGTCCCGGTCAGGGCCGTATTCGGATCCTGATGGCTTTCGGCGCGCTCACCAGAATGGCCGTGGAGACCGTCGCCGCTGAACTTCCCTGGGGTCCCCAGGGGCCTACCAGGGCAGCTCACCGTTCTCGTCCTGGAAGGTCCCCGTCGGGCCGTCCGCGTCGAGGGTCGCCAACCGCACGACGGCCCTGGCGCTCTCCTCGGGCGGCCTTCCGATCCCGAAGGCCGCGGTCATGTCCGTGGCGGTGGTGCCCGGCTCCAGCGCGTTGAACTTGATGCCCGGCTGGGACTTGGCGTACTGGACCGTCAGCATGGTGGCCGCCGCCTTGGACGCGGAGTAGAGAGCGAGCGGCAGGTGGAACTCGGGCCGTTCGGGGTTGGTCACCGCCCAGAACGATCCGGCACTGCTCGACAAGGTGACGACGGTGGGGTTGGCGGACTTTCGCAGCAGGGGCAGCGCCGCCTCCGTGACCCGCACGATCCCCACCGCGTTCGTGTCGAAGGAGCGCAGGGCCGAGGGGCCGTCGATGTCTCCGGCCGCCAGGATGCCCGCGTTGTTCACCAGGACGTCGAGCCGGCCCTCGGCCGCACCGATCGCCGCCAGCGCCTCCTTCACCGACGCGTCGTCGGTCACGTCGAGCCGCACGAACCGTGCTCCGATCTCCGCTGCGGCCTTCTCGCCCCGCTCGGTGTCGCGCGCACCGATGTAGACGACGTGGCCCAGTTCCAGAAGTTGCCTCGCGGTCTCGAAACCGATGCCCCTGTTGGCCCCGGTGATCAGCGTGATGGTCATGGGTCTCCTCCCGAGATACGCGGCCCGAACGGACCGTTGGACACGCTAGGAGGAGGCGCGCCCCCGGCCCAGAGCCCTGCCGAGCCGGGGGTGCGACAGGACCCCCTCTATCCGCCTTGCGGCGATCTAGGCTGATCACATGAGCAAGACACCGAACGCCCTCGGCGCGTTCCTGCGTGCTCGGCGCGCTCTGGTCACGCCCGAGCAGGCGGGCATCCCCGACGTCGGTGTACGGCGCGTGCCCGGTCTGCGGCGGGAGGAGGTCGCCATGCTCGCCGGTATCAGCGCCGACTACTACCTGCGGTTGGAGCGGGGCCGCGACCGCAACCCGTCGGTGCAGGTGCTGGAGTCGATCGCGCGCGTGCTGCGCCTGGACGACGACCACTTCGCCCATCTGCTGTCGCTGGTCGCCGAGGTGCCCCGGCGGCGCGGGCGCAGGCCGCGTAAGGAGACCGTGCCGACCGGAGCGCTCAAGCTGCTGGACTCCCTCGTCCAGCCCGCATTCATCGAGGGCCGGTACTTCGACATCCTGGCCTCGAACGCGCTCGCCCGGGCGCTCGATCCCCGCCTGGCCGTGGGCGGCAACCAGTTGAGGGACATGTTCCTGGACCCGGGCCAGCAGGCGCTGTACCCGGAGTGGGAGAGCGTCACGGAGTGCTTCATAGCGAACCTGCGGCAGTCCGTGGGCACCGACATCGACGATCCCCGCTTCGTCGACCTCGTCGGAGAGCTCTCACTGGCGAGCCCCCTGTTTCGCAGGCTCTGGGCCCGGCACGAGGTGCGGGGCCAGCGCGGGACGCCGATCCGGCTCGATCACCCGCGGATCGGGGAGCTGACCCTCAACCGGGAACGGCTGAGCGTGGGCGGGGCCGAGAGCCTGAAACTCGTCGTGTACCACCCGGACGCCGCGTCTGACAGCGCGGAGAAGCTGGCCCTGCTGGCTTCGGCGGACATGCCCGCCCGGGCGCGGGGTGGGAGCGCGGGCGCTCCGGCGCGCGAGACGAACGGCGCCGTGTCCGAGTGAACCCGCTCGGGCGCCGGGCACGACGCACGGCGCGATCGCGCGGGCGAACAGTACTTCTCATCAAGGCTCTGCGGTGGAGGCACCTGTGACAACGATCGGGATCATCGGCACGGGAGAGGTGGGGAGCCAGATCGCGCGCGCGGCGGTAGCGAACGGGTACAAGGTCGTCATCGCCAACTCGCGGGGCCCCGAGACCCTGAAAGGGCTCATCGACGAACTCGGCCCGTCGGCGCGCGCCGCGTACGCGGCCGAGGCCGCTGCGGCGGGCGACTTCGCGGTCATCGCCGTACCCCTCAAACTCGTCAACGACATGCCCGTCGCGGAGCTGGCGGGCAAGGTCGTGCTGGACACGAACAACTACATGACCTGGCGCGACGGCCATTTCCCGATGGTCGACTCCGGCGAGAAGACGGTCCACGAGCTGCGCCAGGAACAGCTCCCGACGTCGAAGGTCGCCAAGGCGTTCACCCACATCCAGGCTCCGAGCCTGCTCCGCACGGCTCGCCCCGCGGGCGACCCCGCCCGGCGGGCGCTGTCGGTGTCGAGCGACCACCCCGAGGCCGTGGACGTCGTCACGCGGCTGTACGACCAGTTCGGGTTCGACACGGTGGACAACAGTCCGCTGAGCGAGTCCTGGCGTACCGCCCCCGGCCAGCCCGCCTGGGTCCAGCACGCACGGCAGAACCGCGAGCAGTTGGCCCGCAACCTGGAACTGGCGGAGCCCGTCACCGTTACGTGACGCCGCGCGTCCGCGGTGTTCAGACGACCCCTGGGCGCTCGAACCACGACACCGTGTTCCAGATCGCTGAGACCTCCGGTGGACGCCGATCCTTCGGTGGTGGCGGTGAGTCGGGTCCGGCCGAGGTCGCGGGGGTCAGCGGACCTGGTGCCCCACCTGAGCGAGGAAGTGGTGCCGCTCCGCTGCGGGGAAGTCCTGTGGTCCGTCGACATCGTCTGGTCCCATCGGCGGCTAGAGCACCTTCCGGGCGCCCGGAAGGGCGCGCACCGCGAACGCCATCGCCCAGCAGAGCGGTACCGCGAGGACGGCCAGGAGCGCGAACTTCGCCACGGCGGGGGCCTGCACGCCGCTGAGCGCGTAGCCCAGCGCGACCAGCACGACCGGATGGACCAGGTAGACGGTGTAGGCGTGCGTCGACAGGAACCGCCGGCGGCGTCCCTGGTGGCCGAGGCGCTCCCGAAACAGCACCAGCAGACCCAGGACGATGCCGACGGCGAGCGTCGAATCGAGGACCGCCATCATCAGGGACTGCCAGGTTCCGTGGCCCAGGAACTCCGTTCCCCCGGAAGAGCCGACGGCGAGGAGGAGGATCCCGACCGCGGCAACGGCCGCTGCGGCGAACCCGATCCGGCCGGTCGGCCTGGAGAGGCCCTCCGGCCAGCCGCGCCGGGCCGCGATCAGCCCGACGGCGAACAGCGCCGCGTACTGCGGCAGGTAGGCGGGCGTGGGCAGGCCCAGAACCGGAAGGGGGACGCCCATCGGTATCACGATGCGCCACAGGTAGGTGACGAGGGCCAGCCCGACGGTGAACCCGACGATCGCGACGGCGCCGGGCGCCCGGTCCGTGACCGGGGCGGGAGCCGCCTCGGACACGCGCCGCTCCTTGCCGGCCAGGTGTCGCCAGAGGACGTAGAGCGCGCTGAACACGAGCAGTACTTCGACGAACCACATCGGCCCCGGGGTGAACGAGTGCAGGTAGTACTGCCAGTAGGGCAGCTCGGCCCCCCGCTGGACGGCGGCTTCCCTCTCCGCGGTGTAGGCGCCAACGGTCACCAGGGGGCGGAGCAGCAGCAGCCAGGCCAACAGCGGGATCCCCAGGCGCAGTAGCCGTTCCCCGAGGAAGCGCCTGGTTCCCTTGCGGTCATGGGAGCCGGGAACGAAGAGCCCCGAGATGAGGAAGAAGGCGCCCATGAAGAACGCCTGGTCGAGTAAGAGCAGGACGTCCAGGAGCACTCCCGAGGGGTCGGTCCCCGTCTCCACGTAGTACCAGCGCGGGATGTTGCTGTAGGTGATGGCGGCGTGGTGGAGCACCACGAGCACTGTCAGTGCGGTGCGCAGGTTGTCGACGTAGAGGAGCCGCGGACGGGTGGTGGGCGACGCGGTCGGCCGGTCGGTGGGCTGGGTCATCGGTTCGCCTTCTCATCAGGGCGTTCGGCACGGGTGGCGTGCTCGAACAGGTCGGCCAGTTCGTCGGCGTGCGCTTCCAGGTCGTGCTCCGGGTAGGTCACCCAGTAGCCGAACATGCCGTCGATCGCGGACTGCACGGTCACGCTCATGACGCGGGGGTCGAACGCGCGGAACTCGCCGGTCTGCTGGCCGCGGCGGAATATCGCCTCCCGCCCCTCGTAGACCTGTTCGTTGAAGGCGACGCCGTAGCGCCGCTCGCCCTCGGGGGTGCGGAGGTTGTTGAAGATCTCCCCGAGAGCGAGCAGTTGGGCGCGGTGGTCCCGCATGTACTCGGCGACCGAGCGGATGTTCGCTCGCAGCGCGCCGGTCGCCGTGGTCTCCTTCTCGGTCCGTGGCAGGACGAATTGGGCGATGTCGAGGTAGACCTGCTCGACGATCTGCTCCATCAGCTCGGTCTTGCCGGCGAAGTGGTAAGAGATCACGCTCTTGCTGATGCCGGCGCGCTCGGCGACGCGCGCCAGCGAGGTGTTGGCGTATCCCAGATCCGAGAAGGTCTCGATGGCGCTCTCGATGATCTGTGTGCGGCGGGCCTCCTCGATGAAGGACGCTCGTTTCTGACCGACCGGCCTGTTTTTCGACTGCATGGATGGAAAATAGCACAAGCGGTCGGACGGCATGGTGAGAACGGTGTGGGAGTTTCGTACGGGGAAGGAGTTGTGCCGCGTGCGATCGGGTCCGATGGGTCGGCGGACCGGTCGCGGTCGTGGGTGCAGCGGTGCTGGGCTCCGGCGGCTTCACAAGAGGGCTTCGGTCCCGCCTGGTTGTCGGCCTTTCGTCACCTCGCCCGCAGGCTGGCGATCGGGGGTGTCGACGAAGGTGGTCCGGTCATCCGGGGCGCCGAGACGGCCCTGGCCGTGGGGAAGGCCGTGAAGGTGGTCTCCGGGGAGCTGGGGCACGCGGCCACGGCCGCCCCGGACCCGCGCCGCTCCGCACTTCACCCAGGACACCTACCAGACCGTGGTCCCCGAGGTGACGCGAGCGGCGGCCGAGGCCACCGCCGCGATGCTCAGACCCGCCACGTAGTGACGGTGGTGTAGCCGGGACGGCGAGCACACCAGGAGCCACACGACACCATCAGCCCCAGGCCGGCCTACGGGTTCGCCTCGGGTGGCCTGGGGTTCGTCGTGCCCCGGGCCAGTTGACGACCGGATCAAAGGTCCGCTCGTCGAGGACCATGCGTGGTTTCCGGGTGGTGGAGGACATTCTGTGGAGGCGCTGACATTGATCTCGACGGCACCGTTCCGTGGCGTTTCTGGCAGGGTGAAGCGCGTATGAACGAGAACGAGGGTTGTGTCCGTTGCCGTGGGACGGTCGCCCCGGATGGTCGCTGTTGGAATTGTGGAGCGGCTCAGCCGTCGTTTCGCTCCCATGTGGAGGCCACGGTCGACGGTGGTGCGGCGGGTGTCAGCGACCGTGGGCTGCGCCGTGGTGTGAATGCCGACGCCATGGGCCTGGTGGTCAAGGGCGGGTGGACGGTCGGGGTCGTCTGCGACGGTGTCTCGATGTCACCCCGGTCGGATCGTGCCGCTCAGGTCGCGGCGGAGGTCAGTGCGAGCACTGTGGCGAGACGGCTTCTGGAGGGAGCCGTTCCCGAGGCGGCCTTGGAGGATGCCGTCGTGCGGGCGGGACGTGCGGTTACCGCCTTGGCGGCGTCGGCGGATATGGCACCTGCCTGTACGTACGTCGCAGGCGTCGTTGGCCAGGGAGGCATGTGGGTTTCCTGGGTCGGTGATAGTCGCGCCTACTGGTTGCCGGATGAGGGGCTGGGATTCGCGCTGACCGAAGACGACACGGGCGAGCATGACGCGCTCGTCGCCTGGCTGGGCGCGGACGCAGAGGAGCCGGTTCGGCGGGGCCGGAGCTATCGGCCGTCGGGCCCGGGGCGCCTGCTGCTGTGCACGGATGGACTGTGGCGGTATCTGTCCTTGGCCGAGGAGTTGCGCGCCGCCATCCCACTCCATAAGTCGGATCCGGGGTCCGATGGCGGTCTTTTGTCTGATGCGCGGAGCTTGGTCCGTCACGCCCTTGATGCCGGTGGCCATGACAACGTCACCGTGTTGCTGATCCCCGTGAACGGATTTGTGGGCGGCTGACGCGCCCGGGAGGCCCGGAGCGGGACGAGGGGTGTTGTGTCTCGGGCCTGGTTTATCGGAGGCTCGGAACCAACGCTTCGTCTTTCGTTGCCCCGGTCTGCTGTCGGTAGAAGCCGTCTTCGAACTCTGCCGGCGGGCCCAGGCCGATCTCGCCGTGCAGGTGGCGGCGGTTGAACCAGTCCGCGTACTCGGTCACCACGACCTCCACCTCGTCCAGGCCTCTTCACGGGCCGCGGTTGCGGACCAGCTCGGCCTTGGAAAAAGAGCGGAACGCCGCGGCCGGGACTCCCGATCCTTGCGGGATCCGTGTACAAAGACCGACAGCCGTCACAGTCCCCGACCGACCTGATCGAAGGCACCACCCCGGACTCCTCGGCCCGCCGGGTGAAGGCCCACGACCCGAACCGCGTGAGTTCAACCGGCCGGTGCCACTAGGTATCGGACATCACGAGTTCAAGCCGGGTCGGGGGCGACTCCATCGCGGCGTGCAGGGGACCACGGATATTCGCGCAGGGGCCGAATCGGATCCAGGCCAGCTCCCGCGCCCGGCGCCGGTCGAGTGCGAGCAGACTGCGCGCGCCCGGCGCGAACGCCGCCGGCCCGTGCCGGGCGGCCGCGCGCAGCCGTCGCCAGCGCCGCGAATGCGCCCGGTGGCTGCGCTCGGTCACCCGCCGCCCCCGGGCGTTCTGCCCGTTCCGGGCCTCCCGCGGAGTGGCGTCGATCATCAACACGTGCATCTCGTACCGGCGGAGTCGGCAGAGCAGGGCGAGCAGCACGCGGACCGGGCTCCGAGTCCCGCACTCGTGCACCACCACCGGGCCGCCGCGCAGCGCCGCGGCCATCCGGGCCAAGTGCAGTACGTGCACCACCCAGCGCCACAGCGGGTAGGGGACCCGACCGAGCAGTGGCCCCAGCTGGTACCGCGACTGTAGCGAGTCGATCACCCGCACACCCTCCGCGGTGAGCACGGTCCGCTCCTCGTTTCCGCGGAGTCCGAACAGCCGCCGCAGCAGGGTGCTCTTTCCGGCCCCGGGTACTCCGGTGACCAGGACCAGGGACCGCCGGGGGTAGATCATGCCGCGCACCGTCGCGTCATTCACCGTGGGCACATACCGCGCCAGCCCTTGGAACATCTTCGGTAGCTCCTCAAAGCCGACCTTCGCGCCGGTGAGGCGTGGCTCCACAGCGGCCGCGTCACCTATGTCATGACGCTACCGGGCATCGACGACTCCGAAAAACGCAGGGCACACCAGAGCCTCCGTCACACCCGGCACGAAACGAGTGGAGCTGGAAGTCGTCCAGGCGGTGCTGAGGCACGCGAGCATCGTGCTGACCATGGACACCTATGCCAGCGTGCTGCCGGAGGTGGCGCGGGAAGCGGCGGAGCGGACCGCCTGGCTGGTGCTGCGGGATGCCGGGAAGACCGGTCGGCATACGAGGGGTGTGGTTGGCGGGGCCTGGTGTTGGTCCCACCAGTGCGGCGACGCCTCGGAAGTGAAGTAGCACACCCCGTATGTCCTGGGGTTTTATGTCGTACCCGGCAGGATTCGAACCTGCGGCCATCGGATTAGAAGTCCGATTTTTTCGTGCCTCTACGTGCCACACGGTGCCGTTTCGTCCCTATCCATCCGATCGTTGCTGTCGTTTCGTGCCAAGGGATGCCGCCCGGTGTCGTGCCAGTCCGGAACTGCGGAGCACAAACGGAGCACACACCGGCCCCTGGTGGCGTCCGATGGCACCTCGCGAGGTTCTCGCCGTGTGGCTGAGGGGGAGCACTTCATCGTGGTCGCTCAGATGACCAGTGGGCGAGTCATCCCAGGTGGGGGGCATGGCAGGTACGACGGCTGCTCAGCCGGGGCCTCGGAGTGCCAGGCCACTGATCTGCGCAGACCTTCTTGGTCTTCGCGGTATTCCGACTGGGCCCAAGGAGCGCTGGACTCCCTGGGCCTCGTGCTGTCAGGGGAACGGGAGGCCGTGGAGGTCGTCCAGGTGTCTGAGACGGGCACGTATCTCACGCGCTGAACTGCCCCGCATGGCGTGGACCAGTATGTCGAGGAAGTCCTTGGCCATCAGTGGGCTGCCGCAGCATTCCCAGCAGCAGTACCACGAGCGGGGATAGAGGTGGTCGTTCCACGGGGGGTGCCCGGGGTCGCGGGCGTACCTCTCCCACCTGGGGAGTGCCTCGTTGATGATCCCTGGCCACAGCTGCGGGTGGCGGTGTTCGGCTCGTCGGATCTCGGCCATCGTCTTGGACGACAGGCCTTTGATCGCTGGTGCTTTTCTTTGTCCTCTGCGCACTCGGGGGTGGTTCTCTGCGCGCATGCGTCCCGGCCGTCTACGCGGCATGGGCCTTTCTGTCGATGAACATGCCCCGCATCATGCCATAACGCTTATGTGGCGGCCAGTCCAGGTCTGCGCGGTGTTTTTGTTCCTGCCGGTGGGCTTGCTCGGCGCTGCCTCGTACCGGGCTTGGCGGAAGCTGTGGTGTGAGCCGGGACCACCTCCCGCCACTTCCGGAACCGGACAGTCATCGCTCTCGATCCTGGGGTGCATGTCGAAGGTGATGCTGGGTCCGGTCGGCATCGTGCTGCCAGAGGTGACGCGGTAGGTGGCTGAACGTACCGCGTGTCTGATGTGGCGCGCCTCCGGAAGGGCCCGTCGGTACGCGGGCATGGGGCGTGGGCGGAGGACTGGTCCCACCAGCACGCATTTTCTCTGGGGCAAGGGGGTGTATCCCGCCTACCTGAGATGTTGTGGCGCACCTGGCAGGATTCGCGCCTGCGGCCATCGGCGGCGTCCGATGGCACCTCGCGAGGTACTCGGATCGGCGCCGATATGTGCTGGTCCGCAACCGTGTGTCCGCTTCCGAGCCCTCGGGGCGGAGTGCTCCCATGTCGGCCGCTGGCCTGTGCGCGCCTGAGGGGCGGTGCGGCTCTGGGGCCAGAGCGTCCGTTCGGTGCTGGTCGAAGTGCTCGCCCTTCTACAGGAAGCCCAGAGCCACGGATCGCTCTCCCGTTGCTGCGCGATGGAGGCTCCTTTCGCCTCGAAGCGAGGATGTGCGGAGCCAACCTGTGGGAAACCGCCCTGTCTGCTTTCCGTAGCCGCCACCGCAGCTCAGAAGGAGCATTCAGCTAAACATGCGATAAGTGTCCGAATGCGGACACAATGCCCTCTTGTGGCACTTGTGTGGCTGAAGGTGCATGTCGTGTACTTATGTGTCGCATGGTGTGATCTGCGCCACTGCCTAAATGTTTCTTTCGGGCTGCTAGCTTTCCGTTCGGTCCCAGGACAACCACCGACCGTGCTCGGATGGCACGGCACCCACACGGTGATCCCCCAGCCTGGGTCAGAGAGCTCTGCCATGCCCCGCCATGCGCGAGTACTCGGCGCTGCCGCAACGGCGTCGTTGCTCCTCATGCCCGCTCTGTCCACCCCCGCCTTCGCGGAGGAGGAGCCCGACAACGGCTCCTCCACCTCGACCGCCGACTTGCGCGGAGACCAGGAGGCCCTGGTCCTGGCGCAGGAGACCGGCGAACCCGTCGAGATCACCGCGGCCACCACCGAGACCAGCCGCCACCTGGCCAACCCCGACGGCAGCTTCACCCTGGAGCAGAACGCCTTCCCGGTGCGTGTGCGTAGCCAGGACGGCTGGACCCCGGTCGACACCGACCTGGTCGTGGGCTCCGACGGCAGAGTCCGTCCCAGGGCGGTCAGTGCGGACATCGCCTTCTCCGGCGGCGGGGACCAGGCCCTGGCCAGCGTCGGGATCGGTTCCAACTCCGTCGGGCTCGGCTGGCACGAGGACCTGCCGGCTCCCACCCTTGAGGGACCCCAGGCCACCTACGCCGACGTCCTTCCGGACGTGGACCTGGTCCTGACCGCGGGGGTGGACGGGTTCGGCCAGGTACTGGTGGTGCACACCCCCGAGGCGGCCCGGCACGAGGACCTCGCGGAGCTGGAGATGGCCCTGTCCACTACCGGTGTGACCATGCGCCTGGGCGAGAACGGCATGCTCGAAGCCCTCGGAGACCGGGGCCAGAAGAGCGTCTTCACCGCGGTGGCCCCGGCGATGTGGGACTCCGCCGGGGTGGAGGAGACCGGCGAGGACCCCACGGTGATGGCTCCCATGGGTGCGCGCACCGAACTCCTCGACGTGGACCTGACCCCCGACAGCATCCGGCTGGTCCCCGACACGGCCATGCTCGAGGACGCCGAGACCGAGTACCCGGTCTACATCGACCCCTCGGTGGCGGTCAGCCGAGTGGGGCGCACCTACGTCAACGCCCGTTTCCCCAGCCAGTCGTACTGGAACTACGCCACCTCCCACACCCCCGGTGTGGGCTACGAGCCCAGCGAGGGCAGCACCAAGCGCGCGTTCTGGCGGTTCGGTATCGACTCACGCACCAGGAACGCCGACATCATCCGTGCCACGTTCCGCGCCAAGGTCACCCACGCCTACGGGTGTACCAACGCCAAGGTCCAACTGTGGCGCACCGACGCCATCACCTCCTCCACCGACTGGAACAGGCAGAACACCTCGGCGTTCTGGAACACCAGGCTGGACACCAGGACCATCAACGCCGGACGCTCCGACTGCTCCGGCGGCACCTCTCCGACGGTGGAGTTCAACGCCACCTCCGGGTACGTGTACAGCCGTGACGCGGGACACAACACCACCACCCTGGGCCTGCGCGGCAACGAGACCAGGTCCTCCAGCAACCACGACTGGCGCCGCTTCGCCTCCAACCCCACCCTGCAGGTGGACTACAACAACCCGCCCGAGATCCCCACCAAGCTCTCGGACTCCCACGGCGGCACCTGCTCCACCGATCCGGACAATCCGCGCCTGATCAACGAGACCCGGCCCACCTTCACCGCCTACGTCCGCGACCGCGACTCCACCTCCAGCAACCGCCAGAAGGTCAAGACCCGCTTCGCCTGGTGGGTGGACGGCACCCGGCTCGGTGACGTGGACACCTCCTCCACCAACGTGGCCGTGTGGTCCTCGGGCTCCTACCAGTCCGTGCGCGCCACCGCCCTGCCCGAGGACGTCCTCATCGGCTACCGGGCCAACGCCAACGACGGCACATCGTGGTCCGGCTGGTCGTCCTACTGCTACCTGATGATCAGCACCGCCCGACCTGATCAGGGCCCCGCGGTCACCTCCACCGACTACCCCGCCGGGGACGAGTTCCACGGCTCCCCCGGGCAACCGGGCGAGTTCACCTTCACCAACAACGGCGTCGACGGGGCCGAGAGCTACTTCTACGCCCTCAACGACGACTCCTGCGTCACCGAACTCACCCCCGAGGAACCGGGCGAACCGGTGACGGTGACCCTCACCCCGCGACTGGAGGGACCCAACTGGGTCTACGCGCGCACCGTGGACGCCTTCGGCAACTCCTCCGACTGCGTCCTCGCCTACTCCTTCCTGGTCGCCCCGCCCAGTGATCCGGTCGCCCGCTACACCTTCGACGAGGGCGAAGGCGACCACGCCGCCGACACCGCCAATCCTGGTCAGGGCGCCACCCTCTCCGAGGGCGTGGAGTGGGTCCGTGGCCGGGTCGGGGCGACCGACAACCCCGACACCAACCCCACCCCCCGCCTCGAGGGCACCGCCGTGCACACCAGCGGCTACACCGACGGCGACCCGGGACCCTACGACGAGATCACCGCCGACGGATCGGCCGTGGACACCTCCGGCACCTTCTCGGTGTCGGCGTGGGTGAAGCTGGACCGCGCCTACGCCCACCACACCGCCGTCGCGCAGGAGGGCACGCAGCAGAGCGCCTTCCACCTGGGCTACCAGGGCGACACCGGCCAGTGGGTGTTCAAGATGTCCCCCGAGGACGGGTACTGGGACGGCTCGCGCGCATGGGCCAAGGTCACCTCCTCCGCCCCCGCCGAGGTCGGGGTGTGGACCCACCTGCTGGGCACCCACGACGCGCAGACCGGCGAGATCACCCTGTATGTCGACGGCGTGGAACAGGGAACGGACACACAGCCCGGGCCGTGGAACGCCCAGGGTCCCCTCACCGTGGGCCGTGCCCTGTTCCAGGGCGCGGGCAACTACTACTGGCCCGGCGCCATCGACGACATCAGGGTGTGGAACCGGCTCGTGCTGGACGAGACCGTGTCCGAGTCCGAGACCGCCTCCGAGGTGTGGCGTCTGGCCAACCGGCCGATCGCCGCCGAGGGCCGGTGGAAGCTCGACGAGTGGGACGGCACGACCGTGGCCGACACCACCGACCACGGACTCGACGCCACTCTGCACGGCGACCCCCTCACCGCGTGGAACACCGCCGAGAACGGCATCACCGCCTCCCCCGGGGTGCGGCTGAACGGAGCGGGCGAGCATATCGAGGCACCAGGGCCAGCCGTACGCACCGATCGCAGCTTCAGCGTCTCGGCCTGGGTGCGCTTGGACGAGACCGGTGAGTCCGTCGACGCCACTGCGGTGAGCCAGTCAGGGCAGTTCCAGAGCGCCTTCCACCTGGGTTACCAGGGCTCCAACGGAGCATGGGTGTTCAAGATGTCGCCGCATGACGACGAACCCACGACGGGAGCAGAGGGCTGGACCCGCGTCTACTCCACCATCGCTGCCCGACTGGGGGAATGGACGCATCTGACCGGTGTCTACGACCACACCCGCGGCGAGATGGTGCTCTACGTCAACGGCTTCGAGGAAGCACGACTCGCGGTGGATCACGCCTGGCACGCCGAAGGAGGACTGCGCATCGGCGGTGCCCAACTGCGAGGCGTAAACGAACACTACCACTGGACCGGCGACATCGACGACGTCCATGCCTACCAAGGTGTGGTCAACGACCGGGACCTGTCCCGGGTGTACGCGGGGGAGTTCCCCAACACCCAGAGCTGACCACGCTTCCGACCCCACCCCGCCCCTGTGATCGTCCTCCACCCGACCGGTGGAGGACAGGAGGACTGCTGTGACCCCGCGCAGTGACACCCCCGTCCGTCCCGGCCCGATCCGCCGCGGCATCACCTACTCGGTCGCCCTCGTCATGGCCGCCGGGTTGCTGAACGTGCTTCCGGCCTCTGCCACCGCCTACAATCCGCGTCCCGAGGTGGAGGACGTCCCCTCGGTGGAGGGCCACGACCTGCTGGCCCCCGCTGTGGGCGGGGGCGACGCGGTCGCCAAGGCGGCGCTCACCGAACCGGAGGAGGCCGCATGGCCCCAACCCTCCTCCAACGATCTCGCCCTGGACGGTGACCGGCCCCAGGCCTTGAGTGCCCAGGAGGACACACCGGTCACGGTCACTCCGGTAACGGGCGAGGCGTTCGGCGAGTGGGAGGTCCCCGAGCACTGGCAGGAATGGGAGCCCGAGAGTCGGGAGGATCCCGCCGAGGACCAGGACCCTGAACAGGGGGCTCCGAACGAGAACGTGACTCCAGAGCAGGAGGGGCACGGCGGGGACGAAGCCTCCGAACAGGAGGAATCGAGTTCGGGGGAGGAAACCAGGGGACCCTCCCCGGAAGAGATCCCGGAGCGGTCGCCGGAGTCAGTGGACCCCTCACCGGAGAGCAGTCCTTCTCCGTTCCGAAACGAGTCCCGCAGGGAGCCCGTCACCTTCGAGGACTCCGTACCGGAGGTGGACGCCTTCGCCGCCCCCGAGCCGGTCGAGTCCGCCCAGGTCGAGATCCTGGACCGGGCCGACACCGAGAAGGCCGGGGTCAACGGCCTTCTCGTCCAGGTCACCCGCACGGACGATTCGCCCACTCTCGCCCCGGTCCGGATGGAGGTGGACTACTCCGAGTTCGCCGCCGCGTTCGGTGGTGACTACGCCTCCCGCCTGAGCGTCGTGGAACTCGATCCCTGTGTCCTGGACGACTCCTGCGAGGCCGACGACACGGTCGCCTTCGACACGCCCCAGCTCCTCGACAACAGTGTCGAGGACCAGAGTCTGTCCGCCGTCGTGGGCGCGGCTCCCGCCCAGGGCTCCCTGTTCGCGGTCACCTCGGCCCCTGCCGGAGGCAACGGCGACTACGGAGCCACCCAGCTGTCGGCCTCCTCCAGCTGGAACGTCAATACGCAGTCCGGTGGCTTCTCCTGGTCCTACGGGGTCACCACGCCGCCCGCTCCCAGCCAGTTGTCCCCCGCAGTGGGGCTGAGCTACTCCTCCGGTGGGATCGACGGCCGTATCGCGACCTCCAACAACCAGACCTCCTGGATCGGGGACGGGTTCTCCTACGCACCGGGTTCCATCGAGCGCCGCTACGCCGCTTGCGTGGACTCCGGACACGAGATCGGTGACCTGTGCTGGAACACCGACAACGTCACCCTGTCCATGAGCGGGCACTCCGGCGCACTCGTCAAGCACGACGACGGCAGCTACCGCCTGTCCAACGACGACGGCACCAAGGTCGAGAGGCTCACCGGCGCCACCAACGGGGCGCACGGCGGCGAGTACTGGAAGGTGACCACCCCCGACGGCACCCAGTACTTCTTCGGCCGCAACCGCCTGCCCGGCTGGTCCAGCGGCGATCCCGAGACCGAGTCCGCGCAGACCATGCCCGTCTACGCGGCCAAGTCCGGGCAGCCCTGCTACGACTCCGACTTCGCACAGTCCTGGTGCCAGCAGGCCTACAAGTGGAACCTGGACTATGTCGTGGACGTGCACGGCAACGTCATGACGTTCTACTACGACGCCGAGGCCAACCACTACGGTCGCAACCTCACCAACACCGCCACCCCCTACGTGCGCGCGGCCAACATCAAGCGCATCGAGTACGGGCTGCGTAGCGACGACGTGTACGCGACCGCTCCGGCCCGGGTGGTGTTCTCCACCTCCGAGCGGTGCCTGGTCACCGACTCCTTCGACTGCGCCCCGGAGAAGCGCACCTCGGGCAACGCCGCGCACTGGCCCGACGTGCCCCTGGACCAGGACTGCAAGTCCGGCTCCTCCTGCGCGGGCAGGCACTCGCCGACCTTCTGGTCCACCAAGAAGCTCGACACGATCACCACGCAGATCCGCCAGGACGGCGAGTACGCCGAGGTCGACACCTGGACCCTCGACCACTCCTTCCCCGAGGCGGGGGACGGAACCGGGGCGGCCCTGTGGCTGGACTCCATCGAGCACACCGGCCACGTGGGCGGCACCGAGACTCTGCCCAAGGTCACCTTCGGCGGAACCCAGATGCCCAACCGGGTGGACTCGCCCACCGATGACATCGCGCCGATGCTGCGCTGGCGCGTCACCGAGGTCAAAACCGAGTCCGGCGGCCAGCTCGACATCACCTACTCCGAACCCGAGTGCGTGCACGGCCAGACTCCGAAGCCGCATGACAACACCAAGCGCTGCTACCCGGTCAAGTGGACCCCCGAGGGCGGGGTGGAACTGACCGACTGGTTCCACAAGTACGTGGTCACCGAGGTCAACGAACTCGACCTGGTCACCGACCAACCCACACTCACCACGAGCTACGACTACGTGGGCACCCCGGCCTGGCGGTACACCGAGGCCGACGGCATGGTCAAGGACAAGTACCGCACCTGGGCGGACTGGCGCGGCTACGACCGGGTCATCGTGCGCACGGGCCACGCCAGCGAGGAACGCACCGAGACCGAGTACCTGTACTTCCAGGGCATGGACGGTGACAAACAGCCTGACGGAACGCGCAGTTCCTCCGTCACCGACTCACGCGGAGTCGAACACACCGATCGCAAGGAACTCAACGGCACCCTGCTCGAGGTCATCACCCGCGATGGTGAAGGCGGCGAGGTCATCGCCCGGGAGATCACCAGGCCCTGGCTGAAGGAGACCGCCAAGGTCACCCACTCGTGGGGCAGCCAGAGCGCGCACATGATCCAGACCGAGCAGATCGTCAAGTTCGCCCGGAAGGAGGACGGGAGCTGGTACCAGACCCGTGTCGACAACACCATCAACGACCGGGGCGCCGTCACCCAGGCGCGTGAGTACGGCGACGTGGACGTGTCCGGTGACGAGAAGTGCACCCGTACCACTTATGTCGACAGCACCAGTGCGTGGATCCTCAACCTCGTCTCCCGAACCGAGACCCTCGCGGTGGACTGTACGGAGACTCCCGACCGCCCCGCCGACGTCATCACCGACGAACGGGTCTTCTACGACGGTGGCGGACACGGCGACGCACCGACCCGCGGTCTGCCCACCCGTACCGAGAAGCTCGACTCCTACTCAGGCGGTGAACCCGTCTACCAGACGGTGCAGGAGGCGGAGTTCGACGCTTTCGGCAACACCGTGGCCGAGACCGACGCCGCCGGAGGGGTGACCACCACCGAGTACACCTTCACGAGCGCCGGACTCCCCGAGACCACCACCGAGACCAACCCCCTCGGACACACCACGACCACTCGGGTCGATCCCGCCCGCGGCCTGCCCGTCTCCGAGACCGACGCCAACAGCCGCACCATGCACATGGCCTACGACCCCCTCGGCCGTCTGACCAGCGTGTGGCTTCCCGGACGCGACCCCGAGACGGAAACCCCGACCAGCAAGTTCGAATACCGCATCCGCCAGGACGCGCCCACCTCGATCGTCACGCACTCCCTGCGGAACCCGACCGAGTACACCACCAGCTACGAGATCTTCGACGCGTTCCTGCGCCCGCGCCAGACCCAGAGCCCAGGCGTGAACGGTGGACGGCTGATCACCGACACCTTCCACGACACCCGTGGCCAGATCGTCAAGGAACGCGAGGCCTACCACAACACCGAAGACCCCAGCGACACCCTGTTCGTCGTCGCCGACGACGGTGACGTTCCCCGTCAGACCAGGACCGTCTATGACGGAGCCGGACGTTCCACCGACGTCGTCCACGTCGGTTTCGGCGAGGAGCGGTGGCGCACCACCACCGAGCACCACGGCGACCGATTCCTCATCACGCCGCCGGACGGTGACACGGCCACCACCGTCATCAACGACGCCCGTGGGCGGATGGTCGAAACCCGCACACACCACGGCCCTGTTCCCGAGGGCGAATACGACTCGATCACCTACGCCTACGCCAAGAACGACGAACTCGCCTCGGTCACCGACCCCGAGGGCAACACCTGGGCCTACACCTACGATCTTCGCGGCCGCCTGGTGCAGACCGACGACCCCGTCGCGGGTACCACCACGATGTCCTACAACCAGCTCGACCAGCTGGCCACCAAGACGGACGCCCGTGGTGAGACGCTCGCCTACACCTACGACGCCCTCGGGAGGCAGACGGGCCTGTACGACGACAGCCCCGAAGGATCCCCGCGTGCACGCTGGGTCTACGACACCCTGGCCAAGGGGCACCCGACCTCCTCCACCCGGTACGCGGACGGCAGCGCCTACACCAGCCGGGTCGTGACCTACGACCAGTTCTACCGGCCCCTCACGACGGAGATCCTCGTCCCCTCCAGTGAGGCCGGCCTCTCCGGGCGCTACCGCTTCTCGACCCAGTACAACTTCGACGGCACGGTCCGAGCGGTGACGATGCCCGCCGCGGGCGCACTTGGCCAGGAGACGGTGTCCTACTCCTTCAACGACCTGGGCCTGCCGGTCCGGATGTCGGGTTTCTCGGACTACGTCACCGGAGTGGTCTACAACAGCACCGGTGAGTTGCGCCAGCGCACCATGGACATGAACGTCTCGGGTACGCACGCGACCCACCTGACCCGCCACTTCGACCAGGCCACCGGACGCATGTCCGAGACCACCCTGGTGCCCGAACGCGGTATCACCGGCTCGCTCGCACACCAGCACTACACCTACGACGACGCGGGCAACGTACTGAGCCTGCGCAACGAACCCACCGCTGACCACCTCCAAGCGGACGTGCAGTGTTTCGGCTATGACCACATGCGTCGCATGACGGACGTGTGGACACCCGACGCCACCGGCGAGCAGGCCTGCGCGGCCGAGCCCTCAACGGACGACCTGGGCGGTGCGGCCCCCTACTGGCACTCCTACACCTACGACGCCCTGGGCAACCGTGTCACCGAGACCCGCCACGACCCGGTGGCCGACACGGTGCGTACCTATGCCCACGGAGGCCACGAGGGCATGGCCCCTCAGGCCCTGGCGCAGGTGACCGAGACCGGACCCGCGGGCGACCGGCTGGAACAGTACGCCTACGACGAAGCCGGCAACATGACCGGCCGCACCACCGCGGCCCGGGACCAGGACCTGGAGTGGGACGCCGAGGGAAGGCTCTCGCGTGTGGTCGAGGAGGACGGATCCGCTACCTCCTTCGTCTATGACGCCGACGGCCAGCGCCTGATCCGGCACGCTCCGGATGCCTCCACCCTGTACCTGCCGGGTATGGAGCTGCGCCTGGACCGGCAGAGCCTGGTCAAGGAAGCCACCCGCTTCTACACCTTTGCTGACGAGACCGTGGCCGTGCGTGACAACGAGGGGACCCTGTCGTGGATCCACTCCGACCACCACGGCAGCGGCCAGATCGCGGTCGACGCCCGCACCGGAGAGGCCACCCACCGGTACATGACGGCCTTCGGCCAGGCGCGTGCCGGTCAGGGCCAGTGGCCGGCCGAGCGCGGGTTCGTGGACGGCACCGTTGACGAGTCCACGGGGCTGACCCAGCTCGGGGCGCGCTCCTATGACGCGTCACTGGGACGCTTCATCTCGGTGGACCCGGTCATGGACGTGACCGACCACCAGCAGATGCACGGCTACACCTACGCCAACAACAACCCCGCTTCCTTCAGCGACCCCGACGGCCTCTTCTTCAAACAGCTCGCCAATCTCATCGGTAGCACGATCAGGCTCGCACTGAATGTCGCGGCATCGGTGGCACGGAGCTGGGGCGCTGACATCACCACGAACTCCACGTGGCAGAACCTCATGGGCTGGGCCGACCGGTTGTCTCCGAGGAGTGGTTCCGGTGGCTCTTCGGGCGGTGGTGGTTCTTCGGGCAGTACCTATCAGGACCAGCAGTACCAGGCCTACCTGGACGCCAAGAGGGAGAAGGAGGAAGCCAAGCAAAAGCTGATCAAGGCAGCCGCAGGCCTGGCCCAACTGGTCGCGGACGAGCTCGGTATCACGGCGGGACTCGAATGCTTCACCACCGGCGACCTGGGGGCCTGCGGCGAGACCGCCGTCAACGTCGCACTCATGTTCGTCGGCGGCCTGCCGGCCAAGATCGCGGCGAAGTACGGGCTGCGTTGGGGCAAGGCTGCGGAGTTGGGCCGAAAGATCGCCGATCTCGGCGGTGAGTTGGTCAGCGGCGTGAGGGGCCTGGTCAAGTCCAACAAGAAGGTCAAGAGTCTCTGCTCAGGCAGGAACAGTTTTGCGCCCGGCACGGGTGTGGTGATGGCCGACGGGTCGACCAAACCGATCGAGGAGGTCGATGTCGGCGAGAAGGTGTTGGCCACCGACCCGGAGACGGGCGAGCAGACGTCGCGGACGGTGCTGGCCACCATCATCGGATCGGGCAGCAAGCACCTGGTGGAGATCACGGTGGATCCGACCACCGAGCGCGAGGCGGCCGGTGGGGGCACCGATTCCGAGGCTGAAAACGAGCAGGCGGAGCAGGTGGGGATTCCGGGCCCGGTCGCGGCCGGGGACGTGATCGTCGCGACCGACGAACACCCGTTCTGGGTGCCCGACCTGGGGATGTGGATCGACGCGATCGACCTGGCTCCGGGGACATGGCTCCAGACCTCCTCTGGCACGTGGGTGCAGGTCTCCGCGGTCCAGTCCTGGACCCAGGCCGCGACGGTCCATAACCTGACCGTCCAGGGCGTCCACACCTACTATGTGGCTGCTGGAAATTTGGACACCCTCAACCATAATGCACGAGAGCGGTGTGAGCTCTTTGAGATTGGGCCGCATGCCAAAGAAGGCGTAGCCCTCGAAGATGGCAATATTGAAGCTCCTGGGGTTCGGGAACTCATCAATGAGGCGGGGGACAGGAACGGTTGCCATATGTGCGGGGCAAGGGTGTCGGGGAATAAGAACGGGGATTGGACTCCGGATCATATGCCTCCGACGGCACTGGTTCCGGCGGGAAGCCCGCAGACTGCCTATCCGCACTGCAGAAAGTGCTATCGAAGCCAGGCTGGTGCAGTCAGAAACCTATCGCTAGAGTATATGAACAGAGATTTGCTGTAAATGCAAAAGGAAAAACTCATTTTCGAATTAACGGCGAAGGTTGAATATGCGTCTATTCTGGTAGAGTCGGAACAGGTTCAGGGTGATGCGGACCATGGTGACTGGAATCGCGATGGTGCGCTGGCTCATTTGCTTCCCGGTTCTCTTGTAGTCGGTGTTCGGGCTCCGGAGGATGGTGCTGTTGCTATTCAGGTAATCAGGGGAGATAGCTTCTCGGAAACCCTTCCGATTGTTGCTTTCTCTGGGGAGGTGGATTCCAGTGATGGTAGGTTCTTCATCCAGGACCATATGGGGAATTTTAGACTGGCGCTCTCCTCGTCTGGCTTGTTTGAAATACGGGTAGATGAATTTGATGCTTCAAGGGTGCAAATTATTTTCTGGTGATATTTTCGGGAGGCGAGGGATGATGTGCCCCGGGTGGTGGTAGGGGAATCTGAAAAGGGTCAGGCTGGTACAGACTGGGACAGAATCCTCCACCTGTGGTGTGGGGTGCGCCAGTACAGGGGTATCTGCCGAGGGCCGTGGATAATCTCGCTTGTGCCCGGTATCTCGTGGTGCGAGCTTGTCCCAGGCGCGTCCGGCTTCCGTGCTCCGGAAGATGAACCCATCCCTCCCGGCGGTTAGCACTGTGCTGCGGTTTGTTCCGGGTCGGTGTCTTGTGCAGGGCTCGTTCAAGTTCCCGAGAGGTCGGGTTTGTAGCCGATCCCGAAGAAGAGGAGCGCGTGTTCGGGTAGGTCCCGGATCGCGCGGGTGGTCTTGGCGATGTTGTCCGCTCCCGCCACCTTCAGCACCCCGATGGCCAGATTGCGCAGCGTAGCCATGGCCCGGGGAGCACTGCCGGTGTGAACCGTGGAGGCGTCCTCACCGAACGTGACGTCGCGGATGTGGTGATTGGAGTTCTCGATCACCCAATGGCCGCGGACCAGCGCGGCCAGCTCGGCGGGGGTGGCCTGGTGGGCGTCCAGGCTGGTGACGGCGAAGACCGTCTCGCGGGTCTGCTTCTTGCCGGTCTCCTGCCGGCGGCGGTGGATTCTCACAGCGAGCTTGGCGTGGGGAAAGCAGATACCGCCGAGGCTGTCGGCGACGCCCATGACCTTGATCGATCGGGACTCGCGGCGCCCGTGACCCTTCTCCGAGCGGGTGTGGGCGAGGGGCAGCTCCTCCCAGGGCAGGGCCGTGATCTGGGTGTGCAGGGTGGGCTGGTTGGTCTTGACCACCGCAACGTAGTGGGCCTTGTGGTTCTCGACCAGATGCTTGAGATGATCCCTGACGGTGTGCAGGGCGTCGCAGGTGACCACCCGCCCGGCCAGGTCCAGGCCGTCCAGGAGGGGGAGGAAGTGGCGGGTCTCGTTCGTTTTGGCACCGACCTCGGTCTGGGCCAGGGTCAGGGGCGGGTGGTGGGTGAGGGCGGAGAGCAGATGGCGGCGCGGCTGATCGATGCGGGCCGATCCCTTGAGGGCTTTGCCGTCCAGGGCGATCGCCTCATGCGCGGGTTCGGTTTCCTCGCCGCTGTTGTTGTCCTCGATGGTGGAGCGGTGGCGGTCGGCGAGGTAGGCGCACACGGCCGCGTCCAGGGCATCGGCGTCGATGCCCTGGACGCGGTCGATGGTGCAGGCCGCCGGGGAGCGCCTCCAGCGCAGCGGGTGGGGGCGGGTTCCGATCGCCTCCAGCAACACATCCGTGGCGCGTTGTCCCCATTCGGCGGTCTCTTCGATGGTCCTGGCTCCGGAGATGACGGCGCAGGCGCAGATGGTCAGGATGCAGGACAGCGGGTACCAGCGGCCGCGGGGTGAACGGGGGTCGGGGACCTTCTCCATGTAGGGGCGCAGGTCCGCCACGGCGGTGGTGGTGTCCAGGGACGCGAGTTTCGCGAGCGCGTCCGGGATGGGGGATGATGGCAGGGCAGGCACGGGAGACCTTCGGGATCATTTGGCTTCGACACCACAATGATCACGGGTTCCCGTGCCTGTCTGCGTGTACGGCCGTGATCTCCCCGAACCGGACGATCTGCACCAAGCCGGAACTTGCACGAGCCCTGTGGGGTAAGGGCACCGGCCGTATCCGGCCGGTGGGCGACCACGGGACCCATCGGGCCTGGACACCGGTGTCGGGGCGGCTACGGGGTGCTGACGGGCGGACGCGAGGGTGTCCCAGGCGCCGCCACCAGGGTCACGGGAGGGCAAAATGCTCCGCGAGGTGCCCGTCCACCTGTATTGGACCCTGCACTGCGGAGCACACATGGAGCATGTCAGGCCCCGATCCAGATCCGGCGCCTCGCCTGTTCGACTCGCGCACCCCGTCTGACCTGGGGTTTTGTGGTGCACCCGGCAGGATTCGAACCTGCGGCCATCGGATTAGAAGTCCGGTGCTCTATCCACTGAGCTACGGGTGCTCGATTCAATTGTCGCCCAGCCGTGGCCGGTCGTGACCACGCTGTTACCCGTGGTTGCGGGGGGCGCTGCGTGCCGAAGGCGGGGCGGAGCCGGGGGCGGCGCCTACGGTCGGGAGGTCCCGTGTCGTGGCACCTGTGGCGTCCCGGGCAGACATTCTAGAGTATTGGTCCGATGTCGCCCACAGGAGGGCAAAGCCTCATCAACTACAGTGATTCGTAGTTGCTTCTCGTTACCACGCGCGTCCCACCAAATCGGCCGCTATGGTCCTCGCGCACCACGTTACCGGTGATTAACTCCTGGTGCGGTGCTGTACCGCTGGCGTTTCGCGAACTCCCGGCGGTCCGGGTGCTCCCGGAGGTCAGAACATCCACCACTGACCTGCGAAGACCATCAAGGCGACCGCCAGGGTCAGCATCCGAACCTCCTGAGGGTGGCATGTAGTCACTCTAAGTAGTTAACTAGCTACTAAGAGTGACAGTGATGGTGTGCTGCGATGGGGATTCGCTGGTGCGGCTAACGTGGCCGCGTGCGATCACTGGGACTGGTGGCGGGTTTCCTGCTCGACAGGGCGGTGTCCGACCCGCGTAGGGGGCACCCCGTGGCCCTGTACGGGCGCGTCGTGGGGCGGTGGGAGGACCTCGTCTACGGGGACTCCCGAGCGCGCGGAGCCCTGTTCGCGGCCGGGGCCGTGCTTCCCGTGGCGGGCGTCGGCTCGCTGTTCCGGGGCGGCGCGGCGACGGCGGTCACGGCCTGGGCCGTGCTCGGCGGCAGCATGCTGTGCCGCGAGGCCGAGCGGATCGCCGCGGCGCTGGAGGACGGAGACCTGGCGCGGGCACGCGAACTCCTGCCGAACCTGTGCGGCAGGGACCCCTCGGAACTCGACGAGGCGGGGATCGCCCGCGCGGTGGTGGAGTCGGTCGCCGAGAACACCTCCGACGCGGTGGTCGGCCCCCTGGTCTGGGGCGCTCTGGGCGGGGTGGCCGGGATGGCGGGTTTTCGCGCGGTCAACACCCTCGACGCCATGGTCGGCCACCGTGACGAGCGCTATGAGCGGTTCGGCGCGGCTTCGGCGCGGTTGGACGACGTCGCCGGATGGGGCCCGGCGCGGCTGACCGCGGTCCTGGCGGTCCTGGCCGCGCCGGCGGTGGGCGGCGACGTCCGCACGGCGTGGCGGGTGTGGCGGCGTGACGGCGACAGGCACCCCAGCCCGAACGCCGGGCAGTGCGAGGCCGCGTTCGCTGGCGCGCTCGGCAGGACCCTGGGCGGCGCCAACGTCTACCGGGGGTACGAGGAGCGCCGTCCCACGATGGGGAGCGGACCGGGAGTGCGAACGGCCGACATCCGCCGTGCCGTGCGCCTCGCACGCGCGGTCCACCTGGGAGCCCTGGCCGTGGCCGCGGCGGCGGCCCGGTGAACGCCCCGCCGGTGGCCGGGGCCGCCCCGGACGCGGGCAAGGGCGTGGTGGCCTCGGGCCCGTGCCGCCGGCCGGCCCGGCAGGGGGTCCGCGCGGCCTCCTCCAAGGCGCAGGACATGTCGCTGGACTCGGTGGTCGTCCCCGGGAGGGCGGAGCCCGGTGCCCCGCGCAGGCGGCGTCTTCGCGTCGGCTCACGGCACGCCCGTCCTGCTGGAGGAGGCCGGCCGGGCCCTGGCCGCGGGATTCGTGGTGAACAAGCTCCGCGGTCCGCGCCGACCGCTGGAACCGGGCCTGGAGAACGACGCCGTTCGACGGGCCTTCCGAGGTGGCCCGGGTCGCGGACCCTCCCGCCGGCGGGGACGCGGCACCTCCGCACGGCGGATGAGGCCAACCGGACGGTCGTGCCCGGACAGGGGGACCGGACCCGCGATGGTCTCGTGAACCCGCGCTGATCCTCCGGGCACGCGGTGGCTCCATGGTTCCCCGGTGGCTCCCAGCTCCGCGGTGGTTCCGCGGTTCCGCGACGGTCCCACCGGTCAGCGACGATCCCGTGTACCCGAGGCGGCCCCGCGGAACCGTGGCCGGCTCAGGCCAGGTTGCGCGCGTAGTTCACCTGTTGGTGGATCTGGCTCGCCACGGCCGGGTGGGTCGCCATGATCGACGTGCTGTAGTGCTGGCCGTGCCCCTGCACGGTGACCTGCACGTGTCCGGTGGTCTTCTGCTCCTTGACGAGGAGGAAGAGCAGCCCCAGCAGGCAGGTCCACCAGAAGACCAGGACCGTCACGATGATGGCCCAGGTGGGCGTGGACCGTTCGGTGCGGCTCATGTCGTTCACCGTCCACACCGTCCCCCTGATGGGGAAGCGTCCCATGGGGGTGATCACGGTGTGCTGGGAGAACGCGATCTCGCCGATGGTGCCGATGGGGGCGTCACCGTCGGCCGGAGGATAGGGCATCGCGGGCTGATGGCCGCCGGTGGCGCCGTAGACCTCCATCGCGCCGCCCTGGTAGGGGTCGGGAGGAAGGCCCCAGCCGGGGGTCTCACCGCTGGGCTGGTGCCACGGTTCGCCCGGGCCCGCGTTCGGATACTGGTTCATGCCGTGATTGTGTCAAAGCCCGACCCGCCTCAGGGCCCCGTACGCCCGAAGTCGCGCACGACCGGAGCCCCGCGGGCTCCGGAACCGGGCCGCCGACACCGGGTCACCGGCACGGACACCGACACCGGCGCCTCTCAGCCTTCCGCCCGGCCTCCCGCCCTGTTCCCTGGTTCGATCCGCCTAAGCACGGCCCGATCCGCCCAGGCCCGGTCGGCGGTGGGGGAGCGGCGGGGAAGCGGTGGACGAAGTGGGGAAGGGGCCGTGGCCGGATGTGGCCACTTCGGGGCTCCCCGTATCCGGCCCTTCGCCGGGGGTGTTCCGGAATCCGGGCTGCGTGTGGCGTGGGTCACTCCAAACCCGTCGGTTCCGGCGGTGCGCGTCCCGCCCGCCGCCCAAAACATGAAACTCTTTCGCGATTTCCCTACCCGTGCGTAGCATGCCGCTGATCCATCGCCCGCACCCCCAGGTGGTGACAGCTCTTGTTCCCCTCCCTCGCACGACGGCTACGCACCGGCGCCACGGGTGCCGCGCTGGCGGTGACCGCGGCCACCGTCGCCGCTCTCCCCGCCTCTCCGGCCCTCGCCGAACCCGCTCCCGAGCCCCTCGCCGACTACTGCGCTCCCGCGGGATGCCACGACATCCTTCCCCCCGGCCAGAACGGCAGTGCCACCCTCGTCGAGATCCTCGGACACCAGGTCTTCGGCACCCGGCCCCGGCACTCCTCCAGCCAGTTGGACATGTACGACAACCTCGTCCACCACTACGACGGCCTCACCGAGGAGGGCCTGGACGACTTCTTCCTCGACGCGGGCTTCGGCGTGGACCCCGACGACGTGGGCCGCGAGTACCAGCCGCGCGAGGACGTCACCATCACCCGCGACGCCGGCCACGGCATCCCGCACATCCGGGGCACCACACGCGAGGGCACCATGTTCGGCGCCGGATACGCCGCCGGCGAGGACCGCCTCTTCCTCATGGACGTGCTGCGAAGGGTCGGCCGCGGCGAGCTCACCTCCTTCGCCGGAGGCGCCGAGGGCAACCGGAGCCTGGAACAGGACCTGTGGCGCACGGCCCCCTACACCGAGGAGGACAAGCAGGCGCAGATCGACCGGGTCGCCGCCGGCGGTGAGCGCGGCGAACAGGCGCTCGCCGACGTCGAGGCCTACCTGGAGGGCGTCAACACCTACATCGAGGAGGCCGAGAGGAACCGCGACTTCCCCGGTGAGTACGTCCTGACCGGGCACAAGGACGCCGTCACCAACGCCGGGGAGATCGAGCCCTTCACCCCCACCGACGTGGTCGGCATCGCCGCCATGGTCGGCGGCATCTTCGGCGGCGGTGGCGGCGGCGAGGTCCAGTCCGCCATCGTGCTCGCCAACTTCCAGGACCGCTACGGCGCCGAGAGGGGCGCCGAGCTACACAGTGCCTGGCGGATGGAGAACGACCCCGAGGCCCTGGTCAGCGTCGGGGGCGAGTTCCCCTACGGCGGGACACCCGACGACCCGGCCGGCGAGGCCCTGCCCGACCCCGGATCCGTCGAGCCCTACGACATCGTCCACGGTGAGCACGGCTCCGCGCTCAGCGGTGGGACCGCGGAGGCCCCCGCGCCGCTGGCGAGCACCGCGGAGGAACCCCGGGAGGGCGCGGAGGCCCCCGCCGTCGAGGACCTGTCCCGGAAGCAGCGGAAGGAACTGGAGCGGATGGCCGAGAAGGGGGACCTGTCCGCGGCCGAGGGCGTGTTCGACGACGGCGTCCTGCCCGAGGGCTTCATGGACCCCCGCGGCATGTCCAACGCCCTCCTGGTCTCGGGAGAGCACACCGAGAGCGGCAACCCCGTCGCCGTGATGGGACCCCAGACCGGCTACTTCTCCCCGCAGCTGCTCATGCTCCAGGAACTCCAGGGCCCGGGCATCAGCGCGCGCGGCGCCTCCTTCGCGGGCGTGAGCTTCTACGTCCAGATGGGCCGCGGCGTCGACTACGCCTGGAGCGCCACCTCGGCGGGCCAGGACCTCACCGACACCTTCGCGGTCAGGCTGTGCGAGACCGACGGCTCCGCGCCCACCACCGCCTCGCGCGCCTACGTGGACAGCTCGGGGGACTGCGTTCCCTTCGAGGAGCTGAGCGTCACCAACGAGTGGTCGCCCACGGTCGCCGACGGCACCGCCGCGGGCGGCTACACGCTGACCTCCCTGCGCTCGGAGTTCGGCCTGGTGCACTCGTTCGCGACCGTGGACGGCGAGCCCACGGCGTTCACGACGCTGCGCTCCACCTACATGCACGAGGTCGACTCCATCATCGGGTTCCAGCGCTTCAACGACCCCGGAGAGGTCACCTCCGCCGAGACCTTCACGGAGGCCGCCGGGGACATCGGCTACGCCTTCAACTGGCACTACGTCGACGACGAGGACATCGCCTTCGTCAACTCCGGCGACAACCCCGTCCGTACCGGGGGGACCAACCCCAACCTGCCCATCGACGCCTACTCCGGCTCGGGCTGGTCCGGCTGGGACCCCGACACCAACGACGCCGACCTCCACCCGCCGGAGGACCACCCGCAGGCCGTGGACCCGGACTACATCGTCAACTGGAACAACAAGCCGGCCCAGGGCTACACCTCGGGCTGGGGGACCGGATCGGTGCACCGCGGCGACCTGCTCGACGGCCGGGTGTCCTCGTTGGTCTCCGACGGGCACGAGTTCACCACCGCCAGCCTCACCCGGGTGATGATGGAGGCCGGTACCGCCGACCTGCGCGCCCAGGAGGTCCTCCCGCTCCTGTTGGAGGTCATCGGCACCGAGGCCGTGGACGACCCCGAACTGGCCTCGGTCGTGGAGGAGCTGCGGCTCTGGCACGAGGCCGGCTCGCTGCGCCGGGAGCCCTTCCGCGACGCGGGGTACTACTCCTACGCCAACGCCATCCGCATACTGGACGCCTGGTGGCCGCTGCTGGTGCGGGCGCAGTTCGAGCCGGAGCTGGGAGGGGACCTCTACACCCAGCTCACGCGGGCCGTCCAGACCGACGAGTCCCCGTCGGGCGCCATCGGCGGCGGCGAACCCGGCAGCGTCAACCAGGGGCAGCCCCACCGGGGGTCGGCGTTCCAGTACGGCTGGTGGTCGTACGTGCACAAGGACCTGCGCACCGTGCTCGGTCAGGACGTCGGGGGCCCGCTGGGCGGCGCCTACTGCGGTGGCGGCGACCCGGACGCCTGCCGTACGGTTCTGCTGGACACCCTCGCCCAGGCCGCGGACACCCCGGCGGGGGAGGTCTATCCCGGTGACGGGCACTGCTCGGCGGGCGACCAGCTGTGCGCCGACGCGGTGATCCACCAGGCGGTGGGCGGTATCGGCATGTGGCCGATCGCCTGGCAGAACCGGCCCACGTACCAGCTCGTCTACCAGTTCTCCGGCGGACGGTAGGACGGGCTGAGCGGACGCGGCTCGCGGCGGTCCTGAGCGGGTACCGCCGGGGGCCGCGTCCGTGCGTCACGGCTCGGGAACACTGGTCCGGATCACGTGCTTCGCCGGGCTTGTGTGGGTAGCGTAGGGAGTACCCGAACGCAGCGGGAGGGTCACACGGACATGGGCGCCTGGTTGGTCTGGCTCATCCTCGCCATCGGCCTGGGAATCGCCGAGGCCCTCACCCTCACCTTCGTGCTCGGCCTCCTGGCCGTCGCGGCGCTGGTCGCCGCCCTCCTCGGAGCGATCGGAATGCCGGTGGCCGTGCAGATCATCGGTTTCACCGCCAGCGCGGCAGCGGGAATCTACCTCGTGCGACCGATCATGCAGCGCCAGATGAGGGGCGGCTCCGAGACCAAGTCCGGAGCGGAGGCGCTCGTCGGGCGCTCCGCCGTCGTCATGCAGGAGGTCGACGGGGACGGGGGGAGGATCAAGCTCTCCGGAGAGGAGTGGTCCGCACGCTGTATCGACGAAGACCTGGTGATCCCGGTGGGTACGCGCGTCGACGTCATGGAGATCGACGGAGCGACGGCCGTGGTGTACCCGCGCGAAGCACTGCCCTGAACCAGCCACATCCCCACATCCAAGCCAGGTGCAGACCATGGAACCGACCATCGCCCTGATCATCCTCGCGGTCGTAGTCGTCGCCGTCGCCCTGTCGGCGATCCGCATCGTCCCTCAGGCGAGGGCGTACAACATCGAGCGGTTCGGCCGTTACACGCGCACCCTCGGCCCGGGCCTGAACTTCCTCATACCGGGCGTCGACCGGGTCAACACCAAGTTCGACCTCCGTGAACAGGTCTTCACCTCGCGCCCGCAGCCGGTGATCACCGAGGACAACCTCGTCGTCAACATCGACACCGTCCTCTACTACCAGATCACCCAGCCCAGGGCGGCGGCCTACGAGGTCGCCAACTACATCCAGGCCATCGACCAGCTCACCGTCACCACGCTGCGCAACGTCATCGGCTCCATGGACCTGGAGCGCACGCTCACCTCCCGCGAGGAGATCAACACCCGGCTGCGCGGCGTCCTGGACGAGACCACCGGCAAGTGGGGGATCCGCATCAACCGGGTCGAGATCAAGGCCATCGACCCGCCGCCCACCATCAAGGAGGCGATGGAGAAGCAGATGCGGGCCGACCGCGACAAGCGCGCGGCCATCCTCCACGCCGAGGGTGAGCGCCAGGCCCGCATCCTCAAGGCCGAGGGCGCCCGCCAGCAGGCCATCCTGGAGGCCCAGGGCGACCAGCAGGCCGCGATCCTGCGCGCCGACGGCGAGGCCCAGGCGATCGAGCGCGTGTTCCAGGCCGTGCACACCAACAACGCCGACGCCAAACTGCTCGCCTACAAGTACCTGGAGACCCTGCCGAGCCTCGCGCAGGGCGAGGGCAACACCTTCTGGGTGATCCCGGGCGAGCTCACCGAGGCCGTCAAGAACGTCAGCCACGCCTTCTCCGGGAATGCTCCCCAGACCGAGGCGCCCTCCACGGAGAAGGAGGACGAGGCGGCCCCGAGCGGTCCGGCGCAGATCGGCGCTCCCGACCCCGCCCACTCCTCCTCCGCCCAGGCCGCGGCGGAGGCGGCCGAGGCGGCCGAGCGGGCGGTCGCCGACGCGCGCGACGACGTCCGCAGGGCCGGAGCGAAGATCGGCACGACACCGGACCCGCGCGAGGAGGGATAGCCCTCCGAGGACGACGGGGGAGGGCGGGCGCCCTCCCCCGAGCCGTGTCCGGCGGGCGCCGGGCTCAGACCAGCAGCAGCTTGCCGGTGGTCCTGCGCGAGGCCAGGTCGCTCTGGGCGCGCCCTGCCTCGGACAGCGGGTAGCGGCCGCCGATCCGCACGTCCAGGCGGCCCGCCTCCACCAGCGTGAACAGGTCGCGGGCCCGGCCCAGCAACTCCTCGCGGTCGGCCACGAAGTAGGCCAGCGAGGGCCGGGTCAGGTACACGGAGCCGGCGGAGTTGAGCCGCTGCGGGTCCACCGGGGCCACCTCGCCGGAGGACTGTCCGAACAGGGCCAGCACACCGCGCGGGCGCAGCGAGGCCAGGCTGGCGTCGAAGGTGTCCCTGCCCACGCCGTCGTAGACCGCGGCGACACCCTCGCCGCCGGTGAGGTCGCGTACCGCCTCGGCGACGGGGGTCTCGGTGTAGCGGACGACCTCGTCCGCGCCCGCCTCGCGCGCGATCCGCTCCTTCTCCTCGGTGGAGACGGTGCCGATGACTCGTGCGCCGCGCTCCTTGGCCAACTGTGTGACCAGCAGCCCGGTGCCGCCCGCCGCCGCGTGCACCAGCACGGTGTCGCCCTCGGAGACCGGGTACACCGAGCGGACGAGGTAGTGGGCGGTCATGCCCTGTAGGAGCAGGGCGGCGGCCTGCTCGCCGGGGACCGCGTCCGGAACGGGGACGACCAGGGAGGCCCTGACCACGGCCCGGTCGGCGTAGGCGCCGGGGGCCATCGCCCAGCCGACCCGCTGCCCGACGGACAGGCCGGTGACGCCGTCGCCGACGGCGGCGACCACACCGGCGGCCTCCATCCCGGGAACGTAGGGGAGCGGGACGTCGTACAGGCCGCTGCGCTGGTAGATGTCGATGAAGTTGACCCCGCGGGCCTCCACGTCGACCAGAACCTCGCCCGGACCGGCCACGGGGTCGGCCGTCTCGGTCAGCCGCAGGACCTCGGGTCCGCCGGTCTCCTCGATCACGATGGCGCGCATGGGTCCACTGCTCCTTTTCGGATACGTTCCCGGCATCATGCCAGTCCGGCTCCGGGTCCGCCATGGCGGACCGACCCCTACTCCCCGTTCTCCTCGAGGATCTCGTGGAGCTCGAAGCCGGTGAAGAACGCCCCGAGCGGATCGTTGCCCCACCCCTGACGGGTCACGAAGCCGATCCGGCGGCGGTCCTCCGCGTCCTCGGCGTCGTCGGGGAGGGGTTCCTCGTCCACCGTGGTCAGGACGTGCTCCCCGTTGACCCACATGGACATCTCCATGGTGTCCGCGGCCCCGTCGAAGCGGCAGGCCATCGTGACGGTGTTGGTGGGGATCGCCTCGGCGTCGAAGTCGTACGGGTCGTCGCGGTCCTCGTAGCCGTACTCGGCGCGCACCGACTCGTCGAAGAGGGGGTAGGAGGCGTAGCCGGGCACGTCGGTGCTCTCCGCGAGGACACTGTCCCCCTCCACCTCGCTCATCCGGCGGATCGACGCGCCCTGGCCGTCGTAGCGCAGCAGGGCCTCGTACTGGCTGCGGCCCTCCTCGCCGTCGTTGTCCCAGCAGCGCACACCGAACCAGGCCTGTTCGGGACCCTCGGCCACGTACGCGGTGGTGCTGACCAGCACGCTCGGCGGCAGCACCTCCTCCCCTTCCTGCTCCAGGTCCACGACCTCGCCGCGGCTGGGCTGGGTCTCGGGATCGAGTTGGAGCAGGACGCCGCGCTTCTCGGCCCAGTAGCCGTCGGACTCCCCGTGCTCGAAGGTGGTGCTGACCCAGCCGGGGTCGGAGCTGAAGTCGGGGTTGTAGAGCGAGACGGTGTTCTCCGGGATCGCCGCCCCGCCGTTCAGCAGGACCACGGCGCCGACGGCGGCCGCCAGGACCACCGCGCCCGCGGCCGCTCCGATCACCGCGAACCGCCTGCGGCCGCGCTCGGACGGTGTGCCTCCAGGGCGGCCCGGACCGTCTGGGGCACTCGGACCACCGGGGCCGCCCGGGACACCGGGACCGCCCGGGCCGGAGTACGAGCTGAATGCGGGCCGGCCCTGCGGCGAAGATCCGTGGCCGCCGTGCATCTGGTGGCTCGGGGGGATGTGGCCGCCGGAGGGGCCGTAGTGGCCGGGGGCCTGCTGCCCCCGGGGCGGATATCCGCCGTGCCGCATCTCCTGCTGGGGGCCGGTGGGCGGGAGGCCCTGGCCCGGCCGCTGTTCCGTCCGGGGCCGCTGGGCCGTGGGAGGCGGCCGGTCCGACCACTGTCCCTGGGCGGGCTGCCCGTACGGGGGGTACTGCGTGTGCCGTGTCTGGGCGGGCCGGCCTCCGGGCGGTGTCGCCGTGCCCGGTTCGGGACCGTCCTCCTGCTGCGGCACCTCCGCCGGCCGGGGTCCGCTCGGCGCCCGGGGGCCGGACTCCCCGGCCTGTTCCCCGGGGGCACGCGGGGGCCGGCCGGGAACGGGAGCGCTGCTCGGCGGGGCCCACGAGACGCTGATGCTGCGGCTCACCTCGGCCTCCTCCGGCTCGTCCTGCCCGGTCAGCCGGGCCAGGATCTGCTGGGAGGTGGGGCGGTTCTCCGGGGCCTTGTCCAGGGCCGAGCCGACCAGGTCGTACAGGCTAGGGTCCAGGCCGTCCAGGCGAGGCGGTGCCGAGGAGATGTTGTGCAGCACCGCGGGCACCGTGGCGGCGTCGAAGGGGGCCGAGCCGGTGCACGCGAACGCCACCAGGCAGCCCCACGCGAAGACGTCGGCGGCCGCGGTGGCCTGCTGCCCCAGGATCAGCTCCGGCGCCATGTAGGAGGGCGTCCCCATGAGCTGGCTGGAGCGGGTGACCGCGCCCCCCGAGCCGTCCAGGGCACGGGCGATGCCGAAGTCGATGACCTTCGGGCCGACTGGTGACAGCAGTACGTTCGCGGGCTTGAGGTCGCGGTGGACCACCCCGGACCCGTGGATGGCGGTGAGCGCGGCGGCCACGCCCATGGCCAGGCCGTCCAGGGTGCCGCCCGCCATCACGCCGTCCGCGCGGATGGCCTCGTCCAGGTTCGGGCCGGGCACGTACTCCGAGACGATGAAGAGGAGGTCGCCCTCCAGGCGCGCGTCGATCACTCCGGCGGTGGAGAAGCGGGCCACACGGCGGGCCGACTCGACCTCGCGGGCGAAGCGGAGCCGGAAGGACTCGTCGTCGGCCAGGTCGGGGTGGATGAGCTTGACGGCGACGGGGCGGTCGGAGGCGTCCCTGGCGAGGTAGACGGTTCCCATGCCGCCCCGGCCGAGACGGCTCACGACGCGGTAACCGTCGAGTTCGCTTGGGTCCCCCGCTCGCAGGGGTTTGCCGCTCTGGTGCCCGTTCGACGTCACAGTTGGGGGTCCTCATATGAATCGTGGAGTTCGCGCCTGACAGCGTATCGATGCCGACACGCCCGCACGCTCTGGACTGGCTGGTCCCGCGGGTCTACGGGGGAGCGCGTGGCCCGTGGGGGGTCTCGGGGCGGCGCGAGGATGCGCCGGGAGTCGGTCCGGGTGGATCTCCTGGAGCTGGGATTCTTCGAACAGTACGCCGATGGGCCGATCGCGGGAACCGGCTGCACATGGCCCGGTAGGGCCGTTCCCGCGAACGCGCGGGACGCGAGGCGGTGGCCCCCGGTCACATGAGGGGATGCGGGTCGGCCCGAAACAGTTCCACGGGAGCGCTGGTTTCGCTAGGATCAGAACACACGTTCGAACACCTGTTCGCGTCTTTCCCACGGGTGGGTGCCCCGGTGGCGTGTGCCGAGACTGTCAGGAGGCGAATGATGCTGAGGGGAAGTGTCGTGGGACGTTACTACGGGGCGGAGGTCACCGTTGTCGAGGATGACGGGCGCCCGGCCCGGTTCACGTGGAACGACAGGGTGTACGGGGTGCGCAGGATCCTCGAACACTGGGTCACCCTGCGCATGGACTGGACCCCCGCGCGCGAGTCCCAGGTGCCCGAGCGCAGGCACTGGAGGGTGGAGGCCGGTACGGCGCAGTCACAGGGGGTGTACGAACTGCGCCACGACACCTCGACCGGCAGGTGGCTGCTCTCCCGTGTGTGGGGGTAGGCCCTCCCGTCTCCCTCCCACCGCCCTCAACGGACGCCTGCGGCGCGGCCCTTTCCCGCCGTCTCCCTCCCGCCACCCTCAACGGACACCTGCGGCGCGGTCCTTCTCGCCCGTCTCCCTCCCGCCGCCCTCAGCGGACGCCGCACGCGGTCCTTTCCGTGCCCGCCCGTGGAGCGGGGCCGTCGGCCACACGGCCGCGGGGTCAGACCAGGTCGGCGGGCAGGAGGCTGTACACGGCCAGGTCGGCGCGACCCTCGTGCAGCGGCATCGCGCTGCGCTCGACACCCTCGAAACCGAACCCGGCGCGCTCCGCGACCCGGCGCGATCCGGTGTTGTCGGTGGCCGCCTTGATCTCCACCCGCTGGAAGCCCTGGCCGACCGCCCAGCGCGAGACGGCCACGGCCGCCTCGGTCGCGTACCCGCGGCCGCGCCCCCAGGGCGAGACCCAGTAGCCGACCTCGGTGGTCATCGCGGTCCACAGGACGCGTACCAGGCCCACCGATCCCACCAGACGTCCGGTCTCCTGCTCCACCATGGCCCACTGCTGTCCCTCACCGCCGGTGCGCACGCCGGGAGCCGTCTCGCGGCACCACGCCTCGGCGTCCTCACGGGTGTAGGGCACGCCGGGGCCGGGGAGGGGGATCCACCTCTGGATACCGGGGTCGGAGCAGGAGGCGTACACGTCGTCGATGTCGTCCTCGACGAACGCGCGCAGCCGCAGGTGTTCGGTCTCCAAGATCACGGACGGCAGGACCGGTCTGCCCTGGGTGGTGGTCACGCTGGCGCCTCTCCATCGGTTCGGGGTGCGCTCACGATACGCGCAGTTCCGAGGGCCCGGCACCTGCTTTCCCCTCACTCGGACAGCGGGGACCGGGGCCGCGGCGGCGCCTTCGGGACTCCGTCCGGAATCCTCCCCGCCCCGCCCGGGGACCGTGGTGCCGCGGGTCCCGGACGGGCCCGCCGGGGGACTCCTCGGCGCCGTCCGGAGGCGCCTCAGGCCAGGCCGGAGACGACACGCCGGCGGACGGCGGAGTCGAACACCTCCGCGAACGCGTTGCCCGGGCACTCGGTCGCCAGCCAGTCGCGGTGCCGCGAGAGCGCCTCGCCCGGGGTGACCACGCCCGTAGCGGGGTTCACGTAGTCGATGCGCTCCGCCGGGTCCACACCCGTCACCGCGCACAGCACACGCAGCACGTCGACCAGTGAGTCCTGCGCGGCCCTCGTGGGGAGTTCGTCGGTGAAATCCCCGAGCAGGCACACTCCGATGTTGCCCTGGTTGAAGCCGTAGGCGTGCCCGGCGGTCACCGGGCGGGCCCGTCCCGGAAGCGGGAGCCCGGAGAAGACCGGCACGCCGTCCCCACCCGAGTGGCGTCCCTCGTAGACCACCCCGTCGGGGTCGATGAGCAGGTGGTAGCCGATGTCGCCCCAGGCCTGCCGCACAGCGTGCAGGTAGTACACCGCCCGCACGTCCGCCGCGTGGTCGTCCCCCGTCGGGATCGCGGTGTGGTGGACGGTCAGCGCCTGCGCCGGGTGGAACTCCGCCTCCCACAGGTCGGTGCCCTCGTCGTCGAAGCGCCAGGACTCGTCGGCGCCCCAGCCCGCGCGGGTGCGGAACGGGAGCGGGGCCAGGCCGCGCGGCACGTCGGATGACCTCGAGGGAAGCCACGCCTGTTCGGGACCGCCCAGACGCAGCCCCTCTCCGTCACGCAGGTTCACGGCGGCGGCCTCTCCCCTCGAACGCACCTCGTAGCCGGTGGCACCCTCCGGCGCGCGCACCAGCGCGCCCGCGACCTGGCCGCGGTCGTCGCGGCCCTCGGAGTGAAGGTGTACCGGGCGCCACCCGCCCAGGCCGTCCGCGGTCTCGAAGCGGACCGCCGTATCGGTTTCCCCGGGCCTGCCGGTGACGGCCACCATGTCGAAGCGCATGCCGGGCCGGACGAGTCCGCCCGGTCCGCCGGGCCGGGCCAGCACCCGGGGCACGACCCGGTCGCCGACGTCCCCGGCGAGAGCGGGGCGTGGGGAGGGGAGGGCGGTGCTCAGCGCGGTCAGGCCCGCGGCGGCGGTGGCACCTGCCAGGAGGGTACGCCTTCGCATGTGTGTCCGTCCGTTCGGCTCTTGCGGCTGGGCTCCCGGGAAGCGGGAACCCCGACACCCTTGCACGGCTCTGTGGCCCACGTCACGAACGGCACGGCCGAATCTGTGGCAGGTGGTAGTTCCTGTGTCAGGTGATGGTTTCTGTGGTGGCGAGGCGGCCCACTCGACTTCGCCGTCCACGTGAGGGCGGAGCGCCACCGGCCCTGGCCGCGGGGGAGGCGTGCCGCTCCCGGACGCGGTCGCCGAGACGGACGCCCGGGCGGTGCCCCCGGTCCGCACCGAATCGGCGGATCCGGCACCCGCCCGCCCCGATCGGCTGTCGCACATGCCCTGACCTGGTGCGGAGAGGACCTGGTCTTCCGTAAACCCAGCGTGCCCCCGCGGACTCTGGCACAGTTGGTGATGACTTTGAGGGTCCCGGTGTCGAGCCGGGGCCGATGGCCCGGGGTCTCGGGGGACCCGTGCGAAAGGCGAGAAAGCCGCTGGCTACGCTTGTCGGTCAATACCGAACCAAGCGGAAACGGGCCGTCGAAACACCTCTTTCGGGGAGCGATCATGACCAAGGATGACCGCGAGGACGCCCGGCGCGGCGAGGAGAGCGGACACGAACCACCCCGGTGGCACGGCGGCAGACCTGCCCCGGGGACCGGTCCCCGCCTCGGCGGCCTGCTGGACGGGCTTCCCGAGAGCGGGCGCGGTACCCAGGCCCAGACGCCCGGGAACGGCGCACCGACCAACCCGTTCCGGCAGCGGCCCGCCCCGCCACGGACGGCCGAACCGGCCGAGCCCGTACCCCCGTCCCCGCCCCCCGCCCCCTCCGAGCCCTCCTCCCCCTACGGCGCGCTTCCCCTGGAGGTTCCCGCGGTCCCGTGGCCCCAGCCCGAGGCCGCGTCCGGGGCCCGGCCGGAGACCGCGTCCGCGTCCGGGGCCCGGACCGAGGCGCCGCCTCGGAGCGGGCCCGCCGTGGACACACCGCCCCAACGCCCCAACGTCATCCCCTTCAGAGGCGGGGAACGCGCCTCCGGTCCCGGTACCGAGGCCGTCCACCAGGCACCTCCCGCGCCCACCCCCGACCGGGGGACCGGGCACGGGGAGGAGCCCTCCGCGACCGCCGAGGCAGAGCAGAAGATGTACGCACACGAAGCAGTCCAGTCCCCGCCCGAACCGCAGCACACCGGGCCGCCGGTCCATCCCGTCCCCGGGCCCCAGGCGGCGACCGCGGCCGCGGGCACCGACGCCGGCTGGTCCGACCACGCCTACGGCGCCGCCGAGCGCGCCGCCGTCTACCGGGCCATCCGCGAACGCCGCGACGTCCGCGTGGGGTTCCGTCCCGACCCGGTTCCCCACGACGTGCTCACCCGCGTCCTGGAGGCCGCCCACCAGGCGCCCAGCGTCGGCCACTCCCAGCCCTGGGACTTCCTCGTCATCGACGACCCGGGGCTGCGCGGCCGCGTCAGCGACCTCGCGGCGGCCGAGCGCGACGGCTACACGCAGGCCCTGCCCAGCACACGCGCCCGCGCCTTCTCCGGGCTCAAGGTCGAGGCGATCCTCGACGCGCCCCTGAACATCGCCGTCACCGTCGACCCCACGCGCGGCGGCCGGCACACCCTGGGACGCCACGCCAAGCCCATGGCCGCCTCCCACTCCGCGGCGCTCGCCGCGGAGAACCTCTGGATCGCCGCACGCGCCGAGGGTCTGGGCGTAGGCTGGGTCACCTTCGTCGACGAGCGCGACGTCGCCCGTGCCCTCGAACTCCCCTCCCACCTGGACGTGGTCGCCTACCTGTGCGTCGGCTACGTGGAGGAGTTCCCCACCGAACCCGAACTCAGCCTCTCCGGCTGGGCCCGGGGACGCCCCCTGTCCTGGGCGGTGCACCACGACCGCTACGGTCGCCGCGGTCTGCCCGGCCAGGAGCCCACGAGCCTGCTGGAGGAGACCATCACCACCGTCGGAGCTCTGAACACCCGTGCGGTGGAGGAGGCCAGAGACCGGCAGAACCGCATGACCAAGCCGCCCGGCTCCCTCGGCGTCCTGGAGGAGGTCTCGGTCCAGCTCGCCGGACTCGCGGGGGAGTGCCCCCCGCCCATTCCCGAGCCGGCCGCCGTCGCCGTGTTCGCGGGAGACCACGGCGTGCACGCCCAGGGGGTGACCGCCTGGCCCCAGGAGGTCACCGCCCAGATGGTGCACAACTTCCTGGCGGGCGGCGCGGTCGTCAACGCCTTCGCCTCCCAGGTCGGCGCCGAGGTCACCGTGGTGGACGTCGGCGTGGTCGGCGACCTGCCCCAGACCGTGGGTCTGCTGCCCCGCAAGGTCGCCCGCGGCACCGCGGACTTCACCCAGGGCCCCGCGCTCACCCGCCAGCAGGCGCTCCAGGCTCTGGAGGGCGGTATCGAGGTCGCCCGCGACCTGGTCTCGGCGGGCAACCGCTGCCTGGTCACCGGCGACATGGGCATCGCCAACACCACCCCGGCCGCCGCTCTGGTGTGCGCCTTCACCGGCGCGGACCCGGAGCGGGCCACCGGCCGCGGCACCGGTGTGGACGACGCCATGTACGCGCACAAGATCGACGTGGTGCGGCGCGCCCTGGCCGCGAACCCGGTCGACCCGGACGACCCCGTCGGCACCCTCGCGGCGCTGGGCGGTCTGGAGCACGCCGCCCTGGCCGGGTTCGTGCTCGGTGGCGCGGCCCTGCGCGTCCCCGTCCTGCTCGACGGGGTCATCGCGGGCTCGGCGGCCCTGGCCGCCGCCGCGATGTCCCCGGAGGTGGTCGGCGCCTGCTTCGCGGGACACCGCTCCAGTGAGCCCGGCCACAGCCTGGTCCTGGAGCACCTGGGCCTGCGGCCCCTGATCGACCTGGAGATGCGCCTGGGCGAGGGGTCCGGCGCGCTGTTGGCCCTGCCGCTGCTCCAGGGGTCGGCGCGCGTGCTGCGCGACGTCGCCACCTTCGACGACGCGGGCGTGTCCGCCGTACACTGACGGCGGCTTCGGCCCACACCGTACGGCCCCCGCCCGCACCGGCCCCCGGTGCGGGCGGGCTCACACTCCCCGGGCGCGACCCGTTTACGCCCGCGTAACACCCGTTTGGCAACGTACGGTGAGGTAATCACCGACATCGCCGGTGGCTGGTGTGCCTCCCGCCGCCAGCACCCCGCCGTCGTCGCCGGGGGCCGGTACGGACGACGGAAGGGGCGCGATCCGTGACCTATCTCCTTGGGCTGCGCATGCAAGGCCGTGACGTGCTCGTCGTCGGCGGGGGCAGAGTCGCCCAACGGCGGGTGCCCGTACTGGTCGAGGCCGGTGCGCGGGTCACCCTCATCGCCCCCGCGGTGTCCGCGGCCCTGGAGGACCTCGCCTCGGCCGGACACCTCACCTGGCACCACCGCCCCTACGCCCCCGGCGACGTCGCGGGACCGGACGCCCCCGCCTACTGGCTCGTCCACGCCGCCACGGACGATCCCGGGGTGAACGCCGCCGTCGCCGAGGAGGCCGAGGGCGCCCGCGTGTGGTGCGTGCGCGCCGACGACCGGACCGCCTCCTCCGCCTGGACCCCCGCCAGCGGCACCGCGGGCGGGATCACCGTCGGCGTCATCGCCTCCGGCGACCCCCGACGCGCGGCCGGACTGCGCGACGCGGTCGTCGACGGCCTCGTGGACGGCACCCTCGACGCCCGCCGCGGACGCGAGCCCCTCCGGGGCGTCGCGCTCGTCGGGGGCGGCCCCGGTGATCCCGGTCTGATCACGGTTCGGGGGCAGCAGCTCCTCTCCCAGGCCGACGTGGTGGTGGTCGACAGGCTCGCCCCGACCTCCCTGCTGGACCGCCTGCCCGCCGACGTCGAGATCGTCGACGCCGCCAAGATCCCCTACGGCCGGTCCATGACCCAGGAGGACATCAACGCCGTCCTGATCGACCGCGCGCGCCGGGGCATGTTCGTGGTGCGCCTCAAGGGCGGCGACCCCTTCCTGTTCGGCCGCGGTGGCGAGGAGGCCGCCGCCTGTGCCGCCGCCGGGGTCCCCGTCACGGTCGTGCCCGGTGTGACCAGTGCGCTCGCCGCCCCGGCGAGCGCGGGCATCCCCGCCACCCACCGGGGTGTGGCCCAGGACGTGCATGTCGTCTCCGCGCACGTTCCGCCGGGGGACGAGCGCTCCACGGTGGACTGGGCCGGACTCGCCCGCGCGGGCGGTACCGTCGTGGCCCTCATGGGAGTGGAGCGCGTCGATTCGATCACCGAGGCCCTGATCTCCCACGGGAGGTCCCCCGACACGCCCGTTGCCGTGGTACAAGAAGCCACACTGCCGGGTCAACGGACCGTCACGGGTACGCTGGCCACCATCGCCTCGTCGGTCCGATCGGCCGGAGTGCGACCCCCTGCGGTAGTGATCATCGGAGAAGTGGTCAAAACAGCGCGGGAACTTGACATACTGCACACGGGCACCCAGTTCGAGACCCGTCGACTGGCGACCGGGCGCGATCTCCAGTGAGACCCTCGCCCGCGGCGTACGTCGTTCGCGCGGCGGGGGACCGTCAGCACCGATGAGGAGGGCACACCGATCATGACCCGGCCGTCGGCAGCACCGGGGACCACAGGTCCCGGTGCCCCGGACCGGTTCGGAACCGGACCGTCCGCCACCTCCGACCAGCCCGCCCAGGGCCCCGTACCCGCTTCCGCCGCGGACGCCGGCGCCCTCGGCGGGCCCGCCGCCCCGGTCTCCGAGGGGTCGGCCAAGCACCGTGCCTCCGCGACCGACGACCACCGTTTCGAACAGGTCCTGGAGTCGCTGCGCAAGCACATCCGGGACCTGGAGTTCGCCGAGGGCCTGCCGGGCGCGGAGGAGGGCCGTACCCTCCAGGCCGACGTGCTCGCCCAGTTGTCCGACTACGTCCTGCCCCGCGTGCGCCGCGCCGACATCCCGCTGCTGATCGCGGTCGCCGGATCCACCGGCGCGGGCAAGTCCACCCTGGTCAACAGCCTGGTCGGCGAACAGGTCACCACCACCGGCGTGCGCCGCCCCACCACCAACAGCCCCGTCCTGGCCTGCAACCCCGCCGACGTGGACTGGTTCAGCGAGGCCTCCTTCATCCCGTCCCTGCCGCGCGTGCGCCAGCAGGGCCTGGCGATGCCGGGCAAGGACGGCATGCTGGTACTGGCCGCCACCGAGGCCATGCCCCCGGGTGTGGCCCTGCTCGACACCCCCGACGTCGACTCCGCCGTCGCCGCCCACCACGAGTTCGCGGCCAAGTTCCTCGACGCCGCCGACCTGTGGATGTTCGTCACCACCAGCACCCGCTACGCCGACGCGCGTGTGTGGGACTTCCTGCAGGTCGCCCGCGACCGCGACACCTCCCTGGCCGTCGTGCTCTCCCGGGTGCCGCGCAGGGGACGGCGCCAGCTCCTGGACCACTTCGGGGCGATGCTGGAGGCCAACGGACTGGGCACGGCCGCCCGGTTCGCCATCCCCGAGACCGACCAGATCCGCGGTGAGCGCTTCACCTCCAACGTCGCCGACCACATCCGCGGGTACCTGGCCGACGTCGCGGGAGAGGCCGACCAGCGCGACCGCGTCACCCGGCGCACCTTCATCGGCGTCATCGACAGCTTCCGCTCACGCGTGCCCGAACTGGCCCGCCGGGTGGAGGCGCAGATCGAGACGGGGCGCACGCTCGCCACCGCCGTGGACGACTCCTACGCCACCGCACGCCACCGCGTCGAGACCAGCCTGGGCGACGGTTCCCTGCTGCGCGGGTCGCTGCTGGCCCGCTGGCAGGAGGTGGCAGCCGGGGGAGAGCTCACCAGGAGCCTGCGTCCGCGCGGGAAGCGTGTGCGCAGGGGGCGCCGCGCCGAGCAGGCCGAGCGCAGCCCGCGGGTGGTCGCCCTGGAGCGGGCCGTCCGCGACGCCTTGGAGGCCCTGGTGATCTCCGCATGCGAACGCGCCTCCGACGAGATCGGACAGAAGTGGCGGGAGGTCCCCGGAGGCGGCGACCTGGCCGCCAAGGCCCTCGACCAGCCCGGAACCGGCCTGTTGGCACAGCAGATCCGCCAGGAGGTCGCCGAGTGGCAGCGCGGGGTCGCCGAGATGACCACCGCCAGCGGTGCCACCAAACGCTCCGTGGCCCGGTTCGTCACCTTCGACCACGACATCGTCGCACTGGTCCTGATCATCGACCTGCTCGGCTACGAGCGATCCCACTCCGGAGGAGGCGCCCACGCGGCCGCCCCTTCCGGTCCCTCCCCGCAGCGCCTGCTCAAGGGGCTGTTCGGCGCCCAGTCACTGCGTAGCATTGGCGCATCGGCACGGGACGACCTGCGCCAGCGCGTCCTCGGGCTGCTCAACCGCGAGCGCGTGCCCTTCGACAACGCGCTGGCATCGGCCGGAATCCCGTCCGAGGACAGCGCCGTCCAGCTCTATCAGGCCACGTACAACCTTGAGATAACGAGATGACGACTCAGTGGAACCCCGCGCAGGCGCACGGGGAACCCGGCGCGCGAGACCGTGCCGAGGGCGAGGACCGCGAGAGCGGGCAGCCCGCGTCCGGTGCCCGGGACGACAAGCGCACCCGGAGCGAGGCCCGGCCCGAGGGCGGAGCGTGGCGCGGGTACACCATGCCGGTCCCCGAGCACCCCGAGCACTCCACTTCCGGAGAGGACCCCGAGGAGCCCGCCTACGACGGCATCGCGGGCTATCCGGACCCGTCCGGAGCCGTCGCGTCGAAGACGGCCTCCGAGAGCGGCGGGCGCGCGCCGGAGAGTGGGGAGGCGGCCGAGGGCGGCTCTAAGCTCTCCCCGGCCGCGCAGCGGCGCTCCGGGCGGCACGCACGGCACTCCGCGGCCCCCCGAAGCGACCACGAGGGCGCCCGCCGCACCGAAGCCGCCAGGGCCGGAGCCGGCGCGGGCACGGACGCCGCCGACGGCGGCCACGAGGACCCCGACGGCCTCGCCGGATGGGTCGGCAGCCTCGCCGACGCGGTCGACGACACCCGCATCGCCGGACGCAACACCGGCGCCTTCCCGGCCGTGGGGCCGCAGGGGGACACCGAGAGCGGTGGACCGGCCGGCCAGAGGGCCCGTGCCCGGAGGGCCTCCGCGCCCGGGGCGGCGGAGTCCGGGAGCGAGAGGTCCGGCAGCGGGGAGGCCGCCGGGCGGGGACCGGAGGATCCCCCGCCGCTGCCGCGCCGCGTCCCCGGCCCCTCCGCCGTCTCCGGCGCCTTCCGAGCCGTGGGCCCCGACGCCGCGGCCGAGAGCACCGGGGAGACCGGGGAGGAAGAGGAGTACCGCCCCACCACCCACGACGGCTGGGAGCCCACCCGGACCACCACCCGGGCCGAGCTGATCGAGCGCCTGGACGCGCTGAACACCCTCGTCGAGCTGGGCCGGGACGAACTGCCCCAGGAGTTCACCGCGCGGGCCGCCCAACTGCTCGACCACGCGGGCGCCCGGCTGAGGCTGTCGGGCGACCACACCGTGGTCGCGCTCGCGGGGGGCACCGGCAGCGGCAAGTCCTCGCTGTTCAACGCCCTGTGCGGGCTCCAGCTGTCGCAGACCGGAGTCACCCGCCCCACCACCTCCAGCGCACACGCCTGCGTGTGGGGGCACGAGGGCGCCGACGCCCTCCTGAGCTGGCTGGGCGTCTCCACCCGCTACCGGCACTCGCGTACCAGCGTCCTGGACACGGGCAACTCCGAGCTGACCGGACTGGTCCTGCTCGACCTGCCCGACCACGACTCCGTCCGCAGCATGCACACCGCCGAGGCCGACCGGCTCATCGGCTCGGTCGACCTGCTGGTGTGGGTGCTGGACCCGCAGAAGTACGCCGACGCGGCGGTGCACCACCGCTACCTGGCGCAGATGGCCGGGCACGGCGCGGTCACCGTCGCCGTCCTCAACCAGGTCGACAAGGTCGGGTCCGACGAGCTCGAGGAGCTGCTCACCGACCTGCGGCGCCTGCTGGAGGCGGAGTCGGGGGTGCACCCGCGGGTGATCACCACCTCCACGGTCACCGACGAGGGCATCCAGGACCTGCGCGAGTTCCTCGCCGGTACGGTGCGCGAGCGGCGCGCGCTGGTGGACCGGCTGGTCGCCGACCTCGACCAGGTGATCAAGCCCTTCGAGGAGTTCTACGGCGAGCCGGTCTCCGAGACCGTCCCGGCCGAGGTGCGCGCCCAGATCCAGGAGGGCCTGGCCAACGCGGCCGGTGTGGCGGCGGTCGCCGACGTCACCGAGACCAACGACGTCGGGCGCGGCAAGCGCCAGGTCGGCTGGCCCGTCGCCCGTAGCGCGGTGCGGCTGCGCAAGGACCCGCTCGCCGCGGTCCAGCTCGACTTCCTGCGCCGCGACAGCGAGAACGGCGTGGGCGGCCCGGTGGACGCGCACGAGGCCGAGTTGGAGACCGCTCTGGGCGAGGCCGCCGACACCGTCTCGGAGGGGATGCCCGCGCCCTGGCGCCGCCGGATGCGCGCCGCCGCGCGCAGCGGGGTGCCCGAGCTCCCGGCCGAGCTGGGGGAGGCCGTCGCCGGTGCGGTCGGCGACCCCGACCTGAGCCCGTCGTGGTGGAAGGTCGCCCGCGCGTCCCAGTACGCGCTGCTGGCGGTCGCGGGCGTGGGACTGGCCTGGGCGGCCGTGGCGCTGCTGAGCTGGTTCGGCGGCGGCATCACCGGACTGGGCGCGTTCGACGACCCGCTGTTCGCCCTCTACTCCGGCGCCGTGGTGGTCGCCGCCCTGCTGGTGGGATGGCTGACCGGGGTGGGTTGCGGAAACCTCGTGGAGGTGGCCGCGGTCCAGCGCCGCGAGGACGTGGAGAGGGCGGCCCAGACCAGGGTCCGGGAGATCACCGGACTGCGGGTGGTGGAGCCGATGGAGACCGAACTGGCCAGGTACCGCGCGTTCCGTGCGGCCTACGAGGTGGCCAGGCCCGCGGACTGACCGCGGGATCCGGTGGTGGACGGGGAGCACTCTCCCGCTGACGCTTCACCCACCGTTCACGACCCGGGGGCGGGCGGCACAGTGCCGCCCGCCCCCGGGCGCTGCCGGATTAGATCCAGGTGACGTGCTTGGACATGTCGTGCTCCTTGGGTCGAGTGCCGTCAGGGCCGGGACGGTCAGGATGCCAGGCGGTCGGCATCCTGTGCCGTGGAGCGGCTACCGTCACAGCTCCCTACGGAAGGATGCCCCAAAACGTCACCGGGGCCAACCCTCGCAAGTCCGCTCCCTCGGGGCGGGAAGGTGCTGCCATGCTTTCCATACAATAAGCAATTAATATATTACCCAAGGTAATGTAAACTGGCGTCGGTAACGGCGGTGCTACGCGACGAACAAGTTTTCGGGGTTACGGGTACCCAACCGTCGTAACCGAGTGGCACCGTAAGGGAACGCGGGGCAAATCCGGCTCGTCGAAGGGAGAACCATCGTGGGGTTGGGCCCGTCAGAGGCGGTTGTAAGAGCCTGATGGCGCAGAGCGACCAAGGAGGGAGGGCGCAGCGGTGAGCATCTCGGAGAAGCCGGCGAGGACCGGGGGACCGCCGCCTCACGGAGGCCAGGCGCGCTGGTCGTTCCTGCAGCAGCCCCGGAGCCTGATCGTCTACATGGGACTGCTCCTGTCCGTCACGCTGTTCCTGTTCGGGATGGTCGTCGCCCTGCGCCCTCCCGCGTGGTCGGACGCACTCACCTTCTCGGCCCTCGTGCTCTGCGCCGCCTTCGGGGTGGAGGCGATCCGGAGGCTGGGCCTTCCCGCGGGAGTGTCCCGCGACCTGCTGGGCGCGTGGTGGTTCCCCGCGATCCTCCTCCTGCCGCCCCTGTACGCCCTGCTTCTTCCCGTCCCCGTCTTCGTGATGATGCAGATCCGCTCCCGCCGCGCGCTGGTGCACCGCCGGGTGTTCAACGCGATCGCCGTCGCCCTGTCGGGCTTCCTGGCCTCGGTGGCCTGGCACAGCGTTCAGGGCGGCGGCCTGGCGGCGGGGCTGCGCGGGGTCTCCGACGCCCACGAGAGCCTGGCCACGGTCACCGGAGTGCTCGTGGCGCTGCTGTGCTGTGCCGGGTTCACCGTCCTCAACACGCTCATCGTCGTGCTGGCCGCGCGGATGAGCAGCGGCCCCGGACAGCGCTTCCGGCCCATGTGGGACCGCGAAGCCCTCACCGTGGACGCCGTCGAATTATGCGTCGGCGTCACCGTCGCCATCCTCGCCCACCTCTCGCTGCTGCTGCTGGTCATCGCCGTCCCCCCGGTACTGCTGCTACAGCGCAGCCTGTTGTACAACCAGTTGCAGACGGCGGCCAGGACCGATCCCAAGACGGGTCTGCTCAACGCCCCGACCTGGGAGCAGGAGGCCGCGGTGGAGATCGCCAGGGCACGCTCCTCGCGGGGGCGGGCCGCGGTGCTGATCATCGACATCGACCACTTCAAGAGGGTCAACGACAGCCACGGTCACCTGTTCGGCGACCAGGTTCTGCTGGGCGTGGCCACCACCATCGCCCAGCAGCTGCGCCAGTCCGACCTGCTCGGCCGCTTCGGCGGAGAGGAGTTCGTGGTACTGCTGCCCGGCTCCGACACCACCGAGGCCTGGCGGGCCGCCGAGCGCCTGCGCTCCCAGGTGGGGTGCATGGAGATCGAGGTGGACGAAGTACCGGTGTCCATCACCATCTCGATCGGTGTGGCCGTCGTCGGCGACCACGGCAACGACCTGGTGGAGCTGCTCACCGCGGCCGACCTCGCGCTCTACCGGGCCAAGGAGACCGGCCGCGACCGCGTGTGCCTGCCCGCCGGCCACACCGGTGTCGGCGACAGGATCCCCGGGCCCAGGGGCGGGGAGATCCCCGGCCGCACGACGTCCGCCGACCCCACCGACCCCACGGAAATCCCCTGACCCGCGTATTCACGGTTCCGCGGTTCCCCGGAGTCGTCCACAGCCACGAAGAGGCCATTGTGTGAGACCGCCGGATCACCCAACGTGAAGATATGCACTCCGACCAGCCACGCCGCTTCCTCCACCCCCGAGACCCCCGTGACTTCCTCCCCGCCCCCGCGCAGCGCACCGGCGACCCGTCCGCCTCCGGCCCGCTCCCGGCCGACGGCTCCGTCCCCGGCCCCCCTCCCGGTTCCGCCTCCGACGCGCCCCTCCCGGACGCCTCCGCCCCCGACGACGTCACCGCCACGGACGTCCCCGCCGTCCCCGCCGTTCCCCCGCCCCGGGGCCCCGTCGGGCCGGCGCCGTCCCACGCCCCCGGGACACGCGGCACCCTCGTCCTGACCACCCCGACCGACATCATCGCCACCCTGCCCTACCTGGTGGGAGTGCCCCCCGACCCCGGGCTCGTCGTCCTCGCGATGCGGGGCAGGGGCGTGCACTCCGCGTTCCGGGGCGACCTGGACCGGCTGGACGCGGCCGGGGACCCGCTGAAGCGCGCCGCCGCCCCCGTCGACACGGCCGCGTCCGAGGGCTGCACCGCCCTGGTGATCGTGGCCTACGGGCCGCCCGAACGGGTCACCCCCTACGTCGACGGGCTTCTGTCCGCCGCCCGAGAGCGCGCCCTGACCGTCCTGGACGCCCTCCGGGTCACGGAGGGGCGGTACTGGTCCTACACCTGCGGGAGGGCCGGCTGCTGCCCGGCCGGGGGAACCGTTGTCAACGTCGACAGCTCCACCATCCCGGCCGACGCGGTCCTGCACGGGCTCGTCCCCGTACAGCCCCTCCACTCCGCGGCCGGCGACGCCGCACGGGTACGGGCCCTCCTGGAACCCGTGGGCGGCGAGGAGCGGGCCGCGATGGACGCTCTCGCCGAGAAGGCGGAGGCGCGTGCCCGGCTCATGCTGGAGCGGGGGATGCGCGGAGCCCTGACCGACCGGGGACTGTCCGCCGCCCTGGCGGCCGTGCGGGCCGAGCGGTCGGGGCGGGGGATCACCGGCCGGGAGGAGCTGGCCTGGCTGGGGACGTACCTCACCGAGACCCGCGTGCGCGACGAGATGTGGGCGCGCATCACCGCGGAGACCGCGCCCGCGCACCAGGAGCTGTGGAGCCGGGTCGCCCGCCACCTGCCCCGGCGCCTGCGGGCGGCCCCGGCCTCGCTGCTGGCGGTCGCGGCGTGGCAGCGCGATGACAGGGCGCTGGCCGCGGCGGCCCTGGACGCGGCTCTGACGGCCGACCCCGGCTACTCCATGGCGGTGCTGATGAGCCGGGCGCTGGCCTGGGGGCTGCCGGTGGAGCGGTGGCGGGAGTTCACCCCCCGCTGGCTGAGGGAGAGGAGCGAGTACCCCGAGGAGTGAGCGCTCGCCGCCGCCGCGTCGGCCCGGGCGGCCGCCTCCCTCGCCCGGCCGGTTCCCGGACGCCCACGCGATGGCGGGGGCATGGGCCGCGACGCCCTAGGCTGGAAGCATGCCGGAGTATATCTACACCATGAACAACGTGCGCAAGGCGCACGGCGACAAGGTCGTCCTGGACAACGTTTCGGGGTCGTTCCTGCCCGGAGCCAAGATCGGCGTCGTGGGCCCCAACGGTGCGGGTAAGTCGACGCTTCTGAAGATCATGGCCGGCATGGAGCAGCCGTCCAACGGCGAGGCGAGGCTCATGCCCGGTTTCACCGTCGGCCTGCTCGCGCAGGAACCCCACCTCGACCCGGACAAGAACGTCCTGGAGAACGTCGAGGACGGCGTCGCCGAGACCAAGGCGATGCTCAACCGCTTCAACGAGATCGCCGAGCAGATGGCGACGGACTACTCCGACGACCTGCTCGAGGAGATGGGCAAGCTCCAGGAGCAGCTCGACCACCGGGGTGCCTGGGATCTCGAAAGCCAGCTGGAGCAGGCGATGGACGCGCTGCGCTGCCCGCCCGGCGACGCCTCCGTCACCCAGCTCTCGGGTGGTGAGAAGCGCCGCGTCGCCCTGTGCAAGCTGCTGCTCGAACAGCCCGACCTGCTGCTGCTCGACGAGCCCACCAACCACCTGGACGCCGAGAGCGTGAACTGGCTGGAGCAGCACCTGGCCAAGTACCCCGGCACCGTCATCGCGATCACACACGACAGGTACTTCCTCGACCACGTCGCCACGTGGATCCTGGAGCTGGACCGGGGCCAGTTCTACCCCTACGAGGGCAACTACTCCACCTACCTGGAGACCAAGCAGACCCGTCTGAAGGTCGAGGGGCAAAAGGACGCCAAGAAGGCCAAGCGCCTCCAGGACGAGCTGGAGTGGGTCCGCTCCAACGCCAAGGCCCGCCAGACCAAGAGCAAGTCCCGTCTCCAGCGCTACGAGGAGATGGCGGCCGAGGCCGACAAGACCCGCAAGCTGGACTTCGAGGAGATCCAGATCCCGCCGGGTCCGCGCCTGGGCGACACCGTGGTCGAGGTCAAGAACCTCACCAAGGGCTTCGACGACCGCGTGCTCATCGACGGCCTCAGCTTCTCGCTGCCGCCGAACGGCATCGTCGGCGTCATCGGTCCCAACGGTGTCGGCAAGACGACGCTGTTCAAGATGATCGTCGGCGAGGAGACCCCCGACCAGGGCGAGATCAACGTCGGCAACACCGTCAACATCTCCTACGTCGACCAGTACCGCAGCCGTATCGCGGACAACAAGAACGTCTGGGAGACCATCTCCGACGGCGAGTCCTTCATCGAGGTCGGCAAGGTCGAGATCCCCAGCCGCGCCTACGTCGCCGCGTTCGGCTTCAAGGGCTCCGACCAGCAGAAGGCCGCCGGCGTGCTCTCCGGCGGTGAGCGCAACCGCGTGAACCTGGCGCTCACCCTCAAGCAGGGCGGCAACCTGCTGCTCCTGGACGAGCCCACCAACGACCTGGACGTGGAGACCCTCGGCTCGCTGGAGAACGCGCTGCTGGAGTTCCCCGGCTGCGCCGTGATCACCTCCCACGACCGGTGGTTCCTCGACCGCGTCGCCACGCACATCCTCGCCTGGGAGGGCGACGCCTCCTGGTTCTGGTTCGAGGGCAACTTCGAGTCCTACGAGAAGAACAAGATCGAGCGACTGGGTCCCGAAGCCGCGCGCCCGCACGCGGTCACCCACCGCAAGCTCACCCGCGACTGACGGACCGGCGGCGGGCCCGGCCCCGCCGCGGTGCACCCGGCCCGTGGACGGACCCTCCGGTCCGGCCACGGGCCGTCGTCCGTCCGGCCGCGCACCGCTTGTGGGTACCGGGATGTTGTCGCATACCCTGGTGGCGATGACTTCCGCGCGCGATCACCAGCAGAGCGCGGGCGACGAGCCCGTGCGTATGACGTTCTACGAGGCCGTGGGCGGTGAGGAGACCTTCACCCGCCTGGTCCGCCGCTTCTACGAGGGCGTGGCCGAGGACCCCGGACTGCGGCCCATGTACCCCGAGGAGGACCTCGGCCCCGCCGAGGAGCGCCTGCGCCTGTTCCTCATGCAGTACTGGGGCGGCCCGCGGACCTACAACGAGCGGCGTGGGCACCCCCGGCTGCGGATGCGGCACGTCCCCTTCCGCATCGGCATCACCGAGCGCGACCTGTGGCTCAAGCACATGCGTGCCGCGGTGGACTCCCTCGGCCTGCACGAGGTGCTGGAGCGGCAGCTGTGGGAGTACATGGTCATGGCCGCGCACAGCATGGTGAACGTCCCGGAGGAGACCACCGTCCAGGAGGTGGCCAACCCGACACGGGTCTCGGTCTCCACCGACGACGACGGGGAGGACGGGGACGACGGCGGAGAGCCCGTCACCATCTCCCTGAAGTGAGGACGCCGGGGACCGCGCCCCTCAGGCGTAGTCGGCGAGGAAGGCACGCTCGGTGGCGTTGAGCCGCCGGGCGCTCTGCTTCGGCACGTCGAAGCCGACCAGGACCGTCTTCGCCCGCAGGTACACCTTCGTCTCGTCACGGATCTCGTAGGCCAGGGTGAAGCTGGCGTTGCGCACCTCGGTCACCCACAGCTCCACGCGCACCGGCTCCGACCGGGGCAGCAGCGGCGTCACGTAGTCGGCCTCCTGGCGGGCCACGACCATCGCACCGAAGACCTCGTCGCCCTCGACGGCGCCCTCGTAGCGCAGGAACGAGATCCGGGCGTCCTCCAGGTAGGTCAGCATCCGCACGTTGTTGACGTGGTGCTGCGGGTCGAGATCGGCGTAGCGGACCTGCGCGAGGTGCACGTGCCGCCTGGGCGCCGCCTGGGTGCCGACGGCTCCGGCCTCGGTCTGTGTCACGTCCGGGATCCTCTCCGCTGCTCTCCTGGGGGGTGGTACACCCCGATTGTCTCAACACTCCCCAGGAGAACAGGCTGTGCCCCCCGTCGGACGCCTGTGTCGTTGCTCTCCCGAAGGGGGGCGGGAGGACGGCGTCACTCCACGGAGAGGCCCAGGTAGTGGGCGAGGAAGGCCAGCTGCTCGGCGTTGAGGGCCACGCTGCGGCTCACCGACCGCGAGCTGTGGCCCACCTCGGACTCCCCGCGCAGCAGGATCGGCCGCTCCTCGAGCGGGGCCGAGGTGGCGTGCTGCATCCGCGCGCACAGCTTGCGCGCGTGCAGCGGGTCCACGCGGGTGTCGTTGTCGAACACGGTGAACAGCGTCGCCGGGTAGCGGGTGCCCTCGCGCACGTTGTGGTACGGCGAGTAGCCCAGCAGCCACTCAAGCTGCTCGGGGTCGTCGGCGGTGCCGTACTCGACGTTCCACAGCTGGCCCAGCCCGAACCTCTCGTAGCGGACCATGTCCAGCAGCGGGGCCGAGCAGACGGCGGCGGTGAACAGGTCCGGCCGCTGGGTGACCATGGCGCCCACCAGCAGGCCGCCGTTGCTGCCGCCCATGACGGACAGGTGCTCGGTGTCGGTCACACCTGTGGCGACCAGGTGCTCGGCCGCCGCCGCGCAGTCGTCGAAGACGTTCTGCTTGTCGGCGAGCATTCCCGCCCGGTGCCACTGCTCCCCCTCCTCCAGGCCGCCGCGCAGGTTGGCGACGGCGTACACGCCGCCCGCGCGCACCCAGGCCAGCGCCACCGCCGAGTAGGCGGGGGTGAGGGAGATCCGGAAACCCCCGTACCCGTACAGGATGGTCGGCTGCGGCCCCTCGGCGGGGGCCTCGGGCGAGACCACCAGCATGCGCACGGGCGTGCCGTCCCCGGAGGTGTAGGTGACCTGCTCCACGTTCACCCCGGGCAGGTCGATGTCGCCGGGGGCGTCGGCCCACAGCGACACCTCGCCCGAGCGCGCGTCGTAGTGGTACACCGACGACGGGTGGGTGTTGTCGGTGTAGCCGAACCACGCCTCGTGTCCGCCCTCGGGGCGTTCGACGAGTCCGCCGACGGTGCCCAGGCCCGGCATGTCCAACCCGCCCAGACGCTCGCCGGTGGCCAGGTCGTGCCGGGCGATCTCGCTGATCGCGTGGCGGCTGCGGGCCACCAGCAGCTCGGGCCGCTCCGCTTCGGGGCCGTCCAGGACCGCGTACCCCTCCAGGACCGCCTCGGGGTCCTCCGGGACCAGGGTGGTCCAGTTCCCGTACCCGGGATCGGCGGGGTCGGCCACGCACAGGCGCCCTCGCGGGGCCTCCCGGTCGGTGAACAGGTACAGGCGCCCGTCCCGGCCCACGTGCGGGTACAGGGCGGCGTCCACACCCTCCTGGACGGGCACCAGGCGGGGCTCGTCCAGGTTCCCGTCGGACAGGTCGGCGATCCACGCGTCGGTGGCCGCCGAGGTCCCCCGGTTGGCGAGCAGGACGAGCCAGCGCCCGTCACGGCTCACGACGGGGGTGAAGTACTCGGTCTTGTCGCGGCCCTGCCCGAAGACCAGGGTGTCCTGGTCGGCGGGGGTGCCCAGCCGGTGCAGGTAGACGCGGCGGTGGTAGTTCTCCTCGCCCTCGGGGACCTCCTCGGCGGGCAGGCGCCGTACGTAGTAGAAGGCGGAGGAGTCCGGCAGCCACGCGATGGGGCTGTAGCGGGCCCGGTCGACGGGGCCGTCCAGCACGTCACCGCTGTCGACGTCCACGACCCGGAGCACGGACTCCTCGTCGCCGCCCTCGGACAGCTGGTAGGCGAGCAGGCGGCCGGAGTGGTCGGGCCGCCAGGAGTCCAGGGTGGTCAGGCCCTCCGGGTCGAGCGCTCCGGGGTCCACCAGGACGCGCTCGGGGCCGTCGCCGTCGCGGACGTAGAGCACGGCGTGCTCCTGCTCGGCGGTACGGCGCACGAAGAAGTGGCGGTCGCCCCGCCACACGGGTGCCCCGACGCCGCCGGCGCCCAACAGGGAGCGCACCTGGCCGGCGAACCAGTCACGTGCACCGAACCGTGAGGAGACCTCGGCGTACAGGGCGTCCTGCGAGGACGCCCACTCCTTGGTCTCCGTCGACTCGGCGTCCTCCAACCACCGGTAGGGGTCACCGACCGTGTGGCCGTGCAGGGTCTCGATGATGTCCAGCCGTGCGGCCGGGGGGTAGCGGAGTTCACGCATGCCTCGCACCCTATCCACCGCTATCCACCCGGCGTGTCCGGCGCGGCGGCGGGGCGGAATCGGGGCCGGCCGACGCACAATGGAACCCGGAAAGGGGAGAACAAGCGGTTTCTGGGCGGCCCGGCGGAAATTGGGGTGGCGCCGGGGCGGTCCGACCACGCAAACTGAATGCGGGACGCAACTCGGCGGGACCACCGGGAGGTCCGTGTGGCAAGGCGTACGGAACCACCGATCCTCGGATCGGTGCACAGGGAGGTCTCCTGGCTGGCCGAACGGCTGGCCGGGGAAGAGACACGGTCGTCGCGGACGACGGCCGGGGCGACACGATGAGCGCCCGAGGCAGCCGGGAGGGTGGCACAGGAGCCGCCCGCCGCCATGTGCTGCTGCTCAACGCCAGCTTCGAACCACTGACGACACTGCCCCTGCGCAGGGCGATTCTCCTCGTCCTGAGGGAGAAGGCGGAGGTCGTCCACCAGGATGACGCGGGCGCGATACTGCACTCGGCGACACGAGCCTACGACGTGCCCTCGGTCATCCGGCTCCGGCGCTACATCAGCGTCCCGTACAGCCGCAGGGTACCCCTCACCAGAGTGGCGCTCATGCGTCGGGACAGACACACCTGCGGTTACTGCGGGAAGAAGGCCGAGACGATCGACCACGTCGTCCCGCGCAGCCGCGGAGGCGCGCACGTGTGGGAGAACGTGGTGGCCGCGTGCAAGCCGTGCAACCACCGCAAGGCCGACAAGTTCCTGGACGAACTCGGCTGGGAGCTGCACGTCACCCCCAAGGTGCCCAAGGGTCCCCACTGGCGCCTGATCAACGGAGACCTCCACGGCGACCCCCAGTGGGAGCCGTACATGGCCCATCTGGTGGCGTGATCCGGCGGGACCGGAACCGGGCGTCCCACCCGGTCCCCGCCGCTCACCCCCTCCGCCCTCCGGTGCGTTCGCCGGAGGGCGGCCGTATTCTGACGGCATGCCCAGATACGACTTCCGCTGCCGCGAGTGCGGCGACACCTTCGAACTCTCCCGTCCGATGGCCCGGGCCGGGGACCCGGCGGCCTGCCCGCAGGGGCACGACGACACGGTCCGGCTGCTGTCCACCGTGGCGGTGGGCGGCCGGGCGTCCACCCCCGCGCCCTCCGGTGGAGGGTGCTGCGGAGGCGGCTGCTGTTCCTGAGGACACGGGCGGCCCCGGGCGGGGCCGCCCCCACCCCCTACCTCTCGATCTGGGACACGTCGCGCGCCGCGCCGGTGGAGGCCGAGGTCGCCATGGCCGCGTAGGCGCGCAGCGCCGCCGTCACCGGGCGCCGGCGGTCGCGCGGCTGGAACCGGCCCAGCTCCTTGAGCAGGCGCTCGCGGCGGGTGTCCAGCTCGTCCCCGGAGACCTCCAGCGCGATGCTCCGGTTGGGGATGTCGATGCTGACGACGTCTCCGTCCTCGACCAGGGCGATGTCCCCGCCCGCGGCGGCCTCGGGGGAGGCGTGGCCGATGGACAGCCCGGACGTGCCGCCGGAGAAGCGGCCGTCGGTGATGAGCGCGCAGGCCTTGCCCAGGCCGCGGCCCTTGAGGAAGCTCGTCGGGTACAGCATCTCCTGCATGCCCGGGCCGCCCTTGGGGCCCTCGTAGCGGATGACCACCACGTCACCGGGCTCGATCCTCTTGTTGAGGATGCCGTCGACGGCGTCCTCCTGCGACTCGAAGACCTTGGCGGGACCGGAGAAGGTCCACAGCTCCTCCTCCACGCCGGCGGTCTTGACGATCGCGCCGTCGGGGGCGAGGTTGCCGAACAGCACCGCCAGGCCGCCGTCCTTGGTGTAGGCGCTGGCCACCGAGCGGATGCAGCCCTGGTCGCGGTCGGTGTCCAGGGTGTCCCAGCGCACGCTCTGCGAGTAGGCCTTGGTGGTGCGCACGCCGCCGGGGGCCGCGTGGAACAGCTCCACGGCCTCGGGCAGGACGCTGTCGGAGGTGATGTCCCATTCGGCGATGAACTCGCCGACGGTCTTGCCGTGCACCGTGGGCAGCGAGGTGTCCAGGAGGCCGCCGCGGGCGAGTTCGCCCAGGATGGCGGGGATGCCGCCGGCCCGGTGGACGTCCTCGATGTGGTACTTCTCCGTGTTCGGCGCCACCTTGCACAGGCAGGGCACCCGGCGGGAGACCTCGTCGATCTCGGGGAGCCCGAAGTCCACGCCCGCCTCGGTGGCGGCGGCGAGCAGGTGCAGGATCGTGTTGGTGGAGCCGCCCATGGCCACGTCCAGGGCCATGGCGTTGCCGAAGGCGGCCGGGGTGGCGATGGACAGCGGCAGGACGGACTCGTCGTCGTCCTCGTAGTAGCGCTTGGCGGCCTCGACGGCCCGGCGTCCGGCGTCCTCGTACAGCGCCTTGCGGGCGGTGTGGGTGGCCAGCACGGTGCCGTTGCCCGGCAGGGCCAGGCCCATGGCCTCGGTGAGGCAGTTCATCGAGTTGGCGGTGAACATGCCCGAGCACGAGCCGCAGGTGGGGCAGGCCGCCTCCTCCATCTCGTCGAGCTCGGCCTGGGAGACGCTCTCGTCGGCCGCGGCGACCATGGGGTTGATCAGGTCCAGCTTGCGGACGGTGGTGGCGGTGCCGTCGACCACCGTGACCTTGCCCGCCTCCATGGGCCCTCCGGAGACGAACACCGTGGGGATGTTCAGGCGCAGCGCGGCCAGCAGCATGCCGGGGGTGATCTTGTCGCAGTTGGACACGCACACCAGGGCGTCGGCGCAGTGCGCGTTGACCATGTACTCCAACGAGTCGGCGATCAGCTCGCGGCTGGGCAGCGAGTAGAGCATGCCGCCGTGGCCCATGGCGATGCCGTCGTCCACGGCGATGGAGTTGAACTCGCGGGGAACCCCGCCCGCCTGGCGGATCGCGTCGGCGACCACCGCGGCCACCTCGCGCAGGTGGACGTGGCCGGGCACGAACTCGGTGAAGCTGTTGGCCACGGCCACGATGGGCTTGCCGAAGTCCTCGCGCTCCACGCCGGTGGCGCGCATGAGGGCGCGTGCGCCTGCCATGTTCCTGCCGTGGGTGACGGTGCGCGAGCGTAGGGCTGGCATGGGGCGGACTCCCATCGTTACGGGTGTTTCCCCTCGATGGTAGTCCTTCGGCGCACTGATGTGGTCTCGGAGTTAAAGACGGGGCATCCGGATCGTGAGACGTCCCCGGTGGGCGCGCCGCCCCCGCGCCGCCCCGCGCCGACCCGCGGCGGTCCGGGCGCGGGGCCGTGGCCGGAGCGGCGGCCCCGCGGAGCGCGTCGGCGAACGGAGCCCGGACACGCGAAAGGCCCGGGTACCACGGCGCTGTGGCCGGTCCCGGGCCCGTACCGCTTCGGAAGGGGGTCGGTGGGAGGGGTCAGTGTCGGGGGATCAGGACCTTCTGCGCGGCCTGGTAGATGTCCTCGATCTCGGTGTCGGTCAGGCGGTCGCGGCCGCTGCGCAGCCACTTGCGGACCTTGGTCCCGGTGATGATGTCCACACCCCGCAGACGGTGGCTGTCCCAGGGCATGCCGGGGCCGTAGATGGCCAGTGACGCGCGCACCCTGATCTCGCGCCCCAGCTCCTTGCTGATCAGTTCCTCGGCCCGTTTGGCCTCCTCCAGCGCCTCGTCGATCCGCTCGTTCTTGCTGAACCGCCCGTGGTAGAGCTTCTCCAGCTTGTTGCGCAGCGGGAGGCGCTTGTCCCACGACTCGGAGTCGATCGCGAACGCGCCGCGCCGACCCACGACGAAGTGGTCGATCTGACCGTTGCCGCCGGGCACGACACGGGCGTGCAGAACCCGGTAACCGAGCTGCTTCATCACCTTGAGCTGGGCCTCGGTCTTGCGCTGGGCCGCCGAGGGCTTGCGCCACCGGGGGATCTCCGACTCGCGCCGTGAGGAGTACACGACGAGACCGATCAGGGTGAGGATCCCGAAGGTCACACCGATCCGCCACTCGGACGTGAGCAGACCGGTCACGAGGGCGACCACGACCGAGCCGCCGCCGCGGAGGATCCATCTGCGGGTGGTCTGGTTGTCCCGGAGTGCACCGTAGACCGCTCTGCCGCCCGAGATCTCCTTGTCGTTGTTCTTGCTGGGGAAAAAGAGGGTTTCGTGCCTTTGTCGATCCGAGCCCTCGGACGATGGGGTATGGCCGTTCACTCTGGTTGCCGATTCCACGTCGGACACGTTAGTTCGATCCATATCCGAGTCCTAGTGCATTGATTCTCACACTTTTCTTCCCCTGTTTCCCGGCTCGCATACGTGTTCGGCCGACAGGACAGGGAATGGTTACTCTTTGGTCAGCTTCTCTAGAGAAGGGGTTCCCGTCTTCGTGGTGCCCCGTGGCGTGCCCGCTAACCTGAATCGGTATGACCCAGATCCATGACCTTCCGGCCCACCGACTCCTGGCCATGGTCCGCAGTCGTGAGCTGTCCCCTACTGAGATCACTGAGCACTGCCTGGACCGGATCGAGCGGTATGACCACCGTTATGGTGCGTACATTACGGTCACTCCGGAAAAGGCACTCGAACAAGCCCGTTACGCGGAGAAACGGGTGATGGGTGACACGCCCGACGACCTGCCGCCCCTGACCGGCCTCCCCGTGCCGATCAAGGACCTCGAACCCGTCGCCGGGGTCCGTCTCACCCACGGGTCACCGGTCCTGCGCGACGCCGTGGCCCCGGCCGACTCCGACCTGGTCGCCCGGCTGCGCGAGGCGGGCGCGGTCCTGCCCGGGAAGACCAACACTCCCGAGTTCGGGTCGAGCTGCTACACCGAGAACGGCGTCGCCCCGCCCTCCCGCAACCCCTGGGACACCGACCTGTCCCCGGGCGGTTCCAGCGGGGGCGCGGCGGCGGCCGTCGCCGCCGGCCTCGCCCCCGTCGCCCACGGCAGCGACGGCGGGGGCTCCATCCGCATCCCCGCCAGCGCGTGCGGGCTCTTCGGCCTCAAGCCCACCCGGGGCCGGATCTCCGGCGCGCCCCTCAGGCCCGACCTCGCCGGGCTGTCCACCGCGGGCCCCCTCGCCCGCGACGTCCGCGACGCCGCACTCCTCCTGGACGCCATGGCCTTCTCCGGGCCGGGCGACCACTTCACCGCGCCGCCCCTGCCGCCCGGCGAGAGCTTCACCGACCACGTGGACCGCGACCCCGGCCGTCTGCGCGTCGGGTGCTACGCCACCACCGGCTTCGCCGGAATCCCCGTCCACCCCGACGTCCTGGCCGCCCACGAGGAGGCCGTCCGCCTGCTGGGCGACCTCGGCCACGAGGTGGAGGAGGTCCCCGAGCCCGGGGACGCCCACTTCGGCGGCGCCTTCATGGAGGACTTCCAGGTCCTCTGGGCCGCGATGGCCTCGGCCGCCCCCGTGGCCCCCTCCCGGGAGGCCGAGCTCGGCCCCCTCAACCGGTGGCTGCGCGAACGCGCCCGCGCCACACCCGTCCCCGACTACATCGCCGCCTGCGCCCGCCTCCAGCGCGGCGTGCGCTCCATGGTCGCCGCGGCCGAGCCCTTCGACGCCGTGCTCTCGCCCACGCTGGCCGCGCCCCCGGTCCCGGTCGGCCACTTCACCGGCGGCGGCCCGGAGGAGGAGTTCCGGCGGATGACCGGGTTCACGCCCTTCACCTCGGTCTACAACGTCTCGGGGCAGCCCTCGGTCAGCGTCCCCCTGCACTGGTCACCCGGGGGACTGCCCGTCGGCGCCATGCTCACCGGACGGATGGGCGGAGAGGGCACCCTGCTGTCGCTGTCCGCGCAGCTGGAACGCGCCCGTCCCTGGGCCCAGCGGGTGCCGCCCGGCTGGAACGCCTGAACCGGGCACTTCGGAGGCCTCGGACGCACCGGACGCCTCGGGCGCTTCGGGTGCCTCGGGGCGGGGTCCGGGCACGAGCAGGCTCAGCAGCGCCGCCATCAGCACCAGCGCCGCGGCTCCCATCGCACCGCCCGCGATCCCCATGAGGTCGACCAGCGCGCCGGTCAGCGGGCCGGCCACCGCGCCGCCGGTGCCCATCGCGGTGGACATCCACCCGAACGCCTCGGCCCGCCGCCGCGCGGGGGCCAGGTCGCCCATGCGGCCCATCACCGCCGCCAGGGTCGGCGCCAGCGCCATCCCGGAGACGAAGAGCAGGGGAGTGACCAGCAGCGGTGTCGGCAGTTGCGTGACGGGCGGCACGAACGGCACCAGGACCGCGATGCCCAGCGCCGACCCGAAACAGCGCCGCACCAGGTGCGGGCGGCCGCGCAGCCCGCCCGCGATCGCGCCGCCCACCAGCGACCCCAGAGCCCACACCGACGCCAGCACCATCACGTACCGCGGCTCGCCGAGCTCGTTGGCCCACGCCACGATGACCAGGTCCACCCCCATGACCCCGCCGACCATCAGCAGGCACATGAGGAAGAGCACCACCAGAGCCGGGTGGCGCAACAGGCTCCGGCGGGGGCCCGCCTCCCCGCCGTCGGCGCCGTCCGCGTCGTCGGTCGGCGCGGGTCCGGCCGCCCCGGCCCGGCGCAGGGCGCGGGCGAAACCGAGCGCGCCGAGCAGCGCCAGCACCGAGAGCATGAGCAGCGCCCAGCGCGGTCCGGCGAGGGCCACCACGCCGGCGGTCAGGACGGGGGAGAAGACGAACAGCAACTCCTGGGTGGTGGCCTCGGCCGCGTAGATGGCCTGCCGTTCCGGGCCGTGCGTCAGACGCGGCCACAGCGCCCGCACGACCTGGTTCGCGGGGGTGCCGAACAACCCGGTGCCCAGCGCCAGCGGAACCGAGAGCCACCACAGCGACCCGGGAAGCAGCACCATCCCCAGCAGCCCCAAGCTGAACACCACGCCGCACACCAGCACCAGCCGGTCGGTGCCGCCCCGGTCGGCCATCCGGCCCCGCAGCGGCCCCACCAGGGCGATGCCCAGGGTGAAGGCACCCGTGACCAGCCCGGCCAGGGTGTAGGAGCCGGTCCACTCCTCGACCAGGAAGGTGACCGCGATCATCAGGCCCGGCATGTAGAAGCGCGCGGTCAGGGACCAGGCCAGCAGGGAGAGGACGTGGGGAACGGCGAAGAGCCGCCGGTAGTTCGCGAGCACAGTCCGATTATGCAGTCGTCAAGGACGTGCGGCGATCGAATTGACGAGCCGTACAGGCCGCCCGCCCGCACGTACCCGGTAGTCCGGAGGCGCCGTGTCCCCGGGCCGTTATCGGCCGGCACCCCGGGCACGTTCTGGCCCCACGCCGGGACGGCCTCCGGTGTACGGAGCCCCTGGTAGGGCATGATCGGATGCTGTGAGGGACGTTCAGCTGGCACGGGTGGCCGAGCAGCACGGAGTCGCGACGGCCTACGAGGACTGGCGGGGGCGACGGGTCCCGGTCAGCCCCGACACCATCCGCCATGTCCTGGCGGCGCTGGGGGTGGATCCCGCCACACCGGACACCGCGTACAGGGGCCCCCTGCCCCCGGCGGTGGTCGTCCGGGAGGGCAAGGCACCCGACCTCGTGCTGCCCGGAGGGGCCCGCAGCGTCGTGGAGACCTCCGACGGCTCCCTGCTGCCCTTCGATCCCGGCCTGCCCCTGGGAGTGCACACCCTGCGCGTCACCGACGGCGGCGCCGAACACGACGCGCCCCTGCTCGTGGTCCCCGACCGCGTCGAGCCCAGCGCGCTCCGGGACCACCCGCGCCTGTGGGGGATCATGGCGCAGATCTACAGCGTGCGCTCCCGCGCCTCCTGGGGGACCGGCGACCTGCGCGACCTCGCCGAGCTCGCCGACTGGAGCTCACGCGACCTGGGCGCCGACTTCGCCCTGATCAACCCGGTGCACGCCACCGAGCCGCTGGCTCCAGTGGAGCCCTCGCCCTACCTGCCGGTCAGCCGCCGCTACGCCAGCCCCCTCTACATCCGCGTCGAGGACGTACCCGAGTACGCACGGCTCGACCCCGCCCAGCGCGAGGGCATCCAGCGCCTGGCCCGACCGCTGCGCGAACGTGGCCGTACGGCCGACCTGCTCGACCGCGACTCGGTGTGGAGGGCCAAGCGCGCCGCCCTGGAGGTGCTCTTCGAGGTGCCCCGGGCGCCCGGCCGGGAGGTCTCCCTGCGCACCTACCTGGAGCGCGAGGGCCGGCCCCTGGTCGAGTTCGCGACCTGGTCGGCCCTGGCCGAGGAGTACGGCACCGACTACCGGGCCTGGCCCGGACACCTGCGCGACGTCAACGCCCGGGGCGTCGGCGAGGAGGCCCTGCGCCGGTGGCCGACGGTGGAGTTCCACCGCTGGCTCCAGTGGATCCTCGACGAGCAGCTCGCCCAGGCGCAGGCCGCCGCCGAGGGCGGGGGGATGGGCGTCGGTATCGTGCACGACCTGGCGATCGGCGTGCAGGCGGGCGGCGCGGACGCGTGGATGTACGGCGGCGCGCTCGTACCCGGCCTGCACGTGGGCGCGCCCCCGGACGAGTTCAACCGGCGGGGCCAGGACTGGGGACAGCCGCCCTGGCACCCCCGGCGGCTGGCCGAACTCGGCTACGGCCCGTTCCGCCAGATCCTCGCCCAGGCGCTGCGCCACGCGGGCGGCGTCCGGGTCGACCACGTCATGGGCATGTTCCGGCTGTGGTGCGTGCCCGAGGGGGCCTCCGCCGCGGAGGGCACCTACGTCAGGTTCGACCACGAGGGCATGGTGGGCACGCTCGCCCTGGCCGCCCACCGCGCGGACGCCGTCGTGGTCGGGGAGGACCTGGGCACGGTGGAGCCGTGGGTGCGCGAGCACCTCGCCGACCGCGGGGTCCTGGGCACGTCCGTGCTGTGGTTCGAACAGGACTCCAAGGGGGAGCCGCGCACCCCCGGCCAGTGGCGCACCGACTGCCTGGCCACGGTCGCCACCCACGACCTGCCGCCGGTGGCGTCGTTCCTGTCCACCGAGCACGTGGAGCTGCGCGACCGGCTGGGGCTGCTCGGCCGCCCGGTGGAGGAGGAGCGCGCCGACGCCGAGGCCCGGGTGGAGCGGTGGCGGAAACTGCTGGTGGAGCTGGGGCTGCTCGACGAGGGCGTCGACCCGGTGACGGACCCCGCCGCCGTGGTGGCGGCCATGCACGCCTACCTGGTGGCCACCCCCGCCCGCATGGTGGGAGTGGCGCTCACCGACGTGGTGGGGGACCGGAGGATGCAGAACCAGCCGGGCACCTGCGACGAGTACCCGAACTGGCGCATCCCGCTCACCAACGGAGAGGGCGAGCCGGTGCTCGTGGACGAGCTGCTCGCCGACCCCCGCATGGTGGCACGCATCCGGCGCACCCTCGGCCCGGTCGGCGGAGGGCAGGGGCGCGCCCTGTGACACCGCCCCGTGCCCGGGGCGGGGCGCCGCGGCGCCCCGGACGGGTCCGCGAAGGCCGGCACCGCCTCACGCCCGGGCGGGATGATCCGGTGGACGCGAAGGACGGGACGGGCACCGGAGCCCGCACGAGGGCGCCGGATGCGGCACGGCCCGCAGGGGACGCGCTCGCCCCGCCGCGGGGCGGCGGGGCGAGCTGCCCGAGCGCTTCGGAGGGCGCGGGCTACTCCTGGGGCCTACCCGCGGCGATGTCGGTGGCGCGGGCGCGCAGGGCGCGCTCCACACCCGCCCGGCCCTCGACCAGCAGGCGGCGCAGCGCCGGAGGCGGAGCGGCCTCGGCGATGTAGGCGTCCGTGCGCTCCAGCGTCTCCTTCTCCACCAGGTGGCTGGGGTAGACCACCTCGGCGAAGGTCTGCGCGAACTCGCCCGTCCACTTCTCCCAGGCCGGGGCGAGCTGCTCGAAGTACTTCTCCATGTAGGGCCGGTACAGCTCGGCCTGGCCCGGTTCGGTGAAGCCCAGCAGCACCGCGCGGAACTCGGCGTTGGCCAGCTCCTCGCCCACGATCCGCTCCCAGGCGGCGGCCTTGGCCTCGGCGGTGGGGATCGCGGCCCGGGCGCCGGCGGCGTGCCGCTGACCGGTCGCGGTCGGGTCCCGCTCCAGCTCGGCGTCGATCTCCGCCTCGCCGGCCTTGCCCGCCGCGACCAGGCGGCGCAGCAGCGTCCAGCGCAGGTCGGTGTCCACGGCCAGGCCGTCCACGGTGATCGCGCCGTCCAGCAGGCCCCGCAGCAGGGACAGGTGGGTGTCGGTCACCGCCGAGGCGGCCAGCGCGTTGACGTAGGCCAGTTGCAGGTCCCCGCCGGGCTCGGCGGCGGTCAGCAGCTCGCGCAGCCGCTCGGCGAGCTGCTCGAAGCCGAACGGGCGCCACGCCGGGTCGGCGTACATGTGCAGCGCCGCGGCGGCCTGGCGCAGCAGGGTCTGGGCGACCATGACGTCGTTCACGCCGCTGATCCCGGAGATGACGAGGGCGACGTAGTCGCGGGCGGCCATCTCGCCGTCGCGGGTCATGTCCCAGGCGGCGCCGAAGGCCAGTGCCCTCGGCAGGGACTCGCGGATCTCGCCGGCGGCCTCCACCACGGTGCGCAGGGAGCGCTGGTCCAGGCGGACCTTGGTGAAGGTGAGGTCGTCGTCGTTGATGAGCACCAGGTCCGGCCGGGCGCTGCCGACCAGCTCCGGCACCTCGGTGCGCTCGCCGCTGACGTCCAGCTCCACGCGCTCACGGCGCACGACGCCCTCGTCGGTGCGGTCGTACAGGCCGATCGCCAGGCGGTGCGAGCGCAGGGTCGGGTGCTCGGAGGGAGCCCCCTGGAGCACGGAGAAGGAGGTGAAGTTGCCCTCGGCGTCCACCTCGAACTCCGGGTGCATCGTGTTGACGCCCGTGGTCTCCAGCCAGTCGCGCGACCAGCCCGACAGGTCGCGGCCGGAGGCGGCCTCCAGGTGCTTGAGCAGGTCCTTGAGCTCGGTGTTGCCGAACGCGTTCTCCTTGAAGTAGGCGCGTACGCCCGCGAAGAACGCGTCCACGCCCACGTAGGCCGCGAGCTGCTTGAGCACCGAGGCGCCCTTGGCGTAGGTGATGCCGTCGAAGTTGACCTCGACCGCCTGGATGTCGACCATGTCGGCGGCGACCGGGTGGGTGGAGGGCAGCTGGTCCTGGCGCAGGGCCCAGGCCTTCTCCACGTTGGCGAACGTCGTCCAGGCGTCGGTCCACCTGGTGGCGTTGGCCTGGCAGTACACGCTGGCGTAGGTCGCGAACGACTCGTTCAGCCACAGGTCGTCCCACCAGCGCATGGTGACCAGGTCACCGAACCACATGTGCGCCATCTCGTGCAGGATCGTCTCGGCGCGGCGCTCGTAGCGGGCGTCGGTGACACGGGAGCGGAAGACGTAGTCCTCCAGGAACGTGACCGCTCCCGCGTTCTCCATGGCGCCCGCGTTGAACTCGGGCACGAAGAGCTGGTCGTACTTGCCGAAGGGGTAGCGCAGGTCGAACAGGCCGTGGAAGAAGTCGAAGCCCCGCTTGGTGACGTCGAACAGGGCGTCGGAGTCCAGGTGCTCGGCCAGCGAGGCGCGGCAGTACAGGCCCAGCGGGATGCCGTCGTGCTCGTCGCGTACCACGTGGTAGGGGCCCGCGATCAGCGCGGTGATGTAGGTGGACATCACCGGAGTGGCCGGGAAGTGCCAGCGCACCCGGTCCTGGCCCGCGGCCTCGCGCTCCACGTCCGGGGCGCTGTTGGACACGATCTCCCACGACGGGGGAGCGAACACGGTCAGCTCGAAGGTGGCCTTCAGGTCGGGCTGGTCGAAGCACGCGAACATGCGGTGCGCGTCGGCCGTCTCGAACTGGCTGTACAGGTACACCGACTCGTCGACCGGGTCCACGAACCGGTGCAGGCCCTCGCCGGTGCGCATGTACGCTGCGTCGGCGACGACCGTCAGCTCGTTGCGCCCGGCCACCTCGGGAAGGACGAGGCGCTCGCTGTCGAACAGTTCGGCCGGGTCCAGCTCGGCGCCGTTCAGTGTCGCCGTGAGCACCTTCGGCGCCGCCAGCTCGACGAACGTGCGCGCCCCCGGTTCCGAGCTGGAGAAGCGGATCACGGTGGTGGACCGGAAGGTCTCGGCACCGGTGGTCAGGTCCAACTCCACGGCGTAGGAGTCGACGCTGAGAATCCGCGCACGCTCCCGAGCCTCGTCCCGTGTCAGGTTTCCCGCCACGCCACGCTCCCTCCACGGCCGCCGTCGTCGCCGGCCGGATCGTTGCCGACCACGGCGAGTCCGCCGCCTGGGGTGGAGCGTCGTCGGGGCCGGAGGTCGTCTTCACTCGGCACGATCCTGCCACGCGCCGGGGCGGAATGCGCAACCGATGGGCGAGGTTGCACCCCTACGGACAGATCTTGTGGCCCCCTTTCGTGATCCGAGGAGCAGCGATGACGCAGACCCCCGACTCCGGCGGCGACCAGGAGACCGCCTACGCGGACATGTGGTTCGACCCCGCGTGCCCCTGGGCCTGGATCACCTCGCGCTGGCTGGTCGAGGTGGAGAAGGTGCGGCCGGTCAGGGTGCGCTGGCACGTGATGAGCCTGGGGGTGCTCAACGAGGGCCGGGACCTGCCCGAGGAGTACCGGGAGAGCATCGACAGGTCCTGGGAGGCGGTACGGGTGTGCGTCGCGGCCGAGCGGCGCTTCGGCCCGGAGGTCCTGGGCGGCCTGTACACGGCCCTGGGCACCCGTTTCCACAACAACGGCGAGCCGCGCACCGCGGACACGATCCGCGCCGCGCTGGCCGACGCCGGCCTGCCCGGGGACCTGGCGGAGGCGGGAACGGCCGCCGAGTACGACGAGGCCCTGCGCGCCTCGCACGCCGAGGCGATGAAGCTGGTCGGCGAGGACGTGGGCACCCCCGTCATCCAGGTCGCCGACACGGCCTTCTTCGGCCCGGTCCTCACGCCCGTCCCGCGCGGTGAGGACGCCGGGAAGCTGTGGGACGGTGTGCTGCTGGTCGCCGGGACCGACGGGTTCTTCGAGCTCAAGCGGACCCGGACCAGGGCCCCGGTCTTCGACTGACCCGAAAGTTCCAGGGGCCGGTCCCGAACCCGCCGTGCCGGTCCCCGGCGCGGCGGGAGTGGCGCCGGGCGGCCGCACCCCGTCCGGTGCACACTGGAGGCCGGGACCACGCAGGCAGCACGGCGGGAGGGTCCCGCCGTGACGTAGGGAGGGCAACCGTGTCCGGATCCGACGACGAGCGCAGGGTCGAATTCCTCGACGACCTCGAAATCCTGCCCGACACCACCAGCGACGAGAGCGGCCCCGGCTGGGGCGACGGCCTGGAGGAGGACTCCACCGCGTGGCTGGTGGCCGAGCGCCCGCCGCACTGGGACTGACCCGTGTTCTCTTCGGGCCCTCGCTTCGCTTCGTCCCACCCGTCGCCCGCCACCACCCTCAACGGACGCTGCGCGCGGTTCTTTCTTGTTCGGGCGTCCGGAGGACGGGAACCTTCGGCGCCTGCGGTGCGACGGCTCGTGCCCACGCCGTCGCCCGCCACCGCCCTCAAACGACGGCCTACGGCCGCAGTACTTGTTCGTCCCACCTCCGACGCCTCCAGAACCCCGTGGACGCCCGAACACCCCCTGGTGCTGAGGTCTCTCGAAAACGGGCCCTCGCCCGGTGCCGCCGTGTGTTCGCGTATCAGGGAAACCACCGGCGTCGGGGTCCGGACTGTTCAACCCGAATCCCGTTCTGCGAAAATGGGGTCATGCGATCCCTCTACATCGACGGCGCCTGGCGCGACTCCGTATCCAGCGAGGCCCTGGACGTGGTCAACCCGGCGACCGAGCAGGTCATCGACTCCGTTCCGGCCGGGGCCGCCGGGGACGTCGACGCCGCGGTCGAGGCCGCGGCGTCGGCCTTCCCCGCCTGGTCCGCGCTCACGCCCGGCCAGCGCGTCACCCACCTGGCCAAGGCCCTGGAGCTGTTCAACGCCCGTGTCGACGACATCGCCGCGGAGCTCACCCGGGACATGGGCGCTCCCGCCGGGTTCGCCCGCAAGGTCCAGGCGGGGCTGCCCGCCCTGATGTTCAAGACCTACATCGACCTGGTCGAGGAGACCGGCGAGCGCTACTTCGGCGGTGAGCGGGAGGGCAACTCGCTCATCGTGCGCGAGCCCGTCGGCGTCGTCGGCGCCATCACCCCGTGGAACTACCCGCTCCACCAGATCGTGCTCAAGGTGGTCCCCGCCCTGCTGGCGGGCAACACCGTCGTCCTCAAGCCCAGCGAGGTCGCCCCGCTCAGCGCCTACGCCCTGACCGAGGTCCTCCACGACGCCGGCCTGCCCGCGGGCGTGTTCAACCTGGTCTCGGGCACCGGCCCGGTCGTCGGCGAGGCCATCGCCGCGCACCCCGGGGTGGGCATGGTGTCCTTCACCGGCTCCACCCGCGCCGGGACGCGGGTCAGCCAGGTCGCCGCGGAGACCGTCAAGAAGGTCGCCCTGGAACTGGGCGGCAAGTCCCCGAACGTCATCCTGCCCGGCGCCGACCTGGCCAAGGCGGTCAAGCGCGGTGTCGCCGACGTCATGCGCAACACCGGCCAGAGCTGCAACGCGCTCACCCGCATGCTGGTGCACCGCGACTCCTACGAGGAGGCGGTCTCCCTGGCCGCCGGGTCCGCCGCCAAGTACGTGCCCGGCGACCCCGAGGACGAGGGCACCCGCATGGGACCCCTGGTCTCCGCCGCCCAACTGGAGAAGGTCCGCGGATACGTCGCGCTCGGAGTGGAGGAGGGCGCCCGCCTGGTCACCGGCGGCGCCGAGCCGGTGGAGGGCCGCCCGACCGGCTACTACGTCAGCCCGACGGTCTTCGCCGACGTGCGCAACGACATGCGCATCGCCCAGGAGGAGATCTTCGGCCCCGTGCTGGTCCTGATCCCCTACGACACGGAGGAGGAGGCGGTCGCCATCGCCAACGACACCGTGTACGGGCTCAACGCCGCCGTGTGGTCCGGTGACTCCGAGCAGGGCCTGGCCGTCGCCCGGCGCCTGCGGGCGGGCCAGATCGAGCTCAACGGCGGCGCGCTCAACCCGCGCGCCCCCTTCGGCGGCTACAAGCGCTCGGGCAACGGACGCGAGTGGGGACTGTCCGGCCTGGAGGAGTTCTGCGAGGTCAAGGCCGTCCAGATGTGAGGGCCGTGACGGGTCTTCCGGGCGGTCGGCACGGCTGAGGGTCCGTCGCGAACCGTGGGTCCGCCGCCGTACGTGTGTGCGGACTCACGGTCTCCGAACACCCTCGCGAGGAATCGGCCCCGGTGACGACCGCGTTGTGCGGTGTGGAAAAATTCCGACGGGATATCCCTGGTCGAACCCGAACGAGGTGTGAGTTGAGCAAGAAGCCCGCGGTCTCCAAGGCAGGTCCCATCGGCAGGGACCTCAAGGCGATCGTCCTGTACAACATGGTCGCCATCCTCTCCATGGCGTTCTTCGCCGTCCTCGGGCTGGCCGTCGCCTCCGCGGCGGCGTCCGCGGCCGCCCTCTGACGGACCCGCGTACCGCCGCGCCCCGTTTCGCGCACGCGAGCGGGGCGCCGCGCTCGTGGCCGCCATGACCTGCCAGACTGTGTCCGTGCGTGTTTACCTTGGATCAGACCATGCGGGCTACGAGCTCAAAGAACATCTCGCCTCCTGGCTGAGGGAGCGCGGCCACGACGTCGTCGACGCCGGGCCCCTCGCCTACGACGCCGTGGACGACTACCCGCCCTTCGTGCTGCGCGCGGCCGAGGGCGTGGCCTCCGACCAGGGCTCCCTGGGCGTCGTCATCGGCGGCTCCGGCAACGGCGAGCAGATCGCCGCGAACAAGGTCGGGGGCGTTCGCGCCGCCCTGGCCTGGAGCGAGGAGACCGCCCGCCTCGCGCGCGAGCACAACGACGCCAACGTGCTCAGCATCGGCGCCCGGATGCACTCCCAGGAGGAGGCCGCCGGGTTCGTGGAGACCTTCCTCTCCACCCCCTACAGCGACGAGGAGCGGCACACCCGCCGCATCAGGATGCTGACGGCCTACGAGGAGACCGGCGAACTCCCGCCGCTTCCCCAGGCCTAGAGGGTCCGACCGGGGAGGGCCTCCCGCACACGGGGCCGCCCTCCCCGGCGACGGGTCCCGCGCGGCCGGGTATGTGGTCTTCTGTAAAACTTCCACGCTTGCGTGTAGCTTTTTCCACCTTTTGTCTTGTTTGTGGCGTTTATGGACGCTGTGCCTTATCTCACCCCTCGGGGCAGGTGTCCCTGGTCGGCTCCGAGCCCTTGTGGGACTCTGGGGTACGGCCACGCCACCAGGGTGGGAGCCGCACCGGACGGCCCGGTCAAGGAAGGGCCCCGGCCGTGAGGCGGCGCCCGGGAAGGGGGGACGTCCCCGGCATTCGACGCCGTTCCCCCGTGTCGGGGTAGTGCCCGACTCCATACGCTCGGTTATCGGCTGAACCCAAATCCGCGGTTTGGGGGAGAACACCGCTGGTTGCACGTGCCACGGCCACACCCCCCGCGCTACAGTTCGTGCACAGTGGCGGGCCCTCGTCGTCCGCGGCGTGTCGGTGCCCTTCGTCGGCTCCTCCAGTCACCACGGCCAGGGCGTGCCCCGCACACCGCCCCCCGCAAGCCGGACACGCACCGGTGGCGACGTGGCCCCCGTGCCCACCCGACCATGCCGTCCGAGAACCGAACCCCCGCTGGTGAGCGGGTGTGCAACGCAGGGGATCCATGAAGCCCACACCGACCGCCAAGGCCACCCGGCTGCTGCGCTCCACCGTGCAGCGGCTCGTCGCGGTGCTCCGGCGCAAGGTGCTGTTCCGCTACCGGCTCGTCCTCATCACCCTCGTCGTGCTGGCCGTCGGCGTCGGAGTCGGCGCCGTGTGGGGACCCTCCGGCTGGTTCCCGCCCAGCTCCACCATCCTCACCGTCCTGGCGGGCGGCCTCCTCCTCAAGCGCAAGAGCCTGGCCTTCCTGCTGGCCGTGGTCGCCGCCGTCCTGCTGTTCGTCGCCTTCATGCTCGACTTCGGCCAGGTGGGCCCCGGCCTGCTGGTCACCATCGGCGTCACCGCCGTCCTGTCCTACCTGCTGTCGGGGGTGCGCGAGCGCCTCGGCGTGCAGGGGCTCAGCGGCGAGATGATGCTGCTGGACCTGCGCGACCGCATCCGCCACCAGGGCAGGCTGCCCCGGCTGCCCGAGGGCTGGGGGCGCACCGCCGTCCTGCGCCAGGCCGGCGGCTCCTCCTTCGGCGGCGACTTCGTCGTCTCCATACGCAAGGAGAACCGGCTGGACGTGGCCGTCGTGGACGTCTCCGGCAAGGGCGTGGACGCCGGAACCCGCGCCCTGATGCTCTCCGGCGCGTTCAGCGGGCTCATCGGGGCCGTCCCCGTCCGCGACTTCCTCGCCCACTGCAACGACTACCTCATGCGCAACAGCGGCGGCGAGGGCTTCGTGACCGCCGTGCACCTGAGCGTGGACCTGGACACGGGCGAGTACCAGATCGCCTCCGCCGGTCACCCGCCCGCGCTGCACTACGACAGCGGCGGCGGCGTGTGGAGCACCACCGAGGCCAAGGGTGTGGTCCTGGGGGTCATCCCGGAGATGACCTACACCTCCGTCCAGGGCAAGCTCCGGCCCGGCGACGCCATCATGCTCTGCACCGACGGCCTCATCGAAACCCCCGGCGAGGACCTCGACGCGGGGATCGACCGGCTCCTGGGCGCCGCCGAGCGCATCGTCCCGCGCGGCTTCACCACCGGTGCGGGCGAGATCGTGGACACCCTCAGCAAGGACAAGAACGACGACTGCGCCCTGGTCGTCCTCTGGCGCGACTGACCCCCCGGCCAGGGCTCCCCGGCCCCGCGGGGCGGTGCCCGCGGTGCCCTCGGGCCGGTTGATGCGGCACCTGGAGGCCCCGACGGGTAGGGTCGGTGTGCTCCCCGTCCCGCGTACGGCGGCTCAGTCCGTACACGTCCAGGCTCGCCGTGCCCACCCTTTTCGCCCCCGGGTACCAACTCCGCGCACGGTCCACCACACCAGCGACAACGGGACCGGAGCGGGGCCGGACCACCGGCCCGCCGCTTTTCCGAGGACCGGTGCCGCCCGTGGGTGCCCCCCAACGGGCGTAGGAGAATGCGAGGGGGTGCTTCGCATGTCAGAAGGCGAGCGCGCTGAGGAACTGATCGATCTGGTCCAGGCCAACGATCTGTCCGGTATCAGGCTCTGGCTGGCCGAACACAGGCCCTACGAGATCGCCGACGAGCTCTCCCGCATGGACGGCGGCGAAGCGATCATCCCCTTCCGGCTCCTGGACAAGGACCGCGAGCTGGAGGTCTTCGAGGAACTCGACCCCGGCCAGCAGCAGGCCATCCTGCTGGGCCTGCGCGACGCCGCCTTCCGCGAGATCCTGGAGGAGATGGACCCGGACGACCGGGCCCGTCTCATCGGCGAGGCGCCCGCCAAGATCGCCACCCGCGCGCTGGCCGGCCTCAGCCTCTCCGAACGCAAGATGACCGCCGCGCTCCTGGGCTACCCCGAGAACTCCGTCGGCCGGTACATGACCCCCGAGACGGTCATCCTGCACCGCGACCTGGCGGTGGGCCGCGCCCTGGAGGTCGTGCGCGCCAAAGGAGCCGACGCCGAGACCATCTACACCCTTCCGGTGGTCGGCGACGGCCGCCGCATGGTCGGGACGGTGACGCTGCGCGACCTGGTGGTCAACGGAGACGAGCGCCTGATCAAGGACATCGTGGACGTGTTCGCGCCGCGCGTGCGCGCCTCGGAACCGGTCGAGGACGCCGCCCGCCTGATGCAGGAGGCCAACCTGGTCTCCCTGCCGGTGGTGGACTCCGAGGACCGCTTCCTGGGCCTGCTGACCTTCGACGACGCCCTGGAGATCATCGAGGCCGCCGACACCGAGGACATGGCCCGCCAGTCCGGTGCCAGCCCGGTCAGCGACCACTACGTGACCGTCGGCGTGCTGCGCCTGGTGGCAGCCCGCTCGGTGTGGCTGATGCTGCTCATCGTGGCGGCCACGCTCACGGTCAACGTGATGCAGGCCTTCGAGTCCGCTCTGGAAGCGGTCACGGCACTGGCGCTGTTCGTGCCGATGCTCATCGGCACCGGCGGCAACGTCGGCGCGCAGTCGGCCACCGCGATCGTGCGCGCCCTGGCGGTCGGCGAGGTGCGGGTGCGCGACCTGCCGTCGGTGATCTGGAAGGAGGCGCGGGTCGGCCTGCTCCTGGGACTCCTCCTGGCCGGACTGGCACTGGCCATCGGCTCCCTGCTGGTGGGCCCGGACGTCGCGTTGGTGGTGGCGTGCTCGGTGATCGCGGTGTGTACGTGGGCGGCGGTCATCGGCTCCGCCATGCCGCTGCTCGCCCGCAAGGTGGGGGTGGACCCGGCCGTGGTGTCCTCTCCCATGGTGACCACGATCGTGGACGCCTCGGGCCTGCTCATCTACTTCTCCATCGCGACCGTGGTCCTGGGCGTCTGACCCGGTCAGCGCCGCTTGGGGCGTTCTTCGCGCTGCTCCGAGCGCATGAACGGGAGGTGGAGCGGGTATCTCCTGAGGAGCAGGACCAATCGAGGGGGATTCCATGGCGGGTGCCGGAGGCGCGTTCAACCGGTTGAAGAAGGTTGTCGACAACAACGCCGACAAGGCCCAGGGCCTGGTGGGCAAGGCCGCGCAAGCCGCGAAGAAGGCTACCAAGGGCTCCCACGACGACAAGATCGACCGAGGAGCCGGAGCCGCGACGGAGTACCTGCGCAAGCGCTCCCGCAAGGACGGGAACCAGCAGTAGCGCGACCTGTGTGAGCTCGGGGCGGGTGGGGCGTCCACAATGTGAGGATGCCTTCACCCGCCCCTTCGCGTGTCCCCGCCTCCCCCGGTCCCGCCGGGCCCTCCGGACCGCGGGCCCCGGCCGGTCCCCGGTGGCCGATCCTGCTCGCCAGGGTCCGCATGCCGCTGATGTGGGCGGCCACGCTCGCCCTCCTCGCCGGCTACCTCGGCCTGTCCTGGTGGGTGGGCGGCACGCTGTCGGCGGCCGCGCTCGTGGTGTACCTGCGCCTGGGCACCGTGCGGTGCGGGCCCCGGACGCTGGAGCCGCCGGTACGGGGCCGCTGGATGGCGCTCACCAGCCCCGTGGACAGCGTGCCCAGCCAGGGCGGCCACGCCTACGGGCAGACCTACGCGCTCGGCCTGGTCGCCGAACCCGGGGAGGGCGTCCGGCCAGACATCGGCTGGCGGCCGCTCAGCCGTCCGCCGGGCGACTTCCCGGCCTTCGGGCAGCCCGTGTACGCCCCCGCCGACGGGACCGTGGTGACCGCGCACGGCCGCCGGCGCGACCACCGAAGCCGCAACTCGTGGCCGTGGCTGTTCGGCTCGGTCGTGGAGAACACGCTGCGGGAGCTGCGGGGCCCGGCCGGGATGCTCGGCAACCACCTGGTGATCGACGTGGGAGGCGCCTACGTGCTCCTGGGGCATCTGCGACGGGGGTCGCTGACGGTCCGCCGGGGGGACCGCGTCCGGGCGGGCCAGCCGGTGGCCGACTGCGGGAACTCGGGAGCGTGCACCGAACCCCAGGTGCGCGTGCAGCTCATGGACCACCGCAACCCCCTGTTCGCCGCCGGACTGCCGATCGTGTGGCCGCCGGGATGGAACGGGAAGGCCGAGGGGGAGGGGCTTCCGGAGACCTGGCGGCCCGTGGTGGTCGCGGACCCGGGGCGAAGCGGCGTACCCGCCGGTCAGCGGGACGACGAAGCGGATTACCCTGCATGAGGCAAGGCGGACCTAACGGTTCTGGCGCTCCTGACGAGAGTACGAGGGAGAACGTGAACGCGGTCGAAGGGCGTCCGTGCCAGCTCACGGTCTGTCGGGGCTGTTGCTGCGGAACGAGGAAGAAGGTCCCGGGTGTGGACCACGAGGCCCAACTCGCCCGCCTCAGCGCCATCGACGACCACTCCGGTCGCACCGTCCCCGTACGCACCAGCAAGTGCCTGGACATCTGCTTCCAGGCGAACGTGGTGGTCGTCCAGCCCTCCCAGGCGGGGCGCGCGGCCGGCGGCCGTCCGGTGTGGCTGGGCGGGATCACCGAGGACGCGTTGGTCGAGGCCGTCGACGACTGGATCTTCGAGGGCGGCCCCGGCCTCGCGCCGCTGCCCGCCGCCCTGGCCGGCCACGTGACGTCCAAGGACGCGAAGAAACAGAAGAAGCAGAAGAAGCAGAAGAAGCGCAAGGAGTCCAAGGAGCACTCCAAGGCGGCCGGGAAGGAGCGCGAGAAGGCCGGGAAGAAGGCCGAGAAGAGGGCCGAGGCCGAGAGGAGGGCGGCCAAGGAGTCGGGCCCGGACAAGGACCGAAGCCGCCCGAAGAAGTCCGGCAAGGACAAGAAGAAGGACAAGAAGGACAAGAGGAAGGACGGCGGGAAGGAGGGGACGAGGTAGTCCGGTGATCCGCCGCCGTGTGCCCCGTACCCGCGGCGTCCGGGCCCGGGGCGAAGCGCGGCGGAGCCTCAGGGAGACACGGTCTAGCTGCTCTGCGGTGCGAACTGGGTCCGGTACAGCGCGGTGTACAGCCCGCCCTGCTCCAGCAGCTCGTCGTGCGTGCCCCGCTCCAGGATCCGCCCGTCCTCCAGCACCAGGATCTGGTCCGCCTCCCGTACCGTCGCCAGCCGGTGCGCGATCACCAGTGAGGTCCGTCCCTCCAGGGCCACCGCCAGAGCCTCCTGGACGGCCGCCTCGGACTCGGAGTCCAGGTGCGCCGTGGCCTCGTCCAGCACCACCACCGAGGGTGCCTTCAGCAGCAGCCGCGCGATCGCCAGCCGCTGCTTCTCACCGCCGGACAGCCGGTACCCCCGGTCGCCGACCATCGTGTCCAGGCCGTTGGGCAGGTGCTCCAGGAGCGGCCCCAGCCGGGCCATCCGCAGCACCTCCTCCAGCTCGGCGTCGGTCGCCTCCGGACGGGCGTACCGCAGGTTCGCGCCCACCGTGTCGTGGAACAGCTGCGCGTCCTGGGTGACCACGCCCACCGTCTCGCGCAGGGAGTCGCCGGTCGCCTCGCGCAGGTCCAGGCCGCCCAGGCGCACCTCGCCCTCGGTCGGGTCGTACAGACGCGACACCAGGTGCGTCAGCGTCGTCTTGCCCGCGCCCGACGGGCCCACCAGGGCCACCATCGTCCCCGGCTCCGCGCGGAAGGACACCCCGCTCAGGACCTGGGTGTCCTCGTCCACCTCCGCGTGCGGCGTCAGCTCCAGCGACGCCACCGACGACTCCTTCGCCCCGGGGTAGCGGAACGACACGTGGTCGAACTCCACGCCCAGCGCGCCGCCGGGCAGGTCCTCGGCGTCCGGGCTCTCCTTGAGGCCCGGCTCCAGGTCCAGCACCTCGAAGACACGGTCGAAGGAGACCAGGGCGGTCATGATCTCCACGTGCACGTTGGACAGCGTGGTCACCGGTCCGTACAGGCGGGAGAGCAGGGTGGTCAGCGCCACCAGCGTGCCCACCTCGAAGGCCCCGTTGATCGCCAGCACGCCGCCGACCCCGTACACCATCGCCATCGCCAGCGCCGTGATCAGGCCCAGCATGCTGAACAGCAGGGAGCCGTAGACCGCCTGGCGCACGCCCAGGTCTCGGACCCGGCTCGCGCGGCGGGCGAACCCCGCCGACTCCTCGTCGGGGCGTCCGTACAGCTTGACCAGCATCGCCCCGCCGACGTTGAACCGCTCGGTCATCAGCGAGCTCATGTCCGCGTTGTTGTCCATGGCTTCACGGGAGATGTGTGCCAGCCTCCGCCCGATCAGCTTGGCGGGAACCACGAACAGCGGGACCAGCGCCAGCGCGATCAGCGTCACCTGCCACGACAGCGCGAGCATCGTCACGATCACCGCGGTCGCGCTGACCACGTTGGACACCACGGACTGGAGCACGGAGGTGATCGCCCTCTGCGCGCCCACCACGTCGGTGTTGAGCCGGCTGATCAGCGACCCGGTCTGGGTGCGGGTGAAGAACGCCACCGGCATCCGCTGCACGTGGGTGAACACCTGCGTGCGCAGTTGGTAGATGACCCCCTCGCCGATCCGTGAGGACAGCCACCGGCCGAGGAGGGTCAGCGTGCCCTCCAGCACCGCCAGCCCGGCCGCGGCGACCGCCAGCCACACCACCAGCGTGGTGTTCCCGGGCATGATGCCCCGGTCGATGATGGCCTTGAGCAGGAGCGGGTTGGCGACCACGATCGCTGAACCGACCATGGTCACCAGCAGGAAGCACAGGATCGTCCGCCAGTGCGGACGGGCGTAGGAGATGATCCGCCGGGTGATGCCGGGTGGCAGTGACTGCCCCTTCGCGCTCCCGTCGTTGACCAGGGCCCTGTAGGAGGGCCTGCCGGACATCATTGTCATGGACAGCCTCGTTCTGCTCGCCTGTTAGCCACGCATGCGTCAACACCGGTGTACGCACGCCGCTTCCCGGACGGGTGGACCCGGGGTTCGTGCCGTACCGCGGACCTCCCGGGGCGGATCCGCCGGGAACGCCGCCGCGGTCCTAGAGGGAGTGGGCGAGGCGGCCCAGAGCCGCGGTGGTGGAGCGGCCGGGGGTGAAGGGCAGTTCCCAGGCCTGCGCGCCGAGAGCGTCGGCGCCGCGGATCTTGGCCTGGGTGTAGCGGTCCCCGGCGGTGTAGGCCAGGGCGGCGGGGGCCAGGGGGCGCAGGAGATCGGCGTAGGAGGCCCAGTCGGCGACCCCGGGCGGGCCCTCGATGACGAACGAGCCGGTGACGCAGCCCAGGGCGGCGACGGTCTCGGCGCGCTCCTCCGCGGGGTTCACCGGGCGCCCCGGCCCCTTCCAGGCATGTACGCGCTCGTCGGACTCGATACCCACCACGAGGGGAAGCCCCCGTTCGGCGATGCTCCGGAGGAAGCGGACGTGTCCGACGTGCAGGACGTCGAAGGCCCCGGTGACCACGGCCGGCCGCACCAGGTCGTCGGGCCGCTCGAACCAGCGTGCGCTGAGAGCGGTGTCCGGGTCGTGTGTCGCGTCCGTGTCCGTGTCCGTCATTCAGTCACCCGTTCCGCAAGCCCGAGGGCGACCGGATCCGATCGCGCCCACAAGGTCGCCCGAAAGGTCAACGTACCCGCTGGAGAGCGGTATTCCGTCGCGGAGGGCACGGAACCGAACAGTGTTCTCTCCCCGGTGTGGACTTTCGGCCCGTATCTGTGAGAGAGCTCACCCCGGCGGCGGCCGGGCGGCGCCCCGAAGCGGGGGTCGGCCAGGGTCCGGACGCGTGAACGGAAACGGTGGTGCGGGCCGGTGTCGGAGGTGCGCGGCTCTTCCCGGGTGGAGCGGGGGTTTGGGGGTCGTCCCCCGGGTGGAGGGTGGTGCGGGCCGGTGCCGGAGGCACACGGCTCTTCCCGGGTGGAGCGGGGGTTTGGGGGTCGTCCCCCGGGTGGAGCGGCGGAGCGAGCCGGTGCCGGACGCACACGGCTCTCCCCGAGTGGAGCGGGCGACGAGAATCGAACTCGCATGACCAGCTTGGAAGGCTGGGGTTCTACCATTGAACTACGCCCGCGTGGCGCCAGAGACTTCGAGTGTCCTTTAGACTCTTGGAGCCGACGGAGACAAGAGTACAGTCTCCGGAGCCGTGTTCGCACACCCACACCGAGAGTGCGATCCTTGGCTTGGCACACGGGGTGTAGCGCAGCTTGGTTAGCGCGCATGCTTTGGGAGCATGAGGCCGCGGGTTCGAATCCCGCCACCCCGACGAAACCACCATGGCAGTGGCCTCAGGCCGTGCGCCGTGGCCCCCTGTGTATCTGCCCTAGACTTGGTGCGATCAGCAGGAAACTGTAAGTCCCAGCCCGTCGCAGGGCACCCCAGTTGGATGCGGTCGTCAAGACCTCCGGGGTGCGCGCGTGCATTTCGCCGTTGTGTGTGGTGCGCCTGCGGGCCGACGCGGACACCAGCCGGCAAACCTAGGAGTACCGCCCCGTGAAGACCGATGTCGAGGAGCTGAGCCCTACTCGGGTCAAGCTGACCGTCGAGGTGCCCTTCGAGGAGCTCGATCACGCTTTCGACGTGACCTACAAGTCGCTCGCCAAGCAGGTCCGGATCAAGGGCTTCCGCCCGGGCAAGGCGCCGGCGCGGCTGATCGACCGCTACGTCGGCCGCGGCGCGGTGATCAGCGAAGCGGTCAACCATGCCGTCCCGGAGCTTTACAACGAAGCCATCCAGAAGGAGGAGCTCTTCGCGCTCGGCCAGCCCGACGTGGAGGTCACCAAGCTGGAGGACAACGACGAACTCGCCTTCACCGCCGAGGTCGACATTCGCCCCAAGTTCGAGGTTGAGGACTACAAGGGCATCGAGGTCACCGTCGACAACGCCGAGGTGACCGACGAGCAGGTCGACGAGCAGATCGGCACCCTGCGCGAGCGTTTCTCCACGCTCGTGGGCGTCGACCGTCCGATCCAGGACGGCGACCACCTGTCCATCGACCTGTCCGCCTCCGTCGACGGCGAGGTGCTCGAGGACGTGGCCGTCAGCGGCTACTCCTACGAGGTGGGCACCAACGCCATGCTGGAGGGGCTCGACGAGACCCTGCGCGGCATGGAGTCCGGTGGCGAGGCGACCTTCAGCACCACCCTCGTCGGTGGTGAGCACGAGGGCCAGGAGGCGGACGTCACCGTCACCGTGCACAGCGTGAAGGTCAAGGAGCTGCCCGAGCTGGACGACGAGTTCGCCCAGCTGGCCTCGGAGTTCGACACCATCGAAGAGCTGCGCCAGGACGTGCGCAAGCGCATGGGCGAGGTCCGCCGCCTCCAGCAGCTCTCCGCGGCCCGTGACAAGGCCCTGGAGAAGCTGATCGACTCCGTCGACATCCCGCTGCCCGACGCGGTCGTCGACGAGGAGGTCAACCGCCGCCGTCAGAGCCTGGAGCAGCAGCTCGCCCAGGGCGGTCTGACCAAGGAGGCCTACCTCGAGTCCCAGGAGAAGACCGAGGAGGAGTTCGACGAGGAGCTGGCCTCCGGCGCCCGTTCCGCGGTCAAGGCCGGGTTCATCCTCGACCAGCTGGCCATCCAGGAGGACCTGAGCGCCGACCAGAGCGAGCTCAGCCAGTACGTGTTCGAGCAGGCCCAGCGCATGGGCGTGAGCCCGGACCAGCTGGCCCAGCACCTGGTCGAGTCCGACCAGATCCGCGTCGCCTTCACCGAGGTCGTCCGGGGCAAGGCCATGGACCTGGTCCTGGCCGAGGCCCGGGTCACCGACGAGGACGGCAACGTCATCGAGCAGGAGAGCACCGAGGAGCAGGCCGCCAAGGCCGCCGCGGCCGCCGCCGGCGAGGCCCTTGAGGTCATCGAGGACGAGGACGAGGCGGCCGAGCCCGCCGAGGCCTCGGCCGAGAACGACGACGCCAAGGCCGGGGACGCCGCCCAGTAGGGTCGTCCAACGCTCTGCGAGCACGGGCCCCGTCCGATCCAGTCGGGTCGGGCGGGGCCCCTCGTGTTCGCTGGTGGAAGAACATACTGCGTGGGGGTCGTACCACCCTGCGCTCAAAGCGAACAGGCCCGGGATCCGGACGAGCCCGGCGCCGAGCGGCGTTAGTGTCGCTGTATCGCAACCGTTTCGATTCCGGAGCAGGTGACGAGATTGCCGCCGATTTCTGATGAGACCTCGCGCTTCGACGCTCGCACGTCGGAGACGCAGTTTTCCCCTTTCCTTGAGCAGACGCCTCAGCGCCTGTTGCGCCAGCGAATCGTCTTCCTCGGCCAGCAGGTCGACGACGAGATCGCCAACCGCCTGGTTGGTGAGCTCCTGCTGCTGTCCGCGGAGGACCGCCAGCGAGACATCACCATGTACATCAACTCGCCCGGCGGTTCCGTGACCTCGGGTATGGCGATCTACGACGTCATGCAGTACATCCCCAACGACGTGCGCACCGTGGGTATCGGTATGGCCGCGTCCATGGGCCAGATGCTCCTGTGCGCCGGTGCTCCCGGCAAGCGCTACGCGCTGCCGCACACCCGCGTCATGATGCACCAGCCGTCCGGTGGCATCGGGGGCACCGCCTCCGACATCCGGATCCTGGCTGACCAGCTGCTCTACGTGAAGAAGATGTTCATCGAGAAGATCTCCGAGCACACGGGGCAGTCGGTCGAGCAGATCGAGAAGGACGCCGACCGCGACCGCTGGTTCACCGCCCAGGAGTCCAAGGACTACGGCTTCATCGACGAAGTCCTGGAGGGAACCCTCGACGTGACTCCGGACCGGACCCAGAGTTGATCCGTCGGACCTGCGTCCCAGGAACGGCACAGTGCGTGGAAGGCGTGAAATGACCGAGTTCAATCCCAGTCACATCGGCGGCGCGGCCTCGATGGCTCCTCAGAGCCGCTACGTCCTGCCGTCCTACGTGGAGCGGACGTCCTACGGCGTCAAGGAGATGAATCCGTACAACAAGCTCTTCGAGGAGCGGATCATCTTCGTCGGCGTGCAGATCGACGACGTCTCGGCCAACGACCTGATGGCCCAGCTCATCACCCTTGAGCAGCTCGACTCCGAGCGGGACATCCAGATGTACATCAACTCGCCCGGGGGATCCTTCACCTCCCTCATGGCGATCTACGACACGATGCAGTTCGTCCGCCCCGACATCCAGACGGTGTGCATCGGACAGGCCGCCTCGGCCGCCGCGATCCTGCTCGCGGGCGGGACCGCGGGCAAGCGCGGCGCGCTGCCCAACTCCCGCATCCTGATCCACCAGCCCGCCACTGAGGGCATGCACGGTCAGGCCAGCGACATCGAGATCCAGGCGAACGAGATCACCCGTATCCGTACCCAGCTGGAGACCACCCTGGCCCGCCACACCGGGCGTTCGGTCGAGCAGGTCTCCAAGGACATCGAGCGGGACAAGATCCTCACCGCCGAGGAGGCCAAGGACTACGGAATCATCGATTTCGTGCTGCCCTACCGCAAGGCCTCCCTGCAGTAGGGCACAGCAGAGCCGAGAACCCCGGCCGTCCCCGCGGAAGCGGGCACGCCGCGGGGGTTCCGGCCCAGGTCGAAGCGTTGGCCGGACCGGCCCCTGACCCGCCCGGAGGAGCCCGGTGGTGAAGCCGGTCCGGTTTTTCGCTTAGTCTGACGGAGAGCGACACACAGATCGCCTCGTCCGTGACCACCGTTGTGGACGGTCACGGAAGATTTTTCGACTTCCGCGGCCCTCGCGCGCGAGCGGCACCGACGGGGCGGCCTTAGTTTTGAGGAGTGGCTGGGTGGCACGCATCGGCGACGGCGGGGACCTGTTGAAGTGCTCGTTCTGCGGCAAGAGCCAGAAGCAGGTGAAGAAGCTCATCGCTGGCCCCGGCGTGTATATCTGCGATGAGTGCATCGATCTGTGCAACGAGATCATCGAAGAGGAACTCGCCGACGCCACCGAGCTCACCTGGGACGCGCTTCCCAAGCCGCGGGAGATCTATGAGTTCCTGGATTCGTATGTGATCGGTCAGGATCAGGCGAAGAAGGCGTTGTCGGTGGCGGTGTACAACCACTACAAGCGTGTGCGTTCTGAGGG
>VWVT01000020.1 GCA_008638415.1 Nocardiopsis sinuspersici
CGGGCCAGCCAGGTGGCCGCCTCGTACAGGGCGGCGTAGCTCATGGTGAACGCGACCAGGATCAGTGCCAGCGCCACCACGGCGATGACGGCGGTGGCCACCAGGTAGCCGCCGTGCAGGGGCGCCGCCCCTGAGTCCCCCCGCACGCGCGCGGGTCTGCGGGAGGCCAGGCGGCGCATGCCCCACACCGCCAGTACCGTGACGGCCAGGGCGGCCGCGGCGATCAGCGACCACAACGGGAGGGGCAGGGACTGGGGCATGGGTTCTCCAGAGCAGGCGGGGACCCGAACGAGTGTGCCAGAGCTTCCTTGTAACCACCCTTCAGCACCGGTGTCTGTTACCCCTGGGAGCTTCGTGTTCAGGTGGCGGCCTCGTCCAAGGCTTGGCGGGCCTGGGCGTGCATGTGGGGGTCGTTGGTGGCTGCCAGCAGTTCGACCGCTTGCTCCAGCAGAGGGATGGCCTGGTCGGGGCAACCTGATCGGTAGTGGACCAGGCCCAGTTCGTAGCACGCTTGGCCGTGAGAGTGCTGATCGTGCTGCTCGGCGAAGAACTCCACAGACCACTCCAGGATCACGGTGGCCTCCTCCCAGCGCTGGATTCTTCCCAACGAGGTCCCCACTCCCGCGTAGGCCACCGCCTCGCCGTGGGCATCGCCGAGTAGGTGGAAGGTGTTGCGGGCATGGGTGTGGGCGTCAATGGCCTCATCGCACCGGCCCGTCTCGCGCAGGGCGAGGCCGAGGTTGTTCCACGCCATCGCCTCGGTGTGGGCGTCGCCCAGCTGCTGGGAGATGTTGCGGGCGCGGGTGTGGGCGTCAATGGCCTCATCGCACCGGCCCATCTCGCACAGGACGAGGCCGAGGTTGCCCCACGATCCCGCCTCGCGGTGGGCGTCGCCCAGCTGCTGGGAGATGTTGCGGGCGCGGGTGTGGGCCTCGATTGCCTCGTCGAACCGGCGCACCTCGTACAGGGCGAGGCCGAGGTTGTTCCACGCCGCCGCTTCGTTGAGGCGGTCGCCGATGCGTTGAGCGGTTTCCAGGGCTAGGCGGGTGATGGTGTTCTGGTCGCGAAACAGCCGACGCATATCCAGGTACTCACGCAGTTTGAGCGGCAGCTCAATGGTGGCGCGAATGTGGCCGGTTTGGTGGGCCAGGTGGGCGGTGTTGATCAGCACCGCCCGCTGGGCGTCCAACCACCCCAACGCCTCCTCCCTGTCGGCGAACGCCTCAGGGGGGTCGTCGCCGGGCAGCGCCTGCAGGTGCTGTGCGGCGGCAGTGACGTGGTCGGTGTAGTAATCGAGCAGACGCCGCCGGGCCCGGGTCAACCGCGAAGCGGGCCGGGGACCAGCCAGAGTGGTGGCGTAGGAGGCCACCAGGTCGTGCATCTCCCACCGGCCCTTGGAACCCGTGAGCAGGTGGGAGGAGGACAGTCCCCGCAAACGGGCCACCACCGTGGTCTCATCCGTCCCGGCCAGGACGGCGGCGGCCGTAGTGGAGATGTCCGGGCCCGGGAGCATCCCCAACAATGTCAGCAGGTCTTGCTGCTCGGCGGGGAGCCGGGCCAGGGAGGTGTCGAAGACCGCGCCGAGCTCGCGGTGGTCGGTGAAGCGGGTGATCCGGTCCGCTCCCTGGGTGAGGGCGTGGGCCAGGGGCTCGGGTTCCAGGTCGGGGGCGTTCTTCAATTGGCCCGCGGCGATCCGCAACGCCAGCGGCAGGCCTGCGCACGCCTTGGCCACCTGGGTGAGCCCTTCCACGTCGTGGGCGCGCTCATCGTCGGGGTCGGTCAGGCGCAGGTCGGTCGCCAACACCCGGAAGGCCTCCGCGTCGTTCAGTACCCCCACGTCCACCCGTCGCGCTGGGAGTCCGCCCAGGCGTTCACGGGAGGTGGCCAGGAGCCGGTGCCCGCCCGGGCCCGGCTCCAAGGGTGTGACCTGGTCAGGGGTGGAGGCGTTGTCGGCCACCACCAGCACAGGCCCGCCCCACTCTTGGCCCCGGGCGGCCAGGGTGGCGCGGTATAGGCCTGCACGGGCGTCACCGTCTTCGGGGATGCGCTCGGCTTCCACCCCCAGGGAGTGCAGGAGGGATTGCAGAGCGCGGTGGGCGTTGACCGGGGTGGTGTAGCCGCGCAGGTCCAGGAACAACGCCTGGGAGAACCACCCCTGGCCCAGGGTCTGGTGGGCTGCGGTCAGGGCGAGTTGGGTCTTGCCGACTCCGCCCATCCCCACCACCGACACCGCCGCCGTTCCCTCGGCGTTGGCCGGGTCCAAGGCGGCCAGAAGCCGTTCTAGGTCCTCTTCGCGGCCGGTGAAGCCCGCCTCCACCGGCGGTAGGGCCGCCGCCATCGACGCCGCACCCTGGGGCGCCGCATCTGCGTAGAAGTAGTTGATGTCGCCGCGGTGGTTACTGATGCCGACCACGTCCCGGTCGGCGTGGGCTCGGTTCTGGCCGACCCGGGTGCGGGGCGAGGGCTTCCTCTGCTTGTTCTTCTTTTTGGGCACTTTCAACTCTCCCGGCCCGAGCCATGGTCGCCGTGGTGGTTGTTCTGTGTCCCGATCACGTCCCGCCCCGCCCGGGCGCGGGATTGGTCCACCCGGGTGTTCTCGTGGCGTTCCACCTTCTTGCCGACGACCTCACCCTGGAAGGTGCCATCGGAGAAGTCGACGTGGTCGCCACCTTCGTGGTTGTGGGTGTTGGTGACCCCGCCGTGGAGCGTGTGGGCCTGCACCGCCGTCCCTGACACGGTCCCGCTGGACTGGTGCGATACTCCCGCCTGCGGGGCATTCGCCCCCAGTTCTCGGAGCAGGGCTTGCAGCCGCTCAGCCGCCTCGGGGTGGGTCCGCAGCAGGCGGCGCAGCTTCGGCTTCCACTCCCCGGCCGCTTCGGCGGCCAAGCCGGGATCGGCGACCACCTTGGCGCGGGAGCGTTCCAGCTCCGCGGCGGCCACGTGCGCGGCGGCGGTGAACAGGGCCGCGAATCCTTCCAGGGCTGAGCGCCACGCGGCCTCATCATGCGTGGTCATCGAACCGGCCAGGGTGGTAGCGGCTCGCTCCACCAGTTGGGAGGTGTCCTTCATGATGGCTGCACCTGCTCCTCACACCAGGGGGTGTGCGCCCGGGTACGGGTCACACACCGATAAGACACGCTAACCCGCGTTCGGGTCCCCCCTCCCCTGGCATCGCAGCGTGCGGACCCAGGGTCGTGCGCACAGGGGTCGCATAGCAGAATTTCTCGGGATGCTGGAGCGCACGCCCTCGCGGACGGAGCCAAGAACCGCACCTGTCTGAATCTCGCGGCCGCCGTTCCGCAGGCGAATTAGCAGCATGAGTTACTTATGTTGCCGATGTGCCCATTGGGTGTTTTGTTCACCTATCCAGTGATCACCGAACAGCGACAACAGCGGCAACGTCGACCGTCTTGCATGGCTCTGACCTGCATGAAGTAACGTTCACCACCGTTTTTGACTCATAATCACTGGAGGCACACCCCGCCTCCTGCCTGCCGTTTTGAGCGGCGCACCCAGATCCTCACCCAGGACTCCTTGCCCCCGAACACAGAGCCACAAGGTCGTGTGCTTGCCACTCCCCACCTCCCCACACCCCGTTTCCTCCCCTTAACACAAGGAAGTGTCTACCTTGCCCGATAACGGCCCCCTTTCCCCCGCCGTGACCTCGGACGTGCCTGAGATCAGGAACGCCCAGGGGCCTGAGGAAGTGAGCTGGGAGTACCTGGTCAAGTTCGAACTGCCCCGCGTCGCCACCCACCTTCAGATCGCCCACCGCGCTTCCCACGAGGAGGCCAAGGAGTGCGCACAAGAAGCCCTGACCACCTGCTGGAGCAACCGCGCCACCATCCAGAACATGAACGCCTACCTGCGCACGGTCGCGGCCCGACAGCTCTACAAGCGACCCGCCAAACCCATGCTCGTCCCCCTGGAGGACGTGGGCGTCGGTGAGGAACCCGTGGCCCACACCCCCTCCCCGGCGGCCGAAGCCGAGAACCGAGAGACCAACGCCGTGATCCTTCAGGCCATCGGCGCCCTCCCCTACCACCAGCGGGTGGCCATCGCCCTGGCCCTGGACGGCTACCAGCCCGCGGAGATCGCCAGCATCACCGGCAGCACCCCCCAGGCCGTACGCACCAGCCTCAGCCGCGCCCGAGCCACCCTCAAGACCAGCCTCGCCTCCCTGCGAAAGAAAGACGGCGCATGAGTCACCCACTCAACGACACAGAACTGGACTCCCTGCTCGCAGAGTTGCACCGCGACGTACTGCACCAGTGGTCCACCGACTTCGCCCAACGCGGACACAGCCGCCCCGAGCGGTGGTCGGACCGCCTCATGAGCGACCTGGACATGACAGACACCGACGGGCTCAACACCACCCGCTTCCTGCAGGTGACCATCGCCGACCTGCTCGCCCGGGTGACCGCGCACCTGGGCGCCGAGGGAGAGTTCGTCGCCCACGAGGCCACCGGGCACCTGTGCCGCCTGCTCACCGGACTCCAGCAGAGCAACCTCACCCTGGAGCAGGCCGATGTCCTGACCGCCGACCTGGCCGAGGCCGAGCAGCACCTACGCGCCATGGTCAACCTCGACTTCGCCGGATCCACGTGCCGAAGAACCCATGAGGCTCTGGATGAGCTCCGCGCCTCCATCACCTACCTGGACCGACACGTGCGTGCTCGCTTGCGGCGCGCCGGCCACGACCTCGCCGGGCGCTGACCCCCGCGCACGCAGGCCCGACTCTTCCTGAGGACGCCACCCATGAGAGCCCCCACCGCACCACTGCCGACCAGAACGGGTGACCTCTGCACCACCGGCTGCCGTTCCCTCCTGCTCGATCTCGACGCCGCCTCCGCGGTGGCCGCGGAAGACCATCACGCCTACACCTGTGCGCGTTGCCGTGGCCTGGTGTGTGCCTTGTGCGGCACCACACCCGTGCGCTGGGCTGGCTACATCTGCCGCCGCTGCGTGGCGCCCGCGCCCGCGCCGCTAACCGCAAAGCAGCTGCGTGCCGCGCTCAGCTGCCTTGCCGACGACGAAGTCGTCCTCTTTCACGCTCACGGAAAGACCTGGGCGGTCGCCGATACTCCCGCAGAGCGGCCCGGTGCACGCGAGGCGATGACCCTCATCGCGACCTGACCCCCTCCCCCCGCAGGCCGCCGGTGGCGAGCACACCACCACGGTGTCCTCGCCACCGGCCGGCCCACCCTGCTTGTGCCCGCACACGCAAGAGCTCCAAGACGTGCCCTGCCCACCGCGGCCGGCACCGCCCGCCCACCCGCACCTGCCGCGCACCCGCCAAGGTCGAGCCCGGTGAACGCTCTGGTTGCTGTGGCCGACGCACCGCCCCGGCGCTGGGCCTGCGCACCCTGCTCAGCGTCGTGCTGCTGTCCGCGCGCTATGCACCGTTGGCGGTACCCGAGTGGGTCAACGACACAATCTGCTTGCTCCTCGCTGGCGGGTGGTGGTAAGCCGGCCGCGCACAGCCCGGGCGGCACACTCTGGTTTCCCAGGTGCACCGGGGCTTCGATGCGCACCGGGTGAGGTCTGGACATGACCAGGGCCCGCATCTGCCAGATGGCAGGTGCGGGCCCTGGTCGTAGGCGGTGGTCGCTTGCTGGCAGACTCACCCCTGCTTGGAGCTGTTCGATGCGGAGCGGGCGCTCTGGAAAGCGGGGGTGATCAGCGGGGCTCAGGGTAGACTGAGACCAGCAGACGAAGGGAGCGCGGACATGGCCCTGACCACGACCGCCGCTATCGGCTTAACCGGTGCGCAGCGCCGCGAGCGTGTCGAGGAGACGATCCATAGCGGCGAGATGGAAGGCTTCACCGTCACTGCGGCGTTTCGTCGTGACGCCGATGCCTACGTTGCGGGTGCCATCGACGTAGACGACCTGGTGGAGCGTACCCGTAGGCGGTATGGCCTCACCTGAGCCCGAGGACCCCTACCTCCAGCCCGATACGGGGCGTCTGCGCAACAAGCTCGGCATCTACGACAAGGCCGCCTTCGACTCAATCGAAGGCGACCTTGTCGGTGTGCGTGCTCTGCAGCTGGAGAAGTATCCTCCTCCGCCCACTGGTGACCTGGCCGAACTGCAGGCCATCCATCGCCACCTGTTCCAGGACCTCTACGACTGGGCTGGGCACCTGCGCTGCATTGATATGCAGAAGGCAGCCGAGGGCGCCGAGATCTTTCTCCCCTTCTCCCAGATCGAGCGGGCCGCGTACTACGGCGCTGAACAACTCCGTTGGGAGAACATGCTGCGCGACCTGCCCATGCGCACGTTCATCGCCCGGCTGGCCTACTACTACGACTGGTTCAACCACATCCATCCCTTCCGGGAGGGAAACGGTCGGACTCAGCGCTTCTTCTGGAACCGGATCGCGCATGATGCCGGATGGGCCCTGAAGTGGAAGCCCGTAGTGGGAACGGTCAACGACCGCGCTTGCCAGCTCGCCTCCGAGGGGGACCTCGCGCCCCTGGAGGCGATGTTCACCAGGGTTGTGGCGCCCAGGACTCTGACCGAGGGAACCTGGGTCAACTTGAACTTCTGAAAGAGTCGGGCTCCACCTCGGTGCGCTCCTGAACCAGCTCGATCAATCGTGCCCAACGCGTGACTGCCAAGGCCGTTCCGACGACCATCGTTCGGGCCCTGGGTATCATGGGGGTTGAGGAACATCGGAACAGGATCCGGCGCTAAGGACGTGCGGCCCGTTCACAGGTCGGTGGTGAGTGCATCCAAGGCGCGGGTCTTGTCCACCTCAGTGGGCAGCGTGTAGCGGCGGGTGGTGTTGAGGCCGGCGTGGCCCATCAGCTCCGCCACCAGCACCACATCGACCGGTGCGGTGGCCACCTCGCCGCGGCCGCGCACGAGGTCGGTGCCGAAGGTGTGGCGCAGCACGTGCGGACCGAACGCCTCGCCGTTATCGGCCGGGCCGATCCCGGCTGCGGCGCCGAGTTCACTCACGGCGGTGTTGGCGGCCCGGGTGGACAGTGCTCCGCCGTCGCGGTTGCGGATCAGCGGCCCCGCGGCGGGGCAGCCGAGTTCGTCAAGCAGTTCCTCGAGGGTGGCGCGGGCCTGGGCGTGCAGGGGTACGTTGCGGTCCTTGCCGCCCAATCGGCCTTTGCCCCGCACTCGCACGCTGCCCTTCCGCGCCGAGAGCCGGATGTCGGCCACGTCCAGGACGACGATCTCCGCGACGCGCAGGCCCGTGTAGTAGCCCAGGTGTCAGATGGCCCGGTCGCGGGGGCCGGCGTCGCGGGCCACGGTGCGCAGGAGGCGCAGCAGGGCGCGCTGGTCCAGGACGCGGGGCGCGGAGGGGCGGGCCAGGTGTTCGCGCACCACGGCGGGCCGCCCTGAGCCGCGCAGGGCGAAGAAGGCATCCACGGCGGCCAGGCGGTTGTTGATGGTGGCCGCGCCCAGGTGAGTGCCCCGCTGGGTGCGGGCGTTCTTCAGGGTGCGGCGCCAGTCGCGCACCGCCCAGTCCCGGGCGTCGGGGTCGGCGAGGGGGTCGCCGTCCAGAGCGCCGGCCTCGCGGGCCTCGGCCAGCCAGGCGAGGAAGGAGGCGGCGCTGCGCCGGTACTTGTCGCGGGTGGCCGCCCCAGGTCGGTGGCCGAAGCCAGGCGGTCGGTGAACGTGGCGAGCTCGTCGGCCAGGTCTCCGGGAAGGTCGTAGGTACGCCGCGGCCGCCCGGTCCGTGTGTTTCCAGAAGTGGTTTCGCAGGGCTGCCGCGGGCCAGGGGTTGTGTTTCCAGAAGTCACCCCGGCAGTCTGCTTCCGGAAATGCTGACTTGCCGCAACCCAGAAACGGACACCAGGCACACGGGAACGAGGCGGGCGTGGCGAACGGATCCGAGCCGGTGATGCTCTTCGACGATGGCCGCACCCAGACCGGGGCTGTGCCCGCGGTGCGCCGCCCGGATCCCCCGGCGCCGGAGGCGGTGTTTCGCGCCCCCGACACCGAGCTGACCGCCTCGGCCGCGGCCCGCGTCGCCGACGGCTGGGCCCCTTCCACCCAGGCCGGCTACGCCCGCGACTGGAACTCCTTCACCGCCTGGTGCACGAGCGCGGGGCGCACCCCGCTCCCGGCCACAGCCGAGACCCTGGCCTCCTACGTCGACCGCTGCGCCACCGCCGGCCAGGCGGTGACCACCAAGGCCGCCCGGATGGCACTGCGCAGCTACTCGCGGGAGTGGGCGAAGGCGGGCGGGCGCCGCCGCCGCGCCCCCGCGCTGAGCGTGGAGGAGCTTCGGTCCATGCTGGAAGCCGCAGGGGAGAGTCTGCGGGGGCTGCGCGATCGCACTCTGCTCCTGCTGGGCTATGCCATGATGGCCCGCCGCTCCGAGCTCGCCGCCCTCAACGTCGCCGACGTGCGCACCGTCCCGGACGGCCTGGAGGTCTTCGTGGCCACGTCAAAGACGGACAAGGATTCCGCCGGTATCACGGTGGCGGTCCCCTACGGCACGCACCGGCTCTCCTGCCCGGTGCGCACGGTGGCCGACTATCTCGCCGCCCTGTCTGAGGGCGGGGTCACCGCAGGGCCACTGCTGCGCTCGGTGGACCGGCATGGCCGCCTCGCCGGCACCCCGGAGGCCGCTGGACGCGGCACGGGACGGATGTCGGGGGCCGGGATCAACCTGGTCGTGCAGAGGCTCGCCGAGGACGTCGGCCTCAAGGGCGTCACCGCGCACTCGTTGCGGGCCGGGCCCGCCACCGCGGCGGCCGCCGCCGGAGCACCACGGGCGTGGATCGCCCGTCAGGGGAGGTGGACGGAGAAGTCGACGGCCGTGGACTCCTACATCCGCCCGGCCGACGCCTGGCGTGACAACCCCATGCGTCGTGTGGGGCTGTAAGACCTGCTCACGACCCTCCCGGGGAGTGAGCCCGGCAATCAGCTCCCGCTGCCAGAATCAGGGGCTTCCTGGACCCGGGCGAGGTTCACCCGCGTGATTGTGGCCAGGTGGTCGTCTCCAGTGGCCTCGAACAACTCCAACGCTCTCGTCAAGGCCTCGACCGCCTCCACGATCTGATCGGCGCTCAGGAGGGCCGCGCCGATCCCCATTAGATTTTGGGCCTCACCATGGGTATCGCCCGCCTGCCGGCAGTAGTCCAGGGCGTGTTGACAGGCCGCGAGTGCTTCCTCAGATCGGCCCATTAGCTGCAGCGCGGAGCCGAGGTTGGTCCATGCCGACGCTTCTCCGTGGGCGTCATCGGTCTGCTGGTAAAGGTCGCGTGCGCGGGTAAGAGCGTCGATCGCCTCGCCGAACCGGCGCACCTGCCGCAGCGCGATGCCCAGGTTATTCCACGCCGACGCTTCTCCGTGGGCGTCATCGGTCTGCTGGTAAAGGTCGCGTGCGCGGGTAAGAGCGTCGATCGCCTCGCCGAACCGGCCCATCTCCTGCAAGGCGATGCCGAGACTGGTCCATGCCGACGCTTCTCCATGAGCGTCACCTATCTGGCGGAAAGCCTCATGTGTGCGGGTGAGGGTGCTGATCGCCTCGCCGAATCTGCGTACCTGCCACAACACGGTGCCGAGGTTGGTCCATGCCGACGCTTCTCCGTGGGCGTCATCGGTCTGCTGGTAAAGGTCGCGTGCGCGGGTAAGAGCGTCGATCGCCTCGCCGAACCGGCGCACCTGCCGCAGCGCGATGCCCAGGTTATTCCACGCCACCGCCTCATTGTGGACGTTTCCGACCTGCTGTGCGCTCTCGAGAGCCAGGGCGTGGACTTCGACGGCGTCGTCTAAGCGGCGCCGCAGGCCCAGGTAGTCACCAAGGAGCGAGGGTAGAAGCATGGCTATCTGTATGCGGCGGGTGTGGTGGGCCGTGCGAACGCAGGCCAGAAGGTTGTCGATCTCGGTGTCCAACCACCACAACACCTCCTTCTTGTCCGAGAACACCTGGAGTGGGGGGCCACCCTTACGCGCCCGCAAGTGCTCACCGGCTGCTACGGCCACGGTCGTGTAGAGAAACAGCACCCGGTCCAGGGCTTGCTGACGAGCATCGGCCGTGGCGTCGTGTCCCTCTCTGCTGGCTTCGTTGTCAATGTCGGGTGGTGTGAGGGTGCAGGCGTGCTCGGCTAGTAGGTCGTGCATCCCCCACCGGCCGGGGCCAGTCGAGGTGATCAGGTGCGCGCCCGCCAACTCCTCCAGCACCCCCTCTACCTCGCCGCTCTTCTCGGCATGTGCCGCGACCATGACAGCTGCCATAGCGGTAGAGATGTCAGGACCGGGCTTGGAGCCCAGCAGAGCGAACGCCCGGACCCGGTCGGCGGGCAGATGCTCCAGAGAAGCGGTGAACACCGCCGACAGGTCGTGCTCGTCATCGGCGAACCTCGACAGCTCTACCAACCGAGCCACTAACCGTTCCGGATCCAAGCGGAGTGGACGGGCCAGTAGAGCGGCGGCAATCTTCAGCGCCAGCGGTAGGTACCCGCACCGCTTTGCCAGCCCTTCCAGCTCCTCCTGCTTGTCCCGGCGGGGGTCGGCCGGGTCCAGGCGTGCCCGGAGCAGCGCCAGGGCCTTGTCGGGGGGCAAGGTGTCCAAGGTCAGAGGACTGTGGCCATCGATGGCCAACGCCTCCCGGGAGGTGACCAGCAAACGGTGGCCGCCCGGGCCAGGAAGCAGGGGTCGTACCTGGTCCAGGCAACAGGCGTTGTCGGCCACCACCAACACCGGACGGTGCCGCTCATCGGCCCGGGACAGGGCCTGCAGCCCGGAACGATAGAAACTCGCCCGCTGGCCTACCTCAGCCGGGATGTCTTCGAGGTCCACACCGACCTGGCGCAGCAGTACGTCCAGGGCGGATGCCCCGGTCAGGGGCGGCGTGTGGGGGGTGTAGCCGTGCAGGTCCACGAAAAGGTGTGCACAGAACCAGTCGGCCTCGGAGGCTGTCTGGGCGGCTTTGAGGGCCAAGGCGGTCTTGCCGACCCCACCCATCCCCGACACTGCGGAGACCACCACCGCACCCGAACCACCATCCTGTGCGACCTCAGGGTTCAGCCTCTTCAGCAGCGCGGCAAGTTCGTCATCGCGGCCCACAAACCCGCTTGGAGGGGCTGGGACCGCGTCCTTCGCCAAAGGCAGCGAACGTTCCTGCTGGACTGTGGTCAGGTGGGTGGTGTTCGTAGTGTTACCGATCCCGCCCTGGACGGTACGGGCCTGCACGGCGGTACCCGAGTTGTTCGGGCCAATCCTGTTAGTCGTGATGTCCTGCACACCGGGCCCTGCGTTACCGGGTCCGCTCTTCTCCGGACCAGGGGAGCACGTGGCCGGGGCGGCTGCACCCAGGAGCCTGGCCCAGATTCCCTTATGTCCCATGGCGAAGATTGTGCCTCGTGCACAAAGGGGACGGACAGGTTCCTGCTAAAAACGGCCACGCCCGTTCACCCCTGGCCATGGCCGCGCACCCGGCGTCTGCTCTTATCGGCGGCCAGAAAACCCTGCTTGACGGACGCGGACACGAGACGACCCCTGGGCAACGCCGCGTTGCGCGGGGGTGTCGTGACCTAGTCATAATGTTCCGGCGGTGGGCGGCTTTCAATCCTGGAGAGCCCCTCTCTAGCTCCAGAAGCTACTCGTGGCTCAGCCGTCCGGTTGTCCGGCCTCCGGAAGAACCAGGTCGGTGGCTTCCGTCTCGGCCACCCGACGCCGCCACATCTCGGCCTCTTCCGACTCACCTCGCTTCTTCAGCAGGATCCTGAGACCGATCATGGCGATGGTGTCGCCCTCTTCGGCACTGCACCGGTACCAGGTCTCGGCTTCCTCTTCCTCACCCCGCGCCACAAGCAGGATTCCTAGGCCAACCATGGCGGTGATGTCGCCCTCTTCGGCGCCGCGACGCCACCAGATCTCAGCTTCCTCCTGCTCACCCCGCTCCTGAAGCAGGATTCCGAGGTTAACCATGGCGCGGATGTCGTTCTCTGCGGCCGCACGCCGGTACCAGGTCTCGGCTTCCTCCTGCTCACCCCGCCCCTTGAGCAGAGCCCCAAGGGCGGCCATGGCGAGGGTGCCGCCCTCTTCGGCGCCGCGCCGGTACCAGGTCTCGGCTTCCTCCTGCTCACCCCGCCCCTTGAGCAGAGCCCCAAGGGCGGCCATGGCGAGGGTGTCACCCTCTTCGGCGCCGCGCCGGTACCAGGTCTCGGCTTCCTCCTGCTCACCCCGCCCCTTGAGCAGAGTCCCGAGGTTGACCATGGCGCGGGTGTCGCCCTCTTCGGCGCCGCGCCGGTACCAGGTCTCGGCTTCCTCCTGCTCACCCCGCCCCTTGAGTAGAACTCCGAGACCGAACATGGCGAGGGTGTTGCCGCCCTTGGCGGCGCGAGACCAAGCGGTTTCCGCGGTGGCCCACAGCTCGGCCCGGTAGGCGGCAATACCGAGGGAAGAAAGGCCGACCGGGTCGGTGGTGTGGGCTAGGGCGGTGTCCCACAAAGGGGCGGGGATGGGGGTGGCGGTATCGAGAAGGTAGTCGAAGGGCCGCCAACGGGTGTTGTCGGTGGTGGTGGGAATCAACAGGCCGCTGGCGCCGAACCGCACCGCGCAGGCCCATTCCAGGGCCCGGGCGAAGGGCTCCGGGCGCGAGGACGCGGGCAGAGGGTAGTGGGTATGGGCCGCTTCGAGCAGGTTCGCGTCGGCCGACTCCACCCCGATGCGGGCCAGGTCCACTGACGCGGCCACCAGACGGTGCCCGCGCGGATGCCCACCCTCGATGCCCAGGCTGTCCCTGGCGCGCTGCCACAGGGCCACCAGGTCGGGGGCCGCCGCCAGGTACTCGGCTACCCCGTGCTCGGCCACCCCGTCTGCGCCACCGCGCAACTGGCGAGCCACGGCGTCGGCCAGCACCACATCTGCTCGCTCGGCTGCGATGCGGGTGCCGTTGGCCAACTCGTCCTGGGTCCACACCCGTTCCAGGCGCACCGCTTCGACGCCGCGCACCAGGTCCTGCCCGGCCTGAAGCCGTGCCAGCTCCTCGGCACCGCCCTGGCCGATCGGGGCGGTGCCGCGGTAGGTGTCGTAGGGTCCCTGGCGTAGGGTCGCCACCACCACGACCCGTTGCTGGGTCAGGGTGTGGACCAGGGCGGCGGTGAGGTTGCGGCCGGTGTTGAGGTAGCGGTCCATGTCGTCCAACCACACCACCACCCCCGCGCAGTCAGCGGCCTCGGCCCGGGCCCGCGCGGGCAGGTGCGCCAGGTCGGCGCCGGCAGCCGGAACAAGTAAGCGGTGGTCGGGTAGCTGGGTGGCCACCGCCTGCCAGGCCGCCCGGGTCTTGCCGGCGGCGGACCCGCCCACCACCAGGACCAGCCCTCCTTCGCGGCCCGCCGCGGCCACTCTCGCGTGCAGGTCCGTGTCGATGTCGCGGTCCACGTAGGCGGTCATAATGTCTGGGTCCTGCGGGCCGTTTGTGGAGCGGGAGCGGTGCACCCCGACCCGGTAGAGGTCGACCTCCGTCACCGGTGCCGCCCACGCCGATGCGCTGCTGGTCGTCTCTAGCTCGCCCTGGTAGATCGTGACCGGGGAGAGGAAGTCCCGCCCCTGCACCGCGATCCCCGGCACGTTACCTGCGACGCTATTGTCGACCTGCGCGCCAGCAGGCACGGGGGCTGGGGCGGGTTGCTCACGGCGTAGCGCCCACACCCACACCGGAGCACCCAGGAAGAGGAAGACTCCTACGGCAGAGACCCACGAGGTGGCCTCCCAGCCTTGCCAGGTGGACACCCCTCCGCCCCACCACAACCCCGCTGCGACCACTGCTCCCAGCAGCACCGTGGCCGCGACTGCGCAGGCAACTTTCCTCGACCGGCTCATAACCTGTCATCCTGACGCAAACCCCGGCTCAAAAGGGCTTTGCGACTGGTCCGATGGCCCCGACATGGGGTCCGAACAAGGTAAGACCGGAAGGGGCAACGGGCCTTCGTCAGATGAAGTCAGGTGCCCTGAGGGCTTCCCCCTGACCACACTGATGGCCCACTTATCGGAACCCAGAAACCCCGGTTCAGGGCGAGAACAGCACCGGCCAAGCGCCGTCTTGCGACCGAGCCGCGGCGGCACTCACTCAGACCCCACGGCATCCCGGTACCGCTTCCACCATTGTTTGGCTTCCTGGACCCGGTCCTCCTCCGCCAGCAGGTTCCCGAGGTTGTACATCGCGCCGAGGTTGCCTTGACCGGCGGCCTTGCGGTACCAGCCTTCGGCCTCCTCTGCCCGGCCCTCCCCTGACAGCAAGGCCCCGACGTTGGACATCGCGCGGGCGTCGCCTTGCTCAGCCAAGGGGTGCCAGGCTGTGTGTGCGATGTCGACCTGTTCGGCCGTGTAGGCCGTGGCGCCAATAGTGAGGCGGTCTTCATCCGTGGCCACATCCAAGGCCGCGCGCCACACGGCCTCGGGCAGGGGGCCCTGGAGGTGGAGGTAGTCGAAGGCGCGCCACCGGGTACCTTCGTAGTCGGTGGGCACCAGTAGCCCGGCCAGGCCGCTGCGCTGTTGGGTGGCCCACTTCCAGGCCTGGTCGGTCTCCTCGGGCAAAGGCGGCGGGGTGGGCAGGTAGAGGATGTGGGCTGCCTGGAGTTGGTCTCGGGTCAGCGGGCTGGACAGTCCGGCCTGGGCCAGGGCCACCGCGGCGGCTACCAGCGCATACCCGCGCGGGTGGCCGCTGTCGGGGCTCTCACGCCAGGCCTGTTGCAGCAGGGGGCCAGCTGCCAGCTGCTCGGCCACACCGAAGCGCTCATCGTCCGCAGCCCGTACCAGGCGCTCATCGCTGCTGGCGCGGGCCCGCTCGCGCTCGGGCGGGCTCCACTCGCGTCGGAGGGTGACCGGTGGGGTCTTGAGAACCGCGTACCCCACCCTCTCCAAGGCGGGGCCATGGTCGGTGGCGCTCGGGCGCAGGTCTTTGAGTCGTTCGCTGCGAATGGTGGCCGCTACCACTGCGTCGGCCTGGCCCAGTTCGGCGACCAGGGTCGGGGTCAGTCCCGAGGCGCTCAGGTGGCGGTCCACATCGTCCAACCACACCACCCACCCCCGCGGGGCGCGCGCGGCGCTCTGTTTGAGCCAGGCGGGCAGGGGGCGCAGGTCGGCGTCCTCGGGCGGGGCCACCAGCATCCGCTCGGGCAGGGTACGGGCCAGCGCCTGGGCCAGGGCCCGGGTCTTGCCCGCGGTCGAGGCCCCGGCCACCAACACCATCCCGCCGCGCGGCGCGGCCGCGGCCGCGGCCAGGCGCCGGTCGAGTTCGGCGTCCACATCCCGGACCACATAAGGAGGCAGGCCTTCGGCCTCAGGGCCGGGGAGGGCGTCGTGGACGCCCAGTTCATGCGCATCGGCCTGCTGGGCGGGCAGGGCCACCTGCACCCATCCCGGCACGGGCGAGGCCGCCGGGGCGGGCAGGGAGTGCACGGTAACCGGGCCGTGGATGGCCCTGGCCTGGACCGCGGTGCCGTGGATATCGCCCGTGCGGTTGTCCACCGGCGTGCTCGCCGGGGCAGGTGAGGGTGCCGGCGTCGGGGAGGAAGGGGTGCGGTGTGGCCAGGCCAGGGCCAGGGCCGCGGCGGCCAGGACGAAGGATCCGGTCCCCGCGGCCCAGGAGAGTTCCTCCAGCCCGGGCAGCAGCAGGGAGGCGCCCAGCACCGCCAACGAGGCCGCCCCCACGGCCACGAGGACCCACACCAACGTTCGTCGCATACGCCGAGTCTGCCGCCTGAGCGGCGTTCTCGGCCACGCCTGCCAGGATCCGCACTCACAGGCCGCGCTAGCCAGGACTTTCTAGAGCCGAGACGCATCGTATCGCCATGCGGGCACAGAAAAGCCCCCGGGCAACGGAGCGTTACACAGGGGCCGTCGTGATCTCGGCGTGACCTCAGTCGGGCTTGCGCTCGATTCCCGGCTTCTCCTGCTCCGGCTCGGGGGCAGGCTTGGGAACCGGATCCAGGGGGTCGTACTCGCGGCTGCCGACACCGGGAGCCCTTGGATCTGTGCACGAGGCACGGGGGCCTCGCCTCGTCAGTCTTCAGGTGGCGGCGGGTCCGCCTCGTCGGAGATTCGCTGCACGGAAAACGGCCCACAGGTATCGGAGCCCATCGCTCCGGTCAGAGTGTCGGCGTCTTCAAGTTCACCGTTCAGGCCGACCATCCGATAGCCCGGATTGTCGATCCAGTAATCGGGATCCAGCAGCAGGTGTCCTGCCTGGTAGTTGCCAGTAAGCGCGTAAGAACCGGAATCAGCCCCGAGGTTCTCGGGCGTGGGGTAGAACTTGAACGTCGCTCGGACTCGGTCTTGGTCGTCGGTGTCGTGGACGATCACCAGGGTCAGTCCAGTTTCGCCTTGACTGCACTCGTATGTGCCTTTCCATGTCCCCGTCAGGTCTTCGTCCACAACGGCGGCACCGGTCCCGGCCTCGGAGGTCTGCGGAGGCGTTTCCTTGATCAGATCCGCCCCTCCCCCCTGGTCAGGAGAGGGAGCGGGTGCGGAGTTGGCGGGCGGTGAAGCATTCCTTGGAAAAACGTAAGAAACCACAGCGAACCCTCCTCCTCCGAAGACGAGGGGGAAAAGCGTGAGACCGAGCATCCAGGTCAAGGTTGGATGCCTGTGTACGAAGCTCTTATCTTCGCGCTCGTCGTACATGAGGCCCTCTCTAGGACTGGAGAGAAAGTGGGAGGCGGCTCGCTGCCTCCTCTCGTACGACGTGGCACGCAAACCAGCCGTTCCAAGCAGCCGCGCCGCCCCTGAAACACAGAAAGCCCTGCACATCGATCGGTGTGCAGGGGGGTGAACCAAGTACGCCGGAAAGCGGGGTCCACCGAGATACGTGTAAAAGCTGCTGTAGACCGCTGATCGACGGCTACCTACCCGCGCGGACCACCGCAGGTTCGCCACCGGCCACCAGTTCCCCCAGGGAGAGCGCCACGCGCGAAAACTGCACAGGACCGCAGTCTCGGTGCAACTGCGGTCCTGTGCAGCCTCTGGCGTCGGGCTGGTCGGCCGGGAGGCCGCCGTTCCGGTAGTGGGCCAGGGTGGTCCGGGCCATGGTCCGCACCTGGCGCCGGGTGTACCAGGCGGCGCCCTTCGTCTCGCCGGGGGCGGGGGTGAGGGTGCCTTCGGCGGTGGCGGCCGCGACCCACCAGTAGTGGCCCGGGTCCGGCAGCGCAGGCAAGGACGCGCACAGGTTGGGCAGGTGGCCCTCCCACAGCAGCCCGGAACCCGTGACGTGCAGCCCGGTCTCCTCCTGGACCTCCGCCACGAGGGCTTCGGCGACGGAGGTGTGGGCGTCGCGGACGTGACCGGCGACGGGGGCGGTGCCCTTGGGCCACCAGCCGCGGGTGACCATGAGTAGCCGATCGGCCTGGTCCTCGATGAGGATGCCCACGGACGTGCCGCAGCAGCGCTTCGCGGTCTTCGTGCTCATACTGGAGACGCTCCTTCGGGAGTGAGCGCGGCCCGCCCCTGGGTCCTCGGCAGGAACGGGGCGGGCCGTCATGGTGTTCGGACCGGGCGGTCCCCCCGCCCACCAGACCCGGCAGGGGCCTGGTGAGCAGAGCGAGCAACCGGGGGTCAGGAGCGGACGGTGCTGCGACGGGCTTCGTTCCAGCCCAGCCGGGAGAGTTGGTCGGCCAGCAACAGCAGCACCAGGCACAGCCCGGACAACGCCAGGGCGGGCACCAGGTCAGCGCTAATGATGAGCGCGGCCGGGAGCATCCACCCCATGTGCCAGGCCAAGTCCAGGTGCGGGGCGCCGCCGCGCGTGTAGTAGCCGTGCTTGCCCAGCAGGTGGGCCAGGCCCTCCAGGGTCCGGCGCCGGTCGGCCCAGTAGTGGGTAGCCGCGTTCACGGCCAGGCCCAGGGCGGCCTGGACGGGAGCGAAGCCGCCCTCGGACACGACGACCAGGGCCAGGGCCACCATTTGGCACAGGGTCAGGGTGGCCACGTGCGCAGCGCACACCTGCCGTCCGGTACGGGTGCGTTCGCCCTTGGTGGTGGCCTGGTGGTCGGTCTGGGCCCAGTGGTCCCCGACCCAGTGGCCGGACAGCAGGGCGGCGTAGATCAACACGGCGTCTCCTCACGGTGGGTGGTCTCGCCCCGTCCCGGGACGGGTTGTCTCGTTGTCTCGGCAGGAGTCCGGGCCCCGGGGTTCCGGGGCCCGGCGGGGGTTTGTCTCGCCCCAGAATCGGGATGAACCTCGCTTTGAGGCATGAAGCGGGTGAGACTTCGGGGTGGAAGTCTCACCCGCCTACGCGGTGACGGAGTGTGAGAATCAGGCGCAGAGCTGCCAGCCGCCGCGCTTGGGCAGCGGCTCGATGACCTCGGCTTCGGCCAGATCGTCCAGGGCCCGCGAGACCGTGGCCCGCGAGCACTCCTCGGTCTCCATGACGTGCTTTTCGATATCGCCGCGCTTGACGACGCCGCGGTCGATCAAAAGCTCCAGGACCCGCTTGGCCGCGCCCGACCACCTGGCCAGCAGCGACTCGTGCGGGTCGGTGTTGACCTGCTTGAGGATCCCCAGACCGAGGTCGGTGTCGGCTAGCAGCGCCGGGTCGATCGAGGCGGGCAGGTCGTCCAGGGACGGGTTGACGAAGTTGGCCAACGCGACCTGGGGGGCGGTGGCTTCCCGGGCCGCCGGGGTGCGCCCGGCCTCGTAGGCGGCCAGGCGCTCCTCGGCGTCGAGGATCTGCTGCTCGGCGATCTCGTGGCGGCGGCTGTACAGACCACCGGACCCGGCGTCCAGGGCGCCGGCCGCGAGCGCGTCCAGTTCCTGGGGCGCCCCGTCGAGCGCGGCGTCCATGAGGGCGGCCGTGGTCTCGTTGGGTGCCCACGCGGCCCGGAAGGCCACGTCGCGCCCTTCGGCGGTCAGGCCGACGCCGGTGATCTTGGGCAGCGCGGAGGGGTCCAGCGTGATGTCGGCGATCATGCTGGCCTGGTTGCGGCTCACCCGCAGGGCGACGGTGTTTCCGGCGGTGACGTTGGCCCGGACCGCGTCCGAGCCGCCGAAGCTGTCGAGTCCGTAGATCTGGGAGGCCAGCACCATCGCGACCCCGGCCGCGCGTCCCTCGCGGGCGATCCGGCCCACCCGGTAGGCGTTGTCGGAGTTGATGACGGCGTGGCACTCGTCCACGATCACCAGCACCCCGGGGCGCTGTTTGCTGGGGGTGAAGCCGGATGTCTTGAGCCTCGCGGAGTTCTCCAGGCCGCGCGCTTCGACCAGTTCCACCAGGCCGTCGATCAGCTTGTCCCAGGTGTTGGGGTCGTTGGGGATGGCCCAGTGCGCCCGGTCGAAGATCCGCGGGCTCGATCCGCCGTTCTTGGGGTCCAGATAGATGACGATGGTGTTCTTCGTTTCCCACGCCGCCAGGGCGAGGTTGTCGATCAGCCCGCTCTTGCCGGATCCGGTGGACCCGGCGACGAACCCGCCCCACATGGAGTCGGCGGTGTAGAGCCGGTATCGGGCCTGGCCGTCGCCGTCGGCGTAGGGGCCCAGCCGGATGTGGACCTCCCCGTCCTCGTTCACGTCCAGGCGGCCCGCCTCCAAGGGCACCTTCTTGTTCAGCAGCCCCACGGTCACGATCTTGACGTCCAGGATCGAGGAGTCGGGCTTGGGCTCGTCCTCGGTGGGCTCCACGTGCTCGATGAGGATGTCGGCCTCGTCCACCCCCAGGCCGGTGGCGACGTAGCCGAGCGCGGCCCGCACCGACCCGATCGTCTGACGCCCCGGGACCAGGTGCAGGCGCCCGCGCACCCCGTAGGGCTCCTCGGTTAGGTCGGTGAGCTTGGTTCCCGGCAGCGACCCCTGGCCGGAGGCCACGCGGGTGCGCCACTTGCGGGCCATCGGGTGCTCTCCCAGCGGGGGCGGCGGTGCCTCTTCCTCGACCTGGGCCAGGACGCGGGGCAGGCGGTGGTGCGCCCAGAACCGGCTGCCCAGGGCGAGCAGCGCCAGCAGGCCGACCAGGCCCGACCACCACCACACGGGCAGCGTGCTGGGCTGGATGAGGATGACGGCGGTCAACCACAGCCCCGCTGCCCAGGAGCACACCCGGGCGTGGGCGGGGTCGATCTCGGCCCACTCCGAGGCGAGCTTGGTCGCGCGGTGCTTGCGGGCCTTGGTGGTGCGCAGTACCCGCAGCGCCGCCCACGACCCGGCACCGGCGGCCAGCGCCATGAGAATGGCGTGGGTGCCCGACACCTCAGCGATGCGGGCGGCGACCACTCCGGCCGCCAGCACGGTCGCGCCGACCTTCCACGGGTAGAACTGGGCCGCCATGTGGCGGCGCAGGCTGTTCTCCCCGGGGCGGAAGGCCAGCTTCCATCCGGCGGCGATGATGGCGCCCACGCCCTCGGTCTTGAAGGTGCGCGGCTCCTCCCGCGTGGGCTGCTGTCCGAGGGCGGCCAGCACCTCGGGCGGCAGGGCGGGCGCGACCGGGGCGGGCGTGGGCGGGGTCTTCTTCGACTTGCGGGCCACGACGGGCTCCTTCCAGATCGGTTACTGTGCGTGCCCGCGTCCGGGGCGGGGGCGGGATGTCTCGATGTCTCACCGGCCGCCGCAGAGCCCTGTCTCCGGGCTCGTGGCGGGGTTTTGTCTCACCGAGAATCGGGAGGAACTTCGCGTTCGGGAACAAGCGTGATGAGACAACGGCGGCGGTTGTCTCACCGCTGTCTCATCACGTTCAGTCACCGAAAACGGGCAAGAAGGGGGCCGCCCCCGCGTGCGGGAGCGGCCCGGAGAACGGCTACCGGACTACCGGCCGCCCATCTGGTAGCTCTTGTCGGCGGCCTGTCCGCGGCTGGCCTCGTAGGCCTCCTGGACCGCGCGGTTGACCTCTTCGAGCTTGGCGCGGGCCCGGATGGCCTGGTTGACGTAGGCGGTGCCCAGGTCCCGCAGCGTCGCCAGCTCGGAGGTGACCTCGGCGCCCATGTCGGCCGCGCGCATCTGGCCCTCGACGATCTCCAGCATCTGGTTGGCCTGGCCGACCAGGGAACCGACCCCGGTGATGGTCTGGGCGTGGGAGTCCAGACCCGAGACGTCGGAGTAGCGCAGTGTCGAGTTGGCGTTGGTGGCCACGGAGTTGCCCATGTTGTGAGCCATGTGCGGTGTTCCTTCCAGGGTGGGGAAAAGGGGTCAGGCCGGGCGGCCGGACCCCTGCGAAACGGGTGGTCAGTAGGTGGTCGTGGCCGCGCGGGTGGCGCGCTCGTGCGCGATGAGCGCCGCGATCGCGCCGTCGACCTCCTCAGAGGTCATGCGCCCGATCGCCTCGGTGTTGGGGGCGAAGCCCGCGCTGGCGAGCATGGTCATCAGCACCATCCGCCGGTGCGGCAGCGGCGGCTTGACGGTCTCCTCGTCGGGGTTGAGCAGCACGACGTCACTGCCGGGCTCTTCCTCGGTGACCGTGGACGTCGTCGTCGTGGTCGTGGTGGTCCGGGAGGTACGGCCGGGCCGCGCGCCCCCGGTGGCCGCCGCGGGCGGCGGGTCGGGGGTGAAGCCCTCGTCCTCGTCGACGATCTCGGCGTCCACGATGTCCTCGGGCATCGGGTCGCCCTTGCGCCACCCCCACCGTGCGGTGAACCCCTCACGCTCAGCGCGACGTGCGCGAGCTGCGGCTTTGCGCTCGGGCTTGGTGGCGTGGCGGTGGGCCCGCCAAGCGTCCAGGTCCTCGCACGCGTCCAGGTAGCAGTGGCGCAGCACCATCTTCAACCCGCCCCGCAGGTCGGAGTCGGAGGCCAGGCGGCGCCGCTCCTTGGCGGCCTTTTCCCGCAGCTTCGCCATCCGGTACGCGTGCGAGGGAGGGGTCCGACCGGTGGCCATCGAGGAGAAGTCCAGGGCCACGTTCTTGACCCAGAAGGCGGCGACGGCCGCCAGGATCAGCATCTCCACAGGTCACCTCACCAGCCCAGCACGGGGCCGAAGATGTCGGTTCCGGCGCCAGCGACGGAGTAGACAACGTCGCCGCCGACCCCGCCCATGGCACCGCCGGCGGCCAGGAGCAGGACCGGCAGGCAGATCGCCGCCCACTGGCCGGACTCGTCCAGCTTCTTGTCCCGCCAGACGTCGACGACGACCATGACCAGCGCGAAGACGCAGATGGCGGCGATCGCGCTGCCCGTGTTCACAGGCTCGGGGATCAGACCGAGAACGAAGCCCTCAATCCAGACGACCACCCCGGCCACGAGGCCCCCGAAGAAGCCCACGGCGAAGAACGCGCCGCCGATGACGGCGAAGAATCCGCTGATGAGCCAGTGGGCCTTCTTGCGCAGGAACCAGAACAGACTCAGGCACAGCGCGGCGCCGATGGTGAACATGACAAGACTCCTTTCGAACGATGTTTCGGCAGTTCAGAGCATGAAAGCGGCGGAGATGACGGCCACCAGGCCCAGCGCCCACGCGGTGGCGTGGCGGGCCGGGGACCGCAGGATCCAGATGGCGAAGTGCAGCACCGTGATCAGGCCGATCGCGGGGGCGGCGTAGCCGCGTGCGGCGGCCCGCCACACCTCGGACTCGGGCAGGTGGGAGCCGTCCATCACGAACGCCCACTCCTCTGCGAGGCAGGGCTGGCGCTCGCGCCACACGTCGGGGGGCCGGAAGGTCACCCCCAGCCAGCGAATGGCGCGGTCGGCCTCAGCAGCGCTGCGACTCTCCACAGCGACCAAGGTGGCCTCCCCACGGGTCTCGGCCGGGGTGTCGGTACTGGTCGGGGCAGTGTCGGAGGCCGTGGGCTCCGCGCCCTGCTCCCCCTCGGGAGCGGGCGCCGGCCGCGCGACGGACGTGTCCGTGCGCTGCGGTGCAGGCTCGGCACTCCGGGCCGCGGGCGCCTTGGGCGGGGCCTGAGTGCCCAGGACCGCCCCGGCCAGCGCGTCAGGCAGCTCGGCCGGGGCCGTCGCAGCGGCGGCACGGTCGGAGTTCGAGTCGGGAGCGGAAGGCACCGCGGCCAGGCGCGGGGCGTCCTCGGGTCGGCGGCCGCGCTCAGGGGCGCGACGACTCTCGTTCGGCAGGGCCATCGGCCCCTCCCATCAGGTGGTGTGTGTGCAGGTCAGGAGTCGAACAGCGTGGGCTGTGCGACGTCATGGGTCGTGGTGTTCTCGGCCAGGTGCTCGTTCACCTGGTCGTCAGCGAGCGGGCGGGTGCGCACGATGTCGCCGCGCCATCCGCAAGAGCACTGGGGCCAGTGCAGGACCCACTCGGGGACCGGCACCGGCCTGACCTCGATGCGGTGGCTCATGCGGCCACCGCCAGGAGCTCGTCGGCGTTGGCGCACCCGGTGGGGCACATCCGCCCGTTCGAGGTGGGCAGACACACGTCCCACAGCCGCCCGCACCCGCTACAGGTGCATCGGGCCAGGTAGGCGCGGGCCAACGACCGCTCCCGGGCCGGGGACAGCGGGCGGACCGGGCGGGCCAGGGAGCGCCGGTAGAGGTTCGCGGTGCGAACCCCGCCGATGTTCCCGGCCCGGTTGGACCGCCACTTGACCTGACCGACCACCTCCAGACCCGCGATGGACAGCCCTTCGGCCCTGAGCTGGGCCTTGGTGCGCAGGTCCGCGTCAAAGAAGCGGCTCCAGCCCCACGGGAACGTGGGGACGCCGAAGCGCTCTCCGGTCGGATCGAGGAACGGGTGCATGGAGGTGGCGGCCACTCAGGTCTCCTTCCTGGTCAAAGAGGGGGAAGGGCCGCCACAGGGATGCTGTGACGGCCCCGGTTCAACCCCGGACGGTGGGCGGGGCGCGGCTTCGAGGCGGCGGTGGGTCGATCGGGATCTCCTTCGCAGGTGAGGGATGAACAGGGACGTGGGGTCGCTCGCAGGCGGCTCGCAGGCGCTCTCGCCGTGCGTCACCGGTAGCGGCACAACCCCCGGAGTGGTGAGCACGCCCACCCGGCAGGACGGGCCGGGTGGACGTGCTCACCCGCCGGGGCGGGTGGCCCCCGGCCCCGCGTTCAGCGGGACCGGGGAGAGGGTGGGTTACTCAGAGTCGGGGTAGACGCGGTGCCCGGCGTCCCGCAGGGCGTTGCGGTGGTCGCGGACCGTGGTGCGGCCGATCCCCAGCAGGCGGGAGAGTTCGGCGTTGGACACCTGCACGCCCGCGTAGCCGATCTCCTCCAGGACCCGCTGGCGGGTGTCGCGTCCGACCGCCACCCGCGCGGCGTGGTGCGGGGCGCGTTCTGCCTGGTCAGCGCCAATGTCGCCACCCTGGTGGCCATTCCCGCCACCCCCGACGGTCGGGGAGGGGCGTCCTCGCAGGTCAGGGGCAATCCCGCCAGGGTGGCGGCCAATTCCGCCACCCCTGCCGCCACCCTCGGAGCGGGCCTCGCGCAGCCCGGCGCCGAACCCCGCCGCCGCCCCACCCACGGGCGGGACACCGAACCCGGACGGGTCATTGGGCACCGGGGAAGCACCGGCGGGCAGCTCCTGGGCGGTGTAGAGCGGCGCCGCCAGGTGGATCCGGTTGCGCAGCTCCGATCGGCGCACCTCGATGTCGGCGGAGGCCTCGTCCACCGTCATCTGCTGCTCGGCCCGGCGTCGGATGTCGGCCAGGACCCGCTGCTGCTCGGCGTGGGCGCGGGCCGCTTCCAGCGCGAGCTCCTTCTCGGTCTTGGCGGTGACGTAGGTGGTTTCGCGCTCCAGGGCGGCCAGCTCGGCCTGCTGCTCCTCGGTCAGGTCCGCCGACAGCTCCCGCTCACGCTCGCTCTTGGCGTGGGCGGCTGCGGCGGCCGCGGCTTCCTCGCGCTTGCGCACGGCCAGCACTGCCCGAGTCCGCTGTGCGCGCGTGTGGGTGATGACGTGCCAGGCCGTCTTGGAGATCAGCGGCAGGAGCCCCAGCAGGGACCAGGCCAGGTTCTCGGCGACGACGCCGTGGATGGCCAGGAGCAGGGCGGCACCGATGGCCAGCACCCACCCGGTGACGGTCCTCCACCGGGCTACGTAGCCGTCGCGGGCGGCCTGCTGGTAGTTGGAGGCCAGCACCAGCAGCCAACCGCCCTCCACGACCAGGCCTGCGGACAGGCCCACGAGGTGCACGGCCATGTCCGCCCCGTCACCGGTGAACAGGTCCCACAGCGCCCACACGGTCGTGATCGCGGACGCGACGGTGATCACCCCGGAGATGAGGCGGACCGGGTCGGTCCATCCCGAGGGGATTTTCTCCAGCGGACGCGTCGTGGGAGTGGAGGTCGGCCGGGTGACAGCCTCGGTCGGCGATTCGGGGTCGGTGGTCTTCTTCCACATGAGCTTCATCGGTCAGCCTCCTTCGGGGCACGGCGGGAGTAGCGGGTGGGGCGGGGCAGGTCGTGTTCGGCGAAGATGACGTTGGGGCCGCCGGCGACGGCCAGGAGCAGCACGGGCACCGCGACGGTCAGGACGATCGCGATGGTCACGAGCGCGGCGGTGCTCATCGGGAACCCCCGCAGGACCAGCACACGTAGGAAGCGCGGAAGACGTCCCAGTCCATGGGCTGAGCGCAGCACCGGGGGGCGTGACCGATGGGGATGAGGCGGAGGCTCAGGCGGCCCATGCCGACACCCCCTGCTCCCCGTCGATCTCGGCCACCAGGGCCAGGAGGTGGGTGTGCAGCTCCTCCTCGGGGGTGGGCCGGTCGACCAGGACGGCGTCGACCGGGCGCACGCGGGGGCGGCCGGTGGGGGTGTCGGCCAACGGGGCCAGCCGAATGTCGTCGGCCAGCAGCTCGCGGACCTCGATCGCCTCGGCCGGGTCGTCCCAGCCGTCCTCGGCCAGGGCCTCGTACACGTCCCAGGAGGGGTGCTCGAACGGGTCGGCGCCGGTGACCTGCTCGGCCGCGTCGGCGTCCCAGAACCGCGGGGAGTGCTGCCGGGCAGTGAGCAGGTCCTCGATGTCGGACAGCGCATCGCGGGTAGGCTCGAAGTCGTCGTACATCTGCGTTTCCTCCTGGTCAGGATGGGATGGGTGTGCGAGAGCCCCGCCAGGGCCGTAATCCCGGGCGGGGCTCGCTGCTGTGTGGGGGGCTGTGAGCTACTTCTTCTTGGAGTCGACCTTGGTGCCCTTGACGACCTGGCCGTTGACGACCGTGGCGCCCGTGCCCTGCGCGCAGTTGGTCATCGTGTTCTTGCCGCCGCGGTTGATGATTCCGGTGTTGACCTGCTCGTTCTTGTGCTCAGCCACGGTTGTTCTCCTTCTTGGTGGTGGTGCGGTCCCGGCTGGGGCCGGGTGGACCGGTCGGTCCCCGCGCCCCGCCCGCAGGACGGGCGGGCGGGACACAGGCACCGACCGGGTCTAGAACGGCACCCCGGTCAGCCGCTCCAGCATCTGGCTGCGGCGGTCCTGCAACCGCTCGATCTGCGCCTCCAGGAGCTCGACCGGCTCCTCGGCCTCGGGCAGGGACACGGTCAGCACGCCCAGGAGCGGGCCGCTCTGGTAGCTGGAGCCGCGGGTGCCCGGGACGCTGGCGTGCAGGGAGCCCTGGGCCGCGTCGGGGTGCGCGTCCACCTGCACGGTGGTGGTGGGCGCGAGGTAGCGCTCGGCGTAGATGCTGATCGCGGCCTCGAAGTCGAGCGGGCTGTGCGCGGTCACGGTCAGCGGTCCGACTTCGGTGTGCAGGCCGATCCGGTCGAAGGACACGACGCGGGTGAAGGCGTTGCTCATGGGTGTTCCTCTCGTGTGGCTTGTGCTGGTCAGACGGCGTTCTTGTGGGTGTCGCGGCCCTCGCGGGTGTAGTCGCACACGTCGCAGACCCGCAGGGTGTTGGAGACGTAGGTGGCGCACGCTCTGCACCGCCAGGTGGCGGAGACCAGGGCCTCGCGCTCGGCGGTCAGCGTCGCGATCTGCGCGTCCAGCAGCGCCACGGGGTCCACACCGCCGACCAGCAGGGTCCGGCCCTGGAGCGGGGCGACCGTGTAGCCGCTGGCGGCGAGGGCCCCGGCGACCGGGGGAACCGGGGTGTTGTCCGGGCTGAGCGTGACCAGGAGCCCGGCGGGGACCTCGGTGATCGACCCCGGGGCCGATCCAACCGAGCGGATGATCTGGGCGACGGTGTTCTCCATGCTGTCCACGGGTGTGTCCTCTCGCGTGGGTGGGTGTGCTGGTCAGGCGGCGGTGGCGTAGGTGGCGAGCTGTGCGCGCACCCTGGGCCGGTGCTGGGCCTGGCGGACCAGGAGGGCCTTGGCGCCCTTGAGGGCGGCCCGGGCGGTGGTCCACTTCGCAGTGATGCGGTCGACCACGTGCTTGGGGGCGCCGGTGGTGCGGGCCACGTCGGGCCAAATGCGGGTGTGGAGCAGCTCGCGCCACTCGGCCGTACCGGAGGCGGTCTCGCCCTGGTCCTGGTTGGTGTCCTCGGGCTCGGGGGTAGCGGTGGCCTGGTGCTCCTCCTTGCTCTCCACGACCGCGGGGAGGAGGGGCTCGATGTCGTAGACCCCGGCGTCGGCCGCCTTCTCCCGCAGGAACTCGACGTCCTCCTCGCGGGTCTTCTCCCACAGGGCGCGCTGGAGGCGCACGTGCTCGGCTCGCCAGACCCGGTCGGGCTGGGCCATCAGGTCCGTGGCCTTGCGGCCGCCAGCGGCCTCGATCGCGGCGGCGATGTCCCAGTCGCGGGCGGTGGTGCCGCCTTCACGGGCCACACGAAACACGTCTTCGCGGGTGACGCCGAGCTTGTGGATGACCTCTGCGATGATGGACATGCCGGGCCTTTCTTGGTTCGGTGTGCGCCCCGACGCGGCGGTTTCTCAGGCCGAGCCGCGTCGGGGTTTTCGTATGTCCGGCGGTTTCTCAGGCCGAGCCGGACGCCAGACCAACTGCAATGGCCGTTACGATTGGACTGTCAACGGCCATTGCGGTTGCCCGCAGGAACGACTCTAGAGGAGGGAACCCCTACCGTCAATGCCTATTTACATATAGCGTGTCAATGGGCATTGCGCTTGAGGATTCGGCCACCACAGACACACACCGAGGAGACACATGAGCAGCGACGAAGCCCAAACACCCCTGGACTTCGAGTGGATCGAGGAGATCACCGACGCCGAACAGCGCACGAAGACCGCGCACGAAGAACTGACGCGCGTCCAGGAAGCCGCAGATGACCTCTCGCGTGTCCGCCGCGAGGGAGCGGAAGAGCTGCGTCGCCGGGGAATGAAGCCAGCCGACATCGGCCGGCTGCTCGGGATGTCCCGCCAGCGGGCCAGCAAGATCCTCAAAGACGGACCGCCACCAGAACGGGCCTTCCTCGGACGCGGGCCGCTGATCATCGCCGTGGGCGAGAAGAAGGAAGCCGACAAGGAGCACGGCCCTCCCGGCCCCGCGGTGGCTGCGGAGGATCTAGCGGCCTACGACATGCTGAGCCGTCTGGCCCGTGACATGGGTCTGGACAGCAGTTTCGAGACGGTGCGCCCTCCGGGGCTCATCGACACCAACCGGGACAACCTCGCCGTAATCTGCGGTCCGCGGTTGTCGCCGATCGTGGGCCAGCTTTTGGAGAGCGATCGCAACATCGGGTTCGAGCGCGACGAGCACGGCTGGTACTTGCAGGACAAGCAACAAGGGGCCATGTTCCGCTCGCCCATGGACAGCGGCACCGACGCCGACTTCGCCTACCTCGGCAGGCTGCCGCGCCTGGATGGCCAGGGGATGTTCCTCTACATCGCCGGGATCCACGCCGTGGGGGCGCCGGGAGCCGTGCACTGGCTGAGCAACCATCTGGGGGAGATCTACGAACAGGTCGGACGCACCAGGAGGTTCTCAACGATCATCCGGTGCGGCTTCGAGCCCCAGAGCATGCAGATCGTGGATTCCGAGCGGGCGACCCCGGTGTACCTGGAATCGGGGAGGGCGGCCTGACATGTGGCACATCACCAGCGCTTCCCAGCCCGGTGGGAGCAAACCGAACGAGGACTGGACAGGCGCCCGCGGCGACCTCGTCGTCGTACTGGACGGCCTGTCCGCCCCGGAAGGAGTCGGAGGATGCCAACACGGCACCCCTTGGTACGTCGAGCACCTGGGGGAGCGTCTACTCACCCAGGCCCGTTCGGAGCTCCCGCTGCGCGAGGTCTTGAAGAAAGCCATCGCCCAGGTAGCCGCTCTCCATCAGGGCACCTGCGACCTCGCCGATCCGGGCACCCCGTCATCGACTGTGGCGCTGGTGCGCACCGGCGAGGAGTTGGTGGAGGCGCTGGTGCTGGCTGACTCACCGGTAGTCATGGACCTGCCGTCCGGTATCGAGGTGTTCACCGACCATCGGGTGAACGAGGTCGTCCATCAGGAGCGTGAGGCGACCCTGGCGGCGCCCACGGGGTCGGTGGAACAGCAGGAGCGGCTCGCAGAGATGGTCCGCGTCCAGCGCATGGTTCGCAACACCGAAGGCGGCTACTGGGTCGCCCAAGCCGACGGAGAAGCCTCCGAACACGCATTGGCCACCTCGTGGCCTGCGAGCAGCGTGCGGCGTTTCGCCGTGATGTCCGATGGAGCTTCGTGCCTGGTGGAGCAGTACCAGGACATGTCCTGGCGGGGCCTGCTGGACCTAGTGGAGCGTTCGGGGGCCAGCGCTGTCCTCGATCGGGTTCGCGAGATCGAGGCCGGCGACCCCGAAGGAAAGCGATGGCCGCGGTACAAGCGGGGCGACGACGCGACCATCGCCTACGGCACCCCCCGCTCATCCGACTAGAACCATGGCCGTTTTCGGCCACACCGAAGCTTCTCGCAACCGCCTACGGAAGCGAGACCACGTGCCGGGGAGCCCGGAGCCGCAGGGCTTTTAAGTACGTGAGAGACCGAGCGGAAGCTTCGTTCGCTCAGCCTCTCCTCCCTCTCGGCTGTGATTCGGGAGGACAGTGTCACCCACAGAGACCAAGATGGTCGCTGTGGTACGCGGTACCCATGAAAACGACGAAGGCCCGGGCGGCAACCCGGGCCTTGTCACAAGATCAGATGAGCTGGCCGACCGTGACCGGCGCCAAGGGCTCACCCCAACACCTCTCATATTACCCGCTTAGGGAGATGAGACACGAACCCTTGGCCCACGCGGTCGACCTAGAAAGGTCGACCCCCGTGTCGAGATACACCGTCCAACAGCCCGTCGACGACGACGGGCGCCCCATCATCGGCCCTGATGGCCGCCCCCTGTTCCTGCCGCACTTCCAACTTCCGTCCTTTGTGGTGTTCGACCACAAGGTCAACGTCCGCGCTCTGGGCGCCTACGCCTTCCTCCAGGCCTTCGTCGATCAGAGCGAGGGCGAGCTGTCGTCCAGCATCACCGCGGCCGACGTGGCCGCCCGCTTCAGCGTCTCGGAGGAGACGGTGATGCGACAGACCGACCGACCGAAGAATCCGCTGGGGCTTGTGCCCCGCCTGGCCCAGACTCACGCCCTGGTCGTGGGCCCGAACTCGATCAAGACCCGCGACTGCGTGGACTGCGGCACGCCGATGGCCACCCCGTGCCCGAGCGCCTGCACCTCCCGCAAGGGACGGCGGCGGATCAAGCCGCGGTTCGAGCTGGCGACCCACCCCCCGGAAGGGTTCTGCCACCCGGGGCCGCTGACCCGCTGGGAGTACTACAAGCCCAAGCTGATCGCCAAGCGCTTGCGTGAGAACGGACAGGGCCGCGAAATCGTCCCGTTCACGCAGGTGCTGGCCTGGCCCGCTCTGGACCAGACCATCGGCCTCATCGAGCTGGGCACGTACGTGTTCATCGCCGCACATACCAGCCTCGCCGACGGTGCCATGGCCACCGGGGAGGACCTGTTCCGCCACGCCATCGCCCGCCGGTTCGGCTGGACCGAGGGGCACGTCAGCGAGGTCACCGCGAAGCTGGAGCGGCGCCGACTGATCTCCAAGGCAGGCCTCATCGAGGGGCACGGCCACCGGCACGGGTACACCGGTGAACCAGCCTCCTACGTGGTGCGGGTGATGCCCCCGGCCGGCCTGATGCACCCGGGCCCGATCCGGGTGTCGGAGTACCGCGCCCCCGAGCGGATCACCGACCGCCAGGAGGCCGTGCGATCGGTGCGCTCGGTCAGCCTCCAATTCCCACGGGTGCCCTCTGACCTGCTGATTGTGGATAACTCGGATCTTCCACAGAAGAGCACCCGTGCAAATGAGGGGCTGTGGACGGGCGAATCCGGGGCTGTGGACGGGGAAATCGGAGACCTAAGGACACACCCTCCTACACACCCCACGACACACCCTTCTCCGTCCGCGCAGGAGCCGCAGTGCGGCTCCCCGGTCCCGCAGGGCGGGGCCCTGGCGGACGGAGACGAGGATTCCCGAGCAGGGTCAGGACACGGCCTGGGGACGCCTGTGGCGTCCCCAGCCGCGCCCGACCCGCTGATGGCGTTGGTCGAGCGGCACGTACCACGCTCGATGTGCAAGCACGGACAACAGGACCAGGAGGCCCTGGCTGCGCGACTGCGGACCCTGGAGCGCTACGGATTTACGTCCGAGGAGATCAAGGTGGTCTTCCACCGGGTGAACCCGGAGAGCGTACTCAACCCCTACGCCGTGGTCGCCGACCGAATCAAGTCGATATCCAGGCTCCGTGAGCACCTAGAGACCGTTGCCCGGCTGCGGGCAAAGGCTGCTGAGGCCTCCCAGCCTGGGCTGAGCAAGCCTCAGCGGTGTCCTGTGCACCGCACCGAGTACGTGCCCGAGTTGTCGACCCCGGCGAAGCCGTTTTGCCTGCTGTGTGACCAGGAGGAGCGTCGGGAGGCAGAGGAGGCACTCGGGAAGCCGACCACAGACGGAGAGACTCCTGGGCCGAAGGAAGAGCGGAAAGCTGTGCCGCCCCCGAGTGGGCTGAGCCTGGTCCTGGAGGAGGAGGCTCCGGACCCGCAGATGCCTGATCTGTGCGGTCGGTGCCATGCCTGGACCCGCAGTGTCATCCAGATCCGGTTCGAAGGTGACCAACAGGTGGAAGACATGCTGCCTTGTCCTCGGTGTCACCCGAGTATGGTGAAAAACCAAACCAGTGCCTTTACATTGTAAAGCTAGAGCGAGGAGACGTATCCACGTCGGGTTCCCGACCGGCGTAGGAATCTCGGGTGCGCAAGCCTTAGGTACCACCTATCAGTGGCCACCGAGTTATCAGCGGCATGGCCACGATCCGCGGCCATCAGATCGCGACAGAGTCGCGAGCGGGGGGGTGTACCTGGAGAGAGAGTGCACTCAGGCCATCGGGGCATGAGGCCTCCTCCGATCGGAGGACGACCATGATCGATGTACGAGCAGGCCTGACCCTGCTGGCCGGGGGCGCAGGCGCGGGCGGCGCCATCGGAGTGCTGGAGCTGCTCCTGTAGCCAGTGGCACGGATGTCAGCGGCCCCGCCGACAACAACTGACCCGGCCGGGGTTCCGGCGCGTGCAGCGGACTGCTGAACACGTCCTGTCCGCGCCGGGTTCCCGGTCGGCGCGGGGGGTCCCGGGGGCGCGAGCCCCCGGGTACCACCAGTCGGTGGCCGTCTCGGTTATGGCCTTTCGGTGACGAGGGAACCGGCCCGCAGGGGCGATGATCCGCACCATCCACCTCCTTTGTAAGAGGCGCACACGCGAAAAATGCCGTTGACCTGCATGAACGCTTCGCAGAGTGTGGGCTGTAGCGCACATTCCGCATCCAAGATGTGCGCTACAGCCCTACATTCCGCACACGGCTCGCGCGTCCACCTTGCGACGAGGTATCGACCGGGCCGTCCTGTCCGGGTCGGCCGCCTCAAGGTGCGCCACAGCGCACACAACGGGGGTCAATAGGGGGACTTTTTGCTGATGCGGCGCTGTGCGCAGCCCAGACAGGCCGCTCGGCTGGCCGGAGTCGGACACCAAGGTGCGTTCCAGCGCACATAACAGGGGCCAATAGATAGACTTTCCGAACGCTGGTGCTCCACCGGTATCACCAGGACCACCCACAACGAGATTGAGGACCACGTGGCCGAGCCAGCCAGGCAGCCGGGTGAGGAGTCACCCGCACCGCGCCCACCACGTCGCGGGGCCTCGGAGCCCCTGCCTGCCTCACCTGCCGATCCAGGGCGCAACTTCACTACTCTGAGCCTGGATCCTGGTGCCGAGCTTCAGGTCACCCGCGCTCGACGCTCCCGGTACAGCTTCGAGGGCGGCAAGTTCTACCAGATGTCCCTGCCCATGTCCGACTACCTGGGCAGACTTCGCCTCACGGGCGCCGAGTACGCCCTGTTGCTGGTGCTCAACGGCAAGCAGAACCGCGGTGGTCTGATCGAGATGACGCAGGGGCAGCTCGCCGCAAGGGCCCGGCTCGGCCGCACGGATGCCTCGCGGATCCTGAAGAAGTTCCGTAGCTGGGGCCTGGTCATCAAGGTCGGTAACGGGGCCTACCGGATCAACCCGCGCGTGGCCTTCTACGGCACCAGCGAGGAGCAGGAGGCCGTTCTCAGCGAACTGGATGAGGACCTGCCCGCCCTGAACCTTCCCAAGATCCCTGGCGACGGCTGACATACAATGCGTTATCGGAAGGGTGGGGACAGATGAGCGAGAACGCACCAGAGACACCTGAGAGCGTTTCCGAGAGGGTCGGCGCCTACGGCTTTTTCATGTCGAGCGAGTTGATGCGCGTGCTGCCGAACCTGCACCTGACAGCCACTCAGCGTGACGTCCTGGACCTGATTCTCGGTGAGATGCAGGACGGTGGCGTGGTCCCGCTCTCCCGGACTCAGATCGCCGACAAGCTCAACATCAACGTCAAGACCGTCAGTACCACCACCAGGATCCTGACTGACATCGGTCTGCTGTGGCGCACTAGTCGACGCGCCATCCAGGTCAACCCCACGGCCGCGTACAAGTCGGCCACCGGAGACCCCGAAGAATGGCTGCGCGCGGTGCAGCGTTTCCAGGGCAAGGCCCCGGAGATCACCCTCCCCGACTATGAGCGCAGGCCCCCACGGCGCGTGGACGACAAAGGCCGCCACCTCAAGGCTGTCTAAGAGTTTGGCGCCGACCTTGCCCGGACGAGCACTTCACGAGCGGCCGCGAAGGCCTCACGCCCTAGATGTGCTGCCCCGGCACGTTGGAATGACCGTCACGGTCACCAAGGGGGCACTCTTCTCCCTGAGTCCCAGGCCGTTCAGCCACGCATGGAGTCGGTGTGTCAGTGCCGGGGAGCCCGCACTTTAGCAGGCGCCGCGCCAGGCGCGCCCACGCTACAAGGTCCGGCCGCCCCAACGCTCGGACCGAGGCCTGCGTTCATGTCGGTTTGAGCGCCACCCGGCCGAAGGTAGCTTCCACGCCACCAAACCTTGAGTTTTAGTACCAACTTCCGGAGGGGTCCCGCAGCACCATCTGCGGGCCCCTCCGGCATGAACCATGCTCAGTTCGCCACGCGGCGGGCCCCGTAGTACAGGGCGCCGCCGCCCATGTAGTAGCCGCCGCGGTCGGCCTGCATGTCGATGATCTCGATGTCACGGTCGGAGTTGGGGGCGTGGACCATCTTGCGGCCGCCTAGGTACATGCCCACGTGGGAAGGAGCACCCCCAGGGGCGCCTTCGGAGAAGAAGTAGAGAAGGTCGCCGGGGAGGAGCTGGGCCAGGTCCTGTTCACTCAGCGCGCTGCCACGGCCATTGGCCGGCTCGATCCTCTGCAAGTCGGTTTGGTTGAACTGTGTCCAGGTGGTGCGGGTCAAGGTCACCCCGGCCTTGTCGTATGCCTGTTGCACGAGCGAGGAGCAGTCGCAGTTGTTGCGCTGATCGGCTGGGGTGGGTGCCCGGCGGGCGCCCTGCAAGGTCTGCTGAGGATTGAGGCAGGACCCGCCCCAGACATAGGGGGATCCCACGTGCTGGGTGGCCCAGGCGATCGCCGTGGCGGCCGCCCCCGTGGCGCCGGCACCGAATGACCCTGCGGCCGAGGCCACGGGGAGGGCGTCGTAGGCGGCGATGTTGGCCATCACCTCGTCCACGTAGGCCTGGCTCTGGTTGTAAGCCATCAGACGCGTTTCGAGGGTGGCCGGGTCGCTGAGGTCGGTATGGCCAGTACCACAAATATAGGAGGCAGCGGTGAAAGTCGCGTCGAAGGCATTCTGGGGATCGAATGCACCGTCGCCGTTACCGTCGATCTTGTAGGCCTCCCACGTTCCAGGGATGAACTGCATCGGTCCCACCGCCCGGTCCCACGCGGTGTCACGGTCATAAAAGCCCTGGTCAGTGTCAGGAATGGAGGCGAATCCGTCACCGTTGAGTGGCGGACCGATGATCGGCGGACTGGCGATGCCGGCGGGGCCGATACTGCTGCCATTCAGCGTGCCGTGTAGCGATTCCATCTGGCCGATTCCGGCCAAGATGCTCCAGCGCATGCCGGTGCAGTCGGGTGCCAGCTCCGGTGTGGCGGCCGCCGCCTGCCCGTAGGCGCGCAGCAGAGTGTCCGAAATGCCGTCTACCTGCTCCGGGATGCCCAACGTGTTGGCTGATGCGCCTGCACACGCCGTGGTTGCCAGTACCAGAAGGGTTGCAGTCGCCACAAGGGGAAAGTGCTTCGGGGGTGTTTTCACCTGCGCTTTTGTGCTCTCTGCTGGTTAAGTGGTTTGGGTTTCCGTCGGTGACCGATGGTATAAACAGGCCTGCCTGTCCGAAACAGGTGACGGGGCGGATCAGGCGGGTTGACCGCCGGTGTCCGGAAAGGGGCCATCGTCCATTGGATATTTCGGAGAATGATGGTAAGAAGAGCGGCCACTCGCCGTGGCACTCGGGAGCCGGCCTGCGACACACGGTCGTGATGATCCCGGCCTCCCTGGAGCACCTGGGGGAGGCGACCATGGTCGGTGACCTGTTGGCGGCCGTCGATGCCGGTACGCACCTGCACGTACGCGTACAGCGCGGCTTCGACTCTGCGCACGAGCGGGTGCAGCGGGTGGTGGTCGCTCCCTCGACCATGCGCGGCCTGGACCACGCCTCCGCGTTGATCGGAACTTGGCGGCCAGGCGTGGCACGCCCGGTGCTGGTCGTGGTCCGCGATGCCCCGCTGCCGCCACCACCAACCGTGGTCGACCAGGTCCACGCCCTGAGCGGGCGGGTGGAGCACGTGATGGAGCTGCCCTTCCTGCATCAGATCCGCATGGTCTTGCACCCCCGCCAGGCACTGGAGAGCAAGGGGCGGCAGGTGCGGCGGATGCGCAAGGCCCTGGAACGGCTACGCGGGCTGCTCTACGCCGATACGTTCCTGGCTGCCGGACCTCCGGCCTGGCCTGAGCCGGTGTCCACCCCTGAGTTCGTTCCGCCGCCAGTGACGTCGATGGCGCTTCCCTCTGTCCCGACTGGTGGCACCCCCACCCCGTGAGAAAGACCCCGAACATGCCCTTCGCGAACACGACCGAGAACCAGGGCGAAAAAGAGAGCACCGGTGGCTACCCCGACTGGTCGCAGATCGGGCCCGAAGCGCCTCCCGGCCTGGAGACCTACGCCGCCGACTGGATCGGCTGGGCGTTCTGGATCAGCGCGGTCATCGCCGTCATCGCCCTCATCGGCGCCGGAATCATGATGATGATCGGCCGGTTCACCGGCCGCGGCGCCGTGTCCGCCGACGGTCTGCGCCAAGGCGTGTGGGTGTGCGCCGGCGCTTGTGTCGTGGCCACGGCCACCAGCATCATCACCGGAATCCTGTCCTGATGTCCACGCCCGCACAGGTCGCCGAGCACGCGGCCAGGAACCGTCGCCGTCTGCTGATCGGCGGAGCTGCGGTGGTGGTGGTGATCGCCATGCTCGTGGGCTGGATCATCGGCCGGGGCTCGTCCGGTGATGCCGAGGCCCCGCCGGAGGCCTCTCCGTCGGCGTCCCCCAATCCGTTGGCGGACCCGGATTCGTTCATCCCCGACGGCGGCCAGGAGCTGATCGGTGGCCAGTACCCCGCGGGGTTTCCCCACACCCCTGAGGGGGCGGCTTCGGCGGCGGTGCACGAGATCCGGTCGATGTCGACCAACGACCCCGAAGCCTTGGCTGAGATCGCCACCATCTACTACGGGAACAACGTCACCATCGAGGCTGTGGAGAAGGACCTGCTCTGGAATCGGGCCCGGGAAATCGAGATGACCAAGCCATCCGGGGCTCCCTTCGATGTCGAGCTCTTTCCCGCACCTGGCTCGTACTACTTCATCAACCCCATCGGCGTGGGATGGGAAGAACTTGAAGACGGAATCATCGAGGTCCACGTCCTATCCGAGGACGAGATCGGCGATGGGATGGGGTTGGCATTCACTCGCACCTACATCCACGGCCGACGGATGAAGTGGGATCCTCAGGTGCGCGGCGGTGACTGGGTGGTCGAACAGGTCAAGGACCCTATCTTCGAGGACTTCTACGTCTTCGATGCCGACGAATATGACCTGGATAACCCCATTTGGACGCCGATCGCGTTCCCCGAATGGGACGAAGGCGAATGAGGAGGATGCGCCGGGCGGTGAGCACGGTGGTGCTCGTCTTGGCCGTGCTTGGCCTGACCGCCTCCACTGCTTGGGCTGACCCCTACGACGCGGACTCGGTTGCCAACCTGGAAGCGGCCGACTGGAAGGCTTATGAGGCTGAAGCCGTTGCGTTTGGTCCTCTGCCCAACACCGATTTCACGACCTACTGCAAGCCGGTTTCAGAGGCCACCGAGGATGATCACCACTCCCTGCCTCTGAACGAGCCTGCATCACAGCAGGCGGTCAAGAAGATCAGCGGCCACTACGCCGAGGTGTTCGAGGGCACCGAGCACGAGCAGGACAACGCGGACGACTACGTCATGTACTGCGTTTCCCCCGAAGGCCCTGAGGGTTCGTTCTTCTGTGTGGGCCGTAACCAAGAACTGCCTGACCAAGGCAGTCTCGTGGGCCGGGGCGCGGAATTGCCCATGGAGTGCTGGGACCGGGACAACAACCAGAGCCGCTCCCTGGGTGAGGACGTTTCCGAGTTCCTCGACAACCCCGTCGGTACCGCAGTCGGATCCGGCATCGGCGAGTTCGCCACCAGCCTCAACCAGGGGTTCCGCGAGTTCATCGCGCAGATCCTGTACTGGTGGGTCATGGTGCCCCACACCGATCCCACCCGGTGGGGCGCCGGATCCTTGTGGCCCATCATGACCGGGCTCAGCATGCTGCTGGGGAGCTTGTTCCTCATCGGCCGCGGCGTCAAGCTCATGATCACCGGCAAGCCCGAGATCCTGGTGACCACGATCAAGGGTCTGGCCAAGTACGTGCTCGTGTGCGCCATCGGCATCACCGTGCTGACCAGTGCCCTGCACTTCTCCGAGTGGCTGACCGGCTACTTCCTGGACGTGGGAACGCATTCGGACGGGTGCGCCGCCTACCAGTCCGGGCAGCCCGACGGGCTGGAGATCGACTACGCCCAACTGGAGACCGAAGGGGCCCAGGCCGAAGCCCGGGCTGAACTCGGCCAGGCGTTCGGTAACTGCCTGGCAGGCCAGTTCGCCGCCGGCACCCTGTCCGCCGGGCTCGTCATCGTCCTGTTCGTCCTAGCGCTCATCGTCGGCCTGATCCAGGCCCTGCTCATGTTCGTGCGCGAGGCCGCCCTACCGATCATGGCGCTACTGCTGCCGATCGCGGCCTCCGGGCAGATCGGCGGGTCCGCCACCAAACGGTGGCTGCCCGGCCTGATCGCTCTCATGGCCACGGTCGTGCTGTACAAACCCATGCTGGCCTTCGTCTTCGCGGTGGGCTTCACCCAGATCATCCTGGGAACCGAACTCATGAGCATCATCATGGGCTTCATCACCCTGTCCATCGGGGTCATCGCCCCCGGCGTGATGCTCAAGGCGTTCAAACCGATGATGACCATGGGTGTGGAGGAAGGCGCCTCCCCAGGATCGGTGATCAACAACGCCTTCCTGGGCTCCCAGCTCGCAGGCAGCGCCTCCCAGTGGGCGGAGAAACACTCGGGAGAACAGGCCGCCCGGTCCGCCCGTACCCAGGCCGCCCAGCACGCAGCCCACGCCGGTGGCGGCCTGACGCTGAGCGCCACCAAAAACGCCGCTCAGGGCGCCGCCTCCACCGGCGCGGCGGTCGCCGGCGGCCCCGCGGGCTTGCTCGCCAAGGCCGGCCAGGCCTTCAAGTCCGTCATATCCGGGCTCGGCCGTAACGGGAAAGGCCCCGAGGGGCAGATCGCTGCGCGCAGCCACCCCCACGCCGGCGAACCCCACGGCGCCGGACCTCAGAGCGGGCTGCACCTGCGCCAGCCCGGGCAGGGCCAGCCACCGCCCTCGGGACCCAACGGATTCGGGCCGCACCCGACCGATCCACCGCCCCCCGGGTCGAACGGGTCTGGTCTGCACCCGGCCGACCCCGGCTCCTACGGGGGACCCGGACACGACCCGGCAACGACACCGTCCCTGCGTGAGCCCTACGACCCGGGCCCGGGGCCCGGGAACTTCAGACCACGCCTGGACGACCTCGGCCCCGGCGCCACTGACCACCGACAGGAGGATGACCAGTGAGCGCCCAGCTCTACGGCGGATGGCGGCGGGTGCGGTCCCTGGGCCTCTCCGGCCTGGACGGCCGCCAGACCCTCACCGTCGCCGTCGCCGTGGTCGTCCCGCTGGTGGTCGCCCTGTTCGCCGGGGTCGGCACGGCAGCGTGGCTGCTACCCGCCTCCGCCCTGGTCGCCCTGGCTGGCCTGATCCGGGTGCGCGGGGTGTGGATCGTCGACCTCATCATTGCCTGGCTCGGGTTCACCCGCGCCCGCCTGCGCGGCCAGACCACCTACCGGGGCCAGTGGCTGGCCCCCTACCCCCGCAAGTGGGACCTGCCCGGAGTGCTGGCCCCCACCCGGCTGCTACACCTGTCCGACCCCGGCCGCGGCGGTGCCGGCCTGGTGTGGCACCAGCGCAGCGGGAAGATGACCGCGACCTACCTGCTCTCCCCCACCGGGGCACTGCTCGCCGACTCCGGCACCGTCGCCTACCAGGTCGGCGCCTGGGGGCAGACCCTGGCCTCGCTGGCCGATGAGACCGCTGTCTCCCACGCCGCCGTCACCATCGACCTGACCCCTGCCCGAGGCAGTCACCTGCCCGGGCACGTCGCCGATCGCGTCGACCCCACCTCCCCGCCCCTGGCACAGCAGATCATGGACGAGGTCGTGGCAGCCGCCCCCGACACCACCACCCGTATCCGGGCCCGGCTGAGCCTGACCGTGGACACCGCCCGCACCGGCGCCCGCGACGTCACCGGCGCCGTCGCCGAGACCCTGCGTGCTCTGGGCGGGCTCTCCCTGTCCGCCGCCGGGGTGGACGTGCTGCGCCGCGCCAGCGCCGACGACATCGCCGCGATCATGCGCAACGCCTACGACCCCGACAGCGAGACCGTCACCGACCCCGCCCGCTGGGGCGAACTGGACTGGCCCGACGTGGGACCGATGGCCGCCCAGGAGGAATGGGGCCACTACGTCCACGACGGCGCCTATTCCATGACCTGGTGCCTGGTCGAAGCCCCCCGCCAGCTCGTCTCCCACGACGTACTGCTGCCCCTGTTGCTGCCCGGCCCCTACCCGCGCCGACTGACCATCCTGTACCGCACCCTGTCCCGGGAAGAGGCCGGAACCGTCCTCAAACGCGAGCGCGACGCAGCCACCGCCCGGCGCATCTACGACCACAAGACCGGCCGCGATCCCAGCGCTCGGGATGAGGCCGACGCCGCCGACGCCGAACGCGCCGCAGTCGAGGAGGCCCGCGGCGCAGGCCTGACCGAGTTCAGCCTGTTCATCACCACCACCGTGTCGACCCTGGAGGAGTTGGTCGAGGCACGCCGCCACATCGAGCAGGCCGCCTCCCAAGCCAGGCTGCGCATCCGCCCCTGCTGGGGCGGCCAGGCGGCAGCTTTCGCAACCGGGCTCGGAGTCGCCGGCCTCTACCCCCCGGATCTGTGATGCGCTACCACGCCCCCGCCTCCAAGCCCACTCGCGCGGCCGCCGCACCGCGCCTGAACGCCGACGTCATCGCCCCCAAACGAGGCTGGCCCCAGCCAGCCGCTGGGCGGGCCGGACACGTGGAGGCCGGACACCGGTACCTGTCCACCACCCTCCAGCTCGGCGGCCTCTACCCCTGGCTACAGGCGAGCGGCCTGCCCGCCGAGGGCGTCCCCCTGGGGCCGAACCTGTTCACCCGGTCGATGGTGGCCATCGACCCCGCCGGGTGGGTAGGCCGGTTGACCACCAACCCCGGCATCTGGATCCAGGGCCAACCCGGCGTGGGAAAGAGCGCGATCGCCAAACGGCTGTGCATGGGGTACGCCGCCTACGGCTACCAGCTCCTGGTACCCGGCGACGTCAAGGGCGAGTACACCTCCCTGGTGGAACACCTGGGCGGGCAGGTCGTGCGGGTCGGGCGCGGCCTGGACCGCATCAACCCCCTGGACAGCGGCCCCCTGGGCCGAGGGCTACACACCCTGCCCGACGCCGACCGGGAGCGGCTGCGCGCCGAGATCAACGGCCGCCGCTCGGAGTTCCTCCACGGCCTACTCGCGGGCTCCTACGGGCTGGGCCGACGCTCCACCGCTCCGGAGGCCTCTGCCCTGTCCGAGGCGCTGCGCACCGCCACCGCCCGCGCCACCACCGACCCCACCATCCCTGACCTGGTGCGGGTTCTGCGCAATCCGCCCCAGGAGATCTACGACCGGCTCCTGGTCACCGACCACGCCCAGTATGTGGAGTTGGCGCGCGAGGTGATCACCGCGCTGACCAACCTCTGCGACGGCCCCTTGAGCGGTCTGTTCGACGGGCCGACTACTACCCCGTTGGACCTGGACGCCCCGGCGGTGTCGGTGGACCTGCGGTCCCTGCTGACCGCCGGAGACCAGGTGGTGGCCGCCGGACTGCTGGCCACCTGGTCCTACTCCTACGCGGCCGTTGACACCGCACGCGCGTTCGGGGCCGCTCCCCGGCCGCTCATCCTGCCCCTGGACGAGATGTGGCGGGCGCTGCGCGCCGGGCCCGGCATGGTCGGTGCCTTGGACTCCATGACCAGGTTGAACAGGTCCAAGGGCGAGATCAGCCTGATGATCACCCACAGCTTGCGGGACCTGGAGGCGCTGCCCACCGAGGAGGACCGGGCCAAGGCGGCCGGTTTGATGGAGCGGTGCGACACCCTGCTGCTCGCCGCGATGCCCATGTCGGAGCTGGACCGGGTCTCGGTCCAACGACCTCTGACCGCCGAGGAACGCCACCTCGTCGCGTCCTGGGCCTCCCCCTCCTCCACCGGCGCCGACAGCGCGCACACCGTCCACCCCGGCCGGGGCCGCTACCTGGTGCGCATCGGTTCTGGCGAACGCATCGGCGAGGCCGTCCACCTCCAGCTCACCCCCACCGAATTGCAGTTGTACGACACCGACGCGGCCATGCGCCGCAAGGTCCAGGAGGAGCGGAGGAAAGACCGTGGCGCGTAAAGACCGCCGCCGCCAGGTAGGCACATTTACTGGTGACCCGCTGCCCTTCGTGGTCCTGGGCGGGTTCGTGCTGGTCTTCATCCTGTCGGGTGCCGCGTGGCTGGGCGGCACCCTGGGCGCGTGGGCGTCCGGCGCAGGCTGGCACCCGCCCTCCTACGGGCCCGGGATGATCTTCACCGCCTTGCACGGGCAGTTGTGGCCCGGCGTGGCCACGCCCTGGATCGCGGGCGGCATCGCCGTCGTCGGCGGCGTGGTGGTCGCGGCCGTGACCGTTGTCGCGTTCCTGCTCATGGGGCAGTTCCGGGCGTCCGTGCCGGGCCTGGCCACCCTGCGCGACGTACGCGACTTCACCTACAGCCCTCGCCTCAAGCAGGCCCTGCGGCTGCGCCCGGACCTGAAGGACAAGCCTCGCAAGGAGGTCGCCGGCGCCGACGTCGGCCTCATCCTGGGCTTCCTCGAAGGCACCAAGGCCCTGCTGCGCGCCAGCTTCGAAGACGTCATTCTCATCCTGTCAGGCCCGCGCTCAGGCAAGACCTCCAGGATCGTGGCCAAGCAGGTCCTGGAGGCCATTGGATTCGTCCTGGTCACCAGCATCCGGGCCGACGCCTACGCCATCACCGCCCGCGCCCGCGGCCGCTGCGGCAAGGTCTTCCTCTTCGACCCCCAGGGCATCGCCCACCGCCCCCAGGAGACCTGGTGGGACATGCTCGGCTGGGCCGGACGCAAGCTCGACAACGCCCGTCGCGTGGCCAAGAACCTGTCCAAAACGGTCGAGGACCCAGACAAGCGCGGCGGCGACGCCTACTTCACCGCCGCCGGCCAAGCCACCCTCACCAACCTGCTCTACGCCGCCGGGCTCGGCGGCCGCCCCCTGCAGGACCTGCTCGCCTGGTCCACCGACCACCTGGACTCCGCCCCCGTCGACATCTTGCGCGAGCACGGCCTGGGCGCGCTGGCCGACAGCCTGCGCGAGACCACCGAGCTGCCCGATGAGACCCGACGCGGCATCTACGGGCACGTCCAGCAGGCCCTCATGCCCTTGTACGACCCGCAGATCGCCCGCTGGGTCACCCGCCGAGATGACGCCAAGGAGTTCGTGCCCGAGGACCACGTCGACCGCACCGACTCGCTCTACCTGCTGTCGAAGAAGGGCGGGGGCGGGGCGGCCGGAATCATCGCCTCGCTCACCGACGCCTGCATCGACGCCGCCGTCACCGAGGCCGAGGCCACCCGCGGCGGACGCATCCAGCCGCCGCCGCGGCTGATCCTGGACGAGGCCGCCAACGTGTGCAAGATCGAGGACCTTCCCGACCTGTACTCGACCCTGGGCGGCATGGGCATCCAGGTCACCACCATCCTGCAGTCCTACGACCAGGGCGTGGACGCCTGGGGCAAGTCCGGGATGAAGAAGCTGTGGGGTGCGGCCACCGTCAAGCTGATCGGCGCCGGCCTGGACGACTACTCCTTCGTCGACCAGGTCTCCCAGCTCGTCGGGATGCGCGCCATCGTGGAGGAGTCGCTGTCCACGTCCCGCCAGGGCGCCTCCACCACCCGCTCCCGGCGCCGCGAGCGCATCATCGACGCCGCCGAGGTGCGCGAGCTGGAGCGGTCCACCGCTTTGATGTTCGCCACCTCCACCCGTCCGGCCATGATCCGCATGCCCGCCTGGTTCGAAGGCCCCGACGCCGACCAGTTGGCCAAGGACAAGGAGTTCATGGACTTGGAGACCGAGCGCCTGGCCGCTGAGAAGAAGACGACGAGGAGGCGTCCCGCGTGAGCGACACCAACCCCACGTCCACCAGCCAGGAGAAGGAGCCCGCCCAGCCTGGGCCACGGGCGGATCTGCAGCATGTGGACTCGCCCTACTTCCCCCACCATCTCCTGGGCGCCGAGCAGGCCGAGGTCGACAAGCTCGTGACGTGGGTTGAGGAGTACCTGGTGCCGACCTTCGTCTACGCGGTCCGCCAGGACCAGCCCTGGTGCCCGCAGTGGATCGAGCACGACGACGCTGTCACCTTCCTGCATGCCGCGTTCCGCGCCTTCCAGGACCAGATCAACACCGAGGGCAGAAGCGGGCTGACCGGGCCCTCCACGTGGCTGCACCACCACCTGCTGCCCACGCTCAAGTACCTGCGCGACCCCCAGGGGCCCTTCAAACGGTGCGCTCGCAGCACCTCCAAGGTCGAACACCAGCTCCCCGAGCAGGCGCCGGCGGCCGCCGAGTAAGGAGGCCACGTGGACCAGCCCGAACTGGACTTCGACAACCCGCCCGCACCGGCCCCGGAACAAGCCGCCCCGCGCCGACGCCGAGGGCGCCGCTCTGGGCCGCGTCCGATCGCGGTCCCCGAGCCGCCGCCGGTGAACCCCAGCCTCTCCTTCGAGGACCAGGAACACCTGCGCGCCGGAGCGGGAACCTTCGAGGCCCCCTACATCTTCCGGTCCCCGGACGAGTACTGGATGGTGGTCGCTTCCGACCCGCGCACCGGCCGCCACGCCGCCGCACGCTTCAACGCCGACCTCGGCGACGACACCGCCCACGGCCACCGTCAGCGCGTCCAAGAACTCAAGGACATGATGGGCCTGACCGGCTACACCGCCCGGGAGCGGGCCGTGGCCCTGGCCAAGGCCTGGAAGAGGATCCACCGTGAGGTCAACGGGCCCGCACGCCCGGCCCGCCGCGCACCGCGGCGGCAGTGGCCCTACGAGCCCAAAGAGAACGGCGTCGGCGCCACGGTCACCTTCGAGGTCGACGGTGAGCAGCTCACCGGGCAGGTCTGGGCCACCTCGCCCCGGGCCCGCTCCCGCTACGTCGCCACCGACGACCAGCGCCTGTTCCACGTCCACATCGACACCCTGACCGGGCATCGGGTCAACCCCCACACCGACCTGAACACCGCCTACAGCGAGAACGCCCCCACCGCCGTCCCCGCGCCGGCCCCGCAGGAACCCGCGGCGGCCGCCGAACCACCGGCGATGGAGAAGCCGGATCCGCTGGCCGATGAGATCCGCCCCGGCTCCAACTTCGAAGCCGTCATGCGAGCCGAGGACCTGCTGCGCCAAGGCGAGTTCCAGTTGGCCCGCGCCTACGCCCGCCGCGAGGCCAACGATCCGATCCTGGGCCCGGACCTGGACAAGGTCCAGCGCCTGCACCGCCGCCTGGACCCGGTGGAGTCCCTGCAGGCCCTGGTCGACCGGGAAGCGGGTGAGGTCTACACCCTGGCCCGGCGCGCAGGAGCCCGCACCGACGAACAGGTCCGCGCCCGCCGCCGCCAAGCCCACGAGGAGCACGTGAGCTGGCTGCTGGACGTGCTGCCGCCCGGGAGCCTCCACCAGGCCCGGGCCCGACGACTGGAGGCCGAGCTGCGCGCCGAGGACCACACCCACATCAACGACCAGATCCGCACCCTGGCACAAACAGAAGAAGCCGAGCGGGGGCCGATCCGCACCGAGCTGCTCGATGACCTCTACGCCTTGAGCCGCACCGCCCCCGCCGAGGACGTCGCCGCACTGCTGGCCCGCGCCAACCTCAACGACCCCACGGAGGCCGGGGTGCGCGAGTCCCTGCGCGCCCAGCTCACCCTGCCCGCGGCCGATGCCCCCGCCTTCGCCGACGTCATGGTCATCGACCACGACACCCGCACCTGGCACCTGTCCCCCACCACCCCCGGCAGTGTCCGCAGCGTCCTGGCCGAGCACGGCTTCTCGGGGACCTACAGCCGCACCGACCCCTGGCTCACCCTCACCGAAGACCTGGGCATGGAGGCCCTGCGGGAGCGCATGGGCAGCCTCTACACCACCCTGGACCAGCTCCCCGAGGCCCCGCCCCGGGCCAGCGCCACCCTGTGGCGGGCGCGCGTCAGCGCCACCCTGGACGAGCACGAGAGCGTGCGCCGCGCCCGCATGGACGAAGCCCAAGCGCGCGCCCAAGAACGCATCGGCCAGCTCATGGGCGAGGGGGAGATGCGCCAGGCCTTCGCGGTGGTGCACGAACACATCGCCGAGCTGCGCGCCAACGCCTTCCTGCCCGGGGTCCTCGAACGCTCCCCGCAGTTCGAGGACCTATACCTGGAGGTGTTCACCGAGGCCGACCGCCGCCGGGAGCTGCTCGACGTCGAACTGGCGACCCTGCCCGACGACGAGACGACCCTGGAGCGCATGGCCGCCGAGTACCGGCGCCAGTGCCCCCACCTGGACGAGCAGACCATCGCGGAAACGGTCGGACTGGCCCCGCCCGACATCATCAGCCTGACCGGAATCCTGCACGCCGACCAGGAAGCGCCGGCGATCGAGGCCGCGGCCGCGCCGCCGCGCACGCTGACCCGCGAGGCCCTGCGGGAGATGGACCGCCTCTCCGCCCCATCGCCCCCGAGTCCGGCCCCCACACCCGAGACGCCCTCCGTTCCCTCCCGGCAAGGAGACACTCCCGTGGCCAACGACGAGCCCTCCCTGTTCCCCGACCTGGACACCCCCACCCCTGAACCGGCGCAGAGCCCAACCCCCGCCCCGGCGGCCGCCGACGACGCCGCCCAGCAGGACACCACGCCCGAACCCGAGGCCCCGCAGGCCGACACCGCCGATGAACCTGCCCCGGCGCAGGAGAGCCCCGCACCCGAGGAGCCCGAGCCCGCGACCGAAGACGCTCCCTCCCCTGAGGAGGAGGCTCTGGCCGAACAGGAGCGCCTGGCCGCATGGGAGAGCATCGCCGACGCCGAGGACGTGGAGGAGGCTCCCGCGGCCGCCGCACCTGTACCTCCCCAGGAGGAGCCCGCCCCGGCGCCGAACCCGAACCCGGAACCGGATTCCGCAGCTCAAGAGGCATCGGAAGCGGCCGACGAATCGACCCCTGAGCCCGACCTGGACATCGAACGCGAGCGGCTGGCCGCCAACCTGGGTACCGGACCTGGCCGCCGCGCCACCATCGGGCTGACCGACGACGACACCGGCTCCGAACCCGACGGCCCCGCGCAGGCCGCCGCTGGCCGCCGCGCCACCATCTTCGTCCCCGGCGACGCCGACACCGGGCCCGCCCCCGACCCGGTGCGGGTCCAGGAGGTCGAGCGGGAAGAGCCTCCGGCCATGGAGCGCATCGACGGCCGCCAGCTCCGCGCCGCCCACTCCGCATGGGGCGACCTGTACCGCCGCCGCGGCTGGAAAGCCGCAACCGACCGGGTCGATCCCGACGTGTACGCCAAGATGCGACGCGACTTCGAGAAGGTGCTCAAGCGCGGTACCGACGTCCAGCTCGTGATGCCCACCAACGACCCCGAGCGGGTGGTGGAGTTCGCCGCCATGGCCCGCGAGCACGGCTACGAGATCACCCTGGCCGCCCGCATCACCCCCGACGCCCAGCGCAAGCTCAGCCAGCTCGAGGCCCTGGACCAGCACCTGCACGCGCGCACCATCCACCAGGCGGTCCACCCCGACCACCATCAGCGCGAAGCCCAGAACCTGGAGAAGATCCTGACTCAGGCCCACGAACAGAAGCTGGTCAACCGGATCGCCCTCTACCCCCGCGAGGGCTCCCAGCCCGCCTGGGGCACCCACCTCATCCACGACCCCGCCGCCGAGAACCCCGAGCGGGGCCGGGTATGGAGCAGCAGCGAACCCGTGCTGGCCGGGATGCGCCGCCTCCAGGGCGCCGAACTCTCCGACGGGGAGAAGTCACGGCTGCGCGAGAGCGTGGAACAACTCACCCGGCGGCTGCCTGGCACAGACCAGGTCGCCGGCGACTACGCCCACGCCCGCACGCACCTGGCCGACGGGCTCAACGACCTGCGCAGCGAACTGAAGATGCCGCCGGCCGACGAGGACCGGGCCCGCCGCGTCACTGTCCAGACCAACGAGCGGGAAGATCTTCGGCGGGAGCCCACGGCCGAGAACGGCAAGAGTGCCCCAACCCGGAACCGTGTCCGGGGAGCCCGGACCGGGGCGGACGGTGAGGGTGCCCCAGCTCCAAGTCGTGTCCGGGGACCCCGCACCGGGGTGAGCGGCGCGGCCATCGACGGGCCCGTCCCCGAGGGCTCGCCCCACCCTGAGGGGCACACCCAGGCCCCGCCCGCACACACCGAACAGCAGCGCAGGACCATGACGCGCACCCCGTAGCCAATCCCGCACAGCGCGGAGGGCGCCGCCCCCACCAGGGGGCAGCACCCTCCGCGCTGATACATCACGTCACTGCGAGGTCTGCTCCGGGAACCACCGGTCGAACAGTTCCCCCAGGGCCTGGTGGCGCTCCTCGTCGGTCACCGGCCGATCGACACCGACCAGTTGCTGAACCCACGCCTCTCCAGCCGCACGCGCGACCTCGGAATTGGCCTGCTGCAGATCCTCCATTTCACTTCCCTCCCCTGCGCCTCACCCCGTCAGGAGCGAGCGCAGCGCCTGGACGGCGCGCGCATGGTGCTGGCGTACCGTGCCCACCTTGCGCCCGGTCCGCTCGGCGATCTCCTCATAGGTCAGGTCCTCCTGGTTGTGCAGAACGAACGCCTCGCGGTGCGAAGCGGGCAGCCGCTCCAGCGCGTTCTCCAGGTCAGCCCGAATCTCCGCGTTCAGGATCCCCCGGGCAGGGGAGCCGTCTCCCGACACGACCACGGGGATTCCCGAGTCCTCGTCGGTGACGCACTCCTTCTTCTTCTGCTGATCCTTCAGTCGAAGGTAGCTGTTGCGCGCCGACCTGATCAGATAGGCCTCGTAGTTCTCGATCCCGCGATCCTTCTTGAGGATATTCGCGAAGACCTCCTGCAGCACGTCCTCCGCCTCATGGTGGGGCGCGCCGAGAGAGACCAGGTATGCGTACACGCTCTGCCCGTGCTCGGTGAAGGCCTCGCGGACCTTCGCCCGGTGGTCGGACCCGTTGTGCGCGTGAGTCACGTTGTGCTCCCATTGGGACTTGAAATGCCCGGAACCGCCACCCGGAGGCGACACGTTCCCGACGGTTCAGAACCGTCGGCTCCCCACCTCTGTATGGAGAGCAGATCATTTCACAACCCAACCTTTAGCGATTTCAGGTCATGAGGCACCTGAAACCGCGCCGGGTTGACAGCGGGTTGTCCCATTTCCCCCGCTTAGAATTGTTGCCATACATCCACCTCAATTCCTTCTTGTCTTCCTGCTCGCGAAGCGAGTTCCATTTCCTATCTGCGCAAGGCTGAAAGAGAAGACCCTCTGCCTTGGTGCCGCGCGGCGGTGTAGTCCCGCGCGGAACACCTAGAAGACCCTGGAGGCCCCATCGGCGTTACAGCCGGAACATATGACGCAGCTCATATGTTCCTGGTGTCGCAGTCGACGCCTCCGCCTCTTCTTCCTCGTGCAACGACGAGGACAGGAGGTCCAGTGCAGGCCGATACCTTCCAGGTGGGCGCGGCGATCATCGCCGGGCCCGCGCTGCTCTTGGCGCGCACTTTCATCACGGCGCTCGCGCCGATCTGGCTCGAAACGGTCCGGCTCCGCTACCGGCAGCGGCTCGCGCAGTCCCTGCCCGCGGGCAGCACCATCGACGAGCGCCCCGCCGGCGGCGGCTCGCTCCACATCGAGATCGTCCGCCCCTGGGCCGGGCTGGGCGAGAGGTGAACCCGCAGGTGTGAGGCGATGACGACGGGTCGCGGTGATCGTCGGCCGCGGCGTCGGCGCAGGCCGCGACGAGTGCCTCCGGCGGGGAATTGGGGCTCGCGGATGGGAGGGGAAGGCAGTCGAGTGCACCTCTGCTGTGGCGGGCCCGCCACATCCCCTCACCCGGCATCCGGTCACAACCCAGCACACCGTGCGGCGGCCCGCCAACCCCTCCCGCACACCGGGAGCTGCGGCCTCCACGGTCCGCCGCTCGTGCCTCGCGGCGACCCGCTCCCCCCGGTCACCCGGCGCGCTCCCGGGGTCGAGCCGGACTTCGTCCGGTGACAGACCACCCCACGGCGCGCTCGCCCTACGGGCGGATGCCGGGTGAGGGGATGGAGCGAACCCGGGGTAGAAGAAACCCCCTGGAAATCAGGTAACAGATCAAGGGATTCCTCCGCTCTGGAAATCCTCGACCCGCCGACCCGGAGCGGCTCCGGCCGGGAGTCGGCAGTGTTCTCAGCCGCGAAGGACTACGCGGCGATCCTCCGCGGCCGCCAGACCGACGAGGCCCTACTCAACCGTCGGGCCACCCAGAGCGAGCCGATGCCGCTGTTCGGCATCGCCACCGCCCTGGGCCTGCACCACGAGACCGTACAGGCGGCGCGCAACGCCAGCCTCGATCGCCTCGCCCAAGGCGCCGACCCCAAATGCGAAATCCCCGACCCCGTGACCGGCGAGCACCACGGCTACGGAGCCCTCTACGACCCGAAGGCCTTCGCGCACTTCTGGCGCAGCCGCCCCGGGCAAAGGCGCAAGACCGGCCGGACGAAGAAGACCCCGAAAGAGCAGGCGTGATCCACAAGTCACAGACGGGACTATTTGATACGGTCGCTCCATGAGCGCACGCCAACGCCGCTCCGAGCGCCACGAACAGATCAGCGACACCACTCTGCTGCTGCTGCGCCGATGCGGGGAGACCGTCACCGACCTGGCAGCCTCCCTCGGCCAGGACCGCACCAACATCAGCGCCAAAGTCCACGGCAACAGGCTGTGGACCGTGGACGACCTCGACCGCATCGCCGTCCACTTCGGCATCTCGCTACTGGAGCTACTCTCGGGCACCCAAGTCGCCCTGGACGCCCTGCCCCACGAGCGCCACGCCGCCACCGCGCGCCAGGCCGCACTGCCCGCCGCATGACCAAGGAGGACCCCGTGCAGAACCACGCTTCCGGCGCCGGACTCGAGTCCGGCCTGGATGAGCACGTCCAGCGGGCACTAGAGCGCGCCCACACCGACCTTCCGCCGGAGGGCGTCACCGTCCAAGCCTCTGACGAGGCGACCATGCGCGAGGAGCTGCTCGCGGTGCTGCTCGACGACGCCGAGCACCACCGGGGGCACGCCGCGTGAAACGACGCGACATCACCCTGTCCGACGCCATCCGCGACCAGATGGCCGCACTGCCGCCCCGGGTGCGCATCCGCGCGGGCGAGGCCCTGCTCGCCCTGGCGGCCGCCGACGACCCCGACGTGCTCGCCCAGCCCCACCCCGACTACGACGATGAGTTCGTGCGGCGCATGAGCGGACTCGGCTACAACATGACGCTGCTCGTCTACAGCCACCGCGTGGTTGCTCTGGACGTGCGCTCCGACTGACCCGCCCAGCGCGACGGCCCCTCTCCGGAGGGGCCGTTTTCGTTGAGGCGCCCAGGCCCGGAACCGTTACCGCGGTGATCCGCCCCCTCGGGCTGGCCCCACGGGTGGCCGGCGCGCGCTGCGCACCGGCGACAGCCGCGCCGGGTCAGGGGCAGTAGTGCAGCGGCCCCTCCTCCACCCTGCTGATCACGATCAGCGAGGTCATCCCCGGGAAGTGTGTGGAGCAGCACGAGCACACCGACATCACCAGGTCGTCGGCGGCCAGCGACGCGGCCGCCGTGGCGAAGTCCTCGGCGGCGACCTCACTGTAGGGCTCCAAGGTCAGCGCGACCCGCTCGCGATCGCGTATCCAGCTCCGCCCGTGGTCGACCATGCCACCCGTGGTGTGGCCGCCCCCGAAGTCGTAGCAGATGCCCCCCAGGTTGTTCCGCTCCTTCTCGCGACGCCGGTGCAGGTGCCCGCGCGAGTCACGCAGATAGCAGGGGCAGCGCCACTCGGGCGAGACCTTGATGCCGTGCTTGGCGAGCCGCTCGAGTCGCTGCTGGGCCATGGCAGCGGCCACCACCCGCTTCAGAAGGTCGGCGTCGCCGATCTCCTCCAGCGCCTGGAGCGGCCTCAAGAGTTCGGGGTACTGCTTGGGATCGAAAAACCGGCGAAGCAAGCTGAGGTCGTTCATGGGCCCATCGTGCAGCTCCTCTCTCGCCCGCGGGGCCGGAATCGAAGAGTTCCCCACGCAGACTCCCGCAGGCGGCCTTCTCAGGCCTGCGGCGAGAGTGCGCGGGAGCATGCCAGCGCATCACGGGCGCTCTCCAGTGCGACTCAGGGGTCGTGGAGTCGGTGTTGGTGTCCGCTCGAAGGCGGCCATGGTAGCTCTAAGGGGTCCGCGCAAGGGCCTCTGTTGAGCGCAGTGAAGTTGGCAGTGGTCAGCACAGCGGGGATGTCAGCCTTCAGTGTTCTGTCTTCTGCCCTGATCAGTGTGGTTCTGTGATCGTCGAGTGAGGTAGAAATCAGGTCTCCCCCGATGCCGAGTATCGGATCTCCAAGGGATGCTCCTCCAGGCTTCGAAGGATCGCCTGGCCGCTAACCATTTGGTCCAGAAGAAAAAGTTCCTGCGTCCGACACTCCTGACACAGCCTGACCATGGCCAGCGGCCAGAGATCGACAGGCTGCCTGGAAAGTCTGCTGTCAACATAGATCCGGCCGGGGCGTAGGGGGTAGGTTTCCAGCTGCTCCAGTGGCTCCCAGCTTGGATGACTCCCGCGCAACTGAAGCCCTACGATCCGGAAGGATGACTCGTTGAGATACTCACAACGCTCCACCCAGAACCAACGGATGCTCGACAGCCAATTGACCGAGTTAATGACCGAGAGCACCCGTGGTTCAAGCTGCTCGACGTCTTCATGAAGCTCGTGACTGAAGCGGACTCCGTGAGCATGATGTGAACGGTTCCGGAATTCCTTGATCCTCTCCAATGTTTGAGTGATGGGGCTGTCTCGGAGCGCCGTCAACTCCTGGATACGGGGACTCTCAACCTTCGCCAAGAACAGATCGATGAGGGAGATCCAGGTGCCGAAGGAAGCTCCCTTGCGGAACTGAGAGCGGAGTTCTTTGTTGAAAGTTTGGCGTGCGATGAGTTCGGAGAGGGCAAGGATGCCCAGTATGCGCGCCGTGCCTTCGGCGAGCTTGAGCAATCCGTCCTTCCGCTCAGCAGGATGAGTGCTGACGCGATAGCGGCGGGCGAGGGCTGCCACATGGAAGGGGTAGCTCGACTCTACCCGCCATACCGGGTCATCGAAGGGACGGATTAGCCGGTCCACTAGCCGCGCTTCGTGGGCGGAAGACCGTACAATCCTGCGGAGCTCATCGTTGGATCTCTTGCTGCCCGAGAATATGTTCGGTAGGAGGCCTGAGTTCACCATTTGGAGGGTACGGCGACCTTCCTGTACCTCCTCCAACAAGTCATCTATCTCCGAGTCAGTAACCAGGTCCAAAGGGACGGGAGTGTCGAGCAGGTCGCGGGCGTGCAGGAGGCGTACGTTCTCCTTACGCAAGTTGAGCCATTCGCATAGTGCTCGTCCACTTCCTGGACGCGGATGTAGAACAAACATTGAGGTAACAGCGGTGCCGAATCCTGGGGGCAGCAGGCGCCAGTTGTCGAAGTGTCCCACCAGATCACCGCCCGAGCATGGGGTTAGGGTGACCATGTAATCTTTGCGATCTGCGTCTGGCAATTCCAGAGCTGATTCAACATCATGCAGATCCGCAGCTGTGAGGTGTTTGGGTATGGACGCTTCTTCTTCATCAGGATCTGAGTGGGGCAGTTCGACGCGCGCCGTCTCGAGTTGGGCAAACTTCCGCAACGGCTCGAGCTGCCCATCCATTGCCATAATGAAGAAGATCCAGGGTCGAATTTCGCACCCCAGTTTCGTCTTTTCGTGTTTGATCCAGGCATCAGGGGATCGAGGGAGGATCTCGCGCCTAAAATATTCCTCTGGATCGTCCAGAAATGGTACGGACAGTGTCTCACGTAGCTCCAGGTCGGGTTCCTGTGCGCCCTTGTGCTTCTGCAGCTCTCCCTTGTCATCACGTACGCCGATCGCATTGCGGACAGCCTTTTCGAAGTTAACTCCACCCGGCCAGGCCTGTCCAGCGGACTCGGCAGCATGCCGTAGTGCACGGAACGCCTTGGACTTAGTGCTCCATGTTGTTCCGATGAGATTTCGGAGTGCTAACACTAGCGTTTCCGTGTCGTCCAGTAGCTGTATCGGCCGCAGCGCAGTAAGACGGTCAAGACTCTCCTGGGTGAGTTCGAAGCGCAGTCGAAGTGGGTGTTCGACGAGTATCTGGCGATACATCAGGTCATCCGCCCGGACCACTGACACCTGATCATTCAAATATTGATTAGGGGCAGCGGAAAGCGCCTCACCATAGAGCTGGACGATCTCAGTGAGCTGGTCGGGTCCGAGATACTTCCTCTTATTGCCCACTGAATGTCGTACCTTTTGCCAGTGATCCTGTGCCTTGATGAGTACGACTTTGCCCTGGCTTCCAGCGCTCTTGCGATTGCTTAGAATCCAGATGTACGTGCTGATGCCAGTGTTGGTGAATAGTTGGTCGGGAAGAGCAACAATACCTTCGAGCCAGTCGTTCTCGATGATCCACTTTCGGATCTCTGATTCCCCTGATCCGGCTGCACCAGCGTTCATCGGTGACCTGTTAAATACGACAGCGATGCGGCTTCCACCGTGGCCGGAAGAATCCACGGGCTTCATCTTCGATATCATGTGCTGGAGAAAGAGCAGGGATCCGTCGTTAATGCGAGGCAAGCCAGCCCCGAAGCGTCCTTCGTGGCCGAGATCTTCGTGCTCGGCGAGTACGGCGTCCTTGCTGGATTTCCAATCGGCACCAAATGGAGGGTTTGCTATGAGGTAGTCGAATTGCTTGTTTGGGAATCCGTCCTTTTGAATTACATTGTGGATTGCTATCTGCTCAAAGTCGCGACCGCCCAGTAGCATCCGGGAACTGGCGATCGCCCAGCTTTGGGGATTTAGATCTTGACCGTATAGGAAGACGCGCGCATTACGATTGACGTTGGCGAGGTGGTCGGCCATCTCGCTGAGTAGGCCGCCCGTGCCGCAGGCTGGGTCATAAATCGTTCTAGTTATTCCGGGGGCCGCGAGCCGATCCAGGTCGGCTTCCGCTGCGAGAGCGGCCATTAGGCGAGCGACGTCACGCGGCGTAGAATGCTCACCGCTGGCCTCTGAGGTTAAATCCGAAAAGCGTCGCACGAGTTCGTCGAAGACGCGTTCCATATCCTGCGGAGAGAGGGATGTCCCCAGATCTAGGTCGAGGAACTTAGCGACGATCGTGTACAGCAAACCGGATTCGGACAAACGCTGAGAGGTGGAGGAAAAGTGGAAGCAGTCGAAAATCTTCCTTACGTTTTGCGAGAATCCACCCACGTAGTCGCGCAGCTTGCTGTCGACGCACTCTGGAGAGTTAACTATATCCGTCAGTCTAATGTGGCTCGTGTTATAAAATGGAAGACCAGTGGCGCGCCAGAGTATGGTGTCCAACATAGGGTGGTCGGCGGATTTTTCCGCAGAATCGAGCACGTTTTCTCGATGAGTCGAAAGTACGCAGTCAAGTCGGCGCAATACAGTGAACGGCAGTAGGACCTCACCGTACTGATGCGTCTTGAAGTTACCGCGGAGCAGGTCAGACACCGACCAGATAAGCTCGGACAGTTGCATTGTCGTGTCCCGCATTTGTTCGCCTTCCGCACACACAGCGTCTCCGGTCTCTCCTCAAGGGCGCCCACAATTAAGTTCAGAGGGATCTTACGCGTAGGACGGGGATGCCGCGAGCGCTTTTTAGGAACGCCAGGGGTTCGCCCTGGTCGGGCGTGGGGACGTTTCGGTAAAAGGTGAGGAGCGAGTTTGCGTTCTGCGTTGATGAGGTGGTCTCTCTTACGGATCGCCCCTGAACCGCTACGGTGGCGAGCACTTGGCCATTCCCAGACGGGGATCGGTATCGTCGAGCGCCGACAGGCGTCGACCGCGCTCTCCCCACCACTGTGGGCCCCTACCGGTTTGTCACCTCCACCGCGCACGTCATCGGCCACCGCGCCGCCCGCCTGGAGTGAGTGCGTGCGGGCGCCCCGGTGTATCTGGCGATGGAGCGCACCTGGGCCGTTGGCGTTGCGCCGCATTGGAGCGCACATCTTCACCCTGGGGACGCGGATGGACGTGCTCACCGTCCCGCAGCGCACCACGTTGGACGGCGCCGGCGGCCTGGGAGTGGCCAGGCTGGCCGTATGCACCGTCGACGGCGAGCTCGCCCTCTACCCGGCTGTGCCATTCAGTCTTCTCCCGAGCGCTCGCCGTCAGCGCAAAAGGAGTACTGACATCCCCGTGCTCGTCAACAACTTTGTTGAACGCAGTGAAGGTGGCAGTGGTTAGCGCAGTGGGGATGTCAGTGCCCGGGGCTCTCTCAGTCAGGGGTTGCTGGGCGCAGGTGGTTCTGTGACTGAGGCGTTCGAATCCTCTTGCCCAGGACGCTGTCCCCAAGCTTCGGGAAACAGCAGGACCCCAGGAGTCGCTTGCGTCTGGGCTTCTCGCAGACCGACAGGGCATGTGCCCCTAGCGTGCTCGAAGTCGTCCAGGTCACCGGAGAACCCAGCCCAACCGAAGTCCACTGCCCCTCCGGAGGACTGGGCCCCGAAGAAGTCCACCGTCCATCCGGAGAACTCGGCCGTGCGGAAGTCCACCGTCCCGCCGAAGAACCGGGCCCCGCTGAAGCCCACCCTCCCGCTGAAGAACCGGGCCCCGCTGAAGTCCACCGTTCCGCCGGAGAGCTCGGCCGTGCGGAAGTCCACCGTCCCGCCGGAGAACCAGGCCCCGAAGAAGATCACCATCCCGCCGGAGAACCGGGCCCCGGCAAAGTTCACCGTCCCGCCGGAGAACTCGGTCCCGAAGAAGTCCACGGTCCCGTCGGAGAACCGGGCCCCGCGGAAATTCACGGTCCCGTCGGAGAACCGGGCCTCGCCGAAGTCCACCATCCCGCCGGAGAACTGGGCCCCGATGAGGATCACCTCCCCGTCGGAGAACTGGGCCCCGATGAAGTTCACCGTTCCGTCGGAGAACCGGGCCCCGGCAAAGTTCACCGTCCCGCCGGAGAATCGGGCTCCGCGGAAGTCCACCGTCCCGCCGGAGAACCGGGCCCTGCGGAAGTCCACCGTCCCGCCGGAGAACTCGGTCCCGAAGAAGTCCACCTCCCCGCCGGAGAACCGGGCCCAACCGAAGTCCACCGTCCCGCTGAAGAACCGGGCCCCGCTGAAGTCCACCCTCCCGCCGGAGAAGTGGGCTCCAGATAGGTCGCCGCCGTCGAAGACGACGCCGGTGAAGTCGTAGTTCTTGCCGCGCCAGCGGGTGGGCTCGCGCAGGTGGTTGCCGATGATGCGGATGATGGTGTGGCGGACCTGCTGAAACGACTCGAACTCCAGAACCTGCCTTCGGTGCTCCTCCTGGGCCGTCTGTTGTTCCTCGCGTTGGGCGTCGTGTTCGGTGTTGCGGAGACGGCCGAGGTCAGCGGTTGTGGTCGGGGATGCCGCTGGCAGGACGGACTGGTCGGGTGGTCCGGAAGGCTCATCAGGGCGAGATGTGTAGGGCATGCGCAGGTAGGCGCACAGCACGTCGATGACCATCTGCACCTCCTTCTCGGAAGGGGCGTCGTCGGCCAGGTGGGCCAGGGCGTGGACGGCGCCCAGCCGTACAGCGGCGTGCTCGCTGCCCAGTTCGGTGTAGGCGGCGGTGAAGCGCTCGTTGAACAGTTTGGTGACCTCGCGCTCAGCCGCCTTCTCAGCGCGTACGTTGGCCGCTTCGGCGCGTATGGCGTCGGCTTCGGTGGTGCGTTGGCGCCGGTAGTGGATCACCAGCAGGGCGGCTGCGCCGAGTCCGGCCACGATCGCGAAGGCCCGGGTGGCGAGCGCGTCTAGGGCCCGGGGCGGCAAAGGGTCCGGGAAGGTGGGTGTGGGGGCGCCCATCACCCACCACGCGCCCGCGACCAAGAGACCGACCACCGCAATGACCACTGCCCAGGCGACGGCGATCACCGATCCCAAACGTGCCTGTTCGGCTCGTTGGCGTATCTGCAGCCGTGACCGGCGCATGGTGGCTGTGACGATCACGACTAAGCCGACCGCGCACAGCACGAGACGCCCGGCGTGGGGCCGAGACCAGAACACCTCCCAGGCCCGGTCCACCAACGGAGCGCCGGCCACCCCGATCAGCAGCAGGGCCCCAAGGACGGCGCCGCTGCGGACCGGGCTTCCTCGGACCAGGGCCAGCAGCCGATCGGCGCCGTCGCGTACGGACTGGAGGGCCCCTGCGTGGGAGGGCGGTGTGGTGGGGGGCAAGCCGTCCGAGGTCATGCCGAAACAGTAGGTCCACGACTTGTGGGGGCTCGGATCTGTTGCCGGATCTGGCCATCAGGAGCACTGACATCTTCATGACCGATGCTCACTGACAAGTTAGTTGTTGACGAGTACGAACATGACAGTGGTCGCGAGCGCGAAGATGTCAGTACTCGGGTTGGCACTGTGTGCCTGTCCGCTGTGGGACCGTGGGACGGGGTAGCGCCCCGCCGACGAAAGGATGACGTTGCAGACCGCTCAGGGCGGCGGCCGGATGGCCGTGCACGTGTACACCCAACAGGACGGCACTTACGACCTGCGGATCGTAATCTCCCGGCAGGATCGCGAAGCGACCATCGCTGCGTTGAAGGACGCCGGGGTCGAGCGTTCCCTGGACGGTCTCCAGGAGGGGCCTGTCACCTCGATCGCGACCCTCGTCGCATCGGTGGCAAGCGCACTCGGGTTGAGGAGCGTGCTGGTCGCGCTCATCAAAATCAATCAGGGTAAGAAGGTCACGTTCACCTCGGAGAACAGCGAGGTCGTCCTCGACGGCTATTCAGCCAAGGACGTGTCCCGCATTCTCAAGGATCTGGGACTGGGTGCGGCCCCCGCGCTGGAGAGCGACGACACCGTAGGGCCTTCCTGACCGCTGCTCGGCACCGGGCGGTAGTCACTCGTCGGTGGGCAGGGTATAGCGGCGGGTGGTCTCCAAGCGCTTGTGGCTCACGAGCTGGGGCACAACCACCACGACTGCCTTGCCGCTGCGGGTCAAGGCGATGCCGGAGGTGTGTGCGCTGGGCGGCCATCCTCGTCTACCTAAACCGTTTCTGGCCCACAGTCGCACGGAGCGTCATCGTGTCGTAGTCCGCAGTCCTCCGCGAAGTCGTTGCCGGAGCTAACGAAGGGATCTCCTTTGGGGGCGATCGACTTGCCGCGATAGGTCACGTCCCTGGCGATCCAGTAGTGCAAACCGACCAACGGCGGTGGCCACAACAGAAGTCCATAGCCGCCGACCTGCCCGAAGCCGTTGCTTCGCATGAGCGGTCGCAGCAGGTCAAGCAACGCTAGGCCGCGCGGATGCCCGGCCAGCGCTGCGGTGGTTGCCGCCGTCACCAGGTCGGCGAGTTGCAGTGGGGCGACGTGCTCTGAGGGTGCCGTCATGAACGGCAGTAGGATGCGTTTCCGCTGAACGTACTCGGTTCCTTCTTCGAGCAGGGTCCGGCAGTCGGCAAGAAAGCTCTTGATCTGCTTGGATCCGCCACCGGGTTCGTCGCATATGACGATTCCGAGCTCTTGTTCAGTGTCGAGGTGGCGCTCGATCCTTTCGAAGAGCATGCGCCGACAGATGCTCTCGGTATCGTCCTTGTTCCAGCCGGTTCGCCCCTGATCCCAGACCGCCACGACCGATACGACGCCGCAGTCGGCGGCGATCTTCAACATGCCTTGGGTCAGTTCATTCACCACGTCGCCGCTCGCCTTGGCAAGGAAGCTGCCCTTGGGTGGTTTCCACTTGAACTCGACCTCGGCCGAGACTTCGAGGCGTGATCGCAGGTCTTCGACTCTGGCCGTGTAGTCCAACATGCGTTCTTCATGCATGATGACGGCGCCCAACGCCACCAGATCATCTAGCCCTTCCCGTGGAAGTGGCCCTCGCTGCTGACTGTCGTCCACGAACACCAGATACACCACAACCCCCTCGTCTCTCGCGGGTTATGCAAATAAGCCGGCCTGGAGTGACCCCGTTCCGCTCCGTATGTTCCCAGGCTGTCAGGGAATGCGGTTGAGGATGGCCATGTCGAGCCGCCTATGCATGAACGACAGGGTGGAGAACAGGTCGAGGGCGTCCGGTTCGGGGATACGCCATCCCGCGGTGGCGCGGGGGGTGTGCGCCGGCGGGTTGCGGAAGGTGCCGAACACTCCCTTGAGGAGGTTGGCGAACCCCTTGTGCTCGCTGATCTCGCTCTCGGTGGTGAAGCCGTTGATGCGGACCAGGGGTGGTGGCCTCCTCGTGCTGAAGCAGTGGTCGACCAGGTCGGCTCCGTCGAGTGTGGATCCCGACATCTCGCGCAGTCGTTCGGCCAACCCCTTGGTGGCTTCGAAGACTGCGTGGAACACCGACTGGCGCAGGATCTCCTCCTCGCAGTACCTGATCACCTGGGGGTGGGCCCCACGGCGCCGGAGTTCGCTCTGGAGCCGTCCTGCCAGTCTGGCGACCTCGTCAAGGTTGGTCGCTCTGGCCCCGCGGGCCAGTTTTCCTGCCTCGTTGACCCGCAGCCCCAGTAACGCCAAGGGCTCGTTGAGCGCGTCTTTGAGCGCTTCGAAGCGGGCGCGGTCCTGGACGTAGCGCCCCGGGGCCATGACTTCGGTGATGAACCTGATGATGCAGTTCGCAGCCTGGTCCCGTTGTTGCTGGGTCATCAGCGCTGCCCAGAGCCGCTTCCTCTTGTTGCTCGCGTTGGGGTCCACGTCGGGGACTCTCGACACGCTCAGAAGCGTGGTGATCTCCGAGCCGGAGAGCCCCGGGGGATCCGTGCTGGCCAGGACTGCGCAGACCGATTCCACTGCCGCGCTCTGCCACATGGGGTGCCGGATCTTCGCCATGAGGACCATCATGGCGGTCGTTCGGCGGTAAGGCGGAGGAAATGCCCCGAAAAGGGGTCACTCGTCGGTGGGAAGGTGGGCCACGGCGGCTTCCATGTCGGCCTGGGTGGGCAGGGTGTAGCGGCGGGTGGTCTCCAGGCGCTTGTGGCCCATGAGCTGGGCGACGGTGACCACGTCCACTCTGCTGCGGGTGAGGTTGGTGCCGAAGGTGTGGCGCAGGGTGTGCGCCGACAGCGCCGGGCGGCCGTTCTCGTCGACCAGGTCGGCGTCGGCGGCGATTTCGTCCAGGAGCAGGTTCACCGCCCGGTCGCTCAACCGGCCCCCGCGGCGGTTGAGGAACAGCGCGGCGGTGTCGGCGCCGGGCCAGGCGGCGCGTTCGCGCTTCCAGTCGGCCACCGCCTTGCGGGCAGAGGCGTCGGTCAGGGGCACGGTGCGCGAGTCGTCGTTCTTGCCCGCCCGCACGATCACCGTGCCCTTGCGGGCCGAGAGCGGCACGTCGCCCGTGTCCAGGGCGACCAGCTCGCTGACGCGCAGTCCGGAGTAGAACAGCAGCCTCCCGATGGCCCGGTCCCTCGGGAGGGGGCGTCTTTCCACCGCGCGCAGGAACCGCTTCTGCTCGCGCGGGGCCAGCGCCCGCGGCGCGGTGGCCGGCGGCTCGTCGCGGCCCACGTTGGCGGGACCGAGCCCGAGGTGGGTGAAGAAGTGGTCCAGGGCGACCAGGTGGGCGTTGGCGGTGGCCGCCGAGCGCTTGAGTACGGTCTTGAGGTGGGCGCGGTAGTCGCGGGCGGCGAAGTCACGGCCGTGGGGGTCGGTGAGCGGGTCGCCTCCGGCCGGGGCGGCGTCGTCCAGCCAGGCCAGGAAGGACCGCACTCGGGAGGCGTAGGCGCGTCGGGTGTGCTCATCCAGCGGAGCCCGCTCCAGTGCGGCGGCGTAGGAGGCAAACACCGGGGTGTGGACGGCCGGGACGTCCTGGCGTGGCGGCATCGGGCGGCACCTTCCTGATATCAGAAGTGGTTCCGGGCCCCTGAACCTACCCGGGCCCCGCGATATCAGAACCCGGCACGGTTCTTGGCTTCTGATACTGCTGGGTATCAGAAGTAAGGACACCAAACGGTGTCCCCAGGGCTAGCTTCGCCTCTAAAGCTATATGTGTAGAGTTAGAGGATGCCGAGATTCCGAGTCACCGACGCCACCCTGGACGTTCTGGAGGTGCTGCTGTCCGGCGACGATGAGCTGTACGGACTCAAGATCGCCAAGCAGATCCAGCGCCCCACCGGAAGCGTCTTCCCGATCCTGGCCCGCCTGGAGGACCATGGCTGGGTCGTCTCCGAGTGGGAGAGCGGCGATCGCACAGAACGCGGAGCCCGCCGACGCCTGTACCGGCTCAACCCCGACGGGCTCTCCCAAGCCCGCCTCCTGCTGGCAGAACGCCGCGGCGAACGAGCAACCATCCGATGGAATCCGGGCCTGCGCCCCCGATGGGAAGGCCTGACATGACCATGGCTCTCCTCCTCTTCCTCGCCACGGCGGTCGCGCTCCCCCTGCTGCTCAACGAATTCGGGGAGTGGGCTCCTTGGCTGGCCGTGCGGATCGTGCGCTGGACCGCGCGGAGACTCGGCAGCCGAACCGATGCTGATCGCTACACCGAGGAGTGGGAAGGCAACCTCAACGAGGTCCCGGGCAAGCTCGCCAAGCTGGCCGTCGCCATCGGAATCATGGCTTACGCCCCCCGACTGCGGGGATCGCTCAGGTGGAGCCGTGCACGGCGGCTGGAGTCCAGAGCTTCGATTCCAAGCCCGCTGACGGGGGCTTTTGTGGGGCGCGAAGCAGAGCTCGAAGCCATCGTAAAACACCTCCGACGCCGTTTTAGAAGCAGGAGAGGAGCTGTACGAGTGTCCGTGCTCGCGGGAATGGGCGGAATCGGTAAGACGACCCTGGCCGCTGCCTGCGCCACCAAACTTGCTTCTTCCTTCCCTGAAGGGGTGTTGTGGCTCTCCCCGGCCGAGCGCGCTGATCTCGCCCCCGTCCTCACTCTGCTAGGGCTCGCCAAGGTCGATATCCCCCAGAGCCAGACCGAGCAGATGTCGTTGCTGTGGAGGCACACAGCAGGTCGACGCGTTCTGGTGATCCTCGATGGTGCAGGAGAAGGCAGAGAAGAGAACCAAGGCCTGGGCCGCCTGCGGCTGATGGAAGCCCGGTGTTCCGTCCTTGTCACGACACGCGACACTCGATTTCTACAGGCGGACAGCCGCTGGTGGAAGGTGGTGCCGGTCAGGCAAATGACCCGACGTGAGAGCTTCGAGTTGCTTCGTGCACAGGGCCTCGCCGAACTGGGCCACTCAGACCTCAACCTGGTCTCCGCGAGGCTGGGGGACCTGCCCCTGGCTCTGGTGCTGGGCGCAGCGTGGATGCGTGCCTGCAAGATGCCAGTCTCCGAGTACATCAAGCGCTTCGATCAGGCGTATGAGGCACTGGAAAGTCAGCCGCGTACGCCCGATACAGCCCGGCCTGCATGGGATACCACGCCCATAGTCGGCCCTACGTGGGAGATCTCGCTGGCAAGCCTGAAGAAGCACGATCCTGCAGCGCTCGCGCTGCTGCAACTGTGTTCCTGCACCGATGGCAGCCCGCTCCAGCGTCGACAACTGGCCTACGATGACGCGCTCCCGCTCCCGCCTGAACTGAAGGCCATCGTCAACGTTCCTGCTGCCTACCAGCAGATGCTGCGCAGCATCGCACACCACTCGCTGGCCGAGGTCAACTACGCCGATGAGTCGATCCATCTGCACCGACTCCTTCGTCTAGTAGTCGCGGATCGGATGTCCAAAACCGAACGATCGCTCTTCGAGGAAACCGTGTTTCGGATGGGAACCTCAGGTGATGCGCTTGGGGGGTAGTGCTTTGCCGAGGTGGGACACCCCACCTCGATGGTTGGGGAAGTACCACCACAACGATCCACAGCCACCGCGCACGCTAAGCCCGTCCCAGAGAGGGTGGGCTTTCGTGTTTCCCGGACACACCACCGCTGGTCGGCGCATACTCGACTCGAAGGTCGCACGCTGGAGGTGGTAGCGGTGGGCCGAGTCGATCCCGAACAGCGCCGTACGGCGACCGAGCGGTTGCGCCAGCTCGCCGACTCCGGGCAGCTCACCGCCCGGCACGTGCGCCTGGTCGCCACTGGCTGCGGGGTCAGCGAGCGCACCGTGTGGTGGTGGATCGATCCCCACGCGCCGCGGGCCGACGGCCGGGCCCGGTCCGGGTACCGGCTCACCGACATCGACCGCGCCGCCTACGCCTTTTACCGCGGCAACGCCACCGCCGTGCACCGCGCCCGCAGCTCCGTCATCGGGGGCACCGCCCCGTCGGCGGGCGTCCCGATCCCCGACTCCCTCGCCCAGGGGTGGCAGAATGCGCGGCCGGTGTCCGTGCACACCCTGCGCCGCGCGTTCGCCGACCAGCTCACCCCGGCCGAGGTGGCGTTGTGGCGCTCGGGGGAGAACGCCCGCCGTAACGCCGACGTGTACCTGACCCGCCCGCCCTCGGTGCGCAACCAGGTCTGGGAGGCCGACCACAAGCAGCTCCCGATCCTGGTCATGCCGCCCCGGGGCGCCCCCGTGCGGCCGTGGATGACCACGGTCCTGGACGACGCCACCCGCGCCCTGGTCGGCTGGGCGATCACGCTCACCCCGCACGCGGGGACCGTGCTGACCGCGATCCGCATGGGCCTGGTCCACGACGCCGAGCGCGGCCCGTTCGGCGCCGTCCCGGCGATGGTGCGCATCGACCGCGGCCTGGAGTTCGCCTCCGCCGCCGTGTCCGAGGCGCTCAAGGCGCTGGGGGTGGACGTGCACCGGCTCCCGGCCTACACCCCGCACCGCAAGGGCAAGGTCGAGCGGTTCCATCGCACCCTCGAACAGATGCTGCTGACCACCCTGCCGGGGTTCACCGGCGGCCCCCGCGACGCTGCCGGGCGCCTGCACGGGCCCGTGGACGACCGGCCTGCGGCCCGCGCGGCGGCCGAGACCGCCGACGTGCGCCCGATGGGCATCGACGTCCTGGTCGAGCGGGTCCGCGACTGGGTGCGCTGGTACAACACCGCCCACGAGCACGCGGCCCTGGGCGGGCGCTCCCCGGCCCGCGCGTGGGAGGCCGACCCCACCCCGCTGGCCAGGATCGACCCCGAGCGGCTACGCCACCTGCTGCTGGCCGGGGCCGAACGCACAGTGGTCAAGGACGGCATCCACTTCGCCAACCTGACCTACCTGGCCCCAGAACTCCAGGGCCGGGGCGGCGAGCGCGTCCAGGTCCGCCACATGCCCCACGACAACCGCTCCATCGAGGTCTACGCCCGCGGCGAGCACCTGTGCACCGCCTACCCCCAGGCGCACCTGACCCCCGAGCAGGTCGAGGACTTCCGCGCCGCCGCCCGCGCGGAGGCCAAGCGGCTGCGCGCGGCCCAGCGCCGCAGCACCCGGCACTCGCGCGCCGAGCTCGCGCCGATGACCGGCGCGGCCCCGGCCGCCGAGTCGCGGCTGGTGCCCGCCGCCGACGGCGACGAACTCGCCCGACGGCGCTCCGACCAAGCGCTGGCCGCCAAGTCCAGCACCAGCCTGCTGGGCCTGGTTGACCCCACCCTCCACCCCGTGGTCGAAGAGAGCGAGAACCCGTGAGCGCACCCGCCCACTTCATGGGCCTGACCGGCGCGGCCACCCTCAACACCCGCTACTTCCAGCTCACCCGCCGCGCCGTGGCCGACCTGGTCGCCCACCAGGCCACCGGCGTCATCTACGGCCCCGCCGGGACCGGCAAGACCTTCGCCGTCACCGCCACCGTGGCCGAGCACGCCGACACCCAGCCGGTCGTGCTGGCCTTCCCCTCCCACCCGTCCATGCGCGTGGTCGCCGACGAGCTGCTGTTCGCCCTGACCGGGGAGCGCGCACCCGCGCGCCGCAACCGCTTCCAGCTCGTCAACTCCCTCATCGACCACCTGTCCGGCCTGTCGCGCCTGGTCGTGGTCGACGAGGCCCAGCGCCTGACCGGCGACTGCCTCGAACTCCTGCGCCATCTGCACGACCACCCCGACACCCGCTTCGCCCTGCTGTATGCGGGCGGCAACGGCTGCTGGGAGGTGCTCTCGCGCGAGCCGATGCTGCGCTCGCGGCTGTTTCGGATGGTGCCCTTCAAGCCGATCCCGCGCCGCGACGTGGTCGCCCTCATGCGCGCCTACCACCCCATCCACGCCCAGGCCGCCGAAGAGCTGCTGCTGGAGGTCGACGACACCTTCGCCCACGGCACCCTGCGCGACTGGGCGTCCTTCACCCACACCGCCGCGGCGCTGTGCGCTGAGGAGGGCACCGACACCCTGGACGCCGCGGTGCTCGCCAACGCCTACGCCCTGCTGGGCGGAGGCGTCGATGGGTGAGCTGACCCTGGTCCACAACCCAGGGGACGAACCCCTGCCCGGCATTCACGACCAGCGCACGAGCGCTCCTCCAGACGACCTCACCTACCTGGTCATCCGCCCCACCCCTCAGGCCACCGGCGCCCGCTCCCTGATCCGCGACACGATGCGCGCCCTGGGAAAAGACCCCCACACCCTGCCCGCCGGCGCCCACCGTGACCTGTGGCGGCTGGTGTGGGCCTGGATGCGCGCCCACGGCGTGCGCCACGTCGTCGTGGACCGCGCCCACCTGCTCACCGGCGAACAGATCCGGGCCCTGGTCGAGCTGGACTATGACCTCATGCTGATCTGGAGCGCCTCCCGGGCGCCCCGCTCCCTGCCTCTGGGGCAGGGGCGGCAGATGCGCGTCCTGGGCACCTACGCCTTCGCCATGACCCTGGGCTCCTTCCTGAGCCACAGCCCCGAGCCCGCCGCTCACCACCCCACGCTGGACGTCCCCGACCTACCCCAGGTCGACTTCCCCCGCTTCCGCGCCGCCTGCCGCGACCGGCTCGCCCCCGCTGCCTTCGCCCGCGTGGACCAGGTCTACCGCGCCGCCCACGCCCACACGCTGGAGTGGGAGCGCACCGTCCGAGGCACCGGCGACTTCCACACCCTGCTCACCGCGCACCTGCGCGACGACCTCGTCGGCGACCTGGTCGATTCCCGGCTCGTCCTGGTCCGGGTGCGGGCCACCCAGGCCGCCCTGTTGCGCGCCGGGTGGCTGCTGCGCTGGAACACCACCCGGCTGGGCCCCGACCCCGCCGCCGCGCTGCGCGCCCACCTGGGCCGATTCCACGCCCGCAGGCTCTACCGCCACCACCGCACCGACCACGTCGCGGCCACCGTCCTGGCCCTGCACCTGGACCAGCCCCCGCGGTTCTTCGACACCCTCACCTGCCAGGACGTGGACTTCACCGGAGCCCTGCGGTGGCGGCACACCCCCACGGTCCCCAACTACCCGCCGCGCTACTCCGCCCGCCCTCGCCGCGCTCCCCGCTTCCCGAGCCGCTGCGCGAGTACAACAGCACCGAGTACGCCGAACTCACCAGCCCCGTGCGCCTGCCCGAGCACACCCGCCTGTTCCTGGCCGCCCATCGGGCCCACCGCCACCTCCAGGGAGCCATCGACACCGACCCGTTCTTCGTCCACCCCGACTGCGTCAGCTACCCCCGGCACAGGAACCCCATCCCGGTCCTGCTGGCCGGGGTACGCGCGCTCTGCCGCGACGTGGGGGCCGACCGACCCTGGCTGCGCACCGTGCGAGACCACCACGGCGCCGTCGCGCCCCGCCTGGGCGGGTGGATGCGCAACCGCGGCCTGTCCCTGACCCGCCTGACCACGGGGCAGGGATGAACACGCTGCTGATGCGCCAGCGCATGGCCCAGTGCGGCGCGACCCTGACCGAGATCGCCGACCTGCTGGGCGTGCACCCCCACCACCTGGACGACGACTCCCTGAGCCGTCTGCCGGAGTTGCCCACGCGGGCGCTCATCGAACTCGCCCGCTTGTTGGACCTGCACCCCGCCGACCTCGTTCCCGGCCTGGAGCCAGTGCTCTCCCACACCCGCCAAGGCGCCAGGCCCGAGCAGGACCCCGCCGTCGGCGAGGACGCACGGGTGGTGCTGGCCGCGTTGGTCCACGCCGGGGCGCCGTTGCACACCCACACGCTGTGCCAGGCGCTCGACTGGCCCCAGGACCGGCTCCGGGCCGCGCTCGACCACCTCCAGGACCGCCCCGAGGCGGCCGGGCCGCTGGCGCTACGCCGCACCGGAGCGCACACCTACGTGCTGGGGGCGCGGATGGACGTGCTCACCGGCCAACAACGGGCCGCGCTCACGAGCGCCGCCGGGCGGGTGCACCCGATCGGTGTGCAGGAGGCCGCGGTGCTCGCCGCGCTGCTGGGGTTCGGTCCGGCGCCGCGCGGCGCCGACTGGAGCGCGGGCGCCGAGGGCCTGGCCGACGCCGGACTGACGGCCGTCACCGTCGAGGGGGAGCTCGCCGTCGACCCGGCCGTCCGGTTCAGCCTCCTCCCCGAGCACGCACCGTCAGCACAGGAGGAGACGGAGGACGAGTACTGACATCCCCATGCTCGTTGCTCACTGACGTGTTCGTGCTCGATCCACTGACATCCCCGTGCTCGTCAACAGGTGGGCCGGGGTTGTCTGGAGGTGACTCCTCTGAGAAAATCTGGGTCTGGGTGAGCCTTGGTATCTCTACGAGATACGGCGGCACGGCCGCCGAAAAACCGACCCGGGAGGAGGGGAAGATGTCCGCGATCGTCGACATCGGCCCCGGCACCCGCGTCGGTATCGAGAACGAACAGGTCGACTACCGGCTGGCGGAGGCGTGCGGGGAGAAGCACGCCCACGACGCCGCCCTGGACTACCGGCTGAACCGCCCCCGCGGCCAGTACGGGGTGGAGCGGATCGGGCGCGGCTGGGACGCCGAGTTCGACCGCCGGCCCGGCACCACCCTGGACAGCCAGGCCGAGGTGGACGAGGTCCGCGCGATCATGGCGGGCATCCACCCGCAGACCGGCCAGGTGCTCCTCAAGCCGAAGCTGGCCGTGGCCCCCGCCGCCAAGCTCGGTGGCCGCGAGTTCGTGGAGGCCGTACACGAGGCCGCCAGCCGCAGCGGCATCACCGTCGAGCAGATGCTCGCCCACGACGAGAAGGCGGCCGAGCGCTTCGCCCGCCTGGAGCGGGTCCTGGCCCGGCGCGGGCAGACCCACCGCGCTCCCGTCGCAGACCTGGAGCAGGTCGCCGCCGCAGCCGGGGTGGCCATGGAGGAGGTCTATGACGCCGAGGAGCTGGCCAAGGCCCGCGCCCACGCCGACGACCGGGTAGAGGTCGGTTGCAAGGGCCGCGACCTGGTCCTGACCCGTCCCCGCACCCCCGACGCTCTGGGCGGCCTCTTGCCCGAGGAGATGGCGCTGCGGATGGACGAGCTGTGGATGGACAGCGTCCGCCGGGGTGCGCGGTTGCTCGAGGACTGGTGCGCTTACGGGATGGCCGGCCACCACGGCGACGGCCAGCGCGCCCGCAGGGTGGACACCACCGGTTGGGCGGCCACCATCACCTGGCACCGCACCACCCGCTCCATCGACGGCGGTATCGGCGACCCGCACTTCCACGCCCACGTCATGGTTCCCAACCTCGTGCGCTGCGAAGACGGCAAGTGGCGGGCGGTGGCCAACGGCGGCCGCGACCTGTACCGGCACTGCCAGGCCATCAGCGAGCTGGTCCTGGCCCTGTACCGGCACGAGGTGAGCGCCGAGTACGGCATCGGCTGGGAGTGGCGCGAGAAGACCCGCCAGTGGGAGATGAAGGGCTTCCCCGAGGACCTGCGCCGCCTGTACTGCCGCCGCTCGGCCCAGATCGAGGCCGAGGTCGGCGCCGAGGCCACACCGGGGCAGCGCCGCGCCGCAGGCAAGCGCACCGCTGGGGCCAAGGTCCATTCCACCCGCGCTGAGGAGCGCGCGTTCTGGCGCCAGATGGCCGAGCAGGGCGGGTTCAACGTCGACCAGGTCATCCGTGACGTGCTCGGCTACGAGCCGCCCGAGGACGGGCTGGGGCCCGCGGGCACCCCGCCGCCGGACGAGCCCGATCTGGACCAGGTGTGCGCGCGGGTGTGGGATCCCGAGACCGGCGCCACCTCCTCGGAGAAGACGGCCTCGGAGGCGCAGCTCCTGGCGCGCGTGGCCCGGGCCTGCCCCACCGGGCTGTCCGACGCCGAGGCGCTGCGCACCCTCACTGACCGGGTGCTGGCCTCTGACCACGCGGTCGCCCTGCCCCACGCCGAGGGCGGGCCGCTGCGGCACACCCGCCGGTACACCTCCTCGGTGATCGTCAAGGCTGAGCGCACCATCGTGGCCTCGGCCACCGAGCGCCTGGCCGAGGGCGTGGCCACGGTGCCCGCCCACCAGGTCCAGGAGGCCATCGAAGCGTTCACGGCCGACCGTGGCCACGGCCTGGACGAGGAGCAGGACGCGCTGGTGCGCCGCCTGGCCGGCGCCGGCCACGGCGTGGAGGCCGTCGTCGGCATCGCCGGGAGCGGCAAGACCACGGTGATGGACGCCGCGCACCGCGCCTGGGCGGCGGCTGGCCTGTCCGTGCACGGCGCGGCCACCGCGGCGGTGGCCGCGGCGAAGCTGCGCGCCGAGTCCGGGATGACCTCGAGCACCGTGGCCGCTCAGGAGGAGCGCATCGCCCACGGCTCGGGCCTGGAGGGCGTGGACGTCCTCGTTGTGGACGAGGCGGCCATGCTCAACGACTTGGCTTTGGCTGACCTAGTGGTCGAGGCCGGGCGCACCGGCACCAAGCTCGTCATGGTCGGTGACCCCAAGCAGTTCCGCGCGATCGGCCCCGGCGGGGCGTTCAAGCGCGTCCACAAGCTGGTGGGCGGGCTCACCCTCACCCAGAACCGCCGCCAGAAGGACCCCGTCGAGAGGGCCGCCCTGCGGATCTGGCGCGAGGGCGAGCACGCCACCACCCTGGCCATGTGGGCCGAGACCGGCCGCGTGGTGGCCACCGACACCCTGGCCGAGACCTACGCGGCCATGGTCGCCGCTTGGTGGACCGACCGGGCCGCCTACGCGAACGTCCACGACGCCCTGGACGGCGTGCTCATGCTCGCGGCCACTAACGACCAGGTTGACGCCCTCAACGAGCGCGCCAGGGTCGTGGCCCGCCAGGACGGCCACCTCGAGGGCGCCGACGTCGAGTTCTGGTTGTCGCGCGGCGACCGGCTGGACCTGGCCGTCGGCGACCTGGTCCGGGTCCGCAAGAACGACTACCGCCAGGGCGAGGAGGACGTCCTCAACGGCTACCGCGGCCGCATCCTGGAAGTCAACGCCCGCCGCGGCGCGCTCGTGGAATGGCGCCAGGGCTCCAAGACCACACCGTCGTGGATCCGCCCGGAGCAGATCGCCGACGGCGGCCTGACCCACGCCTACGCGCTCACGATCGCCGCCGCCCAGGGCCTGACCGTGGACACCTGCCACACCCTGGGCCTGGGAGCCGACGCCCATGCCGCCTACCCGGCGATGAGCCGGGTCAAGAAGCGCAGCACCCTGTACCTGCCCGCGGCCGAACTCGAGTCCGAGGAGGTGCACCGCCAGCTCGGCGAGGCCCGCACCGGCGAAGAGCGCCTGGACCGGGTGATCACCGCCTACCATGCCACCCTGGTGGACGAGGACCAGGGCATGGTCACCGACCAGCTCGACGGGCGCTCCCCGCAAGACGCCGCTCCCACGCCGGTGGTGCGTCTGACCCTGGAGCAGGCCCACGCCGGCCGGGGCCCCACCGCGGCCGAAGCCGCCCCGCGCATCGAGGAGCTGCGCCGGGAGCTAGCCGCCGCCCAGGAGCGGGTGGAGGCCGCCCACACCGACCTCGTCCAGGCCGCCGCGCAGACGCCGCGGCGGTGGGGACGCCACTCGGCCGAACGGCGCGTGGACGACCTGCAGGAGGTCCTGGACCGGGCGCGCACCCACCACCAGGACCTGGCCTGCCAGCTCCAGCAGGTCAAGGCCGAGGCCGTGGCCGCCGACGTGGCCATCGCCCGCCGCTCGGCCGCCGCACCCCGGCGCCCGGTGGTCCGGCCGCGCGGTGGAACTCCGCTGGATCCCGCCGTGCAGGGGGCACCCGGGCAGCACCCCGCGCAGACCGCCCCGCCGGTTGCGGCGGAGCGGTCAGTGCGGCGGCCGCGGCACGGAGGCTGACACTTCTCGTTCTCGGGATCAGCAGAAGATCCCCAGGCCGAGTCGATCGCGTTCGTCCCCTCCCCGGACCTGGTAGACGCCGGGCTGGATCTCCCTGGACAGCGCACGGAGTCTCACAGCGATGTCGTGCGGCCAGCAGGTCTCCCGTGTCCACACGACTCCGGCCAAGTTCGCCAGGTCCTCATGTTCAAGGGCGAGATGGGACAGATCTGCCCCGGAGACGTCCAGGATGGCCGCGTCCTTGCTGCGAGCCAGCGCAAGGCCACGAGCAACATCGAGAGCTTTCCCAAGGACACGTCGGAGATCGACAGCCCCGGAGAGGGCGTTCGCGAGCGCACGGGCGTGGCCCCGGGCCCGCTTGGACCCGCCGGCGCGGGGGCTGTTGCACCCGAGGTCGAACAGCGCAAAAGAGAGATCACGACTGTGAGCGGCTGCCTCGGACAGATGACTGCTGAACTCGCTGCAAAGAGCAGCAATAGGGGGATCGAAAGCGAGAACGCCAGTGAGCTGGCGGATGAGTGTGCTGGCGCCCTCGAAGTTCTCGGTGGAATCCCGTGTGAGGTAGCAGGCGAAATGGAGGGAGCGCTCATGGTCAGAGCCCAACCATTTGGTCTTGTCGAGGGTGCGGGCGAGGAATGTCGCCCGGTCAGAGTCGATGAGGGCATCGAGGCTTCCCACAGCTTGGATCGCTGCGGTGAGGAGGCGGGCGCGGTGGCGCTGCATGATCGCCTCGACCGCGATGTCGCCGCGTAGCACCCGATCGGCGGGAACTTGCTCGTGTGTAGGGACGACCTCCTCCTGCGACATGATCGCCAGGAGAACGTTGGTAGGTGTCGTGGTGGCACTGACGTGGTCCAACAGCTCAGCGTCAGCGGCGGCCAGCGCGGCATCTAGCTGGTCGTCTGTCAGTTCTCGGTTCGTACCGAAGACACTCATGGGTTTCCTCCTTCCTGCAGCGCGGCGGGGGCCAGCTCACGAGCCAGCCGCCGGCGGGCGCGTTTGAGCGCATCCCGGGCCTGTTGCGGTGTGAGCCCCAGATAGTTGGCCGCTTCGACCGAGGTGAAGCCGTCCATGCAGAAGGCGATCACAGCGCGGTCCGTCCTTTCCAAGCGATGGATCACCTGCAGGACATGGAGCGTCTGCGCGGTTAGCTCCGCGTGGCCGGGGTGGCACTCCGGCCGCTCCGGGAGCGGTGTCTCAGGGGCAGTCAGCGGCCGTTTCCTCGGCCCGGGAGGGCGGCGGTACTTGTTCAGGGCGACCTGGCGAATCCACCCGTGAGGATTGTCGATCTTCTGTCCGGGAAAGTGGATCTGCCTCCATGCCTCCAAGAAGGCTTCCTGTGTCGCGTCCAAAGCGTCGTCCTTCGTGGCCCCGTAGCGAATTAGAAACCGGATGACCTGGTGGTACTGGTCATCGATGAACCATAGGAAGGCCGCCCGAGCCGATTCGTCTCCCGTGCGGCTGCTGAGTTCACTGAGAGCATCGGTGTTGTGCTCATCGTGGGTCATCGAGGCGCTCTCCCCGGCAGCCTTGCGCAGGGCCAGCGATATCGATCACCAATCCGCGGCTGCCGAAGTCGATGACCCGGCTGCCGGGCGGGAGACGGCGTACGTGGTCGCCTCGAACCTTTTCCCGAGCCTGGCGGCGGAGTCGGTGCTCTCTCAGCGCTAGGCCCATACACGTGCCGCCCATCCCCGCAACGGCGGCAACTACGGAGGCCACTATGGTCGGGTCCACTGCCTCACCCCTTCTACTCATGCCCACCAGCAAGGCGTGATCTGGCGGCTCCGTTCTCTTCATCTTGGTAGTGGCCGAACGCGGGGTCGATCGGGAGGCTACCCCTGAAGTTTTTGAAGAAGGTGGCCCGCGCTGCGCATTCGCAGGACAGGCCACCTCCGGGAGCCGGTCGGGCCAGGGGCGCTCCTGGCCCGCTGCGAAGGTCAGGCGGTGGGCCGCATGCGGCCGCCCCGACGCGGGCGCGGGGCGGTGGCCGGGTCCTCGACCACCGTGAACCTCTTCAGACACAGTCCGCACAGGATGGGGCCCGCGTCGAGCTGGGCCGGGGTGACCGAGAGCCTGCGCGGCTCGGCGCAGGAGCACTGGGTACTGAGGCGCGCCCCGGAGCGAGCCGGGGCCGGCTCGGGTTCGGGGTCCTCGCCCGGGCCGGGTGGGTCCAGCTCCACGCGGGTCGTCTCCCCCGGGTCCTCGCCCGGCACGATCTCGGGCAGATCCGGTAGCTCCGGCAGATCGGGGAGTTCCCACCCCTCCAGCGGTTCGGCCAGGTAGGGCAGAGCCGCGGCGTCGAGTTCCTTGATCAGGTCGCGGTAGCGGTGCACCGTGGCCTCGGTGATGGTGCAGGCACTGAACCCGCGCTTCTTGTCCCGCTTCTTCGGGCGCTGCAGGCCCAGCTCCTGGGCCAACTTCAGGAACTCGCCGTTGTGGTACCGGTTGCCCTCGTCGCAGGTGTCGACGATCCTGCGCACCTTGGCCAGGGCGTGAGCCGCTTCGTGCAGCATCGTCTGCAGCAGTCGGTCTCCCCCGTCGTTGAGGAGTTCCCCCGCGATGAACAGCTCGGCGCGCGGCCGCCCATAGGCGTCGTGGCGCCAGCGGCCCGCCCAGTGGTGCCCCCACGTGATAGTGCCGGGCTCTGAGACCAGGTAGCCCGAACCGGTCACGACCGTCACCTCCGGCACCTCGGGGTGGTCGTTGCGGATCCGCTCCCAGGCCCGCTCCAGAACGGTGACGATGCCGCTCCCGGTCAGAGCCGTCGCAGGCGGGGAGTTGGTGTCCTGCTCAGCGGTGTCGGTAGTTGCGCTCATCGTTCCTTCCTCGAGACGAAGTTCCCATGCACATGGGAACACAGTGGCGATGAGAAGAGCGGCTCGTCAGGGTGGCGAGCCGCCGGTGAATCAGGGCTTACGTGCAGGTCAGGGTCGGAGACCGTGGCCGGGGCGGCGCTGGAGGTTGTGCTGCGGCGGAGGCTCCGCCATGTGCGGCGTATCCGACCGGGTGGGGGTCGGGGGGTTCTCTAGCCGCGCGGCGGACAGCCCCGCGCGGCGCCGCCGGGGTCCGGTGACGGGCTCGGGTGCGGCTGCGGGCAGGGAGATGTTCGGCAGCTCTCGGGGGGTGTCGTGCGGGGTCGCCTCCAGGCGCGCGGAGTGCTCGCTGATGGCTTGGCGGGCCTCGGGTGCGTGGGGGAAGGCGATGTGGGCGGCTTCCTGGGCCCGTCCGGCCAGGCGGTCCAGGGTGGGACGGGTCGGCTCGGTGACCTGGCCGCGGTGCGCCAGCTCACGGGTGTGCTCGACGTACAGACGCAGCCAGGCGCGAGCGACGCCCGGGGAGGGGAGCGCGTCCCGCTCGGTCTTGGCCGCAGCGACGGCCGCGCCGGGGGTCGGGTCGGTCCACCGCCCGTCCGGGCCCCGGGTGTTGGTGTGCAGGTCCTCTCCCGAGCGGGTGGTGACGTGCAGCCGCTGGGTGCCCTCGGTGTCCTCGGCGGCCTGCAGTGCCGAGGGCACCATCCGGTAGGCGCTGTCGTGCGCCGTGGCCGGTGTCCACCGGGGCGCAGCCCCTTCCTCGGGGTGCAGGAACCGTCCCAGGCTGGCCAGCAGGCTGTCCCGGTAGGAGGTGGCCACCCCCACGACCTCGACCCGGTAGCCGGCCGCGGCGAACCGGTCGATGGTCTGGGCGACGGTGAGCGGGTCACGGAAGACGCCCTCCAGCAGGAGGCTGTGGCGGTTCTCGAGGGCGTAGTCGATGCAGCGCCGCACCCACGCGCCGGAGGCCTGGGATGTGGCGTTGGGCATCAGCCAGGGGTGGTCGCGGGCGAGCATCTCGAAGTCGTCGTGGAACGGCCGCAGGTCGTCCCCCGACAGCGGCACCAGCTCTCCCGCGCGCTCACGGGAGACAGCCGCGATGGCGCTGCTCTTACCCGCCCCGGGCTGACCGCCCAGCAGCACCAGGGTGGGCTCCTCCAGGTCGGAGGGGTAGCCGCCGAAGACGGACTCGCGGACCGTCTGGGAGCGGTCCTCGCTGTCGGCGGGGCGGTCGAAGATGTGGTCGATCCGCTCCTCCGGCAGATGGAAGTCGGAGGCCTTCACCCCTCCTCCCGTCGTAGCTCGCGCAGCTCGGTGCCGTACCGCTCGGTGAGGTCGGTGACCGCTTGCAGGTCACGCGGGTCGACGCGCAGCACCTCATCGCGCACCTCACGCATCCGCGCGTTGTACTGCTCCTGCGCCTCGGGGTCTCCGACCGCCGCTCGGCCGAGCGCGATGTAGCGGGCCTTGAGGGAATTGACCGTGTCCTTGAGGACGTCGTAGGCGACGGTGGTCCGGTGCTCGTGCAGGTACTCGTCTTCGGTTTTCTTCATGTGCTGTCTCCGGTCTCGAGGCGTGGTTCCGCAGGTGGGTGTACGTGTCTCTCGGCTCGTCAGAACGGGGGATCGAGGGGTAGGTCGGTGGACGACACCTCAGCGGGAGCATCCTGGGAGGTGAGGGCGGCCAGGGCCCCGGAGACGGTGTCCCCGCTCCCAACGGCGATGCTGGCGTCGGTGGCGTCGAAGGCCCGGGCCGTGACGAAGTAGACCGGCCCCTCCTCGGGAGTGCGAGCGGTCTCGTCCAGGACCAGCTCGATGCGACCTCCCCAGTCCAGGACCTGGTTGGAGTCCACAGTGGCGGCGCCGCCCTGGCGAGAGACCTGCCGATGGGCCATGACCATCGCGTCCTCCAGATGAGCGGCAGCGGTGGACAGGTCGTCGGACAGGTGCCAGGACTCCTCGGGGGTGCGGGCCAGTGCGGCGGCGACCTGCTCGCCGGCGGTGACGATCCCGTAGAGGATCTGGATCTCGGGACGGGCATCGTCGTGGACGTCGACCACCGCGGCGAGGTGGGACAGGGCGCCGCGCAGTCGCGCCAGGTCGGCTGAGGGGCCGCCCGTGGTGATGGCGGCCAGCTCGGTCTCGACGTGGCGCCAGCGCCGGTGGGCGCTCTGGCGGGTGATTCCGACAGCGGTGGCGATGCGCTCCCAGCTCACGCCCTGACTACGCAGGACGCGGACTTCGGTGGTGAGAGGGCCGCTGTCGTCGGACTCGGCGGCGATCTCGTGTAGGCGCAGCTCGGGCACCTCGCGGCGCACGTGCTCGCCCCACGCGCGAGCGAGGCCGTGCTCGGGCGGGTGGTAGTGGTTGCCGCTGGCCCACCCGCAGGTGCAGACGGCGGTCCAGACAAAGCCGCTCGCCCCCATGTCCGGGGACCAGGGAACGGAGTCGCCGCCCACTCGGGCGTAGACGATGGCGGTGTGCGCGGCCGCAGGGCCGGGACCCTTCCACTCCATGAGCATCCTCCGTGTCAGCTTTTTGCTGACACAAGTCTGTCAGCAAAAAGCTGACAGGACAAACTGCCTGGACATGCTGACTCACCGGATCGCCGTGATCCCAGGCAAACTGAGCGGTGGAGCTCAGAGGGTGTCGTGCGTACGGGGCGACGTGGTCGGCTAGCGGTCCGCTGGGAAGATTTCTCGAAGGATTCCAGGCACGGCGGAGTAGGACACGAGCTGGCCATCGCGACTGGAGCACTGACCCCGTCACAGGCGCCGGGCGCAGTCAGGCACTCGTGACGCCCCAGGTCAGCCGAGCTTGGCGTGACAGGTTCAGCATCGCCGTTGCCACACTTAAACAGTCTGATGCCGACAATCCGAGAGCAATCCGCGAAACAACCAACGGTACGAGATAAGTTTTCCAGTCTTCCCAATTCCCGAATCCCGCTCGGACATAGTTTTCTATAGATTGCCCATCGTCTATACTCGAGCAGAAACACAAAGAGGGGCCCGTGGCGGCTGGTCCGGCAAGACAGCGCCGCCACGAACCCCTTCACCGCCTCGTGGCGGCCCCGCTGTAACTAACAGCTGGGCCGTCTACGAGGGGTCACCCGAGAACCACCTGGCTACCCAGAGGATGAACCGGCCTACGGCCAGCACGGCTGCCAGAGCCCTGATGGCTTCGATCGCCCTCTGCCGCCAACTCCGTGGGTCCTCGGTCACACCCGTGTTCATGGGTGCGCTCCTCTCGTTCGGCCGCCTTAGCCCCGGATGGGCATCGGTCGACTCGCGACACCGACCGATCGAGCCGAGTTCGAGGAGAATTTAAATATACCCACCGCTAACGCGGAAGACAATTTCCGGTGTGCCAGAAATGGTCTGCTGCATTATCCGACATATTCGCTCGACGTAACCCCAGGTCACAGCGCTCACCCGCATCGGGGTCCGGCCGATGCGGTGGCAGCATCGACCTCCACCCACGAGCGAACACTCCCGATGTAGTTGCGGTTCGTCCTGCTGGGCGACCCTGCACAAGAACCTTGGAGGGCATCCACCGGATCGCCGATCTCTGGCGACGTCCCGGCCTGCAGACCCTCCCTGCGCATGGGGTTGTGCTCCCAGTCGTCGGCGGGGCGGATGTAGGCGTCCACGGCGGTGGAGGTGGGCTCCCACCGTTCCTGGCGGGCGATCTGGGCGCGGGGGACCCGGCCATTGCTGAGGTGGTGGCCGATCCGGCCCGCAGGGAGTGAGCGGTGACGCCCTTCAATTCAGCGGCCGCGGCCAGGCGCTGGACGATGAGGTTGATGCCCGCCCCACTCATGCGCCCGGTGCCGCGCAGGGTCGCCCCGGGTATTCCGGCCAGGCGGCCGCGGCGGTCCACGCCGCACAACAGCGGCCCCGCGGTGAGGCCGTGCTCGGCCAGGGCCTGGATCCAGGCGCAGGTGGTGCGCACCGTGGCGCCGGCCGAGTCCTGGTCGGTCTTGGGGGTGGCGATGAGCACCTCCAGACCTTCGCGCGAATCCGCAGACAGAAGTGTCAACCCTGCGTGGCAGAGTGACCGCATGCCCGAGTCAGCAGGCGGTCGCCTCTCCCACATGTCCCCCTCTGCCGACGACAGCAGCGGCATTCCCGCTGTGCCTGGCCAAAAGCCGCGCTACCTCATGGTCACAACAGCAACCGAGCTCCACACCATGGACACCGGCGATCTGGTCGCGACCCTCGAACATCGGGCCAAACGCCTGTACACGACCATCACCAAGAGCGCCGAACGCACATCGTGGAGCGCCAGTATCAAGACGGTGACCGCCGTACTCCTGGAGGCCGGCCTCGACGACGTGCTGGTGCTGCTGGAAATGAGCACCCTCATCAGCCACAAGCGGATCGACATGGTCCTCCTCGGCTCCCACCCCCGGACAGGGACGATTTCCCTGGTGATCGTGGAGAACAAGCAGTGGTCGTGGATGCGGCCGAACACCGACACAGGACTCGTCGACCACCCCGGATCCCCCGCCCAGGGCAGTCTGCACCCCCTGGACCAGGCATGGGACTACGGCATGAGTCTGGCCCGGAACCTTCCCATGCTCAGCGACAACTGGACCTGCGTCGCCAACCTGCACAACGCGCCGCCCGAGCAGATCACCAGCCCCGCCCTCCCCGCGGACATCGATCCCGACCGGGCCAAGATGTTCGGAGCCGGCCCGCAGCAGAGAAGGGACCTCGCTGAATTCCTGGCCTCGGTCATCTCAGGCCGCCGGGCGACCACGCACCTTCGCGCACTCAACGCTGCCCACGTGCGCCCCACCGACGAGCTGATGCGCTCCGTGCCCGCGATGGTGCGGAGCAGGGGCGCGTTCTTCCCCCTCCTCGATGAGCAGCGCGAGGCCTTCCGCCGCATCGCCCACGTTCTGGACCAGAAGTTCACCGAGAACGACAAGAACGTCTTCATCGTCATCGGTGGCCCGGGCACCGGCAAGAGTGTCCTTGCCCTGGAACTCCTCGGTCACTTCAACCACATCGGCAGCGCCGCCGTCCACGCCTCGGGCAGCAGCGCCTTCGCTAAAGCACTGCGCAGCCACGTCGCCGGCGCTCGCGGGGAAGCCGAGGAGATCTTCACCTACTTCAACCAGCACCGGCACCGAATCCGCAACCAGCTCAACGTCCTGCTGTGCGACGAATCGCACCGGCTGCGCAAAGACTCCAACGGCCAGTACATGGCCAGGGAATACCGCTCGAACACACCGCAAGTACACGAGCTCATCGACGCAGCACGGGTGCCGGTGTTCTTCCTCGACCCCTACCAGGTCGTCCGACGCGACGAGGTCGGCACCCCCGAGACCATCCAGCAAGCCGCGATCCAGCTCGGCATCCGCGAAGACAACATCCACCAGATCGACCTCAAGACCCAGTTCCGCCAGAGCTCCTGCCCGGAGTACCTCGACTGGCTCGAGGACCTGCTCGGCTACCGCGACGCCGCACCGGGGCCGTGGGGCTACCAGGGCCCGTTCCAGCTCCTGGCCGCCGACAACCCCGCCGAGATGGAGGCCTACCTGCGCCTCCAGGTGGCACGCGGCCGCACAGCGCGGATGGTGGCCGGATACTGCTGGCCCTGGACGAAGAGGGCATCCCCCGACGGAGGCCTGGTCGAAGACATCAAGATCGATGACTGGGAGTGTGCCTGGAACTCCCACGCCCCCCGGAAGGGCATCCCCGGCGCGGACACGTGGGCGACCGATCCCCGAGGGTTGGACCAGGTCGGCTGTATCTACACGGCCCAAGGCCTCGAATGGGACTACTGCGGCGTCATCATGGGGCACGACTACACCTGGGCCGGATCAGGATGGCGAGTTCAACGGGGAGAGGACCGCATGATCTGGGGGGACAACCTCCACGCCATGGTCCGCAACATCTACCGCGTCCTCGCCACCCGCGGCAGAGACGGCACGGTGCTTTACTCCACCAACGCCACCACACGGCAGCTGCTCACGTCTCTGGGGGTTCCGCCCCTCGCACCCGCACTGAAGAGGCTGAAGGAACAGAATCCTAACGTCGCCGTACGGCGACGAGCGCAGAGGCTCACCTTGTTCTAGGTGGTGCGCCACTCGTGCAGCTACGGTGAGCCGCCACGTACTTTTCAGTGTTCGCCGATGGCGCCATCGACTGCGGGTGGCAGCCCTCAGGCTGGTAGCCGCAGCCAGGTAGTAGTAAACGTGGCGAGCTCCTCCGTCAGGTCACCGGGATGGTCCAGGGCGGGCCTATCAGGGTGAGCCGAACGCTTCTTCGTGCCGGTGGCCTGGAGTGATACGCCTCGCACGGATATCACGCCAAGGTGGCCCCGCCAGGCTGACGCCGGCGGGACCACCTTCCTGTCAGGCCATCGAGGGGTTGGGGCCGGACGGGGCTCGCCACCCCTGCTGGTCGCCAGCCTTCCGCGATGCGGGCGCCTTGCGTTTGGCGATGGCGATCCGCGTACAGACCGCCTCCCACGCCGCCAGCTGCTCGGGGTCGGTAACCCCGCAGCCGCGCACGAACGCCAGCACCGGGATCAGCGGCGGGCCCCCGGCCTCGGCTTTGAGGACCTTGTTGATCGTGTTGTAGGACCGGTGCTCGTGCTTGGTCGGATCAACTCCTTTGGGGATGTGCGCGGACCGGTCGGCGATCTCGCGCAGTGAGGGGTTGCCGGCGCGGATGCGCAGGCACTCCAGGGCCTCGATCAGTTCCAGGTGCGTGCGAGCCTGGCGCGGGTCGGTCGCGGCTTCCGTGGGATCTTCCAGGAAGGACTCCGCGCTGTGGGCGTACCCGCGCCGCTCCAGCATGGTGCGGCTCACAGGCAGCAGGCGCCGGTCCGCCACAGGCATCATGATCTCCTCGTACTCGGCCAGCGCCGCAGCCAGGGAGCCGTAGTCGGCGGCCAGGCCGCCGCCGTAGGCGAACAGGGAGGCCAGTATGGGCCACCTGCCGTGGTCCTTCGTCGCGGCGCGCAGGGCGTGGATGTCGCCGTGCACGACCGCGCTCACCACCGGCTCGGGGATGCCCAAGTCGACGGTGCTGGTGCGGCGGAAGGTGTTCTCGTCGGCGCCGGCTCTGGCGCGCATGTGGAACAGGACCGCCCGAAGGCGGTCCTCGCAGGAGAACTCCGAGAGGGGATGGGTCTGATCGAGGATCGTCTTGGTGAGCTCGGGGCCGCGTGCGGCGTGCTCCCCCACGGGCCGCTCTAGCGGACGTAGAGGCGGCGGGCGGCTCTGACCGATGCGTAGGCCAGTGCTGATGCCGCGGCCACGGCAACGGCGACGTCATGGCCTGCGTGGACCGCGTAGACCGCAAAGCAGACGATCACGATGACCACGATGATCTTCAGTGCCGGGCGCCCCTGGTCAGGGGGCGCGGGCATCGGGTGGGAAATGTCCACCAGTGTGTCTCCTCATTGAGAACGTCAAACGCAGGGGCTGACCACTGACACGTCGGTGGCTTCGCCGCCTGGCGACCGGGTGAAGGACGTTTCGGGAGTCGCGGTCCCGAAAGCGCCGTTCCCAGAACTATGCCAGCTCCCAGAGTCACAGAAGAACATCGCGGACATCAGACGCATCATGCGCCACTCATATCTTCGATACACCCGTTCTGAAATGCGCAAACGTACTTCAGGAGATGGTTGTGGATAACCATTATTTCTTGTCACGCACAGCATCATGACACCGGATAGCTCGCAGGTGTGTTTTACTGCTTTCGGGTACCCAGAAGCGTCCGCTATGCCCGTTTTAAGGGCCTTGGGTGCTTTGAGAGTGTCATCTCGACCGGGTGATATCTCGAAGGCGTTGTCAGCGATCCGTCGCGGGGGAGCTGACGTTCTGCGGGGCCGCCAGGAGAGTCCCCCGACTCCTGGCGAGTCCCCGCGGCGTGTGATCAGCGCTGTCACACCGCGCCCCTCGGCACCGTCGAGGCGGGCGCGTGACATCTGATGACAGCTTCTGCACAGGTCATAGTGCTGCGGTCCGTTCAATGCGAGCCTGCGGAGCGGCAAGACCAGGGCACAACGCAACTCACAGGTATTCGGCGATGGCCTCCAGATCACGGATGCGGTCCTGGCACCGACCGATGTCGTCGGCGGGTTCCGGCCGCTGTGGCTACCAGTCTCGGTAGGACAGAGCCTCACGGGCACATACGAGCGCGTCGGCGGCCGCCGGGGACCGAGCAGCGTCCTCGCCGAGCGCAGCCAGAGCCAGGGACAGATGAGCGGCCATCGAGGACATCCCGTCGGGCTGCAACGAATCCTCCTCCAGGAGCTGGCTCAGGCCGTGCAGCCAGTCCTGCGCGTCCTCAGTCAGGACGAGGTCGTGTACTACCTCCAGCAGGCCGTGAGCTGCTGCGCTCACCTGCCGGTGGTGGCGCCGGGCCCGCTCCACCTCGACCACGCGTCGGCGTGTCTGGGCCTCCCGCTCGGCCATCAGCTGGCGTCCGTGCCACGGGGTGCGCGGCCGTTGGTGCCGTGCGGCGTAGAGCCGGTCGCGCCGGTGGTTGACCGCCCCGGGTGTGTCGAGCCCCAATACCTTGGCGACGCCGGCCAGAGTCAGCAGGTGTCTGCCCCGTCGTCCACCGGGCGGGCGGGCCTGGTCCAAGGCGCCGAGCTGCTCGGTGTCGATCAGGCTGTAGAGCAGCCGCACCAGTTTCAGTCGGAGTTCGACTTGCTCACGGCGGGCCGGGCTCGCCTGGGCAGGAGGCAGGGCGTTGTGGTGGGTGCGGGTGTACTGGAGCACGCCGATCGCGTCCTCGGGCCACAGTTCCAGGTAGGGGTCTCCGGCGCGTTCGTGCAGCTGGTAGAGGCGCGCGAGCAGATCGGACAGTCGCTCGGTGGGTTCGCGGTCGGGTGCCATGAGGCCACCTTGCTTGGCTTTGACAATTTGTCAAAGTCGCATCGAGGGCGGGAACTGGCCGTAGACGCGCGCGAGGTGCCGGTGCGACGCCTGCCGTCAGCCACCCCAGATCACGACAGTGCGCCGAACACCTGCGGCGAACATCGCGTGGGTGCTGTGGCGCCCGTCATGGTGCTGCAGCCCGCCCTCGGTAGCGCTGACCTCGATACCAAGACCAGGCACGAGCAGGCATTCCACCGCTTCGCGCTGGGAGGCCAGCCACTGTTCCTTCTCCGCCAGGTGCTCGACCACCTCAGTGTCATGGCCGTCAGCCGAGCACTGAAGCATCGCAGGCTACGGTGGCGGCGTGAACCCCACCGACCTGATCGCTGCCGTCGGCGTTATCACCGCTATGGCCTCGGCCTTGGCGACTTCCTGGCATGGCGGGCCGCTGAGCAGATGGCCGCCATCGAGCCTAAATCGGCCTTCCTACTCAAGCCTGCACGGATTCTGTCGACGGCTTCGTGGCCATCGCGGTGGCCAACGGTAGGGCTTCACAGCCCAGCGCCGTAGCGGCGTCCTCGGTGAGTCCGGCTCCAACCAGGCGGCGCAGCACGGTCGCGGGCAGGGGCCCCTCGGGGATGAGGCTGCCGTGGTGGTCGACGGCCACGGCGATGTCGGACCAGCCCCAGCCCTGAACTGGGTCCGGCGGCCGCCGTCAGCAGGTGGTCGGCCTCCGCGCGAGGATGAGCTGTGGGTGGCCATGTCCGGCCAGTTGTCGCGAACTGCCCACGCGGTCGGGCGCCGCGTGTTATCAGTGCGCATATGCCCACCGAGGATCGCCGCCTAGTCCAGACGGCCGTGACCGGCCACGCCGAATCCGCCGAACCCGCCTACATGCCCATCGACCCCGACGAGGCCGAGAAGTTTCGCGACCAGGCACGCGCGCTCCAGAAGTCACACTGGTGCGGTGTCCTGCTCGGCGGGTGCGGGGGCCAGCTGTCCCTGAAGATCGTCCGCGAGCGCGACACCGTGCCCCACTTCGCCCACCGAGCTGGAAGTAACCTCTGTGCTCGGCTGGCCAAGGGCGCAGAGGCCACGCTCGGCGGGCACAGCGCCGACCACCTGTACGCCCACCGCCACCTGCGCACCTGGATGCGCGACCATGAGGACGTGGGCGTGGCCGCCGAGGCCCCGCCCACGTTTGTGGGTCTGACCCCCGGGCGCGCCTGCACCGAGCTGATCGTGCCCACCGGCGGCAAGCCGTTGCGCCTGGTATTCACCCACGACCTGGACCATGAGTTGTTGGCCGCGGCCAAGTCCCCCCAGGCGCGCGAGTACATGTGGTTGGTGCGCGCCAACGACGCCGTCACCCGATCCCTGGTCGCCAACGGGGTTTCCTACCGGCCGTTTCGCCTTGCCGACGACGCTCACCACGAGCGCGCCCTCCAGGTCGGATTCCGTGACGGCTCCGGTGAGGTCGAGTGGGTGCCGCTGGCCGAGTGCGCCCTGCGCGGCGACAGCCTGACACGCTCCCGGCCTGTGGCCCGGAGCCCCCTCACGTCTGCCCCGCGGGAAACCACAGTGACCGAGGCCGCCCAGACGCCCGATCCCTTGGAGCAGGCGATGGCGTCCCTGCGCCAGGTGCTGGCTCAGGGCGATGCGGCGAACGTGCGCGCCCTGGCCGAGGTGCTCCGCAGGCGGCTCAACCAGCAGGGCGTGCACAGTCTGCCCCGGGATCTGGTCACCGACGCCCACGCTCTGCTGCGCGAGGCCGCCCAGGCCCTGCCCCCGCGCTCGAGGACCATCGCGGCACCGCGCCACGTGCCCATCGTGGCGCCCTACCGGCGCACCAGTCGGCCCCAGGACCCCCTTCGCGATGACGTTGACCGCCACATCGGCAAGCTGGTGTGGGCTGAAGCCAACGGTCGGAGCCGGGCCTATGAGGACAACCGCGCCGCGTTGGTGGAGTTGCTCAACCGCCCCGACACCCCCAGGGACCTGGTGGATCGGATCAAGCAGCAGCTGCGCGTCTGCCCCAAGGACCGGTTCCGCCGTTCCGCGCCCGCCTCGAAGAAGCCAGAGCGGCGCTCACGCCAGCGCGGGCAGACCGGGAGCGGCCGCCAGCCTGGGCCCTCCCGGCGCGAAGTACGCCAGCACGCTCTACTGCGGGAGTCACTGGAGACCCTGCGCTGGGCCCAGGAACGCAGGATGGTCGACACCTACACCCACACGCGCGCCCAGCTGGTGCAGGTCCTAGAGGAGCGGACCGACATCCCCCAGGGTCTGCGGGAGCAGATCGAGGCGCAGCTACTGCGCTCCCCCCAGGGGTTGTTCGACCGGCCCATTCCTGCACCCGGCCCGCCGCCCGCCGCGGCGCGGTCGCGCCAGGCCAGCAGGAAGCCGCGTGCAGGGCGCGGCCGAGGCCAGCGGGCCACCCAGCAGCGACGTGACCCGGTGCCGCCAGCGGAGGCCGAGGGCGGGTTGCTGGCCGCCGCGCGCATGGACGAGCGCAGCCGCGCGCTGCTGGAGCAGATGCGCCAGGCGCATCCGGGCGAGGCCCGGCCCGATCGCGAGCAGCCGACCAGCTGAACACGCCGCGGCCCGAGCCCCAGCACGGGGGTGCGGGCCGCGGGTCAGGCCCGCGCCCTCCACCGCGATCACCCCGACGATCCACAGCAGGACCGCGAGCCAGGGCCGGCGGTAGAGGAAGCTGCCGGGGATTTGCTCGGAGTTCGTCATGCCCTCAGTCTGGGCTGCGCCCCTCGCACCCGCATGAGTATGCGTATTCGGAGCCGCCAGCAGGGGGCTAAGGCGCCAGCCCGTACAGGTGGTCCTCCACGTAGGCGAGCCCCGGGCCGGTGGTGCGCGATATCGCCCTGTTCGGCGCCGCCGAACAGGGCTCGGCCGCCGCGGTGTTCGCCGGAGGGGTGCTCCTTGCGCGCGCCCGGGGCCCTGCCCATCGTCGACGCCACCGAGGTGCGCCTCTCACATGAGGTGAGGGAGCCAAGACTGGCGGGCAGAGACCCCCTCACGCGGGCTGGCGTTGTGATCCACACCCCTGCGCGGCTCCCGAATCGGGCCAGGGGACGTCCGTGTCGCCCTCCCACCGTGTAGCGCGCACAGCGTGCTGCACGCGTTCAGGGCTGGTGAATAGGTCCACCCGCAGGTGAGGGCCCTCCAAGACAGAGCCTGTGTGTTCGACGGCGTACCCCGCATCGCCCAGGAGCGTGGCCATGGCGTTGACCATCACCTCGCGGCGCCTGTCACAGGCGAGAGTGCCGTAGTCGCGTTCGAGCATCGACCAGCGGATGGCGAGCTTGAAGTCGCCTACAGGGATGAGCGCGTATCCCGCCCGGTGCCGCGCCGGGGGTGGGAGTTCCTCACTAGCGAGGAGCCCAGCACAGGTCAAGACCTCATGGACGTCCGCGACGAGAGGCGTCAACGCAGGGTGCATCAGGCACCGGCCTTGCTCAGGTAGAGGGCGAAGCGCACCTGCGGGCCTTCGGGCGCCTTGCCCTGGAGGATGTGGCGGGCGGCCACGACGTCCCAGTTCTGCATGCCGGTCTTCAGGTGCGGATCGAACAGGGCCCGCAGCGGCACGTCGTCGCCCACCCCGGCGAGCAGGGCCCGCATCTGCCCGGCGGTGATCGGCGCGTAGGCGGGCACCTCCACGTCCTCGGCGCCCATACTCGCGTAGTTGCCCGCTTGGGCGTTGCCGTAGGGGGTGCAAAACAGCGGCCCGCTGACCACGGGGGTGGTGCGGCAGCCGATGCACACCGCACCGCCGCACCCGTGGCAGAGGAAGGAATGGGAGTCGGTGTCGGAGCTGATGCCGCGGGTGTCCTCGATGGCCACGCATCCGGTCCGGCAGCGCTGCACACCGGTGCGCGTGTCCTGTCGGGCGACCATCTCGGGGTGGTCCTCGGCGGTGGGCTCGGGCGGGGTGCCCCAGGTGCGGATCACGGGCTCGGTGTCCTCTCGGTGTGCTGGTCTGTACCGGCCAGGTCCAGAGGACGCTAGGCCGTCTTGGCCTGGTCCTGCACGATGTTTCGCAGCGCCCGCGCCAGCAGAGCGACCTCCTGCTCAGCCCGGCGCAGCTGGTCCTGCGGCGCGCTGATCAACCACGTCAGGCAGTCCCGCCGGGTCGTGGCGCTGTCTGCGAAACGAGAAATCCGGCGGACGATCCCGTCAGCGAGGCGCCCACACGCCGCCGCCGAGGCCCCGCCCTGGTTGGCTCGGCCCAGGAGCGCGGTGTAGGCCGTCAGGAGCCGCTGCTGAGCCAGCTCTGCGGTGAAGCACAACACGGAGTCGCGTAGCCGAGGGTGCACTGGCCCTTGCCCGAGGATGTGTGCTGCCTCCTCGTCGATCCCCTCATCCAGCCTGCGCACGGTCATGGTTCTCCTCAGGTTGGCCATCGTGCCTATCCTGCCCCGAACCCCACGACTCTGAGGTGGGTTCATCAACTCGTGACCACCCACCACCGGGACAGGTCCACGGTCGGCGCGTACGGCGTGCACCGCTCAGCGTGATGTGAACATCCCCGTGACGTGCCTCCTGCGCACCGCCGCCTAGGGTGGAGGTGTGGACACCCTCACCACTGTGCTCATCCCCCTGGCAGCCATGGCCGTCGCCGGCATCAGCGCCAGTGCTGCCTGGGCCGCGGCGCGCGCAGCCCACCGCTCGGCTGACAGCGCCGCCACCCTCGCCACCAACGACGCCCAGCGTCGCCGCGACGAACTGACCCCCGCCATCGACCTGGCCTGCCAGGCCCAGGGCCAGCGTCGCGCGGTGCTCACCCTGACCTTGACCGGCCCGCCAGGTCTGGAGAGCCTGGACCGGGTGGAAGTCACCATCGCCGACCCGCTCCCCGACCGGTCCCCGGTCATCGCCGGAGGCCCGACCCAGCCGGAGTTGGACGCCCAGGTGTGGGGCCCCTACCGATTCGTCACCTCCACTACCGGTGTCACCGGCCACGGCACCGCCCAGGTCGAGCACGTGCGCCCCCACACCCCGATCCACCTGGCTTTGGAGCAGACCCCCGCACCGGCGTGGGCGGCCGACCCGGCCGAGTGGCAGGAGGAGCGCGCCGGCCAGCTGCTGATGACGCTGGTGTGCCACCGCGCCGGATACCGGCCCTGGATACGTGAGCGGCAGCCCGTGGCAACGCACTGATATTCGCGCAGTGCAGCGGCACCCTTGCCTGTGCCCCGCCTCCACCCCCTCGTCAACGCCCCTCTCACCCCCAGACCCCCGCACCTGCCAGGAAAGGATCACGTGTGCTCGCCCTGCACGTGTTGTTGTTCGTGATGGTCATCGGAGCCGTCGTGGTGCTGATCTACCCCCACGTGGCCTGGCACCTGATGTCCTGGCAGTACCGCGACCCCGAGGCCAACTACCCTTCCGATGCCTGGTTCGCCATGCAACGCGTCGGCGCCGCGGTGATGATCGTGATCTGTCTCGTGATGTGGGCGCAGACGTGGCAACCCGCCCCCTCCCCGGACGCCGAGGAGCGGGTCGAGGCCTCCGCGGTCGAGGAGGCCGAACCCTCACCGGCGTTCTCACCGGAGGAGTTCACGCTCACCACCACGTTGACCATCCAGGGCCGCATCCACGGCTACACCACCACCGAGTACGGCCTACTGGTCTACGTCGACACCGGCCACTGCACCATGGCCCCTTCCGTGCGCGCCACCGAGAACACGGACACCATCGAGCTGCTGGTGCGAACCGAGAAGCGGCCACAGTGGTGCGGCCACGAGCCCGACACCCTCGTGGAGCGCGTCGTCAAGCTGGAGGAGCCGCTGGGCGAGCGCCGTGTCCTGGACAGCGAGGGCTCGGCCGTGCGCCACTGCCAGGAGGAGTGCTAGGGCACCAGGCCGTGCAGAGGGTCGAGCCAGGGCCCGTCTGTTCCTCCCAGATAGGACACCACCGCGCCGGGGACAGGGAGGGCGCTGTGCCCGTCATCTCCGAGCCGGGCCTCTGCGGACTCCGGGACCGGCCCCTCGCCGAGACCGATCCGCGTCCACGCCCCCTCCGCCTCTGCGCCGTCCAGGGGCAGGACCGCGAACTCGCGCAACCTATGGTCGCCGTCGTAGGCGATGTAGGGCATGGCCACCTGCCCGTCCAGAACGGCGGCTTCCCCCATACCCCACCACAGTTGCAGGTTCCGCTCGATTCTCGTGCGCTGGACGACCTCGCCGGAGGCGTCGGTGCGCAGAAGCAGAGCAGGCTCCTCGTCCCCTTGGTCGCGCAGCACCACCGCCCCCTCGGTGCTGAGCGCCAGGGTGCGGTCATCAGCCCTCTCGGGTGTCGGAGGCAGGGGCTGGACGGGTTCACCGTCGGACAGGGCGAACGTGCCGCCCCGGGTCACGGCCACCGGCGCACCGACGCTGGCCCCTCCGGAAGTACGCACCCCGGGCGGGTAGTGCAGGCGCAGGTCCTCAGGAGTCCAGTCGTGGCGCCACACCTGCTCTCCGGTGGTGGCGTCCAGCGCGATCACGCTCTCCACCGCACCCTCGGGCACGTCCATGTCCACGAGAGCGGCGCTCAGGTTGTACTCCACCTCCGGGTCCTCCAGGCACAGACGGGCCACCAGCACCCGGTCGCCGTAGCCGCGGACTCCGCCTTCGTTCCCCCACAGGCACAGGTACCCCTCAGGCGTGTCCAGCGCGAACTCCCACAGGCGTTCGGTGGAGTCCGTGGCGTGGCCGGCCACGCGCTCCCCCTCCTCCTCGCGCACACGCACGACCCGCACGTTGGGGGTGAGGTAGAGGACGGCCGCGGGATCCTCCTTCCCTTCCGGCACCACTGGGGGCATGGGTGCGTCGTGCACGATCTCGCCGGTCGCGGTGTCCAGCACGACCATCGTGCGCGTCTCGGGCTCGGGCTGAGCCGCTGCCACGTGCGACAGGTAGGCGTAGCGGTCCTGTCCCGCGAACACCCCGGTCCCCACGTGGCGGCCATAGGGAAGCCGGTAGGTCCACAACTCCTTCCCGGTGGCCCCGTCCAGGGCCACGAAACCGTCGGCGTAGCGCACCAGGGGGCCGCGCGGCCCCCGCTCCACGCCCACCACGGAATGCTCGGGCTGCCAGGTCCACCCCACCCGGCTGACCGTGGCCGGAACCGGTGCGGACTCACCCGCCGCCTCGACCACAGCGTGCTCGACCAAGAGGAACCGGGTCACAGCCATCGGAACCAGCGTCCAGACCAGGACCACGGCCAGAGCACCCGCCGCCAGGCCGGCCAGCACCCGCTTCCACCGATGCAGCGACAGGACGGCGGCCAGGCACAGCACCAGCGCCATGCCCAGAGCAACGAGGCCGACCCCGACCCACAGCCCGGTCACCGCCTCGGGGAACATCCGGTAGCGCTCGTTGTCGACCGCCAGGACCAGGTGCCGGGTGGGGAAGGTCGCCCACACCAGCACCAGCCCCGCCAGGGCGATCGCCGCGCGCCCCAGCACTCCCACCAGGGACGCGTGCGCCGAGACATCGGCGGGGTCACGCGTGGCGGTCAGGGACACGAAACTGAGCACCGCAACCGCCATGAGCAGTGTCGCCCCCACCAGGAACGACAGGTTCTGCCCAGATGCCGCGTACTCAGAGAAACCGAAGACACGAGGCGCGGTGAGGGCCAGGGCGCCCACGAGTACCGCGACCCCGCTCCAGCCGAGCACGTCCCTGAGCCGTCTACCCATCGATCCCACGTCCCGTCCATGCCCGGCCCACTGTCAGCCCAGGCAGTTTAGGGACCCGGCCTCCGTCGCCTCACAGCGGACGGACCGTTGGTGTACAGGAAGGCAGCCAAGCACAGCATGGCTCGCGAAAACGCACACACCGTGAGGAGCGCTCTCCGGGCTCGAATCAGTCCTCAAGGCCAGGCAATCCGGCGAAGTCGGGGACCCAGACCTGGTAGTCGGTCAGCAGGCCGGATCGCCGATCACCAGGGCTGGGCGGCCCGCGCCCTCCCACGGTTGTTCCGGTCTCTTACCTCGGCGGTGTCCGTCGGGGTGACATCATGCCGCCCGGGAAGGGCCTGGCCGCCCTCGTATAGACGCCAGCGGTGCCCCCGGGAAAGGATGACGGGCAATGAGTATCTCTCCCTCTCCTACCTCTTTCGTTCCCTCCATCCCGTCCGAGAACGCCCGGCGCGCCCTCGCCAGCCTGTCCGCCCTGGCCGTCGGCGACGCCTTCGGCTCCCAGTTCTTCGTCCCCGACAACCGATCCCGGCACCGTGACCGGGAACTGCCCCCGGGAGTGTGGGAGTGGACCGACGACACCGAAATGGCCGCGTCGGTGTACCGGGAGGTCGTCCGCCACGGGGAGGTGGACGCCGACCGGCTCGCCGCCTCCTTCGCCGACCACCACGACTTCGATCGCGGCTACGGTCCGGCGACGGGCCGCATGCTTCGCCTGGTGCGTGAGGGTGCCGATCACCGGGACCTGGCCTCGGGGTTGTTCGACGGTTCCGGCTCCTGGGGCAACGGGGCCGCGATGCGGGTGGCGCCGCTGGGCGCGTTCTTCGCCGACGACACGGTGGCGGCCGCCGAGCGGGCGGCGGTGAGCGCGCGCATCACCCACACCCACCCCGAAGCGGTGGACGGGGCGGTCGCGGTAGCGGTGGCCGCCGCCCTGGTGGCACGGGGCGAGGTTGGCACACCGGGGACATTCCTGGGTCGGGTGGTCGACCACCTGCCCGAGGGGGCGCTGCGCAAGGGGGTGCGCGCCGCGCGGGCCCTACTGATCGTTCCCGAACCGGTCGGGGCCGCCCACCAGCTGGGGAACGGGTCACGGGTGCGGGCCCTGGACACGGTGCCGTTCGCCCTGTGGGTGGCGGCCAAGCACCTGCAGGGAACACTGGAGTCGGCGCTGTGGGCTGCGGTCACTCCAGGCGGAGACATGGACACCGTGGCCGCGATCGTGGGCGGAGTGCTGGGCGCGGGCCCGGCCGGGGCGATCGACCCGGAGTGGGGCGGGCGCACGGAGGCGCTGCCGGGATGGTCCCTGGACTGAGGCGGGGACAACCGCAACGCAGCGGACCAGGAGCGCACGAACACAGCCAGACCGCCGTCCGCCTCGAAGGCCGCGAGGGCGACGACCTCGCGCAGTCCCCGTAGCCAGGGAGCGGGCATTGCACACGACGCCTTCCCTTCACGGCTTCCGGCGTCCCGCCGTTCAGGCCCTGGGCCCGCCCGCGTCCTGCATCGGGGATCCCGGTGTCGTGCAGTAGTTGTCCACCAAGTGGAAGAACCTCGTGGGGGAGTGGTCGGTGCTTTCGAGCATGGCCCGCCCGAAGGCGGCGAGGGTGGGGTCGTCGCTGGAGGCGAGCGTGACCAGCGTGGACGACCGGCTCTCGCCGGACATGTCGCCGCGCGCTTCCGCGTCGAACACGTCGAGCACCGCCCGGCACGCTTCGTCGCCGTCCGTGCCGCCGGGCACCACCGCCGCCCGCAGTTCCCGGCGTTCCTCCGATCCGAAGGCGTCGAGCGGGGCGACCACCGACGCGGCGTGGAAGGCCGCGACGAAGGCCGCCGCCACCACGACCGCCGCCACCGCGACCGGCTGGCGGCCGGATCGCGGCCGCCCGGGCCATGCCCCGGTCTCCCTTCCACGACGCCGGTCGACGCGTGCGCGCACCGCTGATCCCACCACGGCGACCGGTACGCAGACGAGCAGCAGCGCGGACACGGCGAGTGTGGCCATGCCACCGCCCGAGCTGTACATGGCCAGCGCATAGTCCCACGCGGCGGCCGAACACGGGCGTACCCCGTCCCACGGCAGACAGGCCGCCCATTTTCCTGACGCGAAGGCGGCGGATTCGAGGAACCCCGCCACACACGCCATCGCGCCCGCCGCGCACGCGACGGCCCCGGTCCGTCCCCGGCCGCCCCGGCGGACGCCGAGCACCGCAGCCGCACCGGCGGCTGCACCGGCGGCCACCAGCAGCATCAGTGCCACGACCAACGAGAGCGAAACGGACCGGACATCGGCCGCCGCGATGGCGAGGGCCACCAGGAGCGCGTAGACGGCGGTGACGCCACCGGAGGCCCTGAGCACCCACACCGCCGCGAGCCGGGTCTCCTGAGAGGGGACGGCGAGGACGCACACCGCCATGAGGCCCGCGGCCAGTGGCAGGGGCCACACGGATCCCACACCGAACAGGCTCATCGCCACGGTGGTCGGCCCCGGAACCACGAACGTGCCCAGGAACCCTTCGAAGGACACCCACAGCGCGAACAGGCACCCGAACACCGGCCCCGCGCAGCCCAGCCCCAGGACGCCCGCCAGACGCGGCGGTACGGGGCAGGACAGCCAGCGGCGGGCGCACAGCGCACTCCACGCCAGGAAGAGCAGGCAGGTGAGCCACAGCGCGAGGACCGAGACGGCGGCGGTGGCCACCGGCGCGGCACTGGTGGCGGACCATCCTGAGGGACCGTAGGGATGCGGCACCCATCCGCCCGCGGTGATCCCCCCGGCGAGGAGCGCCGCGCACCACGCCAGGCGCGGTGGATCACCGGCCGATGCGCGGACCGCGTTCCAGACGATCGCGGCGACCACAACACCGACCACGGCGCCCAGGAGGACCGCCACCGCGAGCATCCCGAGCCTCGCCTCGCCCTCGGTCACCAGCCTCCCGGCCGTGCCCAGGTGCGGCTGTCCGACGCCGAGGACCAGACCGGCGACCAGCAGGTCGGCAGGGCGGACCCGGCTGAGGCGCCGTGGGTCGCGGAGCACTCCGGCCCTGTCCTGCGGCCGGGGGTGGTAGGAGCGCAACCGCCGCCATACGCTCTCCCGTGGCCGCCCCGCGGCCATGGCGGCGAACGCGGTCTGGAGCGCCGAGGCTGTGTCCGGGGAGTCGGCGGCACGGACGTCGGCGTAGTGCTCGCGGGTACGCAGGACCAGGGCGCGCGCCGGATGGAGCAACAGGAGGGGGACGACCGCCACGGCGAGCGGGAGCAGGATCACCACGATGAAGTCGAACGCCTCACCCGCGCTCCGCACCGCCGCGAGCACGGCGGCGTAGACGGTCATGGTGGGGACCAGCAGCGCGAGGAAGCTCCACCAGGCCCCGATGGTCAGGTACGTGATGTCAATGTCGCGATTGCGCAGGTGGGCGGCCTCGTGCCGGAGCACCGCCGAGCACTGCCGGTTCAGATCGGAGTCGCCCCGCGCGGCGAGCAGAGTGCTGTCGACGGCGATCGAGTAGCGGCCGAAGGCGCCGAAGGCACGGGCCCCGTTCGCCGTCCCGAGCGTGACCAGCACCCGGACGCGGTCGCGCCCGCGGTCACCGAGCACCGCCCGCAGGTCGCTCTCGGCCCGCTGAAGCCGGGGATCGTCGTCACGGACAGGGACCGGGCGCAGCCGGCGCCGCAGAAACAGCGGGTAGACGGCGTACACGGCCACGGTGAGCGCGGCCCAGGCGGGAGCGCCCCCGAGCATGATCGCCGCGAGACGCTTCTCCTGCCCCGCCGAGCAGGCCAGGTAGTCGTCCAACAGCACCCCGTCCGGAACGGCCCCCGCGTCGGCGCGGGCACGGGCACGGGCCGAACATACGTCGGGGTCGAAGATCGGCGGGAACCCGGCGAATTCGAACAGGACGACCTGCCAGAACGTGATGTACATGGCTCCGACCGCGGCGCCGATGATCAGCAGGGCGAAGCGCAGGCTCGTGGCGGACGGCAGGACGAACGGGTCGAAGCGCGTGTCAGGCCGCATCCTCCTCCCCGTCGTCCGGCTCCGAGTCCCGCCCGCCCTCGACGAGTTCGGCCACCAGCTCGCGCGTGAGCCGCGCCGCCTCCTCGGGCGAGAGCCCCGAGCGCACGGCGTGCTTGGTGATGGCCGCGGCCACATCGGGGACGCTCGCCGCGGAGAGGACGGGGAGTTCGGTCTCCGGGGTGAGGCGTGTGGCGGCCCCCGGCCTCAGGCGGCGCAGCGCGGCGCGCCACGCCCGGTCCCACCAGGGGCGCAGCACATCGGTCAGCGACCCGACGACCAGCTCGTTGAGGACCGTCAGGACGATTCCGGCGACCACGCCGACGGCGACCGCGCCGAACCCCAGGGGGTCGTCGCCCGGACGGCGCGGCGCCGCGCCGCGGGCGAAGAACTCGTCTCTGACCGCGGGATAGTAGGCGGACTCCTCGGGGGCGCATCGGGAGATGATCCGCGCGGCCGTGCTGTCGAGGGTCCGCGGACGGTGGGCGTCCGGAGGGACGGCGTTCATCGGTACTCCGTGCTCGGGGAGAGAGGGAGGCGGTCCACGCTGTTCGTGTGGCTCCGTAGGGAATCTAACCGCTCACCGATGTCCTGTGTGGCGATTCGTGAGCATTGGGTGAAGGTGAGGCGAGGCCGCGCACGGGCTCCGGTGCGAGCGTGTGCGCGGCTCCCGGCTCAGCGCCAGCGCGGGAAGCGCTCGACGGCCCGCCCAGGGCCCGAATGGGGCCTGGGCCTGGATGCCGATCCGCTGTTGGCCCTGTGGGCCTGCGAGGCCGGAGACAGCGCCACCCTGGAACACCTCGCGTGGATGCAGGAAAAGGCCGGGGGCCGGGACGGAGCCGAATCCGGCCAGAGCGGTGATGGTCTCCTGCGAGGGCAGCGGCCCGGTGCTATCGAGGGCGTTGCTGACCGTGGTACGACCCAAAGTGGCGCGGGCGCTCAGCTGACCCTTGTTCAGCCGTGCTCGCAAGCGGGCGGTCTCCAAGCGCTCGCGCAGCTCCTCGCGTGCCTGCGCCTGCTCCACACCGTCTCCCGCCCCACCTTCGCCTAGGCCCCGACCGCCGCACCCAGCAGCAGCGGTTGAAGGAAACATTCTTCCCGGCACGACGGAGAAAATACGCTGGTCAGCCCGCCTCTGAATGGCTCCAGAAGTTTCCTTATGTTTCCCTGGCGCACGTTGGTATTCCACCAAGCAGGGAAGGATGCGGTACCTTTGAATTCTTCCTCCGCGACGGCCCGGCAAGGGTCGCTGTCCCGGGAGGCGACCATTCCCGTGCCCACACGGGGCGCGGGCGGCTCCACGGAGGAGGGCCTATGGGTGACCGACCTGAGCGACGGCGAGCGATCGTCGTCTTCGAGGTGATCAGGACACTGCTCGCCGGAGTGCGCTTCGTACTCTGGTTGACCAGGTTCTTCGGTGATCCCCCGGCCAACGGGCCCCAGCTGTAGACGTATAGCTGGCGGCCCGCGCCGGACGAGCGGGGCTGTGGTGTTGCGTCCGGCAAGATCGCACCATGGCCCCGTTTTCATGTCTGAGTATAGGCTACAACATCATCGGTTTGCACTTCGGTTACGGGTTTCGGCAACTAGTTTTCTTCTCGGATTCGTTTCGCTCTTCTTGTCATTCTTTCCGCGCTGGCTTTCCGGTTGGTCTTTCGGAGTCTCATCATCGGGTGGTTGATTCCGGTCCCGGTTTGGTCGACCAGACTTCGACCACGAGTCGGGTCTTCGACCACCCGTCAGGCGGTCCATCGCCGCCCGTCCGATGTCAGTGAGGTGGGATTCGGGCTCTGACCAGGCCTGGTGCACGTGTCGGTACTCGATCTGGGCCCGGTTCCGACCAGTCGACCACTTGGTCGACCAGGCCCAGCGAACTCCGACCGCCTCGCGCGGGTGTCGACCGCACCATCCTGGGCCCGCATGCCCTCGGACCAGCATTTCTGCGCTGCCCGCTCCTGCGGTCGCACGCGGAAACGTTCCGTCGTCGGTCGGCGGGGTCGAGTTCGAAAGCGCTTCTCGGGCAGCGCCAGCGCCTGGCCTTTCAGGGCTGTATGAGTTCGAGGCACAGCCTCACGAGCGGCGCTCCTCACCGGTCGGCGGCACGAAGGCGTCATCGGTGGAGGTGGATCCCGTGTCTTGTGCTGCGGGCTCCGCTTGGTCGAGGTGGCGCTGAAGGATGTCGCGCACTTGCTGGGAAGGCTGGCCCGCGTCCAGTGCCCTCACTGCCATCTGCAACCCGCGCCGTGCGTCGCCTCGGTCCAGGCGCAGCAGCTGGCACTGCTCCTGCAACTGCGTGTGCTGCTCAGCGAGTAGCTCGCCTCGGCCCGCCTTGCGTTGCAGGTCGGCGACCTGCTCTGCGTGGGCGCGCGCCGCCCGGTCTTGGGCGTCGGTGTGGGCCTGTTGGAGTTCGTCCAGGCGCACGGCGTAGTCGGTGCTCAGCCGCTCGGTCTGGGCGGTGAGCCGGGTGCGCTCGGCGGCACCCTCGCGTCGTTCGGTGTCCAGCTGGGTGCGGAGCCGGTCGCGTTCCTCGGCCGCGGCCTGGTGCTGGGCCTGGGCGCGCTCGGCTTGGGCCGCCGCGGCGTTGGCCTGTCCCTGGAGTTCGGCCGCCTCAGCGCGCAGCCGCTCGGTCTCCTGCTCCAGGCGCTCGGCCGCGCCGCGGGCCACGGCGGCGCTCTCGCGGTCGGAGGTGGCCTCGCGCCGGGCCCGGTCGGCGACCCTTTCCGCTTCGCGGGCCTGGGTCTGGGCCGTGTCCCGGTCCGTTTCGGCTTTCTGCTGGGCCAGGCGGGCGGCGTCGGTGGCGGTCTCGGCCGTCTGGGCGCGGCCCTCGGCCTCGGCGGCGGCCGCGCGGGCCTGCGCAGCCTCGGCCAGAGCAGTGTCGGCGTGTTCGCCCACTTCGGTGCTCACCCGCTCCAGGACCGCGGTCAGGTCCCCGAGGGGGTCTCGGGCGGTGGCCACGGCCGCGCGCAGGTCGGCCAGGACGGTGTCGGCCGGGGCGCGGCCGAACACGGTGGTCCACTTCTTCTCGGCGTCACCTAGCTCGCGGCAGGTGAGGGCCTTGCCGTCGTAGTCCCAGGTGCGGTCTTGGCAGTACTCGTAGCGCGGGCCCCGGCCGATGCGGGCGGGCAGGGGGCGGCGGCACTGGGAGAGGCCGCACAGGTCCCCGGACAGGGCCGGGGCCAGCGGGGCGGGTTCGTGGTCCATCCCCTGACCCTAGCAATACTTCCATGTGGAAGCAGAATCTTTCCACTTCCAATTGGAATCTAATGGGTATGCTCAACTTCCGATAAGGTGCATTATCGGAAGTTGATGGAACGCCTGCGGAGCGGGTGTTCCCGGCCCCCGGTTCCCTGGCGGAGTACGGGCCCGGACAGACGACGCGAGGGGGGCGGAGGGAGGCGGCAGTCCCGAGCCCGCGAACCGGCCACCGGGTGAGCCGTGTTCCCCCGCCTCTTCGCGCGATTGGAGCGCCCGTGACGGTCGATGTCCCCTCAATCTCCGGCGAGGCAGCCCGATGACCACGGGGGGTCGCTTCGGGCCGGTCCGGCATCGCACCGGATTCGCTTGCTGATCAGGAGGGCTGAGCGGCGCTCGCCTTCCCACGGTCCCCTGCGCGTCGTGCAAAATCGGTTCATGACCCTTTTGGAGCGCAGCCTTTACATCATGGGCGGGGCCGGGATCGTGGCCGTGCTGGCCTGGATCGGGCTTACCCGCGAGCTGAGTGTGTGGAACTCGGTGGCTGGCGTGCTCAGCTGCGCAGCAGTTGCGGCCGGGTGGATCATGCACGCCGCCTTTGCCCGCCGTGTCGCCACTGATCAGAGCGGTGCCGGCGATGTGGTCGAGCAGCACGGAGTACATACCACCGGCTCGGTCACCGGCAAGTCGGGCTGGCGCCGAAGTCGCGACCGCATCAGCCAGCGCCGAATCCGCGCCGGTGGCGACATCATCGGCAAGCAGGAGAACCCGTCCGGGGAGCGGTCGTGACCCTCCAGGGAGGGGACGAAGTCACGACCGGCGACCACATCGAGCTGGACAGGGTCAAGGCTGGCGGCAATGTCATCGCAAAGCAGGACAATTCAACCCACTACCACCTCGCGTCCCGTGCGCAGGCGGACAGGATCGAGGAGGTCGGTCGGGCGTTCCACGAAGCTGCTTGCCGCTACCGGTCGCAGACCGCAGCGCCCGTCACTACCCTCGGTCTGATCGGCGCCATTTCGTTGACCGGAAAGCTGGTCGATACCGACGCCAAGCGGCAAGACGCTGAGCAGCTGGTCGGCCACATCAGCCGTGCGCAGCTCGCCGGTCTCCGCGCTTTCGAAGATTCGCCTGCTGAACTGGCCCCCGCAGAGCTGCGCCCGGCCGCCGACAACCTGCGTGCCGTATGCGCCCCGCTGTACCCGGCTGCCGACGAGGTCTGCCGGGCCGCCGTCAGCCTCCACCTGGCGCTGATGAAGGGCGCCGAGACGCTGCGCGAGCCGCCTCACCCTTTCGTCTGGCGCGAGCCCGATGAGGCCGTGACGAAACACGAAGCGCTGAAGGAGAGCATCGGCAGGTTCGCCGACGCGCTCAGTGCCCGACTGGAGGGCTAGATCCAATGCCATTCAGGTAGGGCTGCGCGGGGGGCAAGGACCGTCCACGGCCAGGATGTCGATACCGACAGTGGCCTTGTAGCTGGATCTCCCACGGTTTTTCCGGTCTCCGCTTCCGGCCCCGCAACCCCGCGGCGGCGCGAGCCGGGGCAGACTGGGCCCCGGCCCCCACCCTGACCCGCTCCGTCCCGTCCTGCTCTGGCCTACGCCCGCGATGGCCGCGGCTGAACCCGGTCGCCGGCCCGTGGTCGGCCTATCCGGTGTGCCGCGCGGAGAACCGCGCACTCACCCAGGCTCCTGTGAGCGCGCTGGTGGGGATCGCGATCAGCACCAGCCAGGTCAGGCGTACCGAGCGGCGCTGGTCGCAGATGGCGGTGATCTGCAGCTGTTCCACGTCGTGGTCGTAGTCCTCCCACCCCTCCAGGGGCTCCCACACATCGGTCCACTGATCGCCGTGGTAACTCAGGCGCAAGGAGGGAGCCTCGCCGCCCAGCAAGGGGGCGCAGACGATCTCGCCGCCGGGCCGGTACAGACCGTGCGGCGGGAGGAGCACCAGCACGGTGATGATCAGGTAGCCGAACGCAAGGGCACAGCGCATCCACAGGCGCATCAGCAGGGACTTCCAAAGAGACGACGACCGAGAGTCGTTGGGCTTTGTCATGCCTTTACCTTTGCACCACGCCACCGTGTCGATGGTGGACGACCTGGCGGCGGCCGTGCGCAAGGACGCCCACCAACCGCGCCACCCCCACCGGGCGGGGCTGATGTGGCTCGCGCCCAGGCGTATCCCACGCTCCTACGCAGCCCCGGGCTCCCTGGCCGACCCGGAACGGTGTCCCGCTATCGTCGTCGCGGACATACACCGCGTAGCGACCAGATAGGCACCCCATGCAAACCGAGGCCGCACCCAGGCCTAGATTCGAACCGTCGGCCCCGTTCAACGAACGGCTCCACTGGAACCTCTACCCCCTGGTGGCGAGCGCCTTCTTCCTCCCGATGCTGCCCGTGGCGCTTGCGGCGGCCGTGCTGGTGCCCTGGTTCGTATCGGACCACGGCCTGGTCGTCAACGGTCAGCCCTGGCTGTACGCACCGCTGCTGGACCTGGTGCCCTCCTGGGCCCCCTGGGCCGCCGGGTCCGTGCTCGCTCTCGTGGTCGCGGTGTCGTGGGGCATCGCCGTGCACCTGATCGACCAAGCGCTGCGCGGACGATCCGTCCAACCGACAAGGGCCCTGGTTCGCTCCGTGATGCGCTCGCCGTGGACCCTGGCCGCCGGCGCCGTGGTCGCGGGCGTGGTGTTTGCGGCGGACACGGCCCTGCTCCAGGTCTATGAACAGGCCCACCCGGCGCTGCGTTTCGGGCTCGGCGCCGTTTTGTTCGCGTCCCTGACCCCGCTCTGGCTGCCCCTGGCCGGGGTCCACGTGCACGAGCGCCCCGGGGATGTCCTGAAAAGGCTGCGCGGACGGGGCCTGCTCACCGGTCGCGGCCAGTGGGGGCCGGTGTCCATCGTGGTCGGGTGCGCGGCTGTCTTCGCCTACCTGGCGTGGATGACCATGATCGAGAACACTCTGGTGCTGGCAGTGATCGCCGCGCTGGCGGGGCTCACTGCGATGGCGGTGGCGCTCACCCTCGCCGCCACCGGCCAGGGTCCGATTCCGCAGGAGCGGCTCGCGCGCCCCTACCTGGCCGTGGGGTCGACCGTGGCGATCACCGTCGGGATCACTGTGCCGCTCCAGCTCTACCAGGACCTGCTCACCGACGGCCCGTGGCCGACGCTGCGCTATGAAACCTCCTCCGTGGAGCCGTGGGACCGGCGCGAAGCCAACCCTCAGCCGCTGATCCTGCCCGAGGACGGGGCCTCGGTAGTGCTGGGCACAAAGGAACAGCTGTGTGAGGAGGTGGCCTGCCTGGATCTGGACGAGCCCCTGGACGGCGCGGGCCCGGTGTTGGGAGCCACCGACATGGCGGGAGGCGCGGTGCGCACCGTCCGCGCCTCCCTGGATTCGACCCTGGCGCAGGGAAGCATCGTGGTGCACGATCAGTGCGTGCGCCCCGGCCAGTGCCGCGCTGGGACGTGGGAACTGGAGCCGCAGGTGGAGCCCGGCGGACAGTGGGACGCCCGAGAGGACGACCCCGCCAACCAGGCCACCACCCTGGACCTGCCTAGCAGGATGGCGGTCTGGGGAGGGGCCGGCGGTGGCCGCCACATGGTCGTGACCGCCGCCCCTTCCGTGGGGTTGGGCGAGACCCTGCTGACCTTGTTCAGCTGCGGCACCGACCGGTGCTCAGATCCCGCCTCCACCCTGCTAGTCCGCGAACCCAATGCGACGTTTGCTTCCACCGTCCACCCTCGCCATGACTACCCGTCCCTGATCAGCGTCACCGCCACCGACCAAGGCGTGCCGCGGGTGAGCGTGCACCACCCGGGCAGCGGCGCGTTGACGCTGTATGCCTGCCACGACGTGCCGTGCACCGATTTCACCACCACCGAGCTTCTCCCACCGACCGGTGTGCTGCGGATGCAGCGGTGGGACAACAGCCGCTACACCGGTGCGACCATGCAGGTGAGGCCCGACCACACGCCGGTGATCGTCTACCGCGACACCCGGGACGGCTCCGTGCAGCTCATCGACTGCGCCGACCAGATGTGCCAGGACCGCGACACCGTGCAAGTGCTGGGACCGGACTGGCAGCGCACCCCGCCCGCCCTGGCCCTGGACGCGGCCGGCCTGCCCCAGATCGCGGCTTTCGACGTATCCACCCACGAGGTGCTCTACCTGGCCTGCGCCGATGAGCGATGCCAAACCTATGACCGCACCGTGGTGGGCGTCTACGACCACACGCCGGGGTGGATCGACCTGGAGCTGGACGGCGCCGACCGCCCGCACCTGGCGTGGCACCGGGTCGCCGACGAGAACGTGGAAGAGGAGCACGCCATCGAGCTGGTGCGGTGCGCCACCGCCCACTGCGCATCATGAGAGCTAGCCGGTGGTCACCGCATACAGGCGCGGCTCCAGGCAGGCCACCCCGGGCGCGTGGGGCTCCGAGCGCAGGGGCCCCAGACCGTCGGGGGCGCACGCCAGCGCCACCGCGATGTCGCCGATGCGGTTCAGGCCGATCGTCCCCAGGCCAGCGGGCCCCAGGTAGTCGTCGGTCTCCACCGCGGTGGCCGGACCACCCTCGACGTCGCTGACCCGTACCCAGGAGGAGCCAGTGCGCAGCAGGTCGCCGGCCACCTCCTCCGGGTCGGCCTCGCGGAACTCGCGCAGGACCCGGCCCGTGGACAGGTCCAGGGCCAGGTAGGAACCCTCATCCCCACCACAGCGCTCCAGGACGACCTCGTTGCCGTGGATGGCCATCAGGTCAGCGGAGCACTCCGCTCGGGGCGCGACGCTGGATACGCTGCCGTCCTCAGCGTCCACCTGCACGAACCCGTCCTCGAAGCGCAGCACGATCCGGTCATCGTCGGCGTGCAGCGACCACAGACCCGAGTGCAGGAAGTCGAGGCCGGGGTTCTCGCGCAGGTCCGTGGTCCACAGCAATTCACCGGTGTCGGCGTCCACCATGCGCAGTAGGGAGTTCTCGGCGTAGAACACGCCGCCCTCGCCGGCGTCCACGGCCTTGAAGGCGGAGTAGGAGTAGGCGTCGCGTAGGAGCGCGCCGGTGTCCAGGTGGTGGAGGGCGAGGTTGCCGGTCAGGCGATACTCGCCCTCCAGGGGCAGTGACCAGCGCACCTGGCCCTGGTCCGCACAGTCAGGAGCCCGCTCACCGCCGGGGGTGCACAGCAGGTGCTCGCGCGGGCTGATGTCGGAGGCGGTCGGCTCGTACCCGGCCTCTTGCAGGTGCACCACGGTGGTGTCCGGGGCGGGTTCGCGAGGGCTGGGCGCCACCGTGCACGCACTTGCGGTCAGGATGGTGGCGGCCGCGGCGGCGGATCGAAGGAGAGGGCTGCGCATGCATCGCAATCTAGCGAAACCCTCACACATGGTGACCGTCGGAGCTACGGCTTGAGCACCCGGAGCTTGGCTGTCGCACCTCTAAGACCCGGCCACTGGGAACTCGTGAGAGGTACCGACCAGCGAGTGAGGATAAGGAGTCCGACAAGTCCTAGAGCACTTGATCCAGCCCAGCCGGCAGTTCGGTCCGTGGTCTTCCCTAGCTGTAGGTCCCGGTCGGTGTGGAATGGCCTTCGTGTAGGAGATCATGGGCCATACCTGGCCCAGCACGTGAGGTCGAAGCAGGAGATACGGTGTCTCACACACAGCAGGAGAACGAACCCGACCTCCCGGCCCTGATTCAGGACCACCCCTCTGTGCAGGTACGGGACCGCATCCAGGGGCTGCATGAGGCGGCGGCCGCCAAGATCGCCGACGCGGTCCCGGAGAACACGCGTCGGGCCTACGCCACAGACCGCGCCGACTGGGCGGCGTTTTGCGCCTCGTTGGGCATCGAGCCGTTGCCGGTGCGCGACGACGTCCTGGCCTGGTACGTCACCGAGCTGCTGGAGCGCGGCTCGGCGTCCCTGCCCGAGCAGCGTCGTCGGCCCCTGGCGGCTTCCAGCGTCGAGCGGCGCCTGTCCGCGGTGGCCACCATGGCTCAGGAACACGGCGACCCGGCCCCCAACCAGCGTGCCGCCCGCAAGGCCATCGCCGGACACCGCGCCACCCGCCCGGCGCGACCCCGCCAGGCCGCGGCCGCCGGGGTAGAGGAGCTGCGCACCCTGGTATGCGCCGCCCGCGCCCAGGAGCGGCCCGGCGGGCAGTCGGCACAGCGCCTGCGCGCCCGGGATGCCTGTCTGCTGCTGGTGGCCTGGGATCTGATGCTGCGCCGCTCGGAACTGGCCGGGCTGTGCCTGGGGGATGTCCGCTGGCACCCGCTGGGCATGGAGGTCGCTGTGCGGCGCGCCAAGACCACCAGCGAGGAGGTGTGGCAGCCGGTGCGCTACCGCCTGGACCGTGAGCTGTGCGCGGTGCGTGCGGTACGTGAGTGGACCGAGATTCTGGCCCAGGACGGCCACACGGCGTCGCGCGCTCCGCTGTTGTGCCGTCTGACCCGCACCGACGCGCTACCCAAGCACCCCAAGGCCCTGAGTGCGACGGCCATCAACAACACCATCAAGGACCTGGCGGACCAGGCCGGTCTCACCAAGCGCGATGGGGGACCGGCCACGGACGCTGCGGTGCAGGCCTACACCGGGCACTCGCTGCGCCGAGGCCCCATCACCGCGGCCGCGCGCGGCGGCCGCTCACGCGAGCAGATCGGCCGTCGCAGCGGTCACGTCCCCGGATCGCCCGTACTGGGTCGCTACATTGCGGAAGGCAACCGGTGGGAGGAGGACCCGTTGGAGGGCTTGCTCTGATGAGAGTGGTTCCCGCCCAGCTTCGAGTGTCCGGCCGGGACCGGCGTTTTCAAGGTCATCAGCCTTTGCGAGTAGCCGCGAGGAGCCCGGATGTGGCAATTCCGGTTCCACCTGGGCGGCCGGTGGGAGGCCGGGCGGCTCACGTCGGCGTTGAACATGTAGGACGGCCCCGCCTTCGGGGCGAATTCCAGGGGTCGTCGCAACACATGAGGTCAGTTGCTCGCCGCGAGCAGTTTAGCCAGGCGCTCGGCTGGGGTTTCCCAGCCGAGCGTCTTGCGTGGTCGGCTGTTGAGTTCAGCGGCGACG
>VWVT01000021.1 GCA_008638415.1 Nocardiopsis sinuspersici
GTGGGTAGTGTGGGGCATCGAGGGCCTTCTGGTGAGTCGGGTAGATCTCGCAATCCACACCGATACCGAAGGCCCTCTTCGTGTGTGTCAGCCGGGGTGGGTGTTACCAACCTCCGTGATCAGTACAACTAGGTCCTGTTCGGTGGACTCGGTCCTGTGCCGCCGGGGGCGAGGGCGCCGACGGGGTTCTGGAGGCCGCGCAGGTGTGCCCGTGAGGTACGAGCGGGTGCACCGCAGGGGCCGAAGGTTCCCGTGCCTGCGGCGTCCGAGCACGAGGCGAAGCGCAGCGGAGCCTCAAGGACGACACAGCGAGGGCGCCGACGGGGCTGCCGGAGGTTCCGCAGGGGCCGAAGGTTCTCGTGCCTGCGGCGTCCGGGCACGAGGCGGGGCGCGGCGGAGCCTCAAGGACGACACAGCGGGGGCGCCGACGGGATTCCCGTGCCTGCGGCGTCCGGGCACGAGACAAGCGCGGCGGAGCCCCAAGGAGACACGGCCTGGCCGGGGAGCCGGAGGATCCTGCTCCCGGCGCCACCCTCGGCGGCCGGCGGCGCCGCCGGGAGCAGGACCACCGCTGTCGCACGCGTGGGGGGCACCCGGTCCGGGTGCCCCCCACGCCGCTTCGCCGGGTCAGCCGCGGTTCTCGTCGAGGCGGGTGTGGGCCTGCTCGAGGAAGCCCTCGCTGATGGTGCGCAGCTCGGTGGCTGACTCGCTCTCCCCGCTCTCCTCTGTGCCGTCGCTGTTGGCCGAGAGGGAGAAGAGGAGGTAGCGGCCCCACTGGCCGCTGCTGCCGTAGCCGCCGGAGTAGCCGAGGCGCTCCGCGGGGCTGCCCTCCTCGCCGGGGAGCCCGGCGAACCACTGCGCGCCCACGAGGTCCTGGGCCTCCAGCGCGGCGGACGCCTCCTCGCTGGTGGGCATGGCCGCGACGCCGATGGTCACCGCGTGGCCCTCGTCCTCGCTGAGGTAGGAGGCGCGCACCAGTTGGCTGCAGTCGTTCTCGGTGAGCACCTGGCCGTAGTCGCCGTGGGCGCCGGCGGCGCAGTCCTCGGTGCCGTTCACGGCCACGCGGGTGAACGTGCCCTGGCCCTCGACGTCCATGGTCTCGGGGAAGAGGGTCTCCGGGTCGAGCACGCCCGGGTCGTCGGCCTCGTCCGCCACGGCCGCGGCGTTCGCGCCCCCGCCGCCGCTGGCGAGGAAGAACGCGCCGCCGCCCGCGACGACCAGCAGCAGGGCGAACCCGCCGACCATCAGGGCGAGGCGGTTCCGCGGCCGCGGGGACCCGCCGCCGTCGGCGTAGTCGGCGTAACCGTCGTAGTCGTCGTAGTCGCTCATCGACTGGACGTCGAACTGCGCGGTGTCGGTACCGGCGTCGTGGGGGACCTCGTCCCGGAACATGGGACGGTCGTTCCCGCGGCCGGACGCGGCGGGGACGGCGCTGATGTGCTGCGTGGCGCCCGCGGCGTCCGGGGGAACGGCGTTGATGTGCTGCGTGGCGCCCATGGCGTCCGCGGGGAAGACGGGCTCGTCACGGCCGCCCGCCGGAGGGCCGACGGGCGGGGCCTGGTAGGCCTGCTGGGAGGCCGGGGGCGCTCCTGGGGGCATGCCCGGGGGCTGCGCGCCGGGGGCGCCGTACGGCGGCTGTCCCGGGCCCTGGGGGCCGGGCGGCGTACCGGGACGGCCCTGGACACCCTGCGGCGGAGCACCGGGAGGCATGTTCTGGCCGTGGGGAGGGGCGCCGTGCGGAAAGGGGGGCGTGTTGGGGCCGCCGGAGGGCTGGGGCCCCGTACCCGGACGGAAGCCGCCCGACGGCGCCTGCGGCGCGCCGGGGAAGCCGGGCGCTCCCGGAGGGGGAGACTGCGGCGCCTGCGGCCCGCTGGGCGCGTGTGGCGGCATCTGGGGGCCGCTCTGGCCTGCGGGGAAGCCGGGGCCGCCCGGAGGGTGCTGCGGCGGCTGGGGGCCGCTCTGGCCACCGGGGAAGCCCTGCCGGGGGCCTGCGGGGAAGCCCGGTCCACCCGGGGGGTACTGCGGGGGCTGCGGCCCACCGGGCGGAGTCTGCGGTCCGCTGGGGGGAGCGTGGGAGGGGAAGGGCTGTGGTGGCAGAGGAGGCTGGCCGGGCACGGGCGCGTCGTGTGACTGCTGTGGTCCCGATGTGGGATGCTGCCCCTCAGGGTGGGAGGGCGCTGATCCGAGCAGGTCCTGGCCGTCACCGGCCTCCGGCCCGACGGGCTGTCCGTCGGGACCGTACTGTGGCTGGTTCGGATGGGTACTGATGGGAGTCTCCGAAGGCTCTGGGGGTGGGACTGGACCGCGGCGCACCGAGGTCCGTGGCCTGGTCCGCGCTGTGGCGTCCGTGCTGGTTTCCCGGGGTGTCGGCGACCGTGACGGGTATCTCCAAGATTCGCGTCGGCGCCCGTCCTTGCGGGCACAGACCAGCCTTTTGGTTGCAAGCGTAACCAACGCGGGGACGGAAGCAGGACGAAGCACTCTCGGCAACGGGCATAATAAAAGACGGAGAGGTCACGGATGTGACCCCGTGCTTTGAGCCGTAAACCGCCGAGCGCGGTCCTGCCGGTCCGCCCCGCCGCTGGCTTTGACCTGCGCTGTGGTGGCAAGGTAGGATATCCCGTCGTTGTGCGTTGAGTTGCCGTGGGCCCCGAACCACCCGAAGTCGGGCGCCGATCCACGCACCATCGTCTGCGCACTCACCATTCGGAGAGTCCTGTGTGGCATGGCACGGGACATCCGGCCACGCACCCCCGCAACCGCGGGTGTGTATTACGAGTCCCCCATCCCTGCAGGGGTGGGGCAGCCGACTGAAGAGCGAAGGCAAACGATCGTGCGCACATACAGCCCCAAACCAAACGATGTCCAGCGTCAGTGGCACGTTGTCGACGCTACCGATCTCGTGCTCGGGCGTATGGCGAGCCAGGTTGCCACGCTGCTTCGGGGCAAGCACAAGCCGTACTACGCGCCCCACATCGACACCGGCGACTTCGTGATCGTCGTGAACGCCGACAAGGTGGCCCTGACCGGCAAGAAGCTGGAGCAGAAGCGCGCCTACCGGCACTCCGGCTACCCGGGCGGCCTGCGCTCCATCTCCTACGCCGACCTGCTGGAGAAGAACCCCCAGCGGGCCATCGAGAAGGCCATCAAGGGCATGCTGCCCAATGGTTCCCTCGGTCGTCAGATGGCCAAGAAGCTCAAGGTGTACGCCGGTCCGGAGCACCCGCACCAGGCCCAGCAGCCGGTTCCGTTCGAAATCAGCAAGATCGAGCAGCCCGCCTAGGCGTTCGCAGACTTTCCACAGAGAACACGAGGAGAACCGTGGTCGAGCCCACCGGCGTCGAAGACGTCGAGCAGGAGTACGTTGACAACCCGGAGGAGTTCCCCTCCGAGTACACCAGCGAGTCCGACGAGAACGTCGCCGCATACGTCCCCACCGCGTCCGGCCCCAGCGCCGGCACCGGTCGCCGCAAGCAGGCCATCGCCCGCGTCCGCATCGCTCCCGGTGCGGGCGAGTGGAAGGTCAACGGCAAGCCGCTTGAGGACTACTTCCCGGACAAGGTCCACCAGCAGACCATCAAGGACCCGCTCGTCTCCCTCGGTTTCGAGGACGCCTACGACGTCTTCGCCCGTCTGGACGGCGGCGGCACCAGCGGCCAGGCCGGTGCCCTGCGTCACGGCATCGCCCGTGCGCTGGCCTCCCTGGACCCGGAGAACAACCGCCCGACCCTCAAGAAGGCCGGATTCCTGACCCGCGACTCCCGTGAGGTGGAGCGGAAGAAGGCCGGTCTCAAGAAGGCGCGCAAGGCTCCCCAGTTCTCCAAGCGTTAGTGCTCATGCGCCGGCAACCGCTCGGCTGAGCTTCGGCCCGTACGCCCTCCCCGTCTCCGGGGAGCGGTGTACGGGTCCTTCGTTTTTCCGGTGGCCCTGTGCCACGCTGAATCTCACCGGCGCCGCGACTCGGCGCCGTTTTCGAAAGGGGCTGTCGGCCTGTGGCTCGGCTGTTCGGAACAGATGGTGTACGCGGGGTCGCCGGTCAGGACCTGACCGCCGCCCTCGCGCTGGAGCTGTCCATCGCTGCGGCGCGTGTCCTGGCACGCGGCGGTGGCGGGGCCCGTCCCAGGGCCGTCGTCGGCCGTGACCCGCGCGCCTCCGGTGAGTTCCTGGAGGCCGCCGTGGTCGCCGGACTGGCCAGCACCGGAGTGGACGTGGTGCGTGTCGGCGTGCTGCCCACCCCGGCCGTGGCCCACCTCACGGGTGAGATGGACGCCGACTTCGGCGTGATGCTCTCCGCCAGCCACAACCCGGCCCCCGACAACGGCATCAAGTTCTTCGCGAGGGGCGGCCAGAAGCTGGAGGACGCCCTGGAGGAGGAGATCGAGGGCATGCTCGGTGTACCCTCCTCCCCCGTCGTGGGCGACGGCGTCGGCCGGGTCGTCGACGCACACGACGGCGCCGAGCGCTACGTCGAGCACGTGCTCGCCTCGGTGCCCCACGGCCTCAAGGGCCTCAAGGTCGTGGTGGACTGCGCCAACGGCGCCTCCTGCACGGTCGCCCCCGAGGCGCTGCGCCGGGCGGGCGCCGAGGTCGTCGTGATCGGTGACCGGCCCGACGGGTACAACATCAACGAGGGCTGCGGCTCCACCCACCTGGAGGCACTCCAGGAGGCGGTGCGCCTGCACGGGGCGGACGCCGGCATCGCCAACGACGGCGACGCCGACCGCTGCCTGGCCGTGGACGCCGAGGGCCGCGTGGTGGACGGCGACCAGATCCTGGCGATCCTGGCCACCGAGGCCAAGGACGCCGGGAGGCTCGCCGAGAACACTCTCGTGGTGACGGTCATGTCCAACCTGGGCCTGAAACTGGCGATGGAGCGGGCGGGCATCACCGTGGTGGAGACCGGGGTGGGCGACCGGTACGTGCTGGAGGAGATGAGGCGCGGCGGGTTCGGCCTCGGCGGCGAGCAGTCCGGGCACGTGATCCTGCTGGACCACGCCACCACCGGCGACGGCGTACTGACCGGCCTGCACCTGCTGTCCGCGATGGCCCACCGCCAGCAGGGCCTGGCCGAGCTGGCCAAGGTGATGACCCGCCTGCCGCAGGTGCTCGTCAACGTCAAGGACGTGGACAGGTCCCGGGTCGGGGAGTCCGAGGAGCTCACCGCCGCCGTGCGCGCGGCCGAGGAGGAGCTGGGCGAGACCGGCCGGGTGCTGATCCGGCCCAGCGGCACCGAGCCCAAGGTCAGGGTCATGGTCGAGGCACCGGAACAGGAGCAGGCGACCGCGGTGGCCGAGCGCCTGGCCTCCGTGGTGCGCTCCGCCCTGGGCTAGGTTCTGTTCGGTGGACTCGGTGCTGTGCCGCCGGGGGGTGGCGAGGGCGCCGACGGGGCTGCCGGAGGTCCCGCAGGTGTGCCCGCGAAGTACGAGCGGGCGCACCGCAGGGACCGAAGGCTCCCGTACCCGCGGCGTCCGGGCACGAGACGAAGCGCGGCGGAGCCCCAAGGAAACACGGCCTGGTCCCGTGCCTCCGTAGGGCCGTACCCGCCTTCACGGGGTCCAGGAACGGCACCGGCTCCCGAAACGTTCTCTCGGCGCGCCCGGGCACGGAGTCGCCCGGGCGCGCTTTCTCGTGTGTTGTCGATCCGCGGCACGCGGATCCTCGATGGTCGGAGTGGTCACGATGGCGGACGCGCGGTACGGACACGCCCTGACGATCGGCGTGGACATCGGCGGAACGAAGGTGGCCGCGGGCGTGGTCACTCCGGGCGGGCGCATCCTGGCGCGGCTGCGCACGGAGACCCCCGAGCGCAGCAAGAGCCCGGCGGTGGTGGAGGACACGATCGTCTCGGTGGTGGAGGAGCTGCGCGCGGAGTTCCGGGTGCGCGCCGTGGGCGTGGGAGCCGCCGGGTTCGTCGACGAGCGGCGGGCGAACGTCCTGTTCGCACCGCACCTGTCCTGGCGCAGGGAACCGCTGCGCGACTCCCTGTCGCTGCGGCTGGGGCTGCCGGTGGTGGTGGAGAACGACGCGAACGCCTCCGCCTGGGCCGAGGTGCGCGCGGGGGCGGGCCAGGGCGTGGACAACGTCGTGGTGGTGAACCTGGGAACGGGCATCGGCGGCGCGGTCGTGCTGGACGGGCGTCTGCGCCGGGGCCGGTACGGGCTGGCCGGGGAGTTCGGGCACATGACGGTGGTGCCGGGCGGTCACCGGTGCGAGTGCGGCAACCGGGGCTGCTGGGAACAGTACGCCAGCGGGAACGCGCTGATCCGGGACGCGCGCGAGCTGGTGGTCTCGGAGTCGCCCGTGGCGGGGGCGCTGTACCAGGCGGTGGGCGGCGACGTCCGCCAGATCACCGGTCCGCTGGTCAGCGAGCTGGCGCGCAAGGGCGACCGGGCGTGCGTGGAGCTGATGCGCGACGCGGGGGAGTGGCTGGGGACGGGCCTGGCCAACCTGGCCGCCGCGTTCGACCCGGAGCTGTTCATCGTCGGCGGCGGCGTGTCGGAGGCGGGCGAGCTGCTGCTGGATCCCGCCAGGACGGCCTTCGAGCGGAACCTGACCGGGCGGGGCTACCGGCCCGAGGCCCGGGTGGCCGCGGCGGCCCTGGGCAACGAGGCGGGCCTGATCGGCGCCGCGGACCTGGCCCGTGAGTCGCTGCCCCGGTGGCACCAGCGGCGTCGGCAACGCCGCCTGGGGCGTTTCGGCAGAGGCTGACGGGGCCCGGGCCGGGCCGGGCGTACGGCTGTGCCGTCGGGCACGCCCGGCCAGGGCGTCTCGGAGGACGGTGACCTATCGGGCCAGCGCCTTCACATCGATGTCGACCGGGAACGGAACGTCCAGCTTGAGCCGTTCCCTGGCGATGGTGACGGGGATGTACCGGGGCTCCTTGACCCCGTCGAGTTCATACACATGGATGACGGGTTCGCCCCTCTCCCTCTCGATCCGCCAGAAGTGGGGTATACCTGCCAGGGCGTACTTGTCCGGCTTCGTCACCCGGTCCCGGTCCTCGGACTCCTCGGACACGATCTCCACCGCGAGGAGCACCTCGTCAGGGGAGTAACAGGTGCGGTTGTCCGCCTCATGCGGATCCTCCGGCTCCCTGTACACCAGGACGTCGGGCTCCGGGCGCGGCCGTTTCCCGAGCTTGACGGTCATCTCCAGGTCAGCGGTGACACCGGGGGGCGATACCTCGCGGAGTGCGTGAGAGAGGTTGCCCATCACCCTGGCATGGAACCGGGTCTGGGGGACGTCACGATGAGCGCTCCGTCGATGAGCTCCATCCGGGGCACCCCCGGTGGAAGGTCGTCCATGTCGTCAGCGGTCCAGCCGCCGGACGGGGGCATGAACCAGTCGGGGAGCGGCTCAGCGGTCATCGAAGCCTCCAGGGTCGATTCCTGAGCCCACTTTAATGCGGTTGCCATCGCCGTGACATGACCGTGGCGCTCCGTGACGACGGTGTGCGGCGGTCTCCCGGAAGGTCTCCGGCCCTCGGCTTCCGTGTCCGTGTCCGTGTTGATACCTCCGTTGATGAGCTGAAACGTGCGGGTACACGTGTGCTTTTGTAGGGTGACCGGTCTACCGAGAGCCACGCGCGGACCACGGTCCGCACCCCCGTCCACCAGATCCCCGAAGAGAAGCCGCCCGCGATGACCCGCACCCCTCATCCGCCGCGACTCAGCCGAAGCGAGGCCCGCCGACTGGAGCGGCGCCGCCACCGCCTGCTCGTGGCCGCCCTGGCCTGTGCGACGGGCGTCCTCGCGATGAGCGGGGTCCTCGCCGTCCTCCTGGTGTCGCAGGACCCCTCCCGCCCGGAGCCTGGGACCGGTGTCGAACAGGGCGCCCACCGTGCCGGTGAGCCGGTGGCCGAGCCCTCCCCGACACCGTCCGCCACGCCCTCCGCGAGCCCGAGTCCCGAACCCTCGCCGTCCCCCTCGCCCTCCGCGAGCCCGAGTCCCGAACCCTCGCCGTCCCCCTCCGAGGACGCGGAGGAGGACGCCCAGGAGAGTCCGGAGGAGGACGCCGCCGGGGGCGGCGGCACCGGCACGCAGGAGCCGCCGGAGCCCGAGCCCTCCCCGGAGGAGCCCGCCCCCGATCCCGAACCCGAGCCCGCTCCCGAACCCGAGGAGACCGACACCCCGCCGCAGGAGGAGGAGACCGAAGACCCCGGCGATGTTCCCTGGTGGCCCTGGTAGCGGGCCCGCGCCCGAGGCGGTGCCCCTGGTCGGGCGGGGCTACCCGCAATTAACCGAACCCGGTTCTAGTCTGCTGTCCCCATCCTCGGTAGAGTTCGGCCCATGGATCTGAACGGAATCTCCGCCCTCGTCTCGGGCGGCGCGAGTGGCCTGGGTGAGGCCACCGCCAAGGAACTCGCAGCGGCGGGCGCGACCGTCGTCATCGCCGACCTCAACACCGAGCGCGGCGAGGCCATCGCCAAGGAGCTCGGCGGTGTCTTCGTGAACACCGACGTCTCCCAGGAGGACCAGGTCAAGGCCGCGGTCCAGGCCGCCGTCGACACCGGAAAGCCCTTCCGCGTGGCCGTCTCCTGCGCCGGCATCGGCTGGGCGACCCGCACCGTCGACCGGCAGGGCAACCCGCACGACCTGGACAGCTACCAGAAGGTCATCCAGGTCAACCTCATCGGTACCTTCAACGTGCTGCGCCTGTCCGCGACCGAGATCGCCAAGACCGAGCCGCTCAACGAGGACGGTGAGCGCGGCGCGATCGTCAACACCGCCTCGCTCGCGGGTATCGAGGGCCAGATCGGCCAGATCGCCTACTCCTCCTCCAAGGGCGGCGTCATCGGCATGACCCTCCCGGCGGCCCGCGACCTCGCGGCCGTCGGCATCACGGTCAACACCATCGCCCCCGGCATCCTGGAGACCCCCATCTACGGTGAGGGCCCCGAGTCGGAGGAGTTCAAGAAGCGCCTGGCCGCGCCGGTGCCCTTCCCCAAGCGCCTGGGCACCGCCGAGGAGTTCGGCAGGCTGGCCCGCGCCCTGCTGGAGATCAGCTACGTCAACGGCGAGGTCGTCCGTATCGACGGCGCCCTTCGCATGCCGCCGAAGTAGGGGGACACCGTGTCCGACGAGGTTCTCTACACGGCCGAGGACGGCGTCGCCGTCATCACCATCAACAGGCCCGGGGCCAAGAACGCGGTCAACGCCGCGGTCGCCGCCCAGGTCGCCGAAGCGCTGGACGACCTGGACGCGCGCAAGGACCTGAGCGTCGGCGTCATCACCGGCGCGGGCGGCACCTTCTGCGCCGGGATGGACCTCAAGGCCTTCATGAAGGGTGAGGTCCCGATCGTGGAGGGGCGCGGGTTCGGCGGGTTCGCCGAGCGCGGGCCGAGGAAGCCGCTGATCGCCGCGGTGGAGGGTTACGCCCTCGCGGGCGGGTTCGAGGCGGTGCTCGCCTGCGACCTGGTCGTGGCGGCCGAGGACGCCAGGTTCGGCATCCCCGAGGTCAAGCGCGGCCTGGTCGCCGGCGCCGGCGGCCTGCTGCGCCTGCACCACCGCATCCCGCGCAACATCGCCATGGAGTTCGCCCTGACCGGTGACTTCGTCGGCGCCCCGCGCCTGGCCGAGCTCGGGCTGGTCAACCACGTCACCGCCAGCGGCGGTGCGCTGGAGGGCGCCAGGGAGCTGGCCGCGCGCATCACCGCCAACGGCCCGCTGGCTGTGCGGGTGTCCAAGGAGGTCATCACCTCCTCGGACGACTGGTCCACCGAGGAGATGTGGGAGAAGCAGAACGAGCTGGCGGGCCCGGTGTTCGTCAGCCAGGACGCGATGGAGGGCGCTGCGGCCTTCGCCGAGAAGCGCGCCCCCGTGTGGAAGGGCGAGTAGCCCCCACCCCGCGCAACGCGAACGGCGGCCGTTCCCCCGGACGGGGGCGGCCGCCGTCGCCGTTCCGGCCGGTTCCGCGGCATGTGCGACGGCGAATGACTTTGGCCACACTCCACGTGACGGTGCCCGGGAGGGTCCCGGCCGGGCGGCCTCAGGACTACTTGCGCAGTCCGACGCGGCGCAGGGCGCGCCCCCCGGCCCGGCGCATACGCCGGTAGGGCGTCGTCTTCCCGGCTTTCTCCAGAGCGGCCAGACGTTTGCCCGCCTGGGCGAGTTTCCTCTCCGGGGATTCCTGCCGCTTGTTCAGCTGGGTGTTCTTCTCTGGGGAGCCCTGTCGCTTCTTGGACTTCTGCTGTTCCTGGGTGAGGTTCCGGACGCTTTCCTTGAGCCACCCCATCCGGTAACCGAGGCCGCCGTCGTCGTCGGACCACACCTCGACCGGCGGTGTGAAGTCGACGCCCCTGATGCGCTCCTCGAAAGCGGCCCCGCCGTCCTGGAGGACATGCGGGATGCCGTGTTTCCCGACGTATCCCGTCATCCGCTCGAAGCGTTCGCCGTGCCCCTTGACCAGCGCCGTGTAGTCGGCCCGCTCGTACAGCTTCGCGGCGCCGAACTCCTCAGAGGGCTCGGTCATGTTGCGGTGCGGGATATCGAAGTACCGGCTCGGTTCCGGGGCGCGGGAGTCGTGGCACATCACCACGGCGGGGGTGCCGGCCAGGAGCGAGGCGGTGTTCCCGTGGACGCGGGTGCCGAACACGAGGTCGTAGTCGTTCAGCGCTCTGGTCCAGGTGATCGGGTCCGGGTGGAGGCGGACCCGGTTCTCCTCGAAGAGCGGATGGCTGCGCACGACCGGCAGATCCTTGTACCGGCCGGAGGCCCGGGAGGTGTCACCCCAGTAGAGCCTCTCCAGGTCGGGGATGCCCTGGGCGGTGTACCTCAGGTTCGGGTAACGCCGGTAGTTGTCCGTGAGGATCTGGCCGAGGCCGCTCATGGTCCCGTTGGCGGTGTACATCCCGATCCTGGCATCGGTGTCCAGCGCCGACGCCTTCTTCTCCACGGACAGGGAGCGGCCGTGGCGGAACATGGGGGGACGACCGATGACCTCGACGTCCTTGGAACCGGGGCGGTCGAGGCGGCTCTGGGTGAACTCACCACGGACACCGGTGGAGGGCGCGCGGTCCAGGACGGTTGAGACGAACCGCTTGACGGACGCGTCCAGGGGGCGCACGCGGTCCAGGCCGTGGTCCGGCGAGGACTGGGCCCCGAGCCGCTGAAGACGAGGTTGCCGAGGTTCTTTCCGCCCACGCTGTTCTGGAGCGTTCCTCCGGCCGCCATCGCCTCGAAGGGGGGCTTGCTCGTGCGTAGAAGGATTCTCGCCATGGGGGACTCCGGTTGGTCAGGAGGGGGGAAGTGGCTGAGCGGGCGCCTTTCCCAGCCTTGGAAAGAGGGATGGAAGCGATCATGGTCGGCGCGCCAGAGTCATTGCGACGGTCGCCCGGAGTCATTCGGTGGTCACCATCGCATGCTCCTTTGTCGGTCACGAAGGAAGGGCCACTGATGCCGCGAAGGGGAATCAGGCCAATTGACGTACCGCACAACATGGCGAATTCACGAAAACCATGTAGGCCATTATTGGTCCTGTGCGTGGTGCCGGGCCGCTCAGAGGGCGGCTCATGTGGTCCCGAGCACCTTGTCGGCATGGGTTAACCTGGGATCTACTTTGCCCACCTTGTCCTGACATGTCACCCAGTCCCGCGTCTGCGGGGGTGACGAGTGCGGGAACCTGATTCGCCATCTCCCCCCACCCCCACAGCGAGGGACTCGTGTCACCGCGGCCTCCGCTGCGAGATGGGTGTGTTCGGATCCGCGGAGCCTTGGAGTCGTTTGTGGTCGCCCTCAGTGTCATCGTGCCCATGTACAACGTGGAGAGATACCTCGACGAGTGCCTGCGCTCCCTACAGGTGCAGTCGTGGGACGACCTCGAGGTCGTGATGGTGGATGACGGCTCCCCGGACGGGAGCGCGGAGATCGCGGCCCGTTACGCCGAACAGGACGCGCGGTTCAGGCTCATCCAGCAGGAGAACGGTGGCCTGGGCGCGGCCCGCAACACGGGGATCCGGCACGCCGAGGGCGACTTCATCACCTTCGTGGACAGTGACGACGTGATCCCGTCCTACGCGTTCGGCTACCACATGGAGAGCCTGAGGCGCAGCGGATCCGACTTCTCCTCGGGCAACGTGCACCGCCTCAACGAGCTGGGCACGCGTCAGTCGCCCATGCACCGCAAGGTCTTCCGCACGGCGAAGACCCGTACGCACATCACGCGCGAGGACACGCTTCTGGTGGACCGGCTGGCCACCAACAAGGTCTGGCGCCGCTCCTTCTGGGACAAGCACGGGATGACGTTCCCCGTCGGGGTCCTGCACGAGGACATCCCGGTGGCCATTCCCCTGCACTTCCTCGCCGACTCCGTGGACGTGCTCTCGGCGCCCGTCTACCTCTGGCGGGAGCGCCCCAGCGACGACAAGTCCATCACCCAGGACCGGCTGCGGCCACAGGCCCTGGAGGACCGCGTCACCGCGGTCACCTCGGTCAGTGAGTTCCTCGGCGAGAACTTCTCCCCCCTGGAGAAGCGGCGTTGGGACGCGGTCGCGCTGGCCAGTGACCTGCGCCTCTTCCTCCAGGTACTGGACCGGGCGGACGAGGACTTCACCGAGCGCCTCCTCGACCTCGGCAACGCCTACCTGGACAAGGTGGACGAGAAGGTGCTGCGCGACCTCCCCGCCATCGAGCGCCTGAAGTGGCACCTGGTCAGGCAGAGGAAGGCCGACCAGCTCCGCGAGGTCATCGTCTTCAACAAGAGTGCCGAGTACAAGAAGGCCAAACTCGTCCGGCACGGGCTCCGCTACTACGCGGAGTACCCGTTCAAGGACGACCCCGCGCAGGGAGTTCCGCGCTCGGTCTACCGGGTGCGGTCCGAACTCAAGCTCCGCCAGAAGACCGAGAAGCTCGAATGGGCCGACGGGAAGCTGGTCGTCGAGGGCAGGGTCTGCCTGAAGTACCTCCGTCCCAACAAGCGCCTCCAGCAGCAGGTCCGGGCCTGGGCGGTCAACACCCAGGACGGCAGGCGCGTACGCCTGAGCACGAGTACGCACCAGGCCAACGAGTTCCGCCTCTCCCAGAAGATGACCACCTCCCGCAAGGACTGGGGCGGCTACCGGATCGTCATCGACCCCTCCGAACTGGGGGAGGACGGTGACTGGTACGTGGAACTGGGCGTGGTCAACCGGGGCTTCCGCCGCACGGAACGCCTGAGGAAGCCCGCCGCGGCCGATGTCCGGATGGTCGGTCCCGAGCAGGTCCGGCCGGGTGTCTGGGCCCGTCCGCACTGGGTGGACGGCTACGAGCTGCACCTGAACGTCGAGCGTCCGGCGGTCGTCCTCGACGAGTCCCGGGTCGAGGGGTCCTCCCTCGTTCTCAGCGGTCGGAGGACGGAGGACCCGGCGCGGGACCTGAGCGCGTACGTCCAGTGCCTTCCGGGGGACGTCGAGGTTCCGGCACGGGTGGAGGCGGACGGTGCGGCCGTGCGCGTGCTCGTCGACCTCGCCGACCTCACGGACGGTTACGAGGACAGGGCCGCGATCCCGGGAAGCGACCCCTGCGAGGAGTGGTCGGTCCACGTCAGGGATGACGCCGGGCGTTCCTGGTGGGTCCCGTTCGCCGACGGCGGTCCCGAGGGGCGCTACTCGCACTCCGGGCTGAGCGTGCGGGTGAACCCGGACTTCGCCGGGCGGACCATGCTCAGGGTGGAGCGGCCCCAGCCCCTCCTCACCAGCGTCTCCTGGGACGACTACACCCTCAACCTCCGGGGTGAGTACTCCGATACGCCCTCGGGAGAGCTCTCCCTCGTGGTCAAGGCCGTCGGCCGGATGGAGGAGCACCTGTTCCCGGTGGAGTTCCGCGACGGACGGTTCTCGGCCGCCGTCCAGCCCACCGCGATCCCGAACTTCGGCACGACTGTGCCCCTCACCCCCGGCAACTACCGTTTCCTGCTGCGCGACGGCCTCGGCGGCGCCCAGCAGGACGACCGCAGGATCGGCTTCTCCCAGGAGCTGCGTACGGCCAAGTTCCCCGCTCCGGAGAAGGAGGGCGGTTTCGACCTGGAGCTCAGGTCGGACGGCAGGGGATGGCCCGTCCTGCAGCTCGGCTCGGTGCTGCGCCCGGAGGAGCAGGGATCCTACGCCCAGCAGGTCCTGCGCGAGCAGGTCTACCCCAAGCTGCGCAAGAAGCCGGTGAAGCCCGGCATCGTCTTCGACAGCTACACCGGAAAGCAGTTCTCCGACAGCCCGCGGGACATGTACGAGGAGCTCCAGCGCCGTGGCGTGGACACGCCGATGTCGTGGATGGTGCGCAACCGCCAGCTGACCCTGCCCCCGGGGCTGACCGAGGTCCGGCACACGAGCCGGGAGTACTTCGAGGCACTGGCGCGCTCGGAGTACATCGTCTCCAACGCCCACCTGCCCATGTGGTTCGAGAAGCAGCCGGGGCAGAAGGTGGTGCAGACCTGGCACGGTTCGATGCTCAAGCGCATCGGCTTCGACATCGAGCACGTCCAGTTCGCCAGCCGCAACTACTACGAGCGGCTCAAGCACGAGACCAACCAGTGGGACTACCTGATCTCCCCGAGTCCCTGGGCGACCCCGATCCTGCGCCGCGCCTTCGGCTTCGAGAACGAGATCCTGGAGACCGGCTACCCGCGCAACGACATCTTCCACCGCCCCGAACGCGAGACGTTGGCGGAGAAGGTCCGTGAGCGCCTGGGATTGCCGGAGGGCAAGAAGGTCATCCTGTACGCCCCGACCTGGCGGGACGACAAGTTCTACTCGGCCGGCAAGTACAAGCTGGACCTGCACCTGGACCTTCAGCGGCTGTACGACGCCCTCGGCGACGATCACGTGCTGCTGTTCCGCAGGCACCCCAACATCGTCGACCGGGTGCCGAACGTGGGCAAGGACTTCGTCTTCGACGTCTCGGCCTACCCCGAGATCCAGGAGCTGTTCCTGGTCACGGACATCCTGGTCACGGACTACTCGTCGCTGATGTTCGACTTCGCCAACACCGGCCGTCCGATCCTGTTCTTCACCTACGACCTGGAGGAGTACCGGGACAGCCTGCGCGGGTTCTACTTCGACTTCGAGGAGACCGCTCCGGGCCCCCTGCTCCGCACCACCGACGAGGTCGTCGACGCCGTCCGGGACATCGACCGTGTCCAGGACACGCACAGGGCCCGGTACGAGGCCTTCGTGAACCAGTTCTGCCCGCTGGACGACGGCAAGGCCGCGGCCCGGGTCGTGGAGCAGGTCTTCGGCGAGCTGCTCTGAGCCGGGCGGTTCCGAGGGGTGGAGGGGCCGCGCCCGACGGCGCGGCCCCACGAAACGGAAGGAAACAAGGGCTGTGCGGATCCTGCTGACCGGAGGGGCCGGGTACATCGGCTCCCACACCGCGGTCGAGCTGGTCGGCCGGGGACACCAGGTGGTCGTCCTCGACAACCTGGTCAACAGCAGCGTGGAGGCCGTGCGCCGGGTCGAGAAGATCACCGGCGCGCAGATCCCGTTCGTGGAGGGCGACTGCACCGAGCACCGCGTCGTCGAGCGCGTCCTGGTGGACCACGGCATCGACGCCGTCGTGCACTTCGCCGGACTCAAGGCGGTCGGTGAGTCCGTGAGCCAGCCGCTGCGCTACTACCGCAACAACCTGGACGCCCTGCTCACCCTCGCCGAGACCATGGGCCGGGTGGGGGTGCGCGACCTGGTCTTCAGCTCCTCGGCCACGGTCTACGGCGACCCGGAGACGGTGCCGATCACCGAGGGCAGCGCGCTGCGGGTGACCAACCCCTACGGTGCGACCAAGCTGTTCGGGGAGAGGATCCTGGAGGACCTGGCGGCGTCCTCCCCCGACTGGCGGATCACCGTGCTGCGGTACTTCAACCCGGTGGGGGCACACCCCAGCGGGCTGATCGGGGAGGACCCCAACGACATCCCCAACAACCTCTTCCCCTACATCTCCAAGGTCGCCGCTGGGCGGCTGTCCGAGCTCACGGTCTTCGGCGACGACTACGACACACCCGACGGGACCGGTGTCCGGGACTACCTGCACGTGGTGGACCTGGCGAGGGGGCACGTCGCGGCGCTCGACCACCTGGGCTCCCAGAAGGGACTGAGGGCCTTCAACCTGGGCACGGGCCGGGGGACCTCCGTCCTGGAGGCGGTCCGCGCCTTCGAGCAGGCGTGCGGCCGCCCCATCCCCTTCCGCGTGGGCCCGCGCCGCGACGGGGACATCGCCACCTGCTTCGCCGATCCGGGCCAGGCCAACCGCGAACTGGGCTGGCGGGCCGAGCACACGGTGGCCCAGGCGTGCGCCGACGCCTGGCGCTGGCAGTCGGCCAACCCCGACGGCTACCGCTGATCCGCCGCACCGGACGCACTCCTCTCCACCCGTCCAGGGCTGCCGTGTCCTTCCAGAGGACAACCCTTCCGCCGTGTCAGGCGTCGACCAAGGGATGACAAAAGGAAGGAAAACAGGTCATGGACCTTGATTGGGAAGAGGAGTACGAGGAGGGCGAAGAGCACTTCTACGACGATGACGGTGCCTTCGGCGTCGGAGTTCTTCCCCAGCCCGGGACCGTGCGCGGGGAGTGACCCCGGACGGACCGGTGGGAAACGTGCCCGATCGGCCGTGACCGATGACGCGGGGCCGTGCCGGAGGAACGGCACGGCCCCGCGTGGTGCGGTGGGACGGGGGCCGGGATCAGCCGGCGGCGGACCCCTCCGCCCTCGCGGCGGTGCCGCCCGAGGCCCTCCGGTCCGGGAGGAGCACACCCAGGCCCCAGTGCAGCAGCAGCCCGGTGAGCAGCCCCACGACCCAGCCGTAGTCCGCCAGCGGCGCCAGGAACGGGACCAGGCCCTCGGCCGGGAACGGCCCGGAGCCCTCGGGGGAGTGCGAACCGCCCACGGCCAGCAGCGAACCGACGCCGAAGGCCACCAGCGCGCGCCAGTTCCATCCGTGCGTGTACCAGTACTCCGATCCGCGCTCGTACAGCGCGGGCAGGTTGATCCGGGTGCGTCGCAGCAGCCAGTAGTCGGCGAGCAGGATGCCCGCCACGGTTCCCAGGACGCCGCCGACCGTGCCCAGCCACGTGAAGATGTACACGTCCTCGTTCTCCAACAGCTTCCACGGGAAGATCAGGACGCTGAGCAGGCAGGTGGTGACCGCTCCGGTGCGGAAGCTGATCAGGCGCGGCCTGAGGTTGGCCAGGTCGTAGGCCGGGCCGACCAGGTTGGCGGCGATGTTGGTGGAGACCGTGGCCAGCAGGACGACGAAGACCGCGAAGAGCAGCCCGATGCCGCTGTCCATACGCGCGACGACGTCGATCGGGTTCCACAGCGGCTCGCCGTAGACGGCGGCGGTGCCCGCCGTGACCATGACGGCCAGCAGGGAGAACAGCGTCATCGTGGTGGGCAGGCCGAGTGACTGGCCCATGACCTGGGCGCGCTGCGAGGACGAGAACCGGGTGAAGTCGCTGATGTTCAGGGTCAGTGTCGCCCAGTAGCCGATCACGCCCATCAGTGACGGGAAGAACAGCGTCCAGAAGGACGGGCCCCAGTCCAGGGGCTCACCGGAGTCCAGGGACAGCATCGCGCCGAGTCCCCCGGCCTCCACGGCCATCCACGCCAGCAGGGCGACACCGCCGAGGACCATCAGCGGCGCCGCCCACACCTGGATCCTGCGCACGCCCTCCATGCCCCACAGGATGATGCCGAGCTGGGCCGCCCAGAACAGGCCGAAGGACAGCCACAGGGTCCACGGGTAGCCGCCGGCCACGGCCGCGCCGGTCCACCCGTCGCCGAACAGGCGCCCGAGCAGGACGTACACGCCCTGGCCGCCGACCCAGGTCTGGATGCCGTACCAGCCGCAGGCGACCGCCCCGCGCAGCAGCGCGGGCAGGTTGGCGCCGCGCAGGCCGAAGGAGGCGCGCGCGAACACGGGGAAGGGGATGCCGTACCTGGCGCCCGCGTGGCCGGTCAGCACCATGGGCAGCAGGACGGCGAGGTTGCCCAGGACGACGGCCAGCATGGCCTGGCGCCAGTCCAGTCCCGCCGCGATCAGCCCGCTGGCCAGGGTCCAGGCCGGGATGCTGACCGACATGCTCACCCACAGGGCGCTGAAGCTGCCGGTGCCCCAGGTGCGCCGGGACATCGGGACCGGCTGGAGGTCGGAGTTGACGAAGGCTCCCTCGGGGAGGGAGGTGCCCTCGGCCAGGGAGACCCGTCCGTCGGAGTGGGTGACGACGTCGGGTACCGGGGACGGTGGGGCGTGGATCACAGGTCACCTGGTTTCGGTGGGGCGGGCAGGAGGGATGGGGCACGGCACCGGGCCCCAACGGAGTGAAACCCGCAGAAAGGGGTGGAAAGTCCGTATCTGTTCCGGACCGCCGAATATCCTCGCACGTCACACGGGGATGTGACCGAGCCGTGTGCGGGCGGCCGGGCCGGTCAGTCGCCGAGGTCGACCTCGACCTCGTTGCCGCCCCGGAAGCGCGCGCTCAGGCCGATGTGGGAGACGTCGGCGGCGGACTCCACGTCGAAGGCGATGCTGACGCCCACCGGGGAGCCGTCGTCGGGCAGGTCCTGCCAGATGGGGCTCCGGAGTTCGAGGGTGGCGTTGTAGTCCTCCCCGATCCGCTCGCCGGAGGAGGTGTACACGTGCTGTTCGTCGCGCCAGAACTCGCCGGCGCCCGCGTCGGCGACGTCGACGTGCACGATGAGGTACTCGCCGCGAGGGTGGTGGCCGTCGATCTCGGCGGTGACCTCGGTGCCGGTGACCGTGAAGAGCATGCCGTCGTGCTCGACGGTCTCGTTCGTGCCGGGCGTGTCCGTGGCGGTCGGCGCACGTGTCCCGCCGCTGCCCGTGCCCCCGTCGCCGCCGTCCTCGCCGCGGTCGTCGAGGACGAAGACGGTGAGCAGGGCCAGGACGACGCCGACGACGAACAGGCCGCCGCAGCCCAGGCCGACGAACAGCCAGGGGGAGGTCTTCTCCGGGCCCCGGGGATCCTGGGGGGACGGGAATCCTGGCGGGCCCGCGGGTCCGCCCGGCCCGGGAGGCCCGAAGCCGGGGGGAGGCGGCCCCATCGGAGGCCGCCCGCCGTCGGACGGCCCCGTGGACGGTCGGTCACCGGACCCGGGCCCGTGGCGGTGCGGTCCGTGCGGATCGGGTGGCTGACTCATGGCGGGCCTGGCTTTCTGAGCGGGCGGCGGTCGGTGTGCCTCCGGTTCCCAGTGTGGAGGAGGGCCCCGCCGTTCACCGCCCACCACACGGTCCCGCCCTCGGTCGCGCGGGACCACACTGGGTCCATCCTTTCCTGAATCCAGGATTGTGTGTACCGTTGGGGCATGTTCACCCTCGCCACCGACATCGACGCCCTGGCCCGCTTCGGCAGGGCCCTGGCCGACCCCATCCGCTGCCGGGTCCTGCTGGCCCTGCGCGAGAGCCCCGCCCATCCCGCCGACCTGGCCGAGACCCTGGGCGTCAGCCGCACCCGCCTGTCCAACCACCTGGCATGCCTACGCGACTGCGGCCTGGTCGTGGCCGTGCCCGTGGGGCGGCGGGTCCGCTACGAACTGGCCGACGCCCGCCTGGGCCATGCCCTGGACGACCTGCGCAGCGCCGTGCTGGCCGTGGAGACCGACGCCACGTGCGTCGACGCCGAAGAGGAGGGCTGCCGCTGATGTCCCGCCCGCTCGCCCCGCCGCTGAGCGAGGAACGCCGCGCCACCCTGACCCGGCGTGTGCGCCTGCTGGTGGCCGCCACCATCGCCTACAACCTCGTCGAGGCCGTCGTCGCCCTCACCGCGGGCACCCTGGCCTCCTCCACCGCCCTGATCGGCTTCGGGCTGGACTCGCTCATCGAGGTCTCCTCCGCCCTCGCGGTCGCCTGGCAGTTCTCCGCCCGCGACCCCGAGGTGCGCCAGTCCAGGGAGAGGCGGGCGCTGCGCGTCATCGCGGTGTCCTTCTTCGCCCTGGCCGCCTACGTCACCGTCGAGGCCCTGCGCTCCCTGATCGGCGGAGCCGAGGCCGAGCCCTCCACCGTCGGGATCGCGCTGGCCGCCCTGTCGGTGGTGGTCATGCCCTTCCTGTCGCTGGCCCAGCGCCGTGCGGGCCGCGGGCTGGGCTCGGCCACCGCGGTGGCCGACTCCAAGCAGACGCTGCTGTGCGCCTACCTGTCGGCCGCGCTGCTGGTCGGGCTGGGCGTCAACGCCCTGTTCGGGTGGGCCTGGGCCGACCCGCTGGTGGCGCTGGCCATCGCCGTCGTCGCCGTCCGCGAGGGGCTGGAGGCCTGGCGCGGGGACGCCTGCTGCGCCCCGGCCGGGATCGCCCTGACCGCTCCCGACACCACCGCCGGCCCCGCCGAATCCGACGAGGGGTGCGCCTGTGCCCCCGGCTGCTCCTGCTGTTCCTGATCCGTCCCCGCTCCGGCCCCGGTGTCCGCCGGGGCAGGAGCCCCCGGAGGTCCCCGTGGCCGCCGCCCCGTCCCTCTCCCCGCTGGGGCCGCTGCCGGCCGGCCTGGTCGCGGCCGTGCCCGTAGTGCTCCCGGCCGCGGCGGCCGGGGCGCAGGGACCGGACCCGGGAACAGTGCGGGAGACGGCGGCCGCCGTGCCCGCGGCTCCTAGTGTGGGGACATGGCACGACTGCTCATCGTTCACCACACGGTCTCGCCCGCCACCCAGGAGCTGCTGGGCGCGGTGCTCGACGGTGCCCGCACCGACGACATCGAGGGGGTGGAGGTGCGGACCGAGGCCGCGCTGTCGGCCACGGCCAGCGACCTGTTCGGCGCCGACGCCCTGATCCTGGGGACCCCGGCCAACATCGGCTACATGTCCGGCGCCCTCAAGGTCTTCTTCGACACGGTCTTCTACCCCGCCCAGGGAACGACCGGGGGGCTGCCGTACTCCCTGTACGTGCACGGGGACAGTGACACCTCCGGCGCGGTCCGGGCGGTCGAGTCCATCGCCAAGGGCATCGGGTGGGAGCGCCACCGGCCGCCGGTCACCGTGACCGGCCGTCCGGACGCCGGGGCCCGGGAGGCCTGCTGGGAGCTCGGTGCCGTCACCGCCCTGGCCGCACTGGAACGGGCGTGATGCGCGCCACTCCGCATTGACCTCAAGTAATATTGAGGTTGGAGGATCTCCACGACGAGGCACACCGCACGTCGGACTGGAGATCCCATGAACACCACCACCACCGCCGCCACCCCGACCCCCGCCACCCGACGCCCGGGCGCCCCCTGGTGGGCGGCCGGAGCCGTCTCCGTCGCCGCGGCCACCGCCGCCAACCTGGTACTCCTCGGCCTCGGCCACCTCGTGGGGGCCTCCATGGAGCATCCGGACGGAGCCGGAGGGATCGCCGCGGTGGAGGCCGGGGGAGTGGCCCTCATGAGCGCGGCCCCGCTCGCCGCCGGCTTCACCGCCGCGGTCCTGCTGTCCCTGCTGTGGAAGGGCTTCCTCCGCACGGGCCAGATCGTCGGGACCGTGCTCGCCGCGGCCTCCACCGCGATGCCGTTCTTCGCGGGAACCGACCTCGCCACCGAGGCCGTCCTCGCCCTCATGCACGTCGTGCTGGTCCCGGCGGTGTGGTTGGGCCTCGGCGCCGTCCGCCGCCGGGCCCTCTCCTGAAACCGGTCCCGCACACGGCGGCGCCCCCGCCGACCGCGGCGGGGGCGCGCCGGAGGCGGGGCGGCGGGGTCAGAGCCGGTCCCAGGCCTCGGTGAGGACCTTGCGCAGGACGCGCTCGATCTCGTCGAACTGCTCCGGGCCGCAGGTCAGCGGCGGGGACAGTTGCACGACCGGCTCCCCCCGGTCGTCGGCGCGGCAGATGAGCCCGGCGTCGAAGAGCGCTCCGGACAGGAAGCCCTTGAGCAGCCGGTGGGACTCCTCCTCGGTGAAGGTCTCCTTGGTCTCCTTGTCCTTGACCAGCTCGATGCCGTAGAAGAACCCGTCACCGCGCACGTCGCCGACGATCGGCAGGTCCAGGAGCTTCTCCAGGGTCGCGCGAAGGACGGGCCCGTTCTCCCGGACGTTGTCGAGGACGCCCTCGCTCTCGAACAGGTCGAGGTTGGCCAGCGCCGCGGCCGCCGCCACCGGGTGCCCGGCGAAGGTGATGCCGTGCAGGAAGGCGGCCCCCTCCTCCTTGAAGGGCTCCATGAGCTTCTCGCGCGCGATGAGCCCGCCGAGCGGGACGTACCCGCTGGTGGCGCCCTTGGCGAAGGTGATCATGTCGGGCAGGTAGCCGTACCTGGTCGCCCCGAAGTACTCGCCGAGGCGTCCGAAGGCGCAGATCACCTCGTCGGAGACCATCAGCACGCCGTGGCGGTCGCAGATCTCGCGTACCCGCTGAAGGTATCCGGGCGGCGGCGGGAAACAGCCCCCGGAGTTCTGGACGGGCTCGACGTAGACGGCGGCGACGGTCTCGGGGCCGCTCTGCACGATGGCCTCCTCGATCTGGTCGGCGGCCCAGCGGCCGAAGGCCTCCAGGTCGTCGCCGTGCCGGGGAGCGCGGTAGAAGTTCGTGTTCGGTACCTGGACCGTGCTGGGCACCAGCGGCTCGAACGGGGTCTTGATCGCCTGCAGGCCCGTGATCGACAGGGCGCCCATGCTGGTCCCGTGGTAGGCGAGCCTCCTGCTGATCACCTTGTGCCGGGTGGGCTCACCGATCGCCTTGAAGTACTGGCGGGCCAGCTTCCAGGCCGACTCGACCGCCTCGGAGCCGCTCGTGGTGAAGAAGACCCGGTCGAGGTCGCCCGGCGCCAGCCCCGCGAGGCGGTCGGCCAGTTCGACCGCCCTGGGGTGCGCGTAGGTCCAGATCGGGAAGTAGGCCAGTTCACGCGCCTGCTCGGCGATGGCGTCGGCGATCTCGGACCGGCCGTGGCCCACCTGCGAGACGAACAGGCCGGCCAGGCCGTCCAGATACCTGTTCCCGTCGGAGTCGTAGACGTAGGCGCCCTCGCCCCGGGTGATGACGGGAACGTCGGCGTCGTCGTAGGCGGCCATCTCCGTGAAGTGCATCCACAGATGGTCCTTGGCGGCCCGCTGGAGTTGCTCCGGGCTCAGGTGCGCTGCCACTTGGTTCTCCAAGATCGCTGGGTGGTGCGGGGACCGTGGAGGTCGACCCGGGGGTCTTAACAGAACCCACTCAATAGAAATAGTGGCATCTATGGCCCTTCTGTCAAGTATCCGTCGAGAAACAGAAACTTTACAACGGAATCCCTTGAATGCACGAGTCACGGGTGGCAGTGTGACGGATCACAGCCCATGTGCGCCGAGAACGCACCCGACCGCAGGGAGCCGTAGTGACCCAGGAGCCCGGACCCGACCACCTCCGTAACTTCGTCGACGGCGAGTACGTCGACACCGTGGACGGGATGCGCGGCGACCTCGTCGACCCGTCCACCGGAAAGGTCTTCGCCACGGCCCCGGTGTCCACGGCGGAGGACGTCGACAACGCCTTCAAGGCGGCCCAGCGCGCCTTCGACTCCGGATGGCGCGACCGGACCCCCGCCGAACGGCAGATCGCCCTCAACAAGTTCGCCGACCGGGTGGAGGAGCGCGCGGACGAGCTGGTCGACGCCGAGGTCCGCAACTGCGGCAAGCCGGTCGGCCTCACCCGGACCGAGGAGATCGGCCAGGTCCTGGACGCACTGCGCTTCTTCGCGGGCGCCACCCGCAACCTGGAGGGGCGTGCCGCGGGCGAGTACCTCGCCGACCACACCTCCTGGACCCGTCGGGAGCCGCTGGGCGTCGTCGGCCAGATCACGCCGTGGAACTACCCCATGGCCATGGCGGCCTGGAAGATCGGCCCGGCCCTGGCCGCGGGCAACACCATCGTCCTCAAGCCCTCCGACACCACCCCGGTCTCCACGCTGCTGCTCGCCGAGATCGCCGCCGAGTTCCTCCCGCCCGGCGTGTTCAACGTCGTCGCCGGGGACCGCGGCACCGGCCGCGCCCTGGTGGACCACCCCGCGCCGCGGCTGATCTCCCTCACCGGCTCCACCCGTGCCGGGTACGAGGTCGCCCAGGCCGGGTCCAGGGACCTCAAGCGCCTGCACCTGGAACTGGGCGGCAAGGCGCCGGTCGTGGTCTTCGACGACGCCGACGTCGAGCGCGCCGCCGCCGGGATCGCCGAGGCCGGGTACTTCAACGCCGGGCAGGACTGCACCGCCGCCACGCGCGTGCTGGCGGCGCCGGGGATCCACGACGACCTCGCCGCCGCCCTCGCCGAACAGGCGCGCGGCACCGTCACCGCCCCGCCCAGCAACCCCGACGCCGCCTACGGCCCGCTCAACAACGCCGACCAGCTGGCCCGGGTGAGCGGCTTCCTGGACCGCGTCCCCGACCACGCCGAGGTCCTCGCCGGAGGCTCCCGGGTCGGCGACGAGGGCTTCTTCCACGCGCCGACCGTGGTATCCGGCCTGCGCCAGGGCGACGAGATGGTCACCGACGAGATCTTCGGACCGGTCATCACCGTGCAGCGCTTCACCGACGAGGACACCGCTGTGAGCTGGGCCAACTCCGTCGAGTACGGTTTGGCGTCCAGCGTGTGGACCCGCGACCACGCACGCGCCCTGCGGGTCTCGCGCCGCCTGGACTTCGGCTGCGTGTGGATCAACACCCACATCCCGATCACCGCGGAGATGCCGCACGGCGGCTTCAAGCACTCCGGCTACGGCAAGGACCTGTCGATGTACTCCTTCGACGAGTACACCCGCGTCAAGCACGTCATGAGCTACATCGGCGACTGAGCCCTCCCGTCGAGCCGCCCCGCGCGGCCCGGGCCCCGCCGCGAGTCCGCGGCAAGAACGAGACTGACAGGAAATACCCCACCATGGCTCCCACCAGCACCACCCAATCCGAGGTACCCGAAGCAGACACCGCTCCGGCCGTGGGGCCCGCGATCCGCCTGGCCGGAGTGACCAAGTCCTTCCGGACCGGTTCCGAAACGGTGCGCGCGGTCAACGGTGTCGACCTGGAGATCGAACGCGGGGAGTTCTTCTCACTGCTCGGGCCGTCCGGCTGCGGCAAGACCACCACCATGCGCATGATCGCCGGGTTCGAGGACCCCACCGGGGGTGTGGTCCACCTCGACGGCCGCGACGTCACCGGTGTGGCCGCCAACCACCGCGACGTCAACATGGTCTTCCAGAGCTACGCGCTCTTCCCGCACATGAGCGTGGCCGACAACGTCGCGTTCGGGCTGAGGCGCAAGAGGGTCCCCAAGGCCGAGGTCACCCGCCGGGTCGGCCGGATGCTCGACCTGGTCGAGCTCGGGAACCGCGCCAAGCACCGACCGTCACAACTGTCCGGCGGCCAGCAGCAGCGCGTCGCCCTGGCCCGCGCGCTCGTCAACGAGCCCTCCGCCCTGCTCCTGGACGAGCCGCTCGGCGCGCTCGACCTCAAGCTCCGCCAGTCCATGCAGGTCGAGCTCAAGCGCATCCAGCGCGAGGTCGGCATCACCTTCGTCTACGTCACCCACGACCAGGGCGAGGCGCTGACCATGTCCGACCGCATCGCCGTGATGAACAACGGCGTGGTCGAGCAGCTCGGCGCGCCCGCCGAGATCTACGAGCGCCCCGCCACCAGGTTCGTCGCCGACTTCATCGGTACCAGCAACCTCGTCCGCGGCGTGGTCGGCGCCGCCGCGGGAAGGCTGTGGAAGGTCGAGGTCGCCGACGGCTCCACCGCCCTGGTCGCCGAACTGCCCGGGACGGTCACCACCGGCTCCCACATCCACCTGACCGTCCGCCCGGAGAAGATCCACATCGGGACCGACCGGCCCGAGGGCGACGTCAGCCGCGTCCCCGGCACGGTCGCCGAGACCGTCTACACGGGTGCGGCCACCCAGTACCAGGTGGACATCGGCGGCGGCGAGGAGATCACGGTCTACCGGCAGAACGCGTCGGGCTCCACCCTGGTCGCCGATCGGGGCGAGCGGGTGTGGCTGTCCTGGCGACCTGAACACTCCTACGCGCTCCCGTCCTGACCGCACCGCCCGCGCACACCCCTCGCCGAGCCCCGCAGGGCACCAGTCACCCTCTCCAGTCTCAACAGACACATAAGCCCTAACAGGCACATCAGCCCCATAGTCACAGCAGATCCACCAGCCACGTCCGGTACCTCCGAGCACGGGAGGTGCCCGCCCCGCCCCGGACCCCCGGCCCCGTCCGCTCCGACACGGCGACGGCGGTCTCCGAAGAACCGAAGTAGGGAACGACGACATGAACAACCGACAGCGCCCCCCGCTGGACCCCGCCCTCCTGCGCGGGCTCACCCGGGCCCGCCGCGGTCCCCTGCCGATCCCCGGCATCACCCGCCGCCACACCCTCCAGGCGGGCGGCGCCGCCGCGGCCGCACTCGCCCTGTCCGCCTGCGGAGTCGACGGCCAGCAGCGCGAACCCGCCGCGAGCGAGGACTTCTGGGCCGGCAAGGAGCGCACGGGCAACCTGCGCTGGGCCAACTGGCCGTTGTACATGGACCCCGAACGCACCCAGATCCAGCAGTTCACCGAGTCCACCGGCATCAAGGTCGACTACAAGGAGGACGTGCACGAGGCCGCGTCGTTCTTCGGGCAGATCCAGCCCAAGCTCGCCAACGGCGACGACATCGGCTACGACCTGATGGTCCTGACCAACGGCTTCGAGCTGGCCAAGCTCATCGAGCTCGGCTACCTGGCGCGGCTGGACCACACCAGGCTCCCCGCCTTCGCCGAGTACGCGGGCGAGATCTACAAGAACACCTCCTACGACCCCGGCAACAAGCACACCGTCCCCTACGCCTCGGGCATCACCGGCATCGCCTACAACCCCGAGTTCGTCGACCGGGAGATCACCAGCCTGCAGGACCTGTGGGACCCGGCCTTCGAGGGCAAGGTCGGCATGTTCGCCGACCCGCAGGAGATCGCCGTCTTCGGCCTGCTCGCCAACGGAGTCGACCCGGCCGACTCCACCCGGGAGGACTGGGAGGCCGCGGCCGACAAGCTCCGCGAGCAGCGCGACTCCGGCGTGGTGCGCGCCTACTACGAGCAGGACTACATCCAGCCGCTCACCACCGGTGACCTGTGGATGACCATGGCCTGGTCCGGAGACATCTACCAGCAGAACGCCGAGGCGGGCACGGACCTCAAGTTCGTCATCCCCGACGAGGGCGCCACCCTGTGGACCGACAGCCTGATGATCCCGTACACCACCAAGGCCCCGGTCGACGCCATCGAGCTGATGAACTTCCTCTACGAGCCGGAGATCGCCACGGGCCTCACCGAGTACATCGGCTACATCTCCCCGGTCCCGCACGCGCAGGAGGTCATGGCCGAGTGGGCCGCCGCCGAGGGGGAGGGCGAGCGCGCCGAGGCCCTGCGCGCGATGTCGGAGAGCTCTCTGGTCTTCCCCGACGAGAGCGACTACCAGAAGCTCCACAACTACGTGGCGCTGGAGCCCGACCAGCAGGGGGAGTTCTCCTCCCTGTTCCAGGCAGTCACACAGAGCTGAGTCCGAGACCATGAGCAACCGAAAGATCACGCCCTACGTGCTGGTGCTTCCGGCGTGGGCCTGGCTGGCGCTGTTCTTCGTGGTGCCCATCGGCGGGATGCTGTCCATGTCGCTGACCACGGGCAGCGTGGTCACCGGTTTCCAGCAGACCTTCGAGGTGGGCAACTACGCCACCGCCGTCGGCACCTACTGGGAGCAGATCCTGCGCTCCCTGTTCTACGGCGCCTGCGCCACCCTCGTGTGCATCGTCCTGGGCTACCCGATGGCGTACTGGATCGCCTTCCGCGGCGGGGCCCACAAGTCCACCTACCTGCTACTGATCCTACTGCCGTTCTTCGTCTCGTTCGTGCTGCGCACCATCTCCTGGCGGTTCTTCCTCTCCGACAACGGGGTGGTGCTCGGCACGCTCAAGGACCTCGGACTGCTCTCGGAGGGCTTCGCCGTCCTCAACTCCGCGCTCGCGGTGATCCTCGGCCTGGCCTACAACTTCCTGCCGTTCATGGTCCTGCCGATCTACGCGGTCCTGGAACGCATGGACCCGCACCTGGTGGAGGCCGCGCACGACCTGTACGCCGACCGCTTCCAGGCCTTCGCGCGGGTGGTCCTGCCGGTGTCCCTGCCCGGGGTGTTCGCCGGGGTGCTGATGACCTTCATCCCCACCAGCGCCGACTACGTCAACGCCTCGGTGCTCGGAGGGACGCACAACACGATGATCGGCAACGTCATCCAGACCCAGTACCTGGTCAACAACAACTATCCGATCGCCGCCTCGATCACCTTCGTCCTCATGGGGCTGCTGCTGGTCGGGATCTTCAGCTACGCGCGTGCCCTGGGCACCGAGCGGGTCATGGAGGTGCACGCGTGAACACCGACGTCCACGGGCGGGGCACCGCCGCCGGAAACGCCGCCGGGAGCGGCGGAGGCACCACCGGGAACGGAACCGGGGGCGGTACCGCTCCGGCGGCCGTGCGCGGACGGGCGCGGCGCCGGGTCGACTGGGGCCGCTACCACACCTGGGCCGTGCTGGCCTGGCTGTTCGCGCCCATCGTGTTCATGATCGTGTTCAGCTTCAACGACCCGGCCGGGCGGCACAACATCACCTGGCAGGGCTTCACCCTGAAGTGGTACCAGAACGCGTTCGCCCATACCGAGCTCAACGAGGCGATGTTCAACTCGGTGAGCATCGCGCTGTTGTCGATGGTCGTCTCCGGCGGACTGGGCACTCTGCTCGGACTGGCCCTGGGCCGGTTCACCTTCCGGGGCAAGCAGCTCACCAACCTGGTGATGTTCGCGGCGATCAGCGCGCCCGAGGTGGTGATCGGCGCCGCGCTGCTGTCCACCTTCCTGATGATGAACGTGACCACCGGCTACTGGACGACGGTCATCGCGCACGTGATGTTCTGCGTGTCCTTCGTAGCCATCACCGTGCGGGCCCGCGTCATCACCCTGGACCCGCGCCTGGAGGAGGCCGCCCGTGACCTCGGCGCCGACTCGTGGACCACGTTCCGCCTGGTCACCCTGCCCATGCTGTTCCCCGCCATCATGGCGGGAGGACTGCTGGCCTTCGCCCTGTCCATCGACGACTACATCATCACCTCGTTCGTCAGCGGCGACGTCACCACCTTCCCGCTGTGGATCTGGGGCGCCACCCGCGTGGGCATCCCGCCGCAGGTCAACGTCATGGGCACCCTGCTGTTCGCGGTCGGGCTGCTCCTGGCGGTGGTCAACGTCGTCATGGCCCGGCGCCGGTCCGCGGCCGGGGACTGAGTCCCGTACCGGTACCCAACCACGAACGGAAGCGATAACCATGGCCGACGGAGCGACCCAGCGGGTGGCGAGGGCCCTGGCGGACACCCGGCCCCGGGTCTTCTGGCTCGATCCCGACATCCCGGGGCACGACGTCCCCGAGCCCGAGCCGCCCCTGTCCGGTGACGTGTCCACCGACCTGGCGGTGGTCGGCGCCGGCTTCAGCGGGCTGTGGACCGCGCTCATCGCCAAGGAGCGCGACCCCGACCGCGACGTGGTGCTGGTGGAGGCCCGTACCACGGGGTGGGCGGCCTCCGGGCGCAACGGCGGGTTCTGCGCCGCCAGCCTCACCCACGGCTACGACAACGGCGCCGAGCGCTGGCCCGAGGAGATCGGCGAGCTCGAACGCCAGGGCCGCGCCAACCTCGACGGTATCGAGGAGGCGGTGGCCAGGTACGGGATCGACTGCGGGTTCGAGCGCACCGGCGAGATCCTGGCCGCCACCGAGCCCTGGCAGGCTGAGGGGTTCGCCGAGTCCGCCGAGACGACGGCCGCCCTGGGCCACACCTCGTACGTGTGGGACGCCGAGCGCACCCGGCGGGAGATCGACTCGCCCACCTACGTGGGAGCACTGTACGAGCCCGACGGCGTCGCCATGGTCCACCCGGCCAAGCTCGTGTGGGGCCTGCGCGCCGCCTGCCGGCGGCTCGGCGTACGCGTCTTCGAGAACACGCCCGTGCGCGCGATCCGCTCCGTGCCGAGGGGCCTTCGCCTGGAGACCGGCGGCGGCGCCCTGCACGCGTCCAAGGTGGCCTGGGGGACCGGGGCCTTCCCCGGACCCCTGCGCCGGCTCAAGCACTACCTGGCCCCGGTCTACGACTACGCGCTGATGACCGAGCCGCTCACCGACGGGCAGATGGCTTCCCTGGGATGGAAGGGCCGCCAGGGGGTCTCCGACGCCGCGAACTTCTTCCACTACTACCGGCTGACCTCCGACAACCGCATCCTGTGGGGCGGCTACGACATCGTGCACCACTACGGCGGCAAGGTGCGTCCGGAGTTCGACCAGCGCCCGGAGACCTTCCGCAGGCTCGCCGGGCACTTCTTCGAGACCTTCCCCCAACTGGCGGACGTGCGGTTCACCCACAGCTGGGGCGGGGTCATCGACACGTGCAGCCGGTTCTCCGCCTTCTTCGGTACCGGGTACGGAGGCCGTCTGGCCTACGCCGCCGGGTACACGGGGCTGGGAGTGGGCGCGACCCGCTTCGGCGCTCAGGTGATGCTGGACCGCCTCGACGGCCTGGACACCGAGCGCACCCGGCTTCGCATGGTCCGTGAGAAGCCGCTGCCCTTCCCTCCCGAGCCGGTCCGCTCCCTGGGCATCGGGCTGACCCTGCGCGCCACGGCCGCCGCCGACCGCGACGGGGGACGCCGCAACCTGTGGCTGCGCGGCCTGGACGCGATGGGTCTGGGCTTCGACAGCTGACGACGGGACGACCGCGGAGGCGGCGCACCGGGTCGCGGGCCTGAGAGGGCAGGAGGGGAGAAAAGGGGGGAAAAGCCTGGGTAACGGCTTGGCCGGGGAAGCGGCGGGGGCGGCGTGGCGCTTCCGCCGCATCCGTGCGCCGGGACAGGATGGGGCAGGCCGCGAGGGGATCCGGGGCGGAACACGTGCGCACGCGCGCTTGCGTCCGCCGGGCGCCGTCTCCTGGCGGCATGCCGTCGCCACCGTCTCCGACACCGCACCGAACTCCCGTTCCAGGCACACCGCGCGGCCGCCCACTGGCCCAAGTCCTCAGGCCGCGCGGTGCTCTTCACCAGCGGTGATGGAGGAGGCGGCGGGCGGCGGGACGTCAGTAGCCCCGCCAGGCCCCCTGGTGGTACTGGATCACGCGGGGGTGCATGAGGGTCGACTCCTCCGAGCCGTCGCCGCGGCGGTCCTTGGGGAAGACCTGGGCGGCGGCCAGCAGGGGCTCGTCGAGGAAGCGCAGGGGCGGCGCGTCGTCGGGAACGTTCAGTTCGGGCGCCCCGTCCGCGGTGGCGAGGTAGAAACCCCAGTTGCCGAAGGACGGCACGTCCACGTTGTAGGGGGTGGCGGCCAGTCCGGCGTCCTTCATCGTGCGGCCCACACCCCAGTAGGCGTCCGGGGCGAAGAAGGGCGAACCGGCCTGCACCACCACGCGGCCCCGGTCCGACAGGGCGTGGCGCAGGAGCGAGTAGAACTCCACGGTGTAGAGCTTGGCGGTGCCGACGTCGGTGCCGTCCGGAAGGTCGGCGACGACCACGTCGAACCGTTCGTGGTTCTCGCGGAGCCACTGGAAGGCGTCGGCGTTGACGACCTCCAGGCGCGGATCCTCGAAGGAGTGCTCGTTGAGGTCGGTGATCACCGGATGGGTGGAGGCCAGCTCGATCACGGCCGGGTCCAGGTCCACGAGGGTCACCGAGTCCACGTCGTCGTAGGCGAAGATCTCGCGCAGGGCCAGGCCGTCGCCCCCGCCCAGCACCAGGACGTCCTCGTGCGGACCCGCCATCGCGGGGTGGACCAGCGACTCGTGGTAGCGGTACTCGTCCAGCGTGGAGAACTGCAGGCTCCCGTTGAGGAACAGGCGGACGTCCTCGCCGTCGAGGGACCGGGTGAGCACGATGTCCTGGTACTCGGAGCGCTCGGCGTGCGCGATCGGGTCCCGGTACAGGGCCTGGCGGGCGTCCACCTCGAACTGGTCGGCGTAGACGAAGGCCAGGCTGAGCAGCGCGATGATGAGCGCCAGGCCGGCGCCCAGGCCCGTGTAGGCGCGCCGTCCCAGTTCCGAGCGGAACAGCCACAGCACCACGGCCACACCGACCACGGCGTTCAGCGCTCCCACGACGAGGGCGCCCTTGGGCAGGCCCAGCAGCGGCAGCAGCAGGAAGGGGAACGCCAGACCGCCGATCAGCCCGCCCACGTAGTCGGCGGCGAAAAGGTCGGCGACCGCGTCGGAGGCGTCCTGCCTGCGGATGCGCTGGATCAGCGTCATCAGCAGCGGGATCTCCATGCCGATGAGCATGCCGATGAGGAACGCCAGCAGCACCAGCGCGGGCTGGTAGGCCGAGAACCAGGCGAAGGCCCCGTACAGCAGCAGCACCGACAGGCCGCCGACGAGCGAGAGCAGCCCCTCGATGACGGCGAAGGCCATGGCCGGGCGCGCCTGGAAGCGCTTGGACATCAGCGAGCCCGCACCCATGGCGAACACCATCACGGACAGGACCACGGAGGCCTGGGTGATGGTGTTGCCCAACAGGTAACTGCCGATGGCGACGAGCGCCAGTTCGTACACCAGGCCGCACGCGGCGCAGACGAACACCGCCAGCAGTACGAAGAAGCGGGCCGCCCTGGCCGAAACCGGGAGGCGGGACCGGGGGCGGACGGTCTTCTCAGTCAACACGGGTGCCTTCGTCTGGTGGTGCTGGTGGCCGGGGCAGGGGCCGTTCGGAAGCGGGGGAGGCGGGATCAGGTGAGGGCCGCGGCGATGACCAGGCCGATCGCCACGTGCGCGGAGGCGCTCACCCAGGTGGCCGGGTGCGGTTCGCTGTCACTGATCATGTGGGAGATCTTGGCGGGGACGAGGAGGTCGATCAGCAGGAACGACAGCGCCATGACGCCCAGGCCGATCAGGCCGTAGACGGCGGTCGAGAGCAGCCCGGCCCCCAGGCCGATCTCGGAGTCACTGGAGAGGATCGCCGAGGTGACGACGATGGCCGAGCCCAGCGTGTTGGCGGACACGAGCAGCACGGCGTTGCGGTTGCGGTCCTCCCAGATCAGCTTGTGCAGCTTACCGGGGGTGATGAGGTCGGTGAGCACGTAGCCCACCACGAGGATGGCGATGCCCACTCCGCCGTAGGCGAGGGCTGCGAGGGAGTTGAAGAGAATGACGTTCATGGTCCTGTCCGCTGGTAGGGGGATTCGTGGTCGGGTGCTGGAAGTGGGCGCTGACTACTTGCCGAAGCCGCCGCCGCCGCCACGGTAACTGCTTCCGCTGCCGTCGCTGTTGCTGCTGCCGCCGCCTCCGAAGAAGAAGAAGCCTCCGCCGCCGCCGGAGGAGCCGTCGCAGTCGTCATCGTCGTAGCCCTCGATCGAGACCTCGTCGTCATCCGGGCAGTACTCGTTGCTGTTGTTGTTGCAGGCACTGAGCAGGATCAGCAGGAGCAGGATGCCGCCACAGACGGCGAACACCGTGATGATGACACTCCTGTTGCTGTTCCCGGATGCCTCGTATGCGTTCATGGTGCGGATCTCTCAGAGGTGGGGGGCGTGGTCACGTTCGAGGTGGTCGTCACCAGTTCGCCGCTCTGCGGATAGGCGTGCCAGGTGCGCCAGCGGAGTGGTCCTCCGCGATCGGGGGTCAGGTGCAGCGCGGTGACCGCGAGGGGATCACCCGGAAAGGCGACGAGCAGGCCGCCGGGGGAGTCTGCCACCTCGTGGTGGAGCCGCTCCACCCTGAGGGCCAGTTCGTTACGCGACAGGGACTCCACGAGCGAGCCGAAACGGTACCGGCCCAGGTCCGGGCGCTCGATGCTGCCCGGCAGGCCGCCGGGCAGGCCGGGCAGGCAGGCCACGGTCTCCACCAGGGCCCCGGCTCCGCGCACCGGATCCGGCGTGACGGTCACCTGGTGGGAGGCACCGAGCACGCGCAGTTCGACACGGGCGCCCGGCACCCGCACGGTGCGGGTGGCCAGGGGGACGACCGGCGGGTGGTCCAGGGTCCAGACCAGGTCGTCGGCGCTGGTGTCGACGAAGGGGGCGCTGATGCTCGCGAGCACGTCTCGATCAGCTCCCCGGGAAGATGGTGAAGGTTCCCGGAGCGACCTTGGTCCCGGTACTGGCCTCCCAGCGGCCGTGGTCGAAGCGCTCGAAGGACAGCAGCCTGCCGTCGTCGGACTCGAAGTCGGCGTAGTCGACCCCGCCCTGCGCCTTGAGCCCGGTGGTGCCCTCGGAGCGGTAGGAGCCGGTGCCCTTCTCCTGGAGCTTGTAGACGACGCCCTCCACCTCGATGGACCTGCCCTGGGGGACGAGGTCCAGGTCGGGGCGGCCGGTCCACAGGGCCAGCTGCACGTCCGGGTCCTCCTCCACGGAGATCCAGCGCTTGCCGCCCTCGACCTCCAGGAAGTGCTCCGACCAGGTGTAGCCGCCCTCGGACAGGCGCAGGGTGCCGCGGATCCAGGTGCGCTCGGTGCCCCAGTCGACCATGTCGCCCGCCTTGAGCGTGCGCGGGTCGCCCGCAGTGCTGTCCCCCTTGTCGGCGAAGGGGTCCTGCGGCGGTGCGGGTGCCTTGGGGGAGGAGCTCCGGCTCTTGGAGCGCCGCAGGGCGACCACGACGGCTGCCACGACGGCGGCCGCGGCGATGACAAGGACGAGTATCAGGAGTTCTGTGGCCAATGTTCCTCGTTTCACGGTGGCGCACGGGACAGGGGATCGGGAGAGGGTGGCGCGGTCCTCGTTCACGGTTGTTCCCGAGGCCGTGCGGGGTCCTACTGGCGGTTGGACGCCGTCCGGGGAGCCGGGGTTCCTCCGGGGCCGGTTCCGGCCCCCGGAGAGCCGCCCGCACGACCTTCGCGAACGGCCGGATCCGGTGGCGGGTCCCCGTGGCCGGGACTCACGGGGCGCCCGGGGGTTCACGCGTGGGGATCGCCGGTCTCCACGGGGAGGGAGTCGTCACCTCCCCAGCGGCTCCACGAGCCCGGGTACAGGCGGGCACCGGTGTATCCGGCGTGCTCCAGGGCGAGCAGGTCGTGGCAGGCGGTGACCCCGGACCCGCAGTAGGCGGTGACGGTGTCCGCGGAGTCGGCGCCGAGGGCGGCGAAGCGCTCGCGCAGGGCTTCCGGGGCGGCCAGGAACCCGTCACCGTCGAGGTTTCCGGTCCACTCCGCGCTGCGGGCGCCGGGTACGTGCCCCGGACGGGCGTCGACGGGAGCGGGCCGCTCCCCGGTGTAGCGGCCGCGGGCACGGGCGTCGACCAGCAGGTGCGCCGGATCGCCGGCCCGGGCCCGGACGGTGTCGGTGTGCACGACCCGGTCCCCGGGCCAGGGCACCGGGGTGCGGTGGGCGGGCTCGGGCGTGACGTCGCCCTCCTCCAGCCCTCCGTTCCAGGCCTGGACGCCGCCGTCCAGGAACGCCGCCGGGGTGCCGAGGACGCGCAGCATCCACACGAGGCGGGCGGCGACCGAACCGCCCGCGTCGTCGTAGACGACCACGGAGGAGCCGTCGCCGATGCCGAGACGGCCGAGCGTGTCCGCGAAGTCGACCGGGTCGGGCAGCGGGTGGCGGCCGTTCCCGGGGCCGGCCGGTGCGGCGAGATCGGCGTCCAGGTCGGTGAAGACCGCGCCGGGCAGGTGGCCGGAGCGGTGGGCGTCGCGGCCGGAGCGGCCGTCGAGGTACCAGCGGGAGTCGACGAGAACGACCTGGTCACGGTGCTCGCGGAGCCAGTCGGCCGACACGGCCACCGGGAGGGACAAGGGTTCGGACATGGGCGACAGCCTAACGCCGAACCGCTGGTCACGGCATGCCCGGCCGGCCTCCGGCCGTGCGGTTCAGTCCCTGTCCACGCGATGGACGCGCATGATCCACCACAGGCCCACCACCGGCAGCACCAGCGGAATGAACAGGTAGCCGCCGCCGAAGTGCGACCACACCGTGTCGTCGGGGAACACCTCCGGCATGAGCACGCTGGCCGCGCCCACCACGAGTACCCCGACCACCTCGACGCTGCACGAGACCAGGGCGACCAAGCGCGAGATGCGTCCGGCCCGGGCCAGACCGACCGCCGCGACCAGGTAGACCACGCCGGCGAACAGCGACAGCGCGTAGGCCAGGGGCGCCTCGCCGAACTTCGTGGCCAGTTGGAAACCGCCCCTCGCGGTGGCGGCGAGCGCGAACACCCCGTACACGGCGACGAGGAGCCGTCCGGGGCCGGTGCGCAGGGTCCTGGCGGTGGGCGCGGTGGTCTCAGGCAACGGGGTTCCAGAGCTGTTCGAGCCGGACGAACAGGACGGGCAGGATCAGGCACGCGAAGGCGATCACGGCCGGTCCCCACTTGCTGCGCTCCATGAAGCCCCACACGGCGCACGCGGGCGGCAGCAGCGCCACGGTGGCCAGGTAGGACACGAACATGGCGGTCTCGGCGGGCCGGTCGCCGCCGACCACGGTGACGACGGTGGCGCCCACCTGACCGAGGACGAGGAGCCACAGGAGGCCCATACCGACGAGGTGGGGGACCACCATGGGCTGGTCGCGGAAGGTCGAGACGAGGCACCATCCGGCCATCGCCAGTGACGCCACCTGAATCGTCATGGTCAGCCAGTCGACCACGCCGCCTCCGCTCGCCCGTCCCTCCGCCCGTGTCGGCGGTTTCTACGACACAGCGTAGTACCTGGCGGCCACCACTTCACCTCGGCCCCGAAGGTCCACGGACGCGCGAACAGCGGGAACGACCGGTTCCGGACACGTTCGGCACGGGGCGGGCGCGACCAGCGCGGACCCGTGTCGGATATGGTCCCTTCCAGCCGCACGTGTTCCAGCCGGTACACGGCTACAGGTCCGCGGCACATCCCCTACGCCATCGTGTACGAGAACCGGAGCACACGCGTGTCCTATCCCCATGATCCTTCCGGCCCCCAGCAGCCCCCCTACGGCGGTCCTTCCGGGGGACAGCCGCCCTACGGCGACCCGAGCGGCGAACAGCCCCCCTTCGGCGGTCCGACCGGCGGTCAGCCTCCCTACGGTCCGCCCGGGGGACAGCCCCACTACGGGCCTCCCGGTGAGCAGCCCCCCTTCGGCGGTCCGACCGGCGGTCAGCCTCCCTACGGTCCGCCCGGGGGACAGCCCCACTACGGGCCTCCCGGTGAGCAGCCCCCCTTCGGCGGCCCTCCCGGTGGCCAGCCCCCCTTCGGCCCGCCCGGGGGACAGCCGCCCTACGGTGCGTCGCCCTACGGCCCGCCCCCCAAGAAGGGCATGTCCACCGGGGCCAAGATCGGTATCGGCGTCGGCGGCTGCCTCGGACTCGTGGTCGTCGCGATCGTCGTCATCGTGATCATCGCCGCGCTGTCCGTGAGCGAAGACGACTCCTCGGCCGCTCCGGCGCCCTACGCCACCGAGGAGGAGTTCGCCCCTGAGGGCACCACCGAGCAGGACCCCGCGACCGGGGAACAGGACGTCAGCATGACCGCCACCGCGGCGGGCACCGCGGGCGACACCATCGACGACACCGTCTACACGGTGCTGGACGTCGAGCTCACCAACAACGGTGACGAGTCCCTCAGCGTCAACCCGATGTACTTCACCACGGTGCTCGCCGACGGCACCGAGCGGACCGACTGGGGCGAGGCCCTCTTCGCCGACATCGAGCCGTTCCAGGTCACCGAGCTGGCGCCCGGCGACAGCGCCTCCGGGCAGATCGCCGTGGTGGGCGAGGTCGTGGTCACCGAGGTCCGGTACGACCCGAGTTTCGGCATGGAGGAACCGATCGTGACCACCGTCCAGTAACGCGGGAACGTGACGGCGCCCCGGCCGCGGGTACTCCGCGGCCGGGGCGCCGTCGTGTGCACGGGCTCAGTCCTCGGGCGACGTGTTGCTGTCCAGGGCGGTGCTGGAGATCTGGGCCTTCTGCAGGGTGCGCTTGGTGACGGCGGCCTCGACCTGGTCTACCGCGTGAGCGGTCATCTCGTCGCCGTACCCCTCCAGGGCCCGGCTGCCGACGTAGTCGCGGCACAGCCGCACGCCCTCGGCGGTGGCGGGCCCGTAGACGCCGTCGGCCCCGGTCTCGCCCAGGGCGTCACCGAAGCCCGCCCTCCTGATCCTGAGCTGGAGAAGCTTGACCGCCTCTCCCCTACTGCCGATGTGCAGTCCGAGCATGTCGTGTACCTCCGTGGCCTGACCGGGGGGCTGTTCGAATGTGCCCTCGCGGACGAGGGCGTAGGCCCTGTCACCGGGGCAGGACGTGGAGACGAAGTCGCGGTGGCCGAGTACCGTCCCGGCGTTGTCGTACTCCTCCGTCAGCCACTGGCGGAGTTCGCGGACGGCGTTGATCTGCTCGGGCGTGATGAGGTCGGTCGGGCCGGTCGCCAGTGTCACCGAGTAATGGGTGGTGTTGCCGCCCGGTTGCGCGGCCTGGGTCTTGTACAGCCCCCGACCTTCCATGACATATCCATGCGCGCAGGACATGAACGAGTTGCCGGTGAAATACACCGTGCCTTCGCGCCTGGCCAGCCAGGTGTTGTTCGGTGTGCGCACACACCAGACCCGCCCTTCGTGGGGCTCGCGCAGGATGGTGAACTTCGCCTTCCTGGTTGCCGCGGCCTTGGGCGCGACGTGGGTCTTACGGCGCAGTTCGACCTTCCACATGGGATACGGCGTCGAGGAGGTGGGCGGTCGGCGCCGTAGGGAGGTCGAGTATCCGGCGAGAGTCGCAGCGAACTGGAACGCCTCGGCGGCGGCGCGGCTCTTCTGGCTGAGTGCCTGGGCGTTGTTCGTGCGGTTGCCGTGACCGTCTCCCAGTAGTGACGCCTCGATGAACAGGGAGAGTTGCTCCGCGGTCAACGATCGCAAGAACGCATGGGTGGGAATCCGTCCAGGGGCGTGTTCGATCAGAACACGGCCAGCGTCGGAGGACAGATGAAACTCGGCCAGGCTGCGGTTGCGGGCCTCGCGCCATCGCGGGATGCCGTCGGTGTTCGCACTTCTCCGGGGGAACCGTTCGCAGGGTGGTCCGAAGGCGCCGTGCAGCGCGTTTCGAATCCTGGCCACACGGTCGGGATTCCTCGTCTCCGACTGATAGATGGCCACGCTGGTACCGGCCTTACGGCTTTTACCCTGGAGTTTGATGTGCCCCTCAGTCCAGAACCAGGCCACCAGTTCCACGAGTGCGTTGGACCACTTGGGTTCGGTGGGCAGGTGAGCGCAGGGAGCCGACAAGGGAATTCGATCCCAGTAGCCAAGCGTGTCCGTGGTCGCCCACACCCGCTCATGTCCTTTGACACTGCGTGCCGTGCGGCCGGTTCGGGCCCATGTCCCGTCCTCGTTTTTTCGCCTTTCGGTTCCCGTGCGCCTGTAGTAGCGCTCTACGGGCCAGCGGTGGCCCGGGGTGGTCAGCGACGAGTGTTCGCGTCCCTCCATCCGCACCAGCTCCCGAGGCATGGCGGGAAAGACGTAGACGTGCTGGAGGGGCTGCCACTCCGACATCCCTGTCTCGTGGTTGAGGGTGAGAACGATGTCACCGGGGGAGATTTGGTCGAACGTCCGCCAACCGTCCTCGGTGAGGATCTCGGTTGCTTCGTCCACGCAGTATCCGATGCATGTCCATCCACGGGAGGGGCCCATGTGGAACGCGCGGGTGTTGCGCCAGTAGGTGAGGCAGGCCGAGTGGCTCTTCCCGGCGAGCCCCTGGTCACTGCCGTCGTAGTGGATGACCAGTCCTGACCTGGGGTCGGCGTAGGAAGCCTGGCACACGGGCCATCCGAGTTCGGACCGGGACACGTACTTGCTCGGTCGAGGCATGAATCCATTGTGTCAAGGAAGCACTCCGCAGAGTGGCGAATCAATACTATTCGGTGGAAATTCCTTGCCCTGGTCCCCATGGTGTGGCGAATTCACCCTGCCCGGCTCCGACTGCGGCACGATGGGGGCCGATCCACCTCCGGGAGGTAAACCGGTGCTCTCCGCACACACCGTCAGCGTCGTCCGCGAAGCCGAGTCCGCGCTCATGGCGCGCGTCCCCGACGGAACCCTCATGCGCAGGGCCGCGACCGGGCTCGCCGCGGAGTGCGCCCGGCTCCTGCCCCGTGTGTACGGCGCGCGGGTCGTCCTCCTGGTCGGCGGCGGCGACAACGGCGGCGACGCCCTGTACGCGGGTGCGAACCTCGCCGCACGGGGAGCCTCCGTACACGCCCTGCTCGCGGGAAGGGGCCTCCACCAGGACGGCGCCATCGCCCTGCGTGCGGCGGGCGGCCGGACCCGGTGGTTCACCGACGCGATGGCCGACGAGACCGACCTGTTCGACGCCGACCTCATCGTCGACGGACTCCTCGGTATCGGCGGGCGCGGGGGGCTGCGCGAGCCGCACGCCACCCTGGCCCTGCTCGCCGCGAACGCACCCGCTCCCGTGGTCGCGGTCGACCTGCCCAGCGGGGTGGACGCCGACACCGGCGAGGTCTCCGGACACGCCGTCCGCGCCGACGTCACCGTCACCTTCGGCACCCACAAGCCGGGCCTGTTCGTCGACCCGGGAGCCGACCGCGCGGGCCGGATCCACCTCGTGGACATCGGGCTGGCCCCCGAGCTGCCCGGGCCCGCCCTGGTCCGTCCACAGCCTGTGGACATCGCCTCGCTCCTGCCGGTCCACGGCGCCGAGACCGACAAGTACCGCCGGGGTGTGCTCGAGATCCGCGCGGGCTCCGACCGGTACCGGGGCGCCGCCGTCCTGTGCGTCGGGGGAGCGCTGCGCACCGGGGTCGGGATGGTCCGCTACGGGGGCGGACTGCGCGTCGTCGACCAGGTGCTCTCCCAGTGGCCGGAGACCGTCGCCAGACTCCTCGACCCGCAGAGCAGCACCGACCTGTCACCCGGTCGGGCCTCCGCCGTCGTCATCGGCTCCGGACGCGGTACGCACCCGGCCAACTCCGACGAGCTCTACTCGGTCCTGGAGAGCGACCTGCCGGTACTCGTCGACGCCGACGGGCTCACCCTGCTCACGGGGGACGGGGGCGCCGCGCTGGCCGAACTGCTCTGCGAGCGGACGGCGCACACGCTGCTGACCCCGCACGCCGGGGAACTGGCCCGGTTGATGGAGGCCGACCGGGGCGACGTGGAGGCGCGCCGCCTGGAGCACGCGGCCCGTGCCCGCGACCGCTTCGGGTGCACGGTCCTGCTCAAGGGGTCGACCACGGTGATCGCGCACCCGGGCGCGCCCGTGGTGGTCAACCCGACGGGTACGCCGCTGCTGGCCACGGCCGGGACCGGTGACGTGCTGTCGGGGGCGGTCGGCGCGTTCCTGGCCTCCGGGCTGCCCGCTCGTGAGGCCGCGATGTGCGGCGCCTACGTACACGGACGCGCCGCCACGCTCGCCCGGGGCGGCGCGCCGATCAGCGCGTCCGACCTGTTGGACGCGCTGCCCCTCGCGATCCAGGAGGCCCACCGGGCCGTCTGAGATCCGTACCGGCCCTATACGGGAGCCACGTGGACGCCGTCGGTGCCGATGGCACGGAGGTAAGCGCTGATGTCCTCGGGATCGCTGGTGAAGACTACGGCTTCGAGGTGCTTTGCCGCATTCCACGCGACTAGTGCGTCCACGGCGTCGGGACGCTTCTTCGGCGGTAGATCCGCTGTTTCCAGGAGGACGCCGATACGCCGCCAGTCGGTGGTGTCCGGCGGGGTGGAGCACAGGATGCAGGTGACCTGACCGACGCGGGTGGGCCGCAGCGCGGGGGCTGAGGACCTGGCCTGGGGAACTGTGCACTCCTTGAGCACGCGGCTCAGGGCATACACGGTGGCCGGGTCGGAACGCCATGCCTGGGCCAGGACCGGGCCTGGAACGATCGGGCGGTGCGGAGTCCTTCCGAGACCTCGGTGTATCTGTATTGCCTTGGTCTTGCCCGAGGCCAGGGCGATGAGCATGCCGGTGTCGTACACCGGGACCAGAGTGGTCATGCGACCTGACCTGGGTTCTGCTCGGCTTCGTCGCCGTAGACCAGGCGCATGGCGTCGGCAACCTCACGGCGCTCGCCTTCGGACAGTTCCGTCGCGTCGTCGGCCGGTGTGTACCCGGTGGCCCGGGTCTCCGCCTTGGCGATGAGGGCATCGATCCCGGAGAAGACCTCGTCAGCGGCCTCGGCCTCGGCCATCTGGCGGGTCGCGGCGTTCACCATGTACGAGGAGACGTCCATGCCCGCCCGTTCCGCGTGCGCTCTGACACGCTCCGCGTGTTCGGGGGCGAGGCTGATGCTGATGCGTACCTTGCTCATACAGTGATGGTAATACTCGTATTACGCTGTGTCCATGATACTCCTCGATCCGGCCGGTCGCGGGAAGCGCCGCTCAGCGGAGGCGGGCGGCGTCGATGCCGCGCTGCACGATGTCGGTAATGAAGTAGTCGCCGGGGTCGCGCTCGTCGCGCAGCCGGTGCACCAGGGAGTCGTCCACCCACATGAACTCGGTGTGCTTGCCCGGCTCCAGCCGCGGCGCGTCCAGGTCGCCCTCCACCCGCACCAGGTAGTCCACCTCGTGCCGGGTCACGCCGTCTCCGGGGTCCCAGTCCAGCCGGAACAGCTCGGCCAGCACCTCGGTCAGCCTCCAGCCGGTCTCCTCCTCCACCTCGCGCGCCAGTCCTTCGAGCATGCCCTCACCGCGTTCGACATGCCCGCCGACGATGTCCCAGCAGTCCGGGAACACCCTCCGGGTGGGGGACCGCCGCTGCGCGAAGACCCTGCCCCGGTCGTCGGCGATGACCGCGCCCGCCACGTGGGTCCGCCCGTCGGAGGTGTCCGGGAAACCGATCCCCGGAGCCACCGTGATACCGCTGCTCATGCGCCCTCCTCCTCGTCCGGGGGCCAGCCTACGTTCCCGCCCCGGCGGGGCAGGCGCAGGGTGAGCAGCTTCGCCCGGGGAGCCAGTCCCGCGGCCAGCCCGAAGACCGCCTCGGTGCGCGAGTGGTCCTCGTCGAGCACCGAGAACAGGTTCACGCCCAGGTAGAACGTGATCGCCCCGTAGGCCACCTCGCGGGCGGGCAGCAGCCTGCCCAGGGCGGATCCGCCCAGCACCCGGTTCCACTCGTGCTCGATGAAGGCGATCCACGGTTCGGAGCGGGCCCGGATCTCCTCGCGCAGCTCCGGCTTGGTGACGGCGGCGGCCACCAGCTCGGAGAACTCGGTGACGTAGCCGCGCTCCAGGTCGGTCCGGTAGATCCGCATGGCCGCCTCCACCAGCTCCTCCAGGGTGCCCGCCCGTGCGGTGACCTCCCGGTACATGGCCATGCGCTCGGCGCTGGAGCGGTCCAACGCGGCCAGCAGCAGCTGGTCGACCCCGCCGAAGTGGTAGAAGACCAGCGCCGAGTTGGCCTCCGCGCGTGTGGCGATGGCCCGCGCCGACGCCCCGGCGTACCCCTCCTCGCGCAGCACCTCGCCGGCGGCGGCGAGCAGCCGCTCCTTGGTCTCCTCGCTCGTGCGCCGTCCTCCGCCGCTTCTGGCCATGACCCTCCTTGCTCTCGGTCAGGTTTTCATCATACGGTTTAATCAAGTGATTAAATCAATCGTTTTAATCGCATGTCGAAGGAGTCCCCCGTGCCCCGAAGCGATGTCCCCTCCTCCTCAAGGGCGCGCTGGCTGCTCGCCGGGCTGGTCCTGGCCGCCTTCGCAGCCCTGTTGGCCCTGCGGATCCACCATTGGGGCGGCCTGGACCAGACCGCCCTGTTCTACGTCGGCCTGCCCGCGACGATCGCCCTGCTCGTGGTGTTCACCGTGCGGGCCCGGAGCGCCGTCGGCATCGCCATGGCCGGCACCACCGTCGGCCTGGCCCTGGCCGGGCCCCTGCTCGGAGAGGGGCTGGTGTGCCTGCTCGTCGCCGCGCCCCTGATCTACGGGGTCGTCGCCCTGGTCGCCTGGGTGGCGACGCTGGTCCTGGGCGGGGGCGACCGCTCCCAGCACGCCCTGCTCTCGGTACCGCTGCTGTTCGTGCTCGCCCTGGAGGGCGTCGCCGGGACCTCCCTGCTGCCCAGGGCCGGCACGGGGGAGGGCCACACCGTGGTCTCCGCCCCGGCTGAGAACGTCGCGGCGGCCCTGGCCGCCCCGCCCGAGTACGGTGCCCCCGACGCGCTCTTCCTGCGCGCGGTCCCCTTCCCGCGCCCCGTCTCGGCGGTCGGCGAGGGCCTGGAGGTCGGCGACACCCGGCTCGTCCGCTTCACCCCGCGCCGCACGCTGCGGTCGGGCGCCGAACCCACCCCGCGCCACATGGAGCTGAGGATCGTGGAGAGCGAGATCCGCGGGGACGGCGGCCGGGTGGTGTTCGAGGTGGTCGAGGACACCGCCTTCGCGAACTGGATGGACATGCGCCGCGCCGAGGCCGTGTGGCGGGCCGAGGACGCGGGGACACGGCTGACCTGGTCCATCGACTACGAACGCACCTACGAGCCGTCCTGGTACTTCGGCCCGATCCAGTCCTACGCCACCGGTCTGGCCGCCGAGTACCTCGCCGCGACCTTCGGGTCCGCCGCGCTCGGGGACTCCTGATGGGTCCGGAGACCCCCGCGGTCCTGGTCCGCGGCGTCGGACTGTTCGCCCCGCTGCTGCCCGTGATCGGGCTGTGCCTGTGGCGTGCGCCCCGGCAGCGCGAGATCGCGGCGATGATCGTGGCGGGGGCGTGGTCCCTGCTCACACTCGTCCCGCTCAACCTGTACGCACTGCACGCGGGCTGGTGGTCCTTCCACGCCGAGGGCGCCGTGTGGCTCGGGATCCCCGTCGACCTGCTGCTCGCATGGGCGGTGCTGTGGGGCGTCCTGCCCGCGCTGCTGCTGCGCCTCCTGCCGGTTCCGCTGCTCACCGGCCTGCTCGTGTGGGTGGACGTCATCGTCATGCCGCTCGCCGAACCCGTCGTGGTGCTGGGTTCCCGGTGGCTGCTCGGCGAGTTCGCCGGTTCCGCGCTGTGCCTGATCCCCGCGCTGCTGCTGGCCTACTGGACCCGTACCGGCCAACTGGTCCACGCCCGGACGTGGGCCCAGGCGGTGCTCGCGTTCGGCCTCATGGTCGCCGCGCCGCTGGCCGCACTGGGGGCACTGCCCGAGCCCGGCACGGCCTTCGCCGCCGCCCAGGTCCTCGCGCTGGTGTGCCTGCCGGGCCTGGCGGCGGCCCGCGAGTTCGCCCTGGTGGGCGGCGGTACCCCGCTGCCCTTCGATCCGCCGTCCCGGCTGGTCACCAGCGGCCCCTACGCCTACCTGCGCAACCCGATGCAGACCGCGGTCGTCGCCCTCTACCTGGTCCTGTCCCCGGTCACGGGCGACCCGTGGCCGCTGGCCGGCGCGCTGGCCGCGTTCGTCTACGGCGCCGGGTTCGCCCAATGGCACGAGGGGGGCCGGTTGCGCGAGGCGTTCGGGCGGGACTGGGAGGCCTACCGGTCGGGCGTGCGCTCCTGGCTGCCCCTGTGGCGCCCGTGGCAGGGCCGGACGCCGGGCACCCTGTACGTGGCGTCGGACTGCGACATGTGCCGGGGCCTGGGCGGCTGGCTCGCCGCCCGCGCGCCCGTGGCGCTGGAGCCGAGGCCGGCGGCGGAGCACACCGAGGTGCTGTACCGGCTGACCTACGAGACCCCCGACGGGCTCCGCTGGAGCGGGGTCCGCGCGCTGGCCCGGGCGCTCGAACACCTCCACCTGGGGTGGGCGCTCGTCGGCTGGGCGATCGACCTGCCCGGACCGCGCCACGTCGCGCAGTTGTGCGCCGACGCCTTCGGCGCCGGACCCCGTCCGTCCCGGGAACCCCTCGGTGAACCGGAGAGGGAGGGGGAGGCGCCCACGCGCGGCACCGGGGTGTGAGGTCGGGCGCCGGACGCACCAGGAACCGGCGGAGCGCCCGGCCGCGTTAGCGTGTCCATGGACACGACCACGAAGACGACCTCCCCTCTGGTACCCCTGGCCACCGCCGCCCTCGGCGGCCTGGCGGTCGGTGCGCTGACGTCGTTCGCCCAGGGGTGGCTCCCGTTCGCGCTGCAGTCGCTGGCCAACTCCAGCGGGTCCTGGAGCGCCGCGGCGTTCCTGCCGGCCCTCCTGGCGACGCGGCGGTGGGTCGGCGTGGCCGCCGGGGTCCTGGCACTGGCGGCCATGGTGCTCGGCTACGACCTCGCCTCCGTCCTGCGCGGCTACTCCGCCTCGGTCGGCATGACGCTCTTCTGGCTGACGGCCGCCGTCACCGTGGGTCCCGTCCTGGGACTGGGCGCCGAGTCCCTCCGGCGCCGGGGCGCGTTCGCACCCTGGGGCGTGGGCGTGCTGTGCGGTGTGCTCATCGGCGAGGGCGTGTACGGGTTCCTGTACGTCCTGGAGACGACCTCGCCCGTCTACTGGGCGCTCTCGATCACCGGAGGGGGCGCCCTCCTGGTATGGGCCTGCCTACTGCGCTTTCCCGGGGTCCGCCCGGTCCTGACGGCGGTGGCCGTCACCGCGGTGACGGCCACCGCCTTCGTCTTCGTCTACTCCGGGAACCCGTTGAGGTGGTGGTTCTGACACCGCGCCGACCCGTCCCCGCGACCCCCGTGCGCGTCCTCTGCCGGTGAACGCGCCGCCGGGCCGGGCTCCGGGGCCCGGGCTCCATGGCGCCCTCCCCGTCCGGACGCCCCACCGTTATGCTCGGTCGGGGCCGACTCGTCCGAAAAGGGCGACAGGACGGGCCCCACGTCTTCGCCCCCCCGTAAGGCACGAGGAAGTCCATGGAAGAACAGGCCATGCTCGCGCGGGACCTCGTGCTGCGCGTCTGTGCCGGAGCGACCGAGCTCGACCCCCAGTGGGTCAGGGCCGACGGCAAGGTCACCACACCCTTCCTCGTGCCGCGGGACCGCAACCTCGTCCGCGCGGTCGTCGCCGCGGGACGGGCCATGGGCGTCGACCGGCTCCTGGTCTGCCGCACCCGGCCCGAGTTCTCCTACGACCCCGTCACCGAGGTCCCCCTCGACACCGACACCCTCATCGACCTCGTCCGCGGCTGGGGCCCCGTGCCCACCGACTTCCTCGTCTGCGTCGAGGACTTCTCCGCCGCCGTCCTGGTCACCGCGGACGAACTCACCGTCGCCGCCGGGCCCGCCGACTTCGTCCGCGAACTCGTCGGCGCGGACATCCCCCAGGCCCGGGCGCACTTCGGCGCGCGCGCCCGCGCCGAGGGCGGTCCCGTCCTCACCCGGGCGGCCCAGCTCTACCACTGCGCCGAGGCCGGTGCCCGCCACGCCCGCGGCCCCCGGGGGCCGGGCCCGGACCTGGCCGAGCGCCTGGCCCGGGGCCTCGACCGCGCCCGCCGGAGCTCTCCGCGCGCGGTCCGCTCCCTACGCGCTCTGCGCGGCGCCTGGGGATGGCTCATGGTGGTGGCCCTGCTCGTGGCACCCCTGGTCGTCCCCGGCCTGGAGGCCGTGCTGCCCGCCCTGGCCGCCGCCTTCGTCCTGATCCTCCAGTTGGCCTGGCCGGCGCGCTCTCGCACCGTTTCCTTCGCCGCCCTGCTGCGGGTGGCCGCCTTCGGCGCGCTCCTGCTGTGGCCCCTCGCCCTCGCCGAGGCCGCCCTGGTCCGGCTGCTGGGCGCCGACCCCTACGGTGTCCTCGGCTACACCTACGTCGCCGTGTCCGTGGAGGAAGTCGGCAAGCTCCTCCCGCTGCTGTTCCTGGCACTGGCGGCCCGCCGACGGCTGCGCCGCCTGGCCGCCGTCGACTTCCTGCTGCTGGCCGCCGCCTCCGGGGCCGGGTTCCAGCTCGCCGAACGCCTGCTCACCGAGGTGTCGCTGGGCGGCCGGAACCTCTCCATGGACGTCGGCCCGTTCCTGCCCGGCGGCAGTACCGTCACCGATCCGGCGGGTACCGTGCTGGCGGTCTTCTCCGGGCACGCCGTCACCACCGGCCTGGTCGGGGCCGCGCTCGGCCTGGCGGTCGTGGGCCGCCGCTACGGGGCATGGGTGTGGTTTCTGCCCCCGGTCGCGATGACCCTGGCGTTCCTCGAACACCTGAACCTCAACGCGCGGCTGGCCAACGCCGCGCTCCACCCGGCCTCGGACTTCGCGCACGGCCTCCTGGGCGGCGGAGTCCTCACCCCGTGGCTGCTGGTGCTGCTGCTGGCGTGCGCGGTCGCCATGGACTACCGGATGATCGCGACCGCGGCCGAGTCCACGCCGCCGCTGCCCGGCCAGCCTCCGCTGGCGCGCCTGCGCCGCTGGGCCCGGGGCCGCTCCGTGGCCATGCGCGTGCGCGTGCCCGCCGACATCGCGCCGCTGTTTCGCCGGATGGCGCTGTCCTGGGTGGACCTGCCGGTCACCCTGGCCACCACGCTGTCCACGATCGTCCACGAACTCGCCGTCGCGGCCATCGCCGCGCGGCGCGGGCCCGGGGTGCTCTGCGACACCTGGCGGTTCCTGCGCCGGCGGCGGGGGAACGCCATGGGCGAGGCCCGGTCCGCGGGGAGGCCCTGGCGCCACCACCCCTCGCAGGAGGAGCTCACCCGGCAGGCGCGCGAACTGGCCCGGCGGCTGGGGCTGGCGGCCACCGGCGGGGTCACCGGGGCGATGGCGGCGATGTACGCCGCCGGGATGTACGTCATCGTCACCGCGCCGGTCGCTCCGGGCCCGGACGGGGACGGGCGGGCCGCCTACGCGTTCGTGGCGCTGGACCGGATCCAGGGGTGGTTGGGCGGGCTGACCGCCGTCGAGTCGGCCTGGGCCGCCGTGGCCCTGGTCGCGGTGCTGACCCTGCTGCTGTCCGGCAACGGTGTGCCGCACGCCCACCCGCGCATGCGCGAGTTCCTGCGGGCGCCCACCGCGAACACCGGCGCGATCCTGGGGATGCTCGCCCCCGGCCAGGCGGGGTACGCGGCCCTCGGCCTGGTGGGGCTGCTGCTGCCCCGGCGCGTGGACCGGTTCCTCGTACGGTGACGGGCGCGGCCCCGGGGTGCTTGTTCCACTCCGGGGCCGTTTCCCCGGCCGGGCCGGTCACGTCCGCTCGCTGCCCCGGGGCCGGGGAGCGCCGTCCCAGCAGATCCGGGCGTGTGGGGCGTCGAAGGCGGCGCCGGCCCCACACGGGGATGCCGCCGGGTCGGCCCCGGGTTCACGGATGTCGCGCGGCGGCCGGGGGGAGAGCGTGGCAGCCGGTCTCAGCCCGCGGTGACGCCCCTCGGCGGCTCGAAGGCGCGCACCGGCGGCACCTCACCGGCGAACGGCTCCACGCGCACCCGCGTCAACTGGCCCGTGCACCCCTGGCTCAGTGCCGACGTGCCCACGTCCTCCGTCAGCGCGTTCGGGTTCCCGTGCGCGCACGTCACCCCCGGCTCCGACGGGTCGTACCAGGCGCCCGTCGACAGCTGCACCACACCCGGCCGCAGCGCCTCGCTCACCACCACGCCCGCCAGGCACGAGCCCCGGGAGCTCGACACCCGCACCACGTCCCCGTCGGCCACGCCACACGCTCGCGCGTCCTCCGGGCGCATCCGCACCGGCGAACGTCCTCGTACCTTCTGCGACATGCTGTGCGCGCCCATGTCCTGCTGGCTGTGCAGCCGTCCGCTCGGCTGGTTCGCCACCAGCACCAGCGGGAAGTCCCCGGCCTCCCCGTCCGTGCCGCCGGTCACCGCCGGGCCCGGCAGCCACACCGGATGTCCGGGGCAGTCCTCGTAGCCGAACGACGCGATGGTCTCCGAGAACAGCTCGATCCGCCCGCTCGGCGTCCGCAGGGGATTCCCCTCCGGGTCCTCGCGGAACTCGCCGAGCAGGGCCTCGTCCTCCACCCGGCCGGGCATGTCCACCCGTCCGCGCTCCCAGAACTCCTCGAACGGGGGCACCTCCAGGCCGCGCCGCGCCACCAGCGAGCGCCAGCGCTCGTAGACGACCCGGGTCCACTCGCCGCTGGTCCGGCCCTCGGTGAACTCCTCCCGCACGCCCAGCCGCTCGGCCAGGTCGGCGTAGGTGTCGTACTCGTCGCGCGCCTGCCCGTGCGGCGACACCGCGCGCGGCATCGCCCGCACGCTCAGGTCGCCCTGGCTCGCGGCCATGTCGTCGCGTTCCAGCACCGTCGTGGACGGGATGACGATGTCGGCGTGCCGCGCCGTCGCCGTCCAGTGCGTCTCGTGCACCACCACGGTCTCCGGCCGGCCGAAGGCCCTGGTCAGGCGGGCCAGGTCCTGGTGGTGGTGGAACGGGTTGCCGCCCGCCCAGTACACCAGCCGGATGTCCGGGTAGCGGCGCTCCTCGCCGTCGTGGTCGTAGCGGCCACCCGGGTCCAGCAGCATGTCGGCCACCCGTGCCACCGGGATGAACGAGTCCACCGGGTTGCCGCCCTGCGGCATCCTCGGCAGCCCCAGGGGCGTCGCCCCGCCGCCGTAGTTGCCCATGGACCCGTACCCGGACGCGAAACCGCCCCCCGGCAGTCCCACCTGTCCCAGGCAGCACGCCAGGGCCAGCCCCGCCCACAGCGGCTGCTCGCCGTACCGGGCCCGCTGCACCGACCAGCCCACGTTGACCAGGGTGCGCCGCCCCGCCATCCGACGGGCCAGCGACCGCAGCTCGTCGGCCGGGACCCCGCTGATTCGCTCGGCCCACTCCGGGGAGCGCTCGGTCCCCTCCGTGCCGCCCCTCTCGTCGCGCTCGCCCATCACGTACGCGCGCAGCACGTCCGCGCCCACCGTGTACCGGTCCAGGAACTCCGTGTCGGCCAGGCCCTCGGTGAACAGCACGTGCGTCAGCGCCAGCATCACCGCCGTGTCGGTGCCCGGGGCGATGGAGACCCACTCGGCCCTCACGTCGTCGGGGGTGTCGTCCAGCAGCGGCGACACCGACACGAACTCCACCCCGGACCCGGAGGCCTCGCGCATCGCCGGGCCGGCGGTGTGGGCCGCCCGGCCCCCCGACGACGTCCACGTGTTGGACACGCGCAGCCCGCCGAAGGTGACCAGGAGGTCGGTGTGCTCGCGGATCTGCGTCCATGCCGGGGCCCGGTGCAGCAGCCGGTTCGCCGCCGGGGTGCCGATGATCCTGGGGAAGAGCACCTCCACGGCGCCGTGGCTGTAGGTCGCCCGGGACCGGGTGTACCCGCCGATCGTGTTGAGGAACCGGTGCAGCTGGCTCTGCGCGTGGTGGATCCGGCCCGCGCTGCCCCACCCGTAGGAGCCGCCGTAGACCGCCGCGTTCCCGTGGGTGCGGCGCACCCGGTCGAGCTCTCCGGCGAGCAGGTCCAAGGCCGTGGACCACTCCACCTCGACGTAGGCGTCCTCGGGGTCGCCCCGGCTCGGATCCGGGCCCGGGCCGTGCTCCAGCCAGCGCCGACGCACGGACGGACGCGCCACCCGCGAGGCGTGGTGCTGGGCGGCGGGGGTGTTGGCGATCACCGGGGAGGGCGCCGGGTCGTCCGGGTCCGGGTTCACCCCCACCACGCGGTCGTCCCTGACGAGCACCTGGTAGCTGCCCCAGTGGGCGCTGGTCGGATGCGACGACGTGGCGGACATGCTCGTGTACCTCCTGGGATTCCTCGGACCCCATCGGGGACCCTGGGGCCACTTTATGCACCACACGGTGCGATGATGGTCCGCGCGGCGGCGGCCGGCCGTGGCCCGGCGGCAGCCGCACAACCACAGTCATCCAGGCACAACCACACACGTGGTCGAGCGGAGCGGGGGACAACGGCGATGGGCGAGCTCAGGTCGCGGCGGTCGGTACTCGCGGTACCGGGGTCCAACCCCCGGTTCGTGGACAAGGCGCGGGGACTGGACGTGGACGCCTTCTTCCTCGACCTGGAGGACGCGGTCGCGCCCCTGGAGAAGGAGTCCGCGCGCAGGACCGTGGTCCAGGCCCTCAACGACGGCGGCTGGGACGGCAGGGTCCGCACGGTCCGGGTGAACGACGTCACCACGGAGTGGGCCTACCGTGACGTCATCGCCGTCGTCGAGGGCGCGGGGGCCGAGCTCGACGCCCTGGTCCTGCCCAAGGTCACCGGGGCCCGCGACGTGCAGTGGCTCGACACCCTCCTCACCCAGATCGAGCGGGCCGCCGGGCTGCGGGTCGGCCGGATCGGCATCGAGGCGCAGATCGAGGACGCCCGCGGCCTGGTCGCCGTCGACGAGATCGCCGCCGCGTCGCCCCGTCTGGAGAGCCTCGTCTACGGGCCTGCCGACTTCATGGCCTCCCTCAACATGAAGAGCCTGGTCGTCGGCGAGCAGCCGCCCGGCTACGACACCGGCGACGCCTACCACTACGTGCTCATGCGCATCCTCACGGCCGCCCGCGCCAACGGCCTTCAGGCCGTCGACGGCCCCTACCTCCAGATCCGTGACGTGGACGCCTTCCGCCGGTCGGCCGCGCGCACCGCCGCCCTCGGCTTCGACGGCAAGTGGGTCCTGCACCCGCTCCAGGTGGAGGCCGCCAACGAGGTGTTCGCGCCCACCCAGGAGGACTACGACCACGCCGAGCTGATCCTGGACGCCTACGCGCACGCCACCACCGTGGACCGGCGCGGCGCCGTCATGCTCGGCGGGGAGATGCTCGACGAGGCCTCCCGCAAGATGGCGCTCGTGGTCGCGGGCAAGGGGCGCGCGGCCGGGCTCGGACGCACACGCGAGTTCGATCCGAACGCCTGACCGGCGCAGACCCGGCTCGTACGCCACTCGCCTCTTACCGCTTTCTCACCCTGATACGGAACCATGGGCGCCATGGAAGCCACCGCCACGGTCCTGGTCGCCGACGACGACCGCGCGATCAGGGACTCACTGCAACGCGCACTCCAGTTGGAGGGCTACGAGGTGCGGACGGCGGCGGACGGGGTCCAGGCCCTGGCCGCCGTGCACGCCGAACCCGTCGACCTGCTCGTCCTCGACGTGATGATGCCGGGAGTGGACGGGCTCGGCGTGGCCCGGGTGCTGCGGGCCGAGCACGACCGCACGCCCATCCTCATGCTCACCGCGCGCGTGGAGACGCCCGACCGGGTGGCCGGCCTCGACGCCGGGGCCGACGACTACCTCGCCAAGCCCTTCGAGCTCGACGAACTCCTCGCCCGGCTGCGCGCCCTGCTGCGTCGCGTGGCACCCGCCTCCGAGGACGCCGAGGACGAGGGGCCGCTGCGGGTCGGTGAACTGCGCCTGGATCCGCGCGCCCGCCGGGTCTGGCGCGGCGAGCGCGAGGTCGAGCTGTCCAAGACCGAGTTCGACCTCCTCGAACTCCTGGTCCGCAACACCGGGATCGTGCTGGACCACTCCACCATCTACGACCGCATCTGGGGTTACGACTTCGGCCCCGAGTCCAAGAACCTCGCCGTCTACATCAGCTACCTGCGCCGGAAGCTGGAGGACGGGGGGCCGCCGCTCATCCAGACCGTGCGCGGAGTCGGCTACACGCTCCGTCCGCAGAGGTGACCCCCGTGTATCCCGGCCACACCGGCCCGTCCGGTCCCGCCGATCCGTCCGGTCGCGGCACCGGTCCGTGGTGGCGGCGCACGCTGGTGCGTCCGAGCGACTGGCGGCTGGGCACCCGTTTCGCGGCGATCTTCGCGCTGGTCGCCGCCGTCGTCATCACCCTGGTCGGCACCCTCGCCTACACCACCGCCGCCGCGCTCATCCGCGCCGACGGCGAGAGCGAGTTCGAGAACACCGTCGCCGACCTGTCCGACGAACTCGTCAGCCTCCACGACCAGGGAGGCGCCCCCTCCGGGTCCGGGCCGCTCCTGTCCGGCTACAACCTCCAACTACAGTTCCTCGGCCCCGACGGCAGCAGGACGGTCACCGTCACCGACCCGTCCGAGGTCATCCTCTTCGAGCCCTCGGAACGGGACCTGGAGATCGCGGCGGAGGACGAGCCCGGGGTCGTCGAGATGCGCGAGCAGACCATCGACGGCCAGCAGTACCGGCTGGCCACGGTCTCGATCGGCGACGGGGCCGGGGCCCTCCAGCTCCTACAGGCGCTCTCACCCACCGAACTGATGCTGGACCGGCTCGCCACCCAGATCCTGTGGGTGGGCCTGTTCGTCGCCCTGTGCGCGGCCGCCGTGGGCTGGCTGGTGGGACACCGCACCACCGGCCGTCTGGTGCGCCTCACCGAAGCCGCCGAGTACGTCAGCTCCACCGGCCGGCTCGATCCGGTCGACCCCGGCCGCAGCAGGGAGGGCAGGGAAGGCCTGGAGGAGGCCGGGCGGGACGAGGTCGGCCGCCTCAGCAGCGCGTTCAACGCCATGCTCGCCCGCCTGGCCCGTTCCAAGGACGATCAGCGCCGCCTCGTCCAGGACGCGGCACACGAGCTCCGCACCCCGTTGACCAGCCTGTACACCAACGTGCAGGTGCTCGGCAGGGTGGACCGGCTCAACCCGGAGGCGCGCGAAAGCCTCATCGAGGACCTGCGCGGCGAGACCCGCGAGCTGACCGCCCTCGTCAACGAGCTGGTCGGCCTGGCCACCGGTGACCACGAGGACGAGCCGATGAGCGCCGTCCCCCTGGCCGAGGTCGCGGAGAGGGTCGCCAAGCGCACCCGCCGCCGCACCGGCCGGGACATCGTCGTGGACGCCGACGACAGCGTCGTGTGGGGCCGTCCCGGATCCCTGGAGCGCGCGGTCGCCAACCCGGTCGAGAACTCCGCCAAGTTCGACCCCGAGGGCACCGCGCCCATCGAGATCCGGGTGCGCGGCGGGGCCGTGGAGGTCATGGACCGGGGACCCGGCATCGACCCGGCCGAGCTCGACCACGTCTTCGAACGCTTCTACCGCGCCACCGTCGCCCGCGGCCTGCCCGGCTCCGGGCTCGGGCTGTCCATGGTCAAGGAGATCGCGCAGACCCACGGCGGCCGGGTCTTCGCCCGCAACCGTGAGGGCGGCGGCGCCGTCATCGGCTTCCAGCTGCCCCTGTTCGCGCCAAGGGGCGAGGAGGGGCCGACGGGCACGGGGTGAGCCCCGGGCGGCGACGGTACACGGAGGAAGAAGGGGCGGCCCCGGACCCGAAGGTCCGGAGCCGCCCCGGGGGAGAGAGGACCGGCTGTCCGGCCCCCTAGGGCATGTATGGCGGATACTCACCCTGCTGCGCGACGCCCCAGCGGCACCCTCGCCGCGTTCTCATCAGTCAACAGCCAAACCAGGATGCTTCCTTCTTCGGCCTTGCGAGGCCACCACCGGATACGCCCGCCCGTCTCCCTCCCACCGCCCTCAATGGTCGCGCTTCGCGCGCAGCGCTCTCCAAATGACGGGCGGCACCCACCACACACGCCCTAGTTCCCGGTCTCGTTCTGGGCCGCCTCGGTGCTCTGCTGCCCGAGCGTCACGGTGACCTCCTCCTCGGAACCGCTGCCGCCGGGCAGGACCCCGAGCGTGATCTCCTCGCCGGGCTGGCGGGTCCGGATCTGCGCGATCAGCTCGTCCGGCGTGGACACCTTCTCGCCGTCCACGGACACCACCACGTCACCGGCCTTGACGCCGGCCTCGTCGGCGGCGCCGCCGCTGGTCACGTCCACGATCTCGGCGCCGCCCACACGCGAGTTGGTGATGGTCGCCTCGATGGCCGGGTAGCTCGCGGTGCCGTCCTCGATGAGCTGCTCCGCGATCGGGCGCACCTGGTTGATCGGGATGGCGAAGCCCAGGCCCACCGAGCCGCTCTCCTGCGAGATGCTCGCGATCGCGGTGTTGATGCCGATCACCTCGCCGCTCATGTTCACCAGCGGGCCGCCCGAGTTGCCGGGGTTGATCGCCGCGTCCGTCTGGATCGCGCTGATCACCGTGGAGGTCTGCCCGTTGGCGCTCTCGATCGTTCCGGTGTTCACCGGCCGGTTCAGCGCGCTGACGATACCCGTGGTCACCGTGCCCGACAGGCCCAGCGGGGAGCCGATCGCGACCACCTTGGCGCCCACCCCGACCTTCTCGGAGTCGCCGAGCTCGGCCTGCTGGAGGTCGTTGCGGCCCTTCGCCTTGATCACCGCGATGTCGGAGACGGGGTCCGAACCCACGATCTCGGCGGTCGCGGAGGTCCCGTCGTTGAACCGCACCTCCATCGGACCGTCCTGGGCGGCCTCCGCCACGTGCGCGTTGGTCAGGATCTGGCCGTCGGAGGAGATGACCACACCGCTGCCGCCGCCGCTGGGCGTCTGGATGGACACCACGCTCGGCAGGACGGCGTCGGCGACCTCGCCGACGGCACCCTCGGTCTGTGTGCCCTCGGGCTCCTCGCTGAGCGAGCTGGTCGGCCCGCCCAGGCCGCCGGGGAACAGGTAGGCGGTGCCCAGGGCCGTCGCCGGTCCCACGATCAGGCTCGTGATCAGGGCGGTGATCGCGGCGATGGCGATGATGCCGAGGGGGCCGCGCTTCTTCTTGGGCCTGTCCGCCTCGCCGTGCGGCGGACCGCCGAACGGCGGCTGGCCGCCGTACCCGCCGTGGCCGCCCGTCCCGAACGCGCCGCCGCCGTAGGGGGGCTGCCCCTGGTAGTGCTCGCCGGGAGCGCCCGGTCCGTGGGGGCCGCTCTGCCCCGGAGGCGTGTGGCCGCCGTGCTGCGCCGCGAACTGGCCGGTCTGGCCGGCCTGACCGTACTGGCCGTGCTGACCGTACTGGCCGCCGGGCCCGTGCGGCGGGAAGGTGTAGGAGGCCCGCTCGGGGTCGTTGGGGCCGGTGGCCCACCGTGGCGGGTGCTCGGGAGGCGAGAAGCCGGGGCCGGCTCCCGAGGCGGTCTCCTCCGGGCGAAGGCCCCGCTGCTCCCCGGACCGCTGGAAGTCCTGCTGTTCCTCGGACCGCGGGGACTCGGGCTCGCCCACGGGCTGCTCGGCTCCCGCGTCCTCGGGTTCCCCGCCGGGGGCCGGGGCCCCACCGCCGGTGGAGGTGTACTCCTCATGCGGGTTGGAGGCCACCGGCTGGTCGGCGGGCCCGGCGGGATGCTGGCTCCCGGCCGCCGTCCCGGGCTCGGTACCTGCACTCGGTTCGTTGGCGTTCAACGCATCCTCCGACTGGCGGGATGATGTTCAGTGACGGGATCCATCATGTGGCGCATGGGTTAGAACAGGGTGAGAGCCCGATATACCAGGGTTTCGAGTTCTCTTTGCGCAGTATTGGCCGAGCCCGGGCGCCATCGGTCCGTTCCGTCGGCGCGGGCTGCCGTAAGCACTGTATGCACTGCAATGTCCGAAACGATACCGTGCTGAATCCCGAGCGAGACACCGGAGAAGAGCCGACCTTGATCAAGATCGTCCTGGCTGATGACGAACACCTGGTCCGAGGTGCCATAGCCGCCCTCCTCGGCTTGGAGGAGGACCTGGAGATCGTCGCCGAGGTCGGGCGTGGCGACGAGGTGGTCGACGCCGTCCTGCGGCACGGTGCCGCCGTCGCGGTCCTGGACATCGAGATGCCCGGCGCCACCGGCCTGGAGGTCGCGGCCCGGCTCAGGAGGAGCGCTCCCGACTGCGGCGTGGTCATTCTCACCAGCTTCGGCCGTCCCGGCTACCTGCGGCGCGCCCTCTCCGCCGGCGCTCGCGGCTTCCTGGCCAAGGACGCCCCCGTCGACCAGCTCGCCGGTGCCGTCCGCCGCGTCCACGAGGGAGGCCGCTACATCGACACCGACCTCGCCGCCGCGGCCATGGCCGGCGGCGAGAGCCCTCTCACCGACCGTGAGACCGAGGTGCTGCGCGCCGCCTCCGACGGCGCCACCGTGGCCCGGATCGCGGCCACCCTCCACCTGACCGAGGGCACCGTGCGCAACTACCTCTCCAACGCCATCGGCAAGACCGGATCCGACAACCGCATGTCCGCCATCCGCACGGCCCAGGACATGGGCTGGCTCTGAGCCGACCGCGGAGGTCCCGAGCAGGGAGGGTCCGGGCGCCGGGGGTTCCCGCCTCACAGGCACCCGGACACGGGACGAGGCGGAGCGGAGCCCCGGAGGCGAGCACCGCCTAGAGGAAGCGCAGCACCAGCATCGCGGTGTCGTCGCTGCGCCCGCCCGGAGCGTACTCCTCCAGCTCCCGGTCGATACGGCTGATCACCGCCTGGGCGGTCAGCCCGGCGCAGCCCGAGAAGATCTCCGTCAGTCCCTCGTCGCCGAGCATGTCGCTGTTGTTGCGCCGCTCGGTCACGCCGTCGGTCACCGCCAGCATCACCTCGCCCGGGCGGATGTCCACGTTCTCGGTCGTGAACCCCACGTCCTCGAACGCGCCCAGCAGCGGCTGTGACGCCCCGAACGACTTCACCTCGCCCTTCTGGTTCAGCCGCATCGGCAGCGGGTGACCGGCGGAGACCATCCGCAGCCGCATCCCGCCACCGCCGTCCGTGGCCGGGGTCATCTCCCCGTACAGCATCGTCAGGAACCGGGTGGAGGTGTTCTCGTCCAGGATCGCCATGTTCAGCCGCTGCATGATGTGCGAGGGAGTGAACCCCTCCTTGGCCAGCGCCCGCAGCGTGTGCCGTGCCAGACCGGTCACGGCCGCCGCCTCCGGGCCCGTCCCGCACACGTCGCCGATCGCGAAGCACCACCGCCCGCTCGCCGCGAACACGTCGTAGAAGTCCCCGCCGACCACGTTCCGCTCGTCCGCCGGACGGTAGAACACCGCGTGGTCCACGTTCGGGATCACCGGCTCCTTCTCCTTCGCGGGAAGGAGGCTGCGCTGTAGGGCGTCGCTCATCGCGGACTGCTTCTCGTGCAGCCGCGCGTTCTCCATCGCCGAGGCCACCCGGCGGCTCAGGTCGTCGGCGACGTCGACCTCGTCGCGGGTGAAGTCGTCGGACTCGTTCTTGCCGACCGTCATCCGGCCCAGCGCGCGCCCGTGGGCCACCAGCGGGATGCTGATCGCCGGACCGCTCGCCAGCTCCCGGATCAGCTGTTCGTCCAGGCCCTCCTTGGCCAGCTCGGCCGGGGACCACAGCGGCTGCGGCTCCCGCTGCTCGTGCGGCGGCAGCCCCGTCAGCAGCGCCCGCAGGATGTCGTTGTAGTTCTCGTCGCTGTGCACCACGTGCATCAGCTGGGACGCGCCCATCTCGTTGATGGTCTCGATGGCGCACCACCGCCCCAGCCGGGAGGTGATCAGCTGCGCCGCCAGGGCACCGGTCATCCGCTCGTCCAGGGTGCCCGCCAACAGGTCGCTGGCCTCGGCCAGGAAGCTCAGCGACGCGCGCCTGCTCAGCTCCACCTCCGCCAGGCGTGCGCGCTCCACCGGCAGCGCGATCAGGTCCGCGCCCTCCTGGAGCCGCCTGGCCGCCGCCGGCCCGAAGTGCCGGGCCCGCTTGGAGGCCACCCCCAGCAGGCCGGTGACCCGTCCGTCCACGATCAGCGGCGCCGTCACCAGCGAGCGCATCCCCGCACGCAGCAGTCGCCCTCGACCGGTGCGGGCGATCATCAGGTCGTCGTTGATCACCGCGTTCGGCTCCGGCGCCGCGGACGGGAAGATCTCCTCGGTGCGCACCCGCAGCGACCGCCACGGGGCACCGCCCGGGGTCAGCCCGACCGCGGAGCGCACCTCCCACATGGTCTCGTCGGACGTGGCCAGGGTGATGTAGGCCGCGTCCCCGCCCAGCACCGTGGTCGCGTACTCCACGGTGCGCTCCAGCAGTTGCGGCAGCCTCAGCCGCGAGCCCAGGGCGGAGTCCAGCGCCGACCACGGCGCGGGACGCGTGGGGCGGGCGGGGCTCTTACGCACCGGAGGTGACTCCAGTGACGGGTGCTCCTCGGTGGTGTCCTCGATCCGGAACCACACGGCCTTGTCGTTGCGCCCGTAGCTCACGCCCCAACTGGACGCGATCGCCGACGCCAGGGCCAGCCCCAGACCGCCGCCGCGTCCGTTGTCCCGGGACGCCGAGGCCTCCACCGACAGCGGCCCCGCCTGCGGTACGGCCCGCTCGGGCACGGAGTCGGTCACCATCACCTCCGTCGACCCCTCGCCCCGGCGCACGGTCACGTCCAGGGGCGACCTCGCGTGGATGACGGCGTTGGTCACCAGTTCGCTGACCAGCAGGATCACATCGTCGGAGGGGTCGGGCACACCCCACGACAGGAGGGTGTCGTGAACGAACTCGCGGGCCGCCGCCGCGGTCTCCGGGGCGGGAGGGAACTCTCGTCGAGCGACCTTCAACGCGTCTTGTGCTGGCAAGCCGTCGGTGTCCTTCGTCACTGGGTGCGTACGTGGGGGTGGTGGTCAGTGCCACGATACGCGTGCCGTGGCGAGCGGTGCCGCCCGAAGCCTCATCCGCAAATCCGGGCGGCCGGGAGCGGCGACGGAGGGACGGCGGGGGAACGGCGGTCGGAGCGCACGGTCCGGAGCGCCCGGATCGGGGCCGCCGCGGGGAGACAACCTCGGGAACCCACCTGTGCAGGTCGGCTCGGCCGGTTAGTGTAAGTCACCGACACATCCGCTTCTTTCGGGTGGTACCTCGCACGGGTAGCGTGACGGGGTGTCACCAGGGTACGCGGTGCTGCCGCGTGCCCCCTGTCCTGTGCGCGCCGTCCACGGGTCCGCCCGCCGCCCCCAGCGGCGGCCGACCCGGCCCGGACGGGTGGCCGGAGGGGAATGTCGAGGTGGCAGATCAGGCTGAGGAGGGGGTTCGATGCCCGAGGCGGTCAAGGAACTGGCGGCCGACGACCAGCTCGACGAGATTCTGCGTGCCCTGTACCGCATGCGCGACGGCGACTTCAGTGTCCGCCTCCGCAAGCGCGGCGGCGGCACCATGAGGGAGATCGCCTCCGTCTTCAACGAGGTGGTCGACCACAGCGAGCAGCTCAGCGACGAGCTCCAGCGCGTCGGTGACGTCGTACGCAACGAGGGAAGGCTCAACGAGCGCGTCAACGTCAACCCCTCCCGTGGCGCCTGGGGCGAGAGCGCTCAGGCGCTCAACGTCCTGCTCGACGAGGTCGCCGAACCCGTGACCGACGTCGCCCGGGTCCTGGACTCGGTCGCCGAGGGACAGCTCAGCCGCCGTGCCTCCACCGACGGCCGCCGCGGAGAGCTCAAGGGCGACCTGCTGCGCCTGGCCACCACCGTCAACCGGATGGCCGACCAGATGAGCGGCTTCACCGAGGAGGTCACCCGGGTGGCCCGCGAGGTGGGCACCGAGGGCAAGCTCGGCGGCACCGCTCAGGTCGTGGGCGTCTCCGGCGCCTGGCGCGAGGTCACCGAGTCGGTCAACCAGATGTCCTCCCGCCTCACCGACCAGATGCGCGACATCTCCGAGGTGACCACGGCCGTGGCCCGGGGCGACCTGAGCCGCAAGATCACGGTCGACGTGCAGGGCGAGATGCTCGACCTGAAGGACACCGTCAACACGATGGTGGACCAGCTGTCCACCTTCGCCGACGAGGTCACGCGTGTGGCCCGCGAGGTGGGTACCGAGGGCAAGCTGGGCGGCCGCGCCAACGTGCGCGGCGTGCGGGGCATCTGGAAGGACCTCACCGAGAACGTCAACTCCATGGCGGACAACCTCACCAACCAGGTGCGCGACATCTCCCAGGTGACGACCGCCGTGGCCCGTGGCGACCTGACCCAGAAGGTCCAGGTCGACGTGCAGGGCGAGATGCTCGCCCTCAAGAACACCGTGAACACCATGGTCGACCAGCTCGACTCCTTCGCCGACGAGGTCACGCGTGTGGCCCGTGAGGTCGGCACCGAGGGCAAGCTGGGCGGTCGCGCCAACGTCAAGGGCGTGTCGGGCATCTGGAAGGACCTGACCGACAACGTCAACTCCATGGCCAACAGCCTCACCTACCAGGTCCGCAACATCTCCCAGGTGACGACGGCGGTCGCCACCGGTGACCTCACCAAGAAGATCACCGTGGACGCCCAGGGCGAGATGCTCGACCTGAAGGACACCATCAACAAGATGGTGGACCAGCTCGACTCCTTCGCCGGGGAGGTGACCCGTGTGGCGCGCGAGGTGGGCACCGAGGGCAAGCTGGCCGGCCAGGCCCACGTGCGCGACGTGTCCGGGGTCTGGAAGGACCTGACCGACAACGTCAACTCCATGGCCAACAACCTGACCTACCAGGTGCGCCAGATCTCCATGGTCACGCGCGCGGTGGCCGCGGGCGACCTGACCAAGAAGGTCACGGTCAACGCCAAGGGCGAGATCCTGGAGCTGAAGGACACCATCAACGTCATGGTGGACCAGTTGTCCGCCTTCGCCGACGAGGTCACGCGTGTGGCCCGTGAGGTCGGTACGGAGGGCAAGCTGGGCGGCCGCGCCGACGTCAAGGGCGTCTCCGGTATCTGGAACGACCTCACCGAGAACGTCAACTCGATGTCGCACAACCTCACCACCCAGGTGCGCAACATCTCCGAGGTCACGACCGCCGTCGCCGCGGGCGACCTCACCAAGAAGATCGACGTCAACGCCCAGGGCGAGATCCTGGAGCTCAAGACGACGGTCAACACGATGGTGGACCAGCTCTCGGCGTTCGCCACGGAGGTGACCCGTGTGGCCCACGAGGTGGGCAGCCAGGGCCAGCTGGGCGGACAGGCCAAGGTCGAGGGCGTCTCGGGCACGTGGAAGCAGCTCACCGACAGCGTGAACGGCCTGGCGGGCAACCTCACCACACAGGTGCGGGCGATCGCCGAGGTCGCCAACGCCGTCGCCAAGGGCGACCTGACCCGCAACATCCAGGTCGACGCCCGCGGTGAGATGGAACAGCTCAAGGACAACATCAACCTGATGGTGTCCAACCTGCGCGAGACCACCGCCACCCAGCGCGACGCCGACTGGCTCAAGTCCAACGTGGCCCGTATCTCCGGGCACATCCAGGGCCACCGCGACCTCAAGGAGCTGGCCCGCCTCATCATGACCGAGGTGACGCCGCTCATAGGCGCACAGCACGGCGCCTGCTACCTGCCCGAGGACCAGGACGACCAGGAGAACTTCCTGTTCTACGCGGGCTTCGGCTTCGACCCCGGGGAGGAGCGGCGCCGCGTCCGCAAGGGCGTCGGCCTGGTCGGCGAGGCCCTGGCACAGCAGGTGGAGCAGCAGGTCGGCAACATCCCGGCGGGCTACGTCAAGGTCGAGTCGGGCCTGGGCGAGGCCTCGCCGCGCAACCTGTACATCCTGCCGATCGTCTCCGAGGAGCGCTCGCTGGGCGCCATCGAGTTCGCCTCCTACGACGACTTCCGCGAGATCCACAAGAACTTCCTGCGCCAGCTGGTGGCCCTGCTCGGCACCACGATCAACACCATCCTGGCCAACAACCGCACCGAGGACCTGCTCGAACAGTCCCAGCAGCTCACCAGCCAACTCAGGGAGCGGTCCAACGAGCTCCAGCGCCAGCAGGAGGAGCTGCGCGGCAAGAACGCCGAACTCCGCCAGAAGGCGACCCAGCTCGCCAACCAGAACAGGGCGATCGAGCTCCAGAACCAGCAGATCCAGCGCTCCAGGAACGCCCTGGAGGAGCGCGCCCACCAGCTCCAGGTCTCCTCCAAGTACAAGTCGGAGTTCCTGGCGAACATGTCGCACGAGCTGCGCACGCCGCTCAACAGCCTGCTGATCCTGGCCCGCCTGCTCGCCGACAACGCCGAGCAGAACCTGTCCCCGAAGCAGGTCGAGTTCGCCCAGACCATCCACAAGGCGGGCAGCGACCTGCTGCTGCTCATCGACGAGATCCTCGACCTGTCCAAGGTGGAGGCCGGGCGCGCCGAGGTGCAGCCCAGCGAGGTCTCCATCGCCCAGTTGGTCGACTACGTCGAGGCCACCTTCCGCCCGGTCACCGGTGAGCAGGGGCTGGCCTTCGCGGTGGACGTGTCGCCGGACATCCCCGGCACGCTGTGGACCGACGAGCAGCGGCTCCAGCAGATACTGCGCAACCTGCTCTCCAACGCGGTCAAGTTCACCCCGCAGGGCGAGGTCCGGCTGATCATCGAGCCCGCGTGGGCTCTGGAGGACACCGACCTGGAGATGTTCGTGGAGAACGAGGAGGTCATCGCCTTCACCGTCGCCGACACCGGCATAGGGATCGCCGAGGACAAGCTCCAGGTCATCTTCGAGGCCTTCCACCAGGGCGACGGCGGCACCTCCCGGCGTTTCGGCGGGACCGGTCTCGGCCTGTCCATCAGCCGTAACTTCGCCCGCCTGCTGGGCGGCGAGATCCGCGTGCAGAGCGTGGCCAACCAGGGTTCCACCTTCACGCTGCTGCTGCCGGTGCGCCTGCCCGAGGACGCCGTGGAGCGGGCCGAGGACGCCGCCTCCCTGGGCGGTGTGGACTCGGTGCCGATGATCGACTCCGGACGCGGCACGGACACAGACGGCTCCGCGCTCGGCGACGACTTCTCCATGCCGGACGAGGACTTCGACGCCGCCGTGGCCGCACTCACCGACATCACCAACGAGCCGCTGCCCACGGTGCCGGTGCTCAAGGTGCCCGAGACCTCCGCGGGCGCGTCCGGGAACGGGGAGCCCAAGGAGGCCGCCGAGGGCGAGCCGCGCACCGACCCCGAGCGCCAGGCGATCCTGAGCGGCCAGCGCGTGCTCATCGTCGACGACGACGTGCGCAACGTCTTCGCGCTCACCAGCGCTCTGGAGGCGCAGGGCCTGGAGGTCCTCTACGCTGACAACGGGCACACCGGGATCTCCATGCTGGAGGCCAACGAGGACATCTCACTCGTCCTGATGGACGTGATGATGCCCGAGCTGGACGGCAACCAGACCACCCAGCGGATCCGGGAGATGCCGCAGTTCGCCGACCTGCCGATCATCTCCCTCACCGCCAAGGCGATGCAGGGGGACCGGGAGCGCAGCCTCGCGGCGGGGGCCACGGACTACGTGACCAAACCGGTCGACCTGGACCACCTGCTCGACGTCATGCGGCGCTGGCTCACCGCCGACAGGGAGGAGACCATCGCCGGTGCCGCGGCCGACGAGACCGGAAACGGCCGGGCCAATGCGCCGGGGGCGACGCCGGACAGGCACAATGGCGCGACGGACGAACCCACCGGGGATGACAACGACCAGAACGGGGACACTGGCACCAGCACCCCGAACAAGGACCTGGAGTAACCCGAAGTGACCCAGAAGGCCAACATCCTTCTTGTCGACGACCGCGACGAGAACCTGATAGCGCTGGAGGCCGCACTCACCTCCCTGGACCAGAACCTGGTCAGGGCCAACTCGGGTGAGGAGGCGCTCAAGCACCTTCTGGGCACGGACTTCGCGGTCATCCTGCTCGACGTGGTCATGCCGGGAATGGACGGCTTCGAGACCGCCGCCCACATCAAGCAGCGCGAGAAGACCAAGGACGTGCCGATCATCTTCCTGACGGCCCAGGAGATCGACCGGCACGAGGTCTTCCGCGGCTACGCCTCGCGCGCGGTGGACTTCCTGCTCAAGCCGTTCGACCCCTGGGTGCTGCGCTCCAAGGTCGAGGTGTTCGTGGAGCTGCACCAGCTCAAGGCGCAGATGCGCGAGCAGGCCCGCACCCTCCAGCGGGACCTGGGGCAGGAGACCGGGGAGCCCGGCAAGGCCCTGGCCGAGCAGCTTTCGCAGCGCGCCCGCCAGGTGCAGGCCGACCTGACCCGGCTGCGTGAGCACATCGTGACCAACTACCAGGACGTGGACCAGCCGCTGGTGGACGGCGTGCGCCGCATGGACGGCTCGGTGTCCCGGCTGACCACCCTGGTGGACACCCTGCACGGCCCCCAGTAACAGCTCGGGGGGCTGTGGCTCGTGCGTCGGCGGGGTTCTGGAGGTGCCGGACGTGTGGTCGCGAGGAACGAGCCATCGCACGGGAGGTGCCGAAGGTTCCCGCCTGTAGGGCGCACGGACACGGGGCGAAGCGGAGCGGAGCCCCAAAGAAGACACTGCTCAGGCCGACGGGCGGGGCGGCAGCGCCAGGCCGATGTGCTCGCCGATCTCCTCGATCAGGCCCAGGTCGGCCAGGCGGAAGCTCCCCCGGTTGCTGCGGCGGATCAGGGTGAGCGCGCCGCGCACGCCCCGGCTGCCGAGCAGGGGGACCGACAGCAGCGAGCCAGCGCCGAGCATCGCGAGCAGCGGAGCCCCCGACGCGGTGTGGCCCAGCACGGCGTCGTCCTCGATCAGGGGGAACAGCAGCGACTGGCCGCGGTCCAGCACCTCGCCGGGGATGTCGGAGGCACCGGGCGCCGCCGCGGCCACCGCCTCCCTGTGCTCCGCGGGAGCGTCGGCGGGGCCGGCGACCACGGCGCGCCGGGCCGCGTCGGGGCCGGTGGGCAGGTCGCACACGTCCACGACCACCCAGTCGGCGTAGGAGTCGGCCAGGAGGTCGGCGGCGTCGGCCAGCGCGAGCGGCTTCCCGGCACCCCCCGGCCCGGCCGAGCGCAGCAGCAGCCGCGTCATCCGGGTCAGCACGTCCAGCCTGCGGGCGGCGAGCACCACCACCTGGTCCTCCACCTCCGGCTCCAGCGGGGCGGGCCCCTCCTCCTCGGCGCCGTTCATCGGCGGGGACATCGCCACGAGCACCAGCGGGTTGGGCTCGGTGGGCAGCTCCAGGCGGGTCAGGGTCAGGTGCACGTCCTCGGCCCAGCCGCGCTGTGCCAGCCGCGACTCCAGCGCGGCGCTCCCGTCGCCGCGCAGCACCGCCGCCAGCCAGGACTGCATCGCCGCGCGCTTGCGCAGGTCCACGAAGTGGGCGAAGGGCTTGCCGGTGAGGTAGCCCGGCGCGCTGCCCAGCCGGGCGGCCCCGGCGTTGTTGATCCGCCGGATGTAGCCCTCGTGGTCCAGCAGCACGACGGGGACGCTCAGCTCCTGGAACATCGCACGCAGCAGGGTCCGGTCGCCGTCGTCGCCCCGGCGGCGCGGTTCCGGACCGGCGTGGGCCCGCGCCAGCTGGCCCCCGGCGTCGCCCAGCAGGCGCTCGGCGTACTCCAGTTCGGCCAGGGCGGCCTCCGCGGTGCTCCTGGAGTCGTCGGGATACATGGTGTGCGTGTTGCGCAGGGCGGCGACGCGCTCTCTCAGTGCGTTGGTCTCGCGCTGCAACCCCGCGAGGTTCTCCGACACGCGCAGGTCTCCCGTCGTGGATGGCGTTCCTCCCGAAGCTAGCGGATGTCCGCCGCCGGGGTCTCCCAAGGTTACGGTTAGTGGAGTCCGGACGCGGAAGGAGGCCGAATCATGTGGTTCGAACGCCTGGCCCGCGACATCGGCGCGCTGGGGCAGGAGGACGGCACCACCCTGGAGCGCGCCCTCGACCAGATGAGCAGGGCCGCGGCCCTGGACGTGCCCGGATGCTCGGCCGCGCTCGTCGTGGTCTGGCGCGAGGTCGGGGCGCCCGACGGGTCCGCCCGCCACGTCGTCACCGACTACGGCGCCTCCCACGCCGACCTGTCCGCCGCCTTCGAGCACCAGTACACCAGTGACCAGGGCCCCACTGTGGAGGCCGTCCGCGAGATGCGCCAGGTGCGGGTGGGCGACATCCTGCGCGAATCCCACCGGTGGCCCCGCTACACCAGCATGGCGGTCCAGTGCGGGGACCGGTCCTCCGTCACCCTGCCCAGCCCGATGCCCGGTGAGGACGACGACCGGGTGATCACCTTCGGGGTGCACTCCGGCCGCGCGGACGCCTTCGGCGAGGACGTCGTCGCGCCCCTGACGGTCCTGCTCGCCGAGCACGCCGCCGTGTCGCTCCGCAGCGCCGGGCGCCAGGCCGACGCGGCCAGGGAGACCGCCCACATGCGCCGGGCCATGTCGGCGCGTACGGTGATCGACCAGGCGAAGGGCATCATCATGCACGCCCGTGGCTGTGACGCGGACACCGCCTTCACCGCGCTGCGCGAGGTCGCCCAGCGCAACCGCAAGAGGGTGGTCGACGTGGCCCGCGACCTCGTGGAGGAGAACACCGGACCGCAGCCGCGGACGCGCCGGGCCGGTACGGACGGCCGGTGAACGACCGGGCGGCACCGGGCGGCGAGTCCCGAGCGTGACCGGGAAGCGCCATGATGAGGGTTCGGGCCCGTCCCGGAACGACAAGGAGAAGTGACCGTGACGTCAGACATCTCGATCCTTCGCGAGGATGGTGTCGTCGTCGTCGCCCCCGTGGGGGAGATGGACGCGGTGACCTCTCCCGCGCTGGCCGACGTACTCGACGGTGTTCTGGCCGCCGACCCGCCCCAGGGCGTGGTGGTCGACCTCGCCAAGGTCGGCTTCTGCGACTCCCGTTGCATCGGGGTGCTCGTCGCCGCCTACCGGCAGGCCCGCGACATGGGCGTGGGCCTGGTGGTCGCCGAACCCCAGCCGCAGGTCAACCGTCTGCTGGTGATCGCCGGGATCGACCAGGTCATCCCGATCACGAAGAGCACCGGCGCCGCGGTGGACTCCCTCAGGGCCTGAGCGGGGCCCGTGTCCCCGCCTCCTCCGCGAAACCGGCCTCGCGGGCCCGGTCCACGAAGTGCAGCCGTACCAGCGACCCCTCGCCGGTCCCGCTGATCTCCAGGAAGTCGCAGGTCTGCCGGGTGATCCACAGTCCGTACCCGCGCGGGCGCACGCCGTCGGCCGGACGGTATCCGGCCAGCGGGTCGTAGAGCCCCCCGCGTTCGTCGAACACGTCGCACACCCAGCGCCCGGGCCCGCGCCAGACCTGCACGGTGCCCTTGCCCGCGCCGTGCTCCAGCACGTTGGCGGCCAGTTCGTTCACCGCCACCACCAGGCTGTCGATCCGCTCGGGAGGAAACCCCACGTCCGCGCCGAGCGCCACCAGCTCGCCGCGCAGCCGCGGCAGGGACAGCCCGATCTCCAACCGGTGGACGGGCCCGGTGACCGGAAGCGGGTCCGGGGCGACCGGCCTGGCACCGAACGCCGCCGTACCCAGGTAGGCGGGGTTGGACCGGGTTCCCCACGGCTCGGTGAGCACCGGGTGGGTGGCGAGCACCGCGGACCGGGTCCGCGGTGCCAGGGTCCGGACGTCGTGGGCGCACAGCAGCCGTATCCGCTGCGGGGCCAGCGCCGTGCACAGCACCGACTCCAGGCGGTGCCACTCGCGCAGCTCCGTCCCCGAGGCCGAGGGCAGCGGGGGCTCGGCCACGACGACCACGGGCACGGGGTCGTGGGTGAGTGCCAGGCGGTGCAGGGCCGCCAGGGTACGCCCGGGAGCGTCGTAGAGCCCGTCCCGGTCGAGGACGTGCACCCGCTCTCGTTCGGTCGGCGACAGCGCGCTGGTGAGCGCCTCGGCCCGTTCTCCGGTGACCGCGAGCACCGCACGGGCGTTTTCGCGTACGGCCGACCGGAGCCGCTCCCGGGCCACCTCGTGGAACTGCTGCTCGCGGCGGAAGAGCAGGCCCTGGTGTTCGAAGGTCATCGGTTCGTGGTGTCCGCGCTCGGGGTCGGCCGTACGGCGCCCGAGCGCCGCGGTCTGTGTACCCGGGCCGGTCCCCCGGAAGGGACTCCGGGGGACCGGCGGTACGGGTGCGGGGTGGGTGCGGGCACGGGTCAGCGGAAGGTCCCGGACAGCAGCAGGCCGTCCACCTCGTCCTCCTCCACGTCCTCGCGCTCGTTCTGCTGCGGGTGGGACCGCTTGTAGGCGAGCTCCGTCTCGATGGCGATCCTCTGCCACGTGAACCGGGAACGGGCCCGGTCCACCGCGGCGATGCCGTAGGCGGTGCTCATGGTGGGCGTGCCGAGGACCGCGCGCACCGAGCGCGCGACCTCGTCGGGGCGTCCGAAGCGCATCAGCACACCGCTGGTGCGGTGCAGGACGGCCCCGGGGATCGCGCCGGTGGCGGTGGCCACCACGGGCAGGCCGCAGGCCATGGCCTCCAGCACGGCCCCTCCGTAGGGGTCGTAGGAGGCGGCGGACACGTACACGTCCGCCGACCGCAGCAGGCGGGGAAGCTCCTTGCGCTCGATCGGGCCGGTCAGGTGGACGCGGTCGTTCACCCCGGCCTCCTTGGTCAGGAGCTCGATCCGGCGGGCGTTCTCGTCGAGGGCCACGTCCAGGCCCTCGGTGGTGGAGACGAGCAGCAGCTCGGCCTCGGGCAGGCGGGTCATGGCCTCCACGAGGCGGTCGGCGCCGCCGGACCCGGTCAGGGAGGTGACCGCGACCAGGCGTGCGCGCTCCTCGCGCCGGGAGTTCCAGTGCTCGGTGGAGGCGCTGCCCTCCACGCTGAAGTGCTCGGGGTCCACGCCGAAGGGCACCACGCTCACGTGCCGGCGGGGCACGCCCAGGCGTGCCAGCTCGCCCTGCTGGTCGGTGGAGTTGACCAGGACGTGGTCGGCGCGGGAGGCCAGGACCGTCTCCATGCGGGCGCGCTCGGGCTGGTGGGCGAGGCCGCTGCGCTGCTCGCTGGCGTTGAGGGAGTGGAAGGTCTGGACGATGGGTGTGCTGCTCTGGTCGCTTCCGCCGTGCGCCTGGGCGTGCATGGCGGCCAGGCCGCTGGTCCACCCGATGGCGTGCAGGACGTCGGGCGCGTCCTCGTTCAGGGCGGAGGCGAGCGCGGTGCCGAAGGCGCCGGTGTGCTCGGCGTGCCTGTCGTCGGGCATCGGCCGGGCCGGGCCGGCGTCCAGGTGGATGACGGAGACGCCGCGCGCCATGCGGGTGCGGCCGTCGGGCTGGTCGGGGTCGCTGCGGCGGACGTAGACCGTCACGCGGTGCCCGCGCTTGGCGAGCTGCCGGGACAGGGCGCACGCGTGCAGGCTCGCGGGGCAGGCTGGCTCACCCCTGTGGGCGGGGAGGGGGTTGGCGTGTTCGGCGACCATGGCGATCTTCACTGGGCTGCACTCCTTGGACACGGTTTCGTCTGGTGTCCGTCCGTGGGCGGGCCCGAGGTGACTCCGGAGCGGGGAATCGGAATCTCCCCCGGGCGGGGCTGGGGTCGGTGCGCCGGTCCTCGGAGTCCTGGGAGCGGCGCACGACACGTGGCGCTTGAGAGGGGAGGCGTGGTCAGGGGGAGGGGGCACGGGGTGCCGTGGATCGACCCGCCGGTGGAGGCCGCTCGGCAGCACTGGAAACCGTAGGCGCGTAGCGGATACGGAGGCTGTGGAGCGAGGGGGAGGGAGAGAAGGGCAGACGCACGGAGATCACACCAAACGACCGGTCGAGGAAGACGTGGGCCACCGTGGACAGCCGGAGGGCGGCGCACGGGGCGGGTCGTGTGTGTCTGCGTCTTAGACACCCAACGGACTCCATTCTGCCAGACGGTCCCGTCCTCGACAACGCGCGGACGATCCCGCGCCACGGCGAAAGGGGGGTTTCGGGGTGGTCCGTAACCCTGTTCCGCCCTCTCTGGGCTGCGACTTCGTCCTGTCGGCGCACGGCCCCTGTCGGGGCCGCGCCGCCGCCGCTACTGTCGGACCGGAACACCAGGCGGCACAACGTGCACCGAGGGCCCGTACGCCACGACACTTTTGGCGGTGGGAACCGGGGAGGGAACTGCATATCCGGGTGTTTTCCGCCATGATGTACGCGGATTTTGACCCAGTCCGGCGGTGGCTCGGTACGGTGACAGAATCCAGACGTTGAACGGGACTCGACCAAGGTCTGGCGCTGTGCGCCGGGCAACCGGCCACGGCCGATGAAACGGGAGGAAGGGCGTATGGGTGTCGCTGGTGGGGAAGTCATTGTCACGGCCCTCACGCACCGGGGCGCTATCCGTCCCGCCAACGAGGACGCCGTCGTCATGGGTGCCCTGACCGTCGCCAGTGCGAACATGACCTCGCCTGTGCGCTGTGTGCTCCCGGTGAGCGAGCCCGTCATCCTGGCGGTCGCCGACGGGATCGGCGGTCAGGCCGCGGGAGAGATCGCCTCGGAGCACGCCGTGCACCGCATGGCCGAGATGGGGCCGCGCCTGGACGGCGTGGAGGAGATCGCGCAGTTGCTGAGCAACATCGACGAGGAGATCAAGGACCACGCCACGCAGCACACCGAGTTCTCCGGGATGGGGACCACCGTTGCGGGAGTCCTGCTCAACAACGACGGCAACTTCTGGTTCAACGTCGGGGACTCCCGGACCTACCGCCTGGAGGGACGCCGCCTGAGGCAGCTCTCCGAGGACGACTCACCGGCCCTGCCGCCGTCCGAGGACGGCCGTCCGGTCACCACGAACTTCATCACCCAGTCCCTGGGCGGCAGTTCGGGCGGCACGATGGTCCCGCACGTGGGCCGGGACGACGCGGCCGACCCCAGCGCCTGGCTCATGTGCAGCGACGGCCTGTCCGACCTGGTCCTGACCGAGGAGATGGAGCGGATGATCGCCGAGGCGGGCAGCGACGAGGCCGCCGTGCACGCCCTGTGGCAGGCCGCCATGGAGGCGGGCGGCAAGGACAACATCAGCATCCTGCTGGCCCGGCGCGTCTGATCCCGCACCCGACCCCGACCCCGACGAACACGCCCCCCGTCCATCCCCGTCCGCGCTTCCCGCCGTTTCCACGGCTTCCGCCACCTCCGGAGCTCCCACACCCCCGCCCCCCACACGGCTTCCACCGTTCCCGCGCTTCTCCACCGGCCACCGCGGCCTGTCCGTGACTCCTGCCCTCCGCCGCCGGGGCGCCGGACACGGAAGGGGCCCGTCCACCGTCTCCGAGTCCGGGAACGGTGTACGGGCCCCTCGTCCGTCGCCGGCCGCAGGCGGCTTCGCCTACTCCCGGCCCGCGCCGGAGCGCTTGCGCATGCGCACGGCCACGAGTACGACCGCGGCGACACCGCCGACGGCGACGACGGCCAGTACCGCCAGGGCGACGGGCGAGACCTCCTCCGCGGCCGCGGCCTCGTCGGCGGGCGCCTCCCCGGCCGGTTCCCCGGCGGTCTCCTCCTCCGCGGCCCCGGTCGCCGCCTCCTCCTCGGGAGCGGTCTCCTCGGGCGCGGACTCCGGAGCCGCCGCGGCGACGGCCTCCTCGGTCACCGAGAACGTCAGGGTGTCCTGGATCGGGTGTCCGTCGGAGGAGACCACGCGGAAGCCGATCGTGTACTCGCCGGCCTGGTCCAGCGTGCGCAGCCCCACGGACACGTCCGTGCCGTCGAAGGTGGGCTCGCCCTCCTCGTAGGTGGTCTCCTCGTCCGGGCCCGTGACGACGACGGCACTGCCGCTGCCGCCCTCCATCGGGGCGTTGCTGAAGGTCAGCACGACCTCCTCGGGGACGCTGTCCAGGGTCTGGCCGTCCTCGGGGTCGGAACCGGTCAGGGCGTCGTGGGCCAGGGCGGGAGAGGGGGCCAGCGCCAGGGCGGCGGCCGCGAGCGGGGTCAGCAGGGCGGCGGCCGCACGCGGCAGCAGGCGGGAGGGTCTTGTGCCGCCGCGGGTGGGGATGCTGTGGTCAGTGGTCATGTCTTCTCTCAGCGTTCGGTTCGGTCGGTCTACGCGAAGGCGCCCCGGGGCCGGGGAGGTCCGCGGGGACCGTTCGCCGAGAGCACGACGGGGGAGGGCGCCGTCGGGACGGCGGCACACGGGATCCGTACGGGGGTGGTGAACGCGAGGTCGGGCACGCGCAGCGACGGCAGCGCGCGGCAGAGCAGGGCGGCCAGGAACCACAGGGCCGCCTCGCCGTGGGCGAGCAGCGCGGAGGCCAGCAGGGCGGCCCACAGGTGTGCGAACAGCATGCCCGGCGCTAGGCCGAGAGCGTGGGCGGACAGGCCGTGTCCGGCGTGGTCCGCGCCGGCGCCGGGTATCCCCGGGAGCGGCTGGGCCGATCCCAGGAGGATCAGGTGCAGGAGGACCTGGACGGAGGCCATGACGGCGAAGATGTCGCCGAAGCCGCGCATCGTGCGGGTGAAGTACCACAGCAGGGGGAACAGGACCGCGGCCGCGGCCGCGAACCCGCCGGCGGAGGCCGGGGACGCGGCCCACACGTTGTGGCCGCTCCAGGCAAGCCCCGTGCACGCAGCGGCGAGGAGTGCCGTGCGCAGGAGGCGGAGTGTGCCGTGGGCGGGTCGCACGAGAAAGAACCTAGGCCGTGCCCCACGGGGCCGCAAGGTGCCGCGGGGTCACCGGTCGCGCACCGCGTGGACCGGCCCGGCGGGCCGGGGCGGCGCTCGTCCGCGTCATGGTGTCTCCCTCGGAACGGGGTCGGGCGGGGAGCGGGAAGGCGGGGGGCCACCGGGCGCGGCCCCCCGGGCGCTCCCGATCAGCTCCTGCCGGCCGGAACCAGCTCGCGCCGCATGTAGCGGCGCTGCTCGGGGGTGGTGCCACCCCAGACCCCGTGGGCCTCTCCGGCCCGCAGGGCCCACCGCAGGCACTCCTGGCGAACAGTACAACTGCGGCAGACGGCGACGGCCTGCTCGGTGTCGGCGCGCCCGATCCCGGTGGTGCTCACCGGGAAGAAGATCTCCGGGTCGTACGAGCGGCAGTTGCCCTGCTCGACCCAGTCCTCGCTCTCGTGGTACAGGCGGTTCACGGGCGCCTCCGATCCGTGGCTGTGATCCGTGGTCAGTGGCCCGCACCGTGCTCTCACGGCGGGGTCAGGAATCCTCCGCCCCGCCGTTCACGGGCGGTCGGCCCGGAGAATCGCGGCGCAGCGATGCGACCAAGTGTAGTACGACCTTGTGTAGTACTACGCGAAGTCTGCTAGAAAATCCGTGATTTCTCAAGGACGTTCCGGGTAGCGGGCCACTGTGTCCCGCAGTGGACGCGGGCGAGGAGGTCGGCGGTGCCCCGTCGCGGCGGCTCCCGGGCCGCGCCGGACCGCCGGATCCTCGCGCCCACCGGCGCTTCGGCGATCCTTCCGGTGCCCCGGAACGTACCGTGTGGCGTGAAACGCGGCCCGGGCCCCGTTATGTCGCGAGGTTTCCACCGAATCAATGTGACTTAACGCACGCTTAATATTGCCTGTTGAGGGCCTATGTTTGGCCCTGAGGGTTGTTGACCTCATCAGGTGGCCGCCGCGCGGTGCGCGCCCGCGCCCCGGGTGATCCGCCCGTGGCCGTGACGCGAAATCCCCTGATGGGCAAGGCGTGAGCGCGTCGGCGGACCGCCTCGGAGCTTCGGACGAAGGCCCTGTTCAGGGCGTCGAAGCACTGTTAAATGAACAAGTCCTACCCGATGAGAGCGTGTCGAAACATCTACACGGAGCCTCCCTGAAATCTCGTTGGTATTCGTTCGCTAAGTTCGATCGACGTGCCACATCAACGAACGAACCTCCAAGCACGCGACCGCACTGACGCCGGGGCCCCGAGCACCGAGACACCAGGAGCCGCGGGCCGTGGAGGCGTGCGCCTGTCGCACCCGTCCCTGGAGGACGGACCGCACATGTGGCGGCTGGCGGGGGAGACGGGCATGGACGTCAACTCCCCGTACGCCTACGCGCTCTGGTGCCGGGACTTCGCCGAGACCAGCGTCGTCGCCCGCGATGACGAGGGCCGTGTCGCGGCCTACGTCACCGGCTTCGTGCGGCCCGACAGCCCCGACACGTACTTCCTCTGGCAGGTGGCCGTGGACTCCGCGTTCCGCGGACAGCGGCTGGCCCGCCGGATGCTCGACTTCATCGGTGACCGGATCACCGAGCGTGGCCTGCGCTACCTCGAAGCGACCGTCACCGCCGACAACACCGCATCCCGAGCCCTGTTCGCCTCGTTTGCCCGGGACAGGGGGGCCGAAGCCGTGTGGAGTCCGCTCTTCGGCGGGGAACACTTCCCTGCGGACGACGACACACCGCACGATCCCGAAGACCTCGTACGCATCGGTCCCCTCAATCCCGAGCCGGAAGTGTGACCGACCATCCGCACCGGATCCACCAACCCACCCCATCGTCCAAGCCATGAGCCCACGAACCTGGGGAAAGGAACCAAGGAACACACCATGGATACCTTCCAGCGCCTGGAGTCCGAAGTCCGCGGATACTGCCGGAACTGGCCGGTCGTGTTCGACAGGGCCGTCGGAAGCCATGTCTACGACGAGACCGGCAAGCCCTTCCTGGACTTCTTCGCAGGAGCGGGTTCGCTCAACTACGGGCACAACAACCCGGAGCTGAAGACCTCGCTCATCGAGTACCTGACCGACGACAAGATCGTCCACAGCCTCGACGCCTACAGCGTGGCCAAACGCGAGTTCCTGAAAACCTTCGAGGAGATCATCCTCAAACCGCGGAACCTGGACTACAAGATCCAGTTCCCGGGCCCCGCGGGCAACAACGCGGTCGAGGCCGCGCTGAAGCTGGCCCGCAAGTACACCGGTCGCGAGACCATCGTCAACTTCACCAACGGCTTCCACGGCATGACCCTGGGCGCCCTGGCCGTCACCGGCAACTCGATGAAGCGCGGTGGCGCGGGCGTGCCCCTGGGCCACGTCGCCACGATGCCGTTCGACAACTACATGGACGGCAAGACGCCGGACTTCCTGTGGCTGCGCAGCCTGCTGGACGACAGCGGCAGTGGCCTGGACAAGCCCGCCGCCGTCATCGTCGAGACGGTCCAGGGCGAGGGCGGCATCAACGCCGCCAGCGCCCAGTGGCTGCGCGACCTCTCGGAGCTGTGCCGCGAGTACGAGATCCTGCTGATCGTCGACGACATCCAGATGGGCTGCGGCCGTACCGGGGACTTCTTCAGCTTCGAGGAAGCCGGGATCGTCCCGGACATCGTCACCCTGTCCAAGTCCATCAGCGGCTACGGCCTGCCCATGGCCCTCACCCTGTTCAAGCGCGAGCTGGACGTGTGGGAGCCGGGTGAGCACAACGGCACCTTCCGCGGGTTCAACCCGGCCATGGTCACCGGCTCGGAGGCGCTGCGCCGCTACTGGAGCGACTCCTCGTTCGCCGACTCGGTCAAGGCCAAGGGCGACATGGTCGCCGCGCGCCTGGCCGAGATGGCCGCCGAGCACGCCGAGTTCGGCGCGCACGTGCGCGGCCGCGGCCTGGCCCGCGGCCTGGCCTTCGAGCAGGACGGCATCGCCAAGAAGGTCGCCGCCGAGTCCTTCGACCGCGGCCTGCTCCTGGAGACCTCCGGTCCCGAGGACGAGGTCGCCAAACTCCTGCCGCCGCTGACGGCGAGCGAGGAGGAGCTCACGGCGGGACTTGACATCATGGCTGACGCGGTCCGTGCCGCGGTCAAGGTGGCACAGCCCGCCTAGGAACTTCCTCTGCGGAGTTCCACACCACGCGGTGCGGGGCCGGCGGCGACCTTCGGGACGCCGTCCGGCCCCGCCCCCGTGTCGCACCACCATCGAAAGGCGCCGCAGAGCGCGTAAAGGAGACAACCAGTGATCGTTCGCAGCCTGGACGAGGTCAACGACACCGACGCCGACATCAAGACGGAGACCTGGCGCAGCCGCCGGATCGTCCTCGCGAAGGACAAGGTCGGCTTCTCCTTCCACGAGACCGTCCTGTACGCGGGTACGGAGACCAGCATGTGGTACGCCAACCACATCGAACTCGTGCACTGCATCGAGGGCGAGGCCGAGGTGACCAACGACGAGACGGGGGAGAAGCACATCATCACCCCGGGCACCCTCTACCTGCTCAACGGTCACGAGAAGCACACCGTCCGCCCCAAGACGGACTTCCGCGTGCTGTGCGTGTTCAACCCGCCCGTCACCGGGCGCGAGGTCCACGACGAGAACGGCGTCTACCCGCTCATCGTCGAGGACTGACGACAGCACCGGAGAGCCCGGTCCGGGCCCGGGACCCGAGGTCGGGGTCCTGGGGCACGAGGCCCGGGCCCGGTCCCGCACCGGGAACCGCCGGGGGGTGGGTTCCCGTCCTGGAGGCGTCCGGACGGCAGGGGCACGCCACGGGCGTCTCCTTCCGGGACCCTCCGAGGAGCGGGCGAGACGAGCAGGACGAACACACTGTGGGCGGGGTCGCGAGACCCCGCCCACAGTGCTTTCACGGGGGAGGCGCCCCAGGGTGACGGAGCCTCGGACTCAGCGTCACAAAGCACAGGTGACCCGCCCTGAGCAGGGCGAAGATGCGATCACCCGGGGGCCGCGCACGCATAACCAGTGCATAACGGACTAATCGGGTCTCGTTACTGTCGAGCATGCTTGGGGGAGGCTGAGCATGCTCGGGACAGAACCCCGTACCAGGCCGTCGTGCCCTGCACCGGACGGCGGCCGCAGCCGCGGTACAGCGGGCCGCGACCCGCCCACACCGGGCGTCCCACCGATCCGCATGTGCGGCGTAGCCGTCCCCCCGGACGAGTGCGCCGCTCCCCCCAAGTCTTTCGAGGAGCAGTCGTGAAGAAGCAGGTACCAGCTGTCAGCCGAGGAGCCTGGGGCCGCCGAGACGCACTTCGCCTGGGTGGAGTGGGGCTGGCCACCCTCGGTCTCGCCGCCTGCAGCCGGGTCGACGGCGGAGGGGGAGAGGGGGAGGAGGGCACATCGACCCTGGACCGCCTCCGCGAGCAGGGCTTCGTGGCGGTCGGCCTCGCCAACGAGATCCCCTTCGGCTTCGTCGACGACTCCGGCAACCCCGCCGGGCAGTCCCCCGCCGTGGCCAAGGCCGTCTTCGAGGAGCTGGGCGTCCCCGAGATCCAGGCCTCCTCCGTGAACTGGGACGGACTGATCCCGGGCCTGAAGTCAAACCGCTTCGACGTCATCGCCGCCGGCATGTTCATCACCCCCGAGCGCTGCGGGCAGGTCGCCTTCACCGAGCCCACCGCCACCTCCCCCGAGGCCTTCATGGTCAAGGAGGGCAACCCGGAGGGCATCAAGCACTTCAAGGACTTCGCCGAGAACCCCGACCTCAAGCTCGCGGTCCTCAACGGCTCGGTCGAGCAGACCTACGCCAACTACTTCGAGGTGCCCGAGGACCAGCAGGAGCTCATCCCCAACCAGACCGCCGGCTACGAGCTGCTGGAGGCGGGGCGCGTCGACGCGATGTCCATGCTGAGCGTGTCCCACGAGTACCTCCTCCAGGACCGGGGCGGCCCCTTCGAGGTCACCGAGCCGTTCTTCCCCGTGATCGACGGCCAGGAGGAGAAGGGCTGGGGCGGCCTGTGCGTCCGGCAGGAGGACACCACGCTGCTGGAGGAGATGAACCGGGTGATCGCCGAGTTCAAGGAGAGCGGACGCCTCCTGGAGCTGGGCCAGGACTGGGGCTTCACCGAGGCCGACCTGCCCGACGACATGACCACCGCCGAACTCTGCAAGGAATGAACCCGCAGTGGACTTCCTGATCCAGCGACTACCGCTCTATATCGACGGCGCGTGGATCACCATCCAGCTCACCTTCGGCGGCTGTGCCCTGGCCTTCGTCCTGGCCATGGTCTTCGGGATCATGGGGACGATCAGGCACTGGCTGCCCCGGGCCATCTCCACGGTCTACGTGGAGGTGTTCCGGGGCATCGCCGCCCTGGTGCTGATGTTCTGGATGGCGTTCGCCCTGCCGCAGCTGAGCGGGTTCCGACTGGACGACATGTTCGCCGCGATCCTCGCCCTGGGCCTCAACGTGGGGGCCTACGGAGCCGAGGTCGTGCGGTCGTCCATCAACGCCGTGCCCAAGGCGCAGGTCGAGGCCACGGTCGCGCTGAACCTCTCCTGGTTCCAGCGGACGCGCCTCGTCGTGCTGCCCCAGGCGTGGGCCCAGATGCTGCCCACGTTCGGCAACCTCGTCATCGAGCTGATGAAGGCCACCGCGGTGGTCTACCTCATCGGTGTGGCCGACCTGACGGCCGTCGCGCAGAACATGCGCGAGTCCACGGGTGAGACGGTGGTCGCCTTCATCGGCGCCTTCATCCTCTACTACCTGATCGCGCAGGTCCTCATCTTCGGCATGCGAATGCTCGAACGCCGCGCCAACCGGAAGCTGGGCCGTACCCCGCCGCGCGGCAAGAGCCTGAAGTCCCTCGCCCAGTCCACACCGGTCGGTAGCGCGGGAGGGACCTTCTGATGTGGGACTTCCAATGGACCCTCCAGATCCTGCCCGACCTGTTGGGCGCCCTGGGGACGACCGTCCAGATCACCTTCCTCAGCTACCTGATCGCTCTGGTCCTGGGGCTGCTGATCGCCATCGCCCGCCGGACGCCGTTCTTCGGCGCCGTCCTGCACGCGGCCACGGAGTTCATCCGTACGACACCGCTGGTCATCCAACTGGTGTTCGTCTTCCTCCTGACCCCGGCCCACATCACCCCGATGACCGTGGGCGTCGTCGTCCTCGGCGTGCACTACGCGGCCTACACGGCCGAGGTCTACCGCTCGGGCATCGAGGGCGTGGCCAAGGGGCAGTGGGAGGCGGCCCGGGCACTGAGCCTGCCCGCCCGCCGCACCTGGGGTGCCATCGTGCTGCCGCAGGCCATCCGCAAGGTCATCCCCGCGCTGGGCAACTACCTCATCGCGACGTTCAAGGACACGCCGCTGCTCATCGCGATCGGTGTGGCCGAGCTGCTCACCGAGGCCCAGCGGATCGGCAGCGCGAGCTTCCGCGTCGTCGAGGTCTACACCGTGGTCGGATTCCTGTTCCTCCTCGTGAGCATCCCGTCCGCCATCCTCCTCCGACGATTGGAGCGACGCTATGCCGCCGTCTGATACCCCCGTGAACGCAGAGTCCCCGGGTGTCGAGGGCCAGTCCCTGATCGTCTTCGACGACGTGGTCAAGCGCTTCGGCGACCTCACCGTGCTCGACGACCTGAACTTCTCCGTCGCTCCCGGCGAGCGGGTCACCCTCATCGGCCCGAGCGGTTCGGGCAAGACCACCATCCTGCGCCTGCTGATGACCCTGGAGAAGATCACCGAGGGCGTCATCTGGGTGGGCGGCGAGCCGTTCAGCCACATGCGCCGGGGCCAGGGGCTGGTCCGTGCGAGCGAGGGCTACATGCGCGAGCGCCGCAAGCGCATCGGCATGGTCTTCCAGCAGTTCAACCTGTTTCCGAACATGAGCGTGCGCCAGAACATCACCGAGGCGCCAGTACACGTGCTGGGCACCCCGAAGGACGAGGCCAACGCCCGGGCGAAGGAGCTGCTGGACCTGGTCGGGCTCGGCGAGAAGATCGACGCCCACCCCACCCAGCTCTCCGGCGGGCAGCAGCAGCGCGTGGCGATCGCCCGCGCGCTGGCCATGCAGCCGGAGATCCTGCTGCTGGACGAGGTCACCTCGGCCCTGGACCCGGAGCTGGTCGCCGGTGTCCTGGACGTGCTGCGCGAGGTCGCCGAGACCACGGACATCACGATGCTGTGCGTGACCCACGAGATGGGCTTCGCGCGGGACGTGTCGCACCGGGTGCTCATGTTCGACCAGGGCCAGATCGCCGAGGAGGGTCCGCCGGAGCAGATCTTCGGCGATCCCAAGGAGGACCGCACCAAGTCCTTCCTCCGCTCGGTCCTGGACAACGGCTTCTGAGGGCCGGCGCGTACGCCGACCGACGCGGGGCCGCTTCCGGAGCCGGGAGCGGCCCCGCGCCACGTCCTGACCTGGTATGCCGAGACGAGTGACGACATACCGTAGTCATTAAGTAGCTTTTAGTTTCCCCTTGGGCAGAATGAGAGTTCTGCGACAGGAGGGACTCTTGTGACCATGGTGCGAAGATGGGGACTCGCCTGGGGGGCGTTGCTCGCCGTCCTGCTCATCGCGGTACCGATGCTCTCGCACCCCGCGTTGCGCTCCGACGTCCTGGGCGACTCCATGGTCCTCCTCATGGTCTCCTGGTCCCCGATGCTCATCGGCGGGATCCTGGCCTGGGCCCTGGTCAGGGGTTTCGGCGCACGCGACCGGCTGGACCTCAGGATCGTCCGGGCGATGGAGGGCCACCCCGTCGGGCGCGAGGTGGCCTGGCTGGGGCTGCTCCTCGTCTGCTTCGTGCTGTCCATGGTGGCGCTGTCCCTGCTCTTTCGCGCCTACGGGGCGCAGATCGGCGCGGACCTGGCCATGTCCGCCTCGCTGGTGTCCAGGCTTCTGTTCCTGTTCACCCTGCCGCTGCTGCTCATGGACCGCTCAGGGGTCACCGTGGACGGCAAGGGCACCGACATGCCCGCGATCGCGCTGAGGGTGTCCGAGCCCTGGCGCTGGCTCGGGCTGATCCCGGTCGGGGTCGCGCTGACCCTCCTCGGCTACCTGCTCATCCCCTACATCGGGCTGCCGGGGCCGTCCCTCCCCCTGCTGGGTTTCCTGCTCGCCTTCACCGTGATCGCCGTGTGCGAGGAGATCTTCTTCCGCGGGATGATGCAGAGCCGACTGGAGCTCCAGATGGGCCGCTGGGGCGGGATCGTGGCGACCTCGGTGGTCTTCGCGGTCACCTACGCGGTCATCCAGCCCTACGACGCGGTCTCCCAGCTTCCGGGGACCGACCTGGTGTACAACACCGGCCTCGCCCTGCTGACCTACGCCACGGCCAGCCTCCTCTACGGCTACCTGTGGACGTGCTTTCGCAACACCTGGCTCCAGGTGATCATGCGCGTCGGCATGTTCCTGATGATCATGCCGCCCGACCTGCAGATCGGTCTCAACTGAGGGCCGCGCCGACACCGGCCACGGCCCCACCGTTACCGGCCGACGACTCCGCCGGCGCCGGTCCTCCCCGGAACCGGCCCGCCCCGCACGCCGGGTACACGCGGCGAAGACCCCGGCGTCCCCGGCGCGTCGGCGGAAGAGGTCCACAGCGGTCGCGTGGCGGTCACCTCGCCCTCACGGAGGTGTCACCGGGAGGTCATGGAAAAGAGGGAGTCTGCTCACTGTGAGCACGGAAACAGCGCCAACGCCATCGGGTGACGCCACCAGGCCCACCGGGCTGCCCGCCGACAGGTTCATGGACCGCGAGGAGGGATGGCTCCGCTTCAACCAACGGGTCCTCGAACTCGCCGAGGACGAGGACGTCCCCCTCCTGGAGCGGGCGCGGTTCCTGGCGATCTTCTCCAGCAACCTGGACGAGTTCTTCATGGTCCGCGTCGCCGGGCTCAAACGGCGCCTGGCCACCGGCCTGCACGTCGCCTCCTCCAGCGGGCACCACCCCCGCGCGCTGCTCGAACGCATCTCCCGGTTCACCCACGAGCTCATGCTCCGCCAGACCGCCTGCTTCCAGGACAGCGTCGCGCCCGCCCTGCGCGGGGTCGGGATCCGCATCGTGCGCTGGAGCGATCTGGAGACCGCCGAGCGCGAGGACCTGCACGGCTACTTCCGGCGCTCGGTCTACCCGCTGGTGACCCCCTTCGCGGTCGACTCCGCGCACCCCTTCCCCTACGTCTCCGGCCGCTCGCTCAACCTCGCGGTCGCCGTCCAGGACCCGCGCGACGACCGCAGCATGTTCGCCCGCGTCAAGATACCCAGCTCCCTGCCCCGCTTCATCGAGTCCGGAGGCGGGGGCAGCGGCCGGTTCGTCCCCGTCGAGGACATCGTCGCCGCCCACCTGCCCCAGCTCTTCGAGGGCATGCGGATCCTGGAGCACCACGCGTTCCGCGTCACCCGCAACGCCGACCTGGAGGTCGACGAGGACGAGACCGACGACCTCGTCACCTCCCTGGAGGACGAACTGCTGCGCCGCCGCTTCGGCCCGCTCGTGCGCCTGGAGGTCGAACAGGACATCAGCGACGGGGCGCTCGCCATCCTCACCCGGGCGCTCGGCGCCGAGGAGGGGGAGACCTACCGCGTCCCCGGGCCGCTCAACCTCGCCGGACTGTCCCAGATCGCCGACGCCGAGCGGCCCGAGCTGCGCTACCCGCCCATGGTCCCCGCCGAGCCGCACGCCCTGGCACCCGGAGACCTGTTCGCCGCCGTCCGCGAGCGCGAGGTCCTCGTCCACCACCCCTACGAGTCCTTCGCCACGACCACCGAGCGCTTCCTGGCCCTGGCCGCCACCGATCCCAAGGTCGTGGCGATCAAACAGACCCTGTACCGCACCAGCGGGGACTCGCCCATCGTGGAGTCCCTCGTCGAAGCCGCCAGGGAGGGCAAGGAGGTCGTGGTCCTGGTCGAGATCAAGGCCCGTTTCGACGAGCAGAACAACATCCAGTGGGCGCGCAAGCTGGAGGAGGCGGGCTGCCACGTCGTCTACGGCGTCGTCGGCCTCAAGACCCACTGCAAGCTCTCCATGGTCATCCGCCAGGACGACGACGGGCTGCTGCGCCGCTACTGCCACGTGGGCACCGGCAACTACAACCCGAGCACCGCCCGCATGTACGAGGACCTCGGCCTGTTCAGCGCCGACCCCGAGGTGGGCGAGGACGTCAACGACCTGTTCAACAGCCTCACCGGGTTCTCCCGCAGGAAGCACTACCGGCGCCTGCTCGTCGCCCCCGCCGCCCTGCGCGAGGGCCTGCTCGAACAGATCGCCGCGGAGATCGACAACAGCCTCAAGGGCGAGCCCGCGCGCATCCGCATCAAGGTCAACTCCCTGGTCGACGAGGAGATCATCGACGCCCTCTACCGGGCCTCGCAGGCCGGGGTGAACGTCGACCTGTGGGTGCGCGGCAGCTGTGTCCTGCGCGCAGGGGTGCCCGGGCTCTCCGAGAACATCCGGGTCCGCAGCATCCTCGGCCGTTTCCTGGAACACTCCCGTATCTTCGTCTTCTCGGGTGGCTGGCGGCCCCGGGTGTGGATCGGCAGCGCGGACCTGATGCCCCGCAACCTGGACCGACGGGTCGAGGCGCTGGTGCGCGTGGCCGACTCCGAGCAGTGCCACCGCCTGGTCCGCCTCATGGACCTGGCGATGGCCGACACCACCTCGTCCTGGCGGCTGGAACCCGACGGGACCTGGAGCCGCGCCACCCACGGCTCCGACGGTCGGCCACTCGTCGACCTGCAGGAGAGCCTGCGCGGAGACCGACACCTGCGAGTAGTGGAGAGCGGATGAACATGACGGGAACCGAGGGAGACGTCGAGGGCTCCGTCGAGGGCGTGGGCGGCGGCGTCCCGCGCCGGACGGCGGTCGGGGGCTACCTCGAACCCATCCGCGCGGGTGGCGCCCTGCTGTGGCGCGAGGGGGCGGGAGGAACCGAGGTCGTCCTCATCCGCAGGCCCGACCGGGGGGACTGGACCCTGCCCAAGGGCAAGCTCAAGAACCGCGAGCACACCATCGTCGGCGCGGTCCGCGAGGTCCGGGAGGAGACCGGCCTGACCCCTCTGCTGGGCCGCAGGCTCCCGCCGCAGCGCTACCTCAAGGACGGATGGCCCAAGCAGGTGGAGTGGTGGGCGGCCACGCCCGCCGACCCCGGCGGGGGGATCGACTACCCGCCCAACGAGGAGGTCGAGCTGGTCGAGTGGGTGCGCGCGGAGGAGGCCCGCGACCGGCTCACCTACGACCACGACGTGCAGGTGGTCGACAACTTCCTGGCCGGGCCCGCCACCACCTTCCCCGTCATCCTGCTGCGGCACCTCTCGGCGGGGGAGAAGCGCACCTGGAACGGTGAGGACCTGCTGCGTCCGCTGGACGGGGCCGGCCGCGCCGACGCCCTGGCCCTGTCCCGGCTGCTGGGCGCCTACGGGCGGCCCCGGGTGGTGACGTCGGCGGCGGCGCGGTGCACCGAGTCGGTGCTGCCGTACACGGTGGAGTTCGACGCGCCGACGCACACCGAGCGGGCGTTCACGGTCCACCAGCCCTCCGCCGGCTCCTCCGCGGCGGGGGGACCCTCCCACAGCGTGGAGGAGGCCAGGAAGGCGTTCGCGCAGATCCTGGCCGAGGGGCGGCCGACGGTGGTGTGCACGCACGGCGAGCTGGTGCCGCACCTGATGGCCGAGGCGCTCACCCAGTTGGACGCGCCGTTCACCCAGCAGCTCGGGCTGCGCAAGGGCTCCTTCTGGGTGGTGCACGTGGCCTCGCGGGGCGGTGGGCTGGCGGCGGTGGAGCGGCACGCGGTCCGCGCCTGAGGGACGGGCCGGGGCGCCCGGGGCGTGCCCCGCGTCCGGTGACATGATGCGGTCATGGTCAGACACAAGGTTGCGCGGAGCGTCGTGGTGGACGCTCCCGCCAAGCGGATCTTCGACATCATCGCGGCACCGGCGCGGCACTCCGAGTTCGACGGGTCGGGGACCGTGCGTGCCAACCTCTTCGGCCCCGACCGGCTGGAGCGGGGCAGCGAGTTCGGCATGGACATGAAGCTGTTCGGCGTCGGCTACCGGATCACCAACCGGGTGGTGGAGTACGAGGAGGACCGCCTCATCGCCTGGCGGCACTTCGGCTCGCACCGCTGGCGGTACGAGCTGCGGGAGCTGTCCGGGGGAGGCACCAGGGTCACCGAGACCTTCGACTACTCCCGGGGCCTTCCGGCGTTCTACGTCCTGATGGGGATGCCGGCCAGGAACGGACGGAGCATCGAGCTGACCCTGGAGCGGCTCAAGGCCGCGGCGGAGTCCGAGGGGAGCTGACCGCTCCCCGAAGGCATGCGCGGACACGGGCGCCGCCCTCGGCCGGGGGCCGTGGGCGGCGCTTCGCGACAGGAGCGGGTTCGCGTCACCGGGGGGTGCCGCACGCCTCCTCGCGCGGAAGGCGTGTGCCGTCTGTGCGGGACGGCGGGAACGCGTCGTTCCGCGGGCGGCGCCCCCAGTGCCTCCCGGACCGGGTCCCCGGCTCAGCCGGACACGTGGACCGGGAGGCGTCGACCAGCGTCAGGCGTGGTCCTTGTCGTGGTCGTGGTCGTGGTCGTAGTAGCCGTCCCAGTGGTCCTTGTCGTCGTCGTGGCCGTGGTCCTTGTCGCCGTGGTCCCAGCCGTTCTTCCCACCGTGGTCGTCGCCGTGGCGGTGGCCGTCGTCATCGTCCCCGTGGCCGTGGTTCCAGCCGTTGTCCCCGTCCTTGTCCTTGTCGCAGTCGTCCTCGTCGTCCTCGTGGCCGTACTCGTCCCAGTGGCCCTCTTCCCCGCTGTGGCTCTTGCGCTCGCCCTCATCGGAGTCGTGCCAGCCGCAGCTGTGGCCGTGGTGGCCGTGGTAGCCGTCGTGCTCGTCGTCCGCGACGGCGGGGGAGGCGGCACCGATGACGGCACCGGCGGCCATGGTCATGAGGGCGAGTCCAGCGATACGTTTCACGACAATCCTTGCTCTCGGTAGCAGGAAAATAACTGACAGTGACGAATGTAGGTCGGCGCATCCCGTTTGGCCAGTCCATCGACGCGGGAAGGCCAGATTGGTGTCGGAGCCCGGTTCCCGCCCGGACGGAAAACACGGTGCTCGCCCAAATGCCCTAAAGTTCGGCAAGGGCCCCTGTTCTGCGCGTCTCCCGGCAACCGCGGCGCGAACCGGTGGGGCCCGCACGGATCCGGTCGAACCAGGAGTCGGGGGCAGCGGTGGGAACAACCTTGGGTGAGGTCTGGCGGGAAGTACTGTCCGTCCAACCCGAACCGGAGCGGTGGATCATCATCGCCGCGGCCGTCCTGGCCCTGGCCTCGGTGCTGCTGGGTCCGCCCTGGCGGATCGGACGCAACGTCGTCACCATCGCCCATGAGGGCGGGCACGCCCTCGTCGCCCTGCTCAGCGGCCGCCAGCTCACCGGTATCCGGCTGCACTCGGACACCTCGGGGGTCACCGTCTCCAAGGGCAGGCCGACCGGTGTCGGCATGGTCCTGACCGTCTTCGCCGGCTACGTCGCTCCGTCGGTCATCGGCCTCCTGGGCATCCTCATGCTGATGTCGGACCGCATCACCGCCCTGCTGTGGCTGAGCATCGTCGTGCTCGCCGCCATGCTGCTGATGATCCGCAACGTCTACGGCGTGCTGTCGGTGGTGGGAACCGGCGCGGTGGTGTTCGGGATCAGCTGGTTCACCCCCGCGGAGGTCCAGGCGGCCTTCGCCTACCTGTTCATCTGGTTCCTGCTCTTCGCGGGCGTGCGGCCGGTCTTCGAGCTCCAGGCGCAGCGGAGGCGCAACCCGTCGCCGCACTCCGACGCCGACCAGTTGGCGCGGCTCACCGGCCTGCCCGGCGCCCTGTGGGTGGCGGTCTTCCTCCTGGTGAACGTCGCGGTGACCGCGCTGGGCGTGTGGCTGCTGCTCTTCTGAGCGCCACGGGGCGGCCCCGGCACACGAGGCGGCCCGGGGGTGCACGGTCCCCGGGCACACGAAGAGGGGCGCGGCCGCAGGGGCGCGCCCCGAAGGTGTGTCGTGGCCTGCCGTGTCGCGGTCGCGGAGGCGCCGCGGGCGCGGGCGCCGGTGTCAGCCGGAGTGCGACGCGGCGAGGGCCTCGGAGACCGTCGTGAAGACGGGGATGCGCGTGTCGAGCGAGGTGACCCGCAGGGTCTGCAGAATCCTCGGGATGGGCGAGGCGATCGCCAGGAGCGCCTTCTGCTCCCTGGCCGCCTTGTGCGCGCGGATCAGGACGCGCAGGCCGCTGGAGTCGATGAACCGGAGGTCGGAGCAGTCCAGGACCACGCGGCCGGAGGGCTGGGTGACGATGGCCTCGGTCACCGCCTCCTGGAAGTGGTGTTCGGTGGCCATGTCGATCTCCCCGTCCAACACCAGAACCCGTCCGGTGTCGTGCAGGGTGGAGGAGATGGTCAGGTCGGGCATGGCGACTCCGGCGTATTCGGGACGTGCCCGACAGGTCGGCGCGGCCGGTCGCACGCCGCTCCACGAGCGGGTGCCGACCGGCGCGTTCTTCGCGTTACCGCGGTGGCCAAGCTGATGGTTCATCAATTTCCTTGCGTGGTGCCCCGGTCCGGGGATGGAACGCCCCTCTCACCCGGGTCCGTTGGAGTTCGCAACGAGGACGACTGTCCAGAGAACGTACGGATCCGGCTCGGGAGTTCCTGGGTGTGCCCCGCCCTGCCGTGAGGACGGCGGAGACGGCGGTGTGCCGGTGGGTGCTGCGTCGGGCCACTCCCTGCCCTCTGCAACTGACCAAACCCGCCCGCGGGGGCGGGCATTCCCCGCCTGTGGCTCGGGGCGGTGGCCGGAGCGGTGGTACCGGGGCCGCTCCAGTGTGCCGGGCTTCCTCTACGAGGGTCGCCCGACCACGGACTTTACCATAGGGCCGTGGCCGTTTCGTGACGTGAGAGACGCAAGGTCGTGCTCGTGTGTTTTGCTCCCCCTGTGCTTGGTGAGGCCCACATCACATCCGCTGGGCGTTCTCGGCCGGTTCGGGATCCGGGGTTCGGTCCCCGTTCTGCTGCTGGAGGGCCCACACACACGCCGACAGAGTCAACGGCACCGCCACCGTCAGCGCGATCGCCGGGATCGCGACCCCCGAGTCGTTGACCGCGAAACCCACCAGGGCGGTCAGCAGGGAACCGGTCAGACCCGCCCGGAGTGTCGGCGCGTACTCGTAGGCGCCCTGCAGGGCGCCGAACCTCCAGTGGATCGGCCGCTGGAGCACCACGAACAGGAACACCAGCGCACACGCCGCCAACAGGGTCAACTGCCAGTTGCCCAGCGTCCCCAGCATCGCGCTGAGCTTGCGGGACACCACCGCCGCCGCCTCGCCGTTGACCACCTGGCCCGCGAACGCCCCGAAGTGGCTGCGCGCCTGTGGAGGCCTCAGGTAGTCCAGCCACGCCAGCAGCGCGATCGCGGACACCGCGGCCGCGCTCACCACGGCCAGGCGGGGCAGGGTGACGCGTATCCCGGCGATCATCATCGTCGTCACCGCCAGGCCGGGGAACAGCGCGATCACCCCGCCGAAGTCGGTGCCCAGCCCCGGCCAGCCGACGATCAGCACCGTCGCCGACCCGATGACCAGGGTCGTCACCACGGCGGCGCCGCGCCGTCCCCGGGAGATCAGCTCGTGGGAGATCCCCGCCACCGCCATCAGCATGCCGGTCGCGAACGTGGCGAAGGCGATGTTGCCGATCCCGTAGAACCGGCCCGCCACGATCGGGGAGTAGCCCGTGGGCGAGTTCATCTGCAGGTCCGCGCCGAAGCACAGGTCGAGGAAGAGCACCCCGGTGGTCGCTCCCGCCACCACCGTCATCGGCCCGAGGACCGTGCGCCGCCACGGTCCCGCCATGGCCAGCGCCACCACCAGGGCGTCCGCGGACAGGACACAGGCCAGCAGGGCCAGCGGCGGTATGGACGAGGTCCACCACGGGACGAGGTTGGCCAGGTAGCTGGCCACCGGGAAGGCGGCGCCGGCCAGCGCCACGATCCGGGTCAGGGACAGCACGCGCGCGCGTTTGCCGCGCTGCCGGTTCGAGTACCGGTGCAGGGCGCAGGCCGCCGCCGCGTAGATGAGCAGTTGGAAGGCGACCAGCCCGCTGAAGAAGCCCGGGATGGCGGCGCCCACCACGATCGCGGCGGTGTTGAACTCCACCAGCCGCCCCACCGCCTTGTCGGTCGTCGGCGGCCGTCCGGCCAGGTGCCAGGGCCGACCGCTGGTCGGCTCGGTCGCCCGCATCCCCAGGGAGGTCAGCAGGGTCGGCGTGATGTCGGTGAGCACCACCAGCCCGGCGCGCCGGGTCGACTCCGAGGCCAGGAACGACTCCGCCCCGGTGAACCCCTCCTCGGTGATCTCGCCGGACAGGGCCACCGTGAGCTGGGAGGGGCCGGTGTCCATGGACACTCCGACGACCATCAGGGACGAGCCCGGCGGCAGCACGTTCTCCAGGGCCCGCAGCCGGCCGTCCAGGGTGGACAGCGCCTTGTCGCGCTCCCACTCCGGGACGTCGTCGGGGTCGGGCTCGGGCGGCTCCTCGTCCTCCTCCCCGTCCTTCTCCCCGTCCACCGGCGCCTCCGCGCCGTCCTTCTCCCCATCGTCCTCCCGGCCGGGCGTCAGCGGGTCCGGGTAGACGGGGTAGAGCCGGGTGAGCTCGGCCAGTTCCACCGCGGCCAGGGAGACCCCCTCCAGGCGCTCGGTGGTCAGGCCGTGTACCCCGTCGACGTAGTGGTCCACCCGGCCGGAGCGGTCGGCCACGCCCAGGGCGGCACCGTGGCCCACGGCGAGCGTGGTCCCGCCCGCGTCGCGCACCGTCTGCCCGAGCAGGCCCACGGGCGCGCCGAAGGGGGACCGCGCGTTCTGCCGGACGTAGGAGCCGAACCCGGGGACGACCGCGCCCGAGCCGTCGCGTTCGGGCTCCGGCGCGGCCTCGCACACCGTGAAGCGCTCCCGTATGGACAGGGCGCGCTGCCCGGCCGACACCGACAGCCAGCCGTCGGTGGGACAGGTGCGGGAGGTGGCGGTGCGGATCGACACGTTGCCGATGGAGCCCTCCTCGGCCATCCTCCACAGGGTCGGGGTGTTCTCGGAGGTGACGTCCTCCCACAGCAGGCCCGGCACCCCCACGAGCACCACGGGTCCGCTACGCCGGCCGATGGCCCCGGGGCCGGGCTGGTCGGGGCGGACGACGTCGAGTCCGCTGCCGCCCGGAGCGGTCGTGGACGCACCGACCGGGCCGCCGGTGGAGGGGCCGACGGTGGCGGGCACACCGGCCGCGGAGGGAGCGGCGAGCGCGGCGCACGAGAGCACCGCCGCGGACAGCAGCAGGGCACACAGGCGTGCGCCCCAGCGCGCCCCCGGTGTGACGAGCCGTCGTGGCATGGCGGACTCCCCCCGTCGCGCGCTCAGCCTCGGGCGTGGTCCGCGGACCCACGCCCCGGTCGCTCACCCTAGCCATTCTCCGCTCCGGACAGGGGGATTCGCACGTCCGGGCGCGTACCGTCCCGGGACGGTACGCGCCGGTCAGCGGTCCACACCCCACTCCCGGAGGGTCGCGTCGGCGTCGGGCAGCCTCCGGCCCCGGGTCACGCCGCCCGGAGTGCGGTCGAAGCGGGGCGCCGGGCCGGGAACCACCCGGTCACCGTCGCGCACGAGCGAGCCGCGGGCGCGCACGTGCGGGTGGTCGGGAGCCTCATCCAGGGACAGGACCGGCGCCACACACGCGTCGACGCCGTCGAACACCTCGCCCCACTCGTCGCGGGTCCGGGTGCGCAGGACCTCGGCGAAGCGCTCGCGCAGCCGCGGCCAGCCCGACCGGTCCCACTGGTCGGGCAGGTCCTCCCCGGCCAGGCCGATGCCCTCCAGGAAGGCGGCGTAGAACTGGGGCTCGATGCAGCCGACCGACACGTGGCGGCCGTCCGCGCACTCGTACACGTCGTACCAGGGAGCGCCGGTGTCCAGGTAGTTCGTGCCGCGCTCGTCGTTCCAGGAGCCGCGCGAGCGGTCCTCGTGCACCATCGACATCAGCAGGGCGCTGCCGTCCACCATCGCGGCGTCCACGACCTGGCCCCGGTCGGAGGACTGCCGCTCGACCAGGGCGCTGAGGACGCCGGTGACCGCGAACATGGTGCCCCCGGCGAAGTCGCCGAGGAGGTTGATCGGGGGAACCGGAGGGCCGCCCGCCCGCCCGATGGCGTGCAGGGCGCCGTTGACGGAGATGTAGTTCATGTCGTGCCCGGCGGCGCGGGCCAGCGGGCCGTCCTGGCCCCAGCCGGTGACACGCGCGTAGACCAGGCGCGGGTTGAGTTCGAGACAGGTTTCGGGGCCCAGCCCGAGGCGTTCCATGACCCCGGGGCGGAAGCCCTCCAGGAGCACGTCGGCGCGTGAGACCAGGTCGCGGGCGAACGCGCGGCCCTCGTCGGACTTGAGGTCGGCGGGCAGGACGGTGCGCCCCTCGCTCATGTGCGGGCCGCCGGCACCGGCGTTCATCGCCTCGGCGGCCGCCGGCCGGTCGAGGCGGATGACGCTGGCACCCAGGTCGGCGAGGAGCATCCCGGCCATCGGCGCCGGGCCGATCCCGGTGAACTCGATGACGCGGATTCCGTTGAGGGGTCCCATGGGCGGTCTCCAAGGAGGCGGTGGACGTGTACGGACCACAGACTAGAACGACGTTCGGTTCATTGCGCGGTCCGGTGGGCGGAAGCTGGCAAGATATGGGGGTGACACAGACACCCGCTCCCGACGACCGCTCCCGCCTGCTGACCCCCGCCGACGTGCGGGCCCTCGCCGAGCGGTTCGGAATCCGGCCCACCAAGAGCCTGGGCCAGAACTTCGTCATCGACCACGGCACCGTGCGCCGCATCGTCCGGGTCGCGGGGGTCACCGACGCCGACGTCGTGGTCGAGGTCGGCCCCGGGCTCGGCTCGCTCACCCTGGCACTGCTTCCGCACGTGCGCCACGTGACCGCGATCGAACTCGATCCGGCGCTGGCCGCGGCGCTCCCGGGCACCGTGGCCGACCACGCGCCCGACCTCGCCGACCGCCTCACCGTCGTCCCCGGCGACGCCATGCGCATCACCGGGGTACCCGGGCCCGAGCCCACGGCGCTGGTGGCCAACCTGCCCTACAACGTGTCCGTTCCGGTCCTTCTGCACCTGCTCGAACTGCTGCCCGGCCTGCGGCGGGTGCTGGTCATGGTGCAGGCCGAGGTCGCGGACCGGATCACCGCCACCCCGGGCGGGCGCATCTACGGCGTGCCCTCGGCCAAGGTCGCCTGGTACGCCCACGCGCGCCGTGCGGGCTCGGTCGGCCGGAGCGTGTTCTGGCCCGCCCCCAACGTCGACTCCGGCCTGGTCGAACTCGTCCGCCGCCCGCAGCCCGACACGAAGGCCGACCGGAAGGAGGTCTTCGGGGTGATCGACGCGGCCTTCGCCCAGCGCCGCAAGACCCTGCGCGCCGCCCTGGCCGGATGGGCCGGTTCCGCGCCCGCGGCCGAGGCCGCCCTGCGCGCGGCCGGTGTCGACCCCTCCGCACGCGGGGAGTCGCTGGACGTGACGGCGTTCGCGGCCATCGCCGAGCACCGCCCGCGGCCGAAGGAGTGACCGTCACTCCCCGGGGGCCGACGCCTCGGGGCCGGACACGCGTTCCGGCGGCGGCCGCCTCCTCCGGGACCGGGTGAGGGCGCGGGCCACCCCGGCCGCGCCCAGCCCCAGGGCCAGCACCGGCAGCACCCACACGACGTTGAACTCCCAGTCACCCGTGCCGCGCACGACGAACGCGACCGCCAGACCGAGGAACAACAGGCCCGCGACCAGCGAGCCCCAGTCAGTCCTACGCTTCGCCATGCTCCACCTCCACGACACCGAACAGTGAGTCGGTGCGTACGTTGATCAGCGGCGGTCCGGCCCCGTCGCCGCCCTCCGGCCGCTTTCCCTCCACCGCGGAGTCCGCCGCGGGCTCGTGGACCTCCTCGTAGGTCAGGGAGTACCCGGCCATGCCGCCGCCCCGTTCCTCCCCGCCGGGATTCACCACACCCAGTCCGACCCGGGAGGTCACGGCGACGCGTGCGTCCTCGGGCAGGACCAGCCTCGTGTGTCCCACGTCCACCCGCAGGGAGACGTCGACGGTCTCGCCCGGGGAGAGGTCCGCCAGCCCGGTCAGGTCCAGCACCCCCGAACCGAGGGTGAACCGGTGGTCCCCGCCCTCGGCCTCGGCCACCGTGGCCGGCCGCCAGACCTCGCCCCCGATCCGCACCCGGGTCAGGTCGGTCACCGACGCCAGCGACAGTGCCAGCGCGACCACCAGCCCCAGGAACACCAGTCCCCGCGGGTTGCCCGCCCAGGTGCCCACCAGCGCGTACACGCCGATCACCGCGAGGGCTCCGGCGAGGAAGAACACCCCCGTCTCCGGCCCGAACAGCAGCTCGACCGTCCGCGCGCTCCACAGCGAGGACGACCAGCCGAACACGAGGAGGGGGACCAGGACGCCCCCGGCCACGATCGTCCACAGGGCGAGCGAGGACAGCGGCGCGCCCTTCCGGCAGGCCTGTTCCGACTCCTCGGGGCCGTGCCCGGAGAGCCCTCCGCCCCCGTCGCCGCCGGACCGGTCCGCGCCGTCCTCCCCGTCGTCGTCCCCGGGGGAGCCGGCCGTGGAGCGCTCCGCGACCACGGCCAGGTCCACCGGTCCTTGCGGCGCGGACGCCCACGGCTGGGCCGGGTTGTAGTAGGTCGGCGTCGGCCCGGGGGACGGCGCCGTCGGCGGGGGCCGCCTCGACCCCAGGTCCTCGCGCAGCCCCGCGAACGCGGCCCGCAGGTCCACACCCCGGCCGCGCGCGGCCAACAGCCCCAGCACGAGCGGTACCGCCAGCACCAGCGTCGACCAGCCGAACCCGCCGACCAGGCTGAGCGCCGTCGCGACCGCCAGCCCCACCGCGAGCAGCTTGGGCACCGCCCGGGGCGGGATGCCCCGGTCCAGCATCTGCTCGAACGTCGCCGGGCCGCCCTGGGCGTCGCGCATCAGCATCCACGCGGCGACGTAGAGCAGCAGGCCCGTCGCCCCGGCGAACGCGGTCAGCACGAAGGCCGTCCGCCACACCACGGGGTCGGTCCCCGTGTACCGGCCCAGGCCGGCGCACACACCGGCGAGGACCCGGTCGTCGTCCTCCTTGCGCAGTTCGCGCCCGGGGGCACCGGCCTCCGGCGCACCGGACACGGAGGAGGCTCCGCCGGGATCGGGTGCCGGGTCGTCAGTCATGGTCACTCACCGCACTTTCCTCACACGCCCATCGTCACCCGTAACCGCCCGCCAGGACATCCGGGACGACCCTGAAGCCACCCTGACCGGAACCGGGGCAGGACCAGGGACGCGTCCCCGATGCCCGCACGCACCCGGGGAGGGCATCCTGGACACCACAGGACCTGTGGGCGCGGCGCGGTGTGTTCCCCGCCGCGCGAACGTAACGAACGGAAGCGGTGATCGGGCGGTGGCAGCACCAGCCACGGACACCCCGCGGCTCACCCGCGCGGTGGAGGGCAGACTCCTCGGCGGTGTCGGCGCCGGGCTGGCCCGGCACCTGCGACTCGACCCCGTGGTCGTCCGCCTCGCACTCATGGCGCTGTCCGTGGGCGGCATCGGCGTCGCCGTCTACGTCGCCCTGTACTTCTTCGTCCCCGTCGACCCCGAGGAGAGGGAGAAGGGGGCCGACGGACCGGACGGCCGCCGCAGGGGCCGCGACCTGTCCCAGCTCGTCGCCTACGTCGGCCTCGCCGTGGGGCTCGGCGTCCTGTTCCTGCTCTTCGGCGGCGTCTTCGACCCGCTGCTGTGGTTCGTGGTCTTCGGCACCCTCGGCGGCGTCATCCTCTGGCAGCACGCCAACCCCTCCCAGCGCGACGAGTGGATGACCTCCACGGTCGGCGGGGCGGGGGGCAAGGGCATCATGCGCGCCATCGCGGGCGTCCTGCTCGTCGTCGTCGGCGTCATCGGCTTCCTCGTCTTCCAGGAGCAGCTCCAGAACGCCCGCGCGGGACTGACCTTCGCCTTCACCGTGCTCGCGGGCATCGCGCTCATCGTCGCCCCGTGGATCATCGGCCTGATACGCGAACGCGACCAGGAGCGCCGCGAGCGCATCCGCAACGCCGAGCGCGCCGAGCTGGCCGCCCACATCCACGACTCCGTCCTGCACACCCTGACCCTCATCCAGCGCCGGGCGGAGGACCCCCGCGAGGTGCAGCGCCTCGCCCGCGTCCAGGAGCGCGCCCTGCGAAGCTGGCTCTACCAGCGTCCGGCCGACGCCGACACCACCGTCTCGCCCGCGCTCGAACGCGTCGCCGCCGAGGTCGAGGAGGAGCACGGCGTCCCCGTCGAGGTGGTGTGCGTGGGCGACTGCCCCATGGACGACGGACTGGCCGCGATGCTGCGCGCCGCGCGCGAGGCCATGGTCAACGCCTCCAAGTACGCGGGCACCAAGAACATCTCCGTGTTCGGCGAGGTCGACCAGGAGGAGGTGCTGGTGTTCGTCCGCGACCGCGGCGCGGGATTCGACATGGACGACATCCCCGAGGACCGCATGGGCGTGCGCGGCTCCATCCTGGGCCGTATGGACCGGCACGGCGGCTCGGCGCGCATCCGCACCGGTCCGGGAGAGGGCACCGAGGTGCAGTTGCGCATGCCCCGCATCCCCGAGGCCTAGATGTGCCGTCCCGATCGGGCAACAGGTGGTGCGCCTGCGCACCGAGCACCGGATCGGACCGGTACGCCTGGCCGCCCGCACCGGCCTGCCACCGCATCCTGCGCCGTCACGGCCTGCCGCCCCCGACCGCCCCGGACCGGGCCACCGGTGAGGTGGTGCGCCGCTGACGTCACGCGTCCGCGGCGTCCTTCGCGGTGTCCTCGGCCTCCCAGCGCAGCAGGTCTCCCGGCTGGCAGCCGAGCGCCTCGCAGAGCGCGGCGAGCGTCGTGAAGCGCACCGCCTTGGCGCGGCCGTTCTTGAGCACCGCCAGGTTGGCGGGCGTGATCCCGACCCGGTCCGCGAGCTCGCCCACGGACATCTTCCGCCTGGCCAACATCACGTCGATGTCGACGCGGATCGGCATCAGATCACCTCTTTCAGCTCGGCCCGCATCCGTACCGCCTGGGCGAGCAGCATCCGCAGCACGAGCACGACGAGCGCGACCCCCAGGATGGCCACGACGACCCCGCACAGCAAGAGGACGATGCCCGGGGGCACGGCCTCGCCCGGCGCCAGCACGACCGCGAGCGCGAACACCAGGAGGGCGGCCGCCACGAACGCGCCGATCACGGTGTGCACGTACCGGAAGGCGGCGTGGGAGAACACGGTTTCACGCCGCACCATCGTCACCAGACGCCACACGCAGACCAGGACGACCTGGGCCGTCACGATGCCCAGGACCACGATCACGAGGACCGGTGCGCGCGGGAACGCGAGGTCCGGGTCGATCTCGCCGAGGTCGACGGCCAGCAGCGGCACCATCACCGCCTGCAGGAACACCGAACCGGCGAACAGCATCACGAGCACGACGCGCAGCGCGAGCACCGTTAGTTTCCCCATGGTCTCTCCTTCGATCGAATCACGATGGGAATCTATCGACTTTCGATACATATGGCAAGAGATCGGATCAGCCGCAGGGAAGGACTCCGGTACGGAACGCGGGACCGAGCGCACCGTCCCCGAGAGGACCGGGCGGCAACGGCACCGGAGGCCCGGCCGGATGCGGACACCTGGACGTGCGGGTGTCCCGGCCGCCGCGGACATGGGTAGAGTCCACGGTGTGGCAGACCAGAGCACGAGCTTCAGTGACGGTGGCGCGCTTCCCCGCGTCGTGATCGTGGACGACCACCGGCTGTTCCGCAGCGGTGTGCGCGGTGAGCTGGGAGAGGCCGTGGACGTCGTCGGCGAGGCCGGGGACGTCGACAGCGCCGTGCACGTCATCGGGGAGAAGCAGCCCGACCTCGTCCTCCTGGACGTCCACCTGCCCGGCGGCGGGGGCGTGGAGGTGCTGCGCCGCGTCCTGGCCCAGCACCCGCAGATCCGCTTCCTGGCCCTGTCGGTCTCCGACGCCGCCGAGGACGTCATCGGCGTGGTGCGCGGCGGCGCCCGCGGCTACGTCACCAAGACCATCTCCGGCAGGGAACTGGCCGACGCCATCGTGCGGGTGGCCGACGGCGACGCGGTGTTCTCCCCGCGACTGGCCGGGTTCGTGCTGGACGCGTTCTCCGCCACCGACGCCCCGCCGGTGGACCCCGAGCTCGACCGGCTCACCCAGCGCGAGCGCGAGGTCCTGCGGCACATCGCGCGCGGCTACGCGTACAAGGAGGTGGCCAAGGAGCTGTTCATCTCCGTCAAGACCGTGGAGACCCACGTGTCGTCGGTGCTGCGCAAGCTCCAGCTGTCGAACCGCCACGAGCTGAGCCGCTGGGCCACCGCCCGCAGACTCGTCTGACCCGCCGGGCGCCCCGGTGCGCGGATCCGGGCACGGCGAGGCCGGGAAGGCCCTGGGAACCCCCGTATACATGGGACCACCGGACCAGGGAGGGCCGCCGGCCCCCACCGGGACCCGTGGACGACCTCGACGCGGTCACCCGGCCCCGGCCCGGTCAGCGCGTCCAAGCCGATCAGCGCAGCGAGTCGAGCATCCGCCCGAGGAACTCGGCCTCGACCACCTCCGTGACCACGCGCGCGGGACGCCGGTCGTCGCCCCTCGGACGGGGGCGCAGGTCGGCCACGGTCATCCCCCGGGTGAGCGTGCCGGCCAGCTCCACCCGCAGCGGCGCCTCGAACGCCTCCGTCACCAGGTCCGGGTCCACCAGCACCGCCGCCGCCAGCGGGTCGTGCATCGCGCACTGGCGGACCCCGAAGAGCCCCGCGTAGAAGTCCGCGTAGAAGTCCAGGAACGCCGACGTGCGCTCGGCGCGCTCGCCCGGGACCGTCTTCAGCTCCTCCAGCCACTCCGTGGTGGCCACCGTCTTCATGGTGATGTCCAACGCCACCAGGTCCAGGTCGAACCCGGCCGCGAGCACGGCCTCCGCCGCCTCGGGGTCGTTGGCGATGTTGGCCTCGGCGTGCGAGGACACGTTGCCCGGGACGCGCACGGCTCCGCCCATCACCACCAGGCGCCGCACCAGCCGGGGCAGCTCCGGCTCCAGGCCCAGGGCGATCGCCAGGTTCGTCAGCGGGCCCACCGCCAGCACGTCGACCTCACCCGGGTTCTCGCGGACCAGGCGCACCAGCAGCTCGGCCGCGGTCTCCCCGACCGGCTTGCCCGTGGGCTCGGGCAGCTCCACGTCCCCCAGGCCGTTGCCGCCGTGCACGTGGGCGGCCAGGCGCGGCGGCTGCACCAGCGGACGCGCGGCGCCCACCGCCACCGGCGTGTCCGGGCGGCCGTACAGCTCCAGCAGCCGCAGCGCGTTGTCCGCCGTGACGTCCACGCTGTTGTTGCCGAACACCGTGCCGACGCCGATGATCTCCACCTCGGGTCGCGCGGCCAGATAGGCGAGCGCGACGGCGTCGTCGATCCCCGGGTCGCAGTCGACGAACACACGCATGGTCAAGGAAACTCCCAGAGAGACACGAGACGGTCCCCTGGTGGGGACCCGTACCGAAACAGCGTAATTCGCCGATCAGGGCGTTTTCGACCAGAGGGTCGGGCCGATCCGGGCCGACCCGGCGAACCGTCCTGTGGACGGGACGGTGCCGTCACCGGGCGGCCGTAACCTGGATGGCGTGTCCTCCCAAGAACAGCTCCTCGAAGGTCTGAACGGTCCCCAGCGCGACGCCGTCACCCACAGCGGTGTTCCGCTCCTGATCGTGGCGGGTGCCGGGTCCGGGAAGACCCGTGTCCTCACCCACCGCATCGCCCACCTCATGGCCGAACGCGGCGTGCGCCCCGGTGAGATCCTCGCGATCACCTTCACCAACAAGGCCGCCGCGGAGATGCGCGAGCGCATCCAGGCACTGCTGGGCGTGCGCGCCGCCAACAGCATGTGGACCATGACCTTCCACTCGGCGTGCGTGCGCATCCTGCGCAGGGAGGCGTCCCGGCTCGGCTACCCGAGCAGCTTCACCATCTACGACTCCTCCGACGCCGCGCGCCTGATGCAGCTGGTGTGCAAGGAGATGGACCTGGACCCCAAGCGGTTCCCGCCCAAGTCCTTCTCCGCCCAGGTGTCCAACCTCAAGAACGAGCTGGTCGACTACGACACGTTCGCCGGGCAGGCCCAGAGCGAGCAGGAGAAGAAGCTCGCCGAGGCGTACCAGCTCTACCAGCGCCGCCTGCACGAGGCGGGCGCCATGGACTTCGACGACCTCATCATGCTCACCGTCAACCTGTTCCAGATGTTCCCCGACGTCGCCGAGTACTACCGGCGCCGCTTCCGGCACGTCATGGTCGACGAGTACCAGGACACCAACCACGCCCAGTACGCGTTCATCCGCGAACTGGTGGGCGCGGCCGAGGACTCCGACACCAGCGTGGTGCCGCCCGCGGAGCTGTGCGTGGTCGGCGACGCGGACCAGTCCATCTACGCGTTCCGCGGCGCCACCATCCGCAACATCCTGGAGTTCGAGCGCGACTTCCCCAAGGCGCGCACGATCCTGCTGGAGCAGAACTACCGCTCCACCCAGACCATCCTCTCCGCGGCCAACGCGGTCATCGACCGCAACGAGGGCCGCCCGGCCAAGAGCCTGTGGTCGGAGCAGGGCGAGGGGCCGGCCATCACCGGCTACGTGGCCGACAACGAGCACGACGAGGCCGCGTTCGTGGCCGGGGAGATCGACAAGCTCACCGACGACGGGACGCTCACCCCCAGCCAGGTGGCGGTGTTCTACCGGACCAACGCCCAGTCCCGCGTCTTCGAGGACGTGTTCATCAGGACCGGGCTGCCGTACAAGATCGTCGGCGGCGTGCGCTTCTACGAGCGCAAGGAGATCCGCGACGTCCTCGCCTACCTGCGCGTCCTGGCCAACCCCGAGGACACCGTCAGCCTGCGGCGCATCCTCAACGTGCCCAAGCGCGGGATCGGTGCGCGCGCGGAGGAGGCGGTGGAGCTGTTCGCCGCCCGCGAGCGCATCTCCTTCGCCCGGGCGCTGCGGCGCGTGGACGAGGTCCCGGGGATGGCGACCCGGTCGGTCAAGGCGGTGCGCAACTTCAACGCGCTGATGGACGAGCTCGCGGAGACGGTTCCCGGGGGCACGCCGGCGGAGATCGTCGAGGCGGTGCTGGGCAAGACCGGCTACCTGTCCGAGCTGGCCGAGTCCAAGGACCTCCAGGACGAGAGCCGGGTGGAGAACCTGGAGGAGTTCGTCGACGTCGCCCGCGAGTTCGAGCACACCTTCGCCGCCCTCCTGGAGGAGGAGCCCCCGGACGAGGACCAGGACGGGGACGCCGCCGCGGGAGCGGTCGACCCGGGCGCGCCCACACTGGTCGACTTCCTGGAGCGGATCTCCCTGGTCGCGGACACCGACCAGATCCCCGACGCGGACGACGAGGGCGGAGTGGTCACGCTGATGACCCTGCACGCCGCCAAGGGACTGGAGTTCCCCGCGGTGTTCCTCACCGGCATGGAGGACGGGATATTCCCGCACACCCGCACGCTCGGCGACAAGACGCAGTTGGAAGAGGAGCGCCGCCTGGCCTACGTGGGCCTGACCCGGGCCCAGCGGCTGCTGTACGTCAGCCGCGCCGCGGTGCGCAGCGCCTGGGGGACCCCGACCTACAACCCCGCCTCCCGCTTCCTGGACGAGGTCCCCTCGTCCCTGGTGGACTGGCGCCGGGCCGAGTCCACGCTGGGAGCTCCGCCCAGCCGCAGTATCGGCGGAGGCCGGGGAGGTTTCGGCGGAGGCGGCTTCGGCAGCACCTTCGGCGGTGGCAAAGGCCCGCGTTCGCGCGGCGGGGCCAAGGAGGCTCCGACGCTGAGTGTGGGCGACCTGGTCAACCACGACTCCTTCGGCATGGGCCGCGTGGAGCTGGTGGAGGGCGCCGGCGACAAGACCAAGGCCCGGATCGACTTCGGCGCGGACATCGGGGAGAAGGACTTCCTCGTCAAGTACGCCCCGATCGAAAAGCTCTGACCCGTTCCACTGCCGGTTGTGCGGCGGTCCGTCCCGTTAGGGGCGGACCGTGTAAGGCACGACACCGGCAAGGTTCGGCAAAGGTGTCCCAAGCACTTCCCCGCGGGGGTAGAGTTGGGGCAGACCGAGCGAGACGGACGCGGATTCCCGCGGACGGGCCGGTTCACTTCTTCCTCTGACTGACTGGTTCGAGCACTGCTTTCGGGCCGGTAAGCTCGGAGGGCGCCTCCACGGAAACGCGGAAGCGAAACGGGCTTTACCCCGATCAGGAACACACAAACCGCCGGTTTGGCGGAATGCGGAACACCTGATAAAGTGAAGACACAACAAAGCGGAAACGCACAACAGCGCCTTCCACGGAAAAGCGACAGACCCGCAGGGGTCGGGCTTGTACGGGATGAGCGGTTGTTTCTTGAGAACTCAACAGCGCGTGTTTGATTTTCTTTAAGCCATGTTTGTTTTGGCCCCACCACACTTCGGTGTGGAGGGTTCCTTTGA
>VWVT01000022.1 GCA_008638415.1 Nocardiopsis sinuspersici
CTCTTTCCGAACCCGGTCGTTAAGTCTCTTTGCGCTGATGGTACTGCCCTGTGGTGGGGTGGGAGAGTAGGTTGCTGCCACGGTTTTTCTTGGGGAGGGGGTCGCCTGTGGGCGGCCCCCTTTTTTTGTGTGTGGGCTTGTGCGTGTGTGAATCTGTGGAGTGAGGGGATGTCCCGGGGGATCTGGCGCACGCCGACCGCCGCGGCCACGATGCCACCGCGGTCACGTCGTCACCATGCGCTTGGGGTGAAGGGGTTTCGGGCCCGGGGCGGGGGACCCGTGCCGGTTGGTGCCGCGTCCGTCTAGTCCTCGTCGACCTCGGGGCTGTCGATGAGCTGCCGCAGCAGCGCAACGAAGTCCTCTTCGCTCATCGCCGACCAGTCCACGTGCTCGTTCATGTTCAGCGGTTTTCCCCAACCGGGGGCCGATAAGCCTGTGTGAGCCGCATTGGTTCGAGAAGTCTCGGTTAACGAGGCGTTAGCGCAGGTGGTCGACTCGACCGGGTGAGATTCGGGAGGGCTCAGGAGCCCCTTGACGCGGATGCGGGACCGGAGCCGCGCGGGGCCCGGGCGTTCTGTGGCCCCGGCGGGGACAGGCCGGCCCCACACCCGCCCGGGACGGTCAGGGCCCGGGGGGCCGCCGCGGCTCGGGACGACCAGGGCGCTCAGACGCGCTGCTGGAGGGCGCTGCGGCACTCCGGGCACCGGCAGCGCTTGTTGTACCCCGTGACGGTGCCGTGGGGCAGGGACGGGTCCCGCTGCTCGGTGAGGGTGGAGTCGAGCTGGTCGCCGAAGGCCGTGAGAATACGCGCGGTGGAGAAGACCTGCGTGGAGTTGATGCCGAGTTCGCCGGCCGCGTCGTCGATGTGCTTCCCCATCCGGAGTTTCGCGATGAGGCGGGACCGGGTGCTCGGCGGCATCTCCGCTTCCGCGTTCGCGATCAGCTGCTCTGCGTCGTTAATGGGGTAGCTCAATGGGTTTCCTCTATGTGTACGGTTACGCTCGCCGGGGCGGGCACCTCAAGCATCGTACGCTGTTTCCTCACACTGGCATCAGGGTGAGACACACGAGACAGGAGACAACGGACACCCGCGGACCTCCTCGCACTCGCTCCCTTCGGAGTCCTCCCCTCCACGTCCTGGACCCCGTGTCCTTCGCGCCCTCTCCGTGCCCTTCCGTTCCCTTCTCCGGCCTCCCCGGCCCTTCCCGGGACCCCGGGGTCGGCTCCCTCCTCGGCGCCCCTCTCCTCCTTTCCTGTCGGCGCCTGGGTCGTGGGATGGAAGCAGAGGTGTGGAAACCACCTCCTGATGCTGGTGAGGCTTGGGGGATGCCTTTCCGGATGGTGCCCCATGGTGCTTCTGAGACCGCGGCTCTTCCGGTTCCGGACGCCCTCGTGTCAAAAGGTGGGTTTGTCGTCCGGTCCGTCGGGTTTCTGGCCGCCGTAATGCATCGAATCGGTGGCTGTTTCCTAGAAACGCATTGCTAGATGCTAGACGCCGTGTTTCGCTGGTGGTACGACTTCGCCACTCTGCGTCATGGGATCAGCGTTATGACCAGCCCCACGGTTCGTCGCCGACGACTGTCCGCCGAGCTTCGCCGCCGCCGCGTGCAGGCGGGTATGACCCTCAGCGATGTCGCCGAGGAGCTGGAGTGGTCACCGGCCAAACTGGGCCATATCGAGACCGGTATCCGCAAGTGGCCCTCCGTCATGGAGATCTCGGCCCTGCTGCGCTTGTACGGGGTGACCGGCGGGCAGCGCGAGGCCATCCTGACCCTCGTCCGGGAGTCCCGGCTGCGTCCGTGGTGGACCGAGTACGAGGACGTGCTCTCCTCCGCGTACGTCGGCAACGAGGCGGGAGCCGTCTACGTGCAGTCCTACTCGGGCATCCTCGTCCCCGACCTCCTCCAGGTCCCCGACTACACCGCGACCGTGGCACGGGCGCTGGGGCACGGGGAACACGCCGTCGAGCGGATGGTCGCCGCCTACCTCAAGCGCCAGGAGATCCTCGACCAGGGCGGCCTGGCCCGGTATCACGCCGTCGTCGAGGAGGACGCGCTCCAGCGGGTGTCCGGAGACCTCGAACTGCTGCGTGCGCAGACCACCCGCATCGTGGAGCTGGCCACCGAGTCGGACCGGGTGACCGTGCAGCTGCTGCCCACCTCGGCCGGCCCGCACCCCGGGGTCGCCGGCCCCTTCTCCGTGCTGGAGTTCGACGAGGACGAGGCCGCCCTGGCCTACGTCGAGGCCACCCAGGGCGGTTCGATCGTGGAGGCCGAGGAGTCGGTCGAGGCCTGCAAGCGGGTGTGGTCCGGGCTCACCCGGATCGCGGCGTCTCCACAGGCCACGGTGGCCATCCTGCGGCGGATGGCGCTGCTGACCTGAGGCACCGAAGGCACCGCTTCGCGGTTCATCCCGAGAAGTTGGTGGAAAACGGTCCACTGTGGCAGGGACCGCTACCGACGGCTTGCTAGTCTGCGTGGTGACAACCTCATAAAGTTCTCTGCGGAGCCCCCGTCCCGTGCGGGAGCCCGTGTACACATCGAATCACCGAAAGGGTCCGGACAGTGAAGAAGATCATCGTTCTGGTGCTGGTGGCCCTCGGGGCTTTCGCCGTCTACCGCAAGATCCAGGCGGACCGCGCCGAGCTCGACCTGTGGACCGAGGCCACGGCGGCCAGCGAGGGCTGACCAAGCGCCGCATCGGCGGCCGTGAGGTATCCACCGGGCGACCGAGGACCGGTGTCGCGTGCGCCGTCCCGGCCAGCTCCTGAGTGACACGAAGACGTGGGTGGGCCAACAATCCCGAGGTGCGACCCACGGCTTTGTGCTGCTTCCGGTTCCGGAGTCGTGGCCCCGACCGGACGGCCCCGCTCGGTGAGCGGGACCGCCTCGATGACGGTATGCTCTGTATGGTGGCCAGGGCTCACGCCCGGCTCCGAGGGGCCATAGCTCAGCTGGCAGAGCGCCGGTTTTGCATACCGGAGGTCAGGGGTTCGACTCCCCTTGGCTCCACTCGTCTCAAGGCGACCCCGCCCGCAAGCTCCGCTTGCCCGCGGGGTCGCCTTCGTCGTGTCCCCGGAGTCGTGTCCCCGGAGGGGCGGCCGCACCGGACTCCACCGATCCCCCGCCGGAGCCCCACAGGGCCTCCAGGCCGCCGTCGCCGCCGCCGGGGCGGACTCGCTCGGCGGTCGCGGTCCGGGCCGGCGACGGCGTCCCGGGCTGAGCACGCACCCCCCGTCCCGGACGGTGCGCGGATCCGCCGCGTCCACGGGCGGAACGCCCTTCCACGCCCCTCCCCTCCCTCGCCCCGTGCCCCTCCCCTGCGCCCGCCTGTTCTCCGGTGCTTCCGGGCTGGGGGTCGGATCTGGCCGGGATCGCCCCGGAGTGCACCGTGTAAAACGTCCGCGAAGAAATTCTCGTTTTGGAACTCTTGTCCGGGTCTAATAGGGATATCCCGGTCGGGGACTGACGATCTCCACGGTTGCCAAGCAGTAGTTCCAGTCCTCGGTGTTACTAAGCAGTAGTGCCGATGACCCTGGTTACCAATGGGTAGTTCCGATTCGTCCGTACGGGTGGGAAATGGGTGGCGCGCGGGTCCGTGCGGCGGGTACGTCCCGGGGGTCCGTATAGCCCGTTCGGGTGAGGTGGATGACCCAGAGTCCCCTTCGCCCGGACACTCCCCGACGGGAGTCCTGTCGGGGAGGAGCAACGAAATCGCAGGTCACGAGGCTTGTCGGAGAAACGCCGGGAAGCAACTCCTCCTTCAGGGCGCATGAGTCCGCTTCTACCACATGCGGTCACTCTGCGTGTGTGTATGATGACACTTCCTCTAAGTGCAATGGTCCTACTGGGCCATATGAGAAATAGGCCTCTTGGGGTCTGTTGGTGAACTAGGACGAACCGTAGTTTCGACACCAGTGACAACGAGGAAGACAGCGCGCCGAAACGATCAACCCCCGAAGACGGACGTGCGGCCCCCCGCACGGCCACGTGACACCGTCCTCGGATCGGCCCGCTTCTCCTCGCCCGTCGACGGTCGCGCCAGTCGACGGATTTTCCGATCACCACACATGCTGATCTTGGGAGTGGGGCAACATGTGGAATGAGAAGATGGCGACCCGTGCCAAATGCCGGGAGATCGACCCTGACGCGTTGTTCGTGCAGGGGGCGGCCCAGAACCGCGCCAAACTGATCTGCCGGGGCTGCCCGGTCCGTACACAGTGCCTGGCCGAGGCACTCGACGGCCGTATCGAGTTCGGTGTCTGGGGAGGCATGACCGAACGCGAGCGCCGTGCTCTGCTGCGCCGCCGCAAGGACGTCACCAGCTGGCACGAGCTGCTCACCAGTGCCGAGCGCCGTTACGAGCGCGAGCGGTCCGGACAGGAGGTCGTGGTCGCCGCGCGGAGTTAGCCGGGCCGACCGGTAGCCGGGTGGGGGAGTCCCGGCACCGCCCCGTGGAGGACTGCGGACGGGCACGGACGAAAGTCGGGGGCGTTCTCCACCTCAAGGGGGAGGGGCGGCTCAGGGGAGGATCAGGGACGGCCCCCATACCCAAAACCGTCCCGACGGCGCATCATGGTGGGAGTACGGCCGATCGGTGCCGTACTCCCGTCGCCGTTGGGAGTGGGAGTGGGAGTAGCCGTGGATCCTCAGTACCCGGCGAGGCGCGCCTGGGAACCGCGAGCCAGGCCGCAGATCCGTCTCACCGACGCCGAGCGCGACGACGTCATCGGCGTCCTCCAGGAGGCGTTCAGCCGCGGCCAGCTCGACGAGGCGGAGTTCGACGAGCGCACCGAGAAGGCCATGCGGGCCAAGTTCGGGGTAGACCTCGTCCCCCTCACGGAGGACCTGGGCCTCACCCCCGCGGGAGCGCCCCGGTCCGGGCACGCGGGCCCGTTCGGGGTCTTCGGCGCTCAGGGAGGCCAGAAGGGGACCGATCCCGACGTGCCCCTGACGAGCACACCGGCCGAACGGGTCGTGGCCGCCGCCGGCCACTGGGGGAACTACTTCGTCCCCGTCGTCGCGCCCCTGGTGGTGCTCCTCCTCAGCGACAGGATCTCGCCCTACGTGCGCCGCCAGGCCATGGAGTCGCTGAACTTCCAGATCTTCTGCATCGTCACCGGGATCGTGAGCGTGCTCCTGTCCTGGCTCATCGCGCCCCTGCTGGTGACGCTCGCCGTCGTCGTGGGCTGGACGGTGGTTCCGGCCGTCGCCGGCGTCGCCGCTCTCATGGGCCGGAACTGGCGCTATCCGATGTTCCGCGTCCTCAAGGGCGGCTGAGCAGGACTCACCGGAGTAGGGCCCACCGTTACGGAGTTCACCGGTACGGGACCCGTCGGACCGGGGAACGCCGGAGCGGGGACCCCGGGGAGCGGGGACCCCGGCCGGTGCGCCGGAGTACGCCGCCGGCCCCGGACACGACGAAGCCGGGACGGAGGGGACCGCCCCGGCGGAGGGAGCGGAACCGGTCCGCGGGCGGGGCTCCCGTCGCCCCGCCCGGCACGGCGGTCCGTCTCCCGTCGTTCCTAGCGCTCGGGCTGGCCGTTCTCCTTGGCGCGGGTGTTGCCCGTGGCCGTACGAACGGTCTCCTTGCCCTTGCTCTTGGCCGTCTTGGCGGTCTCCTCGGTGCCCTCAGCGGCCTTCTCCGCCGTCTTGGACGCCCTCTCCTCCAGGTCCTCCCTGGTTTCGCGGACCTGGTCGCGAGCCTGGTCCAGGTGCTCCTGCCACTCGGCGTCCTGGGACGCCTGGCGCAGGCGGATGAGCGAGTACACGACCACTCCGCCGATCACGGCGGCGCCTCCGATCAGGACTCCGCGGGAGACACCGCGGTTGCCCCGAAGCATCAGTCGCGACCCGCGACGGCGCTTCTGGAGCGGACTGACACGGTGGGCGGCGGCGGTGAGCGCCCCGGCCACACGCGGCGCCACGGTGTCCTCCACACGCTGTGCGGCGTTCTCCAGCCGTGGTGCGGTCCACCCGCGGGCCTGGAGGAGCTTCAGAGTGGCCTGGTCGCGCGCCTGGTCGGCATACGGGCCGATCCTGTCGGCCTGTTCCTTGGCCAGGTCCTGTAGGCGGGCGAGGGCGAGGGTGAGCTCCGCCTCCTTGCGTGCCTTGTGTCGCTTGGAAGTGATAGGCACGTCGTCAGCTCCTTCGATCGTTCACCGGTTCTACGGTCCTCACCCGGGTGGTCGGCGATCAACGCCACACGGGCGGCTTCCTCGTCGTCCTTCCCCGTTATCCGGGTGTTATCTCAACATACGTCCTCTCCGTGTGTGATCTACGTTTCGACACCGCCCGGAGGGTTTTCTCCTCACACTTCCTCCGGAGCCGGACGTGAAACCCCGTCGAGCGGAATCGGACGCCGCTGTCGCCGCCGCCGTCGTCGTCGCTGCGGCGACGACCGGCGCAGGCCGGGCCCGGGACGCGGACGGGTAACGTGAGCACGTAAACGAAGTCGACCGAAAGGCATGCAGGTGTCGGACTCCACGGGTCAGCCCACTGCGCGGCTGAACACCTCCAAGGGAACTATCGTCGTCAAGCTGTTCGAGGAGGAGGCGCCGGAGACGGTCGCCAACTTCGTCGGCCTGGCAGAAGGGTCGAAGCAGTGGATGGACCCCACCACGGGCAAGCCGTCCAACAGCAGCCTGTACGAGGGCACGATCTTCCACCGTGTCATCGACGGTTTCATGCTCCAGGGCGGTGACCCGCTCGGTACCGGCCGCGGCGGCCCCGGCTACACCTTCAAGGACGAGATCCACCCGAACCTGCGCTTCGACCGCCCGTTCCTGCTGGCCATGGCCAACGCGGGCCCGGGCACCAACGGCTCGCAGTTCTTCATCACCGTTGACAAGCCGTACTGGCTCGACGGCCGCCACACCATCTTCGGCGAGGTCGTAGAGGGCACCGACGTGGTCACCGCGATCTCCAAGGTCGCCACCGACTCCCAGGACCGCCCGCGCGAGGACGTGGTGATCAACAGCATCGAGATCAGCCGGTAGCGGCGACGGTGCCCAGAACCCGAGGAGGAAGAACCCGCCCATGAGCGCACCCCCGCCGCCGTCCGGATCCGCGCCGGAACCGGAACCCCGGGCCTCGCGCACCTGCTACCGGCACTCCGACCGGGAGACCGGAGTCAGTTGCAGCAGGTGCGAGCGGCCCATCTGCCCGGACTGCATGGTCGAGGCGTCCGTGGGCTTCCAGTGCCCCCGCTGCGTCTCGGAGGGGAACCGTGGGACACGCCGGGCACGGACCACGTTCGGGGGCAGGGCCGTGTCCAGGCCCTACGTGACATGGACGATCCTCGGCATGATGGTGGCGGGGTTCGTCGCCCAGATGGGCACCTCCGACACGTTCGGCCAGGCGGGTGCCTCACCGCTGGTCCGGGAGTTCGCCATGCTCGGCCTCGGCCGGGTGGAGGACGGGACCCTTCTCGGGGTGCTCGCCGGTGAGTGGTACCGGCTGATCACGGCCGCGTTCCTGCACGGCAGCATCTTCCACCTGCTGTTCAACGGGTACGCCATGTACATCCTGGGCGTGCAGTTGGAGCGCTGGCTGGGACACGGCCGCTTCCTCGCCCTGTGGGTGCTCGGCGCCCTCGCGGGGTCGGTGCTCAGCCTCCTGATGGTGCCCAACCAGTTCTCCGTCGGGGCGTCCGGCGCGATCTTCGCCCTCTTCGGAGCGGTGTTCGTGATCGGCAGGCGGCTCCGCCTGGACCTGAGGATGGTCGGGGTCCTGCTGGCGGTCAACCTCGTGCTGACCTTCGTGGTCCCCAACATCTCCTGGACCGCGCACATCGGCGGACTGGTCGCCGGGCTCCTCCTCGGCGCCGTGTTCGCCTACCTGCCCGGGAGGACGGCGGGGAACACGGTCCGCACGGTCACGCACGTCCTGCTGGTGTCGGCGTTCGCCGCGCTGCTCGCGGCCCTGGTGTCCGCGGCGCCGCTGATCGTCCTCGGCTGAGGCGCACCGAGCCGAACGGGCCCCGGCGAGCCGAACGGGCCCCGGGGGGAGAGTCCTCCGGGGCCCGTCCCGTGCGCGGGAGGGCGGCCCCGGAGCCGCGGCCGCCCTCCCGCGCCCGCCGGACCAGCCCGCCGGAACCGGCCCGCTGGAACCCGTCCGCCGAAGCCACCGACCCACCGCGTCCGGGCACAGCGAGAAGAGCTACCCACAGCCTGTGGATAACTCTGTGGAAAACGTGTGTCGGTGCTGTTCAGCGCGGGTGCGCGTGTCTACGTGAGGGGCACCCGCGCCGATCCTTGGGGGGCGTACCCTTCCACGGCCGCGGGGTCAGTGCCAGCGGGTGGACAGGATGACGGCCACGATGATTCCGCTGAATCCGATCAGCAGGTTCCAGTTGTGCCAGTCCTGCATGTACGGGACCTGGGCACCCGCGATGTAGTAGACCGCGATCCAGAGAATGCCCAAGGCGAAGAAGCCCAGCATCGTCGGGACCAGCCAGCGCGGACTGACCTTGGGCTTCTCCTTCGAAGGAGGCGGCGTGTAGACGGCCTTCTTCTTGCGATCGCTGCGGGACTTGGGCACGGTCGCTGCTCCAGTACGTGGGGCGGGTTCGTCAACGAGAGCACAGTCTACGCCCCGGGGGAGGCCCCCGTCACCGGTGGGCCGTCCCCACCACGCGGGGTGCGCCCCGGTACGCCGACGGGCCATGCCGCACCATCGTGCGACATGGCCCGGTGCCTGGTCGGCGGCCGTCTCAGTCCCTGCGGATGTAGGGGAACTCGAAGCCGCCCTCGCCGTCCTCCCCGCCGTTGCCCGGAGGCGACTGCTCACCGCCCTCGGGCGGGGACTCCTCGCCGTTGCCCGGAGGCGACTGCTCACCGCCCCCGGGCGGCTCCTCCGCCTCCGGCTCGGTCGCGAGCACGACGTTCACCGTGGTTCCGGGCTCCACCGACTGTCCGGACTGCGGATCCTGCCTGATGACCGTGCCCGTCGGACCCTCCGTGCTCGGCTCCTCCGTGAAGGAGGCGCTCAGCCCCCTCTGCTCCAGAGCGGACTGGGCGCCCGACTGGGTCATACCGACCAGGTCGGGGACCGCCACCTGGTCGGGTCCGGAGGAGACCAGCAACGTGATCTCGGTGTCCGGGGCGACCGCCTCCCCGGCGGCCGGGTCGGTGCCGATCACGTCGCCCTCGGGAACGCTGTCGTCGGCCCTCTGCTCGGTGGTGACGCTCGAGAAGCCCGCCTCGTTCAGCGCGCTCGTCGCCTCGGACTCGCTCTGGCCCTCCACCGGCGGGATCTCGACGGCGTCCGGCCCGCTGGAGACGTACAGGACGATCTCCTCGGTCAGCTCCGCCGTCTCGCCCGCGGCAGGGTCGGTCTCGATGACCTGGCCCTCCTCGACGTCCTTGCTCGCCTGCTGCTCGACCGCGGTCTCGTCGAAGCCCGCCTCGCCGAGTTCGGTCTGTGCCTCCGCCGTCGTGGACCCGGCCACGTCCGGCACCTCGGCGGTCTGCGTGTCCGGGCTGCTCCCCTCGCTGATCAGCCAGAACACCAGCGCCAGGGAGGCGATCACGCCGACGCCGAGCAGCACCCACAGCGCGGTCTTCCCCGCGTTGCCCTGCCGGCGGTCGTCGTAGTCGTCGTAGTCGTCCCGGTAGTCGCCGTAGTCGTCGTAGCGGTCGCCGGGCGCGGGAGGCATCGCCGTCGTGGCCCCGGCCGCCGCCATGGCCATGGTGCCCGCCTGGGTGGGCATCCCGGCCAGGCCGCGCTGGATGTCCGCGCGCATCTCGGCCGCGTTCTGGTACCGCTCCTCGCGGTTCTTGGTCATCGCCCGGAGGGTGATGTCCTCCAGCCACTCGGGGACCTGCGGGTCCACCTCGCTCGGTGGGACCGGGTCCTCGCGCACGTGCTGGTAGGCGATCGAGACGGGGGAGTCACCGGTGAACGGCGGATGGCCGGTGAGCAGCTCGTAGAGCACACAGCCCGTGGAGTAGATGTCGCTGCGCGGGTCCACCCGCTCGCCGCGCGCCTGCTCCGGGGACAGGTACTGGGCGGTGCCGATGACCTGGGAGGTCTGCGTCATCGTCACCTGGTCGTCCGACATCGACCGGGCGATGCCGAAGTCCATCACCTTGACCTCGGCGTTGCGGGTCAGCATCACGTTGGCGGGCTTGATGTCGCGGTGGACGATCCCGTTGTCGTGGCTGTACTCCAGGGCCTTGAGGATGCCGTCGACCAGCTCCGCCGAGCGCTCCGGCAGGAGGCGGCGGTCGTCGTCCAGCAGCTCCTTGAGGGTCCGCCCGTCCACGTACTCCATGACGATGTACGGGATGGACACCCCGTCGATCATGTCCTCGCCGGTGTCGTACACCGCGATGATGGCGGGATGGTTCAGGGAGGCCGCCGACTGGGCCTCCCGGCGGAACCTCGCCTGGAAGACGTGGTCGCGGGCCATGTCGTGTTTGAGGGTTTTGATGGCGACGAGCCGGTCGAGGCGCAGATCGCGTGCGCGGTAGACCTCGGCCATACCGCCACGCCCGACAATGGTGTCGAGCTCGTAGCGTCCGCCAAGGAGCCGGGGCTGGGACATGTCGTGTACTGATCCTCGTGTCTTCCGGAGGCCGCCCGCGGGCCGCCGCCTACCCTGAACGTCTCTCGCTCACGGTGTCGGTGTTGTGGGTTCGTCTCCGCTTCCGCCACCACCGCCGCTTCCGCCACCGCCACTGCCGGTGCCGTCGCCGGTGCCGTCGCCGGTGCCGTCGCCGTCCGGAGGAGTCGTTCCCTCCGTCGGTTCCGACGTCCCGGGATCGTTCGGGCCGGGGCTCTCCGGACCGGAGCCGTCGTCCTGGTCCCCGTCCTGGCTCCCGTCGCCCTCGGAAGGACTGGGTTCCGGGTCTCCCTCCTCGGGGTCGGGGTCACCGCCCTCGACGGGTTCCCGCGGGTTCGTGGGCCAGTCGTTCCCCTCCCCGGAGTTCGCGGGGGGCACGTCCGAGGTGGCGCCGCCCTCGGGGTCCTCCGTGTTCTCCGGAGACGGAGAGGAGGTCGCGGGCGGAGGCTCGACGGCGTCGCGTACGTTGTCGCCACCGGGGCGCCAGTCGGTCAGGAACCCGGCCGCCATCGCGACCGCGATCATGACCGTGGCGGCGATCGCCGCCATGACCACGGGAGCACCGATCCGCCTCTCCGGTGCTCCGGACAGACTAGCGGAGCCCCCTCCCTGGTCAGGGGGGACGGTCGCCTGGACGCCGCTCTGGCGCGGCACCGCGCCCGAGCCGGGGTCGGTGACCGCGCCCACCACCGCGGTCTGGGCCATGCCCTCGAACCCCGTGGTGGGCGTCGGCGGCCCGGTGCCGGAGTTGGAGCGGATCACCGCGGCCATGTGCGCCACCTCGCTGGCCGTGGCGGGCCGGTCCTCGGGATCCTTCATCAGCAGCGAGGACACCAGGTGTTCGACGTCCGCCGGGACGTCGTCGGGCAGTTCCGGCGGGTCCTCGCGGGTGTGCGCCAGCGCCAGCGCCACCGGGGTGTCGCCGGTGAACGGCGGGGTGCCGGCCAGGCACTCGTAGGCCACCACCCCGAGCGCGTACAGGTCGGAGGAGGAGGTCGCGGGCCTGCCCGACGCCTGCTCGGGCGAGATGTACTGGGCGGTGCCCATGACCATGCCGGTCTGGGTGAGGGTGACCGACATGTCGCCCCTGGCGATGCCGAAGTCGGTGAGCTTGAGCTGGCCGTCCTCGGTGACCAGCAGGTTCCCCGGCTTGATGTCGCGGTGCACCACACCGCGCGCGTGTGCCGCGGCCAGGGCCTGGGCCGCCTGGCAGACGAAGTCCAGGGTCTGGTCCGGGCTGAGGTGCCCCTCCTCCCGGAGTACCTGGGAGAGCGGTTCGCCGACCACGAGCTCCATGATCAGGAACGCGCGGCCGTCCTCCTCGCCGTAGTCGTAGACCTGGGCGATCCCGGGATGGGAGAGGCCGGCGGTGATCCGGCCCTCGGTGCGGAACCGCTCCCTCGCCGTGGGCTCGGCCATCTGCGCGAGATGCAGCAGCTTCACCGCGACGGGGCGGTTGAGCAGGGTGTCGGTGGCTTTCCAGACCGTACCCATGCCGCCGGAGCCCACCTGCTCTTCCAGGCGGTAACGGTCACTCAGAACGGTCCCGGCGAGTCCACCGGAACCGCTCTGTGAAGATGGCTCGTAGGCGCTCACTACAGAACCACTGCCTCCATCATCTGACGGGCGATCGGTGCCGCCAGTTCGTTACCGCTGCCGCCGCCGAACTCGACCACGACCGCGACCGCGATCTGGGGGTCGTCGGCCGGGGCGAAGCCGATGAACAGGTTGTGGGTGGGACTGTCCGGACCGGTCTCGGCGGTACCGGTCTTGCCCGCGACCTCCACACCGGGGATGGCGGCGTTGGTACCCGAGCCGCCTTGTGAGGTGACGCCGACCATCATCTCGGTGAGGTCCTCGGCCGTGCTGGCACTGACCGCCTGGGAGTAGCTCTCCGGCGTGGTCTGGGTGACCACCGACAGGTCCGAGTCGCGCACGGTGTCCACCACGTAGGGTCGCATGACCTCACCCGAGTTGGCCACACCCGAGGCGACCATCGCCATCTGCAGCGGGGTCGCCTGCACGTTGGACTGGCCGATACCGGCGCGCCCGAGGATGTTGGGGTCGGTCTCGACCGGGGCGAGGCTCGGGGTCACCTCCATCGGGACCTCGAGCGGATCCTCGCGGTTGAACCCGTAGGCGGTGGCCTGCTCCGACAGGTTCTCGCCGCCGATGTCGATCGCCCAGTTGGCCATCGAGGTGTTGCAGGAGATCTTGATCGAGTGCGCCAGCGTGTCCGGCTGGCCGCCGTTGCAGGTGCCGCCTCCGGTGGCGTTGGGCAGCGGCGCGCCCAGGTCCAGCACGTCGGGCGCTTCCTTGGTGCTGTCCGGCCCCGCGTCCAGGTACTCCATGGCCGCCGAGGCGGTCACCACCTTGAACGTCGAACCCGGGGGGTAGAGCTCGTTGAAGGCCCGGTTCAGCAGCGGCTTGCGCGGGTCGTTCTCCAGCTCCGTGTAGTTCTGCACGGCCGCTTCGAGGTCGGTGATGCTGGAGACCTTGTTGGCGTCGTAGGACGGGTAGGAGACCGCGCCCAGGATCGCCCCCGTCTCGGGGTCGAGCGCCACGGCCGCGCCGTTCTTGCCGCCCAGGGCCTCGAAGCCCTGGTAGGCCGCCTTCTGCACCGCCGGGTCCAGCGTCAACTGGACCTGGGCGCCCTCGGGCTCGCGGCCGGTGATGATGTCGCGGAAGTTGCGCACCGCCAGCCGGTCGTCGGTGCCGTCGAGCAGTGAGTTCGCGGCGCTCTCGACGCCCGAGGCGCCGTAGGTGCGGAAGGAGCCGACGATCGGCGTGTACAGGGGGGTGCCCTCGTACAGGCGCTGGTACCGCGGCTGCTTGCCCTCCTCGGCGATGTTCTCCGAGTAGGCCACGTTCTCGCCGGCGACCTGGATGGGTCCGCGCTGCTCGCTCAGGCGCTCGCTGAACTTGCGTGTGTTCAGCGGGTCGTCGCGGATCGCCTCCGCCTGGAAACCCTGGATCCAGGTGACGTTGAGCATCAGGACCAGAAGCAGGAACAGGGAGAAGATGCTGAGTCTGCGGATCGGTGTGTTCATCGTTGGATCACCTGGGTCGCGCCCTCGTCCTGGATGGCCTGCGGGGCGGGTCGGCGGGCGTTGTCGCTGATGCGGAGCAGGATGCCCATCATGATCCAGCTCGCCATCAGGGCGGAGCCGCCGGCCGCCATGAACGGTGTGGTGGAACCGGTCAGCGGGATGACCCGGGTCAGCCCGCCCAGGACGATGAAGACCTGGTAGGCGAGGAGGAAGGCGACGCCGCTGGCCAGCAGTTTGTTGAACGCTCCGGTGGCGGCCAGGGCGATGCGCATGCCGCGCTCCACCAGCAGGCCGAGGACCAGCAGGATGGCGAGCAGTCCGGTCACGCCCAGCTCCTCGCCGATGGTGGCGAGGATGAGGTCGCTGTCGGCGGCGAAGGTGTTGTACAGCTCCCCCGCGCCGAGGCCGGTGCCGAAGAGGCCGCCGTAGGCCATGGCCACCAGCCCCTGCACCAGCTGCGCGCTGCCGCCGACCGCGTCGTAGACCTCCCGGTCGAAGGCGTGGAACCAGATGTTGACGCGGGCCTGGACGTGCCAGAAGAGCAGGTAGGCGGTGAACGCGCCGACCGCGAACATGGCCAGGCCGATGGTCACCCACGAGGAGCGCTGGGTGGCCACGTACAGCATGGCCAGGAAGGTGCCGAAGAGCAGCAGCGAGGTGCCCAGGTCGCGCAGGAGCACCAGCATGCCGATGGCCAGCACCCAGCCGACGAGGATCGGCGCCAGGTCGCGGGCCCGGGGCAGCTCGATGAGGGTGAAGCGGCCGACCTTGATCGGCTTGCCGACGATCTGGAGGACCTGGCGCTTGCTCATCAGGTAGGACGCCAGGAAGATCACCAGCGCAATCTTGGCGAACTCCGACGGCTGCATGGTGGCCGGGCCGATGCCGATCCACAGGCGGGCGCCGTAGACCTCCCGGCCCAGGCCGGGGATGGCCGGGAGCGCGAGCAGGATGATCGCGACCAGGCCGCTGATGTAGGTGTAGCGCTGCAGGACGCGCGGGTCCTTGAGGAAGATGATGATGAGGAAGCAGAAGGCCAGGCCGACCGCCGTCCAGACCAGCTGCATACCGACGCCGGCGCGCTCGACGTCCTCGACCTCGACCGCGTTGATCCGCCAGATCATCGCCACGCCGATCCCGTTGAGGAACAGCGTGCAGGGCAGGATGAGCGGGTCGGCGTAGGGCGCCACGAAGCGCATCGCCACGTGCGCGGCGGCCGACATCGCGGCGAAGGTCAGGCCCACCGTCCACATCGCGGCGGGGATCTGGCCGTTGAGGTTGATGCCCGCCAGCGCGATGCCCGCCATGGTGATGCCGATGGCGAAGAGGATGAGGACCAGTTCGGCGTTGCGCCGCTTGACGGGCGGCAGCGCGGTCGGCGCCTCGGGAGCGGAGGTGTTACTCAAGCCGGCTCACCCGGACCCTTCCTCGGTCGCCGTGTCCGCGCCGAGCATGTCGACGCGCTCGCGGGCGTCGTCCAGGTCCTCCGCGGGGACGGTGTTCTCCACGGCACCGCGGTCGGCCTCCGAGAGCGAGTCCAGGGAGATCCGGGTGTCCTCCACCTCCTCGGACAGGCTGAAGCCCGCGATGTCGGTGTTGATGCCCTGGTAGATGCTGACGGTCTCCCCGGAGGGGGAGGGCCCCAGGTAGTACTGGCTGTCCACGTACTGGCGGCCGAAGTAGTAGGTGGCGCCCGCGACGACGGCGACCACGATCACGAACACCAGCACCATCGGCCACCAGCGCCTGGTGGGGTACTCGCCCTCCGGCTCCCGGCGTCCCCGCCGGGCCGCCGGCGGGGCCTCGTAGTCCTCGTAGGCGTCGTCGTAGTCCTCGTGGTGGCCCGGGGCCGCGGCGTAGGGGGCCTCGGCCGGCTCCTCGTCACGCACGGGGTCCATCTCGGCGGTGTCGCCACCGGTGCCGCGCAGCTCCTGGGCCCGTCTGGCCGGGCTGTCGTTGCTCTGGCCGTCGCTCCCGCGGCGCTGGTCGGCGGCGCCGACGATCTGGGCGGAGACCGTGGGGCCCTCGCGGTCGGTCTCGGTCTCGATGACGTCGGCGACGACCGCGGTGATGTTGTCGGGGCCTCCCCCGCGGATGGCCAGCTCGATGAGCCTCTTGGCCGCGCTGCGCGGGTCGGCCTCGGTGGCGAGGGTCTCGTGGATGGTCTTCTTGCTCACCACGCCGGAGAGCCCGTCGGAGCAGAGCATGTAGCGGTCGCCGACCTTGGCCTCGCTGATGGAGATGTCGGGGTCGACCGGGCTCTTGCCGTCCAGGGCGCGCAGGATGAGGGAGCGCTGAGGATGGGTGGCGACCTCCTCCTCGGTGATCTTGCCCTCGTCCACCAGGGTCTGCACCAGGGTGTGGTCGTGGGTGATCTGCTCGAAGCGGGATCCGCGCAGCAGGTAGGCGCGCGAGTCGCCGATGTGGATGAGCGCCACCCGGGGGCCGGCCCAGAGCATGGCCGTCAGGGTGGTGCCCATGTTCTCCAGCTGCGGCTCCTCCATGATCCTGCGCGAGAGGGAGGCGTTGGCCTGCTCGACGGCGTGCTGGAGCACCTCGGCCATCTCGTCGGACTGCGGGGCCTCGGAGTCGAGGCGGCGGATCGAGGAGATCGCGATGGAGCTGGCCACCTCACCGCCCGCGTAACCGCCCATGCCGTCGGCGACCGCGAGGAGGTGCTGGCCGGCGTAGCCGGAGTCTTCGTTGCCTTCGCGGAGGCATCCTACGTCGGAGTACGCCGCGTATCGGAGAGCGATTGTCATTTGCGCAGTTCCAGGACGGTTTTGCCGATACGGATGGGCTGACCCACCGTGATGGGCTGGGGGCGGTTCAGCTTCTGCTGGCCGAGGTAGGTGCCGTTCGTCGAGTTGAGGTCCTCCACGAACCAGCGGCCGTTGTCGGAGTAGACGCGCGCGTGGCGCCCGGACGCGTAGTCGTCGGTGATGACGAGCGTGGAGTCCGGAGCGCGTCCGATGAGGATGGGCTGCGAGCTCAGGTCGACGGTGGTCCCCTTGAGGGAGCCCTGGGTCACGACCAGGGCCGTGGGCTCGTTACGGCGCGGGCGCGACGGCCGGGACGAGTACGACGGCTGGGGCGCCTCCCGGCGCGCGGCGGGGCGCGGCGCGGGGCGGGACTTCTTCCGCGGCTTCTTCTTGGACGAGCCGAAGAGGTCCGTGCGGATCACACCGATCGCAGTGAGGACGAACAGCCAAAGCACCGCGAGATACGCGATCTTGATCAATATGAGGGTCAAGTTGGACATTGAACTGCTCTTCAGCCCCTGTCGTGCTTCGGCCGGGGTGGCGGTCATCTGCGCCGCCACCGTTTCTTCCCCACCTTCGTTTCGGTGAGTGTCGAGGTCGCAGGCCGCGGCTTTCGGCCACGGCCATTGTGCCCGATCGGTCAGGTCTTCGCGGAGACTACCTTCCCGGACGGATATCCGACAGCGGGTCCGCATTGGGCCTGCCTCGGGCTTTCGACCTGTCAGACGCCGACGGAACGCTGTTGGTTGCGGTCCTGTCGGGTCTGATCAGTCGGTTCGGCCGGGGCCGTCAGCCGCGGCGGAACGTCATCGTGGTACGGCCCAGGCTGATCCTGCTGCCGTCCACCAGACGGGCCTGCCTGACCTGTTGTCCGTTGACGAAGGTCCCGTTCGTCGAGCCCTTGTCCACCAGGATCGCCTCGTCGCCGTCCATGCGGATCTCCACGTGGTGGCGGGAGACGCCGTTGTCGACCAGGCGGAGGTCGCAGTCGGTGCCGCGGCCGAGGAGGGTCACCGGGGTGGTCAGCTCGAAGGACTGCTGCATGCCGTGGCTGGAGATGCTGCCCTCGGTGGCGGCGCCACCGGGGGAGATCAGCAGGCGCGGACGGCCCGCCTGCTGCTGGCCCGCGGGCGGGCCGGGGTCGCCGACGGGCTGGCGGACCTCGCCGTCCTTGCCGACCATGGTGCCGCGGACGACGCCGGAACGGATTCGGAAGCGACCCGTCTTGAGGCCCTCGTCGGACCTGAAGTGAACGCGTACCGGACCCACGAAGGAATAGCCCTGCTCCGTCGCGTAGTCGCGTGCCAGCTTGGACAGCTCCTGTCCCAGGCTGTCGGCGTAGACTTCCAGGCGCTCCTTGTCGCTGGCGGCCAGTTCGACGATGAAGTCGTTCGGGACCAGGGTACGGCCCTGGGCGACGATCGCCGCGCGCTCGTCCATCTCACGCTGGACGGCGCTCGCCACCTCGACCGGTTGGAGCTCGGACTTGAAGGCCATCGCGAAGGTGCCTTCGATCATGCCCTCAAGCCTGCGCTCGAAGCGTTGGAGCACTCCCACGAGGTACCTCCCTTTTGTACTCCACTCCGTATGTGTAGACGATCGTAACCGGGTCAAGGGGCCCCTGGTTTCAGGCGCACCCCCGGGAGGGCCCTGCGGGGGCCCCACCGCCGGCGGACCGGAATGCGTGTGCGACCCACCTCCAGGCCGTGCTAGCCTTATCCATGTCGCCAGGGGGAACCGGACGAAAAGCCCGGATCACCTGGCAACACAACTGCATACGAGTCACTCGGGCGGGTGGCGGAACGGTAGACGCGCACGGTTCAGGTCCGTGTGTCCGAAAGGATGTGAGGGTTCAAATCCCTCCTCGCCCACACAGTGCGGGCTGCTGCTCGCTGGTCGAAGACCAGCTTGCCGGCGGCCCGCAGTTTTTTTGTCGGGGGACGACCCCCGTACCCCCGAATGTCGCGGGCTGCTGCTCGCTGGTCGAAGACCGGCTTGCCGGCGGCCCGCGGTTCTTTTGTCGGGGGACGACCCCCGTACCCCCGAGTATCGCGGGCTGCTGCTCGCTGGTCGAAGACCGGCTTGCCGGCGGCCCGCGGTTCTTTTGTCGGAGAACGATCCCGTCGGACGGGGGACGATCTCCTGGGACCAGGATACCCGGTGGGGCCGCGGGGCGGCTTCCACCGGGTTCTCGCGTTCCAGGGACCGAAAGCGCTCCCGGGCACGCGACAGCGCCGCGGGGCGGCCTCCACGAGGCACCCCGCGGCACCGGCGGGGCCGGCGGCGCCCTCGTGGCGGACGCCCCCGGCCCCGGCCACGCGGACCCTCGTCCCGGTCCGCTCGGCCGGTCAGCCGTTCGGTGTCATCCGGCCGGTGTCACCCGGTCGGTCAGTCGGCCCTCCTGGCACCGTCGAGGTCCCACACCCTCAGGTGCCCGCACATACCGCTGCGGAGCGGGCCCGAAGGGCTGTCGGCGGTGTAGACGGCGGACTCCGCGAGGTGTTTCCCGTCACCCTCGGCCAGCGCCTCCAGGTGCCGCACGGTGGTCCGCGCCTGGTGGACCGGCCCCTGGTCGACGTGGTGGCGCCAGCCGGCGGCCTTCTCGCCGACCAGCTCCGTCGCGGCCCCGTACAGCCCCTCCAGAGCCCCGGGACCCTCTTGCCTCACCCGTGCGCGCAGTTCCAGGTAGCCCTCCACGGCGAGGTCACGGCGCTTCCGGGCCGCCTGCTCGGCCGAGGTGACGGCCTGGGGCAGCACGGTGGCCCGGCGGTAGGCGTCCGGGTCGGCCAGGACCTCCTCGGGGTAGGTGAGCACGGCGTCACCCGACTCCGGCAGGCCCGCGTTCTGCATGACGACCAGGATCTCCAGGTCCCCGCTGTCGTTGACCAGCCGGTGCACGGTCCCCGGCGTGAACCACAGCAGGCTGCCGGGGCGCAGCGGGGTCCGCTGGAACCCCGCTCCGCTGAGGGTCTCCAGGGAGCCCTCGCCCCGCAGCACCACGTACCCCTCCGCCGAGGCGGTGTGCAGGTGCGGCGAGCCGCCCGCGAGCCCGTCGGCCGCGGGCCAGTCGTAGACCCGCAGGTGGGATACGGCGGTGCCGCCGGGGAACCCGGGGACGCGTGGGCTCCTCACCCCGCCTCCCGGGACCGCGTGTTTCCTGCGGGGCCCGCGGCGGCGCTCTCGGCCGCCTCCTGCTCCAGTTCCCCCAGGCCCGTGTCGGCGAGGACCTTGGCGCCCTCCCCGCCCTGGTCGCCGTCGGCGACGACGACCGCGTACCGGTAGGCGAGGGTGGCCCCCGCGTCGACGGTCACCACCTCGTCGAAGAACGGCGCAGGGCACACGCAGGCGAAGATCCCGCTGCGCACGAACCACTTCACGGGGTGGCCGGGGTTGTCCGGGGCGTCCACGAACACCAGCGTGGACGCCCTGTCCGTACCGTCGTGGCGGCCGACGAAGCCCAGCCAGGGCGAGCGCGTCCCCATGAGGTCGTCGTCGCCCTCCCGCTCGTCGGAGTGGACCCGTCCCCCGCTGAAGGAGCGGGGTCCGCGCCAGAACAGGCCTCCGTACCCGGCGTTGGGCCTCCCCTCCGTGGTGGGGCTGCCGAAGGGGACCGCCTCGCCGGTCAGGTTGGTGAACGAGGTCGTGAACACCAGCGTCCACGCCCCCCGGTCGGGGGCCGCGGTCACCCGCAGCCCCCGCCGCTCGGAGAACCAGGCCTCGCCCTGCTCGGTCACCCACTCCAGTCGTTCGCCGATCGAGACCCGTTCCGGTGAGGTCTCGATCCGGTCGAAGGAGCGGTGCTCCGTCGAGCCGTCGTTGGCGAGCTGCCGGTACCCCTGGTCCCGGAGGTAGGTGGGGCCGCCCCAGAAGTTGGCCGGTCCCACGTTGGGCAGGGACCAGGCGATCCCCTTGTGCCACACGTGGTCGTGCGGCCGGTACAGGCTGACGGCGTCCCCGCCCAGGGTGCGGATCGGGTGGAGGTAGGGGCGCGGCGCCTCCAGCTGGACGTCCCAGGGCCGGTACACGTAGCGGAAGAGCTCGTCGCCGTCGTGGGTCAGGCGCAGTGAGCGCCCCTGCTCGTGGACCAGTCCCAGGCCGCTCGCGGCGGGTTCGCCGCCGTCGGCCGTGGTCGCCGTGGTGTTCGCGGACATTCCTTACCCTTCTGTCGCCGTGTGGGAGGGGAGGGCGCCGGCCGTCACTCCTCGATGAAGTACTGCTCGGGGTTGGTCGGCCCGGGGTCGTTGTAGTTGCCGGAGGAGTACATCGAGTCGGGAACGTTGTGGAAGTGGTTCGCGACGATCCCGTAGCCGGGAGGGCTCAGGCTGATGCCCATGGCGTAGAACTGCTCCTGGGTGACCGACAGGAACTCGCGCATCAGCTCGTTGCGGGCCTCGGTGTCGGGCTCGGCCTGGACGGCGTCGTACATCTCCAGGTGTTCCCTCACCTCGTCCGGCGGCTCCTGGGCGCGCGAGTCCTTGCCGTCGGAGACGTACCACTGGGCCCACGGGATGCCGAAGTTGGACTCACCGCTCTGGGTGGGCGCGTACCAGCGCGGGTCGTACATCGCGTCCATCATGCCGTTGTCGCCCGACCACACGTTGGCGTCGTGCTCGTTGTTCTCCCGGCGGCTCTGCCACAGCGAGCGGTCCTCGGTGTTTAGCTCCACGTCGATGTCGAGCTCCTCCCAGAAGCCCACGACCATCTCCATCGAGTCCACGATGTCCGGTCGGAAGCCCGTGGGCACCGACAGGGTGAAGCGCACGGTCTCGCCGCGCGGGCTCGTCCGGAAGCCGTCGGAGTCGCGCTCGTCGTATCCGGCGTCGTCGAGGACCTCGTTGGCCAGGTCGACGTCGTACTCGGTGTACTGCTTGGCCAGCTCCTCGTTGTAGAAGAGGCTGTTCTCACGGGGCGCGCCCTGCCAGGGCTCGCCCTGGCCCCGGTATACGACGTCGATGATGTCCTGCCGGTTGATGGCGTGGGACAGCGCGACCCGGAAGTCGCGGTCGTTGAAGGTCTGCCGCAGCTCCTCGTCCTCGTGGGTGAGGTTGAGGGAGACCATCGCCGTGTTCATCTCGGCGGGCTGGAGCTCGAAGAACTCGTAGCCGCCCGACTCGCGCGCCTCGGCCAGGGTGGGCCGGTTCTCCAGGGTGTTGAAGTGCCGCGAGTGCATGTCGAACTCGCCGTTGAGGGCCCTGACCATCATGACCTCCTCGTCGGGGAGGATGTCGAAGACGACCCGGTCGATGTAGGGCAGCTGGTTGCCCTCGGTGTCGACCTTCCAGTAGTAGGGGTTGCGCTCCAGCACCATGCGCCCGGAGTCGGCCAGCGGCTCCACGACCTGCCACGGGTACATGGTGGGGATGTCGGGGTTCTGCCAGTAGCGGGCGCTGTCGATCACCCCCGCCTTGTCCTCGAACATCTCGACCCAGTCGGTGTAGCCCTCCTCCTCGGCCAGCTCGTCGGCGTCGGGGTTGTAGTCGATGTGGAACTGCTCCAGGTAGTGCTTGGGCTTCGTCACCACCTGGTACTGGAGGAGGTCGGACCCGGCCCACAGGGCGTCGGGCTCGCTGAAGGTGATGGTGAAGGTCTGCTCGTCGATCTTCTCGGCCGTGCCGGGGTTGGACGCCGCGACCGGGGTGAGCTCCTCGTTGTTGAAGATGTCGTTGAAGGCGAACACGACGTCGTCGGAGGTGAACGGCTCGCCGTCGGACCAGCGCAGGCCCTTGCGCAGGGTGAAGGTCAGCTCGGTGGCGTCCTCGTTGTACTCCCAGGACTCGGCGAGGTTGGGGATCGCCTCCTCCCACTCCGGGTCCCAGCGGGTCAGGTTCTCGTAGCCCACGGTCCGGCCGAGCCAGGGCCAGTCGCCCACGCCGAGGATGGCGGTGTTCCACTCGCCGCCGTACACGCCGACGCGCTCGTGGGGCTCCACCACCAGCGGCTCGCCGGGCAGCCGCTCCTCCAGCGGCGGCAGGTCGCCCGACTCCACGAGCTCGGCGAGCATCGGCGCCTCGCCGGTGCCGCCCACCGCTCCCTCGCCCTCGACGTCGGGGTCGAAGGAGAAGAAGGAGCACCCGGCGGTCATCACGACCGCCGCCGCACCCGCGGTGGCGCCCGTCCACCGCCTCGTACCGCCTGCCGTCCGTCGTCTCATGGGTTCTTCTCCTGTTTCGTGGGGGGTTCCCGCGTCGCGCGGGCCGGGGGGTTGGTGTTCGTGGCGCCGGGACCGGTGATCCCGAGCAGGTCGAGCTCCTCGGCGTGGTGGCAGGCGACCGTGCGGCCCGGAGCGGTCTCGCGCGTCGCGGGCTCCTCGGTGGCGCACAGGTCGGTGGCGTACCGGCACCGGGGGTGGAAGGGGCAGCCGGGCGGCGGCTGTGAGGGGTCGGGCACCTCGCCGACGAGCCGCACGCGCTCGCGGCTGCCGCGCAGTCGCGGGTCGGGGATGGGCACCGCGGAGATCAGCGACTCGGTGTAGGGGTGCAGCGGCCTGTCGAACAGGTCGTCGGTGGGGGCGACCTCCACGATCCGTCCCAGGTACATGACCGCGACCCGGTCGCACACGTGCTCGACCACCGACAGGTCGTGCGAGACGAACAGGTAGGTCAGGCCCAGCTCGTCCTGGAGGTCCTGGAGGAGGTTGAGGATCTGCGAGCGCACGGAGGTGTCCAGGGCGCTGACCGCCTCGTCGGCCACGACCAGGCGCGGGCCGGGGACCAGGGCTCGGGCGATGGCCGCGCGCTGGCGCTGGCCGCCGGAGAACGCGTGCGGATAGCGGCGCATGTGGTCGGGGTGCATCCCGACCCGTTCCATGACCTCGCGGACGCGCGCCTCCAGCTCCTCTCCCCGCAGCCCCAGCAGCATGCGCAGGGGCTCCCCGACGATGTCGCGCAGGGTCATCCGGGGGTTGAGGGAGGAGTGCGGGTCCTGGAAGACCATCCGCACCTCCCGCTGGTAGGCGGCGCTGTCGCCGCCCGACAGGTTCAGGGCCTCCAGGACGCGGCCGTCGGACGCGCGGTAGCGGATGCTCCCGGAGGCCTCCGGGCGGGCCCGCATGATGCTCGATCCCAGGGTGGTCTTGCCGCACCCGGACTCCCCGACCAGGCCGAGGGTCTCGCCCTCGTACACGTCCAGGTCCACCCCGGCGACGGCCCGCACGTGGCGGGGGCCGCGCCGGGAGCGCCCTCGCACGGGGTAGTTCACCTCCAGGCCGCGGACGCTCAGGACGGGTTCGGTGCGCGCTCCGGCCGGGGTCTCGGGCGCGGGGGCGCCCGACGGTCCGGTCGGGGCCGGGGCCTGCGGGCCGGCCGGTGTCTCAGTCGGCATCGACGGTCTCCTTGCCGGTCGGGACGGCGTCTCCTCCGTCGGGGGCGCCCCCGGGCGCGGATCCCTCGTCCAGGAGGCAGCGCACCCGGCGGCCGGGCCCCGGGGCGGTGACCGGGGGGACGGTGGTGTCGCACAGCCCCTCCACGGCCTCGGGGCAGCGGGTGCGGAACACGCAGCCGGTGGGCTGGTTGCCCGGGTCGGGGATGGTGCCCCTGATGGTGGGCAGACGGCGGGCGCGGGACGCGCCGATCCGGGGTACGGCCTCCAGCAGGGCGCGGGTGTAGGGGTGCCGGGGGTCGTGGAAGATCTCGTCCACCGGGCCCTGCTCGACCACCGTGCCCAGGTACATGACGGCGACCTCGTCGGCGATCTCGGCGACCACGCCCATGTCGTGGGTGATGAACAGCAGTCCCATGCCGGTGTCGCGGCGCAGGCCGGCGAACAGGTCGAGGATCTGGGCCTGGGTGGTCACGTCCAGGGCGGTGGTGGGCTCGTCGGCGATGAGCACGCGCGGGCCGCACGCCAGCGCCATCGCGATCATGACCCGCTGGCACATCCCGCCGGAGAGCTGGAAGGGGTAGGAGTCCACGACGCGTTCGGCGCCGGGGACCCGCACGCGTTCGAGGAGTTCGACGGCGCGCGTACGGGCCTCCTTGCGGGACAGGCCGTGGTGCAGGCGCAGGGGCTCGCCGATCTGGTCGCCGACGGTGTGCACCAGGGACAGCGAGGCCATGGGCTCCTGGAAGACCATGGCGACCTCGCGGCCGCGTACCGAGCGGATCTCCTTCCCCGTGGGGTGGAGCGCGGCCAGGTCCACGGGTTCGCCGCCGCCCCCGGCCGGGTGCAGGAGGACCCTGCCGTCCACCACCCGGCCGGGCCGTTCCACCAGTTGCAGCACGGAACGGGCCATGGCGCTCTTGCCGCAGCCGCTCTCGCCGACCACGCACAGCGTGCTGCCCCGGCGGACCGCGAGGTCCACCCCGTCCACGGCGCGCACCACGGTGTCGTCGGTGGTGAAGTACGTTCGCAGGCCCTGGACGTCCAGGACGACGTCCTGGCGTTCACGTGTCTCGGCCGTCATGGTGGCCTCCTCCCTACCTGTAGGGGTCGGCGGCGTCGCGGACGCCGTCGCCGACGAAGTTGAGCACCAGCACCGCCACGGTCACCGCGGCCCCGGGCAGCAGGAGCCAGGGGGCGCCCGCGATCGAGTGGATGTTCTGCGCCTCCTGTAGGAGCACGCCCCAGCTCACGACCGGCGGCTGGAGTCCCAGTCCCAGGAAGGACAGCGAGGTCTCGGCCAGGATCATGAACGGCACGGCCAGGGTCAGCGAGGCGATGATGTGGCTGGTGAAGGACGGCAGCATGTGGCGGCCGATGATCCGGCCGGTGCCGCAGCCGTCCAGGCGTGCGGCCGTCACGAAGTCCTCCTGTCTCAGCGACAGGAACCGGCCGCGCACCACGCGCGCCAGGTCGGTCCAGCCGATGAGTGAGAGGAGCACGGTGATGGCGACGTAGGTCTGCACCGATCCCCAGTCGCGGGGCACGGCGGCGGACAGGCCCATCCACAGCGGGATGGTGGGGATGGACATCAGGAACTCGATGACGCGCTGGATGCCGTTGTCGACGCGCCCGCCGAGGTAGCCGGAGAGCCCGCCGAGCACGAGGCCGAGGACGAAGGACAGCGCCACCCCGGCCAGGCCGATGGACATCGACACCCGTGTGCCGTAGACGATCCGGGAGGCCATGTCGCGGCCGTTGCGGTCGGCGCCCAGCAGGTACACGTCCTGCCCGGGGTCGGCGGCGCCGATCAGGTGGACGTCCGAGGGGACCAGGTTCCACATCTCGTAGGGCTCGCCGCGTACGAACAGTCCGACGGGGATCTTCTCGGACTCGTCGACCGTGTAGGTGTTGGCGAGCGTCTCCGGGTCGCGTTCCACCTGGTAGTCGTACACGTACATGCCCAGGTCGAAGCCGTCGTCGGTGTCCACGAAGTGGAGCCGCTGCGGCGGGGCGTAGGTGCGTTCGGCGTTGTAGGCCTCGGGTGTGCTGGGCGCGATGAACTCGGAGAACACCGACACCAGGAGGAGTGCGCACAGCACGAGCGCACCGGTGACGGCCAGCTTGCTGCGGCGGAAGCGCCGCCAGATGAGCACTCGCTGGGGTACGTCCCCCGGCAGGGGGCCGCCGGCCCAGGGCTCCTCCTCCGGGGACGCGGGGCCTCCCGCGGGGTGGCGGGGTGTCTCCGGTGACGGGGACCGGTCGGGCAGGGTCGCCATGGGTCACGCCCTCTCGACGTGGTGGTGGCGGATACGGGGGTCCCACCAGGCCAGGAGCAGGTCGGACAGCAGGGTGCCGACGACCGTCAGCACGCCGAGGATGAGGATGAAGCTCCCCGCCAGGTACATGTCCTGGTTGCGCAGGGACTCGACCAGCAGCGGGCCGGTCGTCTCCAGGCTCAGCACGATGGAGACCATCACCTCGCCGCCCACGAGCGTGGGCAGGATCCAGCCGATGGTGCTGATGAAGGGGCTGAGCGACATGCGCACGGGGTACTTGAGGATGACCCGCCACTCGGGCAGGCCCTTGGCGCGGGCCGTGGTGACGTAGGGCTTGCGCAGCTCGTCCAGGAGGTTGGCGCGCAGCACCCGGATGAGCGCCGCGGTGCCCGCGGTGCCGATGATCAGCACCGGGATCCACAGGTTGGACATCACGTCCAGGACCTTGCCCATGTTCCAGGCGGCGTCGGCGTACTCGCGTGAGACGAAGCCGCCCACGCTCTCGCCGAAGTAGCGGTAGGACACCCAGGCGAAGATCAGCGCGAGCATGAAGTTCGGGGTGGCCAGGCCGACGAAGCCGACGAACGTCACCGCGTAGTCGCCCAGCGAGTACTGGCGGACCGCCGAGTACACCCCGACGGGGAAGGCGATCGCCCAGCTCAGCAGCAGCGTGACCAGGGCCAGGGCCAGGGTGAGACCGATCCGGTCCCACATCAGGTCGGACACCTCGCGGTTGTACTGGAAGGACTGGCCGAAGTCGCCGTCCAGGACGATTCCGGATACCCAGTTCCAGTACTGGACGAGGAAGGGGTCGTTGAGCCCGTACCTCTCCTCCAGCGCGCGGATCTGGGCGTTGTCCACCCCGTGGCCCTGCGCGGAGAGCTCGGCGATGTAGGCGGTCAGGTAGTCGCCCGGGGGTAACTGGATGACCAGGAACGCGACCAGCGAGATCGCGAACAGGGTCGGGACCATGTACAGCAGGCGGCGGATCACGTAATAGCGCACGGCGTCCCCCTCGGGGCGGGTGCCGGGCGGCGGCCCGACGGGTGACGACGCGCCCGCGGGCACGTCACCATCGGACGCCCCCGCCGTCCATGCGGGTGTGGAACGGCGACTCCGGCCCCAGGTCGGCGGGGGTGACGGGCCGCCCCTGGAAGGCGGAGGCGTAGACCCCCGCGACCAGGCGCATCGTGCGCAGCGACTCGGCGGAGGTCACCGGGGGCGCGGTGCCCCCGCGCAGCGCGGCCAGCACCTGGGAGACCTGGGCGCGGTGACCGCTGTCGGTCCCCCACTCCCCGCCCTCCCAGGCGGCCGTGACCTCATCCTCGTACCCGGGCGCCGGGGTGATCCGCCAGTTGTCGTCGCCGTAGCCGTACAGGTGGACCAGTTCGACGGTGGCCCGCTCGAAGTCGATCCGGATCCGGCTCTCCTCCTGCGGGGAGACCAGGCTGTTGACCACGCTGGCCACCGCCCCGCCGGCGAAGTCCACCCGGGCCAGCGACACGTCCTCGGTCTCGATGTCGCGCGCCTGGCGGCGGGCGACCGCCGAGACCTCCGTCCACTCGCCCAGCAGGGAGAGCAGCAGGTCCATCTGGTGGATGCCGTGCCCCATGGTCGGGCCGCCGCCCTCGGTCTCCCACCTGCCCCGCCACGGCACGTCGAAGTACTCCTGGGGCCGGAACCACGTGGTGTGGCAGGCCGCCACCAGCGGACGCCCCAGCACACCGGCCTCGGCCAGTGCCCGCACCCGCCGGGCGCCCGAGCCGAAGCGGTGCTGGAACACCGTGGCCATCCACGGCCCCCGCTCCCCTCCCTCCGCGGCCGCCATCTTCTCCGCCTCGGCCAGGCTCAGCGCGGGGGGCTTCTCCACCAGCACGGACGCGCCCGCTCCCAGGCAGGCCTCCACCTGGGAGCGGTGCAGTCCGGGCGGCGTGCACACGTGCACCAGCTCCGGCCGTTCCCGGTCCAGCATCTCGGTCAGGTCGGTGTATCCGGCCGGCACGGCGAAACGGGACCGGAACGCGGACAGTGCCTCGGTGTCGACGTCGACGGCGGCGACGATCTCCGCCTGTTCCGGCAGGGAGCGCAGCGCCTCGGCGTGGAAGCGGGCGATGTTCCCGGTTCCGACGAGCGCGACGCGGACCGGGCCCGTGGGCGGACCGGCCGCCGGGGAGGGGGTGCTCATGTGTGGTTGTCTCCTCTGACAGCGGGGGGTACGGGGGGTGGATCCGAGGAGTGCTCAGTCGCGGGGGCTCACCCGCGCGCCACCACCTCCCGTTCCGCGTCGACGGGGGCGAGCTGGACGCCGCACGCCAGGCGGCGGGTGTGGTCTACCAGGCGCGTCGGGCCCTGGAGCAGGACCGGGACGGTGTGCCGGACGTCCTGGCTGGACGCGGACAGCAGCAGTTCCAGGCGGCCGGGCTCGACCATGCGCCGCCCGTCCGGACCGGTGTAGGAGGACAGGTCCGCGTGGACGGTGAAGTCCACCGCCCGCGCCTCGCCCGCCTCCAGGTGCACCCGCGCGTAGCCGACCAGCCGCCTGCGGGGCCGGGCCACCAGGGCGACGGGGTCGTGCATGTAGAGCTGGACGACCTCGGTGCCGGCGGTGCCGCCGACGTTGCGGACGGTGCAGCCGACGGTGACCTCCCCGTCGGTGCCGGCCACGGGGACCTCGCCCGGGAGGGCGGGACCGCCGTTCACACGCGGGTCCTCCCAGGAGAACCGGGTGTAGGACAGGCCGTGCCCGAAGGGGTGGAGCGGTGTGGGGTCCACCGAGCTGACCTCGCTGAGGTGGGCCAGGTCCGGGCCGAGGTAGGTGGTGGGCTGGGCGCCGGACGAGCGCGGCACGGACACCGGCAGGCGCCCGCTGGGGTTGACCCGTCCCGAGAGCACACCGGCCACGGCGGGCATGCCCTCCTCCCCGGGCAGGAAGGCCTGGACGACGGCGGCGAGCCTGTCGGCGACCGGTCCCAGAGCGTAGGGGCGACCGGACACCACCACGGCGACGACGGGGGTGCCGGTGTCGGCCAGGGCCTCCAGGAACTCCTGCTGCACCCCGGGCAGGCGCAGCTCCTCCGCGTCGCAGCCCTCGCCGGAGGTCCCCCGGCCGAACAGGTCGGAGCGGTCGCCGACCACGGCCACGCACACACGGGCGCGTGCGGCGGCCCGCACGGCCTCGTCGAACCCGTCGGTGGAGTCGCCGTCCACCGGGCACCCGGCCCGGTGCTCGACGCTCGTGCCGGGCAGTTCGGCGCGCAGGGACTCCAACAGGGTGGGGATCTCCACGCCGACGGAGGTGTCGGGGTGGCGCCTGCCGACGTGGGCGGGGAAGGAGTAGCACCCGAGCACGGCGTCGGCGGTGTCGGCGAGCGGACCGACCAGGGCCAGGTCCCCGGTGTCGGCCAGCGGGAGCACGTCGCCGGGGTTGGACAGCAGTACCACGGAGTGCTCGGCGAGTTCGCGGGCCAGGGCGCGGTGCTCGGCGGGGTCCAGGTCCACGGGGGCGCCGGGGTCCTCGGGCTCGGGGGTCCACCCCTCGTCGAGCAGGCCCAGCTCGCACTTCTGGAGCAGCACGCGCCGGGCGGCCCTCTCGACCAGGTCCTCGGGCACCTCGCCCGAGCGGACCAGGGCCGCGAGCTGGTCGCCGTAGCAGTGCACGGTGGGCAGTTCGACGTCCACGCCCGCGGCCAGGGCCAGGGCACCGGCCCGCGCGGTGGACTCCGCGACGCGGTGCAGGGTCTGGAGGAAGGCGATGCCGAAGTAGTCGGCGACCACGGTGCCCTCGAACCCCCACTGGTCCCGCAGCAGGCCGGTGAGCAGGCCCGTGTCCGCGGCGGCGGGCAGACCGTCGTTGTCGTTGTAGGCGGACATCACCGATTTGGCGCCGCCGTCGCGCACGGCCATCTCGAAGGGCGGGAGCAGCACGTCGGCGAACTCGCGCGGACCGATCGAGACCGGCGCCAGGTTGCGGCCGCCGCGGGAGGCCGAGTACCCGGTGAAGTGCTTGAGGGTGGCCACGACGCCGCTGGACTGGAGGCCGCGTACGTAGGCGGTGCCCACGGTCGCCACGAGGTGGGGGTCCTCGCCGATGGTCTCCTCGGTGCGGCCCCAGCGGGGGTCGCGGGACACGTCCAGTACGGGGGCCAGGCCCTGGTGGATGCCCACCCGGCGCATGCTCTCCCCGATTTGGGCGGCCATCCGCTCGACCAGGTCGGGGTCGAAGCTGGCGCCCCAGGCCAGGGGGACCGGGTAGATGGTCGCGGTCCAGGCGGCGAACCCGGCCAGGCACTCCTCGTGGGCCACGGCGGGGATGCCGAAGCGGTTGGCGCGCATGACCTCGTGCTGGCTGCGGGCCAGCGACGTGCGTCCGGCGACGGGGTCCACCGGGACGGTGCCGAAGGGGCGGGTGAGCTGTCCGAGGCCGTCGGCGATCACCTGCTCCCACGCCGGCGGTTCCTGGGTGAGGTCGTGCTGGTGTGGTGCGACAGCCTCACCGGAGGCGCCCGCGCGCACCCACACACCGTGCAACTGGGCGACCTTCTCCTCCAGGGTCATCGACCCCAGCAGTCGCTCGACGCGCGTCGCGGCCGGGAGGGAGGGGTCCCGCCAACTCTCGGCGGTGCCCTCCCGTTCGGCGACGTGGTCAGAGGGTCCGGTCATGTAGGTGTGCCTTTCTGTGCTCAGTGAGGGTGCGGGGAGGGGGGTTCCGCCGACTGGTGGATCTCGGGCGCTGGACATCCGAAACTTTCGAAACTAGTATCGAAACTTACTGACGGAGAATGTACGTATTCGCGGTGACCTGGTCAACCCCTCCGAGAGATATAAGTCACAAGCACCCTGTGAGCTGGCATGCGAGAAGGGTTTTCGCTGGTGGGGAAATGAAGGGTTTCATCGAGCCCATCCGCGGGAAGCGCTTGCCTGTCGAAACTTTCGGCAAAGCTGCTGATCAGCCCGATCGGCCGGGACGCCGGGTCGGTCGGGCCGGATGGAGACCGGACCACATCGGGGACTCGGGCCGCGTTGAGGTCTATCTCCGGCGGATGGGACACTCCGGACGTGGGAATCACAGAGCGACTCCATGAGATCGGGCGGCCGCTGGTCGCCGAACAGCTGGCACACCCGACGGTCGCCGGGATCGCCCGGGGCGACCTCGACGACCGGGCCTTCCGGTACTGGCTGGAACAGGACCACCTCTACCTGCTCGACTACGCGCGGGCCTTCTCCCGGCTGGCCTGGCAGGCGCCCGACGAGCACCTCGCCGACCTGGTGGGCATCGCGCACAGCACCCTCAACGAGGAGCTGGAGCTGCACCGCTCCCTGTCCGGGGAGTTCGGCGCGGACCTGACCACCCGTGACAAGGGCCCGGCCTGCTCGGCCTACACCGCGTGGCTGCTCGACGCCGCCGCGGACTACCGCGACGGGCTCGCCGCCGTCTACCCCTGCATGTGGGGCTACAACCAGCTCGGGATCGCCCTGGCGGAGAGGCGCCCCGAGGAGCCGCGCTACCGCCGGTGGGTCGACACCTACGCCGACCCGGAGTTCACCACCCTCACCGAGCACTACGGGAGGATGCTGGAGGAGGCGGCCCCGGACCCCGACCGCGCGGAGCGCATCTTCCTGGAGGGCATGCGCCACGAGGTCGCCTTCTGGGACACGCCCCACACCACGCGTACCACCTGACCCGGCCCGCACGCGAAGGGGGAGCCGGGCCGTCGCGGCCGGGCTCCCCCTCCCCACCGGCCGGGGGCCGGTGCGCCCCGGTCAGGGGTTGAGCACCTTCTCCACGGTCTCGAAGCGCTCGATCTCGCAACCGTTGCGCTTGTTGAACTCGGTGTCGATGGTGGTTTCGCCGATGTGGCCGGTCACGTGGGCGACCTCGGGGCCGCCCACCTGCATGGTGCACGTCATGTCGGAGGTGTCGAGGACGAACGGGTCCACGCCGACCTCCTCGATCTGGGCGCACGCCTCCTCGGGGGCGGGGTGGTCACCGCCCACGGGGGCGCAGGTCAGGGTCCACACCCCCTCCTCGTAGCCTTCGGCGGGGGTCAGGGCCTCGTCGCCGCTCAGGGAGCGTTCGATCGTCAACCGGACTTCGGCGTCGCCGGCCTCCCCGCTGGAGGGGGCCTCGGAGGGTTCCCCGGAGGAGGTCTCGGCCGGATCGGAGGGACTGGTGGTCTCGTCGGACTGGGGTGCCGGCGCGTTCACTTCGGCGGGCTCGTTGCCGCAGGCCGTGATAAGCAGGCCAAGGGCTGCGAGAGCGGCGAGGCGGGTCGGCAGGGCCGTCGCGAAGGTGTGCTGAGCCATACCGTTCGGACGCGGGGAATACCCGCCGGGTTCCCCGGACTCTTACATTTCACGAAGTACGCAGACACAGGGGGTCACATGTTCGGCAACAACGAGGTCCCGGAGGCCAACGCCACCGAGGTGCCCGAGGACGCCTACCTGCTCGACGTCCGCGAGGACGACGAGTGGAACGCGGGCCACGCGCCCGACGCCACGCACATCCCGCTCGGCGAGCTGGGCCAGCGCGCGGCCGAGGTGCCGCAGGACCGGAGGGTCTACGTCGTCTGCCGCGCGGGCGGCCGTTCCGCGCAGGCCGTCGCCGCGCTCAACCAGGCCGGATGGGACTCGGTCAACGTCTCCGGCGGCATGCAGGCGTGGCAGCACGCCGGCCGTGACCTGGCGTCGGAGGCCGGCGCGGAGCCCCGCGTCATCTGAGCCCCCGATCCTCGCCCGGTGAGCTGGCCGGAAACGTTGGTGGTGTGACTGGTGGGGCGCGCCGTTCGGTTGTTCCCGCCCCCGTCGTGACCTCCGGTGCCCGACGGGGTGGCCAGGGGCGGGGGCGTGCTCCACGCACCCGTTCCGGTGGACCATTCCGGTCACGCCACCGGAGGCCCGGCCCCGTCGATTTGGCGCCGATTGCGCAAAGCACTGCCCCCCGGACGCCTCCGGGTGGCACTATGACGTCGTGAGTTCCGAGCGCGCGCCCCTCAGCGCCGAAGCCGTGCTGGCCGCGTCAGCGGACGCGGTGGTCTGTGTCGACAGCGAACTCCGAGTCACCCTCTGGAACCCGGCGGCCGAGCGCCTGTTCGGCTGGCGCGAGGAGGAGGTGCTCGGGGAGGAGCTGCCGATCGTCCCCGCGGAGCTGAAGGCCGAGCACGGCGCGGTGCTCGAACACGTGCGCGCGGGGACGCCGCTGTCCATCCACACGCGCCGGGTGCGCAAGGACGGCGTGGCCGTCGACGTACGGATCAACACCAGCCGCGTGCCCGGCGCCGACGGCGGGGTCGCCGGGTGGGTGCTCAGCCTCTACCCCTCCGACAGCGACGTGCAGGCCCGCTCCTCGGCGATGGAGCGGGCCCGGCTGGTGCGGCGCCTCACCGACGTGGTCGTCGACATCAACGCCGACCTCAGCCGCAGGACCGTGCTCGACCGCATCTCCCGCGGAATCACCGAGCTCACCGGCGCGGACGCGGGCGGCTTCGTCCTGCTCAACGAGGACCGTGTGGAGCTGGTGAGCATCTCCGAGCTGTCGGAGGAGCTGCGGGGGTTCAGCTCGGCGCTGGACGAGAGCCTGTTCGGCGAGCTGCTGCGCAGCGGCAAGTCCGTGCTGCTGGCCAACGAGGACACCCGCGGGTTGCAGGACCTGGTCTGGGCCGACCTGCCCGGGCTGCACACCATCGCGCTGGGCGTGTCCAACGTGCACGGCCGGCCCTACGGGGCCCTGTACGCGCTCTACAGCCAGCGCAAGGTCGGGCACGTGGAGCTGGAGCTGCTCGAACTGCTCGCGGCGCACGCCGGGGTGGCGATCGGCAACGCGCTGGCCTACGAGGAGCTCAACCGCCAGCGCGTCCACGAGCAGGCGGTGGCCGACTCCAGCGCCGACGGGATCGCCGTGCTCGACTTCGGCGGCCGGGTGCTCAAGTGGAACCGCTCGGCGGTGGAGCTCACCGGCTACGGGGCCGAGGTGGTGGAGGGGCGCCACCCGCCCTTCCCGCTGCCCGCCTGCCACGGGCAGCCGGTCAAGCACCGGCTCGGGGACGGGCGCTGGCTGGAGATCCTCATGGCGCAGATCCCGCGGACCAGCGAGTGGGTGGTGGACTTTCGCGACATCACCGCGCAGAAGGCCATGGAGGACGAGCGCGAGGCCTTCCTGGCCACGAGCGGGCACGAGCTGCGCACCCCCATCACCGTCATCCACGGCTACGCCACCACACTGCTGCGCAAGTGGTCCCGGCTCAGCCCGGACTCGCAGTACCAGGCGGTCGGCACCATCGCCGAGCGCTCCTCCGCCCTGGCCACGCTGGTGGACCGGCTCCAACTGGGCTCGGACGTCTCGCGCGGCGAGATGCGGGTGGGCCGCGACCGGTTCGACCTGCCCGAGGTGCTCCGGCAGGCGGTCAGCGCCTTCCGGCCCCTGTCCGACCGGCACGACGTCACCCTGGACGCGCTGCCCCCGCTCCCGCCCACGGCCGGGGACCCGCTGGCCACGAGCATGATCATGGACCAGTTGCTGGACAACGCCCTGAAGTTCTCGCCCGAGGGAGGGCACATCCACGTCAGCGCCCGCGAGGAGGGCGACGCCGTCGCGGTCGTGGTCGACGACGAGGGCGTGGGGCTGCGGCCGGGCGACGAGGAGCGGGTCTTCGACCGCTTCGTCCAGTCCGGGGTGCGAGGCGACGACGCCGACTCCGGTTTCGGCGGACTCGGACTCGGCCTGTACATCGTGCGCCAACTGGCGCGGGACCAGGGCGGCGACGTCACCGCCCAGCGGCTGGAGCGCGGTACGCGCATGCGGTTCACGGTGCCACTGCACCGCGAGGGCGAACCGGAGCCGGCCGAACGGACCACTACACGGTCCGAGCTGCCCCACAGGCAACCTGAGTCCCAGAAAACACCAAAAACATCATCAAGCCCAGAACCCCTGCCACGGCAGCGATCCCCGCGCCTACGCGCGAGCCGTACCCGGTGATTCATCTCGCGGTGGGTTTCCTGGCTGGGTGATCGGGGCATTTCCACCCCTGGTGGAATTCGCTGGCACACATCGGGCGGGTTCCGGACCGCCCGAGACAGCACGAACGCGCAGGGATTCAACGTGTCAGGAGACCACACCCCACTCGACGCCGGGGACCGCCCGCACCAGGTCGAGCGGAACGTCACGCTCCCCTACACCCCCGCCAGCGTGACCGGCGCCAGGCAGGAGCTGTGCCGCGACCTGCGAGCCATGGAGATCGACGAGGACCGCGTGGACGACGCGGCCCTGGTCCTCAGCGAACTCGTCAGCAACGCCCTGCGCCACGCCAGGCCCCTGCCCGACCCGGACAGCCCCGAGGACAGCGTCGGTGTGTCCTGGCGCGCTGAGGTGGACCGCGGGTCGCAGTCGTGCGGCTGGGTGGAGATCGCGGTACGCGACGGCGGATCCAGCACCATGCCCCGCGTGGCGCGCCCCTCCGTCTCCGGCCTGGGCGGCCGGGGCCTGGGCATCGTCCAGACCCTGTCGGGCCGGTGGGGCACCGAGATGGACGCGACCACCACCACGGTGTGGGCGGTCCTGGAGATCTCCGCCGAGGGGAACGCCGACGGGGCGGAGGGCACGGCCGAGGGCCTGCCCGAGGGCCTGGGGGAGCACTCCTCACTGAGCCCGGCCGACGTCGTCGGGCTGCGGCTGCGCGACCAGGACGACGCGAGGGCCTGGAGCGCTCTGATCTGAGCGGGTCCGCGGACGGTTCCGCCCCGGGAGGGAGTTCGGGGAGCACGCCACGGGAACGTCGCCGATGTCGCGAAACACCGCCGCTGAGGTGGCCCGCGGGTGACGGGGCCGCTACAGTCGCGACTGTGGAGTTGAAGATATCGAGCCGGTCTCAGGCAGACGTCGCGGTGGTCACCGTGGGCGGTGAGGTCGACCTGTACACGGCACCCCAGTTGCGCAGCGAACTCGTCGGAGCCCTGGACGAGGGGGCACGACGGCTGCTCGTCGACATGTCGCGGGTGGAGTTCTGCGACTCGACGGGCATCAGCGTGCTGCTCTCCGCCATGAAGCGCTCCCGCGACAAGGGCGGCGACCTGGAGATCGTGGCGCCCAGGCCCGCGGTCACGAAGGTCCTGGAGGTGACCGGACTGGACGAGGTGTTCGTCATCCATCCCGATCTCGACGCGTTGCCGGTGGCCGCGGGGACCGGCACGGCCCCCTAGGCGGGCACGCGTGTTCCGGGGGGAGGACGGCGGTCCGGAGAGTGCCGGGGTCGCCGTGGTGATCGCGGCCAAGGACGAGGCCCAGCGGGTCGGCAGTACCGTCGTGGCCGCACGAGCCCTGCCCGGAGTGGACCTGGTCGTCGTGGTCGACGACGGGTCCGCCGACCGCACGGCCGACGTCGCCCTCGACGCCGGGGCCCGCGTGTTCAGGCACGGCCGCAACCGGGGCAAGGGCGCGGCGATGGAGACGGGCGCGGAGGGCGTCCGGCTCATCGAGGCGTACGGGAGCGGGGCGCACGGAAACGGGGCGACCCGTCATCCCAGGCACCTGCTGTTCCTGGACGCCGACCTGGAGGCCACCGCCGCGGAGGCCGCCCCGCTCATCGATCCGGTCACCGGCGGCAAGGCCGACATGACCATCGCACTCTTCCCCGCCACGCGCACACGCCTGGGCGGGCACGGGTTCGTGGTGCGGCTCGCGCGCGGCGGGGTCCGCAAGGCCACCGGGTGGGAGCCCGAACAGCCCCTCAACGGCCAGCGCTGCGTCACACGCGCCGCCTTCGAGGCGGCCAGGCCGCTGGCCACGGGCTTCGGCGTGGAGACCGGCCTGACCATCGACGTGCTGCGCGCGGGCTTTCGGGTGCTGGAGGTGGAGGTGCCGCTGGAGCACCGGGCCACCGGTACCGACCTGCGCGCGCAGTTGCACCGCGCCCACCAGTTCGCGGACGTGGCCCGGGCGCTGGCGGTACGCGAGTTCCGGCCCACGGCGCGGCGCCGGTGGGACCAGGCCCGGGAGCGCGCGTGGACGGCCCGACGGCAACTGGCGGGCAAAGTCGGGCACATGAGTTGGCGAAATCGCTCCAAGTAACCCCACGGATGCTGTGCGTAGCTATACGCTCGCCCTGTGTTCACTACGATCCTGGCTTTGACCGGAATGCTCTCGGGTCTGGGCGCGCTCGTCCTCGGCGGGTACGCGTTGTCCAGGACCCGGGTGGCCGACAGCGACTCCCGGGCGATCGCCCACCGGGCGGCGGAGGTCGGCGCCTCGGGCGTGGACCCGCTCGCCGTCCGCGACGTGGCGGTGCTCCACTACGACGCCCTGGAGGAGATGTCGGGCGCCCGCTCCTTCTCCCTCGCGCTGCTCAACAGCGCGGGCGACGGCGTGGTCGTCACCTCCATCAACGGGCGCACCGAGACGCGCACCTACGCCAAGCCGGTGATGGGCGGCGACTCCGACATCCTGCTCAGCCCCGAGGAGTACCGGGTCGTCCGCTCGGCCCGCCTGGGCGAGGGGATCGGTACGAGCATGACGGCCGGGAGCACCTCGGCCCGCCCCGCGCCGCAGACCGCGGGGAGCGGCGGGACCGGCGGGGAGCGGGCCGCGCACCCGGGCGCCGCGCCCTCCGGAGCCGCTCCGGGCACCGGTGCCGCGCCGGAGGACGGGGACCCGGAGTCCCTGGTCACCGCCTTCCGCTCCACGGGCCGCCACGGAGAGCCGCGCCCGGGCCGCGGGGCCGTATAGCCTGGCCGCATGCCCAACCGCTACGCCTACCTCGGCCCCGAGGGCACCTTCACCGAAGCCGCGCTGCGCGAGCTGCGCCCGGACGCGCCCGACGGGGCCCGCGTCCCCTGTGAGGGGATCCCGGCGGTCTTCGACGCGGTCCGTTCCGGCGCGGTGGACGGAGGGGTCGTCCCGCTGGAGAACTCGGTCGAGGGCGGCGTCACCGCCACCATCGCCGAACTGGTCAACGGTGAGCCGCTGCTCATCACCGGGGAGAGGGCCGTGCCCGTCGAGTTCGCGCTGTTCGCGCGCGGCGGCGCGGCCCTGGAGGACGTCAAGCGGGTGGCCACCCACCCCCACGCCCTCGCCCAGTGCCGGGGCTGGCTCGCCCGGTACCTGCCCGACGCCGACACGCACACCGTCTCCTCCACGGCCGCCGCGGCGCGCAGCGTGTCCGAGCCCGGCGCGCCCTACGACGCCGCGATCTGCGCGGTGATCGCCGGTGAGCGCTACGGCCTGCGCGCCCTGGCCTCGGGGATCGGCGACCGGTCCGACGCCGCCACCCGGTTCATCTACCTGTCCCGGCCCGGCGCGCTGCCCGGCCCCACCGGCGCCGACCTGACGTCCCTGGTCGCCTTCATCGCCGACGACCACCCCGGCGCCCTGATCGAGGTGCTCAACCAGTTCGCCGTGCGCGGGGTCAACCTCACCAGGCTGGAGTCGCGCCCCACCGGTGACGGGCTCGGCAGCTACTGCTTCTGCATCGACGCCGAGGGGCACGTGTCCGAGGCCAGGGTCGGCGAGGCGCTCATGGGCATCCGGCGGGTGTGCCGGGACGTGCGCTTCCTGGGCAGCTACCCGCGCGACGGCCGGGCCGCCGTGACCACCCCGCCGCTGCGGCCCCGCCCGGCCACCGACGCCGACTTCGTCGAGGCCGAGCGGTGGCTGGCACGCGTGCGGGCCGGCCGGGTCGACTAGAACCCTCACCGGATGATCTTGCTCCCAGTGGCACTCCCGACCGCCGACAGTGCCGCTGGGAGCAAGATCATCGCCGTCGAAGCGTGTCGGGGTGTCCCCCGGGCGCGCGGCCTCCGATGCCCCCGGTGCGCCGGCGGGCTCCTCGGCGGCCGTCCCGCCCACCGGATTCACCGCCGTCCCCCCGCCAGGTCCTGTCACGGGGAGGACGCCGTTTCCCCACACCCGTGACGCGGTTGTGGAAAAGATGTCGGGGAGATCGGACCCGGGCGGTAACCTGCAAGGCGTGATCGACCTTCGCGCTCTTCGAGAAGACCCCGAACGACTCCGTGCCTCGCAGCGGGCCCGCGGGGAGGACCCCGCCGTCGCCGACCGGCTGCTCGAACTGGACGCCGGACGCCGCTCCGCGCTGTCCCGCTTCGAGACCCTGCGCGCCGAGCAGAAGAGCGTGGGCAAGTCCGTCTCCAAGGCCTCCCCCGAGGAGCGCGAGGAGCTCCTGGTCCGGGCCAAGGCGCTGGCCGCCGAGGTCAAGGAGGCCGACGCCGAGGCCGGCCGCCTCGCCGACGAGCTGAACGCCGCCCTGGCCAGGGTGCCCAACCTCGTGGAGGAGGGCGCGCCCGAGGGCGGTGTGGACGACTTCGAGGTCCTGGAGACCGTCGGCACCCCGCGCTCGTTCGACTTCACCCCGCGCGACCACCTGGAGCTGGGCGAGATGCTCGGCGCCATCGACATGGAGCGCGGCGCCAAGGTCTCCGGCTCCCGGTTCTACTTCCTCACCGGCGTGGGCGCACGGCTGGAGCTGGCGCTGCTCAACATGGCGATGAACCAGGCCGTCCAGTCGGGCTTCACGCCGATGATCCCGCCGGTGCTGGTCAAGCCCGAGACCATGGAGGGCACCGGGTTCCTCGGCGAGCACTCCGACGAGGTCTACCACCTGCCCTCCGACGACCTCTACCTGGTGGGCACCTCCGAGGTGCCGCTGGCCGGATACCACGCCGGGGAGATCCTGCCCGCCGACGCACTGCCCCACCGCTACATCGGCTGGTCGCCGTGCTTCCGCCGCGAGGCGGGCTCCTACGGCAAGGACACCCGCGGCATCATCCGGGTGCACCAGTTCAACAAGGTGGAGATGTTCGTCTACACCCACCCGGACCAGGCGCACGAGGAGCACAAGCGGCTGCTCGCCTGGGAGCGGGAGATGCTGGACAAGCTGGAGCTGCCCTACCGCGTGGTGGACATCGCCGCCGGCGACCTGGGCACCAGCGCCGCCCGCAAGTACGACTGCGAGGCGTGGGTCCCCACCCAGGAGACCTACCGGGAGCTGACCTCCACCTCCAACTGCACCGAGTTCCAGGCCCGCCGCCTCAACACGAGGTTCCGGGACGAGGACGGCAAGTCCCGCTTCGCCGCCACCCTCAACGGCACGCTGGCCACCACCCGGTGGATCGTCGCCATCCTGGAGAACCACCAGCGCGAGGACGGCTCCGTGACGGTCCCCGAGGCACTGCGCCCCTTCCTGGGCCTGGACGTCCTGGAGCCGCTCAGCGGGAGGAAGTAGGCCCCCGCGAAGCAGGCCCGTACGCGACGGAGCCCGCCCCCGACCGGTCGGGGACGGGCTCCGTCGCGTGAGGACTACAGGTACGGGCCGGAGCCGTGGGGCTCCTCACCCGGACCGCCGGGGCCGCCGGGACCCTGGGCCTGGAGACCGGCGGCGACGCCGGGCGGCAGGGCCTTGCGCATGTTCTCCAGTTGGGCGCGGGCCGCCATCTGCTGGGCGAACAGGGTCGTCTGGATGCCGTGGAACAGGCCCTCCAGCCAGCCCACCAGCTGCGCCTGCGCGATACGCAGCTCGGCGTCGCTGGGCGCGGAGCCCTCCGCGAACGGAAGGGTCAGCCGCTCCAGCTCCTCGATGAGCTCGGGGGCCAGGCCGTCCTCCAGCTCCTTGATGGAGGAGGTGTGGATCTCCTTGAGGCGGGCACGGCTCGCCTCGTCCAGCGGGGCGGCCTTCACCTCGTCCAGGAGCTGGCGGATCATGCTGCCGATCCGCATCACCTTGGCGGGCTGCTCCACCATGTCGGCGAGGGTACGGGGCTCCTCCGCACCGTCCTCCTCGGGGCCCTCCTGCTGGTCGCCCATGACCAGTACCTGGGGCCGCTCGTTCGGGTTGTCTGCGCTGCTCATCAGTCCCCTTACGTGGATATCACCGGCACGCCGTCAACGGGTGAGAAGGATCTTTCCGGTGTGCGCGCTCGTTTCCATGACGCGGTGCGCCTCCGCCGCGTTCCGCATCGGGACCGAGCGGTCGACGACGGGGCGGACGACTCCTTGTTCTACCAACGGCCACACCTGCTCGAGTACTCCCGAGACGATGGCCGCCTTCTCGTCCCGGGGACGGGAACGAAGGGTCGTCGCCTGCACGGAAAGCCTTTTCACGAGCATACGCCCCAGGTCGGCCTCGGCACGGCGGCCGCCCATCAGCGCGATGATCACCAGGCGGCCGTTCGTGGCCAGGGAGCGCAGGTTGGCGTCCAGGTAGGAGCCGCCCATGATGTCGAGGACGACGTCGGCGCCGCCCGCCTCGCGCATGCGCTCGGTGAAGTCCTCGTCCTTGTAGTTGATCAGGATCTCGGCGCCCAGTTCGCGGCAGCGCTCCAGCTTCTCCGGGCTGCCCGCCGTGACGGCCACCCGGGCGCCCAGGGCGCGGGCGAACTGGACGGCGAAGGTGCCGATGCCGCTGCCGCCGCCGTGGACCAGGACGGTCTCCCCGGCGCGCAGGCCCGCGACCATCACCAGGTTGGACCACACGGTGCAGGCCACCTCGGGCAGCGCGGCGGCCTCCACCAGGTCCACGCCCCGGGGGATCGGCAGCAGTTGGCCCACCGGTACGGCGACCCTCTCGGCGTAGCCGCCCCCGGTCAGCAGGGCGCAGACGGGGTCGCCGACGGACCAGCCCGACTCCTCGGTGCCGGGGCCGAGCTCCGCGACGGTGCCCGAGCACTCCAGGCCCGGGTACTCGGAGGCGCCTGGGGGAGGCGAGTAGTTGCCCTGGCGCTGGGCCACGTCGGCCCGGTTGGCCGCGCTGGCGGCCACGTCCACAAGGACCTCCCCTTCGCCGGGGACGGGGTCGGAAACCTCGGACCAGGTCAGGACTTCGGGGCCGCCCGGTTCGGTGATACGGATCGCGTGCATGAGCCAGACAGTACCCGGGGAGGTTCCCCGCCAGTCAACGGATCACTCTGTTCATCCGTCCCGGAGGTACGCCGGTGGGGCCGGAAGGGTAGGAGTGGTCCCAGGGAGTGGGCCGGCCCCTTCCCCGCTGCGGCACCCCTCCCTCCACAGCACACCCCCTTGAAGCAGGAGAACTCCGGTGGCACACCAGGAACAGAACGGGTCGGATCGGGACGCCGAGGCGGGCTCCGTACCGGAGGCCGAGGAGCTGGTCGGGCCGGACCGCCCGGTCGAGGACCCGGCTGAGGGCCCGGAGGAGTTCGCGGAGGCGGGCACCGAGGCCCCGTCCGGTACGGCGGCGCCCGCGCCCTCGCCCCGGGAGCAGTGGTTCGGCGGGTTCGAGGGGGCCGCTCCGCCCCCGCCGCCCTACGCGCGGATGCCCGAGGACACGCCGTTCCCGGCGCCGGGGGCGGGACAGCCGGATCCGGGACACCCGGGGTCGGCGCCCGTGGACGGCGGCGGGGACGGGGGATCCGACGGGAACGTCGGTGGGAACACCGGTGGGAACACCGGTGGGGACGTCGGTGGAGACGCTGGCGGGACGTGGCGGTCGGAGCCGCGGCCGGGACCGAAGCCGGGGCCGGGGCCGTTCCGGTCGTCCGCGGTACCCGGGCCCTCGGACCCGTCCGGGGCGGTCGGGACGTCTGAGGCACACGAGGCATACGAGGCGCGTGAGCCACACAGGCTCTCCGAGGTGTCCGAGCTGCCTGAGGTGCCGGACGTGCTTGAGGTGCCGGAGACCTCGGAGGCTTCTGACGTCGGCGAGGAGCCTGATGGCTCCGGCGACGCCGGGGACGAGGTGCGGGGCAGCACGGTCCGGCTGCTGCCGGGCGCCTCGCGCGGGCGCCCGCAGCGTCCCGAGCGCCCGCAGCGGCAGCGGCTCCAGCGCCCCACGAGGCCGGGCGGTGAGCCGGACCCGCTGGCGCACCGCGGGCCGCGCCGCGACTCCGACGTACCCGAACCCGAGCAGCTGCCCCCGCTGGAGACCGACCACGGTGACCCTCCCGGCCGGGAGGACCAGGGCGGGTCCGGTCCCGGCGCGATCACTCCGGGGCCGGGGCTCGGAGCGGCCTCCGGCGCCGGGACCGTCCCCGGGACGCGGCCGGGCGGCGGACTCCCCGAGCACGACGGTTCCTTCCCTCCCGAGCCCGACACCCCCTTCCCACCCGCGCCGACGGGCGCCCCGCAGGGGCGTCCAGAACCGCCGCCCACGCTCACCGGGCCACGTGCCGACCTCGCGCCACCGGCGAGGCCGACGGCGCCGCCGGGCGCGGACGCACCGGTGGCTCCGCCGGCGGGCCCGCCGGACCGGCGGCGCGACGGGCGGGACCGGGAGACCTCCGACTCCCTCAACGCCGCCACCCTCGTGCGCAACCGGCGCCAGGGCCCCAGCGGCGGCTGGAGGCGGGCCGTGCACAGCGCCACCCTGGGCCTGGTCAACCCGGGGGAGTCCGCCAAGGTGCTGCGCCGGCGCGAGCTGGTGGCCCGTGCCTGCACGCCCGTGGCGACCGGACATCACCGGGTGGCCGTGCTCAGCCTCAAGGGCGGTGTCGGCAAGACCACCACCACGGTCGCCCTCGGCGCCACCCTGGCGTCCCTGCGCGGCGACCGGGTGCTGGCCGTGGACGCCAACCCCGACCGGGGCACGCTCTCGGACAAGGTGCGGCTGGAGACCGCCGCGACGATCCGCGACCTGCTCAACGAGCGCCACCTGGTGTCGCGCTACGCCGACATCCGGGGGTTCACCTCCCAGGCGCCCAGCCGTCTGGAGATCCTGGCCTCCGACCGCGACCCGGCGGTCTCCGAGGCGTTCAGCGACTCCGACTACCGGGAAGTGGCCCGCATCGTCGAGCACTTCTACTCCATCTGCATCACCGACTGCGGCACCGGCCTGCTGCACGCGGCGATGCGGGGGGTGCTGGGCCTGGCCGACCAGGTGGTCCTGGTCAGCTCGGCGTCCGTGGACGGGGCGCGCAGCGCCAGCGCCACCCTGGACTGGCTGGAGGCGCACGGCCACGATGCCCTCGTCCGCGGCGCGGTGGTGGTGCTGTCGATGGTGCGGTCCGACAGCAAGAGCAGCGTGGACCTGAACCGGTTGCAGGAGCACTTCGCGGGGCGGTGCCGCGACGTGGTGCGGGTGCCGTGGGACGGGCACCTGGAGGAGGGCGCCGAGGTGGACCTCGAACAGCTCGCGCCCGCCACGCGGGACTCCTACCTCCAACTGGCCGCGTCCGTGGGGGAGGCGTTCGCCTGGCAGAGGTGAGGGCCCGGACACGGTGGGCGCGGACCCCTTCCTGGTTTCCGGGATCCGGTTTCGGACAGGGGAGGAGGAAGGGAAGGGGTCAGGATGAACGCACAGGGACATCCGCCCGCGATCGTGGTGGGCGTGGACGGGACACCCGCCTCCCACGCCGCCTTGATCTGGGCGACCGAGGAGGCGGCCAGGCGCGGAGCACGGCTGCGGATCGTGCACGGCCTGGGCATGCCGGTGGTGATCGGCGCCTACGGCGGCGCGGGGGGCTTCGCCGTCGAGGACCTGCGTCAGGCGGGGCACGACCTGCTCGCCGCGGGCGCCGCGTACGTGCACCGGGCCCGGCCCGAGGTGGACGTGGAGACCTCCCTGGCGCCGGAGGACGCGCCCGCCGTCCTGCTCAAGGAGGCCGGACCCGAGGACGTCATCGTGATGGGGACGCGCGGCCTGGGCGGGATCCGGGCGATCATGCTGGGCTCGGTCAGCGTGCGGACCTCCTCGCACGCGCCCTGCCCCGTGGTGGTCGTCCCCAACCTGGAGAAGCCGCCGCCGCGCCGGGGCCGCGTCGTGGTGGGAGTGGACGGGTCCGACTCCTCCCGCCGAGCACTGCGCTTCGCCCTGCACGAGGCCCTGGTGAGCGGATCGGAGGTCGTGGTGGTCAACAGCTGGCAGGTTCCGCTGCCCGCGGACGCCGAGTCGCTGGCCGCCGACGCCCGCGCCCTGCACGAGGAGACGTTCGACCGCCAGTCCGAGGAGGTGGTCGCGGGGCTGCTCGCCGAGGTGGTCGACGACCGGACCGAGCACCTGGAGATCAGCGCGGTCCGGACCCAGGCCAACCCGGTGGACGCCCTGGTGGAGGCGTCCCAGGACGCGGACCTGCTCGTCGTGGGCTCGCGTGGCCAGGGAGGAGTCCGGGGGCTGGTGATGGGCTCGGTCAGCCAGGGGGTGCTCCAGCACTCCGAGGTGCCCGTCGCCGTCCTGCCGCCGTACTCCGAGGACGAGTGACCCGTGCCGCTGCCGCCCGCGGCGGGGTATGTGTCCTGCTGAGAACGCTTTGAGGGGGAACCATGGCAGTCAACGAGGAGCGCTCGCCCAGGGTGGTCGTGGGGATCGACGGTTCCGACCACTCCTGGGCGGCACTGGACTGGGCGGCCGCCGAGGCCGCGCGCAGGGGTACGCCGATCCTGGCCGTGTACGCGCTGGGGATGCCGGTGATCGTGTCGGCCGACGCCTGGGCCGGCCGCTTCGAGCCCACCGACGAGATCTCGGACCAGGCCATGGGGGTGATGAACCGGGTGACCGAGCGCGTCCGCGAACTCCAGCCGTCTGTGGAGGTGGAGACGGACACCGCCCTGGACGAGGCGCCGCTGGCACTGTTGCGGCACTGCCGTCCCCACGACCTGCTCGTGGTCGGTACACGGGGACTGGGCAGGGTCGCGTCGATGTTCGTGGGCTCGGTCAGCGTCCGGGTGGCGGCCCAGGCGCACTGCCCCGTCACGGTGGTGCCCTCGAGTGAGGGCAGGCCCGCGACGACCTCCCTGAACCGGGTCGTGGTCGGCGTGGACGGCTCCACACACTCGCGCAGGGCCCTGGACCTGGCCGTGGACCTGGCGAGCGAGGGCGAAGGCGAGCTCGTCGTGGTCAACAGCTGGGAGGTGCCCTATCCCTACGACCCGGTCGCGATGACCGCCATGGGCTACGAGCCCCAGGAGAAGATATTCGACCGCAAGTCCGAGGAGCTCGTGGCCGGGATGCTGGCCGACGCCGCCGACGAGCGCCGCGAGGGCCTCGACGTGGAGGTCAGCGTGGTGCGTACCCAGGACACTCCGGTCAACGCGCTGCTCCGGGCGGCCGAGGGCGCCGACGCCATCGTCGTGGGCTCCCACGGGCGGGGGGCCGTGCGCGGCCTGATCATGGGCTCGGTCAGCCAGGGCGTGCTGCACCGCTCCGAGATCCCCGTGGTGGTCCTCCCCCGCCGCGCCGAGGAGGAAGAGGGCTAGGTTCCGTCTGGTGGACTCGGCCTTGTGCCTGTGCCTGTGCCTGCGGGGGTGGCGAGGGCGCCGACGGGGCTGCCGGAGGTCTCGCGGGCGCGCCCGTGAGGTACGGACGGGCGCACCCGCGAGTTCTTTGTGCCTGCGGCGTCCGAGCACGGGGCGAGGCGCGGCGGAGCCTCAAGGAGACACGGCCTAGCCGGGCGGCTCGGGCGTGGCGGGGTACTCCAGGCAGAAGGGGTGCCCGGCGGGATCGGCGTAGACACGGAACAGGTCGTCGGGGTCGTCCTCGACGACCGCCAGGCGCCTGGCTCCGAGCTCCAGCACCCTCTCCTCGGCGGCGTCGATGTCCTCCACCCGGATGTCGAGGTGCATCTGCTGCGGCCGCGCGGGATCGGGCCACTCGGGCGGCTGGTGGTCCGGTGCGTACTGGAACGCCAGCCGGGGCGGTTCGTGTCCCACCACCACCCAGTGCGCGTCCCTGCGGGTCACGGGCAGCCCGAGCAGCTCGGCGTAGAAGTCCGCGAGCGCGCTGGGGTCGGGGCAGTCGATGGCCATGGCGCTGACTCGTCCGATCATGTCCAGCACCCTTCCCCGATGCGCCGAAACGATGCGCGGCATGTCGACACGTCCCCAGAGCGACAGGTATCCCCCGCACCGAGATTCTCCGTGCAACTCCGGCCGGTGGTGCTGCCTACCGTTCCCGAACGGTGGAACCGATCCCGGGCTCCGTGCGCGTCAGCCCCCGGTCGCGCAGTCCCGCGAGCGCCTTCTGCGCCGTCGCGGAGGCCACCTGGAACTCGTCCATGAGCTTGAGTACCGAGGGAACGCGGGCTCCCGGCGGGTACTCACCCGCCCGGATGCGCCTCTCCAGTTCGTCCGCTATCTGCACCCACCTGGGCAAACCCTCGCGCCACTCCATGCCGGCAGCTGCACCTCGCTGGTTCGTGAAGCTACTTCCGGAACGTGCCGCGCTGGGGCACGGTGAACACCAGCCCCTCCTCCACGAGCACGGCGATGGCACGTCGCACCGTGGAGCGGGCGAGGCCGTACTGCTGGGTCAGGTCCGTCTCGCTGGCGATACGGCGACCGGCCTCCCAGTCTCCTCGCGCTAGGCGCGCCCGGAGGATGCCTGCCAACTGCTTGTACTCCGTGAGCGGCGCTTCCGGATCGATCTCGGCGTCAGGGTCGAACTCCATGGACATGAAGCTATTCGTGTCGACTCAACCTCCCTCCAAGGGATACGTATCTCTACGTATAGATACAAGGGAATACAAGGGAGTACTATGGAGCCCCCGCGCACAGCGGGACCCCGCGACGCGCGCTAACGCGTCCGGGGCCGTGGTCAACGCTTTCGGGAGCGCCGACATGCACCACCTTATGGCTCTGTTGTCCCTATTCCTGCGAGTGATCCGCCCAACACGGGGGCTCCACGCCGCGCCGCTCGTCCTCACCCGCGAACTGCGTGCGGAAGCCCGCAGGCGCCGCGTCTCCCGGGTGCGCCGCTTTGTGGCCGACCTCGGGACCGTCGCGAGCGTGCCGGTTCCCCCGGCCCCCGCTCCGCGCCCGGCTCCGGGCGACACCCCACGGGAGTCCCTGCCCGTGGTCGACCCTCCGGAGGCCTTCGTGCGCGGGTACTACATGGACTATGAGATCCGCCAGCGCCGTTCCCCGGGTGGGGACCTCCCGCTGCACCTGGGGGCGGTCGCATGAGCACGCCGCTCCCCTGGGGCGCTCCCGAACCGGACCTCCCCACCGGGCTGTACGACTCCCTGTCCGAGGCGCTCCGGTCCCGTCCGCGCCATGCCGGTGAGGCCCATACGGCGCTGCGCGAGGCCGACCGGCTGCTGTCGCTGCTGGACACCCACCTGCGCGCGGGTGGGCTGCCTCCGGAACCCTGGCGGTTCGCCGGTCACGACCGCGGAGAGCAGCGGCTGAGGGTGTCCGGCTCAGAGCGCACATAGCACCGTGTTCCGGACCTGTGTCACGGGACCGACGGAGCCATGTGCAACCATGTTCGCCGGGTCGCGCCTCGGCGCTTTCCTCGGCGGCCGAGGCAGCCTGTCGTGACGAGCGCAGGCGGACCCCTCAGAGACCCCCGTGTGCCCTGACGTCTCTTCGAGACCACGGCGGCCAGGGCACGCGGGCCTTTCCCCGGCTCCTCGACACCGCCATGGCCGATGCCTACGGAGCGGGTTTCTCTTCCGTGGGAGGGGAAGCCTGGTGTGCGAGGAAGTCACGGCGTTCACGGTTGTACGCTCTGATCCCCACAGCCAGGTGGAAGATCCACATGCAGGTCCAGAACGCCGCCATGATGTTGACCTGACCTTCGGTCACCCATGTCAGTACCGCACATACTCCTCCAAGCAGCACGGCGAGGGCGGGAACGGTGACCGGCCAGCGGGCTGGAGGTGTGGTGGTACTCATCGGGTGGGGGCTCCCGCTCTCTGCCGTTGGGGCGCTCTGATACCGACTCCTACCGGTAAGACGACCCGGGCCGGGCGGATCGCGCAACCCCTGGTTCCCGGACGCACCGAGGGCCGGTGTTCCCGGTCCGTTGACGCCTGACGCGCCACGGCCCGGGCCCACCGGCCCCCGGTCTCTGCGGAGGGTGTGGGATTTGAACCCACGAAGCCCCGTCAAGGACTTGGTGCTTTTCAAGAGCACTGCACTCGGCCGCTATGCGAACCCTCCAGGCGGAGAGGAGATCTCCGCCAGTCATGGTAGCCCACAGCCCCGCGTGCGCGAGGAGGCCATCGCCGGGCTGGCCGCGGGCGAGCGTCCGGGCTCCCCGTCGAGGCCGATCCGCGCACCGGAGACGGCACCGTCACCGGCGGCACGAGCCTCGTCTGGACGCTGCGCCCCGACCGGAAGCAGCACCTCACGGGCCCCATGTCACCGCCTCCGGCCGGACCGCGTTTCCGTCGGTCCTGCCAGGGGCGATTGTCGGTACGGCTGGGTACGTTGTCGGCAACAACAGCTACGAGGAGGCCTCACCGTGAAACTTCGAGTGGACCGCGACGCGTTCGCCGAGGCGGTCGCCTGGACGGCCCGGGCCCTGCCCACCCGGCCCGCCGTCCCGGTACTCGCGGGGATCCGCCTGGAGCTCTCCTCCGACGGTTCCACCCTGCACCTGTCCGGGTTCGACTACGAGATCTCCACCCGCGCCTCGGTGGAGGTCCTCTCCGAGGACCCCGGCTCCGCCCTCGTACCCGGTCGCCTCCTGGCCGAGATCGTGCGCAACCTGCCGTCCGGGTCGGTGCACATCGACACCGACGGCTCCAGACTGCTGATCTCCGGGGGTGCGGCGCGCTTCACCCTCATCACCATGCCGCTGGAGGACTACCCCACCCTGCCCGGCATGCCAGGTCGCATCGGCTCGGTCTCCGCCGACGCCTTCGCCGCCGCCGTGCGCCAGGTGGCCCCGGCCGCCAGCCGCGACGACACCCTGCCCATGCTCACCGGCGCCTACCTCGACTTCACCGGCGACACCCTGAGGGTGGTCGCCACCGACCGCTACCGCATCGCCGTGCGCGAGCTGTGGTGGAGCCCCGAGGACCAGGGCATCGACGTCTCCGCCCTGGTGCCCGCGCGCACGCTCAGCGACACCGTGCGCGGCCTCCTCACCCGGTCCAACGTGGACATCGCCCTGTCCACGAGCAGTGTGGGCGAGGGCGTCAGCCTGTCCCCGGGCGAGGGCATGATCGGCTTCGAGAACGGCGAGCGCCGCACCACCACCCGGCTGATCGACAGCGAGTTCGTCAAGTACGCCGCCTGGTTCCCCAAGGAGTTCTCCGCCCGCGCCGAGGTGGCCGTGGCGCCGCTGATGGAGGCGGTCAAGCGCGTGGCGCTGGTCGCCGACCGCAACACCCCGCTGCGCCTGGCCTTCTCCGGAAGCGAGGTCGTGCTGGAGGCGGGCTCGGGCGAGGACGCCCAGGCGATGGAGGCGATCGGGGTCGGCTACGAGGGCGACCCGATACGGCTGGCCTTTCGCCCCGACTACCTCATGGACGGGCTGTCGGGGATGGAGGGCGACACCGCGCACCTCAACTTCACCGAGCCGACCAAACCCGCGGTGTTCACCGACGCGCCGGCCAAGGAGGGCGAGGAGCCGTCCTTCCGTTATCTGGTTCAGCCTTTGCGGGTGTCCTGAACTGGGGTTTTGGTCCCTTTCTCTGCCGGACCGCCACGTTATCCACAGAGTTATCCACAGGAAGTCGATCTTCCTGTGGATAACCCGGGGTAACACCCTCGCGAAACACCCGAACCGCCCCCGTTGAACCCTCGCATTTCGGCTCTGACATGCGAAAACAGCCACGGGAGCGGTTCTGTGCACAGCCTGTGGAAAACTTTTCGCCGCAGTCGAAAAGGACTACTCGTTCTCGGTCAGCGTGGAGGACCCACCACGGGTCACGGGGGTCTCCAGACCGAGTTCGGCCTGACGTCCCCGCCGGTAGCCCGCCCGATATCCCGCGGGACTGTGCGTGCGCTCGGGGCGGTGCTTGCGCAGTTGCGGGAACTGCTTCTGGAACTCCTCGGTCACCCGGTGCACGTCGTCCTTCAGCACCAGCTCCGCGCCGCGCACGGAGTCCACGCCCTCCACCGGCCCTCCGGCCTCGTCGGCCGTGGCCATCTCCTGCAACCGAGTCCGGAACTCGCGGATGCGCTCGGCCACCGCCTGCCCGTAGGCACGCACGAACGACCGGTAGTAGCGCTTGCGCTCGGTCTCCAGCTCCGAGCGCGTGTAGTTGCGCAGTTCCCGGATGTCGGTCACGTGTGAGGAGCTCATGAACTTCGCCGAGGCCTCCATCTGCATGGAGATCGAGGGCAGCAGAATCCGCAGTGCCTCCAGCGCGTTCACCGTGCCCACCAGGATGATGACGCGTTCGGTGTTCTCCGAGGTGTTGCCCCGTACCGCGGACTGACAGCCGTAGGCGGCGGCGATGTCGGCCAGCGCCCGCACCCGCGCCTTACCGTGGCCCCCCAGCCCCGGCACGGTGTAGTCCATGCGGCTGATCGTGTCCGGCTCCTCGCCCCTCTCAGCGCGGGCTTCGGCCTCGGCGATCGCGTGGCGGGTCATCAGCTCGGCGGCCTTGGCGGTGAACGCCTGGCTCTCGGCATCAGTAACCGCGGGGTCCTCCGCCATGCGGAGGAGCCCGCGGACCCGCTCGACCATCTTCTGACGAGCAGATTCAGTCATCGGCGCCCGGTTGCTCCCGTAGGTGAGTGTCTGGCTCCCGCCTTGGGCGGAAAACACCGAGCCTAGGCGTTCTTGTCCCCAACCACCATCGCGATGAGTCCCACGGTGATCCAGATCGCCGCCGCGACGAACAGTCCGCCGAAGACACCGCCGATGATCGAACCCGTGAAGATGCTGACGAGGGCGTAGCCCGCACCGCCGATTCCGGCGGGCACGGCCGCGTACCGGAACGGGTAGGAGGCCGCGTAGCGCCTGCCCCGGCGGTCGGACTTCCTGCCCATCACGCCGCCCACGCCGCCGATCAGGGAGAAGAAGATCACTGCGGCGGTCAGCCCGGAGGCGATGGCACCGAGGCCGGAGCCCAGGTTGAGGAGGAAGAAGAGGGCCCCGCCGGCCGCGCCGCCCAGCACGGAGGTGGTCCAGGGCCAGATCATCGTCGCCGAGGCGACGGGAGTGAAGGCGTTACCGCGCTCCAGCGTCATGTCCACTGCTCCAGTCGAATAGCGTGACGACCGCTCTTCGCCGGGCGGTCCTCTCCAGCATGCAAGGCCGGGGCCTCGAGCACATCAGGGCTCGTCCCTGACATTCCCCCTACCTGCGTGCAGTATCCCGACAACGTCCGGGACGGGCCGCCTGGTTCCCCTCAGGACCCTGGTTCTGGTTTCGGGTCGTGTGTATATCCGGCTTTCACGTGTCCGATACTCCATGCCCGACCCGTACGCGTCCGTCGTGGAGGGCCCGAAGCGTACGCGGGCCGCTTCACCGCCGGCCGGTCCCGCCCGGTCGGGGACCGGGCCCGGCCCGTACGCGGGACCGCTCCGCACGGGACCGGAGAAGCCCGGGGTCAGTCGGCGGCGGAGGCGCCCGGGTCGCCCGTCCTCCCCGCGGTCGCGGCGGCCAGGTCCGCGCACAGGTACGGCCAGGCGGTGCGGAACGCGGGCAGCAGGGGAAGCGACTCGGCCGAGCGCACCGGCACCCAGCGCACCTCCCGGCTCTCGGAGTTGCCGGGCCGGAACGGCGTCAGCTCCGGCAGCCGCGCCAGGAACGTGTCGTAGCGCCACACGTTCAGGTCCTGCTCGTGCACGCCCAGCAGGGTGTACTCGGCCAGTTCACCGTCGACCTCCTCCCGGAACTCGCGCACGGCGGCCTCCAGGGGCGTCTCGTCCCGGTTCCGGGCGCCCCCGGGGATGCCCCAGGTACCGCCCATGTGGGTCCACCCGGCCCGGTGCTGGAGCAGTACGTGGCCGTTCCCGGCCATGTCGGTGGCGTACAGCAGCAGACCGGCCGCGCCGTAGATTCCCCACCTGCGGGATCCGTCCGGCAGGCTCACCCAGCCGTTTCCGTCGCCGTCCAGCATCACGTCCTCCAACTTCGCGCCCTCCAGAACCGCCGGCGTCCGTCCACCCGGCCACTCCCTAGAACCTACGGCCCGTACCCGGATCTTCCACAGCCCTCGTGCCGGTCGGTGTACGTGCTCGACCCCACACGGCGCCGCCGACCCCTGTCGGCCCCCGCCGGTGGCCCACTGGCCGCACACCCGCCCCCTGCGCGAGCCGACGTCCCTCGCCGGGCCCGGTGCCGGGTCCCGCCCTCCGGCGGCGTCTGCGGCGATCTGGACGCCGCGCGGCCCGCACGCGCACTTCCACGGCACCCTGTTCGGAAGAGCTTCCCGAAGAAGCCGATAATGCCACTTGTGGAACGCGGTTCCTGGAATTCCGCCACGGGAGGGCAGGGGAATGGACGCGGTTTTTCCGTCCGTTTCGCGCAAGCAGGGAGAAGTGCGCGCGAAGTGCGCGCGCTTTCGCCGTGGCCGCGGTGTTCCTCCCCGGTCAGGTCCTCGTGGAGGAGGGCCCCTGCCGCCTGCCCGGGCGGCGTCACGGCAGGTGCGGACCGGCCCTGACTGTCCGCAACCGGCCAGCCACTGGCCATCGCGGCCCCCGGGGATCAATGATGGCGCGACCCCACAACCGCTGCGGTTACGCCGGTTCCGGCGCTGAAAGAAGACTGAAAGCGGAGTGGAAGAGTATCTCTCTAGTGTGGAACACGTTCGACGCGATCGGGTCCGCGAGAGGACGGCTTGCGGACCCGGCCAGTGCGACGTTCGTTGGACACATGCCACCCGTGGTGTGCTTCGAGGCGGAACCCGCCACGGGTGGCCAGTCCGCCGGAGGGCGGATTCGATGATGCTTCGTAGGAGGCGTAGGGCGACGTTACGGCTCTACGCGAGTGCTGTGAGACGAGGAGTGCGAGTGCCGAAGATGCTGACCTGGGACGAGGAGTTCGAGGCGATCGTCGCGGACGTGGCCCCTGATGCGAAGATCAGCCCCTTCCAGGAGCCCGACCCGACGAAGAGCGCTCCCGCCGAGGAGCAGCCCGCGGAGAGCGCTCCCGCTGAGGAGAAGCCCGCCGAGGAGAAGTAACTTCTTTTCGGGGTAGTCCAACGGTCACTCCGAGTACCTGAGTGGAGGGGGGTACTCGGAGCCGTTGGCATGTCCGTATTCCCTTTTCTTGCCAATGGCCCTTGCTAGGGTTGCTGTTTGTGGAATTCGGCGTGCTTGGCCCCATCACCGTCTGGTCCGACGGTCGACCCGTTCCGGTCGGCGGTCCGCGCCAGTGCTGCGTGCTGGGGGCTCTGCTGGTGCACCTGGGCCGCGAGGTCACCATCGAGCAACTCATCGGTTACCTGTGGAACGACGACCCGCCCCGCACCGCGCGGTCCGTCATCCAGGTCCAGATCTCCCACCTGCGCCGCACCCTTCCGGACACCATCGCCACGACCTCCGGCGGCTACATCCTCGACGTCGATCCCGAATCCGTCGACCTGCACCGCTTCCGCAGGCTCAAGGACGCAGCCGCAGCGGCCGAGTCCAAGGCGGCGGTCGAACTCCTGGAACGGGCTCTGGAGTGCTGGCGCGGAGTGCCCTTCTCCGGTGTCGGGTCGGAGTACCTGGACTACTCCGTCGTCGCCCCCCTGAAGGAGGAGTACTGGTCCTCGGTCATCGCCTGGGCCACCTGCGCCCTGGAGCTGGGAAGGTACTCCGACGTGGTCTCCCGGCTGACCCCCATGGTCAGCGAGGAGTTGTTCCGGGAACGCCTGCACCACCTGCTCATCACGGCCCTGTGGCGTGACAACGAGCGTGCCAAGGCGCTCTCCGTCTACGAGGAGCTGCGGACCAGGTTCGCGGAGGAGCTGGGCGTCGATCCGGGACCGGAGCTGGTCGCCCTGCACACCCGGATCCTCCAGGAGGACCCTCCAGAGAAGGGGGAGGGCTCGTCCACGGAGGAGCCGGGCACGCACTTCGTGGTGCGCAACGACCTGCCCAGGGACCTGCCCGACTTCACCGGGCGCCAGGACTCCCTGCGGCGGTTGGACGAGGCGGCCCGTGCCGGGGAGGACCGCGCCCAGGTCTGCGTCATCACGGGCAGCGGCGGTGAGGGCAAGACGACCACCGCGGTCCGGTTCGGCTACGAGGCGGCCAAGCGCTACCCCGACGGGCAGTTGTTCATCGACCTGTACGGCTACACCACGGACAGGGAGCCGCTCGACGCCGCGTCGGCGCTCGGAGCCCTCTTGCGCGCGGTCGGCGTCGAACCCGAGGCCGTGCCCGAGTCCCTCGACGAGCGGTCGGCACTGTGGCGGGCGACCCTCATGGGGCGCCGGGTGCTGCTCGTCCTGGACAACGCGGCCAGCTACGCCCAGGTCAGCCCGCTCCTGCTGTCCTCCCCGGGGTCGATGACCCTGATCACCACGCGCAACGAACTCTCCGGACTCAGCGGTGCCCGCTTCCTCTCCCTCGGCGTGTTCGACGAGCGGTCCTCCCTGGAACTGTTCGGGCGGGTCCTGGGGGACGAGCGTGTACAGCGCGAACCCGAGCAGGCGCGGGAGATCATCCGGATCTGCGGCGGTCTCCCCCTGGCCCTGCGCGTGGTCGCGGGACGCATGCTCAGCCGTCCCAGGTGGTCGTTCGCGCACGTCGCCCGGCGGCTCGGCGAGCAGAACCGCAAGTTCCGCGAACTCCAGGTCGAGGGGCAGAGCGTCGAGTCCGCCATCGACCTGTCCTTCCAGAGCCTCAACCGGGACCAGAGCCGGGCCTTCCTCCTCCTGGGCCTGATGATCGGCAGCACCATCGACCTCGGCGGAGCGGCCGCCCTCCTGGACATGTCGGTGGAGGACGCCGACGACATCCTGCAGGAGCTGGTCGGGGTATGCCTGCTGGAGGAGCCGCAGGGGGACGTGTACCGCCTGCACGACCTCATCGGCGCCTTCTCCCGGGACCGTGCGGACATGGTCCTGTCCGCGGAGGAGGCGGACGCGGCCAGACTGCGCCTGGCGGAGCAGTACATGGCGACCGCCCAGCACGCCGCCGACCTCCTGGGTCCACGGGGACACGAGGACGTCGAGGTACGTCCCGGCTACCGTACGGAGCTGTCCGGACGGGAGGACGCGGAGAACTGGTTCAGCCTGCACCAGGAGAACCTGGCGGAGACGATCGAGTACTTCGCCTCGCACGACAACGGTGAATACGCCTGGCGCATGGCCGACGCGGTGTGGCGCTTCTACGCCCTCCACGGCCAGATGGGTCTGCTGATCAGCTCACATCAGCGGGCGTTGCAGATCAGCGACAAGCAGGGCAACCGGCGCGGGCGTGCGGTGACCCTCATCGGGCTGGGCATCGCCCACTGCCTCTCGGGACGCTTCGACGAATCCCTCGACTTCCTTACGGAGGCTCGTGACCTGCTGAACTCGACGGGTGACAGCAGAGGACTGGTCCGTGTACTGGCCAATCTGGGCATGGTCTATGAACGTGTCGGCCGTCTCGCGGACGCTGCTGAGGCCATCCAGGGCGTGCTCGACTACGCGGTCCAACTGGGGGACACCCGCCTGGAGGCGTTTCAGTGGGGCGGCCTCGCCGTGGTGAAACAGGCACTCGGGGAACACACCGAGGCACTGCACTGCGCGGAGCAGGCCATGGCGAAGACCACGGGAGAGGACCAGGACGAGGCGAGGGCTCAGGCCAAACGCGTCATGGGCGAGGCCCGTGCTGGACTGGGTGAGCTGGACCTCGCCTTCCAGGACCTGAACGAGGCGTTGGAACTGTCCCTGCGCCTTCGTCTGGTGGGCAACCAGGTCTACGTGCACAACACCCTGGGCATCGCCTATCGGGCCGCGGAGGCCTGGGAGGAGGCCGTCGAGTCCCACACCGAAGCACTGACAGTGGCGGAGAGGTCGGGACACCGCAGCGGCGACGCCGAGATCCGCAGCGACCTGGGGATCACCTACGCCGCCGCGGGTCGTTATGAGGAGGCCGCGGCAGAGCTGGAGAAGGCCCACGCCATGGCGACCGAGCGCAGTGAGCGCTACATGGTCGCCCGTGCCGCGCTCGCCCTCGGCCGGCTGCCCGCACCGACCATGGCGGCGGACCGGGCACGGGAGCTCCTGAAGGAGGCGGAGGAGGTCTTCACCGAGCTGGGACTGGCCGAGGCGGAGGAGGCCAGGAAGGCCCTGGAGGACCCGCCCGCCTCCCTCGGCTGACGGCCTCAGCCGGCCTGGCCGAGAGTCCCCTTCGCCCCGCGCGGCCCCGACCGGCGCCGCGGCGGACCCAGCCAGCGCGGTCCCAGCAGCCCGCGACGCATGGTCCACAGGCACAGGGTGGTGGGCAGGAAGCGCACGGGCCGGGGGATGCGCGGGTACACCGCCCGGGTCACCCGCACGACCCGGTCGAAGCGGCGCTGGCGGGCGTCCGACCAGGGGATGGCGAACTGCTCGCGCAGGCGGGGCGGGAGCAGCCCGCCGGTCAGGAGCGACTGCACCCTCATGAGCGGCCGCAGGGGCAGGGACTCCGGGTGGAACAGCTGCTCGGTGATCCTGCGCGCCTCCTCTCCCACGTGCAGTCCGGCCACGGACCTGTCCCAGTAGGCGTCGAACTCCGCCAGGCTCGTGGGCCACTTCTCCTCGGGCAGGCCCAGGGCGGTGCCGAGCACCGACGCCTCGCGCAGGTGCCGGGCGCGCTCCTCCTCACCGGGCTCCCCGAACACCATCGCGTACAGGCGGGAGGTGGAGTCGTACAGGGTGGCGGCCACCCACAGCAGCAGGTCGTCGTCGAGCGCGCGGTATCCCGGGCCGTTCACCTTGCGGTGCATCGCGCGGACGATGGCGTGCAGGCGCTCCCGTTCCTCCTCGGTGCCGTAGATCGTCCCGTACACGAAGTAGAGGGTGCCGAGCAGGCGGTTGAACGGCCGGGTGGAGAAGTCGCTGTGGTCGTGCACCCCCTGGGCGACGCTGGGATGGGCGATCTGGAGCAGGACGGCGTACCCGGCGCCGCCGAGGGCGCAGGCCTCCCCGCTGATCCGGCGCAGGGGTGGTTCATCGGACGATCGGCCCATGCCTGGGATCGTACGACACCCCGTATACCGGGGCGGAGAGGGCACGCTGTCGGGAATCGGTGCCGAGCACACTGTCGGGAAACGGGAGCCGCGCACATCCGACCCGGAGCCGGGGCCGGACGCTCCTGCCGGTGATCGACGCCGGGCACATCTGCCGGGGCCGAGGCCGGGGACGCTCCCCGGGCGCGTCGGGGACTCCTGCCTCTCCCGGGCCCCGCCGCCGGTCCGACGCACGTCCCGAGAGGGTGCCTCACGGCTCCAGGGAACGGAAGACCTCCGGCCGGGTCAGGGCGTCGGTGCTGTCGACGAACTGGTCGACCGCGCCGACCGGGGGACGTCCCACGAGTGCGGGGTCCCCGATCCGCTCCAGCAGGGCGCGGGTGAACCGGGCCGAGTCCAGCACCGGCCAGGGGCGGTCGTGGAACGGCCGGAGGCCGGTGTCCAGGGACTCGGCGAGACCGGTCCGGTTCTGCCACGCGGCGAGCAGGGAGCACGCCTCGGCGAGGGCGCCGGCGTCCGCGTCCAGGCCGCGGGACAGCGGCGGGGTGAGCGCCTCCGCCTCGGGAAGGCGGGAGAAGGCGCTGCCCAGCCACTTGGAGTAGGGCGGGTAGCGGCGGGACAGCAGCAGGGCCAGGCGCATGAGGTCGCGCACCAGCCGGGCGGCCACCACCCGGGCGCCCAGGGGGTCGCCGACCTCCGCGCAGCGGCCGGGGAAGGCCTCCTCCTGGGACACGCGCTGCCACTGGCAGGCCAGCACGTACCGCCACACGTCGCCCGGGTACCAGGCCAGGCGCTTCCGGACCCCGGTGAGTTCGCCGGTGTCGTCGTGGAAGACGGCGCCGCCGACCGTCTCGGCGAGCCGCTGGGCGGGTGTGGCGAGCCAGTCGGCGGTGGTCACGCCGCCGCGCGGGTCGAAGCCCACCTGCCCGCGGAACCAGTCGCCGAGGTCGAGGACCTCCACCCGGTGGCGGCCGTCGGGCGCGTCGGCGTCGGGCAGCCAGGTACCGGGAGGGCCGTCTCCGGGGGCGAACCGGGTCGGCCAGCCGCGCACCCGGTCGGGCAGGCCGTCGGCGAGCATGTCCAGCACCCGCCCGCGCTCGCCGGAGTCGGCCACGAAGAGCTGTAGGCGCGGTCCCCATCCGTGGTCCGTGGAGCGATCGGTGTCGAACCCGAGGACCTCGGAGCCCGGACCGAGCAGCGCGGCGGCGTGCGGAACCGGACGGCGTCCGGCGGCGAGCAGCGGAGCGACCGCGTCCGTGTAGAGGGCCCGGGACAGATCCAGTCCCGGGAGGAAGCCAGGGGACATGCCCGCGAGCCTAGGGTCGGGGGCCGTCGGAGGCCACTGCTTTCCGTCGCGGGGCCCTGCGGAGGCCGGGGTAAGAAAAATATATCTCCGGGGGCAGGTACGGTCCGCCCGGCCCCCGTCGGCGGCATTGGTCTACACGGTCCCCGGATAGACCACGGCCCATAACTGTAAGGTGTCTTTCCAGTTGGTGGCCCGAAGGAGCCGGGCCTGTCGGCAGTACCAGTGCCGGAGGGTGAGCGAGTGGGCACCTCACCCGGTACGGGTGGCACCCGGTTCCCCTCCGTAACAGGAGTCTTGACGTGTAGTGACGGTCTCTTTACGGTCTTCGCAACAGGTGGAAGGAAATGCCGGGGACGCCCGGAATTTCCGGGACAGTGCCGTCCGCCGTCCGCACGGGGGATATCCGGACCCCGATGGACGGCCTCCGCCCGCCTGGACCGGCAACGGTCCGGGTCACCCCGCTACGACCCCCGACCCGGGATCGTGACCCGAAAGAAGGGCCCCCGCTCATGAAGATCCGCAGCAGAATCCGCTCCCTCGCGGCCGTCGCCGCCGCCACCGCGCTGACCTTCACCCTGATGCCCGCGGGCGTCGCCAGCGCACACGGCTACGTCTCCGCACCCATGAGCCGCCAGGCGCAGTGCGCCGCGATCATGGTCCAGTGCGGCGGCATCAAGTGGGAACCGCAGAGTGTCGAGGGCCCCAAGGGCCTGATGAGCTGCTCCGGCGGCAACTCCCGGTTCGCCGAGCTCGACGACGACAACCACGGCTGGCACGTCACCGACGTGGGCAACTCCCTGACCTTCACGTGGACCCTCACCGCCATGCACTCCACCGCCAACTGGGAGTACTTCATCGGCGGCCAGCGCGTCGCCAACTTCAACGACCACGGCGCCCGCCCGCCGTCGACCGTCCGGCACACCGTGGACCTGTCCGGCTACAACGGCCGACACACGATCCTGGCCCGGTGGAACGTCGCCGACACCAGCAACGCCTTCTACTCCTGCGTGGACGTCAACATCCGCTAGGAGCACCACGGAGGACATCCGCTGGAAGCCCACGGTTCCCCGGCCCGGTCACGCACCGGGCCGGGGAACCGGCGTTCGACGGGGCCGTCGGTCCCGCCTCGGGGACGGCGCCCCAGGACTCCGTGCGCGCGCCGGTCGGCTCCTCCCGGGCGCGGTGCGCGATGATCCCGTACACGGTCGTCTCCGCCAGAGTGGTGTGCCCCAGTCAGGGCGGTGACCGCCAAGAGCCCTCCGGCCGGTCGCGGGATCCGCGCGTCGGCAGCACCGGCGCTGTGGGCGCCCGTGGTGTCCGGTTCCACGACTTCCCCGACGGACTCCTCGGCACGGAGCTGCTCGCTCGTGGGCCTGGACCATGGCCGAGTCGCCCCGCCTGCCCCACAACGACAAGAGGCCGGTCCCGAAGGACCGGCCTCTTGCTCTGGTCGGGGTGGCGGGATTTGAACCCACGACCTCTTCGTCCCGAACGAAGCGCGCTACCAAGCTGCGCTACACCCCGAAGCAACGTCCCCAAGTCTAGCGGACGTCAGGAGTGCTCGCGCACGCTTTCTCGGCCGCGCGGACCAGTCCTCAGGAGGCCGCCACGATGTCCAGCAGCGAGGCCTCCGGGCGGCAGCAGAACCGCACCGGCGCGTACGGCGAGGTGCCCAGGCCGCCGGACACGTGCAGCCACGCGTCCCCGTACCCGTGCAGTCCCCAGGCGCGCCTGCGGTCGATCCCGCAGTTGGTGACCAGCGTCCCGTAGAACGGCAGGCAGAGCTGGCCCCCGTGCGTGTGCCCGGCCAGGAGCAACTGGTAGCCGTCGGCCGTGAACCGGTCCAGGTTGGACGGCTCCGGGGAGTGCAGCACGCCCAGGCGCAGGGCCGCCGACGGGTCCGCCGGTCCGGCGACCTCCTCGTACCGGTCCAGCTTGATGTGCGAGTCGTGCACACCGGCCAGGGCGACGTCCAGGCCGCCGGCCCTCAGCTCCCCCCTGCGGTTGTTCAGGTCCAGCCACCCGGAAGCGGACATGGCCGCGCCCAGTTCGCGCCAGGGCAGGTCCGGCACCCGGCGCTTGCCGTAGTCGTCCTTGCTCGTCCGCCACAGGTAGCGGGCCGGGTTCTTGAGCTGCGGTGAGAACAGGTCGTTGGATCCGTACACGAAGGCGCCCGGCCGCTCCAGCAGCGGCCCCAGAGCCTCGGTGAAGGGACCCACCGCGTCCGGGTGCGCCAGCGAGTCGCCCGTGTTGACCACCAGGTCCGGCTCGTAGGCGTCCAGCCCCCGGATCCAGTCGATGAGCATCCTCCGGCCCGGCGTCAGGTGCGCGTCGGACAGGTGCAGGATCCGCAGCCGCGGGCTTCCGGGCGGCAGGAGGGGCAGCTCGTAGCGGCGCAGCCGGAACCAGTTGCGCTCGATGACCGAGGCGTAGGCCAGTCCCGCCGCGCCGACGGCGCCCGTGACCGCGGCCGCGCGCCCCACCCGGCGCAGGAGTCCTCTGTTGTCGGCGCCCATCTTCCTCCTTCGTTGTTGTGGAGATCGTCGCAGATGCCGTGGTGCACCCGCGCGCAAACCGTTGGTGGGCCGGTCGCCCGCCGCCGTAGGATCAGTCCATGTCCGAACTCAAAGAGCGCCTCAAGAACGACCTGACCACCGCCATCAAGGCGCGTGACAAGGTGCGTACCGGGACCCTGCGTATGGTCCTGGCCGCCATCTCCACCGAGGAGGCGGCCGGTGCCGCCCAGCGCTCCCTCGACGACGAGGGGGTCACCCGGCTGCTGACCCGCGAGGCCAAGAAGCGCCGCGAGGCGGCCGAGGCGTTCGAGAAGGGCGGCCGGCCCGAGCAGGCCGAGGCCGAGCGGGCCGAGAGCGAGGTCATCTCCGACTACCTGCCCAAGCAGCTCACGGACGAGGAGCTCTCCGCCCTGGTGGCCGAGGCCGTCACGGAGACCGGCGCCGAGGGCCCCAGGGCGATGGGCCAGGTCATGAAGGTCGTCAAGCCCCGGGTCGCCGACCGGGCCGCGGGAGACCGCGTGGCCGCCGAGGTCAAGCGCCAGCTCGCCGGCTGACACGGTTCCCCTGAGCTCCACCTCTCCCCGGCGCTCCGCCCGTAGTCCCCGCTGCCCCGTGGACCCGCCGTCCTGATCCGGACGGCCGGCACGGCCCCCGCGGCACGGGCCCCGCGCCCGACGCGCTCCGCCCGGCATGCGAGGGGGCGGCGGTGTCCGCACCGCCGCCCCCTCTCGCTGGCCGCCTCGCCTACTCCTCTTCCCTGACCGTGGGAGTGGAGGCGGGCTGGGCCGGGAACCAGTCCTCGTCGTTCCCCCGGCCGTCGGCCGTTCCGCCGCCGCGGCTCAGGAACACGTTCACCGTGGCCCCGTCCGGCAGCCGGGTGCCCGGGTCCGGGTTGACCGCGGCCACCGTTCCCTCCGGCTCGGCGGAGCGGATCCGGGTCCCGGACACGTTCACCGTGTAGCCGGCGGCCTCCAGGGCGCTCACGGCGGCCCCCTCCGACAGGCCGACCACGTTCGGCACACCGCCCTCGTCACTGGCCGGGTCGGCGTCGCTCTCCGGCTTCGGGGGCCGGGGGGCCGACGTCGAGCCGAACTGCGCCGGCGGCGACGGGAGCTGCTTGACCTCCAGCCCCTCGTGGGCGCCCTTCATGGTCTCTCCCCAGATCGGGCCGGGGATCGTCGCCCCGTAGACCACGCCGTAGTAGTCGTCCCCGATGGTGACGCCGCGCAGCGGGTACTGCTGGGGGCCGCGCGGGTCGCCGACGAAGACCGCGGCCGCCATCTGCGGGGTGAACCCGGCGAACCAGGCCGCCGCCGAACCGTCGGTGGTGCCGGTCTTGCCCGCCGCCGGACGCCCGATGTGGATGTTGGCCGCGGTGCCGCCGTTGAAGGGCTGGGTCAGCAGGTAGCTGACCCCCTTGGCGACCTCCTCGTCGAGCACCCGCGAGCACTCCGGCTCGATGTCGATCGTGGTGCCCGACTGCTGGTCCTTGATCTTGGTGATGGCCTGCGGCTCGCAGTAGATCCCGCCCGAGGCGAAGGTCGCGTACGCGTTGGCCACCCGCAGCGGGGAGACCTCCTCGCTGCCCAGGGTGAAGCTGCTGTTGGCCAGCGTGTTCGGGTTCTCGGTGAACAGCGTGCCGTCCGCGCGCTTGAGCCCCAGTTTCTCGGCCATCTTCATCACGTCGCAGATGCCCACCCGCTCCTGGAGCTGTGCGAAGTAGGTGTTGGACGACGCCTTGGTCCCGGACACCATGTTGTGCGTGGTGCTGGAGTTCGTGTCACCGGCGTTGCTGGGAGACCAGGTGCTCAGGGTGCCGCCGTTGCAGCTGCGCTGCCCGGAGATGGACACGCTGGACGGGGAGTTGAACGAGGTGCTGTACGGCAGCCCCTCGTTCAGGGCGGCGGCCAGGGTGAAGGCCTTGAACGTCGACCCGGCCTGGAAGCCGTTGCTGCCGCCGCGGTCGGCGTCGGTGGTGAAGTTGATGGAGGTCTCGCCGAGCTTGCTCTCGTCGGGCCCGTAGTTGCGGCTCTGGGCCATGCCGAGGATGTGGCCGGTGCCCGGTTGGATGACGAGCTCGGCGCCCACCTTGCGGGACTCGTTCTTGCGGGGCACCCACTTGTCCACGGCCGCCTGCGCGGACTCCTGGGTCTGCGGGTCGAGCGTGGTGTGGATCTGCAGGCCCGCGGTACGCAGCCAGCGCGCCCGCTCGGTCTCGCTGGGACCGAAGCGCTCGTCCTTCTCGATCTCCTGGACCACGTAGTCGCAGAAGAACGGCTGGTCGCTGGGCACGCAGCCGTTGGGCGGCGTGGACAGGTCCAGCTCCATCGGCTCCTTCTTGGCCTCCGCGGCCTCGGCCTCGGTGATGGCGCCGGTGGCCACCATGCGGTCGAGCACCACGTTGCGCCGGTCGATGGTCTGCTCGGGGTTGAACCGTGGGTTGTACAGGTAGGGGTAGCGGACCAGCCCCGCGATGGTGGCGGCCTGGTGCAGCTCCAGGTCGCTGGCGGGCACCTGGAAGAAGTGCTGCGCGGCGGACTCGACGCCGTAGGCCCCGTCGCTGAAGTAGGCGATGTTGAGGTAGCCCTCGAGGATCTTGTCCTTGCTCATCCGCTGTTCCAGGGCCACGGCGTAGCGCAGCTCCCGGATCTTGCGGGCGATGGTCTCCTCACGGGCCTCGTCCAGCTCCTCCTGGGAGGTGGCGGCCTCGATCTGCACGTTCTTGACGTACTGCTGCGTGATGGAGGAGGCGCCCTGGGTGTTGCCGTTCATGGTGCGGATGGCGGCGCGGAACGTGCCCGCCACGTCGATGCCGCCGTGCTCGTAGAAGTGGGCGTCCTCGATGGCGAGGATCGCGTCGATCATGACCGGCGAGACGTCCTCGATATCGACCAGTTCCCGGTTCTGGTCGAAGATCTCGGCGATGACACCGCCCTCGCTGTCATAGATCGTCGATCTTTGCGGTGGAGGAGGAGTCTCCAGGTTGCCGGGCATGTTCAGGAAGTTGCTGGCGACGTTACGGGCCGTGATCCCCAGGCCCCCGACCGCGGGAAGGGCGAGCGCGGCGACGAGGAGACCCGCGATGGCGCCGATGACGACCAGTTGGCTGATTCTTTGAAGCAATGTCCCCTGACCCACCCCATCAGACTAAGTGACCACGAACGCGCGAAGTGGTGCGATGTGGAACGGACAGTGCGCGAACGCGCAGAAAGACCCGCGTTGTCCCGCGGGCTGTGCCCCCATGCCATCTTTTCATGCTTATCGCAGACCAATCGCTACACGGTTCGGTGCTGCGGGGGTCCGTGCGTCCGGCGCGGAGGGCCGTACGGCCCCACGCAATGGCCCGAGCGGGCCATATTCGGTTGGACGAAAAGTGGGTCGAGTGGGTTCTGTCGGCGCGGCGCACAGATCCGTAACTTTCTAGGCAACGGGGGTGGACCTCGACGCACCCCACGCGGCAGCGGGAGCCTACCCGTCCTCCCCGGCCCCTCGGGACAGCGGGAGCCCCGTGTCCCGGGAACCCCGCCGGCGCACACGGGCGGGTGCGCACACAGGGAGTAGGGCATGTGGACCGACCAGTGGACGACCAGGGCGCTGTGCCGGCGCGGAGACCCTGACGCGCTGTTCGTGCAGGGCGCGGCGCAGCACCGCGCCAAACTCATCTGCCAGAGGTGTCCGGTACGTACCGAGTGCCTGGCCGACGCCCTCGACAACCGGGTCGAGTTCGGCGTCTGGGGCGGCATGACCGAGCGCGAGCGGCGCGCGCTGCTGCGCAAGCACCCCGGCGTCGCCAGTTGGGAGCCGCTTCTACAGGAGGCCGACCGCGAGGGCGGGGGCGACCTCGCGAGCTACGCGGCCGCGTACGCCGACCGCACGTCCGCGGCCTGACCCGCGAAGGACCCGATCCGTGAAGGAGCCCGACCCGCGAAGGATCCGATCCGCGGCGGCCGGCCCCGGTGACCCGGAGCCGGCGGGCCGGCCGGATACGTCGCCGGCGTGACCGGGGCCCCATCCCCGGATGGTCCTGTACTCACAGCGGGGCGGGGCCGGAGCGCCGCGGTGCGCTCCGAGTGCGGGACCACGGCCCACGGGGCGGGCCGACGCGCCTTCGCGGACACGGTCTAGCGGTCCGGGGGCGCGGAGGCCAGCGCCTCACCGATCCCGCGCAGCCCCGCCAGGTCGTGCACGTCCTCGGGCAGGGCGGCCACCTCGACCATGCGCACGCCGCCGTGCGAGGACAGCAGCGCGTCCCGCAACCGGTTCTCGCGCTCACGTGTGCGGACCCTCTCCGCGTGCAGCCGCAGCGCGGCCGACGCCAGCGGGTGCGAGCCCGAGCGCTCCAGCGGCTCCGCGGCCGCCACCGCCTCCCGCGAGCCCACGTCGGCCGCCGGGCCCCCGGGCAGCGGGTGGGTCCGGTTGACCACCAGTCCGGCCAGCGGCATGGCGTCGGTGGCCAGCCGCTCCACGAAGTAGGACGCCTCGCGCATCGCGTCCGTGTCCGGGACGGCCACCACCACGAACGCCGTCCCCGGTGTCCGCAGCAGCCGGTAGGTGCGCTCGGCGCGTTCCTGGAACCCGCCGAACACCGTGTCGAACGCCGACACGAAGGAGCGCAGGTCGTCGAGGAGCTGGGCGCCCACGATCCTGCCGATCGTCGAGGTCACCAGGTTGAACCCGGCGCCGAGCAGGCGGAACGCCCCCGTGCTGGCCGGTGCGCTCAGGAAGCGGATCAGGCGCCCGTCCAGGAACCGGCCCAGCCTCTTGGGAGCGTCCAGGAAGTCCAGGGCGGACCGGCTGGGCGGGGTGTCCACCACGATCAGGTCCCAGTCCCCCGACTGGCGCAGCTGGCCCAGCTTCTCCATGGCCATGTACTCCTGCGTGCCCGAGAAGCTCGTGGAGAGGGTCTGGTAGAAGGGGTTGGCCAGGATCTGCCGGGCCCGCTCGGGGGCCGCGTGCTGCTCCACGACCTCGTCGAAGGTCCGCTTCATGTCGAGCATCATCGCGTGCATGCTGCCCGCGGCCCCCTCGGGCAGCGGCACCGGACGCGGGGTGTTGTCCAGCGACTCCAGCCCCAGCGACTGGGCCAGCCTCCGCGCCGGGTCCACGGTGATCACCACGGCCTGGCGCCCGCGCTCGGCGGCGCGCAGCCCCAGCGCGGCGGCGGTGGTGGTCTTGCCGACCCCGCCCGCGCCGCAGCACACGATGATCCGCGTCCCGGGGTCGTCCACGAGCGCGTCCACGTCCAGCCGCTCGTGTGCCGCGGGGGTCACAGGCGCACTCCCTGCTCGGCCAGCCGCCGTGCCAGGACCTCCAGGGCGGCGCGGTCCACACCGCCCTCCAGCAGGGGCAGCTCCAACAGCGGACGGCCCAGCTCCTCCAGGTCGGAGCGCACCCGGCGCTCCAGCCGGACCCGCAGTGCGTGCGCCCGCACCTCCCCGGCCAGCGCCGCCGCAAGTTCCCCGGGGGCCTCGAAGCGCGCCTCCTTCAGCCCGGCGGCGAGCGCGTCCAGGTCGGGGCCCCCGTCCGCGGCGGCGGCCAGGTCGGCCTCGTCCAGCAGCGGCGGCCGCACCATGTTCACCAGCACCATTCCCAACCTGAGCCCCAGTCCGTGGATCTCGGCGATACCGTCCCGTGTCTCCTGGGCGGGCATCTCCTCCAGCAGGGACACGAAGTGCACGCGGGTCTGCTCGGAGCGGATGACCTCCATGACCCGGTCCGCGTGGTTGCGGATCGGTCCCACCCGTGCCAGTCCCGCCACCTCGGAGTTCACGTTGAGGAACCGGGCGATCCGGCCGGTGGGCGGCGCGTCCATCACCACCGCGTCGTAGTGGAAGGGGGCGTCGGACGGAGCGTCGGAGGGCCTGCGGCGCCGGCCCCGGCGCCGCCGCACCGCCTCGGTGGCCTTGCCGGTGAGCAGGACGTCGCGCAGCCCGGGCGCGATGGTGGTGGCGAAGTCCACGGCGCCCAGTCTGTTGAGCGCCTGGCCGGCCCGGCGCATCCCGTAGAACATCTCCAGGTACTCCAGCAGCGCGGCCTCGGCGTCGGCCGCCAGCACGCACACCGTGCCGCCGCCGGGCACGGAGAGCATCTCCCGCTCCTCGTAGGGCAGCGGCGGGCTGCCGAGGAGGGTGGCGACGCCCTGGCGGCCCTCCACCTCGACCAGCAGCACCCTCCCGCCGTCGGAGGCCAGCGCCCGCGCCAGCGCCGCGGCCACCGTGGTCTTTCCGGTCCCGCCCTTTCCGGTGACGATGTGCAGTCGTGCTTTCGCGCGCGCCCCACCCGGAGGCTGCGGTCCGTGCTCGCCCTCGCTCACTCCAGGCAGTCTATGCGGGCGCCCGGGAGGGGGCCCGGGGACCGGTCGGGGTGCGCGGGGGAGGACCGCGGGTGAGTAGGGTTGGCGGCGTTGACGTGCGGCGCCCGGCCCGTCGGGGGCGGGGCGCCGGTGACCGAACAGGGGTAGGACGCATGAGCAAGTGGGAGTACCAGACCGTGGCGCTGCTGTCGCACGCCACGAAGCAGATCCTGGACAACTGGGGCGCCGACGGCTGGGAGCTCGTCTCGGTCGTGCCCGCCCCGCTGCCGGAGGGCACCGACCCCCGCAACCAGCAGTACGTGGCGTACATGAAGCGGGAGCTGTGATGCCCACTCCCGAGGAGCGCCTCGCCGAGCTGGGGCTGATCCTGCCCGAGGTGGCGGCGCCGGTGGCCTCCTACACGCCGACGGTGCGCAGCGGCGACCACGTGTACGTGTCCGGCCAGCTTCCGTTCGTGGACGGCGAGCTGCCCGCCACCGGCAAGGTGGGGGCCGAGGTCGGTCCGGAGGCCGCGCGGGACCTGGCGGCGCTGTGCGCGCTGAACGCGATCGCGGCGGTGCGCGCCGAGGTCGGCGAGCTGTCCAACGTGGTCCGGGTGGTGAAGGTCGGCGGCTTCGTGGCCAGCGCCCCCGACTTCACGGGCCACCCCGGCGTGGTCAACGGCGCCAGCGACCTGCTCGCCCAGGTCTTCGGGGACGCGGGTGTGCACGCCCGCGCCGCCGTGGGAGTGGCCGCCCTGCCGTTGGACGCCCCGGTCGAGGTTGAGATGATCGTCGAGGTCCGCTGAGCGGTTCGCCCCCTTCTGAGTGAATCGCCCCGGGCCGCGGCGCGGCTTCCCGATTCCGAGACCCAGGAGAGTACGTCGATGCACCACGGCTCAGAGCCCAGTGACGGCGAACGGGGCGGCCCGGGGCGCGGCGGGCGGGACGGAGCCGCGGACGACGGCGCCGTCCCGACCCGCCCGGCCGCCACGGTCATGCTCCTGCGGCCCGCGGAGGGTGCGCGGGGCGCGGCGGCCGGCGCGGACCGGAGCGGAGCGGGAACGGACGCGTCCATGGAGGTCCTGCTCATGCGCAGGGTGCGCTCCATGGGCTTCGCGCCGGGCGCCTTCGTCTTCCCCGGAGGAGGGGTGGACGAACGCGACGCCGACGGCGGCGTGCCCTGGACCGGGCCCTCCCCCGAGGAGTGGGCGCGCACGCTCGGCACCGACGTGCCGATGGCGCGCGCCCTGGTGTGCGCGGCGGTCCGGGAGACCTTCGAGGAGACCGGCGTGCTCCTGGCCGGCGAGCCCGGAAGCACGGACGAGGAGGCCATCACCCTCGACACGGACACCGAGGAGTGGGAGCGGGACAGGCTGGGCCTGATCGACCGCTCCCGCGCCTTCACCGAGGTCCTGTCCCGGCGCGGCCTCGTCCTGCGCTCGGAGTGGCTGCGGGCGTGGTCGCGCTGGATCACCCCGAGGACCGAGCCGCGCCGCTACGACACCTGGTTCTTCGCCGCCGAACTCCCGCCGGGGCAGGTCTCCCGCGACGTGGGCGGCGAGGCCGACCTGACCCGCTGGACCGACCCGGCCGCGGTCGCCTCCGAGTGGGAGGCGGGCCGGATGCCGATGCTGCCGCCCACGGCGGTGTCCTGCGCCGAACTCGCGGACTGCCGGACCCTGCGGGGCGTCCGGGAGGCGCGACGGGATATCGTCCCCATTGAACCGGTCATCCGCGAGGTCGACGGCCGACTCCGCGTCGTCGCGCCGAACGGGGTCGACTACCCTCTGCCGAAACCCGGCGCGGCCCCCTGAGGCGCTCCGTGCCACGGCGCGGACCGTTCGTGCGGGTTCCCGACCCCGGCCGTCCGGTCCGGCGAGCGAAGCGAGGTGCGATGAGGATCGACGGTTCCGGGACACTGCGCGCCAGTTGCGTGCTGTGCCCCAATCCCGGCCCGATGACGCTGGAGGGCACCAACACCTGGATCCTGCGGGAGCCGGGCGCGCGCGGGGTCGTGGTCGTCGATCCCGGCCCCCACGACGAGCGCCACCTGGAACGGGTGGCGCGCACCGTGCAGGAGCAGGGGGCCCAGGTCCTGATGACCGTGGTGACCCACCGCCACCCCGACCACGGCGAGGGCGCCCGGTACTTCTCGGAGCTGACCGGCGCACCGGTGCACGCGGTCGACCCGGCGGTCCGGATCAGTGGCCGCGGCCTGTCCGACGGCGAGGTCCTGGAGGCCGACGGCCTGGAGGTGCGGGTGATCGCCACCCCGGGGCACACCGAGGACTCCGTGTGCCTGATGGTGGAGGCGGACAACACCCTGCTGACCGGTGACACGGTCCTGGGGCGCGGCACGACGGTGATCGACGGCGACGACGGGCTGGGCCCCTACATGGACTCGCTGTACCGGCTGCGCGACATCGTGCGCGAGCACGACGTGCGCACCCTGCTGCCCGGGCACGGGCCGATCCTCACGTCCCCGGCGGCGGTGCTGGACTCCTACGTCGACCACCGCGAGTCGCGCCTGCGCCAGGTCCTGGACGCGGTGGGCGCGGGAGCGACCGGGGTCGAGGAGATCGCCGACCGGGTCTACCCCGACGTCGCCGAGCAGATCCGGTTCGCGGCGGTCTCGTCGGTGCGCGCCCAACTGCGCTACCTGTCCTCGCGCGGCGAGCTCCCCGAGGGCGTCGAGGTCTGACGGCTCGAAGCCGGCCGGCGCGACCGTGGGGCCCCGCGGTCGCGTCCGTGGGGCCTTGGGCGCCCGTGCGCACGGGACCGCCCCGGCCCGGGCGCGTCGGCCGCCTGTCGTGCCGGTGGGAGCCGGCCGCCCCGGATCCCGCCCGGGGGCACGGGACCCCGGACAGCGCTGTGGCCGCCCACCCCCGAGGGGAGGGGCGGCCACACAGCGTTCAGGCCGGGGACGTCCTGGCGTGGGTGCCCTGGCGTGCGCGCTCCCTAGCGGGCGCGGCGCCGCATCCGCTCGACGTCGAGCAGGACGACGGCCTTGGCCTCGATCCGCAGCCAGCCGCGCAGCGCGAACTCGGCGAGGGCCTTGTTGACCGTCTCCCGGGAGGCGCCGACCAGCTGGGCGAGCTCCTCCTGGGTGAGGTCGTGGTGGACGTGCAGGCCGTCCTCGCCCTCCTTGCCGAACTTGTCGGCCAGCTCCAGCAGGGCCTTGGCGACACGGCCCGGGACGTCGGTGAAGACCAGGTCGGCCATCACGTCGTTGGTCCGGCGCAGACGCGCGGCCAGTGCCTTGAGCAGTTGCAGCGACACCTGCGGACGGCTGGACAGGAACGGGCGCAGGTCGTCGTGGCCCAGTCCGGCGAGCACGGAGTCGGTGACCGCCACGGCGCTCGCGGTGCGCGGGCGCGGGTCGAACAGGGACAGTTCCCCGAACATCTCACTGGGGCCGAGCACCCCGAGCAGGTTCTCGCGGCCGTCCACGGCCGTGCGGGTCAGCTTCACCTTCCCGCTGAGGATGACGTACAGGCGGTCGCCCTCGTCACCCTCGTTGAACAGGGTCTGGCCGCGACCGAGACGCACCTCGTTCACCGAGGTACGGAGCGCGGCCGTGTCCTCCTCGTCCAGAGCCTCGAACAGAGGGGCCTTCCGCAGCACCTCGTTGATCTCGTCCACCACACGTCCTCCTAAAACCTGACCGCCAACAGTGTGACGTATATCGCACCCCGGCGTGAAACCAGGGTGTTACCTCGGCTTGTCCGCCGAGAGACAACGTGCCCACAACAGCCGACGCCAGCCCCTGAGATCCTAGTCGTCTTCAGTTCTGTACCAGGGCCGACCGCGCCGCGCCATCGGACACTGGTGACACGGTTCCGGCCGTCGGTGCCGTCACCAGCACGAACACCGAGGGGGAGCCGGAACATCCGGGCACCGGGTCGGTGACCGCGCCCGCTCCACCACCGGGGCGCCTACCCTGTGACGATGCCCCGTGACACACCAGACGCGACGGCGGAGGCGGCCACTCCCACAGGCGAGAGCCGACTCGCGCTGGTCCGCCGTGCCCGCAAGATGTACCGGCAGCTCGTCGAGCTGTATCCGGACGCCCACTGCGAACTGAACTTCACGACCCCCCTGGAGCTGCTGGTCGCGACGATCCTGTCCGCGCAGTGCACGGACAAGAGGGTCAACCAGGTCACCCCCGCCCTCTTCGCCCGCTACCCCGACGCCGAGGCCTACGCCTCGGCCCGGCGGGAGGAGATGGAGGAGATGATCCGCTCGACCGGCTTCTTCCGGGCCAAGACCAACAGCCTCATCGGCCTCGGTCAGGCGCTGTGCGACCGGCACGGTGGGGAGGTTCCGGGAAACCTCTCCGACCTGGTCAAACTACCCGGTGTAGGACGAAAGACTGCAAACGTACTGCTCGGCAACGCCTTCGATGTGCCCGGTATCACCGTCGACACCCATTTCGGGCGGCTCGTCCGCCGGTTCGGGTGGACGGACGAGGAGGATCCGGTGAGGGTCGAGCACGCCGTCGGCGAACTCTTCCCGCCCCGGGACTGGACGATGCTCTCCCACCGCGTGATCTGGCACGGCCGCCGGGTCTGCCACTCCCGCAAGCCCGCGTGCGGCGCCTGCGGCCTGGCCCGCCTGTGCCCCTCCTTCGGCGAGGGCCCCACGGACACCGTGACCGCCACCAAGCTGCTGCGGATGCGCTCCTTCTCCTGAGGACCCGGCGGACCGCGCCTCCCGGGGAGCCGTGCCCCCGGGAGGGGGCCCGGCTCCCCGGGGAACGGGAGCCGGGGCCCAGATGTCTATCCAGCGGCTCTCTGAGATGTCCCGTCCCCTGGGAACGGGAGCCGGCCCCGGGGGCGGCCGGGTCCCGGCGCGTACACACGGAGTGCCCGCGGCGTCCGCGACCCCCGCCCCTCGGCAAGCACCCGCCGTACTTTGTACTCTGATCAGGTGAGTGTGCGATGGACTCCGCCGCGGGCTCCGCGGCCCGCGGTACCCGGCGCGGCGGCGGTGTCCCCCTCCGCCGGTGCCGGGGAAGGTCCGACGATATGACGACTTCCTCCGGGCGCGCTCCCTCACACGGCGGTGCCCGCGCGGACGCGGACCCCGCGCCCGCGCGAGGCGTTCCGCGCACGCGGCCCCGACCACCCATCCGACGGCGCGACAACCTCCGGAACAGGTCCCACGTATGAACCCGCCTCCCCAGTGGCTGGCCGCGCTCGCGGACGCCGCCACGACGATGACCGTGCCGCCGCCCATGCGGCCGCCGAGGAACGGCGGGCGCGAGTCCGCCGTCCTCGTCCTCTTCGGCGAGGGGGCACGGGGGCCGGACCTGCTCCTCATCCAGCGCGGCGACGGCCTGCGCAGGCACTCCGGGCAGCCCGCGTTCCCCGGCGGCCGGATCGAGCCGTCCGACGCCTCCCCCGAGGCCGCCGCGCTCCGTGAGGCCGAGGAGGAGACCGGGCTCGTCCCCGCCGGGGTCGACGTCGTCGGCCGCCTGCCGGAGCTGTACCTGAGCTTCAGCGACTTCCGGGTGGCGCCCGTCCTGGGCTGGTGGCGAGAGCCGAGCGAGGTGCGCCCCACCGACCTGGACGAGGTCGCCGCCGTCTCCCGCGTGCCGATCGCCGACCTCGCCGACCCGGCCAACCGCATCATGGTGCGCTACGGCGGCGGACCCCACTGGGGTCCCGGCTTCCGGGTGGAGGGCATGCTCGTGTGGGGCTTCACCGGCGCGGTCATCGACAGCCTGCTCGGTCTGGGCGGCTGGGAACTTCCGTGGCGCGACGAGGGTCTCACCGACGTGTTCGAAGCCACCCCGCACGGCCTCCGGCCCGTCGGGTAACGCTCACTCTTGGAGGGCAATGTGCTCGACGTGATCCTGGTCGTCCTGTTGCTGCTGTTCGCGGTGACCGGTTACCGGCAGGGTTTCATCGTCGGTGTCTTCAGCTTCGCGGGCTTCATCGGCGGAGGCGTCCTCGCCGCGCTGATCGCCCCGGAACTCATCCAGGAATGGGTGGTCGACCCCGGCAGGCGGGCGCTCCTGGCCATCGCCGTGGTGTTCCTGGCCGCCGCGTTCGGCCAGTTCCTGTGCTCCTACGTGGGCACCCTCGTGCGCAACAGGGTCACGTGGGACTCGGCCCGTGTCCTGGACGCCATAGGCGGCGCCGTGGTCAGCGGGCTCTCGGTGCTGCTGGTGGCCTGGTTCATCGGCAGCACGGTCGCGAACTCGGCGCTGCCGTTCGTGGCCGGGCAGGTGAGGGATTCGCGCATCCTGCACTCGGTGGACACGCTGATGCCCGAGGCCGCGCACAACGGGTTCTCCACGTTCCGCCGGGTCGTGGACCAGAGCGCCTTCCCACAGGTGTTCAGCGGCCTGGGCACCGGCGAGCTGGCCGAGGTGGAGCCGCCGGACCCGGACGTGCTCACCACGCCGGAGCTGATCGAGTCGAGCCGCAGCGTGGTCAAGGTGCTGGGCACCGCTCCGGCCTGCCAGCGCCGTGTGGAGGGAAGCGGCTTCATCTACGCCGACGACCGGATCGTGACCAACGCGCACGTGGTCGCCGGGGTCACCGACGACCTGCGGGTGGTCACCCGGGAGGGGCACCAGTTGGACGCCACCCTGGTGCTGTTCGACGCCCAGCAGGACCTGGCCGTGCTGCACGTGCCCGGCTTGGACATGGAGCCGCTGGAGTTCACCTACGAGGCTCCCAGGGGCAGCGACGCGGTGGTGGCGGGCTTCCCGCGCAACAGCGGCTTCACGGCCGTCCCAGCGCGCGTGCGGGCCCGCCAGACGGCGCAGGGGCCGGACTTCTACCACTCGCAGCAGGTGAGCCGGGAGATCTACCAGGTGCGCGCGGTGGTGCGCCCGGGCAACTCCGGAGGTCCGCTGCTGGCACCGGACGGCACCGTGTACGGGGTGGTGTTCGCCGCCGCCACGAACGAGCCGGAGACGGGGTACGTGCTCACGGCGGACGAGATCTCGGAGAACACCAGCGAGGCGCTGGACGCCACCGAGGAGGTCTCCTCGCAGACCTGCGACTGATCCCGGCCGCCGGCTCCGCGGACCGTCGGCCGCCGGACACGCGAGGAGGGCGCCCTCCCGGAGGAGGGCGCCCTCACGTGTGTCGGTCGCGCCGGAGCTAGTTCGAGCGCGGGTCGGAGGGGTGCTCCGCCGCCAGCGGCCAGCTCATCCGCACGACGGTGCCCCGGTCGCTGGGATCGATCTCCACCTCGTCGGCCAGGCCCGTGATGACCGCAAGGCCCAGGCCCGGGGAGAAGCCGGAGATCCCGCCGGGGGGCGTGTCGTCACCGTCGAGAAAGAGCCCGTCGAGCATGGACGTGCCGGCCCTCTCCTCCGTGTCCTTGGCGGGGGCACGGTCGGAGACGACGACCTCGAAACGCTGCGCCGTGTTCCCGTTGACGGGCAGGAGCCGGCTCGCGGCGTCGGTACGGGACTCCGACGCCTCGGATTCCTTGCCGTCGATCAGCTGGAGCAGGATCGGCTGTGTCGGGCAGTGCAGCTTGTGCGCCGCCACCGCCCGGGAACACGCCTCGCCGACGGCCAGCCTGATCTCGTCGATCGCGGAGGCGGCGATACCCGCCCGACGCGCCACGGTCGCGGCCATGAGCCGCGCCGTGCGCACGTGGGCCGGAAGCGCGCTGATCGTGAGCGTGATGGTTGCCATCGCTCGCTCTGGGCTACTTCGCCGAACGCTTGTCGATGGCTTCCTGCACCGAGCTGTGGATACCGAAGACCTTGGTCAGACCGGTGATCCGGAAGATCTTCAGGATGCGCTCCTGGGTACAGACGAGGTCGAGCGTCCCGTCGTGGGCCCGGACGCGCTTGAGCCCGCCCACAAGCACACCGAGGCCCGTCGAGTCCAGGAACTCCACCTTCTCCATGTTGACCACGAGATGGAAGTTGCCCTTGTTGACCAGGTCGATCAGCAGCTCGCGGAGCCGGGGCGCGGTATAGACATCGATCTCACCCTCAACGACGACGATCTCGGTGTCGCCCTCGGTGTAATGATCAAGCTTCAAGTCCACTAGTCCTCCAGCGCCGAACCGCGAAAAATCGCGAATGATCTCTGCCGGGCGTTACCCCACCAGCACGCATTCAACCACGCGTGTCGAGTGCGTCTTCCTGTGATGCACAGAAAAACCGTGACACCGCGCCACTGTTCCCCCGGATGTCACACTGAAACCGATGTCCCGGTGCCTCACCCTTCGTCGTCAGGTGCCCGCGGACCTCGAAGGCGTCCAGTGAGGAGGGGTCTCGGATGAGGCGACCGGAGCCCGTGCTCCCCGGTGTGTGGCGTGACGATACCCGGTACCCGCAGGTGACCCACATCGAACACGTAGCCCGTAACGGCGGGGTGGGCGGGGAGTGGCCGGAATGGACCGCGCCCCACCTGGTCGAGAGACTCGCCGACCGGGGGATCACCAGGCCGTGGTCCCACCAGGTCGAAGCCGCCGACCTCGCACGCTCGGGCCGTGATGTGATCATAGCCACGGGTACCGCCTCGGGAAAGTCGCTCGCCTTTCTTATGCCCGCGGTGGAAGCGGTTGACGCGGGCGGAACCGTGCTCTACCTGTCGCCCACCAAGGCACTCGCCCAGGACCAGTTGCGGTGGATATCGGACCTGGCCCTGCCGGGCGTGCGGGCGGCCGTCTACGACGGTGACACCTCCTTCGAGGAGCGCTCCTGGGTGCGCGGGCACGGCAACTACGTGCTGACCAATCCGGACATGCTGCACCACGGCGTCCTGCCCCGCCACGGGGCGTGGTCGCGCTTCCTGCGGCGGCTGCGCTACGTGGTGATCGACGAGGCCCACCGGTACCGGGGCGTCTTCGGCTCGCACGTCGCGCAGATCCTGCGGCGGCTGCGGCGGATCTGCGCCCGCTACCGCTCGGAGCCGGTGTTCGTGCTGGCCTCGGCCACCTCGGGCGGTCCGGCCGAGAGCGCCACCCGGCTGACCGGGGTGCCCGTCACGGCGGTCAGCGAGGACGGCTCACCGCGTCCGGGGATGTCCGTGGCGCTGGTGGAGCCGGAGCTGACCGACCTGACCGGTGAGCACGGCGCCCCGATCCGCCGGACGGCCCCCTCCCAGGCCGCCGAGATGCTCGCCGACCTGGTACGGGACGGTGTGCGCACACTGGTGTTCGTGCGCTCCCGTCAGGGCGCGGAGGTGGTCGCGCTGACCACCCAGCGGCTGCTGTCCGAGCGCGGCGACCACGCCCTGGCCGGGCGGGTGGCCGCCTACCGGGGCGGATACCTGCCCTCGGAGCGCCGGGAGCTGGAGGAGGCGCTGCGCTCGGGGGAGCTCCTGGGCCTGGCCAGCACCAACGCCCTGGAACTGGGGGTGGACATCAGCGGTCTGGACGCGGTGCTCATCGTCGGATGGCCGGGGACGCTGGCGTCGCTGTGGCAGCAGGCGGGCCGCGCCGGGCGGCGCGGGGAGGACTCGCTGGCGGTGTTCATCGCCCGGGACGACCCGTTGGACACCTACCTGGCGCACCACCCGGAAGCCATTTTCGGCCGGTCCGTAGAGGCCACCGTCCTTGACCCGGAAAACCCGCACATCCTGGGTCCGCACCTGTGCGCGGCCGCCCAGGAACTGCCGGTCACCAAGGACGACTTCGCGCTCTTCGGTGAGACGACCGAGGAGCGGCTCGACGAACTCGTCGAGCGACGACTGCTGCGCAAGCGCCCACGTGGTTGGTTCTGGACCAGCAACGAACGAGCTAGTGACCTGGCCGATATCCGGGGAGCGGGTGGTCCGCCGGTACAGATCGTCGACACCGAGAGCGGACAGCTTCTCGGAGAGGTCGACGAGCCCGCCGCCCACGGCACCGTGCACCCCGGCGCGGTGTACCTGCACCAGGGCTCCACGTACCTGGTCGACTCCCTCGACCTCGACGAGGGGGTCGCCCTGGTCCACGCCGCCGAGCCGCCCTACGGCACCTGGGCGCGCGACACCACCGACATCACCGTCCGGTCGGTGCTGAGGGAGGAGCGGTGGCCGAGCGGGGCCACCGTGTACTTCGGCGAGGTGCAGGTGGTCCGCCAGGTGGTGGGCTTCCTCAAACGGGACGTGCGCACCGGCTCGGTGCTGGGGGAGCAGCCGCTGGACCTGCCCGAGCGCACCCTCGACACCCGCGCGGTGTGGTGGACTCTGCCCGCCGAGGGCGAGGCGCGGCTGCGCGGGGAGGACGTGGGGCTGCTGGGCGCCGCCCACGCGGCCGAGCACGCCGCGATCGGCCTGCTGCCGCTGCTGGCGACCTGCGACCGCTGGGACATCGGCGGGGTGTCCACCTCCGTGCACGGTGACACGGGCAGGCTGACGGTGTTCGTCTACGACGGGTACGAGGGCGGCGCGGGCTTCGCCGAACGGGGGTACTCGGCGGCCCGGAGGTGGCTGTCCGCGACCCGCGCGGCCATCGCCGACTGCGAGTGCGACCAGGGCTGCCCCTCCTGCATCCAGTCGCCCAAGTGCGGTACGGGCAACGAGCCGCTGAGCAAGTCCGGGGCGCTGCGGCTGCTGGACGAGGTGCTCGCCGGCGGGGGCGACGCGGACTGACCCCGTCCACGGGCCGTGGACGTCCCCCGCCCGCCGCACGGACGCCTCCGGGGCCGTGTGGACACCGGTCATCCCGCCCGCCCCGGCCACCGCGCGGCCCGCCCGCGCCCTGCTTGGGAGCTTGCGCTCGGTGTGGTGGTGCGCGGAGTTTTCCACAGGTTGGGGGCGGGGCTTTCGTATCGGCTCCGGCCACCCGAACCTGGAGGAAGAGGGCCGGCACCCCGTCGGCCCCCGGCCAGGAGACCACCATGTTCGCTCCCACCCGCCCTCTCCCGCGCCCCGTCGGGGACGACGCCGGGATGACCACGTCCGAGTACGCCTTCTGCGCCGATCGAGAAGCGACGTGATTGTTTTCGCTGGTCATAGTGCGCCGTCGCCCGGATTTGTGCGGGTGTGGGTGAGGCTGGCGGCGGCCTACATCGGCCGGTGGAACCCTCTGCGTTAGGTACGTGGAGAAGCTTCGAGGAGGGATGCTCGGGGGCCTCTCCTGTGGCACTTCGTCGGGTGGGTGCCCTCGGCGCTCAGCGATCCGCCCCCGGAGCCGTACCTTTCCTGACGCCGGGCACACGAAGGAGCACCCCATCCCTTCCGAAGGAGGAGCGGGGCGCCGGCGGTTCGGGTGCTACATCAGTCCGGCTCGGCGGGCCAGAAGGTGGACGACACCCACCCCCGTGGCCAGGCCGGCCCAGATGACCCAGACCCACCAGGCGGTGCCCTGGTTGAGGGTGCCGGTGATGACGGAGATCAGGGCCAGGGCCATGGTGCCCCAGGCGATGAGAACGGCGGTCTTCGTGGTCATGGAACTTCTTCCTGCACGGCTGTGTGGGATCCTTGGGAGGTGGGGCGGACCCCGGATGATTTCGGCATCCGGGGCCCGCCTTTACCGCTTGCGGCAGCGGTGGCGTCCGTTGGAAGAGTGTCACCCTTTCACCTCCCGTCCACAGGCCTTGGGCGCCCGGCTCCCTGCCTGGGAGCTTGCGCTCGGTGCGGTGGTGCGCGGAGTTTTCCACAGGTTGGGGGCGGGGCTTTCGTATCGGCTCCGGCCACCCGAACCTGGAGGAAGAGGGTCGGCACCCCGTCGGCCCCCGGCCAGGAGACCACCATGTTCGCTCCCACCCGCCCTCTTCCGCGCCCCGTCGGGGACGACGCCGGGATGACCACGTCCGAGTACGCCTTCTGCACGATCACCGCCGTCGCGTTCGCCGGCGTCCTCTACGCCGTCCTCACCAGCGGAGCGGTCAGTGAGGCCCTCACCAACCTCGTCGTCGATGCGCTCAGCTCGGGCTTTTGACCGCGGCTCGGTCACCGCGGAGGCGGCGATGACGCTGCCCTCCCTGCTGCTGGTCCTGGGCGTGGCCCTCGGAGCGGTCGGGGCGGCGTCGGCCGAGCTCTCCTGCGCCGACGCCGCGCGTGTGGGGGCGCGGGCCCTGGCCCGGGGCGAACACCACGACCGGGTCCGCGCCCTGGCCCTGTCCGCCGCACCCGAGGGCGCGGACGTCCACCTGTCCGAGGACGGGGGCATGGCCCGCGTCACCGTACGGGCCCGGCCCCGCATCGGCCCCCTGTCCGCCCTTCCGCTGGAGGTGGACGGCAGCGCCGCCGTCCCCCTCGAACCCGGGAGCTGACCCCGTGCGCTCCGACTCCGGCTCCGCCACCGTCTGGTGGACCGCCCTGGGCGCACTGCTCTGGTTCGCCACCCTCGCCGTCCTCGCGACGGCCACGGCACGGCTCGACAGGGACCGCGCCACCGCCGCCGCCGATCTCGCCGCCCTCGCGGCCGCCGCCCGGGCCGTCCACGGAACGGAACAAGCCTGTGCGCGGGCCCGGGACACCGCCGAGGCCAACGGGGCCTCCCTCCGGTCCTGCGTCCTCACCGGCTCCACCGCCGAGGTGGTGGTCTCGGTCCCCTCCTCCCTCATCGACCGGTCCGTCACGGCGCGCGCCCGCGCGGGACCGGCCGCACTCTCCCACGAGGAAGTGGAATGAGCCCCGCACCCGTCTCCACGCTGATGTGCGCCCTCCTGCTGTGCGGCCCCGCCCAACCCGGGGGCGGGCCGTCCCCCTGCGCCGCCGCGGCCGCCTCACCCACCGCCGACCCCGGGGATCCGAAGCCGTGCGCCACCCCGTCCGCGCGCTCCCGCGACTCCCGGCCGTCCGAGCCACCGGGTGGGGCCGCCCGCCACACGGCGGCCGCACCGCCACCCGTCGACGGGCCGGTGGCCCACCGCACGGCGGCGGCTCCGGGCCCGGTCGACACCGCGTTCCGGATCGTCGGCAACGTCTCCACCGGCATCCTGCTGGTGCTGTGCGTCGCCGTACTGGCCATGCGCCTGTCCGTCGGGTGGCCGCGCTTCCCCACCCCGTACGAGGGGCGGCGGCGCCGGGCCTCCTCCCCGGGGCGTCCTCCTCCTTCGCCGAGCCCGAGTCCGAGTCCGAATCCGAGGCTGATCCCGAGCCCGAGCCCAGGCCCAGCGGGGATACGAGGGGCGGCGGCGCCGGGTCCCGGGTAGCCGGGTCTCCTGGCCGGGGAGGCGCTTCTCCCGCGTCGGACCCGCGCCCGGTGCTCTGGTCCGGACCGGCCGGCCAGAGCACGGGCTCAGCCGCCCAGGGCCCGGGACAGGAGTTCGGCGGCCATCGGGACGATCCCGATCAGCACGAACGCGGGCAGGAAGCACAGTCCCAGAGGCGCCACCACCAGCACGCCCAGCCGCTCCACCCGGGCCGTCCCCCGGGCACGCAGGGCCCGGCGCAGGTCGGCCACGTGCCGGTCCAGCAGGTCCGCGACCGGCGCCCCCGTGTCCGCGGCCCGCGCCAGGTCGCGTCCCACCGCGACCAGGGGCTCGGGGAGCGCCGGACTCCGCCACGCCCCGACGGGGTCCGCACCCAGGCGCAACTGCTCGGCCACCGCCGACAGCTCCTCCCCCAGCCTTCCCCGCGCCGCGCGGGAGACCGCCGTGAGGCAGACGGGCACCGTCGCCCCCGAGCGGATGCCCGCGGCGAGCAGACCGATCACCACGGGCAGGTCGGCGGTCACCGGAAGCCGCTCGGTTCGGGCACCGGCCCCGCGGGCACGCACCCACAGGGCCGCGCACACCCCGGCCGCGAGGAGGCCTCCGAGCATCCCGAACAGGGCCGTCGCCACGGCGAGGGAGAAAGCGCCCGCCAGGGCCGGTCCCAACCGCCGGACCGGCGGACCCCCGCGCCGAGGCCCGGGGAGGGGCCGCCGCAGTCCGCGTGCCGGTCCCCCTCCCAGCAGCACCCACACACCGGCGGCTCCGAGCACCGCCGCGGCCGTCAGGAACATCCGTTCTTCCTTCCGTGGGGAAGCGGCTCAGGGGACGGCGGTCGCCGAGCGCACCATGCGCAGGGTCCACCAGGCGCCGAGGGCGTCCAGGGCCGCCCCGGACACCAGGCACGCCAGGCCCAGCGGCGTGGTGAACAGGAAAACCAGCGGCGAACCGCCCAGGCCGGAGGACATCAGCACGCCGGCGAGGGGCAGGCCGGTCAGCACGATCGCGGTGGTACGCGGGCCGCTGGTACGCGCGGCGGCCTCGGTGCGCTGCTCCTCCTGCGCGGTGAGGTTCTCCGCCAGCGCGTCCACCACCTCGGCCAGGCCCGCCCCGGTGTCGGCGGCCACCTCCCAGCACACCGCCAGGTAGGCCAGCGCCCACAGGTCGGGGTCGCGGTCGGCCTCGCGGCGCAACGACTCCGCGTCGGCCACCGCGCCCACCGGGGGACCCGCCTCGGTGACGGAGATCCGCAGGGCCTCCTCCGGCGGCTGACCGGCGCGCAGCTCGGCGGCCAGGACCCGGCACAGCACCACCACCGCGCGGCGGCGCCCGGCGCCCTCACCGGAGCGGGCCGACAGTGCTCTCCACCCCACCCGCCGCCGCACCCGGAACCGGGGACGGGGCCGGACCAGTACGGTCTCCAACCGGTTCCGCGACGTTCCGGGGACCAAGCACAGCAGCACCAGTGCCGCGACGCAGACCGTCAGCGCGGTCACCACCGGCGCCACCCGCCGCCCAGCCGGGCCACCACCTCCTCGGCGCCCGGGTGGTCCCGGCGGACGCCGTCGGGGCCGAAGGACACCGCGGGCACCGCGCACACCAGCCCGACCGGATCACGGCGCAGCACCCGCAGTTCGGCCAGGCGCCGGCTCCCGGCGTCCCGCACCAGGTGCACGACCAGGGCCCGTGTGGCGGCCAGTTGGCTGTGCACCGCCGCCCGGTCCAGTCCGGCACCGCATCCCAGCGCCTCCACCCGCGCGGGCACGTCACCGGCGCCGTTGGCGTGCAGGGTGCCGGCGCCTCCCTCGTGGCCCGTGTTCATGGCCCCCAGGAGGGACACGATCTCCGGCCCGCGCGCCTCGCCCACCACCAACCGGTCCGGGCGCATCCGCAGCGCCTGCCGGACCAGGACCTCCAGGGAGACCTCGCCGCTGCCCTCGATGTTGGCCGGGCGGGTCTGGAGCCGGACCACGTGCGGGTGGTCGGGCCGCAGTTCGGGGGAGTCCTCGGCCAGCACGATCCGCTCACCCGGGTCCACCAGGGACAGCAGGCTGGACAGGAGGGTCGTCTTGCCCGTGCCCGTTCCCCCGCTCACCAGGAACGGAACCCGGGCCGCCACCAGGGCCCGGAGCAGGGCCGCCCCGCCCGGGGTCACCGTCCCCCGCCCGGCGAGGTCCTCCAGGGTGAACACCCGTCGGGGCGGCAGCCGCAGGGACACACAGGTACCGGCGGTCGCCACCGGCGGCAGCACCGCGTGCAGCCGGGCACCGTTCGGCAACCGGGCGTCCACGTACGGCACGGCCGCGTCCAGCCGCCGCCCCGCCTGCGCCGCCAGTCTCTGGGCCAGCCGGCGCACCTCGTCCGCCGACTCGAACCGCACCCCCGCCCGGCGCAGGCCGCCGCCGTCGTCGACCCACACCTCGTCGGGGCCGTTGACGAGGATGTCGGTGACCCCGGAGGCCATGAGCTCCTCCAGCGGCCCCGTCCCGGCCAGGTCGGCGGCCAGGCTGCGGGTCATGGACAGCACCTCGGTGTCGCCCAGCAGACCTCCCTCCGCGCGCAGGGCCGCCGCCACGCTCGACGGGCTCACCGGTACACCGGAGGCCACCAGGCGGTTGCGCACGGCCTCCACCAGCGCGCTCACCGGACCTTCTCCGACGAGGGGAGGCCCGACACGACCCGGTCGGCGAACCGGGCCAGGGGCGAGCGGGGGTGTCGGGCGGGCACGTCCCCCGCGGCCAGCGACCTCGCCAGCCCAGGCTCGGGCGGCAGGTCGGCGCCCAGGTCCACCCGCAGCGTGTGCGCCACCACGTCGGCGCTCAACTCGCCCCGGGCGCCCCTCACCACCAGCCGCACGGCCCGCGCCTCGTCCCGCAGCCGGGAGAGCACCCTGGTCGCCGCCACCACCGACGGCACGTCCGCCGGGACCACCAGCAGCACCAGGTCGGAGCGGTTCAGGAACACGGTCGTGGCGGGGTCGAAGGAACGGGGCAGGTCGGCCACCACCAGGTCGGTGCCCTCCCTCGCCGAGGACAGGACCGCGCGTGCCGCGCCGACCGGCAGCGGCCCCGTCGGCTCCCGCTCGTGCGTCCAGGTGAGCACCGACACCCGGGGAGTGCCCGGAAGCCCGGCGCTCAGGTCGCGCCAGCGGACCCGGCCGCTCCGGTTCAACAGGTCCTCCCAGCCGGTCCGCCGCCTGCCGGGGGAGGGGTCGTGGTCGCAGCCGAGGTAGAGGTCGGGACCGCACCCGAGCGGGTCGGCGTCCAGCAGGGCGGTGGAGCGCCCGGTCCGCCCGCCGGCCAGGGCGAGGGCGACCGCCACCATGCTGGCTCCGGCGCCTCCCCGGCCCCCGACCACGGACACCGTGGGCGCCGGTGCCCTGGCGGGCGTCGCCGCCCTCGCGATCAGGTCCACCAGCACGGACTCGTCCCGGGGCAGCAGGAGGAGGCGGGACCCCTCGGCGGCCGTGGCACGCGGATCGCGGGACACGACCACGTGGCGGCCCGCCGGGGGGTCCGCGTCGCGCAGGGCCGCGTGCAGGTCGGCGCCGACCACGGCGAGCGGGGCGCGCGGCCACAGGCTCAGCGCCCGGTCGGGGGTGCGGGCGACGGTGACCTCGGTGGAGGCCGCGGTGGCCAGCCTGAGGAGGTCGTCGAGGAGGAGGGGGTCGGCGGTCGCGAGCAGGGGCCGGTGCTGGACGTCCATGGGACCTTCCGGATCGGGGGCCTTCCTCGACCTTCGCCGATCCGGGGGAACAGGAGAAGCCCCGTTCCGAAGCTGTGGACAACTCCGGCGGGGCTCGGATCCGCGGGGTCCGGGGGGACCTGGACGCGGTGGTTCGGGTGCGGGTCCACCTGGCGGGCGGGGCGCGTACACGGGGGCGGGTACGCGCCCCGGCCCGACAGGCGGTAGGAGCGGACGCGGGGCTCAGCCTGCGCGGGGGACGAAGGCGAGCACGCGGTTTCCGGTCCCGGGGGGTCGGACCGGGTCCGCTCTCCGGTGAGGGCCTGCGGGGAGAGGCTCCCCGAGACCGCCGAAAGACCAGACTCGCGCCGTTCTCCGAAGTGGAGGCCTCCGCCGGATGCGCGAAATGGGAGCACGTGCGGCGGGCCGCGAAGCGGCGCCGGCGAACCCTTCCGGGGAACGACGGCACAGACGGTACCACGTGATGTTACGTATGGGTTCGGGAATCCGGGGGGAAAGCTTCGGTCAACCGTCTTTTCGGAACCGGAGGCACCGGCGTAGAAAGAAAGCAGTTGGTGGCTTCGGAACCACCACGACGCGCCGACCGGGAACCCACGCGCCACTTGGCCATGTAAGGCCCGTCCAGGCCGGACGACCCGACGGGTCGCCTGGTCGGACTAGGAACGCGGACGCCTGCTAACCCGGTGGAACGCGTCGGAGACGGCGCCCCGCGAGACAGAACGGGGCGTCGTCCCGTTTGTGTGCGCGGACCTGTCGCAATGCGGGCCCGTCGCAATGCCGCGCCATTCGCACACCGGAAAGCGTAACCGAAACGATACCTTTTGCCGTCGCGGTTCGCTGTACGGGAAGTGAATGGCTTCCCGCCTTTTCGGAAGGCACGCGGTCGCCCCCGGCAAAGGCGGTACTCCGGCGAACGCGGTGCCCGCCGCCGCGTTCCGCGCACACCCGCACGCGTCCGCACACCCGCACGCGTCCGCACACCCGCACGCGTCCGCACATCCGTACGCGTCCGCTCAGCCGCGCTTGAGGGCCTCGCAGGTGGCCAGCGAGTCCTGCGCACCGGCGCGGACCGCGCGGCAGCAGTACACGACCCACTCGGCCACGCCCTCCGGTGTGCCGCCCATGTACCCGCGCAGCGCCGGGCCGTACTCGTCCCGCAGCATCTGGTGCCCCAGCTCGGACGGCACCAGCGACTTCGGGTCCAGGCCCCGCTCCACCAGGGTCAGCCGCTCCGCCGCGCGCGCCACCAGGCCGTCGCCCCAGCCGAACGGCCGGACGGACATCAGCTCGCCGTGCACCAGGGCCGACATCACCAGCGCGGGGACCGACGTCCGGACGCCCAGCAGCGAGTACAGGCCCTCCAGCCGGGCCAGCGCCGTCTCCGGGGCCGGGGCCGGGCCGAGCTCCAGCGGGTCCTCGACCCGCTCACCGGCGATCCGCGGGCGGCCCAGCGCGTCATCGGACACCGCGTCCGCCGCGGCGAGGGTGTGCAGCCGGGCCAGCGCCTGGCGCGGCGCCTTCGGCCAGGTGCCCACCAGGCTCCCCAGCTCTCCGGACACCCGCAGCGCGCCCTTGATGCGCGTGTCGTACACGTGCCCCTCGCGGATCTCGTCGATCGAGACCTCGGCGCCCTCCAGCGCGGCCGACGCGCACGCGCCGCGCAGGGCGGACTCCATGGACACGTCGCTGCTGCGGCGGCGCAGGATGCGGTGCCCCAGCAGGCGGTCGACCAGGGTCCGTGTGTCGGCGACCGCATCCGCCACACCGGGCAGTTCGGCGATCCGGGCCAGCGGGTCGGACGCGGAGGCAGAAGTCGATTGGCTCACGGGAGACAACACTACGTGCCGGTAACACCGGCCGCCTCCACCGGCGCCGCGGGACCGCTCGTCGCCGGCGGGCGACCGCTCACCGTCCGTTCGTCGCGCGTCCGAAGGTCCCCGCCGCTGTACGTCGGCCCGGTTGTTCACGCGGTCTCGCACCACATGATTAATTGGGTGTGAACAGCCTACGTAAGGAGAATCACAGTGGCCGACAGCACTCCCCCGAGCCAGGAGACACTGTCCAACCTTCTCCACGAGACGCGCAGCTTCCCTCCGCCGGAGGACCTCGCCGCGAACGCCAACGTGAAGGCCGACGCCTACGCCAGGGCGGATGAGGACCGTCTCGCCTTCTGGGAGGAGCAGGCTCGCAGGCTGCAGTGGGACCAGCCCTGGGACACGGCCCTGGAGTGGAACCCGCCCTACGCCAAGTGGTTCGTCGGCGGCAAGCTCAACGCCGCCGTCAACTGCGTGGACCGCCACGTGGCCAACGGCCTGGGTGAGCGGGTCGCCTACTACTGGGAGGGCGAGCCCGGCGACACACGCACCATCACCTACGCCGAGCTCAAGGACATGGTGTCCCAGGCCGCCAACGCCATGACCGAGCTCGGCGTCGGCAAGGGCGACCGCGTCGCCATCTACATGCCGATGATCCCCGAGACCGTCGTGGCCATGCTCGCCTGCGCCCGCATCGGCGCCGTCCACATGGTCGTGTTCGGCGGCTTCTCCGTGGACGCGCTCGGCCAGCGCCTGGACGACAGCCAGGCCAAGCTCGTCGTCACCGCCGACGGCGGCTACCGCCGCGGCAAGCCGAGCGCCCTCAAGCCCGCCGTGGACGGCGCGGTCGCCGACCGCCCCGCGGTCGAGAAGGTCCTCGTCGTCCGGCGCACCGGCCAGGACGTCGAGTGGACCGACCGCGACGTGTGGTGGCACGACGTCGTGGAGTCCCAGAGCACCGAGCACACCCCGGAGGCGCACGACGCCGAGGACCCGCTGTACATCATGTACACCAGCGGCACCACGGCCAAGCCCAAGGGCATCCTGCACACCACCGGCGGCTACCTCACCCAGACCTCCTACACGCACTGGGCGGTCTTCGACCTCAAGCCCGAGACCGACGTCTACTGGTGCGCCGCCGACATCGGCTGGGTGACCGGCCACTCCTACATCGTGTACGGCCCGCTCTCCAACGCGGCCACCACGGTCCTGTACGAGGGCACCCCGGACACCCCGCACAAGGGCCGCTTCTGGGAGATCATCGAGAAGTACAAGGTCTCGATCGCCTACATGGCGCCCACGGCGATCCGCACCTTCATGAAGTGGGGCGACGACATCCCCGCCGGGTTCGACCTGTCCAGCCTGCGCGTCATCGGGTCGGTGGGCGAGCCCATCAACCCCGAGGCCTACATGTGGTACCGCAAGAACATCGGCGGTGACCGCGCGCCGGTCGTGGACACCTGGTGGCAGACCGAGACCGGCGCCATCATGGTCAGCCCCCTGCCGGGCGTGACCTCCGGCAAGCCGGGCGCCGCCATGCGGGCCATTCCCGGCATCGTCGCCGACGTCGTGGACGAGGAGGGCAACTCCGTCCCCGACGGCGGGGGCGGCTTCATCGTCATCCGCGAGCCGTGGCCGTCCATGCTCCGCGGCATCTGGGGCGACCCCGAGCGTTACGAGAACACCTACTGGTCGCGCTTCGAGGGCCTGTACTTCCCCGGCGACGGTGCGAAGAAGGACGAGGACGGCGACATGTGGCTGCTGGGCCGCGTGGACGACGTCATGCTCGTCTCCGGCCACAACCTCTCCACCACCGAGGTCGAGTCCGCGCTGGTCTCGCACCCGCGCGTGGCCGAGGCCGCGGTCGTCGGCGCCGCCGACAAGCTCACCGGGCAGGCCATCGTCGGCTTCGTGATCCTGCGCGGCGGCGGGGACGAGGTCCCCGAGGACCTGGTCCAGGAACTGCGCAACCACGTCGGCACCTCGCTCGGACCGATCGCCAAGCCCGCGCGGCTCCTGGCGGTACCCGAGCTGCCCAAGACCCGCTCCGGCAAGATCATGCGGCGCCTGCTGCGCGACATCGCCGAGAACCGGGCCATCGGCGACACCTCCACGCTGACCGACTCCTCGATCATGGAGGTCATCGCCAAGCAGCTGCCCTCCGCCAAGCACGGGGACTGACCGGGCGGCCGGTCGGACCACCCACCGCACGGGACGCGCTCCCGACCGACGGCGCCCCGGCCACGAGCCGGGGCGCCGTTCCCCGTCCACCCACCCGCCCCGTACTCACCCGTGTGACCAAACCCGGCGCCGTCGTTGTGCGTGCCGTGAGAGGCACGCGAGACGGGGTATGTGCGAGGATGCGGAGGATCATGCGCGCGTTCGGACCGAGAGAAGGGAACCCCCACGATGGCGGACAAGCCGGGTACCGGTGAACCTGGCGCTACCAGGGACACCGACCGCTCCATCAGCGAACTGGTCTCAGACGCCACGGGCAACATCTCCCGGATCGTGAACCTGGAGATCCGGCTGGCCAAGATGGAGGCCAAGGCCGACGCGGTCCGGATCGGCAAGGGCATCGCCGGCTTCGCGATCGTCGCGGTCCTCGCCCACATCTTCGTCATCCTTCTCTCGGTGACCGTCGCCTTCGCCCTGCACGAGGTGTTCGAGCTGCCCGCGTGGGCCTGCCTCGGCATCGTCACGCTCGCCTACCTGCTGCTCATCGTGGCCTTCGGGCTGTTCGCCCTCGTCAACTTCCGCAAGCGGCAGGGCCTGCGGCGCACCACGCTGACCGCCTCCCGCCTCACCGGCATCCTGCGCGGCGACATCCGCCCGCCCGGGGACACCGTCTCCACCGACGGCTCCACCAGGGTGTCCGCCCCCGTGACGCGGTAGCTCCGTACGTGTTGGACGACTCGGCCGCCTACGTCGACGGCCCCTGGACCCACAGAACCGTCGGCGCCGCGGGCGCGCGCTTCCACGTCGCCGAGGCCGGTGAGGGGCCGCTCGTGCTCCTCCTGCACGGCTTCCCCCAGTTCTGGTGGGCCTGGCGCTCCCAGCTGACCGCGCTCGCCGCCGCCGGATACCGCGTGGTCGCCGTCGACATGCGCGGCTACGGGGCCAGCGACAAGACCCCCCGCGGCTACGACCTCGTCACCCTCGCCCAGGACGCCGCCGGCCTGGTCCGGGCGCTCGGCTCGCGGGACGCGGCCGTGGTGGGGCACGGTGTGGGCGGCCTCGTCGGATGGACCATGGCCGTCTACCACCCGGGTGTCGTGCGCGCCCTGGCCGCGGTGTCGTCTCCGCACCCGCGCGGCGCCGCGCGGGTGCTGGCCTCCGGGGGGCCGGGCGTCCGCCACATGCTCAAGGCCCAGTTGCCCGTCCTTCCCGAGCACCGGCTCCTGACCGACGGGTGCGTGCGCCTGGGCGACCTGCTGCGGGAGTGGTCCGGCCCCGGCTGGCCGGACCCCGAGGCCGAGGAGCGCTACCGCCGCGCCTTCTCCATCCCGAAGGTCTCCCACTGCTCCCTGGAGTTCCACCGCTGGATCTTCCGGTCGCGGTGGCGCGCGGACGGCCTCCGCTACAACGCCAGGATGCGCGCGCCCGTGCGCGTGCCCGTCCTCCAGGTCCACGGGGCCCTCGACCCGGTCTGCCCGCCCGAGGCGGCACGCGCCTCGCGGCGCGCGGTCGCGGGGGCCTACCGTTGGAGTCGGATTCCGGGTGCGGGACACTTTCCGCACGAGGAACGTCCCGAGGAGGTCTCCCGCGCGCTCGTGGAGTGGCTGGCGGAGATCTCCCCGGAGAGGCGGACGGAGCCCTCGGGGGAGAGGGAGAACGGCGGTGAGGCACTGATGGCGACGGAGCCCGCGAGCGGGAGCACCGGGCAGGTTTCCGACGACCGGGGACGGACCGGCGGCCGGGACCGCAACGTCACCGGGCAGGCGCAGAACCAGCGTCCCCGGGACCGCTACGGGCGGCCGCTGCCGCACGGGAGCGAGGGCGAGGTCGAGCGGGTTCCCGACGACGCCGTGTTCTCCGCCGCCGAGGGCCTGGAGGAGGCCCAGCGCCTGCTCGACGGAGGGTACGCCTTCACCGCCCACGAGGTCCTCGAAGCCGTGTGGAAGTCCTCGCCCGACCCCGAGCGGGAGCTGTGGCGCGGCCTCGCCCAGACGGCCGTGGGCATCACCCACGCCCAGCGCGGCAACATGGTCGGCGCCGCACGCCTGCTGAGGCGGGGCGCGGACCGCGTGGAGCCGTTCGGACCGGACGCCCCGCACGGGGTGGACGTGGCCGGTGTCGCGGCGTTCGCCCGTGCGCTGGCCGACGACCTGGACGCCGGACGCGCCCGGCCGGGTGAGGGCATCGACCCCTCGGGGATGCGCCTGCTCGGGTGACCGGGGGCGTGTTCACCGAACACGCTCCGAGGGCGGCCGCCCCGCCGCCGGCTCCTCGCCGCCGGGCCCCTCCCGCCTGCTGCGACCGCGGTGCTCCCTGTGGCCAGTGGAGCGTATGTGGCCAACGGTGCTCATTCCTGATTTATGGCGTTATGTAACATTTAGCGTTAACATCGTGTTATTGCATTATGCGATGTTATGTAAGTCAGATACTACTGATAAAGGCATTTATCCTCTTCTTGAGATCACCGGAAGATCACATCTTCGGACTGTCTCGAAGAAATCCCGGACCGGCTCTCATCTTTTTTCGGTGCCGTGCGTAGAATCCCCGGATCACCGCCTGTGAGTACATGGCACGGGCGGTACGCACCACAACCAAAGGTGGCACCGCTTCGACCCCGCCAAGCGTGCCGTCGGGCCAGCTCAGGCTCCTTCCGGACGGCGGTACGTCCGCAGCCGCGCAACGGAACCGGCGCCCACGTGGCGAACCGTTCCACGCGTTTTCTGGTGGACGGGGCCGAAAAGGTCGTGCCCGTCTCAAGGAGGACGGATTGTCTGGGCTCAACCTCGCCGCTGAAAGCGGCATGGCCCTATCACTGGCAGGCACCGACTTCACCCTCGTCATCATCGTCATGGTGGTGGCGCTTCTGGCGCTCGCCGTGGCGGGAGTGCTGGTACGTGAGGTCCTCGCCGCAGAGCAGGGCACAGAGCGAATGCAGAACATCGCGGTCGCGGTGCAGGAAGGAGCGGCGGCCTACCTCAAACGACAGTTCCGGACCCTCGCGGTCTTCGTCGTCCTCATCCCGTTCCTGCTGCTCATGCTCCCCGCCGACTCCTGGGCCATCGCCATCGGCCGGTCGGTCTTCTTCGCCCTCGGCGCCCTGCTGTCGTCGGCGACCGGCTTCATCGGCATGTGGCTCGCCGTGCGCGGCAACGTCCGGGTAGCGGCGGCCGCCCGGGGAGGTGACGACGCCGCCAACCGCACCGCCATGCGCATCGCCTTCCGCACCGGTGGTGTGGCGGGCATGATCACCGTCGGCCTCGGCCTGTTCGGCGCGGCCGCCGTCGTCCTCCTCTACCGGGGCGACGCACCCATCGTCCTGGAGGGCTTCGGCTTCGGCGCGGCCCTCCTCGCCATGTTCATGCGTGTGGGCGGCGGCATCTTCACCAAGGCCGCCGACGTCGGCGCCGACCTCGTCGGCAAGGTCGAGCAGGGCATCCCCGAGGACGACCCCCGCAACGCGGCCACCATCGCCGACAACGTCGGCGACAACGTGGGCGACTGCGCCGGCATGGCCGCGGACCTCTTCGAGTCCTACGCGGTCGTGCTCGTGGCCTCGCTGATCCTGGGCCGGGTCGCCTTCGGCACCGAGGGCCTGGTCTTCCCGCTCCTGGTCCCCATGATCGGCGTGCTCACCGCCATGATCGGCATCTTCCTGGTCGCTCCCCGCAACCGGGACAAGACGGCGATGACGGCGATCAACCGCGGCTTCTTCATCTCCGCGGGGATCTCCGCACTGCTCGTCGTCGGTACCTCCTTCTGGTACCTGCCCGCCGGCTTCGACGGGCTGTCCGGCGTCAGCCCGGATGTCCTGGCCGAGATCGAGGCGGCCGGAACCGACCCGAACCCGAGGTTCATCGCCATCGCCGCGGTCCTCATCGGCCTGGTGCTCGCCGCCGCCATCCAACTGCTCACCGGCTACTTCACCGAGACCGACCGGCGCCCCGTCCGCGACATCGGCGCGAGCTCCGAGACCGGTGCCGCGACCGTCATCCTCTCCGGCATCTCCGTCGGCCTGGAGTCGGCCGTCTACTCCGCACTGCTCATCGCGGGCGCCGTCTACGCCGCGTTCCTGCTCGGGGGCGGCTCCATCACCCTGAGCCTGTTCGCCGTGGCCCTCGCCGGAACCGGTCTGCTCACCACCGTCGGCATCATCGTGGCGATGGACACCTTCGGCCCGGTCGCCGACAACGCCCAGGGCATCGCGGAGATGTCCGGCGACGTGGAGGGCGGGGGCGCGGACATCCTCACCGGGCTCGACGCCGTCGGCAACACCACCAAGGCGATCACCAAGGGCATCGCCATCGCCACCGCGGTCCTGGCCGCGACCGCCCTGTTCGGCGCCTTCCGCACCTCGGTGCAGGCACAGCTCGGGGACACCGACGTGTTCTCGCTCTCGCTGGACCGGCCCGACGTGCTCGTCGGCGTCATCATCGGCGCCAGCGCGGTGTTCTTCTTCTCCGGCCTGGCCATCACGGCGGTCGGCCGCGCGGCCGGTCGCGTGGTGCTGGAGGTGCGCGACCAGTTCCGCACCCGTCCGGGGATCATGGACGGCACGGAGAAGCCCGAGTACGCGCGGGTGGTCGACATCTGCACGAAGGACTCCCTGCGGGAGCTGGTCACCCCGGGCCTGCTGGCGGTCCTCGCGCCGATCGCGGTCGGCTTCGCCCTGGGCTACGCGCCGCTGGGCGCGTTCCTCGGCGGCGCCATCGCCGCCGGTGTGCTCATGGCGGTCTTCCTCGCCAACTCCGGCGGTGCCTGGGACAACGCCAAGAAGCTCGTCGAGGACGGCCACCACGGCGGCAAGGGCTCGGACGCACACGAGGCCACGATCATCGGTGACACGGTCGGCGACCCCTTCAAGGACACCGCCGGCCCCGCGATCAACCCGCTGCTCAAGGTCATGAACCTCGTCGCGCTGATCGTGGCGCCCAGCGTGGTGATCTACGCGGACAACGTCGCTCTCCGGGCGGGAGTGACCGCGGTGGCCGTGGGCGTGCTCGTCGGCGCGGTCCTGTGGTCCAAGAGCCGCGGCTCGGGCACCGAGACCGACCTCGCCGAGACCGGTGGCGCGTCCGCTCCCAAGGGCGCCCCCGAGTCCGGCGGCGGTGCCACCCCGCAGGGGGAGGTCTCCCAGAAGGGGGACACCGGTGCGAAGGAGGGCACCGCCACCGACGCGGACGACCGCCGGGAGGAGGCCCGCGCCGGAGACGGCAAGTAGGGGAGGCCACGAGGCCGGGAAGCGGCCGTCCGGGAACCCCGGGCGGCCGCTTCCGTGCGTGCGAGCGCGTCTAACCTGGGGGCCACGGGGACGAGCCAGCACACGCGCTGGGTCGTGTCGGCAACCGAAGGAGTGGTGCCCGGTGTCCGGGATGAAGGGACTGTTCGTCATCGTGGCGATCATGGTGGGATTCATCGGCGCGCTCGCCGTCGTCGCGACGAGCCTGGCCTCGTGAGCGGGATGAACGGCACGCGCACACTGCTGCTCATGCGGCACGCCAAGGCCGAGAACGGGCACGGGATCCAGGACTTCGACCGCTCCCTCACGGACCGGGGCCGGAGCCAGGCGGAGGCGGTCGGGCGCCTGCTCGCCGAGCGGGGGTACGCGCCGGACCACGTGGTCTGCTCCGCGGCCAGGCGCGCCAGGCAGACCCTGGACGGGGTACTGGGTGCGATGGACCCGGCGCCGCGACCGGAGGTGGACTACTCCGAGGCCGCCTACCCGGCGGACGTGGACACGCTCCTGGAACTGGTGAACCAGGTCGACGCCGACGCGGAGACCGTCCTGGTCGTGGGACACAACCCGACGGTGGCACAGTTGGCGGCGTCCTTCGTGGGCGGTGAGGCCCTGGCGGCCTACGCGCCGGCCACGGTCGCGGCCGTCGAGCTGGAGGTGGAGTGGCTGTACGCCGCACCGGGCACCGGCACGGGAAGACTGCTGAACTAAGGCGGCCAACTGGTGTGACACACGTCACACGGGATCGAGTTGCCAGACCGGTGGGTGCGGAGTAGTGTTCTCCGAGTCGCCTCCGACCGGCCCAAGGCCGCGAGGGGTCGCGGCACCTCCTCCGAGCGAAGCGAACGCGGTCACCGCGGGCGTGCCGGATGTCCCCCGGGATATGGCGGAACCTCTTTTGAGGATCCGGGTTCCGGGAACCTCCTCCGAAACACACCGGTTCGAGCACTGCTTTCGGGCCGGTAAGCTCGGAGGGCGCCTCCACGGAAACGCGGAAGCGAAACGGGCTTTACCCCGATCAGGAACACACAAACCGCCGGTTTGGCGGAATGCGGAACACCT
>VWVT01000023.1 GCA_008638415.1 Nocardiopsis sinuspersici
GCTCTTCCAGCACCAGACGATCGCTGAGCTGGCTCCGGTCACCGAGCAGCGCGAGGGTTCGCAGGTGTTGGCCGAGCAGGGCACGGTCACCGGTCCGGTCGAACTCACCCCGATCCAGCGCTGGTTCCTCGCCCAGGACCTCGCTCGCCCCGACCACGTCAACCAGTCCCTGCTGATGGAGGTCGGGGCGGACCTGACTGGTGGTCAGTGGCAGCAGGTGGTGCGGGCCCTGCTCGAACAGCACGACGGGCTGCGCACCCGCTTTTGGAGCAGTGACGGGCAGTGGCGGGCCGAGGTGGCGGACATACCCGACGCCCTGCCCTGGCAGGAGCACGACCTGTCCTCGTACCCGGCCGGTGAGCGTGAGGACCGGATGCTGGAGATCGCCGGCCAGGTCCAGTCCAGCATGGACGTCTCCGCTGCTCCCCTGTTCAGGTCGGTCCTGTTCACCGGGGTATCGGATTCCAACGAGACAGCCGGCCACAAGAATCGACTGCTGCTGGTGGCTCACCACCTCGTGGTCGATGTGGTGTCCTGGCGCGTCCTCCTCGAAGATCTGGACACCGTCACCAGGCAGCTGCGCCAGGGCCAGGAACCCGCCCTCCCCACGAAGACGAGCTCCTGGCAGCAGTGGGCCCACCGGCTGCACGAGGAGAGCCGAAGTACCGCTACCGCCCAGGAACTGCCCTACTGGAGCGAGCAGTCAGCACCGGCCGGTGCCCTTCCCACGGACGGGCCCACCGAGCACAACACCATCGGTCGCAGCCGTGTCCACGAGGCCGTGCTCAGCGCCGACCAGGCGCGTGCGCTCCTGCAGGACGTGCCCGCGGCTTTCAACACCCAGGTCAACGACGCGCTGTTGACCGCGGTGGCCAGCGCGATCGGCGCCTGGACCCGTGACGACCACGTCCGTATCGACCTGGAGGGGCACGGCCGCGAGGACCTCTTCGACGACATCGACGTGTCCCGGACCGTGGGCTGGTTCACCACCATCTCACCGGTGCGCCTGCCGGTTCCCGACGCGGACCAGCTCGGGGAAGGGCTCAAGCGGACCAAGGAACTCCTGCGCGGGCGGCCCCGCCAGGGCATCGGATACGGCCTGCTCGCCCACGGTCCGGACCGTGGTGGTGCCGAGCTGGGTCCTGTGGCCCAGGTCAGTTTCAACTACCTCGGTCAGTTCGACGCCACCGCGTCCGGCGGCTTCGCCGCCCACTCCGGCAAGGCCGGCCCGGACTGGGATCCGGCCAACCAGCGCCCCTACCTGATCGACATCGTCAGCCACGTCCAGGACGGCCGGCTGCACATGCGGTGGACCTACAACTCCACTGCCTTCCACCAGGACACAGTCAGGGGAGTCGCGGAACACACCCTGGAGGTGTTGACCCGGCTCACCCGCGAAGCCCGCGATCCCGACGCGGTGGTCTACAGCCCCTCGGACTTCCCGGCCGCCGGGTTGGACCAGGAACAGGTCAACGACCTGGTCGCACAGGTGCGGACGCTGCCCGAGTGGCGGTCCGCGGCGGGTCCCCGCCCGTTGGAGGACTGCTACCCGCAGACCCCCATCCAGCAGGGCCTGTGGTTCCAGAGCCAGCTCTCCCAGGGCGAGGGGGTCTACCACGTCCAGATGATCCTGCGCATCGACCAGGAACTGGACACCGACGCCTTCCGCCAAGCCTGGGCACAGGTCATGCGCCGCCACCCCATCATGCGCACCGGGTTCCGTACGGCCGCGGACGACCGGGCCCTGCAGTTGGTCTGGGCCGATGTGCCGGTGCCGTTGCGGACGCAGGACTGGCGTTCGCAGACCTGCCAGGAGCAGCAGGAGGGCCTGGACGCCTATCTGGAGCGGGACCGGGCCGAGGGCTTCGACCCCCAGGACGTGCCGCAGTGGCGCATGCTGCTGGCCCGCACCGGCGACGCCGGTTACCAACTGGTGTGGAGCGCCCACCACGCGATTCTGGACGGGTGGAGCATCAGCCTCATCCTCAACGAGGCCGTGCAGTGGTACGGGGCCTTCGTGCGGGGCCGCCACCTGGAGAAGGCGCCCTCGCGTTCCTACCGTGACTATGTTTCCTGGCTTGGCCGGCAGGACATCGAGCAGGCCGAGCGGTACTGGCGCGGGGCCCTCAAGGGTGTGGAGCAGGCCACGCCCCTCAGTACCGGGGCGCGTCCTGAGGCCGGTGCGGGTGGTCCTGTTCCGCCCGCGTCGGTCACCGCCCATCTCAGCGAGGACGAGACGGCGCGGGTGCAGGATTTCGCGCAGCGTCACCGTTTGACGCTCAACACCGTTCTACAGGGGTGCTGGGCTTTGCTGCTTTCGCGTTATTCGGGTACTGACGATGTGGTTTTCGGGACGGTGGTCTCGGGGCGGCCTTCCGAGATGGAGGGTGTCGAGGGCACGGTCGGTCTGTTCATCAACACGCTTCCTTTGCGGGTGGGTGTTCCCGAGCGGGACGTCGTACTGGAGTGGCTGCGCGGTCTGCAGGAGCGGGGTATGCAGATGCGTCAGTACGAGTACTCTCCGCTGAGTGAGGTCCAGCGGTGGAGCGGGCTTCCCGCTGATGCCTCGTTGTTCGAGACCCTCTTCGTCTTCGAGAACTACCCGGAGGACGAGAGCGATGAGGGCTCGCTGCGCTTCGCGGACGTGAGCTCGCGGGAGCAGACGCATTATCCGCTCAACGCCGTGATCACCCTCGAAGAGCGTCTCGGCATCAACCTCTTCTACGACAGCCGGCGCTTCGACGTTCGGACGGTCGACGCGATGCTCGCCCACATGCGGCAGATCTGCAACGAGCTCGTGGCCTCACCGCACAAACCCCTCGCCCAGGTGTCCATGCTCACCGAGGGCGAGCGCACCCAGGCCCTGGAAGAGTGGAGTGCCGACACCGTTTCCGAGGACGGGGCCACCTATCTGCACGAACTCGTCGAGGAGCGGGTACGGGACACCCCGGACGCGGTCGCGGTGGTTCACGAGGACGGACACCTGTCCTACAGCGAGCTCAACCGCCGTGCCAACCAACTGGCGCACTGGCTGCAACGCAACGGAGTCGGCCCCGAGGTCCTGGTCGGGCTGTGCCTGGACCGCTCGCTGGAGTCCGTCGTCGGGCTGCTGGGCATCCTCAAGGCGGGCGGGGCCTACGTGCCCCTGGACCCGCGTATCCCCGCCGACCGGATGGCGTTCGTCCTCGACGATGCGCAGGTGCGCCTGTTCCTCACGCAGTCACACCTGCTGCCGGGGTTGCCCACCGGGGATCTGAAGACCCTCTGCCTGGATTCGGAGTGGTCCACCGTGGCCTCCGAGTCCGCGGAGAAGCCGTCGACGGCCCTCACGCAGGAGAACCTCGCCTACATCATCTACACGTCGGGGTCGACCGGCCGGCCGAAGGGGGTGATGGTCGCCCACCGGTGCATCCGGCACGTCGTGCCGTGGATCAGCCGGTACCCGTGCTTCGACAGGCCGCAGAACGTCCTACAGGTCGCCTCGCTGAGCTTCGACTTCTCGGTCTGGGAGATTCTCCTGCCGCTCGTGACGGGCGGAGTACTGCACATTCCGCACAGTGACACGCGCATGATCGGCACCGACCTCCACGATGTGCTGGACGAGCGGGCCATCGAGATCCTGAGCTTCACCCCGGGCGCTCTGGCCACCCTGCCCACAGCACCCCTGCCGAACCTGAGGACGCTGGTCGTCGGTGGTGAGGCGTACTCGGCGGACCTCATCCGGACGTGGGCGCCCGGCCGTGACTTCTTCAACGTCTACGGACCGACCGAGACGACGGTCTTCGCCACCGGAACGCACACCGACGAGCACCTGGACACCATCCACATCGGACGTCCGATCACCAACGTGCGGACCTATGTCCTCGACTCCCGTATGCAGCCCGTACCGGTCGGCGTGCCCGGCGAGCTCTACATCGGAGGTGTCGGCGTGACCCGGGGCTACATGAACCGCCCCGACCTCACCGCCGAGTCCTTCGTCGCCGATCCGTTCGGCGGCGAGCCGGGAAGCCGCCTCTACAAGAGCGGGGACATCGTCAGGCACCTTCCCGACGGCAACATCGAGTTCGTCGGACGCGTCGACGGCCAGGTGAAGATCCGGGGCTTCAGGATGGAGCTCGGGGAGATCCAGACGGTGCTCGACCAGCATCCTCTGGTCCAGAGCTGCGCCGTGCTCGCACAACCGGACGGATCGGGCAAGCGGCTGGTCGCCTATGTGGTGCTTGAGGGAGAGTCGGCCGACACCACCGAAGGGCTCCGGTCCCACCTGAGGGAACAACTGCCGGCGTACATGGTCCCCTCGGCCTTCGTCTACCTCGACGAGCTCCCCCTCACGGGCAACGGCAAGCTGAACCGGCGGATGCTCCCCCTGCCCGAGGAGGACTCGGGGCCCGCGCTCTCCGAGGGCGCGCTGCCGCGGACCAAGACCGAGGCGCTGTTGGCCACGGTCTGGGAGGAGGTCCTGGAGCGCGGTCCCATCGGTGTCTCCGACGACTTCTTCGGCCTGGGCGGACACTCGTTGGTCGCGGTGAAGGTCGCGGCCCGAGTCCAGCAGGCGTTCGGGATCGATCTGCCGGTCCGTGTCCTGTTCGAGCGGCCGACCGTCGCCGGAGTCGCCGCAGAACTGGACCGCCTGATGCGGGAGCGGGACCCGCATGAGACCGTGCCCCTGGTGCGGGTGGCGCGCGATGAACCCGTTCCTGCGACGTTCGACCAGCAGCGGGTCTGGTACATGGAACGCCTGCATCCGAACAGTGCCCTGTACACGGTGGGCTGGCTGCTCCACCGGGCCTCCGCCGTCGATTCCGCGCGACTCAGGATGGCGCTGGAGGTGCTGATCGCGCGGCACGAGACACTGCGGACCACCTTCCGGGAGGACGGCGGACGGGTGTGGCAGGACATCGCCGACACCGGGCCCGTCATCCTGTCCGAGGCGGACCTGTCGGCGGAGCCCGCGGAGCGGCATCCGGAGTCGGTGAAGGCGCTCACCCGCGAACTGTGGACCCGGCCCTTCGATCTCGCTGAGGGCCCGTTGCTCCGCACGTTGCTCATCCGTCTGTCCGACACCGAGGCGCTCCTGGCGTTCAGCGGTCACCACGCGATCGTCGACGGTTTCTCGGTCCGGGTCCTCAACGAGGAGCTGCTGCGGGTCTACGACGCGCTCGGGAGCGACGATCCGGTCCTGCCCGCTCCGCTGGCCGTGCAGTACGCCGACTACGCGGTGTGGCAACAGCAGTGGCTCCGGGAGGAGCACCTGCGGACGCACCTGCGGTTCTGGAAGGAGCACCTGGCGGAGGCGCCCGCCCTGCTGTCACTGCCCACCGACCACCCCCGGCCCGCGGTACAGGACTACCGGGGAGCCAACCACACGTGCTCGCTGCCGTCGGATCTCAACGACCGGCTCAAGCAGGTCAGCAGTGAGAACCGGACGACGCACTTCATCACGGTGCTGAGCGCCTTCGCGGTCCTCCTCTCACGCCACAGCGGGCAGGACAAGGTGACGATCGGCATCCCGGTCGCCAACCGCACCCGGGTCGAGACCGAGCCGCTGATCGGATTCCTGGTGAACACGGTGGCCCTGTGCGTGGACCTGCAGGGCGACCCGACCTTCTCGGAGGTGCTCCAGCAGGTCCGGTGGAACCTCCTGGAGGCGCAGAGCCATCAGGAGGTGCCGTTCGAGCGGATCGTCGAGGAGCTGAGGCCCGAGCGCAGCCTGAGCTACAACCCGGTGTTCCAGGTGATGTTCACCGGACTGGACAAGCTCTTCGAGGAGGCTCCCGAGGAGTCGGAGCAGCCGGAGTGGATCCATGACGTCACGGACACGGGTATCGGCGTCTCGAAGTTCGACCTCGGCCTCAGCATCCAGCAGAGGGACGGGGAGCTGCAGTTCAACTTCGAGTACAGCACCGGCCTCTTCGAGCGGGACACCATCGCCCGCATGGGCGGGCACCTGCGGAACCTCATCGCGGAGGCACTGGCCGAGCCCGGGACACCCATCACGCGGCTCGGCATCCTCTCGGCGGCGGAGCGGGCGGAGATCGTGGAGGAGCGCAACGCCACGCATGATCAGGACGCCCTGCGGCCCGTGTGCCTCCACCACCTCTTCGAGGAGCAGGTTCGCGAGTCCCCCGACCGCATCGCGCTGTCCTTCGAGGACCAGCAGCTGAGCTACGCGGAACTGGACGGCCGCGCCAACCGGCTGGCGCGCACACTGCGGGATCACGGTGTGGGACCGGAGACACACGTCGGTGTCTGCATGTACCGCTCACTCGACCTCGTGATCAGCCTCCTCGCGGTGCTCAAGGCAGGCGGCGCCTATGTGCCCCTGGACCCCGACCACCCGTCGGAGCGACTCGCGTTCATCGCTGAGGACGCCCGGATCCAGGTCGCCCTGGTACACCCGGACACGGTGGATCGCGCCGGTGCCCTGGCCGAACGGGGTGCCCGGCTCATCGAGCTCGGCGGCGGCGACACCTCGTGGCTGGACGCGAGTCCCGAACCCTTGGACGCGGACGTACACCCGGACAACCTTGCCTACGTGATCTACACGTCCGGTTCCACGGGCCGGCCCAAGGGCGCGATGCTGTCCCACCGCGGCATCTGCAACCGCCTGATCTGGATGCAGGAGACCTACGGCCTACAGGACCACGACCGCGTGCTACAGAAGACCCCCTACGGCTTCGATGTGTCGGTCTGGGAGTTCTTCTGGCCCGTCATCGCCGGCGCGCGGCTTCACGTCGCACGGCCCGAGGGGCACCGGGATCCCGCCTATCTGGCCGAGCTGATCGACCGGCAGGCCATCAGCGTCCTCCACTTCGTTCCCTCGATGCTGCAGGCCTTCCTCCAGCACCCGGGTGCGACCGGGCTCTGCAAGGACGTCCGGGACGTGATCTGCAGTGGTGAGGCCCTTCCCCCCGACGTCCAGGAGCGGTTCCAGCGGTCGCTGCCGAACACACGGTTGCACAACCTCTACGGGCCCACGGAGGCCTCGGTCGACGTCAGCTTCTGGGAGTGCAGGAACATCCCCGGAGCGAGTACCGTGCCCATCGGCCGCCCGGTGGCCAATACGAGGCTGTACATCCTGGACGAGGCGATGGAGCCGGTCCCCGACGGTGTCATCGGTGAGCTGTACATCGGCGGCGTCCAACTGGCCCGCGGCTACATGGGGCGCCCGGATCTGACCGCCGACCGGTTCGTGGCCGACCCCTTCGGCCTAGGCCGCCTCTACGCCACGGGCGACCTGGCCAGATACCGGACCGATGGCAGCATCGAGTACGCGGGGCGCAAGGACCACCAGATCAAGATCCGCGGATACCGGATCGAGATCGAGGAGATCGAGGCCGTACTGGCCGAGCACCAGGCCGTCCGGTCGTGCTTGGTCGTCGTGCACGAGGCCGGCTCCACCGACAAGCGGCTGATCGCGTTCCACACGGCGAAGGCGGGCCACGAGGCGACCCAGGACGAGCTGAGGGCCCATCTCCTCGATCGGCTTCCCGAGTACATGGTGCCCGCGCACTTCGTTCCACTGGAAGAGTTCCCGCTGAGTCCGAACGGCAAAGTGGACCGCAAGGCCCTGCCCTCCTTGTCGGACATCGTGCAGCAGGTGCGGGACGGCGCGGCCCACGTCGCTCCCCGAACCGAGACCGAAAAATCTCTTTCGGAGATCTGGTCGGCCCTCCTCGAACTGGACCAGGTGGGGGTCCACGACGACTTCTTCGCCCTTGGCGGGCACTCGCTCCTCGTGGCCTCGATGTCGACCGAAGTCCAGAACCGGTGGGGCATAGCACTCATGCTTCCGACGGTGTTCCAGAACAGGACGATCGAAGCGCTCGCGAATGTCATCGACCACAGTGCCGACGACGGCGAAGGCGAAGAGGCGGACGCTGCGGAGCTTTTCGACCTGTTCTGACCGACACGCACTGTGCCGGCCGTGCACCCATCGTATCCACCAGGTAGTAGGAGGAATGTCAATGCTCGATCAGGAGACTTCTGTCGCGAGTCCACGGATCTCCCGGGTGGCGACCGACATCGAGAACGGTGTAGAGGGTGCCGTAGACGGTCTATGGAAAGAGGTCGCCGAATCGGGCGCACCGCTGATGGAGCAGGTCGGCGACGACGATTCACATACCCTGGTCACGTTTCTCTGGCGGGATCCGGGAGATACTGAGAACGTGCTCGTGTTCTTTTTCAGCGCACCGAGCAACGACGACTTCAGTGAATACCGGATGGCCAACCTGCCGGGTACGGACATCTGGTACAAGTCCTATCTCCTGCCCTCGGACCTGCGGACGACATATCTTTTCTCGGTCAACGACCCGCTCGTTCCGTTCAATTCCTACGCCGAGGTCCTGGAGAGCCTCTCCCGGTACCGGACGGATCCGCTGAACCCACGTGACTACACGCTTCAGGGAAACCCGAGCGAGTTCAAGGTCTCAGTGCTCGAACTGCCCGGTGCCCCGAAGCAGCCGTGGAACATCTCACGGCGCGGGGTGCCGAAGGGCAGGATCCACATGCACTCCATGCACAGCTCGATCCTGCGGACGCAGCACCACATCGCTGTCCACACTCCGCCCGGATACGACCCCGAGGGGGACGACTATGACGTGTTCCTTCTTTTCGACGGGTGGTCCTACTACAATTTCGCCTCCATCACGACCGTGCTGGACAACTTGCTGTACACCGGCCGGATCCCCCCCTACGTCCTCGTCATGCACACCAACGAGGACCAGGACGTCCGTGCTCGTGAACTCCCCTGCCACAGCCCGTTCGTCGATTTCCTGAACGAAGAGCTCATGCCGTGGGTACACGAGAACTACCACGTCACGCCGGATCCCTCGCGCACGGTCGTGGGCGGCTCCTGCTTCGGCGGCCTGGCAGCGGCGTACGCCGCATTCGAATCTCCTGACCGTTTCGGAAAGGTCATATCCCAGTCGGGTTCGTTCTGGTGGCCGGGAAAAGGGATTCCAGATGTCGAGGACGAGTGGATGACCCAGCAGTTCAGGGCGGCCCCCAGGCTGCCGATCCGTTTCTCGATGACCATCGGGAGTATGGAGAAGGCCATCATGGAGTACGACCCGATGACAACGCACCGGAATGCGCGAGACGTTCTCCGGGAAAAGGGATACGAAGTCGACTATTCCGAGTACACGGGTGGTCACGACATGGTCTGCTGGCGCGGCTCCATCGTCGATCAACTGCTCTCCTTCCACCCCGGACCGAAGGACTCCGGGACGAAGCAGCGCGCCTAGGGCATGTGCGGCGAGTACCCACCCTGCTGCGCGTCGCCCCGGCGGCACCCCCGCTGCGTTCTCCTCGGTCGGCAGCCGGACCAGGACGCCTTCTTCCTCGGCCCCGCGAGGCCACCGCTGGATACACCAGCCCGTCTGTCTCCCACCAACCCCCAACGGCCGCGCTTCGCGCGCTGCGCTCGCCAGACGGCGGGCGGTACCCACCACACACGCCCCGGCACCGCTTCTGAGCGGTGTACCCGCGGACCCAGGCCGGTCGGCGGTGAAGACGTCCACGACGAGTGCGCCCGTCCACGAACGAAAGGCTCCAACCCGATGAGCGATGCCACGATCACAGTGCTGCAGGGAGACGGTGTCGGGCCCGAAGTGACCGAGCAGGCCCTCCGGGCGCTGCGGGCCGTGGAGGACGTGTACGGCCACTCCTTCGCGGTCCACCAGGGCCTCGTGGGGCTGGACGCCATCGCGGCCGAGGGGGCCGCCATCTCGGACGCCACGTTCGAGATGTGCGCGAGGAGCGACGCCGTCCTCTTCGGCGCGGTCGGTGGCCTGCCCGCCGGAGGAGGCCCGGACGGCGGCCCCCGGCCGGAACAGGCGCTCTTCCGTCTCCGCAAGGAGTTCGACTTCTTCGCGAACCTTCGTCCGGTCCGGTCCAGCGAACCGATGTACGGCGCCTCGCCGGTGAAACCGGAGTACCTCAAGGGCACGGACATGATCTTCGTTCGGGAGCTGTCGGCCGGCCTCTACTACGGGCGCCTGGAGTCCGTCCCGGGCAAACCCAGCGAGATCCGCCGTACGGGGCGGGGCACAGAGGCCGTCGACACCCTCCTCTACACCGAGCAGGAGATCGAGCGCGTCGTACGTGCGGCGTTCGAGATCGCGGAGCGGCGCGACCGCAAGGTGACCTCGGTGGACAAGGCCAACGTGCTCAGCTCCTCGGTCCTGTGGCGGGAGGTCGTGGAGCAGGTGTCCCACGACCATCCCGCGGTGGACCACGAGCACATGCTCGTCGATACCTGTGCCATGGAGCTGATCAGGGATCCCGCGCGTTTCGACGTCGTGGTCACCGAGAACCTGTTCGGCGACATCCTCACCGACGAGGCGTCGATGCTCACGGGCTCGATCGGCATGCTCCCGTCCGCGAGCCTGGGCACGCGGCGTGTCGAGGGGGGCCTGTTCGGACTGTACGAGCCCGTACACGGCTCCGCTCCCGACATCGCCGGCCAGGACAGGGCCAATCCCGTCGGTGCGGTCCTGTCCGCCGCCCTGCTGCTGCGCCATTCCCTGGGCCTCGAACGGGAGGCCGCCGCCGTCGAGGCCGCCGTCGAGGAGGTCGTCCGCCTGGGATACCGGACGGCGGACGTCCACGAGAGCGGGTGCACGGTGGTCGGAACCCGTGAGATGGGCGGACTGATCCGCGAAACGCTGGTTCGGGGCTGAACCGGCGCCACCCCATACGCGCTTTTGGACGAACTGCCTGCCGGAGGTTTCCCACCGATGATGCCGCACGACTCTTCCTCAACGGCCGAAGCCGGGATCGAGGAGCAGCACCTGCTCGTCGAACGGGCCCGGAAGGAGATACTGCAGCGCCACAGAACGGGTCCGCGGACCGACGCGGAGCCGCCCATCCGGGTCATGGCACGCATCGTCCAGGACCTGGAGCGGGAATGCGTCGAACGCGGCCTCGATCCCGCGGCCGTTCGGCGGGGGGTCGTCAACCGGACGATCGGCGACATCGACGTGCGCCGCATCACCGAGTGGGAGGGAGAACCGGGCGGACCCACGGATTTCCGGTCACTGGCGGAGGAACTCGGAATCGCGCTGCCCGGAGAGGACCTGAACGGGTACATCGCACCGGGTGATGGGTACCGGTGGCTCCGCGAGCAGATGATGCACGCGGAGCGACGGCTCCTCGCCACCGGATACGACCCGCGCGTGTACGACATCCACAGTGTCGGGAATCCCGTGCTGCGCGGCCTGCTGGCCGAGGACATGCGGCAGTGGGGAATGTCGGTCTCGGGACGGCACGTCGCGCTCGGGCTGGGGGCGGCGGACTGCATCGACAAGGTCCTGCGCGGTATCGCCCACCTTGCCCGGCTCGATGCGCGGGCTCCTGGTGCGGTCCTCTTCTCCGCCCCCGGATTCAACGTCCCCGAGTTGCAGGCGGCGTCCTACGGCTATCGGCTGCATTCGGCCCGGACCAGGCCCGAGGACGACTTCAAGATGACGGCACCGCTGCTTTCTCAGAGCCTCGAAGAGAACCCGGACATCTCCGTCGTCTACCTCATAGTGACGAACAACCCGACGACGTTCGCTTACTCGCCCGATGAGCTCTCGTCCTTGCAGGAGGTTCTGCGTCGCTTTGCCGGGGAAGGACGCAGGATCCACCTTGTCGCCGATCTCGCCTATGTCGGGACGGGGCCGCCGGAAGAGGACCGGGCACGCATGCGGAGTCTGACGTCGGCGACCGATCTCGCCGACCGGACGGTCTATGTGGGCAGCTGGTCGAAAACGCACACGCTGACCGGGGACAGGTTCGGCTGGGTTGTTTTCGGTGACGCCGGGTTCGCCGCGGACATGGGCGTGAGCTGGACGAACAGTGTGGGATCACTCCCCGGGGAGTGGCAGTTGCGTTTCATGGCCTACCACACCCTGTTCCGGGACCGCCCCGAGTTGATCGACAAGATCCGCGGCCTCTACCGGTTGCGCCGGTCCCGGCTGCGCCGGCAGTTGGAGACGTTCGACAAAGAGCACGGTCTTTTCGACCACCTCTACCTCGACAACGATACGACCATCTACAACTGGAGCAGGCTCAGGCCGGGGGTGGACTGCTTCTCCGTATTCGAGAAGACCGGGATCGCTGGAATACCCGGTTCGACATTCGGTTATTCAGACGACTATATCCGATTTTCGATCGGGATCCTGCCCGTCGTTAATGGTTAGCGGCGGGCCGTGATGCCGAGTGGTTTCTCTTCCACAAGGAGATGTTATGCAGAAGGGTACGACCAGCCCCGAGGGATCCTTGGCGGCGAAGGACGGGTCCATCGATGTTCCGATGAACTTCAACTGGAACAACGAGGAGGACCCCCTCGCCCCACTCGTGACGGACATTCCCGGTGAACCGCCCGCCTTGCGGGCCGCCGGCACGGAGATCGTCTCGGAGTGCCTCAGGGACGGCCTCCAGGGAATATCCGGATATCCGTCGGTCGACGAGATGATCCAGTACCTGTCCCTGCTCGTCGCGTTCGGGGGCAAGTACGCCTGCGTCGGGATCTACCCCGGCAAGGGAGGCCTCCTCGACACGAGGATGAAGGAGCTGCTCGCGCGGATGAGGGAGGAAGTCCCCTCCGTCGTGCCCTCGGTGCTCTCCATGTGCTCGGAGGAGTCACTCAAGTGGACCCTGGAGTGCAAGGAGATCCACCCGGACCTCGAAGCGGTCGTGTTCATGGGCAGCGCACCGTCCCGAAGGCTCGCGCAGGGCTGGGACATGGGCTTCATCCTGAACAGGCTGGACACGTTCGTCAGGAAGACCGTGGACATGGGCGTCCCCGTCATCGCGGGGACCGAGCACACCACGCAGACCTCCCCCGAGGATGTCAGAGCCATCGTTCGGGCACAGGTCGAGGGCGGCGCGTACTGCATCGCCCTGGCCGACACGGTCGGGACCATCCGTCCGCTCGGCACCTACCGCCTCGTGCGCTTCGTCCGTGAGGAGCTCCGGGCCCTGGGCGCGTCCGACGTGAAGCTGGACTGGCACGGTCACCGCGACACCGGCAACGCGCTGGGCAACGCGATGATGGCGACGGCGGCCGGCATCGACCGCGTCCACGTCGTTTCGCGCGGCGTCGGCGAGCGCTCCGGGAACGCATCGCTGGAGGAGGTCGTGCTGAACCTCTCCGCCATCGAGGCGGAGGCCGGCCTCTCACCCCGGTGGGAGATGTCGCGGCTGATCGAACTGATCTCGTTCTACGAGGACATGGTCGGGGTCGCGGCCCCCGAGCACGGGGTACTCGGAAAGCGCTACAGCCACACGTCCTCGGGCATTCACACCGACGCGATCCTCAAGGCCCACGGAATGGCCGACAGAGCTCGCGACGAGGGGAACCCCGTGTTGGAGGGCAAGCTGCGGGAGATGGCCTGCACCGTGTACTCGGCCGTCAACCCGGCCTCCGTCGGCGGTACCCCGTCCGTGAGCGTCAGCCCGTGGAGCGGTCAGAGCACCGTGCGCCTCGCCCACATGAACCACGGAGGCGATCCCCGGCAGCTCACCCCGGAGGCCGTCGAGAGGACCCTCGCCCTCGCGAACCGCCTGGGCCGTGAGCTGACCCGGGAGGAGTTGGAAGAGAGCTGTGCGGGGGCGGCGGCCCCCCACGGAGCCTGAAAGGTCACTGGACGTTGGGACAGGCTTATTTGGAGGACTCTACGATGCCCCGAACGATGTTCGAGAAGATCTGGGACACGCACGTCGTGCGTGACGAGCCCGGAGAAGTGCCGATGCTCTACATCGACCGGCACCTCACCCACGAGGCGACTTCGCCGCAGGCCTTCGCAGGGCTGAGGACGCGCGGCCTCCAGGTCCACCGGCCCGAGACGGTCGTGGCCGTGATCGACCACAACGTCCCCACGATGCCGGGACGCAGACTCGTCGACGTCGTGGACGACCAGAGTGCCGTATGCATTCAGACGATGGAGGAGAACGCGCGGGACTTCGGGGTCGCGCTCCTCGACATGGACAGCGAGGACCAGGGGATCGTGCACGTGGTGGGTCCCGAACTGGGCCTGTCGCTGCCCGGCATGACGGTCGTGTGCGGCGACTCCCACACCTCCACCCACGGTGCCCTCGGGATCTTCGCGGTCGGTATCGGCACCAGCGAAGTGGAGCACGTCCTGGCCACGCAGTGCCTGCTCCAGCAGAAGCCCAAGACGATGAACATTCGGATCGACGGGACGCCGGTGTCCGGCGTGAGCGCGAAGGACATCGCCCTGTTCGTGATCCGCACGCTCGGAACCGACGTCGGCACCCACCACGTCATCGAGTTCAGCGGGTCGGCCGTCGCCTCCTTGACGATCGAGGGGCGTATGACGCTGTGCAACATGGCGATCGAGGCCGGGGCGAGGGCGGGCATGGTCGCACCGGACGACGTCACGATCGACTACGTGCGCGGGCGGCGCTTCGCACCCGCCGGCGACCTCTTCGAACGCGCGGTGGAGCAGTGGAAGTCCCTTGCCACCGATCCGGGTGCCCGCTTCGACTCGGAGTACCGGCTGGACGTTGACGGCCTGGTGCCGCAGGTCACCTGGGGAACCACCCCCGGGATGGCGGGCGACATCACCGGGACGGTGCCGGACCCGGCCGCCGAGAGCGACCCGGTGGCCCGCGCCGGTATCGAGCAGGCCCTGGAGTACATGGGCCTGGAACCGGGACAGCGCTTCCAGGACGTCGGGGTCGACACCGTCTTCATCGGCTCCTGCACCAATTCGCGCGTGGAGGACCTCCGCATAGCGGCGGATCACGTCGTCGGCAGGCGGGTCGCCGCCGGTGTGCGCGCCATCGTCGTCCCCGGATCGATGAGTGTTCGCCGGCAGGCCGAGGAGGAGGGACTGGCGGATATCTTCCGCCGGGCGGGCTTCGAGTGGCGCGAGCCCGGGTGCAGCATGTGCATCGCCATGAACGGTGACCACCTCTCGGCGGGCGAGCGGTGTGCCTCGACCAGCAACCGTAATTTCGAGGGACGGCAGGGGCGCGGGGGCAGGACCCACCTGGTCAGTCCGGCCACTGCTGCCGCGACCGCCGTGACAGGCCGCCTCGCCGACGTCCGCCGCATCTAGGGAAAGGGCACCCGTGCAGAAGTTCATCACCCATGTCGGTACCGCTGTGCCACTTGAGCGGTCCGACGTGAACACAGACGACATCATTCCTGCGCGTTTTCTCAAATCGATCCGCCGCACCGGGTTCGGTGAGCACCTCTTCGCCAACTGGCGGTACACCGGAGGTGGGCGCGAACTCAATCCCGAGTTCGTGCTGAACAAGCCAGAATACAAGGACGCGAGCATTCTCGTGTCGAACGATAACTTCGGGTGCGGCTCTTCCCGGGAGCACGCGCCGTGGGCGCTGAGGGAATACGGATTTGTCTGTATCATCGCTTCGAGCTTTGCGGACATCTTCTACAACAACTGCTTCAACAGCAATATCCTCCCGATCGTGCTGGCGTCGTCCGAGGTGGGAGAGCTCCTGGGCTCCATCGCTCCGGGCCCCGTCAAGCTCAGTGTCGACCTGCCGGCCCAGACGGTGACGACCTCGGACGGGCGCGAATACCGGTTCGAGATCGACGCGTTCCACAAGTACGTGGCCATGGAGGGCCTGGACAACGTCAGTTGGTCCCTCTCGCATATGGAGGACATCCTCGCCTACGAGGACTCCCGCAGGCAGGAAGCGCCCTGGCTCTTTCCCTGAAGGCCGAGAACCGGTCACCCCGCCTTCCGTCCGGGCCCTTCGGTGCCGTGGACGTGAGAAGGATGGATTCTCCCGAAACCAGAGACTGGAGAACGGAAATGGCAGAAAACGAGATGAAGGTCCTCGTCAACGAGGAGGAGCAGTACTCCCTGTGGCCGTCCTACCTGGATATTCCGGCGGGATGGGAGGACACGGGGGTCGGTGGTTCACGGGAGGACTGCCTCGCCTACGTGAAGGAGGTCTGGACCGACATGCGGCCCCGGAGCCTGCGCGAGCAGATGGCCGGAGCGGCGGGTCAGGCCTCCGGCAAGTAGCCGGTCCACCGGGTGACACCGCACGCGGTCACCGCAGAGATGTCTGTAGAAGTCATGAGGAGACAGTCATGGAAGAACTCGTCGAACGCCTCTCCGTGGAAGGGCGGAAAGTCGTCGTCGGCGGCCCCTCCCCCTCTGTGGAGGAGCTTCAGCGGCGCATCACCGAACTGGGTTACGTCTTCATCAAGTTCTCCGACTCGCGCGGGGGAACCGACCTGGGCGTGCGCGTCGACGAGAGCGCCACGGACACCGGTGGGGCGGACTTCGCGGCCGGCACCGGGACGGTGCACATCGAAGGGACGCTGACGCTGGACTACGTCGAGGTCCGCTGCGTGGCCGACATCGATCTGGCCTCGCTCGATGGGACCGGCCACCTGGTGGCACGCGCCGAGGCGCTCGTCGAGTAGCCGCGTGCGCCTCGGGCCGCTCAGCGGTGACCGCGGAACCCCTCCCGGACTCCGACGGTGATCTCACGGCCCGGGCCCGACCGAGGACAGGACTTACGGCGATCCGCGACGGGGACGACGGGCCCCGTCGCGGTACCGCCGCCGTGCCGTGGAGAGTCCGGCCCCGCTCCGCGGCGGGCACCACCGGGTCGCACCGCGAGGAGGAAGAATGAGAGCAGTTTCGTCGGCCGTTCGACGTACGAAGGTTGTCACGGCCCTTGCCATGGGCACCGCGCTCGGCGTCGGCGCACTGGCCGCCCCGGGACACGCCCAGGAGACCGCGGCCATCGCCAACGCGGAGAGCGCAGACGCGGTGGGCGGCAGTTACATAGTGGAGTTCGAGGAGGGGAGCGAGCCCGACGTCGCCAGCGCGTACGGGGCGCGAGTGGTCAAGGAGTACGACAGCGCCCTGAACGGTGTGCTGGTCGAGGCCACGGAGGAGCAGGCGCGGCGGATCGCGGCAGACCCGTCCGTGCGGTTGGTGGAGCAGAACACCGTCGTGCGCATGAACTCGCGCAGGGTGACGCAGTCGGGACCGCCCTCCTGCGGGCTGGACAGGATCGATCAGCCGTCGCTTCCACTCGACGGCTCCTACGGCTATCCCGCCCACGCCGGCGCCGGCGTGGACGTCTACATGGTCGACACGGGCATCGACTACGACCATCCCGACCTCCGGCCGCGCGTCGTCCCCGGCTTCGACGCCTTCGGCGGGGACGGCAGTGACGGCCACGGCCACGGCACCCACATGGCCGGAGTCGTGGGCGGTACCGAACACGGGGTGGCCAAGAGGGCCAACCTGATCTCGGTGAAGGTGGTCGACGCCGAGGGCGGCGGCACCGTCGACGGACTACTGGAGGGGATCGACTGGATCACCGAGCGCGCCTCCGGGCCGTCGGTGGTCAATTTCGTCATCGGCCTTCCGCCCAGTGACGTGGTCGACGACGCGGTACGCAGGTCCATCGCCTCAGGGGTCGTCTACTCGGTGGAGGGGGGCGCCGTCTCGAACGACGTGGCCGACGCCTCCCCGGCGCGGGTGGCCGAGGCCATCACCGTCGGTGCGTCCGACTGCGGGGACCAGGTCGCGTCGTTCAGCAGCTATGGGCGGGGACTGGACCTGTACGCCCCCGGTGTGGACATCACGTCCACGTGGCCGGGCGGAGGTACGCACACGATGTCCGGAACCTCGGTCGCGGCGGCGCACGTCTCCGGTGTGGCGGCGCTCTACCTCGGCCAGCACCGGCGGGCCAGCCCCGAGCGGGTGGGCAGGGCGCTGGACCGCTCGGCCGTGGTCGGCGCACTCACCGGTGTACCGACCGCCGCCACACCCAACAAGCTGCTTCAGCAGGCGCACTGGAGGCGCCGATGACGGCGTAGTCCCTCCCCGGGGTTCCAGCAGGCGGACGACCGCTGACGAGGCCCCGGAGCCAGGTCCTGGTAGGTCCACCCGGTTCGTGTGGACGAGAGCCCTGCCCTCCGCCGGAGGGCAGGGCCTCTTCCGTGCCGGCGCCTCCGGTCGTGTCGATCTGGCGCCAAGGCGCCGAGTCGACAACGGGCCGAGTCGCCATGTCGACGTCGCCGCCACCCGCCGGCCGGTCCCGGCCGGCGGGTGGTCAGGGACCCGTCACCCCGACGGCTCGATCCTGTACCTGGGCACAGCCACCTCGGGGTTGGCGCAGGCGGTGTCCCCGCCTCCGGTGGGGACGTGGACCGGGGCCTCGGCGACGTAGAGGGACACCTCGACGCCCGTCACGGGCGTGGGCTCGCACACCTGCGGGTCGTAGTTGCCCGGGTTGGGCTGGGCCACGGTCAGGAGCACGGCCCCCTCCGGCTCCACGGTGAACGATCCCCCCTCGCCCTCGCGCTCGGCCCAGGCGCCGACGCGCTCGCCTCCTGCGTCCACCCAGTTCAGGCCGACGTACCGGTAGAGGGTGCACGACTCCTGCGCGGGCGTCTCCCCCTCTCCGGTCCGCGTCATGGTGAACTCGATGTGGGCGGTGCCCGCGGCGGCTCCCCGCCCGCTCTCGACGATCGCGAAGTCAGACACGGCGCAGTCGCGTACGGACCCCTGGGCGGCGGCGGGCGGGGCTGCGGCGACGACGGCGGGCACGGCGATCATCGCGGCGGCGATGGCCGCGCCCCCGGCGCGGGCGCGGCGGGCGGTCTGCTCCTCGAAGGTGCGGGCATCGTTGCCGTGCCACGTCATGTTCATCGGATCCCCCTCTTCCACGGCGACCGTCTACTCAGTGCGGTCGATCGGTGACTGGGAGCGGGCCGGTTGGAAGATAGGACGCCTGCCTCGGGGAAGGCGTTGGCCGGGAGACGCCGCGGGTCCGGTCCGGGGGCGGGAGTGCGGGGGAGCGGCCGGACCAGGACGGGTGTCCTCCGACACATCCCGGTGATCTGCCCCCCGTGGGGAGAATCCTGTGATAAGTTCGATCGAGTTGCAGTTGTGGTTCCCGCTTGACTTTTGTGTCGGTCGACTTCGTGGTCGGACCTTCTCCATCGTTATCACCACTCGGGAAATCATCGCAGTGGCGTTGGGGAATCCGCACAGGGCGGACTTCTCCATACAGATGTGAGGAAAGTCATTATGACTACTGGCACCGTCAAGTGGTTCAACAGCGAAAAGGGCTTCGGCTTCATCGAGCAGGACGGCGGCGGCGCCGACGTCTTCGCCCACTACTCCAACATCGAGTCCTCCGGTTACCGTGAGCTCTCCGAGGGTCAGGCCGTGCAGTTCCAGGCCACCCAGGGACCCAAGGGTCTCCAGGCCGAGAACATCTCGGTGATCTAGGGAGCTCCGGCTCCGTCGGACGGGGGACCGCTCTTCGTGAGCCGGACCCCCGTCCGGTTCTTTGCTTTTCTTCTTTGCTTTCTGGCTTGGTCTCTGGCCGTCGTCCGTCTCGACTGGCACCAGCCTTCCGCGACCCGCCGCGTTTGCGCATGCGGGCCGTGGACCACCGTCTTCTTGGTGCGTCACACGCGTCCTCAGAGCCCGTACAGGGCTCGCCACGCGTCGGGCGTTGCCCGCGAAAGGTCTTACATGCGTGCACCCAGCGGTTCCCGAAAAGGGCATAGCCGTGAAACGCACTCCGGTCGCCCAGGCGCCGGTCGCCCCGGCAACCGCCGTGGCCCCTCCTCCCGGCCCTCCAGGCCGGCCTCCTCCCACCAGGAGTTCGCTCCCCCGGTGTCCACCACCCCGGGCCTGCCCCCGGTCAGCAGCTTCTCCGAGCTGGACCTGCCCGAGCGGCTGCTCGAGGTACTACAGCGCCAGGGACTGACCTCCCCCTCGGCCATCCAGGCCGAGACCCTTCCGAACTCGCTCGCGGGACGCGACGTCCTGGGACGCAGCCAGACCGGTTCGGGAAAGACACTGGCCTTCGGCCTGCCCCTGCTCACACGCCTGGAGGGGCGGACCGCCCAGCCGGGGAGCCCGCTTGCGCTGGTGCTCGCACCGACGCGTGAGCTCGCCCAGCAGGTCACCGAGGCCCTCACCCCCTACGCGCGTTCGGTCAGGGCCCGCGTGACGACCGTGGTCGGCGGCATGTCCCTGTCCCGCCAGGCCCAGTCCCTGCGACGGGGCACCGAGCTGGTCGTGGCCACCCCGGGACGCCTGCGCGACCTGGTGGAGCGCGGCGACTGCCGTCTGGACCAGGTGGGCACCACCGTGCTGGACGAGGCCGACCAGATGACCGACATGGGGTTCATGCCCCAGGTCACCGCGATCCTCCAGCAGATCCCCTCGGACGGGCAGCGCATGCTCTTCTCCGCGACGCTGGACCGCAACGTCGACACCCTGGTCCGGCGCTTCCTCCACGACCCGGTCGTCCACTCCGTGGACCCCTCGGAGGGTGCGGTCTCCACCATGGAGCACCACATCTTCCACGTGACCCCCGCTGAGAAGCGCGACACCGTGACGCACATCGCGGCTCGGGACGGCCAGGTGCTCATGTTCCTGGACACCAAGCGTGCCGTGGACTCCATGGCCAAGCACCTGCTGGCCAACGGCGTGAGGGCCGCCATCCTGCACGGCGGACGGTCGCAGCCGCAGCGCACGCGCACCCTCCAGCAGTTCAAGGACGGGACGGTCACCGCGCTGATCGCGACCAACGTGGCCGCTCGCGGCATCCACGTGGACGGTCTCGACCTGGTGGTCAACATCGACCCGCCCGCGGACCACAAGGACTACCTGCACCGGGGCGGGCGCACGGCCCGTGCCGGCGCCTCGGGCAACGTGGTCACGCTCGTCCTGCCCCACGAGCGTCGGGGGATGGTGCGGATGATGGACCACGCCCGCATCGACGCGCACACCGTGCGTGTCAGCGCCGAGGACCCCGAGCTCGCACGGGTGACGGGCGCGCGTACGCCCACGGGCATCCCGGCCACGCTCCCCGCCGAGCCCAGGGAGCGCACCCGCTCCTTCGGCGCTCCCACACGGGGCAGGCGCCGCCCGCGCCGCTAGAGGTACTCGGCCGTGAGGCCGCGTGAGAGAACGCGGCCCGTCGGCCCCCTTCTCCGTTCCCGGTGGAACCGGAACGCGGGCGTCGGCGCGCGGCTCCGGCGGCCCCGCGGGCGGTGCCCGTACGCGAGCCGGCCCGGCGGCATGTCTCCCCGTGGCCCTGTCGCCTCGTGGTCCCGTCGATTCATGGCCCTGTCGACTCCGCGCCTCCCCGGACCCGGCGCGGTCAGCCGCACGTGCTGACCCTCCCGGCGAGGGCGGCGTTGAGCTCGCACACCATGTCCTCGGGGTGCGGGTCGGTCGAGCCCGGACGGATCTGCGTGTCCACGTGGTCCCGCAGCACCTCGCTCACGTACGGGTAGTAGGGGGTGCGCGGCCGCAGCAGCCCCTCGCCGACGGCGTCGCGCAACTCCTCCCAGTACCGGACGTCCCTCTCGTCGGCGCCGTGCAGCCGGTAGCCGCTGCCGCGCGCGGGGAGCAGCCCGGCCTTCCGGAACTCCGACTGGGCGTCCGGCCCGGTCATGCCCGCGACCAGGCTCCAGGCCTCGTCCTCGTACGGTGACTCCTCGGTGACCGCCAGGCTGTTGCCGCCGAGCACGGCCGCGGGCAGCCGGAGCACCCCGAAGGCCGGGTCGCCGTCCTCGGCCTCCCCTCCCCAACCGACCCAGCGCAGTCCCTCCCGGAGCGTCTCGGCGCTCTCGGAGTCGGCCTGGAGCTGGGGGACGACGCGGGGCCAGTGGCGCATGAACACCACCCCGCCGCCGCGGAACCGGTTCAGGCTCTCCGTCTCGGTCTCCTCCAACGCCGCGCGCGGGATGACGCCCCCGGCGTCCGGGTCCAGTCCCGTCTCCAGCACCTCCAGGCCCTGGAACTCCCCGCACGCCCCAATGGACGTGGCACAGCCGCCCCCGCCCTCCCCGGCCGCCGCCTCGTCCGCCCCGTGGAAGGTCCCCCGGCTGTCCGCCTCCAGGCCGGGATGCCCGCCGAGGACGAACTCCAGGGCGTTGACGGTCAGGCCCTCGTAGTCGGCGAACTGGCCCGTGTACCCGTGGTCCAGGCCGTGCTCGTCGCGCACCTCGCCCGCGAGTTCGAGCAGGCCGCGCCAGCCGTCCTCCTCGATCCGGGCGGTGACCTCCTCGGGGCCGACCAGGTCGGCGCGGTAGTAGAGCAGGCCCACGTCCATGTGGAACGGCACCGCCCGAGCCCCGCCCTCGTAGCACACCGCGTCCTGGGCGCGGCCCAGGAACCCGTCCCACGCCAGCGGGCCGTCGCTCCCGGTGGCCGCCTCCGCCAGCCACCTCCGTTCGGCGAACTCCGGCACCCACTGGTTGTCGAGGAGGAGGACGTCGTAGGCCGCCGGGTCGGACTGCATCGCCACGACCATCTGCGAGCGCTGGTCGTCGGCCCGGGGCGAGAGCCACCGGACGTCGACCTCCCACCCCTCGTTCTCCTCCTCCCAGCGCTCGATGAGCCGCGTGTACACCCCGCCCTCGCCGGACTCCCCAGTGGCGGTGACGTCCACGGGGAGGGCGACGCGCAGGACCCGCTCATCCCGCTCACCCCGTGCGTCGCAGGCGACGGACCCCAGCAGCAGGCACGACAGGACCGCGCAGGCGAGGGACCGCGTGCGGGCCCTCACGGGGTCGCCGCCCTGGTCCCGGCCACGATGCCGTAGACGACCTGTTCGAGTTCGTCGGCACGGGGGTGGTGGCACTCGGCCCCCGCGCTCGCCAGCCGGCTGAGCAGCCCGTCTCCACCGCACCCCTCGTCGCCCACGGACACCATGTGCACCCGTACGCGCTCGTCGAGGTCCTCCAGCACGGCGGCCACGTCGTCCGCCCGTGCTCCGCCGCCCGGCTCGGGAAGGGCGACGCCGTCGGTGAGGACGACGAGCGCGCAGGCGCCGGGCTCCCCCGGCCGGTCGGCGCAGGACTCCAGCTCCTCGGCTCCGTCCAGGACCGCGTCGGCCAGCGGGGTGGCCGGGAACTCGGCGGTCAGCGCGTCGATCTCCTCGCGCGCCGACTCCTCCCGGCGCGCGTCCATGCCCGGCTCCGGTGGCAGGACGCGCTCCTGGCCGGTGACGTCGTTGCCCGGGCCGCCCTCGGGAAAGGCCCAGACTCCCACGGTGTCCTGCTCCCCCAGGAGGTCGACGGCGGTCCGTGCCAGCTTCTGCGCGGTCTCCAGCCGGGTGCCCCCCGTGCCGGGTCCGTTCATGGAGTCGGAGCGGTCGACGGCGATCAGGACCTCGACCGGGGTACGGGAGCGCTCCTGCTGTCGGAGGCTGGACTCCAGCCGCTCCCGCCACTCCTCCTCGTCCCTGTCCGAGGTGAGGTGTGTGACCTCCATCGCGGACCGTGCCCCCTCTCCGCCGATCATGTCGCCCTCCACCGTCCGGTAGCCGTGGAAGGCCTCCGTGCTCCCGGGCCGTCCCATCCAGTTCCCGAACGCCTCCACCTCCTCCCCCACCCCGTCGTCGCCGCCCCAGTCCAGCCGTACGAACGGGTGGTCCAGGCCGGGTACCTCGGAGAAGTAGACCGGGACCAGGCGCTCGTCCGGTTCCCGGCCCGTCGGCCCGCACCCGGGGCCGAGTGCCCTGCCCCCGTTGTAGGCGCTGATCGCGTACTCGGTGCTGAACACCCCCACGGTGGCGGGATCCGCGTCCCCGCCGCGCAGGGCGCAGAGCAGGCCGAGGTTGCCCTCGGCGTCGAGTCCGGCCGAGGTCGCACGGGCCTCCGCGACCTGGATCTCCTCGGAGCCCCCGTCCCCGTAGGCGGAGTACAGGGCCCCGGTCTGGATCAGCGCCGAGGTCGAGGCCTCCGGTGAGGGACGGGCCAGGAGGAGCCCGGCCTCCGTGGCCGCGGCCGTGCAGACGACGAGGTCCGAACGCGCTCCGCCCGGGTCGGTCCCGGAGCAGGCCGGGATACCGCTCGCGGACTCGGGCAGTCCCAGCACCAGGGGCGTGAGCCTGGTGGCGCCCTCCTCCTCGGTCTCCAGCCCGGGCGCGTCCCCCGGGTCCCCGCGCAGCAGGGCGACGTCCGCGCCGGAGTCCGGCAGCCAGACGTGCGGACGCGGTCCCGCGCGCAGGTCGTTCCACCCGTCGCGCAGCAGTTCGCGTGTCACCGCGGCCCCGCCCGCCGCGGTGACGCTGACGCGCACGGGCACACAGCCGTCCTCGTCCCGCGCGCCCTGGCGGGCGGCGAAGTCCTCGGCGGCCCGCTGCACGGCGGCGTGCTGGTCCGGGGTGGTGAGCACGGTGAGCTCGGTGGGCGGCGCGCAGCCGGAGGACAGTCCCGGGAAGCCGTTCGCCTCCCACCAGTACAGGCCGCCCGGGACGAGGACGAGCAGCGCGGCGGCGGTGGCGGCCAGGATCCGGGCCGGCCGCCCGGTGCCCCGTCCGCCCTCTCCGGGCGCCGCCGCGGGGCCGCCCTCCACGGCGGGGGCGGCACCCGCCCTCCCCCGCTCGTGTGCGCCCCTCCCGCCGAGGCCTCCCGCCAGTCTCCGGACGGCCCCTCCCAAGGTGTGCGCGCACCCGGACAGGGAGGCGCGCAGCGCGTAGTGGAAACGCAGGACCGCGGTGTGCGCCCTCTCGCGGTACGAGGGGTCGTCCGCCGTCTCGACCAGCAGCGGCGCCCCGGTGTCCTCCTCCACCAGGCGCACGAACTCCGGTTGTTCGGCGCACCACGAGGAGCGGCGGGCGTGCAGGTAGCCGGTGGTCCGGTTGTGGACGAGGACCACGCCCACCAACAGGTCACCGGTGAACACGGCGGTGCCGGAGAACCCCTCCCAGGGGACGTCCCTGACGTACTCCCGCTGGATGTTGAGCCTGAGCTCCCCGTTGCGGAGGCCCTCCGCCGGCTTCAGGCTTCCCTGGAGGTGTTTCAGCTCCGGGTCGTCGCCGCTCAGCGCGAGATCGGGGTATCCGAGCGCCTCGTACCGCTGCGGGCCGGTCCCGGCGAACGCGCCCCAGCGCACCCTGAGCCTGGGCGGTGGCTGCTCCTTCTCCAGCCGCAGCAGTGCGACGTCCCTCTCGCGGTCCTCCCAGCAGACCTCGCACGCCAGGAAGCGCCCGTCCCGGTCGACGCCCAGGCGCACCCTGACACGGTCGTGGCCGTCGAGCACATGGGCGGAGGTGAGGACGAGCGTGGGGCCGACGAGATAGCCGGTCCCGCCCCCGCTCCTCCCCCCGCGCGTCGTGACGCGGACGTCCGCGACGAACCTCGTGTCCACCTAGTCGTCCGGGGTCCCGTCGTCCTCCGGGACGGGCCTGTTCCGGGAGGCGATCGACAGGTTCCTCCCGTCCGGCCTGGTGACGGCGAGTTTCAGCGTGATCCTGTGCGTGTCCTTGCTGCCGACCTTGCCGTCGGCGCCCACGGAGACCACGCCGAAGTTCACACCGCTCTTCCCGGAACCCTCCTTGTGCACCTCCAGCAGGAGTTCGACCTCGGCCTCGACGATCTCGATGCCGATCTCGTGTCCCTCTCCCTCCCTCCTCGCGTCGTCGAGTTCCTCACGCAGTCGTTCGATGGCCTGGGCTAGTCCGATGCTGGGGGACACCTGATGACTCCTGGAGTCTCGTGGGGCGGAGTCGGCGAGAGCAGGGCCTTGTGGTTTCGGTCACACGGTCATGGACAGTTTCCCATGCCGACCTGTCTTTAACGGATGTTTTCCGCTGTATCCATTTGATCTCGGACGCACGGGGAGGCCCCGGCGCTCCCGCGGGCGGTGCCCGTTCGCGGGCCGGCTCGGCGGCATGTCGACTCATGGCCCTGTCGACGCGTCGCCCCGTCGACGCGTGGACATGTCGCCCGATCCGGTTCCGGCCACGGCTGGTCAGGGATCACGGGGCGCCGCCGACACCTCGAATCCGACCGACCGTTCGGTCAGGACACGGCTTCCGAGCTGCGAAAAACGCGACCCGGTCTAGAAAGTGCACTGGGTCACATGGCATGGTGTCCTGAGGCTCGGGCCGATGTCCCGTATTCCCCTCTTGTGGTGTGCAAGGGGACGAGAGTGGCCACGCCGTCGTGGTCACCACGGTCATGAGCCTGCGAGCGGATCCCGACCCCCGTCGGCAGAGAACATACGGAGCACCAATGGCAACTTCCGACCCAACGGCCTCAGGGCCGGTCGGCGCTATCGAGACCCGGGAGCGGCGCCGCGTCCTCGCGGGCACCATGGTCGGCACCACCATCGAGTGGTACGACTTCTTCATCTACGCCCAGGCCGCGGGCCTGGTACTCGCACCCCTGTACCTGGCACCCCTGTCCGACACCAGTCCGGCGATGGCCCAGATCCTGTCCTTCGCGACCATCGGCATCTCCTTCCTCTTCCGCCCCCTCGGCGCGATCGTCGCCGGTGCCCTCGGTGACAGGTTCGGCCGCAAGCGGGTGCTCGTCGCCACCCTCGTCCTGATGGGCCTCGCCACCTGCCTGATCGGTGTGCTGCCCACCTACGCCCAGATCGGCGTGGCCGCCCCCGTCCTCCTGATCCTCCTGCGCATCCTCCAGGGCTTCTCCGCGGGCGGTGAGTGGGGCGGCGCCGCACTGATGTCGGTGGAGCACGCGCCGGTCGGCAAGCGCGGCTTCTTCGGCGCCTACCCGCAGATCGGCGTCCCCTGCGGCATGATCATCGCGACCTTCGTCGTCTGGGTGATCACCGCCGTCATCGGTCCGGAGGCGTTCAGGGAGTGGGGATGGCGCATCCCCTTCCTCCTGTCCTTCCTGCTGATCATCATCGGCCACCTCATCCGCAAGTCCGTGGAGGAGTCCCCGGTCTTCAGGAAGATGCAGGAGCGCAAGGCCCAGGCCTCCGCGCCCCTGGGGCAGCTCTTCAGGAGGAACAGCCGGGAGGTCATCCTCTCCGCGCTGATCTTCATCGCCAACAACGCGGCCGGATACCTCGTCATCGCCTACCTGGCGACCTACGCCTCCCGGCCGGTCGAGGCGTTCGGCCTCGGCATGGACCGCGGTCCCGTACTCCTGGCGACCACCCTCGCCTCGTTCGGCTGGCTCGTCTCCACGCTGTACGGCGGCATCCTGAGTGACAGGATCGGCCGGGTGAGGACCTTCCAGCTCGGCTACGTGCTGCTGGCCGCCTGGTCCGTGCCGATGTGGTTCATGGTCGACACCGGCAACATCTACATGTACTTCACGGGCCTCTTCGTCTTCACGCTGACCCTCGGCCTGAGCTACGGCCCCCAGTCGGCCCTGTACGCGGAGATGTTCCCGGCCGAGGTCCGCTACTCCGGCGTGTCCATCGGCTACGCCATCGGCGCGATCCTCGGCGGCGCCTTCGCGCCCATGATCGCCGAACTCCTGCTCACCGAGACCGGGAACTCGTGGTCGATCGGCGTCTACATCATCGTGGCCGCCGCGGTCTCCTTCCTCGGAGTCTCGCTGGTCAAGGAGCCCAAGGGCGTGGACCTGAACGTGGAGGACGTCGAACCGACCCCCTCCAAGTAGGGCGAACGGACGAGGGGGCGACAGGTCGGTTTCCCGACCTGTCGCCCCCTCGCCTTGTCACCTCGTCGCCCTGTCGACTCGTCGACTCCGGGCGGAGGTCACCCGCCCCGGGAGTTCGCCCGGCGCTGTGCCGGGCCGTTGCGGCCCCGCTCCAGCTCGAAGGCGCTGTTGACCAGGGCGATGTGGGACAGCGCCTGCGGGAAGTTCCCGACCAGCCTCCCCGCGTCCGTGTCGTACTCCTCGGCCAGCAGCCCCAGGTCGTTGCGCAGGCTCAGCAGGTGCTCGAAGATGCCCCTGCCCTCGTCGACACGACCCTGCATGACGAGGTTGTCGACGAGCCAGAACGTGCAGGGCAGGAACACGCCCTCGCCGGGGGGAAGTCCGTCCACCTGCTCGGTCGCCTCGGTCATGGAGTAGCGCTCGACCAGGCCGCCGCGGCACAGTTCCCGCTGGACGGCGTCCACGGTTCCCCGCATGCGCTCGTCGGTGGCCGGGAGGAAACCGACGCTGCTGGCCATCAGGAGCGAGGCGTCCAGGGCCGAGGAGCCGTAGTACTGGGTGAAGGCCCGGCGCTCGGGGTCGTATCCGTTCGAGCACACGTCCTCGAAGATGTCGTCGCGCAGGCGCCGCCACTTCTCCGCCGGTCCCTCCAGGCCGAACCTCTCGACCCCGCTGATGGCGCGGTCCACGGCGGTCCAGGCCATGATCTTGGAGTGGGTGAAGTGCCGCCTGGGCCCGCGCATCTCCCAGATCCCGTTGTCGGGTTCGCGCCAGTGCGACTCCAGGAAGTCCATCAGGTGGCGCTGGAGCTCCCAGGCCTGTTCCTGCGGCGGAATCCCGTGGTCCCGGGCCTGGTGGAAGACGTCCATCACCTCGCCGTAGACGTCGAGCTGCCACTGCTGGGCGGCCTCGTTGCCGGTCCGGACGGGGCGGGAGCCCTCGTAGCCGGACAGCCAGTCCAGCTCCAGCTCGGGCAGCCTGCGCTCCCCCTCGATCCCGTACATGATCCGCATCTGCGCGGGCTCCCCCGCGACCGCGCGCAGCAGCCACTCGCGCCATTCGACGGCCGCCTGCGTGTAGCCGGACTCCAGCAGCGTGAGCAGAGTCAGCGTCGCGTCGCGCAGCCAGCAGTAGCGGTAGTCCCAGTTGCGCACGCCGCCGAGCTGCTCCGGCAGCGAGGTGGTGGCCGCGGCGACGATGCCTCCGCCTGGCGAGTGCGTCAGGGCCTTGAGGGTGATCAGCGACCGGACGACCGCGTCGCGGTACTCACCCTCATAGGTGCACTCGGAGGCCCACTTCCGCCAGAACCCGTCCGTGCGCTCGATGAGCGCGTCGGCGTCGACCGGCTCCGGGGCCGCGGCCCGGGCCGGGGTCCAGATGAGGACGAAGTCCGTGCTCTCACCCGCGGCGACCGTGAACTCCGCGACCGGGCTGTCCGTGGCCCCGACGTCGAACTCCACGTCGGAGTCCAGGTAGCAGCTGTCCGGGCCGGCGACGAGGTGCAGCCGCCGCCCCTCCTTGCGCACCCACGGGACGATCGATCCGTAGTCGAAGCGCATCAGGGCCTCGGAGCGCATGCGCACACGCCCCTCCACCCCCTCGACCCGGCGGATCAGGCAGGTCCGGTGCGCGTCGACGGGCATGCAGTCCACGACCCGGACCACACCGTCCTCGGACCGGAACTCGGTCTCCAGCACCAGGCTGTCGGGGCGGTACCGCCGAGCCGACATCCGGTGTTCCCCCGCCGGGGCCATGGACCAGCGGCCGTTGCCCGCGTCGCCGAGCAGGGCGGCGAAGCAGGCGCCGGAGTCGAACCGGGGCAGGCACAGCCAGTCCACGTCTCCGTTGCTGCCGATCAGGGCCGACGTCTTCATGTCGCCCAAAAACGCGTAGTCCTCGATGGGAAGGGTCAACTCTCCGCCTTCCGTTCACAGATGGGGTGTATACGGTTCCCGCCCCTCCCCGCCGTCTCCTGGTGGTGCGGGAACGGGTGGACCGGCGCCGTACCGGACCCGCACCGCCCATGGCTGCTGTCACCGTCCGCCGGGAAGGAAGTCCTGTGCCTTGGACTTGACCCCCTGCTTGACCACTTCCCACGCCTCCGGGTCGCCCTTGGCCAGGGCCTTGGCCACGCTCTCCATCTGTTCCAGCGTCGCGTGCGGCGGGATCGGCGGGATGGCCGGATCCGTGACGAACTCGATCACGCAGGGGCGGTCCGCGGCCAGCGCCCGTTCCCACGCCCCCTTGATGTCCTTGGGGTCGTCGACCTTGATTCCCAGCATCCCGATGCTCTCGGCGAACCCGGCGTAGGGGAAGTCGGGTATGCGCTGTGAGGGGATGAACTGGGGCGCGTCGCCCATGGCTCGCAGTTCCCAGGTCACCTGGTTGAGGTCGCCGTTGTTGAGCACGGCGATGATGACCTGGGGGTTGTCCCACTCCTTCGCGTAGTGGCCGATGGTGATCAGCTCGTTGAGGCCGCTCATCTGCATGGCCCCGTCGCCGACGAACGCGATCACCGGCTTGTCGGGGTGGGCGAACTTGGCCCCCGTCGCGTAGGGCGCGCCGGGGCACATCGTGGCCAGGGTCCCCGACAGGGATCCGCGCATGCCCTTGCGGAACTTCAGGTGCCGCGCGTACCAGTTGGCCACCGAGCCGGAGTCCGCCGTCACGATCACGTCGTCGGGCAGCATCGGAGAGAGCTCGTGGAAGACGCGCTCGGGGTTGACCGGATCGGCGTCCACGTACGCGCGCCGCTCCATGACCTCGTCCCAGCGCCGGATGTTGTCCTCGATCTTCTCCCGCCAGGAGCGGTCGGTCTTGCGCTCGACGAGTGGCAACAGCATTCGCAGCGTCTCCGCGGCGTCGCCGACCAGGTTGCACTCGAACGGATACCGCATGCCGACCATGGTCGGGTCGATGTCGATCTGGACGGCGCGTGCCTGGCCGAACTCGGGCATGAACTGGGTGTAGGGAAAGCTGGAGCCGACGACGAGCAGGGTGTCGCAGTCCTGCATCAGCTCGTAGGAGGGACGGGTGCCCAGCAGCCCGATCGCACCGGTCACGAAGGGCAGGTCGTCGGGCAGCGCATCCTTGCCCAGCAGGGCCTTGGCCACCCCGGCGCCGAGCTTGTCGGCCATCTCGACGACCTCGTCCGCAGCTCCCCTGGCACCCTGGCCGATCAGCATCGCGACGCGCTCACCCGAGTTGAGGACCTCGGCTGCCTTGTCCAAGCCCTCGGCGGACGGGGTCGACTGCGGGGCGGGCATACCGAGGCTGGAGGGCACCATCTTGAACTCGTGTTCGGGCGGCGAGTACTCCAGCTCCTGGACGTCGGCCGGGACGATGATCGCCGTGACCGTGCGCCTGCTCGCAGCGGTCCGGATCGCCCGGTCCAGCACGTTGGGCAACTGCTCTGGGACGGTGACCATCTGGAGGTAGTCGCTGGCCACGTCCTTGTAGAGGGACATCAGGTCGACTTCCTGCTGGTAGGAGCCGCCCATCGCGCTGCGCGCGGTCTGCCCGATGATCGCCACGACCGGTACGTGGTCGAGCTTGGCGTCGTAGAGGCCGTTCAGCAGGTGGATGGCGCCGGGCCCCGATGTGGCCGCGCACACGCCCACACGTCCGGAGAACTTCGCGTACCCCGTCGCCTCGAAGGCTGCCAGCTCCTCGTGCCGGGACTGGATGAAGCGCGGATTGTTGTCGGCCCGGTCCCACGCCGCGAGCAGACCGTTGATGCCGTCGCCCGCGTAGGAGAAGACGCGGTCGACCCCCCACTCCCTCAGACGCTTCAGCATGTAGTCGGACACCAGTTCCGCCATGACCGTTCCCCTCTCGGCATCGACACCGTGTTCGGCACCGCGCTCGCGGTGCCCCGCCCGCCCTCTTTCGCGCGGGCCTTTCGCGCGGGCGCACCCCGCACCGTGTCCTCCGACCGTGGGAGTGCTCCGTTGGCGCGACTACCCCGACTACCGCTCCCCCATTCACCTGATTCACCTGGTGTGACGTCGGGCCTCCGATCCGTCACCACGTGTGGGAGCGGCGGCGTTTGTACGGGTGCGGGGCCGGTTAGTGGCGTGTGTGCGGTCCACCGTCCTCCCGGCCGGGGGCCGCGACTCTCGCGCTCGCACGTGCGACGGACCCGTATCACGTCGACGGAACGGACGACTGACATGGCCGTGGACCTGCCCGCACCCTCTCCCCGACGGGGCATCACACCGACCTCCGTCGACACCGACGCGCTGTTGCGTGACCTCACCGAGCGGGTGGACGGGGAGATCCGCTTCGACCGGGGCTCGCTCGCCACCTACTCGACCGCCGCCTCCAACTACCGGCAGGTCCCCATCGGGGTCGTCGTGCCGAGGACGGTCGACGCCGGGGCCGAGGCGGTGGCGGTGTGCCGAGAGCACGGCGCGCCCGTGCTCTCCAGGGGCGGCGGCACGAGCCTGGCCGGGCAGTGCAGCAACGTCGCGGTCGTGATCGACTGGTCCAAGTACTGCACGCGGGTCCTCAGCGTCGACCCCGAGGCGAGGACCGCCGTCGTGGAGCCGGGCATCGTGCTGGACGCCCTGAACGCGCACACGAACCAGGTGCGGGACAAGCTGCTCTTCGGACCGGAGCCCTCCACCCACAGCCGCTGCACGATCGGCGGGATGATCGGCAACGACTCCTGCGGCTCCAGCGCGCAGGCCTACGGCAGGACCGTGGACAACGTGGTCCGCCTGGAGGTGCTGACCTACGACGGGTGCCGGATGTGGGTGGGCCCCACGTCGGACGAGGAGTACGAGCGCATCGTCGCCGAGGGCGGGCGCCGTGCCGAGATCTACCGGGGCCTGCGCCAGGTGCGGGACCGCCACGCCACGGCCGTCCGGCGCCGGTTCCCCGACATCCCCCGCCGCGTCTCGGGCTACAACCTCGACTCCCTGCTGCCCGAGAACGGGTTCGACCTGGCCGCGGCGCTCGTCGGGTCCGAGGGCACCCTGGTGACGGTCCTGCGGGCCGAGGTGCGCCTGGTCGACGCGCCCGAGGCCATGGCGATGGCGGTGTGCGGCTACTCCGACGTCTTCGCCGCCGCGGACGCCGTTCCCACGGTCCTGGAACACGATCCCCACATCCTGGAGGGGCTGGACGACAAACTGATCGCCTACGAGAGGCGCAAGAACCTGCACCCCACGGCGGTGAGCCAGATGCCCGAGGGCGCGGGGTGGCTGATGGTGCAGTTCGGCGGCGCCGACCGGGAGGAGGCGAGCCGCCGGGCCCAGGACTTCGCCGACGCCATGCAGGCATCCGGCGACGTGCTGGACGCCAGGGTCTTCGACGACCCCGACCGCCTGGCGGAGATGTGGAAGGTGCGCGAGGCCGGGCTGGGCGCCACGGCCCGGGTCCCGGCCGAGCCCGACACCTGGGAGGGCTGGGAGGACTCCGCGGTGCCGCCGGCGCGCTTCGGCGACTACCTGCGCGACCTGCACGCTCTGATGGAGGAGTTCGGCTACGCGGACCGCTCCTCGATGTACGGGCACTTCGGGCACGGCTGCCTGCACACGCGCATCCCCTTCGACCTGGTCACCCCCACCGGGATAGCCGACTTCCGCCGGTTCGTCGAGCGCGCCGCCGACCTGGTGGTCTCCTACGGCGGCTCGCTCTCGGGCGAGCACGGCGACGGCCAGTCGCGCGCCGAGCTGTGGCCGAAGATGTTCGGCCCCGAGCTGATGCCCGCCTTCGCCGAGTTCAAGAGGATCTTCGACCCGGACGACCGGATGAACCCCGGCAAGCTCATATCACCGGACGGCCGCGGCCCCGACCGGCTCGACGAGAACCTGCGGCTCGGCGCCGACTACCAACCCGAGCAGACCGACACCTACTTCGGCTACCCGCACGACGACGCCGACTTCTCCAGGGCCGTACTGCGCTGCGTGGGGGTGGGCGAGTGCCGCAGCGACAGCGGCGGTGTCATGTGCCCCAGCTACCGGGTGACGCGGGAGGAGGAGCACTCCACCCGAGGGCGCTCCCGGCTCCTCTTCGAGATGCTCGAAGGGGACGTGGTCGAGGAGGGCTGGCGCTCGGAGGAGGTCGACGAGGCCCTGGACCTGTGCCTTGCCTGCAAGGGGTGCAAGACCGACTGCCCCGTCAACGTCGACATGGCCACCTACAAGGCCGAGTTCCTGGCCCACCACCACGCGGGGAGGATCCGTCCCGCCGCGCACTACAGCCTGGGATGGCTCCCCCTCTGGGCCCGGGCCGCCTCCCTCGCACCCGGGCTGGTGAACGCGCTGAGCTCCGTCCGGTTCCTCACCCGCCCGGGCAAGCGGCTCGGCGGGGTGGCCCAGGAGCGCCCGGTGCCCCCGTTCGCCCCGGTCCGCTTCAGCGACTCCATGCGCAGGCGCGGCTCGAAGGAGGGCGAGCGCGGCGAGGTGATCCTGTGGCCGGACACCTTCACCGACAACTTCCACCCGGCGGTCGGCGCGGCGGCGGTCCGGGTCCTGGAGGACGCGGGCTTCCACGTCAGGGTGCCGTCACAGACCCTGTGCTGCGGGCTCACCTGGATCTCCACCGGCCAACTGGGCGTGGCGCGCCGGGTGCTGGAGCGCACCGTCGCGGCGCTGCGCGACGACATCCGCGCGGGCACCCCCGTCGTCGGCCTGGAGCCCTCGTGCGCCGCCGTCTTCCGCGCGGACGCGCCCGAGCTCTTCCCGCACGACAAGGACGTCGCGAGGCTGCGTTCCCAGTTCTTCACGCTCTCGGAGTTCCTCAACCGGTACGCGCCTGACTGGGAGCCTCCCCGGCTGGGCCGTACCGCCGTCACCCAGCGGCACTGCCACCAGCACGCGGTCCTGGGCTTCGACGAGGACAGGAAGCTGCTGGGGCGCACGGGCGCCGACGTGGACCTCCTCGACGTCGGCTGCTGCGGCCTGGCGGGCAACTTCGGCTTCGAGGAGGGCCACTACGAGGTGTCCATGGCCGTAGCCGAGTCGGGGCTGCTGCCCGCCGTGCGCGGGGCCGACCCCGGCGCCCTCCTGCTGGCCGACGGGTTCAGCTGCCGAACCCAGATCGAGCAGGCCGACACCGGCCGCGGGGCCGTCCACCTCGCCGAGGCCCTGGACCTCGCCATGCGGGACGCCCTGCCGTCCCACCACCCGGAGCGGGCCGCGACCCGCTTCGCCGCCCCGCGCAAGGTGCCCCCCTATGACGTGAACGAGATCCAGGAGGGGGCGGAGCGCGCGGGACGGCGCTCCAGCGGCGGCTCCTCCGCGGGGAGGGGGCGCTCATGAACGGGGTGGGGGAGGTGTCCGACCCGGTCGTCACGAGTGTGGACGCGGCCGTCTACACCGTTCCCACCGACCGGCCCGCGGCGGACGGCACGATCACCTGGGACTCCACCACGATGGTGCTCGTCCGGGTGGGCGGAGGCGGCCGCGAGGGACTGGGGTGGACCTACGGCCCCGCCGCCTGCGCCGCCGTCGTCCGGGACCTGCTCGCCGAGCAGGTCGGGGGCCGACCCGTGCTGGACGTGCCGGCCGCGCTGGAGGCCATGGTCCGCGCCGTGCGCAACGCGGGCAGGCCGGGCGCGGTCGGCTACGCCGTCTCGGCGGTCGAGACCGCGCTGTGGGACCTCAAGGCACGCCTGCTCGGCCTGCCCCTGTACCGGCTGCTCGGCGCCGCGCACCAGAGCGCGCCGCTGTACGGCAGCGGCGGCCTGACCAGCTACCCCGACGACGTGATGCGCGAGCAGTTGGCGCACTGGGTGCACGAGCAGGGCTTCGGGCGGGTCAAGGTCAAGGTCGGGGAGTCGTGGGGCACGCGGGAGGAGCGCGACGTGGAGCGGCTCCGCCTGGCCCGCGAGGCGATCGGCCCCGAGGCCGAGCTCTTCACCGACGCCAACGGCGGTTACACGGCCAAGCAGGCGATCCGGCTGGCCGGACCGATGAGCGAGCTGGACGTGCGCTGGCTGGAGGAGCCGGTCTCCTCCGACGACCTCGACGGTCTCCGGCGGATCCGGGACGCGGTCCCGGCGGACGTGACGGCCGGGGAGTACGGCTTCGACCTGCCCTACTTCCAGCGGATGTGCGCGGCCGGGGCGGTGGACTGCCTCCAGATCGACATCACCCGCTGCGGCGGCGTCCTGGAGTTGCAGCGCGCGGCGACCGTGGCGGCCGCGCACGGCCTGGAGGTGTCGTCGCACTGCGCGCCCTACCTGCACCGCCACGCGGCACTGGCCCTGCCCAACCTGCGCCACCTGGAGTGGTTCCACGACCACGTACGCGTGGAGACCCTCTTCTTCGACGGCGCCGACCCGCCCCGGGAGGGGTCCCTGTGGCCGGATCCCGACCGTCCGGGCCACGGACTCACCCTCCGGGAGGCCGACGCCGAGCGCTACCGCACCGGCTGACCCCGTTATCGGAGCAGCGATAGGTGTGTCGCACATCACTACGGGTAGGGGTTTGTCACGCTCTTGTTGTTACAGGGGCGGAAGAGTTGGACGTGACCACGGTGGAGGTAACCATGTCCAAGGGAATGCCGACCCAGGGTGAGACCAGGGTGCCCGGGAAGCCGATCCGCGTCGCCGCGCTCGTCTACGGCGTCGTCTTCCTGCTGGTGGGCCTGCTGGGGTTCATCCCCGGAGTGACCACGAACTACGGCCAGATGCAGTTCGCCGGGCACGAGTCCGAGGCCTTCCTGCTCGGGATCTTCCAGGTGTCGATCCTGCACAACCTGCTCCACCTGGTCCTCGGCGCGGCGGGGGTGGCGATGGCGCGCACCGCCTCGGCGGCGAAGGCCTTCCTCGTCGGCGGCGGGTTCCTCTACCTGCTGCTGTGGTTCTACGGCCTGCTGGTCGACAACGAGGACCCGACGAACATCGTGCCGCTCAACGACGCCGACAACTGGCTGCACCTGGTCCTCGCGCTGACCATGGTCGGGCTCGGGTTCATCCTCGCGCCCTCCCGCGAAGCGAGGCGCTAGGGGTAGTAGGCCGCGACGTCGGCCGCGACGCGGGGGTTGGGCGGGGTCCACGGATCCGGCTTGACCCTCACGTCGCGTGAGGCCGGAGGGTGGGGTGCATGAGCGACTACTACGACGCCTTCGAGACGAGTCCCGTACCCCCTCCCGGCCCGGACGCGGTTCCGCCGGAGCCGTTCCGCGGCATCTACGGGATGCCCGCGTTCGCGACCATCCCCACGAATGACATGGCGGCGTCGGTGGACTTCTGGACTCGTGGGCTCGGGTTCTTCGAGCTGTTCGGCATCCCCGGCAGGCTCGTGCACCTGCGCCGGTGGGCGTTCCAGGACGTACTCCTCGTCTCGGCGGCGGACGCTTCGGAGCGGGCACCGGCGATGGGCCTCAGCTTCGCGTGCGTGCTCAGCCAGGTCGACTCCCTCGTCGAGTCCTGCCGCGCGCTGCGCCCGAAATCGGTCGACGGTCCGCGGGACACTCCCTGGAACACCCGCGACGTGGAGGTGACCACCCCCGAGAACGCACGGATCGTCCTCACCGCGGCGAAGCCCCTCGACCCGGCCAGCCAGGAGGCGCGCAACCTCGAGGCCATCGGGATCACCCCGCCGGACGCCGGCCGCGGCGACAATGGGGAACATGCCTGATGCCGCGGACACCGACGGCCTGACCGTCGGCCAGGTCTCGAAGCGCCTGGGCGTGACGGTCCGCGCGCTGCACCACTGGGACGAGGTCGGCCTGGCGCGACCGTCGCTGCGCACGGCCGCCGGATACCGGCTCTACACCGCCGGTGACCTGGAACGCCTACACCGCGTCGTCGTCTACCGTGAGCTCGGTCTCGGACTGGACAGGATCCGGGACGTCCTGGAGGACCCGGCCGCGGACGTGCCCGGCGCGCTGCGCGCGCAGCGCGCCCAGGTCGACGAACGGATCGACCGCCTCCAGAGGCTCGGGGCCGGACTGGACCGGATGATCGACGCCCAGGAGCACGGCCTGCTGCTGACCACCGAGCAGCAGGCCGCGGTCTTCGGCCCCCAGTGGAACCCGGACTGGCCCGCCCGGGCACGTCAGCTCTACGGGGGCACGACGCAGTGGACGCAGTACGCCGAACGCTCGGCCTCACGCGGCCCGGAGGAGTGGCGGGCCGTCGCCGAGGCCGTCGCCTGCCTCGAACGCGCCCTCGGGGACGCGATGGACGCCGGCGTCGAACCCGGTAGCCCGGAAGCGAACCGGCTCGTCGAGCGGCACCGCGAGGTCTTCGCCTCGTACTTTCCCCTCACCAGACGGATGCAGGTCTGTCTCGGCCGCATGTACGAGGCCGATCCGGGGTTCGCCGCCCACTACGACGGCATCCGCGCCGGCCTCGCCGCGTGGTTCCGCCGCATCGTCGACGCCGACGCGCGTGCCCACGGCATCGACCCCGACACCGCGTCCTGGCGGTAGAGCGCGGATCCGGAGGGCGGGGACACACGGAACGGGCCCCGGAGGACCGGGACCCGTTCCGCGTTCCCGCCAGGGGGACCTAGCGCTCGACCCTGTGGCGATGGTTGGGCACGCAGTGGGTCATCGTCAGCCCCGACACGTCGCGCGGGCCGTTCCTGCCCAGGTTGGCCAGGCGCTGGCGGTCCTCGTCGGTCAGGGTCTGGCTCTGGAGCGGATCCAGGTGCGCCACGTCCTCCGGACCGATGCCGAGCCTCTTGCCGACGCGCAGCCCCAGGTCGTCCTCGACCAGGAGGAGGTGCCAGACCATCCGCTCCTGGACCGGCCGGTCGCACTGGGCGAACAGCGTCGCGAAGTTGTGCACGAGGTCGTCGCGCTCCCACTGCTCCATCAGGAGGTAGCGCTGACCCGCCTGCTTGTAGTCGTTGGTGCGCACGATGCGCTTGCGGGTGAGCCTCCCCCGGATCTCCGGGCCCTGCTCGTCGTGCGTGGGGTACTGCCCCTCGCGCAGGCCGCCGTGGATGGACGGCTCGTAGTTGACGTGCGGGTTCTCCCCGCCGGTGTCCTGGTAGTAGGTCATCAGGCCGTCGCGCTGGTTGGTGCGCACGTTCGTGTTCTTGGCCTGGTTCACCGGCAGCTGCAGGTAGTTGGGCCCCACCCGGTAGCGCTGGGTGTCGCTGTAGGAGAAGGTGCGCCCGACCAGCATCTTGTCGTCGGAGAAGTCCAGGCCGTCCACGAGCACGCCGGTGCCGAAGGAGATCTGCTCGTTCTCGGCGAAGTTGTCCGACACGTTGCGGTCGAGCACGATCCGCCCCACGGGCTTGGGCGGGAAGTCCTGCTCCGGCCAGGTCTTGGTGTCGTCCAGCGGGTCGAAGTCGAGTTCGAGGTGCTCGTCGTCGCTCATCATCTGCACGAGCAGCTCCCACTCGGGGTAGTCACCCCGGTTGATGGCCTCGTGCAGGTCCTTGGTCGCGTGCCCGGTCTCGTCCGCCTGGACGTTGGCGGCGTCGGCCTCGGTCATGCTCCGCACGCCCTGCTTGGGCATCCACGTGTACTTGACCAGGACCGTCTCGCCCACGTCGTTGACCCACTTGTAGGTGTTGACGCCGAAGCCCTGCTGGTGCCGGTAGTCCGACGGGATGCCGCGCGGGCTGAACAGGTTGACCAGCATGTGCATGGACTCGGGGGTCTGCGACATGAAGTCGAAGATGCGGTTCGGCTCCTGGTGGAAGGTCACCGGGTCCGGCTTGAGGGCGTGGATCACGTCCGGGAACTTGATGGCGTCGCGGATGAAGAACACCGCGAGGTTGTTGCCCACCAGGTCCCAGTTGCCCTCCTCGGTGTAGAACTTGATGGCGAACCCGCGCGGGTCGCGGTTGGCCTCGGAGGAGTCGCGGCCGCCGATGACCGTGGAGAAGCGCAGCGCGATGTCGGTGCGCCTGCCCCGCTCCTGGAAGAGCTTGGCCCGCGTGTAGCGGCTGATCGGCTCGTCGCCCCACTTGCCGTAGGCCTCGAAGTAGCCGAACGCGGTCGCGCCGCGAGCGTGCACCACCCGCTCGGGGATGCGCTCCCGGTCGAAGTGGCTGATCTTCTCCAGGAACTGGTAGTTCTCCAGCGTGGCGGGCCCCCGCTCGCCGACCGTGCGCTGGTTCTGGTTGTCGTAGACCTGGTGTCCCTGCCGGTTCGTGAGTACTTCGCGGTCGTCTCCGGACGCGGATCCCTGGCTGGATACGTCGGTCATGTGACTGGTCCCCCACCGAGTCGTCATGTTCTTCCTCGGGTTCCCCTGCCCATCGCCGAGGCCGGGAACGCACGGAGGGGGAAGTTCTTACCAAGTGAAGGGAGTACGGGGACCGTCGTCCCGTACGAGATGTCCGAAGAGGCGCGTTCGCCCCTCCCGACCTCGTCGGATCCGGTGTTTCACGTGAAACCTCACCGCCCCGGCACGGTGGCACGGAACGCCCATGGATCCACCACGAGCGGCGTGTCCCCACGCGCGCGGGCACCCTTCCGGCGGATGGTGGACACCTGCTGTCCACGCCCTCGCGTGGACGTGGAACGACGTCGACGGCCCAGGGGCCGGTTCGGGGGCGAGCATGGGTGTACGCACGTGGATCGAGTCGTGGCCGGTGTACCGGCAGCTCACCGGCGAGGACCGGATGGGTCTCGGAGCCGCCGCGAAGTCCGAGCGGTCGGAGAGCCTGCGGGCCCGCACCGAGGACGCCGACAGGGTCGTGCGGTCGGTCTGCCCCTACTGCGCGGTGGGCTGCTCCCAGAACGTCTACGTCAAGGACGAGAAGGTCGTCCAGATCGAGGGCGACCCCGACTCCCCGATCAGCCGCGGCCGCCTGTGCCCCAAGGGGGCGGCCAGCCTCCAGCTCACCACCGGGTCCGGCCGTGAGGAGAAGGTCCTCTACCGCCGCCCGTACGGCGCCGACTGGGAGGAACTCGACCTCGACACCGCCATGGGCATGGTCGCCGAACGGGTGGTCCGCACCCGCGACGAGACGTGGGAGCAGGAGTACGGGGGGCGCAGGGTGGCCCGCACGCTGGGGATCGCCAGCCTGGGCGGAGCCACGCTGGACAACGAGGAGAACTACCTCATCAAGAAGCTCCTGACCTCGCTCGGCGTCGTCCAGGTGGAGAACCAGGCCCGGGTGTGCCACAGCTCCACCGTCGCCGGGCTGGGGACGAGCTTCGGCCGGGGCGGGGCGACCATGTTCCTCCAGGACCTGCAGAACTCCGACTGCATCGTCATCGAGGGTTCCAACTTCGCCGAGGCCCACCCGGTCGGCTTCCAGTGGGTCATGGAGGCCAAGGCGCGCGGCGCGGTGGTCATCCACGTCGATCCCCGGTTCAGCCGCACCAGCGCCCTCGCCGACCTGCACGTGCCCATCCGCGCGGGCACCGACATCGCCTTCCTCGGCGCGATCATCAACCACGTCCTCACCGAGGAGAAGTACTTCCGCGACTACGTGCTCGCCTTCACCAACGCCGCGACGATCGTCGGTGAGGACTTCCAGGACACCGAGGACCTGGACGGCCTGTTCTCCGGCTTCTCGGAGAGGGACAAGAGCTACGACGCCGGCACCTGGGGCTACGAGGGCGCTGAGGTGGCCGCCGCGTCCGGCAACCGCGACCAGCTGCACAGGGAGCGGCTGGAGGAGACCCTCGACACCAGCCGCGCCGGTCGGCCCGAACAGCAGGGCTCGGGCGGCGCGGTGATCCGGAACAAGCCGCGGGAGGACCCGACGCTCACCGACCCGCGCTGCGTGTTCCAGATCCTCGGGCGCCACTACTCGCGCTATACGCCCGAGATGGTCGAGGAGGTCTGCGGCATCCCGCGGGAGACCTTCCTCCAGGTGTGCGACCACCTCACCGGCAACTCGGGCCGGGACCGCACCAGCGCCTTCTGCTACGCCGTGGGCTGGACCCAGCACACCGTCGGCTCGCAGTACATCCGGGCCGCCTCCATCCTCCAGCTCCTGCTGGGCAACATCGGCCGTCCGGGCGGAGGCATCCAGGCACTGCGCGGACACGCCAGCATCCAGGGCTCCAGCGACGTGCCGACGCTGTTCGACCTGCTCCCGGGCTACCTGCCGATGCCCCACGCCCACGAGGAGACGTCCCTGGAGAACTACGTCCTGGCCGTCGGCAACCCGCGCAAGGGCTTCTGGGACGGGATGCGGGCCTACACCGTCAGCCTGCTCAAGGCATGGTGGGGCGAGAGCGCGACGGCCGAGAACGACTACTGCTTCGACCGGATCCCGAAGCTCACGGGGTCCCACAGTCACTACGACACCGTGATGGCCCAGATCGCCGGGGACTGCAAGGGCTACTTCCTCATGGGGGAGAACCCCGCCGTGGGCTCGGCCAACAGCCGGGCCCAGCGCATGGGCATGGCCGAACTGGACTGGCTGGTCGTGCGCGACTTCTCGCTGATCGAGAGCGCCACCTGGTGGAAGGACGGGCCGGAGATCGAGTCCGGGGAGAAGCGGACCGAGGACATCGGCACCGAGGTGTTCTTCTTCCCCGCCGCGGCGCACACCGAGAAGTCGGGCACCTTCACCAACACCAACCGGCTGCTCCAGTGGCACGACCGGGCCGTGCTTCCCAGCGGTGACCGACGCAGCGATCTCTGGTTCATGTACCACCTGGGCCGGATCATCCGCGAGAGGCTCGCCGGCTCCGACGACCCCAAGGACCGCGCGGTCCTGGACTTGACGTGGGACTACCCGCTGGAGGAGGACGGCGAGCCCGACGCGGCCGCGGTCCTGCGGGAGATCAACGGCCACGACGCCGAGGGTCGTCCGCTCACCGCCTACACGGAGCTGCGCGACGACGGGTCCACGTCCTGCGGATGCTGGATCTACTGCGGCGTCTTCAAGGACGGGGTGAACCAGGCGGCGCGCAAGAAGCCCCACACGGAACAGGACTGGATCGCCGCCGAGTGGGCGTGGTCCTGGCCGGACAACCGGCGCATCCTCTACAACCGCGCGTCCGCGGACGAGAACGGCGAGCCGTGGAGTCCGGGCAAGAGCCTCGTCTGGTGGGACGCCGAGCAGGGCAGCTGGGTCGGGCACGACACACCCGACTTCGAGAACCACAAGGCGCCCGACCACCAGCCCCCGGAGGACGCCGAGGGGGTGGCGGCGCTGAGCGGGCGGGACGCCTTCATCATGCAGGCCGACGGCAGGGGGTGGCTGTACGCGCCCGCCGGGCTGAACGACGGGCCGATGCCCACCCACTACGAGCCGCAGGACACCCCGTTCGCGAACCCGCTCTACGGGCACCAGCGCAACCCGACGCGTCTGACGTATCCGCACGAGTACAACCGGTACCACCCCGCACCCGGCACCCCGGGGGCGGACGTCTTCCCGTACGTGGTGACCACCTACCGGCTCACCGAGCACTTCACCGCGGGCGGGATGAGCCGGTGGACGCCCTACCTCTCCGAACTACAGCCGGAGTTCTTCTGCGAGGTGGGACCGGAGCTGGCGGCCGAGCGCGGGCTGGAGCACGGCGGCTGGGCCACCATCGTCACGGCACGCAACGCCATCGAGGCCCGGGTCATGGTCACGGACCGCATGAGGCCCCTGAGGGTGCAGGGAAGGGTGGTCCACCAGATCGGGGTGCCCTACCACTGGGGGCCGAACGGGTACTCGACGGGGGACGCGGCCAACGAGCTGATGTCCATCTCCCTGGACCCCAACGTGCACATCCAGGAGGTCAAGGCGCTCACCGCCGACATCGTCGCGGGACGGCGCCCGCGCGGCGCCGAGCGCAGGGAGTTCGTGCGCGCCTACCAGGAGCGCGCCGGGATCACCGAGCAGACCGGAACGGAGGTGTGAGCGTGGACGGGGAGAACCGGGAGAGGACCGGGGGCGGCGGGCCGGAGCGCGTCGGCTTCTTCACCGACACCAGCGTGTGCATCGGGTGCAAGGCCTGCGAGGTCGCCTGCAAGGAATGGAACATGGTTCCCGAGGACGGCCTGAACTTCACGGCGATGTCGTTCGACAACAGTGGGGGACTGGGCGCCGACACGTGGCGCCATGTGGCCTTCGTCGAACAGCGTGAGCCCCTCGGCTTCCAGGAGCCCGGTGTCGGGCGGCCCGGAGCCGTCGACCTGGGGATGCCGTCCTTCGAGCTGCCCGGCGCCGCCTCCGGCGCCGACGAACGGGGCGAGTTCCGCTGGCTGATGTCCTCGGACGTGTGCAAGCACTGCACCAGCGCCGCCTGCCTGGACGTGTGCCCGACCGGCGCGCTGTTTCGCACCGAGTTCGACACGGTGGTGGTGCAGGAGGACATCTGCAACGGCTGCGGGTACTGCGTTCCCGCCTGCCCCTACGGGGTCATCGACCGGCGTGGGGACGACGGCCGGGCCTGGAAGTGCACCCTGTGCTACGACCGGCTCGGCGACGGGCTGGAACCCGCCTGCGCCAAGGCGTGCCCCACGGACTCGATCCAGTTCGGCGACCTCGACGAGCTCCGCGAGCGCGCCGAGAAGCGCGTGGAGGACCTCCACGAGGCCGGGGTGTCCTCCGCCCGCCTGTACGGCGAGGATCCGTCGGACGGGGTGGACGGCGCGGGCGCGTTCTTCCTGCTGCTGGACGAGCCCGAGGTCTACGGGCTGCCGCCGGACCCGGTGGTGACCACCCGGGACCTGCCGTCGATGTGGAGGCACGCCGGTGTCGCGGCCGCCGCGCTGCTGGTCGGAGTGGCCGCGACCTTCGCGGGGAGGCGCTGATGAACACGTCGGACGTGACCAAGGAGGGCATCCGCGGAGAGCGCCCCGGACGGGAGGCGATCACGGGGGCCGCCGACGTCGTCGGTGAGGAGCAGCGGCGCCGGCGCGGCGGCCGCGGGAGGCGCGGGGAGGCCACACGGGTGCCCGACGCCGAGTTCCGCTCCTACTACGGCAAGCCGATCATCAACCAGATCGTGTGGGAGGCCCCCGACGTCGGCGGGTACCTGTTCCTGGGCGGGCTGGCCGGTGCCTCGTCGGTGCTCGCCGCCGGTGCCGAGCTGACCGGACGCCCGGACCTGGCCCGGCCGCTGAAGTACGCCGCCCTGGGCGCGATCTCCGGTTCCACGGCCGCGCTCATCCACGACCTGGGACGGCCCGAGCGCTTCCTCAACATGCTGCGGGTGTTCAAGCCGACCTCGCCGATGAGCGTCGGATCGTGGACCCTGATGGCCTACGGCCCCCTCGCCGGGGTCGCCGCGGTGACCTCCGCCACCGGGTGGTTCCCCCGGATCGGCCGCGCGGCCACTCTCGGCGCCGCGGCGGTGGGGCCGCTGGTCGCCACCTACACGGCACCGCTGGTCTGCGACACCGCCGTGCCCTCCTGGCACGACGGCTACCGGTACATGCCGTTCGTGTTCGCCGCCTCCGCCGTCTCCGCGGCGGGCGGGATGGGCCTGGCCACCGCTCCCCTGGCGCAGAGCGGGCCCGCGCGCCGCGCGGCCGTGGGCGGCGCCCTGGTGGAGACGGCGGTCTCCAGCGCCATGGAGTACCGGATGGGCCTGTCCGGCGAGCCCTACCGCCGGGGCCGTGCGGGGGCGTTCGTCCGCACCGCCAAGGCGCTCACCCTGGCCGGGGCCGCCGGCGCGGTGCTCGGCCGCCGGAGCCGCACGGCCTCCGCGCTGAGCGGCGCGGCCCTGCTCGCCGGGTCGGCCTGCACCCGCCTGGGGGTCTTCCACGCCGGGAAGCAGTCCGCCGCCGATCCCAAGTACACGGTGGTACCGCAGCGCCGCCGGCTGGCCGAACGGGAGGCGGAGGGGGAGGCCGCCTCCGCTCCCCCGGCGCGGGGGCCGGGGGACTGAGGGGTCAGGCGTCGCGGACCTGGTCCGGGCGGGAGACCACGGGCGGCTCCACCGACCAGGGGAAGTTGATCCACCGGTCGGTGTGCTTCCAGACGTACTCGCACCTGACCAGTGACCGCGGCTTCTCGTAGATCACGGCGCTGCGTACCTCGGCGACGTGCTCGGCGCAGAAGTCGTGGACGAGCTTGAGGGTTTTCCCTGTGTCGGCGACGTCGTCGGCGACGAGGACCTTCTTGCTGCTGAGGTCGACCAGGTTGGGGACCGGGGGCAGCATGACGGGCATGTCGAGCGTGGTGCCGACCCCGGTGTAGAACTCCACGTTCATGACGTGCAGGTTCTTGACGTCCAGCGCGTACCCCAGGCCACCGGCGACGAAGAGGCCGCCGCGCGCGATGGACAGGATCATGTCGGGTTCGAACCCGTCGTCGGCGATGGTGCGGGCCAGGTCGCGGATCGCGGTGCCGAAGAGCTCGTAGCTCAGGTTCTCGCGCTCGTCGCTCACGGGTTTCCCCTCTTTCCCGGTGGTGTGGTGCGCACCGCGGGGAGGCTCCGCCGGAGGCGGCGCGGTACCGATCCACCTTAGCGACGGCCGCCGTGGCCTGCGTCGTCCTCCGGGCCCGGCTCCGCACGCGGACCGGGGAGGGACGCTCGGCCACTTGTCCACGCGGGCGGGTGTTCTGGGTCACACACGTAGACGGATGGCCAGAAAAGAGCCGCAAAAACTCGACGTTTTCTTGAATTTTGCGCTGTTGTGGCGAACAGATGGCAATAAATACCACCATGTGTCTGAACACATCTCTCTGACACAGGAGGTTGGAAGCCATGGCTGACGACCGGGACCTTCTCCCCTCCGAGCAACCGGTGCGGCTGCTCGACGAGACCGGGAGCCCGGTGGCCGGGGCCTCCCTGCCGTTCCCGGACCGGGACCGGCTGCTCGCCGCGTACACCTCCCTGGTGATCGGCCGCCGGGTCAACGACCAGGCCGGCGCCCTCGTACGCCAGGGCCGCCTGGCCGTCTACCCCTCCTCACACGGGCAGGAGGCCTGCCAGACGGGCGCGGCCCTGGCCCTGGCGGAGGGGGACTGGCTGTTTCCGACCTACCGCGACACCGCCGCCGTGATCGCGCGCGGCGTGGACCCGGTGGAGGTCCTCACCCTGCTCAAGGGCGACTGGCACGCGGGCTACGACCCCTACGCGCACAGGGTGGCGCCGCAGGCGACGCCGCTGGCCACCCAACTGCTGCACGCGGTGGGCGTCGCGCACGCCGCCCGCCTGCGGGGCGAGGACACGGTGGTCATGGCGCTGTGCGGCGACGGGGCCACCAGCGAGGGCGACTTCCACGAGGCGCTGAACTTCGCGGCCGTGTTCCGGGCCCCGGTGGTGTTCTTCGTGCAGAACAACGAGTACGCCATCTCCGTGCCACTGGCCCGGCAGAGCGCCGCCCCGTCGCTGGCGCACAAGGGCGTCGGCTACGGGATGAACGCCGAGCGGGTGGACGGCAACGACACCCCCGCCGTGCTCGCCGTGCTGGACCGCGCGGTGGCCGCCGCCCGGACCGGTGAGGGCCCCCAGCTGGTGGAGGCGCACACCTACCGGATGCAGGCGCACACCAACGCCGACGACGCGAGCCGGTACCGCAGCAAGGAGGAGGTCGACCCCTGGGAGGCACGTGACCCGCTGCTGCGCATGGAGGCCTACCTCAAGCGCAAGCGCCTGCTCACCAAGGCCCGGAAGGCCGAGATCACCGAGAGGGCGGAGGCCGTGGCCACCGCCATGCGCGAGGGCGTCTCGAAGGACGTCGACCCCGACCCCGCGGAGCTGTTCGCGCACGTGTTCGCCACCCCCACGCCGCAGTTGGACGAACAGGCCGCCTTCCTGGCCGACGAACTGAGCAGAGAGGGCAACTGACATGGCGACCGACCCCACCAAGCTCTCCATGGCGCAGGCCCTCAACCGCGCCCTGCGCGACGCCATGGCCGAGGACGAGGCGGTGTACGTGTTCGGTGAGGACGTCGGGCCCCTCGGCGGCGTCTTCCGCGTCACCGACGGCCTCACCGCCGAGTTCGGCGAGGACCGCTGCTTCGACACCCCGCTCGCGGAGTCCGGCATCGTCGGCATGGCCGTCGGCATGGCGATGAACGGCATGCGCCCCGTCGTGGAGATGCAGTTCGACGCGTTCGCCTACCCGGCCTTCGAGCAGATCGTCAGCCACGTGGCCAAGACCCGCAACCGCACCCGCGGCCGGGTCGGGCTGCCCATGGTCATCCGCGTCCCCTACGCGGGCGGGATCGGCGGTGTCGAGCACCACTGCGACTCCTCCGAGGCCTACTACGCGCACACGCCGGGCCTGACCGTGGTCGCCCCGTCCACGCCCGCCGACGCCTACTTCCTGCTGCGCGACGCGATCGCCTCCGACGACCCGGTCGTCTTCATGGAGCCCAAGAAGCTGTACTGGGGCAAGGACGAGGTCGACCTGTCGACCCCCGAGCCGCCCATCGGCAGGGCCGTGGTGCGCCGTCCCGGCACCGACGCCACCCTCATCGCCTACGGGCCGTCGGTGCCCACCGCGCTGGAGGCCGCCGAGGCCGCCGCGCAGGAGGGCCGCAGCCTCCAGGTGGTGGACGCGCGCTCCCTCGTCCCCTTCGACGACGCCACCGTGTGCGAGGCGGTGCGCTCCACCGGACGCGCGGTCGTGGTCGCCGAGGCCAGCGGGTACGCCAGCGTCGCCTCGGAGATCGTCGCGCGGGTGACCGAGCGCTGCTTCCACTCCCTGGCCGCGCCGGTGCGCCGCGTCACCGGCTTCGACATTCCCTTCCCGCCGCCGAAGCTGGAGCGCTTCCAGCTGCCGGGCGTGGACCGGATCCTGGACGCCGTCGACGACCTTCAGTGGGAGGACCAGTGACGACGCGGACCTTCGACCTCCCCGACCTGGGGGAGGGACTCACCGAGGCCGAGGTGGTGCGGTGGCTCGTCGCCGTCGGCGACACCGTGGCCGTGGACCAGCCGGTCGTGGAGGTGGAGACCGCCAAGTCGATCGTGGAGGTCCCCTCCCCGTTCGCCGGCACGGTCAGCACACTGCACGGCGAGGAGGGCCAGGTCCTGGAGGTGGGCGGCCCCCTGATCAGCGTGGCCGACGGCTCCGCCGACGAGCCCGCCGCCGTGGCGGGGAGCGACGCCGGGTCTGAGGCCCCGGCCGGATCCGGCCCCGCCGCACCGGTGTCGGCGGAGGAGCGCTACCGCGAGGAGGAGCGCGCCGGGTCAGGGTCGGGGAACGTGCTGATCGGCTACGGCACACCCGAGGCGCAGGCCTCGGGACGCCGCCGCCGTCCGCGCAACCGCCCGCCCGCGCGCCCGGCCCAGCCGGCTCAGCCCGTCCAGTCCGACGGGCCCGGGACTACGCCCGCTTCGGCTTCGGCGCCCGTGTCCGGGAACGGCGCACCGGCCCCCGCCGCCACGCGTCCCCCTCTGGTCACCTCGCCGCTGGTCCGGCAGATGGCGCGCGAGGCCGGACTGCGGATCTCCGAGGTCCCCGGAAGCGGTCCGGGCGGGCTCATCACCCGGCGCGACGTGCGCGCCGCCATCGATGCCGCGCGGTCTTCGGCCACGCGGTCCCCGGCCGCGCCCGCCGACGAACCCTCCGTGGAGCACACGCCGGCCGCGCCGGCTCCCGTTCCGGCGGGTGCCGTGGACGCGCGCACGGGGCTGGCCGAGTCCCGGCGCGAGCCCATGAACGGATTCCGCAGGAGCGTCGCCGCTTCGCTGTCCCGCAGCCGCAGGGAGATCCCCGAGGCGACCGTCTGGGTTGACGTGGACGCGACCGAACTGGTCCGCCTGCGCCGGTCCCAGCCGTCCGGGCCCGGACTGCTGTCCTACGTGGCCCGGTTCGTGCTCGCCGGCCTGCGCGCCCATCCCGAGCTCAACGGGCTGGTGGACACCGAGCGCGGCGAGCTGGTGCAGTACGACGGCGTGAACCTGGGCCTGGCCGTGCAGAGCGACCGGGGCCTGGTCGCCCCGGCCGTCATGGGCGCGCACCGGCTCACCACGCTGGAACTCGACGCGGAGATCAGGCGGGTCACCGCCGCGGCCCGGGAGGGCAGGATGTCCCCGGCCGAGATGACCGGCGGCACCTTCACCCTCAACAACTACGGGTCGCTGCGGGTGGACGGCAGCGCCGCCATCATCAACCACCCGCAGGTGGCGATCCTCGGCCTGGGCCGGATCATGGACCGCCCCTGGGTGGTGGACGGCGAGCTGACCGTCCGCAAGATCACGCAACTGTCGTTCGCCTTCGACCACCGCGTGTGCGACGGCGGTGCCGCCGCGGGCTTCATGCGCGTGGTCGCCGACGCGATGGAGGACCCGGCCGCGGCCATCGCCCGCATGTAGGCGCGGCCGTGAACGAGCGCCCCGGGGAGTCGGCACCCCGGGGCGCTCTCTCGCCCGGGTCCACCGGCCTCGGCCAGGCTCGGGCGCCATGACCGTGGGAACCATGGACCAATGGGTCGTCAACGCCGCCGAGCCCTACCTCCTCGCCCGATTCTGGGCCTTCGTGCTGGGCGGTGAGCCGGTGGCGAGGCCCGATGGGTGGGCCCACGTGGAGGGCGCCGAGGGGAGGCCCCGGCTGTCCTTCCAGCCCGACCCCGAGCCGAAGGGCGGGCGCAACCGCATCCACCTGGACGTGCGCGTGGACGACATCGCCGCGGCCGCCGACGCGGCCGTCGCCGGGGGAGCCCGTCGGAGAGGCGGTCCGGTCACCGACGAGCAGGGGACCTTCCAGGTGCTGTCCGACCCCGAGGGCAACGAGTTCTGCCTGGTGGCGCCGGCCGCCCGCTGACGGCGGGCGGCCCGCCTACTCCTCGCCCTCCCGGGCCTCGGCGTCGGAGATCCAGCCGCGCAGCATGAGGTCCAGCACCTCCATGAACCGGTCGGTCCGCCGTCGGCCGAGCACGAAGGGGTTGTCCCCACCGGGATCGTCGCGGACCTGTTCGGCGCGCGCGAGCCCGTCGTCGACGGGGTGGTTGACCAGTTCCACGTCCACCCCGGCCCTGCGCATCCGGGTGCGGAACGAGCGGACGGACGCCAGGTAGGTGTGCAGTTCCGCGAGCGTCCCGGCCGGTCGGGTGCCTCCCCACAGCATGGCCGTATGGCTCTCGGAGCCCGTCCGTACGGGGAGGATGGGCGAGACGGTGCCCGCGGTGTGGCCGGGGGTGGCGTACAGGCGGAGGGTCGTGTCGCCGAGGGTGAGGCGTTGGCCGTCCGTGATCTCCAGATCCCGGGTGGGGGCGTGCTCCGGCCGGGTGCGTTCGACGAGGTCCCAGTCGGCCGGCGACATCAGTACGCGTGCCCCGTAGCGGTCGGCGAGGTACTGCGCCCCGCCGAAGTGGTCGTAGTGGCCGTGTGTGACGACGACGTACTTGATCGCCTCCGGATCGGCTCCCAGTTCGCGCAGCCCCGGGACGATCACGTTCTCGGCGTCCTCGGGGGACCTGAGCGCGTCGATCAGCACGATCCCGTCGTCGGTGAGGACCGCCATGGCGTGCACGAATCCCACGCTCAGCATGGCCAGGTCGTCGAACAGCCTCACCGGGGCCGGGGCGGCCAGTTCGGGAGGAGCGGTGCCGGGGGTCAGCGCCCGGACGAGGTTCCGAAGGACCGGGTCCTCCCCTGCCAGCCTGCCCGCACGGTCGTAGTAGCACTGGCCGTCCGTCGCGGCGGCCGCGGGCGGCGGGGTGAGGCCGACCGCCCCGGCGCCGGCCGCGAGCCCGACGACGGCGAGCCGGGCGAAGCGGCGCCGGGAGAGGTCGTCGCTGCTGTCCTCACGGGGGGACGGTGGTTTCACGGTGGTCCTCCTGCTGGTCACCGGGGAAGGAATGGTGGCGGGGGGAGCCGGAACGGTCTCTCGCTCCCACCGCCGTACGATGCCGCCCGCCCGTCTCCGGTTCGGTCCCGCAGGGTTGGTCCGCCCGCCCGGCCGCCGCCGGGCCGGGGCACCCGGAAACGACGCGGCGCCCTGTCGCCACGGTGGTGTGGCGACAGGACGCCTTGTCGACAGACCGACTCGTCTACCTGTCTACTCCCCGCCCTTGGCGACCAGGGTGAGCACGTCGTAGGTGGCCACGGCCTCGCCGTCCTGGTCGGTGACCAGGGCGTCCCAGCGCACCTCGCCGTAGTCGGCGTTCGTGCGCGGCGTGATCTGCTTGGCGGTCAGCGTCACCCGGATGGTGGCGTCCTCCTTCACGGGGGTGAGGAAGCGCAGGTTGTCCACGCCGAAGTTGGCCAGCACCGGGCCCGGCGCCGGGTCCACGAACAGGCCCGCCGCCAGCGACACCACCAGGTAGCCGTGCGCCACGATCCCGCCGAACAGGGGGTTGGCGGCGGCGGCCTCCTCGTCGGTGTGCGCGTAGAAGGTGTCACCGGTGAACTCGGCGAAGTGGTCGATGTCGGCGCGGGTGACGGTGCGCTCCGCCGACCGGATCGTGTCGCCGATCCGCAGTTGCGACAGGTCCTTGCGGAACGGGTGAACGTCGTCCACGGTGCGCTTCGACCCCGTGGTCCAGTGGCCGGTGATCGCGGTGGCCATGTCCGGTGACGCCTGCACGGCGGTGCGCTGCATGTGGTGCTTGACGCCGCGCACGCCGCCCATCTCCTCGCCGCCGCCGGCGCGGCCGGGACCGCCGTGCACCAGGACGGGCAGCGGTGAGCCGTGGCCGGTGGACTCCTTGGCGTCGTCCCGGTTGAGCACCAGGACGCGCCCGTGCCAGGGCGCGACGCCCAGGACGACCTCGCGGGCCACGTCCGGGTCGTTGGTGACCACCGAGCCCACCAGGCTGCCGCTGCCGCGCGCGGCCAGTTCCACGGCCTCGGCGACGCCGTCGTAGGTGATCACGGTGCTGACCGGTCCGAAGGCCTCCACCTCGTGCGGCTCCCGGGCGCCGGGCTCGGCGCGCAGCAGGATCGGGGACATGAACGCGCCGGCCTCGGCGTCGGCGCCGACGACCTCCACGTCCTCGGGGTCGCCGTGGACGATCTCGCTGGAGGCGCGCAGCGCCTTGACCGCCTTGCGGACCTCCTCGCGCTGGCCGAGCGAGACCAGGGCGCCCATGCGCGCGTCCGGGTGGTCCGCCGCGCCCACGACCACCTTGGACAACCGGTCGGTCAGGGCCCCGACGACGGCGTCGGCCATCGACTCGGGCACGATCACCCGGCGGATGGCGGTGCACTTCTGTCCGGCCTTGACGGTCATCTCGGTGACGACCTGCTTGACGAACAGGTCGAACTCGGGGTCCTGCTCGGACACGTCGGGACCGAGGATCGAGCAGTTGAGGGAGTCGGCCTCGACGTTGAGCTGCACGCCGCCGCTGACCACGTTCGGGTGGTTGCGCAGGATGGCGCCGGTGGCGGCGGAGCCGGTGAAGCCCACGACGTCCTGCGGGCCCAGGTTGTCGAGCAGTCCCCTGTGGCTGCCGACGAGGAGCTGGAGGGAGCCCTCCGGCAACAGCCCGGACTCGACCATCCGCCGCACGACCGCGGCGGTGAGGTAGGCGGTCTGCCCGGCGGGCTTGACGATGCTCGGCATCCCGGCGAGGAAGGCGGGGGCGAGCTTCTCCAGCATGCCCCACACCGGGAAGTTGAACGCGTTGATCTGCACGGCCACGCCCGGACGGGACGTGTACACGTGCTGGCCGACGAACGTGCCCTGCCTGCCGAGCTGCTCCAGGGGCCCGTCGAGGATGACGGTGGAGTTGGGCAGCTCGCGGCGGCCCTTGCTGGAGAAGCTGAAGAGCGTGCCGAACCCGCCGTCCACGTCCACGGCGGTGTCGCGCCTGGTCGCACCGGTCCGGTGGGAGAGCGCGTAGAACTCCTCCTTGTACTCCATCAGGTGCTTGGCGACCTCCTTGAGGAGGTTCGCGCGCTGGTGGAAGGTGAGCGCGCGCAGCGCGGGACCGCCGACGCGGCGCGCGTGGTCCACCATCCCGGCGACGTCGGGGCCGTTGGCCGAGATGCGGGCGACGGTCTCGCCGGTGTTCGCGTCGGCCAGGGGCGAGCCCTCGTCCGCGGGGGTGAACCACGCCCCCCGCGCGTAGCTCTGCAGTGTTTCGGACACCTGACGGTCCTCTCCTCGGGCTGTGCTCTCTTGCTCGAACAGTATTACAGACCGATCGGTCAGTAAATAGTGCGGGAAGGAGCGCACCGCGTCCCAACTGGTGTTTCCCCGTCCCCGGCGCGAAGCCGGGAGGGTCCGCGGCCCGGTACCGGCACGGGTACCGCCCCGCGGACCCCCTCCGTGTGACCTGCGAGAAAAACGGACCGATGCTGTAACAAGCAGGACCCGCCGGACAGAAGGAGGGTGAGACCGCACGGAAGGAAGCCGATGAACAGTGACACGGACCCGGGATCGACGGACACGGATCCGGAGGGATCGTTGAAGGGGGAGTTCACCAGGTTCTTCGAGCGGCACTACGACGACGTCTACCGCTACGCCGTGCGCCGTATGGGCGCGGACTGCGCGGACGACGTCGCCGCCGAGACCTTCGGCGTCGCCTGGCGCAGGTACGACCGCCTGCCCAAGGACCAGCCCCTCCCCTGGCTCTACGGGGTGGCGCGCAACGTCGTCCGCGCCCGGCGGCGCCATGACAGGCGGCACGGCGAGGTGCTGGTCCACGAGGGCGGAGACCGGGGCCCGAAGGCTCCGGACACCGTCCACCAGGTGGAGGAGCGCGACACCGCTCTGCGCGCCCTGGACCGGCTCAGCGCCACGGACCGCGAGCTGGTGATGCTCCTGGCCTGGGAGGGGCTGGAGCTGCGCGACGCGGCCCGGGTCCTGGGCTGCACCACGGCCACCGCGCGCGTGCGCCTGCACCGGGCGCGCCGCCGGATCGAGCGCTTCCTGGACTCCTCTCCCCCGGAGCCCCCGCTTCCGGCCGGCGCCCGCCCGGCGGAGGCCCGCAGGAGTCCCGCACACGTCCGAGTCACCGTGGAGAAGAAGTGAACCGTACCCGCACCGGCCCCGGCGACGACATCGGCGCCATGCGCGAACTGCTCGCCGCACACGACCCCGCCGCCTCCGTCCACGCGAGCCCCGCGGCCAGGGAGCTCTCCCGCGTCGAGGTGATCGCCTCGGGCCACCACCGGCGCGGAGTCCGCGGCCTGCTCCCGGGGCGGCCCCTGCTCCGACCCGTCCTGAGCGCCGCCGCCGCGCTCGCCGCCGTGGCCGTGGTCGTCCCCCTCGGCTGGAACGCCGCCCAGCCCGCGTACGCCGGACCGCCCCCCACGCCCCTGGAGGCCCCCATGACCGAGTTGTCCGAGGGGCGCGAGCACCTCCTCGCCCTGGCGGAGACCGCCGGGGAACAGCCCCCGCCGCCGAGGAACGGGGACGTCGCCTACGTGCGCACCGTGCGGTGGACCCTCACCTACTCCCAGGACGCCGACACCGGCGAGGAGGGCTGGGGGATCGTCCCGACGAACGAGCAGGTGTGGCGCACCCCCCACGAGTCCGGGCGCAGCGTCTCGACCCCGAGCATGCCCGAGCACCTGGGCGGCGACCGCGACCCGGTCCGGTGGCTCTTCGACCAGGGGACCGAGGAGTTCGAGTGGGGCGGCGGCGAGGGGGGGAACGGCATGTTCTTCACCTGGAGGCCCGGTGACCTGTCCGCCGACCCCGGACGGCTGGCGGACCAGCTCGTCGGGGGCGGCGGCCACACCGCCGCCGTGTCGGCGGACCCCTCCACCGCGGTCGCACTCGTGTACGCCCTCCAGCAGTTGTACGAGGAGGCCCCGGTCGACCCCGGTGTGCAGGCCGCCGCGCTGCGGGCCCTGGCCGGACACGACGACGTGCTGTACGCGGGCACGGCCAGGGACCGCGAGGGCCGTGAGGGCGAGCTGTTCCTGGTCGAGGAGGACGCCGGGGACGGCTACGTCCTGGAGCGGCGGATCATGTTCGACCCCGACACGGGCATGCCGCTCTACCACGAGACGGTCGCCGTGGAGTCGGACTCCGTGCCGGACGTGGACCTGCCGCAGGTGAACCAGTACACGGTCCTGGTCGAGTCCGCGTGGGTGCCGGAGGTCGGGGACACCCCCTCACAGGACTGACGGGGACGACTCGTCGCCATGCCGGCGTCCGCACCGGCGTGGCGACGGGTCCGCTGATCGACGTGTCGACACTTGTCGGGGGGCGTGCCCCGGCCTCCCGGCGCACCGGCGCCACTACCTGGTCAGTGCCAGGACCTCGGCGCCCGGGAGGTCGGCGAGCAGCTTGCCGGGCACCAGGAGCTTGGAGCGGCGCACCCCGCTGCCCACGACCACATCGCCCCCGGCGGCGACGGCCTCGTCCACCAGGACCGGCCATCCCTCCGGCAGGCCGAACGGCGTGATGCCGCCGTACTCCATGCCGGTCAGCCCGGTGGCCTCGTCCATGGGGGCGAACGAGGCCTTGCGGGCGCCCAGGTGGCGGCGGACGGTCCCGTTGACGTCGGCGCGCCGGGTGGCCGGCACCATGCACGCCGCGTAGGACACCTCGCCGCCGCGCTTGGCGGCGACCACCACGCAGTTCGCGCTGGTCTCCATGGGCATCCCGTACCGCTCGCAGAACTCCGCCGTGTCCGCGAGCTCCGGGTCGATCTCCGCCACCCGCACGTCGTCGCGTCCCCGCACCGCGGCCAGGACCGTGTCGGCCAGCAGCTCCGGGTGCTGGTCCGCCCGTACCCAGTTCAGTTCACCGGACATGGCATACCTCGATGTCGTCGAGAAGGTCGGTCGGAAGTCGTCGAAAGCCCTCCCCGCGCAAGGCTCCGAGGAGGGGACAGGGCCAGGCTAGCGCTTCCCCGCCCGTCGCCCCGCGACACCGAGCGCCAGCTCGGAGAGCCCGTCGGCCCGGTATCCGGGCCAGCCGTGCACCGCGTCCAGGTACTCCCGGGGGATCGCGCTCGCACCCCACCGCGCGCCCAGCAGCGCCCCGGCGATGGCCGCCACGGTGTCGGTGTCGTCGCCCGCCCGCACGGCGGCCCGCAGCGCGGTCGTGAAGTCGCCGCGCACGACGGCCGACCACGCCGCCTGCAAGGCCCTCACCACGAACCCGTTCGGGCTGAAGGCGTGCGGCGGCCGCTCCTCGGCCTCGTCCAGCCACGCCGCCCACACTCCGCGCCGGTCCCGCGGCAGCAGGTCTAGGCCCGCGCGTACTCCGGACAGGTCGGCGTGCGCGACCGCGTACCGGATCCCCTCGCACCACAGCACGCACGCCTCGGAGGCCAGCGGGTCGCCGTGGGTGAGACGGCTGTAGCGGTCGGCGGCCACGGCCAGGCCCCGGGGGTCGTCCGGGTAGGCCAGCGCCAGCGGGCCCGTGCGCATGAGCGACCCGTTCCCCGCGCTCGGCACCCCGTCGGCGAAGCGGTCCGCCGCCGCACGCTCCATCACCTTGGCGACCTCGGGCCGCCCGAGGGCGTGCCCGGAGCGGCGCATCACCCACGCGGTCTGGTTGCCGATGTCGGAGGCGCCGTCGTTCGCCCAGCGCAGGAAGGCGTCGGCGGTCCGGCGCAGGGCCTCCGCCGACACGGGGTCGCCGTGGTCTCGCAGGGCCCGGGCGATGCACACCGCCATCTGGGTGTCGTCGGAGTACTCCCCCGGCTCGTAGGGGCCGAGCCCGCCCCCGGCCATCTCCGGCACCCGGTCCTCGGCCAGCCTCGGCCCGAACTCGTAGGGCACGCCGAGGGCGTCGCCGCACGCGGAGCCGAGCAGGACTCCGACCACGCGGTCGTCCGTCGTTCCGGGAAGGGGAAGGTTCACAGGGGCCTCGCAACGTTTCGGTACCGGGGGTGCTGCGAGTTGACCTTATCGGGCATTCCCTGTCCGCATTCGGCCTGATAGCGGGCGATATGTCAGGACTTGGGGACATAGAATTCCTCGCATGGAGACCCCCGCTCCCGACCCCCTCTTCGGTATCACGCTGCACGAGCGCTACATCCTCGGCAAACGTCTCCGCAGCGGTGCCTCGGGAACCGTCCACGTCGCGCACGACCTCAGCGCCGACCAGACCGTCACGGTCACCGTCATGTACCCGTGGCTGGTGCACGACCACGGCGCCGTGCACGCGTTCCTGGAACGCGCCCAGACCCTGGAGGAGCTCTCCCACCCGGGGCTCGCGCGGACCCTCGGCCGAGGGCGCGACGGCGACCACGTGTACGCGGTCACCGAGTACCTGCAGGGGGAGACCCTCGCCCACGCGCTGGGCGAGGGAGGCCTCCGCTACCCGCCGCACGTGGCCCTGACCATCGTGGCCGGGATGCTCACCGCCCTCGACGTCGCCCACGGGGCGGGGACCGTGCACGGTGAACTGGACCTGGACAAGGTCGTGGTGGACGGCGAGGGCGGGGTGCGGGTCACCGGCTTCCCCCTGCTCTTCGACGCCGCGGAGGACGCCGGTCCGGAGACCCACACCGACGTGCACGCCGTCGGGCGGCTCCTGTACACACTGATCACCGGTGTGTCCGTCGCACCGGACGTCCACTCTCTGCGGCTCTCGTCCGTCGTCCCAGAGTCGCCGTCGGACCTGGACATGCTGGTCGCCAACGCCACCGACCCCAACCCGCGCTACCGCCCACGCGACGCGGGCCAGTACCTCACCGTCGTCGAACAGGTGCTGCGGTCGCTCTCCGGCTCCCCGGCCGACCTCGCCGCCGACGACACCAGGCCGATCCCGATCATCACCGACGTACCGGAGGAGCACCGGGCGGACCGGGGCGCACCCGTCCCACTGTGGCGGCGCGTCCCCGTGCTCGTCGGCGCGGGCCTGCTGGTCCTGGTGCTGTTCGCGGCCGGCTGGGCGCTGGTCCCGGACGACAGCGTCGAACTGCCCGACGTCGTGGGCACCTCCACCGAGGAGGCCGAGGAGCGACTGGCCGCGCTCGACCTGGAGCTGGCCGTGCGGTTCGACGAGGCCTACAGCGACACCGTCGACCCCGGGTCGGTCGCCGAGAGCACGCCCTCCGCGGGGAGCACGGTGGAGCGGGGCGCCGAGGTCCTGCTGTGGGTCTCCGCGGGTCCGCAGTTCGCCGAGATCCCCGACGTGGTCGGCGGAACCGAGGGCGAGGCGCGCGACGCGCTGCGCCGGACCGGCTTCACCGACATCGAGATCGTCCAGGAGCACTCCGCCGAGGAGGCGCCGGGCACCGTGCTGTCCACGGAGCCAGGGGTGGGCGAGGAGGGGGACCGCGAGGAACCCGTCGTCCTCCACGTGAGCGAGGGCGTCATCGTCCCCACCCTGGTCGGCATGGCACAGGAGGACGCCGTCGCCGCGCTGGCCGGGCTCGGCCTGGCCGTGGAGGTCGCCGAGGAGCACCACGACACCGCGCCCGTGGGCGAGGTGAGCGGACAGACCCCCGAACCCGGCACGATCCTGCCGGAGGAGGGCACCGTCGCCGTCACCGTGTCCACCGGCCCCGCACCGGAGGAGCCCGAGGAGGAAGAGGAGGAGTCCGAGGAGGCCTCCCCCTCCGAGGACGACGGCGGACGGGGAGACCGGGGCGACCACGGCAACGGCGGCGGCCGCGGTGACCGGGAGAACTCCGGCGACGCCTGCGACGCACCGGAGTGGAACCAGGACACCGTCTACGAGGAGGGCGACCAGGTCCGGTACCAGGGCCGCGCGTACGAGGCGCGATGGTGGATCCAGGGCTTCCCGCCGGGCGGCAGCGAGGAGTGGAACCCGTGGAAGGACAAGGGCTCCTGCTGATCCCGGCCCTCGACGGACGTCGGGGCCGGGGGGAGCCGGGGGACCTCCCGGAGCCTTCGTGAGCGGCCGGACGGCCGCGGCGCCCGCGTCCGGTCCGGCCACGCCACCAGGGCCGGGAGGACGGCGACGGCGTCGTCGACCAGGCCGGTCGTCCGTGAGAGCCCCATGGGATCACCCCGCGAACGCGGGGACCGCCTCACCGGGTCGTGCGCGCCTCCCGGTCCTCCTGGTACAGGCGGCCCGCGTAGGCTGCCCACACCACCAGGACGACACCGGCCACGGCGTAGCCGGCGAGGCCGGACCACGCGAAGGGAAGATACGCGCCGAGCAGGACGGACCCGCTGGTCAGGAGGGCGAGAACGATATGGGCGAGCCTCTTCTTGTCCACTGCCCCATCACCTGTCCGAATCCCTGTGGGGGTCTGCCGACGCGGAAAGCCGGCCGCACCGGCGGCCGTACCCGTTCCGAGCCCTTCGACGCGCCCGGCACCGCCGGGACTCCGCCGGCCGCCACCGGCGACGCGGCGGACCGGTGCTCCCACCACGGCACCGGATGCGCCGGGGAGCGGAAGCCGGTGGCGAGTGACGTCCGTGGGACCGCCTGATGGACCTCTGGGTCGGCGTCCTCGCGGGCGCCGTGGGCGGGCTGGTGCTGCTGTGGCTGCTCGCGCTGGCCGCCGTCGCCCTCGCCCGGCCCCGGGGCAACCTGCTCGCCGAGGCCGTGCGGCTCCTTCCCGACCTGCTGCGGCTCGTGTCCCGGCTGGCCCGCGACCGGGCACTGCCGCGCGGGGTCCGCGTGCGGCTGTGGCTGCTTCTGGCCTACCTCGCCCTGCCTGTCGACCTGGTGCCCGACTTCGTCCCCGTCCTCGGCTACGCCGACGACGCGATCATCGTCGCCCTCGTCCTGCGCTCGGTCGTGCGCAACGCCGGGGAACAGGCGCTGGAGCGCCACTGGCCCGGCACCCCGGACGGTCTGGCGGCCGTGCGCCGCCTCGCCGGACGCTCCGCGGACTGACGTGGCCGGAGCCGGACGGAGCACTTCCAGCCCCGTCCTGACAGCGCATGTGGGTCCCCCGTACACCGATTCGGGACCGAATGTATGTGCTCGCTACATGTGAAACGGGTCACCCCGGTTCTACCTTCGGGTTGGCACCCCATCCCCCAGCTCGGGCGGTTGTGTCGGACAGACGGGTGCCGACTGGAGGAGAGAAATGCGCAAGACCCCCCTGACCGCCGCCTTCTGCGCGGTCGTCCTCGCCGTGTCCGCCTGCGGAAGCCCCGGTGAGGCCGCCGGGGGAGGCGAGGACGCGCCCATCAAGGTCGGCATCGTCTACTCCGCCACCGGTCCCCTCGCCAGCTACGGCGAGCAGTACAAGCAGGGATTCGAGGCCGGGCTCGACCACGCCACCGACGGCACCATGGAGATCGACGGCCGCCCCGTCGAGGTCGAGTTCATGGACGACGCCGGAGACCCGACCAAGGCCGTCTCCGCCACCCGCGAGCTCATCGGCACCGGCCACGACATCATCGCCGGGTCCACCGCCTCCGGCATCGCCGTCCAGGTCGCCCCGCTCGCCGAGCAGAACGACGTCCTCTTCGTCTCCGGGCCCGCGGCCACCGACGCCATCAGCGGGATCAACGACCACACCTTCCGCTCCGGCCGCCAGACCTACCAGGACATCCTCACTGCGAGCACCTTCATGGAGGACCCCGAGGGGGCGGAGGTCCTGGTGTTCGCCCAGCAGAACGCCTTCGGACAGGACAACGTCTCCGCCGTCACCGAGGTCCTCGAAGCGGAGGGCGCCAGCGTCGACAGCGTCCTGGCCCCGCCGGACACCACCGACCTCACCCCCTTCGCCGAGCAGGTCAGCCAGGCCGAGCCCGACCTGGTCTTTGTCGCGTGGGCGGGTGAGACCGCCTCCGCCATGTGGCGGTCCCTGGACCAGCAGGGCATCCTCGACTCCACCGAGGTCGTCACCGGCCTGGACATCAAGCCGTCCTACCCGATCTTCGGAGAGGCGGGCGGAAGCATCTCCTTCCTCTCCCACTACTTCGACGGCGCCTCCGACACCGAGCTCGCCCAGGTCATGAAGGAGTCCGTCGAGGCCGGGGGCGGCACCGTCGACCTCTTCACCCCCGACGGCTTCACCGCGGCCCAGATGATCGTGCACGCCGCCGGCGCCGGAGACGACGTCCAGGACCGCATCGGCGCTCTGGAGGGCTGGACCTTCGACGGGGTCAAGGGCGAGCTCACCATCAGGGCCGAGGACCACGCCCTCGTCCAGCCCATGTACCAGGTCGAGCTGGTCGGCGAGGGCGAGGACGCCCACCCCGAGCTGGTCGCGGAGATCCCCGCCGCGGACGTCGAGCCCGCGGTCGCGGAGTAGGCATGGCACCCGAACCCACGGACACCACCGGGACCGCGGAGGCGGCCACCGCCGTCCCCGGCCCGTCCGGCACGGGCGCCCCCGGCGCCGTCCCGGGCCTGGCCCTGGAGCACCTGAGCTGGTCGGTCGGCGGCGCCGTCATCGTCGACGACGTCACCATGCGCGTGGACGAGGGCGAGTTCGTCGCCCTCATCGGCCCCAACGGCGCGGGCAAGACCTCCCTGTTCAACCTGGTCTCCGGACTGACCAGGCCCACGGGCGGCAGCGTCCGCCTCGCCGGTACCGACGTCACCCGGTACGCGCCCCACCGCCGCGCGCGGCTCGGCATGGGACGCACCTTCCAGACCTCCAGCGTCTTCGGCGACCTCACCGTGGGCGCCAACGTCGGCCTGGCCGTCCAGGCCCGCACGGGCGAGTCCCGCCGCTTCTGGCGCAGGGCCACCCCCGACGGCGGCGCGGAGGCCACCGCCGTCCTGGACCTGGTCCGTGTCTCCCACCGGACGGACGCCCTCGCCGGCGACCTGTCCCACGGCGACAAGCGCAAGCTCGAACTCGCCCTCCTCCTGGCCCGCCGCCCCCGCCTGATCCTCCTGGACGAGCCCATGGCCGGGGTCAGCGCCGGGGAGATCGGCGAGCTCACCACCGTCATCCGGGACGTGCACCGCGAACAGGGCTGCACCGTCCTCATGGTCGAACACCACATGGAGGTGCTCCTCGACATGGCCGACCGCCTGGCCGTGATGCACCACGGCGCCCTGCTGGCCTTCACCGACCCGGACTCGGCCATGGCCGACCCCGACGTGCAGGCCGCCTACCTCGGGGACGGGGCGTGAGCGCCGGAGGGCCGCTGCTGGACGCGGCCGACCTCCAGGTGTGGATCGAGGGCTCGCACATCCTCCAGGGGGTGTCCTTCTCCATGCCGGGCCGAGGCGTCACCGCGCTCCTGGGCCGCAACGGCGTCGGCAAGACCACCACCGTCAAGGCCCTGCTCGGACTGGTGCCGCGCACCGGCCGGGTGGACTTCGACGGCGCGGACATCACCGCCCACCCCACCCACGCCATCGTCGCCCGGGGCATCGGCTACGTGCCCGAGGACCGCGGGGTCTTCTCCGCCCTCACCGTCGCCGAGAACCTGCGCATCGCCGAACGCCGTCCCGGCAGGCACCGCTACGACCTCGTCCACGAGCTGTTCCCCGAGATCGGGAAGCGGGCCGACCAGCCCGCGGGCACCCTCTCCGGAGGCCAGCAGCAGATGCTCGCCATCGGCCGGGCCCTGCTCAACGACAACAAGCTCCTCATCGTGGACGAGCCCACCAAGGGCCTCGCGCCCCGCGTCGTCCGCGAGGTCGCCGACGCCGTCGCCCGCGCCGCGAAGCAGGTGCCGGTCCTGCTCGTGGAGCAGAACCTGTCCCTGGTCCGCCGGGTCGCCGACCGGACCGTGGTGCTCGACGCGGGCCGCGTGGTCCACACCGGGCCCGCCCTGGAACTGCTCGACGACGCCGACCGCGTCCGCGAACTCCTCGGCGTGGCCCGCACGGCCGCCGGGCCCGGGGGCACGGACAGCGCCCCCTCCACCTCCACCGCCGAGACCGCCGAAGGGAGGCGGCCCGCGTGAGCACCGTCATCCTCCTCGCCATCACCGGGCTCGGCCTGGGCGCCCTCTACTTCCTCATCGCCTCCGGGCTCTCGCTGATCTTCGGCCTGATGGACGTGCTCAACTTCGCGCACGGCGCCTTCCTGGCCATCGGCGCCTACGGAACCTGGTGGGCCGCCGAGTACCTGCCCGGAGCCGGGCCCGCCGGGTTCGGCTTCCTGCTCGCCGTCGCCTTCGGCGTGGCCGCGGGCACCCTGGCCGCCACCCTGGTCGAACTCTGCGTCATCCGCCCTCTCTACGGCAGGCACCGCGAACAGATCCTCGCCACGGTCGGCCTGAGCCTGGCCGTCCCCGCGCTCATCCAGGCGGTCTGGGGCGCCGACCCGCTCACCTTCCCCAAGCCCGAACTGGTGAGCGGCGCCGCCTCCGTCCTCGGCGTGCACATCCCCAGGGACCGCTTCCTGCTCATCCTGGCCGCCGTCGCCGTGTTCGCGGCCCTGTGGCTGTTCAACTCGCGTACCCGCTACGGGCTCATCGTCCGCGCGGGCGTGCAGGACCGGGCCATGGTCACCGCCCTCGGCATCGACGTGCGCAGGGCCTTCACGCTGGTGTTCGCCATCGGCGGTGCCGCCGCGGCCCTGGCCGGTGCGCTGAGCGGCCTGTACTTCGGCGTGGTCACCCCCACCCAGGGGCTGTCCCTGCTGATCTTCGCGTTCATCGTCGTGGTGATCGGCGGGACCACCTCGCTCACCGGCTGCGCGATCGCCTCCGTCACGGTCGGCCTCATCCAGCAGTTCGCCAACTACTACACCGTCGCCGGGCTCGGCGACATCGCCGTGGTCATCGTCCTGGCCCTCGTGCTACTCACCAGGCAGGGCGGTCTGACCGCGAAGAAGTCCGCGGAGAGGGTGGCATGATGACCGACACCGACGTGGCCGCCCAGGCCCCCGGCGCCAGTACTCCCGGCGGTGGCACCGCGCCGCCGGCCGCGGGCGGCGCCCGCCGGCGCCGACGCCCGCCCGCGTGGGCGGGCCCGGTCGCCGTCCTGGCGGTGGCGCTGTCCCTGCCCTTCTCCACCCTGTACGTCCCCGGACTGTTCGAGGGCGCCCTCAACAGCCCGTCCACCCTGCACCTGATCGCCTTCTGCCTGGTCCTCGGCGGACTGGCCACCAGCTACGACCTGCTCTACGGCCGGGTGGGACTGCTCTCCTTCGGGCACTCCCTCTACTTCGCCTGCGGCGCCTACACCGCCGCGCTGCTCATGCGGGTGGTCGAACTCCCGCTCCTGTGGTCGGCGCTGATCGCCGTCGCCGGCGGAACCCTGCTGTCCCTGGTCCTCGGCGCCGTCTCACTGCGCGTCAACGGCATAGCCCTGGCCATGGTCACCCTCGCCTTCGCCCAGGCCGGGTCCATCCTCATCTCCCGCGACCCCGGCCGCCTGACCGGTGGCGAGGAGGGCCTGTCCCTCAACACCGCCATGGTCCCGGACGCGTTCGTGGGCGTGGTCAACACCGTCAACCTGTACTGGGTGGCCGTCGCCTACGCCGCGGTCTCCGTCTGCGTCGTCTGGTGGCTGACCACCTCCCCGGTCGGCCGCGTCTGGCAGGGCATCCGCGCCAACGAGCAGCGCGTCGCCGTCCTCGGCGTCAACCCCTACCCCTACAAGCTCACGGCCTTCACCGTCGGAGGCGGCCTGGCCTCCCTGGGCGGCGTCGTCTACCTGCTGGTCGTCGGCGGTGTCACCCCCACCATCACCACCGCCGAGTTCACCCTCACCCTGCTGGTCATGGTGGCCCTGGGCGGCGCCGGCACCCGCTGGGGACCGCTGCTGGGCGCCGCCCTGTACACCTACGCCGACCACCGCCTCCTCCAATTGGGCGGCTCCGAGGCCTTCACCGCGCTGCCCGCGTGGATCGCCGCACCGCTGTCCCAGCCCCTGTTCATCCTCGGCACGCTGTTCGTGCTGATGGTGTTCTTCTTCCCGGGCGGACTCGTCGCCCTCCCCGGGCGCGTCCGCGCGGCCCTGCGTGACAGGAAGGACGCACGGAAATGACCGACACCACCTGGACCGACGGGGACGAGTACACCGTCCCCGTCCCCGGGGCCGACCCGGCCGCCCACGGAGGCGGCCTGGCCGTCACCCGCTGGGGCGGGGGCCCCGGCACACCGGTCCTGGCCGTCCACGGCATCACCGCCAACGGCCACTCCTTCGCCCGCCTCGCCGCCGAGCTGTCCGGGCTCGGCGGTCCGCCGCTGATCGCGCCGGACCTGCGCGGACGCGGACGCAGCGCACACCTGGCCGGACCGCGCGGCCTGGCCGCCCACGCCGACGACATGGCCGCCGTGCTCGACGCCCACGGGATCGGTGACACCGTCCTGGTCGGCCACTCCATGGGCGCGTTCGTCGCCTGCCTGGCCGCCGTCCGCCACCCCGACCGGGTGTCCGGGGTGCTGCTGGTCGACGGCGGGCACGGACTGCCCGCCCCTCCCGGGACCGACATCGACGCCGTGCTCGGCCCCGCCATGGCCCGCCTGCGCATGACCTTCGAGGGGCCCGACCACTACCGGGACTTCTGGCGGCGCCACCCCGCCTTCGAGGGGCGATGGAACACCTGGGTGGACCACTACGTCCTGCGCGACCTCACGGGGGAGCCGCCCGCCATGCGCTCCGCCTGCGACGAGGAGGCCGTGCGCGCGGACGGGGAGCAGGTCCTCGCCGACCCCGACGCGCTCGGCGCCGTGCACCGGCTGCCCTGCCCCGCCCGCCTGCTGTGGACGGCGCGCGGCCTCATGGACGAGAGCCCGGGACTGTACACGCGCGAACGCCTGGCCGGACTCCCCGAGGACCTGGTCACCGTCGAACTCCCCGACGACAACCACTACAGCCCGCTGTTCTCCTCAACCGCCGTCCTGGTCGCCCAGCAGGTCCACGCCCTTGTCCAGCAGTCCGTGCAGGTGCAGGGCGAGCTGTAGCTCCAGCGCCCGGCCGGGGCGCTGCCAGTCCGCACCGATAAGCTGACCGATCCGCTCCAGGCGCTGCGCCACCGTGTTCACGTGGATGTGCAGCTCCTCCTTGGCGCGCGACAGGTTGCCCCCCGCCGCGAAGTAGGCCCGCAACGTCTCCACCAGGAGCGTGCCCCGCCTGGCGTCGTACTCCAGCAGCGGGCCCAGGGTCGCCGAAACGAACCCCGGCACGTCCCGGTCCTGGCTCAGCAGCAGCCCCGAGAACCCCAGGTCCTCGGTGGCGGCCACGCCGCCCTCCCGGCCCAGGGCCCGCAGCGTCTGCAGGCACCGGGACGCCTCGGCGAACGCGTCCCGAAACGACGCCGGGCCGTCCGTCGGGCCGGCCAGCCCCGCCGTCACCGGGCCGTTCGCCGCTGCCGACAGCTCGTCGGCCACCCGGCGCCCCACCGCCGACGGGTCGGTTCCGGGCAGCGCCAGCACCAGGCGGCCCGACCGGCTGCCGGCCAGTCCCCCGGTGGTCTCCGCGACATGGGTCGCCGCCGAGCGCAGCCGCCCCGGGTCCGCGCCCGGGGCCTCCGCGACCACCAGCACGTGCGGGCCGTCCAGGTCCGCGCGCAGCAGCGACGCCCGCTGCCGTAGCGACACCGGGTCGCGCGCGGGTACCTCCAGCAGTTCGTCCAGGAGGTCACCGCGCACCCGGAGCTCGGTCTCGCTCACCGAACGCCGGATGAGCAGCAGCAGAGCCGTCACCATCGCGGCCCGCTCCAGCACCCGCTGGTCGGTCGAGTCCAGCTCCACCCCGCGCAGCACCAGCGTGCCCAGGGGCTCGGTTCCGGCCGCCGCCGACGCCACCCACGCCCGGCCCGCCCGCACGGCGCGGCCGCTGGCCAGCGACGAGCGCACCGCCTCGGACAGGCCGCCGTCCCCGGAGTCCCACGGCGCGCCTCCCCGGGAGGCCCCCTCCACCACGCCCTCCGGGCCGGCGGTCACCGACTCGTCCGAGGTCACGTCGTGGATCAGCACCGTGCCGCCCAGCACCTCGGCCACCGCGGCCGCCACCTCGCGCACCCCGCCGCCGCGCAGCACCAGGTCGGTCAGCCGGTCGTGCGCCGCCGCCGAGCGCTCCACCGACGCCGTGTGCCGCTGCAACCGCTCGTTGACGGTGTGCAGCTCGTCCAGGGCGCGCCGCGTGTCGTCGATGAGGTTCGCGCTGTCGATCGCGATGGCCGCGTGCGCCGCCAGCGACGACAGGAGGGCGACCTCCGAGTGCGCGAAGGGGCGCTCGCGCCGGTTCGCCGCGAACAGCACGCCCACGTCGCGCCCGTTCATCTTCAGCGGCACGCCCAGGATCGCCACCAGGCCCTCCTCGCGCACCGCGTGGTCGATGTTCTCCGAGTGCACGAACCTCGGGTCGGCGAAGTAGTTGGCCGTCACGTAAGGCAGCGCCGTGGTGGCCACCAGCCCGCCCAAGCCCCGGCCCGGCGCCAGCCGCAGCCGCTGGAAGGACGCCGACACCGACCCGGACGTCACCCGCATGTAGGTGCCGCCCGCCTCCGGGTCGCTCAGCGTCAGGTACGCGATGTCGGTGCCCAGGAGGTTGCGGGCCCGCTCCACGATCGCCTGTAGCACCTGGTCCAGGCTGCGCATCCCCGCCAGGTCGTTGGCCGTCTCGAACAGTGCGCCCAGCTCCGACTCGCGGCGCCGCCGGTCGCGCATCACCGACCGCACCCGCAGCGCCGTCAGCTTCGCGGCCTCCAGGGCGGCGACCACCTCCGGATCCTCCCCGCGCGCCCGTGCGCGCAGCACCGGCCGCTCGTACTCCACGGCCGGGGCGTCGCGCAGCAGCAGGTCCAGGAAGAACGCCTGGCCGTCGGAGCCGGTGGGACCCTCCCCGCCCCCACCGCCGGGGCCGGTGACGGTGGGACCGGGTTCGGCGGGACCCGGGGCGTCGGGGTCGGGGGTGCCGGAAGTGGTGGTGTTCAGCTCGCGCTCCATGCTCCGTCCACGGGCAGGGAGGCGCCGTTGACGAACGACGCGTCCCCACCGCACAGGTAGGCGACCAGCTCGGCGACCTCGGAGGGTTCGATCAGTCGCTTGAGCGGACTCCTGGCCAACAGGACCTCCGAGACCACGCGGTCCTCCGGGATGCCGTGCGCCAACGCCTGGGCGGCGATCTGCTTCTCCACCAGCGGGGTGCGCACGTATCCGGGGTTCACACAGTTGGAGGTCACCCCGTGTGCGGCGCCCTCCAGGGCGACCACCTTCGAGAAGCCCTCCAGGCCGTGCTTGGCGGTCACGTAGGCCGACTTGTAGGCCGAGGCGCGCAACCCGTGCACCGAGGAGATGTTGACGACGCGGCCCCACCCCTGTTCGTACATGTGGGGCAGGGCGCCGCGCACCACGCGGAACGGCGACTCGACCATGAGACGAAGGATGAGGGAGAAACGCTCGGGAGGGAAGTCCTGGACGGGGGCGACCGTCTGGACACCCGCGTTGTTGACCACGATGTCCGCGCCCCGGGCGGCCTCCTCGGCCGCGTCCAGGTCGGTCAGGTCCAGCCGCACCGCCTCGCCGACGCCCCGGTCGGCCAGCTCGTCCAGGGCCTCCCCGTCGAGGTCGACCAGCCGGACGTCGGCACCGGCGTCCGCCAGGCGCAGGGCACAGGCCCTGCCGATGCCGCTGGCCGCCCCGGTCACCAGGGCGGTCCTCCCCGTGAGGTCGACCCGGGTGGTGTGGGTGGCCGCCGCGGCTTCGCGGCCGGGGGACTGGGTGGCCTGCCGCGCCGTGCCCGACAGGAACTCGTGCGTCGTCATGGCAGCAAACTAGGTGCGCCTTCCCCGCCGGGGGATAGGGGTGGTGAACACACCCCGTGCCGGAGACATGTGGTCGGCGCCCATGGGTTCCGGTCGGGTTGTGGACTTCCCACTGGTTGCGGGCCTGTGACCGTGGTCTCCCGTACATGTCGCGCCCGTCACGGCGTGGCTAGGCTCCCAGCCACGGTGCACCGAACCCCGCCCACCGTTCGGAGATCCCCTCGGAGGTAGCCCCCATGGATTCCGCAGTGCCCTCCACCCACCGTCCTCCACCGCTCCCGTCCCCCGGGCGGGGACGGGCCGCCCTCTCCCTCACCGCCGCCCTGGCCACCGTCGCCGTCGCGGTCGCCGCCCTGCTCATCGCCCCGGCCCCGCGCGCCTCGGCCGCCACACTCACCCAGGTCTCCTCGTTCGGCACCAACCCCGGCAACCTGTCGATGTACGCCTACGTGCCCGACGGGCTGCCCGCCGACGCGCCCCTGGTCGTGCTGCTGCACGGCTGCGCACAGGACGCCGCCGCCTACCACGGCCACTCCGGCTGGGCGGAGCACGCCGACGAGCACGGCTTCGCCCTCGTCTACCCCGAGCAGAAGTCCGCCAACAACTCCACGAGCTGCTTCAACTGGTTCGAGCGCGGCGACACAGCACGCGACTCCGGTGAGGCACGCTCGGTCCGCTCCATGGTCGAGCACGCCGTGTCCTCCCACGGACTGGACGCCGACCGGGTGTACGTCTCCGGGCTCTCCGCCGGAGGCGCCATGGCCGGGGAACTCCTCGCCGCCTACCCCGACCTGTTCGCCGGGGGCGGCATCGTCGCGGGGATCCCCGTGGGCTGTGCGAGCAGCATGATCGACGCCTTCAGCTGTATGAACCCGGGTAAGACGAGGACCGCGCAGCAGTGGGGCGACGCCGTGCGCGCCAAGAACCCCGGCTGGAGCGGCCCCTGGCCGCGCGTCGCCGTCTGGCACGGCACCTCCGACACCACGGTGGCCCCCGCCAACGGCGAGGCCGGTGTGAGCCAGTGGACCAACGTGCACGGGCTGTCCGGCGGCCCCGACGCCACCGAGCAGTTGACCGGGTCCACCAGCGCCGCCTACTACGGCGGTGACGCCGACAGCGCGTCCGTCGCCCACTACACCGTCTCCGGCATGGGCCACGGCACCCCCGTCGACCCGTCCGAGGGGTGCGGCACGGCGGGCGCCTACTTCCTCGACACCGTCTGCTCGACCGGGTACACGGTCGACTTCTGGGGCCTCGGGGACGGGGGCGGCGATCCCGGTACGGACCCGACGGACCCGCCGACCGAGGAGCCCACGGATCCGCCGACGGAGGAGCCCACGGATCCGCCGACGGAGGAGCCCGAGCCCGGCGTGTGCGTGACCGACGACAACTACGGCCACGTGTCGGCGGGCCGGGCGGTCCACCGCCTCGGGCGGACCTACGCCGTCGGCTCCGACGACCCGCTCGGCCTGTGGAACGTCTTCGTCACCACGTCGGTGACCGAGACCTCGCCGGGCTACTGGGAGCACACACCCGGAGGCTGCTAGGGCGGTTTCCCCGAGGCTCCGCTTCGCCTCGTGCCCGGACGCCGGGGGTACGGGAACCCCCGGCGTCCACGGTGCGCCCGTGAGGTAGGGGCGGGCGCGCCCGCGGGATCCTCCGGGACCCCGTCGGCGCCCTCGCCACCCCGGCGGCGCAGGACCGAGTCCACCGGACGGAACCTAGGCCCCGCCCGTCCGGAGGCCGTCACCGCCGCGCGCCAGGCGCCCGAAGTGGCCCACGGCCGCACCGAGCGCGAAGTGCGCGGCCTGGTGCTCCGTCATCGGGACCACGCCGGCCGGGACGGTCACCCGGAAGGGGAACTCCTCGTCCGGCCGGATCCGGAAGTCGTCTATCACTCCCTGGGACAGGAGCATGGTCAGGGCCTCGCGGACTCGGCCACTGCGGTTGTCTGACGCCCAGATCGACATGTCCCCAACCCTAGCTCCGCCCGGCCCGGCTCTCGGGGAAACGGGGACAGGGGCGGCGGACACCGGCGGTTCCGGGGCCTCGACGGCCGGGGGCGGGCCGCGACCGCGGCCCGCCCACCCTCCGGAGACGGGCACGACCCCCGTGGCGCCCGTCTCCACCGCCGACCGCCGCCGGCGTCCCCCGACGGACGGCGGTGGCGGAGCCCGTCCTGCCTCAGCCGTCCTCGTGCAGCCGGGCCTCGCCCGCGAGCACGTTCGCGGTCAGGCGGCGCAGCGCCAGCCTCGTGGCCTCGAACTCCTCCTCGGGAAGATCGATGACCCTGCCGATCGCCTCCGGAATGCCCTCGGCCCTCTCCCTCAGCCGCCTGCCCTCGTCGGTGAGGACGACGCGGACGGAGCGCTCGTCCCGCGGGTCACGGCCCCGGTGCAGCAGCCCTCGGACCTCCAGCCGTTTGAGCAGCGGAGTGAGGGTGCCGTAGTCCAGTTGGAGCACGGACCCGAAGTCCTTGACCCAGCACTCACCGCGCTCCCACAGGAGCATCATCACCAGGTACTGGGGATAGGTCAGCCCCAGGGGCTCGAGCAGGGGCCGGTAGAGGTTGACGACCGCACGCGACGCGGCGTAGAGCGCGAAGCACATCTGCTCGTCGACGGCGGGAAGAGGGAAGTCGCCCGCGGGGGCGGGGGATCGGTCGGGCATCGTCACCATGGTAGTTACCTCATGCCCGATATTCAAAGCTCGCAATTACTTTGCGCGCAACGAATATTGGTACGGAGTCCCGATGAAGGTCCCGGCGGGCGTCCGTGCAGGTCGGAAAAGGCGTCGGCGCCGAGACCGCCTCCTTCCCCAACGCCTATGCATCGGGAGGAAAGGGAAGGAGGGGTTCGTGTCCAGCTCAGCCGTACGGATTCTGGTCCGCCGGAACCCTCTCGGATCTACTGGCGCGGCTCCTGGTACGGCAGCAGGCGCTTGACCACCTTGCCCGTGGCGTTGCGCGGCAGCTCGCCCAGCACCACCACGTCGCGCGGCACCGAGAACCGGCCGAGCACGTCGCGCACGTGAGCCCGCACCCCGTCCGGATCCACGCTCCCGCCCTCGTGGGGCACCACGAAGGCCGCGAACCGCTGCCCGAACTCCTCGTCGGGCACACCCGCCACCACGACCTCCCGCACCTCGGGAAGCGTCACGATCGCCTCCTCCACCGGCCGGGGGAACACGTTCTCTCCACCCGAGACGATCATGTCGTCGTCCCGGCCCGCCACGTGCAGCAGCCCGTCCGCGTCCATGTGGCCCCGGTCTCCGGTCTCCATCAGCCCGTCCGCGAACCTCTTGCTCCGCCCGTTCGTGTAGCCGTCGAAGAGCATGTCGTTGCCGACGTGGATCGACCCCTCGGTTCCCGGCGGGACCTCCGCGCCCTCCCCGTCCAGGACCGCGATCCGCGTTCCCAGCGGCGGCCGGCCGGCCGTGGTGGGAGACGTGCGCATGTCCTCGGGCGTGGCGATCGTCGCCCACGACACCTCGGTCGACCCGTACAGGTTGTAGAGCACGTCCCCGAACCCGTCCATGAAGTCCGTGATCAGCTTCGGGCTCATCGCCGAGCCGCTGCACGCCACGACCCGCAGCGACGAGGTGTCGTACCGCTCGCGCGTCTCCCGGGGCAGGTCCATGATCCGCCGCAGCATCACCGGCACCGCGAACAGCGCCGTGCACCGCTCCTCCTGCACCGTCCGCAGCACGTCCTCGGGATCGAACACCCGGCGCGTCACCAGGGTCGCCCGCATCGACATGCCCAACTGCACGCCCGCCAGTCCCCACGTGTGGAAGATCGGCGCCGAGACCAGGATGCGGTCCGAGGAGCGCAGCGGGATGCGGGACAGCACCGAAGCCGCGTCCTGCGGCCCCTTCGGGGTCGGCCGCCGCGCGCCCTTGGGCGCGCCCGTCGTCCCCGACGTCAGCACGATCAACCGGCCCGGGCTCTCCGGCGGCGGCGGATCGTCCTCCGCGCCCTCCTCCGCCCGCCACGGCACCCGCGGCCCCTCCGCCGGCGGCTCGCCCCAGGCGGTCACCCGGACCACCTCCGGCGGCAGTTCCGAGCACAGCTCGCCGAACTCGGCGTCCGCGATGACCAGCGACACCCCGTTGTCCGCCGCCGCCGCGGCCAACTGGTGCGCCGACAGCCCGGTGTTCAGCAGCACGGTGTCCGCGCCGAGGCGGCCGCAGGCCACCATCGCCTGCACGAAACCGCTGTGGTTGCGGCACAGCACGCCCACCCGCGCGTCCGGCCCCACCCCCAGGCGGTGCAGGTCCCGGGCCAGCGCGCGGCCACGCAGGTTCATCTCGTGGAAGGTCACGGGCCCCCGCTCGTCGATGACCGACACGGCGTCGGGCACGCGCTCGTCCGCGGCGGCGTAACCGCCGGCGATCGTGGCGCCCCACGTGCGCAGGGCACGGAGCTGGCGAACGATCCTGTCGGGGCGCCCGGGGCCGAGCACGCCGGCGCGGACCAGGACCCGCACCGTCCTGAGGGCCTGGAACAGTCGTGGGGTTGCGGACGGTCCTTCGGCGTTGGTCGCCATGGTGTCTCCGGGAGCGGACGGGACGGGCGAAGCCTTCCGCGCCTGCCGGGGAGCCTTCGCCTCGTGACTCCCCGGAAGTACTGCGACCGTAAGCGAGGAACCCGCGCCGTTTCTCCGTCCCCGGGTGAGTCCCCACCCGCGCGTAGTTGTCACTCCGGTACGAAGCCACGGGCCGTGCCAGGACCGGCCCACGACGGACCGGTGTGCGCCGGGCCCGGACCACGTGGCCGGACGGCCCATGCCTGCCCGGCCACGTGGCCGGGCAGGGCCTTACCAGGGCGTATCGGCCGCGCCGGGTCACATGTCGATCGACATCGCCTCCCCGCTCGGCTCCGAGGCGCCCTCCTCCGGCTCCAGCGACACACGCAGCTCCTCGGGGCTCCCCATGTCCTTGGCCATCCCCGAGTACCGGCCGCCCGCCGAGGGTTCGAGCATCCCCGCCGGACGCACGTCGCCCTCGTCGGCCCACCACATCTGGTAGGCCATCCCCCGCGGCGCGGACGGCAGACCCTCCACCACCAGCATCGCCGCGTCCATCTCGTAGGAGGCGAAGACCGTCGCCCGCGCGTCTCCGAGCGGGGCCTCCACCATGTTCGTGTCGGAGGCGGCGAGCAGCTCCTCCATCTCCGCCGCGTGCCGGGACTCGGAGTCCATCCGCTGGCTCACCGACACCAGGGATCCCGCGAGTACCACCGCGACCAGCGCGCACGCCGCGGCCACCATCCACGGCAGCCACCGGGACCGGAGCGGCAGGCGTCGCACCACCCCGGTACGCGGGCGGCCGCCCCGCTCCGACGCGTCGGCCGGCGGCAGTTGACGGGTCCGCAGGGCGGCCCCGCGGACCGCCTCCCACACCTCGGGCCGCGGTTCCCGCGTCTCGGCCCCGGCCAGGCGCACCGCCGTCTCCCGGAAGTCCGCCAGGTCGCGCCGGCAGTCCTCGCACTCCGCCAGGTGCTGCTCGGCGGCCTCCGCCTCCGCCGGGTCCAGGGCGTTGACCGCGTACCCGGCGGTCAGCCCGTGCACACCCGCCTCGCTCATACGCCCACCCCCAGGCAGTCGCGCAACCTGATCAGACCGTCGCGCAGTCTTCCCTTGACCGTGGTCAGAGGGACCTTCAGCAGGTCGGCCGCCTGCCGCTGCGTGTATCCCGTGTAGTACGTGAGCCGGACCGCCTCGCGCTGGGTCTCGGTGAGCCCGCGCAGGCACCGGCGTACCTTCTCCCGCTCCAGACGGTGCTCGACCTGGTCGGGAACGGAGTCCCGCGGAGTCGCCTCGGACTCCAGGCGCCCCGCGGCGGCGAGCCTGGTCGACGCCGCCTGCTCCGAGCGCACCCGGTCCACCGCACGCCGGTGCGCGATGGTCAGGACCCACGCCGACACGCTTCCCCGTGACCGGTCGTAGCGGGCGCAGGTCCGCCAGACCTCCAGGAACACCTCCTGGCAGACCTCCTCGGCCTGCGCCTCGTTCAGCATGACCCGGCGGGCGATGCCGAACACCGGACCGGACAGCCGCCGGTAGACCCCCTCGAACGCGGCCAGGTCACCGACGGCGGCCTGTTGGAGGAGCCGCGCCAGGGGTTCGTCCCGCGCGCCTCCGCCGCCGGGAGGTTCGGCCTCCCCGTGCTCCCACTCGGCCGTCCGCTTCATCGGCCACCACCTCTTCCGTGCCTGCACAGGCATTCGGCGCCGTCGCCGGTCCGGTGACTCCAGCTTGGCGGACTTTACACACTCGTTACCATTCTGGCTGTCGCCCCACCCGGCTCCGCACCGAACCGGGGGCATGTCCGACACCAGTCGCAGCACCCGCCGGGGACCGGCCGCCGTCGCCGGGCTCGTAGCCGCCGCGTCCGCGCTGGCCGTGGCCGAGGCCGCCGCCGTGGCGCTGTCGCGCCCCACCAGTACACCCCTGCTGGCCGTCGGGGACACGGTCGTCGACCTCACGCCGCTGCCCGTGAAGCAGTTCGCCGTCGACACCTTCGGGACGGCGGACAAGCCCGCCCTGCTCATCGGGACCGCGGTGCTCCTGGCCCTGGCGGCGGCCCTGGTCGGAGCGGCCGCAGGACGCAGGAGGACCGTCGGCCTGGTCGGGATCGCCGCCTTCGCGGCCGTGGGACTGGCCTCCGTGCTCACCCGGCCCGGGAGCGGGCCGCTCGACGCGCTGCCCACCCTCGCGGGCGCCGCCGCCTGTGCCGGGGTCCTCCTCTGGCTGCTCGGCGCCGCGTCCGAACGCGGCGGGAGTCCACGTGCCGCGGACGGCGCCGCCCCCTCCCCCACCCCGTCCACCGGCGACCGGGAGGACGCGCCCGCCGGGTTCGACCGGCGCCGGTTCGCCCTGCTGGCCGGCGCCGCGGCCGCGGCCTCCGCCGGCACGGGGATCGGTGCCCGGCTCCTGACCGCCTCGGCGCCCGCCGCGGGCCTCACCCCCGGCAACGCGGTACTCCCGCGACCGGGCGACCGGGCCGCACCGCTCCCCGACGGCGCCGACCTGGAGCTGGACGGGCTCGCACCCTTCTTCACACCCAACGCCGACTTCTACCGGATCGACACCGCCCTGTCGGTGCCGCGCGTCGACGCCTCCACGTGGTCCCTGCGCGTCCACGGCCTGGGGGTCGGCCGGGAACGGGTCATCACCTACGCCGAACTGCTGGACCGTCCCGACCTCCGGGAACGCGACATCACCCTGGCCTGCGTGTCCAACCCGGTCGGCGGCTCCTACATCGGCAACGCGCGCTGGATCGGCGTGCCGCTGGCCTCCCTCCTCGCCGAGAGCGGCGTCCGCTCCCCCGCCGACGGCGGACCGGCCGACCAGCTCGTCTCGCGGTCCCAGGACGGGATGGCGATCGGCACGCCCGTTGCCGACGTCATGGACGGGCGGGAGGCCATGCTCGCGGTCGGCATGAACGGGCGCCCGCTGCCCTACGAGCACGGGTTCCCCGTCCGCATGGTCGTCCCGGGCCTGTACGGATACGTGTCCGCCTGCAAGTGGATCACCGAGATCGAGCTGACCACGTTCGACGCCTTCGACGCCTACTGGGTGCCCCGGGGCTGGTCCGCGCGCGGGCCGGTCAAGACCCAGTCGCGCGTGGACACCCCCCGCGACGGAGCGGACCTCGGCCGGGGACGGACCACCGTCGCCGGAGTGGCCTGGGCCCAGCACACCGGTGTCGACCGGGTGGAGGTGAGCGTCGACGGCGGGCCGTGGACCGAGGCGAGGCTCGCGGAGGAGGACACCGTCGACACCTGGCGGCAGTGGGTCCTCGACTGGGACGCCGGGCCCGGAGAGCACCGGATCGCCGTCCGCGCGACCGACCGTGACGGACACACCCAGACCTCCGACCAGGCCCCGCCCGCCCCTGACGGGGCGACCGGCCACCACACCGTCACCGTGACCGTGGCCTGACCTGGCCGCACCACAGACCCCCGGGCCCGAACGGACCCGGACGACCCATCGCGACAGCGATGACAAGGAGAAGAGAGCACATGCGCACGATTCCCTCGAACCAGCTCAGCCGACTCCTCGCGGGCGGGGCCGTCAGCCTCGTCGCGGTCTTCGGCCTGGCCGCGTGCAACGACGGCGCCTCCGAGGGCGACACCGTGGAGAGCGAGGAGATGTCCGAGGAGCCGATGGACGAGGAGATGTCCGGCGGTTCCACGGACGAGGAGATGTCGGAGGAGTCCATGGACGACGGGATGTCCGAGGAGCCGATGGACGAGGAGCCCATGGACGAGGAGATGTCCGAGGAGATGTCCGAGGAGTCCATGGAGGGTGAGGACATGTCGGAGGAGCCCATGGAGGACGGGAACTGACGCCTGGTCCGCGAGGGGACCGCCGGTGTGCGGCGGCCCCCTCTGACATGACGACCGTGTCCGGGCCGCGGGGACGATCACGCACGCGGCCCCGCGGCCCGGAGGAACGGAACTGCTCCCCGGCCGGGCCCTATCCGGTCACGGTGATCGGCGAGGACGGGTCGTCGGCGTTGGTCACCTCGTAGGTCGCCTGGAAGGGCGCCTCGGTCGCGTCGGTCGGGCAGCCGAAACCGCCCGTCACCTCGACCGGGGCCGCGGTGTCGAAGGCCAGCGTCGAGGCCGGGTCGCCGTTGGTCCACGTGCCGCCGATACCGACCGGACCGTTGGGACTGACCGTCGCGGTGCACGAGGACAGGCCGCTGGTGGTCACCACGATGCCCCCGGCGGGGATCACCATGGTGCCGACCGACGGAGAACCGTGCTGCATGGTCATCTCCCACACCGGGTCGTTCACGGCGACCGTCGCGTACACGAACGGCACGTTGGTCGAGCAGTCCGTGAAGTCCGGGGCGTTGATCGTGGAGGAGACCGCGCCGGCGGAGTTGTGGTTGTCGGGAGCCGCGGGCACGAGGTTGTTGCCGTTGCCCGGGGAGGTGGACGAGGCCTGGCAGGTCACCACGACGCTGCCTGCGGTGAAGGTGGCACTGCCGCTCAGCGCGGCCTCGAAGGCCGCGCCGGCGGGCGCCACGGTGGTCGGACCCTGCTGGGCGGCGGCACTGCCGCCCCAGGTCAGCGCCAGGACGCCGGCCGCGGCGGCGGCGAGGAGGACGCGAGCGGGGGCTATCGGTCGCGGAACCGACATGAGTACTCCTTGTGTGTAACGGCCGGTGGGCACACGAGTGCGCCGACCGGGCGGGATACAGAGGTACGCGCCGACTCGGTAGACGTGGTTTTCCTGGTGGACGACCGGGAACACGCGGGTCCGGGTTCGCTCCCGCGTGCCCCCGGAAGATCGGTGGGGCACGGTTCGGACGGTCTGCGCTCCGCGGGGACTCACCCCTCGGGGCGGGGAACGGCCGGGGACGGGAGGACCGGTGCGTCCGGCCCCTCGCCGCCCTCCGCGTCCGTTTCCCCGGGCGCTTCCCTCCGTGCCTGGTCGTGTGGGCGCCGCCTCCCACGCCGCCGCCTCCCACGCGGCGGCCGGGACACGGGACGCCAGGAGAAGGCCAGGCCGCCGCCGACCAGTGCCAGCAGCGTGCCGATCACCAGGCCGCCCAGGTTGGAGAGGATGAGCGCGCCCAGGCCGAGGAACCCGGCCAGCGAACCGGTGATGACGTGCTGGTTCGGGGTGAACCAGGTGACCAGGCCGAGGACGACGAGCATGCCGCCGAACATCAGCGAGGACACTCCGCCGATCCCGGTCTGGATCATCAGTTCCACCGGCATCGCGACGAACGACACCATGACGGCACCGGAGAGGATCATCAGGAGCCCTCCTGCGAAGGGGCGGCGCTTGCACCATCGGCGCCACGCCGTCCCCAGGCTCCGCGACGACCTCAGAAGCACTCGCTCTCCCCGAGGCTGATTCCCAGGCTCAGCCCGGAGAGGCGGAAGGTTCCTGCGCTGGCCGCCCTGGCGGTCTGCTCCAGGTCCTCCACGACGATGGTGTCGGACTGCATGCCGAACAGGTCGTTGAACCCCTTGGCCCCCTCGGGTCCCTGGTCGAGCGTGCCCGCGTCGCGGCCGATCTCCATGTTCTTGAACTCGGCGTTGCCGTCCATCTGGGACATGTCGATGACCAGGTTCTCCGCGATGACGGGGGTGCCCTGGTCGCCGGCGGTCAGTTCGAGCGAGATCTTGCCGATGATGGGGAACTCGGTGAGGACCGACTGGCACAGGCCCTCGATCTCCGCGTGCCTGATCCCGGCGACGGCCACGGGAACGGCCTCCTCACGGACGGTCTGGTCCAGCCAGCCGTACTGGACGAAGCCCTCACCGTCCAGTTTGTCGGCGGAGATCTTGAAGTCCTGTCCGGAGACGGTGAAGGAGGCCGCGAGCGCGCCCTGGGCCATGGCGATCAGAATGCCGCCCACGGCGACACTCGCCGGGATGGAGAAGAGCGCGAAGCGTTTCCAGCTGGTGTGGCTCCCAGGAACCTCGGTGGCCTCGACCGGGTCGTCGGCCACGCCGGGGGATGTGGTGTCCATGCAGGTCCTTCCGTGGGTGCATGGCCGCGCTGCGCCTGCCTTCCCCCGAAGGCACGCGGCCTGGTCGTGGTCGTCCCCGTCCAGCGGGGTGCCACCGGACCAGAATCCGTTCCAGTAACGCTGCACATCATGTATCGGCCCCGGAGGAATTTCAAGGGTGTTTCATCAACTTTCTCCGCCTTTCCACATATGTGCTGGTAAACGCACTCCTGATTGGTGAAAAACGCTCTGGCCTGCGACAACACCGCAATAGGCGGGGGTGGGGTGAAGGCGGAGGAAGAAGATCTCCCCATTCACATCCCGGTCCGTGTCCCGAATCGGTCACGGCTTGAACCAGAAGGTCATCCGGGGCGATCCGTTCTTTGTCATTTCGGTGAGTGCCCGTCCGGGGCACCCTCCTCAACGAGGTGAGCCCTTCTCCGGCACGTGGGGAGGAGGTGGCCGCTGATGCTCGTGTGAAGCGGTGCGCGGCGAGCTCCCTACGCGCGGGACGGGGGACGGCGGGACGGCGGGACGGAAGGAGGAAGGGGAGAGGAGGAGGGGCGCCGGCGCGCCCGGTGCGAGCCGTACCCGCGCGGACGCGGGCCCGGGGGTCCCTTGGCGGGCGGGGAACGTGCGCCGTACCCGCACGGGGGCGGGGAGCGTAAGGAGCGAGAGCGCCTGGAGGAGCCTCGGACGGATCGGGAGAGGGAGAGATCGGGAAAGGGAGAGGAGAGACGAGGGGCCTGGAGCCTTCGGCGGGGGGCCTCCGGAGAGTGGGGTTGTGGGGCGGTCCGTCCCGTCGGCGGAAGTGCGCGCGAAGGTGTGAGTGGCGACACAGCGTTTCGGTTTGCTCGGTGTTCCGGGCAGGGGTAGTGTTCACCGAGTCGCCACGGGACGGCGGGGATCCTTCGGGGTCACCCGGAACCGGACCGGTCAGGCGACAGCGTCTTTCTCTCCAAGCCGAACTGGTTCGAGCACTGCTTTCGGGCCGGTAAGCTCGGAGGGCGCCTCCACGGAAACGCGGAAGCGAAACGGGCTTTACCCCGATCAGGAACACACAAACCGCCGGTTTGGCGGAATGCGGAACACCTGATAAAGTGAAGACACAACAAAGCGGAAACGCACAACAGCGCCTTCCACGGAAAAGCGACAGACTCGCAAGGGTCGGGCTTGTACGGGATGAGCGGTTGTTTCTTGAGAACTCAACAGCGCGTGTTTGATTTTCTTTAAGCCATGTTTGTTTTGGCCCCACCACACTTCGGTGTGGAGGGTTCCTTTGA
>ML703346.1:0-45060 GCA_008638415.1 Nocardiopsis sinuspersici
TTCGAGGTCGGCTGCTCGTCGCTGGGCACCTTCAGCACCCGCTTCACCGAGCTGGTCGGTGTCGCGCCCAGCGTCTACCGGCGCCAGGCGGCGCGGGCGACGGCGGGGATGCCCTCGTGCGTGGCCAAGCAGGTGACCAGACCGGTCAGGAGCCGAGAGGCGCCGGCCACCGAGCCGCAACGGGGACGGGCGCCGCGCACGAGGCCGGGAACGGTCGCGGGCCGCGCGGATCCGGCGGTCCCCGCCGGTACTCCCTGAACCGGTCGCCGCACGCGCGGGGCGGGAAACGAGAGAAGGGGAACACCGTCGCGGTGTTCCCCTCAGTGAAGTGCCCCCTGCAGGATTCGAACCTGCGCACACGGCTCCGGAGGCCGTTGCTCTATCCCCTGAGCTAAGGGGGCTGGCTTGCGAGAACAACTGTAGCAGGGGCGCCGGGCCCTTCGTCCACTCGTTGCGGGCGCGCACGGCCGAGCCCGCCGATACCCGCGATCCGGTGGTGCCGTGCCGCCCCGCGGCGGTAGTGTCACGCCCGTGAACGCCCTACCCACACGGGTTCTCGTCGTCGAGGACGACGACGTGATCCGGGAACTCATCCGCCTGAACCTCGAACTGGAGGGGTTCGAGGTGTTCACCGCCGTGGACGGACAGGACTGCCTCGACCGTGCCGCGCACATCGACCCCCACGTGGTCACCCTGGACGTGATGATGCCCCGCGTGGACGGGTGGACGGCCGCCGAACGCCTGCGCGCCGACGCGCGCACCCGCGACCGGCCGATCATCCTGGTCACCGCGCGTACGCAGGACGAGGACCAGCGGCGCGGTGAGCGCATCGGGGTCGACGCCTACCTCACCAAGCCCTTCGACCCCGACGTGCTCGTCGACGTCATCCGCGGCCTGGTCGACGGGAGCCGGGAGTGACCCCCAGGGCACTGGAGGCGGCCGTCCGCGAGGCCGCCGTGCGGATCTTCGGCCTGGACCCCGCCCGGATCCCGTTCGTGTGGCCCCGCAACGACCACGCGGACGAGGGGGCCGACGTCGCCACCGCGCTGCCGCCCCGACTGGCCGGCAGCGTGGGGGACCGGCTGGACGTGTCCCGGGGCGACCGCCGCGCGGCGGTCGCCGCCCGGGTCGCCGACGGGCTCTCGGACATGCGCGACGAGGGCCTGGTGGACTTCGACCGCGTCTTCCACGACGGACGCGGCTTCCTCAACGTCACCTTCACCGGACGACAGCGTGAGGCCCTGCTCGCCGAGGCCGCCGACGGCCCCCGGTTCCTCACCGGCCGGGACTGGGACGGAGCGGGGGAGTGGCCCTCCTCGGCCCTGCACGAGGCCGGACCGGTCGCCCAGGCCCGCAGGCTCGCCCGCGCCGACGCCCGCGCCCGCATCGGCCTGGCCGTCGGCCCGCAGGCCCCGCCGCCGGGCCCCCGCGGAGAGGTCTCCTGGCGCGACCCCTACCTGGACGGCGGCCCCCGTGAGCTGATCACCCCCGCCGCCCGCGCACTCGGGGCCGTGGGCGAGGCCAGCGCCCGCGTCGCCTTCTGCCGCTCGGTGCCCGAACGGCCCAGGGACACCGAGACCACCGGCCGCGACCTGCCGGTACTGCCCTCCGTCGAGTACCCCGGAGCCTGGGCCCGCCTGACCGACGCCAACCCCGCCTTCCGGCTGCGCTACGCCCACGCCCACGCGGCCAGCCTGTGCCGCTGGGCCGAGGAGGGGGCCCCGCCCCCCGCGGCCTGCTCCGGGCACACCGCCCCCGTGCGCGGCCTCCTCTTCGACGGGCCCAGCGTCCTGGACACGGCCGCGCGCCGAGAGGAACCCCATATCCTGGTTCGATACCTGGAGGCGCTGGCCAGTGCCTACGATGAGTGGCGGACGTGTCCCACCGCGGTATCCGAACCCGCGGAACGGGCCGCCGCGCCCCCGGCCCTGCCAGCCGCCGTCGCCGGGGTCGTCCGTACCGGGCTCTTCCTGCTCGGAGTGTCAGCGCCCACAAGGCTGTAGGCACCCCGTGCCGCCGTCCGGTGGAGCGCACCCAACCCTTTCGTCCCGACCGGTTCAGTGGACAATGGTGGGAGGGTGCCGCCAACCCGCACAGCCGTACAGTCCCAGCCGAAAGCCCATCATGAGCCGCTACGCCCATCCCGCCGGTTCCCGCCACGCGGAGATCCTGCCGGAGGACAACCCGCCGCTGCCGCCCAAGAGCCTCAACGAGCTCGACCCCCAGGTGTGGCCCGCCACCGCGCGCCGCACGGACGGCGAGCTCGCCGTCGGCGGTGTCGGTGTGCGCGAACTCGCCGCCACCCACGGCACGCCCCTCTTCGTCATGGACGAGGAGGACTTCCGCGGTCGCGCACGCGACTTCCGCACCGCCTTCTCCGACGCCGACGTCTACTACGCGGGCAAGGCCCTGCTGACCAAGGCCGTCGCCCGCTGGGTCGCGGAGGAGGGCCTCAAGCTCGACGTGAGCTCGGGCGGGGAGCTCGCCGTCGCCCTGGCCGCGGGGTTCCCCGCCGAGCGCATCGGCATGCACGGCAACAACAAGTCCACCGCCGAGCTGCACCGCGCCGTCGAGACCGGGGTGGGGCGCGTCATCATCGACTCCTTCGACGAGATCGAGCGCCTCGAAGCCGTCGCCGCCGGGCTCGACGCCCGCCCCAAGGTCCTCATCCGGGTCACCACCGGCGTGGAGGCGCACACCCACGAGTTCGTCGCCACCGCCCACGACGACCAGAAGTTCGGCTTCGCGATGAGCACCGGCGCCGCCGCCGACGCCGTCCGCCGCGTGCTCGACGCCCAGCACCTGGACCTGGTCGGCCTGCACTCGCACATCGGCTCGCAGATCTTCGACACCTCCGGCTTCGAGGTCGCCGCCCGCCGCGTCGCCCGCTTCCTCGCCGGCGTCCACGAGGACCTGGGCATCACCCTGGCCGAGCTCGACCTCGGCGGCGGCCTGGGCATCGCCTACACCTCGGGCGACGACCCGCTCGACCCCAAGACCATCGCCGAGAGCCTCACCTCCATCGTGCGCAGGGAGTGCGAGGAGGGCGGGCTGCCCATGCCACGTATCGCCGTGGAGCCGGGCCGCGCCATCGCCGGTCCGGCCGGGATCACCCTCTACGAGGTCGGCACCGTCAAGGACGTCGAGGGCATCCGCACCTACGTCAGCGTCGACGGCGGCATGAGCGACAACATCCGCACCGCCCTGTACGGCTCGGAGTACACCAGCCAGCTGGTCTCCCGCGAGAGCGACGCCGAGCCCATGCTGTCCCGACTGGTCGGCAAGCACTGCGAGAGTGGCGACATCATCGTGCACGACCTCTACCTGCCCGCCGACCTCCGGCCGGGCGACCTGGTGGCGGTCGCCGCCACCGGGGCCTACTGCTACTCCATGGCGAGCAACTACAACCACCTGCCCCGACCGGCCATGGTCGCGGTCCGAGACGGGAGCACCCGCGTCATCGTGCGCAGGGAGAACGAGGAGGACCTGCTCCGCCTCGACGTCGGCTGAACAGTCCTGCACGGCGGCCCGGCCGCCCGGCGACAGGACACGAGAGAACTGGGAGTCACGCCCAAATGGCGATGAAGGTGGCGCTGCTCGGATGCGGCGTGGTGGGTTCGGAAGTCGTCCGCCTGGTCAACGACCAGTCCGAGGAACTGGCCGCCCGGGTGGGCACGCCGATCGAGATCGGCGGTATCGCGGTGCGCCGCATCGACCGCGACCGCGGCGTCGCCCCGGAGCTGCTGACGACCGACGCCACGGCCCTGGCCACGCGCCCCGACATCGACCTCGTGGTCGAGGTGATCGGCGGTATCGAACCGGCCCGTTCGCTGATCCTCGCCGCGGTCAAGGCGGGCAAGTCCGTGGTCACGGCCAACAAGGCCCTGCTCGCGGAGGACGGCCAGACCCTGCACACGGCGGCCCGCGACGCCGGGGTGGACCTGTACTACGAGGCCTCCGTGGCGGGAGCCATCCCGCTGCTGCGGCCCCTGCGCGACTCGCTCGCGGGGGACAGGGTCAACCGGGTCCTGGGCATCGTCAACGGCACCACCAACTACGTCCTCGACCGGATGGACTCCATGGGCGCCGGGTTCACCGAGTCCCTGGAGGAGGCGCAGGCCCTCGGGTACGCCGAGGCCGACCCCACCGCGGACGTGGAGGGCTTCGACGCCGCCGCCAAGGCCGCGATCCTGGCCCGGCTGGCCTTCCACACCCAGCAGGTGACCGCCGCCGACGTGCACCGCGAGGGCATCACCGGAGTGTCCGCGGGCGACATCGCCAGCGCCCGCGCGATGGGCTGCGTGGTCAAACTCCTGGCCATCTGCCAGCGCTCGCAGGACGGCCGCTCGGTGGGGGTGCGCGTCCACCCGGTGATGCTGCCGGTCGAGCACCCGCTGGCCAGCGTCAAGGAGGCCTACAACGCGGTGTTCGTCGAGGCCGAGTCCGCGGGGCGCCTGATGTTCTACGGCGCGGGCGCCGGAGGCACCCCCACCGCCAGCGCGATCCTGGGCGACCTGGTGGCGGTGGCGCGCAACCGCCTCGCGGGCACGTCGGTGTCCGAGGGGGGCCACGACACCGGTATGCCGGTGCACGACATGGGCCAGACCATCACCAGCTACCACGTGGCGCTGGACGTGGCCGACCGCCCGGGTGTGCTGTCCAAGGTCGCGGAGATCTTCGCCGACCACGGGGTCTCCATCAGGAACGTGCGTCAGGAGGGCAGCGGCGACGACGCCCAGCTGGTGCTGGTCAGCCACCCCGCCCCCGACGCCGCGCTCAGCGCCACGGTCGAGCAGTTGCGCACGCACGACATGGTGCGCGAGGTGGCCAGTGTGATGCGCGTGGAGAACTTCGCCGACTGAGGCCCCGCCCGGGCCGGGACCGGGCGGGGGACCGGCGTGGCCGCGAGCAGGCCGTGCGCACACGCGTACGGCCTGCTCGCCGAACCCGGGCGTTCCGCATCGTGAGACGCGGAAGACCGCGATTCGAGATACCCCGGGCGGGGTCATAGACTCGTGGCTGGTGGGACGACGGACGCGCCACGCTGCCGCCCGGACGGCCCCCCGCATCCATCGCGCGTCAAAGCGAAGCCGCATCCACCCGAAAGGGACAAAGTCGTGAGCATGGCACGGGCGTGGCGAGGCATCGTCGAGGAATACCGCGACCGCCTCCCCGTCAACGAGAGCACCCCCGTTGTCACCCTCCAGGAGGGCGGCACGCCCCTGCTGCCCGCCACGCGCGTCTCCGAGCTCACGGGCTGCGAGGTCTTCCTCAAGGTCGAGGGGCTCAACCCCACCGGGTCCTTCAAGGACCGCGGGATGACCATGGCCATCACCAAGGCCGCCGAGGACGGCGCCAAGGCCGTCATCTGCGCCTCCACGGGAAACACCAGCGCAAGCGCCGCCGCCTACGCCATCCGCGCGGGCATGACCTGCGCCGTGCTGGTGCCCCAGGGCAAGATCGCCATGGGCAAGCTCGCCCAGGCCCTCGTCCACGGCGCCCGCCTCCTACAGGTGGACGGCAACTTCGACGACTGCCTCGAACTGGCGCGCAAGCTCAGCGTCGACTACCCGGTCGCCCTGGTGAACTCGGTCAACCCCTACCGCCTCCAGGGGCAGAAGACCGCCGCCTTCGAGATCGTCGACGCCCTCGGCGACGCCCCCGACGTCCACTGCATCCCCGTGGGCAACGCGGGCAACATCACCGCCTACTGGATGGGCTACACCGAGTACCTCAGGGACAAGGTCGCGACGCGCGGCCCCCGCATGCTCGGTTTCCAGGCCAGCGGCTCCGCGCCCATCGTCAACGGCGCGCCCGTCACCAGCCCGAGCACCATCGCCACCGCGATCCGTATCGGCAACCCGGCCTCCTGGAAGCTCGCCGAGCAGGCGCGCGACGAGTCCGGCGGCCTCATCGACAAGGTCACCGACCGCCAGATCATGGCCGCCTACAAGCTCCTCGCCGCCGAGGAGGGCGTGTTCGTGGAGCTGGCCTCCGCCGCCAGCGTGGCCGGTCTGTTGCAGGCCGTGGAGGCGGGGCAGGTCGAGCGCGGCAGCCGCGTGGTGTGCACCGTCACTGGCAACGGACTCAAGGACCCCGACTGGGCGCTGGCCGGAGCCTCCTCCGCCACCACCGTGCCGGTGGACGCCCTCACCGCCGCCAAGGCCCTCGACCTCGCCTGAGCCCGGCTGCTCCGCCCGGGGAGCCGTGCGCGGGCGCCGGCAGGGTGACGCAAGGCGAGTCGGGCCGCCGGCGGGGAATGAGCGCCGGGCGCGCACGAGAACGAGGCGTCCCTGCCCCCGGGGCGCCCGGGCCCCGGCCGAGCTCGCGAGGGTACAAGAACACTGGAGAAGCCCACCGTGACCCCACCACGCCCCACACGGGTGTCCGTCCGCGCCCCCGCCACCAGCGCCAACCTCGGTCCGGGCTTCGACGCCCTGGGCATGGCCCTGCGGCTGTACAACGAGTTCGAGGTCCGCCTGCGCAACGACGGCGAACTCCGCGTCCGGGTCGAGGGGGAGGGCGCCGGAGAGGTGCCGACCGACGAGCGCCACCTCGTCGTGCGCGCCATGCGCGAGACCTTCGAGAGGGCCGGGGAGAAGCTGCCCGGGCTCGACCTGGCCTGCGTCAACAACGTCCCGCACGCCCGGGGGCTCGGCTCGTCCTCCTCGGCGATCGTCGGCGGCGTGGCCGCCGCGAGCGCCCTGCTGGGGCGCACCGGACCCGACGGCGGGCCGGACCGCGACGGCATCTACCGGATCGCCGCGGACATCGAGGGCCATCCCGACAACGTGGCCCCCTGCGTATACGGCGGATACACGGTCGCCTACCGCGACGGCGACCGCTGGGGCGCGGTGTCCCTGGTCCCCGACGCACGGATCCTGCCGGTGCTGTGCGTTCCCTCGTGGCGCCTGTCCACCGAGCGGGCCCGCGGCCTGCTGCCCGAGGAGGTACCGCACTCCGACGCCGCGTTCAACGCCGGGCGCGCCGCGCTGATGACCGCGGCCGTTTGTGGCCACCCGGAATCCTTGTACGCGGCCACCGAGGACCGGCTGCACGAGTCCTACCGGGAACCCGCCATGCCGCGCACCCTCGGTCTCATCCGTGACCTGCGGCGACACGGGAGACTGCCCGCCGTGGTCTCCGGAGCGGGGCCGACGGTGCTGGTGCTGTGCTCGGTGGAGGAGGGGGAGGCGGTCCCGGATTCACCGGAAATCACCCGCCAGACTGATTCGATCCGCCGGCGGGCGGGTAAGGACTGGGACGTACGCCCCCTGCCCGTCGAGCCGGCTGGGGTGCGGACCCCATCTCCCCATCCGTAGCACCTGTGTCGAGGAATAGCCGTGGCCTCTGTTGATGTTAGGCTAGGTGAAGCACCAGACGCCCCGTTGCGGGGTGAGTGCTCATCCGCCACAGCGGCCTCCGCATCTCATACTCCGGTGGTTCCGTCTTGCGACCCCCCGGAAGCGGCAGCCAACGTGTCGAGTCAGCGGTTCTTCCGCGACTGTGCCAACGTCATCGCAGCCCGCTCCTCCTCGGATGAGCGTGTCTTCACGATCGACGGGCAACACCACCGAGCCATATGCCCCGACGTCTGGCTGTACCCAGAGCCCGCCGCGATTGGGTAGGTAGGGGACCGCTTTCCACACCGGTTTCCGACATCCACGTGGGGCACGCCCTACCCGGCCCTGCCGGTTCGCACCACCGGGCCGGCCGCTCCAGCACCCGCTGACGGCCGAAGCCCGCTCCTTGGGAAGGACCCTTAGTGAGCGACACCACCGAACTCCGAACGGACGCGGCGGTCGACAGCAAAACCACCACCGGCGCCTCCGGAGCGGAGGCTGGCGAAGCCGCGCCCACAGGTGCGTCGTCGCGGCCCCGCGCGGCGTCGCGCGGAACCGGGCTGGCGGCCCTGAAGCTCCCCGAGCTCCAGAAACTCGCCTCGAGCCTGGGCATCACCGGTACGGGGCGTATGCGCAAGAGCGACGTCATCGCCGCGATCGAGGCCAAGCAGGGCGGCCCTGTCAGCAGTCCGGCGAAGGCCAAATCCGCAAAGAACGCCGAGACGGTGCCCAAGGCCGGTAAGGTCGAGGCAACCGACGGCCAGACCGAGGCCCAGGTCCCCAACACGTCGGGCACGGACGAAGCTCCGCGCAAACGTGTGGCCGAGCAGCCGTCGGACCAGGCCGTCACCGACACCCAGGGTGGGCGGGGGGACAAGCCGCCCCGCGGCCGCCGCTCGTCCCGCAGACGCGGTGACGAGCCCGGTGAACAGACCCGATCGGTGGACGGCACCGACTCCACTACCTCCGCGAGCAGCGTGACCAAGACATCCAGCACCCCCCAGAAGAACGGCCCCGACTCCTCCGAGGACCGTGACACCAGGTCCGGACAGGGTCGCGAGCGCCAGCGCAACCGCCGCAACCGCAACAGGGGCGGCGACGATCAGAACACCGGCGGCAACGCCCAGCAGGGCGGAGGTGGCCAGAACCAGGGCCGGGGTGGTGGTGGCGACGACGACGACTTCGGCGGCGGACGTCGCCGCGGACGTCGCCGCGACCGGCGCGACCGACGCGGACGCGGCGGGGCCCAGCAGGAGCCGGAGCCGGTGATCGGCGACGACGACGTCCTGCTGCCGGTCGCGGGCATCCTCGACATCCTGGACAACTACGCCTTCGTGCGCACCACCGGCTACCTGCCCGGGCAGAGCGACGTCTACGTCTCCCTGGCCCAGGTGCGCAAGCACGGCCTGCGCAAGGGCGACCACATCATCGGCGCGGTGCGTCAGCCGCGCGACGGTGAGCGCCGGGAGAAGTTCAACGCCCTGGTGCGGCTGGACTCGGTCAACGGCATGTCGCCGGACCAGGCCAAGGGCCGCCAGGAGTTCTCCAAGCTGGTCCCGCTCTACCCGCAGGACCGACTGCGCCTGGAGACCGAGCCGCACATCCTCACCACGCGGATCATAGATCTCGTGGCACCCATCGGTAAGGGTCAGCGCGGGCTCATCGTCTCGCCGCCCAAGGCGGGCAAGACGATGGTGGTGCAGGCGATCGCCAACGCCATCACCGAGAACAACCCCGAGTGCTACCTGATGGTGGTCCTGGTCGACGAGCGGCCCGAGGAAGTCACCGACATGCAGCGCACGGTCAAGGGCGAGGTCATCCACTCGACCTTCGACCGGCCCGCCGAGGACCACACGGTCGTCGCCGACCTGGCCATCGAGCGTGCCAAGCGGCTCGTGGAGATGGGCATGGACGTCGTCGTCCTGCTGGACTCCATCACCCGCCTGGGCCGCGCCTACAACCTGGCCGCCCCGGCCAGCGGGCGCATCATGTCCGGTGGTGTGGACTCCACCGCCCTCTACCCGCCCAAGCGCTTCTTCGGCGCGGCCCGCAACATCGAGGGCGGCGGCTCGCTGACCATCCTGGCGACCGCGCTGGTGGAGACCGGCTCGCGCGCCGACGAGGTGATCTTCGAGGAGTTCAAGGGCACCGGCAACATGGAGCTCAAGCTCAACCGGAGCCTGGCGGACAGGCGGATCTTCCCCGCGGTCGACGTGGACGCCTCCAGCACGCGCAAGGAGGAGATCCTCATGTCCCCGGAGGAGCTCAACGTCGTCTGGAAGCTGCGCCGGGTGCTGCACGCGCTCGACGCCCAGCAGGCCATCGAGCTGCTCCTGGACAAGATGAAGGAGTCCAAGAGCAACGCGGAGTTCCTGCTCCAGATCCAGAAGACCACGGTGGGCCCCGAGCGCTGAGGCGCGGGCAGGGCCACCACGGATCACGACAGGGCCCCCTTCCCGATGCCGGGGAGGGGGCCCTGTCGTGTCCGGAGCGCGCACGGAACACCGGTGTCCGCACCATCGCTGAGCTCCTTTCGGATCGCGGAAGGGCCTGACCGGGACACGAAAAAGATCACCGATGTGTTGCGGATCACCAAGGGGGATGTCCCCGCGGAGGAAAACGATTTAGGGTCACGCCAGCCGAGCCCCCCATGCCAGGGAGCAGACTGGATGGACAACCTCGCCGTACTCAGCGTCCTCGCGCTCACCCCGATCCTCCTCGTCGGAGTCCTGCTCGTCGGATTCCGCCTTCCGGCCATGTACGCGATGCCCATCGGCTACGTCGTCGTGGTCGGCATCGCCGTCGTGTTCTGGCAGACCGACTGGGTCGTCGTCGCGGCCTCCACGGTCCAGGGCCTGATCCTCGCCCTCGGCCTGCTCTACATCATCTTCGGCGCGCTGCTGCTGCTCTCCACACTGACCAAGAGCGGCGCCATCGCCACCATCCGCTCCACCTTCACCGACATCAGCCCCGACCGCCGCGTCCAGGCGATCATCATCGGCTGGCTGTTCGGCAGCTTCATCGAGGGCGCCTCCGGCTTCGGGACCCCCGCCGCCGTGGTCGCCCCGCTCCTGCTCGCACTGGGTTTCCCCGCCATGGCCGCCGTCATGGTCGGCCTGGTCATCCAGAGCACCCCGGTCAGCTTCGGCGCGGTGGGCACGCCCATCCTCGTCGGTGTCTCCGGCGGCCTGGAGGGATCACCCGAGGTCGCCGAACGCGCCGCGGCGCTCGGGCTGACCATGCCCGGGTTCGTCAGCCACATCGGGTTCCAGACCGTCGTGCTCCACGCCGTCTCGGGCACCCTCATCCCGCTGTTCATCTGCTGCATGCTCTGCGGCTTCTACGGCGGCGAGCGCCGCTTCTCCGACGGCCTCGGCGTATGGAGGTTCGCGCTCTTCGCCGCCTTCGCCATGACCATCCCCTCGATCGCCTACAACTACTTCCTCGGCGTGGAGTTCACCAGCCTCCTCGGCGGCCTCACCGGGCTGGTCATCGTCGTCCTCGCCGCGCGCCGCGGCTTCCTCATGCCCGAGCGGACGTGGGACTTCCCGCCCCGGGAGGACTGGCTGGCCCGCTGGAGCGGCAGGATCGCCCCCGGCGACGGGGAGACCGTGCTCACCGACGACCGCCGCGTCGGCTTCCTGAACGCCTGGGCGCCCTACCTCCTGGTCGCCGCGGTACTGGTGGCCACCCGCACCGTCGTCCCCGTCAAGGACTGGCTGGCCGGCGTCAGCGTCGGGGCCGGCGACATCCTCGGCACCTCCATAGCCCAGACCGTGGAGCCCCTCTACTCGCCCGGCGCGACCTTCGTCCTGGTCTGCCTGATCACCTACGGCCTGCACCGCATGAGCGTCCGCCAGATCGCCGACTCCTGGAAGATGGCCGGATCGCAGTTGGCCGGGGCCGCCGTCGCGCTGCTCTTCGCCGTCCCGCTCGTCCGGGTCTTCATCAACACCGGAGCCGAGTTCGGGGACACCGGCCTGGAGAGCATGCCGCTCACCCTGGCCGTCGGAGCCGCCGAGCTGGGCGGAGGCACCTGGCCGCTCTACGCGCCCTGGATCGGTGCCCTGGGCGCCTTCGTCGCGGGCTCCAACACCGTGTCCAACCTGATGTTCTCCCTCTTCCAGTTCTCCACGGCCGACCACATCGGGATCCCGCCGGAGACCGTCGTGGCCACCCAGGCCGTCGGCGGCGCGGCCGGGAACATGATCACCGTGCACAACGTGGTCGCCGCCTCCGCGGTGGTCGGCCTGGTCGGCAGGGAGGGCGACCTCATCCGGCAGAGCATCCTGCCCATGACCTACTACGTGCTCATGGCCGGTTCGGTCAGTTACGTGTTCGTCTACGGGTTCGGCCCCAACGCCGGAACCGTGATGCTCGTCCTCGTCCTCGCGGCGCTGGCCGGACTCGTCCTCCTCATGCGCAGGGCCGACGCGGACAAGCCCCCCTCGCGCGGGTTCCGGAGCGGGGCGGAAGGCGCCGGCGGGAGGGGAGCGGAATAGACACTGGTCCCGGCATCGTTGTGGGTCTGGCAAACTGGGGGTGGAGAGTGGCCCACCCCTGCTTCGGCGGGGTCCGCCGCCCCGTTACCTGGATCGCCGCGGCACCGGTTCGCGCATGGCCCACGATGACCGCCCCACCTCCTCGGGTGGCGCGGCTTGTCATGCGTCCGGCGGCCGCGCCCCTGATGAGGAGACACACATGAAGGCCGACATCCACCCCGAGTACTTCGTGACCGAGGTGACCTGCACCTGCGGTGCCAACTTCACCACCCGCAGCACCATTCCCGAGGGCAAGGTCCGCGCCGAGGTGTGCTCCGAGTGCCACCCGTTCTACACCGGCAAGCAGAAGATCATGGACACCGGTGGCCGGGTCGCCCGCTTCGAGAAGCGCTTCGGCAAGCGCAAGTAGCGCTGCCCGCTGTCCCGCGGCTCCGGTGCCACCGGCGCCGCGGGACCAGGTAGGCCCCGAGGGGGACGCACAGGCGAGGCAAGCACAACAAGACGGGGACGGGCGAAAGTGAAGCTGGACGACCTTCTGGGGGAGTACTACGAGCTGGAACAGCAGCTCGCCGACCCCGAGGTGCACGCCGACCAGGGCAGGGCGCGCACGCTGGGCAAGCGCTACGCACAGCTCACCCCCATCATCGAGGCCTACCGCGCGCTCAAGGAGGTCGAGAGCGACATCGACGCCGCGCGCGAACTCTCCGTCGAGGACTCCTCCTTCGCGGAGGAGGCCGACCGCCTGACCGAGGAGGCCGAGGCCCTCACCGAGCGCCTGCGCGTCCTCCTCGTCCCGCGCGACCCCGCCGACGACAAGAACCTCATCATGGAGGTCAAGGCGGGCGAGGGCGGTGAGGAGTCCGCCCTGTTCGCCGGGGACCTGGTCCGCATGTACCTGCGCTACGCCGAGCGCCAGGGGTGGAAGACCGAGGTCATCGACGCCACCTACTCCGACCTGGGCGGGTACAAGGACATCACGATCGCCTTCAAGAACAGGGGCACCCCCGAGCCCGGTTCGGGCGTGTGGCCCATGCTCAAGTTCGAGGGCGGCGTGCACCGCGTCCAGCGCGTCCCGGTCACCGAGTCCCAGGGCCGCATCCACACCTCCGCCGCGGGTGTGCTGGTCGTGCCCGAGGCCGAGGACATCGAGGTCGACATCCACGAGAAGGACCTGCGGATCGACGTCTACCGCTCCTCCGGGCCCGGCGGCCAGAGCGTCAACACCACCGACTCGGCGGTGCGCATCACCCACCTGCCCACCGGCATCGTCGCCTCCTGCCAGAACGAGAAGAGCCAGCTCCAGAACAAGGAGCAGGCCATGCGCATCCTGCGCGCCCGCATCTACGCCGAGGCCCAGGCCAGCGCGGACGCCGACGCCGCCGCCGAGCGCAAGAGCCAGGTGCGCACCGTGGACCGCTCCGAACGGGTCCGCACCTACAATTTCCCGGAGAACCGGATCTCCGACCACCGCGTCGGCTACAAGGCCTACAACCTCGACCAGGTCCTCAACGGGGAGCTCGACGGGGTCATCAAGGCGCTCGTGGACGCGGACACCAAGGAAAGGCTCGAAGCCGCTCAGTCATGAACTTCCTGCTCGACGAGGTCGCCCGCGCGACGCTGAGGCTCGCGGAGGCGGGTGTGGCCTCACCTCGCACCGACGCCGAGGAGCTCGCGGCGTTCGTGCACGGTGTCCGTCGAGGAGAGCTGCACGCGGTCGCCGACGCCGACTTCGACGCGCGGTACTGGGAGTACGTGGCCCGCCGCGAGGCCCGCGAGCCCCTGCAGCACATCACCGGCCGCGCCTACTTCCGCTACCTCGAACTCCAGGTCGGGCCCGGGGTGTTCGTGCCCCGGCCCGAGACCGAGATCATGGTCGACTGGGCGATCGAGACCCTGCGTGCCATGGACGTGGCCGACCCCCTGGTGGTCGACCTCGGCGCGGGATCGGGCGCCATCGCCATCTCCATCGCCCAGGAGGTGCCGCGCTCGCGTGTGCACACGGTGGAGATCGATCCCCTCGCCCTGGAGTGGGCGCGCCGCAACATCGGTGCCAGCGGCCACGCCGACCGGGTCACCGCCCACCACGCCGACATGCGCACCGCCCTGCCCGAGCTCGACGGCCGCGTCGACCTGCTCATCAGCAACCCGCCCTACGTCCCCACGGGCGAGGCCGCGGTCATCCCGCCCGAGGTGCGCGACTACGACCCCGCCCCCGCGCTGTGGTCGGGCGAGGACGGCCTCGACATGATCCGCGACCTGGAGGCGGTCGGCCGCAGGCTGCTGCGTCCCGGCGGCGTGATGGCCGTCGAGCACCACGACGGCCAGGGCATCGACATCCCCTGGCTGTTCCCCGAGGACAAGGGCTGGCGTGACGTGCTCAACCGCAAGGACATGGCACGGCGCGACCGCTTCGTGGTCATGCGCCGCGTCGACGAGGACGGCTGACCGTGTCCGCATCCGCCCCTGTATCCCCGTATCCTTGCCCGGCCGCGAAGCCGGCCGGTCCCTTTCGAGAATGAGGTGAACGCAGGTGAGCCGCATCTACGACTGCGCGGACGAGACCGCCCGCAAGGACGGTCTCGCCGACGCCGCGTCCGCGGTGCGCCGAGGCGACCTTGTGGTGCTTCCCACGGACACCGTGTACGGCATCGGCACCGACGCCTTCAGCCCGACCGCGGTGTCCCGGCTGCTCGCCACCAAGGGCCGGGGGCGTGAGATGCCCCCGCCGGTCCTGGTCGGTTCCATGCGCGCCGCCACCGCCCTCGTCGACGACCTGGGCAACCACGGCCGCGACCTCATGGAGGAGTTCTGGCCCGGTCCGCTCACCCTGGTGTGCAGCGCCACCCCGAGCCTGTCCTGGGACCTGGGCGACACCAAGGGCACCGTGGGCGTGCGCATGCCGATGGACCCGATCGCCCTGGAACTGCTCAAGGAGGTCGGGCCGATGGCGGTGAGCAGCGCCAACAAGTCCGGCCGGCCCTCCGCCACCCGCGTGGAGGAGGCCATCGAGCAGCTCGGCGACGAGGACGTGGCGGTCTACCTGGACGGTGGTGAGACCGAGGTCCGGGTCTCCTCCACCATCGTCGACCTCACCTACGCGGTCCCGCGCGTGCTGCGGGCGGGCGCCATCTCCATCGAGCAGCTGCGCTCGGTGTGCGGCACCGTCATCGGCGAGCTGCGCAGGGGACGTACCGGTACGGCGAAGGCCGACACGGACGGGGAGGCCCAGCAGGCCGAACAGGCGCAGGCCCCACGGGACGACGCCCCGCCGGAGGGCGGGGACGGCGCACAGGAGACTCCCAAGGCGGGGCGGGCCCCCGAAGGCGACGAGAGCTAGAGGGGCCAGGACGTGCGGGAGTACGCGCTCACCTTCGTCATCGCCGCCGCGGTGACCTACCTGCTCGTTCCGCTGGTGCGCCGGTTCGCCATCGCCTTCGGCGCGACCCCGGCGGTGCGCGACCGCGACGTGCACAAAGAACCCATCCCGCGTCTGGGAGGGCTCGCCATCTACGGCGGATTCGCCGCCGCCCTGCTGATCTCGGCCCAGCTCCCGCACCTGCAGAACGTCTTCGTCGCCGACACCTGGATGGGACTGCTGCTGGCGGGCGGGCTGATCACGGTCATCGGCGTCATCGACGACCGCTGGGGGATGGACGCGCTGAGCAAGCTCGCCGGGCAGACCGCCGCCGCGGGCATCCTCGTCTGGCAGGGCGTGCAGCTTCTGTGGCTGCCGCTGCCCGGCACGCAGCTCTCACTGGGACCGTGGCTGGGCGCGATGATCTCCATCCTGCTCATCGTGGTGACCATCAACGCGGTCAACTTCGCCGACGGGCTCGACGGGCTGGCGGCGGGCATCGTCGGCATCTCCGCCTTCGCGTTCTTCGCCTACTACTACGTGGTCGCGGTGGAGCAGGGCTTCGTGCGCCAGTCCTACCCGGCGATGATCGCGATCATCCTGGCCGGCACCTGCGTCGGATTCCTCTTCCACAACTTCCACCCGGCCAGGGTGTTCATGGGCGACACCGGGGCGATGCTGCTGGGACTGCTGCTGACCTCGATCACCATCACGGTGACCGGCCAGTTCGACGCCAACACCGCGCGTGAGGAACTCAACTCCGGCCTGGTGGTGTTCCTGCCGGTCGCGCTTCCGCTGCTGGTGATCGCCCTGCCGCTGGCGGACCTGGTGCTCGCCGTGCTGCGCCGCACGCTCGCGGGCAAGTCCCCGTTCGCCCCGGACCGCGGCCACATCCACCACCGCCTGCTGGACATGGGCCACAGCCACATGAGGGCGGTGCTGCTGATGTACCTGTGGGCGGGCATCGTGTCCTTCGCCGCGGTGGCGCTGTCGGTGTTCGACTCCCCGGTGATCGTGCTGACGGTGACCGCCCTGGTGGCCACGTGCGCCGTCGGCCTCATCGCGCTGCCCCGGCTGCGCAGGCGCGGACTGCTGGTCCGCGGGCGCAAGGAAGGCGTTAAGACGGGCTCGGACGGCGACGCGCGGTCCGACGCGTGAGCGGGGGCCGCGCAGGCGACCGGGAGACCGGGAAAAGATGTCGCTGACCTGTGGATACCATGGTCGGAGCGGATGTGGCGAAGGCGACACAAGACCTGAAAAGGGCCTGGAGCGGGCACTTTGCGGCCCGTTAAGGTCGCGTTAAGGAACCCCAGGATTCAGCACCAAAAACCTTGTGATAGCTTTCACGAGCAGGCAACCACTGAACCCCACGGAGCTTCGTTGATGCAGGAACACGACGCCCGGACTCTCCGCGGCGCCGCGCTTCCGACGGCTGTCGTCGGCGTGGTCGCGTTGATCGCAGGCTTCGCCATCTCCGGTACCCAGGGACTCTACGGCGCGCTTTTCGGCACGCTTCTGGTCATCGGCGCCTTCGCCGTCTCGGCCTTCGTCATCTCCTGGACCGGCGGCCGGCGTCCCGAGCTCCTCCTCCCGGTGGCCTTCCTCGTCTACACCACGAAGTTCGCGATTCTCATGGTCGCCCTGATGTTCTTCCGGGACACGACGGCCCTGGACAAGGACGTCTTCGGATGGACGGCGCTCGCCTGTGTGCTCGTCTGGCTGGCCGCCCATGCGGTGGCCGTCAAGAGGAGCAGGCAGCCGACCATCGTCCCCGCGGACGAAGAGGGCGAGAAAACGGCCGAGGACAGTGAGGCGCACCGGTGAGCCCGCGCGTACGGGCCGGTGTGCCGAGCCTGGTCACCTACTGCTATCTTCCGGAGCGAGATGAACGGTCAACGGAGTGCGAAGAGCGACTCTCAGGAGTCGCCCAACGCCAACGCGGCCACACTCCTCTCGTATCTGCTGGGAGGCCTCGCCTTCTGGGGCGGCGTCGGCTGGGTCGCGGACTGGGCGCTGGGATTCTCCGGCCTCTTCCTGCCCATCGGGCTCGGCGTGGGCCTGGTCGGCTCGATCTACCTCATCTACATCCAGCACGTCCGGTCCTGACCGAACACTCGGATGCGTCCTCCCGCGCTGAGGGTGGAGCCGCACCGACCACAACACCAAGGATTATGTTGCGTCACGACGAAAGGGATCGCCGTGGGTGCTGACGTGAACGTCGTCGCGGCGTCCGAATCAGGCTGCCACATCTTCGGCCACGGCTGCGGTTTCGAAGCCCCGGGCGTGGGCCTCTTCTCTCCGACGCCGTGGCTCGATTTCGGGCTTCCCGGTGCCGCGGGAGTGAACAAGTACTACCTGGTCGCGGCGGTCGCACTGATCATCGCCGCCGCCTTCTGGTACTTCACCACGCGCAGGGCCAAGGTCGTCCCCGGCCGAGGCCAGAGCATGGCCGAGATGCTGGTCGGCTTCCTGCGCGACCAGGTGACCCGGACCACCATGGGCAAGGAGGGGGACAGGTTCCTCCCCCTGATCGTGACCCTGTTCCTGTTCATCTTCTGTATGAACATCATGGGTCTGATCCCCGGCCTCCAACTGCCGGTGACCACCAGCCTGGCCTTCCCCGCGGTCCTGGCCCTCTTCGTCTTCCTGCTGTGGAACATCGTCGGCATCCGCCGCCACGGCTTCGGCGGCCACATCAAGGCCCGGCTGGTGCCCGGCGGCGTCCCCGCCTGGATCCTGCCCATCGTCGTGCCGATCGAGGCGTTGTCGAACTTCGTCATCCGGCCGGCCACGCACATGATCCGTCTGTTCGCGACCATGTTCGCCGGGCACCTGCTGCTCGCACTGTTCGCGGCCGCCGGCTTCTACATGTTCAACCCCCTGTCCCAGATGGGGGCGCTCTACGGCGCCCTCTCGGTGGGGTACTCCGCCATCGCGCTGGTCGGCTTCCTGGTCTTCACGGCCTTCGAGCTGTTCATCATGGCGGTCCAGGCCTACGTGTTCGTCCTTTTGACCTCCATCTACCTCGGTGAGGCCATCGAGGGAGCGCACTAGGGAAACGGCCCCCCGGCCTTTTCCACGCGCATTCACGACCTGTCCGATTCATAACGTCAGACCGGCGTCAACCATGATCGCCGGCGTGTAGTAAAGGGAATATCAACATGGATCTCGCCGCCATCGAAGGTAACCTGAACAGCATCGGTTACGGCCTCGCCGCCATCGGCCCCGGTATCGGCGTCGGCCTCGTCTTCGGCCTGGGTGTCCAGGCCATCGCCCGCCAGCCCGAGGCTCGCGGCATCCTCCAGGGTCAGATGATCTTCGGCTTCGCCGTCATCGAGGCCCTGGCCATTCTCGGCTTCGTTCTCGCGTTCGCCGTTTAGTCAGACCTGGTCCATAGAACGCGAAGGGATGCCAACCGTGTATTTGGCAGCCGAGCAAGAGAACGTCCTGCGGATTCACTGGGACGAGTTCACCTTCGGTCTCATCGCCTTCCTCCTCATCCTCGGCGTCGTCTACAAGATGTGGCCGAAGCTGACGAAGGCGCTGGACGAGCGTGCCGACCAGATCGAGGGTGGCATCGCTCGCGCTCAGAAGGCCGAGGCCGAGGCGGAGGAGACCCGCCAGCAGTACCGCGAGAAGCTCGAGGAAGCGCACCGCGAGTACGCCCAGGAGTTGGAGAAGGCCAAGGAGCAGAGGGCGGCGATCATCGCCGAGGCGCGCGAGGAGGCCCAGGTAGAGGCCCGTCGCATCGTCGAGGCGGCCCACGCCCAGATCGAGGCCGACCGCCAGCAGACCCTGGTGCAGCTGCGTAGCGAGATCGGTGCGCTCTCCACCGAGCTGGCGAGCCGTATCGTCGGTGAGACCCTCAGCGACGGCGCCGCCCAGAACCGCGTCATCGACCGGTTCCTGGACGAGCTGGAGCAGAGCGGGAACACGCAGCAGGCTGAGGTGCGTTGATGCGTGGTGTAAGCCGCACGTCGTTGACCGAGGTGACCCGGCGCCTGGACGAGAACGTCCTGGCGTCGGCGAGCACCGCGCAGAGCGGCGCCTCCCTGGGCAAGGAGCTCTTCGAGGTCGTCGCCCTCCTCGGGAGCGAGCACTCGCTGCGCCGGTGGCTCGCCGACCAGTCGAACCCGGCCGAGGCCAAGTCCACGCTGGTCGGAGAGCTTCTGGAGACCAGGGTTTCTCCGTCCACCGTCATGGTGGCCAGTGACGCGGTCTCGGCCAAGTGGTCGAGCGCGCGTGACCTCATGGACGCGCTGGAGCGGATGGCGGTCTACGCGACCGTCGCCCCCCTCCAGAACGCCTCGGCGCTCGGCGAGCTGGAGGACGAGCTGTTCCGCTTCCAGCGGATCGTCGCCTCCCAGCCCGACCTGCGCGAGGCCCTCACCCGTGACGGAGCGGCCCCCGAGCTCCGGCTCTCCCTCGTGGAGAACCTGCTCTCGGACAAGGTGAACCCCGCGACGCTGACCCTGGTCAGTGAAGCGGTCGCCCGTCCCCGGGGCCGTACCCTGGAACAGGCGCTGGAGAACTTCGGACAGATCGTCGCCGAGCGCGCCAAGCGCTACGTCGCCGTCGTCCGCAGCGCCGTCGCCCTGAGCGAGAACCAGCAGTCCCGGCTCGGAGCCGCGCTCTCGCGCGCCTACGGCCGCGACATCCACCTGAACATCGAGGTCGCCCCCGAAACCGTGGGTGGCATGTCCATCCAGGTGGGTGACGAGGTCATCGACGGGACCATCGCCGGGCGTATCGCCGAGGTCCAGCGCCGTCTGGCCGGCTGAAAGAACGCAAGGCAAGCACGCACGGCGCCAGCCCGGCGCCATTTGAGAGCAAGGACAACGTAGAGATGGCGGAGCTGACGATCCGACCGGACGAGATCCGGGACGCGCTGCAGCGCTTCGTCCAGTCGTACGAGCCTGAAGCCACCCGCGCGGAAGAGGTCGGTACCGTCACCTACTCCGGTGACGGCATCGCCCGCGTCGGTGGCCTTCCCTCGGCGATGGCGAACGAGCTGCTGCAGTTTGAGGACGGCACCCTGGGCCTGGCCCAGAACCTCGAGATCGGTGAGATCGGTGTCGTCGTGCTGGGTGACTTCACCAGCATCGAGGAGGGCCAGCAGGTGCGCCGCACCGGCCAGCTCCTCTCGGTGCCGGTGGGCGACAACTTCCTCGGCCGCGTGGTGGACCCCCTGGGCGCCCCCATCGACGGCAAGGGCGAGATCGAGACGACCGAGCGCCGTGACCTGGAGCTGCAGGCCGCGACGGTCATGCAGCGCCAGCCGGTCCACGAGCCGATGCAGACCGGCATCAAGGCGATCGACACCATGACGCCGATCGGCCGCGGGCAGCGCCAGCTGCTCATCGGCGACCGGCAGACCGGCAAGACCGCGGTCGGTATCGACGCGATCATCAACCAGAAGGCCAACTGGGAGTCCGGCGACCCCGACAAGCAGGTGCGCTGCATCTACGTCGCGATCGGCCAGAAGGGCTCGACCATCGCCGGTGTGCGGGGCGCCCTCGAAGAGGCCGGCGCGATGGAGTACACCACCATCGTCGCCTCCCCGGCGTCGGACCCGGCGGGCTTCAAGTACCTGTCCCCCTACACCGGTTCGGCCCTGGGCCAGCACTGGATGTACGAGGGCAAGCACGTCCTCATCGTCTTCGACGACCTGACCAAGCAGGCCGAGGCCTACCGTGCGGTGTCGCTGCTGCTGCGCCGTCCGCCGGGGCGTGAGGCCTACCCCGGTGACGTCTTCTACCTGCACTCCCGTCTCCTGGAGCGCTGCGCCAAGCTCTCCGACGAGCTGGGCGCGGGCTCGATGACCGCTCTGCCGATCATCGAGACCAAGGCGGGCGACGTCTCGGCCTACATCCCCACCAACGTCATCTCCATCACCGACGGCCAGGTCTTCCTGGACTCGGACCTGTTCAACCAGGGCCAGCGTCCGGCGATCGACGTGGGTGTGTCGGTCTCCCGTGTCGGTGGCGCGGCCCAGACCAAGGCCACCAAGTCCGTCTCCGGCACGCTGCGTCTGGGCCTTGCCCAGTACCGCGAGCTCGAGGCGTTCTCCGCCTTCGGTTCGGACCTGGACGCGGTCTCCAAGCAGCAGCTGGAGCGCGGCGCCCGGATGATGGAGCTGCTCAAGCAGGGCCAGTACTCGCCGTTCCCCATGGAGAAGACGGTCGTCTCCATCTGGGCCGGCAACACCGGCAAGCTCGACGACGTCCCGATCGAGGACGTGCGCCGCTTCGAGGACGACTTCCTGGACCACCTCTCCCGAGAGCACCCCGGAATCCTCGACACCATCCGCGACACCGGCAAGTTCGACGACGAGACCAAGGAGTCCCTGGACTCCGCCCTGGAGAAGTTCAAGCAGGGCTTCCAGACCTCGGCGGGGACCCTCCTGGGCACCGAGGCCGAGACTGAGGCGCTCGACAAGGACCAGGTCGGCCAGGAGACCATCAAGGTCGCCAAGGGCGGGAAGTAACCCATGGGTGCACAGCTTCGCGTCTATCGCCGGAGGATCCGCTCGACGAAGTCGATGGCGAAGATCACCCGCGCGATGGAGCTCATCGCCACGACGCGCATCACCAAGGCGCAGCGGGCGGCGGAGGCTGCTGGGCCCTACGCGCGGGAGATCACCCGGGCGGTCTCGGCCCTGGCCAGCCGGGTGACCTACAACCCGCTGCTGGCCGAGGCCGAGAACCCCACCCGCGCGGCCGTCCTGGTCATCACCAGTGACAAGGGCCTGGCGGGCGCCTTCTCGTCCAACGTGCTCAAGGAGGCGGACGCCCTCTCCGGGCTCCTGCGGGAGGAGGGCAAGGAGGTCCTCACCTACATGGTGGGCCGCAAGGGCGTGGGCTTCTACAAGTTCCGCGACCGTCCGCTCGAGGGGCAGTGGGAGGGCATCACCGAGCGTCCGACCTACGCGGACGCCCAGGAGATCGGCTCCGCGCTCATGGAGAAGTTCGCCATGGACACCTCCGAGGGCGGCGTCGACGAGATCCACGTGATCTCCACGGAGTTCGTCTCGATGCTGACCCAGCGCGCCTCGGCCGCCCGAGCCCTGCCGCTGGAGATCGAGGAGGTCGACGCGAGCGAACTCGAGGCCGAACAGGGCGCTCCGCTGCCGCTGTACGAGTTCGAGCCCTCCGTGGAGGAGGCGTTGGACCGGCTGCTCCCGCAGTACGTGACCAACCGCATCTACTTCGCGCTCCTGGAGTCCGCAGCCTCCCAGCAGGCGTCCCGTCGCGCGGCCATGAAGGCCGCCACGGACAACGCTGAGGAACTCGCCAAGAACCTGACCCGCCTGGCCAACCAGGCACGTCAGGCTGAGATCACCAATGAGCTCAGTGAGATTGTCGGCGGTGCCGACGCGCTCGCTGCTGCCAGCGCGGGAAGTGAGTAACAAAAGTGACTGCGACAGTTGAAGGGACGGCTGGGGCCGGCACCGCCACCGGCCGCATCTCCCGGGTCACCGGCCCGGTCGTCGACGTGGAGTTCCCCGTCGGCTCCCTGCCGGCCATCTACAACGCCCTGCACACCGATGTGAGCATCGGTGGCACGACGAAGACCATCACCCTGGAGGTCGCCCAGCACCTGGGTGACAACCAGGTGCGCGCCATCTCCCTGGCTCCCCAGGACGGCATGGTCCGTGGCGCCGAGGTCCGCGACACCGGTGCGCCGATCAGCGTGCCCGTGGGCGACGTCGTCAAGGGCCACGTGTTCAACACCCTGGGCGAGTCCATGGACGTGCCCTCCTCCGAGCTGGGTGCGACCGAGCACTGGCCGATCCACCGCAAGGCCCCGTCCTTCGACCAGCTCGAGTCCAAGACCGAGATGCTGGTCACGGGCATCAAGGTGATCGACCTCCTCACGCCGTACGTGCGTGGTGGGAAGATCGGCCTGTTCGGCGGCGCCGGTGTCGGCAAGACGGTGCTCATCCAGGAGATGATCACCCGTATCGCCCGCAACTTCGGTGGTGTGTCCGTGTTCGCCGGTGTCGGCGAGCGCACCCGTGAGGGTACGGACCTCTTCCTGGAGATGGACGAGATGGGCGTCCTCCCGGACACCGCGCTCGTCTTCGGCCAGATGGACGAGCCCCCGGGCACCCGTCTGCGGGTGGCGCTGTCCGCCCTGACGATGGCGGAGTACTTCCGCGACGTCCAGAAGCAGGACGTGCTGCTGTTCATCGACAACATCTTCCGTTTCACCCAGGCGGGTATGGAGGTCTCCACGCTGCTGGGCCGTATGCCCTCGGCCGTGGGCTACCAGCCCAACCTGGCGGACGAGATGGGTCAGCTCCAGGAGCGGATCACCTCGACGCGCGGCCACTCGATCACCTCGATGCAGGCGATCTACGTCCCCGCGGACGACTACACCGACCCCGCTCCGGCGACCACCTTCGCCCACCTGGACGCGACGACCGAGCTCTCCCGCCCGATCTCGCAGAAGGGCATCTACCCGGCGGTGGACCCGCTGGCCTCCACCTCGCGCATCCTGGACCCGCAGTACGTGGGCGACGAGCACTACCAGGTGGCCCAGCGCGTGAAGGAGATCCTGCAGCGCAACAAGGACCTGCAGGACCAGATCGCCATTCTCGGTATGGACGAGCTGTCCGAGGAGGACAAGATCGTCGTCAACCGGGCGCGGCGCCTGGAGCGCTTCCTCTCGCAGAACATGTTCGTCGCCGAGAAGTTCACCGGCAACCCGGGTGTCTTCGTTCCGCTGGAGGACACCATCTCCTCCTTCAAGGCGGTCTGCGACGGCGAGTACGACCACCTGCCCGAGCAGGCGTTCCTCGACGTCGGCGACATCAGCATGGTCGTCGAGAAGGCCAAGAAGCTGCAGGGCTAGAACCGCACAGCGTCCGTTGAGGGTGGTGGCGGGCGACGGGCGGGCTAGTTGTTGGGCCGGGTCGGTCCCCGCCAACCGTCGGGGACCGACCCGGCCGAAACCACCCGCTAGCCGAGGAGTTTGTGGCAGTGTCGAAGAAGCTTTTCGTCGAGATCGTCTCTCCCGAACGTGAGATTTGGGCGGGCGAGGGCGACATGGTCATCGCGAAGACCGTCGAGGGTGAGATCGGCGTTCAGCCCGGGCACGTCCCGCTGCTCTCGCTGCTGGCCCACGACGCCGTCGTTCGCGTGCTGGGTGCGCGGGAGACCGGCGAGGTCCGGGCCGCCGCGCACAGCGGGTTCGTCTCCGTCTCGGGTGAGGGTCGTGTCTCCATCCTCGCCGAGACCGCCGAGCTCGCCGAGGACATCGATGTGGACCGTGCGCGCACGGCGCTGAAGAGTGCGGCCGAGTCCGGCGACGACGTCGCCGTGGGCCGTGCGAGCAGCCGCCTGCGCGCTGCTGGCGAGGAAGTCGCCTAGCGTACCGGGACGGCGGAACGAGTAGTGGGCATGGAACGGCTGCTGCCTGGCACACCGTGGTTGGAGTCCGCGCAGTGGGTGTTCTACGCCCTGCTCCTCGTCCTCCTGGCGCTGGTGGCCGCCGTCACCCTGCGCCGCTGGATCCTCGTACGGCGCGGCGGCGCGGTGGAGTGCTACCTGCGCGCCGTCGGAGTACGGGGACGCCGGGGCTCCTGGCGCATCGGCTTCGGCCGGTACGGCACGGAGAACCTGGGCTGGTTCCCCATCTTCTCACTCAGACCGCGGCCGACAGCGAGGCTGTCGCGCCGCGGTCTCGTCGTTGTGGGGCGGCGCGCCCCCGAGGAGGGGGAGGACCTGCCGGTCGACCTCACCGTGCTCCGGATCGGCTGGGCCGGCGCGGACGGCTCGGACCCCCGTGAGGCGTCGTACGAGATCGCCATGAACGAGGGCACCCTGACCGGTTTCCTGTCCTGGCTGGAGTCGATGCCGCCGGGGACCCACTGGGAGGGCTAGCGGTGTTTCCTTGAGGCTGCGCTGCGCTTCGCCTCGTGCCCGGACGCCGCGGGTACGGGAACCTTCGGTCCCCACGGCAGCCCCGTCGGCGCCCTGCTGTGTTGTCTTTGAGGCTGCGCTGCGCTTCGCCTCGTGCTCGTGCGCCGTAGGTACGGGAACCTTCGGATCCTCCGGTATGGCGGCTCGTTCCTCGCAGCCCCACCTACGAATCCTCCAGAACCCCGTCGGCGCCCTAGCTGTGTCGTCTTTGAGGCTGCGCTGCGCTGCGCCTCGTGTTCGGGCGCCGCGGGTACGGGAACCTTCGTCCCCACGGCAGCCCCGTCGGCGCCCTCGTCACCCCCGGCGGCACGGGACCGAGTCCGCCAAGCGAAGCCCAGGGCGTGTTCGGTGAACACGCTCCGGCCCGTGTCGGTGGTTCACAGCGGCGCTCCCGGTCCCTAGCATGGCCGCATGATCGTCGCCTTCTCCGTAGCCCCCCTCGGTACCGGTGAGTCCGTCACCCCCGCCGTCGCCCGCGCCGTGAAGGTGGTCCGCGAGAGCGGGCTGCCCAACGAGACCTCCGCCATGTTCACCACCGTCGAGGGTGAGTGGGACGAGGTCATGGACGTGGTCAGGCGTGCCGTGGAGGCCGCCGGGGAGGGCGCCTCCCGGGTGACCCTCACCCTCAAGGCCGACATCCGCGAGGGCGTCACCGACGCCCTGCACGGCAAGGTCGAGGCCGTCGAGCGCGAAATCGGCAACCTCCAGTAGGGGCGCGGGGCCCTTCCGGAGGATCTCCGGACGCGGCAGGATGCGGTTCCATGTGTGCCATTCGATTCCTCGGGCTCCTCGCCTTCGCCCTCCTGGTCTCCCTGCTCGCCGCCTGTCAGCCGACGGGCGGCCACGTCGGCGCGGTGGCCACGGGCCACTTCAGCGCCCGGCACGAGTTCCCCGTCCTGATCGTGGCCTGGTGCGGTGACACGGGGCCGCGGCAGATCGACCTGGTCGACGGACGGTCGCGAAGACACCTGGTCGCCACCCGCGAGTTCGACGGGAACCGTCTGGAGGTCGACCTGGCCGCGCCGGGCGAGGACTGGCGGATCACCGACGGGGAGGGCGAGCCCGTCTACCGGCTGGTCCCGGAGTCGGAGCGGAGGGAGTACCGCGTCGGGGTCGGGTCCGTGGCCGGTGGGCCGGGGGAGGCGACGGAGCACGACATCGGCACGGTCGTGTTCACGACGGGGGCGCTGGCCGACGACGCGGGTGTGTACGTCAGGGCCGAGGACGCCCCGGAGGCGGAGTTCTCCCCCAGGGAGGCCTTCCCGCCCGAGTGCTGAGGGCGCCGTGAGCCCGGAGGAGGGGTGCGCCCGGCCCGCGGGAGGGGTGGCGGGCCGGACGCGGTCAGGATGCCTCAGCCGACCTGTGAGCGTGTGCGCTCGGCCGGGGCCGCGGCGGTGAGGTACTCCTTGGCGCTCTCGGAGTTGGCCAGTCCCACCACGGCCAGGGCGATGGCCGCGGTGATGATCTCGGGAACCGCGGTGACCTCGGTGGACAGCAGGGCCAGGACCACGACGGCGTAGACGCCGTTGGCCGCGGTCACCGCCCTTCGCGTGCCGGGCCGGTTCCGGTGGACCATGGCGGCCAGGACGGCCGCCGCCACGCCGTACACCAGCCCGATGGCCGCGGCGGTCAGCACGGCCCAGGTGGGCACCTGGGCGCTCTCGGCGACGAAGCCGACGGTCTCCATGGCGACGGCTCCGGCGAGGGCCAGCAGGCTCATGACGATCTGGTAGACCGCGATCAGGATCAGCAGGACGAAGACCGCCGTGACGGCGGCGGGTCTGGCTCTGGTGGTCATGTGCGCCCCGTTCCTTGGTCAGAGTCCGTATAACGACCCCATAACCCTGTTTTTACGGATGACACGTCATTTCCTGAACATTCTTTGTCCTCGCAGGTGGGGGAGCCCAATCGTGCGCGGAGGCGGGCTCGCCGAAGGGGCCCCGCCTCCGCGGAGGCGGGGCCCCTTCGGCGAGCCCGGGGGCGCTAGCGTTCTCCCCCCGGCTTCCAGAGGACCTCGTCACCCTCCCCGGCCACGTACCGGCCGAGGATGAACAGCAGGTCGGAGAGCCGGTTGAGGTACTGGGCGGTGAGCGGGTTGACCGTGTCGCCGTGCTCCTCGACGGCCGCCCACACACTGCGTTCGGCCCGCCGGACCACGATCCGCGCCGTGTGCACGAGAGCCACGGTGGGGGAGCCCCCGGGCAGGATGAAGCTGCGCAGGGTGGGCAGGTCGGCGTTGTAGGTGTCGCAGGCCTCCTCCAGGCGCGCGACGTACTCGGGCCCGACCCGCAGCGGTGGGAACTCCGGGTCGGGCACGATCGGTGTGGACAGGTCGGCGCCCAGGTCGAACAGTTCGTTCTGGACGCGGCGGAGCAGTGCCCGGACGTCGTCGGGCAGCTCGCCCATGGCCAGGGCGGTGCCGATGGCGGCGTTGGCCTCCTCGGCGTCGGCGTATCCGACCAGGCGTGTGTCGTTCTTGCCGGTCCGGCTCATGTCGCCGAGCGCCGTCGTGCCGGCGTCGCCGGTACGCGTGTAGATCTTCGACAGCACGACCGGCTTGTCGGTGTCCCGTTTGGTCATGCCCCAACCCTAGGGGGAAGGGGTCAGGCGGGGACCGACAGGAACGCCCGAAGCTGCTCGGCGAGGGGCTCGTCGAGGCTCTGCGGTACGCCCTGGTGGCGGGGGTCCCGGCACGCCCGTCGGAAGGTGTCGGGGTCGCCGGTGAGGTCGGTGGTGGCCCGCCTGAGCTCCTCCAGGGACAGGCGGAGGCGGTCGGGGGTGCTTCCCCAGGCGTTCTCGTAGGCCCTGAGGGCGTGGAAGAAGCGGACGCACGCCAGGTGGGTCGCCTCCCCGCCGCTCTGGCGCTGGATGTGCTCGGCTACCGCACGGGTTCTACGCAGGATGGAAGGCATCGAATCACTACTTCCTGATCGGTGGACACGGTGGGGCCATGTGGGCCGCGGCCGGCCGGGTCCGCGACCCGGCCGGCCGCGGGTTCTCAGGCGTTGATGCTCTGGGGCTGGCCCTCGCCCTGGCTGATGCTGATCTTGCGCGGCTTGGCCTGTTCGGCGACCGGGATGCGCAGTGTCAGGACACCGTCGGTGTAGTCGGCCTGGATGTCGTCCGTCCGCAGGGTGTCCCCCAGGAACAGCTGCCGGGAGAAGGTGCCGGTGGGCCGCTCGGAGACCACCACCGAGCCGCGGTCGCGCACGGTGTCGGCCCGCTCGGCGGTCACGGTCAGCACGTTGCGCTCGACCTCCAGGTCGATGGAGTCGGCACGCACGCCGGGCAGGTCGAAGCAGACGATGAAGACGTCCCCGTCGCGGTAGGCGTCGATGGGCATCGCGGCCGGCCGGTTGGACGCGCCCAGGATCCGCTCGGTGAGGCGGTCGATGTCGCGGAAGGGATCGGTGCGCATCAGCATCATGGATACCTCCTCTACTCGTACCACAAAACCTGATGCGATGTGACGCAAGTTTTATACCTCATACTTGAGGAGATAAACAACAGTGCCAGCTAAAGGTTTCGTCAGGCAGGGGTGCACACGGCCGCGGCCGCGTGGTGTGCGCCGAGGAGGGATGCCGTTCATGACAGAACCCGGGTCAGGTTCCGCGCGGGGCCTCTACACGATCTCCGTGGCGGCGGAGCTGGCGGGCATCGCGCCGCAGAGCCTGCGCTCCTACGAGGAGCGGGGCCTGGTCGCCCCGGCGCGCACCGACGGCGGCACGCGGATGTACAGCGACGACGACATCGCCCGGCTGCGTCGGGTGGCCGAGCTGGCGGCCCAGGGCGTGAACCTCGCCGGGATCGGCCGGATCCTGGACCTGGAGGACGAGAACACCCGTCTGCGCGGTGACTCCTCGGCGGCGGGGAGGGAATGAGGCGGCTCCGCCTCCGGGCGGCCGTCGGAGCACGGGCGCCGGATCGGCGCGTTCCCCATGACGCAGAATGATCACTCCGCAGCAGGGGGTGAAAGTGACGCAGCTCACTGGTACATTAGGGAGTCATGGGGCTACGCAAAGTAGTTTCCGGCGGTGTCCGCACACGGGCTTCCGAGTGGGCAGAGGGGGCCACCCGGGCGGTCGTGGAGGGGGAGACACCGCGAGGGGCGGGCGGCGTGGAACCGGGGGGTTCACGCCGCCCGCCCCGCCCTCAGGGTCGTGCGGTCGGTCTCGCGCGAGGGAGAACGCGGACTACATGCGCCAGGCGTCGCCCACCTTGGGGAACCCGGCGTCGTTCGCGGAGTAGCGCAGCACGCCGTTCACCGGCAGGGTGCTCTCGGAGAAGAACTCCACACCGTGCGCGCCGGCGGCCGACAGCTCGGCCACCGAGTCCCAGTTGATCTTGTCCAGGGTGTCCTCGGCGGTGTGGTAGTACGGGTCGAACTGCTCGCCCGCGGTGCCGCCGTACCACTGGACCTGCTCCTCGGTCTTGACGCCGTCGGCGCCGCTGAACAGGCCGCCGGACGGGATACCCGCCTCCATGAACGCCTGGTAGTCGCTGCGCCCGCTCAGCACGCCGGGCTCGCTGACCTGGTCCTGGGAGGCGAAGTAGTCCGAGAAGACCTTCGCGATCGCGCCGGATCCGGAGGGTGCCTGGACGGATCCGGGCAGCTCCATCCCGCCGTCCAGGACGAACCGGGCGTAGTTGTGCGAGCCGATCATGTCGAAGTTGAGGTAGAGGCCGATGTCCTCGACCTGCTCCGCGGTCAGGTCCTCCACGTAGCGGGTGGAACCGACCAGGCCCTCCTCCTCGGTGCCCCAGAAGGCGAAGCGGACCTTGTTCTCGGGAGCCTCCTGCTTCGCGAGCTGGATGGCGGTCTCCAGTACGAACGACGAGCCGCTGCCGTTGTCGTTGATGCCGGGTCCCTCCGCGACGCTGTCGAGGTGGCTGCCCACCATGACCACGTTGTCGTCACGGCCGCCCGGGGTCTCGGCGAGGATGCTGAAGGAGGTCTCGTTGCTGACCTCGGCGTCCACCTTCACCCGCAGCTCCAGGCCCTCGGTGGCCAGCAGGTCGGCGCCCGCCGTCCCGGAGACTCCCAGTGCGGGGATGTCGGAGAGCTCGCTCACGGTGCCGAGGAAGACCTCGTCCGAGCTGTTGACCACGAGGGCGGCCGAGGCCCCCGCGTCGGCGGCGTTCTGGACCTTGTCCGCGAACGGGCAGGTGCCGCGCATGGTGATCGCGACGGCGCCCTCGGGGAAGTCCGCGAAGTCGTCGGCGGAGCAGCCGCTCGCGGTGCTGTCGGTGTTGACGCCCACGGCGGGGGCGGTGACGTCGCCGGCGCCGGAGTAGGACATGGTCACGTAGTCGGTGTCGGCCTCGTAGGCGACCTGCTCCGGCGAGGTCTGCGCCAGGACGGCGGGGGACTGCTCCCGCCACAGCTCGTACTCGTACTCGTGCCGGTAGGGCTTGTATCCGGCACGCTCCAGCTGGTCCTCGACGTACAGGGCGGCGACGTCGTAGCCGGGGGTGTTCGTGGCCCGGTTGCCGCCGTTGTACTCGGCGATGGTGTCGAGGTTCTCCAGGTGCTCCCTGACGGCATCGGCGGTCACCAGCTCCGACAGGGGCAGGTCCCTGCCCGGCTTGCCGGGCTTGCCCGCGTGCTCGGGCGGTCCCGCGTGCTCGGGGGCGCGCGAGTGGTCCGGCGGACCGGGCTCGGCGTGTGCGGGGGAGGCCGCCAGGGTGCCGACGAGCAGAACGGCCGCGGCGCCGGCCGTGGCGGCGCGGCGCCGGAAGGCGGGGGCCGCGGTGCGTGGCGCGGCCCCTTCATGTGTGGAACGCAACGATCTTCCTCCGAAAAGTGTGGGGGGGTCCACCGCTCCGCGGTGTGGGGGGATGGACACCTCGGGTAGGCGAAGTATCGGTGCAGCCTGACATCAGAAAGGTTCCCCGGGCAAGGACCAGTGGCCACAATTGCCACAATCAGCCACAGACCTTACGTATGGGGAACCACTGTGGTTCGATGGACGGCTCTGAGAGAGCAGAACGTCTTGGGGTGCGTCCGTCGTCTCCGGCGGCGGGGGACCGTCCCTACTCCTCGATCTCGCCCTGGTGTTTGCGCGGCTTGTACTCGACGCCCACCCCGCCCATCACGGCGATGCCCCGGATGTGCACGATCGGCGCGTCCGGGTCCACCACGCTGGGTGTGTTCTCGGAGACGCCGAAGCCGCCCATGAGCGGCAGCCCGTGCACCCGCACCTGGAGGTCGTCGGGCACGGTGATGCCCACCCCGCCCATGACGGTGCAGACCCAGATGGTGGTCTCGCGCTGGGTGAACCGTGCCTCGCGCAGGTCCAGTTCGACACCGCCCATCACGGCGAAGGCGACGAAGGTGCCCGGCACGACCCAGCTTCCCGACCGGTCGGCCCCGCCCATCACGACGACCGCGACCCGGCTGGTCGGCTCCCGGTCCACGATCCGGCCGCCGCCGTAGACCGGACGCGGAGAGCGGAAGTCGGCGGGCGCGGCGAGGGCGTCGGAGCCGTTCTCCGCGGGGAGGTCCTCGGTGAGGGGGACGAGCTCGCCGATGGTCTTGGCCCGGTAGACGGCGTCCAGCCGCTCGCTGTGCTCGTCCGGGTCCAGCCGCCCCTCTGCGAGGGCCTCGCGCAGCCGGTGCGCGACGGAGTCACGGTCGGCGTCGGAGGCGCGCATCCGACCGTGATCGGGGGGATTCACTTCGTTCATCGGTTCCACCATATGCCCATTCTTCCGTCCGGTGCCGTGTGCCACATCGGGAGAATCCCTGGAACGGCCCTGATTCCCCCAGGGGGGGACCCCGGGACCGGAACCGGGGCCCGGCGCCCCGGAGCGGGAACCCGGCAGCCCGGCCCACGCGGCGGCGGTCACCCGTCCTCGCGCGCCTTCCACCGGAACGTCAGCAGCACCAGGGCCAGGCCCACCACGCACCACACGCCGAGCGCGAGCGCCACCGAGGGCGGGTCCCACGCCCCGCCGGGATCCGAGGCGGCCGTCCCCGCGGGGAGGAACGCGGCGCGCAGCCCCTGCGCCATCCACAGCAGCGGGAAGAGCGAGGCGGCGCCGAGCACCCACTCGGGCAGGACGGCGACGGGCACGAAGACCCCGGAGGTGAACTGCAGGACGAGGAACGGCACGACCACGACGCCGGAGGCGGAGCGGGAGTCGCGGACCAGGGAACTGACGGCGATCCCCAGCAGGGAGCAGGAGACGGTGCCGAGGACGAACACCCACGCGAGTGCGGCCCAGGCGGCCGGGTCGGCGGGCAGCCGCGCGCCGAAGGCCAGGCGTGCCACGCCCAGCAGCAGGACCACCTGGCCCAGGGCCAGGAACAGCACCAGCACGGTCTTGCCCAGGAAGTAGGCGGCCGGCGGCATCGGGGTGCCGCGCAGGCGGCGCAGGCCGCCGGTGTCGCGCTCCTGGGCGATGGACAGGCCCAGGTTCTGGAAGCTGACCGACATCAGGCCCATCGCGACCAGGCCGGGCAGGTAGTGGTCCACGGCGGACACGCCCGCGCCGAACACGCCGTCGAGCATCGACGAGAGCAGGGTGAGGACCAGCGCGGGGAGGGAGAAGGTGAGGACCACGCTCTCCCACGCGTGGGCGAACTCGCGGATCTCCAGCCATCCCCGGGACAGTCCCACGCGCAGTGTCCCGGGCGGGCGGCCCGCCGGGGAGGGGCCTTCCACTCGGACGCTCACGCGGTGGCCTCCGTCCCGGCCCTGCGGGCACCGCGGCCGTCGGGGGAGTCGGGGACACCGCCGTGCCCGTCGCCGATGAGGTCCAGGTAGACCTCCTCCAGCGTGGGCCGGTGCACGCTCAGCTCCGGTATCTCGCCGGAGAACAGGGTGGTCAGCTCACCCACCAGCCGCGTGGGCTCGTCGGTGCGCACCTCGCGGCGCCGCCCGTCGGCGGTCCAGCCGACGGTGGCCCGGGCCGAGGCCCGCCCGCCCAGCGTGGAGGGGGACCCCAGGGCGCGGACCCTGCCGCGCGCGATCACGCACACGCGGTCGGCGAGCGCCTCGGCCTCCTCCAGGTGGTGCGTGGTCAGGACGACGGTGGTGCCGCCCCGGGCCAGGCCGCCGACCAGCGACCAGAAGTCGCGCCGGGCCCGGGGGTCGAACCCGGTCGTGGGCTCGTCCAGGAACAGCAGTTCGGGACGGCCGACGATGCCGAGGGCCACGTCCAGGCGGCGCCGCTGCCCGCCGGACAGGGAGGTGACCCGTGCCCGGGCCCTCTCGCCGAGGCCGACCATCTCGACCACGGCGTCGGGGTCACGGGGCTGGGGGTAGTAGCCGGCGAAGTGGCGGACCACCGCGCGCACGGTCAGCCGCGGGACCAGGGCCTCCCCCTGCCAGACCACGCCGAGGCGTGAGCGCCACCGGCGCCCGGCCGTGCCGGGGTCCTCGCCCAGGACCCGGGCGGTGCCGCCGTCGCGGAGGCGGAAGCCCCCCAGGATCTCGACGGTGGTGGACTTGCCCGCGCCGTTGGGGCCGAGGAGGCAGAGGACCTCGCCGCGTGGGACGGCCAGGTCCACACCGGCGACGGCCTCGTCGTCGCCGTACCTCTTGCGGAGGCCGACGGCCTCGATCGCTGTCTCGCTCATGGCGCCGATCCTCCCGGAGCGGCGCCCGCACGGGCATCGGCCGCCGGGACGCGTCCGCTCCCTCGGACGGCGGCCCCGGTCCCCGACGGAAGTAGGGGGAGGGCGCCGAAGGGGCGGACGGGGACCGTCGGGACACGGGGCCGTCAGAACAGGCGCAGGACGTCCGGCTCGATACCGCGCAGCTCGTCGTAGTCCAGCACCACGCAGGCGATGCCGCGGTCCTCGGCCAGGACCCGGGCCTGCGGCTTGATCTCCTGGGCGGCGAACACGCCGCGCACCGGCGCCAGGTGCGGATCCCGGTTGAGCAGCTCCAGGTAGCGGGTGAGCTGCTCGACGCCGTCGATGTCCCCGCGCCGCTTGAGCTCCACCGCCACGGTGGCGTTCTCCCCGTCCCGGCACAGGATGTCGACCGGGCCGATCGCCGTCGGGTACTCGCGGCGGACGAGGGTGTAGCCCTCGCCGAGGGTGGTGATGTGCTCGGCCAGGAGTTCCTGGAGGTGGGACTCGACGCCGTCCTTCTGTAGGCCGGGGTCCTTGCCCAGTTCGTGCGAGGAGTCGTGCATGACCTCCTCGACGCTCAGCACCAGCTTCTCACCGGACTTGCCGTGCGTGACCGTCCACACGTCCGGGCCGTCCTCGACGGTCTCCTCGCGGAGCCTGCATGGAGGGTTCATCCAGTTCAGCGGCTTGAACGCCCGGTCGTCGGCGTGGATGGACACGCTCCCGTCGGCCTTGATCAGGATCAGGCGGGGAGCCATGGGCAGGTGGGCGGTGAGGCGGCCGACGTAGTCGACACTGCACCGAGCGATGACGAGACGCACGAGAGGTCACGTTACCGCCTCCGGACGGCGCGCGGGGCGCGGTCGCGTAACCGCCGCACACCCCCATTGGCAATGACAACCGTATCCATATCCATGTACCCCCGAGGGAAGGCAGTTGTGTCCTTCACGCCCCGTGACTGGGTGCCGACGGACCTCTAACGTCGCCAGAGGAACAGGCGCGGACGAACCGCCCTGTAACGACGAAGGGACATCCATGTCGCTGACGGTCTCACCGGACCTGCTGGAGAAGGCACAGCGCGGCCCGGTCGACGATGCCGACTTCATCGCCTGCATCAAGGACTCCCTGCCCTACGCCTGGGAGGTGGTCAGCGGTCTGGCCGACGGCGCCCGGAGCGCCGAGTCCGGCTTCGAGGCCAACGAGGTGCCCCCGCCCGGCGAGGCGGAGCGGGGCCAGTTGCTGCGCCTGCTCGCCAGCGACGCCATGCGCGCCGCGGTGGAGCGGCACTTCGGTCTGCGCCTGGCCTTCCAGAACTGCCACCGCGTGGCGCTGTTCGCCCCCGGCGCGGAGGCCGCCCACGAGAGGTTCACCTCCCCCAGGGCCCAGTTGCTGAACCAGTCCCCCGAACTCGTGGACTGCTGAGCGAGGACGGGTTCCGACCGGGAGGAACGACGGGTCCGCCGCGCCGGGGGAGCGGCGCGGCGGACCCGCCGCCGGTGCGCCGACGGCACCGAGTGCACGACCAGGGCATCCCGTGCACGGTTGGGGACACGGGGGCCCGTACTCTGTGCGTATGGTGCAGGAATTTGACAAGGTCGGTGTCGTCGGACTCGGCGCGATGGGCGCGGGTATCGCTGAGGTGTTCGCGCGCGCGGGGTTCAACGTCATCGGGGTCGAGATCGACCAGGCCGCCGTCGACCGCGGCCGCGCCCACGTGGACAAGTCCCTCTCGCGGGCGGTCAGCAAGGGCAAACTCACCGAAGAGGAACGCGCCGGGATCGACGCCCGGCTGACGTTCACCACCTCGCGCGAGGACCTCGCCGACGCGGACTTCGTCGTGGAGGCCGTCCCCGAGCGGATGGACATCAAGAAGGACGTCTTCAGCGACCTGGACCGGATCTGCCCGCCCGGCACGATCCTGGCCACCAACACGTCGTCGCTGTCGGTCACCGAGATCGCCGCACTCACCGGCCGCCCGGACAAGGTCGTGGGTCTGCACTTCTTCAACCCGGCCCCGGTCATGAAGCTGGTCGAGGTCATCACCACGGTCTCCACCAGTGAGGAGACCGTCGACCTGGTCTCGGAGGTCGCCAAGCGCATCGGCAAGACCCCCGTGACCGCTGGTGACCGCGCCGGGTTCGTGGCCAACGCCCTGCTGGTGCCCTACATCAACGACGCGGTCCGCCTCTACGAGCGCAAGGTCGCCACCCGCGAGGAGATCGACTCCGCCGTCCAGAAGGCGGCCGGTCTGCCCATGGGCCCGCTGACCCTCGCCGACCTGGTCGGCCTGGACGTCTGCCTGGCCGTCATGGACGTGCTGTGGGAGGAGTACCGCGACCCGCGCTACGCCGCCTCACCGCTGATGCGCCGCATGGTCGCCGCGGGCCGCCTGGGCCGCAAGTCCGGCCAGGGCTTCTACGCGGGCACCGACGAGGCGCCCGAGCCCCGGCCCACGGGCCGCTACGCGGAGATGGTCCGCGAGGAGGAGACCCTGGACCTGGGCGAGATGCTCATCGCCCCGCAGATCGACGACGCCATGCGCATGATCGGCGACGGGTACGCCTCCGCCAAGGACGTCGACACCGCCATGAGGTTCGGCTGCGGCTACCCCAAGGGCCCGACCGAACTCCTGGAGGAGCGCGGCGCCGAGTCCGTGGTCACCACCCTGGTCGCGATGGGCGAGTACAGCCTGACCACCGTCGCGGTGCCCGCACCGCTGCTGATGGACCGGCTGCCCGACACCCAGGAGGGCGAGGGGCACGGCGGCGGCTGCGCCTGCCACGGCTAGCGGCGCCTTCCGCTCCCCCTCGTCCGGCCCCGTGTCCGTCAGTGGCCGCCGCCACGTGTGTGTGGCGGCGGCCACTGCTCCGCTTCTTCTACCCTGTACGGGTGAGCCCGCGCCGTAACTCCCCCCGCCGCAAGTCCGGCCGGGGCCGTAACGCCCCCGGTCGTGCCCCCGCCGACGAGGACTCCCTCGTGCTGCGCATCACGGGGGGACAGCGCCGCGAGACGGGTCCTGACGGGGAGTGGGTGACGCGCCGTATCCCGGGTGCCTCGGCCACCAAGGTCTACCGCTGTCCCGGCTGCGCCCAGGACATCCCCCTGGGGATGGCCCACGTCGTGGCCTGGCGCCCCTACGGCGACGGCGGCGACCGGCGCCACTGGCACTCCTCCTGCTGGGACCGGCGCTCCCACCGCGCTCCCCGAGCCCCCCGCTACTGAGCCTTCGCCACTGAGCCCACGGCCACCGAACCCGGACACGAGGAGCCATGGAGATCCGAGCCACCACGGTGCTGCCCGCCGTGAGACGACCCATCACCCTGCACACCGCCGACGGCCTGGAGCTGGTCGGCGAGCTGGCCCTGCCTGAGGGGCGCGAGCCCAAGGCCACCCTGGTGTGCCTGCACCCGCTGCCCACCGCCGAGGGCATGATGGACAGCCACGTCCTGCGCAAGGCCTCGTTCCGCCTGCCCGCGCTGGCCGACATCGCGGTGCTGCGCTTCAACACCCGCGGCACCAGTTCGCGGCACGGCACCAGCCAGGGAGAGTTCGGCGGGGGCGAGACCGAGAAGCACGACGTACTCGCCGCCATCGAGTTCACCGAGTTCGAGGGCCTGCCCGAACCCTGGCTGGTGGGCTGGTCCTTCGGTACCGAGCTGGCCCTCAAGTGGGGCGCCGATCCGCAGGTTAGGGGCGCACTGCTGCTGTCGCCGCCGCTGCACAGCGCCGACGAGTCCGACATGGCGGCGTGGGCCGAGACGGGTAAGCCCGTGGTCGCCCTGGTGCCCGAGCACGACGACTACCTGCGCCCCGACGAGGCCAGGGAGCGGTTCCGCCCGCTCACCCAGTGCGAGGTCATCGGGGTGGAGGGCGCCAAGCACCTGTGGGTGGGCGAGCCCTACGTGCGCCGGGTGCTGGACGAGATCGTCAAGCGGGTCAACCCCGAGGCCTACCCGCTGCCCATCGAGTGGGACGGCCCGTACGAGAGGGACACGCAGACCCTCCGGTGATCCGGGCCCGCACCGCCCCGGGCCTCGACGGTCCGTGGCTCGGGGCGACCCGGGCCACACCGGTCCGCGGCGAACACCGGACCGGTACGGCGAAGGGCCCGCCCTCCCCGTGAGGGGAAGGGCGGGCCCTCGTGTGTGAGTGCGTGTCAGCCCCCGAGGGGGCCAAACGCTATTCCTGCCACCAGTCCTCGTCGTCGGTGCCCTTGCCGGAGTGCGCGGGCTGCTTGGTCTCCTCGGCGGCCGGCGCGGGCTCCTGCTGGATCGCGGCCGGGGACGGAGCCGCCGGGGCGGCGGGCGCCGCCGGAGCGGGGCCGCCACCGCCGAGCAGCTGGCGCAGCTGCTGGAGGTGCGACTGGATGCTGTCGCGCTGGCGGTTGAGCTCGTCGACCTCCTTGCGGGCGGCCGTCATGATCCGGTTGGCCTCGGCCTTGGCGTCGCTGAGCTGGTGCTCGGACTTGGACTTGGCCTCGGCCTCGATCTGGGAGGCGTTCTTCTTGGCGTTGCCGACAAGCTGCTTGGCGTGGTTCTCGGCGTCGCGGCGGGTCTGCTCGGCCTGCTGGCTCGCCTTGGTGGCGCGCAGCTCGGCGCTGGAGGCACGCTCCTCGGCCTCGTTGACCATCTTCTGCGTGGCGGCCTGGGCGGCGGCGAGACGCTCGGCGTCCTGGCGCTCGGCCTCGGCGCGGCGGTCGGCCAGCTGGAGCTCGAACTGGTCCTCGGCCTCGGTGCGGCGGGCCTCGGACTCGGCGAAGGCGCGCTCGGCGTTCTTGCGCAGCTCCTCGGCCTGGCTCTTGGCGGCCTGGATGGTCTCGTCGCGCTCGCGCTTGGCGGCGGCGCGGGCCTGGGCGCACTCACGCTCGGTGGTGGTGCGCAGCTTGGCGATCTCGCCCTCGAAGGTGGCGCGCTTCTCGGCGATCTCGTGGTCGACCGCCGAACGCTTCTTCTGCACCTCGCGCTCGGTGGTGGAGGTCAGCTCGTCGGCCTCGCGGCGGGCGGTGGTGGTGATCTCCTCCGCCTCGGACTCCGCGGTCTGGCGGGCCTCGTCGGCCTCGCGCTGGGCGAGGGTGCGGACCTCGGTGGCCTCGGACTCGGCGGCCGCGCGCATCTCCGCGGCCTCGATCTGGGCGGCGGAGCGGATGTCGTTGGCGTCGATCTGCGCGCTCTGGACCAGCTCGTTGGCCTGCTCCTCGGCCAGGCGCAGCAGCTCCTCGATACGCGAGCCCAGGCCGGAGTAGGAGGGGCGCTCGCGCTCCTGGAGCTGGCGGGTCTTGGCGGCCAGATCGGACTTGAGCTTCTCGGCCTCCTTGGTGGCCTTCTTCATCTCCTGGCGCAGGCTGGCCGCGTAGTCGTCAACCTGGGTGCGGTCATAGCCACGCAGCACCACGTCGAATTCGTGCGGTGTGTTCTCTTCGTCGAAGATGTTGTTGAGCTGGGTGTCAATGTTGTTTGACGGCATGTGGCGGAATCCTGAACGGGTGCGAGACGGCTACTTGCAAAAGGCCGGGGGCGATGAGGAGGGCGGCTGCGTTGCCCCCGGGGGACAGGTGGGTTCGGAACTGGCGAGCCGGGGATCCGGGGCCGGGGCGACGGGCCTCGTACGCCCCTGACCGCCTCCGAGGCCGTCCGCGTGCGCCCTGTCACCTGACACGGCGGTACGGCCGATCCGGCTCGACTACCGAACTGCAAGACATGGACCAGAGCCGGAACGGTGAATCCGGCAGCTAGCCGACTTTATCAAGCGCCGAACCCCTGGGAAGAGGGTTTCGGGTAACTTCCGGCGGCCTCTGTGCCCGACCGCGCACATGACACTCAACCTGTGATGTGTCCGGAACGCCCCCGTGACGTGCTTTCGTGGTCTTCGTATGGCGATGCCACCACCTGCCCCGGCGATGGTCCCACTACTGGTGAGCGCTCTGGACCAGCTCGGTGAGCACGCCCCCGCAGTCCTTGGGGTGCAGGAAGACGATCCTGGATCCGGCGGTCCCGGCGCGGGGCTCGGCGTTCAGGACGCGCACGCCGTGTTCTCCGACACCCGCCGCGCTGCCGGCCACGTCGGCGGTCCCGAAGGCGATGTGGTGGACGCCCTCGCCGTTGCGCTCCAGGAACTTCGCGACCGGGGAGTCCTCCCGGACCGGTTCCAGTAGTTGCAGATACGTGGCGCCGCCGTCGTCGGTGCCGTTGATCCGGAGCATGGCCTCGCGCACGCCCTGCTCCTCGTTCACCTCCTCGTGGGTCACCTCGAACCCGTACGTGGAACGGTAGAACGCGATCGAGGCGTCGAGATCGCGGCAGGCGATCCCCACGTGGTCGAGCCGGGTCAGCCCCGAGAACGGTACGGGAGGGGCGGACGGGGAGGATGGGGCGGTGAACTCACTGGCCGAGTGCGGTGTGTCACTCATGGGGTGAACCTCCCGGGGATCGTTTCCGATGGTGTGGGTATCGTTGCAGACCAGGTGCGTCACCCATCACTTGGAGGCCAGTTACGATGCCCGGTTCCGTCATCGTCGGTGGGGCTCGAACCCCCACCGGCAGACTCCTCGGCTCCCTCGCCGGGTTCTCCGCCGCCGATCTCGGCGGCTTCGCGATCAAGGCCGCGCTGGAGCGCGCCGGTATCAGCGGCGAACAGGTCGGATACGTGGTCATGGGACAGGTGCTCCAGGCCGGTGCCGGGCAGATCCCGTCCCGCCAGGCCGCCGTCAAGGCGGGTATCCCCATGAGCGTGCCGTCGGTGACGATCAACAAGGTCTGCCTGTCGGGCCTGGACGCCATCGCCCTGGCCGACCAGCTCATCAGCGCGGGCGAGTTCGACGTGGTGGTGGCCGGGGGCATGGAGTCCATGACCAACGCGCCGCACCTGCTGCCCAAGTCCCGCAAGGGCTACAAGTACGGGTCGATCGAGGTCCTGGACGCGACCGAGCACGACGGCCTGACCGACGCCTTCGAGGGCGACTCCATGGGCGCCTCCACCGAGCGCCACAACGGCAAGCTCGGCCTGGGGCGCGAGGAGCAGGACGCCTTCGCGGCCCGCTCCCACCAGCGCGCGGCCGCGGCCGCCTCCGCCGGGCGCTTCGACGCCGAGATCGTCCCCGTGGAGATCCCGCAGCGCAAGGGCGACCCGGTCGTCTTCGCCGCGGACGAGGGCATCCGGCCCGACACCACCGTCGAGAGCCTGGCCAGGCTCCGCCCGGCCTTCGACAGCGAGGGCACGATCACCGCCGGCTCCTCCTCCCAGATCTCCGACGGCGCCGCCGCCGTGGTCGTGATGAGCCGGGCCAAGGCCGAGGAGCTGGGTGCCCCGGTCCTCGCCGAGATCGGCGCGCACGGCAACGTCGCGGGTCCGGACAACTCGCTGCACTCCCAGCCCTCCAACGCCATCAACCACGCGCTGACCAAGGCCGGGCGGTCGGTGGAGGACCTGGACCTGGTCGAGATCAACGAGGCCTTCGCGTCGGTGGGCATCCAGTCGACCAGGGACCTGGGCGTCTCGGAGGACATCGTCAACGTCGACGGCGGCGCCATCGCGATCGGCCACCCGATCGGCGCCTCCGGTGCCCGGATCGCCCTGCACCTGGTCCACGAGCTGCGCCGCCGCGGCGGCGGCCTCGGTGCCGCGGCCCTGTGCGGTGGCGGCGGCCAGGGCGACGCCCTGCTGTTCACCGTGCCCGCCGAGTAACACGCACGCCCGGTGGCCGCCGGAGCCGGTTCCCGGCGTACGGCGGCCGCCTCCCCACGGCCTGGGCCACGGGCACAGGGAGATCCCCGACCGCCCGCGTGGCGCGTCCGTGCGGGAAAGCCCGATCCGAAGAAACCGTGTACCCGGGAGAGCCCCGGGACACACGACGCACCTGACAGCCGCGGGGCGGGGGCCACGAGCCCTCGCCCCGTCCTGCTCCGCTGACACCGAGGAGTCCCATGCACGCCCCCCGACTGGTCGAACGGGTCCGCGAGGGTGACCGACGGGCGCTGGCCCGCGCGATCACCCTGGTGGAGAACGGGTCCGAACAACTGCGCGAGATCATGGCGGGCCTGGCCCCGTACACCGGCCGTGCCCGGGTGGTGGGCTTCACCGGGTCCCCGGGGGTGGGCAAGTCCACCACCACCAACGCCGTCGTGCGCACGGCCAGGGCGAAGGGGCTGACCGTGGCCGTGCTGGCCGTGGACCCCTCGTCTCCGTTCACCGGCGGCGCCCTGCTGGGCGACCGCGTGCGGATGCAGGAGCACGCCACCGACCCGGGGGTGTTCATCCGCTCCATGGCCAACCGGGGCCACCTGGGCGGGCTGTCCTGGGCCACACCGCACGCGCTGCGGGTGCTGGACGCGGCCGGGTTCGACGTGATCCTGGTGGAGACCGTGGGTGTGGGCCAGGCCGAGGTGGAGATCGCCGGGCAGGCCGACACGACCGTGGTGCTCTGCGCCCCGGGCATGGGCGACTCGGTGCAGGCCGCCAAGGCGGGCGTGCTGGAGGTCGCCGACGTCTTCGCGGTCAACAAGGCCGACCGGGACGGAGCCAGGTCCACCCTGCGCGAGCTGCGCCAGATGATCGCCATGAAGGACCGCACCGACGAGGAGTGGAAGCCGCCGATCGTCATGACCGTCGCCTCCAGGGACGAGGGCGTCGACGAGCTGTGGGAGCGGTTGGACGAGCACTTCGCCCATCTGGAGGCCGGCGGCGACCTGGCCGCGCGCCGCCGCGCCCGCGCCGGGCACGAGGTGCAGGCGATCGTGCTGGACCTGTTGCGCGCGCGGATGGGCGAGGTGGGCGACGACGCCGGTCTGGACACGCTGGCCGGGGAGGTCGCGCAAGGGCGGCGGGACCCCTACTCGGCCGCGGACGTGCTGGTCAAGGAGCTGGGCGCCGACCTGGACTAGACCCGGTGCGGTGATGCGGGCTCCCGACGGCGCCGATCTTGCTCCCAGTGGCACCGTCGGCGGTCGGGAGTGCCGCCAGGAGCAAGATCATCCGGTGAAGGTCCGGGCTTGGGCCACGCGCAGGCGGCGGCGAAGCCCGGGATCGGGCGAGGCCCCCGGACTCCCGCTGGACGCGGCGGCGCCGGTGCCCCAGGAATCGGGGCACCGGCGCCGCTTGTACCCGGTCCGGGTTCGCCGGACCGGGGACCGTCAGTCGTCCAGCGCCGTGTCGATGGCCGTCATGAGGCTGCCGTCGGCGTCGTCGCCGTCGACGGACCAGATCATGACGCCGCCCAGGTTCTGGGACTGCGCCCAGTCGGTCTTCTGGGCCATGGAGATCTCGTCGTCGTAGGTCCAGAAGGTGGAGCCGTCATAGAGCCAGGCGGTGCCCAGCTCGTCGTCGCGGTGGAGCTCGTAGCCCTGCAGCTCCTTCAGGACCTTCCAGTCGTCGATCCCGGCCTCGTAGCTGCCGGGGGCGGGACCGGTGGCGCTCTGGAAGAGGCCGTCACCGTTCGGTCCGGGCTCCACACCGGTCCAGCCGCGCCCGTAGAAGGGCACGCCCAGGACCATGTCGGCCGGGTCGACACCGCGGTCGAGGTAGGCCTGGACCGTGGTCTCGGTGGAGTAGACGTCGGGGCCGGGGTCGGCGGGGTGCTCGACCAGGTTGGACTGGTGGTTGGCGACGCTCTCCCAGCCGCCGTGGTAGTCGTAGCCCTGCACGGTGATGAAGTCGAAGTCGCTCATGAGCGACGGCATCTCGAAGCCGAGCTCGATCTTCTCGGGGTCGGCGGGCAGGAAGGCGGTCAGCTCGTACTCGCGGCTGGTCTCACCCTCCAGGGCGTCCAGCTGGTCGCGGAACTCCGAGACGAGGGCGGTGAAGTTCTCCTTGTCCTCGGGGCGGACCGTGTTGTGCTCGTGGCCCGCCGATCCCGGCCACTCCCAGTCCAGGTCGATGCCGTCGAAGACGCCGTAGGCGGACCCGGCGCCGCCGGCTCCGTCGAAGAGGGGCAGGTTGCCGCGCAGGAACTGGTCCACGCAGGAGGAGACCATGCGCTCGCGGGACTCGGCGGTCAGGGCCGCGTCGGAGAAGTGCTCGGACCAGGTCCAGCCGCCGAGGGAGATGTTGACCTTCAGGTGGGGGTACATCTCCTTGAGCTCGCGCAGCTGGTTGAAGTTGCCGCGCAGGTCCTGGTTCCAGGTGTCGGCGACCCCGTCCACGCTGTCGGCGGCGCCGAAGGAGCGGCCGTAGTCGGCCCAGGCGTCGCCCTGGCCGAGCTGGTTGGCCATGAAGCACTCGCCGTTGGCGTTGATGTTGCCGAAGGCGTAGTTGATGTGGGTGAGCTTCTCGGCGGTGCCGGAGGTCACCAGGTCGTTCACGAGGTAGCCGCGGTCGTAGATGCCCCACTGGGTGAAGTAGGCGACCCTGCGCTCCGCGGGCGGATCGGTGGGCTCCTCGCCGCCGTTCTCCGCGCCGGTGGTGGCGGTGACGGGTGCGCTCTCCGGGCCGCGGTTGTTGGAGGTGTCGTAGGCCCGCACGGTGAACGTGTACCCGGTCTCCGGCGTCAGGCCGGTGACCGTGGCGGTGGTGCCGCTGACGGCGCGGACGACCTCGCCGCCGGAGAGGACCTCGTAGCCCGCGACCCCGACGTCGTCGCTCGCGGCCGCCCACTCCAGGGAGGCGGTGGTGGCGGTGGTGCCGGCGACGGTCAGTCCGCTCGGCGCGGCGGGCGGCTCGGTGTCCTCCCCGCCCGGCTCATCGGAGCCGGAGCAGGGGTTGCCGTTGATCGCGCAGTCCACGGGGATGGTGCCGCCGTCGCCGTAGGTGCCGTTGAACCCGACGGAGTAGCTGCCGCCCGCGGGAACGTCGGCGCCCCACGAGGGCGGGGCGATGGTGTACGTGCCGCCGGACTGGCTGAGGGTGGCGTTCCACAGGCTGGTGATCGCCGTGCCGGAGGGGAGCCGGACCTCGATGGTCCAGTCCGAGAGCGGTGCGTCCGAGCCGTTGTCGATGGTGAGCTGTCCGCCGTAGCCGGTCTCCCAGCGGCTGGTCTCCACGTAGGTGACGGTGACGCCGGTGGTGTCGGCGGCGGCGGGGACGGGGGAGAGGGCGATGGGTAGGGCGACGACCGCGGCCGCCAGGGCCGCGATCCGGTTTCTGAGTCGTGCTCTCACTTTTGCTCCTGGTGCGTGAGCGGGTGTGGGGGTCGCCCTCCGCCGCGGCGGGGCGGCGGAGCGGCTGCGGGGTGTGCGCCCGAGGAGTCCGGTGTCCTGAGCTGACCGGTACCGGTTCCCGGTGGCGCGCGTGAGAGGTGGCGTACGCGTGGCAGGGGCATGGGTCGTGCTCCCGGGGTGGGGGACGGGGGATTCGGGGTGGTCGGCGCGGGCCGGCGCACAACGGTCCGCGCCCACCCCCGCGGCGGGGGTCCCCCGATCAG
>ML703346.1:45070-71079 GCA_008638415.1 Nocardiopsis sinuspersici
GGGGGGGGGGGGGGGGGGGGGGGGGGGGGGGGGGGGGGGGGGGGGGGGGGGGGGGGGGGGGGGGGGGGGGGCGGGCGGCCCCCCCCCCCGGGGCCCCCCCCCGACCCCGGCGGCGGTGCTCCCCGGATCAGAGCACCGGCGCCGCTCGGGCCCGGTCCGGGTTCGCCGGACCGGGGGTACTCAGTCGCTCAGCGCCGCGTCGATGGCCGCCATGAGGCTGCCCTCGGCGTCGTCGCCGTCGACGGACCAGACCATGACGCCGCCGAGGCCCTGGGACTGCGCCCAGTCGGTCTTCCGGGTCATGGCGGTCGGGTCGTCGTAGTTCCAGAGGGTCTCGCCGTCGTAGATCCAGGCGGTACCGGCCTCGTCGTTGCGGAAGAGCTCGAACTCGCCGGAGGCGACCTTCTCCTCCAGGGCCTTCCAGTCCTCGGTGCCCGCCGCGTACGTTCCCTGTGCGGGTCCCGTCGCGGTCTGGAAGAGGCCGTCGCCGTCGGGGCCGGGCTCCACGCCCGTCCACCCCTGTCCGTAGAAGGGGACGCCCAGGACGAGCTTGTCGGGGTCCACGCCCCGGTCCAGGTAGGCCTGGACGACGAGCTCGGCGGAGATCACCGGCTGGGGGTCGCGGGCGTCGACGACCAGGTTGGACTGGTGGTTGGTCGTGCTCTCCCACGTGCCGTGGTAGTCGTAGCCCTGCACCGTGACGAAGTCGAAGTCGGGCATGAGCTCGTCCAGCTCGTACCCGGCGTCCAGGCGCCAGCCGCCGGCGGGCACGAACGCGGTCAGCTCGTAGTGGCGGTCGGTCTTCTTGCCGAGCTTGTCCAGCTGGTCGCGGAACTCCTGCACCAGGGCGGTGTAGTTCTCCTTGTCCTCGGGGCGGACCGTGTTGTGCGGGTTGCCGCCGGATCCGGGCCACTCCCAGTCCAGGTCGATGCCGTCGAAGACGCCGTAGGCCGCGCCCTTGCCGCCCGCGCCGTCGATCTCGGGCAGGTCGCCGCGCAGGTACAGGTCGATGCAGGAGGAGACCATGCGCTCGCGTGACTCCTCGGTCAGGGCCGCGTCGGAGAAGTGCTCGGACCAGTTCCAGCCGCCCAGGGAGATGTTGACCTTCAGGCCGGGATACATCTCCTTGAGCTCGCGCAGCTGGTTGAAGTTGCCGCGCAGGTCCTGGTCGGGGTCGTCGGCGACGCCGTCCACGCTCTCCTCGGCGGGCACGACGCGCCCGTAGTCGGCGAGGGCGTCGCCCCGGCCGGGCTCGTTGCTCATGAAGCATTCGCCGTCGGCGCTGACGTTGCCGAAGGCGTACTGGATGTGCGTGAGCCTGCCGGCGCTGCCGCTGTCCACCAGGTCCCGGACGTGGTAGTCGCGCTCCTTGGCGCTCCACTGGGTGTAGTAGGCGACGCTGCGGCTGTCGTGGGAGGGGCCCCCGGCGCAGGAGGAGCCGTTGACCAGGCAGCCCACCGGTGCGGTGGCGCCGCCGGAGTGCAGGCCGTTGAAGCCGAAGGAGTAGCTGCCGCCGGCGGGGACGTCGGCCCCCCAGTGCGGCGGGGTGACGGTGTAGCCCTCGGGGGTGCCCGCGAGCGTGGCGTTCCACAGGTGGTGGACGCGGCTGCCGTCGGGGAGCGCGAACTCGACGGTCCAGTCGCTGACGGGGGTGTCCGAGACGTTGTGGACGGTGATCTCACCGGTGTAGCCGGTGCTCCACCGGGCCGACTCCGTGTAGGTGACCGTGAGGCCGGAGGCGGCGGCCTCACGGGCTCCGGTCTCCTCGGCTGCGGCCGGGGTCGCGGTCAGCGCCAGTGGGGCGAGCAGCACGGCGGCCGCTGCGGCCGCGAGGCGGGTTCTGAAGCGCGGTGCTCTCACGTCGGGGCATCTCCTGGTGAGTGAGCGGGGCGGGGGATGTGTCGGCCGCCCTGTCGTGAGCGGGTGGGACGGGCTGTGGTCGGGCGACCGCGGAAGGCGGCGGTCCGTGGCCGGAGCCGACGCCTTCCCGTGAGGGTGTTCCACGGGCCAAGTGAGGGCGGATGGTCGTGTCCGTGCCTCTGACGTGGGGGGATAAATTTTTAGGAAACTTAACTAATAATTCCTGGTGCCGTCAACGCCCGTGCTGTGACTTTCCGGGGGTTTCCCGGCGGCGGATCCGAATCTTTCGAGCTGGCGAGGTGGACCGGGTTCCGGGAATGGCATCTGTCCCTTTGTGGCCACGGAAAAGTCTTGCCTTCTTCTCGGATGGCTGCTATCACGCCCGATGCCGGGTGGCGCTCATGCGCCCGGCGCTCCGGCGGATGCCGTGCCGTGCCCTGACTAGAGTGGCGGCGTGGGTAATCCGTTGAATCTTCCGTTCGACCCGATCGAGCGCGCGCACGAGAACTGGACGCGCAGGTGGGGGGCCTCGCCCGCCATGGCCGCGGTCACCTCGGTCATGCGCGCGCAGCAGATCCTGATAGGGGAGCTGGACGGAGCCCTCAAGCCGTTCGGCCTGACCTTCGCCCGTTACGAGGCGCTCGTGCTGCTCACCTTCAGCGGCTCCGGCTCCCTCCCCCTGGGCAAGATCGGTGAGCGCCTCATGGTGCACCCGACCAGCGTCACCAACACCATCGACCGGTTGGAGGGGCAGGGCTTCGTGTGCCGCCTCCCCAACCCCAGCGACGGTCGCGGCGTGCTGGCCGAGATCACCGACTCCGGACGCCGGGTCACCGAGGAGGCGACCCAGGCGCTGCTGTCCATGGACTTCGGCCTGGCCTGCTACTCCGACGAGGAGCTGTGGCGCATGCACGAGATGTTCACCAGGCTCAGGGTGGACTTCGGGGACTTCCCCGCACCCGTCTCGGGGGCCGCCGAGGGCCGCTGACCCGCCCGTCGCGCCCCGGGCCGCCACGGGCGCCCTCGCTGTACATCATTACTTGGACGTCCTACTATCTTGGTATGGCGAACACCACGAACGACCCCACCAACGGCGGCGGGGCCGGGGAGATCGAGGCCGGGCGAGAGCGCTGGCAGCGCCGCTACGACTCCGCGCGCACACGCGACGCCGACTTCACGACCCTGTCCGGACGCACCCTCGAACCCGTCTACGGGCCCCGGCCCGGAGCCGAGGTCCCCGGTTTCGAGCGCATCGGCTGGCCGGGGGAGTACCCCTACACGCGCGGCCTGTACGCCACCGGCTACCGGGGGCGTGCGTGGACCATCCGCCAGTTCGCCGGGTTCGGCAACGCGAGGCAGACCAACGAGCGCTACAAGATGATCCTGGCCTCGGGCGGGGGCGGGCTCTCGGTCGCCTTCGACATGCCCACCCTCATGGGCCACGACTCCGACTCGCCCCACGCGCTGGGCGAGGTGGGCCACTGCGGCGTGGCGATCGACTCCGTGGCCGACATGGACCTGCTCTTCGACGGGATCCCGCTCGGCGAGACCACCACCTCCATGACCATCAGCGGTCCGGCCGTCCCGGCCTTCTGCATGTACCTGGTGGCGGCCGAGCGCCAGGGGGTGGACATCCGCACCCTCAACGGCACGCTCCAGACCGACATCTTCAAGGAGTACATCGCCCAGAAGGAGTGGCTGTACCCGCCCGAGCCGCAGCTGCGGCTGATCGGCGACCTGATGGAGTACTGCGCGGAGAACATTCCCGCGTACAAGCCGCTGTCGGTGTCCGGCTACCACATCCGCGAGGCCGGCGCCACGGCCGCCCAGGAGCTCGCCTACACCCTCGCCGACGGCTTCGGCTACGTCGAGCTGGGCCTGTCCCGGGGACTGGACGTCGACAGGTTCGCGCCGGGCCTGTCCTTCTTCTTCGACGCGCACATCGACTTCTTCGAGGAGATCGCCAAGTTCCGCGCGGCGCGGCGCATCTGGGCGCGCTGGCTGAGGGACGTCTACGGCGCCAAGACCGAGAAGGCCCAGTGGCTGCGGTTCCACACCCAGACGGCCGGGGTCTCCCTGACCGCCCAGCAGCCCTACAACAACGTGGTGCGCACCGCCGTGGAGGCCCTCGCGGCCGTCCTCGGCGGCACGAACTCGCTGCACACCAACGCCCTGGACGAGACCCTGGCGCTGCCCACCGAGCAGTCCGCCGAGATCGCCCTGCGCACCCAGCAGGTCCTCATGGAGGAGACCGGGGTGGTCAACGTCGCCGACCCGCTCGGCGGCTCCTGGTACCTGGAGTCGCTCACCGACGAGCTGGAGGCCGACGCGGAGCGGATCTTCGCCCAGATCATGCGCATGGGCGGGGGAGAGGAGGCCGAGCACGGGATCGGCCCCATGACCTCCGGCATCCTCGCCGGGATCGAGAACGGCTACTTCAGCTCCGAGATCGCCGAGTCCGCCTTCCAGTACCAGCAGGCGCTGGAGAAGGGCGAGAAGAAGATCGTGGGCGTCAACTGCCACACCAACACCGTCTCCGGCGAGCTGGACGTCCTCAAGATCAGCCACGAGATCGAGCACGAGCAGAAGCGGGTGCTCGGCGAGCGCCGCGCCCGGCGCGACGGTGCCGTCGTGGACCGCGCCCTGGCCGCCCTGCTGGAGGGGGTGCGCTCGGGCGACCGCAACCTGATCCCGCTGATCATGGACGCGGCCCGCGCCGAGGCCACGCTCGGCGAGATCTGCGGGGCCATGGGGGAGGAGTTCGGGACCTACACCGAGGAGCCGAGGTTCTGACCCGGGTGTGAGACACGTGTCCGCCGGACACGCCAGGGGCCCCGCCGGAAGCCTGCCGGCGGGGCCCTCTCGTCCTGTCAGCTCAGACGGTGTCCGCGTGCGTGGTCAGGGACACCCACTGGGCCGGGGGGAAGGACAGGCATCCCGCATCGGGATGGACGGAGTCGCGGACGTCCGTCCCGGCCTCGTGTTCGCGTACCTCGACGCACTGTCCACCCGTGCTGCTGTAGCTGGACTTGTGCCACTCACTGGTCACGTACTCAACCCCTTGAGGACCTGCACTGACTGCTCTGGGGGAAGCGCACTGCCGAGAGCACGTTTCACCAGCTCAGACAGGCGGTCGAATCCGGTTCCTTCGTCATAGAGGACGTTACCGGAAACATGGTCGCTGGACGCGAACCTCGACCCGTCCACGAGTCGGCACAGCAGCAGCGGCGAGGTGATCCCGATCAGGGCCGCGCCCTCCGGCACGAGGTGGATGCGGATCCTCCCGCTCCCGGCCAGCGAGACCAGGTGCGCGGCCTGTTCGCGCCGCACGTCGTCGGAGACGCAGGTGAGCGCGCTGTGGGGGAACACCGCGACCACCTCGGGGTCGTTGCGCTCGCGCAGGCGCTCGTAGCGGGCACAGCGCATGGAGACGAGGTGGTCGATCTCGGCGGGAGGGGCGAGCGGCTGTCCGTGCTCGAAGACGATCCGCGCGTAACCGGGGGACTGGAGGAACCCGGGAACCAGGACGGGGGACAGGAACTCGATGTAGACCGCCTCCTCCTTCAACTGCCAGAGGTCCCGCATCCACGGCGGGAGCGAGGAGCCGACGGTCTGCGTCTCCCAGACCTTCAACAGTCGGCCGGACGCCTGGAGAAGCTCGTCCAGCTTCTCGACATGGTCCCGCTTCGGGGTGTTCTCGCCGGACTCCCACCTGCAAAGGGACGAGGAGGACGTGCCGAGCCGGGTCGCCAACTGCCTCTGTGTGAGGCCTCGGAGCTCGCGCCACTTCGTGATCTGAGCGGGGAACGGGGGTTGCACCATGTCCCAGAGATTAGCGACTGAATTGCGTTCGGTACCACGGCTTTGAGAATACGTCGCAGATGCTGGCGGGACACGAAGCGGGGCTTGCAGACTGTGGTTGTGAAGGGTGGGGCTGTGGTGCTCCGCAATACTTCGTGGTGCTCCGAGCGCACCTCTCGCGGGGGCACCGGACGGTATCCGCCGGTGGAGCGCGCCGCTTCCTCCACGGGCCCTTCACACCCGCCGGTGGCCGCCCCGAGCGCGCGGGCGGCCGTGGAGCGGGTCCGGTCGGCAGGGGCCGGACACGGGCCCGGACGCCGCGGGCGATCACGGAGCACACCCGTCTGTGCCCGTGCGCCCGGTGGCCGCCACACCGAGTGGGACACGGACGACTCCGGGTGTGCCGGAGTGGGATCCTCCTTCCCGGGGAGGGGCCCCAGGAGGGGCTGGGGCGGGGAGGGAGAAGGGCAGGGGCCCGCGAACGGGGGTCGGGCCCCTGCCCTGCGGACGGCTGTGGAACACGGTTCGCTCCCGCCCGCGTATACGGCAGGATGGAGGCATGCAGCCTTCGGACTTTTCACCGAACAGTGCCGTTGACCTCGGCGCGCGCAAGGCGGCCATGGAACGCGAGGCCAAACAGCGTGCGGCGGAGTCGACGGGTCGATCCAATCCCTACGCCGTCAACGTCGACGAGTCCAACTTCCAGGCCGAGGTCCTGGAACGGTCCATGGCCTCCCCGGTCGTGCTGGCCGTCCTCGCCGGCTGGTCGGAGCAGTCCAAGCAGATCGAGAGCACCCTGGACAAACTCTCGGCGGGATCCGGCGGCAACTGGACCCTGGCCAAGGTCGACAGCGAGGCCAGTCCACAGCTGGTCCAGGCCCTGCGGGTGCCCACGACCCCGATGATCGTCGTGGTCGTCCAGGGCCAGCTCCTGCCCGGCCCGGCGGGCCCGGCCACGGAGGAGCAGCTCACCGGCTGGCTCGTCGAGGCCTTCGCCGCGCTCAAGGAGCAGGGAGCGCTGCCCCAGGGCCACCCCGGCACCATCACCGGTGAGCCCGGCGCGGAGGACGTCGCGCCCGGCCAGCCTGAGGAGCCCCAGGCCCGTCCCGTGGACGTCGAGGCCGAGGAGGCCCTGAACAAGGGCGACTTCGCGGCGGCCGAGGCGGCCTACGCCAAGGCCGTGGAGGCCGACCCCGGCGACGCCGAGTCCAAGAACAAGCTCGCCCAGGTCCGCCTGTTCGGCCGCCTCCAGAACGTGGACCCGGACGCCGTCCGACAGGCCGCCGCCGAAAGGCCCGAGGACGTCGGCGCCCAGATCACCGCCGCCGACGTCGACATGTACGGGGGCAGGTTCGAGGACGCCTTCGACCGCCTCATCGACACGGTCAGGAACACCCGCGACGAGGACCGGAACCGGGCGCGCGCCCACCTGCTGGAGCTGTTCGAGCTGCTGCCTCCGGGCGACCCGAGGATCGGCGCCGCCCGCCGCAAGCTCACCTCCGCGCTGTTCTGAGCCGAGGACGAGAGGGGCGGGAGGGGAACGGGGCGTCCCACGGGGAAACCGGTGGGCCGCCCCGCGGCCCTTCCGGGCCAGGGCCCCCGGACACCCGTCCGCCCGCGGGATAGCCGCGGTCCAGGCGGGTACGATCCCGCCAGGAGACGGGCCGACGGCCCGCACGGCGATCCGGCAGGTGTCCCATGGCGACCGACGACGTCCCCGGCAGGCACGGAGCGCCAGTGGTCACGGTCTCGGCCACCTACGGCGCGGGAGGCGGTGTCGTGGGGCCGGCCGTCGCCGCGCGGCTCGGCGTCGCCTTCCTAGACCGCGCGATCCCCAGCGCGGTGGCCGCCCGGGTCGGCTGCTCCCTGGACGAGGTCCTCCAGCGCGACGACCGCGCGTCCGGCGGCTTCGAACGCCTGCTCGCCAGCGCGGCCCGACTGCCCACCGTCACCCTCGGCAGTGTGGACACCGCCTTCATCGGTGCGACCGACGACGAGGGCCGCCTCCTCCACGACGGCGAGTTCGTGGAGCAGACCGAGAGGGTCGTCGGCGAGGTCGCCCACAGCGGCGGTGTCGTCCTCGGCCGCGCCGGGGCCGTCGTCCTGGCGGACCACCCCACCGCCCTGCACGTGCGCATGGACGGCGACCGCCACGCGCGCCTGCGCCGGGCGCGGGCGCTGTGGGAGTCCGGCGACCCGGCCGAGGGCGGCGGCCGCGACGGAGGGGAGGAGGCGCCCACCCTGCGCCTGCTCGACGACAACGACCGGGCCCGGGCCGCCTACGTACGGCGCTTCTACCGGACCGATCCCGCCGACCCGAGTCACTACCACCTGGTCCTGGACGCGTTGTCGCTGTCGTTGGAGGCCTGTGTGGACCTCGTCGTGCGGGCCGCGCACGACCGCTGCGCCCCTCGGGCCGCCGACCCGGGCGACCCCCGCCGCGACACCCCGGGTACGACATAAATTGTGCGATTTTTTACCGAAGCGGCAATTGTCACCTTGTGCTGACGGTGGGCGCTTGACTCGGGTAAGGTGAGGCGACTCGACGACGGGTCCGGGTCGGCCCCCACCCGGAACCGGGTCCCGCGTGCCGGTGGCCGGAGTACCTCGCGCACCGGACACGCGAAACCCCGACGCTCGCGCGCCCGACGAAGCCGTGCCCGGCGACCGCCCCACCGGTGGAACCGCACGCGCCCACGGACGCACAACACCCAGCCAGAGCCAAGGAGCAACACGTGGCCACCCTTCCCAGCGTTTCCTACTCCATCACCGTCCGCCTCGAACTGGACGCTGGGGGCAGTGCGGTCGGCAGCCTCACCAACGCGGTGGAGCAGGTGGGCGGCATGGTCACCGCTCTGGACGTGGCCGCCGCCGGCCACGAGCGCATCCGCATCGACGTCACCTGCGCCGCCCGCGACACCGAGCACGCGCAGGCCATCGTCGACGCCCTGGGCGCCGTCGAGGGCGTGGTCGTGCACAAGGTCAGCGACCGCACCTTCCTCATGCACCTGGGCGGCAAGATCGAGATGAAGTCCAAGGTGCCGCTGCGCAACCGCGACGAGCTCTCCATGGCCTACACCCCGGGTGTGGCCCGCGTGTCCCAGGCCATCGCCGCCAACAAGGACGACGCCCGCCGCCTGACCATCAAGCGCAACAGCGTCGCCGTGGTCACCGACGGCTCCGCGGTCCTGGGCCTGGGCAACATCGGCCCCGAGGCCGCCATGCCCGTCATGGAGGGCAAGGCGGCCCTGTTCAAACGCTTCGCCGACATCGACGCCTGGCCCATCGCCCTGGACACCCAGGACGTGGACGAGATCGTGCGCACCGTCCAGTTGATCGCCCCCGGCTTCGGCGGCATCAACCTGGAGGACATCTCCGCGCCCCGCTGCTTCGAGGTCGAGGCCCGCCTGCGCGAGCTGCTCGACATCCCGGTCTTCCACGACGACCAGCACGGCACCGCCATCGTCGTGCTCGCCGCCCTGCGCAACGCGCTGCGCGTGGTGGGCAAGAAGCTCGGCGAGGTCCGCATCGCGATGTCCGGCGCGGGAGCGGCCGGCACCGCGATCCTCAAGCTGCTCATGCACGCCGGGGCCCGCGACGTCATCGTCAGCGACGTCCACGGCGCCGTGCACACCGGCCGTGAGGACCTGGACCCCACCCTGCGGTGGATCGCGGAGAACACCAACCCGGCCGGCTACGACGGCGACCTGCGCGGCGCCGTGGCCGGAGCGGACGTGTTCATCGGCGTCTCGGCCCCCAACGTGCTCAGCGGCGAGGACATCGCCGAGATGAACGAGGACTCCATCATCTTCGCGCTCGCCAACCCCGACCCCGAGGTCGACCCGGACGTCGCGCACCTGCACGCCTCCGTCGTCGCCACCGGCCGCAGCGACTACCCCAACCAGATCAACAACGTGCTGGTCTTCCCCGGCGTCTTCCGCGGCCTGCTGGACGCCCAGAGCCGCGACGTCACCTCGGACATGATGGTCGCCGCGGCCGAGGCCCTGGCCGACGTCGTCACCGAGGACGAGCTGGGCCCGAACTACATCATCCCCAGCGTGTTCCACTCCGACCTGTCCAACCACGTGGCCACCTCGGTGCGCGAGGTCGCCGGACGGGCCGCCAAGGGCGAGTGACGCCCGGGACTCGTCTGCGCAACGGCCCGGGGAACACCGTCGGATCGAGGGCGGTTGCGGGTAAGTGTGGAGCATGGACCAGCCGACGATGATCGGGCGCCTCCTCGTGGCCGCCCCACTCCTCCAGGAGGAGTCCTTCCGCCGTTCGGTGGTGTTCGTCGTGGACGACACCCCCGACGGCACCCTCGGGGTGATCCTCAACCGTCCCCTGGGCATGCCCGTGGACGAGGTCGTCACCGACTGGGGCGCCTACGCGAGTGAGCCGGCGGTGATGTTCTCCGGAGGGCCGGTCGGTGTCGGCTCCGGCATCGCCCTGGGGGTGGTGGGACCGGGCGAGCCGCCGCCCGGCTGGTCGCCCCTGGAGGGCCTGGACCCGCACCTGGGCCTGGACGGGATCGGCGTGGTCGACCTCGACGGCCCGCCCCAGGTACTGGGCGGAGCACTCGGCGCGTTCCGCGTCTTCGCCGGCTACGCGGGATGGACCGAGGGCCAGCTCGCCGGGGAGATCGCCGAGGGAGCCTGGTACGTGGTCGACGCGGTCGCCGACGACGTCTTCACCACCGCCCCCGAGGGCCTGTGGCCGCGGGTGCTGCGCCGCCAGGGCGGAGACATGGCGCTGCTGTCCACCTATCCTGACGATCCCACCATGAACTGAGCCCGCCGGAGTGGGCTGCGACACCCTATACCGTGGAGCACAGACGTCGAAAGGTGTGAGGCACTATGGCGATGGACATCCTCAACAAGGTCCTTCCGGACAGCGAGACCAAACCGGACATCTCCCACGACGACGGGGACCGTGAGCGGTTCGCCCACTACGTGCAGAAGGAGAAGATCACCCAGAGCGCCGTGACCGGCGACCCCGTGATCGCCCTGTGCGGCAAGGTGTGGGTGCCCAACCGGGACCCGAAGAAGTTCCCCGTGTGCCCCGACTGCAAGAGGACGTACGAGGAGATGACGAAGAAGTAGGGTTCCTCCCCCGCGGCCCGTTCCACGGGTCCGCCGCCCGGCGGCGGTACACGAAGAGGCCTTGACACACGCTGTGTGCCAGGGCCTTCGTGCTGCCCGGGTGAAGAACCGCCCACGGGGCACGGCGGTGCGGTTATCGTGGTCCAGCACGATTTGGGGCTTGCGGCAGCCTACGCCCGTCGTGTGGCGATACTCTCCCAAGGGGCGGGTCGCGCCGCACAGGGCACCCCCGCCGGCGTGTTCACAGCGTCGCTGCCCAGCTCCGTCTACCAGCACGAGGTCGAGGTCCTACCGCACCCGCGTACCGGGGTCCCGCTGGTCGTACCCCTTTCGACGGGCGTCCGGTGCGCGCGGAAGCTTCCACAGAAGTAGGTCGTATTGGTGTCCACAACTGAACGGCAGTTCCACGAGGGTTCCCGCTCCGAGGGCGGGAGGGGGCGCGGACGGCGGGCTTCGGGCGGTCGGCGCCGTCGTGCCCGAAGGACCGGGGCCACATCCGGTGACGTCGTACGCGGCATCGTCCGGTTCTTCGGCGAGGTCATGCTGACCGCCGGCCTGCTCATGCTCTTCTACGCCTCCTACGAGGTCTACGGCTCCCAGTGGGAGACCGACCGGGAGCAGCAGGACCTGGCCCAGGGCCTGGAGGAGGCATGGTCCGCCGACGCCGCCGCGGAGGAGGCGGGCCCGGACTCCGCGCCGCTGCCGGGCAGCGCGGACAGCCGCCTGTACCTGCCCTCCCTGGACCTGGACTGGGTGGTGGTCAACGGCACCACGCCCGACGACATCCGCTACAGCCCGGGCCACTACACCGAGTTCCCCAGCGATCCCGGCGAGGCGGGCAACTACGCGGTGGCCGCCCACCGCACCCCCGGCCTGTTCTGGGACCTGGACCTGCTGTCGAACGGCGACACCATGGTCCTGGAGGACGCGGAGAACTTCTACACCTACGAGGTCTTCCGCGAGGAGACGGTGCTGCCCACCGACGTGTGGGTGGTCGAGCCGGACCCGTTCGACGAGGCCACCGACGAGGAGCCCGAGCGGTCCCTGATCACCCTCACCACGTGCGCGCCCAAGCTGAACAACACGCACCGCCTCATCGTCTGGGCGGAGCTGGTGGAGACCACACCCAAGTCCGAGGGGATGCCCGACTCGATCGCGCACATGGCACCCCAGGCCGACGAGGACGAGTGAGGAACACGAATGTATGGTCTGATCTGGCGGATCCTGCCCGGCCCGTGGGTCTCCAAGCTCATCATGGCGGTCGGCCTGCTGGCGGGTACGGCCGCGCTGCTGTGGTTCTTCGCCTTCCCGGCGATCTCCCCGCACATGCCCTTCAACGACGGTGCCGTCGACATCGAGGGCGCCGGAGCCGCCGGTGGCGGGGGCTCGGGCGGGAGCGGTGGGGAGGAGGCTCCCGAGGACGGGAGCTGACGGTTCCACGCCGACGGGGGACACGCCGTGTGTGCGGCGCCACTGGCCGGTCTCCCGGACCGGTCCGCTGTGCCCGCTAACCTCATGCAGGTGAGCAATGGGGGACGGTTCGAAGTATGACGGTGACGCAGACCACGACGGAGGATCGGCTTCGGGGCCTTCGCGCATGGCAGCGGGAGGCGTACGAGGAGTACTTCCGCCGGGAGCCACGCGACTTCCTCGCGGTGGCGACTCCCGGCGCGGGCAAGACCACCTTCGCCCTCACACTGGCCGGTGAACTCCTCCAGCGGTACGCGGTGCGGGCCATCACCATCGTGTGCCCCACCGAGCACCTGAAGAAGCAGTGGGCCGAGGCCGCCGCCCGGTTCGGCATCGCCATCGACCCGGACTTTCGCAACGGGCAGGGCGCCCTGGGGCGCCAGTACGTCGGTGTGGCGGTCACCTACGCCCAGGTGGCCGCCCACCCGATGCTGCACCGCAACCGCACCGAGGCGCGCAAGACCCTCGTCATCTTCGACGAGGTGCACCACGCCGGTGACGCCCTGTCCTGGGGCGACGCGGCCCGCGAGGCCTTCGAGCCGGCGAGCAGGCGGCTCTCCCTCACGGGCACCCCCTTCCGCTCCGACATCAACCCGATCCCGTTCGTGGACTACGTCCAGGACGGCGCCGGCGTGCGCCGCTGCTCCTGGGACTACAGCTACGGCTACGGTCCCGCCCTGGAGGACGGCGTCGTGCGCCCGGTCATCTTCATGGCCTACTCCGGGGAGATGCGCTGGCGCACCCGCGCGGGCGACGAGCTGGCCGCCCGGCTCGGCGAGCCCCTCACCCAGGACGCCCTGTCCCAGGCCTGGCGCGCGGCCCTGGACCCCAAGGGCGACTGGATCAAGCGGGTGCTCCACGCCGCCGACCGCCGCCTGACCGAGGTGCGCAAGACCCACCCGGACGCGGGCGGGCTGGTCATCGCCAGCGACCACGAGAACGCCCGCGCCTACTCGCGCATCCTGCGGCAGATCACCGGCAAGGGCGCCACCGTCGTCCTCTCCGACGACCCCACCGCGTCCAGGAAGATCTCCCGGTTCGCCGCGGGCGACGACCGCTGGATGGTCGCCGTGCGCATGGTCTCCGAGGGCGTGGACGTGCCCCGGCTGATGGTCGGGGTGTACGCCACCTCCACCAGTACCGCCCTGTTCTTCGCCCAGGCCATCGGCCGTTTCGTGCGTGTGCGCCAGCGCGGCGAGGTCGCCTCGGTGTTCCTGCCCTCGGTGCCGACCCTGCTGGAGTACGCGGGCGAGATGGAGCGCGAGCGCGACCACGTGCTCGACCGGACGCCGGCCGAGGGCGACGAGTACCCGGAGGACGACCTCCTCAAGGAGGCCAACAAGAAGCGGGACACCCCCGACGCGGGGGAGGAGCTGCCCTTCGAGACCATGGAGTCGGCGGCGGAGTTCGACCGCGCCCTCTACGACGGCGCCGAGTACGGCGGCTCGCCGGGGTCCACCGAGGAGGAGGACTTCCTGGGGCTGCCCGGCCTGCTCGACCCGCAGCAGGTCTCCCAGCTCCTGCGCAAGCGCAAGGACGACCTCAAGGCCAGTGAGATCAGGTCCAGGAGGAAGAAGGAGGAGCCCGCCGAGGAGGAGGGCCCCACCCACCAGGTCCTGGCCGATCTGCGCCGTGAGCTGAGCGGGCTGGTGGGCGCGTGGCACCACCGCACCGGCAAACCGCACGGGGTGATCCACAACGAGCTGCGCCGTGCCTGCGGCGGTCCTCCGGTCGCGCAGGCCTCTCCGGACCAGATCCGCGAGCGGATCGCCAAGATCCGCACCTGGGCCGTCGGCGGACGTTAGGGCGTGTCCGGCGGGTACACGCCCCTGGGACTTCTTCCGCCAAATCGGGCAAACACTTCGTAAGTTCGCGCCACGGTCATAAGCGCAACGTATTCACTCAATTACGTTGCGTTGTATGAGTGGACAAAGCCCTCGCGGCGGGTCAGCCGCGCTCTGGACCGGACTGCTGATGTGCGGGTTCGCCCTGACGGGCGTGGTCGCGGCCACCGCACCCGAATCCTCCGAGCACGCCCAACGGGTGGGGAGCACCGTCCCCTTCGAGGAGTGCCTCCCCGGCACGGAGGCACGGGTGGCCGACCCCGGCGGGGGGACACGGCCCCCCGAGGGCGGTGAGCTGACTCCGAGTGAGGCCGCCCGCTACCACCGGCAACTGCGTGAGGAACTCGTGTCCCTGCGCGGCCAGGACCTCCAGCCGCCGCAGACCGTCCCGGTGGTGGTGCACGTCGTCTCCGCCGAGGACGGGCGCGGCGACGTCAGCGACGAACGCCTCCAGAAGCAGGTCGACGTCCTCAACACCGCCTACAGCGGTGGCGAGGCCGCCGCGGCGGCCAGGTCCGCCGGAGGCACGGGCACGGCCGCGGAGGAGGCGGCCGCGGAGGAGGCGGCCGACACCGGCTTCCGGTTCGAGCTGACCGACGTCACCCGCACGGCCGACGACGAGTGGTTCACCAACTTCGAGGAGCACCGCGACACCATCCGCGCGAAGCTGCGCCAGGGCGATGCCGGAACCCTCAACATCTACACCGCGGACCTGGGGCCCGGCCTGCTCGGCTACTCCACCTTTCCCCAGGACTACGAGGAGAACCCCGACCAGGACGGCGTGGTGGTCGCCCACGACACCCTGCCCGGGGGCGACCGCGAGAAGTTCAACCTCGGCCACACCACCACACACGAGGTCGGCCACTGGCTCGGGCTCTTCCACACCTTCCAGAACGGCTGCACCGACCCCGGTGACTACGTGGACGACACGCCGTACGAGCGCGAGGCCGCCTCCGGCTGCCCCGAGGGCCGCGACACCTGCCCCGAGCAGGCGGGCGAGGACCCCGTCACCAACTTCATGAACTACAGCGATGACGCCTGCATGACCCACTTCACCGCGGGCCAGGGCAAGCGCATGGTCGAGCACTGGGCGGCCTTCCGCGCCGGGTCGTCCCAGGCCCGCTCGGGCTGACCCGCCGTCCCCGGTGGGGCGCCGCCCCACCGGGGACGGAAGCGGGCCGGCCGCCGTGCCCGCACCCGGGTGTGGCCGATGTCCCGTGCGGGGGTTGACGGGTTCTGTGTGAGCGCTAACAATGAGGGCCGCCGACCCCGGACCCGAGGGAGCACGTGTGACCGTCCACGAGACCGCCGTCCCGACCGACCCCACGGGCGGGCGCCCGGTCGTCCCGTCCCGGAGCCGCCACCGCCCGCTCGGCCTCGGCGAGATCAGCCTGGGGCCCGGGTTCTGGCGGGAGAGGCAGGAGGCCAACGCCTCCGCGACGCTCCAGCACTGCGAGGACTGGATGGAGCGGCTGGGCTGGCTGGCCAACTTCGACCGTGTCGCCGAGGGCACGACGGGCCCGGACCGGCCCGGCTGGTGCTTCTCCGACTCCGAGGTCTACAAACTCCTCGAAGCCCTGTCCTGGGAGTACGGAAGGAGCGGCCGCCCCGAGGCGGACGAGGCCGTACGCCGCATCACCGAACGCGTCGGCCGCGCCCAGGACGGCGACGGCTACCTCAACACCTGCTACGGGCACGCGGGCCGGCCGCCCCGGTACGGCGACTTCGAGACCGGGCACGAGCTGTACTGCACCGGGCACCTGTTGCAGGCGGCGGTGGCCAGGGTGCGCACCACGGGACCGGACGCGCTGGTGGAGATCGCCCGCCGGGCCGCCGACCACGTCTGCGACACGTTCGGCGCGGGTGGCACGGAGGCCCTCTGCGGACACCCGGAGATCGAGGTCGGCCTGGTGGAACTGGGCCGCGCGCTCGGGGAGGAGCGCTACGTCGAACAGGCCCGGCTCTTCCTCGACCGGCGTGGACACGGCACCCTGCGCGAGGACCGGGTACCGCTGGGCGGCGCCTACTTCCAGGACGACGTGCCGGTCCGCGCCGCACACGCCTGGCGCGGCCACGCCGTCCGCGCCCTCTACCTCTCGGCGGCCGCCGTGGACCTGGCGGCCGAGCGCGAGGACCGGGAACTGCTCACGGCCGTCGAGCGCCAGTGGGAGCACTCGGTGGCCCGGCGCACCTATCTCACCGGCGGTATGGGCTCCCGCCACCAGGACGAGGGCTTCGGCGAGGACTGGGAGCTCCCGGCGGACCGCGCCTACTGCGAGAGCTGCGCGGGCGTCGCCTCCGTCATGGTGTCGTGGCGGCTGTACCTGTCCACCGGCGACGTGCGCTACGCCGACCTGATGGAGCGGACGTTCTTCAACGTGGTGGCGACCGCGCCGAGCGCCGACGGCCGGGCGTTCTTCTACGCCAACCCACTGCACCAGCGTGTCACCGCGGGCGCACCGGACCCCGGCACCGTCAGCCCGCGGGCGGAGGGCGGCGTCCGGGCGCCGTGGTTCGACGTGTCGTGCTGCCCCACGAACCTCGCACGTACGTTCGCCACCTGGCACGCCTACGCCGCCAGTGTCGGGGACGGCGGACTGACCCTCCTGCAGTACGCCACCGCGCGGATCACCGCTGACCTGGGCGGGGGCCGGGTCCTCGGAGTGGAGGTCGAGACCGACTACCCCGGCGACGGACTCGTCACCGTCCGCGTCACGGACCCGCCGCCGGGGGCGGCGGCCCTGCGGCTGCGGGTGCCGTCGTGGGCACGGGGCGCGGTGCTGGAGGAGGGCGGGAGGCGCCGGCCCGTCCCACCCGGCGTGGCGGTCGTGGAACGGGAGTTCTCCGGCGGTGAGGAGGTCCGCCTCCGCCTTCCGGTGCAACCCCGGTTCACCTGGCCGGACCACCGCGTCGACGCCGTCCGCGGCTGTGCGGCCGTGGAACGGGGACCTCTGGTGTACTGCGCGGAGTCGATCGACCTGCCGGCGGGTGTGGACCTGGACGACGTCCTGGTCGACCCCTCCGCCGCCCCCGTCGACCGGGGCGGACGTGTGCTGGTCCGCGCGACGGCCGGACCGTCCCGAACCGTCGGCCGCGACTGGCCCTACGGTGAGGCGACCGGACGGGGAGGCGGCGGCGACCCGTTCGACCTCACGCTCTCCCCGTACCACCAGTGGGCCGAGCGCGGACCGACCACCATGCGCGTCTGGCTGCCCGCGGACCGCGGCTGAGTCCGCGCCGGTTCACAGTGCCAGGAGCCGGCGCAGGATCGTGTCGGTCCGCAGCAGGACGAGTTCGTCCACGGCGCCGAAGCGGCGTTCCAGACGGAGCGGGGAGACGGCGCGCAGGTCCTCGCACTTGACGTAGCTCGTCTCCTTCAGCCCGGAGGCCCCCGGCTCGACCTCCACATGCGTCGGGCTGCGCCTGTGGGTGCGTGTCAGCGGTAGGGCCGTCACCACGGGGGGACGCGAGTCGAGCCAGGGCTGCGCGCTGACGACGAGGACCGGCCGCCGCAGGGCCTGCTCATGACCGATCGGATCGCCCAGGTCGGCCATGTAGATCTCTCCGCGCCTCACCAGGCGTCCTCGTCGGTCAGCGCGTCGTCGTTGGCGTCGGCGAGGTCGTCTCCCAGCGTCCGGTCGGACAGGTGGGAGCGCCGTTCCTCCTCGGAGAGGCCTTCGTGGTGACGGTGGACGTCCTCCCAGAACTCCAGTTCCTCCGAGGTGTCCAGTGCCCGTTCGATCGCGGTGGCCAGGGTGACGTGCTCACGCCTGGCCCGTGCGCTGATGCGGTCCCGCAGCTTGCGGGGGACCTTGATGCTGGTATCCGCTGTACTCATACTCCAAGTATGCACAAGGCGTACCACCATGGGTAGTTCCTCTTGGCCTACCAAGGTGACGCCCATCCGGTGCCGCCCTCCGGCTCGGTGGTGGTCGTGTGGCTGGTTGTTGTCGTCCATCCCGCGTGGCTCCGGCCACCGCTGCCCTGTCCCCGCCCTCCGGCTTGGTGGTGGTCGTGTGGTGCGTCGCTGTCCTCTATCCCGCGTGGCTCCGGCCACCGCTACCCTGGAGGGCATGGCAGCGAACACCTACCTGACCGGTATCAAGCCCACCGGTGACTTCCACCTGGGCAACTACATCGGCGCGATCAAACCCGCCCTGGAGGCGTCCACGGCGTACGACACCTACTACTTCATCGCCGACTACCACGCGCTCAACAGCATCAGGGACGCGGACGAGCTCCGCCACAGCATCCGGTCAGGCGCTGCCACCTGGCTCGCGTGCGGGCTCGACCCCGAGCGCACGATCGTCTACCAGCAGTCGAAGGTGCCCGAGACCTTCGAGCTCACCACGATCCTGAGCGCCCTGACCCCCAAGGGCCTCATGAACCGCGCGCACGCCTACAAGGCCGCCCGCGACCGCAACGACGCGGCCGGGGTCACCGACCTGGACGCCGGGGTCAACATGGGGCTGTACAACTACCCCATCCTCATGGCCGCCGACATCCTCGTCATGGAGGGCACCCACGTCCCCGTGGGCCGCGACCAGACCCAGCACATCGAGTACACCGCCGACATCGCCGGGTACTTCAACCACCGCTACGGCGACGCCTACAGCTTCCCCGTCCCCAAGGGCCTCATCGACGACGGCGAGGCGAGCATCCTGCCCGGCGTCGACGGCCGCAAGATGAGCAAGTCCTACGACAACCACATCCCGCTCTTCCTGCCGGAGAACAAGCTCAAGAAGGCCGTGCGCCGCATCCCGACCGACTCCACGCCGGTCGAGGCGCCCAAGGACCCCGACACCTCGGTGCCCTTCCAGCTGCTCACCCACTTCGCCGACGCCGAGAAGGTGTCCGAGGTGCGCAAGCGCCTGGAGGCGGGCGGCATGGGCTGGGGCGACCTCAAGAACGAGCTGTTCGAGGCGGTCAACGCCGAGCTCGGCCCCAAGCGCGAGCGCTACGAGGAGCTCATGGCCGACCCGTCGGAGATCGACGCGGTCCTGGCGGCCGGTTCCGAGCGCGCCCGCCGGCGCGCCCGCGCCACCATCGACCGGGTGCGCGCCGCCATCGGCGTCGCCTGACGCCCCGGGACGGAGCGGGGGCGGCGGTGCCGACACCGCCGCCCCCGCCCCGTACGAGGAGTCCTCAGCCGACCCGCGGCTCGCCCTCCAGCTCCACACCCGCCTCGCGCAGCCGCTCCAGGGCCGCGTCCACCGTCGGGCGCGACACCCCGGCGGTCAGGCCGAGCAGCACCCGCGTGCGCAGGCCCTCCCGCGCCGCGTCCAGCGCCGTGGCCCTCACACAGTGGTCCGTGGCGATCCCCACCACGTCCACCTCGTCCACGCCGCGCTCCTTCAGCCACTCGGCCAGCGGCGCCCCGTCCCGGGACTTACCCTCGAAGCCGCTGTAGCCGGACGTGTACTGCCCCTTGTCGAAGACCTCCTCGGCCAGCGAGGCGTCGAAGCCGGGGTGGAACTCCACACCCGGCGTCCCCGCCTCGCAGTGGCGGGGCCAGCTGTCCACGAAGTCCGGGTCCTCGGAGAAGTGCTCCCCGGGATCGATGTGGTAGTCACGTGTGGCCACCACGTGGTCGTAGCCGCCCGCGCGTGCGTGCTCGGTGACGGCCGCGGCCGTGCTCGCGCCGCCCCGCACCCCCAGGTGCCCGCCCTCGCAGAAGTCCTTCTGAACGTCCACCACGATGAGCGCCCTCATCACGTCACCCCTTCTCCTGGTCCTGGCCCGTGCCACGCACCGCCGCCTAGTAGAACACCGTCGGCAGCGCGGCCTCGCCGCGCGACATCCGCAGAGCCTCCTCGGGCAGTTCCGCGACCGTCGCCCGGTGCCGCTCCCGTGCATCGTGCACCGTCTCGTGCCCCACCACCTCGCCGTCGGCGACCAGGGGGCGCAGCAGCGGGCGCGTTCCCGTCCGCGGAGCCGGCGGGTGGAGGTAGACCTCCTCCGCCACCGCCGTGCCGTGGTCGTCCAGGCGCCGGACCGCCCACTTGCGGCCGCCACGGCTGGGCTTGCCCACCGAGCGCTTGGCCACCGGCTCCAGCGGCGCGTCCCTCTCCAGTCCCCGTGCCCGGGCCACCAGCTTGTACACCAGCGACACCGTCGGCGCGCCGGATCCGGTGACCAGGGAGGTACCCACCCCGTAGCCGTCCACCGGCGCCACGGCCAGGGCTTGGATGGAGTGTTCGTCCAGGTCGCCGGTCACCACGATCCGGGTGCCGGTCGCGCCCAGGGAGTCCAGTTGCGAGCGCACGCGCGAGGCCTCGGCGGCCAGGTCGCCGGAGTCGATCCGTACCGCGCCCAGGCCGGTCCCGGCCAGCTCCACCGCGGTGCGCACCGCCCGCTCCACGTCGAAGGTGTCCACCAGCAGCGTCGTCCCGGTGCCCAGGGACTCCAACTGTGCCTTGAACGCGTGCCGCTCGCTGTCGTGCAGCAGGGTGAACGAGTGTGCCGCCGTGCCGCCGGTCGGCACCCCGTGGAGGCGTCCCGCCTCCAGGTTGGAGGAGGTCGCGAACCCCGCCACGTAGGCGGCGCGCGCCGCCGCCACCGCCGACCGCTCGTGGGTGCGGCGCGACCCCATCTCGATCAGCGGCCGGTCTCCCGCCGCCACCGCCATCCGCGTCGCGGCCGAGGCGATCGCGCTGTCGTGGTTGTACACCGACAGCGCCAGAGTCTCCAGGACCACGGCCTCGGCGAAGGAGGCCTCCACCACCAGGATCGGCGACCCCGGGAAGTACGCCTCGCCCTCTCCGTAGCCCCACACGTTGCCCGAGAACCGGTAGTCGGCCATCCAATCCAGGGTGCGCTCGTCCACGACCCCGTTGTCGGACAGGAAGTCGAGTTCCTCCTTGCCGAACCGGAACCGCTCCAGCAGGTCCAGGAAGCGCCCCGTCCCGGCCACGACGCCGTATCGGCGTCCCTCCGGCAGCCGCCGGGCGAACATCTCGAACACCGAGCGGCGGGAGGCGGCGCCGCTGTGCAGCGCCGCCTGGAGCATCGTCAGTTCGTAGTGGTCGGTGAGCAGCGCGCTGCTGCTGTCCTCGCTCATGGGCACGAGCCTAATCCGTGGCGCGGGGGCCGCGGCGGACGCCCCGGCGGCGGCGAACCACGGTGACCCGCCTCGCACAACAAGTATACCCATCTGGTTGGTAGGGAATCGGATATGGGTACCCTGGTGGCATGCTGAGGATTGATCGCTCGATCTACGACAAGATCGTCGCCCATGCCCGCCGCGACCACCCCGACGAGGCGTGCGGCGTCGTGGCCGGGCCCGAGGGTTCGGACCGCCCCGAGCGGTTCGTCGAGATGGTCAACGCCGAGCGGTCGCCGACCTTCTACCGGTTCGACTCCCTCGAACAGCTCAGGGTCTGGCGTGAGATGGACGACCGCGACGAGGAACCCGTCGTGATCTACCACTCCCACACCGCCACCGAGGCCTACCCCTCGCGCACCGACATCTCCTACGCGTCCGAGCCGAACGCCCACTACGTGCTCGTGTCCACACGCGAGCCCGACACCGTCGAGTTCCGCTCCTACCGGATCGTCGACGGCCGGGTCACCGAGGAGCCGGTGGAGGTCACCGGGGCCGACGGGGCCCAGTAGGTTCCCAACCACGCGGGGGCGGCGTCCAGGAATGGGCGCGGGACACCCCCTGTTGGCAATGAACGCACACCAACGACCGCTAACGGAGACACCTTCATGGCCATCGAGGTCCGCATCCCCACCATCCTGCGCAACCTGACCGGCGACGCCAAGGTCGTCGAGGGTTCGGGCACCACCCTCGACGAGCTGATCGCCGACCTGGACAGCCGCTACCCGGGTATCGGCGAGCGCCTGGTGAACGATGGCAAGCTGCGCCGCTTCGTCAACGTCTACCTCAACGACGAGGACGTCCGCTTCGTCGGCGGCTTGGAGGCCAAGCTCTCCGACGGCGACAACGTGACCGTCCTGCCGGCCGTCGCCGGCGGAAGCCTTTAGGCCGGACATGCGCTACGACTCCCTGCTCGACTCCCTCGGCGGCACGCCGCTCGTCGGCCTGCCCCGGCTCTCACCCTCGCCGCAGGTCCGGCTGTGGGCGAAGCTGGAGGACCGCAACCCCACCGGCTCGATCAAGGACCGCGCCGCGTTCTTCATGATCGAACAGGCCGAGAAGGACGGGCTGCTCTCCCCGGGCTGCACCATCCTGGAGCCGACGTCGGGAAACACCGGCATCTCGCTGGCCATGGTCGCCAAGCTGCGCGGCTACCGCATGGTCTGCGTCATGCCGGAGAACACCTCCGCCGAGCGCAGGCAACTGCTGGACATGTGGGGCGCCGAGGTCCACTTCTCCGACGCGGCGGGCGGGTCCAACGAGGCCGTCCGCGTCGCCAAGGAGATGGCCGCGGCCCACCCCGAGTGGGTGATGCTCTACCAGTACGGAAACCCGGCCAACGCCAGGGCCCACTACGAGACCACCGGTCCGGAGATCCTCGCCGACCTGCCGGAGATCACCCACTTCGTGGCCGGACTCGGCACCACGGGCACTCTCATGGGCGTCGGCCGCTACCTGCGCGAACACCGCCCGGACGTGCGGATCGTGGCGGCCGAGCCCCGGTACGGCGAGCTGGTGTACGGGCTGCGCAACCTCGACGAGGGGTTCGTGCCCGAGCTGTACGACGAGTCGGTGCTCACCACCCGCTTCTCCGTGCCCTCCGACGCCGCCCTCAAGCGGACCCGGGAGCTCCTGGACAAGGAGGGCATCTTCGCGGGCGTCTCCACCGGCGGCGCCCTGCACGCCGCGATGGGCATGGCACGCAAGGCCGAGAAGGCGGGTGAGCGCGCCGACATTGCGTTCGTCATCGCCGACGCCGGATGGAAGTACCTGTCCACCGGCGCCTACGAGGGCACCCTCGAGGAGGCCGAGGAACGGCTCGACGGCCAGCTCTGGGCCTGAGGCCTTACGGCGCCCGCCGAGCCCCTCGGGAGCACGGCGGCGCACGGAAGACCCCGCGGAGGCCGGCGCTCTGGCGCCGGCCTCCGTGCTGTGTACCAGCATCTCTGGGGCATGTCCTGAGCAAACATGACAGACCGCGTCAATACATGTGAAAAATTCACACGTGACCGAGGTCGCGTGAGACGCGGGCCACATTTTGTACCACCCGGGCGGCCATTGGGGTACACCCGTAACAACGGGACATCCGCAGAACCAGCCGCCATCCGCACTCCTCACACACTCTCGACGGGGTGCCACGGACGCCGCGCGGCCCATCGAGAAGGCGACGACGACGTGCGACTCACGATTATCGGGTCCTCGGGGAGCTTCCCCGGGCCAGACAGTCCGGCATCCTGTTACATGCTCGAAGCGGACGGGTACCGCCTGCTGCTCGACATGGGCAACGGCGCGCTCGGCGCGCTCCAGAGGCACGTCGACATCTACTCGGTCGACGCCGTCTACCTGAGCCACCTGCACGCCGACCACTGCTTCGACCTGTGCTCGTACTGGGTGGCCAGGAAGTTCCACCCGGGCGGAGCCAAGTCCCGCATCCCGGTCTACGGACCCAGGGGCGTGGCCCAGCGGGTCTCCGAGGCCTACGGGCTGGACCCCGACCCGGGCATGACCGAGGTGTTCGACTTCCACGAACTCGCCCCCGGCGGATTCCGGATCGGTCCGTTCTCCGCCCGCGTCGACTACGTCAACCACCCCGTGGAGGCCTTCGGCATCCGACTGGAGCACGACGGCGCGTCCCTGGCCTACTCGGGTGACACCGGGGTGTGCGACTCCCTGGTCGACCTGGCCGCCGACACCGACCTGTTCCTGTGCGAGGCGGCCTTCCAGAACCACCGCGAACACCCCAAGGACATGCACCTGACGGGGAGCGAGGCGGGCGAGCACGCCAGCCGCGCCCGTGCGCGCAGCCTGTTGCTGACCCACCTCGTTCCGTGGAACGACGACGACGTCACGCTCACCGAGGCGCGCTCCACCTACGGCGGGCCCATCGACCTGGCCCGCAGCGGACAGGTGCACACGGTCGGCCGCTGACCCGGGAACCCGTGACGGGCCGCCGGGGCCCGCGGACCGGCTGGGCGGGGCGGACGGGGGGAACGCGTGGTGGGAGCCCTCCTGGAGCGGGTGTTCTCCTTCTCCAGTCACGGAGGGCCCCTCACGGATATACGCTCTTGACATGGCCCGACCTGACGGACGTGTTCCGACCCAACTCCGCCCCGTGACCATCACCCGCAACTGGCTCCGCCACGCGGAAGGCTCCGTGCTCGTCGAGTTCGGAGACACCCGCGTGCTGTGCGCGGCCAGCGTCGAGGACGGCGTCCCGCGCTGGCGCCGGGGCACCGGCGAGGGGTGGGTCACCGCCGAGTACGCGATGCTGCCCCGCTCCACCGACACCCGCGGTGCGCGCGAGTCGGTGCGCGGCAAGATCGGCGGACGCACCCACGAGATCTCCCGCCTCGTCGGCCGCTCACTGCGCGCCGTCGTGGACTTCAAGGCGATGGGCGAGCACACCATCACCCTGGACTGCGACGTGCTCCAGGCCGACGGCGGCACCCGCACCGCGGCGATCACGGGCGCGTACGTGGCGATGGCCGACGCGATGAAGTGGCTGCGCAAGCGCCGCAAGCTCAAGAACAACCCGCTGACCGGCTCCCTGGCCGCGGTCAGCGTGGGCGTGGTGCAGGGACAGCCCCGGCTGGACCTGAACTACCTGGAGGACTCGGTCGCCCAGACCGACATGAACGTCGTGCTCACCGGTGACGGCAGGTTCGTCGAGGTGCAGGGCACCGCGGAGGGCGCCCCGTTCGACCGGGACCTGCTCGACCAGCTGCTCGACCTCGCCTCGACGGGCTGCGAGGAGCTGACCGCGATCCAGAAGAAGGCGCTCTCGGAGTGACCGTCGCGAAACGAGGGCTCACCCGGATCGGCGGCGCCCGGGTGGAGGGGGAAACCGTGAGGGTCGTCCTGGCCACACGCAACAAGAAGAAGGTGCCCGAGATGCGGGCCATCCTGGCCGACGCCGGGGTGGAAGCGGAGGTGCTCTCGCTCGACGCGTTTCCCGACGCGCCCGAGGTGCCCGAGACCGAGCCCTCCTTCCTGGGGAACGCCCTGCTCAAGGCGCGCGCCATCGCCGAGCACACGGGGCTGCCCTCCGTCGCCGACGACTCCGGCCTGAGTGTGGACGAGCTCCGGGGGATGCCCGGTGTGCTGTCCGCGCGCTGGGCCGGCCGCTTCGGCGCGGGCGACCAGGACCGGGCCAACCTGGACCTGGTCCTGGACCAGTTGGCCGACACCCCCGCCGAGCGCAGGGGAGCCGAGTTCGTGTGCGCGGCGGTGCTGGTGATGCCGGACGGGACCGAGGCCGTCGCCGAGGGCGTGCTGCGCGGCCGGCTGCTGCGGGAGCGCCGGGGGGAGAACGGGTTCGGCTACGACCCGGTCTTCGTCCCCGAGGGGGAGAGCCGCACCACCGCGGAGCTGTCCCCCGAGGAGAAGAACGCCATCAGCCACCGGGGGATCGCCTTCCGCCGGCTGGCCCAGGAGCTGGCGGACATCCTCTGAGCCGTGCTCCGTGACCGGAGCGGCGGTGGAACGGACGGGGCGGCATCCGGGGCGGGAATACACCGGGCGCCGCCCCTGTTGCATCCGGAGCCGGGAGGGATGCCGTCAGGCGTCTCACCCGGGACAGCCGACGGATTTGACGCGACCGGATCGGCTGTCTAGAGTGGATCGGGTCGCTGCGGGACGGCGAGGATCCCTCGGGGTCGCTCGGAACCGGACCGCGATCACAGACTCTCCCTCCACACCGAACCGGTTCGAGCACTGCTTTCGGGCCGGTAAGCTCGGAGGGCGCCTCCACGGAAACGCGGAAGCGAAACGGGCTTTACCCCGATCAGGAACACACAAACCGCCGGTTTGGCGGAATGCGGAACACCTGAT
>VWVT01000026.1 GCA_008638415.1 Nocardiopsis sinuspersici
CCAGCTGAAGGTAGACCCGGCGTTCTTCCACCAGGGCACGTGTCCCCGCGTTGACCGAGCGGTCCCGGATCTTGAATTCCATCGCTTCCCCTGAGGTGGGGTGTTGCGACGATCACTAGAACTCAAGGATCGCGGGGGCCGTCGCCGTGGAGAGGCCGGCGGCTCCGACGTGCCCCGCAGCCGCCGGCTCCGTTCGGGGAGCCGTCGGTAGGGGCTTACGGCCTCGGGTCAGTACGCGCCGGTGGCCTGGGACTGGGCCCAGGCTCCGCACGGGGTGTCGTAGCGGCCCTTGATGTAGTCGATGCCCCACGAGATCTGGGTGGCGGGGTTGGTCCGCCAGTCACTGCCGTGGGAGGCCATCTTCTCGCCGGGGTAGGACTGCGGAATCCCGTAGGCGCCCGAGCTGGGGTTCTCGGCCAGCGGGTTCCAACCGCTCTCCTTCTCCCACAGGGGTTCGAGGCAGTCGTGGAACTCGCTGGCGGCCCAACCCTGGGCCAGGACCATCTCCAGGGCGATGGCCTTGGGGTCTCCGGAGGGGACGGGGACCTCCTCTTCCTCTTCCTCCTCCTCGATGTCACTCCCCTCGACCTGGGCCGTCTGGACCCCGTTGCCGAGGGCGGCGTCACGCTGTTCCTGAGCCTGGGTGCGCAGGCTCTGGATCTCCTCCTGGCTCAGCTGCTCGGAGAAGAACACGTCCTCTACGGCCTCGGTGGCCTCTGCGGCCTCGGTGTCGGCGGTGGGTTCCTCGGTGTCCGGTGTGGCGGCACTGGCCGCCATGTCCGGGGCGACGTCGTCACCCGTGAAGGCGGAGACGGCGAAGGTCGCACCCGCGACGAGGGTCGCCGCACCGACCGCCGCCGTACTGCGCAGCGACATTCGGTTGAGTAGCACGGTTGCCTTTCCCAAGAGGGGGTCATGGGCAGGGAAAGCTCATTAATACCAGTTGTTGGCCTGGGAGTGGGACCAGGCTCCGCACGGGTTGCCGTAGCGGCCCTTGATGTAGTCGATGCCCCACGCGATCTGGGTGGCGGGGTTGGTCCGCCAGTCGTCACCGTGGGAGGCCATCTTGCTGCCGGGAAGGGACTGCGGAATACCGTAGGCGCCCGAACTGGGGTTCTCGGCCGTGTGGTCCCAGCCGCTCTCCTTCTCCCACAGGGGTTCGAGGCAGTCGTGGAACTCGCTGGCGGCCCAACCCTCGTCGAGGACCATCTGGAGGGCGATCTCCTTGGGCGCCCCGGAGGGGGCCGACGCGGTGGAGGCGTCGCCGGAGGAGCCGGAGCCGTCGGAGGAGTCGGCCTCGGGCTCCGGTTCGGGCTCGGGCTCGGGGATCTCGCTGCCCTCTCCGCTGGCGGACTGGACGGCCCCGGCGACCGCCGCCTCGGCCCGCGCCCGGTTCTCCTCGCGCTGGGCCTCCCGTTCGCGGCTCTGGGGCTGCGCCGCGGCGAAGAACGCGTCGGCGTCCCCGCCGCCTTCCTCCGCGGGCTTCTCGGAGGCGGCCGACCGCTCGGGGGCCACCGCGGCGGAGGAGAGCTCCCTGGGATCGACCGGGCCGCCCGACGCGGTCGCTGCGACCGCGAACGTACCGCCGGCGACGAGGGCCGCGGCGCCGACGGCACCCGCATGGCGCAGTGAGAAAAGCTGGTGTAGCAAGATCGCCCTTTCGCGTAGACGCACACGTGCCCTACGGGCGTTCGTGTGTCTGCTTCGCCGCTGCTGACCACGTGGGCCCGGAGGTGATGTGCGCGGTGGGACGGATCCGCCGTTCGACCAGCCGCGACACGGGTTGCGCCACGTGGGAGGGGATGTGTGCAGCGGGTCCAGACTGCATCATCGTCACGATGAAGTAACGCCAGTTTTACTGTGCCTTGGCTCACATTACGGAATGCACCCGAAACACACGGCTTTGACCTGGCTTTTGACACGAAGAGTAAACAGCAGACCAAGGTGTGTCGGGGGTGTGGCAAGGATCTCCGAGCCCTCCGGTGGGGACGCGTCCCACCGGACGGGGTGCTCATGAGTATCCGTACGGATGTGCGCGGCCTCGTCGGGGGCGAGGATGGCGCCATGAACGTCCACGGATCCCCGCCCTCCCCCGAGGGGCCCCGCCCCGGGTGCCCGGACTGCCGCGCTCCGCTGCCCGTCCGGCCCCGGGCCTGCCCGCGGTGCGGACTCCTCCTCGTCGGCGGCACGGCCCAGCGCCTGTGGCGGATCGACTCCGAGATCGCCGTGCTCGACAGCCGACGACAGGAGCTGTACGGCGAGCGCGCCGCCGTGGTGGAGCTCCTACGCGAGGAGTCGGCGTGGGCCGTCTCCCGCGCGGGCGCCCGACCCGGGGTGCACGCCGCCGGCGCTCCCGGTACTCCCGGTGCTCCCCACGCCGCCGAGGCGGCCGGCGGCGCGTGGCAGCGGCCCCCGGGCCCGGCGCCCGCGCCGGCTCCCGCAGCCGCGCACCCTCAGGCGGCTCCGCCGGCCGGGGAGGTCACCCGGCGCTCCGCGCAGAACGTCATCCTCGGGCTGGGCGGCCTGCTCGTCGGCATCGCCGCCCTGGTCTTCGCCATCTGGACGTGGAGCGACATGGGCACCGGCGCCCGCGCCGGAGTCCTCGGGGTCACCACCGCGGCATTCGCCGCCCTGGCCCTCCCGCTGCACCGGCGCGGTCTGAGGGCCACCGCCGAGACCTTCGGCTGCCTGGCCGCCGCGCTGCTGTGCGTCGACGCCCTCGCCCTGTGGCTGTTGATGTCCGACCGGTTCGGGGGCGGGCCCGGCTACACGGCCGCGGCGCTGGCCGTCATCGGCTCGCTGCTGGTGCTCTATCCGGTGCTCGTGCCGCTACGGTCCCCGCGTGTCATCGCCGCCCTGCTGTGCCAGCCGGTCCCGGTGCTGTCGGTGTTCTCCCTGCCGTCCGGCGAGGCGTGGTACTGGGCGCTGCCCGTCCTCGCCGCGACCGCGTTCGGCGACCTGCTCGTGGTCAGGTGGCTCGGTGAGCCCCGGCCGGGCCGCCCCGTGCGCACCCTCCACCTCACCGCGGCGGTGCTGTGGGCGCTCACCCTGCTCCTGACGGCCGTGCTGGTCCTCGCCGACCCCGGCTCCGACGCTTCGCAGACCCGGTGGGCCCTGGCCGCCGCCCTGCTGCTGTCGGGTGCGACCGGTCTGCTGCTCTCCCGGCGCCCCCTCGGCACCGCCACCGCCGGGAGACGGGCCCCCGCGACCGCCCCCGCGGCCATCGCGCTCCTGGCACTGGGTATGACGCCGCTGGCCGCCGGGCCCGCGCACCTGCCCGTGCTGCCACGGGTGCCCGCGGCCCCGTGGAGCGGCGGTCCCTCCACCGCGACCGAGCCCGTGCTCCAGGTGCTGGGGCTCTCCATCGGTCCGATGACCGGCCCGGCCCACGACCCGCTCCACCTGGCCGCGATCGTGGCCTGCGCCGTACTGTCCCTGGGCGCGGCGGCCCTGCTGCGCCGCGACGCGCTCGTGCCCGCCGCCGCCCTGGTCGCCCCGCCGACGCTGCTGGCGTTCCCGCTGCTGCTGGGGCTGCCGCACGTGGTGGCGACCGTGTGGGCGCTGCTGGTCGGCGCCGCGCTGGTACTGGGCACGGTCCTGCCGCCGCGTCGGCGCACGGCCTGGGTTCCGGCGGTCACCGGAGCCCTGACCCTGGTCACCGGTCTGCTGTGGTCGCTCCCGGACCAGTACACCTCCCTGGGAGCGCTGCTGTTCCTGAACGCGACCGCGCTGGTCACCGTACTGCTGTACCGCCGTACCGCTTCCGGGGGCGTCCCGGCGTCGGCGCCGTACGGGGCGGGGCTGCTCCTGTGGTCACTGGCCCTGCTGACCGGCGCGTTCTTCCTGCTCGGACTCGTGATCTCGGAGGCGGTGCCGCCCCCGGCGTGGTGGCTGCTCGCCGCCGCGGGCCTGCTGTCCGGGGCGACCGCACTGGCGCTCGGCCGGACACCCGCCCCCGTCGCCCCGGCGGACCGCTCCGCACCCGACCCCCGGACGCCGTTCACCCTCCTCGGGCTGCTCCTGCTGGCGACCGCCCCGCTGCTCGCGGGGCGCGCCCAGAGCCCCGGCCTACCGCTCCTCCCCCGCGCCGAACCGTGGTCGGAGCCCGTGTCGGCGATGTCGGCCCCCGCGTACTCGGTCCTGGGGCTGTCGGCTCAGGCGGGCACCGCGGCGTCGGCCGGAACGGCGGTGGCAGTGCTCGCGGCCGGTGTCGCGGCGGTGGCGCTGGCCAGGCTGCTCGACCGGCGCCGGACAGCGATCGCCGCCGCACTCGCAGCACCGGCCGCTCTGGTCCCGCTGCCGCTGGTCCTGGACGCGCCGCTTCTCGCCGCGCTGGTGTGGACGTTCGCGGTGGGCTCGGCGCTGGCCCTGTGGTCGGCTCTGGCCCGGGACCGGTGGGTCGGCCTGGTGGCGGGGGCGACCGGGCTCCTCACCTTGGTGCTGGGGTCGGGCTGGGCACTCGCGCAGGAGCACGCGAGCACCGGTGCTCTGATGGCGGTCGCGGTGGTCGGCGCGGTGGTGGCGGCGCTGGCGCGGACCCCCGTCCCGGCGATCTGCGCCACGGCGGTGGCCACGGCGGCGACGGGGGCCTTCGCCCTGGCCCTGCCGCTGCTGCTGGGAGCGCCCGTGGAGTACGCGGCGCTGGCTCCGATCGCGATGGTCGCCGCGGTGGCCGTGGCGGCGCCGAGGCTGAGCGGTCCCCTGGTACTGGCGACGGAGGTCCCGGCGTGCCTGTGGGCGGTGGCGGCTCTGGTCGTCACCGTTTCGGCGGGGGCGCGGCTGGAGTTGGTCGCGCTGGCGCTCGCGGTGGTCGGGGTGATCGCGCTGGCGACCGCCGTGCGGCCCGACCGGCGATGGTACGCGTCGGCGGGGGCCCTGCTGATGTTCGCCGCGCTGTGGACGGTGCTGGCCGCGTGGGACGTGGCCGTGCCCGAGGCGTACACGGTGCCGCCCGCCCTCGCCGCGCTGGCCATCGGCTGGGAGTGGAGCCGCAAGGCGGCCGGGACACCGTCGAGCTGGTCCGCCTACGGTGGCGGGCTGATGCTGCTGCTCCTGCCCACGGTGGTGCTGGTGCTCATGGAGGAAGGCATGGTGTGGAGAGTGCCCGCCGTGCTCCTGCTGGGGCTGGCCGTGGTCGTGTGGGGCATGCGCCGACGGCTCCAGGCGGCGCTGGTACTGGGCGGACTGGTGCTGGTGACGACGTCGCTGCGGGCGTTCGGGCCGCCGCTGTGGGACCTGACCCGGCTGGTGCCGAACTGGCTTCCGTTCGCCGTCGCGGGCGTACTGCTGCTGGTGATCGGCGCCCGGTACGAGGCGAGCCTGGAGCGGCTGCGGCGCCTGGGCCGGTTGGTGGCGGGCATGCGCTGAGCCGGTGGACCGCCGTTTGACCTCGACAGCGGTTGAGGTCGCAGAATCGGACCCGTCCGAGAACCGAGACCGAGGAGGGCCGCCGTGCCCGACGTACGCACTCCGGTGCCCGTGCCCGACGCCGTCTCCGGCCGGCTGCGCACCGACCGGAACGTGTGGCTGTGCACCCTGCGCCGCGACGGCTCGCCGCACGTCACACCCGTGTGGTTCGTCCACCTGCGCGACCGCTGGTGGGTCAGTGTGGGCGCGGGGTCGGTCAAGGCCCGTAACGCGGCCGCCGACCCGCGGGTGTCCCTGGCCCTGGAGGACGGCGACGCGCCCGTGGTGGCCGAGGGCCGGGCCACGGTGCGCACGGAGGGTTTCCCCGAGGACGTGGTCGAGGCCTTCCAGGAGCGGTACGGCTACGACATCCGCACGCCGTTCCCGGAGACCAAGGACACCCGTGCCCTGCTGGAGGTGGCGGTGACCCGCTGGCTGCTGGACGGCACGGCGCGGTAGGGACGCGCACGGGCCGGTCCCACCGGAGGCGGGCGCCACCGCCGCGCTCCCGGTGGGGGAACGCCGTTTTCCGGACCCCTCCCCCAGGCCGGATCGCCGCTACCGACCCGGGGGGGAAGGGGACCTGACCGATGCGCCCGGCGTTACAGGGGCTCTTCATCGACCTGGATGTCCCACTGGACGTCGCCGCCGTCGACCGAGGTCGTCGTGACGGTCACGCCGTAGTTCATGCCGCCGTCCACGAGGTTGCAGCGGATCTCGGCGCCCACCTCCGCTGGGAGGCCCTCGGGGCAGGAGAAGTCCTCCGGGGCCCGGCCGACCGACGCCTCCAGCTGCGCGACCGACTGCTCGACGACCTGTTCGGCGGGGACGGTGTCACCGCTCGCCTCGACTCCGGTGCCGTCCTCGGCGGCGGTGTCGTCCTCGGCGGCGACGGTGTCGTCGACCTGGACGTCCCACTGGACGTCGTCACCGTCGACCGAGGTGGTCGTGACGGTCACGCCGACGCTCTCGCCGCCGCTGGTGAGCTCGCAGCGGATCTCGGCGCCCACCTCCGCGGGAAGGTCCTCGGAGCAGGAGAAGTCCTCGGGGGTCTGGCCGATCTGCTCGGTCAGCATCTCGCTCGACCGCTGGGCGACCTGGTCGGCGTCGACGGCGGCGGGGCCACCGATACTGAAATCGAACGAGCAGCCGGTGACCAGGACCAGGGGCAGCGCGCCCAGAGCCACTCCGATGATCCGACTACGTCTGGCCTGCCGCATCGCGGCCTCCTCTAGTGTGCTGTGACATACCAGGTGGACAGACCCCGCGAACGGCGTGGGGGTTCCGGGGCCGGGCGCTTCGATACGCAGTCGTGGCCTCATTCCCGGTTCGTTCACCCGGTGTTCGCGGGGAGGCCGCCCGAGCCGGTCACGGCGCACGCGACGCCTGGGGGCGCGCTCCCCACCGAAGCACCGACGCACCCGCGGGCCCCGTGGGGCTCCGTCCGGGCCCGGGAAAGGGCACCCGTGGACGGCGGAGGGCCCGCCCCGGATCCACCGGAACGGGCCCTCTGTTCGATGCGTGCTCGCCCATCCCCTGAGGGTGTCGTCCCGGAGAGTCCGGGGGTCCCGCCCACAGGACGCCAGAACGAGGAGGGCTCCGCGCCGCGGGCGTCCGTTGAGGGTGACGGGCGAAGCGGAGCGGAGCCCTAAGAGAACACTGCTAGTTCTCCAGCATCTCGGTGACCAGGGCGGCGATCGGCGACCGCTCGGACCGGGTCAGGGTGACGTGCGCGAACAGGGGGTGCCCCTTGAGCTTCTCGATCACCGCGACCACACCGTCGTGGCGGCCCACGCGCAGGTTGTCGCGCTGGGCGATGTCGTGGGTGAGCACCACCCGCGAGTTCTCGCCCAGGCGGGACAGCACCGTGAGCAGCACGTTGCGCTCCAGGGACTGGGCCTCGTCCACGATCACGAACGCGTCGTGCAGCGAGCGGCCCCGGATGTGCGTGAGCGGCAGGACCTCCAGCATCCCCCGGTCCACGATCTCCTCGATGACGTCCTCGCTGGTCACCGCGGACAGGGTGTCGTGCACCGCCTGGCCCCAGGGGGTCATCTTGTCGTTCTCGGTGCCGGGCAGGTAGCCCAGTTCCTGGCCGCCGACCGCGTACAGCGGCCGGAACACCATCACCTTGCGGTACTGGCGGCGCTCCAGGACGGCCTCCAGACCCGCGCACAGGGCCAGGGCCGACTTGCCTGTGCCCGCGCGTCCGCCCAGGGACACGATGCCCACCTCGGGGTCGGTGAGCAGGTCGAGGGCGATGCGCTGCTCGGCGCTGCGGCCGTGCAGGCCGAACACGTCCCGGTCACCGCGCACCAGCTTCACCGACTTGTCGGGCTGGACCCGGCCCAGCGCCTTGCCGCGTTCGGACACCAGCACCAGTCCGGTGTGGCAGGGGAGCTCGCGGGCCTCCTCGATGTCGCTCGCGCCACCCGTGAACAGCTCACCGATCTGGTGGGCGGGCACGTCCAGTTCGGCCATGCCCGTCCAGCCGTGCTCGATGGCGAGTTCGGCGCGGTACTCGTCGGCGGCCAGGCCGATCGAGGACGCCTTGATCCGCATCGGCAGGTCCTTGCTCACCAGCACGACCTCCGCGCCCTCCTCCTGGAGGTTGCGGGCCACAGTGAGGATCCGGGTGTCGTTGTCGCCGAGCCGGAAGCCCGCCGGCAGGATCCCCGGATCGCTGTGGTTGAGCTCCACACGCAGCGTTCCGCCCTGTTCGTTCACCGGTACCGGGACGTCCAGACGGCCGTTGGCGGCCCGGAGGTCGTCGAGGCGGCGCAGCGCGTTGCGCGCGAAGTATCCGAGCTCAGGGTGGTGACGCTTGCTCTCCAGCTCGGTGATCACCACCACGGGGATGACGACCTCGTGCTCGGCGAACCGGCTCATGGCCTGAGGGTCGGCGAGCAGGACGCTGGTGTCGAGCACGTGGACGCGCCCACCCTCTGCCACCTCCGTGTGGGGGTCGGCGGGGGACTGGGTGTCACGGTGATCGGTAGAGGAACTAGCCACTCGTTCTCCCCTTGGGCACCACTGGGGCGCCCTACTGTCACGGGATCATGGAGGACCGGGACCTGACCCGCGAGGGCCGGGTCCGGCCCTCCTCTTTGACGTTCCGCGAGGGCGGAGGAGATCAATGAGCCGGGGCCTCCCGAACGGGTGGGCGAACGCCACCCGCTGCTTACGACGCTACGCGTCCGTGCTCCCGTTTCCAAGGGACCTCCCCCTCCGCGCGGTGAACTCCGCGTGAAGAGGGCGGCCCCCGGAAGGACCCGGGGATCAGGATCCGTAGCGGCGGTTGCGCGCGCCGTACGAGCGCAGTGCGCGCAGGAAGTCCACTCTGCGGAAGGCAGGCCAGAAGACCTCGCAGAAGTAGAACTCCGAGTGCACGCTCTGCCACAGCATGAAACCGGACAGGCGCTGCTCCCCCGACGTGCGGATGAGCAGGTCGGGGTCGGGCTGACCGCGCGTGTAGAGATGCCGTGCGATGTCCTCGATGTCCAGGCGCTCGGCCAGCTCCTGGATATCGGTGCCCTTGGCCGCCTCCTCGTGGAGGAGGGACCGAACCGCATCAGCGATCTCACGTCTACCTCCATACCCGACGGCGACGTTGACAACCAGGCCCGGGTTACCGGATGTGGCCGCCTCCGTCTCCTTGAGCTCGCGGGCGGTGGAGTCGGGCAGGATGTCGAGGGCTCCGACGGGGCGCGTGTTCCACCCCTCCTCGCGCAGCCGGGCGATGGTCTGCTCGATGATGCGCACGAGCGGACCGAGCTCGGACTCGTCGCGGGTGAGGTTGTCGGTGGACAGCATCCAGAGGGTGACCACCTGGACGCCCACCTCGTCGCACCAGCGCAACAGCTCGAAGATCTTGTTCGCACCCGCCTGGTGGCCCTGTTCGGCCCCCTGGAGGCCGCTGCTCTTGGCCCAGCGCCGGTTGCCGTCCATGGCCACGCCGACGTGGCGGGGGATCTCCTGGCTGGTCAGCCTGCGTTCAAGACGCCGCTCGTACAGCCAGTACAGGGGGTCACGCATCCCCATTGGCGAAACCTTTCAGAGCTGGATGGGACAGCACACCGCTGGAAAGGATGTGTTGACGGGGTTGGTTCCAGCGTAGTTCGCCCGCGGGGACTACGTCACAGCCAGGGACTTGCGCACGTGCTTGCGCCCCTGGTGGATACGGGACTTGACCGTGCCCAGGGCCAGATCGAGCTCGGACGCGATCTCGTTGTAGTCCATCTGGCACAGGTCGCGCAGGACCAGGGGGGCCACCAGGTTGGGGCGGTCCTTCTCCAACTGGTCGAGGGCCTCCAACAGGTCGATACGGGAACCCGCGATGACACTGGTCGTGCGGGGGTCGCTCTGGTGGGGCATACGCTCGGCCTCGGTGGGGAACTCGGCCGAACGGCGCTTCATCGAGCGGTAGGTCTGCCGGGCGGAGTTGGACACCACCGTGTACAGCCAGGTGGTGAACAGGGAGTCGCCCTTGAAGCTGTCGATCTTGCGGGCCACGCGCAACAGCGCGTCCTGGCACGCCTCCTCGGCGTCCTGGCGGTAGGGCAGGAAGCGTGCGCACCGGCGCAGCACCTCGGGCTGGATCCGCCGGAGCAGGGCGTCCAGGGCCACGGCGTCGCCGGCCTTGGCCTGGCGCGCGAGCTCCTCCAACTCCTCGTCGACGTTGCTGGCCACCCGGCGCCGGGGCGCGGGGGTCGTCTCCTCGTTGTCTGCGTGGTCACTACTGCGCATGGCTGGTCTCTCCCTGACTGACGGCAGACGTCCGGCCGTCCGCTGCGGACGCGTGTGCGCCCGTCTGTTTCGAGGGTCACACGTGTATGGGACGTCTACGGTCCCCGTCCGGCTCCGCCCCCGCGAAAATCCACATTTCCTCGCGGCCGTTCACACGGCGCGGAATCCGTCGGGCCGTCTTCGGTGTCCATGGCCGAAGGATCCCGGTACCACCCGGTGAGGGGATCATATAGACGGTAGGCAATGTGAAGGTACAGATGGTGTATTAGTGGGCAGCGACCGCGTATTCACCCCCGACAGACCGAGGCGGAAATGAGCCAACCGGAGGCCTTCGGACGTTACCGCGTCATTCGGCGCCTTGGTTCCGGCTCCTTCGCCACGGTCTGGCTGGCGCAGGACGACCTGCTCAACTATCCGGTGGCCATCAAGGTACTCGCCGAGAACTGGGCGCACCAGATGGACATCCAGTACCGCTTCCTGGAGGAGGCGCGCATTCTGCGCCAGACCGACTCCACGTGGCTGGTGGCGGTGCACGACGTGGACGTGCTGCCCGACGGGCGGCCCTACATGGTGATGACCTACGCCGACCAGGGAAGCGTTGCAGACCTCGTCCAACGAGGTCAACTGCCCTTGGACGAGGTCCTGAGGCTGCTGACCGAGATCGGCCAGGGCATCACCGTGCTGCACAACCACGGCACGATCCACCGTGACATCAAGCCGTCGAACGTGCTGCTCCAGTCGTCACCGGTGGGTCAGCGGGTGCTGGTGGCGGACCTGGGGTTCGCCAAGTCGATCGACGAGGCCTCGGGGTTCACCGCCGCGGCCGGGACGCCCGGCTACATGTCGCCGGAGCAGAGCATCCCCGGCGGTGACCTGGACGTTCGCTCCGACGTGTACTCGCTGGGCGCGGTCGCCTACGAACTCATCACCGGCCGGCCGCCGTCGCGTCCGCCGGTGAGGATTCCCCCTGGCCGGATCCGGCCAGGTCTGCCTCCGGCGCTCGACGAACTCATTCTGTCGGCACTTTCGGTGGACCGGGAAAGCCGTCCTGCGGACGCCAAAACCTTCACCGACCGGGTCAGGACGATCCGTATGGCGCCCGACCTGCCCCAGGCGGTGCCGTGGTGGCAGCGGTACCGGATGCCGTGGCAGCGGACGGCGGCGCTGCTGGTATCCCTCGCCGTGCTGACGGGCACCGTCACGGCCTCGGCCGGCAGTCCGGGCCTGTCCCTGACCACGGTGCGCTACGCCACCCAGCAGCTCCGCGTGCAGGTGCCGCTGGTGTGGGCCCGCGAGTTCCACACCGGCCGGGAGGTGTACCCGGCGGCCGGGACCGGGTCCGAGCCCGAACCGGGGCTGCTGGTGGCGACAGACGCCGACGGGTGGTCCTCCGACGACACGCGGTCCTACGGGGTGTACGCGACGGTGGTGCCGGACGACCGCGGCCTGGGCGGGACCGGCACCGGTCCGTGCGGGAGCGCGCCGAGGGAGCGCGAGCTGGACACCGGCGTCTGGAGGGGCACGGTGTGGGAGTGGCCCGAGTGCGCCGGCAACGGCTCGTTCAGCAGCGCCGCCGTGCACCAGCCGGGCGTGCCGGGAACCGTGTACCTGGAGGTCCGCCAGCCGGGATACCGCCCCGACCTGGTGGACGAGATCATCAACGGCACGTCCGTGAACTGAGCACGCACCGAGGCCGCCGCCTTCGCCCCTTCTCCTCTTTTCCTCCGGCGGGGCCGATGAGTCCGCGCCCCCGCCGGAGTCTGTTCCTGGTGAGGTCCCCGTTCGGTGGGGGCACGCACGAGGAGGAGCAGCGGCCATGGCGAGCACGCACACCCTGGAGACACCCGACGGAACCCTGTACTACGAGGTGCGCGGCGAGGGCCCCGTCCTCGTACTCGCGGGCGCTCCCATGGGCGCGGAGGAGTTCGTCCCCGTGGCGGACGTACTCGCGCGGGACCGCACCGTCCTCACCCACGACCCCCGGGGCATCTCCCGCAGCACCCTGAACGACCCGGAGCAGGACTCCACGCCCGAGCTGCGCGCCGACGACGTCGTCGCCCTCCTGGACGCCCTCGGCGCGGACTCCGCGGACGTGCTGGGCTCCAGCGGCGGCGCGGTGACCGCGCTGGCACTGGCCCGGCGGCACCCCGGCCGGGTCCGTACGGCCGTCGCGCACGAGCCGCCCCTGATGGAGCTGCTGCCCGACGCCGCCGAGCAGCGCGCGGCGATGGAGGACCTCATCGCGACCTACCACCGGGAGGGCGTGGCCGCGGCCTGGGCCAAGTTCATGGCCAACGCCGGATTCCCGGTGGAGGAGGGCGACGGCGCTCCGGCCGAGGAGCCCTCGGAGCAGATGCTCGCCGACAGCGCCCGCTTCTTCGCCCACGAACTGCGGGAGACCGCCCGGTACGTGCCCGACACCGACGCCCTGCGCGGCGGCCCGGTCCGGGTCGTCGTCGGTGTCGGCGCGGACTCCGGCCCCCTGAGCACCTCCCGCTCCTCCGTGGCGCTGGCCGACCTGCTCGGTACCGCGCCGGTCACCTTCCCCGGCGGACACGGCGGCTTCACCGACGATCCCGAGGGCTTCGCCGCCGTGCTGCGCGGGGTCCTGGAGTCCCGGCGCTGAGACGGCGGGGACTCAGCCCCGCAGCTGCTCCCGCAGGTCCTCGGGTGAGGTGACCGGGAGCTTGCAGACGAAGCCCTCGCACACGTAGGCGGTCGGCTGCCCGCCGACCGGCGCGCGGTCGCGCAGCAGCGGCACCCCGCCGTCGTCGCGGCCGTCGCCCCGGGACAGCACGGTGCCCAGCGGCGCCCAGGTCAGCGCGGTGCGCACCAGCTCACCGGTCCGGAGGTCCCCGGGGTCGCCCACCACCGCGACGGCGCGCGGCCCGGTCAGGAGCGCCTCTCCGGTGGCCAGGCCCCATCCGGCGAACCGGGGAGCCTTCTCCGCCAGCACCGCCACCGGCGACAGCGCCTCCTCGGCGGCGGCGCGGTGGCGCTCCGAACCGGTCAGCGCGGCGTGGGCGAGCAGTGCGGACGCCGCCGCCGACCGGCCGGACGGCGTGACGTTGTCGGTGGGGTCCTGCGGGCGGTTGAACAGCTTCTCGGCGTCGTCGGCGGTGTCGTAGAACCCGCCGGCGCCGTCGCCGAAGTGCTCCAGGACGGTGTCCAGCAGGCGTCCGGCCTCATGCGCGTACCGCGCTTCCCCGGTCACCCCGTGCAGGACGAGCAGTCCCTCCGCGACGTCGGCGTAGTCCTCCAGCACACCGGCGCTGGTACCCGGCCGGCCGCCCCGCGAGGTGCGGGCCAGGCGCCCGTCCCGCAGGTGTACGCGCAGCAGCAGGTCCGCGGCCCCGCGGGCGGCCTCCACCAGGTCGGGGCGCTCCAGCAGGACGCCCGCCTCGGCCAGGGCCGCGATCGCCAGGCCGTTCCACGCGGCCACGACCTTGTCGTCGCGCGCGGGGGCCACCCGCTCCAGGCGGGCGTTGAACAGCGCCTCCCGGACCCGCTCGTAGCGCCAGGGGTCGGCGGGCGGCTCGGGCAGTTGGAGCACCGAGGAGCCGTGCTCGAAGGTGCCCTCCTCCGTGATGCGAAACACCTCGGCCGCGAAGGCCGCGTCCTCCCTGTCGAGGACCTCCCGCACCTGGGCGGGGGTCCACACGTAGTAGGTGCCCTCCGCGCCCTCGCTGTCGGCGTCCAGCGCCGAGGCGAACCCGCCCTCGGGCGTGCGCAGGTCGCGCAGCATCCAGTCCGCGGTCTCCCCGGCCACCCGGCGCAGCAGGGCGTGCGTGTCACCCTCGATGACGCCCGGCCCCGGGGGGCGGCGGGCCATACGCGTGTAGGAGCGCAGCAGCAGCGCGTTGTCGTAGAGCATCTTCTCGAAGTGGGGGACGACCCACTCCTGGTCCACCGAGTAGCGCGCGAACCCTCCGCCGAGCTGGTCGTAGATGCCGCCCCGGGCCATCGCCAGCGCGGTCCCGAAGGCCATCAGCCCGGCCGGGGTGGGCTCGTCGGCGGTCTGGAGGGATCCGGTGCGCTCGTCCTGCGCGGTGAGGAAGGACAGCAGCATCGACGGCGGGAACTTGGGCGCGGTGCCGAAGCCGCCGTGCCCGTGGTCGTAGTCGCGCACCAGCGCCTGGACGGCCAGGTCGAGCTGTGCGGCGGAGGGCGGAGGCGCGTCGGGCAGGGTACGCGGGCCGCTGAGCGCCTCCACCACCCGCTTCCCCTGGTCGAGCAGCTCGGTGCGCTGCTCCCGCCAGGCGTTGGCCACGGCCTCCAGCAGGCGCTGGAAGTGGTCGCGCGGGAAGTAGGTGCCGCAGTAGAACGGGGCGCCGTCGGGGGTGGTGAACACGGTCATGGGCCACCCGCCCTGGCCGGTCATGGCCTGGGTGGCCTCCATGTAGACCGCGTCGACGTCGGGGCGCTCCTCGCGGTCCACCTTGACGTTGACGTACAGGGCGTTCATCCGGTCCGCGGTCGCCCCGTCCTCGAAGGACTCGTGGGCCATCACGTGGCACCAGTGGCAGGCCGAGTATCCGATGGAGACGAGCACGGGCACGTCGCGTCGGCGCGCCTCGGCGAAGGCCTCCTCACCCCAGGGCCACCACTCCACGGGGTTGTCGGCGTGTTGCAGCAGGTACGGGCTGGTCGCGTCGCTCAGGCGGTTGGACATGCTCCAACTCTGCCATCCGAAGCCGGGAGCCGTCTGCCTCCCGGGGCGGGAACCGTCCCGTTCCCGCTGGGTCAGGGCGGGAGACGGTCCCTCAGGTCCGCGGGGCGGTGTCCTCCGCGGAGGCGTCCCCGGAGGAGGACCTCACGGCGAAGTCGTCGTCCTTGGGCAGGGCGCGGAGCTTGCCCATGAGGCTGCGCATGAGGAAGTACAGCCCGACGCCGATCGCGAAGACGACGAGGAAGCCCAGGACACCGGGTGTCACGGTGTCGCTGTTGAGTTCGAAGTCGCTCGCCAGCACCGTCGCGGACGGGAGAAGGGTGTTCATACCGCTCATACTCTCACTGCTTCTCGGACGCCCGCGAAGAGGTCCTTCTCAGGGACCTCGGTGTCCACCGTCGAACGCACCAGGTGGTAGTCCTCGGTCGGCCAGGCCTCCGCCACGACGTCGTTGGGCACGGCGAACCAGAACCCGTTGGGGTCCACCTGGGTGGCGTGCGCCTTGAGGGCCTCGTCGGCGAGGTCGAAGTACTCGCTGCAGTGCACGCGCGTGGTGATCTCCCAGCGGGGGCGCTCGCGGTCCTTGAGCCTCTTCATCCACTCCTCGAAGGGGTTCTCCATGCCGCGCGAGGCGAGTATGTCGGCCAGGGCCTCGAACCGCTCGGGCGGGAAGGACACGAAGTAGTACAGCTTGAGCGGCTGCCAGGGCTCGCCCGCGTCCGGGTAGGCGTCGGGGTCGCCCGCGGTGTCGAAGGCGTGCATCGACACCTTGTGGGTCATGATGTGGTCGGGGTGCGGGTAACCGCCGTTCTCGTCGTAGGTGAGGACGACGTGCGGGCGGAACCGGCGGATGGACGCCACGAGGGGTGCGGCGCCCTCCTCGACCGGGAGGGTGGCGAAGCTGCCCTCCGGCAGGGGAGGCAGCGGGTCGCCCTCGGGCAGGCCGGAGTCGACGAAACCGGCGAACTCCTGCTGGACGCCGAGGATCTCCCTCGCCCGGTCCATCTCCTCACGGCGGACCTGGGCGATGTTCTCACGGATCTCGGGACGTTCCATGGCGGGATTGAGGATGTCGCCGCGTTCGCCACCGGTCATGGTGACGACCAGCACGTCGACGCCCTCGTCCACGTAGCGCGCCATGGTGGCCGCGCCCTTGCTGGATTCGTCATCGGGGTGGGCATGAACGGCCATAAGGCGCAGGCGCTCGGACAACGAAGGGTTCTCCTTGACTAGTGGCCGGACGCGGGGCGCGGCCGTCCGGCTCCCCGGTGCCCGGATCGGACGACTCACGCGCGGGCCGCGTGGGGAGGCTGTCAGGTCGGGGATATCTTAGACAACACCGTCCCCTTGTTCGGAGATTCCCGATGCAGCCGACCCCGGAAGAAGACGCCGTGAACAGTGCCGACGAAACCCCGGCCGACACCGCGGCCGAATCCCCGGTCCGTGCCGCGCCGGCGCCCGCGCTGCGCAAACGCCACGGCAACGGCCCGGTCTTCTTCGTCATCGCCGCCGTGTTCGCGGTGGTGAGCGCGGTCGGCTGGGGCTACTCCGTGATGAACTACAGCGGTCTGGGCGGCGGCGTGTACCACCAGGTGGTGTCGTATACGGCGCCCACGCCCCAAGAGGCGACCATCGTCTACGAGGTGAACAGCAGGAACGGCGCCGAGTGCCTGATCGTGGCACTGGACGAGAAGCTCGTCGAGGTGGGCCAGGCGGACAGCGATGTCGAAGCCGGGAACCGAACGGTCACCACGACCGTTGAGACGCTTCGTCAGGCTGCCACGGTAGAAGTGGCCTCGTGTAGGGAACAAGGTTCACAGGACTGATCCACCGAGCCCCTTCCCACCGGCCGGCAGCACCGGTGAGACGTGAGTACCCGTGCGCCACGGCGCACGGTGATATTCTCGTAAGTTCAGCTCAGGCCGCTTGGTGGCCTCTGCTACTAGTACACAAGGAGTTCCCGTGACCCAGACCCGCGATGACAACGTCACCTGGCTCACCCAGGAGGCGTACAACCGGCTCAAGTCCGAGCTGGACCACCTGTCGGGGAGTGGGCGCATCGAGATCGCGGAGAAGATCGAGGCGGCCCGGGAGGAGGGCGACCTCAAGGAGAACGGCGGCTACCACGCCGCCAAGGAGGAACAGGGCAAGATGGAGGCCCGCATCCTCCAGCTCACCGAGATCCTGCGCACCGCGCGGGTCGGCGAGGCGCCCCGTACCGAGGGCGTGGTCGGCCCCGGCATGACCGTCACCGTCAAGTTCGACGGGGACGAGGACGAGGTCACCTTCCTGCTCGCCTCCCGCGAGGAGAGCGGCGCTCCGATCGATGTGTACTCCCCGAAGTCACCTCTGGGGTCCGCCATCAACGGCAGGCGTGTGGGGGAGAAGGTCAGCTACCAGCTCCCGAACAACAAGAGCCTGGGAGTCGAGATCATCGACGCCGTTCCCTACACCGGCATGTGACACACCCAGCGGATCAGGTGGGGGGCGGCGTCCAGCCGCCCCCGCCGCTTTCGGGGGTGTTCCCCGGCCGGGGCGCCCCGCCGCGGACGCGTCCGCTCCCCGAGCGAAAGGCCTCCGAAGGGAAAGGGATCCCTTCGGAGGCCTTTCGCGTCGTAGTCTCGTCATAGTCTCGAAGAGCCCCCCCGCGTACCGGCTTCCGCAGGCCGTCCCACCGACGAACCAACCGAGGAACCTCCGCCGCCATGCCCCCGACCCACTGGAATCCCAAGGATCCCCGTCCCGTCGCGTATCCGCCCCCGAACGGGGGGTGGGGCCCCGCCCCCGGCCAGGGCGCTCCCCCGCCCGGTCCCGGCTGGGGCCGGCCCGTCTCCGGCCCGCCGCAGGGCTGGCCGGGCCCCGGCATGCCGCCGGGACAAGGTATGCAGCCGGTCCAGGGCATGCCGCCGGGGCAGGGCGCGTCCCCGCCCGCCGGGCCGGAGCCGGCCACCTTCGGCCGCCGCCTGGCCGCCCGCACCATCGACTACGTCCTCGCGCTCTTCGCCGCCGCGGCGTTCTTCGTCGTCATGGCCGTCGTGACGGTGGTCCTCACCGGCAGCGACCAGACCACCGACGCCGAGGGCACCCTGTGGGCCGTGCTGTTCGTGTTCGGCTGGGGCCTGCTGCTGTTCTTCTACGACTGGCTGTACCTGGTCACCTGGGGCCGCACGCTCGGCAAGATGATGGTCGGGATCAAGGTGGTGAGCGCCGCCGACGGAGGAAGGCTCAGCCAGGGACAGGCGCTGGGCCGCTCCGCGTTCTTCGGACTCCCCCAGTCGCTGCCGGGCCTGGGCCACGTCTTCACCATGGCCGAGTCCATGGCCGCGTTCGGCGACCGGCGGAACCGCTCCCTGCACGACCGGGTCGCCGGGACCGTGGTCATCCGCACCTGAGGGCCGGCCGCCCCGCTCCTACCCGAAGGCCAGCAGGCAGGCGGTGAACCCGTGCACGTGGTTGACGCCGCCGACCGGGCCGATCTCCCCCGCGGCGAAGAATCCGGCGACGGAGCCGGCGCCGAGGACGCGGTGGACCGCGAGGACGTCGTGGTCGGCGTGCGGGAAGAAGGAGGAGCCGCGGCCGTTGCAGGAGAAGAGCAGGCCGGCGCCGACGGAGTGCTGGGCGCCGAAGTCGGTGAGGCGCCGGGCGAGGTCCTCGTCGGCGGTACCGGCGTCGCGGACCTGGAAGCGGACGGTCTGGCCGATCTCGACCATGTCGCCGATGGTGAGGGCGCCGAGTTCGGGATCGGCTCCGGCGAGGGTGCGGATGAGGAAGTCGCCCTGCTCGTGGGCGTCGGCGTACTCGTCCATGGCGATACCGACGTGCAGGCCCTGCTCTGCGAGCACGCGGTCCTCCTCGGAGAGGTCCTCGACCAGCTCCTCCAGCTTCTCGTAGGCGCTGACACCGGCGAGTTCGAGGAGGAGGTTGCCCTCGGCCTTGGTGACCGTCATGGCCGGGCCGACGGGGCGGCAGCCCTGGCTGACGACGGCGCCGAGGACGTTCTCGCCGCCGACGAGGATCCCGATGGCGCCGTTCTCGGCCACCTCGCCCTCGCAGAAGAGCCGCACGGACTCCTCGCCGCGCATGCCGTCGGCCATGCCGCCGACGAGGGGGAGCCCGCCGAGGGCCTCGGTGGACTCGCGGACGAAGGCCTGTGTGGGGAACTCGTAGGGGTTGGTGAGCAGGACGGCGGCGCGGTCACGCGGCCCCGGCTCGCGCATGCCGACGACGGCCAGGTGGTCCTCCTCGATGATGGTGTCCAGGCGGAACGGGGTGATCTCGACCCCGGGCAGGCTGGCGCACCACACGCTGACCGCGCCCTGGCCCTCGACGCCCCGGCCGCCGCCGATGACCCCGGTGGAACTGCATCCGAGGGTGACGGCGTCCCCCGCCAGCTCCATGACGCGCCCGCCCGCGAGGGTGACCTCATCGGGGTCGGCGCCGCAGACGAAGAAGCACACCAGGTCGGCCGGACCGTCCACCTGTTCCAGGGCGTCCAGTACGGCGCGCTCGGCCGCGTTCACGAGGTCGGCCCCCGTCTTCAGTGCATCGCCGAACCGTGCCACCAACTGCCACCCCCGGTTTCGCCGGCCCTCACGGCCGGACGCAGGACTCCGTCGTCGTGTCCCATTCTTCCACCACAGCGCCAATCGCGGGGTCCGACGGTGCACGGGCCCGGCCCCGGAGCGGGGCGGGCGCACGGGCGGGGCGATGCCTGCGGCCCCGGGGAAGCCGGGGGACTCCGTCGGCGCGGGGCCCGCTCCGGGATAGGTTCGAAGGCGTGAGCGCCCTCCTTCCGCCCCCGGCCCCGCCCCCGCTTCCGCGCACCCTCGCGGCGCTGCGCGAGTCCGGGCACGTCCACCGCCCGGTCGCCGCCGAGGTGCGGGAGAACCTGCTCCGGCGGATGGGCTCCGGGGAGCCCCGCTTCCCGGGGGTGCACGGGTTCGACGCCACCGTGCTGCCGAGGATGGAGCGGGCCCTGCTGGCCGGACACGACATCGTGCTGCTGGGCGAGCGCGGCCAGGGCAAGACCCGGCTCATCAGGACCCTGACGGCCCTGCTGGACGAGTGGTCCCCGTCGGTGGCCGGGTGCCCGGTCAACGACCACCCCTACGCGCCGGTCTGCCCGGCGTGCGTGCGCCGTTCGGCCCGGGAGGGCGACGGCCTGCCGGTGGTGTGGCGGCACCGCGGGGAGCGCTACGGCGAGAAGCTGGCCACGCCCGACACCGGGGTCGGCGAACTGGTGGGCGACGTGGACCCCGCACGGCTGGCGGAGGGTCGCTCACTGGGTGACCCGGAGACCATCCACTACGGCCTGGTGCCGCGTGCGAACCGGGGCGTGTTCTGCGTCAACGAACTCCCCGACCTGCCCGCGCGGGCCCAGGTGGCGCTGTTCAACGTGCTGGAGGAGCGCGACCTCCAGGTGCGCGGCTACAGTCTGCGGCTGCCGCTGGACCTGCTGCTGGTGGCGAGCGCGAACCCGGAGGACTACACCAGCCGGGGACGGATCGTCACCCCGCTCAAGGACCGCTTCGGCGCGCAGGTGCGCACCCACTACCCGCCGGCCCTGGCCGACGAGCTGGCGCTCATCCGGCAGGAGGCGGCGCTGCCCGAGGGCACGGTGGTGCCCGCGCACCTGCTGGAGGCCGTGGCGCGCTTCACCCGGCTGGTGCGCGCCTCCAGGAAGGTGGACGCCCGTTCGGGCGTGTCGGTGCGCTTCTCGGTGACGGCGGCCGAGACCGTGGCGGCCTCGGCGCTGCGGCGGGCGGCCCTGTCGGGCGAGGAGCTCCCGGTGGCGCGGGTGTGCGACCTGCCCGCGGCGGTGGAGCCGCTGCTGGGGAAGGTCGAGTTCGAGATGGACGCTGAGGGCCGCGAGGCCGAGATCCTGCACGCGCTGCTGCGCCGGGCGGTGGCGGAGGTGTTCCGCGAGCGCCTGGGCGAGGCGGACCTGTCGCCTCTCAGCGACCGCTTCTCCGGAGGCGGCACGGTGGAGACCGGCGACCTCGTGGGCGCCGCCGAGCTGCTGCGGCGGGTGGGCGCGGTGCCGGGGCTGGCGACGATGATCGAGCGCGCGGCCCCGGACGCCGAGGACGGGCCGCCCACGCCGGGGCTGGCCGCCGCGGTGGTGGAGTTCGCGCTGGAGGGCCTGTACCTGGAGCGTCGGCTGTCCAAGGACACGCTCCCCGACGGAGGGGTCTACCGCTTCTGACCGGTCGGCCGGAGACGTCGCCGGTGAGCCGCACGAGACCCGGCCATGGACGGTCCTGTACTCATGGGGGGAGTTCGGGTACCGGGCCTCGCCACGGGTACGGGACCGACGTGTGCGGAGCGGGGCTGTGCGCCTTTCCGGTCACGGCATCGGCGGGACCGTCGGCTTCGGGCCCGGGAGGGTGTCGGTGCGTGTGTGCATGGGAGGCGAGTGCGTGTGAGGTTCCGGTACCGGGCGTACATGGGCGGGCCCGATCCCCTGGCAGACCCCGACCCGCCGCCCGAGGAGGCCGTGGCCGCGGCGCGTGAGCTCCTGGCGCTGGTGGCCTCCGGGTCCGCCCTCTGGTCCGGGGCCGCTTCCTTCTCCGAGGAGGACCGGCTGGAACTGGCCGCCCTGACGGGATCCCTGTCCCGGTACGCCGACGGCGACCGCGGCGCCCTCGACGAGGTGGACGCCGTCGCCGTGGGGCGCCTGCTGGACCGGTTGCCGGGCCGGGAGGCCGGGCGGGCCCTGGCGCGCCTGGACGAGGCCGACCACGGCCTGAGCCCCCGAGAGCTGCGCCGCCTGGGCGAGGTGGCCCTGCGCGACGCCGGACTCCCCCGGCGCGGGCGGGGCGCCCGCGGCGGCGTCCACCGCGGCGGTACCGCGCCCGGCGGCGAGCCCACCGGTTCCTCCCTGCCCCTCGGCGAGGACGGTGACCGGCCCCTGGACGCGGTCGCGACCGTGCGCGAGGCCGCGCTGCGCCGGTCCCGCCCCGGTGAGCGGGACGTGGTGCTGCGCGCCGAGGACGTGCGGGTGGTGGAGGCCGAGCCCTCGGAGGCCGCCGCCGTGTCTTTGCTGGTGGACCTGTCCCACTCGATGGCGGCCCGGTCCCTGCACGAGGCCGCCACCCGGACGGCGCTGGCCCTGCACGCCCTGGTGTCCACGTACCGCCCGCAGGACCGGCTGCACCTGGTCGGTTTCGGGGAGCGGGCCCGGGAGCTGTCCCCGGGCGAGCTGGTGGCCCACGACTGGCACAGGGTCCCGGGCACGAACCTGCACCACGCGCTGCGGCTGGCCCGCGCCCACCTGCGGCGCCACGGCGACCTGCGCCCGCAGGTGCTGGTGGTCACCGACGGCGAGCCCACCGCCCATCTGGGCGAGGACGGCGACGCCCGGTTCTCCTGGCCCCCGGCCCCGCGCACGGTGGAGCTGACCGTCGCCGAACTGGACGCGGTCCTGGGCGCGGGCGCGGAGGTGACCTTCTTCCTGCTGGCGGACGATCCCCGGCTGCGCGCCTTCCAGGCCCTGGTGGAGCGGCGTCGCGGCGTGCGGGTGGTGCACGCCGGCGCCGACGAGCTGGGGGCCCTGGTGGTGGACCGCTACCTGGACCGTCCCCGCTAGGCCGTCGGCCCGTCCGCCACCGCACGGGCCGGGGACGGGTCAGCGTTCGAAGATGTTGACGTCGGAGGCCAGGACCAGCAGTTCCTCGGGTGCCTCACCGCCGGAGTAGAGCAGCTGGTGCCGGTTGGCGGGCATGACCGTCTCGGTGAACCGCAGCGGGCGCTCGCCCTCGTAGACCACCCGTTCCTGGACCAGCAGGGGGATGCCCGGCCCCAGGCCGAAGGAGTCGGCCTCGCTCTGGGACGGCATCCGGGCGCCGACGATGTCCCAGTTCCACTCCTCCCGGAGGCCCAGGGACCGCAGGACCGCGGTCACCCCCTCCTCCAGGGGCTCAGGGGACATGAGCGGAGTGTTGCCGGCAATGTCGTACGGGAAGTAGGTGACCTGGGACTGCCACAGGCCGCCCTCGACGAACCGGTCGGAGGAGCGGATGACGACCAGGTCCCCGCGCGCGGCCTCCCCCACCTCGTGGCGCAGCCGCTTGGCCACCTTGGGCCGCATGGTGTCCAGGCTGACCTTGACCTTCTCCTGGACCTGGTGGTACCCGGACTCCCGCAGGTGGGGCTGGTAGCCGGCCTTGAAGCGCTCGGAGTCGCCGCCGCCCGTGACGGGGGTGGCCAGGTGGACGATGGGCCGGTGGTCGGCGACGAAGGCCCCCCGTCCGGCACGGATGGCGATGCGCCCCTCGTCCTGGAGGATGCGCATCCCCAGGCGCGCGGTGGCACGGGAGACGTCGAGCTGCTCGGCGAGCTCCTCCTCCCCCGGAAGCCGCTCACCCGGCCCGTACTCTCCCCTGGCCAGCGCCTCGCGCAGGTGGTCGGCGACAACCGTCTTCCTCGACGTGCTCATGCGTGTGCTCAGTCCCGGTGGTAGGCGTTCATGTTGCCGTGCTCGTACTGGTAGCGGATGCTGTGGCCCGCGTAGACGGTGTGCACCAGCCGGATCGGTCGCTCCTCGGACAGGTCGGTCCGGTGGACGGTCAGCACCGGGACCCCGGGCGGGAGTTCGAGCTGGCCGCCCTCCTGCGGGCTGGGCATGCGGGCCTCCAGCTCGTCGACGAACCCGGCCTGGCGCTGCCCGTGCTCCGCCAGCACCGCCAGGGCGCTCTCGACGTCCTCGGGCAGCATGAGCGGGGTGCCCTCGACGAGGTCCATGGGGTAGTAGGCGGAGCTGATGGAAGCCGAGACCTCCCCGGAGAACCGGTACATGCGGCGGACGACCGTCATGTCGCCCTCGGGGACGCGCAGGCGGCTGGCGATGTCGGGGGTGGCGCTGAGGATCTGGAGTTCCTCCAGGACCTGCCCGGCCATGCCGGACTCGTTGAGGCCGCCGGAGCCGCCCCTGCTGCGGTTGGCGTGGAAGGTCTCGGGGACGACGTCCTGGACGAAGTGCCCGCGGCCGGGACGGCTGATGATCAGCCCCTGGTTGCGCAGCATGCCCAGGGCCAGCCTGATCGTGTTGCGCGACGCCGCGAAGCGCTCCTCCAACTGCTTCTCCGAGGGCAACTGACCGCCCCGGGGCAAGACTCCCTCCTGCACCTCACGCCTCAGGATCCGAGCGATCTGTCGATATCTGCTTTCAGCCCGCATACATCAGTCCTCGCCGGGGTACTAGACCAACAACCTAGCTTGTACCAACAAGGTGATCGGTACACCAGACGAACAGGTCCATCTGGTCAGCATGAACCCATCTTAGATGAAGGCCACCCTAAGTACACGGTTCCGCGGCCGGGAGGACCTACGAGAAGGGAAGAACCAACGGTCCCCGTCACTTCGACCCAGGCGCCTGACCCCAGCGCAACACCTTGATTGGAACCGCATCAGGTGAGACACCGCGCAACGTCCCCTCGCTCGGCCGGGGGGCGCACAGAACGCAGATAGGAACCTCCCCCAAGGAGAACAGAATGATCCCCATCCTCATCGCGCTGGTCGGAGTCGTGCTCCTGGGACTGGCCACCGGGTTCTTCCTCGCCGTCTCCATCGGCATCCGCCGCCGGGACAGCCGGGGCACCTACCGCTCGCTGCGCGACGACGAGGAGAGCACTCCCCTCTCCCGCACCGGAAGCCTCGTGGTGGGGCTGCGCTTCCGCGACGGCGGGCACACCGCCCCCGACCCGGACCACGCCCCCTCCGGCCGCGTTCCCTCCTCCGGCCGCACGCCCACTCCGGTCTGACCCGGGAAACAGCGAAACGGCGCCGCAGAGCACGGCGCCGCACGGGATGAGCACTACCTGGTACCGGGGACGAGCCGCGACGGGTCCGGCAGCGCGGCCGGGAACCCGCGCGGCACACGACCGGGTGGGAGCCCCCGCCGACGTCCGGGCAGGCGCCGGGCGGGGCCGGCACACGGCCTCCGCGCCCTCCGTACTTCCGGGCCTTCGGCCCCGGGCCTCCAAGCCGTGTTTCCTTGAAGCTCCGCCCGCTTCACCTCGTGCCCGGACGCCGCAGGCACGGGAACCCCTGGTCCCTACGGTGCGCCCGCCCATACCTCACGGGCGCACCCGCGCGACCTCCGGCAGCCCCGTCGGCGCCCCCGCTCCCGGCGGCACAGGACCGGGTCCACCGAACAGAACCTAGCCCTCCAGGGCCCTCAGCAGGTCGGCCACCAGGTCGTCAGCGGACTCGATGCCCACGGAGATCCGCACCAGGTCGGCCGGAACCTCCAGCGTGGAGCCCGCGGTGGACGCGTGCGTCATCCGCCCGGGGTGCTCGATCAGGGACTCCACACCGCCCAGGGACTCACCGAGGGTGAAGACCTCGGTCCGCTCACACAGGGCCAGCGCCGCCTTCTCCCCGTCGCGCAGGGCGAAGGAGACCATCCCGCCGAAGGACCTCATCTGCCGTTCGGCGGTCTTGTGCCCCGGGTGGCCCTCCAGTCCGGGGTAGAACACCTTCCGCACCGCCGGGTGGTCCTCCAGCGCGGCCACGACCCGCTCGGCGTTGGCGCTGTGGCGGTCCATGCGCACGCCCAGGGTCTTCGCGCCGCGCAGGGTCAGCCAGGAGTCGAACGGGCCCGGGATGGCGCCCATGGTGTTCTGGTGGAAGGCCAGGCGCTCGCCCAGCTCGGCGTCGGAGACCACCAGCGCTCCCCCGACCACGTCGGAGTGCCCGCCCAGGTACTTGGTGGTGGAGTGCACGACCACGTCCGCGCCCAGGGTCAGCGGCTGCTGGAGGTAGGGCGAGGCGAAGGTGTTGTCGACCACGTGCAGGGCGCCGGCGTCGTGCGCGATCTGGGCGACGGCCTCGATGTCGGTGATGTTGAGCAGCGGGTTGGTGGGCGTCTCGGTCCACACGACCCTGGTCTCGGGCCGGACGGCCGCGCGCACCGCCTCGGGGTCGGACTGGTCGACGGCGTCCCACCGCACACCCCAGCGCTCGACCACCTTGGAGACCAGGCGGAAGGTACCGCCGTAGGCGTCGCCGGGGATGATGATGTGGTCGCCGGGCGAGAGGACCGTGCGCAGCAGGGTGTCCTCGGCGGCCATGCCCGAGGCGAACGCCAGGCCGCGTGTTCCGGACTCCAGGGCGGCCAGGCACTCCTCCAGGGCCGCGCGCGTGGGGTTGCCGGTGCGCGAGTACTCGTAGCCCTGGCGCAGACCGCCCACGCCGTCCTGGGCGTAGGTGCTGGTCTGGTAGATCGGCACCACCACGGACCCGGTGCCGGCGTCCGGCTCCTGCCCCGCGTGGATGGCCAGCGTTTCAAACCCGTCGAACTTCATGGGGCCACAATAGTGCCCTCCGATCTCCCCGTTCCCGCTTTCCGTCCGTGCGGTGGCGCGTGCGGGCGGGATCACCCCGCACCCGGCTCCGCGGGAGGCGGTCGGCGACCCGATCACGGCCACGACTCCAGGACCGGTATAGTATGGACGGTATAGTTATTGGTTGCGCGAGAGAGGCGCCGCATGATCGAGATCCTGAAACCCGCCGAGCTGGCCCGAGCGAAGGACACGGGCGCCCTGGTCGCCGACATCCTGCGGACGGTGAAGAGCCGTAGCACGGCCGGCACGAACCTCCTGGACATCGACCGGTGGGCCGAGGCCATGATCGTCGAGGCGGGAGCGCAGTCCTGCTACGTCGACTACGAGCCGTCCTTCGGACGCGGCCCGTTCGGCCACCACATCTGCACGGGCGTCAACGACGCCGTGCTCCACGGACGGCCCTACGACTACACGCTCGCCGACGGCGACCTGCTGTCGCTCGACCTCGCCGTCTCCCAGGACGGAGTCGCCGCGGACGCCGCCATCAGCTTCGTCGTGGGCGGGTCCGAGCCCCCGGAGAGCGTCGCGCTGATCAGCGCGACCGAACGCGCGCTGGACGCGGGGATCGCCGCCGCCGGCCCCGGGGCCCGCGTCGGAGACGTCTCCCACGCCATCGGCTCGGTCCTCAGCGAGGCGGGGTACCCGGTCAACACCGAGTTCGGAGGTCACGGCATCGGATCGACGATGCACCAGGACCCGCACGTTCCCAACACCGGACGGCCCGGCCGCGGGTACAGGCTGCGACCCGGGCTGATGCTGGCGCTGGAGCCGTGGGTCATGGCGGACACCGCCGAGCTCGTCACCGACGCCGACGGCTGGACCCTCCGAAGCGCGACAGGCTGCCGGACGGCGCACAGCGAGCACACGATCGCCATCACCGGCGACGGAGCCGAGATCCTCACCCTGCCGAGTCGGGCGCGACCGTGAGCACGCCCCGACCGGTGCGGCCGGGCCGTCTTCCTCGGAGCCGCGCCGCGCCTCGCCTCGTACTCGGACGCCGAGGGTACGGGGCCCTCGGCCCCCGCGGCGGGCCCGCTCGTGTCTTCACGGGCGCACCCGCGGGACCTCCGGCAGCCCCGTCGGCGCCCCGCTCCCGGCGGCACGGGACCGGGTCCGCCAACAGGACCTAGGCGGGCGGGAAGTGGGTGGACGAGCCGGGCCGGGGCGGCTCGGCGGGAACCTCCGGAGGCAGGCCGGTGACCGGGGTGGGCACCCGCGTGGGGGTCCCGTTCTCGCGTAGTGGCGGCTCCCAGCCCAGTTCGGGGTCGTGGGTGCGCACGACCTTGCCGGGCACGCCCGCGAGGACCGCGTGGTCGGGGTAGGTTCCGGGCCTCACCACGGTGCCCGCCGCCACGACCGAGTTGCGCCCCAGGTGCACGCCGGGGAGGATCACCGCGTTCGCGCCGATCCAGCTTCCTGCGCCGATGCTGACCGGGTCGTCCACCGGCCACTGGAGACCGACGGGGACCTCGGTGTTGCCGTAGGCGTGGTTCTGGTCGGTGATGTAGACGTAGGGGCCGGTGTACACGTGGTCGCCGATGTCGACGGACTTGTGGGCGACGATGTGCGAGCCCCGCCCGATGGCGCAGCCGGAGCCGATCCGCACGACCGTGCCCGGGCCGAGGTCGTAGTCGGGTCCCATCCCGGCGGCGAGGGTCATGTCCCCGCCCAGGACGGTGTGCACGCCGATCTCGATCCAGGGCTCGCCGTAGAGGGTGGCCGTGGGAAAGGCGATCGCGGAACCCGTACCGAAGCGCGCGAACCTGCGGGCCGCCTTGGAGTCGGCCCGGATTTCGGCCTTGGTCCGGGCGTACGACCAGATGGAGCGGATGATCCAGGACAACAGCCGCGACACGCGTGCTCCCATTTATTACCTACCAGTAACTGTCGCGAACATTAGCAGTGTCCGAGTATGCGATGACATGTCCGGGCGGCATGCGGCGGGGCCCGAATCGCGTTCGGTTCGAGCGCGTTCCGGGCCCCGTCGCGGGGTGCGTGCGGCCGGCCTCAGCCGGACAGGTGGGCGAGCAGGTCCTGGCGGGTGAGAATCCCCACCGGCTTGCCGTCGCGCAGCACCACGAGGGCACCGGACCCGCGCAGCAGGCGGACGCAGTCGCTCACCGGGGTCCCGGTGCCGACGGTGGCCAGCGGCTCGGCCATGTGGCTCTCCACCAGGTCGTCCAGCTCGGCGCGGCCGTCGAAGAGGGCGTCGAGGAAGTTGCGCTCGGCGATGGAGCCGACCACCTCGGCCGCCATGACCGGGGGCTCCTCCTTCATCACCGGAAGCTGGGAGACGCCGTACTCGCGCATGATGGCCACCGCGGTGCCGACGGTCTCGTCCGGGTGGGTGTGCACGAAGTCGGGCATCTCCCCGCCCTTGGCGGCCAGCACCTCGCCCGCGGTGGCCTCCTCGGTCTGCGCGGACAGGAAGCCGTAGTCGGACATCCACTCGTCGTTGAAGATCTTGCCGAGGTAGCCGCGGCCGCCGTCGGGCAGCAGGACGACGATGACGTCGTCGGAACCGGCGTCCCTGGCCACCCGCAGAGCGGCCTCGACGGCCAGGCCGCAGGAGCCGCCGACCAGCAGGGCCTCCTCGCGGGCCAGGCGGCGGGTCATCAGGAAGGAGTCCTTGTCGCTGACGGCCACGATGTCGTCGCACACGGAGGTGTCGTAGGTACCGGGCCAGATGTCCTCGCCCACGCCCTCGACCAGGTAGGGGCGGCCCGAGCCGCCGGAGTAGACCGAGCCCTCGGGGTCGGCGCCGATGATCCGCACCGCCCCGTCGGAGACCTCCTTGAGGTAGCGGCCGGTGCCGCTGATGGTGCCGCCGGTGCCGATACCCGCCACGAAGTGGGTGATACGGCCCTCGGTCTGCTCCCAGATCTCGGGGCCGGTGGCGTGGTAGTGCGACTCCGGGTTGTTCGTGTTCTCGTACTGGTTGGGCTTCCAGGCGCCGGGGATCTCGACGGCCAACCGGTCGGACACGGAGTAGTAGGACTCGGGGTGGTCGGGGGCGACGGTGGTCGGGCAGACCACGACCTCGGCGCCGTAGGCGCGCAGGACCGAGAGCTTGTCCGAGCCGACCTTGTCGGGGCAGACGAAGACGCAGCGGTAGCCCTTCTCCTGGGCGACGATGGCCAGGCCGATCCCGGTGTTGCCGGAGGTGGGCTCGACGATGGTGCCGCCCGGTTTGAGCTCGCCGTTCTTCTCCGCGGCCTCGACCATGCGCAGGGCGATGCGGTCCTTGACCGAACCGCCCGGGTTGAAGTACTCGACCTTGGCGAGAACGGTGGGAGCGTTCGGGCCGAGGACCTGTGTGACCTTGTTCAGACGGACGAGAGGTGTGTCCCCGACCAGGTCGATCAGTGAGTCGTATACCCGCACTTGTGCTCCCTCAGCATCATGGCGACCGGGTTTCGGCCCGCCGTTTCCTCGCCCCGGTGACGAGTCCGGGGCCTGGGCCGGTCCGGCCCGTCTCAATCCGACTCTAATGGTCTCCACCAGCGGGTTCGGCGCCCCCGGAGAAGCGGTGGACCGATCCCCTCGGGTGGAGTCCGGAGAGGGCGCGCGACCCGCTCGGCGGTGTCCACCCTCCCACTGTCCCGAAGGCACGGGATCCCTCACTCCGGGGCGCGGAATGTGTGCCGCGCGGGTACGTGATTCCGGGGCCGCCCACCGGTAGCCTCACTCGTATCCGGCCCGCTCCAGGGGACGCGGGTCCGAGCCTCGGAGGTGTCCGGTGCTGCGAGCCGCACGCGCACGGCGCATCGCCGCCGCCACCGCGTTCGGCGGCGGCGGACTCACACTCGTGGGCGGCGGCACCGTCGCGCTCCTCTACCTCCAGGCCCGTATGGCCCGCCGCGCGGTCGGCTCCCCACCGTGGGACCGGCCCGTGGTCGACGGCGTCTACGGCGACGGCGGGGGCCCGCCGATCCGCATGCTGATGATGGGCGACTCCACCGCCGCCGGCTTCGCGGTCGAGCTCGCCACCGAGACCCCGGGCGTCCTCCTGGCGACGGGGCTGGCCGCCGCCGCGGAGAGACCCGTCCGCCTGCTCTGCACCGCCTCCCCCGGCGCCACCTCCGCCCACCTGGCCGCCCAGGTCGAGCGCGCACGCGCGCTGGAGGAGGGCCACCGCCACGACCTGGCGGTCGTCTTCATCGGCGCCAACGACGTCATCCGCCGCGTGCGCCCGGGCGACGCCGTCGCCCAACTGCGCGAGACCGTGCGCGGCCTGGTCGGCCACGGCACGGCCGTGGTCGTGGCCACCTGCCCCGACCTGGGCACCGTCCGCCCCCTCGGCTGGCCGCTGCGCTCGATGGCCCGCCGCGCCTCCCGCCAGCTCGCCGCCGCCCAGACCATCGCGGTGACCGAGGTCGGCGGGCGCACGGTCTCGATGAGCGACCTACTGTCGGACGATTTCCGGTCAGACCCAGTTTCCATGTTTGGGCCTGACCGATTTCATCCGTCAGCCCTCGGGTACTCGCAGGCCGCCTTCGCCGTGCTGCCCTCGGCCTGCGCCGCCCTGGGCCTGCTCCCCGAGCTGGACGAGGCCGAGCGCACCAGCGGGATCCTGCCGGTGGACCGCGCGGCCGTGGTCGCCGCCGAGACCCCCGGTACGGAGGTCTCCCGTGCGGGCGCGCACGTCAGCGGGCACACTCGTGGCAGGCGCGGACGCTGGGCCGCGCTCGTCCGGGGCCCGTTCCGCGCCCGGGGAGGCCAGGAGGGCCTGGAGGGGACCGGCGCGCCCGGGACCGCCGACCGTTCCGGAGAGAGCGGATGAACGGCGCCCCCGAGTGGCGCGCGGGGACACCGGACGGGTTTACTGGTCGGTAACAAGCGATGCTGGACGCCGGCGGCGCGCCGACCACCGCACGGTCCAGCTCCACACGCAGCACCTCAACCGTTAGGGACGCAGTCATGCCCGAAGCAGTCATCGTCGCAACCGCCCGCTCCCCGATCGGCCGTGCCTTCAAGGGCTCGCTCAAGGACATCCGGCCGGACGACCTGACCACCCAGATCGTCCGCGCGGCGCTGGACAAGGTCCCCGCGCTGGACCCCAGGAAGATCGACGACCTGATGCTCGGCTGCGGCCTGCCCGGCGGCGAGCAGGGCTTCAACATGGCCCGCATCGTGGCCGTGCAGCTGGGCCTGGACACCGTCCCCGGCACCACGGTCACCCGCTACTGCTCCTCCTCCCTCCAGACCACCCGGATGGCCTACCACGCCATCAAGGCGGGCGAGGGCGACGTGTTCGTCTCCGCCGGAGTGGAGACCGTCAGCCGGTTCGTCAACGGCAGCAGCGACGACGGCAAGAACGAGAACCCGATCTTCGACGAGGCCAAGAACCGCACCGCCAAGCGCGCCGAGGGCGGCGCCGGGACCTGGACCGACCCGCGCGAGGACGGCAGCCTCCCCGACGCCTACATCGCGATGGGCCAGACCGCCGAGAACGTCGCCCAGATCACCGGCCTCTCGCGCGAGCGCCAGGACGAGTTCGCGGTGCGCTCGCAGAACCTGGCCGAGAAGTCCCTCGACAACGGTTTCTGGGAGCGGGAGATCACCCCGGTGACCCTGCCCGACGGCACCGTGGTCAGCACCGACGACGGCATCCGCCGCGGCACCACCTACGAGAAGGTCTCCGGGCTCAAGCCGGTGTTCCGCCCCGACGGCACCGTCACCGCGGGCAACGCCTGCCCGCTCAACGACGGCGCCGCGGCCCTGGTCATCATGAGCGACACCAAGGCCGCCCAGCTGGGCATCACCCCGCTGGCCCGCATCGTGTCCACCGGCGTGACCGGCCTGAGCCCGGAGATCATGGGCCTGGGCCCGGTCGGGGCGTCCAAGCAGGCGCTGGCCCGCGCCAACATGGCCATCGGCGACATCGACCTGGTCGAGATCAACGAGGCCTTCGCCGCGCAGGTGCTGCCCTCCGCCGACCAGCTCGGCATCGACGTCGACAGCCAGCTCAACGTCAACGGCGGCGCCATCGCGCTCGGCCACCCCTTCGGCAGCACCGGCGCCCGCATCACCGGCACGCTGCTCAACGGCCTGCAGACCCACGACAAGACGTTCGGCCTGGAGACCATGTGCGTCGGCGGCGGCCAGGGCATGGCGGCCGTCTTCGAGCGCCTGAGCTAGTGGGACGGTGACGAACACCTGAGCCGGCCCCGCCCCCGTCCTCGGGGCGCGGGGCCGTGGTCGCGGAGGAGGACCCGGAGGTGTTCCGGGTCCTTCGCCGTGTTCGGGCGCCTTCGCCGTGATCGACGCCCGTGGCCTGGTGCGTGTGCTTCGAACGCTTTGTCCCCTGGCCGCCCGGGGATATCAGCACTGTCGGAACACGTGCGGCCCTCCCTCCGCCGCATCCGTGTTCGGCTACGTAGCACCTCCGGGCAAACGTTCCCGCACCGGCAAGGTAAAAGCTGGTGACCGGGGCTTGTCCAAAACGTGATCCTGATGCAGGGTCGCAGATAAGTGCCACACGCCAACGCGCTGCCGGAGGTGCCTATGTCGGTAACCCACTCGCCGGAGATCCACGCCAAGCTCATCGAACGCATCCCGGTCGTCACCGGCCGAGGACTCCACGAGTGGTTCGACGCCCTCGACAAAGGACCGGGCCTGGTCCGCTGCCAGGACCGGTCGAACTGGCTCGCCGACGAATACGACCTGCCCCAGTGGTACGCACAGGCCCTCGTGACGGAGTACGACCGCCGCCGCAGGAACCGCTCCATTCCCGCTCCCCGCCCCGGGAGGGTCTGACCCGCCGCCGGCCACGGCCGGACACGAGGCATGACGAAGGGGCCGCCCCCGGAGAAGATCCGGTCGGCGGCCCCTCTCGTACGGGCCGGCTATTCGGAGAACATCGTCTTGATGATCCAGAGCAGGCGCAGGATCTCGATGTAGAGCCAGACCAGGGAGACCGTCAGGCCGAAGGCGAACTGCCAGGCGAACCTGTTCGGCACACCGGCCCTGAGGCCCTCCTCGATGCCGCGGAACTCCAGGGCCAGGGTCAGGGCGGCCAGGACGACGAACACGATGCCCACGAGCAGGCCCAGCGGGCTGGGCTCGCGGATGCCGAGGCCGCCCGCGACGAAGAAGCTCAGGACGAAGTTGACCAGCATCAGGGCGGCGGCGCCGAGCACCGCGTACGTGACGGCCTTGACGAAGCCGTCGGTCACCTTGATGATGCGGAACTTGTACAGGGCGAGCATCACGCTGAACACCACGACGGTGGCGATCACCGCCTGGGTGACGAGCGCGCCGCCCGCGGCGGCGTCACCCGTGCTGGCCTCCAGCATGAGGCCGAAGAACGCGGACAGTCCGCCGACGACCAGGCCCTCCAGGGCCGCGTAGGAAAGGACGGCCGCGGGGTTGGTGATCTGCTTGAAGGCGATCACCAGACCCAGGACCAGGCCGCCGATGACGCCCACGACGGTGAGCAGCAGGGCGAGGCCCGGGGCCACACCGAACAGGAAGTAGTTGGCGACGCCGAGGAGCGCGACGACACCGAGCGTCATCCCGGTGCGCACGACCACGTCGTCGATGGTCATCGGCTGGCTGTCGGCGCTGCGCACCGGGCCGCCGGGGTAGCCCTGCTGGGGGTAGGACTGGCCGTAGCCCTGCTGCGGGTACGGCTGTCCGTAACCCGGCTGGCCATAGCCCTGCTGCTGACCGTAGCCCGGCTGGCCGTAACCCTGCTGGGGATACCCAGCCGGTCCGGCCTGCTGGAGCGCCCGCTTAAGAGCGGGGTTGGAACTCCGCATCCGCATGTCTCGTCAAGGCCCTTTCCACGCGTGGTTCACTGCCCACAAAGTAACGTACGGGCTTCGTACCGAGTTCCACCGGCATGGTCACCGTTGGGCAACGGGCTCCCGGGGCCCGGGGCCTGTTCGGTGGACCCGGTCCTGCGCCGCTGGGGGCGGCGCGGGCGCCGACGGGGTCGCCGGAGGTTCCGCGGTTGCGCCCGTGGGATGGGAACGGGCGCACCGTGGGGGCCGGGCGTCCCCGTGTCCTCGGCGTCCGAGCACGAGGCGAAGCGAGCGGGGCCCCAGGGAAACGCGGCCTAGTTGCGCGTGACCAGCGAGCGGGCGAAGAACAGCATGTTCGCCGGACGCTCGGCCAGGCGGCGCATGTAGTACCCGTACCACTCGGTGCCGTAGGGGACGTAGACGCGCACGCGCTTCCCCTCGGCCGCGAGGCGGACCTGCTCGGCGTCACGGATGCCGTAGAGCATCTGGTACTCGTAGTCGTCCGCGCCACGGCCGTTGGCCGCGGCCAGCTCGCCGGCGATGGCGACCATGCGCGGGTCGTGCGAGGCCACCATCGGGTAGCCCTCACCCTCCATGAGCACGCGCAGCGCGCGCACGTACGCCTTGTCCACCTCGGCCTTGTCGCGGAAGGCCACCGAGTCGGGCTCGTCGTAGGCGCCCTTGCACAGGCGCACGCGCGAACCGGCGCCGCTCAGGTCGCGGCAGTCCGCCTCGGTCCGGCGCAGGTAGGCCTGGAGCACCGCACCCACGAACGGGAAGTCCTGGCGCAGCTCGCGCAGGATGCCCAGCGTGGAGTCGGTGGTGGTGTGGTCCTCCATGTCCAGGGTCACCGTGGTGCCGACCGCCTGGGCGGCCTCGGCGATCTGGCGGGCGTTCTCCAGCGCGATCTTCTCGCCGTCCTGGTCCAGGAACTGGCCCACGGCCGAGAGCTTGACCGACACCTCGGCGCGGTCGCCCAGGCCGGCCTCGCCCAGCGCGGCCAGCAGGTCCTGGTAGGCGGTCACCGTGGCCGCGGCCTGGACCGTGTCGGTGGTGTCCTCACCCAGGAAGTCCAGGGTGACGTGGCGGTCCCGGGACAGCTCCCCGACCGCGGGGAGCGCCTCCTCCAGGGTGGCGCCCGCGACGAACCGTTTGACCATGGCCCGGGTGACGGGAGTGCGCTCGACGATCTCGCGGCAGGTCGCGGACCTGGCGGCGAGCAGCAGGGGCTTACGAAGCATGGTGACCTCGACGAAGACGTGCGCGAGCCGGTCGGCTGGCGCGGGCGGGGCGCGGCCGGGGGTGTCCCGGCCGCGCCGGTGGATTCGGGCGGGTTCCGGACCCCCCTCAGGACGGAAGGGGGCCCGGAACCCGCTGTCAGCCCTGGTGGGCGAACGCCTGTTCCGGCCTTGGGTCGTTCGGGCGTCCGCGGGGTCCTGGAGGTGCCGGACGTGCGATCGCGAGGAACGAGCCATCGCACGGGAGACACCGAAGGTTCCCGCTCTTTGGGCGCCCGGACACGGGGCGAAGCCAAGCGGAGCCCCCGAGGGGCGCTGTCACCCCTGGTGGGGGTAGGAGGAGACCGTCGGCGCGACGAACGTCTCCTTGATGGCGCGCGGGCTGGCCCAGCGGGACAGGTTCTGGGCCGAACCCGCCTTGTCGTTGGTGCCGGAGGCGCGGGCGCCGCCGAAGGGCTGCTGGCCCACGATGGAGCCGGTCGGCCGGTCGTTGACGTAGAAGTTGCCCGCGGCGAAGCGCAGCGCCTCGGTGGCCTTGGCGACCGCGGCGCGGTCGTTGGCCAGGATGGCGCCGGTCAGGGCGTAGGCGGAGCCCTCGTCGACGACCTTGAGGATCTCGTCGAACTTCTCGTCCTCGTAGACGTGGACGGCGACGACCGGGCCAAAGTACTCGGTGCGGAACACGTCGTGGGACGGGTCCGAACCCTCGATGATGGTCGGGCGCACGAAGTAGCCGACGGAGTCGTCGGCGGTGCCGCCCGCCAGGATGTCCAGGGTCGGGTCGGACTTGGCGTCCTCCAGGACCTTGGACAGCTTGTCGAAGGCGCGGCGGTCGATGACGGCGCCGATGAAGTTGGACAGGTCCGTGACGTCGCCCATGGGCAGGGCCTCGGTCTCGGCGACGAGGTCCTCGCGGACCTTCTCCCACACCGAGCGGGCGACGAAGGCGCGCGAGGCGGCCGAGCACTTCTGGCCCTGGTACTCGAAGGCGCCGCGCACGATCGCGGTGCGCAGGATCTCGGGGTCGGCCGAGGAGTGGGCGACGATGAAGTCCTTGCCGCCGGTCTCGCCGACGATGCGCGGGTAGGAGCGGTAGTTGGAGATGTTCTCCCCGACGCTCTTCCACAGGTGCTGGAAGGTCTTGGTGGAACCGGTGAAGTGCACCCCGGCCAGGTCGGCGTCGTTGAGGGCGACGTCGGAGACGGCCAGGCCGTCACCGGTGACCATGTTGATGACGCCGGGGGGCATGCCCGCCTCCTCCAGCAGGCGCATGGTCAGCTCGGCGGCGAACTGCTGCGTCGGGGAGGGCTTCCACACGACCACGTTGCCCATCAGGGCCGGGGCGGTGGGCAGGTTGCCCGCGATGGCGGTGAAGTTGAAGGGGGTGATCGCGTAGACGAACCCCTCCAGCGGACGCTGCTCCATGCGGTTCCACACGCCCTTGACGCTCAGCGGCTGCTGGGCGATGAGCTCGCGGGCGTAGGAGACGTTGAAGCGCCAGAAGTCGATCAGCTCGCACGCCGAGTCGATCTCCGCCTGCTGGACGGTCTTGGACTGGCCGAGCATGGTGGCGGCGTTGATGGTGGCGCGCCAGGGGCCGGAGAGCAGTTCGGCGGCGCGCAGGATGATGGCGGCGCGGTCGTCGAAGGACATCGCGCGCCAGGCGGGAGCCGCGGCCTTGGCCGCCGCGATCGCGTCGCGCGCGTCGTCGTGGGTGGCGTTGCGCATGGTGCCCAGGACGGCGGAGTGGCGGTGCGGCTGCACGACGTCGATGGGCTCGCCACCGCCCATGCGGCTCTCGCCGTCGATGCGCATCGGCAGGTCGATGCTCCGGCCCCCGAGCTCCTCCAGCTTGGCCACGAGCTCCTCGCGCTCGGCGCTGCCGGGCGCGTAGGACAGAACGGGCTCGTTCTGCGGCAGAGGGACGTTGGTAACGGCGTCCATGGGCACCTCCCCAATGAAGTATGTCCCTGAAACAAGCAGGGTCTGGCTGATTCAACGCTCTCAGAACAGGGGCGTGCGAACCTTGTGGGGCAGGCCACTCTTGGCCCGCCTTGTTTGTTCACTAGGACAAAATGGGACACATATGAGTAATGAAGCCCCGCCCAACGTCCCGTTTCCCATCCCCGACGACAGTTCCCACGGCCTCGGGCCCGGGACGGGCGTTCCTCCTGCTCAGAGCGGATCATCCGACGAGGGGGCGACGGGCATCCCCCTGCGCAGGCTGCTGCTGGCGCTCGGAGACCCCGTCCTGGACGTGGCCGCGGCCCCGGGCGGGATCGATGTCCAGGTGGACAACGTCGTCATCCTCGACCCCGAGGACCGCGCGGAGGTGCGCGAGGGGGACCTGGTGCTGCTGATCGGGGCGCGGGGGGCCTCGGCGCGGCGGCTGCTGCGGACGCTGGCCGAGCAGGGCGCCACGGCGGTCGCGGTCAAGGCCAGCGGACACGCGCCCCAGGAGGAGGTGCTGCCGCCGCCCTCCGGGACGAGGCCGGGCCGGTCCCGGCCCGGCGCCACCGACGAGTCGAGGGCGCTGCGCGCCGAGGCGCAGGAGTCGGGGATCGCGCTGCTCTCGGTCCGGCCCGAGGTGCGCTGGGACCAGTTGCAGTCGGTGTGCCAGTCCATCGTGGACGACGCCCGGCTGACGGCCGCCGAGGACCTGAGCGAGTCCAGCGGCGACCTGTTCTCCATGGCGCAGACGATCGCCCAGCTCACCGGGGGCCTGGTGAGTATCGAGGACGCCGCGAGCCGGGTGCTGGCCTACTCCAGCGGCGCGGAGGTGGACGAGCTGCGGCGGCTGTCGGTGCTGGGGCGGCGCGGCCCGGAGTCGTACCTGGCGCTGCTGCGCGAGTGGGGGGTGTTCGCCAAGCTGCGCGCCGGTGAGGAGGTGGTGCGCGTGGACGAGCACCCCGAGCTGGGCATCCGGCGCCGGCTGGCCGTGGGTATCCACGCCGGGCGCCAGCCGCTGGGCGCGATCTGGGTGCAGGAGGGGTCGCGGCCGCTGGCCGAGCACGCCGAGGAGGCCCTGCTGGGCGCGGCGCGCACCACCGCCCTGCAGATGATCCGGCAGCGCACCCAGGCCAGCGCGGGGCTGCGGCTGCGCGAGGACCTGCTGTCGAGCCTGCTGGAGGGCCGCATCGACGCCGGCGCCCTGGCCGACACGGTGGAGGTGCACGCCGACCGGGGCGCCCTGGTGGCGGCGTTCGCGATGGCCGAGGCCGCGGAGGGGGCGGGCGAGGAGCGGACCGGGCGCCCCGACCGGCCCGAGCGCGAGCTGCGCCGGCGCCAGATGGTCGACCTGGTGTCGGTGCACACGGCGGCCTACCGGCGCAGCGCCCTGGTGACCGAGCTGCGCGGGCGGGTGTACGTGCTGCTGCCGGACCTGGCGCGCGGCCGCGAGGGGTGGCGCGGGGTGGAGCAGTCGGTGCTGGCGCTGACCCGCAAGACGGTGTCGGCCGCGCGCGCGTCCCTGGGCCTGGAGGTCCAGGCGGCGGTGGGGTCGCTGGTGGAGCGGCTGGGCGACGTGCCGGACTCACGGGCGGAGGCGGACCGGGTGCTGGACGCGATGGGCCGCGACCTGCACCGGGGCGTGGACTGGGAGGTGGCGACCATCTCCGACGTGCGCTCGCGGGTGCTGGTCAGCGAGACCCTGGCGCGGCTGCGGGAGGACCCCTCCCTGCGTGATCCGAGGGTGAGCCGGCTCGTCGAGCACGACCGCGCGGGCGGCGCCGACCTGGTGCACTCGCTGCTGGCCTACCTGGAGGCCTTCGGTGACGCGCGTTCGGCGGCCGAGCGGCTGCACATCCACCCGAACACGCTGCGGTACCGGGTGCGCAGGGCGGCGGCGGTGAGCGGGATCGACCTGGGCGACCCGGGCGAGCGCCTGTTCACCCAGCTCCAGCTGCTGATGGAGCAGCAGGGCACCGGGCACCCCTAGGCGAGGCACGGCGAAGGGCGCCGGCGGGGTTCTGGAGGACTCGAAGCGCACCCTCCGAGGAACGAGGACGGTGCACGCAGAGACCGAAGGTTCCCGCCCTGAAGACACCCGAACCTGTGCCGGGAAACGCAGTGGCGAGGCACGGCGAAGGGCGCCGGCGGGGTTCTGGAGGACTCGGAGCGCACCCTCCGAGGAACGAGGACGGTGCACGCAGAGACCGAAGGTTCCCGCCTTGAAGGCGCCCGGACCTGTGCCGGGAAACGCAGTACCCCCGGTCGGACTCGAACCGACACTTGTGACCCTTTTAGGGGGCCTGCCTCTTCCATTGGGCTACGAGGGCGAGCCCATCATACCGGGCGGGTCGATTGCCCACTTTGATTGAAGTTGGCCGGATTGGGACAAGAAAGGACCGGCTCCCCAGGGAAACCGGTCCTCCCGTGCGCCACACCGGGCGGCCGCGCCGGTGGGCGTGGCGGGGCGCCCGGAGCGGTGTCAGCTGACCCGGCGCAGGCGTCCGTCCTCGACCTGCGGCTGGCTGGCCTCCTCGAAGGCCTGGCGGGGCTCGGCCATCTCCGGGAGCGCGGCGAAGTCGCGGCGCAGGAGGAAGGCGAGCGTCCAGTCCGAGAGCACCCGCATCTTGCGGTTGAAGGTCGGAACCGCGAACAGGTGGTAGGCCCTGTGCGCGTACCAGGCCAGGCGGCCGTTCAGCTTGATCTTCCCGAACAGCTGGGCGGCGCCCTTGTGCAGGCCGAGCCCGGCGACCGCGCCGAGGTTCTTGTGGCGGTAGGCCTTCAGCTCGGAGCCGCGCAGGCTGGCGATCACGTTGTCGGCGAGCACCGGGGCCTGACGGACCGCGTTCTGGGCGTTGGGCGGGTAGTAGCCGCCGTTGCCGTCGGGCACCTGGGCGTTGTCGCCGCCCGCGAAGACGTTCTCGGCGCCGTTGACGGTGAGGTACTCGCTGGTGTCCAGGTGGCCCTTGGGGCCGAGCGGCAGGTCACTGGCGGCCACGACCGGGCTGGGCTTGACGCCCGCGGTCCACACCAGGGTCCCCGCCTCGAACTCGGTGCCGTCGCTGAGCTTGACGCGCTGGTCGACCGCCGACTCCAGGAAGGTCTTGAGCCGGACGTCGATGCCGCGGCGGCGCAGCTGGTTGAGGGCCTTGGTCCCGACCTCGGGGCCGACCTCGGGCAGGATCTTGTCGGCCGCCTCGATGAGGTAGAACTGCACGTCCTCCAGGTCGATGGAGGGGTGGAGGCGGACCGCGTCGCGGACCAGGTCCTCCAGCTCGGCGATGGCCTCGGCACCGGCGAAGCCGCCGCCGACGAAGACGAAGTTCAGCGCCTTCCTGCGGGTGGCCTCGTCGTCGGTGGAGTCGGCGATGGCGAGCTGGTTGAGGATGTGGTTGCGCAGGTATGCGGCTTCCTCGACGGTCTTGATCCCGACGCCCCACTCGGCCAGGCCGGGGATGGGCAGGGTGCGCGAGACGGCGCCGGCGGCCATGACCAGGTAGTCGTAGGCGATGGTCTCGGGCTCGCCCGCGTTGGGCTCGTAGCGGACCGTGCGGTCGGCCTGGTCGATGCGCACGACCCTGCCGCCCAGGACACGGGCCCTCTTGAAGACCTTGCGCAGCGGGACGACGACGTGACGGGGAGAGATGCTGCCGGCCGCGGTCTCGGGCAGGAAGGGCTGGTAGGTCATGTAGGAGTTCGGGTCGATGACGGTAATCCGCGCCTCACCGGCCCCGAGCTTCTTCTCCAGCCGCCTCGCGGTGTACATCCCGAGGTAACCGCCGCCGACGATGAGGATGTGCGGGATCTCCGCCTCGTCCCCTCCGCCGTGTACCAGCCGGTAGTTCCTGCTCTCGGTCATCACGTATCCGCCCTAACGGTTCCTTGTGTGTGGCGCCCCCTCTTCCCAGGGGCCGCGAGGTCGTCACGGTCTTCGGTCCCCGCGCCGCGGTCGCGGTGGGGTGCCGCCCGGGCCGGAGCGGGTGCTTCGACCCACTTCGGTGGGTGCTTGTGCATTCTTTCACAAGCATCTGCCGACAGAGAAGGTTCACATCGACCCACCTTCTCACCACTTCCCAGCCTGCGAAGATCATGTCTTCGCAGGTCACAGGGGTTGTGAAAGCATTCACAAGGCCTCGGCGAGGTGACGCGTCTCACCTGGCGCGCCCCTGGCGAGGCCCCGGAGAACCCCTAGACGAGGCTCCAGGCGACACCGTCGAGAATGTCGTGCTCACTCGCCGTGAAGAAGTCCGCGCCCGTGCGGGCGAGCACCCGGGACAGCACCAGCGCGCCCGCGCCGATGACGTCCACCCGGCCGGGGTGCATGACACCGATCCGCGACCGCTCGGCGGAGGTCGCCCGGAGCAGCTCCCCGGTGATGCGGTCCAGGTCGTCGGCCCCCACGCGGGCGTGGTGGATGCGCTCGGGGTCGTACTCGGGCAGGTCCAGGGCGATCCCCGCGACGGTGGTCGCGGTGCCCGCGACGCACACGACCGAACCGGCCTCGCGCAGCGGGACCACGCGCTCGACCTCGTCCAGCGCGGCCTCGATGTCCGCGGTCGCCGCCTCGATCTCCTCGTCCGTGGGAGGGTCGCCGCGCAGATGGCGCTCGGTCATGCGCACACAGCCGATGTCCACGGACAGCGACGCGCGGACCAGCTCGCCGCCCTCCCCCTCGCTCGGGTCGCCGCCCAGGACGAACTCGGTGGAGCCGCCGCCGATGTCCACCACCAGGAACGGCGGGGACAGCCGGCTCTCCCCGTCCTCGGCCGCCTCGGCCTCGAACTCGGCGGTGGCGCCCACGAAGGACAGCTCCGCCTCGTCCAGGCCGGTGACCACCTCGGGCTCCACGCCCAGGATCTCGCGGACGCCGTCGATGAACACCTGGCGGTTGCTCGCGTCCCGGGTGGCACTGGTGGCGACCATGCGCACCGCGTCCGGGCCCAGCGGGATGCCGTGGCCCTCGATGGCCTCGGCGTAGCCGCGCAGCGCCTCGAAGGTGCGCTCCAGGGCCTGGGGCGCGAACGCACCGGTCTCGTCCACCCCCTCGCCCAGGCGCACGATCTCCATGCGCCGGTCGACGTCGACCACCTGCACCTCGTCGTCGCCGACGTGGACGACGTCGGCGATCAGCAGGCGGACGGAGTTCGTTCCGCAGTCGATGGAGGCGACACCGCTCATGACCCGTTCCCTTCGGCGCCCTCGGAGGCGCTCTCGTCGACACACACGCACGGTCCCTTGTCCCACCAGTGCGGCAGCTCCTCCAGCGCCTCGGCGCCGAAGGGGTTGGTCCCCGGCTCCGCGAGCTCGTGGGCGACCAGGGCGTGCAGGCACTTGACCCGGGTGGGCATGCCACCGGTGCTCTGCATGCCCTCGGGCAGCGGCTCGACACCGTCCAGCCGCGCCTGCTCGGAGCGCTCGGCGAGGTAGGACTCGTGCGCCCTGGTGTAGGCGGCCCGGAGCTCGGGGTCGTGCCCCAGCCGCTCCTGCATCTGGCGCATGCGGCCCTCGTTCTCCATCCGGCCGATGGCCGAGGCCGCGCGCGGGCACGTCAGGTAGTACAGCGTCGGGAAGGGCTCGCCGTTCTCCAGGCGGGGCGCGGTGCGCACCACGTCGGGCAGGCCGCACGGGCAGCGGTGCGCGACCCCGCGCACCCCGCGCGGTGCGCGGCCCAACTGGAGTTCGACGGCGGTGGTGTCGCGCTCGGCGACCGGACCGGTGCGCCCGGCGGCGCCGGTGGGCCCGCCTGCGTCGACGGGTCCGGGAGCGGGGTGATCTGCGGAAGTCATGGCGAACCCAGCATAGGGCCGACACGGAGTAATCTGGGCTCGCGCGCGGGCGCCGTCCGTGGCACCGCTCCCCCGGGATGCGGTGTGCCGCGTCGGGGCCCGCCGTCGCCGGCCGCGTCCGCCGGCGGTCGCGCCTCGCGCGGCGCTCTCCGGCCGACAGGCGGCATCCACCGAACACGCCCTGGGAGGACCATGCCCACGAGCGAACGCCTGGCACCGCGCGGGACCCGGGTGCCGGGCACGGCGGCGATGACCGGTATCGCCGCCTGCGGCGGGGCCGCGGGCGCGATGGCCCGCCACCTGGTGTCGGTGGCCTGGCCGACCCCGGACCAGGGCCTACCGTTGGCCACCCTGGCCGTCAACATCACCGGCGCCGTGCTCATCGGCGTCCTGGTCACCGCGGTCACCGGCCCCAGAGCCGCACCGCCGTGGGTCAGGCAACTGCTCGGCACGGGCTTCCTCGGCGGGTTCACCACCTACTCGGCGCACACCCTGGGCATCGGCCTGCTGCTGGCGTCCGGCCGCGTCCTCCCCGCCGTGGCCTACATGGCGCTCACCCTGGTCGGGGCCCTGGCCGGCGTCGCCCTGGGCGCGTGGCTCGCGGGGCTCCTGGTCCGCGCGCCGGACGGCGGGAGGCACCCGTGAGCTGGGAGCTGTGGGCCGCGGGCCTGGGCGGCGGCGCCGGTGCGGCCCTGCGCCACCTCGTGGACGGGGCCGTCCGCCGGATGGTCTCCGACCGGCTTCCCTGGGGCACGCTCACCGTCAACACCGCGGGCACCCTGCTCCTGGGCCTGGTCTTCGGCGTCGCGTCCGCGACGGCCGTACCGCCCCAGGCGTGGGCCCTCGTGGCCGTCGGGCTGTGCGGCGCCCTGACCACGTACTCGACGTTCTCGCACGAGGTCCTCGCGCTGGCCCGGAACGGACGTCCGCTCACCGCTGCGGCCTACGCGGCCGCGACGGAGTGCTGCGCGCTGGGCGCGCTGGGCGCCGGGGTGCTCCTGGCCCGCGCGCTCCCCCTCTGAGGCGGGCGGGGTCGGCCGCACGCTCCCCGGTGCCCCGCACCGCGACGCGCTCCCCCTCCGAGGAGGCCGGCGGGAACCCTCAGAGCCCGTCGTCGGGCGGCGGGCTGTCGGCCTCCTCCACCGAGCGCCACAGGGCGGCGAACCAGGGCTCGCTGGGTTCGGTGTCGGCCTCGGCGCCTTCCTCGGCGCCGGGCCGGTCGACGATGTAGGTGGTCTCACCGGGGTACTGGTAGTGCAGTCGGACCCGGGCCTCGCGCTCCACGTAGGAGTCCTGGGAGAGCAGCTCCTCCCGGCGGCGGAGCTCGCGCACGGTCTCCTCCATGCGCGCCTGCTCCTCCTGGAGCTGGTCGATGTGTGTGCGCTGGGCGATGTACTCGCGCAGCGGGTAGGCCAGGCTGAGCGCGATCACGCACACCACGAGCGCGAGGATGGCCGCGCGGCTGGTGAGCATGGGCCGCACCCCGGGGGTGCGGCCCGTGCCCGTGCCGACGGGTCCCGTCCTCCGGGCAGGGTCATGCCCGGGCCTGTCGGCTTTGGTCGCCTTCTTGGCCTTTGAGGGCTGCTGCTCGGATTCGCGGGACACTGGGGCAGACTAGCCGCGCTTGGCGAAACGCGGGAAGGCCGACACGCCCGCGTACACGGCGGCGTCGTCGAGCTCCTCCTCGATGCGCAGCAGCTGGTTGTACTTGGCGACCCGCTCACTGCGCGCCGGGGCGCCGGTCTTGATCTGTCCGGCGTTGGTGGCCACCGCGATGTCGGCGATGGTGGTGTCCTCGGTCTCCCCGGAACGGTGGCTGATCATCGCCGTGTAGCCGCTGCGCTGGGCGAGGGAGACCGCGTCCAGGGTCTCGGTGAGGGTGCCGATCTGGTTGACCTTCACCAGCAGCGAGTTGGCGCTGCCCTCCAGGACACCGCGCTGGAGCCGCTCCGGGTTGGTGACGAACAGGTCGTCGCCCACGATCTGGATCCGGTCGCCGAGCTCGGCGGTGAGCTTCTTCCAGCCCGCCCAGTCCTCCTCGTCGAGGGGGTCCTCGATCGAGACGAGGGGGTAGGCGGCCACCAGGTCGGCGTAGTAGGCGGTCATCTCCTCCGCCGAGCGCGTCTTGCCCTCGAAGGTGTACACGCCGTCGGTGCAGAACTCGGTGGCGGCCACGTCCAGGGCGAGCGCGATGTCGGTGCCCGGGGTGTAGCCCGCCTTCTCGATGGCCTCCACGATCAGGTCGAGGGCGGCGCGGTTGCTGGCCAGGTCGGGGGCGAAGCCGCCCTCGTCGCCCACGCCGGTGGCCAGGCCGTGGGACTTGAGGACCGACTTGAGGGAGTGGTAGACCTCCGCGCCCCAGCGCACGGCCTCGGCGAAGGTCGGCGCGCCGATCGGAGCGACCATGAACTCCTGGATGTCGACGTTGCTGTCGGCGTGCGCCCCGCCGTTGAGGATGTTCATCATCGGCACCGGGAGGACGTGCGCGTTGGGACCGCCGACGTAGCGGAACAGGGGCAGCCCGGCCTCCGCGGCGGCGGCCTTGGCCACGGCCAGGGAGGCGCCCAGGATGGCGTTGGCGCCGATCCGGGACTTGTCCGGCGTGCCGTCCAGGTCCATGAGCGCGCGGTCGATGATGCGCTGCTCGTCGGGAGCGTGGCCGAGCAGCTCGTCGGCGATCTCGTCGTTGACGGCCGTGACGGCCTTGGTCACGCCCTTGCCTCCGTAGCGGTCGCCGCCGTCACGCAGCTCCACGGCCTCGAACTGGCCGGTGGAGGCACCGCTGGGGACGCCCGCGCGTGCGATGGTTCCGTCGTCGAGCAGAACCTCGACCTCGACTGTCGGGTTGCCCCGGGAGTCGAGGATCTCCCGCGCCTGTACTGCCTCGATGGACGCCACAGTTCTCTCCGTCTCTTCGGGTTTCTCGGACCACTGGTTCAGGACCCGACACGAGACTAGCGACCTCACCCCGCGAGGGAAGCGCGCACCCGGTCGAATTGGTCTAGTCCATAGCGGACATGCCCGATTCCGGCCGGCGCCTCCCGGTGCCGCGCGCCCGGATCGGGCCCGCCGCCCGTGACACGCCCGTCCGCACCGCCCCTTCCGCTCCCCCGCGTGGGCGGCGTCGCCGGCGGGCCGGCCGCCGCAGCGGAGGCCCGGGACCTGGGCTTCCCCGCGTCCGCACGGCGCCGAGGGAGGGTTCCGGGCCGGACACCGGCCGCCGGGCGGGTGGACACCGGAAGCCGGGCGTCGGCACGTCACCGGACAGGCGCCGTCCCACCGCCTATAGTGCGGAGGCGGACGTGCACTCCGGGCCGAGGTGCCCGGCCCGGAAGCTTCGGGCCCCACACGGACGGCGGAACGGCAGACGACATGGGCAGCCCCGAGACCGGGCCCGACACCGCGGGCGCCGCCGCCGAGGTCCCGCCCCGAAGACCCGGGCGCCGTGCGGAACTCGTCCTGCTGGTGGCCGCCCTCCTGACCGTCGCCGCGACCCTGCTGTCGGCGTCGCTGTCCGTCACCGGGGGCCTGGCCACCGCCCCGCTGGTCTACCTGGGCGTGCTCTGCGCCGGAGCGGTCGGCCTGCACGTGGCACTGCGCCTCACCGCGCCCCACGCCGACCCCGTCGTCATGCCGGTGGCCACCGTCCTGAACGGGCTGGGCCTCACCATGGTCTGGACCCTCCAGATGACCGGGTTCGACCCGGGGCACGGCGACGCCGACCGGCAACTGCTGTGGACCGGGACGGGCATGGTGCTGTGCGCGGCCACGGTCGTGCTCGTGCGCCGACCGTGGCGGCTCAGCATGTACACGTACCTGATCGCGACGGCCGCCCTGCTGCTGCTCCTGCTGCCGCTGACCCCGCTGGGGCACGAGGTGCTGGGCGCCCGGCGGTGGATCCTCCTCGGCCCGTTCAGCATGCAGCCCTCGGAGTTCGCCAAGGTGCTGCTGGTGGTCTTCCTCGCCTCCTACCTGGGGCGGCGGCGCGAGGTGATGGCCCTGGTCACCCGCACGGTCAGGATCGGGCGCCTCAAGGTGTTCAGCGTGCCGCGCGCCCGGGACCTCGCGCCGATGGCGGTCGGCTGGGGCATGGCCATCCTGCTGCTGGTGGGCACCAAGGACCTGGGAACCTCGCTGCTGCTGTTCGCCACGTTCCTCGCGGTGCTCTACGCCGCCACCGCGCGCAAGTCGTGGGTGCTCATCGGCCTGGTGGCCTTCGCGGGCGGGGCGTACGCGGCGTACCTGCTGTTCGCGCACGTGCGCAACCGGGTGGAGATCTGGCTCAACGCCTTCGACCCCGACGTGTACGGGCGGCCGGGCGGCAGCTTCCAGATCGTGGAGGGCATGTTCGCGCTGGCCGGGGGCGGCCTGACGGGCACCGGGTTCGGCGACGGCTTCGTCCAGGAGGTGTTCGCCGCCGACAGCGACCTGGTCCTGGTGTCGGTGGGGGAGAAACTCGGGCTGACCGGGCTGCTGGCGGTGCTGCTCCTGCTGTTCCTGCTGGCCGAGCGGGGTTTCCGGATCTCCCTGGAGGCCCGCGACTGGTTCCTGAAGCTGACCGCGCTGGGGTACGCGTTCCTCACCGCGTTCAACGTGTTCATCGTGCTGGGCGGGGCGACGCTCATCATCCCGCTGACCGGTATGACCACCCCGTTCCTGTCGGCGGGCGGCTCGGCGCTGACGGCCAACTGGGTGATCGTGGGACTGTGGCTGGCCATCAGCGAGAGCGCCCGGCGGCCCCAGGAGGCGTCGGGCTCCGGACCGGCGCCCGACGACCCCTCCACCGAGGTGATCCGCCTACGCGAACCGCCCGGGCCGCCGCGGCGCCGGCGCGAGGACTGAGCGGGCCGGCCCCGGTCCTCCCGGGTGATCTTGCTCCTGGTGGCACTCTCGACCGCCGACAGTGCCGCTGGGAGCAAGATCACCGCTGTCGGGGGCCCGACTCGGCGGTCAGCGCGTCAGGCGTTCCCGGACTTGGCCCAGTAGGCCCGCCACTCCTCCTCGGACAGCTCCCGGGGCTCCCGCCCGTCGGCTCGGGCCGCTTCCTCGGCCGCGCGCACGCGGGCGTCGAACCGGCGGGCCGCCGCCCGCAGGTCGATCTCGGCGTCGCGGCCCCGGTCGCGCTCGGCCGAGACCGCCGCGAACAGCTCGCCGCCCTCGGCGCCGTCGTCGTCCACCAGGTCGGCGGGAAAGCCGTTGCGCACCGCCCTCTTCTGCAACTCGTGGGCGAGCATCACGGCGGGCTGGGCGAACGGCACCCCGTCCAGCACGGAGGTCCGCCCGTCGCCGCCTCCCGCCCTGGCCTTCTCCGCGCGCTCGGCGGCCTTGATGGTCTCCCAGTTGGACCGCACCTCATCGGCGCCCGACACCTCCGCACCGCCGAACACGTGCGGGTGGCGGCGGGTCATCTTGTCGATGATGGCGTCGGCGACGTCGTCCACCGTGAACCGCGCCGGGTCGCCCTCGGGGCGCTCGGAGGCGATCGCCGCGTGGAAGACCACCTGTAGCAGCACGTCGCCCAGTTCCTCGCGCAGCAGCGCGAGGTCGCCCTCCTCGATGGTCTCCAGGGTCTCGTAGGCCTCCTGGATCAGGTACTTGGCCAGCGACCCGTGGGTCTGCGACCTGTCCCACGGGCACTCCCGGCGCAGGGTGTCCATCACCTCGACCAGGCGCAGCATCCGGTGCCCGACCGGCCGGGTACCGTCCCGGGTCTCGTCCATCACTCCTCCTCCCCGGCCCGCGCCGACCGGCCGTCGTGCTCGGGCAGCCAGCCGCCCCCACGCAGGGCGGCCATCACCCGGGCCACGGACTCGGCCGGGTCCATCCCCTCGGTGTCCACCACCAGGTCGGCGTCCCCCGGCTCCTCGTAGGGGTCCGAGATCCCCGTGAACGCGGGGATCAGCCCCGCACGCGCCTTGGCGTACAGGCCCTTGCGGTCGCGGGTCTCGCACACCTCCAGCGGCGTGGCCACGTGCACCAGGAAGAAGTCGCCGAACTCCTCCACCATCGCGCGCACCTCGGCCCTGCCCCTGTCGTAGGGCGCGATCGGCGCGCACACCGTGACCCCGCCGTGCCGTGTGACCTCCGAGGCCACGTACCCGATCCGGCGGATGTTCAGCTCCCGGTGCTCCCGGGAGAAGGTCAGCTCGCTGGAGAGCATGCGCCGCACCACGTCGCCGTCCAGCAGGGTCACCGACCTCCCCGAACGGCGGATGCCGTCGCACACCCCGCGGGCGATCGTGGACTTGCCCGACCCGGACAGGCCGGTGAACAGCACGGTCAGGCCCCTCCTGGTCCGGGCCGGGCGCAGCCGCGCCAGTTCCGCGCCCACGCGGGCCGGGGTGAACCAGGAGGGCAGCTCGCGCCCGTGCGCCAGCTCCGCCTCCACCTGCTCGTCGGTCAGTTCGGACCGGGCCTCGCCCGGGTCGACCCGGGTGAGCGGCAGCCACAGTCCCTCCACGGAGGAGTAGCGCCACGGTTCGGGGTCCAGCACGGTCAGGGGAGGGCGCTGGGCCATGACCCGCTCGACGTCGGGGCCGTCCCCGCCGGTCACCGAGAGCATGTGGGTGGCCCCGTAGGCGGCGGCCACGTGCGCGGCCAGCGCCACCTCCCGTGCCCCCCACACACCGCCCAGCACTCCCCGGGAGCGGTCGGCGCTCCGGGGCAGCGTGCACACCACGAAGGAGGTGCGCGCGGGCAGCAGGGGCTCCGCGGCCAGCACCGCCGTGGCCATCCCCTCGTCCTCCAGGCCGGTGTCGACGATCACCAGCACCTCGGCGCGGACGCCGTCGCCGTGTACCCGGCCCAGGGCGTCGGCCTCGGCGCGGATCTGGTGCAGCGCCCGGTGGTGCAGGGGCCGGTCGGTGACCACGGCCAGCAGGGGGCGGCCGGAGGGCTCCAGCTCGCGCTGGGCCCGCACCTCGGAGGGCGAGGGCCGCAGTTCGCGCAGCACCCCGTACGTCGGCGGGCGCAACAGGGTCACCGCGCCGGCCAGGCGGTGGCGCCCGTCGGCGCCTCGCCAGTGCTCGGACGCCTCGAGTCCGGCCAGCGGCGCGCCCTCGGGGTCGGTGAGGATCAGGTGTTCGACTCCGGACAGCTCCGCGGGAACCTCCAGGGTGACCGGAACCGGCCAGGGCCGCCCGTCGGGCAGACGGCCCTCCTTCTCCACGGTCTCCGCCTCGTCCCCCGTCATGAAACCGGGCAGCGGGTAGGCGCCGTTGAGAATCAGCTCCAGGTGGGCGAGCCCGTCCGGACCTGGGGCGAAGACCGGGGCGTCCGACCGCTCGACGCCGGGTTCCGGCGCACTCCCGCGCCTGTTGGCACTCACCACGCGGCTCCTCTCCTACCAGGGTCCGGGAAACGTCACCAGCGTATGCCCGAAGCACCGGGCGCCCCGGACCGCACCGTCGCGAACGGAATAGAAGCAGTTCGGGACCGGTTTTACCCGATACGCGCCGCCGCCCGTGCCCGGGCCCGGAGAGCGGACGGCCCGGGGCGGTCCCGTGTCGCCGGTTGTCCACACCCCACCCGCGCGGAGCCGCCGGACTCGATAGTCTGGGAGGTGCCGGGCGTCCACCTTCCGCAGCCGCCTCTGTCACCGTGCGGGCCGCGACCACCACCGCCTGATCCGGACCACTTCCACTTTCTGGTGCTATGAGCCTCATTGGACTTCTCGCCGACGTCTCCAGGGACCCGGCGCTGCACACCGCGATCGAGGCCGCCCGGGGCGGCCGCGATCCCCATCTCGACCTCGTCGCCCCGGCGGCGCTGCGCCCCTTCATGGTGGGGGCGCTGGCCGCGGACGCGCCCGTGGGCGCACAGCGGACCGTGCTCGCCGTCACCGCCACCGAGCGCGAGGCCTCCGACCTGGCCGACGCGCTGGGCTCCCTGCTGCCCGAGGACTCGGTCGCGCTCTTCCCCGCGTGGGAGACCCTGCCCCACGAGCGGCTCTCTCCGCGCTCGGACACCGTCGGACAGCGGCTGGCCGTCCTGCGCCGCCTCGCCCACCCCGACCCCTCCGACCCGCTGACCAGCCCGCTGCGGGTGGTCGTGGCCCCCGTGCGCAGTGTCCTGCAGCCGCTGGTGGCCGGCCTGGGCGACCTGGAGCCGGTGCGCATCCGCCCCGGCGACGAGACGTCCATGGAGGACGTGGTCGCCGCCCTGGCCAACACCGGCTACGCCCGCGTGGACCTGGTCGAGAAGCGCGGCGACATGGCCGTGCGCGGCGGCATCCTGGACGTGTTCCCGCCCACCGAGGAGCACCCGCTGCGGCTGGAGTTCTGGGGCGACACCGTCGAGGACATCCGCTACTTCCAGGTCGCCGACCAGCGCTCCATCGGCCCCGACGGGGGCGGAGAGGGCGGCCCGCGCACCACCAGCGCGGCCTCCGGGCTGTTCGCGCCGCCCTGCCGGGAGCTGTTGCTCACCGACGCCGTACGCGGGCGCGCGCGGGCGCTGGCCGAGGAGCACCCCTCCCTCGCCGAGACCCTGCACAAGATCGCCGACGGCGTGTCGGTGGAGGGCATGGAGGCGTTCGCGCCGGTGCTCGCCGAACGCATGGAGCCCTTCTTCACCTACCTGCCCCAGGACGCGATGGTGGTGGGGTGCGACCCCGAGCGCATCCGCACCCGCGCCGTGGAGCTGGAGGCCACCAGCGCCGAGTTCCTCGACGCGTCCTGGATCAACGCCGCCTCCGGCGGTGAGGCGCCCATCGACCTGGGCGAATCCGCCTACATGTCCATCTCCGACCTGCGTTCCACCGCCTCCGAGCTGGGCCTGCCCTGGTGGGGGCTGACCCCGTTCACCGCGGGCGAGGACGGCGGCCCGGGCGAGGAGGACGACTCCGTCATCGTCGGCGCGGCGGCCGCCGACACCTACCGGGGCGACACCGAGCGGGCCCTGGCCGACATCAAGGGCTGGCTGCACGACAACTGGAGCGTCGTGCTGGTCACCCAGGGGCACGGACCCGCAGAGCGCCTGGTGGCGATGCTGCGCGACGCCGGACTGGGCGCCACCCTGGCCGCCGACCTGGACGAGCGGCCCAGGGACGCGGTCGCCACGGTCACCACCGGGCTGGTCGAGCACGGGTTCCTGCTGCGTTCGGTGCACACGGTGGTGCTCACCGAGACCGACCTGGCGGGGCAGAAGTCCTCCACCCGCGACATGCGCCGGATGCCGAGCAGGCGCCGGGGCACGGTGGACCCGCTACAGCTCAAACCGGGCGACTACGTCGTACACGAGCAGCACGGCGTGGGCCGCTACCTGGAGATGGTCAGCCGCCAGGTGCAGGGCGCCACCCGCGAGTACCTGCTCATCGAGTACGCGCCCTCCAAGCGCGGCCAGCCGGGAGACCGCCTGTTCGTGCCCACCGAGCAGTTGGGCGAGGTCACCCGCTACGTGGGCGGCGAGGCGCCCACGCTGTCCAAGATGGGCGGCGCCGAGTGGAATAAGGCCAAGAACCGCGCCCGCAAGGTGGTCCGGGAGATCGCGGGCGACCTCATCCGGCTGTACTCGGCCCGGCAGGCCTCCCCCGGCCACGCGTTCGGACCCGACACCCCCTGGCAGCGTGAGCTGGAGGACGCGTTCCCCTACGTGGAGACGCCCGACCAGCTCGCCGCCATCGAGGAGGTCAAGAAGGACATGTCCCTGTCGGTCCCGATGGACCGGCTGATCTGCGGCGACGTGGGCTACGGCAAGACCGAGGTGGCGGTGCGCGCCGCGTTCAAGGCGGTGCAGGACGGCAAGCAGGTCGCGCTGCTGGTGCCCACCACGCTGCTGGTGCAGCAGCACATGTCCACGTTCACCGAGCGGTACGCGTCGTTCCCCGTCACGGTCAGGCCGATGTCGCGGTTCCAGACCGACGGCGAGGTGGAGCTGACCCGGGAGGGGCTGCGCAGCGGCGAGGTGGACATCGTCATCGGCACGCACCGTCTGCTGTCGTCGGAGACCCGCTTCAAGGACCTGGGCCTGGTCATCGTCGACGAGGAACAGCGCTTCGGCGTGGAGCACAAGGAGGCGCTCAAGCGGCTGCGCACCCAGGTGGACGTACTGGCGATGTCGGCCACACCCATCCCGCGCACGCTGGAGATGGGCCTGACCGGCATCCGCGAGATGACCACGATCCTCACCCCGCCCGAGGAGCGCCACCCGGTGCTCACGTTCGTGGGGCCCTACGAGGACAAGCAGATCGCCGCCGCGATCCGCCGCGAGCTGATGCGCGAGGGACAGGTGTTCTTCGTGCACAACAGGGTGGCCTCCATCGACAAGGTGGCGGCGAACATCAAACGCCTGGTGCCCGAGGCACGGGTGGCCTTCGCGCACGGCCAGATGAACGAGCAGCAGCTTGAGAAGGTGATGGTCGACTTCTGGGAGAAGAACTTCGACGTGCTGGTCTCCACGACCATCGTCGAGTCCGGCCTGGACGTGCCCAACGCCAACACCCTGATCATCGACCGCGCCGACACCTACGGGCTGTCGCAGCTGCACCAGTTGCGCGGCCGGGTGGGCCGCGGGCGCGAGCGCGCCTACGCGTACTTCCTGTACCCGCCGGAGAGGCCGCTCACCGAGACCGCCCACGAGCGGCTGGCCACCGTGGCCCAGCACACCGAGACGGGCGCAGGCATGTACGTGGCGATGAAGGACCTGGAGATCCGGGGCGCGGGCAACATCCTGGGCGCCGAGCAGTCCGGGACCATCGCGGGCGTGGGCTTCGACCTGTACGTGCGCATGGTGGGTGAGGCGGTGGCCGAACTCAAGGGCGACCCCGAGGCGGCCAAGGAGATCGAGACCAAGGTCGAGCTGCCCATCAACGCGCACATTCCGCACGACTACGTGCCGGGCGAGCGGCTGCGGTTGCAGTCCTACAAGCGCATCGCCAGCGTCACCAGTGAGGAGGACGTGCTCGCCGCCTACGAGGAGCTCACCGACCGGTACGGCACTCCGCCCGAGCCGGTGGACAACCTCATGGCCGTGGCCCGGTTCCGTGTGCTGGCCAAGTCGGCGGGGCTCTCCGACGTGGTGATGCAGGGCAACCAGATCCGCTTCGCCCCGGTGGAGCTGCGCGAGTCGCAGGAGCTGCGGCTGCGGCGGCTGTACCCCAAGACCATCCGCAAGGAGGCCACCAAGACCCTGTTGGTCCCGGTCCCCAAGTCCGGTGGCCTGGGCGGCAAGCCGCTGCGGGACCTGGAGCTGCTCAAGTGGTGCTCCGACCTGGTGAACGCCATCTTCGAGCCCGCCAGGCGCAAGCCCGCCGCCCAGGAGGACTAGGTTCCGGGGACTCGGCGCCTTCGCCACCGAGGGTGGTGGGGGCGCCGACGAGGCTGCCGGAGGTTTCGCGGGCGCGCCCGTGAGGTAGGAGCGGGCGCGCCGTAGGGGCCGAGGGTTCTCTCAGGACTGAGGTGCGTCGGTCTGGTCGGGTTCGGCCTCGTAGGTGATCCCGTACAGCTCCTCGGACTCCTCGTCCTCGGCGGGGCGACGGCGCCACCAGCGACCGCCCTCGGCGCGCCGGGCCCTGCGCTCCTCGCGCCTTTGCTCCCGCAGCTCCCGGCGGGCCTGCCTGTGCGCCGCCCGCTCGGCGGCCCGGTCCGTCCTCTCCGTGTCCTCCCGGCCGTCCTGGTCCGGGGTTGGCCGGGACTCCCCGTCCTCACGGCGGCGTAGCGGCGTCACCGTGGCCAGTCCCTCCCCGACCGGCACGTCCGGGGGCAGCTCCGGTTCCGGGCGGGGCTTCGGTTCCGGCCGGGGCTTCGATCCCGGGCGGGACTCCGAAACGGAGTGGGGCTCCGGGCGGGGCTGCGGCTCCGGACGGGGCTCGGGCGCCCTCCTCCCCCGGGCGGAGCGCGGTCGCGACGGGTGCGATCCGCGCGTGTACCACCAGTTCGCGGCCCACGCGGCCACGGCGGCGGCCACACCCACCTCCAGTGCGGCGACCAGGCCCACCTGCCACGCCGACGGACCCATCTCACTCAGTCTCTCGCCGCCGAGCGGCCCCCCGGCCACCTCGGCCAGCGCCGCACACAGTGTCCCCGTGGTCACCCCGCACACGAAGCCCCACAGCGGAGCCGCCTCGCTGACCGCGTCGGGAGCACTGCGCTGGGTCAGCACACCACCCAGCGCACCCGCCGCGAACGGCACCGCGAGCGCGATCAGGGACGCCACCGGAGCGGCTCCGTTCTCGGGCACCGCGGCCAGCATCGGCAGCACCGGCAGGGCGCCCGCCGACACCCCCGTCGGCGCGACGACGGTTCCCGTCCCCACCGCGAAACCCGGCCCCAGTGCGTAGCACACCGAGAACACCACGGCGTTGGGCAGGTAGGCCAACTGGACGACCAGCAGCAGCGCACCGCCAACCAGGCCCGGACGCAGGGTCCGCGTCATCTCGACCGCCTCGGGCAGGCTGAACGCCAGGGCCACCAGGAACAGCAGCAGACCGCCCAGCAGGAGCGTCCCCGTGGAGACGAGCATCCCCACCAGCAGGGACCGCGGCCGGGCGGGCATCAGGTCCAGCAGGTCCCGGACGGACACCCCCTTGTCGAGCGTCATCTGGCGCAGTGCCCCCAGGCCGCCGGCCAGGAAGGCGATCACGAACCCCATGGCCAGCGCGCGCGGCATACTCGGCTCGACGGACTCGGTACGCGCCACCAGCGCCAGGGTGCCCGCTATCGCCGCGTAGGGCCCGGCGATGGCCAGCGCCGCCCGGTACACGTACCGCAGGCGGGGGATCGAGCAGGAGCGCGCCAGCCACCGCCCCGACCGGTACAGCAGCAGCCCCGGAAGCAGGACCAGGCCGAGCGGCAGCAGGGCGATCTGCCCGTCGGGCACCGAGAACGACACGTGGTGGCCCACCAGCCAGGCCAGTACCGCACCCCGGAGGATGTCGCCGATCTCCTCGCCGAAGGCGTCGTGCGGCGCGGCCACCCACCCGATCATGGCCAGGGTGATGATCACCGCCAGCCCCAGCCCCGCGGCCGTGGCCGCGGCGATCCCGCCGGTGGAGTAGACGGGCCTGGGCGCGTCGGCGACCCTGGCGGATGCAGCGGACCCGTCGGCGGCACTGGCCCGCGGGCGCTTGGGGGGACGGCCGCGGTCGGGAGGAGATCCTGGCGTACTCACCCGACTTATGCTGCCAGGGACCGGAATGCTCCACGCCATCCCGGCCGCGCGTGTCGTGCCGGTACGCACGAGACCCGGCCGCTCCACTCCCCCGCCTGCTCCGGCCCGGCTCCCGGCCCCGGGCTCCTGACCGGGGACGGAAGGCACACCGCGCCTTCCGTGCCGTGCGGCCTCCCCGCCCCCGACACCGGTGCCTGCTTCCAGCCCGTCGTACGAGCGGCCGCACACGGCGGTTCCCCCGCCGCTCAGCGGTGGGGCGGAGCCGCCGTGGACGCGGAAACGCTCCAGGAGGGGGAACCGGACCCGCGCGGCCCCCGTCGTACCCTGTGAGTCCGGCACCGCCCCCCGCCCGAATGGAACGATCCGCATGGCAGGTCCCGAACCCGACCACTATCGCCTCTCCGACGACGAGCGCGACCAGGCGCTGGAACGGCTGCGGACGGCGTTGGAGGAGGGCCGGCTGGACTTCGACGAGCACGAGGCCCGCTCGACCACGGCCCTGAACGCCGTCACCAACCTGGACCTGGTGCCGCTCTTCGAGGACCTGCCGGCACGGCTGCGACCGGGTTCCGTCACCGGGACCGCCGACACCGCGCCCGCCACCCGTGGGTCCGCACCCGTGGAGAGAGGCGCCGCCGAGCACGGCAAGGTGGACCGCAAGGACCGCGGCCCCAACCTGGGCGGCTTGATCGGCTGGAGCGGCTTCCTGTTCCTCGTGTGGGGCCTGCCCGCCATCATGTCCGGCAACGTCACCTCCATCGCCGTCTTCTTCGGGTTCTTCTTCCTGCTCGTGGTCCCCGGCCTCACCACCGTCATCATGCGCAGGCGCCGTGGCGGCGGCTCCGGGGAGCTCGGTAGCGGCTGAACCTCGGAAGGAGCCCCACGTACACAAGGCTCCGCCCCACCGCGGTGCGGCGGGGCGGAGCCTTGTGTGGAAACTACGCCTTGGGCGGGCTAGAACAGCTCGCGCGCCAACTGGGCGGTTTCGCTGGGGGTCTTGCCGACCTTGACGCCGACGGCCTCCAGCGCTTCCTTCTTCGCGGCGGCCGTGCCCGAGGACCCCGACACGATCGCGCCCGCGTGGCCCATCGTCTTGCCCTCC
>VWVT01000027.1 GCA_008638415.1 Nocardiopsis sinuspersici
GAACGCTTCCAGACCAGCACCACCACCGCCAAACGCTGGGCCGACCGCTACCGGGCCACGGGTGAAGCGGGCATGGTCGATGCCTCCAGCCGCCCGGCCCGCTCACCACGGCGCACCCCACCCCGACGCGAGCGCCGCGTGATCAAGCTGCGCCACCTGCGCCGGTGGGGCCCGGCCCGTATCGGCGGCCACCTGGGCATGCACGCCTCGACGGTGCACCGGATCCTGACCCGCTACGGGTGTGCCCGCCTGGCCCACACCGACCGGGCCACCGGACGGGCGGTGCGCCGCTACGAGCGCGAACGCCCCGGGGAGCTGGTGCACGTGGACATCAAGAAGCTCGGCAACATCCCCCACGGCGGCGGCCACAAGGCGCTGGGACGCCCCCCCCCGGGGGCGCAGGCACCGCTCCAACGCGGGGTATGCCTACCTGCACAACGCCGTGGACGACCACTCCCGGTTGGCCTACTCCGAGATCCTGACCGATGAGAAGAAGGAGACCGCCGTCGCGTTCTGGGAGCGTGCGCACGCCTACTTCGCGTCGGTGGGGATCACGGTGGAGCGGGTACTGACCGACAACGGGTCCTGCTACCGCTCGCGTCTGTGGCGTGACCTGGTCCGTGACCAGGGCGTCAAGCACAAGCGCACCCGCCCCTACCGGCCCCAGACCAACGGCAAGGTGGAACGCTTCAACCGGACCCTGGTCCAGGAGTGGGCCTACGCCCGCCCCTATGCGTCAGAGTCCCAACGGCGGGAGGCGTTCCCCGGGTGGTTGCATCACTACAATCACCACCGGTTCCACACCGCACTCGGTGGCCCTCCCGCCTCCCGCGTCACCAACCTCTCAGGGCAGTACACCTAGGTGACCCAGTTGCGCAGCGTTTCGCGGTTGACGCCCAACTGGTCGGCGGTACGGGCGATGACCCCGTCGCGTGTGGCCGCCTCCCTGCGGGCCTCCACCGCCATCCGGATCGCTCGTTCGCGCAGCTCAGGCGGATACTTCCTCGGTGCTGGCATACCGCTCTTCCTTCCCAGGGTTGAGAGCCTCCATCACCCCCGGAACGAAACAACCCGGACCCAACGCCCGGACGGCGCACCTGTCTACGTGATCCTGGACAACCTGTCCGCGCATAAGGGGCCAGCAATCCGCACCTGGACCCGGCGCAACAAGGTCGAGTTGTGCTTCACTTTGACCTACACCTCCTGGGCCAGCCCCATCGAGGCACGCTTCGGGCCACTGCGCCAGTTCATCATCGCCAACTCCCACCGCCCCAAACCACGCGGTGCAGAACCGGGTGCTACACACCTACTTGAGGTGGCGCAACGCCAACGCCCGCGATCCGAGTTTGCTCGCCCAACAGCGATGCGAGTGGGCTCGGATGCGAGTGGGCTCGGGTGCACAGCGAGAAAGGTCTGCGCTGGAGAGAGCGCCCACTGGCCACTGCGGCATTATCCCAACTCGGCAAACCTGTTCAGTCACCACACTAGCACTGGGTCGCTACGCTGAGTTTTCCGTACTGCAATCTCTGGCAAATGACTTAGGTCTTATGTCAGAGCAAACCGGATCTACGACTGGAGCACTAACAAGGATTTCTTTCTGGCGAACATTCTCACCCCTTTCTGGACGAATCCATTAAAAGCCTTAGCCATCGAGACCGATCGACTACGTCCCTTCGGGTCGCTATGCGCCTCAGCAAAGTCAGGATAACGACTGCGGCTACGGTCATCCACGCTTTCCCCAGGATCTGCCCTGGAAGGTAATCGAAAGAACCAAAGGCGAATTGCAAAAAAATCAGGCTGTCCACGATGATCCCGATGATATTAGATCCAACCATGGCGATCAGGAATCCGCGTTTACGTAGAGGTTCGTAGACGATGAAATCCATGCCCTCAGCCAAGGCGAAAGCGAAAGCGGACGCCACAGCCAGTGCCGGATCAGCCATCAAGTAGGACAAGACGGTGCCTACGGGAATCGCCAACAGCACTGCGCCGCGCCCTGCTTTTTCCCTGGCTACGTCACGTAGGATGAGCGCGAGTCCGGCCACATAGACCCCCGCCGGAGCCGCGTAGCCGAACCCCACGGGAAGGACGCCGATGTAGACGATCGCGAGATTCGCCGCGGGAATGGTGGAAACGTAGAGGGCCAATACGACGACCCCGGAGAGCGAGAGGTTCTTCACGCCTTTTTCTTTCGAAGAGTGGCACCTAGAAGTAGATGGGTGGCCAGTGGGAGCAATGTGCTCTATCTGGAGAGAGCACTCACTCCCCCCGGTAGGTGCAACCGGAGGTACACGTTTCTTGGACAGTGATGGCCGTGAGCCCATGCAGCGTGGGGTGTAGCCGCTCCCAGATCCAGCGCGCCAGGTTCTCGCTCGTAGGGTTATCGAGCCCGTCAACCTCATTGAGGTAGTAATGGTCGAGTCGGCTCCGCAGAGGTTCGAACGCACGCTTGACGTCGCCGAAGTCCATGACCCAGCCGGCATCAGGTTCCACAGGCCCCTCGATGTGCAAGACGACCCGGTACGAGTGTCCGTGCAACCGAGCACACTTATGCCCTTCCGGCACCCGGGGCAACCGATGCGCTGCTTCGAAAGTGAACTCGCGGAATATTTCCATTTTCACTGAATTCCCAGATACTTGTGCGTTTGGAGTGACAGGCGCCAGTGAGGGTTCTTCAGGCAGTACTCGACGGTCTCACGAGTATTGGCTTCGAGTTCGGGGCCGTCCATGGGTTGGAGTCGGAAGACACTGAAGTCTAGATGCTCGAACGACTCGGGGGAACCGCCGGGCTGCGGATACACCAACTTCAGTTCATCCCCCTGGTCAACGACAAGTTTCGAACCGATCTTGGGGCTGACACACAGCCAGTCGATCCCCTCAGGCGGAACACGGGTACCGTTCGTTTCCACTGCGACCTCGAAGCCCTGTTTGTGCAAGGCTTCCACGGCTTCTTCGTCCAGTTGCAGGAGGGGTTCACCGCCGGTGCAGACGACAAACCGATGAGCCCGTTCTTCGGAGGGCCAGGCACGTGCCACAGCGTCAGCAAGCTCATCAGCCGTGGCGAACCGCCCGCCCCCGACACCGTCTGTACCAACGAAGTCCGTGTCACAGAACGTACAGATCGCACGGTGGCGGTCTTTCTCGTAGCCGGTCCACAGGTTGCAGCGGGACATACGACAGAAGACAGCTGGCCTACCGGCATGGCTCCCCTCCCCCTGCAAGGTGTAAAAGATCTCCTTGACCAGGTACCCCATACCTACCCCACTCGATACTGGACGGGATCGGTGGCCCCGGCCTCGGCAAACCCCTTGAGGCGCAGCAGGCAAGTGTCACAGTGACCGCAAGCCCTCGCCTGCTCGTCAGGGTCGTAGCAACTGAAGGTCAAGGAATAATCGACACCCAGGCGCAGCCCTTCCCGGACGATGTCAGCTTTGGACATCTCAATGAGGGGTGAGCGCAGTCGGAGGGGAGTCTCGTCCTCGACGCCAGCCCGGGTGGCGAGGTTTGCCATCTTCTCGTAGGCATCCATGTAGTCGGGACGACAGTCAGGGTAGCCGCTGTAGTCCACCGCAGTGACGCCCGTGAAGATATCCTTGGCCCCAACGACCTCGGCATAGGCGAGGGCGTAGGACAAGAAGATGGTGTTGCGGGCGGGAACATAGGTCACCGGAACACTGTCGCTCCCGAGCTCCTCGACGCTGTCGTGCTTGGGAACAGAGATCTCGTCGGTGAGAGCCGACTCACCGAAGATCCTCAAGTCAATGTCGGCGATGACGTGACGTTCCGCTCCGAGTGTCTCAGCGACCCGTCGTGCGGCATCGAGTTCGATGCTGTGGCGCTGGCCGTAACGGAAGCTCAGAGCATACGGGCTGAAGCCCTGGTTCTTGGCGATTGCCAGGACCGTGGTCGAGTCCAGACCTCCGCTCAGTAGTACGACTGCGGGCCGTCCCATATCGTTCACACCCCTCTGAAGTGGACTGTCCATCCCTGGGAGCCTACAGGCGATAACTGGTGGGTAGAGTGAACCGCGTTGCCTTCAAGTTACGGTTCGCAGGGGGTCAGGGTACGTGAGGGAACTATCTGTGGTAGTTACTTGCACAGAGCGCAAGATAAGCCCGGTTACACCTTCCCTCCAGGTACACACGCTTCCCGACGTGGCCATCGACCAGCGCGTGGCGATCTGGAACGAGCGTCTTGCCCAAGCTTCGGGACAGACCTCCCTGTCAAACCTCTACAAAGGGGAACAGTGGGCTCAGAGCAGAGCCTTGACCGGAGCGGCGGCCAGAGCCGGTTGGACACCGAAGCTCTGGGTAGCTTCGGCGGGACTCGGCCTCCAACCAGTGTCAGAGCAGGCGCCACCGTATGGGGCTACTTTCAGCTCAGGGCACGTCGATTCTGTGGCTTCGACCAACGCAGACCGAAGAATTTGGTGGGATCATCTGCAAAGGCGCAGAGGAGCGGCGAACCTTAGGGAGCTCGGTGAGCAGGGACCCGTGCTTCTCGTGCTGTCCGAGTCTTACAGCAGGATCCTGCAGGCCGAGCTGCGAGAACTGGGCCGTCTCGGCGGCGACGTTCTTCTGCTGGGGGGAGACCGTGAGGTTCCTGGCATCCACCGTGTTCCCTCCAACAGGGCGTTGCGCCATGCTCTGGGGGGCACGCTCACGAGCTTGAACGCACGCATGGCGATCTCCTGGGTTGGCCACTGTTCCCCAGGCGGCCCGCTCACAGCTCCAGATACCGTTGCTGCTTGGGGCAAGTGGGCCGCAGAGTCCGAGAAGCAGGAGACCTACGACCGCAGGCCGATGACTGACGAAGAGGTGCGGGCATTCATTCTGACCGCGGTCCGCGCTAACCCCAACTGTTCCAAGACCAAGCTCCTGCGTCTCCTGCGCGAGGAGGGGATGGCTTGTGAGCAGAAGAGGTTTGCCACGTTGTACGTCGAGACCATGGGGGATGGATGACTGACTCCGTCATCAAGCGTAGGGCTCTCCGTGTGCAACAGCATCCGACCATCCCGCTCTACTTGTTCACACTGGCAGCCGAGGAGGTCGATCAGGTGGCCGATGTCGCCCGGATCTCCAGGGATGAGGCCGGTAAGTTGATCGGCTACCAGCGCCCTGAGAAGAAACAGCACGTCAAGCAGATCTTGGAGTATCTCGATAGTGACGAAGTGCTTTTCCCTAATGGGTTAATCCTGGCACTGCCAAGTAGTGTGCGGTTCCGTGCTAGTCCTGGGCCCGCATCAAGCGACGGCCTGGCCACGAGTGGGACGCTTGAGGTTCCGCTTCCGCAGTCCAGAGACGAACCACGTCCGGCGTGGATTGTCGATGGCCAGCAGCGAAGCCTCGCCCTCTCCCGTACCGGGAGGAATCGACTCCCAGTGACCGTCGCAGGTTTCGTCACTGAAGACCTCGCCACACAACGGGACCAGTTCCTACGCGTGAACACAGTCTCTCCGCTCCCCAGCAACTTGGTCTCAGAGCTCCTGCCCGAGGTCTGGACGCCGCTTCCCGCTAAGCTATCGGCGCGAAAGCTTCCGTCTGCTTTGGTCGACGTGATGAACCAGGATAATGAATCTCCTTTCCGAGGTATGATCAAGCGGGCATCAACCAGGCCAGAGAAGCGTGGTAGCGCTGTTGTAGCCGACAACAGTCTCAGTACGGCTATCGAGGAATCCCTAAATTCGTCCGCTGGCATCCTTTTCCTCCACAGGAACTTGTCCAACAACACTACTGACACTGGGTCGATCCGCAGACTGCTGATCATCTACTGGACGGCGGTGCGCGATACGTTCCCCTATGCCTGGGGACTTCCTCCCACAAAGAGTCGCCTTATGCACGGCGTGGGAATCCGATCCATGGGGCGTTTGATGGACCGAGTAATGGCGAATGTGGACATACATTCCGATGATGCCGTCGATTCGGCATGCAAAGAGTTGGCACTCATAAAGAGCGAATGTCATTGGACGCGAGGACGCTGGTCGGAACTCAACGTCACCTGGAGTGAACTGCAAAATACCCCGCGCCATATTAGTACTCTCTCTAACTTTCTTATCCGTGTCTACGTTCGAGCAAGGGCAAACGCGTCGTGAAGTTTTATTTTCCGGACAGCCAAGATCTGGTGAGTCCGACGTACGATTTCTTTAATGACGAGTATTTGCCCACAAGGGTCCGTCAGCGCGATGACCGCTACGCGCACGAGGTCGTCACGCCTACTCCCTACGACGGGATACTCGTCAGCAAAGCGATCGTCGACGGTTCGGTAAACGGATCCGGAAAATACACGTCCGCACAACGAGCCAGGCTTTACCGCATGGGCATACGGAAATTCTTCAGGCTACCCAAGGGAATGTCTAGCCTGGGCGATTGCGGAGCCTTTAACTATATTGATGAGGAATACCCACCTTACACGGTCGATGAGGTTCTTGATTTCTACGAGGGGTGCAGGTTCGACTCCGGGGTCAGCATCGACCATGTGATTTTCGGATTCGAACCGGGACTGGACGAGCACCAAGTCGACCCCGCATGGGCCAAACGGCGCCGTATATCTCTTGACCTCGCTGAGCAATTCATAGGAGAGGTCCGAAACCGCGGTTCCCTACTGGAACCCGTCGGAGCGGCACAGGGTTGGAGTCCCAAGAGTTACGCGGATAGTGTTTCCCGCCTCCAGGAATTGGGGTACCAGCGTATTGCCCTCGGTGGAATGGTCCCCTTGAAGACCCCGGAAATCCTCGCCTGCCTCCAAGAAATCGACCTAGTGCGTTCAGAGGGCACAGAACTCCACTTGCTCGGTATCACTCGGGTGGACAGCATGGGAAAGTTCAAGGACTACGGGGTTACGAGTTTCGACAGCACATCAGCCTTCCGTCAGGCCTTCATGGACGACCGCAACAATTATCACACTCGTGATTTTTCCTTCACCGCTTTGCGTGTCCCACAGGTCGATGCGAATCCCGCTTTGAAACGTCGGATCCTGTCTGGAGGAGTCGCTCAAGCCGAGGCCGTTGCTGCCGAACGCAACTGTTTGAAGTGCTTGCGCTCCTTCGATCGTGGAGAGGCTGGCCTTGAGGAAGCTGTGGAGGTCCTCGCAGTGTATGAGGCACTGGTGAACGGGCCCAAGAAGAAGAGTTACATCGACTTTTACCGACGCACTCTCGAAGCGGCCCCCTGGAAATCATGCCCGTGCGCCCTATGCAAAGAACACGGGATTGATATAGCTATATTCAGGGGATCAGAGAGAAATAAGCGCAGAGGGTTTCACAACCTCACGGTACTTGAGTCAAAGATGCGTGAAATAGAAAACTCCTAAACCGTTGCCCACCCCCGCCAGTAAAATAGGAGATGATGTGGCCGATCAATACACGCTTAGGCTTCCCGCTCTCGAGGTACGCCAAGGGAGTCGGCGAATCTACTGCTTCGCCGTGGACGGAAAGAAGTTGCATAGCTTCGCTGCAGTTTCTCGCATCAGCCGAGATGAGGAGGAGAATCTCAAGGGTTATCAGCGACCTGAGGTTCTTAGCCACATCCGAGCCATCCGCCGATACCTCGAATCGGACGGAGCAATGCTGCCTAACGCCGTCGTGCTGGCATTTGATCCGCGAGTGAAGTTCGTGCGCCACGGCCAGCAGAGCAGCGTCGACTACGCTGTTCCTGGAGAACTCGCCATTCCAGTTGATGAGGCCCTCTCGGAAGATGAGAAACCAGCCTGGTTGGTGGATGGTCAGCAACGGAGCGCGGCGATCCGCGATGCGGACCTGGCAGAGTTCCCGGTCGCGGCCGTGGGTTTCATTGCTGACAACGCCGCAGAACAGCGCTCTCAGTTCCTCCTGGTTAACTCGACCAAGCCCCTTCCCAAGGGCCTCATTCACGAATTGCTGCCAGACACCACGGGACACCTGCCCCCTGCGTATGTGCGGCGTAGGCTTCCTGCAAAATTGATGACGCGGCTCAACATCGACGGCGATAGTCCGTTCTACGGGACCGTTGCAAGCCCGACCTCCCCCTATGGATACATCAAGGACAACAGTCTGTTGAAGATGCTGGAACACAGTCTCTATGAGGGGGCTCTGTACCAGTATCGCAACCCGGTGGATGGTAGCGGGGACGAGGAACGCATGCTGCATCACCTCAAGTCCTTCTGGAGCATCGTGAAGGAGGTCTTCACGGACGCATGGCTTAAGCCTCCGAGGAATTCACGCTTGACCCATGGTGCTGGTATTCAGTCGATGGGGTTCGTCATGGACACCCTGACCGACGAGCTACCTGCTGAAGGTGTGAGGTGCGAAGCTGTCCGTTCCGCCGTGGCGAGCCTAGAAACCGAGGTGGCCTGGACTTCAGGGACATGGAGGTTCAGCGATGGCGAAGAGCGCAAATGGAACGGTCTACAGAACACTCCTAGCGATGTGCACTTGCTGACCACGCATCTGTTGAAAGTCATCCACAGGTCGGGCACGGCTGAGTGATGGGATGGCACTAGCGTCTAAGGGGTCGGCCGACCATGCTGTCGCCGACCCCTTTAGCTCCTCATACGTGCTGATTATCCTGGGCGAGGTGGGATAGGCCGTCCACTGCGGCCCTTAGGAGAGAGGCCGATCCGCTACCGTCCGCGTACGTCATATGGGCCTTCTTGGCGCTTTCCGTGATGAATCCTGTGGCGGCGTGCTTGGCGCAGCGAGTCGCCAGGACCACAAGATCAGCGTTCCGCGATTTGTGCCGTAGGGAATCGCTTCCTACTTTGTCGTGAGAGAGAGCGATTTTTAGTTCGGGCACGAGAGTCCGCAGTTTCGCTTCTGTGCGCTGTAGAACGGCCTCATCAAGGGAGTACAACAGCAACGACAACGGTGGAAGCCCCGCAAGGGGATCCTCCTCCTGGAGCCGCTCGGGCAGATGCCATTCGAACGGGATCTCGAGTTCGCCCGACAATTGGTGTGCGAACTCGATGATGGATGGTTCCAGGCGTCCTTGTAGGCGGTGCAGCGGCCCTAGGAGCGCCAACGCCAGGTTCGCCCGGACCGCACGGTCAGGGCATGCGGATAGCACCAGGCGATCGGCAAAGTCGAGGGCGACGATCGCGTTCTCCGGAGACACCCACTGCTCACAGGAGCTCTGTACCAACTCGAGTATGTCTCGGTAGTCGCCCGGGCTGGGTGAGGAACGCAGGAAGATCTCGGTGAGCGCTTGGATGGCGAGCAGGTCGCCCGGGCCGAGTCGGTGGAAAGACAGCGCGTAGGTAAGGAAGGAGAGCGCTGTGTGCGGCGCGGAGTACTCGTAGCCGACCGCTTCGATGAAAGGACCACTGGCGATCTCCCACGCGTTCTTCCACGAGGAGTCGTCCAACGCATCGAGGAACCGGCTGATATCTTCATCGGACTCTGCGGGAGAGGGCCAGTTGTGCCACTCCTCGTCCCTGACGATATCCAACGCCCTGGTCTCTCTCTGCGCTGCTAGAGGAAGCAGGTCCAGCCAACTTTCTGGCGAGGCGGAGGAGGAGGGTTCTGAATCGGAGGTTGAGCTCTGATGGGGACGGTTCTTCTCTGAGACCTCGGGTGGGGGCGCCGGCCTCCCTATAAGCTCTTCAACCCTCCGGAGCACCACCTCCGGTAGAACCTTCAAGTAGCCGGTGTCGGCCAAGGCCGAGACCATCTCCTCCATCGAGGGGATGTCTTCGCGACCAACCGCGGTCGTGACTAGGACGGTCGCTGCTTCGTCCCCGTAGTCCCGGACATCTTCGTGTAAAGGGAGGGGCGCAGGGAGCGCGGCGCCACGCAGGCTATCGAGGGCAGCTTCAAACTCTCCGCTTTCGAGCAACTCGCACAGGTGCACCGAGTAGATCGCGTTGAGGACGGCCTGTTTCACCGGCAGGGGCGGATCCTGGCGCAGGACATTGGACAGACCCTCCATGGCGAGCAGGTCCTTACCTCGGCCCAGGCGGTCCAATCGTTTGATTCGCAGATGGGCGAGGTTGGTGGCGGTGATCCCACCGCGCGCCTCGATCTCGTTCAATGCGGCTTCGGAGACGGCCTGACCACCAGTGGCCAGTGCGGCTTGAAACTCGGCGAGCAACCGACCCAAAGGCTTGGGTATGTACCAGTTCCGCGGAGGACCGGTGACCGCTACTCTTTGCATGAGTTCGAGCGCCTGCCGCATACGCCTGCGGCGCTCTTTGTTTGTGCCGGCCCCGACGATGAATGTTGACCCCGGCCCCGCGAACTCGATGACAGCGGAATCGACCGGGTCAGCCGGGTCCAGGACCGCAGGAACGGTGTCGCCCTTGGTGCAGTACGTGGGGCCGACGAACGCCTGGATGAGTTCCCTGACCTGGGTGGTGTTAGTGCCGTTCCCAGAGATCACGTACATCGCGAACCAGTCGCGCCACTCGATGTGGCGGGGAAGCGCAATGGGGCCGTCCGGTCCGGCACTGAGGGTTTCTCTACAGGAATCGACGATCGCTGGGTACTGGCCAGCATCATTGCCCTCACCGAAAAACCTATCGACGAACTCCTCGATGCCGAGTCGCTCTCTCGGACGCACGGGCCCTCCTGTCGTCACCACGCGGGTCTCCTCCACTGTTGTGCGAAGTCGAGGTGGGCTTGGGCGACTCCACGGCCGTCGACCGTGTACGTCACTTGCTCTTTGCTACTTCCCAGGCCATTGACGGTGAAGTTCATCGACCCCGTCAACATCCAATCTCTGCCACAGATTGTCTTCTCATGGATGTCCGGGTCCAACTTCACGTGCAACTTCCACTCATCCCTGACCAGAGAACGCATTCGAGCAACGAAGGCTTCGTTGTGCGCGCCGGGCCGGGTCACGAGGTTGACCCGTGCCCCCGCAGCAGCGATGAGGGCCAGTGCCTGTGACAGGCGGCATCGTGTCGAAGGGAGCTCGCCGAGGACTGAGTCGAACGTCCCCCGCGAGTTGTCGATGACCTCCACGTCGCTGATCCACCCAGAGATCACCCACAGGTCCTCCCCTGGCGAGAGGATCTCCGCTATCAATGCTGCGGCCAGTAGCGAGTCCGCGCGCAGTCCCGTCCTAGTGCCTGTACGCACGGTCCTTTCTAACCGGCTCACTGCTCTGCCTCCTGCAATTCCACTCGGGCTCGGAGTTCTTCGCCATGGCGAGTGATACCCCCGACCTCACCGTAGATCCTTATTACGTCCCGGTCTACATACAGGGCCGGCACCCGGGCCACGGCATTGCTGAGGGCCCGGCGATCGTGAGAGGGGCATACCAGGTCCACAGCCCCGAACTTCGCGATGATTTCCTGATACACCGCCTCCCAACCGGGTTCTGTCACATCCAGGCGAGGAAGGTGCTCGTCATGGGCGGACTCTACGAGAAGCCTGTCCAGGACCATGGGTCTGTCCATGCTGAGGAACGGCTGGTACTGCCGCAAGTGGTGGTTGCGGGCCTGTTCACCACGGGGCCAGAGCACACTAAATGCCTGATCCGCCGTCAGGGAGCGACCACCGAGGTCCAGTTTTCCGGACCCGACCGCGTAGGCGATGACCCGGGCATCGACTTCGAAGCCGAGACGCTGTTGCAGCCCGTCCCATACCTCCACCAGGCTCAGGGCGGTCGCGTCGAGGTCAGCTCCGCTCCCGGGCCGTAGGAGACGGGTGGATAGGGATGCCACTGCACTGTGCCTGGGTGGTCCGTCCAACTCAGCCCAGGCGCCTCGAAGGCGTTCCAGAGCCCGGTCAGAGTCGGTAGCAGAGTGCGCCTGACGGAGTTCGGCCATGGCTGCGGACGCCGGACCGGATGGCTCTTCTTCAACGACGTGCTTCAGGAGTCGGGTGAGCGTGGAATCGACGTATTCGTACTCGTTGGGTTGGAGGGCGGCTTCAACAAGGGACCAGAACCGTCGCGGATCCTCGCTATAGAAGCGGACCAGACTCTCCATGATGCCCAGGCCACCGACCGAGGTCTCGCTGATCCAGATCGTGTCGGGGTTGTCGGGGCGGCCTCCTTCCACCACGTCGACGATGACGTCATTGTCCTGAGCGTCTGGGCAGGCACGGAGGACAGCGTCGAGGACAGCGGAAGCGAGGGTGTCACGGTAGGCACGCCGAGCCAGGTTAGCGGTCCGTTCGGCGACGTCGTCCGCAACGAGAAGTTGTCCGGCCCGGTCCAGGGCAGCGGCCACGGCCGGTGCTCGGCTCAGGTCCGTGAGCGTCTCGATGAGCCTATCGGTGGCTGCTGAACCTTGAGGGGAGACGGGGGCATCCTCCCGGTAGAGCACTTTGAGAATCTCCGCGAGCCGACTTCGCCAGGAGCCGTCTGCAAGAAAGGCCCGGGTCTGTTCGGGTGTTCGTGTCCCGTCAAGCCCTTCCAGGGAAAATGCAGTGATGTAGATGAGGGCCAACCATCCCCGCTGGAATGTATTGGTCGCCTCAGAGAGTTCTATGTCCTCCGCGACGGCGCGGAAGAACGCTTTCGAGCGCCATTGCGATGATGCAAGATAACTCCGGACCGAGGCGTCGGAGAGATCGAGTGGAGCAACCCGCACGCTCATGCCGTCGACACCGAGGCTGAAACCGAGTGCGGCGGGCGCATGATTGTAGCTGTAACGAATGGTACGGCGCTCGGGCCCGTGCTGCCCCTGTCGGCTGATCTCGCAGTCAGCCCCGTAGGTCATCCGGCGGACTTCGATGGGGTTTCCGGCAGCGTGGGTAGCGAAGCTGAGTGAGTGGATGCGATTGCGCCATGGGGAAGGGTCAGGAACGTCTGCCTCACTGGGCGGATTATCGCTGGTGATCTCCGTTCCCCAGAGCGGGCGTCCCTGGGAGCGGTCGTTGATCTCCGTCGGTGGAGCTTGCAGTGCGATGCGGAAGGGCCGGAAGACCTCCATGTTCTCCGGCACAGCGTCCGGATCCACGTTGTGGGGACACCATCGGCCTTGCCCGGCGGCCTCGGGCACCACGTCTTTCAGTTCCAAGATGTCGTTATCGCCCTCGGGAACCGGCAACCAGGTGCGGTGTTCGTCCCGCTGGTAGCCGTACCGTCGGCTCACACGCCCAGGAACCGCTTCTCGTAGGGCCTTGGCCACGGGCATGGTCTCTGGTTCCGAACCGGAGTCGAACGGGAGGTCGAACTGAACCTCAGGGACGTTAAGGGGAGCAAATAGTGTCCGGGTCACAAACTCCGGAAGGACAGCTTTGCTGTTCGCGCCGGGGTCGTTCCGTAGCGGGGTCCACTCACTCTCCAACCTGCGCAGAGCTGTAGGGGCGACCCCCAGCATCAGGGAGCGTGGTTGCTCCCAGAGGAGTACCTGTACTTCGTCGGTGCTTACCTGGAGGGCCTTTTCCAGGTGTCGGGCCAGGCTGTCGCGGAGCCTACCCTCTCGCTCCAACAACTCACGGATCACCGAAGCAAGGTGGCTGCTCGCTTCTTTCCGTTTCGGGAGGTTCCTGCCGCTGGGTTCGGTCAGCAGGATGCGGGGGTCGTCCCACCGACTCCCCTGCACCCGGAGGCATTGTCCCAGCCAATCCAGAAAGGCCTGAGCGGCCTGAATCTTCAACACGTACCTATTGCCGACCGGCAGGCTCCTGGCTGGGACCTCAGGGGCAAATAGGGTTTCATATCCTTGGTAAGCGAGTCGGTCACGGCCGAAATCCGACAGGGTGATCACGGTGACGGGACGAGAGCCCCTTCGGCGTCCAGCCCGCCCCCGACGCTGGATGAAAGCGGCATCGTCGTAGGGTGCCTTGTGTTGGAGGACCAAACCGACACGGGGATCATTGAAACCGACTTCCAAGGAGGCAGTCGCTACGGTGAGGTCGCTCTCTGGCCGTACGCCCGCGTCCTGGGATGAAGTGCGGCCGATCATCAGAGCCTGGGACCGTAGACCACTGTCGAGGTAGTGACCGATCTTGTCCATCAGGTCCCACGACTGCCCGTCCCTGTAGCGGTTCCTGTTCTGGGGTAGGTCGGGTGATCGCAGACTGGCCAGTACAGCCTTGCGTCCGGCCCGGCCGGAGCGGGACTGCCCGCCTTCTGCGTCGCGCAGATCATCGTAGAAACGGTTGGTGACGTCGAGGTCGTCGGTGAAGAGGAAGCCGGTGTTGCCGAACAGCGACTCCGCCACCGGGCCGTTCCCCTTCGGGTCGAGGAAACGACCGAAGAGCATCGCGGTTTGGATCGATGCGGACAGAAGACTGGTCCCCGACACCGGGTCGCCGCGGAGCGCCAGTGCGTACTCCCGACTCTCTTCCTCCAAGCAATCCGGGGTCGGTTCGATGTGGTCGATGCTGGTTAGCGGAAGGCCCGTCAACTGACTGAAGAACCTCCCGGCGTCCTTCAAGGTCGCGCTCAGCCCGACAAAGGTAACCGGTGATCTAACCGCATACCTCCATCGGCGTAGCAGGAGGGCCGCCTGGGCGCCCTGCGGCCCCGAGTAAGTATGGACCTCATCGAGTAGTACCAGTGACGGATTCTGCCGACCAGTCCACCCCAGGAGACCGCTGAGGTAAGGGTTGGCGCTGTGGCGGTTAAGCATCTCCGTCGTTGTGAACAGCAGGTCCGGCGGGCTCTCTCGCATAGACTTACGGGTGAGCGCGAGTCGCCCCTCGGGGATCTGCGCGGCACACTCCAGGCAGATGAGCCGTTCCACGCCGCGACTGCGGTCCCGGTCAAACCAGAGCAACTCCCCTGTGTCGCATTGCGGGCAGGTGAGATAGGGGCAGACGTCCCCTTCCCGCTCCCGACGCCAGTGCTTGTTGTTTTTGCGCTCAAGTTCCTTCGCGTCATTGAGCGTATTTCCGTAGAGGGCAGCGATCCGTAGTGGGCGAGGAAAAGCGCTCTCGGTGTCCCACGCTGTGGAGACAGCTTCTCGCAATTGGTCGCGTAGCAATTCAATCCGCGGGTACAGGGCCAAGGTGTGCACCCCGCGGTTGTGGTTCCGGGATGCCATCGCAGCAAGGGCGGGAAGGTAGAAGGCGAGCGTCTTGCCACTTCCTGTTCCCGCGCCCACGATCACACCGTGGTTCTTGCCGCGGGACAACGAACCGAAGATGGAACGCGTGGCCTCCACCTGGAACCGAGAGAGCTCCCGGGCCCCAATCTGCTGGACAGCAACCCTAGTGGACCGCTCTCCCCAACCGGGGAGTTCGGAAAAGGTTCGTAGTGCCTCCTCGGCGGGTATGTCCCGCTTCGGGTATTTTCGTGGAACCGCATGAAGGCGGTAGTCGGCGATGAGCCGTTTGCCACTGTGCCACCAGTCCTGTGGCGGGTCCTCCCCGAACCGCCACGTCGGGAACAGTTGTCGAAGTCCGATGGTGAGCCTCAAGGTCTCGGCGAATCTACTCCGGTACCGCGCGGGCGAACTTCCGGGCTCCTTGAACAGGAGGGCCTGTTTCAGGAGGACTCTGAGGACGTCCTCAGCTGATGTGTCCTCTGGTGGCACTGGGTACGTGTCCAGAGTGGTGTCGATCGTCTCCAGGACCTCTTTCTCGGCCAAGGCACTGTCGGTCAACCCCCAGGAGAGCAGGGGAAGTTCGAGGTCCTCGAGGTCGTTCAGTAGTTGCCCGAAAAACCGCAGGTCGTTCCCCACTACACCCTCTTCCTACCCAGTGTGATGTGGCCGTCCCAGGACCATGAGCGCAACAAAGCGATGTCCTCGTCCGTCAGGTCACGCAAGGTCATGCCCCCAGAGTTAATCCGCTGCACCAGGGTGCTGAGTTCCTCAGGCGCGTCTTTGGCCTCGCGCAGTTCCTCGCTAAGTCGGTTGTACTCCGCGGTGAACGTCAAGACGTCGGATTTCGAGACCTCACGTGCGGCTGTACGCCGGAGATCTTCGAAGGTCCTCTGAGCATCACCTTGCCGATCGAGGGCGAGCATGGGGATCCGTTCCACGGGAAGGCCCTCCAGTTGCTTGGCGGTCCAATTACGCCAGGCCTCCTGAATTCGGGTCGCATGCTCCTCGGCCGTCTTCTTCGCCTTCCCACGCGCGCTGACGAACGCCGGATTACTCGGGATACCGACCATGGCGTTCCGTTTCAGGTTGGCCAACCCAGTATCGACTCCCGCCAGACCGAACTCGACGGAGGTGTGCTTCCTGAGTTCCTCGGCCACATGGAGTTGCCTCCTAATGTTACCGAGTTCCGCCCGGATCTCAGTCACCCGGGTGACAACCCGTTTGGCTTCCTCGGCGCCTTGGGTGCTCGCCTCCAGTCGTCGAACTTCGCCCTGCAGTGTAAGGGCCTTACCGAGTACGGAGTTCGCTTCGGTCACTGTTCCTGCTCACCTTCGTGATTGGCTAGGGCATCCCATTCAGCCAACAGTTTCTGTACCTCGCTCACCGCCGAGTCACCTTCCGCGTCATGGCGCATGGCGGCCTGATCCAATGCCTCGTTTAGCCATTGGTCGCTGATGGTTAGGAACTGGTGGATGGTGTGAAGGGAGTTCCCGTGGTCGCGTACCACAGCCATCACTCGCAGACGGTCTCGTTTCTCCCCATCCGAAGTTTCCGCTTTGGCAAGTTCGTCCTCAAGTGTGCTGACGGTTCGCCAATCGGCTTCCTTCGCGTCCGAGATGATCGCCTGAAGTTGCTTCCGCGTATCGTGTGATAGACCCAGGCCAACCTTGCCTGCTTCTTCCAGTGCTTTACTAACAGTCTGCACGGTCTCGCTCCCGGAGGTACCATGCGGCAGCATTCGTCGCACGTCCTCCACCAGGCTGCGCAGTTTGTGCGACTGGTCCTTGACTAGATTTGCCCAACCAGAAAGCCCCTGGACTGACTCCTTCGCCCAACTGGGAACCTCCTCCGGCTCCCATGCCCACACCGACGAGGCTTCTAGAAGGAGGGGGAGTGCGCGGGCGGTATCGATCAATCGGACCTCGCCGGTTCCCTGCCCGACACCGAGGCTCGAACGCAGTGTGTCGACGAGTTCCTCGCGTCCTTTCAGATGGCCTCCAAGGATCTGGCCCCACGAAGAAGTACGTACGGAGCCATCACCGCGAGTCCAGCCCTGACCATCGTCCAGAACCGCGGAGAGGAGTTCAGCCTCATCCATACCAGGCCAGGCTCGCCCGGCCAGTGCCGCACCCAGAAGGGACGCACGCAAGCCGAGCACGAGGTCCGCGTCGGTGGTCTGCCGGTGGCGCTGAAGCTTCTCGGTCAACTTGCCCGAGTACCTCTCCGCGGTCCGGGCCAGCCGCCGAACATCCTCCGCACGCGGGTGTCCCTTGCTTTCCTTGAGTTGCAGCAAACTTTGGAAGAACAGGCTATTGGATGCAGTTCGTGCGAATCGGATGGGCGCGGATTCCGTACCGGGCAGGTTCTCTGCTCCCGCTCCCTCGATCGATACAGTGGTGGAAAAGTTTGGCCACGCCTTACCGATGGCGCCTTTGGACAGTGTCCTCATGGGCGGTGCTTGCCAGGAGTAACGTCGGATCACCGACTCGGCCACTATCGTCCGGATGTCACGGGCGACTGTTGCGGGAAGCGGCCGGTCTAGGGTCTGCCAATCCTCCACTTCTCCGAGCCTCTTCCTCAGTGCGTTGGGAAGACCGTCCTCTTGGGGAGGCTGGGAGGGGGTCGGCGCCGAAGAAGGGGCGTCGGTTTTCCGCAACTTTGGCCGCGTGGATCGTTCACCTTCCGGGAGTGGGCGGAGTGAGAACGCCGCGAGGATTCCTGGAGAGATGAGGTGGGGGTCGCTGGGAGCGTCCCCCCAGAATTCCAAGATAGTCTTTCGGCGCTCGGGCTCCAGATTGTCGAGACGTTCAATCTCTTCCTCTGCCAAACTAGAGAGAGGGGCATCGAGGGAGCCGGCGCTATTCCGATGAAAGCGTTCTTTAAACCTGTCACTGGGGAAGGTTCCTTCACCAATCTCCGTAGCGTGGTCCGTCAACAGAGGACGAACAACACTACCGAGAACGGTCCGGGGAACGAAGGCCCATGGCTGTTTCTCTGGTGCAACAGAGTGCACAGTCCGCATCAGTGACGACCTGTTGAGTGGGTAGAGCCCTTGCCCCTCTGCCGTCGCGCCGAACTCTTCATGGCATCGGTCCTTAAAAACGCATGTGTCGCATTTGTTGGGAACGTTCCCCGGCCCCAGTCGCTCTAGTTCCTCACGTCCGATGCGCGCTGCGTTGAGATAGCGACCGACGAAAGAGGAGATGGGTTCGATACCGTTGTTTTCCTCGCTAAATGTGACGTCGAGGTCGTACACATAACCCGTGGTCGCCGCAGAGACCCGACTCATCGCGGTCTCAGGGAGTTCCCGGAAGTAACCGGTGGTCACCGCCATCAGAGTACGGATGGGAGCAAAGCGCAGACCCCCCTCGCGGTGGGCGGCCTCGGTGATGGCGTCCAAGAGTTCGCGCTGCACACCCTGAATAAGGGCGAAGTCTTCGACGAGGAGGATGATCTCCTTTCCCTGACGGGCATAGGCCTTCCTCACCTGCAGCATGGCCTCGTGCAAGAGCCCCGAGCCCAGATGAGAGGCGTCCCGGACTGCAGTCTCTAGGTGCTGATTCAGGAGGTCAACGGCGACCGTCTGTAGTTCTGGTTTCGTCAGTATGTGTTTGAGGATCTTGTGGGAGGCTGCAGCCGTCTTGTCGATGTCCTTGAAGGTCAGAGGGAGGTCATCGACTGTAAAACCGGGAGGGCGCTCCTGTGAGGCCTCCTTACGGTCGTTCAGCAACTGCTGTGCCAGCAGGGGGATGAACTTTCCATTGCTCAGCATGTGTTCTTGGATATGGGGGTCCTGCAAGATCGTCGCTAGACCTCTGGGGCCAGTTAGCATACGAGCCGCCCCCGAAGCATCCTTGCTCGTGGTGACGGCGAGGGCCTCGTTGAGGGCATTGACAAGACGGCGGGCCAGCGTCGTCTCGTCCGTCCCTTCACTGAAAGAGTGAATGGTGTTTCGGAGGTTGTTTAGGGACTCGTCCTCGATCCCCTGGAGGAGTGCCTCAATGACTGCCTTGAGGCTTGTCCGAGCTTTCTCCAAGTAGATCACCTGGCGTTTGTCCGAGGCGGGAATCTTCTCCCTTACCCAGCGCACGAGGTGTGACTTCCCCGACCCAGAGTCGCCAACCACCGGCATGAGGAGAGTGCCGGTGTCGGGCCTGCGGGTCAGGAAGTCCTCGAGAACCATCCCTTCGTCGACTACGGTGTCTGTTGGGGTGAGCGACCTTCCTTGGATACGCGACCGCCGGATGCGGAGCGGAGTGTGCGTGGCGAGGAAAACAGCCGGTGAGGGGGCGACAGCCTCGGTGTTGATGGTGGTCGCGGCGTCTTCTGGAGTCCAGCACAGTTCCTTGCTGAATTCAGCCATCGAGGTCCTCCAGAACACTGATCGAGTTGTAGGGAACTGGGTGTGTTGCTTCTGGATCGTGGACGCTCAGGGAGTAACGGGCGTCGGCGTTACGTTCGAGTCTGATCCAGTCTTCGTCCTCACCTCGCAAGAGCGCGAACGACAGTGCCGGGCCAGCGGTGTGCTTACCGGGTGATGGAAGACCGAGGGCGAGCGCATAGGCACCGCCCGGTAGTACGGGGAGGGCCTCGCGCAGCACGGCCAGCACCTCCACGGCGCTGACCGTCTCCCCCGCTTTCCATGAGGCTTGGACAACCTGCTTGACCGCGGTGGTGCAGTCGGGGACCAGCCGAGATTCCTGCAACGTCGAGGGCGCCGTAAGCCCGAGGGCGGTAGACCACGGAGAGAACCGCGTCCACCGGGTGTCGTTCACGACTGCGTGTCCAGCCTCGGGCCTGATCGGGTTTCTAGCCATCAGGGCCTGCGCTTCTCCCCAGTTTGGTGCTATGTGGTGTGGGTCGTAGGAGAGGAACCAGGCCAGGGCGCGGGTGAGGTCCCGTGGTCCGGTCTGGCTGTCGTTGTCACCAATACCGGTGTTGCGGTCAGGGTGGAGCACGGCGTCACGGAGGACAGCATTAAATCTCTTCGGATCGTTACCGTCCAGTTTCTGAGCTACCTCGGACAGTCCCAGCCGGTCATCCTCGGTCCGAGTCACCAGACCGAACTCCTCTAGGTTGCCGACGGCGTTGTCAAACGCCTTGCCATCGCCTCGAACAGAAGGAGGGTTCACGAACGCTTTGGCGCGGGCGAAACTGATCGGCCGTTTGTGCGCGATGAGGAAACGCATGACCGTCCACATGGGGATCGGTAGGGAGTCATGGACATTGAGCAGGGACACTTACAGAGCCTCCCAGGCGGTCTGGACCGTGATGCTGGCAGTGTGGATGTCGATTAAGGGGGTCCCGGGTCTGTCCGGGTGTTCGAGTTGGTGCAAATGGAGGAGGTAGAGGATGTCCGAGCTTTCGAAGCGTGAACGGAGTCGATCGTCCATAACGAGGTTCTCGGAACCGAGCACCCAGATCACAGGAAGCGGGTGGGTGTCCATCAGATCCCCGTCACTGTCGTGTATCACTGGGTGAGGGAGAACGTCCTCCTGGATCTCACGTACTTCCTCCGCATCCATTCCAGGGCCGCCAACGACCGTGACACCTCTACGGAACAGTTGCCTCAGCAGGTCTGGAACGACATCTTTACGTTCGCGCTCCGTCCCCCAGGAGATGCTGAGGCACGTCTGCCTCGGCTCACGGAAGCTTGCGAGGGGGTCGGAACTGCCGGGCCAGACCGCCACTCCCGGGGTCGGCTGCCAACCCGTGGAGTAGAACGTCCCGGAATCGCCTTCTGGAAGCCCTCCCCGACGGCAGTTCGGGCAACCCCGGCACGTCGGTGACGTCCTCAGCCCGTCCACGGTGTAGTAGTCCGCGAGTACGTCCCCGATGCACCGGTCTCCGCGTAGAGCGGAGCGCAACCGGTCAAGGGCCGCCTTCTGGCTACCGAGGATTTTACTCCGTGTCGCGTTGATCCGCTCCTCGAAGTAGGCAAAGCCGTTCGTTCGGCCATCCGTAAGGAGGACGTCGACCCTTGAGTTGACGGTCTCGTAGAAGGCCTGCAGTTGCTCCCGCCAGGTGCTTTCCGACTCGTCCGGTTCGCGCCGTGGTGCTTCTGGTGAGGACATTTCAATCAACCGTGCCCTGGCCATAAGGTTGAGTGTGTTGGTGTTCCACCGCTGATTCCACTCGTAACCGGAGCCAAGGTAGTGCGGGACCTCGTCGAGTTTGAGGTGGTACATGTTTCCGTCGTCCTGACCGACTCTGTTTTGGAACATGCCCTGCCAACGCTTCCAAGCCGTCTCAGCAGTGAGAATCGCCTGCGCGTTCAACCCCTCAGCGGTGTGGATGTCACTGGGAACGGTGGCCAGATAGGCGAGGGACGGGCTACCGTTCCGCCCTCCACGGCCGACTTCCTGGTAGTAGCGGTCGACTGTCTCCGGCATGCACGCATGTACGACCGTCTTGACGTCGGGCAGGTCGACGCCGAGGCCGAAGGCTGACGTGCCAACGATGACGTCGAACCGTGTCGCCCCGTCCGCAGAACCCCCTCCCCAACCCTCGACCGCGGTACGTCGTTCCTCATCGGGAGAATGCCCGGTCACCTCACCCACACGCGTCAGGCCCTCGTCACGGAGCAGGTCCGCCCATTTCCGAGCGCTCTCGACCTTGGACACGTAAAGGGCCATCGGCCGTGGCAGCAGGGTCACGGCCTTCAGCACCGCCTCCGTGCGAGACTCCTCATTCGGGAACGTATCGATGTAGTAGCTCGGCTCGCTCCGAATCTGAGAGGCCCAGACGATCTCCACCGGACCGGGATCGCCGAACAGGCCGCGCAGTGTCTCCACTTGGTGCTCGGTGAGGGTAGCGCTCATGGCGACCGTTCGTGGCGCATGTCCCTCGGGTGCGTTGCGCAGCCAGGCTCGGCGTTGGCTGGCGATCGTCTGGAACGCAGGCCGGAACTGGTTGCCCCACTGCTCGACGAGGTGCGCCTCATCGATGACGAAGTAGTGGAGGAGGCCGTCCTCTGCCGCTTTCGCCAAGGGTTCCTTCAAGCTGGCGGCGATGGCCTCGGGGGAGGTGATCAGTACCTTCTGGCGGCCCGACCGGGTGTCCTCCCGCAACTGCTCCTTGACGTCTGCGGGCAGATTACCGGTGTAGGCGTAGTGACCACTTGGTGAGCCGCGTCCCTGCGATTCGATGATTTTCCGGATCCGCCGCTCCATGTCGATCGCGAGCACGACGGTCGGTACGACGATGACGGAGACACCGTTCCTACGCCCCCTGAGCAGTGCGGCGGCGAGCGCCACATTGGTCTTGCCGTGGCCGGTAGGCAGACACACAATGGTCGTGCTGCCAGAGGGAGCCAGTGCGACTGTCCGCGCCGCTTGGCGCTGCCCGACGGACAGGTAATGGTCGTAGCCGGGCCCGAACATCTCACCCCAGTAGGGGTCATTTGCGCAGTCGCTGAGGCTGCGCCGCTGGTTGGAGTCGTGGCCGAGGAGGACCTGTCGCATGTCCTCTTCTGCGGCTTCGTGGGCGGGTCCCTCTGGAGCGGATGGATACCAGGGCTTGGCACCCAACACTGTGAGTCCACCGTCAGAAGTGGGGATGACCTGGCAGAGGCCCTGTTCCCACTGCTCGGCGGTGGGCAGTCCCAGACCGTTCGGCACCGTCAGCGGGGACCGGTTCCCTTGAGCATCGGCCTCCAGCAGGATCTGGCGTATGAGGGCAACGATGTCCCGCCACCCTGTGGCCCCGTCGCGTAGGCCAAGTAGGGCGTCCCCCAAACGGCGAGCAGTACCCGTAGCTTCAGGGATAGGAGAGACCGCAGGCCACTCGCTGAAGAGTCGGTTCGCCTCACTCCATCCGTCAAGCATCACGTCGCACCCTTTCCAAGCCACTGCGAACGATGCACGTCGCGGCTACCACACGGACAACAGGATGGAAGAGCCCTTCGATAAGCAAGTCTGTAACGTTGACGTCCAGGAATGAGTTCTCGGCGTCGCCTACCAGGTGGCCTGCTGCTTGGCGGGCCTGTGCCTGTGCTTTGGACACAGCGATGCGCCGTCGAGCTTCTTCCTGTGCTTGTGCACACTTCTGATCCAGATCGGTGGCTTCCGACAACCGTTCTCGGGACACCTGTTGGGCAGATTCAGCTGCCTTGCGATAAGTGTTCCATCCGCCGAACACCTGGAGCAGTTCAGCGGTGCGCGTGAAGTTGTAGTTCTGATCCCCGGGCTGTCGCTGGGACGGCTGCTTCGTATACGGCCGGTTGAGCCACCTGTACGGCTGAGGTGCGGTGATGGGAGTGATGCTGCCGGCCTGGACCCAGACCTTGAGCATGAACGGTGGGAAGATGCGGTCCGCTTGGCGCCGCAGCGCGTTCTCGGCTTCGGGTCGGTCCGTGACAAGGGCCAAGGCATCCTCGATATTCGCCTCCACCAGGTAGTCGAAGCCAAAGTAGGGGACTGGCTCCTCTCCCTCTTTCATGCTGCGGTCAATCCGGCGGAAGGCGGCGGCCTGACCTCGGTCATCAATGGCGATAGCGGAGGAGAGCACGTCTACCAGGGGGTTTCCACGGCGAAAGAGCCGTGTTCCCGGAGCCTTGAGGACGGCGGAGCGGTTGAATCCCGCCCTGGTGGAGTCGGAAGTGAGGTGTTCTGTACCCTTGGCCCAGAGCCTCGGATCGACCAGCGGTCGGGCATTCGCGATATCGAAGACCTCTACTGCACACCCCTTGACCTGACGGTCGTAGTGGCGGAGTTTGATGCCTCCCATCCCCGAGGTGTAGTTCAGCATCACCTCACGGGTTTCCTTCCATCGCGCCTCGAACTCGCCAAGTGCCTGAGCGATGTCGTGATCCTCGATGGTCGCCATGTGGATGGACTCGAGCATGTCCATCTTGTCGATCTCTCCGCGCGCGGTATCCAAGTCCGTACGTACTTGGTCCGCACTCGTTGTCAGCCCCGCAGGACCGTCCTCTAGACCGCTTTCCCAGGTACGAGTGATGCCTTGGGCGATCGCATCCTGGAGAGCCGACACGGATTCGGAGAAGATCCGGTACCCCTTCTCCAAGAGATCAGCCCAGGAGTCGAGGAACGACTCCTCCGTGTTGACACCCCTGATCCGGTATTGGCGGGCGGGCTTGTCCTGTTCCAAGGATTCGGCGCCGCGATAGCGGTCGACGCGCCCGAGGCGCTGTTCGAACTGGTTAGGGGACCAGGGGGAACGTACGTGGATGACCGCGTCAGCGGCCTGGAGGTTGAGGCCGTCCTCTCCTGAGTCGTCCACGATGAGCACTGCTTTGCCGCCGTTGCCCTCACCGGGAGACAGCCATGTGGAGACGGCTGCCTCCAACACCTCCGGAGGGAGGCGTCGGGTGTGTTCGCCGATGTTGGCCTTGGCAAAGCGGCTTTGCATCCGCGCTGCCAGGTCGGCCGCAAGAGTGCCCGCACCGCAGAAGACCACGGTCCTCTTGCTGTTACGGAGGACGGGTAGCATCGCGCCCACAAGGGCGTTGAGAGCGGTCTTGCATTCCTCGTCACCGGTGGTGCGCTCCTCCAGTTCTCTTAGGATGGCCCCTTCGACGGGGAGAACAGGCGGAGCGGCGAGGGCTGCCCGCTCCTTGGTGTCAAGACCAGCAGCCTCCGCACTCTCAATGTCGCCGTGAAGACGCCAGCGCAGCGCGTTCAGGAGGTCATTGCCCACAGCGCCGCCACGAGCCACCAGAATGGCCAGGGCACGAGCGTATTCGGGTTTGCGCTCCTCCTGGCCAGTATCCAGAAGGTGGTCCCAGACTCGGCTTTGCCACTCGAACAGAGCTTCCTCGATGGCGGCGTGCGAGGTCGATTCGAGGAGAAGCGGTTCAGGAGAGCGGCGTCCTCGTACTTCGTAGGGCATCAGGCCGGAGTCGGGATCGTCCCTTAGGACCTTGTCGCGTCGGTGCCGGATAACGCGGCGGTGGAGACGGTAGACCTCGCTGATGTGCCCGCGCAACGCCTCGACCCGGGAAACTAGTTCGGAGTGCTCAGCATCGACCCTGAGCTCGTCCTCCTCATCGAGAAGTTCCAGGATTTGGGCGCTCAACCACTCGAACTGGTGATCTTCCTTCGGTAGTTGGTCACGGACCTCTTCGATTGAGGAGGGCAGCAGGTAGGTGTAATCCGCATCAAGCCCGTACACACTGTCGGCCAACCGGGCGCGCAGTTTGTACCGGTGTTCGAAAGATTCCCGATCGGTCCAGCGGTACAGAGTGGGATCGAGCAGGTGCAACAGACCAAGGTGAGTCGTGTAGTGCGACGTGACAGGGGTAGCCGACAGCAGGAGGACACGCGGCGTGGAGTGGGCTAGTGCGCACAGTTCCCGATAGGGCGTCTCCTCCGGCCCTTGCACCTGGACCAGTCGGTGGGCTTCGTCGACGACGACGAGATCGCAGCCATGGTGCCTCTCCCACCGCTCGGGACTCTCGTGGGCCGAGACTCGGACCCGTGCTTTGGGAAAGTCATCGATGAAGAACTTCTCCGTCAGTTCACGGATCCACTGGTGGCGCAAGACGTCGGGGGCCAGGATGGTGATCTTCGCTTCGGGGTCATCGATGAGGACCTGCCTGATAACGAACCCTGCCTCGATGGTCTTGCCGAGTCCCACTTCGTCGGCGAGTAGGTAACGCTGGACGGGGTCTGAGAGCACGGTCAGCGCTGCGTGCACCTGATGCGGGTACAACTCGACCGCGGAGGACAGGAAAGAGAAGATGCTGGCGCTGGCAGCCCGTTGGCCGATCAAGTCATGCAGCATGCCCATCCGTGCATCGCGGTAAGCAGACTCGCTGCCACCGCTGGTGAGCACCGTGACGGGGGCCTGGACTGGTCGGTCCCATCGCACATGCAACTCTGGTTCGGGAATCGGAAAATCGTACTCGGTGTTAGGGAACCGGACGAAGTACTCATCGCCCTGTTTGTCCCTGACCCGCCCTGCCAGCCATACCCCAGTGTCAGGGTTACGCCTGTAGACGCGAGTCTCGGCTTCGAGGCGGACATGTTTACACCGGGCAACTTCGACCCACACAGAGTGAGCGACTGGCTCAGCAACCGATTCGAAAAAGTCGACACGCACATGTTGGGCATCGAAACTCCCAACGCGGCCAACCCCGGGGCTCCCTGGGTAGGTAACCATGTGCCCGACATCAAGGTGGGATGACATCATGAACCACTGACTCCACTTTGAACGAGGATAGTGCCGACCTTGAACGGGCTCTCTTGCAGAGAATAAAGGAGCGGGCAGACCCAGTGCCGGCAGGGGGTATTTTACATATAAGTCTGCTTCGCTTCCACCGAACTCCAACGGAGCTTGGCTACCCACTGGGATCTAGTATTGAATTTACTGCTCACGAAATCCCTTCATGGGGTTTACTAATTTATTTCCAACATCCCATTGACACGGAGGATTTTTGAATAAAAATCCAAGGAAGTTCTTTGGTGACCGGAAATTCATTACTCCCGACGCCTTGGGGTGAAGGAGGTGCCTCACATGACCAATCATGCGGCCTCGGAGGCGTATGGGCAAGTGTTGCTGCTGTTTTCAGTGACTCGACGAGGAGTACCCAACGGAGCGTGGCCTTGCGGTGCTCCTTAGTAGCCAGTTGGCGCCGATCTGCACTACCAGTCGTCTGGCCGCCGACACGAGTCGCTCAAAGTAACTCTACTGGGGCCTCTGGGCACTGGCGGCCGTGGGCCCCATCCCCGCCACGCCACCCTTGACCGTGCACCTGCGCAAGGGGCTGACTTCCTTCTGCGGAGCGACTTCGTTCTGAGCCAGGTCGTGTACTGGCAATGATACCTTCCCCGTCTTTAAAAAGTCCGATCTTTCTTGGATTTTTACACCGACGGAACTGAAAAGCGCATATCAATACGAGCGCAAACCAGGGCCGAAATGAACGAAAAACGGAACCACATAAGCCCCGATATGGATGCCCCTCACATATGGGGTGTCCACGGTAGCGACGCCCGAACCTGGCAACTTTTTCTCACTCAATAATCAAACTGCCATGAGATCTTCACCGGGACGGGTGGCGGACATAAAGCGGGCAGAGTAGTACGGGCCGTTGACCGGCTCCACCCGGATGGTCATGCCGGTACGCGGGGCGTTGACCATCTGACCGTCGCCGACGTACATCGTTACGTGGGAGGGCGCAGGACCGCTGCCGGTGTCGTAGAAGAGCAGGTCACCAGGGGCGAGGGCGTCGAGGGTAACCGGCGTGCCGATGTTGACCTGGTCGGTGGTCACGCGCGGGATCGACACCCCGGCGGCCCTCCAGGCCATCATGGTCAGGCCTGAGCAGTCGAAGCCGTTGAGGCCCTCACCACCCCAGATGTAGGGCTTGCCGACCTGCTGGAGGGCCCACTCGGCGGCTCTCCTGCCTCGCTCGCTGCCGGTCCCGGGAACCGTGTGGTTCTGGGATGCAGCGGCGATCTCCTCGTACTCGGCGATGTGGTCCAGGACGTTCTCGACGTAGTCGTCCCAGGGGTTGTAGCGAAGCAGCGCGGCGCAGAGTTGGTCTTGGTCGGTGAAGTCGACCGTGTCGTTGGCGTGGCTGGTGCACAGCTCCACGGCGGTGGCCAGGGTAGCGTCGTAGACGTTGTGCGGGTCCGCCTTTCCGTCATCGTTGCCGTCGACGCCGTGCACGGCCCACCAGGCGGGTAGGAGCTGGATGACGCCGACGGCCGCGTCGTATTCGGTGTCGCCGTCCCAGCGGCCGTTATCGGTGTCGGGGTGCGGGGTCCAGTTGTTGCCGGTCCCGGTGCCGTCGAGGCGGGGCCCGATGACGGGCGGTTCGGTGTCGCCGTTGGCGGCAATGTGGTGTCCGGCCGCGTGGTCGGACTCCTCGCGGCCGATCCCCGCGAGGATCGGCCAGCTCATGCCCGTGCAGTCCGGGTGGCGGCGGGCGAATTCTTCGGCTGCTCTGCGGTAGGCGTCCAGGAGGACTGTGGGGATGCCCGGGACCTGGAGCGCTCGGGAGTTGGCCTCGCGCTCGCGCTCCTCACCACCGATGGCGACGGCGCCGATCATGGGCACCAGGAGGAGTAGGCCGACGGCTGCCCCGAGGGCTACTTTGAACACCGTGGCCCCTGGTCAGGCAAGGTCGATCAGCGGACGGACGGCGCAGGTTGGATCGCCCGCTCGGCGCCAGATGGGACGTGTGGGTCCGCCGGGGCGGGAGAGCTGGTCCAGGGTGGTCACGTGGACCGGCACCCACGCGCCGCCGATCCTGAGGACGCGGCACAGCGAGGTGGGCGTCCCGGTGTGGTGACGACGAACAGGACCGGGGAAGGCAGATTGGTCTCCTCGGCGAGGTCGCGGTACCGGCTGACCTTCGTCTCCACGCGTGAGAGCGGTTCGGTGCCGGTGTCGTACTCCATGAAGGCGTCCAGCGTGGTCCCGTTCTGGTGCCAGCGCAGGTAGCCGTCGGGGCGCACGTGGTGTCCCCAGGTCGTACGGCACCTGGCCTCGAACCACCAGCGCTGGAGGACCGCTCCCTGGGTGGCGCGGGCGCCGGACGCGAAACCCACGTAGGTCTGGGCCAGGCCGGTCACGTGGTCGAGCTGGCTGGAGAGCCTCAGGTCGCGGTGGGTCTGGGCCCGGTAGCCGATCTCCTCCATGGTGGTGCCCCAGCGGTCGGCGAGCGTGTGGGCTCCCTCCTTACCGAGGATCCAGTGGTAGGGAACCCGGGCGTGCGTGTGGGGCGGCAGGAAGCGGTCCGTGAACCCGTCGGCGGCCAGCCTGAGCAGGCGGCGTTGGGCGGCGCGGGAACTGGTTCCGGAGAAGAACAGCTCTCCCAGCTGCGGGGTGGTCAGCACGCGGTGGGTGTGCAGAACATGCAGGATGCGCAGGTCGCGTTCGGTGAGGCTGGTGGTGCCCATCAGCGTGTCTCCCCTCGCTGGCGCGGGTCCTTGGTGCGGTGGGGTGTGGGGCAGAAGCGGCGGGCTGCTCTGCGGACCTGGCGGGCGCGGCCCCGGATCGGGTCGGGCAGCGCCAGCGTGCGCATGGTCGCGGCAGGTAGCTCGGCGACGCCGTGGACGGTGCGCACCGTGGCCTGGTAGGGGCTCAGGTGGGACAGGTCGTAGGCGTTCAGGTGCGGGAGCGTGTGGCGTTCGAGCTTGGCCGCGTCGTCCGGGGAGGCGTTGAAGAACACCTTCGTGCGGCAGTTCGCTGACACCGCGGCGCGCGTCTCGGCGGACAGCTGTCCCAGCTCCTGGTGGGCGATGACCATGGCGGCGTGGTAGCCGCGGGCTTCGGCGAGCATGTCGGCCAGCGAACCCGGCAGCCTGAGGAAGTTGGCGGCTTCGTCCAGGTAGACGGTCGTGTCCGGGCGTCTGCGTTCGGGGACGTTGGCGCGGGCGGTGATGGCGTTCCACGCGGCAGCCAGGGCGACGGTTCCGACGAGGGAGGCGGTGTCCTCCCCCAGGCGTCCCTTGGGCAGGCGCATGAGGACCAGGCCGCCGTGGTCGAGCAGGGCGGGAAGGTCGAGCGTGGAGGCGCCCGAGGCCAGGACGGCGGCGGCCCAGAGGCGGAGCAGGATCGTGCGCAGCTTGTTGAGGACCGGGTCGGTGGCGGCGGCGCGCATCTGCGGGCTCTGCCGCTCGTACCAGTGCCAGAAGTCGCCGAGCGCGCCTTGGAGTTTGGTAGTGGCCAGGAGCCGGGTGCGCCAGGCGTCGTCGAGCAGCAGGCGCGGAAGGTGTCCGATGGTCAGGCCGGGGTCCTTCGCGCGGGCGAGGGTGAGTGTGCTCGCGCGCAGGATGTCGTCGGTGCGCGTCCCCAGGAGGCAGCGTAGATTCGGTGGAAGATGCCGGTGACGGTGTCGGCGGCGTGCTCGGGGGTGCCGAGCTGGAGGATGTTGAGCCGGGGCGGCGGCGCGGAATCGGCCGGGTCGAACACGACCGTCCTGCCCACGGCGCGTTTGGGCAGGCGGTCCAGGACGTCCAGGACGAGGTCGCCGCGCGGTTCGATGACCAGCGCGCTGCGTCCGGCCTCGGCGTCCTGGCAGATCATGTGCGCGAGCAGGGTCGACTTGCCCGAGCCGGTCTTGCCCATGACGTGGGTGTGCTGGCGGGCTTCCTCGATCCCCTGGGCGATGGGGCGGTGTGGTCCGGCGTCGGCCTCGCCGATGACGCGGACGCGGCCCGAGCGGGGCAGGTCGGGGCTGGGCGCGACGCGGCGGGCGCTGGCGCGGGTGAGTCCGGAAACGGCGGCGTCGGTGGGCAGGTGGGCGATCGCGGCGAACTCGTCGGTGGTGAGCAGGTAGCCGCGGGCGAGGTGGCGGCGGCCCGTCCACAGACCGGGGAAGGGCATCCACCGGCGGCTGAGCGCGTTGAGTCCGGAGGTGTAGGCGGCCAGGGTCGCGCTGATGCCGCGCGTACGGGTGCGCAGGCGTCTGCGGGCCTGCTCTCCGGCGTGCTCGGTGGTGGCCAGGCAGCTGATCTGGCAGGCCAGACGGGGTGCGTCGGACTTGTTGAGGATGGCGCGGACGTCGTCGGTGACGCCCGGGTGGACGGGTGTCCGTCTGGTCGTACCGGAGAGGGGCGTGGTGTGGAGGCCGCGCAGGCGTGCAGCGGCGGACCGGGCGCGGGCGGCCCTGGTGGCGTTGGCCGGACGCGCGCAGACGCGTAGGACCGCGTGCTGTCCGGGCGCTAGGTCGGCGAGTTCACCGAAGAGGCCGCGCAACGGGTCGTCGGTGAACTTGGCGCGTAGCGGGTAGTGGTCGCCGCGCGCCATGGTCAGCCAGTGGCCCGCGGTGTGCTCCCCACGTGGAACGGCGGCGGTGGCGGGGCTCAGGCTGGTGGTGGCGCCGGGCCAGTCGGCGGCCACGGCCCGTTCCAGCGCGCGGGCGTTGACGGTGCCCGGAATCCAGATCTGCACGCGGACTCCGGTGGCGGAGGCGACGTACTCCCAGGCCAAGTGCGGTGGCAGGAATCGGTGGGTCCAGCGCGGGCGCAGGAGGCCGAGGGCGTGGGTCCAGAACGCGCGGGCGTGGTCGATGGTGGTCTCCGGCGGCGCGTGGATCTCCAGGATCTTCGCGCCACGCGACAGGTAGGTGTTACGGACGAAGCGCCAGGTGAACACCCACGCGATCCACGCGCTCAGGGTGAGTACGGCCACCACGGCCAGAAACACGACGTTAACGGTGATCATCACTGGTCCTCCTTATCCATGCGGGCGAGTTCGGCGGGGTCGGTGGTGATCAGCCGGTGTTCCTCGGGTGAGGCCAGGGCGCGAAGCACCGCTCGGTGGTGTCCGGATGTCAGCAGCGCGCTGCCGCGTTCGGCGGTGGCGACGATCTGCCGTTCGCCATGGGAGAGGTGGAAGGACTCGCACACGGCGTCGAGGTTCTGCGGTGCCTGGCGGAGCAGGATCTGGGTCGCGGCGTTGGCGGCCACCGCGCGTCCGAGGTCGGTGGCGAGCAGGTCGGCCACGTCCTGGGTGACGAGGGTGAGCCCGGCCCAGTGGCGGCGGGCGTTCTTGGCGAAGTTGAACAGGTATTTGGCGCCGACGGCGTCGCGCAGCAGGGACCAGCCCTCGTCGATGGTGATCAGTCGTGGTTGGCGGTGGGCGGAGTCGCGGACCTGGGACCACAGGGCGTCCAGGGCCATGAGGAGCCCGGTGGTGCGCAGTTCGTCGGGCAGGTGGCGCAGCGAGATGACCGTGAGGTGGCTGGTGAGCGTGGCGGTGCTGAGGCCGTCGAACAGTCCCCGGTGGGAGCCGTCGGTGAAGGGCGCCAGCTTGTCCGCCAGCAGGTGCGCGGTTCCGGCGTGGTCGGCCTCGTCGTCGGTTCCGCGCAGGGTGGCGACGAGGTCGGCCAGGATCGGTGGCGTGCGGTTCCAGGTGGCGGGGCCGCGCGTGATGCCGCGTTCGGCGTAGGTGGCCAGCACCGCCCGGTCCAGGGTGGCGCTCTCGGCGGCGTCCAGGGCCCCGACCATGACCGACACCAGGGTGTGCAGGAACAGGATCCGGGTGGTGAAGGCCTGCTCTCCGGTGTCGGGCAGGTCGAAGGGGTTGAGGCGTCCGTCCGGCAGCCCCAGCCGGACGCGACGGCCGCCCACCGCGTCGGCCAGGGCGGCGTACTCGTCGGTGGGGTCGATGACGCTGGCCCGGACCCCCATGTACAGGGCGCGCAGGAGTTCGAGCTTGGCGAGGTAGAACTTTCCGTTGCCGCTGCGTGCCAGGATGACGATGACCGCGTTGCCGTTGTCCAGGTCGCCGTTGAACCAGTCCCAGGCGACCAGTCCACCGGAGTGGACGTTCTCCCCGTAGACGACCGTGGTCTCCCCCAGGTCGGCGGCCAGGTCGGGTGAGGAGAGCGGCATGAGCGCGGCGACCGCGTCGGTGTCCATGGTTCGGGCGGCCTCCACCGGGTCGGTGCCCAGCGGCAGGGTGGCGATCCATCCGGCCAGGGGCCGGTAGGTGGCCGGGGCCAGGTCGACCAGGATCGAACCGGCCAGCGCGGACAGGCGGCGCACCTCGGCGTCCAACTCCTCGGGTGTGGCGGCGTGGACGGTCAGGTACACGGCGAGCCGGAACAGGCGGGCCTCCCCGCCCGCCACGCGTTCGGCCAGCAGGGCGGCGTCCTCCGCGGCTGCCGCGCGCAGGGGGTCCTCCAGCCCGCCCCGGGCGGCATCGGTGCGCCAGGCCGACTCCAGGCGGGCGCGGCGTCGGCGGAGGCGGTGCGCGGCGAGCTGTCCGGGGACCGGAACGACGTGGACGGCGATGTCGACGTGCCCGGGGTAGGTGAGCAGCGGGTCCGCCCATCCGGCGTGGACGTCGTGTGGGTAGCCGGTGACGATCATGGTCTGGGCCAGGCGGCCGTCCAGGTCCAGGTGACGCGGGTACAGGCGGATCGCGGGTCCGCCCAGGGGCCGTCGGTGGTCCTTGTTCATCGCTCCCCCTTGGTCAGCGGCCGGGTTCCGGAGTCGGGGATGAGGGAGGAGCGCAGAACGCGCTCGGCGGCGGGGCCGTCGCACAGGTGGGCGCGCACGCCGATGGCGGCGAGCTGGGACACGGCGTCCTCGGCGCGCCACAGCAGTGCCTCACCCGCCTCGGGGGCGGGACCGTCACAGGTCAGGACCAGCAGCACCCGGTGGTGGATGGGGCTGTGGCGGTGCTGGAGATCGTCGAGGAAGGCCCCGTGTGCCAGGGCCGCGCGTCGCAGTTTGGGATGGGCGAGCTTGCGGGCGCGGTCGCGTGTGCCGCGTATGTGCGCGTCCAGGTCCATCCGGCGGCGCTGGACGACGATCTGGGCCGGATCGGTCAGGGAATCCAGGAAGGCGGCGAAGCTGGCCAGGATCTGGTCCTGCTCCTGTCCGGAGGCCAGGTGGAAGGGCACGGTGGAGCAGGTCAGGACCACCGCGCACCGCTGTCCCAGGTCGATGGTTCCGTCGTCATGGACCGCTGAGGCGGGCAGGTTCAACGGCGAGAAACGCGGGCCGCGTGCGGTTCTGGGTGCCCACCGTGGCAGGCGGACCCGTGGGGCGGCGGGCGCGCGGTGTTTGGCGTGCAGCAGCCAGAGCACGGACAGCGCGGCGAGGTGGTCCAGTCCGATCCCGTCGCGTCGGCCGAGCGCGAGCACCCAGGACAGGCCGAGCACCACCGCGCTGACCGTGACCGAGGCCCACAGCGGCAGGAAACCCGCCAGCGGTGAGAACAGCGCCCAGGTGATGAGGACGGCGGGCGTGAGTAGGAGCAGCTGGCGGGCGGTGAGGTTCCACAGGACGGGTTCGGGTCGGTCGATGTCAGCGGGGATACGGGCGTGCCAGACAGAGTCCTCGTGATCCATGGGTTCCCCTGTGTGTGGTGGTGGTCAGGTGCGCCACGGGTTCCAGCGCCATCGCCAGCGCGCTCTCCGGCGGTGGGCTCCGGTTGCTCTGCGTCGGAGCGACGGTTGCTCGGACGTGGAGCGCTCACGTTCGGGCGAGGCTGCACTTCCCCGGTGCGGTGTGGGCCATGGGTGGTGCCGTGGTTCGGCCGCGCGTGGTGGGTTCCGTGGCGGGGTGGGGCCTCGGGTGTTCTCGGCCCAGGGCGGTCTCACCGCCGAGGGCGGCGCCGAGGTCCTACGCGGTTGGTGTCGTGGTTCGGTACGGCGTGACTCGCTCGGCTGCGGGGTGCGGTTCTGTGGCTGGGCATTCTGGGGCCGCTGCGCCTGCGCTCCTGGACCTGGTGCCGTGCGCCCTGTGGAGGGGCGGTGGCCGGTCGGTCCTGGTGGAGGAGCGCTGACTCTGCCAGGCGGTGTGTGCGTGGGGCCGCTCCCCCGCTGTGTGGTGGGAGGCGTCCTCGGTGTGTTCTGGGCATGCGGTGTCGTGTTCGGGTTTCCGAATTTCCAGGTGCGCACCCTGCGCGGCATCGCCGGAGGTTAGCGGACGGCCCTGGCCTGGCGGACCGTGCGGACCAGGGAGCCCAGGCGTCCCCGTGCCGCTCCGGTGGCCGCCGTGCCCGCCGCCGCGGCGGTGAGCGCGACCGCCCAGGTCAGGGACTTGGCGACGGACACCAGCGGCGACCTGCCCCCGGAAGGCGACAGCACGGCCCTGTAGGCCCAGAACGGGATACGGATCTGGACGTAGACCAGGACCAGGAGCAGGAACAGGTCGAAGAGGTTGGCGTCGCCGGTCAGGATCTGCGTGGCGCCGAACAGCACCTGGGTGTCGCCCTCGAAGAAGACCCGCATGAGCGTCACGAAGGCCAGCGCCTGAGCGATCGGGATCACGCACACGGCGGTCATCGCCCGCCACCACAGTTCGGCGATCCGGTTGGTCTGCGGCAGGGCGTGGAACATCAGCATCAGCGGCGCGCCCACCGTCAGCAGGATCACGATGACGATCCGGACGATCTCGACGAGGGACCACACCACCAGCAGCACCACGAGCACCAGCAGGAGCAGCACGACGAACGCCGTGGCCTCCAGTAGGAAGGGCCCGACCCGCGCCGACAGGGCCTGCGCGGTCTTCTGCGCGCTGACCCCGTCGGCGGCGAACTCACGGGCGAACTCCGTCGACCACTCCGACATCAACCGCACCACGGTCAGCGACAGGTTCGAGGCGACGAACCCGACCACCAACCGGGGCAGGATCTCCCGTGCCCCGTACTGGGCCTGGAGGCTGTGCTGCGCCATGATCACGATCCCCGCTGTCAGGATCAGCAGCACGTAGACGGTGTTGACCGTCGCTGACACGCCCTCCCAGAGGCCGACCACACCCGGCGTAGGCTCGGGGGTGCTGAACGCCTTGGCACCCATCCACCCGAAGAGCGGATTGACCACGTCCAGGACCAGACCGTGGAACCACGAGGTGATGTGGCAGGAGACCTCCAGGACTCCGCAGTCGAAGACCTCGGAGTAGTCCTCCGCGTTCTCCTCCTCCGGTTCGGCCGGGAACATCGCAGGCCCTGCTCGTACTTGACGGCGTAGTCCAGGGCCATCAGCAAAACCTCGCCCACCAGGGCGATGAGGTAGCCGATGCAGGCGCCGTAGATGCCGCGTTTGGCCTTCTCGATCTCCCCGGATTCGCCGCCCGCCACCATCCACCGCACCCCGGAGACCACGATGAAGAGCGTGGCCAGGGAGACACCCTCCAGGCGGGTGCGGCCGATGATCTCGGCCTCGTCCGGGGTGATGATGTCCAGGCGAGCGGCTTCGCTGAGCACCATGTCGGGTGCCCCGGGCGGGGCGATGGTGGTGACGGGCGGTTCGGCCATCAGGAGCGGTTGGCGCAGGGCCGTCGTTCGTGCCCGCAGGCCTGACCGTTGGGCACGGCAGCGCAGCGCCCAATGCAGGCGGTGCCAGGAGGTGTCGGCCTCGCGCACGGCGTGGACAAAACCCGCGAGGATCTCCTCCTCCACCTCCTCGACGGTGCGGGCGTCGAGGCTGACGCACAGGCGTCGCGCGCAGGTGCGCAGCGCGGGCATGGCCAGGCCGATGGCGGCGACCATCCACTCCTCGTGGTCCTGGGCGCAGGTGACCAGACCGCGCCAGATGGCGTCGCGCGTCCGGCGGTCAGTGGCGCGGTCCAGGAGTGCGCCGCGTAGCTCGACCAGGGTGGTGGGAGGGGCGTCGGTGGAAGGAGTGGTGAGCTGCGCCGCGAGGTCGCCCACCTCCAGGTCCAGGAGTCGGAATTCCCTCTCAGCGCGGTTGAGTGGTTCGGTCGTCATGGGTCTGTCCCCTTCGCGGGCCGTGTCGGTGATGACACGGCCCACGAAAGAGAGCCCGGCTGACGGCGGGCGTGCGCAGTGCTCACGGTCGGCGTGCGGGGTGCGGGCGGAGCGCTGGCAGGGGGCTGACTCCGAGCGTTCAGTCACCGGAACGAGGCGGGGAAATCCTCCTCCGGGGAGAACTGCTCACATCATCGAAAAAAGGCCGTGACCAGCGATGACAGTACTCATGAAGGTGCTGACAATGGTGGCTGGTACCGCTGACAGCATTCGCTTTGCCAAACCATGACCGGATTTCTGAGAGCGCCGAGTGGGGCGATGCGCTGACACGGAGGCTCCGGCGTTGCATAGCCACGTCTCACCGGTCCTGGCCCAGTGCACCTCCGCGTGGGCGAAGCTTGGGCCGGTGCGGACCAGGTGTTCGACTCACACCGCGGTTCACCTCCGCGTGCGCGGAGCTCAAGGTGGCCAGGAGGCGCTCGGCGTTGCGGTCCGGCTACCCCGCCATAGACGTAGCGGCCCTCCCCCCACTGCGGGTGAGCACCCGCCAGCCTCGCCAGACACACCAACTCTTCCTCCGAGTGGCCGTCGCAGCCCTCTAGAAATTAGGTGACGTCCACCCGAGCGAGTCCCCATCGGTCACTCGGGGTTGGTCTCCATGAAGGCCACCAACATCCGCAGGTTCGCCAGCAACGCGCCCCCTCCTACGGCCCGGCCCTCTTCACCACGGACTCCTCCGCACGGTCACACCGGCGACACCACTCAAAGAGCCACGAAACCAGAGAAAGCTCGTATAATGACCACGGGAATAAGAAGAGGACCATTTCCAGAAAATGCATATTGCCTAACAGCGCCCGCGAAGGGACAGTCATGGAAATCCAAAGGAGAAAACTATGGATAACGAACGGAACAAGCCCTGAAACAGTATACGAAAGCGACCTTCCAAAGCAGGTTATCATAAAAGAATGTGCAATTTGCAGAAAGGTAAAAAGCCTTCAGCTGAGTCACATCGCCCCAAAATGGTCATATAAATGGGCAAAGAACGAAGGGCACGTATTGTCAGAAATCAGGAGCAAGGGAATCCAAGGGCGCACCAATGACGGATCAAAACACTACCTTCTGTGCAAGAAATGTGAGCAATGCCTTGGTGAGTCCGAAAACTATTTGTCAAAAATATGCAAGGGTAACCCTGTTCAGCTGAGCAAACTTGGCATATCCATAGAACCTGGCCTCGTACTTTCTGGACTTCGGCGAGATTCCATCATCCACGCCATATCCGGCATACTTTATAAAGCACACTATGCAGCTTCTGATCCATGGAGAAAGATACGCCTTCCCGAACCTTGGCTAGACACGATTCGCTCTTACCTGCTCCACGAAGATGCAAGCTTATCCAGCCGAGTCGCCGTACTCAACACTCGCTGGATATCCAGAATTTACCCTAAAATTAACCCCAAAGCCATTATTGTCCCCCAGTTTTATTCCTTCGGAGGAATATTCTGTTTCCAGATGCTCCTGGGAGGCTGGTCTTGGTTTCTCTTTTTCCCGGAAGATCACTACTCTCAAAAAACTTCAGAAGAAATAGCTACAGAAGTGGGCAAAGACGGCAGAGGCATCAGCTCCTTCCTCCGGGAAGAGCTTCCGATGCAAGTCATACAAGGAGATATTATCTGGCATGTATTTCTAGGAATAGAAGAAAGCGGACCACTAGCCAAGCTATACGATAACTCCAGTTGCCCTTGTGGTCTAGGCAAAGAATTCGCAAAATGCTGCAAGGATGCCTGGATCAATATCAACTGAAAACCCCTGGAGTCGCCAAGAAATGCATGGATTTGCCTTGCAAGCACCCGCGCGAATAACTACTGACCTTTGATTATGCGGTTGACGAGCATGGTGAAGGTTCCAGCCCGACCGAGTTAATGAATCCCCGCAGCAGGTCCGGGCGCTTGCGTACCAGGCGAAGATGCGTGTTGACCACCTCTTCCAGCTCGTCCAGACTTCGGAACAGGCGGCTCCGGAGCATGCGTTTGAGGTGGGACCACAACGACTCCACCGGGTTGAGTTCGGGCGCGTACCGGGGCAGGCGCACCACATTAAGCCAGTCCCGTGCCTCTATCTGGGCGGCCATCGGCTTGCAGGCATGGGAGGAGTGGTTGTCCCACACCAGCACCACCGGAGCCCGCAACGCCCGATGAAGCCGGTCCAACAAAGCAGGCAGGTCGGTGTGGTTGATGGAAGAAGCCTGTGTGGTGTGGAACAGCCGCACCCGCCCGCTGGCCGGATGCACGCACAGCCACCCGATGGTGTTGACGCGACCCCGGCGGCCTCCCGAGGCGGCCACCAGCGGGGGGTGTCCGCATCTGCCCCAGGTGCGGCAAGTGGACAGACTCGTGCATGCACCGCTCTCATCAGCGAAAATGATCCACGCCCCCGTGTTGTCAGCGTTTTGGCCCGTGGCCACACCTGGGTGCGCCAGCGGGTGATCTCCTCCTCATCACGTTCGACGGCTCGGGTGGCGGGCATCTGGTGAGACCATCCCAGCCGCCTGAGCAGCCGCCAGACTCCAGAAGGGTCGGCGTAGCACGATCCGAAGCGCTCGTTGATGAGGTGGTTGATCCGGTCCAGGGTCCAGGACTGATCGGGCCATCCGTGGGCCATGGGGCCCTGGTCCAGGAGGCTGAGCAGGGCGCGCTCTTGACGGGCATCCAGCAGGGAGTGAGCGCCGCGAGGGCGAGCAGCCAGAGCATCACGGGGCCCTGGGCCTTCCAGGCCTTGTGCCACTTGTGGACGGCTTGTTTGGTCACGCCGAGCTCGCGAGCGATCTCGGTCTGGGACAGACTGCCTTGTTAGAACAGTGCAGCTGCGAGCAGGCGGCGTTTCTCGCACTCGCCAGGGGTGCGTGGAGGATGGGAGGAAAGTTCCATGACCAGCGATCCTCCCACTTCCCAAGCGGATCAACCTACGAGTCAAAGATCAGTAGCAAGACCCAGAGCGACGCAAGTTTTGTTCGTGGCGAAATTGGGGCGATATCACAGCGCCTTGAGTCGTTCGATGAGGTCCTGATAAGCACGCTGGACGGCGTCGGGATGGTCGAGGTGGTTGTGCGCCTTCATAAGCACCTGGTAGATGGCCTCTTTGAGACCGTCGGCAGCACGGACGATTGAAGGTCATCACCATCGTGGCCTTCTTCCTCAGCGAAGAGGCAAGGGTCGTCACCGGTCAGACCCTTCGCATGAACGAGGGACGACTCCTTGACTGACGTGTACCTCATGCGGCACTGGCACGGTTCACCTCCGCGTGCGCGAAGCTTGGGCAAACGACCTGTGAAAACGCGGACCGTTATCCCGACGCAATCCACATGCGGAGCACACCAACGGCTCGGTTCCTACCTCGCCTGGATCCGTCCTCACACAGTGTCGTCTCTCCGAGGGCCTCACAGCGCTGGTGTAAGTGCTGACAGCGGGCCGTGTACCGCTGTCAGCACTCGCCTGGCCACACCTGTCTCAGGCGCTGCGATCCATGACCTGGTCGTAGTGGCGCTGCGCGCGTGAGGCCGCAGCCGACCGGCCGTAGTGGCGCATCATCTGCCGCGAGTCCCACCCGTTGAGCTCCATCAGGTCCCCCTCAGCGCCGCCGTTGTCCAGGTAGCGGTGCGAGAAGTCGTGCCGGAAGCGGTGCGGGTGCACATGGGCCACGCCCGCGCGCGTGGCCCGGCGGCGGAGCATCTGGTACACCCCTGACTTGGTCAGCGCCCCGCCCTTGGCGGAGAGCCACAGGCGGCCCAGACCCGCGTCCTCGTGCCTGCCGCGGGTGCGCAGGTAGCGGTCCAGGACCATCGCGGTCCGTTTGGTGAAGCGCACCCACCGGGTCCTGCCGCCCTTGCCGGTGACCCGTGCCCGGCGCTTGTCCAGGTCCACGTCGTCGGTGGTGAGGTTGGTCAACTCCTGGAGGCGCACGCCCGTGTCCGCCAGCAGCCGCATGAGGGCTAGGTGTACTGACCATGGAGGTTGGTAACACCCACCCCGGCTGACACACACGAAGAGGGCCTTCGGTATCGGTGTGGATTGCGAGATCTACCCGACTCACCAGAAGGCCCTCGATGCCCCACACTACCCAC
>VWVT01000028.1 GCA_008638415.1 Nocardiopsis sinuspersici
CCCCTGGGTCTACGACCAACCCTTCTTCATGATCCTCAACGTCGCCGTCGGCGGCCAATGGCCCGGCTACCCCGACCACACCACCCAATTCCCCCAGCAAATGACCATCGACTACGTCCGGGTCTACGAGAACTGATCCGTTGAACGGGTCCCGTCCCCGGCGGCGGCGCCGGGGACGGGACCAGAGGCGGGACCGGGGACGTGGACGGGTCAGGGGCGGAAGAGCACCTTGAACACGCCGTCCTGCTTCTTCTGGAACTTCTCGTAGGCGGTCGGGGCGTCGTCCAGGGACAGGTGGTGGGTGGCGAAGTCCTCCACGCCCAGGCGGTCTGCGTCGTCCAGCAGCGGCAGGATCTCCGGTGTCCAGCGGCGCACGTTGGCCTGCCCCATCCGCAACTGGATCTGCTTGTCGAAGAGCGTCATCATCGGCATCGGGTCGGCCATGCCCCCGTAGACGCCGATCAGCGAGATGGTTCCGCCGCGCCGCACCAGGTCGATGGCGGTGTGCAGGGCGGTCAGCCGGTCGACGCCCGCCGTCTCCATCATCTTGGCCGCGGTCCCCTTGGGCAGGAACGAGGCCATCCGCTGGGCGAACTTGGCCGAGCCGTGCCCCGCCGCCTCCATGCCGACCGCGTCGATGACCGCGTCCGGTCCGCGTCCGTCGGTGCGGTCGCGGATCTCCTGGACCAGCTCGTCGGTGCCCTCGGAGGAGTCGAACACCTCCGCTCCGCGGGAGGCGGCACGCGCGCGCCGCTCGGGCACCGGGTCCACGCCGAACACCTGCCCCGCGCCCAGGTGGCCGGCGACCCGGCAGCACATGTCGCCGATCGGTCCCAGGCCCAGGACCGCCACCGAACCGCCCTCGGGCACGTCGGCGTAGCGGACGGCCTGCCAGGCGGTCGCCAGCACGTCGGAGAGGAACACGTAGCGGTCGTCGGGTCCTTCGGGGGGCACGGGGATCGCGGTGTTGTCGGCGTGCGGGACCCGCAGGTACTCGGCCTGCCCGCCGGGCACCGATCCGTAGAGCTCGCTGTAGCCGAAGAGCGCCGCGCCCATGCCCTGTTCCTTCACCTGGGTGCTCTCGCACTGGCTCTGCAGGCCGCTCCGGCACATGACGCAGTGGCCGCAGGAGATCTGGAAGGGGACGACGACCCGCTGCCCGGGGACCAGGGAGGTCACGCCGCCGCCCACCTCCTCGACCACGCCCATGGGTTCGTGTCCGAGGATGTCCCCGGGGCGCATGAAGGGGCTGAGCACCTCGTACAGGTGCAGGTCCGAACCGCACAGCCCCGAGCTGGTGACCCGGATGACCGCGTCACCGGAGTCCTCGATCCGGGGGTCGGGGACGTTCGCGGTCCCGACGTCCCTCGTACCGTTCCACACCACTGCCTTCATGATTCCCCCTGGTGTCACGCCGGTCGTGGTCGGTCGTGGCCGCCCACTACCCCGGGCACACCGTGGAAAACGGCCCCCGTGGTCCCGGGAAAGACCGACCGGGTTTCGCTACGGTGGGTGATGGACATCCACCATCCGCCCCGGGTCCGCGCCACGGCGGCCGCCCGCGGAGCATCCGGCCGGTTCCCGGCCGTCGGACGGCCCGACCGCGTGGCCGGACTCGCCGCCGTCCAGCGACGAGGAGGCCCCATGGCCGCGAGGACCACCGCCCGCACCCTGCTGGCGTGCGCGGTGGCGCTGCTGCTCCTGTGCGGATGCGTCTCCCCCGCCGGGGACGCCGAACCGGAGGAGCGCACCTTCGCACCGGGCTCGGACCAGCTCACGATCGTGGTGGACCACGGCGACCTGGAGGTCTCCCCCACCCAGACGAACGAGATCCAGGTGAAGCGCTGGGTGTCGGGCCGGTCCGTCATCGGCGAGCCCGGCGTCACCTGGGGGCTCGACGGGGAGACCCTGGTGCTGCGGTCCAGGTGCAATCAGGGAGACCCGTGCCAGGTCCGCTACGAGGTGCACGTCCCCGAGGGCACCTCGCTGACCGTCGAGGGCGGTTCCGGCCGCGTCGAGGCCACCGCGTTCGGCAAACCGCTGACGATCAGCACCGTCGAGGGTTCGGTGGAGGTCCAGAGGGTCTCCGGCCCCCTCTCCCTGCGTAGCACGGAGGGGGACCTGCGCGCCGGCGGGGTGCGCTCGCGCACACTGAGGGCCAGCACCGGGAGCGGGAGGATCGACGTGTCCTTCATCGGTGTCCCCGACGACGTCCGGGTGGTCACGGAGGAGGGGTCCGCGACGCTGGAGCTGCTCGAGGCCGTCTACGACGTGGACGCCTCCGGCGGCGGGGACGTCGTCATCGAGGTGGACACGGACGAGGACAGCCCGCACAAGATCGCCGCCGAGACGGACAGCGGACGGATCCGTCTGGTCCCCGCCGACTGAGCCCCGCGGTGGCCGGCGGCGGTGCCCCGAGGCCCCGAGGTCCGGGCCCGGCGGACTCCTGCCCCGGCCCCGGACGCACGGGCCGGTCGGCCCCGGGCCGGCGGCCGCTTCGGGGGAAGGGATTCCGGTCCCGACGTGCGCGTCCTACGAGGACCCGGTTCCGGCTCCCGGAGTCCGAGGCTGCTCCCCGCGAGTCCCCGGGCCGGGCGGGCAGTGCCAGAATGCGGTGTGTGAGACACCAGCACTCGGATGAACCGGACCCCGCACAGGACTCTCCCCAGGTCGGTCCGCCCAAGACCAGCGCGGCCGGGCTCCCGGCCGTCCTGAACAGCGTCCGCCAGGTCGGCGAGCACGCGGGCGTGCGGCGCGGGCTGCCCGCCATGCTCGCGGTCAACCAGAAGCGCGGCTTCGACTGCCCCGGCTGCGCCTGGCCCGAGGGCGACAGGCGGCACCGGGCCGAGTTCTGCGAGAACGGCGCCAAGGCCGTGGCGGAGGAGGCCACCGCCAAGGCGCTGACCGCCGGGTTCTTCGCCGACCATCCGGTCGCCGAGCTGGCGGAGCGGTCCGGGTACTGGCTGGGCCGGCAGGGCCGGCTCACCGAGCCGATGTACCTGGCCGAGGGCGCCACCCACTACGAGCCGGTCGGCTGGGACCGCGCCCTGGACCTGGTCGCCGAGGAGCTCCGGGCGCTGGACTCCCCCGACGAGGCGGTGTTCTACACCTCGGGCCGCACCAGCAACGAGGCCGCGTTCTGCTACCAGCTGTTCGCCCGGGCGCTCGGCACGAACAACCTCCCCGACTGCTCCAACATGTGCCACGAGTCGTCCGGTTCGGCGCTGACCGAGACCCTGGGCGTGGGCAAGGGCAGCGTGTCCCTGGAGGACCTGCGCGAGGCCGACCTCATCATCGTGGCCGGGCAGAACCCCGGCACCAACCACCCCCGGATGCTCACCGCCCTGGAGAGGGCCAAGCGCGCGGGAGCGCGGATCGTCACCGTCAACCCGCTGCCCGAGGCGGGGATGCGCGAGTTCCGCAACCCGCAGCACGCGGGCGGCCTGCTCGGGCGCGGCACCGAGCTGACCGACCTGTTCGCGCAGATCCGCCTGGGCGGCGACCTCGCCCTGTTCAGCGCGCTCAACCGCCTGCTGCTGGAGGCGGGTGAGCGCGGCGAGGACGTCCTGGACCGGGAGTTCGTCGCCGCGCACACCCACGGCTTCGAGGAGTTCGCCAAGACCCTGCTCGACGAACCGGACGGGGAGTTCTGGCCGCGCACCGAGCGGGCCACCGGCCTGGACCGGGAGCTCATCGAGCGGATCGCCGCGATGGTCACCGCCTCGGAGCGGATCGTGGTGTGCTGGGCGATGGGCCTGACCCAGCACAGGCACTCGGTGCCCACCATCCGCGAGGTCGTCAACTTCCTGCTGCTGCGCGGCAACGTGGGCCGCCCGGGCGCGGGCGTGTGCCCGGTGCGCGGCCACTCCAACGTGCAGGGCGACCGAACGATGGGCATCTTCGAGCGCCCCGCCGACGCGTTCCTGGACGCCCTGGGCGCCGAGTTCGGGTTCGCACCACCGCGCGAGCACGGACACGACACCGTCAACGCCATCCGCGCCATGGCCCGCGGCGATGTGCGGGTGTTCTTCGCGATGGGCGGCAACTTCGTCTCGGCCACCCCCGACACCCTGGTCACCGAGGAGGCCATGCGCCGGGTGGGGCTGACGGTGCACGTGTCCACCAAGCTCAACCGCTCGCACGTGGTGACGGGGACACGGGCGCTGATCCTGCCCGCGCTGGCGCGCAGCGACCGCGACGTGCGCGGCGGCGAGTCCCGGTGGGTGACGGTGGAGGACTCCATGGGGAGGGTGCACGCCTCCCACGGGGCGCTGCCTCCCCTGTCGGAGGGCATGCGCTCGGAGGTGGACATCATCTGCGACCTGGCAGGACGCGTGCTGGGGGAGTCCCCGGTGGCGTGGTCGGAGCTGACCGACTACGACCGGGTGCGCGAGCACGTGTCGAGGGTCGTCCCAGGGTTCGAGGACTTCAACGCACGTGCCCGGCGGCCCGGCGGGTTCACCCTGCCGCACGCGCCGCGCGACGACCGGCGCTTCCCCACCGCGACCGGGCTGGCCAACTTCACGGTGAACGGCACGTACGCCCCGGAGGTCCCCGATGGGCGGCTGCTCCTACAGACGCTGCGCTCGCACGACCAGTACAACACCACGGTGTACGGCCTCGACGACCGCTACCGGGGCATCACCGGTGGCCGCCGGGTGGTACTGGTCAACCCCGAGGACGCCCGCGAACTGGGGCTGGCCGACGGCTCCTACACCGACCTCGTGGGCGAGTGGCGGGACGGACGCGAGCGGCGCGCGGCGCACTTCCGTGTGGTGCACTACCCGACGGCGCGCGGGTGCGCGGCCTCCTACTTCCCGGAGACGAACGTGCTGGTGCCGCTGGACTCCACGGCCGAGACCAGCAACACGCCCACGTCGAAGTCGGTGGTGGTGCGGTTCGAGCCCGACTCCGGCACCGGCCTGCGCCGATGATCTTGCTCCCAGCGGCACTGTCGACCGCCGACAGTGCCACCAAGAGCAAGATCATCCCGGGTGGGCGGGGACCCGCGATCCCGTCCCCCGGTGTGCGGGGGGCCGGGGCCTCGCTCGTACTCTGGTGCGATGCCAGCTATCTACCTCATCCGCCACGGGAAGGCCTCTCCGGAGGCGGAGGACTACGACGAGTTGAGTCCGACCGGCTACGAACAGGCGCGGCTCCTGGGCACCGAGCTCAAACGGCGCGAGCTGCGGGTCGGCCGGGTGGTGACGGGCGCGCTGCGCCGCCAGCGCCAGACCGCGGCCGCGGCCCTGGCCGAGGCGGGCCTGGGCCTGGAACCGCACGGTGACGAGCGCTGGAACGAGTACGACCACCTCGGCCTGCTGGGCGACCACCCGGTCGGGACGGGCTCCCTCCAGGAGCGGCTCGACGCCTCCCTGAGCGCGTGGATCGAGGCCGGGGGCAGCGGCCCGGGCACCTGGGAGGGCTTCCGCTCGGGGGTGCGCGAGGCGCTGGACGACCTGGTCGCCGGGCTGGGCCGGGGCGAGACGGCGCTGGTGTTCACCTCCGCCGGGGTCATCGCGACGGTGTGCTCGACCCTGCTCGGCACCTCCCCGTCCGGGTTCCTGGCGATGAACCGCGTGGTGGTCAACGGCTCGGTGACCAAGCTGCTGCACGGCCGCGGCGGCACGCAGCTCCTGTCCTTCAACGACCACGCCCACCTGGAGCAGGGCGGTTCCGCCCTGATGACCTACCGCTGAACGCGTGCCCAGTGGAAACCGACCGGTCGGTACCTTCCCGTGGATAGTGCCGACCGGTCCTCCTCATCCCGCCTGGGCGCCGCCCGCCGCCTCCCGGCGCTCGGCGTCGCGCCGCAGCACCGCGCGCAGGGCCAGTTCGTAGCCGAAGACGCCGCATCCGGCGACGTAGCCGGCGGCCACCGGCGCGGTCACCGACGTGTGCCGGAACTCCTCGCGGGCGTACACGTTGGAGATGTGCACCTCCACCACGGGCGCCTCGACCGCGTCGATCGCGTCGCGCAGTGCGATGCCGTAGTGCGCGTAGGCGCCGGGATTGAGCACCACCCCCGCCCAGCCGCGCGCCTCGTGGATCCGGTCCACCAGCGCGCCCTCGCTGTTGCTCTGCGCGCACACCACCTCCACTCCCAACTCCCTGCCGAGGGAGGTCACGCGCCGCTCGACCTCCTCCAGGGTGGTGGTGCCGTACTGCGCGGGGTCGCGGGTGCCCAGGAGGTTGAGGTTGGGGCCGTTGAGCAGCAGGACGGCGCGGGACGGGTCGGACACAGTGGACATACGGGTCAGCGCTCCTTCTCGGGTCGGTGGCAGCCAGGTTAGAGGGCGCGCGTGGAGCACGATGGCCCCGGTCACCCCGGAGTCGCGCGGCAGGTAGCATACCGACCAGTCGGTCCACGATTCCTAGGAGGCGACCCGTGGCGTCCACCCTGCTGTCCGCGCGCGACCTGCAGTTCCTGCTCTACGAGTGGCTCGACACCGAGGAGCTCACCAGCCGCTCCCACTACGCCGACCACTCCCGCGAGACCCTCGACGCGGCGCTGGAGCTGGCCGAGCGCGTGGCCACCGACCACTTCGCGCCGCACAACAAGGCCAACGACGCCAACGAGCCGCACTTCGACGGCGAGCGCGTCCACGTCATCCCCGAGGTCAGAAAGGCCCTGGAGGCCTACGCCGAGACCGGCCTGAGCGCCGCCGGGATGCCCGCCTCCGTGGGAGGGGGCCAGCTCCCGCACGTGGTCTCCAGCGCGTGCAGCGCCTACTTCCAGGCCGCCAACCTGGGCACCTCCGCCTATCCCTTCCTCACCGCGGGCAACGCGCGCCTGCTCCTGGCGCACGGCAGCCCCGAGCAGATCGACACCTGGGTGCTGCCCATGGTGGAGGGCCGCTTCACCGGCACCATGTGCCTGTCCGAGCCGCAGGCGGGCAGCTCGCTGTCCGACATCACCACCCGCGCCGAGGCCGGTGAGGACGGCGAGTACCGGCTGTTCGGCAACAAGATGTGGATCTCCGCGGGCGACCACGAGCTGACCGAGAACATCGTGCACCTGGTGCTCGCCAAGATCCCCGGCGGACCTCCCGGGGTCAAGGGCATCTCCCTGTTCGTCGTGCCCAAGTACCTGCTGGAGGAGGACGGCTCGATCGGCGAGCGCAACGACGTCGTCCCCGCCGGGCTCAACCACAAGATGGGCTACCGGGGCACCGTCAACGCGCTGCTCAACTTCGGCGAGGGCCGCCACACCCCCGGCGGCCGGGCGGGCGCGGTCGGCTACCTCGTGGGCGAGCCCCACCAGGGGCTGAAGTACATGTTCCACATGATGAACGGCGCGCGGATCGGGGTGGGCGCGGGAGCCACCGCCGTCGGCTACACCGGCTACCTCAAGTCGCTCGACTACGCACGCGATCGCCTCCAGGGCCGTCCGATGGGCGCCAAGGACCCCGCCCAGCCGCAGGTGCCGATCATCGAGCACACCGACGTGCGCCGGATGCTGCTCGCGCAGAAGAGCTACGTCGAGGGCGCGCTCGCCCTGGTGCTGTACTGCGCCCGGCTGGTGGACGAGACCGCCAGCACCGAGGACGAGGACGTCCGCCGGCGCGCCCACCTGCTGCTGGACGTGCTCACCCCGATCGCCAAGAGCTGGCCCTCCCAGTGGTGCGTGGAGGCCAACGACCTGGCCATCCAGGTGCACGGCGGGTACGGCTACACCCGTGAGTACGACGTGGAGCAGCACTACCGGGACAACCGGCTCAACCCGATCCACGAGGGCACCCACGGCATCCAGGCCCTGGACCTGCTGGGGCGCAAGGCCGTACTCGACGACGGCGCCCGGCTGACGCTGCTGCTGGAGACGGCACGGGAGACCGTGGCCCGCGCCCGGGAGCTGGGCGGCTCCGAGGCCGAGTACGCCGGGCTGCTGTCGGCGGCCCTGGACCGGACGGCGGAGACCGCCGCGGCGGCCTGGGCCGAGGGCGACCCGGCCGTGGCGCTGGCCAACGCCACCCCCTACCTGGAGGCGGTGGGCCACGTGGTGGTGGCGTGGCTGTGGCTGGAGCAGCTGGTGGCCGCGCACGGCCGCGAGGGCGGCTTCTACGAGGGCAAGCGCGCCGCGGCGGCCTACTTCTTCCGGCACGAGCTGCCGCGCACCGGCCCGCAGTTCGACCTGGTGGCCTCCCGCGACCGCACCGTCCTGGACGTCTCGCCCGACGTGCTCTGAGGGGCCGCGCGGGGGGACGGGCCGCCGCATCCGGTCCCGGGCCGGGGTGCGGGGCCCGTCTCCACCGGCGCGGGTTCCGCTGCCGGTTCAGCTCGTGACGTGCCGCTCCAGCCAGTCCAGGAGGGGGCGCAGCGCCCGCCAGTCGGCGCGGACGGTCTCCAGGAGCGCGGGTGAGCACAGCTCGTCGGAGCGCTCCACGTGGTGCTCGGCCCCCAGGGAGCGGTAGCGCAGCAGGTGCACGCGCGGGTGGTCGCCGGCGTAGCCGCGCGGCCGGGTCCTGAGGGTGTCCCCGACGAGGTCGAAGCCCCTACCGGTCAGCTCGTCGACGATCCGGTCCAGGCGCGGGCCCTCGCGGTCGTCGTCGACTCCCTCGCGGAAACGCCGGACCTGCGCGCTCGACATCGCGTGGTAGCCCGCGCCGGCCCACAGCCCGTCCAGGCCCAGCTGGAGGTAGCGGCCGACCGGCCCCCGCCCCCGGCCGACCAACCCCACGTGGGTCTTGTAGGGGCTCTTGTCGTGGGAGAAGCGCGTGTCACGGTTGGGCCGGCCCACTTTTATCGGACCGAACTCCTCCTCCAGCGCTCGGGCCAGGGCGCGGGCGGGCTCGCGCACGGCGCGCACGTAGACCTCGTGGTGGGCGTGGAAGTACTCCTTGGAGTTGTCGCGGGCCAGCCCGTCGAAGAACGTGAACGTCTCCTCGGTGAAGCCGGTGGAGTCCATCCTCCTCCTCACGCGGTGGCGGCCGGCGCGCCCCCGGCGCCCTACCCCGGTGGTTACCCGGATCCGCCGACCGCACGCGGGACCCGCCCCAGGCCGGTCGGCGCACTCGTCCGCAGCACGCACAATGAAGGAGTCCCCCTCCCCTCTCCAGGACGGACCCGCGGGTTCTCGTCGAACCGATCTCCTGAGGAACGCCGTGAAGAACGATCTGCGCGCCCACGTCGCCGTGGGCCACCACGCCGAGCGGGCCGTCCCCTGGACCGTGCTCCTCGCTGTGCCGGGACTGTGGGTTCCGGACCTTCCCGCCTGGGCCCTGGCACTGGGCTTCGCACCGATGTACGCGGCCATGGCCCTGCACTGGGCGACCCACCGCGGCAGGCTGTGCGAGCTGTGCGCGGCCGACATCCCCCTGAGCGGCTCGGAGGTCGCCGAACGGTGGCGGCGCCCCCTGCGCGCCTTCCACTGGGTCGCCGAGCGCCTGGGCCGCACCGCCCTGGTGGCCGCCGCCGTGATGATCACGCTCGGACTCCTCGTCCCCGCCGCGGGGATCTCCCTGTTCTTCGTGCTCGTCTCGACGGGACTGCTGTGGGCCATGCGGCACTCGCGTGTCTCGGTGTGGTGCCCCTGGTGCAGGCACGGGGGCGGTGAGGACGAGGAGTCGCCGGTGGTGCCGCCCCTGCCCACGGTGACCGCCTGATCCGGCCGGCGGCCGTCCCGTCCCCGGGCCCCGCCGGAGGCGGGGTTCAGCTCCCGGCGGGGCGCAGGCGTCCGGTCTCGGGTACGTCCAGCACGAACACGTGCCCGTAGTCGGCCTCCTCGTAGCCGAGGTCGACGTTGGCCACCCGTACCCTGCGCGGACCGACCTCCAGGATCCGCACCGCGATCGGCTCCCCGCGCCCGGGCAGGCTGAGCAGCCACGGGTCGGCGAGGTAGGACAGGCCGCGGGCGTCCAGCGCGGCACGGGCGTCCTCCTCCCCGACGGGGCCGTCCACGGGGTGGCCGAGGAGTGTGACGGGGCGGTACCGCTCCCCGCCCACGGGTTCGAGGTAGCCGAGCACCTCCCCGTCCTCCTCCCGCCGGTGGGCGTGCCAGTGTCCGGGGATCACGCCTGCCCCCTCCATCCCAGCCGTTCGCGGGCGTAGACCCTCATGGCCTCGCTCTGGTAGTCGGCCAGGCCCGGGGCGACCCTGTCGTAGACCTCGCGCCAGGGCCCCTCCTCGGCGTAGACGCGGCCCAGGTCGGCGAAGGCGTCCGCGTCGGGCGTCCACGTACGGTTCACCGTCAGGTAGTGGGCGTGCACCTCGCTCTGGACCACCGGGTCGCCGGCCGGGGTCCCGGCCGCCATGTGCACGGCCATCCGCCCCATCTGGGCGGCGACCTCCGCGCGGCCCCGCGCCCAGCCCTCCTCGGTCAGCCCCTCCGTGGCCCGCACGGCCCGGCCCCACTCGTTCGGCCACTCGGTCCGGGCGTGCTCGGTGTAGAAGGAGGTGTCGAATCCGGCGAACAGCTCCTCGGGCCGGTCTGCGGCCTCCATGGCGTCTCCCTCCTCCAGTGCGTCGACGGTGCGGCGCACGGTGGCGGCGAGGGTGTCGATGCGGTCGCGCTCGGCCAGCAGGGCGCGCAGGTGCTCGCGCAGCGCCTCGGCCTGGCTCCGGTGCTCGTCGAGCACCCGGGCGATGTCGGCCAGTCCCATGTCCAGCTCGCGCATCAGCAGGATGCGCTGGAGCCGCAGGAGCTGCTCGTGTCCGTAGTGGCGCACCCCGCCGGGGCCGGTCCACTCCGGTTCCAGCAGCCCGATCCGGTGGTAGTGCCGGAGTGTTCGGGAGGTGACCCCGCTCATACGGCACACCTGCGCCATCGGCCAGGACATCGCGGCCTTCCCCTCACCGGGCCGGTCCGTCCGGCCCGGGAACGACGTTAGGGGTTGACGTTACGTCAACCGCAACCCCTTGACGGTCGGCCTGCTCCGCTCCGGGCGTCCGGCGGGCCGGAGCCGGCGGCGGGCCGCCCTCCCGCGTAACACCGGGCCTCGAAGGAACGGCGCGCGTCCCGACGATCCCTCCGCCCCCGGAGCTTGACCTCAATAAAGATTGAGGATCCATGCTTGCCGAGAGGTTCCCACCGGTTCCTCCCGGCGGGCCGTACGGGCCGGCCGTGCCACACCCTCACGGAAACGGTGCTGCTGATGAAGACACGGGGAAAGATCCTGGTGACGGGGGCGACCGGCAACATCGGACGGCACGTCGTCTCCGGCCTGCGTACGGCCGGGGCCGACGTCCGCGCGCTGGTGCGCACACCCTCCGCCGCCCGCCTGCCCGAGGGGGTCGAGGTGGTCGGGGGCGACCTCTCCGCGCCCGAGAAGCTCGACCACGCCCTGGAGGGGGTGGACACGCTCTTCCTGCTCTGGCCCCTCGTCACGGCCGACGGCGCGCCCGCCCTCATCCAGGCGGCCTCCCGGCACGCGCGCCGGATCGTCTACGTCTCCGCGGCGGTGTCGGACGAGGCCGGTTCCGAGGACAACGGCGTCTGGGGGCGTATCGAGCGGGAGATCGCGGCCTCCGGCCTGGAGTGGACCTTCCTGCGCGTCGGCGGCCTGGCCGCCAACACCCTCGGCTGGGCGGACCAGATCCGCCTGGACGGGACCGTGCGGTGGACCTACGGCGCGGCCGGGCGGTCCCTGGTCCACGAGAGGGACGTCGCGGACGTCGCCGTGCTGGCGCTCACCGAGGACGGCCACGTCGGGGCGAAGTACGTGCTCACCGGCCCCGAGGTGCTCACCCAGGCCGAGCAGGTGCGTCTCATCGGCGAGGCGCTCGGCCGCCCCGTCCGTTGGGAGGAGGTCCCGCGTGAGGTGACCCGGGACGGGTTCCTGGCACAGATCGGCGACCCGGCGTTCGCCGAGGCGGCCCTCGACGCCTGGGGCGGGATGGTCGAGAACCCCGAGCCGGTCTCCACGGCCGTGGAGGAGGTCACCGGACACCCGGCGCGCACGTTCCGCGAGTGGGCGGCCGACCACGCCCACGACTTCCGTCCCCTGCCGACCGCGGAGGCCGCCGGACACGCCCGGTCCGCGTCCCGGTAGGAGGCGTCGGAGGAGTCCGCCCGCCGGCGCCGGGCGCGGTGCGTGCCGCCCCACCGGAGTCGAGAGGGGAGCACGTGGAGGTGCGCGGCGCCGACGGGCCCAGCAGGAGCGAGACCGCGACCGGCCCCGGCGCTTCGGTGAGGGCCCGCTCAGCCCACGTAGCGCCGGGCCTTGGACTCCCGGCGGGGACCCTCCAGGGCACGCAGTCCCCGTTCCACCTCGGGCGGGACCGGCCTGCGCTCCCTGAGCACCCACGGCAGGCCCGCCAGCGCCTCGGCGACGGCCATCGCGCTGGAGCGGTCGCGCGGCACCGACCGCAGGATCGACCGGGTGTGCCGCCACGCGCCGTCGGCGGGGCGCCGCAGCCAGGCGGTCCACAGGGTGTTGCGGATGCCCAGGCGGCGCCGCCGGGAGGGGTCTCGCACCGGGGAGGCGGCGTGGTGGGCGACCGTCTGCTCGTCCCAGCACATCCACCACCCGGCGGCGGCCAGGTCCAGCGCCAGCAGTTCCTCCTCCCCGCCCAGCCACAGGCGCGGGGAGAAGCCCCCCACCTCCTGGAAGGCGCGGACGCGGAACACGGTGACCCCGGCCAGCACCCCCAGCAGGGCGGGCCCGGGCAGCCAGTCGGGGCCCGGGACCGGCGAGTACCGCAGCTCGGGGGTGAGGGGGTCCTCGTGTCCCCCGGGTTCGACGAGCAGGCGCGCCGTCACCGAGCCCAGGCCGGGGTGGGCGTCCAGCAGCTCGGCCGCCCGTTCGAGGGAGCCGGGCTCCCACCAGGTGTCGTCGTCGCAGAAGGCGACGTAGGGCGTGTCCAGGGCCTCCACGCCGACGTTGCGGCCCACCGAGCCCAGGTTGGCGCCCGCCCGGATGAGCCGTACCCACGGGTGGCGCTCGCCGACCGCGTCGGACGTGCCGTCCGTGGAGGCGTTGTCCACCACCACGGTCGGCGGCGGACCGGGCAGCTCCTCCAGGCGGTCCAGGGTGCGCAGCAGTTCCTTCCGCCGGTCGCGGGTGATGACCACGATCCCGACGCGGGCTTCCTCGCTCATGCCTTCTCCAACAGGGACAGGTCGCGTTCCACGCGCGCGGGCACCGGGCGGCGCCGCGCCATCGCGGCGGGCAGGGCCCGCAGTGCCCCGGCCAGGGCCCCGCGGGCGACCGGGTCGCGCAGCGAGCGCCCGGCCAGCCGCGCCGTCCGGGCCAGGGCCAGGCCCCGCCGGCGGCGCAGCCATACGGTCAGCAGCGCGTTGCGCTCCTCCAGGGTCCGCCGCCACCGGCCGGGCGGGCGCATGGAGGAGGGGTGGTGGTGCACGTGTACGTGCTCCAGGTGGCACAGGTCCCAGCCCGCCGCCGCGAGGTCCTGGGCCAGGAGCGCCTCCTCCCCCGCGAAGAACAGCAGCGGATCGAAACCGCCCACCTCCTTGAAGGCCTCGCGCCGCACCACGGCCGCGCAGGCCAGGAAGCCGAGGATCCGCGGCCCCGGCAGGCCGCCGCCGTCGGGCAGCGGGCTGTGCGCCAGTGCCTCGTTGACCGGGTCCGGCCTCTCCTCCTCCCCCACGAACACGGACGCCGCCACGAGCCCCAGCCGCGGATGGGCGTCCAGGGCGTCGGCCGCCGCCTCCAGCGCCCCCGGGGCCCACCAGGAGTCGTCGTCGCAGAAGGCGACGTAGGGCGTGTCCGCGCGAGCCACGCCGGTGTTGCGGGCGGCGCATCCGACGTTGCCGGGCTCACGCACGAGCATGACGTCGGGGAACCCGGAGCGGACGGCCTCGGCGGTGCCGTCGGTGGAGGCGTTGTCCACGACCACCACGGGCGGTCGGGGCTCCAGCTTCTCCAGGTGCCGCAGCGTGCGCAGCAGTTCGTCGCGGCGGTCGCGGGTGGCCACCACCACGGTGACCCGCGCGTGCTCCGGGTTCCCCATTCCGTCCTCCCCAGCGTCCTGCCGTCCTTCACTCGGCCGTCTCAGTTGGCGGGTGTGGCCCCCTCGGGCAGGTCGTCGTAGCGGGAGCGCTGCTCCACGAAGTAGGCGACGGTGCGCCGCAGCCCCTCCTCCAGGCGTATGCGCGGACGCCAGTTCAGGACCTCGTCGGCCAGGCGGATGTCGGGGCGCCGAAAGCGCGGGTCGTCCTCCGCGCGTTCGATGAACGTGAGTCCCTCCCGCGCGCCGGTGACGTTCAGGACGATGCGGGCCAGGCTCAGCACGGACAGCTCCTCGTCGCTGCCGATGTTGATCGGTCCCGTCGCCTTGCTGTCGGCCAGGGCGAGCAGGCCCCGCACGGTGTCCTCCACGTAGCACAGCGACCGCGTCTGGTGGCCGTCGCCGGCCACCGTCAGGTGCCGGCCCTCCAGGGCCTGGGTGACGAAGGTGGGCACCATCCGGCCGTCGTCGGCGCGCATGCGCGGCCCGTAGCAGTTGAAGATGCGCGCGATGCCCACGTCCGCCCCGCGTGCCCGGTGGTGGGCCATCGTCAGCGACTCGGCGTAGCGCTTGGCCTCGTCGTAGACGCTGCGCGGGCCGACCGGGTTGACGTTGCCCCAGTAGGTCTCGCGCTGCGGGTACTCCAGCGGATCGCCGTACACCTCGCTGGTGGAGGCCAGGACCATGCGCGCGCCGTGCTCCTCGGCCAGTTCCAGCACGTTGCGGGTGCCCAGGCTGCCCACCTCCAGCGTCTCCACCGGAAGGCGCAAGTAGTCCGGCGGCGAGGCGGCCGAGGCCAGGTGGAACACCGTGTCCACGGGTTCGTCCAGTGCGAGCGGTTCGGTGATGTCGGCCTCCCTCAGTTCGAACCGCGGGTGCCCGGCCAGATGCCCCACGTTCTCCGCACGGCCGGTGGCGAAGTTGTCCAGGCACACCACGTGTGTGCCCCTCTCCAGCAGCCGTTCGCACAGATGGGAGCCGATGAAGCCGGCGCCACCGGTGACCAGGGCCTTTCCACTCGACGCGGGTTCTCGCATCGTCGCCCACCTCCTCGGAGGGTCTCACCACTTGCCTGGGTCTGTTGTCTGGAGGGCTGGGTCGTCGGGGCGGGTCCGGGCGCCGCCGGGCGCCGGAGAGGCGCCGGGGGACACGGCGGCACCCGGACACGTGGGCGGGGACGCGGCCTAGGGCCAGGACGTCTCCTGCGAGGAGCAGACGACCATCTCGCGCACCTCGCAGCCGGGCGGCTGGCGCAGCGCGAACACCACCGTGCGGGCCACGTCCTCGGGCGCGTTGAGCTTGGCGTCCGGACCGGGCTTGTACTGCTCGGGCCTGTCGTCGAAGAAGGCCGTGCTCATGCCGCCCGGGACCAGGAGCGTCACCCCGACCTGGCCGGCGAGTTCGGCGGCCAGAGCCCGGGTGAAGCCCACGACCCCGAACTTGGAGGCGCAGTAGGCGGTGGCGTCGCTGAGCGCGCGCAGGCCGAGGGTGGAGGCGCAGTTGACCACCGTGCCCTCGGAGGAGCGCAGGTGCGGCAGGGCCGCGCGGGTCACGGCGGCGGTGCCGAGCAGGTTGACCTGGATGACCTTCTCCCAGTCGTCCGCGGACACGTCCGTGAGCGTGCCGCAGGCGTCGGTCCCGGCCGCGTTGACCAGGGCGTCGATGCGCCCGTGCTGGACGACGACCTGCTGGACGGCGCGCTCGACCGCCTCGCGGTCGGCCAGGTCCACCTGCTCGAAGGGCATGTCGTTGCCCGGGTGCTGCTTGTCGAGAATGATCGGGTGCCCGCCCTCGGCGGCCACGGCCTCGGCCGTGGCGGCTCCCAGGCCCGAGGCACCTCCGGTGATCAGCGTGTTTCCGAGTGGACGCATATATCCCCCGTTCCTCATGTCGGACTCGTCAGTGGCGACCGGCTCGTGGCCGGTGGTCTGTGGGTGGTCGGCGCGGACCCGGCCGTCTCAGCGGACGGGCACGTTGTCGCGGCCCCGACCGCGTATGCGGGTGATCAGCCCGGTCGTGGAGTGGCCGGGCACGAGCGGCACGGTGACCACCTCTCCCCCGGCCCGCCGTACGACGGGTGTCTCCGGCAGCTCCTCCACGTCGTAGTCGCCGCCCTTGACCCACACGTCGGGCCGCAGCTCCTCCAGGGCGTGCGCGGGCGTCTCCTCGCCGAACACGACGACCTCGTCCACGCAGTCGAGCGCGGACAGCACCCGGGCGCGGTCGTGCTCGCCGACGACGGGTCTGCCGGGTCCCTTGAGCGCCCGCACGGAGGAGTCGCTGTTGAGCAGCACCACCAGGTGGTCCCCCAGGGCACGGGCCCGCCGCAGCAGGTCGACGTGGCCCGCGTGCAGGACGTCGAAGCAGCCGCCGGTGGCCACGACGCGCCCGGCGCGCCCGCCGGCGGCGGTCCCCGCGTCGGCCGCGACGCGCGGAGCTGGCGCGGTCGCCGGTGCGGCCGCGGCACGGGGAGCGGGTGTGCCGGGGCGCGGGCGGGTGTGGGCCGCCGCTCCGCCCCGGGCCACGAAGGCCGACGCCGAGCCGACCCCGTGGCGGACGGCGTCGCGCACGTTCGCTCCGTCGGCCAGTGCCGTGGCGCACGCCGCGGCGAAGGCGTCGCCCGCCCCGCAGGTGTCCTCCGGTGCGTCCACGGGCTCGCCCGGCACCAGGGCGCGTGCCCCGGCCCCGTCGGCCCAGGCGGCACCGTGCGCGCCGAGGGTGACGGCCACGGAGTGCGTCCCCCACACTCCGGCCAGCTCACCGGCCCGGTTCAGGGCCCGCTCGCCCTCGTCCTCGGCCACCTGGGCCTCGGCCGCGTTGGGCGTGACCAGGCGCGCCCCGCGCAGGGGCGCCGCGCCGCGCGGGTGCGGGTCCCACACGAGCGGGACGCGGTCCGCGCACTCGGCCAGGGCCTCGCGTACGGCGCTCTGGCGGGTGAGTCCGTGCCCGTAGTCGGCCACCAGCACGGCCGAGGCGCCCGCCAGGGCCCGGGCCACGTCGGCTCCGGACGCGGTCTCCTCCACACCGTCGCACCCCTCGTCCATGCGGGCCACGGTGCGCCCGTTGGCCTGGACACGGGTCTTGGTGGGCGTGCGCTCCATCAGGGGCAGCCCCACCAGGGTGACCCTCCCCTCCAGCAGGGCGGCCAGGTCGTCGGCTGCCGCGTCGCGGCCCACGGCGGTCACCAGGACCACCTCGCGGCCGTCCTCGCGGGCGCACAGCGCGGCCAGGGCCGCGCCGCCCGGCCTGTACCAGGCCTCGGTCCCCTCCAGCACGGGCGCGGGCGCGTCGGGGCAGTCGCGTCGGGACACGCCCCGCATGTCCACGTCGAGCAGGGCGTCGCCGACCACCACCACGGGTCCTTCGGCGGCGCTCACGTGGCGGCCCTCCGGGCCGGGACGAACACCTCGTGCTCACGCGCCGCCACCTCCCGGTCCACCGCTGCGCAGAACACGTGGACGAGCGCCAGGTGGACCTCCTGCACGGTCGAGGTGCTCGGTGCGGGGACCGCGACCGTCTCGTCGCTGAGCGACTCCAGGGCGCTGGGGCCCGGGCCGGTCATCGACCAGCAGGTGACGCCGAGTTCGTGCGCGACCTTGGCCGCGGCGACGACGTTCTCGCTGTTGCCGCTGGTGGACATGCACACCAGCAGGTCGCCGGGCCGGGCGTGGGCGCGCAGTTGGCGCGCGTAGACCTGGCGGTACCCGTAGTCGTTGGCGATGGCGGTGACGCTGGAGGTCTCCGCGTGCAGCGCGATGGCCGACAGGGGCGCGCGCTCGTTCTCGAAGCGCCCGGTCAGCTCGGCCGTCAGGTGCTGGGCCTCGGCCGCACTGCCGCCGTTGCCGCAGGCGAACAGGCGCTGCCCGTCGCTCAGGGCCCGCGCGGCGCGGGCGCCCCACTCCTCGACGCGGGCCGCGTCGGTGCCGTCCAGGGCGGAGCTGAGCCGCCTCAGGTGTGTGTGCATCACTCCTCGCCTCCCCTGGCCGTGGTGCCGACCGGCGTGCTGCTGACCGCGCGGGGCGCCGGAACGCCCGCGCCGACCGTGCCGGTCACGTGCAGGTAGCACTCCTCCGTGCGCCGGGCCACCTCCGCCCAGGAGTAGCGCTCCCGGGCGCGCTCGGCCGCCGCTTCGGCGAAGGAGGACCTGGACCCCTCGTCGGAGAGCAGCCAGCGCATGGCGCGGCCCAGCCGCTTGGGCGAGCGGGGCGGCACGAGCAGGCCGGTCTCCCCGTGCACGACGGTGTCCACGTGACCGCCCACGCGGGAGGCGACCACGGGGACACCGCAGGCCATCGCCTCGACGGTGGAGATCCCGAAGGGCTCGTACCAGGGCACGTTGACGGCCGCGTCGACCGACCTGAGCAGGGCGGGGACCTCGTAGCGGTCCACACAGCCCAGGAAGCGGACCCGGTCCTCGACGCCCATGCGCTCGGCGACCATGCGCAGCCGCACCGCCTCGGGCTGGGTCCACAGGCGGTCCAGGTCGGCGCCTCCCGCGATCACCAGTTCGGCCTCGGGCACCTCGGCCAGCGCACGGATCACCGTGTCCACGCCCTTGCGCCTGACCAGGCGGCCCAGGCTGAGCAGGCGCGGCCGGTCGCCGCGCGCGGCGGCGGGACCCTTCGGGGTGAAGCGTGAGGTGTCCACGCCGCAGGGCACGACGGCGACGCGCTCGGGCGGGACGCCCCACTCCCCGAGTTCGCGGCGCTCCTCGGTGGAGGTGGCCACGACCATGTCGCACTGGCTGGCCACGGCGCGCTCGGTCGGGATGCGGTCCACGGGGCTGGTGTCGTCCGAGCCCTGGTGGCGGTGCTTGACGGTGCCCAGGGCGTGGAAGGTCTGCAGGACCGGCAGGCCCAGGGTGTTGGCGGCCCGCAGTGAGGCGAAGCCGCTCATCCAGAAGTGGGCGTGGACGACGTCCGGCCGGTGGATCCGCCAGGCCGCCCGCAGCCGCTGCGCGAACTCGGGCATGTAGCGGGGAAGCTCGTCCTTGCTGATCGGAGCCGCCGGACCGGCGCGCACGTGCTCCACACGCACTCCCGGGCCCATGGACACGGTGTCGGGTTTCTCGGCGTCGGTGCGGCGCGTGTAGACGGCGACCTCGTGTCCGCGCGCGGCGAGCGCCGTCGCCAGCTCGGCCACGTGGACGTTCTGGCCGCCCGCGTCCTCTCCGCTGATCGCCGCCAGCGGGCTGGCGTGTTCGGAGACCATGGCGATCCTCATGACGTCACCTCCTGTAGCACCCGGTCCCAGTCGTCGAGGAACCGGGTGAGCCCGTAGCGGCGCAGGGCCGCGGCTCGGGCGGCCGTGCCGGTGCGGAAGGCGAGGTCGCGGTCCTCATGGAACGCGTGCAGCGCCTCCGCGAGTACTCGGGGGTCGGTCGAGACGGTGCCCGCCTCCGGTGGTACGGCCTCGTGTGCCTCCGTGGTTCCCAGGACGGCGACGGGAAGGCCGAGCATCATGGCCTCGATGAGGGAGAGGCCGAGCGAGGTCCACCGCAGGGGATGCGCGTAGGCGCGGCGGCGGGCGAGCTGGTCGTGCATGGCGCCCTGGGGCAGGTCCTCGTGGGCGCGCAGTCGTGAAGGCGGCAGCCCGAAGTGGTCGGGGACCCCGGCCACACCCATGCCGAACAGGTCCAGGGGCACCCTCTCGGCGAGTGTGGGGAGCAGGTCGGTGCCGGTGAAGCGCCAGCGGCGCAGGGGCTCGTTGAGCACCACGCCCGTGCGGGCGGTCTCGCCGGTGTACCGGTACCCGGGGTCGGGCACGCCGTGCTCGATCACACGGGTGGGGGCGCGCCCGCAGTCCCAGAACAGGTCGTTGAAGTGGGTGACGTGGACGACGGGGATGTCGTCGCGGTCGGCCATGGGGTGGCGGGTGACCGGCACGTCGTTGCGCGGGGTGTTGTGCTCCACGTAGACGGCGGGCACGTCCCTGCCCAGGGTGCGGCCCAGGAGCCTCTCGGCCAGGGCGAGCTCGTGCGGGCGCTGGAGGATGACCAGGTCGGGCTCGCTCCCGCGTATCCGTTCCCAGGGCGTGTCCACGGCGTTGCGCGGCCAGTCCCACGTCCGCGCGCGCCCCCGCCCGTCCGGCCCCCGGTCGGGGGTCGCCGGCAGCAGGCAGGTGTGCCCGCCGTGGACGAACGCGGTGGTCCACGAGCCGTGGACGTGCCAGAGCAGGATCCGCAGGACGCGCCGGGGCGTCCTGGCCTCGCCCTGGGACATGTCGGCCGAGGCCGTCTCGGCCGAGACGGCCGTGTTCGGTGCCGGGGTCGGGTGGTGGACGGTCATCGTTCCCCCAGGAGTTCGTCGACGGCGGTCAGGACGTCGTCGGAGGAGACGGAGCCCAGACAGGGATGGCCGGGTACGGGGCAGACCCGGGCCCGGGTGTCGGCGCAGGGCGCCCGCTGGTCGCCCAGGACACGCACCGGCGTGCCGTAGGGAGCCCAGGCGGAGGCGGGCACGACCGGGGAGAAGAGCGAGACCACGGGCGTGCCGACCGCGGCGGCCAGGTGGGCGGGGCCGGTGTTGCCCGAGACCAGGACGGCGGCGCGGTCGAGCAGGTCGGCCAGTTGGGCGACGGTGGTGCGCCCGGCCAGGTCCGTGCCGCCGTGCGCGGCGATCTCCCCGGCCAGGTCCGCCTCACCCGCCGAGCCGGTGACCAGGACGCGGTGTCCGCGCTCGGCGAGCGCGGCGACGGTCTTGGCGGCCAGGTCGGGCGGCAGCTCCCGGGAGGGCGCGTCCGCGCCGACGTGGACGACCGCGTACCCGTCCGGCCCGGTCACCCTCCGGGTGTCGGGCAGTGGACGGCGCACCGCCAGGCGCCCGGTCTCGCCCTCGGGAGGCGGGTACCCGGCGGCCTCGGCCAGGGAGAGCATCCGCTCGGCCTCGGGGATGCCGTGGGCCACGTGGTGGCGCACGTCGAGCAGGCTGCCCGGGTAGTCCTCGCTGATGGCGCAGACCCGCGGTACCCCGGCCATGCGCAGGAGCAGGGCCAGCGGCAGGGGCGACTGGTGGAAGGAGGTCAGCAGCACGGCGGCGTCCGCGCCGACGCGGGACAGGCGCTCCACGAGACCCGTGACCTCCTCGCGGTCCACCGGAGGCGGGTCGGCGGCGATCCAGGGAGCGCACCAGGTCAGGACCTCGTCCACGCCCGGCAGCATCGCGGCGGCCTCGGCGCCCCGGGGCCCGGCCAGGTAGACCACCCGGTCGGCGCCGTGGGCGACGGCGCGTACCGCCGGTCCCGACAGCAGGACGTCGCCCATGCTGTCCAGTCGTGCCACGAGCACGGTGCCACCACTCACGGAGCGCCCCCTCCCAGGAGGCGCAGCACGGCCGCCTCCAGGTCGGGTGCGGTCTCGGGGGCGACCCGGCTCTCCGCCTCCAGGGTCGCCGCGGTGGGCACGAGCACCCCGCGCGCGCCCGCGGCGCGGGCGGCGTCGACGTCGGAGCCGATGTCGCCGACCAGAGCGCACTGGGAGGCGAACAGGCCCAGCTCGGCCGCGGCGGAGTGGACCATGCCGGGTTCGGGCTTGCGGCACCGGCAGCCGTCCTCCTCGCCGTGCGGGCACATCCGCCAGACGTCGAAGGGGCCGAGCAGTTCGTCCACACGCCGGTTGACCGCCTCCACCTGGTCGTGGGTGAGCAGCCCGCGGGCGATCCCGGACTGGTTGCTCACCACCCCGACGGCGAGTCCGGCGCGGCGTGCCAGGGCCAGAGCCCGTGCGGCGGTGGGCGTGGGCCGCACCTTGTCGGGGTCGCCGTTGTAGGGGACGTCCTCGACCAGGGTGCCGTCCCTGTCGAACAGGATCGCCCGGACACCGGTGGCCGGGCTCGCCCCGGCGTGGCGGATCTCGCCGCGCAGCCGCTGCCAGCAGGCCAGGGGCGGGATGAGCGCGCTGGTCACCACCATGTCGGTGACCTCGGCGGCGGTGGCGGGACCGCCGGTGACACGCCGCCCGGCGAAGGCGGCGGTGCGCGCCGCCCACAGGGCGCCGAGCGCGGCGGCCGTCCTCCGGTGTCCGGTCAGCGCGGCTCCGGCGGCGGCCGCGAGCGCGGCCGTGGTCACGACGTGCCCGCGCAGGCCGCCGGGCCCCTCACCGACCCGGTCGCGCCAGTGGCGTCCGTGCAGGCGGTCCATCAGAGCGTTGTCGGCGTTGCCGCGCTGGGCGGGAAGGCTGGACCAGCGGCCGCCGCCGCGCAGCGGGTGCACGCACTCTCGCTCGCCCCCGACCAGGGTGTATCCGGCGTCCATGACCCGCAGGGCCAGGTCGGTGTCCTCCCGGTAGGCACGCGGGAAACGCGTGTCGAAGCCGCCGACCGCCTCCAGCGCGCTCCTACGGTAGGCCATGTCGGCGGTGATCCACGGGGCGCCCTCCAGGGCCAGGGTGGCGCGTTCGGCGTCCGTGGGCCCGCGTCCCTCGGGCCGGGGCACGGTGACGCGCCCCTGGCTCGCCCCCGCCTCGGGGGACATGGAGGCCAGGTCCGCGCACAGCCGCTCCGGCCAGTCGTCGGGCGGGGCGACGTCGTCGTCCAGGAAGGCGATACACTCGCTGCGGCAGGAGTGCCATCCGGCCTGGCGGGCGGAGGCGGGACCGCCGCCCCCGGTACGCAGGACGCGCACCCGGGCGTGGTCGGTGCCGGGCAGGGGCCCGGTCTCCGTCAGGGGCCGGTCGTCGGCGACGACGATCTCCTCGGGGGCCGCCTCGGGCGGCGCGTCGAGCAGTGGTCGGAGCACACGGGGCAGGGTGTGGCGCCCCACCGTGGGCACGACGACCGAGTAGCGGGCCGCACTCATCGGTACACCCTCTCTCGCGGGTGGCGGCGGACCACGAACGGTCCGATCGCCAGGACGTCCACGGGCGCCGAACCGAAGCACTCCAGGGCGTCGCGCGGGGAGTCGACCATGGGGCGTCCGGCGGTGTTCAGGCTGGTGTTGACCAGGACGGGCAGGCCGCTGCGCGCCTCGAAGCGCTCCAGCAGGCGCGAGGTGAGCGGGTCGTCGGCCGGTGAGACGGTCTGGACCCGGGCGGTGCCGTCCACGTGGACCACGGCGGGTATGCGCTCGCGCCAGTCGGGGTGCACGTCGTGGACGAAGAGCATGTAGGGGCTGGGCAGGGGCCCTCCGGAGAAGATCTCCGGCGCCCTGCGCTCGGCCACCATCGGCGCGACGGGCCGGAACTGCTCGCGGCCCTTGACCCGGTTGAGCCGTTCGAGGTTGCCGGAGTTGGCGGGGTTGGCGAGCAGGGAGCGGTGTCCCAGGGCGCGGGGCCCGTACTCCGAGCGGCCCTGGAACCAGGCCACGAGGGCGTCGCCCTCCAGGGCCTCGGCCACGGTGTCGGCCAGGTCGTCGGGGCGCTCGAACTCCACGTCGGCCTCGCGCAGTATGCGCCACAGCTCGTCCTCGTCCCAGGAGCGGCCCAGGTCGGCCCCGGGCATGGGTGCGACGTGGTCCTCCACCAACGAGGCCATGTGCATCGCGCCGCCCAGCGCGGTGCCCGCGTCGCCGGAGGCGGGCTGGACCCACACGCGCTCGAAGGGGCTCTCGCGGGCGATGCGGCTGTTGGCGACGCAGTTGAGCGCCACCCCTCCGGCCATCGTCAGGTTCGGGCTCCCGGTCTGCTCGTGCAGCCAGCCGAGCGCGCCCAGGAGCGCCTCCTCCATGGCGGCCTGCACACTGGCGGCAAGGTTGGCGTGTTCCTTGGCGGGCTCCTGGCCGGGCACGCACGGATCGGCGAAGGAGTTCCAGTCCACGCCGGAGGCCCGGACCAGTCCGTCGCCCTCGTAGCCGATGCGCTCGCGCAGCCGGTCGAGCATGGTGGGCTCGCCGTAGGAGGCCAGGGCCATCACCTTGTACTCGTCGCTGGAGCGGTGGAAGCCCACGTGCTCGGTGAGCTCCTCGTAGACCAGGCCCAGCGACTCGGGCAGCGGCTGGCGGGCCAGGACCTCCAGGTGACCGCCGGTGTAGACGCCCGCCAGGTGCGAGGTGCTCTCGCCGCGTCCGTCGGCCACGAACACCGCGCACTCGCCGCCTCCGGCCTCGGCCGGGGCCGCGAGTCCCGTGGAGGCCGCGTGCGCGACGTGGTGGGGCACGTAGCTGACCTTGGCCGGGTCCAGCCCCGGCAGGGCGGTGGCGAGGAAGTGCGGCGCGCGCTCGACGTAGAACAGGCGCAGCCGCTCCCAGCCGCGGTCCTGCCCGGGCCCCTCGGGGTCGGCCAGGGAGGGGTCGTAGGAATAGGCGACGGCGTCCAGGTCGGCCGGGCGCAGGCCCGCCTGTTCCAGGCACCAGCGCATCGACTGCACCGGCAGCTCCCAGGCCGAGAAGGGGACCGCTTCCTTGCCGTGCTTGCGTCGGGAGAATCTCTCCTCCTCGGCCGCCGCGACGGTGTGACCGTCCACGACGAGCGCCGCCGCCGGATCGTGGAAGACGGCGTTGACACCGAGGATTCTCATGACCGCTCCCTCCTTGCCGGAGTCTGTGCACTCGGACGCTGAGCGCACTCACTCGACTACCAGTCGAAGCGACGACTAAACATGGGCCCGGAGCGGGCACACGCCCCCACCTGCCCTGACACCCGCACGCGGGAGAACCCGCCGACACGGAGGGTGACGGGAGGGCCCGCCGGCGCGGGACACGCCGTGCACGGCCGGAGCGGTTCTTGACATGCGACGAAGCGCCATGTTTGTCCCGGTGAATGCGGGCTATGGGACGGATGAGGCCACGGGGTGTTCCGAGCGCTCGCGCCCACACGGGCGGAACCGCTCCCCGGGCGCGAGACCGCCCGACGAACACGGCCGTGGCAGGAGCCGGCAGAAAGGAGCAGGCCATGTTGCGAACCATCGACGAGGTGATGAGCACCCCGGTCCGCACGATCTCACCGGACACGTCGCTGCGTGAGGCCGCGGAGGTCATGCGCGACTCCGACGTGGGCGACGTGGTCGTGACCCAGGACAACAGGATCATGGGCATCCTGACCGACCGCGACATCGTCGTGCGCTGCGTGGCCGAGGGCGGTGACCCCGCCCAGCACACCGCCGAGGAGGTCTGCAGCTCCGAGCTGGCCACGGTGCCGCCCCAGAGCGACATCCGCGACGCGGTGCACGTGATGCGCACCAGCGCCGTGCGCCGCCTTCCCGTGGTGGACGGCGACCGTGTCGTGGGCGTCGTGAGCATGGGGGACCTGGCACGTGCCGTCGACGAGGACTCCGCTCTGGCCGATGTCAGTGCTGCCGACCCCAACCGCTGAGCGTCCGGCCGGGGACGTGCGCCCGCTCCCGCCCGGTCGAGGGGGCCCGGGCGGGAGCGGGCCGTCCCTGCTGGTGTCTCGGGCCCTGGGCCTCGGTGACTTCGCCACGGCCGTTCCCGCGCTGCGCGCGCTGGAGAGGGCGCTGCCCGCGTGGCACAGGGTCCTGGCGGGCCCCTCCTGGTACCGGCACCTGGTCGCGCTGGCCGGGTTGCGCTGGGAGGTCCTGCCGACCGAGCCGTTGTGCGTCCCGGACGGGGCCTCCGCCCCGGACCTGGCGGTCAACCTCCACGGCCGGGGGCCGCAGAGCACTGCGGCCCTGGCCTCCCTGGGGCCGGAGCGGCTGTGGACCCACGGGCACCCGTCCGCGCCGGAGTGGCCCGGCCCCGAGTGGCCGCGGGGGGTCCACGACGCGGAGATCTGGTGCCGCCTGCTGCGTCTGCACGGTGTGGCCGCCGATCCGGACGACCTGAGGTGGCCGCGTCCGCCGGAGTGGGCGGACCGGTCGGGGCCGGGGGACCCTGTGGTCGCGGGGGACACCGCCGTCGTCCACCCCGGAGCCGCCTCGGAGTCGCGCCGGTGGCCCGCGGAGCGCTTCGCGCGCGTGGCCGCACACCTGGCGGCCTCAGGACTGCGGGTGGTGGTGACCGGATCCGAACGCGAGGCGGCCCTGGCCGAGCGGGTGGCCGAGGCCGCCGGGATCGGCCCCAGGGCGGTCCTGGCCGGGCGCACCTCCCTGGACCTGTTGGCGCGCCTGGTCGCCGGGGCCCGGCTGGTGGTGTGCGGGGACACCGGTGTCGGCCACCTGTCCACCGCCTACGGCACGCCGTCGGTACGCCTCTTCGGGCCCGTGCCCCCGCGACTGTGGGGCCCCCGGGTAGACCGGGACCTCCACGTGTGCCTGTGGAGGGGAGGACGGGGCGACCCGCACGCCGCGACGCTGGACCCGGGCCTGGAGGCCATCGGCATGGAGGAGGTCGTCACCGCGTGCGACACCGTGCTCGCCGCGGCCGCCGGCCACGCGGGCGAAGGGGCGGTCGCCGGAAGAGCGGCCGGTGAGAGGACGGCCGGCGAGAAGAGGATCAGCGAGCCCTGACCGCGCCGCGAGGAGCGGTCCGCCTCCGCCAGGGGCGCGCGCACAATCCGGTTGTCCCGGCGGCCGGATCGTGCGGACCACCTCGGCCCGAGGTTCGCCAACACCCGGGCAAGCTTCCTCCAAGTCATGGTTGCGCGCTTTTTCGGGACTCTGCTCATGGGCACGTACACGCTGCGTACCCACCGGCCCCGAGCCGCGTCCGCCGGGCAGGCCACAGAAGCCACAGCCTTCCACCACCGTCCACATGAGCGCACCACCCGTGGGCACCGCGTCTCGGAGGGCGACCGGACATCGCGCGACGACGCGGACGAAACCGGCCCCGGGCCTCAACGAAGTCCATCGACGAGTGAGGTCTTACGTGTCCGCCAACACCGATGCCGTGGAAGCCTCCTCGACCTCCTCCGTCTCCGCGGAGGAGCTCCTGGTGGCCCTGAAGGCACTGTCGAGCCAGGACCCGCGCGCCGTGGCGCTGTGCGAGCGCGTGATGGACCTGTACCGTCCGCTGGTACAGCGGATCGCCCGCCGCTACGACGGCAGGGGCGAGCCCTACGAGGACCTGAAGCAGACGGCCATGCTGGGGCTGGTCAAGGCCATCCACGGCTACGACCCCGAGCGCGGCAAGCCGTTCATCTCCTACCTGCTGCCCACGGTCACCGGGGAGATCAAGCGCCACTTCCGCGACCACACCTGGGCCGTGCGCGTACCGCGGCGGCACCAGGAGAACCGCAGTCAGCTCAGGCGCGTCACCGGCGAGTTCCAACAGGCCCACGCGCGCACCCCCACGACCTCGGAACTCGCCCTGGCGATGGGGATCTCCGAGGCCGAGGTACGCGAGCTGACCCAGGTCTCGGCGGCCTACCGGTCCCTGTCGCTGGACGCGCCCGACGCCTCGGGCTCCGACCGCGGGACGGCCGTCCCGCTGGAGGACCACCTGGGCAGCGAGGACGAGGCCCTGGAGCGGGTGGTCGAGCGCGAGTCGATCAAGCCCGCCCTGGCGCGCCTTCCCGAACGGGAGCGCACGATCCTCATGCTGCGGTTCTTCGGCGACCACACCCAGTCCGAGATCGCCGAGGCGCTGGGCTACTCACAGATGCACGTCTCCCGGCTGCTCGCGGGGGTCCTGGACCAACTGCGCAGGGAGGTCGTCGTGGACCCGGCGCGCGGGGACGGCCGTTCCCGGCCCCGCCGCACGCCACGGACGCCGCCACCGTGACGACGCCGGTGACGCGTTCGGACGTACACGGTCGAGACCGGACGCGGACGCCCGCGGGGGGACGGTGTCCGTAGCTTTGGGGCCATGACCGCACAGAACCGCCCCGCCCTGGGCCTGCCGTGGACCGTGCTGATCGGACTGGCCCTGCTCGCGGTACCCCGCGTGGTACTGCACGACCTCGACGTCATCCACGAGGGGACGTTCGTCAACGCCCTGTTCGTGTTCGTCCCGCCGCTCGTCTGGGTGGTCGTGGCCGTCCTGGCCCGGGTGCCCAGACCGTTCCTGACGCTGTTGGTGGTCGGCCTGGTCTACGGGGTCCTCCTCGCGTTGGGCCACCAACTGCTGTGGGGCGCCTCCTGGGAGGGGAACCCGCCGAGGCTGGGCGGCAACCTCAGCGACCTGCCGCCCCTCGCGCACACGGTCCTCTTCCGCGGCTTCGCCGTGGTGAGCAGCCTGGCCACCGGTGCGGTCGTCGGCGCCCTCAGCGGCCTCGTCGCCTGGGTGATCAACAAGGCCGTGCGCCCACGGGCCCGCGCCTCCTGACGAAGGCACGGCCTCAGATGGCCTCGCGGCGCTGTAGATAGGAGAAGGCGCCCCAGCCGGGCAGCACCGGAAGCCAGAAGGTCAGCAGCCGGAACAGCAGCACCGCGGGCAGCGCGACGGCGGCGGGCACGCCCACCACGGTGGTCATGCCGCCGATCAGGGCCGCCTCCACCGCTCCCAGGCCGCCCGGCGTGGGAGCCGCCGAGCCGATCGCGTTGCCCGCCAGGTAGACCACCGCGACCGCCACCAGGCTCACCTGGGTCCGCGGGTCGGCGAAGGCCAGCACCGAGAAGTGCATGCACAGCACGAACGCCACGGTCAGCAGCAGCGTCCCCCCGAATCCCAGCGCCAGGCTGGACGGGCTCTGGAGCATGTCCAGCAGCCGGGGCAGCACACCGCGCAGGTAGGGCCGGACCCGGTCGACGACGGCCCGCCGAAGCCGGGGCACCAGGAGGGTCATGCCCACCGCGGCCGTTCCTGCGATGCTGATCACGACGACGGTCGGGGACGGCGTGAACCCCGTCCAGTACGAGGTACCGGTGAGGTAGGCGCACACCAGCAGCAGCGGCACGTGCACCATGAAACCGACCAGCTGGGTGAGGCCCACCGCGGACAGGGCCAGTGAGGTGGGCGCCCCCGCCTTGGTGGCGAACCGCGTGTTGATCGCGATCGACCCCAGTCCGGCGGGCGCGGCGATGCGCACGAACGACCCCGCGTACTGGACCATGACGGTGCGCCACCACGGCAGCGGCACGGGCACGAAGCCGATGAGGATCATCGCGGCGGAGAGCGTGCACACCACGGACGCCACGAGGGCGGCCGCCGCCCACCCGGGGTCGGCCTGGCCGATGGTGCTGAAGTCCACCCCGGTGAGCTGGTACAGGAGGACCAGGCCGACGGCGGTCACGACGATCACGCTGACGATGGTGCGCGGACGCATCCGTTCCAGGCGCGCCGGTTCGGAGGGCGCCTCCGGTGCGACGCTCACCACGCGCTCGCGCAGCCGCCCGAGGAGCCCGCGGTCCCCCCGCAGGCCCGCGCGCAGTGTGTAGGGCAGGCCCGCGGGCTGTAGGAACGGCAGGACCGCGGCGGCGGCCGGAACCCCCAGTGCGCGTACCGCGGAGTCCACCGCCCGCTCCACCCCCACCCGCATCGCCAGCAGGGTGACCATGGCGGCCTGGTCCAGGGCGATCTGGAGCTGGGGCGCGGCCACCGCGCCCCGGTCCAGGCCGGTGAAGACCGCGCGTTCGGGGGGCGTGCCCAGGACGCCGACGGTGGCGCCGTTGAGGTTGCCGTGCGCCAGGCGGTGCCGGTGCAGCAGACCGAGCTCGTCCCAGCACAGGTCGAGCAGTTCGTCGGTGAGGTCCCGCTCGTCCAGCTCGTCCAGGGTGCGGAACCCGGGCAGCTCCCGGACCAGCAGGACGGTGCCGGGCCCGAGTTCGCCGACGGCCAGGACGCGGGGGGCGACGACCCCGGCCTGACGGGCGGAGAAGCTCATCAGAGCGGCGTGCTCGGCGCGGCGGCGGACGCCGTAGAGCATCCGGGGCGCCACGGGTCCGCGCAGGAAGAGCAGGTCGCGCAGGCGCCGCCAGAACCCGGTGGTGCTCTCCGAGCTGAGCACGACGACCTCTCCCCCGCGCCCGTCGTCGAGTTCGACCAGGTAGCGGGGGTTGCCCTCCTCGTCGTCGTCCGCGCGGACCACGTCGGTGGCGTCAACACCGAACCGCCGCAGCTCCTCGTGCAGGCGGCCGTCGGGCCGGGGCGGGGGTCTCTCCCCCAGGGCGTAGCGGACCAGGGCCGCGCAGGTGAGGCCGACCAGGGCGGTCAGGACGAGGGCGAGGAGGCTGGTGACCCCGGCCAGGAGCGCACAGACCGCGACGGTGGTGTTGCCCGCCCACAGGGCCGAGCGGACCCGGGGCATCCCGGTGGGCATGGTGCGGGCGAAGGCGAGGACGGCGGCCACGTAGCCGAGGGCCGCGCTGGTGAAGACGCCGTCGGGCGCGGCGATCACCTCGGGGACCCGCTCCGGGCCGATCAGGGCCACGAGGGCGGCGTTGATCAGGGAGGCGAGGGTGTACGCGGCGATTCCGGCGGTGATCGGCCGGGCCAGGGACCGCGGTCCCTCCGTGAACAGGAGGCGCAGGACGACGTAGCTGACCAGGACGATGAGCAGCAGGTTGGCGCCCGCGGCGGCGAACAGGAACAGGCCGGCGGGCAGCAGCGCGCGGAGCCGGTCGGGGTCGGTGGCCTCCACGTCTCCGGTGGCCAGCTGGACGGCGATCATGATCGCCGCCACCACGAGCAGGCCGACCGCGCCCATGAGGAGGTCGACGGGCCTGCGCGGGGCCCGTGCGGCGTGGGGAGACGGGGAGGGGGCGTCGTCGGTTCGGGGTGTCACGTTCCCCAGAGTGCCCGATCGGCGGGGGTCCGGGTACCAGGGGCGGGGGCGTTTCGTGCGAACGGGACCCCTCGCACGAGATCGGATGCGCCGCCGTGCGCGGGGACCGGGTGGGTTCCGGCGCACGGCGGTGTCCACGGCCAGGGGCCTTCTCCGGTGTGGACCGGTCGGCGGGGCGCGGGGCCCCGCCGTCGGTTCCGGCGGCTCAGCGCTTGCGCTGGTAGCGGCGCTGGAAGCGCTCCACGCGGCCCGCGGTGTCCACCACACGGGTCTGGCCCGTGTAGAAGGGGTGGCTGGCGCTGGAGATCTCGACGTCGATCAGCGGGTAGGTGTTGCCGTCGCTCCACTCGATGGTCTTGTCGCTGTCGACGGTGGACCTGGTGAGGATGGCGAAGTCACCCGCGCGGTCGCGGAAGACGACCGGGTGGTAGTCGGGGTGGATTCCGGGCTTCATGTGTCCCCCTGTGGAGTTCGGTCGGTGGAGGGGACCGCCCCGGTCCGGACGGCCGTGCCGTCTGGGCCTGCCGGTGACGGGCCCCGCGGGCGGTGGGCGCTCGCTCAGCGCTCCTCGCGGAAGTCGACGTGCCGGCGGGCGCTCGGGTCGTACTTGCGCAGGGTGAGCCGGTCGGGTGTGTTGCGCCGGCTCTTGCGGGTGACGTAGGTGTAGCCGGTTCCGGCGGTCGACCTGAGCTTGGTGATCGGTCGGATCTCGTTGCGTGCCATGGGTACCTCCTCCGGGTCCACACGTAACAAGTCGATGATAACCGTTTTCATTCCCGCTCCGGCCGGTCGGCGACGGACCGCGCCGCGCCCCGGGAGGAGCCGGGACCTGGAAGCTCCACGGCTCGGCCACCCGCCGCGAACCCCCGCCGTGACACCACACCACGGCCTCCGGGGGCGTGTCGGCGCGACACGCCCCCGGATGGGGCGGTGACCTGCCGTAGGACGTACCCGGGCGCCTCCCGGCCGACACCGTTTGCGGCCGGTACCGCGGGAGCGGCTCCGCCGGTGGAGGTCCTCGGGCTCACCCCTCCGAGGGGGAACCGTTCCGGACCGGGCGCCAGTACTGGCGCCCGCCCTCCTCCCGCACGACCACGCCCAGGCGGGCGAGCTCCTCGCGCAGTTCGGCGCCGTCGTCGGCGTCCCCGGCCTTCAGCGCGTCCTGGCGGGCCCGCAGGAGGGCCTGGGAGTGCTGTTCCAGCCCCGGCATCCCGTCGACCCAGCGCTGGAACTCGTCCCGGTGCGGGTCGCCGTCGTACCAGGGGTAGCCGTGCGCCTCGAACGCGGCGCGGAGCCGCTCGCCGCCGTGGTCGGTGCGCTCCCGGGTGAGCTCGGCGGTGTCGGGCCCGAGGAGGACCAGTTCCCGGCCGTCCATGAAGGCCGCGTCCACCCGCGCGCGTTCGAACGCCGTGGTCGTGCCCGAGCGGGTGACGCGCACCCCGTCCCCGGCCACCTCGACGGCCGTCATGTCGTCGTAGGAGGAGAGCGCGACGAAGCCGCCCGCCAGGATCCCGAGGACCACCAGGACGGCGGTGAGGACCGGCCCGTCCAACCGGGCCAGGAGGGCGGTCTGCTCCTCACCGGGAACCAGCGGAAGCTGGTGGACCCACACGGGTACGCGGGCGAGCCAGCCCGGCACCTGGGACAGCGTCCAGCCGATCCCGGCGCCGAGCAGGGGGAAGACCGTCCACAGGAACACGTGCGTGCCCCTGCCCTCGCGGACGACGGACGGCGGTCGGTGGGTGTTCATCGTGTTCTCTCCCTGTTCCGGATCCGGTTGACCACGACGCGGCCCCCGCGCAGTACCGCCGCCACCCGGCGCAGGGCGCCGAGGTCGGACAGCGGGTCGCCGCGGACGGCGACGAGGTCGGCGGCGCGGCCGGGGGCGACCGCGCCGACGTCGAGGGCTCCCAGCGCCCGGGCGGGTGCCGAGGTCGCCGCGACCAGCGCCCGGCGCGGGGTCAGGCCGCAGGCGGCGAGCAGTTCGACCTCGCGGAGCAGCCCGGAGCCGGCGTGTACCGAGGGCATCCCGGCGTCACTGCCCGCGAGGAGCGTGCCGCCCGCGTCGGCGAACTCCCCGGCCCGTTCGCACAGGGCCGCGGTGACGCGGGTGTCGCGGACGGTCTCGGTGACGGCCAGGGGCGGGGTGAGGGTGACCCCGCGCCGCACCGCCTCCGCGAGCAGGTCCTCCGGCCACCCGTCGAGGGGACCGCGCGCTTCGAGGTGGTGGAGGTGGTCGACCCCGGCCTCCAGCAGTTCCTCCAGGTCGGCCAGACTCCCCCAGTGGGCGGCGACCCGCGTGCCGTGGCGGTGGGCCTCGTCCACGATCGCGGCCAGGACGCGCGGGTCGAGCGGTTCCAGGCTCCGACGGCGGGGATCGCCCCGGTCGTGCACGGCCTTGACCAGGTCGACGGGGTCCTCCCCCGTGACGAGCGCCGCCACCTGCGCACGGGCCTGTTCCGGGCCTCGGGGCACACGGACCCAGTCGTCGTCGGGCGAGGCGCCGACGGTGGCGACCGGGTGCCCGCCGGGGGCGGTGAAGAGCGGCCCCGCGATCAGCAGGCGGGGGCCGGTCAGGGTGCCTCTGGCGGCCCGGCGCCGGAAGTCGTGGACCCAGGCGTTCTCGTCGCCCAGGCTGCACACCGTGGTGACCCCGTGACGGAGGAAGCCGCGCCTCTTGCGCGGCTGGAAGCGGAACCAGTCGGCGACCGCCCTGGTCCGGGCCGGGGGGCGGGGCCCGCCGCCCCGCTCGGACTCGGGCGCGCCGAGGTGGACGTGGGCGTCGACCAGCCCGGGGAGCACGGTGTGCCCCGTGAGGTCCAGGACCCGGGCGCGGGGCGGTACCGGCGCGTCGGGTCCGACGGCGGTGACGCGGCCGTGCTCGACCACGACGACGGCGTCCCCATGCGGCTCCAGGGCCTCGCCGACGAGCACCGTGGCCCCGGTCAGGACGATCGATCGGTCATTCATGACGGCCTCTCGGAGATGTTCGCCGTGGTGGTCGACCACTTCCTAGTTGAGCATATAGGATCCTGTACATGCAAACAGTCCACAGTGAGGACGAGGGAGGACGGCGGTCCTTCATCGAGGAGGCACGCCGTCGCCAGATCGTGGCGGCGGCGGTCACGACCATCGCCGAGGAGGGCTACGCGCGCGCATCCTTCGTGCGCATAGCCGCGCGGGCCTCGGTCAGCCCGGGCCTGATCACCTACCACTTCAGGACCAAGGAGCGCCTGATCCGCCAGGTGCTGGAGTACGTCCACACCCGTCTGGACCGCGCCATGGAGGGAGGGCCCGAGCCGCTGACCGGGTTCGAGGACGGGCTGCGGCGCATCGTCGCGGGCCACGTCATGTACTGCTCACAGCACCCGGAGGAGATGGCCGCGCGCCAGGAGATCATCGGTGCCGCGGCGCCGCCCGCCGTCCGCGAGTGGATCACCGAGAACGAGGCCTCCGGGCGCGCCGAGCTGGCCGGGTTCCTCACCGAGGGGCAGCGCCACGGTGAGTTCCGCGCCTTCGACCCGGAGGTGTTCACCGACACCCTCTTCGCCGCCCTGGGCTCCGCGCCCGGCCGGCTGCGGCGCAGACCGGCCGAGGAGCACGAGGCCTACGCCCAGGAGCTGGCACGCCTGTTCGCGGCCGCCGCGACCGGCCGCACGCCCCCGTGGTGACCGGAGATGCCGGGGCGCCGGGCCCCGGACCTTTCCGAGGGGCACCGGCCCGTGACCGGCAAGAGCGCGATGACCGCCGTCGCAGGCCGGCCGCGACGGGTCGTCAGCCGAGCTGCTCGGCCAACGCGACGATGATCCCCTCGGGGCCGCGGACGTAGCAGAGCAGGTAGCTGTCCTCGTACTGGGCCAGCTCACCGACGAGTTCGGCGCCGTGGGTGCGAAGGCGGGCGACGACGTCCTCGATGTCGTCGACGGCGAACATGACGCGGTGCATGCCCAGCGTGTTGTGCGGCAGGTTGCGCGGTCCGGCGTCGATCGGCGCGGGGGCGTGGTACTTCGCCAGCTCAAGGCGGCCGTGGCCGTCTGGGATCCGCATCATCGCGATGTCGCAGCTGATGCCGTCGAGTCCGACGACGCGGTCCGCCCAACGCCCCTCGATCCGCCCTCCGCCCTCCGGTTCCATGCCGAGTTCGGTGAAGAAGGCGATGGCGGCGTCCAGATCTTCGACGACGATGCCGACGTTGTCCATCCGATGGATCGTCATGGTGGTTCTCCTTCGTCGCGTGGCCTGTCGTGGCCGCTGGTGTACCTGGGACGGAGCCGGAGCCGCGTTCTCGACACCCGGAAACGTGCCGAGTTCCACGGATCCGCGTCCGGCCGTCACCGCCCCGGGGCGCCCACCCCGCCGAACGGGAACCCGCGCGCAAGCCGATCCGCCACCGGACGTGCGTGGAGCGCGGTTCGGACGTCTCCGCCGGGGTTCGCCGAGGACCGAACGCCAAGCGTTGGATCTCCCGCGAAGACCACCGGGTCCCAGAGAGCGGCGACATCGCCACGGCGCACGCGGCGCGGGCCACCGAGAGGCCCTGGCCGCCGCCGCACCGCGTTCCAAGAGATCCGGGTGCACCTTCGCCCCTACCCGGCGAGGGCGTCGTCCAGACCGAGGCCGACGGCGCGCCGTCCCGGTACACCAACTGGTTCGTGTGCCGGTCGAAGTCCTCCCGTCCGTCGGCGCTCTGGGACCTGCCTCGGATCCGGTGCGCACAGTCCGGTGTCCGATCAGGCGCGCGGCGGGACCCGGCGACTACCTCGTACACCTCGGACGGCTTCGAGGAGATCTCCTCATGGTCGGATGGTCACGAAGACCTACCACGGCACCAGGGCGGTCCGAGGTTCCGGCGGCGGCCGAGTCCGGTGACGCGCACACCATGGAGGTTCGATGGCCAGGGGAAGAGTCCGGCGATTCGACTACGCACTGCAATACGGCGCCATCACCCCTGACGAAGGGGCCCACGACGTGCTGTTCAGTGCCTCGGAGATCCGGATGGACGGGGAGGAGACCGGGTGGAGGGACCTGGAGGTGGGCACGCGCGTGTCCTTCGTCCTGCAGTACGAACCCGTCGGTGGCGCGCCCCACGCGATCATGGTCACCCCGCTGGAGGAGGGGGTCCCCGGCCCGCCGGGTCTGGTGTGGAGGATCGCGGGCGTCACCGGCCGGCTCGTGCTGGCCGCCCTGTTCGGCTTCTCCCTCTACGCCGCCGTGCAGGCGTTCGGTTCTTAGCCCTGGATCACGGGCCGGAGCGCCGGAACGCCGGGCCCCGGACACGGCGACGCCGGTGCCGCCGCGGGATTCCGCGGCGGCACCGGCGTGCGGTACCGGCGTGCGGTACCGAGAGGCCGGACCTGGGAACGGCCGTGGGCCGAAGCCTACGCGGCGGTCCTGCCGTCGCGCCTCTCCATGCGCTCGGCTCGCAGGTTGCGGGCCTCGTCCGGGTCCAGGACGGGGGCGGCGTTGAGCAGCTGACGCGTGTACTCACTCCCCGGCGCCTCGTACACCGAGTCGCTGTCACCCATCTCCACGACCTCGCCCGCACGCATCACCGCGACCCGGTCGCTCACCTGACGCACCACCGCCAGATCATGCGCCACGAAGATGTAGGTCAACCCGAAGTCG
>VWVT01000029.1 GCA_008638415.1 Nocardiopsis sinuspersici
CCACGTGGTGGACACCCAGGGCATGTTCCTCGGCCTGGTCGGCCGCGAACCGGGCCGCGTCCCGTCCGTGGACGAGGACCCCCGCGCCGCCTGGGACGCCGCCCGCGCGGCGGTCCAGGCCGACCTCTCCGACCCGCGGCCGGATCAGACGTTGAAGCGGAACTCCACCACGTCGCCGTCGGCCATCACGTAGTCCTTGCCCTCCATGCGGACCTTGCCCGCGGCACGGGCGGCCTGCATGTCGCCCGCCTCGACCAAGTCGTCGAAGGAGACCACCTCGGCCTTGATGAAGCCGCGCTGGAAGTCGGTGTGGATGACACCGGCCGCCTCGGGCGCGGTGGCGCCCTTGCGGATCGTCCAGGCGCGGGCCTCCTTGGGCCCGGCGGTCAGGTAGGTCTGTAGGCCGAGGGTGGAGAAGCCGACCCGGGCCAGCTGCACCAGGCCCGACTCGGTCTGGCCCATGGACTCCAGCAGCTCCTGCGCCTCGTCCTCGTCCAGCTCGATCAGCTCGGCCTCGATCTTGGCGTCCACGAAGACCGCCTCGGCCGGGGCGACGAGGTCCTGGAGCTTGGTGCGCAGGGCCTCGTCGGCGAGCTCGTCGGTGTCGAGGTTGAACACGTAGATGAACGGCTTGACCGTGAGCAGGCTCAGCTCACGCAGGCGTTCCAGGTCCACGTCCTTGGCCACGGACAGCGAGGTGCCCTCGTTGAGGACCTCCTGGGCGTCGCGGGCGGCCTGGAGCAGCTCCTGGGCGTCCTTGTCCTTGGCGTTGCGCTTGGCGTCCTTCTCCAGGCGCGGGATCGCCTTCTCCAGGGTCTGGAGGTCGGCGAGGATCAGCTCGGTGTTGATCGTCTCGATGTCGCGGGAGGGCTCGACGTCGCCGTCGACGTGCGTGACGTCGGGGTCGTCGAAGGCCCGGATCACCTGGCAGATGGCGTCGCTCTCGCGGATGTTGGCGAGGAACTTGTTGCCCAGGCCCTCACCGGTGGAGGCACCGCGCACGATACCCGCGATGTCGACGAAGTCCACCGTCGCCGGGAGGATCTTCGCCGAGCCGAAGATCTCGGCCAGCTTCCCGAGCCGGGCGTCAGGCACGCCCACGACTCCGACGTTGGGCTCGATGGTCGCGAACGGGTAGTTCGCTGACAGAGCGTCGTTCTTGGTCAGCGCGTTGAAGAGGGTGGACTTGCCGACGTTGGGCAGGCCGACGATCCCGATAGACAGACTCACAAGACCAGAGTCTATGCGGCTCCGCGAAGGGGACGGTCCGTCTCCGGCGGGAAGGCTCGAACGGAAGAGCGGGATCAATCACCGAAACACTGTGCACAGGAACCGCTACCCACAGTAGGTTCGACGGATGCTGCCAGGGCTCCGGGGACGGAGGCCGTCCGGTGCGCACGGGCCACCCGTCGCTCACCCGGCCCCGTCCACGGACCGAGACACGGCCTCTTGGCACGGGAGAACGACCGGCCGCTCCCGTGGCGGCCTCGTTCCTGGGGGGAGACGACTGTGGTCACCGACCAACTGAGGGCGCTCGTGCGCCGCTATCCGCTTGTCCGCTTCGCTGCCCGGAAGCTCCGTGTCCGCCTGCCCAGACGGCTGGGCGGACTGGACCCCGAGCGGGTCCCGCCGTGGAGCCGGCGGGTGTCCTTCTTCCTTCCCCGGCTGGAGTCGGACACCCGCCGGATCGGCCCGGACAGCCTCACCCTGCGGCTGCCCGGCGACCTCACCGTGCCCCGGCGGCTGGCCGCGTTCGGACTGGCCAGGCACGAGCCCGACAGTCTGGCCTGCTTCATGGCGGTGCTCGAACACACCCGGCCCGGTGCGGTCTTCGACGTGGGCTCGGGTGTGGGGGTCTACTCGGTGCTGGCCGCCGCGCGCACGCGCCGTCCGGTGTTCGCGTTCGAGCCGACCCCGGAGATCGCCTCGGCGGCCCGGGCGGTGTCCTCATCGGCGGACCTGGGCTTCACCGTGGTGGAACTGGCGCTGAGCAACCACACCGGCACCGCCCACCTGCGCCGGGCCCGGCACAACGACATGTGCAACACGCTGGTGCGTTCGGCCCGCACCGACCTGTCGCACAGCGCCGTGCGGGTGACCACCCTGTCGCGGTGGAACGAGACCGCGGCGGCCTTCCCCACGGTGCTCAAGATCGACACGGCCGGTACGGAGCCGGACGTGGTCGCCGGAGGCCTGGAGGTCCTGCGGAGGTACCGTCCGTGGATGCTGGTGAAGGTCCGCCCCGACCGGGGTGTGGAGGAGCGGCTCATGGCACTGCTCGACCCGCTGGAGTACACCTGGTACCCGGTGGGCGGGCCACCGCCCTACGAGCCGCGTTCGGAGATCTCGGGGCGCGCCTCCCCCGCCTGGGAGCGGATGTGGCTGTTCACCCCGGAGCCCGTGCCCGAGGCGTTCTGGCCCTCGGTGTGCGACTGGCGAAGGGCCCTGGAGGACTGCGTCCCCGGTTAGGGCCGTCCGCTCAGAGCCATCCCTCCAGGGCGGCGAGGAAACCGGGCAGGTCGTCGCGGTGGACGCAGTGCCCGGCGTCCTCCACGACCCGGACCGTGAAGCCGCGCTCCTCCAGCTCGCGGGCGTCCTGCGGGGTGACGGTGACGCTGTTCCCGCCGCGCAGGACCAGGGAGGGGACGACCGGTTTCGCCGGGAGGAAGTCGTTTCCCGCGACCTCGGCCGCGACGAAGTCGAAGAACTCCGGGTCGAAGGACGCGAAGCCCCTGACCTCGCTCTCGACGTCGGCGTCGCTCCACCTGGGATTGCGCTCGCGCACGTGGTCGGTGTCGGCGACGGCGAAGAGCCGGCGCATGCGCTCGCCGGCGTCGGCCCACATGCCGGGCTGGCGGAAGGCCGGGTCGACGTAGACCGCGCGGGCCGGGCACAGCCGCTCCACCGCCAGGGAGAGCGCCACCCCGCCCATGGAGTGGCCGACGGCGACGTCGGCACCGGTCGGCAGGGAGTCCGCCAGGTCGTCCCCGAGGGCCGCCACGGAGTAGTCCCCGCGCGGGCTGGCTCCGTGGCCCCGCATGTCGACGCTGACCACCCGGTAGTCGCGTCGCACGAGTTCGGCCTCGACGGCGTGCCAGGTCTCGTGGCTGGACATGGAGCCGTGGACGAGGAGGACGGTTCGGTCGCCGGTGCCGCTGGTATAGGTCTCCAGTTTCATGGGAGAGGGCCTCCTGGGGAAGTGAGGAGCTGCCGAGGGCAGCGGGGGCCGGTGAGGGGAGGTCCGGCCGTCGCGTGAACAGAACCACCAGGGTCTCGAAAACTTTTGCGCGAGGGAAGTGGATGACCGGAAGTGGCCGCGCGCTCCGAATCCCTCCTCTCCCGTCGTCACCTCCTGCTAGGGGTGTCCACACGCACCAGGGCCGTCCCTCCGGCGGAGTCCGCGAAAACGGATGGACCCGGCGGACGGCGGTCCCCTAGATTGGGCCCTCCCCAACGTGAGGACTCCGCGCGCATGACGCCCCCCGCTCTTCAGGTCTGACACCTCTTCGCATCGGTCGCCGACCACGCCGTCGGCTCTTTCCCCATGCTCTTCGTCAGGTTCTGAGAGAGAACGCGCTTGTCCTCACATCCTCATACCGTGCTGCCCTGGGCGGTGCGGCGCACCCGCCTGCCCCTGCTCGCCCTCCCGTGCGTGGACTGCCCTTCCGGCCGTGCCGCCACCGGTGACGGCAGGTTCCGCGTCAACGCCAACGGCAAACTCCTCGACGTCTGGCTCCTGGTCAACTGTGTCTCGTGTGACCGGACCGGCAAGCTCACCGTCCACGACCGCGTCGCGGTCCGCTCCCTGCCCGCCGACCTCCTGGCCGGGTACACGGCCAACGCGCCCGCCCTCGTCGCGGACACCCTCCTCGACCCGTCGACCGCCCGGCGCAACCGGTTCACGCTCGACTGGGACGGGTGCTGGGAACTCCACGCACCTCCGGTGCCCGAGAGTCCGTGGCCCCTCCGGGCCGCGGTCGCCTTCGACGATCCCGTGCCGGTCCGCCCCGACCGCCTCATCGCCCGGGGCCTGGGCATCAGCCGGACCGAGGCCGTTCGCCGGGTCAAGGCCGACATCCCGCTGAACCGCAGGACGAAACGGGACTTCTCCTTCGTCCTGGTCTAGTCGGTGTTTCCTTGAAGCTGCGCCGCGCTTCGCCTCGTGCCCGGACACCGCGGGTACGGGAACCCTCGGTCCCCGCGGCGCAGGACCGAGTCCACCGGACAGAACCCGGTCGGTCCCGGTCCGGGGACCGCTTCCGGATCGAACGGTGGGCCCCAGCGCTACGGCGCCCGTCCCCGCCCTCCGGCCACGCGTCGGCGGGCGGGGCAGGGCGGGAGGCCGCGGACGGGGCGCCGCCCGCGCGGTCGGCTCCGCGAGCGTCCGGGGCCCGGCCCCGTGGGCCCACACGTGTCGAGGCGTGGGTGGAGCCCGGGAGCCGCGCCTCCAAGCGGGCCCTGGGGTGGTGGATATGTCCGGCTTGTGGGTGTGCTCACCGATGTCCTGCGTGGCGCGGGGCCCCGCCCCGGCGCGGGCTGACACCATAGGTCGCCATGAACGGCCTCGTACTCGTACTCGTGCTCCTGATCGGCCTGGCGGTCGGCGCCGCCATGGGCTGGGCCTTGGCCCGTGCCCGGGACGCCGAGACCCGGGCCGAGGCGCGTGCCGCCCAGGAACGCGCGGCCTACGTGGAGGGGCAGCTAGCCGACCGGTTCAGCGCCCTGTCCGCCCAGGCCCTGGACCAGACCAACCAGCGCTTCCTCGAACTGGCCGAGGGGCGGATGCGCGCGGTCGGCGCGGAGGCCGGGGGCGACCTGGACGAGCGGCGGCGTGCGGTGGAGCGCATGGTCGAGCCGCTGACCGAGACCCTGAACCGGGTGGAGCGCCAACTGCGGGAGGTCGACGCCGGGCGGGCCGCAGCGCACGCGGAGCTGGCCAAGCAGGTCGAGTACGTGCGCGAGGGATCGGAGCGGCTGCGCGAGCAGACGCAGTCGCTGGTGACGGCGCTGCGGCGGCCCGAGGCGCGCGGCCGGTGGGGCGAACTGCAACTGCGCCGGGTGGCGGAGCTCGCCGGGATGGGCCCGCACTGCGACTTCGAGGAGCAGGCCACGACACGGGACGGGGCGCAGAGGCCGGACATGGTGGTGCGCCTGGCGGGCGGCAAGAACATCGTCGTGGACTCCAAGGTCCCGCTGGCCGCCTACCTGGACGCCGTGGAGGCGGGCCAGGACGAGGCCGCCAGGCACCTGCGCGTCCACGCCCGGCACCTGCGCACACACGTGGACCAGCTGGCGGCGAAGTCGTACTGGTCCTCGTTCACCCCGGCTCCGGAGTTCGTGGTGCTGTTCATCCCCGGGGAGGCCTTCCTCGCCCCGGCCCTGGAGTACGACCCGGAACTGCTGGAGCACGCGATGGCGCGGCGGGTGCACATCGCGACGCCGACGACACTGATCTCGCTGCTGCGGACGGCGCAGTACGCGTGGCAGCAGGAGGCGCTGAGCGAGAACGCGCGCGCGGTGTTCGACTTGGGCAAGCAGCTGCACGAGCGCCTGGGCACGCTGGGCGGGCACGTGGAGGGGCTGGGCCGGGCGCTGACCCGGACGGTGGGCGCCTACAACCAGACCGTGGGATCGCTGGAGAGCCGGGTACTGGTGACCGCGCGCCGGTTCGGCGAGCTGGGTCTGGTGGACGGCGAGCTGGACCGGCCCTCGGGGGTGGAGGAGCGGCCGCGCACGGTGGCCGCTCCCGAGCTGTCCGACCCGGGCGCCCGGGCGCCGGACGCGGGCCGCGGGGCGGACTCCGACGGAGGAGTGCCCCACTCCGGTGGAGGGGCGTCCCGCTCCGACGTGGTGGCACCTCGCGCCGACGGGAAGGCCCCAGGCCGGGACGGGATCCAGCACGTGGGCAACGGCCACGCGGGCCCGTCGCGCGAGGAGCGGGGCGAGAGCGTCCACGGCCCCTGAGCGGCCGGAGGCCGCGGGGCGGTGCAGAGGCGGAGAACGCCGGGAGGCCCGGCCGTGGAACACCAGAACCGCGGCGGCCCGTCCCGGCGTCCAACGTGAGGAAGGGGTGTTCGCGATGGACGGGGGCAAGTACCCGGAGAATCGACACGGTTCTCGGGAGAGACACCGTATATTCACTACTAGTGACACACTGAATACAGTGAGTAGCACACCTGGGAGGCGAACAGCTATGCCCCCTCGAGAGACGCACGGCCCGGATCCCGGGCAGGCACCGTACTTCGTGCGGTCCCACGGCCGGGGCCGGAGCCGGGACCGGAGCGCATCGCATGCCGGGAACCGGCGCCGCGCGGCACCGGGGCCGAAGGCGGGCGGCGCCCCGCGACGCACATCCCGCCTGACCGGGCGCGGCGGCGTCCTGGCCATCACCGTGTTCAGTTTCGCCGGGATCATGGTCGCGCACTGGGCGGGGACCCCCACCGCCCCGGGCATCGCCTTCACCCTCGCCTGCCTGCTCGGCGCGGTACTGGTCCGGCCGAGCGACCTGCTGTCGCTGTCCGTGAGCCCGCCCATCGCCTTCTTCGCGGCCGTGGTCGCCGCCGAGAGCCTGTTCGCCCTGGGCAGCGAGGGGTTCACGCGGACGCTGCTCCTGGGCCTGGCCTCACGGCTGGCCGAGGTCGCGCCCTGGCTGTTCCTGGGCACGGCGCTGGTACTGGTGATCGGTGTGTTCCGGGGCCTTCCCGGCAACATCCGCGACCTGGGGGACCAGTTGAACGGCCGCAGGTAGTGCGACCCGCCGGATCAGGAGGCCGCCCGGGCGGGGACTCGCGAAGACAGGGGAGGCCGCCGAGGCAGGGGGACCCGCGGAGGCGGGAGAGCCGACGGGGTCAGAAGGGCGTGTCCCCGTCCTCGGGAGCGTCGCCCCGGCGCTCGTCCATCGCGGCGGCCAGTTTGGCGCGGGCCCCCTCCAGCCACTGCTCGCACACGCGGGCCAGCTCCTCACCGCGCTCCCACAGGGCCAGCGACTCCTTCAGGCTGAGCCCGCCGGACTCCAGTTGGCGCACGACGTTGTTCAGCTCCTCCCGGCTCTCCTCGTAGCTCAGCTCCGGCTCGGCGGTGCCCTCGTCCTTGGTGTTGGCTCCCTTGGCGGCCATCTCTACTCCCCCTCGGCGGTGTCTTCGGTGTGGACTGACTCCACGGCGGCGGTCAGGCTGTCCTCGGCGAACCGCACGCGCAGGGACTCCCCCACGTCCGGCTCCCCGGCGGAGCGCACCACCGACCCGTCCTCGCGCTGCACGATCGCGTACCCGCGCGCCAGCGTGGTGGCCGGGGACAGCGCGTGCAGGCGCGCCCGGGTGTGGCCGAGCCCGTCGGCGGCCCGGTCGAGCGACACGGTCAGGCTCCGGCGGGCCCGGTCGCGCAGGTCCCCGACCTGCTCGGTGAGCCGGTCGATCTCGCGTACCGGGCTGGCCAGCACCGGCCGGGACCGCATGCCCTCCAGCCAGGCGAGCTCGCGCTCCACCCCGCCCCTGAGCACGCGCCGGCCCCGGTCTCGGAGCTGGCGGATGATCTCCAACTGCTCGCCGACGTCGGGAACGGTCTTCTTGGCGGCGTCGGTGGGGGTGGAGGCGCGTACGTCCGCGACGTGGTCGAGCAGCGGGGCGTCCTGCTCGTGCCCGATCGCGCTCACCACGGGAGTGCCCGCGGAGGCGACGGCGCGCACGAGGGCCTCGTCGGAGAAGGGGAGCAGGTCCTCCAGGGAGCCGCCGCCCCGGGCGATGACGATGACGTCGACGTCCGGGTGCGAGTCCAGCTCCTTGAGCGCCTCCAGCACCTCGCGGACCGCGCGGTCGCCCTGGACCGCGACCGGGCGCACCTCGAAGCGCACGGCGGGCCAGCGGCGGCGCCCGTTCTCCAGCACGTCGCGCTCGGCGGCGGAGTCGCGGCCGCAGACGAGCCCGACGGTGTTGGGCAGGAAGGGCAGGGGGCGCTTGCGCTCGGCGTCGAAGAGCCCCTCGGCGGTCAGGGTGCGGCGCAACTGCTCCAGCCGGGCCAGGAGTTCGCCCAGGCCGACGTGGCGGATCTCCAGGGCACGCAGTGAGAAGGTGCCGCGGACCTCGTAGAAGTCGGGTTTGGCGTGTACGACGACGCGCGCCCCCGCCTCGGGAGGCGGACTCTGCGCGTCCAGCACGGAGGTCTGGCAGACCACGCGCACCGACACGTTGGCGACGGGGTCGCGCAACGTGACGTAGGCCATACGGCCGCGCCTGTTCAGTTCGGCGATCTGGCCCTCGACCCAGATCCGGCCCAGCCGACCGATCCACTGGCCGACCGCGTTGAGGACGACGCGTACCGGCTGCGGCGCATCGGCGGAACTCTCCATGCCCATGTCAACCGAGCCTAGGCGAGGACGGTGACAGTTCGGGGCAGGCCCGCCCCGGGGGAAGGGCGGCGTGAGGCGGGCGGTGCGGTCAGACGGTCGCGTCGCCGCCGGCGGAGACGGTGTTGTTCACACCGATGTCGGTCACCGCGGGCTCGCCCTCGGCGTGGTGGACGGTGTTGTCGGCGCCGGCCACGTGGATGGAGTCGGCGCTGCCCACGTGCACCGTGAGCCCGCTGCCCAGGACGGAGACCTCGCCGCACTTGCCGTTGAGGGTGATATCGGCGTTGCTGGCGGTGATGTTGACGTTCTCGCCCCCGCAGTCCTCGGTGACGCTGCCCTCGACCGCGGCGATGGTCAGGTCGCCGGTCTCGCTGTCCACGGACACGCCGCCGCCCTCGTCGAGGGTCACGTCGCCGTCCCCGTTGCCGACCGAGACGTCGCCGTCGGACTCGGCGGTGACCTCACCGTCCTCGCTGCCGACGGACACGCCGTCGGGGTCGACGTTCACCTCCTGGTCGGTCCCGGGGATGCCGACAGAGCATCCGGTCAGCAGGAGTGTGGAGGCCGCGAGAAGCGCGGCGGTGGAGGTGGCCAGACGCATGGATCAGTCCCCTTAGGACGGAGGGTGGGATGTTCTTCAGGTAGGACGCCCGGCACCGCTCCGTGGTTCCCGTGCCGGACGGGGCCGCCGGTCGCGGACCGGCGGCCCTCCCGCCACGTCGAACCGTACGCGCACGTCAGGCCCCGGACTCCAGCTTGCCGATGCGGTTGTCGTACATCTTGATGAACTCGGGGCGGCCCTGGTGCGCGACCTCGTAGGCGCGCAGGTCGCGGACCTGCTCGATGGTGAGCTTGCGCAGACGGGCGCGGACCGACGGCAGGGTGAGCTCGTCGTAGGTGGGAACGGCGAGCTCGTCGGCCGAGGGCGCGGCGCCCTTGCGGACCTTCTCCAGAACCTCGTCGCTGGCGACCTTGGTGTGCGCCTCGGCGGCCTCCAGCTCCTCGGCGATGGCCGAACCCTCCTCCTCGGAGATGTCCGCGCCGGCCGCGGTGGTGGACCCGGCCCGTGCGTCCTGGGCCTTCTCCGCCTTCGCGGCCTCGGCCTTGGCCGGCTTGCTCTCGGCAGCCTTCGCGGGCTCGGGCTCGGGCTTGGCGGGCTCGGGCTCCACGAGGGCGGCGGCCTCCACGGGCTCGCTCTTCCCGGCCTCCTTCTTCTCCGGCTTCGCGGCGGGGGCCTCCTTCGCCCCGGTCGGCTCGGCCTTGGCCGGCTTGCTTCCGGCGGCCTCGGCGGCTTCGGCCTTCTCGGGCTCGGCGGCCTTGTCCGCCTCTTCGGCCTTCTCCACGGGCGTCTCGTCGGCCCCGGCCTTCTCGGCGGGTGCCTCGTTCGCCTCGGCCTTCTTCTCCGCGGGTGCCTCGTCCCGGGCCTTCTCTGTCGCGGTGGGGGCCGCGGTGGTCTTCGCCGTCTCCTTGGCCGCGTCCTCGGACGCGGGGACGGCTTCCTTTCGCCCGAAGATTCCCTTGACCAGGGTGACCAGCTTCGTGGCGAGTGTCGGATTCGACATAGGACGGGGGCTCCTGATGCTGTCGGCGGGTGGGGTGAGCGGCACGCGTCCAGCAAACCAGCAGGGCCGAGTTGAGGGCGGACCGCCTGTAACAGATGCGATTGGTGAACCAGGATAGAGGAGGGACGAACACCATGAGCAGGAGATAAGTGAACGATTTCGCCACTTCGGAGCCCAACCGGGTGTGCCTCGTTGCGATACCGTCATCTTGGCCCCGGTTTCACACCGGTTCGACCACCGCGGTGCCTTATCCCACACCCGGGTCGTACACCGCCCAAGCAACCTAGGATGTACGCATGACTGCGATGACGACTGCCACGAACCAACGGCGTGTGCTCCTCGCCAACCCCCGGGGTTACTGCGCCGGTGTCGACCGCGCTGTCATCACCGTCGAGAAGGCCCTGGAGCAGTACGGCGCCCCGATCTACGTGCGCAAGCAGATCGTGCACAACACCCACGTGGTGCGCACGCTGGAGGAGCGCGGCGCGGTCTTCGTCGAGGACACCGCGGAGGTGCCCGAGGGCGCCATCACCGTCTTCTCCGCGCACGGTGTCGCCCCGGCCGTCCACGAGGAGGCGGAGAGGCGGAGCCTGAAGACCATCGACGCCACCTGCCCCCTCGTCACCAAGGTCCACAAGGAGGCCAAGCGCTTCGCGGCCGAGGACCGGGACATCATCCTCATCGGCCACATCGGCCACGAGGAGGTCGAGGGCACCAGCGGCGAGGCACCCGAGCACATCCAGATCGTGGAGAGCCCGGACGAGGTCGACAAGGTCGAGGTGCGCAACCCGGACAACGTGTCGTGGCTGTCGCAGACCACCCTGTCGGTGGACGAGACCAACCAGACCGTGGACGCCCTGCGCAAGAAGTTCCCGAACCTGCTCGACCCGCCCAGCGACGACATCTGCTACGCGACCTCCAACCGCCAGGACTCGGTCAAGGCGATGGCGCCCGAGTGCGAGCTGGTCATCGTGGTCGGCTCCGACAACTCGTCGAACTCGGTCCGCCTGGTGGAGGTCGCGCTGGAGGCCGGCGCCGACGCCGCCCACCTGATCGACAACGCCTCGCTGATGGACGACTCCTGGCTGGAGGGCGTCACCACCGTCGGCGTGACCAGCGGCGCCTCCGTGCCCGACATCCTGGTGCACGAGCTGCTCGACAAGCTGTCCGGCCACGGGTACGGCACGGTCACCCCGGTGACGACCGCCGACGAGACGCTGACCTTCTCCCTGCCCAAGGAGCTGCGCCGCGACCTGCGCGCCGAGTAGCGCGGAGGAGTCCCAGCGCGTTCCCCGCGGCGCGAGGGACCAACGGACACACGAGGCGCCCGGCCGGTTTCGGCCGGGCGCCTCTCCGTGTCCGGGCGGCCCCTCAGTCCGCCAGGGCGGCGTCCACCTCCGACAGCAGCCGGGGCCTCGCCCGCGTGCCGACCACCGTCAGCTGCGACGACCATAGACCTTGACGTTCACGTCAAGGCAAGGGACGGCTGTTGCGGTGACCGCGAAGGCGAACCGATTCGCCCCGTGAGCCGCGATCTCGTACCTGTGGCGGGTCCGGGCACCCGGACCCGCCACAGGTACAGGACCGTCCGGGGTGGAAGCACTCCGGTCGCACCGGCAACGTGTCCGGTCAGTACGGCTGGGTTCTGTTCGGTGGACTCGGTCCTGTGCCACCGGGACCGAAGGTTCCCGTACCCGCGGCGCACGAGCACGAGGCGAAGCGCAGCGCAGCCTCAAGGAAACACGATCTAGGCGGACCCGGCCTCGCCCCCGGACTCCGCACCCTCCCGCGGCTCCGCGCCGCCGTCGGCGGGGTCGGTCTCCAGGGCCTCGGCCACGCGGGTCAGCTCGTCCATGTCGGCGGGGCCCGCGACGACCAGGGTCACGCCCTCCTCGCGCCGGACCAGGGCGTCCCAGTCCTCGGAGTCGTAGTGCTCCCACTCGCTGCCGCCGACGGAGACCGTGCCCGCCTCCTCGGCGCCCCTGGTCTCCTCCGCGACGACCGCGTCCGGGTCGGCGTCGCTCTGGGTGAACATGACGTGGCTGTCCTCGGCGGTGGCGAAACCCACACTCCACGCGGCCGGTCCCGACTCGGCGACCTCCAGCGTGGAGCTGGTGGGCGTCCACCCCTCCCGCAGGAGCTCCTCGGAGGGCACCGTCACGGGGTAGTCCGCGGAGTCCCGCAGGGCGTCGGCGTCGGGCTGGTAGTCCACCGAGGGGATGTGCTCACCCGAGCGCGTGGCGACCACGAACGCCAGGACCAGGACGATGCCGACGATGACCCCGAGGGAGATGGCGTAGTTCTTGAAGGTCGCGTTGGACCGGCTGTGCTCACTCATGACACAGTCCAGCTTGCCGCAGGTGCGGGACCTCCCCGACCCGGGGTGTCCTTACTTGCCGGGTTCGAGCCGGGTGAGCAGACGGGTGATGTCGTCGGCGAGCTTGTGCGCCTCGGCGTCGTCGCGCTGGACCACCTCGGCCACGGCCAGGAGCATGGCGCCGCTCACCACGATGAGCAGCGCCTCGTCCACGGGCTCGTCCGCCTTGCGGAACAGCGCCACGTTGCGGTCGGTCCAGCGGGTGAGCCGGGACCGCAGCTGGTAGTCGAACCCCGGCGGGCCGTCACCGCTGAAGAAGAGCCGCGTGGTCTCCCTCTCCTCGATGCATCCGAGCAGATAGGCGCGGGCGGCGATGTTCATCAGCCGTGTGGGGTCCTTCTCCCCTCCGGCGCGCGCCTCCACGACCGCCTGGTGGGTGCGCTCCTGCTGGCGCTGCTGGAACTCCTCGTACAGGGCGAGGTAGAGGTCGGCCTTGCCGGTGAAGTGGTGGTACAGGCTGCCGACGCTGGCACCGGCCACGGACACGACCTCGCTCACGCCGGCCCTGGCGAAGCCCACCGTGCGGAACACCTGGGCGGCCGCCCTGAGCAGGGCCGTACGGGTGGCCGCGCCGCGCGGGGAGGTCCGTGCGGGCTTCGCGGGCTTGTCCGTCTTGTCCACTGTCACGCCCTCACTCCAGTCCGGCCGGTCCCGCCAGGGTAGACCTTCTCCCCCGACCGGCGGCGGGGGCGGGTGGCGCCGGGGCACCCGTGGCCGCTCGGGGATCACGTCGGGTGACTACCCTAGGGCGTGTCCGGTGGATGCCGCCCGTCACGCGGCGGAGTGCGCGTCCGCCGGGCGCACCCTGAGACCCGCAGCTCCGCCCTGTTCCCTGACGGAAGGTGTCACATCCATGTCGCAGCCCAGCAGCCCGTCCGAGCAGCCCACGGCACCCGACCGCAACCTCGCACTGGAGCTGGTCCGCGTCACCGAGACCGCCGCGCTGGCCGCGGCCCGCTGGGTCGGCCGGGGCGACAAGATCGGCGCGGACGGTGCGGCGGTGCGCGGCATGCGGCACATGATCAGCACCGTGTCGATGAACGGCACCGTGGTGATCGGCGAGGGCGAGAAGGACAACGCCCCGATGCTCTACAACGGTGAGCGCGTGGGCGACGGAGGGGGCCACGACTGGGACGTGGCGGTCGACCCGGTCGACGGCACCACCCTGACCGCCATGGGCATGCCCAACGCCATCGCGGTGATCGCGATGAGCCCGCGCAACACCATGTTCGACCCGTCCGCGGTGTTCTACATGGAAAAGCTCGCCACGGGCCCCGAGGCCGCCGACGTGGTCGACATCGCCGCACCCGTGGCCGACAACATCCGCGCCGTCGCCCGCGCCAAGGGCAAGTCGCCGCAGGACGTGACGGTCGTCATCCTGGACCGCCCCCGCCACAAGCAGATCGTGCAGGACGTGCGCGACGTGGGCGCCCGCATCAAGTTCATCAGCGACGGCGACGTGGCCGGCGCCGTCATGGCCGCCCGTGCCGGTACCGGCGTGGACCTGCTGCTGGGTATCGGCGGCACCCCCGAGGGCATCATCACCGCGTGCGCCATGAAGTGCCTGGGCGGCACCATCCAGGGCCGCCTGTGGCCCAAGGACGAGGAGGAGCGCCGGAAGGCGGTCGACGCCGGGCACGACCTGGACCGGGTGCTGTACACCGACGACCTGGTCGGCTCCGACGACGTGTTCTTCGCCGCGACCGGCATCACCGACGGTGAGCTGGTCGGCGGCGTCCGGTACGAGGCCTCGCGCGTCATCACCGACTCCCTGGTCATGCGCGGGCGCAGCGGCACCGTCCGGCAGGTGCTCAGCGAGCACCGCCTGAGCAAGCTGGCCTCCTACAGCGGTGTGGACCTGACCTCCGCCCCCCAGCGCGGCGAGGAGGCCTGACCCGAGCCGCGGTCCGGGCGCCTCGCACCGCCGGTGCGGGGCGCCCGGAGCCCCCTGTCTCCCGATCACCCCCGCAAAGCAGACACGGGGCGCGAACCACACCGGGGTGCTCTGGCATCAGACCCGACATTGGTTGCGCGTTCACGTGCAAGAGCATTCCCCATCGGAGGTCTGATGTCCTATCCCGATCCCCCACAGCAGCCCCAGTGGGGGCCCCAGCAGCCCGGGCCGCCCGGGCAGGGCTTTCCCCCGCCCCAGGGCCCCGGCCAGCAGTTCGCGGGCCCGGGCGGCCCCGGCGGTCCGCCGCCCGGCGGCCAGTTCCCCGGTGGTCCGCCGCCCGGCGGCCAGTTCCCGGGAGGCCCCCACCCGGGCGGACACGTGCCGCCCGGTGGCGGCGGCGGTGGCCGCAAGCGCTGGATGATCCCGGTCGCCGCGGGCGCGGCGGTCGTCGTGATGGCCGGGACCGTGTGGGCCACCGTCTCCCTCGTCAGCTTCGGCGGCCCCCAGCCGGAGGAGGTGCTTCCTGCGAGCTCGGTCGCCTTCGCCAAGCTCGACCTGTCGATCGACGGCTCCCAGGCGATGGAGCTGATGGAGTTCGTGGACCGGCTCCCGGACGAGGTCACCGAGGAGATGGACCAGTCCGACGGCGACATGACGGACCTGTTCGCCGAGGGGTTCCTGGAGACCTTCCCCGACGCCCCGCAGAGCCAGGACGAGGTCGCGGAGTGGATCGGCCAGCGCGCGGGCTTCGCCGCGTGGCCCGCCGGCGGTGAGGCCCAGATGGAGGAAGGCGCCGGTGTGGCCGCGGTGGTCGCGCTCGCGGTGGAGGACGAGCAGCTCGCCGAGGAGGGGCTCAACGAGTTCAGCGGTGAGTACGAGGACTTCGCCTTCGAGGTGATCGACGGCTTCGCGCTCCTGACCAACTCCGACGCGGCGCTGGACGACCGGATGTCGCAGATGGAGGAGCACGGTCCCCTGGCGGACGCGGAGACCTTCTCCGGCGACATGGCCGACGTGCCCGGTGGCAGCATCGCCGTGGGCTGGTCGGACTTCACGCGGCTGATGGAGGTCGAGGAGTTCGCCCAGTCGTTCGAGAGCGAGATGGCCGCCGAGACCGGTGAGATGAGCGGCCGGACGACCGCGACCCTGCGCGTGGACGGCGAGTACCTGGAAGCGCGGATGGACGTCTTCGACTTCGAGGTGGACGGCGCCGGCGTGGCGTGGCTGTCCGAGACCCCGGGCGCGAGCGTGGCGGCGCTGGAGTCGCTCCCCGAGAGCACGGTCATGGCGCTCGGCGCCAGCGGCCTGGACACGGCGCTGGCCGACGCCTACGAAAACGACGAGCTCCCCTTCGTGACCAGCAGCGGCCAGCTTCAGGAGATGGAGCGCATGTTCAACGGCATGGGCGCCGGGCTGCCGGAGGGCTTCACCCAGCTACTGGGCTCCTCGACCGCGTTCGGTGTCACCAGCATCGACATGCAGAGCTTCTTCGGCTCCTCCTACGGCGGCGGCGAGGAGGTCTCGTTCCAGTACCGCGCGGTCGGCGGTGACGAGCAGGTCCTGAGCGACTTCGTCGAGAACATGGCCGCCGACCCGTACGCCACTCCCCCGGGCGTGAGCACCGACGGCGACGCCGTGGTGGTGTCCCAGGGCAGCAGTGCCACGGGGAGCCTGGGCGATGACCCGGTCTTCCAGCAGACCATGCAGGGGATGGACGAGGCGGTGGTCGCCGGGTACTTCGACATGCGCCAGGTGCTGACCGGGACCGACGTGCAGAGCCCCGACCAGTGGGGTGCCCTGGGTATGGCGCTGAGCGTCACCGAGGAGGGGCAGCGCAGCAGCCTCGAACTGCGGTGGTCGCCCAGCGGCGGCGAGTAGCCGCGCGGGGACACGGACGGCGTGGGAGGACGGTGGCCTCCCACGCCGTCGGCGTCTTCGGGCTCCGACCGGTGGGTCCCGCGGCACGGCCGGCCGTGCCGGGCTCAGCTGACGACGCGGCGGCGCATCTGGAAACCGGCCAGGAACCACATCAAGACGATGAACCCCAGCAGCACGCCGACGTGGACGAGCGCCTGGCCCGCGCCGAGCCCGCCGAAGACCGCCCCGCGGATCAGCTCGACCGCGTGGTAGAGCGGGTTGACCATGGCCGCGTTCTGTACCCAGCCGGGCAGCCCGGTGAGCGGGAAGAACGTGCCCGCCACCAGGAACAGCGGGGTGAACAGGCCGCTGAACACGTAGTCCATGGACCGTACCGACGTGATCACGGCGGAGATCCAGATACCGAAGAGCGCGAAGGCGAACCCGGCGAGGAAGGCGATGAACGGCACCAGCAGCATGCCGGGGCCCGGGCGCAGCCCGAATCCCATCGCGACCAGCAGCGGGACGCACCCGTACACGCCCGAGCGCATCGCCAGCCACAGGGCCTCGCCGGTGACGAGTTCGCGTACGTCCACGGGTGCGGCGAGGATGCCCTCGTAGGTGTGCAGGAAGCGGCGCTTGATGAAGGTGTTGATGACCGCGGGCATCATCGACTGGAACAGCACCGACACCGCCACGATGCCGGTGCCGAGGAAGTCGATGTAGCTGTACCCGGCCAGGGTTCCGACGAGGGCGCCCATGCCGAAGCCGAAGCAGAGCAGGTAGAGGGTCGGCTCGACCACCGCGGCGAAGGTGGTCGCCCGCCAGGACTGGCCGTACAGGATCCACTCGCGGGCGACGACGCCCATGACCGCGTCGGCCTCGAACCGGCCGGGGCGCGCGTGGACCTCCGGGCGGGCGTCCTCCCGGGCCTGCTGTTGACGGGTGCTCATTCCACACTCTCCCCGGTCAGTGTCACGAACACGTCCTCCAGGTTGCTGGCCCTGCGCAGCGGTACGTCCAGCCTGTCGCGCAGGGACTGGGGCAGCTCCTCGGCGCGCAGGACCGACACGGTGGTCCCGGTGCGGCGGGTGGTGAAGCCGTGGCTGTGGACGAGGCGCTCGAAGGCGTCCACCCCCTCCTCGTCCGGGAGGTACTCCTCCACGGTGGCGCCCGCGTACTTGGCGACGAGGTCGGCGGGGGTGCCGCGTTCGACGACCCTGCCCCTGGCCATGAGCGCCACCTCGTCGGACAGGCGCTCGGCCTCCTCGATGTAGTGCGTGGACATCAGGACGGTGACGCCCTCGTCGCGCAGCGCCGAGATGGCGCTCCACAGGTCCTGGCGCACCTGCGGGTCCAGGCCGACGGTGGGCTCGTCCATGAGGACGAGCTCGGGCCGGTGCAGCAGGGCGCGGACGATGAGGAGGCGGCGGCGCATACCCCCGGACAGGTCGTCGACCAGGGTCGCGCCCCGGTCGCCGAGCTGGGCCAGCCGCATGGTGCGGGCGATGGCCTCTTTCCGTTGGCGGCGCGGGACCCGGTAGAGGTAGGAGAACATCCGCAGGTTCTGCTCGACGGTGAGCTCCTCGTCGAGGTTGTCGTGCTGGGGCACGACCCCCATACGGGCCCGGGCCCACTTGGACTCGGCGGGGACCTCGTGGCCGAGGATGCGGATCTCGCCCTCGTCGGCCACGGACTGGGCGGTGAGCATCTTCATGGTGGTGGACTTGCCCGCGCCGTTGGGTCCGAGGAGACCGAGGACGATCCCCTGGGGGACCTCCAGGTCGAGACCGTCGACGGCGGTGAGGGAGCCGAAGCGCTTGACGATGCCCCGGAGCAGCAGAGCGGGCACGGCCGACGTGTCGCGGGAGCTCATGGAAGCGCTTCCGGGCAGGCGGTGACCGGGGTCGGATGTGGTCATGGGTCAACGGTAGGCAGGAGGTCGGACGATTTTCCATTGGTTTTCGCCCCGGCGGGTCCCGGTCCCGTCCGTCCCGTGACCCGCCGGAGCCGGTCCGCCCAGGAAGACCCGTCCCGTGGATTCGCCTAAGGTTGGTGGTGTGAGTGAGGAAGTGTCCCCCGAACGGCTCCGCGCCTCCGACACGGACCGCGAACGGGTTCTGAAGGCACTGCGCGACGCCGTCGCCGACGGGCGCCTGGACCTGGAGGAGTTCGAGGAGCGTTCCTCCCTCGTGCACGGGGCGCGCACCCTCGGCGAGCTGCCCGGCGTCACCGCCGACCTCCTGCCCCCCGACCGGCAGCCCATCCGGCTGGACCGGCAACCGGTCCTCGGCGTGTTCGGCAACGTCAGGCGCGGGGGCCGCTGGGTGGCCTACCCCGGCGAACAGGCCGTGGCCTTCGTCGGCAGGGTCGAGGTGGACATGCGCGAGGCACTCCTCATGCGCAACCACCACAGGATGACCGTGACCGCGGTCCTGGGCCGCGTGGAGATCGACGTCCCCGAGGGCGTCGAGGTGCGGCTGAACGGCTGGTCGTTCCTGGGCAGGCGCACCACCACCGCCCGCCGCTCGGAGCTGTCCCACCCTCCCGTGCTGGAGATCGACGGGTTCTCCCTCCTCGGCGTGGTGCGCGTGCGCGCGCCCAGACGCCGCGGCCTCCTGGGCCGGCTGCGCCGGGAGCGCCGCCGCGGTATCGGCGCCTGAGACGGAGCGGTGCCCGGAGCGGAGCCGTCCGCAGGTCGGGACCGCGTCCGAGGCGGAGCGGCACCGGGGCCCGGGAGCCTTCGGTCCGGCGGCCGGCGAAGCGGCGCCGGCCCCCGCCCGCTGACCCGCGGTGACCTGCGGCGCTGTCAACATGATGCGCGCAACACCGCCAACCCCGGGTGAGGTGGCGGTGTGTTCCCGTGCGTCTGGCAGGCTGGGGTTCACAGGTTTTCCCAGGAGAGATGGGTTGCAATGAGCGAGTTCCGTATCGAGCACGACTCGATGGGTGAGGTCAGGGTTCCGGCCGAGGCCAAGTGGCGGGCCCAGACGCAGCGTGCCGTTGAGAACTTCCCGATCTCTGGCCAGGGGCTCGAAGGCGCCCACATCGCAGCCCTCGGCCAGATCAAGGCCGCCGCGGCCAAGGTGAACGCCGAACTCGGCGTCATCGGCGAGGACCTCGGCAAGGCCGTCCGCGAGGCCGCCCTGGAGGTCGCCGAGGGCAAGTGGGACAGCGAGTTCCCCGTCGACGTCTTCCAGACCGGCTCGGGCACCTCCAGCAACATGAACACCAACGAGGTCGTGGCGTCGCTGGCCACCGAGCGCCTCGGCTCCCCGGTGCACCCCAACGACCACGTCAACGCGTCGCAGTCCTCCAACGACGTGTTCCCCTCCTCCATCCACATCGCCGCCACCTCGGCCGTCCAGAACGACCTCGTTCCGGCGCTGCGGCACCTGGAGCGGGAGCTGACCGGCAAGTCGGCCGAGTTCGCCTCCGTGGTCAAGAGCGGCCGCACCCACCTGATGGACGCCACCCCGGTCACCCTGGGCCAGGAGTTCGCCGGATACGCCGCCCAGGTGCGCTACGGCGTGGAGCGGCTGGAGGCCGTGCTGCCCCGCGTGGCCGAGCTGCCGCTGGGCGGTACCGCCGTCGGCACCGGCATCAACACCCCCGAGGGCTTCTCCGCCCGGGTCATCGCCGAGATCGCCGCCAACACCGGCCTGCCCCTGACCGAGGCCCGCGACCACTTCGAGGCGCAGGGCGCCCGCGACGGCCTGGTCGAGCTCTCCGGCCAGCTGCGGACCATCGCGATCGGCTTCGCCAAGATCGCCAACGACATCCGCTGGATGGGCTCCGGCCCGACCGCGGGCCTGGGCGAGATCTTCCTGCCCGACCTCCAGCCGGGCTCCTCGATCATGCCGGGCAAGGTCAACCCGGTCCTGTGCGAGGCCATGCTCCAGGTCTCCTCACAGGTCGTCGGCAACGACGCCGCGGTGGCCTTCGGCGGCGCGACCGGCAACTTCGAGCTGAACGTGCAGCTGCCGATGATCGCCCGCAACGTGCTGGAGTCGATCCGCCTGCTCTCCAACGTCTCGCGCGTGTTCGCGGACCGCTGCGTGGCCGGGATCGAGGCCAACGCCGAGCAGTGCCGCGTCTACGCCGAGTCCTCGCCGTCGATCGTCACCCCGCTCAACCGCTACATCGGCTACGAGGAGGCCTCCAAGGTCGCCAAGCAGTCGCTGAAGGAGAAGAAGACCATCCGCGAGGTGGTCGTCGAGCGCGGCTACATCGAGGACGGCAAGCTCACCGAGGCGCAGCTCGACGAGGCCCTCGACGTGCTGAGGATGACCAACTCCCGGTAGCCGGGCTGCGCGGCGGCCGGGTCCACCGGTCGCCGGCAGTGGTCACGGGGCACCCCGCACGCGTGTGCGGGGTGCCCCGTGTCGTGGGTCGGACGGGGCGGGTGAGGACCGGGCGAAAGCCGGTCGGAGCCGGTCGGGGCGGGGCCGGGCGGAGCCCGGCACGGTCTCCCGCTCCGGGAACCTTCCGCGCACGGAAGGCATCCGACATTCTTGGAAAGAGCACCGAAAAGCCCGCCTTCGAGAGGGCAGTACATGTCGAGCAACAGCGACCCCGAGCGCATCGTCGCGGACCGCTACGTCCTGCGCCGCGAACTCGGACGCGGCGGTATGGGTGTGGTCTGGGAGGCCTTCGACCCGTCCCTGGACCGCGTCGTCGCGGTCAAGCAGGTGCTTCTCCCCGACCACTTCACCGACTCCGAGCGCGCGGACGCGCACGGACGGGTCCGGCGCGAGGCGCGGTCGGCGGCGCGGATCAGCCACCCCGCGGTGATCACCGTCCACGACGTCTTCGAGTACGGAGGCAACCCGTGGGTGGTCATGGAGCTGATCGAGGGCGGATCCCTCCAGGAGCGCCTCGACGAGCGGGGCGCCCTGCCGGTGGACGCCGTCGCGGAGATCGGGGAGGCCCTGGTCAAGGCGGTGCGGGCGGCGAACGCGGCCGGAGTCCTGCACCGGGACATCAAGCCCGGCAACATCATGATGTCCCTGGACGGCCGGGTGGTCCTCACCGACTTCGGCATCGCCACGATGGAGGGCGGGCCGAGCATCACCCGTACCGGTGCGCTCATCGGTTCCCCCGAGTACATGCCGCCGGAGAGGCTGGAGGGCGCTCCCGCGGATCACCGGGGCGACCTGTGGAGTATCGGCGTGACCCTGCTCGCGGCCGTGGAGGGGGTGTCCCCGTTCCACCGGGACAGCCTCACGGCGGCGATCGCGGCGGTGATCTCCGCGCCGCTGCCACCCATGACGCACGCCGGCTGGCTGAAGCCGGTCATCACGGGGCTGCTGGAACGCGATCCGGACCGGCGGCTCACCGCGGACGAGGCGTTGGCCCTGCTGCGCGAGCGCGGCGGTCCGGGAGGCGGAGCCGCCGTGTTCGGCAGCGGTCCGCAGAGTGCCCACCACGCGCCGAGCGGTGGGCACACCGCGTTCGGCGGGCCGCCCGGCGGCCACCCCGGCACGGGGGCCCCTCCGCCGCAGAGTCCTCCCCCCGGCCACATGGGCCCCACCGGCCCCGGCAGAGCGTTGGGAACGAGCGGACCGAACGGGCCGGCGAACCCGGCGGCGCCGTTCCCGCCCGGCCCCGGACACCGGCCGGCGCCGTCCTACCAGCAGCAGCCGATGTACGCCGGAGGCTACGGCGGGCCGGGCGGCCCCGGAGGCCCCCACGCCGGTGGCCCCGGCCACGGTCCGCTTCCCGCCGGTGCGAACGCGCAGTCGGGTTCGGGGACCACCAGGGTCCTGCTCGGTGTGGGCGCGGGCGCGGTGGCGCTGCTGCTCATCGCCACGGTCGTGGCCGTGGTGCTCCTGCGCTCGGGCGGGGAACCCGCGAACGTGTCCGCCACGCCGGTCGACCCGCCCGCGAGCCAGGCCCCTCCGACCGAGTCCTCCGACGGCGAGGAGGCCGACGCCGGAAGCGGCTACGGCGGTGAGAGCGGGGAGAGCGGTGACGGCGGACAGGAGGGCGACGACGGGGAGCCGCCGTCCTACGACGAACTGGAGACCTTCAGCTCGGAGTGGTTCACCGTGGACTACCCGGCGGGGTGGGAGGTGGACGACAGCCAGATCGACAACACCCTGGCGGTGTTCGTCGCCCCCGGCGGCGACCACCAGGTGTGGGTGACCGGATGGACCGAGGAGGAGTTCACCGGGACGAGCGCCGAGTACCTCCGGGAGACCAAGGGCGGCACCGACGTCTCCGGAGACGTCACGACCGGCTTCACGCAGTTGGAGCTGAAGGACTTCGACGAGGACGACTTCGAGGAGGGGTGGGACGTCGCGCTGGTGGAGGCCGACCTCGCCAACGAGACCTGGGCCACCCCGGAGCGGCGCTTCTGGGCCTACGCGGTCAACATGGACTACGAGGGCAACCGGGTGTTCTACCTGGTCAGCGTGAACGTGCCGCGCGGGCAGGCCGACCACTACGACGACCTGCACGAGGACGTCATGGAGACGTTCACCCCGCACCTCTGAGCACGGGCGCCCGTCCGCCGTGTAACCGCCGACGAGGGAACGGCCCCCGCGTGATGGCGAATTCCAGGGGTCGTCGCAACACATGAGGTCAGTTGCTCGCCGCGAGCAGTTTAGCCAGGCGCTCGGCTGGGGTTTCCCAGCCGAGCGTCTTGCGTGGTCGGCTGTTGAGTTCAGCGGCGACG
>VWVT01000030.1 GCA_008638415.1 Nocardiopsis sinuspersici
CGGAGTTGGCGCGGTTGTCGGTGTAGTTCTGGAGTTCGTTGTTGCCCCAGCCGTGGTCGCCGGTTTCGTGGTTCCAGTGGGCGGGGTTGGGTGCGCTGCCGGCGGCACCGTCGAACTCATCGGACCACACCAGGGCGGACTGCGCCGCCTGGGCGGTCTCGGCGCCGTCGGTCGGTGCGCCGGCCTCCGGGACGGGGGCGGCCGACGCGGTGGCGGGGAGGAGGAGCGCCGCGGCGGTGAGGACGGACACGGCCGCGGAGGCGAGGGCTGGACGTGGAGGGAACGCGGTACGCATGGACTACTCCGGGGGGAGGCCCCGCGACGGCGGGGCGAAGGCGGGCGGAGTCGGCCCGGCGTCTGAGCGCCGGACACGCTGGTGGCGACTGTTCGCGGTCGCCGTATCACTCAGCGGATTGAAACGTTAAGTTACTTTACGTTTAGTCAGGCCTCCGCACAAGGGGGGCATGAGGGACGAAAGGGATGAGGATCCGGCCGGAAGCGCCGAGCGGTGGTCCGGTGCTATGTATTCCGGTCGGGACAACGGGTAGAGGACGGGGACATCGTGGCGGCGCCCCTCCCGATCCCCGCTCACCTGGGAGAGGGCGAAAGGATTCCGGAAGTGTGCCGTAGGCGCGGGACGGGATCGTGTTCACGGTGAACCCGGGACGCGGGAGCCGCATCCCACCGTGACCCGGGGTACCCCTGACCGCCTACCCACCCCGAAGGACCGCACATGAGCGCCACCACCGTCCGCGAACAGGCACTTCTCGACGACCAGACTCCGTACGTGCGCACCGGACGCCGTGACACGGCCCGGGCGAGGTGGCGGCTCCGCGCGGTCCGGGCGGACATCGCCGAGTTCGGCTCGGCCGAGGATCCCGACCTGGCACGGGCACATGAGGAGCTGTACCTCCTGGAGACCGCGGAGGCCGCCAGGCCCTGACCACGGCGCCTCCCGAGTGCGGCGCGCCCCTCGGCGACGTCCGGCCGGTGGTGCCCCGCCGCCCGTCCTTGGGCGTCGCGCCCTCCGGCCGCCGGCCGCGTTCCCGCGACCATCGTCACGCTCGTACCCGCGAAAGGCCTGTCAACCCCCAGGGTGACCAGTGCGTCTCTGAGGGAGACGGCGCGCACGCCGTCAGGCTCGCGTGGAGGCACGCGTTCACGGCGGGGGGCACGATGGAGGGCCGTAACGGCAACCTGGTGGAGACCGGAGCGTACTGGCTGCTCTACGTGGTCTCGGTCAGCGGGGCTCTGCTGCACTGGAGGCTGGGCAACGAGGGCATGGCGGCCGTGTGCGCCGCCGCGGCGCTGTTCGGCGCGGTCCTCATCGGCGGGAGGCGCCGAAGGACCGCCGCGCACCGCTGACCCCGCCGTGCTATTCCCGTCCGGCCTGGGGCGATCATCACGTGGGACGACCACCCTCCTTCGGAGGTGTGCCGCACGTACGTCCGGATAGGCTTCCCGTATGCGTTCATGGTCTGCGCCTGACATCGTCCCCCTGCCGGGTACCGGCGGCCCCCTCCGCGTCCACGACACCGCCACCGGCCGGATAAGGACGACGACGCCGGGCCCCCGGGCGGGGATGTACGCCTGCGGCATCACCCCCTACGACGCCGCCCACCTCGGCCACGCCTTCACCTACCTCGCCTTCGACCTGGCCAACCGGGTGTGGCGCGACGCCGGGCACGACGTCAACTACGTACAGAACACCACCGACATCGACGACCCGCTGCTGGAGCGCGCGGCGGCCACCGGTGTCGACTGGCGCGACCTGGCCCACCGCGAGATCGACGTGTTCCGCGAGGACATGGCCGCCCTGCGGATCATCCCCCCGACCTCCTACGTCGGAGTGGTGGAGTCCGTCGACCTCATCAGCGACCTCGCCGCGCGCATCCGCGGCACCGGTGCCGCCTACGAGATCGACGGCGACCTGTACTTCTCCGCGGCGGAGGCCACCGGCCTCGGCGAGATCAGCCACCTGGACCGCGACCAGATGCTGGAGCTGTTCGGCGAGCGCGGCGGCGACCCGGGGCGCACCGACAAGAAGGACCCGCTGGACTGGCTGCTGTGGCGTGCCGAGCGTCCCGGCGAGCCCTCCTGGGACAGCCCCCTGGGCCGCGGACGCCCCGGCTGGCACATCGAGTGCAGCGCCATCGCCCTGGACCGGCTGGGCCCGGCCTTCGACCTCAACGGCGGCGGCAGCGACCTGATCTTCCCCCACCACGAGATGGGCGCGGCCGAGACCCGCTGCGCCACGGGCGGCCCCAACGCCCACAACCACCTGCACGTGGGCATGGTCGGCCTGGACGGCGAGAAGATGTCCAAGTCCCAGGGCAACCTGGTGTTCGTGTCCAGGCTGCGGGAGCAGGGCGTCGAACCGGCCGTCATCCGTCTGGCCATGCTCGACCACCACTACCGCACGCCGTGGGAGTGGACCGACGCCGAGCTTCCCAGGGCCACCGCGCGCGCCGACCGCTGGCGCGCCGCCCTGGCCCTGGGCGCCGCTCCCGAGGCCGCTCCGGTGCTCGCCGCCGTACGCGCGGCCCTGGCCGAGGACCTGGACTCGCCCGCGGCCCTGGCCGCGGTGGACGCCTGGGCCGACACCGCCCTCGGCGAGGGCGGCACCGACACCGGCGCGCCCGCCCTGGTGCGCGCCACCGTCGACACCCTGCTGGGCGTGGCGCTGTAGGAGTCGGCCGCGCGCCTTCCGGCCGCGGTCCCGCGCGGTGTGGAGTGTGCCGCCGAGCCGATCCGTGCGTGCCGCCGGGCCGTGCGCGTGAGAGAGAGCGGGCCCGGCGGACGGCTCAGCGCGCGGACAGGTCGGGGTAGGAGGTCGGTGGCGGGTCGTCGGGGGCCAGGCGGACGATCGGAACGCCGTTCTCGGGGTCGGACCCCACCCGCTCGAAGGACTCCGGGCCCTCGTCCACCTCGTGTCCCAGCCCCCGCACCAGTGCCATGGCGGTTCGGGGGCGCCGCTGCGCGTAGTGCGCCAGCACCTGGCCGGACTCCTCGGGGGAGAGGACGGTGGCCGTGCCCCGCCGGCGCCGGCCGCCCACCTGGAACAGCACCCGCGGTTCCCGCAGGATGTTGCGGAACCACTGCGACCGCGAACCGTACCCGGAGGCCACCAGCACCGTTCCGGTGGCGTCGTTGCCGCCCACCACCTCCAGCACCGCCTGCCGGGCCTCGCCCGTGGTGCGCCCCCGGTGGGTGAGCAGGACGAACCGGTCACCCAGGATCCCGCCCAGCCCGAGCCGGTACAGCCAGACCGGAGCGCGAAACAGCGCCCGGCGCGCGGGTGTGGCGGGCGGTCGGGCGAACGACATGTAAGGCGGCCTTCCTGCTGTTCGGACCCGGCGGAGCGGCACGAGTCTAGCCACGCCGCCGTCCCGGCACCGGATGCCACGCCCATGGGCCGTCGGTGGGCGCCGCCACAATCGGGGACATGCAGACAGGACCGGACGTACTCCGTACCACCGACTGGACCCGCACCTTCCACGCCTACGGCTCCGGCGGCGACACCACCGGGTTCCTCGCCTGGTCCGCCGTCCGCCCGGCCTCCTTCGACGGACGCGTACGCCCCACTCCCGCCAGCCTCCCGGGCCCGGCGCCGCTTCGTGCACGTGCACGGTGACCACCTGTGGCCACGAGCTCGTCCAAACACCGGCATCCGGAGCCCAACCGTGGTGGGATAGCCTCCATGATGACCACCCCCACGCGGCGCAGCACGGCCGCCGAACTCATCGCGGACTTCGTCTCCACCGGTGGCAGCCTCACCGACCGGGCCGATCTCGCGCGGTTCCTCCGCGAGCACCGCCTGGCCACCGAGGGAGCCATCCCCATCACACTGGCCGACCTCGACGAGGCCATCGCCCTGCGCGACGGTATCCGGGCGGTTCTGGAGCGCGGCTCCGATCCCGACCACGAGGCGATCGCCCGGGGCCAGAGGGTCCTGGACGGCCTGCGCGTCACCGTCCGCCTCCAGCCCGTCCCCGACACCGGGGTGCAGCTCGCCCCCGCCGTCGTGGACGAGGTCCGCCGCGGCCTGGCCCGCATCGCCGGTGCCTGGGCCTCGGTCCTGGCCACGGGGGAGTGGCGCCACCTGCGGCTCTGAGCCCGGAGCCCCGGCCCCCGGACGGACACGGACAGGCGCACGGACGAGTACGGGGCCCCGGCGGACGTCCGCCGGGGCCCCGTCACACGGGGAGGGGCTCAGCCCTCGTCGTGGCGGCGCAGGTAGCGCTCGAAGTCCCGGGCGATCGCGTCCCCGGAGGCCTCGGGCAGGTCGGTGGTGTCCTTGGCCTCCTCCAGGCCGCGCACGTACGCCGCGATGTCCTCGTCCTCGGCGGTCAGCTCGTTGACGTTGGACTCCCACGAGACGGCCTCGTCGGGCAGGTCGCCCAGCGGCATCCGCAGGTCCAGGAAGTCCTCCAGCCACGCCAGCAGCGCCAGGGTCGCCTTCGGGCACGGCGGCTGGGCGACGTAGTGGGGAATGGCCGCCCACAGCGACACCGTCTCCATGCCCACCGAGCTGAACGTCTCGTGGGCCACGCCCACGATCCCGGTCGGACCCGAGTAGGTGGTCGCCTCCAGCCCCAGCGAGGTGCCCAGGTTCACGGGCGAGGCCATCCCGGTCACCGGGATCGGCCGGGTGTGCGGGGCGTCCGCCAACAGCGAGCCCAGCATCACCACCCGCCGGACGCCCAGCTCCCTGGCGACCGCCAGCAGGTCGGCGGTGTAGGAACGCCACCGCATGTTCGGCTCCGGGCCGGTCACCAGCACCACGTCGCGTCCCGAACCCGGCGGCCTGGCCACCTGGACCCGGGTCGTGGGCCACTCGATCTCGCCGACGACACCGTCCACGACCGACATGCGCGGCCGCGTCACCTGGAAGTCGTAGTAGTCGTCCGGCGTCAGGGCGCACAGTTCATAGGCACCCCACTCCTTGGAGAGGTGCTCTATGGCGAGGCTCGCCGCCTCGCCGGCGTCGTTCCATCCCTCGAACGCCGCCACCATCACAGGTTCGACAAGCTCCTGGACGAGCTTGGTCATCGATGGCCCCTTCCTGCACGCGGACGTGGTCCACCCTACGGGGTTCCGACCCGCCCGGGAAACAGTGGTCCGTACTCCCTCCGGAGGGCCCGGACCGCCCATTGTGGGACACCCGTCTCACGTGCTGGAACAGCCGATCGGGTAGCCTCACAGACAGCGACTGACAAGGACGCCGCTGTCCCCGGACGCCCCGACCCGCCTTTCGCACCGCGGGTCCGCCCAGTGCCACGCGTCACGGGGACATCGGCTGGGCCGCCGCGGTGCCCCGACATAGAGTTGCGAAATATGAGAGCTAGTCCCACCTTCCGCGAAGCACTGTCCCAGCGCGTCGTCGTGGCGGACGGAGCGATGGGCACCATGCTCCAGGCACACGATCTCGACCTCGACCAGTTCGAGGGCCACGAGGGCTGCAACGACATCCTCAACCTCACCCGTCCCGACATCGTCCGCGACACCCATGCCGCCTTTCTTGCCGTGGGTTCGGACTGTGTCGAGACGAACACCTTTTCCGCCAACCTCGGAGGCCTCTCCGAGTACGGCATCGAGGACCGCACCCACGAGATCGCCCAGGCCGGAGCACGGGTGGCCCGCGAGGCCGCCGACGCCTACTCCACCCCCGACCAGCCCCGCTACGTCCTCGGCTCCATGGGACCCGGCACCAAGCTGCCCACACTGGGCCACGCGCCCTACGCCCTGCTGCGCGACTACTACGAGCAGTGCGCGCGCGGCCTCATCGACGGCGGCTCCGACGCCGTCCTGATCGAGACCTGCCAGGACCTGCTCCAGGTCAAGGCCGCTGTGGTCGGTGCCAACCGGGCCCGCAAGGCCGCGGGCAGGGACGTCCCGATCATCGCCCAGGTCAGTATCGAGACCAACGGCACCATGCTGCTCGGTTCGGAGATCGGCGCCGCGCTGACCTCCCTCGAACCGCTGGGCATCGACGTCATCGGCCTCAACTGCTCCACCGGCCCCGCCGAGATGAGCGAGCACCTGCGCTACCTCTCGCACCACGCCCGCATCCCCATCTCCTGCATGCCCAACGCGGGCCTGCCCGAGCTGGGGCCCAACGGCGCCGTCTACACGCTCTCCCCGGAGGAGCTGGCCGACGCCCACGACACCTTCACCTCCGAGTTCGGCCTGAGCCTGGTCGGCGGCTGCTGCGGCACCACCCCCGAGCACCTGCGCCAGGTGGTCGAGCGCGTCCAGGGGCGCGGTATCAGGAACCGCAAGCCGATCGTGGAGGCGGCGGCCGCCTCCCTCTACCAGAGCGTGCCCTTCCGCCAGGACGCCAGCTACCTCGCCGTGGGCGAGCGCACCAACGCCAACGGCTCGAAGAAGTTCCGCCAGGCGATGCTGGAGGAGCGCTGGGACGACTGTGTGGAGATCGCCCGGGACCAGATCCGCGACGGTGCCCACCTGCTCGACCTCAACATCGACTACGTGGGCCGCGACGGGGTCAGCGACATGCGCGAGCTGGCCTCGCGCTTCGCGACCTCCTCCACCCTGCCGGTCATGCTCGACTCCACCGAGCCGCCCGTCCTGGAGGCCGGCCTGGAGTCTCTCGGCGGCCGGTCCGTGATCAACTCGGTCAACTACGAGGACGGAGACGGCCCCGACTCCCGCTTCACCCGCATCATGGAGCTGGCCAAGGAGCACGGCGCCGCCGTGGTGGGCCTGTGCATCGACGAGGAGGGCCAGGCGCGCACCGCCGAGTGGAAGGTGCGCGTCGCCAGCCGCCTCATCGAGCAGATCACCGGCGAATGGGGACTGCGCACCGGTGACATCGTCATCGACTGCCTCACCTTCCCCATCACCACCGGGCAGGAGGAGACCCGCCGGGACGGGCTGGAGACGCTCAACGCCATCCGCGAGCTCAAGCGGCTCTACCCCGACGTGCAGACCACGCTGGGGCTGTCCAACCTCTCCTTCGGCCTCAACCCGGCCGCCCGCATCGTGCTGAACTCGGTGTTCCTGCACGAGGCGGTCCAGGCGGGCCTGGACTCGGCGATCGTGCACGCCTCCAAGATCGTGCCGATCAACCAGATCCCCGACGAGCAGCGCCAGGTCGCCCTCGACATGGTCTACGACCGGCGCGAGGGCGACTACGACCCGCTCTCGAACTTCATGGACATGTTCGAGGGTGTGGACGCCAAGTCCATGAGGGCCTCCCGCGCCGAGGAACTGGCGGCGCTTCCCCTGTGGGAGCGCCTGGAGCGCCGCATCATCGACGGCGAGATGGCCGGGATCGAGGCCGACCTCGACGAGGCGCTCCGGGAGAGGCCGGCACTGGCCATCGTCAACGACACCCTGCTCGCGGGCATGAAGACCGTCGGCGAGCTGTTCGGCTCCGGTCAGATGCAGCTGCCCTTCGTCCTCAAGTCCGCCGAGGTCATGAAGGGCGCCGTCGCCCACCTCGAACCGCACATGGAAAAGAGCGACGACGACGGCAAGGGCCGCATCGTCCTGGCCACCGTCAAGGGCGACGTCCACGACATCGGCAAGAACCTCGTCGACATCATCCTGTCCAACAACGGCTACGACGTGGTCAACATCGGCATCAAGCAGCCGGTGTCGACGATCCTGGAGGCCGCCGAGACCGAGCGCGCCGACGTCATCGGCATGTCCGGCCTCCTGGTCAAGTCCACGGTGATCATGAAGGAGAACCTGGCGGAGATGAACTCCCGGGGCCTCTCCGAGCGCTTCCCGGTCCTGCTGGGAGGCGCCGCGCTCACCCGCTCCTACGTGGAGCAGGACCTGGCCGAGATGTTCGAGGGCCACGTGCGCTACGCCAAGGACGCCTTCGAGGGCCTGCGCCTGATGGACGCGTTCATGGCGGTCAAGCGCGGTGAGGAGGGCGCGGAGCTGCCCGCCCTGCGCCAGCGCAGGGTCAGGAGCGGCGCCAAGCTCAAGGTGACCGAGCCCGAGGAGATGCCCGCCCGCAGCGACGTGTCGACCACCAACAGGGTGCCCACGCCGCCCTTCTGGGGCGACCGCATCAGCAAGGGCGTCCCGCTGGCCGACTACGCCTCCTTCCTCGACGAGCGCGCCACCTTCATGGGCCAGTGGGGCCTCAAGGCCTCCCGCGGCGGCAACGGCCCCACCTACGAGGAGCTCGTGGAGACCGAGGGCCGTCCCCGCATGCGGATGTGGCTGGACCGCATCCAGACCGACGGCCTCCTGGAGGCCGCCGTGGTGCACGGCCACTACCCCTGCTACAGCGAGGGCGACGACCTGGTCGTCTTGGACGAGGACGGCAAGGAGGAGCGCACGCGCTTCACCTTCCCGCGCCAGCGCCGCGATCGCCACCTGTGCCTGTCCGACTTCTTCCGGCCCAAGGAGTCGGGGGAGCTGGACGTGGTGTCCTTCCAGGTGGTGACCGTGGGATCGGCGATCAGCCGCGCCACCGCCGAGCTGTTCGAAAGAAACGCCTACCGCGACTACCTGGAGCTGCACGGCCTGTCGGTGCAGTTGACCGAGGCGCTGGCCGAGTACTGGCACACCCGGGTGCGCGCGGAGCTGGGCTTCGCGGGCGAGGACCCGGCCGAGCTGGAGGCCTTCTTCAAGCTCGGCTACCGGGGCGCCCGCTTCTCCCTGGGCTACGGGGCCTGCCCCGACCTGGAGGACCGTGCCAAGATCATGCGCCTGCTGGAGCCCGAGCGGGTGGGTGTGACGCTGTCGGAGGAGTTCCAGCTGGCGCCGGAGCAGGCCACCGACGCGATCGTCGTCCACCACCCGGAGGCGACCTACTTCAACGTCTGACCGGCTCCGGATCCGCGCGCGCGGATCCGGCTCCCGGCCGTCCGGGCCCGGCCCGTCCCTTCCGGGGACGGGCCGGGCCCCTCGCGCGCGGGGCGGCTGTGGGACAGCTCTCCCCCCGACACGGGCCGAGTGTTCGTAGTGTGGAAAGGACGCCGACAGGTCCTCTTCACGACGTGGGCGCCCCACGTGCAGCACGATGACGACGCACCCCGGAGCGCCCCTGGGCGGGTGAGAACCCATGACACACGAGGGGAGAGTGTGGTGTCCCTCCGGTCCCGGCCGGAACACGCCACCGAACACATGAGCGAGCAGAGCACACTGAGCCTTGACGCCTCCGACACCGCGGTACCCGAGGGCAGACGCCTCCAGGCGGTGCTCCTGGACATGGACGGCACCCTCATCGAGAGCGAACACCTGTGGGGCGAGTCCGAGGCCGAACTGGTCGCCGAACTGGGCGGGGTGTGGACCGAGGAGGACCACACGCGCAACGTCGGCAACGCCGCCGAGCCCGTGGGCCGCTACATCATCGGCCTGACCGGGGCCGACCACCTCACTCCGCGCGAGGTCGCCGACCGCCTGTACGCCCGGTTCCGCGCCAAGCTCGCTGGAGGGGCCCAGCTGCGTCCGGGGGCCAAGGCGCTGGTGACCATGCTGGCGGAGGCCGGGGTGCCGGTGGCCCTGGTGACCTCCACCGAGCGCCCGCTGGTGCAGGCGGCGATCGGCGGGATCGGCCTGGACAACTTCGACGACTCGGTGGCCGGTGACGAGGTCGCCGCGAACAAGCCCGACCCCGACCCCTACCTCAGGGCCGCCCGGCGCCTCGGGGCGGACCCCGGGCGCTGCGTCGCCTTCGAGGACTCGGTGGTCGGCGTGACCTCGGCGGCCGACGCCGGGTGCGTCACGGTCGCGGTGCCCAACCACGTGGAGATCCCCCCGCGCGAGGGCGTGGTGTTCCGGGACAGCCTGGTGGGAGTGGACCTGGACTGGCTGGAGTCGCTGGTCGCCGACCGCTGAGCCCGCTCGCCGCCGTCTCCCCTTCCCCTCCCGCCCCGGTCCTCGCCTGTCCGGGTGCCGAACGCGCGGGTACCGTGGATGGCGGGAACCCCGAGGCGGGCGCCGGATCGGGGGCACGCCCTAAGGGATCGACCGGATGTGCGTTCCGGCGCCGGATGGGAGACTGGACCCATGCCTGAGAATCTGACATGGATGGCCGGTCTGGTCCTGGGAGGCGGACTCACCCTCGTGGGGCTGGTGATCTCCTTCGCCGTGTGGCGCGCCAAGGGGGCCGCCTCCGGCCTGCGAGGGGTGGCGTGGTCACTGCTGCCGCTGGCCGCCGCTCTGATCGGGCTGGTGAACGCCGTCTGGCAGTTCGTCGCGAGCGTCCTCGGCATCCTGGCCGGCCTGCTGTTCAACCCGGCGGTGTGGGCCGGCGTGGTCCTGGCGGGCGTGGCGGTGGTGCTCTACGTGGTCTCGGGTGTCATGCGCGCCCGAGGTGCGGGGACCCGGCCGCGGGACAAGGCGCCCAGGGCCGCGGGGGAGGCAACCCCGCCCGGCGCCACCGGGGCCGAGGACACCAGGGGACGGGTGGAGGCGCCCCCGAAGAAGTCCGGTAACACCGACGACCTCTCCGACCTCGGTGACATCGAGGAGCTGTTGCGCAAGCGCGGCATCGAGTAGTCGGCGCGGCGTCCGGGAGGACCCGCCGACGACCGACGACGGCCCCGCCGGTGCGGGGCCGTCGTCGCGTTTCGGATGCGTTCTGACACGCTACGACACATAGCACTTGCCATAGTGCGCTTCTTTGGCGGACGAACCGGTGTAGATCCGGACGTATCGTTGATCCAGTGCGATCGGGCATCGCCCCAGCTCGCGGCCGGTCGTCCGGTGAATACGAACTGTGCCATCTTTTGTTGTTATATAAGCTTTTTGGCATTGTTTGTCACGATTTAGATACATGATCGGATATTGGACGCTCTGTACCCGATGGGCGAGTAAGTTGGTCGCTGTGTAACAGCCCGGGTGCAGCGGTCCCGGTGTGTCCAATCCCTCAGGTGATGTGGCACACCCCCACGGACCGGCGTCTGCGCGGGCGGGTCACCACCCGCCGCGTCGACACAGCGCCCACGCCAGCCAGCGTCGAGAACCGGCCGGCCCCACTGTGAGAACCCGCGGGTCACCCCTCCATGCGGGATCCCTGGTGGGTTCTGTCCCGTTCCCCTCGGCCAGAAGCTTATGAGTGGAGAGTGGTGGCCTGATGAGCGCGCCCTCGCATGCCCCCGAGTCGGAGGAGCAGGCGGAGCAGGACGACGTCGTGAACGTCACCGCGCAGGCCCGCAAGGCCCGCGGAGACTCCGAGAACCGGTCCCTGCGCCAGATCGCCTGGCAGCGGCTGCGCAAGGACAAGGTCGCGATGATCTCCGGCATCGTCGTGGTCCTGCTCATCCTGGCCGCGATCTTCGCGCCCCTGCTGACCAAGTGGTTCGGGTACCCGCCCACCCTGTTCCACCAGGACCTGATCCACCCCGACACCGGTCTTCCGTACAAGGACCCGAACCTTCCGCCCCCCTCCGACGGCAGCATGCCGACCGAGAACCTCGACCCGTGGGGCGGGATGAGCGCGGACCACCTGCTGGGCGTGGAGCCCATCACCGGCCGCGACCTGTTCAGCCGTATCGTCTACGGTGCCCGGATCTCCCTGCTGGTGGCCTTCCTGTCCACGGTGGTGTGCGTGGTCCTGGGCACCGTCCTCGGCATCATCGCCGGGTACAAGGGCGGCTGGATCGACACCGTCATCAGCCGGGCCATGGACGTCTTCCTGGCCTTCCCGCTGATGCTCTTCGCCATCGCGCTCGTGGGCGTCATCCCCGAGGGCATCCTCGGCCTGACCGGCAACGGTCTGCGCATCGGCGTCATCGTCTTCATCATCGGCTTCTTCAACTGGCCCTACGTCGCCCGGATCGTCCGGGGGCAGACGCTCTCCCTGCGCGAGCGCGAGTTCGTGGAGGCGGCCAGAAGCCTGGGCGCCGGCAACCGGCACATCCTGTTCAGGGAGATCCTGCCGAACCTGGTCACGCCGATCATCGTCTACTCGACCCTGCTCATCCCGACGAACATCCTGTTCGAGGCGGCGCTGAGCTTCCTGGGCGTCGGGATCAACCCGCCCACCCCGAGCTGGGGGAAGATGCTGTCCGACGCGGTACGCGTGGCCGAGAACGCGCCGTACTTCGTCATCTTCCCCGGCCTGGCCATCTTCATCACCGTGCTCGCGTTCAACCTGTTCGGTGACGGCCTCCGAGACGCCTTCGACCCCAAGACCTCCGACTGATTCCCGGTTGGCGGAGGCCGCACGTCCGGTCTTCACCGGTAAGGGATCCGACCACAGGTTGATCCCACCATTCCCCATCAGGTCCGTATGAGAGGCAGTTCCTTGAGGAAACGTACCCTCGGCTTCGTCGCGCTCGGCGCGACGGCGTCCATCCTTCTTTCAGCTTGCGGAGGCGGTGGCTCCGCCGGAGGAGACTCCGGGTCCGACGCCGCCTTCAACCAGGGGGCGACCGAGGTCGTCAACCCGTCCGACAAGGCCGGCGGCACCCTGCGCTACGCCATCGCCACGGACTTCGACTCCACCGACCCGGGCGACACCTACTACGGTTTCAGCTGGAACTTCAGCCGTTACTACGCCCGTACGCTGCTGACCTTCACCCCGGCGCCGGGTGAGGAGTCCACCACGCTGGCCACGGACCTGGCCGCCGGCATGCCCGAGCCCAACGACGACTTCACCGAGTGGACCGTCAAGATCCAGGAGGGCCTCAAGTACGAGGACGGCTCCGAGATCACGGCGCAGGACATCGAGTACGCCATCGCCCGTTCCAACTACAACGGCGGCGAGCTGCCCAACGGGCCGCGCTACTTCCAGCAGCACCTGGACCAGGAGACCTTCAACGTCTACGAGGTCGACGACCCGCTGGAGACCCTCACGGCGGTCGAGACCCCGGACGACCACACCCTGGTCTTCCACCTCAACAGCCCCTTCTCCGAGTTCCCGTACGTGCTGACCCAGCCGCAGACCGCCCCGGTGCCCATGGAGGCCGACCGCGGCGCGCTGTACAAGGAGCACGTCGTCTCCTCGGGCCCGTACAAGTTCGACGGCGACTACGAGCCCGGCGTGAAGCTCAACCTGGTCCGCAACGAGCACTGGGACTCCGAGACCGACCCGATCCGCCCGGCCCTGCCGGACGAGGTCACCGTCCAGATCGGCATCGACCAGGAGGAGATCGACCGGCGCCTGGTCAACGGCGACATCGACGTCGACCTGGCCGGCACCGGTGTCGGCCCGGCGATGGCGAGCACCCTGCTCACCGACGAGTCCGCCCAGGCCAACCTGGACAACCCGTTCTCCGGTGCGCTGCGCTACGTCAACATCCACACCCCGATCATCGAGGACGTGGCCTGCCGCCAGGCCATCATGTACGCGGCCGACCGTGAGAGCCTGCACCGCGCCTGGGGCGGCGACAGCGGCGGCGAAATCGCCACCAACCTGCTCCCGCCGACCATCCCGGGCTCGAACCCGGAGTCGGACCTGTACCCCTCCGAGGACAACAAGGGCGACCTGGACTCGGCTGAGGCCAAGCTGGAGGAGTGCGGCAAGGCCGACGGCTTCAGCACCACCATCGCCGTCCGTGAGGGCCGCCCGGAGGACATCGCCACCGCCGAGTCCCTCCAGCAGTCCCTGAAGCGCGTCGGCATCGAGCTCGACATCCAGACCTTCCCGGCGGCGGACTTCTTCGCCCAGTACGCCGGCTCGCGGGACTACGTCCGTGAGAACGACATCGGTCTGAGCGTCTCGGGCTGGAGCCCCGACTGGGCCACCGGCTACGGCTTCGCCTCCAAGATCACCGACGGCGACGCCATCCAGGACACGGGTAACTTCAACACCTCCGAGCTCGACGACCCCGAGGTCAACGGCCTGTGGGACAAGGCCCTGGAGACCGAGGACCCGACCGAGCGTGCCGACATCTACGAGCAGATCGACACCCTGGTCATGGAGCAGGCCGCCATCCTGCCCGTCGTCTTCGACCGCGCGCTGTACTACCGCTCGAACGAGCTGACGAACGTGTACCACATGTCCGCGTACGCGATGTACGACTTCATGGCCCTGGGCGTGGACCGGGGCTAGAGCCCCAACCGGCCTGAACTAGCACGAGAAGGCAGGTGAAAGCGGCGGGGTCCACGGCCCCGTGGACCCCGCCGCTGACCGCGATGCTGAACTACATTCTTCGCCGCCTGGGCGCGGGACTACTGCTGCTCGCCGTCGTCACGGCGGTGACCTTCTGGATCTTCTACGTCCTGCCCCGATGGGCGGGTGTGACGCCGCGCGGTATGGCCGCGATGTACGTGGGCAAGGCGCCCACCCCGGAGGCGCTCGACGCCACCGTGGAACGGCTGGGCCTGGACCAGCCCGTCGCGATGCAGTTCCTGGAGTTCGTGCGCGGCCTCCTGTTCGGCCAGGAGTTCGACTTCGGCCGGGCGACGGTGGAGTGCGCCGCGCCCTGCCTGGGCTACTCCTTCACCACCAACAGCCCCGTGCTGCCCCAGCTGCTCGAGCGCCTGCCGGTCACCGCCTCGCTGGCCTTCGGCGCGGCGATCATCTGGATCATCGGCGGCGTGGCCGTCGGCGTTCTGTCCGCGGTCAAGAAGGGCAGCCTCTTCGACCGCCTGGCCATGAGCACCGCCCTGGTGGGCGTGTCCATGCCGATCTACTTCACCGGACTGCTGGCCCTGGTCTTCCTCGTGCACTCGTGGGAGCTGTTCCCCGTCTCGCGGTACGTTCCCCTCAGTGAGGACCCGGTCGCCTGGTTCCAGGTGATGTTCCTGCCCTGGGTGACCCTGGCCTTCCTGCACGCGGCGCAGTACGCGCGCCAGACCCGTGCGGGCATGCTGGAGGTCCTGGGCGAGGACTACATCCGCACCGCCCGGGCCAAGGGGCTGAGTGAGCGCCGCGTGATCTTCAAGCACGCGCTGCGCCCCACGCTGACCCCCATCGTGACGATCTTCGGACTGGACGTCGGTCTGGTCCTGGGCGGCGCGATCCTCACCGAGACGGTGTTCTCCCTGAACGGCATCGGCGCCTACGCCATCGACGCGATCGTCGGCAAGGACCTGCCCGTGGTCCTCGGTGTGACCCTGATGGGCGCCGTCTTCATCGTCGTCTGCAACCTGGTCGTCGACCTGCTCTACCCGGTCGTCGACCCGCGCGTGCGGATCGCCGCGTAACGCGCGCCAGCGTTGAACAGAGCAGCTCTAGCGAAGGAAAGTGACATGGCCTCGACCGAGCCCGTCGTCCGCGTGGACGACCTGCGGGTGACGTTCCCGACCATGGACGGTGACGTCCAGGCGGTGAACGGTTTGTCCTTCGAGGTGCCCGCCGGAGGCGCCCTCGGCATCGTGGGGGAGTCGGGCTCGGGCAAGAGCGTGACCTCGCTGGCGCTGATGGGCCTGCACCGGGGCAGCCGGGCGCGGATCAGCGGGGCGATCGAGGTCGTGGGCCAGGACGTGGTCAGGGCCTCGGACAAGAAGCTGCGGCGGATGCGCGGCAACGACATCGCGATGGTCTTCCAGGACCCCATGCAGTCGCTGCACCCGCAGTACACGATCGGCAACCAGCTGATCGAGGCCTACCGGATCCACAACCCCAAGGCCACCAAGGCCCAGGCGCACAAGCGCGCCATCGAGTCGCTGGACCGGGTGGGTATCCCTGATCCGGCGAAGCGGATCAATTCCTATCCGCATGAGTTCTCCGGTGGTATGCGCCAGCGTGTGGTCATCGCGATGGGGTTGATGTGTGATCCCAAGGTGTTGTTGGCCGATGAGCCGACGACGGCGTTGGATGTGACGGTGCAGGCGCAGGTGCTGGATCTGTTGGATGAGTTGCGTACGGATCTGGGGATGGGGCTGATCCTGGTCTCGCACGATCTGGCGGTGGTCGCGGGGTCGGTGGACGAGGTCGTGGTCATGCGCCATGGTGTGGCGGTGGAGCGGGGGGACGTGCGCAAGGTGCTGTCCGAGCCCGAGCACTCCTACACCCAGGCCCTGTTGGCGGCGGTGCCGCGCGTGGAGGTCTCCCGCGCCCAGCGGCGCGCCCAGGACCGGGCCGACCGGGCCGAGCGCGACAGGGGCAGGGTCACCGAGCCGGGCGAGTTCGCCGCCTTCACCCCGCCCGCCTCCGACGACGCCTCCTCCGAGGAGACCCCGCTGCTGCGGGTGGAGAACGTCTCCCAGCGGTTCAGGGTGCGTGGTGGTACGTGGGGCAAGTCCACGGACTTCTGGGCGGTGAGGGACGTGTCCTTCGACCTGTACCGCGGTGAGACGCTGGGCGTGGTGGGGGAGTCGGGCTCGGGTAAGAGCACGCTGTCGCGGATGGTGATGCGGTTGTTGGAG
>VWVT01000031.1 GCA_008638415.1 Nocardiopsis sinuspersici
GCGGCGTGGAAGAGCTTGGCGGGGTTGGCGCGGGGGACGTCGATGCCGGTGAGGGCTTTGATCGCGGTGCGTGAGGAGTCGGGCATGTTGTGGTCCAACGGCATACGCGATTCCACCTCCCCGGCCGGGCCGCTACGCGGGCACGAAAGTAGCACCGGGGAAGTCGCGATGATCGGTGGCCCATTCGCCGGACCGGAACCCTCGGTGGCGTCCTCGCGGTCAGTTCCCAAAGCTCATGGGCGTGCTCCGGGAGCGGCGGGGAATTTTTGGAACGCGTTTCACCCGATCGGCGTGCCGCGTATTTCGATAACGGTTCTCCTGGAGCCGACCGGTTATTCTCTTCCTGTTCCCCTTGCGGCGGGTCGCGCTCGCGGAGGAGGACTGGTCCGGAGTCCGGGCGGGAGCCTGGTGGCGGCGGGTCGGAAGCCGGGCGGGGGCGCGGATGAACCCGTGTCAGCCGACACCGGTCGCCGCGTCCGTGGGGGGAGTCGACCCCGGTTCCGGGGGAGGCGGTCGTCGGCGGGTCTGCTTTCGCGGCGGCGCCCTTGTCGGGGCGGTTCGTAGCAAGGAGGTCGTTCATTTCCTGTTCCACGGAAATCCATTTCCGTGTTTCAGGTGGTATGACTCTGTGTTGCTGGATGGCAAAGGTCGAACGGCTCGCGGGTAAACAGGAGATGCGCGTTCGTCAGGAGAAGCGCATTCCCCGTTCCCTTCCTCCGCCGAGTGAGGGAACGGGGAGAATCCCGTGCGCCCGGTGCCGCGTGTGCGGCCCGGCCCGGCACCGCGCGGCACGGCGCGCATTCCCGCTCCCCGGAGCCAGGGGGCGGGGCGCTCCCCGCGGGTCTCCGGGTCACGGGCGAGGCGGGCGGCGGACTGGAGAGCCCCTCTCGGAACCGGTGCCGCGCCCTCCCGCCCCCGGGCTCAGCTCCGGCCGGGAACCGTGGAACCCGATCCGCCGGACGGCCGCCCCGGGGGGTTCTGCCCGGGTGGAGGGCCGCCCTCGGACGACCTCCTTCCCGGCCTCATGGCCGCCATGATCCTCTCCAGCAGCTTCCGTACGCTTTCGGCGCGCTTCCGTGCTCTGTCGGCGATTCTCTCGGCGTCGTCGCGGGCCTCCTGAGCGGTTTCCACGGCCTCCGCGGCACGCTCGGCCGCGGCCGCCGCCCTCTGTGCGGCCCGCTGCGCCGACTCATGTGCGCGACGGGCGACGGCGGCGGCTTCGTCGGCGGCCTGCACGGTCATGTCGGCGGCACTCCGGGCCTCCTCGGCGATCTTTCGTGCCTCGTCCGCGCGAGCGGCGGCCCTCTCGGCCTCCCGCGCGGTGGTGTCCGCCCTGGTGCGCAGGTTCCGGGCCCGCTCGGCCAGCTGCCTCGCGTCCTCGGCGGCCCGGGCCGCGCGCTCCGCCGCCTCGCGGGCGATCTGCCGGGCCTCCTGGGCCCTCGCCCGCGCGTCCTCCGCGTCCCGGCGCGCGGCGTCCCCCCGGGTGTCCGTCGTCCTCCCGCGGCCGTCGGCCGTGTCCGGCGCGGTCCGCGCCCCCGTGTCGCCGGGGGTCCTGTCCGGCGGGTTCGCCGTCCCCCGGGGTCCGGTGCCGTCCCACTCCGCCCGCCCGCCGGGGGAGGGCCGGGAGGCGTTCGCCGCCGCCTGGGCCGCGAGGTCCGCGGCGGTGCGGGCCGCGCGGGCGTCGGCCTCGGCCCGCGCGGCGTCCCTGGTGGCGTCCGCGGCGCCGATGCGCACCTCGGCGGCCCTGTCCGCCGCCGCGTCCGCGGCGGTGCGGGCGTCCTCGGCCGCGTCGGCGGCCCGCTGGGCCGCCTCACCGGCGTCCCGCGCGTTCTGGGCGGCCCGGTCCGCGCCGTCCCGGTGGCCGGACGCGCTGGTGCTGAGCTCCTCGGCCCATGTCCGCAAGGTCTCGGCGTCCGCGGCCGTCCGGTCGGCCGCCTCCCGCGCGGTGTCGGCGTCCGTCTTCGCCGTCCCGGCCTGCGTCGCGGCCGTCTCCGCCGCCTCCCGCGCGGTGTCGGCGCGCTCGGCGATCCCCTCCAGGTCGAAGATCAGGCTGTTGGCCTGGTCGCGTGCGTCCTGCGCGGCCCGGTCCCCGCCGACGGGCCGGTCCTGCCCGGTCAGGCCGTCCACGGCGGTGCTGAGTTCCCCGTACCGCGGCGGGGTCTCGTCGAGGTCGTTCCCGAGCTCCGCGACGGTGTCCTCGTGCCTGTCCGCGGTGTTCCAGGCGTCGGCCGCGGCGGTGGCCGCGCTCTCGGACGCCGTGGCGGCCGCCTCGCCCCGTTCGTTGAAGGCGCCGCGATCGGGTTCGGGCATCCTCGTGAGTGCTTCGTCGCGGGCGGTGTCGAAGCCGTCGCGGACGGCGGTGGCACCGTCGTGCGCGGTGTCCGCCGCCTCCCGCGCGTCACGTGCCTGCCGTACCGCCCCCGGCGAGGGGGCGCCGTCGGTCCCGGGCGCGGGTCCTCCGGCCCCGGCGGCGGGTGCTCCGCCGCCGGAACCCGTGAGGACGCGGATGCCGTTTCGAAGGTCGGCCCTGCCTCGGTCCAGGAGGGTGGAGAGGCCGTTCGCGTCATCGCGTGCGTCACGGGCCTTCCGGGCAGCGGTGCCGGCGGCGTCGGAGGCGCGCTCGACCCGCGCGTCCACGGCGTCCGTGTCCTGCTCCTGGCCGCCCCGGGGGTTCCCGGAGCCGCCCGAGTCCAGCGCGCCGGGATCCCGGTCGGGGACGTCGGCCTCCGGCGGACGGAGGTTCAGCTCCGCCCGGAAGCGGTCGACCAGCTCCTGGCGCGGTCCCGTGGGCGCGGGCGCCGGGTCCGGCGGGGCCACGGTGGCGGCCTGCTGGGGCCCGCCGGCGGCCGTGTCTCCGGTGGCCGTGGTGGCGCCACCGGTGTCGCCGGTGGTCGTGGTGCCGACCGGGGGCGCTCCACCGGGGGCGGGGGGCGCACTCGTGTTCCCCGTGCTCGTGGTGGTCGTGTTGCTGGTGTTCCCGGCGCCCCCGGTGTTCGCGGTGGCCGGTGCGCGGGTCGTCCCTCCGCTTCCGTCGCCGCTCACCGTGCGCACGGGGGGAGCGGTGCCGCCGTCCGTCCCCTGCCCGGCGCTCCCCAGCGTGGTGCGCGTGCTGTTCACGGTCTCGATCAGGGCGTCGATCTGGTCGTCGAAGTCGGACAGAGCCTTGGTGTACTTCTCCTCCTGCGCGTTGTAGGCGCTCTCGGCGCTCCGGTCGCCCGGGTCGGCGGCGTACCGCTCGGCCAGGCCCTCCAGCGGGGCCCGGGTGTCGGCGTACTCGGCCTCCGCCCGGCCGAACTCCTCCCGCGCCTGGTCGACCCGGTCCATGACGGGGGCCAGGTCCTTGGCCTGGTCCGGCGTGAGGAAGCCCATCGCGACCGCGTCGGACTCCGAGAACCAGCCGGCCATCCTGACCGTGACGTCGTCCACGCCCCAGCGGGTGGGCCGGGAGTAGAAGGGGGTCGGCGCAAGGCTCGGGTCGTTCGGGTGGAAGGCGGCGGGCGCCTTGAGCTTGCTGCCCGCGGCGAACGCCCAGGTGGCGTCGTACTCCACGAGGTAGACGGGCCCCTGGCGGAGCTGGTCGGACTCCTGGTAGCCCTTGACGGCCTGGTTGGAGCCCCTTTCGGCCCCATGGGACGAGCTGGTGTTCACACCCGGCGCGCCGGTGTGGATGCCCTCGTGTCCGTCGTAGGAGATGCCGCCGGTGGTCAGCCCGGCGGGGCGGAGGTCCCCACCGCGGCCCCGGCCCCCGCCGTGGGAGTCGCCGGCGCTGTTCGTCCGTGGCCGGGCACGGGAGTCGCTGAGCTGGCTGCCCGGCAGTGCGTCCAGGATCTTCGCTCCGCGGCTGCTCGGCACGGCCTTGGCGCCCCACTCGGTGCGGTTGACGTCCGTGAACCGCACCCCAGCGGAGTCGCGTGAGGCCGACGGGTACACGGCCTTGACGGCCTTGTCGCTGAGGCTGTGGTCGATCTCGTTGTACACCGGGTCCTGGCCGTAGGCGTCGGCGAGGTAGGCACGCGCCGCGTCCGCCGTGGCGCGGGTGGGCTGCCCCCCTTCGGGGGTGTCGGCGGGCGGCCGCCAGCCGAGGGACTGCGCGATGACGACGTTGGCCTTGTCGCGCAGCGCCTGTCCGCCGTCCTGCACCATGGCCGGCTTGGTGATGGCGGTGTCGTTGCCGGGCCGGGGGCCGGCGTCGCCCGTCCAGGTGCGCAACGCGTCGGACACGGACGCGTAGACGAGGGCTCCGGGGCGCTGCGCCGTGCCGCCGTCCTCCGGTGGGGCGGGGGCGCGTTCGTCCCCGGCCGTGTCGGTTCCCGTCCGGTCGCCGGTGGTGTTGCCGCCCTCCGGGGCCGAAGGGGTGTTCTGGTCGGCGGGAGCGGTCCCCGTGGAGCCGGTGCCGTCCGTGGACGTGGCGATGGCGGGGGGAGGCGCCGGCGGTTCGTTGCCGGTGCTCTGTGCGCCGTCTCCCGTGGTGGTCGCCGCCGGGGGATCGAAGGTCATGTACGCGAACGGGTACATCGTCTCGATCCGCCCGCTGCCGGCGGTGCCCGTGTACGTCGATCGCGGCGGGCCACCGTTCTCCCCGCTCCTGGGTTCGCCGAGTTCGAGGGTGAGGGTCAGCGTCGTGTCCGCGCCGACCTTCGCGTACGGGGTGTTCAGGTGCAGCTCGACGGTGCGGGCGTCGTCCTGGGACTCCCCGAAGGAGCGCCCGTCGCCGGTGGAGGAGGACACCGCCCCGGCGGGGGAGGCGAACAGCGGGCGGTGCTCCGGCTGTCCGTCCGGCCCCTGGTCGTCCTGGGCGTAGGGGAGGGGTTGCAGCAGCACGCCGTCCGCGCCCACCGTCGTCCCGGTCCCCCTGTTCCGCGAGTCCGCGTCGGTCGCCTTCCACGTGTGCGACTCGATGTAGTAGCCGGACCGGCCGACGTACGAGACGTCGGTGCGGCCCGGGTCCCTGGTCAGGTTCACGTAGACCTTCCCCGGGGAGGCCGAGCGCATGGGGTGCGGACGCGAGTCCGGGGTGGGCTCCGGCCCCAGCGCGCGGACCTTGACCGGCACCGGGACGGTGGAGTCCGGGTTCTGTCCCAGGTGCGTGGTCAGCTTCTGCAACAGGAGCTCCCGGCCGCCGCTCGTCAGCTCCAGTCCGTTCCCGGCGAGGTCGTTCACCAACTCCTGGATGGCGGCCTCGGGGTCGGCGGGCTGGATCTGCCTGCCGTTGTCCTCGAACCCGGGTCGCACGTGCGCGGTGTCGGGCGTCTTCGGGTTGGGCTGCGGGCTCAGGTTCACCCCCGTCCCGCTCTCGTCGCGGATCGCCCGGTCCATCACCAGCCCCTCCTGCTGGGCGTCGCGGGAGTGCACGTAGCCCGTGAGCAGGTTCTGGACGGGAGCGGTCCACCCGTGGAACAGGGTTTTCCAGTTCAGCGGCGGACCGATGCTCCAGTTCTTCAGGAACTCGACCGCCTGGGTGAGGTGGCCGGAGGCGCGGAAGGCGTACACCTTGGTGTTGTCCGGGATGAACAGCACCGACGATGTGAACGAGGTCGACTGGGTGTGCGACGTGCCGCGGGAGAAGAACGTGCGGGAGATGGAGGGCCCGAGCAGCGGGATCGGTCTGACGGCCTCGGAGGGCAGGGAGCCGTCGGAGGGGTGCGGGTTCGGGTTGCGGCCCCCGCTCCCTCCGAGCTTGAGGCCGAGGCCGCCGGTCAGGGAGGAGCTGGTGGACAGGGTCACCTCGCTGCCGCCGTTCCACCGCATCTGGGCGTCGACGGGGCGGAAGTCGGTGACGGTGTCGATCTCGACCTTGGTGGCGACGGTGGCGCGGACGTCGTGCGGTGACCAGAGACCGCCGCTCATCTCCTGGCGGACGCGCGAGCCCGACGGCGTGGTCACGCTCTTGCTCGTGGCGAGCTCCTCCGCCGACAGGTGGTTCTCGAACTGCCGACCGCCCCCGGACGACTGGGAGAGGAACGACTCGAGCTTGCGCCGGTATCCGTCGTGGAGGCCGCTGCGCGGCTCGGAGAAGGTTCGGTACGTCTCCTCCAGCAGCCCGCGCATGCCCCGGCTCCCGGTGTCGAAGTGGGTGTTCACGCGCTCGAAGGTGCCGCCGATGCGGCGGATCGCCTGGGCGCGGGCCTGGTTCAGGGCCGGCGGGCCCTGTGGGGGCCGGTTGTCCGGTGCGCCGTCGGCGCTCCGGTCGCCTACCGGCGCAGCGGCCTCCGGCGCCGTCCCGGTGGTGGTGTCCGCGGTGCCGCCGGGAGGAGGCGGCGGGGTGGGGACGACGGCCTGGTCGCCGTCGGTGCCGGTGGCGGTGTCCGCGGTGGTGTTCTGGGGAGGGGTGACGATCTCGGCGCCCCCGCCGAACAGGCGTCCCCAGGTGTGCACGACCCCGTCCCGGACGACGGTCCACCGGCCTCCCCGGCCATCGACCGCCGTGCCGCCGGGGGTGGTCCGCGGGACGAAGTTCCGGACGATCATGTCCCGTGCCTGCTCGGGCGTGAGCGGTTGCCGGCCGCCGGGCGTGGCGGGCGCCGTGTTCCCAGGGGTGTTCGTCCGAGTGGAGTCTCCTCCCCGTGTGCCGGTGGTGACGGTGGCCTCGGGGGCGTTCCGCGTCTCCCGCCCGTCGGAGGAGGTGGCGGTCTCGCCGTCGCGGGCCGTGCCCGTCGGGTCGGACACGGTGTTCGGGGAGTCGGAGGCCATCGGCGGCATCTTGGGCGTGAGGAGGACGGTCTGTGCGTCCATCCCGTCCGCCAGGAGCGGGACGCCGTGTTCGCGCTGGGGACGGTCGTCGCGCGCCATCCCGATGTCGTCGTGCTCGAACAGCCGTGCGGTGAAGCGGGTGCGGGACGTCCACACGTCGGAGTCCCCGCTGAACAGCACCGTCTCCTCGGAGCTGTGGGAGAGGCCCTGGCTGGATCCCTTGCCCTTGTTCAGGGACGCGCTCAACGAGATCGAGGGGTTTCCCAGGACCCGGGGGACGCCGCGTGCGTCGGCGCCGGCGTCGGTGCGCACGCTGGCGCCCGTGGTGAGGCTGAGCGCGTGGTTGACGCTCCACCCCTTCGTGGTGGTGATGCCGGCCGAGCCCGCGAACCGGCCGCCGCCGCTGGCGGTCGTGTCGAACTGGTGCACCAGGCGATCGAAGTCGCCGTAGACGCGCACGGTCACGGTCTCGGGACGGCCGCCCCCGTCCTCGCGGATCATCGTCGGGTCGATCAGGGCGGGTTCCTTGAGGCGGACCGGAACGCCGTTGCCGGTCAGGTCGGACGCACCGCTCTTGAGCCCGGACTCGGAGAGCGCGTTGATGACCTTCAGGGTGTTCTCCCGCGCCACGTCCACGTTGCGGCGCAGGCCCCAGCGCTCGCGGAAGCTGCGCATCGGTCCGTCCGGGTCCATGTGGCTGGGGCGGACGGCGTAGTCCTTGCCGGTCCGTGCCAGGTCCGGGATGACCAGTCCGGGGCGCTTCTCGGAGATGCCGCTGAGCACGCGGTACGCCAGGTCGTCGTAGAACGGGCGCTGTGGTGGGGGAGGCGGCTGGGTATCGCCGTCGGCACTGCTGTTCCCGGTGGTGCCCGTCGTGTTCGTGGTCCCCGTGTTGCTGTTGCCCGTGGTTCCCGCCGTCCCGCCGTTGTCCGCGGGAGCGGCCGGGGGAGCGTGGCCGAATCCGCGTACGGTGGCCCCGCTCAGGTCCGTGGGGCGGTCCACCGCGAGGTTCGGGAACGGGGGCCGGGGCGGTGCGGTCGGTTCGCCGGTCGGGTCCGGCGCCTTGGACGGTTCACCGTTGAGCCGGCGGGCGTCCTCGATCGTGAGCAGCTCGACGGAGTTCCCCTCGAAGCGGTGCGCTTCCGGCTCGCCCTGGATGTGGACGTAGTAGTCGCGCTTCACGTCGTAGGCCGCGTGGCCGGAGGGGGCGTGCACGACATGGCTGTTCGTCCCCGAGCTGTTCAGGGCGACCCCTGCACTCTTCTCGAACGTCGCCGAGTACTCCACGAAGGGCACGTCGAGCCGGACGCTCTTGCCGTTGGGCAGGTCGAGCCAGATGCCGAAGCCGCCGCCGACCGAACCGGACGCCACGGTGGAGTGCTTCACGCTGGAGGAGTCGCTCTTGACCGCGGTGTTGCTGTGCACGAAGTCGGCCAGGCCGGGGACGAAGTCCTTGCGGCCGTACTCGGTCGACACCGACCACATCCGCATGATGCGGGGGCGGCTGTCGGGCATCTCGATCCGGATGTGCGCGGAACCGTTGGCCATCTGCGGCAGGTACTGCTGCACCCGGTCGTTGTCGAAGGTGGTCTCGATCCGCTCGCGGTACTCGTCGTCGCGCCGCTGCCGCCTGGAGGGGGTGCGGCCGCTGCCCCGGCCCCCCTCGGGGCGGGGGCCCAGGAAGTGGTCGGCGAGCCAGGTGCCGAGGGTGCTCCTTCCCGGTCGGCCGCCGCCGCTGCGGCCGGGCCCACCGTCGCCGGACGTGGTGTTCCCGCCCGTGTCGCCGGTGGTGTCGCCAATCGTGCTCCCCGGGGTGTTCCCAGCGCCCGAAGCCGTGGCGGGAGGCGGGGGGACCGGGGAGAGACGGGTGATCTCGATCGGGTGGCTGGTACCCATGAACGGCCGGTTCACCGGCAGGTGGTGCCCGTTCGCGTCCGCCGGTCCGTTGTCGGGAACGATGCGCAAAGGGGCGTCCGAGGAGGAGAGCACTTCGCCCGGCAGGTTCATGACGATGCCGTTGTACGCGGTCCCCTCCTGGACGCGCGGTGCGGTGAGGCCGGGGCCGGTGACGGACGCCCCCATGCGCAGGTCGCCGACGTAGAGGTTCGGGGCGCCGAGCAGTTCGAGGCCGCTGGCGGAGTTGGCGCTGGTCGAGGCCGACCCGGAGGTGCCCCGGACCTTCGCGCCGCCGCGTCCGCCCACAGCGGCGATCGGCCCGGCGTCGTTGCCGTTGACGCCGGTCATGTAGAAGGGGCTCATCGTGAACTTGGCGCCGAGGGTCTTGCCCGCGCCGCGTGACCCGCCGTCGCCGGAGTCCACCCCGGGGCCGGTGTCGTGGAGCTTCAGGAACCTGGAGTCCCCGCCGCCGCTCAGGACCTTGGCCTCGACGTGGTAGAAGTCGCCGTCGCTGGGGCGCAGATCGATGCCGACGCTCCACGTCTGCCCGTCGTGTGTGGTGCTGACGGGGTGTCCGCCCTCGCGCAGGAAGGGCCGCGGCCCCTCCCTCGTGAGGACGTCGACCACGCCGTCCACGATTCCCCGCCGTGCGGGGCCGGGCATGCCCGGAGTGCTGGTCAGGACGTCGTCGACGAACCCGGGCAGGTGCTCTGCGAAGAGCATGTGCGGCCCGAGGAGGTTGGACGTGGCCAGGTAGCCCAGGTCGTAGCCCTGACCGCTCCGGTCCGGCACGAGGCCGCCGTCGTAGGTGAGGGCCGGGAGCGGCCGGGGCGATGAGCCCTCCGGCGGGGCTCCCTCCTGGGTGCTCCGGTCCGGGTCCCCGCCGCTCTCGGTACCGGTGTCGTTCCGGTCGTCGTCCGGTCCGCGGCCGGCGGGGTCGGGGGTGTTTCCGGTCAGGCTCTCGCCCTGGGGAGCGGGGGAGTCGGTGCTGAGGGGGCCGAGCGGGACGTCCCTGCCGGTCCCGCCGAGGGGGACGGGGCCGGTGTCGCCGCCCGGGCCCGCGGGGGTCTCCGTGACGGCCATGACGGTGGTCGGGCCGTCGGGGCGCAGCAGGTCGGCCTGCATCCGGGCGAGGTCGTCGTAGCTCCGGTAGGCCTCGTTGGCCTCGCGCTGCGCCTCGTGGGCGCGGGCGCGCAGGTCGGCGGCGTCGGGGCGGCCCCGGCTCTCGGCCTCCCTGGTCTGGTCGACCAGGTCCTGGGCGCGCTGGTAGCCGCTGATCGCGTCCTTGATGCTGGCTGAGGCCAGCTCCCCGAGCCGGATGGCGGTGGTGATCCTGTTCGACGCGGCCCGGGGGACGGGGTCCCCCTGCCCGCTGGCGGCGGCGGGCGGCGGGGACGGAGGAGCGTCCTCCGACTCCGTCCGCTGCTCGGAGGTGCGTACGGTGCCGGGGTCCGTCTGCTGTTCGTCCGTCGAACCGCCCGGTTCGTCCCGTCCGGTGGTGTCGCCGGTGGTCGCGGTCTCCGGAGCGGGAGGTGCGCTCCCGGTGGCGGTGCGCACATCGTCGCCGACCGGCCGGTCGGTGGAGGAGGCCGGTGCGCGGGTGTCGCCGGTGCGCTGGGGAGGACGCCCACCGCCGTCCCGCTCCGAGGACGCGGAGCGCTGGCCGCTGTCGGAGGCCGGGTTCTGCGGAGCGGTCGCGGGCGGCGGAGCGGCCTGGCCGACCGGAGGCGCCACGGCGACGGGCGCGGGGGTGTGCTGTTCCGGTTGGGGAACGGAGCGGTCGGCCGGGTTCGGGTCGCCGTTGCCTCCGTCGTTCCCCGGAGTGGGTGTGGTCTGCTCGGCGCCGGGGAGTGCGTTCGTCTCCGGACCGTCGGGGACGATCGCGTTGAGGAAGTTGACGATGAGAGGGTCGTCGTTCGTCCCCGGGGGGAGGAGGCCGTCGTTGAGGCCGGGGTATGTGGTGCCCCCTGCCCAGAAGGGGGCCTTGCCGTTTTCGGGGGTCTTGAGGGGGTCGGAGAACGGGGTACGCGTGTCCTCGTCGTCGTGCACGCGCACGGTGTCGTCCGAGGGCCGGTCGGGGTCGTCGGGGTCGCCGAACTCGGAGCCGTTGTCGCTCCCGGTGTCGCTGACCAGGTCGGGAACGTCGTCGACGTCGGGAACACCGTCACGGCCGTACAGGGACGACCCGTCGTCCTGACGGTACGGGGCGGGGCCGTCGTCGCGGTCGTCTCCCCGCTGGGGTCCGTCTCCGCCGCGTTCGGGGGCTCGGCCGCCGGACGCGGCGGCCGGGGAGCTGTCGCCGTCGCGCTCGGGGGCCCGATCACCACCCTGGCCGGGGTCGTCGTTTCCGTGCCCCCACGGGCTGGTGCTGTCGGGGCCGACGCGGTTGTCGGTGCCGTTGCTCTCGGTTTGTGGTGGTGGGGGTGGGGTGAGGTGGGGTTTGTCCTTGTCTTGGAACAGGTCGGTGGCGGCCAGGGTGGTGTCGGTGGTGCTTTGTTGGATGCCTGCTTGGGTGGCGCCTGCGGTGGCGGACCAGGCGGAGGCGTCCCAGCCGCGTCCGTCGGCGAGGCTGCCCAGGCCTTCGCCGAGGTAGCCCTCGGTGGCTCCGCTGCCGATGCTG
>VWVT01000032.1 GCA_008638415.1 Nocardiopsis sinuspersici
GACTTGGACACCAGCCCGATCCGGCCCGGCTTGGTGATGTCGGAGGGAATGATGCCCGCGTTGGCCTGACCCGGGGTGATGAGCCCGGGACAGTTGGGGCCGATGATGCGCGTCTTGTTGCCCGTGGCCTGGGCGTGGGCCCAGAACGCGGCCGTGTCGTGCACCGGGATGCCCTCGGTGATCACCACCGCCAGGCCGATCCCGGCGTCCACGGCCTCGAACACCGCGCCCTTGCAGAACTTGGGCGGCACGAAGATCACCGTGACGTCGGCGCCGGTGGCCTCCATGCCCTCGGCCACCGATCCGAAGACCGGCACCTGGGTGCCGTCGAAGTCCACGCTCTGGCCCGCCTTGCGCGGGTTGACCCCGCCCACGATCTGGGTGCCCGAAGCGAGCATCCGGCGGGTGTGCTTGGTGCCCTCAGAGCCCGTCATGCCCTGGACGAGCACCTTGCTGTCCTTGTTCAGGAAGATAGCCATGGTGTTGTGTCCCCTACTTCGCCGCGAGCTCGGCGGCCTGTGCGGCGGCGCCGTCCATCGTGTCGACCTGTCGCACGGCCGGGTGGGCGCGCTCGGTCAGGATCTCACGGCCCAGTTCGGCGTTGTTGCCGTCCAGGCGGACGACCAGCGGCTTGCTGACGTCCTCGCCGCGGCTCTCCAGCAGTTCCAGTGCCTGGACGATGCCGTTGGCCACGGCGTCGCAGGCGGTGATGCCGCCGAAGACGTTGACGAACACGCTCTTGACCGCCGGGTCGCCCAGAATGATCTCCAGACCGTTGGCCATCACCTCGGCCGAGGCGCCGCCGCCGATGTCCAGGAAGTTGGCGGGCTTGACGCCGCCGTGGCCCTCGCCGGCGTAGGCGACCACGTCCAGGGTGGACATGACCAGGCCCGCGCCGTTGCCGATGATCCCGACCTGGCCGTCGAGCTTGACGTAGTTCAGGCCCTTGGCCTTGGCGGCGACCTCGAGCGGGTCGCCCTCCGCGGCGAAGGTGAGGCTCTCCAGGTCCTGGCGGAACTCGGCGTTCTCGTCCAGGGTGACCTTGCCGTCGAGGGCGATCACACGACCGTCCGCGGTCAGGATCAGCGGGTTGACCTCGACGAGGGTCGCGTCCTTGCCCGCGAAGGCGTCCCACAGCTTGGAGATGATCTCGGTCGCGCCCTGGGCGGCGGCCTCGGGCAGCTTGCCCGCCCTGACGATCTCCGCGGCGACGTCGGCGGGGGCGCCGGTCAGCGGGTCGATGGCGATCTTGGCGACCGCGTCGGGGTTGGTGACGGCGACCTCCTCGATCTCCACACCGCCCTCGGCGGAGCAGATCGACAGGAAGGTGCGGTTCGCACGGTCCAGGAGGAAGGAGAAGTAGTACTCCTCCGCGATGTCGGAGGCCTCCTCGACCAGGACACGGTGCACCGTGTGGCCCTTGATGTCCATGCCCAGAATCTGCTCGGCCTTGGCCTGGGCGTCCTCGGGTCCGTCGGCGACCTTCACACCGCCGGCCTTACCGCGGCCACCGGTCTTGACCTGCGCCTTGACAACGACACGGGACTTTCCGGAGGCGGCGAACTCCTCGGCGATGGCACGTGCCTCAGCGGCCGTGCTCGCCACCTTTCCCTGGGGTACGGGAACCCCGTACTCTGCGAAGAGTTGCTTCGCCTGGTATTCGAACAGGTCCACGAGGGTCCGTCCTTGTAACTCGCTGGCTCAGGATGTCTACCGGGGTGGCCTCGTCCTGATCGGCTGTGATCCACTGACGCGTGTCACACGACGCAAAGCCCGGTGGGCTGAGCCGCTAGATCGAGATCGCCGCGGCGTTGCCACCCGCGACATGCGCAAAGCTTAGTCGCCTGGAATCCGGCCGCCGGACACCGGGGCCGTGTTGACCGGTCCCGTCACACTCACAAAAGCCGCTCACGCGGCATCGTGGAAGCCCTCACATGGGAGAATCTGTGACGAGGGACACCGCGGATCACACCGCGGGGCGTCCTTTCACCCGGGGCCGGGCTCTGCGGCGGATGCGACCAACGTCACTCGCCGGCCAGGGCCGAGGAGCCGGTCAGGCGGCGTGCGCCGGACGGATGTTCGTACGCACCCAGTCGGCGATCTCCGCCGTCGGAGCGCCCGGCGTGAAGATCTTCGCCACGCCCATGCGTTCGAGCTCGGCGATGTCGGCGTCGGGGATGATCCCGCCGCCGAACACCCGGATGTCCTCGGCGCCGTTCTCCTTCAACAGCTCCATCACCCGGGAGAACATGGTCATGTGGGCCCCCGAGAGCACGGACAGCCCGATGGCGTCGGCGTCCTCCTGCAGGGCCGCGGCCACGATCATCTCGGGGGTCTGGCGCAGACCCGTGTAGATGACCTCCACCCCGGCGTCGCGCAGCACGCGGGCCACGATCTTGACACCGCGGTCGTGCCCGTCCAGTCCCGGTTTCGCGACGACGACCCGTGCTGCGCCCTCGGCCATGACAAACCCCTCACGAACGTTTTCCCCGGTCGCCCGGCCCTCCTTGTGAGAGGTCCCCGGGTGTCGGGGAGGAGATGATCAACTCGTGTGAAGCGTAACGCAGGTCACTTCCGGATGGAGAGCGCGGGGACGGGTATCTTCCGAGCATGGGAGACGATGTCACCGAATTCGACCAGATCAGCACGGAGAACCTGCGGGACAGCGCCATCGAACTGGCGCGTCGGCGGTGGGACCTGCGCTTCTTCTGGCGGCTCCTCGGACTGATCCCGGCCGCCGAGGCGGCCGCGGGCCATGAGGAGGCCAGCGAGGCGAGCGTCGCCCAACTGTCCGGCTTCGTCTACGAGGCGCTGTCCGCCGAGACCGACCCCGAGGTCCAGGAGGCGCTGCGCCCGTTCTACGTGCAGTACCTCCGCGAACACGGCGAGACCGCGGACGACGTGCGCGGCGACGGGGAGAGCGGCGGGCCGGGAAGGTCCACGGCCCCGGGGAACGGGACCCCCTGAGCCCCTCGGGGTCGATGTCCGAAAACCGCCAGCTTCCGGTCCGTCGCATCGGCGATCATGGGTGGCGTGATGGACGACGACCAGCGCTACCGCGCCGTACACAGCAGGGACGCCCGCTTCGACGGGGTCTTCTACACTGCCGTGCGCACCACAGGCATCTACTGCCGTCCGAGCTGCCCCGCCGTCACCCCGAAACGGGCCAACACCCGCTTCTACCCGACCGCCGCGGCCGCCCAGGAAGCGGGGTTCCGCGCCTGTAAGCGGTGCCGCCCCGACCTGACTCCCGGGTCCCCGGAGTGGAACCTGCGGGCCGACGTGGTGGGACGCGCGATGCGGCTCATCCAGGACGGCGCCGTGGACCGGGGCGGCGTCGGCGCCCTGGCCTCCGCCGTCGGCTACAGCGAGCGCCAGCTCAACCGGCTGCTGACCGCCGAGGTGGGCGCGGGGCCGCTGGCCCTGGCCCGCACCGAGCGCGTCCAGACCGCACGGGTGCTGGTGGAGACCACGGACATGCCGATGGCGGACGTGGCCTTCGCCTCGGGGTTCGCGAGCGTGCGCCAGTTCAACGAGACGATGCGTGCGGTGTTCGACCGCTCTCCCACCGAGATGCGCGCCATGAGGCGCACACCGGTCGGCGAGCCGGGAACGGTCACGCTGCGGCTGCCCTACCGGGAGCCGATCGACCTGGCGCGGATGCTGCGGTTCCTCGGGGACCGCGCGGTGCCGGGCGTGGAGGAGTACCGCGACGGGGTCTACCGCAGGACGCTGTCGCTGCCGCACGGACCCGCGACCGTGGAGTTGTCGGAAGGGGCCGGATCCGGGCACGTGCTGTGCCGTCTGCGCCTGTCGGAGTCACGTGACCTGGCCGACGCGGTGCGCCGCTGCCGCAGGCTGCTCGACCTGGACGCCGACCCCCGCGCGGTCACCGAGGTCCTGGGCGGGGACCCGCTGCTGGGACCGATGGTGGCCGAGCACCCGGGCATGCGCTCTCCGGGCCACGTGGACCCCGCCGAGCTGGCGGTCCGGGCCGTGCTGGGCCAGCAGGTGTCGGTGCGCGCCGCCCGCACGTTGGCGGGACGGCTGGTGGAGCGGTTCGGCGAGCCTCTGAGTACCGGCCCGGACGGCGGTCTGACGCACGTGTTCCCCTCCCCGGACGTGCTGGCCGACGCCGACCCGACCGACCTCTCCATCCCGGTCGCACGTGGGAGGGCCCTGGTGGGGCTGGCCGGGGCGATCGCCTCGGGCCGGGTCGACCTGGGTCCGGGCTGCGACCGGGACGAGGCCGAGCGGAGCATGATGGAGCTGCGCGGCATCGGTCCGTGGACCGCGGGCTACGTGCGGATGCGCGGCCTGGGTGATCCGGACGTGTTCCTCCACGGGGACCTCGGTGTCCAACAGGCGCTGGGGGCCGGGGGCGGGAGGGACACCCTGGCATGGAGTCCCTGGAGGTCCTACGTCACCCACCTGCTGTGGGCGTCGCTGGTGAGAACGAGAGAGGAACTGGCATGAGCACGGAGCAGGGAGTGGAGCAGGAGATGCTGCCGCTGGACGTGGAGCCGAAGGCTCCCCCGAGGAGAGCGACGGTGGAGTTTCGTGCTCCCCGTCCCGGACCGACCCGGTACACGATGATGGGCTCGCCGGTGGGCGAGCTGGTCCTGTTCGGTGACGGCGAGGCCCTGGGCGGGGTGCTCACCGCCGGCAAGGACGACAGGACCAGGGGCTTCCCGAAGGACTGGGTGTCGGACCCGGAGCCGTTCACCGAGGCCGTACGACAACTGGAGGCGTACTTCGCGGGTGAACTGAGGGAGTTCGACCTACCGCTGGCCCCGGCGGGTACCGAGTGGCAGCTGAGGGTGTGGGCGGCGCTGACCACGATTCCGCACGGAGAGACGGCGAGCTACGGGGAACTGGCCGCGGAACTGGGGAGGCCGACGGCCTCACGCGCGGTGGGGATGGCCAACGGACGCAACCCGATCAGCATCATCGTGCCGTGCCACCGGGTGATCGGCGCGGACGGCTCGCTGACGGGCTACGCGGGCGGGCTGGACCGCAAGCAGTTCCTCCTCGGCCTGGAGAGAAGGGTCTCGGACGCCCGCTGACGCCGGCACGGCCACACCGAGCCCCGTTCCCTGAGCCCGAGCTCCGGGGAGCGGGGCTCGCCGTCTCACACGACACGGGGTCCGGACCCCTCGGGCGGTGGCGGCGGCCGGGGACCGGACCGGGGAGGGGACAGCGGGGAAGGGGCGCGGAACGGGGGAACGCCCGACGCGTGGGTCGGCGGAACCGCCCCGAAGCGCCGCGCGAAGCCCGGTTCGCCGAGGGGAACCGGGTCCATCCCTTGTCCACGAGTCACCGATTGGTTACCCTGCGGTGGTCACACGATCACACCTTTTCGTGTCGAATCTGTTCCTTCACCCCTGAGGAGCTGCTTGACCTCCCCCACTGCCCCCACCGCCCCCAACCGTTTCCGACCGGGCCCCCGTACCGGATACGCGGGCGCTCTGGCCGCCACAGCGGCCGCCGCCCTGCTCACCTCCGTCTCCGTGGCCCACGCCCAACCCGTGGCCGACACCGCACTGGCCCAAGCCGACAACGTCGAGATCACCGTCGACACCGCCGCCAAGGACCTCCCCGGCCAGGGCGCGGGAGCGGCGGCCGAGGACGTCCTGGCCGACGCGGTGGTCTCGGACGTCCTGGAGTTCCGCGGTTCCGGGATCTCCACGCTCGCCGCCCAGGAACGCGACGTCCGAGTCGACGTCCGCGAGGCCTCCGGCGACTCGGCCTTCGGCGTCGCCATCGTGACCGCACCGACCGGGTCCGAGGAGAACCCGTACGCCTGGCTGTTCGCCGCCGAGTACCGCGGTGGCGACTGGACCGTCGGCCTGGAGGGGACCGGGGAGTTCTCCTCGATCCTCGCCGACTCGACGCTGCTGGCCGAGGAGGAGCGGGAGGCCGTCGCGGCCTCCACCGATCCCGAGGGGGTCAGGACGGCCGCCTACACCGGGATCGGCCTGCCCTTCGCCATCGGCACGTACCAGGTCATGACCGGCGGCCCCCACGGTTTCAGCTCCGGCTATCCCTACAGCTCGGTGGACTTCTCCGGCGGCGACCGCGCCGTACGTGCTGCCCGCGGCGGGTACGCCTACAGCCTGTGCACCGGGTGGACCCGGGTGATCCACGACAACGGCTACTCCACCGACTACTACCACCTGGAGAACTACCAGTGGCTGCCCGGCAACAACGTCGGGGTGGGCCACTACCTGGGCAGCCAGGGCAACAGCGTCTGCGCCGGCGGCTCCTCCACCGGGGCCCACGTCCACTTCGCACTGCGTGCCTACAGCGATCCCAACGCGGCGGGCTGGTACGTCGCACTGCACGGAAGGACCCTGGGCGGGTGGACCTTCGTGGAGGGCGCCGCCTACGGCGGTTACGCCTACCGCAACGGTGTCGGCACGGTGTACCCCGGCGGAGCGATGTACAACTACGGGTTCTAGGAACGCGGTTCTAGGAACGCGTTGAATTCACAAGTGAACTAGCACAGACACAAAAAAGGAGGGGGCCGCCCACAGGCGACCCCCTCCCCAAGAAAAACCGTGGCAGCAACCTACTCTCCCACCCCACCACAGGGCAGTACCATCAGCGCAAAGAGACTTAACGACCGGGTTCGGAAAGAGACCGGG
>VWVT01000033.1 GCA_008638415.1 Nocardiopsis sinuspersici
TCCCTGCCCCTCCCGTTGTGGTCGCTGATCGCCGCGGCCGCCCTGGCCGTCACGGTACTGGCGGTGTGGGGCATGCGCCGCCTGGCCTCCCGCAGACCCGCGCGCGTGCGGGGGGACTCAGGGGCGGCGCCCCTGCACGGCGGCTACCTGGTGGCCACCGCCGTCATCGCCGTGGTGGCGCTGGCACTGATCCTGGTCGCGTTCACCATGAGCTACGCCGCCCTGTACGAGGCGGCCACCTGGCTGGCCCGCACCCAGTTGGACGCGATCAACGGCGGTGACCTGCGCTTCCTCTTCCCGCTGGGCATCGACGCGGTCATCGTCTACTTCCTGGCCATGGACCTGCTCATGGAGTGGCAGGGCCGGCGCCACCCCCTGAACCGGTGGGCGGCCTACGCCCTGTCGGCCATCACCATCATCCTCAACGTGAGCCAGGGGGACGGCTCCACCGCCTCCTACCTGGGCCACGCCGGCCCGCCCATCGTCATCATCCTCATCGCCGAGGGGGTGGCGGCCTGGGTGCGCCATCTGGCCGGGATCGCGCACGGCCAGTCCGCTGACCGTATTCCCGTGGGGCGATGGATCGCCCACCCGCTCTCCACCATGAAGGTGGCCCGGCTCATGCTGGGCTGGGGCATCACGTCCTACCCCCAGGCCCTGGAGCGCGAGCAGCGCCGCCAGCTGGCCTACGCCATGCTGCGCGAGCAGCACGGCCGTACCTGGCGCCGCCACACCCCCCGGCACCTGCGGTGGATGCTCAACAACGGCTACGACCTCGACACCGCCTACGAGCTGACCCGGGCCATGACCGTGCACGCGGTGGCCATGACCGCCGCGGAGGTGGCGGCCCTGGACAACAACACTGGCCATGTCCGCCCCACCGCCGCCGCCCCGGCTGTGGCTGTCCACGAGTCGGCGCCGGTCCCGGACATTAACCCCGGACATGTCCCCGACAGCGCCGCCCTGCCCTCCCCGGGCCCGGACATGGGCACCGTTGAGGGGAACGGGCGCCCGGCAACCGGCGCGGCGCCGGCCGAGACCGCCGCCGCCCACGCTGTCCAAGAAGTGGACGGCACACCCGCCACCGCGCCGCCGCAGACCCGGCCCGCCCCCCGGGCCCAGGACGCGCACTTCTCCCCTGACCGGCGTGCCCCCCAGGTGGAGGATGCATCTCCGGCAGAGCCGCTTTCACCTGCACAGAAGCGCCAGCGGGTGCGTGAACTCCTGCAGGCCTTCCCTGCGATCACCGACACCGAGCTCGCCCGGTACATCAACGCCCACCCGCGCACCGCACGCCGCTACCGCAGTGAGGTCACCCACCAGCGCCTGGAGGTAGACACCCGCGGACACCTCCCTGGACAGGACCCGGCCCGGCGCGGCGAGGGCGAACAGCAGGCGGACACCGCACCGGCACTGGCCACAGCCCGCCCGGGGCGCTGACACGCAAGAGCCGGACCACCGGCCCACCGGTGGGCATTGGCCAACCCCGCCGCGGACACGGGGCAGACACCGCCGCGGCGCCTGGCCAGGACGCAGGACACCACCCGGGCGAGGCCGGGCGGTGGTGACGTAGATGCGGGTACAACGACAGCGTGGACGAGGACGAGGTCTCCGATGCCCAGGCCGCCGACGACGAAGCCTGGCTCGCCGCGCTGGCGCCCGGGCAGCGGGCGCTGGTGGAGATGATGCTGGACCGGTTGTGTCAGGCCGAGGACGACAGCACCTACCGCCCCGGCCATGGATGGCACGCGTAGCACGCGGATAAGGAGCAGGGCTTGACCCTCGTCCGCGTCCCCGACTGCGGTTGAACAGCTTAGATGGGCGGTCAGCCTGTGGGGCTTCGCGGAGCCGACCGCACAGGCCCTTTCGCAGTTCACACCCCTGGCGGCTTACCCGTGTACCGGTACACGGGTAAGCCGGTATGCCGGTTCATTGCTTTCCCCACGCCGGGGTACTGGTGTGTGTGGTCTGTATGAACCGGGGAAATCGGGCACGCCATCTCAGCAGTAGAGCTCCATGGCGTGCCATGCACCGCCATGGAGTGCCATCAGATCTGTCCATACCTGTCCGACTGGGTAGGATGGTGTGCATGGAGCGCACACTGCATCTGGCCGTCACCGTGACCCCGGACCTGGAGGTCGGGGGATATGTGGCGCGCGCGGTGGACGTCGAGGTCGCCTCCCAGGGCGAGACCGAGCAGGAGGCCCTGGACGCCCTCACCGAGGCATTGGAGCTGTACTTCGAGGACGAGGCCGAGGACGCGGTGCACCGGTTGTCCACAGGCCCCAGCAAGGCTGCGGAGATCGACATACGCTTGCCTGCGTGAGTCCTTCCCACATCCCCATCGCTTCTGGCCCCCAGGTCGTCACCGCGCTCAAGCGCGTCGGGTTCGAGCACGTCCGGACCAAGGGTGACCACGCCAAACTCCGGCGTGGGGAGAGAACCGTGATCGTGCCGCTGCACAAGGAGTTGAAGCGCGGCACCACGTCCTCGATCTTGAAGCAGGCTGGACTCAGCGCCGACGAACTCCGCGACCTGCTGTGAGCGAGCCCGAGCAGTAGCTTCTGCAGAGCCCACTGGCTCCGCCACGGAATATCTGGCCGACGCAGCCTGGGTGCGGATGGGGTAGGGCGCGGTGGTGCACGGACTCACCAGTCACATGTAGGCCGGGATCGAGGTGCCTGCGGTCACCTATCACGCCGCGGTGGGTCCGCTCTGACTCAGCGCAGCGACCAGGCCCTCACCTGCCGTCGGCATCTGGGCCGGTCTCGCACCGGCCAGACCAGCTTCCTAGACACGTAGTCCTAGCGCAGCAGCCGGTCCGTTGAGTCGGCACTGTTGGCCCCAGCAGTTCGCACCACGCTAAGCAAGCGCTCATGCCTCCTCAGCCCTATCTCGCGCCTCCAAAGAACCGCGAGGTTGGACATGGTGCTTCCGTGGCCGCGCTCCGCGCCGACCCCTGGTGTGGACATGCCCGAGCAGTCTTAGTCGGGGTCGGCGGGTGGATGCGGGTACATCGACTCCATGGACGAGGACGGAGCTGGCTCGCCGCGCTGGCACCTGAGCGGCGGGCGCCGGTGGAGATGACGCTGGACCGGTTGCGCGAAGCCGAGAACGACAGCACCTACCGCCCCGACCGTGGGTGGTACGCGTAGCACGCGAGCGAGGCCAGGGCCGCACTTGAAGTCGCCATGCAGTTCTCGTTTTACGCGGTAAAAGACCGTGTCGCGACGGGAGGAGATTCCCTCAGTCCAGATGCGTTAGTAAGGTAACGCGTATGGCATCACCAACCTCCGGCGAGAGGGAGAAGGTCACCTCCAAGCTGCCCGGACAGCTCCGGGCCCGCGTGAAAATCCGCGCTGCCGAGCACCAGTTCGACATGCAGGATGTGGTGACCCAAGCGCTCCAGGCCTGGCAACAAGCCGGGTCTCAGGCTGTGGTGGATACCTCCGGCGCGCCGCCGTTCAGCACCTGGCTGCCGCTGGGCGTCTACGACACCTTCAAGGCGCATTGCGCCGACCGCAAGGTCTCCTACATCCAGGGCCTGGCACAGGCATTGGAGCTCTGGCTCGCCGACCACCCTTCCCCACAGGAGGAACACGTGGCAACACCACATCCCCGGCGCAGGATCATGGCCAACCAGAAGGGCGGCGTGGGCAAGACTGCCCTGACCGCCGGAGTGGGACAGGCCTACGCCGAAGGCACCGAGCACGACGGGCCTGCCCGGCGCGTGCTGATGGTCGACTTCGACCCCCAAGGGCACCTGACCACCCAGCTGGGCGTGGACAACCTGGCTTTGGACAGCGACAGCCTGGTCAAGCACATGACTGGTGAGGCCAAGGGAGACCTGGCTGACCTCATCGTGCCGATCGAGGATGAGCGCTTCGGCGACCGGTTGTATCTGCTGCCGGCGTGCGCCGACGGATTCGTCCTGGATGTGAAGCTCTCCACTATCCGCGCCCGCGAAGCGGCGCTGGAGCGGGCCCTGGAACCGGTTGAGGAGGGCTTCGACGTCATCGTGGTCGACTGCCCGCCCAGCCTGGGGTTGTCGATGGACAGCGCCATCTACTACGGGCGTCGCCGCGACGAGGAGAAGACCGGAGCCTCCGGGGTGGTGATCCCGGTGCAGGCCGAGGACTCCAGCGCGGACGCCTTCACCCTGCTGACCGGGCAGATCGAGGACCTGCGCCAGGACATGCGGTTGGAGATCGACTACCTGGGGCTGGTGGTGAACATGTACGACAGCCGCCGCGGGTTCATCGCCACCTCCTCGCTGCAGGCGTGGGAGGACATCGGAGATCCGGCGGTCGTCGCGGTGGTGCCCGACCGCAAGGAGCAGCGCGAGGCGGTGCGCAGCAAGCAGGGCCTGCTGGTGTATGACCCCAAGTGCGACCAGGCCGCTGCCATGCGCCAGATCGCGAGGACGCTGTCGTGAGCAAGGCCGACAAACTGGGCCGCTCGGCCTCCTTCGGTGCCGCCGGGCAGGCCACCAGCGCCCGCCGCCAACTCATCTCCCAGGCCGCCGGCGAGGCCCCCGCCGATCCGAGCCGGGTGCCGCTGGAACAGCTGGTGGGCAACCCCGAGAACCCGCGCGAGAGCCTGGGGGACCTCTCAGAGCTCGCGCACAGCCTCAAAGAGCACGGGCTGCTGCAGCCTCTGCACGTCATTCCCCGCCGCGCCTACGTGCAGGTGCACCCCGAGCACGAGGCGGCGGTGGCCGAGGCGGTCTTCGTCGTGATCAACGGCAACCGCCGCCTGGCCGCCGCGCAGCTGGCGGGTCTGGAGACTGTGGCGGTACACGTGCGCACTTCCCGCGGTGAGGAGGACGACGGCGAGGTCGCGCTGCGGGCGGCGGTGCTGGCGGAGAACATCCACCGCCAGGACCTGCACCCCCTGGAAGAAGCTCGTGAGATCAGCAAGCTCCTCGACCACGGGCTGAACCGATCGCAGGCGGCCACGCTCCTGGGCAAATCCAACGGGTGGATCACCCAGCGCCTCGTCCTGCTGGGCCTGCACCCGGACCTGCAGCAGGCGTTGAAGGACGGGGAGTTGAAGCTGGCTCAGGCCCGGGAGCTGGGCAAGCTCCCGGCCGAAGAACAACTGGCCGCGCACCAGGAACAGCAGGAAGAGTTTTACGCGGTAAAACCCGCCGGCCCTTCCGTTCCTCCATCGCCGTCGGTACAGGCGGAGTCGTCTGTGGAGAAGCCACCGGCCACAGCGAAGAAGCAGCAGGGCACCTCGAGCAGGAGGAGCTCGCCCCAGCCTGGTGAGCAGCTGACCTTGGACCTGTCCTGGGACGAGCCCGAGGTGTTGGCCGGCCAGGTCTACAAGGAGCTGGCCTCCGGCCTGGGGCCCGAGGAACTACAGCGCTTCGCTCAAGCCTTCCTGGACCGGCTGTAGCGGATCCCTGCCGCCCTCGCTTTACGCGGTAAAACTTCTGAAGCCCTGGGCCCGGCCTCAAGGCGTAGTGAACGCACAGCATCGACGGTTTTTACCGCGTAAAACGGCCCCGTCTTACCGCTTGAGTTCTAGTGATCGTCGCAACACCCCACCTCAGGGGAAGCGATGGAATTCAAGATCCGGGACCGCTCGGTCAACGCGGGGACACGTGCCCTGGTGGAAGAACGCCGGGTCTACCT
>VWVT01000034.1 GCA_008638415.1 Nocardiopsis sinuspersici
GCTCTTCCAGCACCAGACGATCGCTGAGCTGGCTCCGGTCACCGAGCAGCGCGAGGGTTCGCAGGTGTTGGCCGAGCAGGGCACGGTCACCGGTCCGGTCGAACTCACCCCGATCCAGCGCTGGTTCTTCGAGCAGGGCTTCGCTCGCCCCGACCACGTCAACCAGTCCCTGCTGATGGAGGTCGGGGCGGACCTGACTGGTGGTCAGTGGCAGCAGGTGGTGCGGGCCCTGCTCGAACAGCACGACGGGCTGCGCACCCGTTTTCTGCGCGAGGGCGGGCAGTGGCGGGCCGAGGTGGCGGACATACCCGACGCCCTGCCCTGGCAGGAGCACGACCTGTCCTCGTACCCGGCCGCCGAACGCGAGGACCGGTTGGTGCAGATCGCGCAGCGGATCCAGTCCGGTATGGACGTCTCCGCTTCGCCTCTTCTGCGGGCGGCGCTGTTCACCGGGTTGCCGGATTCCGACGGTGTGGGAGCCGGTGGTGGTGACCGGTTGCTTCTGGTGGCCCATCACCTGGTGGTGGACGTGGTTTCCTGGCGTGTGTTGTCGGAGGATCTGGACACGCTGGTTGAGCAGGTGCGTGGTGGGCGGGAGTTCGCTCTTCCCGCGAAGACGAGTTCGTGGCGGCAGTGGGCCGAGCGGTTGCGGCGGGAGGGTTCCAGCGCTGACACGTCGCGGGAGTCGGATTACTGGCGGGAGCAGACCGCTCCGGTCCGCGCTCTTCCCCTGGACGGACCCGTTGAGGGCAATACGATCGGTCGCAGCCGTGTCCACGAGGCCGTGCTCAGCGCCGACCAGGCGCGTGCGCTCCTGCAGGACGTTCCGGCGGCTTTCAACACCCAGGTCAACGACGCGCTGTTGACCGCGGTGGCCAGTGCGGTGGGCGCCTGGACCGGGGACGGCCATGTCCGTGTCGACCTGGAGGGGCACGGCCGCGAGGACCTCTTCGACGACATCGACGTGTCCCGGACCGTGGGCTGGTTCACCACCATCTCGCCGGTGCGCCTGCCGGTTCCCGACGCGGACCAGCTCGCGGAGGGACTCAAGCGGACCAAGGAACTGCTCCGCGGGCGGCCCCGCCAGGGCATCGGATACGGCCTGCTCGCCTATGGCTTGGACCATGAAGGCGCCGAGACGGGATCTGCCGGTGCTGAGCCGGAGGCTTCCGCCCAGGTCAGTTTCAACTATCTCGGTCAGTTCGACGGGACCGCGGCCGGTGGTTTCGCCGCCCACTCCGGCAAGGCCGGCCCGGACTGGGATCCGGCCAACCAGCGCCCCTACCTGATCGACATCGTCAGCCACGTCCAGGACGGCCGTTTGTACATGCGGTGGACCTATGACGGGGACGCTTTCCGTGAGGAGACCGTGCGGCGGGTGGCAGAGCACACCCTGGAGGTGTTGACCCGGCTCACCCGCGAAGCCCGCGATCCCGACGCGGTGGTCTACAGCCCCTCGGACTTCCCGGCCGCCGGGTTGGACCAGGAACAGGTCAACGACCTGGTCGCACAGGTGCGGACGCTGCCCGAGTGGCGCTCGGCGACGACCCCGCGCCCTTTGGCCGACGCCTATCCCCAGACCCCCATCCAGCAGGGCCTGTGGTTCCAGAGCCAGCTCTCCCAGGGCGAGGGGGTCTACCACGTCCAGATGATCCTGCGCATCGACCAGGAACTGGACACCGACGCCTTCTGCCAAGCCTGGGCACAGGTCATGCGCCGCCACCCCATCATGCGCACCGGGTTCCGCACCACACAGGACAACCAGCCCCTGCAACTGGTCTGGGCCGAAGTCCCCGTTCCGCTTCAGACACAGGACTGGCGCTCACAGACCGCAGAGGAACAACAAGAGCGTGTGGACGCCTACCTGCGCCAGGACCGCGCTGAGGGTTTCGACCCCCAGGACGCTCCCCAGTGGCGGATGCTCCTCGTCCGCACGGCCGATGACGGCTACCAACTGATCTGGAGCGCCCACCACGCGATTCTCGACGGGTGGAGCATCAGCCTCATCCTCAACGAAGCCGTGCAGTGGTACGGGGCCTTCACCCGCGGCGAGCACGTGGAGAAGCCTTCGGCAAGGCCCTACCGCGACTACGTGTCCTGGCTCGGTCGCCAGGACATCGAAGAAGCCGAACAGTACTGGCGCGACACGTTGAAGGGCGTCGAGCAGGCCGCTCCGCTGGCCATCGGTGGCCGATCCGGGCTACAGGACAGCGGCCCCGTCCCACCGGCCACGGTCACCGCCCATCTGAGCGGGGACGAGACCGCGCGGTTGCAGGAATTCGCCCAACGCAACCGGCTCACGCTCAACACAGTGCTGCAGGGGTGCTGGGCCCTGCTGCTGTCCCGCTACAGCGGCACCGACGACGTCGTGTTCGGCACCGTGGTCTCGGGCCGTCCCTCCGAGATCGAGGGCATCGAGCGCACAGTCGGCCTGTTCATCAACACCCTCCCGCTGCGGGTCGGTGTTCCCGAGCAGGAAGCCGCCCTGGAATGGCTGCACGGCCTGCAGGAACAGGCCATGCGGATGCGCCAGTTCGACTACAGCCCGTTGAGCGAGGTCCAGCGGTGGAGCGGACTCCCCTCTGACGCTTCGTTGTTCGAGACCCTCTTCGTCTTCGAGAACTACCCGGTGGAGAAGGACGATTCGGCGGTTCTGCAATTCGAGATGACCCGCTCCGAGGAGCGTGTCAACTACCCGCTGGCGATAGTCGTGGTGGCCCAGGACCGGGTGGAGATCTCTGCTCAATACGACCCCGGCCGGGTGGACAGAGAAGCGGTCGAACGCATGCTCGCTCATCTCCAGAGCGTGTGCGCACAGATCGTGCGTGATCCCGAGTCGCCACTGAGCAAGGTCGACATTCTCACGGAGGAGGAACGGCGGCAGATCCTCCAGCAGGGAACCTCGACGGCCTCGGAGGTGGCGGACGACGCCGACTTCGACCTCGCGGCCCTCGCCACGGACATCGAGTCCTCCGAAGAGCGGAAACTCCTTGAGCAACTCGTCGCAGAGGTTCAGGGAATGTCGCCGAGTGATCTTCAGCTCCCAGACGACCGAGACGAGTGAAGCACCATGAGTGAGCTTATTTCTCAGCTTGAGAACCTGTCGCCGGAACAACAGGCCCTACTACGTCGCCGGCTCCAGCAGGCCAAGCGGCAGCAGGAGGCGCCGCCGGTGTCCTTGCCGGGGTTGTTCGCGGAGCGGGCGCGCCGTTGTCCGGACCGGGTGGCGGTTGTGGCGGATGACCGCCAGTTGAGCTACGGCGCCCTGGACCGGTGGTCCAACCGGGTCGCGCACCTCCTACGGGACCGCGGGGTGGGCCGGGAGAGCCTGGTCGGCCTGTGCGTGCCCCGTTCGGTGGAGATGGTCGTCGCGCTGCTGGGCATTCTCAAGGCGGGCGGGGCCTATGTTCCGCTGGATCCGTCCTACCCCCGCGAACGTCTCGAGTTCATGGTCTCCGACGCGGGGCTGCGGGCCGTGCTGGCGTCCCGGTCGGTTCTCGGAGTACTGCCCGAGACCGACGCTCCGGTGCTGGCTGTGGAGGACTTCTGGTCGGAGTTGGCGGACTGGCCCGACACCACGCCCGAGACCGGACCGGAGGAGTGGGACCTCGCCTACGTCATCTACACATCCGGCTCCACCGGAAAGCCGAAGGGTGTCCAGGTCACTCACCGCGGTTTCCGCGATCTCGCCCGATGGCAGTACGAGAACTATGGTCTGGAGACTCCGCAGCGAGTCCTACAGGGCACGTCGCTGAGCTTCGACATCTCCGTGTGGGAGCTCTGCGCGGCGCTGCTGTCCGGCGGGATCCTGGTGGTACCGCCTCCCGACCTCAAAATGGCCGGCTCCGACCTCGCTGATCTGCTGATCGAGCAAGGGGTCGAGAACATCAGCCTGACGCCGGCCGCGCTTTCCACGCTGCCGGAGAAATCCCTACCGTTCGTACGCTGCATCAGTGTCGGTGGTGACGCATGTCCCCTCGACCTGGTCCGTGTCTGGGCGCCCGGGCGAGCGTTCTTCAACGGGTACGGTCCGACGGAGGCCACAGTCGGTGTGTGCCTGGCCCGGTACACCCCCGACCTGGAGCGTGTCCACATCGGCCGCCCCATCCCCGGGGCGCAGTTGTACATTCTCAACCCGCGTCATCAGCTCCTGCCCGCCGGTGTCGTGGGTGAGCTCTGCATCGGTGGGGCCGGGCTGGCCCGCGGGTACCTGCACCGGCCGGACCTGACCGCCGAGAACTTCATCGCCAACCCCTTCAGCGAGCGTTCCGGCGACCGCCTCTACAAGACGGGTGATCTGGCCCGGTTCCTTCCCGACGGCAACATCGAGCTGCTGGGCCGGGTCGACGACCAGGTCAAGATCCGTGGCTTCCGGGTCGAGCTGGGCGAGATCGAGGCCGTGCTGGCCCAGCAC
>VWVT01000035.1 GCA_008638415.1 Nocardiopsis sinuspersici
GTGTCCAGCCCCTCCCACGCGGGCACGGCGCGCAGGGCGGGAGTGGCCTCGACCACCCGCCGCCAGGCACGGGCCAGGCGCTCGGGGTCGTCGACCCCGTCCAGACGGACGGTGATCTGCTCCAGGTAGGAGGACCCCTCGTCCAGCAGGGAGTGGAAGAGCATGCCCTGCTGCATCGGGGTGAGCGGCAGGACGTCCTGGACACCGGGGACGGCCAGACGGTCGACCGCGGCCTGGTCCAGCCCGACCAGCGGGAAGTCCGAGGGAGTGGCCCCGCCGACACCGTCACGGAGGCAGAACTCCACCAGGTCGGTCAGCGCCGCCACCAGCTCCTCCGCCAGCCCCCGCACGGTGTCCTCGGTGTGCGCCAGGTCGGAGTAGGCCAGGTCGAGGACCAGCCGCTCACCGGCCACCCGGCCGACCACGTCGAGCAGGTGCGCCCGGTCCGCTCCGGGAGCGTCGCCGCCGCCCAGGGCCATGGCGGTGTAGGGCGCCCCGGACTCCGCGCCGGTGTCGAAGCGGCCGAGGTAGTTGAAACCGACGTGGGGCTCGGGGACCCGCGCCAGGGCGGTGCGCTGCTGCTCGGTACCCAGATAGCGCAGGGCACCGAACCCGACCCCGTGGCCGGGGAGGGAACGGAGCATCTCCTTGGTGGTCCTGACCTGGTCGGCCCAGTCGGAGGAGGAGCCCAGGGCGACGGGGAACACGGTGGTGAACCAGCCGACGGTGCGGGACAGGTCCACACGCTCGAACAGGTCCTCGCGGCCGTGCCCCTCCAGGTCGATCAGGACGCGGTCGTGCCCGGACCAACCGGTGAGGACCCGGCCCAGAGCAGCCAGGAGCAGGTCGTTGACCCGGGTACGGAAGACCGGCGGGACCTCACGCAGCAGCGCACGGGTCGTTTCGACCGACAACCGGGCCGACACGGTCCGCTGTGAGGAGACCGGCCCGTTGCCCGCGTGGCCGTGGTCACGGGGCACCTCGGCGGGCACCCCGGCCAGAGCCTCCCAGTACCCGGCCTCACCGTCGAAGCGCCCATCCCGCACGGCCTCGGCCACACGCTCGGCCCAGGCGGGGAAGGGCGTGGTACGCGCCCCCAGGTCGGCGGCACCGCCTCCGGTGATCTGCCGGTAGGCGGTGGAGAGGTCTTCGAGCAGGATCCGCCAGGAGACGCCGTCCACGACCAGGTGGTGGGCGACGATCAGCAGGCGCGGAGTCCCCTCACCGGTGAACAGCACCATCCGCACCACCGGACCCGAGACCAGGTCGATCCGCTCGCGGACGCGCTCCGTGTGCTCCTCGACCGTGGTCTCGTCCAGACCCGCGACGGTCTCCAGAACCGTTTCGGCGTCCTCCTCCGGCAGGATCCTCGGGACCCCGTCGTCGGCGACACGGAGCCGGAGCATGTCGTGGTGCTCCAGCAGGGCGGCGGCGACCCTGGGCAGAGAACCGGCGTCGAAGTCCTCCGCCAGGTCCAACAGCACCGACATGGCGAACCCCTCCGGGTCGCCCGCACGGGAGTCCAGGAACCACCGCATGATCGGGGTGGCCGTCACCGGCCCGGAGACCGGGCCTGCCGGCACCGGTGCCGAGCCCCGACCGGTCTCGGCCACCTCGGCCAGGGCCGCGACCGACGGACGGGCGAAGACCTGCTTGGAGGTCACGGTGATCCCCGCCCGTCGGGCCCGGGAGACCAACTGGATACTCAGGATCGAGTCGCCGCCCAGCGCGAAGAAGTCGTCGTGCACACCGACCCGGTCCACACCCAGCACAGACCCGAACACCCCGGCCAGCACCCGCTCCGCCTCCGACCGCGGAGCGACGTACTCGCCCCCGGCCAGCGCCGCCCAGTCGGGGGACGGCAGCGCCCGGTGGTCGGTCTTGCCGTTGGGAGTGAGCGGAACGGCGTCCACGGACACGACGACCGCCGGGACCAGGTGCGCGGGCAGCGTCCGGATGAGCCGGTCACGCACTTCGGCGGAGTCGGCCCCTCCCGACACGTAGCCGACCAGTGCCGGACCGCCGGGGGCGTCCTGGCGCACCGTGACCGCCGCCTGCCGGACCCCGGGCAGCGCGACCAGCGCCGACTCCACCTCGCCCGGCTCGATCCGCAGGCCCCGGATCTTGACCTGCGCGTCGGCGCGGCCCACGTACCCCAGCTGGCCGTCGGCGTTCCACCGCACCAGGTCGCCCGTGCGGTAGAGGCGCTCCCCCGAGCCGAACGGGTCGGCGACGAACCGCTCCACGGTCAGCCCCGGCCGCCCCCAGTACCCGCGCGCCACACCCGCGCCACCGACGTACAGCTCACCGACCACACCGGCCGGGACCGGCCGCAGGAGGTGGTCGAGGACGTGCAGTCGGGCGCCCCGGACGGGACGGCCGATCGGCGGGGCCTGCCCGGGGGACAACGGGTCGCTGAGCGACGCGGCGATGGTGATCTCGGTCGGCCCGTAGGCGTTCACCATGCGGCGGCCCGGAGCCCACCGGTTGACCAGCTCGGCCGGGCACGCCTCCGCGCCGACCACCAGCGTGCGCAGGTCCGGAAAGTCCCCGGGCGGCACGGACGCCAGGACGGAGGGCGGGATGATGGTGAGGTTGACGCGGTGGCGCGACAGCGTTCGCGCCAGCTCCTCACCGACCAGTGGGCCGGGTTCGGGCACGACCAGGGCGGCCCCCGCGCCGAAGGCCATCAGGACCTCCATCACCGAGGCGTCGAAGCTGGACGAGGCCAGTTGCAGGACCCGCCATCCGGGTTCGGTGCCGAAGCGGTGGGCCATGGACGCCGCGAACTCGCCGATCCCCCGGTGGGTCACCATGGTGCCCTTGGGGGTTCCGGTCGACCCGGACGTGTAGATGACGTAGGCGAGGTCGTCCGGCCCGGGCGGGAGCGGCGCGGCCGCGTCCTCGGGAACCGGCTCGGCGGCCACTTCGGCGAGGGTGACATGCGGCGGCGCGGCGACGTCCGGTTCCGGCCGCCGGGCCCCGCTCTCCTCGGTGATGAGGAGGCCGATCCCGGAGTCACGCACGATGAAGTCCTGGCGTTCGTCCGGGTACTCGGGGTCGATGGGCAGGTAGGCGGCACCGGCCTTGGTGATCGCGAGCAGGGCGGCGACGAGGTCGGGGCCGCGCCGGAGCGAGACGCCGACGACCGTGCCGCGCTCGGCGCCGAGGCGGTGCAGGCGGACGGCGAGGGCGTCACTGCGCGCGTCCAGTTCGGCGTAGGTCCACTCCGTCCCGTCGCCGATGAGCGCGGTCGTGTCCGGGCGCGCCCGCACCTGCTCGGCGAAGAGCTGGACGAGTGTGAGCCCGTCCCGCGAGGGGCCGCCGTCGCCCCACGCGGTGACGCGGTCGCGCTCGGCCCCGGGCTGCGGCGGCAGGGCGCGCAGCGGGCTCGCGGGGTCGGTGACCAGCGACTCGACGTGGAAGGCGAGATGGGCCAGCAGGCGCTCGGCCGTCCCGGCGTCGAACAGGTCCGGGTCGTACCGGAGCTGGGTGTCGATCCGGTCGCCGTCGTAGGCGACCAGGGTCAGCGGGTAGTTGGTGGCCTCGTCGGCGGTGACGTCGAGGACCCTCAGTCCGTGGTCCCGGGCGGCCTGTTCGTCCACGGGGTAGTTCTCGAACACCACCAGGCTGTCGAACAGGGGCGTGTCGCCGGGCAGGGGGGAGAGCGCCTGGAGCCGGGTGAGGGGCAGGTGCTCGTACTGGCGGGACTCGGTCAGCGCGTCCTGGAGTTCGTGGAGCCAGGTGTTGACGGGGGTGTGGGGGGTGACGCGGACGCGGACGGGCAGGGTGTTGATGAAGATGCCCACGGCGTTTTCGACGTCGGGTCGGTCGGCGGGGCGTCCGGAGGTGGTGGCGCCGAAGACGACGTCGGTGTCGCCGGAGTGGGCGGACAGCAGCAGCGCCCACGCGCCCTGGACCAGCGCGTTCACCGTCAGACCCTGCTCACGCGCGAATGTGTGGACCCGGTCGGTCAGGTCGGTCGGCAGCGTGTGCCGGGACCGGGCGGAGGAGCTGGCCCCGTGGACCTCTCCGGGTGCACGGTCGTAGGGCAGCGGGGTGGGGGCCTCGATGCCGGCGAGGCTCTCGCGCCAGTGGTCGAGCCCGGCCCGGTCGTCCTGGCGGGTGATCCAGGCCAGGTGGTCACGGAACGGGGGCCG
>VWVT01000036.1 GCA_008638415.1 Nocardiopsis sinuspersici
GTGAGTGGTGTCGGAGTATGCGGTTGGTGTTTTGATTTGTGAATAGTGTGCGCGAGCATCTTATTATCTGTAGTGGCCAAGTGATAGTGGCACACGGTGGATGCCTTGGCACCAGGCGCCGATGAAGGACGTGGGAGGCCGCGATAGGCCACGGGGAGCTGTCAACCGAGCTGTGATCCGTGGGTGTCCGAATGGGGAAACCTAGCCCGAGTTGTGTCGGGTTGCCGCTGCCTGAATGTATAGGGCAGTTGGTGGTGACGCGGGGAAGTGAAACATCTCAGTACCCGTAGGAAGAGTAAACAACAGTGATTCCCCTAGTAGTGGTGAGCGAACGGGGATGAGGCTAAACCGCATGCGTGTGATAGACGGCAGTCGTTGCGTGTGCGGGGTTGTGGGGTGCACCTGTCCAGGTCTGTCGGCCTGGAGCACTGAGTGGTTCTTCTAGCTGAATCCGTTGGGAAGCGGAACCGGAGCGGGTGAGAGTCCTGTAGGTGAAGGAAGAGCCTAGGTGTTGGTGTGTCCCCGAGTAGCGCGGAGCCCGTGAAAGTCCGTGTGAATCTGGCAGGACCACCTGCTAAGCCAAAATACGTCCTGGTGACCGATAGTGCACTAGTACCGTGAGGGAAAGGTGAAAAGTGCCCCGGTGAGGGGTCGTGAAATAGTACCTGAAACCGTGTGCTGTCAAGCCGTCAGAGCTGGAGCTTGTCTTTGGTGATGGCGTGCCTTTTGAAGAATGAGCCTGCGAGTCATGGTGTGTGGCGAGGTTAACCCGGGTGGGGTAGCCGTAGGGAAACCGAGTCTGAATAGGGCGGTTGAGTCGCATGCTGTGGACCCGAAGCGGAGTGATCTACCCATGTCCAGGGTGAAGCGGGGGTAAGACCTCGTGGAGGCCCGAACCCACCAGGGTTGAAAACCTGGGGGATGAGGTGTGGGTAGGGGTGAAAGGCCAATCAAACTCCGTGATAGCTGGTTCTCCCCGAAATGCATTTAGGTGCAGCGTCGTGTGTTTCTTGCCGGAGGTAGAGCGACTGTTTGGCTGATGGGCCCTACCAGGTTACTGACGTCAGACAAACTCCGAATGCCGGTGAAGTGAAGCGCGGCAGTGAGACTGCGGGGGATAAGCTTCGTAGTCGAGAGGGAAACAGCCCAGATCATCAGCTAAGGCCCCTAAGCGTGTGCTAAGTGGGAAAGGTTGTGGAGTTGCTGAGACAACCAGGAGGTTGGCTTAGAAGCAGCCATCCTTTAAAGAGTGCGTAATAGCTCACTGGTCAAGTGGTTCTGCGCCGATAATGTAGCGGGGCTTAAGCACACCGCCGAAGCTGTGAAGCTTACGTTCTTTGAGCGTGGGTTGGTAGGGGAGCGTCGTGCATCCGGAGAAGCTGCCGAGTGATCGTGTGGTGGAGGGTGTGCGAGTGAGAATGCAGGCATGAGTAGCGAAAGCAACGTGAGAAACGTTGCCGCCGATTGACTAAGGGTTCCTGGGGCAGGTTAATCCGCCCAGGGTGAGTCTGGACCTAAGGCGAGGCCGACAGGCGTAGTCGATGGATAACGGGTTGATATTCCCGTACCCGTGCACGAGCGTCCATGCTGAATCGGGTGATGCTAACCACGCTGGTTCTTGGTGGTTCCTTCGGGAACTGCCTCTGGACTGGTCTGGGATCCGATCCCGTAGTAGGCAAGTGATGGGGTGACGCAGGAGGGTAGCTCTACCCGGCGGTGGTTGTCCGGGGGTAAGCGTGTAGGCCGAGGGGTTGGCAAATCCGCCTCTCGTGTGGCTGAGACGTGATGCCGAGCCGTTTTAGGCGAAGTGAGTGATCCCATGCTGTCGAGAAAAGCCTCTAGCGAGTTCGTGTGTGGCCAGTACCCTAAACCGACGCAGGTGGTCAGGTAGAGAATACCGAGGCGTTCGGGTGAACCATGGTTAAGGAACTCGGCAAATTGTCCCCGTAACTTTGGGAGAAGGGGAGCCCTGTCTGGTGAAGACCTTCGCGGTCGGAGCTGGGTGGGGTCGCAGATAGCGGGGGGAAGCGACTGTTTATTAAAAACACAGGTCCGTGCGAAGTCGTAAGACGCTGTATACGGACTGACGCCTGCCCGGTGCTGGAACGTTAAGAGGACTGGTTAGTGGGGTTCGCCCCGCGAAGCTGGGAATCTAAGCGCCAGTAAACGGCGGTGGTAACTATAACCATCCTAAGGTAGCGAAATTCCTTGTCGGGTAAGTTCCGACCTGCACGAATGGCGTAACGACTTCCCCACTGTCTCAACCATGGGCCCGGTGAAATTGCACTACGAGTAAAGATGCTCGTTTCGCGCAGCAGGACGGAAAGACCCCGGGACCTTCACTATAGCTTGACATTGGTGTTTGGGATGGTTTGTGTAGGATAGGTGGGAGCCGGTGAAGCTGTCACGCTAGTGGCGGTGGAGGCGTTGGTGAAATACCACTCTGACTGTTTCGGGCATCTAACTTTGGACCGTGATCCGGTTCGGGGACAGTGTCTGGTGGGTAGTTTAACTGGGGCGGTTGCCTCCCAAAGAGTAACGGAGGCGCCCAAAGGTTCCCTCAGCCTGGTTGGTAATCAGGTGTTGAGTGTAAGTGCACAAGGGAGCTTGACTGTGAGACGGACGTGTCGAGCAGGAGCGAAAGCTGGGACTAGTGATCCGGCACCGGCGTGTGGAAGCGGTGTCGCTCAACGGCTAAAAGGTACCCCGGGGATAACAGGCTGATCTTCCCCAAGAGTCCATATCGACGGGATGGTTTGGCACCTCGATGTCGGCTCGTCGCATCCTGGGGCTGGAGTTGGTCCCAAGGGTTGGGCTGTTCGCCCATTAAAGCGGCACGCGAGCTGGGTTTAGAACGTCGTGAGACAGTTCGGTCCCTATCCGCTGTGCGCGTTGGAGACTTGAGAAGGGCTGTCCCTAGTACGAGAGGACCGGGACGGACGAACCTCTGGTGTGCCAGTTGTCCTGCCAAGGGCATGGCTGGTTGGCTACGTTCGGGAGGGATAACCGCTGAAAGCATCTAAGCGGGAAGTCTGCTTCGAGATGAGGTCTCCTGCCTCCTTTGAGAGGGTAAGGCTCCCTGTAGACGACGGGGTTGATAGGCCGGGTGTGGAAGCCCTGTGAGGGGTGGAGCTGACCGGTACTAATAGGCCGAGGGCTTGTCCGCTGCAGATAATTGGATGTTCGCGCACACTTGTTCACGAAGCTTGCTCGTGGCTGCTCCCCTTTTGGTGGGTTGAGTGGTTGTGGGTGTTGGTTTCCGTGGTGGTTATTGCTGGAGGGTCACACCCGGTCTCTTTCCGAACCCGGTCGTTAAGTCTCTTTGCGCTGATGGTACTGCCCTGTGGTGGGGTGGGAGAGTAGGTTGCTGCCACGGTTTTTCTTG
>VWVT01000037.1 GCA_008638415.1 Nocardiopsis sinuspersici
GGTTCGAGCACTGCTTTCGGGCCGGTAAGCTCGGAGGGCGCCTCCACGGAAACGCGGAAGCGAAACGGGCTTTACCCCGATCAGGAACACACAAACCGCCGGTTTGGCGGAATGCGGAACACCTGATAAAGTGAAGACACAACAAAGCGGAAACGCACAACAGCGCCTTCCACGGAAAAGCGACAGGTTCCCTGAGGAACCGGGCTTGTACGGGATGAGCGGTTGTTTCTTGAGAACTCAACAGCGCGTGTTTGATTTTCTTTAAGCCATGTTTGTTTTGGCCCCACCACACTTCGGTGTGGAGGGTTCCTTTGATGAACCGGGGCAACCCGGTTGGTCAGGATTACTTCTAGGTTTACCCGCCCAGGCCTCGCGCCGGGCAGGGTTGAGTGACCTTTATGGAGAGTTTGATCCTGGCTCAGGACGAACGCTGGCGGCGTGCTTAACACATGCAAGTCGAGCGGTAAGGCCCTTCGGGGTACACGAGCGGCGAACGGGTGAGTAACACGTGAGCAACCTGCCCCTGACTCCGGGATAAGCGGTGGAAACGCCGTCTAATACCGGATACGACCCATGGTCTCCTGACCGTGGGTGGAAAGTTTTTCGGTCGGGGATGGGCTCGCGGCCTATCAGCTTGTTGGTGGGGTAACAGCCTACCAAGGCGATTACGGGTAGCCGGCCTGAGAGGGCGACCGGCCACACTGGGACTGAGACACGGCCCAGACTCCTACGGGAGGCAGCAGTGGGGAATATTGCGCAATGGGCGAAAGCCTGACGCAGCGACGCCGCGTGGGGGATGACGGCCTTCGGGTTGTAAACCTCTTTTACCACCAACGCAGGCTCCCGGTTCTCTGGGGGTTGACGGTAGGTGGGGAATAAGGACCGGCTAACTACGTGCCAGCAGCCGCGGTAATACGTAGGGTCCGAGCGTTGTCCGGAATTATTGGGCGTAAAGAGCTCGTAGGCGGCGTGTCGCGTCTGCTGTGAAAGACCGGGGCTTAACCCCGGTTCTGCAGTGGATACGGGCATGCTAGAGGTAGGTAGGGGAGACTGGAATTCCTGGTGTAGCGGTGAAATGCGCAGATATCAGGAGGAACACCGGTGGCGAAGGCGGGTCTCTGGGCCTTACCTGACGCTGAGGAGCGAAAGCATGGGGAGCGAACAGGATTAGATACCCTGGTAGTCCATGCCGTAAACGTTGGGCGCTAGGTGTGGGGACTTTCCACGGTTTCCGCGCCGTAGCTAACGCATTAAGCGCCCCGCCTGGGGAGTACGGCCGCAAGGCTAAAACTCAAAGGAATTGACGGGGGCCCGCACAAGCGGCGGAGCATGTTGCTTAATTCGACGCAACGCGAAGAACCTTACCAAGGTTTGACATCACCCGTGGACCTGCAGAGATGTGGGGTCATTTAGTTGGCGGGTGACAGGTGGTGCATGGCTGTCGTCAGCTCGTGTCGTGAGATGTTGGGTTAAGTCCCGCAACGAGCGCAACCCTTATTCCATGTTGCCAGCACGTAATGGTGGGGACTCATGGGAGACTGCCGGGGTCAACTCGGAGGAAGGTGGGGATGACGTCAAGTCATCATGCCCCTTATGTCTTGGGCTGCAAACATGCTACAATGGCCGGTACAATGGGCGTGCGATGCCGCAAGGTGGAGCGAATCCCTAAAAGCCGGTCTCAGTTCGGATTGGGGTCTGCAACTCGACCCCATGAAGGTGGAGTCGCTAGTAATCGCGGATCAGCAACGCCGCGGTGAATACGTTCCCGGGCCTTGTACACACCGCCCGTCACGTCATGAAAGTCGGCAACACCCGAAACTTGCGGCCTAACCCTTCGGGGAGGGAGTGAGTGAAGGTGGGGCTGGCGATTGGGACGAAGTCGTAACAAGGTAGCCGTACCGGAAGGTGCGGCTGGATCACCTCCTTTCTAAGGAGTCTTTTGCAGGCCGACTGTTTCCTATGGTCGGCCGGACTCAAAAGTGGACCCG
>VWVT01000038.1 GCA_008638415.1 Nocardiopsis sinuspersici
CTTGAGTTCTAGTGATCGTCGCAACACCCCACCTCAGGGGAAGCGATGGAATTCAAGATCCGGGACCGCTCGGTCAACGCGGGGACACGTGCCCTGGTGGAAGAACGCCGGGTCTACCTTCAGCTGGTGGATCAAGGTGTGGGGTACGCAGAGGCAGCCCGGATCGTGGGCATCAACGTGCGCACGGGCAAGCGATGGCGCAACGGGCGTACCGCGTCCGGTGGCACCGTCCAGGCATTGCCGATCGAACCGTCAGGGGCGTCCCCGAAACCTTCGGGGACGCCCCTGGACGGACCGTCCAGGTATCTGCGCGAGGCGGACCGAATCCACATAGCCGACCGGCTACGGGAGAAGGCCACGATCCGCGCGATCGCGGCCGAGCTGGGCCGCAGCCCCTCCACAGTCAGCCGGGAAATCCGCCGCAACCGGACCGTCCTGCCAGACGGAAGCTGGGCCTACCGGCCGCACGCCGCCCAGCGCCGAGCTGATCAGCGCACACCCCGTCCCAAGCCCGACAAGATCGGCCAGAGCCCACAGCTGCGGGACTTCATCCAGCACCACCTGAAGATGCGGTGGAGCCCCGAACAGATCTGCCACGCTCTTCGCAGACGGTTCCCTGACCGCCCGGAGATGCGCGTGACCCACGAGACGATCTACCAGGCCCTCTACGTCCAGGGCCGCGGTGAACTGCGCCGAGAGCTGGCCCGTGCCCTGCGGACGGGACGCACACGTCGCCGCCCCCACCGCCACGCATACAAGCGCCTGCCCCGCGCGATCAGGAACATGGTCATGATCAGTGACCGGCCCGCTGAGGCCGCTGACCGGGCCGTTCCCGGCCACTGGGAGGGCGACCTCATCATCGGCAAGGGCGGCAAGTCAGCGATCGGCACCCTGGTGGAACGCTCCACCCGCTACGTGATGCTGCTTCATCTGCCCGTCGGCCACAGCGCGGCCTCCACCCGCGATGCCCTGGTCGAGAGCGTTGGGACGCTCCCGCCGCACCTGCGGCGATCTCTCACCTGGGACCAGGGATCGGAGATGGCCGCCCACCGCGCGTTCACCGTCGCCACCGACGTCCCGGTCTATTTCTGCAACCCGGCCAGTCCCTGGCAGCGCGGCTCGAACGAGAACACCAACGGTCTGCTGCGGCAGTACTTTCCCAAGGGCACCGACCTGTCCGACCACACCCGTGAGCGCCTGGACGTCGTCGCCGCTGAACTCAACAGCCGACCACGCAAGACGCTCGGCTGGGAAACCCCAGCCGAGCGCCTGGCTAAACTGCTCGCGGCGAGCAACTGACCTCATGTGTTGCGACGACCCCTGGAATTCGCC
>VWVT01000039.1 GCA_008638415.1 Nocardiopsis sinuspersici
TACTGGATGGGCGGGTGGGCGTTGGCCAAGAGCTCCTGGAACTGCTCGGAGAACCAGTGACCCGACACCGGAGCGTTGGGCAGGGCCCCGCTCAGGTTGTTGCCGTTGCGCGGGTTGCCCTCATAGGTGGGATCGCACATCCGGTCGAAGCCCTTGCCCTCGTCGTTGGGGATCTCCTCACTGGACCCGTCCGACTCACCCGGCGGCTTCATCCACACATAGGCGTCGATGCCCGGCTCGGGCGCGGCCTGGGGACGCTCCCCCAACCCGGCGCCGGCCTGGTTGCACCAGTTGCCCGACTGGATCCGGCGGTCATAGCGGCCCCCGTCCACGTAGGCGTCCACACTCGTGGTCGGCCCCGGCCCGTCCGGGCGGTCCGGCCCGCCCCACCCGTTGCGGGAGGTGTCGATGAGCATGCCCAGCCCGTCCTCGAAACCCAGCCCCACCAGCTCCTCGCGCAGGGCCTGGCTGTAGGACAGCTCGTCGGTGAACTGGTTCCAGTCCACCCACGAGGACTGGCGCACCGGGGTGCCCGCGACGGTCTCCCCGATCGCGAAGTTCTCCTCCACCAGCGCCGAGTAGTTCGCGGTGTTGGCGATGAAGCCGTGCACGTCCTCGGGGGTGGCCCCGGCGGTGTTGGCCGCCTCGTAGAACAGCTCCGCCGAGGCGGTGAAGTTGTCCTGCCAGCCGATCCACCCGTGGTGGCCCGCGTCCACGTAGTTGTACACGTTGGCGACATCGCCCAGGGTGGCCAGGGCGTAGCCCACCCCCTCCACGTAGTTGCCGTTGGCCAGCATCTGGTCGCAGTTGTCGGTGGCGGTCTCGCGCGGGGAGACGTTGGTGACCAGGTTGGGCAGGGAGTCGATCTCCACCGTGGTCACGATCCGCAGCTCGGTGTCCTCGTAGTCGGCGAGGATGTCGGCGATGGGATCGATGTAGTCGTTCTTGTACCGGTCGATCTCCTCCGGTCCCAGCTCACCGTTGGAGGCCAGGGCCGCGCAGTCACGGCCGGGCAGGTTGTAGATCACCACCTGGAAGACCAGCGGCTCGCCGTTGGCCTGTTCCAGGGCCTGGTCCAGGTGGTCGCGCAGCCCCATGCTGCCGGTGGTGGGGCTGTCGTTGCCCTCGATGGCGCTGATGCGGTCCAGCCACACCCCGGTGGGCTCGTCGGCCACCGCGTCCCCGCCCGGCTCGGCCGCGGCGTTGGCCGACCAGATCGGGTTGACGTACACGTCCGCGCCCACGTACGGGTTGTCCAC
>VWVT01000040.1 GCA_008638415.1 Nocardiopsis sinuspersici
GGGACGCGCTTCCCAAGCCGCGGGAGATCTATGAGTTCCTGGATTCGTATGTGATCGGTCAGGATCAGGCGAAGAAGGCGTTGTCGGTGGCGGTGTACAACCACTACAAGCGTGTGCGTTCTGAGGGTGACCGGTCCGGGGACGAGGGTGTGGAGATCGCCAAGTCCAACATCTTGTTGTTGGGTCCCACGGGTTCGGGGAAGACGTTGTTGGCGCAGACGTTGGCTCGGATTCTGAATGTGCCGTTCGCGATCGCCGATGCCACGGCGCTGACCGAGGCGGGGTATGTGGGGGAGGATGTGGAGAACATCCTGCTCAAGTTGATCCAGGCGGCGGACTATGACGTGAAGAAGGCCGAGACGGGGATCATCTACATCGATGAGGTCGACAAGGTCGCGCGTAAGAGTGAGAATCCCTCGATCACGCGTGATGTGTCGGGTGAGGGTGTGCAGCAGGCGTTGTTGAAGATCCTGGAGGGGACGACGGCGAGTGTGCCGCCTCAGGGTGGGCGCAAGCATCCGCATCAGGAGTTCATTCAGATCGATACGACGAATGTGTTGTTCATCTGTGGTGGTGCGTTCGCGGGGTTGGAGAAGTTGATCGAGTCGCGGACGGGTCAGCAGGGGATGGGGTTCAACGCGGTGTTGCGGCCTCAGGGTGAGGCTGGTGGGTCGGCGTTGTTCGGTGAGGTGATGCCGGAGGATCTGTTGAAGTTCGGGATGATTCCGGAGTTCGTGGGTCGGTTGCCGGTGATCACGAGTGTGCATGATCTGGATCGTGAGGCGTTGATCCGGATTTTGACGGAGCCGCGGAACGCGTTGGTGAAGCAGTATCAGCGGTTGTTCGAGTTGGATGGTGTGGAGTTGGAGTTCACGCCGGATGCTTTGGACGCGATTGCTGAGCAGGGGATTATTCGGGGGACGGGTGCGCGTGGGTTGCGGGCGATCATCGAGGAGGTGTTGTTGTCGGTGATGTATGAGGTGCCTTCTCGTGAGGATGTGGGGCGGGTGATCATCACGCGGGAGTCGGTGCAGGAGCATGTGAATCCCACGATCGTGCCGAGGGCCAAGACACGCCGCACCCGCC
>VWVT01000041.1 GCA_008638415.1 Nocardiopsis sinuspersici
TGTACTGATCACGGAGGTTGGTAACACCCACCCCGGCTGACACACACGAAGAGGGCCTTCGGTATCGGTGTGGATTGCGAGATCTACCCGACTCACCAGAAGGCCCTCGATGCCCCACACTACCCACGCCAACGCTCGTCTGACTCCCGCAGGACGCCTCGCGTTGGCCCGCTGCGTCATCGACCAGGGGTGGCCGCTGCGGCGTGCCGCTGAACGTTTCCAGACCAGCACCACCACCGCCAAACGCTGGGCCGAGCGCTACCGCAACCTGGGCCAGGCCGGGATGGTCGATGCCTCCAGCCGCCCGGCCCGCTCACCACGGCGCACCCCACCCCGACGTGAGCGCCGCGTGATCAAGCTGCGCCACCTGCGCCGGTGGGGCCCGGCCCGTATCGGCGGCCACCTGGGCATGCACGCCTCGACCGTGCACCGGATCCTGACCCGCTACGGGTGTGCCCGCCTGGCCCACACCGATCGGGCCACCGGTCAGGTGGTGCGCCGCTACGAGCGCGAACGCCCCGGGGAGCTGGTGCACGTGGACATCAAGAAGCTCGGCAACATCCCCCACGGCGGCGGCCACAAGGCGCTGGGACGCCCCCGGGGGCGCAAGCACCGCTCCAGTGCGGGCTATGCCTACCTGCACAACGCCGTGGACGACCACACCAGGTTGGCCTACTCCGAGATCCTTCCCGATGAGAAGAAGGAGACCGCCGTCTCCTTCTGGGAGCGTGCGCACGCCTACTTCGCGTCGGTGGGGATCACGGTGGAGCGGGTACTGACCGACAACGGGTCCTGCTACCGCTCGCGTCTGTGGCGTGATCTGGTCCGTAACCAGGGCGTCAAGCACAAGCGCACCCGTCCCTACCGGCCCCAGACCAACGGCAAGGTGGAACGCTTCAACCGGACCCTGGTCCAGGAGTGGGCCTACGCACGCCCCTATGCGTCAGAGGCCAAGCGGCGGGAGGCGTTCCCGGGGTGGTTGCATCACTACAATCACCACCGGTTCCACACCGCGCTCGGTGGCCCTCCCGCCTCCCGCGTCACCAACCTCTCAGGGCAGTACACCTAG
>VWVT01000042.1 GCA_008638415.1 Nocardiopsis sinuspersici
CTCGTACACCGAGTCGCTGTCACCCATCTCCACGACCTCGCCCGCACGCATCACCGCGACCCGGTCGCTCACCTGACGCACCACCGCCAGATCATGCGCCACGAAGATGTAGGTCAACCCGAAGTCGTCCTGCAACTCCGACAACAACCGCAACACCTGATCCTGCGTGGACACGTCCAACGCCGACACCGGCTCATCACAGATGATCAGCTTCGGCTTCAGGATCAACGCCCGCGCGATCGCGATCCGCTGACGCTGACCACCCGAGAACGCGTGCGGGAACCGGTTGTAGTGGTCGGGCTCCAACCCCACCCGCTCCAACAGCTCCTGCACCTGACGGCGGATCTTCTTCCCGTCCTTCTCCCCCTGCACCCGCAGCGCCGTCCCGATCGCGTCCCCCACCGTCAACCGCGGGTTCAACGACGAGTACGGGTTCTGGAAGACCATCTGCACGTCCCGGCGCAGCGGACGCAACGCCCGGTCGGACATGTGCGTGATGTCGCGGCCCTCGAACTCCACCCGGCCCCGGGTGGGCTCCAACAACCGCATCACCATCCGCGACAGCGTGCTCTTACCCGAGCCCGACTCCCCCACCACGCCCAGCGTCTCACCGCGGTACAGGTCGAAGGACACGTCCCTCACCGCCCAGAAGTCCGTGGACCTGCCCCACGTACCACCACGCACCCTGAACCGCTGGGAGACGTTCTCCACCCGCAGCAGGGGTTCGCCCCGCTCCTTCTTCGGCTCCGGGGTGAAGGGCGCGAAGGCCTCCTTCGGTCCCTTCCTTCCGGCCTCGCCCGCCGCGGTCGCCCCCGCCGCTCCGCGACGCTGCTCCCGCCGGGCCCGCCGTCCGCGCTCCGCACGATCGCGTGCCCGCCGCTGGGCGCGGGAGACCTCCACGCGCGGCACCGCCGCCAACAGGGCCTGGGTGTAGGAGTGCTCGGGCTCGGACAGCACCTTGCGCACGTCCCCCCGCTCCACCGCCACACCATG
>VWVT01000043.1 GCA_008638415.1 Nocardiopsis sinuspersici
GGTCGGCGGGGCGTCCGGAGGTGGTGGCGCCGAAGACGACGTCGGTGTCGCCGGAGTGGGCGGACAGCAGCAGCGCCCACGCGCCCTGGACCAGCGCGTTCACCGTCAGACCCTGCTCACGCGCGAACCGGTGCACGGCGCCGGAGTGCTCCTCGGACAGACGTGTCTCGACACGGACCCTGGAGCGGGCCGTGCGCACGTCCTTCGGTGCGCGGTCGTAGGGCAGCGGGGTGGGGGCCTCGATGCCGGCGAGGCTCTCGCGCCAGTGGTCGAGCCCGGCCCGGTCGTCCTGGCGGGTGATCCAGGCCAGGTGGTCACGGAACGGGGGCCGGGCCGGCAGGGGCGCGTCCCGGTAGGCGGCGAAGACGTCGGACAGCACCAGGGGCAGGCTCCACCCGTCCAGCAGCAGGTGGTGGAAGGTCCACACCAGCACCACCTGGGACGGAGCCGAACGCGCCACGGCGATCCGCGTCAGCGGGCCGCGGGCCAGGTCGATCCCCGCCCGCTGGTCCTGGGACAACAGGTCGGACAGGGCCCGCTCCTGTGCGTCGGGGCCCAGGTCGCGCCAGTCCAGGACGGCGGTGGGCAGATCGACGTGCTCGGGAACCAGCTGGACCGGGGTGTCCAGCCCCTCCCACGCGGGCACGGCGCGCAGGGCGGGAGTGGCCTCGACCACCCGCCGCCAGGCACGGGCCAGGCGCTCGGGGTCGTCGACCCCGTCCAGACGGACGGTGATCTGTTCGAGGTAGGCGTTCCGGGAACCCCCGTCGGTCAGGGAGTGGAAGAGCATGCCCTGCTGCATCGGGGTGAGCGGCAGGACGTCCTGGACACCGGGGACGGCCAGACGGTCGACCGCGGCCTGGTCCAGCCCGACCAGCGGGAAGTCCGAGGGAGTGGCCCCGCCGACACCGTCACGGAGGCAGAACTCCACCAGGTCG
>VWVT01000044.1 GCA_008638415.1 Nocardiopsis sinuspersici
CGGCCGGGTACGAGGACAGGTCGTGCTCCTGCCAGGGCAGGGCGTCGGGTATGTCCGCCACCTCGGCCCGCCACTGCCCGTCACTGCTCCAAAAGCGGGTGCGCAGCCCGTCGTGCTGTTCGAGCAGGGCCCGCACCACCTGCTGCCACTGACCACCAGTCAGGTCCGCCCCGACCTCCATCAGCAGGGACTGGTTGACGTGGTCGGGGCGAGCGAGGTCCTGGGCGAGGAACCAGCGCTGGATCGGGGTGAGTTCGACCGGACCGGTGACCGTGCCCTGCTCGGCCAACACCTGCGAACCCTCGCGCTGCTCGGTGACCGGAGCCAGCTCAGCGATCGTCTGGTGCTGGAAGAGCTGTTTGACGGTGAAGTACAGACCGTGCTGCTTGGCGCGGAAGATCACCTGCAGGCTCAGGATCGAGTCCCCGCCCAGCGAGAAGAAGCTGTCGTGCACACCCACCGGCCGGCTCAGCGCCAGGACGTCCTGCCAGATCCGCGCCAGCTTCTCCTCCACCGGCGTACGCGGAGCCACGTGCTCCTGCCCGCCCACGGCGTGCTCCTGCCAGGGCAGCGCCGCCAACGCCTTGCGGTCCACCTTGCCGTTGGCGGTGAGCGGCAACTCCTCCAGAGGAACGACGACACCCGGAACCATGTAGTCCGGCAACCGCTGCCCCAGGAAGGACCGCAGTTCCTCGGAGTCCACCGGCTCCCTGCTGGTGATGAAGGCCACCAGGCGCTTGGCCGCACCGTCGGTGTGCACGAGCACCGCCGTGTTCCGGATGTCCGGGTGCTGGGCCAGCACGGCCTCGATCTCGCCCAGCTCGACCCGGAAGCCACGGATCTTGACCTGGTCGTCGACCCGGCCCAGCAGCTCGATGTTGCCGTCGGGAAGGAACCGGGCCAGATCACCCGTC
>VWVT01000045.1 GCA_008638415.1 Nocardiopsis sinuspersici
CTGGGCGGTTTCGCTGGGGGTCTTGCCGACCTTGACGCCGACGGCCTCCAGCGCTTCCTTCTTCGCGGCGGCCGTGCCCGAGGACCCCGACACGATCGCGCCCGCGTGGCCCATCGTCTTGCCCTCCGGAGCGGTGAAGCCCGCCACGTACCCCACCACCGGCTTGGTCACGTGCTCCCGGATGAAGTCCGCGGCCCGCTCCTCGGCGTCACCGCCGATCTCACCGATCATCACGATCACATCGGTGTCGGGATCGGCCTCGAAGGCCTTGAGCGCGTCGATGTGCGTGGTCCCGATGATCGGATCCCCACCGATGCCCACCGCCGAGGAGAACCCGATGTCACGCAGCTCGTACATCATCTGGTACGTCAGCGTGCCCGACTTGGACACCAGCCCGATCCGGCCCGGCTTGGTGATGTCGGAGGGAATGATGCCCGCGTTGGCCTGACCCGGGGTGATGAGCCCGGGACAGTTGGGGCCGATGATGCGCGTCTTGTTGCCCGTGGCCTGGGCGTGGGCCCAGAACGCGGCCGTGTCGTGCACCGGGATGCCCTCGGTGATCACCACCGCCAGGCCGATCCCGGCGTCCACGGCCTCGAACACCGCGCCCTTGCAGAACTTGGGCGGCACGAAGATCACCGTGACGTCGGCGCCGGTGGCCTCCATGCCCTCGGCCACCGATCCGAAGACCGGCACCTGGGTACCGTCGAAGTCCACGCTCTGGCCCGCCTTGCGCGGGTTGACCCCGCCCACGATCTGGGTGCCCGAAGCGAGCATCCGGCGGGTGTGCTTGGTGCCCTCAGAGCCCGTCATGCCCTGGACGAGCACCTTGCTGTCCTTGTTCAGGAAGATAGCCATG
>VWVT01000046.1 GCA_008638415.1 Nocardiopsis sinuspersici
CGGCCGGGGAGGTGGAATCGCGTATGCCGTTGGACCACAACATGCCCGACTCCTCACGCACCGCGATCAAAGCCCTCACCGGCATCGACGTCCCCCGCGCCAACCCCGCCAAGCTCTTCCACGCCGCCGAGGTCTACACCACCCTCATCCACCGCCTCAACACCCTCGACGAACTCATCCAACTCAGCCGCACCCACGTACGCCGCAACTTCAACGGCCGCACCGCCCGCTACTACGAACACTCCCTGAACCAGTTCACCCAAGGCGAGAACAACTACGTCGGCTCAGCCAAGGACAACTCGGCCACCATGACCACCGAGCTGCGCAAAGCCGGCGCCAACGTCGAGTACATGCACATGATGGTCATCGGCCAGTTCATCCAACTCCTCGCCGAGATCGCCTGGGCCATCGCCACCGCCAAGTTCACCTTCGGCGCCACCCTGAAGTTCATCCCCGTCTTCAAAGCCATCCGCAGCCTGGCCATGCGCCGCATCCTGGCCTGGCTCGTGATCACCGTGCCCAGCCACCAGATCATCAGCCAGATCTTCGCCAGCATGGACAGCATCATCCAACGCATCCAAATCGGACGCGGCACCCGCACCCACACCGACAGCACACTCACCAAAAGCGCCCACATCGGCGGCGCCATCGAAGGAGCACTCTCCGCCGTCCTCTCCGCCGGCATGGACGGCCTGCTCAACACCAACCTCCACCACCTCCTCAAGAACAGCCTCAACGACCTCGACCAACTCCCCGACCCACCACCCCTGACC
>VWVT01000047.1 GCA_008638415.1 Nocardiopsis sinuspersici
TGGTCCGATGAGTTCGACGGTGCCGCCGGCAGCGCACCCAACCCCGCCCACTGGAACCACGAAACCGGCGACCACGGCTGGGGCAACAACGAACTCCAGAACTACACCGACAACCGCGCCAACTCCGCCCTCGACGGCAACGGCAACCTCGTCATCACCGCCCGCCAAGAAACCAACGGCACCTACACCTCCGCCCGCCTCACCACCCAGAACAAAATCGAACACGCCTACGGCCACATCGAAGCCCGCATCAAAATCCCCCGCGGCCAAGGCATCTGGCCCGCCTTCTGGATGCTGGGCTCCGACTTCCCCGACACCCCCTGGCCCCACTCCGGCGAAATCGACATCATGGAAAACGTCGGCCACGAACCCCACATGGTCCACGGCACCGTCCACGGCCCCGGCTACTCCGGAGCAAACGGCATCGGCGCCTCCTACACCCACCCCCAAGGCTGGTCCTTCGCCGACACCTTCCACACCTTCGCCATCGACTGGTCCCCCGGCTCCATCACCTGGTCCGTAGACGGCCACCCCTACAACACCATCACCACCAACGACGTAGGCACCAACCCCTGGGTCTACGACCAACCCTTCTTCATGATCCTCAACGTCGCCGTCGGCGGCCAATGGCCCGGCTACCCCGACCACACCACCCAATTCCCCCAGCAAATGACCATCGACTACGTCCGGGTCTAC
>VWVT01000048.1 GCA_008638415.1 Nocardiopsis sinuspersici
GCTCTCGGTTTGTGGTGGTGGGGGTGGGGTGAGGTGGGGTTTGTCCTTGTCTTGGAACAGGTCGGTGGCGGCCAGGGTGGTGTCGGTGGTGCTTTGTTGGATGCCTGCTTGGGTGGCGCCTGCGGTGGCGGACCAGGCGGAGGCGTCCCAGCCGCGTCCGTCGGCGAGGCTGCCCAGGCCTTCGCCGAGGTAGCCCTCGGTGGCTCCGCTGCCGATGCTGCCGCTGGTTTGTTGGGCGTAGGCGCCGGCGGTGGAGAAGTAGTCGGTGAGGGGTTTTTGGAGGGTGGCGGGCACGTTGGCGAGGTGGTCGCGCAGGTGCGGGGGCAGTCGGTCGCCGATGGTGTCGCGTAGGTGTTGTTCGAGGTGGGGGTTGTTCCAGTTGCGGGTGAGGGTGTGGGCGTAGTCGCGTCCGAGGTCGCGTGCTGTGGTTTCGCCGAGGTGGTGGCCGAAGTGGCGGGCGAAGAGGTCGGCGAAGTCGTTGTGTGCTGCGTTGGCTTTGGCGGCGTTGTCGAAGGCGCCTGCGCCGATGGGGCTGGCGGGGTTGTAGGGGGTGAGGAGTTCGTCGGTGTGGCGCCCGAACAGGGAGGCCAGGTCCTTGTTCAGGGACGGGGCCGGCAGGTCGGAGGGGGGTTCGTCCTTGGGCGAGGACGTACCCGGG